>CAWFFM010000001.1:0-836464 GCA_963815125.1 uncultured Actinomycetota bacterium
GTCGCCCCCTCGGGCTCCCCGCAGAACCCGGCGTGACAGTCTCCCGTCACCGGGCTCCCACCATCTTGATCATCAGGGGATTTTGCACCCAGGCCCAGTGCGCGAAGCCGCGTGGGTAGCGCTGTTGCAGCCGCTCCCACGCCGCACGGGCCCGGCGATTTCCCCATCGACTTCAGCTCTCTCATATAGCTCCTCCCCACGCACTCGGCGCGGGTTGACCAGACGAAACAGCCACAGCTGCCCAGCCCCTTCGCTCGACTCCCATTACAGGAGCTTCACCACGACGGGCGGGTCCGCCGGCGCACCGATCACGCCCGGTGCGCCTTCCCAAGTTCCATGCGAGAGCCGCAGACCAGGCTCATGCCGCCTCAATGCCGGACACCGCTCGGCCAGTAATCGGGACGCCCGCCGAGCCCAGCTCCCACAGCCCGGAACATGGCCACGGTTTTGATGCCCCTTCAAACGTAACGACACGTCGACAGCGGTTCGGGTTCACTCATCTTCCTGGTCCCCACCTGACGCATCCTGTGCGCCTTTTCCACATCGCTCACCACGACAGGTCTTCAGCCAACGCAGCATGTGGCGGTTCGGCATCTTCCCCGAAGGACGATGCCAAGGGCCAACCTTCATCTCTCACACAGCACCAGCTCACAAAGGTCCGCCTACATAATCAAGAAACCTCCGTTCGCCGTTCATGGCACACGCTCCGGCGTTGTTGACTAGCGATGCTGTGAGCTGTGGTGATGGTTCTGGTGACACGCCGTTTCGGTGTTGGGTAGGCACGGATGTCTCGGTGACGATGGAGTTTCCACACTTCGTCGTTCACCGGGGAGACGCCCGTGCCTACCGCTTCAGTATCACCCGTATCGCCGGTTTCGGAGGCGTTGGATCGCTGGCGAGCTGGGGACCGCGCGCCGTTGCTGCGGTCGGAGTTCCTCGATGTGCTGGGCTCGGTGCCCGACCCGCGGTGCACGCGCGGGCGGCGGTACTCGTTGGCGGCGCTGCTGGCGATCGCGATCCTGGCGACCGCGGCGGGCATGCGCGGCTACGCCGGGTTCGCGACCTGGGCGCGCACCGCCCCCGAGGAGGTGCTTGCCGGGCTCGGGGTGCGGTTTCGCCGGCCGAGCGAGAAGACGTTCAGGTCGGTGTTGTCGTGTCTGGACGCGGCAGATCTGGACCGGCGGTTGGGGGCGTATTTCATGGCGCTCGCGGCCGAGCAGGCCGCTGCGGCCGGTGAGCCGTTGGCGGTCGCATTGGACGGCAAGAGCCTACGCGGTGCACGCCGCGCCGGAGCCGCGGCCGCGCATCTGGTGTCGGTGTTCGCCCACCGCGCCCGGCTCGTCCTCGGGCAGCTCGCAGTGGCCGAGAAGAGCAACGAGATCCCCTGCGTACGAAAGCTTCTCCGGTCGCTGCGCCGGATGGGGCTGCTGGTAACGGTGGACGCGTTATGTCGATATCGACATAACGCGTCTTATGCCGAGGTGGCTGTTATGCCGATATGGCGGTGATTGCGCTGGTCCGGGCGGTGCTCGGGGTGTTGGTATCGGCATAATCAGAGCGCTTCGAGGAAGGCGAGGAGCCGATCCGGTGGCTGGTAGCGGCCTGCTTGGGTGTTGAGCGGGGTGGTTCGGGCGAGGGCCTGTTCTTTGAGCGCGAGGTCGGCGTGCACGTAAATCTGTGTGGTGGAAACCTTTTCGTGTCCCAACCACAGCGCTATCACGGTGGTGTCGACCCCGGCGTGCAGGAGACGCATCGCCGCGGTGTGCCGTAGAACGTGCGGTGTGACCGTTTTTCCGGCGAGGGTTGGGCAGTAACGCGCGGCTGTCGCGGTGTGGGTGGCGAGGCGTTGTGTGACTGCGTCGGAGCTCAGCGGGCCGCCGCGGCGGCTCAAGAACAGCGGGTCGGCCGGTTGGCCCGGGTTCTCGGCGAGCCAGGCTTGCAGGGTTCTTTGGACTTCGCCGGTGAGCGGGGTGATGCGATGCTTGCGGCCCTTACCGCGGCAGCCGACGTGGGCTGCTCGGCCCAGGTGCACGTCGGTGCGGGTGAGTGCGGTCAACTCGCCGACCCGCAGTCCGGTCTGGATGGCCAGTGCCAGCAGGGCGTGGTCGCGTCGGCCGGTCCAGGTGCGCTGATCGGGCGCGGCCAGCAGCGCCTCGGCTTCGGTGTCGGTGAGGTAGGTGATCACCGGCTGGTCGCCGCGTTTGGGTGGGATCGCCAGCACGCGTTGGATCGTCGCGGCGTGTTCGGGATGCACTGTGGCCGCGTAGCGGAACAGCGAGTGCACGGCGGCCAGTCGGGCGTTGCGGGTGCCCACGCTGTTGCCCCGGTCCCGCTGGAGGTGGTCAAGGAACTCCCCGATCAGTGGCGCATCCAGATCGGCGATGTCGAGCCGGGTCGGCGTGGCTCCGGTACGGCGTTCGGCGAAGCCCAGCAGCAGCTTGAAGGTGTCCCGGTAGGCCGCGACGGTGTGGCTGCTGACCCGGCGTTGCCGGATCAACCGGTCGGCGACTCCCGGTTCAGGTGGAGACCGCCGCCGGAACTTTCGTTATCTAACTGCGGGACCCCACTCCCTGCATGTTCCAATATAGCCTGGATGGACCCGAGCGCGGCTTTTGAAAGTGCTTGTCTTTACGATAGATGAGAGCCACTTTGCGGACATCGGCTCGGGGCCTAGCGAAACCGCCGCCAGCTTGCGATTGGTTATTCTTCGCGGCAATTGGAAGCCGCCAGGAAAGAGATCCCCAATCCCGCCAGCACGAAGCGCTTGATCATCTCCGTGGAGTCCAGCTCCATCGAGATCTGGATTTCGCTCTCTACCGGCTCGAACCACACATCCAGACGCGCCCGCGTGGTTCCGGACTCGGGAGAGCAGCGAAGGCCGATCAGATCGCGCGCGGTGATCTTCAGGTTCGCCGCCAGACGGAGTTCGGCCGGCAGCAGCAGCATGATCTCGTCGGAGTGAATCTCCACCACCTGGACTTTTTGCTCCAGGATCGAAGCTGCGTGATGCCGAAGTCGGCCAGGTCGTCCATCACGGCTTCCACCACGCGCGCTCCATAGGATCGCTCCACCGATAGCTGCACGTTGGGGTAGTTCTTCATGTACCGGAAAAGACTCGCGGCAGTACATAAATGCAAGTGGCTTCGTTGGCGGCGATCACCAGCTCGCCGCGCGGAACGCGTTCCAGCTCGTTGATGGAGTCCTGGTGGTGCGCATGCCGCAGGTCGAGAATCTGCTCGGCGTATTCGGCGAAGATCTTTCCTGCGGTGGTGAGCGAGATTTTCGTTCCCAGACGCTCGAAGAGCGCGGTGCCGAGTTCCTGCTCGAGTCGCTGGACCTGGGCGCTGATGGCCGGCTGCGTACGGAAACATGTCTGCGCCGCTTTTGAGAAACTCTTTAAGCGGACAATCTCGAGTAAACGTACGCAGTTGATCGAGGTCCATGGCTGCAGGCCCGACGGGTTCACGCTACCCGCTAACTTGTAACCAATTGTAACAGAGAGGGATACCCCAGCGCACCAGAGCGCTCGATTTTACTGCGGCAGCGCTTGGACCTTCGCGAAATCCAGATCGTATTCGGCCCGCTCTCGCCGCCGCTGGCTGCTATGACGTCGGTAATGGCGAGCGATTTCAGGCGCGATGGATCCACATGGGCCGGACCCGGCGCCGGCGAATTGGCGTCTATGCTCGAAGTCTGCCAGGCGCAGGTTGACGTGAAACGGCTTTTGATCCGGTGGCGGAAAAATGGTCAGATTGTAGCGCGGGCCGTCGCTCTGGTGCGGCTCGTTCAGCTCGACGAAATTACCAGCACCGCGTCATGTTCGGAAGCAATGCGAATGAAGCCGCCCGGCTTTGGACAGATCGAGATTCGACAGCCGCCGTATGCAGCGGGTATCGGCTATCGGTCTGCTCGTAGGGCCTTGAGCGCCGGCGTCGCCAGCGGATTGCCCTTGGCGCTCAACTGAAGCTGCATGCCGCCGAGCGTGATCCATTCCAGGAGTCCCCGATTGAACGCGTCGATCGATTGTGGTCCCCCGCTTTGCTCGGCTCCCACATTGCTGAGCACCTGGAACCCGGCCAGCAGCAACGTATGAGTTCCTTCCGCTTTCGACACCGCAATGGGTAAATCCGGACGGGCGGAAATCGAGGAAAACACGCAGGCCAGATCGAACAGGCCGATGCCCTGCACCTCGTCGGGGTCCAGCTTACCGGCCGCATCACCGGGTCGTTCCGTCCGGAATTGGCGCTGAAGTCCGCGGGAGTCAATTCCACCGGTTGCCAGACGTTGGCGGGCGCCCAAAACCAGGCGGTGTAGTCGCCGCCGCCCGGCTTCTTCTCGCTGAGCAGGAGCGCGACCGCGGTGTCGTGGTCGCTGCGGACCGAAAACCGGATGCGCTGCATTTCTCGAACTGGCCGAAGACGGGCAGCACCGCGCCGGCGATGCGTCCCAGACCGGGCTGGTAGGTGAGGGCCAGCGCCCCAGCGCTTCCGTTCGGGCCGCCGCTTCGTTCCACCCGCACCGCCGCTTGGGGTCCCATCGCGGACCACCCGCCCGCGTCGGTTTCAAAATTGTGACTCAATAAGATGCCCGGCTGAGCGGTTGCTGCAGCGGCCATACCGATAAGAATAGTGAGGAGCAAAAAGACGGAACGCATTTGAACCTCCGCAAATCATACGTCAAATCCCCTAGCCAGGTTCCGCCTCTCGCCCGAGCCTGACCCGGCGCACTAGGGCGATTTACGAGGGTCAATTCCGGACGCCCTAAGCAATATTGCCGGGCCAGTTACGCGCTACGCCTCTCAAGAAGGGGCGCGTACCGGCCGAAACCTGGACTATGGAATCTCTCGCCGCAGATTTCGGCGCGGTGGCTGGCATGTTGGCGTTGCTGGCATTCTTGCTCTTCAGCACGCTCTGGATCAACCATAACCGCAAGACGCGCATCCGCGTGCGGAAGCTCACGGCCCGGCTGCTGAACTGGAAATAAGCGCGGTCAGCGCTGCGGCAGCGTTCCGGTTACGAAGAACGTAGCGTACTTCTGGCCGCCGCGCCCGCCCGGGTTCTGACGCATTACGCGAAATGCCACGGCGTCGCCGGCTTTCAGCGTCGACTGGATCCGGATCACATCCTCCACCGTCGAGACCGGCTGGCGGTTGATGGATAAAATCACGTCGTTCTCGAACAGGCCGATGTCCTCGGCGAACGACCCTTCATCCACGCTACGAACCACCAGGCCGCCCTTGTCCTCGATGCCCATGCCGACGCGCTCGGCATCGGTGAGGGCGTGCAGCTTGACGCCGAATTTATATTGCGACTCCTCGGGCTTGGCTGGCTCCTCGGGCTGCTGTCTTGCAGCGCGGCGAACCGGGGACGGTCCTTAAAGACCTCGGCGCGATCCAGGATGGTGAGCTTGAAGTCGTCTGCTTGCCGTCGCGATCCACGGTCAACGTCACTTGGCGTGCCGACCGGCAGTGTCGGCGACGCGGGACACCAGGTCGTCGCCGTCCTTCACCGGCTTGCCGTTCATGGCGATGATGATGTCGTCGGGCTTCATGCCCGGCCTTCTCGGCCGGACCGCCCTTTTGAACCGCGCCCACCAGAACGCCCTGGTTGGTGCCCAGCGCTTTGAACAGCTCCGGCTTGTCGGTTTTCTGACCAGCTCATGCCGATGGAGCCGCGCGTCACCTTGCCGGTGCGGATGATGTCGTTATACACGCGCGCCACCATGTTGATGGGCAGCGCGAAGCCGATGCCCTGATAGCCGCCGCTCTGGGTGGCGATCATGGTGTTGACGCCGATCACTTCGCCGTTGATGTTCAGCAGCGGGCCGCCGCTATTGCCCGGATTGATGGCCGCGTCGGTCTGGATGAAGCGCTGGAATTGCAGGCGCCGCCGATGTCGCGGCCCAGTCGCGCTGACGATGCCCGCCGTGACGGAAGCTTCCAGGCCGAACGGCGAGCCGATCGCGACCGCCCAATCGCCCACCTGCACCCCGTCCGAATTGCCGATGCTGACCGGCATCAGCGGCTGCTTGCGGATCGATCTTGATCACCGCCAGATCCGTCTCCGGATCCGTGCCGACCACGCGGGCGCTATATTCGGTGTCGTCGTGTGCAGCTTCACCCGGATATGATCGACTTTCGCGACCACGTGATGGTTGGTGATGATGTAGCCGTTCTTGTCCACGATGAAACCGGTGCCGGATTGCTCCTGCTTGAAGGCGCGCGGAGAAGGAGAGTCGCTCGCCGCCCCCGGGCCGTTGCGGAAGAAGCGCCGGAACAGATCCAGGCCGTCGTCGTCGCCGTCCCCGGCTGTCCCCTTGCTTCGTCGCGCTTGTGCGGATTCTCGCGCCACTTTAGGCGTGTAGTCGGCGGTGATGTACACCACCGGGGCTCCAGCTTCTTGGCGAGCTTGGTGAATCGTTGCCGATTTAACCGCGGGAACCACCAGCGGCGTCGCGTCGGGCGCAGCCGCCTGCCCCGGGCCGCGTTCACCCCCGTGTTCACCAGCGTTCCGATCACGATCCCGATCGAAAGCGTGACGAGCAGGAGACTCAAAGACAGCAGTTCTGCTGCCGCATTGCTTGAACCACCGCATGATCTTGTTTTCGCCTTTCTTAACGGCCGCGAAACCAGCTATCTACTACTATACTCGAATCCGTTACACGTTTCTAGTTCGCCGGTCGGCCAGCGCGGCCGCGGTTTCAACTCCACCATCAGGATGCCGGCCAGAATCAGGCCGCGCCCGCCATCGCCGCGCCGGGAAAGCATTCGCCAGCAACCACATAGGATGTCACCCAGGCAAAGACCGGCTCCATGGAGAAGATCAGGGCGGTGCGCGTCGGGCTCGTAGCGCTGCGCCCAGGTTTGGACGCCGAAAGCCAGCGCCGTCGCGAGCAGGCTGGTGACAGCAGCGCGATCCAAAGACGGGCGGTCCATTCCACGTGCACCGGCTCGGCCCACCAGAAGGTGCCCGCGGCGAGCAGTGCCGCGGTGGCGATCTGGGCCACGGCCAGGACCCCGGTTGGCGGATCCGGCGAAACGTCCCAGCACCAGAATGTGGAACGCGTACACTACCGCGCAGCCGGCCACCAGCAGGTCGCCCGAGGCCGATATCGAGGATTTTCTGGATCGTCATCAGCGCCATCCCGAAACCCGCCGCCACTCCCAGCAGTTCGGCCGTCGCGGAATTTTCCGGTAGATCAGGCTGCTGAAGATCGGCACCAGCGGGATGTAGAGGCCGGTGATGAATCCGGTCTTCGATGCCGACGTGAATTTGAGGCCGGTGGTTTGCAGCACGTAGCCGGCGAAGAGGCACAACCCGCCATCAGGCCTCCGCGGAGCGGCGCGCGCGAGTTCGGGCTGTCGAAATTCCTTGCGGAAATCAGGACCAGGGCCGCGGTCGCAGCCGCGAAACGGATGGCCAGAAACAGGAGTGTCGAGACGTCGCTCAGCGCCTGCTTGACCAGGATGAACGTCGCGCCCCAGATGAGCGCCACGCCGATGAGACTGAGGTCGACCAGCCAGCCCGACGGCTTGTCGCCCGTCATCCTCCATTCCGGGAGCCGTTCCCGGGCATGCGGACGAGTTCGGGCGCCGGGCGCAAGATCGCGCAGCAGAAGCAGGGTGAGCAGGATTCGCTTCAGTCCGAATTCACGGCCATCCGGATGAAACCATTCCCGCGGTGTGTGCGCGCCGCCGCCCTGGCCGCCGGCGCCGATGGAGATCGCGGGCAGTCCCATGCGAGAGCGGAATGTTGGCGTCGGTGGAGGCGCAATCCAGATGCGAGCGGATTCCCAGGTGCGCATCCACGGCGCGCACGGATTGCAGGATGTGGGCGTCGTCGGCCAGTCGTCCGCCGGGCCGCGATCCGATCTCCTTGATCTTCGCGTTCACCTTGCCGCCGGTGGCGCGCTCGTTTTCGACTTCCAGCGCTCGCTCCACGCAGCTGGTCAGCAGCGCGGCGATTTCCTCCAGCTTCGCGGCGCTTTCCGAGCGGATATCCACCTTGGCGCGCGCTTGCGTGCGGAATGGAGTTGATGCTGGAGCCGCCTTCGATGATTCCGAAGTTGTAGGACGAACGCGGGCTGCCGTTGCCCGGCAGGCGCTGTTCGGTGAAGAGCGCGATGGCGCGCGCCAGCGCGTGCACTGGATTCGCGATGCCGTAATCGCTCCAGCTATGCCCGCCGGGACCGTTGATAGCTGACGTCGAAGCGCCGGCTGGCCAGCGCCTGGGCGGTGATGTGATCGGTGTTCGGTCCATCGAGAATCAGGAACGATTGGATGCGGCCGCCGGTGCTGGACTGGCGGCACAGATAGCGCATGCCGCTCAGGTTGCCTTCGCCTTCTTCGCCGACGTTGGCGATGAAAACCAGGCGGCGGAATAGTCCTGCGAGATCCGGCGAGGGATCGCAATGGCGCGCGCGATGGCCAGCAGCGCGGCCAATCCGGCGCCGTTATCGGAAACGCCGGGACCGTGCAAGCGGCCATCGGGCTCGACGGAAACTTCCTCGTCATTGCGCGGCGCGAGCACGGTGTCGAGGTGCGCGGTGAGCGCGATGTAGGGGCCTTCGCGGTTCTCCACCGGATGCGCGATGACGTTGCCGGCGCGGTCGATGCGCGCCATCGCAGCCCAGCGCGCGGAACTGCCCCAGCATCCATTCGGCGCGCTTCTGTTCGAAAAATGTGGGCGCCGGAACGCGGCAAAGCTGCAGATGCTGCTCGTTGATCCACTGCTTCTCGCGGACGAACCATTGCAGCGCGTCGCGAACGGCGGGGAATCGGCCAGATCGCCTACGATTTTAGGGAGGGGGCGGATCGCCGGACAGGGACGCCGAATTGATGGAAGCTGCCAAATGCCAGTTTAGCAAGTGCTGGCGCACACACTCCTGCGTGCCGCGTCGATCGGTTTCGATGAGCTGGTCCGAGGCCTTCTCGGCGCTGGTCCGGGGGAGGGCGAAGACCTCCACGCCACGTATTCCGCCGGACGCGTGCTGCATGGACCCGCGGATGATGCTGACGTCGAGAATGTTATCCGGAACCCTGTAACGATCTGCGAGTCGTTGTCGAACAACGACACTCGGAACGGGTGGCGAAACCTCGAATCCGGCCTGCCGCAGGAGCTCGGCGACATCGTCGTCACCGTCCGGGAAGACGAGTATGGCGGCGTGGTCGAAGACCAGGATCCGCTGCACCTCGTCGGCGTCCCACCGGTCGGCGAACTGCTGCGACACTTCCGTGAACGTGCTCTCCATGGTGAAGGCCTGGACGTCGTCGATGAGACGTCGGAGTCGGGCCGAGTCCTGATCGTTCAGCATGGAAGCTTTCCCCTGGTCATTCGGAAACAGCGTGAAGTCGCGCGGTCTGCCCGATGGAATTGGGAGCGTACGGCGCATGACCGGTTTGAACAAGACGGGAATCGTGAATGGCATCGTAACGCGTGCCGCTCGTGGCACGGTCCAGTATTTGTCATGTTACGCAAATACGGGAAACGTGCAGCGCACGGTGTTGCGGCGGTACCCGGTCGGTGCCCGGGCCGATGTCCGGGTGAGCGGGCAGGCGGCACGACATTCTCGTCGGTCGGATCATCCCGGCCCCCGTGCGGGCGACTCCATGCAACAGATCATACGGTTTGTCCGCAACGTGTCCGCGTGGTCGACGGATGGTCGTCGGTGCCGGTCCGGTCGCCGTAGCGTTGGTCGGTGCGGAGGAGGGGTGGGGTCGGACAAGATCACCTGGTCCGGGGTGTCGGTACGCTGACAACCATGGAGCAGTGGGGGTCGAGCCTGTACGGCGATCCGTGTCGGGACTGCGGCTACGACTGGTCGCTGTCCCCGGGTGCGGCGATCTCACTGGTGGAGACGCTCCCCGAGCAGTTCGCCGCGTTGCTGGTGGACCGTCGGGGCGATGAGCGCCACCCGGAACTCGACTGGACGCCCACCGGGTACGTCAGCCACGTGACCGACAATCTGCGTATCTGGGCCGAGAGGTTGGCCGGCGCCCGCCTCGCCGGTGCGGTGCAGGTACCGGGCTACGACCAGGACCTGCTGGCCCGTGCCCGGAACTACGAGCGGATCGCACCGTCGGCCGCCCTGTGGTCGCTACGGGACGCCGTTGCCGCCTGGTTGGAGTCGGTGTCCGGTGCGATCGACGGTGGGGTGGTCCTGCAGCACGCCACACGTGGCCCGCAGACCGCCGAGGACGTCGCGCGCAACAATGCGCACGACGGAGCGCATCACGTCTGGGACGTACGACGCATCCTGGCGCACGTCGACGGGTGACGATGCCCTCGGTCCGATCGGTCCGATCGGTCCGCAGGTGCGGTGGACGGTCCGCCTGCGGCGGGCATGAGGGTGGCGCGGCGTTTGTCACGTTCTGTCGGAGCGTGCAGGTACGTGTGCGCAGGCATGGCGGGCCGGTGGTACGGGTAGGTCGGGAGCGGCGCGGGCCGGCAGGTCGACGAGTGACGAACCTGCACTGGATCGCAGGCGGGCGGAACTCGTAGGCTGGACCTCCGGGCCACGTTGTGGTTGACGTTCTGAAGCGCGTCGACTGCGGGTGGCTACCGGCGGTCTGCGGGTGCAGCGGGTTCGCGCCGACGCGATATGTACCACTGTCGGCGTGGTGTCGCCGTCCGGACGACCGCACGCAGTGTTGTCTATGATGGCGTTGATGGCGCTTGGCCATAAGGAGAGTGATCATGGGGCGCCGAGGTAAAGAGCGGGCGAAGCAGGCAAAGGCGGCACGGGAAATCAAGTACCACTCCCTGGCCACCGACTTCAATGAGTTGCAGCGCGAGTTGGGCGGCGGTTCGTCTCAGCACGAGGCGGAGGCCGACTACGACGAGTCCGAGTCGGATGAGGACTCCGCGTCGTCGCGGAGTGACTCGGGGCATTCGCGTCGCGTCTCGTCCTGAGCGGTGCGTCTGGCGGTAGAGCGTGTGCCGTGTCAATCACAGTTGATGGGAATCATGGACATTGCCGTTCGGCACGCCGAGGAGTCGGACCTCGATGCGTTGGCCGCGTACGAGGTGACCATCGCCGAGATCTCCTTCGGCGACGACGCGGTCGCTGATCCGGCGGTACACCGCAAGAAGTTGGCCAAGGCCCTCGATCGGGACCGCGCGGGAATGCTGGTGGCAACGGCGGGACGTAATGGTGCTGCCGGCGACGGCGGGACGTACGGCGGTACGTCCGGTGACGCGGTCGTCGGCTGGCTCTGGCTGGCGGTGAACACCAATTTCCTGACCGGCCAACGGTATGCGAACTTCCGCTCGTTGGCGGTGTCCGAGGGGCCCGGTAGCGACCGGGTCGGTGAGGTCCTGCTGGAGCGGGCGCTGGAATACGCCAGGTCAGAGCAGCTGACCGAGATCGTGGGCAAGGTGCACGTCGGTAACGACGCCATGCGCGTGCTCTACCGGAAATACGGTTTTGCACCGACCGCCCTGACGATGAAAAGGCGTCTGGACACCGATTCCTGAACGTCCGGAAAATGGTTGAGAAATACCTTCCGGTGAAAGCATCAATGGTCTGGCAGGCGAGCTGCGGAGCTGTGCGGCGGGCTCCGGTATGATTGGCAGGTTCATAATTTTCTCGGTGAGTGGTAGCTGACGTGGATTCCCCTTTTATCGGCGAGATGTGCTCCTACGCGATGGATGTCTGGTTGTCCGGCACGGACATCCTGACCGACGAGCAGGCACTGCTCGGCCATCTCCGCGCCGCCGCCCGTGCCGGTGGCGCGCAGGTACTCGGGGAAACCTCGACGGTCTTTCCGAACGGCGCGGTCACCGCCGTGCTGCTGCTCTCCCAGTCGCATCTCAGCGTGCACACCTGGCCGGAGTACGGCATGGCCAACTTCGACCTGCTCACCTGCGGCCGGCTCAACGGCGAGCAGATGCTCGACGAGCTGAAGTCCGCCCTGTCGCCGGACCGCGCCAACGTGGTGCGGGTCATCCGCGACGTGCAGTAGGGGAGGACCACCATCAACGGATCCGACGGCGAACTGCTCACCCTCGCCTCGACGGTCGCCGACGCGGTCGGCCTGCAGGAGGGTGAGGCCGGGGTGGTCAGCGTGCTACGTGCGTTGCGCGACCTCGCCGTACTGTCCACCAAGGCGGTCAGCCGGCAGACCGGGCTCCCGGTGCCGGTGGTCGCGGCGGTCAACAACGAGCTGCGCGCGCTGGGTGTGGTGACCAGCGACAAGCCCAGTCGACTGACACCGCGGGGCCGTACGCTGCTCGACGAGTACGGTCCCGACCTGAAGCAGAATGCCGTCTGCCCGGACTGCGACGGCCATGGTGTGGTCATCCCCGGCAAGCTGACCCCGGTGGTACGCCGGCTCGCCGACTACCTGGACCGCGCCCCCGACGTCGACCTCAGCCTGGACCAGTCGTTCGCCACCGCGGAGACCAAGGTCCGCCGGGTGCTGCTGATGATGCGGTACGCGCTGCTGCCGACCCGGTCGCTGCTGGTGGTCGGCGACGACGACCTGATGTCACTGACCATCGCCGCGACCGGTGCCGCGCTGGGACACCGGCTGGTCGCGCGACTCGGTGTGGTCGACGTCTCGGCCAGCCTGCTCGACTTCATCGCCGACGGCCTGGTCGCCGAGGACACCCGCGCCGAACTGGTCGAACACGACCTGCGTCAGCCGTTGCCGGCCTCCCTGCGCGCCGGCTTCGACGTTGCCATGACCGATCCGCCGTACACCCCGGAGGGCGCCCGGCTGTTCCTGTCCCGCGCCGTGGAGGGCCTGCGTCCGGGTCCGGGCCGGGGCATCGCGTTCTCGTTCGGCCCGAAGGGTCCCGACGACACCCTGCTGGTGCAGCGGGCGGTCACCGACCTGGGGTTGACCGTGCAGGCGATGCACCGCAACTTCAACGAATACCTGGGCGCGGGCGTCATCGGCGGGACCAGCCACCTGCAGTACCTGTCCACCACCGGTGCCACCGCCCCGGTCGTCGACGGAGCGCACGCCGGGCCGCTGTACACGGCCGAATGGCGTAACGCCGACCGCGAGTACGAGTGCATGCAGTGCGCCACCCGCTACACCGTCGGCCGGACCGGGCAGTACCCGATGATCGGCGCGTTGAAGGAGTCCGGCTGCCCGAAGTGCGGCGGACAACGGTTCCGGCCGCTGCAACTGGTCCGTACCGCGAGCCCGGCCGGCACCGACGCACCGGCCGGTACGGACTGACCACCATGGGCACCGTCAAGTGCGTGGTGTGGGACCTGGACGACACGGTCTGGCCCGGCGTCGCGATCGAGTCGGCCACCGGCGCACTGCCCACCCCGCACCCGGAGGCGTTGCGGGCGATGACCGTACTGGCCGAGCGGGGCATCGCGAGCAGCGTGGCCAGCCGCACCGATCCGAGCCTGGCGGACGCGGTACGCGAGCATCCCGATCTGTCCGACCGGATCCTCGCGCCGCAGCTGGGCTGGGGCGACAAGAGCGAGGCGATCGCGAGGATCGCCGACGAACTGGGCATCGCCACCAGTTCGATGGCGTTCGTGGACGACAGCGCGTACGAACGCGCAGAGGTCGCCGCGCTGCTGCCCGACGTACTGGTCCTGCGGCCGGACGAGCTCTACCAGCGGCTCGATACGCCGGAGTTCCGCCCCGCAGTGGTCACCGGGGAGGCCCGGCACCGGGTCGCCGGCTACCGGCAGGAGTCGGTACGCCGCGCCGCGGAGCGTGACTTCACCGGGCCGCGGGAGGAGTTCCTGCACTCCACCGGGCTGACCCTGACGATCGGCCCGGCCCGGCCCGGTGACGTCGAGCGGGTCGCGGAGCTGGCCGAACGGACCCACCGGTTCAACACCACCGGCGAACGCTGGTCGGCGGAACGCATCGGCGAACTGATCGCCGACGAGAACTGGCTCGTGCCGGTGGCCCGGCTGACCGACCGGTTCGGCGACTACGGGCTGATCAGTACGGCGCTGATCGAGCGGCATCCGGGTGGGCGTGCGGTGTGGCAGCCTCGGTTGCTGATGGTGTCCTGCCGGGCCGTGGGCCGGGACGTGCCGGTCGCGGTGCTGCGCTGGATCCTGCGCCGGGCCGGTGCGGACGGTGCGCGGCACCTGCTGGTCGACGTACGGCCGGTGGCCGCGAACCTGGAACTGCGGATGCTGCTGAGGCGGGTCGGTTTCGCCGCCGCAGCACCGGAATTCGGTGATCCGGCCGAGGGCACCGTACTGCTCGCCCGGTCGGTGGACGATGATCTGCCCGAGGTGCCGTGGCTGCGTGTGGTCGAGGAAGGGAACTGATGGCGGACGAGGTGGCGGCCGGTATCCGGGTGCTGTTGGCCGAGGTGCTGGAGCTGGACGCGGTGAAGGTGGCCGAACTGCCCGGTGACACCGGCCTGTTCGGCGGCACGCTCGGGTTGACCTCGCTGACCGGAACCCGGTTACTGGCCCGGGTGTGCGCGGAGTACGGCGTCGACGTGGCCGCCGAGGACCTGACCCTGGATTCGATGGAGTCCATCGACACGCTCGCCGCCTTCGTCGCCGCCCACCGCTGCGCCTGACCGCGCCGGCCGGAGCCGGCACGGTCAGGGAAATGCGCCGGCCGAGCCGGCACGGTCGGGGAACGGGCGCCGCCGAGCAGTCAGGACACGGTCACCGGGTCTCCGGCGCGGATCGTGCCGGTGCCGGTGGGGACGAGGCGGACGCCGAACCAGACGTGACCGTCCCAGCGCCGGTGCCGGGACAGCGTACGGACCGGTTCGGGTCCCTGTTCCCGGGTGTCCGGGTCGATCATGGTCAGCACGCACCGGTCGCACGCCTCGGTGACCCGGAAGCCGACCTCGCCGATGGTCAGCCGCTTCCAGCCGTCCTCGACGAACGGTTCGTCCGCGCCGTCGACGACCACGTTCGGCCGGAACCGGGTCATCGGCAGCGGCGCGGTGTCCGGCTCGCCCAGCTCGGTGCGGGTCTCGGCGATCCATCGGCGCAACTGGTGCAGCGACGCGGTACTGGTCAGCAGCAGCGGGCCGGCGTCGGCCAGGTTCAGCGGATCGCCGGGCCGGCCGCCGTGCGCCGGGTCCACCGGTCGCCGGTGCGGGTCGTCCAGCCAGCCGAGGCGGACGGGCTCGTCGACGACCTCGCTCAGCCAGTGGTCCGCGGCCGGTCCCGCCGAGATGACGCTGTCCAGACGGGACAGCGTGGTCGGGACCGTCGCGGCGGTGCCGGGTGGCCGGGGCACCGCCAGGGTGCCGGCGGACGGCGCGGTCAGGGTGAGCCCGTCGCCGGTGTCCGGTGTGGCGGTGACCGTGAGCAGCCGGGAGTTCTCCCGGGCGGTGAGCCGCTGCCCGTCGGGGCGCAGTACGACCCAGCGCCGATCGTGCCGCAGCCCCCAGGGTTCGACGACCGCTTCGGCCAGGGTGCTGCCGCGGGTCGACTTCACCGGATAGATATGGATACTCGCCAACCGCATCAACCGAACCTAGCGGAGTGGATCACCCGCCGCTGCGTCGCGCACCACACCGTACGCCGACACGGTCAGGGGTGGCGCGGTCCCGGCAGCCCGCCGGCGTCGGCGGGCGGCGTCGGCCGGGTCACGGGAACCGGACAGTCGGCTCGGCACGGGGCTTGACGTGCGACGGGTCGCAGGCCATTCTCATCGGGAACGGCATTCCGAAACCTCATTGCATAAGTAGTGCCGGCCGATGCCGGACAATCCCCGCCGCACCAGCCTGGATCCCCCACTGACTCAGCCGGGCGGCACCCGACCCGCCGGCACCGCCGGCCGGGCATGCATCCCCGTCCCAGAGCGAAGGTGAGCCGGCAATGGTGGCAGAACGAAGGCGGGTACCGGGACCGCAACGGTGGCGCCGTCGCGCCGGCACGGTGGCCGCGCTGGCCGCCGTACTCCTGATCGGCAGCACCGCGCCCGCGGACGCACTCCCCGCCGCCGCACCCCAGCACGACGTGGGAGCCTTCGACACCCGGCCGGCCACCGCCGCGCTGCACCGGCTGATCGGCGACCGGGCCGACCAGGTCACGCTGCGCGCCGAGCCGAAGGGCAGCGGCCAGGACCGGTTCCGGATCGCCACCGAACACCGTCGACTGGTCGTCACCGGCACCACGCCCGCGGTGCTGCTGACCGGGTTCGGTTGGTACCTCAAGTATGTGGCACACGCCGACATCTCGTTGGAGGGCGAACAGCTCCCCGGCCGGCTGCCACTACCGGCCGCCGCGATCGAGCACACCTCGTCGGTGACGCACCGCTTCGCGCTCAACGACACCAACGAGGGCTACGCCGGGCCGTACCTCTCCTGGCACGACTGGCAGCACCGCATCGACGTACTGGCCCTGCGCGGCATCAACGAGGTCCTGGTCTACGAAGGCCAGGAAGCGGTGTACGAACGGGCATTCCAGCAGTACGGCTACTCCGCGCAGGAGATGCGCAACTGGATCCCGCAACCCGGTCACCAGTCCTGGTGGCTGCTGCAGAACATCTGCTGCACCGGATCCCCGGTCACCCAGCAACTGATCGACAAGCATGCCGCGCTGGGTCGGCAGATCGCCGACCAGCTGCGCTCGCTCGGCATGACCCCGGTACTGCCCGGCTACTACGGCACCGTTCCGCCCGGGTTCGCCGACCGCAACCCGGGTGCCAACACCGTCCCGCAGGGCACCTGGGACGGCCTGCCCCGGCCGGACTGGCTGGACCCGACCAACGCGTACTTCGCCCGGGTGGCGAACACGTTCTACCAGGAGCAGTCGCAGCTGTTCGGCGACTCCACGATGTACAAGATGGATCTGCTGCACGAGGGAGGCAAGGCCGGCAGCGTGGACGTACCGGCTGCGTCGAAGGCCGTACAGGACGCGCTGGAGGCCGCGCACCCCGACGCCATCTGGGCGATCCTCGGTTGGCAGCACAACCCGCTACCGGCCACCCTGCAGAACGTGGACCGGTCCAAGGTCCTGGTACTGGACGGCATCTCCGAGTCGCCGTCGATCACCGACCGGGACGCCGACTTCTTCGGCACGCCGTACGCGTTCGGCACGATCTGGAACTTCGGCGGCCACCAGAACATGGGCGCCAGCCTGGCCGAGTGGAACCGGAAGTTCCACGCCTGGCGGGCGAAGGCGGGCACCGCGCTGGACGGGATCGCGCTGATGCCCGAGGCGATCGACAACAACCCGGCCGCGGTGCAGTTCTTCAGCGAACTGCCCTGGCAGGACGGGCCGGTGGACATGGGCCGCTGGTTCGACGACTACGCCACCGCCCGCTACGGTGCGGCCGATCCGCACGCGCTGGCGGCCTGGCGGGTCCTGGCCGCGACGGTGTACGACTGGCCGGCGAACGTGGACACCAAGCACCCGACGGCGCTGTACGACAACCAGCCGAGCCTGTCCACCTCCTCCAGTGCGCTGCCGTACGACATCGGCACCTTCGACGCCGCGCTCGGTGACCTGCTTGCGGTCGATCCGCGTCTGCGGCACAGCACCGCGTACCGCTACGACCTGGTGGACGTGGGCCGGCAGGTGCTCGCCAACCACAGCCGTACCATGCTGCCGGAGATCGCCGATGCCTACCACGCGAAGGATCTGGCCCGGTTCAGCCACCTGACCGGTCAGTGGATGAGCCGGCTGCGGTTGATGGACCGGTTGCTGGGCACCGACGACCATCTGCTGTTCGGTTCCTGGCAGGCCGAGGCACAGCGGCAGGCTTCGTCGCCCGCCGAGGCCGAGGCGTTGCGCTACGACGTACGGTCCCTGGTGACCTTGTGGGCGACCGGCACCACGTTGCAGGACTACGCGCGTCGGGAGTTCAACGGACTGGTCGGTGACTACTACGGCGACCGGTGGCAGCGCTACTTCGACAGTCTCAGCACCGCCCTGCGGACCGGGCAGCAACCGGTCGCGATCGATTGGGCGGCGGTCGCGTCGGACTGGGCGCACGCCGACACCAGCCTCCCGGACCGGGCGCACGGTGACGCCTACGCGCTGGCCGAACAGGTAGCCGAGGTGCCGGCCGGCGACCTGACGCCGAGTACCGTCCACAAGGGAGTGAAGCCGGGTGGCAGCACCGAACTGACCGCCATCTTCCACAACCGCAACCTGTTGCGTGCCACCGGAACAGTGGAACTGGCGCTGTCCGCGCCGGACGGCTACCAGGTGAAGGCCACTACGCCGACCAGCACCCGGCAGGTGGCCGCCGCCGGTACGTTCAGCGCCACCTGGACACTCACCGTCCCGGCCGGCGCCGACCCCGGTACGGTCGCCGACCTGCACGCCACCGCACGCTGGACTTCCGGCCGGGTGACCGATCAGGCCGACGCCGACACCAGCGTGCTGGTCACCGGGGACGTGGCGGAGCCGTACCGGACGTTCACCAACAGCGACGCGATGTTCGCCCAGGACGGTACGCAGTTCGGTATCGCCGGCGGCGGCTCGGACCTGTGGAAGGACCGCAACGAGTACGGCACCATCTACCGGCCCGGTGCGCTGGACACCGGTCGGTCGGTGACCACGACGGTGCCGCGCATCGATGCGGGGTCCCCGTACGCCCGCGCCGGGCTGATCGCCAGCAGTGACCTGTCCACCCCGCGCAGCGGCGGCTACGTCAGCGTGGCGCTCACCCCGGGCAGCGGCTGCATGTTCAGCTGGGACTCCGACGGCGACGGGCTCTTGGACACCTACCGCAGGGCGGACGGGTTCGGCCCCGGCGACCAGGTCCGGTTGGGTCGCATCGGAGACCGGTTCACCGGATGGTGCTCCAGCGACGGGAAGAACTGGACCCGGGCCGGTAGCGCCACGGTGCCCGGCGCGAGCAGCCAGGAGGATGTCGGGTTGGTGTTCAGCGCGGTCAACGGCGGGGACGGGCAGGCCGGACTGGCCACCTTCCACGGCTTCGACACGGCCGCCTACACCGAACGGGACACCTCGGCGGACACCCTGCGCAGCCTGCACCAGCCGGTGACCGCGCTGGACTCGGAGCCGGGTCATCCCGCCGAGGCCGCCAACGACGGCAGCCGGGGCAACTCGCCGTACTGGGGTGGGCCGCTGACCGGGGACAGCACCTGGTGGCAGGTGGACCTGGGTGGCGTGACGGAGGTGTCCAAGGTGAACGTCCGCAACTACGTGGACGGCACCCGTCACTACACCTACCGCCTGGTCGGCAGCGTGGACGGTACGCACTGGTTCACCCTCGGTGGCCGGTACGGCACCGGCCCGGCGACCGACGCCGGCGACACCGTCGACACCGAGGCGCAGGCCCGCTACGTACGGGTGATCGGGCTCAGCAACTCGGCGAACGCCACCTTCCACCTGACCGAGGTCAGCGTGTACGGTTCCCCGGCCTGAGCGCGCCGTGCCGGCCGGGCGAGGTCCGATGTGGACGACCGTTCGGCCGGCGCGGCGCGTCCCGGTGACCTCCTAGGATGCGGAGCAGACATCGGGAGAGGGGTGACGGGTGGCGAAGAAGCCGGATCCCGCGGAGCCGGGGGGCAGCCCTGCGCTGCTACGCGAGATCAACTGTGCCAAGGTGCTGGCCGCGTTGCGTGGTCGACCGGAGGCGCGGCTCACCCAGCTCAGCTCCCTGACCGGGCTGTCCCGGCCGACCGTCGCGCAGGCGGTGACACAGCTGGTGTCCTCGGGCTGGGCGGAGTACGGGGAGCAGACCGACTCCGGGCGCCCGCGGCTGGGCCGCCCGGCCCGACTGGTGCGGTTCCGCAGTCACGCGGGGTACGTACTGGGCATCGACATCGGACCGCACAAGATCCTCGCCGTACTGGCCGACCTGTCCGGTGCGGTGGTGGCCAAGCGGCGTCGGGAGGACCGGTTCGCCGATTCCGGCCCGCAGGTGCTCGCCGCGGTGGAGCAGACGGTATCGGTGCTGCTGGACGATGCCGGGGTGCAGCGCGACGAGGTGTGGTCGGTCGCGGTCGGTACGCCCGGCCTGGTGGACGAGCGCACCGGGGCGGTACGGATGGCACCGAGCCTGCCCGGCTGGCACCAGGTCCGACTGACCGCCGCGCTGGGCCGCTCGTTCGACTGCCCGGTGCTGGTGGAGAACGACGTGAACCTCGCGGTCATCGCCGAGCGGTGGCGTGGTGTCGCGGTCGACGTGCACACCGTGGTGTTCGTCCAGTGGGGTGCACGGATCGGCGCCGGGTTGATCATCGGGGACCGGCTGCACCGGGGCGCCGGCGGGATGGCCGGTGAGATCGGCTATCTCAGCATGTTCGGCGAGCCGGACATCGGTTCCGACGAGTCCGGTCTCGGTCCGCTGGAGCGCCGGGTCGGTGCCAACGCGATCATCGCGGCGTTCGACGAGGCCGCCGGGCGCTCCGGTGCGCCGGCGGTGGCGGCCCTCGGCGGTTCCGGGCCGGCCGAACTGGACGCTGCGGCGGTGTTCGCCGCTGCCCGGCAGGGTGATCCGGTGGCCTCGGCGGCGGTGGACACCGTGGCGGAACGTCTCGCCCGGGGATTGTCGGCGTTGCTGCTGCTGCTCGACCCGGAGATGGTGGTGCTCGGCGGCGGTGTGTCGGCCGCCGGGGAGCCGCTGCTCGCCGCGATCCGCCGCCACCTGCGTCCGTTGAGCATGACCGAGCCGGTACTGGCGTTGTCGGCGTTGGGCGACGAGGCCACCGCACTGGGCGCGGTGCGTACCGCGCTGACCGACGTGGAGCAGCGCATCCTGCCCCGTACGCCGGAGTTCGCGGTCGAATGAGGCCGCGGTCAACCCTGGTCGGACGGTCCGGGCAGTACGTCGTGGGCCAGGCTGATGAGCGCCCGTGCGGCGGGACCGACCGGTCCGGTCGCGCGCCAGGCGAGCGCGAGCCGGCCCTGCAGCCGTGGTCGGGTGAGGGTGACGGCATGCAGCTGTGCCTGATGCGCGTCGGCCACCGAGCGGGGCAGTACGCCGACCCCGAGGCCGCGCACCGCGAGCTGCGCGACGATCTCCGGATTGCTGGCCTCGAAGGCGATCCGTGGGCTGAACCCGGCCAGCGCGCAGCCCTCGTCCAGGCAGGTCCGCAGCCCGGTGCCGCGCGGCAGGCTGATCAGGGACCGGTGCCGTAGCGCGCCCAGGGTGGCGCCGGAGCGGCCGGCCAGCGGATCGTCGGGCGGCACCGCGGCGACCAGTTCCTCGTCCACGATGACCCGGAGGTCGATACCGTCCGGTGTGTCGGTGGTGAGGCCGACGACCGCGACGTCGAGCTGTCCGGAGCGCAGCGAGGCGATCAGCTGGTCGGAGTTCGCCTCGCTCAGCGTCATCTCGACGCCGGGATGCCGGGTGTGGAAGGTGGCGAGCAGGTCGGCCAGGTCGAGGGAGGAGCACGCGGTCACCATGCCGACCGCGACCCGACCACCGATCAGTCCGGCGAGTTCGTCGACGGCGAGGCGGGCACCGGCCACGGCGGCGAGTGCGTCGCGGGCATGCGCGAGTACGACGTCGCCGGCTCCGGTGGTGCGTACGGTGCGACCGGAACGGTCCAGCAACGGTTGGCCTAGCTCGCGTTCCAGCTGCCGGATCTGCGCGCTCACGCCGGGTTGGGCGACCCGCATCCGGGCCGCCGCACGGGTGAAGCTGGCCTCCTCCACCACCGCGACGAAGTATTCCAGCTGGCGCAGTTCCATAAGCGCTGATTCTAGTACGCAGAAATAACTGGTCTTGGACTTATGGCTCTCGCTCGCGCAGAGTGGAGGAAGGGCCACCGGCCGGGCGTCGCCCGGCCACCACCACACGGGAGGAGACCGACGATGTCCGAACGCGCCGACACACCCGAGGACCTGGCACGACTGTTCGTGGCGCGGGCCAACGCCGGGGACGCCGAAGGGCTCAGCGAGTTGTACGAGCCCGATGCGGTGCTCGGCTTCCCTCCCGGGGCCGAGACGGTCGGGCGCGCGGCCATCCGCGCCGTGTTCGATCAGATGCTCGCCGACCCGCCACCGTTCACGGTCGAGGAACCACTGCCCACCCTGCGGCACGGTGACCTCGCGCTGACCGCGACCCGGTCGGCCGACGGTACCGGTGGCCGGGCACAGGTCGCCCGCCGCCAGCCGGACGGCAGTTGGCTGCGCATCCTGGACCGGCCGGAGACCGGCACGGCCGGAATGCCCACATCCCCACCGCCCACGGGTGGGTAGTTGTGCCGTACCCGGCCACCTGTCGCCGGGCGAAGACTTGACGCTGGTGTCGTCGAGGAGAGGAGCCGTCGCGGTGACTACCGGAAGCTTCCAGATCAATCCCACCGCGGTACGTTCCGTCACGTCGGACGTGACCGGCCTGACCGGAAACCTCGGCGAGGTGATCAGCGGGCTGGAGAGCACCGTACTCGAGGCGTCGGCCTTCGCCACCCTCGGCGGCGCGGTCGCCGGCGCGAACAACACCCTGCAGTCCCAGCTGGTCAGTGCGCTGCGCAGCGCGATGCAGCTGCTGCAGTCGATCAACCAGCACGTGCAGACCGCCTCCGACGACTACGCCAGTACCGACACGGCGGTCGCGCAGGGCTACGGCGGCGACCAGAACGCCGCGGCGACCGGCGACCAGAACGCCGCCCAGCCCGCTCAACCGACCCAGCCGGCGCAGAACCCGGACGCGCTGGACGACCGGGTGGTCACCTCGATCATGAACTCCGAGGGTGCCGGCGGAGAGCAGGGCGGCGTACGGGAGGTGTACGGCTTCCGGCAGAGCGAGCACAACGGCTACGACGAGATCATGGCCGCCCGCAACCAGTACGGCCAGGGCAGCCCGCAGGAACACGCTGTGGTGGCCGGCCTGCTGTCCGACCACGCCCGCG
Organism: uncultured Actinomycetota bacterium; assembly: GCA_963815125.1. Taxonomy (GTDB): domain Bacteria; phylum Actinomycetota; class Actinomycetes; order Mycobacteriales; family Micromonosporaceae; genus Actinocatenispora. Next base: position 22,746 of record CAWFFM010000001.1, read on the forward strand.
CCGCCGGTGCGCTGAACTTCACCGACCCGGGCGTACAGGCCGCGGTCGTCTCGGCCGCGCACATGCGGGGTGCCGGCGGCGCGCAGGCCATCCTCAACTCGATGGTGACCGGGCAGATCCACCGCACCGGACAGCTGACACCGCAGGCGATCCAGGGCATCCAACAGATGACGCCGGAGCAGTTTCAGACCGCGTTCCACGACGCGCGGATCGACTACGACCGGACGATCTACGGCAACACCACGACCCACCAGGGCGGGCACACCGACAACTGGTGGCACCGCTACGGCAACGGTCTGACCGAACGCTACGACCGGGAGCAGCAGCAGTTCCTCGGTATGTCGCCGGGTCACTGAACCGGCCGGGTGCGCCGGGCCGACAGGTTAGCGACCCGGCATCGGGGGGCCGGTCACGGCCAGTCGTTCCCCGCGTCCAGGCGCAGTTGCAGCAGCGTACGCAGCGGTACCGACTCCCCGTCCCGGGCGCCCTCGCCGATGGTCAGGCCCGGACGCTCCGGGCTCAGCCGGGCGCCGCGAAACCGGGCCGTCAGGCTCGCCGGCACGGCCAGGATGTAGAAGTCGCCGGCCACACTGACCGCCACCGAACGGTCCGGTTTGAGATACCAGCCGTCCAACCCGGTCCGGTAGCGGGTCCGGCCGTTGAATGCCCGGGCACTCAGTGGCGTCGTACGCAGCCCGGCGGCTCTCGCGTCCTCGGCGAACCGGGCGATGAGGACCGCCGCCTGCCCGGCCTCCGACTCCGCCCGGCGCTGCTGGGCCTCGGCATGTACCGCGATGGCCCGCCGCCGCTGCCGCTCCCAGCTCGACCGGCCGTCCTCGCCGTCAGGTGTCGGCCCGTCGGCGTCGGTGCGCCGCGCACCCGGGTCCTGGTCCATCCCCCGGACGGTACGCCGTCGGCCCGCCCGCGCGCCGGGCACCTGCGGTGATGGGAGGATGCGGCATGGGCGTACGCATCGCGGTGCTGGGCAGCGCGAACATGGACCTGGTCGTCTACGTACCGGTTGCGCCACGCCAGGGCGAGACCGTGACCGGACGCGAGTTCCGTACCGTGCCCGGCGGTAAGGGCGCCAACCAGGCGATCGCCGCGGCCCGGGCCGGTGCGGGCGTGCGGTTCATCGGCGCGGTCGGTGACGATGCGTTCGGGCCCGAACTGGTGGCGGCGCTCGACTCGGCCGGCTGTGACGTGTCCCGGTTGCGTACGGTGCCCGGACCGTCCGGCATCGCGCACATCGTGGTCGACGATTCCGGCGCCAACTCGATCATCGTGGTACCCGGCGCGAACGGTACGGTCACCGACCTCGGGGACGCCGATGTCGCCGCACTGCACGGCTGCGATGCGCTGCTGCTGCAACTGGAGCTGCCGATCGCCGGGGTACTGGCCGGTGCGCGCGCCGCCCGGCGGTTCGGCGTGCCGGTGGTACTGACGCCGGCGCCGGTGGTACCGCTACCGGCCGACCTGCTCGACGCGGTCGACCTGCTGGTCGCCAACGAGCACGAGGCCACGGCCCTGACCGGCCGGGACGACCCGGATCAGGCGGCCCGGACGCTGCTCGGGCAGGTACCGGAGGTCGTCGTGACGCTCGGCGCCGCCGGTAGCCGCTACCACCGCCGGGACGCGGAACCGTTGCGGATCCCGGCGGTGTCGGCGGAGGCGGTCGATACCACCGCAGCCGGCGACACCTTCCTGGGTGCCCTGGTGGTGGCCCGTGCGGAGGGCCGGCAGATGCCCGACGCGTTGCGGTTCGCGGCCGGGGCCGCGGCGCTGTCGGTGACCCGGCCGGGCGCGAGTTCCTCGATGCCGTCCCGGGCGGAGATCGACGCGGCGGCCGGACCGGTCAGCGGTGCCGGAAGTGCACCAACCGGTGCGGATCGCGACGGTCGTCGATGGCGTGCTGGACGATGGCGGTGAGTGGCTGCTTCGCGCGGGTGCGTTCGCCGCGGTCGATGACCCGGTGGGTCAGCCCGACGCTGTTCATGCTGACCCGCCCGATGGCCCGGACACCGGCCGCGACCGGCGCCGGAGCTTCGGGCGTGACCAGCCAGGGCAGCGTGGCCATGCCCAGTTCGGCGATCCGCCGGACCTCCTCCGGGCCCCGCTCGGCGCCGAGGAAGATCGTGCCGATCGCGTTGTGCAGCAGCTCGGACAGCACATCGGACTCGGCCGGCCGGATCGCCCCGAAGACGTACAACAGCAGGTCGGAGGCGAGCGGCAACCGGGCGACCAGGATCGGCGCCGGCGGTACCGGTGCCGCGTGGCGACCGGTCGGGCGCAGTCGTACGGCCCGGACCGGTTCGTCGGACAGGGGTTCGAGCACCGCGCGCAGTGCGGCGTGCGAGTCGCCCAGCAGGATGATCTTGGCGGCGTCGATGTTGCCGTGCTGATCCGGCAGGAGCGTGTCGTTACAGCTTGTGCAGTCCACTCAGCACCCTTTCCAACAACGCGACGTACAGTTCGCCGCCTCTTGCATCGAGCGCCTCGTGGATGTCGAGCAGGCCGAGCTCGGCCAGCTCCACGATGAGTACCCGGGTGGTGTCCAGCGGCCGACCGAGCTGAGCGGCCAGCTCGGCCAGGGACTGGAGCCGTTCGGTGCACAACTGGACGAGGAGACGTCGGTCCCGGCCGGATACCACCACGCCGGGCGGACCCGGCTGCACGGCCTGTACCAGGGTCTCCACCGCCAGTACGGGGCCCGATCCGGAACGCTGTGCGATGACGGCGTACGGGCGAACCAGGTGCCCGCGTGGGTCCGGCCGCGGTGTGCCTGTTCTGGACACCTCAGGCTCCTGCTACTCAACGGCTCGGCCGGGACTCGGGTACCAGTACGGTGCCGACCCGATCGACGAGCAGCATCATCTCGTAGCCGATCTTGCCGACATCGCATCCCCGCGGCGCCAACACCGCAAGGCAGGACCCGTCGCCGATACTCATCAGGAACAGCACCCCCACGGACATCTCGATCACCGTCTGGACCACCTGCCCCCCGTCCAGCAGCGTGGCACCACCCTCGGCGAGGCTGTTGGTTCCGGCCGCTATCGCGGCCAGCTGCTCGGCCCGGTCCTCCGGCAGTTCGCCGGAGGCGGCGAGCAGCAGCCCGTCCGAGGAGACCGCGATCGCGTGTGCGACGCCCGCGTCCTCGGCGAACTGGGCGAGCAGCCAGCTGAGGTCGCTCGTATCCGCTCTGGCAATCATTGGCTGGCAGACTCCCCCGTGCGGTTCGGGTGGCTGGACTGGTGTGCTGCCGCGGAGCGTGCGTCCCGGCCGGCCGACGCGCGACGGTCCCGTCCGGTACTGACTCCGCGCTGGTACTCGGTCAGGAAGCTGCGTACCGCGCCGGCGTGACGGGGGATGTCCTCCGCCACCGGTTGCGGGCCGCTGAGGCCCGGCGCGAGTTGGCTCATCGGATCACGTACCGGCATTCCCCGGTGGGTCCGAGTCCGGTCCGATGGTGTGTGCCGGACCGGCAGTGCGGGCCGGCCGGCCGCCCTCTCCTCCGCCGACCGTGGCCGTGACTCCGGGCTGGGCCGGCGCCGGTCGTCGACGGTGGTCTGCGGGGACGTCGGTCCGGCGACCCGTGCGGTGGAACTGGAGAACCACTCGGCCGGACCGGCGGTGCCGGTGCGGCCCGGCGTGGTGGCGTGACCCGATGTCGCGGTCCGGCCCGGCGCCGCGGTCCGGCCCGATGTCGCGGCGCGGCCCGGCGTGCTGGTGTGGCCGGGACTGCCCGCTGCCAGCGGTGCGGTACGGTCCCGCGCCGCATGGTGCGGTACGACCGGTGTCCGGCGCGCGGGGGTGGGAGCCGCCCGGCTCACCGACACCAACTGAGCCGGCAGAGTCACGTGTACGACCGTACCGCCGGTGGCGACGGAACCGAGATGTACCCGGATCCGGTGCCGGTCGGCGAGCCGGTGGACGACCGCGAAGCCCATCATCCGTACCGAGGCGACGGTGCTGTCCTCGGGCTCGGCCAGCCGCCTGTTCAGCTCGTCCAGCCGGTCCTGCTTCATCCCGATGCCGTGGTCCTCGATCTCGACCAGCACCCGGTCGGAGAGCCGCCGGGCGCAGACCCGTACCCGCCGGCTCGGTGGCGAGAAGGTGGCGGCGTTCTCCAGCAGTTCGGCGAACAGCCGTACCACGTCGTTGACGGCGGCCGCACCGATCGCGACCAGCTCGTCCGGTTCGCCGTCGATGTTGAGTGGGCCGATCTCGATCCGTTCGTAGCGCGCGATCTCCGACTGGGCGGCGGCGAGCACGTCGGACAGTGCGGCGTCCTCCGAGCGCGGGCTGGCCGCATCGGAGCCGGCCAGGATGAGCAGGTTCTCGTCGTTGCGGCGCATCTGGGTGGCCAGGTGGTCGAGTTCGAACAACTGGGCGAGCCGCTGCGGATGCTGCTCCTCGCGTTCGATCTGGTCCAGCCGGGCGATCATCTGGTCCACCAGTTTCTGGCTGCGCCGGGCCAGGCTGACGAACATGGCCGACACGTTGATCCGCAGCATCGCCTGTTCCAGCGCGATGCGCAGCGCCTCGCGGTGTACGCCGTTGAACGACCGGGCCAGCCGGCCGATCTCGTCGTCGCCGACGACGCGGATCGGGTCGTAGGCGTCGGCCACCAGCGCGGGTAGTGAGGAGGGGCGGGCCCGGCCGGGTGCCTGCAACCGGGCCACCGCCCGCGGCAGGTCCCGCCGGGCGATCGTGTCGGCCGCGGCGCCGAGGCGGCGCAGGGACCGTGACATGACCCGGGCCAGCATGAGGGTGACCAGCACGGCGAGCCCGATCGCCAGCAGCACGCCCAGGGTCTCCCCGGTGACCTGGCGGATCACCTGGTCGTGATAGCCGCTGACCTGCCGGGCCACGCCGGCGTCGAGCTGTTCCTCCACCCAGCGCATCAGGTCGGCCATCGAGCCGAGCGCCCGGCGTACCTCGTCGGCCTGGCCGGTCGACCCGCTCCCCGTTTCCCGACTCAGCCCGGTGATCAGCGTGTCGGCCAGGTGTACGGCATCACCGGACACCGTGGTGGAGACCAGTTTGCGCTGGGAGACCGTGGCGGTACGCATGAACCGCAGCAGGCTCTGTTCCTGCGCATGCAGTGCGGCGGCGAACGTGGCCCGTTCGTCCGGCCCGAACTGGCCGCTCCGCAGGCCGACGTAGCCCAGCGTCTGTTCGTATCCGACGTCGGCCTTGACCTCGGAGAACAGTGCGCTGGCGCGGATCGGGTTGCCTTCCTCGGAGTTCCCGGCATGCTGCGCGACGCTGTTGCGGTAGGTATTGAGCGCGCTGATGACGACCTCGTAGCGCAGCGCGACAGCGGAACCGACGGTCTGCCGGCGGGTGACCTGTTGTCGCAGGGCCGGCAGGGTGGCCAGGAAGTTGTGTACCTCGCGCAGATCGGCGCCGACGTCCGCCGGTACGTCGCCGAGGCCCGCGACCAACTGCTGGAACCGGTGCGTGGCGCGGTCGGTGGTGCGGCGGCGGTCGGCCAGGGCGGATCGTGCGTCGCCGGTCAGGACCACCTGCGCGGCGGTGATCCGTTCGTGCGACAGGTCGTCGGACAGCGCGGCGGCGGCACGGGACAGCGTGGTCAGGTCCCGTAGCGCTGTCGCGGATGATGCTTCGCGGATGTTGCTGGAGATCCGCAACGTGGCCAACGTGAGCACGGTCGCGAGCGGAATTACGATGATCATCGCGAGCTTGCGTCGGATCGAGGCGTTGCGCAGCCAGGCCATCGGCGCGCGGCGTGCGGCGTGGCCGCCTCCCGGCTGGCCGGCCTGCTGCGCAGTCACACAATGCTCCCATGCCGAGCGGTTCTTCGGAAAAATTGGCCTTTGCGACGTCATGAGGCAATGCGAAGAAGATAGCAGTGTTTTTCCGTTCACCCGGACAGGCCCTAGGATACGTCTGCGGTCGTCCCCGACCCCGGTCCGAGTCGACGCCCGGACCTGCCGTCTCTGTTGAGATTCGTTCTGTACCAACGAAAGGCGACGTCGATGGCAACCTGCCCCGGCCCCCCGACGGCGCTGTCGGCCCGCCGGAGCTGCTGGTGAGGCGGCGTGCCCAGGGCCGGTACGGGGCTCCTTCCCGCCGAGGCGTGGCCGGGTCGACGTTCACCGTCGCTCTGATGCTGGTGGCGGCCGTACTCGCCGGTTGTGCGTCGTTCACCACATCCGCCCCGCCGACTCGGACCGTACTGGTGGGCGCCGATCTGTCACTGCACGGTGCCGGCGCCGCGACCGGCCGGGTACTCGACGGTGCTCTCCGGCTCCAGGTGCGTTCCCTCAACGACCAGGACGCCGTACCGCATGTGCGGTTCGCCCTCGCCGTACGGGACAACAGATCCGACCCGGCCACCAGCACCGCGAACATCCGGGCGTTCCAACAGGACCGTACGGTGGTCGCCGCGGTCACCGGCGGCTGTGACGACTGCCTGACCGCTACCGCGCCGCTGATCGGCGCCGGCTCGTTGCCGGTCGTCTCGCTGTCCCCGGTGGACCTGCCGGCCGGCACCGCAGGTCAGGGTTCGCCGCTGTTCAAGCTGGCGCCCAATGCCGGCGACGACGCGGCGGCACTGGTCCGGCTGCTGCTCGGCGGGCACACCCACCGGGCGGCGCTGGTGGCCGGGCCGGGGCGCTACGCCGCGCAGGTCAGCGCGGCGATCCGGCAGGAGGCACGGTCCCGGCACCTGTCGTTGGCGGACACCACCAGGCTGACGGGGGCGACCGGCACGGTTGCCGGACACGTCCTCGGTGCTGGCCCGTCCAGCCCTGACGCGGTACTGGTGGTCGCGTCGCCGGGCAGTGCGGCCAGCATGGTCGGCTCCCTACGGCAGCAGGGTTTCCGTGGCACCGTCGCGCTGGACGCCGCGGCGGTGTCCGACCTGTTCCTGTCCGACGACCGGCTCAACGGCTGCTACCTGGTCTTTCCGGCGATCCTGGCAATGGACGACCAGGTCGCCTCCACCCCGGCGAAGGCGGTGCAGCGGCAGTGGTTCGACGACTACACCAGCCGCTACGGCGGCTATTCGGCGGTCAGCGGCTTCGCCGGGGACGCCCTGTCGGTGATCGCGGACGCGGCGCTGGCGGCCGGGGCGACCGACCGCGGGAAACTCCAGGCAGCGATCGAGACCATCCAGTTCGACGGGCTGAGCGGGCCGGTCCGGTTCACCCCGGACACCCACTCGGCACTGACCCCGCAGGCACTGTCGACCCTGCGGGTGGCCAACCGGCGCTGGCATCTGAGTACGACACTGCGCTGAGGGCACGGTCGGTCGACCGTACCGTCGGCGGCCGTCACTGTCCGCGGCGCTGCCGGCCCCACGGGATGAGGAGCCATTCCAGCCCGGTCAGCAGGTAGAACAGCACGATACTGAGCGCACCCAGCAGTACCAGCGCGGCGAAGACAAGGGGGGTGTTGAAGTTCGCGCCGGCCTGCACGATGACGAAGCCGAGCCCCCGGTCCCCGCCGGAGAACTCGCCGATCACCGCCCCGATGACGGACAGCGTGACGGCAACCTTCAGACCGACGAAGATCTCCCGCAACGCACCGGGGAACCGGATCTTGATGAAGGTCCGGGTACGGGACGCGTCCAGCGCCCGCGCCAGTTCCAACAGTTCCGCCGGGGTGGACAGCAGCCCGGTCGCGGTGGAGAGCACGATCGGGAAGAAGCAGACCAGGAAGACCATCACCACCTTGGGCAGCTGACCGAACCCCAGCCAGACGACCAGCAGCGGGGCCAGGGCCAGCTTCGGTACCGCGTTGATGCCGACCAGCAGTGGGTAGATGGTGCGTTCGATCACCCGCCACGCGGCGATCCCGACGCCGATTCCGACGCCGACCACGGCGGCCAGCAGGAATCCCTCGGCCACCTCCAGTACGGTCACGCCCGTCTGGTACAGCAGGTAGCCCGGCAGCTGGCGGTAGGCGTCGAGTACCGCGGGCGGGGACGGCAGCAGGAACGGATCGAGGCGCAGCAGCCAGGTCGCTGCCCACCACAGTCCGATCACACCGAGTGCGCCGGCCAGCGGCGGTGCGGCCAGTTGCAGTATCCCCGCCCATCCGCGGCGCCCACCCCGGCCGGACGTCGCGCTGCCTGGTTCAGGGTGCAAGGCTGAACGTCGCCACCTTCGACGGGGTGAGGCCGGCTTCGATGGCACCGGCACCTTGCAGGATGGCGATGGAGCGGGTGACCCGGTGCTCGTCCAACGCGCCGACCGGGACCTTCGCCGCATCGGACCGTACGTAGGGAGCCATCAGCCGAAGTTCCGCGGCCGACTCCTTGAGATTCTGGGTGGGCTGGTGTTTGACGAAAATGCGGGCCGCCTCGTCGGGATGCGAGATGGCGTAGTCGAGCCCCTTCAGCAGTGCCCTGGTGAACCGGCGTACCAGGTCCGGCTTCTTCTTGGCCAGGGTGGTGGAGGTGAAGACCGCGTTGCTGTAGAGATCGCGCAGGTAGGTGGAGTAGGGCAGGACGACAGCGTGTCGGCCCTTGGCGGCCCGCTCGATCAGCGGCTGGCCGACGGCGAACTGGCCGATGGCGTCGACCTTCCCGGCGGCCAGTACGGCGGGTAGTTGCGGCGCGGGGAAGTTGACCCACCTGACCTTGTGGGCGTCGATCCCGGCCAGCTTCGCGTATACGGGGAACAGTAGTTGGACCGTGGATCCGGCCTGGTCTGCCACGGTGCGGCCGGCCAGGTCGCGGGGCCCGTGGATCGGGCTGGGGTCAAGCGCCATGATGGTCGACAGGGACCGCTGGTGGATCGCGGCGACCGCGGTGACCGGCAGATGTTCGCGGGAGATCTCGATGAGTGTCCCGGTGAAGTCGCACGGGGCGAAGTCGACCTTGCCGGTGGCGATGAGCTTGAGGTTGTTGCCGGTCCCGGTGCCGGGCTTGACCGAGACGTCGAGCCCGGCGGCGTGGAAGTAGCCCCGGTCCAGCGCGACGTACGCGTACGCCTCCCGACCCAGTGCACCGAATGAAGTGAGGTAACTCACTTTTTCGAGCCCGCCGGTCCTGCTCGGACTCTCGCCACCACAGCCGGCCAGCGTTGCTGCCGTCAGTGTCGCGGTCGATCCGCCCAGTAGTGCGCGGCGCGTGATTCCCATCGGTGTCGGCGTCCCTTCGTCCTCGCTGCTGCGCTGGAGATGCGCTACGAAACTGCTCTCTCACGGAAGGTCAGAACCGCGTGGCCGTTGAATGTATCGAACAACGCCCTAGGTGATCTGCTCGGCCAATAGCCGCAAAAGAGTACCGCTACCCGTGTGGCCTGCTACGGGGCGCTAGTGGACGTTCGCCCCGTTGTGCGGAAACATGGCCCACACACACTGATCCGGACCATGGGGAACCGAATCCAGAGGGGGGCAGCGTGCTGCTCGGGATGGAGTCGGTCTCCCGGAGCTTCCCGGGCCGTACCGGCGCCGTACCGGCTCTGGCCGACATCACGCTGCACGTCGGCGCCGGCGAATTCGTGGCCGTCATCGGCCGGTCCGGCTGCGGCAAGTCCACGCTGCTGCGGCTGCTCGCCGGCCTGCTCACGCCGAGCCGGGGTCACGCGACCCTGGACGGCCGGCTGATCCGTCGGCCCAGCCGCGAGGTCGCCGTGATGTTCCAGCACCCGGCCCTGCTGGCCTGGCGGACGGTGCTCGACAACGTACTGCTGCCCGCCGAGATGTTCGGCTGGCCGCGGGCCGGTCAGCTCGCCCGGGCCCGTGAACTGCTCGCCATGGTCGGTCTCGCCGATGCCGCCGGCCGGCTGCCGCACGAACTGTCCGGCGGCATGCAGCAGCGCGTCGCGCTCTGCCGTGCCCTCCTGCAACGCCCCCGCGTGCTGCTGATGGACGAGCCGTTCTCGGCTCTCGACGCGTTGACCCGGGAGGAGTTGTCCGTCGAGTTGCAGCGCATCCATGTCGCGCACGACATCACCACGGTCCTGGTGACCCACTCCATCGACGAGGCGATCCTGCTCGCCGACCGGGTGGTGGTGCTGCACTCCCGACCCGGCCGGATCCACCGGATCGTGCCGGTCGACCTGCCCCGGCCACGGTCACTGGGCCGCGACGCGTACACCGCCCAGGTGGCTGAGTATCGAGCAACCCTGCATGATCTGCTACTCGGGCCGGGCTGAGTTCCAGCGTTACCCGGCCGCGACCATCCACCACCTCAGGAGCCAGTCAGTGCCCGAACAGACCACCGACCCTGCACTCGGACCCGTCGGTCAGCGGGTGATGCTGGAGAACGAGCATGTCCGGGTGTGGCAGGTGTGTCTCCCGCCGGGGCACACCCAGCGGCTGCACCGACACGACCATCCGTACGTTGTCGTCGCTGTGACCAGCGGTATCAACGTCATCGAGACGGTCGACGGGGAGCGGATCGACGCGCCGGAGCCGACCGGGAACGTGGTCTACCGGCCCTCCGGCGCGGTGCACAGTCTCACCAACGTGGGCGAGACCGAATACGTGGGTAGGATCATCGAACTGCTCGATCTGGACTGAGAGTCCGATAGTTACCGCCTCGGTGATCTTCTCACCGCTGGCGTCATCTCCTATGCTTTGTCCAGGTAGACATCCATCACCGGGCGGTCGCGAATGTCCCAGCTGATACCCGGGGAGAGCCCCGACCCTGTGCCGACGCCGGGCGCGGCGGCCCAGTTGTTCGACGCTCTGGTCGAGTCCTCGCCACACGCGATCGCCCTCTACGAACTGAAGTCCGGCGTGGTCAGCTATGTCAACCTCGGCATGGTCGCGTTGACCGGGCAGGGCCGTAGCTGTCTGGTCGGCGCCCGGATCAACGACCTGTTCACCCGGGTCAACCCCGCGCCGTCGGGTTTCAACGACGGTCGACTGGACGGTCAGTTCAGCCTGCGTCAGCCCACCGGTCGGTGTCGCACCATCGACGTCCGGACCCAGCTGATCTCCCTGGACGGGGTCAGCTACGGGCAGTTGATCGCCTGGGACGTCACCATCGAGGCCGGCCGGCAGCAGGAGCTCGCCTACCGGGCGACCCATGATCTGCTCACCGGGCTGTCCAACGAGGCGGCGGCGCTTGCCTACCTGTCCAGTTCGCTGCGCCACCTCAAGAGCGACCGGGTACGCAGCGTGGCGGTCATCTATCTGGATCTCAACGGCTTCAAGCGGATCAACGACACCCATGGTCATCAGATCGGGGACGTGATCCTCGCGCAGGCCGCAGCGCGGCTGGACGCGGTGACCCGGACCGGCGACATGGCGGCCCGATTACACGGAGACGAGTTCCTGGTGATCTGCACGGTGCGCAACACCATTCACGCCGCACACATCGTCGGGCGGATCCGGGCGACCCTGGCTGAGCCGTACCGGCTGGCGGATGGTGAACTGTGTGCGCCCGCGAGCATCGGGGTGGCGGTGGCCGTGGATCCGGCGGTGAACGCCGACGCGCTGGTCCGCTGCGCTGATCAACGGATGTACATCGACAAGCGACAGAGTGTGCGGATCGCATGAGATTGGTGGCGGGACCGTAACCACCCGATACCGGAATGTGTTAGTTCCCGTGAATGGGCGGGTCGGGCTGTTCTTTCCGCTCCAGGTGGGTAAAGATACGAAGCGCATTTTTCTCTTCTCAGCTTTCGCGTAACATTCGGTACTGCTGTGAGGAAAGCGTTGTGACTGACTCTTGCGATGCTGAGGCGGTGAAGCTATGCAATCGGCATATATGTGGGCCTCGCTGACTATTGCCGTGGTGCTGATTGTGCTGGTCATCGCGCTTGTGGTGGTGCTTCGGTGGCGTTCGCCGCAGGTGCCCGCCAGCCGTCATGCCCGCACCGGACCTGCGGCGCCACCGGTCGAGCCGAGCCTTGGTCGGCCCCCCGCGGCCGCCACCGGGACGTTCAACCGTGCGTCAGCGGCCGTCCCGGCCGCCTTGCCGCGGGAGGGCCGTAGTTTCGTCACGCACCGTGAGGCCGTCGGGCACGCCCTGCCGGAGGTCGGTTCGGAGCTGCCCCGCAGAATGCCCGGTCGGCCGTGGCCGGCCGTCGGGGTACGGGAACTGGCCGCGTCCGCGCGGACGCCCGAGGCCGCGCCACCATCCGCCCCCTCCACCCCCGTACTGCACGGCACAGTGCGCGGTGATGACGGCGCGCTGCTGGCCAACGCCGTACTGACCGTCATCAACGTGACCGGTGGCCAGGCCGGCACCGCGCGTACCGGTGCGGACGGCAGCTACCAGCTCAGCATCCCCGGTGAGGGCGCCTACGTCCTGATCGCCCGCGGTGTCAACCACGAGCCGCATGCCTCGACCGTGGAGGTACGCGGCTCCCACACGGTCTTCGACATCAGGCTGACCAGCGCCGCGGGACTGATGGGCATCGTCAGCGACACCGCCGGTGCAGCCGTACCGGATGCCACGGTGATCCTCACCAACACCACCGGTGTGGTCGTCTCCGCGCAGCGCACCAACAGCCAGGGCGGCTACGCCATCAGCGACCTGGCTCCCGGCCTGTACACGGTGACCACGGCGGCCGAAGGCTACGACCCGGTCGCCACGCTGGTGGACGTACCGCCGACCGGTGTGGTCCGGCAGAACGTCACGTTCGCGCCCCGGCGCGTCTCGCTGTGGGGGACCGCGGTCCATGAGGCCGACGGACGCCCGCTCAGCGACATCCGGGTACGGCTGCTCGACGAGGCCGGTCGGGAGGTGGCTACCGTACACACGGGGCCGGACGGCCGGTACGAGTTCGGCGGCCTCGGCGTCGGGCAGTACACGGTCGTGGCGACCGGCTACCCGAAGGTCAGCAGCGCGGTGGAACTCACCGAGCACGACAGCGCCGAGCACCAGGTGCGGATGGGCTACCGGCCCGAGGCGCTGGAGCCGGCGGGTGCCGGTGCGCTGTCCACCTTCGGCGGCGAGAACAGCGGATACTTGGGTGAGGAGCGCGGGCGATGAGTGTCTCGGGTGTGTCGGTGTCCATCGAGACACAGGATGGTTGGCCGGTGAACGGTGCCATCCTGACCCTCACCGATCTGACCGGTCAGCAGGCCGGTATCGCGGTCGCCAACGACCACGGTGAGGCCCTGCTGGAGGGCACGCCGTCCGGCCAGTACACGGCGATCTTCACCGCGCCGGGATTCACCCCGTCGGCCACGGTGGCGTTCGTGTCGGCCGGCCGGATCACCTCGATGGGCACGGTCCGGCTGGAACGGGCGGCGTCCGCGCTGGAACTGCCACCCGCCGGCATCTGGACCATCGACCCGGTACACACCATGATCAACCTGTCGGCACGGCATGCCGGCATCTCCTCGGTACGCGGTCGACTCACCGCGTTCGAGGGCCAGGCCATGATCATGAGCCCGGTGGAGAACTCCACCCTGCGGGTGTCGATCCAGGCGGACAGCGTCGACACCGCCAACAAGATGCGCGACGACCACCTCCGGTCGGCGGACTTCCTCAACGTCGGCGAGTATCCGACCATCGACTACGAGGGCACCGGGCTCACCCCGGCCGGACCGGACCGCTGGACCGTGCACGGAAATCTCAACATGTGCGGCGAGGTCCGCCGGGTCGACCTGGATCTGAACTACCTCGGCACCGACGTCGACCCGTGGGGTCTGACCCGGGCCGGCTTCCGGGCCACCGCACAGCTGCGCCGGGAGGACTTCCGGATGCGCTTCGCCACCCGGCTGGCCACCGGGATCGCCCTGGTCGGCAGCACCCTGCGACTCGACCTGGATGTCGAGATGGTGCAGGGAGACAAGGCACCGGAGTTCTAGGAAGCTCAACGAGCGACCCGGGACGTGGTGACGCGTCCCGGGCCGCTCGTCGGATCGCCAGGTCAGGGGCCGACGAACAGCGCCGCGGCACGCCAGTTGTGACCGTCCAGGACCGGTCCGGAGACAGCACTGCCCGTGCCCCCTGGCAGGCCTCCGACGTCCTGGTACCGCACCAGGTTGCCGGCCGCGTCCACCCGGTACCACCAGCCGCTCGCGCTGAACAGTCCGTACGTGCCGGCGAAGGAACCGCTCGACGCGTACCGGTCCGTACCGATGGCCCCGCTGTCCGGATCGAACCAGCGCCAGTACAGGCTGGAACTGCCGGTGAGCGTGTAGTACAGCCGACCGTTCGCGTAGGTCGTCGCGCTGACCGAGGGCAGTTCGTTGAAGAACGCCGACGGTACGCCGCGGTAGGTCTGACCGCTTCCGGTCGCGACGGTGTCCCAGTAGGCGTCGTGGTACGGGTCGAGGGTCGCGGGTGTACCGAAGGTGCTGCCGTCGAAGGCCCGCCGGGTCAGTACGCCCGAGGAGTCGACGGTGTACAGGTCGCCACCGATCCAGAACGCGCCGCGGGTGCGGTGCCATGCCGTACCGTCCGGTGGAACGGTGCTGTCCGGGCTGACCGTACTGGCTCCGTCGTAGTCGCGCGCCACGAGTGTGTCGGCGGATCCGCCCGGTGAGGCCAGGTAGACGGTGCCGGGCAGGGATGCGGTTGTGCTGCCGTGTACCGGATGCCCGCCGGTGAGCGGGTAGAAGCCGATCCGTTCCCGCCGGTACTGGAAGTTGCCCAGGTAGTCGGTGTCGTAGCCGAGCCACAGGCCGTCGGGGGTCGGGTAGAAGACGGTGATGCCGAAGCCGCGGGGGTTGCGGCCGCCATTCCAGGCATCGGGCAGGCCGCTGGTCGGGTCGAGTACGCCGATGCTGGCGCGGCCGATCGCCCCGGACCCGGCGGCGTCGCTGCCCTGGGTGTTGTTGAGCCAGCGGAAGTGGCCGCCGGCGTACACCGCCTGATCGGTGACGGCGACGGACAGGAACGTGTCCCCGCCGGAGTGGTCGACCCATGTCGGCGCCACATTGCTGCCGGTGGCGTTGGTCTGCCACCGGCTGACCGAGTCGCACAGTTGGGTGCCGGCCGGCCCACCGGTCGCGGCGACCACGAAGTATGTGCCGTCAGGCGAGATAGCGACGTCGCGCACCCAGGAGTCGAACGAGTACCGGTTGCAGGTGACGGCGAACGACGCGGTGTTGAAGGTGGCATCGACCTGCGCCGTACCGGATCCGAGGATGAGTCGGACGATCTGGTCGTGGGTCGTGCCGTTGGCCAGCTTGAAGTTGCCGATCACGATCATGGTGCCGCCGTCCGGGGTGACGGCCCACGATTCGGTGCCCACGGCGCCCTTCGCGCCGGTGCCGTTGTAGTTGTGGTGCCCGGTCAGCGCGACGGCCAGGTAGCTGTCGAGGGTGCCGGTGTCCGGGTCGAGACTGGCCAGTCCGGAGCGGGGCTGTCCGTCGACGGTGTCGAAGGTTCCACCGATGAGCAGGTGGCCGTGGGAGAGCGCGGCCCGGTGCACGATCCCGTTGATGTACGGGGGATCGAAGGAGGTCACCAGGCCACCGTCGGCGAGCCGTACCAGTGCCACGCCCTTTTGTGCGACGCCGTCGACGGTGCTGAACTTGCCGGCGAGGTAGACGGTGCCGCTGGTGGGACCGGGCAGCAACGCATCGACCTCGTCGTTGACCGCCGGACGGAAGGTCGACGAGAGCTGCCCGCTGACGCGGTCGAACGCGAGGATGTACGGCCGGCCCTGGACGGTGCTGTCGGAGGGATTGCTGGCCTGGGTGAAGGTACCGCCGGCGAGCATCATGCCGTCGATCTGCAGGATGGCGTGCACCTCGCCGTCGTGGATGTCAGGAGTGTCGGGTACAGGCCAGTCGCGTACCAGCGAGCCGTGCACAGCCGACCCGCCGAGTGGCGTCGGTGCGGTGACGGAGGTGGTCCCGCCGGCCGGCGCGTTCGGTGTGTGGGACGCGGTGTACGGCGCTGCGATCGCCGGTCCGGGCGTGCCGAGCAGTGTCGATGCGGCAAGGAGGGGGATGGCGAGCAGGCGGTGTCCGAGGTGGGGTCGCACGGGGTCCTCCGGCGCGTGAGGGGGTTGCTGCCGGTCTGTGCTCTGGTACGGAATATCGACAGGTCTCAATACTGACAGTCGTAGATTGACGACTCTCGGCTCGACTGTCCAGGGGGTAAAAGGGCATACTGTCGCCGCAGAGTGTCTGATTCGACACACTGCGGAGTTCTACGTGAGTCAACTCGCGCTGCGGGCGGCCGGGTTCAGCTGGCCGCGTGCAGGTGGTCCAGCAGGCGCTGGACCGGCGCGGGGACATCCGGCTCGCGGACGGTGAACTGCCAGCGCCGCCCGCTGTGTTCGACCACCAACTGGTACGTGAACCCGTCGGGCATCGGCCGGCCGGTCAGTTCCCGGCGGGCCAGCGTGTCGAGATCGAGGGTCGCGATCAGGTCCTGCAGCCGGGCGGCCTGGTCCGGCGGCAGCGTCGCGGTGTCCAGGTCGCGGCGCGCCTGGATCCCGGTGAAGCCACCGGTGCGGTGCAACTGGACGCGGATGGCGCACCCCCTCGGTACGGTCCCTCCCAGCATCCGGCTGTCAGGCCGACCTGGCAAGTCCGCCGGAGCCGGCTGGCCCGCCCGCGTCAGCGTGCCCTCAGCTCCATCTCCGGGTCGGGCAGGAACATGCGCACATCCTGTGCGCAGCGGCAGGCGCCCGCGAACTTCCCGGCCCACTCCAGGGCCGCTTCGTGGGTGGGTACGTCGATCACGGTGAAGCCGCCGAGCGGTTTCCTGCTCTCCGGGCGCGGGCCGTCGACGACCGTACCGTCGGCGGCCACCGCGCCGACCCACGCCTGCAGTGCTTCCTGGCCAGGGCTCGGGTCGTAGTCCAGTCCGGCACTGAAGACGAACACGCCGGCGTCCATGGCCGCGAAGATCACCGCATGCGCGGCCTCGCCCACGGCGGGAAAGTCCTCCTCCGGGAAGTCCATGTCCCCGCGGTCGAACGAGATCAGGTACCGCGCCTGCCCATCCTGGCCCCGCTTCGGCAGGAACACGCGGACCTTCTGCGCGCAGCGGCAGGCCCGCGCGATCTTGCCGGCCCAGTCCAGGGCCGCGTCCCGGGTGGGTACATCGACGATGGCGATACCACCGAGCAGTTCCTTGCTCTCCGGGTACGGCCCGTCGACGACCATCCCGTCGGTGGTCACCGACACGGTCGCCACATCGGGGTCCAACCCGCCGACGAAGACGAACACGCCGGCATCCCGGGCCTCCTGCTGGACCGCCCGCGCGGCGCTAGCCACCTCGCGCATCTCCTCCTCGGGGAAGTCCATCGCATCGTTCTGGAACGAGATCAGGTACCGCGCCATCCCACGACTCCTTGTCCCGGCAGCCTCCTGCGGCCGCGCCTCACCCGTACTACGAACGCCCCACCCCGGATCCGACAGGCCACCGACAGAAAATTCTCGACAGATCTGCACCGGCGCGATCAGTATGGGGCGCGGATCTGCGGCGATGCTCCCCAATGCGGCGAACCGTACGGCCGGTGCCGCCCGATCGGGAAACTGAGGAGAAGAATGGAAACCACGAGCGAGGTCACCGAGCTGTGGCGACCTGTCGGGCCGGATGAACTGGAACTGCTCCGTCGCGCCGACTGGCGTCGGTGGCCGCCGCGGCTGCCTGACCAGCAGTTCTTAGTGCGATCCCTGTATCAATGGGTGTTTTGTCGCCGGTCGGTCAGGCGGTGAGGGTGGAGGTGAAGGCGGTCCAGGCGGCGGGGGAGAAGGACAGGACCGGGCCGGTACGGTCCTTGCTGTCGCGCACCAGCACCCGGGACCCGTCCGTACGGGCGCCGACCTCGACGCAGTTGCTTCCACCGCCGCTGCCGCTGCGGCTGCTCGTGCGCCACAGCACCCCGACCTCGACGCAGTTGCTGCCGCCGCCGTTTGCGCTGCGGCTGCTGGTACGCCAGGTGACCGTCGCTAGTTCGTCCACTGTGAACAGGTCACCCGTCGCCATCGCGTATCACTCCAGGTCTTTGAGTACCGACTTGATCAGAGCGACGGATCGACGCTCGTCGAGTGCCGCCGTAAATAGATGATCGTACGCAGCGCGTAGCCGGTCAACCTTCGGCCCTTCGACGAAGATCGAGCCCACCTGGGTCTCCACATAGCCGACAGCAGGAAACGGTGGAGCCAGCTCCATCAGTTCGAAACCTCCGACCATCCCGGCATGAGGTCCAGCCGAATACGGCAGGACTCGGAGGTCCACATTGGACATAGCCTGCGCCTCCAGCAGTCGCTCGAACTGCTCTCGGCGGGTTTCGCAACTGTCGACAGGTCGATGTAGCACGCTTTCGTCGATGATGGTGTGCAAAGCAAGGGGCTGATCGCCAGCCAGAATCTTCTGACGGTCCATCCGAAGCTGGAGCCAGCGGGCAACCTGCTCATCCGTGCCTTCCGGTTCAACTGCCCGAATGGTGGCCTCCGCATGCCTCGGTGTCTGGAGCAGGCCGGGTACCAGCATCTCGTACGAGTAGATGCGTTCGGTGCGGGACTCGACCCAGAGGCGGTCGATGAGGACGGCGGCGGCGTCGCCCGCATAGCCGTCCCACCAGCCGTTACGCCAGATCTCCTGTGCCAACTGCACGAGCATCTCGCGCTTGGTGACGTCGTCCACCCGGGCCAGGTTCAGGTACGCGAGCACGTCCGGTACCCGGATCGGGATGATCGCCTTCTCCATCCGGCTGATCGTGGACTGGTCGCGCTGGATGAACGTACCGACGTCGGCCAGGCTCAGCCCGGCGTTCTCGCGCAGCGTGCGTAACTCCGTTGCCAGCCACTGGGTGCGTAACCCCGGCTCCAACTTCGTGCGTCCGCCCTTGGCGGTCTTGTCGCGCTTCTTCGACGCGATTGCCTGCGTGGTGGGGGTGACGCGACCGGGCATTGGCTGTCCTCCATAAACCGGATCGATCCGCGCAGATGCTGCACCAGAAGGCGAAGGTGTTGAATCCATCCAATGCGCGTGCAAGCCTTGCGCTGCGACTCAAAGTACGCCATGCTGGCGGAGCGCGCAACTGGCGTTACGCTCGGTGGAGGATGAATCGGGTGTGCGCGATCTTAGGGCGCGAAAAAGTAAAGGGCCGGAGCGGGTGATGGTTGGCGCCTACCCGCTCCGGCCGTGCAGTCAGACCCAGCGGTGCGGTGCACGGCCGGGCCGACGTGGACTGTCTACCACGCCGTACGCGTGGCCGGCATCTGCGTCGCCGGTGCGGCGCCCGCCGCGTACCCGCGACGGAGGAAGACCATGCCCGAGAAGACCATGCCCGAACAGAGCATGCCCGAACAGAGCATGCCCGGACTGACCCTGGACGCGATGCTGGCCGAGTCGCCGCACCGGCTCGTCGAGCACCTGGGCAGTGTGGCGCTGTCGGAGATCCCGCTGACTCTCGCCCTGTACGACGCCGGTGACCCCACCGTCGACGCGCCGCCCGAGGTCGTCGGCTGGGTGCTGGTGCTGCCCGGTCACGCGCCGCTGATCGTCGACGCCGACAACCCGCACCAGCTGGTGTACGCAAGTGACCTGGAGTCGGTGGACGAACGCTGGTCCGGCCGGCTCGGCGGCGCACTGACCGCCGTCGTCACCGCCTGGCCGCAGTACAGGCACCTGCGCGTCACCGTCCGTCCGGCCATTACCGGGCGGACGGTGAACCCCTCAAGCGTCGGGCGTCGAGCATTTTCCCCGAATAGCCGTTAAGTCCCTTTTGGTTAACTGTACATTCCGGGAAAATGGCCCTCCCAAGTACGGCGGAAGGTGCATTTTCCCCGATTGTCCCTTCGAAAGATTCAGACAAAACTACTATTCGGGGAAAATGCCCATCGGTGGTGATGCTGTACGTGGTGCGGGTTGGCGTCAGAGGCGGGCGAGGAGGGCGACCGGGTAGGCGGCGAGCAGGTCGGCCAGAGGGGCGCAGCCGGACCAGCCCCGGGCGGTGAGCACGTCCGTCCAGCCACCGTCGGGCAGGTCCAGTACGGTGTCCGACCACCCGCCGAGCCGCGCCAGCCCGACCGGCAGCCGGGTCGCCACACTCACCGCGCCACCACGGTCGTACGCCACCGCATGCTCGGCGGCCGGGCCGACCACCGGGACCGGCGCATAGCCGGTGAACAGCGAGGAATGGTCCCGCCGCAGTCGCAGTGCCCGCGAGGTGAGCAGCAGTTTGGCCGCCCCGCTCGCATCGACCGGCGGCAGCCAGCCTTCGTCGAGCCGGGCCAGCAGGTCGCGCCGCGTGCCGAAGTCGACCGGCCGCCGGTTGTCCGGGTCGACCAGCGAGTGGTCCCACAGCTCGCAGCCCTGATATACGTCCGGAACCCCGGGCATGGTCAGCTGCACCAGCTTCTGGCCGAGCGAATTGCTCCGGCCGGCCGCGGTGATCCGGTCGACGAACGCGGTCACCCGGCCTGCCAGCTCGTCATCGCGGTAGAGCCGGTCGATGATGGCATGCAGTGACGCCTCGAACCGCTCGTCCGGCTCGTTCCAGGACGTGGCGGTACGTGCCTCGCGCGCGGACTTCTCCAGTACGGCGTGCAACCGGTCGGCGGTGATCGGCCAGGCGCCGACCACGGTCTGCCACAACAGATCCGTCACCGCCGGATCGTCCAGCGGTGCGGCGGCCTGCCAGCTTCCGAGCGCGTCACGCCACTCGTCGGGCAGTTCGGTCAGTACGGCCAGCCGGGCGCGGACATCCTCGCTGCGCTTGGTGTCGTGTGTGGACAGTGTCGTCATGCCGGCGGGATGTGTTGCCTGGCGGGCGATCATCGCCTGGTGGAATGCGTCCACGTCGCGGGCCACGCCGGGCCCCCCGCCGACCTCGTTGGCGGCCAGGAAGGACGTGTACCGGTAGAACGCGGTGTCCTCCACGCCCTTGGCCATGACCGCACCGGAGGTCTGCTGGAAACGGCGGGCCAGTTCGTCGTCCGCATCCGACAGCCGGGGCAGCAGTGCGTCCACCGTCGGAGCCAGGTCCGGATGCTGGGCCACCGCACCGGTGGCCGCGGCGGCCAGATCGGTCAGGCCGTCGGGCAGGTAGGAGCGGTACACCGGGAAACAGGCCAGCATCTCGGCCAGCGCGGCGGCGGACAGCTGCGGATCGAGATCGGGCACGAGGCGTACCAGCCGGTCCAGTTCGGCGCGCAGCATCCCGGTGGCCACGTCGAGCTTGCTGTCGTGCACCAGCTGGGCGTAGTCGCCGTCCCGGGAGATCAGAGCCTTCTCCCCGGCCGCGGAGACGAACAGCCCGGACACCTCGGCGAGTGCGTCGTACCCGGAGGTGCCGGCCACCGGCCAGCTCGCCGGTAGCGTCTCGCCGTGCTCCAGGATCTTCTCCACCACCAGCCAGGCGTCCGGTGCGGCGTCACGCAGCCAGGTCAGGTAGCCGACCGGGTCGACCAGGCCGTCCGGGTGATCGATCCGAATGCCGGCCACGTCACCGTCGGCGTACCAGCGCAACAGTTCGGCGTGGGTGGCCTCGAAGACCGTACGGTCCTCGACCCGTAGACCCGCCAATTCGCTGACCGCGAAGAAGCGACGGTAGTTGAGTTCGTCTCCACGACGCCAGGACACCAGCCGGTAGTGCTGCCGGTCGTGCACCTGCGTGGGGGTGCCGGTACCGGTTCCCTCGGCGATCGGGAACCGGTGCTCGAAGTAGCGCAACTCATCGTCCACAACGGACAGTTGGTCGAGCGCGTCCGGCTCGTCGCCGAGGACCGGCAGTACGAGCCGGCCGCGGCTCCAGTCGATGTCGAACCAGTGCGCGTACCGGGATCCGGCCCCGTGGCGCAGCACATCCCACCACGCCGGGTTGGCGGCCGGTACGGCGACACCCATGTGGTTGGGCACGATGTCCACCACCAGGCCCAGCTTGTGCGCCTTCAGCGCCTCGACCAGTCGACGGCGGCCGGCCTCCCCGCCGAGTTCGTCATTGGCGTGGCTGTGATCGACCACGTCGTAGCCGTGCGCGGAGCCGGGGGCGGCCTGCAGGATGGGCGCCGCGTACAGGTGACTGACGCCAAGGTCGGCCAGGTAGTCGGCGAGGGCGGCGGTGTCGTCGAAACCGAAACCGGGCCGGACCTGTACCCGGTACGTGCTGCGCGGCGTCATCTCAGGCTGCCCGGATCAGCACGACCATGGACCGTGCCTCGACGGTGACCGTACCGCCCGATTCGGTGATCTGTTCGTTGTCCCAGCCGTCCCCGGTGGGTTCCGCGGTGTCCACCACGGCACGCCACTTCTCGCCGTACTCGCTGGACGGGATGCTGAAGGTGACCGGCTCCCAGTAGGAGTTGAAGCACAGGATGAACGAGTCGTCGGTGATCCGTTCGCCGCGCGGGCCGCGTTCCCTGATCCCGTCACCGTTGAGGAACAACGCGACGGCGCGGCCCAGCCCGCTCTCCCAGTCGTCCTCGGTCATCTCCTGGGCGTCGGTGGTGAACCATTCGACGTCCGGTACGGGGGTGCCTGCCGCGCGACGTACCGGCCGGCCGTCGAAGAACCGGCGGCGGCGGAAGATCGGGTGCGCCGCGCGTAGCCCGGCGAGCCGCGAGGTGAACTCGATCAGTTGCTCATCGGCGTTCTCCCAGTCGATCCAGGACAGCTCGGAGTCCTGGCAGTAGGCGTTGTTGTTGCCGCCCTGGGTGCGGCCCAGTTCGTCGCCGTGCCCGAGCATCGGGGTGCCCTGGGACAACAGCAGCGTGGTCAGGTAGTTGCGGCGCTGCCGGGCCCGCAGGGTCAGTACCGTCTCGTCGTCGGTGGGGCCTTCGGCGCCGCAGTTCCAGGACCGGTTGTGGCTCTCGCCGTCCCGGTTGTCCTCACCGTTTGCCTCGTTGTGCTTGTCGTTGTAGGACACCAGGTCGTGCAGGGTGAAGCCGTCGTGGCAGGTGACGAAGTTGATGCTGGCCACCGGCCGTCGGCCGTCGTCCTGGTAGAGGTCCGACGAACCGGAGATCCGGGAGGCGAACTCGCCCAACGTGCCCGGCTCGCCGCGCCAGAAGTCCCGTACGCTGTCCCGGTACCGGCCGTTCCATTCCGTCCACAGTGGAGGGAAGTTGCCCACCTGGTAGCCGCCGGGTCCGACGTCCCACGGCTCGGCGATCAGCTTCACCTGGCTGACCACCGGATCCTGCTGCACCAGTTCGAAGAACGTGGACAGCCGGTCCACGTCGTAGAACTCCCGGGCCAGGGTGGCGGCCAGGTCGAAACGGAAACCGTCCACGTGCATCTCGGTGACCCAGTAGCGCAGCGAGTCCATGATCAGTTGCAGTGACTGCGGACTGCGTACGTTGAGGCTGTTGCCGGTGCCGGTGTAGTCCATGTAGTACTCCGGCCGGTCCTCGACCAGCCGGTAGTAGGCGTGGTTGTCGATGCCCCGGAAACACAGTGTCGGCCCGAGGTGGTTGCCCTCCGCGGTGTGGTTGTACACCACGTCGAGGATGACCTCGATGCCCGCGGCGTGCAGCTCGCGCACCATCGCCTTGAACTCGGAGACCTGTTGTCCCCGCCGGCCCTGCGCGGCGTACGTGTTGTGCGGGGCGAGGAAGCTGATGGTGTTGTAGCCCCAGTAGTTGTGCAGTCCCCGCTCGGTCAACGCGTGGTCGCGGACGAACTGGTGTACCGGCATCAGCTCGATCGCCGTCACGCCCAGTCGGGTCAGGTGCGACACCACGGCCGGATGGCCGATGCCCGCGTAGGTGCCGCGCAGCTCCTCCGGCACCCCGGGGTGGCGCATCGTCATGCCCCGTACGTGCGCCTCGTAGATCACGGTCTTGTGGTACGGATGCCGCGGCGCGCGGTCGTCGGCCCAGTCGAAGTACGGGTTGACCACGACGGACTTGGGCATGTGCGGCGCGGAGTCGACATCGGAACGCCTGCCTGGATCGCCCAGTTCGTAGGCGAACAGCGACGGGTCCCAGTCGACCTCGCCGTCCACCGCCTTCGCGTACGGGTCGAGCAACAGCTTCTTCGGATTGCAGCGCAGGCCGGCGCGCGGCTCGTAGGGTCCGTGCACCCGGTAGCCGTAGCGTTGGCCGGGGGAGACGCCGGGCAGGTAGCCGTGCCAGACGAATCCGTCGCTCTCCGGCAGCTTGACCCGCGTCTCGTCACCGGCATCGTCGAACAGGCAGACCTCGACCGAACTGGCGGCCTCGGAGAAGACGGCGAAGTTGGTGCCGACGCCGTCGTAGCTGGCCCCCAACGGATAGGCGGTGCCAGGCCATACCTGCATCGATGTCCTCCGGGTGCGCAGCCGTTGTCCGACGGAAAGAACCTAGCTCACCCAGGTCACCGGGCCGGCTCTGCCGTCCCTGCCACATCCAGGGCATGCCACCATAAGTATTCTTATACTAACAAAGGGCAATCAACCGCTCCGGTCCGAAAGGGCGGCGAAAGGCATGGTCAGCGGCGTGCCCGGTGGATGCCGGAATCCGGCATCCACCGGGCACGCCGATGCTCGGTTCGGGTGGTCAGCCGCGCAGGTGATGGGCCAGCGAGCCGACCGGGCAGAGCATGAACGGGCGGCCGCAGGAGCACTGGTCGGCACCTGCGCCGGGCACCTGTATCCGGTGGTGCGTCTCGATGATCTGCAGGACGAAACGCCGCCACAGGCTCGGATCCTCGACGACCGGCCACAAGGCGCCGTCCGGCATCTCCTCGGCGGGCACCGCCCGGGCGGCGGGCACGGCCGTACCGGCGGGCACTGGTCGTACCGGCCGGCAGTGTCGTACCGGCCTGCACCGTGACGATGTCGGGTACGGCTCCGCCGTCGGGCGCGACGTCGGGACTGTGGGTACGAGACGAGTGAGCATCCTGTGGCCCCCTGTTCAGGTGCGTCGTCGCCGAATGGGCGCGGCGCGTCGGGTGGCCCGGTGCGGCCGGAGGCAAAGGGCGGCGACCAGCAACGGAGTGATGTCAAACAGTATCTGTACAACTACATGTTGTGATATTTCGCGCAGGTCGTCAACCCGGCTCGCGAAAAACCACCTGGTCACCGCACTGCTGCGTACCGGCCCAGGACGATCCGGGCGATATTGCGCAGCGAGCCGGTACCCGGGCTGAAGTACTGGTCGTGTGCCGACACGCCGGAGACCCCGAAGACCCGGGCGCCGAAGGACGGATCGGCCGGCTCGGTGCCGTGGCCCACGCCCAGTACCTGGACGTCGGGTACGTCCCGGATCCAGTCACCGGCGGCGCAGCCTGCCCAGACCCGTGCGCTGGTGTGCAGATCGGCGGCCCGGTCGGTGCCCATCCCGGGGCTGCCCACCGCGACCAGGTCCGAGACCTGCCGCGGCAGCCGGTGCGCGGCGAGGCCCAGCACCACCGAACCGTAGCTGTGGCCCACGACGCTGATCCGGGCCGTCGGCCGCCCGGCGGCCAGCCCGTGGACGAACCGCGACAGCGCGGACGCCCCCGCCCGGGCCAGCTCCTCCCGCGCGGCGGCGCGGCCAAGGTCCGGCGGCGTGCGGTAGCCGAGCCAGGAGATCACCGCGACGTGGCTGCCCGGCGACAGCGCGCGGGCCTGCGCGTACAGCGACTCCCCGGCCCGCCGCGGCGAGCGGTACGGATGCCGCGCACTGATCCGGCCGAAGTCACCCAGCGTGGTGCCGACCCCGGGTACCAGCACGGCGATCCGCTCGGCGTGCGTCAGGTCGCCGTACACCTCGGCGATCCGGCCCGCGCCGCGCGGATCGAACGCCAGCAACTGACGGCCGGACCGGGCCCAGTTCGCGTACGTCCCACCGGTCGCGGTGGCGGTGCGGGAGTTCGCGGTGTAGCGCAGCCCGACCGGCACCCCGTCGAGATTGCCCACCACGGTGGGGAACCGGGCAGCCAGCCTGTCCCCGGAGCCGGCCGGCAGCTGCTGGAAGAATCGCGCCACCGCGCGTGGGGACACGCTGCGGGGATCAGGTAACGGGCGCCCGTCCAGTCGGGTGTGCAACCACTGCCACTCCTGCGCGGAGACCGGCAGCGCCGCGGTCGCCGATCCGGGCGTGAACAATGCCACCACGACGCCGGGCAGTGGCACCATGAGCACCACCAGTAGCGCCAGGACCGACTGTCGGACTCCCGGCCACCATCGGGTACATGCCTCTGCGCAGCGGCTGAGGACCTGTCGGGGGAGAAATTTCACTCGGCCGGCCATCGCCGCCCCATGCTGCCCTACCCCCACCCACAGGCGGCCCCCCACCCCCGCCACGTGTGGCCCACCCCGCTCGCGCCCCCAACCGGCCCAGACCGCCCCGTGGTCCGGTGCCCCGCGCCGCGAGTTGGTCCTGTGGTCCTGCCCGGTTCCGGGTTCCGGAGCACGGACGTGGCGCCCAAGCGCCCACGTCGACCCCGTAACGCGGGGTCCGGGGGCTCGGCCCCCGGGTGGAAAGGCGAAACGACCCGGTCCGCGTTTTCCGCGGACACGGGTCGCCCATCGTCGTAACGCGGGGTCCGGGGGCTCGGCCCCCGGGTGGAAAGGCGAAACGACCCGGTCCGCGTTTTCCGCGGACACGGGTCGCCCATCGTCGTAACGCGGGGTCCGGGGGCTCGGCCCCCGGGTGGAAAGGCGAAACGACCCGGTCCGCGTTTTCCGCGGACACGGGTCGCCCATCGTTGAGCGGACGACGGGATTCGAACCCGCGACCCTCACCTTGGCAAGGTGATGCGCTACCAGCTGCGCTACGTCCGCGTGACGCGCTGACGATGCTATCGCACGGTGGGCGCGGTGACGTAGCGAGGGGAGCATCGTACCGGTGACCGGAGGGCCGGAACCGGGCTCAGCGACAGCGCGGCAGGGCAGCGAGTTCGTGCACCCGTACCAGGGCAGGTGGGCGGCCGACGGTGCGGTCGGGTGGGTAGCCCACGGTGAGCCCGTCGTCGGACGCGACCGTGTAGCCGTAGCTGTCGGTCAGTCGGGTGTAGGAGCCCGTACGCAGGTCCGCGGCGAACTGCGCGGTGCCGTCGTCCCAGGTGACGAGGTTGCCGGCGACGCGTACCCACTGCACGTTGCGGCCCTCCGCCACGGTCACCGCGCGGACCGGTGCCGGCCAGCCGGCCCGCCACGTCCACAGGGTCCGTACGTCGGGACTGGCCCAGGCGAGCGTCTCGCGGGTCGAACCGGCGACGTACGCGGGGCCGCGCAGTGTCCGCAGCGCTGCGGGCACTGCGACGGGTGTTCCGCGGCTCATGGACACCGCGTGCAGTTCGGTGAGGGTGTCGGGGGCCGGGGATTCGGCCCAGGCGAGGGAGTGGCCGAGCAGGAACGGCGCGCCGGCGTGGCCGACCCGTACGACCTGGTCTGTCGCGGTGGCAAGGTCGTAGCGGTGCAGCCGGGTGGTGCCGTCGGCGTCGCCGGTGGTCCAGGCGGCGTGGCCGTCGGAGATCACCGGGTACGGCATCGGCCCGTCGACCGGCCGGCCGGTGCTGGTCACGGCGTTGCCGGCGAGTATCCGTGGTGTGCGCCCGGTACGGGAGTCCCACCCGTAGAGGGTCCACCCGGCCAGGTCTGCGGGGTCGTGACTGATCGAGAAGATCAGGTGACGGCCGTCGTACGCGGCGCCGAACAGTTGGTCGGTGCGGGGGCGCTGGAGCGTCAGTACGGTACGCCGGGTGTCGTGGCCGTGGGTGTCGCGGCGCAGCAGTACGACACTGCGCCCGGCGCCGTGCCGCGATTCGACGACGGCCGCGCCGCCGTCCGGGCCGACCGCGTGCACGGTGAGCGTCTCGCCCGAACGCTGTGCCAGACGCCCCGCGGTGAGCCGCGCCCGCCACTGCCGGGGCAGCGCCACGGGGCAGAATCCGGCGGCTGGTACGGACCGGGTCCCGCCGGTCGCGTCGTGCACCGGGTGCCGGCCGGGTGCCGTACAGCCGGCCAGCCCGAGCCCGCCGCTCGCCGTGATCAGCACGGCCAGCAGAGCGACGACGGAGGTTCGGCCGCTACCAGATGTAGCCACGGCCGCCGTTGATGGTGACGATGGTGTCCGAGGACATCGTCGAATAGGCCGGTACGCCGGAGGACCACGAGATGCTGCCCGCACCGTGCACGGAGTCCTGGTAGCGGGTGTAGGCACCGGAACTGCTGTATCCCCGGATCGTGAAGAAGTGGAAGATCTCCTGGTTTCCGGGGTGGCCCACCAGGTGTGGGCCGCCGGGTACCTCCCACGCGTCGCCGACGATGTCGAAGCCCCGGTCGATGTCGCCGACCAGGCGTTGCCGGAAGGTGGCCTTGTCCGCCTTCGTGGGCGCGTACGGCAGAGCGGCCGGTTGGTAGCGCGCGCCCTCGTCGCGCAGTGTGTAGCTCAGCACGTCGGCGACCGGGTAGCCGGTCCGGTAGGAAGCCGGTACGCGGGCCGTGGTCCCGGACCATGCGGTGCCCTCGAAGCTGGTACGCAGCAGGCCGGCGGCGGCGGACTGGCCGAGGGTACGACCACGTGCCGCGACGGCGCCGCTGACCGCGGCCGGTCCGCACCAGTACGAGTTCTGCTGCGCCTGCTGGGTGCCGGGCAGTGCGACCGCCGTGGTGGCGGCGGTGAGGTGGGTGCCGTGTCGGTCGCGTCGGGACTGCCGGTGGGCGAGGTGCAGCCGGGCCCGCGCGGTCCGGTGTTTCATCAGCCTGCGGTCGGCGGCGGACAGCCGGATGTGCGGATCGGTGTCGTGCCTCGCCTTGTACCTGGCCAGTGCGGAGGCGGCGGACACAGCGGATGCCGGGCGCAGTGCGGATACCGGGTGTTCAGCGGATGCCGGGTGCAGACCCGGAGCCGAGCCCGCGGCGGGTGCCGAGCCGAGCGCGAGGAACATGGTGCCGCCGGCCAGCGTGGCCAGCAGGATGTTCGTACGGGTGCTGTGACGCATCGGTCCTCCCGTGGTGAGCCGCCGTGCCTGCCCGGCGCGGTTGCGGCCGCGCCACCGTCTGGCGTACCGGACGTCCGGTGACTGGTCGGACCCGAGATCACTGAGGCACACGCTAGACCGGACCGCACCGGTGAGCCCGGCTTTGCCGGCATTACCCACGTTCGGGCGATGGACGGTACGGCCGGAGCGAAGTGGTTGCTGGTGCGGCCCACCGTGCGGGACGCAGGTGCGACCAGGTCGGCCCGACTGCAATGATCGCTGCACCGATCACCACCGCTGAGCAGGAGAGGTAGCCCTATGCTGGTCGACTGGCCGCTGGAGAAGTTGCGCGACTACCGGCCGCCGCGTGCGGAGCCGGCCGACTTCGCCGAGTTCTGGGACACCACCCTGGGCCGGGCCCGGGACCGGGCGGTACCGGCGGTGTACCGGCCCTACGACGCGGCGCTGGCCACCGTGGAGGTGTTCGACCTGACCTTCAGCGGATTCGACGGCCAGCCGGTACGCGGCTGGTTCCTGCTGCCGCGCACGGGTGGTGACTCTGACGGCAGTTCGCGGTTGCCGTGCGTGGTGGAGTACATCGGTTACGGCGGTGGACGTGGGCTGCCGCACGAATGGTTGACCTGGAGTGCGGCCGGCTACGCGCACCTGGTGATGGACACCCGGGGCCAGGGTTCCAACGGTTCCACGGTCGGCGACACCCCGGACCCTGATCCGGCCGGTCTGCCCAACACGCCGGGCTTCATGACCCGCGGCATCACCGATCCGGAGAAGTACTACTACCGCCGGGTGTTCACCGATGCGGTCCGGGCGGTGGAGACCGCGCGCGAGCATCCCCGGGTGGACCCGGACCGCATCATCGTGACCGGCGGCAGCCAGGGCGGTGGCATCACCCTCGCGGTCGCCGGTCTGGTGGACGGTCTGGCGGCGGTCATGCCCGACGTACCG
The DNA here is from genome assembly GCA_963815125.1 of uncultured Actinomycetota bacterium. GTDB lineage: Bacteria > Actinomycetota > Actinomycetes > Mycobacteriales > Micromonosporaceae > Actinocatenispora. The sequence goes on from CAWFFM010000001.1 coordinate 52,396, forward strand.
TTCCTGTGTCACTACCGGCGTGCCACGGAGATCACCGACTCGAACCCGTACCACGAGATCAGCCGGTACTGCCGGACCCACCGGGCCGAGGTGGACCAGGTGTTCACCGCGCTGTCCTACTTCGACGGGGTCAACTTCAGTGCGCGGGCCGGTGCGCCGGCCCTGTTCTCGGTCGGGTTGATGGATCCGGTCTGTCCACCCTCGACTGTGTTCGCCGCCTACAACCACTACGCCGGGTCGAAGGACATCCGGGTCTGGGCGTACAACGAGCACGAGGGCGGCGCGGGCTTCCAGCGTGCCGAGCAGCTCCGCTACGTACGGGATCTGCTCGCCACCGGTTGACGGTCCGCCGTCCGGGCGCTGTGCCGGGCCGGTGGGACGTGGCAGAGTTCGGCGCATGACTGCTGACTTCCTCCGGGAACTGGCCCGTACCCGGTCGTTCCGGCTCGGTGTACCCCGTGACATCGGTATCGGCTCGGCCGGTGACCGGGTGCTGTTCCTGCGCTCGGCGGCCGGTGACGATCCGGTCACCTCACTGTGGCTGCTGGATCCGGACACCGGCGAGGAACGGCTGCTCGCCGATGGTGCGACGCTGGCCGGCGGTGAGATGTCCGCCGCCGAACGGGTGCTGCGGGAGCGGACCCGGGAATCGGCCGCCGGCATCGTCGGCTACCACACCGACGCCGCGATGCGCCGTGCTGTGTTCACAGTGGACGGTCAGCTGTGGACGGTCGAGGTGGACGGTGGGGAGCCGCGCCGACTGCCGGTGTCCGGGTCGGCACTCGATCCGCGACTCGCGCCCTCCGGCGAGCTGGTCGGCTATGTCTCGGCCGGTGCGCTGCGCATCGTCGGGGTGGACGGGACGGTGGAGCATGCGGTCGCCGAACCGGAGGCCGACGAGGTCAGCTACGGACTCCCGGAACATGTCGCGGGCGAGTCGATGTTCCGTTTCCGGGGTTACTGGTGGGCGCCGGACTCGTCCCGACTGCTGGTGGCCCGGGTGGACAACACACCCGTACAGCGCTGGTACCTGTCGGATCCGGCCAATCCGGGTAACGCTCCCCGGGAGGTGCGGTACCCGGTGGCGGGTACCGACAACGCCGAGGTGACGTTGTGGCTGTACCGGCCGGACGGCTCGGCGCGTACCGAGGTGGTGTGGGACCGGGCCGCTTTCGAGTACCTCGCCGCGGTGAGCTGGACCGGCGAGCAGCCGTACCTGCTGGTGCAGAGCCGCGACCAGCACACCGTGCAGATCCGTACGGTCGACCCGGAGACCGGCGCCACCACCCTGGTCCGCGAGGACCACGACGACGCCTGGTGGGAACTGGTACCGGGGCTGCCCGCGGTGACCGCTGCCGGTGCTCTGGTCTGGTCCACCGACGCCGAGGACGACACCCGCAAGCTGACCGTGGACGGTGTACCGGTCACCCCGGCGGGTCTGCAGGTGCGTGAGGTGGTGGGGGTGAGCGGCGGATCGGTGAGCTTCCTGGCCGGTGACGAGCCCACCGGGACGCACCTGTGGCGCTGGCGGCCCGACACCGGTCCGGTCCGGCTCAGCGACGGTCCCGGTGTCCATGATGGACAGTACGAGGCCGGCATCACCGTGCTGTCCTCGAGGTCCCTGGCCCACCCCGGGATCCGGGTCGTGCTCCGCCGCGACGACGGCTCCGAGCTGCCGGTCACATCCCGGGCGCACGTACCGGATCTGGTGCCGCGGGTGCAGATGCACCGCTTCGGCAGCCGGGACCTGCACTCCGCGGTCCTGCTGCCCACCGGACACCGGCGCGGCTCGGGTCGGCTGCCGGTGTTGCTGCTGCCCTACGGCGGACCGCACATGCAGCGGGCGGTACAGGCCCAGGGGGCGTACCTGAAGGCGCAGTGGTACGCCGACCAGGGTTACGCGGTACTGGTCTGCGACGGTCGCGGCACACCCGGCCGCAGTCCGTCCTGGGAGAAGTCGGTCCGCGGTGACAAGCTCAGCCTGGCGTTGACCGACCAGGTCGACGCCCTGCACGCCGCGGCTCAGGAGTACCCGGAGTTCGATCTGGACCGGGTCGGCATCTCCGGCTGGTCCTACGGCGGTTACCTGTCCGCCGCCGCGGTACTGCGCCGGCCGGACGTGTTCCACGTCGCGGTCGCCGGCGCCCCGATCACCGATCCGCTGCTGTACGACACCCACTGGCAGGAGCGCTATCTCGGGCATCCGGCGAGCGAGCCGGAGAACTACCGGCGCTGCTCGCTGATCCCGGACGCGCCGGGCCTGCGCCGACCGCTGATGCTGGTGCACGGTCTGGCCGACGACAACGTGGTGGTGGCGCACACCCTGCGGTTGTCCGGTGCGCTGCTGGCTGCCGGTCGGGAGCACACCGTACTGCCGATCACCGGCGCCACGCACATGACCGGCGTGGACGTTGCCGCCCGACTTCCGCTGCTGGAACTGGCCTTCCTCGACCGGGTGCTGCGGCCCGGGGCGGGCGCGGACTGACCGTCGGCGCAGCGCCGGTCCAGCCTGCCGAAGACACCGGGTACCTCGCCACCCCCGGCGAGGTACCCGGTGTCAGCCGACGTAGTCGCGCAGTCGCGCGGCGTTGTCCGGCCGGCGCAGCTTGAGCAACGTCATCTTCTCGATCTGCCGGATCCGCTCGCGGGACAGGCCGAACTCGCGGCCGACCTCGTCGAGGGTGCGCTGGCGATCGTCGTCCAGGCCGTAGCGGAGCCGGATCACGGCCTGTTCCCGCTCGGTGAGGGTGGCCAGCACGCCTTCCAGCGCGTGCTTGAGGAAGCCGTACGAGACGGTGCCACCGGTGTCGCTCTGCGGGCGGACGAAGTCACCCAGTGAGCTCTCGCCGTCCTCGCCGACGCCCTGGTCGAGGCTGACCGGGTCCCGGTCGTAGCTGATCAGTTCCAGCACCTCGGTGGGCCGGATGCCCAGCAGCTCCGCGATCTCCACGTGGCCGGGCTCGCGACCGAGCTGCATCGCCAGCTCGCGCCGGGCCCGTACCATCTTGTTGACCTGCTCGACCATGTGCACCGGCAGCCGGATCGTGCGGGCCTGGTCGGCCATCGCGCGGGTCACGGCCTGCCGGATCCACCAGGTGGCGTAGGTGGAGAACTTGTACCCCTTGGCGTAGTCGAACTTCTCCACCGCCCGGATCAGCCCCAGGTTGCCTTCCTGGATCAGGTCCAGGAACGGGATGCCCCGATTGGTGTAGCGCTTGGCGATGGAGACGACCAGGCGCAGGTTGGCTTCCAGCAAACGGTTACGGGCCGCTGCTCCTTCGGTGACGATGCGTCGAAGATCGGCCTTCAGGGTGTCATCGCCGGCGGCGTACCGGATTGCGGTCGCACTGTCATCACCCGCTGTGCCGGCGAGAATCCGTTCCGCATACAGGCCGGCCTCGACCCGCTTCGCCAGACTGACCTCGTCGGCCGCGGTCAACAGGCGCACCCGGCCGATCGCGTTGAGATACGTGCGTACCAGGTCGGCCGAGTTGGTCCGGTCGTCAGCCCCGGTCCGGGTCGCCACGAATTCCTCGCTCAGTGGAAGGGCCACCGTGTCCTGCCTTCCGTGCCCGGCGCGCTGTGCGCGCCCTGTCCGTCTGGGTCTGTCGGATCGGCGTACCGCCCGATCCGCATGGACAGATCCTCACCGCCGGTACCGGGTCGACGGGGTGTACCGGTGGGCAGGTGGCACGAATCCGGGAACTGGCCGGGGTTCCCGGAGAAGGGTTGGCACGAATCCGGGAGTCAACAGCGTGTGATCGGATTGCCCTGTCCTGCCTACGATGTGTAGATCCGATGGCGCTGCGCTCCCATGCCTGGCGCGTCCTCGTTACGATATGAACCAGCGCGCAACCACGGACCCGGTCCAGCGCGTCTACTTCATGTGGCGGCTCGGCGGAGCCAACGTTCGGGGCCCCGGATCGTGGGTACGCCACACTGGACCGCAGGACGTCGTCCGCACCGCTCGTACGGCCTCGGGCCAGGAGCTGCGGATCGCACCGGTGGCCCGACCGGGATTGATGGAAGCGCGGATTGGCTGGTCAGCGGGGCGCTGACCGGAGACAGGGGAGGCGTCAATGCCACGTTCTTCGTGGCCTGCTCGTGGTCGGGCGGCTACCGTACTGCTCGCCACCGGGATGGCGGCCGTGCTGCTGGCCGGCTGTAACAACGGATCGGACAAGGCGGCTGCCAACGGCGATGGCGGCGACGGCGGCGGACACGCCAAGCCGGTGCCCGCGGCGACGCTGACGATCACACCGACCACCGGTACCAAGAAGGTCTCACCGGCCGACCCGGTGGAAGTACGTGCGGCGCACGGCACGTTGTCCACCGTCGACCTGACCAACGCGTCGGGCAAGCACGTCAAGGGCACGATGTCCGGCGACCGGACCTCGTGGACCCCGTCGGAGAAGTTGGGTTACGACAAGACATACAAGATCGTCGCCACGGCGACGAACCCGGCCGGCAAGAAGGTCGATGCCACCAGTTCCTTCAGTACCGTCAAGCCCGGCAACTTCACCCTTCCCTACCTGCAGAACCAGGACGGCAAGACGTACGGGGTCGGCGAGCCGATCATGGTGCACTTCGACGAGCAGATCCCGGACAAGGCCGCTGCCGAGAAGTCGCTGAAGGTCAGCACCAGCCCGGCCATCGAGGGTTCCTGGAGCTGGATCAACGACCAGGACGTGCACTGGCGACCCAAGACCGACGCCGGCGAATACTGGCCGTCGGGCACCAAGGTCACCGTCAAGGCCGACGTGTACGGCGTGAACATGGGCAAGGGGCTGTGGGGCCAGGAGGACCGTTCGGTCTCCTTCAGCATCGGACAGTCCCACGTCGCCATCGCCGACAACAAGAGCCTGCACATGAAGGTGTACGAGGACGGCAAGCAGGTGCGCAACGTCGCGTTCAGCGGCGGTAAGGGTGGCTACATCCAGGACAAGTACGGCAACAACATCTCGCTGTGGACCCCGAGCGGGACGATGGTGGTGATGACCCAGGAGCGCAAGGTGCACATGACCTCGGCGAGCTGGGGGATCGCGAAGAACAACCCGCAGGCGTACGACGCCATCGTCGACTACGGCACCCGGGTGACCGGTGACGGCATCTACCTGCACTCGGCGCCGTGGAACATGTCGCTGCACGGTGTCCGCAACGACTCGCACGGCTGCTTCAACCTGAGCCCGACCGACGCGAAGTGGTTCTTCGACAACTTCAGGCCGGGTGACGTCGTGGTGATGAGCGGTACGCCGGAGAAGGTCACGCTGACCCGAGGGTTCGGTGACTGGAACCTCAGCTGGGACAAGTGGCTGAACGGCTCCGCGCTGCACTGAGCGTCGTCGTGCCGGGGCGCCCGGTGCGGACTGAGCGTACGGCCGCCGTGGTCGACAGGATCTGTCGACCACGGCGGCCTTTTTGTTGACCGATGACCGGACGGATTGTCGTCCCTATACCACTAGCCGTAAAGAATTAACGTCCGAATTCCGGAAAAAGATGATATGGCAATGGTGTCGTTTGTCACTTCGGGGATTACCATCCCCGTGGAGGGTTGTCCGACCCCACTCCGCCCATTGAGGGGAGTCGTCATGTCAGACGTCGGGAAAGAGCCCGTCGGCCCCAGTACCCCGGTGGCACAGTCCGGAATCGCTGACCCCGCCCCGTTGGGCCTGGCTGCGTTCGCACTGACCACGTTCCTGCTGTCGGCGAAGAACGCCGGCTGGACCCACGGCACCGACGCATGGCTGGGCTACGCCTTCGCCTACGGCGGCCTGATCCAGCTGCTCGCCGGCATGTGGGAGTTCCGCAACCGAAACGTCTTCGGTGCCACAGCATTCAGTACCTACGGCGGGTTCTGGATCGGCCTCGGCCTGTACATCCAGCTGGTGTCGAGCAAGGCCAGCCCGGCCCAGCTCAGCAACGATCTCGGGTGGATCCTGCTCGGATTCGCGATCATCAACACCTACCTGCTGCTGTGCAGTACACAGGTGAACACGGCCGTGTTCGCGGTCTTCCTCACCTTGGAGCTCACCGAGATCATCCTGTTCGTCGGTGAGTTCAGCGGAAACGAGTCGATCTCCAAGCTCGGTGGCTACATCGGTGTGCTGACCGCGCTGGTCGCCTGGTACACCTCGTTCGCCGGCGTGCTGAACGGGATGACCGGCCGACCGGTGGTGAAGGTCGGCTCGCCGCTGTTCTCCCGCCAGATCGCCCGGACCTGACGGCCGTGAGGCACCGGATACCCGGTGCCTCACGGAGTCGGGCGCCGACCGACCGGCGCAGCACCTGGTACGGCACGGACCGGCCCTGGCTGATGGCTGCGGTACCCCGCCCACCGGCCGGGGTCGGCCGTCGCCCGGGCGACGTCAGACGGACCGGGTGAGTCGCCCGGAGGCGACCAGCTCCACCGTGACCAGGACCGCGATCGACTGCACCGCCAGCAATGCCACCAGCACCAGCAGTTGGGCCGCGCCGGCCGCCGCCGGGCTGGCCCCACCGAGCAGCACCCCCACGAAGGCGCCCGGCAGGGTGACCAACCCGACCGTACGGGTCTGGTCGAGACCGGGCACCAGCGCCTGAGCGGCCGATGGTCGGCACACCTCCAGCGCGGCATCACGTGAGGTGAAGCCCAGCGCCAGCGCCGCCTCGTACTCGCCGCGCCGGGCCTGCAGCTCGTCCAGTGCGCGCCGTCCGGACAGCGATGTCGCGGTCATTGCGCCACCGATCAGGATGCCGGCGATGGGCACGATCGAGATGCCCCGGAACGGGACCAGACCCGAGCCGAGGATGAGCCCGAGGGCCGGCAGTACGCCTGCGCCGATGGACAACCCGGCCCACAGACCCCGTGCCGACCGGGTGAGGCGACGGGCCGAGGTGCCCGAGGCGATCAGGTACATCAGGGACACGAAGCCGGCGGTCAGGGGCAGGGACCGGAGTACCACCGCGATGACGGTCGAGACCACGGCGAGCTGGATGGCGGCGCGCAGCACCGCGGTGATGATCCGCCGACCCACCCCGAGCCGACCCAGCGCGGCCACGGTGGCGCCCAGCAGTGCCAGTGCGACGAGGACGACGGCGAGCAACGGGTTCACCGGGATCGTCGAACCACCACCCACCGGTCCCTCCACCTCCCTGGTCGTGCCCACCATCATCGGGCCAGGGAGGTACGTCTCAACCAGCGGGTCCACTTGCCTTGGCGCTGTTGTTGCAGTTGACTGGCATTAACCATGAGATGGTATGAACGGTGGCGAGCTCGGTGAGGCGGTGTACATGCACATTCCGGACGGCTATCTCAGTCCGCAGACCTGCGCGGTCGGCTACGTGATCGCGGTGCCGGTCTGGGCGCTCGCCGTACGGAAGGTGAAGCGGGTCGTGAGGACCCGGCACGCGCCGACCCTCGCGCTGTTCGCCGCGGTCTCGTTCCTGGTCATGATGTTCAACATCCCGATACCCGACGGCACCACCGCGCATGCGGTCGGCGCGGCGGTCATCGCCCTCGTACTCGGTCCATGGGCGGCGGTCATCGCGGTCAGTGTGGCGCTGGCCTTCCAGGCACTGTTGTTCGGCGACGGCGGGCTGCTGTCCTACGGGTTCAACGTGGTCAACATGGCGATCATCATGCCGTTCGTCGCCTACGGGGTGTACCGGCTGATCGCCGGCCGTTCCGGGCTCACCAGCGGTCGCCGACTGACCGCCGCCGTACTGGCCGGCTACGTCGGGATCAATGCGGCGGCGCTGGCCGCGGCGGTCGAGTTCGGCCTGCAGCCCGAACTGTTCGCCCGCTCCGACGGCACCCCGCTGTACGCGCCGTACCACCTCGCCCAGACGATTCCGGCGATGATGCTGGCCCACCTGACCCTGGCCGGCGCCGCCGAGGCGATCCTGACCGGTGGGGTGCTGGCCTACCTGCAACGGGCCAACCTGCCGCTGCTGCGCCTCAACCACCCCGGGGTGCCGGGCCCGGACCGCACCGGCGACACCCCGACCCGGCGGCGGCTGCGGCCCGGCCCGGTGGCCGGGGTGGCGATGGCGGTGATGGTGCTCATCACCCCGATCGGTCTGCTCGCACCGGGTGGCGCGTTCGGTGAGGACGCGCCCGGGAATCTCGACCTCACCGCGCTGCACCTGTCGGCGGTGCCCGCCGGCCTGCACCGCTACAGCACCTTCTGGCAGCACGCGCTGCTGCCCGGCTACGGATCCGGCACCGTCGGGTACCTGCTCTCCGCCCTGGTCGGCGTACTGGTGGTCGGTCTGGTCGTGTACGCGGTCACGAAGATCATCCAGCTGCTGGCCCGACGGCGGGCGAGTGCCGGCGCGCGGGCCGACGGGGGTGCCGAACACTCCGATGACGGGATCGGGCATTCCGACGCCACCGCGGTACGGAGCTGAGGTCGCATGGCCGTGCACACCGACATCGTCCGGACACCGGACCGCGTTGCCCCGACACCCGGCGGCACACCGCAATGGTTGCTGGAGAACGAGATCGGGCTCTGCCCGTGCGGCTGCGCGGGGGTCCGGCGCCGCGGCTCGTACCTGCGTAAGACCCTCAGCGGCGCCGCCGGGCTGCTGCGTCAGGTGATGTTCGCCGACGAGATGTCCGCCCGGCGCGGCCTGTTCCAACGGCTCGATCCCCGCGCGAAGATCTTCGGGGTACTGACCGTGCTGGTGGCGGCGGCGCTGCTGCGCCACATTCCCGTCCTGCTGGCCAGCTACCTGGTCGTGCTGCTGGTGGCTGTCGCGTCCCGGGTGCCGTTGGGGTTCTTCGTCAAGCGGGTCTGGCTGTTCGTGCCGATATTCACCGGTGTCGTCGTCCTGCCCGCGACGCTGTCCGTGGTGACCCCCGGGCATGTCGTCGCCACGCTGTGGCACTGGCACGGTGCGCCGGTCGGGTTCACCGAGCAGGGACTGACCAGCGCGGGTCTGATCGTCAGCCGGGTCGCGGTGTCCATCTCGCTGGTGGTGCTGCTGACCATCACCACACCGTGGACGCGACTCCTGGCGGGCCTGCGGGTCCTTCGCGTCCCGGCATTGTTCATCCTCGTCATCGGCATGGCCTACCGGTACGTGTTCCACCTGTTGACCGTGGTGGACGAGATGTACCAGGCGCGGCAGGCACGTACTCTCGGCCGGCAGCGGCACGACGCGTCCGCCCGGGCGTTCGTGGCGGCCAGCGCGGGCGTACTGATCGGCCGCTCACACCACCTGTCCGAAGAGGTGCACCAGGCGATGGTGGCGCGCGGCTTCCGGGGTGACGCCAAGGTGCTGGACCGGTTCCGGTTCGCCGCGGTCGATCTCGTGTTCGCCGTCGGTGTCGTCCTGCTCACCGTACTGATGCTGGGAGGGGACCGGCTCCTTGGCCGATGAGACGACGGCACCCGCGTCGGGCGAACCATTGATGAGCTGCACCGACCTGCACTACGCCTATCTGGACAGGTACCCGGCACTGTCCGGTGTGGACCTCACGGTACGGCGCGGTGAGCGGCTCGCGCTGCTCGGCGCCAACGGCTGCGGCAAGTCCACCCTGTTGAAGGTGCTGGACGGACTGATCTTCCCGACCAAGGGGAGCTACACCGCGTTCGGTCAGCCGATCACCGAGGACGCGCTGGAGGACGAGCAGTTCTCCACCGGTTTCCGCGCCCGGGTCGGCTTCGTCTTCCAGAACTCCGACGCGCAGGTCTTCTCCCCGACCGTACGCGAGGAGATCGCGTTCGGTCCGTTGCAGCTCGGGCTGGACCGTACTGCGGTGGCCGCGCGGGTCGACGACGTACTGGGCATGCTGGGCATCGGCGAGCTGGTCGAACGGGCCCCGTTCCAGCTGTCCGGCGGGCAGAAGAAGAAGGTCGCGCTGGCCAGCGTGCTGGCGATGAACCCCGAGGTGCTGCTGTTCGACGAGCCGACCGCGGCGCTGGACCCCCGGACGGCGCTGTGGCTGACCGAGCTGATCGAGCAGCTGTCCGCCGCGGGGAAGACGGTCGTGCACGCCACCCACGACCTGGACGCGCTGCCCCGGATCGCGGACCGCTGCGTGGTGTTCGGCGAGGACCACACGCTCGTCGCCGAGGGAACGCCCGCCGAGGTGCTGTCCCGGCGGGATCTGCTGCTGTCGGTCAACCTGATCCACGACCGGACAGTGCTGCCGTCCTGACGATCGGGCCGTCTGACCGGCGGGCCGTGGCGGTCCGACCGGCCGCCGTCCACCGGACCGGCCGCTGTCGCCGGCCGCCGATCCAGGGACGATGTGCCAGGCTGGGGAGATGGACCCGCTGGTGGTGGTGGACGCGGCCAATGTGGTCGGCTCGGTGCCGGACGGTTGGTGGCGGGACCGGGCCGGCGCCGCGGGCCGGCTGCGGGACGGCCTCGCGCCGTTGGCCGAGCACGGCCTGCCGGTGACGCACGGCGTACCGGACTGGGCGTCGGCCGGCCCGGTGGAGATCGTCCTGGTCGTGGAGGGTGCGGCCCGCAAGGTCGCGGCCGTGCCCGCCGTCGCGGTACTCGCGGCCGACGGCTCCGGCGACGATGCGATCGTCGATCTGGTGGCGGACCGCCTGTCCAGCTCTCCACCGGTACCGCACTGCCTGGTGATCACCGCGGACCGGGAGCTACGGGACCGGGTACGTCGGCTCGGTGCGGCGGTTGCCGGGCCACGTACTGTCTACGATCCGTGAGGTAAAAAGAACGCGGAGTATACCACTTTTTTCATCCGGTACGGTCAGTCGGTGATTTTCGCTCGGCGGTACGGAATGCTGGTGGCAGCGGTGGCCATCGCGGCCCTGGCGGGCTGCGGCCCGACGCAGGACGGTGGCGGCCACGCGGCCGGTGGACCGTCCCGTACGGGACCCTCCCGCACGGCCGCGAGCGGCCCGGCACCCGCTCCGGACCCGTCTGCCGGGTCCCGTACCCCGGAGTCCGCCAGTCGTCCGCTGGCCGGCCGGGTCGTGGTGCTCGACGCCGGGCACAACGACGGGAACTTCCGGCACACCGACGAGATCAACCGGCAGGTCGATGCCGGCGGGTTCCGTAAGGAGTGCGACACCACCGGCACCGAGACCGACGCCGGTTACACCGAGGCCGCGTTCACCTTCGACGTGACGCGGCGACTTCGTACACTGCTGCGGGCAGAGGGCGCCAAGGTCGTACTGACCCGTACCGACGACACCAGCGTCGGGCCGTGCGTGGACCGTCGGGCGGCGATCGGCAACGACGCGCACGCAGACGCCGCGCTGTCCATCCACGCCGATGGCGGCCCCGCCGACGGACACGGCTTCCACATCATGCAGCCGACCCGGGGCACCGGGCACACCGACTCGATCGTCGCGCCGTCACACCGGCTGGCCCTGGCGCTACGTGACGCGTACCGCTCGGGCACGACCATGCCGCCGGCCGACTACATCGGCACCGACGGGATCGACCCGCGTGCCGACATGGCCGGTCTGAACCTGTCCGACGTGCCGAAGGTACTGGTCGAGTGCGGCAACATGCGTAACGGCGGTGACGCCCGGCGGCTCACCGACGCGGCGTTCCGGCAGAAGATCGCCGCAGCGCTCGCCGTGGGTATCGGCCACTATCTGGGCGCGGCCCGGAGCCACTGACCGGCGCCGGCTCAGGCGGGCGCGGCGAGCAGACAGGCCGGACTGGGCACCGGCACCGTATGCCGGAAGGTGGGCTGCCCGGTTCCGGTGTCCAGATGGAACACCGCCACGCCGTCGGAGTTCTGGTTGGCCACGTAGAGGTACGAGTCGAGCAGCAACAGGTGTCGCGGCCAGTCGCCGGCACAGTCCACCTCGCCGACCTGGGTCAGCCCGTCCGGCCCGGTGCGCAGTACGGAGACGCTGTTCTCGCCGCGGTTGGCCACGTACACCCAGCGTCCGTCGGCGGAGGCGACGATCTCACTGGGGAAGTTGGCCACTCCGCTGCGTCGACTGGATGCGTCGATCCGGCGTAGCAGGGCCAACTCGCCGCGTTCCGGCACATAGTCGAACGTACTGACGGTGGAGCTCAGTTCGGCGGCCACCTGCACCTGTCGGCCGGTGAACACCAGATGCCGCGGACCGGTGCCGGGCGCCAGCTCGGTGACGGCGATCTCGCTGAGAGTTCCGCCGGACAGTCGGTAGGCGTGCACCCGGTCGGTGCCGAGATCGTTGACCAGCAGGGTCTGACCGGACGGGTCGAACCGGGCCTGGTGGCAGTGTGCACCCTCCTGCCGGTCGGACACCGGGCCGCTGCCATGGTGGGTGACCAGATCGGTGCGCTCGCCCAGCGAGCCGTCCGGGTTGATCGGATGTACCGCCACCGAACCGCTGGTGTAGTTGGCGGTGACCAGATACCGGCCGGTGGGATCGACGCTGAGATGGCAGGGATCGGCACCGCCGGTCGGCTGGCTGCCGATCGGGTGCGGCAGTCCGCGCTCGTCGAGTTGGAACGCGGTGACCGCACCGTCGGGGCGTTCATTCGTCGCGTACAGGAACCGGCCGCTGGGATGGTGGGCGAGGTAGGACGGTCCGGACACCGGGGTGACCGGGCCGGCCGGACGTAGTTCACCGGTCTCCGGGTCCTGCCGGTGGACCGAGATCCCGGTGCCCCGGCCCTGTCCGCTGGAGTCCGGGGTGTAGGAGCCGGTGTAGACCGCGGTCTCCGAGGTCCGTTCCCGTACGTCGCCTGCCATCTGATCGCTCCCGGTGCGGTTGCTGTCGGCGTCGCACCCCATCATGCACGGGTGCGGCGGCGCGCGCGCTGGTCGTAGCATGGTCTGGTGAGCGAAAGCGACAGGATGGCGGGGGAGGCCCCACGTTCCGCGGGCCTACGGATCGGCGACACCGAACGTGAGTCGGCCCTGCAGGCATTAGGCGAGCACCTGTCCGCCGGGCGGCTGGACCTTGACGAGTACGGCGAGCGCTCCGCGAGCGTGACCGCCGCGCGGACCCGTAAGGATCTGTCCGACCTGTTCGCCGATCTGCCCGCCCCGTATCCACAGTTCGGTGTCGATGAGGTGCCGCTGGCCGGGGTGCCGGTGTCGGCGCACCGTACGGTCGCCGGACCCGACGAGCCGCTGCCGGCCCGGGCGCGCGGTGGCACCGCGGTGCAGCGGGTCGCGGCCAGCGTCATGGGTGTCGGATGGATCGTCGGGATCGTGGCGGCCGCGACCACCGGTATCTGGTGGTTGATCTTCTTCCCGGTGGTGTTGTCGGCTGTCTGTGGCTCAGCCTGGGGCAAGGGTTGGGAGCATCATGTGCGCCGGGAACAGGTGGAGTTGCGCGAGCAGCAGCGCTGGGAGCGGCGGGCCGATCGCCGTCGGCGGTACCACGACTGAGAGGACCCGCCGGCCGGCATTGTCCCGTGCTGGTGCCTGATCGGACACGATGTCCGTCGCGTACCGCAACTCCCGGGTCATGCTGGGGTTCCAGGTCGGAGTCGGCGACCCCTTGCCCCGCTGCGCCGGCTCCGACCTGAACAGGTGTCGTGGCGACTTTCACAGTGATTAGTTAGCACGAACTAACTAAACTGCCCGTGGGTACCCATGGGAGGTTGGTTCGTGTCTGAGGTTTCCACCGGGACCGGCAAGAAGGTCCGCACCGCGCGGTTCGACCGTGAACATCCACGGTACAAATGGGTCACGCTGTCCAACACGACGCTGGGCATGCTGCTCGCGACGATCAACTCGTCCATCGTGATGATCTCGCTCCCGGCGATCTTCAACGGCATCCACCTCAACCCGCTCGCCCCAGGAAACGTCGGCTACCTGCTCTGGATGCTGATGGGCTTCCTGCTGGTCTCCGCCGTCCTGGTGGTGTCGCTCGGTCGACTCGGCGACATGGTCGGCCGGGTCAAGATGTACAACCTCGGTTTCGTGGTGTTCACCGCCTCGTCGGTGGCGCTCGCCCTCGACCCGCTCGACCACGCGCCCGGTGCGCTCTGGCTGATCGGATGGCGCGTCGTGCAGGCCGTCGGCGGCTCGATGATCTTCGCCAACTCGACCGCGATCCTCACCGACGCCTTCCCCGCCCGGCAGCGCGGCACCGCCCTCGGCGTCAACCAGGTCGCCGCCATCGCCGGCTCGTTCATCGGCCTGGTCCTGGGTGGCGTGCTCGCCGAGATCGACTGGAAGCTGGTCTTCTGGGTCAACGTGCCGCTCGGCGTCATCGGCACCATCTGGTCCTACACCTCACTGCACGAACTGGGCGCCAAGAGCCGCGGAAAGCTCGACTGGCCAGGCAACATCACCTTCGCGGTCGGGTTGTCCGTACTGCTCGCCGCGATCACCTACGGCATCCAGCCCTACGGCGGACATCCGACCGGCTGGACCAACCCGTGGGTGGTGGCCGGACTGATCGGTGGCGTCGGGCTGCTGATCGCGTTCTGCGTGATCGAGACGCGGGTCGCTGAGCCGATGTTCCACCTGTCGCTGTTCCGGAGCAAGGTGTTCGCCGGTGGCAGCTTCGCCGGACTGCTGTCCGCGATCGGCCGGGGTGGTCTGCAGTTCATGCTGATCATCTGGCTGCAGGGCATCTGGCTGCCGCTGCACGGCTACGACTACGAATCCACCCCGCTGTGGGCCGGCATCTACCTGCTGCCGCTGACCCTGGGATTCCTGATCGCGGGGCCGATCTCGGGCTACCTGTCCGACCGGTTCGGCACCCGGCTGTTCGCCGCGACCGGGCTGATCATCACCGGCCTGACCTTCGTCGGCCTGATCCTGATCCCGGTCGACTTCCCGTACTGGTTGTTCGCCACCCTGGTCGGGCTCAACGGGCTCGGGTCCGGACTGTTCTCCTCGCCGAACGCCTCCGCGGTGATGGGTGCGGTGCCGGTCAACCAGCGCGGTGCCGCCGCCGGGATGCGTGGAACGTTCATGAACTCCGGCTCCGCGCTGTCCATCGGGATCTTCTTCTCCCTGATGATCGTCGGGCTGGCGGCCAAACTGCCGGTCTCGCTGACCTCGGGACTGGAACAGCAGGGCGTACCGGCAGCCCCCGCACAGGCTGCCGGACAGTTGCCGCCCGTCGGCAGTCTGTTCGCCGCGTTCCTCGGTTACAACCCGATGCGGTCGTTGCTCGGCGGCCAGCTCGACACCCTGCCCGCGCACAACGCCGCGACGATCACCGGCAAACAGTTCTTCCCGCACCTGATCGCCGGGCCGTTCCACGCCGGCCTGGTCGTCGTGTTCGGGGCGGCGGCGCTGATGATGCTGGTGGCCGCCGTGGTGTCGCTGCTCGGTGACCGGCGGGAGCGGGCCGCGACGACACTGCCGCTGCCTCCCGAGGAGGTCGAGCCGGCGCTGGTGTGATCGCGGGCGTCGCTGGGCCGAAATACTGGAAAACAACCGTCCGCCCGCTTGCCCTGGACATGCCGCTCTTGCTACCACTGATACCCGAGTCGCCGGTCCGCTCCCTATCGGCCCGGTGAGCTCTGGAGGTACGGTGCTGTACACACCGAGTGGCTCTGTCGATGCCTAGCCGGATCATGCGGTCCGGTGGGTTCCTGCGTGCGTTGCTGTGTGGTGGCGTCTCCGTGGTCGCCGTCGGCACACCGGTGCCGCCCGAACAGGCTGCCGATCCCACGCCGCAGCCCGCCTGGCGGCGGGTTGCGATGCTCGTCGGGCTCGCCGGCACCAGTGGCATACCGGCGATCGGTGCGCCCAAGTTCGAGGCGTTGATGCGTCGGGCGGCGCGCTACCTGCTGCTCGGCCCGCTCGCGTACCGGCTGCTCGCCCTGCCGGTGCCGGTCCTCGCCATGATCGCCAGCTACGGCCCCGGCCGGCTCGGGCCCGTCGTACCGGTCGCGGTCCTGCTGGCCGTACTGAACATCGCGATGATCGGGGCGCTGCTTGCCCGCCCGGCACTCGACGACCGTCGGCTGCGCCCGGTGCTGCTCTGCGACCTCGCGTTGGCCCTCATCGCCAACCTGCTGGCCGCCACGGTGGTACCCGGCTCGCTGGATGCGGCCTACCATGCCGTGTTCTGGGGCTATCTGGTCGGTACCGCGGTGCTGTGGGCCGGCACCGGGGGCCTGGCGGCCAGCCTGCTGCCGGTGCTGCTGAGCGTACCGACGCAGGTCATGATGATCTGGCTCAACGACAGCGGTCCGGGGCCGCACGCCCTGGCCGCGGCACTGGGCCGGCTGCTCTGGCTGCTGCTCGCCCTGGTCGTGGCGGTACTGATCCTGGCGCTCGTGGGGCTGGGTATGCGCCTGGCGATGCTGGTCGGCATCCGGTCCGGCCGGCAGGTCGAACGGGCCAGGATGATGCGCAGCATGCACGACACGGTGCTGCAGACCCTGGAGGCGATGGCACTGGCCTCCGGACTGGAACACGCCGACCCGGCGGCCGCGCTGGCCGAACTGCGCGCGACCGCCCGCAACCAGGCCAGCCAGCTGCGCCGGTCGCTCGACGAACTCGTCGAAGGCCGGAAACGGGAACTGGCCGACGAACTCGCCCGGGTGGTCGCCGAGGCGGTCGGGGACGGGCTGCCGGTCGAACTGGTCGTCGCGGACATCGACGACCGGGGTCTGTCAGCGGAACGCCGCTGGGCCCTGCGCGACGCGGTACGTGAGGCACTGCGCAACACACGTAAACACGCCGGCCGGTGCGACGCGGTGGTCCGGGTGGACGAGGCGGACGGAGGGATCCAGGTGGTGGTACGCGATCACGGCAAGGGTTTCGTGACCGGCGGTCAGTTCGGTTTCGGGCTGACCGAGTCGGTGCAGGCGCGGCTCCAGGAGGTCGGTGGCCGGGCCACGGTGGAATCCTGGCCCGGTCGCGGTACCCGCATCACCCTCTGGACCTCGCGGTGACCCGGCGTCGGATCGGTACGCTGCTGGTCGCTCCGCTGCTGGCCGGTGGCATCGTGCTCGCACCAGGCCCGGCGCTCGCGGCGCCCTCCGACGGCTGCACCACGCCCACCGGCGTCTACCAGCAGGGCGTGCCGTGGGCACAGCAACTGCTGGACCCCGCGCGGGTCTGGCCGGTCGCCGACGGCAGCCGTCAACTGGTCGCCGTCGTCGGCACCGGGGTCGACCGCGGCAACCGGCAGCTCGCCGGCCGGGTACTGCCCGGCCGGGACCTCACCGGCAAGGGAGACGCCCGGGACGACTGCGACGGCCGGGGTACCGTGGCCGCCGGGATGATCGCCGCCCGCGCCGAGGGCAGCACCACCTTCACCGGGTTGGCGCCGGCGGCGAAGATCCTGCCGGTGCGCTACGTCCAGAGCCACCGCAACTCCACCGCCGAGCCGGACCCCGACCTGTTGGCGGCCGGTATCCGGGCAGCGGTCAAAGCCTCCGCGACCGTCATCTGCGTGGCCGTACCGGCCGGCCGGGACTCCGGTGCGCTGCACGAGGCACTCCGGCAGGCCAAACAGGCCGACATCGTCGTCGTGTCCCCGGCCGTCATCAGCGACGACCGGCAGGCCACCGGCCGCTCGTACCCCACCGCGGACCCGACCGTACTGGGGGTGGCCGCGGTGGACCGGTCCGGACGCGCCGTGTCCACCGAGAGCGGTGACTACGTGGACGTGGCCGCACCCGGTGCCGGGTTGGTGGCGGCGGCCGCCGGTACCGACTCCGGCAGCGGCCAGCTCTGGCCGGTACGTGACCCGTCCGCCGCCGCCGGGTACGCGGCCGGGGTGGTGGCGCTGGTGCGTTCGTACCGACCGGAACTGTCCGCCGGTGAGGTGGTCAGCCGGCTCGAACGGACCGCCGACCGGCCCGCCGCCGACGGTCACGACCCGCAACTCGGCTGGGGCACCGTCGACCCGTACGCCGCGGTGACCGTCGAACTTCCGGGCGGCCGACGGAGCGCCGGGCGTACCGCCCCCACCGCGATCGCCGCGGCGCACCGCCCGATCGCGCACGTCGACCCGCGCCGGTTCTGGGTACTGCTGCTCGGCTTCGGTGCCCTGGTCCTGGCGGTGGCGCTGGTGCTGGGGGTGACCACGGTGCGCGCGGGTCGGGCCCGTGGTTGGCGTCCGGGCCGCCGGGCGCTGCCCGTTGAAGGATCGTGAGCGTGGCCGGCGGCGCGGTCCTGGCGGGTCAGCCCGCGACGCAGGGGCTGGAGCCACCCACCACCAGGGTGCTGCCGTCGCGTACCAGATGTACGCCCAGGTTCGTACCGTCCCGGCCGAGCTGGACGGCGAGTTCGTGGTCGCTGCTGCGGTCGGTCACCTGCCAGCCGCCCGCCCGGTAGGCGGGCAGTACGTCGCGGATGAGCCGTACCGCGGCGTCCGGCCCGGCGGCGGTTCGTACGTTGTACTCCCAGCGCACCGAGCGCCCCGGGTGCCGGCGGTCGCAGTCGAGTTGTTCGTCGCGGGTCGGTCCGGTGGCCGGCTCGTCGCTGCCCAGCCGGGTCAGGACGTCGCGTACCGCGTCACGTAGCTGTTCCGCGGCAACCTTGATCTCGCCCACCGCAACCTCCCCACGATCAGTGCAGCGGTGTGACCCGGCCACCGGTGAAGACCTGGTACATGTTCCACCACGCGTCGGAATGGTAGGTGAACACGTCGCTGTGCGCCGAGGTGCCGTGCAACTGTCGGCCGTCCGGATAGTTGCCGGTCGCCAGGTCCACCGTGCCGGGGAACGTGTCCGGGTCGGCGCCGTGCCCGAGGCCGCCGAGTTCGATGCCGCGAATGTAGTGGATCGGGTCGCCGGGCGCGGTCATCGAGTAACGCTGCACGTCGGGCTGGGCGTCATGCAGATCGCCCGGCTGCCACACGTCGTGGCCCATCCCGGCGGACTCGATGTGCAGGATCCGGTCCGCGTCCAGCCCGCCGTGTTCGGCCTCCCCGACGACCGCGCCGCCGTAGGAGTGCCCGGCGACCGTGACCTGTACGTCGTTGCCGGCCGCGGCCGAGTGGGAGATCTGGTCGCGGAGTTGGTGGGAGAAGTCGGCCAGCCGGGGTGACAGCGCGTCCGCGTAGCTGGCCTGCGCGGCGTGCGGCAGGCTCGGCGGAAACTGGCCGTCCTGCCAGGTCACCATCGCCAGGCCGCCGGTCGGGTCGGCGTCGACGAAGCTGCGGGCCCGTTCGTACAGGCCGGAGTAGTTGTCCAGGTTGGCGAACGTTCCCGGTACGAGTACCCCGACGTTGCGGGTGCCGGCGTCGACGTTGCCGATCAGCTCGACGATCCGGCCGTCCCCGGACGGGTCGAAGTCGAGGATCTTGCGATTGTTGTCCACTATGGACTGATAGAGTTCGATACGCTGCCGGCTCGAACTGATCTGGTCGTCCAGATGGGCGTCGCCGTCGAAGATCCGGCCGAGCAGTGAACGGTCCCGATGGGCTTGCTGCTCGGCCAGCAACTGGTCCAGATGCGTACGTTCGGTGCCCAGCGCGTCGGTGACCTTGTCGCGGTTCGCCGCGATCTGCTGGGCGAACGGGGCGCTTCCGCCGGTCGGTGTGTCGCCGGTCGTCGAGTCGGTACCGCCCAGCAGCGAGCGGAACGCCCGGGCCGTATCGCTGTCCCCGGTGCGGTAGTTGGCCGCGCTGCCGGTCAACCCCGAGGAGAGCCGGTCCAGCCACTGCGCACCGGTACGGACCCGGTCGGCTGTGCCGGTCAGTGCGGTGCCCAGTGCGGTGTGCAGCGCCTCGGATTCCGGCAGGCCGCCCAGCGCGCCCGCCGACGGTGGGCCGTCCCGCAGTGCGCCGGTCCCGGATGTCAGCCGGGCGGACTGCTCGGCGAGCGCACCCGCGGCCGCGGTCAGCGCGGCCGGTCGAAGCTGGAACCCGATGGTGGCGTCGGGCCGTCGCGCGACGCCACCACCGGATGTCGTGGGCGCACCGGCGTCGACCGTGCCGGTCGTCCGGTGCGGGCCGGTCATCGTCAGGCCCAGCCGGAGCCGGGCAGGCCGGTCGAGGCGTCGGGCTCCTCACCGATCACCGAGGGAGCGACCGGAGCCGTCTCGCCCCAGACGTTCTCCGTCTCCACCAACCATGGCGGGATCCGTCGGCCGGCACCCATGTCGCCGCCCATCATCCCGGCGCCCATCGGCATCATCGGCATCATGCCCATGCCCTTGGTGCTGGCGGCACCAGCGGCAGCGGCCCCGGCGCCGACCCCGACACCGGCCACCGGGCTGGCGCCGCTGCCGGTCATGGCGGTGTGTGCGACCGGCCCGTCGCCCGGGCCACCGGTTCCGCCGCCGATCCCGCCGACGTCCGCACCGCCACCACCCCCGCCGGCACCGATCCCGCCCGTGCCGGTGCCGGCACCGTTACCGGTCCTGAGCGCAGGATCACCGACCGGACCGCTGGCACCGGGCTTCTTGTCGCGGTTCATGAACGGCGGAACCTTGGGCAGTACGCCACCGAACCGGCCGGCCGTGGCGCCCGCGGCGGCGGCCAGACCAGCGGTGAACATCCGGCCGAACAGCGGACTGGCCGCTGCGCCGGCGATCGCGCCACCGCCGACCACCACGGGCAGGATGCTCGGATCGGTACCGGTCACGCCGGTCTGGTCCGCCACGGGCTGCAGCGTCATCGGGTTGAGCGCCGGCAGGGTCGTCGGCCCGGCAGTTCCGGTGTCGTCGACCGGAGTGCCCGGCTGGGGCGCTGCGTCCGGCGGTACCGGCATCGACTGCTCGGCAGCGGTGTAGTGCCCGGCCAGAGTGGTCATCACCTGGACGGCCTGCTGGTGTGCGGCGTCGGCGGCCCGGGCGGCCTGCTGGTGCTCGGTGACGGCGCGGATCGCGTCGGACTGGCGGGCGGCCAGCGTCTGCTGGGTCTGGGCCGGCAGCGAGGTGTCGCTGGACAGCGGCGTGGTGGCGACCTGCACGGTGGTGGGGGACAGGTCCGGTACGTTCACCGGCTGCGGCATCTTGGCCCGGGCGTCCTCCAGCGACTCCGCCGAGGAGAGCGTCAGGTCGCGCAGATCGAACGCGGTGTCGGCGACCTTGCGGATGCCGGCGGCCAGATCACTGATCATGGTGTGGTACTGCTCGGCCGCGCCACCTTCCCACTTGTCCTGGAAGGAGTGCAGATGCTTGGTCAGGTCGTTGGCCCGATCGTGCAGGGATCCGCCGGTGCTGTCCCAGACGCTGCCCGCGGCCCGGGCGGTCTGCGGGTCACCCGCGTACAGCATGGCCACCAGCTGCTGGTGGCTGTACTGGGAGAAGTCCGTGTGCGCGGTCAACGGTCAGCCCTTCCCGTGGTGGCCGTGCTGGCCGTGGCCGGAGTGGTCGTGCCCGCCGGAGTGCCCGTGGCTGGAATGGTCGTGCCCGCCGGAGTGCCCGGAGTGGTCGTGGCCGTGCTGGTAGGACACCGACACCGTGCTCGTGTCGGTGGCGGTGTGCTGGTTGAGCGCGGCGGCGATGTCCTGGTCGGTACGTTCGTAGCCGTCGGCCACCGTGTCGGTGACATCGCCGGCGAACCCGATCGCCGACTTGACGTTGCCGAGCAGTTCGTGCATCTGGCCGACCGCGGCCAGGTGCCTGTTCACCAGTGAGCCCGCCTCGGCGAAGTCGCCGAGCAGCACCGGGTGCTCGGTCAGCGCCGACAGCCCGTCACTCGGCCTGCCGATCGCGTCGAGCTGGGTCTCCAGCTCGAGTGCGAAGTCCTTGAGGGACTGCAGATGAACGCGGAACGAATACGGATCGGTGCTCATGACAGGCCCGCTTCCTTGGCTTCCCAGGCGGTCGGTACGCCGACAGCGCGGGCGGGTACGAAACGTACCCGTCCCGCGCGGTCGGAGTGGTGTCGGACACCCGCACGAGGCAGGGCCGCACCCGTCAGTTGAAGTAGCCGGCGTTCTTGTTCTCCAGCGCCAGCTGGAGGTCGTGCGCCTCGTTGACCTTGCCGGAGAACTGACCGACGACGCCGACGATCTCGGCGATCGCGGCGCGCAGCCGGCTCTCGGACTGCTCGGCCGCCTGACCGGCGGTGCTGCCCGAGGCGTACCAGGTCTCCTTGATCGGAGCCAGGTGCTGGTGCAGCTGGTCGAGGTAGGTGTCCAGCGCCTTGGCCTTGGCGAACAACGAATCCGCGCTGGCCCGCAGGGCACTGAATTCAACGTTGATGACTTCGGCGGACATGGGAACTCCGATCCGGTAGGTCAGCCGGCTCCGCCGGACAGTCGGTTCAGGACACTGCCCCCGGCACCGACGGCACCGTTGAGGTTCTTGAACGAGTCGGAGACCGACTGGTCGCCGCTGCCGTAGTTGTGGAAGCTCTGGTTGACCAGGTTCGACATGTTCTCCAGCTCGCGGCTGGCCACCTTCATGTCGTCCTGCAGCTTGGTGTGCAGCTGCCAGAATGCGTTCGCCTGGTCGCCCGCGTAGCGGCTGAGAACCGACACCAGGTCGTTCTCCAGCTCGGCCATCGTCTTGGCCGCACCGGTCGCGCACTCATCGAATCCCTGGACCGCCTTGGTCATGGCGGCGGAATCTGACTGGAAGCCAGGACTACCCACGGCGGGCCACCTCCTCTCGCTGTCGATGGCACCCCGGCCATGTCCGGCCCGGGTGGTCATGCATGGCACCAGCATCTCGGCGCCCGACCCTGCACGTCAGATGCTATGAGTAGGCACGGACAGGTCTGAACGGCACAAGTACCGTCCTCTGGCACGGCAGTATTACCCACATCACGTCCGAATGGGGGGCACCTCGGCGTCGACCAGCGCCAGCTGGACGAGTTCCGTGCCGGTACGACGGCTGATCAGATGGCCCCGGCCCGGCGGCTGTGGACCCGGCTTCACATCACCCAGCAGGATGCCCTCGTCCTTCGAACCGGACAGCAGCAGACCGGGGCTGCCCAGTTCCCGTACCCGCTGCAGGACCGGTTCGTACAGCGCCCGGGACGCCCCGCCGCTGCGCCGGGCCAGGATCAGGTGCAGGCCGATGTCCTTGGCCTGGGGCAGGAACTCCAGCAGCACCGACAGCGGGTTGCGGGCCGGGGTGACCACCAGGTCGTAGTCGTCGACCAGCAGGAACAGTTCCGGGCCGGTCCACCAGCTGCGGTCCCGCAGCGCCTCGGGGGTGACGTCCGGTCCGGGCAGCCGCTGCCGCATCGCCTGCTCCACCTCGGTGAGCAGCCCGCTCAGCGCCGGCTCGGAACCGGCGTAGCCGAGCAGGTGGTCACCGGACACCGCGTCGGTCATGCCGCGTCGGTAGTCCACCACGATCACGGCCGCCTCGGCGGGGGTGTAGCGGCGCATGATGCCCCGGCCGAGCAGCCGCAGCAGGCCCGTCTTACCGGACTCGGTGTCGCCGAAGACGATGAAGTGCGGATCGGCGTCGAAGTCGAGGAACACCGGACCCAGGTCGCTCTCCGCGACCCCGACCGGGACCGGATGGCCGCCGACCGTCTCCGGACCGGGCAACGCGGCGGCCGGCAGCTGCCGGGGCAGCAGCCGTACCTGCGGTGCCCGTTGGCCCGGCCAGGCAGCGGCGACCCGGCTGACCAGTGATGCCGCCCCGTCTGTCAGGTCCACCACGGTCTGCTGGCCGTCCACCCGTGGCAGTGCGGTCAGGAAATGCAGCTTGTCGGCGGTCAGTCCGCGGCCGGGTGCCGCGGCCGGTACGTTCGCCGCTGCCCGCCGGTCGATCGCCGAGTCGGCCGGGTCACCGAGGCGCAGCTCGAACCGGGTACCGATGACGTCGCGCAGCTGCGGCCGGACCTCCATCCACCGGTTGACGGAGAGCACCACGTGGATGCCGAAGCCCAGGCCCCGCGCGGCCAGCGTAGTGATCGCCCCCTCCAACTGCTCGTACTCCTGCCGCAGGGTCATCCAGCCGTCCACGAACAGGAAGACGTCGCCGAATTCGCGGCCGTCGGCGTGCGGCAGCTCCGCCCGGCGGCGCCGGAAGGTGCTCATCGCATCGATGCGTAGCCGGCTGAACAGCTGTTCCCGCTCGGTCAGCAGCCCGGTCAGCTCTGCCACGATGCGCCGGCACTGCTCCACGTCGAGCCGGCCGGCGCAGCCCGACACATGCGGCAGCCCGGCCAGTGCGGACAGCGAGCCGCCGCCGAAGTCCAGCAGGTAGAACTGCACCTCCTGCGGCGTGTGGGTCAACGCCAGACTGGCCAGCAGGGCGCGCAGCATGGTGCTCTTGCCCGACTGCGGCGCGCCCGCCACGATCGCGTTGCCGGCCTGCCCGGACAGGTCCGCCCACAGCAGGTCGCGGCGCTGCTCGAACGGCTTGTCCACCACCGCCACCGGTACGGTCAGCCGACCGTTGCCGGCCCAGCCGACCGGACACAGGCCACGCTGCGGGTCGGTGCCCAGCGCCGGCAGCAGCCCGTCCACCGTGGGTGGCTCCTTCAGTGGCGGCAACCAGATCTGGTGGGCCGCCGGGCCCTGCCCGGTCAGCCTGGCCACCATCGCGCCCATGATCGTCTCGGCCATCGGCGTACTGCCCGGCAGCGCCGGTGCGGCGGGCGTCGCCGGTATCTCCGCGGCCGGTGCCGTCACCGGTGCCAGGGTGTAGCGCAGCGCACGCCGGTCGGCCGGCGGCGGGCCCGGTGCGTTCGGATCGGCCAGCGGCGGGAGCTCGCCGGACACGTACGCCGCCTTGAACCGGATCAGCGTCGCGGTGTCGACCTTCAGGTACGCCGAGCCGGGCACCGGCGGCAGCTCGTACGCGTCCGGTACGCCCAGCACCGCCCGGCTCTCCGAGGCGGAGAACGTACGCAGCCCGATCCGGTAGCTGAGGTGGCTGTCCAGGCCGCGCAGCCGGCCCTCCTCCAGCCGTTGGGAGGCCAGCAGCAGATGGATGCCGAGGCTTCGGCCCAGGCGGCCGATCATCACGAACAGGTCGATGAACTCCGGCCGGCTGGACAGCAGTTCGGAGAACTCGTCGATGATCACCAGCAGGGAGGGCAGCGGCTGCAGTGGCGTACCGGCGTCGCGGGCCCGCTCGTAGTCACGGACCGAGGCGAAGTTGCCGGCCGCCCGCAACAGTTCCTGCCGGCGGACCAGTTCGCCGCGCAGCGCGTCGGCCATCCGGTCCACCAGCGGCAGTTCGTCGGACAGGTTGGTGATGACCGCGCAGGTGTGCGGCAGGCCGGTCATCCCGGCGAAGGTCGCACCACCCTTGAAGTCGATCAGCGCCAGGTTCAGCGTCTCCGAGGAATGGGTCACCGCAAGGCCGGTGACCAGGGTACGGAGCAGTTCGCTCTTGCCCGACCCGGTCGCGCCGATGACCAGGCCGTGCGGACCCATCCCG
Source organism: uncultured Actinomycetota bacterium (assembly GCA_963815125.1). GTDB lineage: Bacteria > Actinomycetota > Actinomycetes > Mycobacteriales > Micromonosporaceae > Actinocatenispora. The sequence goes on from CAWFFM010000001.1 coordinate 77,540, forward strand.
CTCTCCGCGGACTCCTTCAGGTCCAGTTCGACCGGCCGACCGTCCGGGTCGATGCCCAGCGGCAGACGCAGCCGGTCCCGCGGCGCCCTCGGCCGCCAGGTGACGGCCGGGTCGATGGTGCGCGGGTCGCCCAGGCCGAGCAGCGCCGCCAGCCCGAAGGTGGCCGACATCGGTACCTCGTCGCGGACCGGGGTACCGGCGTAGCGCGGTGTCATCAGCCGGGCCAGTGCCTCCGCCGAATTGGCGTCCAGCCGGTCGGCGTCACCGACGAACGCGATCCCCTCGCCGGTCATCATGCCGATCCGACCGTCGGTCAGGTGCAGGCCGAGCACCCCCGGCCGGGAGCCGGTCGGATCCAGGGCGCCGCCGACCTCCAGTACGGTCACCCCGGTCAGCCCGCCGTCCGGGGCCAGCCGGCTGCCACCGTAGGTGTTCCCACCGTCCAGTACGACCACGATGTGCGGCTGGTTGCCGTCCGCCCGGTGGCCGAAGCCGGCCCGGTCACCCAGGTCCGCGCCGAGCTGGTCGACCAGCGCGCTCAGCTCGTCGGAGCACAGCCGGGCCGGGCCTGCGGCATCTGCCCGGCCGGCGGCCTGGGCGTGCGGCAGCCACTTCAGCCACTCCCAGTCCGACCACCGGTCGAGCGCCGTACAGCAGGCGATCCGCAGGTCGTCCGGGGCGTGGAAGGTGGCCAGCTGGGCGAGTACGGCGCGGGCCAGGTCCAGGTTGGTGGCCCGGTCCCCGGACAGCGTGATGTGGTGGAAGGAGCGCAGGGAGATCGCCACCGGCAGCCCGGACACCGTGGCGTAGGCCCGGATGAAGTGCCGCAGCGAGGTCGAGCACACCGGGTCCAGGTCCTCCAGCGGCGCGGTCTGCGGCGCGCGCAGGGGAGTTGCCAGCCGTTGCGGACCCGCGCCGATGCGTACCCGGCCGAAGTCGCGGTCGCCGCGGGCGCGTTCCCACAGCCGCTCGCCGTCCACCAGGGTCCACAGGTCCGCGGGATCGGGGCCGCCGGCGAGCATCGCGTCCCGCTGCTGTCCGGCCACCTTGTGTACCTGACCGCGCAGCCCACCGAGGTAGCGCAGATAGTCCCGCCGCTCGTTGTTGATCTGCGCCTTCTTGGCCATGCCGCCGCGCGACAGCGACATCACCAGCATGCCGACCATGGCGCCGGCGTACAGCGCGCCGAAGACGTACGTCATCACCCCGCCGGACCGTCCGATGTAGACGAACGACATGGCGCCCATGCCCAGCATCATCGGCAGCATGAACATCAGCTGCATCGCGCCCTGGCCCGTGCCGCGGGGCAGTACCGGGGGTGACTGGAGCTGGATCTCCCCACCCGGCAGCTCCGGCAGGCTGACCCGGCGGCCCCGGCGCACAGTGTCGACAGTCATCGTCTCGGTACTCCTCGGCTTGGGCGTTGCCGCTATCCTGCCCCGTACCGCCCGGTCCGCAAAGATGCCGGGTCGGACCCTTGTCAGCAGGCCGGATCCGGCCGGTCGACCCGTAGTTCGACGGTCCCTACCGTGGGCAATTTTGCCGTTCAAAGCCTCGCGGACGCGCCCCTACGATGTGCCCGGAGCCGGTCGACCCTGGGGTGGACCGTCCGGACGAGCCGCGGCGAGGGGGTGGTGCGGGGTGATGGACGGTCAGTACGGGACAGGTCGGTACGAGGCCAGCCCGGAAGCCATGCGCGCCACCGTCGGCAACGTCGGCGGCATTCTGGTGCAGGCCATCAACACGCTGCTCGACCTGGAGTCGGCGCTGGTGGAGCCCGCCTCGTTCAGCACCCTGGGCAGCGCGGTGGCCGGCGCCAACACCGAACTGCAGGGCCAGCAGATCCGCGCGATGCGGTCCCTGTTGGACCTGTTACGACAGACCAACGATTCGGTGCACGACAGTGCCAACGGCTACGACGACGCGGACCGTGACGTGGCCGGGAGCTTCGGCGGCACGGGCGGCGCGTCCACCCGGTCCCCGCTGTGGCATTCCAGTTCCGCGGCCGACCTGGCCGGCTACGCCGTCCACGACAGCACCGGCGCACAGGGTGAGCCCCATTCGGTGCCCAACGTGCTCGGTTACCTGACCCGCGCCGGACTGGGTGAGCTGGCCCAGCGTCCGGTGGCGGGGAGCCTGTTCGCAGATCCCACCGGTTTCGCCGACTGGCTGGACCACAGCCCCGACCATCAGTCCCAGCTCGGGGTGATCGGGGTCTACTCCGGCCAGGTACGCAGTCTCGCCGATGTCCCCGGCATCCAGTCCGGTGACGTGGTGGTGGCCGATCCGAGCGGGCCCGATGATTCGGGTGCGCTCATCGGGGTCGCCGGCGGTGACGGGCAGCTCTACAACCATGGTCCGGTCGGATCGGACCTTCCCTACGGTGGCGAGGTACGGGTCTACCGACCGTTGCCCGCCGCGGCAGTCTGAGTACGGCAGTCGTAGTGAGAACAACACATGCCGAGCACGACGACGGCAGGAGAGGTGAGTCGTGACCGCGTTCCCCAACTCCAGTGCGATGGACGCCACGGCCTCCGGCGGCGGACCCATCACGATGCTGCCGCAGATCGTGACCGGACAACCGGAACAGATCCTGTCGCACGTGACCCAGGTGCTGCAGAAGGCGACCCAGTTCATCACCCTGCTCGAGGATCTGGACAAGGCCCGCCGCCAGCTCGGGCAGATCTGGTCCGGCCAGGCATCCGAGAGCGCGCTGCAGAAGATCAGTGAGTCGCTGCAGCAGTTCGAGAAGATCATCAAGTCGATCGAGGACGGCGCCAAGCTGCTGGGTGAGGCGGCCAAGCTCGTCGAGACCGTGCAGACCGGGTACAAGACGGTGGTCAGCGCGGTCAACCCGACCGTCGCCGCGCTGATGTCCAATCCGTGGACGCACGCCGCGGCGCAGGCACTGTCGACCGCGACCAGCGCGTCGCTGCGTACGTTCATCAACGCGGTCGGCGCGTTGCTGAACGCGCTGGGCGCGACCAAGATCGGCGCCGTACTGACCCAGCTCGGCGGTGTGATCGGCGCGCTGGAGCAGCTGTTCGGTGGTGGCGGAAGCGGCACCGGTACGGGCACCGGAACCGGTACCGGCACGACGACGCCGGTGTCCAACAACCCGGTCACCGCGCCCGGCCAGGTGTCCACTGTGGCCTCTCCGAGCGGCACCCAGGCGGTGAACGGCACCGCCAGTACGCTGCCGGCGATGAACCCGCAGACGTCCGGGCCGACCGCGGCGAGCGGTCTGCAGGGGCTGCTGAACGTACCGGGTCAGGCCACCGCCGGGGTGACCGGCAACGGCGCGGTGCTGCCCACGGCGACCACGCTGCCGACGGCGACGACCCTGCCGGCGGGCACCGTCCTGCCGGCCGGGACCACGCTGCCGCCGGGCAACGAGTGGATGACCAGCTACACGCCGGCCGCGCTGGACCCGGGTGCCACCGGCACCGGTGGGCCGACAACAGCTGGATCCCGGTCGACCCGGCCGACGGTTCGACCGGCGCGGACAGCGGCACCCCGTCCGGTTCGGACAGCGGCGGTTCCGGTTCGGATTCCGGTTCCGGTTCGGACAGCGGCGGTTCCGGCTCCGGTTCGGACACCGGCGGTTCGGGTTCGACCAGCGGGCACGAGGCCACGATCACCGCCACGAAGGGGGATCTGACCGTGACCGTCGAGGTACCGGTCGACAGCGGCCAACCGACCGACTTCGATCTCGACGTGACCGCCGGATCCGATCACCTCACCGAACACGTGGACATCGACGCCTCCGGCAAGGTCAGCGTGTCCTGACCGGCAACGGGTCCGGCGAGGGGAGCCCACGATGGCGCTGCTGACCAGTCCGCACAGCACCACGGTCGACCTGACCGGTGTGGTGGCGGCGCTGCTGCGCCGGTACGCCCAGCTGTTGGAGGGCTACCGGCGGCAGGTCACCGGCGACCCGTCCGCGCTACGCACCGCGGCGGCCGCGCGCAGTGCCGACGCCGACCGGATAACCGGTACCGGCAGCGAACTGACGGCGCGCAGTCGTGAACTCGCCGACCAGTGGTCCGGCCTGGCCGCCGGTGCCTACCAGGGTGCCGCCCGCGAACTGGGCGCCGACCTCGCCGGTACCGGTGGCGAACTGCGCCGCTACAGCGGCACCCTGACTGCGGCGGCGACGGCACTGGAGTCCGCCCGGAGCCGCACCGACCTGGTGATCGGGAGTTTCGACCGGCAGGCCCGTCAGCTGGTGGCCAGCTGCGCGGCGGTTCCGGCCGGGCAGATCGGTACGGTGCTGGCCGCGGTCCGTTCGCTCGGTGACTCGGCGGTGGCCGGTGCGGCCGGCGCCGCCCTGGTGCTCGGTCAGGAACTCGCCGCGCTCGCCACCGGACTGACGGCCGGGCCGGCACCCGGGTAGTTTGCTAAGCCACGGAACGAGGGGGCGCGGATGAACACCGACATCGAGAACCTGCTGGCCCGGGTACGGGAACAGCAGGCGGAGGTCGAGCGGATCCAGAAGTCGGTGACCACCATGGAGATCACCGGTTACTCGCGCAACAACGAGGTACGTGCCACGCTGCGCGGCAACGGCCGGTTCACCGAGATCTCCATCGAACCCGACGTCGCCCGCCGGATGGACGCCGCCGGCCTCGGTGACGTGGTGCTGGAGGCGGTCAACGACGGCCTGCGTCGGCTCGGCGAGGCCAGTACGGCCAAGTTCAAGCCCATGATCGACGCGGCCGGCACCGAGCTGAGTACCGAAGACTAGGCGGTCCACCATCATGTCGGTGTCCTCGACGCCCCGCCGGGTCACCGTGGTCAGTCCACGGGCCCGGGTCGACGTGGCGCTGCCGGTGGAGAGCACGCTGGCCGAGCTGCTGCCACAACTGGTCTCGATGACCGGCGCGGAGTCGAGCGAACCCGGCCCACCGGGTGCGGTCACCGGATGGGCGCTGTCCAAGCTCGGTGGCGTGCCCCTGGAACCCGGGCACACGGTGATCCGCGCCGGCCTGCGCGACGGCGACGTGCTCTACCTGAACCCACGCCAGCAGCGCACCCCGCCACTGCTGTTCGACGACGTGGTGGACGCCATCGCGAACGCTGCGGAGAGCCGCGCGGGCAGCTGGCACCACCGCATCGCGCGCCGGGTCGCACTGGCCGGGGCACTCGTCGGCGTGCTGTGCTTCACCGCGGTGTTCGCCTTCGCCGGTCCCGGCTGGCCGTGGCCGGCGCTGGGCACCGGGGTCCTTGCCGTACTGCTCCTGGTCGCGGCGGGTGCGCTGGCCCGCGCCTACGGTGACGCGGCGGCCGGTGCGTTGCTGGCTGTGGCCGGTGTCCCGGCGGCGTTGCTCGCCGGCATCGAACTGCTACCCGGCTCGACGTTCGGGATCGGCCGGCTGTCACTGGGCCTGGCCGCGATGACCGTGTACGCGGTGCTGGCGGCGGTCGCCGTGGCCGACCGGCTGGCCTGGTTCGTCGGGGTGGCGGTGACCGGTGGGATCGGCTGCCTGTCCGCCACGGCGACCGTACTGCTCGGCGCCGAACCGGTCTCCACCGCCGCGGTGGTGATCGCGTTGTCCACCGCGCTGTGCCCGGCACTGCCGATGGTGGCGCTGCGACTGGGCAGACTGCCGCTGCCTCGGATACCCAGCGATGTCGCCGCGTTCCGGGCGGAGGAGCGACCCACCCTCGGACCGGACGTGATCGACGAGACCGCCGCTGCGGAGGACTCCCTGACCGGGCTGCTCGCCGCGGTCTCCGTACTGGTGGCCGGTGGCGCCGGGGTGTTGCTGGCCGGCCACTCCCGCTGGGGATGGGCGTTGGCTGCCACCGCCGGCCTGACCCTGGTGCTGCGTTCCCGGTCCTACGCCGGTACCGCGCAGCGACTGGTCCTGCTGCTGGCCGGGCTCGGCACGATGATCGGCACCGGCGCGGCGCTCGCCGCCCGGGACGCCTCGGCGGTACGGGTGCCGCTGCTGTGCCTCGCCGGGCTGGTCACCGTCGGCTGCATGCTCTACGCGTCCCGATCGAGCGGCCGGGACAGTTCACCGTACTGGTCCCGGCTGCTGGACATCGCCGAGTTCCTCTGCCTGATCAGCCTGATCCCGCTGGCCGCCGCGGTGCTGGAGATCTACTCGAAGGTCCGCTCGCTGGGCGGCTGAGCGGCGCCCGGCGGGTGCCGCGGAGCGTTCCGCGATCAGCTCGGCGGTAGGGCCAGTGGCAGGGTGGCACGGGTCTGGCAGATGTGCTCGCCGTCCAGCCGGTACACCGGGATGCCCAGCGCGGCGGCGGCATCGTCCGGACTGTAACGGGTCTGCGCGGCCGGTGCCCCGACGCGGAGTACCAGGTGGGCCTCCGGCTCGCCGCGCGTGGTGCCGGTGCCGGGCCGCGACAGGGTCAGCGACGCGGCGGTGAAGGCGGCCGGCGACGGCGCGCCGGCGGCCAGTACGGCGGCCGGGTCGACGTTGCTGCGCGGCCGGTAGCAGGACTGCCGCAGGGTGCCCACGGTCAGCGTGCGCCAGTCCTCGGTCACCGTGGCGGGGATGTCCGGGTCCGCGCCGAGCGCCACGGCGAGCTGGGCGCGCAGCTCCGTACCGTCCAGGGGGGCGGCCGGTACGCCCGCCTCGTAGAGGTCCCGGGCCAGGGACAGTGCCGCGTTCGCGGTGGCCCGCAGCGCACCGGCCGGTCCACCACCGCGGGCCTCGACCGCGGCCCGGCAGTCCGCCGGGGCGAGGCGTAGCGCCAGCCAGCACATCCGGACCGGGTCGGCGCCGGCCACCGGTACCGTCCAGCGGACCAGTTGTACGGCCGCCGCCGGGAGATCGCTGCGGTGGTACGCGGCGCGCATCGGGCCGATCAGTTCCGCCGGGTCCGCGATGCCGGTGGGGCCGATGCGCAGGACCGCCGTCCAGCTCCGGCCGTCGCCGGCGACACCGATCCGGTTGCCGGCCCGGTCGGCGTAGGTGTGGTAGGCCAGCCCGGGGAGCATCAGGTCCAGGGGGTCGCCGGCGGGACCCGGCCGGCCGGCCCGCCGCCGCGACCGGTAGCGCGCGACCAGCACGAGCCACTGGTAGAACCAGCGGCCCCGGCGTGGGAGCACGGTGGTCAGTACGGCGAGCAGCCCGATGCCGCCGACCACCACACCGGGAACCGTGCCGAACCCTGCGGCCAGCACGCTGCCGGCGGCGGCCAGTTCCCACACGACGACCTGCCCGGCACGCAGCGGGAACCGGCGGCGGCGCCGTACTCCTCGGGTGGGGCGGGTGGATCGGGCGGGTGCGGTGCGCACGCTACTGCTCATCGGCTGCCATGCCTGCCTGTTCACCGGAAGGTGTCGCATCGGTATTTCTACGCTGTCGTCGGAGCGCGTGGTCCACCTATATTGCACCCAGTGCACGGCGGCCGTCGAGATCCGTTACCCGGGAAGTGCGATGTGGACACAGCGTGACCAGCTCCAGGCGTACCAGTTCCTCCGGCGTCGGCTGGTGTCGGCGTTGGTGGCCGGGGACGCCAACCATCCGGTGTCGCCGAGCCGCCGGTTGGTGATCGGGAGCGCCGTCGGGATCGCCTGCGCACTCCTGGTCACCGCCAGTTTCGGGATCTACGGACTGCTGCGGCCGGGCGCCAGCAGCGACTGGCGTAAGTCCGGCCAGGTGGTGGTGGAGAAGGACACCGGGGCCAACTACGTACTGGGCACCGACGGCCGGCTGCATCCGATGCTCAACTACGCCTCGGCCCGGCTGCTGGCCGGCGGGGACGGCCGGGCGACCAGTTCGGTGTCGGCCACCTCGCTGCGGCAGGCGCCGCGCGGTGCGTCGCTGGGTATCGACGGTGCGCCGGACGCCCTGCCGGGCACCGACGCGCTGCTGTCCGGACCGTGGACGATGTGTTCCCAGCAACCGGCGGACCGGCCGGCGAACGCCGCTCCGGTCGGTACGGTGCTGCTGGGTGCGCGCCCGGCCGGCCAGTCGATCGGATCGACGGCGGGGATCCTGTTGCGTGATCCGGCCGGGCACGACTATCTGCTCACCGGCGGTCAGCGCTACCGGGTCGCGGACCGGTCGGTGCTGGTCGCGTTGGGCTTCGACCAGGTCAGCCCGGTGCCCGTCACCTGGTCCTTTGTGGACGTACTGCCGGCCGGCGCGGACCTGCGTCCGGTTTCCGTACCTCAGGTGGGCCGGGCCGGGCCGAAGCTCGGTGGACAGTCCACTGTGGTGGGACAGGTGCTGCGTACCCGCTACGTCGGCGCCTCGACCTACCGCTACTACCTGGTACGGGCCGACGGCGTACGGCCGGTCACCGAGACCGAGGCGAGTCTGGTGCTGGGCGCGGTGACCGACCGGCAGGCGTATCCTGGTGACACTCCGCACCCCCTGACGGTGTCCAGCGCCGACCTGGCCGGTGCGGTACGGACCGGTGCAGGCAGCGCCGAATCCGGTTATCCGCAACGGCTTCCGCAGCCGATCTCGATGCGGGTGACGGACCGGCTGGCAGTATGTGTGACCGGTAGTGACGGTAGTTTCACCGATGTGCTGCTCGCCGCTTCGGCGACACCGGCCGGTGCCAGGCCGGTACCGGTGGTCGGCGACGACGACCGCACCGCGGATGTGGTGTACGTACCGCCGGGTCGGGGTGCGCTGGTGTCGGCCGGCACCACGTACCTGATCACCGACCAGGGGCAACGGTTCCCGGTCGCCGGTGACGATGCGCGCAAGTCACTGGGATACGGCGCGGTACGGCCGGCGCGGCTGCCGGCCGCCGTGCTGGCGCTGTTCCCGACCGGGCCGACGCTGTCGGCCGCGGGAGCGGCTCGGGCGCACTGACGACTGGGGAGGCGTTGTGGACGGTCCGGCGGTGGTGCGGCAGATCCAGGTGTGTGTCATCGAGGATCATCCGCTGTACCGGGCGGCCCTGGTACGGGCTCTGCGGGAGGCACCGGACGTGACCGTCGGCGTCACCGCCGGTTCGGTCGAGGAGTTCGCCGCGTACCGGCCGGAGCCCGGTGGCGTGGTCATCCTCGACCTGCGTCTGCCGGGGGTCGGCGACGCGGCGGCGGTGGTCGACGTGGTGGGTCGCGGGTACCGGGTCCTGGTGGTCTCGGCGCACGGCAGCCAGGAGGACGTGCTGGCCGCGATCGCAGCGGGGGCGCGCGGCTATCTGACGAAGAACTCCGACGCGGACGAGATCCTGCGCGCGGTACGCGCGGTGGCGGCCGACAACAGCTACGTCTCGCCGACCCTGGCGTCGTTCCTGCTCGACTCGTCCCGGGACCGGTACGCCGGTGCGCGGCTGGAACTCTCGGCGCGGGAACGGGAAGTGTTGGCGCTGGTGGCGGCGGGTGAACGGGATCAGGACATCGCTGATGGGCTGTCCATCAGCGTGCGGACGGTGCGCTCGCACCTGGACCGGATCCGGGAGAAGACCGGGTGCCGCCGACGACCGGACCTGACCCGACTGGCGATCCGGCAGGGGATCGTGCAGGAGCGGCCCCGGTCCTGACTCCGGTCGGCCCACGGCGACCGCGCAGCGGCCCGGCGTCCGGGTGAGGTTTCGACCGGTACGCTGAGCGGATGACCACAGCCGACCAGACGCACCCGCTGATGGACGCCACCTCAGTGTTGAACCTGGACTCGTTCCAGGAGATGCTCGGCGATCCGCGGGTCGAGTCCGCCGCGGCGCTCGCCGGGACCCTACCGCCGTACATGGCGGTCCTGCTGGTCCGCGACGGCGCTCAGGCCGGTGCCCGGTTCCTGCTGGACCGTGACGTCACCACCGCGGGTCGACACCCCGACGGTGACATCTTCCTGGACGACGTGACCGTCTCCCGTCGGCACGCGGAGTTCCACCGTGACGGCACCAGGTTCACCGTACGTGACCTGGGCAGTCTGAACGGCACGCACCTGAATCAGGAGCGCGTCCAGTCCGCGGTCCTGACCAGCGGTGATGAGATCCGGATCGGTAAGTTCCGGCTCGTGTTCATCGTCAGCGGCTGACCGACGACGATCACACTTCCCGGATCTCGACGGTGAGCGGGGCGTCGGTCTCGACCTCGACCCGCCCGTCCGCGGAGACCGTGACCGACAACGGCCGGCCGGCCACCTGCAGGCCCTCGACCCGCAACGGGAACCAGCTGCGGAACGCCGGGTCGGGTGCCACCGTGAGCGTGCCACCCGGCACGTCCGGACGCAGCCCGAGCGCGGCGAGCAGCATCGTGACCGGCGCGGCGGCGGCCCATGCCTGCGGCCGGCAGGACGCCGGGTAGGCGAGTACCGGTTCGCCGAGCGCCGTGCCGCCGAACAGTTCGGGCAGTCGGTAGTCGAAGTACGGGGCGGCGGCGAGCAGGCCGTTGGCCAGCCGGGCGGCGACCGTACCGTGCCCTTCCTGTGCCAGACCCAGTACGGCGATCGCCGTGTCGTGCGGCCAGACCGTGCCGGTGTGGTAGCCGAGCGGGTTCGCGCCGGTCAGTCGGTCGGACAGGGTACGCAGCCCGTACGCGCCGGAGAGGTCGTCGTCGGCGATCCGGGCGGCGATCAGAGCGGCTTCCGGCGCGTCGACCAGCCCGGTACCCAGCAGGTGACCGAGGTTGGAACTGGCACTGGCCACCGGCCGCTTGGCGCCGTCGAGTGCCAGCGCCGGGAACGGGCCGACCTCATCGGACACCCAGTACTGGGCGCGGAACGCGGTGGCCAGGGTGTCGGCCCAGGCACGCAGCTCGGTGACCCGTGCGGCGTCGGCATCGGTGCCGTGCGCGGCGAGCAACGCAGCGCCGGCCATGGCGGCCTGGTAGGCGTACGCCTGCGCCTCGCACAGCGCGATCGGTGCCTCCGCGATCCGCCCGTCCGGCGACTGGATCGAGTCGTGGGAGTCCTTCCAGCCCTGGTTGGCCAGGCCCGTCCCGGCCTCGTCGACGTACTCCAGGAAACTGTCGCCGTCCGGGTCGGCCGGCCCGGTCAACCAGCCCAGCGCGGCCCGCAGCGGTTCGAGCAGCCCACTGATCTCGGCGACGGGCAGGCCCCACTGCCAGGCGTCGTGCAGGGTGCACACCCACAGTGCGGTGGCGTCGATGGTGCCGTAGTAGCGGGGCGGTAGGCCGACCCCGCCCTGGTCCTCGCGTACCTCGTGGATGATCTTCCCGGGTGCCTCACCGGTCTCGGCATCGAAGCGGGTGCCCTGGTGGCGGGCCAGTACGCGGAGTGTGCCGCCGGCCAGTTCGGTGCCCAGGGGCAGCAGCATCCGGGCGGCCCACAGCGAGTCGCGGCCGAACAGGGTGAAGAACCACGGGCTGCCGGCGCCCAGGAACACGTCCACGTCGGCGCCGGCCGGTTGGTCGGTGAGGGTGAGCCCGGCCAGGTCGGCGAGGCTGCGGGCGACCAGCCGGTCGAGGTCGCCGACCGCGGACCGGACCGTGGCCACGGACCAGGGTGCCCGGCCGGCCGGACGGAACGGTACGGCAGGGCCGCCGGTGGCGTCGAGTTCCACGGTGAGCGTCCAGCTGTCTCCCGGCGCGAGGGTCACCGGCCAGGCGAGGTCGGCGCCGGTGTCGTCGATGGTGCGGCGCGCGGCGACCGGGGTGGTGCGTACGGCTGCCGCCGTCCCGTCCGGCGTCGACCAGCGCACCGTGCCGGACTCTGCGGGTTCCGTGCCGGCGGCGTCCTGTTCCGGTGCTACGTAGCCGGTGGCGGTGCCATCCTTGATGGCGGGCATGGCGGCCAGATCGGTGCCGAGCCGCAGCTGCAGCTCGGCCGTCACGTCCTGGTGCGCCCTGCTGGTCAGGATGATCCGTTCGGTGAGTCCGTCGGAGCGTACGGACCGCTGCCGGTGCACCAGCACGGTGGGATCGGCGCCGGGGTCGCCCAGTTGCCGGACGACGGCGGTGAAGGTCGCCTCCGACGCACCACCGAGGGCATGGCCGACCGGTTCCGGTTCGTGGCCGTCCACCGTGAGGACGAAGTGGCTGAGCAGTCGGCGGTCCGCGCACAGCACCCCCTGGGTGCCGCCGGGCCGAAGCTGACCGTCGGTGCCGGACAGTGCGGCGGTGGGCGCGGCGAGCACGCTGACCAGGTCGTGCAGGAAGGGCTGTGGCCGCACGGAGGCTCCTCTCGGCAGTGCCGTCAGTGAAGCTGTTTCACATTGCCTCTTGACAGCCGCCGCCAGTCGTCGTTGACTTCATTCAACCTCGATTTGATCGATCACACAACATCCGGTAGTAATGTTGATCGATCATATTACAGTGAGTGACGCTCTGGGAATGGTGGCGATGCGCTCTCCGCGGGAGATCTCCGGGCCGACCATGGCCAGCATCGGGCGTGCCGCCGGGGTGTCCCGGCAGACCGTGTGGAACGTCCTGCACGCTCCGCACCGGGTCCGGCCGGAAACCCGGGAGCGGGTCGAGCAGACCATCCGGGAGGAGCGCTACCGCCCCAACCGGGTCGCCCGTTCGCTGCGCACCCGCACCGCGAGGCTCCTCGGCTACTGCGTACTGCGCCGCGGCGGTGGCGACCTCAACCCGGTCGAGGACCGGTTCGTGCACGCCATCACCGAGGCTGCCGAGGAGCGGGGCTACCACATACTGCTGTTCACCGCGCTGCCCGGAGTGGCCGGACTCGGTGGCTACGCCGAATTGATGGCAGAGGCCGCGGTCGACGGGTTCGTCCTGGCGGACACGACGGTCGGCGATCCCCGACACCACTGGCTGACCGAACGCGGCGTACCGTTCGCCGCCTTCGGTCGCTCCTGGTCCGGTACCGACGGTGAGGCGCCGTGGGTGGACATCGACAACGCGGCCGGCACCGAGGCGGCCGTCGCGCACCTGTACGAGCAGGGGCACCGTCGGATCGGGTTCGTCGGCTGGCCGGCCGGTTCCGGGGTCGGCGACGACCGGCTGGTCGGCTGGCGTCGTGGCTGCGCCCGGCACGCCCTGTCCGAGGGGCCGGTGGCCCGGGGCGAGAACACCACCGAGACCGGACGCGCCGCCGCGGCCCGGCTGCTGGACAGCACCGATCCGCCGACCGCTCTGGTCTGCGTCAGCGACCTGGTTGCTCTCGGCTGCCTGATCGAGGTACGGTCCCGCGACCTGATGCCCGGTCGGGACATCGCGATCAGCGGGTTCGACAACGCACCGTTCGCCGCACTGCCCGGCGTCGAACTGTCCAGTGTGGATCAACCGATCGAGCGGGCAGGTACTGAAGTGGTAAGGCTGATGATCGACGAACTCTCCGGCGAGGCCGGGGGGCAGCGAAGCATCCTGCTGGCACCGTCACTACGGGTCCGGGCCAGCACGATCCGTACCGGAGACCCGGACACTCCCCGAGGGACGAACACACCATGAAGGCAACGAGACTGCTGGTCACCGCGGTGGCCGCGAGCGTACTGCTGGCCGGTTGCGGCAGCGGTTACGACAGCGACAGCAGCAAGAACAGCACATCGTCGGCCCCGATCCGGATCATGTTCGGGTCCTCCGGCGAGGCGGAGACCGGCGCGGTCAAGGCCGCCGCGGCCGCATGGCAGAAGAAGACCGGCCACAAGGTGCAGGTCATTCCCGCGCAGAACCTGGCGCAGCAGCTGACCCAGGGCTTCGCCGGCGGCAACCCGCCGGACATCTTCTACACCGACCCGACCGTCCTGCAGCAGTACGCCGACGGTGGCTCGCTCTACCCGTACGGTGACCAGCTGCCCAAGTCCACAGTGGACGACTTCTACCCGGCCCTGAAGCAGGCGTACACCTACAAGGGGAAGCTGTACTGCGCGCCCAAGGACCTGGACACCCACGAGCTGGTGATCAACACCGACCTGTGGAAGAAGGCCGGCCTGACCGCGGCCGACTACCCGAAGACCTGGGCTGATCTGACCAGGGTCGCCACCAAGCTGACCAACAAGGACCACGTCGGACTGACCGTCGGCGGCGACCACAACACCGTCGGAACCTTCATGCTCGAAGCGGGCGGTTGGTTCGTCAACGACGACAACACCAAGGTCACCGCAGACACCCCGCAGAACCTGACGGCACTGAAGTACCTGCAGGGCAACATGAAGAAGAAGATCTTCGCCACCGCGAAGACCATCAACGCGCAGAACCCGGGTGAGGCGTTCGGCAAGGGCAAGGCGGCGATGGACGTCGACGGTGGCTGGATCATCGGCCAGCTGTCCGCCGACTACCCGGGTGTCAACTGGACCGCGGTGCCGATGCCCGCCGGACCGGCCGGCAACGGTACGACGGTCTTCAGCAACTGCTGGGGCATCGCCGCGAAGAGCCAGAACAAGAAGCTGGCAGTGGACCTGGTCAAGTCGCTGACCTCCGTGCAGCAGCAGAAGAACTTCATGAAGGCATTCGGCGCCACCCCGTCGCGGCAGAGCCTGGCCGACTGGACCGTACAGGCGAACCCGAAGAAGTCCGCGTTCGTCCGCGGTGTCAAGACCGCCCGTGGCGTGGTGCCGGTACCGGGATTCGGTTCCGTGTTCGGTGACTTCGACACCCAGTTGGAGAAGCTGTTCACCGGGGGCACCGACCCGAAGACCGCACTGGCCTCGCTGCAGCGCAACGGTACCGATGCGCTGAACCAGAAGTAGGTCGTGCCGTGACTGTGTCCTCGCAGTTGCCCGCAACCCCGGTCGGCGCGTCCGCGCGCCGGCCGGGGCCGGCCGGTGGACCATTTCGCCGGCGTCGTTCCCCGGACGCCACCCGGCAGGGCCGCGCCGGCTGGTTGTTCTCCGCCCCCGCCGTACTGGCCATCGTGGTGTTCCTGGTCGCGCCGATGCTGATGGCGCTGTGGGTCAGCGTGCTGGACTGGAACGGCCAGTCCAACCCGTTCAGCGGCAGTGCGAAGTTCGTCGGACTGGACAACTACACCGCCCTGCTCGGCCACGACGGCCTGTTGCGTCGGGACTTCTCCACCAGCCTGCGCAACACCGTGTACTACGTGGTGCTGGACGTGCCGTTGGTGACCATCCTGTCGTTCGGTCTGGCGATGATCGTCAACCAGCAGATCCTGCGTGGTCGGGGCTTCTTCCGTACGGTGTTCTACTTCCCGTCCATCACCTCCTCGGTGGCGATCGGGGTGACGTTCCTGTTCCTGTTCCAGGGCAACGGCGCGATCAACGCGGTGCTGTCGCTGGCCGGGGTGAAGGGCCCGTCCTGGTTCACCGACTCACGTGGGTTGGTGCAGATCGTGCTGTCCGGCACCGGGCTGGTCGATCCGGAGCATGTGCCGGCCTTCCTGAACACCGAGGTCCTCAGCATCAGCCTGTGGGACTGGTTCGCCGGGCCGTCCGTGGCGATGGTGGCGATCATCGCGCTGACCGTCTGGTCGTCCTCCGGCACCTTCATGCTGTTCTTCCTGTCCGGCCTGCAGAACATTCCGCTGGAGGTCGAGGAGGCCGCGGCAGTGGACGGCGCGACCGCCCTGCAACGGTTCCGTCGGGTGACCCTGCCGTTGATGCGACGCAGTGTCGTACTGGTCGTCACCCTGGCTCTGATCGGCAGCTGGCAGGTCTTCGACCAGGTGTACGTCATGTCGCAGGGCGCGCCGGGCAAGACGACGCTGACCCCGGCCTACCTGTCCTACGTACGCAGTTTCACGGACGGCAACTTCGGCGGTGGCGCGGCCATCGCGTTCGTACTGTTCGCCATCATCATCATCTTCACCGCGGTACAGCGCTGGCTGGGACGGGAGCGGACCGTATGAGCGCGGGACACGATGTACCGCTGATCCACTCCGACCGGCTGGCCCCGCCGTCCCGACGGGTGCTCATCCGGCTGGTCGGCTACGGGCTGCTCGCCCTGGGCACCCTGCTGTACCTCGGGCCGTTCGTCATCCAGTTGGCCAACTCGTTGAAGACCGACCCGGCATCGGCGGCGCACCCGCTGGGGCTGCTGCCCGATCCGCTGTCGACGCTGGCCTGGCGCAAGGCGTTCGGCTTCGACACCGCACTGGATGTACCGCTGGCACGCTGGGTCGGCAACTCGTTCCTGGTGACCCTGTCGGTGACGCTGGGCCGGCTGGTCATCGACTCGCTGGCCGGCTACGCGCTGGCCCGGCTGCGGTTCCCGGGGCGTCGGGCAGTCAACGGCGGGGTGCTGGCCGTACTGGCGGTGCCCGGTGTGGTGCTGTTGATCCCCAAGTTCCTGGTGCTCAAGCAGCTGGGGTTGTTCGACTCCTACGGCGGGATGATCCTGCCGCTGATGTGTGACGCGGTGGGCATCATGCTGATGAAGGCCGCCTTCGAGCAGGTGCCGGTGGAGTTGGAGGACGCGGCCCGCATCGACGGCGCGGGGGTGCTGCGTACCTTCGTCAGCGTGATGCTGCCGCTGGTGCGGCCCTCGTTGATCACCGTGGCGATCCTGTCGTTCCAGGGTTCCTGGAACGAGCTGACGCACTTCCTGGTGGCCACCGCCGATCCGAAGTACCAGACCCTCACGTTGGGGATCGCGCAGCTGACCGCCGGGCCGTTGCAGGGGGCGCAGCAGTTCCCGCTGAAGCTGGCGCTGGCGACGCTGTCCACCATCCCGGTGGCGATCGTCTACATCGTGTTCCAGCGGTACTTCGTCCGCAACCAGGTGTCCAGCGGCATCAAGTGACGCGTCCGGTCGTGGCCGCCCGTCCGTCGTGGCGGCGGTCACGACCGGGCCCGGCCGCCCCGTCCCGACGTACTCAGACCGCTGCGGACTGCTCCTCGGCGGTGCGGGCGGCCAGCTGCGCGCGTACCAGTCGGGTGGTCCGGCGTTCCGCTACGAAGGAGATCACCGGGATGGTGCCGCACAGCATCACCAGGATCATCCGACCGTACGGCCAGTCCAGCCGGCGGGCCAGGTCGAAGGTGAGCACCAGGAAGATCATGTACAGGAAGCCGTGCAGCGGGCCGACCACCGCCGAGACGCTGGAGATCCCGGCCAGGTGATTGAGCGGTACTCCGATGCCGAACAGGACGACGAGGCCGACACCCACCACCAGGGCGATGATCCGGTAGCGGACCAGGGCCGCGGGTACACCAGAGTCCACGTGTCATCTCCGTCTCGCCGTGTGTCTGTTCGGGGTGCCGCGGCAGTAGGTGCCCGCGGGTCGTGCGCCGGGGGTCAGCCCGGATAGTCCCGCCGGTTGGCCCGAGGGTTGGCGGCCTGCCAGGCCAGGAAGCGGTTGTACGCCGCCAGCTCGCCGTCTCCATCGTCCCCGGTGACGGCGGGTGATGATGCGTCGACGGACAGCAGTGGCTGGGGGTCGCGGCCGGCCCGTACCAGCACCGGGGCGCGCAACCGTACGGGTTCGGCCGCGGGCGCACCGCCGTGCTGGCGTCGTTCGTCGCGGATGAGCTTGCCCCAGAAGACCAGGGCGAAGACGCCGAACACCGGCCACTCGAAGGTGTAGCCCCAGCTGATCGCGTTGCCGCCCTGGGCCCGGGTGAGCTGCCACCATCCCATGGCGAGGCACCCGCCGAACGCGAGGATCGCGAGGAGGTGCAGCGCCAGCCATCGGGGCGACAGGAACCGTCGCATGGCGGTCAGCCTACCTGGCCGCCCGGACTAGGAGATGTCCAGCCAGTCGCTGTCGATGTTGATGGTGACGCCACCGTGCTTTTCGTTGTGGCCACCGAGGTACTGCTTGATCCGGTGGTGCGCCACCCAGTAGTTGTCCGGGATGTGCGGATCCCGGACGGTGGCGTGGTTGTCCCACTGGGCGAAGTTGATGGTGCCCGGCATCGCGTACCGACCGGAGGGTCGGGCGGTGATCAGGTCGTCGATGGCCGCGGCGCGGCTGGAGTACACGCCGGAGCGGTAGTGCCGCAGGTGCAGCTGCCGGGTCCAGGCGGACAGGTAGGTCAGCACGGTGCCGCTGCAGGAGCTGCCCCGCGGGTAGTACTCCATGTCGTTGATGATCACCGAGCCGTTCGCCATGCCGTACCCGGCGGCCTGTCGTGCCGCGTCGTCGGCGTCCGCGCGCGCCTGGGCCGCGGCACCGCCGGCGGTCATCCGGTAGGGCTCGTTCCCGCAGGGGGCCTGCCGGCCGACGTACAGCGGGAAGATGTGCCAGCCCTTGGCGGTGTGCCGGCTCACCCAGGTGGGGTTGAGGTTCGGCTGGTCCGGGCAACCGAGGTCACCACCACCGATGTAGACGCCGATGGCGCGGTACGACGAGGACGCGTACCAGGCGTTCATGACCCGGTCGCTGGGTGCCTGGCAGGCATCGAACCCGTACCCCCGGAACGTACCGGGCACCACGGTGGCGCTCTCCGCCCGCTGGGGCTCCGGTACGCGCCGAGTGGTGGCGGCATGGTGCCGGGCCGCCCGGGTGAGCGTGCCGTGCGCCAGGATCCGGGAGATCTGCGCACGGTCCCGACCGTAGGTCGCGGTGAGCAGTACCCCGGCGGACTCCAGCGCCCACCGGGTCAGATGTTCGGTGCTCACCGGCATCGAGGTGGGCATCCCGGTGTGCAGTACGCGGATGTCCGGGCGGACCGGGTCGGGCAGGGTACGCAGGCCGATGGTCCCGGTCCGCCCGACGATGCGTGGTGGGCAACTGGTCCGCGGCCCGGGCGCACCGAGGTACACGGCGTGCCGGTCCAGTCGCGGGCATTCGGTGGGTCGCCGGTCCAGGTCGATCACCGGCCATCCGGCGGGCACCCGCAGACTCACACCGTGGTACCGCACCTCGCGGGTGCCGGTGTCGTGGTCGGGCGCGGCCCAGCCTGCGGTGCTCACCACGCCGGCCGCACCGCTCACGCCGACGAGTGCGGCGAGTACGGCGGCGACCCATGACACGTGCCTGGACCTGCCGGAGAACGGCACGGAAGCTTCCTCTCCGAAGAGGTGACTGGCCTCTCAGAGGTATCACCCGAGAGCTGGGTGATGTGCGGCTTTCATTGGCATACGTCCATTCGGGTAGCGGAAGAATATTGCCGAGTGTCAATGGATATTCACCCTGAATGACGGCTGTGTGGTCCACTCCCACCAGATGTGTCAGGTGTGGCGGTTCTGCCGTAGCCTCGGCCCGGTGGCGAACGTGGAACGCGACCGACATCCACTGATCAACGTGGCGTACCTGTTGCTGGCGGGCGTACTCACCGGGGTCGTCGCCGCCATCGCCGCGTTCCCCACCGTGGGTACCGGAGGGCTGGTCGCCAAACAGAGCGCCGACTCCTTCCAGAACCTGCCCACCGATCTGAGGATCCCGCCCTCACCGCAGAACTCGTACCTGTACGCGGCCGACGGAAAGACCCTCATCACCGCGTTCTACGAGGAGAACCGGCGCGACGTCACCAGCGCCGAGATCCCCACCGTGATGCGGCAGGCCATCGTCGCCGCCGAGGACAACCGCTTCTACCAGCACGACGGCGTCGACCTGCGGGGCGTACTGCGGTCCCTGGTGGCCAACAACACCGCCGGCGACGTACGGCAGGGTGCCTCGACCCTGACCATGCAGTACGTGCGCAATGTGCTGGTGGAGTCGGCTGCCACGCCGACCGAACGGCTCGTCGCGACCCAGCAGACCAGCGGACGGAAACTGCGCGAGATGCGGTACGCACTCGCCCTGGAGAAGCGGCTGTCCAAGTCGGAGATCCTGCGCCGGTACCTCAACATCGCGCTGTTCGGGCACCAGTCGTACGGCATCTACGCGGCCAGTCACACCTACTTCTCCGTCGCCCCAGCGAAACTGACCCTGGAACAGGCGGCGCTGCTGGCCGGACTCGTACAGTCGCCCAACGCCTACGACCCGCTCCAGTCGGACAAGACGCCCGCACTGCAGCGCCGCAACTACGTACTGGACCGGATGGCCGCGCTGCACTACATCAGCGCGAGCACCGTGGCGGCGGCCAAGGCGAAACCGATCCGGCTCGCTCCGGCCGAGGTACCCAACGGCTGCGTCTCGGTACCCGCCCGGCACCGCGACTGGGGCTTCTTCTGCGACTACTTCGTCAACTGGTGGCGCTCCCAGCAGGCGTTCGGGCACAGCACCCAGGAGCGGATGGATGCACTGAACAGGGGCGGCTACCGGGTGGTCACCACCCTCGACCCGAAGGTGCAGGCCGCGGCGCACCGGCGGGTGGCCGAGCAGGTCTCCACGCACAACCCGTTCGCCATCAACCTCGCGGTCGTCCAGCCGGGCACCGGCAAGGTGCTGGCCATGGCGACCAACCGCAACTACAGCCTGGACACCAGCCACAACGGTCCCAGTACCGCGCGGCGCGGCATCAAGGGCAACTACCCGAACACCACCAACCCGCTCATCGCCGGTGGCGGCGACATCGTCGGCTACCAGGCCGGTTCCACCTTCAAGATGTTCACCATGCTGGCCGCGCTGTCCAGCGGTCACACCCTGTCCACCTCGTTCAAGGCACCGGCCAGGCTACGCACCCGCTATCCCGGCAGCGGTCGGTCGAGCTGCCGCGGCCGGTGGTGCCCGGTAAACGCCAATCCGAAGTGGATGGACGGCAAACGGACCATGTGGGACGGCTTCGGCCGATCGGTGAACACCTACTTCGCCTGGCTGGAGCAGACGATCGGGGCGCAGCGTGCGGTGGCGATGGCCGAGCGGTTGGGCATCAAGTTCCGCGCGAACTCCGACGCCGATCTGGCCCACCACCACGCCAACTCGTGGGGTGCCTTCACCCTCGGGGTCGCTGCGGTCACCCCGTTGGACCTGGCGAACGCGTATGCCACGGTCGCCGCCGAAGGAAAGTACTGCACACCGCGTACGGTGCTGTCGGTCACCGACCGGGCCGGCCACCCGGTGGCCGTGGGTGGCTCGCACTGCAAGCAGGTGGTCAGCGCGGACGTGGCCCGGGCCGCCACCGACGCGGCCCGCTGCCCGGTCGGCCAGCAGAGCTACTACCGACGATGCAACGGCGGTACCGCGCCCAACGGGTTCGGCAATGCGATCGGCCGGCCGTTCGCCGGCAAGACCGGTACCACCGACAACACCGCGACCGCCACGTTCGCCGGGTTCACCCCGGACTTCGCCGCCGCGGCGATCGCCGCCGATCCGGACACCCCGCGCCACGAGGTCGGTGAGGCGTACGCCGACAAGGTCGACTGGGCGGTCGAGCGGACCATCCGGGACGCCTCCGCCGGCAAGCGGGTACGCGCGTTCGGTCGGCCGTCGCGCAGGATCGCCGGCATCAGCACCCACCACCGACGGACACGTCACCATCACTGACCCCGGCCCACCAGCGGGGAAACGGCCGCGTACGGTGAATCCGTCGCCGTAGGAGGGGGTGCGTGGACGTGCCGGGAATGGGCCAGATGGGGCCGATGCTGGCGCCGACCGTGGCCCGCCTGCTGGCACCGTCGGTGGACTGGTTCTTCCTGATCGGCTGCCTGGCCGCGGCAGCGCTCTACCTGGCCGGTGTGCTCCGGTTGCGTCTCCGGGGAGACCACTGGCCGGTGCTGCGTACCGTCGTCTGGCTGGCGGGGCTGCTCACCGTACTGGCGGTCACCTGCACCGGTGTCGGTGACTACGGCATGGCGCTGTTCAGCGTGCACATGACCCAGCACATGGTGCTCAGCATGTTCTCGCCGATCCTGCTGCTGATGGCCGCGCCGATCACCCTGACGCTACGGGCCGTACGGCCGGCCCGGCGCGGGCACCACGGGCCGCGCGAGATCCTGGTCGCGGTGCTGCGCTCCCGGGCCGCCCGGATCCTGACCTCCCCGCTGGTCACCCTTCCGCTGTTCATCGCCAGCCTGTACGGCCTCTACTTCACCCCGCTGTTCGACGCGGCGATGGGCACCTGGCTCGGACACCACTGGATGCTGGTGCACTTCCTGATCGTCGGCCTGGCCTTCTTCTGGCCGGTGATGGGCAGCGATCCGGCGCCGCACCGGCCGCCGTACGTGTTCCGGATGATCGAACTGTTCGTGGCGATGCCGTTCCACGCGTTCTTCGGCATCGCGGTGATGCAGTCCAGCACGCTGATCACCACGGTGTTCGCGCATCCGGTGCTGGCGTGGGGAGTCCGGCCGCTGGTCGACCAGCACACCGGCGGCGGGATCGCCTGGGCGTTCAGCGAGGTACCCACCCTGTTCGTGCTGGGTGCGCTGTTCGTGCAGTGGAGCCGGGACGAGGAACGGCTCGCCCGGCGCAGCGACCGGGCCGCGGACCGGGACGGCGACGCCGAGCTGGCCGCGTACAACGCCTACCTGGCCCGGATCAACCACCAGAGCTGAACCCGGGCCGACTGGCCCTACCGGTCAGGCCGCGAAGAACCGGTCGGCCACCTCGGTGTGCAACCCGAAGGCGAGCGGCGCCGGACCGGTCAGGATCTCCCAGCCCTGGGTCTCGTCGGTGGCCACCGGTGCGGGCAGCTGCGCCCGGCTGGTGGGCGGCGCGATCCCGAAGACCAGTACGGTGCCGTCCGGCGCGCTGCGGGTGTCGAACAGCGTGATGTTCCCGGCCGGCACCTGGATGCCGGTCTCCTCGACCAGTTCCCGGGCGGCGGCCTGCTGCCAGGTCTCGTTCAGGTCGATGAACCCGCCGGGCAGGGCCAGCGCGCCGACCTGGGGCGGGATACCGCGCCGTACGACCACCAGACCGCCGTCGACCGGCAGCAGCAGCACCGCGACGGGCAGCGGATTGCGGTAGCTGGTGTGCCCACAGGCGGTGCAGGTGCGCGGCCACGCGGCCCCGGTGAGGAACCGTGCGCCGCAGAAACCGCAGTGCGCATGGGGATCGTTCGTCGACACAACAGGCCCCTCGACGGCGCATCGGGATGATCAACCGCGACACACGGTACGTGCCCCGGGCAAGCGGGTGTCCGGCTGCCCGCCGGTGATGGAGAAGCCGCCGGTGACGGAAAGACCGTTGGCCGGGGACCGCCACGGGAACGGTCCCCGGCCAACGGCTGGGGGGTGCTGGCGCTTCCCGGGGGGTGGAAGGACCAGCGGAACAGGTCAGTGCGGGCGGCTGGACCCGACGGAAGGGCTGGGCCCGACGGAAGGGCTGGGCCCGACGGAAGGGCTGGGCACAGCGCGGATGCGGGCGTCCGGTCCGGCCGGTACGACGACGTCACGGCCCGGGCCTGCCGGGCGCGAAAGGGCACGCTGCTGCGCCATGCGTCTCCTCCACGCCTACGAGGTGAGCTGTCGGGTTCGGGCCGAGGTCTGGCCCGGCCGCCGGATGGCGGCTTCACCCCGAGGTGCGCTGGGGCGACCCGGTTCCGCTGGGAACCGGACCGGCACCGGCACCGAGGAACCTGGGTCCCCCGCTCCTTGCCTGGGTCGATCCGTGGACCACCGGCCGGTGGCAGGACTCGGCGTAGCCGGCCGTGGTGTCCGCACAGGCGGACCGGCTGACGGTAAGCACCGTACCGGCCGGGAAGCAAAGAACTGGCCGGCCAAGGTGGCCAGGACCACTACCATTCGGGGCCGGCGATGTCCATAACGGACCATCCGTCGGAAAGTGGTCCGCCCTCAGCTGTTACTGACCGTCACCTTTGTGGGATCCGTCCATCTTGTCGTGTCAGCGGACCACCGCGGCAACCTGCTGGCCCTGACGGCCTGCGGTGCCGTACTGTGGTGGGCATGTACAGCCATCGGTTCAGCACGACGACGCCGGGTGAGCCCCGGCGCGTTCGAGCGTGAACTGACCATCACGACGACGGCCCCGGGCTTCGGCTCCGGGGTCGTTCGCGTTGTGGGCGAAGGGAACCGGGCCGGTCCGGGGTGGAAAGGACATCCCGTGCGATCCGACGAGCCGAAGGTATCCCTCGAATCCCCGGCAGCCGCCGAACCCCCACTGCCCGACCATCGGCGCCTGGGCCGGGAACTGGACCTGTTCCACACCGAACCGCTGGTCGGTGCCGGCCTGCCGCTGTGGCTACCCGACGGGGCGGTGATCCGTGCCGAACTGGAGCAGCTCGTCGCCGAGGAGGCGGGCCGTTCCGGGTGCCGTCGGGTGTTCACCCCGGTACTGGCCAAACGGGAGCTCTACGAGCGGTCCGGGCACTGGGCCAAGTTCTCCGCCGACATGTTCCCGGTGATGCGGGTCGGAGGCGAGGAGTTCGTACTGCGACCGGCGAACTGCCCGCACCATGTGCTGATCTACGGTTCACGGCAGCGTAGCTTCCGGGACCTGCCGGTACGGCTGTCCGAACTGGGCAGCATGTTCCGCAGCGAGTTGTCCGGGGTGCTGTCCGGCCTGTCCCGGGTACGTCAGATCAACCTGGACGACGCGCACGTGTTCTGCGCGCCGGAGCAGATCCGGGACGAGATCGTCGGCGCGTTGCGCTCCATCGAGCGGGTGTACCGGATCCTCGGCGTACGGGTCGACCACTACCGGCTCTCCCAGGGCGGCCTCAGCGGCGCGTTCCTCGGCGAGGCGGCACAGTGGGAGCAGGCGGAGCAGGCCCTGGCCGATGCGCTGGAGCACTGTGGACTGCCGTACCGGAGAGCGGAGGGTGAGGCGGCCTTCTACGGCCCGAAGATCGACGTCCAGGTGGTCGACCCGGCCGGTCGGGAGGAGACCCTGTCCACCGTGCAGCTGGACTTCAACCAGCCGGAGCGTTTCGACCTCGGCTACCTGGGATCCGACGGTCGCCGGCACCGGCCGGTGATGATCCACCGTGGTGTCCTGTCGGCGATGGAGCGACTGGTGGCCTACCTGCTGGAACGCTACGACGGTGCGCTTCCGCCGTGGCTGTCTCCGGTGCAACTGGTGGTCCTGCCGGTCTCCGACGAGCACGCTGGCGCGGCCGACGTACTGGTCGAGCAGCTGAGGCGCCACGGGGTACGGGCCGAGCAGGATCCGGCGGACAGCACCCTGGGCGCCCGGATCCGGCGCGCTCGGGAACGCCGGGTCCCGTACCAGGCGGTGCTGGGTGCCCAGGAGGCCCGGGACTCCTCGGTGGCGCTGCGGTTGCGTGACGGGCGTCGACTGGGTGTGCCGGTTGCCGACCTGCACGCCGAACTGGGGCGGGTGCTGCGGGACCGGGACTCCGGGCTGGGATTCGACCCCGACCGGGCGGTGCCGGAGCCGGCCCCGGTCGCGGTGTCCGGGTCGACCGGCGCGGCGAACTGATCGTCGGGCCACCGGTTCGATGTACGGACCTGTCCGGCCCGGACGCCTGGCGGGGCGTCCGGGCCGGAGCGGTGCTCAGCGGTCGGCGGTCACCGGGGTACGGAAGCAGTCCTGGTAGACCGACGCGGGTTCGGCCCGCAGCCCGCCGGCGAAGTTGGCGTCCACCTCGGCCGCTTCACCGGCACTCGGGTGCGTGGTCTGGCAGGACGTTCCGGCGCTGTGCCCGGACATCAGGATCGAGCAGTCGCCGTTGTAGTTGTCCGGCAGGCCGTAGATGTGGCCGAGCTCGTGCGCGATGATGCGGGTCGGGTTGTACTGCGCGGCCTGGTCGAGGTCGATGTAGACCTCGCCGGCACCGAGACCCTCCGGGATGGTGTACGAGCCGCCGCCGGTGCCCTCGCTGATGGTCACGTCAGCCGAGCCACTGCTGGCTACCAGCGTGACGTTCTGCACCGAGCTGTTCCAGATGTCGACCGCCTCGCTGACGTTGGCGGCCAGATCGGGGGCCTGGCTGGCGTCGTAGGTGACGGTGGTGACCGCGGCCGGGTGGGAGACCGCCGCGCCGGCGGGGGTCGACAGAGCGAGTGGCGCACCGGCCAGCGCGAGCGCGCCGAGCAGCACGGTTACCAGGCGTCGCCGAAGCATGGGAGCCCCTTCCGGAGGGTAAGGATCGACGACTAGAGGCTATTGTCCGTATTAATCCTTGAAAAGGGCAAATGCCGCCAAGGCGTAAACTCGCCACGGAAGTGCGCTCATGGTGTCGGATCAGCGGCCCTGCGTCACGGACTGTCGTACGGGTCGCTGCCGTACGGGTCGCTCGTGCCGTACGGGTCGCTGGTGTCGTACGGGTCGCTGCCGTAGAGGTAGCCGCTGTCCGACGGGCTCGGCGAGGGCGAGCTGCTGGCACAATCTGCTGCTGTTGCTGTGGTAGCCGTTGTTGTAGCCACCGCGATAGCGGTTGCGATACCCGCCGCGTGATCCGCTGCGGGAGCCGCCACTGAAACCCTTCGCCAGCACGATCTGCGCGCTGCCGGCACGGGCGATACCGGATCGCCCGCCACCCATGCTGTAACAGCTGCCGGGATCGCAGGCGGACAGCGCCACCAGCGCCCCGGCCCCCAGTACGGCCGTCACCGCGACCGTCATCAGTCGGCGTCCGCCCAGGGGGGTGCGGGGAAACGGCTCCGGCGCCGTGGCGCCGCTCTCGCCACGTCCTGTCATGCCCGGCACGCTAATGGACGGGTGCAAACCGGTACCGGGTACACATTGCGGGCTGCGGGCCAGGACCGTTCCGGGTGTGCGGGTCCCGGCCGGACCACGGCCACCGGCCGGGCGACATCTAGACTTGCCGTGACCCCGGAACCCGATTTCAGGTTGGACAACTCGTGTTGACGATGCAGGACGCCCTGCTGGCGTTGCAGCGGTACTGGACCGAGCGTGGCTGCATGATCGTGCAGCCGTTCAACACAGAGGTCGGCGCCGGTACGATGAACCCGGCGACGATCCTGCGGGTGCTGGGTCCCGAACCCTGGCGGGTCGCCTACACCGAGCCCAGTGTCCGCCCGGACGACTCCCGCTACGGCGAGAACCCGAACCGGCTGCAGACGCACACCCAGTTCCAGGTCATCCTGAAGCCCGACCCGGGCAACCCGCAGGAGATCTACCTGGCCTCGTTGGAGGCACTGGGCATCGACATCCGGGCGCACGACGTCCGCTTCGTCGAGGACAACTGGGCCTCCCCGGCGCTCGGCGCCTGGGGACTGGGCTGGGAGGTCTGGCTCGACGGGCTGGAGATCACCCAGTTCACCTACTTCCAACAGGCCGGCGGGCTGTCGGTGGACCCGGTGTCGGTGGAGATCACCTACGGCATCGAGCGCATCCTGATGGCCCTTCAGGGTGTCGACCACTTCAAGGACATCGCGTACGCGCCGGGCGTCTCCTACGGCGAGGTCTTCGGGCAGTCCGAGTACGAGATGTCCCGCTACTACCTCGACGACGCCGACGTGGAGACCAACAAGCAGCTGTTCGAGTCCTACGCCGCCGAGGCCCGTCGGATGCTCGACGCACGGCTTCCGGTGCCGGCGCACAACTACATCCTCAAGTGCTCGCACACCTTCAACGTGCTCGACTCGCGCGGCGCGATCTCCACCACCGAACGGGCCCGGGCGTTCGGCCGGATGCGCGGTCTGGCCCGCGAGGTGGCGCAGCTGTGGTCGGATCGGCGCGAGGAGTTGGCGTACCCGCTGGGCACCGTGCCGGCGGCGCCGGTCGCGACGCTGCCCGCCGAGCTGCCCACGGTCAGCGGCCCGGACACGGTGCTGCTGGAGATCGGCACCGAGGAACTGCCGCCGCACGAGGTGACCCAGCAGACCGACGCGGTACGTGCCGCGGTCACCGAGAAGCTCGCCGCGACCAGGCTGACGCACGGTGCCATCACCGTGTACGGCACCCCACGCCGACTCGCCGTGCTGATCGACGACGTGGCCGCCCGGGAACCCGATGCGCAGCGCACCCTGCGCGGGCCCAAGGTGAGCGCCGCGTTCGATGCCGAGGGCAACCCGACGAAGGCCGCTGCCGGTTTCGCCCGCGGCAAGGGTGTCGACGTCTCCGCGCTGGAACGAATCGACGTCAACGGCGTCGAGCACGTCGGCCTGGTGGTGACCGAGCCGGGCCGGCCGGCCGCCGAGGTGCTCAGCGAACTGTTCGGCTCGGTGGTCACCGGACTGCGCGCGGACAAGAACATGCGCTGGGGGGATCCGAACCTGTCGTTCACCCGGCCGGTCCGCTGGCTGGTCGCGCTCTACGGAGACACGCCGCTGCCGGTCGCCGCCTCCGCGCTGGCCGCCGGCCGTACCACCCGGGTTCGCCGGACCGCCGCGGAGCCGCTGCGCGAGATCGCCGGTGCGGCCGACTACCTCGGCGTGCTGGCCGGCGAGGGCATCGTGGTGGACGCGGCGGAGCGGCGCTCGGCGATCGTGGCCCGCGCCACCGAGCTGGCCGGCACGGTCGACGGCCGGGTCGACGTCGACGCCGAGTCAGCACTGATCGACGAGGTGACCAACCTGGTCGAGGAGCCCAACCCGCTGCTCGGCTCGTTCGACCGGAGATACCTGGAACTGCCGCCGCAGATCCTGACCACGGTGATGCGCAAGCACCAGCGTTACCTGCCGGTGCGGGCCGCCGACGGCAGCCTGCTGCCGCACTTCGTCGCGGTGGCCAACGGGCCGATCGACACCGACGCGGTACGCGCAGGCAACGAGGGTGTGCTGCGGGCCCGTTACGAGGACGCCGCGTTCTTCTGGCGCGCCGACCTGAAGGTGGCGCCGGAGACCATGAAGGCCGGTCTGGCGAAGTTGACCTTCGCCGACAAGCTCGGCTCGATGGCCGACCGGGCGGAGCGGATCGCGGCCACCGCCGACGCGCTGGCCGACCTGGTCGGGGTCACCGACGCCGACCGCGCCACCGTCCGGCGGGCCGGCGAACTGGCCAAGTTCGATCTGGCTTCGGACATGGTCATCGAACTGTCCAGCCTGGCCGGCACGATGGCCCGGGAGTACGCCCGGCGGGCCGGGGAGAGCGACGCGGTGGCCACCGCGCTGTACGAGATGGAGCTGCCCCGGGGTGGCGGCGACCCGCTGCCCACCACGGTGCCCGGTGCGCTGCTCGCGCTGGCCGACCGGTTGGACCTGTTGACCGGGCTGGCCGCGGTGGGCGCGAAGGCCACCGGCAGCTCAGACCCGTTCGGACTGCGTCGTGCCTCCCTCGGGGTGGTCGGCATCCTGCGGGCGTTCCCGGCGTTGGCGCCGATCACCCTGACCGAAGGTCTGCGTACCGCCGCGGCACGGCAGACCGGTGTCACGGTGTCCGACGAGACCCTGGCCGAACTGCACGAGTTCGCGGTACGCCGCTACGAGCAGGCGCTGTCCGACGCCGGGCACGACCACCGGCACGTCGACGCGGTACTGCCGCTGGCCGACACGCCGGCCGCCGCGGACGCCACGCTCAGTGAACTCGGCAAGCTCGCCAGCGACGACGGGTTCGTCGAACTGGCCGCCGCGCTGCAACGGGTCCGGCGCATCGTGCCCGCCGACACCGCGGCAGGCTACGACCCGGCGCGTCTGGTGGAGTCGGCAGAGCAGGCCCTGCACCGTACGGTCGAGCAGGTACGGGCGAAGCTTCCGGCGAATCCGACGCTGGCTGGTTTCGTCGCCGTCGCCGAGGCGCTGACCGCACCGGTCAACGCGTTCTTCGACGACGTACTGGTGATGGCCGAGGACGCTGAGCTGCGGGCCGCGCGGCTGGGTCTGCTCGCCACCATCCGCGACCTGGCCGCCCCGATACTGGACTGGTCCGCCCTCTGAGCGTCGGTCCGTGCTCCACCGATCGGCCGGCTCCGGGCCGGTCGATCGGTGTGCCACAATCCGGAAGGGCTCACAGGGGGAATGTCGATGCTCACCAACGACGCCTATCTGGCGGCTGTGGCGCAACGGATCCAGTTCGGCCGGGGTCAGCTCTACCAGGCGCAGATCGGGCCACTGACCGCGCTGGTCGGTAACATCTTCGACGGTGTCGGCCCGATGGGGCAGATGCACACCTGCGTCATCGCTGCCGGGCTGCCCGAGGTCAACGGGTTCATCGTGCAGGACTTCGCGTTGCGGGCCAGCCAGCACGCCGCCCAGGCCACTACCGGCATCAAGGGTTTCGGCACCGCGGTGGTCACCCTGGTCGGTCTTGTCTCCCCGGTGGTGCGGCCGGACGCGGTCCCGGTCGCGGTGCGCAAACCCGCGATGGAATGGGGTGGCAGTACCCGGCCCGTCGTGGTGGACCTGACCACCGGCCAGATCCACACGTTCACCGGCACCCAGTTGAACGGGTGGATGTTGCAGGGCGCGATCCGGAGCAAGACGCAGATGATGTTCCCGCCGCCGGGCCAGGTGTTCGCCGAACAACAGCGCGCGTCCGGGCAGCAGTTCGGCCCGCCGGGCCCGCCGCCGGTTGGCCACCAGCAGGGCCCGCCGCCACCCGGCCCGTACCCCCCGCCAGGCGCCTCTCCGCCGCAGCCGCCAGGGGCGTACCCGCCGCCGCCCGGTGCACCGCAGCCGGCCCCGTACCCGCCGCAGGGACAGGAGCCACCGCCGCCGAGCCCCTTCACCAACTACTGACCGCAGCGCGCCGGGTGTTGTGTCCTGAGCAACTTTCGTCCAAGATGACAAAAGTTGGAACACGCACTGCGGAAGGCGCCCGGCATGGCGGACGGAATCGGCTACGAGGTGCTCTGCCTGCTGCGCGAGCACGGCGCACTGTCCCGTGCCGAGCTGACCGACCGTCTCGCCGTGCCGAGGGCCCGACTGCTGGCCGAGCTGAGCCGCCTCGGCGGTCTCGGCCGCATCCAGGAGGCGGGGCCGGCCGCGTCGCGAGGTGGCCGCCGTTCCACCCTGGTCGAGCTGGCGTCCACGCACCGCTTCGGCGCCGTGGACCTCGGCGCCACCTCGGTACGGGTCGAGGTCAGTGACCGGCACCTGGAACCGCTGGCCGCCATCGAGCGGCCGGTGGACATCCGTACCGGTCCCCGCCCGGTACTCGCCGTGGTCAGCGAGCTGCTCGGCAAGCTGCGCGGGCAGGGTACGTACCAGCAGCTCGACGGGTTGGGGGTCGGTCTGCCCGGCCCGGTCAGCTTCCGCGACGGCGTGCCGGTCTCGCCGCCCATCATGCCCGGCTGGGACGGCTTCCCGGTACGGGAACTGCTGGCACACGAACACGGCTGCCCGGCGGTGGTGGACAACGACGTCAACATCATGGCCATCGGCGAACGCTACGGCGGGGTGGCCCGTTCCGTGGACGACTTCCTGTACCTGAAGCTCGGTACCGGCATCGGCTGCGGGATCCATCTCGGCGGCCAGGTCTACCGGGGCAAGGACGGCTGCGCCGGCGACATCGGGCACATCCAGGTCGACCCGCACGGGCCGGTCTGCGCCTGCGGCAACACCGGGTGCCTGGAGGCGGTGTTCGGCGGTGCGGCGCTGGCCCGGGACGCGTCCGCGGCGGCCCGGACCGGACGTTCCGAGATGCTGGCCGCCCGGCTGGCCGAGGGTGTCACGCTCACCGCGCGCGAGGTCGGCGTCGCTGCCGCCGCCGGCGATGCGACCAGCATCGGACTGATCCGGGCCGGCGGCGCCCGGCTCGGTGGCGTACTGGCCGGGCTGGTCAGCTTCGCCAACCCGTCGATGATCGTGATCGGTGGTGGCCTGGCCGGGCTCGGGCACCGGCTGCTGGCCGAGGTACGTGCCGTCGTGTACGACCGCTCGCTGCCGTTGGCCACCGGCAACCTGCCGTTGGTGCTGTCCGAACTGGGCGAGCGGGCCGGTGCGTTGGGCGCCGCGAAGCTCGCCAGCGATCTGGTCTTCCGACAGGCGTGAGGCATCGGGCGGGCCCTGGCGGGCGGCGTGAACAGCAAGATGAGGGGGAGCCAGAGTGGCCGAGCAG
The DNA here is from genome assembly GCA_963815125.1 of uncultured Actinomycetota bacterium. Classification (GTDB taxonomy): domain Bacteria; phylum Actinomycetota; class Actinomycetes; order Mycobacteriales; family Micromonosporaceae; genus Actinocatenispora. The sequence continues at coordinate 109,003 of CAWFFM010000001.1, forward strand.
GACGAGATCCGCGTCGGTATGGTCGGCACCGCGTTCATGGGCGCCGCGCACTCGCAGGCGTGGCGCAGCGTGAACCGGTTCTTCGACCTGCCGGTACAGGCCCGGATGACGGCGGTCTGCGGGCGTGACGCGGACCGTACCCGGGCCGCAGCGGACCGGCTCGGCTGGCAGTCGTACGAGACGGACTGGCGGCGGCTGATCGAACGCGACGACATCGACCTGGTGGACATCTGTACGCCGGGCGACAGTCACGCGGACATCGCGGTCGCCGCGTTGCGTGCCGGCAAGCATGTGCTGTGCGAGAAGCCGCTGGCCAACTCCGTGGCCGAGGCGGTACGGATGGCCGAGGCGGCGGCCGCGGCGGAACCTGGCGGGGTCCGGGCGATGTGTGGCTTCACCTACCGCCGGGTACCGGCGCTGGCGCTGATGGCGCGCTGGGTGGAGTCCGGACGGATCGGCCGGCTGCGCCACGTACGGGCCAGTTACCTGCAGGACTGGCTGGTCGACCCGGCCGCGCCGGTGACCTGGCGGTTGCAGGCCGAGCATGCCGGATCCGGTGCACTGGGCGATCTCGGCGCGCACATCGTCGACCTGACCCGCTACCTGACCGGGCAGGAGTTCGTCGGGGTGAGCGCGCTGACCGAGACGTTCGTGTCCGAGCGGCCGGTCACCGCGGGTGCCACCGAGACCGGGCCGGTCACCGTGGACGATGCGGCCCTGTTCCTGGGGCAGCTGTCCGGTGGGGCGGTCGGCACCTTCGAGGTGACCCGCTACGCCACCGGTCGTAAGAACGGTCTGCGGATCGAGCTGAACGGTACCGACGGCTCGTTGGCGTTCGACCTGGAACGGCTCAACGAACTGGAGTACTACGACAGCATCCGGCCCTCCGCGCAGCAGGGCTTCACCCGGATCCTGGCCACCGAGGCGGTCCATCCGTACGTCGCGGCATGGTGGCCGCCCGGTCACCTGCTCGGCTACGAGCACGCCTTCACCCACCAGGCACGCGATCTGCTGGCCGGCATCGCCGCCGGCGACACGCCGCGACCGTCGTTCGGCGACGGACTGGCGACGCAGCGGGTACTGGCGGCGGTGGCGGACAGCGCCGCGCAGGGCACCAGCTGGCTGTCGGTCGGAAACTGACCGGATTTCGTTGCGGGACAGCAGAAGGGGACGACATCATGGCGCGACCGATCACCCTGTTCACCGGGCAGTGGGCAGACCTGCCGTTCGTCGAGGTGTGCCGGCTGGCTGCGGGCTGGGGCTACGACGGGCTGGAGATCGCCTGCTGGGGGGACCACTTCGAGGTGGACCGGGCGCTGGCCGAGGAGTCCTATGTGGAGGACCGGAAGCGGATCCTGGCCGAGCACGGCCTGTCGGTGTACGCGATCTCCAACCACCTGGTCGGCCAGGCGGTCTGTGACTTCCCGATCGACGAACGACACCAGGGCATCCTGCCGCCGGACATCTGGGGCGACGGTGACGCCGAGGGGGTGCGGCAGCGTGCCGCGACCCGGATGAAGGACACCGCCCGCGCCGCCGCGAAACTCGGTGTGTCCACAGTGGTCGGTTTCACCGGATCCTCCATCTGGTACACCCTGGCGATGTTCCCACCGACCCCGGAGTCGATGATCGATCGCGGCTACCAGGACTTCGCGGACCGCTGGAACCCGATCCTGGACGTCTTCGACGCCGAGGGCGTGCGCTTCGCCCACGAGGTCCATCCGACCGAGATCGCGTACGACTACTGGACCACGCAGCGCACGCTGGAGGTCATCGGGCACCGGCCCGCGTTCGGCCTGAACTTCGACCCGTCGCACTTCGTCTGGCAGGACCTGGACCCGGTCGGCTTCCTGTGGGATTTCCGGGACCGCATCTACCACGTGGACTGCAAGGAGTCGAAGAAGTACTTCAACGGTCGCAACACCCGGCTGGGCTCGCACCTGCCCTGGGGCGACCCGCGACGCGGTTGGGACTTCGTCTCGGCGGGTCACGGCGACGTGCCGTGGGCGTCCTGTTTCCGTACCCTCAACGCGATCGGCTACGACGGCCCGATCTCCATCGAATGGGAGGACGCCGGGATGGACCGGCTGGCCGGCGCCCCGGAGGCGTTGGCGTTCATCCGCCGGCTGGCCGAGATCGAGCCCCCGTCCGCGTCCTTCGACGCCGCGTTCAGCAGCGGGTCCTGAGCTCAGTCCGGAGTCGTGGAACTACGCCGGACACAGGTCGTGGTGCCGCGCAGGTAGAGCTGCGCCGTCCCGTCGTGGCGGGGATCGGGACCGGATTCGAACGTGACGGTGATGCCGGTGGCGGGGGAGAGGTCCACGATGGAGTACTCCCCGCCCCGCTCGTCCCTGCTCAGCCGCCAGCCGCGGTGCCTGGCCCAGGTGACGAAGCGGTCCTGGTAGCTGCGGAACCGGGTCGGTGGCACGTCGAGGATCCGGTATCCGGCGCTGACGTACACGTCGGGGCCGGGGGGTGGGCTGTGCCGGGCGATGTTGCACAGGCCCTCGGAGCTGTGCGTCGGGCCCTGGTTGGTGTTGCGAGCGCGGGCCGGGGAGTGCAGGGACCGCAGTGCCTGGTGCATGTAGGTGTCCAGCGCCGAGGCCGCTTGCGTCTCGGTACCGGGCGCCCCACCGCTGGAACCGAACTGTCCGCATGAGGCGACCAGCAGCAGGGCCGCGATCAGCGGCACCGGGCGCAGTCCAGCGTGCATGCGGACAGGGTACTGAGCTGCCACCAGCGTCCCTCCCGCACAGCGGACGGTACGGCGGTGGCCGATCTCCGCAGCAGGTACGGCATCTGGCAGTAGACTCCGCAGCCATGGGTGAGTCGGCGAGCGCGGACGGCGATCGGCCCGTCGACCATGTCCGGGCCGCCTGCCGACGGTTCGGTGAGCCCGAGGTCGCCGTACGCTCCGCCGAACTGCTCAGCGGTGCGTCACCGTTCGCCGAGACCGGGTTCATCGTCGCGATCACCGGTCGCGCCGGGGCCAGCGAGATGGGCCGGCGCCGACCCGACGACGATCCGGCCCTGCTCTACTGGCCGCGGGTCTGGGGTGCCCGCGCACTGCTGTACGCCTGGGACGACTCGGTCGCGCCGGTGGTGGTCGCCGCGCTCACCGACGACGCCTGGCGGGTACGGGAGATGGCGGCGAAGGTGGTGGCCCGCCGGGAGCTCGGCGCCGCGGCGGACGCGCTGGCCCGGATGCTCGCCGACCCGGTGCCCCGGGTACGGGCCGCGGCGGCGCGAGCCTTGGCCGTGGTCGGGGAGGCCGAACACGCCCCGGCTCTCGCCGCGGCGGTCGACGCGGATGCCGACACCCAGGTCCGGCACCAGGCCGAGCAGGCACTGCACCGCATGTCCCAGCGCCTGGACCGCGACCTGACCTGACCTGACCCGACGTGGGCCACGGTGCCGCCGCCGGGCGGCGGCACCGTGGCCGCGTGCTCAGAGCGTACGGGTCAGCGGGTCCCAGTCCGCGGGTAGCGGATCGGGGGAGACCGTACTGGTGATGGTCGGTACGAAGCTGCCGCCCTCGGCCGACTCGGCGATCGCCACCATCAGGTCCAGCACGTGCATGCCCAGTTCCCCGGTGGCCCGGTGCGCGTCGCCGGTACGCAGTGCCCGGGCCATCTCCAGTACGCCGAGGCCACGGGTGGCGCTGGGCCCGCGGGACGGTACGGAGGTCCAGTCGGTGTCACCGGCCCGCCGGATCCTGATGTCGCCGTGGAAGGTGTTCGGGTCCGGCAACGCCATGGTGGCCTCCGACCCGGTGATCTCCACGAACCCGGCGCGCGACAGCGGCGAGTCGAAGCTGAGCACCATGGTCGCGGCCGGTCCGCCGGTGAAGTCCACGAGCGTGGCCACGTGGGTCGGTACCTCGACGGTGAACTCGTTGCCCGCCTTCGGTCCGGAGCCGACCACCCGGCTGGTACGGGCCTGCCGGCCGACCGCGGCGACCTGCCGGGCCGGGCCGAACGCGCCGACCAGGGCGGTCAGGTAGTACGGGCCGATGTCGAACAGCGGACCCCCGCCGACCTGGAACAGGAATTCGGGACTGGGATGCCAGGACTCCGGCCCGGGTCCCTGCATGAGGGTCAGCGCGGTGAGCGGTACCCCGATCGCACCCTCGGCGATGAGCCGGTACGCGGTCTGCAGCCCGGCGCCGAGGAAGGTGTCCGGCGCGTTGCCGACCCGTACGCCGGCGCTTGCGGCGTCGGCCAGCAGCTCGGCGCCCGCCTTGCGGTCCAGGGCGAGGGGTTTCTCCGAGTAGACGTGCTTACCGGCGGCCACGGCCGCCCCGGCGACCTCGGTGTGCACCGCGGGAATGGTCAGGTTGACGACCAGTTCCACCTCGGGATGTCCGATGACCGCGGCGCCGTCGCCGTGCACCGGTACGCCGTAGCGTTCGGCGGTCTGCCGGGCCCGCTCGGTGTCCAGGTCGCCGACGGCCACCACCCGCAGATCCGGGAAGGAGGTGAGGTTGTCGAGGTATTCGGTGCTGATCGTGCCGCAGCCGACCACGCCGACACCGACCGGCCCGGTCATGACGCCAGCTTGGTGAGGTAGCGGTGACTGTCGGCCAGCGCCTCGACCATGTCGGTGGCGCATTCGTCGAGTTCGACGACGCGCCAGGCGTCCGGCGCTGCGGCGAGGATCTCCGGGATCGGCAGGGTGCCCGCGCCGACCGCGGTCATCGGTGCGTCCTTGACCGCCGGACCGTCCTTGACGTGCAGGAACCGTACCCGGTCGGCGAGCCGGCCGAGCAGCTGCGGTACGTCCTCGCCGCCGACCGCGGCCCAGTAGACGTCGACCTCCAGGATCACCTCGGGGGAGAGCAGGTCGGCGAGGACCTCCAGGGCGGGTCGGCCGTCGACCCGTTGCTCCAGTTCCCACCAGTGGTTGTGGTAGCCGATCCGGACACCACGCTCGGCGGCCCGTACCGCGGTGGCGTTGAGCCGCTCGGCGGCGCGTTCCAGGCCGGCCCGGTCGGCGAACTCGGCGGCCGGGATGGACGGCACGATGACCGTGTCGAGGCCGATGACGCCGGCGGCATCCAGGATCGCGTCCCGCTGCTCGCCGGTGACCTGCGCGTGGGTGCTGCACGCGGTGAGTCCGTACTCGTCGAGCAGGGCACGCAGACCGGCCGGGTCGTTCAGCGGGTCGTAGGGTTCCACGGCGCGGTAGCCGATGTCGGCGACCCGGCGCAGCGTGTCGCGTCGGTCTTCGGCCAACTGTTCGCGGAGGGAATACAGCTGGACGCCAAGAGGTGTCATGGAGTTCTCCGTTTACCGGGGACATCGAGCCGTCCCGGGTAACGCTAGGAGCCTTTCGGACGGTACGTCAATAACTTTTGATGATTTCGACAGAAGTTATCGAACCTGCAGCCATGCGGTCTCGCCGCCGGAGTCCACCCCGTCCGGCGTACAGCCGAGCCCGGCCAACTGGGTACAGACCGGTACGTCCGTACTGCCCTCGTGCAGGTAGTGGCTGACCAGCAGCCTGCCCCCGGGTTCCAGCAGGGTCCGGGCGTGCCCGAGCAGCTCGGCGCGTCGTCCCGCCGGGACCAGATCGAGCAGCAGATGTACGTACCGGAACCGCCGGCCGTCGCGAGGCTGCCAGTCCAGCGCGTTGCCCACCTCGATCCGATCCGCCCAGTGCGGTAGCCGGCGCCGGGCCAACGCCACCAGACCCGGGGACAGGTCCACCCCGTACGGCTCCAGCCGGATACCCCGTTCCGCGGCCCAGCGCTGTACCGATTCCATCAGCAGCCCGTTGGCACATCCCAGATCCAGGAAGCTGCCCGCCCGGTCCACTCCGGCCAGTACGCTCTCCCGCCTGCGGCGCCACTGCCCGGCGTCACCGGTGAAGCCCGACCCGCCCTCGACGGTGTCGGCCCGCAGGTACGCCTGTTCCAACCGGCGGATGCGTCCGCCGAAGGAACCTGCGTCCGCCGCCGGCCCGCGGTCGGTCGACCCCCGTCGGCGCACCACGCATTCAGGGTGCCGCGCGGGCGACCTTCCGGTCGGCGATTTCGTCGATGTGCCGGATGTTGGTGCGGTCCGTCTCGTCGGTGCTGGACGCCCCGGCGAACCACGCGTCGAGGATCTCCACCAGCAGCGGTTCGGACACCACCCGCAGGCTCAACGCCAGTACGTTCGCGTCGTTCCAGCGTCGGGCACCGTCCGCGGTGTACCGGTCTGCGCACAGCGCGGCCCGGATACCCGGCACCTTGTTGGCCGCCATGCTCACCCCGGTGCCGGTCCAGCAGCACACCACGGCCTGATCGGCACGGCCGGCTGCGACGTCGCGGGCCGCAGCCTCCGCACAGAATGCCCAGTCGGACCGGTCCCCGGCGGCAAGTGCGCCGTGTACGGCGACCTCGTGGCCGCGGCGGCCCAGTTCGTCGATGAGAACGGCCGCGATGCCCTCGGTGGAGTCGGCTGCCACAGCGATGCGCATGCCTTCGACGGTACCGTTCGTCCGCCGCGCGCCGTGCCCACTGACGCCGATACGTCGCGATGCGGCCGGTATTCCTGCGGCCCGGCGCTGGCGCCCGGACACCTGGTCGGGTCGTGCGGTGGAAGTCCGCAAGAACGATCAGGCATCCCGGCGCCGCGACGCTGAAGATGAACCCATGGCGACAGCGGACTCCGACCGGCTCCGGGAGATCCTCGACCTGGTGGTCACCAGCGTCAGTGATCCGGACGAAGCAGTCGACGACGGTGCACAACTGGCCACCCGGGCGCACCTGTCCCGGTACCACTTCGACCGGCTGGTGAAGGCCGCGGTGGGCGAACCGCCCGGCGCGTTCCGTCGTCGGCTGCTACTGGAACGCGCCGCGTTCCAGCTACGTGGCAGCCGCGTACCGGTCACCGATGTCGCCTTCCTGGCCGGATACGCCTCCCTGGAGGCGTTCACCCGGGCGTTCCGCCGCGCGTACCGGCGCCCGCCGTCGGTGCTGCGCGCGGATCCGGGGGCGCGCATCGCGTTGCCCGCACCGAACGGAATCCATTTCCACCCACCCGGCGGTCTCCGGCTGCCGGCCGATCGACGGAGGACCCCCATGGACGTCACCACGACCCTGCTGGAGCACGACCACTGGCTGGTCGGCCAGCTACTGGACCGGGCGGCGAGCCTGACCGACGAGCAGTTGGACCGGCCGATCACCCTCAACATCGAGACCGTCGACGACGACATGACGCTGCGGCTGCTGCTGGACCGGCTGGTCTCGACGAAGGAACGGTGGTGCGCGGCGGTGGACGGCCGGCGCCCGCCCGGCGGTGACCCGCTCGGCTCGGACCTGCCGGACAGCGAACGCACCGCCGCCGCGTTGCGCCGCCGCTACGACACGGCGGGCCCGGCGTTCCTGCGGCTCGCGTACGGCGTCCAGGAGCGCGGCGAGCAGGAGGTGACGTTCCTCGACGCCACCTGCGAGCCACCGGAGACCTTCAGCTACGGCGGCATGCTCGCGCACGTACTGACCTTCTCGGCGTTCCGGCGGACGATGGCGGCCTGTGCCCTGTACTCGATGGGGGTGACAGACCTCGGTGCCGGCGACCCCCGGCGCTTCGCCGACCACGGGTCGCCGACCGGGTGATGCGTGGCCGGGCCGCGGGTCACCCGGTCGGTGACCCGCGGCCCGGCCGGCGGGGCCTGTCTGTCGGCCCGCGGCCCGTCGGTCAGCCCGCGGCCACCGCGAACACGTGGATGGACCGCTGCTCCGGAAGCCGTACCGAGGCCACCGTCTTGCCCGCCGCCAGCGCGATCTTCGTGTAGAAAATGCGGTACTGGTTGCCGTAGTTGGCCGGCCCGGACGGGGTGTTGCGGTGGTCCACCGAGGCGACGATGTCGTAGCCGGTGGTGTCCGTACAGCACCAGTTCGGGAAGGCCAGATCGGCCTGCTGGGTGCTCCCGTCGGTGTAGGTGACGAGCACGCTGCCGGTGTCGAAACCGGCCTCCGCGCCCAGGAAACCGAGTGTGCCGCTGCCGTCGACGGCGACGATACGCCCGCCGCCGGCCACGTTGTCCGCGGTGCCGGCGGCCGCGGTCGGCCAGTGGAAGGTGAGCCCGTCGTGGCTCAGACTGGCACCCGCGGGCAGCCCGGCCGCCGCCAGGCCCTCGGCCGAGTAGCTGTTGCCGTCACCGTCGAAGTTGCCGGGGCCGGTGTCGGACTCGCTGGTGATCCCGACGTTGTTGGCGGCCGCACCCAGATCCGGGTACGGGGTGGTGGACGCGAAGTCCTCGCCGCCGGTGGCGTGCCGGGTGCTGCCGTGCCAGCGGTAGCTGGCGGTGGCCTTCAGGTGCAGGGTGGCGCCCGGCGGTGGGGTGTCCGGCGTGACGTTCCAGGTGGCCCGGACCGATCCGCCGGCCGGTACGGTCGCGAACCTGGTGGCGCCGACCGGCGTAGCCTGCCAACCGTTCGGTACCTGCAACGCCAACCGGGCGTCGGTGACCGGTGCACTGCCGTTGTCGGTCAACGTCACCGTGGTCGGCGTGGTCTTTCCCGCCTGGTACGGGCCGTTGTCCAGACCGAGCACAGTGGACGGTGCGGTGTCTCCGGCTGCGCCGGGATGCACCCGGTAGAGCACCGCGGAATGTCCCGGTACCGACGCGGCGATGGTCCCGGTGGTCTGCGTGACCTGACCGGACCACAGGTCGGTCAGCCGGTAGCCGTGCGTACCGCCGGGGAAGCCGGCCTGCCGGTCGGTCACCGACGCCACCTGGGCACTGGCGCCCTTGTTGAACAGCACCACCGCACGGTCACCGCCGGCCAGGGGTCGGGACAGCACGTCCACGTCCCCGTCGGACTTCACGATGGTGCCCTGTACGCCGAGACGGTCCTGGTCCACGGCGATCACCGCGCGGTTGGACAGGATCCGTACGGTGTCCGCCGAGGCGCCCTTGAGCGCGGTGGAGAACAGCAGCGGTGAGGCCATCACCGACCAGACCGACATCTGCGCCTGGTACTCGGCTGTGGTCATGCCACCGTTGCCGACCTCCAGCATGTCCGCGTCGTTCCAGTGGTCCGGACCGCCGTACGCGGGCAGCCCGGGGGTGTTGCCCTCGGTGTAGTTGCGCAGCACGCTGTCCCAGTTGTCGGAGATATCGGAGCCGTAGCGCCACAGTTGACCCTCGTCGGGCAGCCAGGTCAGCTCGTCGGTGAAGTCGGGGCCGGAACAGCACACGTACGCCGGCGCCGATTCGGAGAACACGATGGGGCGGCCGGTGTTCTTCAACGCCTGACTGGCCTGGTGGTACACGATCTGCGCGACCTCGGACTGACTCTTGCCCGGGTACTGGTCGGTCGGCTGGTAGCAGTAGTCCAGCTTCAGGTAGTCCACGCCCCAGGACGCGTACTGGTCGGCGTCGGCCTGGAAGTGGCCGTAGCTGCCGGCCGCACCCTGGCAGGTCTTGTACCCGGCGTCCTCGTAGATACCGAACTTCAGACCCTTGGCGTGGATGTAGTCGCCGAGCCACTTCATCCCGTGCGGGAAGCGTGCGGTGTCCACCTGCAGGTTTCCGGCGGCGTCCCGGTCGTGCAGCATCCAGCAGTCGTCGATGTTGACGTAGCGGTAGCCGAGCTTGTCCAGGCCGAGCGAGACGATCCGGTCGGCGGTGTCGACGAACAACTGCTCGTTCATCTGGGCGTTGCACTCGAAGCCGGCCCAGTCGTTGAAGCCCATCGGTGGGGTCAGGGCCAGGCCGCTGCCGTTCGTGGCATCCGGTCGTACCGTCTGCCGGTGTGCGGTGGCCGGTGCGGCGGCGCCGGGCCGGGCGGCGCCGAGCGACGCGGTGCCGAGCGTTGCGGCGCCGAGGATGACCGCGACGAGCGCGGTACCGAGCCGTCGCAGGGTCCGGCGGACACCGCGCCGGGAGGTGTGGGGGAGGCAGGAACGGAGTCGTCGGGGATGCGGTCGACCGGTCTGGGGCAGGGCTGGTCGCATGAGTACTCCTCGTCAGCTATGACCGGAGCTGGCCTTTTCGGCTGTCGATTGAGCACAATTGCGCACGCAGCAGAGTCTGTCAAGGTATGTCGTCGGGGCGGGGATCCAGCGGCTTGGTCCGCCTCCGGCCGGTCGCGCAGCAGGTCAGCGCGCGGATCCCGGGTCCACGGCGGCACAGACGACGATCGCGACCACCCGTGGCCGGGGTGGTCGCGATCGCCGTGCTCAATGCCGATCCGGATCAGGTTCAGTGCCGAGCCGGATCAGGTTCAGTGCCGAGCCGGATCAGGTTCAGTGCCGAGCCGGATCAGGACACCAGGGTCAGGAGACGTTGACCGCGGTGTCGTCCAGCACGAACGAGGTCTGCAACGAGCTGTCCTCGGTGCCGCTGAAACTCACCGTCACACTGCTGCCGGCGACACCGGACAACGTGAACGACTTCTTGCTGTAACCGGCCGCCGCATTGGCGTTGGAGTAGGTGGCCAGCGTGCTCGAACCGGCCTTGACGGTCAGCTTGTCGTACGCCGTCGAACCGGTCTCCGCCGTGTCGATGTGCAGGTAGAACGAGAACGTCACCGACGTGCACCCGGCCGGTACGGTCACCGACTGGCTGACCGTGTCGGTGTGCGCCTGGCCGTAGCCGTCCAGCCAGGCGTAGTAGCTGCCGCCGTGCGAGCTCTCGCCGTCACCGTTGGCCGAAATCACACCGGTCGAGGCCGACCACGGCGCTGCCGAACCGGTCTCGAAACCCGGGTTGCCGAGCAACTGGCTGGCGGTGCAGCCGCCACCGCTGCCGACGGTCCAGCTGAACGTCGCGCTACCGGTCTGGCTCGCCGAGTCGTGCGCCGTCGCCGTCACGCTGTAGCTGCCGGCCGTGGTGGGGCTGCCGGTGATCTTGCCGGCCGAGGAGATCGACAGTCCGGCCGGCAGGCCGGTCGCGGTCCAGGTGTACGGCGCGGTACCACCGGACGCGGACAGCTGCAGGCTGACCGAACCGCCCACACTGGTGGACTGGCTGCCCGGGTTGGTGACGCTGACCCCGCCGGTGCTGCCGCCGCCGGTGAACGCGGCGGTGCCGTTGGGCGTACCCAGCCCGGTCGGGCCGTCCCAGCCGGTGCCGGCGGTGCACATCGGCGCGCCGCAGCTGCCGTTGTTGCCGCTGGTCACGTCGAACAGGTTGGACGGGTGCGAGTACGGGTAGGCGGCCGGGTAGTCGCTGCCACCCGGTGCGCCGGCCAGTGCGTACACCGAGGCGATGATCGGCGAGGATGCGCTGGTGCCGCCGTACACCGCCCAGCCGCTGCCACCGTAGGTCTGGTAGACCGCGACACCGGTGTTCGGGTCGGCGACCGCGGACACGTCCGCCTCGGCCCGCTTCGAGCAGCCGGTCGACACGTTCTGCCAGGACGCCTTCGTGTCGTACGCCGAGCAGCCGGAACCGGCGCCGCTCCACGCCGACTCACTCCAGCCCCGCGAGTTGCTCGCGTGCGACAGTGAGGTGCCGCCCACCGCGGTCACGTACTTCGACGTCGCCGGGAACTCGGCGCCGTTGCCGTTGTCGCCGGAGCTGACGGTGATCGCAACGCCCGGGTGGTTGAGGTACTGGGAGTCGATCGAGGTCTGGCTGGAGTCCTCGCCGCCGCCCCAGCTGTTCGAGACGAACTTCGCGCCCATCGACACGGCCGTGTTGATGCCGGTGAACAGCGGCGTGTCGTTCGCCGAACTGGCCTCGACCAGCAGGATGTTCGCCTTCGGCGCCACGGCCGAGACCATGTCCAGGTCGAGCGAGATCTCCCCGGCCCAGCCGGTGTCGGCGGTGGGCAGCGGGCTGGTCTGCCCGTTCTCGTTGACCTTCTTGAACTGGCCGCTGGTCAGGGCCGGCAGGCCGTAGGTGGAGCGGTAGGTGGCCAGGTCAGTGGCCGCGCTCGGGTCGTCGTAGGCGTCGACGATCGCGATCGTCTGGCCGGCACCGCCGTTGGCCGGCAGCTTGTACGCGCTGATCAGGTCGGACGGGCCGTACCCCGAGGGGACGTCGGGGTGGATGCCGGTCCGGCGCAGGGCCAGGCAGGCCATCTCGTGCGGCCGGCTGGGTTGGTTGCAGAGTCGTTCGATGTTCGGGCTGGCTGCCGGGGACGGCGACTGCGCGGACGCAGCGCCGGACAGGCTCAGCGAGGCCAGGGCGGCCGCGCCGAACACGGCGACGGCCGTGGCCTGGGCACGGCGTCGACCGAGGGATGTACCCATGCGATTCCTCCATGAGGGGGTGGACGACCGGCGCCGAGGGGTCGAGCGCCGGACAGAGAACCGGACTACCCTCCTTTGCCCACGAAGCAGCGCAAGCCGCTTTGATGGGACCAGACACCATTAAGGCGTCGTTAAGGATTTACACCCGTACAGTCGATGAGTGGTAGTGCCAATAGTGGCGACTCACCGCCATGGCGCAGTTCGGCCGTACCCCACGAATGCTCGAATGATCAGCAGATTTCGTAGTAAAAATGTATTTGCCGCAGCTTTCGCGGCGCTCCCGTTCCGTCTCCCGGTACCGCGCCTCTCGCGCCGCTGGCGTCACCCGCGCCCCACCGCCCCTTTGTGCATTTTCCCCGATATTCGCTTATGTCCGCTTTCTGATTTCCGACAAACGGGGAAAATAGTCTGTACGCGCGAAGTCCAGGGGCATTTTCCCGGAAAGTCCACTTTGAAAAAAGGACTATTCAAGCATTCGGGGAAAATGCTCAACGGAAGTCGGGGGTGCGGCGGAAGTCGGGGGTGCGGCGAGGGTTCGGTGGAAGTCAGGGGTGCGGCAAGGTGACGCGGATACGGCATCCTGGACCGTCCCCCACCACGCCGATGGTGCCGCCGTGCAGGTCGACCGCCCAGCGGGCGATGGCCAGGCCCAGTCCGGTACCACCGTCCGAGCCGGGCTGGGGGCCGCCGCGGATGAAGCGTTCGAAGACCCGGTCCCGTTCCCGCGGGTCGATGCCGGGGCCGTCGTCGCGGACCTCCAGGGCCGTACCGTGGCCGGTGTCGCCGGCGCTCAGCCGGATCGTGCCGTCCGGCGGGCTGTGCCGGCAGGCGTTCTCCACCAGGTTCGCGAACACCTGGTGCAGCCGTTGCGGGTCGGCGTACATCGCCAGTTGCGGCGGGTCGACGACGATGGTGAAGTGCACCACCGCGCCGGTCACCGCGGTCTGTTCGACCACGTCGGCCAGGAACGGGCCGACCTCGACGTGTTCCCGGCGCAGCGGCAGCACTCCGGCGTCCAACCGGGACATGTCGAGCAGCTCGGAGACCAGCCGGCCGAGCCGTTCTGTCTGGGCCAGCGCGGAGCGCAGATGCGAGGGGTCGGACACCCCGTCCACCACGTTCTCCAGCACCGCCTGCAACGCCGAGATCGGGGTACGCAGTTCGTGCGAGACGTTCGCGATCAGTTCCCGGCGCTGCCGGTCGGCCACCGCGAGCTCAGCCGCCATCTGGTTGAACGCGCGGCCCAGCGCGCCGACCTCGTCGCGGGAACTGGCCCGTACCCGCTGCGCGTAGTCGCCCCGGGCCATCGCCCCGGCCGCGGCGGTCATGTCCCGCAGCGGTGAGGTCATCCCATGCGCGAGCAGCTGGGTGACCAGCAGGGCCACCACGATCGCGATGACCACCGTGGCCGGCCGGCTCCAGCCGATACCACGCCAGAAGACGCCCGCCGCGGCCACGATCGAGGCGGCGACCAGCACGCCGATCTTGAGCTTGATCGAGCCGATCCGGTCCAGCGGCCGGATCACCGCTGCACCGGCCCGGCCCCGGTCGGCCCCGTCCCGGTCGGTCCGGAGCCCGCCGGTCCGGAGCCCGCCGGTCCGGAGCCCGCCGGTCCGGAGCCCGCCGGTCCGGAGGTGTCCGGTCCGGGTTCGACGAGATCGAGGGCGTAGCCGATGCCGTGCACCGTACGGATCAGGTCCGCGCCGAGCTTGCGCCGCAACGCCTTGACGTGGCTGTCGACCGTACGGGTGCTGGAGCCGGCCGCCCAGCCCCACAGCTCCGCCAGTAACTGGTCCCGGCTGAGGACCGCGCGGGGCCGGTCGGCCAGCCGTACCAGCAGTTCGAACTCGGTGGGGGTCAGATGGACCTGTACGCCGGCCCGGCTCACCCGCCGCTCGGCCCGGTTGATCTCCAGGTCACCGAGGGTCCGGACCTCGGCGGCGGACCGGGCCGCCCGGTCCACCCGGCGCAGCAGCGCCTGTACCCGGGCGGACAGCACCCGCATGCTGAACGGTTTGGTCAGGTAGTCGTCCGCGCCGACCGCGAGACCCACCAGATGGTCGGTCTCGGAGTCGCGTGCGGTGAGCATCAGTACCGGTACCGGCCGCTCTGCCTGGATCCGCCGGCATACCTCCAGGCCGTCGAAGCCGGGCAGCATGACGTCCAGTACGACCAGGTCGGGTGGCCGGCACCGGGCGGCGGTGACCGCGGCGGGCCCGTCGGCCGCCAGTTCGACCCGGTGGCCCTCCGCCCGCAACCGGGCACCGATCGACTCGGCGATGGTCGGCTCGTCCTCCACGACCAGTACCTGGCGCTGCTGGCTCATGTCCGTTCAATCTAGGCGGCGGGTGTGCAGGCCCACGCACCGCGTTGTGAAGATGTTGTGCACACGCGTGCCGGACCGCCGACCGGCACCCGGATCGAGGGGTGCCGGTCGGCGGTCACAGGACGTACCGACGCTGATCGTCCACTGGGGATGGTCAGGGTCGACCGATGCCGTACACGGGCATCATGTCGATGGACGAGACCTTCACCACCTCGCCGAAGGTCGGCGCGTGGATCACCTTCCCGCCACCCACGTAGATCGCCACATGGCCGAGATTCTCGTAGAAGACGAGATCTCCCGGCTGTATCTGGGACCGGTCGATGTGCGAGATCTGGTTGTACTGGTCCGCTGCCACGTGCGGCAGACTCACGCCGGCCTGCTGCCAGGCCGCGAGCGTCAGCCCGGAACAGTCGTAGGAGTCCGGGCCTGCCGCGGCCCACACGTACGGCTTGCCCAGCTGTGCGTAGGCGAAGGAGACGACCGCGCCGGCCCGGCCGGACACGTTCGGCGCCGACTGGCCGGAGCCGCCACTGCCGGCGGTTTCGGTGGCACTGCCGTACGCCTGCTCACGCAGTTTCTTCAGCTTGGCGATGTCGGCGGAGATGCTGGCCTTCTTGGCCTTCAGGTCCTTCTGCTGCTTCGCCTGCTTGGCGTACAGCGCGGCGACAGCGTGCCGCTGGTCGGTCAGTTGCCGTTTGTGCGCGGCCAGCGAACGGATCTTCGTGGCCTGCCGGGCACTGATCCGGTCCAGCGTGTTGATGCCGTCCATCAGGTCGCCGCTGGTGCCGGACAGCATGCTGTTCCAGGCGCTGGCCGTACCACCGCGGTAGGCCGCCGCCGCCATCGCGCCGACCTGTTTCTGTTCGGCGCTGACCTGAGCGGCCAACGGTTTGATCTTCCGGTCCAGGGCCTTGACCTTCGCCCGGGACTTCTTCGCCTCGTCGGTGATCTTGTTGTACTGCTCGACTACCTGCTCGAACTTGGTCGAGTCCTGACTGATCTGATGCTCGAGGTCGGCCTGCGAGGGCGTGGCGTGTGCCGTCCCGGCCGGGGCCAGGGAGAACGACAGCGCGGCAGCGGTCGCGACGGCGACGAGCGTGAGGGTACGGAACGGGATCCGTAATCGGCGTGCAGCGCTCACCAGGGTATGAACCCTTCTTCCAGGTACCGCTTACCGAGTTAGCTGACGGGTTCGGGCGGGAAGAAGTTCGCCCTACCGTGGTGTACGGATTCACCCCAGGAACGGTGGGTCCCCGGCTCGTCTGGCGACGACTCAGCGGTGCCGCGCGGAGCTGCCCGATCGGGCTGCGGGGGGCCGGGCGACAGGGTCACCGTAGCGGTTTTGGCACCCACGTCAACGGTTTCGTTCATGCCGGGTGAGTAGACCCACATGGCCGTCACCGCACGTCCTGTGCCGGTTGCGTTCCGCCGGGACGGTACGCGCTCGGCGGAACGTCACGCGCATTCCCGTGCGGTGGGGGAGAACCCTGACGAATGCGGCGGGATCATCGACCGTACCGGCGTTGCCGGGCGGCGTAGGAACGCAGCGCGCGGAGAAAGTCGACATGACGGAATCCGGGCCAGTAGACGTCGCAGAAGTACAACTCGGAATAGGCCGACTGCCACAACAGGAATCCGGACAGGCGCTGTTCACCACTGGTCCGGATGACCAGATCGGGGTCGGGCTGGCCCGCGGTGTACAGATGTTCGGCGATGTCCTCGACGGTGATGCTGGCGGCCAGTTCCGCCAGTCCGGTACCGGCGCGGGCCCGGTCGGTCAGCAGTGAGCGGAACGCGTCCACGAGTTCCTGCCGGCCGCCGTAGCCGAGCGCGATGGTCAGTTCCGAGTCGGTGCTGCCGGCCCCGGTGACCGACTCGGCCCGGGCGAGTGTGTCCCTGGTCTGTGCGGGTAGCAGGTCGAGCGTGCCGGCGATGCGCAACTGCCATCGGTTGGCCGGCCGGGCCAGTAGCCGTAGCACGGCCCGTTCGATCTCCTCGACCAGGAACTTGACCTCGCTGTCCGCCCGGTGCCGCAGGTTGTCGGTGGACGCGGCGAAGATCGTGACGTGCCGGATGCCGAGTTCGGCGCACCAGTCGAGGACGTGCCCGATGTGCTCGGCGCCGTACCGGTGGCCGACGCTCACGTTGTCGAAGCCCATGCCGCGGGCCCAGCGTCGGTTCCCGTCCATGATCAGCGCGACGTGGCGGGGCAGCGTCACGCCGGCCAGCCGGGTACGCAGCCGGCGTGCGTACAGCAGGTGTGCCGCGGTGCGCAGGTTCGACGTCATGCCGGCAGTCAACCGGCCCGATGCGTACGGACCGGGGGAGAAACGTGCGGGCCCGGTGAAGGTTTCTCCCGCGATTGGTGACCAATGCCACTCGGCCGATCGGTGAGCGCGGACCCGGCGCAGGTGGCGGGCAGAGGGGCGTGTTCTAGGCTGAGCAGCCGCAGAAAGCGGCGGAAAGAGGATGAAGAACGCTTCCGGCTCCAGGCCGGCCGCCCTTCCAGCACAAGGACCCGAATCGGCGGGGCCGAACCCACGGTACGTGACTGATCTGTGACAAGACCGGGCTGGGTAGGGTGGTTAGGTGCCGGAGGTGACGGGGTACCCAAGCACGGTGCCCATGTCGGCTGACAACAGAGGTGGTGACGGGGATGCTCAGCAGGACAGCCCGCTGGTCGAGGTCGGTCCGATGAATCGACCTCCCTTCGCGCTCAGCCGCGAGGACCGGGACGGACTCGCTGTGCTGACCGTCAGCGGCGACATCGACGTGGACACCGCATGGCGGCTCCGGGAGGAGCTGACCACCCTGCTGGCCGGCCAGGATGTCGTCGTGGAGATGTCCGAGGTCGAATTCCTCGACTCCACCGGCCTGGGCGTACTGGTCGCCGGTTACCGCCAGGCACGCAGCTCCGGACACCAGATGGCCATCGCCGGCGCACCGCAGCGGGTCCTCGACATCCTGGAACTGACCCGGCTGACCACGATCTTCGCCCTCTACCCGGATCTGCCGGCCGCCACCGAGGGTCTGCTCGCTTCCTCCACCGGCTGATCCCGCGCCGACCTCGGGTCGGCGGCCCCACCGGTCACGCCACTGCCGCACCCGCGCGGCCGCCGGGCGGACCGTACCGGTCGCCGCGACCTGCCGAAGACGCGCCGGAACGCTTTCCGCAAGGATTATGCTTGACCGGTTCAGTTGAATCGGAATGCATGTTCTCCGGAAGGCGGCGCGGATGAAGCGGCCGACAATTCTGGACATTGCCCGTGCCGCGGGTGTGTCCAAGGGCGCCGTGTCGTACGCGCTGAACGGACGGCCCGGCGTGTCCGCCGCCACCCGGGCCCGGATCCTCGCGATCGCCGAGGAACTGGGCTGGGTCCCCA
The DNA here is from genome assembly GCA_963815125.1 of uncultured Actinomycetota bacterium. GTDB lineage: Bacteria > Actinomycetota > Actinomycetes > Mycobacteriales > Micromonosporaceae > Actinocatenispora. The sequence goes on from CAWFFM010000001.1 coordinate 126,903, forward strand.
GCAGCGCGGCCCGCGCACTGTCCTCCGACCGGGCCGACGCGGTCGGCCTGATCGCCGCCCGCGAGCCCGAGCTGCTCGCCACCGAGCCGTACTTCATGCGGGTGGTGGCCGGGATCGAGGAGACCCTGGCCGACCGGGGTACCGCCCTGTTGTTGACCACCGTGCGCGATGTCGCCACCGAACTGGACACCTACCGGCGGTGGTGGGCGGGCCGTCGGGTGGACGGCGTACTGCTGTTGGACATGCGTACCGAGGATCCGCGGCCGGCGCTGCTGCGCCAGCTGGATGCGCCGGGTGTGGTGCTGGGCGCGCAGCGGGAGTACGAGGGCATCCCGAGCACCCGGGTCAACGACCACGACGCGATGATGCGGGCGGTCGGGCATCTGGTCGGTCTGGGGCACCGGCGCATCGCCCGGGTCTCCGGTCCGCAGCGACTGGAGCATGCCGCGCTGCGTAGTGGGTACTTCGCCGAGGCGTGCCGCGAACTGCTGGGCAGTGAACAGGTACAGCTGGAGACCGACTACACGGCGCGTGCCGGGCTGGCCGCTACCCGCACGCTGCTGGCCGCCGCGAATCCACCGTCGGCGATCATCTACGACAACGACGTGATGGCGGTCGCTGCGGTGTCCGAGCTGGTCAGTGCGGGCATGAAGGTGCCGACCGAGCTCGCCGTACTGGCCTGGGACGACTCTCCGCTGTGCGAACTGGTCCGGCCGGCGGTGACCGCGTTCAGTCACGACGTCGCCGCGGAGGCCGGTACCGCCGCGGGGTTGCTGCTGGAGCGCATCGCGACCGGATCGGCCCGGGACCGCTGGCTGACCCCGCGGCATCTGGAGATCCGGGCCAGCACGGTGGGTTGACGGCCGGCCGCCGGCCTGGAAAGTTGTGGTATGTACGGTTGCGTGCCAGCCGTTGACTTCCTTCAGGTGAACCGGTTCAGAAATCCGCCCCCGTGGTCTAGTATCGGCTCCACCTGAACCGGTTCATGCCACGGCGGTCCAGCGTAGGACGACCGGACGTTGTGTGGCACGGACGCCGCGCCGTCGCGCGGCGACGAAGGAGTCGATCGTGCACAAGCGGATACTCGGGACCGCTGTTCTGTCTGCGGCCCTCGTTGCCGGAGTGAGCCTCACGGCCTGCTCCTCGGGCAGCGGCTCGGACTCGAAGACCCTCACCTACTGGGCGAGCAACCAGGGCACCAGCATCCAGAACGACAAGGATGTGCTGCGGCCCGAACTCGCCAAGTTCACCAAACAGACCGGCATCAAGGTCAACCTGCAGGTGATCGGTTGGAACGACCTGCTCAACCGGATCATGTCGGCCACCACCTCCGGCCAGGGCCCCGACGTGGTGAACATCGGGAACACCTGGTCGGCCTCGCTGCAGGCGACCGGCGCGTTCGTGGACTTCGACAAGTCCAACATGGACAAGATCGGTGGCAGCAAGTTCCTCGCCACCAGCATGAGCTCGACCGGCGCGAAGGGTAAGACACCCACCTCGGTCCCGCTCTACGGGCTGTCCTACGGGCTGTTCTACAACAAGAAGCAGTTCAAGGCCGCCGGCATCGCCGACGCACCGAAGACCTGGGCCGAGCTGGTCGCCGACGCCCGGAAGCTGACCGACCCGGCCAAGAAGCACTACGGCATGACCCTGGCCGGGGCCAGCTACACGGAGAACGCGCACTTCGCCTTCATGTTCGGTAAGCAGCAGGGCGCCGAGTTCTTCAACTCCGGCAACAAGGCCACCTTCACCGCGGACGGCAACGTCAAGGGCATCAAGCAGTACATCGACCTGCTCGGTACCGAGAAGGTGGCCACCCCCGCCTCCGCCGAGCACGCCACCACCACCGACGCCATCAGTGACTTCACCTCCGGCAAGGCGGCCATGCTGATGGGTCAGAACAACACGGCCGCGGGGATCGAGGCCGGGGGGATGACCACCGACGACTACGGGGTGGCGCCCATCCCGCTGCTGTCACCGCTGCCGGCGGGCGGTAAGGCCGTCAACAGTCACGTCGCCGGCATCAACATCGCGGCATTCAAGGACAAGAACGAGACCGGCGCGCTGAAGTTCATCAAGTTCCTGACCAGCCGCAGCGAGCAGGTCACGCTCAACAAGAAGTTCGGTGCCCTGCCGGTCACCCGGGAGGCATCCACCGACCCGACGTTCCAGACCCCGCAGAACAAGGTGTTCGTGGACGTACTGGCCAAGACCTCCGCGCCGATGCCGATGATTCCCAACGAGAGTCAGTTCGAGACGACCGTCGGCAACGCGATGAAGGACCTGATCGCGCAGGCGGCCACCGGCAAGAAGGTCACCGACGCCGATGTGAAGAAGGCTCTCGCCGACGCCGAACAGAAGATGCAGAGCGGCGGCTGAGCGGACCGGACGGTGCGCACGCTCAGGTAGTGCGGCGGCGCGCCGACCGGACGGTGCTGACCAGCGTTCGGTCGGCGCGCCGACCCGGCCACCGGAGCCGGGCCGGCGCGCCACTCGCCGAGCTACAGCACCCAGCAACGGACCGTACGCAGGCGGGAAGGTAGGAGCGGTCATGTCGGCAACCAGGACCCCCGTCCAGGACGGGCGGGACACCGACGAGGAACCCACCACCAAGGGCCGGGTACGACGTGGGGTCCGACATTCCAGGGCGTTACCGTATCTGCTGCTGGCACCCGCCATCCTGTTCGAACTGCTGGTGCACGTGATCCCGATGTTCACCGGGATCGGCATCAGCTTCCTGAAACTCAACCAGTTCTTCCTCCGACACTGGCTGGACGCGCCGTTCGCCGGACTGAGCAACTACTCGTACGGGGTGGACTTCAACTCCAGCATCGGCTCGGCCCTGCTGAAGTCGTTCGGTGTGACGATCGCGTTCACCATCATCGTGGTCGCCGCATCCTGGCTGCTGGGCATGTTCGCCGCGACCCTGCTGCAACGGGCCTTCCGTGGCCGGGCCGTACTGCGCACGCTGTTCCTGATCCCGTACGCGTTGCCCGTGTACGCCGCGGTCATCGTCTGGAAGTTCATGCTCAGCCGGGACAACGGCATGGTCAACCATCTGCTCACCCAGCTGCACGTGACCGACGGCACCACGTTCTGGTTGCTGGGCAACAACGCGTTCGTGTCCATCGTGGTGGTCGCGGTGTGGCGGCTGTGGCCGTTCGCGCTGCTGACCCTGATGGCCGGAATGCAGTCACTGCCCGGTGACATCTACGAGGCGGCCGCGGTGGACGGCGCGAACATGTGGCAGCAGTTCCGCCGGCTGACCCTGCCGATGCTGCGCGGGGTCAACCAGGTGCTGATCCTGGTGCTGTTCCTGTGGACGTTCAACGACTTCAACGTGCCGTACACGCTGTTCGCCGAGTCGATCCCGCCGTCGGCCGACCTGATCTCCATCCACGTCTACCAGTCGTCCTTCCTGACCTGGAACTTCGGCCTGGGTTCGGCGATGAGCGTGCTGCTGCTGTTGTTCCTGCTGGTGGTCACCGCCGGATATCTGCTGGTGACGTCGAGGAGGTCGCGTCGTGCATGAGTCGCGTACGTTCAAGGTGGTCCGCGCGGTCGGGCTGACCCTGCTGGCACTGTTCACGCTGGCCCCGCTGTACGTCATGCTCACTTCGGCGCTCAAGCCGTTGAAGGACGTACAGGGCGAGTTCCAGTGGATACCGACCACTCTCACGCCGCGCCCGTTCGTGGACATCTGGTCGACCATCCCGCTGGGCAAGTACTTCACCAACAGCCTGGTCGTGTCGTTGTCCTCGACCGTACTGTCGGTGGCGATCGCGATCTTCGCGTCGTACTCGATCAGCCGCTACCGCTTCGTCGGCCGGCAGCTGTTTCGGATGACCGTACTGTCCACCCAGATGTTCCCCGGCATCCTGTTCCTGCTGCCGCTGTACCTGATCTACGTCAACATCGGGCAGGAGATCGGCTTCGCGCTCAACGGCTCGCGGATCGGGCTGGTCATCACGTACCTGACCTTCTCGCTGCCGTTCTCGATCTGGATGCTGGTCGGCTACTTCGAGACCATCCCACGCGGGTTGGACGAGGCGGCCAAGGTGGACGGTGCCGGGCCGTTGCGCATCCTGCTGTCCATCGTGGTGCCGGCAGCGAAGCCGGGCATCGTCGCGGTGGGCATCTACTCGTTCATGACCGCCTGGGGGGAGACCCTGTTCGCGTCGGTGATGACCAACGACGCGTCCAAGACACTCGCCATCGGGCTGCGTGAGTACTCCACCCAGACCTCCGTGTACTGGAACCAGGTGATGGCCGCCTCGCTGGTGGTCAGCGTTCCGGTCGTGGTCGGTTTCCTGCTGCTGCAGCGCTATCTGGTGCAGGGTCTGACCGCTGGTGCCGTGAAGTAGTCCGCGCGGCGCGTACCTGTCCCGTGTGATGGAAGGAAGATGATGCGGCGCAACTCCGCGAAGGTGATCGTCGACGGCGGGCCGGTCAGCTGGCTCGGCGCCAACTTCTGGTCCCGTACCGGTGGGCCGCTGATGTGGCGCAACTACGACCCCCGGGTGATCCGGGACGAGCTGCGGGTACTGGCCGAGCACGGGCTGCGGCAGACCCGGTCGTTCTTCTACTGGCCCGACTTCCATCCGGAACCAGACATCGTCGACGAGCAGAAGGTCGAGCATTTCCGGGACTTCCTGGACGCGCACACCGAATGCGGGATGACCTCGATCCCCACGTTCATCGTCGGCCACATGTCCGGCGAGAACTGGGACCCGGCCTGGCGCGGCGGGACCGGTCGTGACCTGTACGCCGATGTCTGGCTGGTGGCCCGGCAGGCGTGGTTCGTCGAGCAGATGGTCCGCCGCTTCCACGCCCACGACGCGGTGGCCGGTTGGTTGATCAGCAACGAGATGCCGATCTACGGTCGCCGCCGCGGCGAGCCGGTGGCCCCCACCGCCGACGTGACGAGCTGGGCCACCCTGATGGTGCAGGCGGTACGGGCCGGCGGCGGACAGCAGCCGGTGTCGCTGGGCGACGGCGCCTGGGGTATCGAGGTGACCGGCGAGGACAACGGCTTCTCGGTACGCGAGACCGGCCGGCTGGTCGACTTCGTCGGCCCGCACGTGTACCGGATGGAGACAGACCAGATCCGTCAGCACCTGAACGCGGCGTTCATCTGTGAACTGGCCGCGGTCGCGGACCGCCCGGTGGTGCTGGAGGAGTTCGGGTTGTCCACCGACTTCGTCTCGGAGACCAACCAGGGTCACTACTATCGGCAGTCGCTGCACAATTCGATGCTGGCCGGCGCAACCGGCTGGATCGCCTGGAACAACACCGACTACGACCATCTCAACACGCAGGACCCGTACCGGCACCACCCGTTCGAGATGCACTTCGGCATCACCACCAACGAAGGGGAGCCGAAGGCGCCGCTGCGGGAGCTGGCGGCCTTCGCCGACATCCTGTCCCGGGTGGACTTCACCGCCACCCGCCGCGACGACGTGGACGCCGCCCTGGTGGTCACGTCCTATCTGGAACGCGACTACCCGATCTCCACCGCCCCGGACCGCAAGCTGGTGTTCCACACGCTTCGGCAGGGGTACGTGTCGGCACGCGAGGCCGGCCTGCCGGTCGGGTTCAGCCGGGAGGAGGACGGCCTGGTCGACGACGCGAAGCTGTACCTGCTGCCGTCCACCCGGCAGATCCTGGCGCCGACCTGGCTGAAGCTGCGTGAGTTCGTCGAACGCGGCGCGGTGGTGTACCTGTCGTACTGCTCCGGCGAGCACGCGTTCCACCGTGGCCCCTGGTATCAGAAGCTGGACGACATGTTCGGGGTGGAGCACCAGCTCGCGTACGGGCTGAACAACCCGATCGACGACGACGTGGTGGAGCTGACCTTCACCGACGACTTCGGTTCCATCACGGCTGGCGAGACGCTGCGCTTCCGGGCCGCCGGCAACACCGACAGTCGGGCCTTCCTGCCGGTACAGGCCAGGGACGCGAAGGTCGTCGCGACCGACCAGCACGGCAATCCGGCCCTGCTGCGGCACGCGATCGGTGCCGGAGAGACCGTGCTGTGCACGTATCCGCTGGAGCACATGGCATCGGTCAGCGACCGGGTCAACCCGGAGGACAGCCACCGCATCTACGACGCGCTCGCGGAGATCTCCGGAGTCCGGCGCCGGATCGTGGTGGACGATCCGCGGGTGTTCACCGACACGCTGGTGCACGACGACGGCCGGCGGTTCGCCTGGCTGGTCAGCCAGCATCCCGACGAGGTGACGGTGACCCCACGGTTGGTCGGCGGCACGCTGCGTCCGCTCGCCGGGGGCGATGCGGTCACCGAGGTCACGCTCGACGCGTACGGCGTCGCCGTCTTCGAACTGGAGGACTGACCAGTGTCTACTGTGGATCTACCGGAGTTCCCGGACGGCTTCCTGTGGGGTACGGCCACCGCGTCGTACCAGATCGAGGGGGCTGTGGGTGCCGACGGGCGCGGACCGTCCATCTGGGACACGTTCTCGCACACCCCGGGCGCGGTGGTCGGTGCCGACAACGGTGACGTGGCCTGCGACCACTACCACCGCTACGCCGAGGACGTCGAACTGATGCGCGAACTGGGCATCGGCGCGTACCGGTTCTCGGTGGCCTGGCCCCGGATCCAGCCGCACGGCAAAGGGCCGGTCAACACCGCCGGGCTCGACTTCTACCAGCGGCTGGTGGACCGGCTCGTCGCCGCCGGCATCACACCGGCGCTGACCCTCTACCACTGGGATCTGCCGCAGGCGCTGGAGGATGCCGGCGGCTGGCGGGTACGCGATACCGCCGAACGCTTCGCCGACTACGCGGCGCTGGTGCACGACGCGCTCGCCGACCGGGTACCCCTGTGGATCACCCTCAATGAGCCGTTCTGCAGCGCGTTCATCGGCTACGCGGAGGGCAGGCACGCGCCGGGCGCGCAGGAGGGCCATGGCGCGCTGGCCGCCGCACACCACCTGATGGTCGGGCACGGCCTGGCCGTACAGGCGATGCGGGCGCAGCGCAAGGGCACCGAGCAGTTCGGTGTCACGCTGAACCTCAGCCACGTCACCCCGGCGACCGACACCCCCGCCGACCGGGCCGCGGCGTCGCGCGCCGACCTGCTGTCCAACCGGGTCTTCACCGATCCGGTACTGGCCGGGTGCTACCCGGACGGGGAACGGGAACTGTGGGGCGAGATCACCGACTTCTCGTTCCGGCGGGCCGGCGATCTGGAACTGGCGAACCAGCCGCTGGACTTCCTCGGGCTGAACAACTACTTCCCGACCTACGCCAAGCACGCCCCGACCAGCGAACCGGACCCGGCCCGGCGGGTGGCCACCGACATCGCGGTGCTGGACAACCCGCCGGCCGAGCTGCCGCGTACCGGGATGGGCTGGTCGGTCGAGCCGGACGGGCTGCGCCGGCTGCTGGTCTGGCTGAAGGACAACTATCCGCAGCTGCCCCCGGTGTACATCACCGAGAACGGTTGCTCGTACCCGGATGTGGTGGTGGACGGCGGGGTCGACGACCAGGACCGGATCGGCTACCTGGACGGCCATCTGCGGGCGGTACGGGCCGCGATGTCCGACGGCGTGGACGTCCGCGGCTACTTCTGCTGGTCGCTGATGGACAACTTCGAATGGGGCTACGGCTACGCCAAACGGTTCGGGCTGGTGTACGTGGACTACGGCACCCAGCAGCGGATCCCGAAGGCCAGCTACCACTGGTACCGGCAGGTCGTCGGCCGCTGAACCCGTCCGTCGGCGGCACCGATCTTCCACCACTCCAGGTGGGATGGGCATTTTCCCCGAATAGACGTTAGGTCCTTTTTGCGAAAGGTGCATTCGGGGAAAATGCCCTCCTGGAGGGCGCGGAAGGTAGTTTTTTCCTGAATGTCCGATCTACGATTCGGGCAGAACTGTCTTTTCGGGGAAAATGCACAGAGGGGCGGATGGTGGTGCGGCGGCGCGAGTCAGGGCTGGAAGGTCGCCTGGTGCAGCAGGTCCAGCGCGGTACCCACGGCGCCGCGCAGCACCGGCTCGCCGGTGACGGTGCCGGGCCGTACCTCGGTGTCCAGCGGTACCCGCGCACTCAGCCGGTGCCCGACCCGGTCGGCCAGCGCACTGCCGCCGGCCATCCCCACCGGTCCGGCCAGGACCAGGAAACCCGGGTCGAGTACGGCGCAGAGCCCGGCCGCGGCCACCGTGATCCGGTCCGCCAGTTCGTCCAGGAACGGGTCCCGGCCGTCGTCGAGTGCCGCGCCGACCACCGCGGCGGGGTCGTCGCCGGCCACTCCGTACCGGTGGGCCAGGTCGACGATGGCCTCGCCGCCGACCAGTTCGGCCAGGTTGCCGGTGGCGCCGATCGGCAGGTAGCCGATCTCACCGGCGCCGCCGGAGGCACCACGGTACAACCGGCCGCCGAGCAGCACCGCCACCCCGAGTCCGCGGTCCACCGACAGCAGCGCGAAGCTGTCCCGGCCGCGCGCGGCGCCGTGCCGGTGTTCGGCCAGCCCGACCAGGTTCACCTCGTTGTCGACCCGCACCGGTACGCCGAGCCGGTCCCGTAGTCCGGGCAGCAGGTTGTGGTGCCAACCGGGCATCTGCGCGACGTAGGCGACGTCGCCGGTGTCCGGGTCGATCAGGCCGGGGGTGCCGACGACGACCGCGCCGAGCCGCTGGTCGGCGCCGGCCGCGGCGAGTACGCGCAGCACCTGGGCGTCGGGTGACGCTGCCGGATCGAGGGGGTGTTCGGCGTGCCCGATGGGCGTCCCGGTGACGTCGGCGAGCGCGGCGATGACGCTGCCGGGCCGTACCTCGACGCCGGCGACCTGGGCGCGGTCCGCGGCCACCCCGTACAGCACGGCGTTGGGTCCGCGCCGTTGGGCGCCGGCCTCGCCGACCACGGTGACCAGTCCGGCGGCGGTGAGCCGGTCGATCAGTTCGGCGATGGTGGGCCGGGACAGGCCGGTCAGTTCCCGCAGTTCGGTACGGGTGAGCGGGCCCCGGTCGAGCAGCAGGTCGAACGCGGCGCGGTCGTTGATCAGCCGTGCGGTGCGCGGGGTGGCGGTGCGTGGGGTGGCGGTGCGGGGGATCGTGCCGCCGGTCGGTGTGCGGCTGGTCACGTCGTCGTGCCTGGCCACCACTCTGCTCCCTCCATGACCTTTTCATCAGGAACCCTGCCTGTTAATTTCTTACCTTAGCAACACCCGACAGCCGGCAGGGGGCTCCCGCATGTGGCCAGGCATCCGCAGACTGGTGCCGCTCGGTGTGCTGTTCGCCCTCGACGGGGTGATGATGGCCAGCTGGGCGGTACGGGTACCGCAGGTCAAGGAGCACGTCGGCGCCTCGGCCAGCGGGCTGGGCATCGCCCTGCTGTGCGCCACCCTCGGCGCCCTCGCCGCCATGCCGCTCGCCGGACGGTTCTGCCAGCGGTACGGCAGTCACCGGGTCACCGTCGTCGGGTCGGTACTGCTCTGCCTGGTCACCACGCTGCCGGCGCTGCCCGGATCGGTGTTCGGCCTCGGCGCGGCACTGCTGGCGTTCGGCGTCGGGTACGGCACCAACAACGTCGGGCTCAACAGCGCGGCAGTGGACGTGGAGACCGCCACCGGCCGTACCGTCATGTCCACCCTGCACGGCCTGTGGAGCCTCGGCGGCCTGCTCGGTGCGCTGGTCGGCGGCCTGGTCGCGGCACACCTGGCGCCCCGGGGGCACCTCGCCCTGGTTGCCGTCGGCGGGTTGCTGGTCGTCGCACTGGTGGGGCCCGCGGTGTGGCGCGGCGTGGTGGAGCCGCCGGCCGCCGACGTACCCCGGCACACCCGACTGATCCCACCCGCCGGGGTCCGCGCCGCCCTCGTCGCGCTCGGCGTGATCGCGCTGTGTACCGCGTACGGCGAAGGGTCGATGGGGGACTGGGGTGCGCTGCACCTGGCCGAGGACCTGCACTCGGGTCCCGGCCCGGCCGCGTACGGCTTCGCCGTCTACTCGCTGGCGGTGGCGCTGGGCCGGGTGACCGGGGACATGCTGGTCACGGTATGGGGCCGCACCCAGGTACTGGTCGGCGGCGCGCTGCTGGCCACCGTCGGGATGCTGCTCGCCGCGCTCGCCGGCACGGTACCGCTGGCCTTCGTCGGGTACGTGCTGTTCGGGCTCGGCATCGCCAACGTCTTCCCCATCGCCATCGCCCGGGCCGGCGCGATCGGTGGACCCGGCGGGGTGGCCGCCGCCTCCACCGTCGGCTACGCCGGCCAGCTCGGCGGGCCGCCGCTGATCGGCTTCCTGGCCGACGCGGCGGGCCTCCCGGCCGCGCTGTGCACCTCCGCGGCGCTGGCCGCGCTGATCGTCGTGCTCGGACTCGCCACCCGGCACACCGCACCACCCGTACCCGTACCGACACCCAGCACGATCGACGCAGGAGGGAACGCCCGATGACAGACCGGTACCAGACCCTGATCCCCCGCCCACGCCACGCCGAGCGGCAGCCCGGCAGCCTGGTGCTGACCGCCGACACCCGGCTCACCGTGGCACCCGGCGCCGAGGCCGCGGCCGACGCCGTACGGCTGCTGCTCGCACCGCTGCGCCTGCCGCTGCGCCCCGACGGCGCCGGGCCGGAGCTGTCGGTACGGCTGGACGAGCAGATCAGCGAGCCGGAAGGCTACCGGCTGCGGGTGACGCCGCAGGGCGTCGAACTGACCGCCGGCACGGTCGACGGCGCCCGGCACGCCACCCGTACGCTGCGCCAGCTGCTGCCCGACGACGCGTGGCGCACCGTCGCCCCGGCCGGCACCAGCTGGCAGCTGGACTGCGGTGAGATCACCGACGCGCCGGCGTTGCCGTGGCGTGGCGGGATGCTCGACGTGTCCCGGCACTTCCAGCCCAAGCACGTACTGCTGCGCTACATCGACCTGTTCGCCATGCACGGGCTCAACCGACTGCACGTGCACCTCACCGACGACCAGGGCTGGCGCATCGAGTCCCGGCGCTACCCGGAACTGACCCGGGTCGCCACCCACCGGCCCGGTACCCAGGTCGGCCGGGCCCGGGACGGCAGCCACGACGGCACCCCGCACGGCGGGTACTACACGCTCGAGGACCTCGCCGAGATCGGTACGTACGCCGCCGAGCGGGGCGTCACCGTGGTGCCGGAGATCGACCTGCCCGGGCACGCCTCCGCGCTGCTCGCCGCGTACCCGGAACTGGGCGTCGGCGAGCACAGCGTGCACACCGGCTGGGGCATCTCGGCCGGCGTGGTCAAGCCGCTGCCGGCCACCGTCCGGTTCGTCGTGGACATCCTGGACGAACTGCTGGAGGCGATGCCGGTTCCGTACATGCACCTCGGCGGCGACGAGTGCGTGCTGCGGGACTGGGTCAGCGACCCGGAGGTCGCCGGGTACATGCGCGAGTTGGGCATCGACGACCCGGTGGCGATGCACGGCCACTTCCTGCGCGAGATCGCCCGGCACCTGTCCGGGCAGGGCCGGCGGATGGTGGTCTGGGACGAGGGCTTCGTGACCGGTGGAGTACTCGACGACACCATCGTGACCGCCTGGCGGGGCAGTGACGTGGGACGGCGGGCCGCTGCCGCCGGATACGACCTGGTCCGCTGCCCGGTCTACCCGCTGTACTTCGACTACGACCAGTCCGACGACGTGGTGGAGCCGCTGTCCATCGGTGGCCCGGCCACCTTGGACGACGTGATCGCCTTCGACCCGGTACCGGCCGACTGGTCCGACGCCGAGCGGGATCGGGTCGTCGGCCTGCAGTTCCAGGGCTGGTCGGAGTACATCCCGACCAGCCGGCACCTGGACTACATGCTCTTCCCCCGGGCCTGCGCCGCAGCCGACGTGGCCTGGACCGGTAGGCCGGCGGTCGACCTGGTCGAGCGGCTGGGTGGGCACCTGGGGCGGCTGGACGCCGCGGGCTGCGAATACCGTCCGCTGGACGGGCCGCACCCGTGGCAGGCCGGCGGGACCGGGGCCCGTACCCGGGTGCAGGGTGCCCGGATGGCCGAGGTCCGGGAACGCCTGGAGGCGACCTCCGGTACCGCGGACATCGCCGAGGAGACCAGCTGAACCTGTCCGCCTGTGCCGGTCGGTCCGGCCCGAGCCCCGGTTCAGGTCCGGTCTGGACCCGCCCGGACGACACCGGCCCGCCAGCATCCGATGCTGGCGGGCCGGTGTTCGTTCGGCGGCTGAGGTTCAGCCGTTGACCAGGCTGCTCAGCCAGCCGGGCTTGTTGCTGTCGACCAGCTTGCCGTCGTGCACCACGGTCGGCGTACCGAAGCTGCCGTCGGGCTGGTGCAGGGACTTGTCGCTGCTCAGCTTCTGCGCCTGCTGGTCCGGGTAGGAGCTGTACTTTCCGGACTTCAGGGCCTTGGCGTAGTTGCCACCCCCACCGTTGAGCCGGTCCGCCAGGCTCTGCAACTGCGCGTTGCTGTAGCCGGGGCCGCCCTCCTTCGGCTGGTCGTGGAACAGGCTCCAGTGGTACGAGGCGAACTTGCCGTTCGCCACGCTGGCGAACGCGGCGTTCGCGGCCCGCTGCGAGTAGCCGGCCGGATTGGAGTTCTGGTTGAGCGTGTCGACGATGCGGTACCGGATCTGCAGCGTCCCGGCGTTGAGGTCCTTCTGCATCTCCTCGCCGTACTTCTGCTCCAGTTGGCCGCAGTACGGGCAGAGGAAGTCCTCATAGATGTCGATCTTGGTCTTGGCGCTGTCCTTGCCCGCCAGCACCGTGCCGCCGTCGATCTTCACCGGGTAGTTCGCGCTGATCGTGTGCGCCTTGATCACCGCGTTCTTGGCCTTGTCGTTCTGGTAGTTGGCGAAGATCACCGCGCCGATCACGACGGCCACCAGCACTACGCAGACGGAGACCGTGACGATGACCCGGTTGCGTCGGGCCCGCTCGGCCCGCGCCGCGGCCACCGCCTTCGCGGCCTTCGCCCGTTGCTTGGCCGTGGCACCGCCCGGACGGTTCCCGCCACCTGGCCGGCTCCCACCGCCGGACGTGCCGGAGCCGGCACCGGGGCGCTTGCCCGGGTTCTTCGATGTGCTCTTACTCGCCATGTCGGATTTATCCTCCGGGTGTCCGTCGGCCCGACCACCAGCGGTCGATGACGTTGGTATCCATGGTGACCGACAGTCCGGCGGGCGCCCACCACGGGTGTGGCACCAGCGCGTCGCGGACCCGGGGTCGCACCGTCGACCCGCCGGGGTCACCGGGTGACCCGTCGGCCCGCCCGCGCGTGCCCGCGGGTGGTACCGGACACGGCAACCGATCTCGTACGGTACCGTGCCCGGCCGACCGATGTGGTACTGCCGGCCCGGCCGGTGGCCCCGGCGAAACGCTCCACCTCGAACTTCGGCGGCCATTCGCCCTACAGGGCGACGTGCGGCGCCGCACAATCGAGAGCGGGCACTACTGCGGCGTGAGCACCGGGGGGTGCGATGGGTATTGCGAGTCTCTACCTCGGCCGGGTGGCCGACAATCCGATGCGCGAGTACACGCTCGACGGGGCGCCGCTGGCCCGGTTCGTACTGTGCTGCCCCGCTGACGGCGGTGACGGCCGGCCCTCGTTCGGGGAACCGCCGACGGAGCCCGACGAGGTGCACATCGCCGTGGAGACCAGTGGTGAGTTGGCCGACCTGGCCCTGCGCAACCTGCGCCGGGGTGACCAGGTGCTGGTGTTCGGTGGGCTGGCCACCAGCCCGCCCGATCCCGGCCGCCGTGGCGCCACCGACCTGTATGTCCGGGCACAGCACATCGGACTGGAGGTCACCACCGACGGCTGGCATCGCGAGCCGGAGGCGCCGGCACCGGTGAGTACCGGGTCGCATCCGGAGTTCCACTGGTAGGAGCAGCCGGACACCGGAGACGGTACGAGGTTGCGGTCCGGGTACGGTGCGCCTCGATGGACGCAACAGCAAGCTCGCGCGCGACCACCGTACGGTCCGCCCGCTGCATCGTGGTCAAGGTGGGCTCTTCGTCACTGACCACCCGCGCCGGTGGTCTCGACCCGCACCGGTTGGACACGCTGGTCGACGAGTTGGCCCGGCGACGGGTCGACGGTACGGAGATCATCCTGGTCTCCTCCGGCGCGATCGCGGCCGGACTGGCCCCGCTGGGCCTGTCGCACCGGCCCCGTGACCTGGCCACCCAGCAGGCTGCTGCGAGCGTCGGGCAGGTGGCGCTGATCCACCGGTACGCGACCTCGTTCGGCCGGCACTCCCAGCAGGTCGGGCAGGTGCTGCTCACCGTGGACGAGGTGATCCGGCGCAGCCGGTACCGCAACGCGCTGCGTACCTTGCGTCGGCTGCTCGACCTCGGGGTGCTGCCGATCGTCAATGAGAACGACACGGTCGCCACCGAGGAGATCCGGTTCGGTGACAACGACCGGCTGGCGGCGCTGGTGGCCGCGTTGGTCCGGGCCGACCTGCTGGTGCTGCTCTCCGACGTGGATGCGCTGTACGACGGCGATCCGCGCCAGCCCGGCGCCCGGCGCATCGACCAGATCAGCGGGCCGGACGAACTGGCCGGGGTACGGCTGGGCAGCGCCGGCCGCGCCGGGGTCGGCACCGGTGGGATGGCCACCAAGGTGGACGCCGCCCGGATCGCCTCCACCTCCGGGGTCCCGGTGGTGCTGACCGCGGCGGACCGGGCCGGTGACGCGCTCGGCGGTGGCGAGGTCGGCACGTTCTTCCACGCTGCGGCGAGTCGGCCCCGGCAACGGCTGTTCTGGTTGGCGCACGCGACCACCCCGCTGGGCCGGTTGCACCTGGACGCCGGCGCGGTCCGGGCGGTGGTGGAACGGCGGCTGTCCTTGCTGCCCGCCGGGGTACACGGGGTGGACGGCACGTTCACCGCCGGCGACCCGGTGGACCTGGTCGACGAGAACGGTCGACCGGTGGCCCGTGGCCTGGTCAACTACGACGCCACGGAACTTCCCCGACTTCTGGGGCGCAGCACCCGGGACCTGGCCAGCGAACTGGGCGACGAGTACGAGCGTGAGCTGGTGCACCGCGACGACCTCGTCGTGCTGTAGGCCCGCTGGTCCTACTTCCGGCCGGCACCGTACTGACTAGGCTGGAGACATGTCGGAAGCTGCTGCGGTACACGATGCGGCGCGTCGCGGTGCGCAGGCCGCCACCGAACTGGCCCTGGCCTCGCGCGCGGTCAAGGACGCCGCGCTGGGCGCGATGGCGGACGCGCTGAGCGCCGCCGCACCGGACCTGCTGACCGAGAACCGGTCCGATGTGGACGCTGCGCGGGCGGCCGGTACGGCGGAGGCGATGCTGGACCGCCTGGCGCTGACCCCGGACCGGATCGAGGGGATGGCCGACGGGCTGCGTCGGATCGCCGGGCTGCCCGATCCGGTCGGCGAGGTGGTCCGCGGCGGCGTACTACCCAACGGGTTGGAGCTCCGCCAGGTCCGGGTGCCGTTCGGCGTGGTCGGCATCATCTACGAGGGTCGGCCCAACGTCACCGCGGACGCCGCCGGGCTGACGGTGAAGTCCGGCAATGCGGTGCTGCTGCGCGGTTCCTCCTCGGCCCGGCATTCCAACGCCGCGATCGTCGCGGTGCTGCGCGACGCGCTGGCGGCCAGCGGCCTGCCCGCCGACGCGGTGCAGCTCGTACCGGGCGACAGCCATGATTCGGTCAAGCACCTGATGCGCGCGCGGGGCCTGGTGGACGTACTGATCCCGCGGGGTGGCGCGAAGCTGATCAGGTCGGTGGTGGAGGAGTCCACCGTGCCGGTGATCGAGACCGGGGTCGGCAACTGCCACGTCTACGTCGACGCTGCCGCCGACGAGGGGATGGCGTTGGCGATACTGCTCAATGCCAAGACGCAGCGCCCGTCGGTGTGCAACGCGGCCGAGTCGTTGTTGGTGCACGCCGACCGGGCGGACACCTTCCTGCCCCGCGCGCTACGGGCGCTGCACGGCTCGGGGGTGGTCGTACACGGCGACGCGACGGTGGCCGCGCACGGTGCCGAGGTCGATGTGCCGATAGTGCCGGCCGGTGACGACGACTGGGGCACCGAGTACCTGGCTCTGGAGCTGTCCGCCGCGGTGGTCGGGTCGCTGGACGAGGCGGTCGGGCACATCCGCCGGTACGGTTCGGGGCATTCCGAGGTGATCGTGACCGGCAGCCAGTCGGCGGCCCGCGAGTTCGTCGCCCGGGTGGACGCTGCCGCCGTACTGGTCAACGCCTCGTCCCGGTTCACCGACGGTGCCGAGTTCGGCTTCGGCGCGGAGATCGGCATCTCCACCCAGAAGCTGCACGCCCGCGGCCCGATGGGGTTGCCCGAGCTGACCAGTACCAAGTACGTGGTGGTCGGCGACGGCCACATCCGGACCTGACGGCGTCGCCGGCCGGGCGGTCAGCGGGTGGTCCACGCGCCCCCGTCGACGTGCAGTACCTGGCCGGTCAGGTGCCGTGCGTCCGGAGAGGCCAGGAACGCGATCACGCCGGCCACGTCGGCGGGATCACCGGGCCGGCCCACCGCCGTCTGCGACACCAGGGTGCCGCGTCGCTGATCGGTCAGCCTGTCCCGGAAGAACTCGGTGTCGGCGATGTAGCCGCAGGACACCACGTTGGCGGTGATGTCCCGGGGACCGAGCTGGCCGGCCAGGCCGATGTTCCAGGCGGCGAGCGCGGCCTTGGCGGCACCGTACGCCCCGGCGCCCTTCTCCGCCGCGATGGAACCGATGCCGATGACCGCGCCGCCGGTGGCCAATCGGTCGTCCAGGGCGGCGGTGGTCAGTACGGCGCTGAGTACGTTGCCGTCCAGGTTGGCCCGCCAGTTGGCGGCGAGCTGGTGCAGGTCGTCGGGGTCGGCGCGGTCGAAGTCGGTGTTGCCGCCGGCGTTGTTGACGAGCACGTCGATCCGTTCGGGCAGCTCGGCCAGCGCCGCACCGAGCGCGTCGGGGTTACTGACGTCGCAGGTCAGGGCCTGTACGCCGAGCTCGTCGGCGGCGTGCGCCAGCACGTCGGCGCGCCGGCCGAGGATGACGACCCGCTCGCCTGCGGAGGCGAACCGGGCCGCGGCGGCCCGGCCGATGCCGGTGCCGCCACCGGTGATCACGATGGTGCGGGTGTGGGTCACGGGAATCCCTCCGGAGCGGTTATGTTTAGAGCTAAACATAACCTGCGGGTCGGAGCGCGTCCACCGGGGCCGATCGAGCAGGGAAGTCGAGGAGGACAACGTGGACACCGATGCGCCCTGGCCCGGCGACGCCGGCGAGATCGCGCGTGCCTGGCAGCGCGAACGGCCCGGCACCCCGACCGGGTCGATCGCCGTCGTCACCCGGATCTGGCAGGTGGGCAAACTGCTCGCCGAGGACCGACGGCGGGTGCTGGCCGAACTGGGCATCGACCGCGGCACCATGGACCTGCTCAGCGTGCTGCGCCGGGCCGGCCCACCGTACCGGCTGACCACCCGGGAACTCGCCGACCGCACCCTGGTGACCGCCGGCGCGATCTCCCAGCGGGTGGCGCGCGCCGAAGCGGCCGGACAGGTACGTCGGGAGCCGGGCGGACCCGGCCGGCGCGCGGTCAGCGTACAGCTCACCGATGCCGGCCACGCCGAGATCGAGCGCACCGTCGACCGGGTGCTGCGCCGCGAGACCGAACTTCTCGCCGGGCTGCCGCAACACCAGAGAGAGCTCCTGGCCGAGGCGCTGAGCGGCCTGCTCGACGACCTGTCCGAGCGGCTGGGGCACCCGGGTCGTACCGAGATCTGAACGGTGCTGACCCGAACCGCTCAGCGCGGTGCCGTCACGACGCAGGGGACTCCTGCTCCGTGAGCCCACCGTGCCGGCAGCACCCCGAGGTGCTGCCGGCACGGACGGCGGGCTCAGGCCAGCCAGGCCGCCGCGTCTCCGGGCAGCAGGCCGTCCGCGGTCAGCGGCACGCTGGTCAGCAACTGCTCGCCGGCCGGCAGCGGTACCGCGGTGTTCGTGGTGTTCACGAAGCAGGTCAGGCCACCGTCGCGGCGGAAGGCCAGACAGCCGTGCGGCGCGTCCAGGAACGTCAGCTCACCCTGGAAGCCGTCGTGCTCCCGGCGCAGCGCCAGTGCCTGCCGGTACAGCGAGAGCGTCGATCCGGCAACGTCCTCCTGCGATCCGGCGGCCAGCGGACCCCAGCCCGCCGGCATCGGCAGCCAGGTGCCGGCGCCACCCTCGGAGAATCCGTACGGTGGTTCGCCGGGTGCCCACGGTATCGGGATCCGGCAGTTGTCCCGGCCCCGCTGGGTGTGTCCGCTGCGCTCCCAGGTCGGGTCGGTCAGCGCCTCGTCCGGCGGTTCCACACTGGGCAGCGACAGTTCGTCGCCCTGGTACAGGTACGCCACGCCGGGCAGCGCGAGCTGCAGCAGCGCCGCCGCCCGGCCGCGCCGGGCGCCGACCAGGCCGCCGCCGTAGCGGGTGACGTGCCGCACGATGTCGTGGTTGGACAGCACCCAGGTGGTCGGTGCGCCGGTGCCGTCGACCGTGGCCAGCGCGGCCTCGATGGTGGCGCGCAGCTCGTCGGCCCGGAACCGGGACTCCACCATCCGGAAGTCGAAGGCCAGGTGCAGCTCGTCGGGCCGCACGTAGCGGCGGAGCCGCTCGGTCTCGGTCACCCAGACCTCGCCGACCGCCATCGCTTCCGGGTAGTCGTTGAGTACCTTGCGGATGAACCGGTGGATGTCGTGTACGCCGTCGGCGTCCCAGCGCGGGTCGACGATGTCGAGCAGCGCGCGTTCCGCCGCCGAGCCGCCGCCGTTGAGCAGCGCAAGGGACCGCTCGTCGATGTCCGGCAGTCCGGTGGGCTTGGCCATGCCGTGCGCCACGTCGATCCGGAACCCGTCCACGCCCCGGTCCAGCCAGAACCGGAGAGTCTCCTCCAGATCGGCCCAGACCTCCGGGTTCTCCCAGTTCAGGTCGGGCTGCTTGGGGTCGAACAGGTGCAGGTACCACTGGCCGGGTGTGCCGTCGGCCTCGGTGACCCGGTCCCAGGCCGACCCACCGAACACGGCCGGCCAGTTGTTCGGCGGCTCGGCGCCGTCGGGGCCACGGCCGTCGCGGAAGATGTACCGGTCCCGTTCGGCACTGCCCGGCGCGGCCCGTAGCGCCTCGGTGAACCAGTCCCGCTCGTCGGAGGAGTGGTTGGGCACCAGATCCACGGTGACCCGGATGCCCCGGGCGTGCGCCTCGCTGATCAGCCGATCGAAGGCGGCCAGATCACCGAAGGAGGGGTCCACGTCGCGCGGGTCCGCCACGTCGTAGCCGTGGTCTGCCATCGGGGACGTGTAGAAGGGCGTGATCCAGATGGCGTCCACGCCGAGCCCGGCAAGGTAGTCCAGCTTGTTCCGGATGCCGTCGAGGTCGCCGATGCCGTCGGCGTTGGAGTCGGCGAAGCTGCGTACGTAGATCTGGTAGAACACTGCGTCACGCCACCACTCCCGGCCGGGGACCGGAGGGGGTGGGGTGGTGGGGTCCGTTCCCACGTTGTCTCCTTTGGGGGGTTTGAACGTTCAAATCTCTGCGCGACGGCCTCTGTTCGACGCGCAGGGCACCGAGGGTTCAGTCGGGAGAGTTGACCATGAACTGGGCGGCACGTTCCAGGTATGTCCACAGTTCGGACTCGTACTCGGGGGCCAGGTGCAGACTGTCCACCGCGTGGCGCATGTGTGTCAACCAGGCGTCCCGCTCCCGGCCGCCGATCACGAACGGAGCGTGCCGCATCCGCAGCCGAGGGTGTCCCCGCTGCTCGGAGTAGGTGCGGGGACCGCCCCAGTATTGCTCCAGGAAGCCACGCAACCGGTCGGCCGCCGGCCCGAGGTCCTCCTCCGGATACAGCGGCCGCAGGATCGGGTCCTGCGCCACACCCTGGTAGAAGACGTCGACCAGGCGCCGGAACGTGTCCGCGCCGCCGACCGCGTCGTAGAAGGTCACCGTAGGCTGCTCGGCGGGTACGCCCGCCGAGCCGGTGCTGGAGACCGGAGTGAGGGCAATCGGTTGATCGGACACGCCTCCATGGTGCCAGCGGTACCGGGCCTTTCCGCCACCGGCTGGGACCTGGCTCACATCCACCGACCCATGGCGGCCGTCCGGGCCGCCTGCGGTCAGGCCGGACCCTGCCCGGCGATCGCGTTACCCAGCGGCGCCAGATCGACCGTGCCCGACGTGCTGCCCGCGCGCTGCCCGGCGGAGGCCGCCGTGTTCGGTTCCTGCTCGTCGTGCCGGTCGGGATGCCCGGTGCCCCCGGCCACGGCTGCTGAGCCCTGGCCGCCTGATCCGTCCGGCGGGTCCGCCCGACTCTCGTCGGTCTCCGCATCGGCGAGGATCTCGTCGTCGCGTCGCCGAGCCTCGATGATGGCTTCGTCGAACGCCTCGGAGCTGGGCCACAACGCGGCCACCGCGGCCATCGTGAGGCTGCCGACCAGTGCCCAGAGGCCGACCGTACGGGACACCCCGATGGTGCTGGCCACGGCGCCACCGGCGAGCATCGCGGCGCCCTGGACCAGTTGCAGGCCGCCCTGCATGACACCGAACGCGCGGGCCCGGTAGCCGTGCGGCAGGGCCTGTACGAACAGCCCGTTCGCCGGCAGGATCACCGACATCGCGAAGCCGGTCACCATCGTCAGGGCCAGTACGACCGGCAGCGGTGGATCCGCCAGCGCGGCCACCAGCGACAGGGGCACCAGCATGGCGAGCGGTCGGATCATCCGGCGGCGCACGCTGGGAGGGATCAGCCGGCCGATCACCACACCGCCGATCACCACGCCGACCGGCCCGGACGCCATGATCAGGCCCTGGGTGATCGACCCGCCGTGCAGTTCGTGTGCCCATCCGGCGGCCAGCCCCTCCGGGAGCACCGCGAACGCCACCCCGGACAGGATGACGATGGCGATGGACCGCAGGACCCGGCTGCCGAAGACCACCGAGAACCCCTCGGCGGTCTCCCGGAGCAGCCGCCCACGGGTGCGCGGATTCGCCACTGCGGGCCGGACCAGGACGTAGCTGGCGATCAGCAGTGCGGACAGGCCGAAGGTCGCCGCGTCCACCAGCAGCGCCAGCCGGGGATCGACCGCGGAGATCGCGCCGCCGAACACGTAACCGCCGACCTGGGTCGCCTGGGTGGTCATGCCGTTGATCGACAGACCGAGCACGTACCGGTCGCCGGTCAGCACCATCGGCAGCAGCGCCGAGCGGGTGGAGTCGAACGCCGGGGTGAGCATCGCGGCGGCGAACATCAGCACCGGCAGCAGCGCCACCGGGACACCTGGCACCGCGGCGAGTGCGACCAGAGCCATCCGGGCCAGGTCGCAGCCGAGCATCACCCGCCGGTACGGATAGCGTTCCGCGAGAGCGACCAGGAACGGCGCCCCGGTCAGCCAGGGCAGGAAGGTGATCGCCAGGCTGGCCGCGGAGACCAGCACCGAGTTGGTGATCTGGTACATGAGGGCGGCCAGGGCGATCTTGCCGAGATAGTCGCCGACCGACGACAGTGCGCCCGCGCCGAACAGCGCCCGGAACTCGGTGACCGCGAAGACCTCACGGTAGGTGGCCGGGTGGTCGTCGGTCGCCTGGCCCGGGTGCGCGTCGGAGCCACCGGACCCTGACCCGGAACCCGACCGACCTGGCTGTTCGGACACCGACCCCCGACCCTTCAGCTCCTCCGTGGCTGCTCGTACCAGCCCGAGTCTGCCCGATTGGTGGGCGTATCGGTAGTCCGAACGGTGGAGGGTGAACGACGGCGGTCGGCCGGTCATCTTACAGAGTGTAGTAACGGTGAGATCAGTTGCGCCGTTTGTCCTGCCTGCCGCAACGTTCTGCAGCCATAAGGGACGCTTATCGACCCGCTACGTCAATGTTCCGGTTTGGCCTCAATCCGGCCACCTGTGGTCAGATCCATCCGGGCCTCGGGGTCGCTGCCCGGCCCGGTCGAACGCAGGTACATCCGCTGCGGGTCCAGATGCGCCGCGATCCCGGCCCGTTCCAGCTCGATGGCCACCCGGCGGCGCAGCTCACGACCGACCTTCCACTGCGAGCCGGACACCGTCTTGGCCTGCATCCGGACCGCCAGCCCGTCCCGGGTGAGCTGCTGGACGCCGACCACCGTCGGTGGTTCCAGGAAGTCCGCCGCCCACTCCTCGTCGGTACCCAGTTCCTCGCCGACCCGTTGCAGTGCCTCGGTGGCGGCCTGTACGGAGGTCCCGTACGGCAGCGGCACCTCGATCACCGACATTGCCCAGCTCTGGCTGTGGTTGCCGACCCGGACGACCTCACCGTTGCGGATGTACCACAGCACCCCGTCCATGTCACGCACCGTGGTGATCCGTAGGCCGACCGCCTCGACGGTTCCGGTCGCCTCGCCCACGTCGACGATGTCACCGACCCCGTACTGGTCCTCCAGCAGCATGAACATGCCGGAGATGACGTCGCGTACGAGCGACTGCGCGCCGAAGCCCAGCGCCACTCCGGCGATGCCGGCGCTGGCCAGCAGCGGCGCGAGGTCCAGTCCCAGTTCGGCGAGGATCATCATGGCGGCGATCGTGAAGATCAGGATCGACACGATGTTGCGCAGTACCGAGCCGATGGTGGCGGCACGCTGCCGGCGTCGTTCGCTGAGCAGGCCACCGCTGTCCCAGATCGAGCTGTTGACCCGTTCCTTGAGCGGGCGCAGCAGCGCCGGGGTGCCCTCCTCGCTGCGGGCCCGGGTCATCCGGCGGATCATCCGGTGCATCACCCAGCGGACGATCAGGGCGATGCCCACGATCAGCAGGATCCGGAAGGGTTTGACCAGCAGCCACTCGCTGCTGGCCGCCAGCCAACCCCACTGTTCGCTGTGTCCGGTCCAGTTCCAGACCGTCTGGCAGAACGAGCTGGGATCGTCGGCGCAGGTGGGTTTGCCGCTCAGGTCCACGTTGAACAGTGGACCGGCGAGGGCCGGATGCGGCAGCGAACCCGCGGCGTCGGTCAACAAGTGCACCTCTTCTCGTTACCGGATCGCCCGACGGTCGGCAGCACCGGTGGACCGTACCGTGACTGGAACCACGGTCCCGCGCTGGCGGGTCGGTGGGTCGCAGATCGGCCGGATGGTGTACGCATCGCTGCCGCGAGATGTCCCCCTGTCCGGTAGTTGACGCCGCCGATCCCTTCCCCGTACCGGGACAGAAAGGGCATGCTCTGAATTAGTACGTGCATCTTGGCGGCTGGTCGGAGAGGATGAGCGCGGGACGGGAGGTGGGGCGATGTCCGGGTTACGGCCCTCCACCAGTTACGGAGCGTTGGTACTCAACGCCACGTACGAGCCGTTGTGTGTCGTGTCGGTCCGCCGGGCCGCGGTTCTGGTACTCGCGGCGAAGGCCATCGCGGTACGCGACGGCGACGGTTTCCTGCACAGTGCGCGACAGTCGATGCCGACCCCGAGCGTGGTACGGCTGACCCGGTTCGTCCGGGTGCCCTACCGGGCGCAGGTGGGCATGACCCGCCGCGCGGTGTTCGCCCGGGACGGCTGGTGCTGTGTGTACTGCCGGGGGCCGGCCGAGACGATCGACCACGTGGTGCCGCGCAGCCGGGGCGGCCCGCACTGCTGGGAGAACGTGGTCGCCGCGTGCGCCCGGTGCAACCACCGCAAGGGCGACCGGACGCTGGCCGAGATGGGCTGGCGGCTACCGATCCCGCCGGCCGTACCCTCCGGCGCCGCCTGGCGGGTCCTCGGCCACCGCGCGCCGGACCCGCGCTGGTCGTCCTGGCTGGGCATGGACGACATCGCCGCCGACCCGTTGACGTTGGGCGAGGCGACCGCCTGAAACCGGGCCGGCCGGCGGTGCCGGCCCCGTCGGTACATTCGCCGGATGGGTGTCCTCCTCGCGCTGTCCGCCGCCGTCGCCTACGGTTTCTCCGACTTCCTCGGCGGATTGCAGTCCCGTCGGATCAGCTCGTACGCGGTCGCCGTACTGGCCCAGTGCGCCGCACTGGTCGGCGTGTTCACCGCCGCGGCCCTGGCGCCCGTGCACGGGCTGAGCGCCGCTGCCCTGGCCTGGGGTGCGCTGTCCGGTATCGGCAGCGGTGCCGGCACCCTCTTCCTGTACCGCGGCCTGGGTTCCGGGCGGATGAGCGTGGTGGCCCCGCTGTCCGCGGTCGGTTCGGCCGGGTTGCCGGTGGTGGTCGGTGTCGTGTTCGGGGAGCGGCCGTCCTGGCTCGCGGCCGCCGGCATCGTGCTGGCCCTGCCGGCGGTGGCGTTGATCTCGCGCGGTGAGGAGAAGCTCGGTCCGGAGCCGGCCCGCCGGTCCGGGGTGTGGGACGGGTTGCTGGCCGGTGCCGGGTTCGCACTGCTGTTCATCGCGCTCGGCCGGGTGCCGGCGGGCGCCGGGTTGTGGCCACTGGCCGCCGGGCAGGTGGTGTCCACGGGCAGCTTGGCGCTCGCCGCGCTGGTGACCGGTACGTCGTTGCGCTCGCCGCGTCGGGCCGTCGCCGGTTCGGTGGCGGCCGGCCTGCTGGGTGCCACCGCCACCCTGCTCTACCAGTACGCCGCGCAGCGCCAACTGCTCGCCGTCGCGGCCGTGCTCACTTCGCTGTACCCGGCGCTGACCGTACTGGCGGCCATGGTCCTGCTGCGCGAGCACATAGGTCGGGGACAGGCGGTCGGTCTGGTCGCCGCGGCGGCTGCGGTCACCCTCATCACGCTCGGCTGACCGGCATCCGCAGCGCTCAGGTCACCCTGGCACGGGCCGTGGGATAGCCGTGGTAGCTGCCGGTCCGCATGATCTCGCGGAGCCGTACGAAAGCCTCATGTACGTCGGCGAACCGGGTATAGAGCGGTGCGAGACCGATCCGTAGCCGGTCCGGGGTACGGAAGTCGGGTATCACCCGGTCGTCCTTCCATGCCTGGCAGATCTGCCAGGCCTGCGGGTGGTACAGGGTGACGTGCGCGCCGCGCCGGGTGGCGTCGCGCGGGCTGGCCAGCGTGAACCCGTACCCGGCGAGCCATTCGTCGAACAGCCGGACCGCGTACGAGGTCAGCGCCATGCCCTTGGTACGGACCGCGTCGATGCCGGCCTCTGCGGCGATCCGGGCACCGGCCAGCGCGCCGTACTGGGCCAGTACCGGCGGGGTGCCCACCAGGAACCGACCGATCCCGTCCGCCGGGGCGTACTCGTCGCCCATCTCGAACTGGTCGGTCTGGCCGAACCAGCCGGCGATCGGCTGCCGCAACCGGGACTGCAGGTCGGCGCGGACGTACAGGAACGCGGGGGCGCCCGGGCCGCCGTTGAGGTACTTGTACGTGCAGCCCACCGCGAGGTCCGCGCGGGCCGCGCGCAGCGGTACGGGTACCGAACCGGCCGAATGGCACAGGTCCCAGAGCACCAGCGCGCCGACCTGATGGGCGCGGCGGGTGATCGCCGGCAGGTCGGCGATGGCGCCGGAGCGGTACGCCACGTGCGAGAGCACCACCAGCGCCACATCGGTGTCCAGCGCGTCGGCCACCGCCGCGGTGGACAGCCCGCCGTCGATGTCGGCCCGTACGGTCCGCAGGGTCAGGCCCTGCTCGGCGGCCAGGGCCTGCAGCACGTACCGGTCGGTCGGGAAGTTGTCCTCGTCGACCACGACGACCGTGCGGTCCGGGCGCGCGGCCAGTGCCGCCGCCGCCAGTTTGTACAGGTTGACGCTGGTGGAGTCGCTGAGCACGATCTCGCCGGGCGCGGCGTCCAGGACCGGGCCGGCCAGCAGGTCGCCGACCTGGCGGCCGAGATCCATCCAGCGGTCCCAGCCGCCGATCAGGCCGCTGCCCCATTCGGTCCGCACCGCACGTCCGATGTCGTCCACCGCCGCCTTCGGCAGCCGACCGAGCGAGTTGCCGTCGAGGTAGATCAGGTCCTCGTCGGCGATGACGAACCGGTCCCGGAACGCGGCGAGCGGGTCGGCGGAATCCTGTCGGCCGGCCGTGTCCGCAGCGTCACCGGCGGTCCACGAAGTGGTCGTCATACTCCACATCATCGCTGATGGCGGGCTCGCCGTCACCCGGTCCACCTGGGCACCGATACGGTGACCGGGTGACCCAACCGTATGAGCTGACCGCTGTGGCACAGGCGGCGGCCATCCGGCGCCGGGAACTGTCGCCGGTCGAACTGGTCGAGCACTACCTGGACCGGATCGAGGCGTACAACCCGGCGCTGAACGCCTTCGTCACCCAGACCGCGCAGAACGCCCGCGAGCAGGCCAAGCGGGCCGAGGTCGCCGTCACGATGCGGGAGGCGGGCCTGCCGGCGCTGCACGGGGTGCCGGTGGCGCTCAAGGACCTCACCGCGACAGCCGGGGTACGCACCACGTACGGCGCGGTGCCCTACGCCGATCACGTACCCGACACCGACGCACCCGTCGTGGGGCTGCTCCGTCGGGCCGGCACCATCAGCCTGGGCAAGACCGCCACCAGCGAGTTCGGTACGACCCTGTACACCGAGAACCGGTTGCAGCCGCCGGCGCGCAACCCGTGGCGTACCGACCTGAGTCCCGGTGGCTCCTCCGGCGGTGCGGCCGTCGCGGTGGCCGCCGGTCTGGTGCCCTTCGCGCAGGGCAGCGACGGGGGCGGCTCGCTGCGGGTACCGGCGGCCCTGTGCGGCCTGGTGGGTGTCAAACCCAGCCGCGGTCTGGTCCCCGGTGGCGGCGGGTTCGGCCTGGCCAGCGACGGACCGTTGGCCCGTACGGTGGCCGACGCCGCTGCGCTGCTGGACGCGATGGCGGTGCCGCTGCCCGGCGAGCCGTGGCTGGCACCCCCGGTCCCGCCGGAGGGCTCGTACCTGGCCGCGCTGCGTCGAGAGACCGGCCGGCTGCGGGTCGCCAGCTACGTGGACCCGCCGCTGTACGACACTGTGCCGCATCCGGACTGCCTGGCCGCCCACCGGCACGCCGGGCTGGTGCTCGAGGCGCTGGGCCACGAGGTGGTCCAGGTGCCCGGCCCGTACGACCCGGGGCTGCTCGCCGACTTCCGGATCGTGCAGTCCGGTCTGGTCGGTGGCCGGGTGGTCAGCGAGAACGCGGCCGAGTTGACGCCGATGACCCGGTGGCTGGCCGAACAGGGCTCCCGGTACTGCGCGCGCGAGGTGTTCGCCGCACAGGCCCGACTCCAGGCGGCGCTGCGCCGGGCCGCGGCGGCGCTGGCCTGCTACGACCTGGTACTGACACCGACCGTGGCCGCTCCCTCGGTGGCGATCGGACGTTTCGCCGCACTCAGCCCGCCGGAGGACTTCGACCAGCAGACGGCGTTCTCCCCGTACTGCTCGGTGTACAACCTGTCCGGTCAGCCGGCGGTCAGCGTGCCGGTCGCCGTCACCGCCACCGGGCTGCCGCTCGCAGTGATGCTCGCCGCGCCGCTGGGCGCCGACGCCCGGCTGCTCGCGGTGGCGGCGGGACTGCAGGAAGCGGCCGGATACGGGGATCGACACCCGCCCATCTGCGGCAAGCTACCCTCCGCTACCGTGAACCCGATACACGTTCCCTTTGATGCGACGCGAGGGGCGTTGACACTGTGACAGTCTGGGAAGTTCTGCTCGTCTTCGTCGGGATCCCTGCCGGGGTCTTCCTGCTGATGGCGGCGGCCGTCTACGGCGCGGGTTCGCGTCGTAGCCGACGCTACCGTCCGGGCCGGCCGTTCGACTTCGTACCGGTGTGGTTCCTGGCCGCGCCGGAACCGATCATCGGCCTGCCCGAAGAGCCGGCCGACGCG
This sequence comes from uncultured Actinomycetota bacterium, assembly GCA_963815125.1. Lineage (GTDB taxonomy): Bacteria > Actinomycetota > Actinomycetes > Mycobacteriales > Micromonosporaceae > Actinocatenispora. The sequence continues at coordinate 154,592 of CAWFFM010000001.1, forward strand.
CACGCCACCGACGCCAGGGCGTTGCCGGCGGGCACCGGGAGCCGCGCGGTCGAGGTGGCCGGTTCGGCACCCACCGGCTCGGTGCACGGGGTCAAGGGAGGCGCAAGTGGCAGTTGGTGAGGCACAGGTGTCCGACTCGTCGTCCGACATCCGGCCGTCCGGGGTACCGCAGGTGACCGATCACGGTTCGCCGGTACAGACCCCGGTGACGCACGGTTCGCTGTACGACGGGATCGCCGCGGGACCGTTCACCGCGAGTCAGCTCGTCCGGCTCGACGAGGCACTGCGTGGCGCAGACCAGGGCGCCGAGCTGACGTTCAGCGTGTTCGTCGGTGAACTCGAGGGTGCGGACCATCGGGCCGCCGCCTCCGCACTGCACGACCGGATGGACGATCCGGATTCCAGCGTGCTGATCGCGGTGGCCCCCAACGAGCGGGTGGTGGAGATCGTCACCGGCGCGTTGGCCTCCCGCAAACTGCCCGACCGGATCTGTGCGCTGGCCGCGCTGTCCATGACGTCCGCGTTCTCCGGTGGCGATCTGGCCGGTGGCCTGGTCACCGGGCTGCGAATGCTCTCCGACCAGGCCCGCGTGCCGTAACGGCTGCGCCGACGCGTATCGACCCCACCGCCCGGCAGTGCCGGCGAACGGTGGGGTCGAGTCGTGTACGGATCGGTGTACGGGTCGGCATGTGCCGGACCGGGCGATCAGCTCATGCTGCGCCGGGGTCGGCCCAGCACGGGACGCGGTGCCACCGGGCCCTCCGGGTCACCGCACTGTGGACATGCCACGAAACCCTGCACGGTGCGGTACTGCCGGTCGATGACGACCGACCGGACCTGAAACACCTCGCCGGATCCGAGACACATGCCACACACGTTTGTTGGTGCCGACATGGCGCTCACCTTACTGCCCTGAGCGCAGAGGTCCAGTGTCGTGACCCGACGTTGTTTCCATCCGAGCATTCGACATGCCGTTGCCGGCCGCGATACGCCAGGTCAGCGCAGCGCGGCCGGCGTGACGGTCAACTGACGGCTGCGTCACAGGAACGGGCGCGCAGGGCGCGCTGGATGCCGTCCTTGCCCTCGGCAACCAACCGGCGCAGTGCCGCCGGGTGTTCCTGGCCGGTCAACCAGGCATCCGTTGCGGCCACGGTGTCGTCGCCGACCAGCAGCGTCGGGTAGCCGAGTACGGCGAACACCTGGGCGACCTCGTTGTCGAAACGTTCGTACACCGAGGCGACGTCTGCGAGGTAACGGTCCCGGTACGGGGTCAGCAGCTCCAGCTGTGCGGAGTGCCAGAAACCCTGCAACATCGCCCGCTGCAGCCAGTTCGGCAGTTCGGTGTCGGTGGTGATCCGACGCCAGATCTCCGCCTTGCTGTCCGCGTCGGGTCGCAGGGCGCGAGCCATCGACGCCTGCCGGGAGCCGCTCGCGGTGTTGTCCGCGGACAGCTCCGCCTCGATCTCCGCCTCCCCGAACACGCCGTGCGCGACCAGCGACTGCACCAGCTGCCAACGCAGGTCGGTGTCGACCGCAAGTCCGTCCGGTACGCCGTCGCCGGCCAGCCAGCCACGCAGCACGGCCAGATCCGCCCCGTCGCGGGCCAGTGAGGCGTACTCCTTGGCGAATGCCAGTTGCAGTCCACTGCCCGGTTCGGCGTCGCGCAGGGAATCCGCGGTGGTCCGGGTGAGGATCTCCCGGCCCTCGGCCTGCCAGGCCGGATCGGCGTACAGGTTGACCGCCTGGCGCGCGGTCCGCAGCAGGATGGTGACCAGGTTGACGTCGGACTCGCCGGGCACCCCGGAGGCGACCAGCCGGACGAACTGCCGGGCCGGCAGTTCGGCGTCGCGCAGCATGTCCTGCGCGGCGCTCCAGACCAGACCGCGGGCCAGCGACGAGGTGAAGCTGGAGATGTGCTCGACGATGGTGTCCATGGACCGTTCGTCGAGCCGGATCTTCGCGTAGGTCAGGTCGTCGTCGTTGACCAGCAGTACGTCTGCGACCGGCTCGCCGGCCAGTTCGGTGGCCACCGTACGGTCACCGGACACGTCCAGCTCGACCTGCTTACGGCGGGACAGTACGCCGTCGCGCAGGTCGTACAGGCCGATGGCCAGCCGGTGGGTACGCAGGGTCGGGTAGTCCTTGGGTGCTTCCTGCAGCACCGCCACGCTGCGGTAGTTGCCCGCACCGTCCAGCTCGATCTCCGGTCGCAGCGTGTTGACCTGCGCGGTGGTCAACCACTGCGAGGCGAAGTCGCGCAGCGGTCGGCCCGACGCCTCCTCCAGCGCGCTCAGCAGATCGTCGAAGGTCGCGTTGCCCCAGGCGTGCTTCGGGAAGTAGGCGCGCAGCCCCGCCACGAAGGCGTCCCGTCCGACGTAGGCGACGAGCTGCTTGATGATGCTCGCGCCCTTGGCGTACGTGATGCCGTCGAAGTTGTTCTCCACCGTCTCCACGTCCGGCACGTCCGCGTACACCGGGTGCGTGGTGGGCAGCTGGTCCTGGCCGTAACCCCAGCGCTTCCGCAGCGCGAGGAAGGTGGTCCAGGCGTTGGTGTAGCGGGTGTTCTCCGCGTTGGCCCAGTGGCTGGCCCATTCGGCGAACGACTCGTTCAGCCACAGGTCGTCCCACCAGCGCATGGTGACCAGGTCACCGAACCACATGTGGGCCAGCTCGTGCAGCAGCGTGTTGGCGCGCTGTTCGTACTCGAAGTCGGTGACCTGCGAGCGGAACAGGTAGTGCTCCTCGGAGATGGTGATGCAGCCGAAGTTCTCCATCGCGCCGGCGTTGTACTCCGGTACGAGCAGCTGGTCGTACTTGGGCAGCGGGTAGCGCATGCCGAACTGCTCGTGGAAGAAGTCGAAGCCCTGCTTGGTGATGGTGAACATGTCCTCGGCGTCGAGGTACCGGGCCAGGCTGGCACGGCAGTACACGCCCAGGTCGATGCCGTCGTGGCTGTCCCGTACCTCGTGGTACGGGCCGGCGCAGACCGCGGTGACGTACGTGCTCATCACGGCGCCCTCGGCGAAGGTGACGACCTTGTCGAGTTCACGCTCTGTGGTGTCGGCGACCGGGGAGTTGGAGATGACCCGCCAGTGCTTCGGTACGGTCACCACGAAGGTGTGCCGCGCCTTGAGGTTCGGCTGGTCGAAGCAGGCGTACACGCGCTGTGCGTCGTTGGTCTCGAACTGGCTGTACAGGTAGATCTCTTTGTCGACCGGGTCGACGGCGCGGTGCATGCCCTGACCGGAGGTGGAGTAGTTGCACTCCGCCTCGACGACCAGCAGGTTGTCCGCGGCCAGACCGGTGATCGGCAGGCCCTTCTCCGGCTCGTAGCCGGAAAGCTCGACCGGGCTGCCGTTGAGCGTCGCCGAACGCAGTGTTGCGGCGGAGATCTCCACGAACGTATCGGCGCCGGGTTCGGCGCACTGGAACCGCACCTCGGTGCGGGAGCTGAAGGTCCGCTCACCCGGATAGCCGGACCCGTCGGTCAGGTCGAGCTCGACGCGGTACGTCACCCCGGACAGCAGCCGGGCCCGTTCGTCGGCCTCGGTCCGTGCGAGGTTGTGAATGCCGGGCAAGGGTCCTCCTTGAAGCCTGTGCCGGTGAACTAGCTGGGTGTACTGGCGAGTGTTCCATGCGACGAAGGTCTCCGGGTACCTGGTTAGCGGTACGGCGCGGGTTGGGGTAGTGATTGTTAGAACAGCATCGAAACATCACACCGCAGGACCCCCCGGAGGGAGAAGTAGTGCCAGAGGATGAACGTGTCACCGTGCACATGTGGTTCGACCCGGCCTGCCCGTGGGCCTGGATCACCTCGCGCTGGCTGCTGGAGGTCGAGCAGGTGCGCCCGGTGCGGATCGAGTTCCGGGTGATGAGCCTCGGCGTACTCAACGAGGACAAGGACATTCCCGACAATTACCGGACCATGCTGGCCGGCACCTGGGGAGCGGTACGGGTCTGTATCGCCGCCCAGCAGAAGTTCGGCACCGCGGTGTTGCGTGATCTCTACACCGCCCTGGGCACCCGGATCCACCTGCAGAAGGCGGAGAAGAACCGGGACCTGCTGGTCGCCGCGCTCACCGAAGCCGGACTACCCACCGACCTGGCCGACGCCGCGGACTCGACGGAACTCGACGAGGAACTGCGCCGCAGCCACCACGAGGGGATGGACCCGGTCGGCTACGAGGTCGGCACCCCGGTGATCCACGTACCGGGCCCGGACGGCGAGCTGATCGCCTTCTTCGGCCCGGTCGTCACCCCGGCGCCCAAGGGTGAGGCGGCCGGTCGGCTCTGGGACGGCGTACTCACCGTCGCCGGTACCGACGGCTTCTTCGAGCTGAAGCGGACCCGTACCCGCAACCCGATCTTCGACTGAACCGATCAGCCGTGCGAGCGCTGCCCCGGACCGCCGTACGACGGTCCGGGGCGGCGCCGCATTCATCGCCCTTCCCGGGCGAAGATCGACCATCTGCGCATTCATCGGCGATGTGGACGTTGGACGGTGGATGGCCGCTGTCAAACCGACAGGGCCGGATGTCTGCCGGAACGGGACCGTCGCAACGAGGAAACCGCAAGGGATCCGAGCAATGGGATCGGGCAGGAGGCATCGGAGGGGCGCCGGGCTACCCGGTAGCGTCTGGGGCCGAGAGTTCCACCGGCCAGTGAACCGAGGAGAGCCGCAATGCCGCACAGTGGACCGTCGCCGGTACATCCGATCGGTCGGGCCTGGATCTCCACCGGCGGTACCGGCGCGCAGAACTACGACGAGTTCGCCGACGAGGCGGAGATCACCGAGATCGTCGCGGCGAACCCGGCCAGCGCGCTGGGTATCGAGATGCCGCACCGTACGCCCGAGTCGGTGGCGGCCGGGTTGTCCTTCAGCGACTCGCTGCCGGCCGCGGCGACCCGTTTCGACCGGCTCCGGGAAGAGGGCCGGTACCGACCGGCCGAGCAGGTCGTCGCGCTGTACCGGATCAGTGGCCCGGACGGGGTCGGCTACGGGGTCTTCTGCATGGTCGACACCGACCAGATCTCCGCCAGTGCGGACGAGCCGGGCCTGGTGATCCGCAACGAGGACGTGTTCGTCGCCAAGGTACGGGAACGTACCGCGCTGGCAGCTGCGGTCGGTCACCTGCTCAGCCCCGTACTGCTGATGCAGACCGGGCCGGACGCCGCACTGCACACCGTGCTGACCGAGGTGCACGCCGGTCTCGGCGCTCCGGCCGTCACCGACATCGACCCGCAGGGTCGCCGGCACGAGGTGTGGGCACTGGCCCCCGGGCCGGACCAGGACCGGGTACTGGCGGCTGCCGGTGGCGGCGAGCTGATCGTCGCGGACGGCAACCACCGCACGCTGGCCGCGCAGGTCGGTGAACTGCCCCGGTTCCTGGCCGTGGTCACCAGCCCCGAGTCGGTCCAGATCCAGCCCTACCACCGACTGGTCACCGAGGTGGCGCTGAGTTCAGCCCCGGGTTCCGGCGCCCCGGGTGAGCTGTCCGCGCTGCCGGAGCGGTTGCGCGCGGCCGGCGCCGAGGTCACCGAGCTGGTCGGGGCACCGGAGGTGCCGGCAGCGGGCAGCGGCACCGTGCACCTGTACACCGCCACCGGCGGCTACGCGGTACGCCTGCCCGCACCGCGGTCCGCCGGTGTGGTCGAGCGACTGGACTACAGCGTGGTCGAGACGGTCCTGTTCGGTCAGGTCCTAGCCATGGAGCCGGGGGACAAGCGGATCACCTACGTCGGCGGTGACTACCCGGCCAGTTGGTTGTGCGGTGAGGTGGACGCCGGTCGGGCGGACCTGGCCGTACTGATCGCCCCGGTCGGGGTGGAGGATTTCGTCGCGGTCAACCTGGCGCGGGAGAAGATGCCGCGTAAGAGCACCTGGTTCACCCCGAAGGCGCGCGGCGGTCTGGTCTGCGCCGAACTGGCCGCGGAGCCCGCCGCGAACTGACACCTCCCGCTGGAGGGGGCCGACCCCCGTCCACCTCGTCGGCCCCCTCCAGCGGTCATTCGGTACGCATCCCGTTCGGACGCATCAGCCGCCACAGGGCCGGCATGCTCGCCAGCGTCACCAGCAACACCACCCCGGCGCCGATGCCGAGGATCCCGGCGGTACCCGACCAGTCGACCCACAATGGTTGCCGGGCCGCCCGTAGCAGCACAGCGCCGAGCAGCGTGCCGACACTGACGGCCAGCAGCAGGCCGACGGCGACCGGTATGGCGGTCTGCCACAGCACCGACAGGGTCAGGGTCCGGCGGCGGACACCGAAGGCTGCCAGTACGGCCAGCGGACGTCTGCGTTCCCGCAGCTGTTCCAGGGTGGTGACGAGCAGACTCGCCCCGATCAGCACGAGTACGGCGGTGGAACCGATCAGCAGTCCGCGGTGGATGACGCCGTAGGTCGTGTCGATGTGGGTGGCGTTGAGTACGATCGCCGAGCTGAACGGGTCGAGCTGTGCCGCGGCGGTCCGGACCTGATCGAACGCGTCCGCCCGGCCGGGGTCTGTATGGAGGTAGAACTCCGGGCGCAGCGGTGCGGTCATCGCGCTGCGCCGCATCGCCGCCGGGGTGAGCAGGATGCCTGTGCGACGGTTCCCGTTCGGGTCGTTGCGCGGGCCTGCGGGCATCAGGTGCCCGGGGACCCGCCAGCGGAACGAGGAATCGTTGCGCGACCAGTACGCCTGGACAAACGCCATGGTGCCCGGTACGAGCGGACCGGCGTGGGATGAGGGCACGCTGAAGGCGTCGCCGTCCGTGCAGCGCCCGATGACGGCGATCTCGCGCAGCGCAGGGCAGTCGCCGACGACGAGACTGGTCGCCTGGTCGATGTCGGACCCATTACGCCTCAGGGTCAGCTGTGCCTCGCTCAGCGCGTGTACCGATCGCACCCCCGGAGTCGACCGCAACCGGGCGGTCATCTGATCCGCCCCGGCGCTGGGAACCTCGTCGGTCTCGACGATCATCTGGGCACGGTGCGGATCCTGGGGGCCGGGCCGGACATACTCGTGCTGGGCGCTGCCGAACAGGCTCTGCAGCGCGATCGCGCCGGCGACGGCGACGGTGATCCCGCTGACCACCCGGGCTGCCGAGCCGCTGTCCAGCTGAAGACGCCGTACCGCGAGCTGCCACGGCAGACGGCCGCCTGGCAGTCGCCGTACCAGTGCCTCCACGCCCCAGGGCAGCAACGCCGCCAGTCCGCTGAGTACCAGTACCACCCCACCGGCGATCTCGATCTCGATGCGCACGCTGCCGGTCCGGGACATGCCATCCATCAGCGGCAGCAGCACAGCCAGGCCGACGACCAGAAGCAGCAGCCGCCACCACAACTGGCGTTTCCGGCCGGCAGCCTGGCGTGCCACGCCCAACGGCTCGGCCACCACACGGCGCAACGCGACCATCGTCACCACCACGGCGGCGGCCGGTAGGCCGAGCACGATGAGCGATGCCAGTGCCAGGTCGGGCCGGACATCATCGGAGAACACGCTGACCCCGTCCAGGGTGACCAGTTCGATCAGCTGCCGCCCGGCCAGGAAGATCGCCGTTCCGACGACCAGGCCGAGTACCGCGCCGACCAGTGCCTCACCGGCTGCGATCCGCCGGGTCGTCTGCCGGTCCGCACCGACGAGCCGCAGTGCGGCCTGCTGCCGGTCCCGGGACTCGGCTCCGAACCGGACCGCGGCACCGATGAACACCGCCACCGGGAGCAGCAGTACGGACACCCCCGTGACGAGAATGAGCAGCAGCAAGAGGTTCAACGATCGGGACGGCTCGGATTGCCCGAAGGAGGACACGTGGTACGCCGAGCCGTTGCCGGCAAGCTTGTCGGAACCGAGGTAGTACCAGTACTCGTTCGGTCCACCGAGCCCTGATCTGGCGATGGTGCCGGTGATGTGCCGGTACCCGAGCCGTTGCCGCAGCAGTGCGCCGCCCGGCGAGGACAGCAACTCGCGCAGCTTGGGCGAGGCCACCAGATCACCCGCGGCCGGTATCTTCGTCAGACCGGCCGGGACCACGGGATCTGCGCTCTCGGACTGGATCAGGAAGCCTGAGACCGTGAAGTCCCGGTAGTCGGTGGATCCGTCGCGCATGAGTACCGAGTGCGCGGTCCGCTGCCCGGCGGGGTTGAATACCCGGGCATCGTTGCGGGCGCTGCGGGTGGCCAGGATGTGGGGGACCGTGGTGGCGAGCAGCAGCATGCCGACGCCGAGCCCCACCCCGACAGCGGTCATCGCCATCCGGGTCCAGGTAGCCCGGCCACCTCTGGTGACCAGCCGTACCCCGATGCCCAGATCGCGTGGCCATCGGCTGAACCGGCCCGACCCGGGGGTGCCGGTGCTGGTCGCCGGCGCGTCGGCGGTTGTCCTCTGGTCGACGGTCATGACACCAGCTCCGGGTCGCGGGTGCGGCCGTCACGGACGACGATCTCGCGATCGGAGTAGGCGGCGACCCGCGGTTCGTGGGTGACCAGCAGCACCGCGGCACCGGTCTGCCGCGCGGCCTCGGTGAGTAGGCGCATGACCCGTTCGCCGTTGAGTGAGTCGAGTGCGCCGGTCGGCTCGTCGGCGAAGATCACCCGCGGCGCCGTCACCAGGGCGCGGGCCACCGCGACGCGCTGACCCTGGCCGCCGGACACCTCGCCGGGACGGTGGCCACCGATGTCGTCGACCTCCAGGCGTTCCAGCCATTCGGTGGCCCGCCGTTCCGCGTCACGGCGGCGTGCACCGTTGAGTCGTAGCGGCAGGGCCACGTTCTCCCGGCAGGTCAGTTCGGGTACGAGCTGACCGAACTGGAAGACGAAACCGAACTCGCTGCGGCGCAGTGCGCTGCGCTCTCGGTCGGACATCGCGGAAAGTTCGGTGTCGCGGTAGACCACGTCACCGGAGTCGGCTCGCAGGATGCCGGCAAGGCAGTGCAGCAGGGTCGACTTGCCCGAGCCCGACGAGCCCATCACGGCGACGATCTCGCCGGACCGGACCCGGAGGTTCGCGCCGGCCAGGGCGGGGGTGGCGCCGAAGGCGTGGTGCAGGTCGATGCCGCTCAGCAGCGGCGCCGGGCCGGCGTACGGGCTGGTCATGACCGGACCTCCGTTGCCAGTTCGTCGAGGCGCGCGGTGGTCAGTTCCAGCCAGCGCAGGTCGGCTTCCAGGTGGAACAGGGCGTGATCGCAGATGAGCTGGTCGGCGAGGTCGCCGGTCAGTTTGCGGCGGGTGAGGGTACGCATCAGCCGGAGGTGCTCGGCGCGTTGGGTGTCCAGGATGTCGGCGGCGGACCGCTCGGTCAGCAGTGCCAGTACGACCTTGGTGTAGAGGGTGTTCTGCAGGTATGGCTCGGGCGGCTCGGGCTGCGCCAGCCAGCGCGCCACGTCGGTGACGCCGGCGTCGGTGATGGCGTAGCGCTTCCGCTCCGGTCCGCCGCCGGCCTCGACTCCGTCGAGCTCGACGAGCTGGTTCTTCAGCAGTCGCGACAGCGTCGAGTAGACCTGCCCGTAGTGCAGCGGATGGTCCTGGCCGAACCGCTCGTCGTACGCGCGTTTGAGGTCGTATCCGTGCCGTGGGCCGGCTTCCAGCAGCCCCAGCAGGGTCAGTCCGATCGACATGCGGCGACTATACACATGGTCTATACATCATGTGTATAGACGTGCGGCCGGGGAGGTGGTGAGGTGCCCGGAGTCGACGGGCGGGCGCCTGCCAGACTGACCGGATGCGCGTCTATCTCGGCTCTGACCACGCGGGCTTCGAGCTCAAGGCCCATCTGCTCGACGTACTGGCGAAGGCCGGTCACGAGACCGTCGACGTCGGCGCCCGACAGTACGACAGCGCCGACGACTACCCGGCCTACTGCCTCGCCACCGGCGCCCGGGTGGTCGCCGACCCGGGCAGCCTGGGCGTGGTGATCGGTGGTTCCGGCAACGGCGAGCAGATCGCCGCGAACAAGGTGGCCGGCGTGCGCGCCGCGCTGGCCTGGAACACCGAGACCGCCCAACTTGCGCGCGAACACAACGACGCGAACGTGCTGGGCATCGGTGCCCGGATGCACTCCACCGACGAGGCCACCGGCATCGTACGGACCTTCCTGGACACCGCATTCTCGGGCGGCGAACGGCATGCTCGCCGCATCGCCACGATCGCCGACTACGAGCGCACCGGCACCCTCCCCGAGCTGTCCGGCCGGTAGCGTCAGCCGGCCGGGTGCTGATCGCGCGGCACCCAGTGCCGGTGCACGATCGTCAGGTCGCGCTCCGCGGCGGCCAGATCCGCCGCGGTCGGGCGGGCGGCGTCCCGGGCCCGCAGGGCCGCGCCGACACTGACCTGCGAGGAACCGGCGCCGACCAGGCCACGCAGGCCACGTTCGGAATCGGAGAGGTCCTGCTGGTCGCGCCGTGGCCGACGGCGCGGCCCGTCCGGCTCGGTGGGCCGGCCGGCCCCCGGATCCCGACCGGCCGGCGGCGCGGGCACCGGGCGACGCGGCGGTACCGGTACCGGCGCGTCGGAGCGGGGCGTGCGGCCCCGGCGCCCCGACCGGCCCGACCCGGGCTGTCCGGTACCGGATCGGTCCGGGCTGTCCGCGCCGGCGTCGGTGCGGTCAGGTGCATCCCGGCGGACGGAACCGGACTCCTGCGTACGGTCACCGTCCCGGCCACCGGGTGAGCGTCGGACCCGCCGTCGCCTGCGCTGAAACTCCGCCATCCACCGACCGTACCGTGAGTTCAGCCCGTCAGCCGCTGCCGAAGCAGCGGCAGGACCGCCTCGCCCTGCGCGCGTTGGAAGTCCCGCACCCTCGGCAGACCGGGCGGTGGCGGCTGCAACGAACTGTGCACGAAGTATCCGGCCACCGCCGCGAGCACAGCGTCGATGGAGGCAGGGTCGACGTCCCGGGTCAGCGGATGCATCGCGATGATCCGCTGCGGGTCACCGCCACCCTGCATGGTCATGCTGGGCAGCAGGATCAGCAGATCGAACCACGGCGCACCGCGGAGCGCACTGGGCCAGTCGACGAACACCACCCGCTCGTCGGTGAGCAGCATGTTGTCCGCGCGTAGATCGCCGTGCAGCAGCGAATCGCCGGCCGCGACCAGTGCCCAGCGCGCCTCCAGTTCCGCCAGTTCACTGACCCGTTCCCGGGCCCACGGATCCACCCCGGCGAGCTGACCGGGCGGCCCGTCGACCAGTTGCCGCCAACCGGACAGGTCGGCGTCGGTCGTCGCGCCGATCTCCGGTACGTCCACCGGGCACGGGGTGAGCGCAGCCGCCATCGCGGCCAGCGCGGCCAGTACCCGGTCCTGCTCGTCCGGCTGCCACGGCATCGCCGGTGTCCGCCCGTCGACGTCCTCGAAGGCGAGTACCACCCAGTGCCCGTCGTCGTGGCACCACAGCAACCTCGGCGCCGGTACGGACTCCGGCAGCCGCGCGGCGATCTCCGCCTCCTGCCGGTAGAACCGGGGTGCGTCGGGATTCTGCGCCGGGCTCACCGCCTTGACGAACACCCGCCGCCCGTCGGCCAGCGTCAGTCGCGCGGCCAGGCCGGGGGAGAACCCACCCTTCTGGCTGTCCGCGCGCATCACCGCGGCGCCGAGCTTGTCCTCGATGGTGGTACGCAGTGACTCGGGCAGCTGTTCCCACGCCAGTCGGGTCCCACCGGACCCCCGTAACGTCTCCAGATCGGACATACCCAAGGGTGACCGACGATCGCCGTCGCCCGCATCTGCATTTGCGTCGCTGTCCGCCCGGTGAGCATGGCTCTGCGCACAGCCGCAGATCCGGCGAGGGTGGTTGGGTCAGGGGCGGCAGCGGCGGTGTCCTAGGGTCTTCACGTACCGGGCAAGGTTCTCCGGAGTGCGGGTCAGGGAAGGCGGTTGAGGGCACATGCCGGAGGGGCACACGATCCATCGGCTGGCGGCCGAGCACCGCCGGTTGCTGCGCGGCCGGGTGGTCAGCGCGGACAGTCCGCAGGGCCGTTTCGCGGCCGGTGCGGCGTTGCTCGACGGTGCCACCCTGACCGGCACCGACGCCTGGGGAAAACACCTGTACCACCGCTACCGCACGACCGGCGGTGAGCTGCTGCGGCTGCACGTACATCTTGGGCTGGCCGGGAAGTTCTTCACCGGCCGGGGATCGGCGCCGGCGCCGACCGCTTCGGCCCGGTTGCGACTGACCACAGAGGACGCCTGGCTGGAACTGCGCGGCCCGAACGCCTGCCAGTTGCACACCGCCGCCGACCAGAAGGCCCTGTACGCCCGGCTCGGTGCCGACCCGCTGCGCCCGGACTCGGATGGATCGCTTCCCGCGCAACGGATCCGGCGTTCCCGGGTGGCGGTGGGGCAGCTACTGATGGACCAGCAGGTACTGTCCGGTGTCGGCAACATCTACCGGGCGGAACTGCTGTTCCGACACGGCATCAGCCCGTACCGGCCCGGCCACGAGCTGCCGCTGGACACCTGGTCGGCGATGTGGGCCGACCTGGTCGTCCTGATGCGCGAAGGGGTACGTACCGGCCGGATCGACACCGTGCGGCCGGAACACGAACCCGAGGCGATGGGACGCCCGCCCCGGGTGGACCCGCACGGCGGTGAGGTCTACGTCTACCGCCGTGCCGGGATGCCCTGCCTGGTCTGCGGGACGGCGGTGGCCACCGCCCCGATGGCGGCGCGCACCGTGTTCTGGTGCCCTACCTGTCAGCCTCGCTGAGACCGGTGCTGCGTCCCCGGGCCGGAGAAGGGCCCGACCGTCAGCCGGGCCGCTGGTCGCCCGCTCAGAGGTCGCGGAACGTCTCGATCTTGGCGCCGAGCAGGTTGAGCCGGTCGGCCAGCTGCTCGTACCCGCGGTTGATCACGTACACGTTGCGCAGCACCGAGGTGCCCTTGGCGGCCAGCATCGCGATCAGTACGACCACTGCTGGGCGCAGTGCCGGTGGGCAGATGACCTCGGTACCCGACCAGCGGGTCGGACCCTCCACGTACACGCGGTGCGGGTCGAGCAGGGTGACCCGGGCGCCGAGCTTGGTCAGTTCGGTGAGGTAGACGGCCCGGTTCTCGTACACCCAGTCGTGGATCAGGGTCTGGCCCTGCGCGGTCGCCGCGATCAGTGCGAAGAACGGCAGGTTGTCGATGTTGAGGCCGGGGAACGGCATCGGGTGGATCTTGTCCAGCGGCGCGTGCAACTGCGACGGGCGGATGGTCAGGTCGACCAGTCGGGTATGCCCGTTCGCCGCCGGGTACTCGGGGCTGCGGTCGTGGTCGAGCCCCATCTCCTCCAGCAGCGCCAGCTCGATCTCCAGGAACTCGATCGGCACCCGCCGCACGGTGATCTCCGACGAGGTGACCAGAGCCGCGGCGATCAGGCTCATCGCCTCGATCGGGTCCTCGGACGGCGCGTAGTCGATGTCACGGTCGATGACCGGTACGCCGTGCACCGTCAACGTGGTGGTGCCGATCCCGTCGATCTGCACGCCGAGTTCGGTGAGGTAGAAGCAGACGTCCTGCACCATGTAGTTGGAGCTGGCGTTGCGGATGATGGTGACGCCGTCCCGGCGGGCCGCGGCCATCAGCACGTTCTCGGTGACGGTGTCGCCGCGTTCGGTCAGTACGACGGGCCGCTGCGGCGCCACGGTGCGGTCCACGTCGGCGTGGTACGCCCCGCCGGTGGCCTTGACCTCCAGGCCGAACGGTCGCAGCGCCGTCATGTGCGGCTCGACGGTACGGCTACCCAGGTCGCAACCACCCGCGTAGGGAAGGTCGAACCGGTCGTGATCGTGCATGAGCGGTGCCAGGAACATGATGATGCTGCGGGTACGGCGGGCCGCCTCGACGTCCATGGCGGACAGGTTCAGCGTCGCCGGCGGCACGATCTCCAGGTCGTTCTGCTCGTTGAGCCAGCGGGTCCGCACACCGATGGAGTGCAGTACCTCCAGGATGCGGTTGACCTCCTCGATGCGCGCAACGCGGCGCAGGGTGGTCCGGCCCTTGTTCAGCAGCGCCGCGCACAGCAGGCCGACGCCGGCGTTCTTGCTGGTCTTGACGTCGATGCTGCCGGACAGCTGCTGCCCGCCGACGACCCGCAGGTGCATCGGCCCGGAGTGGCCGAGCGAGACGATCTCGGAGTCCAGCGCGTCGCTGATCCGGTTGAGCATGTCCAGGCTGAGGTTCTGCCCACCCTGCTCGATCCGGTGCACGGCGCTCTGGCTGGTGCCGAGCGCGGTCGCCAGCTGGGACTGTGTCCAGCCGCGGTGCTTGCGGGAGTCGCGGATGAGCCGGCCGATGCGCTGTAGATACTGGTCATCAGGCATGAGCGGACTCTATCTCATAGATGAGATTTCACAACTTGGAAGACGTGAAACCGACCAGGTGTGATGGGGATCTAGGTGCTCACTACGATGCGTGTCATGAGGTTCACCAGGGGGCATCGATGAGTTGGGAACGAGCCGTACGCCTCGACGCGCCGGCCCTGCTGGCCCGCATCGCCCAGGTGACCGGCGCCGAGTTGACCAACCTGGGGCCGTGCCCCGGCGGGCAGGTCGGTGCGGCGTACGTACGCTGGCCCGACGGCCGGCCGGCGGTCCTGACCTGGCGGCCCGGCACCGCCCATGCCGAGGTCCAGCGCGGCGCCGAGGTCCTCGCGGTGGCCCGTGCGCACGGGCTGCCCGTGCCCGAGTACCAGCTGGTCGTGGCGCTGCCGGACGCGGTGGCCCTGGTGCAGGAACGGCTACCCGGTTCGGTACCGGAGGAGATGGACGCCACACTGCTGGGCGCGATGCTGGCCTGCAACGACCGGTTCGCCGGGCTGCTGGCCGGGCACCGCGACACGCCCGCCGTCGAGCTGCACCTGCGTGCCAGCGGACCCGGTTTCTGCCTGCACGAACCCCTGGCCGGCCACGACCGGCGTACCGCCCGGCTGCTCGACTGGGTACGGGACGTGGGCCGGGCCACCGCGCCGACGATGACCGGCGACGACCTGGTGCACTGCGACTTCCACCGGCAGAACGTGCTGGTCGGCCCGGACGCCGCCGGGACCGGGCAGGTCATCACCGGAATCGTCGACTGGGACGGGGTGGGCCGGGGCGACCGGCGCTTCGA
Organism: uncultured Actinomycetota bacterium; assembly: GCA_963815125.1. Lineage (GTDB taxonomy): Bacteria > Actinomycetota > Actinomycetes > Mycobacteriales > Micromonosporaceae > Actinocatenispora. Next base: position 169,658 of record CAWFFM010000001.1, read on the forward strand.
CCTGGTGACGTTGCGCTTCGACATCCCGCCCGATCGGCCGGACCTCGCGCAACGTCTGGATGCCGAACTCGACGCCCGCCTCGGCGTCGACGAACTGCGCCCGTACTGGGCCTGCATGGCGCTGCGCATGGTCGACTGGTCGATCCGGCACCACACCCCGGCCGAGGTGGATCGTCACCTGACGCTCGCCGAGAGCCGGATGGACTGAAACCCGCTGTCGGCCTGCGGGGCGGTCCGTTAGCCTCGCGCGGTGACCACAGCTGAGGCAGCACACAGAAACAGCCGTGGTGGCGCAGCCCTCATCGGTGCGCTCATCGTCGACTCCGCCGGAAACGGCCTGTTCATGCCACTGTCGCTGGTCTTCTTCACCAAGCTCACCGACGTACCGTTGGCGCTGCTCGGCGTGCTGATCAGCGTCGGCAACCTGATCACCCTGCCGATCCCGGTCTGGGCCGGCAGCCTCGCCGACCGGTTCGGCGCGCTGCCCCTGGTCATCGGTGCTCAACTGCTGCAGGCCGTCGGCTACTTCGGCTACGGCTGGGTACACGGGCCGGTCGGGATCTTCGTCACAGTCACCCTCACCGCGATCGGCGTGCGGTTCTTCTGGTCGGCCATCTTCACCGCCATCGCCGACTACACCGACACCAACCCGGCGGCACGTAGCAAGGACACCTGGTACGCCTGGGCCAACATGACCCGTACCGCCGGGCTCGGCATCGGTGGGCTCATCACCGGCGCGGCCATCGCCGGTGGCAGCGCCGCCGGCTACCGGGCCACCGCGTTCATCGCCGCCGGCTGCTTCGCCGCCGCCGCGCTCATCATCGGCCTGTTCGTACGGGTGCCCCGGCTGGTGCACGAGCATCCGGCAACCGGGCCGCGCGGCTACGGGGTACTGCTGCGCGACCGCCCGTTCCTCGGGCTGATCGGCGTGAACACGGTGTACGCGCTGACCAGCATGATGCTCGGGCTGGCGCTGCCCACCGTGGTACTCACCGGCCTGCACGACCCGGCCTGGCTCAGTTCCGGTCTGCTGGTCGGCAACACGGTGCTGATCTCGCTGCTGGCCGCCCCGGTGGTGCGCCGGCTCGCGGCGTACCGGCGGACCAGGACCGTGATGGTCGCGGCCGGACTGTGGGCGTCGTGGTCCCTGCTGTTCGCCACCCTGAGCCCCGGCCATCTGCTCTGGACCGTCGTACTGATGGCGGCGGCGACCCTGATGTTCACCATGGCCGAGACGCTGCACGCGCCGATCTCCGCCGCGCTCGCCGCATCCGCCGCACCGGCCGCGATCCGGGGCCGCTACCTGGCCACCTTCCAGTACTCGTTCGCCATCGCCGGGATCATCGCGCCGACGTTCTTCACCACGCTGTTCGAGGTCCACCGCTCGGTACCGTGGCTTGCGCTCGCCGTCATCAACGTGGCCAGCATCGGCGCCATGTTCCTGCTGGAACGCGCCCTGCCTGCTGCGGCACTGCGTGAACAGCAGCAGCCGAAGGCTGCCCCCGAGGAGAGCGTGGCGTGAGCACCACGCCCGGAGTCTCAGCGCCGGGCGGCCCGAGGTAGGAACAGCGCGATCAGTACCGCCGCGGCGAAGGCCACTGCCGTGTTCGCTGCCCGGTGACCACCTGCGCCGTACCGGAACCCGTGTCGCCACAGGGCTACCCGTGCGCAGGCGGGTTGGAACTACGAGGTGGGTTTCACGAAGGTGCCACGATGCGGAACGGTGAACACGAGGTCGCGTTGCCGCAGCTCCTCGATGGCCAGGCGTACGGTCATACGGCTGACGTCAGCCATCTCCATGAGAGAGGCCATCGACGGGATGGTCCTGTCCGGCTTGTAGCGGCCGGACCTGATCCGGCGCTCCAGTTCGTCGGCAATCTGCACGTGAACAGCTACCGGCCCGTCCTGATCAACGTCCACAGGGCCGAGCGTAGATGCAGATCGCCACAGGTGGGCCAGCCCGGGGAGGTGCGGGCCACCGAGGGGCAGGTCAGGTGTGGTGGTTCTGCACGGCGGTGACGAAGGCCCGCCAGGCGTCGGGTGCGACGGTCAGGACCGGACCGCTGCGGTCCTTGCTGTCCCGGGTGGCGACTCCGCCGGGTACGAATGCCACCTCGACGCACGCGCCGTTGTTACCGCTGCGGCTCGACGTGAACCAGATCGCGTTGCGATGGTCAAGCGCTGCCATGGCAACCTCCAGACTATGTGGTGCTGATCATCGTCCTGAGCAGCGCCAAGGAATCTTCGGGGGAGAGCGCGATGTCGCGCACGCTGGCCGCCGCCATCCTATAGGTGGTGCTGGTGCATCCGGGGTCGGGGAAGCCCACGTACGGCTCGTTGCAGTCGCTGGACCGGGCGGTCCGGCTGTTCGGGAACGGCGGGCGGCGGCTGCGGATCGATCCCGACCGCGACTTCGAGGCGGCGTGGCCCGGTGACAAGGACGCGTACGCCGATCTGCCCGTACCGACCGCCTGAGTTCTGCGGGACGCGGTGTCGGGCCGTGCGGCCGGCACCGCGTCCTGACCTCGGCGCCGGGCGGGGTGGCGCCGCCGTTTCGCACCTCACTCGAACCGCACGCCGGCGGGGAACTCCGTGTGCAGGTCACCGCCGAACAGTTGCCAGTAGAAGCTGTTCATCCGGGCCGCCGTGGCAGCGTGCCGGGTGAGGATCGCGCTGACCACCGGCGGGAGGCCGGCCGGGATGTGGCCGTCGGCGCAGCGGCGTACGAATGCGTTGCGCTCGGTCGGGACGCCGTCGGCCGGCACCTCGACCCCGCAGGTCGAGGTGACCAGCCAGTTGACCAGTCGCATGGCGGCGTACCCGGCATCGTGCGCGGCGTGTCGTCGCGCGAAGTCGCGCTCTACTGTGGACAGTTCGAAGTGTGGCGAGGTGGCCAGCCCGAAGTCCGCGAGATAGAGCTGCTCGCCGTCGGTGACCAGGTTGCCGAAGTGCCCGTCCATGTGCAGCAACCCACGGCCGTTCAGGAACGACACGATCTCTGCGAGTTGCCGCTCGACCGTCTCCGCCCGGCCGACGGGATCCTCCCGCAACCAGTCGGTCACCGGGTACGGGATGTGCTCGCAGCACAGTACGAGACTGTGCTCGGCGCCGGCCAGCGCTTCCATCCGGGTACGCACCGTCGGTGAGCCGGCCAGTGCCGCGACGGTCGCCTCGATGTCGGCATGTTCGGCCGCGACGGGCGGGCGTCCGGGCAGTACCCGCCAGTGGTGCAGCATCGGGAACGCCCCGGTCTCGCCGGCCAGTACCCCGTCGGTGACGACGATGTTCGCGGCCAGTTCACGCCACCCGTTGAAACCTGGACCGCCGATGCCGTACTGGCAGTACAGCGGCAGGTCGAACAGGTTCGCAGTGGACCGTGGACGGGCCAGTTCCCGTTCTGTCAAAGGGATCCGCTTGACGAACACCGGTACGCCGTCGACGTCCACGGTCACCGAACCGCCGCCGATCCCGCACCGCTCGTCCCGGCCGGTTCCCATCAGCGCGACGAGCTCATCGTCGCCGTACGCCGCGAGACGGGCCCTGATGCGCTCGTGACTGGCACGCCTGGCGGTCCGCATCCCGTCATCATGGCGACGGGACTGGATCACGCGTCGCATCGGTCGTGTGGTCCCGTTAAGTCCCCTTTTTCCAAAGGTACATTCGGGGAAAATGGCCTCTCCAAGTAGGTCAAGGGTGCATTTTCCCCGAATGTCCGCGTCGCAAAAGCCGCATAGCGACCTTTCGGGGAAAATGCGTGACCGTGCCGTGCCGTGCCGTGCCGTGTCGTGCCGTGTCGTGCCGTGTCGTGCCGTGCCGTGCCGTGCGGTGCGGTGCGGTGGTGGGCGCCGGTCAGAAGGACTCGATGCTGAGTGGGGCCCGGTGCCAGCCGAACGCGGTACTGGCAGCCGCCACCGCGCCGGGGCGCCGTTCGTCCACGTGACCGGCGGCGGCCAGCGCGGCCAGTGGCGTACCGCCCAGGTAGACGGCGCTGAGCCGGTCGATGGCGAGCATCAGGTCGGCCGGGTCGTCGGTCCGTTCGCAGCTGGCCGGTGCGTCCGGTTCGGCCCGCAGCCGCCACCGGCCCGCGTTGCCGGTGAGCACGTCGTCGGTGACCTCCAGCACGACCTCGAGGGGCCTGCTGTACCGGCGGGCGGCCAGCGCGGCCGGCACGTCCAGGATCCGCAACCACAGTCCGTCGCTGGTCCGGGCGCTCAGTCGGCGCCGCTCGGACACCAGGTACTGCAGCGGCTCGTCGACCGCAGCGAGGTCGTACTCGATTCGCCGGGTGAGATCGATCGTGCAGACGTACTGCCAGAGCTGCTGATAGCTGATCAGATCGGTGGCGACCAGTTCCTCCACGCACACCACATGCTGGGGACCGCTGCCGTCGGCGTCGCGCCGGATCCGGAACAGCGCGTAGCCGTCCGGACCGTCCGGGCCGTCGTGGATGACGGTACGCAGCCTGGACCGGCCACGCCGCCACGACTCCAGGTCCGCGCTCCAGTACCGCCACCACTCCATCGGGCGGGCCGAGAAACCCGGCCGGTCCCGTCGGGCCACGTCGAGAATTCCGGACACGGTGTCGAGGGCGTCGGCGATCTCCACCTCGCGCAGTTGGCCGTCCGGCGGGTCGGCGAGCACCGTCAGTTCCCGGGTGTGCGCCGAGTACGAGGTTGCCGAGCTGGCAGGTCCGTACCCGAAGCGCCCGTAGATGGCCTCCTCGCTGGGCCACAGGATCGCGACCGGTTCGGTCCCGGCCTCGCGCAGGTCGCTGAGCTGGCGGCGCATCAGCCGGTGCAGCAGCCCGCGGCGCCGGTGCGTACCGGCCACGCCGACCGCCGTGACGTGCGCTGCCGGCAGCGCGCCGCCCGGCACGGTGAACTCCCGACCGAAGGACAGTCCGGTGCCGACCACCCCGTCCCGCTCGTGCACGACCGCCAGGGTCCGCCGCAGGTCGAACAGGTCACGCTCCAGCTTCGCCTCCTCGGCGTCGTAGTCCTTGCCGAAGGCCCGCGCGAAGCAGCGGCAGAACGGCTCGTACTCGTCCTCGGTGATCGGGCGCAGCTGGTATGGATCCATTCCCACTGTGTATCCCACCGGACGTTGCATTGCGTGCGGTTTATCCGCCACGCTCCTGGTATCCCCTGAGATCAGCTGGGGGTTTGCCCCTGATCCGGCGTAATCGGGCCGACCGGGCGGGGCCGGGTCGCGCACGCTGGATACCCTCGACAGGCAGGAATTGACGAGGGGGGATCCGCGGTGGAGCGGGATGTGGAACTGCTCGACCTGGTTTGCGGTCCGGCCAGCCCGCTGCCCGAGACCCACCAGCGGTACCGGCTGGTCCAGCACATCGCCTCCGGTGGCCAGGCCGAGGTCTACCGGGCCGTACGGCTGTCCGGAGGGGTCAGCTCGGCACCGGTCACGGTCAAGGTGTTCCGGCTCAACGACAGCCGCCCGCGCGCCGACCAGCTGCGGTCCTGGGACAAGGGTGACGCGGTCCTGATGGACCTCAACAGCCGCAGCGTGCCGGGCATCTGCCGGCGTGCCGACGGCTTCTACGGCCCGCCACCGCACCCGCCGAACCGCAAGCCGAAGGGTGATCCGGAGCCCTACCAGGTGCTCGACTACCTGCCCGGCACCAACCTGCGTGACTACGTGCGGGAACAGGCCGCCGGTCGCCAGGAATCCGGCAACAGCCGGCTGGACGCCGTGGGCACCCTGGACACCCTCGTACGCGTACTGCTCGCGCTGCACCACCCGGCCGAACCGGGAGCGTCGGCGGTGGTGCACATGGACATCAAACCGTCCAACGTGATGGTGCTGCCCAACGGCGAGGTCCGGCTGATCGACTTCACCGGCGCCCGCTACTACCGGCGTAACCACATCACCACGATCGCCTACACCCGGGAGGCCGGCGGCCCGGAGGCGTTCACCGGCCAGGTCGGCACCGCGTACGACGTGCACGGGTTCGGCGCCGTCGCCTACTACATGGTCACCGGGGCGTTCCCGCGTACCGAGTCGCCGGCGCAGCGGCAGGGCCCGGCGGACCAGCCGTTGCCGCCGTGGGCCGTGCTGCGTCGCCACCCGGTGCTCGACGCCCAGCCGAGGCTGCGGGAGCATCTGCTCGCCCCGCTGGCAGACAAGCCCGAGGACCGGCCCGGCACCGAGGAACTGACCGCCTGGACGGCACGGTTGGCCGATCTGGTGGAACGGTCCGAGACACCTGACGTGGGGCTGTTCTGGGGAGTTTCCCGCTCCGCGCGGGTGGTCGGCCGGGCCGGTGTGCAGCCGGTCACCGCGTCCGGCGACGGCACATGGAACCGGATCGAACGGCTGGAGCAGGAGGTCGTCGAGTTGCGGGCGGCGCTGACCGATGCCCCACAGTCGGCCGAGCGTGGCACCCCGGTCGCGGCCGGCACCCAGTCCGGGCGCGGCACTCAGGCTGAGCCCGGCACGCCGGTGGGCGCCAGGACGTCTGCGGCGTCCGGCAACCGGGCCGGCTCGGGCGCCCAGGCCACTGCGCCGGTGGCGTCCGCCTCTGCGGCCGACGGACCGCTCTGGCCGGACCGCGGCCAGGAGAACCCGCGTACCCGGCGGATGGACCGCGACGAACCGCCGACGGTACGCAACGATCGGGACGAGCCGGCCACCGTACGCAACAACGCCCGTTCGGAGTCGGCCGGGAGCGACGGCCGGCCGGACCGGACGGTCCGAACTCCGATGGTCGGCCAGGACCGCACCCGGGTGAACGGGGCGGCGTCGGGTCCGGGGCAACAGGGTGGCGGTTCCGGCACCCGGGTGATGGCCGGATCCGAGCAGGGCCGGCCGCCGGGGCAGCAGCAGTCGCCGGGGCAGCAGCCGCCCCCCGGCCTGCGCGGTGTCGCGTCCGTGCCGAGTTCCGCCAGTCGTCGGATGGACGACGAGCACGACGGCGGGTCGGTCGAGCCGGATCAGCGGGAGCCGCTGCGCCCGCTACCCGGCGCCCGGTTGGACACCCTGCGCCGTGGCATGGGCATGTCGGTGACCGGTGCACTGTTCGCCTTCGTCTGCTGGGGCATCTGGGCGATCGACAACCGGCACGCGTCGTTCGCCGGCAACGCGATGATGTTCATCTTCGTACTGGCCATCGCCGTGGGCCTGTTCGCGCTGTGCCGGTTGGTCGGTCGGCTGGTCATCGAGGGCATGATGCGCCGCTCCCGGGCCACCGCACGGTTGTCGCACCTGGCGGTGGCCATCTTCCTGGTGGCCACCGGCGTCAGCTTCGCCAGCCGGGTCGGCTGGGTGGAGGCCGTCTACCACTGGATCCGCCACCAGCTGAACTAGTCCACATCGGACAGTACGGCCGCCGGGTCACCGTGGTGCCCGGCGGTCAGGTCGAGCAGGCCGGCGTCGGTGGGCCGGAAGCCGCAGGAGCGGTAGAACCCGGCAAGATGCGGTTCGTAGTCGACGTGCAGCCAACCGGCGCCTGACCGACGTGCCGCGTCGGCCGCAGCGCGTACCAGCCGGCTGCCCACCCCGTGCCGCTGCTCGTCCGGGTGGACGGTGGTGTCGAGCAGGAAGGCGTGCGTACCGCCGTCCGTGGCGACGTTGACGAAACCGACCAGCCGGACTCCACGGCGCGCGGTGACCCAGGTGAGGCTGCGGGACAGGATCGACGCCCAGTCGGTGCGGCCGGCGTCGGGCCACGCCGCGGCGAACAGGTCGTGGAGTTCCGGGTCGGTCGCCGGGCCCCGGACGCTGAACGTTGGCTGGTCGGCGGAGTCCATACCGTCAGCCTTCCAGTTCGGCCGACCGGGGGTCTGGGGCGTGTAGGGTGGCGCACGCGAAGGGGAGTAGCCCTCAACGTCGCGGTCGACATACTGGCGCTCAGGCGCCCGGCCGCGCGGCCTGAACGTTCCGGTGGCACGTGTCGCCGGCCGGTCAGGCGGGCGAGACCTTCGATCCGGTAGGTGTACCGGATCGAGGTCACCCTGTGCCCCCGGTCCGGTCTTGGACCGAAAGGTGACCATGTCCGCGATCTGGGCAAGCCTCGCGCTGAGTTTCGGCGTGATCTTCATAGCCGAGCTGGGGGACAAGTCCCAGCTGATGGCGTTGACCTTCGCCACCCGCTACCGCTGCGTTGCCGGTACTGGTCGGCATCAGCATCGCCACCGCCGTGGTGCACGCGGTGTCGGTCGGCGTCGGCTACGGCCTCGGCACGGTACTGCCGACGGCGTGGATCTCCCTGGTGGCCGCGGTCGCCTTCCTCGCGTTCGCCGCCTGGACCCTGCGTGGTGACAAGCTCACCGCCGAGGAGGAGCAGAAGGCCACCCGCAGCACCCGCTCCGCGATGGTCGCCGTGGGGGTGGCGTTCTTCCTGGCCGAGCTGGGGGACAAGACGATGCTGGCGACGATCACCCTGGCCACCCAGCACGGCTGGTTCGGTACGTGGCTGGGTTCCACCCTGGGCATGGTCGCCGCGGACGCGCTGGCGATCCTGGTCGGCCGGTTGCTGGGCCGTAACCTGCCCGAGAAACTCATCCGCTACGTGGCCGCCGCACTGTTCCTGATCTTCGGGGTGTGGCTGCTGATCGAGGCGATCCGGCAGTTGACCTAGGGCGGCATGACGCCACGCATCCGTGTGGGCGCATATCGTAGCTGGTCGATGCGTGGGGCGCGCTCCGATCCTGCCCGGGCTTGCATCGCCGGGCAGGATGGAGGCCGTCATCTCCGCGGTGGAAGGACAACGGGCATGTACGACTACGACCTGCTGGTCCTCGGATCCGGCCCCGGCGGGCAGAAGGCGGCCATCGCCGGCGCCAAGCTCGGCCGGCGAGCCGCGATCGTCGAACGACGCACGATGGTGGGCGGGGTCTGCATCAACACCGGCACCATCCCGTCCAAGACCCTCCGGGAGGCGGTGCTCTACCTGACCGGGCGTAGCCAGCAGGAGTTCTACGGCTACAGCTACCGGCTGAAGGAGGACATCTCGATCGGCGACCTGACCACCCGCACGCACCATGTGATCGGCCGCGAGATCGACGTGATCCGCAGTCAGCTGGCTCGTAACCGGGTAGCTCTGCACCCCGGTACGGGTCGGTTCATCGACCCGCACACCGTGGCGGTGGCCGACGAGACCGGTGACGAGCGGCAGTTGACCGCCGAGAACATCGTCATCGCCGTCGGCACCCGCCCGGCCCGCCCGGCCACCGTCGACTTCGACGGCAGCACGGTGGTGGACTCCGACCAGATCCTGTCCATGGACCGGATTCCCGGGTCGATGGTGGTGGTCGGCGCCGGTGTCATCGGCATCGAGTACGCCTCGATGTTCGCCGCCCTGGGCACCAAGGTCACCGTGGTCGAACGGCGCGAGCGGATGCTCGACATGTGCGACCTGGAGGTGGTGGAGGCGCTGAAGTACCAGCTGCGGGATCTGGCGGTGACGTTCCGGTTCCGGGAGACCGTGGCGGCGGTGGAGCGGCACGCCGGTGGCACGCTGACCACGCTGGAGTCCGGTAAGCGGATACCCGCCGACACGGTCATGTACTCCGCCGGCCGGCAGGGCGTCACCGACACGCTGGATCTGGGCAACGCCGGGCTGAGCGCCGATCCGCGCGGCCGGATCGAGGTCGACGAGCACTACCGGACCAAGGTCGAGCACATCTACGCGGTCGGTGACGTGATCGGCTTCCCGGCCCTGGCCGCGACGTCGATGGAGCAGGGCCGGCGGGCCGCGTACCACGCCTGCGGTGAACCGGTGGCCGGCACGCTCAGCGCCCTGCAGCCGATCGGCATCTACACGATCCCCGAGATCAGCTATGTCGGGCGCACCGAGGACGAGCTGACCGAGGAGTCCGTACCGTTCGAGGTGGGTGTGTCGCGTTACCGGGAGCTGGCCCGGGGCGCGATCCTCGGCGACTCGTACGGAATGTTGAAACTGCTGGTACACGCCGAGACCGGGGCACTGATGGGGGTGCACGTCTTCGGCACCGGCGCCACCGAACTCGTCCACATCGGACAGACCGTGATGGGCTGCGGCGGCACGGTGGAGTACCTGGTCGATGCCGTGTTCAACTATCCGACGCTGGCGGAGTCGTACAAGGTCGCGGCATTGGATGCGATGAACAAGATGCGCGCGGTGGCCCGCCTCGCCGACTGAGCGCCGGGCCCTTGCTACCGACGGAACCCGACCGGATCGGCGAGATAGCGGTCCAGGTCAGGGTCCTCGTGCATCTCCTCGGCACAGTCCCGCAGCACCCAGTCGGGGCTGAGTTCGGTACGCAGCCGCACCACCAGATCGCGTACCGCAGCGTTGAACCGCTGACATTCGTCCTCCCGCCACGGTCCGGGATCGGGCGGGTAGTCGCGGTTGAGCGCCGTGTCGTACCACTCGGCGACGCGGATCAGCTCCGCGCGCAGGGCGGCGCTGATCGGCAGCTGCTCCGGATCCACCCAGCCGTCCATGGTGTCCTCCAGCCAGAGGCAGGTACCGGAACCGTGGTCGAAACTGACGTGCGCGACGGGCATGCCTCAGCGTGACCCGGCGACCGGGCACGGGTCAACCGGGCTCATCCGCCTGCCCGGATCTCGGTGAACCGGTCGGGCCCGACGGCGGTGCGGTGGAACAGCCGGACCTGCCGCGGGGGAACCGAATCGCGGACCGGGTAGACGACGTCGTCGGCCCCCGGCCAGCACGTCACCCGCCAGGTTGCGCCGGGCGCCATGACGTTGTCGGGGCTGTCGCCGTTACGGGTGTCCAACGCCCGGGTCTGCCCGCCCGGCGTGCTCTGGTAGCCGCAGACCACCGACTCACCGCAGTAACCACTCGCCATCGAGTCGACGCAGGTACCGGTGTCCTGTTCGAACCCGGCAGCCTTGGGCACCGCGACCGCCAGGTCGCTGCCCTCGGAGAACGGGCCGGTACGGTCGGTCAGCGCGTTGTGCAGCAGCAGTACCACGTACGGGAACTTCCATCCCGGCGGTGCCGAGTGCTCGCCGTACTGCGGGGTGAGCCCGGCGCCGAGGCTGGTCAGCGTGTACCGGTAACCCGAACCGGTCCGGATCTGCAGTGCCGACCCCGGATGGTCGCCCTTCTCGCGGGGCCAACCGCCCTGGTACGTCGCCGTCGGTGCCGGGCGCGTCGGCGTGGCCGAGGACCCGGTACGGGCCGACGACGGTTGCTGTCCGCACCCGGCCAGTACACACATACCGACCAGCGCGGCGGCGGTGCCGTACCGAAAGCGTTGCCGTACCGGCATTGTCGTCCTCCAAGAAAGTGATGTGCGAGCCGGCCGCGCTGTCCGTCGTGCGGCAAGCCGGATCCGGCCTAGGCGCCGTGGTCGGATCCGGCGGGCAGGCTGAGCAGGCGCTGCGCCCTGGCGTACTCGTCGACCGCGTGGTGTAGTGCCTCGACAGAACCGGCGAGGCTGTCAGTTCCGCGGTCCTCGGCGACCCGGCTCAGCACGTACAACGGGACAACGTTCTCCTGGAACGCGGTGGGTGTGTTGGACCGTATCAGTGGCAGCTCGCTGTGCATCGAGTCGTTCCCGTCGCGGTAACACCAGCGGGCGGCGCTGTTACCGATGAGCGTCTCACCCAGGTAGCGGACCGCACCCACGACGAACGGGTCGTCGGCGGCTGCCTGGACCGCCGACCAGTTGGCGTACCGGTCGAGCACCAGCCGCTCCAGTGCGTCCAGCGAGCCGAGCGAGAAGTCGAACCGGACACCCTCCGGTTGGAACCGGGTACGCCACTCGCCGAGCGCACCGTCCATCTCGGACAGCCACCGGTCGAGGAAGCCCTTCGCCGTCCCGGACATGGACCGGCGGTCCTGCTGCGCATACCACTCGACCGTGTCAGGTGCGGCCGTCGGCTGCTCCCGGTGGTTGGGCCGCGACGTCGACGTCTCCATCCGGTGGAAGTCGAGGCCGAACTCGTCGCTGAGCGCCCGCGCCTGTTGCGGTGAGGCCAGCACGTACACGTCGTCCGCGCAGACCTCCTTCTTCGTACGGATCACCTCGTGGAACATCCGCGGGTCGGCGCCGCCCGGGTCCAGGTCGTTCAACTGCTCCGACACCGCCGCCTGGTCCACATAGTCGTCGGACTCGTGCTCGACATGCCACCAGACCGACCGGCCGTCTCGCCTGAAGTGCAGGTACTCGTAGCCGTACTCGTCGTCCTCGTCGCGCACCAGCCGTACGTCGGAGACCACGACCTGCCCGCCCGTACAGGCCAGCACCGCTTCCTCCAGCAGGTAGCGGTAGTAGTCCTCGACGAAGTCGACATCCTCGCCGTGCACCGAGACGGCCACCCCGAACTCGGGAAGCCAACTGATCAGGTCGGACTCTGTCAGCGGCTCGTCCAGGTGCTCTTCCCGCCACTCACCGATACCGGCCAGCACCTCGGTGGCCTTCTCTTGCGTCAGCATGCCCAGCCTCACCAACCGCGCGGCCAGTTGCCGTACTGATTTCCCTGCCATACCACCGGATTGTGGCACCACCCACCGACAGTCCGGCCATCGGCCGAACGGCATGCCTGTCCGTCATCGGGAGGCAGGACCGGGAGTTCAGGGAGATGAAAGAGTCCTCAACAATTCCAATCAACCACAGAAGCGCCCACGGATACAAGACTTGATTTTGTTCTCATCTCACCTCAGGCTGGGTCCCCGGGGATCTCCCCGTTGGCCGAATGGAAGAGCGCGAACGTGGATGGTGCAACCCGGGTCGGAACAGACGGTGAAGACTTTCAGAAACGGATCGCCGAAGTACGTCGTCGGCTCGGTCGTGATGGTCCACCATGGACGCGTGGGCCGGCCGACGACTTCGGCAGGATCACCGTTTCCGAGCGCGATTGCGATGCCGTTCGTGACCTGTTGATCGCCGAGAATGTCGAAAGGGTCGTCGAGATAGGACTGGCGTATGGCAGTTCGGCCCTTGCGATCGGCGAAGCGCTGGTCTCCGCCGGGGCACCGGAACCGGCACATGTCATCATCGATCCATTTCAGTCGTCAGCATGGTCCGACGTGGGGTGGCACCTGTTGGAGTCCGCCGGACTGGATGCGATTGCCAGGCTCGTCACCCAGCCTTCGTCGCAGGCGCTTCCACAACTCGTCGAAGCGGGGTTCACCGCCGATGCGGCCTTTGTCGACGGCAGCCACAGATTCCACGAGGTCTTCGTCGATCTCTATTTCCTGGGCAAGATCGTCCGGCCGGGTGGAATCATCATCCTGGACGACCACCGGTGGCCATCCGTGGCAACGGCGGAACGCTACTACGAGGGGAACATGGGGTGGCAGGTCCTCCCTGAAGCTCTCCGCGGCGGCACGGTCGACAGTGCAACCGGGTGCCCGAAGATGCGAGCTCTGCGGTTGCCAGATCCTCCGTTCGAACCGCGGTACGACAGTTTCATGCCGTTCCAGTAATGGTTGCCTGCCGGTTCGTGTGTCGTGACCGGAGGGACGGGACGTAGCCGATCGAGACATGCGGGGGAACATGAAGAAACTCAACGAGGCGGGTCAGATCGTGATCCTCAACGGTCCGCCGCGATCCGGGAAGTCCAGTATCGCCACGGCCATCCAGGACACGTTCGAAGGTGTCTGGATGAACCTCGGAGTCGACCGGTTCAAGGAGATGACCCCGCGGCGCTACCAGCCCGGGATCGGGCTACGGCCCGGCGGTGAGAGCCCAGAGCTGGAACCCCTTGTCGTGACGTTGTACACCGCCATGTACGAGTCGATCGCGGCGCACAGCCGCCTTGGCCTCAACGTCGTCGCGGATGTCGCGCACCATGACCGCTACTCCGTTCCGCGCAACATCCTCGCCTGCTGCGCCCGAACCTTGCAGGATCTCCCGGTGATCTTCGTAGGGGTGCGGTGTCCTTCAGAGGTGATCAGGCAACGACGTCGGGCAACCTGGGGCGGTGTCGGCTACAACGAGAGTGGCCTGATCGCGGATCCCGTCAGTGTGTGGGAGACGGAAGTTCACACCCCGGGTATCTACGACATCGAGGTCGACACATCGACCCTCAGCCCGCACGAGTGTGCCGATCGCCTTGCACGTCGCCTGCGGGATGGTCCCCCGTCGTCGGCGTTCCGGCAGCTTGCCTGAGTCACCGGTTGCCGACGAAAGACTCAGCTGTTGCGGGGTGGGCTGTCCCGCTGGCGGAGCTTGTCGTAGCCGGTGAAGGTGAACATCCGCTCGCCGGTCGCCAACGGTTGCGGTTGGCCGGCGAAGCGGTGCACACCGACACCGAAACCGGCGTCGGGAGCGGACAGCCACCGGCGCTGGAAGCCCAGGCGTTCGAACCGGTCGCAGATCATCGGTACCCGGTCGGGTACGCCGCGTGCACGGGTCCAGATCACCGTGGCGCCGCTGGCGCAGAGTTGGGGGCAGAAGCCGATGGTCCGCTCGATGTCCGCATCGAGGACATTGCCGAAGATCCCGCAGAGCAGTACGAGATCGGCCGGCACCATGCCCTGGTAGCGATCGGTGAGCGCCGCATCGGCCGCGACGACCTCGACTCCGTGCAGCCCGGCGGCACGGACCTTCTCTCCGGCCGCAGCCGCATTCCGCGGATCGAGTTCCACCAGTCGGGCCTGCACGTCGTCGCGGCGGGGATGCCCGGCCAGTACACCCAGCAGATCATGTCCCTGCCCGGCGCATAGGCTGACTACCCGCAGCGGTCCCGGCGCGGCGGCGTGGAGCACGTCCCTGATCTGTGCCTGTACCGTCTGCAACCGGCGCGCCAGCGACGAGTCCGGTCGATCGTAGTCACCATGCCATCCGACCCAGTCCACCTCCGAATCCTACGGTGGACCGGCAACCTGTACAGCTGGCGGCGCTTGCGGAAATCTCCCGGTCTGTGGTGATCTTGTTGTCGTTTCCGCCAGTGCCACAGGTATCCGATCGTGCGGTGCTGTCGCCGATGATCGTTGGTTGACGGAAGGTGACCCCGATGGACGAGCAGCAGGCGATCGGGTTGGTGGTAAAGCTGATCCGTTCCCGCCGCCTGGACTATCCGACGGACGGGTTGGTGGCGGACCGTTTCGAGGCGGGCTGGAGCGTGTACGCGCCGGTGGACGTCGACGAGAGCGATCCGATGGCGTTCCTGGACATGCCGGTGGGCCGGTCGGTGTTCCTGGTCGGTGATTCCGGACGGATCAAGGAAACGTCGAGTTCGGTGCCGCCGGGGGTGGCGGAGGCCGAGTTCGTCGCGGAGGAACGCGCCGCGCGCCGCCCGCCGTCCGCCGACCAGGAGTTCATGGCCGAGTTCAAGAAGGCGTTCACCGAACTCGATACCGACGGCGCGATCAGCGACTTCACCATCGTCGACAGCCCCGCACCCGATGAGGCGACCGCCGAGCGGGCGGCGGAACTCATCGCCCCGATCGTCCAGCAACTGGCCCAGCTCGGTCCGCCCGGCTGGCGGCGGCTCGGCGCGGTGTTCTCCTGTACCGTCTCCGCGGACATCGCGCAGATGCGATTCTGGACCGATCACGCGATGGACCCGCTGCCGGTTCCGGAACCGATCATCGAGCTGGCCCGCCGGCACCGGCACATCGCCGCCGGTATGTCGGCTGGTCCGTGGTTCCGGGCGTTGTTGACCGTTCGTCGAGATCAATCGGACAGCGTCGAGGTGACCTCGGCGTTCGACTACGGCGACGAACGATTGCCCGAGCGCGACCTGTTGGCACCCGAGCACTACCGCAACGACCTGGCCACCTACCCCCGGCCGCAGGTACCGGCATGGCTCGCGGAGTACATCGACGGCACCGGAGGCGCCGGCCCGGTCGGACCCCGGCATGAGCAGCCCACGCGATCGCCGCAGCCCTCGGCGCCCAACAGCCCGCAGCCCCGGGACCAGGCAGAGATCTCCGCGGATCTCCGGGAGATCGGGAACGACGCGAAACTCGGCAACCTGTGGGGCAGCTATCCGGCAGGTCTACTACCCTCATCGCGACTCGGGGGCTTAGGGATCGCCGCCGCGGTACTCGCCCTGCTCGGCATCGTCATGCTCGCAAGCAGCAACGCGCTCGGCGCCGTCGTACTGGTGATAGCCGCCACCCTGGTCGTCTACATCGTCCGCGGTGCCGCAGTGAACAGCCAGCACTCAGGCGCGTGCCTGGCGACCTTCGAGGCCGGCATGGTGTACATCGACCACCAGGGGCAGGACCACGTCTTCCACTGGGACAGCACCACTGTCCGGCAGCGGATCGTGCACTACACGCGCGCCGGCTCCCGCACCCGTACGAGCTATGAGTACCGGCTGACCGGGCCCGACGGGGCGACGCTCACGCTGAGCCAGAGCTCGAACCTGGCCGGGCTGGCCAACCCCGAAAAATGGGGGCCGGAGATCCAGGATGGCATAACCCGAGCCCAGTTGCCCGGTGCGCTGCGAACCATAGCCGGGGGCGGCACCATCACCTTCGGCCCGATCCAGCTCGATAGCGAGGCAGTGACCGCGCGAGGCAGTTCCGTACCGTGGTCGGACATCGACCAGATCAAGGTCGTGCAGGGCCATGTGTCACTGCGGGTGGCGGGCCGGTGGCTGTCGCTGATCAACACCGAGGTCAGCAAGGTGCCGAACTTCTTCGTCTTCCACACCCTGGCCGAGCATCTACGAGCCGCAGCCCACTGAGTCGTTCGCCGACCCGCCGGATCCACCGAGGAGATCGCGCGGCGGTCCGGCGGCGGTATCCCGACGGCGCTCAACGCCGGGACAGATCCCAGCGAACCCCCCGCCGCTGTGTTGCGGTGTGCCAGTCGACGGAAGAGACTAGCGCGGTGGATCAGGTCCAGCAGATCGTGGCGCTGGTGGACGCCGCACTGGGCGCGGAAGCGATCGGCGTCTACCTGCACGGCTCGTCGGTGCTCGGTGGGCTTCACCCGGCCAGCGACGTCGACGTGCTGGTCGTCTCCAAGCGGAGCCTGGACCAACAGCAGCGACAGACACTGGTCAGGGGACTGCTCGGGCTCTCCGGATCGCGGAACAACGCCCGCCCGGTCGAGCTGACCGTGGTCGTCGAGTCCGAGGTCCGGCCGTGGCGCTACCCGCCGAACGGGGACTTCCTGTACGGCGAATGGCTGCGCGCCGAGTACGAGTCCGGGACGGTCCCCCAGCCCGAGCCGATGCCCGATCTGGCGCTGCTGGTCAGCATGACCCGTGCCGGCGAGCACCCCCTGACCGGTCCGGGTCCGACGACGGTACTCGACCCCGTCCCGCGCGCCGATCTGATCCACGCGAGCGTGGCAGGTGTCCCGGATCTGGTCGCCAATCTGGACGACGACACCCGCAACGTTCTGCTGACCTTCGCCCGCATCTGGGCCACCCTCGCCACCGGCGAGATCCGGTCCAAGGACGCCGCCGCGGACTGGGCACTCAGCCGGCTACCGCCCGAACACCGCCCGGTCCTCGAGCACACCCTGCACCTCTACCTGCACTGCAGTTACGCCGAGGAAGCCTGGAGCGAAGCGCTGCGGGCGCAGGTCCGTCCGCACGTCGACCACGTCCTCGCCGAGATCGCCCGGCTCAGTGCAGCTTCAGTTGGCGGATCATCCGGACCGCGCAGGTCCTAGGGTCGGCCGCCGAACATACGGCCAGATCGTCATACGCGCTGCTGGCGCCCGTTGGTCCCAGATACGCGCTAACCATGACGGGTCGGGAAGACGATCCGGGACTGCGGCGGAGTGTAGGTGTCCGAGGAGTACACAGCCCGGAAGGACACCGGATGGTTAGGGAACTGACGTGAGCGCCGACGTCGCGGATGGGTTGACCGACGCCGAACTCGAGCGTCGGCTGGGGCAGGACCCGGAGCTGTTCACGCTCGTACACCACCGCTACTACCGCGACATCCACCGGTACGTGGCGGGGCGACTGGACGCGCAGACGGCTGAGGACATCGTGGCCGAGACGTTCCTGACCGCGTTCGCCCGGCGGGACCGGTTCGACCCCGAACGCGGGAGTCTGCGGCCGTGGCTGTTCGGTATCGCCACCAACCTGGTGAACCGGCATCGGCGCAAGGAGGCACGCCGGTACCGGGCACTGGTCCGGATGGCCCCCGAGCCGGACACCGAAGGCCCGGAGAACCGGGTGGTCAGCATAGTCGCCGCGGGCCGGCTGCAACCGCAACTGGCCAGGGCGTTGGCCGGCCTGAACCGCGGGGAGCGCGACGTACTGCTGCTCGTCGTACTCGCCGAACTCAGCTACGACGAGGTCGCCGAGGCGCTCGGCATCTCTCCCGGCACGACGGGTTCCCGGCTCAGCCGGGCCCGCGCCAAACTCCGTACCGCACTTGATCGGGAGACGTTCCATGGATGACGATCTGCGCGCTGTTGCAACGCTGCTCTCAGCGCCCGAACCCAGTACCGATGCGATCGAGGGCAGCCAGGTGCGACTGCGTCGGCGCATGCTCGACCCGGGCCGGCCACGTCGCAGCACCTGGTGGGCGACCGGTGTCGCGGTCACCGCTGCGGCTGCGGTGACCGCCGTGGTGGTCACCACGGTCGGCGCTACCCCGCCGGCGTCACACCACCGTCCGGGTGCGCAGAGCTCGGCGAGCCGACCGGTGCGGATCTCCGCCCGCCAGATCCTGCTCACCGCCGCCTCCAGCGTGGAGCGCGCGCCGGCGACCCACGGTGCGTACTGGCACGTCAGCCTGGTGATCCGGGACCCGCAGGGCCGCATCATGCACCACTCGGACACGTGGAACACCCGCAACAGCGACGCGTCCTGGGAGCGCAGCGATCTGACCAAGGACAAGCTGGTCCGGCTGGACAAGCCGATCCGGTACCGCTTCGCCGGCGTGGAGCTGACCGCCGCCCAGTTGGATGAGCTCCCCGCCGACCCGGCGAAGCTGAAGGCCTGGATCGATGACGCGGAGAACCGCGCCACGACCCTGGAAGGGCCGATGAACCGGTACGAGCGCAAGGATTGGATGTTGAACTCGCTCGCCGGGTTGGTGTCCGGACTGCCCTCACAGCCGAAGGTCCGGGCTGCCGCGTTCCGGGCGCTCGCCTCGTTCCCGGAGGTCAGATCCCTCGGTGCGGTTGACGGCGGCCAGGCCGTGGTGATCCCGAACGAACCCGCGCCGCTGCACAAGGAGGCACGGCTGGTCGTCGACCCGGCCACCGGTCAGGTACGCAACACCAACTTCTTCACCAGCGGTGGCGGGGTCGACTGGGTCATGCCGCCCGGCAAGGCGACCGTCGTCGGCGAGTGGACCAACACCCCGCCGCAGTAGCCGACGCCCATGCCCCCATGCGCCAGCATGGGGGCATGGACGCGCACGAGGTACCACTGACCGGCGGGTGCGTGAACACCGTCATACGGGTGGGCGACACGGTACGCCGCTCCACCGGCCCGTGGACGCCGGCCGTACATGCGCTGCTCAACCACCTCGAAGCGGTGGGCTTCCCGTACTCGCCCCGGGTACTGGGCATCGACGAGCGGGGCCGGGAAGTGCTGTCGTACATCGAGGGTGTGCCGGCGATGCGACCCTGGCCAAGGGTGCTGCGCTGCGACGAGGGACTGCGTCAGCTCGGCCGGGTCGTACGCGAGCTGGGCGAGGCGGTCTCGACCTTCAGCCCACCTCCGGGCGCCCGGTGGCGCTGTGATCCGCTACCCGGGAACGACCTGGTCATCCGCCACGGTGACGTCGCGCCGTGGAACACGCTGTGGGACGGCGACCGGCTCGTCGGCGTACTCGACTGGGACTGCGCGGAGCCGGCCCCACCACTGTGGGACGCCGCGCAGGCCGCCTGGTACCTGGTGCCGTTGCGGGGCGGGCAGAAGGGTTGGCAGGCAAGCGGTTTCGCCACCGAGCCGGACCACCGGCACCGTCTTGAGGTGCTGTGCCGGGCCGCCGGCGCCGAGCCGGCCGAGGTACTGGATGCGCTGGTCGACCTGCAGCGGGTGGAGCGTCGGCGCGTCGCCGACCTCGGTGCCGCCGGAATCGAGCCGTACGCCGCGTTCCTGGCCCGAGGTGACCTGGCAGAGCTCGACGCCGAATCGCGCTGGCTGCACAGTCACCGCCCGAACATCGGCTGATCGTCAAGGTCGCCACGGTCGCCGCGGGGCGGGACGGTAGGTCAGATCGCGCCCTGACCGGCGCATATACACAGCGTGATGCATTGACACCCAGAAGACTGCTGGGCAGGATGAGACGGGTCAACCGGTCCAAGTACCGCTAAACGGATGGAAGGGGGTGCCCAATGGAGCAAAAGCCCGACGCCGCTGGTATCGAAGAGATCAATGTCGTGCACGATGATCTGGATGTCGATGTGATGTCCTATTTCAGCCGCTGCCCGCCTGGTCTCTCGGTCAAGAACAAGCCGTCCGAGAAGCGCAGCGACGACCCGGTGATCGAGTCTGTCCACACCATCGACTGACACCGCGACACGGCCCGGGGCGGCCGGTTCCGAGGTCGCTCCGGACTGTACGTGAGCCCAGGAAAGGTCCGAGTCGAATGTATGCCGCGCACCGGATCGTATGGAGGCCGGACCAGGACACCACCACGGTCACCGCTGCCGTCACTGGAAGTGACGGCGTGCTGAACTCGGCAGCGGGTGCCGCGCTGGCCCGTATCGCGGAGCAGGACACCGCTGGGCAGAGCGACGCGACGCGCTCATTCGTACAGGACTGCCAGCGACATGGTTGGGTGGATGCGCAGGGACGCATCAACGGTTCCTTCCGGAAGACCCGGCCCGGCCCCCCGTTGACCCGCCTGCAGATCGAACTGTCGCTGCGGTGCAACCTTTCCTGTTCCTACTGCTACTCCGAATCCGGACCTTCCCGGACCCCGGTCATGGACACCGAACAGGTCATGACGACGATCAGTCAGGCAGAAGCCTGCGGCGTCACCTGGCTGGACCTGACCGGAGGAGAGTTCTTCCTGTACCGCGGCTGGGCGGAACTGCTGCGGCACGCCCGTTCCCTCGGTCTGGTCACGACCATCCACACCAACGGGATGCTGCTGACCCCACGCAACGTGGCGGTCCTCGCGGACGCAGGCGTCAGGACCGTGCAGGTCTCGGCGGACTCCTACCTGGCCGACGAGCATGATTCGATCCGCGGGGTACGCGGAGCGCACGTCAAGATGCTGAAGGGGGTCCGGATGGCACTGGATGCCGGGATCCGGGTGCGGATGGTCGTGATCGCCCACCGGAAGAACGCTGCGACGTTCATCGACACGGTGAAGTGGTTCCGCAGGGAGATCGGCGTACCGGTCGCGATGGACCGGGTGGTGGCCGCCGGCGGGGCCCTGCACGATTCGATAGCGCTCTCCACCCGGGAGTACTACGAGATGACCGCCAGCGCGCTGCCGCGATCGGTGCGGACCCAACGGATCTGTGAGACGCCGGGTACGGACGCGGACTCCTCCATCGAACCGGAATGCGGCGTCGCGCACTCGTTCGTCTATGTGACGGCCGACGGTCACTACTCGCTGTGCCCGACCATGACGCACCGGGAGGAGGAACGCTTCCGCGGCCCCCACGTCGGTGAGCTGAGCCTCTGGGACGCATGGGAACAGTCGCACCTGTTCACCCAGTTCCGTGGGCTCAACTGTGAAAACGCCACGTCCGGTCGGTGCCCGAGCCGGCATGACTGTGGCGGTGGCTGCCGGTCGAATGCGTACATCGAGACCAACGATCTGACCTCACCGGACTACTTCTCCTGCAACATGCACAAGAACCCGGGGCCGGTGTTCATCGACTTCCGGGAGATCTACAGCGCGCAGCGCGGTAGGTGAGCCGTGCCGGGGGAGAGGTGCCGTTCTTGGCTCTGAAGTACATCCTTGCCGACTACGATGCGACCAGCCGACGGCACGGTGCCTCGCAATGCTCCCCGTTGTGGAAGAAGATGCTGCGGGACGAAGCACCCGGGGAGCAGTACACGGAGTTTGCCCGACAGCTCGGTCCGGCGACGCCCTTCCTGGTCGAGTGCGCAACCCGGGACGCCGCCCGCGAAGGTGCGGTCCCGCTGCTGCTGGGTGGGGAACACAGTCTCACCTGGAGCACCCTGCGCGGTCTGGTGAGCGTGCACGGCCCGCTGCAGGTGGTGCACTTCGACGCGCACCATGATGCCTACGAGTCGGCACTGCTGACCCACTACACGGTCTTCCACCACATCGAGCGGGAGCTTCCGGTGACGATCCACCGGGTGGGTATCCGGCACGAGGGAGAGGCGCCGCCACAGTTGCAGACGCAGATCGAGGGCAGCACCTACATATCCCTCGACGTCGACTACTTCGATCCCGGTTTCGTCTCGCAGGTGGTGCATTCGGTCCCGACAGCTCACCCGCCCTCGTACTCACTGGCATCTCTGCAGGCGACCCTGCAGAAGATCGCCGGCCCGCTGGTCGGCGCGGACCTGGTCGAATGGATGGGCGCACCGGAAGAGTCTTCGGAGTTCGGGTTCGTACGGGACGCGCTGCGGCTGGTGCTCTCCCGCCTGCGCGAGGAGAACCCATGACGGCTACACGGCTCAAGGTGGCCTCCGGCGGCTGGGTCGACCTGAGCGCTGAGACCGCCGCCTTCCACACCGGACCCTCGGTCGTGCTGTGGGCGCAGGGCCGGCCGCACGTCGTACCCGTCGACGCGGAAGGCTGCATCTCGTCGGCCGCAGCACGCCAGCTCGAACAGCGGGGGCTGCTCGGGCGCGGCACCACCTGGACCGGTCCGGTCGGGCCGGAACTGGAGGAAGCTCTGCTCGCCCCGGCCACCGCGGCGGAGATGACCGGCATTCCGGCACTGCTCGGTGACGCGCCACAGGCAGGTCGTGGTCTGCACGTCGGTTGCGGTACCGGACGGTTGTTGGTGCCGCTCGTCGAACAGGGCTGGCAACTGGACGGCCTCGACGCTGATACCGACGCTCTGCTGGTGGCGGACCGACGGCTGCGCGACCTGGACGTTCAGGCCGGGGAGGAGGTCCGCCTCTACGGCACGTCGATCGGTGAGTTCGTCTCGCTGTCCTGGTACGCCTATGCGTTCGCCGCGCTCGACACGGTCCAGAAGCTGCGCACCCGATGGGCGTTCAGAACCCACCTCGACAATGTGCGCCGCAGTCTGCAGGTCGGAGCACCGTACCTGTTCTGCCTCCGAGCGGTCCCTCGTCCAGGATGCGCGGAGGCGGCCCGGTGGACCGTCGTCCACCAGGGCGAGGTGCTGGAAGCTGTCCGGGAGACGGTGGCCTACGACCACGTGACGGACCAGGTCACCGAACGCTTGACCACCCGCGGACCCGACGGTACGAGCAGTTGCACGCGCTCGACGGTCCTGGCCGGCTACCGGACCGACTGGGTGCTGTCGGTGATCGCGGATTCACCGGACTGGCAGCTGTCCGGCTGCTGGAACCAGGACTTCGAACCCGTCGATCCGCATGCAGGTGAGGTCCGCAGCCTGTGGTTTCGCCTGACCCGGACCGGTACGGAGACCGGTGCCGCGGATCTGCACCCGGCGGAAGGTTGACAGTGCGATGACTCAGATGACCCAGTGGGGGGCGCGACAGAGCGTACTGGTGCTCACTGATCCGTTCGGTGCGGATCTGGCCACCGCGGCTGCCAGGGAGTTGGAGGAAGCCGATGGCTGGGACCGACGCTGGTACGTGGCGCGTGCTGCTTCCGGTGCGATAGAGACGGTGACCGCCGCTGAGTTCGCGGCAGCCCGCACGGACGGGTCGACGGATGTGCCGTACAGCAGGGTCGAGATCCTGGATCCGGCGGGCCTGCGCCAGTTGCCGGCCTGCGGTGAGCTGATGCGGCTCCTGTCCGGCACAGACTTCGCGCGTCGGGTGTCCGACGTGGTGGGGCAGCGGGTCGAGGCAGCTTCAGAGGTCAATGCGGCGGCCTATCGGAAGGGCGACTACCTCCGCGCGCACCGGGACGACTTCGACGGTTGGGTGACCAGCTGCGTGCTGTACCTGTCCGTGGCGCCCTGGCAGGACAGCGACGGCGGCCTGCTCGGTATCCGGGCCGACGAGGGACCTCGTGCCAGCACGCCTCCGACGCACAACACGATCGGGATGATCCCGCTGCGTTCGGACCTCAGACACTGGGTCGAACCCGTGACAGGGGAGTCCTTCGTACGCCGTAGCCTGAACATCCATTTCCGGAGAGTGCCGTGATGTCTCCACCTCAGGTGTCCAGCTGCGTACGCGCAGCCCTAGGCAGCGATGAGTTCGTCGCGTGGGCCAGAAGCGACGCTAGTGCCCCATACCGTCTCGACGGCGTCTTCCCACCGACCGTCGCCGACGGGTTACGGGAGCAGTTGCGGGGCTCGTCGCCCTGGACACGGGCCTGGTATGTGGCGAACAACGAGGACCGTGACCATGTGCGGGTCACCCGCGAGCGCTTCCTGGCCGCCAGCCCCAAGGTCGTCTCCGAAGGAGACATCCGCTACAGCAGCGCGGAGGTGCTGGAGAGCCAGAACTTCGCACCGGGAGGCGTCCTCCAGGACCTGCTGGCGACGGTGTCAGGTGGCGAGGTGGCCGGTCTGCTCAGCGATGCCAGCGGCGTGGATCTTGAGGCGGAGAGCTATGTCAATGCCACCCGGATGATCGCCGGTGACTTCCTCCGTGCGCACGTCGACCATGAGGACAGCCGGATCTTCGGACTGTTGTTCTACTTCGCGGACCAGCAGTGGACCTCCGGGGATGGTGGTGAGCTCGGATACCGGCGGGGTGACGGCCCGGCCGCTGCGCACATTGCTCCCACGAACAATTCGATGACCGTCATGTATCTGGGCACCTCGGGTGTCCACTGGGTCAGACCGATGCGCTCGTCGACCTTCCACCGGTACGCCGTCATCAGCCACTTCGCGAAGACGTCATGATCGCCTGCGGTGGACCGGCGTCGGTTCCGAGGGACCGGCCGGGAGCGCGGGGCCGGCGGTGACCGGGTGCGACAGCTCCGCCGGCTCCCGGACCAGCGGCCGGCGGGTCGCCATGGTCAGCCGCAGCTCGATCGCCCTGCCCGCCGGTGACCCCTTCGCCGGTCCGCTCCCGGGCACGGAGGTCGTCGTCCTGAACCTGGCGAAGGCACTGGCGGCACGTGGCGTGGACGTACGGTTCTTCGGCGCGGTGAGCACGGGCACCGTCGTGCCGGGTGTCGCGACCTGCCCGCTCAGCGACTTCGAGAGCTACATGCAGGTGGCGGCACCGACGACCGTGCTCTGGGTGCGTGACTACGTGCTGAGCGTCTCGACGCTGGCCCGGTTCTCCGCGGCGAGGCACGTACTGCTCTGCGAGGACGCGACCGTGGATGTCCTGCGCCTTCTCGACCGTCCGGTCGATGTGGTCGGAGCCTGGTTCAGGCGCTACCTGCCGCAGTTCTGCCAGGTCGTCTTCGCCTCGCGATGGCATCTCGACAGCTGGCGGGATTCGTTCGGTCTCGACGACGCGAACAGCGTGGCCATCTACAACCTCGCCTCGCACGCACCGTGGCTCGACGGGCCACTGGACAGAAATCGGGCGAGGGCGGTCCACACCTCACATCCACGCAAGGCTCTGGCCATGGTCGGGGCCGTCGCCTCGCGGCTGAGCAACGTGGACGTGACCGTCTCCAGCAGCCCCCGGCTCTACCAGGAATCCACCAGCCGGATCGCGGTCGTCGACGGTGCTGCGCGGCAGCACTGCTCCTTCGAGGAGTTCGAGGCCCGGTTCTCGACGGCGCTGACGTTCGCCGACGCGGTACCGGTGCGGGAGATGGCACATTTTCTCGACCAGTTCGGTGCACTCATCCATCCGGACGAGAGCACCGAGGTCGGAGCGACAGCGGTGATCGAAGCACTTCGTCGCGGGCTGGTCCCGGTCGTGAGCGATCTCGGCGCCCTACCCGAACTGGTGGGCGATGCCGGCCTCGTCGTCGACAGGGTGCCCGACCGGGGCGCGTACGCCGACCGGTTCGCCGCGACGTTGGATGCGCTGCCCGGCATACCGCACAGCTTCGAGACCGCCCGGAGGGAGCGAAGGCATGTCCTGGACACCGATCCGATCGTGCGGCAATGGGAGTCGGTGCTCCTCTGACCAGCTGAGCATCTCAGCGTCGGTCCGATGGCGCGTCCACCCGCGAGCTGGCGATCGGGCCCGTTGACCAAGGAAGCACCAACCGGCACGATGTGCGTGGACCGGTGCAGACCATGACGAGTGGTCGTTCGCCCGGCGGCGGCAGATCGTCGAGATAGGACCCGGATGATTCGTCTGCTGAGAGACAACGAGAGCTTCCGGCTGTTCTGGTCCGGTCAGACACTCAGCATGTTCGGCAACTACATCCTGCCGGTGGCCCTGACGCTGTACGCCGCGCTGCGGCTGCACTCGGCGACGGATGTCGGTCTGGTTCTTGGTGCCCGCGCCGCCGGCACCGTGGTCATGCTGCTGATCGGCGGGGCGTTGGCCGACCTGCTCGACCGGCGCGCCGTGATGATGGCCTCCGACGTCGTACGAGCGGTCCTGGTGGCCTCGTTGATGGTCGGTCCCCGATCACTGCTGGTGCTGCTACCGGTGTGCTTCCTGATCGGTGCAGCTGAAGGGACCTTCTACCCGGCCTACAACGGCTATCTTCCGGAACTGGTGACCGGGCAGGCCGACCTGCAGTCGGCCAACGCGTTGAACTCTGTCGGTACCCGCACGGCCGCGATACTCGGCCCGAGTGTGGCCGCGGTGCTCGTCGCCTGGTCGCACGTCGAGGTCCTGTTCGCCATCGACGCGGCCACGTTTCTGTGTTCGCTGGTGACCCTGGTGCTGCTGGGGCGCAGGATGCTCCATCGCGACACCGACATCGACACCGGCAGCATCACCGACAGCGCGCAGCGGCTGCGCGATCTGCGACCCTCGACGGTCCTGCTGTCGATCCGCGACGGGCTCCGTGAGGTGAGGTCACGCCGATGGGTCGCCTGGATGATCGCCCAGGATGCCATCAACACCGGTTTCGCGTACGCTCCTGTCTCCGTACTGCTACCCATCCTGCTGATACAGCGCGGCTATTCCGGCTCGATCTTCGGGGTGATCGCACTGTGCGCGGCGGTCGGGAGTGTGCTGGGGGGCCTGGTCGGGTCGAAGGTCCGCACCCGACGCCCGGGCGTGGTGGCGCTCTGTCTGACCGCCCCGTACAGCCTGTACGCGGTGTCGATCGCAGCCGCAGCCCCGCCGTATCTGCTCATGGCCCTGGCCGGGCTCTGCGCGGCGGGAAACGAGATCGGTCTGATCCTGTGGTACTCGCACCTTCAGGAGAAGGTCCCCGCCAGTTCCCTGTCGCGGGTGAATTCGGTGGACTGGATGGGCAGCATGTCGCTGCTGCCGATAGGGCAGGCGCTGACCGGTGCCGTTGCGTCGGTGCTCGGTGCACCCAAGGTTCTGCTGGCGGCCGGCGTCATCATGGCCGGTTCGACGCTGTCACCTCTGCTCAGCGCGGATGTCCGTACGTTCGGCGGAACGCAGGAACCGACCGGGGATCACTCCACCGCTCCGCACGACGAGGCCGTGAAGCTCGAGACCGGAGCAGACCATGAAGCCCTTTGACCAGGACGAGACGTTCCGACGTATCAGTCAGTCCTATGCGGTACTCGGCGACAAACGGCAACGCGGTCTACCGTTCGTGTCCGACTGGAACGGTGCACACTCCTATGTGGAGGCATTCCTCGGTGACCTGGCCGCGCGGCCGCTCAGCGAACTCGGTGACCTGGCCATGTACTCCTTCCCGCAGGAAGACCCTGACCTGCACCGGGCGATAGGTGCCTTCCACCGCCGTACGGACGGTGTACGGCTCGCACCTCGGGTCCTTCTGGTCGGTGGTGGCGCCACCTCGATGCTGGCCGTGCTGGTGCAACTCCTGCGGGACCGGGGCACCCGCACGGTCCACTACTTCGCACCCCTGCACTACACGATCAACGCCCTGTTCAGCCGCGAGGATATCCAGCTGGTCCGGGTAGCGGAGAGAATGGCGTTCGAGCACGATTTCGATCTGGAACTGCCGGAACGCAGGAACCAGGTGCTCATACTCTCCGACCCGATCTGGCATGTCGGACGTCCGGTGCCAACGGAGGTACTGCACACGATCCGCGACTGGCAGCAGCGGACCGGGTCGGTCGTCATCGTGGACGGAACGTTCCAGTACCTGGGCTGGTCCTACGACGCCGAGGCGAGCTGCGAACTGGACCCTGACCTGACGCTGCGCCTCATCTGCCCGACCAAGACCCTGCTGATGAACGGGTTCAGGTTCAGCTATCTCATCCTGCCGAGATCGTTGTACGAGCTGTGTGCCAGCGCCCGCGACCTGTACGTCGGCACCACGTCGCTGTCCGACCAGCTCTTCGCCCGGACCGCGATGCAGGTCATGCGGGGCCCCGCGCACTGCGCGATGCTGCGGGAGGTGGAGAAGGTCTTCGACGACTACGCGCAGTGCTCCAGGATCGAGGAGCTGATCACACCCACCTGCGGCTACTTCGCCTTCGTCAAGCCCGCCTTCGACCCTGTGGAGCTCGCCGCCATGGGCCCTGAGCATTTCGACATCCGCGGATACGAGGGTTGGATCCGGATCAACCTCATGAGTCCGGACGCGCAGCGGGTGTTTCTGGACGCGTGACACAGCCATCGGGCGGGTCCCACGCGACGAAGCCGAGAGACCGGTACAGCGCGAGCGCGGGCCCGTTGTCGGGCAGTACCCGCAGGGACAGCTGCGGGCGTTCGATCGTTGCGGCCGCGTCCAGCGCAGTGGTCAGCATGGCCTGGGCGAGCCCCCGGCGACGGTAACGGCGGTCGGTGAAGAGGTCCGTCACGAACGGACAGTCGGGGGTGTCAGGCCAGGGGGCACGCTGTACGCAGAAGACTGCAGCGACCACGTTGTCGCCGTCCTGCACGACGAGGCTGCCGTCCCACCACGGTGATCCGTACTCCCCGTTGAACCAGGCATCGGTGTCGTCCGCGGCCTCCTGCAACGTCGACCACGAGATGCCGGGGTCGTAGGACTCGAAATACAACGGGCCGAGCGCGGGAGCATCTGACGGTGCCATTCGGCGGAGCCGCAGCGCCGACGGGATGCTCGTACGGTGACAGGGCTGCTGAGCATCGGCAACCAGCGTGAGCATTTCCCGACCCTAGCAAGACCGGAAGTTGCACCGTACGGTCTCCGCTCGACGGATGGGCCTGATCATCGTCGTACGCCGCGACTGAAGCGCCGCCGGTAGCGAACGCTGGGCTCAGCCCAGTGCTCCTGCCACGTTGATCGCCAGAGACGATGCCGTAACGAGCACGGCTTCTACGATCAGCAACGCATTGCCCATACCGTGTCCCTTCTCTCTGGCCTGCCATCGATTGATGACCATCTGTGCTAGGAGTAGTAGCCACGCAATGAGCGAGAACAGGAGCGCCAGGACCGGGGTTACTCGGGCTCAACCCAGTGTTCTGCGAACCCAGGATACTTGTCCTGCCCACCGGGACTGCTGCGCCAGCTGGGGGCACACTTGAGCACGACCGGGACGAACGCAGGCTGAAGCCGAGGCAAGGCGAAGCCCAGGTCGGGAGAGTGTCCTGACCTGGCCTTTGGGTGTGGAGCGGGTGACGGGAATCGAACCCGCACCATCAGCTTGGAAGGCTGAGGCTCTACCATTGAGCTACACCCGCGGAGCGCCGTACGGCGTCGCACTGTCAGGGTACATAGTACGGGCGCGGGACTCGCGGTGATATCGGGTACGGCTGGCCGATCAGCACCCCGTACACTGACCTTCGCGTACGGGGTGTAGCGCAGTTTGGTAGCGCACTCGCTTTGGGAGCGAGGGGCCGTGGGTTCAAATCCCGCCACCCCGACCATTGTTTTTGCAGGTCAGAGGGCTTGATCAAGGCTGATCAGGCCCTCTCGGCAGTTCCGGGGGAGAGTCGGGCGTACTCGGCCCGTACGCCCAGCAGCCGCACCGGCCGCTGTTCGGTGAACTTCTCCAGTGCGGCGAGTGCTGTCTGTGCGATCGCCGCGGCCGCCCGGGTCGGTTCGGTCAACGTCTGCCCGTGGGTGCGCGTGATGAACGGGGCGTACCGCACCTTCACCACCACCCGCACCACCATCCGCGGTGCCGCATCCGCCCCGGCGGCAGCCTCGGCGATGAGGTCGTCGGCGACCCGGTGCGCCAGCGTCACCACCTCCTGCCGTACCTGCGCCCAGTCGGTGAGGTCCTGTTGGAAGGTCGTCTCCCGGCTGCGGGAGCGGGCCACGTACGGCTCGGCGGAGACCGGCGAGTCGTGGCCGCCGCGGGCCAGACCGACCAGCCACGGCCCGGTGGCCGGGCCGAACTCGGTGGCGAGCATCGCCGGATCGGTGTCGGCGAGCTGTTGGACGGTACCGATACCGAGCCGAGCGAGCCGTTTCGCGGTGCGCCCGCCGATGCCCCACAGTGCGTCGGTCGGCTGCTCACCGAGCATCGTGAACCAGGTCCCGTGGGTGAGTCGGAAGACCCCGGCCGGCTTGCCGAACCCGGTGGCGAGTTTGGCCTGCAGTTTGTTGTCACCGATGCCAACGGTGCAGTCGAGCCGGCTCGTTTCCCTTACCCGGCGCTGGATCCGGCGTGCCACCGCTTCCGGGTCGTCGTCCTCGACCGCGAGGAACGCCTCGTCCCAGCCGAGTACTTCGACGACCGCACCACCTTCGCGCAGGGTGGCCATCACGGTCTCCGAGGCCGCCTCGTACGCCCGCCGGTCGACCGGCAGGAACACCGCCTCCGGGCAGCGTCGCCGGGCCACCCGCAGCGGCAGCCCGGAGCGCACGCCGTATTCGCGGGCCTCGTACGACGCCGTGCTGACCACACCCCGTTTGTCGGGATCGCCGTCGCCGCCGACCACGACAGGTCGTCCGCGCAGCTCGGGTCGGCGCAGCAGTTCGACCGCCGCGACGAACTGGTCCATGTCCACGTGGAGTACCCAGCGGGTCACGGCCCATTCTCGCCCCGAACAGCCCGGCGGGGTGCCGGTTGCCGGGCTTTGCCGCCGTCGGCCCGCTCTGCGGATCCGGCACGCTACGTGACTTGAGTCACGGCGTAACGACGAACGCGGTGCAATGCCAAGCCATTACGTCCTGTAATGGAAGTCGGGGAGGGGTCATCCGAACGGCCGATAGCGAGGGCCGCCCGGATGGTGTTGCAGGCGTGGATCCCGCGCAAGGATGGTGCTGGCCGTCGACCCCAAGGTGGATGGATTACTGTGAGTGAGATTGCGTGGCGCGCGGCGCGAGCCTTTGCCCGTCAACTTCGTGACCCTGAGTTCCGGTCCTTCGCTGCCAACGCCGGTTACCGGCCAGGCGACGAGCTCGTCCTGGCTCTGGAACACGAGCCGGTCAGGTCCGTACTGGACCGGGTCCAGCAGCAGACCACCGGTGCGCCGGTCACCCTGGTGGTCTACCGGCCGGACACCCGGCGTGGCTTCAGTTTCGTCGCTCTCGGTGAGCCGCAGGCAGCCTGACGCCACTGCTGCGTGAGCGGGCACGGCCGACAGCCACCTCGTATCCCGCTAGGCTGGTAACGGCTGGCGTCCCTTGCGCGTACGCGCACACCTGCCCGGCTCTTCGAGCTGCCCACGGCTCGCCTAG
Source organism: uncultured Actinomycetota bacterium (assembly GCA_963815125.1). Taxonomy (GTDB): domain Bacteria; phylum Actinomycetota; class Actinomycetes; order Mycobacteriales; family Micromonosporaceae; genus Actinocatenispora. The sequence goes on from CAWFFM010000001.1 coordinate 201,192, forward strand.
ACTCGGTCGGTCAGCCTCCGGCGCGGGCCGTGTTCGAGCCGTCAGCCGAGAACCGAACCCATCACCTGCTGAGGAGTACCCCTGTGAAGAGCGCCGTCGAGACGTTGAGCCCTACCCGGGTGAAGGTGTCGGTCGAGGTGCCCTTCTCCGAGCTCGAGCCGAGCGTGAAGAAGGCGTACCGGACCATCGCCCAGCAGGTGAACGTCCCGGGCTTCCGGCCCGGGAAGGTGCCGATGCGGCTGATCGACCAGAAGGTCGGTCGGGCGACCGTGCTGCAGGAGGCCGTCCAGGAGGCGCTGCCGGAGCAGTACATGGCTGCCGTGCGGGAACACGACATCAAGGCGATCGGCCGACCCGAGGTCGAGGTCACCGAGCTGGCCGACGGCGACAAGGTCACCTTCACCGCCGAGGTCGACGTCCGGCCCGAGATCACACTGCCCGAGCTGGGCAGCCTCACGGCCACTGTGGACGAACTGTCCATCACCGACGAGGACGTCGAGGAGCAGGTCTCCGCGCTGCGTGACCGGTTCGCCACGCTCAAGGGCGTGGAGCGGGCCGCTCAGCTCGGCGACTTCGTGTCCGTCGACCTGGCCGCCACCGTCGACGGCGAAGAGGTCGAAGGTGGCACCGCCAACGGCATGTCGTACGAGGTCGGCAGCAAGCAGCTGCTGGAGGGCATCGACGACGCCCTGGTCGGCATGAGCGCCGACGAGACCGGCACCTTCACCAGCAAGCTGGTCGGTGGCCCGCACGCTGGCCAGGATGCCGAGGTCACGGTCACCGTCCGCAGCGTCCGGGAGAAGGAACTGCCCGAGCTCGACGACGAGTTCGCCCAGCTGGCCAGCGAGTTCGACACGCTGGAAGAGCTGCGCGCGGACGTGCGTGGCCGGGTGGAACGCACCAAGAAGCTGGAGCAGGCCTACCAGGCGCGTGACAAGGCCCTGGAGTCCCTGCTGGCCGCCACCGAGGTGCCGGTCCCCGAGGGCGTGGTGTCCGAGGAGGTCGACTACCGCAAGGAGTCGATGGGCGAGCAGCTCGAGCAGATGGGCAGCAGCCTGGAGCAGTACCTGGCCGCCGAGGACAAGTCCGTCGAGGACTTCGACAACGAGCTGCGTACCAACGCCCAGGAGGCGGTCAAGACGCAGCTGGTGCTCGACACGCTGGCCGACGCCGAGGAGATCGGGGTCAACGACCAGGAGCTGACCGAGGAGGTCGTCCGTCGGGCGCAGTCCTCCGGCCAGCCGCCGCAGCAGTTCGCCGACCAGCTCGTACGCTCCGGTCAGCTCGGCGCCGTGGTCTCCGACGTACGCCGCGGCAAGGCACTGTCGCTGCTGTTGGAGCACGCGACGATCACCGACACGGCGGGCAACACCGTCGACCTGGCCGCCGTGCTGAACCCGGCAGGTGAGCCGGCCGGCGAGTCGTCGGACGAGCCCGCCGCCGACGAGAGCGCTGTCGAAGCGCCCGTGCCGGCCTCCACCGAGTCCTGAGAACGGCCCTACGCCTCCGGCCCGCATCCCGCCCGGGATGCGGGCCGGAGGCGTGCCGTGGACCGCTCGTACGGTACTGCGCTGAGAGCGAACAGTGCCCCGGTGGCACGCTGCCGGGCCGCCGTACCGGCTAGGGTCGAATCACCACCAGCTAGCGCGAGAGTGCCGGCTACTTCACAGCCGGTGCCCCTGCGGTGCCGAGAGGACTGCCCACCATGACTGACCTGAACACGCCGGCGGTGCCGACCGCGCGCACGCCGGAGAGCGGCAGCGGGTTCGACGATCTCGTCTTCAACCGCCTGCTCCGCGAGCGGATCATCTTCCTCGGCAGCGAGGTCACCGACGAGTCGGCCAACCGTGTCGTCGGTCAGCTGCTGCTGCTGGCGGCCGAGGACCCCGAGCGCGACATCTCGCTCTACATCAACTCGCCGGGTGGCTCTGTCTTCTCCGGCATGGCGATCTACGACACCATGCAGTTCATCCAGAACGACGTTGCAACCTATGCGCTGGGCATGGCCGCGTCCATGGGTCAGCTGCTGCTCTGCTCCGGCGCGCCGGGCAAGCGGTTCGCTCTGCCGCACGCGCGGATCATGATGCACCAGCCGTCCGGTGGCATCGGTGGCACCGCGGCCGATGTGGCGATCCAGGCTGAGCAGATGGTCTACACGAAGAAGATGTTCCAGGAGTGCGTGGGCCATCACACCGGTCAGACCCTGGAGCAGATCGAGGCCGACTCCGACCGGGACCGCTGGTTCACGGCCGAGGAGGCCCGGGAATACGGCTTCATCGACCACGTGGTCACCGGTGCCCTGCAGGTGCCTGGCGGCGCGGGCCTGGCTGAGTCGTCCTCCTGACCGGAGGTGGCGGCCGGTCCAGGTCCGTCACAGACCGGCCCGCCACCGAATCCAACTGGCCCGGCTTGACCGAAGGAACCATGATGAACCTGATGACACCGTCCCAGTCCGGCTTCGCGCCGGTGCAGAACCGCTACATCCTGCCGTCGTTCGTGGAGCGCACCTCCTACGGGGTGAAGGAATCCAACCCGTACAACATGATGTTCGAGGAGCGGATCATCTTCCTCGGCGCGCAGATCGACGACGTGTCCGCCAACGACGTGATGGCGCAGCTGCTGGCGCTGGAGTCGATGGACCCGGACCGCGACATCACCATGTACATCAACTCGCCCGGTGGCTCGTTCACGGCGATGACGGCGATCTACGACACCATGCAGTACATCCGCTGCGACATCTCGACAGCGTGTCTCGGTCAGGCGGCCTCGGCCGCCGCCGTGCTGCTGGCGGCCGGCGCGCCCGGTAAGCGGATGGCGCTGCCCAACTCGCGGATCATCATCCACCAGCCCGCCACCGAGGGAGGGTACGGTCAGGGCTCGGACATCGAGATCCAGGCCAGGGAGATCATGCGGATGCGCACCATGCTGGAGGAGCTGATCTCCAAGCACTGCCATCGCGATGTCGAACTGGTGCGGCGGGACATCGATCGTGACAAGATCCTCACGGCCGCCGAGGCCAAGGATTACGGCCTCGTCGACCAGGTGCTGCCCAGCCGCAAGAAGAACGCGGTGGCGGTAGCGGCGAGCTGAACCCCGTTCGGGGGTCCGCTACGGGCCCCCGAGCGGGTACCGTCGAAGAAACGGTACGTCCACGTAGTCGTACGCGGCCGGGTGCAAACCCGGTCGCCGGTGCAGGGGGAGTCGTAGGTGGCACGGATCGGCGACGGCGGTGACCTGCTCAAGTGTTCCTTCTGCGGGAAGTCGCAGAAGCAGGTCAAGAAGCTCATCGCGGGCCCAGGGGTCTACATCTGCGACGAGTGCATCGACCTGTGCAACGAGATCATCGAGGAAGAACTCAGCGAGTCGGGCGACGTCAAGTGGGACGAGTTGCCCAAGCCCAAGGAGATCTGCGAGTTCCTCGATCAGTACGTGGTGGGCCAGGACCAAGCCAAACGGGCACTCTCCGTGGCCGTCTACAACCACTACAAGCGTATTCAGGCGGAATCGGCCAACCATCGTTCGGGCAACGGTGACCCGGTCGAACTGGCCAAGTCCAACATCCTGCTGATCGGGCCCACCGGATGCGGCAAGACGCACCTGGCGCAGACCCTGGCCCGGCTGCTGAATGTGCCGTTCGCGATGGCGGACGCCACGGCGCTGACCGAGGCCGGCTACGTCGGTGAGGACGTGGAGAACATTCTCCTCAAACTCATCCAGGCAGCCGACTACGACGTCAAGCGGGCCGAAACCGGCATCATCTACATCGACGAGATCGACAAGATCGCCCGCAAGAGCGAGAACCCGTCGATCACCCGCGACGTGTCCGGCGAGGGTGTCCAGCAGGCGCTGCTGAAGATCCTGGAAGGCACGACCGCGTCGGTGCCGCCGCAGGGTGGCCGCAAGCATCCGCACCAGGAGTTCATCCAGATCGACACCACCAACGTGCTGTTCATCTGCGGCGGTGCGTTCGCCGGCCTGGAGAAGATCATCGAACAGCGGGTCGGTAAGAAGGGCCTCGGCTTCGGCGCTCAGCTGCACAGCAAGGAGGAGCGTTCGACCGACGACGTCTTCTCCGAGGTGATGCCGGAGGACCTGCTGAAGTTCGGGATGATCCCGGAGTTCAACGGCCGGCTCCCGGTGGTCACCAGCGTACGGAACCTGGACCGCGAAGCGCTGATCCGCATCCTCCGCGAGCCGAAGAACGCGCTGGTCAAGCAGTACGCGCGGCTCTTCGAGCTGGACGGTGTCGAACTCGGTTTCGAGGATGAGGCACTGGCCGCGATCGCCGACCAGGCGATCCTGCGGGGCACCGGTGCCCGTGGACTGCGGGCCATCATGGAAGAGGTTCTGCAGCCGGTGATGTACGAGATCCCGAGCCGGCTGGATGTGGCGCGGGTCGTGGTCACCCGCGAGGTCGTACTGGAGAACGTCAACCCGACCATCGTGCCGCGGGACACCCGGGAGACCCGGTCCACCCGGGAACGCCGGGAGAAGTCGGCCTGAGGGCCGGAGCACGGCAACTGCGCGCACTGCGGCGAGCGTCATGACGACGCTCGCCGCAGTGCTGCGCCTGGTGGAGACCGGCCGGTCCCTTCCCGCCGACGGCGGGGTGACGGTGCTGCCCGCGCCGTCCGGCCGGGATGCGGTCGTACTCGGCCTTACCGGGCATCACGTGGTGGCGGCGGACGTGGCGCCGACCTGGGTCCGGCGTCAGCTACCTGCCGGTGACCTGTCGGCGCCGCTCAACCCGCCCTTCCTGACTGCACTGGGCGAACAGCTCGGCCGGGCACCTGACAACCTCGACCTGCTCCTGCTGGCCCCGGCCCGTCCCGGTACGCCCGAGGTGGATCTGGTCGAGGCCGGTGTCGGAGCCGTTGAACATCCCCGGGTGTCCCGGGCCCGCGGGCACCGCGACGATGTGCGGATCTGGTGTACGGAAGGTGGCCTGGCCACCCTGGGGCGGGGTGTGGCGGGCCGACTGGAGGCAGCGATCGAGGTCGACCCGACCGCCCGGTGCCGCGGCCTGGGTCGTCGTCTGGCCGGCGCGCTGCGTCACGTCGCGCCCGCCGGTAGCGGCATCTGGGCGCAGGTCGCGCCGGCCAACGTGGCGAGCCTGCGGGCATTCCTCGCCGCCGGCTACCGGCCGGTCGGTGCCGAGGTACTGTTCTGCGCCGCTGCTGCGGTGAACCCCCAGACCCGTGCGTCGGACACCGGTCGGTAGCCGAGCCGCTGGTAGATCGCGTTGGACGTCGGGTTGGCCAGATCGGTGTAGAGAACGCAGCGCTCGGCGCCGGCGTCCAGCGCGTACTGGCTGGTCGCGGCCACCAGCGCCGCGGCGTAGCCCTTGCGACGCAGTTCGGGCGGGGTGAACACACCGCTGAGCCGGACCACACCACCGCACGGGTGGGACACCCAGTTCATCGAGACCGGTCGGGTTCCGTCCTCCCAAACCCACATCAGCCCCGGCTCGGTGAGCTTGCGTCGTACCAGGTCGTCGGCGTCCACCGGCCGACCGCCGGGCATGGCCTCCCGGTGGAACTCAGACACCCATCCGGACAGCAGGGCGTGGTCGTCCTCGACCGCCGCCCGCAGCTCGCCCGGTACACCGGTCGGTGCGCTCACCTTCTCCACCTCGTACATCCGCTGGGACATCAGCTCGGCGCGGATGGCGCCGGTCAGGTGCGCGTACCGCTCGGCGAAGACGTCCACGGACGGCACCGCGCCGCGGAGGATCTCCACGATCGTCCCGTGTCCGTGGCAGTACTCCGCGAGCGCAGTCGCCAAGGAGGCAGGCATCGGGCTCAGGCCGAGACCCGGATCGGACGTCACGTTCACCACGCCGGTCAGGGCGTCCGCGTCGTCGTGCAGTGACCACCATCCGGTGGCGTGGCCGGTTCCGCTTCCCGCGACCACAGCGGCGTCGAGCAGGGTGGCCTGGACGTTGTTCACCGCGGGATTGCGGCTCAACCAGGGCATGGCCAGCTCGGCGAACACCCGGGGATCGGATTCCTGTCTGATGTGCACCTGGTGATTATCGGGGCATGTCCGGCCCGGACCGCGCCTGGTTTTCGCCGGTTACCGTGACATGCATGAGCTACCTGCCGGTGACGCCGGTACAGCAGGCCCCGGGCAGACCGCGTGGCGTGACCGGAGCCGCGATCGGGTTGATCGTCGCTGGTGCGGTCAGTTTCGTGTGCGGCGCGATCTGGATGGCGGCGGGCCTTTCGGTCCTCAGCGACGAGGCCCGGAGCTCGCAGACCGCCGCGACCAGCGACATATTCGCGTACGTGGTGGTGTTGTCCCCGGTGATCACGGTGTTCCTGGCGCCGGCCACCATCATCGGTGGTATCCAGCTGCTGCGCCGCGCGAACCGGGGCCTGGCCACGGTGGGCGCCATCGCTGCGGTCGTACCGCTGTCGTCGTGCTGTTTCCTGGTCGGTGTTCCGTTCGGTATCTGGGCTCTGGTGGTGTTGCGGCGACCGGAGACCCGGGCCTGGTACGCCGGCGACAGTCCGGCAACCGACCCCTACGAGCGGCACATGTCCCCACCCGACTGGTACTGAACCTGCCCCGGTGCGGGTGGACGCCGCGCGCGATGATGCGGTGTTCCTCCGGGCCTGTCCGCGGTCTACCGTCTCAGCATGAGCTGGGTGATGGTACGGCAGAAGCCGAACGGGGCGACCGGATCTGGCGTCGGTCTGATCGTGGTCGGCGCGGTGAACTTCCTGACCTCGGGTATCTACCTGATCGGCGGGCTGTCGAACATCGGCGGCGGTGAGCTGGACAAGAGCGTCAGCTCCGGGGACACCGCCGGCACGGTCGGCTATGTGATCGGCTCGGTCTTCCCGATCCTGTGCCTGATCCTGGCGCCGGCCACCATCATCGGTGGCGTGCAGCTGATCCGGGGCCGTACCCGCAACCTTGCCGTGGTCGGTGCGATCGTGGCTCTGGTGCCGCTGACGTCCTGCTGCTTCCTCGCGGGCATCCCGTTGGGGATCTGGGCGCTGGTGGTGCTGCGCCGGCCGGACGTACGGGCCTGGTTCGCCGGTCGCCCTGGCGCCGACCAACAGACGTACCAGCCGTACCTGGGCCAGCAGCAGGCCGGCTATCAGCAGTACCCGCCGGCCGGCGGTCAGCAGCCGTACCCGCCGGCCGGTAGCGGTCAGCAGCCGTACCCGCCCGCAGGAGGGAACCAGCAGTACCCGCAGGACCCGTACCAGCCCTGGGGCTGACCGGCACGGGCCGCTGGTAGCAGGCCGTACCGGCCTGCGTGGTGGCTGATCCGGGGCCGCGTGATCGTGGCACCGGGAGACGGCGGGCCGCTGTCGGGTCCGTAGACTTGGCGGCGTGACCGTGACTCCACAGACCCAGGCCGCGACCGAACTTCCCGCCCAGTACCAGCCGGGCGAGGTAGAAACCCGCCGTTACGAGCAATGGGTAGCCGCGGGGTACTTCGGTGCGGACGGTGGATCCGGGAAACTGCCGTTCAGCGTGGTCATTCCGCCGCCGAATGTGACCGGATCCCTGCACATGGGTCATGCGCTGGATCACACGATGCAGGACATGATGGTCCGACGCCGTCGGATGCAGGGCTACGACGCTCTGTGGATGCCCGGTATGGACCATGCCGGCATCGCCACCCAGAATGTGGTGGAACGTCAGCTCGCTGCCGATGGACTGTCCCGTCACGATCTGGGCCGGGAAGCCTTCGTGGACCGGGTCTGGCAGTGGAAGGAAGAATACGGCGGCCGGATCCTGGGCCAGATGCGCCGACTCGGCGACTCGGTCGACTGGAGCCGGGAACGGTTCACCATGGACGCCGGCCTGTCCCGTGCGGTCCTGACGATCTTCAAGCGGCTCTACTCCGAGGGCCTGATCTACCGTGCCGAGCGCATCATCAACTGGTGCCCGCGCTGCCTGACCGCGTTGAGTGACATCGAGGTGGAACACTCCGACGACGAGGGCGAACTCGTCTCGTTCCGGTACGGCGACGGGGACCAGTCGATCGTGGTGGCCACCACCCGCGCGGAGACGATGCTCGGTGACACCGCCGTGGCGGTACACCCCGACGACGCCCGGTACGCGCACCTGATCGGCACGGAGGTCGAGGTTCCGTTCACCGGACGGCGGATCCCGATCGTGGCGGACGCGCACGTGGATCCGGAGTTCGGCACCGGCGCGGTGAAGGTGACCCCGGCGCACGACCCGAACGACTTCGAGATCGGCCAGCGCCACGACCTGCCCTCGCTGACCGTGCTCGACGAACACGCGGTGATCACCACGCACGGCCCGTTCCAGGGGCTGGACCGCTTCGAGGCCCGGCCGGCGATCGTCGCGGCGCTGCGCGAGCAGGGCCGGGTGGTGGCCGAGAAGCGCCCGTACGTGCATGCCGTCGGGCACTGTTCGCGTTGCCAGACCACGGTCGAGCCGAGGCTCAGCAAGCAATGGTTCGTCAAGGTGGAGCCGTTGGCGAAGGCGGCCGGCGACGCGGTACGCGACGGCCGGGTCAGCATCCAGCCGCCCGAGCAGAACAAGCGCTACTTCGCCTGGGTCGACAACATGCACGACTGGTGCATCTCCCGCCAGTTGTGGTGGGGCCACCGGATCCCGATCTGGTACGGGCCGGACGGTGAGACGGTGTGCGTCGGGCCGGACGACGAGGCGCCCACCGGCGAGGGCTGGGTGCAGGACACCGATGTGTTGGACACCTGGTTCTCTTCGGCGCTGTGGCCGTTCTCCACGCTCGGCTGGCCGGAGCAGACACCGGAGCTGGCGAAGTTCTATCCGACAAGTGTGCTGGTCACCGGGTACGACATCCTGTTCTTCTGGGTCGTCCGGATGATGATGTTCGGCCTGTACGCGATGGACGGTCAGCCACCGTTCCACGAGGTGGTGCTGCACGGACTGGTCCGCGACCAGTTCGGCAAGAAGATGTCCAAGTCGCGCGGCAACGTGGTGGACCCGCTGGAGTGGATGGACACCTACGGCGCTGACGCGACCCGCTTCACGCTGGCCCGCGGGGCGAACCCGGGCGCGGACGTGGCGGTGTCCGACGAGTGGGCGCAGGGTTCCCGGAACTTCTGCAACAAGCTGTGGAACGCGACGCGGTTCGCGATGCTCAACGGCGCCACGGTGGCCGGGCCGCTGCCGGCCGGTACCGAACTGTCCAGTGTGGATAGATGGGTGCTGTCCCGGCTGCAGCACACGCTGACCGAGGTGGACCGGCAGTTCGACCGGTACGAGTACGCCAAGGTCTGCGATCTGCTCTACCACTTCGCCTGGGACGACGTCTGCGACTGGTATCTGGAGCTGACCAAGCCGGTACTGGCCGAGGGCGGCGCCGCGGCGGAGGGCACCCGCCGGGTGCTCGGCCACGTGCTCGACGTACTGCTGCGGCTGCTGCATCCGGTGATGCCGTTCGTGACCGACGAACTGTGGGGTGCGTTGACCGGCCGGGGGAACACCGCGCCGGCCGACCGGGTCGACGCCGCGTCCCCGGAGGACATCGACAGTGTGATGGTGGCGAGCTGGCCGACCACGGATCCCGCTCTGGTGGACGATCCGGCCGAGGCGGAGATCGCCGCGCTGCAACGGGTGGTGACCGAGGTCCGGCGGTTCCGGTCCGATCAGGGCCTGAAGCCCGGCCAGCGGGTCGCGGCCCGGCTGGCCGGGCTGGAGGCGGCCGGTATCGGCGGCCACCAGGCGTTGATCCGTTCGCTGGCCCGGCTCACCCAGCCCGCCGAGGACTTCCAGCCCACCGCGAGTCTCACCGTGTCCGGCGCCGGGGTCGGTGTCGAACTCGACACCCGGGGCAGCATCGACGTGGCGGCCGAGCGTGCCCGGCTGGACAAGGACCTGACCGCCGCCCGTAACGAGGCCGAGGGCTGCACCAGGAAGCTGGCCAACGAGGCGTTCCTGGCCAAGGCACCCGAGCCGGTGGTCGCGAAGATCCGTGGTCGGCTGGCCGCGGCGGAATCGGAGATCGCCCGGCTGACCGCGGCGCTGGAGAGTCTGGCGGCCAATGGCTGACAAGAAGGGTGCCTCGGAGGAGTTCGCGGCCATCGACGCGGAACTGCTGGAACGTGGCTTCACCCGGATGGTGTTCGAGCCGGAGCGGATCAACGGCCTGCTCGATCTGCTGGCGAACCCGCAGCAGGCGTACCCGTCGATCCATCTGACCGGAACCAACGGCAAGACCTCCACGGCCCGGATGATCGACTCGCTGCTCCGGGTGCACGGCATGCGCGCCGGTCGCTACACCAGTCCGCACCTGGAGACGGTACGGGAACGGATCGTCCTGGACGGCGAGCCGCTGTCCGAGGAGCGTTTCGTCGAGGTGTACCGCGAGATCGGCCCGATGGTCGAGATGATCGACCGTGAGTACCCGGAGCCGGTCACCTACTTCGAGCTCACCACCGCGATGGCGTTCGCCGCGTTCGCCGACGCGCCGGTCGACGTGGCGGTGGTCGAGGTCGGTCTGGGCGGCGCGACCGATGCGACCAACGTCCTGCACGCGCCGGTCTGCGTACTGACGCCGGTGGGGCTGGACCACGCGGAATGGCTCGGTGACACCATCGCCGAGATCGCCACCCAGAAGATGGGCATCGTGCAGGAAGGCGCGACCTTGATCTGCGCCGCGCAGCCGGAGGAGGCGGTACGGCCGATCCTGCAGCGCTGCGCCGAGGTCAACGCCACCCTGGCCCGGGAGGGGGCCGAGTTCGGGGTACTGCGCCGGCACGTCGCGATCGGCGGCCAGATGCTCAACCTGCAGGGGCTCGGCGAGGTGTACGAGGACGTCTTCCTGCCGTTGCACGGGGCGCACCAGGCACAGAATGCGGCGCTCGCACTGGCCGCGGTGGAGGCACTGCTCGGCGCCGGCGGCGGCCGGGCACTGTCCGCCGAGCTGGTACGCGAAGGGTTCGCGCAGGTCAGTTCGCCGGGCCGGCTGGAACGGTTGCGGGCCAACCCGACCGTACTGGTCGACGCCGCGCACAACCCGGCGGGGATGACCGCCACGGTGACCGCGCTGCAGGAGGAGTTCCAGTTCCGACGGTTGGTCGTGCTGATGGCACCACTGGTGGACAAGGATGTCGCGGCGATGCTGGAACTTCTGGAGCCGATCGCGGACGAGATCGTACTGAGCCGCAACTCCTCGCCCCGGGCGATGCCGCTGTCCACGCTGCGCGAACTGGCCGACGAGGTCTTCGGCCCGGAACGGGTCCGGGTGGAGCCGGAGTTGCCGGATGCCATCCAGGAAGCGGTCGGCCTTGCCGAACACGGTGAGGACGCCGCACTCGGTGGCCTCGGCGTACTGATCACCGGCTCGGTGGTGACCGTCGCGGACGCACGGAAACTGTTGGTGCGATGAGCGAGGGAACGGAGCCGACCGACGGCAGCGCCGCACCTGGCGACGCGACATCCCGTGACGACCCTGGGCCTCGTGACGCCCCTGGGCCTCGTGACGACACTGCGGCTGAGGAGTCGGCACCACGGTCCGGGCTGCGTAATCCGGCCGGGGCGCTGCGCGGTGTCGGTGCCGCGACGCTGGCCATCGAGGCCCTGGTACTGCTGCTGGCGATCCAGCCGCTACGGGTACTGGGCGGCCACCTGTCCGGTCCGGGCGTCGGCGCGATGGTGACGCTGGCGGTGCTCTGCTGCGTACTGGCCGGGCTGCTCAAGCATCGCTGGGCCTGGTTCGCCGGGCTGGTGCTGCAGGTCCTGGTGATCGGTACCGGAGTCGCCCAGTGGGCGCTGATCGTCATCGGCCTGGGTTTCGCGGCGATCTGGTTGTACGTACTGCACCTGCGCCGTACGATCCTGGGCCGGATCTGATCATCCGCGCTCGGTCGCGGTGTCGGGCGGGCTGGATCGCCGGCGCCGTGGGGCCGCGCCGCGACCCCACGGCGAGCCGTCAGTTCCGCAGCGCCACCGGCATCCGGGCGTAGAGCCGACCACGCAGCGCGTTCCAGCAGCGGATCAGCAGATCGCCAAGGGGCTTGGAGAACCGGTTCTCCACGGCCACGTGCAGCAGCCACGCGATGCCGATCACCAGGGCCAACGTCAACCCCATGGTCAACCAGCGGTTCAGCCCCAGATCGGCGTGCAGGAAGTCGATGGTGATGAAACCGATGTTCTCGTGGATCAGGTAGAGCGGATAGGTCAGCCCGGCGATCGCCGCGACCCGGCCCGCGCCAGGTAGCCGGGCACCGGAACAGATCGCCGCGAAGATGGCGAAGATCGCGGTGACCACACCGCCGATGATCAGCGGCACGTAGTTGACGTCGTACTGCTCGGCCAGGACGTTGAAGTAGTGCACCGCCCAGCGCACGCAGCAGGCGTACGCCGCGGCCAGCGGCACCACGTACTTCCAGCGCCAGCCGTCCCGGGCGACCAGAGCGAACAGCATTCCCGCGACGAAGTAGCAGGCCCACGAGGGCACCAGGACCAACTGGATCCAGTCGGGTGCGGGCAGGTAGGCGTGCACCATGGAGATGGCGAGCCAGCCGACACAGAATCCGAGAACCCGGCTGGTGGTCAGGCCGATCTTCACGAACCCGAGCATCATCAGATAGAAGGCGAGTTCGATGGTGAGTGTCCAGTACACGCCGTCGACGTAGTCGACTCCGTAGGCCTCACTGAACATCGACAGGTTCATCATCCATTTCTGGAATGACACGGTGTACCGGTCGCTGGGCCCGAACGCGATGATCAGCGCGGTCAGTGTGCAGGCGGTCCAGAAGGCCGGATAGAGCCGGCCGACCCGGGATGCCAGGAATTTGATCGGCGTTCGGTTCCATGCGCTGTTGAGGATGACGAATCCGCTGATGATGAAGAACAGCGGCACCCCGATGTTGCCGTAGTGGAATACGCCACCGGGGTCGGAGAAGCCGGTGTGGGCCAGTACCGGATCGGTGGTGCCGGCCCGGAACAGGAAATGGAAGCCCACCACCCCGAGGGCGGCGAGCAGCCGCAGCAGATCGACCTCGTGGTACCGGCGCCGGCCACCGAAGCCCGCGCCGCGCGGCTCGCCGACCGGGTCACTTCCGGTGATCTGAGGGGCACGGGGGGCAGCTTCATTCGGCGTGGTAGCCGTGGCAGTGGAACTCATCCCAACCTTCATACCCAACGGAACTGTGAAGAAACTCCACATAAACCTAGACAACCCAGCCGTCCAGCAGGTCAATACCGGGAAAAAGCAGGACGCTGTGGCTCTTTTCACAGCACGTCGGCTCTTTTGTGTGGCTACGGACACCCCGGAATGGGGGACAGGGGATTGGTTAGGCTCCCGTACACATGGTGCCGCCGACCGTCGGTCTTCGGGACGGGTACCAGCCGCTGTTACCTCACAGGAGGAATTGTGTCCGAGCGCACGCTGGTGCTGATCAAGCCGGACGCCGTCCGGCGCGGCCTGGTCGGTGAGGTCCTGAGTCGTCTGGAGCGCAAGGGTCTCCGACTGGAGGCCGGTGAACTGCGCACCATGGATGCCGCGCTGTCCGACCAGCACTACGCCGAACATCTGGAACGACCGTTCTACCCGCCGCTCAAGGAGTTCATGACCTCCGGTCCGTTGCTGGCCCTTGTCGTCTCCGGTGACGAGGCGATCGCCGTCGTACGTACCCTGGCCGGTTCCACCGACGGCCGTAAGGCGCCGGCCGGCACGATCCGCGGTGACCTCTCCCTGTCCAACCGGGAGAACCTGATCCACGCATCGGATTCGGTGGACTCGGCGAAACGCGAGATCGCCCTCTGGTTCCCGAACCTGTAGGACGCCTCCGGCCGCCCGCTGTCCGGGCGGGCGGCCCCGCTGTCCGGCCATCCGACCTGCATCCACTGTGGAGAGATGGGCCGGCGCCGACCGCCCACCGGGTCCACGTACGGCCCGCCCGCTCGACCCGGACGAGGCTGCCGTGGTGAAAGTGGCGGTGGGCTGAGAAGATGCCGGCATGGTGGACGATCCGGCCGGCCGGCTGTACGAGATGGCGATCGAGCTCGGCGCGATGGCGCAGAACGGTCTGAACTACTCCACCGACAAATACGAGTTGGACCGTTACCGGCGGATCCGGGAGATGACCGCCGAGCTGTACGGCCTGATCGCGGACCGCGAACCGGACGAGTTCCATCGGGCGCTGTCCGCTGAGGTGGGGCACGCCACCCCGAAGCTCGACGCCCGGGGTGCCCTCTTCGACGCCGACGGCCGGGTGCTGCTGGTGCGCGAGGTCGCGGACGGGTGCTGGACCCTGCCCGGCGGCTGGATCGATGCCCTGGACACCCCGCGGCACGCCGCCGAACGGGAGTTCGTCGAGGAGGCGGGGCTACGCGTACGGGCCGACACGCTGGCCGCCGTGCACGACGGCACCAGGCACAACGGTCATCCGACCGGGGCGGTGATGTGGCACATCTACAAGTTGCTCTTCATCATGGACCGGTTGGACGACGCCGCGCCGGTGGCCGGTCTGGACGGTGAGACCACCGACGTGGGCTTCTTCGCCCTGGACGAGTTGCCTGAACTGTCCACCCGCCGCACCACCGAGGCGCAACTGCGCATGCTGTGGCGCCATCACCAGGACCGCACCCTGGCCCCGGAGATCGACTGACGGCGTGGACCCGTCGGGTCCACGCCGTCAGTCATGTCGAACTCGGAGCTGTCGGGCCGACCTCAGCTCATCTTGGTCAGGATGCCCTTGGCGATGTCGGTCGCCATGTTCTTGGCGTCGTCCTTGGTGGTTCCCTTGTGCGTGCCGATGGTCAGCGACAGCCGCAACGTCAGGTTGCTGTCCAGCACGTTGATGGTCTCGGTGAACACCGCGAAGTCGTCTCCGGAGGAACTGCCGGAGTTGTGGTAGACGTAGTACGCCTTCTCGCCGATGCCGGTGAGATCACCGAACTCCCGGCCCTGCGCGGTGGTGTTCTTCTCGGTCTTGTGCGACACGTCGAACGAACTGCTGGCCGGGCCGACCTTCTGGTAGACGCTCACACTGGCGTTGATGGAGACCGACTCGTAGTCGCCCTCCCCGTTGTTGTCCAGGTCGATGTTGCACGTCAGCGACTTCGACAGGCTGGAGTAGCTCTGGTCGTCGTGCGACTCGCTGGACTTGTTGGTGGCGATCTTCTCGGCCGGTTTGGTGTCCACCGCGGTGCACAGGTTGTCGATCGCCTTGTACTTGCCGCTGCTGTTGGCGTTGCTGTCTCCGCCGCCGAACACCGCCACGCCGACCACGATCAGGATGATGACGACCAGTACGACGGCGCCGCCACCACCGATCAGCCACGGCACCCAGTTGGTCTTCTTGGGTGGGGGAGCGCCGAAGCCGCCCTGCTGGCCGTATGCCTGATAGCCCTGCTGCCCGTAGCCCTGCTGCGCGTACGCCTGGTTGGGGTCGGGTGCGCCGTAGCCGGGTTGCTGTCCGTAACCCTGGTTGGGGTCGGGTGCGCCGTAGCCGGGCTGCTGTCCGTAACCCTGGTTCGGGTCGGGTGCGCCGTACGGCTGCTGGTAGCCCGGCTGGTTGTAACCCTGGGGCGTATTCGGGTCGTAGCCCGGTCCGCTGGTGGGCGGCGCGACGTTGTAGTGGGTCTGTTCCGAGGGGGGCTGCCAGTCGCCGCCGGGCCCCCATTGTCCGCCGTACGGCTGCTGTGGTCCGGTCACCAGGAGCCTCCTTGGGAGCATGCTGGGTAGTGATGTCGATGCTGATCTTCACGGGGTGACGGCGACGACCGCCGGACCGTACCGCGGTGTCATCAGCTTAGGAGAAGTGGGCAACCGGAGCCGAGGCCAGGGGCGGTGTACAGCACCCCGCACCGGCGCGGTCGCGTTGCGTTCAGTGACGGCCGGCAGGCGCCGTACCGGCCCGGACCGGGCCGACCGCGGAGCCGCCGCGTACGCTGGTGGATTGGCCGACCGGGTGTTCGCGTCCGGGCGGGGTCCAGATGCCGACAACGGGAGTTCCGACACCATGCCCGACACTGTCACCACTTCCGACAGCGTCTTCGACCGGCTGGAACCGTTGCTGCCCCGGGTACAGAAGCCGATCCAGTATGTCGGTGGCGAGCTCGGCGCGGTGACCAAGGACTGGGCGGACTGCGCCGTGCGCTGGGCGCTGATGTACCCGGACGCCTACGAGGTGGGGCAACCCAACCAGGGCGTGCAGATCCTGTACGAGGTACTCAACGAGCAGCCGGACGTGCTCGCCGAGCGGACGTACTCGGTCTGGCCGGATCTCGAGGCGTTGATGCGCGAGCACCACGTCCCGCAGTTCACCATCGACTCGCACCGGCCGGTGGGTGCCTTCGACCTGCTCGGGGTCTCCTTCTCCACCGAGCTGGGCTACACCAACCTGCTGACCGCGCTGGACCTCGCCGGGATCCCGCTGCTGGCCGCGGACCGTACCGACGCCGATCCGATCGTGCTGGCCGGTGGGCACGCCGCGTTCAACCCCGAGCCGATCGCCGACTTCCTGGACGCCGCCGTACTGGGCGACGGTGAGGAGGCGGTGCTCGACATCACCGCCATCACCCGGGAGTGGAAGGCCGAGGGCGAGCCGGGCGGTCGGGACGAGCTGCTGCTGCGGCTGGCCCGGACCGAGTCGGTCTACGTGCCGCGTTTCTACGACGTCGACTACCTGCCCGACGGGCGGATCCAGCGGGTCGTGCCGAACCGGGCGGACGTCCCGTTCCGGGTGCACAAGCGCACCACGATGGACCTGGACGCCTGGCCGTACCCGAAGAAGCAGATCGTCCCGCTGGCCGAGACGGTGCACGAGCGGTACGCGGTGGAGATCTTCCGGGGCTGCACCCGGGGGTGCCGGTTCTGCCAGGCGGGCATGATCACCCGGCCGGTCCGGGAACGGTCCCTCACCACCATCGGCGACATGGTGGAGAACGGGTTGAAGGAGTCCGGCTTCAACGAGGTCGGACTGCTCTCGCTGTCCTCGGCGGACCATTCGGAGATCGCCGAGGTGGCGCACGGGCTGGCGGACCGCTACCAGGGCAGCAACGTGTCGCTGTCGCTGCCGTCCACCCGGGTCGACGCGTTCAATGTGACGCTGGCCGAGGAACTGGCCCGCAACGGCCGACGTTCCGGTCTGACGTTCGCCCCGGAAGGGGGCAGTGAACGGATCCGCAAGGTGATCAACAAGATGGTCACCGAGGACGACCTGATCCGCACCGTGGTCACCGCGTACTCGGGTGGCTGGCGGCAGGTGAAGCTCTACTTCATGTGCGGGCTGCCGACCGAGACCGACGAGGACGTACTGCAGATCGCCTCGCTGGCGCACCGGGTGATCACCTCGGGACGGGAGGCCACCGGATCCCGGGACGTACGGTGCACCGTGTCCATCGGGGGGTTCGTACCGAAACCGCACACTCCGTTCCAATGGGCCGCGATGACCGATCCGGAGACCATCGACCGGCGGCTGATGGCCCTGCGCAGCGAGATCAACAGCAACCGTTCGCTGGGTCGGGCGATCGGCTACCGCTACCACGACGGGCGCCCCAGCCACATCGAAGGGCTGCTCTCGCGCGGCGACCGCCGGGTCGGTCGGGTGATCCGGGCGGTGTGGGAGGCCGGCGGCCGGTTCGACGGCTGGAGCGAGCACTTCTCGTACGACCGCTGGGTCGCCGCCTGCGAGGCGGAGCTGCCGTCCCAGGGTGTCTCGCTGGCCTGGTACACCACCCGGGAACGGGACGAGCCGGAGGTCCTGCCGTGGGACCACCTGGACTCGGGGCTGGACAAGGACTGGCTCTGGGCAGACTGGCAGGATTCGCTCAGCGAGGTCGAACAGGACGACTGCCGCTGGACGCCCTGTTTCGACTGCGGGGTCTGTCCGTCGATGGACACCGAGATCCAGATCGGTCCCACCGGGCGCAAGCTCCTTCCGCTGAACCCGATCTAGTTGCCCCGATCGGTGGCAGTGCACGAGCGGCCCGATCGGGCGGCACCGGATCCTCCAGGAGACATCGATGAGTAAGCGACCCCGTCCGGACAGCCAGCAGGAGCCGGTGGTGGCGCGGCTGCGCGTGCGGTACGCCAAGCGCGGCAGGCTCAGGTTCACCTCGCACCGGGACTTCGCCCGGGCGCTGGAGCGGGCGATCCGGCGGGCGGCCGTGCCGATCGCGTACTCGTCCGGGTTCAGCCCGCACCCGAAGATCTCGTACGCCTCGGCGGCGCCGACCGGGGTGGCCAGCGAGGCCGAGTACCTGGAGCTGGGCCTGCAGGCGGAGATGTCACCCGACCAGGTGCACAGCACGCTGGACGCGGCGCTACCGGCGGGACTGGACATCCTGGAGGTGGTGCCCGCGCACGGGTCCGACTTCGCCGAACGGATCACCGCCTCGCGGTGGCGTATCGAACTGCCCGGCGTGGCCCACAGCGTGGCCCGGGAGGCGGTGGATGCCTTCCTGGCCGCCGACGAGATCCTGGTACAGCGGATGACCAAGTCGGGCCGCCGCACCATGGACGCGCGTTCGCCGGTGGTCGAGATGACGATGGCGGACAGTACGGACGATCTCGGGCTTGTCGGCAGCGAGGTGGGAAACACCACCACGGACCCGTCGTTGGACGGCGGGATCCCGCCGTGTGCCATACTTAATCTTGTCGTACGGCACGTAACCCCGTCCGTACGGCCCGATGACGTCCTAGCCGGTCTGCACGTGGTGGCCGCGCTGGAGCCGCCGGTGATGCCCAAGGTGACCCGGTTGGTGCAGGGCACGCTCACCGGACACGGCGAGATCCTTGATCCGTTCGTGGCCGACCGAGACAGGGCCGTCACCGGTACCCCGTCGACCTGACGGCCGGACCGCACGGTCCGGAGAGGCAGACTTCGGGTGGTCCGACTGGACCGCTCGACATGTGACCACCCTCGCGTGGCTGCGTTTACGCGCCCGGGGGCGGTAGAACTGGAGAACGCCCGGATGCTCGACAACGAGCCGACTGGCGGTCAGGGCGCGGAGCACCACACCGCGTCTGAAGCCGACCACAGTGCCACGGTGGACGCCTCGGCGGCACCGACCAGCAGAACGCGGCGGCGTGCCACCCGCAGCGCCGGCCCACCAGCCCCGCTGGTGGAGCCTCCCGTCCCGGCAGCCGAGCCTGCCGCTGGCAGGGACAGCGCAGCCGGCAGGGACAGCGCAGCCGGCAGGGACACCGCCGGTCCGGACACGGGCGACAAGCCTGTCACCCGGACCCGCCGGCGGGCCAGTGCACCGGCCGACACCGCCGGCGCCGACGTCGCCGACGAGGATGCCGTGGCGCCGCCCCGGAAGAGGACCAGGCGGCGTGCCGCCGAGTCGGCACCGTCCGGGTCAGCGCCGGCAGAATCGGCGCCGGCAACCTCGGCTCCGGCAGACACGCCTGCGGGGGACCGGCCAGCAGCGGACGTAGCGTCCACCGCGACGGAACCGCCGGTTACCCGCCGTCGTCGCGCTCCCATGCCGGCGCCGGTGCTGTTCGTGGCGCCCGACTCCGTCGAACCGGCCGGCTCTGCTGGGCTCCGGGCCGCTCCGCCAGCCGAGGACCAGGCTGGCCAGCAGGTTGGTCAGGACGACGACAACGAGCCGCCACGCACCCGGACCCGGACCCGTACCCGCAGGTCTGCGGCTGTCGCCGAGCCCGATCACAGCAGCGACGAGCAGGCGCAGCAGTCCTCGGCGAGCGGGGACCAGGCGCCGGACCGTACCGACGAGAAGCAGGACGATCTCGACGACGACGGTCATCACCGTCGCCGTCGTGGCCGCCGTGGTCGAGGGCGGGGCAAGGGCGCGGCGGAGGAATCGGACACCGAACAGACCGGCGCGGAGCAGGAGCAGTCCGACAGCGACGAGCAGTCCGACAGCGGCGACGACGCGGACAGCGGTGACGGCCGTCGTCGTCGGCGCCGCCGCCGACGGGGCAGTACCGGTGAGCACGAAGCGGCTCCGGACGACCCGCCGAACACCGTCGTCAAGGTTCGTGAGCCGCGCAAGGCCGTCGACGAGGTGCAGGGCCTGTCCGGCTCCACCCGGTTGGAGGCCAAGCGGCAGCGCCGCCGGGACGGACGCGAACAGCGCCGGACCCGCCCGCCGATCCTGTCCGAGTCGGAGTTCCTGGCCCGCCGGGAGGCCGTGGACCGCAGCATGGTGATCCGGCAGGCCGGTGACCGTACCCAGATCGCCGTCCTGGAGGACGGGGTGCTGGTCGAGCACTACGTGGCCCAGGCCTCCGGTACGACCATGGTGGGCAACGTCTACCTGGGCAAGGTGCAGAACGTCCTGCCGAGCATGGAGGCAGCGTTCATCGACATCGGCCGGGGCCGCAACGCGGTGCTCTACGCCGGCGAGGTCAACTGGGACACCGCCGGGCTGGAGGGCCGTACCCGGGCCATCGAGCGTGCGCTGAAGCCGGGCGACTCGGTGCTGGTACAGGTCACCAAGGACCCGATCGGTCACAAGGGTGCGCGGCTGACCAGCCACGTCACCCTCTCCGGCCGGCACCTGGTCTACGTGCCCGGTGGGCACGCCTCCGGTATCAGCCGCAAACTGCCGGACACCGAGCGCAAGCGCCTGCGTGACGTGCTGAAGAAGCTGGTGCCTGAGCACGCCGGAGTGATCGTACGGACCGCCGCGGAGGGCGCCAGCGAGGACGAACTGTCCCGCGACGTGGCCCGGTTGCAGGCGCTGTGGGAGAGCATCCAGCAGAAGTCCGGCTCGGCCAATGCGCCCTCCCAGCTCTACGAGGAGCCGGATCTGGTCATCCGGGTGGTCCGGGACCTGTTCAACGAGGACTTCAAGGAACTGGTGGTGGCCGGCGGGACGGCCTGGGATCTGGTCGAGGACTATGTCTCGCACGTCTCGCCGGACCTGGTGGCGAGGCTGCGCCGGCACACCGGCAATAAGGACGTGTTCACCGAACTGCGGGTGGACGAGCAGCTGATGAAGGCGCTCGATCGCAAGGTGTACCTACCCAGCGGCGGATCGCTGGTCATCGACCGTACCGAGGCGATGACCGTGATCGACGTCAACACCGGCAAGTTCATCGGTTCCGGCGGAAACCTCGAGGAGACGGTCACCCGCAACAACCTGGAGGCGGCCGAGGAGATCGTCCGCCAGCTCCGGCTCCGGGACGTCGGCGGCATCATCGTCATCGACTTCATCGACATGGTGCTGGAGAACAACCGTGACCTGGTGCTGCGTCGGCTGACCGAATGCCTGGGCCGGGACCGTACCAAGCACCAGGTCACCGAGATCACCTCGTTGGGTCTGGTCCAGATGACCCGCAAGCGGCTCGGCCAGCCGCTGATCGACGCGTTCAGTGAGACCTGCGAGCACTGCAAGGGTCGGGGCATCGTCATCCATCTGGAGCCGGGTCCGGCCAAGCAGTCAGGCAAGCAGTCCGACCCGCAGAAGGGGTCGGATCAGAAGGGGTCCGACTCCCCGAAGGGCGAGGACGGCAAGCGGTCCGGTGACGGCGGCAAGCGGCGTCGCAAGGACAGGTCCGACAAGTCCGATGAGACGGCAGCCGGCTCCACGGACACCACCGAGCCCGCTTCGTCCGGCGAGCCGGACGTCCAGGACGGGCCGCATCCCGCCCCGGTGGCCCCGTCGGCGCCGGCTCCGGCCGTGGTGGACGCGGCGGACACCGGCATCGACGTGACCGGGGACGAGCCGTTGGTGGACACCGCGGACGACGAGACCGGGCCCGGGGACGACGGGGGCAGTGACGCGCCCGCCGGGGACGACGGTGCCGAGGAGCCCACCGGGGGGCGGCGACGCCGTACCTCCAACCGTCGGCGCCGGGTGACGGCGGATACCTGATCGACCCACCCGGTACGGTCCGGCGGTACGCGGCGGCGCTTCGCCGAGGTGTTCCGCATGGTCGCGTGCCGGGTGGTACGGGTGGCCGGGTTGGGCCTGCCGTCCGGCATGACGTACGCTTACTGGCGGCGTACTTCGTGCGCCAGGGCTCTGTACGCCCCGGACCCAGGGACCGGCACTCCGGCACGGGTCTGGTGCCGGCGTCAGGGTCTGACCAGTCAGATCGCCTGCGAGCACAGAGGAGACCTCCGTCCCATGTACGCGATCGTCAAGACCGGCGGCAAGCAGTACAAGGTCGCCGAGGGCGACGTGATCGAGGTCGAGAAGCTCGTAGGTGAGCCCGGCGACACGGTGACGCTCCCCACGGTGCTGCTCGTCGACGGTGACGGTGATGACACCTCGGTCACCACGGACCCGGCCGCGCTGGCCGAGGTCGCGGTGACCGGCGAGGTTGTCGCACACACCAAGGGCCCGAAGATCCGGATCCACAAGTTCAAGAACAAGACCGGCTACCACAAGCGCCAGGGTCACCGCCAGCCGCTGACCCAGGTGAAGGTGACCGGCATCGAGAGCGGGAAGTAGGCGCCGAGATGGCACACAAGAAGGGTGCGTCGAGCTCGCGCAACGGCCGCGACTCCAACGCACAGCGACTGGGCGTGAAGCGTTTCGGCGGCCAGCTGGTCAATGCGGGCGAGATCATCATCCGGCAGCGGGGCACCAAGTTCCACCCGGGTGACCTGGTCGGCCGCGGCAAGGACGACACGCTGTTCGCGCTCAGCGCCGGCCACGTGGAGTTCGGCTTCAAGCGCGGCCGCAAGGTGATCAGCATCCTGCCGGTGGGGCAGTAGCAGCTCAGTATCGATGGGTGCCCGCGGACCATGCGGGCTGGACCGGCTGACGGTTCACCGGAGGGTGACCTCCGGATCCCGTGCCGGGCGCACATACCCGGCGGATCAGGACACAGTTCGTGCCATGCGGGCGGGCCGGGAGAACCGGTCCGCCCGTTGTGTTGTGCAAGGCCGCGAGCAGCGGCGATCTCGCCCGGAGCGCCGGCTCCGGCCGGCCGGAGCGAGGTCATCGACCGTAGGGGGACCAGCCGTGACCACATTCGTGGATCGCACCGTGCTGCATGTACAGGCGGGTAACGGTGGGCACGGCTGCATGTCGATCCACCGGGAGAAGTTCAAGCCGCTCGGCGGCCCGGACGGTGGCAACGGTGGCCGTGGCGGGGACGTGGTGCTGGAGGTCGACGCCGGGGTGCACACCCTGCTCGACTTCCATTTCCGGCCCCATCTGAAGGCGGAGAGCGGCAAGCCGGGGCAGGGCTCGAACCGGGACGGCGCCAACGGCGCCGAACTGCGGGTGCAGGTACCGGACGGCACGGTGGTGCAGACCCCGGACGGTGAGGTCCTCGCCGACCTGGTCGGGCCCGGCAGTACGTTCGTGGTCGCCACCGCGGGTCGCGGCGGCCGGGGCAACGCGGCGCTCGCCAACTCCCGGCGCAAGGCGCCGGGGTTCGCCGAACTCGGTGAGCCGGGCGAGCAGTGCGACGTCGTACTGGAACTCAAGAGTGTCGCCGATGTGGGACTGGTCGGCTTCCCGAGCGCCGGGAAGTCGTCGTTGATCTCGGTACTGTCCGCCGCGCGCCCCAAGATCGCCGACTACCCGTTCACCACCCTGCAGCCCAACCTGGGGGTCGTACGGGCCGGGGACGTGACGTTCACCGTCGCCGACGTACCCGGTCTGATCCCGGGTGCTGCGCAGGGCAAGGGACTGGGCCTGGACTTCCTGCGGCACATCGAACGCTGTGCGGTGCTGGTGCACGTGGTGGATCTGGCCACCGAGGAGCCGGGGCGTGACCCGGCCAGCGACATCGACGCGATCGAGGCGGAGCTGGCCGAGTACGGCGGCCTGGCCGACCGGCCGCGGATGGTCGTGCTGAACAAGATCGACGTACCGCACGGCCGGGAACTGGCCGAGATCGTCACGGCGGACCTGGCGGGGCGTGGCTGGCCGATCTTCGAGGTGTCCGCGGTGACCCGGGAGGGCCTGCGGCCGTTCGGTTTCGCGTTGGGCGGCATGGTCCGCGACTACCGTGCGGCGCATCCGCCGACCGGCCCGACCCGTGTGGTGCTGCGGCCGGCTGCGATCGACGAGAGTCACTTCACCGTGGTCGAGGACGCCGAGGGCGGCTACCGCGTCACCGGTCCGCGGCCCGAGCGTTGGGTACGGCAGACCGACTTCTCCAACAACGAGGCGATCGGCTATCTGGCGGACCGGCTCGCCCGTCTCGGCGTGGAGGATGCTCTGGCCAGGGCCGGTGCCGTACCGGGAGTTCTGGTACGGATCGGCGCGATCGAGTTCGACTGGCGACCGACGACGGCAGCGGGCAGTGATTTCGTACCGGGCCGACTGGGTACCGACTACCGCCTGGAGGACAATTCGCGGTCCGGGGCCGCCGAGCGGTTGACCGCCCGTAAGGCACGCCGTAAGCACGTCGTGGTGGAGGACGAGTGGTACGCGGACGATGCCGGAGATTCTGCCGGTAGCTGAGTGCGTCGTCCGGCACGCTGTGGCGGTGCCCAGGTACGGTTCGGGAGTCTGGGCGCTCTCGGGGGAGGCATGTGCGTATGGGAGGGCTGGCACGGCGGGGTGGTTCGATGCAGGACCGGTTCGGGCGTGAACTGCTCGACCGGTTCCGGGCCAGTCCGGCGGTGACGGAGAGCTGGTATTCGGCGGAGCGCTTCGCGATCGGCTACCGCCGTGCCGGCGTAGGTGTGGCCAGCTGGGCCTACCTGGGCAATCTCTACTCCGAGTGTTCCTGTCTGGCGGGCGCGCACCGGGATGCCCGGCTGTCCTGGTACGTGTCGGCGATGACCGAGCCGGCCACCGTACCGACCGACTGGGCCAGCGCCGCGCCGCTGGTACGACCGATGCTGTCCGGCTCGGCCTTCGGACGCGCGGTGCCGGGGGTCGCGGTCCGGCCGGAGGCGGACCTGGTCCGGCGGCCGGCCCTGCCCTACCTCGACGAGCTGGTCGTGGTCGATCTGCCGACCACGATCGGGTACGCCACCAGCGATCTCGCCGCCTCGTGGCAGGTTCCGGTGGACATGATCTTTGCCACGGCGCGAGCGAACCTGGCGGCCGATGTACGCCGTACCGACTCGGTGCCGTTCACCACTCGCGAGCCCACCATGCTGAGGTTCGTCGACGACGGTGACGACTACTGGGTGTCCCGGTTGATGGTGCACGGCTGGCTGGCCGGGCTCGGTGACCGCGTCGGTGGCCGGCCGGTCGCCTTCGCGCCGGACCGGGACAGTCTCGTGGTGGTACGCGACGGCCCGCAACTGCCCGGCATCCTCGACATCGTCGCCGCGGAGTACCGCGAGGCGGTACGGCCGGTGTCCCCCATGGCGTACACAGTGGACAGTGAAGGTCGGCTGGTGCCCTACCGTGCCCGGCCGGAGGATCCGGCGGCGGCCGGGATCCAGCGGGCCGAGCGGCTGCTGGCCGGCGCCAGCTACGACATGCAGGCCGACCTGCTGCGCGACCGGTGGGAACCGGCCCGCACCGGCCGGTTGACGGTGGCCAGCTACCTGATGGCCGATCTCGGCGGTCGCTCGCCGGCGAGTGTGTCGACCTGGCTCGAGGACTCGGCCACCCTGTTGCCGCAGACCGACCGGGTCGCCATGGTCAGCCGGGACCGTCAGGAGTCCTGGCTGGTGAGCTGGCCGGACCTGATCGGCGCCATGGCGCCGCACCAGGTGCCGGGTATGGTCCCACCGCGGTACCGGGTCGGCCGGTGGCCACGGGGTGAACAGCGCCGCGCGCTGCTGCACCCCGCGACGCACCGACGCGACGGCGCGGACGGCTGACCGGCTCAGGGCCGCGGCCGCCCGGCCGAGATACCGCTGTCCTCGTCGCGGCCGGAACCGGTCCGGTCCCGGACCTTGCGACGCTTGATGAACAGGGTCGACACCGCGGCGCAGAGCAGTACCGCGATCGGTAGCACCAGGGTCGGTCGCATCGCGTCGACGAAGCCTTCGTGGAAGGTGTCGGCGCCGATGCTGCGGATCCGGGCGGCGACCTGCGTGGGCAGACCGGGTGGCAGCGCGGGGCCGGTCTGCCGGCTGCCGACGTCCAGCCCGGCGGAGGCGTGGGAGAAGCCGTCGACGAAACCGGCGCGGTAGCGGGCCGGCAGCGCCCCGGCATGGCGGCGGGCCGAGGCGGCCAGCTTGTCCGACAGCTGTGCCTGCAGCAGCGCGCCGACCGCGGCGCTACCGATCACCGCACCCAACTGGCGGGTCGTGTTGAACACCCCGGACGCGGCACCGGACAACTGCGGTGCGATGTCGCGCATCGCGACCGTGGTCATCGGCGCGAAGATGCATCCCATCCCGAGCCCGGCGATCAGGATCCCCGGCAGGAACGTCCACCGCCCACTGTCCACATGGGAGGACCAGAGGACGTAGGCCATTCCGGCGGCGAACAGCAGCAGACCGGTCAGCAGGATGAACTTTCCGCCGATCCGGTCGGCGAGCCGTCCGGATGCCGGCGCGACGAACAGCGCCACCAGCGACATCGGGGCCAGTGTGAGGCCGGCTTCGAGAGCGGAGAAACCCAGGACCGACTGCAGGTAGATGGTCAGTGGCAGGAACATGCCGAGCATGCCGAACGACATGGCCATCGCCACGAAGTTCATCAGCGAGTAGTTGCGGTTGCGCAGGATGGTGAAGGGCACCAGCGGTTCGCGTCTGTTGAAGTACTGGGTCAGCAGGAACACCACCAGCAGCAGCACGCCGGTGCCGATGATCAACGGTATGGACAGCAGGCCCCGTACGGTGCCCCAGTGGTACTTCTCGCCCTCGATCAGCCCGAAGGTGATCAGGAACAGCGACACGCTGATCAGTACGGTGCCGAGGACGTCGAACCGGTGACGGCGGTGTTCGGTGATGTTGGGGACGGTCCACACCGCGAGCGCGAACGCGACGATGCCGATCGGAACGTTCAGGTAGAAGATCCATTCCCAGCTGGCGTACGTGATCAGCAGTCCACCCAGGGTCGGCCCGGCCACCGCGGCCAGGCCGGCCACGGCGCCCCAGATGCCGAACGCGGCGCCCCGCCGTTCCGGCGGGAAGATCTGGTTGATGATGGCCAGTGACTGTGGGCTGAGCAGCGCGCCGCCGACACCCTGCACGATCCGGGCGGCGATGAGCTGGTCCGGTGTCCGGGCCAGGCCGCACGCGGCCGAGGCGAGTACGAAGATGACCAGGCCGATCAGGAACAGCGTCTTGCCGCCGAACATGTCGCCGAGTCGGCCCGCGGTGACCAGCAGGACCGCGTAGACCAGGATGTACCCGCTCTGGATCCACAGCACGTCGTCGAGGGTGGCGTTCAGGCCGTCGCCGATGGCCGGGATGGCGATGATGACGATGGTGGTGTCGAGCAGGATCATGAAGAAGCCGAGGCACACTGCCAGCAGCACCACCCAGGGATTGCCCTTGAGGCGCGTCATCGTTGCGGTTCCTCCCGTCGTGGTGCTACGGCCGTGCTGTCCGTTGCCTGTGCCGGGTCGTCGGTGATTGCCCGACCTTCGTCGGCCGTGCGGCGGATCCACGGCAGTTCGCCGGCGCGGATCCGGTGGATGAGGGTGCGTACGTGGCGCAGTTCCGCGGCCCGCATGGCGCGCCGGTACTCCAGGTCCGTCCAGTACACCTCCGGCAGGTCGACCTCGCGCAGGTATTCGGCCACCCGGTCCTCGCCGGCCTGCGCGGATTCCAGGCCCACGACCCGTACGGTCAGCTGTTCGAGCGCCTTGTCGGGGTCGATCTCGTGCATGAAGGCCAGGGCGGCGCAGAACTGCGGGTACTCCTGCGCCGGGGTGCGCAGTGCGTCGCTGACCCAGTCGGTGAACTCCTGTCGGCCCAGGGCGGTGATGGCGTACACGGTGCGTTCGGGCCTGCGGCCGGCCCTGCCGGTGTGCACCGGCTCGATCAGTTCGTCTGCGGTGAGCCGTTCCACCGTGTGGTAGAGCGACCCGGCGCGGACCTTGATCGTCCGGCTGGTGTGGCGCTCCTGGAAGGTCCGTTGGATCTCGTAGGGATGCATGGGCCGCTCGTGCAGGAGTTCCAGCACGGCCATGGCGAGCGGGGTCATTGCCCGGCATGGATTAGTCCTCATCATATACTCCGCGTGGAGTATACCCACGACCTGTGGGATGACCTCACGGCGGGACGACGCGCTCGAAACCGGATGCGCCGTAGCTCGGGTGGAGGTAGCATGCTCGGGCTTGCCCGGGGTGCGGGCGGCCAGTCGGCCGCCGCGAAACCAAGAGCGGGCTCCGCGCGGTCCGCGATGAGCTCACCGTCCCCGGTCCATCCCGGGACGGTCCGCCCGGTGTTCCGACGAACCCCGGCCCGGCCCTACCCGTACGGGCAGCGGCAGTCCATCGTGACCGGCGCCAAGAAGAACACTTGGCCGAAGGAGTTCGATGGGCACCGACACCACCATCCGCCTACCCGCGTCCTGGCGTACCGCCAGTGCGCTCGCCGGCGCCGGGTTCCGGCGCTGGTCCACCTACCGTCAGGCCACCCTGGCCGGCGCGTTCACCAACACGGTCTTCGGCTTCCTGCGCAGTTTCGTGATGCTCGCCGTGGCCTCGGCGGCCGGCGGGGCGGCCGGTGGATACCGCGGAGCGCAGCTGGCCACCTACGTCTGGGTCGGCCAGGGCCTACTGGCCGTCGTACAGCTGTGGGGCTGGACCGAACTGGCCGACCGGATCCGCACCGGAGACGTACAGTCCGACCTGCTGCGTCCGGTACATCCGGTGTTCAGCTACCTCGCCGCCGACCTGGGGCGGGCCGGACACGCGGTGCTGCTGCGGGGCACCATCCCACTCATCATCGGGGCGCTCAGCTTCGACCTCTACGCGCCGCACCGGCTGGCCAGCTATCCACTGTTCGCGGTGAGTGTGCTGGCCGCCGTCCTGGTGTCGTTCGGGATCCGCTACGTGGTGAACCTCGCCGCGTTCTGGCTGCTGGACATCCGCGGTGTGCTGACCGCCTGGCTGCTCTGCTCCAACGTGCTGACCGGCCTGTACTTCCCGCTGGCGTTCCTTCCCGGGCCGGTCCGGACGGTGCTGTGGGTGGCCACACCGTTCCCGTCGATGATCCAGGCGCCGGTGGACGTCCTCGTGGAGCGCGGCGACACCGTACATCAGGGGCTGATACTGCTCGACCAGGTGCTGTGGGCCGCGGTCATGCTGGCCCTGGCGGTCCTCGTCCAGCGCCGCGCCGAGCGCCGGCTGGTGGTGCAGGGTGGCTAGCGCGTACCTGCGGTTGGTCGGCGCGCAGTTGCGCTCGCAGACCCAGTACCGGGCGTCGTTCGTCCTGGACATGACGAGCAGCACGCTGGTGGCGTCGCTGGACGTACTGGCCGTACTGGTGCTGTTCCGGGTGACCCCGGCGCTGGGCGGCTTCTCGGTCCGCGAGGTGCTTGTGATGACCGGGCTGGCGAACACCGCGTTCGCGCTGGCCGACCTGGCGGTCGGCAACATCGACACGATGCGCCAGTACATCCGGACCGGTCGCTTCGACGCTGTACTCATCCGACCCCTGCGGGTGCTGCCCCAGTTGGTCTTCGGCGACTTCACGCTGCGCCGGCTCGGCCGGGTGCTCCAGGGCCTGGTGGTGCTGGCCGTGGCGCTGTCGCTGGCCCACGTGGACTGGACACCGGCCCGGGCGGCGTTGCTGGTGATCGCCCCGGTGGCCGGTGCGGTGGTGTTCTGTTCGGTGTTCGTCGCCGGCTCCACCGTGGCGTTCTGGTTCGTCGAATCGGGAGAACTGGCGAACAGCTTCACCTATGGCGGTCGTGACTTCACCCTCTACCCGACGAGCATCTACCCGGGCTGGTTCCGCGCCGTGTTCGCCTACGGGCTGGGCTTCGCGTTCGTCGCCTACCTGCCGGCCCTGGCCATTCTGGGGCACGCCGATCCGCTCGGTACGCCCAGTTTCGTGCCCTGGTGCTCGCCCCTGGTCGCGGTGCTGGCGGTGGCGCTCGCGGCGCTGGTCTGGCGTACCGGGGTACGGCACTACCGCAGCACCGGGTCCTG
The DNA here is from genome assembly GCA_963815125.1 of uncultured Actinomycetota bacterium. Classification (GTDB taxonomy): domain Bacteria; phylum Actinomycetota; class Actinomycetes; order Mycobacteriales; family Micromonosporaceae; genus Actinocatenispora. The sequence goes on from CAWFFM010000001.1 coordinate 231,085, forward strand.
AGCTTCCCCCCGACAACCCTGGAGTACACGTGCCCATCATCGAGACCACCGGACTACGTAAGGACTTCACGGTACGGCGGCGGGTCGGCCGGTTCCGTCGGCAGCGGCACGTGGTGTCCGCTGTGGACGGTGTCGACCTGTCGGTGGCGGCGGGCGAGATGCTCGGCTACATCGGCCCCAACGGTGCGGGCAAGTCCACCACGCTGAAGATGCTGACCGGCGTGCTGACCCCGTCGGGCGGGCAGCTGCAGGTGTGCGGGCTGCGCCCGGTGCCGCAGCGTACCCGGCTGGCCCGCCGGATCGGTGTGGTGTTCGGGCAGCGTTCCCAACTGTGGTGGGATCTGCCGTTGTCCGAATCGTTCCGGCTGCTGCGCCACATCTACCGGGTACCGGCGGCCGAGCACGCGGCCCGGCTGGCCGACTGCCGCCAAAGGCTGGAACTCGACGAGTTCCTGTCCACCCCGGTACGCCAGCTGTCGCTGGGGCAACGGATGCGCGGCGAGATCACCGCTGCGCTGCTGCACTCGCCGGAGGTGCTGTTCCTGGACGAACCGACGATCGGCCTGGACGTGGTCAGCAAGCAGGCAGTACGGGCGTTCCTGGCCGAACTCGGCACCGCAGGTGACACCACCCTGGTACTGACCACCCACGATCTGGCCGACATCGAAGCGCTCTGCCGACGGTTGGTGGTCATCGACCACGGCCGGGTGGTGCACGACGGTACCCTGCCCGAGCTGCACGCCCGGTACGACTCGCGACGGCGCATCGTGGTCGACCTGGACAGCCCGTGGCGTGACGTACCGGTGCCGGCCGGCGCGACGCTGGAGTCGGTGGAGGCCGATGGGCACCGGGTCGTGTTCGGGTTGGCCGGCAGCACCGCCGGTGAGCTGATGGCCGCGGTCGCCGGCACGGGTGCGCTGCGCGACGTGTCGGTACTGGAACCCGACATCGAGGACGTGGTGGCCCGGCTCTACGCCGAACCGGCGGGGGAGCCGGAAGCGACCGGAGCGCTGCGGGCCGAGCCGGTCTGAACCGTGGCGTCACCGGCGGCCCGACGCCGCCTCCCGGGCCCCGGCGAGCATCATGCTGCTGATCCACTCGTAGACCAGCACCCAGCACGAGCTGGTCATCGACGACCAACCGGTCGACATGTCCCGGGCTGCCCGGACCAGCGCGCGACCCATGTACGGATAGTGTTCCGGCCGCACCCCGAGCTCGACGGCGTGGTAGGCGCCGAGCCGGTACAGGTAGGGCCGCCTCGCAGTGCTGTTCGACACAGGGGACCGTCGGTGCCGGGCAGGTCGCTCGACGCGGCGCGACCCTGTCCTGCCCGGAGCGGCGCTCCTGGGGCACAGCGTGGATCCGTGGTAGCTGTCCGGTCAGAAGCTCTCGAACAGGTACGGTGCCCGGGGTCCGAACAGCGAACGCAGCGCGGTGAGCGCAGCGGGGGAGGCGGTGCCGAAGCCACGCAACGGCAGTTCCGCCGGGTCGAGTACGCCGTAGACGAGCGCGGCGAGTCCGTGGCCGGTCAGCTCCGCAGCCGGTTCACCGCCGGTCCGTACGTCCAGCGCACCACCCGCACCGTCCAATGTGTACACACCGCCGACGACCTCGTCCACGATGCGTACCGTGACGGCGGCCTCCCCGACGCTGATCCCGGCCAGCCCGGGCAGCGAGAGGATGCGCACCATCGGTGCCGGCGCATGCAACGGCGCCATCCGGGACGCGACCGCCAGATCGGCGTCGGTCGCCCAGGTCTCCGGTCGTTCGTCCGGGCGCAGCGGCAGCGAGACGGTGCCGACCTGGTCGGTATGCCCGGCCAGCCAGCCCAGCAGCAGCGTGCGGGCCGCCGGGTCCCGGTACAGGAAGCGCCACGCCGACAGTTCCCCGCCGTACGCCTTGATCTGGTAGGCGAGATATCCGCTGACCCTGCCGTCCACCGTGGCGACAGCCACCCAGTGGTCGTCGACCCCGCGGGCGGCTGCGAGGTCCGGATCGGCCCGCAACGCCATGCCGTGCACGCCGGGCTGGATGGCCTCGGTCAGCTCCCGTACCTGCGGGGCGGCCTCCGGATAGCGGTGCAGCGCGACCTCGCCGGGCACCGCCACCCGCATCAGCGCGACGAGGTCCGACGGGGGCACGGTGACCCGCCGCTCCGGCGGAATCCCGACATAGCCGAACCGCTCGTAGAACGACGGCCGGAACGGGTACAGCGCGCTGACCACCTGACCCTGGTCGCGCATGTCGGCCAGTACGTGATGCAGCAGACGCCGGGCGAAGCCCTTCCGCCGACCGGCCGGATGGGTCGCCACGCCGGCGACCCCGCCCATGGGAAGCAGCAGACCACGTACGTTCTGGGTCATCTCGATGACCGTCGCCGTGCTGCGCGGTTCGTCGTCATCGAACAGTACGTGGGTCCGCCAGCGACCGAGGCTGGCCCGGCGTCGGGTCAGCTCCTCGTCCCACGGGCTCTTCTCGAAGGCGTAGGCCGTCAACGGGCGCGCACTGCGCAGCCGTTCGTCGGCGTCGACCAGTCGAATTGTCACCGTCACCGGCCCAGGCCTCCGATCCGGGTGCTGCGCTGATGGCTCCCACCGCGTTGTGCCCATGGGCACGGGAAACCAATCCGACCCGGGCGGACCGGTGCCGGGCTCAGACCTCGTCGCCGATGCGCAGTTTCGGTGCGGGCATCCGCAGCTTGCGGAAGGTGATCGAGCGCATCACCGCGTAGAGGTAGAGGCTCCCGGTCCGCTGCTCGGTCTTCGGGAAACGGGCCCGCAGCAGTTTGCGTACCCGTCGGCAGAGCACCACGCAGTCCACGATGAAGATCAGCGCCAGCGCGTACCAGAGGAACTGGGCGGCCAGCCGGACGACCGGTGGCATCCCGGACGAGGTGCCGATCAGGATCACCAGTGCGGCGATCAGGAAGTAACTGCCGATGTTGCGCCGTGAGTCGACGACGTTGCGCACCAGGGCGCGTTCCGGGCCACGGTCACGTGCCGGCAGGTATTTCTCGTCCCCGGCCAGCATTCGCTGCCGGGCCTCGGCCCGCTCCTGGCGTTGCCGCTCACGCAGTCGCCGCCCGGCTTCCTTGCGGTCCGTCGGAGGCGCCTCCGCGGCCCGCCGCTGCGCCTCCCGGCGTTTGGGGGTCGGCCGCCCCTTGCCCGCGGTGTAGGACCTCGGCTTGGTCGTGGCGGGGTCGGCCGCGGCGGCGGACTTCCCGGCGGCAGCAGAGTCGCCGGAGGTTCCGCTGGTGGCGGATTCGTCGCTGGCGGACCCGTCGGTTGCGGTGTCGGCATGGCGCCGGAACAGGGAGGGCACGGACGAAGGGTAACCGGAATCACCGGGCTGCTTCCACCGGCCCACCGGCCAACCGCATGTCCTCGACCCGCCGGAGGTCCGTGGGTTCCGCCGAGACCGAGGCACCGAGCGCCGCCAGTTTGCCGCTGAAGTTCTCGTACCCCCGGTGGATCAGATCCACCCCGTACACCCGGGAGGTCCCCTCCGCGGCCAGCGCCGCGATGAAATGGCTGAAGCCGCCCCGCAGGTCCGGAATGACCAGGTCCGCGGCGTGTAGTCGGCTCGGCCCGGAGATCACCGCGGAGTGCCGGAAGTCGCGTTGACCGAACCGGCACGGCGTGGCGCCCAGGCAGTCCCGGTACAGCTGGATCGTGGCGCCCATGCTGACCAGCGCATCGGTGAAGCCGAGACGGTTCTCGTACACCGTCTCGTGCACGATGGACAGGCCGCTTGCCTGCGTCAGGGCGACCAGCAACGGCTGCTGCCAGTCGGTCATGAAGCCGGGGTGTACGTCGGTCTCCAACGCCACGGCCCGAAGGTCACCACCCGGATGCCAGAACCGGATGCCGCCGTTGGTCGGCGAGTCCTCCACGGCGAACTCGCCACCGATGGACCGGAACACGTTGAGGAACGTCAGCAGGTCGGCCTGGCGGGCACCACGGACCATCACGTCACCGCCGGTGGCCAGCGCGGCGCTGGCCCAACTGGCCGCCTCCAGCCGGTCCGGCAGGGGCCGGTGCCGGTATCCGTGCAGCCGGCGGACCCCCTCGATACGGATCGCCCGGTCGGTGTGGATCGTGATGATCGCGCCCATCTTCTGCAGTACGGCGATCAGGTCCACGATCTCCGGCTCGACCGCGGCGTTGAGTAGTTCGGTGACGCCCTGGGCCTGCACCGCGACCAGCAGGATCTGTTCGGTCGCGCCGACACTCGGGTAGGGCAGCGCCAGTTTCGTACCGTGCAGGCCGTCCGGTGCGGTGATGTCCAGCCCCTGCGGGGTCTTCTCGACCACCGCACCCATCTGGCGCAGCGCGTCCAGATGGAAGTCGATGGGCCGCCCACCGATCCGGCAGCCGCCCAGATCCGGAATGAACGCCCGGCCGAGCCGGTGCAGCAGCGGACCGCAGAACAGGATCGGGATCCGGCTCGATCCCGCGTGCACGTTGATCTCGTCCACGTTCGCCGACTCGACGTTGGACGGGTCGAGCAGCAGCTCGCCGTCGGGACCCGGGCAGACCCGTACCCCGTGCAGCCGGAGCAGGCCGGTCACCACCTCCACGTCCCGGATCGACGGAACGTCGAACAGGTGGCTGGGGGTCTCACCGAGCAGTGCCGCGACCATCGCCTTGGACACCAGGTTCTTGGCGCCCCGTACCCGGATCTCGCCCATCAGCGGGTCACCGCCGCGCACCACCAGTACGTTCCCGGCCACCGGTTCCCGGTTCGGGTCGGCCGCCGCCGCAACAGGGCTGGTGACCTCAGGTGGCACGAGGGCTACCCCGGGAAGTTCCGGCCGGATACCCGCACCCGTCCCGTCCGCTACGGTGCGGTTCCCTGCTGCCTCGTCCATCGGTGCCGACCGCTGACTCGCTCCTGCGCTCAACGCACCCCTCCTGTTCCGTCGCGGATTCACCGGGCCGGAAACGTGCCCGAATACCTGTCCGCTCCGTTACCCGGCGCAACTGACCCGGTGATACCGCGTGACGGATTGCGTGCTGCGGGCGGCGAATGTCTGACTGGGGGACTTGGCTGACAGAAACCGGTCCGGTCCTGCGATAGCGCCTCCAACAGGCTGTTCAGCAGTTTTCCGGAGCACGGCCACCAATCGGCACGCGTGGCGTCCGGGCGGGGTCGGACAGAAACCTGCCGACGCCCTCCCTTACTGTCCGCTCTCATCCCGGATCCCGTGGCGTGACGCGCGGACGGGTGTCACCCGGCCGTGGCGGCGCACCGTCAGGATCAGCCGTTCGTCGGATGCTGTTGACTGCTCGCCATGCGCGTACTGATCTGCCCGGACAAGTTCGCCGGCACGCTGTCGGCTCCGGCTGCGGCCGACGCCATCGCGGCGGGTTGGCGGGACACCGTGCCCGGCGACGTACTGAGCCTGCGCCCGCTGGCCGACGGTGGTCCGGGGTTTGTCGACGTACTGGCCACGGCACTGTCCGGGACCCGGATTCCGGTACGCACCTGCGACCCGCTCGGTCGACCCGTGGACGGGCAGATCCTGCTCGTCGGGCACACCGTGTACGTGGAGGCCGCCCAGGCGTGCGGCCTGCAGTTGCTCACCGCCGACGAGCGGGACCCGTTGCGTGCCACCTCGTACGGGCTGGGCCTGCTGCTCGCCGCGGCGGCCGAGACCGGTGCGGACACCGCCGTGGTCGGTCTGGGCGGTTCGGCCACCAACGACGCCGGTGCCGGAATGCTGGCCGCGCTGGGTGCCGCGCCGGTGGATACCGCCGGCCGGGTACTGCCCTACGGCGGCGCCGCGCTGGTGGACTGTACCGGCCTGTCCGGTCCGGCGCGGTTACGGCAGCTGCGGGTGGTGGCGGCTACCGATGTGGACAACCCGCTGACCGGGCTGCATGGCGCGAGTTCGGTGTTCGGTCCGCAGAAGGGCGCGGACCGGGCAGCTGTGCTGCTGCTGGACGACGCGCTGACCCGGTTCGCCGAGGTGCTCAGCCGTGATCTGCCGGGGTGCCCGGACGGTCTCGCCCAACTCCCGGGTGCGGGTGCCGCTGGTGGGCTCGGCGCCGCCCTGTACGCGTTGGGTGGACGTCGGGAGTCGGGTGCTGCGGTGGTGCGTACCGCGGTCGGCCTGGATGCCGCGCTGGACGACTGTGACCTGGTGGTGACGGGGGAGGGGTCGTTCGACTTCCAGTCGCTGCACGGCAAGCTGCCGGCGATGGTGGCTTCGGCCGCGGCCGAGCGTGGGGTGCCGTGCCTGGTGCTGGCCGGTCGGGTCGACGTCGGTCGCCGGGAGGCCGCGGCCGCGGGGGTGGACGCCACGTTCTCGGTGGTGGAGCAGGTCGGTGGGGTCGAGCGGGCGATGGCGGAGCCGGCCGTCGGCCTGCGGGCTCTGGCTGCCCGGGTGGCCCGGCAGTGGGGTGGCCCGGACGGCGCTGATCCGGACGGTTCTGCTGGTCACGACGACGGCAGCCACGGCGACAGCATCCGGGACGAACCTCGGTAACCGTGCCCGGACCGATAAAGCGGACCGGTGCGCTGTAGCTCACTGGCCGTACGCGGAGACTGTGCGAACATGGGAATGTAGGCCCACGGCGCTGTTGTTGACCTGATGACCAGTACATCTGGCTGACAGCGACGACAAGACCAACCGCGCAGGGAGCACCACGTGACTGTTCAGCAGACCACCGAGACGACCGAGACCGGCGGCATCGTCCTCACCGACGGTGCGGCCGAAAAGGTCAAGGCGCTGCTCGACCAGGAGGGCCGCGACGACCTCCGGCTGCGGGTCGCCGTCCAGCCGGGCGGCTGTTCAGGCCTGAGGTACCAGCTGTTCTTCGACGAGCGGTCGCTCGACGGCGATGAGGTGACCGACTTCAGCGGCGTGCAGGTCGTGGTCGACCGGATGAGCGTGCCCTATCTGCAGGGCGCGACGATCGACTTCGTCGACAAGATCGACAAGCAGGGTTTCACCATCGACAACCCCAACGCGACGGGTTCCTGCGCCTGCGGCGACTCGTTCCACTGACGACCGCAGACGGTGCCGCTGCACGTTGTGGTCGGTACGCAAGCACGATGCCCGCGAGGATCTCGCGGGCATCGTCGTGTCCGACGGGCCACCACAGGGTGCCCTGCCGTCACTCCAGGTGGGCTGGGATGTGCAGAAAGCCACGGATCGGCGGGCGAGGCGCGGAACCGGGGCGCGGCCGGTACGCTGGCGCGGCGCGCGGTTGGGTGCGCGGTAGCCGTCCATCTTGGGGTCAATGATGAAGATCGCCGTGACAGGGTCGATCGCCACCGATCATCTGATGCACTTTCCCGGTCGGTTCGCCGACCAGTTGCTGCCTGACCAGCTTCACCAGGTGTCGCTGTCGTTCCTGGTGGACGAACTGGTGGTCCGCCGTGGCGGGGTGGCGGCCAACATCGCCTTCGGGATGGGTCAGCTGGGCCTGTCCCCGGCGCTGGTCGGCGCGGTAGGTGCCGACTTCAGTGACTACCGTGGGTGGCTGGAGCGGCACGGAGTGGACTGCGACTCGGTGTATGTGTCCGCGACCGCGCACACCGCACGCTTCGTCTGCACCACCGACGAGGACATGTGTCAGATCGCATCCTTCTACGCCGGGGCGATGGCCGAGGCGCGCAACATCGAACTGGCGCCGGTACACAGCCGGCTCGGTGCCCTCGACCTCGTCGTGGTCGGTGCGAACGATCCGGAGGCCATGCTGCGGCACTCCGACGAGTGCCGGGAACGAGGACTGAAGTTCGCCGCGGACCCGTCACAGCAGCTCGCCCGGATGTCCGGCGCGGATGCACTGCGCCTCATCGACGGTGCCGAGTTCCTCACCACCAACGACTACGAGTGCAACCTGCTGAAGCAGAAGACCGGTCTGTCGGATGCCGAACTGCTCGACCGGGTCCAGGTCCAGGTGACCACACTCGGCCGGGACGGTGCCAGGATCACTGGCCGCGACATGGAGCCGATCACGGTCCCGGTGGCCAAGGAGATGGCCGCGCACGATCCGACCGGTGTCGGGGACGCCTTCCGGGCCGGCTTCTTCGCCGGGCTGTCCTGGGATCTGTCCCTGGAACGCTCCGCACAGGTGGGCAGCCTGCTGGCCACTCTGGTGCTGGAGACCGTCGGTACCCAGGAGTACGTCGTCGAGTCGGCGGAGTTCGCCTCCCGGCTGGCCGATTCCTATGGGACCGACTGCGCCGACGACGTTCGCGCGCACCTGCCGTCCTGACATCACCGACCTGATCGCCCGTCCGTACCGTGCGATGGCTTCGTACCCCATCGGCGTACGGCGGGTGCAGGTCGAGTAATCTTCGACCGTCGGTGACAGTCGTTGCCGCACCATGTCCCGCACAGGAAGGCAGGAGCAGGTGGTCGCAGGTCCAACCTCCAGGGCTCGCACCCGCCGTCCGGCTCGCGCCAGCCAGGTGACCGGTGCCAGCCAGGCGAGCGGAAGCCGCCGTACGACCGGGATCCGGCGCTTCGTCGCCGTCGCGGTCAGCGGCGTCACGCTCCTGGCCGCACTCGCCGGCTGTTCGGCCAAGGACGCCTTCGCCTTCGGCTGGCCGCACGGCGGAATCACTCCACAGGCCCACCAGATGTACAACCTGTGGATCGGTTCCACCATCGCCGCGCTGATCGTCGGCGTGTTCGTGTGGGGCCTGATCTTCTGGTGCGTGGTGCGCTACCGCAAGCGTGGCGAGCAGCTGCCCGCGCAGACGCGGTACAACCTGCCGATCGAGCTGATCTACTCGGTGGTCCCGTTCTTCATCATCGCCGTGCTCTTCTACTACACGGCGATCACCGAGTCGTACGTGAACAAGGAACACAAGAACCCGGACACCCGGGTCGAGGTCGTCGCGTTCAAGTGGAACTGGCAGTTCCGTTACCCGGACACCAAGGCGGGCAACGGTCAGCCGGTGGAGACCACCGGTTCCAGCGACTACATCCCGGTGCTGGTCGTGCCGACGCACAAGAAGATCCGGTTCACCGAGACCAGTCGGGACGTCATCCACTCCTTCTGGGTGCCCGAACTGCTGTTCAAGCGCGACGTCTTCCCGGGCAACACGATCAACTCCTTCGAGGTGACGGTGGACCGGGAAGGTGCGTACGTGGGGCGCTGCGCGGAGCTGTGCGGCACCTACCACTCGCAGATGAACTTCGAGATGCGCGCGGTGAGCTGGACCGACTACCAGAAGTTCCTGAAGGACAAGCAGAAGGGGATGAACACCCCGGACGCGCTGAAGGACATCGGTCAGGCTCCGTACGCGACCACCACGCACCCGTTCAACACCGACCGCACTGCGCGTAAGGCGAGCTGAGGCGACGCTATGAAGACCGAATCCCGAATCTTCAACATCGTTGCGCTGTTCCTGGCGATCGCCACCGTCGTGTACGCGTCCTGGACGCACGCGTCGACCGGCCACATCGAAGTGATCGGCATGGTGGCGCTGATCCTGTCCACGCTGCTGTTGGCGATGTGCGGCTTCTACTTCGCCTTCATCGCCCGGCGGATGGAACCCCGCCCGGAGGACCGCGAGGACGCGGAGATCGCCGACGGTGTCGGTGAGATCGGCTTCTTCAGCCCCGGTAGCTACTGGCCGTTCGGCATGGCTCTCGCCGCCGCGGTCGCCGGTCTGGGCGTGGTGTTCTGGCAGGTCTGGCTGCTGGCCGCAGGGCTCATCGCCGTGGTCATCGGGGTCGCTGGCTTCGTCTTCGAGTACTACACCGGCACCCGCAAGGTGCACGGCCACGAGTGAGGCGTGACAACGCGACAGCTCCCCGCGCCGGATCCGGTACGGGGAGCTGTCGCGTTGTCGGGCGCCTTCACCACCCGCCGCTCACCGTCCGGTCAGGCGGCACGGTTGGTGCGGAGCCGTGCCGGCGCGGGCTGCGTGTCGTACCAGTTGGTCAGTACGGCCTCGCCGCAGCGGATGCAGCACCACTCGGGGCAGTCGGCGCCGTGACCGTCCAGGCACTCCGGTTGCTCGAAGAGCGTCGTCGTGCCGCACCGCGAGCAGGGCAGCTCGGACAGCATGTCGAGACCATCGACCGGACCTGACACCGCCACCACCTCCTGCCGCAGACTCTTCCATCCGTGCGGACGTGGCCGGTGGACCCGGCTCGGCGTGTCGGAGGTGGCCGCTCGCCTCGCCGGTCTCAGCGCTGCCCCGGCCGGGTGGCCGACAGTGCCTTGGCGTAGCGGGTGCCTACCGGACCATGCCCGGAGCCGTCCGGGACGGGTCGGTATCCGGCGGCCTCCAGGGTGCCCAGTAGATCCGCCGTGTCCGCGGTCGGATCGAGGGTGACGGTGTGCGCGCCGAGCCGGGCAGCGAGCCGCTCGGCGGCGGCCATCAGCGCCCGGGCCGTACCTCGCCCGAGTTCCGTGGGCTCGACGTGCAGGTGCTCCAGCGCCGCCGTGCCGGGCGCGGCCGGCGTCACCCCGCAGCACCCGACCGGTCGGCCGGAGCGGGTGGCGAGCAGGAACCGGGCGGCTGTCGAGGTTGTGTCCGGACAGCCTTCGGGTCTCCGCGCGTGCTGTGCGGTCAGCAGACCGGCCAACCGCAGATCGTCGGGCCGCACCGGCGAAACGTTGATCACGGTCATACGGTAGGGCTGACGGTGTGCCCGTGGCCAGGCCGGACGCCGGTGACAAGGCCGACGGTCGGCGGTCCTGGCAGGTCACCGGTCGATCGATCTGCATCGATCGATCTGTGACCTGCCCGTCCGGTGGTCCCCTGTCGCGTGGTGGTCGGCCCGGTACCTCGGTTGGCCCGGTACCTCGGTTGGCCCGGTACGTTGGTCAGCTCTGTACTTCGAGCAGCACGATCCGTTCGGTGTAGCCGCCGCGCTCGGTGGCCTTCTTCTCGCGGAGCCGTTCCAATTCCTCGGCGCTCGTTTCCAGGTCGGTGGCCAGAGCCCGGATCACCTCCAGGATGTCGACGAGCTCCTCGGGATGTTCCTCCTCCAGGAACTCGTGCACCTCCTCGACGAGCTTGGCCCGCAGCAGCGCGCGATATTCCACCGGGTCGGCGATCCGGGTCTGCGGCCGGGCACCGGAAGCGGTCACGATCTCGGGGATCCGGTCGCGTACCAGCTTGTCGTGGCGTTCGGTAGGCATCGCACCATTCTGCGGAAGATAGTCGCGCAGCGCCACCAAGACGGCCGGGATGCCGTGCTACAAAATGGACATTGATTACTGTTTCCGGTGATCCTGCCGGTTCCGGGCCCTGCCGATCACGCAGGTTGCACCCTGAGCGGGCAGCGAGCCTTCACCGTGCGTCGTCATGCGTCCGGCCGTACGGTCCTCGCCGCGGCGGTGCGGTGGTCAGGAGACCCCGGGTCAGGAGATCCGGTCAGGCCAGCTGACCGGCCACGGACACCCAACGGTCCAGGGTCGCGGCGGCGGCACCGGAATCCACCGCGGTACGGGCCGCGGCCATGCCGTCCATGACGGCCTGCGCGACATCGCCGGCCAGGCCGCGGTGCGCGGCGATCGCCGCCCCGGCGTTGAGCAGCACCGCGTCCCGTACCGGCCCGGTCGCACCGGCCAGCATCCGACGGGCCACCGCCGAGTTGTACGCGGCGTCCGCACCTCGCAGGTCTGCGGCCGTGGAGCGGGGCAGTCCGAGATCCGCGGCGTCCAGCACGGTTTCCCGTACGGTGCCCGCCGAGACCACCCACAGCCGGGTCGGCGCGGTGGTGGTGAACTCGTCGAGTCCGTCCTCACCGCGGAGCACCAGCGCGGAGCAGCCGCGATCGGCGAGGACCCTGGCCAGTACCGGAGCCATCCGCAGATCGGCACAGCCGACCGCGCTGGCCTTCGGCGTGGCCGGGTTGGTCAGCGGACCGAGAAAGTTGAAGAAGGTCGGCACTCCCAGCTCACGCCGGGTGCCACCGGCGTGCCGCATGCCGGGGTGGAAGCGGGCGGAGAAGCAGAAGCCGATACCGGCGTCCCGGACGCACCGGGCGACCTCGTCGGGGCCGAGTTCCAGCGGTACGCCCAGTGCCTCCAACAGGTCGGCCGCACCACAACGGGATGAGGCCGCCCGGTTGCCGTGCTTGATCACCGGCACGCCGGCACCGGCGACCACGATCGCGGCCATGGTGGAGATGTTGACCGTGTGTGCGCCGTCGCCGCCGGTACCGACGACATCGGTCGCGTCGGTCAGGCCGGGCCGTTCGGTGCCGGGGAGTCCGTGCTCCTCGACGGTGAGCCGGGTGGCCTTGGTCAGCATCGCCTCGACCAGGCCGGTCACCTCGGCTGCGGTCTCGCCCTTGGCCCGCAGCGCCACCGCGAAACCGGCGATCTGGGCACCGGTGGCGTTGCCGGACATGATCTCGCCCATCGCCCATTCGGTGTCGCCGGTGTCCAGCGTGTCACCGCGCAGCAGAGTGGCCAGCAGCACCGGCCAGTTCCGTACCGCCACCATGGGTCCCTGGGTCATCGGTGTGCCCTGCTGTGTCGTCGGGTTCCGGACCGCCTGTGGGTCCTGGGCCGCCTGCGGGTCCTGGTCTGCCGGGTGGCCCGGCGGAGGCTCCGGGGACACCGGAGGCTCCGGTGGCGTCACCGGTTGGTGGCGACCCGCCCGGCGCCCTGCTGTCGGAGCAGGTCGGCGAGGGCGTCCGCGGTGGTGACCGGGTCCAGCGGGTGGGCGAGTACGCCGTCAGCCAGGGACCAGGCGGCCAGCCACCGGTCGGCGTCCCGGCCGACCACCACGACGGTCACCGGAGGATCGATGATCTCTTCCTTGACCTGGTGCGCGATGCCGAGCCCGCCGGCCGGCCAGGCCTCGCCGTCGAGCAGCAGCAGGTCGACATCGGCGTCGTCGGCATGCCGCATGACGTCGCGCTGCTCGGAGCATTCGACGAACTCGACCGTGATGTCGGCGGCGGGCCGCCTCCCGATGGCCAGGCGCATCCGCTCCCGGACCTTCTCGTCGTCGCTGTAGAGCAGGACGGTGCGGGTGATCGGTGCTGTGGCGTTGGCCATGATCTTCATGCTCCCCGGGGTGCTGGCCGGACGTCACGGATCGTACCCGCAGGGCGTGCCGGACCCGTCGGCGGTGCGGTCTGTGTGAGTATCTGTGCCTTACCTGGCACCCGGCGGTCGGCGTCCTTACCCGAGGGGCAATAATGACCGGCGTGACTGCGGCCCCCGCCATCGAGCAGAGTCGGATCCACTCACTGACCAGGCCCAACATGGTCAGTGTGGGAGTGATCGTCTGGCTCTCCAGTGAGCTCATGTTCTTCGCGGCGCTCTTCGCGATGTACTTCTCGATCCGCGCCGCTGCACCCAACGAGTGGATCGAACACACCAGAACGCTGGACGTCCCGTACGCGCTGACCAACACCATCATCCTGGTGCTGTCGTCGGTGACCTGCCAGTTCGGCGTGTTCGCCGCCGAGCGCGGCAACGTGCACAGCCTGCGTCGCTGGTTCTCGATCACCTTCATCATGGGCCTGGTCTTCGTGCTCGGGCAGGCCAACGAGTACCGCTCGCTGTACGCCGAGGGGCTCAAGCTCGACACCGACGGCTACGGCTCGATGTTCTTCCTGACCACCGGGTTCCACGGGCTGCACGTGACCGGGGGCCTGATCGCCTTTGTGATCTACATGATCAGGACGACGATGTCGCGATTCACCCCGGCGCAGGCCACCGCGGCCATCGTCGTGTCGTACTACTGGCATTTCGTGGACGTCGTCTGGATCGCCCTGTTCAGCATGATCTACCTGTTGAAGTAACTGCCACCCTTGCCAGGGTCCCGCGCGGACCCGGTCCGATGAACAGTCGGGTGGGTGGCAACCAAGTGAATGAGTGCATCGGCGCCGGCCGACAGGTTCCCCCCGCCGGCCGGCACCGACCGACCCGCAAGGTGAGGCCATGACACCTGCTCCTCCCGACCGACCACGTGGTGGGCTCCGCCGCAGGCTGGGCACGGCTGCCCGGCTTGTCGCGGCGCTGGCCCTGGCGGGCGGCGTGTACACGGCTTTCGCGCCGTCCAGTCAGGCGGACGACACGCCGAAGCAGGACCTTTCCGTCGCGGCCCAGAAGGGTCAGCAGCTGTACGACACCAGCTGCATCACCTGCCACGGGCGCAACGCCGAAGGTGTCAAGAGCCGGGGACCGAGCCTGATCGGTGTGGGTTCGGCCGCCGTCGAGTTCCAGGTCACCACCGGCCGTATGCCGATGACCCGGCAGGAGGCGCAGGCGCAGCGCAAGCAGCCGGTCTTCGACGACAACCAGGCCCGGCAGCTCGGCGCCTACATCGAGGAGCTGGGCGGCGGCCCGCAGGTTCCCGGTGGCGACCTGCACAAGGGCGACATCGCGGCCGGCGGCAACCTCTACCGGGTGAACTGCTCCAGCTGCCACGGCTTCTCCGCCGGTGGTGGCGCGCTGTCCTCGGGCAAGTACGCGCCCAGCCTGCACCCGTCGACCGACCGGCAGATCTACGCCGCGATGCTCACCGGTCCGCAGAACATGCCCGTCTTCGGTGACAACGAACTGTCGCCGCAGGAGAAGATGGACATCATCGCCTACGTGCAGAACATGAAGGCGGACCAGGCGCCCGGTGGCTGGAACATCGGTTCGATCGGGCCGACGACCGAAGGTCTGGCGATCTTCCTGATCGGTATCACCTCGCTGCTGTTCGCCACTCTGTGGATTGCGGGGAAGTCATGAGCGCGACCGAGTCGAAGTCCACCGGGTTCGACCCGGACGACCCGAAGCTCACCCGGTTCGATCTGGTACGCGAGGGTGCCCGCCGGGACGGCGTGGAGATCGTGCACTACGAGCCGCGGTTCACCACCCCGGGCAGCAGTGAGGAGCGGCGCGTCGTCCGTTTCGTCATGCTGTGCTTCGCGCTGGTGGGGTTGGCCGGCCTGGCCTTCATCGTCGCGTACGTGGCCTGGCCGTGGCAGTACAAGGCCGGCTGGAACCTCAACAAGTGGTACACCCCCGTACTGGGCATCACCCTCGGTCTGGCGTTGCTGTTCATCGGCATCGGGATCATCACCTGGGCCAAGAAACTGATGCCCGAAGAGGTGTCCGTGGAGACGCGGCACGACGGCGCGTCCGACGACACCGAACGTAAGCTGACCGCAGCGACCAGCCTGAGCATGCTCGACGAGCTCGGCGTCAAGCGTCGCCCGCTGCTGATGGGCGCGGTCGCGCTGGGACTCGCGCCGGTCGGGGTCGCGGCCATCATGCCGTTGGGCGGGTTGATCAAGAAGCCCGGCGACGCGCTGATGCACACCGCGTGGAAGAAGGGCACCCGGCTGATGCTGGAGGACGGCACCCTGGTGCGTCCGGAGAACGTCAGCGCCGGCGGCCAGCTCACCGTGTTCCCGGCGATCCCGGGCGGCGCCACCAACCGGTACGCCGACTCGCCGACGCTGCTGATCCGCCTCCGACAGGAGGACGCGCAGCTGGCCCGGCGCAACGCGCTGAGCATCAACAAGGGCGCGCAGTGGCAGGACTACATCGCGTACTCCAAGGTGTGCACCCACGCCGGTTGCCCGGCCAGCCTCTATGAGCAGCAGACCAACCGTCTGCTCTGCCCGTGCCACCAGTCGCAGTTCGACATCACCAACAACGCCCGGCCGATCTTCGGTCCGGCCACCCGGCGACTGCCCCAGTTGCCGATCACGGTGGACAGCGACGGGTACTTCGTCGCAACATCGGACTACAAGGTTCCCGTCGGTCCGGGTTTCTGGGAGCGGCCATGAAGCGTCCGAAGTTTGACCCGAAGCAGGCGCCCGGCCAGGTAGCCGACTGGGCCGACCAGCGGCTGGGTGGTGCCGGGCCGTTGCGGAAGTTGTTCAACAAGGTCTTCCCGGACCACTGGTCGTTCATGTTGGGCGAGATCGCGTTGTACTCGTTCATCATTCTGTTGTTGACCGGTACGTTCCTGGCGTTGTTCTTCACGCCGTCGTCGACCGAGGTGGTGTACCACGGTTCGTACGTGCCGTTGCGTGGGATCACGATGTCGCAGGCGTACGCGTCGTCGTTGGATCTGTCGTTCGATGTGCGGGGTGGGTTGATCCTGCGGCAGATCCATCACTGGGCGGCGTTGCTGTTCATGGCGGCGATCGTGGTGCACATGCTGCGGACGTTCTTCACCGGGGCGTTCCGGCGGCCGCGTGAGTTGAACTGGATGGTCGGGTTCCTGTTGTTCTGGCTCGGCTTCGTGGAGGGTTTCGCGGGTTACTCGCTGCCCGACGACGCGCTGTCCGGCACCGGCCTGCGGATCGCCGATGCGATCATGCTGTCGATTCCGGTGGTCGGCACCTGGGTCTCGTTCGCTCTGTTCGGCGGGGAGTTCCCGGGTGACATCATCCTCAGCCGGCTCTACATCGCCCATGTGTTCCTCATTCCGGGCATCATCCTGCTGCTGATCACCGTGCACATGGCGTTGCTGGTGAAGCAGAAGCACACGCAGTGGCCGGGGCCGGGTCGTACCGAGCACAATGTGGTCGGTCACCGGATGTTCCCGGGGTTCGCGGCCAAGGGTGGCGGCTTCTTCATGGTCGTGTTCGGGGTGCTGGCGCTGTTCGGTGGGCTGGTGCAGATCAACCCGATCTGGCTGTTCGGCCCGTACGAGGCCGCTGTGGTGTCCTCGGCGTCGCAGCCGGACTGGTACGTGATGTTCCTCGACGGCTCGACCCGGTTGATGCCACCGTGGGAACTGCGGATCCACCTGTTCGGGCACGGCTACACGGTGCCTCCGCTGTTGTGGCCGACGGTGGTCCTGCCCGGGATCCTGACCATGGTGGGGTTGCTCTATCCCTTCATGGAACAGCGGTTCATGAAGGACAGGACGGCCCACAACCTGCTGCAGCGGCCGCGTGACGTGCCTCTGCGGGTCGGTCTGGGCTCGATGGCGGTGGCGTTCTTCCTCGTGCTGACCCTGTCCGGCGGCAACGACGTGATCGCCGACAAGTTCAACATCAGCCTCAACGCGATGACCTGGGCCGGCCGGATCGGCATCCTGATCATCCCACCACTGGCCTACTACATCGGCTACCGCATCGCCCTGGGCCTGCAACAACACGACCGCGAGGTCCTCGCCCACGGCGTCGAGACCGGCATCATCAAACGCCTGCCCTCCGGCCAGTTCATCGAGGTACACCAACCACTCGCCGCCCCCGACGAACACGGCCACACCGAACTGCCCTACCGCGGCTGGGTCGTCCCCAAGAAGATGAACCGGATCGGCGCCATCGGCCCCGCCGTCAAGGGATTCTTCATCGCCGTCGAACAACCCGAAGAAGCACCGGTGTCACCGGCACCCGTCCGCGAGGAGATCACCTCCGGGCGCAAGTAGCAGCGGTTCACGGCCCGCAGGGCGCCCCGGTCGGTCCGGGGCGCCCTGCGGCGTACCCGGGCTGTTGCGGTTCGCCTGCCTGAGGCAGGATCGGGTGGTGCCCATTCAGTTGCCGGAATCCGGGGTGTGCAGTTTCTGCGGCACCCTGAGTGGCCAGTTCCCTTTCACCATCCTGGAACGTGACGAGGACGTCGCCATTTTCGTGACCCGGGAGCAACGCGGCCTGGGTCATCTGCTCGTACTCCCGATCGCGCATCGGCCCACCGTGGTGGACATGTCGGCGGCCGAGGCCGCAGCGGTGATGCGGGCGGTCCAGCGCGCGGCCCGTGCGGTGTCGGCAGGCTACGACCCGGACGGCATCTGCGTCTGGCAGAACAACGGCGTACCGGCCCGGCAGATGGTGCCGCACGTGCACTTCCATGTCGCCGGCACCCGTCCGGGCGGTGGCACCGAGTGGGGTGAGGTACCGAGGTTGTCGATCACCGAGACCGACCAGATCGGTGCTCTGCTCAAGCCCCATCTGGTCGGCTGACCGGTCCCTGCGCGACCGGGTGCCCGCGCCCGGCATGCGGTGCCGGGGGGCCAGGGCTGGGATGCCGGTGCCCGATCAGAGCCGGTCGGCGAACCGACCGATCCGGTCGGCCAGCGCCGAACCGGCTCTGGTCCAACGGAAGTGGTCCATTGCCGCGCCGGATTCGGCGATGGTGTAGTGGTGTCGGGTCACGGCGGCGGCGGGAAGCTTGGCGCACAGGTGATCCAGGGTCTGTGCCGGCGTGTGGCGGTCGCCGTCCACGCTGACCGCCAGGACCGGCACCGCCACCTCGGCCAGTACCGATTCCGGCTCGACACCGTCGATGGTGGGGAACTGTCCGGTGCGTACCAGGTGTGCCCAGTCCCGCATCACGCCGCTGGCCTGGCGTCCACCGAAGCCGAGCCGGTCGCCGGGCCACCAGCCGACCACGTCGGCGATCGTCCGGACCAGCCGGGCCCCGGACCGTACGCCGGCTCCGCGCAGCCCGGGATAGCAGCGGTGGTAGGGAGTTCCGGTGGCGACCAGGACCAGGCCGGCGATTGCGCCGGGGGCCGGAGCCGGAGCCGGAGGAGAGTGCCAGGTGCAGTGCGGCGGCGTGTCCGCCGAGGCTGTGTCCGATCAGCAGCGGTGCCGGGCCGGGGAACAGTTCCTCCACCATGGCCAGTGCGAGTTCCACGTCACCGGCGAGTTCGCGGTAGCCGTACCGGCTGGCCCGCCCCGCCGGTGGCCCGCTGGCGCCGGTGCCGCGCAGATCGGCCACGACCACCCGCAACCCGGTGGTGGCCAGGGTCGCGGCGAACAGGTCGTAGTACGCGGCCGGTACTCCCATGGCGGGAAGCAGTACGGCGCAGCGGGCGCGGTCCGCCGCGGGATGTCCGCGCAGGGTCAGCCGTTGGCCGTCCACCTCGATGTGGTGGTTGCGGATGGCGCCGGTGCTGGTCACGCCCACACTGTAGAGGGGTGGGGTTACCGACCGGTAGGAGGCCCGGTTGTGGTGTCCGCCAAGGAATTCAGTCGGCGTCCTCGAACCCGATCGCGAAGGTCTCCTCCAGGTCGTGCCGGGAGTAGGCGCGGAACGCGATGTGGGTCTCGGTGTCGACCACCCCGGTGGTCTTGCTGATCTGGCCGGCGATGACGTCGGCGATGTGCTCGAACTCCTTGACCCGTACCACCGCGATCAGGTCCACGTTGCCGGCCGTCGAGTACACCTCGCTGACTCCGGCGAGCCCGGCCAGTGCTTTGGCGACCTCCGGGATCGAATCGGTCTCGCACTGGATGAGGACGATCGCGGTGATCACCGTGCGGCTCCTTACGCCTGTGGCCCGGGCTGTGTCGTCCGGCGGGTCAGGTGGGCGGTTGCCCGGCCGGTCCAGGTCATGCTATCGGTACGACCGCGCGCCGGCCGCCGGCACGGTGAGCGGCGAGCCGTCCGGCAGCGTGGCCCGTACCACGTCCACCAGCCGTTCGTCTGTGGCCACCGTCGCGCCGGGCCAGACCACGCAGCGGGTCAGGGTGCCCTGCACGTTCGCATCCGGGGCCACCACGCTCCGCCCGCCGCTGGCATGAAGGTTCGCCGCCAGGTAGTCCGCCGGCGTGCCGCAGTCGATGAAGACCCCGTCGAAGTTGGTCAGGTCCAACCGGCCGGCCGCTTCGGCCCGCCGCCACGGTACGGACAGTTCGGCAGGCTCCGCGGTCAGCGTCGACACCAGCGCCCACGGGGCCAGCGAGGCACCGGCGAAGCGTCGGGTACGCCGCGGTGTACCGAAGTCTCCGCGCTGCGGGTCCGGCACCACGAGCAGTCGGGGACGCTCGCGGTCCCAGCCGGACACCAGCAGCCGCAACGCCTCGTCCCCGGGTGCCAGGTAGCCGTCCGCGTTGCAGACCAGTACGTCCCGGCCGTCGATCCAGTCGCGCAGCGCCGCCACCCCGCCGGCGGTACCCAGGGCCGGCGGCGACTCGACCGACAGCCGGGCCCGGGAGCCGACCGCCTCGACGATCTGATCGGCCAGATGGCAGGCGTTCACCGCGACCAGTTCCGGGCCGGCCAGCCCGATCGCGGCGAGCCGGTCCAGCGCGCGGTCCAGTTGGGTCACATTGCCGACCGGGCACAGCGGCTTGGGACGCAGCGCCGTCAACGGGCGCAGCCGGCTGCCCTCGCCGGCGGCCAGTACCACCGCGCAGAGCCGGTACGGCATGGCGGTGCTCATGTCCGTTCGAACACCGCGACGTCCGGGTCACCGCTGACGGTGGCGAGTGGGCCGATGCCGTACCGGGCCAGCAGCCGGGCCGTCGGCAGGGTGAGCCGGGGCAGGTCGGACAGCGGGAACCAGTCCGCCTCGAAGACCTCCGCGCCGTCGACGGTGACGGGGTACTCGGCCGGATCGATCCTGGCCAGGAACACGTTGTCCACCCACCGGCCGCGCGGGTGGACAACCGCGTTGGGAACCGCAGGGGTGAGCTTCTCCGCAGGCAGGGCGATGCCGGCTTCCTCCGCGAGTTCCCGGGCGGCGCACCGGTCCGGCTGCTCGCCGCGTTCGATCAGCCCACCGGGCATCGTCCAGCCGAAGCCGGGTGGCTGGCGCAGCAGGAGCATCCGGGCGTCCTCGGGAATGGCATGTTCCGGCACGTCGTCCGGTACGGTGCCGGCGTCGAAGACCATGGTGACCGCGCCCAGCGTGTACGTCGGAGTCACGGTCCGTACGATCCGGCGGCGCAGTCGGCTGGGCAGTCGGTAGAACACGCGGTACCCGATGTTGTGCGCGTACCCGCGCAGGCCGGGTGGGCGGCGAGTGGTCATGGCGAAAGGCTAGGCGACCGCTGCCGCGGCGGCTCGGCGTACCCCGTCGGGGTGGTGTGCCCCGCCAGGTGCCGTCACCGGATGCGGGGCGCCGGTCACGGGATCGGCGTCTCGGTACTGTCGACCGAGGCGATGAGCCGCCGTACCACCTCGTCGGCGGACAGCTTGCCCGCGGAGACCGCCACGAACAGCGCGTCGAGATCCGGGAAACCGAGCTCGCGCGCGGTCAGTACGAGAGGATCGTCGGCGGCCAGTGCGCGCTCATGGCGACGTAGTGCCCGGGATACCGCGACCCGACCGGCGTCGATCCGCTCGTTCAGGGTGTCGGGCGGGTCCTCGCCGCCGGCGGCGTCACCGATCCGGAACCATTTGCCGATCGCCAACCGGGCGTTGGCGCTGCGGGCGAAGTTGAGCCATTCGCGGGACGGGCCGGGGTAGTCGTCGGCATTGGCGGTGATGATCTCGACGACGTCGCCGTCCTCGAGTTCGGTGGACAGCCGGACCAGGCGTCCGTTGACGTACGAGCCGATCAGCCGGTCGCCCATCCTGCTGTCCACCGAGTACGCCAGGTCGACCGGCGTTGCGCCGGCCGGCAGGATCACCCGTTCACCACCACTGGTGAACACCTGTACCTGGTCCTCGGACAGGTCGCAGCGCAACGCGTCGAGGAACTCCGCGGACGCCATCGCATCGGGCTCCCAGACCAGCAGCGACTGCAACCAGTCGAGCTGCTCCCGGCCACCGGGCGGCGCGGTTCCGTCGCGCAGCTGTACGACGATGCCGTACTCGGCCGTGTCGTTCATGTCCTCGGTACGGATCATCACCTCCACCGGCTGACGCCCGGGCGTCATGACCGTGGTGTGCAGCGACTGGTAGAGGTTGAACTTGGGGGAGGCGATGTAGTCCTTGAACCGCCCCGGCACCGGGCGCCACAGGCCGTGTACCGAGCCCAGCGCCGCATAACAGTCGGTGGTCGGACCGGACACGATGACCACGATGCGCGGCGGGTCGTCCGGCTCGCGCAGCGGTCCGGAGGTCATCTCGTGATAGATCGAGGAGTGGTGCCGGGACCGGCGGATGATCTTGGCGTTGATCCGGTCCTGCCGGAGCGAGGCGTCCACCTTCGTGATGACCTCGTCGAGCAGGCCGCCGTCGTCGGCCCGTCCTTCCAGATACTTGTCGATCTCCAGGAACATGT
The DNA here is from genome assembly GCA_963815125.1 of uncultured Actinomycetota bacterium. Taxonomy (GTDB): domain Bacteria; phylum Actinomycetota; class Actinomycetes; order Mycobacteriales; family Micromonosporaceae; genus Actinocatenispora. Next base: position 252,934 of record CAWFFM010000001.1, read on the forward strand.
CGGGATCGATGGTGCGCAGGACGATGTCCTCGAGTTCGCCCTTGAGTACGTGGATGCCGAGCCGGTCGGCGAGTGGTACCAGGACGTCCTGCGTGGCGTTGGCGATCCGGATCTGCGAGCTGCGCGACTTGTGCTGCAGCGTGCGCATGTTGTGCACCCGGTCGGCCAGTTTGATGATCAGCACCCGGACGTCCTCGCCTGCGGCGACGATCATCTTGCGGATCGTCTCGGCCTCGGCGGCGTCGCCGAAGAACACCTTGTCCAGCTTCGTCACGCCGTCGACCAGCAGCGTGACCTCGGTGCCGAAGTCCGCGCGGAGCTGCTCCAGGGTGTAGTCGGTGTCCTCGACGGTGTCGTGCAGCAGGGCTGCGGCCAGAGTGACCGGGTCCATGCCGAGTTCGGCGAGGATCTGTGCCACCGCGAGCGGGTGGCTGATGTATGCCTCGCCGCTGCGGCGTACCTGCCCCGCGTGCATCCGGTCCGCGACCTCGAAGGACCGGGCGATCAGAGCCGGGTCAGGTCGCGGGTAGGCGGCGCGGTGCGCTCTGATGAGAGCCTCGACCGGGGTCTCGGCGTCGGTGGGAGGACTACTCCACGGCAGGATCGCCCGTAGCCAGCGGGACAGCGGCAGGGTTCCGCCGGACCGCCGTTCCGTCGTTTCGCCGTCGGCCGTGCCCGGGTCGGGACGGGCCGGTCCGTTCTTGGGCGTCGCGCCCTTGGCCGACACGTTCTCGCTCGGCACGTTCTTGGCCGGCACGTTCTTGGCCGGCACGTTCTTGGCCGGCACAGCACCGACCCCGGGCACCAGCGTGGCCGGTGCCACCGGCGGGTCCGCCGCCCACGACGGGTTGGCTCCGAGGCTCAACGCCACCTCCACATCTGACCGATAAGGTCTGACGGGTCCTCTACCGATCGTAATCGGCTACCCCGTCCACCGATCGGCCACGATCAGTTGTCCGTTCGGTGGATAGCAACGAGCCGCCAGACGGTCGATGACGCGTCCGGCAGCCCTCGGGTGACCCTTCAGGGGTATCACATCGACGCCGCCGAGCGCTGACCTGGTAGGAGATCGGTACCAGCGGTATCTCGCGGTGACCGGGGAAGTTCAGCCAGTCATTCCGGCGGGCGCTGCGGACGGGCCAGTGGCCCGGTGACCGGTGGTGCCGACGCAGATGTCACGCACTGGCCCGGGTCGGCCGGTGCACGGTGCGCGGCAGGCCCGACTCGCCGGTCAACGGATTCGCCGCGGAGGGTGCCTGCTCGGCCTTGCCCAGCAGGGCACGGAAGCGCTCCGCGCCACCAACCGGGCACGCCCAGCCGACCGCCGCCGTGCCGGCCGGTGTCACCGAGACCAACCGGGTGTCCGGCAACTCGAGGAACGCCAGGATCTTCTCGGTCTCCTCGGCGCTGGCGCAGGGTGTCGGGCCCGGACCGGGCCGTACGGTCTCGGCCGTGGCCAGCAGCACGTCCAGGGTGGAGCGCGGATGTACGCCGGCGGTCGAGGTGCCCGCCGCGGCCAGCCGGCCGTACCGGACGACAGCGAGTTCCCAGCCACCGACGGCGTCCCGCCGCGCCGCGACCACCTCGGCCAACGACGTCAGCGAGCGCAGCCGTTGCATCCGTACGGCGGTGCGCAGCAGCGCCACCAGCCGACCGCGTACCGTGGCCGCCTCCTCGTAGCGTTGTTCGCCGGCCAGAACGCCGATCCGGTCCAGCAGCCGGTCGACCAGTACGGCCGGGTCGCCGTGCGCGGCGTCCCGGAACGCCTCCGCGTGGCGGTCGTAGTCGGCCGGGCTGATCGCGTGCTCGCAGGGTGCCGCACACCGACCGATCTCGGCCAGCGCACAGGACGGACTGGTCCGGCGCAGCGACAGCCGTTGGGTGCATTGCCGCAGCGGCACCGCGTCGTACACGCCGGCGGCGGCAAGTTCGGCGGTCCGGCGGGTCGAGAACGGGCCCAGGTAGCAGCCGCCGTCCTCGGCGACCGCCCGGACCAGTGACAACCGCGGATACGGTTCCGCGGTCAGCTTCAGCCAGTGGACCCGTTCGGGGAACTTCGACCGGCGGTTGTACGGCGGCTTGTGCGCAGCGATCAGCCGCAGCTCGCGGATCGCGGCCTCCAGCCGGTGCGCGCACTCCACCGCCTCGACCCGGTCCGCGGCGGTCAGCATCTCCGACATCCGCGCCCGGGTCTCGGCCGCGGTGAAGTAGCTGCGTACCCGCGTCGCGACATCTCCGGAGGTGCCGACGTAGAGCGGGCGGTCCTGGGCGTCCCGGAAGATGTAGACGCCGGCAACGTGCGGTAGCCCGTCGGCGAGGCCGCGTTTACTGCGCTGCGCCGGGCTGACCGCCCGACAGTATTCGGCCAGGTCGGTCAGCGTGTGTACGCGCTGCGCACCGACCCGCTCCAGCAGTCCGTGCAGCACGTCCACGGTCGCCAGGGCATCGTCCAGGGCGCGGTGGCAGGGTTCGGTGCTGGTCCGGAAGTAGCGGGACAGGGTGGCGAGCTTGCAGTTGGGTACCTCGTCGCGGGTCAACGCCCGGCGGGCCAGGGTGACCGTGTCGACCACCGGAAAGCCCGGCCACGGGTAACCGTGCAGCGCGCAGGCCGCCTTCAGGAAACCCACGTCGAACGGTGCGTTGTGTGCGACCAGCACCGAGCCCCGGGCGAACTCCAGGAAGCTCGGCAGCGCCTCGGCCAACGGCGGGGCCTCGGCGACCAGGACGTCGCTGATGCCGGTCAGCACCGCGATGTAGGGCGGGATCGAGGTTCCCGGATTGACCAGGGTGGCGAACTCGCCGAGCCGCTGGCCGCCGCGGATCTTCACCGCGCCGATCTCGGTGATGCCCGCGTCCGCCGGTGCGCCGCCGGTGGTCTCCAGGTCCACCACCACGAAGGTGGTGGTGGACAGCGGCTGGCCGAGATCGTCGATGCTCTGCTGGTGGAAGCCGGTCGACGGTCCGGAACCGGTGGCCGGGTGCGGGTCTACGGATGGAGGCACGATCGGCACGGTAGGCCCGGGGTACGACGAAACAGACAGAGGGGTCCGACCCGGCGACTGTGCGCTGCCGCGGGTGTGCCCGCCGGTCGATGCGATGTCAAACTGTGGGCATGGCAACAGCGGATCTCCCCAGCGCCACGGCGGCATCATTCTGATGACCTGCAGGCGGGACGCAGTCACGCTCCGACGCGACGGGACGGGTATGTCGGGATCGGCGCCGGCCGCCACCGCCCGGCGCCCGATGACCGTGCCCGGGACGCCGTGATGGCCGGTGGACCGGGGCACCAGCGGCCCGACGACCCCGGTACGGACCCGGCCGGCCAGCTGCCGCCGGAAGCGGACGGGGCCCCGCAGGGCGGGACGCGGGCGTCGGAGGATGCCCCGGACCGGGCCGACGATCCGCAGCACACCCCGGTACTACCCGAGCCCGTGCGGCAACGGGTGGTCACCCTGGCCGCCGCCGGGCTCGGGGCACTGCGTACCGACGAGTTGCCGGCCGCCCTGCGCCGGATCGCCAAGTTCGCGCCGCAGCGCCGCGCCCGGCTCGGCGGTGCCGCCATCGCCGCACAACTGGCCGCCGAGCCGTCCTTCCGGCAGGCGATCGCCGACCGGCTGCGGGAGGCGGCGGACGAGCTGACCCTGGCGGTCGCGGCCGGTACCCGGCCCGCCGCCGCGGACCCGGTCGAGGTCGCCGCGCTGGCCTACCTGCTCCGCCCGGACAACTGGATCGCGCTGGTGTCCGGCAGCAGCGACGTGGTCCGGGCCGAGATCGACCGGGAGACCACCGAGGCGCGGATCAAGGAAGCCGAACAGCGTGCCGACCGGGCCGAGCAGGGTCGCGCCGCAGCGTCCGCAGAGCTCGACCGGATCCGTACCGAGGCCGGCGCACAGCGCGCGGAGCTGGACGCCGTCCGTACCGAGCTGCGTGCCGTACAGAAGGAGTTACGGGAGGCGCAGCGGCGGGAGCGGCGGGCCGTCGACACGCTCAGTGCGGAGAAGGGACGGGCCGCCCAGGCGGCCGGCGAGCACGAGGCCGAGGTGCGCCGGTTGCGTGCCCGGCTCGCCGACGCCGAGGCCGCGGTGGCCGTCGCCCGCTCGGGCGGCAAGGAGACCCGGGCGTTCGACGACGCGCGGGTCTGGCTGTTGCTGGAGACGGTCCGAGGTGCGGCCCGTGGCCTGGTACGGGAGCTGGCCCTGGAGCCCGTCGACCGGGTTCCCGCGGAGTTCGTCGCCGAGACCGCCGACCGGCCCGGAGCCGGTCGGGCGCGGGAGAGGGCGCTGGCGTCCGATGATCCGGCCCGGCTGGACCAGTTGCTGGCACTGCCCCGCTCGCATCTGGTGGTCGACGGCTACAACGTGACCAAGACCGGGTACGGCGAGATCTCCCTGGAGGAGCAACGCAACCGGCTGGTGGGTGGGCTCGCCGCGCTGGTGGCCCGTACCGGCGCCGAGGTGACCTGTGTCTGGGACGGTGCCGAGGCCGTACACGGAGTGGCGCCGCCACCGCGTGGTGTCCGGGTGCTGTTCAGTCGCAAGGGCGAGACCGCGGACGAGCTGATCCGACGCCTGGTCCGGGCGGAGCCGCCGGGACGTCCGCTGGTGGTGGTCTCCTCGGACCGGGAGGTCGCCGACGGGGTCCGCCGGCACGGCGCGTACCCGCTCGCGGCGCACACCCTGCTGCGGCGTCTGGCCCGCGCCTGACCCCACCCGGCGGACGCCGCAGCGGGTACCTGCGGTTCTGTCCGGATCCTGCCTGATGGTGCCGGGTCCGACGTATCGGTCGGAGGGAATGTCATACCCCCTGCGTAGCGTCCGGGTCGCTCCGAGGAGTTTCGGCGGGGCGTCGATCGGATGGAGGCGCGATGATTGTCGACTGTGACACCTGCGCGGTCCGTGGAAAGGCCTGCGCGGACTGTGTGGTGACCGTGCTGCTGGGTGCGCCGCCCGAGCTGGAGTTCGACGCGGAGGAGCGCAGGGCGCTCGACGTGTTCGCCGAGGCGGGCATGATGCCCCGGCTGCGTCTGGTGCCCGGGCGGCCGGACGGCACGGCACCGCCCGACGGCGCCCGCCCGGACCGCCGGTCCGCCTGAGGCGGCCGGCGCCACGGCCCGCGCCGCGGCCTGTCAGAATCCCCGTCAGGACGGGTGGTGATCGACATGGCCGGTGCGTGGCAGATCGGTGCGGCGGTGACCGCAGGTGTGCTGCTGTGCTCGGCGGTCGTTCTGGTGATGGTCCTGGTGCCGTGGCGCGCACCGGCCCGCCCGACCCGCGCCGAGCAGCTGCTGGCGCTGGGCACCCTGCCGCCCGACGAGGTCGCCCGTGGCCGGTCGCTGCACGCCCTGCTGCGGCCGGTCCGCTACGCCGCGCTGCTGGTCGAACTGGTCGTGGCAGGTCTGCTGGGCCTGACCCCACTGGCCGCCGGCATCGTCAGCACGATCGGCCGGACGGTCGGCGGACAGCGCCTGCCGACCGCCGTTCTCGGTGGCCTGACCGTACTGGCCGTCGGGTTCCTGACCGGTCTGCCGTTCGCCGCCCGGCGCCGGGTGATACTGCGGCGCTACGGCCTGCTCACCCAGCGGCTGTCCGGCTGGTGCGCCGACCTGGCCCGGTCCGTGGCGCTCGGCGTACTTCTCGCCGGTGGCATCCTCGCCGGGTTCTCCGCACTGACCGGCGCGTTGCCGGACAGCTGGTGGCTGCCGGTGGCGGCGGGTGCCGCGGCCCTGACCGTACTGGCCTCGCTGGTGTTCCCGGTGCTGGTGGAGCCGCTGTTCAATCGGTTCACTCCGATGCCGGACACGCCGCTGCGGGCCGAGCTGCTCGCGCTGGCCGCTGCCGACGGCGTACCGGTACGTGCCGTGCTGGTCGCCGATGCGTCGAGGCGGACCCGGGCGGTGAACGCCTACGTCTCCGGTTTCGGGCCGACCCGACGCATCGTCGTGTTCGACACGCTGCTCTCCGCCGCACCGGAGGCGGAGATCCGGCTGGTCGTGGCGCACGAACTGGGGCACGCCAAGTACCGCGACGTGCTGCTCGGTACCGCGTTGGCTGCGCTGGCCGCGGCGGCCGGCAGCTGCCTGCTCTATCTGCTCGGTGGCTGGTCCGGGCTGCTCGCGCTGGCCGGCGCGGACTCCTTCGCCGACCCACGCTCCATCGGGCTGCTGCTGTTCGTGCTGACCGTCGGCCAGCTGGTGGCCGGTCCGGCCGGCACCGTGGTGTCGCGCCGGATCGAGGCACGCGCCGACGCGCACGCACTCGGCACCACCGGCGATGCCGCGACCTTCGCCGCGATGCAGCGTCGGCTGGCCCTGCGCAACCTGGCCGACGTGGACCCGAACCCGGTCGAACACATCCTGTTCGACTCGCACCCCAGCACCGTGCAGCGCATCGCCGCCGCGCGGCGGGGCACCGGCGCGCCGTAGGATCGCCGGGATGGGTCGCACGCTGCTGGTCACCAACGACTTTCCGCCACGTACCGGCGGTATCCAGAACTTCGTCCACGCGCTCGCCGTGCGGCAACCCGCCGACTCGCTGGTGGTGTACGCGTCCCGATGGCGTGGTGCGGAGAAGTTCGACGCCGAGCAGCCGTTCGAGGTAATACGCGCCGACACGACAGTGCTGCTGCCCACCCCGAAGGCGACCCGCCAAGCGGCCGCCCTGGCCCGGTCCCGGGGCTGCGACACGGCCTGGTTCGGCGCGATGGCGCCGCTGGGCCTGATGGCACCGGCGCTGCGTCGTGCCGGGGTACGACGTGCCGTGGCGCAGACCCACGGACATGAGGCCGGTTGGGCGGCACTGCCCGGCACCCGGGGACTGCTGCGCCGGATCGGTCGCGAGGTGGAGGTGGTGACCTACCTCGGCGAGTACTTCCGGGTCCGGCTGGAGTCGGCCCTGCACGGCCGCCGCTCCAACCGGGTGGGCAGCGCGGGAAGCGCCGGCGGTGCCGGGCCGCTACGGCAGCGGGGTCAGCTCGAGCGGCTAGCCCCCGGCGTGGACACCGGGACCTTCCGGCCGGAGCTGGTGGCCACCGAGGGCGCGGCGATCCGGCGTCGGCTCGGCCTGGCAGACCGTCCGGTCGTCGTCTGTGTGTCCCGCCTGGTACCGCGCAAGGGACAGGACACCCTGATCCGGGCGCTGCCGGCGGTACGTCGGCGGGTACCGGACGCGGCACTGCTGGTGGTGTCCGGCGGGCCGTACCGGGACACGCTGCACAGGTTGGCCCGCGAGCAGGGTGTCGCCGAGCATGTCGTGTTCACCGGCTCGGTGCCGTGGCAGGCGCTGCCGCACTACTACGCGGCCGGTGACGTGTTCGCCATGCCGTGCCGGACCCGGCGGGCCGGCCTGGAGGCGGAGGGCCTGGGCATCGTGTACCTGGAGGCCTCGGCCACCGGCCTGCCCGTGGTGGCGGGAGACTCCGGCGGCGCCCCGGACGCCGTCCGGGACGGCGAGACCGGTTTCGTGGTGCCCGGGCGCGACGTGGCGGTACTGGCGGACCGGCTGGCCACCCTGCTCGCCGACCGTGACCTGGCCTCCCGGATGGGGGCGGCGGGCCGGGCCTGGGTCGAGACGGACTGGCAGTGGGACACCATCGCCGCGCGGATGCGGACGTTGCTGACCGGCTGAGCGCACCCGAGCACCGGCCCGACCGGGGGCTGCCGGTCGGGATGTCGGTGGGGGTCAGAAGCGCGGGGCGTCCGGCGGTTCCAGCAGGCCCAGGCGCAGTGCCGTCATCAGGGCCTGCGCCCGGTTCCCGGCGCCGAGCTTCTCGTACAGCTTGGAAATGTGGGTCTTGGCGGTGGACTCGCTGACGTAGAGCTGTTTGGCGATTCCAGCCACACTCATGCCGTCGGCCAGCAGCTTGAGTACCTGTCCCTCCCGCGGCGACAGCTGCGGCCCGGACGGGGTCAGCCGGCGCTTCATCGCCTCGGCGAGGTCACCGGCGGTGAAGGCGTTCGGGGTGGCCGCGGCGTGTCGGGCGGCGGCGACCACGTCGTCGGCCGGCGCGCTCTTGGGCACGAACGCGCTCGCACCAGCCTCCAGCGCACCGAACAGCTGGTCGTCCCCCGCGTACATGGTCAGCACGACGATGCCCATCCCGGGGTGTGCCTTGCGCAGCTGACGCGTGGCGTTGAGACCGCTGCCGTCGGGCAACCGAAGATCCATGATCACCACATCCGGGTGCAGCGCGGCTGCCTGCCGGACCCCTTCCGCCGCGGTCCCGGCCTCGCCGGCGACCTCGAAGTTGGGGTCGCGTTCGAAGGCGTGCCGCAGACCCTTGCGGATCAGGTCATGATCGTCGACCAGAAGGATCCTGGTGAGTTCGGCAGGCTGGTCGGGCATCGTTCGTCGCTCCGCCACTAGGGGATCGTGGGCATGCGGGGCACCGGTTGACGAGGGTTCATGCTCCGGGGTCGCGCTGTCGGGCATTGTCCTCCTCCATACCGTCCGCTGCCGATACGCTACCCGCTCGTGGTCTCGTCCCGAGCACTGCCGCGATGGTTGTTCCGTTCGGCTTGCGCCGACTGATCCGCAGATCCGCCCTGATTCGACGGGACCGTTCCGCCATGATGCTCAGCCCGTAACTGCCCTCCCGGGTCTCCTCCGACATCCCCAGACCGTCGTCGGACACCTCGATGCGGGCGTACGGCGGATCGATCTCGCAGGTGACCCACAGGTTCTCGGCGTGCGCGTGCTTGCGCGCGTTGGTCACCGCCTCCTGGCCGATGCGCAGCAGTTCGGTCTCCACGGTGGCGGGCAGTCGGGCGGTCGACTCGTCCAGGGACAGGTGGACACGCATACCGCCGGTGGCGCCCACGGTGCGGGCGTAGTCGGCCAGCGCGGTGGCCAGGCCACCGGACGGATCGACGTCGGTACGCAGCTCGAACAGCGACAGCCGCAGTTCGGTGATCACCCGGGTCACCTCGGCCCGCAGGATGTGCAGGTCCTCGATCGCCGAGTCGGCGCCCGTCACGTCGGTCAGCTGGCCGACCGCGTTGTCGATGCCGTACCCGACCATCACGAGTTCCTGCGCGACGCCGTCGTGGATCTCCCGGGCCAGCCGTTGCCGTTCCTCCGTGGTGGCCAGCGCCCGTACGTCGTCGAACAGCAGCGCCGCCTCCAGCCGGAGCGCTGCGGCACCCACCACCCCGCGTACCTTCGCGACCACCTCCGCCGGGTAGGCGCCGGCCCGGTCTGCCTCCACGGCCAGCAGCCCGATGGTGCGTACCCCGGCCACCAGCGGGATCACCAGCGCGGAGACCGGCGTACTGCTGCCGGAGCGGGACAGCGAGCGGGACGTGACGTGCGGCTGCTGGCTGACCCACGCATCGGTGATGGGGGTGTCCGCGGACAGCGAGGTCTCCCAGTCGGTACGGTCCGGTCCGCGCTGGGCGAGCACCACCAGCCGCCCGCCGCCACTTCGGCCCAGTACGGCGGCCCGGTCGGCCGGGGCGACCTCGCCGAGCTCGTCCAGCAGGCCGGCGGCGATACCGCCCAGGTCGAGGGTGCCGCCGGGCAGTTGCCGGGCGACCGTACGCAGTTGGGTGAGCAGTCGGGTGGCCGCCGCGTACGGCTGCGGGTCGGAAGCCTGCTCGGTCGGATACATCCGCCGCCCGGCGAGCCCGCCGGCCAGCGCGACGAGCAGCCACAGGGCCGCCGGGATCAGGTAGTCGGCGCTGGTGAGGTGCCCGTTGATGCCGCCGACGCCCAGTACGACCAGGGTCGCGATGCCGGCCAGGCCCAGTGCCTCGGCCGACCCGGCGAAGACCGCCGCGCTGCGTACCGGTGCGATCAGGAACGGCAGGGTCGAGCCGTACGGGGTGGCCAGCGCCGCGGTGGACAGCCCGACGACGACCACTTCGGCGAGCCGCCCGAGCCGTCCGATCACCGGATGTTCCGGTACGAGCAGCCCGGGCAGCGCGGCGACGGCGAGCAGGCCGCACCAGCCGAGCGTGTCGAGCGACGGCTCGGCGATCAGCGCCAGGCCGGTCACCAGGACCAGCAGCCCGGCGCGGACCACCCGGATCATCTTCGCCGCGCGCCGCAGCGAAAGGCGGCCGGCGGCCGGCTCAGGTGTAGATCGCGGAGATCTCGTCGGAGTACTCCTTCAGCACCACACCGCGCTTGACCTTCAGCGACGGCGTCATCTCGCCGGTCTCCTCGCTGAAGTCGCGCGGCAGAATCCGGAAGACCTTGATCGACTCGGCCCGGGACACCGCCCTGTTCGCATCGTCCACCGCGGACTGGATCTCGGCCCGCAAATCCTCGTCCTCGGCCAGGTCGGCTGCGGTGGCCTGGCTGGACTTCCCGTGCGAGTCGAGCCAGTCGGGCAGTGCCTCGGCGTCGAGGGTGACCAGCGCGGCGATGAACGGCTGCCGGTCACCGATCACCATGCACTGGCTGACCAGCGGGTGGGCCCGGACCCGGTCCTCCAGTACGGCGGGCGCGACGTTCTTGCCGCCGGCCGTCACGATGATCTCCTTCTTGCGACCGGTGATGGTCAGGAAGCCCTCGTCGTCGAGTTCGGCGAGGTCGCCGGTGTGGAAGAAGCCGTCGTCGTCGAAGGTCTCCTTGGTGGCGGCCTCGTTGTGCCAGTACCCGGAGAACACGTAGTCGCCCTTGACCAGCAGTTCACCGTCGTCGGCGATGCGTACGGTGGAGCCGGGGATGGGCCGCCCGACGGTGCCGATCTTGCAGGCGGTCTCGGTGTTGAGTGCGATCACCGGTGAGGTCTCGGTCAGCCCGTACCCCTCGTAGACCGTGACGCCGATGCCGCGGAAGAAATGCGCGAGCCGTTCACCCAGCGGTGCGCCGCCGGAGATGGCCTCGGTGCACTGGCCGCCCAGCGCGGCCCGCAGCTTGCCGTACACCAGTTTGTCGAACATCGCGTGCTGGGCCCGCAGCAGCAGGCCGGGCCGGCCGTTCGACAGCGCCTGGCTGTACTCGATGGCGATGCGTTCGGCCCGGTCGAAGATCGCCGCCTTGCCGTCGGCGTGTGCCTTCTGCTTGGCGCCGTTGTAGACCTTCTCGAACACCCGGGGCACCGACAGCAGGAACGTCGGCTGGAACGACGCCAGGTCGGGCAGCAGGTTCTTGACGTCCGCGGTGTGCCCCATCCGGGCCCGGGCCTCGACGACGCCGACCTGGATGATCCGCGCCAGGGAGTGGGCCAGCGGCAGGAACAGCAGCGTCGCGGAGCGTTCGTTGAACAGCGACATCAGGCCCGGGACCGTGTTGGTGATGTCGGAGTGCAGGTTGCGGTGGCTGAGCATGCAGCCCTTGGGACGCCCGGTGGTGCCCGAGGTGTAGATGATGGTGGCCAGGTCGTCGGCCGTGCCGGCGTGCCGCCGCTGGTCGACGTCCTCCGGAGTGACCGCTGCGCCGTCGGCGACCAGGCCGCCGATGGCGTCCTCGTCGATGGTCCAGAGCTGTTTGAGTTCCGGTAGCCGCTCGGCGATCGCGTCCACCGCGGTGCGGTGCTCGGTCGTCTCCACCAGGCAGGCGACGGCGCCGGAATCGGACAGGATCCATTCGACCTGGTCCGGGCTGGAGGTCTCGTACACCGGAACGGTGGTGGCGCCGGCCGCCCAGATCGAGTAGTCGAGCAGGGTCCATTCGTAGCGTGTCTTGGAGATCAGCGCGATCCGGTCGCCGGACTTGATGCCGGAGGCGATCAGGCCCCGGGCGACCGCCACCACCTCGTCGCGGAACTGGCGGGTGGTCACCGCCTCCCACTCCTCGCCCCGGCGTCGGGAGAACTGGACGGTGTCCGGGTACTCCTCGGCGTTACGCCACACGACATCGGTGAGGTTGGCGTCGTCGGGTGTCTCGACGACCGGGGGCACGGTCAACTCGCGCACGTCGGGCTCCTCGCGCTGGGCCGGCCATCCGGGCGGCACTTCGTCGGTAATCCAGTCGGGCGTTGCCTGAGCTCACACCGTACGGGCGGACCCGGGTACGGCGATGTCCTTCGGAAACCTACCGCCCAGTCACCTGACTGCGGGAGGGCCCCGCCGCCGGTTCGTGGCCGGTATCGGGCAATTCTCGCGCGTACCGGGTGTGGCACGCTGGCCGGGTGCCACAGGTGGACGTGCTGCAGGAGATGTTCGTGGCGGCCCCGCCGGCGCTGGTCGCCGCGCGACTGACCCGACCGGACGTACCGACCGTACTGTGGCCGGACCTGAGTGTCAGGGTTCAGCAGGACCGGGGGGCGGTCGGTCGGCGCTTCCTGGTGTCCGGCGGGTGGTGCGGCTCGGCGGAGCTGTGGCTGCCGTCCTGCGCGGACGGCGTCCTGGTCCACGCCTACCTGCGCATCGACCGGGCCGGCGGCGTTGCGGTACGGCCCGGCCGGGCGGTCGCCGAGCAGCGGCGTCGGGACCGTTTCATGCGTCGGGCGCTGTGGGTGCTCAAGGACGAACTGGAGGCCGGTCGGGTGCCGGGTACGCCGGTATCCGTCACGGCCGGTACGGCGTGAGGACCGGTCCTCCCGGCCGACGCCCGGTCTGTCGCGGGGTGCCACCCCGGTCCCGACCAGGGTCCGCACGGTAGCCTCAGGCTCCATGACGGACTCCTCCTCGCAGTCGATCGTGGTGGCCGGCAGTCCTGCCCGGATCGCGGAGGTCATCACCGACTTCCCGGCGTACCCCCAGTGGGCCAGTGCCGTGCAGACGGCGGAGGTCCGGGAGGAGTACGAGGACGGCTACGCCAGTCGGGTGCGGTTCGTGATGGATGCCGGCGTACTCAAGGACGACTACGTCCTGGAGTACGAGTACGCCGAGGATCTGTCCCGCATCGAGTGGCGCCTGGTGGAGCCGTCGAAGGTGCAGAAGAGCCAGCACGGCGCGTACGACATCGAGGACAACGGTGACGGCAGCGTGACTGTCACCTATTCACTCACCGTCGAGTTGGGCATCCCGATGCTCGGCATGTTGCGCCGGCGTGCGGAGAAAATGATCATGGAAACGGCTCTCAACGAACTCAAGAAGCGCGTCGAGACGTCGTAGAGCGGGACGAAGCCGGGCGGGCAGTAGAGTTCCTCCCGGCCGGCTGTGGCCCTGGCGGACGACCGCAAAGATCAGCCGGCGGTGATGTCGTCCAGGTGGGAGTACGCGGTGGGACGCTCGACGGGTACGGCGTGGTCTGACGGTGCCATCCGTGGGGAAGCGGTACGGCTGGTCTCCGGCGTCTTCGAGGTGGCCGCCCGGGCCGCCCGGGACCTGCCGGGTGAGCCGGACTGCGGTTGCCCGGTGTGCCGCACGGTGAGTGCCGTACGGGAGCCGGATCCGGTCGTCACGGCCAAGGTCGCCGACGCGGTCGGTGAGGCGGCGAGCGGCCTGGCCGGAGTGCTGCGCACCCTGGCCGAACTCGGCTCGCACCGCCCCGCGACGCCGGGCACCGGGGGACCCGACGGGTCGGACGGCAACGTGTCGGACGGGGCTGCCGGTGCGTCCGACACCGCGGACGGCCCGGGTGGCGCTGCGCCGGACGGCGGCGATCTGCCGGGCCGGTCGGCCGATCGGGCCGAAACGCCGCAACGAGCGTCCGGCGCTGCCCGGACGCTCGACGAACAGCAGAAAGGGGACGTCGGGTGTCACTGACGATCGGGGTGGACGTTGGCGGAACGAAGGTGGCCGCCGCCGTCGTCGACGAGGACGGCACCGTGGTCGCCCGCACCCGCAGGGACACCCCAGCGGACGACGTGTCACAGACCCTTCGGATGATCATGGAAGCCGTCGAGGAGCTGGTCGCCGGGCACCAGGTCGCCGCCATCGGTGTCGGTGCGGCCGGCTGGATCGACGCCAGCCGCTCCACCGTGCTCTTCGCCCCGAACATCGCATGGCGTAACGAGCCACTCCGGGCCGAACTGGCGGACAAGTTCGGGTTGCCGGTGGTGGTGGAGAACGACGCCAACGCGGCGGCCTGGGCCGAGTACCGCTTCGGCGCCGGCCGCGACGTCGACTCGATGCTGATGTACACGGTCGGTACCGGTATCGGTGGCGCCGTGATCATGGACGGTCGGCTGATCCGTGGCCAGCACGGTGTCGCCGCCGAGCTCGGTCACATGACCTCGGTACCCGACGGGCATCTCTGCGGCTGTGGTCGTCGCGGCTGTCTTGAGCAGTACGCCAGCGGCCAGGCTCTGGTCCGGCTGGGTCGGGCGGCGGCCGAACACAACCCGGACACCGCGCCCGCGCTGCTCGCTCTGGCCGGCGGTGATCCGGCCGCAGTGACCGGTCCGATGATCACCGAGGCGGCACACGCCGGCGACCCGGCCGCGGTGGCGGCGCTCGCCGACATCGGAAAATGGCTCGGCCTGGCCTGTGTGGACATGGTGCAGACCCTCGACCCGGCGGTGATCGTGGTCGGTGGTGGTGTCAGCGAGGTCGGTGCGCTGCTGTTCGGCCCGGCCAACGAGGCGTTCGCGCACGGCCTGGCCCAGCGCGGGCGGCTACCGGTCGCGGAGATCCGGGCCGCCGAGATGGGTAACGCCGCTGGCGTCGTCGGCGCGGCTGACCTGGCCCGCAGGTAGGTGGGGGAGACGATGGGCGAGGCTGTCCGCCTGCGGGTGCTCAGCTACAACGTGCACGGGCTGCGCGGTGACCGGGCGGCGCTGTACCGCACGGTGCGCTCCGCCGCACCCGACGTGGTGTGCGTCCAGGAGGCGCCCCGACGGGTCCGGTGGCGGACCCGGTGCGCGGACCTGGCCCGCGGTTGCGACCTGTACTTCGCGTCCGGTGGCGGCCCTGCCATCGGAAACATGATCATGGTCAGCCAACGGGTCCGGGTCCAGCGGCACTGGTCGCTGCGCTTCCCGCTGACACCCGGCCGGCACCTCCGCGGTGTCGCCTTCGCCGAGTGTGCGGTCGGTGGCTGCCGGTTCACGCTCGCCGGTACGCACCTGTCCACCGATCCCGGCGAGCGGGCCGCTCAGGCGGACCAGCTCGCCCTGCTGCTCGCCGGGCTGACCGGGCCGGTGCTGGTCGGTGTCGACCTCAACGAGCCTCCCGGCGGGCGCGTCTGGCCCCGGCTGCTCTCCCCGGCACTGCTGGAGGATGCGCGGGCCGCTGCCGGCAGCGGCACCGACGACCCGGCCGCTGCCCGCAGCGGCACCGACGCCCCGGCCGCTGCCCGCGGCTCGGGCACCTTCCCGGCCGGCGCACCGCACAGCCGGCTGGACGCCGTACTGGTCCCGGCCGGGGCCACCGTGCATTCCTACGCCGTACCGGACACCGAGGACGCCCGGCGGGCCAGCGACCACCTGCCGGTTCTGGTGGAACTGTCCCTGACGCTCTGAGCCCCCGAACCCGACAACGGTACGGGCAGGGTGCTGCGGGTCGTAACCCGACGACGACCCCACACGGTGCCAGTCGGGTGGCGCACGGTGCTGTACAGCTCGCCTAACAAGGTGGTTCAGGAAACATCGATGGACGCGGCGTACCGCGAGGACGCACCCTGTGAGGGTGAAAGCACTGGTCAAAATGGCTGCCGAGGCCGGGCTCCGGCTCACCGAGGTACCCGAGCCCACCGTCGGCCCGACCGAGGTCCTGATCAGGGTGCTCCGTACCGGACTGTGCGGTACCGACCTGCACATCGAGGCGTGGGACGACTGGGCGGTACGGTCGATCTCCCCGCCGCTGATCGTCGGCCACGAGTTCGTCGGTGAGGTCGTCGGCACGGGTCCGGCGGTCACCGCGGTGTCCGTCGGTGACCTGGTCAGTGGGGAAGGGCACCTGGTGTGCGGCCGGTGCCGCAACTGCCGGGCCGGTCGCCGACACCTGTGCATCCGTACGATCGGCCTGGGCGTGCAGCGCGACGGGGCGTTCGCGGAGTACCTGACCCTGCCGGAGAGCAACGTCTGGGTGCACGGCCGGGCCGCCGAGGAGCCGGTGGACCTGGACGTGGCGGCGATCTTCGACCCGTTCGGCAACGCGGTGCACACCGCCACGGCGTTCGAGGTGTTCGGCGAGGACGTACTGATCACCGGCGCCGGACCGATCGGCATCATGGCCGCCGCCGTCGTACGGCATGCCGGTGCCCGGCACGTGGTCATCACCGACGTGTCGGACTACCGGCTGCGGCTGGCCGAGAAGGTCGGCGTCAGCCTCGCCGTCAATGTGGCGAACACGCCGGTCGCCGAGGCGCAGCAGACGCTGGGTATGCGCGAGGGCTTCGACGTGGGGCTGGAGATGTCCGGTCAGCCGTCCGCGCTGCGGGACATGATCGGCAACATGAACCACGGTGGCCGGATCGCGATGCTGGGCCTACCGGCGCAGGAGATCGCGATCGACTGGAGCCGCGTGGTCACCCACATGCTCACCATCAAGGGCATCTACGGGCGGGAGATGTTCGAGACCTGGTACCGGATGTCGGTACTGCTCGGTCGTGGTCTGGAGCTGTCGCCGGTGATCACCGGCCGGTACGGCTACGGTCAGTACGCCGAGGCCTTCGCGGAGGCACGTCAGGGCAACTGCGGCAAGATCGTCCTCGACTGGACCCGCGAAACTCTCTGAGCCCACACTGTCCTCGACCCTGACCGGGAGTTGTCGATGTTCGACCGGATGCGCAAGGACCTGCGCGCCACCCTGGACCAGATCCGCGCCGACGGCCTGTACAAGGGTGAGCGGATCATCACCAGCCCGCAGGACGCCGACATCACGGTGTCCGACGGCTCGCAGGTACTGAACTTCTGCGCCAACAACTACCTCGGCCTGGCCGACCATCCCGACGTGATCGCCGCCGCCAAGCAGGCGTTGGACGACCGTGGCTTCGGGATGGCCTCGGTCCGCTTCATCTGCGGTACCCAGGACGGCCACAAGCAGTTGGAGGCCAGACTCGCCGAGTTCCTCGGCACCGACGACACGATCCTGTACAGCTCCTGCTTCGACGCCAACGGTGGCATCTTCGAGTCGTTGCTGACCGATGCGGACGCGGTCATCTCCGACGAGCTGAACCACGCGAGCATCATCGACGGGATCCGGCTGTGCAAGGCGCGTCGGCTGCGCTACCGCAACCGGGACATGGCCGATCTGGAGGCCCAGCTGAAGGCCGCGGCCGACGCCCGGTACCGCCTGATCGTCACCGACGGTGTGTTCTCCATGGACGGCTACCTCGCCCCGCTGGCCGACATCTGCGACCTGGCCGACCGCTACGACGCCGTGGTGATGGTCGACGACTCGCACGCCGTCGGGTTCGTCGGTGAGAACGGCCGGGGCACCCCCGAACTGCACGGGGTGACCGACCGGGTGGACATCGTCACCGGCACCCTGGGCAAGGCGCTGGGCGGCGCGTCCGGTGGGTACGTGTCCGGCCGGGCGGAGATCGTCGAACTGCTGCGGCAGCGGTCCCGGCCCTACCTGTTCTCCAACTCGGTGGCGCCGTCGATCGTGGCGGCGTCCCTGGAGGTGCTGCGGTTGCTGGAGACCTCCGGTGACCTGCGGGACAAGCTGCGCGCCAACACCGCGCTGTTCCGGTCGAAGATGACCGCGGCGGGCTTCGACATCCTGCCCGGGGACCACCCGATCACGCCGGTGATGATCGGCGACGCGGCCCGTGCCGCGGAACTCGCCGACCTGCTGCTGGCCCGGGGAATCTACGTGGTGGGCTTCTCCTTCCCGGTGGTGCCGCGCGGCAAGGCCCGGATCCGGGTACAGCTCTCCGCCGCGCACTCCACCGCCGACGTCGAGCGGGCGGTCGCCGCGTTCAGCGAGGCCCGGGACAAGCTCGGCCCTGCCTGACCGGCCCGGCAGCCGCACCGGGTGACCGGTCCACGCACGCCATCGGGGTGCGTGGACCGCGGTCCGGGTGGGACCTCGCGGGGAGTCACCGTGTGTGAGGATGTCGGGGTGATAGACCCTCGGCGGTTGCGGGTGCTGCGGGCATTGGCCGACCACGGCACGGTGACCGCGGCGGCGCAGGCGCTGTACCTGACGCCGTCCGCGGTATCCCAGCAACTGTCCGCGCTGGAGACCGAGGTGGGGCAGGAACTGCTGGCCCGTCGTGGTCGGCGGGTACGCCTGACCGCGGCCGGTTCGATCCTGGCCGGGCACGCCAGTACGGTGCTGAGCCAGTTGGAACGGGCCGAGTCCGAGCTGGCCGCGCACGCCGCCGGCGCGTCCGGCAGGATCACGGTCGGTGCGTTCGCCACCGCGATCGCCGGGGTGCTGGCGCCGGCCATCGCCGAACTGTCCGACACCAACCCCGAGGTCGAGGTACGGGTACGGGACGCCGAAGGGGACGCGAGTCTCGCCCTGCTGCTCGCCGGCGACATCGACCTTGCCGTGGCGGTCGAGTACCGGGGCGCGCCGCCCCTGGACGATCCTCGACTGCGGCGGGTGGCGTTGTACGCCGAACCGTTCGACGCGGTACTGCCCGCCGGGCACGGGCTCGCCCGCAGCAGTGAGGTCGCACTGCATGATCTGGCCGCGGACGACTGGATCAGCGCGTCACCGGGCAACCCGTGCCATGACGTGGTCACGCTGGCCTGCGAGTACGCCGGTTTCGCGGCGCGGATCGAGCACTGGTCGGATGATTTCTGGGCGGTCACCGCACTCGCCGCGGCCGGCGCCGGGGTCGCTCTGGTACCCCGTTCCGCGCTGCGCGGCGCGGACATCGACGGTGCCGTCGTACGGCCGGTGGCCGGCACACCGCCGACCCGCCGGGTGTTCGCCGCCGTACGCCGGGGCAGCGAGACCCGGCCGCTGGTGATGGTGACCCTGGAGGCGATCCGTCATTCGGCCGCGCACCACTAGGACGTGTTCCGGTTCAGGCGTGCGGGCGGACGATCCGGACCGCGGCGAGCCACCGTTCGAGCGGCAGCGAACCGCCGCGCCGGGCGGCACCCGCCGCATCGCGCAGCACCTCGTCGGGCACCCGGCCCAGGGCGTGCAGTTCGGGGCGGCCGAGAAACGCCGCCACCTCGTCGATCGGCACGGCCCGGGGTGACTGCCCGGTGAGTTCGCACCAGAGTTGGAAGAGCGCATAACCCCGGTCGGTGCTGGCTGCGCCGGGGGCGCTGGATGACGTTCGGGCATTCGACCGGTCCCGGGCACTCGAGGACCGCCCCTGCGAAGCCGGTGCCACCGGCATCGCGACCACCTCCGTCGGCAACGGTGTCCCGTCGGCCCACGGGTCACCGAGTGTGAGGTTACCGAAGATTGCCCCGGTGGGAGTCCCTTTCCGGTCGGCCCTGTGGTGCCGTCCGCCACGTTGCGACCCCGCTCGGCGGCGCCGGTCGGTCATGTCGGGCGCAACGCGGCGGTGCCGGGGCCGGATCACCCGGTCCCGGCACCGGCACCCGGCTCAGCTACCGGCGTCCGGTAGCAGTTCGTCGGCCAGCTGTTCGGTGAACAGGCCGATGTCGGTGACGATGCCGATGGCCTGCGCGCTGCCCCGATCGGCCAACTTGGTGACCGTCGCCGGGTTGATGTCCACGCACACCAGCGGGATGCTGGCCGGCAGGATGTTGCCGGTCGCGATCGAGTGCAGCATCGTGGCGACCATGATCACGAACCCGACGCCCGGCAACTCGGCGCGCATCGCGCGCTGACCGGCGATCACGTCGGTGTACACGTCCGGTAGCGGGCCGTCGTCGCGTACCGATCCGACCAGGACGAACGGCCGGTCCTTGGTGACCATCGCGTGCAGTACGCCGCTGGTCAGCACCCCCGACTCGACCGCCTTGGCGATCGAGCCGGCCGCGCGGATCTTGTTGATGGCCCGGATGTGGTGCTCGTGGCCGTGCGGTACGCCGTGCCCGCGGGACAGGTCCACCCCCAGCGAGGTGCCGAACAGCGCGGATTCGATGTCGTGCGCGGCCAGCGCGTTGCCGGCGAACAGTACGTCCACGTAGCCGGCCTCGACCAGCGAGACCATCGCGGGTGCGGCGCCGGTGTGCACGATCGCCGGCCCACCGACCCAGAGAACCTTCTCGCCGCGCGCCTTGACCGCGCGCAACTGCTCGGCGATCTGACGTACCAGCAGTGCCTGGGGCTTCTCGCTGGACACCGAACTGGACATGAAACCGAAGCTGTCGCCCTCCCGTTCGGCGGCGGGTGGCTGCACGACCCGTACGCCGGAGGCACCGCACAGCACCTGGTCGCCGGCCCGGATGTCGGAGACCGGTACGGTGCGTGCCGACCGCCCGTCGGCGGAGACCACGATGCCGCAGTCCATCTCGGGATTGGCCACCGGAATCCACCGGCCCCCGGTACGAAGGTGGGTGGCCAGGTTGGTGGTGGAGTAGAAGTCGTCCGGAAAGACACCGTCGTCCGGCGCCGGGCGCAGTACCGCCTCGCCCGGGTCGACCGCGTTGGCGCCGTGGGTCTGCAACCGCATCAGGATCCGCGCCAGCTGTTCGGCGTCGTCGGCACCGATCTGCAGCAGCGCCCGGGACTCGTCGGTGTGTTCGCGGCCCACATCGAGCCGTTCGATCCGGTAATCGCCGCCATATTCCAGTACGTCATCGAGTATCCGCGCCAGGATGCCCGAGTCGAGAATATGCCCGCGAACCTCTACCGTTTCGGTGTCTCCCACGTCATCTCCTCCCGCAGCGGCCAGCGCCATTGCCGGACCCCTCTGCCCTGCAAGGTAGTGACGGCAGGCCGCGCCACACCGCGCGGGGTGGACAACGGAGCCATTCGTCGCGAGGATGCACCACGCCGCGTTGTAACGCTGTGCGAGGTCTGTGGGCGTGTGACGCGGCGGCAGAAGACCGCAGCGAGAGGACAGCAGTGTGACCGACGGCCCCGCCAGTGGCGACCCTGACGTCGACGGGCAGACGGCCCCATCGGTGCCTACCCCACCCATCATCGATCCGACCGCCGCGCGGTCCGGCAACACCTACGAACGGGGCTCGGCGGTCTGCGTGATCGGCGCCGGCCCGTCCGGTCTGGCCGCCGTGAAGAACCTGCGCGAGCACGGGTTCGAGGTGGACTGTTACGAGCGGGAGACCGGTGTCGGCGGCTCCTGGAACGCCAGCCACGACCGCAGCCCGATGTACGGCGGCCTGCACGTCATCTCCAGCCGCCCGTTCACCCAGTTCCCGGACTTTCCGATGCCGGACAGTTATCCGGACTACCCGGATCATCGGCAGATACTCGAATACTTCACCCGGTACGCCGATCATTTCGGCCTGCGCGACCACGTCTGGTTCGGTACCGAGGTGGTGGGTGTGGCACCCACCGACGGGCACCGGTGGGAGGTGACGGTCCGGGGCACCGGCGGCGGTCCCACCCGTACGTTGCGTTACGCCGCGGTGGTGGTGGCCAACGGGCACCTGTGGCATCCGCACCGCCCGGAATATCCCGGGCAGGACAGCTTCGGTGGCCGGATCATCCACTCCGCCGGGTACAAGGATCCGGGGCAGCTGCGGGGCAGACGGGTACTGGTGGTCGGCGGCGGCAACTCGGGTTGCGACATTGCCGTGGCCGCCGCGCAGCAGGCCGACCGGACCTGGCACTCCACCCGCCGGGGCAGCTGGCACACGCCGAAGTACCTGCTGGGTCGCCCGGCGGACCAACTGGACGATCTCACCAGGGCGCTGCGGTTGCCGCTGTGGGCCCGCCGGTTGGCGTACCGGACACTGCTACGGCTCACCGTCGGGCGACCGGCCCGCTTCGGCCTGCGCAGACCGGACCACAAGCCGTTCACCGCCCATCCGGTGGTCACCAGCATGCTGATGTACCACCTCGGGCACGGTGACCTGACCCCGGTACCGGACGTGGCCGAGTTCGAACCCGGCCGGGTGGTGTTCACCGACGGCACCAGCGCCGATCCTCAGCTGGTGGTGATGGCGACCGGGTTCCGCCCCCGGTTCCCGTTCCTGCCGGCCGAATGCCTGGGCGGGGACGAGGAACGACCCAAGCTGTACCTGCAGATGTTCAACCCGGAGTACCCGACGCTGTCGGTGGCCGGGCTGATCGACCCGGATGCCGGCCAGTTCGGCCTGGTGCACTGGCAGACGGTGCTGATCGCGCGGCTGCTCCGGGCCCGGGCCGAATCCCCCGAACGGGTGACCCAGCTGTTCCGCCGGGCGGAGCGGGCCACCGGACGCAGCTATGCGCAGACCCGGATGCTGTCCTCGGGTCGGCACCGCTTCGACGTCGGGCACCACCGCTACCTGGCGGCCCTGCAGCGTGACCTGTCGGGTCTGGAGGCGGGCCGATGAGCCGGGAGAGCACCGTGGGCGCCGGCACGCCCGGACCCTCCTTCCTGGAGCATGCGCTGACCACCGCACCTCAGCAGACGGGACCCTCCACGATGAGCGGCAGCAACCGGGCCCCCGCGGCGGGGCGCGGCACGGTACGGGTGGCGTCGACGGACGTGTGGCGACGGTGGGACTGGGCGCGTCCGGTCCGTCCCGCCGCGCGTGAACTGCGTGCGGCGGCGCCCGCGGGGCACAGCGACGGCCCGCCGGTGCTGTTCGTACCGGACCTGCGGGATCCGGGTGGTGCGGCGGCGTTGGAACCATGGCTGACGGCGGCTGCCGAGCAGGGCCACCGGGCGTACGCGGTGAGCCCGCGCGGCTGCGGCGGTACCGCGCGGCCGGGCCGCCGGTTCGCGGTGAGCCGGCGGGAATGGGTCCACGACGTGGTGCAGGCCGCGGCCGGTCTGCCGCAACGGGCGGTACTGGTCGGGCACGGCACCGGTGGCTGGGTGGTCGCGCACGCGCTGCACCGGTATCCGGCGCTGGCCGCGGTGCTGGTGGAGCCGGTCGGCCTGCCGGGCCGTCGGTTGCCGGGGCCGGGCGTGCTGCTCCGCCGACCGGCCCTGGGTCTGGCCATGCTGCTGGGTCGGGACCCGCGGGTGCCGCAGATTGCGCCACCGGTGCTGGTCGCGGCAGGTGACCGGTACCCGAACAAGGTGCTGTCGGATCTGGCGGTGCGCTACGGTGCCCGGTCGGTACGGTTGCCGGTCAGCGGCTCCGGCGCGTTGCCCGGCATCGGCCCGGTGCTGGGCTGGCTCGCCGAGCGGCCCTAGACCGTACGGCCGGTGGTGCGCGGTGCCTGCGCCCACCGGCCGTCGCCGCAGGATCAGGACGTGTAGTCGACCCGGATGTCCCCGGAGCTTGCCCGCAGCGTGATGCGGTGCGGCGAGCCGGTGGAGCGGTGCACGCCGACCGAGCTGTCACCACTGGAGACGGTGCTGCTGACCTGGTACCCGGCCGACTCGTGCGGCACCTGTACGTGCGTGTTGCCGGAGGACACCGCGACGTCCACGGTGTCCGGTGCGGACCGGAAACCCAGCTTCACGTCGCCGGAACTCGCCGAGACCCGCACCGAGTGGGAGCGCAGGTTCCGTGCCCCCACGTTGCCCGAGTCCAGCTTCACCGCAACCGGACCGGACAGCTCGTCCAGGGTCACGTCGCCGCTGGTGGCGCGGATGAGTACCGGTCCGCTCAGCCCGCTTGCGCCGATGTCACCGGAATTGGCGAGCAGGTTCAGCGACAGGTCGGCCGGTACGGTGACGGTCAGATCGGCCCGGCAGGTCCGGAAGCCGAAGGACAGGCCGTCGCTGGCACAGCGCGGCCGTACGGTGAGTGCGTCACCGGTGTGTCGTCGTTCGACGGTGGGCCGCTGGCGGTTCCAGGCCAGCTTCTCCACCACGGTGACGGTCCGACTGCCCGCCTCGCCGGCCCGTACCCGTACGTTGCCGGAGCCGACGTCCAGGGTGAGTCGGCTGAGACCCTGATAGCTGTGCTGCTCGGTGCTGCGGTGGGCGGGGCTGATCGACTGCCGCAACGACAGCAGGACCGCCGCGCCGGCCACGAGGATCAGCAGGGCGAAGGCGAGGGCGGAGATCGCCAGTCCGCGGTGGCCGCGCCGCCCACCATCCTGTGTCGGCCGGTGCTGCTGGGCGGTACCGGTGGGGTGCATGCTGCCTCCTGGCGCGGACGGATCGCTACCTGTCCACGGTAGGAGGTGAGAACACCGGTACCCATCCGGAAGGCTGGTCGACCCGCGGTGGGGTTAGCCCTAGCAGAGCCGCCCCGGCCAGGTCAGACCACCGCGCCGTCGTCGGGATCGTCGTCATCGTTGCCGGGCCGCAGCCGGATCACCAGGGTGACGAAACCGGTCAGCAGGCAGATGAACCCGACCGCCAGGCCGCCGGCCTCGCCGAACCCGAAGATGCCCAGCAGGTCCGGCCGGATGCACAGCACCATGCCCAGGGCGATCGCCACGGTCGCCAGCGCGGCGTAGCGCGACGGCCGGGGGATCGGTGGGGGTGGCGGCGGCTCGTAGCCTTCGTCGTCGTCGAGTTCGCCATCCAGCGAATCGATCAGGTCGGGACGGTCGGGGTCGGTACGCCAGTCTCCCGGTGGCCGGCCCTCGTTGCTGGTCGCCGCGGTGCTCTGGTTCTGCTCCCCGGCGACGTCCGGGGCGGGACGGGCCGGAGTGCCCGTGACGGTGCTCTGCCCGCCGGTCTCGGTCAGGTCCTCGGCGACCGGCCAGGGTGGGACCGGATGGTCGGCCGGAACGTCGTAGTCGGCGATGATGGCGGCCCACGCCGCGTCGATGTCCGCAGGTTCGTTGCTCCCCCCGTCGCCGGGGAGCGTGGTACCGGCACGTGCCTCACCACCGTCCTCGCGTACCGGCGGCTGTGGCGCGGTGGGATCCAGTTCGGAATGCGGGGCCCGGGTCGGGTCCGCGGCCGCCGCGGTGGCCGCGGGCGGGTCCGCGCCGGCCGACGGCGCGGCGGCCGGGCCCAGCTTGTCGAGGTATTCGCGGGCCTCGGTGAGGTGGGCCCGGTCCACGTAGAGCCGGTCGATGGGCCTGCTGGGCAGCGTGGTGGTACGGGTCACCGGGTGCAGGTCCGCGGTGGGTTGCAGGTAGGCGGCGATCCCGGCCAGGCCGAGCACGTCCAGCAGGTGCTCACCGACGCGGGGGTCCACATCCCCGGCGATCGCGTACTCCGAGGCGTGCAGTCCGTTGTCGCGCCGGCCGTGCCGGTGTGGTCCGGGGGTCATCGGGTCACATCCGACGACAGCTCTGGGCGCCCGCCGTCGCGGTGTCGCGTCGCCACACCCACCACCACCTTCGAAGGCCGTGTGCGCCCACGGTTGCCGCCACCGGCCCCGACGCACGGGCGCCCGACGTACAACTCCGACAGCCTGACGGTACCTGGCGCAGTCGCGACATGGACAGCGGCTCACAGGCCCGTTCGGCCGGGGCGCTGGTCACACCACCCTGCGTTGCGGCGGACCTGACACCGGGAGCGCGTTGCCGGGCGGCGGCCCGGGTTCGTAGGCTGCTACCCAGTAGGTTGACGACAGGAGAGGGCCACAGTGCTGTACTGGGTGCTCAAGTGGATCGTGCTCGGTCCATGGTTGCGTGTGCTGTGGCGGCCGAGAGTGGACGGTCTGGACAATATTCCGGGCACTGGTCCGGCCATTCTGGCCAGTAACCATGTCGCTTTCATCGACTCGGTCTTCCTGCCTCTCATGGTCCATCGCCCGATCCGGTTCATGGCCAAATCGGAGTATTTCACCCGTAAAGGCGTCAAGGGCTGGCTGATGCGGCTCTTCTTCACCACGATCGGGTGCGTACCGGTGGACCGCTCCGGTGGACGCGCCGCACGCGCCGCGCTCGACGCCGGCAAACGGGTCCTGGAGGACGGTGAGCTGTGGGGCATGTACCCGGAGGGCACCCGTTCACCGGACGGCCAGCTGTACCGGGGCAAGACCGGCGTGGCTCGGCTGGCCCTGGAATCAGGGGTACCGGTCATTCCCTGCGCGATGGTCAACTTCCACGAAATTCAGCCACCCGGCCACAAACTGCCCCGGATCACCCAGGTGCACATGGTGATCGGTGAACCGTTGGACTTCTCCCGCTACGCAGGGATGGCCGGCGACCGGTTCGTGGAACGCTCGGTGACCGACGAGATCATGTACAACCTGATGGAACTGTCCGGTCAGGAATACGTGGACGTCTACGCCGCCAAGGTCAAGGCCGAGAAGACCAGCAAGCCACGGGCCAGCGCCGCACCGTCCAACGCGGCCTGAACCGCAACCTGAGGGCCGCGCGGAGGGGCGTTGCCTAGCAGCGCAGCAGCCGTTCCGCGTGGTTCGCTGCGGCGAACGGGCGCACCTCGAGCAGGCACGCCTCTGCCTGCTCGTCCGCTGCCGCCGCCCGGTACTGGCGGGCCGCGGCGGCCAACGACAGGATCTCGTCGCTGCGGGTACCGATTCGTCGGTACCACTGCGCAGCCTCCGCGTGCAGGTCACCGGCGGCGACGCGGTCACCGGTCGTACTGCGCAGCGCGGCGGCCGCCGAGCAACGGGCCGCCTGTACCCACGGGGTGTGCCGCGGGGCCTGGTCCATCATCGTGTGCAGGGCCTCCGCCGCGGCGCCGCCGAGCAACGCGGCCGCATGGCCGGCGGCGGCGGTCCACTCGCCGCTGGGCAGCGTGCGTACCGGCCGCCAACTGGCCAGCAGGGTGGTGATCAGGTCGGTGGCGTCCTCCGGCCGGTCATGAAGTACGTGGCAGAACGCGCCGTGTCCGAGAGTGGTCCACATCAGCCTGGGGAACCCGCTGTCCCGCCCGGTCCGCAGCACCTCGGCCACCTCGTCCCGGTCGCCGGGCGCCGGTTGGCCGCGCAGTGCCCGCAGCCAGACGCTCTGCAACCGGGACTGCAGGTCCCAGGCGCCGGACGGGGTGTCGCGCAATGCGTCGTTCGCGACCAGGGTGCTGTTCCAGTCACCGGACAGGAATGCCTGTTGCGCCGTCGCGCTGTAACTGAGCGACACGCTCAGCCCGTCGCCCACACTGACCAGTTCGCCTTCGCGGAGCAGCGCCTCAGCGCGGTCCAGGTCGCCCTCTTCCTGAAGGCACGCGCCCAGGTTCTGGGTGACCCGGCGCAGGCTCGGCAGCTTCAGCCGCCGGCAGGTGTCGAGCGCCGCCTCCATGAGGGTCAGCCCCTCGGCCTCACCCGCCAGATACCGGCTGGTGCCGATCGTGATCATGGCACTGGCCCGTACCTCGACCAGGCCCAGCCGGTCGGAGATGGCGACGGCGACACCGGCCGCGTCGACGGCCTCCTGATGCTCTGAGCTGGTCAGGTGCAGCCGGGCCAGTTCGGCGTACGCGGTCGCCTTCGGCTCGGAGTCGGGCAGCGTGACGAAGTAGCCGATGGCCCGGTTCAGGTTCGCGGCGGCGAGTTCCCGGTCCGCGGTCACCCAGGCGACCTGGCCGCGCAGCGTCCACGCCCGGGCCGCGGCCTGCGCATCGCCGCTTCGCTGGAATACGTCGGTGAGCCTGGTGAGCCGGTCCAGCCCGCCACCGGACAGGAACGCGTCGCCCTCCCGCAGGAATGCCAGCTCCGCGTCCAGAAGTTCCAGGGTGTGCCGCTCGTCGCTGTCCGCCTCCTCCGGCGCGATCAGGCGTAACGCCCGGCCCACATGCCCGG
The DNA here is from genome assembly GCA_963815125.1 of uncultured Actinomycetota bacterium. Classification (GTDB taxonomy): domain Bacteria; phylum Actinomycetota; class Actinomycetes; order Mycobacteriales; family Micromonosporaceae; genus Actinocatenispora. Next base: position 280,333 of record CAWFFM010000001.1, read on the forward strand.
CCGCGACGTCCAGCGCGTGCAGCGCGTACGCGCGGCGGGCCGCCCGGTGCAGGGCGCGCCGCGCGCCGGGCGCGTACGGCCGGGTGTCCAGGTTGAGGGTCCGGGCGATCTCGTGCGCCCAGAACCGGTGGTTGGCCACGACCTCGGCAAGATCGGTCGACCGGCTGCCGGTGGCGTCGGCGACGGCCTCCAGCCAGTCGGCGATCCGGGAGTGCTGGGCGACCCGTTCGGTACGCGGTAGCCGCTGGTAGCACACGTCCCGGACCAGGATGTGCGAGAAGCGGTACTCGGTCTGGTCGGCGCGACTGGTCTCGGCCTGTTCCCGGACCAGGTCCCGCTGCTCCATCCGGCGTAGCGCGCGCTCCACCACACCGATCGGCAGTTGCAGTGTGCTGGCCACCGCGTCGGGCCAGAACACGACGCCGAGTACGGACGCGGACTGCAGCACCGCCCGGTCGTCGGGGTCGAGCAGGTCCAGCCGGTTGGCGATGACGGCGTGCACGTTGTCCGGGATCGGATGCGCGGTGGTGCCGGACGGGCTGTCCGCCGGCGCCGCCCGCAGGGTGCCCTGTTCCAGCAGCATGCGGAAGTATTCGTGGGCGTACAACGGATTGCCGCCGGCAAGTTCGATCAGCCGGTCGAGGATGTCGGTGGGGAACGTGGCCTGGCCGAACAGTGAGGTGTACACGTCGGCGATGTGCTTGTCGTTCATCGAGCTGAGGCTGATGGTCTGGGAGCCGGGGATCGCTGCGGCCCAGGTCGGCTCGTGGTCCAGCAGTTCCGGCCGCGACGTGCACACCACCAGCAGCGGAATGTCGCGTACCGCCGAGCCGAGCCGTTCCACGAAACTGACCATCGCCTGGTCGGCCCAGTGCAGGTCCTCCACGACCAGTACGGTCGGCCGGTCGGTGGCCAGCGCGATCACGAACCGTCGCCACGCGGACTCGGTGTCCTCGGCGAGCAGCTGCTGACCCGGCAGCCCGACCAGCGGTCCGAGCGCGTTGGCCAGTCGGTCGGCCTCGCCCGGTGGGACCAACCGCGCCACCGTGGCGTGCAGCCGTTGCTGGGCCGTCGCGGTGTCGTCGGAGTCCAGGATCCCCGCCTCGGCCTTGACGATGTCGGCGAACGCCGCGTACGTCACGTTCTCGCCGAACGGCGGGCAGTGCCCGGTACGCCAGCGGATGTCCACCTCGCTGCGGCCGCTGGCGTACCGGAACAGCTCCAGGACCAGTCGGCTCTTCCCGATGCCGGCCCGACCGAACAGGGTGAGCAGCTGCGGCGAGCGTTCGGTGATCATCCGCTCCAGTGCGCCGGTCAGCAGGCTCAGCTCGTGTACCCGGTTGACCAGGGGCGTCTCGTCGAGGTCGCGGTCGGCGATGCGACGGCGTACCGGTGTCACCGGCACCCAGAGCTCGGTGGGTACGGTGTGTCCCCGCAGGGTCACCGGATCGCGCTGCTCGTAGCGGAAGTAGTCACTGGTCGCGGCGTGGGTGGGGCCGTCGACGAGTACCCCGCCGGTCGGCGCGGCCGACTGCAGCCGGCTCGCCGTGTTGATCACGTCTCCGGCGGCGATGGCCTGCCCGCCGTCGCGGGCCGCGGTCGTGTTGACCAGCGCTTCGCCGGTGGCCACGCCGATCCGGAAACCGAACGGCAGCTCCTCGCCGCGTTCCTGGCGGCGCAGCATCCGTTGCAGCTCCAGGGCGGCGGACACGCAGCCGAGTACCTCGGTCTCGGTGGTGACCGGCGCGCCGAACAGAGCCATCACCGCATCGCCGATGTACTTCTCGACCAGCCCGCCGTACCGTCTGATCACCCGTCGGACGGTGTCGAAGAACGAGATCTGCATGAGCCGGACCTGCTCCGGATCGGAGCGTTCGACGAACTGGGTGAAGCTGACCACGTCGATGAACAGCACGCTGACCCGGCGCCGGTCCTCGTGCTGGGCATGCCCCGTGCTCTGGCTGGGCGGGGCGGCGCTGCGGGACGGAACCGGCATGGTGGGCCGACCGCAGCCGGTGCAGAACGCCGCATCCGCGGTCAGCCGGCGACCGCAGCTGCCGCAGGCGCGTTCCAGCGCCACTCCGCAGCGTCCGCAGAACCGGTCGTCGGGCGCGGCGGTGCGGCCGCAGCTGGGACACGAGGAAGCGATCCTGTCCTCCCGTGGCGATCTTCGGCTGGTCGGCGACAGGGCACATTCCCCACGAACCGGATGTTGTGTCCTGACAGACCGATGGCCATGCTGCCACGCACCGGCAACTGATGGTGTCAGGCCGCGGACCGTACCCGGCACCGATGTCACTGTGTGTATCTACAGGTCGATAGCGACGGTGATGCCTCTGGTCGGAAACGCGACAGAACACGGTTTCGAATGCGGAGAGTCAGTAGCTTCGTGTCGAGCGGCAGGTGCGATGCCGGCACCAGGTGTGCCCGGTCAACGGAGGTAGACGTGTACGTGCGGCTCGCGAACGACTGGACCGGTCCGGATCACGCCCGGCACCGGGCCGGCGACCTTGTCGAGGTCGACAACGTGCTGCTCGCAGAGCTGGAAGCAGGAGGCTTCGTGGCCACCGACGAAGAGGAGTCCCGCCGGCCGATGACGGGACGGAGCCAGGACACCGAACCGGCGAAGAAGACAGCGCCGGGCGTCCCGGACGGCACGGATGATGGTGTCGGCGACAAACCCGACGGCGCCGACCCGGATCAGACGAGCTGGCCGCCGATCACCTGACGGCCGCCGACAGGTCGTCCTCGCACCGGCGGCCGCCCGATGCTAGTCCTCGTCAGGTGCGGCGTGGTCGGGTACGCCCGGCGTGGGGTCCCGGGACATGTCGATCCGGGGATCCCTCGGTGCGTCGTCCGGCGCCGCGTGTCGCCCCGTGGACGGTGCGGTTTCCTGCTCGTCGGGTTGTGTGGACACGGCTGAACCTCCTGAAACCGCTGAGTACTGCCAGGCGAGAGTACCCGTTACCGGCCGGCCGCCCGGCAATGGCCGGCCGGTCGGTGGCCCTGGCGACCCCGCCGAACACGCCGGCCGGCGGTGCCCGGGGACCTCGATCCCCGGGCACCGCCGGCCTCGTCGTGTCCGCCCGAAGTGGACGGTACGGTCACACGTCGTAGTAGAGCGCGAACTCGTGCGGCGTCGGGCGCAGCCGGATCGGATCGATCTCCTTGCTGCGCTTGTAGTCGATCCAGGTCTCGAGCAGGTCCGGGGTGAACACGTCGCCGGCGAGCAGGTATTCGTGGTCGGCCTCCAGCGCGGTCAGCACCTCCGGCAGCGAACCCGGTACCTGGTCCACCCCGGCGAACTCCTCGGGCGGCAGCTCGTACAGGTCCTTGTCCACCGGGTCCGGCGGCTCGATCTTGTTGCGTACCCCGTCCAGCCCGGCCATCAGCATCGCCGAGAAGGCAAGGTACGGGTTGGACGAGGCGTCGGGTACCCGGAACTCCACCCGCTTGGCCTTCGGGTTGCTGCCGGTGACCGGGATCCGCGTACAGGCCGACCGGTTGCGCTGCGAGTACACCAGGTTCACCGGTGCCTCGAAGCCCGGCACCAGCCGCCGGTAGGAGTTCACCGTCGGGTTGGTGAAGGCCAGCAGGCTCGGTGCGTGCCGGAGCAGACCGCCGATGTACCAGCGCGCGGTGTCGGACAGCCCGGCGTACCCGGTCTCGTCGTAGAACAGCGGGCTGCCGTCGCTCCACAGACTCTGGTGGGTGTGCATTCCGGAACCGTTGTCGCCGAACAGCGGCTTGGGCATGAACGTCGCGGTCTTGCCCGCAGCGTGCGCCGTGTTCTTGACGATGTACTTGAACAGCTGGACCTGGTCACCGGAGTGCAGCAGGGTGGAGAAGCGGTAGTTGATCTCCGCCTGCCCGGCGGTGCCGACCTCGTGGTGCGCGCGCTCGACGGTCAGTCCCGCCTCGATCAGCCGCCGGGTGATGGCGTCGCGCAGATCGGCCTGCTGGTCCACCGGCGGTACGGGGAAGTACCCGCCCTTGTACCCGACCTTGTGTCCGAGGTTGCCGCCAGCTTCTTCGGCGCCGGTGTTCCAGGCGCCTTCGATCGAGTCGATGTGGTAGAAGCCGTGCTGCGTGGCGGTGTCGTAGCGTACGGAGTCGAACAGGTAGAACTCCGCCTCGGCACCGAAGTACGCGGTGTCGGCGATGCCGCTGGCGGCGAGGTACGTCTCGGCCTTGCGGGCGATGTTGCGCGGGTCCCGGCTGTACGGCTCGCGGGTGAACGGGTCGTGGATGAAGAAGTTCAGCGCGACGGTCTTCTCCACCCGGAACGGGTCCACGAACGACGTGGTCGCATCGGGCAGCAGCAGCATGTCCGACTCGTGGATCTCCTGGAAGCCGCGGATCGACGAGCCGTCGAAGGCCAGGCCGTTGGTGAAGACATCCTCGTCGAAGGACTCGACCGGTACGTTGAAGTGCTGCATGACGCCCGGCAGGTCGCAGAACCGGACGTCGACGAATTTCACATCCTCGGCGGTCAGGTATCGCAACAGTTCCTCGGAGTTGCTGAACACTTGTCCTCCGTCATCCGCAGGTCAGACCGGGTTCGGGCAGGCCCGAGATCCCGGGGGTCTTCTCGCTAGATTTTATGTACCCACCGTTGCCCGGCCGTGTCTCGATTGTTTCAGCAGTGTTACGGCAGCGGAATCCGATCGGCGGTTTCCGTGGCCGCCGCCCGGCGCCGGGGCCGCCGCCGCGGGGCTCTACGCTGGCGGCATGAGCGACCGGTCGAGTCGTAGCGCAGGACGAGCCGTGGACAGCCCGCGTCCGGAGGGCCAGGACTCCGGTTCCGATTACCGGCCGGCAGGCACCGAGCCGGGGACCCCGGCCGGTTACGCGAAGCGCTTCGTCGCCCTGCTGATCGACTGGATCCTCTGCCTGCTGATCGGCGGGGTGCTGGCCACTCTGACCGGCGTGTTCGCCGATGCCTCGGTGCGTGGTTTCTGGGCCTATCCGGTACTTGTCGTGGAGTACGGCATCTTCGTCGGACTGTTCGGCCAGACCGCCGGTATGCGCCTGGCCCGGATCCGTTGTGTGTCGTTGTCCGACAACGGGCGACTCGGCGTTCCCCGCGCATTGCTGCGGGGCATACTGCTGTGCCTGGTGGTGCCGCCACTGATCATCGGGCCGGGCGGACGCGGATGGCACGACCGGGCCGTCGGCTCGATCGTGCTGCACGACTGACCCGGCGTGGGGTGCAGCTGATTCAGCGACCCCGCATCGCCTTGTGGGCGCCGCGCGGGGCACGCATGTTCTTCGGCATCGGACCCTTGGGCATCGGCGGTCGGTTGCCCAGCGCATTGAGGCGGGTGTCCAGCGCGCCGACCTGCTTGGCGGTGATGTTGCGCGGCAGCTTGAGCAGGTGGGTCCGCAGCTTGCGCAGCTCGACCTGACCCTCCGCCTCACCGACGGTGAGGTCGTAGATCGGGGTCTCGCCGATGACCCGGGCGAGCCGCTTCTTCTCCTGTACGAGCAGGCTGCGCAACCGGCCGGGGCTGCCCTCTCCGACGAGGACCACACCGGCCCGGCACACCGCACGGTGTACGAAGTCCTGTTGGGTGGTCGCCGCCACCCCGGGGGTCACCCGCCAGTCGCCCCGCATGGTCTGCATGATCGCGGCGGCGGCGCCGGGCTTGCCCTCAGCCTCGTTGATCATCGCCGCATTGGCCCGTAGGTTCATCACGACCAGCACGAGCAGCAGGGCGAGTACCACACCGAGCGGCAACCACACCCAACTGCCGGACAGGACGAACACCACGATGCCGGCGGCCAGCGGGACCAGCACCGCCGCGGCGACCAGCGGCAGGAACTTCTTGTCGCGCTTCGCGGTGAACACGAACGCGGTGCGGATCTGCTTGAGACGTTCGATGAACGATGCCTTCTCCGGCTCAGCCTTGGCCATGCCGAAAGTCTATCGATGGCTTCCGGCGGCCGGCAGGCTGGCGGGCACCCGGTCAGTTGGGCCGGAGAAGGACGCAGCGCTCAGCGCGCCCGATCGGGGCGCAATCGTGGTCAGATCGACCGGGTGGGTCAGACCGACTGCTCGGTGACCAGCACCGGCGGCAGCTCCTCGCCGCGGGCGGCCATCGCCTGGCGGTACAGCCGGCCGGCCCGGTAGGAGGAGCGCACCAGCGGCCCGGCCAGTACGCCGGGGAAGCCGATCCGTTCCGCCTCCTCGCGCAGGGCGACGAACTCCTCCGGCCGGGCCCACCGGTCGATGGGGTGGTGGCGTACGGACGGTCGCAGGTACTGGGTGATGGTGAGCAGTTCGCAGCCGGCGTCGAACAGATCCCGCATCGCCTGTACGACCTCGTCGTACTCCTCGCCCATGCCCAGGATCAGGTTGGACTTGGTGACCAGGCCGGCCCGGCGCGCCTCGGTGAGCACCGACAGCGAACGCTCGTACCGGAAGCCGGGGCGGATCCGCTTGAAGACGCGCGGCACCGTCTCGATGTTGTGCGCCAGCACCTCCGGCCGGGACGAGAAGACCTCGGCCAGTTGGTCGGGCAGCGCGTTGAAGTCGGGGATCAGCAGTTCGACACCGCAGCCGGGGACCTGCTTGTGGATCTGGCGCACGGTCTCGGCGTACAGCCAGGCGCCGCCGTCGGGCAGGTCGTCGCGGGCGACGCCGGTGATGGTGGCGTAGCGCAGACCCATGGTGGCCACCGAGTCGGCGACCCGGCGTGGCTCGTCGGCGTCGAACTCGGCCGGCCGGCCGGTGTCGATCTGGCAGAAGTCGCAGCGCCGGGTGCACTGGTCTCCACCGATCAGGAAGGTGGCTTCCCGGTCTTCCCAACATTCGTAGATGTTGGGACAGCCGGCCTCCTCGCACACGGTGTGCAGGCCTTCACGCCGGACGAGCCCCTTGAGCTCGGAGTATTCCGGGCCCATCTTCGCGCGGACCTTGATCCACGGCGGTTTACGCTCGATGGGCGTCTCGGCGTTGCGGGCCTCGACACGGAGGAGTCGTCGGCCCTCAGGCTGAACCACGGTCACGCCGGCCAGCCTAACCCCGCTGGGAGGCTCCCACCGACGCCCGTGACGTCACTCACCGCACGTTACGTGAGCCTTGTCACGATTAGCGGTAAGGGTCGTGCGCCGCGCCGCTGGGTCGGCGGCCCACGTGGTTGCTGTCACCCGCACCACACGCGGCGGGAAACTGGTTGCCCGGTGATCTGCCCAGCCCGCTATCGTTCTGCGTGAAGGTGTTGACGGAGCCAAGTAGCCGGTCGCACACCGGAGCAGAGAGAACCGCCGGCAGCTGGGAAGGCGGTCTCCGGACGACAGGGTGAAGACCCTCCTGAGCCGCGGGAAGAACGGCGAACGGCCCGATCTGTGGCCGGGCGCCCAGTAAGTCCCGCCGGTCGGCCCCCGTCACCGGGCCAGCGTCATGGCGCGACGGCGTCGCGACGCGTGAGGCCACCGTCATGGTGGCGAAGGTGTGGTGGCACCGCGACTGCCCCGTCGCCCACACCTCCGGGGAGTGAGTACTCCAAGGAGGTGTTTGTTGTGCAACGTGTCCTGTCTTCGCAACTGTCCGAGCATGTCGGCGAAACGGTACGGCTGGCCGGCTGGGTCCATCGCCGGCGGCTACTCAAGTCGGTGGCGTTTCTGATCCTGCGGGACCGTACCGGTCTGGCCCAGATCGTGGTGAGCGGTTCGGGCGCCCGTACCGAACTCGAGCAGTTGACCGAGGAGACCGTCGTGTCGGTCACCGGTCAGGTCGTGTCCAATGTGGATGCGCCGGGTGGCGTGGAGCTGACTCAGCCGAGCTGGGAGAGTCTGTCCGCGCCGGCCGAGCCGCTCCCGTTCGAACTGCACCGGCCGGAACTGCGGGCCAGCCTGCCGACCATGCTGGACAACGCGTCGGTGGCGTTACGGCATCCACGCCGCCGTGCGCCGTTCGAACTCGCCGCGGCCGCGGTCGCCGGTTTCCGGTCCACACTGGACGGCCTGGGGTTCACCGAGGTGCAGACGCCCAAGATCGTCGGGTCGGCGACCGAGTCCGGGGCCAACGTGTTCGGCATCGACTACTTCGGCCGGCGCGCCTACCTGGCGCAGAGCCCGCAGTTCTACAAGCAGGCGATGGTCGGCGTGTTCGAGCGGGTGTACGAGGTCGGTCCCGTGTTCCGGGCCGAACCGCACGACACCACCCGGCACCTGGCCGAGTACGTCTCGCTGGACGCCGAACTCGGCTTCATCCGCGACCACCGGGACGTGATGGCGGTGATCCGGGAGGTGTTCGCCGGCATGATGGCGGCCATCGCGGCACGGGCTCCAGCCGCCCTCCAGCTCACCGGCGCCGCGCTGCCGACCGTACCGGCGGAGATCCCGTCGGTGCATTTCGTCGACGCGCTGACGATGATCGGCCGGGCCACCGGCGAGGACCTGACCGGGGAGAAGGACCTGGCCCCGGCGCACGAGCGGTGGCTGTCGGAGTGGGCGGTACGCGAACACGGCTCCGAGTGGCTGTTCGTGGTCGGCTACCCGACCGCCAAGCGGGCCTTCTACACCCACCCGGACCCGGACCGCCCCGGCTACTCGCGCAGCTTCGACCTGCTGTTCCGGGGACTGGAGCTGATCAGCGGTGCGCAGCGGCTGCACCGGTACGACGACTACGTCACCACCCTCGCCGAACGGGGGGAGAGCATCGAACCGTACGGGTCCTTCCTGGAGACGTTCCGCTACGGGATGCCACCGCACGGCGGGTTCGCGATCGGCCTGGAACGCCTGATCGCCCGGCTCACCGGCGCGGCGAACGTCCGTGAGGTCACCCTGTTCCCCCGCGACCTGCACCGGCTGACCCCCTGAGCCGGATCCCGTCCGGTGACCCACCTGCGGTGCGGCGCGGGCCACCGGGCGGGAGCGTCAAGGGTAGAGCAGGTGGGCGTGTGCTTCGACCCGGGGCAGTACGTCCGCGACGGTGACCTCGCGTCCGAGTTCCTGGCTGAGCGAGGTGACCCCGGCGTCCCGGATCCCGCACGGCACGATCCGGTCGTAGGCGCTCAGGTCCGGGTTGCAGTTGATGGCGAACCCGTGCTCGGTGACGCCGCGCGAGACCCGGATGCCGAGGGCGGCGACCTTGCGGTCCGGGCCGCGCTCGTCGGCCAGCACCCAGACGCCGCCGCGCTTGTCCTTGCGTTCGGTGATCCGGGTGGTGGGTACGCCGAACTCGGCGCACACCGCGATGATCATGTCTTCGACCCGATTGACGTAGGCGATCACGTCCACCGGGTCGGGCAGCGCGAGGATCGGGTACCCGACCAGTTGACCCGGACCGTGCCAGGTGATCTTGCCGCCCCGGTCGACGTCGACGACCGGTGTGCCGTCCGTGGGTCGGTCCAGGGGTTCGGTCCGTTTGCCGGCGGTGTAGACGCTCGGATGCTCCAGCAGCAGCAGGGTGTCCGGCTCGGTACCGGCGATCCGGGCGGCCTGTTGGCGGCGCTGCTGCTCCCAGGCCGTCCGGTAGTCGACCATGCCGGCCCGGACGATCCGCAGGTCGGTCACGGTGGTGCCGGTGGGTGCTGTGTGGGTCACGGCACTGAGCCTATCGCCGGGTGGGCTGCCTGCCGGGCTGTGTGCGCTGCCGGGTCGGCGGATGTGAGCAATCATGCCCCCCGGCACGTGCCGGACCCGGACGGCTGCTCCGGCAGGTGAGGAGCCGGGCTGGGGCACGCCCGCCGCACCCGGCCCGATAGCCTGGCCCGGCCGTTACGGTATGACCGACGGCGCCGGTACGAGTGTGACCTGCCGGCCCGGCGGGAGTGACGGTCTGCACAGGTTCGGCGGGCATCCGCGCGGGATCGGACAGGTCATGGACACGGCAGGGCAAAAAGCTGACGAAAAGGGGTGCGGTGCGGGGGAGACGCAGCGTTTGCTGAGGGCTCCGGCGCATCGACGGTGCTGGTTCCACCCACAGGACCGGCACGCTATACGATTCGGGAACATCTCACCTTCTGCGGTGATACTCTGCGCGCTCGCGTCGCGGACAGCTGCGCTGTCGTGGGATGCCGTTTACTTCCCGCTGACGACGTCGGTCGAGATCCGGCGGCCCGTGGGTACCAATCGGAGGAACTCTTGACGGTGGAAGCCAATGCGATGTGGCACCAACGCAGCGTCCTGTGGATGCTGGTGCGGCGCGACCTCGCGGTCAAGTACCAGTCGTCGGTACTCGGCTACCTGTGGTCCCTCATCGATCCGATGGTGCAGGCAGGTATCTACTGGTTCATCTTCGGCGTGCTCTACGGCAGCGGCCGACCCGGGCCGGAGGGTTCGCAGTACCCGCTGTTCATCGTGTCCGGCATCTTCGCCTGGATGTGGTTCAGCAGTGCGATCACCGAGTCGACCCACGCGCTGAGCGCGCAGGCCCGGCTGATCACCACGATGCGGGTACGCCGGGAGATCTTTCCGGTCGGCAAGGTGCTGGCCCGGTTCGCCGAGTACCTGGCCGGAATCCCGATCCTGATCCTGTTCGCGGTGATCTTCGACGGGAAGTTCACCTGGACGTTGTTCGCACTGCCCCTGGCCGTACTGATGCAGGGCATGCTGCTGATCGGGCTGGCGCTGATCCTGGCACCGCTCAACGTGCTGTTCCGTGACGTCGAGCGGATCGTCCGGTTGCTGGTGCGTATCCTCATGTACTCGGCGCCGATCATTTATCCGCTGTTCAAGGTCAACGATTCGCACCGGGTGCCGGGCTGGGTCAAGACGGTGTACGAGCTGAATCCGCTCGTCGGCATCATGCAGTTGCACCACTCGCTGTGGATTCCGGGTGAGTTCCCGTCCAACAGCATGCTCATCACATCGGGGGCCGGCTGTCTGGTCGTGTTCATCCTCGGCTGGTGGGTCTTCCGCAGAACCGAGTCCGCTGTGCTCAAGGAGCTGTAGTCCAGATGAGCGACCTGGTCATCGAGGCCCATGATCTGGGCATCCAGTTCACCAAGAACCGGCGTCGGCAGCGCAAGCTGCGCGAGATGTTCATCCACCGCAGCAACCGGGCGCCCTCGGCGGCGGCCAGCAACGACTTCTGGGCGTTGCGGCACGTGTCGTTCGGTATCGAACACGGTGAGGCGGTCGGCCTGATCGGTTCCAACGGCACCGGCAAGAGCACGCTGCTGCGGCTCATCGCCGGTGTACTGACCCCGGACGAGGGCACGGTGGAATGCCGTGGTCGGGTGGCGCCGCTGCTGGAGCTGTCCGCGGGTTTCTCCGGCGACCTGACGGGTCGGGAGAACGTGCAGATCGTCGCGGCGATGCACGGTCTGAGCAGCACCCAGATCCGGCAGAAGTTCGACGAGATCGTCGACTACGCCGAGATCGGCGACTTCATCGACACACCGATCCGGCACTACTCGTCGGGTATGAAGGTCCGGCTCGGTTTCGCCGTGATCACCCAGCTGGAGCATCCGGTGCTGCTGGTGGACGAGGCGCTCGCGGTCGGCGACCGCAAGTTCCGGGAGAAGTGCTACAAGACCATCGAGCGGATGCTCGGTGAGGGCCGCACCCTGGTCCTCGTCTCGCACAGCGAAGCGGACCTGACCCGGTTCTGCAAGCGCGGTATCTACCTGCGCAAGGGTTCGCTGATCACCGACGGCCCGGTGGACGAGGCGTTGGACGCCTACCGGGAGGCCGTCAAGGTCTGACCGCGGCGCCGGTTCGGCCGGTCACCGGCCGAACCGGTACAGCCGTTCCGGATACTGCGCGGTACCGGCGACCTCGGTGAGCCCGACCCCGCCGTGCCTCAGCCGGGCCGCGTGGCCCGGATAGGTGACCAACCAGGCCACCCGGTAGCGGCGCAGCAGGGTGGCCCGCCGCGCAGCGGAGGTGGCCGGGTCGAGCATGTCGGCGCTGTCCTTCTTGCGGCGTTCCTCGTCGCCCGCCCAGGGCTCCGGGTAGGCGGGCGCCACGGTCAGGATGCGGTACGCCGGAGCCATCCGCAGCGCGTGGTAGCTGTCGGTCAGGATGACCTGGCCGGGGGCGACCCGCCCGGTGATCCACCGGTACCGACCCCAGTCCTGTTTGACCTCGATGTGCCGGCCGAGCATCCCCGGTGCCGGAATGAGGTACGAGATGACGCTGGCCTGCGAGCACAGCCCGGTCAGCATCGCGACCCCCACTGCGGTCGCGCCGAAGACCCGGATGTCGCTGCCCCGCCGGATCAGCGCCGCGGCCTCGATGCCGACGGCGAGCTGGCAGGACAGCAGCAGGATCGGGATCGCCCGACCCCAGGCGTAGTGGCCGGTGACGCCGCCGTAGCCGACCAGCAGTCCGCTGAACACGGCCAGCAGGACCAGCGGATCCAGCCGGTGCCGCCAGAAACGCAGCGCGAGCACCGGCAGGCCGGTCAGCAGGGCGAGCCCGTACGACGGGAAGATCAGCGTGTACAGAGCATGATGGATGCCGTCCAGGTTGCCGGTGGACCGGGCCAGGTGCAGCACCGAGAAGTACGGCCAGGTGACGACGAGCAGTACGCAGAGCCCGACCGTGAGCGTCCAGGGCACCAGTGTCGCCCAGCTTGCCTGGCGTGCCCGCAGGACCGTCAGTGCCAGTACGCCGAGCGTGGCGCTGATGGCGGTGAACGCATGGTCCAGGGTGATCTCCGCGCCCAGCGCCCCGGCCAGTAGCCAGGCCCACCAACCGCGACCACCGGCCAGCTTCCAGCACAGCAGACCCCACAGGTGCAGGGTGAGGCCGAGCGCGAAGGTGCTGGGGTACGAGGCGGTGAAGACCAACGAGGTGAGTCCGAGGAAACCGCTCCAGGTACGCACCGTGTCGCCCTGCAGCAGGACGATCGCGGCCAGCGCCAGCGGGGTGGCCCACCGGTCGGGTGTCAGCCGGTGCACGACATGGTGTACGCCGGTGGCGAGCAGCAGGATGTTGACGGCCGCGCTGATCCGCAGGACGTCCTGTCCACCCAGGCCGGTCGTCCGGGACAGCAACGCCTGAGCCAGCGAATACGGTGAATAGTACGGATTCTGCCCCGCGGCGCCGGTGAGCGGATCCGGCGGATGGCTGAGATGCCGGCTGAACTGTTCGACGACCGCGACATGCAGCCCCAGATCACCGTTCCAGGGAAGCCGGAAGGCGACGGCGGCACCGAACAGCACGACCGTCACGTATGTCACGATGATCGGCAGTGACCTGGCGAGCCGGGCGCTGGTCTTCACGGCGGCGTGCCCGTACGGTGTGTTCTGGGCCGGCTCGGTAGGCCGCAACCAGGCCCTCCCCGTGGCTTACGCGCGCAGCGCACCGCGTTGGTCCTTCGCCGCCATGATTTCATGTTGCTGTCGTCAGGGTGGCCGGTCGGGCGGTACGCACCGTGCTCAATACCTGGCCGGGTGGATCGGGTTCAGGCCCGCTCGCCGCATGCGTGGCGCGCAGGTACCCTCTCTGCACATGTTCGCGTGGATTTGGCGGTGGCGTACGGCCACCATCGGAAGGACACGCGGTTGACCCCACGTCCTGATGCCGTGGCACCGTACGGACAGCAGGTTTGGTCGAGAATGATCGGGAGAGCGATGGAAGAGTCGAAGGCGCGGGCAAAGCTGCGGCGCATTCGTCAGAGACTGCAGATCATCACGCAGTTCGAGTCGCACGCGTACTGGAGAAGCCAGCCGATCAGGCCCAACACGGTCTGCTACGAGTCGTTCTCCGGCAACGGGATGCTCTGCAACCCCGAGGCGATCTTCCGGTTCCTGCTCGATGCACCGGATCAGCAGCATCTCCAGCACATCTGGGTGCTTTCGGACTTCGATCGCTATCGCGAGGTGATTGCGGAGTTCGCCGGCCGGGCGAACGTCAGCTTCGTGCAGTACGGTTCCCGCAACTACTACCGTGCGCTCGCGACCTCGCAGTACCTGGTGAACAACGCGACGTTCCCCCCGCAGTTCGCCAAGCGCGCCGGGCAGACCTACGTCAACACCTGGCACGGCACCCCGTTGAAGAAGATGGGGTACGACGTGGAGAACGGCGGCCCGGAGACGCGCAACATCCTGCGCAACTTCGTGATGGCCGACTACCTGCTGTCCAACAGCGAGTTCATGACCCGGCAGATGTACGAGACCGGGTACAAGCTGCGCGGCATCTACCGGGGCCGGATCATCCAGGAGGGCTACCCGCGGATCGACCGGCAGAACCTGTCGCCCGAGGCCGCCGCCACCGTCCGGGCCACCCTGCGACGCCGTGGCGTGGCCCTCGAGGACGAACAGAAGATCATCCTCTACGCGCCGACCTGGAAGGGAAGTTCCTTCCACACGCCGGAAAACGACATGGAGGCGCTGCGTACCCGCGCCCGTGAGTTGACCGAGCGGATCGACGCCACGAAGTGGCGCGTGCTGCTGCGGGTGCACCAGCAGGTCTACCAGTACGCGATCGAGGACCCCGAGCTGCGCGAGATGTTGGTACCCAACGACATCCCGACCAACGTGGCACTGGGCGTCAGCGACGTACTGGTCACCGACTACTCCAGCATCTTCTACGACTTCCTGGCCACCGGCCGACCGGTGCTGTTCTTCGTACCGGATCTGGCCCTGTACTCCGACACCCGCGGCCTGTACGCGGCACCGGAGGAATGGCCGGGCCCGGTCACCGACAGCATCAGCACACTCGCCGAGCACGTGAACCATCTCGGCACCGGTGACGACAAGGATGTCACGGTCACCTTTGCGCCGCGCTACGACAAGAGCGTCACCGAGTACTGCCCGGCCGACGACGGGCACGCCACCGAACGGGTGGTGGACGTCGTCTTCCGCGGAAAGTCCGAGGGATACGACGTACGCGACGACTTCAGCGACGGGCGCGAGAAGATCCTGATCTACCTCGGTGGCATGCGTACCAACGGGATCACCACGTCACTGCTGAACCTGCTGGACAACATCGACTACACCCGCTTCGACGTGTCCGCCTTCTACTCCTACCGCCGTCGCAGCATGGACCGGTGCAAGAACGAGGCCGCGATCCACCCGGGCGTGCGGCTGTTCCCCTACATCGGCGGGATCAACGGCAGCAAGCGTTTCACCATGGGTCGGCGTGCCCTGCTGGCCAGGGGGCTCGACCTCCCGCGGGTCGACCTCGAAGCGCACCGCAAGCTGTTCCGGGACGAGTGGTCCCGGGTGTTCGGCATGAGCGAGTTCGACTACATCGTCGACTTCAGCGGGTACGGGCCGTTCTGGACGTACCTGTTCCTGGAGGGCAAGGCGCGGTGCCATTCGATCTGGCTGCACAACGACATGGTCAACGACCGCATGCGTGAGGTGAACGGTAAGCGCCCGCTGGAACGCGGACTGGGCGCTGTCTTCACCACCTACCGGCACTTCGACCACCTTGTCTCGGTCTCCCCGGCCCTGGCCGAGGTGAACCGCAAGAACCTGGCCGACCAGGCCGGCGACGCGAAGTTCATCGCGGCCGTCAACACCATCAACTTCCAGCGGATCCTGCGGATGGCCGAGGAGCCATTGCTGGAGGACGACATGCTGGACGAGGAGGGTGGCGCGGTCGGCGGTGACGAGGGCGTGGTCGCCGACTCGTCGGAGTCGTCGGGTCGTGAGCCGACCCCCGGGCCGTTGACCCCGGAGGAGGAAGCCAGGCTCGCCGAGCAGCGGCGCAAGGACGCCGAGCACCGCGTGCTGATGGAGCGGTTGCTGACTCCCCGGCCGGGCGTCCGGACATATCTGACCGTGGGCCGGCTGTCCCCGGAGAAGAACCACGCCAGGCTGATCCGGGCATTCCAACTCGTGCACCAGGACGACCCGGACACCCGTCTGGTGGTGATCGGCAGTGGTCCGTTGCGCGAGGAGCTGGACCAGCTCATCGTCGACCTCGACCTGACGGACTCGGTCATCATGGCCGGCCAGCAGAACAATCCGTTCGCCATCATGAAGCTGGCCGACTGTTTCGTACTGTCCAGCGACTACGAGGGCCAGCCCATGGTCATCCTCGAGGCCCGGGTCCTCGGCCTGCCGGTCGTCTCGACCGACTTCGCCTCGGTACGTGGTTCGTTGCCCGAAGGGGTGGGACTCGTGGTGTCCCGCGATGTGGAAGATCTTGCCGAAGGCATGCGCGGGCTCCTGCGGGGCACGATCCCGAACCCCACCTTCGACTATGTTGCGTACAACCAAGATGCGGTGGAACAGTTCTACCAGGCGATCGGCGCTGGCCGGCAGGACAACCCAGACCGTGTCACGCCGTCCCTACCGGCAACCCGGCAGACCGGCTGAGGGCGGGGCCGGACTCCGGCCCGTCCCGATGAAGAGGAGAGTTGATGGGCCGTCCCAGGAAACACATCAATGCGTTTCTGGAAAGAGCTACCGGTTACCGGATCGTTAACGCTGCCCGGGTCAATGAACTCAACCGGGCGGCTTCGCAGAAGGCGCTGGGCCAGGACATCCAGAGCCTGACGAAGCTGGTGCAGCGGCAGGAGGCAGCGGCGGCCAAGCTGGAAGGGCTCTCCCCGGGGTCCTCCGATCAGGTGGCGGCCGCCGACCGGGTGGAGAAGGCGACCGCACACCTGGCCAAGCACGGTGAGAACACCGAGGCGGCCAAGAAGAAGGCCACCGGGTTCCCGCCGGACTACGACGAGGTCACGGCGGCGACCATCCAGGCGGTCAAGCCGTACACCATGACCAGCCATGACAAGCTGCATGCGCTGATCGCCGCGACCCGTTACGTGCAGCAGCACAAGATCGACGGCGCGGTGGTGGAGTGCGGCGTGTGGCGTGGCGGTTCGATGCATGCCGTGGCCCGCACCCTGGACGCTCTCGGCGACCACTCCCGCGATCTGCACCTGTTCGACACGTTCGAGGGGATGCCGCCGCCCGGGGAGAAGGACCGGCGGCACGACGGTCGCAGCGCGGAGGTTCTTCTCGGCGCGGCCAAGAGCGACAAGGACTGGGTCAAGGCGATCGCCTCTCTCGAGGACGTCAAGCAGGGCTTCGAGAACGTGCCGTACCCGTCCGAACGGGTGCACTACCACCAGGGCATGGTCGAGGAGACGATCCCGGAAGGGGCGCCGGAACAGATCGCGATCCTGCGGCTGGACACCGACTGGTACGCCTCGACCCGCCACGAGCTGAAGCACCTCTACCCGCGGCTGGTCTCCGGTGGTGTGCTCATCATCGACGACTACGGCTGGTGGCAGGGCTCCCGGGAAGCCACCGAGGAGTTCCTGGAGGAGACCGGCGAGCGGCTGCTGCTGGTCCGTGCCGGCACCGGACGGATCTGCGTCAAGCCCTGACGCCGGAAGGACATGCGGGGCCGGTCGGTGAGTCCGACCGGCCCCGAACCGTCGGTCGGGCAGCGTTCGGCAACTCCGGCTCCTCGCCCAGCATCACCTTGCGTACCACGCGTTCGGCGGCCCTACCGTCGTCGAACGCGCAGAACCGGGTGCGGAACGCGGTGCGTAGCGCCCTGGTGTGCCCGGTGTCCACCGTGCCGTCCCGGAACGCCGCGACCAGTTCCCGGTAGTCCGTGGTGAACAGCCCGGGCGGCTCGGCGGACAGATCGAAGTACGTACCGCGGGTCGCCTGGTACGTGGTCCAGTCCGGTGCGTAGATGGCGATCGGCCGGTCCAGGATCGCATAGTCGAACATCACCGACGAGTAGTCCGTGATGAGCAGATCCGAGACCAGGTAGAGATCCTCCACCACGGGATGGTCCGACACGTCCATGACCTGATTGGACAGTCCGGACAGTCCACTGTCGCCGTCGTGGAAGTAGTGCGCGCGCACCAGCAGCCGGTATCCCGGGCCCAGCGCCCGGACGAAATCCCCCAGATCGAACAGGGAACGGTACTCCGTGTCGGTCGCCCGGAAGGTCGGGGCGTAGAGCACCACCCGTTCGTCCGCGCCGATGCCCAGTTGCTCGCGCAGGGCGGCGATCCGTTCGGCGGACGAGTTGACCAGAATGTCGTTGCGCGGATACCCGTACTCCAGGGTCTGGAAGCTGCACGGGTAGGCCCGCTGCCAGATCAGCGTGCTGTACACATTGGAGCTGAGGTCCACATCCCAGTTGTCGCAACGCTTCACCAGGCTGTACAGTCCCGGGTCGCGGACCGGCGCGACGGCCGGGTAGCGACCCTCGTCGATCCCCATCGCCTTCAACGGGGTGCCGTGGTGGGTCTGTACGAACACCGAACCGGCGCGCTTGATCAGGTAGTTGCCGAAGTTGTTGTTGTTGACCAGATATTTCGCCCGCGCCAGGGCGCGGTAGAACGCGGCAGTGTTCTCCACCACGAACGGAACCCCGGGTGGCAGCGCCGCCACACCCTCGCGGTTCACCACCCACACGCCGCGTACGGACGGCGCCAGCTCGGCGGCCTTCTCGTAGATGGCCCTGGGGTTGCAGGTGTAGCCGCGGCCCCAGTTCGCGCAGTAGAGGGCGAGCCCATCGTCCAGCGGCAACCGGGTCTGCACGCGGTAGTACAGCCGCAGGGTGAATGTCCAGCCGAGGCGCAGGACCGTACGCAGCGCTCCGGTGACCGCGCCGACGATCCGGCGCAGCTGCCGGGTCAGCGCACCGGCCACCTGGTAGCCGCCGCGCAGCGCGCTGACCGTGAACCAGGAGCCGCTCAGCAGGGCGCGGAACCTGACGCCGTCCAGCCCGCCGGGTGCCGGGAACCCGGCCGGCCGCAACCGGCGGGCCAGTTCGGTGGCGCGGCGGAAGTAGCGGCGGCGGTGCTCACCGCTGAGCCGGCCGGAGCCGATGATGACGAACAGGTGCTTGGCCATGTGCCGGTAGACGGTCGGGATCAGCGCTGCGGCGGGCTCGCCGAGTTGCTGGAGGCGCTGGAACACCAGCTCGTACTGGCCGAACAGTTCGAGGTGGCGTTCGCCGCCGCTGCTCAGGATCGAGCCGCGCCGCTGCCGGTAGTACAGGCAGACCGTGTCCAGCACGCTGATCCGTTCGGCGCCGATCAGTACGGGGTAGGTGAACGGAAGGTCCTCGTAATACCCGGCGGGGAACGGAATGTCGAGCTTGGTGAGGTACTCGCGGCGGACGATCTTGTTCCAGGCGCACGGGAACACGGTGAACAGCGCCGGATAGTCGGCCACCCGGAACACCTCGGGCGCGGCGGAGAGTATCTCGTGGCGCGGATTGCGGGTGGTGCGCAGATCCCAGCTCGCCTCGGCGTAGTCGACCATCAGAACGTCCGGCCGGGTGTCGCGCAGCCGGGCCACGATGGCGGACAGGGAGTTGCCGGCGACCCAGTCGTCGGAGTCGACGAACCAGACGTACTCGCCGCTCGCCTCGGCGAGCCCGGCGTTGCGGGCCCCACCGAGGCCGACGTTGGCGGGCAGGTGCAGCACCCGTACCCGCGGGTCGCGGGCGGCGTAGGAGTCGAGAACCTCACCGGTGCGGTCCGGTGAGCAGTCGTCGACGGCGATGACCTCGATGTCGGTGAACGACTGGTTCAGCAACGAATCGAGACACTCACCCACGTACGCCTGGACGCCGTACGCCGGCACCACGATGCTCAACAGGGCCACAGGGCCGGACCTCCCAGACACGCTTCGGCTACCGGCGCGTGGGCGGTGGGCCCCACCGGGCGGCTGCTCGCCGGCTGTCCCGGTACGCCGGGAGCTGGCCGGTGCGGGTGACCGACCGGTCGGTCGTACCGGACACTGCGAGCGGTTCACCAACGATACAACGCACGGTGTTTCCCGCCGGTCAGCGGTGCGCTCCGTGCGCGTACGCGCCATCCGCCCGGAACTGCTGTCCGGCGCGCTGTCCTCACCATTGGGTGATGCAGGGTGGCGTTCGGTGTCTACCTGGTGGCATGCGGTGTCTCCGCTGTGGGCGAGGTCAGATCGGGCAGCTGTACTGCTGGTCCCGCTCGCAGGTAGTAACTACTGTTCTGGGGGCAAAGTGAGGCAACAGCTATCGGGGGAACAGATGTCACCACGAATGAACCGCAGATCCGCGCTCGGCTTCGGCACGTTCGCCGCAGCCGGAACCTTGTTGGCCAGCAGCACATCCTCGGCTGCCGCACCGGCCAGGAAACCGACGCGACCGAAGGACACCGGGACGGCCACCGAGAAAGTGCAGAGGGCCTACACCGATGCGTCCACGAGTGCGGGCGGCGCGTGGAACTCCTACATCACGCTGGCCGACGGCACCTCCAATTCCGTCGCGGTGGACAGCGGATCCACGCAGTTGGTCGAGGCCTACAGTGTCAACAAGATCGCGGTGGCGGTCGCCGTCCTGGACAAGATCGACCGCGGCGAGCTGACCCTCGACCATCAGATCGACGTCACCGCCGACATCGTGATCCCGGACAGTGACGGCATCTTCTCGTTGGACGGGGCATACCCGAGCACCGTCACCGTGGGGCACGCATTGGCGTTGCTGCTCACGGTCTCCGACGATACCTGCGTACGGCTGTGCGGCCTGGTCTGCCCGGCCAAGGAGATCAACGACACGCTGGTCGCCAAGGGATTCCCGAACACCCAGGTGGAGCCGGTGGCGAACCCGAACCGCTTCTACCTGGGCAAGACCACCCCGCGGGAGATGCACGACCTGCTCCAGCAGCTGGCCGCCGGCACAGTGCTGTCCGCCGATTCCACCAGCTACCTGCTCAAGCTGCTGCGGGCCCCGGTGGCCTTCACCGACGGGATCCGTCGGGTGATGTCCTCCGACGAGCGGTTGCGGGTGGCCACCAAGGCGGGTTGGCTGGACGACGGTCGGCACGAGGCGGGCATCATGTTCAGCGCCGCCGGTGCGCCGGTGTTGATCTACTCGCTCTTTGCCTTCGGCCAGCCGGACGCCGACAACTTCGGTGCCACCCACCCGGCGGTGGCTGCCCGCGCCGTGATGGGTCGGGCGTTCTTCGACGCGGTCGGTGACCTGGCAGCGGCCACCCCGGCCGCTCGCCGGGCCGCCAGCTACCGGCCGAGCAACGGCGGCTGACCCGCCCGAGCATCAGATGAGGGCGCCTGCGGCAGCTGCCGCAGGCGCCCTCATCGTCTTTCCGATCAGGCCAGGCCGAGCTCGGCCTCGAAGTTACCGGCCTCCAGCCGTTCCTTGACGGTGGCCAGGAAACGGGCCGCGTCCGCACCGTCGATCAGCCGGTGATCGTAGGACAGGGCCAGGTAGACCATCGAGCGGGGCACGATGATCTCGCCCAGCCGGCTGTCCTCGACCACCACCGCGCGCTTCACCACGGCACCGGTGCCCAGCATGGCGACCTGCGGCTGCGGGAAGATCGGCGTGTCGAACAACGCGCCCCGGCTGCCGGTGTTGGTCAGGGTGAAGGTGCCGCCGGCCAGATCGTCCGGACTGACCTTGTTGTCCCGGGTACGCTCCGCCAGGTCGGCGATGCGCCGGGCCAGCCCGGACAGGTTGAGGTCGCCGGCGTTGTGGATCACCGGAACCAGCAGACCACGGTCGGTGTCCACCGCGATGACCAGGTTCTCCTGGTCGTGGTAGGTGACCGTGTTCTCCTCGGTGTTGATCGAGGCGTTGAGCTTCGGGTGGATCCGCAACGCCTCCACCGCGGCGAGCGCGAAGAACGGCAGGAACGACAGCTTCACCCCGTGCCGCGCCTGGAAGTCCGCCTTCGCCGACTGGCGCAGCCGCGCGATCCGGGTGACGTCGACCTCGATCACCGTGGTGAGCTGCGCCGAGGTCTGCAGCGACTCGACCATCCGCTTGGCGATGACCTGCCGCATCCGGGACAACTTCTCGGTACGGCCACGCAACGGGCTGGGCGCCGACTTCGGTGCGCCCTGGCCGCTGTCGGAGGTCTCCTGCGGCGCCGGCGCCGGCTGGCTCTGTGCCTGCTTCTTCGCCGCTTCGGCGGCCTTGCGCTGCTCGGCCGCCTCCAGTACGTCCTGCTTGCGGATCCGGCCACCCACACCGGTTCCGGACAGTTCGGCCAGGTCGATGTCGTGCTGCGCGGCCAGCTTGCGTACCAGCGGTGTGACATAGCTGGCCGACTCGCCGGGACCCTGGGACGGGGCCGGGGCCGACCGCTTTCCGTTGGCTGCGGCCTGTTGCGGTGCGCTCACGGGTGCGGTCTGCTGTACCGGTTCCGCGGTCTGGTCGGAGGACCGGCTCTGCCGCGGTGGCTCGGGCCTGCTGGGTGCCGGCGCCTCAGCCGGCTTCGCAGCCTCGCTCGGCTTCTCGGCCTTCGCGGCCGGTTCGGCTTCGGCGGGCCGCTCGGCCGGCTTGTCACCGGGCTGCCCGGAACCGATGACCGCCAGTTCGGTGCCGACCTCGACGGTCTCGTCCTGCTGCACCTTGATGGCCAGTACGGTGCCGGCCACCGGTGACGGGATCTCGGTGTCGACCTTGTCGGTGGACACCTCGAGCAGCGGCTCGTCGACCTCTACCCGGTCACCTTCCTGCTTGAGCCACCGGGTGACGGTGCCCTCGGTGACCGACTCGCCCAGCGCGGGCATCGTGACCGCGCTGCCCTCACCGCTGCTGTCGGCGTTGCCGGAATCGGCGGAACCCGACTCCGGTGCGGACCGCTGTGCCGTGGACGGGGCCGGCTCGGCGTCCTGTTCCGGGGCAGCGGGTGCCTCGTCGGCCCGCGACCCGTTGTCGTCGGGCTCGTCGGTCCGGGACCCGTCGGCCTGTTGGGACGGCTGCTCGGTCGGTGCGTCCGTCGAACCGCCGGAGTCCTCGCCGTCACCGGCGATCTCGGCAAGCTCGGCGCCCACATCCACCGTCTCGTCTTCAGGTACGACGATGCGGCTCAGTACGCCGGATGCCGGTGACGGGATCTCGGTGTCGACCTTGTCGGTGGACACCTCGAGCAGTGGCTCGTCGACCTCTACCCGGTCACCTTCCTGCTTGAGCCACCGGGTGACGGTGCCTTCGGTGACGCTTTCTCCGAGCTGCGGCATGGTGACCGAGGTCGGCATGAGTATGACTCCTCGTGGAATTCGGGCTGTGCGTCGAACGGGCGCGATCAGCTGTGGACGTGCAACGGTTTTCCGGCGAGTGCCATGTGCGCCTCGCCGAGCGCCTCATTCTGGGTCGGGTGCATGTGGACCAGTTGGGCGACATCGGATGGGAACGCTTCCCAGTTGTAGATCAACTGGGCCTCTCCGATGAGTTCCCCGACCCGGGAACCCACCATGTGGATGCCGACGACGGGGCCGTCGGCCACCCGGACCAACTTCACGAAGCCCTGGGTCTTGAGGATCTGACTCTTGCCGTTGCCCCCCAGGTTGTAGTTGAGGGACTCGACCTTGTCCGCCCCGTGCTTCTCCTTGGCCGCGGCCTCGGTGAGCCCCATCGAGGCCACCTCGGGCTCACAGTACGTCACCCGGGGGATTCCGCTCTCGTCGATCACCGGCGGATTGAGTCCGGCGATCTCCTCGGCGACGAACACGCCCTGCTGGAATCCGCGGTGCGCGAGTTGCAGGCCGGGCACGATGTCACCGACCGCGTACACGTTGGGCAGGTTGGTACGCAGCCGCTCGTCGGTCAGTACGAAGCCGCGGTCCATCCGCAGGCCCTGTTCCTCGAAACCCATGTTCGCGGTGACCGGGCCCCGACCCACCGCGACCAGCAGCAGTTCGGCGTCGAAGGTCTTACCACCCTCGATGCTCACCCGTACGCCGTCCGCGGTCTTCTCCACGCCGGTGAACGGGGTGCCGGTGGAGTAGGCGATGCCGCGCTTGCGGAACTGCCGCTCGACGGCCTTGGACACCTCTTCGTCCTCGGCCGCGACCAGGCGGGGCAACGCCTCGACGATGGTCACCTCGGCGCCGAAGGAGCGCCAGGCGCTGGCGAACTCGACACCGATGACACCGCCGCCGAGTACCACGGCGGAGGCCGGAACGTGGTCGAGGTTGAGCGCGTGCTCGGAGGTGAGAACGCGCTCCCCGTCGACGTCGAGGCCGGGCAGCGAACGGGAGTACGAACCGGTGGCCAGGACCACGTGCCGCCCGGTCACCTGCTGGCCGTTGACCTCGACGGTGTTCGGCCCGACGAGCCGACCCTCACCCTCGATGGTGGTGATGCCGCCGCGCACCTTCAGGGTGCTCTGCAGGCCCTTGTACAGCCGGGAGACCACGCCGTCCTTGTATTTGTTGACGCCGGCCATGTCGACCCCGTCGAGGCTGGCCTGCACCCCGAACTGGGCCGCCTCGCGGGCGGCGTCGGCAACCTCACCGGCGTGCAGCAACGCCTTCGTCGGGATGCAGCCCCGGTGCAGGCAGGTGCCGCCGACCTTGTCCTTCTCGATCAGCGCGACGGACAGCCCGAGGGTGCCCGCCCGCAACGCGGTCGCATAGCCCCCGCTCCCGCCGCCGAGGATGACTACGTCGTAGCCGCCGCTGGAGTCGCTCACGTCATCTCCTACGTCTTCCAGTAGTGCCCCGGTCATCTTGGCACCTCACCGCTGGGCGCTGCTCATGAGTACCACCACAGAGGTAGCGCCGCCCGTCGGGCACGGGCGGGGACACCGGCGGGCGACGGGTCCCCACCCGGTCCCGCTCAGCCGTTCTCGGCGACGTCGCAGACCAGTTCGACCAGGGTGCGTACCGGTACGCCGGTGGCGCCACGCGACATGTACCCGTACGGCTCGCCGGTGTGGTACGCCGGGCCGGCCACGTCCAGGTGCGCCCACCGCACACCCTCGGTGACGAACTCGGCGAGGAACGTACCGCCCTGCAACATGTGTCCGGAACGCTCCAGTCCGGCCGCGCACTGCAGCAGGTCCGCCACGTCCGAGGACATGATCTTGCGGATCTCGTCCGGCAGCGGCATCGGCCACATCGGCTCGCCGGCCACGTCACCGGCCCGCTTGACCCGCTCGTGCAGTTCCTCCGAGCCCATCACGCCGGCGATCCGCTTACCCAGCGAGGTGACCTGACCGCCGGTCAGCGTGGAGGTCTCGAACAGGTAGTCCGGCTTGTCCTCGCAGGCCCGGGAGATCGCGTCGGCGAGCACCATCCGGCCCTCCGCGTCGGTGTTGAGGATCTCCACCCGCTTGCCGGAGTACATGGTGACCACGTCACCCGGCCGGTAGGCGGTGCCGCTCGGCATGTTCTCGGCCATCGGCAGGTACGCGACGACCTCGACCTTCGGCTTGAGCGCCGCGATCGCCAGCATGGCGCCGGCCACCGCCGCGGCCCCGCCCATGTCGCTCTTCATCTCCCACATGCCGGCGCTGGGCTTGATGGACAGGCCGCCGGAGTCGAACGTGATGCCTTTGCCGACCAACGCCACCCGACTGGCCAGCTTGCCCTTCGGTGTGTACGCCAGGCGCACCAGCCGCGGCCCGTCCTCCGAACCGCAACCCACCGCGAGGATGCCGCCGTAGCCGCCCTTACGCAGTGCCTTCTCGTTGAGCACCTCGACGGACAGGCCGGCCTTCTGGGCCGCAGTGGAGACCTGGTCGGCGAAAGCGGACGGACGGAGCTCGTTGGGGGCGCTGTTGACCCAGTCGCGGGTACGGCCGACCGCGTCGACCAGCGCGGCGGCCCGCTTCAGTTCGGCCCTGGCCAGCTTGTCCTTGCTGTCCGGCACCACGATCCGGACCGACTCGACCGGCTTGCGGTCACCGCTGGGGCGGGTCTGGTAGCCGGCGAACCGGTAACCGCCGAGCGCCGCACCTTCGGCCGCGGCCCGCAGACTCTCCTCGTCCAGCGGCAGGGCCAGCGCGACCGTGGCGCTGCCGGCCAGCGTACGGACCGCAGCACCGGCCGCGCGCCGTACCGCCTCGGCGCCCGCGGTGCCGGTGACACCCGCCGGGCCCAGCCCGACACCGGCCACCACCGGCGCGCTGACGGCGCCCAGGCTGACCAGCCGGGTCACCTCGCCGACCGCGCCGGTGGCACCGAGCAGTGCCAGCGACTCGGCGAGCTTGCCGTCGAAGGCCTGGTCGATATCCTCCGCGCCGGCGGCCAGGGTGGGTGTACCGGTCGGGTCGGCGGGTTGGTGCAGGCCGACGACCACAGCGTCGACAGCGAGGGCGGCTGAACTGGTGTCAGCGAGGGCGAGCGAGGTCACGCGATGCCTCCGGGTCGTGGGCGGGGGGTGTGCCACGTCGATGTGTGCGAACCACCCGGCCGTACCCTCCCTGGTGACGGTGGTGCGGACGGGCCGGAGTCGATGCTAGATGCAACAGGACTGCGGGTAGGTTCCCACCCATGACCGACGACCTCGTTCAGTCCCCGTTGGATGACCGGCACAAGGCGCTGGGTGCGAAGTTCGCCGCCTTCGGCGGGTGGCAGATGCCTCTGGAGTACACCGGTGGCGGTGTGATCGCGGAACATACCGCCGTGCGTGAGGCGGTCGGGCTGTTCGACGTCTCGCACCTGGGCAAGGCCAGCGTGCGCGGGCCGGGCGCCGCGCAGTTCGTCAACCGCTGCCTGGCCAACGACCTGGACCGCATCGGTGCTGGGCAGGCGCAGTACACGCTGTGCTGCGACGATGCGACCGGCGGTGTGGTCGACGACCTGATCGCCTACCGCTACTCCGACGAGCTGGTGTTCCTGATCCCCAACGCGGCGAACACCGCCGAGGTGTGCCGACGGTTGGCCGCCGCTGCCCCCGACGGGGTCTCCGTGACCGACCAGCATCAGGACTTCGCGATCATCGCGGTACAGGGCCCGCTGTCGGCGGACCTGCTGGCCCGGCTCGGCGCACCCAGCCGGCACGGGTACATGAGCTTCGAGGAAGGGTCGATCGGGGGCCGTTCCCTGGTGGTCTGCCGTACCGGGTACACCGGTGAGCACGGCTACGAACTGGTCATACCCTCGCAGTACGCCGGCAAGGTGTGGGACGCGCTGCTGGAGGAGGGCGCCGATCTGGCCGTACGGCCGTGCGGCCTGGCCGCCCGGGACACCCTGCGCACCGAGATGGGCTATCCGCTGCACGGCCAGGACCTGTCGATGTCGATCAGTCCGGTACAGGCACGCGCCGGTTGGGCGGTCGGCTGGAAGAAGCCGGAGTTCTGGGGTCGGGAGAAGCTACTGGCCGAGAAGGAGGCCGGACCGGCCCGCCGGCTGTGGGGCCTGTCCGCGACCGGCCGGGGCATCCCACGACCCGGCATGGCCGTCTACGCAGGGGACACCCAGGTCGGCGAGGTCACCAGCGGAACCTTCTCACCCACCCTCAAGCGCGGCATCGCACTGGCGCTCCTGGCCACCGACTCGGGTCTGTCCGACGGCCAGGAGGTGGAGGTGGACGTGCGTGGTCGCCGGTCGGCGATGCAGGTGGTGAAACCCCCGTTCGTCACCCCGTCGGTGAAGTGATGGCAGGTGCCACGTTCGGGGAGGTCCGACGGATCGCGCTCGCGTTGCCGGGCGCCGAGGAGGTACTCACCTGGGGTACCGACACGACGTGCCGGGTCAACGGCAAGATGTTCGCGGTCGGTGCGCCGGAACGCTCGTACGTGACGCTGAAGTCCTCGCCGGACGAGCAGGCCGCGCTGGTCGCCGGTGATCCGCAGACCTACGCGGTGGCGCCGTACACGGGCCGGTTCGGGTGGGTACGGGTCGAGCTGGCCCGGATCGACCCGGCTGAACTGCACGAGCTGATCGTGGCCGCGTGGCGGCTGACCGCGCCGAAGAAGCTGGTGACGGCGTACGACGCGGGCGACGGGTCCTGACCGTGCTGCCGGCACCTGCACCGGTGCCGGCCGTCAGCTCCCGCCGCCGCGGTCAGTTCCCGCCGCGCCGACGCCGGCGGTGGCCGGGTCCGCGCCGTCGAGCGCCGAGGCCAGAACCAGACCTGACCGGAGCAGCTCGACCGCGGTCAGCGCGGTGCTGCCGTCACCCAGGCCCAGGCCCAGGTCGAGGAACGGTTCCATGCCGAGCAGGTCGCACACCAGCCGTACGGCGGGGTGCCGGCCGTGATCGGGCACCTGGCACCACCACGGGGAACTGGGCGCCAGATCGCGGGCCAGCACCATCGCCGTGGCGCTCGCCGGATTGTCCACCAGGACCGGTAGCCGCCGGACCGCCGCGCCGACCAGCAGACCGGTCAACGCGGCAAGATCGGCACCACCCACCATGGCCAGCAGCGACCGGGCGTCGCGGGACCGCAACCGGATGCGGTGCAGCGCATCGCGGGCCGCGACGCACCGGGAGATCCACGCCTCGTCGTCCAGTGTCTCGGCGGCGCCGATCACCCGACCGAGCAGGCCGGCCGGCTCGGAGCCGGTGGCCGCGGCCAGTACCGCGGCGGCCACGGCCTGCACGCCGGCCCCGCAGGCGGCCGGAACGAGCAGCTGTACGCCCTCGTCGGCGGCCCGGTCGGCCAGCTCACGGCCGAGCGCGAAGGCCCGGTCGACCTGGTCGGCGGAGAGTACGTCGGTGTCCTCCATGGCCGGCGCGGGCCCGGCGAGACCGGCCCCGGCCAGATCGGCCACGGTGACCGCCGCGCCGACCCGTTCGGCGAGCCTGGCCAGTGGCGCGGTGCCGGCCCGTAGTTCGGCCAGCCGGTCGCGGGCCGGTACGTCCCCGGCGGCGGCACCGCCGTCGTGGTCGGTGCCGACCAGCACGACCCGGATCGAGGTCCAGGGTGCTGCCGTACCGACGCTGCCCGCCGCCCACGCCACCGGTTCGGCGAGCGCACCGAGCCCTGTCCCGCCGGTGGCGAGGCCGCGCAGCCGGTCGCGTACGGCGTTGATGGCGATCCGGTCCGGCGGGTGGATGGCCAGGATGTCCGCGTCCGGCTCGGCCGGCCCGATGTCCTCGGGCTCCGCTGGGGCTGTCCGGGACACGGTCGCCGCAGGGTACGTCGGCCAGTCGTCCAGCGTCGCAGCTCCGGCCGGTCCCGTCGCCGCCGCGACAGTTGCCCCGCTCTGCGCTGCAACGTCGGTCTGTCCCGTGTCGGTCGGTCCGGTTGCCGACAGCGCCGTGGTCGTAGCGGTGTCACCGGTGGGCAGGGCCGCGTCCGCTGCGGGCAGCCAGACCACCCGGCCGGCCACCACCAGTGCGACGGCGTCGCACACCGCGGCGAGTGCCTGGTTGCAGGCGCCGAGCAGGCCGGCGAACGACCGGACCGCCGGATCGGACGACGACCCGGCCTGTGGGCTGACCACCACCAGGAGCCGCGCCGGGCAGTCCCGGACCGCGGCGGCGAGCCGGTCGGCCGGGCCCGGACCGTCGGCGGACCCGTCGGCACGGCCCAGCGCGGCGTCCACCCAGCCGCCGAGGTCGTCGACGAGTACCGCGCCGCCCTCCGGTACCTCGGCGAGCGCGCTGATCAGCGAGTCGGCGTCGGATCCGCAGTCCACCACGTGCCAGCGGGCGTCCCGCCGGGCACGGCGAGCCGCCGTACGGTCCGCCCCGTCGGATCCGGCCGGTGCGATGGCCAGATGGTGCGGGCCGGCGGCGTCCGTGGCCAGTTCCCCGACGAGCAGCCGCTCCGCGAAATCCGACTTGCCGGAGCTGATGCCGCCCAGTACCAGTACCCGTTGCGCGTGCGTCACGGTGCCATCTTTGCCGATCCGTCGGGCCTGGCGCGCGCCGGGCCGGACGGGGCACACGGCTCCTCGGTCGGCCCGGTACGGCGGGGGAGAACCGTAAGCTGGCAGAGCCCGCAACCCTCAAGATCGTGGAGCGTGACCATGGCGTGGATGTGGCGGTACCAGGATGCGGCCGGCGAACCGACCACCGGGCCAGGTGAGGCGTTCGGCAGCCAGTCAGACGCCGAGTCGTGGCTGGGTCAGAGCTGGCGAGAACTGTCCGAGAAGGGTGTCGCCACGGTGCGGCTGGTCGAGGACGACCGGGTGGAGTATGAGATGAGCCTGAGCCAGGAGAGCGACTGACAACCCGGGGTACGGCGGTCCGACCGCCGTACCCCGGGTTGTCAGGCGCCGACGCTCAGCTGCGCTCGCGCGGGCTCTGCGTCTTGGCCGGGTCGCGTTCCACGACCGGGTCGAGTACCTCGTCGATCTTCTTCAGCAGGTCGGCGTCGAGGGTGACACCGGCCGCCTTGACGTTGTCCCGGACCTGCTCCGGCCGGGACGCCCCCACGATGGCCGAGGCCACGTTGGGGTTCTGCAGCACCCAGGCGACCGCGAGCTGCGCCATCGACAGACCGGCCTCCTCGGCCAGCGGCACCAGCTGCTGCACCCGGCTCAGTACCTCGTCGTTCATCCAGCGGGCGATCATGTCGCTGCCGCCCTTGTCGTCGGTGGCGCGGGAGCCCGCCGGCGGCTGCTCGCCCGGACGGTACTTGCCGGTCAGCGCGCCCTGCGCGATCGGCGACCAGACGATCTGGCTGAGCCCCAGGTCCTGCGAGGCGGGAACCACCTCGGCCTCGATGACCCGCCACAGCGCGTTGTACTGCGGCTGGTTGGACACCAGCTGGATGTTCAGTTCACGGGCCAGCGCGACCGCTTCGCGGATCTCCTCGGCGCGCCACTCCGAGACGCCGATGTAGAGCGCCTTACCGGCCCGTACGACGTCGGCGAACGCCGTCATCGTCTCTTCCAGCGGGGTGCTGTAGTCGTACCGGTGGGCCTGGTACAGGTCGACGTGATCGGTGCCGAGCCGACGCAGCGAGCCGTTGATCGACTCGGTGATGTGCTTACGGGACAGGCCGCGGTCGTTGCGTCCGGGCCCGGTCGGGAAGTAGACCTTCGTGAAGATCTCCAGCCCTTCCCGACGCTCGTCCTTCAGCGCCTTGCCGAGCACCGTCTCGGCCCGGGTGGCCGCGTAGACGTCGGCGGTGTCGAAGGTCGTGATGCCCTCCTCCAGCGCGGCGCGTACGCAGGCCAGGGCGGCGTCCTCCTCGACCTGGGAGCCGTGGGTGAGCCAGTTGCCGTACGAAATCTCTGAGACCAGCAGGCCGGAACGGCCAAGGTGTCGGAACTCCATGCGACCGACACTAACCCCAGGTCGGTGCCGTACGGACCGGTGGTGACCGGTGCCATCGGGAACGCCCCCGGAGCCTGAGAGGTTCGACGCGCGTCGTACAATTGCGGCCGGTCAGAGGACCGGACGCCCGGCCCGCAGCATGCCGTCCAGTTCGCTGAGCACCCCGGAGCGGGTCAGGTGGTGCGGCTCGATCAGGACCCGTGCCTGCCGGTCCAGGGCACCCCACGTGCCGGGCTCGCCGGGCACCTTGTGCTGATCCGACGGATGCGGGTACACCGACTCGTCCAGCCTGATCAGATAGCCGACCGGATGCAGTTGCACGTCCTCGTAGCAGGGCGGCACGATCAGCCGCCCGGTGGTGTCCATCACTCCGCGCCGGCCGAGCCGGTCCACCACCGCGAGCTGCTCGGCGGTGAATCCGGCGACGTGGCGGCCGTCGGCGGTCGCCGTGCAGAACGCCTCGTAGTCGAACGGGATGGCGACCTCGCCGTAGCGGTCCACGGCGCCGAACACGTCACCGCGCCGTACCACCGACAGCCCGTGCAGGAACGGTCTCGGCTCCCGGTACGCGTTCGGCGCGACCACCACCTCGCCGGTGACCGTCACCGCCTGCCAGCCGTCCAGGTCGTCCTCCGGGCGCACCCAGCACAGGCCCTCCCGGAACGGTTCGATGGCGCGGAACCGCAGTGGCCGGGACAGCGGTTCACCGGTCTGGTCGATGACCTCCCAGCCGAGCGCGCCGGCCCGGCGTACCCACGCCTTCCCGTCGGAGAACGGCATCGCCTCGTCGTACACCGGGTCGATCAGCTGACCGCCCTGCGGATGCTCGTAGCCCCACCGGCCGGTACGGGTGTCCCGCTTGCACACCGGCACGGCCGGATTGCCGAGCAGCTCGGGCAGGGTCCGCCGGTACGGTCCCCAACCGGACAGCGCCGCGCTGGTGAGTACGGCCTCCAGCCCGGTCTCCACCATCGAGACGAACTCGGCGTCCGCGTCGGGTCGCAGCGCCAGCGCCTTCTCGAAGTGCTCGCAGGCCTCGATGAAGCGACCCTGCTCGAAGCAGCACGCTCCGGTCCGCTGGTGGATCGCGGCCCGTAACCGGTCAGGTAGGTCGTCGGACGCGGCGAGGGCGTACTCCCGGTCCGCCTCGGCGTGCCGGCCGGCGCTCTGGTGGGCGTGAGCGAGCCGGGTCCGGGCGATCGCGGTACGGCGCTGACTGCCGGTGAGCTGGGCATGGTCCACCGCGCGTTTACCGTCGTCGAGTGCGGCGTCCAGGTCGTCGAGCAGCCGGTTGGTCACCGACCGCAGTCCGTACAGCCGGGCCAGCGCCGCGTCGCCGGCGGCACCGGCAAGCTCGGCGGTGAGCGATTCGCGGGCAGCCTGCAGGGGCGCCCGGTCGTCGATCACCTCCCGCAGCGTCTCCGGGTCGAGGCGCCACGGATACGCCGCGAGCGCGGCCTCCGGGTCTGCCGTCACGCACATATCGTGCCGGATCGACGTTCGTGGCGTGCACCGGCACCGGTCCTGGCTGGCATTTTCACGATGTGTCGAGGTAACGGCGGCCTTCAGTGACGCTGAGTCCAGGTCCGCCCGTCCGGTGTGTCACCTGCGGTCCGGTAGGTTGGCGGGATGGCAGAGCAGTCGTCGCCCACCGTCGTGGAGATCTACACCGACGGTGCGTGCAGTGGTAACCCCGGTCCCGGAGGCTGGGGTGCGCTTCTGCGCTACGGCGACCACGAGCGGGAACTCTGCGGTGGTGAGGCCGGGCGGACGACCAACAACCGGATGGAACTGATGGCCGCGATCCAGGCGCTGGAGAGCCTGACCCGGCCCGCAGAGGTCCGGCTCTACACCGACAGCAGCTATGTACGTGGCGGCATCACCAGCTGGCTGGCCGGCTGGAAGCGCAACGGCTGGTTGACCTCGGCCCGCAAACCGGTCCTCAACGCGGAGCTGTGGCAGCGCCTGGACGCCGCCGCCGCCCGGCACACGATCGAATGGCTCTGGGTCAAGGGACATGCCGGCAACCCCGGCAACGAGCGGGCCGACGCCCTGGCCAACAAGGGCATGAACGAGGCCCGGAGCGCGGCCCGCGCCTAGGTCCTGTCGTGTCCCGGGTGGTCTGCCGGCCGCGCCCCGACCGGCGGGTCACAGGACCGCCGGACCTGACCGGCAGATGACGACCAGCAGGACCAGCAGGATCAGCGCGCCGCCGAGCGCGACGCCAGTCTTGATGTGCACCACGACCTCGCCACGGGACATCGATCGGTACGCCGACCCTAGCCCGGGTACGGCAGACCCGGAAGTGCCCGACCCGGCTCCACTGTGGATGGCGCGGATGGCTTCTCGCGTGGGGAGCGGTACGTAGGTGTTCACCAGGCGAGACACCTGCGCGACGCCCGCGGTCCGCAGCAGGTCGTGCCAGTCCTGCCAGTCCCGCCGGCTCGCCGTGCGGACCGCAGAACACCAGCCCGGTGTCCACCCACCGGTCGCCGGCGCGCATCCAGGAACCTGGTGTGCAGGCCGCGATACGCGCCAACGCCGAACTGCTCGGGGCGCAGCACAGCCTCAAGGCAGCAGCCCAGACCGATCGAGTGGAGAGCGCCAGATGATCCGCGAGGACCGTGGCCAGCGTCGAGCATGATCGCGACCGTCAGCACATCGCCTGCCACGACCCGGCGCGCGTGCTGGCCGAGATCGACGCCAAGCGACGGATCATCGACGCGCTCGACGTCACGGAAGACCGGCAGATCCCCGCCGAGGCATGGCTCGTCGGCAACGAGATCAAGAAGGCCATCGCCCTGCCCTACGCCGGACACCCGGACTACCGCGAGGAGTGGCGGCCGTGACAACCGCGCTGATCGAGTTCCTGAAGGCTCGACTTGACGAGGACGAGCAGCTGGCCCGAGCGGCTGCCGGCCAGGGCGGGGAGCGCTGGCGGTACGAACAGTGGGCCGAGCGGGACGGCGACAGCATCAAGCCTGACCAGATCCTCAGCCTCGGGAACCGTGTGGTCGACGTGGACGTACCGGTGTGCCTGCGCGGGGACCTCCAGGCCGAGTTCGAGCAGTTGGAGCGAGACCTCGCGCAGGCGCCGCCGCGCCGGATGGGGCCTTCTGCTTTCCCAGGCGTCTATTGTGGGAGCGTGTTCGTGGATCGTGCAGTGATCCCGGACGGCGCCGTTCGCTCGGCAGACCGCAGCCGGTGGCCATTCACAGTGCCCGCGGTGGGTCAGCTCATCGACGAGCCGCTGCCGTTTCGTGTCCCGGTGACGTTTCTGGTTGGAGACAACGGGTCGGGTAAGTCGACACTGGTCGAGGCCCTGGCTGAGGGTTTTGGGCTGGATGCGTACGGCGGCAAGGCCGGTCGGCGGTACGCGCCTCGGGCGGAGTCCGAGCGGACGCCGCTGGGTGAGGTGCTGAAGCTGGACCTCACCGCTGCCGGGTCGCGGATGGTGCGCGGTCCGCGGCTGCGGAAGAAGGGCTTCTTCCTGCGGGCTGAGACCGCGTTTCAGATGACCGAGCGGCTCGGTGGCCGGGCTGGCTACTGGGACGAGGACACTGCGGCGATGTCGCACGGCGAGGGCTTCCTGGCCATGTTTCGGACGATGATGACGGAGCCGGGCTTCTACGTGATGGACGAGCCGGAATCGGCGCTATCGTTCGCGGCCAGTTTGCAGTTGGTGGCGCTGATGCACGAGCTGGGACAGTCGGGCGCGCAGGTGGTGTGCGCGACGCATTCGCCGATCCTCGCCTCGACGCCACGGGCCGACGTTGTGGAGATCGGCGAGTGGGGATTTCGCCGCAGCTCGTGGCATGAACTGGAACTGGTGGACAACTGGCGTCGGTACCTGGAGGCGCCGCAGGCGTACCTGCGGTACCTGATCGGGGAGCAGGCGCAGAGGTGAGTCGCCCGGCGCTCGCCGTAGAGGCATCGGACGAGGTGTTCACGGCATGGATGCGCGGCAACCTCGACCAGGCGGCGGGGCGGTTCGGGCTGTGGCCACCAGTTCATAACGTTGCATGCCCTCATAGCGTCGCTGCATGATCGATACGCCCACGGACAGGCCGGCGTACCGCCGACTGGCCGACGAGATCCGGGCGCTCATCGAGGACGGACGGCCGGGACCTGGGGAGGCACTGCCGTCGGAGGCCGCGCTGGAGCGCCAGCACGGCGTGGGCCGCGACACCGTCAGGGACGCCCTGACGCTCCTGCGATCGTGGGATCTGGTCAGCCCACAGCACGGCAGGGGCTGGTACGTGCGTGACATCCCGCAGCGCCAGCCGGTTCGGGTGTCGGAGACGATCCGGATCTCGGCGCGCATGCCGACGGCCGCCGAACAGGCGCGGTGGGAGTTGGAGGACGGCGTCCCGGTGCTGGAGGTGCGCCGCGGCGATCGGATCCAGGTGTACCCGGCGGACCGCACCCAGCTGGAGCTGTAGCCGCCGAAACTGCCAAAGCTTCCATACCTCTCGTAGCCACGAGTTACGAGAGGCGCCTGCACTGTGCATCGATCAGCATCAGTGTCCGATATGGACACTACAGGACGTTTTTCTCCTGGTCAGGCCGCAACCGGTGTAACCATTACAGCGTTGTACTGATTGGCGCCCCTGACTCCTCCCCCAAGAGGCTTAGTCGGGGGCGTCACCTCATGGTGCGCCTGATTGCGGCTCGGGGGGGGCAGACCGCCTTGATCTGACACTTCCAGATCGGCGATTGCTACTGGTGCTGCTACTGGCCGGCATAGCGTCAGATAGGCAGCGCAGGCCAGCAGTGCGCTGACCTGCATCGGACCCTGGTGCGCCCGGTAGGACTCGAACCTACGACCGTCTGCTTAGAAGGCAGCTGCTCTATCCACTGAGCTACGGGCGCGCGTCGCTCGCCGAGGGGATCAGCTCGCGGGCTGAAGGCTACCGTGGGCGGGCCACTCTCCATTTTCCTGGAGTCTCCGCCGGTACGCCAGACCTCACCGTTACTGACGAGCTCTGGTCGCGGCTGCGCCAACGGTCCCGTTCCGCCGGCAACGGCGCACGCTGCGTCAACAATGCTGGGCAGGTACCGTCCGGTCAGCGCGTTCGGGAGTGTCCGGTGCTCGGGCAGTAACGCACGTTCATTGCCGAGACGGATCTGTTCAGCCATATTCGGCATCACTAAGTGAGCAACGTCACTACGGCTCCGAGTCCGTGTTGTTGGTGCGATCGGGGGTTCCGGGCGCGCCACGGGAGCCCACCGCCGGGGCCGTGTCGGCATCCGTCGATGGCCGCGGCGATCCGGTCGGGACGGCTGCCGGACCGCGGAACGGCAGAAACTGGTACGAGGTGACGACACGCCCCGGGTGCGGCTTCCCGGACTTGGTGCCAGGCAGTACGTTGCCCACGTGCAGGTGACTCCGTCAGAGATCCTTCCCGTGCCCATGTCCCGCGATGCAGCCGCCGAGTTCCCGTCCTCGGGGCCGGATGCGCCGATACACGAGGACTGGTACGCAGACCTTGTCGTGGGCTACACCGTCGGGCCGCCCTACGGCGAGAAGTGGGTGACGGCCGAGGACCTGGCTGATCTCGACATGCGTCCCCGTTCGCTGCGCCGGACCGCTGCCGACAACCTGGAGGCGCGACTGGACCGGGTCGAGGTGCACGGGCTGCCGCCGGTGTTCACGTTGTCGTTCGACGGTGTCGAATCCGCGCTGCTCACCTCCGACGAGGTGTGGGAGAGCCTCGCCGGTCAGGTCGAGGGCGAGGTCGTGGTGGGCGTACCGGCCCGGGACGTGATGTTCGTGACCGGCACCGATTCGCCCGCCGGTCTGGAGAAGGTCCACCGGGCGTGCGAACGCATCTTCTTCGCCGGGAGCGACAACCTGGTCAGTCCCAATCTGCTGGTACGCCGCGGTGCGGGCTGGGAGCTGCTGTGACCATGCTCCGGCCATAGTGGACACCCTGGCGTCGCTGGTGGCCCGGGCCCACCGGTTGGCGGTCCCGGGTTCCCGGCGCATCCTCGGTATCACCGGCCCACCCGGTGCCGGTAAGTCCACTCTGGCCGGTGCGCTGACCGCGGCACTCGGCGGACACGCGGTGTACGTACCGATGGACGGTTTCCACCTCGCCCAGGCGGAACTGGAGCGGCTCGGCCGGGCCGGCCGCAAGGGTGCTCCGGACACCTTCGACGCCGCCGGTTACCGGGCCCTGCTGATGCGGCTGGCCGAGCCTGCTGATGGCGTTGTCTACGCGCCGACGTTCGACCGGGGGCTGGAGGAGCCGATCGCCGGCGCGATAGGGATCGGGCCGGACATTCCGCTGGTGGTCACCGAAGGCAACTACCTGCTCAGCGACGGGGTCTGGTCGGGTACCGCGCAGCTGTTGGACCAGAGCTGGTACCTGGAACTGCCCGAGGACGTCCGGCAGGAACGGCTGCTGGCGCGGCACCGCCGGTACGGTCGCTCACCCGAGGCAGCGCGGTTCTGGGCCGAGGGCAGCGACCGGGACAACGCGTTGCTGGTCGCCCGTACCCGGCACCGGGCCGACCGGGTGGTGCGTTGGACCGGGTCGGACTATCCGGGCACGGCGCTGGAGGACCGGACCACCAGTTCCGGGAGCAGCAGTTGACCGCCCGGCCGCTCGTCGGTCGCTGACCCGCTCCCGGCCGGTGCACTGCGCAGTCGCGGTACCAGCACGCTGGTCATCGCCCGCGCCACCGCCTCCACGGGCTGCCGTACGCTGCTGAGTCCCAGTACCGCCGCGGTCGGGGTGTCGTCGAAGCCGGTGACGGCCAGGTCACGACCGATCACCAGCCCCCGGTGCTGCGCGGCACGTAGTACCCCCACCGCGAACACGTCGGTGGAGGCGACCACGGCGGTGGGCGGTCCGGGTGCGTCGAGCAGTACGCCGGCCGCCCGGGCACCGGTGTCGATGTCGTCGGCCGCCCGCTCGTCCAGCCCGGTCACCGCCAGACCGTGCCGTGCCATCGCTCGGTACCAGCCGGTCGCCCGGTCGTCGCCGATCCGGTCACCGGCCGGCACCCCGATGAACCCGATCCGCCGATGCCCCGCCGCGATCAGATGTTCGGTGGCCTGGTCGGTGCCGGCCGCGTTGTCCACATCCACCCAGTGGTAGTCGTCGTCGGTACGACCGAAGGAGGCGAACGGCGCACCCAACGCTGCGATCGCGGCCGGCCGCGGATCCTGGTACGCGATGTCGAGCAGGACGAATCCGTCCACCGCGCCGCTGTGGAACAACCGCCCGCAGGTCGCCACCTCGTCGGAGTCGTCGGCGGCGAACAGCAGCAGATGGTGGTCCACCTGCCGCGCGGCCTCGGAGAAGGCATGCAGGAAGCGGTCCAGGATCGCGGCCAGGGCGTCCGGTCGATTCGGCCGGATGCGGTACCCGACCAGCCGGGAGGCGTTGGCCCGCAGCGCCTGGGCGGCCCGGTTCGGCTGGTAGCCGAGGGCATCGATGGCGGCGCGTACCCGGTCCCGGGTGCCGGGGTTGACCCGGTCCGGCGCGTTGAGCACGTTCGACACGGTCTGCCGGGACACCCCGGCGGCGACGGCCACGTCGTGCACGGTGGGTGCGTCCGGTGTCGGGCCGGATCTGCCAGGTGACACCGGTCGGATCACCGGTCGTCCTCGCGCGCGCGGGCCATTGATAGCACAGCCATGACCGTATCGGTCGGTTGTCCACAGGGGGACAGGACCGCAGCGCGAGTCGTCCACAGGCCGGCGGGACGGTGGTGGCAGTGGCGTACCGGACGCGGCATGGTGGCGGTTCGAGTTGGTGCCCAGCCCGCGACCGCCGGTCGCTCAATCCTTTCGGAGCCGCCATGTTCGAGACGAAACTGACCGTCGTCGGCACGGTCATCAGCAGCCCTGTGCTCACCCACACGCGTAAGGCAGGAGTGCCGGTCGCCAATTTCCGGGTGGCCACGACCTCCAGATCCTTCAGCCGTGACCTGGGCCGTTGGGTCGACGGAAGCACTCTCTACCTGCGGGTGGCGTGCTGGCGACGGCTCGCCGAGAACGTGGCGGAGTCGTTGCGCCGCGGCGATCCGGTCATGGTCACCGGAAATCTCTCCACCCAGTCCTACCAGGCTGCCGACGGCAGCAGACGCTGGTCGTACGAGGTGGAGGCATCCTCGGTCGGCCCGGACCTGACCCGGGGCACCGTCACCTTCGTCCGGGCGCAGCGTTCGGCGGGTCAGTTCGAGGTGACCGAGTCGGCGGACCAGCCGGAGTTCCTGGATGTCGAGGAGCCCGCCGGATCCGGGACCTCCGCCGAAGCGCTGGGCGCCGCCGCGCTGGCCGCTGCCGGGGCCGCTGCGGGGGACGATGCAGCGGAAGACGACGCAGTGGAGACGACGCAGCGGAACACGACGCAGTGGGGGACGACCCGGCGGCGGATGATGGGGCCCCGGCGACCGGTCAGCCCGGGTCGACGGCCGACGGGCGTTGCGCGCAGGACCTCCCACAGGCGGCCTGACCGCACACCATGGGCACCCGAAGGGTCGGGCATAAGCTGCGCGTGCGGTCGGCCGGCGCGCGGCGTCCGTCGGTGGATGAGGGGAGATGCGATGGTACGGCGAACGGTGGAGGGCCGGGCGGCCCGACAGGTCGCGGCGGCGAATGCCGGCGGCCTGTTGCTCGGTGCCGCGCTCGACCTGGTGTTCGGCAGTCCGCGCTCCAGCACCGCGATAGGTGCCGCAGCGGGTCGCCTGGAGCGCGAGCTCTACCACCCGCAGCGTCGTGCCGGAGCCTGTTACACCGCGCTGGCGGTCGGTGTCCCGGTCGCCGCCGCCGGTGCGCTCGCGCTGGCCACCCGGCGTCGTCCGGTGGCCCGCGCCGCGGTAATGACGCTGGCCACCTGGCTGGTGCTCGACGGGCGGGCACTTCGTCAGGACAGCCTCGCCCTAGGGCTGGAGCTGACCGCTGAGGATCTGACCGCCGCCCGGTCACGGCTGCCGCAGCTCTCCAGCGCCGATCCGGGCCAACTGGACGGTCCGGGGCTGGTACGCACGACGGTGACGTCACTGGCCGGCAGGACCTCCGACGCCATGGTCGCGCCGCTGTGCTGGGGTGCCGTGCTGGGCCTGCCCGGCCTGATCGGTTACCGGATCGTGGACACATTGGATACGAGAGTCGGGCGCCGTACCGAGCGCTACCGGAGGTTCGGCTGGTCCGCGGCCCGGCTGGACGACTTCGCCAATCTCGTACCGTCCCGGCTGACCGCGGCACTCACCGTCGCCACCGCACGGATGGTCGGCGGGAGTCCCGTCGCCGCACTGTCCACCTGGTCGCGGGACAGACACCGGCATCCCGGCCCCAATGCCGGTCAGGGTCCAGCGGCGATGTCCGGTGCGCTCGGCGTACGGCTGACCGGTCGTGCTGGTGACGGGGGCACGGGCGCACGACCGCCGGTGCCCGATGACATCCCGCGTGCCGTCTGGCTCTCCACTGCGGTCGGTGCCGCCACCGCGGTGCTGGCGGCCGGCCACGCGCTCGCCGCGCCGGCCCGACGGGCGTTGTTGTGGCGATGGACGACCAGGCGGTTGTTGACCCGGATCGTGGGCTCGGCAGGAGCCGCGCTGCGCTCGCGGAGTGACGGCGGATGACCTCTTTCCCGTCTCCTAACGGACCCGCGCGTGGTGGGCAGCTCGATGTGCGCGGCGCGCTGCTGGTCACCGGCACGACCTCCGATGCGGGCAAGAGCACCCTCGTCACCGGTCTGTGCCGCTGGTTGCACCGTCGTGGCGTGCGGGTCGCGCCGTTCAAGGCACAGAACATGTCCAACAACTCCGCGGTGACCCCGGAGGGTGGCGAGATCGGACGCGCGCAGGCGCTCCAGGCAGCGGCCTGTGGCCTGGAGCCGAGCGTGCGGTTCAACCCGGTCCTGCTCAAACCTGGTTCGGAGGGCACCAGCCAGGTGGTCATGTTGGGCCGGCCGGTGGGAAACGTCGGTGCGGACGACTACCAGAAGCTACGGGCCGAGCTCACCGGGACGGTCTTCGACACCCTCGCCCAGCTACGTCGTGACTACGACGTGGTGCTCTGCGAGGGCGCGGGCAGTCCCACCGAGATCAACCTGCGGGCCGGTGATCTGGTCAACATGGGCCTGGCCCGGGCCGCCCGGCTGCCCACCCTGGTGGTGGCCGACATCGACCGCGGCGGTGCGCTCGCCGCCCTGTTCGGTACGACGGCGCTGCTCTCACCGGAGGACCAGGCGCTGATCGCCGGCTTCGTGGTCAACAAGTTCCGGGGTGACGTCGGACTACTGCAACCCGGCCTGGACATGCTCACCGCGCTGACCGGCCGTCCGTTCCACGGTGTCCTGCCCTACGAGCATGACCTGTGGCTGGACAGCGAGGACTCCCTCGGCTACACCGATGGTCGGGTCCTGGGCCGACCGGGAAACCCGTACGGCACCGGGATCATGCGGGTCGCTGTGGTCCGGTTGCCCGGAATCTCCAACGCCACCGACGTCGAGGCGCTCGCGGTCGAGCCCGGCGTACAGGTCCGTCTCACCACCTCGCCGGTAGAGGTGCACGACGCGGATCTGGTCGTACTGCCCGGAAC
Organism: uncultured Actinomycetota bacterium; assembly: GCA_963815125.1. Classification (GTDB taxonomy): domain Bacteria; phylum Actinomycetota; class Actinomycetes; order Mycobacteriales; family Micromonosporaceae; genus Actinocatenispora. Next base: position 321,691 of record CAWFFM010000001.1, read on the forward strand.
CCGGTCCACCGTCGCGGACCTGGCCTGGCTCCGGGCCCGGGGCCTTGCCGACGCGGTGCGCGACCATGTCACGGCCGGACGCCCGTTGCTCGGCATCTGCGGCGGCTACCAGATGCTGGCCGAGACGATCACCGACACCGTGGAGAGCCGGCAGGGCACGGTGCCCGGACTGGGGTTGCTGCCCAGCACCGTACGGTTCGAGCCGGACAAGATCCTGGCCCGGCCGACCGGCACAGGTCTCGGCGCGCCGGTCGGCGGATACGAGATCCATCACGGGGTTGCGTTGGTGCGCTACGCGGATCCGCGCACCTCGAATACCTCAGGGAGTCGGTGCGTGCCGCTGCTGGAGTTGCCGGACGGCACCATCGAGGGCTGCCGGGCCGGACCGGTGTTCGGCACGCACTGGCACGGGGCGTTCGAACACGACGAGTTCCGGCGCCGCTTCCTCACCGAGGCGGCCCGGTTGGCCGGTCGGCACGGCTTCCGGGTGGCTCCGGACACGAGCCTCTCCGCCGTCCGTACCGCCTCGCTGGACCGGCTGGCAGACCTGGTGGAACAGCATCTGGACACCGGTGCGTTGCTCCGGCTGATCGAATCCGGCCCACCGGCGGGTCTGCCGACGCTGCCACCAGGTGCGCCAGCGATCGCCTCGTCGGCATCCGACGCTCCAATCCGGCGGTCACCACCGGGAGTGCAGGAGACGCCGCACCATACGGTCGCTGATCTGGTCGGTGCGGTGATCGAGGGGACGGACCCGGGCACGATGCCCTCGATCCCGCTGCACCCGCCCGCGGCACGACCTGCCGAGACCATGCTGGCCGGCCGGTCGGTGGTGGAGTCCTTCGCCTCGTTGGTCGACGAGATCCTGGCGCGACCGGCCCGGCTCGGTACGGTCCGGCTGGTCGCGGTGGATGGCCGGGCAGGATCCGGCAAGACCACCTTCGCCGGTCGCCTGGTCGACACCCTGACCGGTCGGGTTTCCAGCGTGGGCCTGCTGCACACCGACGATCTGTTACAGGGCTGGCTCGACCCGGTGACCTTCTGGCCCAGGTTGGAGGAATGGGTCCTCGCGCCACTGCGCCGGGGTGACCCGGCCCGGTACCGGCGTTTCAACTGGTTCACCGGCCACTTCGGGGACAGTTGGGAACTGCTCGGCTCGCCGGACGTACTGGTCCTGGAAGGGGTGAGCTGCGCACGCTCGGTGGTGCGGCCGGAGTTGACCGCCTCCATCCTCGTCCAGGCTCCCCGTCAGCTCAGGTTCGACCGTGGGATGCGCCGGGATGGCACCGCGGTACGCGCGGACTGGAACCGGTGGATGCTGGACGAGGACGAGCATTTCGACGCCGACCGGACCGTCGGTCATGTCGATGTGGTGGTGGACGCTTCGAGCACGGTCCCACACGGCCCGGAACGCGAGTATGTCCGGATCAGGGCGCTGCCCCGGTAGATAGGGGTTGCCCGTAGGGGATTCTTGCGGGCCGTTACGGCGGCCGAGGGTGGCCGACACGGCTTAGCGTGGAGAGGACACGACGCGACAGCAGGAGGGCACGATGACCGATTCCACCGGCCACGGACCGGATGAGACGGGCAGTTCCGGCCCAGGTGAGCCAGTGGCGGGCCGATCGACTGGTGGCACAGGCGGCCAGCCGGTCCGTCGTCGCACCACCCTGACCGGGATCAGCTCCCGTGCCTGGGAGCACCCGGCGGACCGGGGTGCGCTTGTCGCGCTCCGGGAGCTGCGCGGTTTCGACGAGATCCTCCGCCGCTTCTTCGGCCTGTTCAACGAGCGTTACTTCCGGATGAAGTACCTCGGTTCGGCGATCCGGGCGAACGGCTGGCAGTACGCCCGGGTACACGGCATCTATCTGGAGGCCGCCGCCGCGCTCGACTTCGGTGAGCCGGCCGACCTCCCTGAACTCTTCGTCACCCAGACGCCGTTCGCGAATGCCGGCGCGTTCGGGATGGACAAGCCGTTCCTCGTGGTCAACAGCGCGACCATTCAGATGCTCGACGACGACGAACTGCGGTTCGTACTGGGCCATGAGCTCGGTCACATCCGCTCCGGCCACGCGGTGTACCACACCCTGCTGGTGTGGCTGATCGAACTGGTCCGGGGCCTCAACTGGTTCCCGATCGGTGCCCTGGCATTGCGCGGCATCCTGGCCGCCCTGATGGAGTGGTACCGCAAGGCTGAACTGTCCTGCGACCGGGCCGGGCTGTTGGCCGGTCAGGATCCGGCCGCGGCGCTGCGGGTGCACATGAAGTTCGCCGGCGGCGGCGACCTGTCCGACATCGACACCGCGGCATTCCTGTCCCAGGCCAACGAATACGACCGGGCGAACGGCGATCTGCGGGACAGCGTCATCAAGCTGATGCTGCTGGAGGCCGCCACCCACCCGATGCCGGTGGCCCGCGCCGCCGAACTTCGACACTGGGTGGAAACCGGGGAATACCGACGGATCATGTCCGGTGAATATCCGCGCCGCGAGGACGACGCCAACGCTTCGGTCAGCGAAGAGGTCAAGGCTGCCGCGAAGTCCTACCGGGATGCCTTCGCCCGCTCGCAGGATCCGTTGGCCGGCCTGCTGCGCCGGTTCGGCGACGGTGCCAATGTCGCCGGTGATTGGGCGAAGGCCGGCGCAGACAAGCTCCGCGCCTGGGTGGCCGGCGATGCGCGTCGCGGTGACGGACCGGGCGGCAGCGACGAATAGCGACGAATGACGGGGCAGGTGCGCCGGCGGACGGCCCGGTGCACCTGCGGTGGCGATGCGGCATACGATCCGGCCATGACTGACACGCCGCGTACCGAAGCCGAGATCCGCGCCGCTGTCGACCGGGTACTGCCCTCGGTCCGGGCCGACCTGGAGCGCATGGTACGGATACCGAGCGTCGCCTTTCCCGGCTTCGACCAGACCCATGTACAGCGGTCCGCCGAGCTGGTCGCTCAGCTGTGCCGCGACGCCGGGGTACCCGATGTGCAGATCCTGCGGGTCGAGGGCGGCGCGCCTGCGGTGGTGGGTCGGATTCCAGCGCCCCCCGGCAGGCCCACCGTCCTGCTCTACGCCCACCACGACGTGCAGCCCACCGGGGACGAGGCGAAATGGCAGAGCGCGCCATTCGAACCCACCGAGCAGGGCGGCCGGCTGTACGGACGCGGCGCCGCCGACGACAAGGCGGGGGTGGCCGCGCATCTCGCGGCGGTCCGGGCATTCGGGGAGCGGCCGCCGGTCGGCGTCACCCTGTTCATCGAGGGCGAGGAGGAGTGCGGCTCGCCGACGCTGGAGGCGTTCCTCCACCAGTACGCGGACATTCTGGCCGCTGATGTGCTGGTCCTCGCCGATTCGATGAACTGGGAGGTCGGCACCCCCGCCCTCACCACCTCTCTGCGTGGGCTCGTCGACTGCTATGTGGAGGTCCGCACCCTGGATCACGGGGTACACAGCGGCATGTACGGCGGCGTCGTTCCCGACGCACTGACCAGCATGTGCCGGCTCCTGGCCACGCTGCACGACGAGAAGGGCGACGTGGCGGTCGGAGGGCTGCAGGCGGCGGGGCCGACCGCAGTGGAGATGCCGGAGGAGCGGCTGCGCGCCGAGTCCAGCGTGCTGGACGAGGTGCAGCTGATCGGGTCCGGTTCGATCACCGAACGGAACTGGCACAAGGCGTCGGTCAGCGTGATCGGACTGGACTGCCCGTCGGTCAAGGACGCCTCCAACACGCTGGTGCCGACGGTGCGCGCGAAGATCAGCATGCGACTGGCGCCCGGTCAGGACCAGGAGCAGGCGATGGTCGCGCTCACCGAGCACCTTGAGTCGCGCGCCCCTTGGGGTGCGCGGGTCACGGTCACCCGCGGTGAGCTCGGCGCGCCGTACCGGATCGATGCGAGTGGGCCGGCCTACGACGTGGCCCGGGAGGCGTTCCGGACAGCCTGGGACGGCACCGCGCCGGTGGACATCGGAATTGGTGGCTCGATTCCGTTCGTGGCCGAGTTCGCCGACGCCTTCCCGAAGGCGGCGATCCTGGTCACCGGCGTGGAGGACCCGGACGCCCGGGCCCACGGCGCCAATGAGAGCCTGCATCTCGCAGAGTGGCGTCGGGCCTGCCTCGCCGAGGCGTTCCTGCTGGCCAGACTGGGCGAGGGATGATCGGCGCGAGTCACCCGCAGCGCCGCCCGTCGGCCGTGTTCCTGGCCCTGGTGGCGCTGCTGGTGGTGTCCGCGTGGATGACCTGGACCGGCTTCGGCAACGTACGCCTCGACGCTTTCCTGCTCGTCGGGGCCGGCTGGCTGGTGTCGTTGTGTCTGCACGAGTACGGGCACGCGTATCTTGCGTTCCGGTTCGGTGACAGCGGCGTACTGGACCGCGGGTATCTGACCCTCAATCCGCTCAAGTACTCCAACGTCCTGCTGTCCTTCGTACTGCCGCTGGTGTTCGTACTGCTCGGCGGATTCGGGATGCCGGGCGGCGCGGTGTGGGTGGATCGGGGGCGCATCCTCGGTCGGCTGCGACACACCCTGGTGTCGGCGGCGGGCCCGCTGACCAATGTGGTGTTCGCCGTCGCGTTGGCCGTACCGTTCTGGACGGGTATGGCCAGCACACAGCACCTGGACTTCTGGTCTGCGGTGGCCTTTCTGGCGTTTTTGCAGGTCACCGCGAGCGTACTGAACCTGGTGCCGGTGCCCGGCCTGGACGGCTACGGGATCGCCGAACCGTGGTTGCCGGGGCACTGGCGGCGCGGGGCGTCGATGGTCGCCCCGTACGGGATGTTGATCATCTTCGCCCTGCTGTGGGAGCCGAGGATCAACGCCTTGTTCTTCCGGTTCGTCTACACGATCACCGACACGCTGGGAGTGCCGTACCCCGCGGTGATCTACGGCGATCATCTGTTCCGGTTCTGGACCTGACCGCAGCGCCGGTGAGCACCGTAGGATCGCGGTGCTCACCGTTGGCGCATGACCTGCTAGTTCATCACGTTGTGCACCATTGCCGGGAACAGGCCGGGTGCGGCCGCCGCGATCCCGGCGACGATCGCGATGGCCGCGAACGCGGGCAGCAGCAGCCGTCGTTCCACACCGCCACCGACCTCGACCGCGATCCGGTCCGGTATCCCGAACTCCCGCCACAGCCGTCGCCCGGTGGGTATCGGCCAGATGACCGGGCAGCCTGCCTTGGTGATGATGTCGCCCAACGTATGGACGATCCCGCCCGCCGCGATCGCCACACCGATCACCGGGTATCCCCGGTCGGTCGGTAGCAGGGAATAGGCGGCGAGTGCCGCTGCGGCCGACAGCAGCGTGGTCAGCAACCAGCCGCGTTTCTTGGCCCATTCACTCAGCACGCCGCGGATGGCCAGGCCGAACATCAGGAACAGCACCGTGATCACCGCCCACTTGCCGAAGCGAGCGCAGAGCCAGCCGACACCCGCACCGAGCCCGATGTTGAACAGCCAGGTGTGGGTCAGGGTCCGGTGGCCGTTGTGCCGCTGTGGATCATGTTTCGCCCGGGTCAGCTTGTAGACCCCGAGCGAGACCTTCTCCACGCATTCCGCGGCGAACAACGAGACGACGCCGAAGGTGTGCGCGACCATCGCGCCGCCCTTGTTCTTCGTGACCCGACCGGACAGGTCGAGGTCGGGCAGCAGCGCGGCGCCGGAACATACCGCCGCACCGACGCCGAGTTGGACCAGGCCCGGATGGTAGTTCCACCAGTGACCTGCGACCCAGCAGCCGGCCAACCAGGTGGCGGCGCCAGAGACGGCGTGTGTGGGACCCATCACCATGGGGGGTGCCTCCGGCTCGGTAGTTCTCGACCTTCCGGCCGATACTGTGCCAGATGCGTGCGACGTTCTGTCCGTCCGGCCTGTGGCGTGTCGGGCGCCGGATCCCGGTGCTGTACGGCATTCCCAGCTCCGCGCAGCCGGCGCCGGGGCCCCGTGCGGTGACGGGCGCCGCCTGTCGTACCGGCCGGGCACGATGGTGAGGTGCGCTTTTCCGACCTGGCCGCGGTGTCCGAGGCGGTCACCGCGACCCGCTCCCGTAGCGGCAAGGCCGGCCTGCTCGCCGGTGCCCTCCGTCAGTTGACCGTTGCCGAGATACCGGCAGGTGTCGCCTATCTGTCAGGTGAGTTGCGGCAGCGGCAGATCGGTGTCGGCTGGGCGAGTCTGCGCTCCCTGCCGCCCGGTGCGGCGCACGCGACCTTGACCGTCACGGACGTCGACCGCACCCTGGCGCAGGTCGGCGCCGAGCACGGCGCCGGTTCGACCGCCCGCCGTCGGGACCTGCTCAGCGGACTCTTCGCCGCGGCCACCGGGACCGAGCAGCGGTTCCTGCGTGGTCTGCTGACCGGTGAACTGCGCCAGGGGGCGCTCGCCGGGGTGATGGCCGATGCGGTGGCACGGGCGGCGGAACTGGATCCCATCGCGGTACGCCGCGCACTGCTGCTCTCCGGTGATCTTCGTGAGGTCGCAGCGGCGGCCCTGTCCGGTGGCGCCGCCGCTCTGGCCCGCTTCCGCCTCAGCGTCGGACGCCCGGTCGCTCCGATGCTGGCGCAGACCGCGGCGACCGTGGCCGACGCGGTGGCCACGACGGCGACCGGTTCCGGTGGGCAGGTGGCCGTCGACGACAAGCTGGACGGTATCCGGATCCAGGTGCACCGGGCCGGTGACGACGTGTCGGTGTTCACCCGCAGCCTGGACGACATCACCTCCCGGGTGCCGGAGATCGTCGCTGCGGTGCGCGCACTGCCCGTCGGGCAACTCGTCCTGGACGGTGAGGCGCTCGCCCTCACCGATGCGGGTCGCCCGATGCCGTTCCAGGTCACCGCCGGTAGGGCCGGCCGGCGGTCCGGGGCCGCGCAGCACGTACTGCACCCGTTCTTCTTCGACCTGCTGCACCTGGACGGCGCCGATCTGCTCGACGAGCCCGCCGCCCGGCGCTTCGACGAACTGGCCGGGCTGCTGCCGGAGGCCGTACGGGTGGGTCGCCGGGTGCTCGCCGACCCCACGGCGGCCGCCGAACGCTTCGCCGCAGTGCTCGCCGCCGGGCACGAGGGTGTCGTGGTCAAGGCACTGGACGCGCGGTACGAAGCTGGTCGGCGCGGCGGCGGCTGGTTGAAGGTCAAACCGCGGCACACCCTCGATCTGGTTGTGCTGGCCGCGGAATGGGGGCACGGCCGTCGGCGCGGTGTGCTGTCCAATCTGCATCTGGGTGCCCGGGGTCCGGACGGAGATTTCGTCATGTTGGGCAAGACCTTCAAGGGCCTCACCGATGCGGTGCTGGCCTGGCAGACCGACCGGTTGCTCGGGCTCGCCGAGCGGCGTGACGAGCATGTGGTGTGGGTACGCCCCGAGCAGGTGGTGGAGATCGCGTTCGACGGCGTCCAGCGCAGTAGCCGTTACCCTGCCGGCCTCACCCTGCGGTTCGCCCGGGTGGTGCGGTACCGACAGGACAAGTCGGCGGCCGAGGCGGACACGGTCGATGCGGTACGTGCGATCTGGCGTGCCGGGGGAGGGGACCCGACCGCGTCACCTTCCGGCGCGTGACCGGACGCAGCTGGCCCGGTAGTACCGGTGCTGCACGGTGGCCGGCACCGTCACTGTGCCCGGATCAGCCCGGCACCCGGTCCTCGGGCACCCGGTCCTCGGGCACCCGGTCCTCGCCGTACTCCGCGCGTCGCGGGCGGGAGCGCTGCGGAGTCTTCCCCGCGATTCCGGGTGCGGTGCGTTTACGGGTCTCCCAGCGCACCAGCAGCACGAATCCGACCAGGGCCGTACCGGAGAACAGCCACCACTGCAGGATGTACGAGAAGTTCATCGCCGCGTTCTGATGGTCGATCGGGATGGCCACGAACTGGCTCGACGCTGCCGGTCGCTGACCGGTCGCGGTGACGTAACCGCCGTACGCAGGGTAGGGAAGGGTGGCGGCCAGTTGGGCCGGGTCGATCCGACGTACCTCGACCCTTCCCTCGCGGTGGACCGGTTTGTCCGGCTCGCTCTCCGGCATGCGGACCTCACCGGTCACGGTCACCTGACCGGTCGGGGCGGCCGGGATCCTGGGCGCGGCCTCGGGGTCGTCGGGCCGGGGCGGCAGCCAGCCGCGGTCCACCAGTACGGCCGTACCGTCGGCGAGGCGCACCGGGACGATGATCTCGTAGCCGACATTGCCGTCCACGGTGCGTGCCCGGGCCAGGATCTGGTGCGCGGGGTCGTACCGGCCGGTCAGCGTCACCCGGGTGTATTCGTCGCGGTCCAGCGGGGGGTGGCCGACCCGCAGCACGGTGGTCGCGGCCACCGGCGCGGCTCCGGCATGCGCGTCGATCCGGTCGTTGATGCTGCTGCGCAGCTCGAAGCGGTGCAGCTGCCAGATGCCGAGGAACACCATGCCGACGGCCAGCGCGACGGCGAGCAGTCCAGCCAGCAGCCACCGGGGCGTCAGCAGCACGCTCCGGATGCTGGGGCTGTCCTTGACCTGGCCGGCATCGGGCACCCTGTCACGCTACCCACCGGCCACCGAGGGTGCTGTGCAGGGCCGTCCGGGTGGCTTGCGTCCGCCACGCAGACTGTCAAGCAGGCAGGGTAGGCTGCCGCCCGGATCGGCCGGCCGCTGGATTTCCGCAGCCGACATACCGCCTGGGAGACATCCGCGGCACAGCGCGGGTCTGAGCCCGGCGGGCGCCGGGGTATCGACGTGAGGAGTTCCGATGACCGCCATACCCCGCCTCGTGGTGACCGCGCCGTCGTCCGGCCACGGCAAGACCGCGGTGGCTGTCGGTCTGATCGCTGCGCTGGCGGCGCGTGGTCTGGTCACGGCGGGGTTCAAGGTGGGCCCGGACTACGTGGATGCCGGCTACCTCGGCCTGGCCAGCGGACGCCCCGGGCGCAACCTCGATCCTCGCCTGGTCGGTACGAGCCTGGTGCCCGGCCTGTTCAGCTACGGCGCGGAGGGCGCCGATGTGGCGGTCGTCGAGGGCACCATGGGGCTCTACGACGGGCTTTCCGGCCATTCCGACGAGGAGAGCACCGCGCAGGTCGCCGGCATGCTGCGGGCTCCGGTACTGCTGGTGGTCGATGCCGCGGCGATGGGCCAGTCGGTGGCCGCGCTGGTGCACGGTTTCCGGTCCTACGACGAGCTGCTCTGGCTCGGTGGTGTCGTGCTGACCCGGGTGTCCTCGGACCGGCATGAGGAGATCCTGCGCGAGGCACTCGACGAGATCGGCGTGCCGGTGTTCGGCGCGTTGCGCAAGTCCGATGTCAGCCCGCTGCCACCCCGGCCCGGTGGTCTCGTCCCGGTGGTGGACCGTGCCGTGGACGCGGTACGGGCGGTGCGCCGGCTGGGCGAACGGATGATGGAACGGCTGGATCTGGAACGGATACTGGGCCTGGCCCGGTCCGCGCCACAGTTGTCGGTGGACACCTGGTCGCCGGCCGCCGCCGTGGCCGGTTCGCGTCCGGCGGAGGCGTCCACGGCGCCGGCCGGTGCCCGGGACGAGCAGGGCTATGCCACGGACACGATGGTGGCGGCGGACGGCGACGTGGCGCAGAAGCGGGACCGTCCGGTGGTGGCGGTGGCGGGGGCGAGCACCTTCAGCTACTCGTACCCGGAGACGGTCGAGTTGCTGACCGCGGCCGGTGCCCAGGTGGTGCCGTTCGATCCGCTGCGTGACGAGTGTCTACCCGCGGGAACGCGGGCGCTGGTGATGGGTGGTGGCTTCCCGGAGGCGTTCGCGGACGAGTTGTCCGCGAACCGGGCGCTGCAGGACGAGGTGGTGGCGCTGGCTCGTTCGGGTGGGCCGGTCTACGCGGAGAACGCCGGGTTGTTGTGGCTGGTGAAGGACCTGGACGGACGCTCGATGTGCGGCGTGTTCGACGCCTCGGCGCAGAGTACGAACCTGCTGGTGCTCGGTTACCGGGACGCGGTGGCCCGGGCCTCGAGTTCGACGGTGAAGATCGGCGCGAGGGTGCTGGGGCACAAGCATCACCGGACCCTGGTCACTCCTCGTGGTGGTGACAACGCGGCCTGGCAGTGGAAGGGTGGCCGGCCGGAGGGCTTCATCTGGCGTAAGGTGCACGCGTCCTATTTGAATGTCCACTGGGCCGGATACCCGGAGATGGCCGGAAGGTTCGTCTCTGCGATCAGCTGATCGCTCACGGTATGATCGCCGGAGTGCGATCATGCGGCCGGGGGCCTTTTGATACCGCAGGGCACAGGTAGGTACTGTTGACGTAATTTGTCCTGCGGGGTCGGTATGACGGAGGCGGCGGTATGACCGCGCAAACAGCGGCGCCTGCTCGGTTTCCGGAGCTCACGGTGGTCACGCCCCGGCTGATGGTACGGCCGCTGACCGCCGAGGACGCGCCGGTCGTGGTGAAGGTGTTCGACGACCGGCAGACCAGACGATGGATGTCGCTGCCGTCGCCGTACACCGAGTCGGACGCCCGGATGTGGTGCACCTGGATGGCAGCGGAACGCCGGACCAGTGGTGATGGTGATCACTACGGGATCATCCAGCGCGATGACGACCGCCTGGTGGGCATGTTGTGGACCAAGCGCACCGACTGGCGACCGTTGAGCACCGAGATCTCCTATGCGGTGGCGCCGGACGCGAGAGGTTTCGGCTTCACCGCCGAAGCGGCGGATGCGCTGGCTGTCGCGCTGCTGCTGGAACACGGCTTCCAACGGGTCGAACTCCGGGTCGCCCAGGGCAACGTCGCGTCCCGGCGGGTCGCGGAGAAGGCCGGATTCGTCTACGAGGGCCTTCTCCGCAACGCCGGCACGGTCGAGTCGGGTCGGGTCGATCTGGGTGTCTGGTCGCTGGTGCCCGCCGATCTGCGGGGTGAGTCGCACCCGGCGAAGTGAGCTCAGGACACCGCCACGCTGCCCCGCTTGTCGCCGATGAACATGGTGAGCTTGGCGATCCGTGCGCCGTCCGGGATGTCGAAGCCGAGTTGGAAGCTGCTGGTCTGGTGGGCCAGCACCGTCTCGTTCCGGAAGGCCAGCCAGTCCGACACCGGGGACACGGTCAGATCCACGTCCAGTACGGCACGCCAGGTGTGCAGGTCGATGAATGCGGTGTCCTGGCCGGTGTCGTGCGCGGAGACGAGGACCGCACAGTACGAGCCCTGCGGTGTCCCCCGCTGGCCGAACGGCGCGCTGTCCAGTCCGCAGCGGACCGAGGTGACGGTCAGCGTGACCTGGTCGACGCGGACCGAGCCGCCGGTGTGGTAGCCGAGCCCGTAGTACGGAGCGAGGAGCCGGTAACCGCCGTAGCCGCCGGCACCGAGCAGGGCCAGTACGACGACGGTGACCACGCCGAGGATCGTGAGACGGCGCCGGTTCCACCGGCTGGTGCTGTGCTCGGGGTCGCTGTCGTCGTGGTGTCCGTGCAGCAGGTCGGGTAGCGAACGGCGGGCCGCGCCGGGTGGAGCGGCGTCGTCGGCCGGCCGGTCGGCGGACATTTCCCGCAGGGAGCGGTACCGGCCGCTGCCGGTACCGCCGCTCGTCTGTCCGGGCCGGGCCGCGTCCGATCCGGGTGTCCCGCTGGGTGTGAAGCCGTTGAAGCCCGGTGACCGCTCCGGCGGTGTCGTCGCGGCCGGTGGTCGGGGTCGCGGTGAGCTGTGCGGAGGGTCCTGGGTGGGCGGCTGCTGGCCGTCCACCGCCCAACTGCCGCTGGCTCGTTCGGGTCGGTGTCGTCCGGTGTCGTCCGTCGTGGCGGAGGGGTCTCCGGATACCCGTACCGGTGCGATTCCGGTGGCGCTTCCCGGTGTGCCGTGCGGGGACGGCGGCGGTCTGAAGCGTTGCGTGCGGACCGGTCGACCGTCGGCGGCCACCGGATCTGGCGACGTACTCTCCCGAGGCATCTGGATCCCATTCCTCCCCGTATGGTGCCCAGCCGTCGATCTTGTGGATCGACGCTGACCCGTCCGTCCCGTGCCGTTACAGGCACGACCAGCGTGGACACCCTAGGCCAGCGACGCGGTGGATGGCACTCATCTGTTCGTGTGGTTCTGGGAATGACGGCATGAACATCGACACAGGTAAATATCGATAGCATATGACCTGATCGGCACGTTTGTACTGGTCCATGCCTCAGATGTGGTCAGGATCGCCTGATCTCGGGGAACGGCTCACCGGGTCGGCCAGTGTGGCGTCGGCGCCGGCCGGTCCGCCCACTCGCGCTACGGTGATGCCCCACAGCGCGGAGTGTAAGGAGCCGGCATGTACCCACTGGGACTGCGCCTGACCGGTCGCCGGGTCCTCGTGGCCGGCGGCGGCAACGTGGCCCAACGCCGGGTACCCGCGCTGTTGGCGGCAGGTGCGCAGGTGGTGCTCGTGGCCCCGGAACTGACGCCGGCCCTGCAGGATCTCGCCGACACCGGCCGGGTCGTCTGGCGGCGGCGTCAGCTGCGTGCAGCCGATCTCGACGACGTCTGGCTGGTGATGGCCGCCACCGACGACCCTGCCGCCAACCGGATGGCGTCCGAGGCCGCCGAGGCCGCCCGGGTGTTCTGCGTACGGGCGGACGACGCAGCGGCGGCGACGGCGTGGACGCCGACGGTGGTACGGCATGACGAGCTGACGGTGGCCGTGCTGGGTGGTGGTGATCCGCGCCGTTCCGCCCGGCTGCGTGACGCGCTCGCGGCCGGCCTCGCGGACGGAAGCCTGGACGCCCCGCACTACCGACATCGGCCACAGAACGGACCCGGCCATCTCCGCCCGGACGCGCCGCGACCGGTCCCGGGGGTGGCGCTGGTCGGCGCGGGCCCGGGGGATCCGGAGCTGATCACCGTGCGCGGCCGTCGACTGTTGAGTCGGGCCGATGTCGTAGTGCTCGACCGGCTCGCTCCGCAGCTGCTGCTCGACGCGCTGCGGCCGGACGTGGAGGTGGTGGACGCGGCGAAGATCCCGCGCGGCCGCCAGTTGGCTCAGCAGGCCATCAACGAGGTGCTGGTGGATCGCGGCCTCGCCGGCAGATTCGTGGTGCGGCTCAAGGGTGGCGACCCGATGGTGTTCGGTCGGGGCGGCGAGGAGGCCGCCGCATGCCTGGCCGCCGGGCTGCCGGTGGAGATCGTGCCGGGTGTGACCAGCGCGATCGGGGTGCCGGGCCTCGCCGGGATCCCGGTCACGCACCGTGGTGTGGCGCACGAGTTGGTGGTGGTGTCCGGGCATCTGCCGCCGGGGAACCCCGATTCCCTGGTGGACTGGGCAGCTCTGGGACGGTTACGCGGCACCATCGTGCTGATGATGGCGATGGGCAACCTGGCCGCGATCACCGCCACCCTGCAGCGGTACGGGAGGGCGCCGGAGACGCCCGCTGCGGTCGTACAGGAGGGTGCCACCGACCGGCAGCGGGTGGTGTCCGGAACCCTGGGATCGATCGCTGCGCGCGCCATGGAGGAGCGTCTGGGTGCCCCCGCGATCGTGGTTGTCGGCGACGTACTCGGTGCGCTGGGATCGCTCGATCGGCTGGAAGATACCGGATCGGTCAATCGATAGCCAGATCTTCCGGTGTGGACAATGCCATAGTCACGCGGAATGCGTTGGTGCTGTTGGGAATCGACCCTCGACGGCATCGCTCCGCCTTGAGCTGTACCGCTTCAGCCGCTAATGTACAACGCCGTGAGACAGGAAGCGGGGGAAACGCGTGGCGGGTCGGCGACCGACCCGCCACACAATGACCCTGCGTTCACGTTCCGCACTCCACAACTCGACGACGGTGTACGGATGTGGCGCTTGGCGGCCGATTCCGGAACACTCGACGTCAATTCCAGGTACAGCTATCTGCTCTGGTGCCGGGATTTTTCGGACACCACGGTCGTCGGCTGCCTGAACGACTCGGTGGTCGCATTCATCACCGGATATCTGCGCCCTGCGGCGCCGGACACGTTGTTTGTCTGGCAGGTGGCGGTCGATGCCGCCCAGCAGCGGCGTGGGCTGGCCAGGCGCGCGCTGGACGCACTGGTCAGTCAGGTTGCGCAGCACCGGCCCGTGGCCTATGTGGAAGCCACGGTCACGCCCGACAACGTGCCTTCGTGCCGTTTGTTCGAGGGTTTCGCCCGAAACAGCGATGCTGCTCTGACCACTCAACCCCTTTTCACCGAAAAGCATTTCGGCGGTAGCGCTCATCTTGAGGAGGTGCTCTACCGAATCGGCCCGCTACCGCGTTGACCGAGACACTCGATCCCCCTGCGACGGAGGATGATGAATCTCTTCGCCGAACTAGAGTCCGAAGTCCGAAGCTACTGCCGTACCTGGCCCGTGGTGTTCGACCGTGCGGTCGGAAGCCAGGTATTCGATGAGAACGGTCGCGCCTACCTCGACTTCTTCGCCGGCGCGGGCGCACTGAATTACGGGCACAACAACCCGGAACTGAAAAAGGCCCTGCTGGACTACCTGTCGCGTGACGGCCTCACCCATGGCCTGGACATGCACACGGTGGCGAAGCGGGATCTGCTGACGGCGCTGCGGGACCGTATCCTGGCGCCGCGTGGGCTGGACTACAAGGTCCAGTTTCCAGGACCCACCGGTACCAACGCCGTGGAGTCGGCGCTCAAGCTGGCCCGTAAGGTGACCGGCCGTGAGTCGATCGTCAGCTTCACCAACGCGTTCCACGGCATGACGCTCGGGTCGCTGTCGGTGACCGGCAACTCGATGAAGCGTGGCGGTGCGGGGATCCCCCTGGTGCACGCCACGCCGATGCCGTTCGACAACTTCCTGGACGGCAAGGTACCCGACTTCCTGTGGTTCGAGCGGCTGCTCGAGGACAGCGGCAGCGGGCTGAACGCGCCCGCGGCGGTCATCGTGGAGACGGTGCAGGGCGAGGGCGGCATCAACGTGGCGCGCCCTGAATGGTTGCGGAGCCTCGCGGAGCTGTGCCGACGTCGGGACATGCTGCTGATCGTCGACGACATCCAGATGGGGTGCGGTCGCACCGGCCCGTTCTTCAGTTTCGAGTCCGCCGGGATCCAACCGGACATCGTCTGCCTGTCGAAGTCGATCGGCGGGTACGGGTTGCCGTTGGCGCTCACCCTGTTCCGGCCAGAGCTCGACGTGTGGGAGCCCGGTGAGCACAACGGTACGTTCCGGGGCAACAATCCGGCGTTCGTCACCGCGGCTCGGGCGCTCGACCTCTTCTGGTCCGATGATCAGCTATCGATCCGCACCGAGGCCAACGGCGAAGTCGTACGGGAGGCGCTGACCGCCATCGCCGCCGCACATCCCGAGTTCGGCGCGGAGGTACGAGGTCGAGGTCTTGCCTGGGGTCTGGAGTTCCAGGACCCGTCGGTCGCCGGGAAGGTCGCCACTGCGGCCTTCGAGCGTGGTCTGCTCGTGGAGACCGCAGGTACCGACAGCGAGGTCGTCAAGCTGATGCCGGCTCTCACCATCACGCACGACGAGCTGACCGAGGGTCTGTCGATCCTCACGGATGCTGTCTCAGCCTGCTGAGCTACCCGCGCTGGAGGAAACGATCATGATTGTCCGATCGCTGGATGACATCACCGGTACCGAACGCGACGTGGAGACGCCCACCTGGCGCAGCAGGCGGTTGGTACTGGCCAAGGAGAAGGTCGGCTTCTCGCTGCACGAGACGGTGCTGTACGCGGGCACCACCACGCCCATGTGGTACGCCAACCACGTCGAGGCGGTGCTGTGCGTCGAGGGCGAAGGGGAACTGACCAACTCCGACACCGGGGAGAAGCACGCCATCTCGCCCGGCACCATGTACCTGCTCGACGGGCATGAACACCACACGATGCACGCCATCACCGACGTGCGCACCGTCTGCGTGTTCAACCCACCCTGCACGGGGCGGGAGGTACACGACGAGAACGGCGTCTACCCGTTGATCGTCGAGGACGACACCCCTCAGGAGGTATCCGCATGACATCGACCGTGACCGTGCCCGACACCGTGACTGACAAGTACCCGACCCGTAAACGACCCACGCCGAGCCTGATCTTCCGGCGTGATCCGGTGGTGCACACGACCGGGGCGTCCGGACCGATCGACGAGACGACGCTCGCCGACTACGACCGCAACGGCTTCCTCACCATCGACGAACTGCTCACGCCCGACGAGGTGGCGGCGTTCTCCGCCGAGCTGGACCGGCTGGCCGGTGACGAGAAGGTACGGGCCGACGAGCGGACCGTGGTGGAGAAGAGCTCCAACGAGGTTCGGTCGATCTTCGAGGTGCACAAGATCAGTGACATGGTCGCCAAGCTGGTCGCCGATCCTCGGGTGGTCGGCCGCGCCCGGCAGATCCTCGGCTCGGACGTCTACGTGCACCAGAGCCGGATCAACTACAAGCCGGGCTTCGGTGGTGGCTCCTTCTACTGGCACTCCGACTTCGAGACCTGGCATGCCGAGGACGGCATGCCGGCGATGCGGGCGGTCAGCATCTCCATCGCGCTGACCGAGAACTACCCGCAGAACGGCTGCCTGATGATCATGCCGGGCTCGCACCGCACCTTCGTGTCGTGCGTCGGGGAGACCCCGGCGGAGCACTACAAGCAGTCGCTGAAGGAGCAGGAGGTCGGTACGCCCGACCAGGACAGCCTGAAGCTGCTGGCCGGCAAGCACGGCATCGAACAGTTCACCGGCCCCGCCGGATCTGCGGTGATGTTCGACTGCAACTGCATGCACGGCTCGAACGGCAACATCACGCCGTACCCGCGGTCGAACATCTTCGTCGTGTTCAACAGCGTGGACAACACGCCGGTGGAGCCGTTCGGCGCACCGCAGCGTCGGCCGTCGTTCATCGCCAGCAGGGACTTCACGGCGGTCTGAGCCCGTACCGTCGGGCATCCGGGCCGAGGGACCCACGGGTCCGTCGGCCCGGGCCGGCTGGGCGCAGGCCGGCGACTTCGCGACAACACCCTTGGACCCGCCGTGATGATCGGGCATCCTGGAGAGGTGACGCCGCCCGAACCACCAGTACGGCCGAGTCTTCGGGACTCCCGGCCGGCATACCGGCACAACGGTCCGGTGCTGATACTGGGCATCGTGGTGGGGGTGTTGATGCTGGCGGCCTGCCTGGTGGGTGTGTTCGTGGCCGGCGGTGTCACCCGCTGATCGTGCTGCCCGGCGCCCCGTCGGTGATCCGGCGGGGCACCGTGCTGCTCAGGCCCGGTCCAGCAACTGGGCGCAGCGGATCAGGCCGAGATGGCTGTAGGCCTGCGGATGGTTACCCAGCCCGCGCTCGGCCAACGGGTCGTACTGCTCGGGCAGCAGACCGGTCGGCCCGGCACAGTCGACCAGCTGCTCATACAGCTCCTCGGCGTCCGAGCGTCGCCCGGTACGCAGGTACGACTCGATCATCCATGCGGTACAGACGTGGAAGCCGCCCTCGGTGCCCGGCATCCCGTCGTCGGAACGGTACCGGTACACCACCGGACCGCTGCGCAGCTCCGCCTCGATCGCCAGCACCGTGGACAGGAACCGCGGGTCGTCATCGGCGAGCAGACCGGACAGTCCGATCCACAGCGACGCAGCGTCCAGATCCGTACCGTCGTAGGCGGTGGTGTAGGCGCCGACCTCGTCGTCCCAGCCGTGCTCCAGCACGTTCTGGGCGATCGTGTCACGCAGCTCGACCCAGTCCGGTTGCCCCGTCAGGCCGTGCCGGTCCACCAGTTGCAGCGCCCGGTCCACGGTCTGCCAGCACATCACCTTCGAGTACACGTGGTGGCGCGGCGGTTGGCGTTGTTCCCAGATCCCGTGGTCGGGTTCGAACCACCGCCGGGCCACCGCGTCGACCATCGCGCGGACCACGTCCGCCTCGAAGGCGGTGAGTGAGCCGCGCCGGTCCGCCACTGCCAGTACCAGATCGGCGACCGGGCCGAACACGTCCAGTTGCAGCTGCCGGTTGGCCGCGTTGCCGACCCGTACCGGCCGGGAACCGGCGTAGCCGGGCAGCGAGTCGATGACGGCCTCCGGGCCGAGCGTGTGCCCTTCGACCGTGTACAGGGGATGCAGCCGTTCCGGATGCCCGCCGGTGCGTTCGACGCAGCCCGCGGTCCAGGACAGCAGGCCCTCCGCCTCCTCGAGCGAACCCAGATCCACCAGGGCCCGTGCGCTCAGCGCGGCGTCGCGCAGCCAGCAGTACCGGTAGTCCCAGTTGCGTACGCCGCCGAGGTCCTCGGGCAGGCTGCTGGTCGCCGCGGCCAGGATCGCCCCGGTCGGCCGGTACACCAGGCCACGCAGGGTCAACGCGCTGCGGGCCACCAGATCGGCGGAGTGCCGGGGCAGCTCCAACCGGTCCAGCCAGCCCCGCCAGGCGTCCAACGCGTCGGCGGAGCGCTCCGCCACCGGGCGGTGGTCGGCCTGCAGACTGTCGGTACCGCAGCGCAGTTCCAGCACCGCCGTACCGCCTGCCTTGTTCAGGTCGATGACGGCGTGCGCGGTGTCGTACTCGCCTTCGCTGACCACATCCCAGTCGACACCGGGGGAGTACAGCACCGCCGGTTCGTTGGAACCGAGCATCAGCAGGCCGTCCCGCAACGGTTGCAGCCGCACCGAGACCTGACCGAACTCGGGACGGGGCGCGAACTCCACCCGGGCGCGGCCGGTGCCGGACAGCTCCCGTACCAGCGTGGTGCGTCCTTCGGGTGAGTGCGGGTCCAACCAGTCGGTGACGGTCAGGCCGGACCACCGGGTCTCCACGGTCATCGTGCCGGTCCGGTACCGCTGCCCGAGCGGCAGGCCACCGCGCTCCGAGAAGATGCTGAAGTGGCCGGCCGGCGTACCGCCCAGCAGGTCGGCGAACAGGGCGGAGGAGTCCGGCCGCGGGTGGCACATCCAGGTGATCTTCGCGTCCGGGGTGATCAACGCGAGGTTGTCCCCGCAGGCGAGCATCGAGTGCCGTTCGACCGGCACCGCCCGTTCCCCGTACAGCCAGCGCCGGCGTGTGTCGAGTACCAGCGCCAGCAGCTTGGCGACCTCCAGCGGGTCGGCCACCCGGTGTCTGGCCCGGGTGTCACCGAAGCCCACCTTCACCCCGACGTCCGGACCGTGCAGGTGCGCGAACCCGTTCTCGTCGGTCACGTCGTCGCCGATGAACAGTACGGCGCTGGCCCCGAGCTGGCTGCGCAGCGCGTCCAGCGCGGTGCCCTTGTCCGTCTCGACCACGGACAGCTCGATGACCTCCTTGCCCCGGGTCACCTGGACCCCGGGCCAGCTGGCCGGTCCCGCGTCGATCCGCTCGGTGATGTCGGCAGCGATCTGCCGGTCGGCGCCCCGGGTGTGTACCGCGACGCTGGCCGGTTTCGCCTCCATGTGCACACCCGGGTGCTCGGCCACCAGCGGCTGCAGCGCGCTCTGCAGCCGCGTACGCAGTTCGGTCGCCGCCGGGCCGAGCTGGTGGACGAAGCCGACGTCGAACTCCGAGCCGTGACTGCCCACCAGATGGATCTCGCTGGGCAGGCGGGACAGCACGGCCAGATCGCGCAGCGCCCGACCGGAGACCACCGCGACCTTGGTCTGCGGCAGGTTCGCCAGTGCCCGCAGCGCCGCGACCGCCTCGGGTAGCGGCGCGGCGTCGCTCGGATTCTCCACGATGGGCGCGAGCGTGCCGTCGTAGTCGCAGGTGACCAGCAACTGCGGTACCCGCGCGATGCGGGCGAGGGTGTCCCGCAGCGCCGCGTCCAGGGGCGCTGTCGGCGCGACCACGCTCATCGGCAAGCCTCCGCAGCGAGCATCGTCGGGAGCGCCATCGGTGGGGGCACTGTCATCGAGGTTGTGCTCCAGGGTTCGGGCGACGACCGGTACGGCCGCCGTCGGTGGTCAGGACGTGCCGGTCTCCTGGGCCAGGGTCTCGGCAGCCTCCGGTACGCCCAGCGCGGTCAGGAACGAGCGCGCCCAGTGGTCCACGTCGTGGTTGCGCAGGAAACGCCGCATGGCGCGCATCCGGCGCGCCTGGTCGGTGGGGTCGGCCCCCACCGCCCGCAGCATGGCGTCCTTCAGTACGTCGGTGTCGTGCGGGTTGACCAGGTAGGCCTGTCTCAGGTCGGAGGCCGCCCCGGCGAACTCGGAGAGGATCAGCGAACCACCCAGATCGACCCGGGCCGCCACGTACTCCTTGGCCACCAGATTCATTCCGTCGCGCAACGGGGTCACCATCATCACGTCGGACGCGGAGAACAGGGCGACGAGCTCGGCACGGTCGACGGAGCGGTGCAGGTAGTGGATGGCCGGTACGCCCACCCGCCCGTAGTCGCCGTTGATCCGACCGACCTGTAGTTCGACCGCGTCCCGCAGGGTCTGATAGTGCGCGACGCGTTCCCGGCTGGGTGTGGCGACCTGCACCATCACCGCCTCCGGTACCGACAGCTTGCCTTCCTGCAGCAGCTCCCGGAACGCCTTCAGCCGCCGGTCGATGCCCTTGGTGTAGTCGAGCCGGTCGACGCCGAGAATGATGTGTTTCGGGCTGCCCAGTTCGGCCCGGATCTCGGCGGCCCGCTTGCGTACCGACTCCGTCCCGGCCAGCCGTTCGAGTTCGCCGACGTCGATGGAGATCGGGAAGGCCGCGGCCCGCACGGTACGGCCGTCCACCTCCACCTCCGGCCCCTTGGGGTGCAGACCGAGGACGTGCCGGCTGAGCCGCAGGAAGTTCTGCGCGGCCAGCGGCCGCTGGAAGCCGACCAGATCGGCGCCGAGCAACCCGCGCAGGATCTCCACCCGCCGGGGCAGCTGCATGAACAGCTCCACCGGTGGGAACGGGATGTGCAGGAAGAAGCCGATCCGCAGGTCGGGTCGCAGCTCGCGGAGCATCGCGGGGACCAGCTGCAACTGGTAGTCCTGGATCCAGACGACCGCGCCCTGGTCGGCGACCTCTGCCGCTGCGGCCGCGAACCGCTCGTTGACCTGTCGGTAGTTGTCCCACCAGCTGCGCCGGTAGACGGGTGGTTCGACGGCGTCGTGGTAGAGCGGCCAGAGCGAGGCGTTGGAGAAACCCTCGTAGTACTTCTCGATCTCCTGCTCGGACAGCGCGACCGGGTGCAGTCGCATGCCGTCCAT
This sequence comes from uncultured Actinomycetota bacterium, assembly GCA_963815125.1. Taxonomy (GTDB): domain Bacteria; phylum Actinomycetota; class Actinomycetes; order Mycobacteriales; family Micromonosporaceae; genus Actinocatenispora. The sequence continues at coordinate 342,695 of CAWFFM010000001.1, forward strand.
CTCGAACGCATCGGCGGCCGGACCGGTGCCGCCGGCCCAGCCGATCCAGGTGCCGTGTTCGGCCCGCATGATCGGGTGCAGGGCGGTGACCAGCCCACCTGGACTGCGCCGCCACTCACGCTGTCCGTCCGGTGTGGTCACCTCGTCCACCGGGAGTCGGTTGGCTACCACCACGAACGGGCTACGCGTTGTCACGCTGCTGCCTCCTCGGCCGGGTACCAGGGGGTCCGGATGCTGCCACGGTCGGACCGGTCTTCCGAGCCTACTGAACCATGAGGAGTGCGTGGACCAGGTGTGATGTGTGCGCCTCCGCGGTGCGGTGGCGGCCCGTCGGCGATATGTGCCGGAAACGGGCTACGCCCGGCGGCCCCGCGCGGTCCAGCCGCGTCGGGTACGCCGGGCGTAGGGAGTAACCAGGACAAAATGGTTACTTCACGCCACCGGAGGTCAGACCCTCGACGATCCGACGCTGGAAGAACAGCACCATGATCACCAGCGGCACGGTGACCACGACACCGGCCGCCATCTGCGTACTGAACGGCGTGTCGTACCCGTACTGCCCGGTGAACAGCGACGTGATGACCGGCGCGGTACGCATCTCCTGCTTGTTGGTCACCGACAGCGCGATGATGAACTCGTTCCACGCCACAATGAAGGTCAGGATCGCGGTGGTGAACACACCCGGCGCGGCCAGCGGCAGGATCACCTTCCGGAACGCCTGCATCGGGGTCGCGCCGTCGATCTGCGCGGCCTCCTCCAGGGCGAACGGCATCTGCTTGAAGAACGCCGTGAGGTTGAACACCGCCAGCGGTAGCGCGAAGCTCAGGCTCGGCAGGATCATCGCCTGGTAGGTGTTGATCCAGTTGATCGAGACGAACAGCTTGAGCAGCGGCACCAGCAGTGAGATGCCCGGGAACATCGAGGTCGCGATGATCGCGGCCAGCACCACGTTCTTGAACCGGAACTCCAACCGGGCCAGAACGTACGCCGCGGTGATCCCGATGACCAGCGTCAGCACCGTGGTCACACCGGCCACGACCAGGGAGTTCAGCAACGCCCGGCCGAAACCGTTGCTCGGCTTGAACGCCGAGACGAAGTTCTCGATCGAGATCGGCCACGGGATGAGCTTGTTGGAGAACTGGTCGTCGGGCTGCCGCAGCGCCGACACCACCATCCAGTAGAACGGCGCCAGACAGTAGATCACGATCAGCGCGATGCCCAGATAGGCGAACGGGCTGCTCTGGAACCGCCGCTTGCTGCGGGCCGGGCCAGCGGCCGGTGTGCCGGTGGTCGGAGCGTTCGCCCCGACGGGGGTGATGGCACTCATCGCTTCCTCCCCGAGACGCCCCGGCCGACCAGGTCGGCGCCGAGGACCTTGACGAACACGAACGCGATGACCGCGATGTAGACGAACAGCACCGTCGAGTACGCGGCGGCGGTGCCGTAGCGCAGATTGGACAGTTCGTACTGGGCGAGCATCGACAACGTCTCCACCGAGTGCTTGTGCGCACCGATCAGGACGTACGGCAGGTCGAACATGCGCAGCGCGTCCAGCATCCGGAACAGCACCGCGACCACGATCGCCGGCCGGGCCAGCGGAAGGGTGATCCGCCAGAAGGTACGCCAGGCGCCGGAGCCGTCCACCTTGGCCGCCTCGTACACCTCGCCGGGGATCATCTGCAGTCCGGCCAGGGCGAGCAGACCGATGAACGGTGCGGTCTTCCAGGTGTCCGCGACCAGTACCGCGATCCAGGCATGGAAGCCCTCGGTGGTCCACAGCACGTGGGAGTGCAGCAGGTTGTTGGCGATCCCGTCGGTCTGGAAGATCCACTTCCAGAGCAGACCCGAGATGGCGGTGGGGATCGCCCACGGGACCAGCACGCTGGCCCGGACGAGACCGCGACCGCGGAACGCCTTGTGCATGATCAGCGCCATCATGATGCCGATGACGGTCTCCACCGCGACACCGGCGAGGGTGAAGGTACTGGTGTTCCAGAACGCGTTCCAGAACGTGCCCGCCGAGTCACCGTTGAACATGCCGGTGAAGTTGTCCAGGCCGAAATGCGAGGTGTTCTCGACCATTCCGGTCTGCGGGTTGACGCCGTTGTGCGTGACGACGAACGACAGCCGCACCGCGGAGACGATCGGGTACCCGATGACCAGCGCGAGCACCAGCACGGTCGGGGAGAGCAGTAAGGCGGCGAACCGGCCGACACCGCTGGTGCGGCGCTGGGCTCGTGCGGGTCGGCCGGCCGTGGCCGGCGGACTGGGCGTTTGGACCGCTGTGGTCATGTTGCGGCCTTCCGGGTGGGCAGCGTACGGGTGCTGATGGACCAAAGGGTGCGGTCCCTGTGTCGGGCCGGCAGGGAACCGGGCCGGCACAGGGACCGTGAGTGGAGCTACTTGTCCTTCGTGATCTTGTCCAGGCTCGCCTGCAGGTCCTTGAGGGCCTGCGCACTGGGCTTGCTACCGCTGATTGCGGCGTACGCCTGCTCCTCGATGGAGGCGGTGGCGTCGCCGTACTTCACGATCGCCGGGCGGGGCTCCGCGGCCTCGATCGACTTCTTCAGCGTCGCCAGGTACGGGAACTGCTTCTGCAGCGCCGGGTCGTCGTAGAGCTCGCCGTAGACCGGAGCCTGCGAGTTCTTGGTCAGCCAGACCCGCTCGTTCTTCTCGCTGGTGAACCACTTGATGAAGTTCAGCGCGGTCTTCTTGTTCTTGGCGAACTTGCTGATCGCCAGGTTGTGGCCACCGAGGCTCGACTTGCCCGGTCCGTTGAGACCCGGCAGCGGCGACACCTCGTACTTGCCGGCGACCTTGTTCCCGGCTTCCTTCTTGTTCGCCATCAGCGCGTAGATGTAGGGCCAGTTACGCAGGAAGAGGACCTTGCCACTCTCGAAGCCGTGCCGGCTCTCCTCTTCCTTCCAGGTCAGCGCATCCTTCGGGATGGTCCCGTCCTTGATGCCGTTGACCAGGAAGTCCAGGCCCTTCTTGGCGGCCGGGGTGTCCACCGTCGGCTTGCCGTTGGCGCTGGTCACCTGACCACCGGCGGAGTTGACCGCCTCGGAGAAGTTGACCGTCAGACCCTCGTACTTGTCGAACTGTCCGCCGTAGCAGGCCATGCCCTTGCCCTCGGGCAGCTTCTTGACCTTGGCGCAGTCCGCGGTCATCTCGGCCCAGGTGGTCGGCGGCTTGGCGATGCCGGCCTTCTTGAGCAGGTCGGTGCGGGAGAAGAGCATGCCGCCGTCGGAGGCGTACGGCGCGGCGTACAGCTTGTTGAAGTACTGCGCGGTCTTGATCACCGGCGGCAGGTACTTGTCCATCGGGAACTGGTTGGCCGGCAGCGGCTCGACCCAGCCGTTGGCGGCGAACTCGGAGGTCCAGACCACGTCCAGGTTGAGGATCGTGTACGCGTCAGACTTGGTCTGCGCGTTCTGGATCATCTGCTGACGCTGCTGGTCAGCGTCCTCCGGCAGCTCGGTCAGCGTCACCTTCTCCTTCGGGTGCGCCTTGTTCCACTCGTCCAGGATCGCGTTCAGCGTCCCGGTGGTGTCCTTGCCAGAGGCCAACGTGATCGGGCCGGTACCGGTGAGCTGACCGGCCTTCGCGCTGGACGACGAGTCGTCCGAGCCGCCGCAGGCGGCCAGGCCGCCGGCGAGGGCGAGTACGCCGAGCGCGGCCACTGCGCGTTGCGCAGCCGAACGCCTTATGCGCATCCTTGGGTGCTCCTTCTCTGAGAACGTGTACCAGGTCCGAGCGGTTCAAGGGACCGGCGTCACACACGTTCGGGATCCCCACATCCCATCGCCCTGGAAACCTGCCGGCAACCGTCGTTACCTTCGCGTCATCTTCGTCACCGGGAGTTTGCGCCACTGAGGCCAGTAACCTGTGTTTTGTCAGGTTGCTCGGCGAGTCGCGGTGAGTCGCGGCTCACTTTCCGTCACCGTGACCCGCGTCCGGGGAACAACGCCCGGCCTGAGACGATTACGGGTCGTGGGGTGGGTCGTGATCTGATCGCCGGGCCGTGACGCCACTCCGAGCGCCAGTTGCCCTTCAGTTGTCCGGAGGTATCGCCCACCGTGGCCCAGTACATCTACGTCCTGCGCAAAGCCCGTAAGGCCCACGGTGACAAGGTCATCCTCGATGACGTCACCCTGAGCTTCCTGCCCGGCGCCAAGATCGGCGTGGTCGGCCCCAACGGTGCGGGCAAGTCGACCCTGCTGAAGATCATGGCCGGGTTGGAGACGCTGAGCAACGGCGAGGCCTACCTGACCCCCGGGACCACCGTCGGCATGCTGCAGCAGGAGCCGCCGCTCGACGAGTCCAAGACCGTGCTGGGCAACATCGAGGAAGCGGTCGCCGACATCAAGGGCAAGATGGCGCGCTTCAACGCCATCGCCGAGGAGATGGCGACCAACTACACCGACGAACTGATGGCCGAGATGGGCCAGCTGCAGGAGGCACTCGACCACGCCGACGCGTGGGAGATCGACTCCAAGCTGGAACAGGCGATGGACGCGTTGCGCTGTCCGCCGCCGGAGTCTCCGGTCACCGAACTCTCCGGTGGTGAGCGCCGCCGGGTCGCGCTGTGCAAGCTGCTGCTCGAGCAGCCCGACCTGCTGCTGCTCGACGAGCCCACCAACCACCTGGACGCGGAGAGCGTGCAGTGGCTGGAACAGCACCTGGAGAAGTACCCGGGCGCGGTCATCGCGGTCACCCACGACCGCTACTTCCTCGACCACGTCGCGCAGTGGATCGCCGAGGTCGACCGCGGCCAGGTCCACGGCTACGAGGGCAACTACTCCACCTACCTGGAGAAGAAGGCCGCCCGTCTGTCGGTCGAGGGTCGTAAGGACGCCAAGCTGCGCAAGCGGCTGTCCGACGAACTCGAGTGGGTGCGCTCCGGCGCCAAGGCCCGGCAGACCAAGAGCCGCGCCCGGCTGGGCCGGTACGAGGAAATGGCCGCAGAGGCGGAGAAGACCCGCAAGCTCGACTTCGAGGAGATCCAGATCCCGCCGGGTCCCCGGCTGGGCAATGTGGTCGTCGAGGTCAACGATCTGCACAAGGGCTTCCCGTTGCCCGACGGTGACGGTGACCGGCAACTGTTCGCCGGGCTGTCGTTCTCCCTGCCGCAGAACGGCCTGGTCGGTGTGATCGGCCCCAACGGTGTCGGTAAGACCACGCTGTTCAAGATGCTGGTCGGCGACGAGCAGGCGGACTCCGGCGAGGTCCGCGTCGGCGAGACCGTACAGATCTCGTACGTCGACCAGAACCGGGGCGGCATCGACCCGAAGAAGCCGCTCTGGGAGGTCGTCTCCGACGGGCTGGACCACCTGATGGTCGGCAAGGTCGAGATGCCGTCCCGGGCCTACGTCGCGGCGTTCGGTTTCAAGGGCGCAGACCAGCAGAAGCAGGCCGGCATCCTGTCCGGCGGAGAGCGGAACCGGCTCAACCTGGCGCTCACCCTCAAGCAGGGCGGCAACCTGTTGCTGCTCGACGAGCCGACCAACGACCTGGACGTCGAGACGCTCAGCAGCCTGGAGAACGCGCTGCTGGACTTCCCCGGCTGCGCGGTGATCACCAGCCACGACCGGATGTTCCTGGACCGGATCGCCACCCACATCCTGGCCTGGGAGGGCGGCGCGGACGACTCGGCGAACTGGTTCTGGTTCGAGGGCAACTTCGAGGCGTACGAGAAGAACAAGATCGAGCGCCTCGGCCCGGACGCGGCCCGGCCGCACCGTGTCACGTACCGGAAACTCACCCGGGACTGATGGTGGCCCGGGCACAGCATCAGGTCCAGGTCCGCTGGGCCGATGCCGACTCGATGCGGCATCTGAACCACGCCAGATACCTCTCGCTGTTCGAGGACGGCCGGATGGCCCTGCTGGCGCAGTCGCCGACCCGGCTGACCGGTGGGCCGGAGGACCGCGGCTGCATCGCGGCCCGGGTCGCGGTGGACTACCTGGCCCAGGTCGTCTACCGGCCCGGCCTGTCGCTGGGGGTGTCGACCTGGGTGTCCCGGGTCGGCAACACCTCCTGGACCCTGCTCGCCGAGCTGTCCGACGGCGATCAGGTGATGGCGCGCTGCGAGTGCGTACTGGTCGCCTACTCCTACCCGGATGCCAAACCCCGGTCACTGGACCCCGACGAGCGGCAGTTCTGGTCGTCATACCTGGAGGCATGAGTGGCCCGCTACCGGTTCGACTGTCCGCTGCGCTGGTCGGACATGGACGTGTTCAAACACGTCAACAACGCCCGCTTCATGACCCTGTACGAGGAGGCCCGGGCGTCGCTGATGTTCCTGCAGGCCCGCCGGCTGGGGCTGCACTCGCTGGAGTCCGGCACGGTCATCTCCCGGCACGAGGTGGACTACCTTCGCCCGGTCAACTACGGCGACGAGGTCCGCATCGACCTGTGGATCGCCCGGATGCGCAACGCGTCGTTCGAGGTCGCCTACGAACTGTTCGGCAACGATCAGCTGGCCAGCCGGGCGCATTCGGTACTGGTTCCGTACAACCTCGCGGCGGGACGGCCCCGCCGGCTCACCGTCGCCGAACGTGAGTTCCTGTCCGCGTGGCAGGACGAACCGGCCGGGCAGGATGAACCGTCGGTCGGCGGGTCGGGCGAGCCCGGGGCGGTGGGGTCGGCCGTACCTGGAGCGCACTCACGGTGAGCGGCCGGGTGGTGGCCGCCGCGTCGGTGCCGGACGTGGGCGCCTTCCTCACCCGGTTGTGCCGACTGGACCCGGCGAGCCTGGTCCGGTTGCGGCCGGTACCGGGGGGTCCGGACCGGTTCGAGCTGTGGGCCCGGTTGCCGTTCGGTGTGCTGGTCACCCGTTCGGCGCTCGGCGGGGTGCCGAGGGACGTGACCGTACGGGCCGCCGAACTGCTGTCCGGGTTGCCGGCCGGTGCTCTGCCCACCGCCCGGGACGACCAGTGGCGTGGTGCGCTGCCGCCGGCGCCCGGCCCGGTGGTCGAGGAGGTGCCGGTGGAGGCGCTGGAGCGGATCGCGGCGGCTGCGGCCGGTACGCTGCGCGCCGGCCAGGGCCGTGGGGTCGGCGAACGGAGGATCCGCGACGCGATCCTCGATCATGTGGCGATCACGCTGACCGGTGTCGGTGGGACGGACGTCGCGGTCCCGACGCGGGTGGTGACCGCAGCGGTGCGGATGGGTTTTCTCGGTGCCGACCCGGTCCGGTTCAGTACCGTGGGCCCCTGGCTGGCCGTGCACGCCACCTTCGGCACTGTCTGGTATCGGACGTCACCTGGACTCACGTTGGAACGTGCGGGTTCGTAGCCCGAGCGTCGCAATGACCGCAATGAGCGCGGTCAAAGTCACAGTGCGTTACTCGTGATGTGGCCAACAGCACCGGCGCCATCCGGCAGTATCGCCGGTACCGTCGGCCCGGAGCCCCCCACACCGGCGAGCACCGGTCGGCTCGAAACGTGAAGACGCCCGGTCACGCCCGCGTACCCGCGTTGCTCTGACGGCATCGCATCCGGTCCCCGCGCTCTGACCGGTCCCCCGAGACAGAGCAGAGGTCAACGCGATGCCCTGGTGGCGCAAGAGCGATGCGGACCACAACGGCCGGCGCAGCAGCGCCGACGACATCCCGAACAACTTCGGCGAGCCCGACTCGACCAGCGTCAACACCCGCGTCGCTGCCGGTCGGACCGGTCTGCACGATCTGATGCCGCTGTTGAAGTCGTTGGAAGGCCCGCGGCCGGTGGACAGCACCCGGCTGGCGGACGCACTGCGCCGTATCGATGTGCACTTCCTGACCGACTCCAGCTCCGGCAACCTGGTGGCGATGTGGGAGCGGCACGCGGTGATGTTCGCTCTGGAGGGCCCGGACCAGGACATCCTGATGGTCCGTGCCCGCGCCCACGGCATGGTCCCCGCCGGTTGGGCGGACCGTGCGTACCCGGCGGTGAACGCCTGGAACCACGACCGTCGGTTCCTGAAGGCGTATGTCGGTGGACCGACGGACAGTGGACGGCTTCCGCTGTACGCCGAGATGCAGGTCCCGATGATCCCCGGGGTGCACGACCAGTTGTTGGACGAACTCCTGGGCTGCGCGGTCGACGTGGCGGAGGCCTGGGTGGAGTGGCTGCACACCGACGGTGCGGTGCTGTAGCGCTAGACCGGCGGGCAATGCGGGCAACCAGGCCCGGGATCGTTGTGTGTCATGCCATGGTGGGTCATGGCGAATCACACATACCGGATGACCGAGATCGTCGGCACGTCGACCGAGTCGATGGACGATGCGATCCGTAGCGGCATCAGCCGGGCCGGCAGCACGTTGCGCAACCTCGACTGGTTCGAGGTGACCGAGGTCCGCGGCCAACTGGTCGATGGGGCGGTCGCGCACTACCAGGTCGGACTCAAGGTCGGCTTCCGTATCGAGGGCTGACCCCGTGGGGGCCGGAGCACCCGGGACGGTGCGGGGGCCGCCTTCTTCCTGCCGGGTCTGACCCGGCGCGTCCGGGTCGCCCTGCTTCCCGGACGGATCCCGGGCGCGCTGCACGCCAGGCAAGTACGGCGGACCCGTCCATCGGGTCCGCCGCACTCATCGAGCAAATATGGTCAGGACAGTGGGAACGCGCCCACTCGGGCGTGGTACTCGTGCCCCAACTGGTCGGTGTCGCTGCCCACCAGCACGCCGCCCGGGTAGCCGCGGCCGGCCGGATATGCCAGCAGCGACTGCGCGCCGACTCCACGCGCCCGGGTCGGGTTCCATGCCAGGGCACGGCCACTGCTCGGGTCGATGGCGCTGATGCCGGGCCGGTACGCCGCGCCCGGACCGGCGTTCTTGAACCCGAACGGGTTGTCCAGCCAGCGCTGGTGGCCACCTACGTACACCGCGGACCCGGTCACCAGTACCGAGAACAACGAGTTGCCGCCGGTCCGGTTGACCCACACCGGCCGGTGCAGGCCGGTACCGGCCACGTTGAGCCGGACAGCCGCGTCGCAGATCATCGTCGGTCCCGAGCTGTGCCCGGTGGTGACGACCACCAGGTAGGACGCGTCCGGCGAGAAGTCCAGGTCACGCAGGTAGGTGTTGTAGCCATCGTGGCAGTCCTGGTCGAACACGTCGGTCGACCAGTTACGCGCCTGTCCGGTGCTGGTGGACACCAGCGCCAGTTGGTCCCGGGAAGCCCCGCCGACCTGGGTGAAGGTACCGGCGACGGCGATCATCTGGCCGTCGTTGGACGCGGCGAGCTTCACCACCCGCAGCCGCCCGGACCGTTGCCGGGCGATCCCGGCGTTGAAGTTGCGGTCCAGTGCGCCGCTGGTTCCGGAGATCCGGGCCAGTGCCGGCCGGGCGGTGCCACCGATCCCGCTGAAGCTGCCACCCAGGTACACCGAGTTGCCCACCGCCGCCATGGTCACCACGTCGCCGCTGTCCACACCGGGTGAGCTGAACCCGGCGACGGGACGGCCGGTGGACGTCGACAGTTTCGCCACGCCCCGGTGCGGTGCACCGTCGACACGGCCGAAGTCGCCACCCACGTACACGCTGCCGCCGGGTCCGGCGGCCAGGGTCCGGACGGTGCCGTCCACCGAGGGTCGGAAACTGCTGGAGATCGTGCCGGTGCCCAGTTGGAAGGCGAACAGGTTGCTGCGGCCGACGGTGGTGTGTCCGTCCGCGCTGGCGACGCGGTCGAAGTTCCCACCGACGACGATCTCGTCGCCCACCCGGGTCATGGCGTAGACGGTGCCGTTCAGTACGTTCGGTGTCCAGGCGACGGGGTGCTCGGACGCCACACTGGACTGGGCGGGACCGGCCAGCGCCGGTACCGAGGCCGCGCCTACTGCAACCGCGGCGGACAGCAGAATGGTGACACTCCGGCGAATCAAGTGGACTCCCTTGGGTAGCGAGAAGACTACGCGCCGTCAACAACGATACGGGAGCGCCAAGGGATGCGTCCGATTCCGGGAAAGGCCGCGCCTCAGCCGGCGCGGCGGCTCCGCAGATCACCCGCCAGGGTCACCAGATCGGGCAGAAATGGCTCGTCGCGGAGCAGCCGGCGCGCCGTGGCCAGATCCACCGCACGAACCTCGGTCACCTGCTCACCGTCCGCTGGATTCGTCGGCTCGGCATCGACCACCACATCGGCCGAGCACCACAGCCACGCCTTGCGGGGATGGGGCTGGTGCGCGCGGTACGGGGCCGGCCGGTCGGTCACGCAGTCGTGCGCACCAAGGTGGTACAACGGCCCGACCAGCCGGGCGCCGGCCTCCTCCCGCAGCTCCCGCGACACGCACTCGTCGATGCTCTCGCCCGGCTCACGGGTACCACCGGGCAGGAACCAGTGCTCGGGTCGGTCCCGGCACACCACCACCCGCTCGCCCACGAAACCGACCAGATGGATGTTGGTGACCAGCTCGTCGGGTGGCACAGCGGTGGAGAACTGGACGTCGAAGCCGCCCCATTCCCACCGACCCGGCGCGAACAGCGCCGGGTAGCGGGTCTCGTCGGCTCCGGTGTCGTCCGGTGCCGCGGTCATCGCGCCGCGCTGACCGTCAGCGTCGTCCAGGCACCGACGTGGATCCGGTCGCCGTCGCCCAGCGGTACCGGCGTGTTCGGCGCCAGCGGATCGGTGCTCCCGTTGAGGTACGTGCCGTTGGACGAATCGAGATCGACCACCGCCCAGGCGCCGTCCTGGCCCGGTATCAGCAGGGCATGGGAGTGCGAGACACCCGGATCCTCGGGCGGCCCGGTGAGGTCGATCTGCGGTTCGATGCCGCGGGTCCGGCTGCGCCGGCCGATCAGCAGTTCGGTGCCGGCCAACTGGAACTGCCGCTGCGGGCAGAACTGCGGGAAACTCATGGCGTCCGCGTCGGGCCCGCCCATCGCCTGCACCCGCTCGTGGTACTCCGCGTCACTGGCGATGGAGACCACCCACCGGGGGCCGTGCTCGTGCGTGGCTGCCACATCCGCCGATCCGACGCCCGCCGATCCGACGTCCCCCGATCCGGCGCTCTCGGCGAGGGTCGGCCCGGAGCCGTCACCGGCGACCGGGCTGTCGTCTCCGGGCGCGGTCGCGTGGGGCGTACCCGTGCCGGCCGGCTGACCGCCCAGATCGGCGGCGACGAAGTCGTAGCCGTCCGCCTCGCAGAACCGGCCGGTGCGGGCGGCGCCGCACTGTGGGCAGGCCTGTACGACCTCGTCGGTGCCGGCCGGTGCATGGGAGGCCGGCGCGTCGGTGGCCGACGCCGCGGGTGCGCCGCCGATCTGCGCGCCGCACTGGTCGCAGTAGTCGGCCGTACCGGAATCGTGGCCCTCGGGACAGGTGGGCATCGTCAACCCGCTCTCAGCCGTTCTTGACGCGGATCGTCTTGACCGACCGTACATTGGTCAGCTCGGCGTCCACATTGGAGGTATCGCGGCGCAGCCGTACGGTGCCGGTGGGGGCGTCGACCACGTCGACCACCCGGCTCAGCAGCTTCGCGGTCTGTTCGTGCCCGGACTCGTTCGCCAGCTGTACGGCGCGGCCCAGCTTCGCCGTCGCGGTGCTCTCGTCGCCGGACTCCCGTGCGGCCAGACCCTCCTGGATCGCCGACGCCAGCTCGGCCTGCCCGGTGTAGTGCGCCACCCGGGCATTGATCTTGGTCGACAATGCCTCGTCCTCCGTCCAGTTGGCCAGCACCAGCGACTGGGCCAGTACCTCGTCGCCGTTGACCAGACTGACCCGGGCCGCGAGGCGTTCCTCGCCGACCGCCCCGGGCGGAACCTCCACCGACACGTGGTAGTCGCGACTCTCCTCGCCCCAGGCGCCGGTCGGGTACTCACCGATCCGCGCGCTGAGCTCGGCGCGCCGCCGGGTCAGGTCCTCCACCTGCGGGAACACCTGCTTGACGAACCGTACCGTGGAGTTCACCGGGGTCCATACCCGCAGCTTCACATCCGCCACGGCCTTGCCCATCGCCGTCTCGGTCATGGCCCGGAAGGCTGCCGGCAGCTCGGTCGGATCCTCCAGCCCGTCCGCGGTACCGAGCAGCGCGGAGGCCACCGTGCGCAGCTCGTCGGCGACCCAGTCCTCACCGACACCCCGGCTGTCGCAGTTGAACTTCCCTTCGCACGCGGCCAGCACCTGCATCAGCTGGGTGTGGCTCTCGTGCTGGTTACGGCCGTCGGTCAGCATGATGGCGTGCTTCACCGGGGTGCTCACCCCGGCGAACAGCCGGTTGGCCAGGGTCAGCCACTCGCCGATCGCGGTGCCGCCGTCCGGGCTGAGCCGCGACACCGCCTGCTTGGCCTCGGCACGACTCTGCGGGGACGCGGCCACCATGCCCATCTGCGGCGGGTACACCAGCCGGGCGTCACTGCGGCCCGCGACGACCGCGAAGAGCACACCGTCGCGCAGGGTGTCGATCGCCACCCCGGTCGCCTTGATGGCCTCGATCATCCGGGTCCGCGGATACCCCATCGACCCCGAACAGTCGACCATGATGACCTCGGCCGCGGCTGTCGAGGTGCCGGTGGACCGCAGTTCGCCACCGGTCGCCGAGACGGTCACCACGGCATCGACCGTGCGGCCACCGGCGGCCAGGTACTCGTTCTGGTAGACCTCGGCGGAAAATGTCGGCTGGCTGCTCATCGGGCTTCCCCTCGGTGTGCGGTGGTCAGGGCTGCTGAGCCGGTGGCTGCGCGGTGTACCTGGCGCCGGTCGGTGACCCCGGCGGGAAGGGCACCACCACCACGGTGACGTTGTCCACCCCGCCGGCGTCCAGCGCGAGCCGTACCAGCTGCTGGGCGGTGGGCAGCGGCCGGTCCGTCGGGGTGTCCGCAGCCAGTTCGGCCGGACCCGGGCGGTACCGGGACAGCCCGTCACTGCACACCACCAGCCGGCCCGGATGGCGCGGCGCGATCGTCACCGTCTTCGCCGGACGGTCGTCGGCGTCCACCCCGATCCACCGGACCAGCGCGCCGGCCTGAGGATTGGCATGCGCCTCCGCCGGCGGAACGCCGGTCGAGATCAGCTCGGCGGCGAGCGAGTCGTCGGTGGTCAGACAGGCCGGTGGCATCCGTTCAGGGTCCGGGGCGGCGCCCTCGGGTGTGCCATCCGGAATCCAGTACGCCCGACTGTCGCCGATCCAGCCGATCGTGACCGCCTGCGCGGTCACCACGGCGGCGACGTACGTGCAGCTCGGCGGATTGCCGTTGTCCGGTCCGGACACCGCGACGACCGCGCTACGGGCCGCCGCGGCAGCTGCCTGGAGGGCACGTGACGGGGTCATGCCGTCGGCGATCGCGGAGCGCAGCGTCGGCATCGCCGCGTCCACCGCGGCGTGCGATGCGGCATCGCCGCGTGAGGACGAGGAGACCCCGTCGCAGACGATCGCCAGTGCCACGCCGGGCAGTGTGCCGATGGCCATCGCGTCCTCGTTGCGTTGGTGCCGGTGCCCGATGTCAGTGGACCCGGCCACGGTCCCGAGGTCGAACGCCGAGCGTTCCATGCTGGTGGGGCGCCGCTGCCCGCAGCCGTCGCAGAAGCCTTCCGCGCTGAAGTCGGTGCCGCCGCAGGCCGGGCAGTGCTCCGGACTCCAGGTCGAGGAGACCCAGTCCGGTGCCGGGCGGGCGGGCGCAGCGGGTTGCGCCGCGCCGTCCAGCAGATGCAGTCCGCAGTTGTCGCAGTACTGGAAGCTACCGGGCAGCGACAGGCCGCACCGGGGGCACTGGATGGTCGAGGTGGTCGCACCGTGCGTTGCCAACGAAATCCTCCGTGCCGCTAGACGAGGGTCCTGGGCCGTACCGCGTTGGCGCGGTCAACCAGTGCGTACCGGGTCAGCGCATCGCGCTCCAGGGTGGCCAGCGCCCGCAAGGCCCGTTCCAGCCCCAACCGCAGACCGCGCTCGGTCAGCGGTTGGCCGAGCAACTGGCCCGTGCCGGTCCGCGGGGCCGGTACGGGAAGGTTAGCCGGCCGGCCGGCGGTGCCCCTCGACACCGGTACGCCCAACCAGTCCAGTGCGGCGGTGAACAGTTCGACCGCGAGCCGGGCCTGCCGTCCCGGGTCGAGTTTGAGGCGGGTCAGCCGGGCCGACGCATCCAGCAGACCGGACTCGGTCCGCGGGCCGGGCCGTTCGTCCAACAGGGCGCGGACAGCGGCGATCTGCGCCGCTACGTACTGGCTGGAACTGTCCGGAACCTCGTCCAGCACCCCGATGGCGTCGTCCCGGTCATGCTGCCGGAGCAACAGCCGGGCCAATCCGAACGCGGCGCTGACGTAGCTGTGGTCGACCCGCCAGACCCGGTGGTACCGGGCGATCGCCAGGTCCGTCCCGCCGGCGAGCTCGGCAGCTGCGGCCTCCGCCAACTGGGCGGCGGGTTCACCCGGCAGTGCCGAGGCGAGCGAGTCGAACGCGGCGAGTGCGTCGCGGGGTTGCCCGGCCACCAGGGCGTGCAGACCGCGGTGCCAGTCGTAGCGCCAGTCGTGGTCGGTCAGCGTGGCCAGTTCGGCACCGGCCGCCCCGACCTCACCATTCGCCAACAGGGCGCGGACCAGCGCCAACGTGACCTCCACGCTGCGGGTCGGCGCGGCGCGCAGCGCGGCGATCTCCTCGGCCGGCGCCGCGGAGTTGACGGTGGCCAGCAGACCGGCGCCCGGGTCGGCCGGATCGACCAGCGGCACCGGCAGTGCGGCCGCCACCGCAGGACCATCCGGCGCGACTTCCCCTGGCGTATCGTCGTTCTCCGCTGACACGATGCCGGCCGACGTGCCGAAGGCCCGGCGTTCCGGCGTGAACAGTACGGAGATCGACGGCCTCGGTACGCCGTCCGCAGCCGCCAGTACCTCCCGCAGCACGCCCAGCACCTGGTCGGCCATCTCCGCCGCAGAACCGAACCGGCACAGCGGATCAGGGTGCGTGGCCCGCAGCAGCAACCGGTGGAACGACGGTTCGCGGACGAACAGTTCCACGTCCTCGGGCGCCGGCAGCCGCTCGGCGTAACGGGTGGAGAAGCCGGAGAACTGGAAGCTGAGTACGGCCAGCGTCCGACCGACCGTGTACAGGTCGGAACCGACCGTCGGACCGTGCGTGGCGACGTCCGGTGCCTGGTATCCCGGGGTCCCGTAGATCGCGCCGGCCGGGTCGTCGATCCGGCGTACCGCGCCCAGGTCGATCAGTTTGAGCTGCTCCTCGGCCTGGATCACGTTGTCCGGCTTGAAGTCGCAGAACACCACGCCCCGGTCGTGCAGGTAGCCCAACGCCGGCAGGACCTCCAGCCCGTACGCGAGGACCTGCGGCAGCGGCAACGGTTCCCGTTGACCGGTGGGGCCGCGGTGCGCCATCGCCAGTTCCTTCAGCGACTGGCCGCCCACGTACTCCATCACGATGTAGCCGACCAGTTCCCCGGTCTTCGGGTCCGGGTGGCGGGCGAAGTCGTGGATGTTGACGATGTTCGGGTGGTCCACCTCGACCAGGAACCGGCGCTCGGCCACCGCCGACTCCATCGCGTCCGGGTCGCCGGTGTTGATCAGGCCCTTCAGTACCACCCAGCGGTCCGCGCCGCCCTCGCTGACGTTGCGGTCCCGGGCCAGGTAGATCCAGCCCAGCCCGCCGTAGGCCAGGCAGCCGAGCACCTCGTACCGGTGGTCGACCAGGTCGCCGGCCTTCAGCGTGGGCAGGAACAGGAAGGGCGTACCGCAGTGCGGGCAGAACCCCTCGGCCCGGCCCGGAGCGCCGTCGCGTCCGCGGCCGACCGGTTCGTCGCACTTGCCGCAGTAGCGTCGCGACTCCGACACAACCGGATCGGACATCACCGCGGTCGCGGCGTCGCGCAGCGGCACCGGCGGTATGTCCACCAGCCCGGCACCCAGCCGGCCGCGCGCCGCGGAGCGGCTACGGGTGCTGCGGGTGCCGGACATCCCGGAGCTCGTGCCGCCCAGCCCCGCGCCGGTACGGGTGGACAGGCCACGGCTGGGCATCGCGCTGGTGGCGATGCTGGCGCCGGCCGCCGCCCGGGCCTTGGCACCGCATTCCTCGCAGTAGCCGTCGGGGCCGTAGTGCCCGGCGCAGCCGGCCTGCTGGCAGGCTCCACCGGCTGTGCCGGTGGTGGCCACCGCGGTCGGCTTCGCCGCCTTGGCACCGCATTCGTCGCAGTAGCCGTCGGGGCCGTAGTGCCCGACGCAGCCCGACTGCTGGCAGGCCACCGTACCGGCCGTGCTCGCGGTCATCTCGACCCCTTCCTCGGGTTGCTCAGATCGGCCAGAGTCTGCTGGTAGGCGAAGACCGCCCGGGTGGCGCCCGGCAGGTCGCAGGGCGCGGTGTACAGCAGATGGTGCGCGTCGTGGTAGCGACCGGTGAGGACGGCGTCCTCGACGAGGCCGACCCGGGCCGCCTTGGCCCGGTAGGCGGCCAACCGGCCGCGCAGCTCGTCGCGGCGAGCAAGCAGGCCGGTGGCGGCCGCTTCCAGCGCCCCGGCGCGTTCCTGGGCCTGCTGCGCGTCGCGCTCCGCGGCGCTGAATCCGGCGGCCAGGGTGGCCCACGCCGCGCCGGAATAGAGCCGGTCCAGTTCATCGAGCCGGCGCAGCAGACCGGGCGCGGCGGTGGGCGGCGGCGGCAGGCCGGGATCGGCGATCTTCGTCTCGACCGTGGCGTAGGACTCCGCGGCGGTCCGTTCGGCGTCTGCGACGTCGGTCAACAGCGCCGCCAGCCGGGCCCGGTGTTCCGGGTATCCGGTGCGCAGCGCGGCCATCCCGGCCAGCTGCGACCGGGCGCCGGCCAGTTCGGCGGCCAGAGCGTCGAACGAGACCTGTACGGACGCGCCGAGTACCCCACCCGGGGCGTCACGCAGTGGATCGGTGAGTGCGGTGGAGCGAAGCTCGGCCAGCGCGTCGGCCAACGATCCGACGGTGTCGCCGGTCGGGCCCGAGGTGTCCGGTCCGGCCAGGGCACGCAGCTCGTACAGCGCGTCGGTCAACGGCACCAGTGCCGCGGTCAGCGCCGCCACCGAGGTTTGTACCTCGGTCAGTTCCTCGAGTAGGCGGGTGCTGTCGGCGGCCAGTTGCGCGAGCAGCTCGGCCAACCCGACACGACGTACCGCCGGTGCGCCGGTGCCGTCCGCCGGCAGCCCGGCCGCGTCGAACCCGACGATCGGGTCGCGCAGCAGAGCGGTCAGCTCGACCAGGTCCTCGTCCGAGGGCCTGGCCCGCCGGGCCCGCACCTCACGGGCCGCCTCCAGCAGGTCTCCGACCACCGTGAAGTGTGCCCAGGCCAGCCCCAGTCGCTGCTGGAGCTGTTCCCATCTGGCCAGGGTCGCCCCCTGCGGTACGCCGCCGCGCAGAAATGTCTGCGCGGGATGGGAGTCCACGGCGTACATGGTTGCGGCGGCCCGGTCGCGCGCGTCGCTCAGCTCGGTGAGGACACGCTCGGCCTGGTCGCGCGGTAGCGGTGCGCCGGCCATGCTCAGTCCCGGTACTGGGCGGCCGGCGGTGTGGGTGCCGGCCCGAGTACGGTCAGCCACCGGCCGTAGATGTCGGCCCAGGTGCCGTCGGAGCGGATCTTGGCGAGTACCCCGTTGACGAACCGGACCAGATCCACGTCGGCGGAGTTCGCCGCGATCCCGTACGGCTCGCTGGTGAAACGCGGCCCCACCACCTTGGTGTTGGGGTCCTGCTTGGCCAGCCCGGCGAGGATGGCGTTGTCCGTGGAGATGGCGGCGACCTGCCGTTGCTGGAGCATGACCAGGCAGTCGGTCCAGTCGTTGACCGCCACCGGCCGGGCGTGCGCGCCGTCCGCGGCGATCGCGCGGATCGACGTGGAACCCTTGGCCGCGCAGACCTTCTTTCCGGCCAGGTCGGACAGCCCCTGCACGCCCGAGTCCTTCAGTACCAGTACCCGTTGGCCGGCATCGAAGTAGTCGGTGGAGAACGCCACCTGCTGCCAGCGCTCGCAGTTGATCGTCATCACGTCGGCGACCAGGTCGACCTCGTGCTTCTGCAGTACGGGGATCCGGTCGGCCGAGCTGATCGTCTTGTACTGGATCCGGTCGGGGTCACCGAAGATGGCCCGGGAGACCTCCCGCAGCATGTCCACGTCAAAGCCCTGGATCCGGTTGCTGGCCGGGTCACGGAACCCGAACAGGTAGGTGTTCTGGTCCACCCCGACCACCAGGCGTCCGCGCCGGGCGATGCGGGCCATGGCGGATCCGGACGGCATCCGCCCGGCCGCCGGCAGTGGGCCGGGCCGGTAGCTGCGCAACGGGTGGCAGGAGTCGTCGGCGCCTGCCGCGGCGCTGGGGATCACCGCGGGATCCTGTACGCCGGCCGGGCGTGGTGGCCCGGCGGACTGCGAAGCGTGCGGCAGCGCGTCGCTGCCGCAACCGGCGGCCACCGCCATCAGCGCCACCGCGACCAGACCCGTCAGTGCCGTCCGCAGCCGTCGCATACCCGATCCACGCTCCTCCGCCGGTACGACCGGCCGATGTTGCCCCTCCGGTACGACCGGCCGATGTTGCCCTGCCGGTCGGGCCGGCCGATGTTGCTGCACCGTCGTCACCGGTACTCCGCCGCACGTCGTTGGATACCGAGGGCCGCGGCCACCGCGGCCAGCGCGGCGAACAGACCGAGCCCGACCGTCGCGCCGGTCTGTGTGCTGCCGGCCTGGTCGGCCTGTTCGGTGAACCGCGTGTTGGCGGCCCTGATGGAATGGTCGAGTCCGGTGTCGAGCCGACCGAACGCGGTGCCGGCGGTGTCGGAGCCGGAGCCGATGGCCATCTTCACCGCGTCCGGGTACCGGCCGCCCTCGTCGAGCTGGCGGACCTTGCGGTGCGCGGCCCGCCAACTGGTCACGTCGCGTACCGCCGTGTCGAGCTCGGCCCGTAGCTGCGCGTCGGCACCGTTGCGGGCGTTGCCGAGCAGGCCACCGTGCCCGTCAGAACCCACCAGTTGGACCATCCTGCGCTGGTAGTCCTGCTCGAACCCGGTGCCGTTGCCCCGGGCCACCAGGGTCAGCGACTCGTCCGCGCGCGCCTGCAACGCCACCAGCCTGGTCTGGGCGAACACCTCCACCTGAGCCGATCCGGTGTCCCGTCCGGTGCTCAGATGACTGGCCAGGGCCGCCCAGGAGATGGTCAGCCAGAGCAGCGCGACCACTCCGGCGGCGGTCGCGGTCAGCAGGCCGGGGTTGAACACCCGGTTGGTGTGCCGGGTCAGGTAGCGCTGGGCCAGTACGAGAGCGGCGAGCAGCAGCAACGCGAGCGGTACGGTCAGCCACGGGAAGCCGCCGGCGCCATCCCGGTCGTCGGCGAGTCGCCCGGTCTCGGTGCCGTAAAGCTGCTTCGCGGCGGGGAGCAGCTTGTCGCGCATCAGCCCGGATGCCTCCCGCAGGTAGGCGGCGCCGAGCGGCAGACCCTGCCGGTTGTATACCCGGGCGGTCTCCACCAGGCCGGTGTAGACCGGAAGCTGGGTGGACAGCTGGGTGACGGCGCCGGTGTCGACGCCACCGGAATCGGCGGCGGTGGCCAGCGCCCGTGACGCCGCGGTGATGTCCTGCTGGTAGCGCCGGCTCAGCGTCGGTGGTTCGATGCCGCCCTGCAGGAAGGCACTGGCGGCGGTGGCATCGGCGTCCGACAGCGCCCGGTAGAGCTGCTGGGCCTGCACGGTGAGTGGGCCGCTGCGGGTGCGTACGTCGTCGACCAGTCCGGAGCGTTGCTGGACGCCGACCACGGCGGAGACCCCGAACGCCATGGCGAGCACGATGGCCAGCGCGGTCAACGCGCTGAGCCGGCCCGGTGTGCTGCGGGCCCGGGCGGAGAGTCCGGCCTGGATCGGAGCCAGTCGGGCGCGTCCCGGGCGACGGGGGAGAGTGACGGTCATCGTGCGTTCGCCTCACCGGTGCGGCGGGGACCGGCCAACCATGTGCGGTGCGGTGATCTGCGACGGTTGGCAGGCTCGTGATGCATCGACGCCCCTCAGTTGTGTGTCGCGCCAACATAACCTGTCGTGTCAACCACGAGGCGTCGCCGCTGGCAGTGGCCACCGCGGTGGTGCAGTTGCCGCGGGGCGTACCACCCTGGGGTAGGGGGTCGCAGTTGGCTCTGTCGGGTGACGAGATCACCGCGATGGCTCTCCTAGCGTCCGGCGGCAGTACCTGATGCCGACCGGAGAGCAGGCGAAGCCGTGGACACGTTCAACGTCGAGCTGGTGGCCGATCTGTACCTGAAATATCACGAGCAGCTCCGGGAGGTCCGCGCCGAGCAGCGGGAGCTGCTGGCCGGGCGGCCCGGGATGCGTGCCCAGCTCGACGACCTGGAGGCCGAGATCACCTACCTGGCGCTGCGGCACCACCGGCCGGAGCACGTCGTGGAGGTCGGTTCGCTGCACGGCTACTCGACCACCTGGATCCTGCGGGCGCTGCGCGACAACGGGCACGGTCAGCTGCGTACCTTCGACCGGATCGACAACGCCCGGCACAACGTGCCGGCCGGACTCGCGGCGGGGCGGTGGCAGCTGGTCCACGGTGACGTACGGCGTCGTACCGCGGCGTTGCCCTCCGCCATCGACTACCTGTTCGTGGATGCCGCACACAGCGCCGGTTTCGCCCGCTGGTACCTGGCCGATCTGATGCCCAGGCTGGCCCCGGGTACGCCGGTGAGCGTGCACGACGTGTTCCACCACCGGTGGGCCGTACCGGGGAGTGAGGGCGCGGTGCTGCTGCGCTGGTTGGCGGCCACGGACACCGGTTACTTCACCGCGGCCCGGGCCAGGGAGCCCCAGGTGTACCGGCGGCTGCTCGAGCACCGGCGGGAACTGGGGTTCGACGGGCCGGTGCACGCGGGGAGCCGGAACCCGATGATCTATTTCACCTGTTCCGCGACCGGCTCGTAGGGTGTTCGGATGCCGCTGCGCAATCTGCCCCACCACACCATGTCCCGGTGGTTGCTGGTCCGCGGGCTGCCCCGGGACCCGCAGGCGGCGCCGCATCTGACCGCGATGCTCGTCGCCACGGTCAGTACGGTCCTGCTGGTCCGGGGTCTGCTGGCGCTGGCCGGTTACCCGCAGGTGGGTGGCGGTGGCCTGCACATCGCGCACGTGCTGTGGGGCGGTCTGTCGATGATCGTCGCATTGATCCTGCTGCTGTCGTTCGCGGGTCCGGTGATCCGGCCGCTGGCCGCGGTGCTGGCCGGCATCGGTATCGGGCTGTTCATCGACGAGGTCGGCAAGTTTGTGACCAGCGACAACGACTACTTCTACCGGCCGGCCACGGCGATCATGTACGTAGTGTTGGTCTGCCTGGTACTGGTGATCCACGCGGTGCACGGCCGCCGACCGCACCATCCGTCCGAGCATCTGGCCGCCGTGGTGGACCAGGCGGTCGCCGGGGTGGTGGGTGGCTTCACACCGGCGCGCCGGAGCCAGATCGACCGGCAGTTGCGCCGGGCCGGTACGGCACCTGGCGCACCGGAGGCCGGCGCGCTGATCCGGGCGGTGCCCGACGATCCGGTGGAACTGCTGGATCCGCTGCGTTACGTCAATCCGCACCGGGTGCTGGTGCGCCTGCGGCACGGCGTGCACGGCCATGGGCAACTGGGCCGGTTGGCCACCATGTTGCCGGTCGTGACCTGCGTGGTACTCCTGGTGCAGCTGGCCTATTCCGGCGCGCAGTTCGGGATCCGGCTGTACGCGCGGCTGTCCGGTCCGTCGGGGGACCTGTGGCACCATCCGCCGGGTCCGGTGCCTCTCGGTCTCGGCCTGCTCTCCACCCTGCTGTGCGCGTTACTGGTGTTCGTCGGGATGCGGCAACTGCGAGTCGACCGGTATCGGGCCTTTGTGCGCTTTCATCACGCGTTGCTGGTCAGTCTGTTGTTCACCCGGGTGTTCGAGTTCGAGGTCACCCAGTTCCTCGCCACCGTGTCGGTACTGGTCAATGTGGTGATGCTCGCCATTGTCAGTGCCGAACTCGCCCGTCTGGGTCGGCTGTCCGCGGTGCAGGACGGTCCGGATACCGACCCGGTGGTTCATCCGGGCCCGGCAGCTGGCCCCAGGTGCGGATGAGCCGCCGGTCAGCCGTGCCGGGTGGACAGGAACCGGTAACGCCAGAGCCCACCGTCATCGGTGGGTTCGTCATCGCGCCGATAGGAGAGCCGCCAGATGTCCGGCAGTCCGTCCACGGTGCTGTCCACGGTGGTCATCTCCAGGTGAGGCGCTGGCATCTGGCCCTCCAGCGGGACGGTGATCCGTTCTCCGTCGCGCGGGCCACCGACGAGTTCGATCTCCACATCAGCCATCTGTCCGCCCTTCCCGCACTGCGTGGTGAGCGGCCACCTGGTTGGCGGCCCGTGCCGGCCCGAGCCCACGGGGCGGGGACGGGCCCGCGCCGCGCGACCTCACCGCGATCGTAACCGGCGCATGCGTCAGATCACACTTGGTTGTGCCTGTGCTCCGGCAGTGGTCCCGCAACCGGCTCCGGTCGTGTATTCTTCCGGTGTTGCAGTCGTCTGTTCCCCGAACGTTTGGATGCGCACGCGGGATTTGTGACAGCGGGGCGTCTCGTTTTTCGGGAAGATCTCTCCGAAGGGTCGATCGGCTCCCGCCGCAACAACGCGGCCACGCGGTGTGGACGCGATCCGTTCCACAAGGAGAGTCATGGCACAGGGCACGGTCAAGTGGTTCAACCCGGACAAGGGCTTCGGTTTCATCACGCCGGACGGCGGCGACCCGGATGTCTTCGTCCACTTCTCGGCCATCGAGGGCTCCGGCTACCGGAACCTGGACGAGAACCAGCGCGTCGAGTTCGACGTGACCCAGGGCGCCAAGGGCCCCCAGGCCGAGCGGGTTCGCGCGCTGTAGGTTTCCACCTTCAGTAGTAGAACGGCCCCGGTGCGAGTCTTCGCACCGGGGCCGTTTCTGTATGTCCGGACCTCACCGACCTGCCGAGGACCTCACAGGCATGTCCGTACCCAACTGTCCAGGTCGCCGGACGTGCAGGTCACCGGGCCAAGGTCGGCGCGGTACGCCTACCGCGCGGGACCGGTACGGCGCCGCGCGGTAGGCGATGGTGCTCAGGTCGCGTCTGCTGTCCGGGTTCTGCGCAGCGGATCGCCGACCGAGTGCAGATGCTGGAGTGCCTCCGCATAGGACCGGATCAGGCTGGTCTCCCGGTACGACACCCCGTATTCGGCGCAGAACTGTCGGATCACCGGCTGTGAGCGCCGCAGGCTGGGGCGCGGCATGCTCGGGAACAAATGGTGTTCGATCTGGTAGTTCAGCCCACCGAGGGCGAAGTCGACGATCCGGCTGCCGCGGATGTTGCGTGAGGTGAGCACCTGCCTGCGCAGGAAGTCCACTTTGTCGGCGCGCCGCAGAGTGGGCATGCCCTTGTGGTTCGGTGCGAAGCTGCATCCCATGTACAGGCCGAACAGGCCCTGCTGGACAGCGGCGAAGACCAGCGCGTGCAGCGGGGACATGGTCACCAGCAACAACGTCACATAGCCGGCGATGTGTACCGCGAACAGGCCGATTTCCAGGATCTTCATCTTCCCGGACGGGCGGAGCAGTGCCCGGATGCTGGCCACGTGCAGGTTGAGGCCCTCCAGCAGCAGCATCGGGAAGAACAGGTACGCCTGGGAGCGGGTCAGCAGGCTGGCGATGCCGCGCCGGTGGACGCCGTGGCGTTCCACGAAGACCAGTGCGCCGGGGGCGACGTCCGGGTCGAGGTCCTCGTCGTTCGGGTTGGCGTGGTGCTTGTTGTGCTTGCTGATCCACCAGCCGAAGGACAGGCCGATGGCGAAGTTGCCGTGGATGATGCCGGTCAGCTTGTTGAGCCGGTGTGACCGGAAGATCTGGTGGTGTCCGGCATCGTGTCCGAGGAAGGCGATCTGGGTGAACACCACGGCCAGGAAGGCGGCGACCAGCAACTGCAACCAGGAGTTGCCCAGCAGTAGCACCGCCACCCAGCCCGCGGCGAACAGCACCGCGTTGACCGACATCTTGGCCGCGTAGTAGCCGGTACGTCGGTTGAGTAGGCCGGCACTCTTGACCCGGCGGGTGAGTTCGGCGAAGTCGGTGCCGCGCCGCCGATGTTCTGCCTCCGGCATGAGCGCGGTCTGCTGGAACGTGGACGTCATCATAGGCCTCCGGCTGGCACGATCGGGGATGTGCCGCCCGGGCCAGACGCCACTGTTCGTCGGCGGGCTCGGATGGGGAAACCGAGATGGACCCGCCATGCAGCCCTCAGTATGCATGGCGGCCGGCGGGGTGGCGAATCGTGCTTGACAGCAGAGCGGATAACGTTCCGCGCTCGGATTTATCCGATCTGCTCATCCAGCGGCCGCAGGACATCGATGATCGTAACTAGAGGGTGCTTGGATGGCCCGACTGATCCAGTTATGTGTCACTCTGGTAGGAGAACCCTCGTAGAGAGCACATGAGCCGGCGTCCCGGGGCGGCGGGGCTCCAGCATGAGACGAGGCGGTGCCGGGTGCGAAGAGAACACTCACTTCTGGCGGATCTGGCCTCGCTGCTGGTATGTGGCGTCCTGGCCGGTGTGGTCGTGGCGATGCTGGCCTTCCCTGCATTCGGGTTGACCGGGCTGGTTGCCAAGTCCGGTTCCCAGGCGTTCGGCGGGAACTCCGACACGCTGAAGATCCCACCGCCGTCGCAGAACTCGTACCTCTACGCCAACGACGGCAAGACGCTGCTCACCACCTTCTACTCGGAGAACCGGGCGCCGACCGACATCTCCAAGATCGCCATGATCATGCAGCATGCGATCGTCGCGGCCGAGGACACCCGCTTCTACAAGCACAACGGGGTCGACCCGCGCGGCATCCTGCGCTCGCTGATCGCCAACCGGCAGGCCGGCGAGGTGCACGAGGGCGCATCCACGTTGACCATGCAGTACGTGCGCAACGTACTGATCTACTCGGCGAAGACTCCGCAGGACGTGCAGGCTGCCACCGCGCAGACCGCTGCCCGCAAGCTGCGGGAGATGCGGTACGCCCTGGAGCTGGAGAAGCACTACTCCAAGGCCCAGATCATGCAGCGCTACCTCAACATCGTCTACTTCGGACACGGTGCGTACGGCATCAAGGCCGCCGCCAACGCGTACTTCTCCACCACCCCGGCCAAGCTGACCCTGCCGCAGGTCACACTGCTGGCCGGACTGGTCAAGTCGCCGGACTCCTTCGACCCGGAGAAGGACGCGGCGAGTCGCAAGGCCGCGTTGGCCCGACGCACCTACGTACTCGATTCGATGGTGAAGCTGCACTACGTGACCCGGGCACAGGCGGCGGCCGCACGCAAGGCGCCGCTGTCGTTGAAGCCGGGCCACGTTCCGAACGGTTGTACCGAGGTGCCGCGCGCGCACCTGGACTGGGGATTCTTCTGCGACTACTTCGTGCAGTGGTGGGACGAGCAGAGTCAGTTCGGCAGCAACAGCGCCGAGCGGGAGTTCCGCCTCAAGACCGGTGGTTACAAGATCATCTCCCCGTTCGACGTCGACGTGCAGAAGACCGGGGTGGACGAGGCGACCAAGGTCTACCCGAAGACCAGCCCCAAGGCGCTGCCGATCGCGGCCATCGAGCCGGGCACCGGTCATGTCGTGGCGATGGCGGTGAACCGCAACTACAGCCTGAAGCACAACTCCGACGGTCAGCTCAACTACCCGAACACGGTGGACCAGCTGGTCGGTGGGGGCGGCGACATCACCGGCTACCAGACCGGGTCGACGTTCAAGATCTTCACGCTGCTCGCGGCGCTGACCGACGGGTTACCGCTCAGCACCAACTTCAACGCGCCAGGACGGCTGCAGACCAACTACGTGGTGGCCAGCGGATGCGGCGGCTACTACTGCCCGGTCAACGACAACCCGCCATGGATGGACGGCAACCGCACCATGTGGACCGGGTACGGCCGTTCGGTGAACACCTTCTTCGTCTGGCTGCAACAGAAGATCGGTGCGGAGAAGGTGGTCGCGATGGCCAAACGGCTCGGCATCAAGTTCCGGGCCAACACCGACGCGGAACTGGCCACGCCGAAACGGGCACACGGCTGGGGTGCGTTCACCCTGGGGGTCACCGACACCACGCCGTTGGACCTGGCCAACGCCTACGCCACGGTCGCGGCGGAAGGCGTGTACTGCAAGCCCCTGCCCGCACTGTCCATCATCGACAGCAGCGGGCACCGATCCAGCGCGGCGAAACCGTCCTGCCACCGCGTGGTCACCGCCGACGTGGCACGGGCGGCCACCGATGCGGCCCGCTGTCCGGTCGAGGACCAGTCCTTCTACCACAAGTGCGACGGCGGTACCGCGCCTGACGTCGGCCGGATGCTCGACCGACCGGTGGCGGGCAAGACCGGAAGCTCGGAGTTCAACAACACCGAATCGTTCGCCGGGTTCACCCCGCAGATCGCCGCCGCAGGCACGGCCTGTGACCCGGACAATCCCCGGGACTCGGTCGGCGCCGGGGTGTCGGAGGCGGTGGACGTCGCGGTGGCCAGGACGATGATGACCGCGTTGCGTGGCAAGCCGGTCAGGGACTTCCACAAACCGTCGCGTCACATCGCGTACGGCGACTGAGTCCGGCACAGTCCGGCACGGCGCGGCCCGGGAGGACGAGGCCCCCCGGGCCGCGGTGTGCCGGGCTGCGCCAGCCGTCCCAGCTGCCGGGAAATCCGGCCGTCCGGCGCATCTGTGCAGGCCCGGTCCGCGCGGTGGTATTGACCCCGTCGTCGCAGTGGTGGTAACTAAGTGCCAACACGTGCCGTTGTCAAGGCAACGGTTTTCGACGGTCGGATGGAGCGGTGAATGACCCTCATGCGCACACGGTTACCCGTACTGGCGGCGACACTCGCGACGGTGGCAGCGCTGGCCGGTGCCGCCGCGCCCGCGCAGGCCGACGGGCCGGCCACCGACGGCCAGCAGATCGCACCCGGCGTACTCCTGTCGACCTTCTCGGTGCCGACCCCTACCGGCACCGCAACCGGTGACCTGCTCACGGTGGACCTGGCCAACCGTCACGTCGCGGTGGACCTGCTGCATCCGTCCGTCGTCGCGGCCCGCGAGAAGGTGTCCGCCATGGCCACCGACGCGCACGCGGTGGCCGGGGTGAACGCCGACTTCTTCAACATCAGCGAGACGCACGCCGGGGTGCCGCCCACCGGCTCGGCCAACGGGCCTGAGATCACGCATGGTCGGGCGCTGAAGGCCGCGGTACCCGACGCCCAACGGTTCGGGCCCAGCATGGCACCCGGTACCTCCACCCGCGATGTGATCGGCATCGGCCGGGACGGTCTGGCCAGACTCGGCTCCCTGCAACTGGTCGGGTCGGTACTGGTGGACGGCTCGGGAACCGGAGAGCACCGGTACACCCTCGGCGGGTACAACCAGTACGCCCTGCCGCAGAACGGGATCGGCGCCTTCACCAGTGACTGGGGCACGGTGTCCCGGGAACGGGCGGTGTGCGGCAGCGACGTGAAGCGGCTCGACCCGTGCACCACCGAGACCGCCGAGGTCACGGTGCGCCGCGGTCGGGTGGTCAGCGTCGCGGATGCTCCGGGCGCCGGCGCCATCGCCGCGGACAGCACCGTCCTGGTGGGTCGGGAGGCCGGCGCCGCCGAACTGCGCGGTCTACAGCCCGGTGACCCGGTGGAGATCACCCACGGACTGTCCGCCGGGCGCTCGGTGCCGTTCCGTTTCGCGGTCGGTGGCGCGCCGATCCTGCGCGACGGCGCCACGCTGCCCGGGGTGGACGACAAGGTCGCGGCGACCCGTACCGCGGCGGGCGTCAGCCCGGACGGTCGGCGGCTCTACCTGCTGGTGCTCGACGGGCAGGCGGAGACAGGCAGCGGGCTGAGCCTGCAGCAGACCGCCGAGGTGCTGGCGTCCTTCGGTGCCGACGACGGGATCAACCTGGACGGCGGTGGTTCCTCCACCTGCGCGGTCCGGCTGCCCGGCTCGCCGGATGTGACCGTGGTCAACCATCACCCGGCAGGCGTCGACGAGCGTGCGGTGGCCAACGGCATCGGCGTGTTCAGCCGCTAGCAGACCAGTGGACCGGGTCGGCGTGCGCGGCGCGCCGGCCCCGGTCGACCGGTCAGGATGCTCGGGGCGCGCGGCGGACGACCGACCAGAAGACCCGTACCGCGTCCAGGTTGCCCAACACCGCCACGACCACCAGACCCCAGAACGGAACGCTCAGCGCGGCGCTCAGGGCGCACAGCAGCAGGCGCATGTCGCGGCGCAGCAGCCGGGCCGGCGCGCTGGGCACGAGTGCGTTGAGGTACGGAATGAGCATGCTGGCGGCGGCTGCACCGAAGGCCCACGCCCAGGCCGCGGTGCTGACGCCGGTGGCGAACACCAGGCCGACAAGTAGGGCCAGGTCGGCGTAGCGGTCCAGGATGGTGTCGAGCAGTGCCCCGCGACGGGAACTGCGCAGGCTGATCCGGGCCACCTCGCCGTCGATGCCGTCCAGTGTGCTGCCGGCCTGTACGAGCAGCCCGCCGAGCAGCAACGTCCACCACCGCCCGCCGAAACCGATGAGCGCCGCGGCGCTCAGGGTCACCAGGAAACTGACCACCGTCAGTGGGTCCGGGCCGATCCCGGTACGCAGCAGCAGCCTCGTGACGGGCCGGGACATGGGTCGGTTGAGGTACCGGCAGACCAGCCCGTCGGTGGGTTTGGGCCCGTAGCGTCGCCACAGTGCCTGCTCGGCGAGTCGACTGCCGTGCCGGTCGGTCACCGTCGCGGTGAACCCGCCGGCGGCCCGGCGGGTCAACCCGGGCTGTCCGGCCAGCCGGTTGTGCAGCGTCCGGGTACCGGTACCACCCGGCCCGGCACCGCCGGTGACCGCACCGCTCACCACCGTGTCGGCCAGTACCGCAGCAGCCAGATCGGCATCCAGGACGGCCAGCTCCGCATCGGTGGCCAGCGCCGCGACGGTGGGTTCGCGGGTGATCGACCGTACCGCGACGGTGTCGAAGATCTGATCACCGCTGACGAGCAGATAATGCCCCGGCGGCAGGGACCGACCCGGGTCGTAACGGGCGAGTACGGGGGAGTGCTCGATGAGGTCGTCGAGCCGGCGCGGCACGCCCGGACCTGTGGCGACCAGCACCCGCGGTACGCCGGCGGCGGCGAGCACCCGCCCGGCCCGGTCCAGTACGCGCCGGCCACCCAGACGTAGCAGCGGCGGGCAACGAGTGTCGGACGTGGCAGCGGGCACCAGGACGATGGCGGCGCGGACGGGCCCACCGGGGGTCGGACCGGTCTGATCGCCCTCGACCATCCGCCACCTCCACCAGTTCGACGGACCGGGCCGCGTCGGCTCCGGACCGGACGATCCGTCGTCGAATCCTCACACATCCGGCGGAGCTGCGCAGCGCCAGGGCGGAGTCACCAGCGGTGGTGATCGTGACGGAGTGGCCTCAGCCGCGCCGGTAGCGGCGCATGGCCTCCGGATAGCCGACCACGCCGGCGTCGTAGAGCGGAACGGCGAGTTCGTCGCCGAGATGGCGGGCCACCTTGGGGGAGCCGACCCGACGCCGGATCCATTCACCGTCCGAGGCGACAGCTGCCACGGTCGCGTCCGTCGCGGTGGTCTCCGGTTCCAGGTAGAACTCCACCCCGGTACGGCTCGCCACGAACTCCCGGAGTTCGTCGAGGTCGCGTACGGTCGCCTCGCGGTCCAGCATCGACTGGTACCCGCCACGGCGGGCCCGGATCTGTGCCTGGGTACGGATCCCGCCGCCGGTCGGTGTGCCGAACAGCCGGCGTACCCGGTCGCGTAGGCCCATGCCGCACACCCCCATCCTCCTGCCAGGCACCCGAGACTACCTGCGGCAGGTAATGGATGGCTGCGTCGCCGCTGGAAGGTGGCTGGGAAGTCGGGCCACGGCAATCGGGGTGGGTGTCCGGTTTCTGGGCACCCACCCCGACTGCCGCTGACGGGTCAGAGCCGGCTGGCGGCCTGAGCCTGCAGGACCGGCGTGACCAGGTCGGCGTAACCGACGTGACCGGTGCGGTTCGGGTGGTAGGACTCGCCGATCGGGTCCGACAGTCCGTTGAGCCACTCGGTGCTGGCGCAGATCTCGTGGCTGGCGAACGCCGACCGCGGGTCGACGAAACTGAAGCCGTGCGCGCTGGCCCGGGCGGCGACCACACCGGCCAGAACGTCCGCGGCGTTGTTGAGCTGCCCTTCCTCGGTGGCGCTGATCCGGGCACCGGCGTTGCAGGTCTGCCCGTTGAACAGGCGCGGATAGCCGACCACCACGACGCGGGCGTTGGTGGCCCGGCTGCGGATCGCCGAGTACACGCTGTCCAGCTTGCCCGGCAGGGTGTTGCGGATGAAGCTGACCGCGTTGTCGACGTCGCTCGTGCAGTTGTACGGCCAGGGCAGCGCGCACTGCTCGATGACGCTGGAGAAGCCGGCGTCGTTGCCGCCGATGGAGATCGTCACCAGCGAGGTGCTCGCGGACAGGTGGCCGAGCTGGTTGTTCAGTACATCGGCGGTCTTGGCTCCACCGCAGGCGTCGAAGGTCAGCGTGGCGCCGAGCCGTTGGGCGGCCAGTTCCGGATAGGCGTAGATCGAGCGCTGGCAGTTGGTGCCGTCGTCGATGTAGGTGCGGGTCCCGACCCCGGAGGAGTACGAGTCGCCCAGGGCGACGTAGCTGGGGGTGGCGGCCTGTGCGCCACTCGCGCCGATCAGCATGCTGAGTGCTGCTGCCGTGGCGGCGAGGGTGGCTCCGAGGGTCCAGCGCCGGGTCGAGCGTCCTGACGCGGTCATCCGCGTCTCCTTTCACCAGGGCGGGTCTGGGGGCATTCCCGCCGGGGGCCTGATGGTGTTCCGACCTCTGACAGGTAGTAAATACCAAGAACGCACCTTATGGCAGAAAGCTCGACCGAAAACCTATGAAGCTGTACTTTTCTCCGGAGCGCCGCGATGCCCGCAGGGATGCGTACCGGCCCGGTCGTCGGGTCGGCCCGGAGAGCGGGATCGCATACGGTGGCACGAATCGGTGAGGAGCCACCATGCTCCGGTGGCCTAGGGTTGTGTCAACGGGGTGCCGGAGCCGGTACCGCACAAGCGAACCAGGAGAACCACGGCGATGAGTGACTTCGACAGCGACGCCAGCGGAACCGACACCCACGTCGAGTACACCGACGGCAGCTCCGCCGACCTCATCGACACCGACCACGACGGTGTCGCCGACGAGGTACACACCGACACCGACGGCGACGGGAACGTCGACAGCTGGTCCTACGACTCCGACAACGACGGCAAGCTGGACCAGCACGACTGGGACACCGACGGTGACGGCAACCCCGACCACGGTGAGATGGACACCAACGCCGACGGGCGGGCCGACTTCTGGAGCGTCGACACCGACCGGGACGGCACGCCGGACCACTTCGCCATGGACGCCGACCACGATGGTCGGGTGGACACCTGGGGTGCCGACACCGACGGCGACGGCAAGGTCGACGTCGCCAGCGTCGACCGGGACGGTGACGGGGTCGCCGACACGGTGGTCACCGACTCCGACCACGACGGCACCTTCGACACGGTGCACTACACCGGGAACGACGACTCGGCCAACCCGTTCGCCAGCAACTGATCGTGCGCCACGACGGGCCCGCCGGAAACACCGGCGGGCCCGTCGTCGTCAGCGGCCCGGCCAGCCCGGATCGGTGCTCAGCACGGTGAGCCGCTGGGTGGCCCTGGTCAGGACCACGTACAGGGTCCGGGTCCCGCCCGCCGCGTCCGCCGCGATCCGGGCCGGCTCAAGCACCAGCACCCCGTCGTACTCCATGCCTTTGGTGGCCAGCGGGTCGAGGACCTGTACCCGCTCATCGGCATCGCCGAGCCAGCCCCGGACCGGGTCCACCAGCTCGGCCGGCGCCACCACACCCACCGTGCCGGGCACCTCGGCGAGAAGTTCCGCGACCGCCGAGCGGCACGCGTCGGCCAGACCGTCCGCCCCGACGGTACGGATCTGCGGCGCGGTACCGGTGCGCCGCACCGCGGTGGGCAGCGGCAGGTCCGGTTCGGCGGCCCGGACGACCCGGGCGGCCAGCTCGAAGATCTCCGCCGAGTTGCGGTAGTTGGTGGTCAGGTCGAACCGGTACCGGTGCCTGCCGCGCAGTGCCTCGTCCCGGGCCTGCGTCGCCTCCGCCGGGTCGGGCCAGGCACTCTGGGCCGGGTCGCCGACGATCGTCCAGCTCGCGTACCGGCCCCGCCGGCCGAGCATCCGCCACTGCATCGGCGACAGGTCCTGCGCCTCGTCGACCACAAGATGGGCGTACTCGTCGTAGTCGGCGGGCCGTTCCTGGCGCTCCCGCGCCGGCAACATCCGGTCGGCGTAGGTGGTGACCTCCTGCAGTGTGTCGGAGTCGGCCCGGGGCGGCGGCGGGGGAGGTGGCGTG
Organism: uncultured Actinomycetota bacterium; assembly: GCA_963815125.1. Taxonomy (GTDB): domain Bacteria; phylum Actinomycetota; class Actinomycetes; order Mycobacteriales; family Micromonosporaceae; genus Actinocatenispora. The sequence goes on from CAWFFM010000001.1 coordinate 375,068, forward strand.
CCGAGCAGCACGCGCAACTCGTCGGCCAGCGCCACGTCGGCCACCGACAGCACGCTGCCCATCGAACCGGCGAGCAACCGGGTCTCCTCGGTGCTCAACGTACGGCCGGCGTAGCGGCGCAGCCGTTGCTCGTCACCGAGCCAGGCCAGCACCTCGGTAGGGGACAGTACCGGCCACCAGGCCGCCAGGAACCGCCGGAACTCGTTGCGGTCACCGATCTCGTCGTTGAACGCCGCGCGGTCGAACCGGTAGTCGGTTCCGGCGAGGCGTTCCGCTTCCCGCCACAACGCCTCCAGCAGGTGGTCCCGGGCCTGCCGGCGGGCCTGGTTGGGCGGGGTACCCCGGCGGTGCACGGCCCGGCGTACCGCGCCCAGCGCGGCAGCGTCCAGGTTCAGTACCAGCCCCGCGTAGACCAGCCGCAGGCTCGTCGGAGTGTCCGGCGGGATGTCGCGGGCCGCCCGCTGCAGGATCCGGCGGATCCGCAGCGAGCCCTTGATCGCGGCGACCGCAGGCTCGTCCCGACGGTCCGCGTCGGTGCCGTCCAGTACGGTGCCGAGCGAGCGTAAGGTCACCGCGTCCTCGCCGAGTGATGGCAGGACCCGTTCGATGTAGCGCATGAACACCGGAGACGGTCCGACGATCAGCACCCCGCCGGCCTCGAACCGGTTGCGGTCGGAGTAGAGCAGGTACGCCGCCCGGTGCAGGGCGACGGCGGTCTTGCCGGTACCGGGGCCGCCGGTGATCAGCGCGGCGCCGCGGGCCGGAGCCCGTACCGCCTCGTCCTGTTCGCGGGCGATGGTGGCGACGATGTCGCGCATCTGGTGCCCGGTGGCCCGGGCCATGCTGGCCAGCAGCGCGCCCTCACCCACCACCGCCATGTCGGGCGGCGCCGCGTCGGGTGCCAGCAGATCGTCCTGTACGTCGACCACCTGCGGGCCGGTGCAGCGGATCACCCGCCGCCGGACGACGCCCATCCGGTCGGTCGGGGTGGCCCGGTAGAACGCCGCCGCGGCCGGTGCGCGCCAGTCCACCAGCAGCGGCCGGTATTGCTCGTCGCGCAGCCCGAGCCGGCCGATGTGCAGTATCCGGTCGGTGTCGGTGTCGGGTGTCGGTGTCGGCCGGCTCGGTCCCGGTCGGGTCAGGGCCGGCAAGATCCAGCCTGCCGAACACCAGACCGTCGTACTCGGCATCCAGCGCACGCAGTCGGCGGGAGAGCTGGTAGACCATGGCGTCCCGTTCCACCAGCGCGCCGAAGTTGCCGACCCCGGCCATGGCGAAGCCACGCCGGGCCGACTCGGCGGTCTCGGCGCGCAGCACCTCCAACCGGGCGTACACCCGGTCCACCTGATGCTGCTCGACCGCGATCTCGTGTGCGTGGGCCGACCTGTCCGCCATCCGCTTCCTCTCACCGAGCCCGACAGCCTCTAGGAGGGTACGGATCCGAGGTGGGTACACGAACCTGCACCGGGCAGATGTCCGGGCTGACCACCACAGGTAGAATCGCCGGTGGGTCAGCTCTCCAGCATCGACCGTCCGCCCTGGTCAGCGAGCCAGGCCGCGACGAAGGACAGGTCGTCACGCCAGGTGCGTTCGTCCACCGGCGGCAGGATGTCGTCCCACATCGACAGGAACGATCCGCGCAGCTGCAGTGCGCCCGCCGGTCGTGCCAGGAACCACAGGTGCAGGTGCGCCGCGCCGTCGCCCCACCGGTTGACATGCACCCGGGCCACACCGTCGACGGACCGGACAGCCCGTTCCAGCCGCACGGTGAGCAGGCCGAGTTCGGCCGCTTCCAGGTTGGGCAGGTCGCCGAGATCCAGATGCATCCGGGGTTCCAGGATCAGCACCATCGGCAGACCGGGAGGTTTCTCGGTGGCCTTCACCCGCCACCGGTCGTCGACCCAGATGTACTGCTCGTCCGGTGCCTGGCAGGCCCGGCAGTCGGAGATCTCCACGCCTTCCCGTGCCGGCTCGGGCAGGGTGGGACGGTCCAGCGGCCGGACCCGGAGCTGACCGTCGAAGGGAAAGGTTGGCCAGTTGACGAAATCGGGGAGGGGTGTATCCACGTCTGGAAAGCCTAGTCATTCTTTCGGCCGGTCGGACGGACCGACCGGCCGAACCTGCGATCAACGCCGCGCGCACCGGGCCCGGGCGAAGCAGAATGCCCCGAAACAGATGATGCCGACAGCGACGACGACCAGCAGCAACTTGCCGTACGGCTGGCCGGCCAGGGTGTGCAGGGCGGCGTCCAGGCCGCGGCTCTTCTTCGGATCGGCGGTCGCCGCGGCGGCGATCAGCAGCACGCCCACGATCGAGTACGCGACGCCCTTGGCCGGGTAGCCGACCGTGCCGAGGGCCTTCACGACGCGCTGCCCGCGACGCGACAACTGGCCCAGTAGCAGGGTCTTCTCAAATTTCCGGAGGATCCCGTACACCGCCATACCGATACCCGCACCCAGTACGGCCAGCCCGGCCAGCACGATCAGGACCTTGCCGCCGGTGGAGCCGAGCAGCGTCGCGGTGATCCCCTGCTGCTTCGAACTGCTGGACGAACCACCTCCGGCCGCGAACTTGCCGGCGCTGACCGCGAGACCGCCCAGGGCCACCGCCTGTATCGCGAAGCCCACCCGCAGCAGGATCTCCTTGCCGCCGTCCTCTCCATCGACTCCGAGGATCACCTGGGTGATCTTCCACACCGCCAGCAGGGCCAGTCCGATGGTGATGACGACCAGCATGACCTTGCCGAGCGGCAGCTGTGCCAGCTGGCTGAGCGCGCCGCTGCTGTCCGCCGACTTCCCGCTGCCACCGAAGGCAACCTGCAGGGCGAGCCAGCCGACCAGCAGGTGGATCACCCCGTACGCCAGATAGCCGGCCCGGCCCAGTTTCCGGACCGTGCCCTGATGGGACTGTGTCCGCCGTGCGACACCGGTTGCGCTCACCCGAACCTCCTTGAGGGGATCTCTGGCGGTCCGGTACCCAGATCGACCCCGTCGTCACACCTGGTGGACGAAGGTCCCTGACCCGCTCACCAGCGCGCTGGCCGGTACGCGGACAGGGCGAGGGCCCGGAACGTGACGTTCCGGGCCCTCGCCCTGTGACATTTCGCCGGACTGCGGTGGGCTCAGCTCTCGCCGAACGCCCCCGCGTCGACCAGCCGCTTGGTGGCCACGTCCCAGCCGTGGTCGGGGTAGGTGGTCTGCAGGGATTCCAGCTCGGCCCGGATCTTGGCGCCGTGGCCGGCCTCTGCCAGCGACTTCACCTCGGTGACGAAGGTCTCCGAGTCGGTGCGGACCCGGACGGTCTTGGCCGTCAGCAGGTTCCGTACGTAGACGTTCTTACCGCCGTTGAGCGGGATCAGGTACTTGTATTCGCCGAGCACGCTCAGGGCACTGCCGGTGCCCTGGCCAGCGCGGACCGAGGCGCGGGCGGTCTTGGACTGGGCCACGTGGCACTCCTTGACTTCTTGATCGCCGGACCGGTGGTGGACCGGGGCGATGGTGTCCGGTGGGTCGGTTGCCGTGGGCGACCCGGCGGCGTTCCACCGCAGTGTTGTGACGGCCGCGACAACCTTGTGGGCAGGGCAGCAGACAGCCGGCCCGACCCTCTACGAGGGTATCCGATGTTGACACCGGACTGCGCGACCGGGATGGTCCGTACCTGGTCAGCTTGGCCACTCTGGTTACGATGCGGCCAACCGCTGATCCGGACTCGGCTACTATCCTGGTACTTCACGCGACAAGAGCAGCAACAAAAACGCCAGTTCTCTGGCGCGACGGCAACACCACAAGTCATCATGTTTGCGACCGCCTGGCTGAGCGAGGACGCGGGGGAAGGCGCACCTCGTCAACCGGGAGGTCGATCGTGCCGACTCGAGGCGTCGTGTACGTCCATTCGAGCCCGCCTGCCGTGTGCCCACACGTCGAGTGGGCCATCGCGCGTGTGCTGGGCACGCCCGTACGACTCGAATGGACCCAGCAGCCTGCCGACCCGAGCACCGTACGGGCGGAATGTGCGTGGACCGGCCGCGCGGGCACCGGGGCGGAACTTGCTGCTGCCCTCCGCCAGTGGGCCATGCTGCGCTTCGAGGTGACCGAGGAACCGAGCCCCGGCGTGGACGGCGAACGGATCATGTACGCGCCCGGCCGGGGCATCTTCCGCGCCTCGGTGAGCGCGAACGGCGACCTCGTGGTGCCCGAGGACCGGCTCCGCACCCTGATGGCCACGTCCGCGGGCCCGGAGGCACTGGCGCACGGCTTGGAGCGGCTGCTCGGCGCGGCCTGGGACACCGAACTGGAGCCGTACCGGCACGCCGGCGACGGGGCGCCGGTCACCTGGCTGACCCAGGTTGGCTGATCTGGGGACCTGACCACATCCCGGGATGAACGGTGTCCCGGCACCGGACCGGGGCATCCCTGGACCAGTCGCAGCGGTCACGCTGCGCGACGCCGGGGGAGGCACCCCCGGTGTCACCTTCCGCGTGTGGACCTGTTCTCCTGTGTACGTGCACCCCCTGACACGCACCCGACACTTACTGTCCGTGCTGGCCGCGGCCGGCAGCCTGGCCATCGTGGGCGCTGGCTGCGGTGGCCCGTCGACTTCCTCCCCGCACGACGGATCCGCCCGGTCCGCCGTACCGGCGCCGACCGATCCGGCGAAACGGGCGGCCGAGCTGGTCCGCGGCATGTCCGACGAGCAGCTCGTCGGCCAGGTACTCATGCCGGTCGCCTACGGCTACGACGCGACGAAGGTGTCCGCCGACGCGGCGGCACACAACCGCAACCGTGACGGCGCGGCGACACCGGCCGAGATCGTCCGCCGCTACCACCTCGGTGGTCTCATGCTGGTCAACGAAGGTTCCGGTGACCCCACCGCGGAGACCAACCCGACCAGCAATGTCGCCACTCCGGCCCAGGTACGCCGGCTGACCGGTGGCCTGCAGGGTGCGGCCGCCGAGCAGCCCGGCCGGTTGCCGATGCTGATCAGTACCGATCAGGAGTACGGGGTCGTCACCCGGATCGGATCCGGTGTCAGCCTGCTGCCCACCGGCCTCGGCCTCGGCGCGGCCCACGACCCGGAACTGACCCGGCGCTCCTGGGCGATGGCCGGGTCGGAGCTGGCGGCGCTCGGGGTCAATGTCGACTTCGCGCCGGATGCCGATGTGCTCGGCGGCCCGGGGAACCTGGTCATCGGCTCCCGTTCGTTCGGTTCGGACCCGAAGAGCGTCGGCGAGCAGACCGCGGCGGCCGTACGAGGACTGCAGAGCGCGGGCGTCGCCGCCAGCCCGAAGCACTTCCCCGGGCACGGACACACCACCACCGACAGCCACCATGCGACCCCGGTGCTGCGGCAGAGCCGGCAGCGCCTGGAGGCCGACGACCTGCGACCGTTCCAGTCCGCGATCGGTGCCGGGAGCTGGATGGTGATGGCCGGTCACCTGGACGTACAGGCGGTGGACCCGGGCGTCCCGGCGACCCTGTCGCACAAGCTGCTGCACGACGTACTGCGGAACCAGATGCACTTCGGTGGGGTGGTGGTGTCCGACGCGCTGAACATGGCGCCGATCACCGACCGGTACGCTCCCGGCGCCGCGGCGGTGCACGCCCTGCTCGCCGGCAACGACCTGCTGCTGGAGCCACCGAACCTGCCGGCCGCCCAGCGCGGCCTGCTCGCCGCGGTGAAGTCGGGCACGCTGCCGCGTGCACGGCTGGTCGAGGCCGCCACCCGGGTCATGACGTTGCGCGGCCGGCTCGCCGCGCACCACCAGCCGGCGATGTCGACCGTGCACAGCAACGCCAACCAGAAGATCGCGGCGAGCGCCGCGGCGGGTGCGGTGACCCTGCTGCGTGGCTCCTGCTCGGGCCCGTTGGTGTCCGGGCCGGTCCAGCTCACCGGCGGTACCGACGAGAAACGCGCCTGGCTGGCGGCCGCACTGAAGGCCGACGGGGTGGCAGTGTCGGACAGCGCACCGACCCGGATCGCTCTCACCGGCTACGGCGACACAGCCGCCGACCTGGCACCCGATGCGGCGGTCACGATCGGGATGGACGAGCCCTATCTGCTGTCCCAGGTGCGGTCCCGTACCGTGCTGGCGACCTTCGGCGCGACCCGGGCATCGATGACCGCAGCAGCCGATGTACTGGCGGGAAAGGCCAGTGCACCCGGCCGCTCCCCGGTACCGGTGTCCGGTCTGCCAGCCACAGCCTGCGGCTGACCCGACCGGTGCCGTGAGCTCAGCGCTCGGGCCGCGACCCGTGCAGGTCGCGGCCCGAGAGAGATGCAGCGTGCCGCGCTAGAGCGGGATGTTGCCGTGTGCGCCGCGAGCGTCCGGTGCGTCGGCCAGCGCCTTGGCCAGCCGCTGACGGGTCTCCGACGGTTCGATGACCTCGTCGACCACGCCGATCTCCATCGCCCGGCTGACCCCACCGGCCTGCCGCTCCTGCTCGGCGACCAGTTCCTGGCGAAGCGTCTCGCGCTCCTCCGCGCCGGCCGCCGCCAGCTTCTTGCGGTGCAGGATGTTGACCGCCGCAGAGGCACCCATCACGGCCACCTCGGCCTGCGGCCAGGCGAACACCGCGGTGGCGCCCAGCGCACGCGAGTTCATCGCGATGTACGCGCCGCCGTACGACTTGCGGGTCACCAGGGTGATGCGGGGAACCACCGACTCGGCGAAGGCGTGCAGCAGTTTCGCGCCCCGACGTACGATGCCGTCCCACTCCTGGCCGACACCGGGCAGGTAGCCCGGTACATCGACCAGGACGAGCAGCGGCAGCCCCAACGAGTCGCACATCCGTACGAAACGTGCCGCCTTCTCCGCGCCGGCCGAGTCCAGGCAGCCGCCCAACCGCATCGGGTTGTTCGCGATCACGCCCACGCTGCGCCCGCCGAACCGGCCGAGCACGGTGACCACGTTCGGCGCCCACTTGGCGTGCAGTTCCACACCCGGCGCGTCCAGCAGGTTCTTCACCAGCGGCTTGACGTCGTAGGCGCGGTTCGGCTGGTCCGGCAGGAGCGTGCCGAGGTCCTTGCGGCCGGCGTCGTCGGCGTCCGGTACGGACACCCGGCCCAGCCGGCCCAGCAGGTTCGCCACCTCGCGGGCCTTGCCCAGCGCGGTCTCGTCCGACGAGGTGGTGATGTGGACCACCCCGGAGCGACGGCCGTGTGGCTCCGGGCCGCCGAGCCGGGCCATGTCGACCTGCTCGCCGGTCACGCTGCGTACCACGTCCGGTCCGGTGACGAAGATCCGGCCGGTGTCGGACATGATCACGACATCGGTCAGGGCCGGGCCGTACGCGGCGCCGCCGGCGGCCGGCCCGAGCACCACGGAGATCTGCGGTACCTTGCCGGACGCCCGCACCATGGCGGCGAAGATCCGGCCGATGCCGTCCAGTGCCTGGACACCTTCCTGCAGCCGGGCGCCGCCGGAGTGCCACAGACCGATGACCGGTACCCGCTCGGAGGTGGCCCGGTCGATCGTGTCGGCGATCAGCTGGCAGCCGTCGATGCCCAGTGCCCCGCCCTTCTGCCTGCCGTCGGAGCAGAACGCGATGGCCGGGTCGCCGTCGATCATGCCCCGGGCGCTGACCGCGCCCGAGTCGTTCGGCCCGCTCAGGTAGGTCAGGGTGCCGGCATCGAACAGCATCCCGAGCCGAATGTCGGGATCACGTGGATCGGCCGGGGCGTCACCGGGGTCACCGGTCACTGCCGGCGGTTGCGGCGCTGTGGTGGTCACCGGATTCCTCCCGTTGTCCTCAAGCGCGCTGGAAAGCCAGTGCGCAGTTGTGCCCACCGAAGCCGAACGAGTTGTTCAGCGCGGCAGGTATCTCCATCGTCCGTGCGACGTTCGAGGCAACGTCGAGCGTCAGTTCATCGTCCGGGTCGTCCAGGTTGATCGTGGGCGGAACCACACCGTGGTAGATCGCCAGGATGGTGGCGATCGACTCGACGGCGCCCGCCGCACCCAGCAGGTGCCCGGTCATCGACTTGGTCGCGGTGACCACCGGCTGGTCGCCGACGGCGCGCCGGATCGCGGCGACCTCCCCCATGTCACCGACCGGTGTGGAGGTGGCGTGCGCGTTGACGTGCACGATGTCCGCCGGGGTCAGCCCGGCGTCCTGGATCGCCAGTCGCATCGCGCGGGCCTGCTGGACACCTTCCGGGTCCGGCGCGACGATGTCGTAGCCGTCGGAGGTGAGCGCGGCGCCGCCGAGCTTCGCGTACACCCGGGCGCCCCGGGCCGCCGCGTGGTCGGCCCGCTCCAGTACCACGATGCCGGCGCCCTCGCCGAGGACGAAGCCGTCCCGGCCCTTGTCGAACGGCCGGCTGGCCCGCTGCGGCTCGTCGTTGCGGGTCGACATCGCCCGCATCGAGGCGAACCCGGCGATCGGGAGCGGGAACACCACTGCCTCGGTACCGCCGGCGATCACCATGTCGGCCCGTCCGGAACGGATGATGTCCAGGCCCCAGGCGATCGCCTCGGAACTGGTCGCGCAGGCGCTGGCCGGTGAGTGCACACCACCGTGTACGTGGAACTCCAGTCCCACGTACGCCGCTGCCCCGTTGGGCATCAGCATCGGCACGGTGTGCGGTGAGACCAGCCGTGCGCCCTTGGCCATCAGCCGGTCGTGCTGGTCGGCCAGGGTCTTCGCACCGCCGATACCGGTACCGACACTGACCGCCATCCGTTCCCGGTCCACGTCGGGGGCACCCGCGTCGGCCCAGGCCTGCCGGGCCGCGACCACGGCGGCCTGTTCGGACCGGTCCATCCGGCGGGCCTTCAACCGGTCCAGATGGTTGACCGGATCGTCGACCATCAGGCCGGCGATGCGTACCGGCAGGGTCTGCGCCCAGTCGGCCTCGAGTACCTGGATGCCGGAGCGTCCGGACACCAGGCCTTCCCAGGTCGACGCGACGTCCCCACCCAGTGGGGTCGTCGCGCCCAGCCCGGTGACCACCACATCCGGTCTGGTGTGGCTCGTCATCGTGTTGCCTCCGCTGTTACTTGGATCAGGCAGGTTCGTACGCTGTGGCCTCGGCTGTGCTGTGACCTGGGGCGCCGAGGCCGACACTGCGGACCGGGGTTATGCGGCCTTTTCGATGAAGGAGACGGCGTCGCCGACGGTCTTGAGGTTCTGCACCTCGTCGTCGGGGATCTTGACGTTGAACTTCTCCTCGGCGGCCACAACCACCTCGACCATCGACAGCGAGTCGACGTCCAGCTCATCGGTGAACGACTTCTCGTCGGCGACGTCGGCCTTGTCCACGCCGGCCACCTCTTCCAGAATCTCGGCCAGGCCGGTGCGAATCTCGTCGCGGGTCATGCGGGTTCCTTCCTATTTCGTCGTGCTTCGGCGCTCGTCGCCGGGCACGGCCGTTCATGGTGCCGTACCACCGTTGGTGGTCGGCACCCGGAGCGGTTACTACGGGCAGCGGACGACCTGACCGGCATAGGTGAGGCCGCCGCCGAAACCGAACAACAGTACCGGTGCGCCGGAGGCGACCTCGCCGCGTTCGACCAGTTTGGACAGCGCCAGCGGCACGGACGCCGCCGACGTGTTGCCGGACTCCACGATGTCGCGGGCGATGACCGCGTTGGTGGCGCCCAGCTTGCGGGCCAGGGGCTCGATGATGCGCAGGTTGGCCTGGTGCGCGACGAACGCGCCGAGCTCGTCGGGGCGTACGCCGGCCCGCTCGCAGGCCTGCTTGGCGAAGTCGACCAGTACGGTGGTTGCCCAGCGGAACACGGCCTGGCCGTCCTGCACGATGTAGGGGCGCCAGCCCTCGATGGTCAACACGCCGCCCTTCTCCGGGTCGCTGCCCCACAGCACCGGACCGATACCGCTCGGCTCGCCCTCGGCGGTGGGTACCACCACCGCGGCGCCGGCCGCGTCACCGAACAGTACACAGGTGGACCGGTCGGTGTAGTCGGTAACGTCGGTCAGTTTCTCCGCACCGATCACCAGCGCGCGACGGGCGGCGCCGGCCCGGATCGCGTGGTCCACGGTCGCCAGCGCGTACTCGAAGCCCGAGCAGCCGGTGTTGATGTCGTACGCGGCCGGTGCCTGGATGCCGAGGTTGGCGGCGACCCGGCAGGCCACGTTCGGGCAGCGGTCCACCGAGGAGCAGTTGGCCACCACGACCAGGTCGATGTCCGCTGCGGACAGACCGGCGTTGGCCAGCGCCTTGCCGGCGGCGGCGGTCGCCATGTCGGCGACCGTCTCGTGCTCGGCGATACGGCGTTCCTTGATACCGACCCGGCTGGTGATCCATTCGTCGGTGGTGTCGACGATCTTGGTCAGGTCGTTGTTGTCGAGGACCTTGGCCGGCTGGTAGTGCCCCATGGCCAGGATCTTGGAACCTGTCGGGTCGCTCATGCGTGTTCTCCCGTCTCGGCGAAGCGGGCCAGGGGCTGACCGGGGGCCACCGGGTCGTCCTCGTCGGCGAGCCATTCGACCAGTACGCCGGTGGCGTGGCTGGCCACATCCGTGGCCCCCTGTCGGGCGGTGACCTGACCGATCACGTCGCCGACCTTGACCGTGGCGCCTTCGGTGATCTCGGCACGGTGGAACATGCCGGCGACGGGGGCGACACTGACCCGGAAACCGACCCCCGGCTCGGCGCTGCCGTGCAGCCGGGAGGGCTCGCCGTGCCGGGCGATCAGGTCACGGGCGGCCGGCAGATCGTCGGGACTGTTCAGCGTGAGCAGTTCCGGAACGATGTTCTTGCCCTTGAAGTGACGCTTCGCCAGGTTCGTCAGGACACCGGCCGGCGGTAGTTCCAGGATCCCGGTGACACCCAGATCGGTGAGGGTGGCCATGCACAGGTCCCAGCGCACCGAGGTGGTGACCTGACGGACCAGGCGTTGGACCAGATCCGCGCCGGTACTGATGGCGCAGCCGTCCATGTTGGACAGCAGGAGCTTGGTGGGATCGCTGGCGGTGATGCCGCCGGCCAGTCGGTCCAGGGCCTCTTCCGCGGCCGCCATGTACGGGGTGTGGAACGCGCCGGCCACCGGGATCTCGCGGACCTTCACGGTCTTCGGCACGGTGGAAGGGAAGGACTCCAACGCGGTGAGGCTGCCGGCCGCGACGATCTGGCCGGCGCCGTTGCGGTTGGCTGCGGTCAGTCCGGCGGCCTCGATGGCGGCCATCACCTGGTCGGTGTCGCCACCGAGGACCGCGCTCATCCCGGTCTTCTCCAGCGAACAGGCGTCGGCCATCTCCCGGCCACGTACGCCCGCGAACATCACCGCGGACTCGGGGCTCAGCGACCCGGCGATGGTGGCGGCGGTCAGTTCACCGATGCTGTGGCCGGCGAGCACCGAAACGTCGTAGAGCGGGAGCTGCTCGGCGGCGAGCAGGCCCGCGGCGACCAGCAACGGCTGGGTCCGCGCCGTGTCCCGGATCTCCTCGGCGTCCGCCTTGGTGCCCAGGTGGACCAGATCGAGACCGACTGCGACAGACCACCACCGAAGTCGGGCCTCGGCGTTGTTGAGGTCGAGCCAGGGAGTCAGGAAGCCCGGCTTCTGGGAGCCTTGTCCGGGAGCGATTATGGCCAGCACAGGTTGACTGTGACCGATGCGGCGGGGTTCGCGCGGAGTTCTGATCAACCAAACCCGACCACAGACATTGTGGGGTATCTACAAAACGAGCGTTCACTGCGGCGGGATCAGCGGGTTCGACTCACTCCTCGGGCGGTGTGAGTTCCGTCGCGCTGGCCGCCTCGCGGCTGTGCTGTGTGCTGTTTCGTGCAGTGATAGGTAGTTCGGTACTGCCGTCGGCAAGTGCCGGTGCCGGAAGCGGCGGCCGTGGGGCAGCCTGGTCCAGCCGGCCGACGACCAGCGCCACCCGCAGTGCGAACGAGTCCCGGGGCAGCGTGGCGGTGAACCCGGTCAGATCGCCGATCCGGCGCAGCCGGTACCGGACCGTGTTCGGGTGTACGTACAGGGCCCGGGCGGTGCTCTCCAGCACGCCACCGGTGGCGAAGAAGGCATCCAGCGTGTCCAGCAGATCCCCGGTGCGCTGCAGGGCGCCGTAGACGTCGGTACGCAGGACCCGCCGGGCCTCCGGATCACCGGCCAGTGCCCGTTCGGGCAGCAGGTCCGCCGCCGACACCGGCCGTGGCGCGTCCGGCCAGGTGTGTGCCGCCCGGTAGCCGGCGATCGCGGCACGGGCCGACTCGGTCGCCTCGTCCAGCGACGGCACGGCCGGCCCGACCACGACCGGCCCGTCGCCGAAGTCCTCCAGCAGGTCGGCGGTGGCCGCGACCGGATCCGCCGCGCCGCCCAGCACCGCGACCAGGCGGTTGCCGTGTACGCCGCCCAGCACCTCCACGCCGATCCGCCGCGCGGTGCGGTGCAGGTTGTGCAGCACGGTGGTGCGGTCGGCCTCCGGGGAGCGGCCCACCGCGACCGCCACCGGTGTGGCGTCCGACCAGCCCAACGCGGCGGCACGGCTGGCCATCGCGTCGCCGACCTCACCCCGTAACAACGCGTCCACCAGCATGGCCTGCAAGCGGGCGTCCCACGCACCGCGGCTCTCCGCGGCCCGTGCGTACACCCGGGCGGAGGCGAACGCCACCTCGCGGGAGAACCGCAGCAGCGCCTCGCGCAGTACTGCCTCCTCGCCCGGCGCGGCCAGCTGTGGCACCTGCTCCTCGACCACGTCGATGGTGACCTTGATCAGTGCGACGGTGTGCTGCAGAGCGATCGACCGGGCCAGTTCGCGAGGTGCGGCGGCGAACACCTCGTCACCGAACTCCGGTGGTTTGGCCGGGTCCCTGGTCCACGCCACGAACGAATTGACCCCGGACTGGCAGACCAGCATCACCCAGGAGCGGCGCTCCGCCGGCAGTTCGCGGAACCATGGCAGCGTCTCGTCCATCCGGGCCACGCTGCTGGTGGCCAGCGCACCGGCGGCGCGCTCGACCCGGCGCAGCGTCGCGGCCAGCGGTGCCGGCCGGGTCGGTGTGCCGGACGGACCGTCGTCTGCCGGTCGACCGGCAGGCTCGTTCTCGTGCTCGGCTGCCTTGCTCACACTGTGCAGCCTGCCACGTCGGTACCGGTGCTGGCTGCGCCGGGAGGCCGGGCGGTGATACGAGGTTGCGGATAGTAACTCCCGCGCTGCCCGGGGTCGCGGTTGCTGTGTGCAAGCGACTAGATTTGCACTATGAGTGTTTCGTCCCATCCGATGTCCGAGATGGACCAGCCCGACGTACCGGGTCCGGCCGATCGCGCCATCGTCCTCATCCCGGGCCGCGGCTACAACACCGACTGCCCGTTGCTGTATTTCGCCAACGAGGCCGCCGACATCCGCGAGGCGTATGTGGAGGCCATCCGGTGGACCCCGCCGGACCTGGACCAGATCGCGCTGCGCGAGTGGCTGCACGGTCCCGGCGCACAGGCATGGGTCTGCGGCCAGGTCGCCGACGCCCTGGGCCGGGTCGAGAAACAGGCCCCTGGCGCCCGCACCGTACTGGTCGGCAAGTCGCTGGCCAGTCGTGCAGCGGAGGTCGCCGCCGACCGTGACCTACCGGCGGTCTGGTTCACCCCGCTGCTGCACAGCCCCGACACGGTCGCCGCGCTGCGCCGTGCCACCGCACCGTTCCTGCTGATCGGTGGGAGCGCCGACGACCTCTGGGACGGCGCACTCGCCCGGGACCTGACGCCGCACGTGGTCGAACTGCCCGATGCCGACCACGGCCTGTTCGTACCTGGACCGCTGGCCGCGTCCCTGAACAGCCACGCCGTCGCGCTGACCGCCGTGGAGCACTTCCTCGACGAGATCGCCTGGCCCGCAGTCGGTTGAGCGCCCGAGCCGGGTCGACGCCGGTGACCGCCGGCATCGACCCGGTAGGCGCCCGGTCGCCCTGATCAGCCGGTCGGCTGCGGATCGCTGGGCGACGGTGAGGGAGTGTCGCTCGGCGACGGTTCGGTCGACGGCGTCGGCCCCTGCCCGAGGACCACGGTGAAGGAATGGCTCTCCACGGCGACCTCGGTGCCCTGATCGTCCTGAGCGGTGACCCGTACCGTGCCGGCCTCACCGGCCGGATCCGCGGCAGGGTGACCGGCGCTGTAGGACAACGTTCCGGAGATGGTCCGGGAGGCGCCCGGTGGAAGGTCGTTGAGCACCTGCACCACGCACGAGCCGTCCAGGCAGGTACCGACGTCGTCACTGTCTCCGGTGAACGACAGCAGGGGCGGCATGGTGAACTCGACCCGTGCCTGTGATATGGGCTCGTCACCGGTGTTGCGTACGGTCAGCGCGAACGCGCCGTGGTAGGCGCCGTCCGCCCGGATGGGCAGCGGCACAGGGTCCGACGCCAGCACCACCGACACCTGCCGGGCGGAGCCGTTGCCGTCCCCGTTGCGCCCGCCGTGCGTACGGGCGCTCGCATCCGGCGCCGGGTTGGCCGAAGGCCCCGACGACCGCCGGTGCTGCGGGCTCCGGGAGATGTGGGCACCGTGCGACGACGCTGCCGTCACATGCTGGGATCCGCCCGGCGCCTGGTGGGTGAGCAGCCAGCCCGCGCCCGATCCGGCGATCAGGGTCAGCGCGGCGACGCCCCCGGCCACGGCCGTATGTATCCGGTGGCGGTGGTGAGCGGCCGCTCGTACCGCGTCCGCGGCGGGCGGTGACACGTCACCGAGCGCCTGGGCCCGGAAGCCTTCGAAGGCGGCGCGCAGTTCATCGTCGGAGTCTGGTTCGAACTCAGGCATCGGTCACCCCCTCGTCAGCTGGAAGTCGATCGACCAGTTGCACCGCCAGTGCGGCACGTGCCCGGTGCAGCCACGACTTAACGGTGCCTTCCGCGACACCTTCGCGGCGGGCGATCTCCGCGACGCTCTGGTCGGCAAGGTAATGCAGCACCACCGCCCGCCGTTGCCGGTCCGGCAGGGTGGACAGGGCTGCGGTCAGCGCCACATGGTCCGGGCTCGGCCCGGGGATGTGCTCCTCGCGTTGCCGCACGGCGAACCGCATCGCGGTACGCATCCGCCGCCAACGGCTGGTCGCCAGGTTCCATGCGACCCGGCGTACCCAGGCGACCGGATCGTCGTAACCGGACAGCTTGCTCCACCTCGGGTAGGCCCGGCAGAACGCCTCCTGTACGACGTCCTGCGCGTCGGGCAGATTACCGAAGTAGGCGTAGATCTGGATGGTGATGCCCCGTACGTTGGCCGCGTAGAACTCGTCGAAACCGGATGTTGCGCTCGACGCGGACGAGGTGGCACTCACCAGCCGAAGCCTACGTGCGCCCACAACGAGTCCGGGCAGCGAGGTCGGTGGTCCGAGATAGTCGGGTACGGCGTTCATCCGGGGTGCTCCACGGCTGGGGGTCTGGCCACGGACTACACGCACCGCCCGGCCCTCGGGTTGCGGTACTTGACCTGGACCGTGCTCCAGGTGTCATCCTCGGTAGCTGTGAACGAGTACTACACGCCCGGTCAGGTCGTCGAACGCTTCGAGTTCAGTCACGACACCCTGCGGTACTACGAGCGCATCGGGGTACTCAACCCGGTGGAACGGGCCAGTACCGGACACCGCCGGTACCGGACCGCCGACGTCGAGCTGCTCGACCTGGTGCGCTGCCTGCGCGACACCGGGATGTCGATCGCGAGCATGCGGCGGTTCGCCGACCTGGTCCGCGGCGGCGAGGACACCATCCCGCAGCGCATCGACCTGCTCGCCGAGCACGACGCGCAGCTGGCCGAGCGGATCGCCGTACTCCAGGAACGCCAGCGCCACATCCGTGCCAAGATCGCGCACTACCGCTCCCGCTGATCCGGGTTGGAGTACCGCCAGCTGCTGTCAGTTCTTACTGATGAAGAGCGCTATCACAGCTGCCACCCCCGAGGCAATCGTGGCCAATGCCACGCCTGCACTGACACATTTTTTGGTGCCGTCCCAGATCAGGCGATTGAACTCCCGCCAGTGCTTGGGGCGCAGCAAGTCCTTGAGCTTCAGCCATTTGTGGTAGCTAAGGTGGCAGCCCATCAACAAGCCATGGGCATTGTTGCGGCACCGTTTGGTTTCCCCACGGTTTAGTGCTCCACACCACACGGGTGCTTGGAACAGGAAATATCCAGTGGCCAGCACCGACAGGATGAGCGGCGCGACTGGGCCGATCTTACTATTGGTCCAGACAAAGATAAGTAGTGCGACAGCTATCCAACCCCAGTACTTCTTTAGGTGTTTCACGTTGATTATTTTAATAAAATCTATATAAATAGTATTGTCGGTTATCTGACAGTTAAATGAGGACCACGTCGAGGCGGCGCGGGCCGTGTACGCCTTCGACCCGGTCGAACTCGATGTCGCTGGTCGCCGACGGGCCGCTGATGAAGGTCAACGGGCGCTCCGGGGTGAGCCGGGCCAGCGCCTCGGGCACGGTGGCCGCGATCTGCCCGGGACGTACCACGCAGATGTGATGGTCGGGGATCAGCGTGACGGCGCGGCGACCCTGCCCGACGCCGGAGTCCAGGATGAGCGTCCCGGTCTCGGCGATGGCGACGGCGCAGCCGGTGAGTACCGTGTCGCAACGGTCCAGGGCGGCCACGGTCAGCGGGTCGGTGGTGGGGTCGAGGTGGACCGTGCCGGTGAACCCGGCGTACCAGTCGGCCGGCAGATCGTGCGGAACCAGCAGGTTCGCGGTCCGGTGTGCCGCAAGGATCCCCGCCACCGTGGCCGCCAGCTCGCCCTCGGCACACCGGTGCACGGTGGCCCGGTAGTCGTCGACGCGTTCGGCCAGTAGTTCGGCCAGCTCGGTGTGGTCGGTGGTGCCGGTGTGCCGGTAGTCACGCGGTACCGGGACGTCGGCGGTGGTCTCCCCGTCCGGCACGTCGCGCAGCGCGATGCGCAGCCGCGCCAGGATCTCCTCCCGGGCGCCCATCAGCGGACCCCGCCCTCGTCCCGTCGCCGCCACCAGTCCCGGAAACTCTGCTGGGCGGGTAGCGGCGCGTCCCGCGAGCCGGTCCAGGCGGACAGCGGCCAGGGCAACCGGCCGACGGTGGCAGCGGGTCCGCCGGCCGGGGCGGGGCCGGCCAGTCCCGGCGATCCACGTCGCCGGGACCAGTTCAGCAGGCCGGCGAGCGGGCCGGTGGTACGTCGCGCGGCGCGCAGCGCCACCTCGTACCGGCGTCGGTCGCTCATCACCCAGGACAGCGTGCGCATCGCGGTGCGTTCCGCGGACGGTCGGTGCCGCTCGGCGTCCACCCCGGTCTGGCGCAGGTGAACCAGGACCTCCGGAATGTTGATCTTCACCGGGCAGACGTCGTAGCAGGCGCCGCACAGCGACGAGGCGTACGGCAACGACCTGTTGTTCGCCACGCCGGTCAGCTGAGGGGAGATGATCGCGCCGATCGGCCCCGGATACACCGAGCCGTACGCGATGCCGCCGGCACGCTCGTACACCGGGCACACGTTCAGGCAGGCCGAGCAGCGGATACAGGCCAGTGCCTGGCGCCCCACGGTGTCCGCGAGGGTGGCCGACCGGCCGTTGTCCAGCAGCACGATGTGTACCTCGCGCGGACCGTCGCCGTCGCTGACTCCCGTCCAGGTCGAGGTGTACGGGTTCATCCGTTCGGCGGTCGAGGACCGTGGTAGCAGTTGCAGGAACACCTCGAGGTCGGCGAAGGTGGGCACCAGTTTCTCGATGCCGACCACGCTGATCAACGTTTCCGGCAGGGTCAGGCACATTCGGCCGTTGCCTTCGGACTCCAGCACGACCAGGGTCCCGGTCTCGGCGACGGCGAAGTTCGCCCCGGACACCGCGACCCGGGCGGAGAGGAACTTGCGTCGCAGGTGCCGGCGGGCGGCCTCGGCCAGTGCGGCCGGCTCGTCGGGGAGCGTGTCGTCGGTGCCGGGCATCCGGTCCCGGAAGATCCGGCCGATCTCGGACCGGTTGTAGTGGATCGCCGGTACCAGGATGTGTGACTGTTCGCCCTCGTCGAGCTGGACGATCAGTTCGGCCAGGTCGGTCTCGTACGCGGTGATCCCCGCCGCGGCCAGCGCGTCGTTGAGCTCGATCTCCTGGGTGACCATCGACTTGACCTTGACCACCTCGTCGGCCCCGGTGGCCGCCACGAGCCCGGTGACGATCCGGTTGGCCTCTGCGGCATCGCGCGCCCAGTGCACCGTGGCGCCGGCCCGGGTGGCGGCGGCCTCGAACTGTTCCAACAGCTCGGGAAGGTGCCGGGCGACCCGGTCCTTGACCGCCCGGCCGGCGTCGCGCAGCAGCTCCCAGTCGTCGAGCTCCGCGACCACCCGGGCGCGCTTGTCCCGGATGGTGTGGGTGGCACGGCGCAGGTTGGCCCGTAACTGGGTGTTGCCGACCTCGGCCCGGGCCCGGTGCGGGAACGGCTCCGGCGGCGCCAGGTGCCCCGACCCGTGTGGCAGCAGCGGCAGCGGTCGGCCCGGGCTCATCGCGTCCCCACCATCATGGATCCTCTTCCTCGGCGACCCGCCGGGGTGCCCGGCTTCACCCGTCCGTCGCGGATCCCGTGCTGGCCAGGATCTGCGCGTAGTGCATCGACCGTACGCCGGTGCGCAGCCGGCCGAGGCCGCCGGAGATGTGCGCCAGGCACGAGTTGTCCGCGGCGGCGAGTATCTCGGCCCCGGTGCTCTGTACGTGCCGTACCTTGTCGGCGAGCATCGCGGTGGACACGTCCGGGTTCTTCATCGCGAAGGTGCCGCCGAAACCGCAGCATTCCTCCGCGGCGGGCAGCTCCACGAGGTCGATACCGGACACCGCGCGCAGCAGCCGTTGCGGCCGGTCGGCCAGCCGCAGCATCCGTAGACCGTGACAGGTGGTGTGGTACGTGACGCGGTGCGGGAACACCGCGCCCAGTTCGGTCACCCCGAGTACGTCGATCAGCAGCTCGGAGAGCTCGTACACCCGTGGGGTCACTGCGGCGACCCGGGCCGCCAGCGCCGGATCGCCGTCGGCCAGCCGGGGATGGGAGTCACGGATCATCGCCACGCACGACCCGGACGGCGCGACCACCGCCTCGTAGTCGCCGAACACCTCGGCGAACCGGGCCACCAGCGGCAGCGCCTCGTCCCGGTAGCCGGTGTTGGCATGCAGCTGCCCGCAGCAGGTCTGTTCCATCGGGAACTCGACCTGGTGCCCGAGGCGTTCCAGGATGCGTACCACCGCCTGCCCTGTGGCCGGGTAGAGCAGGTCGTTGACGCAGGTGATGAACAGACCGATGCGCATGGCTCACCCCGTACCGGGGAGGTCGTCCGCTGGTGCGTCGGTGTGCTGGTCCTCACCGGGATGACTGAACACCACCCGGTGTCGGGCCCGCGCCGCGGTCAGGTGTTCGTGCATGGCGTGCCGGGCGGTGCCGGGTTCCCGTGCCGCGACAGCCATGGCCACCCGCCGGTGTTCGGCATTGGTCTCGACCGTCGGACCGGCCGGCAGGTCCAGCCGGTACAGGTGCAGGTGCGCGTGCAGCCGACCGATCGACTCGGCGAGCATCGGGTTGGCCGACAGGTGCGCGACGAGTTCGTGGAACCGGGCGTCCTGCGCGGTGAACGCAGAGTAGTGGGCGTATCCGGTGACGCTGCGGCTCGGCTGCGTCATCTCGGTTGTGGCGTCGAGATGCTGGAGGATCTCCGGGTCGGCGGTGCCCCGTTGCGCGGCGAGTCCGGCGGCGGCGACCTCGAGCAGCAGCCGCAGTTCGAACAGGTGCTCGAACTCGTCCCGGGTCAGCAGCGGTGTCGTGGTGTAGCCGGACATCGCACGCTTGGCCATCAGCCCGTCGGCCTCCAGCCGCGCCAGGGCCTCCCGTACCGGAGTGGGTGAGACGTCCAGCTCGCGGGCCAGCGCGTCGATGTTGATCCGCGAACCCGGTGCGATGACGTGATCCATCACCCGGGCCTTGAGCGCCTCGTAGACGTGGTCGGCCAGGGTGGGGCGGTGCGCCCGGACGACCGGCTGCGGTGTGGCCCGGCTCGATCGTTGCCGGCCTGCTGGTGGCCGGTCGGGTGGCTGCGCGGTCATGATCTCCCGTATCGAGAGCTGCCCGACCGCTGTCGGCCGCGGCTGGGAGATTACCCTATAGGATTTTTCGG
This sequence comes from uncultured Actinomycetota bacterium, assembly GCA_963815125.1. GTDB lineage: Bacteria > Actinomycetota > Actinomycetes > Mycobacteriales > Micromonosporaceae > Actinocatenispora. Next base: position 395,137 of record CAWFFM010000001.1, read on the forward strand.
ATACCTGGCCGACGGGCGATCGACAGACGGACGTGTCGACAAACTAGGGGGCGGCATGGACCCCACCGGGCGGGTACGGCTCGGGAACAGTGCGTTGGAGGTCACCCGGCTCGGGTTGGGCACCGCGCCGCTGGGCGGTCTCTACCAGCAGGTCGGCGACCGGCAGGCGGTCGGTGTGCTGTGCCGGGCCTGGGAACTGGGCCTACGGCTGTTCGACACCGCGCCGCTGTACGGCAGCGGCCTGGCCGAGCGCCGGCTGGGTGCCGGCCTGGCCGGCCGACCACGCGCGGAGTACGTGCTGGCCAGCAAGGTCGGCAGGGTGCTGGTGCCCCGCGACGCCACGGACTGTACGCCGGGCCCCGGCGGTCAGGACATCTATGTGGAGGAGTCCGGTATGGTGCCGGTCTTCGACTACTCCTACGACGCCACCCGTCGGAGTCTGGCCGACAGCCTGGACCGGCTGGGTGTCGAACGGATCGATGTCGCACACATCCACGACCCGGACGAGCACTACGCTCCGGCCCTCGACGGGGCCTACCGCGCCCTGCACGAGCTGCGTGAGCAGGGTGTCATCGGCGCGGTCAGCGTCGGTATGAACCAGTCGGGCATGCTCACCCGCTTCGCGACAGCGGGCGACTTCGACTGTTTCCTACTGGCCGGCAGGTACACGCTGCTCGATACCTCGGCGCTGGCGGATCTGTTGCCGGTCGCGCTGCGGCGGGGCATCTCGATCATCGCCGGCGGGGTGTACAACTCCGGTCTGCTGGCCGATCCGGGGCCAGGGGCGTACTACGACTACCGGCCGGCGTCGGCCGAGCTGGTGGACCGGGCGGTACGCCTCGGGCAGGTGTGCGCCCGGCACGGCGTGCCGTTGAAGGCCGCGGCGATCCAGTTCCCACTGGGCCACCCGGCGGTGCGCACGGTGGTGATCGGCGCGCGGAGCGTGGCGGAAATAGAGGAGAACGTCAGTCTGTTCAGACATCCGATCCCTGAGGCATTATGGACCGAACTGAAGACGGAGAGGCTGCTTGCGGAGGAGGCACCCGTCCCCTGAATTTGGTCCAGACATCCGATCACTCGACCTGCCGTGGTGGGCACGCGTCACCACCTACCGACTGGAGATCTGAGCGATGAAACTGATGCGGGTCGGTCCGCGCGGCGCCGAACTGCCGGTCGTGCGTACCGACGACGGCCGGCACCTCGACCTGTCCGGGATCGTCGGTGACATCGACGGCGACCTGTTCGCGGCGGACGGTCTGCAGCGGATCCGGGCCGCGCTGGCCGCCGGTGGACTGCCCGAACTGGACCTGACCGGGCAGCGGATCGGGCCACCGATCGCCCGTGCCGGCGCGATCCTGTGCATCGGCCAGAACTACGCGGCGCACGCCGCCGAGTCCGGTGCGGAGCCGCCGAGCGTACCGATCCTGTTCTACAAGGCGCCGAACACGCTGTCCGGTCCCAACGACGTGGTGCTGATCCCGCGGCGCAGCCAGAAGACCGACTGGGAGGTCGAACTGGCCGTGGTGATCGGCCGGCGGGCCAGCTACCTCGATTCGCCCGAGGAGGCGCTGCGGCATGTCGCCGGGTACGCGATCTCCAACGACGTGTCCGAACGCACCTTCCAACTGGAGGAGTCCGGCGGTCAGTGGTCCAAGGGCAAGAGCTGCGCGACGTTCAACCCGCTCGGCCCGTGGCTGGTCACCGCCGACGAGGTGGGTGATCCGCAACAGTTGCGGTTGCGTTCCTGGGTCAACGGCGAGCCGCGACAGGACTCCAGCACCGCCGACATGATCTTCGATGTCGGGCAGCTGATCTGGCACCTCTCCCAGTACACCGTGCTGGATCCGGGCGACGTGGTGAACACCGGTACGCCGCAGGGCGTTGCGATGTCCGGTCGGTTCCCGTACCTGCGGCCGGCGGACGTCATGGAACTCCAGATCGACGGACTCGGCCGCCAGCGGCAGGTGCTCCGCGATGCCTGAGCCCGGCTGAAGCAGGAGAGGACCCCCGCCGATGGCCACCATCGCCGCAGTGGACACCTACGACATCCGGTTCCCCACCTCGCGGGCGCTGGACGGTTCGGACGCGATGAACCCGGACCCGGACTACTCCGCCGCCTACCTGATCCTGCGCACCGACGATCCGGCCGTACCGGACGGGCACGGGTTCACCTTCACCATCGGCCGTGGCAACGATATCTGTTGCGCAGCAATAGATCTGCTCGCACCGATGCTCATCGGGTCTGATGTGGACAGTCTGGTGTCGGACCTGGGCGAGGTGGGTCGGCGACTCACCCACGACTCCCAGTTGCGCTGGCTCGGCCCCGAGAAGGGTGTCCTGCACCTGGCCACGGCGGCACTGCTCAACGCGGTCTGGGATCTCGCCGGCAAACTGGCCGGCACACCGGTCTGGCGGCTGCTGTCGGACATGTCACCGGAACAGATCGTGGACCTGGTCGACTGGCGCTACCTGACCGATGCGCTCACCCCGGCCGCGGCGGGCGACCGGCTGCGCGACCAGTACACCGGGCGTACCGGGCGCATCCGCGACCTGCTGTCCACCGGTTATCCGGCCTACACCACCTCGCCGGGCTGGCTCGGCTACGACGACGCGAAGGTGGTACGGCTGGCCAGGCAGGCGGTCGCGGACGGCTTCGGGCAGATCAAGTTGAAGGTCGGCGCGGACCTCGCCGATGACGTACGACGGTTCCGGGCGGCGCGGCAGGCCGTGGGCCCCGACGTACCGATCGCGGTGGACGCCAACCAGCGCTGGGACGTACCGGCCGCGATCGAGTGGATGCGCGCGCTGGCCCCGTACCGGCCGTACTGGATCGAGGAACCTACCAGCCCGGACGACATCCTGGGCCACGCCGCGATCCGGCGCGCGGTGCACCCGGTCAAGGTCGCCACCGGCGAGCATGTGCACAACCGGGTGATGTTCAAGCAGCTGCTGCAGGCCGGGGCCGTCGACGTGGTGCAGATCGACGCCTGCCGGGTCGGCGGGGTCAACGAGAACGTGGCGATCCTGTTGCTGGCCGCCGAGTTCGGTGTACCGGTCTGCCCGCACGCCGGCGGTGTCGGGCTGTGCGAGCTGGTACGGCACCTGTCGATGTTCGACTACGTGGCGGTGACCGGCACGATGGAGGACAGGGTCATCGAGTACGTCGACCATCTGCACGAGCATTTCGTGGATCCGGCCCTGATCGCCTCCGGCGCCTACCTGGCGCCGACCGTACCGGGGTTCTCCGCCGAACTCACCGCCACCGCGATCAGCACGTACCACTACCCGGACGGGCCGGCCTGGCGGTGACGGACGGGCCGGTACGACATCCGGGCCGCCCGGTGGACGTGGTCGTCCGGTCGGTCACAGCAGAATGAGGCAGACGGTCATGACAGACGGTCTCGGCTGAGGAGGAACGGTGGGACAGTTCGACGGACTGGTCGCGGTGGTCACCGGTGGCGGCTCGGGTATCGGTCGGGCCTGCGCGGAGCTGCTGGTGGCCGGTGGTGCGCGGGTCGGTGTCCTGGATGTCGAGCCCGGCGGCGCCGGCTTCGACGCGGTGCTGCCGGTCGTCGCCGACGTCACCGACCAGGCGTCGCTGGACGCCGCGATGGCGGCGGTGGACCAGAGCTTCGGCGGAATCGACATTCTGCTCAACAATGCCGGGATCAGCTCGGTCGGCACGGTCAGCGACAACGACGAGGCTGAGTGGCAGCGCAATCTGGACGTCAACGTGGTGGGCGTGGCCCGTACCAGCCGCGCCGCCCTGCCCTACCTGCGCCGCAGCCGGCACGCCGCGATCGTCAACACCTCTTCGGTCGCGGCCGGTGCGGGACTGCCACAGCGGGTGCTGTACTCGGCGACCAAGGGTGCGGTGCACGCGATGACCCTGGCCATGGCCGCGGACATGGTCACCGAGGGGATCCGGGTGAACTGCGTCGAGCCCGGCACGGTGGACACCCCGTGGGTGGCCCGGCTGCTCGCCCGTACCGACGACCCGGACGGCGAACGGACCCGGCTGGCGGCCCGTCAACCTATCGGCCGGCTGGTCTCGGCCGAGGAGGTGGCGTACGCGGTGTGCTATCTCGCGTCGCCGGCGGCCGGCTCCACCACCGGAACCGTACTGCCCGTCGACGGGGGGATGTCGGGATTACGACTGCCGCGGGCGTGACGCCGCGGGCCCGAGGGGTGGCAGCCCGCACCGGGCCCGCGCACCGGAATCTCCGTTCCCGGGGTGGTCAGGCCGGGGCGTGCTAGCGTGTCTCCGGTTTGATCGCGGCAACCTCGGCGTACGGCGCGCGAGCTGCGACAGGACCCGGACCGGGCGCGGACCGCCACCGGGTTGAGCCGCCAGGCGACAGCCGGCGTGACAGGGGAGTTACAGCGATGCAGGTGTTGGTGACCGGCGGTGCCGGGTTTGTCGGCAGCCGGCTCATCCGGAGTCTGCTGTCGCACTACAGCGACATCCGGATCGTGTCGGTGGACAACTACTTCACCGGGACCCTGGACAACCACGCCGACGACGAGCGGGTGACCTACCTGCACGACAGCACGGTCAATATCGCCAAGGTGTGGGCCAACAACGGATTCGGACACATCGACGCCATCTTCCACATGGGCGAGTACTCCCGGATCCCGCAGTCGTTCGACGAGCCGGACCGGGTGTGGGAGTACAACCTGCACGGGACCAAGGAGGTCGTCGGTCTCGCGCACGAGCACGGCGCCAAGTTGGTCTACGCGGGCTCCAGCTCCAAGTTCGGCAACGGCGGCGAGGACGAGAACCTCAACCCGTACGCCTGGACCAAGGCCAAGAACGTCGAGTACATCCGTAACGTGGCGAACTGGTACGGCCTGGACTACGTCATCACCTACTTCTACAACGTCTACGGGCCCGGCCAGATCAGTGCCGGCACGTACGCGACGGTGATCGGCATCTTCGAGAGCCAGTACGCCGCCGGCGAGCCGCTGACCGTGGTGGCGCCCGGTACCCAGACCCGCGACTTCACCCACATCGACGACATCGTGTCCGGCATCCTGACCTGCTACGAGCATGGTTCGGGGGACGGCTACCTGCTGGGTTTCGGGCATGAGCGGTCCATGATCGAGGTCGCCGAGATGTTCGGGGCCGAGTACCAGGTGGTGCCCTCGACCCGCCGGGGCGAGCGGGTACGCGGCCAGGCGGACACCAGCAAGGCGCGGGCGCTGGGCTGGGCGCCGACCATCGACCTGCCCGACTACATCGGCCAGGTGACCCGCGACATCGACGCCCGGCGGACCCCTGCCCGCTGACTCACCGGACCGTCCGGCGCAGAGGACCGTTCGGTTCAGCGGACCGCCCGACCGACCCGGACACCGCCATGACGGGGCACCGGATCGTCGTCGCAGACCGGTGTGCTCGCCGCCGGTAGCCGGACCGTGAACCTCGCGCCCTGACCGGGTGCGCCCTCCGCGCTGATGCTGCCACCGTGGCTGGCCAGTACCTCCCGGACCAGGGCGAGCCCCAGTCCGTAGCGGCGGCCGGCACCGTACTCGCCGCGGGTGAACCGGGTGAAGATCTGCTCGGCCTGACCGGGTTCGATGCCCACCCCGTCGTCAGCGACGGTCAGCTCGACGATGTCACCGGCGCCGACCGGTCGCAGCCCGACGCGTACCAGACCGCCGGGCGGGGTGTGTCCGATCGCGTTGTCCAGTAGCGCGTTGAGGACCCGGCGCAGGGCCGGTGCGGCGCCGGTGACCAGGCACGGTCCTTCGTCACAGTCGACTTCCAGGCGCAGGCCGCGCTGCCGGATCCGGGCAGATTCGGCGTCGGCCACCTCCCCGACGAGGGCGCCGAGGTCCACCATCGCCAGCGGGCGGCCACCGGGGCCCAACTGTGCGGCGAACAGCAGGTCGTCGAGGACCTCGCCGAACAGCCGGGTGCCGGACACCAGCCGCTGCGCGTCGGCGGCCACGGTCGTCTGGTCAACCTCTGACGTACCGGCCCGCAGCCGGCGCTCCAGCAGTTGCGCCCGGGTGTGTATCTGGGTGAGCGGGGTACGCAGCTCATGGCTGGCGTCCGCGACGAACCAGCGCTGCCGGCGCAGCGCCTCACCCAACGGCCGGATCGCCCGGCCGGCCAGCAGCCGGCCGGTCAGCAGCGCGGCCAGCAGGCCGGCCAGTTCCGCGACGGCCAGCGACACGTACAGCCGGTGGCGTTCCTCCGCCTGGTAGCGCAGGTCGAGGGCGGCCTGCCGGGGTGCCCCTGCGTGCCATTCGGTGCGGACCAGGTAGTCGATGCCGCCGACGTGGTGGGTGGCTACGAGAACCGGGCGGGTACGCGACACCGCGGCCAGGTCGGCGCGGACCGGCAGCGTGTCGGGTGCCGCGGGCGTACCGGTGAGACGACCGGACCGCTGCTGGAACATCCACACGCACGGCCACGGATGCGCCACCGTGGCACTGCGCAACGAGGCGGCCAGTTCGTGCCGGCCGTCGACGTACTGGCCGCGTGCCATCAGTCCCCAGTTGAGCACTCCGACCAGCAACACCACGCCGGTGATGACGGCGGCGATCTGCCCGGTCAACTGCCGACGGCTACGGGCCAGCAGCAGATCCTCCGGACCGGGTGTGGACGTGGCGCCGGCGCGACGTGTCACAGCGTGCCGACCTGGTAGCCGACCCCGCGCACGGTACGGATCGCGTCCCGGCCGAGCTTGCGGCGCAGGTAGTACACGTAGGTGTCCACTATGGACTCTGCTGGCGCGTCCCGGAACACCCGGCGGCGTAGTTCGGCCCGCGGGTAGACCAGTCGGGGTCCCAGCGCCAGTACGTGCATCAGCTCGAACTCCCGGCCGGACAGGGCGACCTCCCGCCGGTCGGCCAGCAGCGCGCTGCGTCGCTCGGTGTCCAGTCGGCCGGCGCCGACCGGCAACAGCGACGCGCCGGGCAGATGCCGACGCAGCAGGGCACGTACCCGGGCCAGCAGCTCGTCCACCTCGAACGGCTTGACTAGGTAGTCCTCCGCGCCGGCATCGAGGCCGGCGACCCGGTCGGCGACCGTACCGAACGCGGTGAGCATCAGGACACCGGCATGTACGCCGCTGCGGCGCAACCGGTGCAGCAGGTCCAGCCCGTCGATGGCTGGCAGGCCCCGGTCGATGATCAGCGCATCGTGTCGTCCGGTCAACGCCAGATGCAGGGCGCGCTGACCGTCCGCGGCCAGCTCGACACGGTAGCCCTCGTCGCGGAACAGTCCGGCCAGCATCGGGCCGAGCTCCGGATCGTCCTCGACGACCAGCAGTTGCGCTCCCGTTGAGGTACTTGTCGCGCTCACGCCCATAACGCTAGCTGGGCCCGTTCTGAGTGAATTCTGAGATAACCCACCGACAGTGGCAGGTGACAAGGGCAACGTACAGACCGGTGTCACCCCGGGCAGATCGCTGGAGGATCGGCAGACATGGACCGTTACACACCGCATATCCGGGCCGCTGCGGCGCTGCTGGCCCGTATCGGGCTCGGCGTGGTGTTCATCGCGCACGGCTGGCAGAAGCTGGCCACCAACGGCATGGACGCCACCAGCAAGGGGTTCACCGGCATGGGCATACCGGCGCCCGGCGTGTCCGCCTGGTACGCCGCGCTGGTCGAGCTGGTGGGTGGGGCGGCCCTGATCATCGGCCTGGCCCTGCCGCTGTTCGGCGCGCTGCTGTTCCTGGACATGGCCGGTGCGCTGATCTTCGTACACGGCAGCCACGGCGTGTTCGCCAGCCAGGGCGGTTTCGAACTGGTACTTGCGCTGGGCCTGGCCAGTCTGCTGGTCGGGGTGGCCGGTGGTCCGTGGTCGCTGGACCACCTGCTACTGCGGCGGTTGCGACGCACCCCGGCCGGTGCCACCAGCAGCTCCGGTGCGGTGGAGTCGCCGGCCTGAGCAAGGGCCGGGCGATCGGCACGGAAGTACGGACAGCGCGGCGGCCCCTCCAGGATCCTGGAGGGGCCGCCGCGTCAGGTGTCCGGTCAGCTGTCCCCGCCGGCCTCCGCCTGTGGGGCCGCGTTGACGTCGTCGATCTGGTACCGCTTGAACGCCTGCAGCGGCATGTCGGCCGGTACCTCACCGCGCCGGGCCAGCTGGCGCAGTGCCGCGACCACAACCGACTCCGCGTCGACGTGGTAGTGCCGGCGCAGTGCACCCCGGGTGTCGGAGTGCCCGAACCCGTCGGTGCCCAGCGAGGTGTAGTCGCTCGGCACGTACTGCGAGATCAGGTCCGGTACGGCCCGCATGTAGTCGCTGACCGCCACCACCGGACCCTGTGTGTCGGTCAACTTCTGCGTCACGTACGGCACCTGCGGCTCGGACTCCGGGTGCATCAGGTTGTGCTCCTCGACCCGGTCGGCGTCGCGGCGCAGCTCGGTCCACGAGGTCACCGACCAGACGTCGGCCGAGACCCCCCAGTCCTCGTCGAGCAGCTGCTGTGCCTTCAGCGCCCACGGCATCGCGACACCGGAGCCGAGCAGCTGCACCTGTGGCCGGTCACCACCGGATCCTGCGGAGTAGCGGTAGATGCCCCGCCGTAGCCCGTCCACGTCCAGGTCCGCCGGCTCGGCGGGCTGGTGGATCGGCTCGTTGTAGATGGTGAAGTAGTAGTAGATGTTCTCCGGGTCCTCGCCGTACATCCGCTCGAGGCCGTCGCGGACCAGGTAGGCGATCTCGTACGCGAACGCCGGGTCGTAGTTGACCACCGCCGGATTGGTGTACGCCAGCAGCGGTGAGTGCCCGTCCTGGTGCTGGAGCCCTTCACCGTTGAGGGTGGTCCGGCCGGCCGTGGCGCCCAGTACGAAACCGCGTGCCATCTGGTCAGCGGCGGCCCAGAAACCGTCGCCGGTGCGCTGGAACCCGAACATCGAGTAGAAGATGTAGATCGGGACCATCGGCACACCGTGCGTGGCGTAGGAGGTGCCGACGGCGGTGAACGAGGCGACCGAGCCGGACTCGGTGATGCCCTCGTGCAGGATCTGCCCGTTGGTGGCCTCCCGGTAGGCCAGGAACAGTTCCCGGTCCACCGGTGTGTAGTTCTGGCCGTGCGGTGAGTAGATTTTCGCCGTCGGGAACAGCGAGTCCATGCCGAAGGTGCGGGCCTCGTCCGGAATGATCGGTACCAGGTGCCGACCGAACTGCTTGTCCTTCATCAGCTCCTTGAACAGCCGGACGATCGCCATGGTGGTGGCGACCTTCTGCTTGCCCGAGCCTTTCCGGAACATCTGGTACAGGTCGGGTTTCGGCTGTGGGAGCGCGACGGTGGTGTGCCGACGGTCCGGCAGGAAGCCCCCGAGTTGGTTGCGGCGCTCCATCATGTACTGCCACTCGTCGGAATTCTTGCCCGGGTGGTAGTACGGCGGCTGGACCGGGTCGAGCGCGGAGTCCGGGATGTCGAGGTAGAGCCGGTCCCGGAACGACCTGAGGTCGTCGGCCTTGAGCTTCTTCATCTGGTGGGTGGCGTTGCGGGCCTCGAAGTGGCTGCCCAGCGTCCAACCCTTGATGGTCTTGGCCAGGATCACCGTGGGCTGCCCGGTGTGCTCGGTGGCCGACTTGTACGCCGCGTACAGCTTGCGGTAGTCGTGCCCGCCGCGCTTGAGGTTCCAGATCTCGTCGTCGGTGAAGTTCTCCACCATCTTGCGGGTACGCGGATCGCGCCCGAAGAAGTGTTCCCGGACGTACGCGCCGTCCTCGGCCTTGTAGGTCTGGTAGTCGCCGTCGCAGGTCACGTTCATCAGGTTGACCAGGGCGCCGTCACCGTCGGCGGCCAGCAGCGGGTCCCACTCCCGGCCCCAGATCACCTTGATGACGTTCCACCCGGCGCCCCGGAACAGGCTCTCCATCTCCTGGATGATCTTGCCGTTGCCGCGTACCGGGCCGTCCAGTCGCTGCAGGTTGCAGTTCACCACGAAGGTGAGGTTGTCCAGTTCCTCGCGGGCGGCGAGGGTGATGGCGCCGAGGGTCTCCGGCTCGTCCATCTCACCGTCGCCGAGGAACGCCCAGACGTGCTGCTGGCTGGTGTCCTTGATGCCGCGGTTGTGCAGGTAACGGTTGAAGCGTGCCTGGTAGATCGAACCCAATGGGCCCAGACCCATGGACACGGTCGGGAACTCCCAGAACTCCGGCAGCAGCCGTGGGTGCGGGTAGGACGGCAGTCCGCCACCCCGGTGCGAGAACTCCTGACGGAAGCCGTCGAGCTGCTGCTCGGTCAGCCGGCCCTCCAGGAACGCCCGGGCGTACATGCCGGGGGAGGCATGGCCCTGGAAGTAGACCTGGTCGCCGCCACCGGGATGGTTGCGGCCCCGGAAGAAGTGGTTGAAGCCCACCTCGTACAGGCTGGCGGCGGAGGCGTAGGTGGAGATGTGCCCACCGACCTCGACTCCGGGGCGCTGTGCCCGGTGCACCTGGATCGCGGCGTTCCAGCGGATGTACGCCCGGATCCGGCGTTCGATGTATTCGTCGCCGGGGAACCAGGGTTCCCGTTCCGGCGTGATGGTGTTGATGTAGTCGGTGCTGCGTAGAGCCGGAACACCGACCTGGCGTTCCCGAGCCCGTTCGAGCATGCGCAGCATCACGTAGCGTGCGCGCTGCCGGCCGCGGTGGTCAACGACCGCGTCCAGCGACTCGACCCATTCGTTGGTTTCCTGTGGGTCGATGTCCGGAATCTGGCTCGGGAGCCCATCGCTGATGACCGGGCGCTTACGTTCCGTGGCCACGGGCCGTCCCTCGTCGTCTCTTGTGGAGTGGTTTCTCGGCCTCCATCCTGCCCCCATTGCCCGGTGCCCGTCACCCGGGTCGGACCGGTGGGCGACGATCGACACATGCATTCCCAGGAGATCAGTGTCCGTACGGGAGCTGTTCCCACAGTCCAGGACATCACCGAACAGGCGCGCAGCTTCCTCACCAGCAGTGGAGCAGGCTCCGGCCTGCTGCACATCTTCGTACCGCATGCCACGGCCGGGGTGGCGGTGCTGGAGACCGGCGCCGGCAGCGACGAGGACCTGCTCGCCGCGTTGGCCGACCTGTTACCCCGCGACGACAGGTGGCGGCACCGGCACGGCAGCCCGGGGCACGGCCGCGATCATGTACTGCCCGCCCTGGTCGCGCCGTACGCCACCGTGCCGGTGGTGGACGGCGTACTGGCGTTGGGTACGTGGCAGTCGATCTGTCTGGTGGACACGAATGTCGACAACCCGGTCCGGAAGGTCCGGTTCTCGCTGCTGGTCGGCTGACCGCCGGTACGCCCGGGCCGGTCGGCGCAGCTCGTGGTCACCCGGAAATCCCCCTGAATTGGCCCATCCGGCGGTCCCCGCCGGATGCGTACGTGGCCTACCGTGGACCCGTGATCATGACCCGGGGTCGGACGGCTGGCGGTCCGGGAGTCGCCGCTGTGCCGATGCACTGCACGGGGTCGGATCGTCACCTCGCGGGCTGGAGTCCGAGCCGGTGACATTACATGGCAATTCGCCCTATACCGCCGTCGAGCGATCACTGACGGTACCGGACAGCTGGCCCGGGTTACCGCAGGTCGCCCGGTGGGTACCAGTCTGTTCGACGGGTGGGGTCTCCCGCCGCACGCGTCGCACGGGTTACTCTCCGGCCAGCCGGTGCGTTCCGTCGGCCCGTGCCGGTATTCTCCGGACCCGACCGGGCCGGGGAACGTAACTTTGTCGGTACACCACCTGCAGGGTGGTGACCGAGGTAGATGAACGACGCGCTAACGGCACCCGACCGGGGTGCCGAGGGGCGCAACGACGAGGAGGCACTCGACTGTGAGCGCGACGGCTGGTCAGGCCGACGGCGTGACGGGCATGGTGGACCGGCTCGGCATTGAGCCGAGCAGCATCGTCATGGAGATCGGTTATGACGAGGACGTCGATGAGGAACTCCGTGATGCGGTCATCGACCGCTGCGGGGAGATCGTCGATGAGGACACCGACGAGGTGGTCGACGTTGTGCTGATGTGGTGGCGCGACGACGACGGTGACCTGGTCGAGACCCTGATGGACGCACGGAGTCCGCTGGCGGACACCGGGGTCATCTGGCTGCTCTCCCCGAAGCCGGGTCGGGCGGGGCACACCGAGCCCAGCGAGATCGGCGAAGCGGTGCTCACCGTCGGGTTCCAGCAGACCAGCAGCATCAATGCGGCCCGCGACTGGTCCGGCGCCCGACTTGTCACCCCGAAGGCCGGCCGCGGCAAGCGCTGAGAGCACGTGACGGTGGACGCCGCCCGGTTCTTGTCCGGCGCCGTCCACCGCCGCTGTCCGCAGCAGATGCCGTACCGGCCCGGTTCGACCCTCAGCCGCGCCGCGGGTGAGGACGTTATCCGTGAGGAGTCTGTTCATGCCGATCGAGGTTGGTGCCGAGGCACCCGACTTCGTGTTGAAGGACCAGAACAACCAGGAGGTCCGCCTGTCGGATCTTCGGGGCAGCAAGAACGTGCTGCTGGTCTTCTACCCGTTCGCCTTCACCGGCGTCTGCCAGGGCGAGTTGTGTGAGGTCCAGCAGAATCTGAACCAGTACCAGAACGACAGCGCCCAGGTGCTGGCGGTCAGCGTGGACTCGCCGTACGCACACAAGGTGTGGGCCGAGCGGGAGGGCTACGAGTTCCCGCTGCTCGCCGACTTCTGGCCGCACGGCGCCACCGCGCAGGCGTACGGCGTGTTCAACGAGGCCGCCGGGATGGCGAACCGTGGCACGTTCCTGATCGACAAGGCCGGCACCGTGCGCTTCGCCGAGATGAACATGCCCGGTGACGCCCGCGACCAGGGTGGCTGGCGTAAGGCGCTCGCCGACCTGCCGGCCTGACCGGCCCGAGAGCATGACAAGGCTTGCGGCGGGGTATTCTCTCGTCGCCAGCCGGGGTGCGTAGCTCAGCGGGAGAGCACTCGCCTTACAAGCGAGGGGTCGCAGGTTCGAAACCTGCCGCGCCCACCCTGTGAACAGCGACGATGTGGCGGACACCGGTCGACCGGTGTCCGCCACATCGTCGTGGGGGCCGACCGTCCCGGCCCACTGTCCGGTCCGCTGCTCCTCATCTGCAGAGGGGTCGACCCGACCGCGGTACGCGGTGCTCCCAGCGCCGGGTACCGGAGTCCGGTGGAAATGACGCTGACCGCAGCGCTGGGCCGGGCCTACTGCCGGTGACCTGCGCAGAATAGACACGCGTCAACGCTCAGTAGTTGTACGATCACTCTCGGGATCAGGCGTTGCATGCCGGAGGCGGGCCCACCGCGAACTCGGGTGGACATCCTCCGGAATCGCCGAGCACCACCCGGCGTGTCGAGCGGGCTGAGCGGAGGCCGACCGGATGAGCCTCCACCCGACCCGGGCTATGTGACCAGCGACTGACTCTCAGGTTTTCGAGGTCCCCACCGTGCGGCCCGGTTCCGACTGTGACGGGTCGGGCGGCACCACCCAGGGCAATGAGGCCCGAAAGAAAGCTGGAGGAAGCATGGCAACAGCGCGACTAGCCAGGTATGCGGGTGCGGTCTTCGCCGCATCGGCGCTCCTGGTCGGTGTCAGTGCGACCGCGGCGAGTGCGGCCACTACCCCGGATGCGGCTCGGCCGAACACGGTCAACGCCCCGACCCGGCTCGCCGACCCGAACTCGGTCACGGACCCCAACGGCGCCAACGTCCGCAACGCTGACCCGACCGACCTCAGGGGCGCGGACGTCAACTCGTTGGCCCGGGACGAGACACCGTCCCGACTGCACATGGCCACCGGGCAGGACGCCGACACCAACGCGGTGATCAAGCCGCAGGCGACCACGTACCAGTCGGCCGGCGGCTACCAGTTCGCATCCAACAACAACAACGTCGAATGGCGTTTCCGTAGCGAGCCGATCGCGATGAACCAGTCTTCGCAGCGGCTCGGCCGGGACGGCGTCACGCTGTCCACCCGCCCGGTCCAGGGCCAGTACGCCGACTCCGGCGTCGTGGTCCCGCTCGGCAACGTGGCCAGTGTGTTCGACCGCAGCCAGCGGCTGCGGGACCTGCGCATCGTCGGGTCGGACGTTCGGTCCGCCTCGGTCAACCTGTTCGTGGACAACAACGGCGACGGCCGGTACATGAACGTCGCGAAGAACGGCGTCCTCACCAGCCGTGGCAGCGACCAGGTACTGGTGGACGTGCGTGCCGGCGTCACCCAGCGCTCCGCGGTGACCGCTCGTGACGACGCTCAGGTCTGGGCCTGGGTCGGCGTCGGTGGCAACACCGCCCGGTCCGCGACCATCCGGTCGATCAACGGCCGTTCGCTGGTCCAGGCGAGCACCCGGCTGAGTCATGGTCACTGGTACCCGTCGGTACTGGTGATCGACAACGTCTGCCGCCTGTACCACCACCGTTCGGAGAACCTGTGGGTCGTGCACAACGTTGCGGGCGGCCGTGACCGTCTGTTCCGCGTCGGCGTGACCTACAACAACGTGACCACGTGGACCGGACTGCGTGAGGTCAAGGCATACCAGGCCACCACCGTGGTGACCTCGTACGGCGGCCTCGCCACCCTGGTGTACTGGGACGGCCACAACCACCTGCGTTACGACTTCGCCGTCTCGAACCACAACCTGTACTGCGATTCAGACCACCACCACTCGCACCACTAGCAGGTAGCTACACCCGAAAACACCTGTGCGGCACGGGAAACCGTGTCGCACAGGTGTTTCTGGATGTACAGCGGCGTGCCATGTCGCACGGAGTCCGGGTCATGGTCGACACGACGACTACGGTCATCCGGGAACTCGTGACGTTCCGCGTGCAGGTAGAGGTTGCGCCCGTCCGGTACCCGCGGTCTAGAGGGGGACCTGCCAGATGATGGCGGTGCCGCCGTTCGGATCCGGTTCGGCGCTGAAGTGGCCGGCGAACTCCTCGGCCCGACGCCGCATGTTCGCCAGGCCGCCCGAGCGGTCCGCGTCGCCGATGCCGACACCGTTGTCGACCACCCGCAGCGTCAGCATGTCGTGCTTGGCGCTGACCGTGACATGTACCGATGTTGCCCGGGCATGCCGTGCGGCGTTGGACAACGCCTCCCGCAGGACGGCGAGCAGTGTCGGCCGGATCAGTTCCGGTACGAGTGTCTCGACCGGACCGTCCATGGTCAGCTGCGGCGCGAACCGCAGCGCCGACTCCGCGTCGGACATCAGCTGACGGATCTCGCTACGCAGCTCGGTGTAGGTCTGGGTGCGCAGCTCGAAGATCGTGCCACGGATGTCCCGGATGGTGGCGTCCAGGTCGTCGATGACCGCGTTGACACGTTTGTGTACCTCGGGTTTGGCGGTGATCCGGTCCGCGATGGCCAACTGGGTACCTGCCGCGAACAGCCGCTGCACCACCACGTCGTGCAGGTCGCGGGCGATCCGTTCCCGGTCGCTGAGAATGGCCAGTACGCCCCGCTGTTCCTGGTCCTGGGCACGCTCCAGGGCCAGAGCAGCATGTCCGGCGAATGTCTCCACCAGTGAGACGTCCGGGTCGCTCGGCCCGCCGTGTCCCGACTTGTACGCGACCACCAGGACGCCGAGCATCCTGCCCCGGGCCGCCAGCGGTACCAGAAGACACGGCCCGGTTTCCAGCGACACCGGCCAGTCCGCGGCATTGGCCAGGTTGTCCAGCAGACTGACCCGCTCGGCGATCAGGTCCTCGAACTCGCTGCCCGGCACCGCGAGCCGGGCACCGACCAGCGGCTCACCCTTCGCACCGGAAACCACCTCCACGACCAGTCGGTCGGCCTTCGACGCGTCCAACAGCAGGACGACCGCCAGTTCGGCCTCGGCGACCTCCAGTGCCCGATCGGCGACCAGTTGCAGGGCGGTGGTGCGCTTCAGATCCTCCCGCAACAGCACCCCGGTGATCTCCGCGGCGGCCTCCAGCCAGCGGTGCCGGCGCCGAGCCTGTTCGTACAGCCGGGCATTGTCGATCGCGGCACCCGCCGCAACGGACAGCGCCGAGACGATCTGTTCGTCGTCGTCGGTGAACTGCCCCCCGCCACGCTTCTCGGTCAGATAGAGGTTGCCGTAGACGCGGTCCCGGATCCGGATCGGTACGCCCAGAAAGGTCTGCATGTCCGGATGGTGGTCGGGGAAACCGTACGCGCGCTCGTGCTGGGAGATGTCGTCGAGTCGCAACGGTTGCGGGTCGTCGATCAGCAGTCCGAGCACTCCGTGCCCACTGGGCAGCTCGCCGATCCTGGCGTGTTCCTCGTCGGGAATGCCGTGGGTGATGAAGTCGATCAGGGTGCGGTCCCGGCCGATCACACCCAATGCGCCGTAGCGGGCCTCGGCAAGTTCGCAGGCGGCCCGGACGATCCGCTCAAGAGTGCTGTGCAGGTCCAGGTCGGCGCCGAGCCGTACCACCGCGGCGAGCAGCATCCGCATCCGCTCCCGGCTGGCGGTGACCTCACCGACGCGGTCGAGTAGTTCGTGCAGCAGGGTGTCGAGCCGCACCTGGGACAAGCGTCCGATGCCCAGATCCGACTCGTGCAGCTCGTCGTCCCGATTCTCACGGTCCGGATCGTCGCCGGCCATGACCTCGATGCTACTGGCCTTGGGGCAGGTGCAGACCCTGCCGAGGTAATAGGGAGAAGGTGCCGTTCGCCCCGATGCGGCCGTTGTCGGTGGCTCGTGGGGCCACCGCGCGGAAGCTGCCCTTTCCCGCTCGGCGGTCGGTACGGTGAAGGAACCTGCGGATCTCCTGGCCGGCGGGCCATGGAGCTGTCGGCGCGGCACTTCCGAGGTGGGGGCGGCAAGGCGATGATCACGGTGTTCCTGCTCGACGACCACGAGGTGGTCCGGCGCGGTCTGCGTGAGCTGCTGGAAAGAGAAGACGACATCAGCGTGATCGGCGAGTCCGGGTCGGCGGTACAGGCCGTGAGCCGCATTCCGGCGCTGCACCCCGACATCGCGGTGCTGGATGTACGGATGCCGGACGGCAACGGCATCGACGTCTGCCGCGAGGTACGGTCCGTGGACCCGTCGATCCGTGCGCTGATCCTCACCTCGTTCGAGGACGACGAGGCGCTGTTCGCGGCGATCATGGCCGGCGCGCACGGCTACGTACTCAAACAGATCCGCGGCACCGACCTGGTCAATGCGGTACGGCGGGTGGCCGCCGGTCAGTCGCTGCTCGACCCGACGGTCACCCAGCGGGTACTGGAGCGCATCCGGCGCGGACCCGACCAGCCGGACGAGCTGCGCCACCTCACCGAGCAGGAACGGCGGATCCTGGCGCTGGTGGCGGAGGGGATGACCAACCGGGCCATCGCCAACCGGATGCACCTGTCGGAGAAGACGGTCAAGAACTATGTGTCCAGCGTGCTGGCCAAACTGGGTCTGCACCGACGTACCGAAGCCGCGGTGCTGGCCGCCAAACTGATGGACCGGGGCAGCGAACGCTGAAGCATGCGCCCGGTTCAGCCGGCCGGTGTACGGCTGCCGTGTAGCTGTGCCAGCCGCAGGGTCAGCATCGGGTGCCCGGTCTCGGGCAGGATCCCGCGCAGTATCTGCCGGGCCCTCGGGGACTCGGTCATCTCGCTGAGCGGGTCGGCGGCGATGTCGTGTGAGGCCGCCACGTTGAGGACCGCGGACAGCGCCTCGCCGGCGGCCAGCCAACTGGTCGGTTCGTCGGTGTCACAGTGCAGGATCGCGTAACCGGCGTAGGGGCTCGCGCTCAGCCCTGCGGCGTGGCCGTCGTGCGGATTGCCGGTACGGGCCATCCAGCGGTGCAGTTCCGCGGCGTAGCGGGGATCCGACAACTCCTCGTGGGCGGCCCGCGCGGCGGTCCGGGTCAGTGTCGGCTGCTGTTCGCGGGCCAGTACGTACAGGTGGGTGCCCAGATCTTCGGCGGCGCCGCGCAGCTCGTCCAGTTGTTGTCCGGAAATCTCCTGGGACGGACGGTACGCGCCCTGCACGGGCGGGGAGATGGCCTGCGTACGGCTGACCCGGCTCTCCCCACTGGTGGCGTCGTGCACCGCGCCAGCACTGAGTACGGCCAGCAGATCCGGCCGGTCCGGATCGGGGAATCGACGGATGTCGGCCAACCGCCCATTGGCCGTGAGCGCGGTCCCCGCATGATGCAGCGCGGTGCCGCAACTGAGCGTCATCAGCCGACCGTCGGGGTCGAGTGTGTTCAGCTGCCGGTTGCGGTCCAGCCACAGCTCGGCGACGTCGTCGTGCAGGCGCCAGCGCCACGGCTGCGTGTGCAGCACCGAGGGCGCGCTCAGCGCGGTCAGTACGGCACGACCTGGCGGACTTCCGGCAGCATGGCCACGCTCGGCGCTGGTCCCGTCGGTCAGGTCGATGGCCATGGGTCTGTCTCCTCCTCCCCCGTGTCGGGTCGCGGATCTCTACCCTCACAGGCTCCGGAGTGACTACGCAGGGTCATTCGGCAGGGTGATGCTGATGCATCGGTCAGGCCGCGACCCCCGGTCGGGTGGGTGCGGTCCGCACCCCCAGCACCTCCCGTACCGCCGCGGCGATGCCCAGGTCGGCACGCGGCTCAACGAGCAGGACCTGTACCGGCGCGGTCCTGGTGGACAGCGTCGCGTCACCGGCGGTCGCGTCGTTGCGGACCGGATCGACCTGTACGCCCAGATAGCGCAGCCGACGGGCCAGGTCACGCCGCATCCACCGGTTCCGGGTACCGAGTGGACCGGTGAACACCAGGGTGTCCAGCCCACCGAGACTCGCGGTCAGCCCGGCCACCGCGGCCGCGAGCTGGTGCTGCTGGATCTGTACGGCCCGCCGGGCGTCGAGGTCCCCAGAATCGGCGTCGGCGGCCAGTTCCAGCGGTGAGCGGTTCCGTCCCGTCAGTGCGTGCAGTCCGGCGTTCTGCTCCAGCAGTTGCCGGAGAGCGTCGGGCGGCACCCGGTCGTCGGCGGCCAGGTGCAGCAGTGCGCCGGCGTCCATGGTGCCGCAGTCCGCGCCGAGCAGTGCGTCGCCGGGAGCGTAGCCCAGCGTGGCGTCGACCGGTACACCGTTGCGGACCGCTGCCACCGACGAGGTCGGTCCCAGGCAGCAACTGACCAGCCGCTGGCTGGCTGAGCGACCGACGAGTTCCGCGGCCCGACGTACCGCGTGCCGGTGGGTCAGCCCGTGGAATCCCCGGCGACGCACCTGGTATCGGGCCTGCCAGCCGGCGGGCAGCGGGTAGCCGGTCAGCTCGTCGGGCAGCGGCTGGTAGAAGGCGCTGTCCGAGCAGGCGACGTGCGGGCAGTAGAACTGGGTACGGGCCAGCACCAGACCGTAGGACGGTGGGGTGACGTACCGGGCACCCAGGTCCGCCGGGTCGGCCACTTGCCGGGCGGTCCGGTCGTCGATCAGCAGCCCCGCCACCGGCTCCGGCAGGGTCGGGAACCGGTGGCCCACCGCGCTGATGTCGAAGCGGCGGCCGATACCGGCCAGGACGTCGCAGAAATGGGTGTGCGCATCGGGCAGTGGCCCGACGTCGCGGGTGTAGAGCAGATGGTCCGCCGGGTCGAGCACCCGGATCCGGGTGTTGTCCGGGTCCGCGTCGACGGCGAGTATCGCGCTGGCCCGGCTGGTGCTGCCGGCCGCGGCACTGCCCGGATCCGGTCCGGTCGGCTGGGTGGATCGTGCCTCATCTCGCGCTGCCTGGTTCATCGTGCCTCCCCAGCGCCCAACCTGCCGTGTCGCGCCGGTGGGTGGACAGGGGCCAAACACCCGACAAGCCCGCCGAGCGGCCGGGGTCGAAGGTCCCGACCCTGGCCGCCGCAACGGACATGCCGGTCAGTTGGTGAGGAGTACGGCTGCACCGGTGATCCGGTCGCCGGCCAGGTCGGTCAGCGCGGCGTCGGCCTCGTCCAGGGGATACGGAGTGGTGGAGACCTGCAGCGGGTAGCGGTCGGCCAGTTCCAGGAACTCGTGCCCGTCGGCGCGGGTGTTCGCGGTCACGCTGCGCAGCGTCCGTTCCTGGAACAGGTGCCGTTGGTAGTTGAGCACCGGAATGTCGGTCAGATGGATGCCGGCCACCGACAGTGTGCCGCCCCGGTCGAGCGCGGACAGCGCGGCCGGTACCAGGTCGCCGACCGGCGCGAACAGGATCGCCGCGTCCAGCCGTTCGGGTGGCTGTTCGTACGCGCCGACCGCGGAGGCGGCACCCAGTTCCAGGGCGAGCTTGCGGGCCGGCTCGGCCCGGGTCATCACATGCACCCGGGCACCCCGGGCGATCGCCAACTGGGCGGTCAGGTGTGCTGAGCCGCCGAAACCGTAGATGCCGAGCCGTCCGCCCGGGGGCAGATCGGCGCGTTTGAGTGCCCGGTAGCCGATGATCCCGGCGCACAGCAGCGGCGCGAGCTGCTGGTCGGTGTAGCGGTGCGGCAACCGGTAGGCGAAGTCGGCGGGCACGGTCGCGTACTCGGCGTACCCGCCGTCCGCGTCCCAGCCGGTGTAGCGGGAGGCGAGGCACAGGTTCTCCGCGCCCCGCGCGCAGTACCGGCAGGTGCCGCAGGTGTGCCGCAGCCAGGCGATGCCGGCCCGGTCGCCCGGCACCCAGGTGCGTACCGCGGAGCCGAGCGCGATCACCTCACCGACCGTCTCGTGCCCGGGTACGACCGCGCCCCGGTGCGCCGGTAGGTCGCCCTCGACCACGTGCAGGTCGGTACGGCACACCCCGCAGGCCCGTACCCGCAGCAGCAGCTCGTCGTCGCGGGGGACCGGTATCGGCAGGTGGGCACGGCGCAGTGGTCGATCGGCCACCGGGCCGGGTTGGTGTACCTGCCACGCCAGCATCGTCGCGCCCGGCATGTTCATCCCCGCGCTCCAGCCTCACCGGAAATGTCGACTGGGTCCAGCCAATCACGCCGGATCCACCGTCGCAGCCGATTCCGCCGAGCCGGATCGTCGGGATGCCCTCAGCTCACAGCTGGTGCCGCTGTGCCGACAGCTGTTGCTGGTACGCCTGCCGGGCCCGACGGGTCTGGTCCATTGTGGAAACCTCGGCCACCGGAACATCCCACCAGGCCGCCGAGTCCGGGGCCGGTACGAGTGGATCGGTCTCGATGTGGATGACGGTGGTCCGGGGCGAGGCGGCGGCCTCGGCCAGCGCGGCGCGCAGGCCGGTGATCCCGTCCACCCGCAGTACGTCGGCGCCGAGGCTCGCTGCGTTGGCGGCCAGGTCGGTGGGCAGCCGGTCGCCGTCCAGTGCACCGGAGTCGGCGTCCCGGTAGCGGTACCAGGTGCCGAACCTCGGTGCGCCGACGGTCTCCGACAGTGCGCCGATCGACGCGAAGCCGTGGTTCTGTACCAGCACCACGGTCAGTTTCACGCCCTCGGCCACCGCGGTCACCAGTTCCTGACTGAGCATCAGGTACGAGCCGTCACCGACCAGTACGAACACCTCCCGCTCGGGTGCGGCGAGCTTCACCCCCAGGCCACCGGCGATCTCGTAGCCCATGCAGGAGTACCCGTACTCGACGTGGTACTGCTTGGGATCGCGGGCCCGCCACAGCTTGTGCAGGTCGCCGGGCATCGAGCCGGCCGCGCAGACCACCACCCCGGTGTCCCCGGCCGCGTCGTTGACCGCACCGATGACTTCGCTCTGCGCCGGCAACGGCTGGTGCGCCAACCGGTACGCACCCTCCACTGTGGATTCCCAGGCGGCGGCCAGTTCGGCGGCCCGGCCGCGGTACCCGGCCGGTACCTGCCACCCGGCGAGCGCGACGCCGAGCGCCTCCAGTGCGGTACGGGCATCGGCGAGCACCGGCAGACCGGCCTGCTTCGCGGCATCGGGCGCAGCCACGTTGACGTTGACGAACCGCACCCCGGGGTCGGCGAACACGGTGTTCGAGGCGGTGGTGAAGTCGCTGTAGCGGGTGCCGATCCCGATGACCAGGTCCGCCTCGCGGGCCAGCGCGTTGGCCGCGGTGCTGCCGGTGGCACCGATCGCACCGACGGCAGACGGATGGTCGAAGGCCAGCGATCCCTTCCCGGCCTGCGTCTCGGCCACCGGAATGCCGGTCGCGGCGGCCAACGCGGCGAGCGCGTCGGTGGCCTCCGCGTAGATCACCCCGCCGCCGGCGACGATCAGCGGTCGACGGGCCGCCCGGATCAACTGGACCGCCTGCGCCAGCACCTCCGGCTCCGGCACCGGGCGCGGTACCCGCCAGACCCGCGGGGCGAGGAACCCGGCCGGCCAGTCGTACGCCTCGGCCTGCACGTCCTGCGGCAGGGCCAGGGTGACCGCACCGGTGTCGGCCGGGTCGGTGAGTACCCGTACCGCCCGCAGACCCGCGTCCACCAGCTGTTCGGGTCGGGTGATCCGGTCGAAGTAGCGCGACACGGGCCGGAAGCAGTCGTTGACCGACACATCACCGGCCCACGGCGTCTCCAACTGCTGCAGTACCGGTTCGGCCCGTCGGGTGGCGAACACGTCGCCGGGCAGCAGCAGTACAGGCAGCCGGTTGATCGTGGCACCGGCGGCCGCGGTCAGCATGTTGGTGGAACCGGGTCCGACCGAAGCGGTGCAGGCGAACGTGGACAGCCGGTTGGTCATCCGGGCGTACGCCGCCGCGGTGTGCACCATCGCCTGTTCGTTGCGCGCCTGGTAGTAGGTGAGCGCGTCCGGGTTCTGCCACAGCGCCTGACCGAGCCCGGCGATGTTGCCGTGGCCGAAGATGCCGAAGCAGCCGGCGAACAGCGGGCGGCTCACCCCGTCGCGTTCGGTACGCTGCGCGGCGAGGAACCGTACCAGTGCCTGGGCGACCGTGTAGCGGTGTGTCATCGCGGCGCTCCCGTCAACGGCAGCCGGGGATCGACCGGCTGGCCCGCCCAGGTGTCCCGGATCCACCGGTGGCCCGGCTCGTCGCGGATCCGCCAGGCGCGTTCGGCGTGCGGGCCGGCCATCACGTTCAGGTAGTACATGTGGTAGCCGGGCGAGGCCATCGACGGGCCGTGCCAGCCGTGCGGAACCAGTACGACGTCGCCGCCGCGTACCTCGGCCAGGACGTCGATCGGCCGGTCCGGGGTGCCGGACACCCGGTGGTACCCGGCGCCCCCGTCGGCGATCTCGAAGTAGTAGATCTCCTCCAGCTCCGACTCGGCGGCGGTGTGCTCGTCGTGCTTGTGCGGCGGGTAACTGGACCAGTTGCCACCCGGGGTCAGTACCTCGACCACGATGAGCCGGTCGCATTCGAAACCGTCCGCGGCGGCCAGGTTGTTGACCTGTCGGCTACACGATCCGGCACCGCGCAGCTCCACCGGTACGTCTGCGGCCGGGCCGTGCCTCACCGGCAGGTCCCGATCCGCCCGCGCGCCGGCCAGCGCGAACCGGCCCCCGGAGGTACTGGTCAGCCGCGCCGTCCGGTGCCGGGGAAGGTAGCAGAAGTCGGTCACCGCGTCGAACACGTCCCCGCGTCCGGTCAGCTCGACGGTGTCGCTGCCGCACCGTACGGTGCAGCCGCCGTTGAGTGGGACGACCAGTACCTCTTCCGGGCCGGTGGCCAGTTCGTGGCTGCCGCCCGGGGGCAGCCGCAGTACCCGCAGCGAGGGGTGGGCCATCCGGGTGTCCACCTGCCACGGTCCGTTCGTGCTGCTGCCGTCCGGCTGGTAGTTCTCCACGGGCACCTCACAGCAGGCCGACGGCGATGTCGACCGCCGCGGCCACGTCGTCGTCGGGTGGGAACAGCAGCGCACGGCCCGCCACCAGGCCGCGCACCGTGGGCAGTCGTACCGCCTTCTGCCAGGCCGCGTACAGCTCATCCGGAGTGTCCCCGGCCGGGTCGCCGCCGAGCAGCAGGGCCGGCAGGGTGGAGGCCGCCATGACCCGTTCCATCTCGTCCACCACCGGCACCTTCAGCCAGGTGTGGGCGGAGGTCCGGCCAAGGCCCTGGGCGATCGCGACGGCCCGGACCATCGCGTCCGGGTCGGTGTCGTTGACCGGACGGCCGTCCGGTCCCGGCCTCGTCCAGAACGGTTCGACCAGCGCGGTCAGCTGCCGGTCGGCGAGTTCGTTGACGGCCCCCGCGCAACCGGCGAGGGTGTCGGCGCTGGTCGGGTCGGTCGGGTCGATGCGCAGCAGCATCTTGCCGGCGTCGAAGCCCATCCGGGCGATACCGGCGGCGTCGTAGCCGGTGAACCGGTCGTCGATCTCGAACGCGGTGCCCGGGACCCCACCCCGGTTCATCGAACCGACCACGATCTTGTGTTCCAGGGCGCCGAGCAGCAGCAGGTCCTCCAGCACGTCCGCGGTACCCAGCACGCCGTCCACCCCGGGCCGGGACAGCGCCACCAGCAACCGGTCCAGCAGTTCGGTCCGGTCGGCCATCGCGGCGGAGCGCCGGCCGGCGGCGAACACACCCCGGGCCGGATGGTCCGCGGCGATCAGCAGCAACCGGTCGGTGGAGCCCCACCCGGTCCGACGCCCGCGCGCCCGGGCCGCCTCGGTGATCGCGGCCGGGTTACCGGCCCGCGTCTGCACCAGATGCCGCAGGACCGGATCACGCATCCTCGACCCGCCCGGTATCCATCAGCTTCTCCACCGCGTCGCTGGTCGGCATTGCCGGCGCGCAGGCCAGCTGCCCGGCGACGATCGCCCCGGCGGTGTTGGCGAACCGGATCACCCGTTCCAGCGGCCAGCCGGACAGCAGTCCGTGGCACAGTGCGCCGCCGAACGCATCCCCCGCGCCGAGCCCGTTGACGGTACGGACCGGGGTGGCGGGCACCTCGACGCGTTCGGTGCCGGTACGGGCCAGTACCCCGGCCGGTCCCTGCTTGACGACCGCCAGTTCGACGCCCGCCGCGAGCAGTGCCTCGGCCGCCGCGTCCGGATCCCGTACGCCGACTGCGGTCTCGCATTCCTCCAGGTTGCCCACCGCGACCGTCACCTGTGGCAGGGCAGCACGCAGTGCCGTACCGGCCGCCTCGCGGGAGGGCCACAGCGTGGGCCGGTAGTCCAGGTCCAGTACGGTCACCGGCCGGCGGGCCCGGGCCCGGAGTGCGGCGGCATGCGCGCTGGCGGTCGGTTCGGTGGACAGCCCGGTACCGGTCAGCCACAGCACACCGGCGTCCGCGATCGCCGCGGTGTCCAGTTCTGTCGGGTCGACCCGCAGGTCGGGGCTGTCGGGCTGGCGGTAGAAGTAGATCGGGAAGTGGTCGGGCGGGAAGATCTCGCAGAACGTGACCGGGGTCGGCGCGCCGGGCACCGGCGTCACCCACCGCTCGTCCACCCCATAGCCGCGCAGTTCGCGGCGCAGGTAGTCGCCGAACGGGTCGGCGCCGGTGTGGCTGATGAGGGCGACCCGCCGGCCGTGCCGGGCGGCCGCGACCGCGACGTTGGCCGCGGTGCCGCCCAGGTACTTGCCGAACGTGTCGACGTCGGCCAGCCCGGCGCCGGTCTGCTGCGGGTACAGGTCCACGCCGAGCCGACCGATCGCGATGACGTCGTAGCCGGGGCTCACCGCTCGACCTGCCGCAGGTGCGCCACGCTGGCCCGGACGTCGTCCAGCGGGCCCCGTCCGACGGGGGGCTCGGCGTCCAGCACGGTGTCCTGTTCCAGCACGTACCAGCCCTGGTAGTCGACGGACCGAAGGGCCTCGACGATGCCGGCCACCGCGACGTCACCCTGCCCGAGCGGCCGGTACATGCCGCGGCGTACCGCCTCGGTGTAGCCCAGCGTGCCGCGGTGCACCTGTTCGGCCAGCGCCCCGTCGACGTCCTTGAGGTGGACGTGCGTGATGCGATGTGCGGCCTGCCGGGCGATCCGGTACGGATCTGCGCCACCGACCATCAGGTGGCCGGTGTCCAGGCACAGCCCGATGTCGCTGTCGGCCAGCAGCCGGTCGACCTCGTCGGAGCGTTCGATCATGGTGCCCACGTGTGGGTGCAGGGTCGCGCTCACCCCTGCCCCGGCGGCGACCTCGACGCAGCGGGTCAGGTTGTCCAGCAGGATCCGCCAACCGACCGCGTCCAGTACCGGGCGGGTGTCGTAGCCGGCGGCGCCGGTGGCGGCGGCCAGCACGAGGGTGTCGGCGGCGCCGAAGCCGGCCAGCGCCCGCCGCACGTCGTGCACCGGATCGTGGTCGTCCCGGTGCAGCACCACCGGGACGAACCCGCCGACCGCGGTGAGGCCGTGCCCGGTGAGCAGCGCGGCCCGCTGGTCCGGGTCGGCGGGCAGGAAGCCGTCCGGGCCGAACTCGGTGGCGGACAGGCCCGCCTCGGCCATCTCGGCCAGCACCCGCTGTGCGGCGAGCTGGTGGCCCCAGCCGGGTACCTCGCAGACGCCCCAGGAGATCGGTGCACCGGCGATGCGCATCACTGCGCCACCTCCGCCACGCGTACCGGCCGGTTGTCCCGCCGGGACCGGTCGGCGGCCTCCGCGACCAGCAGCGCGGCCAGCGCGTCGGCGCCGGTGCACGGGCTGCTCAGGCGGCCGGCGGCGACCTCGGTGAAGGCGGTCAGTTCGGCCACGTACGCGGCGCGGAACCGTTCCAGGAATCCGCCGTACGGCGCGCCGGCCGGCCAGCCGGGCTCCTCGGTGGAGGACAGCGGGGTCTGTTCGCCGAGTCCGGCGACGAGGGTGCCGGCGGAACCGGCGGCCTCCAGCCGTACGTCGTAGCCGGCCCCGTTGTAGCGGGTCGCGCTGCAGGTGGCGAGCGTTCCGTCGGTCAGGGTGAGTACGGTGACCCCGGTGTCCACGTCGTCGGCGTCGGCGAAGAAGTCCTCGCCGCGGTTCGAGCCGGTCGCGTACACCTCGACGACCTCCTGCCCGGTGACCCAGCGGACCATGTCGTAGTCGTGTACCGAGCAGTCCCGGAAGATGCCGCCGGAGGTGGGCAGGTAGGCCGGGTGTGGTGGCTGTGGGTCGCAGGTGCAGGCCCGCAGGGTGTGCAGCCAGCCGAGGCTGCCGGCCCGTACCGCCTCGCGTACCGCCAGATATCCGGCGTCGAACCGGCGTTGGAAACCGATGTGCAGTTCGACCCCGTACGCGGCGACGTCGGCCAGGACCGCTCGGGTCGCCGCGACGGTGCCGGCGACCGGTTTCTCGCAGAAGATGGGCAGCCCGGCGCGGGCCGCGGCACCGATCAGTTGGGCGTGTGCGGTGGTGGGTGCCGCGATGACCACGCCATCGAGTGGGCTACCGAGCAGCGTGGTGACGTCGCCGGCGTGTTCGGCGCCGAGTTTCTCGGCGACGGCGCGGGCCTGCCGTTGATCGGCGTCGGCGACCACGAGGCTGCGCACGGCGGGTAGTGCGACGAGTGTCTCGGCGTGGAACGCGCCGATCCGGCCGGCGCCGATCAGTCCGATACGCATGACGTGCCTTCCTGGTCACCGACTGCTGGTCGCCGACGCGTGCGGGCGTGCCGTACGTCAGCGTTTCTATCTCTGCGACCGTCCCGACGTCAAGCATTTGTCAGGACATATTGACGTTCAGAGATTACGCCTCCGTACGGCATACTGAGCGCGATGAAGGCCCCCCGAGGAGTCTCGTGTGAACCCCATCACGACGCTGATCGCCATCGACCGGTCCAGTCCCGTACCGCTGTACTTCCAGGTCGCCAGCCAGCTGCAGGAACTGATCGAGTCCGGTGAACTCGCGCCCGGCTCCCGGCTGGACAACGAGATCACCCTCGCCGACCAGCTCGGGCTGTCCCGGCCCACCCTGCGCCAGGCGATGCAGCACCTGGTGGACAAGGGGCTGCTGGCCCGTCGGCGTGGTGTCGGCACTCAGGTGGTGAACAGCCGGGTACGCCGCCAGGTCGAACTCACCAGCCTCTACGAGGACCTCCAACGTGCCGACCGGCGGCCCAGTACCGAGGTGTTGTCCTTCGACACGGTGCCGGCCACCGGGCCGGTGGCTGCGGCCCTGCACCTGCAACCCGGCACCGAGGTGGTGTCGGTACGCCGGTTGCGCTACGCGGACGGGGAGCCGCTGGCGATCCTGCGCAACCACCTACCGGTCGGCGTGGTCCGCTTCAGCGAACAGGATCTGGCCGAAGGCAGCCTGTACCAACTGCTGCGCGAGTCGGGTAGCCGCATCCAGGTCGCCGACCAGACCATCGGCGCCCGCCGGTCGACCGCAGCGGAGGCGCGGTTGCTCGGCGAAACGCGTGGCGCGACGCTGCTGAGCATGAGCCGTACCGCCCGCGACGACCGCGGTCATCCGATCGAGTATGGCCTGCATCTCTATCGGGCCGCGCTCTACTCTTTCGAGATGACCGTCGCAGCCCGCTGACCCGTGGCGGCCGGCTGGCGGCACCACCCGAGCGGCACGCAAATGCCGCGTAGAGCACGGCATCCCCCGACTCCGGACGGGTCAAAGGTCCCGTGGAATGGTCCGAACGGACGGCGCATGGATGCCAGCACCCAGCTACGATTTCCGTGTTGGCCCTGCTGGCCGGGTACCTCTGGGGGGTGTGTATCCGACCGCAGGGCCTACTTAATGCCCTCGCGCCGTTCCGTCGGCCGGGCATGCGGCGCCGGCTCAGCCGCTCAGTGTGCCGTTCCCGCTGACTCCCAGCCGTAGCTGGATACCGCTGGGGCGATGACATTCCGCCGTGCGGGGCTCCGTGAGCCGTCGCGACCCGGTCAGTACGGTGCGACCGGCCGACGACCGTAGTGTCACCGTTGCCACGACACCGGTCCGGGGCAGGTCGTCGACGTCCACGAATCCGCTCAGTCCGCCGGTGGGGGTCGATCGCGCGGAGCAGACGTCGCCGTCGCAACCCTGGTCCGCCGACCGGGTCACCGGTTCCAGCGTGACGGAATGCCGCTGGCACCGGTGCCGCCAGCACAGTTCCAGTTCTGCACGGTGTACCCGGCGGGCGAACGGAGCCTGGATGTCCAGCGCCACCCCGCGCCGTATGGCTATATCGGTACAGCTGCGCCCGTTCCCGGACGAACCGCAGCCGGCCAGCGCCAGTACACCGGCCAGCAGTGCCACACCGGGCAGGATCCGCGTCATGGCGGTTCGACGTACCGGCCGGGCGACCGGTTCCCGGTGGTTCGTCACCTGCGCCGGCGCTACACTGAACCGGCAACACGCGGTGAAGGGGACACGCCGCGGCGAAGGCGGCCAGGAGCGACCCGGGGGCGGTGCGAGCCCGGGGGCACGCGCGTCGTGGGCATCACCCCGGAGCAGCCGGAAGAAAACCTCGGGCGACAGGCCCTGCGGTGACTAGAACCGGCACCGGCACGACAAGAGTGGGCCCGCCCCGCACCACGGGCGGCCAAGAAGGGTGGTACCGCGGGATCGTCCGCGCCGGCACGGCGTGTGCGACTCGTCCCTTCGACGGAACCCGTGACATGTCCGCCGGAGGAAACGCCCCATGACTGACACACCGCTCTACCACGCGGTTCCCGCCCAGGTCGACCTGCCGGCGCTGGAACACGACGTGCTCGCCTTCTGGCAGGACAACAAGGTCTTCGACCGGTCGCTGGAACAGAGCACCGGCCGGCCCGAATGGGTCTTCTACGAAGGCCCGCCCACCGCCAACGGCACGCCGGGCGCGCACCACATCGAGGCTCGGGTCTTCAAGGACGTGTTCCCCCGCTACCGGACCATGAAGGGCTACCACGTCGCCCGCAAGGCCGGCTGGGACTGCCACGGCCTCGCCGTGGAACTGGCGGTGGAACGCGAACTCGGCTTCTCCGGCAAGCAGGACATCGAGGCGTACGGCATCGCCGAGTTCAACGCCCGCTGCCGGGAATCGGTACAGCGTCACGTCGACGCGTTCGTCGAACTGACCGAACGGATGGGCTACTGGGTCGACCTGTCCCACGCCTACCGCACCATGGACCCCGAGTACATGGAGTCGGTGTGGTGGTCGCTGAAGCAGATCTTCGACAAGGGGCTGCTCGTACAGGACTACCGGGTGGCGCCGTGGTGCCCGCGGTGCGGTACCGGGCTGAGCGACCACGAACTGGCGCAGGGCTACGAGACGGTCATCGACCCGTCGGTGTACGTACGCTTCCCGCTCACCGGCGGCCCGCTGGCCGGCCGGGCGTCGCTGCTGGTCTGGACGACGACCCCGTGGACGTTGGTGTCCAACACGGCGGTCGCCGCGCACCCGGACGTGACGTACGTGGTGGCCACCGACGGCACCGAACAGCTGGTGGTGGCCGAGCCGCTGCTGGCCTCGGCGCTGGGGGAGGGTTGGCAGCCCACCGGTGAACGCTTCACCGGCCGGGAAATGGAACGCTGGACCTACCAGCGTCCGTTCGACCTGGTCGACATCCCGGGCGCACACTTCGTCCTCAACGCCGGGTACGTGACCACCGAGGACGGTTCCGGCCTGGTGCACCAGTCACCGGCGTTCGGTGAGGACGACCTGCGCACCTGCAAGCAGTACGGCCTGCCGGTGGTCAACCCGGTCCGTCCGGACGGCACCTTCGAACCGGAGCTGGAACTGGTCGGCGGGGTGTTCTTCAAGACCGCGGACGAGACCCTGGTCGCCGATCTGGAGCGGCGCGGGCTGCTGTTCCGGCACGTCGCGTACGAGCACAGCTACCCGCACTGCTGGCGCTGCCACACCCCGCTGCTGTACTACGCGCAGCCGTCCTGGTACATCCGCACCACCGCGGTCAAGGACGCGATGCTGCGGGAGAACGAGCGCACCAACTGGTATCCGGAGACCATCAAGCACGGCCGGTACGGAGACTGGCTGACCAACAACATCGACTGGGCGCTGTCGCGTAAGCGCTACTGGGGCACCCCGCTGCCGATCTGGCGTTGCGACGAGGGCCACCTGACCTGTGTAAGTTCGTTGACCGAGCTGGCCGAGCTGTCCGGTCGGGACCTCGCCGGCCTCGACCCGCACCGCCCGTTCATCGACGAGGTCACCCTCACCTGCACGCAGGACGGGTGCGACGGCACGGCCCGCCGGGTGCCGGAGGTCATCGACGCCTGGTACGACGCCGGCTGCATGCCGTTCGCGCAGTGGGGCTACCCGAGGCACAACGTCGAGGTGTTCGAGCGTGCCTACCCGGCGCAGTTCATCTCCGAGGCGATCGACCAGACCCGCGGCTGGTTCTACACGCTGATGGCGATCGGCACGCTGGTCTTCGACCGCTCGGCGTACGAGAACGTGGTCTGCCTGGGGCACATCGTGGCCGAGGACGGCCGCAAGATGTCCAAGCACCTGGGCAACATCCTGGAACCGATCGGGCTGATGGAGCAGCACGGCGCCGACGCGGTGCGCTGGTTCATGGCGGCCGGCGGCTCGCCGTGGGCTGCCCGGCGGGTCGGGCACACCACCATCCAGGAGGTGGTCCGCAAGACGCTGCTGACGTACTGGAACACCGTGGCCTTCCAGTCCCTGTACGCCCGGCTGGCGAACTGGGCGCCGTCGGCGGCGGACCCGGCGCCGGCGGAGCGTACCGCGCTGGACCGTTGGCTGCTCTCGGAACTGCATTCGTTGGTACGCAACGTGGACGCCGCGCTGGAGTCCTACGACACGCAGCGGGCCGGCAAACTGCTGTCCTCGTTCGTCGACGAGGTGTCCAACTGGTACGTCCGCCGTTCCCGGCGGCGCTGCTGGCAGGGCGATCCGGCCGCGCTCGCCACGCTGCACGAGGCGATCGAGACGGTCACCCGGCTGCTCGCGCCGATCGTGCCGTTCATCACCGAGCGGGTCTGGCAGGACCTGGTCCGTCCGGTCACCCCGACCGCACCGGAGTCGGTGCACCTGGCGTCCTGGCCGGTGGCCGACGAGACGCTGATCGATCCGGCGCTGTCGGGTCAGATGGCGCTGGCCCGACGGCTGGTGGAGCTGGGCCGCGCGGCGCGGGCCGACTCGAAGGTCAAGACCCGTCAGCCGCTGTCCCGTGCGCTGGTCGCCGCACCGGGCTGGGAACAGCTGTCGGCCGAGCTGCGGGCGCAGATCTGCGAGGAGCTCAACGTCACCGAGCTGGCGTCGTTGACCCAGGTCGGTGGCTCACTGGTGGACACCTCGGCGAAGGCGAACTTCCGGGCGCTGGGTAAGCGGTTCGGCAAGGGAACCCAGCCGGTCGCGGCGGCCGTCGCGGCGGCCGACGCCGCGGTGCTGTCCGCCCAGTTGCGCGCCGGCACGGCTCAGGTGGAGGTGGACGGCGAACCGGTCGAGCTGACCGCGGACGAGGTGATCATCACCGAGACGCCCCGGGAAGGTTGGGCGGTGGCCACCGAGTCCGGCGCGACCGTGGCGCTGGACCTGACGATCACGCCGGAGCTGCGCCGCGCCGGGCTGGCCCGGGAGGCGATCCGGCTGATCCAGGAGGCCCGCAAGAACAGCGGTCTGGAGGTGTCCGACCGGATCGCGTTGCGCTGGGAGGCGGAAGACCCGGACACCGCGGCGGCGCTGGAGGAGCATGGTGGCCTGGTCGCCGACGAGGTACTGGCGGTGGACTTCGGCCGCGGTACCGGCGGGGACGGGTACGGTGACCCGTTCACCGACGCCGGCCTGGGGCTGAGCTTCCAGCTCCGCAGGGCCTGAGCCGGTCCCGGGCCGGTACGCCGCGCGCGTACCGGCCCGGGACGCTTCTGCGCAGGTCCCGGTCGCGACCGCCGGTGGGTGTGGCTAGGCTCGGGGCCGTGCCGGAGCTGATCGAGGACCAGACCTTCCGTGGCGACGACTGGTACGGCGACGAGCTCGCCGACCGGGCGTACACGCGCTGCGAGTTCTTCCAGGTGGATCTCACCGAGGCGAGCACGCAGGGCGTGGTCTTCACCGAGTGCACCTTCGGCAACGTACGGTTCAACACCTCCCGGCACACCGATTCGGCGTTCCTGCGGTGCACCTTCCAGCGCTGCAACTTCTTCGAGACCGAGTTCACCGGCTGCAAGCTGACCGGCAGCACCTTCCAGGACTGC
Organism: uncultured Actinomycetota bacterium; assembly: GCA_963815125.1. Classification (GTDB taxonomy): domain Bacteria; phylum Actinomycetota; class Actinomycetes; order Mycobacteriales; family Micromonosporaceae; genus Actinocatenispora. Next base: position 427,936 of record CAWFFM010000001.1, read on the forward strand.
CAGTTGCGGCCCTTGCAGGTGACCGGCGGCGACTGGTCGTTCGTCGGCCTGTCCGGCGCGGACCTGCGCGGGGTGGGTATCCGGTCGGTACGGATGCGCGAGGCCGACCTGACCGGCGTGGACCTGACCGGTGCGGTCTGCGCCGAGGTGGACCTCTCCGGCGCCCAATTGCACCGCGTCGATCTGAGCCGCTGTGACCTGCGGGGCAGTGACCTGACCGCGCTGGATCCGCGCAACGTGGCCCTGTCCGGTGCGCTGATCGGTCCGGAGCAGGCGGTCATGGTCGCCCAGACCCTCGGCTTCGAGGTCCGCTGACCCGTACCGTGGCCCGGCCCGGTCACCGTCCCGGCTACCGTGGTCTGACCGGGGTTGCGGCGCGGAGGGCGGACGGATGGACGGTCCTGTAGTGGCGGCAGCGCCCGCCCGCCCGACGTTGCGGCAGGTTGCTGCGGCGGCGGGGGTGAGCCTGAAGACCGCGTCGCGGGTCCTCAACGGGCATCCGCACGTCACCGAGGCGACCGCCACCCGGGTCCGGCAGGCCGCTGACCAGTTGGGTTTCCGGCTCAACCGGATCGCCCGGGAGCTGCGCGCGGGCGCCACCTCCACCTCGGTCGGCCTGATCATCTCCGATCTGGCGAACCCGTTCTACTCCCGGATCGCCCGCGGCGCCGAGCGGGTGCTACGCCACGGCGGGCTCCAGCTGATCACCGCCAGTACCGACGAGGATCCCGAGCAGGAACGTTCGCTGGTGGAGGAGCTGCTGGAACGTCGGGTACGGGCCCTGCTGCTGATACCCAGCGCCACCGACCACAGCTACCTGGAGAGTGAGCGGCACCGCATCCCGGTGGTGTTCCTGGACCGACCGCCGGTCCGGTTGGACGCCGACACCGTCGTGGTGGACAACCGGGCCGGTGCCCGTACCGCGGTCGAGCATCTGCTGGCCGCCGGTCACCGGCGGATCGGTCTGATCGGGGACCTGTCCCGGTTGGCCACGCACCGGGAACGGATGGCCGGTTTCGCGGCGGCGATGGCGGACGCCGGCTGCGCCGACTGGGAACGCTACGTACGGTCCGACTCGCACGATCAGCCCACTGCGGAGCGCAGCGCCCGCGAGCTGCTGGCCCTGGATCCGCCCCCGACGGCGCTGTTCACCAGCAACAACCTCAATACGGTGGGCGCGCTGCGGGCTGTCGCCGGGCGCAGCGCCCCGCCGGCACTGGTGGGTTTCGACGATTTCGAACTGGCCGACATCCTCGGTGTCACCGTGGTCCAGCACGACCCGGAGGAGATGGGCCGCATCGCCGCGGAGATGGTGCTGTCCCGGCTGGCCGGCGACGAGTCCCCGGCCCGGGCGGTGGTGCTGCCGACCCGGTTGATCACCCGCGGCTCCGGTGAGCAGCCGGCCTGGGCCGGCGGCAGGGTGGGCCTGACAGGCGGCCGGTAGCGTGCCGACTGTGGACGTGGACCGTACCGGCCTGGTGCCGGAGCGCTGGCCCAGCTCGATCGCCGAGGCCGAGGCCGAGCAGGAACGGCTGCGTCCGCTGGTGGTGGAGCACGGTCCGGTACCGGCGGCGCCGCGTACCGTGGCCGGCCTCGACGTGTCGTACGCGACGGGCGATGACCGCCTGGCGGCCGCCGTGGTGGTGCTCTCGGCGCAGCTGACGGTGCTGGAGTCGGCCACCAGCACCGGACGGGCGGCCTTCGGCTACGTACCGGGTCTGCTCGCGTTCCGTGAGATACCCGCGCTGCTGACCGCGTTACGCAAGCTGGAGACGGTGCCGGACGTACTGGTCTGCGACGGCTACGGGCTCGCCCATCCGCGCCGGTTCGGGCTGGCCTGTCATCTGGGGGTGCTGACCGGGCTGCCGAGCATCGGGGTGGCGAAGACGCCGTTCGTGGGCAGCCACGGTCCGCTCGGCCCGCGGCGCGGCGACTGGGTACCGCTGGTCGACGAGGGGCGCACGGTGGGGCGGGCGCTGCGTACCCGCTCCGGGGTGAAGCCGGTGTACGTGTCGGTCGGTCACCGCATCGGCCTGGCGGAGGCGTGTGCGCTGGTGCTCCAGCTGTGCCCCGACTACCGGTTGCCGGAGACCACCCGGCGGGCCGACCGGCTGTCCCGCGACGTACTGGCCGCCCTGGTGGCGACCGGCGGCGGGCCGGGAGCGGCGGTCCGGTGACGTTCCGGCTTCCGGATCTCCGGTTGCTGAGTGTTGATGCACGGTCTGTTGCTTGTTCGAGCAGTGCCGTGCAGCCTGGCGCGTGGATCGCCCGACTCACCACGTTGGAACTGTCGGGTGATGTCGGATCTGGGGGGTCGCCCTCTAGCATGTGCCCGTGCCGTTCTCCAGTTCCGCGTCCCCCGGACCCGACAAGTCTGCCGAGCAGGACCCGACCTCGCCGTTGTACGTGGTCGGCGATGTGCACGGGCAGGCCGAGCCCTTGCGCGCGGCGTTGGCCGAGGAGGGTCTGATCGACCCGGACGGCCATTGGAGCGGCGGGCGGGCCAGGCTCTGGTTCCTGGGCGACCTGACCGACCGGGGCCCGGACGGGATCGGCGTGATCACGCTGGTACGTCGGTTGGGTACGGAGGCTGCCGAGGTCGGCGGTCTGGTGGACACGCTGCTGGGCAACCACGAGATACTCCTGCTCGGCACGCGGATGTTCGGTGACGAGCTGATCGAGATGCCGGCCGGCAGTCGGAGCTTCCGGAGCACCTGGCAGCTGAACGGTGGACGGGACTCCGACCTCGAGCCGATGACCGACGAGCAGGCCGACTGGCTTGCGTCCCGGCCCGCTCTGGTGCTGGCCGACGGGCATCTGCTGGCGCACTCCGACACCCTGGCCTACCTGGACTACGGGGACGAGATCGGCCAGATCAACGATGCGCTGCGCGACGAGCTGACGCACGGCGATTCGGTCCGCTGGTGGGACTGCTTCCGGCAGTTGACCCGGCGGCACGACTTCCGCGGCGCGGGCGGCGCGGAGCGTGCCGACGAGCTGCTCGAGCGACTCGGTGGCTCCCGGCTGGTGCACGGTCACAGTCCGATTCCGGAACACCTCGCGGTGGACCCGTCGGAGGTGACCGAGCCGCTGGTGTACGCGGACGGGCGGGCGGTGTCGGTGGACGGTGGCCTGTTCGCCGGCGGCCCGTGTCTGCTCACCAGACTGCCGCTGACCGACGCCGCGTAGGCGGCCGGGGCAGCTCTCGTACCGCTCATTGATCCATTACCACATGTCATGCGGTGATGGCAGTCCGTGTCATCAAAGTGGGTGACTGGGCCAAAAACCGACCTTTTATCCTCGTCACTGCGGCATTCGCGAGTCGTTGCGCCATATGAAGTGCTCGACCCGCGATGGTACAAATAATGCGATAAAAAGTCTTTTGAAAGTCATTTCGCTTGTCTTGCGCCTTGCGGTCGATACAACGCAGTAGCGACACACAGGGGGTCAACGTGGACAAGCTGCCGATCGGGCGGCGGGTCGCCTACTGGCGCGCCCGCCGCAGGATGTCCCAACAGCTCTTCGCCGACCACATCGGCAAGTCCAAGAGCTGGGTGGACAAGGTGGAACGCGGCGTACGCCGGCTCGACAAGTTCTCCGTACTGTACGAAATCGCAGACGTCCTCCAGGTGGACGTACAACTGCTGTTCGGCCAGGACATGGCACGCAAACCAGACAACGTCAACTGTGTCGACCAGGTCGAGGTCGAGGAGATCCGCGCCGCCCTGGAGAACTACGACCAGGTCGTCGCGTTCTTCGACCCGCCGCCGGTGGACCAGATCTCGCTGGACGAACTGCGCAAGGCCGTCGCGCATGCCTGGATGTCCTTCCAGCACGCCAAGTACGGCATGGTGGCCCGGTCCCTGCCGAAGCTGCTGCGGGACGCGCAGAGCGCCGACGCGTGCTACGACGACAGCTCCGAGGCCGTCTGCCCGGACGGGGTGACCCGGGTCAACGCCGCGCATCTGCTCGCGCAGGTCTACCAGATCTCCGCGTCGGTACTGCGCAAGCTCGGCGAGCACGAACTGGGCTGGCTGGCCGCCGACCGCGCCGTCGGTGTCTCCCACCGCTCCGCCGACCCGCTGCTCGCCGGCGCGGCAACCACCCGGGTCGCCAACGCGATGCTCGCCCTCGGCAGGGCCCGGCCGGCGCTGGACCTCAACGTCCAGGTAGCGCACCGCCTCGCCCCGTCCAACGCGAAGGAGGCCACCCCGCAGCGGCTGTCGGTCTACGGCCATCTGCTGCTGCAGGGCGCGATGGCCGCATCGCGCTGCGCGGACCTGGCCACCAGCCGGGACCTGCTACGGGCCGCGGAGGAGGCCGCCGCCCAGCTCGGCGGCGACGCCAACCACTACTGGACGGTGTTCGGCCCCACCAACGTAGCCCTGCACCGGGCCGCCGCCGCGGTCGAACTCGGCGAGCACGGAGCCGCCGTCGTCACCCACAGCAAACTCGACCCCGACGGGTTCGCCGCCCTGCTGCCCGAGCGGCGGGCCAACCACTTCGTCGACGTGGCGCGGGCGTACACCCAGGTCGGTGAGCTGGACACGGCGGCAGAGCTGCTGCTCGACGCGGACCGCCTGGCGCCCTCGGAGATCCGCTGCCGGCCACACGCCTACGAGGTGCTCTCCGGCGTACTGCGTCGAACGAAGGGCTCACCGGCCAGCCCGCTGGCCGAACTGGCGGACCACCTCGGCGTGGCGGTGTGAGCAGACCGGTGGACGCCATGGACGACAACAACGGCCCGATGCTGTACGCACTGGTGTGCGGCTCACCGGTGGCCCGGGGGGTGGGCCGGCTGGTACGGCGCGCGCAGCAGGACGGCTGGCGGGTCTGCGTACTGGCCTCACCGTCGGGGGTGCGGTTCCTCGACGTACCGGCCCTGGAGGCGCAGACCGGGCAGCCGGTACGCAGCGCGTACAAGCACCCGGACGCACCCGACATACTGCCCGACCCGGATGCGATCGTGCTCGCGCCGGCCACCTGCAACACCATCAACAAGTGGGCAGCCGGCATCAGCGACACTCTGCTGCTGGGCATCCTGACCGAGGCGTTCGGCCGGGGCATCCCCATCGTCACGATGCCCTTCTCCAACCGTAGCCACGTGGCGCAGCCGGTCTTCCAGGAGAACCTGGACCGGCTGCGTGCCTGGGGGGTACGGGTGCTGTACGGAGACGACGTCTGCCCACTGCCGGTGCCCGGTGGCGGCAAGGCCCGTACCGACTCCTTCCCGTGGGAGCTGGCCCTGGCGGCACTGCGTACCGATCCACGGGCGATGGCACGTTCCTGAGCGCGGGGGCGTTCCGGAACGCCCGGGGGACGCCCGCGTCGCGCAGCACCCCGGGCCGCCGGCCGTACGCCGCGACGTGCGGCATGCCGGCCCGCCGATGGTGCTGCGCGACGCGCGGTGCCGGGTCCGATACCCTGCCCGCGTGGTGACGGTGGCGGACGTGATGGCGGCGATGCAGCGCTGGTACCCGGCCGAATGGGCCGAGTCCTGGGACCGGGTGGGGTTGGTGGTCGGTGATCCGGACGCGCCGGTGCGCCGGATCCTGTTCGCCGTGGACTGCGTACCGGAGACCGTGGCGCAGGCCGTGGCGCAGGAGGCCGACCTGCTGCTCACCCACCATCCGCTGCTGCTGCGCGGGGTGTCGAGCGTGGCCACGACCTCGTACAAGGGTCGGCTGGTGCACCGGATGATCAGCTCCGGGGTGGCGTTGTTCGTCGCGCACACCAACGCCGACGTGGCCGAGCCGGGGGTGTCCAGCGCGCTGGCCGCGTGCCTCGGGGTGCGCGACACCCGCCCGCTGTGCCCGACCGAGGACGGCCGGGGCCACGGTCGGATCGGCGAACTTCCCGCGCCGAGCACCCTCGCCGAGCTGACCGCGCAGGTCGCCGCCGCGCTGCCGGCGACCGCGGGCGGCATCCGGGCGGCGGGCGATCCGGACCGGCCGGTGCGTACGGTCGCGGTGTGCGGCGGCGCCGGTGACGGGTTCCTGCCCGACGCCGCGGCGGCCGGTGCGGACGCCTACCTCACCGCCGATCTGCGGCACCACCCGGTGAGCGAGTACGTTTCCGACAGTGGCCCGGCGCTGCTCGACGCGGCGCACTGGGCGACGGAGTGGCCCTGGCTGTCCGACGTACGTACGCGGCTCACCGGGGAACTGGGGGTGGAGGGCATAATCTCCTCCCTGGTGACCGATCCGTGGACCGTGCACGCGGGGCAGGACCGGTCCGACGCACCACCGTCTCTCGACGACCTGGAGGAGTAGCGCCCGTGAAGGCCGACCCGGCTGACCAACGCCGCCTGCTGGACCTGCAAGCGACCGACACCATGCTGACTCAGCTCGCGCACCGCCGCCGCAACCTGCCGGAACTGGCCGAACTGGAACGACTGGACGCCGAACTGCAGAAGGTCACCGACGACCAGGTCCGGGCCCAGGTCGCGGTGGACGACCTGGACCGCGACATCGCCCGGCAGGAGCGTGACGTCGAACAGGTACGGCTGCGCGCGGACAAGGACCGGCAGCGGCTGGAGTCCGGGCAGGGCAACCCGAAGGAACTGGAGAGCCTGCAGCACGAACTGGCCTCGCTGGGTCGCCGGCAGAGTGAGCTGGAGGACGGCGAGCTGGAACTGATGGAGCAGCGCGAGTCGGCGGTGCGCGTGCTCGAACAGGCCACCGAGCGGCAGACCCAGGTTCGCGGCGAACGCGAAGCCACCGAGCAGCGCCGGGACGCCACCCTGGTTGAACTGTCCACTGAGGAGGAACGCCGGCGCGCCGAACGGGAACCGTTGGCCGCCTCGGTGCCCGACGAGCTGCTCGCGCTGTACGAACGGATCCGGTCGAGCACCGGGATCGGTGCCGCGATCCTGCGCGGCCGACGCTGCGAGGGGTGCCGGATGGAGCTGTCCGGGTCGGATCTCGCCGAGCTGCGGGGCGCGGCGAAGGACCAGGTGGTACGGCACGAGGACTGCGGTCGGATCCTGGTCCGTACCGACGAGTCGGGGCTCTGACCCCGGGTCAGGATGCCAGTACTGCGGCGGGCTGCGTGCGGTGGGTGTGCCGCACCCACGCCAGCACGGCCAGTACGGACACCGTACCGACGGCGCTGGCCCCGAAGATCACCGTGCGCGGCGCGGTGATCTCGGCCAGCGCACCGCCCGCCGCCATGCCCAGGCCCTGTACGACCATCATCCCGGCGCTCATCGCGGCCATCGCCCGACCTCCCAGCTCGGTCGGTACTTCGGCCAGGAACCGCTGGTCCAGCCCGACCAGATAGGCCGAGCACAGCCCGGTGACCAGCAGCGCGCCCAGCGCCACCGGCAGGCCGGGGCCGGTACCGAAGACCAGCAGCGGCAGCAGCGAACAGCCGGCGAGCGCCGGTACGATCCGGGGCCGCAGTCGGGTGGGTAGCAGGCCGGCGGCGAGTTCGCCGAGCACCGTACCCGCCGGCATCGCGGTCATGAACAGCCCGAAACCGACCGGGCCGGCACCGATCCCGTGCGTGTACGGCGCGGCCAGCGCCTCGGGGACCACCACGAACGTCGGCGGTACCCACCACAGCAGGAACAGTGCGGCGATCCGCCGGTCGCCGAGCAGCAGGCGCAGCCCGCGCAGCGAGTCGCCCAGCATGGTGTGCCCGGCCCCGGAGCGGGCCGGCCGCCGGCGGGTACCGAAGCGCAGCAGCACGGCGGACACGGCGAAAGCGCCCGCCTCGCCGAGCAGCGCCTGGCGGGGTGTGATGACGGTCAGCAGCAGGCCGCCGAGGCCGAAGCCGACGATCTGGGAGCCCTGCGAGACGATCCGGACCAGGGAGCGGGCCAGTACGGCCCCGTCGCCGGGCACGATGTCCGGGATGCTGGCGGCGCGGGCCGCGCCGAAGATCGGCGCCACGGTGGCGCTGGCGAACCGCAGTACCAGCAACGCCGCGATGGGCAGCGCGGGTGTGGCCATCGTCGCGACGGTGACCGCGGAGATCAGGTTGCACACCACCAGTACGGTCCGGGCCGGGTACCGGTCGGCGATCGAGGCGAGCACCGTGCCGCCGAGCGCGTACGGCACGAACCCGACCGCGTACGTGGCGGCGGTCAGGAACGGTGAGCCGGTCATCCGGTAGACCAGCAGCGCCAGCGCCACTTCGGAGACCACCGTGCCGAGCATGGTGAGTACGTGCGCGAGGAACACCGGCCGGTATTCGGCGATGGCGAAGACGGCCCGGTAGCCACCGTTCGGTGTGGTCATGCCGGAACTATGCCCGGTTTTCGGCCCGCTGTCCGCAGTGGTGTGTCCGGTGACGCCCGCTTCTACCGGCAGCATCGTCGACGGTCACCGTGCGCATGTCTGCTGACTACAACAGGTTGACGTCGGGGATGGGCCGTGGCATGCGCCTGACTCCGGAGAGTGGTTCGAGGCCGGATCGTAGCGGATAGTCGCCGCCGCCCCCTCCCCACGACGGCACCCGGAAGCCTAGTATTCGGCCTGCCCTGCACTGTGATCGTTGTCATGTGAACCGGTCCGGCGTCCCGCCGACCGGCATTGGGAGGAGGCGGTCCTCGTGACCGAACCCGACTCGGACGGCACCGGGCAAGCCCCGGACGGTGCCGCCGCGCCCGCGGACCGGACAGGTTCCGGTGCGCAGGATCCGAGCACGGTTGCCCGTCGGTCTGACCACAGCCCGTGGAACTGGCTGCTGGTCATTCCTGTTCTGATACCGCTACTGACGTTCCTGTTCAACTACGACAAGCCGCGGCTGTTCGGACTTCCAGCCTTCTACTGGCTGCAGATGGCCTTCATCGTTCTCGGCGTCGGCGCGACCACCATCGTGTACCAGCGCGGGAAGAGGAGGCGCTGAGCCATGCACACCACCGAACTGGTCATCTTCATCGTCCTGTTCGTGGCGGTCAGCGCCGTCGGCTTCGTCGCCGCCCGCTGGCGCAAGCCCAACGACATGATGCACCTGGACGAATGGGGCCTCGGCGGCCGGAGCTTCGGCAGCTGGATCACCTGGTTCCTGGTCGGCGGCGACCTCTACACCGCCTACACGTTCGTCGCCGTACCGGCACTGGTCTTCGCCTCCGGCGCGGCCGGCTTCTTCGCCGTGCCCTACACCGTCGTGGTGTACCCGATGGTGTTCCTGGTACTGATCCGACTCTGGTCGGTGTCGCACCGGCACGGCTTCGTCACCCCGGCAGACTTCGTACGGGCCCGGTTCGGCTCGCCGACGATGGCGCTGCTGGTGGCGATCACCGGCATCGTGGCGACCATGCCGTACATCGCCCTGCAACTGGTCGGCATCTCGGCGGTACTGAAGACGATGGGGCTGGGATCGCACTGGCCGCTGATCGTCGCGTTCCTGGTACTGGCCGCGTACACGTTCCAGTCCGGGTTGCGGGCACCGGCGCTGATCGCGTTCGTCAAGGACCTGCTCATCTACGCGGTCATCGTGGTCACCGTCATCTACATCCCGTACAAGCTGGGCGGCTTCGGGCACATCTTCGACGTGGCCGGGCAGCACTTCGCCAAGCTCAACGCGGCGAATGCCACCGCCGGCAAGCCACCGGCCGGTGCCCTGGTACTCGGCTCGGCCGGGCAGCTCAACTACGCCACCCTGGCGTTCGGTTCGGCGCTGGCGCTGTTCCTGTACCCGCACAGCGTGACCGGTGTGCTGGCGGCGAAGAGCCGCAACGTGGTCAAGCGCAACATGTCCGCGCTGCCCGCGTACAGCTTCCTGCTGGGGCTGATCGCGCTGCTCGGGTTCATGGCGATCGCCGCCGGGACCACGCCGATCGGCAAGGACGGCAACACGATCGTGCCGCGGCTGTTCGAGCAGATGTTCCCGAGCTGGTTCGCCGGCGTCGCGTTCGCGGCGATCGGTATCGGTGCCCTGGTGCCGGCGGCGATCATGTCGATCGCGGCAGCGAACCTGTTCACCCGCAACATCTTCCGCGAGTACTTCAAGCGGGACGCCACGCCGCGCCAGGAGGCGTGGGTCAGCAAGATCGTGTCGCTGCTGGTGAAGTTCGGTGCGCTGGGGTTCATCCTGTTCCTCAACCCGCAGTTCGCGATCGACCTGCAGCTGATCGGCGGCGTGATCATCCTGCAGACCCTGCCGTCGGTGGCACTGGGCCTGCTGACCCGGTGGTTCCACCGGGGCGGGCTGATCGCCGGCTGGTTGGCCGGCATGGGTGCGGGTATGTGGATGATGTACACCATCCCGAACGCCAAGACCGGCCACGCGCACTTCGGCGGGACCGGTTTCGCCCTGTCGAACCTGGGTTTCGACACCAAGGTGACGATCTACGCCGGCTTCGTCGCGGTGGCGGTCAACCTGCTCGTCGCGGCGGTCGCCACGTTGATCCTGCGGGCGGTGAAGACCCCGGACGGGGTCGACATCACCACGGCGGAGGACTACACGGCCGACGAGGGAGACCCGAAGGTCTCGGCGATCCCGGAGTTGGCGCAGGGCTGATTCCGGCTGCACGCTGACCCCGGTGCACGGTACGGCCGTCGCGGCGATCTGCCGCGGCGGCCGTCGTGCTGTGGGCCATCGTGCTGTGCGCCGGTGGCTCCGGGCCGTGGTACGCGCCGGTCAGTGCCCGGGGCCGAATGCCTGGAACAGCAGGTATCCGCCGATCGCGAGTCCGAACAGGACGATCGCGGTACGCAGTACCGATGCGGAGAGCCGGCGGGCCACCCGGGCGCCGAGATAGCCGCCGACGATGGTGGCCGGGGCGAGGATCAGTACCGAGATCCAGTGCACCGGGCCGAACAGACCGAACACCGCGACGGTGACCACACCGACCACAGCGGACAGTACGTTCTTCAGCGCGCCGATGCGCTGCATCCGTTCCGGCACGACCAGCGCCAGCACCGCCACCAACATCACGCCCAGCGCGGCGCCGAAGTAGCCCCCGTACACCGAACCGATGCCGGCCATCAGATGCATGCTGACCCGGCGGCGGCGCTGCGACATTCGTTCCGGATGGCCGACGATCGCGCGCAGCCGTTGCTGGAACGCCAGGATCAGTGCCGCGCCGATCACCAGGAACGGCACCACCTTCGTGAACGCCGCCGCCGGAGTGACGAGCAGTATCAGGCAGCCCAGCGCGGTACCCACCGCCGTGGTGGGGATCAGTTCCAGCGCGCGGCGCCGCTGCCCGACCAGTTCCTGCCGGCTACCGACCACACTGGACAGGTAGCCGGGGCACACCGACACCGAGTTGGTGACGTTCGCCGGTACCGGCGTGAGGCCGGTCGCCAGCAGCGCCGGGAAGGTGATCAGCGAACCGCCGCCGGCGATCGCGTTGACCCCACCGGCGGCCAGGCCGGCGGCGAGCAGCAGGGCGATCGAGATGGCGTTCATCGGCACCGAGCCTAGCCGTCCGCTGGCTGGTCGGCCGGTTGCCGTTCAGCCTGTGGACACCGGCCGGAGGCGATGATCACCGATCTGCTGCCGGCGCTGTCCGGACCGGTGGCCTGACGTACGATCATGGTCGGCGGACGAGCCGGCCGGGCGGTCGCGTCAGCGGGGGAGACCCCGGTGTCGAGGAAGGTCCGGGCTCCACAGGGCAGGGTGGTTGTCAACGGCAACCCGGGGCGACCCGCGGGACAGTGCCACAGAAAACAGACCGCCCGGTCGCGCGAGCGGTCGGGTAAGGGTGAAACGGTGGTGTAAGAGACCACCAGCGCCCCGGGTGACCGGGGCGGCTAGGTAAACCCCACCTGGAGCAAGGTCAAGATGGGCGGTGGGAACACCGTCTGCGCAGGCGTTCGAGGGCGGCCCGCCCGATGCCTGCGGGTAGACCGCTGGAGCCTGCCGGCGACGGCAGGCCGAGATGGATGGCCGCCGACCGGGGCAGTGCCGCAAGGCGCCCCGGCCACAGAACCCGGCCTACAGGCCGACTCGTCCGCCATCCTCCCTGCGCTGTCGCTTTGTGCGGTCAAGATCCGCAGCGGCGGACGCCCAACCACGCGCAACCGTGCGAAATGTCGGAGTCCCGCAGATCTAACGGCCCACTGCTGCGGATCTTGTAACGCTCGGGTGCGGCGCACTCATCGCACGCAACGCAACAAGGACTGCTCCATGATCTGCAGGGTGGTCCAAACCGCCCATCAAGGTTGAAACTTCAGCCTAGACTCCACAGGTGGCCTTCACACGTGAAGTCGTCGAGATCCTGCAGCACGCGGCCCGTTTCATCCGCGCGTTGAACCCCAGCGACCACCAGGCGTTGTACGACTACCTGCGCGCCACCATGGAGAAGATCGCTCCCGTTGACGCCTTCTACATCGGTATATTTCGCCCGGAAAGCAGATCGCCTACCCCTACATCTACGACCAGAAAGAGATCGAGGCCACCGGGCTGGACACCTACGGCTACCACGGCGTGGGCGCATGGGTGCTGCGCCACCAGACGAGCTACACCTACTCCCAGGACAACGGCTCCCTGCTCAACCGGGGAATCCGCTTCGGCGACGCCAGCCGGCTTTCTCAGGACGCGATCACGACGCCCCTGATCGACCGCAGAACGCGCCTGCCCCGCGTCATCGGCATCGGCGCCATGCAGACCTACCAACCCGCTGCCTACGACGCCGATACCGTTCGCGCGTTCGAATGGCTCTGCAGCATCGTCGTCACCGTTCTGCGACGCGGACACGAGGACACCCTCTCCCTGCGCGAGCTCGCCTCTGGAGACCCGCAACTCGAACCCGTAGGCCCCAGCTTCACCGACCTGGTCGTCGAGATGACCGAACGCCTGGAAACGATCCAGGGCGCTGTCGCCGCTATCCAGGCCTCGCTCGCCGACAGCCGGGACGTCACCGGCGAAGTCGCCGACCTCGCTACGCTGGTCTCCCGAACGCGACAGGAGACGTTCGCGATGCTCACCCGGCCAGAAGGCGAGGCCCTCGACGCCTGGGCACTGCTCACCTCACGCGAACGCGAGATCGCCCACCTGGTCAACAAGCGTCTGAGCAATCAGGAGATCGCCGCATCGCTGGTCATCTCACTGCACACCGTGAAGACCCACGTCTTCAACATCATGAGGAAGCTGGACGCCACCCAGCGGTCGCAGATCACCGCGCGGCTCCTCCCCGCGGGCTACGACTTGGACTGAGGTCACGCCACCTGCGAAATCAGGCTTCGCCTGATATCGCTCACATCCCGCGGACCAGACACTTCTTGCATGGATACCACACAGGGAACGCAGAACACGCCACGAACCTCACGAGGAACCGCCACCGGACGCCGGTCATGGCCCCGCCGGCTCCTCATGGTCGTCATGGCCGCCCTCGCGATCACGCTCACGACCACGGCTGCGGCGCACGCCAGCGGGGCCAGCGGAGGCGGTCACTACTACGACGGCAAGGATCCCGCCGCCACCGGCTGCAACGTCAACGCATCGCAGATCGCCACCCGGCCGATCATCGACCGCTACTCCGGCGCGCAGGTCGCCACGATCCAGATCTTCTACTCCTGGTCTTGCGAAGCAAACTGGATTCGGGTCACCGGCAACGCTTACGGAGGCAACACGACCAAGAACATTTTCTCGTCACTCGGTGGCTGGAACAGCGAGGTCGACTACGGCTACGGATCGAGTTATTCGATGATGGTCTACGCACCCGGGACGACGACGATCAACGGCGAGGTCTACCTGTGGGCACCCGGGATCAACGAGTACAACTGGAAGGCCTCGGGGTAACTGGTCAGCAGGCTGGTTCAGGTAGCCATGGCTGATCGAGAGTGAGTAGCGTCAGAGCGTCAAAGAAACGCACCCTATGCTTGACCGCTGTGGCCAGATAGGAGCGGATCGCGCAGAACTGTTTCGCGCCAGTCAGGGTCCGTAGACACCCGGACACCTTTTGCCGCAGCTTGACCATCCGGATCTCGCGCTCGGCGGCGTTGTTGTCGAACGGCACCCGACGATCGTCGGCGAACCGCAGATAGTCATCGAGCCGGTCGCGTATCCGTCGGGCCAGGGCACGACACCGGGCCGGCACCGCCCCCGCCCCGGGCGTGTCGGCTCCGATCACGGCCGCCGACCGGATCTGGTGCACCAGATGCTCGCGTGTTCCCACATCGACCTCGACTCCCGCGGCGTGGGCGCCTCGACCAGCTTTTGAGATTCAGCAGCGGGCCGCGTGCCTGCACGGCCCAGCACCACGCAGCACCGGCGGGATCGGCTTACGACGGACTGTTCGATAACAGCAACCAACTCCCGCAACAGATGCGCGTTGCACAACGCATGCGTCGCGGTCGTGTAGGTGTCATAGGGTGCCCACGCGTCATGGACCGCCACCCCCGTGAAGCCGGGCAGCACCCCTGCGGCGTCCATCGCCACTCGACCCCGTTTCGGATGCACGCTGATCAGCGAATACTCGCCGGTCGACGCCGAATGCACCCAGTGCAGACGGCCCGCCACCCGCAACCCGGTCTCGTCGAAGTGCGCCACGGGCGCCGCGGCCAGCGCGGCCCGGACACGATCGGTGAGCCCACAGGAGTCCACCGCATCGGCTGCGCGAGCCGTCCAGGCAGACACTGTGCCCGCCGACACCGGCGTGGCGAACAGTTCCGACAGAGCGTCAGCGGTGCGCTGCCGAGACAGGAACTGCCCCGTATACAAGTACACGCCGATCGCCGCCGCGTGCGGCCCGTACTGGGTGGGTGCCCGCACCCCGGCCGGCGCCGCAGCACGGGTGAGCTTCCCGCAGTGGCAACGGCGTTCCACCAGCCGATGCTCGGTCACCCGCACCCGGATCGCTGGGATGTCGAACACCTGCCGACACACCACGCTCGCCATACCCGCGCTGGCCGGCAGGCCGGCCCCGCAGCCACCACAAGCGACCGGCTCATGCGACTGCGACCTGGACAGGCGCCTCAACCTGGCGCAACGCGCGGCCCTCATGACCAGTCTGGCCACCCGGCTTCCGGCGCTGCGGCCCGCAACGAGCGCGGTGCAGGCCTGACAAACAGCGAATCCGACGACGGCGGCCGCGACGAGTTCGACGAATCCTGATCCAACCGCCGCCGCAACTCCGCGTTCTGCGCCCGCAGTTCGGCCACCTGGACCCGCAACTGCCTCACCATCTCAGCCAGCTCCGCATAGGAGGGCCGCCGATCGTCAGGCACACCCACCCAACGAGCCAAGATCGGCCGGGTGACGCAATCGGTGCTGACCGGCAATAGTCGCGCACAACGCTGACCGGATGTCAAGCTTGGGGCCTTTGATCTGGACGCCCGGGCCTTCGATATGGACATCGGTGGTCCGCCGATATGGTTCTGACGCCGCGGCACGACGGCATGCTGCGAGGCATTGTCGCGTGCGGCCCAGCGTTGAAGGCCAGCGCAGTAGTCGTCAGTTGACGCGGTTGACGATCATGGTGCCGGATGATCGTCCAGCTTGCTCGTGCGGCTGGCGGGGACAACGTCCCCGATGGACGGCAGCGGGCATTACCGGGATGTCTGCAAGAGGCCAAGGTGCTGGCGAGTACGAACCTGACAGCGACGGACGGTACGTATACGCGCGAGGAATTGCGTGGGGCGCAGGACAGTGGTCGGCCACGCGCTACGTGACCGACGATTCGTTGTCGTGTCCTGCCAGCCCATCACCGACACCGGTACGGTCGTCGTCGCCGAGATCGCCGACGACGTACCCATGGCGCACGCGGAATGCTGGCAGTACCGCTGACCAGCGACGATCCGGTACCGGGCGCAGTGCTGGCATGGCGGATCAACTACCTCGCAGCCGATCGTCTCGGCAAGGAACTGGGAGACCTGACGACCGAGACGGTAGAACGACTCGATATGGTGCTCCGAGCCACCTGACCTGGTCGACGTACCCAGGTATTCGTACATCGAATCTGTTCGAGGCGTAAGAGACCACATGCATCGGAGGTGAATGGGATATGACTCCTCCCCAGACTCAGTCAATAGCGCTGTGATGCGAAGAAGCTGGGCATCGATGATCGTGCCAGTCGTCGATTTGATGCTTCATCAATGCAGAGACGGCATGGAATGGCGACCTGACCGCAGGACGTTATGTGGCTCTTCGCAGATGAGGGTGTAGTCGCGGCTGGCGTGTCGGTGGCCGGGTAGGGGTCGAGGTCTTCCGAGGATGAGAGGTTCCTACACTGCCTCATCCGGAAGACCTCGACGTGCCTGACGCTACCGCTGGCGGGGTTTCGCCTGCCCTGATCTGACCGCGTTCTGCCGTCTTGACGAGCTCGGTCTCGTGGTCATCGGC
Organism: uncultured Actinomycetota bacterium; assembly: GCA_963815125.1. Classification (GTDB taxonomy): domain Bacteria; phylum Actinomycetota; class Actinomycetes; order Mycobacteriales; family Micromonosporaceae; genus Actinocatenispora. The sequence continues at coordinate 444,175 of CAWFFM010000001.1, forward strand.
CAACGCCTCGAGCCGGATCGGGCGGTGCTGGCCTGCCGGGTGGTCGAGCCCGACCAGTGGTGCCGCCGCTGCGGCTGCGAAGGGCGTGCCGCGCGACAGCGTGATCCGGCGGCTGGCGCACGAGCCGTTGGGCTGGCGGCCGACGACGCCTGCTGGTCGACGGTGCGCCGTTACCGCTGCACCGCGTGCGGGCACGTGTGGCGCCAGGACACCAGCACGGCCGCCGAGCCGCGGGCGAAGCTGTCGCGCCGCGCGCTGCGCTGGGCGCTGGAAGGCGATCGTCGTGCAGCACCTGACCGTCGCCCGGATCGCCGAGGGGCTTGGCGGTCGCCTGGAACACCGCGAACGACGCGGTGCTGGCCGAGGGCAAGCGGGTGCTGATCAACGACCCGAGCCGGTTCGACGGCGTGGCGCGTCATCGGCGTCGACGAGCACGTGTGGCGCCACACCCGCCGCGGCGACAAGTACGTCACCGTGATCATCGACCTCACCCCGATCCGTGACGGCACCGGGCCCGGCCCGGCTGCTGGACATGGTCGAAGGCCGCTCCAAGCGAGGCGTTCAAGACCTGGCTCGCCGACACGCGACCAGTCCTGCCGCGACAGCAGTCGAGGTGGTCGCGATGGACGGGTTCACCGGCTTCAAGACCGCCACCACCGAGGAGCTCCCCGACGCGGTCGCGGTCATGGACCCCTTCCACGTCGTGCGCCTGGCCGGCGATGCCCTGGACCGAGTGCCGGCGACGCGTCCAGCAAGCACACCCACGGGCACCGCGGCCGCAAGGGCGACCCGCTCTACGGCGCCCGCCGGACCCTGCACACCGGCGCCGACCTGCTCACCGACAAGCAGACGCAACCGCCTCGACGGCGCTGTTCGCCGACGACGAGCACGTCGCAGGTCGAGGCCACCTGGGGCATCTACCAGCGCATGATCGCCGCCTACCGCGACCCCGACCGCAGCACGGGCCGCGAGCTGATGACAAGCGTTGATCGACGTCGCTCAGCCCCGGCGTGCCCGCCGCGCTGACCGAGCTCATCACGCCTCGGCCGCACCCTGACCAAGCGCGCCGCCGACGTGCTCGCCTACTTCGACCGCCCCGGCACCAGCAACGGGCCCACCGAAGCGATCAACGGCCGCCTCGAACACCTGCGCGGCTCCGCCCTCGGCTTCCGCAACCTCACCAACTACATCGCCCGATCCCTGCTCGAGACCGGCGGCTTCAGACCACAACTACACCCTCGATTGGGATGAGCCCGTTATGTCCGTTATTAGGCGTCGTGCTCTACCATGCGCTTATCTTTGTCCGTGACTGGCAAGATAGGTGATTTAGTGGAACTCGGACGACTGTCGATCGGTATCCTCGCTGCCGTGTCAGTGCCGCAATCTTTGCATTTTTTAAGGAACAGGTCGATACGCAGTTCCTGCTAACTGCAATGTATGGTCTTTATGTATCATTTACTTTTCTACGGTTCAAATGTTTTTGTGTTTGGTTTGGTGTTTGTTTCGTTGTGTTTGGTAATTATCGCGATATTCAACTTTTCTAGATTTAATATTATCGATTTTGCGCGTAGGAGTTTACGATAAGTAAAGATATTTTCGCTGAGATCATCTATTCTATATTCATCTATTTTTAGAGTTATATAAAGATTTATTATGTGATATTTGTGTTCGTCGCTCATTTTTGTGATCTCTGTGATCGTTGGTATTTCTCTATATGTCTATCAACTTTACGACAAGTTTGTTCAGTATGTTTTTGACGTACGATTTGTTACTGCAATAGCGGCGCTATGTATTGCCGTGTTACCGGATGGGGAAGTAGTCTATTTGGTTGTACAAGCATTTTTAACGAAACGCGGCAACTGCGAGGAACTAGAAAAACTTCTGCTCACTAATGCCGCTATAGGCTGGGTCAGAGCGTGCTCTGATCTGCTTGATCGTTGCTGGCAGTCAGAGCGGTTGCAGCGGCACTGGCCATTGCGGCGAAAGCGTTAGTGCGATTTCCTCGGTTAGAGAACCAATCGGCAGGCTTTGCTGAATACTTCTTGGTGGGAACGCTAACGAGTCTACTCGCGGCAACTGGATTCGCTAGATTATTGCGATGTACTTTAGAGATGTCAGTAGTATGACATTAGATGGAAACTGTGACGCATTCCTATCACACCAGTTGGTTTGTGAATTGTCTTCCTTAGGCCTCAATCCATGCGATGACGTCATCGCCGGTGGCTGGCCACTATTTGTCCGTGGCTGGATTGACGTTCCGGGCGACATCGACGTTATGGCGCGCGGCGGTGCGTGGGACCGAGAGAAAAGATCTTGCTGACCCTAGGCTCTCTCGAAGGGGAACGATCTCCGGTCACTCTTGTCGGGTCGCCGAGAGCAAATGCTGGACAGTGGATTCCATTGGGATGCTGTTGACTTCCTACGGGAAAGGATTATTTATGGACTCCGGGTTCTGCTCTGCCAGGAACAGGCTGGCGTAGGCCATGAGATCGAATCTGCATTAAAGGAAGATTTAGGGCAGGTTAGGAGGAGTGAGTGATAAACGTTTGATTTGGGCGGTGTTGAGTCTTTAATGGGTCATTCCCTCTTTCTTTTAGTTCGCACAATAAACTATGACGCGCACCGATTGGGACATGCGACTCCCGCCACAGAATCTAGCGATTTAACTCTTGTTTCGGATAGGCCTGACTGTACGTCTCACTGACGAGCGCGTAGATCGGTGAGCACTCTTCTTTCAGGGGATTGTTGTGGGATCGGGCTCGCGCAGTTCAACCGCAGTTTGGATCGATCGAATGTGATTGTGGCGTGCGGGACGTCCGACGGACGTTTGGGACGCATAGGCGCAGTCCCGTGCGGTGGCCGTAGCGCTCATGAGCATGATCGAGCCACAGATGTCGTTTGGCGCGTAGACCGGTGCGGAAGACCGGCTAGCGGAGGAGCTTCTCTCGGCTTCCCATCGTCAAGCGGTGGCCAACAGCACACTACGCCCGCGCTGGCCGAGGAAGCGGATCTGTTGGTGGCCTCGGCATGGCTGCATGACATCGGCTATGCAGAGTCAGTGCAGGACACTGGGTTCCATCCGCTGGATGGGGCGCGGCATCTTCGGAAGCTCGGTGTTGAAGAGCGGCTGTGCAGGCTCGTCGCGAACCATTCCGGCGGCCAGCTCGAAGCCGAGCTCCGTGGGCTCGCCGATGAGCTGGCGGAGTTTCCCGACGAGGCGTCGCTGTTACGGGACGGTCTCTGGTACTGCGACATGACGACCAGCCCTGTTGGGCAACCGGTCAGGTTCGATGAACGGCTCGCTGAGATCCGCGAGCGGTACGGGCCGGAACACACAGTTCCCCGGGCCATCTCTGCTGCGGCGAATGAGATCCGTGCGGCCATCGCGGCCGTTCACGATGCCGCCGCACGATGCGGTATCGCCGTCGACGGTTAGCGGAGGGCACCCCGCTCGCCGGCAAGGTAGTTGCCGATACGCCCACGGATGCTTGGGTGCATGGGCACGCTGCCGAGCTCCCGCGGTGAAGGACCGAACCCGTCCCTTGCGTGATCCAGCGCCGCGAATGATTTTGGGGGCGACACAACGGACAACTCCTCGGCGAACATCGCCGTCGTCGTAGGCGAAGACGTGGCGAGGATCGGAGTAGACCCCAACGATGTACTGAGGCTCGACCTCCAGCCCGGTCTCCTCGCGGACCTCGCGGACCGTGGTGTCCCAGACGGACTCACCCAGTTCCATCCCGCCACCGGGCAGCGCCCACAGATCATTGTCTTTCCTGCGTTGCAGAACGAGCTGACCATCAGCGCCGCTGACGATGGCGGAGGTCGCGGCGACAAGCGAGTTGGGTTCGGGCGCGTCGGCGTCGTCGTAGTAGTCGACCCTGGTCATGACGTCTCCCGCTCAGGTACCTGCGCGGACCCCGCGCTTCGCGCCATTCTCTCCGATGGGGGTGGTTCTCGGGCATACCCAGGCCGTCTTGAAGTGGCGGCGAAGCTTGCAGGCAGGCCATTCGGCCCCAGCTGCCGAAGGTCCCGCAGCGGGGACGCAACCGGGTGCACGTAGAGGTTTGAGGTCACCAGAATCTCTTATCGAATCGGAAGGCCTGCTCGTCCTGTGGCAAGTTCTGGTAGCGCGAAGTCGTAGGTGTCACACCCTCGAAGCTCGTCGAGGTACTTGAGTGTGGTCTGAACGCGCACCACGAGCGTGCGCCCAGGTCCTCTTCCGCGTCACGGTCCGGGACGTACTTCGATGCAGGGTCGGCGACTGACTGCTCGGACTTGCACCAGCGGCGCACTTTCGGAGCCCTGATCAGCCGCGGGTTTGCTGCATCGGCAGGAAGTACAAGGTGTATCCGAGCAGATCGATCTGCCGGTTCGCCCGTGTGATCAGACGCCACCAGGCGCTGGTGGGGAAGTCGCTACGGTACGGGTACGAGGCTACGATCTCGGCTCCGGCACCCATGGGATCGCTGGACTCCTTGTTCGCGCCCGGCCACAGGAACTCCTCGTCCTCCTTCAGCCGCTTGGCAACCATGTACCTGGTGCGCGGGTGAGGAACCCGCCCACTCAGCCAACGACCAACGGTCTTGGCGTCCTTCTCGGTGTAGGTGGCGAGTTCGACGATCGATACCCGGCCTCGCTCCATCGCTGCCCGCAGCCGTTCGTTGGCCACGACGCCTCCTAATGTGTCTTGAGTGACGTTTTGAATGCCCAGAGTACGTTCCGACCGTCACTCGAAGATGGTTCCATCGTCACTTTTGGCAAAGTCTGATGAAGTTGGCTCCGCATTCCACGGGGTGGATCAGGTTGTCAGCTGACGGAGGAGTGGCGTGACGGTCGAGGCGGCGTACGAGGACGAGGTTGGGCACTGGACGCAGCGGATCCGGCACCTGACGCGGGTGATGGAGGACGTGGGCGCGGATCGGGAGCTGGCGATGTACCGGGCCAGTCAGCGGGGTGTGGAGGTCGGCGAGATCGCGCACCTGGCGCTGCTGGAGGCGGCTGAGGTGGAGCGGATGTTGGCGATGTGCCGGCGCGACCCGGACATCGACTCCTTCTCCGAGGGGCCGGACTGGGTGCGCTTCTACCGCAAGTGAATCAGCACCACCTGCAGGCATGTTGCGTCCGTACGGGCTACGGGATCGGCCGGCGCTGCTGCCGGCCGTCCTACCCTGCCGGTCAGCACAGAAAGCGGTCGACAGAATGAGTCTTGGTCGTCAGGCTGTGGCGCCATGACCAGCAGCGAAGTGTGGGACGAGGAAACCGCCGAACGCTACGACGCCGCCGCGGCGGAGAGGTTCGTGCCGGAGGCACTCGACCCCACCGTCGACTTCCTCGCGCGGCTGGCCGGATCGGGTGCCGCGCTGGAGTTCGCCATCGGCACCGGGCGGGTCGGCATCCCGCTGGCCGCCCGCGGCATACCCGTCACCGGCATCGAACTGTCCGCGCCGATGATCGCGCAACTGCGGCACAAGGCGGACGAGGCCACGCTGCCGGTCGTGGCCGGCGACATGGCCACGACGACGGTACCGGGCGCGTTCTCCCTGGTGTACCTGGTGTGGAACAGCATCTCCAACCTGCGCACCCAACAGGAGCAGGTCGCGTGCTTCCGCAACGCCGCGCGGCACCTGAGCCCCGGCGGACGGTTCGTCATCGAACTGTGGGTACCCCCGCTTCGTCGCCTGCCTCCCGGCGCACCCGGCGTACTGATGGACGTCAGCGCGGGCCACATCTGTTTCGACACCTACGATCTCGTCACCCAGCAGTGCACGTCGCACCACTACACGCACGAGCCGGACGGTACGACCCGCTACGGCCCCGGCAACTTCCGCTACATCTGGCCGGCCGAATGCGATCTGATGGCGCAGCTGGCCGGACTGGAACTGGAGGAGCGGTTCGCCGACTGGGACCGCAGCCCCTTCACCTCGGACAGCGAGAGCCACGTCTCCGTCTGGCGCAAGCCCTCGGCCGACTGAGAACACCTCGTGATCGGCGGCGAAGCGCTGCCTATCCCAGCTGGTCGCGGCGGCGGGTCAGGTACGCGGACTCGGCCGTGTTGCCGGCCAGTTCGATGGCCCTGTCGTACGCCGCGCGCGCGTCCCGGCTGCGGCCCAGCCGGCGCAGCAGATCGGCGCGGGTCGCATAGTAGGCGTGATAGTCGGCCAAGGCGTCGGCGAGCCGGTCGACGGCCGCCAGCGCCACCTCCGGGCCGTCCAGCTCGGCGACCGCGATGGCCCGGTTGAGAGCGACGATCGGTGACGGGTCGACGCGGGCGAGCTGGTTGTAGAGCGCGACGATCTGCGACCAGTCCGTGTCGCGGATGTCGCGCGCGGAGGTGTGTACGGCGTTGATCGCGGCGAGGATCTGGTAGCGACCCGGGGCCACCGCGGCGGCAAGGCGTTCGCGTACCAGTTGGTGGCCCTCGGCGATCAGCGCCGCGTCCCAGGCCCCGCGGTCCTGCTCGTCGAGGGTGACCAGTTCGCCCCGAGCCGACACCCGGGCGGTGCGGCGCGCCTCGGTGAGCAGCATCAACGCCAGCAGTCCGGCCACCTCACCGTCCTCCGGCAGGAGGGCACGGATCAGGCGGGTGAGCCGGATCGCCTCGGCGGTCAGGTCGTGGCGTACCGGATCGGTGCCGGGGCCGGTCGCCAGGTAGCCCTCGTTGAACACCAGGTACAGGACGGCGAGTACGCCGGCGATCCGGGCCGGCAGATCCTCCGCGGCCGGCACCCGGTACGGGATGCGGGCAGTTTTGATCTTGGTCTTCGCGCGGGTGATCCGCCGCCCCATGGTGGACTCCTGTACCAGGAAGGCGCGGGCGATCTCGGGCACGGTCAGACCGCCGAGCATGCGCAGCGTCAGCGCCACCCGCGTCTGGATCGCCAGCGCCGGGTGGCAGCAGGTGAAGACCAGTCGGAGTCGCTCGTCGTCGATGGCGTCGGGAGGCCCCGGCGGGCCGTCGTCGTACGCCAGCTGGGCCTCCTTCTGCTTGTCGTAGCGCTTGTTCTCGCGCCGGATCCGGTCGATGGCCCTGCGGTGTGCGGTGGTGGTCAGCCAGGCACCGGGATTGGGCGGTACGCCGTCGGCCGGCCACCGTTCGACGGCGGTCGCGAACGCCTCGGCCGCCGCCTCCTCGGCGACGTCGAGGTCACCGAAACGCCTGGTCAGAACGGCGACCACGCGAGCCCACTCCTCGTGGTGGGCCCGGCTGACCGCCTCCCGCACCTCGACCATGTTCATAGGAACGGCCGTACCTCGATCTCCCGCACTGTGGGGGCGTCCCTCGTGGGCGGCCCTTCACCCCTGCTACGAACCACTCTGCCCGGATCCGACACCGTTCCCGGACTTCTTTCGAGGATTCCGGCGCCCGGCCGTCGGCCGTACCCCGGGGTGGCCCCGAACGGAGGGGGACCTTAATGGGTTGCCGGCAATGTCGCGTACGGGCAACTCTCCTGTGATGGGTGCTGTGCTGGTCACGGGAGTTCCGGGTTCGGGCAAGACGAGTGTTGCCGCTGCGCTGACGCGGAAGGGCGAGCTGTCGTTGAATACCGACGATGATCCCGGGCTGTGCCGATGGCTGGATTCTTCCGGCAACGCGGTCGAATACCCCGGTGGTCCCGACGCGGTGGACTGGCTCAACAGCCATCGCTGGCAGTGGCGGCTCGACCGGTTGGATCAGCTCATCGCTCAGGCCGGACCGCGCACGCTGTTCGTGTGCGGCAACGAGAGCACCGGCGAGGGTAGGCATCAGCCGGATGCCCTGCGCCGCTTCGAACGGATCTATCTGCTCGACATCGACCGGACCACCATGTGGTCCCGGCTCGACGCGCCGGGCCGGGACCATGGATTCGGCCAGCAGGACAGCGAACGCGAGTGGTTGCGCTCCTGGCACCCTCGATTCCGTGCGCGGACACTTGCCAAGGGAGCGGTCCGGATCGATGCCCGACAGCCACTCGACCTGGTGGTGGATGCAGTGCTGGCAGACCACGCCCGGTTCGTCGACGCGTACGGCCGAACCTGCTACCCGGACATGTGAGCAAGAGCCGTCTGCCGGCGGGACCCGTACATGGAAACGATGCCCGAGGGGCGGGACCGGGTACGCCTCTGCAGAGCCGCAATATGCGCTGGTGAAGCCCAGGCAGCTCGCATTCCGCCAGGCGCAGCCATACTGTTCCGCCGGAACATCCATCTGGCTGAACCCGCTCGCCCCGCCTGATTCCTCACGGGCGCAGTGCGCGTACGGCTTCCCGGAAGCGTTCGGTGGCCGGCTCCTGCGGGTACCGCTGGGTCAGCTCACCCTCCAGTTCCCCGGCCACCATGGTGAGGGTGGGCAGGCTCCGGCGCGGTGAGCTGAACGCGGAGACCCCGGTCGCCACGGCCTGCTCCAGGTCACCACTGCGCGCGGCCACCGCCGCGAGGGTGAGCCGCGCTTCCGCCACGCGCATGGGCGCGGTCTCGGTGCCGTCCGGTAGGACACCGGAAGCCACTACGGCGTGCGCGTGTTCGGCGGCCCGCGCGTCGTCGCCACCACGCCGGTAGGCGTCCATGGCGTAGAAGTCGAGCTTGGCCGGATCGACCACGAAGTGGTTGTCGCTTCGGTCCGGTGCCGGCAGCGACGACAGCAGCTCCTGGCCACGGTCGAGGGCTTCACGTACGCCCTGCGTGTCGCCCAACCGCCCCAGCGCCTTCGCCCGTTGGGCGTGCAGCTGCACCCCGACGGGCCGGGCGCCCGCAACGGCGAGTCCGGCATCGGCTGCGGCGACCACGTCGCGGTAGCGGCCCTGCGTCAGAGCGAACCACGCCGACATCTCGTGCGCCCAGCCGATCAGGTCGGGATGCCCGGCCTCGGCGCCGAGCTGCCGGGCGGCCACCCGGGTGCTCTCGGCGCTGGCGCGCATCCCCGCGTCGTATTCGCAGCAACCCACCAACAGGGCGAGCCAGCCCGCCGTGGCGAGCAGTTCGCGGTGCTCGTGCAGTCCCACCGGCTTGCGCAGCAGCGCCGACACCCGCCGCAGCCAGCCGTGTGCCTCGGAACGCAGGGCCAGCGCGGGCGTACGGGAGTAGGCGCAGCACACGTCGGAGACGGTCGCCTGCAGCGATTCGATGGTCGCCGGTGTGGTGTCCGACGCCTGTACCCGTTGCAGCAGCTCGGCTGTCTGCCACGGCTCGGCGTCGATGGCGGCGGCCACGTCCAGCCGGCTCGATCCGATCAGTTCGCCGCGCGCTTTCAGCAGGTCGTCGAGTCGGGCCGCGATCGCCTCCGAGGGTCGGCGCTTTCCGTTCTCCAGCTTGGACAGTAGCCCCGGATCACACGGGACCAGGGCAGCCAGGTCGCGCAGGGACAGCCCCAACTCGCCGCGCGCCTGCCTGAGTTTCGGCCCGAACATCGACCCTCCTGTGTTGACATGGACCACCTGTGCGTTGTCAACATGTCAACGCTAGGTAGTGGCCGGATTGTCTTCCAAACTACTCCTGCGGGGCATCCGCTGAACGGAACGTGACCGGCGGGTCCCGTCATCTTTCAAACATCGCAGGGAGCGGAGGAAGTTCAATGGCCATGATGGCGACCGCACAGTCCGACCAGGACCCGAAGGAGCATCTACGGGAGCGGGTACGCAGCCTCGACGACGTACTGGAGGAGGTTTCCGCGGAGCGCACGTTGTCGATGTTCCTGGCCTGGCGCAGGGGAGTGAGCATCCCGGAGATCGCCGAGACCATCCGCGAGGAGGAGACCGCCGTGGAGAAGGTCATCGCCAGCTACGAACGTGACGAGGACGCCGAGTCCTATGAGGAGGGTCCGCGGTGGGTGGCGCTGTGGCCCAAGCAGGACTGGAACCCCAGCGTCTGACGCTCCGCTGCTGTCGGCGGTGCCGGGCTTCAGGAGCAAGGGCCCGGCACCTCGGTCAGGGGGCGAGGTTCTGCCAGATGCGTTGGGACACACCCTGTACGGTGTCGATCCCGTAGTCCATCCCGGAGTGGCCGGCGACCGGCGGATCGTCGGTCGTCAGCACGGCTAGTACGTAGTCCCGGCCCTGGCCGTGCACCCAGCCCATGCTGTTGACCTGCCAGGGGCAGGTGAGGTCCTGTTGCGGGCAGCCGGGTACGAACTTCCAGCCGTTCTTCAGCGCAACGGTCACGCCCGGCACCGGCGGGGCGTACGTGGGCGGGTCGCACGCCGTTCCCCACGGCCCGCAGCTGACCCCCCAGCGCTGGGTGGGGTCGATGTTCTCCATCAGGTTCAGCCCGTATGCCCGGGAGTCGGTGCGCAGCAACCGGTTGGGGTAGGCGAACGTACGCACGATCGCCGCCTGGTCGGCCGCGGTGGTGATGGTGTTGCCCCAGCCGTAGTACGTCGGGCTCTCGCAACCCACCCTGGTGTGGCGGATGGGGATCAGCGTGTTGAACCGGGTGAGGGCCCGGCAGCCACCGGCGAAGTGGAACAGGCCCGTCGCGGCCGAGTTGTCGCTGACGTGGATCATGTTCTGCAGCAGGAACTGGATGGAGTACGGCACGTTGCCCGGCACCGTTCCCGGCCGGGCCTGGTAGCGGTGCAGCCACATGGCCATGATGTCGACCTTCGCGCTGCTGGCGGTGTACTGCGGCACCACCGGTCCGTGCCGCAGCAGGTAGGTCCGGCCGGTGGAGCGCTCGTACAGGGCCACGCTCACCGAACCCGCGCGGGTGCCGAGGTAGCCCGCGACCCCGTGCAACGGATCGACGCTCGTCGGGACCGTTGTACGCGGCCCGCCACCGGATTCCTGGGCTGCGGTGGCCGGTGCGGACAACGCTGCCGCGAGGGCGAGCACCGCGACGGCGAAGGCGACGGCGGTGCGCTTCATTCCACGACCTCCTGGGAGCCTGACCGGTGCACCACCGAGCCTCTCAGGGCCGACCCCGGATCCGCGGCGGAATGCACAGAGATACGGCATTCGTGGACGGTCCGTCCACAACTCCGGGCCGGCAACTGTGAGAGTTGACTCTCACAGTTGTGAGAGCATACTCTCACGTCATGCCGAACAACCGCCTGGGCGATATCGAGATCACCGATCCCAAAGCGATGCGGGCGCTCGCGCACCCGGTACGGCTGGCGATCCTGGAACGGCTCCGGCGGCACGGACCGGCGACGGCCACTCAGTTGTCCCCCGACGTGGGTGCGACCCCGTCGGTGACCAGTTGGCATCTGCGGCATCTCGCGAGCTTCGGGCTGGTCCGCGACGCCGAGCCGGGAAGCGACCGCCGGGAGAGGCGGTGGGAGGCGGTGGGGCGGGGCTTCCGGTTCGAGGTCCCGGACGAGCCGGAGGATCAGGAGGGCAGGTCCGCGGCGCGGGCGCTGTCCGAGCAGATGTTCCTGCGCTACGCCGATCTGCCGAGCCGCTGGCTCGCCGACGTCGAACCGGAACTCGAACCGACCTGGCGGAAGAGCGCGGGGCTGGCCAACACCCGCGTCGTGGTGTCGGCCGCCGAACTCGTGGCCATCCAGGACGCGATCGAGCAGATCCTGGTGCCCTACGCGACGCGCGAGCCGAAGCACCGGCCGAGCGGCAGCCGCTCGGTACGGCTGATGCGTTACGCGCTGCCCGAAGCCGCGGACGAGGACCCGGGCGGGGCGTCGTGACCACCCAGGCGGTGGTGCCTGCGACATCACTGTGGCGCGACCGGCGGTTCCTGTCCTTCTGGGCCGGCCAGTCCATCTCGCAGTTCGGTGACCGGATCACCGAACTGGCACTGCCGCTGATCGTGGTGACGGCGCTGCACGCCTCGGCCGACCAGGTCGCCTGGCTGACGGCGCTGACCTGGACCCCGAGCCTGCTCGCGATCGTGCTGGGTGCCTGGGTCGACCACCGTGCACGCAAGCGCCGGCTGATGGTGGTCGCCGACCTGGTGCGCGCGACGTCGCTGCTCTCCCTCCCGATGGCGTACCTGTTCGGGGCGGTGACGCTGGGCCAGGTGTACGCGGTGGCCATCGTCAACGGCGCGGCCGCGGTGCTGTTCAACAGCGCCTACGTGGCCTTCTTCCCACGGCTGGTACCGCGTGCATCCTATGTGGACGCGAACAGCAAACTGAGTACCAGCATCTCCGCCTCCCAGGTCGCCGGCCCACCCGTCGCCGGTGGTCTCATCCAGGCGCTGACCGCTCCCGTCGCCGTGCTCGCCGATGCGCTGAGCTTCCTGGCCTCCGCGGTCCTCATCGGACGGATCGCGATGACCGAACCGGCCGTCACCGCCGACGGCACGGCAGCGTCGTCGCTGCTGCGACGGGCGTGGGAAGGGCTGGCGTTCGTGGTACGTCAGCCGGTGCTGCGCTCCGGACTCGGCTGCTCGACCACCCTCAACTTCTGCACGTACGTGTCGGGCAGCGGGCTGATCGTGCTGTTCGCCAACCGCAGCCTCGGACTCACCGCGGGTGCCATCGGACTGGCGTTCGGGATCGGCTCGACCGGCGCTCTGCTCGGTGCGGTGATCGCCCCGACGGTCTCGCGCCGCATCGGCATCGGCCGCAGCATCGCCGTGGGCGCCGTACTGTTCCCGGCGCCGATCGCCATCGCCGCTGCCGCCGGGGGACCGTTGTGGATGCGGGCGGCGGCCCTGGCCGGCGCCGAGTTCCTCTCCGGCGTCGGGGTCATGTTGTACGACGTCAACAACAACTCGTTGCAGGCCACGGTGATCCCCGACGGCATGCGCAGCCGCGTGTCCGGTGCCTACCGGACCGTCAACTACGGCATCCGCCCCCTCGGCGCCATCGTCGGCGGTCTGCTCGCCACCGCTGTCGGCCTGCGCGCGACTCTGCTCATCGGCGCCGCCGGTGGAGTGTTCGCGCTGGTGTGGGTACTGGCCTCACCCGTGCCGCGGATCCGTTCGCTGACTGTCGACGAGCCGGACGCCGTGGCCGCGGATGGCGAGGTCAGTCGAGGCTGAGCCGGGCCAGGGTGCCGATCTCCAGCGCGACCCAGATCGCACCGTCGGGCCCCACGGTGATGCCGTGCGGCTCGGCGGCCGGCGTCGGCAGCTCGTACTCCTCGATCCTGCCCTCGGGGTCGATCCGGCCGATCCGGTTGGCGCCCCACTCGGTGAACCAGCAGTCACCGTTCTGCGTTGTCGTGACGGCGTGCGGACGGGACTGCGGGTCGGGCAGCGGGAACTCCTCGACCGTACCGTCCACTGTGATCCGGCCGATCCGACCGGCGCCGATCTCGGTGAACCACAGTGCGCCGTCCGGTCCGGTGGCGATACCGACCGGTGCGGCACCGGCAGTGGGCAACGGGTGGACGGTGACCTGACCGTCGGTGTCGATCCGGCCGATCGCGTTGCCCTGGTTGAGGGTGAACCACAGTGCGTCGTCCGGCCCGGCGGTGATGGCCGACGGGAAACCGCCGGCCTGCGGCAGGGGGAACTCGCTGATCTCACCGGTGGTGGTGATACGTCCGATCCGGTCGGTGTTCATCTCGGTGAACCACAGTGCGCCGTCCGGTCCGGCGGCGATACCGAACGGTCCGGCCTCCGCTGTCGGCAGCGGGAAGGCGGTCACCGTCCCGCCGGTGCCGATCCGCCCGATCCGGTGTCCCTGGAACTCGGTGAACCAGAGTGCGTCGTCCGGGCCGGACACGATGACCGATGGGCCACCCGATGCCGGATCCAGTGGGTACGACGTGACCTCCCCGCCCGGTTCCAGCCGGCCGATATGTCCCTTGTGGACCATGGTGAACCAGAGAGCGCCGTCCGCTCCGGTGGTGATGGTGTACGGACCGGCATCCGGCTCGGACACCCGGACCTCGGTGATGGAGAAATCCGGCGGCATGAGCACACTCCTGACATGGTCGGGTTGAGCGCAGCATGCTACCGGCGATTTCCCGTCAGCGCCTCCGGTTATCGTCCAATGGCTCCACAGTGGATAATGCCCGAACGCAGCGCTGGGCCCGCCCCTCCGGCGTCGGACGCCGTCAGCGCTTGCGCAGCCGCAGCGAGGTCCAACTGGCGTCGGCGCTCCAGCCGCCGTCCACCGGCAGTGCCACCCCGTTGACGAAACCGGACCGCTCCGGATCGGCCAGGAACGCCACCGCCGTGGCGATGTCGCCCGGCACCGCGAAGCGGCCCATCGGCACCTGGTTGCGGATGTCGTCGTCGGTGTAGCCCCCGGCGGACTGGTCGGCGGCATCCATCCCGGTCTTCACCCAACCCGGGCACACCGCGTTGACCCGTACGCCCCGCCCACCCCACTCGGCGGCCAGGGTGCGGGTGAGCCCCACCAGACCGTGCTTGGAGGCGTTGTACGCCGCGCGATCGGAGACACCGCGCAGCCCGGCGATCGACGCGATGTTCACGATCGAACCGGCCCTTGCCGCCAGCATCGCGGCACCCAGCGCCCGGCACAGCAGGAACGGGCCGGTCAGGTTGACCTCCAGCACCCGCCGCCACTGTGCCGGCGTGGTCAGCTCGGCCGGCGTCAGCATCGAGATGCCGGCATTGTTGACCAGCACGTCCACCCGGCCGAAGCGTTCGGCGACCCGGCCGGCGAGCTCCTCCACAGCGACATCGTCGGACACGTTCGCGGTGACCGCGACGGCCTCCGCGCCGTGCCCGTACACCGCCTGCAACGCCTCGTCCGGATCCTGGAGATCGACCAACACCAATGCGTAACCCTCGCTGGCCAGCCGCTCCGCGACCTGCCGCCCGATGCCCTGCGCCGCCCCGGTCACCACCGCGACCCGTGTACCGCTCATGTCCGGACTCTAACCTCCGCGATGGCGGGCGAAGGGCGATCGATCCCGCCCGGGATCTTCCGGCCCGGATGCGTAACACTTCGTGCCCGCCGGCCGATGTCCCGAACAGCGGAGCTTTCTCCGTGGGGACGAGTGCTGCCCGGGGGGCCGCCGTTCCCTCACGATTATGGGGTCCGATGAGTACACGTACATCTCGATGGCGTGCCGCCGCGCTCGCGTTGTCGGCGACTGCGCTGGCGGTCGGCATGTCCGGGGTCGCCCATGGTGCGCCGAGCGCGAGTGTCGCGCCGGCCGGAGCACCCGGCGACAACGGGACGGTCAAGATCCACGCCGTGGGCACGCCGGTGGACGACCACCGCAACGAGCCGCACGTCTGCAAGTTCTATCTGGACGCGTTCGGTTTCGACAGCGTCCAACAGGTCACCTGGGTGATCCGGCAGCATCCGCCGACCGGTAACCGTGCCATCGTCAGCCACGGTGCAGCTCACCCTGGCCAACGGCGTCGGGCACACCGACGAGCTCGGTCTGCCGGACGGTCACTACAAGCTCACCTGGAACTTCGACGGTGAGCACGGCCAGGCGAAGCAGAAGGTCTTCTGGGTTGCCTGCAAGTCGGCATCACCCTCACCGGGCAGCAGCTCACCGGCCGCCAGCGCCTCGGCCAGTGCCGGGCCGTCGGAGTCGGGAACACCGACCGTCGCTCCCACTCCGTCGGGCAGCAGCGGTGGAGTGGTCGGCGGCGCCGGGAACACCCCGCAGCCACAGACCAGCGACGCCAGCAGTTCGCTGCCGGTGACCGGTACCTCGCTGACCCTGCTGGCGGGGGTCGCGCTGGCGCTGATCGCCGCCGGCATCCTGATGCGGGCCCGGTTGGGCAGGTTGTTCCGTCGCTCCTAGCGTGCCGATGTCCAGGGGCGCCTGCCCTTGAACATCTGGGCCGTGCCGCGTCGTCGTAACCGGCGATGCGGCACGGCCCGCCCGCGCCGGGGTCAGGGCATCCGGTCGTACGCGGGCAGGGTCAGGAAGTCCACGAAGTCGTCGGCCAGGGCGACCTCGGTGAACAGCGCGCTCGCCGCGTCGAACCCGTCCGGGTCGTAGCTGTCGCCGAGCGACACCCGCAGCTTGTCGAGTTCCTCCGCCACCACCTGCTCGACCAGTGCCCGGGTGACCTTCTCCCCGCCGGCCAGCGTCACATCGTTGTGCAGCCACTGCCAGATCTGCGATCGGGAGATCTCCGCGGTGGCGGCGTCCTCCATCAGGTTGAAGATGCCGACCGCACCGGACCCCTTCAGCCAGGCCGCCAGGTACTGCAGGCCGACACTGACCCCGTTGCGCAGCCCGTCGAGCGTCGCCTCGCCCGGGGTGGCCGCCACGTTGAGCAGTTCGTCCGCCGTGACCTTGACGTCCTCACGGGTACGGTGCCGCTGGTTGGGCGATTCGCCCAGCACAGCGTCGAAGATCTCCCGGCACACCGGTACCAGATCGGGATGGGCTACCCAGGAACCGTCAAAGCCGTCACCGGCCTCACGTTCCTTGTCCTGCCGGACCTTGGCCAGCGCGGTCGCGTTGACCTCCGGGTCACGCCGGCTGGGAATGAACGCGGCCATTCCGCCGATCGCGTGTGCGCCGCGCTTGTGGCAGGTCTGTACGAGAAGCTCGGTGTACGCGCGCATGAACGGTGCGGTCATGGTGACCGCGTTGCGGTCCGGCAGCAGGAAACGCTCACCGCGGCTGCGGAACTTCTTGATGATGCTGAACAGGTAGTCCCACCGGCCGGCGTTCAGCCCGGCGGAATGCTCCCGCAGTTCGTAGAGGATCTCCTCCATGCAGAACGCGGCCGGGATCGTCTCGATCAGTACGGTGGCCCGTATCGTGCCCCGGGCGAGTCCGAGCAGATCCTCCACGTGGGTGAACACGTCGTTCCACAGCCGCGCCTCCAGATGGCTCTCCATCTTGGGCAGGTAGTAGTAGACGCCCTGACCCCGGTCGCGCTGCCGTTCGGCGCAGTGCGTCACGTACAGGGTGAAGTCGAACAGGCTGCCGGACACCGGTTCACCGTCGACCAGCACGTGCTTCTCGGGCAGATGCCAGCCACGGGGCCGTACCACGATGGTGGCGAGTTCCTCGCCGAGTTCGTACCGCTTGCCTTCCGGGCTGGTGAAGTCGATGGTGCGGTCCAACGCGTCGCCCAGGTTCAGCTGGCCGGAGACCATGTTCTCCCACAGTGGGGTGTTGGCGTCCTCGAAGTCGGCCAGCCACACCTTCGCCCCGGAATTGAGGGCGTTGATGGTCATCTTGCGGTCGGTGGGGCCGGTGATCTCGACGCGACGGTCAGCCAGGCCGGGCGCGGGCGAGGCGACCTGCCAGTCTCCGCCACGGATCTGGCCGGTGTCGGTCGGGAAGTCCAACGATCCGCCCGCGTGCAACCGGTTCTGCTGCTCGACCCGTGCCGCGAGCAGCTCCAGGCGGCGCGGGTCGAACCGGCGGTGCAGATCGGCCAGCAGGGTGAGCGCCTCGGGGGTCAGCACCTCGTGGTACCGGTCGTGGATCTCGCCGGTGATGGTCACACCGTCCGGGGTCGGAAGCTCCGGCATGGCTGCCTCATTTCGTATGGTGGAACGCTGTTTCTTTTTGTGGAATACTCAGCACGATACCTGGGACCGGAACGACGCGGCAACAGAAGGAGAAACACCGATGGCGGGATCCGCCGGTGGCGCACAGTCCGTCGACCGCACGCTCGAACTGCTCGGCGCCCTCGGCGATGCGGACCGCTCACTCACCCTCTCCGAACTCGCCGGCGCCGTCGGACTCGCGCCGC
This sequence comes from uncultured Actinomycetota bacterium, assembly GCA_963815125.1. GTDB lineage: Bacteria > Actinomycetota > Actinomycetes > Mycobacteriales > Micromonosporaceae > Actinocatenispora. Next base: position 461,710 of record CAWFFM010000001.1, read on the forward strand.
CTACCGCACACCGGTTGGTACGCAGCCTGGTCCGGTACGGCTATGTGCGCCAGGAACCGTCCCGCCGCTACACGCTCGGGCCCCGCCTGGTATTCCTCGGTGAACGGGCCGGGCGGCTGCTCGGTGGCTGGGCCGAGCCCTATCTCGCGCAACTGCGTGACAGCACCGGAGAGACGACCAACCTGGCCCTGCTCGACGGCGACGAGATCGTCTACGTCACGCAGTCCGCCAGCCGGCACCAGATGCGGATGTTCACCGAGCCCGGCAGTCGTGTCCTGCCGCACGGCACCGCAGTCGGTAAAGCGTTGCTGGCTCAACTTCCCGACGAGGCGGTACGGGCCCTGTTGTCCCGTACCGGAATGCCGGCCCGTACCGATGCCACCATCACCGACCCGGACCACTTCCTCGTACACCTCGATGAGGTACGGCGGGCCGGTTACGCGGTCGACGACGGTGAACAGGAGACCAGCGTGCGGTGCCTGGGAATGGCCGTACCGGATGCACCAACTCCGATGGCCGTGTCGGTTTCCGGCCCTGCGGGGCGCATCACCGACGCCACCGAACAACTGTTCGTACCCGAACTGAGGCGGGTCGCGGCAGAAATGGGGCGCGCCTTGTCCTCTTCGGCACGTTAGTGCGGGCACGCGGTAACCACACTCAATCTCATTGCTGGGCAAGGAAAATGCGAGCGTAATCGGACCCACACTACCGCTGATCCTGGTCAGAGCAGGAAAACGAATCTCGCGAATATCCGGTGCGTTGCGCAAACGCGGTGCACAGTGGACATATGAGTGACCGTGGTGGACCGCGTATCTACTGGTGTCTGCGGTATGGACAGGCCGGGCCGGACGCGGAAACGCGCGCTGACCGGCTGTTGCTGCATCCGCAGGACACCGTTGCGGCCGCACGGCGCGCTCTGCGACAGCTCAACCGGAGCAGGGACGCCGAGGACGTCCACCGGAGAGCCAGCATCGGCTGACGGCGCAGCCGTCGGTCCCACGGAGATGTTGACGCGACCCAAGAGGAGCCGATCACGCGAGCCGGCAGACGATGACAGAACCGAAGACCATGCCGAGCACGCCACCGCGATACGTCAGCAGCCACCGGAATGCAGTGGACGCCGGGGCCGAACCGCGGTCACGACCGTGGTTCGCACATCGCCGATGACGCCCCGAACGTTCCGACAAGGGGAGGACGCAGACATGGCCACAACAGCCAAGGCAACCGCAAAGCGGCAGAGCACCACCCGCAAACCCAGCTCGGGAACCCGTACCGCCAAGGCCCGTAAGACCTCGGCCGCAGCTTCGGGTACCCGACGGACCGCCACCGCGCGTACCCGGGTGGCGAAGAAGACGGCAACCCGCAGCCCGGCGAGCAAGCGCACCGTGGCGAAGCGGGCGCCGGCCAAGCGCACCACCGCCAAGCGGGCCACCGCCAAGCGGGCCACTACTGCAAAGCGCACCACGGCGGCGAAGCGTGCTACCGCAACGAAGCGGGCCAGTACGGCACGCAAGACCGCTGCCCGTAAGGCAACGACGGCGCGTAAGGCAACGACGGCCCGTAAGGCAACGACGGCCCGTAAGGCAACGACGGCCCGTAAGACGACCGCCCGCAAGGTAGGAGCTGCGCGTAAGACGACCGCCCGCAAGGTAGGAGCTGCGCGTAAGACGACCGCCCGCAAGGTAGGAGCTGCGCGTAAGACCACTGCCCGTAAGGCAGGGGCCGCGCGGAAGACGGCGGCGAAGCGGACCACGGCGGCGCGTAAGGCAACCAGCCCACGCAAGACCGCGGCCCGTAAGGCGCCGGCCCGCAAGGCAGCTACCGCCCGTAAGGTAGGAGCTGCGCGTAAGACGACCGCCCGTAAGGTAGGAGCTGCGCGTAAGACGACCGCCCGCAAGGTAGGAGCTGCGCGTAAGACCACTGCCCGTAAGGCAGGGGCCGCGCGGAAGACGGCGGCGAAGCGGACCACGGCGGCGCGTAAGGCAACCAGCCCACGCAAGACCGCGGCCCGCAAGACCACGGCCCGCACGTCCACGGCCCGCAAGGCGCCGGCCCGCAAGACGGCAACCGCCCGTAAGACGGCAACCGCCCGCAAGGCGCCGGCCCGAAAGGCGGCCGCCGGCCGGGCGCCAGCCACCCGCCGGACGACCACCAAGCGGGCCACACCGGCCAAGCGAACCACGGCGAAACGGACCGCCACGGCCGGTCGGGCAGCCGAGGTACGGCAGGCGACGGCCCGCCGGGCCGCCGCCGTACGCACGTCCGCGACGGGCCGGGCGATCGGTACGAAGGTGGCCGCGATCCGGCGGACCACGGTGAGCAAGATCGGTACGGCCAGGCGCGGTGCCGCCTCGTCGAGCCCGAAACGGGCCGGTGGGTCGATCCGGGCGAGGCGTTCAGCGACCGGTTCCATGACCCGGACCGCGGCACGTGCCGTCGGCCGGTCGGTCCACTGACGGTGGGCAGCAACCTGGTGGATCCCGCGCCGGTGCTGACCCGAGAAGTTGCACCACCTGCTGCGCCGCGAGCCCGGACCGGATGAGCGTCCGCTCGCGGCGCAGCACTCTGCGCCGACCCGCAACCCCGTCTGCGCCGCCCCCGATGTGACGTTTGTCCAACGGGATACGGCTGCCGCTGCCGGAACGGTGCGGTTGAATGGCCGCATGCCCTATGACGTGAGCACCCTGCCGGATGTATCGGGCCTGACCGTGGGGATTCTCGGTGGCACCGGCCCACAGGGACGTGGCCTGGCCTACCGGCTGGCCCGCGCGGGTCAGCAGGTCGTGCTGGGCTCGCGTGACGCCGAGCGTGGCGCTGCGGTGGCCGCTGACCTGGCCGAGCTGCCCGGTGCGGAGTCCGGCGTGCTCAGCGGCGGTGACAACGCCGTGGCGGCCGGCGCCGACCTGGTGATCGCGGCGTTGCCCTACGAAGGTCACGCCGAGACGCTGCTCGCGCTGCGTGGGCAGCTGGCCGGACGGATCGTGGTGGACTGCGTCAACCCTCTCGGCTTCGACAGGTCCGGGCCGTACGCCCTGTCCGTGCCCGAGGGCAGCGCCGCTCAGCAGGCCGCCACCCTGCTGCCGGACTCGCGGGTGACCGCGGCGTTCCACCACGTCAGCGCGGTGCTGCTGGCCGACCCCGAGGTCGACCGGGTGGACACCGACGTGCTGGTGCTCGGCGACGACCGTGAGGCCACCAGCCAGGTACAGGCGCTGGCCGGTCGGATCGCCGGAATGCGCGGGGTGTACGCGGGGCGGCTGCGCAACGCCGGCCAGGTCGAGGCGTTGACCGCCAATCTCATCGCGGTGAACAAGCGCTACAAGGCCCACGCCGGCATCCGGGTCACCGACGTCTAGCGGTCGGCCCGCCCGCTGCGCCGTGGGCTGCCGGGGCCGTCCATCGGGGCGGTCGCGGATGGTCCGGGGCGGTCGTACCGCTTAGGGTGGGCGCATGCGTGACGACCTGGGCGAACCGGTCGAGCTGACGACGGTGCCGGCGCGGGTGGTGTCCCTGGTGCCGTCGCTGACCGAGTCGGTGGCCCGCACCGGGCCGGGCATTCTGGTCGGCGCCACCGACTGGTGCACCGAGCCTGCGGGGCTCGCCGTGCCGCGGGTCGGGGGCAGCAAGTACCCGCGCGTCGAGGATGTGCTCGCCTGCACTCCGGACCTGGTACTGGCCAACGCCGAGGAGAACCGGCCGGAGGACGTGGCGGCGCTGCGGGCGGCCAAGGTACCGGTTTGGGTCACCTACCCGCGTACCGTGGACGGGGCGCTGCGCAGTCTGGGGCGGATGTTCGAGGTGCTCCGACTCGACCGGCCCGGCTGGCTGACCGAGGCCGCCCGGGTGTGGGCCGAGCCGTACCGTGGTACGCCGCGTCAGGCGGTCGTGGCGGTGTGGCGGCGCCCGTGGGTATGGCTGGGCCAGGACACGTTCGCCTCCGACGTCCTGCGGCATCTGGGGGTGGTCAACGTGCTTGCTATCCGCAGCGTTACCCGCGCCGGGAGCCGGCCGACGTGCTGGCCCGCGATCCCGAACTGGTGGTGCTGCCCGACGAGCCGTACCGGTTCAGCGCCGAGGACGGGCCGGAGGTGTTCGCGCCGGTACCCTCCGCGCTGTGCTCAGGCCGGCATCTGACCTGGTACGGGCCTTCCCTGTGCGACGCCCGCCGGGTGCTGGAAGCCCAGCTCGCCGCGGCACGCTGAGGCGCCGCGGCGTTACCGGACCGGTCAGAACGTGTGTTCCGGTGCGGGGAAGCTGCCCGCCGTGACGTCGTCGGCGAAGGCGCGGGCGGCGCCGGTGAGTACACCGGCAATGTCGGCGTACTTCTTCACGAACCGTGGGCTCTGCCCGGAGCGCATCCCGGCCATGTCCTGCCACACCATCACCTGGGCGTCACAGTCCGGCCCGGCGCCGATACCGATGGTCGGTATCGCCAGCTCGTGCGTGATGCGTTTCGCCACCTGACCCGGCACCATCTCCAGGACCACGGCGAACGCGCCCGCCTCACACACCGCGTGGGCGTCGGCGATGACCGCGTCGGCAGTGTCGCCGCGACCCTGCACCCGGTAGCCGCCGAGCAGGTGTTCGGACTGGGGAGTGAACCCGATGTGGGCCATCACCGGGATGCCGGCCGCGGTCAGGGCCTCGATCTGGGGCCGCATCCGTACGCCGCCCTCGAGCTTGACGGCCTGCGCGCCACCCTCCTTCATCAGCCGTACCGCGCTGGCCAGCGCCTGCTGCGGTCCTGCCTCGTAGCTACCGAACGGCAGGTCGGCCACCACCAGTGCCCGGCTGGTCGCCCGGGTGACGGCCTTGAGCAGCGGTAGCAGTTCGTCGAGGGTGACCGAGAGGGTCGTCTCGTAGCCGTACACGTTGTTGGCCGCCGAATCGCCGACCAACAGGACCGGAATGCCGATCTGGTCGAAGATGGCGGCGGTGTACTGGTCGTAGCTGGTCAGCATCGGCCACGGCTCGCCGCGTTCCTTGGCCTTCTGCAGATGCGCGATGCGTACCCGCCGCAGAGCCGGACCACCGTACAGACTGGCTTCGCCCGTCCCGTCGGTGTGCTTGTCGGACATGACTTCTCCCTTCCTCGGGGCCCGTTCTTCGGGTCCCCGGGTGCGGAGCGTCGACCAGGACGGCAGACGGTACGCGCCGGCGCTGGCGTGCTCCAGTGCCGATCCTGGCACCAGAACACCCCGTGGCGGGAGTACCAGGTTGAGAATGTCACACGTCGGTACCGAGGATCGGGTGTACCGGGACGGACCGGTCAGGGCCGCAGCAGGTCCCGGTACCGGTTGGTGATCGGCAGTCGCCGGTCGCGGCCGAACGCCTTCGGGCTGATCTTGGGGCCGGGCGCGGACTGCCGCCGCTTGTACTCGGCGATGTCCACCAGCCGGATCACCTCATCGACGATGGCGGCGTCGTGCCCGGCGGCGATCAGGTCATGGCGACCGGCGTCGCCATCCACGTAGCCGGCCAGGATGGCGTCGAGCTCGTCGTAGGAGGGCAGGGTGTCGCTGTCCAGTTGGCCGGGACGCAGTTCCGCGCTGGGTGGCTTGCTGATCGAGTTCTCCGGGATCGGCGGGGCGGTACCGCGCCGGGCCGCGTCCCCGTTGCGCCACCGGGCCAGCCGGTAGACCAGTGTCTTCGGTACGTCCTTGAGCGGATTGAACCCGCCCACCGAGTCACCGTACAAAGTGGAGTATCCGACGGCGAGTTCACTCTTGTTGCCGGTGGTGAGAACCAGATGACCCTCCTGATTGGACAGTGCCATCAGCAGTACGCCCCGGATGCGCGCCTGCAAGTTCTCCACCGCCATGCCCGACAGTGTCAGGTTGGCCAGGAAGGTGTCCACCATCGGCGCGATCGGCTCGGTGCGGTAGCGCAGGCCGGTACGACGGGCCAGTTCCGCGGCATCGGAGCGGGAATGCGCCGAGGAGTACCCGCTGGGCATCGAGATGCCGTGCACCCGCGGTGCACCGAGCGCATCGCAGGCGATCGCGGCCACCACCGAGGAGTCGATGCCGCCGGACAGGCCCAGTACGACCGTCTCGAACCGGTTCTTGTGCGCGTAGTCGCGCAGCCCGGTGACCAGCGCCGACCACACCTCGGCCAGCGCGTCGACCCGCTCGGTCAGCGTCCCGTCGCGGCGCGGTCCGGTCACCGTGGGCTGCGGCCCGGACAGCTCCACCAGGTCGATCCGCATCCCGGCCGCGCTCTGCGGTCGTGACGCCGCCGCGGCCGGCAGGTCCAGATCGAGTACGACCAGCTCTTCGGCGAACTGCGCGGCCCGGGCCAGTATTTCCCCGTCGGCGTCGACCACCAGCGAGTCGCCCTCGAAGACCAGCTCGTCCTGCCCGCCGACCATGTTCACGTACGCCAGTACGGCGCCGGCCTCGGCGGAGCGCCGCCGGCACAGATCCGCCCGGGTGTCGTCCTTGGCCAGTTCGAACGGTGAACCGTTCACGGTGACCACCAGTCCGGCCCCGGCTGCCCGGGCGGCGCTGAACGGCCCGCCCGGCTGCCACAGGTCCTCGCAGATGGTCAGCGCCACGTCCACCCCGCCGATCCGGACCAGCTGCAGGGTGTCGCCCGGTACGAAGTACCGGTCCTCGTCGAACACCCCGTAGTTGGGCAGGTGGTGCTTGAAGTAGCGGGCCACCATCCGCCCCTGGGCCAGTACGGCCAGCGCATTGCGCGGCCCGTGCGCCGGGTCGGTCTCGCTGCTGCTGTGCCGGGGCCCGTCCGCGTCGAGGTAGCCGACCAGTACCGGCAGCTCGCCGAGTCCGTCGGCGGCCAGGTCGGCGGCCAGCGCCCGGACGCCCTCCTGGCTGGCGGCCACGAAGGACGCCCGGAACACCAGGTCCTCGACCGGATAGCCGGTCAGCATCATCTCCGGGAAGGCGACCAGCTGCGCGCCCTCGGCGGCGGCCTGCCGCGCCCGGCCACGGACGATCGTGGCGTTACCGGCGATGTCCCCGACGGTCGGGTTGACCTGGGCGAGTGCGATGCGCAGGGTCGGCATGCCGCCATCCTCGCGCATCGTGGCGACCGGGCGGAGCGACCCGGCGATCGTCGGGACCGGGTGACCGTGGGGACCGGGTGATCGTGTGGGCCGGGTGCAAGGCCCTGCCGGGCGCAACGCCCTGCCGGGCAGCTCAGCGGCGGGGCGACCAGTCCAGGGCGGTCATGGTGGGGGTCAGGTCGATGCAGCTGCCGTCGGCGTCGCCGGTCAGCGGCAGGGCACGGATCCCGTCCGCTGGTCGCTCCAGTACGGCGAGCAGCGCGGCGGTCAGATCGCTGCCGGCCAGTCCGGGCATCGGCCGCCCGTCGCCCATCCGCATCATCGGCAACGGCTCGGCCGCGCTGGCCGGCTCCCGGTACAGCCCCGGACGGCCGTCACGGTGCAGCTGGAACGGCTCCTGGCGCAGCCCGAACTCCCATGCCGGCCACATCTCGTCCGGGGTCGGCCAGGAGAGTCGCAGGATGCTCAGCGCGGTACCGGTCTCGACCGCCGCCGCCCGGCAGGCCTGCTCGCCGAGCCGCTTGGTCAGCCCGTACGGGTCGGTGGCGTCCGGCTCCTCGTCGGTGCCGATGGTCCGGAACCCCAGTTCGCTGAAGACCGACATGCTGCTGACGAACACGACGTGCCGTGCGCCGGCGCCCGCCGCCGCGCTCACCGTCAGGTAGGCCGACTTGACGTGCACGTCGAAGGCCACCACGGGGTCGGTGTCCGAGTCGGGACCGGTCGGCGCCATCGCCATGTGCAGCACCGCGTCGGTGCCGGCGCAGGCCCTGGCCAGTACGGCCGGGTCGGTGGCGTCCCCGGCGAGGTGCTCGTAGTCGTACCCGGCGCCGCGCGGCGGTTGCACCAGGTCCAGTACCCGTACCTGGTGACGACCCGCCAGCCCGGGCAGTACCAGTCGGCCGACGTAGCCGGCCCCACCGATCACCAGTACGCGCATCCGGTACCCCTCTCCGCCCCGTGTGGTTCCGCGGGTGGTCGCCATCCGGCGGCCCGCTGCCGTCCTACCGTACGACCGGACGCACCGCCACCGGGCGTGCCGGTTCGCCGCCAGGGTGGTGCAGGGGGCACACTGCGGTGATGGACCGTCAGCAGGAGTTCGTGCTGCGCACCCTGGAGGAGCGCGACATCCGGTTCGTCCGGCTCTGGTTCACCGACGTGCTCGGCACGCTCAAGAGCGTGTCGGTGGCGCCGGCGGAGCTGGAATCGGCGTTCGAGGAGGGCATCGGCTTCGACGGCTCCTCCATCGAGGGCTTCGCCCGGGTGCACGAATCGGACATGATCGCCCTGCCGGATCCGGGCACGTTCCAGGTCTTCCCGTTCGAGGGCGGTGCGTCCGGCGAGAGCGCCCGGATGTTCTGCGACATCGCCATGCCCGACGGGTCACCGTCCTGGTCGGATCCCCGGCACGTGCTGCGTCGCGCACTGTCCCGGGCGGCGGAGAAGGGTTTCACCTTCTACACCCATCCGGAGATCGAGTTCTTCCTGCTCTCCGAGATCGGGGTGGACGGCGCCGAGCCCACCGCGGTCGACTCCGGCGGCTACTTCGACAACACCACGCACGTGGCGGCCCGCGACTTCCGTCGCCAGGCGGTGCTGGCCCTGGAACGCATCGGTATCTCGGTCGAGTTCAGCCACCACGAGGTCGCACCCGGCCAGCAGGAGATCGACCTGCGTTACGCCGACGCGCTGACCACCGCCGACAACATCATGACGTTCCGGCATGTGGTCAAGGAGGTGGCGATGTCGCAGGGTGTGCACGCCACGTTCATGCCCAAGCCGTTCACCCACCAGCCCGGCAGTGGCATGCACACCCACCTGTCGCTGTTCGAAGGTGACCGCAACACCTTCCACGACCCGTCCGACCCGATGAAGCTGTCCAAGGTGGCCCGCTCGTTCATCGCCGGGCTGCTGCACCACGCCCGCGAGTACACCGCGATCACCAACCAATGGGTGAACTCGTACAAGCGGCTGTTCCCGGAGTCGTTGCCGGACAACATCAACGAGGTGCCGGCGTACGTGTCCTGGGGGCACCTGAACCGTTCCGCGCTGGTACGGGTACCGGCGTACGGCAAACCGATCTCCGCCCGGGTCGAGGTGCGTTCCATCGACACCGCCTGCAACCCGTACCTGGCGTACGCGGTGCTGCTGGGCGCCGGGCTGAAGGGGATCGAGGAGGGCTACGACCTGCCGCCCGGTTCCGAGGACGACATCTGGGCGCTGACCGACGCGGAGCGTCGCGCGATGGGCTACGAGGCGCTGCCGCAGGACCTGTCCGAGGCGCTGGACGTGATGGAACGCAGTGAGTTCGTCGCGGAGACGCTCGGCGAGGGGGTCTTCGACTTCTTCTGCAAGAACAAGCGGTCCGAGTGGGACGACTACCGCACCCGGGTCACCCCGTACGAGCGGCGTCGCTACATCGACCTGTAGCGGCGTCTTCGGCGTACGGGTGCCCGTGGTCGCCGATCGGGCCCGCTGTCGGGTAAGGGATCGGTCACCCGGATGACATCACCGATCGTGCTGTTGGTGCGTTGTACCTGGTAGACCGCTCCCGACCCGCCGGAGGCACCGCCGTGAACGCCAGCGCGCCGCCCACCCTCCCGCACCGGTCGGCCGCGCATCCACGTGCTGCGCGGTCGCTGAAGGTGGTGGTACTCGGTGGACGTGCGGCCGGGCAGGCGACGGTGCCGACCGACGACACCCGGGGCGGCCCCTGGCGCGCGATGGGCGCGGCGCATGCCGGACCGGATGCCTGCGTACCGGCCGGCCCGCAGCACGAACCGGCGAGAGCCGGGCGGGTGCCGGTGCGGCTGTACGGCATGCCGGTGGCGCACCGTTCCTGGTTCCTGTGGGATTCGCTGGCCCGCGGCGCGGTGGCCGCGCTGGTGCTGGCGGACGCGAGCCGCCTGTCGGACAGCTTCCCGGCGATCGACTACGCGGAGGCACGAAGGGTGCGATACCTCGTGGCGGTGACGGGTGCGTGGTCAACGGAACTAGCGGACGTCCGGCGCGCACTCGCGGTCGGAGCGGACGTACCTGTGCTGTTGACCACGCCACCTTCCGGTCACCGCGCCTGGCCGGCTGACGCGCTGCTCAGGGCGCTGATCAGGCATGTCACCGTCAGGCACAGCTCCCGCATACCGGCCGCATGATTATTCCCAGGAACTTCCGGGTTTGCCTGCCCCGGGCCCGGGGGTAGATCGAAAGGGACAGCTGTCGACGACGTGAGGAGAACCCTGTGCTTGCCCTGACCGAGAACGCCGTAGCGGTCATCAAGAACCTGACCGAGCAGCCGGCGGTACCCGACGGGGCCGGGTTGCGGATCGCCAGCGGCACCATGCCGGCGGACAACAATGCGGTACCCGAGGACGCGCGGGCGCTGACCCTGGCGGTGGAGTCCACGCCGCAGGAAGGTGACCAGGTGCTCGACGCCGGCGGCGCCCGGCTGTTCCTGGAGACGGGTGCGGCGGAGTACCTCGACGACAAGGCGCTGGACGCCGGTGTGGACGAGAGCGGCAACGTCAACTTCCAGGTGGCTCAGCAGCCGGAGTAGGACCCGGCCGTCCGGGTGGGTGCTGGCGGCCCGACATGGGCCGGCACTCCCTTCTACCGCCCGGAAGTGGCACCTGGTCGGAGAGCGGACGGGCGGGTCTTCGGCGGCGGAAAAGTGTCGTACCCTCGCCGTAGTGTTCGGGTATGAACCGGACAGAACGCCTCTACGCCCTCGTCGACGAACTTCGCGCGGCGGCCCCGTCGCCGCGCTCCACCCGCTGGCTCGCCGAGCGGTTCTCGGTGAGCGTACGCACCATCGAGCGAGACGCCACCGCGCTCGCCGAGTCCGGCATGCCGGTCTATCCGGTATCGGGCCCGCACGGTGGTTACGCGGTCGATGCCGGGCATGACCTGCCCGCGTTGTCGGTGACCGCGGAAGAGGCGGTCGCCGTGGCGATCGCGTTGTCCCGGTTGGCGGGTTCACCGTTCCAGGGCGCCGCGGACGGTGTGCTGGCAAAGCTGCGGGCGCGCTACCCGGGGCTGTCCGCCGCCGCTGCCGCGGCGGTCGCGGAGCACGCCACCGACAGCACCGTGGTGGACGCATTCGACGCCGATCGGCCCCGGGCGCAGTTCCCGGCGGTTCCCGTCGTGCTGCAGGACGCGTTGCACCGCGAACGGGTGCTGGAGATCGACTACTCCGACCGGCACGGTGCGGTGAGTCACCGCACGGTCGAGCCGATCGGGTTCGTCGGCGGCCGGGAACACTGGCTGCTGTTGGCGTGGTGTCGACTGCGGCACGGCGTACGGGGATTCCGGATCGACCGGATCCGGCGGGCCGCCGTGGGCAGCGAGCCGGTCCCGGCCCGCCGTGACCTGCCCAGTCTGGAGATCCCCGAACAGCTGGTCCGCCGCCTCGCTGTGACGTGATCTGTTCCCTCGCCGGGCGGGCCGAACGGGTCCTGCCCGGCGGGAGGCAGATAGCCTCGGGGCGTGACGAATCCACGCACCCTCGTGGTGGAGAACGACCCGACCGACGGTCTGTGCCGGCTGGGTGACTGGTTGACCGAGGCGGGTCTTGAGCTGGAGGTGGTGCGGCCGCACGCCGGCGAGCCGCTGCCCACCGATGGTTCCGGCACCGCACAGCTGGACGGGTACGGTGCTCTGCTCGTACTCGGCGGCGGTATCGACGACGCGCCCTGGTATCCGGCGGTGGAGGGCATGTTGCGGGTCGCGGTCCGCGACCGGGTGCCGACCCTGGGAATCTGTCTGGGCGCGCAACTGATGGCGCGGGCGCTCGGCGGGGCGGTCGACCGGGCCGCCGCCGGCCCGGAGATCGGCCCCCGGCTGGTCGCCAAACGCGACGCGGCCAACACCGACCCGCTGTTCGATCCGGTGCCGTTGCTGCCCGACGTGATCCAGTGGCACCGCGACGAGGTGACCGAACTGCCGGACGGGGCCACCCTGCTGGCCGCCTCCACCAGCTATCCGCACCAGGCCTTCCGCTACGGCGACCGGGCCTGGGCGGTGCAGTTCCACATCGAATGCGACCGCGACATGCTGGCCCGCTGGGCCGCCGACGCCACCGACCTGGCCGAGCTCGGACTGGATCCGGAGGAACTGCTGGACCGGTGCGCGGCGGTACTGCCCGATATCGAGGAGGTCTGGCGGCCGTTCTCACACCGGTTCGCCGACCTGGCGCTGGGGCGGCTGGGGTTCCGTAGCGAACTGCCGTTGCTCGGACAATGACGCAGCCACCCCGGACCGGCGCGCCCTCGCCCCGTCGGCCCGGCACCCGGCTGAGCCGGTACGGGTTCACCGACCTGTCCCGCGCCGCCGTGCTGCTCTGTCACGACGGCGGGCTGGGCTGGTGGGACGCCGCGGGATCGGTACCCACCGACGAGCATGCGGCGCAGCTGCTCAGCATCGTGGCCGGCACCGCTGATCCCGACCTGACGGTCCTGCAACTGCACCGGCTGGCCGCCGCACAGCCGGACCTGGTCGACGACGACCTGGCCGGCACCGGGCTGCTGAGAGCAGTGCGTCACGGCACCGGACTGGCGCAGCGCCTGCTCGCCGTGCTGGGCGCCTCCACCGAGCTGGGCGACCATCTGGTCGCCTGCCCGTCCGACTGGCAGGCGCTGGGCGCCGAGCACTACCCGGCACAGCGCCGGGACGTCGGCACGCTGACCGCAGAACTCAATGCCGCGCTGGGTGCCGGTACCGGCGCCTCGGCGGTGGCCGCGCTACGCCAGGCGTACCGACGCTCCCTGCTGTGTGTCGCGGCCGCGGACCTCTGCGAGGAACGCGGTGTCGACGAGGTGATGGCCGAGCTGGCCGACCTGGCCGACGCGACCCTGCAGGCGGCGCTGGCCGTGGCGCAGACCGAGCATGTCGCGGATGCCGCCAGCTACCGGCTGTCGGTCATCGCGATGGGCAAGTGCGGCGGCGGCGAACTCAACTACGTCAGCGACGTCGACGTGCTGTTCGTGGCGGCGCCGGTGGCCGACGCCGATCCGGATGCCGCGATGCGGGCCGCGACCGAGGTGGCCCGCCGACTCATCGACGTGTGCCGGCAGGTCGCCTGGCCGGTGGACGCCGGTCTGCGCCCGGAAGGTCGGGACGGGCCACTGGTACGCACCGTCGCCAGTTACGGCGCCTACTACACCCGGTGGGCCAGGACGTGGGAGTTCCAGGCGCTGCTCAAGGCGCGACCGGCCGCCGGTGACCGGGACCTGGCCGCCGAGTGGCTGGCCTGCGTCCGTCCGCTGATCTGGCAGACCGCCGACGGTGCGCAGCGTCCGACGATGGTGGCGGAGATCCGCGCGATGCGGCGGAAGGTCGAGGAGAGCCTGCCGGCCGGGGACGCGGAACGGGAGATCAAACTCGGTCCGGGCGGCCTGCGCGACATCGAGTTCGCGGTACAGCTGCTGCAACTGGTACACGGCCGGCTGGACGAGTCGCTGCGCAGTCCGACCACACTGACCGCGCTTCAGGCGTTGACCGACGGTGGTTACGTGGGTCGGGCCGACGGCGAGGAACTGGCCGGTGCGTACCGGTTCCTACGCAGCATCGAGCACCGGTTGCAACTGCAGCATCTGCGCCGCACCCACCGCATCCCGGATGACGAGGCGGGCCTGCGCTGGCTGGCGCACGGGCTGGGTTACCGGGCGAAGAACGACCGCAGCGCGGTACGGGTCTTCCTGCGCGACTGGTCGGAGCTCGCTCGAAAGGTACGGCGACTGCACGAGAAGCTGCTGTACCGGCCGTTGCTGGCGGCGGTGGCCCGGGTGCCGACCGAGGCGCTGCGGCTGACCAGCGGGCAGGCCGAGTCGCGGCTGGAGGCGCTGGGCTTCGCTGATCCGGCCGGTGCGCTGCGGCACCTCGGCGCGCTCACCGGGGGCGTGTCACGTACCGCCGCGATCCAGCGCACCCTGCTGCCCGGCCTGCTGCCGGTGTTCGCCGATGCGCCGGAACCGGACCGGGGGCTGCTGGCCTACCGTCAGGTGTCCGAGAAGCTCGGCCGTACCCCGTGGTACCTGCGGCTGCTGCGGGATTCCGGGCCGGTGGCGATGAGGTTGGCCCGCCTGCTGGGGGAGAGCCGGTACGTCACCGAGCTGCTGACCCGCGACCCGGAGGCGTTGCGGCTGCTGTCGCACGACCGGGAACTCACGCCCCGGCCGCCGGAGGCGCTGCACGAGGCGATGACGGCGGCGGTACGCCGGCACGACCAGCCGGCCGGGTCGGTGGCCGCGGTCCGCGCGCTGCGCCGGCGGGAACTGTTCCGGATCGCCTGCGCGGACCTGTTGGGACTGCTGGAGGTCACCGAGGTCGGCCAGGCGCTGTCGGATGTGACCGACGCGGTGCTGGCCGCAGCGCTGGACGCGGCCCGTACCGCCGCTGAGGCGCCGGCCGACCTGCGGTTCACCATCATCGGGATGGGCCGTCTGGGCGGCGCGGAAATGGGCTACGGCTCCGACGCCGACGTACTGTTCGTCTGCGAGCAGGACAGCCCCGCGGCGCTGGCCGTGGTGGAGCAGCTGCGGTTGCTGCTGGCCGCCCCGGCGCCCGACCCGCCGCTGCAGATCGATGCCGGGCTGCGCCCCGAGGGCCGGCAGGGACCGCTGGTACGCAGCATCTCCGCCTACCGGAACTACTACCGGCGCTGGTCACGGGTGTGGGAGTCGCAGGCGTTGCTGCGGGCGCGGTTCGTGGCCGGGGACGCCGAACTCGGCGCGGAGTTTCTCCGGCTCGTCGACCCGCTGCGCTATCCGCCGAAGGGACTGACCCGTGAGCAGGTGGTGGAGATCCTGCGGATCAAGGCGCGGGTGGACGCCGAGCGCCTGCCCCGCGGTGCGGATCCGGCCACCCATACCAAGCTGGGCCGCGGTGGGCTGACCGATGTGGAGTGGACTGTCCAGTTGATGCAGCTGCGTCACGCCAGCGCGGTGCCTGCGTTGCGTACCACGGGTACGCTCACCGCACTTGACGCAGCGGTCGGTGCGAGCCTGATCCCGGTCGACGATGCGGCGGCACTACGGGCGGCGTGGTGCCTGGCCAGCGAGGTACGCAACGCCATGATGATGGTGCGTGGCCGTCCCTCGGACCAGTTGCCCCGGCACGGTGTGGAGCTGGCCGGTGTGGTGGGCGCCCGTCGCTGGGGTGGCGAGGATCCGGGTGAGTTCCTGGACGAGTACCTGCGTACCGCCCGGCGGGCCCGGCAGGTGGTGGTGGAGCGGATGGAAGCCGAGGTGCCGTGAGCGAAGGCGAGGCGGGCGGCCCCGACGTGGCGGCCGGCCGGGACTCCGAGGGTCTGGAGTTCACCCAGGAGTCGGTCTGTGCGGCGCTCGACGAGGACGGTCTGGAGCACACCCAGGAGTTCGTCGCCGCCGGGTCGGTCGGCGACGCCGCTGTGCCCGATACCGCTGTGCCCGATACCGCCGGGTCCGGTTCCGTTTCGTCCGATACGGCTTCGTCCGGCGCCGTGTCGCCCGGCGCCGCACCGGACGGCGTTGCGGCGGACGGTACCTCCGGGGTTTCGAAGGACGGCCCGGCCCGGCGGACCGGACCGGGCACGACCGGTACGCCGGGGGTGCGGCGCCGTCCGCATGTGGACGTGACACCCACCGCCATGCTGTCGGTGGTGTCCGGCCGGTCCGGTGCTGCCCGGCGCCGCCGCGACTGGGTGGATGCGGTGGACCACTGGTTCCCGGAGCGCTACCGGGTGCCGATGATGCTGACGTCGGCGGTGTCGCTCGCGCTGACCGTCGGTTTCCTGTTCCTGCCGCTGGCCGGTACGGACCTGTCCGCGCAGGTGGCGCGCGGCCACTTCTTCGAGGCGTACGGCTGGCACACCGTCGATTTCCGGTGGTACGGCGGTGTCTTCCCGTTCGGCTACAGCCTGCTCGCCGGCCCGTTGAACGCGCTGCTCGGCGCGCGCGGGGTGGGTGCGGTGTCCTGTGTCCTGGGCTCCACCACCTTCGCCTGGCTGCTGGCCCGCCACCGGGTACGCCGGCCGGCGCTGGGCGGCGTACTGGCCGCCATGGTCGGTGTGTTCAATCTGGTCAGCGGGCGGACCACCTTCGCGTTGGGGTTGGCGATCGGTCTGTTCGCCCTGGTCGTGGTGACGGTGCCGCGGGTTCCGCGATGGCCGCGGCTGGGCGCGGGTCTGGTCGTGGCGCTGGCGGCGACCACGGCCAGCCCGTTGGCCGGCCTGTTCGTCGGGCTCGCCGGTGGCGCGGTGCTGCTCGGTGGGCTGCGTCGGGCTGAACCCACCCGTCGGGCAGGGCACACCCGGCGGGTCGGTCCCGCACGCCGGGTTCCGGGGCCGCACGAGACCGCCGCGCTACGCCGGGAGGCGGCGCTGCGCCGGCCGAAGAGCCGGCTGCGACATCTGTGGCGGCGGGTACCGCGGCTGACCCGGCACCTGACCGGTGCCTGGCGCGAGGGTCTCGTGCTGTGTCTGGGGGCGCTGGTCGGTCTGGTACCGAGCCTGATGTTCCCCGACCAGGGCGTGCAGCCCTTCACCTCCGACTCGATGAAGGTGTTCGTCGCGGTCGGTGTGGCGGCGTTCTTCCTGGTCCCGGCCGGCTATCGGGTGTTGCGGGTCGGCGCGGTGCTGGTCATCGTGCTGACCTTGCTGGCGTATTTCGTACCCAGCCCGGTCGGTTCGAACGTGACCCGGCTGCCGATGCTGTACTGCGCGCCGCTGATCGCGGCCGTCTGCACCGTGGACCGGCGGCTGCTGGTGGGTGCGATCCTGGCGCTGACCTGGTGGCAGCCACCGTTGATCACCGGTGACCTGGGCAGCGCGGGAAACCCGGCCGCCCAGTCGGTGTACTACCAGCCGCTGATCGACCGGTTGGCGCAGTCGGAGCCGATCGGGCGGGTGGAGGTGGTGCCGCTGTTCGACCACTGGGAGTCGACGTACGTGGCCGAGGCGGTGCCGTTGGCGCGGGGCTGGGAACGGCAGGTCGATGTGCAGCGCAACCCGATCTTCTACGGCACGGCGCTGGCACCGGACACCTACCTGTCCTGGCTGTACCACAACGCGGTGAGCTATGTGGCGGTGGCGAGCCAGGACAGGCTCGACAAGTACGGTCGGGAGGAGGCGAACCTGATCTCCGCGAAGCTGCCGTACCTGAAGCGTGACTGGTCCAATTCCGACTGGACCCTGTACCGGGTGCTCGGGGCGCAACAGTTGGTGACCGGGGCGGGCGTACTGGTCGACTCGGGACCTACCGGTGTCACCTTCGACACCACGGTCAGCGGCGGATTGACCGTACGGGTCCGGTGGAGCCGGTGGCTGACGCTGTCGGGTCCGGACGCCTGTTTCTACCGCCGCCCCGACGACTGGGTGGGTGTGCGGGTGAACAGCCCCGGCCGCTACCGGTTGTCCAGTGGTTGGCATCTGCACCAGGCCCACCACTGCTGAAGCATACTTTCGGCGTACCGTTGCTCGGTGAAGCTTGGCAACTCGGTCCAGCGGGAGGTGCAATGACCGACGACCTGCGTGCGGCGCCCGTCGCGCTGTCCGCCGACCTGATGAAGCGTCTGGTGGACCGGCTGGTGGCGATCGTCGGTGCCGGGCACGTACGGACCGCCCCCGGTGATCTTGAGGTGTACTCCCGGGACGCCACACCGCTGTTCCATCACCGACCCGACGTGGTCGTACTGCCCGGTGACACCGCCGAGGTCGCCGCGGTACTCCGGCTCGCCACCGAGCTGGGCGTGCCGGTGGTGCCCCGCGGCGCGGGATCAAACCTCTGCGCCGCCACCGTCCCGCTGCGCGGCGGAATCGTACTGGTGCTGACCAGACTGACGGAGATCCTCGAGGTGTCCGGGCCGGAACTGCTGGCCCGGGTGCAGCCCGGGGTCTCCACCCAGCAGCTGGCCACCGCCGCCGCCGAGCAGGGCCTGCTCTACGTACCGGATCCGGGTTCGCGGACGGTCTCCACCGTCGGCGGGAACGTGGCCACCTGTGCCGGCGGCCTGCGTGGCCTCAAGTACGGCGTGACCCGCAACTATGTGCTCGGCCTGGAGGTGGCGTTGCCCACCGGCGAGGTGATCCGGACCGGTGGCCGGCTCTGGAAGGACGTCGCCGGCTACGACCTGACCCGGCTGCTGACCGGTTCGGAGGGCACCCTCGGGGTGATCACCGAGGTGACCGTCGCGCTGATCCCCGCACCGGCGGCGAGCCGTACCGGGGTGGCGTACTTCGCCGACCTGGCAGCCGCCGGGCGGGCCGTGGACGCCGTGATCGGCTCCGGGGTCACCCCGGCCACCTGCGAGTTCCTGGACCGTACCTGCGTCGCGGCGGTCGAGGACTACGCGCACCTGGGCCTTTCCACCACGGCCGGCGCGCTGCTGCTGTTCGGCGACGACGGCGATCCCGGCGTGGTGGAACGCAGTCTCGCCCGGATCGCCGAGATCTGTACCGCGCACGGTGCGGTCGGTGTGACGCTGGCCGCCGACGTCGCGCAGAGCGAGGACCTGCTCGCCGCCCGCCGGTGCTCGCTGCCGGCACTGTCCCGGCTCGGGTCGCTGACCATCCTGGAGGACGCCACGGTGCCCCGGCCGATGCTGGCGCAGATGACCGACCGGATCGCCGACATCGCCGACGCGCATCGGCTCACCATCGGTACGTTCGGCCACGCCGGGGACGGCAACCTGCACCCGACCTGCGTACTGGACGCCGAGGACGCGGACGCCGTGGCCCGCTCCCATGAGGCGTTCGGGGAGATCTTCGGCGCGGCGATCGAACTGGGCGGCACCATCACCGGCGAGCACGGGGTGGGCGCGGCGAAGCTGCCGTACCTGTCCCGGCGGCTCGGTGAGGACCAGCTCGCGCTGCTGCGCCGGATCAAGACCGCGTTCGACCCTGCGGGCATCCTCAACCCCGGAAAGCTGGGTTCGTGATGAGCGGCCCGGCCCCGACCGGCGATCCGTTCGACGCCGACCTGCTCGGCCGCTGCATGTCCTGCGGGTTCTGTCTGCCGGCCTGCCCCACCTACCGGCTGACCGGGGAGGAGGCGTCCTCGCCGCGGGGCCGCATCACCCTGATGCGCGCCGTACAGGAGGAGCGGCTGGACGTCACCGACCCCACCGTGCTCGCCCAGTCGGAGTTCTGTCTGGGTTGCCGGGCCTGTGAACCGGTCTGCCCGGCCGGCGTGCAGTACGGCGACCTGCTGGAACAGTGGCGCGACCGAGCCTGGCAGGGTCGCCGTCGGCCAGTACTGGCCCGGCTGCTGATGTTGCTGGTCGGCCGCCTCGGAATGGTCGGCATCGAGGTAGCCGGGGTGCTGCGGCGGACCGCCCGGACCCGGAGCGCGGCCCGCGGCGAGCAGAACCCGCAGCTGATGCTCGGCTGCGTGGAGCGGGTGCTGTACCCGAAGGTGTCCCGCTCGGCCCGCCGCCTCGCACCGGAGCTGCGCGCGCCGGCCCGGCAGGGTTGCTGCGGTGCGCTGCACGCGCACAACGGCGACACGGCGGGTGGGCGTCGGATGGCGCAACGGCTCGGCCGGGCGTTGCCCGGCACCATCGTCACCACCTCCGGCGGATGTGCCGCGCACCTGGCCGCGGAACTGGGCGAGGACCGGGTACAGGAACTGTCCGCCTGGCTGGTCGCCGGGCACGGGCCGGACCCGGCCACGCTGCGTCCACTCATGGTGGACGGCCGGCGGGCCCGGCTCGGACTGCAAGACTCCTGCCATCTGCGCAACGCGCTGGGGGTCTGGCGACAACCGCGGGACCTGCTCGCCCGCCTCGGCGACTACGTGGAGGTACCGGACGCCGGTTCCTGCTGCGGTGCGGCCGGCTCGTACTCGGTGCTCCGCCCGGCCGACTCCGCCAAGGTCCTGGCGCCGAAACTGGACGCGATCGAGCGGCTCGACCTGGACTACCTGGTGGTGGTGAACCCGGGCTGCTACCGGCAGGTCGCGCAGGGGTTGCGCCGCCGCCGCTCGCGTACCCGGGTGGTGCACCTCGCTGAACTGCTCGTCGGCACCGACTGACGCACCGTGGAAGTGGCCCCGCCCGGCGGATGCCGGACCGGGCCTGCGGCGGGGACAGGGTACGGTGTGCGCGTCGAAGCCCCGTGACCTTCCGGTCGCGCCGCCGTCGTCGGGAGATCCCGTGCGTGACATCGCCGTGTTCAGTGGTTCCGCCCATCCCGAGTTGGCGGCGGAGATCTGCGATCAGCTGGAGGTCCCGCTGCACCCGTGCCGGGTGACCCGGTTCGCCAACGACTGCCTCGAGGTGCAGTTGCAGGCCAACTGCCGGGAGCGCGACGTCTACCTGGTGCAGCCGCTGGTGCCGCCGGTCCAGGAGAACCTGGTCGAACTGCTGCTGATGGCCGACGCCGCACGAGGCGCGTCCGCGGCGCGTACGACGGTGGTGATGCCGCACTACGCGTACGCCCGGTCGGACAAGAAGGACGCGCCGCGCATCTCGATCGGTGGCCGGCTGGTGGCCGACCTGTTGGTCACGGCGGGCGTCGACCGGGTACTGACCATGACCCTGCACGCGCCGCAGGTCCATGGATTCTTCAGCGTGCCGGTGGATCATCTGCACGCGCTGCGTGAGCTGGCCGAACATTTCGAGGGCAGCGACCTGTCCAACAGCGTGGTGGTCTCCCCGGACCTTGGCAACGCGAAGCCGGCGTCGGCGTTCGCCCGGATCCTGGGGCTGCCGGTGGCGGCCGGGGCGAAACAGCGATTCTCCGACGACAAGGTCAGCATCTCCTCGATCATCGGTGACGTGGTCGGCCGCGACGTGATCGTGCTCGACGACGAGATCGCCCGGGGCAGCACCATCCTGGAGCTGCTGGACCGGCTCCGGGAGCAGTCGGTGGGTTCGATCCGGGTGGCCTGTACACATGGCCTGTTCTCCGCCGGTGCGCTGGACCGCCTGGCCGCGCAGCCGGACGTGACCGAGATCGTGTGCACCAACTCCGTACCGGTACCCGACGGCAAGCACCCCGACAAGTTGCGGGTGCTGTCGGTGGCACCGGCACTGGCCGAGGCGATGCGCCGGATCCACAACGGTGAGTCGGTCAGCGCGCTGTTCGAGACCTCCTGACCCCAGCACCGACCGGTATGCCGTACCCCCGGCCGTCGCGAGACCGGACGTGCGACTCAGGACCGGGTGCCGTTGAGGTAGGTCAGTACGGCCAGCACCCGCCGGTTGTCGTCGTCTGAGGGCACCAGGGCCAGCTTGGTGAAGATATTGGTGGTGTGCTTGCTGACCGCGCCGTCGGACAGGTACAGCTGCTGGCCGATCGCCGCGTTGGACCGCCCCTCCGCCATCAATGCCAGCACCTCCCGTTCCCGCGCGGTCAGCCGGGACAGCGGCTGGTCGGCCGCATTGTGGTTCAGCAATCGGGCGATCACGTCCGGGTCCATCGCGGTACCGCCGCCGGCCACCCGGCGTACCGCGTCGATGAACTGCCCGGTGTCGAGCACCCGGTCCTTCAACAGGTAGCCCACGCCGCCGACACCATCGGCGAGCAGTTCCCGGGCGTACAACTGTTCCACGTGCGCGGACAGCACCAGTACGGGCAGGCCCGGTACCGCCCGGCGGGCTGCCAGCGCGGCCTGCAGCCCTTCGTCGGTGAACGTCGGCGGAAGCCGTACGTCGACCACCGCCACGTCGGGCCGTTCCCCGGTCAGCGCGGCGAGCAGATCGGGTCCGTTGTCCACCGCGGCCACGATGTCGAAGCCCTCGGCGCGCAACAGATGGGTCAGACCTTCCCGGAGGAGGTAGAGGTCCTCGGCAAGGACAACGCGCACGGAATCTCCATCGTCACCGTCGTCGGACCGCCCGCCGGGCTGTGCACCGTGAGCGTTCCGTCGAAAGTACCCAACCGGCGTCGTATCCCGCGCAGCCCGGTGCCCCGCGACTCGTCCACCCCACCGTGCCCGTCGTCGCTGACGACGATGCGCAGGCTGGTTCCGTCGTGCCGCACGGTGATGTCGGCTGCGCTGGCTCCGGCGTGTTTGGTGACGTTGGTCAGCGCCTCGCAGGTCGCGAAGTAGGCGGCCGACTCCACCGGTGCGCCGAGCTGGCCCTGCATCGCGACGCCGACCGTCACGTGCAGCGGGCAGTCCAGGGCCAGGGCACGTACCGCGTCACCCAGACCGCGCTCGGCCAGCACCGGTGGATGGATACCCCGGACCAGGTCCCGTAGCTCGGACAGCGCCTGCGCGGACGCCTCCCGGGTACGGGCCAGCAGCTCCCGCGCCGCCGCCGGATCGGTGTCCAGCAGCCGTTCGATGGCGCCGAGGGTCAGGCCCATGGCCACCAGGCGGGCCTGCGCGCCGTCGTGCAGGTCGCGTTCGATCCGGCGCAGTTCCGCTGCCTGCGCATCGACCGCGTCGGTACGGGTCTCGGTGAGTCGCTGCACCCGTTGGGTCAACCGGGCGCGTTCGGTGGGCGCCAGCAGGAACCGGGCGCCGCGACCGTGCAGCAGCACAGCGGGGCGGGCCAGCAGCACGCCCAGCAGCAGGTTGGCCGGCGCGCAGGCCAGCGCCACGGCGGCGAACCACGGGTGCCAATCGGTTGTCCGGTCCAGGATCCCGGTCAGCACGCCGCCCAGGCCGGCCGCGATCAGCAGCGTGGGCAGCAGCGCCGGAAGGCCGCCGAGCAGCGGTCCGAAGATCTGCCAGGCGAGGTCCCGCCAGGTGGCGGGATCCCGCTGCACCCAACGTATCTGCTGCTGCCAGCGGGACAACCACCGGTACTTGTGGTAGTCGTAGCCGTTCCAGTACCAGCCATGTTCGGTGAGCTGCATGAGTGGCCGCGGCCGGTACGGCGTAGGGATGTCCACACCGCACCATCCGGTGGCCAGTCGGCGGTGCAGACCGAGCACCCGCCGGCCACCGAATTCCGCCAGCACGATGCCGGGTACCAGCCAGCCCCACAGGTAGACGCCGATGAGCGAGCCGTGCATCAGCAGTGCGGGTCGTAGCGCCGGTACCACGATCGCCGACAGCGGTACCGCGAGGAAGCACGTCTCCAGTACGGTCATCCCGGCCAGTACGGCGCCTCTGCCGAGCGCGACGGCAGTTCCGTACGACGCGCGGCGGAGATCGTCGAGTCCGCGCGGCACCGTTCCCGGCCAGGCAGAACCGATCTTCCTGGTGTCCCGACCCTTCCGCACCTGGTCCTCCACCCCGCCCCGGCGGTACGCCCGGCCGGCGCACCGCTGTCCAGTGTGACCGGGTGGGCGGCCGGGCACAGTGTGCCCTTCCTCCCGGTCCTGGTGGGGCTGCACCCACCTGGGCCAGGGGCCGGTTCAGGGTCGGCGGTTGCCGGGCGCCGGTGTGCGGGCCAGTCGCCGGGAGATCGGCGGCTGACCGCCCGGGCGCTGCGGCCCCGCGGTCCACGCCGGGCCTGCCGCCGGCTGCTCGCCGGACATCGGACTGGGTGTCCTGGCGGGTCGTGGGCCTGCCGACGCACCCAGGTCCCGCTCGCGTTTCTCGGCGTTGCGCCGCAACTGGTTGCTGAACTCGGCGTCGGCGACCAGTTCGGCGGGTGAGGCGGAGAACGCGACGAAGATGAGCAGCACGACGGTGACGATGCTGACCACCAGGAGCAACGGCATGAGCAGGCTGTCGAACGAGGTGCCGGCGGACAGGTCCACGCCGGTCTTCGGGGTCAGCCGCATGGCGGCCATCCCGGTGTAGTGCATGCCGCAGACCGCGACACCCATCAGCGCGGCCGCGGCCAGGGTGGCTCTGCGGCCCCGGATGACCAGGGTGAACCAGAGCGCCACCGCCGAGGCCACGACGGCGATGAGAATGGAGAGGCTGAACAGGATCGGTTCGAAGCTCATCGACGCGGGCAGGACGATCGCGGCCATGCCCAGGTAGTGCATGCCGGCCACACCGACGCCCATCAGCAGGCCGGCCAGCGCGATCCGGTGCAGCTTGCGCCCGTCGTTCCCGACGATCGCCAGTCCGGCACCCACCGCGACGATCGCGACGACGGCGCTGACCGCGGTCAGCAGCAGGTCGTACCTGATCTGCACGTCACCGACGCTGAATCCCAGCATGGCTATGAAGTGCATCACCCAGATCCCGGTACCGCCCAGGGACACGGATGCCACGGCGAGCCAGCCGCGCCTTCCCGGGCCGGTGAGTACCCGGGCCCGGGCCGCACACATCAGTCCCAGCAGACAGCCGACGTACGAGGCCGCGTACGCGAGCACCGGGGTGAGCGCTCCGTAACTGAAGTGGTGCATTGGCACGATGGGGACTGCCTTTCGCTGAGGAACGGTGTCACGGAGGGCATCGACAGGACACGCGCTCAACCGTCAGTTCGAATCCGCTCCGGGCCGCGTTACCAGAACCTGTCGAGGACTCTAGACGAATCTCCGCGCTGGTGATGACAGCGGCATCGGCCCGAGCCGATGACCAGCCAGATCTCCGGAGTGTCCTGCGTTACTTTATTTGCGCCGAGCCCTGCATCTCGCTACGGTCACGCATTGTGCATCTGTTGCTGCTCGTGTCCGCATTCAACGGACTGACCCAACGTATCTGGGACGAACTACGGGACCGCGGCCATGATGTGACCGTGGAGTTCGCCATCGACGAACAGACCATCTCTGAGGGTGTCCACCGCGCGCAGCCGGACCTGATCCTCTGCCCGTTCCTCAAGGAGCGGGTGCCCACCGAGGTCTGGACCAAGTGGCGCACCATCATCATCCACCCGGGGCCGGTCGGCGACCGGGGTCCGTCCTCTCTGGACTGGGCGATCACCGAATCCGCTCCGATGTGGGGCGTGACCGCGCTGCAGGCGGTCGAGGAGATGGACGCCGGCCCGATCTGGGCGCACCGCGAGTTCGCGATGCCGGCCGATCCGCCCCGCAAGTCCGCGCTGTACACCGGGCCGGTCGCCGATGCCGCGGTCGCCTGCGCGCTGGAAGCCGTCGAGCACGCCGCCGATCCGGGTTTCCGGCCGGTCCCCCTGGACGAGGCGGAGCGTCCGGTACGCGACGCGCGGCTGCGACCCCTGCTCAAGCAGACCGACCGGGCCTTCGACTGGTCCGACGACGCCGCCACCATCCTGCGCCGGATCCGCGCCGCGGACGGCTTCCCCGGGGTACGTACCGAGCTGGCCGGCATGCCGGTGCACGCCTTCGACGCACACCCCGCAGGTGGGCCGGACGGCTCCCTGTTGCCGGAGGGCAATGAGCTCGGGGACCCGATCTCGGGACGCCCGGGTGAGATCATCGGCCGGCAGTCCGGGTATGTCCTGGTCGCCGCCGGTACCGGTGCGGTCTGGATCGGGCAGCTGCGGCAACGGGGCAGGCCGAAGCTGCCCGCGACCACGGTGCTGGGCGCCGCGATCGACCGGGTACCGCTGCGCGAGGACGGGCCCGCCGAGATCTCCTACCGGCGCTGCGGTCCGGTAGGCGAACTGACGTTCCGCTTCTACAACGGGGCGGTCGGCGTCGACCAGTGCCGACGGCTGCGCCGCGAACTGCACCGGGCGGCCCGGCAGGACACCAGGGTGCTGGTACTGCGCGGTGGCCTGGACACCTTCTGCAACGGCATCCACCTCGGGGAGATCTCCGCCGCGGCCGATCCGGCGGCGAGCGCCTGGGAGAACATCAAGGCGATCAACCTGGTCTGCCGCGAGGTGGTCGAGGCGGGCGAGGAACAGGTCACCATCTCCGCGTTCACCGGCAACGCCGGCGCCGGCGGGGTGATGCTCGGCCTCGGTGCCGACGTGGTGGTGGCCCGCTCCGGTGTGGTCCTCAACCCGTACTACGACATGGGCCTGTACGGCTCCGAGCTGCACACCTTCACGCTGCCCCGCCGGGTCGGCATGCAGCAGGCGGAGCGGTTGTTGTCCGACTGCCTACCGGTCGGTGCTGCAACCGCGCAACGGTTGGGCCTGGTGGATCTGACCGGCCCCGGCGATCCTGCCGAGTTCGACGCCTGGCTGACCAACCTGGCCGAGCAGTCCGCCGAGCCGGTCACCTGGCGTCGGATCGTCGCGGGACGCAAACCCGCGCCGCGTCCGTTGGACTACCACGAGACGCTGGAACTGGCGGAGATGGCCCGCGACATGTTCGACGATCGGAGCGGTTTCGCCGCAGCGCGGGAATCCTTCGTACGCAAGGTCCCGGCGACCCAGACACCGGACAGGCTGGCCCTGCACCGCCGCTGAGCGTGCGCACAGTGGAGCTCCGCCCGGTAGGGACGGGCGGAGCTCCGGGTCGGGGCCGACTAGCAGGTGGAGCCGTCGTTGACGTGCTTACCGAGCGCGGCGCTCTCCACCCAGACGTCGTTGTACGGGGCCGCGTAGGGGCTCTGGTCGGTGTTGACGTTGCCCCAGGCGAAGCCGCGCGCCCAGCCGGAGTCCCGGTACTCGTACACGCTGAAGGTCTGGTTCTGGTAGAGCTGCGTCCACGCCTGTCCGGCCGGGTAGTTGCGGATGAACACCTTCGACCAGGTCACGCACCGGCGGTCGCCGCTGACCGCAGGGCTGACCTGATGGCCGGTGACGGCGGGTGCGCCGAGTGCCGGTGCGGTGCCGACCAGGCTGAGGGTGCCGGCCAGTACCGCGGCGCCGGCCACCGCGGCCGCGCAGCGGCGTACTTTCCTGCCGTTCATGCGATCTCCTTCGTTGCTCGATGCGTCCGGAGGGGCGCCGTGTTCGTCGTGGTCAGGCGCTGCACAGCTGGCTGGACAGCACGTAGCCGGACACGCCGTTGTAGTTGCGTACGCCGAAGTCCCAGCTGCCGTCCTCGTGGTACACCTGGAAGTGCGCGCCCCGGGGCAGCGCGTCGAGTCGGGTCGACGAGGTGCTCTCGTACTGGTAGATGTACGCGGTGTCGGTGTGGCAGACCACCGCGTCGTAGCCGTGCTGGTCGGCCTGGGCCGGAGCGGCGAACGACAGGCAGAGCCCGCCGACCACGCCCACACCGGCGAGCAGCCGGTAGATCCTGGTACGCATGGTGCCTCCTGTTGCCGGGATGCGATCGCGGATGGTGTCGAGTCGCCCGCGAACCGTGCCGTGGAACTGAGTTGTGCTACTCGGTGGTATGCCAGGACTACCTCGTACGGGTAGTGTTTCGGACAGGTTCGGATGAACCCGGACACCCGCGGATGGACTCTCGCCATGACGACAGCTCATCGGGCGCCGGAGTCAGGCGGCCTCGGCGGACCCGGCCCGGACGGTGCGGCCGATGTGCCCGGCTTCGCGCGTGATCTGCGTGATCTGCGCCGGCTTGCCGGCTCACCGAGCTACGCCGAACTGAGCCGGCGCACCGGCCTGCCGCGCAGCACCGTGTACGACGGCCTGCGCGGGCAGCGGCTGCCCAGCCTGGCGCTCACCCTCGCCGTGGTACGTGCGCTATCCGGGGACGAGGAGCAGTGGCGGCACCGCTGGGTTGCGCTGCGCCGGGCCTGCGACGACCTGGCACGGCCCGGACCGGCCGCGGGCACACCTGCCGGGGGGCCGGAGGCCGCACCCGCGGTCGAGCCAGGACCGCGCGTGCCGGCCGGACCGCCCGCGTCGGCTGCCCGATCGGCCGTGGAACCGGCCGTGGAACCGGCGCCGGTTCCGGACACCGGCACCCGCCGACCGGTACGGATGCGCCGCCGTCGGCTGGGAGTCCTGCTCCTGCTGGGGCTCGTCCTGCTCGCGGGAACCGGCCTGGTGGTCCGGTGGCAGTGGCCCGGTCGGTGCATGGTGCTGCGCGAGTACCGGGCGAAGTCACCTGGCGCGGTACTGACGGCCGATGGCCAGGTGACCGGTCGGACCCGGCGCGGGGACCTGGTCGAGGTACGCAGCCTGGCCCACACCCACTATGCGCACCGCTACTACGGCACGGACCTGCGCACCGGGGACCACGGCTACTTCGACGAGGCGCGGTTGCGTTTCAGTCGGGAGCGCTGCGCCTGAGCGTGGCGGCACCGGCGCCGCCGACCTGTTGCCGTGGTCGGCGGCGCCGTGCTCAGGCCGGCAGCTTCGAGGTCAGTTCCGGATGGGTCAGCAGGAGATCGTCGACGGTGTCGGTACGCATCGCCTTGAACAGTTCGCCGCCGAGTGGCTGCTGCAGCCCCTCACCCTGGTAGTTGTCGGTGCCGCCGATCGAGTAGTGCGGCACCTGCAGGGTGACGATCTTCGCCGGGGTGATGTTGTGCAGCGCCAGGCCGACCTCGGCGACGCTGTAGCCGCCCAGGTCCAGGGTGACCGACTTGCCGGCGGCCTTCACCACGCTGCTGAGCTTGCTCGGGTCGCTGACCACGCCCTTGCTGGTGGCCTGCTTGAGGATCTGCTTGATGAACTGCTGCTGCAACTGCTGCCGGCCGTAGTCGCCGCCGGGCAGGTCGTCGCGCTGCCGGACCAGTTTCAGAGCCTTGTCGGCCTCGTAATGGTGGCAGCCCTTCTGGAAGGTCAGCGGGGTGTTGGTGAAGCCCGGCTGGTGCGAGGTGAAGCCCTGGTCCAGGCACATGGTGACGCCACCGAGCGCGGTGGTGATCTCCTTGAAACCGTCCCAGTTGACCAGACCGGCCATGTCCCATTCCGCGCCGGTCAGCTTGGTGACGGTCCGGCTGAGCAGGGTCATGCCGCCCGCTGTGTCGTTGACGTCCTTCATTCCGGACGGGAACGAGGCGTTGAGCCGGTCGGTGCTGCCCTCGAAGCCGCTGTGCGGGTCGGCCGGGATCTGCACCTGCAGGTCACGGGGGAGCGACAGCAGGTAGGCGTGGTCCAGACCGGGTGGGATGTGCAGCCACATGATGGAGTCGGTACGCGGTTTCTCCCCGCTGCTCTTCCAACTGTCGCGCAGGTCACTGCCGGCGAGCAGCATGTCGATCGGGCCCTTGACCGCGTCGCCGTTGTTGTGCTTACGGGAGCCGTTGTCGATCAGGCTGGCCTGATGGACCGCTCCGTTGACCTGGTCGAGCACGATGGAACCGGCCGCCAGCCCGCCGCCGGAGAGCACGACGAGCACGACGCCGAACACCAGTGAGAGCTTGGCCCACCACGGTGCGCGTCGTTTCTTGACCGACCTGCCACCGGCTGGTCGATGTTCACCCACAGCGACCCCTCAGTTTGTCCATGACCGGGCCCGCGGGTGCCTGCCATCCGCGGGTCGACGTGCCATAACTTGCGACGATGTGAACACGTAGCGTCGATGATGACAGTTGCGACGCCATGCCGTTGCCTTGTCGCGCCGGCACGCTGCGTGTCTTCAGCTTCGTCGTCGTTCTCCGGGTCCGTCACAGCCTGCCTGCCGGGGACCCGGAGGGCAAGATACCCGGTGTAGCTGAGAGTTTCCCGATGGGCCGGGGTGTCGTTCACCTCAGGCAGTGGCCGGCCCGTTCGGAGTAGGCGACCACGTGGACCGGGCAGCGGACCCCGCGGGCCAGGGCGTGGGCCGGACAACGGTGGAAATGTCGGGTCCACCAGTGGCGCGTCCGGGCGGCCAGGTAGACCGAGCGGACCGCGAACATCTCCGCCGCGCTGCGTAGCTGCTCGACCGGATCGCCGGACCGGACCTGGAACTGCCAGCGGACCCCGCCGCTCTCCAGAACCTGTACGCAGTCCAGCCAGGCACTGAGTTCGCCGTCGTCTCGTCCGTCCAGCCAACTGGAGCCGACGCCGCCGGCGAAGGCGTAGCCCAGCGCCTCCATCGGGGTCAGCCCCCGGCGGACATGGACGGCCACGACCTCGAGTCGGTCCGCCCTGGCCGCCCGGCCCGCTTCGGCCAGGGCCGCCCGCCCTGCCGGGCTGCCGTCCACCCCGACCATGACCCGCCGCCCGGTGCCCTCCGGTCTCGTGGGGCCGTGCTGCCGCTCACTGCTCACCGTCACGCTCATCACCTGTTCCGCGGCTCAGTCGGTGCGCACCGGACGAGGAGTGCCGTGTATCGCACGCTATGCAGGGAAGTGGCGGGTTCGCAAGGCCTTCCTGCCCGCTCGGTCTGTCCGCCGACCCGCAGCAGCGTGTTGACGAGCCGGTGCGGCGATGCAGACTGGAGGCCACCGGACGGACCACCGGAGGTTGATGATGGGCCGGGACGCAGTCGGGATCGGCGGCGCGGACGATGTGCTGGATGCCGCTCAGGTACGCCATTTCGTGACCGAGCAACTGGCCGGCGACGACTACGACGGTGCGCGGGTCTGCGTACTCGTACCCGACGGCACCCGCAGCTGTCCGCTGCCGCTGCTGCTGGACGCGGTACATGCAGCCCTGGCACACCGGGTCCGGTCGTTGAGTGTGCTGGTCGCTCTCGGCACCCATGCGCCGATGTCGGCCGACCAGTTGACCGGGCTGGTGGGCGCCGACCTCGTCGACAAGCTGGACGAGGGCGCGGTCCGCAACCACGCGTGGTGGAACCCGGACCGTCTGGTCACCCTGGGGCAGCTGGATGCGGGACGGATCGCCGAACTGTCCGCCGGGCGACTGGACGCCACTGTGGACGTGACGGTCAACCGTGCCGTACTGGAGAACGACGTACTGCTCGTGGTGGGCCCGGTGTTCCCGCACGAGGTGGTGGGATTCTCCGGGGGGAACAAGTACCTGTTCCCGGGTATCTCCGGGCCCGAGGTCATCGACGTGTCGCACTGGCTCGGTGCGCTGATCACCAGTGCCACGATGATCGGCACCCACGACACCCCGGTACGGCGACTGATCGACGCGGCGGCACAGCTGGTGCCCTGCCGTACCCGGGCGCTGAGCATGGTGGTGCAGTCCGGCAGCAACCTGTTGCACTCGATCGCCTACGGCCGTACCGAGGATTCCTGGGCGCTGGCCGCCGAGGTGGCCGCACGGGCGCATGTGCGCTACCTGGACCGGCCGGTGCGCCGGGTGCTCTCGCTCATCCCGGACCGCTACGACGAGATGTGGACCGCTGCCAAGGGGATGTACAAGGTGGAGCCGGTGGTGGCGGACGGTGGCGAGGTGGTGATCTACGCGCCGCACGTCCGTACGGTCAGTCACACCCACGAGGCCGACATCGCCGCGATCGGCTACCACTGCCGTGACTACTTCACCGGGCAGTGGGAACGTTTCCGTGACCATCCGTGGGGTGTGCTGGCGCACTCGACCCATCTGCGTGGCAGTGGCACCTGGAGCGCTGAGGAGGGGGAGCGGTGCCGGGTCACCGTCACCCTGGCCACCGGGATCGACGAGCCGACCACCCGCGCGCTGGGACTGGACTACCGGGACCCGGCCACGGTGGATCCGGCGCAGTGGGCGGGTGCGGACACGCTGGTGGTGCCGGACGCCGGTGAGGTGCTCTACCGACTCAAGGCATGATCCGCATATTCCTTTTTCATGCTACTGGGTGGTAATGTGCGATATCCGCTGCGACGTACATCACGTCTGTGGGGGATCATCGTCTGATTGCTCGCCGCCGCCCGCTGCCCCCGCACGGGCCGGAAGGGGTACCCATGCGGATCCGGCCGGCACGAATCGCCCTCTTCGCCACCGCCCTGGCCGCTGTACTGCTCGTCAGCCCCGGTACCGCCTCCGCCGGCACACCGGCGAAGACCCCGATGATCTCGGCCGCCGCCGATCCCTCCGGCGACCCCATCGCACCACCACCGGGCGCCAACGACTGGTCCTGCCATCCCACCGCCGCACACCCGTACCCGGTGGTGCTGGTGCACGGCACCTTCGCCAACCGGTACGACAACTGGGTCGCGCTCTCGCCGCTGTTGGCGCACCTGGGCTACTGCGTCTACGCCCTGGACTACGGCAACACGCCGGGCAACCTGATCCAGGGCATCGGGCCGGTGGCCGACTCCGCCCGCCAGCTCGCCACCTTCGTCGACCAGGTGCGTGCCAGTACCGGAGCCGACCGGGTCGACCTGGTCGGCCACTCGCAGGGTGGCATGATGCCGCGCTACTACCTGAAGTTCCTGGGCGGCGCGGCCAAGGTGCACAGCCTGGTCGGGTTGGCGCCGTCCAACCACGGGACCACATTGGACGGACTGGCCACGCTGGCCACCCAGTTCCCCGGCGCCAGCGATCTGGTCTACAGCGCCTGCCCGGCCTGCATCGACCAGGTGCGTGACTCCGACATGCTGACCCAGCTCAACGCCGGCGGCGACACGGTGCCCGGAGTGCGGTACACGGTGATCTCCACCCGGTACGACGAAGTGGTCACCCCGTACCGCTCACAGGCGCTGTCCGGGTCCACCGTGGACAACTACGTGCTGCAGGACTCCTGCGTGGTGGACCTGGCCGAGCACGTGGCGATCGCCTTCGACGCGACCGCGCTGCACGAGGTACGGAACGCACTGGACCCGGCCCACGCGACCCCGGTGGGCTGCGGCTGAGGCGTTGCGGACCGGGTGGGCGTCACCGGTGCTGCGCTGAGGCGTTGGACCGGCCGGAGGATCGCTGGCTCTGACACACACGTCGCCGGCCGTTCGGCCCGTCCGGACCGGTGCGCGGTCCACACTGGCCGGTGCCGCGCCGTGCTGCTGTGCTGCCACCGACCTCGGCTGTCGAAACACCGATGCCCGCCAGGGCCGGTGGTGCCGTGATCGGAGCACCGCGATGTACACGCTGCTGGACCGCCTCGGGCGGGTGATGCTGCGCCGGCACTGGTTGGTCGTGGCGGTCGCGCTGGTGACGCTCGTGGTCCTGCTGCTGCTGCGCGCCGCATTCGGTGGGCAGTACGTGAGCGACTACACCGTCCCGGGTAGCGAGGCGTCCCGCGGCGCGGATCTGCTCACCAGCAGGTTCCCGCAGCAGAGCGGTACCGCGGGGCAGTTGGTGTTCCACGCCCACCACGGGACTGTCGCCGACCAGCGGGACGCGGTGGACCGGTCGGTCACCAACTTCGGCCAGCTGCCGCATGTGGTGCGTGCCGTCAGCCCGTACGGTCAGCAGAACTCGACGCAGGTCTCCGGCGACGGTAGTACCGCCTACGCTTCGGTGGCCTTCGATGTGGTACCGGCGTCCCTGGACAGCAACTACCTGCACCGGATGGACACCGCGGTGCAGCCGGCCCGGGCAGCGGGCCTCCAGGTCGAGTACGGCGCGGGTGCCGGAGATGTGGCCACCCAGACCCACGACCTGAAGTCCGAGGTACTCGGGCTGACGTGCGCGCTGCTGCTGCTCCTGCTGATGTTCGGGACGCTGTTCGCCGCCGCGGTACCGCTGCTGTCCGCTGTGCTCAGCGTCGGTGCCGGACTGTCGCTGGTCGGTCTGCTCGCGGCGGTGACCACCATCCCGGGTGCCGGATCGACGGTGGCGACTCTGCTGGGACTCGGCGTCGCGGTGGACTACGGCCTGTTCATGGTGGCGCGGCACCGTGAACAGTTGGACGGCGGCGCCACGCTGGCCGCCTCGGTCGGGCGTACCGCGGCAACCTCCGGCGCGGCCGTGGTGGTGGCCGGTACGACCGTGGTGATCGCCATCCTCGGTCTGTACGTGTCCGGGGTCCCGTTCGTCGGGGCACTGGGCGCCGCATCGGCGATCGTGGTCACGGTGACGATGCTGGCCGCGCTGACCGTGATCCCCGCCCTGCTGGGCATCGCCGGTCACCGGGTACGCCGGAGATCGGCCCGGACCGGGCCGGTCGACGCGAGTGCCGCGCCGCCCCGGCCGGAGGTTCCGATGCCGGACCGGGTGCCAGGGCCGGACCGGCACGAACGCTCTCTGTTCGCGCGCTGGGGCCGGCGGGTCAGCGACCGGCCCTGGCCGTGGGCGGTGGCCAGCGTACTGATCCTGGTACTGCTCGCGCTCCCGCTGTTGTCGCTGCGACTCGGCCAACTCGACGCCAGCAGCGATCCCACCTCGCAGTCCAGCCGGCGGGCCTACGATGAGCTGTCGGCCGCTTTCGGGCCCGGTATCAACGCTCCCCTGGCAGTGGTCGCGGCGCTACCGGACGCATCCTCGTCGAGTGATCAGAAGGCTGGCGTTCAGAAGGATCTGGACAGCCTGCACGACAACCTGAAGGCAACCTCCGGCGTGGCGTCGGTGTCCCAGGCGGCGGTGAACCAGGCCGGCGACACCGCGGTACTCACGGTGATCCCGACCACCTCGCCGCAGGACGCCGCCACCACCGGGCTGGTCGACCGGCTACGTACCGACGTGCTGCCCGACTCGACGCTGACCACCTACCTGACCGGTACCACGGCCGGTTCGGTGGACTTCACCGAACGGATCGCGCAACGGATGCCGTGGTTGATCGGAGCGGTGGTACTGCTGTCCTTCATCCTGCTGACCGTGGCGTTCCGGTCCCTGGTGATCGCCACCAAGGCCGCGGTACTCAACATCCTTTCGGTTGGAGCGTCCTACGGGGTGGTCGTTGCGGTCTTCCAGTGGCAGTGGGGTTCCGGGCTGGTCGGCATCCACGAGTCGCTGCCGATACCTGCCTTCGTACCGATGTTGATGTTCGCCATCGTGTTCGGTCTGTCCATGGACTACGAGGTCTTCCTGCTCTCCAGGGTGCGTGAGGCATATCTGGACACCGCGGATGCCCGGCGCAGCGTCGCGATCGGCATCGGTGGTACGGCCCGGGTCATCACCACCGCCGCCGCCATCATGGTGGTGGTGTTCCTGAGCTTCGTACTGGACAGCGACCCGGCGATCAAGATGCTGGCCGTAGGCATGGCGGTCGCGGTTCTCCTCGATGCAAGCGTGGTGCGGATGGTCCTGGTGCCGGCGGTGATGTCGTTGCTGGGCAGGCATGCCTGGTGGTTGCCGGGGTGGCTGGGGCGAGCCGTGCCGCGCCTGGAACTGGAGGGCCCGCACCGATCCCCGACAGCGTGAACGATGTCCTGTCCGGCCCCCAGGGAACGGTCTGGGCCAGGATGGGTACCGGATCGGCTGTTCGCACCACATCGGGTCACCCGACCGGCTATCGTTCGGGCTGCAGCGGTTGCCGTCGCCTTGACCGGGAAGAGCCGGTGGGGTGCCCTGCATCGGGCGCTGGTTCCACCGTGTCGCGGGCCCACTTCGCCGAGCTGCCAGGCCCGCAGGTACATCTTTCCCCGGGGAGCACACATGGGTGGCCGTTATGTCTTTCAGGGCGGTAAACCGAGTATCGCCGATCGCGCCGTGGTGTTCGATTCTGCGGAGATCAGTGGTGATGTGGTGGTGGGCGAGGGGTGCGTGATCGGCGCCCGGGTCCACATCATCGGTGACCCGCACGGCCAGGTGCGCATCGGCGACAATGTACAGATCTTGCCGAACGCCGTTCTGCATCTGTTACCGGACAGAGAACTCGTTATCTCCGACGATGTGACGATCGGTTCAGGTTCGATGCTCCGAGGCTGCCGTATCGGTGCCGGGTCGGTCGTCGAGGCCGGCACGATCGTCTGTGAGGGCAGCCGTATCGGTGCCGGATCACTGATCCTGATGGGATCCTGTCTCGTCCGGGACAGCGAATTCGGTCCACTCTCGGTGCTGGACGGTATCCCCGCAGCGGTGACCGACACTCTGTTGGAACGCCCGGCGCGGCCGTCCTGGGCGTTCAATGCGGGTGCCCTGAACTGATCCGACCGCGGCCGGGCGCTCATCCGGGTAATGGTTCTCACCATCCAGATAGGACACAGTGCGGGTGGTTCCGTTGCCGTGCCCGCGCGGTGCGGTGAGCGTCGCAGTGTCGGTTGAGGACGGTCATTAGCCCGAGGACAACGCCGGATACTGGGTATTCTTCGCTGTCCTGTTTGGTCAGTGCCACGATGGCATGCATACTTACCAGTTGAGAAGGCGTATGCCAACGACGAACCAGGAGTTGTGGTGAACAAGGCAGAGCTGATCGAGGCGCTGACCGTACGGCTCGGCGACCGGAAGACCGCCACCACCGCGTTGGAGGCGCTGCTGGAGGAGATCCAGCGGACCGTGTCGAAGGGCGGGAAGATCTCGCTGGCCGGGTTCGGGGTGTTCGAGAAGCGGCCCCGTGCTGCGCGTACGGCCCGTAACCCGCGTACGGGTGAGGCTGTGAAGGTGAAGAAGACCTCGGTGCCGGCGTTCCGTCCGGGTCAGGGCTTCAAGGACGTGGTGACGGGTAAGAAGAAGATCGCTGCGGTGAAGAAGACCACGGCGAAGAAGGCTCCGGCGAAGGCGGCGACGGCTGCGGCGGGGACGAAGAAGGCCGCTGCGGCGAAGAAGACGACCGCGAAGAAGGCTGCGACCACGAAGAAGGCGGCTGCGGCGAAGACGGTGAAGAAGACCGCGACGAAGGCGGCGAAGGCGACCGGGGCGAAGAAGACCGCGGCGAAGTCGACGGCGAAGCGGGCGCCGGCCCGTAAGACCGCGACGAAGTCGGCGGCCAAGCGCGCCCCTCGCAAGCGCTGAACCCGCCGCGACAGTACCGATCACATGCCGGCGCCGACGGGACGAGATCCCGCCGGCGCCGGCATGTGTGTCGGGTGTGCCGCCCCGTCGGCCAGCCGCGGCACGGTCAGAGCACGTCGTGCCCGGGGTGCGGTTCGGCCGGGATGCTACCCAGCCGGCCGGCCTGGAAGTCCTCGAATGCCTGGAGCAGTTCGCGTCGGGTGTTCATCACGAACGGCCCGTACGCGGCGACCGGCTCGCGGATCGGTCGCCCGCCGAGGATCAGTACCTCCAGTTCGGGGCTGCGGGACTCCTGGTTGCGTTCCGCGGCGATACGCAGTGTGTCGCCGGATCCGAAGGTGGTGAGCTGCCCGGTGTGCACCGGCCGGCCCTCGCCGCCGACAGCGCCACGCCCGGCGAGTACGTAGACCAGTGCGTTGAAGTCGGCCGGCCAGGGCAGGCGTAGTTCGGCGCCGGCCGACAGGGTCGCGTGTGCCAGGGCGATCGGGGTGTGGGTCACGCCCGGTCCGGCATGCCCGGCGATCTCGCCGGCGATCACCCGGATGAGGGCACCACCGTCGGGCGAACTGAGCAGTGCGACCTCACCTCCCCGGATGTCCTGGTAGCGCGGCGCGGTCATCTTCATCGTGGCGGGAAGATTGACCCACAGCTGGAACCCGTGGAACAGCCCGCCGGACATCACGAGGTCCTCGGGCGGTGTCTCGATGTGCAGGATCCCGCCGCCGGCGGTCATCCACTGGGTGTCCCCGTTGGTGATCAGACCGCCGCCGCCGTTGGAGTCGCGGTGCTGGAACGTGCCGTCGATCATGTACGTGACGGTCTCGAAGCCACGGTGCGGGTGCCAGGCGGTTCCCTTGGGTTCGCCGGGCGCGTAGTCGACCTCACCCATCTGGTCCATGTGGATGAACGGATCGAGGTCCCGCAGGTCCACTCCGGCGAACGCACGCCGGACCGGGAAGCCTTCACCCTCGTAGCCCGACGGTGCGGTCGTCACGGATCTGACCGGGCGATCGGTGCTGGTCGGGGCGGGTTCGGGGACGCGAGGCAGAACCAGAGGGTTCTCGACGCTGACCGCTGGCATGGCGTACTCCTCAGCTGGCAACCGGAGGCCGGTACTGGCCTGCCGGTCACAACTATAGTTGTCTCAGCAATATTCCGCCAGTCAAACAGTCCGTGTCCGGGCAGCAGAGAGCCCGGATGCGGCTGTCCACCAGGAACAACCGCACCCGGGCCGTGGGTCTGCCACGCCGCGTCTCAGGCCGGAGCAAGCACCGCCGGACCGGCGCCGATCGAACCCGAATCGCTCTGTTCGTCGACGAAGGTCACCTTCACCGCATCCGGCTCGTAGCGCAGCCGGGGTACCGCGAACACGGCAGTGCTGGCGCTGGTGCCGGTATCGGTCTCCCGACGGGCCTGATAACAGACGATCCGCCAGTCACCCGAATCCCAGCTGTCCAGTACGTCGCTGCTCAACAGTGCGCCCACCTGCCGGTAGGCGATACTACGGTGCAGCTGTTGCAGGGTCGAGGCCAGCGGCAGGTCGTAGGCCATCCCGGACAACGGGTGCGGCCGCCACTTCGCCCGCAACCGGCGCATCGGCAGCAGCCAGCTCCGGTCCGCCTCCGGCGACAACAGCACCACCGCCACCACCTCAGCCACCAGCACCGCCACCCCGACGACCGGGTGGCGGGCCAGTGCCGCCGGCCAGACCGTGCCGGTGGTCAGCGCGAGCGCCGAGGACACCAGCATCAGCCCGGCGCGGCAGAACGTACGGACGCCG
Source organism: uncultured Actinomycetota bacterium (assembly GCA_963815125.1). Classification (GTDB taxonomy): domain Bacteria; phylum Actinomycetota; class Actinomycetes; order Mycobacteriales; family Micromonosporaceae; genus Actinocatenispora. Next base: position 499,785 of record CAWFFM010000001.1, read on the forward strand.
ACCGGCGCCTGCCGGGCGCTCACACAGCCACAGGACGAGTCGGGTGCGAACAGTCGTACATAGACCAGGTAGCCGAGAAATCCGACGGAGAGCACCCCGGCGGACCCGGCAGCGACCCGGGGCAGTACGGCCGTTCCCGGCAGGACCGTTGCCAACCCGCCGGCCAGCAGGGCCGTCGCGACCAGCACCTCGACCACGCCGAGCGTGATGTAGACGGCCGGTGCCCGGTCCTTGCCGACCAGCCCGCCCAGCGCGCCCTTCGCGGCGGTTTCGCGGGCGAGCCGGCTGGTCAGCTTGAGGCGACCCGACCAGGCCAGCACTGCGGCGAGCAGCACCGGCTGGAGCGGTGCGAGCCATCCAGTCATGACGCCTCCTTACACCTTTCCGGCGTAGACCGTCGCCAGGTCGACCTCGTTGGTGTCCGGCCGCCAGGCGCCGATCACGTGGACGTGCTTGCCGATCCGCAGCTTCGACAGGTCGCCGGTGGCCGGTGCGTTGCTGTACAGCGCCGCGGTACGGCCCGCCACCACATGACCGATGATCTTGCTGCCGTTGTGGTTGAAGTGCAGCCAGCCGTTGCCGATGGCGGTGATCTCCACCGACATGCTGACGATGTTCACCCACAGCGAGTCGGCAGCGAGTGTGCCATCCGGCATCCGTACGCCGCGGGCGTACAGGCCGTCACCGACGGCGACCTGGTCGAAGGTGGTGGGGTGCAGCTTCCAGATGCTGGTGCCGTTGGTGACCTGGATGCGGTGCAGCACCTTGTCGGAACCGGTCACCAGGAGCATGGAGTCCTTGATCCCGGTGATCCGACCCTCGGCGAAGTTGGGGTCCTTGGCGCCGGGGTCCAGCGAGATGGTCTTGGCGAACGCGGCCTCCGGGGCGAGCGAGCCGAGTGCGGTCGCGCCGGCCACCCCCGCGGTGCCGAGTACGGCGCTGGTGAGAAACCGTCTACGGTCCAGTGCGGTCATGTCGTCCTCCTCAGCTCGTGATCGCGGCGGGCAGTAGGCCACTGGACAGGCTGGCGATGGCGCTGAACGCCGCCGGGGTCAGGTCGATCAGCCGGTCGGTACCGCAGGTGGAGCCGCAGCAGTGCTTCTCGCCGCAGAACATCTGGGTGTTGGGTCCGCAGTCGGCGACGCTGGCGGTCACCGTGGAACCGTTGCACTGGTTGGTGACGGTGAAGACATGGCCGCAGCCGCGCAGCAGCAGGTCGTGACCGCAGTTGTAGGGCTTGGTGATGCTGTAGCAGGCGTCCGAGGCGTGCGGCCAGGCGCACTGGTGGGAGCCGGAGTTGCAGTTGCCGCAGGCGCCACCGCCTGCGGAACTGCACGGGCCCCAGGAACTGCCGCAGCAGAACCAGGACATTTCGCCGTACGCGGGGACGTTGGGTTCGACGTCGCTCATGACGAGCCTTTCCGTGCCGGGCGGACCGTACCTCCGTCACCCGGGTGCACGAACCTACCGTCGGGCGCGATCCGACGGGGGCAGTGGCCGGCGGCTCGGGCTGGGGGAACGGCCGCAGGGATGACCGCCGGACGGTGTCCGTAGTGGACAGGCCGACGGAGGGGACTACCGCCGTGCCCCGGGGGAGGGAGCGGGCGGACTCAGGTCGGTTCGGGGCGCGCCGCCGGAGGGGAGCGGACGCGGGCCGGTCCGGCTGCTACGAGGGGGAGCGGGGGATCTGTCGCATGTGACCTCCGGTCTGTGGGTCATTGCGCGAGGTAATTCTGGGGCGAATGGGAAAATGATGTCAATGGCGATCTCATACGTCAATAGGCGGGTACGTGTAGATTTTCGCCTTCTGGTACTGGACTGTCATGAATGGCCATCGGCTGAGAGATTCTCACCCGGCACGCCGTGCCGTTGCCCGGCCGACGCCGGAGATGCTCGGCGGTCGACCTCCCCGTTGGTCGCGTTCCGGCCCGGACCTGCCCGAAACTGGGGAATGATGGCCAGGTCGGCACCACTGCGGGCATGGGGGGGCACGATGGCGCTGCGGCCACGACACGAACACGCGCGTCCCGACCTGGAGATCAATCCGATGTACTCGCGTGGCGTCGAGACCGGATCGGTGCCCCGCGACGAACTGCCCGCAGGCGAGATGCTGCCGTCCACCGCGGCTCAACTGATCCGCGACGAACTGATGCTCGACGGCACCGCCCGGCTCAACCTCGCCACGTTCGTCACCACCTGGATGGAGCCCGAGGCACAGCAGCTGATGGATGAATGCCTGGCCAAGAACATGGTGGACAAGGACGAATATCCGCAGACCGCGGAGCTGGAACTGCGCTGCGTCAACATGTTGGCGCGGCTCTGGCGCAGCCCGGATCCGGCCCAGGCCACCGGCTGCTCCACCACCGGATCCAGCGAGGCTTCGATGCTCGGTGGGCTGGCGCTCAAACGCCGGTGGCAGCAACGCCGCCGGGCCGCCGGACTGTCCACCGATCGGCCGAACCTGGTGATGGGGATCAACGTCCAGGTCTGCTGGGAGAAGTTCGCCAACTACTTCGAGGTCGAACCCCGCTATGTACCGATGAGCGGGAACCGCTTCCATCTCACCGCGGCGGAAGCGGTGACCCGGTGCGACGAGAACACCATCGGTGTCGTCGCCATTCTCGGCTCCACCTTCGACGGGTGCTACGAGCCGGTCGGCGAGATCGCAACCGCGCTGGACGCCCTGCAGGAGCGTACGGGCTGGGACATCCCGATCCATGTGGACGGCGCGTCCGGTGCGATGATCGCGCCGTTCCTCGATCCGGAACTGGCGTGGGATTTCCGTCTGCCGCGGGTCGCCTCGATCAACACCTCGGGGCACAAGTACGGGCTGGTGTACCCGGGCGTGGGCTGGATCGTGTGGCGTGATCGCGCCGCGCTGCCCGAGGAACTGGTGTTCAAGGTGAACTACCTGGGCGGTGAGATGCCCACCTTCGCGCTGAACTTCTCCCGGCCCGGTGCGCAGATCGTCGCCCAGTACTACAACTTCCTGCGCCTGGGTTGGGACGGCTTCCGTAATGTCCAGCAGACCTGCCGGGACGTGGCGATGTTCCTGTCCGGCCAGGTCGCCGGGATGGACCAGTTCGAGCTGCTCACCGACGGTTCGGAGCTGCCGGTGTTCGCGTTCCGGATGGCGGACACGGTGAGCAGCTACACCGTGTTCGACGTATCGCGTGAACTACGGGAACGGGGCTGGCAGGTACCGGCCTATTCCTTCCCCGCCGACCGGGAGGACCTCGCGGCCCTGCGGGTGGTGGTACGCAACAGTTTCAGCCACGATCTCGCCGTGCTGTTCTTCGCCGATCTGAAACGTACCGTGGCCGTGCTGGAACGTGAGGGCGGGCGGTCCGGCAGCGGCGACATGCAGGCCTTCCACCACTGATGCGGGTAGGTGCTCAGCTACTCTTCCCCGCGGCCTGCGAGGCTGCGGCGCTCGGCGCGAGATCGCCCAACGTCAGCGGCCGGGCCGGCGCATCGGGCACCGCGATGGTGGTGCTGATCCGTCCGTCACCGTCCACATGCAACAGTTCGCCCGAGCTCAGTGGACGCCAGGCGGGATCGTCGTCCATCCGTTCGCTGGCGACCACGACCGCAGCCTGTTCGGCCAGATTCTCCGAGTGCACCTGCATGGTGCCGGCCGGACTGACGTGGTGCAGGTGTGCGTCGCCGCGCTGGCCGCCGGGACGGCGTGGGATGACGAAGAGTTGGTGGGTGTCCGGATAGCGCAGCGCCCACAACTGCGTGGCCGTGGCGAGTACGACATTGAGCGCGTACAGCGGCAGATTGTCGGCCACCCAGCGGGCCGCCCGGGTGATCGCCTCGCCGACATCGCCGCCGGTGTCGTCGACGTACCTGGTGATCAGCGCGAAGAAGCGCTCGGAATCGGTCTCGCCGTGCACCAGAGCGCGGTAGTCGCCGAGCTCACGGTCGAGTTCGGCCAGTCCGCCGATGACACCGTTGTGCGCCATGATGCGGTTCCGTTGGCAGAACGGATGAGTGTTGCGTTTCGCGACGGCTCCGTCGGAGGCGTACCGGATGTGCGCCACGAAGGTCGCCGCGGTGCGCTTCCTGGCCTCCGAGATGAAGGCGCTGTCCTGGTACGCCGCGACCGGCCACCGCTCCACCACCGCCGTTCCGGACCCGTCGAAGCTGCCGAGTCCGGTACCGTCCGGCTCCCGATGGCTCTGCGCGACCAGACTGTCCGGCGCGTCCAGCAGCCAGAAGGTGGCGTTGGTACGGGCCGGGGCACTGGTCATCCCGAACAGTCGGCACATGGGCGCTCCGGCGCAGTGTCCATCATGGACGAGACCCGGACGGGCCGTCGTTGTCGCCGGGGTCGGCGGGACGTTGCGGGTTCCCCCGTACCGGTGGTCGGCTGAGCTCTCCCGGTACGGATGCGGTACGGGGGGCCTGGCTGTACGCCGGTCCGGCCTGGGACCGGGCACCGATCCGGAAGTCTCCGCCCTCCGGCGGCGCCAGCGGGGACGCGCTGCCGGCGGCCAGTTCCGGGAACTTCAGGTCGAAGGCGGGTCGTTCGCTGCGGATCCGCGGCATCCGGTCGAAGTTGCGCAGCGGCGGCGGGCAACTGGTGGCCCATTCCAGGGCGTTGCCGTAGCCCCAGGGGTCGTCCACCTCGACGATGGGGCCGGCCTTGTAGGACTTGTACACGTTCCACAGGAACGGCAGCATGGACGCGCCGAGTACGAAGGCGCCGACCGAGGACACCATGTTGAGGGCGGTGAACCCGTCGGTGGACAGGTAGTCGGCGTAGCGACGCGGCATGCCCTCGGCGCCGAGCCAGTGCTGCACCAGGAAGGTGGACTGGAAACCCACGAAGGTGAGCCAGAAGTGCAGCCTGCCCAACCGTTCGTCGAGCATCCGGCCGGTCATCTTGGGGAACCAGAAGTACACACCGGCATACACCGCGAACACGATCGTGCCGAACAGCACGTAGTGGAAGTGCGCCACCACGAAGTACGAATCGGTGACCTGGAAGTCGATCGGCGGGGAGGCCAGCAATACTCCGGACAGTCCACCCAGCAGGAAGGTCACCAGGAAGCCGATCGCGAACAGCATCGCCGAGTGGTACGTGATCTGGCCGCGCCACATGGTGCCGATCCAGTTGAAGAACTTCAGTCCGGTCGGTACCGCGATGAGGAACGACAGGAACGAGAAGAACGGCAGCAGTACCTGGCCGGTGGCGAACATGTGGTGCGCCCACACCGTCATGGACAGGGCGGCGATCGCGATCGTGGCGCCGACCATGCCCTTGTAGCCGAACACCGGTTTGCGGCTGAACACCGGGATCACCTCGGTGATGATGCCGAAGAACGGCAACGCCACGATGTAGACCTCGGGATGACCGAAGAACCAGAACAGGTGCTGCCAGAGCATCGCACCACCGGTACCGGCGTCGAAGACGTGCGCATTGAGGATCCGGTCGGCCATCACCGCGGCCAGTGCGGCGGCCAGGATCGGGAACACCATCAGCACCAGCAGGCTGGTGACCAGGATGTTCCAGGTGAAGATCGGCATCCGGAACATCGTCATGCCCGGCGCGCGCAGGGTCAGGATCGTGGTGACCATGTTGACGCCGCCGAGGATGGTGCCCAGACCACTGATGGCCAGTCCCAGATACCACATGTTCTGGCCGAATCCCGGTGAGTCCTGGCCGCTGGCCAGCGGCTGGTACGCGGTCCAGCCGAAGTCGGCCGGTCCGTCGGGGGTCAGGAAGCCACCCACCACGATGATGCCGCCGAACAGGTACAGCCAGTACGCGAACGCGTTGAGCCGCGGGAAGCTGACGTCCGGTGCGCCGATCTGCAACGGCACGATGTAGTTGGCGAACGCGAACAGGATCGGGGTCGCGAACAGCAGCAGCATGATCGTGCCGTGCATGGTGAACAACTGGTTGTACTGCTCGCTGCTGAGGAACTGCATGCCCGGGCGGGCCAGTTCGGCACGCATCAGCATGGCCATTACGCCGGCGATGATGAAGAAGGCGAACGAGGTCACCATGTACATCAGGCCGATCTGTTTTGCGTCGGTGGTACGCAGCGTCCGCGCGAGCCAGGAGCCTCTGGGCGGTTCGTCCACCGGCCACGGGCTCACCACAATGGGCTGTGGTGTCTGTGGAGTGCCCGATGGGCGTGGTGCGGTGACGGTCACGCAGACCTCCCGTAACGACCTGGTATCGGCACCGACGATAGTCGTGACCAGCCTTCTGATCAGGGTTTCCACCGTTTTGGTCGGCAACACTTGCACACATAGCGATGTGGCCATACATTGGCTGGGTGGCGGTCGACGGTCAGCACTCCGGGCACTCGCACACCGTCCGCTCCGACGCGGACCAACGGTGGTTGTGGAGTGCCTTCGGTCTGATCATCGGGTTCATGGCCGTCGAAGTGATCGTCGGTCTGCTGTCCGGCTCGCTGGCACTGCTCTCCGACGCCGCGCACATGCTGACCGACGCGGCGGCTCTGGTGCTGGCACTGGTCGCGATGCGGCTCGCGGCGCGACCACCCCGCGGTGGCTTCACCTACGGCTTCCGTCGAGCGGAGATCCTCTCCGCGCAGATCAACGGGCTCACCCTGCTGCTGCTCGCCGGTTGGCTCGGCTACCAGACGATCCGACGACTGATCGATCCCGCTGCGGTGGCCGGTGGAGCGGTACTCGCCACCGCGCTGGCCGGCGTCGCGGTCAACCTGGTGGCGACCTGGTTGCTCAGCCGCGCCAACCGCGGCAGCCTCAACGTACGGGGCGCCTTCCAGCACATCCTCAACGACCTGTTCGCCTTTCTCGCCACCGCGCTGGCCGGACTGGTCATCCTGCTCACCGGATTCGACCGGGCGGACGGGATCGCCTCCGCCGTCGTGGTCGTACTGATGGTCAAGGGCAGTTTCGGTCTGCTCCGAGACTCCGGGCGGATCTTCCTGGAGGCCGCCCCGGCAGGCATGGACACCGGTGCGCTCGGCGAACGACTGGCCACCATCCCCGGCGTGGCCGAGGTACATGACCTGCACGTGTGGACCATCACCTCGGGGGAACCGGCGTTGTCCGCGCATGTCCTGGTCGACCCTGGGCACGACTGCCACGAGGTACGGCGCGGCATGGAACGGTTCCTGCGCCGGGAGTACGAGATCGGGCACACCACTCTGCAGGTCGACCATGTCGACGATCGCGCGGTGAGCCGTGGCGACGCCGAGCCGTACTGCGCCGAGTCGCACGGTCCGGTACACCGGTCCGGCTCGCTTCCCCGCTGACGGCGGCAGGCCACTCGGCCCGTCGCGGTCGTCGTCACCATGGTGGCGTTGCTGCTTCTCTCGATGGGGCCACGCATGGTCGGTTGTTCAGCTGCCTAGGATGCCTAGCTGGTGGTGACCCCACCAACCTTGAGCGAAAAGAGTTCAGGCCCTGTCCGAAGACAGGGCCTGAACTCGAAGCCATCTGCTGCTATGGGGTGACTGATGGGACTTGAACCCACGGCCTACGGGACCACAACCCGTTGCTCTACCAGCTGAGCTACAGCCACCACGCGCGCCTGTGTCAGCGTGCGAGTTGATGATAGCGGGTCCCCGGCGGGGGGTGACTACCGGGTTTCGGTCGTGTCGTCGGATGCCGGTACGGACTTCGCCGGGTCGGCATCCAGCGAGGCTGCGATGCTCTTGGCGGTCTCCACGTCCGGGCCGGGTGGCGGTACGAAGATCGCCTGCCGGTAGTACGCCAGTTCGCGGATGCTCTCGCGGATGTCGGCCAGGGCGCGGTGCGCGAGCCCCTTCTGCGGCTGCCCGAAGTAGGCGCGGGGGTACCAGCGGCGGCAGAGTTCCTTCACCGAGGAGACGTCGATCATCCGGTAGTGCAGGTGGTCGTCCAGCCGGGCCATGTCACGGGCCAGGAATCCGCGGTCGGTAGCGATGGAGTTGCCGCACAGCGGCGCGGTCCGCCGCTCCGGCACGTGCCGGGTGATGTAGTCCAGGACGATGTCCTCGGCCTCGCTCATCGACACACTGGAGGCGCGGACCTCCTCGGTCAGTCCGGACTTGGCGTGCATGTCCCGGACGACCTTGGTCATCGAGTCGAGCAGGGCGTCGTCCGCCTTGATCACCAGGTCGACCCCGTCGCCCAGCACGTTGAGTTCCGCGTCGGTGACCAACGCCGCGACCTCGATCAAGGCGTCGCGGCGAAGGTCGAGCCCGGTCATTTCACAGTCGATCCAGACGAGGTGGTGTGCGCTCACACCGGTAAGACTATGCGCTCGAGGATTGTTGCGTCCGCTCCAGCAGTACCTCCTTGAGGACCTCGGCCTGGCTGTGGTCGGGATCCTTGGTGGCCGTGAGCAGGGTCAGGCTGCCCGAGCGGGCGAGCTCGGCGAGCCGGTCCACTCCTTCCGCACGGATCGCGGCGGTGAGCTCCTCGCGGTACCGGCGGGCGAATTCGGGAAACCTCTCCGGAATGTGTGCGTACCACATGCGCAGCGCGTCGGACGGCGCCACTCCCTTCTCCCATTCGAAGTCTGCGGCCTCCTTCTCCAGGCCACGCGGCCACAGCCGGTCCACCAGGACCCGCTTCCCGTCGGTGTCGGCGGCGTCGTCGTAGACGCGTTTGATGGCGATCATGGTTCGATCGTGCGCCGCCGGACCGGTGGATGTTGCCGGAATCGGTCGGATCGTAGTGGTCAGATTGCGCTGTCAGCGGATCCGCTGCCGGTGAACAGGGCGTCCGGCGCGCGAGGTTCGGGACCACCATCGACCTTGACGGCACATCACGAGGAGAGTGATCGGATTGCGCACGCTGGTACTCGGCGGAACGGTGTTTCTGTCCCGGGCAGTCGCCACGGCCGCACGCGACGCCGGGCACGAGGTGGTCTGCCTGGCGCGGGGGATCTCCGGATCGGTGCCCGACGGTGTCCGGCATGTCCGGGCCGACCGCGACGGACCGGACGCCTACCGGGAGTTGACCGGTCACTTCGACGCTGTCGTGGAGGTGTCGAACTCGCCGATCCAGGTGCGGGCGGCGCTCGCGGCGTTGGGGGAGCGGGCCGGGCACTGGAGCTATGTGTCGACCTGCAATGTGTACGCCGATCACGGCACGCCCGACCAGCGCGCCGACGATGCCGCCGTACTCGCGCCGACCGACGAGGACGGTGACGATCCGGACCTCTACGGCGCCCGTAACGTCGCCTGCGAGCTGGCGGTGCGCGACGCGATGGGGCCCGAGCGGACCTTCCGCTGCAGACCGGGGCTGATCGTGGGACCCGGCGATCGGTATGTCCGGTTCCGCTACTGGCCGGCGAGGTTGGCCCGCGGCGGGGAGATCCTCGCGCCTGGCAGTCCGGATCAGCGGGTGCAGCTGGTCGACGTACGAGACCTGGCCGACTGGCTCGTGCGGGCCGGCGAGCAGGGCCTGGCCGGCACGTACGACGCGGTCTGCGCGCCGATGCCGATGGAGGAACTGCTGCGCCGGGTCGGCGCGGGCGTCGGTACGCCGGATCCGCAACTCACCTGGGTCGGGCAGGACTTCCTCACCGAGCAGGGCGTGCAACCGTGGGGCGGACCGCGGTCACTTCCGCTGTGGCTACCGCTGCCGGAGTACGCGGGGTTCGCCACCCGCGATGTGCGCCGGTCACTGACCGACGGACTGGCGATCCGGGACTTTGCCGAGACCGCGCGCGACACGTTGGCCTGGGAGCGGGCGGAGCGGCCGGCCCGGAGCCCGAAGGACGGTGGGATCGACGCCGAGGACGAGGTTGCACTGCTCGCGGCCTGGCACGCCCGTAGCTGAGACCTGACGTGACCGCGGGCAATCTCCTTCTTGACCCCTCCGACTGAATGAAGGTAATTTCCGCAGGTACCGGGCCGGACGTGCCGGCCGGTGGTGAGGATCCGGTGGTGTCGATGTCTCTGAAGCGACGTGCGTTTCTGTCCGCGGTGACCGGATCGGCGGCCGTCGGTGCGGCCGGGGCGGTGCTGTCGGGTGCCGTGCCGGCCGCCGCGGACAGCACCCGGGGCCGACCCCGGCGCAAGGTCCGTACCGGGCTGGAGTCGTTGATCGACGACGGTTGGCGGGCGTTGGCGGGCAGCAAGGTCGGTGTGGTGTCCAACCCGACCGGGGTCGACGCGCAGTATCGGCACGCGGTGGACCTGATGGCCGCCGACGGCACGGTCGACGTGGTGGGTGTCTTCGGTCCGGAGCACGGGTTCCGGGGCTCGGCGCAGGCCGGCGACTCGGAGGGCACCAGTACCGATCCGCGTACCGGGCTGACCGTCTACGACGCCTACGGCGCCACCCAGAGCAAGTGGGCGGAGCTGTTCCGTACCGCCGGGGTGGAGACCGTGGTCTATGACATCCAGGACGTCGGCGCCCGCTTCTACACCTACATCTGGACGCTGTACGACTCGATGGTGGCGGCCGCCCGGCTCGGCCTGCGCTACGTCGTACTGGACCGACCGAACCCGTGCGGTGGTCGGGCCTACGGGCCGATGATGACCGCGGGCTACGAGTCGGGTGTCGGCAAGAAGGAGATCGTCCAGCAGCACGGCATGACCACCGGTGAACTGGCCCGGTTCTACAACGGCGAATTCCTGCCCGCCGACGCGGGTCGACCGGTGGATCTGCAGGTCGTGCAGGTGCAGGGCTGGAGCACCGATCAGCTCGGCACCGACCTGCCCGACCTGCCCTGGGTGCTTCCCAGCCCGAACATGCCCACCCAGTACACGGCGCTGGTCTACCCCGGAACCTGCATGTTCGAGGGCACGAACATCTCCGAGGGTCGCGGCACCACCCGCCCGTTCGAGCTGATCGCGGCGCCGTTCCTGGACTACCACTGGGGTGACCGGCTGAACGCGCTGGAGCTGCCGGGTGTGCGCTTCCGGGAGGCGTACACCACCCCGACGTTCAGCAAGTATTCCGGAACGTTGTGCAACGGCCTGCAGGTCGAGGTGGCCGATCCGGGCGTGTTCGACCCCGTCCGGACCGCGGTGGCGATGTTGATCGAAGCGCACCGCTACGACGGGTTCGAATGGCGCTACGATTCGTACGATCCGCAACGGCCGTACTGGATCGACAAGCTCACCGGATCGACCCGGCTTCGCACCATGATCAACGCCGGGGCGGATCTGGCCGAGGTCGTCGGGGCCTGGTCTCAGGAACTGGCCGACTTCCGTTCGCGTCGGCACCGCTACCTGCTGTACCGAGGTCCGGGACGGTGAGCTTTACTTATTGACAGTGCCGGGGGTCTGGTGTGGGCTTACCGGAATGCCCGGAAGTTCCCGGAGGTCCTGGCCGGGAGTGCTTGCCCTGTCCCTGACAACGAAAGTACGTTCGCCAGTGTCGAAGAATGCGAAGGGTGCCGCGATCCGCGACGGCAGGTCCGCGTCCGGCCCGGTCGGCGAGCAGGCCGGGCTGATCGTCCATGTCACCGGCCTGCTGCCTTCGCTGTCGCCGGCCGAGCAGCGGGTGGCCCGCCTGGTCACCGCCGATCCGGCGGCGGCCGCCCGGCAGACCATCACCGAGTTGGCCAGCGCCGCGGGCACCTCTGAGGCCACCGTCATCCGGTTCTGTCGTTCGGTGGGCATGGCGGGCTATCCGCAGCTGCGGATCCGGCTCGCCGCCGAGGCCGCCCGTCGGATCGAGCCGCCGGATGCCCGGGTGGTCGGTGGGGACATCCCGCCGGGTGCCGACATGGCCCAGATCGTGGCGACCATTGCCTTCAACGACGCCCGAGCGGTCGAGGAGACCGCCGAGCAACTGGACGTGGACGCCTGCGAGCGGGCCGTCGCGGCACTGGCGTCGGCGGGCCGGGTGGACGTGTTCGGGGTGGGTGCGAGCGGGTTCGTGGCCGCCGACTTCCAGCAGAAGCTGCACCGGATCGGCCGCACCGCCTTCTACTGGCCGGACACCCACACGGCGCTGACCAGTGTGGCCCTGTTGGGCAAGGGTGATGTGGCCTTCGGCATCTCGCACACGGGTACGACCAGCGACTGCGTCGACGTGCTCGCCCGCGCCCAGTCGCAGGGCGCCACCACGATCGTGCTGACCAACTTCCCGCGCTCTCCGGTCGCCGACGTGGCCGATCTGGTCCTCACCACCGCTGCTCGGGAGACGACCTACCGGTCCGGTGCCATGGCCAGCCGTCTGGCTCAGCTGACCGTGGTGGACTGCCTGTTCGTCGGGATCGCGGCCCGCAACCGGACCAGGACCCGACGCAATCTGGAGGCCACCGCCGAGGCGGTACGGTCCCGCCGCAGTACCGCGCCACGCCGGAAGGGCTGACCCGGCCACGGGACATTTCCCCAGGTCATCACCTCCGGATTAGTCCTTATGCCTGAGCCATCCGGATATATCCGGTTAAGCTGAGCGTGCTTCGGGAAGAATCGGACGAGAAGCCGGAAGACCTCTGCGGGGGTGGGTCCCGGGTCCTCGATCGAGCGGAGGGACGACGATGCGGCCACGCAACCGACAGCAGGGTGACCGGGACGCATGTGGGCCGCACAGGCCAGCGGGTATGCACCGTACCGGCGTGCTGTGCGTGGCGCTGCTCAGTGTGGCCGCGGTTGCGACCGGCTGCGCGAAGAGCGGACACGATCCGTCAGGGTCGTCGACCAGGGTCGCGGACGCTTCGGCGGCCTCTTCGGGCGCGGTGACCTCGGCAGGATCCGGCCGGTGCCACACCGGTGGTCTGAAGGTCGCCATCCGTTCGCTGGGTGCGGCGGCCGGACACCACTACGCCGCGCTGGAGTTCACCAACACCAGCAACTCCACCTGCCGGGTCTACGGTTTCCCCGGCATGCAACTGCTGTCCGCACAGGGACACAAGGTCGCCACCAAGGTGGTACGCGATCCTGCTACCAAGCCGAAGCTGGTGACGTTGAAGGCGGGCGCCACCGCGTGGGCGCGTACCGACTGGGGGGCGATCCCGACCTCGGGTGAGCCGCAGACCGGCTCATGCGAGTCGCCCGCCGCCTCCACCGAGGTGACCCCGCCGGATGAGACCGCGCACCGGATCGTGCACTGGTCGTACGGACCGGTCTGCCAACGTGGCCGCATCGTGGTGTCCGCGCTGGCGCCGGGACGTGGGCCGGCCGCCAGCTGAGCTGGGGCCGACCCCGGGCCGACCGGACGGGTCGACGGGGACTTCGGTCAGTCGAAGTCCTCCTCCCAGAACTCGCCGGTGGCGCGGACCGTACGGTCCTCCCCGGTTCCGTGCACGTCGGTCTCCCGGCCGCGCAGTTCGACCCGGCGGATCTTTCCGGAGATCGTTTTCGGCAGCTCGGCGAACTGGATGCGGCGTAGCCGCTTGTACGGGGACAGGTGCTCACGGGCGTAGCGCAGGATGTCGCGGGCCGTACCGGCATCGGCCGGTACCCCGGCTGCCACCACCACGTACGCCTTCGGTACGGCCAGCCGGACCGGATCCGGTGAGGGCACCACCGCCGCCTCCACCACCGCCGGGTGCTCCAACAGGACGCTCTCCAGTTCGAACGGTGAGATCTTGTAGTCGGAGGCCTTGAACACGTCGTCGGCCCGACCGACGTAGGTCAGATAGCCGTCGGCGTCGCGGGATGCCACGTCGCCGGTGTGGTAGAAACCGCCACGGGTCACCTCCGCGGTACGTTGCGGATCGTCGCGGTATCCGGTCATCAGGGGCAACGGCCGCTCGGCCAGGTCGAGGCAGATCTCACCTTCCACCCCGGGCTGTTCGACCACCTGGCCGGTGGCGGGGTCCACCAGGGCGATCCGGTAGCCGGGCAGCGGCCGGCCCATCGAGCCTTCCTTCAGCAACTGGCCCGGGGTGTTGCCGATCTGACAGGTCGTCTCGGTCTGGCCGTACCCGTCCCGGATGGTCAGCCCCCAGGCGCGGCGTACCTGTTCGATGACCTCCGGGTTGAGGGGTTCACCGGCGCTGCCCACCTCACGCAGGGACAGGTCGTCGGCGCCGAGTTCGGCCTGGATGAGCATCCGCCACACGGTCGGTGGTGCGCAGAAGGTGCTGACCGCACATCGACGCAACACATCCATCAACCCCGCGGCGTCGAAGCGCGTGTAGTTGTACACGAGGATCGTCGCGCCGGCGTTCCATGGCGCGAACACGTTGCTCCAGGCGTGTTTCGCCCAGCCGGGGGAGGAGATGTTCAGATGTACGTCGCCGGGCCGCAGTCCCAGCCAGTACATGGTGCTCAGGTGCCCGACCGGGTAGCTGGTGTGGGTGTGCTCGACGAGTTTGGGCTGGGCGGTGGTGCCGGAGGTGAAGTAGAGCAGCAGGGGTTCGTCGGCCCTGGTCCGGACGGCCGGCGGTTCGCCGCTGAAGCCGTACGCGTCGGAGTAACGCAGCCACCCTTCGACCGGTTCGCCGACCGCGATCCGGGTGTATCCACCGGGTACCTGGTCGAACTTCGGTGCGTCGGCGGAGCCGGCCACCACGTGCCGGGCCTCGCCCCGGGTCACCCGGTCATGCAGGTCGGCAGGGCCCAGCAGGGTGGTCGCCGGGATGATCACCGCACCGAGGCGCATCGCGGCCAGCAGCGTTTCCCACAGCTCGATCTGGTTACCGAGCATGAGTACGATCCGGTCGCCGCGGGCGACTCCTTCGGCGGCCAGCCAACCGGCCAGCTGACTGGACCGTTCGGTCAGATCCTCGAAGGTGAGCCTGGTTTCCGAACCATCCTGCTCGACGATCCACAGCGCCACCTGATCGGGCGATTCGGCGGTCAGGACGTCATCGAACCAGTCGGTCGCCCAGTTGAAGGTGTCCAGTTCTGGCCAGCGGAAGTCGCCGTCGGCTGTCGCGTAGTCGTCCCGATGTGTCAGCAGAAGGTCTCGAGCGGCACGAAATCGGGCGGTACTCTCGCCCGCCGACGTGTGATTGATCCGATTATGCGCCATATGCACCCTTCTTGAAGATCTTACTGCTGCCGACGGTTACCAGGTAGGCACCGAGGGAAAGCTCTCAGGTATCTCCCAGGGTCTCCCAGGGCTACCCGCAGTTGCGCACGGTTCCATGAAAGAGCTAGGAGTGCAGCACGGTGCGGATGGGTAACCGAAAGGGCAACGGTGATGGGCCATACACCCTAGCTCGGAATCAACCCGATCGACACGGCGTTGTGCGAGTCGTAGGGCCGCACAGCGGGGGCAGTGAAGCACGGGAGGGCGACGAACGTGGCGAACAACACGGGTATTCGTACCGACGAGGTTGCCGAGGAACGTGACCTGGTCGGTGTGTACCTGCATGAGATTTCCAGGACGTCGTTGCTCGACGCCGCAGGCGAGGTCGACCTCGCCCGGTCGGTCGAAGCCGGGCTGTACGCCGAGCGTCTGCTCGACGCGGGTCAGTCGGTAGGTGGCGCGTCGCGCGATGAACTGCACCGCCTGGTGGCCGAGGGGCACCGGGCCAAGGAACAGTTCGTCAAGGCGAACCTGCGGCTGGTGGTCTCCATCGCCCGCCGGTACGTGCGCAGCGGTATGCCGATGCTGGATCTCATCCAGGAAGGCAACACCGGACTGGTCCGCGCGGTCGAGAAGTTCGACTACGAGCGCGGCTTCAAATTCTCCACCTACGCGACGTGGTGGATCAGGCAGGCCATCAGCCGCGCGATCGCCCAGCAGGAGCGGACCGTCCGGCTGCCGGTGCACCTGGTCGAGGATGTCAACCGGATGCGCAACATGACCCGGCAGCTGACCCGCGAACTGGGGCAGGATCCGGAGGCCGAACAGCTGGCACATGCCCTGGGTGTGACGGTCGAACGGATCAACGAGCTCAAGCGCTGGTCGCAGGACACCGTGTCGCTGGACACTCCGGTCGGCGACGACGGCGACACCAACCTCGGCGACCTGGTCGCCGACTCCGATGCGCCCAGCCCGGAGGAACTGGTTCTCGCCGGAATGGAACGGGAGCGCGTCGAGTCGCTGCTGGGACATCTGGACGACCGTTCGGCCGGTATCGTGCGCTCGCGCTACGGCCTGGACGACGGTCGGGAGCACTCGCTGACCGAGGTCGCGCAGCGCTTCGGGCTGTCCCGGGAACGGATCCGCCAGCTGGAGATCCAGGCCCTGCACCGGCTGCGCGAGCTGGCCAGTGCCGGCGGACTCGACGCAGCCTGATGCCGGGTCGAGACACCCGACGGTGACAGTGGCGGGAGGCCGACGGCGGCCTCCCGCCACTTCTGTCTCTGTTCTGCCTGTCCGGCCCGATGCGCTGTGGGTGCGAAACGGCCTAACATCAGAGGATCCTGGCCGTGTGTCGACCGCAGGAGGGCCCCATGTCGGTGTCGGACGAGGCGCACAACGAACGACCGGTCAGCGGAGCTGGTCGCAACGACCGGGATGCCCGGGAGAACGGTGCGGCGTACGCCAGGGAAGCCGTGGAACTGTTGGCGCACAGCATGCGCCCGGGCGACGACTTCGCGGACAAGCATCTGTCCCAGGCCACTGTGCACGCGGTCCTGGCCCTCTACTGCGAACTGCGACACCAGGCCGATACGTCACCGGTCGTCGACGCAGCGGCCGGAGCGATCAGCGGAATGCAGCAGATGCAGGAGCTCACCGAGGCGTTGCGGCACAACACCGAGGCGCTGATCGCCTACCGGCGCGACATCGGGGTCGGGCCGGTGACTGGTGCCGAGGCAGCTGAGGTGACGGCGCCCGAAGCCGGATGAACGACGGCGCGGGACAGCCTCCCGTAGAGGCCGCCCCGCGCCGGGGTTACGCCGTTCAGCTGGCGTACGGGCTGGCGCCAGAGGTCGGTTCGAAGGTCTCCTCATAGCTGGTCCCGCTCGCCGAGGAGTCACCGCTGCCCCCGCCCTGGCCGCCGGTGTCGTCCTGTCCGGAGGCGGTGGAGCCGGAGTCCGAGCCGCCGCCCGACGCATCCTGGCCGCTTCCGTCGCTGCTGGAACTGCCCGAGCCATCGGCGGGCACCCCGTCGCCGTGCTGCGGGCCCGGGTCGTTGGCGTCGGGCCGAGCTGCTGTCGCCGGACTGGGCGCCGCTGTCTGCCCCGCCGTCGGCGGAGCTGCCGGAAGCGGCTGGATCGCCGGTGTCCGAGGCGCCGTCGGAACCGGACTGCCCGCCGCTGCCGGCCGCAGACGGGTTGTCGGAGCCGGTGTCGCCGTCGGCGGAGCTGCCGGCGGCAGACGGGGCGCCCGTGTCGGTGTCCGAGCTGGCGGTCGAGTCGCCAGCGCCGCTGTCGGAGGAATCGCCAGCGCCGTACGGGTCGCTGCTGTCCGGCGCGCTGTAGTCATCGGCCGCGGTGGGATCGGGTGTGGAGTCCACCGGACCGTCCAGCCCCGGGATGCCGCCTGGGTCGTGACCCGGATCGCTGGCGTCCGGCCACGCGTCGTGACCGCCGCCGAACGGATCGGCGTCCATCCCGTCGGGCATGTCCCACGTACCGTCGAGGCTCATCTGCTCACTTCTCTCTCGCGTCGCGGCAACCTGACAGGCCGTGCTGGCCTGGCACCTGGGCGGGGGATCGGTACGTCTCTGTAAGCACCCACCACGGGTAACCCTAGGCATGTGAAGCAACAGAACTGATCCCCGAAACGTGCCAACGCGCCGGTTCGACCGGGCAGCGCGCGTGGACGTACGGAACCCGGCGACGACTGCGGAGAGTGTTCAGAGAATGATGAGTAGTCACCACTGACGAACATGCTCACTCAGCTTCGGGTCGGCACTCCCTCCACCCGGCCGGCCCATGGCGTGCTGGTCCGGTGTACGGCACCGCCAGATGCCACAACGGGTGCGCCCTCAACCCGGAGGTGACGGATGCCTGATGCTCGATCGCCGCTACGGCTCATGACCTGGAATCTGTGTGGCGGTGGACGGGGGACCCCGGCCGGCGACACGCTGGACCTGATGGCCGACGTGATCGCCGATGCCGCACCAGATGTATTGTGCTGCACCGAGACGGCGGGGGCCACCGAGCGGCTCGTCCGACGCTGCCGCGAGGCCGGGCGGGCCGACTACCGCGGCTACCGGCTCGCCGTCAGGGGCACCGACGACAATCTCTCGATCATCACCCGCCTGCCGGTACACGCCCGGTTGACCTGCTCGCCCGGCCGCACGGTGGACAGTTACAACCTCGGTGGTCTACGACTCGGGCTGCCCGGCGGTGGCGCGGTGGCGGTGTTCGGCGTCTGGCTGCGTTTCGACGTGGGAATCGTCGAGGCATTGGAGACGACCGCAGAGGAGTGCGCAACCGGGCGGGAACGTACCCGTACCGACGAGGAACTGGCCCTGCTGGAAATGCCTCAACTGGTCAACATCGAGGAGATCCTGTCCGAGCACCTGCCGGTGATGGTGCCCGACGATGCGGTGCCCGTGGTGCTGGCCGGTGGTTTCAACACCGAATCGCATCTGGACGCCGACGGCGTAGACCTTCCGTACCAGCCGAACTGGCAGGTCACCCGGCAGTTGGCGAAGGCCGGGTTCGTGGACGCCTACCGCACCGCGCACCCGGGTCCCGGCGAGCGGCCCGGCAGCACGTACAACCCGCTCCTGGCCGACCAACGGTTGCCGCACCGCATCGACTACGTGTTCGCCGGTGGGCAGGGCATCGAGGTGCTCGACGCCCGGGTGCTCGACCGCCGGCTGGCCCAGCACGGTCCCGGACCCTTCTACTCCGATCATGCCGCGCTCCTGGTCGACCTGCGGGTACCGGACGGTGCCGCGGCAGCCGATGACGGCTGAGGGCCGGTGGCGTAGCGGGCCGTAGGATTCCGGGCGTGATCCTCGGTCTTGTCGGTGCGTTGTCCGCTGCGGTGTTCTTCGGGGTCGCCTCCGCACTCCAGGCGCGGGGCGCCCGCGCGGTACCCGCCACCGACCGCATCGACCCGCGCGGTCTGCTGCGCGTGGCACGTCAGTGGCCGTACCTGCTGGGACTTGTCTGCGATCTGGTGGGTTTCCTGGCCGAGCTGACGGCGCTGCGGGAACTGCCGCTGTTCGCGGTGCAGGCGGCGGTGGCCTCCAGCCTGGCCGTCACCGCCATCGTCACCGCGGCACTGCTCGGCGTCCGGTTGACCCGCCGCGAATGGGTCGCCGTACTGGCGGTCTGCATCGGACTGGCCGCGCTGGGGCTGTCCGCCGGGGTGGAAGGCGCCCGGGTGGATCCGGACTTCCGGTGGGGGCTGGGCGCGGCCAGCCTCGTGCTGGTCGGTGCCGGGCTGGTCGCAGGTCGGGTACGTCGTGGTCGGTGCCTGCTGCTGGGCGTGATCGGTGGGCTCGGATTCGGCGTGGTGGCCGTGGCGGCCCGGATCGTGACCGGGTTCGCACCGGGTGAGCTGGTCACCGATCCGGCCGCGTACCTGATGGTGGTCGGCGGGGTGGTCGGCTTTGCCTGCTACACGACGGCATTGCAGTCCGGGCCGGTGACGACGGCGACGGCCGGCCTGGTGGTCGGTGAGACCGTACTGCCCGCGCTGGTCGGGGTCCTGCTGCTCGGTGACGGAACCCGACCGGGATTCGGCCCGATCGCGGTGGGCGGCTTCCTGCTGGCGGTGGCCGGGGCGCTGAGCCTTGGCCGGTTCGGCGAACCCGCCCAGGCCTAGTCGCCGGCCCGACTGCTCGGGCGGACCAACGGGAACGGCAGGGTCTCGCGGATGGACCGGCCGGTGAGCAGCATGACGATACGGTCCACCCCGAGGCCGAGTCCGCCGGTCGGCGGCATCGCGTACTCCAGTGCGTGCAGGAAACTCTCGTCCAGCTCCATCGCCTCGGGGTCGCCGCCCGCCGCCTGCAGCGACTGGGCGGTCAGCCGACGTCGCTGTTCCAGTGGATCGGTCAGCTCGGTGTAGGCGGTACCGATCTCGGCGCCGAACGCGACCAGGTCCCATCGCTCGGCCAGCCGGGGATCCCGGCGGTGTGCCCGGGTCAACGGGGAGACCTCGGTGGGGAAGTCGAGGTAGAAGGTGGGACGTTCGGTGTTGCGCTCCACCAGCTGCTCGTACAGTTCCAGCAGCAGATCACCGCGGCTGCCGGCCGGGTCGTACGCGATGCCCAGCCGGTCCAGATGCCCGGCCAGTTCGGCGTGCCCGGTGTCCGCCGTGACCGGTGCGCCGACAGCGTCGCTGACCGCCTCGTCGACGGTACGGACCGGCCACTCGCCGTCGATGTCCACATCGGACACTTCGCCGTCCGGGCCGACGCGCCGGGCCACCGGTCGACCGTACGCGGCGACCGCAGCCTCCTGGATCAGCTCCCGGGTCAGCTCCAACATGCTGCGGTAGTCGCCGTACGCCTGGTAGGCCTCCAGGATGGTGAACTCCGGGTTGTGGGTGGCGTCCGCGCCCTCGTTGCGGAACGTGCGGCCGATCTCGAAGACCTTGCCCAGTCCGCCGACGCAGAGCCGTTTGAGGTACAGCTCCGGGGCGATGCGCAGATACAGATCGAGATCGTAGGCGTTGATGTGGGTACGGAACGGTCGTGCGTTCGCGCCGCCGTGCACCTGTTGCAGTACCGGCGTCTCCACCTCCAGGAAACCCCGCCGGTGCAGGGATTCGCGCAGGCCGCGTACCGCTGCGGACCGTACGGTCATCAGTTCCCGGGCCGCCGGATTGACCACGAGGTCGAGATAGCGGTGCCGTACCCGGGCCTCCGGATCGGTGAGCCCGGCGTGCTTGTCGGGCAGCGGCCGCAGGCACTTCGCGGTCATCGTCCAGGACCTCACCAGTACGGACAGCTCCCCGCGTCGGCTGGTGACCACCTCACCGTCCACCGCGATCTGGTCGCCGAGGTCCACATCGGAGCGCCAGCGGGCCATCTGCTCTGCCGGCAACGTCTCCGCAGCCAGAATGATCTGCAGGTCCCCGGACGGGTCGCGCAGTCGACCGAAGCACACCCCGCCGAGGTCGCGGGACAGCATGATCCGACCGGCGATGCGGACCAGGTCCCCGGTGCGGTGGTCGGCGGTCAACCCCGGATGGGCTGCACGGATCGACGCGCAGTCGTCCGGCACCGGTTCGACCACCGGGTACGGATCGATGCCGGCGGTGCGCATCTTCTCCACCTTCGACATCCGCAGCGTGACCTGCTCCGGCAGCCGGTCGTGGTCTGCTGCCGGCTGCCCGGCGGCGGGCCCCGGCAGGGCGTGGGCCGGGGGCGCGTCAGCTGCGCCGGGCCCGCCCTCCGTCGTATCCGGTGGAGACACCGGCGGTACGGCCGCGCGGTCCCGTCCCCGGGTGAGCAACGCCGAAAGGCTCGGTACGGTCAGGAACCCCTCGGCGACCGCGGAGGCGATGCCGACCTTCGCCACATGCCGGGCCTCGTCGAAGCACAGGAACCGGGGCACCCACTGCGGCCGGTACTTCACGTTCGCGCGGTAGAGCGACTCGATCTGCCACCAGCGGGACAGAAACAGCAGCAGCTTGCGCCACAGGCGCAGTATCGGACCCGCCCCGATCCGCGAACCCTCCTCGAACGCGGTACGGAACACTGCGAAGTTGAGTGAGATCCGGTGGATGGCCAACGCCCTGGCGTGGTGTACCAGGCCGTCGACCATGAACTCCATCAGCCCGTTGTCGGCGTCCCGGTCGCGACGCATCAGGTCCAGCGAGAGTCCGTCGGTGCCCCACGGCGCGAAGGACAGGATGGCTGCCTCGGTGCCGTCCGGCGCGATCGCCTCGACCAGCACGCACCGACCGTCGGCGGGGTCACCGAGCCGGCCCAGGGCCATCGAGAATCCACGCTCGGTCTCGGTGTCCCGCCAGGTCTCGGCGCGGGCGATGATCGTGGCCATCTCTTCGGCCGCGATCTCGGCGTGCCGGCGGATCCGGAGCCGGTACCCGGCCCGAGCGACCCGGCGTACGGCCTGGCGCACCGCGCGCATCTCGCGGCCGTCCAGGGAGAAGTCCGCGACGTTCAGAATGGCCTCGTCGCCGAGTTGCAGGACGCGGAGCCCGGCGCGCGCGTACGCCGTCGCGCCGGTCTCGCTGGCCCCCATCACCGCCGGGGTCCAGGCGTACTGGCGGGACATGCCCAACCAGGCGTCGATGGCCGGGGCCCAGGCCTCCGGGTCGCCGATCGGGTCACCGGAGGCGAGGCTGACCCCCTGTACGACCCGGTAGGTGACGGCCGCCTTTCCGCTGGGGGAGAAGATCGCCGACTTGTCCCGGCGGGTCGCGAAGTACCCCAGCGAGTCACGCTGCCCGGCGGTGTCGAGCAGCGCCCGGATCCGCTGCTCGTCGTGGGCCGGGAGGCCGGCCGCGCTGCGCTGCGAGCGCAGCAGCACCAGCAGCGCGGCGAACATCGCCAGGGCGGCGCAGAAGCCCGACAGCAGGCCGATCCAGTGCGGCGCACCGGCCGGGCCGTGCAGCGGGTCGGAACTGCTGAGCAGCCGGTGCAATGCCCACGAGGCGCGGGTGCGCCTGCCCTGCAGGCTGCCGGGATCCAGCGACACCAGGGCGAAACCGAGTACGAACGAGGAGGTGAGTCCGAGGACGAAGATGACAAGTGCCCGGCGGAAACTGCCGCTCTGCACGCGGGCGTAGAACTCGCCACGGGCGGCGTACAGCACGACGAGTTCGGCGCCGACCACCGCGATCCCGGCCGCGGTGAACACCAGGTCGATGGTGTAGCGGTCGATGTCCTGATGGGCCAGGAACCGGACGGAGAGCACCAGAAGTACGCCGAGAATGTTGAGCAGCAGTGCCATCGCGAGCAGCCCGGTGAGGATCATGCCGGCGACCCGTTTACGCCGGGACACCGCGACGGCCAGGATGAGCAGGAACGCGACGTACGCCAGGTTCACCGAGGCGGGCAGGCCGAGTGTCTCCAGGATGGCGGTGGGCCAGTACAGGTAGCTGCGCAGCGGCGGAATGACCGCCCGGACCACTCCGTAGCAGGCCAGCATCACCAGGTATCCGGCGAACAGCCGGGGCACCCTGGGACGCAACCTGGTCCACAGGTCTGCACCGGCTGCCGTCTTCGTTTCGCTCGCCACCTGTTCCGCCCCCGCTGTCGCCGACGTCTTGAGGCCACGCGACTGCCCGGAAGGATGCCGCTCTCCCAGGGGGTGAGACGTCAGGTCAGGCGTACGCAGTGGAGCGTGGACCGGACGGGCGGCGGCTCGACGCACCGGCACCGGTCCACAGAACCTCGGAATCTGCCCTCAAGCCTAGAACCGCATACGCAAGAGACCGGCAAGCGGGAGTCGATCAGGGCCGGGAACTTTCAGCGATCGGAATCCTGTTCGTCGGCTTCGTCCACCGGCGCATCGGCTGTCGCGTCGACGTCCGTGCCGTTCTCGGCCGCATCGTCGGAATTGGCCTTCTTCTTCCGTAGCCGCAGGGTGAAGGGCTGGCCGGTGGCGATGATCTGCCCACCGCCGCTGGGATTGATCATCATGGACATGGCAGCGTACGACCTCCAGTCGGTCGGTGCGGCCCGTACCACCAGGTGGTATAGGTCGGTGGGGCAGGGCCGGGGGGCCGACTCTACCCTGGATAGCATGACGCAGTGACTCCCGCTGAGCTTGCAGACGCCGTCCTCTCGGCAGCCCGTAGCGCCTTCGCCGCGCACGGTCTCGACGCGGCCGCTCTCCCCGTGACCACCACGGTAGAGCGACCACGAAATCCCGAGCACGGCGACTACGCCTCCAACCTGGCGCTCCAGTTGGCGAAGAAGCTCGGCGTGGCGCCCCGCGAGCTGGCCGGCTGGATCGCCGGGGAACTGGCCGCGACGCCCGGCGTGGCGGGCGCGGAGATCGCCGGGCCGGGATTCCTGAACATCAAGCTGTCCGCCGCTGCGGCCGGCGCCTTGGCCGGCACGATCGTCACCGCCGGGCCGGCGTACGGGAAGAGCGACGCGCTGCACGGACAGCGGGTCAACCTGGAGTTCGTGTCGGCGAACCCGACCGGGCCGGTACACATCGGCGCCGTCCGCTGGGCCGCGGTGGGAGACGCGCTGTCCCGCCTGCTGGGCGCGGTCGGCGCGCAGGTGAGCACCGAGTACTACTTCAACGACGCCGGCTCCCAGATCACCCGCTTCGCCCGCACGCTGTACGCTGCCGCAGCCGGCCAGCCGGTACCCGAGGACGGCTACGCCGGGGAGTACATCGCCGAGATCGCCGCCAACGTGGTGGCCCGCAACCCCGGTGTGCTCGACGAGCCGGCCGAGAAGGCACTGGAGATCTTCCGGGTCGACGGCGTGGAACTGATGTTCGCCGAGATCCGTACCTCGCTGGGCGACTTCGGCGTACGGTTCGACACCTACTTCAACGAGAAGGACCTGCACACCCGGGGTGAACTGGATGCGGCGCTGGCCCGGCTGCGGGCACAGGGCAACATCGACGAACGCGACGGCGCCCAGTGGCTGCGCACCAGCGAACACGGCGACGACAAGGACCGGGTCCTGGTCAAGGCCGACGGTGACTGGACCTACTTCGCCGCCGACTGCGCCTACTACCTGGACAAGCGCGAGCGCGGTTTCGACAAGGTCGTCATCATGCTCGGTGCCGACCACCACGGCTACATCGGCCGGATGCGGGCGATGGCGGCGTGTTTCGGTGACGATCCGGACCAGACGCTGGAGATCCTCATCGGGCAGATGGTCAACCTGGTCCGCGACGGTGCGCCGGTCCGGATGAGCAAGCGGGCCGGCACCGTGGTCCTGCTCAGTGACCTGGTCGAGGCGATCGGGGTGGACGCCGCCCGCTACGCCCTGGCCCGCTACTCGGTGGACTCTCCGATCGATCTGGATCTCGACGAGTGGGCGAAACGCAGTCAGGACAACCCGGTCTACTACGTGCAGTACGCGCACTCCAGGATCGCTTCGCTCGGGCGCAACGCCGCCGAACTGGGCATCGTACGGGCCGCGGACTACGACCCGGCGCTGCTGGACCACCAGCGCGAACACGACCTGCTGAAGGCGCTCGGTGAGTTCCCTGGCGTGATCAAGGCCGCGGCCGAACTGCGTGAGCCGCACCGGGTGGCCCGCTACCTGGAGGCCCTGGCCGGCGCCTACCACCGTTTCTACGACGCCTGCCGGGTGTTGCCGATGGGTGACGAGCCGGCCACCGAGCTGACCCACGCCAGACTCTGGCTCGTGGAAGCCACCCGCACCGTGCTGGCCAACGGGCTGCACCTGTTGGGCGTTTCGGCGCCGGAACGTATGTAGAGGAGCGGCGCACCATGCGATCCCATGAAGCCGGCGCACTGCACGCCGACATCGGAACGCACGGGCCGGCGTGGCTGCGCCCGCCGACCGATGTCAACGCCCTGCTGCCGCATCTGTGGCCGGACACCGTCGGACGTGACGCATCCGGGATGGTACAGATCGGCGGAGTGCCGGTGGCCGAACTGGCCAGCGGCTACGGCACACCCACCTATGTACTCGACGAGGCCGACTTCCGGCGCCGGGCCGGCGCGTTCCGTACCGGTTTCGGTGCCGCGTTCGATGGCCGCGCCGACGTCTACTACGCGGGCAAGGCATTCCTGTGCAAGGCCGTGGTCCGGTGGATCGCCGAGGAAGGGCTGCGGCTGGACGTGTGCTCCGGCGGGGAACTGGCCGTCGCGCTCGCTGCCGGGTTCGATCCGGCCCTGATCGGGATGCACGGCAACAACAAGTCCGTCGAGGAACTGGCGCGTGCGGTGGACGTCGGTGTCGGGCGCATCGTGCTCGACTCGCTCATCGAGATCGAGCGGCTCGCTGCGGTGGCCGCCGAACGCGGGGTCCGGGTACCGGTACTGGTACGCGTCACCGCCGGGGTGGAGGCGCACACCCACGAGTACATCGCCACGGCGCACGAGGACCAGAAGTTCGGACTGTCACTCAGCCCGCGGCCGTCGGGCCGCAGCGATGCCGCCGAGGCCGTGCACCGGATCCTCGCGGCTCCCGGTCTGGAACTGCGTGGCCTGCATTCGCACATCGGCTCGCAGATCTTCGACGCGCAGGGCTTCGAGGTCTCCGCCCGGCGGGTACTGCGGCTGCAGGCCGACATCCGGGACGAGTACGGGATACAGCTGCCCGAGCTGGATCTGGGCGGGGGCTTCGGTATCGCGTACACCACGCAGGACGATCCGTTCGAGCCGGCGGAGCTGGCCGAGGCGCTGCACCGCATCGTCACGCACGAGTGCGCCGGCTACGACCTGGCCGTGCCGCGGGTATCGGTGGAGCCCGGGCGGGCCATAGTAGGCCCAGCGACCTTCACCCTGTACGAGGTCGGCACGGTCAAGGATGTGGCGCTCGATGGTGGAGGCATCCGCCGGTACGTCTCGGTGGACGGTGGGATGAGCGACAACATCCGTACCGCCCTGTACGACGCCTCGTACTCCTGCACCCTGGCCAACCGCGTCTCGGACGCTCCGCCGGTACTGGCCAGGGTGGTCGGAAAGCACTGCGAGGCCGGCGACATCGTGGTTCGCGACGAGTTCCTGCCTTCGGATGTGACGCCGGGGGACCTGGTCGCGGTGCCCGGCACGGGAGCGTACTGCCGCAGCATGGCGAGCAACTACAACCATGTACCCCGGCCTGGCGTGGTCGCGGTCATGAACGGCACCGCACGGGTGATCATGCGTGCCGAGACCGAGGACGATCTGCTGAGGCTGGACGTGGGATGAGCGTGGCGAAATCCGGGCCGCTGAAACTGGCCCTGCTGGGGTGCGGCACGGTCGGCACCGAGGTTGTGCGGCTGTTGCACGAGCAGGCCGACGATCTTGCGGCCCGGATCGGTGCTCCGCTGGAACTGGCCGGGATCGCGGTACGTCGGCCGGACCGTGACCGCGGCCCGCTGCCGGTGCCCCGTGAACTGTTCACCTCCGATGCCATGGGCCTGGTCGAACGCCGTGACGTGGACATCGTGGTGGAGGTGGTCGGTGGGCTGGAACCGGCCCGGGAGTGGTTGACCGCCGCGCTGCGGGCGGGCAAGGGCGTGGTGACGGCCAACAAGGCGCTGCTGGCCGAGGACACCGCCACGCTGGCCGATGCCGCTGCGCAGGGCGGGGCCGACCTCTACTACGAGGCGGCGGTGGCCGGTGCGATCCCGTTGCTGCGACCGCTGCGCGAATCCCTGCACGGCGACCGGATCACCCGGGTCACCGGCATCGTCAACGGCACCACCAACTACATACTGTCCAAGATGGACAGTACGGGTGCCGGATTCGCCGACGCGCTGGATGAGGCGACGGCCCTCGGCTACGCGGAGGCCGATCCGACCGCCGACGTGGAGGCGTTCGATGCGGCCGCCAAGGCGGCGATCCTCGCCTCGCTGAGCTTCCACACCAGGGTGACCGCCGCCGATGTGTACCGGGCGGGCATCACCGAGGTGACCGCTGCGGACGTGGCGAGTGCCCAGGAGATGGGTTGCACCGTCAAGCTGCTGTGCATAGCCGAACGACGTACCGATCCCGACGGCCGGGACAGCGTGTCGGCCCGGGTGCATCCGGCGATGATCCCGCGCAGCCACCCGCTCGCCGCCGTCGGCGACGCCTTCAACGCGGTCTTCGTCGAGGCCGAGGCCGCCGGGTCGCTGATGTTCTACGGTGCCGGTGCCGGCGGCGCACCGACCGCCAGCGCGGTGCTGGGCGACATCGTCGCGGTGGCCCGTAACCGGCGGCTCGGACGCTGCGCGCAGGCCGACACCGCGTACGCGGATCTGCGCATCCGGCCCATGGGGGAGATCGACACCCGCTACCACATCTCGCTGGACGTGGCCGACCGGGCCGGTGTGCTGGCCGCGGTGGCCAACGTGTTCGCGGCGCACGGTGTGAGCATCCAGACCGTCCGGCAGGAGGGCCGGGACCGCGAACCCGGTGCGCGGCCCACCGGGGACGGCGACGCGTTGCTGGTGGTGGTGACGCACCGGGCGCCGGACGCGGCCTTGCGCTCCACAGTGGACGCACTGGCCGAGTTGGACATCGTGCGTGACGTGGCCAGCGTGATGCGGGTCGAGGGGGAATGATGCGTACCTGGCGTGGTGTGATCACCGAATTCGCCGACCGGCTGCCGGTCGGTTCCGACACCCCCGTGGTGACCCTGTTCGAGGGCGGCACCCCGCTCATTCCCGCGCCCGGGCTCTCGGCACGCACCGGATGCCAGGTCCACCTCAAGGTCGAGGGGATGAACCCGACCGGCTCGTTCAAGGACCGCGGCATGACGGTCGCGTTGTCCAAGGCGGTCGAGGACGGCGCCAAGGCGGTGATCTGCGCGTCAACCGGCAACACCGCGGCGTCCGCGGCGGCGTACGCGGCCCGGGCCGGGCTGGTCTGCGCCGTTCTCGTGCCGCAGGGCAAGATCGCGCTCGGTAAGTTGGCCCAGGGCCTGGTGCACGGCGCGAAGCTGCTGCAGGTCGACGGCAACTTCGACGACTGCCTGGCG
The DNA here is from genome assembly GCA_963815125.1 of uncultured Actinomycetota bacterium. Classification (GTDB taxonomy): domain Bacteria; phylum Actinomycetota; class Actinomycetes; order Mycobacteriales; family Micromonosporaceae; genus Actinocatenispora. The sequence goes on from CAWFFM010000001.1 coordinate 528,079, forward strand.
CTGGCTTCCAAACTGTCGCTGGACTACCCGGTCGCGTTGATGAACTCGGTGAACCCGTACCGGATCGAGGGGCAGAAGACCGCCGCCTTCGAGATCGTCGAGGCGCTCGGCGACGCGCCGGACATCCACTGTCTGCCGGTGGGCAATGCCGGCAACATCACCGCCTACTGGAAGGGCTACACCGAGGACGTAGCGGCCGGCAACGCCGGGCGCCGTCCCCGGATGTTCGGCTTCCAGGCGTCGGAGGCGGCGCCGATCGTGCTTGGTGAGGTGGTACGCCATCCGCAGACCATCGCCACCGCGATCCGGATCGGCAACCCGGCGAGCTGGACGAAAGCGGTCGACGCACGGGACGAGTCGGGTGGCCTCATCGCCGCGGTCACCGACCGGGCGATCCTCGCCGCGTACCGCCTACTGGCCCGCACCGAAGGGGTGTTCGTCGAGCTGGCCAGCGCGGCCAGCGTCGCCGGTCTGCTGCAGTCGGTGGAGCAGGGCCTGGTGGCGCAGGGCCAGACCGTCGTCTGCACCGTCACCGGTCACGGATTGAAGGATCCCGACTGGGCGGTCGGGACCGCGCCGGCACCCATCACCATTCCGGTGGACGCGCACGCCGCCGCCCTCGCCCTCGGGCTGGTCTGACCCTCGGGTGTGGGTGGCGTACGGTCGTCACGGTTGCCGTACGGTGCCCCGGTGAGCACTGAAGGGCGGATCTGATGCAGTCGAGACCCGATACGCCGCCAGCGGCGGAGGCGCCGCCCGGTCCGGATGCCCGACGCCGTCGGATCTGGGCCGTCGGCGGTGGCACGCTCGCGGTCGTACTGCTACTCGGCCTGCTGTGGGCGGCGTTCAGCGCGATGACCGCCGGTGGGCCCGGCGATGACGGGGCGGTGACCGGGACCAGCGGCGCCACCGCCCGTTCGGGCACGGCCGCCCCACCGCCCGGTGCGGTGCGGCTGGCACCGATCGGGGGCGTGACGATCACCGGTGTGGCGGCGAGCCTGACGAAGCGCTGGCATGTCAGATTCCGTACCGGGGATGCGGGGACCCGGCTCGCCACCGCGCACCAGCCGGGTACCGGTCACCCGCTGGAGATCGCCGTGATCCACTACCCGGACATCGGGGACAACCAGGTCGGTGCCGTGCAGTGCGCGTTCTACCGGGACTACGAGCTGACGCCCGCCCTGGTCCGGGCTGTCACCGACTGTCTGCGGCCGGTGCTGTCCGGCGCGGACCGTACGAGGGTGCCCGCCTGGATCGCCGCGCACCACGACCTGCTGGGCACCCACCGGATGCAGTACCCGGTATTCGGTGCCATCCAACTGGAAATGGTGCTCGCCGCCAGGAGCGATGCATCGAGCACCGCGGCGGGGGCGCCGGCCTCGTTCTGGGTTCAGGCGCAGGCCAAGGGAACCAGCTGGTAGACCGGCCGCATCCGGTGCCCCGCCGAGCGACGGGGCACCGGATGGATCAACTGGCCGTACCGTGTACCAGAACCTCCCGGCTGTCGGCGAAGCTGCAACCGGACACCTGCTGAGTGGCGCAGCTGATGCCGTAGTCCTTCACCTGGGTGCCGAGGATGCTGTACCGCAGGTACAGCACCTTGTCCGTACCGGCGGTCAGGCTCACCGTGCTGTACTGGCCGAAGGTGGCCGGGGTGAAGTGCCCCTTGGCCGCCACCGTCCAGGTCGTGCCGTCGGTGGAGGTTTCCACCTGGTAGTCACCGGTCGACGCGGACGGGTCGTCACCACAGGTGGCCGACGGGTCGATGCGTAGCTCGGTGATGTCCACCGGCGCGGGCAGCTGGACGGTCACGTGCCGCGGGTCGATGCCGACCCCGTCGGTACCGCCCACCGCGTCGGAACCCCAACCGTGGCCCTGCGTGGTGTCGTACAGTCCGTCCGGACCGCAGTCCGGGGTGTAGTCGGGGCCGTTGAAGTCGGCGACCTTGGCGCCACCGGACAGCGCGGCCCAGTCCCGGGTGAGGGTCCAGTTCGCGGTGTTGGCATGCGAGGCGATCGACACGGTCCGGGTGTCCGACTGCTCGTACCCGGGCCCGGTGGCGAACACCTTCGGGTAGGTGCCGGCCGGGATTCCGTTGATCGTGTAGCTGCCGTCGGCCCCGGTCACCCCGACGTAGTCGTCCAGGTAACCGGAGGCGTGCCCACCGAACGCGACCGTCGCGCCGGTCACCGGCTTGCCGGTGTCGCTGCTGACCTTTCCGGTCAGGCTTCCGGTCGGGGTGCCCGCGGTCGGCGGCAGGGTGAAGTCCTCCACCGGCTGGGTGTCGTTGCCGTCCAGAGCGCCGGCGAAGTAGCCCATGCCGCGGTGTGCGAACACCTGCCAGATCTTGTGGTGCGCGTGCCCACCGTTGACCACGGTGTCGGCCTGCAGGATGGCGTTGCGCTCGTCCAGGAAGGACGGGTTGGCCGGGGACAGCTCCATCGCCCGGGTGACCAGTGACTCGGCCCGCCTGCTGCCCAGCGCGTTACGCAGGTCCCACAGGGTTTCGGCCCAGATCTCACCGTCGGCGTGCACCTCGGCACCGCGGCGGGAGATCTTGCCGAAGTCGCCGTACGTGTAGCCGCCGGAGCCGGCGTTCGCCGTACCGGGGCAGACCGAGGCCGCGGCACCGACCGCGCAGTCCAGCGACTGGCTGCGGATGGTGTCGCCGTGCCCGACGTAGATGCCGATGTTGAGGTCACCGGACCTGCGTGGGTCGTCTTTGAAGTACTTCTGGTTCACCAGGAAGTCGTAGGCGTACCAGTCGCTCCAGGCCTCACCCATCGACCCGGCCTGCACGTTGCCCAGGGTGGACAGCCCACCGGCGTCGACCACCAGCCGGTTGGACAGCCCGTGGGTGTATTCGTGGTACACCACGTCGGCCTCGTCACCGCCGTTGGACGGGATGAACCCGTCGGTCTGGTCGGCCGGGTCGTTCCACAGGTACATCTGCATGGTCGGCGCGTGCCCGTCGGGCGGCGTCGACATGTTGGCGTTGTCGGTGTGGTTGGAGTCCGGGAGCCCGTTCGCGGTGTCCGCCCCGTCGTCCGGCTGTGCCTGCACCGCGTCGTTGTCCCGGGCGTCGAAGTTGCCGGCCGCCCGGGTGAATCCGATCGGCGCCGCCGCCAGGTGGTCGTGGTACTTACCGAGGTAGTAGAAGACCTGGACCGCGTTCTGCTTTCGGTTGGCCTGCCACGAGTTGGCCGTGTTCGGGTCCCACGAGCACTGGTACGCGGCCGAGCAGCCCTTCCCGGGGTTCTGCGTGTTCTGCGCCACGAACGGGAAGGTGAAGTTGCCGTCGCTGTTGGCAGGTACCTCCTCGCCGGTGTCGGCCTTGTTGTTGTCGTTGACGTCGGAGTACACGTGCGCGTTGGTGCCGTCGAGGGTGCTGGATCCGGCCGGCAGCCACCCGGGGGTGGTGAGGTTACGTGCCGACTGCTTGCCGCCCTTGGCCGCACCCGGGTAGTTGTCCCAGGCCAGACCCTGCTGGGCGACGTCGTGGACCAGGTCCTGGCGGTACAGCACCCGACCGGACTGCGCGTCGATGACATGCAGGTACATCGACCCCTTGGCCGGTGTGGTCAGCGTCTGCCAGGCCAGTCGGGGGCCGGCCAGCGTCTGGAAGACCACCTGTCCGGCGGTGTCACCGTCGGCGAAGGTCGTCACGGAGGAACCGGCGTTGCGGGAACTGACCTTGGCCGGGGTCGCTCCGGCGTTTCGTACCGCGGCGTCGCGTGCCGCGACCGCGGACAGCTTGGCCGAGCCGATGCTGCCGGGCAGGTTCGCCACCGGCGAGCCCAGCACGCTGATCAGCCGACCGTTGCGGCTGACGTTGGCCTGCAGACCGTTGCCGAACACCGGCACGCCGTGCACGCTCTGTACGAAGGACAGGTGGTGGGTGCCGTCGACGTCGACGTAGTCACGACGCAACGTCAGATCCGACACCGCCCCGGCGGTCAGGCCGAACACGTCGGGTCGGCCACGCACGTAGTCCAGCGCGATGCTGGCGGGCTTCCCGTTGCTGGCGCCGGTGAGGAAACCCCCGGTGTTCGCGACCTGCCGTGCGGTACCGGTCAGCGGATCGATGTCGACGATCCCCTCGGTGCCCAGTTGGCTGCGGAGGCTGACGACACCTGCCTTGGGATGCGTGGCCGAGCGGGTGTCCCGGGTGCTCAAAGCCCGTTTCGCGCCGGGGCCATCGCTACGTGCGTCGTAGTTGGCGAGGGTCAGGCCGGCCTGGTCGGCGCTGGCCGACGGGGACCTGTCCGCTGCGCGCGGTGCCGCCTGGGCCGGTAGCGCACCGGCCAGCAGCACCACTCCGCTGAGGCCTGCCACTGCGGGGATTACCCGCCTTCGACGTCCGGGCGAAGCGCCCGGTACCTGCCGGAACCGTAGTGCCATGTGCGAACCCCTTGATGTGAGGTCGATAGACAGGGATGGACAACTGAGGGAAAGTTGCGTCGCCCAACGGCAGCCTGCCCAGAAAATACCGGCGTCACAAGCCTGAACTGCGAAAAGTTCTGATTTTGCCGCTTATCGCGACCCGGTCGGCGGCTTCCTGCCGGTTGTCGCGCGTCGGAGCGGTGATGGTGGGATGGTGGCATGGCACAGCAATTCCTGACCGGCCCGGTACGGGTCCGAGTTCCGGCGACCAGCGCGAACCTCGGGCCCGGCTTCGACGCGCTCGGTCTCGCGCTGGGACTGTACGACGAGGTCGAGGCGCAGGTGTCCGGGGCCGGTGTCCGGGTGACGGTGACCGGTGAGGGCGCTGGTGTGCTGGCGCTCGACGAGCGTCATCTGGTGGCCCGATCCGCGTTGATGGTCTTCGACCGCACGGGTGGCCGGCCCGCCGGGCTGGAGTTGCGCTGTGTCAACCGGATCCCGCATGCCCGGGGCCTGGGCTCATCTTCTGCCGCGATCATCGCCGGCATGCTGCTTGCCCGGGCGCTGCTGCCGGACGGCGTACGGCGGCTGCCGGATGCCACTGTGCTTCGGTGGGCCGCCGAACGGGAAGGCCATCCTGACAATGTGGCGCCGTGTCTGTACGGTGGGTTCACCATCGCCTGGGGTGATCCGTCGGGTGCCCGCGCGGTACGACTCGACCCTGCGTCGCAGCTGCGCCCGGTGGCGCTGGTGCCCGAGCACCGGGCCCGTACCGAGGTGGCCCGCGGGGTGCTCCCCGACCAGGTCCCGCACGTCGATGCCGCGATCAACGCGGGCCGGGCGGCCCTGCTGGTCCACGCGCTGACCAGGGCGCCGCATCTGCTGATGCCGGCCACCGAGGACCGGCTGCATCAGCAGTACCGTTCCATGGTCATGCCGGACAGCCTGGCCCTGGTCCGGCGACTGCGTGCCGAGGGTGTCCCGGCTGTGATCTCTGGCGCTGGTCCGACCGTTCTCGCGTTCGTTTCTGCTGGTCAGAGCGTTGAAGATGGTCTTGGTGGACAAAATCGGCGCGGATTTGCGACACTGCCGCTGACTGTCGACCAGCGAGGCGCTACAGTTTGCTTCTGAGAGGTCCCGTGGCTCGGGTCCGGCGGTTTCCGCCGAACGCATCGGTTACGTGGCCGTCGGCGATAGCTGCCCTCCCCGAGTTCGGCGCCGGTCCAGCCAGGGCGCGGTGTTCGACACGCGGGAAGATATCCGGGTCTGATGTTGTTGCCCCAGGTAGCTGTCGACGACTACGCTCAACGGTGGTACAAGCGCCCGTCGTGATCTCCCCGGGCAAGTGTCTCCCCTGGGACAGTGCTTCCAGCGCAGTCCTATCAAGGGGGCGGGGTACTTCCCCGCCAGGCAGGGACTTTCCGGAGAGACAGAGCTTCTCGAAAGACGGGCTTCCCGAGAGACAGGCTTCCCAAGAGGCAGGGCTTCCACGAGACAAAGTTTCCATGAGACGGGTTTCCGAAGGACTGTTTTCCTGGGGGCAAGTAATCCCGGGAGCATGGTGCTCCGAGACTGAAGCTCCGGAGGCATGTTTTCCGAGACGCGTCGCGGGCCGCCTGTGAGGGTGGAGCGTGGGCACGCTTCGGAAGACATCGTCTTTCCGTCAGGCAATGCGTTCCGGCAGGCATGCGCTGCACACGGGAAGAGGACCACCGATGCGGTACCCCTGCACTCCAACGGGCCTGGTAACGGTCGGTTGAGTTCGGTGGCGTGGTCTGGACCGGTTGCCGTCAGGCGGTCGTGGTCCGGTACACCGCCGGACAGCAGCAACCTTCGACGCGGGCGAGGAGCGTGCGGCGAAGGTGTACCCGCGGTCCGGCGATCTGCATTGCCACATCCGCCGTACCGCGGTCAGAACGAGGGAAGGAATCCATTGAGCGACACTACCGACCTGAAGTCGGGATCGCCCGACGCCGAAGTGGGCACCGAGCAGCCGTCCGCGGCGGGTGGCGCCAGCCGCCGTCGTCGCAGCGGCACCGGTCTGTCGGCGATGCTCCTGTCGGAGTTGCAGACCCTGGCTTCGTCGCTCGGCATCTCGGGCACCGGCAGGATGCGCAAGGGCGAGCTGATCGCCGCCATCCAGGACAAGCAGCAGGGTGGTGCCGGGGCGGCGTCCGAAGGTCGGGTACCTGGTCCGCGCCAGGCCGAGCACGCCGCTGCCGGTAGGTCGGCCGGTTCGGCCGATGCTGCTGCTGCGGGCGGCGACCACGGTGCGGCGCAGCAGGCGTTGCCCGGCACCGACGGATCGGCTGCCGGTGGCCGCACCCGGCAGCGGGCCAACCGTTCGGCCGGCGCGTCCTCCCGGCAGCCGGACACCGATTCGGCTGAGCGCACCGATCGTGGCGAGCAGAGCGACCGTACGGAGCAGGCGACCCGCCCGGAGCGCGACCGCGGTGGTAACGACCGTGGCGGTAACGAGCGCAGCAGCGATCGCAGCGGTAACGACCGCAACAGCGACCGTGGCGGCAGCGACCGTGGCGGTAACGACCGTGGCGGTAACGACCGCCAGCGCGGCGGCAGCGACCGCAACAGCGATCGCGGTGGCAACGACCGTGGCGGCAACGACCGTGGTGGCAACGACCGCAACAGCGATCGTGGCGGTAACGATCGCGGTGGCAACCGACATGACGACGAGGGCGAGGGCGGCGGTCGTCGCCGTGGCCGCCGGTTCCGGGACCGTCGTCGTACCGGCGGTAGCGGTAGCGGCAGCGGTGGTGGCCGGGAACGCGGGAACGACAACGAGCCCGCCGTGGCCGACGACGACGTCCTGCTGCCGGTCGCTGGCATCGTCGACATCCTCGACAACTACGCGTTCATCCGTACCAGCGGTTACCTGGCCGGACCGAACGACGTGTACGTGTCGATGTCGCAGATCCGCCGCTACGGCCTGCGCCGTGGTGACGCGGTCACCGGTGCGGTGCGTCAGGCCCGTGAGGGTGAGCAGCGACGGGACAAGTACAACCCGTTGATGCGGCTGGACACCATCAACGGCATGGACCCCGAGGAGTCCAAGCGCCGGCCGGAGTTCTACAAGCTGACGCCGCTCTACCCGCAGGACCGCCTGCGGCTGGAGACCGAGTCGAACATCGTCACCACCCGCATCATCGACCTGATGACGCCGATCGGGAAGGGTCAGCGCGCGCTGATCCTCAGCCCGCCGAAGGCCGGCAAGACGCTGGTGCTGCAGGCGATCGCCAACGGGATCACCACCAACAACCCCGAGGCGTTGCTGATGGTCGTACTGGTCGACGAGCGGCCCGAGGAAGTCACCGACATGCAGCGGTCGGTGAAGGGCGAGGTCATCGCGGCCACGTTCGACCGGCCGCCGGCAGACCACACCACGGTCGCCGAGCTGTCCATCGAGCGGGCCAAGCGGATGGTGGAGCTGGGCCACGACGTGGTCGTGCTGCTCGACTCGATCACCCGGCTCGCCCGGTCGTACAACCTGGCCGCCCCGGCCAGCGGGCGGATCATGTCCGGTGGTCTGGACTCGACCGCGCTGTACCCGCCGAAGCGGTTCCTGGGCGCGGCGCGCAACATCGAGAACGGCGGCTCGCTGACGATCATCGGTACCGCGCTGGTCGAGACCGGCTCGGTGATGGACACGGTGATCTTCGAGGAGTTCAAGAGCACCGGCAACGCCGAGCTGCGGCTGGACCGCAAGATCGCCGAGAAGCGGGTCTTCCCCGCTGTCGACGTGAACGCCTCCAGCACCCGCCGTGAGGAGATCCTGCTGGCCCCCGATGAGCTGGCGATCGTGCACAAACTGCGCCGGGTGCTGCACGCACTCGACCCGCAGCAGGCCATCGACCTTCTTCTCGACCAGATGAAGAAGACGAAGACCAACGCGGAGTTCCTGATGCAGATCGCGAAGTCCACTCCGGGCGAGTAGTAACGCCATGTACGGACGGCCCGACACCCTGACCGGGTGCCGGGCCGTCCGTGTACCCGGGCCCCGTCGGACGGTGGTCCCGTCATGCGGCAGATGACCCTGCTGGCCGGTGCGCGGATACCGGGTGAGGGCCGGGCGGGCTGCGCAGGGCCGGCCCACGGAGGCCGTGGTGCCGGGCTGGGCCGTCGGGTCACCGGTGCGGTTCCCCCGTCGGGTCTGATCCTGCTCGGGATCGTCTCGGTCCAACTCGGTGCGGCCCTGGCGAAACACCTGTTCGGCGTGTTGCCGCCAGCCTCGGTCGTCGCGGTACGGCTGGCCGCGGCTGCGGCCGTGCTGGTCGCCGCGACCCGGCCCCGGCTTCGCGGGCACCGATGGTCGGACCTGCTGCTCGTCGCGCTGTTCGGGTTGACCCTCGCGGTGATGAACTCGGCGATCTATCAGTCGATGGCCCGTATCCCGCTGGGTGTCGCGGTGACCGTGGAGTTCCTCGGGCCGTTGGGCGTGGCCGTGGCTGGTTCCCGGCGGGTACGCGACGTGGTGTGGGTGCTGCTGGCCGGTGGGGGTGTGCTGCTGCTGGCACGCGGTGGTGCCGGGGTGGACGCGGCGGGCGTTGCGTGGGCCGTACTGGCCGCCGCCGCCTGGGCCGGCTACATCGTGCTCACCGCCGCGACGGGTCGCCGGTTCCCCGGTTCGTCCGGGCTCGCCGTGGCGATGTGTGTGGGCGCGGTACTGGCTCTGCCGCTTGGCGTTGCGCAGGGCGGCGGAGCGCTGTTGCGGCCGGAACTGCTGGCGCTCGGTGCCGGCGTGGGGCTGGCATCCTCGGCGATCCCGTACGCGCTGGAGATGGAGGCGTTGCGGCGGATGCCGGCCCGGGTGTTCGGGATCCTGATGAGTGTGGAACCCGCGGTCGCCGCGCTGGTGGGTCTGGTGGTGCTGGGCGAGGTACTGGTCGTCCGGCAGTGGATCGCGATCGGCTGTGTGATCGTGGCGAGCACCGGGGCGACCCGGGGCGCGGCCGACCATCCACCCGGTGAATGAAGTTTTCTTGCGATTTACTGTTCAGCCTTGTAAGAAGTAACCTTCTGCGGTTGACTGCTGTTGCCCGTCAACAGTGTCCCCAGGAGGCAGCGTGGCTGCGCCCCGTACCGTTTGTCCGAACCGACACTCCGTCCCACCGGGCCGCCGCAACGCGTCGCGTACCGGTGCGGCGCTCGGTCTGGCCGCACTGCTCGCACTGAGCGTCGCGGCGCCCGCACCCGCGGCCCCCCGGGCCCAGCGTCCGCACACTTCTGCGGCGTCCAGCGGCGTCCCCGACTCGATCGAGATCAACCGGACGAACCGGCCGGTCGCCCCCGGGATCACGCTCAGCAGCTTCGACCGGTTCGAGTCCGGTGGGTGGCTGCGGGCACAGTCGTTGAGCGTCGACCTGTCCGGCGGCAACGGCGTGCGCTACCTGTCCGCCGATCCGGTCGCCAGTACCCAGACCGTGGCGACCCAGGTGAAGTCCGAGCCGCGCGCGGTTGCCGCGATCAACGGCGACTTCTTCGACATCAACGACACCAACGCATCCGAGGGTGTCGGGATCGCCGCCGGCAAGATGGTGAAGTCCAGTGTCGACGGATACTCCAACGCGGTCAGCATCGACCCACAGGGCGCCGGACACATCCTGCAGGTCTACTTCGACGGTACGGTCACCCTGCCGGACGGCGCGCACAAACTCAGTCAGTACAACGCTGCCCGGATCGGCAAGGACGGCATCGGTGAGTACACCCGTTCCTGGGGGCCGGTGTCGCGCTCCCGACCGGTACAGGGTGCCACCGACACCGCCGAGGTCACCGTCCACAACGGAGTCGTCAGCAGTGCCCCGGGCACACCGGGCGCGGGTACTCCCGGCGAGGGCGACTTCGTACTGGTCGGCCGGGAGGCCGGCGCGGACACACTCAGGGCATTGTCGGTAGGGGACCGGGTCTCGGTCGCCTACTCCCCGCGTACCAGCGACGGTTCCACCTCCCGTACCGCGATCGGCGCCAACCAGCTGCTGGTGGTCGACGGTGCGGTGCAGACACCGGCGGACGACGCGCTCGCGGCCCGTTCGGCGGTCGGTTTCTCCCGCGACGGTACGAAGATGTACCTGCTGACGGTGGACGGTAAGCAGACCGACAGCGTCGGGATCACCGTGCCCGAGATGGCCCGGATGATCAGTGAGATGGGCGCCTACAACGCGGTCAACATTGACGGCGGCGGCTCCTCCACGCTGCTCGCCCGGCGGCCGGGCACCGATGACCTGGCCCTGGAGAACAGCCCGTCGGACGGCTCCGAGCGCCCCGTCGCCAACGGCCTGGCCATCACCGCACCGGCTGGATCCGGTCGGTTGACAGGGTTCTGGGTCGGTACCGCCGCTGACGCGCGGTCGGCGCCGACCGTGGACCCGCGCCCCGGTGGGCATCCCGACCGGGTGTTCCCTGGATTGCACCGGCGGCTGACGGCGACCGGCTACGACGAGACGTACGGCCCCGCTGCGGGTACCGCGTCCTGGCTGTCCGGCTCCGGTGAGGTCGGTACGGTCGACCGCAACGGCGTGTTCCGGGCCCGCCGCAGCGGCACCACCACCGTGGTCGCGCACCATGGCCGGGCTTCCGGAAAGGTGAGATTGACCGTGCTGGGTGCCCTGGACCGGATCGGCGCCAGTACACCCCGGGTCGGGCTGGCCGACCAGTCCGCCACCGGTTCGTTCGGCGTGGTCGGCTACGACCGGGCCGGCTACACGGCACCGATCGAGCCCGCGGACACGACCCTCGACTACGACCACTCGCTGCTGTCCATAGACACCGATCCCGACGGCAACTTCGTTGTCAAGGCGCGCAAGGCATCCGGCGCAACTGTCGTGACTGTCCGGAGTGGACAGTTCGTCACCTCGGTGCCGGTCACGGTCGGGCTCAGCGACCAGCCGGTGGCGAACTTCGACGACGCAGCGCAGTGGACGTTCAGTGCGGCCCGGGCGACCGGATCGCTGTCGGCGGCCGACGGGCACACCGGCACCGGACTGAAGATGTCGTACGACTTCACCCAGTCCACCGCGACCCGCGCCGCGTACGCCACCCCACCGGAACCCGTCACGATCCCCGGGCAGCCACAGGCGTTCGGTATGTGGATCTACGGCAACGGGCACGGGGAATGGCCCACCCTGCACCTGATCGACGCGCAGGGCACCACCCAGCTGCTGCGTGGTGACTACATCACCTGGACCGGCTGGAAGTACGTGGAGATGGCGGTGCCGCCAGGCGTGTCGTACCCGGTGTCGCTGAGCCGGTTCTACGTGGCGGAGACCCGGGCGGACACGAAGTACCAGGGCGAGATCGTGATCGACGACCTGGTGGCCAAGGTACCGCCGCCGGTCGACACCCCGGCCCAACCGATGGTGGCCGATCCGCTGGTCATCCACAACGGCACGCTCGGCGGACGGCACTGGCGCTTCGCGGTGATGTCCGACGCACAGTTCGTGGCGCGCGACCCGGACAGCGACATCGCCCGTTCGGCCCGTCGTACCCTGCGCGAGATCCGGGCGGCCCGGCCGGACTTCCTGATCATCGACGGCGACCTGGTCGACGAGGGGTCACCGGCCGACCTGGCGTTCGCACACCGGATGCTGACCGAGGAACTCGGCGACGCGGTGCCCTGGCACTACGTACCCGGCAATCACGAGGTGATGGGCGGCAAGATCGACAACTTCGTCGCCGAATTCGGCCCGGCCCAACAGGTCTTCGACCATCAGGGGACCCGGTTCATCACCCTGGACACCTCCAGCCTGACCATCCGCGGCGGCGGCTTCGACCAGGTGGCGAAGTTCCGGGCCCAGCTGGACGCCGCCGCCACCGACGACTCGGTCAGCTCGGTGATGCTGGTCGAGCACGTACCGCCGCGCGACCCGACGCCGCAGAAGGGCAGCCAGCTCAACGACCGCAAGGAGGCGGCGCTGGTCGAGCAGTGGTTGTCCGACTTCGGCCGCCGTACCGGCAAGGGTGTCGGGTTCATCGGCGGGCACGTCGGGGTCTTCCATGCCTCCCATGTGGACGGTGTGTCGTACCTGATCAACGGCAACTCGGGGAAGAACCCGGCGGCGCCGGCCGACGAGGGCGGGTTTGTCGGCTGGACCGAGTTCGGTGTGGATCCCCTCACCGCTGCCCAGCAGGCCGACCGGCGGGCCCACCCGTACCGCGGGCCGTCGGACTGGCTGGCCGCGCTGATCCGCCCGCAGACCGACAGCGTGGCGCTGAGCGGACCGGACACGTTGCGGGTCGGTGGGTCGGGTACCGCGACGGCGACGTTGACCCAGCCGGGTGGCCGGGTGGTTCCGGTCGCCTACCCGGTGGGCGCCGACTGGTCGGGCTCCACCCGGGTACATGTCGGGCCGGGTCCGGCGCACCGCGGTGATGTCGTCAGGTTCGACCCGGATACCGGCCGGTTGACCGGTCTGCGACGGGGCAGTGCGACGCTCGCGGTGACGGTCAACGGGGTGGCCGCGCAGTTGACGGTCACGGTCGGCTGATCCTCGGGACGTGCGGATGTGCCCTGTCCGTGCCTGTCCGTCCCGCTGACTCCGGCCGGGTGGCACGCAGCGTCGCGCCGCCCGGCCGGTACGCGCCCCGGGCATAACCGGGGTGGCCTGAGCGTTACCCAGGCAGTGTGGTCGCCAGTGGGCGTGTCACACTGGTCCGTCGGCCCGTTTGAGGTACCGGTTCACGTCGCGCCAGCGACGACCCGGCGACCTGGAGGAGAGAGACCCCAATGAAGAGTGGTATCCACCCGCAGTACCAGGTGACGCAGGTCACCTGCTCCTGTGGCAACGCGTTCAGCACCCGCAGCACTGCGGAGTCCGGCAGCATCCACGTCGAGACCTGCAACGCCTGCCACCCGTTCTACACCGGCAAGCAGCGCATTCTGGACACCGGCGGTCGCGTCGCCAAGTTCCAGCAGAAGTACGCGCGCGCCGAGGCTGCCAAGAAGGCCAAGGCCGCCAAGTAGCGACCCCGACGGCGTCCGTCGGCCGGATCCACGAAGTTCGCGCACCGCGCGGTGGACCGGTCAGCGGGCGCCGTTGCGTCTGTTCCGCACCCGACGTCGCGCTTTCGACGTCGATCTTCTCGACGTCGATCTTCCGGAGGTAGCGATGGAGACAGCTGGGGGAGACCGACTCGCCGCGCTCCGCGCCGAGTACGGCGAACTGGAGGAACGGCTCGCGGACCCGGTGCTGCACGCCGACGCCGGTGAGGCACGGCGGGTAGGTCGGCGCTACGCCGAACTCGGGCCACTGGTGCGTACCGCAGCAGAGCTCGACGCCGTCCGGGCCGACCTGGCCGCCGCGACCGAACTGGCCACCGAGGACGCGTCCTTCGCCCCCGAGGTCGACCAGCTGGCCACCGCGGTACCGGTATTGGAACAGCGGCTGGCCGAACTGCTCGCGCCGCGCGACCCGAACGACGGCAAGGACGTCATCCTGGAGATCAAGGCCGGTGAGGGCGGCGACGAGTCGGCGCTGTTCGCCGGTGACCTGGTCCGGATGTACCTGCGCTACGCCGAGCGGCACGGTTGGCAGGCCGAGGTGATCGACGCGGAGGAGACCGACCTCGGTGGCTACAAGGACATCTCCGTCGCGGTGAAGACCAAGGGCGTGCCCGAGGGTGGCATCGGGGTCTGGGCGCGGTTGAAGTTCGAGGGCGGCGTGCACCGGGTGCAGCGGGTACCCGTCACCGAGTCGCAGGGCCGCATCCACACCTCGGCCGCCGGCGTTCTGGTGCTGCCCGAGGCGGAGGAGGTCGATGTGACCGTCGACCCCAATGAGCTGCGGATCGACGTCTACCGCTCCTCCGGGCCGGGCGGGCAGAGCGTCAACACCACCGACTCGGCCGTACGGATCACCCACCTGCCGACCGGCATCGTGGTCTCCTGCCAGAACGAGAAGTCGCAGCTGCAGAACAAGGAGCAGGCGCTGCGTATCCTGCGGGCCCGGATGCTGGCCGCCGCGCAGGACGAGGCGGACGCCGCGGCCAGCGATGCGCGCCGCTCGCAGGTGCGTACCGTGGACCGTTCGGAGCGGATCCGCACCTACAACTTCCCGCAGAACCGGATCACCGACCACCGGATCGGTTTTACCGCCTACAACCTCGACCAGGTGCTGGACGGGGAACTCGACCCGGTCCTCGATGCCCTGGCCGAGGCGGACCGGCAGGCCCGGCTCGCCGGCGACGATCACCTGTCGCGTTCCTGACGGCACCGCTGCGGTAGGGCGCCGGGGCAGGCGTGCTTCGCCGCTCAGCTGGCCCGGGCGGCGTGCTTCGCCGCGTACATCGCCCGGTCCGCCGCCTTGAACCCGGTCATCGGACCGGACCGCAGGTCCAGTTCGGCCCAACCGATGCTCACGCTGATCGGCGTACCCGGCACCAGCGCGTCCCAGTCCTCGGTGGCGAAGGCGGTGCGCACCCGGTTCGCGATCTCGTACGCCTCGGTCAGGTTCGTGGTGGGCAGCACCACCACGAATTCGTCGCCCCCGTAGCGGGCCACCAGGTCACCGCGCCGCATCACCCGGGCGAGCAGTTTGGCGGCCCGTTGCAGTACCAGATCTCCGGCCAGATGCCCGTGCACCGTGTTGACCGTCTTGAACGAGTCCAGGTCCAGTACGCCGATGACCCCCCGCTCGCCACGCCGGGACATGTTGTCCACGTGCTGCTCCAGGTGGCGCCGGTTGGGTAGCCCGGTGAGCGGATCGGTCAGCGCCTCGTCGGCGTACCGGGCGACGGTGCGTTGCAGGTCGTTGTGGTCCAGGCGGGCCTCGACGCCGTCGATGAACAGGTCCCGAAGCCGGTCGATGGCCTGCGCGGTGAGCCGGAACGCCTCCCGGTCGGCGCGGCTCGCGGCGACATGGTCGCCGTTGGCGGCGTGCGCGATGGCGCGCAGCCGGGGCACCTCCGAGGCGCCGAGGGTGCGGGATTGCACATGGGCCTGGCCCAGCCTGTTCAGCGCCTGCGCCGGGCGTCCGTTCGCTATGTCGAGGCACGCGGCGCCGAGGATCCGCAGGTCGGCGGCCAACGGGTCATGGGTACGCCGACCACCGAGCCAGGTGTAGGCCGACATCGGCATCGGCTCGCCGCAGGCGCCGAGCCGGGCGATCGCGTACCCGATGTAGGGCCGGTCCATCTCGGGCAGTTCATGGCAACTCTGCGCGGGTGGTCCGGCGGGCAACTGGGTGAGTACATCGTGCAGGATCCGGATACAGCCATCCGAATCGCCGCGATGGTCCAGGGAGACCGCGAGGCGGACCCGGATCTCCGGCAGCAGGTACGCCGCGGCCGGCAGCCCGGCCGCGGCGGCGATACGGCGACCCCTGTCCACCGCGCCCAACGCGTGACCGTGGAAGCCGATGCAGGAGTAGGTCAGGGCCAGATCGGCCCAGGCGTCGGCGGTGTCCCGGTCGGGTCGGGTGACCCCACCGAGGGCACGGGAACTGCGGACCAGGTGGGTGACGCAACGCTCCAGCGAGCCTTCCAGGTAGGCGATGTACGCGGCATGCGCATGCAGCTCGCCGACATGGCTTGGACTGGGATAGTCGCGCATGATCTGGAAGGCACGGTCCAGCGCGCTGGGGCATTCCCCGTACCGGCCCAGGTTGAGCAGGCAACCGATCTTGGCGAGGATCGCGTGCGCCACGGTCGCGGTGTCCCGCGACTCGGTCAGCGCGGCGTCGACCAGCTTCTCGGCATCCTCCGAGCGGCCGGCCCGGATGAGGCGACGGACCTCGTCGCGGTAGCCGTCCGCCTTCCCCGAGATCGGGCCCGGCCATGCCACGCTTCGACCCCCTCTGGCTCTGGCGGTGGAACTCAGATCAGCGTGACCCGTGGAGACAGCTGCGGCCGGCGGACGGGAATGTGGATGATGGACGGGTGCATCATCCGGAACAGACCCGCTGCTCTCCGGCCACGCCTGACCGTACGCCAGTCGGTGTGGTTCTGGCCAGAGCGGTGAGTGAGCTGCGCGCCGCCGGCAGACCGTCCCCCCGGACCGACGCCGAACTGCTGGCCGCGCACGTGCTGGAGGTCCGGCGCGGACAGCTCCTCACCGCGGTCGGCTTCGACCCCGGGCAGCTGGAGCGATACCAGGAGCTGATCTCCCGGCGCGCGGACAACGTACCCGTACAGCATCTGACCGGCAGCGCGGCTTTCCGGTATCTGGAGCTGTCGGTGGGTCCGGGGGTCTTTGTGCCTCGCCCGGAGACCGAACTGCTCGTCGACTGGGGTCTGGCGGCGCTCGCCGGCCGTACGGCGCCGGTCGTGGTGGACCTGTGTGCCGGCTCCGGGGCGCTGGGCCTCGCCGTGGCCCAGGAGTGTCCGGACGCTGCGGTGTACCTGGTGGAGCACGATCCGGCGGCGTTGCGCTACCTGATCCGCAACGTGGATCTCCGACAGGCCGCCGGAGATCCACGTTGTGTGGTGGTCCCGGCCGATGTGACCGCGCCGGACCTGCTGCCCGACCTGACCGGGCGGGTGGACCTGGTGCTGTCCAACCCGCCCTACGTGCCGTCGGGGACCGTACTGCCCGACGACGTCGCCGGGGTCGACCCGGACCGGGCGCTGTACGGCGGGCCGGACGGACTGGCGGTGATCCGGCCGCTGCTGGACAGCGCCGCCCGGCTGTTGCGTCCCGGTGCCGGTCTGGCGGTCGAACACGACGACACACACGGCACGGCGGTACCCGACCTGTTCCGCGCGGATCCCCGGTTCGTCGACGTCGACGCACACCGCGACCTGGCCGGACGACCCCGGTTCGGCACCGCCCGGCGATGCTGACCGCGGTGGTGCTGGCTGGCGGTGGTGCTGGCGGCGGTGGTGCTGTGCGGCCGGCCGGCGCGCCCATGGAAGAGTGTCCGGACGTGACGACGTACGACTGCCGGACCCCGACGGACCGTCGGACCGGGATCGAGGCCGCGGTGCGTGCCGTGCGGAGTGGCGAGTTGGTGGTGCTGCCGACCGACACCGTGTACGGCATCGGTGCCGACGCCTTCGACGCCGCCGCGGTGGCCCGGCTGCTCGCCGCCAAGGGCAGAGGCCGGGACATGCCACCGCCGGTACTGGTCGGCAGTCCTGATGCACTGCGTGAGCTGGCACCCGACCTGCCCGCCGCGGCCGGCCGGCTGGCCACCAGCTTCTGGCCGGGTGGGCTGACCATCATCGTTCGGCATGCTCCTGGCCTGACCTGGGACATTGGCGACACGGACGGTACGGTTGGCGTCCGGATGCCGGCAGATGAGCTGGCACTGGAACTGCTGCGGGCCACCGGTCCGCTCGCGGTGTCCAGCGCCAACCGGCACGGCAGCCCGCCGGCCGCCACCGCCGCGCAGGCACGTCGTCAGCTGGGGAACGCGGTGTCGGTCTTCCTGGAGATGGGTACCTGCCCGGGTGGTGTGCCGTCCACCATCGTCAGCCTGGTCGAGGACCCACCGCGAGTGGTACGTGCCGGTGTGGTGTCGGAAACCCGGCTGCGTACCGTACTGCCCGATCTGGTGTCGACGGGATAGCGTGGCGGCAATCCCCCGACGCTGGCGGCGGAGATCAGCAGAGGAGGGACCGGTGTCGGATCTGGACGCGGCGCGGCCGCCATTCGCGGTACTGCATGTCTGCATGGGCAACATCTGCCGGTCGCCGATGGCCGAGCGGCTGCTGGTCGCCCGGTTCACCGACCAGGTCACCGCCGATCATGAAGCGGACCAGCAGAGCGCGGTGCTGCCAGATCTGGCCGGACTGCTCTACAGCCACAGCGCCGGCACCGGCGGCTGGCACGTGGGGGAGAGCATGAACCCGCCGGCGACCCGTCAGGTGCTCGAGCGCGGCGGCGATCCGGCCGGCTTCGCCGCCCGACAACTGCACGGCGAGCACATCGACGGTTCCGATCTGATCCTGACCGCGACAGGCGAACAGGCCAGCTATGTCACCGCGCTGCGGCCTGATGCTCTGTCGCGCACCTTCGCACTGCGTGAGTTCGGCCGGCTGCTGGCCGACATCGACCCGGGTCAGCTACCGCCGGCCGCGCCGACTCCGGAGGCCGTACTGGCCCGGGGCCGGGCACTGGTCGCGGTGGCCGATCGGCGACGCGGTGGCTGGCCGCCCCGGCCCGAGGACGACCTGGACGATCCGTGGGGACTGGGCGACCGGTTCTTCGGCCGCATCGCCGACGAGATCGAGACGCCGTTGCGCCGGCTGGCCAGGATCCTGTCCGGTCGCTGAAACGTACCGGCGACGCTCTGCGTGGGATGGGCTGCACGAGTTGGGCATCGCCGCTAGTATCAGCATGCCGCCCCCTCGTTCGGGGCGTGCCACAGGCAGTCTTCCCAGTGGCCTCTGCGCCACCTGGGACGGTGCCGGTTACCCTGCCCCATTGGCGGCCGAAACCCCTCTGTGTGATAGCGTTCCGGCGAGCCGCGAGGCTCCTTGCCAATGCTCTGACGTGCGGGCGCGGAGTGGCGGCAACGGAAACAGAAGACAATGTCGAGCCGGCCCCGACAGGGCGGATCCCTCATCCATACCCCGGATGTGCGGTCCTGACCCCTGCCGGCATGTTCTGTCGTTGGGGGGCGTGATGGGCTGTGGCCAAGGGTTCGCAACCAACTGCCTGGGACCTGATCACGTTGGGTTCGACAGGCGCGGCATGCGTCATCGGTGGCACCGGTCTCGGGCTCTTGGTCGACTGGCTCGCGGCGACGAGTCCGCTCTTTTTGTTCGTGGGTCTCGGGCTTGGCATCATATTCGCCTGTCTGACGACGTACATCCGAGTTCGTAACTACCTGAGTTGAGAGGTCGTCGAGTGGTCAACGCCCAACCTTCAGGTGTCGTGGTCTCGCCAAGGGCGGCCGCGAACCTCAAGAGGTCGCTGGTCCTGGCAATCCCCTGCGGCTTGGTCTCGCTGCTGATCCTCGCTCTGCTCGGGCACCCGCTGGGCGGCCTGTTCGTCGTGATCGGCCTGGCCCTCGGTTTCGTCAACGTCTGGTTGGTCCAGCGGACCGTGGTCCGCTTCGGTGAGAACCACAGCAAGTCGGCCTTCCTGCGCTCTGTCTTCGGGCGTCTCGCCGGCCTCACCATCGTCGGCGTGGTGAGCGCCTACTTCATCCGGCCGGACGGCTTCGGCGTCCTGGCCGGTATCGCGCTGTTCCAGGTATTGATGCTGATCGGTGCCATGACTCCGATGATGAGGGAGCTGCGGCAGTCATGACGACACTCGCCGAGAACACGATTGAGATCGGTGACCACCACACGGCCACCATCGGTGGTCTGGTCTTCAACATCGACACGATCCTGGCGACGGTCATCGCCGGTGCGGTCATCATCGTCCTGGGGCTGGTCCTGCGGGCGAACGTCACCAGCGATGGTGTGCCGGGCAAGCTCCAGGTCGGCTGGGAAGCGCTGGTCAACTTCATGGAGGACCAGATCCGTTCCCTGATGGGAATCCGGACCGCGCCCTTCGTCGTGCCGCTGTCGGTCTCGCTGTTCGCCTTCATCCTGATCAGCAACTGGCTCGAGCTGATCCCGATCCCGGGACACTGGTTGCCCGCGCCGACCGGCGATGTGAACACGACCTACGCGTTGGCGATCCTGGTCATCCTGTGGTTGCACGCGGCGAGCGTGCGTAAGAACGGTCCGAAGAACTACATCGCGCACTACTTCAAGCCCTTCAAGGGGCTGGCTCCGCTGAATGTTCTCGAGGAGCTTGTGAAGCCGATTTCGCTGTCTCTCCGGTTGTTCGGCAACATCTTCGCCGGCGGCCTCATGATCAGCGTCATCGCGTTCCTCTTCCCGGCGTACCTGCTGTGGGTGCCCAACGCCCTTTGGAAGCTGTTCGACATGTTCGTCGGCGTTATCCAGGCAGTGATCTTCGCGTTGTTGACGATCGTCTACTTCTCTCTGCAACTCGGGCAGTCCGAATCGCACGAGCAGCACTGAGGCGACGCGGAGCCATCCAGCCGGTAACCATGATCCAACCGAGGAACTGAACGTTCCCCAACTAGTAGGAGAAACACATGGCAGTGAGCGACCACGCGGTCACCATGGCCGGGGCGTTGATCGGCGGCGGCCTCATCCTGGGTGGTGGCGCCATCGGCGCCGGCATCGGTGACGGCCTGGCCGGTAGCCAGATGGTGGCCGGCGTCGCCCGGCAGCCGGAGGCACAGGGCCGGCTGTTCACGCCGTTCCTCATCACGGTCGGTCTGGTGGAGGCCGCGTACTTCATCAACCTGGTCTTCATGATCATCTTCGTGTACGTCCTCGGCGGCAAGTAGACGTCATGCAGACACATCTCGCAGCGGGCAACATCATTTTCCCGAACGGGACGTTCTTTGCCGAGCTGCTGGCCTTCATCGTGGTTCTCGTAGTGCTGTGGCGGTGGGTCCTTCCGCCGGTACGCAAGGCGATGACGGACCGGCAGGCGCTGATCCGTAGCCAGCTCGAAGAGGGCAGGGTGGCGTCTGAGCGGCTGAAGGAAGCAGAGGCCGAGTACAAGAAGGCGCTGAACGAGGCGCGTACGACGGCTGCGGCCATCCGGGACGAGGCGCGTGCGGACGCCGGCGCCATTCGTGAGGAGATCCTCGCGAAGGCCGCCGAGGACCGTGACCGGCTGGTCGCCGCGGGTCGTGAGCAGCTGGCGACCGAGCGGCAGGCCCTGGTGCGCGAACTGCGTAGCGAACTGGGTTCCCTGGCCGTCGAGCTGTCGAGCCGCATCATCGGCGAGTCGTTGGTGGATGAGGCACGGCAACGCGGCACCGTACAGCGGTTCCTGACCGAGCTGGAGAACGAGGCGGGCGACGCTCCCGCCGGCGCGGGAGGGCGGCGCTGATGGACGGCAGCAGTCGCGAATCGGCCGCTGCGGCGACGGACGAACTCAACGGCTACGCGCGGGGCGCCACGGCGGCGGATGTCGTAGCGGTCGGTGAGGATCTGCTCAACGTGGCCTCGGTACTCCGTCGTGAGCCGGGACTACGGCGTGCGCTCGCCGACCCGTCCCGGGGCGGCGAGGCACGCCGGGGGCTCGCCCAGTCGCTGTTCGGTGACCGGATCTCGGCTGCGGCGGGCGACCTGTTCGGTGCCCTCGTCAGCGGGCGCTGGTCGGCCACGGCCGACCTGCTCGACGCCACCGAGCTGCTCGGTGTCGAAGCGTTGCTGGCCAGTGCGGAGCAGAACGGCACGCTCGACGACATCGAGGACGCGCTGTTCCGGTTCCGTCAGGTGGTTGCCGCTGAGCCGGAGCTGGCTTCGGCTCTGGGCGACAGCACCGCCGATCCGGAGCGGCAGCGTGAGCTGCTCCGTACGCTGCTCGCCGGCAAGGTCGATCCGCTCACCGAGCGTCTGGCGGAGATCGCCGCGACACGGTTCGGTGGCCGGGGTTTCGACGCCGCGCTGCTGCGTCTGGTCGAGCTGGCCGCCGCCCGCCGGGAACGTCAGATCGCCTACGTCACCGTGGCGGCACCACTGGCCGAGGCCGATGAGGAGCGCTTGGTCAGCGTGCTGAGCAGGATGTACGGTCGACAGGTCGCAGTGCGACTGTCCGTGGACCCTGAGTTGATCGGTGGGATGCGGGTCCGGGTCGGCTACGACCTCTATGACGGCACCGTCATCCGACGACTGACCGACGCCAGGACTGCTCTGGTGGGTCGTCGATAGCGAAGGTGTGGCGCTCGCGCGGTGCGGGTGGCCTGACGTGTGACAGCGATTGGGAACAGAAGATAGCGATCGGGTCCGTCCGGGACGGTAGCCACACCTGGCACCCGGTTTCGGACGAGTACTAGACCGCCCACCCATTGGACGAGGGACGAGGACTGAAAGATGGCCGAGCTGACCATCTCCTCGGAGGAGATCCGTGGCGCTCTTGAGCGCTACGTCTCCTCCTATACACCGGAGATCTCCCGCGAGGAAGTCGGTGTCGTCACCGACGCCGCCGACGGCATCGCCCACATCGAGGGCCTGCCCTCGACCATGGCCAACGAGCTGCTGGAGTTCGCCGACGGCACGTTGGGACTGGCACTCAACCTGGAGACCCGCGAGATCGGTGCGGTCGTGCTGGGCGAGTTCGCCGGCATCGAGGAGGGCCAACAGGTCCGCCGTACCGGCCGGGTGCTCTCGGTCCCGGTCGGTGACGCCTTCCTGGGCCGGGTCGTCGACCCGCTCGGTCGGCCCGTCGACGGCCTCGGCGACATCGAGGACGAGGGCTACCGCGAGCTGGAGCTGCAGGCTCCGAACGTGATGGCCCGGCAGCCGGTCGAGGAGCCGCTGCAGACCGGCATCAAGGCCATCGACGGCATGATCCCCGTTGGTCGCGGCCAGCGTGAGCTGATCATCGGTGACCGGCAGACCGGTAAGACCACGGTGGCGATCGACACGATCATCAACCAGCGGTCCAACTGGGAATCCGGCGACGAGGCCAAGCAGGTGCGCTGCATCTACGTGGCCATCGGGCAGAAGGCCACCACCATCGCCTCGGTGAAGGGCACGCTGGAAGAAGCCGGCGCGATGGAGTACACGACCATCGTCGCGGCGCCGGCGTCCGACCCGGCCGGCTTCAAGTACATCGCCCCGTACACCGGCTCGACCATCGGTCAGCACTGGATGTACGCCGGCAAGCACGTGCTGATCGTCTTCGACGACCTGTCCAAGCAGGCCGAGGCGTACCGGGCGGTGTCGCTGCTGCTGCGTCGTCCGCCGGGTCGTGAGGCCTATCCGGGTGACGTCTTCTACCTGCACTCCCGGCTGCTGGAGCGTTGCGCGAAGCTCTCCGACGAGCTCGGTGGCGGCTCGATGACCGGTCTGCCGATCATCGAGACCAAGGCCGGTGACGTGTCGGCGTACATCCCGACCAACGTCATCTCCATCACCGACGGCCAGATCTACCTGGAAGCCGACCTGTTCAACGCCGGCACCAAGCCGGCGATCAACGTCGGTACCTCGGTGTCCCGGGTGGGTGGCGCGGCGCAGCGCAAGGCCATCAAGAAGGTCTCCGGTCGACTCAAGCTCGACCTGGCCCAGTACCGCGACCTGGAAGCGTTCGCTGCGTTCGCGTCCGATCTGGACAAGACCTCGCGGGCGCAGCTGGAACGTGGCGCCCGGCTGACCGAGCTGCTCAAGCAGCCGCAGTCCTCGCCGTTCCCGTACGAGGCCGAGGTCGTGTCCATCTGGGCCGGCACCACCGGCAAGCTGGACGACGTCCCGGTGTCGGACGTGACCCGCTTCGAGTCGGAGCTGCTGTCGCACCTGCGGCACAACTACAAGTCGGTACTTGACGGCATCGCCGAGACCGGTGCACTGTCCGACGACGCGGTCACCACGCTGGAGTCCGCGGTGGAGAAGTTCAAGGTGGGCTTCCTCGGCGGCACCGGTGAGGGCGCGCCCCACGAGCCGGCGGCCGAGGCCATGGAGGAAGGCGTGGAGTCGCAGGAGAAGGTCCAGCGCTACACGCCCCCGGCGGAGAAGAAGTAACCGATGGCCGCACAGCTACGGGTACTCCGCCGTCGGGTCCGATCGGTCCGGTCCACCGGGAAGATCACCAAGGCGCAGGAGCTCATCGCCACCAGCCGGATCGCCAAGGCTCAGGAGCGGGTCAAGGCCGCCGAGCCGTACGCTGCGGCGATCACCGGTGTGCTCACCGCACTGGCCTCCAGCGCGACGATGGACCATCCGCTGCTGGTGCCGCGCGAGACCGTGCGGCGCGCCGGCGTACTGGTGGTCACCAGCGATCGGGGCATGTGCGGCGGGTACAACGCCAACGTGATCCGGACCGCGGAGCAGCTGATCAGCCGGCTGCGCGAGGACGGCATCGAGCCGGTGCTCTACGTGATCGGCCGCAAGGGCCTGGCGTACTACCGGTTCCGGGAACGCGCCGTCGCGCAGAGCTGGACCGGTTTCTCCGAGCAGCCCGGTTTCGAGGATGCTCGGCAGGCCGGCCAGACGATGATCGAGGCGTTCACGGCCGGCGCCGACGACACCGATGAGGGTGCCGGCGAGGACCAGGTCACCGGCATCGACGAGCTGCACGTGGTGTACACGCACCTGAGGTCGATGATGTCGCAGGTGCCGACCGCCACCCGGGTCGCTCCGATGGAGATCGAGGAGACGGACGAACCGTCGAGTGGTATCCCACCGCTCTACGAGTTCGAGCCGGAGGCCGAGACGCTGCTCGACGCACTGCTGCCGAAGTACGTCACCACCCGCGTCTATGCCGCACTGCTCGACTCGGCGGCCAGTGAATCGGCCGCCCGGCGTACCGCGATGAAGAGCGCGACGGACAACGCGAACGACATCGCCAAGACGCTCACCCGACAGATGAACGCGGCCCGGCAGGCCGCCATCACCCAGGAGATCAGCGAGATCGTTGGCGGCGTTGACGCGCTCGCCGCGTCAGGAAGTGAAGAGTGATGACCACGACTGCTCAGGACAAGGCGACGGCCGTCGGCCGGGTGGCCCGGGTGATCGGCGCCGTGGTCGACGTCGAGTTCCCGCGTGAGGCCATGCCCGGGATCTACAACGCGCTGAAGGTCGACGTCGAACTGTCGGCCGGCAAGGAGGAGATCACCCTGGAGGTGGCCCAGCACCTGGGCGACAACATGGTCCGGGCGATCTCCCTGCGGCCGACCGACGGCATGGTGCGCGGTGCCGAGGTACGCGACACCGGCGAGCCGATCTCGGTACCCGTCGGTGACGCGACCAAGGGTCACGTGTTCAACGTGATCGGCGACGTACTGAACCTCAAGGACGGCGAGAAGTTCGAGGTCACCGAGCGTTGGCCGATCCACCGGCAGCCGCCGGCGTTCGCCGACCTCGAGCCGAAGAGCGAGATGCTGGAGACCGGCATCAAGGTGCTGGACCTGCTCACCCCGTACGTCAAGGGTGGGAAGATCGGCCTCTTCGGTGGTGCCGGTGTCGGCAAGACGGTGCTGATCCAGGAGATGATCTACCGGGTCGCGCAGAACTTCGGTGGTACGTCGGTCTTCGCCGGTGTGGGTGAGCGGACCCGTGAGGGTAACGACCTCATCGGTGAGATGACCGAGATGAACGTCTTCGACAAGACGGCTCTGGTGTTCGGTCAGATGGACGAGCCGCCGGGCACCCGGCTGCGCGTCGCACTGTCCGCGCTGACCATGGCCGAGTACTTCAGGGACGTACAGAACCAGGAAGTGCTGCTGTTCATCGACAACATCTTCCGGTTCACCCAGGCCGGCTCGGAGGTGTCGACCCTGCTGGGCCGGATGCCGTCCGCGGTGGGTTACCAGCCGACGCTGGCCGACGAGATGGGCCTGCTCCAGGAGCGGATCACCTCGGTCCGGGGTAAGGCGATCACCTCGATGCAGGCGATCTACGTACCGGCCGACGACTACACCGACCCGGCGCCGGCGACCACGTTCGCCCACCTGGACGCGACCACCAACCTGGAGCGGTCGATCTCCGACAAGGGCATCTACCCGGCGGTGGACCCGCTGGCGTCGACGTCCCGGCTGCTCGCCCCGGCCTATGTCGGTAACGAGCACTACCAGGTCGCCTCCACGGTCAAGGAGATCCTGCAGAAGTACAAGGATCTGCAGGACATCATCGCCATCCTCGGTATGGACGAACTGTCCGAAGAGGACAAGGTGACGGTGCAGCGGGCCCGCCGGATCGAGCGCTTCCTGTCCCAGAACACCTTCATGGCGGAGAAGTTCACCGGCCTGGCCGGCTCGTTCGTGCCGCTGAAGGAGACCATCGAGGCATTCAAGAAGCTGTCCGAGGGAGACTACGACCACCTCCCCGAGCAGGCCTTCTTCATGTGCGGTGGCCTGGAGGACCTGGAGCGCAACGCGCACGAGTTGACGAAGAACGACTGACGACCGAGCGTCGCGAAACCTGGGCCGGTGTCCCGCACGGGACATCGGCCCAGGTTTCATCGGAACGGCTGATGTGGGTAGTTGCGTTCTGAGACGTGCGCCGCATCACTGTTTCAGCATCAGCCCGCTGCCTTTCCGGTACGGGACACGCATTAGACTTCACGACCAAACCCCCGTCACGCGAGGAGTACAGGGTGGCGAACCAGCTGCACGTTGAGCTTGTCGCGGTTGAGCAGAAAGTATGGACCGGCGAGGCGAAGATGCTCATCGCCCGGACCACCGAGGGAGAGCTCGGTGTCCTGCATGGCCATGCGCCGCTGCTGGGCCAGCTCGCCGACCCTGGCGTGGTGCGCATTCAGCTGGAGGACGGGGACGAGCTGGCCTACACGGTCAACGGCGGTTTCCTGTCGGTCACCGAACACGGCGTGACGGTGCTCGCGGAGACCTGCGAGCCGGCCGAGCAATCCACCGCCAGCGCCCGCTAGTAGGGCGGGTGTGAGGCACCGATGCAGTTCTTCGAGGCGGTCGGGGTCGGTGTCCTCATTGTGCTCGTGGTGCTCTGCCTGTTGTTCCTCCGGCGGGCCTTCCTTGCCCACGGCGGCGGCACCGTCGAGGTGAACGTACGGCTGTCGTCCCGGATCAGGGGGCGTGGCTGGGCACCGGGTTTCGGCCGGTTCGCCGGGGACGAGCTTCGCTGGTACCGAATGTTCAGTTTCGCCTTCCGGCCTCGCAAGATCTTTTCGCGGCGGGAACTCGTCATCCGATCGCGTCGGGTTCCGGCCGGACCCGAACTGCTCGGTCTGCCGGAGAACAGCCAGATTCTGTGTTGTATCAACAGCCGCGGCACAGTCGAGGTCGCCATGGCCGAAGGCGCGCTGACCGGATTCCTCTCCTGGCTCGAGGCCGCCCCACCTGGGGTGGCCTCGAGGCGTTTCAAGGCCCTTCCCGCTGACGAGCAGGCCGGCTGACCAGGCTGGTCAGTGCGTTGCTGGGGCGCCTTCCGGCGTCTCCTCGGCCACCAGCTCCACCTCGAAGCCCTGGCTGTCGGTCAGGAAGGCGGCGTAGTGGCCCGGCCCGCCGGCGTACGGGTGCCGGTCGGTGAACATGAGCTGCCAGCCGTGCGCCGGAGCGGCCTCGACCAGCGCATCCAGTTCATCGCGGCTGCCGGCGTGCAGTGCCACGTGGTTGAGCCCGGGCCGGGTCCGTTCGTGCGCTGTGCCGGTCAGCGCGGGGGAGCGTTCCAGTACCAGGTACGCATGCCCGAGCCGCCAGCTCCGCCCGGCGTCCCAGTGCTGGAACTGCTGGTAGCCGAGGCTCTCCAGCAGCCAGCCCCAGGAACGTACCGCGGTGTCCAGATCCGCCACCCACAGTTCCAGGTGGTGCAGCGCGCCCCGGCCTGTCCCGCTCAGCGTTGCCCACCCGGCTTCCACAGCACGTCGCCGTCCGGATTGGCCAGCCGGGACAGGATGAACAGCAGGTCGGACAGCCGGTTCAGGTACTTGGCCGTGAGTATGTTGTTGCGTGGAGTCTCGGTACCGTCCGCCCCGTCGCGTATCAGCAGTGCCCACGCGGAGCGCTCGGCCCGGCGGGCGACCGTACGGGCGTGGTGCAGCAGCGCCGCCCCGGGGGTGCCGCCCGGCAGGATGAACGAGTCGAGCGGCCGGCACCGGGCGTTGAACTCGTCGCACCAGCCTTCCAGCCGGGTGATGTAGTCCTCGGTGACCCGCAGTGGCGGATGTTTGGGGTCGGGCACGATCGGGGTGGCCAGGTCCGCACCGACATCGAACAGGTCGTTCTGGATGCTGGACAGCACACCACGCAACTCGTCGTCGAGGCCGCCGAGTGCCAGGGCCATGCCCAGAGCGGCATTGGTCTCATCGACGTCGGCGTACGCGCCGATCCGTTCGTCGGTCTTGGGCACCCGGCTGAAGTCGTTGAGACCGGTGCTGCCGTCGTCCCCGGTACGCGTATAGATCTTGGTCAGGTGGACTGCCATCGGGTCAGCCTATCGGCAGGCCATGTGCTGTGACCCGGACCACCCGTCCCGTGTCGGTCACTTCGTGGGCGGGCCGGCTGCACAGGGGTACCGGTCGGCACCCTACGATGGCGCGCGTGGAGTTGATCCGGGTCTACGGTGGCACGCGACTGTCCGGCGAGGTCTCCGTCGCCGGTGCGAAGAACAGTGCCCTCAAGTTGATGGCCGCTGCGCTGTTGGCATCGGGGCGGACGGTGATCAGCAACGCCCCGGCGATCACCGACATCGCGATCATGGCCGAGGTGCTACGCCGACTGGGCTGCCAGGTGGAGCTCGACGGTGGCACGATCACCATCGACACCCCGGAACAGTTGCAGCCCGAGGCCGACTACGACCTGGTGCGCCGGCTGCGCGCGTCGATCTGCGTACTCGGTCCGCTGCTGGCCCGCTGCGGACACGCGCGGGTCGCGCATCCAGGTGGCGACGCGATCGGTTCCCGTGGTCTGGACATGCATGTGGCCGGCCTGTCCAGGATGGGCGCCGACATCGGCAGCGAGCACGGGTTCGTGGTGGCCCGCGCGTCCTCGCTGCATGGCGCCTCGATCTGGCTGGACTTTCCCAGTGTGGGGGCTACCGAGAACATCCTGATGGCTGCGGTGTTGGCCCGGGGCACCACGGTGATCGACAATGCGGCTCGGGAGCCGGAGATCGTCGACCTGGTCACGATGCTCAACTCGATGGGCGCCAAGGTCTCCGGTGCCGGCAGTTCCACGCTGGAGATAGAGGGCGTGGAGACGATGAGTCCCACCACGCACCGTACGGTCGGGGACCGGATCGTCGCAGGTACGTGGGCCTTCGGGGCCGTGATGACCCGTGGTGACGTGGTGGTGCGCGGGGTGCACGCGGCCAATCTGCAACTCGCGCTGGACAAGCTGACCGATGCGGGCGCCAGTGTGGAGGAACTGCCGGACACGCCGGTGGGGGACGGCGAGCCCGCGGTCGGTGCCGTACCGGCGTTCCGGGTGGTCATGCCGGGTCGGCCCACCGCTGTGGACGTGGTGACCCTGCCCTATCCGGGTTTCGCCACCGATCTGTTGCCGATGGCGATCGGGCTGGGCGCTGTTGCTGCGGGCGCCTCACTGATCACCGAGAACATCTTCGACGGTCGGTTCATGTTCGTCAACGAGATGTCCCGGCTGGGTGCGGACATCCGTACTGACGGACACCACGCCGTGGTCCGGGGTCGGGAGCGGCTGTCCGGCGCGCCGGTCCGGGCGTCCGACATCCGGGCCGGCGCTGGTCTGGTGATCGCGGGCCTCTGCGCGGACGGCAGTACGGAGGTCAGCCATGTGCATCACATCGACCGGGGTTATCCGAACTTCGTCGACCAGCTCCGTTCGCTGGGTGTGAAGGCGGAACGGGAGACCGTGCCGGACGAGGAGTACCGCTACTGACCGGCGGTCAGCCGACCAGCCGCCGGGCCTGGTCGAGCTGGTCGCTGAAGACCAGTACGGCGATGCCCGGGCCCTGCAGACTGACGGTGGACCGGATGCCCGCGTCCCGCAGTATCTCCCGGACCAGCGACGCCTGTCTCTCGTCCGCAGTCAGCAGTACGGTGCGCAGCAGACCGAAGCCTTCGTCCTCGGATTCGGCGGCGTCGATGTGACCGTCGCCCGGGGCCGGATCCAGTGCGTCGTGGCCGCCGTCGGGTAACTGTTCGGGGGCGGTCGTCGACGCGGACCGTGTGACCGGTCCTGCGGCGCTGACCGGTCCTTCGTCCATGGCTGGTTCGGCAGGCAGTTCCTGACCTCGGTGTTCCACCGGATCGCTGCCGTAGGTCCAGCGCAGCACGATCGCGAGTCCGGCGATGAGGCCGAAGGCGATCAGGATGCTCAGGGGGGCAGGCACATCCGTCAGTCTGCCACTGCTGCGCCAGCTGTGGCGACCATGTCCGGGGGCGCCGTGCGACCGGGCGATCTCAGACGACGCCGACGCGGCGGGCGAGCGCACGTAGTTCGCGTCCACCGGCTTGCCTACGGGCCCGTCGCAATATGTCGCCGACGGTTTCGCGGACCGTCGCGCTGGCTCGGATCCGTTGTGGTGCAAGCCCTTCAGCTATGCAGAAGCACTGCACGGCGCGTTCGTCCCGACGGCCCTGGGCGTAGCCGCGTCCCAGGTCGGTCCAGAACGAGGCCTGTCGGGACGCGGACCGTACCGTTTCGGGACGGATGTCGCGGGCGATCTCGTCGACCCGGTTCCCCTCACCCATCTCGACCGCGATGGCGACCCGCCAGAACCCGATATTGGTAGGACCGAAGCACAGTCCGGCGAAGCGGCCCTCCCCGGTCCGCGTGGCCACACTGTCGGCCAGAGCCAGATGCTCCCGGGTCGCTGCGCTGCGTTCGGTCACCGCCGCAGCGAACGCGGCCGAGAGATGGAGCATGCCGTAGACCTGCGCGGCATCGAGGTCGGCCAGGTGTGGTTCCAGCCGGGTCGCGGCCTCGGCGGTCAGCCGGCCGGTCAGCGCCTTGGTCTCCAACGGCAGGGAGTGCAGCCGGGTGAAATCGGCAAGACCGGTCCAGGCCGGCTCGTCGAGTTCGGCGGCGGCGCGTCCGCATGCTTCGGCCGCGGCCATGGCGAGGTCCCGCTGGCCGAGGTACTTGAGGGTGTAGGTGGTGCAGTAGGTGGCCCGGACCAGTTGGCGCAGAGCCTCGGTCCGCGCGGCGCCATTCCCGGTACGGAGCACGGCGCCGAGGTCACGGAGCAGGTCGGGCAGCATCGGGCCGATTCGGTCGTACCTGGCCGCCGCCCGCAGTGGCGAAAGTTCATCGGTCACCTGGCGTAGCTGGGCGATGCTCCGGCGCGGTCGGCGGTCGTCGCCGAGGGCGAGGTGTAGCAGCGCTGAGCGTACGGCCGGCACGGTGGCCAGGGCCGCGGCGTGCTCGGCGAACAGCGGCGTACCCGGCTGATCGGTGAGATCCGCCGTGGAGACCTGCAGTGCGGCCGCGACGGCGTTGAGCTGGGATCGCCGGTCGAGGATCCGCTTGCCGTTCTCCACCTCCGACAACAGCCCGACGGAGATGCCGGCGAGTCCGGCCAGCGCCTTCAGCGGTAGACCGCGGTAGCGCCGCCAGATGCGGATTTGTAGCCCGACGATCGGACGGTCGTCGGGGAGGAACTCCCGGTCCATAAACTCACCGTACGGACGGTTTGACCGATGCGGTAGATGGACCGACGAGTCCTTCGTCTCTGTCGGCTCACAGTTCGTCGACTAGGCACTCCACAGAGTCACTGTACGCCTTCGTATAGTGAGTACCGACAGAGTTCATGACACTGAACTTTTCCGGCACAAATCAACGTAGCGTCACCTCTGCGCTCGACGTGATTTTCCGCAGAGTTCGAGGGATGTGCCGACCCGGGCCCCGGCAACGTCTCGACATGATGATCCACACGGGCCCCCAGCTCCGCCGGGAGACGGCAATGGACCGTGACCCGAACGACAGCCACCCGGACGGCAGTAGCTCCGTGGGCTGTGACCTTGACGCTGCTGTTCCGGAAGAGCCCTGGCACCCGGTCGAGCGCGGTCCTGACGATGTCGACCCACTACTGACCAGGGTCGCCCGTCGGCTGCTCAGCGCCCATCGGCCAGCCGTCGACGAACCAGGGCGCTGCGCTCATCCGCGCTGTCGACAGCCCTATCCCTGTGGCCTGGCGCGACTCGCCGCCGAAGCGATCGAACAGGCGGGCGGCCCTCGCATCACCGGGACCGAACTGGTCGGTGCCGCACCCGGCGACGGTGCGTCATGACCGTCAGCGGAATCGCCCCCGGCGTCGGCGATCTTGTCCGGCTCAACGAAGCGGCCAGTTCGCAGTTCGACCGGCCGATCTGGTTCCGGGTGATCGGGGTACGGCCGTCACCGGCGATGCCGGGCTGGGTGTACCTGGACGGCTGGGAACTGGCCGAGGACCTGGAGATTGCCGAGGTCACGGTATTCGTACGGGTCGCCGGTCTGCTGGTACGGGAAGACCGCTGAGTCGCCGCTGACCGGCGCCGCCCGGCCAGGGAGAGTCGGTCCCGCGCTGCACCGTTCGCTGAGTAGAGTCCTACTGAACGGTAGCTTGGTTGTGCGAGAGGAGAGGCGCAGATGGCGGGACGACTCGCGGTGATCGGAGCGGGCCTGATGGGCTCGGGGATCGCCCAGGTTGCGGCCCAGGCCGGCTGGCACGTGACCATGCGTGACGTGGACGACGAGGCGGTGGGGCGGGGGCTGGCCGGCATCCGGTCCTCCCTGGAGAAGTTCGTCGCCAAGGACAAGCTGTCGGCCCAGGACGCCGAGGCCGCCCTGGGGCGGGTGGAGACCACCACCGATCTGGACGCCGCGGCCGAGGCGGACATCGTCGTCGAGGCGGTCTTCGAACAGCTGGAGGTGAAGCAGCGGCTGTTCACCGAACTGGACCGGATCTGCCGTCCGGACGCCGTACTGGCCACCAACACCTCGGCCATTCCGATCACCACGATCGCTTCGGTCACCAAGCGGCCGGAGTCGGTGGTGGGTACCCACTTCTTCTCCCCGGTCCCGATGATGAAGCTCGTCGAACTCGTCCGCGGCTACTCGACCAGTGATGCCACGCTGGACACGGCCAGGTCGTTCGCCGAGGAGATCGGCAAGACCGTCGTGGTGGTCAACCGGGACGTCGCCGGGTTCGTCACCACGCGGCTCATCTGCGCGATGGTGATGGAGGCGGCCCGCCTGGTGGAGAACGGCGTGATCAGCGCCGAGGACCTGGACACCGCCTGCAAGCTGGGCTTCGGCCACGCCATGGGTCCGCTCGCCACCACGGACCTGACCGGCGTGGACGTGCTGGTGCATGCGACCGAGAACATCTACAACGACACCCGGGACAGCAAGTTCAGTCCGCCGGAATCCCTGCTGCGAATGGTGGCGGCCGGGCACCTGGGCCGCAAGTCCGGCCAGGGTTTCTACTCCTACGGTTAGCCCGCGATTCCACCGGCCCCGGGTGATCTGTACCCCCGGGGCCGGTCGGTACCCGCCTGGCCTGCGCATAACCGCTCAGTAACCGACGCAGCACCTCGTACGGACGAGGCCCCTCTCCGCCAAAAGGTGGACCCTCAACCGACGGTGTGGATGACGCGATCGGGGGTCGACCCCTGGCACATTTCAGGGTGTTACCTGATCGCGCAACCACTGGGCGTCTCGTACCGTCAGTGGGGCAGGGGAGGTAACTGGTAGAAGAGCTTCGGATCCTCACCCGTCGAGCGGACGGCATGGGGGTGGCGTCCCGCTCCGGGTGAGGATCCGTCGACCATCGGGGGGTGTGTCGTGTACGGCAGAGGTGAAGCTCAGGAGACAGCCGGTATGGTCCGGCTCACAGGTCGGTTCGAGGCGATCGCCGCAGGCGCGGTCCGCGAACGGCTGCATGCGGCGGTAGCGGCCGGATCCGGCCGGCTGCTGGTGGACCTGTCCGGGGTGGACAGCATCGACGCGACCGGCCTCGGCGTGCTGGTCGGTACGCAGCGCTTGGCCGAGCGCTCAGGTCGGTCCCTGGCGCTGTGGGGTACGCCGGAACGGCTGGCCCGGCTGCTGCGGGTCACCCGGCTGGACCGGGTGCTGCCGACGGTGTCTCCGACCGGACTGCCGGCGGTGCGGCCGGTCGGCATGCCAGGTCGCGGCGCCGGCGCGGTCAGCTGCTCGGCGGCCTGATCGGTCCGCGGGAATCGTGTGCCGCGCAATCTCGTGTTGCCGTAGTCATGTACGACGAGTAACCGTAATCGGTCAAGTCGGGGATTAGTTCAGCAATTCTGTCACCGAGGGTAGACAATGCTCCGATCATGCCGCGCCGGTGTGTGGTCTCAGCCGCTTGGCCGCGTTGTCGAATGCGGTATGTAACCGCAGCGGGTCCTGCGCGCAGACCGCGTCGTGAAACCCGGCCTCCAGCTGGTCGGCGATCGAGATGAGCGCCGGATACAGCGCCACCGCGTTCATTCGGCTGACCGCTTTCATGGCGGGAACCCAGGCCTCGACCTCGGTGCCCGACCGCGGCAGGTCGCACATGATCAGCTGCATGTACGCCTCGCGGGCGGCTTCGGTCTGGGTCAGGCCCTGCATGTCGTCCATCGGCGTCCTCGTTTGTTGCCCGTGCCCCGACGTGCGGTGGTCGTTGGTGCGCAAAGTCAAGCACAATTGCTCACGGAGGGGAATACCATCCGAATTCACATTCCGACAGTAGGCCATCCGACGAGCCACTGAGGGGAATGCATCCTATGGCCTGGAAGATGAGAATTTCCTGGCAGTAGGCCAATGGAAGGGAATGATCTGCCGGTAGGTGCGGCGTGTCCGGTACGGCCCCGGTCGTGAGGTTCAGTGCGCGAGGAACGCGAACAACCCGCAGCCCACCACGAGACCCGATGCCAGCAGCACGCCGAATGCCCGTACCGTCATCGGCTGGCCATAGCGCGACAGCCACATCAGGCCCAGCGGGATGCCGGCGACCGGCGCCGCCAGGAACGCGATCTCGGCGAGGATGTCGACCGCTGCCCGTTCGCTGACCGGCATGCCACGCCCGGCGACCAGCAGGACCCGGCCCACGACACCGAACAGGGCCGCACCCAACACCCCGGCCAGGAGCATGGCCAGCCAGATCGGTACCGGTGGGGCGATCCTCAGCTCACCGCGCCGGGCCTGCGCCAGGGTCCGTTGAGCGCGCGCCAGGAGGGCGGGCGCCGAACCCGGGTGAGCGGTGTCCGGTACGGCAGCCGCAGGCAGTTCGCCGACCGGGCCCCGGCGGCCGTGGAACTCGCCCAGCTCCCGCCACAGGCGTCCGGCCTCCTCATCGGCGGCCCGTACCGCGGACTGTGCGGCCACGACCGCTTCGTCGGCCGTGGCGACCTCCGCGGCCGACCCCGCCACCCGCTCGTCGATCTCCCGCCGACCGGCCAGCAGGGCATGGTCCGCGATGTCCCGGGCGGCGAACCGCTGGTGCAGCGGCACCGCCATCGCGGTGACCGCAGCCTGGTAACGGGAGCGGGGTGTGTCGGCGTCGGGGGCCTGGCGGGGTGCGGTCATGACGGGCCCGTCGTGTCGTAGGGGATGATCACCTGCGGCCGACGGTGTACGGCGCGGTCGAAGAACAACGCCCGGCGGGTCCGCGGATACCAGGCCGGTCCGCCGGGCTGGGTGGACAGCGGGGCCAGTTCCTGCCCCTGCACGTCCAGCGCCAGCCAGGCGCCGAAGGTGTCCAGACGGGCGCCGATCCCGCCGAGGTCGTCGCGCAGCCGGGGTACCGACCGCCACCAACCGAGCAGGTGGGTACGAAGTTCTGGACCGTGCCCGGCAAGGTCCTTCAGATCGTCGCGGGCGCTGCGACGGGTAGCCGGATCCTTCCGCTCCAGCAGGGAGGACACGGCGTCGACCGCGTACAGCACGATGAAGTGCGCCGCCGCACCCTCGGTACGTTCGGCGCGGACCTGTTCGGCTGCGCCGGCGAGCACGTCACGTACCTCGGTCCGGTCGTACCAGTCGACGTCATGGCCCTCGGCACGTAACCGGTCGAGCATCAGCTTCGTCGGGTCCACCGCGTCGTCGTCCAGACAGACCAGGCTGAACCGGGCCCCGCCCCGGGGATACTGGCGGGCCAGCGAGAGCGTCGCGGTGGCCAGCACGTCACAGGCCTCGACCGCGCGGGCACCCAGTACCGCGAGGTTGCGGCCCGGGGAACGGGACAACCTGAGCGCGGCGGAGCGGCCGGTCACATCGATGGTGTGGCCGAGCAGCGCGACCGGCGCGCGGGTCGGTCCGGCTCCGTCGGGGGCCAGCGCGACGAAGTCGGCCGCCTCCGAGAGTTTCGGTACACGTCCCCCGTCGAACAGCGTCGGCGGGGGCAGCTCGGGTGCCCGCTGACGCCACAACCGCTCCTGGAGGACGTCCAACGCGCCGCGGGTACCGGCGTCCGGGATGTGCGCCAGGCGGTTCGCGGGCACCGCACCGGAGTCCGGGTTGATGACCGCGTGGTGCCGGGGCACCGTGTCGGCGGCCGTGTTGCCCTCGGCCAGGATGCGGCGGGCCTTGGGCAGCGCGATGCGTAGCGTGAACTGCGCGACCATGGAGGTACGGCCCCACAGTGCCTCGATGCCGGACAGGTCCTGGCTGGCCAGTACGAGGTGGATGCCCTGGGAGCGGCCGCGCCGGGCCAGATCCTCCAGCAGCCGGGCGGCCTCCAGTGCCACCGGATCACGCCCGTCCAGCAGTACCTGGAACTCGTCGATGACCGCCACGATCCGAGGCCAGTGGCCGGCCGTGTCCTCCGCGCGCAGCTCGGCCAGTTTGGTCGCCTCGTGTGTCTTCGCCGCTTCGGCACGTACCCGCAACTGTTCGTGCAGGAACGCCAGCAGGGCCAGCCCGTACTCCCGGTCGGAGTTGACGTTCACCCCGACCAGCCGTACCTGCGGTAACCAGGTGGGGTCCCGGCGGCCGGGCGCGAACCGGGCGAACGACACACCCTCCTTGAAGTCCAGCAGGTACAGCGCCAGCTCGTCGGGCGAGTAGCGCGCTGCCAACGAGCCGATCCAGGCGTACAGCAGGTTGGTCTTGCCCGCGCCGGAGGGCCCGCCGATCAGCGCGTGCGGTGGCGAGTCACCCAGTTCGACCTCGACCAGCCGGCCGGTGGGTCCGGCGCCCACCGGAGCGACCAGCCGCTCGGCGGACGAGCCGGTCCACAGCGTCGTGGGCAGCAGGTCGGCGAAGACCGCCGGCTCGGGCCCGGCCAGTACGCGCTCGGCGATGGACCGGCAGGTGCCGGTGACCAGTTCACTGGGTGGCGGTGGGTCCAGTCGTACCGGGAAGGTGTTGCCGGTCAGGCTGGTCCAGGCCCGTTCGCCGAACAGCACGACGGTATCGACCTGCGGATGGTCCCGCCACGCCTCGGGCGCGCCGATACCGGACAGCACCACATGCACCCCGCACGCCGGCCCGGTACGGATCACCCGCTCCAGCTGTGCCTGCAGCGCGGGTGCCGGCTCGTCGCCCTCACCCAGCAGTACGGCCACCCGCCACGGTTCGGGGCGGCGTCCGGTCGCGGCGTGCAGCTCGCGCAGGGAGGAGTACTCGCCGGCCAGTACGGTCTCGTTGATCCTGCGGATCTGTTCGGCGAGTTCGTCCAGTACGCCGCCGAGGCCGCCCGGACCGACGAAGGTGAGCAGCCCGGCCGCGGCCAACGGGGCGAAGCTGGCGAGACTGCCGCCCAACCGTTCTGGGTCGTACACGGTCAGGTGTACCGAGCCCGGTGGTGTGCTGCCCAGCACCCGCAGCAGCACCGTGGAGACCAGCGCATGCACCGCGTCGGTCGGTCGGTGGCCGGGAGGTGGGCCCGGATCGGCGCCGACCGGCCCTGCGCCGACCGACCCCGTCCCGGGCGACGGTGCCGGGCCTGCCGGGATCGCCGCCTGATGGCCCGGGTCCAGGACCACGAGGTGATTGAGGTCCAGCAGACTGACCAGTGCGGGTGCCTCAAGTCCGACGGATTCGCCGGACCGCCCGGGTGGATCGTGCGGTGCGGTCAGCCGTCCGATCCGGTACAGGCCAGGTGACTGGTCGCGTGCCGGTACGGTCACCGACCAGTTCTGCCAGAGCGCGCCCGCGGCGCCGTTGGCCTGCCCAGCGATGAGCGCGGAGAGCTCGGCTGCGGCCTGCCGCAGGTCGGTGAGGCAGCGCTGGTCGGCCTCGGCGAGCCGGCGGGCGTGCCCGGCGAGCAGCCGCTGTCCGGCACGCTGGGATTCCTGCTCGACCTGCCGGTGCGTGTCGCGCCGCTGGGCGGCGCGCTGGCGGGCGGTGGCCACGGCGGCGCGCGCCGCACCGCGGGCGTACCCGATGGTGTTGCGCAGCTCCTCGATGAGTTCGCGGTGTCTACCGGCCATCGCGCCGTGCCGTGTCGTCCGGTTGCTGCTGGGCCACCCTGCTCAGCGCGATCAGGTCGGCGTCGTCGCGCCCGGTCGCGGTCAGTACGACCGCGACGATGACCGGCCAGCTCACCGCAGCATCCACCGGATGGTGCGGGCTGCTCGAAGTGGCCCCGGCCAGGCCGCACACCTCGGCGACGAGCCGAGCGGGCAGTTCGGGCGCCACGGCGGGAAGCAGTTCACGGACCCGGCCGGTGCAGCGGTCGGCGAGTGCCCGCGCGTCGTCCGGGCCGGGCGGGTGACCGAGCAGGGCAGTGGCCAGGTGGCGCAGGGCGCGGGCGGCCGGAGCCGGCAGCTGCAGTCCGGTGGCCGGATGGGTGGCGAGCAGTTGGGTCCGGTAGCCGTCCCGGCCGGACTGCCGGGCGCTGCCGGCCAGCCTGCGTAGCGCGTCGGGCAGATCCTCTGGGGTGCTCCGGCCATGCTGCCCGCCGTCGCTGCGTACGGTCACAGGCCGCTGCGGGTCCGGTTCGTGCTGGGTCAGCAGATCGATGCGCTCGACCCACCAGGCCCGTGTCGCCAGTACCGGATCGGCCCGCTCGGTGGCTGAGACCGGTGCGGTCCTGGCAGCCGCCGCGCCGCCGCTGGTCCCGGTGTGCGGAACGCCAGCCAGCCCGATCCCGGTCAGGTAGCCGTCGAGCCCCTGCAGGGCCGAACCGGTGGCGGCGATGGCGCGGTCGAGGTGCTCGGTGGCCTCGGCCAACTCGGCGATCCATCCGGTGTGCCCGGACTCGTGCATCAACTGTCCGAAGTGGCCGGTCGCGTCGCGCAACCGGGCGGCCGCCTGCTGTAGTTCAGCCAGCGGGAGGTCCTGTCCGATCCCGCGCAGCCGGCTACCCAGGGACTCGACGAGAGATGACATGAGGGTCAGAGACTTGCCAGGTAGGTCTGGGCCTGTTCGACGGCGGCGACGGTGACGGCCAGACAGTTGTCGAGTTCCTCGCGGGCCTGGATGAGGGCGGCCTGCGCGCCTTCCACGGTCTCAGCACCCGAGCCCTCCACCGCGAATGCCAGGTTCTGTTGGGCGGCGTCGAGTTTCTCCGCAGCCATCTGGATGGCCTGCTGACTCTCCTGGACCTCTTGCACGGCGGCGTGAATGGCCGATTTCACCTCGGCGACATTGACCGTCATGGACTCTCCTCATGAGCACTGGGCGGGCAGGCAGTTCCGTGCGAGGAACGTCCGGTGACGGACCGGTACTGCCAGGACGGCCTGCATGCGCCGGTGTGCCGGTCATGCAGAGAACAACACATCATTACCAACGTCCAGATTACTTAGCGCAACTGATCTATAACCTTCAGTAACACTAGTGTCGTCCGTGATCCGCTCCGCTCCCGGGTCGACTGTCTGGTCTGCGAGCTTGCTACCCAAGTATGTCGCCAACTGGCGGACAGGCAAATGGTGCGTACTTTGCTTTGCTCTCCGTACCCGGTGTTACGCCTGATCCCGCTCCGGCATCTCGTGCTGACCTGGCGGGACGTCTGCACCGGAAGGATCTCATCGCCTCACGCTCCGTATGCGGCCAGAGCTGCGGGCCGTGAGCGTTCCTCACCGGTCCCGCTGTCCGGGCCGCAGGTCGGTCGCCGGTACGCTCGCCGGGTGCGTCTGCTGATCGCTGTCTGCCAGGTCGACTACATCGGTCGCCTCACCGCCCACCTGCCGATGGCGCCGCGACTGATCATGGTCAAGGCCGACGGTTCGGTGTCGGTGCACGCCGACGACCGGGCATACAAGCCGCTCAACTGGATGAGCCCGCCCTGCCGGGTACAGGAGGCGCCCGGCGTCTGGCGGGTGATCAACAAGGCCGGCGAGGAACTGCGCATCACCATCGACGAGGTCATCCACGACTCGCGACACGAACTCGGCGTCGACCCCGGGCTGCAGAAGGACGGCGTGGAGGCGCATCTGCAGGAACTCCTCGCCGAACACCCGGACACCTTCGGGGACGGCTTCACCCTGGTCCGACGGGAGTACCCGACCGCGATCGGCCCGGTCGACCTGCTGTGCCGGGACGCCACCGGCGCATGCGTGGCGGTGGAGATCAAACGGCGCGGTGAGATCGACGGCGTCGAACAACTGACCCGCTACCTCGAACTGCTCAACCGGGACCCGCTGCTCGCCCCGGTGGCCGGCATCTTCGCTGCCCAGGAGATCAAGCCAC
Organism: uncultured Actinomycetota bacterium; assembly: GCA_963815125.1. GTDB lineage: Bacteria > Actinomycetota > Actinomycetes > Mycobacteriales > Micromonosporaceae > Actinocatenispora. The sequence goes on from CAWFFM010000001.1 coordinate 568,401, forward strand.
AGGCCCGGGTACTGGCCACCGACCGTGGCATCCGGTGCGTCACCGTCGACTACCACAAGCTGCGCGGTATGGGCAGCGACGAACTCACGCTCTTCTGAGACTGCCGGGCGGTATCTCAGCGCCGCCCGTGCACCAGTCGGACCAGCCGGGTGACCAGATCGTCGGTACGCCGCGAGCGGGTGAACGACAACACCGGCATCGGGGTACGGAACCTGCGGCGGGCGATCGCCTTGGGACGGCAGAACTCCCGGAGACCGTCGGCACCGTGGATCCGGCCGAAGCCCGAATCGCCGACCCCACCGAACGGCAGCGCGGGGAGCCCGACGAACGCCATCGCCGAATTGACCGAGGTCATGCCGGAACGCATCCGCCGCGCCGTGTCCATCGCCCGGCGCCGACCGAAGATGGACGCACCAAGGCCGTACGGTGTCGCGTTGACCCGCCGCACAGCTTCGTCCAGGTCCGGCACCCGGTTCACGGTCAGGGTCGGGCCGAAGGTCTCCTCCTGTACGGCAACGGAATCCTCCGGCACATCCACCAGGATCGTCGGATGAACGTACGGTGGCTGCACCGCCCCGGCGCCACCGAGCGTCGCGTGGCCACCCCGGGCCAGCGCATCCTCGATGTGCGTACGGATCACGTCCAACTGGCCCGGCATGGTGATCGGCCCCAGGTCGGCGGAGTCGTCGTCGCCGACCCGCAGCGTCCGCGCCCGCGCCACCAGCTTGTCCACGAACGTATCGGCCACCTGGTCGAGCACGTACACCCGCTCGATCCCCACGCAGGTCTGTCCGGCGTTGCTCATCCCCGCCCAGACCGCCGCGTCGGCCGCGTCGTCGAGGTCTGCGTCCACGTCGACGATCATGGCGTCCTTGCCGCCGCATTCGACCAGCACCGGGGTGAGGGTCTGCGCGCAGGCCGCCATGACCTTCTTGCCGGTACGGGTGGATCCGGTGAAGGCCATCTTGTCCACCCCGGCCGTACACAGCGCCGCGCCGGTGCTGCCCAGGCCGTGCACGACCTGGAACACCGGGGCGTCGCCCACCGCCTCGGCGAACGTGTCGACCAGCCACTGGCCGACCGCCGGGGTGTACTCGCTGGGCTTGAACACCACCGCGTTGCCGGCAGCCAGCGCGTAGGCGATGGAGCCCATCGGGGTGAAGACCGGATAGTTCCACGGCCCGAGCACGCCGACCACGCCGAACGGCTGGTACTCCAGGACCGCCGAATGGTCGGGCATGAACAGGCTGCCCCGTACCCGTCGGGGCCCGAGCACCCGACGTGCGTGCCTGCTGGCCCAGGCCAGATGGTCGACGGTGACGGTGACCTCGAGCAGCGCGTCGCCGACCGGCTTGCCACCTTCCCGGTGCACGAGCTGGGCGAGTTCCGGCAGCCGCCGGGCCATCGCGACCCGCCACCGGCGCAGCCGTTCGGCCCGTCCGTCGAAGCCGAGTCCGGCCCACCAGCCGGCCGCGTCCCGGGCCCGGGACACCGCGGCGCGCACCGCTTCGTCGTCGGCCACGGGGAAGCGCCCGACCACCTCGCCACTGGACGGGTTCGTGGACACCAGCTTTCCGGCCTCGACCACCGGCGCCCCGGGCACCGCCGTCCCCGAACTGGCTGCATCGCGCGTCTCGGCCGTCATAGCTCCGAGTCTAGGCCGTACCGGTACCCGACGGTAACCGTCGCCGTCGCTCGTCCCTGATGTCCGGATCCGCGCCGACCGACGCCGGATCCCAGGTGCCCGGGAGGGCCACCCGCCGCTACCGCAGCTGTCCGGCCGAATGCTCCGTCGGCCCGGCCGTGGATGCCCGGAGTCAGGTCGTGGGCGGGTCGAGGCGGAGCCGGCGGGCGTACAGCCGGTCGTAGAACGGCTGGTGGTGGGCGCTGAACTCGGCCAGTTGCGGGGTGTTGGCCGCGGTATGGGTGTAGCGGGTCGTCCGGGCGTGTACGCCACTGCTCGCGGCGACGCCGGCGTGCCATTCCCCGGTCCGCCGCCATTCCCGGCGTTGGCCGGGCCGCCAGCGCAGCGCCTCCGGCCGGTACGGCAGGGCCACCTCGCGGCAGTACGCCGACACCGTCTCGGCCGGTCGGTCGGCGAGATCCTGGGAGTCGAGTACCACCGGTTGCCGCCCGCCGGCGGCGAGTACCGCTTCGTACAGCTCGTACATCGTTTCCAGGCCAATGTCGGCCCGGCACATCCCTGGATCGATGGCGTAGAACGACCGGGCGATCTCGTCGGGCCGCCGGATCAAAAACGTGTGCCGGGCCCCGACCAGGAAACCGGTGTCGGCCAGTACGGCCGGGTAGCGGTTGTCCGTGGTGTCCTTGAAGAAGACGCCACAACGGGCCGCGTGGGCACGCAGTTGACCGATCAGCTCGACATGCCCGTGTACCACCGTGTCGCCCACCTCGGTCTCGCCGTGGTCGGTGACGTTGCAGAACGGCTCGTGCAGGGCGAGCAGGTCGCCGCGTTCGAGCATGATGCGGAAGAACGCGGTGGATCGGGAGCGTGGTGCGCTCCACAGCGCGATGATGGGGTGCGCCGGTGCCGACGCCATGACTGTCTCCTTCCGACGATCGGGGCGTGGCGGGAGCATCCCGCAGCCGTGCCGGATCCAGCGGCCCGGCCGGCCTAGTCGGTGTCCAGATGCGTACTCAGGATGTCAGCGGCGACCGTGACCGGGGAGGGCAGCTCGCCGCGCTCGGCGAGACCGACGAACCGGGCATGGCTCGGGAAGTACACGTCGCCGTGTCCGCGCAGTACCGCCTGCATGTCGGTGTCCATCACCCCCGGGTTGACGTTCGCGACCCGGACCCGGTCCTGGTCGGCGTACTGCTCGGCCAGCGTATTGAAGAACATCTCCGCGCCCGCCTTGGTCGCGCAGTAGGTGGCCCATCCGCCGATCGGGCGGGCGGCCGCGCCGGAGGAGACGTACAGGATCCGTACCGGTCGGGTACCGCCCGCCGCAGCCAGGAACTCGTTGGTCAGCAGCATCGGTGCGACCAGATTCACCGTGGTGGTGCCGGTGATGCGCGTGGCGTCCAGGGTGCCGACCGCGCCGACCGGCTCGACCGAACCGGCGTTGTGGATCAGCACCAGCGGCCCGTCGGTATCGGCGTCGAGGAACTCGGCGAGCTCGCCGCGGCCGACCAGGGCGGTCGGGTCGGACAGGTCGGCGGTACGCAGCCTGACCCGGCCCGGCTCGTCGTCGGCCAGTGTCCGCTGCGCCGCGGTGAAGCGCCGCCCGATGGCCAGTACCCGGTGCCCACGCCGGGTCAGGCCGTCGAACAGCGCTGCGCCGAGCCCGCGGGACACCCCGGTCACCACGGTTGTCGCCATCTGCGCTCCTCACGGTCCTCGGCCGCGTACCGGCCGTCCGACAGTCACCGTACGGGTGGCCGCCGCGCCGGGCATGGCAGGATCGGCGGACAGCAACGGTGTGGACCGCTACCGCGGGCACACGGACTGTGTCGACAGGGAGGTCACGGTGGCGGACGGGATCGGTACGGTCGGGGTCGTCGGGTTGGGCACGATGGGTGCCGGGATCGTCGAGGTGTTCGCCCGCTCCGGGCTGTCGGTGGTCGCCCTGGAGATCGACGAGGCGGCGCTGCAACGCGGTCGTGACGCGCTGCACCGGTCGACCGACCGCGCGGTGTCGCGGGGCAAACTTTCCGGCGGACAGGCCGAGGAGATCCTCTCCCGCATCACCTTCAGCACCAGCTATGCGGACCTGTCCGGCGCGGATCTGGTGGTCGAGGCGGCCCCCGAACGGATGGGTATCAAGCGGCAGATCTTCACCGAACTGGACCGGGTATGCCCGCCGCACGCGATCCTGGCCAGCAACACCAGTTCGCTGTCGGTCACCGAGATCGCCCACCAGACCGGCCGCCCGGACCGGGTACTGGGCATGCACTTCTTCAACCCGGCGCCGGTGATGAAGCTGGTCGAGGTGATCGGCACGGTCAGTACCGACCCGGCGGTGGTACTGACCGTGGTCGAGTTGTGCGCCAGGCTGGGCAAGACCCCGGTCACGGTCACCGACCGGGCCGGCTTCGTGGCCAACTACCTGCTGCTCGGCTACCTCAACCAGGCAGCCTGGCTGTACCAGGACGGGGTGCTGGGTCGCCGTGAACTCGACGAGGCGATGCAGGCCGGTGCGGGCCTGCCGATGGGTCCGCTGACCCTGATGGACCTCATCGGCATCGACACCATCGTGGAGATCCTGGACACCATCCACGCCTACGGCGGTGCCAGCCGCCGGCACACCGCCGCGCCGGTGCTGCGTCAGTTGGCCGCCGCCGGCATGTTGGGCCGCAAGACCGGTCAGGGCTTCTACCGTTACCAGAAGCCCGGTTCGGGGCGACTGGCCGAGGACGAGGTGCCGGCCAGCGCGCCGCCCGCCGGGCCGGCCCCCCGTACGGTCGCGGTGCTCGGCGATCCGGCGGCCGCCGAGGCGTTCGAGCAGGCCGGTGCGGATGTCCGGCACCGGGACGCCGACTCGTCCGATGTGGACACTGCGGTGGCCGGTACGGACCTGGTGGTGTGCGGTGGCCAGGTGCCTGTCGAGACCTTCGCCCAACTCGGCAAGTCGGTCGGCCCCGGGACGGTACTGGCGGTGGATTCCTCGACCGTGTCGGTGATCGAGCGGGCGATGGCCAGCGGCATACCGGAGCGGGTGGTGGGTCTGCATCTGAGCGGCGGCCTGGTGGAGATCGCCCGTACGGTCCGGACCTCGACGGACACCGTGTCGGCTGCCCGCGCCGCCGCCGCGGTACTGGACCGGCCGGCCGTACTGCTCGCCGAGCGGGCCGGTCTTGTGGTCGACGCCCTGCTGGTGCCGTACCTCAACGACGCGGTCGCCATGCTGTCCGCCGGCTACGCCGATGCGGACGGCATCGACCATGCCATGACGCTGGGCTGCGGCTATCCGGAAGGCCCGATCGCGCTCGCCGACCGGCTGGGTCCGGAGGCGGTCCTACGTACGGCGGAGGCCATCCACCGCGAATCCGGCGAGCCGGGAGTGGCGCCGGCGCCACTGCTGCGGCAGCTGGCCGCGGCGGGCCGGGCACTACGGGACCGCTGAACCCGCTCTCCCGCGCGCCGTCGGTCGGCGGCAACCGACCGACGGCGCGCGGGAACGTCCGACGAGTGTGGACGCTCTATGCTCGACGCATGGCAGAGAGTCGCGGGGAGCGGGCAGCACAGCTCCGCACCGAGCAGCCGGGTCTGACGGCCGAGGATGTCGCCGGGTCGTTCGCGGCCCGGCAGGCCCTGGGGCCGGACGCCGAGGAGGCGGTCATCCAGGCCTTCCTCGAACGGACCGGCCACGCGATCGACGCCCGGGTCGAGGAACGGCTGGCCGAGCGGCAACTGGCCGCCCTGCCGCCCAGGCCGTCCGGACCTCAGGCACCGCCCTCCGGTGTCGACCGCACGCCACTGGCGTTGGCCATCGTGTCGCTGGGCGCCGGCATCCCGCTCACCGGGATCGCCACCCAGTTCCAGGGCAGCGGGCTGATCGCCGTCGTGGTGATCTGGGCGGCCATCGCGCTGATCAACGTGGTCTACAACCGCAGCAGGCAGTGAGGTCGGGCCGGACTCGGTAGCTGCTCCGGGGGACTCGTACGCTCGAGCCGTGAGCCCTCGGCGCAACCGTCGCGACGGCCGGACGACCGGCCGGCCGTCACCCACCGACGACGGCACCCGGACCCGGCACGGGGTGGAAGCGGTCGAGTCGTGGCCGGACGGCCAGTGGCGGGTCCGGCCGGTGTCCGGTTCGCAGGACAAGGTGTACCGGTGTCCGGGCTGCGACCAGGAGATCCGTCCAGGTACCGGCCATGTTGTCGCGTGGCCGGCCGACGGTGCGGTGGACGAGCGGCGGCATTGGCACACCGGGTGCTGGCGGGCCCGGCAGCGTCGTGGACCCACCATCATGCGTTCCCGCAACGCACCCCGGTACGGCTGAGTCCGGTGCCACGGTGATCCGGACGACCTGGCCCACCGGCGAGGAGCACCGGTACCGGCCAGCGTGCCAGACTGGGCCACCGTGAGCACTGCGATCCGGGCGAACTCCATCCTGCCGGCCCGCCGCCAGGACATCGAACTGACCACGGCGGACGATGTGACGCTGGTCGGTGAACTGGCGGTGCCGGCCGACCGCCCGCCCGTCGCCACCCTGATCTGCCTGCATCCGCTGCCCACGCACGGCGGGATGATGGACAGTCATGTCTACCGCAAGGCGGCCTGGCGACTGCCGGCCCTGGCCGGAACGGCCGTACTGCGGTTCAACTCCCGGGGCACCAGCAGTGTGCGCGGCACCAGCGGTGGCAGCTTCGACTACGGGCAGGGCGAACGCTACGACGTGGCCGCCGCGATCGAGTACGCCGAGTTCCACGATCTTCCCGACGTCTGGCTGGTCGGATGGTCGTTCGGTACCGACCTGGCCCTGATGTACGGCTGCGACCCGGGCGTGCAGGGCGCGATCCTGCTGTCCCCGCCACTGCGGTTCGCCACCGATGAGCACCTGGCCACCTGGACGGCGAGCGGGAAGCCGGTCACCGCGCTGGTACCGGAGTTCGACGACTATCTGCGCCCGGCGCGGGCCGTCGAGCGGTTCGCGGCGCTCAAGCAGGCTGAGGTGCTGGCCGTGGCGGGTGCCAAACACCTGTGGGTCGGGCAGGCCGAGCGGGTGCTGGACGAGATCGTGCAGCGGGTGGCGCCGGACGCGTACCCGCTGCCACGTGACTGGGACGGTCCGATGGAGTTCGGTGACGCGTCGGCGTACGCGGACCGTACCGTCGCCGCGTTCGCCGATGTTCCGTTGGGCGAACCGGAGGACCGTCGCGACACGAGATGATCGCATGGTGGAAACGTCGGACTACGCCAGGTAGTGAGCGTTGACTGTCGTAGGGGCCTTTGCCCAGGTTGATCAACAACGGGAGTGGCCATGCTGCGCGGTACCGACCGGTTCGGCAGGATATGAGGATGGAGATCGCGTATACCGAGTCCGGTGAGGGTGTGCCACTGGTACTGCTGCACGCCTACCCGTTGCATGCCTCGATGTGGACGGCGCAGCGCGACGGTCTGTCCGGTGACTGCCGGGTCATCACCCCCGACCAGCGGGGGTTCGGGGATTCGGTGCCGTGGCCGGGCGGTGACGAACCGGATCTGGACCTGGTCGCCGACGATGTCCGTGACCTGCTGGACCGGCTGGAACTGCCCCGGGTCGTGCTCGGCGGGCTCTCCATGGGTGGTTACGTGGCGCTGGCGTTCTGGCGGCGGCACCCCGACCGGGTCGCCGGGCTGTTGCTGGCCGATACGAAGGCTGCCGCCGATGTCTCCGCGGCCGCCGCGGACCGGCACCGCATCGCCGACGCGGTGGAGCAGGCCGGCAACACCGACATGGTCGCCACCGGGACCGTACCCAACCTGCTGGGCAGTACCACCCGCTGGCAGCGCCCGGAGGTCTACGAGACGGTCGCCGACATCGCCCGGGCGCAGTCACCGGATGCGGTGGCCTGGGCGCAACGGGCGATGGCGGCCCGACCGGACAGTGTCGACCTGCTACCCACCATCACGGTGCCCAGCCTGGTGGTGGTGGGGGAGGAGGACACCCTGACCCCGCCGTCGGATGCCGCCGTCCTCGCCGATCGGATCCCCGGCGCCCAGTTGCGGAGGATACCGGCCGCTGGGCATCTCACCGCGCTGGAGGCGCCGGACCGGTTCAACACCGCGGTACGGTCCCTACTTGGCCGCTGCGCCACTGCCTTCCGGTGAGCCGGACCGCATTGTGCCCGGTCGCCCGGCACGGACCGGCGCCGCCGGTGGAGTAGCGGCCGGTCCGTTAGTCGACGTGGCACGATGACCTCGACAGCAACGGGCGCGCTCGCCCGGGGCCGAGCAAGGGATGTGGTGCATGGCGTGGCCCGCGGCAGACGACGCACCGGCGGCGGCAGGTACGGTCGTGGTGTGGGACCCGGCGCTGCTGGAGTACCACTTCGGTGATCACCCGATGAACCCGGTACGTGTCGAGCTGACCATCGCGCTCGCCCGGGAACTGGGCGTACTGGACCGGCCCAGCGTACGGCTAGTGCTGCCCGAACCGGCCGACGAGGCCACCATCACCCGGGTACACACCACCGACTACCTGGCCGCCGTACAGGTGGCCCCGACGCAGCCGGGCTTCACCGGGTACGGCCTGAACACCCCCGACGATCCGGTGTTCAGCCACATGCACGAGGCCAGCGCGCTGATCGTCGGCGCCAGCGTCGCCGCCGCGGAGTCGGTCTGGTACGGACACGCCCGCCGCGCGGTCAACATCTCCGGCGGACTGCACCACGCGATGCCCGGCCATGCCAGTGGCTTCTGCGTGTACAACGACCCGGCCATCGCGATCAGCCGGCTGCTGGACGCCGGGGCGGAACGGATCGCCTACCTCGACATCGACGTTCATCACGGTGACGGGGTTCAGCAGGTGTTCTACCACGATCCCAGGGTGCTGACGGTCAGCCTGCACGAGAGCCCGCTGGCGCTGTTCCCCGGCACCGGGTTTCCCGGCGAGGTGGGTGGACCGGAGGCCACCGGCAGCGCGGTGAATGTCGCGCTGCCACCCGGTACCGGTGACGCCGGTTGGCTGCGCGCCTTCCACGCCGTGGTACCCGGTGTGCTGCGGGCGTTCAAGCCGCAGCTGCTTGTCACCCAGTGCGGCGTGGACACCCACCGTTCCGACCCGCTGGCCGATCTGCGGGTGACGGTGGATGGCCAGCGTGCGGCCTATCTGGCGATCCGGGACCTGGCCGACGAGATCTGCGCCGGCCGGTGGGTGGCGTTCGGCGGTGGCGGCTACTCGGTGGTGGAGGTGGTCCCGCGGGCCTGGACGCATCTGCTCGCGGTGCTGAGCGACGATCCGATAGAACCGGACACCGCGGTACCGGCGCAGTGGCGCGCACTGGCCCAGGCCCGGTGCCCGGGTAGCCGCCCGCCGCTACGGATGACCGATTTTCCGGGTGCCACTGGCCCGCCGGACTTCGTGGGGTGGCAGCCCGGTACCGAGCCGGACGCGGTCGACCGGGCCATCCTCGCCACTCGTACCGCGGTCTTTCCGCTGCTGGGGCTCGATCCGTACGATCCGCGGGACTGAGCAGTGGGAGACGGGCCGGTGGACTATCCCGCGCAGCGCGCCGCCGACGTGGTGCTCTCCGACGGCGGCACCGTACATCTGCGCCCGATCCGGCCCTCGGACGCCGCGGCGATCGTCGCGCTGCATTCCCGGTTCTCGGAACGCACCCGCTACCTGCGCTACTTCTCGCCCTATCCGAGGATTCCCGAACGGGACCTGCGCCGGTTCGTCAACGTCGACCACCGGGACCGGGAGGCGTTCGTCGCCGAACTGGGCGGTGAGCTGATCGCGGTCGGTCGCTACGACCGGCTGGATGCGGACAAGGCCGAGGTCGCCTTCGTGGTGGAGGACGCCCACCAGCGGCGTGGACTGGGCTCGGTACTGCTGGAGCATCTGGCGCAGGCCGCCCGGGAGGAGCGGATAGCCCGGTTCGTGGCCGAGGTGCTGCCGGAGAACGGCAGCATGCTGCGGGTGTTCTCGGATGCCGGCTACACGGTGGACCGTTCGTACGCCGACGGCGTGGTGCATCTGACCTTCGAGATCGCGCCGACCGAGCGGTCCGTGGAGGTGGCCCGCGACCGGGAACAGCGCACCGAGGCCGCGTCCATCGCCAGGCTGCTGTCGCCCCGGTCGGTGGCCGTGATCGGGGCCTCCACCAGGCCCGGCACCATCGGGCACACGCTGTTGCGCAACCTGCTCGGCGGCACGAGGGCGGGCGTGCGGTCGACGGTGGGTTTCGTGGGGGCGGTGTACCCGATCCACCCCACCGCCCGGACGGTACGCGGTCTGCGCGCGTACCCGTCGATCCGGGACGTACCGGGTCCGGTGGATCTGGCGCTGGTCGCGGTTCCGGCCGAGGTGGTGGGCACGGTGGTGGAGGACTGTGCCCGGGCCGGGGTGCGTTCCCTGGTGATCGTCTCGGCCGGGTTCGGTGAGCTGGGTGCCGAAGGACTGGCCCGGCAGCGTGCGCTCGTCGCCGCGGCACGGGCAAGCGGTATGCGGGTGGTCGGGCCCAACTGCCTGGGGATCGCCAACACCAGCCCGGCGGTCGCGCTCAACGCGACGTTGGCCCCGGTGCTGCCCGAACCTGGTCGGGTCGGCTTCTTCTGCCAGTCCGGCGCGCTGGGTGTGGCGCTGCTGGCCGCGGCGGACCGGCGCGGCCTGGGACTGTCCAGCTTCGTGTCCGCCGGCAACAGGGCCGACGTCTCCGGTAACGACCTGCTGCAGTACTGGCTGGACGATCCGGCCACCGACCTGGTGCTGCTGTACCTGGAGACGTTCGGCAATCCGCGCAAGTTCGCCCGGTTGGCCCGCCGGCTGGCCCGTCGTAAGCCGGTGGTGGCGGTGTCCGGACGGGCCCGGCCACCGGGGCTTTCCGAGGTCGGCCCGGCGCCCGACGAGCGGGCGGTCGCCGCGTTGTTCGCCCGTTCCGGAGTGATCCGGGTGGACACCGTGGCCGAGTTGTTCGACGTGGGGGTGCTGCTGGCCCACCAGCCGCTGCCGTCGGGTACCCGGGTCGGTGTGGTCGGCAACTCCACCGCGCTGGGTGTCCTGGCAGCCGACTCGTTGCGCGACGCGCGGCTGGAGCTGGCCGCCGGCTACCCGGTGCAGGTGGGTCCCTCGGCGAGTGCCCGCACCTTCGCCACCGCGCTGCACCGTACGGTGCACGATCCGGGGGTCGATGCGGTGGTGGCGGTGTTCGTTCCGCCGCTCGCGGTGTCGAGTGCCGCGTACGCCGAGGTACTGGTGGCCGAGACTGCCGGTGGCGGCAAGCCGGTGGTGGCCACGTTCGTGGCCGCCGACGTACCGGCCACCGCGGAGCAGGCCGGCCGGGAAGCCCCGGCGGGGCCGGCGTCCCCGCAGGCCGGACGGGCACCGAGCCGGGCACGGCTGGTACGGCCCGGTCCGGACGGGTCGCCTGGGCCGGGCACGGTGCCGGCGTACGACTCGGTGGAGGAGGCGGTACGGGCGCTGGGCCGGGTCGCCCGCTACGCGCACTGGCGACGGGAGCCGGTCGGCAGGGTGCCGGCATTGCCCGATGTGGACGGCACGCGGGCCCGTGGTCTGGTGGCGGAGATCCTGCGGGCGGACCCGGACGGCCGGACGCTGCGCGACGACGCCGCGGCGCCGCTGTTGTCCTGCTACGGCATTGCGGTGGACCGGTCGCTACGGGTGTCCGGCGCTGCGGAGGCAGTTGCGGCGGCAGATCAGCTCGGCTACCCGGTGGCGATGAAGGTCGCGGACGGTCCGTTGCGGCACCGGATGGATCTCGGCGGCGTGCGCCTGGATCTGGCCGATGCCGATGACGTGCGGCGCGTGTACGAGGACATGGCCGGCCGGTTCGGCGGGCAGCTTCCGGTGGTGGTGCAACCGATGCGGCCACCCGGGGTGGCCTGCGTGGTCGACCTGGTGGAAGATCCGGCGTTCGGGCCGGTGCTGGGTTTCGGCCTCGCCGGGGTGGCGACCGAGGTGTTCGGTGATCACGCATGGCGGGCCGCGCCGTTGTCCAGGGAGGATGCGGCGGCGCTGATCCGGGCGCCGCTGGCGGCGCCGTTGCTACTGGGACGCGCACTGCGGTCGGGGGAGCCGCCACCGGCACCGGCCGATGTCGAGGCGTTGGCCGACCTGCTGGTGCGCCTCGGACTGCTGGCCGACGAGCAGCCGGAGGTCCGGTTGGTGACGCTCAACCCGGTGCTGGCCGCGCAACACGGTATCGCCGTATTGCACGCGACCGTCCACATCGGACCCCCGGGCACCAGGCCGGACTCCGGCCCGCGTCGGCTGCGCTGACACCGGCGGGCCCCGGGTTGCTCACCCAGGGCCCGCTCGCGTGCCGGCAGGTCAGCTCACGTATTCGTTGAGCAGTTCGGCGTTGGCCGGCTCGCGCAACTTGACCAGTGTGTGCTTCTCGATCTGGCGGATCCGCTCGCGGGACAGACCGAATTCGAGGCCGACCTCGTCGAGTGTGCGCTGCCGACCGTCGTCGAGGCCGTAGCGCAGCCGGATGACCGTACGCTCTCGTTCGGTCAGCTGGGACATGATCCGTTCCACGTTGTGCCGTAGCAGGCTGTAGGAGACGTTGTCGTCGGTGTCGTGCCGGTCCTCGGTGCCGCAGAGGAAGTCGGCAAGGGTGCTCTCCCCGTCGTCGCCGACGGTCTGGTCCAGGCTGACCGGCTCCCGGTCGTAGCTGGCCAGTTCCAGGACCTGGAACGGGGAGATGCCCAGTTCCGCGGCGATCTCCTCGTGGCCCGGCTCGCGGCCCAGCGTCGCGGTGAGTTCCCGCCGGGTCCGAACCATCCGGTTGACCTGCTCGACCATGTGGACCGGGATGCGGATGGTGCGGGCCTGGTCGGCCATGGCGCGGGTGATGGCCTGGCGGATCCACCAGGTGGCGTAGGTGGAGAACTTGAAGCCCTTGGTGTAGTCGAACTTCTCCACCGCGCGGATCAGGCCCAGGTTGCCCTCCTGGATCAGGTCGAGGAACGGCATTCCGCGGCCGGTGTAGCGCTTGGCGATGGACACCACCAGGCGAAGGTTCGCTGACAGCAGCCGGTGTTTCGCCGCGCGGCCCTCGGCGACCAGGACGCCCAGTTCGACCCGCAGGGTGCGGGCCAACCCGGTGGTCCGCAGCTGTTCGCCGGCGAACAGCCCGGCCTCGATCTGCTTGGCCAGTTCCACCTCTTCGGCCGCGGTGAGCAGCCGGGTGCGGCCGATGCCGTTGAGGTAGGCGCGGACCAGATCGCCGGAGATCCCACGGTCGGCGTCCGCGCCGGTTTGCCCGACAGTGCTATCCCTTGGTGTCACGGCCTGCTCGGCCAGCGCAACGGCCACCGTCTTCGCCTCCCCGTGTCGGTGTGCCTCGTACGTTCTCCAGGATCCCGCCCGGGGCGTGAAACCCCGGTGAGGCCGTTGTGAGATCGGTGTGAAGTTACGGCCGTGACATGCCGGAATTGGACCGGATAGCGGGATATGCAACAGCACGGCGGACTGTTCCGGGGTCGCCGTCGGACGGCTTTCTACCGACCGTAGAATGGTGTCGCTCCGCGGATCGCGGACACGACGTTCATCCGGCGCGGACCGTGCCGGAGAGGGGAGCGCAGATGGCCCGGCTCGGCGAGCTGGAGCGAGCGATCATGGAGGTCCTGTGGTCGACACCCGGGCCGTGCACCGCTCGCGACATCGTGGCCGCGCTCGCCGACCGGGATCTGGCCGCCACCACCGTACTGACGGTGCTGTCCCGGTTGGAACGCAAGCATCTGGTGGCCCGGGACCGGGACGGCCGGGCCCACCGCTACCACCCCACGGCCAGCCGCGAGGAACACGCCGCGGCACTGATGCGTGAGGCGCTCGACACCGCCGCAGACCGCAGCGCCGCCCTCGCCACCTTTGCCAGTCAGGTCAGCCCGGGTGAGGCCGAAGCACTCGCCGGAGCGCTCGCCGAGGCGGTACGCCTACGGGGAGGGCCGCCCCTCCGGGCCGACCGACCGGCTCCATCCCGGGACGGTTGAGCATGGCGGTGACCGCAGCGGTACTGGGACTGCTTGCCGTCACCCTGCTCGGGCCGGTGTCACACTTCCTGCCCCGGGCCCGGTTCGCCGTGGCCGAGCCCCGTGCCACCCTGGTGCTGTGGCAGGCGATCGGTCTGTCCGCCGGCCTTGCCGTGCTCGGCGCCGCGGCGAGCCTCGCGGTCGCCCCGTTGAACGACAACCTGTTCGGTGCGCTGCGCCGGTTCGCCGGCCGGTTGGTCAGCGGTGACCCGACCGGCGGCCTCGGACCGGGCCACACCGTACTGCTCGCGCTGACCCTGACACTCGCCCTGCGCCTGTTGGGCATCCTCGGACTGTCCACCTGGCGTACGGTGCGGGCCCGGGGCCGGCACCGCCGGATGCTCGACCTGATCGGCCGGCCGCTGACCGCCGAGCTGGCCGTCCGGCGCGACGGCTCGCGGTGTGTCGGCGACCGGTGCGGGCCGTGCGCGGCCGGTCCGTTCGGTACCGATGACGGACTGGTGCTGGACCATCCGGCGCCCGCCGCGTACTGCCTGCCCGGCGGCACGCCACGGGTCGTGTTCACCTCCGGCGCGCTGGCGTTGTTCGACGACGAGGAACTCGCTGCCGTGCTGGCGCACGAGCACGCCCACCTGGCCGAACGGCATGATCTGGTGGTGCTGCCCTTCGCCGCCTGGTCGAGGGCATTGCGCTGGCTGCCGACCGTACGGCAGTCGCGCGCGGCCGTCGACGGTCTGGTGGAGATGGTCGCCGACGACCGGGCCTGTGCGCACTGCGACCGTACGGTGCTGGCCTGCGCGCTGGCCAGGTTCGGGGGAGCCGGTGTGCCGGCCGGGGCGCTGGCCGTCACCGGTACCGGTCAGGTACTGGCCCGGGTACACCGGCTGCTGGATCCGCCGGTCCGCTCGCTGCGGCTCCGCTTCGCGCTACTCGCCCTCGCCGCGGCGCTGCTCGTACTGCCCACCCTGTTCCTGCTGCTGTCCGGGCTGTGAGCCGGGCGCTCAGGCGGGCTCCTCCAGCAGGATCGTGCACGGGCCGACATTGGTGCTGTGCACCAGCATGTGGGCCTGGAAACGGCCGGTGGCGACAGCGGCGCCCAGCTCGCGCAGCGCCGTACCGAATGCCTCGACCAGCGGTTCGGCCTTCCCGGCCGGGGCAGCACGGTTCCACGACGGTCGGCGGCCCTTACGGGTGTCGGCGTACAGCGTGAACTGGCTGACCACCAGCACCGGGGCGGCAGCGTCGGCGGCGGAGCGTTCGCCGGGCAGGATACGCAGCCGGTACGCCTTGGCGGCCAGCCGTTGAGCATCCGCGACAGTGTCGTCGTGTGTGACCCCCAGCAGGATCAGCAGCCCGTCGCGGATCTCCCCGACGGTCTCGCCGTCCACCTCGACGCTGGCCGCGCTGACGGTCTGTACCACCGCACGCATACCGAACCGCCTTCCGTTGCCGCCTCAGGCGGGAAGCAGGATGCCACGCTCCACCAGACCGGCCACCACCGGTACCGCCTCGGCGGCCAGGGTCGGTTCGTCCAACCCGTACGCCGCGGCGAGCACCCGCAGCTGGTCGGCCAGTTGCACGGTGCCGTCACAACCGGCGACCAGGGCGGCGACCAGCTCGTCGGTCTCCTCCACCCATCGGGCGCCCTCGCCGAGCGCGAGTCGGGTGGTCCGGACGGCCCAGCCCTCCGGCCCGCGCACCGATTCCTCGTGCCGCGAGAGATTCTCCGCCGCGCGCAGCCGGGCAGTGAGCAGCCTGCCGCCGTCGTGGGCGCGCAGCCAGTCCTGGCGGTCGAACCAGGCCGGCAGCAGAGCGCCGAACGGCTGGTCGGTCTGCTGCCGCAGATCCTCGATGCGTACCGTCGGATCCTGGTGGCCGCCGGCGCGCAGGGTGACCAGGCCGAAGCCGACCGCCTCGATCCGCTGCTCGGTGAACCAGTCCAGCCAACTCGCCGCCCGGGCGTGGTTGGCGTCCTCACCGCTGTCCGACAGCCACATCCGTACGTACTCGGCCGGGTCGCTGACCTCGCGTTGGATGATCCAGGCATCCAGTCCGGTACCTGCCAGGAACCCGGCGAGCCGGTGCGCCCAGTCACCGTCCATCGGGTGTACCCAGTTGCTGAGGAACTGCGCACACCCGCCGTCGGCCAGCAGATCGGGCATCGCGGCGATCAGCTCCGCGCAGATCCCGTCGCCGGCCCGGCCGGAGTCCCGGTAGGTGATCTGTGGTCGGTCCGCCGGTCCGACGATGAACGGTGGATTGCTGACCACCAGGTCGAACCGTCGCCCGGCCACCGGCGCCACCAGGTCTCCGGCGAGCAGTTCCCAGTGCTGGCCGGACAGCGCCGCCGTGGTGGCCGCATAGCGCAGGGCCCGGGTACTCAGGTCGGTCGCGGTGATCTGCTCGACGTGCCGGGACAGGTGCAGTGCCTGGACGCCGCAACCGGTACCCAGGTCCAGTGCCCGCCGGACCGGCCGGCGGATGGTGGCCAGCGCGAGCGTGGTGCTCGCGCCACCGACCCCCAGTACGTGGTCCGGGGGAAGTGTGTCGCTGCGCTCGACGGGTGATCCTGCCGCTTCCGACACCCGTTGGGCGTTACGTAGTGCTGCCGGCAGGTCGGCCACCACCCACCACGGTTCGCCGTCCGGCGCCTGCGTGTCGTCGCCGTAGGGATGCAGGTCGACTCCGGCCCGCAGGCCGGTACCCGTCGCCACCAGCAGACCGGCCGCGACGGCGTCGTCCACACCCACCGGGTGCAGCGCGTCCGCCACCCGGTCGGCCGGCTCCACACTGCCGCAGACGAACAGCCGGACAAGGGTGCTGAGCGGGTCGTCGCCGGGCAGCCAGCCGCGGGCCAGGGACAGCTCGCCGGAGCGCAGCGCCTGCGCGGTACGTGGATCCAGCCGGCCGGCCACCCCGTCGCCGGTGAACTCCGCTTTCCGTAGCGCGTCGCGCAGCCGACGTACGCCGTCGACGCCGAGCAGTGGTTCGATCACCGTGCCATCCTCGTCCGTGGATCAGCCGGTACCGGTCCGGGGGTGCCGGTGCGCTGACATGGTGGGAGGATCGGGGTGGTACGTCAGATCCGACGCAGGAGTTGAGGCCACCGTGAAGCGCGCCGCAGGTCGTCCGGTGCTCATCACCGATGCGGAGAAGAGCCGGTCGGCTCAGCTGCACAGCCGGGAGATCCGCTATGCGCTGATGATGGGCCTGCGGGTGGTCTGCCTGGTGACGGGCGCGTTGCTGGCCTATGCACGGGTCCCGTTGTGGGGGTTGTGGTCGTCGCTGTGCGTGGTGGGCATGGTGTTGCTGCCCTGGATGGCCGTGATCATCGCCAACGACCGTCCGCCCCGACCGGAGCACACCCTGTCCTACCGGTTGCACCGGCACCGGCCGCCGCAGCCCGAGGAGGAGCCGCAGCACCCGGCGGTGACCGGCGCTTCGGACCGCACCATCGATCACGAACCCTGATCTGCCCGCCCGGCTTCAGGCCTGCGGCCGGGCGCCCGCAACCCCCACCGCCCGAGCACCGAGGACGGCGCCCGCCCGTAGCGCGGCGTCCGGCCCGGCGCCGGCCGAGCGGGCGGCGAGAAACCCGGCCGCGAACGCGTCACCGGCACCGGTCACATCGACTGCGGCCACCGGCAGCGCCGGTACGCTCGTCACCCCGTCGGTGTCCGCGCACAGCGCGCCCTGTGCACCGAGCTTCACCACCACCTGAGCGGCCAGCTCCAGTAGCGCGCGGGCGGCGCTCGCCGGCTCGGCCGTAGGGTCGTCGAGCAGTACGCGCGCCTCATCGAGGTTGGCCAGCAGCAGGTCCACCCGACCCACCCAGCGCGCGAACGCGGCTGGTCCGACCTCGCGCAACGGCCCAGCCGACGCGGCGTCCACGCTGGTGGACATGCCGGCGGCACGGGCGGCGGTCAGCGCGGTCCGTGCCGCCGGCCGGGACTGCGGATCGAACAGCGGATACGCCGAAAGATGCAGGTGGCCGGCCGGCGTACCCGCCACCACCGACGCCACGTGTTCGCTGGTCAGTAGCCGGTTGGCGGCGCGGTCGCAGAGCATGGTCCGTTCCATGGGGCCGCTGAGTACCACCACCGTCGCCGTGCTGCCCCCGGTACGTTGCAGGGCGCAGTCCACCCCGGCCGCGGTCAGCTCGGCCACCCTGGCCCGCCCGGCGGCATCCGCCCCGACCGCCGCGACCAGGGTCACCGGGGTACCGGTACCGGCCAGCCAGGTCGCGGTGTTCGCCGCGGATCCACCCGCGGTGATGTGGATGCGCGCGGGTGTGTCGCTGCCCAGCGCCCATCCGCCACCGGTGGCCCAGTCGGTACCGGACATCGGCAGGGCAGCGTCCGGCAGCTCCGCGGGTACGGCCAGTACGTCGGTGGCCAGGTCGCCGACCACCAGGATCCGCGCCGGTGTCGTCCGCTCAGTGGGCATGGCTGGCCGCCACGGCGACGTCGGCCGCCAGCCCGGCGTTGCGCAGGATGATCCGTACGTTCACCGCCAGGCTCTCCCCGCCGGTGTGCTCGTGCAGGTAGGACAGCAGGAACGGGGTGACGTCAGGACCCGTCACGCCCCGTACCGCCAGCTGGTCCAGCGCCTCGCCCAGCACCCGGTCGTGCAGGTGTGGATCGATCTGCTCGTCCACCGGCAGCGGGTTGGCCACCAGTACGCCGCCCTGATGGCAGCCCTGCGCCCGTCGCGCGGCCAGGACCCGGGCGATCTGTTCGGCGGAATCCACCGACCAGTCGAGCGCGCACCCCGAGTCGGTCAGGTAGAAGCCGGGGAACCGGCGGGTCCGGTAACCGAGCACCGTCACGCCGAGGGTCTCCAGCCGTTCCAGCGTGGCCGGTACGTCCAGGATCGACTTCACCCCGGCGCACACCACGCAGATCGGCAGCCGGGACAGTGCGGTCAGGTCCGCCGACTCGTCCCACGAGTCCCGTGCCTGGCGGTGTACGCCGCCCAGCCCTCCGGTGGCGAACACCCCGATACCGGCGCGTACCGCCACCGCAGAGGTCGCCGCGACGGTGGTGGCTCCGTCCGCGCCGGCCGCCGCGGCGGGGGCCAGATCGCGTACCGACAGCTTCACCACCTCGGCGCCGACGGCCAGCCGCTGCAGCTCCGCATCCGACAGGCCGACCACGATCCGACCGCCGACCATCCCGATCGTGGCGGGTACCGCGCCGGCGTCGCGTACCGTCTGCTCGATCTGCCGCGCCACCCGCAGATTCTCCGGCCGGGGCAGGCCGTGCGAGATGATGGTGCTCTCCAGTGCCACTACCGGCCCGTTGTCCCGCAGGGCGGCGGCGACCTCGTCGCCGTAGCTGATCTCGAACGTCACCCGGTCACGGTACGGTGCCCGGCGAGGGAATCACCCTCGTGGCGGGCGGTCGGGGCGAATCGCCCACCCGTGTGGTTGGCGGTACGGGTGACCGACCTGCGACACTGGGGCGAACGCCAGCAGTACGGCGCAGCAGACCGGTTGAGCGTGTGTCGCCGCACCCGCCGCATGCGCGCCCCCGAGGAGGCAACGTGAGCACGCTGACCGAGGTCCGGCCGGAGGAGAGCGACACCGACACCGGTCCGGACATGTTCCATTACGTCAAGAAGGAAAAGATCGCCGAGAGCGCCGTGATGGGCACCTTCGTCCGGGCGCTCTGCGGGGAGAAGTTTCCGGTGACCAAGGCCGCGAAGCCCGGCTCACCGGTCTGCCCCCGCTGCAAGGAGATCTTCGAAGCGATGGCGCACTAGCGACCTGCGGGTCGGGACGGCGCCTCAGGCAGTGTGCCGCTGGCCGGCAGGGGGATCGTCAGGGTCTCCGATACCCGTATCGGCGGAGTCCGGCGAACTCTCCGCGTCGGCGACCGAATCGGTCCCGGACTGCTCGTCGGTGTCCGGGTCGGTGGTCTGTCGCCGGCCGCGCACCCGGCTGGCCTGGTCCCGTAGCCACTGGGCCGGTCTCTGCCGGGTGCCGCGTGGCCAACGTTCCTCCAGCGCGGCGTTGAACTCGGCGCCCAGTATCACTGCGAACGCCAGCGCGTAGAAGTACATCAGGGTCAGGATCGGTGCGGCCAGGGTCGAATAGACCCGCAGGTTGGTGGCGATCGCGGTGATGTACAGCTGCAGCCCGTAGGACATCGCCAGGAACAGCATCAGGGCGACCGCCGCACCGGGGAACGCCCGACGCCAACGCAACCGTACCGGTGTCGCCAGGTGGTAGAACGTACTGATCCCGGCGAACACCGCAATACCCAGCAACGGCCAGTACAGGGTGTGCACCACCCCGGAGATCACCTCGTGCCAGCGTCCGGAGAACACCCGGTCGAGTGCGCCCGGCCCGAACACCACCGCGGGCAGCACCAGCACCCCGGCCAGCACGGTGAACAGGTACAGCCGCAGCGCGACCACCCGACTGCGCAGGGCGCCGCGCAGGTCGCGCTGGCCGTACGCGATCGTGATCGTGTTGACGAAGGTCGCCGTCGCCGACGAACCGGACCACAGCGCGATGACGGTGCCGATGCCGATCACGTCGGTACGGTTGTGGTCCAGGATCTCGCTGATCACCGGGGCGACGACCTGGTCGACGATCCGCGGGTTCAGTGCCTTGCCCGCGGTCGACAGCGCCCAGTCCCGGATCTGGTCGACCGCGTCGGGGCCGAGCCAGCGGGCCGCGTAGCCCAGCGCGCCCAGCAGGGCGATCAGTGCCGAGGGCAGCGACAGCAGCTGCCAGAAGGCCGATTCGGCCGACATCCCGAGAATCCGGTCCTGCCATGCCTTACTGAGTGAACGGCGGCTGACCTGCGCGGCCGCGACCAGAGCGGCACGCGGGAGGCGCAGGCGGGTACGCGGCATTCCCACCACCGGCGCGGATCCACCGACAGCGGCATCGTCGGGGGTTGCGCGCCTGGCCATCTCCGAAACGGTACGTCGTCGGTCCGCTTGGTGTGCGCCAGGTACCACTGCCCGGGGTGTCGGGGTCGGCGCCGGCCGCCGGCCGCTAGTCTTGCACCGGCCCTCGCACCGACCGGCGCAGCACCGGAGTCCGGAGCGGGGCCGCCGTGTGCGGCGGGACCGTCGCGCGGCCATGACCGTAAGTGAGCGGTACGCCCAGCGGGTTCCGGCATACACCGGTACCGGTACGGCCATCACCGTCGGGGACCGCCGAAGGCGTAGGGAGGATGCGGGTTGCCGCCGTCGAAGCCGTCGCCGGACGCCGCGCCGCCACTGCGGGCCTGGCAGCGTAAGGCCCTGGTGGAGTACCTGCGCCGGGGCAGTGAGGACTTCCTGGCGGTGGCCACCCCGGGCGCGGGAAAGACCACCTTCGCCCTGCGGATCGCCACCGAACTGCTCGGCGACGGCACCGTCGAGGCGGTCACGGTGGTGACCCCGACAGAGCATCTGAAGACTCAGTGGTCGCAGGCCGCGGCACGGGTCGGTATCGCGTTGGACGCGGAGTTCCGTAACTCCGACATCCATTCCGCCGCCGATTTCCACGGGGTGGTCCTCACCTACGCGCAGGTGGGCATGGCCCCGGCGGTGCACCGGCGCCGGACGATGACTCGCCGCACCCTGGTCATCCTGGACGAGGTACATCACGCGGGCGACGCCCGTACCTGGGGCGATGGCGTACGCAGCTCGTTCGAGCCGGCGGTACGGCGGCTGATGCTGACCGGGACCCCGTTCCGCTCCGACGACAACCCCATCCCGTTCGTCACCTACGAGCGCGGCGGTGACGGACTGCTACGCTCCCGGGCCGCCAGCGTGTACGGCTACGCCGACGCTCTCGCCGACGGGGTGGTCCGGCCGGTGATGTTCCTCGCCTACTCCGGTGAGGCCCGCTGGCGCACCAGCGCAGGCGACGAACTGGCCGTACGGCTGGGCGAGCCGGTCACCAGGGACATCACCGCACAGGCGTGGCGTACCGCGCTGGATGCTCGCGGTGAGTGGATGCCGCAGGTACTGCGGGCCGCGGACAACAGGCTGCGTACCCTGCGGGCCGGCGGCATGTCCGATGCGGGCGGCCTGGTGATCGCCACGGACCAGAACTCGGCCCGTTCGTACGCGAAGCTGCTGTCGATCATCACCGGGGAATCCGCCGCAGTGGTGCTGTCCGACGATGTGGGGGCGAGCCGGCGGATCGCCGAGTTCGCCGACTCCGACCAGCGTTGGCTGATCGCGGTACGGATGGTGTCGGAAGGTGTCGACATCCCCCGGTTGGCGGTCGGTGTCTATGCCACCAGCGCGTCCACTCCGCTGTTCTTCGCCCAGGCCATCGGCCGGTTCGTCCGGGCACGTCGGCCGGGTGAGACCGCCAACGTGTTCCTGCCCAGTGTGACCCCGCTGCTGGAACTGGCCAGCGCGATGGAGGTGGAGCGCGACCACGTCCTGGGTGAGCCGAAGAAGGACGGCCTGGACGATGATCTGCTCGCTGCGGCTCAGCGCGCCGAAGAGGCCTCCGGTGACCTGGAACGTGGGGTGGAGCATCTGTCCGCGACTGCGGAGCTGGACCAGGTCATCTTCGACGGCACATCGTTCGGTACGCCGATCCAGGCGGGCAGTCCGGAGGAGGCGGAATTCCTCGGCCTGCCCGGTCTGCTCACCCCTGAGCAGGTACAGACGCTGCTGTCCAAGCGACAGGCGGAGCAGCTCGCCCGGCAACGCAGCCAGGGGGCGAACCAGCCGGCAACACCCTCGGCAGGGGGTCCGAGCCGGCCGCTGACGGTCGCGGAGCGGCGGGTGACCCTACGCCGCCAGCTCAACGCCCTGGTCGCCGCAGAGCACAACCGGAGCAGTCGTCCGCACGGCCAGATCCACGCGGCGTTGCGCCGCGCCTGTGGTGGGCCGCCGAGCGCGCAGGCCACGATCGAGCAGCTGGAGGAGCGTATCGCCACCATCCAGTCCTGGTGAGGCACGCCGACCAGGCTGCCGGCCCCCCAGCTACGCAGGAGGGGCCAGAGCACGTGACAGGGCCCCGACCGACGGTCGGGGCCCTGTCACGTGCTCTTACGGGAGGTTCAGTTCTTGGTCATCAATTGGCTGCCGCGCCAGCTGAACTCCGGGTCGACGGAGACATCAACGGCGATCTTGACGAGGTCCTCGGCGTACTTGTTGGCGTGGTGTCCGCAGAACACCAGGTCGCCGCCGCCTGCGACGAGCACCCGTAGCTTTGCCGCAGCGTTGCAGCGGTCGCACCGCTCACTGGCGGCCGGCGGCACCGCCGTCTCGGACGGCGGGGTCAGGGTCGGGGTCATACGCCTCCTCCTCTGCTCGTCACCGGTGTTGCGTTCACCGTGGCCCGACCGGCTGCCAGGCTCTCTCGTTGCTTCACACCATGCTTCAACATGACGGTTGCCAGGATCGTTCCCGCTACGCGTCGCGGGATCAATGTCACAGCAGCCGCTGAGGTCAGAGTGCCATGCCGGAGGCCGGTCCGTCGACACCCGACCGATCACAACCAGGTGTCACGTTATGGCTACTCGTGGCTCAAGCTGCGGACATATACGGAGGGTTAGTAATTTTTTTGGCACTTAATCCAAATAATCCCGAAGCACCTGAGACCGTGATGGATGCCGCAACTTGGACATGGTCTTCGATTCGATCTGCCGGATCCGCTCCCGGGTGACCCCGTACACCTGGCCGATCTCGTCCAGGGTGCGGGGTTGTCCGTCGGTGAGGCCGAAACGGAGCCGTACCACGCCAGCCTCGCGTTCCGACAGAGTCTGGAGTACCTGCTGGAGCTGCTGCTGCAGCAACGAGAAGGAGACCGCGTCCACCGCGACCACCGCCTCGGAATCCTCGATGAAGTCGCCGAGCTGGCTGTCGCCCTCATCGCCGATCGTCTGGTCCAGCGAGATCGGCTCCCGCGCGTACTGCTGGATCTCCGTCACCTTGTCCGGTGAGATGTCCATCTCGTGTGCCAGTTCATCGGGGGTGGGCTCGCGACCCAGATCCTGCAACATCTCGCGTTGGATCCGGCCCAGCTTGTTGATGACCTCGACCATGTGCACCGGGATGCGGATGGTGCGGGCCTGGTCGGCCATGGCCCGGGTGATGGCCTGGCGGATCCACCAGGTGGCGTAGGTGGAGAACTTGTAACCCTTGGTGTAGTCGAACTTCTCCACCGCGCGGATCAGGCCCAGGTTGCCCTCCTGGATCAGGTCCAGGAACGCCATGCCGCGGCCGGTGTAGCGCTTGGCCAGGCTCACCACGAGCCGGAGGTTCGCCTCCAGAAGATGGTTCTTGGCCCGCTCGCCGTCCCGGTGCACCCAACCCAGGTCCCGGCGCAACTGGACGGCCGCCAGGTCGGTGTCGTCGGCGCACTCACGGATCCGTTCCACCGCGTACAGGCCGGCCTCGATCCGTTTCGCCAGGTCCACCTCCTGCTCGGCGTTGAGCAGCGGAACCTTGCCGATCTGTTTGAGGTAGGCGCGCACCGAATCCGCGGACGCGGTCAGCTCGGCATCCTTGCGCGCCTTGCGCAACGTCTCGGAGTCGTTGTCGTCCCAGTCGAAACCCTCGCCGTCGGTCTCGTCACCGGACCCGGCCGGGTCCGTCTTACGACTGGTCCGGCGCGTGGTGCCGGTGGGGGCACGGCGCGGGGTGCGGGTCGGTGTGACATCGGCGTCCATTGCCACGTCCCCGGTCGGGGGGCCGGTACCGGCCGGACCGTCGCCCGCAGGCAGCTCGTCGCCGGTAC
Source organism: uncultured Actinomycetota bacterium (assembly GCA_963815125.1). Taxonomy (GTDB): domain Bacteria; phylum Actinomycetota; class Actinomycetes; order Mycobacteriales; family Micromonosporaceae; genus Actinocatenispora. The sequence goes on from CAWFFM010000001.1 coordinate 592,736, forward strand.
CCACGCTGGCCGGATCCACCAGTGGTGGGCTCGTACGGCTGCCCCGCTCGGCCACCTTCGCGGTGGACCTGGGCGCCGAGGTCGCCGACCGCGCCGCCACGACCCGGTTGCGTACCGTCCGGGTGATCGACGCCCGCACGGCCAGATCGGGACCGGTCTCATAGTGTGCTTCTGTCACGAATGACCTTCCCGGGGCAGCGAGAACGCACGGGCCGATCCGGCCTGACACAGCCGGGCTCTGCGGTATGGCCCACGACACTGCGGGGGCGCTGCACGTGGGACAGGCGTGAATTGTAACGCTCATGACCGTCGCTGAGCTGGTCCGAGCGACAGGGTCGCCCCGTCAGTGGCGCCGCAGAGCGGATACGGTCGCATTCGCGTGGCCCGCCACGCGCAGCCGCGGGTGGTCCGCGGCGCCGGAAGGAATGATGGTGTCCGTGGACCCGCAGTACCTGCTAGAACTGGCGCTCGAGCTGACCGACCGGGCCGGTCGGCTCGCCCGGCGGTCCCGGGAGCAGGCCATCACCGAAGTGGATACCAAGAGCACCCCGACCGATGTGGTCACCGCGGCGGACCGGGCGGCGGAACGACTGGTGATCGAAGGGCTGCGGGCGGTACGGCCCGGCGACTCCGTACTCGGTGAGGAGAGCGGCAGCCACGACGCTGCGGCCCCCGGCCCCGACACCGTCCGGTGGATCCTCGACCCGATCGACGGCACCGTCAACTACCTGTACGGGCTGCCGCAGTACGCGGTCTCGTTGGCGGCCGAGGTGGCCGGCGAGGTGGTTGCCGGAGTGGTACGCAACCCGGCCAGCGGCGAGGTCTGGTCCGCGGTCCGCGGCGCCGGCGCGTACCGGGACGGGCAGCGGCTGACCTGTTCACCGGCGAGCGAACTCGGCCAGGCACTGGTCGGCACCGGATTCGCCTACGACCGGGCGCGACGGGCCCGGCAGGCCCGGGTGGTGGCCGGGCTGCTACCCGAGGTACGGGACATCCGCCGGCTCGGCGCCGCCGCACTGGACCTGTGTTTCGTCGCGGAGGGCCGGCTGGACGCCTACTTCGAGCGCGGTCTGCACCCCTGGGACCATGCAGCCGGCGCGCTCGTCGCCACCGAGGCGGGCGCGCTCGTGGCGGGTCTGCATGGTGCCGTGGCCGGTGAGGACATGCTGATCGCTGCGCCCGACGGCCTGTTCACCGCCCTGCATGACCAACTCGTCGAACTGGGTGCGGGCCAGGTCTGAGGGTGTGCGTCGACCTGCTCAGCAGGTACCGGGCGGCGCGGCCGGAATACCGAGACTGATCTCGGCCTCCTTGACGTCGGTCGGCGTCCGGATGTTGGTGTACTTGTCACCCAGGACCAGATCGACCGTGGCGTCCTCGCGGGCCGGATCGTACGCCGTCTTCGCGTCCGGTACGTATGCCCTGATCAGCTGGGCGGCTCCGACCGCCTTGCGGCCGAATCGGATCTGCGCTCCGTCATGGACCACGGCGCCCTTGGGGTCCTGCTTGTAGGCCAGTACGTGGAACCCGACGCCCTTCAACGCGCTCGCGGTGGACTGGGCGAGTCCGGCCCGGTCGGTGGAGTTGTAGACGTTGACGTTGACGTCCTTCTCCTTCGGGATCGTCAGGCTGGCCCGCTTGGCGTCAGGCGGGCACTGATGGCCTCCCGCGACCCCGCCGTCCTGGTGGTCCGAGAGGATCGTCCAGGTAACCGTGATCACGCCGAGCAGCAGCAGGGTACCGAAGATCACCAGGGCGCGTACCCGGGACAGGCTCATCCCCGCCTCCCGCCCGCCGGGGCGGTCGGTGTGACGTTCATCCGTCCGGACCGGGTCGCCCGGACGCTGCCCGATATCGCCGACCAAGCTATGACCTGGTGCGTTGTGGTACGGCGATGTGTGACATGGTCGTCCACCCGGCAGCTGCCGGGTCCGGATCCGTTCATCCCCGCCCCCCGAACGTGGAACGCCGAGAAGGCCTCGTACGCGCCATGCGGAGAGATTAGCGTGTGCGCCGCAGTTGCTCGCGAACCTGTCCGGCGTGCCGAACCACCCTCGACTATCCGACACCCTAGTGTGTCGCCTCGATCACATCGGGAACAACAGAAGGAGGCAGGACGTACTCCTGTCGGAGAAGGAAGGTAAGGTTCCCGGCTCGCCGGGGTCGTTTCCCTCCGCTCGGGCTGGGGAGGCCGCACGAACGGTCGATTCGCATCCGTAGGGGGAATCGGGTGCGGTACGGGACTGCATCCGGTCCGTGACGCGTTACACCGGGCGCAACACAGAACAACGGGAGAGTGAAAGCGATGGCCACCGACTACGACGCCCCACGGCGGGACGAGGTCGAACTGGGGGAGGACAGCCTTGAGGAGCTCAAGGCTCGTCGGCAGGATGCGCAGTCGGGCAGCGTCGACGTGGACGAGACGGATGTCGCGGAGAGCTTCGAGCTCCCGGGCGCCGATCTCGCCGACGAGGAACTGACGGTCCGGGTACTGCCCATGCAGTCCGACGAGTTCCGCTGCTCGCGCTGCTTCCTCGTACACCACCGGAGCCAGCTCGCCAGTCAGAAGAACGGGGAGCTGATCTGCCGCGAGTGCGCCGCCTGACCGGCGGTATGCCCGAGGCGCGTGCTCCTACCAGCGTCGCCACGCCACGCTCGTGCGACGCGGTTCCTGGCTGCCCAGTGCCGGGTTCGCACGCAGCCGTTCTCGACCGTGGTTCGCCCCCGGTCGGGTGCCGTACCGCATCCGACCGGGGCACCATGGTGAGTGGACGACGGCCGCAAACGGGAGGAGACCACCGATGAGCGGGACCGACGGGCAGTTTCCACCAGAGTCGGAGGATCACCGGCCCGGCGCCGCAGGGGAGCGGCCCGCGGCGGACGGATCCGTGGCGGACAGGTCCGCGGGGGACGGGCCCGTGGGGGACGGGTCCGCAACAGCTCAGGGCGCGGACCTCACCCCGGTCGGGGACCAGCCATCTTCGGAGTCCACCGAAGCGGCCAGCACCGTCGCCCGGCTCACCGCGGACGACCTGGCCCCGCCGGAACGGCGCCGACTGCTGGCACGTCTCGCCGGGAATGCCGGGCAGACCGGCTGGCGGATGCTTGCCCGGCCACGTGGGGCCTTCCGGTGGATCAGCGACACCCTGGTCCAGGCCGCGCCACACATCCCGATCCGGGATCTGGACACGCTACGACGGCACTACCCCGGCCTGGACGGCGAGGCACTGGCCGAGCGACTGGTACGCAACGCCTCCCGGGCCACGGCCACCGTGGGCGCCGCCGGAGGTGGGCTCAGCGCGGTGCAGTGGAGTGCCCCACCCACCCTGCTGTCCGCGCCGGTACTGCTGGCTTCGGAGACCGTCGTTGTGGTGGCCGTCGAGCTGAAGCTCCTCGGTGAACTGCACGAGGTCTACCGGTTGCCCATCGCGGGTTCTCCCACCCAACGGGCCACCGCACTGGTCAGCGCCTGGGCCGGACGCCGCGGGGTGAGCCTGACCACCGCGGGCATCGGGCTGTCGGCCTCGTTGGGCATGGCTGCGCGCCGCGAGCTGCGGGACCGCCTGCTGCGTCGGCTGGGGCGCAACCTGACCACGCTGGGGCCGCTGCTCACCGGTGCTGCGGTAGGCAGTGAACTGAACCGCCGGGCCACCCGCAGCGTGGGCAACGACTTCCGTCAGGACCTGCGCCGGCTGGCCGCTGCCATCGCGGCACAGGCGCCGCTGGACGGCACCGTGGTGCAGCCGGATGCCCCGTCAGGTGCCACCGACGATCGGCGGTCCGGTCCTGGTCCGCGCTGACCGGCCCACCGGTGCCGCCGTTCGCATCAGAGTTCAGCTCCAGGCTGGTACGTACGACTCTCGAAACTGGCCTCCCCACCCCGGTGCGATCATTTTCCCCGAATCGCCGTTAAGTCCCTTTTTTGAAAGGTGCATACAGGGAAAATGCACTCTTCGCATGCGCCGCGGGTGCATTTTTCCCGAAAGTCCAATCAAGCAACTCGGGCAAAACTGTACTTTCGGGGAAAATGCCAAGTGGTGGTGGTTTCGGGTCGTGGTGGTGTCAGGTGGCTGGGGGTAGGGAACGGCTGCGCTCAAGATCTGCGGCAGTGGGCTGCCAGCCGTGGGTCAGGTGTGGGCCGCCTCCGGCGCATGCGTACCCGCCTCCCCGGGCACGCGTACCAGCCAGGACAGGGAACAATGACGCCGTGACCAATGGCGCCGAGCCGATGACCTCGCCCAGCCGGGTGTATCCGCGGTCGCCCGTCGGCGACGTAAGGGATGTCAGGGACGCCGGGGACGACCCGGTAGATGTGCTGGTACGCCAGCTCGACCCCCGGCTGCCGTTACCGGGCTATGCGCACCCGTCCGATGCCGGCGCGGATCTGTACGCGGCCCGGGACGTACGACTGGCACCGGGCGAGCGGGCACTGGTACCCACCGGGGTGGCCGTGGCGCTGCCGGACGGCTATGTGGGGCTGGTGCATCCACGCTCGGGTCTCGCTGCCCGGCTGGGTGTCACGGTGCTCAACGCACCCGGTACGGTCGATGCCGGTTACCGCGGGGAGATTCTGGTCAACCTGGTCAATCACGACCGGGACCGGCCGGTGGACATCGCCCGGGGTGACCGGATCGCCCAGCTGGTGGTCCAGCGTGTCGAACGGGCCCGGTTCCATCTGGTGTCCGAACTGCCCGGGTCAGCTCGCGGTGACGGCGGGCACGGGTCGACCGGTGGCTTCAGCGCACCGGCCGGTGGGATTCAGTCAACGAACCTGGAGGGTCAGTGAGCGTGTTCCGACGGCGCCGGGCAGAGCGTGCCGACGACGAGGGGTCGTCCGTCGAGACGACCGAGGACGCCACGGCGACGGATGTCGGGGCCACCGGTCCGGACCAGCGAGACACCCCTGACGGCGGCGGGAAGCGGCGGTCCCGGTCCGCTGCAGCGAGCGACGACGCTGGCTCCGTGGACGCCGACGGCGCGCCCGGGACGGGTCCGTACGACGTCGACGAGGCGCCAGAGGACGACCTGGAGCGGCTGGACCTGGGCAGCCTCAAGATCCCGGCCATGCCGGGGGTGGAGGTGCAGATCCAGGCCAGTGAGCAGGGTGAGGTGACCTCCGTGGCGCTGATCGCGGGAAAGAACGCGGTCCAGGTCGGGGCGTTCGCAGCGCCGCGTACCGAGGGGATCTGGGACGAGGTCCGGGCGGAGCTGTTGACCGGACTGAAGTCCGACGGCGCTGCTGTCACGGAGACCGACGGGGAGTACGGCACGGAGCTGCGTGGTCGGGTCAAGACGCCGGACGGCCCTCAGGACATCCGTTTCGTCGGGTTCGACGGACCGCGCTGGTTCCTCCGTGCGGTATTCCACGGCTCAGTGGCGACCACTCCGAAGGCCGCGCCGGAGCTGACCGAATGCCTGTTGCGCATCGTCGTCGATCGGGGCAAGGAGGCCATGCCGGTCCGTGAGCCGCTGCCGCTGCAACTGCCCGCAGAGGCGATTGCGCAGCAGCAGGCCGCAGCCGAGGCCGCCGGAGAGCAGCCGCCGGCCAACGGTGCCGGTGGCCAGCAGGGCACGGACCGGCGGTAGACAGGTGCCTCCGCATACCGGGCCCGGCTCTGCCGGGCCCACCACCCCGCAGACCCGAGGTCGGCGGGGCCACCGCACATCCCCTGCGCGCGCGGCCGGTGAACCGGGCGCGCCCGCTGTCGTCGACACCGGTGGAGCTGCTACCGGCACCGAACGGCCCGGCGAGAGCCTGGGCGCCCTGACCCTGACGGCTGAGCCGACCGGTCAGTGCGACGACCAACCCCCGGATACCGGCACCGGCGTCTGTGCCGGTGACATCGTTTCGCCGCTGCCGGCACGTCAGGCGCCGGAGGTGCGGGAGGCGCCGGACGTGCCGGCGTCCGGGCCGCGCGGAGTTCGACGCTCCGGTGGGCATCCCACGTACCGCTTGATCCGCGGACCACTCTGCCGGTCGGGTACCGAACCCGTCGCAGGCCCGACCGCCAACGGTCGGACCAGGTACGAAGTACCGCGTACGCCGCATCAGCCCCCATCATCCTGTCCCGAAACCGGCGTACGCTTGCCGCACGGCCGCGCGCCTGAAGGAGTGTGAGGACGGTCATGACGACCGGTCAACGGGAGTCGCCGATCAAGCGGTTCCTACGTCGGCTCGCCGCAAGCGAGGCGGAGCTGGAGGCCGAGGACCTGGAACGGGAGAGTGCCGAGTCCGGATGCACCCCGGCCCGCGCCTGCGCCCGGGGTCAACTGGTGACGGTCAGTGGGCGGCTCCGTACGGTGGTGTACACCCCGCGGACGAATCTGCCCACGCTGGAGGCCGATCTGTTCGACGGTACGGACCTGGTGACCCTGGTCTGGCTGGGTCGGCGACACATCGCCGGTATCGAGCCGGGACGTATGCTCACGGTGCGGGGCCGGGTCGCGGTCCGCGACGACCGTAAGGTCATCTACAACCCGTACTACGAGCTCGAATCGCCGAGGTGACCGCTTGCCCACCACCGACGAGCCTGCCGGTTCTGGACTGCCCGCCCCCGAGGCCGGCCTGCCGACCCGCTGTCCGCAGCCCGATCAGTCGGCATCCGGACCGGTCCGGACGGAGCCGGTGACCGAGCCTGCGGATCCCGGTGCCGAGGCGGCCGAGCCGACCTTCTCCGAGCAGATCGCCGACCAGCTCGGCGGGATCCGCGGCGTGGTCGAGTCCTGCGTACCCGTACTGGTGTTCATCGCGGTCAACGTGGCAACCTCGCTGCGGCCGGCGCTGATCGCCGCCGTCGGGGTGGCGGTGGCCATCGGGGTGTTCCGGCTCGTCCAGCGTCAGCCGGTCCGGCATGCGGTGAACGGACTGTTCGGTATCGCGCTGGGCGGGATCATCGCCTGGAAGACCGGGCAGGCCAAGGACTTCTATCTGCCGGGCATCTTCATCGCCTTCGGTTACGCGGTGCTGCTGCTCGGTTCGATGGCGTTACGCCGACCCGTCATCGGCTACGTGTGGGGCATCGTGATGTCCCGTGGGCGCCACACCTGGCGCGAGGACCGGAATCTGCTGCGTACGTTCCAGTGGTTGACCCTGCTGTGGGCTGGGTGTTTCGTGCTGCGCGGAGCGGTACAGGGCCTGCTCTACTGGGCCGATCAGGCGACCCTGCTGGGCGTGAGCCGGATCGCGTTGTCCTGGCCGCTGTACGTCGTCCAGTTGGCGGTGACCCTCTGGGCGGTGCGTCGCGCCGGGCGGCAGCCGACGGCCGAGCCGGTCGCGGCGGGTCCGGTCCAGGTGTAGCCGCACCGCCCGGTCCGGTAGCGCCGCGGGTCAGTTGCTTCCCGGGCTGCCCAGTACGACCCGACGCACCTCGTCCTCGACCTCCGGAACACAGACGAAGACCAGTTCGTCGCCCGCCTCGACCGGATCGTCCGGGCTGGGTACCAGGACCCGGCGGCCCCGTACGATGCTCACCAGCGCGGCGTCGTGCGGTAGCGGTACGTCCCGGACCGGTTTACCGACATGCGGTCCACCGTCGGGCAGGGTGATCTCGACCAGGTTGGCCTGGCCCTGCCGGAAGCTCATCAGTCGGACCAGGTCGCCGACGCTCACCGCCTCCTCGACCAGGGCGGCCATCAGTCGGGGCTTGGACACCGACACGTCCACCCCCCACTGCTCGGTGAACAGCCATTCGTTCTCGGCCCGGTTGATCCGGGCCACCACCCGACCGACCGCGAACTCGGTCTTGGCCAGCAGTGAGATGACCAGGTTCACCTTGTCGTCGCCGGTGGCCGCGACGACCACGTCGCAGGTGTCCAGTTCGGCGTCGGTCAGGCTGGACAGCTCACAGGCGTCGGCCAGTACCCATTCGGCGTCCGGTACCCGTTCGGGTCGGATCGCCTCCGGCTTCCGGTCGATCAACATCACCTGGTGGCCCTTGTCGACGAGTTCCTGGGCGATGGAACGTCCCACGTTGCCGGCCCCGGCGATCGCGATGCGCATGATCATGTCTCCCGTGTGTGGGCGCTCAGCGTGCGCTGTCCGGCGGGTTGGCCGCCGCGTGCGCGACGGCCTCTCGCATCTCGTCGGTGAGCAGGAAGAACACCTGGTCACCATCCTGTAGGACGGTGGAACTGGTGGGCAGGGTGCCGATCCCGAAGCGCATGAGGTACGCCACCCGGGTGCCGGTGGCCTCCTCCAGCAGGCTGACCGGCTGGGTGATCCAGCCGGGCGCCACCGGGATCTCCATGATCGCGACCACGTTGGTCGGGTCGCGCCACATCTCGACATGACCCTCGGGCAGCATGTGCCGCAGGATCCGGTCCGCGGTCCAGCGCACGGTGGCCACCGTGGGGATGCCCAGGCGTTCGTACACCTCGGCTCGCCGCGGGTCGTAGATGCGTGCCACCACGGTGCTGACGCCGAAGGTCTCCCGGGCTACCCGGGCGGCGATGATGTTGGAGTTGTCTCCGCTGGAGACGGCCGCGAACGCGTCCGCGCGTTCGATGCCCGCCTCGGTGAGTACCTGCTGGTCGAAGCCGGTGCCGGTGACGGTGATGCCGCCGAACTCGTCGCCGAGCCGGCGGAACGCGTCGGCGTTCTGGTCGATGACCGCGATGGAGTGCCCTCGGGCCTCCAGGCTGTGCGCCAGTGTCGAGCCGACCCGCCCACAGCCCATGATCACGACGTGCACTCGGCCTCCCGCGCTTCCCGCTGCTCCGCGTACCTGGAGTATCCGGCAGACGGCCCCGCCGGACCGGTCCGCACCGGTGTGTCCGCGCCACCGCCGTCCGACGCTACCCCGGTGGCGCCACGACCGGGGTCCGGCCGCCGCACGCCAGGACGCTACACGCCCGACCTGACCGCGCGGCCGGGAACCCTCCGTAGCCGACGGTGGGTCCCGGGAGTCGGATCGGGTACCCGGCCGGCTGTCGCGGCTCGCACCCGGCTCGTAGGCTTTCGCACGTGAGTTCACCGACCTCGTTGTTGAAGCGGCTGCTGGTCGGGCGGCCGTTCCGGTCCGACCGGCTGCAACACACGTTGTTACCGAAGCGCATCGCGCTGCCGGTGTTCGCGTCCGACGCGCTGTCGTCGGTGGCGTACGCGCCGGACGAGATCCTGCTGACGCTCTCGGTGGCCGGCGCGTCGGCGGTGGTGTTCTCGCCGTGGATCGCGCTGGCCGTCTCCGTCGTCATGATCACCGTGGTGGCCAGTTACCGCCAGAATGTGCACGCCTACCCGTCCGGCGGTGGTGACTACGAGGTCACCACGGTGAACCTGGGCCGTCCGTTCGGTCTCGCGGTGGGCAGCGCCCTGATGGTCGACTACGTGCTGACCGTGGCGGTCTCCACCTCCTCCGGTATCGCCAACCTGGGTTCGGCGATACCGGTGGTGTCGCAGCACAAGGTGCTCATAGCGGTCGCCGCGGTGCTGCTGCTGACCGCGGCGAACCTGCGCGGCCTGAAGGAGTCCGGCACCGCCTTCGCGATACCCACCTACGGGTTCATGTTCGCGGTGCTCGTCATGGTGGGTGTCGGTCTGTTCCGTATCTTCGTGCTGGGGCAGCATGTCCAGGCCGAGAGCGCCCCGTACCACCTGCGCGCGGAGACGTCACTGACCGGGTTCGCGTTCTTCTTCCTGCTGTTGCGTGGTTTCTCGTCCGGTTCGGCGGCGCTGACCGGCGTGGAGGCCATCTCCAACGGGGTTCCGGCCTTCCGTAAACCGAAGAGCCGCAACGCCGCGTCGACCCTGTTGATGCTCGGCATCCTGGCGATCACCATGCTGGTCGGTATCGTGATGCTGGCCCGACTCACCGGTGTCAAGATCGTCGACGATCCGGCCACCCAGCTGATCGGTGCGCCCGCCGGCTACCAGCAGAAGACGGTGACCGCGCAGCTGGCGCACGCGGTGTTCTCCGGCTTCGCGCCGGGTTTCTACTTCGTGGCCGCGGTGACCGCGATCATCCTGCTGCTGGCGGCGAACACGGCGTTCAACGGCTTCCCGGTGCTGGGGTCGATCCTGGCCCAGGACCGGTACCTGCCCCGGCAGCTGCACACCCGCGGTGACCGGCTTGCCTACTCCAACGGGATCCTGTTCCTGGCGGCGTTCGCCTGCGTACTGATCCTGGCCTTCCAGGCCAATCCCACCCGGCTGATCCAGTTGTACATCGTCGGGGTGTTCGTGTCCTTCACGCTCTCCCAGACCGGCATGTTGCGGCACTGGAACCGGCTGCTGCGTACCGAACGGGACCAGCTCGCCCGACGCAGGATGGTCCGGTCCCGGGCGATCAACGGCTTCGGGGCCTGCCTGACCGGCGTCGTGCTGCTGATCGTGCTGATCACCAAGTTCCTGTCCGGCGCCTGGATCGCGATCGCCGCGATGGCGGTGATCTACCTGTTGATGGTCGGTATCCGCAAGCACTACGACCGGGTGGCCGAGGAACTGGTTCCGCCGGATGAACGCGGTGTGCTGCCGGCTCGTAACCACGCCGTGGTGCTGGTCAGCCAGCTGCACCTGCCGACCCTGCGGGCTGTGCAGTATGCCCGGGCGACTCGTCCGGACACCCTGACCGCGGTGACGGTGAACGTGGACGCCAACGACACCCGTCGGCTGCAGGCCGAGTGGGAGGACCGGGAGCTGCCGGTACCGCTCACCGTGATCGACTCGCCGTTCCGCGAGATCACCCGGCCGATCATCGGCTACGTGAAGAACATGCGGCGCGACTCGCCCCGCGACGTGGTCACCGTGTTCATCCCCGAGTACGTGGTGGGCCGGTGGTGGGAGCACCTGCTGCACAACCAGAGCGCGCTGCGGATCAAGGCGAGGCTGCTCTACGAGCCCGGTGTCATGGTGACCAGTGTGCCGTGGCAGTTGACCTCCAGCGAGAACAAGAACCTGACCCGCTACGACCGGCAGCTGCGTCGCGGTGTGGTGCGTGGCCCGCAGCAGGCCGACGGCAATGAGCCGGGCACGGCCGACGACCTGGTGCTGCGCAAGTGACCTCAGCCGACGAACCGGTCGTGGTGGGTACCCGACTGGCACTGGAGATCGAACGGGTCGCGCCGGGCGGGCACTGCGTGGCCCACCATGACGGCCGGGTCGTGTTCGTCCGGCACACCCTGCCCGGTGAGCGGGTGTCGGCGATGGTGACCGAGGTACGGTCCGGTTACCTGCGGGCCGACGCGGTCGAGGTGGACCGGCCGGCGCCGGGACGGGTGACGCCACCGTGCCGGTACGCCGGGCCGGGCGGTTGCGGCGGTTGCGACTGGCAGCACGCCGACGCCGCGACGCAGCGGCAACTGAAGGCCGCGACCGTGTCCGAGCTGCTGCACCGGGTCGGTCGGTTGACCGAGGAACAGGTCGATGACCTGCAAGTACGAGTGATCGAGCTGCCCGGTGGTCTGCTCGGCTGGCGCAGCCGGGTCCGGTACGCGGTGGGGCGCGACGGTCGGGCCGGGTTCCGGCAGCACCGTTCGCACCGGGTGGTCGCGGTGCAGGAGTGCCTCATCGCCACCGCGGCGGTACGCGAACTTCCGGTGACCACGCAGCGCTGGCCGCGGCACGCGGAGGTGGCGGTGGCCGCGGCCGGGAGCGGGGAGCAGCATGCCGTACTGAGTCACGTCGAGGTGCCGGGCCGGCGCGGTGTGTCGCGGACCCGCCTGGTGGACGGTTCCGCCGAACTGTCGGAGACCGCGCTGGGTCGCCGGTTCACTGTGCCGGCGGAGGCGTTCTGGCAGGTCCACCCGGCCGCACCCGACACGCTCGCGACGGCGGCACTGGAACTGCTGCAACCGCGACCGGGTGAGCGTTGCTGGGACCTGTACGGCGGTGTCGGCCTGTTCAGCGCGGCACTGGCCGGGGCGGTCGGTCCGGACGGGTCGGTCACGATGGTGGAGTCCGGTCGTGCGGCGGTCCGGGCGGCCAAGCGCAACCTTGCCGACCTGCCGCAGGTCCGTACGGTGCCGGGCCAGGTGGAGCGGGTGCTGGCGCAGCTGAGTGGTGCCGGGGCGGAGGTCGTGCTGCTGGATCCGCCGCGCTCGGGTGCGGGACGTGAGGTGGTCTCCGCACTCGTGGCGGTACGTCCCCGGGCGATCTGCTACGTGGCCTGTGACCCGGCCGCGCTGGCCCGGGACACCGCGACGTTCGCCGAGCTCGGCTGGCAGTTGCGTACGCTGCGTGCCTACGACGCGTTTCCGATGACGCAGCATGTCGAATGTGTCGCATTGTTCCAGCCAGGCGTAGGCTGACGGGTCGTGAACGTCCCGGAGGAGACCACTGCGGTGGGCGACACGACCGCGCTGCTCGCCCTGCTGCCGGTGCCGGCGGCGCCGGGGCTGAGCGCCGCTGAGCTGGCTGGGGTGCAGAGTCGGTACGGGTTCCGCTTCGCCGAGGACCACCGTGCCCTGCTTGCCGCCGGCCTGCCGGTCGGCGACGGCTTCCCCGACTGGCGGCATGGCACCCCGGGTGTGCTTCGCGACCTGCTGCGCCGACCGGTCGACGGTGTCCTGTTCGATGTCCGGGAGAATGGTTTCTGGTACCCCGGCTGGGGTGAGCGTCCGACGGCGGTAGCGGAGGCGGTGCGGATCGCGGAACAGCGGCTGGTCGATGCGCCGCCGCTGGTGCCGGTCTACCGGCACCGGTATCTACCGGGTGTCGGTGGCCCGGCCGGGCATCCGGTCCTGTCGGTGTCCCAGACCGACATCATCGTCTACGGCGCCGACCTGCCCCGCTATCTGCGTGCCGAGTTCGCCGGCGGTTACCGCCCCGAACTGGTCGAAGGGGCGCGCTCTACGGTGCCGTTCTGGTCGGACCTGCTCGGCTGACGGTGCGCATCCGACCCGGGCCCTATCCCGATGGTGCCGAGCTCAGGCCGCCAGCTTGACCGTACGGATCGGTAGCCGCAGGCTGATCCCCTCGCGGCGCAGGGACCGGCGGAACCACAGCAGGGAGACCACGATCGCCCCGATCACCAGCGCGTACGAGGCTCCGGTGCCGACCAGCAGGTAACTGCCCAGGCTGGTGTGCGCCAGCATCCACAGGGTCAGGACACCGCTGAGGATGAACACGGCAGACCACAGCACCGACACCCGGTGGAAGAAGCGGCGTACCCGTGGGTTGTCGGTCAGCGCGGGTGGGAAGACGCAGAAGTCGGCGGCGAGTTTGGCGATCAGGGACCTGCCGAACGGCAGCAGAGCCAGAAATGCCAGACCGATCACGAAATCCTGGAGCGAGGGCGACAGGAAGTAGAGGAACACGCTCCCGGTCGTATAGCCGACCACGGTACGCACCACCAGCAGGGCGGTCATGAACGCGAGCACGGTGGGGACGGGTCGACGTGTCGCCACCCGCCAGCCGAGCGCGGCAAGCGACCAGCCGAGCGCGGCGAACAACGCGCCGTGCAGCCCGGCCAGGCTCATCACCAGGTAGAACAGCCCGAGTGGGATGAGCGTGGCCTCCAGCAGGTGGGTGAGTCCGTGCTTGAGATGCACGCCCAGCGCGGGAAGGTGGATCGTGGTGGCTTCGGCCATGGGGGTGTAAACCTCTCGAATTCGTCGCCCTGCACTGGATGTACCGCGTGGTGGCGGCCCTGTCACGGGCCGATCATCAGTGCGTGCCCGGATGTCTACGGGCTAACCCAGCTGTCTTCCGGTCCGACCGGATCGGGTGCGATCGCTCGGGGGAGCCGGTGACCGGGGGCCGGTGGGGTACCGGTCGCACCGGGTCAGCTCATCCGGACTCTCAGGTGCGTGACGGGTAACGGTACCGGTGTCAGCCCGTCAGTCAACCGGGCCGAGCAGCCGAGGTGGGACAACTCACCGGTCGGCGGCCCTCCGACAAACCTCCGTGGATTCGCCTCTTGACGGATGCGGGCATCGCTGGCGCAGGATACCTTCAGGTCTTGAAACCAGATGATTCCTGGTTCCCATCACATCACCGGACCATCGCGGGCCACCGGTGGCCCGCCGGCCGTACGGGCCGGGAGCCGGCAGGACGGAGGAGAGCAGATGCCTGCTGCCACGCCGGACGACCACCCACCAGGCTCCCAGTCGTCCCTTCACCGTGCGAACGTGACCAGGGTGCTGCGGGCCGTACGGGCGGCGGGAACCCTCAGCCAGGCGGAGATCTCCCGGCACACCGGGTTGTCCGCCGCCACCGTGTCCAACATCGTGCACGAACTCGCTGACGAGGGTTCGGTCCAGGTACGGACCGGTTCGGCAGGTGGTCGACGGGTGCGCCGGGTGACGTTGAGTCCGTCCAGCGGCGTGGTGGTCGGGGTGGATTTCGGGCACTCGCATCTGCGCGTCGCCGTCGGCGACCTGTCCCACCAGGTACTGGCCTCCGACGCCGAGCCGGCCGACGTGGACGCCTCCGGCGCGGAATGTCTGGAGCAGGCCGCCCGGCTGCTGGACACGCTGCTGGCCCGCGCGGGCGTACCGCGGGACCGGGTGAACGGGGTAGGGCTCGGGGTACCGGGGCCCATCGACGAGGACACCGGGGAGATCGGCTCCAGCGCGCTGCTGCCCGGCTGGGTGGGCGTACGGCCCCGGGAGGCGCTGGCGCAACGCCTGGAACTGCCCGTACACGCCGACAACGACGCAAACCTCGGCGCTCTCGGTGAGCTGGTGTTCGGTGCCGGGCGGGGCCAGCGGGACCTGGTCTACCTGAAGGTGTCCACCGGCGTCGGCGCTGGTCTGGTGCTCGGTGGGCGGATCTACCACGGCGCCGGCGGTACCGCGGGGGAGATCGGGCACATCACCCTGGACGAGTCGGGGGCGGTCTGCCGGTGCGGTAACCGGGGGTGTCTGGAGACCCACGCCAACGCCAAGTACCTGCTGGATCTGTTGCGTGACAGCCACGGGCCGGACCTCACCGTGGCCGGTGCGCTACAGCTCGCGCAGTGCGGTGACCCCGGCTCGCGTCGGGTGCTGTCGGACATGGGGCGGCACCTGGGTGTCGGGGTGGCGAGCCTGTGCAACCTGCTCAACCCACGCTGCGTGATCATCGGTGGTGATCTGGCCGGTGCCGGCGAGCTGCTCATCGGGCCCCTGCGGGAGTCCGTGAGCCGGTACGCGATTCCCAGCGCGGCCCGGCAGTTGTCCGTACTGGCCGGCACTCTCGGTGACCGTGCCGAGGTGTTGGGGGCACTGGCACTGGCGCTGAGCAAGACCGATCATGCGGTCGGACCGATCTTCGACACCGGCCCCGGGCAGTGACAGGTGTCGATCGCGGGCTTCAGATAGGTAACGAATGGGCGCGGTTTTCTCTTGTGACATCTTCACTTCTTGACGACGCGGCAGGTGCGCGGTTGACTGTCGCTACTCTGGCCGCGCGAGTGCGGCCTGTGTCAGGGAGGTTTCGAGCACGTGAGGACCTACTTGCGTCGCGGGCTCGCGGTCGCCGCGGTCGCCGTCCTGGCTCTCGGGGCGTCGGCCTGTGGCAAGGCGAAGCAGTCCGGTGGCAGTGACAACTCCGGCAAGGGCGTCAGCGTCAGCCAGGGCTTCAAGATCGGCATTCTGCTGCCCGAGTCCAAGACTGCCCGGTACGAGAAGTTCGACCACCCGTACCTGGAAGCGGACATCAAGAAGCTGTGCCCCAAGTGCACGATCGAGTACCGCAACGCCAACCAGAACGCCGACACCCAGCGCCAGCAGGTCGACTCCGTACTGGCGGCCGGGGTGAAGGTGCTGATCCTCGACTCGGTGAACTACAAGTCGATCCAGTCCTCGGTCACCAAGGCCAAGTCGCAGGGCGTCAAGGTCATCGCCTACGACCGGCTGGCCACCGGCCCGATCGCCGGCTACTCGTCGTTCGACAACGAGAAGATCGGTGAGCTGCAGGGCACCGCATTCCTGAAGGCGGTCTCGAAGGGCGGCAGCCCGAAGCGGGGCAAGGTCATCCTGGTCAACGGCTCGCCCGACGACCCGAACGCCCCGGACTTCAAGAAGGGCATGCACAAGATCCTCGACGGCAAGGTCAACGTCGGTGCCGAGTACGACACCACGGACTGGAGCCCGGACGGTGCCCGCCAGGAGGTCACCGGTGCGATCAGCAAGATCGGCGCCTCGAAGGTGATCGGCGTGTACGCGGCCAACGACGGCATGGCCGGCGGTGCGGTCGCCGCGCTGAAGGCTGCGAACGTCAAGCCGCTCCCGCCGGTGACCGGTCAGGACGCCGAGGTGGCCGGGTTGCAGCGGATCCTGGCCGGCGAGCAGTACGCCACCATCTACAAGTCCATCAAGCCGCAGGCCCAGGCCGCAGCGGAGATGGCAGTGGCCTTCGCCCAGGGCAAGAAGTGGGACGGCGGCGGCGACACCGTGAACAACGGAACGGTCACCGTACCGGCCAAGATCGTGCCGGCCACCGCGGTTACCAAGGACAACATCGAGAGCACCGTGGTCAAGGACGGCTACTGGAAGGCCTCCGAGATCTGCACCGGCCAGTACGCCAAGCTCTGCGCAGCGGCCGACGTCAAGTAGTCCAACCGGCCCCACCGGGCCACCGGCCGGGGTTCCCGACATCGATGTCGCCACCGGGAGACGTCGCCGCCGGGAACCCCTGACCGGCAGCGTTACCTGCGGCCCGGCCGGCGACGGCCGGGCCGCATCCAGATGGGAGATGGTGTGAGGTGACAAGCGCACCGGTGCGGACCGAGACGCCGGTACTGGCGTTGTCGGGGATCTCCAAGCGGTTCGGTGCCGTACAGGCGCTGACCGACGTGGAGCTGGAAGTGCACGGCGGCGAGGTGCTCGCCCTGGTCGGCGACAACGGCGCCGGAAAATCCACGCTGGTCAAGACGATCTCCGGGGTGACCACGGCGGACTCCGGCGTGATCGAATGGCAGGGCAGGCCGGTGACCGTGTCCCGCCCGCACGACGCGCAGGCCCTCGGAATCGCGACCGTGTACCAGGACCTGGCGCTGGCCGACAACCTCGACGTGGTCGGCAACCTGTTCCTCGGTCGGGAACTGCGCCGCTTCGGCGTGCTGGACGAGGTCGAGATGGAACGGCGGTCCAGGGAACTGCTGGACACGCTGTCGATCAAGATCCCCAGCGTGCGGATCCCGGTCGCCTCACTGTCCGGCGGGCAGCGCCAGACGGTGGCGATCTCCCGGTCCCTGCTGGGTGAGCCCAAGGTGGTGATCCTGGACGAGCCGACCGCGGCACTCGGCGTGGAACAGACCGCACAGGTGCTCGACCTGGTCGAGCGGCTCCGTGACCGTGGCCTGGGCGTCATTCTGATCAGCCACAACATGGCCGACGTCCGAGCCGTCGCGGACCGGGTCGCGGTACTGCGGCTGGGCCGCAACAACGGCGTCTTCGACGTACGGGAGACCAGCCAGGAGCAGATCATCTCGGCGATCACCGGCGCCTCGGACAACGCGGTGACCCGGCGCGCGGCCGCCCGGGCAGTGCCCGGGGAGGACGGCCTGGTGGATGCCGTACCGGCAGACGACGACGTTGCGAAGACGGAGGGCGAGCGGTGACCGCCACCAAGGACGTACCTCAGCAGCCGGCGGTGCTGCAGGCCGATCCGCGACTCGTGGTCGCCGAACGCGGCCTGCGCGGGTACGGGTCGGAGACCTGGCGCCGGGTCCGGGGCGGGGAACTGGGTTCGATCCCGGTCGTCATCGGCCTGATCGTCATCTGGGTCATCTTCCAGAGCATGAACTCCGGGTTCCTCTCGCCCGGCTACCTCACCCAGATCAGCCTGAACATCGTGGCCACCGGCATGATGGCCACCGGCATCGTGTTCGTACTGCTGCTGGGCGAGATCGACCTGTCCATCGGCTCGGTGTCCGGTGCCTGCGCTGCCGTGCTCGCGGTGTCCAACCGCAGCTGGGGCCTGAGCGAATGGCAGTCCGTCCTGCTCGCGGTGGTCGTCGGGCTGGCGATGGGCCTGCTGCACGGCTTCTTCTTCGCCAAGATCGGCGTACCCGCGTTCATCGTCACGCTGGCCGGTCTGCTCGGCTGGCTGGGTTTCATGCTGTGGGTGCTGGGCAAGACCGGTTCCTACAACCTGTCCAACAGCGACGGCCTGATCGACCGGCTCACCAACACCTTCTTCGCCGAGGTCATCTGGGCGTACGGGCTGGCCGGTGCGGTCACGGCCGGATACTTCGTGCTCACCATGCTCGGCGCGATGCGGCGCCGCCAGGCCGGAATACCGGCCCGCAGCACCGTGGAAGTGCTGCTGCGCAGCGTTGCGCTGGGCGTCGTACTGTTCGCGGTCGCCATCGTGTTCAACCAGTCGCAGGGCCTGCCGTTGGCGCCGGTCATCTTCCTGGTGTTCGTGGTCGGTCTGGACTTCGTGCTGCGGCACACCTCGTACGGCCGCAAGGTGTTCGCCGTCGGCGGGAACGTGGAAGCGGCCCGACGCGCCGGTATCAACGTGACCGCGATCCGGATCAGCGTGTTCGCCATCTCCGGCACGATGGCCGCGATCGGTGGCATCTTCTTCGCCTCGGTGAACACGAACATCACCAAGTCGGGTACCGGGCAGGACATCCTGATGGACGCCATCGCGGCGGCCGTCATCGGTGGCACCAGCCTGTTCGGTGGCCGGGGCAGCACCTACTCGGCACTGCTGGGTGTGCTGGTCATCCAGTCGATCGCGGCCGGGATGAACCTGGTCGGTATCACCGACTACGCGCAGTACATGGTGACCGGCATCGTGCTGTTGGCCGCGGTGGTCATCGACTCGGTGTCCCGGCGAAGCCAGCGGGCCGCCGGTCGGGCCTGACCGGGGAACGCGGCACAGGGCGCAACGACCCGGCCCCGATCGACCCTCACCGGTCGGTCGGGGCCGCCGCCGTTCCGGTCGGCACCGCGGCCTCGCGGGCCACCACGTGGCAGGCCACCCGACGGGCCGGCCCGACCGCCAGCAGCTCCGGCGAGGTGTGCCGGCAGATCTCCTCGACCAGCGGGCAGCGCGGATGGAACGGGCAGCCGGGTGGTGGTGCGGCCGGATCCGGAACCTCACCGGCCGGTACCGGTACCCGCCGCTGCGCCTCCACCGCCGGGTCGGGCACCGGCACCGCGTCGTGCAGTGCACGGGTGTACGGGTGCCGGGGATCATCCGAGACGCCCTGCCAGTCACCGGTCTCCACGATGCGCCCCAGGTACATCACCGCGATGCGGTCCGACAGATGCCGGACCATGCCCAGGTCGTGCGAGATGAACAGGTAGGTCAACCCCAGTTCGGTACGCAGCGTGGTGAGCAGGTTCATCACCTCGGCGCGTACGGACACGTCCAGTGCGGACACCGGCTCGTCCAGGACCAGTACCTCGGGCTCGACGGCGAGTGCGCGGGCGATGCCGACCCGCTGCCGTTGGCCGCCGGACAACTGGTGCGGATAGCGCTCGGCCACCGAGTTCGGTAGCCCCACCATGTCCAGCAGTTCACCCACCCGTCGGGCCACCGCCGGGCCGCTGGCCAGCCGATGTACCCGCAGCACCTCGCCCAGGGTGGCGGCCACCCCGCGACGCGGGTTGAGCGAGCCGTACGGGTCCTGGAACACCAGCTGGATCCGGCGCCGCATCCGGCGCAGCGCCGCCCCGCGCAGCGAGGTGAGGTCGGTACCGTCCAGCACGATCCGGCCCGCGGTGGGTCGCTCCAGCCGTACCAGCAGCCGGGCCGTGGTCGACTTGCCGCAGCCGGACTCGCCGACCAGCCCCAGGGTCTCGCCGCGCGCCACCGAGAACGACACCCCGTCCACCGCCCGGACCAGGCCGTCGCGGGTCCGGTAGTGCCGGACCAGATCCGTCACCTCGATCATGTCCAGCGCTCCCGGGGTACGTGGCAGGCGGCGATGCTCTCGCCGCGTCGGGTCGGCTCCGGATCCTCGTGGTCGCACCGGTCGATGCGTTGCCGGCAGCGCGGCGCGAACGGGCATCCGGCCGGCAGCCGGGCCAGGTCCGGTGGCGCACCACCGATCTGCGGCAACGGGCCGCGCCGGGTGTCGTCCGTCGTCGGGATCGAGGCGAGCAGCCCGGAGGTGTACGGATGCTGGGGCCGGGCGAACAGCGGCCCGCTGGCCGCCGTCTCGGCCAACCGCCCGGCGTACATGACCGCGACCCGTTGCGCGACCCGCGCCACCACGCCCAGGTCGTGGGTGATCCACAGCACCGCAAGGTCGTGTGTCCGGCGCAGTTCGTCGACCAGCGCCAGGATCTGCTGCTGGATGGTGACGTCCAGGGCGGTGGTCGGTTCGTCGGCGATGAGTACCTTCGGCCGCAGCGCCAGCGCGCTGGCGATCACCACCCGCTGACGCTGGCCGCCGGACAGCCGGTGCGGATAGCTGCGGGCGATCCGCTCCGGTCGGGGCAGACCGACCTCGTCGATCGCCGCCAGGGTGCGCTGGCGTGCCTCGGCGCCGCGTACACCGTGCGCACGCAGCCCCTCGGCGATCTGCGCGCCGACACTCATCAGGGGGTTCAGCGCGGTCATCGGGTCCTGGTAGATCATCGCGACGGTGCCGCCACGGCGGGCCCGGCGGGTCCGTTCCGGCAGGGCGGTCAGATCCTCGCCGCCGACGACTATCCGGCCGGCGGTGACCCGGGCACCGGTCGGCAGCAGGCCCAGTACCGACAGTGCGGTGAAACTCTTCCCGCTGCCGCTCTCCCCGACCAGACCGACGATCTCGCCCGGGTCGACCGTCAGTGACACGCCCCGTACCACCGGCAGATCCCGCCCGCCGGAGGAGACCACCGTGTGCAGGTCGTCGATCTGGAGCATCGGTTGGACGGTCACCGGCGCACCGCCCGTGGGTCCAGGGCGTTGCGCAGACCGTCGCCGAGCAGGTTCAGCCCGACCACCGCGACCACCACGGCCGCCGCCGGGAACAACAGCGTCCACCAGGCGTCCGGGAACAGGGTCCGTGCCTCGGCCACCATCAGGCCCAGGGACGGGTCGGGCGGCTGGGTGCCCAACCCGAGGAAGGACAGTCCGGCCTCGGTCAGGATGGCCCAGGACAGCGCCAGCGCCACCTGTACCGCGATCGGCGCGGCCACGTTCGGCAGTACGTGCCGGAACAGCAGCCGGGACGCCGGGAACCCGAGTACCCGACCGGCCTGGACGTACTCCGACTCCCGGGCGGTGAGGACCGGGCCGCGGGAGACCCGTACGAAGATCGGCGTGTACACCACCGCGATGGCCACCGCGGTGTTGAACCAGCCGTGCCCCAGCGCGGCCACCAGGGCCAGGGCCAGCAGGGTGGCGGGGAAGGCGAACAGTACGTCGGTGCACCGGCCGACCACCGCGTCCAGGACGCCGCCGGTGAACCCGGACAGCACACCGAGCAGACCACCGACGACGGTGGCCAACCCCACCGCGACCACCGCCACCCGCAGCGAGGCGAAGATGCCCGCAGCGGTACGCGCTGCGATGTCGCGGCCGAACTGGTCGGTGCCCAACCAGTGGAGGCCCGAGGGTGCACCCAGCCGTAGTGCCCGGTCCTGGGTGAGCGGGTCGTAGCCGGTCAGGTGGGCGACCGCGAGCAGTGCGGCCAGTGCCAGCAGACCGGTCAGCGCCACGCCGAGCCGACCGTTACGGTCGGCCCATACCCCGCCCAGCAGTGCGCGCGCTCCACCGGTCGGCCGCGCACGGCGTACCGGTGCCAGGTCGGTGACCGCGGCGGGCGGCAGCTCGCTCATGCCCGCCTCCCCTCGGTACGGGTACGCGGGTCCAGCAGCCGGTAGCCGATGTCGACCAGGAAGTTGACCAGTACGAAGATCGCGGCGACCAGCAGCGTGACTGCCTGTACGACGGCGTAGTCCTGTTGCAGGATCCCGCCCAGCAGCAGTCGGCCCAGTCCGGGAAGTGCGAAGATCTGCTCCACCACGAGAGTGCCGCCCAGCAGGTAGCCGAACTGGATGCCGACCATGGTCATGATCGGAATGCCGGCGTTGTGCAGGATGTGCCGGAACCGTACCCGGCTCTCGGTGAGGCCCTTGCCCCGCGCGGTCCGGACGAAGTCGGCCGTCGTGGTCTCCAGGTACGCCGAGCGGGTGGTGCGCATGATGGTCGCGGTGAGCCCGATCGCCAGCACCAGCGCCGGGTAGAGCATCTGACGCAGGTTACCGCCCACCGAGGTGCCCAGCGAGATGTACGAACCAGGGCTGGGGAAGTAGGCGAAGGCCGAGGCCAGCCAGGCGACCAGCACGGAGGCCAGGACGAACTCCGGCACCGCGAGGCCGAGCAACCCGGCGCCCTGTACGGTCAGGTCGGTCAGTCGACCGGGCCGGCTGGCGGCCACCATGCCCAGCAGCACCCCGGCCGGCACCGCGATGAGCATCGCCAGTACGGCCAGCTCGACGGTGACCGGCAGGGCGTCGGTGACCAGTCGGCGTACCGGGGTTCCGGTGTCGATGGACACCCCGAGATCACCGTGTGCCAGGGCCCACAGCCATCGGCCGAACTGCCGCAGCGGTGAGACGTCCAGGCCGTAGAAGTGTTGCAGGGCATGACGTTGACCGGCGCTGAGGGTGGCGGCCTGGGTTCCCAGCTTTGCCGTGATGGTGTCCCCGGGCAGCGCCCGGAGCACGATGAACACCACCACGGTCACCCCGAACAGGGTGCCGAGCATGCCGGCGAACCGTCCGGCGAGATACCGCCAGCTCATCGCAGGCTGGTGCCGCGCAGGTTCTCCAGCGAGTCCGACGGGGTCGGCCGGAAGCCGGTCAGCCTGCTGCTCTGCACGTAGTAGGTCTGGTTGCGGAACAGCCACACCCAGGGCGAGTCGGCCAGCAGACGGTTCTGCAACTGGCCGAACGTCTGCTGCCGCGTGGTCGGGTCGGTACTGCTGTTGGCCTTGCGTAGCAACATGTCCAGCTGCCGGTCGGCGTACCCGGCCGGGGTGGTCAGACTTCCGTCGGTCAGGAAGTACCGGTTGTACTCCAGGTACGGATCGGTACTCCCGCCGTTGAGCGCGACCGCGGCGTCGAAGTTCGCCTTGGACCAGTTCGGTACGTACACGTTGGTCTGCTGCCGGTCCAGGTCCAGCCGCACACCGATGTCACGAAGCTGCGACTGCAGGACCTGGGCCAGGTTCGTGGAAGTGGAGTACTGGCCGGTCATCACGATGGTCCTGAGATGGAAACCCTTGGCGTAGCCGGCCTTCGCGAGCATCGTACGGGCCGCTGCGGTGTCCCCGGGCCGGCAGCCGAGGCCGTCGGTGCTGCCGTACCGGTAGGCGGGGCTGGTGACCGGCCCGGTCTCCTTGGCCTGTCCGAAGTAGACAGTGTCGATGGCCGCACCGCGGTCCACCGCGCAGGCGATGGCGCGCCGTACCTGCTGCTTGCGCAGGGGTCCACGGCGGGCGTTGAGCTGCAGTACGTGGTAGTCGAGGGTCGGGTTCGCGATCATGTTGACCTTGGGATTCTTGGTCAGTTGCCGGGCCAGCGCCGGATCGGAGACCAATCCGAGACTGAAGCTGCCGGCCTTCATGCCGGACACGATGGACGACTCGTCGGGGATCACCCGGAACTGCACGCCGGCGTTGGCCGGCTTGCCGCCCCAGTAGCCGCCGTTGGCGGACAGATCCAGCTCCTGGCCCTGTTTCCAGCTCTTCCACCGGTACGGTCCGGTGCCGTTCGGCTTCTTGGCCACCGTGCCGGCCTTGATGTCGGCGGCGGACAGGATCGAGGTGCCGGTGTAGGAGAGTGCGGTGAGCAGCGAGGCATCCGGATGCTTCAGTTTCAGCGTCAGGGTGTGCGGGTCGGTGGCCTCCACGCCGGACACGTTGGACAGGTAGGAGCGGTCCACCGACGCGGTGGCGGGATCCAGGATCCGGTCCAGGGTGGCCTTGGCGTCGGCGGCGGTGAACGCCGCGCCGTTGTGGAACTTCACGCCGCGGCGCAGGGTGAAGGTGAGGGTGGTGCCGCCGGCACCGACGTCCCATTTACTGGCCAGACCGGGCACCGGGGTCCCCTTGCTGCCCGTGTCGACCAGGGTGTCGTACACCAGGGCCAGTGTCTGGTTGCTGGCGAACGCGGTGGCCCGGGCCGGGTCGAGTACGTCGACGTCCGCGGTACGGGCCACCACGAGTTGCGCGGCGCCGCCGCTCTTTTGATCACCTGACGGGTTCGGGCTGCAGGCGGCGCCCGCAGCGAGGGTCAGTAGCGCCGCCGTCGCGACACCCCATCGACGTGCGTGTGGTCCGGTCACCGTGAGT
Source organism: uncultured Actinomycetota bacterium (assembly GCA_963815125.1). Classification (GTDB taxonomy): domain Bacteria; phylum Actinomycetota; class Actinomycetes; order Mycobacteriales; family Micromonosporaceae; genus Actinocatenispora. The sequence goes on from CAWFFM010000001.1 coordinate 616,903, forward strand.
CCCTCCGTCGCCTTGCCGTCCGACACTAGTGCCCGACCGATCGTCCTGGTCAGGGGCCTGCACGATTGGACCACAGAGTGAAACTTATCTACAGTGCTGGTGTGTTAGCCGACCGCGTCGCCGAACTGCTCGATCACGACGCGCTGGCCGGCCCGGCCGGCGTACTGCTGCGGGTCGCCGACCGTAGCGGTGAACGTGCGGAGCACTGTGCGGGGCACCGGCAGACCCATCAGAGCACCGGGGCGACACCGCAACCGTTGCCCGATCCGCCACCCCTGACACCCGATGCGGTGTTCGACCTGGCCTCGGTCACCAAGATCGCCGCAACCACCGCCGCGTTGCTGAGTCTCACCGATGCCGGTGTGCTCGACCCCGACCAACCGGCCCGCGACTGGATCCCTGGCCTGCCGGCGCAGACCCGGCTCGCCCATCTGCTGACACACCGGGCCGGACTGGCCGAATGGTGGCCGCTGTACGCGGCCGGCGGGCGGGACCCCGACAGTGTCGAAGCGGTCATCACCGGCCTTCCGTTGCGCTATCCGACCGGAACGGCACGGCACTACTCCGACCTGGGCTTCGTACTGCTGGGCCGGGTGGTGGAACGGGCGGCCGGTGAGCCACTGGCGCCGGCCGTGCGCCGGTTGGCCTGTCTGCCCGCCGGGATGCCGACCGCGCACTTCCGGCCGGGCGGCGCCGGACCCGACCTGCCGCTGGTGGCCACCGCGCACGGCGACTGGTACGAGCAGCGGATGCTCGCCACCGGCGAGCCGTACCCGGTCGGCATCGACCCGGACAGCTTCGCGTACTGGCGCAGCCACACCCTGCTCGGTGAGGTGCACGACGGCAACGCGTGGCACGCGCTCGGCGGGGTGGCCGGGCATGCGGGACTGTTCGGTACCGCGGAGGACCTGGTCGCCTACGGTCGTGCGCTGCTGTCCTCGCTGGCCGGGACCGGCCCGTGGCGGCCGGAGACGGTGCGGCGCTTCTTCGCGGCCGGCCCGGACCCCGGGCAGGGTCTCGGCTTCTGGCGGTGGCCGGAGCGCGGCGCGGTCGGTCACGCCGGATTCACCGGCATCCGCTTCGCGGTACTGCCCGGACCCGGGCGGATCGTGGTACTGCTGACCAACCGGGTACACACGGTGCGCCACGAGCTGCTGGACATCAGCGGGGTCTGGGACCGGATCCTGGCCGACGTGCTGGAGGGGGACAGGTGACGATGCGGGTGATCGGTCTGATGTCGGGCACCTCGTACGACGCGATCGACGTGGCCGCTGCGGAGTTCCATGCCGTCGGTGACACGCTGGAGCTGCGCCCGCTCGGTGCGCTGAGCGTGGACTACCCGCCCGGGGTACGCGACGCGGTGGCGGCGGTGCTGCCCCCTGCGGCGACCAGTATCGACGCGGTCTGCCGACTGGACACCGGGTTGGCGCACTGCTTCGCGGACGCGGCGGTGCGCGCGCTGACCGAGGTGTGCGACGGCCACGCCGATCTGGTGGTGTCCCACGGCCAGACCGTCTACCACTGGATCAGCGACGGGAGCGCGTTGGGCACGCTGCAGCTGGGCCAGCCCGCGTTCATCGCCGCGGCCACCGGACTACCGGTGGTGTCCGACCTGCGGGCCGCGGACATCGCGGCCGGTGGTCAGGGCGCGCCGTTGGTACCCGCCTTCGACGGGTTGCTGCTGGCACCGGATCCGGGCAGCACCGTACGCCGGGCTGGGCTCAACCTGGGCGGTATCGCGAACATCAGCGTCCTGGCCGATGACACGGTACTGGGCTACGACACCGGACCGGCGAACGCGCTGATCGACGAGGCGTGCCGGCGCTACTTCGCCGAGTCCTACGACGCCGACGGGCGGCACGCCGCGGCCGGTACGGTACTGCCCGACCTGCTCGATGCGCTGCTGGCCGAGCCGTACTACACGGCGCGGGCACCCAAATCGACCGGTAAGGAACTGTTCCACGGCGGCTACCTGGACCGGTTCCTGGCCGACCGCCTCGATGCACCGGACGATGTGGTGGCCACCCTGACCGAGCTGACCGCCCGTACGGTCGCCGCGGAGCTGCGCCGGCACCGGATCACCGAGGTGGTCGCGGCCGGAGGTGGCCTACGCAACCCCGTTCTCACGCACAGGATCGGACAGCTTGCCGATTGTCACCTTGTGTCGGTGGACGAATACGGCATCCCCGCCGATGCGAAGGAGGCGTACGCGTTCGCCCTGCTCGGCTGGTTGAGCTGGCACGGTCTGCCGGGCGCAGTGCCCTCGGTGACCGGGGCCCGGCGCCCGGCCGTACTCGGCTCGCTGACCCCGGGTGCCGGGCCGCTGCGTCTGCCGGAACCGGCCACCGCGCCACGCCGCCTGCGGGTGCGGCGCTGAACCGTACGGCGCTGAACCGTACGGCGCTGAACCGTACGGCGCTGAACCGTACGGCGCTGAACCGTACGGGATCCGGGCGGTACGGAATCTGGGTCAGCCCGGGAATGGGACACCGGGCGGTCAAGCGGTCATCGTCCGGTGCTGTGCCGGCAGATCCGGTACGCGCGCCGCCACCATCGCACCTGTGCCACCGGATGTGGCGGAGTTGTGAAGGGAACGGGCGAGTCCGGTGAGGTAAGAATCGCGTCGCCGGGTCCAGGCGCGGTGCCGGGGATAGACTTCCTGGCCATGGACTCGCGTGACGGTTCGGTTTCCGAAGAAGGCCTGCTCAGCTCGATACGCGACCCCCGTGACCTGCGTCGACTGCCGGTTGACCGGTTGCCGGAGTTGGCCGGTGAGATCCGCGACTTCCTGGTGGACCGGGTGTCGCGCACCGGCGGACACCTCGGTCCCAACCTCGGTGTGGTGGAACTGACACTGGCGCTGCACCGGGTGTTCGAATCGCCGAGTGACCGGATCCTGTTCGACACCGGGCACCAGGCTTATGTGCACAAGATGCTCACCGGCCGACAGGCCGGCTTCGACCTGCTGCGCCAGCGTGGTGGCCTGACCGGCTATCCGAACCGGGCCGAGAGCGACCACGACACCATCGAGAACTCGCACGCCTCCACCGCCCTGTCCTACGCCGATGGCCTGGCCAAGGCGTACCGGCTGCGCGGCGAGCAGCGTCACGTCGTCGCCGTGGTCGGCGACGGTGCGCTCACCGGCGGCATGTGCTGGGAGGCGCTGAACAACATCGCCGCCTCGGACCGCCCGCTCGTCGTGGTGGTCAACGACAACGGCCGGTCCTACTCGCCGACCATCGGCGGACTGGCCTCCCACCTGTCGTCGCTGCGCCTGAGTCCCGGCTACGAGCGGGTCCTCGACCTGGTCAAGGAGTCACTCGGCCGCACCCCGCTGGTCGGCGCGCCGCTCTACGAGGTGCTGCACGCGGTGAAGAAGGGGCTCAAGGACGCCGTCGCGCCGCAGGCCCTGTTCGAGGATCTGGGCCTGAAGTACGTGGGTCCGGTGGACGGGCACGACATGACGGCGCTGGAAGGCGCGCTGGCGAAGGCCAAGCGCTACGGCGGCCCGGTGATCGTGCATGTGGTGACCCGCAAGGGCAACGGCTACCTGCCTGCCGAGAACGACACCGCGGACTGTCTGCACCAGTCGGCCGTGTTCGACCCGGAGACCGGCAAACCGACCGCCCCGCCGTCGAAGAAATGGACCTCGGTGTTCGCCGAGGAACTGGTCGAGGTGGCCGGCGAACGCGACGACATCGTCGGTATCACCGCCGCGATGGCCGGGCCGACGGGTATCGAGAAGCTGCAGGAACGCTACCCGGACCGGGTCTTCGACGTCGGGATCGCCGAGCAGCACGCGGTGACCTCCGCGGCGGGCCTGGCACTGGGCGGCCTGCACCCGGTGGTGGCGGTCTACTCGACCTTCCTCAACCGGGCGTTCGACCAGGTACTGCTGGACGTGGCGATGCACGAGCTGCCGGTCACCTTCGTACTGGACCGGGCCGGCATCACCGGGCCGGACGGACCCAGCCACTACGGGATCTGGGACACCTCCATCCTCGGCGTGGTGCCGGGTCTGCGGTTCGCCGCACCCCGGGACGGCAGCCAGGTACGCGAACAGTTCCGGGAGGCGGTCGAGGTCACCGACGGCCCGACCGTACTGAGGTTGCCGACCGGTGCGCTGCCTGCCGACCTGCCCGCCGTACAGCGCCTGGGCACCGGTATCGGCGCGGTCGACGTCCTGCACCGCGACGCGCGCAGTGACGTACTGCTCGTCGCGGTCGGCTCGTTCGCCCCGCTGGGCATGCAGGTGGCCGAGCGGGTCGGCGGCCAGGGTTACGGGGTGACCGTGGTGGACCCCCGCTGGTTCCGGCCGGTTCCGCAACGACTGACCGAACTGGCCGCGCAACACCGGCTGGTGGTCACCCTGGAGGACGGCGTACGCGCCGGCAGCTTCGGTACCGCGCTGGCTCAGCAGCTCACCGACGCCGGTGTCCGGACCCCACTGCGTGACCTGGCCGTTCCGGTCGGCTTCCACGAATTCGGCACCCGTACCCAGATCCTGACCGATCTCGGTCTCACCGCACAGGACATCGCGCGTCAGGTCACCGAATGGGTGGCGGGGGTGGACACCGACCAGGCCACCGCTGAGGAGACGTCCTCGTCCAGCCACGGTCAGCTGCGTCGACCGGCCCGATGAGCCGGTCGGTGTCCACCGCAGAGATCCGGACCGATCGGCTGCTGCTACGGCGGTGGCGCCCGGCGGACCGTGTTCCGTTCGCGGCGATGAACGCCGATCCCGAGGTGATGGAGCACTTTCCGGCACCGTTGGACCGGGCGGCCAGTGATGGTCTGGTGGACCGGATCGAGGCCGGCTTCGAGAAGTTCGGCTACGGTCTGTGGGCCGTGGAGATCGCTGCCGCCGGCGAGTTCATCGGTTTCACGGGTCTGGCGGTGCCCAACTTCGAGGCGCCCTTCACCCCGGCGGTCGAGGTCGGCTGGCGGTTGAGCCGGTCGGCCTGGGGCCACGGGTACGCCACCGAGGCGGCGAACGCCGCACTGCACGAGGGTTTCGTACGACACGGGCTCGCGGAGATCGTGTCGTTCACCGCGCTGCCCAACGTCCGTTCGCAGGCCGTGATGCGCAGGTTGGGAATGACCCGCGACCCCGCGGACGACTTCCAGCACCCGCGCGTCGCGCCCGGGCACCGGCTCCATCACCATGTGCTCTACCGCCTGGACAGTGAACGATGGAAGGCCCGCAGGTCCTGAGAGCCACCACCACGCGGCGGTTCAGCGCGGGGTGACCGACGGAGGTCGCCGGTCCCGGCCCCAGTGTGACGGCTTCGTGCCGAGGGTGAACTCCAGGGTGCCGCCCTGCACCAGGTCGGCATGCTGGATCCACGGTCCGTGCACGGTACGGCCGCGCAGCCGCACCGTCTGCACGTACCGGTTGGCCAGCGACGCGTGATCGGCGCGGATCCGCAGTGAACGACCGTGCGCCAGTTGCAGCGTCGCGTCCGGGAAGAACGGACTGCCCAGGTAGTACCAGTCGTGTCCCGGGTTCGGGTAGAGGCCCAGTGCGGTCCAGACGTACCAGGCGGACATCGCCCCGGCGTCGTCGTTACCGGGCAGCCCGTCCGGCCGGGCCCGGTACAGCTCGACGAGCAGCCGGCGGGTGATGTCCGCGGTACGGTCCGGACGTCCCGCGTGCAGGTAGAGGAAGGGTGCGTGCAGGTCCGGTTCGTTGGACGCGTCGTACCGGTCCTTGTCGAACAGGTCGTCGAGGTAGGCGACGAACGCCTCGTCACCGCCCATCCGCCGGATCAGGCCCTGCACGTCGTGCGGTACGAAGGTGGTGTACTGGTAGGCGCTGCCCTCGTAGAAGTGCGGGCTGCCGGCATCGTTCGGGTCGAACGGGGACAGCCAGCTGCCGTCGGAGCGTCGCGGCCGGATGGTACGGCCATGCCCGTCCCACAGATGCGACCAGTTCAGCGACCGGCGCAGATAGCGGTCGGCCACTGTGGACTCACCGAAGTGCCGTGCCACCTGGGCGATGCAGAAGTCCCCGTACGCGTATTCCAGGGTCCGCGAGGCTGCCCGGTCACCGTGCGGGTCGCTCGGCCGGTCCCGGTCGGTGGGCAGGTAACCCAGGCGCAGGTAGTCGGTCAGTTCACGACCCTCGACCTGCGGGTTGGGGGAGTTGTGCTCGCCGTCCTTGCGCAGCGCCCGGTACGCGGTGCGGTAGTCGATCCCGGGCAGCTTCTTGACGAGTGCGTCGGCAACCAGTACGTCACCGTTGGTGCCACCCTGGATGTAGCAGTTGGCGCCGGCGATCCGGGCGTCGGGCAGCCAGCCGGTGTACTGGTAGGTCTCCACCAACGACGACACCATCGCCGACTGCCGTTCCGGCTGGATGAGCGTCAGCAGCGGATGTACCCCACGGCTGGTGTCCCACAGCGTGTAGAAGTCCTCGTAGTGCGGGGTCTTCGCCTTCCACCAGACGTTCTCACCGGTGAGGTCGTGCGGCATGAGCTGGCTGTGGTACAGCGCGGTGGCGAAGACCTTCCGTTGTTCGGTGCTACCGCCGGACACGGTCACCCGGCTCAGCGCGTCCTGCCACTGTTCGCGCGCATGGGTGCGTACCGCGTCGAAGCCCCGTACCCCGATCTCACTGTCCAGTGTGGACCAGGCCTGGTCGGTGCCGACGAACGACACCGCCACCCGCAGCACCACCGCGTGCTGCACGGTGCCCGGCACCGACAGCACCACCCCGACCCGTTCCCGTCTGCCTCCGGTCACCTCACGGAAGCCCTGACTGAGCCGGTCACCGACGAACGTGGCGAAACTGCGGAACGAACGGTCCAGCTCGGCGGCGAAATGCAGCGTGTAGTGCCCGCCCCGGTCACCCCAGCCCCCGGTGACGGTGACCGATCCCTCCAGCCGGTTGTTCCCGACCACCCGTACCGTGGTCAGCTGGGGGGTCTGCGAGCCGTTCGTGGCGATCACCGAACTGGCGTCGACGACCAGATGCCCGCCGTGGGTGTCCGGGAAGGTGTACCGGTGCACCGCGCAGCGTCTGGTCGCGGTCAGCTCGACCCGTACGTTCGGGTCGGTGAGATGCACCGTGTAGTAGCCCGGCTCGGCATGCTCGTCGGCCCGCCGGGAACCCAGCCGGTCGAGCCGTACCGGACCGGTGATCGGAGTGACCCGGACGTTGCCGTACCGGCTGTCACCGCCGGTGCCGGACACATGGGTCTGGGAGAAGCCGACGATCGGTTCGGTGGGGTGGTAGCCGGCGCTGGACGGTTGCTCGGTGTCCGGACTCGCGGCGGCGAACCCGAACGGCAGATGCGCTCCGGGGTAGGTGTTGCCCGGCGATGCGGTGCCGATCATCGGATCCACGTCGGTGAACATGCTGGGTTGCTCGTCGTCGCGCCCGGCTCCGCCGGCCCCGTCGTCGCAGGCCGCCAGCGCGCCCATGCCGACCGCGCCCAGCGACGCGGCGCCCAGCGAACGGAGCAGTTGTCGCCGGCTCAGATTCGCGCCACGGAGGCTGCGGCCCGCCGGGGGGCGCCACAGCCGCGCAGCAGCAGGCTGCCGGTCGGGCCCGGTCTGGGTGGGGAGATCGGTCATTGGCCGGCGGTCAGGATCCGACCGGATCGGCCACATGGATCTTCTTGATCCCGGACCGGAAGGCGTTGAGGGTGTCGGGCGCGGCGGTGAACCGCCAGTCCTTCGTTCCGGTGCTCTCCTTGTTGTACTCGAACCAGACGAACCCGACGATGTCGTTGCGGGAGGCCAGCCAGCGGAAGAGGTCGGCGGTCCAGCCGGCCTGGTGCTGCCCCGGCCCCGCGCCGGTCTCGGTGATCAGCACCCGTTTGTGAGTGAAGGTACGCAGCCGTTGCAGCGTCGGTTCGAATGTCTGCGCAGCGGTGCTCTCGGCATCGGCGGCGTAACCCACCATGCCGACCCAGTCCACGTACCGGTCCCCGGGGTAGAGCTTGCCCAGGGAGACGTTCGGGACCGGGCGGACGATGTTGGGACTCCACACCCAGATCACGTTGTGCGCGCCGACGGACTCGAAGATGTCGTGCACATGTCGCCAGGCCTGGACGTACTGGCCCTTGCTGTTGCCGGACTTGCGTTCCGACCAGGGATACCAGTCGCCGTTCATCTCGTGCCCGAAACGCAGCACGATCGGCCAGTGCGCCTGCCGCATCGCGGTGGCGAAGCGGGTGATGTAGTCGTCGTAGTGGCCGTCGGTGATCCGCTTCAGCGCGTACGCCCGCTGGCTGGTGCCCTGTTGCAGGCCGGACCAGGGTTCCCAGGTGATCGCCGGCACCGTGCCCTGCTGGTAGCACGCGACCACGGCCTGGGGCCGGAAGTCCTCGGTCCAGTTGACGAAGTACTCCAGCATGGTGGGCCGTACCCCGGCCTTGTCGGCGATACCGTCGATCTCGTTCTGCGACCAGGGCGCCTGGGGCGAGGACAGTCCGAAGTAGACACCGCGTTGGTTCAGTACGCTCTGCCGGCTCGGTACCGCCGCGGCCAGGCTGGCACTGGCGGACGGATCCGGTGGGGCGAAGCCACGTGCCGATGCCTGCGCGCCGCGGAACCCACCGCCCACGGTGAAGTAGAGCACCCCACCGCTGAACAGCAGCAGCAGCACCGCATTGATGCCCATCCAGACCCGGTAGCTGCGCCGCGAGATCATCCGGTGCCTAGACACTGCTCATCACCGTCGCAGCCAGAAGTAGACCGCCGAGCAGGTACGGGATCAGGGCCTGCGGGTTACGGGTGTGCTGGCCGTCGAAGCCGCCCGCGCGGGTGCCCCAGCTGGCGTTGTGGGCCAGCCGGAAGAAGCCGACCACCCGCACCGGCATCAGGACGAAGGTGTTGATGATCATGAAGATCGGAAGGAAGGCCATATCGTTGGGACGGTACGCGAAGTGTCGACCGAACCGGATACCCAGCCCCATCACCGTCATGACCGCGCTGAACGCCACCAGCGTGACCAACGCCACCCAGCCCGTCTCCGGTAGCGGCAGTCGTCCGTACAGCTCGGAACGGTTCCCGGTGACCAGGGCGGCGACCCAGGAGGCGAACGAGCCGATGAGGATGAACGGCACCACGATGTCGGCGATGTAGAACAACGCGAGTACCGGTGCGTTGCGCAGCATCCAGGGCAGCATCCGCAGCGTGTTGTACTGCGACCCACGGGCCCAGCGGAACTGCTGTTTGACCAGCTTCCCCAGCTTGGTGGGTGCATCGGTGTAGACCAGCGAGGTGGACTGCACCACGGTCTTGTACCCGTCCTGCAGCGTGTAGTTGGTCAACGTACGGTCGTCGGACACCTCGATGAACGTACCCAGGAACGGTTCGCTACGGAACCGCTCCATGTTGTCCTCCAGGATGGTGCGGCGGAAAGCGATGGTGCGACCGGGCAGGCAACCGACCGTGCCCAGCACGCTCATCGCCGGCATCGAGTACTCGTTGCGGATGTTCTCCAACCAGTCGGCCCACCGGGTCAACATGCCGCGCTCCGGATGCAGGATGCGCTGCCGGGTGCTGACACCGCCGACCTCCGGATCGCGGAACGGCTTCACCAGTTCGCGCAGGGTGTCGCGGGTCCAGATGGTGTCCGAGTCGACCAGTACGACGATCTCTCCCCGGGCGAGCTTCACCCCGATGTCCACGGCATTGCGCTTTCCCGGGGTCTCGGTCCAGGTCCACCGTACGCCGAGGCGGTCGCAGACCTTCTCCAACGTGTCGTTGCGTGGACCGTTGATCACCACCACCACCTCGGTGGGATGCTGGTCGACGATGCGTTCCAGTACGGAGACGAAGAGTTCCTCCTCCTCGTCGACCACGGGGATCACCACCGAGGTCGTGGTGTGCCAGTCGGCCTGCCACGGCCGGTACTGCCGGGCCAGGATCGCCTTGGTCAACCACAGCAACCAGATCATCGCCATGAACACGGCGAACGGATAGACGTGGCCGGAATGCAGCCACTCGCTGATCTGCAGCAGGAACGCCAGCATGTGTCCCCCGACCTACGACGGCTTGCGGGTCAACAGGGCCAGGGTCAGTCCGGCGGGCCGCCAGGTCTTGCTGGTCTGGAAGGAGGTACGCAGCGCCTCCTCCTTGGTGCCGCCGAGTGAGTGCAGCGGATCGGACACCGACCCCAGCCGTACCACCCAGACCCGGGTCGTACTGGCGCCGAGGCAGCGGCTCGCGTCCGGGCACTCCACCGCCAGTACCTTGCCGTTGGTGCGGGGTGGCTGGGTGACGAGCAGGTCCTTCGGCCGGGAGTTCGGCGCCAGGTAGTGCTCGACGACGTCCCGGCCGACCCACGCCCCACCGGGATCCTCGGTGCCGTACACGATGCCGTCACCGGGTTGTTCGTTGTTGGCGATGATCGTTGCGAGCCCGCGTGTGTCCTGCTCGTGACCGGCGGGTCCACGTAGCGTCATCTGGGCGGGTACTGAGACCAGCGCGACGGCAGCGACCACCAGCAGGCCGCGTACCAGTGGCACCCGGTCCAGCGTGATGGCCGCCAGCAGCACCCAAGCCGGCAACGTGAACAGAAGGTACCGGGGCAGCCACACGGAGGTGTAGTGGCCGGCCGCGAAGAGCAGCACGGTCGGCACCAACGCCCAGGCTGTGTAGACGATCGCGGGATGGCGGTAGGACACGGCCAGTGCGCCGAGCACGACGAGACAGCCACCGACGGCGGTCATCCCGAACAACTCGTCGGGTAGGCCGGCCAGGCTGCGGACGGTGGCCGGTGCGATCCAGCTCACCTGGCCGCGCTGTCCCAGGGAAAGGTAGAGAAGGGCGGCTCCCGGCGCGGCGCCCACCACGGCCGAGGCCAACCAGCCGACGAAGGTCCGCCGGAGCAGGATCAGCACCATCAACCCGTGGGCCACCAGCAGCATCAGGGACACGACGTTGAGCAGGCCCAGTACGGCGACGCTGAGCAGGTAGGGCAGGAACCGGCTGAACCGCGGCCGTTCCAGGGCGCGGGTCAGCAGCAGGGTGGACAGTGCTGCGACGCAGACCACGAGGGCGTAGACCCGGGCCTCCTGTCCGTAGCGGGAGGTGGCCGGCAGTACCGCGAACAGCAGCCCGGCAAGCAGGCCGACCCGCGGTCCACCGAAACGGGAACCGAGTACGGCGACCAGCGCGGCGGCCACGGTCATGGCGATCGCGGACGGCAGGCGCAGAGCCAGGTCGGAGTTGCCGAGCAGCTCGGACCACGCCCACATCACCAGGTAGTAGGGGCCGTTGACCAGGTCGGTGGACTGCAGCAGCCCCCACAGCGAACCGCCCGGCACCGTGGTCATGCCCCAGGTGGCGAGTTCGTCGGCCCACAGGCCGGGGCGGTCGGCCCGGAAAATGCTGACCACTGCGGTGAGCAGCGCGGCGCCCAGCCAGGCAAGTTGGGTCAGGGCACGGTTGGTGCCGCGGAAACCGTCCGCCACCACGGCGGTGCCGACGACGGTGGCGGGCCGCACGTTGCCGCTGGCCGGTTCGGTGTCGGCGGTGCCGGCGATCTCCGGAAGCTCGAGCCGGTTGGTCTCGGAACTGTCGTCGGGATCGCGTGCCGGCACCCGCGCCTGATCCGGTCGGTCCACGGCCGGTGCCTCGATCTGCGGGAGTGCGCTGGAAGCGCGGATCCGCCCGGGAACGGCGACGCCGGTGGAACGTACCGGCACGGACGCGCGGCCAGGGTGACTCGGGATCGAGGCCCGCCCGGCATGCTCGGCGCCGCCCGGGGCCCGACCCGGCATCCCGGGCCGCTCCGGTGGCTTCAGCGGGTGATTCCCCGACTCCGTGACGTGTCTGTCCGAAGTGGACTTATTGTCCCGCGGCTCGGTGGATTCCGTGTCGGTCACCTGGGACTCCTGCCCCTGGGCAGGTGAACTCCGACGAGCGTGTGTGTCGACCCCGGCGCGGGCTGACGGTTCACCGTCACCGATTCTGGGCAGCATAATGGTCTCGTCGCGCTCACTCACGGTTCATCGCAGAGGCACCTGGTGGAAGTGGGTGGTACCCACAGGGGTGTGGGAGGGCCGTCTCGCCAGTCGCGCACCAACATACCGCTCCGGTGCAATGACCCTGAACCGTGCCAAGCTGCGCCCGTCCGGGTGACTGGACCCTGTCCGCCGTGATCGCCTCCGCCGCAGTTGGTGTCAGGTGCATGACGCACACTGGTCAGCCGGTACCGGGGGTGTGATCCCTACCTATACCATCCGTCGCAGAGCACGGCGCGACAGAAGAGAGAGTGAGATGCAGACAATCGGCCCCTACGCCCTACGGGATCTGCTCGGTGAGGGCCCGGCGGGACGGGTCTGGCGCGCGGTCGACCAGCAAGGGAGCCAGGTCACCATGGCCGTGCTCGAAGGCTCCGCCGCCAACGACCCGCAACGCCGCTGGCAGTTCACCACCGCTGTCGGGCAGTTGGCGCAGACGCCAGGCGTGGCCGTGGCACTGGCATCCGACCTGGTCACCGGGAATCCCTGGGTGGCCTTCCCGGACGACGGCGGCGCGACTGCGGCCCGGGTGTTCGACGCGATCGGTGTGCCGTGCCCACCGGTCGCCGCGCCGGTCAGTGGTGTGCCGCAGCAGCAGGCGCAGCAGCCCTTCACGCCGCAGGCATCCCAACCGGTGTCGGCGCAGCCGATCTCCGGTCATCCGGTGTCGAGCCAGCCGCACTCCGCAGCGCCGGCGCCCGATCCCTTCCAGCCGGTGAACCCGTTCGACCCCGGCCCGCAGGTCTCCGCTGAGCCGGTGAACCCGTTCGACCCCAGCCCGCAGGTCTCCGCCGAGCCGGTGAACCCGTTCGTGTCCCAGGTGTCACCGCCCCCGGAGACGCTGACGCCCTTCACTCCGCCTTCGCCCAACGAATCAGGGTTCGTGCATCAGTCGACGCCCGCGCAGCACCAGCCGGAGCAGCGACGCTTCAACGACCCGGAACCGACCCCGGGCCGTAGCCGCAAGGGGCTGTTGATCGGCCTGGTGGTGCTGGTCGTGTTGCTGCTCGCCGGCGGGATCGGCGGTGCGGTCTACTTCACCAGGCACAGCGGCACACCGGATGCGGGCCCCTCCGCCAGCCCGAAGCCGTCCGGTTCGCCCTCGCATTCGGGCACCGGCACCAAGGGTGGCAGTCCGACCCCGCAGGCACAGCAGTCTGCGCCGTCCACTCCGAAGCAGCCCGGACAGGAGCCGCCGAAGGATGGCACGTGGCCGGCGTCGTTCACTGCGTTCGGGAACAAGGACAAGACCCGGTCGCTGACCGACCTCGCCGGGCTGGGCTTCAATCTCACCGTGCCCGAGGACTGGACCTGTACGAAGAAGGACCAGTCCACCAGCTACGTCAACTACCACTGCGCGGGCGCGAAGTCGAAGGCCGGCGGTGATCTGATCGTGCGGTCCTGCAGCGAGCCCTGCGATCCGGCCAAGAAGATCAAGATGCGCCAGGCGGAGGAGGCGTGGGGACTGCGATGGGTGCGTGACGGTGGTAACTCGTCGTACGCGCAGAGCAACTCGGTAAAGCAGCCCGGTGGCGGCTCCGGCTACGGTCTGGTTCTAGTCCGTTACTGGCACAGTAAGCCCGGTGGGCCGATGGACCGGCAGGTCGTGCTGCGGATGACAGCGCCGAAGGCGGCCACCGACGAGGTGCAGAAGGTCGCCAACGCGGTACGCGACGCCACCCGGTGACATATCCGGTGCCGGGCTGGTCGGCGGTGTCGGGACCGCTGACCGGCTTGCCCGTGACCTCGGCATACGAGGATGATGCTCGACATTGACCCGATGTCCCGCAGGACCGAACTGTCCGGCCTGCGATGGTTGCACCCCGTCGCCGGTGGCTGTACGCGGTGCTGATCGAGGGGGCGACGCCCGGTGCGGGTACTGGTGATCGAGGATGAGCGTGCCCTGGCCGATGCGGTGGCGCGGGGCCTGCGCCGGGAGGGTATGGCCGTCGATACCGCGTACGACGGCACCGTGGGCCATGAGCGGGCGCTGACCACCCGGTACGACGTGGTGGTGCTCGACCGTGACCTGCCCGGTGTGCACGGCGACGAGATCTGTGTGGACCTCTCCCGCTCTGGTGCGCTGACCCGGGTACTGATGCTCACCGCATCGGGCAGCGTGGCCGAGCGGGTGGAGGGCCTGGAACTGGGCGCCGACGACTACCTGGCCAAGCCGTTCGCCTTCGACGAACTGGTGGCGCGGGTACGTGCGCTCGGACGGCGCGCCACGCCCGCCGCTCCGCCGGTGCTGCGGGTCGCCGACGTCGAACTGGATCCGGCGAAGCGCGGTGTGCTGCGCGACTCGCGTGCGCTGGACCTGACCCGCAAGGAGTTCGGCGTCCTGGAGGAACTGATCAAGGCCCGTGGCGGGGTGGTCTCCAGCGAGGAACTGCTGGAACGGGTGTGGGACGCCAACGCCGACCCGTTCACCACCACCGTGCGGGTCACCGTGATGACCTTGCGCAAGAAGCTCGGTGACCCGCCGTTGATCGAGACGGTCGTCGGCGCCGGCTACCGCATCCCGCTGCCGTGACGGCTGGGACGACCTGTGACCACGATCCGTCGACGAGCTGAGGCGTGACATGAAGGTGTCCCCGTACCGGCTGCCCGGAGCGGCCCGGATGCGCTCCAGCGCCCCCCGGCCCACGCTGCGCTTCCGCCTCACCCTGCTCAACGGCATCCTGTTGGTCGGTGCCGGTGCGTTGCTGCTGGTACTGGTACTGCTGCTGTTGCGCAACGTCTTCGTGCCGTCGGAACGCATCGACCAGCAGACCCGGGTCACCCTGTCCAACGGTCAGGTACTGGACATCCGCGCGTTCCACCAGCGACTGGCCCGGGAGGCCGAGCTGGAGATCGTGTCCAAGGGGCTGGTGGCCCTGGCGGTGATCGGCGCGGCCGGGGTGATCGGCGGGTACATCGTGACCGGCCGTGCGCTGCGGCCGCTGCACCAGGTCACGCAGGCGGCCCGGCGTCTGTCCACCGAGACGATGGACCAGCGGATCCGGTACTCCGGACCGGACGACGAGATCCGTGAGCTGGCCAACACGTTCGACGCGATGTTGGACCGGATCAGTACCGCCTTCGATTCGCAGCGTCGGTTCGTGGCCAATGCCAGTCACGAGTTGCGCACCCCGCTGGCGGTGATGCGTACCGAGGTGGATGTCGTGCTGGCCGACCCGGAATCCGACTCCGACGAGCTGCGCCGGATGGGCCGGGTGGTACGAGACGCCTCGGAGCGGGCGAACACCCTGGTCGAGGCGCTACTGCTGCTGGCCCGTACGGAAGCGCAGGCGGGTAGGCGCCTGGTCCGTAAGGTTCCCGCCGACCTGGCTGCCGGTGCGGCGGTGGCACTCTCGGCGGTGCGCCCGGACATCGAACGGCTGCATCTGACCATGCAGGTGGCCACGCCGCCGGCGCCGGTGGTCGGTGATCCGAGTCTGCTGGAGCGCCTCGCCGGCAACCTGATCGAGAATGCGGTGCGCTACAACGACGTCGGCGGCACGCTGTGGGTACGGACGATGTCCGACGACACGCACGCCCGGCTGGTGGTCGGCAACAGTGGCGGCGAGCTGGACCCGGCGGAGGTGCCGGGGCTGTTCGAGCCGTTCCGTCGGGGCGGGCGGGAACGCACCGGCACCCGGGGCTCGGGGCTGGGGCTGTCCATCGTACGAGCGGTGGTGGACGCGCACGGCGGTACGGTCAGCGCCCGGGCACTGGTCGGTGGTGGGCTCGAGGTGACCGCGGAACTGCCGGCGGCCGGCATCACCCCGGTGGCCCGGGCCGCGGCGTCCGTACCGCCCACCGCGGGTGCCGGTGAGCCGCCCCGGGTACCGACCACGTGATGCGGAAAGTCGGTTGCCCGACCCGGCCGTGACCGGAGATCCTGGCACCCACGGCACATCGCGGAGGGAGGTGCGGAGGATGTACACCCTGTTCTGTTCCGCGCCCCCGGCGCCGACCCGACGTCGGTGATTGTCCGGGGCGCCCGCTGGTCGAGGAGACCGCATGCATCCCGTGGTACGTCACATCACCATCGACACGTCCGGTGACCCGTTCCTGCTCGCCCGGTTCTGGAGCGAGCTTCTCGGTCGGCCCATGCACGTCGAGGACCGGCCGGGTGATCCGGAGGCGATCGTACTGGGCACCGAGTGCCCGGATCTGCTGTTCGTCCACGTGCCCGAGGCCAAGTCGATCAAGAACCGCGTCCATGTCGACATCCAGCCGGTCGGCGGGCGGACCCGCGATGAGGAGGTTGACCGGGCGATCGCGCTCGGCGCGATCCTGGTAGCCGACCACCGTCGGCCCGACGGAACCGGTTTCGTGGTGCTCGGTGATCCGGAGGGCAACGAGTTCTGCGTGGAGCGCGGTGCAGCCGAGCGTGGCGCAGCGCCGGTCACGGCGGGATCTGCCGGCGACTGATCCGGCCGGGAGGGGTGGCGCCATCCTGCGTCGCCCCTCCCGGCACCTCCGGGACCCGTTGCCGGGTCGCGCAAGGCGCATCGATCGACTTCCAATCTATGTCGGTATTGACATAGTCGGGATCGGGGCCGATGCTGAGCACGCGCAGCGCGGTACCGACCGACGGCACCGTCGACGACGGAGGAGACACCATGGGGGACAGACCCGTACGACGCCGGGCACGACGGGGGCCGGCGACCGGGGCGGCCGGATTCGGTGTGGTGCTGCTCGCGGTCGTCGGGCTGGTGGTGTCGGGCGCGGCGCCGGCCGAGGCGCGGCGCCCGACCGGAACCCCCGGTGCGCCCGGGGTCGGTGACACGCTCTACCCCGGACTCGGCAACGGTGGGTTCGATGTCAGGCACTACACCCTCGGCATGCGCTACGACGCCACCGCACGGACCGTCACCGGGACCACTGAGATCTCCGCCCGCGCGACCCAGAACCTGTCACGCTTCGACCTGGACTTCGACGGCAACGAGATCCGTGCCGTCCAGGTCGACGGGCGGCCGGCGAGCTACCAGCGGGACGGCGACGAACTTGTCATCACCCCCGGGCGGGTCCTGCCCCGGAGCCGGGACTTCCGGGTCCGGGTGGACTATCTTGCCGACCCGGCGGCGAGCCACCACTGCGCGCCGCCCAACGCGCCGATCGCCTCCGGTTGGCTACCCGACGCGCACGGGTTCGTCGTGGCCGGCCAACCGTCCTGCGCCCGGTCGGTCTTCCCGGGCAGCGATCATCCGGCGGACAAGGCCACCTACACCTTCCACCTGACCGCACCGGCCGCACTCACCGCGGTCGCCAACGGTCGGCTCACCCACCGGGTCGAGCACGCCGGTGAGATCACCTGGACCTATCAGGAACGTGTGCCGATGGCCACCGAACTGACCCAGGTCGCGGTCGGCGACTACACGGTGCTCAGCAGTAGCGGACCGCACGGCGTACGGATACGTAACGTCGTGCCGAGCGACCAGGTCGACGCGCTGCGCCCCGCACTCGATCTGGTCGCCACCCAGCTCAGCTGGCTAGAACCACAGGTCGGCCGCTACCCGTTCGACAGCTACGGGATCCTCGTCTCGCCAGCGAACTTCCGTTTCGCCCTGGAGACCCAGACGGTGTCGCTGCTGCCCGCCGGGCTGCTGCGCTTCCTACCGCAGTCCTACTGGGCGCCGGTGATGGTGCACGAGCTCGCCCACCAGTGGTACGGCGACAGCGTGTCACCTGGGCAGTGGCGTGACGTGTGGCTGAACGAGGGGCACGCCACCTGGTACGAGGCCAGCTACGCCGACCAGCTCGGGTACGCGGATCTCGCCGGCCGGATGCGCGCGGCCTACGCCGCCGGGGACAGCTGGCGGCGAAAGTACGGTCCGGTCGCCGCACCGCCGGCCGACAACCTGTTCAACGACAACGTCTACGACGGCGGAGCACTGGTTCTGTTCGCGCTGCGGGAGAAGGTCGGAGCGGCCACCTTCGCCCGGATCGAACGCTCCTGGGCCTCGTCCCACCGCGCCGGTAACGGCACCACAGCGCAGTTCATCGACACCGCCAGCCACGTCGCACACCGTGACCTGCGCGCGTTCCTCACCGCCTGGCTGTACGGCACGACGACACCACCGATGCCGAACCATCCGGACTGGCCGGTCGACCCGGCATGAGCTGGAGGTCCTCCTGCCCGAGCCGTCCGGCTCGGGCAGGATGACCAGGTGAACACTCTGGGATACGCCATCCTCGGCCTGCTGGTACGGCGTGCGCACAGCGGCTACGAGGTGTCGGCCCGGATGCGCGAACCGATCGGGTACTTCTGGACCGCGGGTCACGCCCAGATCCACGGCACGCTGACCAGGCTGGTCGAGGCGGGGCTGGTCACCTTCACCGCGGAGCCCGGACCCGGGCCGCACGACAAGAAGATGTACCGGGCCACCGCCGCCGGCCGTGATGCGCTGGCCGACTGGGTGGCCACCCCGGCGCCGACCCCGCAACCGCGCAACGAACTGCTGCTCAAGGTGTTCAGCAGTTGGGCGGCCGATCCTGCCGCGGTGGTGACGATGCTGACTGCAGAGCAGGACCGCCGGGAACAGGTGATCGACCGCTACCGGGCGCTGCTCACCATGTTCGAGGCCGATGGTCCGCCGTCCGACGTCAGCTCACAGCGGTTCGCCGACTACGCGACCGTACGGCACGGGGTGGCTCTGGAACAGGAGTACGTGCGCTGGTTGGGCTGGCTGATCGGCCGTCTCCAACGCTCCGGTGGGCCACCGGACTGACCTGTGCGGTGCCCCGGCGGACAGGCCGGGGCACCGCAGGGACATCAGGCCGGCAGACTGGCCACACCCGGCGGCAGGAACCGCTTGCCGGTGGCCTTCTCCGCGCACCCGGTGCGGTCCAGGTACGGCGTGATGCCGCCCAGGTGGAAGGGCCAACCGGCGCCCAGGATCATGCACAGGTCGATGTCCTGCGCCTCGGCCACCACGCCCTCGTCGAGCATCTGGCGGGCCTCCTGGGCGACCGCGTTCAGTGCTCGCTGGCGGACCTGCTCCTCGGTCAGCACCGAATCGCCGACCTTGATCAGGGCCAGCACCTCCGGGTCGACGCTCTGCTCGCCGTTGGCGTTCCAGGTGTAGACCCCCGGCTTGCCCGCCTCGACCAGCCGGGCCAGGTTGTCCGAGACACCGAACCGGTCCGGGTACGCCGCGTGCAGTGTCTCCGACACGTGGTGGGCGACCGCCACGCCGACGAACTGCAGCAGCACGAACGGGCTCATCGGCAGTCCGAGCGGCTCCAGCGCGCGGTCCGCCACCTCGATCGGGGTGCCCTCGTCGACGGTGGCGAACACCTCGCCCAGGAACCGGGTGAGCAGTCGGTTGACCACGAACGCCGGCGAGTCGCTGCACAGTACGCTGTTCTTCTTCAGCTCCTTGCTGACCGCGAACGCGGTGGCCAGCGTCGGATCGTCGGTGCGCTGCCCACGCACGATCTCCAGCAGCGGCAGGATCGCCACCGGGTTGAAGAAGTGGAAGCCCACGACGCGCTCGGGGTGCCGCAGCTCCGACGCCATCTCGCTGATCGACAGCGATGAGGTGTTGGTCGCCAGTACGGCCTCGTCGCCGATGATCCCCTCGAGTTCGGCGAAGACCTTCTTCTTCACCTGCATGTTCTCGAAGACGGCCTCGATGATGAAGTCGGCGTCGGCGAACACGGCCTTGTCCACCGAGCCGGTCACCAGGGCCTTGATCCGGTTCGCCTTGTCGGCGTCCATCCGGCCCTTGGCCAGCAGCTTGTCCACCTCGGAGTGCACGTACGACACTCCCTTGTCGACCCGTTCCTGATCGAGGTCGGTGAGCACCACCGGGACCAGCAGGCGGCGGGCGAACAGCAGCGCGAGTTGGCTGGCCATCAGCCCGGCACCGACCACACCGACCTTGGTGACCGGTCGGGCCAGCGACTTGTCCGGCGCGCCGACCGGCCGCTTGGCCCGCCGCTGCACCAGGTCGAACGAGTAGAGCCCGGACCGCAGTTCCTCGGTCATCAGCAGGTCGGCCAGCGCGGTGTCCTCGGCGGCGGTGCCGTCGGTGAACGACGCGGTCTTCGCCAGGGCCATCAGGTCGAGCGCGGCGTACGGCGCGGGCGCCGCACCATGCAGCCGTGCGTCGGCGATCGCCCTGCCTCGGGTGATCGCGGCATCCCAGGCGTCACCACGGTCCACCTCGGGCCGGTCCACCTGGACCGAACCGCCGACCACGCCGGCCGCCCACTCCAGCGAGCGTTCCAGGAAGTCGGCCGGCTCCAGCAGTACGTCGGCGATGCCGAGCTTGGCCGCCTGTTTCGGCTTGAGCTGCTTGTTCTGGTTCAGCGCGTTCTCGATGATCACCGTGACGGCGGCATCGGGGCCGATCAGGTTCGGCAGTAGCTGGGTGCCACCCCAGGTCGGCGCCAGGCCGAGGAAACACTCCGGGAACGACAACGCGGCGGCGCCGGCGGACAGGCTGCGGTACTGGCAGTGCAGTGCCAGTTCCAGGCCACCACCCATCACCGCGCCGTTGATGAACGCGAAGCTGGGTACGTCGGAGTCCCGTAGCCGGGCGAACACCCGATGCCCCAGCTGCCCGATCTGCAGGGCCTGTTCGCGGTTGCGGATCAGCGGCATGCCGGTCAGGTCGGCGCCCACCGCGAAGATGAACGGCTTGCCGGTGACCGCGACGAACCGTACCCGCGGCGCGTGCTCGTACACCTCGTCCAGCGCGGCGTCCAGGCTGGCCAGGCCGCCGGGCCCGAA
Organism: uncultured Actinomycetota bacterium; assembly: GCA_963815125.1. GTDB lineage: Bacteria > Actinomycetota > Actinomycetes > Mycobacteriales > Micromonosporaceae > Actinocatenispora. Next base: position 637,612 of record CAWFFM010000001.1, read on the forward strand.
CGTGTTCGGCTTCTTGTAGTCGTGCCCGTTGTCGAGGGTGATCAGGGCAGCCTCACCGTCCAGGCCGGGTACCCGCAGATAGCGGACCAGGGCCTTGGTGACGGTCTCGTTCCCGAACTCCGGCGCGCTCACTTGTTTCCCTCCCAGGCGGGGTTCTCCCAGATGACCGAGCCGCCCATGCCGATGCCGATGCACATCGCGGTCAGCCCGTAGCGCACCTCGGGGTGCTCGGCGAAATGACGGGCCAGCTGGGTCATCAGCCGCACGCCGGAGGATGCCAGCGGGTGGCCCATGGCGATCGCGCCGCCCCACGGGTTGACCCGGGGATCATCGTCGGAGATGCCGAAGTGGTCCAGGAACGCCAGGACCTGTACCGCGAAGGCCTCGTTGAGCTCGAACAGACCGATGTCGCCGATCTCCAGCCCGGCCAGGCGCAACGCCTTCTCGGTGGACGGGATCGGGCCGACACCCATCACCTCGGGCTCCACCCCGGCGAAGCCGTAGCTGACCAGACGCATCGCGATCGGCAGGCCCAACTCCCGGGCGACGTCCTCGGCGGCGATGATCGAGCAGGTCGCACCGTCGTTGAGACCGGCGGCGTTGCCCGCGGTGACCCGCCCGTGCGGCCGGAACGGCGTCTTGAGCCCGGACAGCTTCTCCAGGCTGGTGTCGGGTCGGGGTGCCTCGTCGTCGGCGGCGAGCCCCCAGCCCTCGTCGGCCGACCGGGTCGCGATGGTGACCAGGTCGGGCTGGATCCTCCCCTCGGCGTAGGCCTTGGCGACCTTCTGCTGGCTGGCCATCGCGAAGCGGTCGGCACGCTCCTTGCCGATGCCCGGCAGCCGGTCGTGCAGGTTCTCCGCGGTGGATCCCATCACCAGTGCGGACGGGTCGACGAGCTTCTCGGACAGGATCCGCGGGTTCGGGTCGACGCCCTCACCCATCGGGTGCCGGCCCATGTGCTCGACGCCACCGGCGATGGCCACGTCGTACGCGCCGAACGCGATGCCCGAGGCGACAGTGGTGACAGCGGTCATGGCGCCGGCGCACATCCGGTCGATGGCGTAGCCCGGCACGGTCTTGGGCAGCCCGGCCAGCAGCGCGGCGGTGCGGCCGATGGTCAGTCCCTGATCGCCGATCTGGGTGGTCGCCGCGATGGCGACCTCGTCGACGCGTTCGGGTGGCAGTTGCGGGTGACGGCGGATCAGTTCGCGGATGCAGCGGATGACCAGGTCATCCGCGCGGGTCTCCGCGTACATGCCGCCCGCCTTGCCGAACGGGGTGCGTACGCCGTCGACAAAGACGACGTCGCGGACGGTACGGGGCACGCGAGCCTCCTACAGGATTGCGTTCCTTCTCCCGCCCGATGCTACTCGTCAGTAACCGAGTTCGCTCAGGGTCCCCCGTCTGTGCTCCGCATCACACCAGGGTCAGGGTTGGTGACCGGCTGCCGCGTCGGCCAGTGCCGTACCGAGCGCCGCCGCGGTCAGCCCGACCTGCCAGGCCCGTGCGCCGTGTTCGACCAGGAAGGACTCCACCGCCGCAGGATCACCGTCGGTCGGTGGCTCCCAGGCCAGCCGGCGGACCGTGTCCGGGGTGAGCAGGTTCTCGGCGGGCAGATGGTGCTCCCGCGCGACCGAGGTGACCGCAGCCCGGCAGCGGGCCAGTCGTGTCGCGGCGGCCGGATCCCGCTCGGCCCAACGGTGGGCCGGTGGCGGGCCGTCCGCGGAGACCGACGGTGACGGCAGTTCCGGCTCCGGGAGGGTACGCACCTGCTGCAGCGTCGACAGCCAGGTACGGGTCAGCCGGCGGGCACCACGGTTGCCGAACCCGGGCAGCGCCATCAACGACTGCTCGTCCTTCGGGTCGGCCTGCGCCGCAGCGATGATCGCGGCGTCCGGCAGTACCCGACCCGGTGCGGTGTCGCGCCGCATGGCCACCTCGTCCCGGGCGGTCCACAGCGCGCGTACCCGCGCCAGCCCGCGGGCACCCCGTACCCGGTGGATGCCCGAGGTGCGGCGCCACGGATCCGTACGCGGCCGGGGCGGACCGGCGTCGACCAGAGCGGCGAACTCCTGCGCCGCCCACTCGGCCTTGCCCTGCCGGGTCAGTTCCGCGGCGAGTTCGTCGCGCAACGCGACCAGCAGTTCGACATCCAGTGCCGCGTAGGCCAACCAGCTCTCCGGCAGCGGCCGGGTGGACCAGTCCGCCGCCGAATGGTGCTTCTCCAGTGCGTAGCCCAGCAGCCGCTCGGTGATGGCCGCGAGCCCGACCCGCTCGAAGCCGGCCAGTCGTGCGGCCAGTTCGGTGTCGAACAACTGCCGGGGCCGCATGCCCACCTCGGCCAGACACGGCAGGTCCTGGCTGGCCGCGTGCAGCACCCATTCGGTGTCCGCGATCGCCTCGGTCAGGCTGGACAGATCGGTGCCCGCGGCGGCCAGCGGGATGGGATCGACCAACGCGGTCCCGGCGCCGTCACGGCGTAGCTGGATCAGATACGCCCGCTGCGTGTAGCGATAGCCGGAGGCACGTTCGGCGTCGATGGCCACCGGCCCGTGCCCGGCGGCGAACCTGGTGACCATCTCGGCGAGCGCGGCCGGATCGGCGACGGGTTCGGGGATGCCGTCCCGCGGCTCGCGCAGCAGCACTGCCGGCGGTGTGTCGTCCTGCGCCGGACCGTCGTCGGTGGGATCGGCCGTATCGGCCGGCCCGGCACCGGTCGTCGCTGCGGATCCGACCTCGCCGGACCCCTTCGCGGGATCCGCACCGACGGTATCTGAGCTGGTCACGGTGGGTTCAACGGGTACCGGTTCGAGGAACTCCGGTGCGGTGGCACTACCCGGTCGCGGCGGCGCCGGTGTCGATGCTGGCGACGAGGGCCCACCGTCCGGGGTCGTCGTGTCCTCAGCGGAGGGAGTGGGTGAAATGCGGTGCGTGTGGGCGTCGCTGGCGCCCCGACGTACCGGCGATGATCCGTCGGCCACCTGCCCACCGTACGGGCCGGGCTCCGGGAATCTCTGGCCGCCCCGTCCATGACCGGTGCCGGTCCGTCGAATGAGGTGCGATTTCGCGGTATAGCGTATGGACTCTCCCGGCACTGCCGGTATTCACTGTTATCCGGTACCGTCCTGCACCGTTGCCCGCGTCCGCGCGGACATTCGGGTATGGCACCCGACCATTACGGTGTGCCGCAGGGACGCGGTCCGGTTTCGGGCCCGCAGACCTGCCGCGTCTGCGGCCATCTCAAGGCCGGCGCCGCGTGCGCGCAGAGGATGGGCAGGACAGGGGAGGACCGTAGTCAGATGACCGATCCGTACGCGCAGCACGGGCGGCAGGTCAGTGCGCAGCCGGGCGCACCCGGGGGGCAGCCGGATCCGGCGGGGCCCGGCGCTCCGACCGGCCCGGGCACCCCGACAGGCCCCGATGCCCCGGCGGGATCGGGCAGCCCGGTGGTGACCCAGGACCGCACCGAGCGGCCTGACGCGCAGTGGGCCGGCCCGAACCAACCGGTTCCCGGCCACGGGGTGCCGGGCCAGTACCCGTACGGCGGGCCCGGCCAGGGGCCACCGCCGCAGGCTCAGCAGTTTCCGGGGCACGTGCCGGGTCAGCCGCCCGAGGGGCACCCGGGGCAGCCCCCGGCGAACCAACCCCCGATGGGCCAGCCGACCGGTCAGTTCAACCCGACCGGTCAGTTCAACGCCGCGTCCTGGTCGACCGAACCGGGCACGGCCGGCTGGGCGGGTGCGCCCGGCGAGCCCCAGCAGTCACTACCGCAGGGCTCCCCGCCGATCTGGCAGCCACCATCCGCGCCCGCGCCGGCCGGTACCCCCCGGCGGGGTTCGCTCACCGTTCTGGCCGTGGTGCTGGCCTGCGTACTGATCTGTGTCGCGGCAGTACAGACGGTGCTGCTGGTGCGTACGAACTCCGCACTGGACGACCAGAAGCGCAGCGTGGCGGCCGCCCAGTCACACAGCGACAAGCGACTCAAGTCACTGGAGGGCACCGTCAAGGCGCTGGAGGAGCGGGCGAAGAAGTCGCTGGACGCCGCAGCCGTGGCGAAGAAGGTGCTGCCCAGCGTCTTCCAGGTGGTTGCGGGTGACTACACCGGAAGCTCGTTCGTGATCGGCAGTGCAGCTGGCGGCGGTTCGTACCTGCTGACCAACGACCACGTCGTGCAGCCCCTGCTGGACAGTGGCAGCAGCGAGGTGGAACTGCAGCGTGGCGACTCGAAATTCCCGGCCAAGGTCGTTCAACACGACAAGAGCCTGGACATCGCGGTACTCGAATGCGACCAGAAGTTCGAGATCCTCACCACCGTCAAGGCGGATGTCGAGCCTGGTGAGCCGGTGGTGGTGGTGGGTTCACCTCTTGGCCTGAACGACTCGGTCACGACCGGCGTGGTCAGCTCCGCGCAACGCGACGTGCCGGGCAGTGACAAGAAGTTCATCCAGTTCGACGCTGCGATCAACCCGGGTAACTCCGGTGGTCCGGTGATGAATGCCAAGGGTGAGGTGGTCGGTATCGCCACCGAGAAGGCGCGTGACGCGGAGGGGATCGGGCTGGCGATTCCGATCTCGGTGCCGTGCGACAAGTTCTCGGTCTGCCGGGGCTGACCGTCCGGGCCGGTCGACGGACGTGACACGTGCACCCGTCGGGCACCATGAGTACAGGCACCGGGGCATCTTGCTCCGTGGAGGAGGAGTCACACAATGAGCCAACCCGGATACGGGAACGGGCCGTATCCGCCCGACGGCCCGCAGCAGGGCTGGGGCGGCCCCGGCCAGCCGAATCAGCAACCGCCACCGGATCAGTACGGTGCGCCCTACGGACAACAACCCCCGTCCGGCTACGGTGACCAGCCGGCGAGCGGTCCCGGTTACGCGAGCCCACCGGCGAGTGGCCCTGGTTATGCCGGCCAACCGGCCAGCGGCCCGGGTTATGCCAGCCAGCCGGCCAGCGGAGCGGGTTATCCGAACCAGCCCGCGAGCGGTCCGGGCTTCGGTTCCGGTCCACAGCCGACCGCACCGTTCACCCCGATGCCGGCCAGCGGTGCCCCCAGCTACGGCGCCGACCAGGGTGCCGCGGGCCAACAGCACACGATGGCGCTGCCGTCCATGGGCACCGGTCCCGGCGCGCCCGGTGAGCCGTCACGGTTCGGCACCGAGCAGCCGCAACGCAAGCGTGGCCCGTGGATCCCGGTACTCACCGCCGCGACCGCCGTGTTCCTGATCCTCGCCGTCACGATGACGGTGATGTTCGTGACCAAGAACGGTGACTACAACAACGAGAAGAAGGTCGCGGCCAGCCGGCAGAGCACGATCGACGGTCAGAAGAAGAAGATCGACGACCTCGGCAAGCAGCTGGACTCGACCAAGAAGGATCTGGACAAGGCCAACCAGGACCTGTCCGGGGCGAAGAGCACCAACAAGTCTCTCGCCTCCGACAAGGCCACTGTCGCCAAGTGTCTGAGCATGCTGGAGGACGCGCTGGTAGCGGCCGGCAAGAACGACGAGAAGAAGTACCGTGAGCTGGTCAAGGACCTTCAGGCGCCGTGCCGCAAGGCGGACGCTCTGATCAGGTGATCCCGGCCCGGGACGCGGTCCGGTCCTCGGGCCGGACCGCGTCTCTAGTGCCGCATCAGGCAATGTTCGCCCCGTCGTGACGCGTCGTCCAGGTGCTGTGCCAGGTGGCATCGGACCGTCAGAATGATCATGTGGCTGAACGCGTGCAGGTCCGTGAGATCGATGACGACGAGGGCAGGCGGCTGCTGCGGATCATCCGCAGAGGCACTGGGTCCGTGGTGACCTGGCGGCGGGCCCAGATGGTGCTGCTGTCCGCACAGGGCATGCCGGAGGCGAAGATCGCCGAGGTGACGTTCACCAGCGCGGACCGGGTCCGGGACGTGATTCACAACTTCAACGCCGACGGCTTCGACTCGCTCTACCCCAAGTACAAGGGCGGCCGACCGAGGACGTTCACGCTCCCGGAACGCCGGGAGATCAAGAAGATCGCCAAGTCCAAGCCGGCCGAGCACGGCCTGCCGTTCTCGACCTGGAGCCTGGCCAAGCTGGCCGACTTCCTGGTCGCCGAGGGGGTGGTCGACGACATCAGCCACGAGGGCCTTCGGGTCCTGCTCCGCGAGGAGGGCGTGTCGTTTCAACGCGTGAAGACCTGGAAGACCTCCCGAGACCCGGACTACGCCGCCAAGAAGGCCCGGGTCGAGCACCTCTACGCGATTGCCGACGGCGAGGTCATACCCGAGGAGGGCGAGCCCGAAGTCATCTTTTGCATGGACGAATTCGGCCCGCTCAACCTCCAGCCGCACCCCGGCCGGCAGTGGGCCGAACGCGGCGGCAAGGGCAAGGACCCCGACCGAGCCCAGACCCCGGCGGCGGGCCACCTACACCCGACCGCACGGCGTCCGGCACCTGTTCGCCGCCTACGACCTGGCCAAGGACCAGCTCTACGGCCACATCAAGAAGACCAAGAACCGCTCCAAGTTCCTGGAGTTCTGCCGCTACCTGCGCTCGCTGCACCCCGCGGACGTGCGCATTGCGATCATTTGCGACAACTACTCGCCGCACCTGACGACGAACGGTGCCAGCGGGTCGGCACGTGGGCCGCGGCGAACAACGTCGAGATCGCCTACACCCCGACCAACAGCTCCTGGCTCAACCGGATCGAGGCCCAGTTCACCGCCCTGCGCTACTTCGCCCTCGACGGCACTGACCACCCCAGCCACAAGGCCCAGGGCAGCATGATCCGCCGCTACATCATCTGGCGGAACAAGCACGCCGCCGACGAACGCCTACGCGAAGTCGTCGCCAGGGCGAACGTTGCTTGAATGCGGCACTGGAAGCGTCACCCCTCCTGGCGGTTCAGCGATTGAAGTAGAAGCCTGCGTCGAGGTCGGCGAGCAGGGTGGGGTGGGTCGGCTCCCAGCCGAGCAGTTCGCGGGTCGCCTGGTTCGGCATCTTGACGTCGATGCCGATGAAGGGGAAGGCCTTGAAGTGCTCGGCTGCCTGCTCCGCCGACATGCTGACCGCCTCGATGCCTAGGTGGCGGGCGACGGACTCTGCGATGGTGCGGACCGGGACGCCGGCCTCGGTGGCGCCGGTGACCTGCGAGCCGGCTGGGGCCTTATCCAGTGCGAGCGCCCAGACGCGGGCGACGTCGAGGGTGTGGCCCGTGGCCCAGGTGTTGGCGCCGTCCCCGAGGTAGCCGGCGACGCCGGTCTGGCGGGCGATCCGGAGGTACTGCGGGATGAACCCGTTCCGGTCGCGCTCGCTGTGGGTGACGTTCGGGACCGCGACCAGGACGGTGCGCACGCCGCGCCCGGTGTACCCGTGGATGGCGAGTGCGACCTTGGCGCGGGGGTTGGGGTGGTTCACCAGGTCCTCGACGCGGCCCATGCCGATGCCGAGGAAGGCCTTGCCGGTGTCGAGGAGTTCGCCGCAGATCGCGTGGACGACCTCTTCGTCCTGCGCGGCGACCTCGGCGAAGCGACCGGACGCGATGCCCTCGTGCTGGAAGCCGAGGTGGACGACCGCGTCGGCGTCGCGGGCGGCCTCGCGCAGCCCGTCGAGGTCGGTCAGGTCCCCGCGGCGGTCCTCGGCGCCCATCGCCCTGACGGTCGCGGCCGCCTCGTCGGAACGGGCGAGGCCGACGACGTCGTGACCTGCGTGGATGAGCTCGGGAACAACGGCGGAGCCGATGTGGCCGCTGGCGCCGGTGACGAAGACGCGCATGAGGATCTCCCTGGAAAGTGATGCGACTTGGTAACGTCACGCTAGCACGGTGACGATACCAAGTCACGTCACCTAGGATGGTCCTCATGGCGCGATGGGAACCGAACGCACGGGAACGGCTGGTCCGCGCCGCAGTCGAATTGTTCGCGGAGCAGGGGTACGAGGCGACGACGGTCAACGAGATCGCCGAGCGGGCCGGAGGGCTGACCAAGACCACGTTCTTCCGGCACTTCACCGACAAGCGCGAGGTGCTGTTCGCCGGCCAGGAGATCCACAGCCGGATCACGGCCGAGGCGATCGCCGAGGCGCCCGAAGCGGCCACGCCTCTGGAAACGGTCGGCCTGGCGCTGGACGGACTCGCTTCCTCGTTCACGGAGGACCGGCGTGACATCGGGCGGCGGCTTCGGGCGGCCATCGCGAACAGCGCGGAACTGCAGGAGCGCTCCGCCTCCAAGCGGGCGGCGCTCTCCGAGGCGATGGCGCAGGCGCTTCGCACGCGCGGTGTCTCGGAACTCGTCGCCGATCTCGCGGCCGAACTGGGCGCGCGTGCCTTCTACGGCGCGTTCGACCGGTGGACGTCGGCAGCGGATCCGCGGACTCTCGTCGAGTACGCGCGAGAGGCGTTCGGTGAGTTGAAGACCGCTGTGTCCGTGCTCGAATAGCCCGCCTGGCCGGGATGCGGCACTGTCCGATACGCGGCGCCGCGCGCAGTGCTGGTGAAGATGATCGTCGCGACCGGCTTCGCCGGAAGCAGCATCATCTGGGCCCGCCGCCGGGTCACCACCGAGCCGCTGCCCCTGCGCACGATTCGCACCAGCCGACGATCCTCGTCGCCATCGATCTCCCGAACTTCAACCAATTCCGCCATATGCCAAGTCTGATTACATCCCCCCGCCGGGCAGGGGTCACCATACCGACGGGGCAAACGTTGCCTGATGCGGCACTAGTCCCGATCGGCCTGCAGTGAGGTGACCCCCGGCGGGGGTAGCCCGGCGGTCGAGGCCAGGAGCACGCACCAGGCCTCCAGATGTACCTCGACATCCGGTGCCAACGGTGTCCACGAGGCCCGGATCTCCAGGTCCGCCGTGGTCGGTGGCCCCGCCAGGTCGCCGAACCGGGTGGACGTCGTCTGGGTGACCGTGCCGGCCGCCGCGGTGTAGCGGGCGCCGTGTGCCTCCAGCGCATCGGTCAGCCAACTCCAGCCCACCGTGGGCAGCAGCGGATCGGCGGCCAGTTCCGTTTCGATCTCCGCCGTGACATAGGTGACCAGGCGCAGGGTGCCGGCCCACGCCTCATGACCGTCCGGGTCGTGCAGCAGGATGAGCCGGCCGGTGGACACCTCGTCGTCGTCGCGCAGCACGGTGGCGCTCAACGCGTACGCGTAGGGCGCCAGTTTTCTGGGTGCCGGAAACTCCTCGAGCACGATCTCTGCCCGAGGCTGCACCGAGTTGAGCCCCTGAACCGCGCGCGTGAAGGTTTCCGGGGGCAGCACGGTTGACGGCGCCATGTATCCGAGCCTATGCGCCAGGGTCCGCTACACCCCGGATGGCACGCCGGGCCGTCATACCGGAAACCTGGTACGTCAAGCGAATCCAGGTAGCACCCGACGGGGCACTCTCCGTGCCGTGTCGGGGTGCGTGCGAGGATGGCAGCGATGAGCACATCTGTAGGTACCGAGGCTGTGTTCCTGCGTGCCTGTCGGGGTGAACCGGTGGCCCACCGTCCGGTGTGGTTCATGCGTCAGGCCGGGCGGTCGCTGCCTGAGTACCGGGCACTCCGCGAGGGCATCGCCATGCTGGAGGCATGTCGCCGCCCCGAGATGGTCTGCGAGATCACCCTGCAGCCGGTGCGCAGGCTGAAAGTGGACGCGGCGGTCCTGTTCTCCGACATCGTGGTACCGCTGGCCGCCGCCGGTGTCGAGGTGGACATCCAGCCCGGGGTGGGACCGGTCCTGGCCGAACCCGTCCGTGATCGGGCCGCGGTCGACCGGATCCGTCCCCTGACCGCCGACGACGTCGGATTCGTCACCGAGGCGATCGGTCTGCTCACCGCCGAACTCGGTGACACACCGCTGATCGGTTTCGCCGGGGCACCCTTCACCCTGGCGAGTTACCTGGTGGAGGGCGGCCCGTCGCGCAACCACGCCAGGACCAAAGCGTTGATGCACGGTGCGCCGGAGGTGTGGCATGCCCTGTGCGCGCGGCTCGCCGACATCACCACCGAATTCCTGCGCGCGCAGATCGCCGCCGGAATCTCCGCGGTCCAGCTGTTCGACTCCTGGGCCGGCGCACTGTCCGAGGTCGACTACCGACGCTTCGTGGCACCGCATTCCGAGGCGGTAATGACCGCGGTCCGGCGGGCCGCCCCGCGGCTACCCCGGATCCACTTCGGAGTCGGCACCGGACACCTGCTGCCGGCGATGGCCGAGGTCGGCGCCGACGTGGTCGGGGTCGACTGGCGTACTCCGCTGGACGAGGCGGCCGCCGCTGTCGGCCCGGGGCGTGCGGTGCAGGGCAATCTCGACCCGGCGTTGCTGTTCGCGCCGTGGGACGTACTGGACGCCGAGGTGCGGCGGATCGTCGGAGAAGGCGACCGGGCGCCCGGTCACGTGTTCAACCTCGGCCACGGCGTGCCGCCCGAGACCGATCCCGACGTACTGGCCCGCGTGGTGGATCTGGTGCACGAACTGCCATGAGGGCCGGCCCCGGGGGACGTGGCCGGCGACCGGGTCACACCGGCGCGGCCCGGCCGTACGGCGGGACCGTACGGCGGGGGAGAATTCGGCCGTGACTCATGTCGTGGTGGTGGGCGCCGGCATCAGCGGACTGGCCGGTGCACTGCGGCTGCGCGAACTCGGCGGGCCGGCGCTGCGGATCACGGTGCTCGACCAGGCCGACCGGGTCGGTGGGAAGCTGTCGACCGGGGATGTCGGCGGAATGCGGATCGAGCAGGGTGCCGAGGCGTTCCTGCTGCGTGATCCGGTGATGGCCCAGCTGGCCGGGCGGGTCGGGCTGGGTGAGCTGGTACAGCCGGCTCCGCTGGGCGCCGGCCTGGTCACCGACGGCCGGATCCGGCCGATGCCGGCCGGCACGCTGATGGGCATCCCGGCCGACCCCGGCTCCTGGGCCGGTGACGCCGTGGCCCGCCCCCGAGCGGAACCACATGGCACCGGCGGGCCGTTGCTGGGTCCTGGTGCGGATGTGTCGGTCGGCGCGTTGGTCCGTTCCCGCTACGGCGACCAGGTGGTGGAGCGGCTCGTCGATCCGCTGCTCGGCGGGGTGTACGCGGGTCGGGCCGACGACCTGTCGCTGGCCGTGACGTTGCCCGCGCTGCATGGGTCCGCGCAGCGGGAGAGCACTCTGGCGGCAGCGGTGACCGCCGCCCAGCGGGCCACCCCGCGACCCACCGGTCCGCTGTTCGGCGCGGTGCGCGGGGGTATGACGCAGCTCGTCGAGGCGCTCGCCCGTGAATCCGGCGCCGAACTGCGGCTGGGTCTTCCGGTACGGGAGCTGACCCCGACCACGGATGGCTGGCAGCTGACCGTCGGTTCCACCCGGGATCCGCAGCGGGTGGCCGCCGACGCGGTGCTGCTGGCCGTGCCGGCCCGTCCGGCGGCCCGCCTGCTCTCCGGGTTCGCCCCTGATGCCGCGGCCGAGGTCGGCGTCCTCGACTATGCGAGCGTGGCGCTGGTGACGCTGGTACTGCCGGGTGACGTACTGCCCGGCTCGTCGGGTTTCCTGGTGCCCGCCACCGAGGGCTACGCGGTCAAGGCGGCGACGTTCGTCAGCCGCAAGTGGCCGCATCTGGCCGTACCGGACCGTTGTGCGGTACGGCTGTCGATCGGTCGCTACCGGGAGAGTCAGGTCCTGCACCGTGCCGACGCCGAACTGACCGACCTCGCCCTACGGGAACTGTCCGGCATTCTCGGCGAGCGGCTGCCCGATCCGGTGGCGACCGCGGTACGCAGGTGGGGCGGCGGTCTGCCGCAGTACGGGCCCGGCCATACCGACCGGATCGCCCGGGCCCGCGCCGCCCTGGCCGGGCATCCGACGCTGACGCTGGCCGGCGCCGGTTATGACGGCGTCGGGGTGCCGGTGTGCGCCCGCTCCGGACAGCACGCCGCCGAGTCGTTGATCGCCGGCCTCGGGCCGGCGGCAGCATCCGTACCACTGGGAGAAACGAACAATGGCTGATTCAGCATCCGAGCCCACCACACCCAACGCCGCGCGCATCCGTGAACTGAACGCCACGGTCCGGTACACGATGTGGTCGGTGTTCCGCGCCGACACCGCGCTGCCGGTTTTGCGTGACGAGCTGACCCACGAGGTCACCGGACTGTTCGAGCAGTTGGCGGCCAAGGACGTGGTGGTCCGCGGCAGCTACGACGTATCGGCTCTGCGCGCCGACGCGGACCTGATGATCTGGTGGCACTCGGCCGACCCGGACGCCCTGCAGGACGCCTTCGGTGCGGTACGGCGTACCCAGCTCGGCCGCTACCTGACCGCGGCCTGGTCGGCGATGGCCGTACACCGCCCGGCCGAGTTCAACAAGAGCCACCTGCCGGCGTTCGTGGCCGGTGAGGAGCCGAAGAAGTATGTGTCGGTGTATCCGTTCAACCGGTCGTACGAATGGTATCTGCTGCCCGACGAGGAACGTCGGTTCATGCTCGCCGAGCACGGCAAGATGGCCCGCACCTACCCGGACGTACGGGCCAACACGGTCCCGGCGTTCGCGCTCGGCGACTACGAGTGGGTGCTGGCGTTCGAGGCCGACGAGTTGCACCGGATCGTGGACCTGATGCGTGATCTGCGGGCCGCGACGGCGCGCCGGCACACCCGGTTGGAGATCCCGTTCTACACCGGTCGGCGACGCGACATCGGGGAGATCATCGCCGACCTGCCGTAGCCCTCAGTGCAGCCGGGCCTCCCGGCACAGCAGGTCGGCGAGGTCCGCAGTGTCGGGCCCGGCGCGGTGTGACCGGCCGGGCCCGGCACGTGTGTCAGCGGGCCAGGGCACCCATCGGGTCCCAGGACGGCAGCACGATCGGCTCGCCGGACAGCGCCTGCTGCAACACCTCGGGCAGCAGCTCACGTCGGGCCGCGATCTCGAACACGTACTCGTCGAACCACGAGTCGTTCATGGTGAAGAATCCCTGTTTACCGGTGTCGTCGCCCCAGGAATTCTCCACCCGCCAACGCCGCGGCACGCCGTCGACCAGGTCGACGCCGGTGAACAGCATCGCGTGGGTCATCGCCGTCTCGTGGTATTCCAGCCGCGCGGCCTTGTCCAGTTCGAAGCTGGTCCCGTACACCGAGCCGTAGTCGATCAGCGCCGCGTCCCAGAGTCCCTCGGTCTTGTTGAACTGCTGCGCCACGTCGCAGCCGAACCAGACAGGTTCACCGCCGGCGATGGTACGGGCGGCGGCGTCCTTGAGTACCGTCATGTCGACGTTGAGGTACACCACCGGTGGCCCGTCCAGCACGTTGCCCAGGTACTGCACCGTGAAGGTGCGGCCGGTCGGACTGCTGGGGCGCGGGTCGTGTACCAGGCAGACGTAGTCCGACAGTGGGAGCTGCGCGTACCGCTCGGCGAACTGGTGCGGGGTGAGTTCGCCGTCGCGGTGGAACTGCCGGTCGGCATCCACCCACTGCCAGTCGAAGCTCTCCGGCGGGTTGCCCAGGTGGATGGTGAGTACCCGGTGGACCACGGCCAGGATCTCCCGCTTGCGGTCGCGCAGTTCCTCGACGGTGCCGGTGGTCGACCGGAGGGTACGGGCGCCCTCCCGGAGGATCTTGCGCAGCACCGAGTTGAGCCGCATGGTGTTCGACGACGACTGGGTCTCCGGCATCACCGACTTGGGTACCAGGCCGTGCTTGGCGACCAGCGCGACGAACATGTTCCACTGCCCGCCGTCGTCGGCGACGGTGGTGAGCAGGTGGGCCACGGTCCGGTCGTCGAGTTCACGCTCGGCGGTGTCGATGACCGCCTCGAGGAAGTAGTTGGCCCGTTCGAGCTTGTCCCAGAACATCAGATGGTTCTGGGAGAATTCGAACTCCTTGACGTTGAGCAGTTTCTTGGTGCCGACCCGGAGCAGGTTCAGCCCGGCGAACAGCCAGCACCGCCCGCTCTTCTGCTGGTCGGTCACCTTCCAGTCGTCGAGCAGGTTCGACACCGAGTGGTCGGTGTCACGCACGATCGTGCGGTCCAGCGCGATCTCGTCCACCGGATGTGCGGCAACCGCGTGCTGCGCCACCCGGTATGCCGGGTTCGCGGCGAACTGCTTGCGCAGCAGTTGGATGTCGTCCGGGGTGATCGAACCGCCTGTGCCAGCGTCCATGTACCTGACTCCCTTCCGCCGGGCCGGGGGTGGCCCGGGCCGGTCGGGGGCGCGGCCGGGCAGTCCCGGCCGGCGTCCGCGACCGTATCTGATCGACCTACGCCGATCCGACCTTACGTCGGGAGTCGGACGGTCCGCCCCTGACTCACCTTGGGTGACGCTCTGACGGGGTCCGGATCATCGGAGTGTGCGGGATGCCGTCCTCCAGATACTCCGGTCCGTCGGCGGTGAAGCCGTGCCGGGCGTAGAAGCCGGTGAGGTACGACTGCGCGCCGAGCACGACGGTGCACGCTCCGGTCAGCGCCAGCGCGGCGGAGAACAGCCGGTCCGCGAGCCCCGCGCCGCGCGCGCCGTGTTCGGTACAGACCCGACCGATACGCAGGACGGACGCGGGTTCGGTGAGGATCCGTACATAGCTGACCGGCCGGCCGTCCCGCTGGTACCACAGGTGCACGGTGTCCGGCTCGCTGTCCCGCCCGTCCAGGTCCTGGTACGGGCAGTCCTGTTCGACCACGAACACGTCCGCCCGCAGGCGCAGCAGGGCGTACAGCTCGGTGGTGGACAGCTCGGCGAACCGGGCCTGGCGTAGTTGCAGCTCGCTCACGCCCCGAGGGTACGACCCGGGCCGGGTCAGCCTTCGGCCGCCGGTTCCAGGGTGAGGGAGATCGAGTTGATGCAGTACCGCTGGTCGGTCGGGGTGTCGTAGCCCTCACCGGTGAACACGTGCCCGAGGTGCGAGTCGCACCGGGCGCAGCGCACCTCCACCCGCTCCATGCCGAGGCTGACGTCGGAGAGCAGGGTGACCGAGTCACCGGCCAGCGGGGTGAAGAAGGACGGCCAACCGCAGTGCGACTCGAATTTCGCGTCGCTGCGGAACAGTTCCGCCCCGCAGGCCCGGCAGCGGTAGACACCCTGCGTCCTGGTGTCTACGTATTCGCCGGTGAACGGGCGCTCGGTGCCGGCTTCGCGGAGCACCGCGTACTCCTGCGGGGTGAGCCGCTCGCGCCAGCCGTCCTCGTTGCTCGGCAGGTCGGTGTCGGTGGTGTCGTGCTCGGTCATCCCTCCACGGTACGTCGGGTGGTGGCCCACCGGTGCCGGCTGCCACCCGTTTGTCGCCGACATGTACGGCGCAACGCCCGGGTCCACCGGCTTGGTGGTCCCGGGCGTTGCGGGCGGATCGGTCCAGTTCAGCTCACGGACGCAGTCGCACGATCTGCGGGTCGTGGTCGCTGGTCTGGTGGGCGAACTCGCTGTTGATGTGCACCACCTGGTAGTCGTGCCGGTCCATCAGCGCCGGCGAGACCATCACGTGGTCGAGCACCTCGGAGTTGCCCTCGTAGTCGTAGGTGTAGCGCTCCCGCAGCGGCAGCGTACTGGGCAGGTCGACCAGTGATCGCCCGCCGGTGAGGATCGAGGCGGTCTCGGAGAACTCGTAGTCGTTCAGGTCGCCCAGCACCACCACGTCGGCGTTGCGGTCGATCTGTTGGATCTGCCGGACGAAGGCGTGTACGAGGGTGGCCTGCTGGTGGCGCTGGACCTCGCTGGAGCGCCCCGGCGGCTGGTAGCGACCCATCAGCGGCTGGTCGCCGCCCTTGGAGTCAAAGTGGTTGGCCACCACGAACATCGTCCGGCCGTGGAAGGTGAACTCGCCGGCGAGCGGCTTACGGGAATCGGTCCAGGCCCCGTCCGCCGGTGCGATCCGGCCGGGGGAATGCGCCAACTGGGGCTTGCCGTCCACCTCGGTCACGGTGTCGGCGGTGGTCGCGTCCCCCGGTGCACGGTCCACGAACTGCACACCGCGGTCGGCGCGGAACAGGAAGCCCACCCGGATGTTGCCGCCCGGCTGACCGCCGTCGGCGTCGTTCACCGGGTCGATCGAGCGGTACTGGTAGGTCGGGCCACCGGCCGCCGTGACCGCGTCGATCAGCTTGTTCCAGGTCTGGTCGGCCGCGACCACACCGTCGTTGGTGGCCCCGTCGTTGTCCTGGATCTCCTCCACCGCAACGATGTCGGGAGAGGACAGGTTGTGCACGATGCCCTGGGCGAGCCGGCTGAACTTGTCCGCCGGGTCCGACGGGGCCAGGTTCTCCACGTTGTACGTGGCCACTGCGAGCTCACCGGAACGCTGGGCGCGGGTGGTGCCGGGGGTGATGCCACCGGAGCGTACGGCCGGGGTCGCGGTCGGGTAGAGCATGTAGTTGCCGAAGTTGTAGTCCAGCACCCCGTCGACCCGGCCGGGCAGGACGTCGCCGGTATTGACGTCGGGGATCGGCGCCAATGTGCCGGCGAGGGTCAGCCGCTGCGGGTTGGCGTTGCGGTAGCCGGTGTACTTCGCGCCACCGTTGGGCGTGCGTACGTCGACCCGGCCGCCGGGCAGTACCGGAAGTTCGTGGTAGGAGCTGGTCGGGCCGGCCGCCACCGCGTTGCGGATCTCGACCAGCATGCCTTCCAGCGACTCGTACCGGTCCAGCGCGTTGCGCCGTGGATTGAACGTGGCGGAGGCTTCCACGTCACCGGGATCGTCGGCGCGTACCGCGTCGGGTACGGCCAGCCCACCCGGTCCGATCAGGGTCGCCCGTGGCATCGTCGCGCCGTGCCCGTCGACGGTGATCGTCGCATGGTCCAGTTCCGTGGTGGTCAGGTTGGTGGCGGAGTTGCTCACCCGGTATTCGCTGACCGTGCCGGCCACGCTGACCTCGTCGCCCCGGGCCACCGTCGGCCTGCTCGAGGTGAACACGTACAGGCCTTCGCTGGTGTCGGGGTCCCGGTCCGGGTGGGTGTCCTGGAACCAGAAACCCTTCGGTCCGACCGCAGTGACCACACCGGGTACCTCGGTGACCGACTTGCCGACCAGCGGGGAGCGGTGTGCGGCGCCCTGGATCTCGTGGATGCGCGCCGGCTGACCGGGCGGTGGTGGGGTGGTGCCACCGCCACCGGCCGGATCCGGTGCCGCCACGGTGAAGTCGGTGGCGTTGTCGTCGGAGTCCGCGGCGGCCGTGCGTACCGCCGCAGTGGTCGCCGACAGCGCCGCCACCGGGGAACCTTCGGCCTCGACGGCGGTGCCGTAGCCCACGTAGTCGTGCACGCCGTCGGCATGCGCGCAGCTGGTGCCGCAGGCCAGTGCGGTGGAGCTGGACACCAGGGCGATCCGGCCGCTGCTGGCGCCGAGTGCGATCGTGCCGGACACGTCGGGGTCGGTCAGTGGGGTGCTGCCACCGGCGCCCGGCGCCTCGGCGATCAGGTAGCTCTTGCCGGCGGCCAGGCTGCCGGTCAGCTTGGTGACCTGCCAGCTGGTTCCGGTCGCGGAGGCGTACTGCACGCTCCAGCCGGACAGGTCGATGCTCGCACCGCCCCGGTTGGCCAGCTGTACGTAGTCGTTGGTGAGGGTGGCACCGGCGTTGCCGCCACCCCCGTACACCTGACTGATCACCACGTCGGCCGATGCGGCGGCGGCCGGACCCACCAGGGCGAGGGTGAGCCCGGCGGTGGTGGTCAGCGCGAGCAGGCCGCCAGCGGCGGCACGGGTGCGCTTTGACACGCGAGGAACCTCCTGAATCGACCGGAACGCCCCGGCGTGGCAGTTCCACGCGGGCGGTTCGACGGTAACGTCCCGCACTGCCTACCACCTTTACTGCCACATGTCAGTAACGGAGGCGTATCGGAGGTCCGTGCGGCCGATGAACTCGCTGCGCCGGCTGTGCGGTCGGGCTACGCTGCGGCCATGGCGGGCAGCTTCGAAGAGGTGACGCTGGACGGCCGGACGCTGCGGGTCAGCAGTCCGGCAAAGATCTATTTTCCCGACCGCGGCTTCACCAAATGGGACGTGGTGTCCTATTACCTTGCTGTCCAGGACGGCATTCTGCACTCTCTGCAGAACAGGCCCACCATGCTGCAACGTTTCCCGGAGGGCCTGTCCGGTGAGATGTTCTTCCAGAAGCGGGTGCCAGCGAAGCGGCCCGACTGGTTGCGCAGCGCCCGGATCGCCTTCCCCAGCGGCCGTACGGCCGACGAACTCGCCCCGGCCGACATGTCCCACGTGCTGTGGGCGGCGAACCTGGGCACCATCGTGTTCCATCCGTGGCCGGTACGTGGCGACGATCTGGACCATCCCGATGAGCTGCGGATCGACCTGGATCCTCAGCCGGGTACCGGATTCGCCGACGCGGTCACGGTCGCGGCCGAGGCCCGCGCATTGTTGTCCGATGTGGATCTGGTCGGCTTCCCGAAGACGTCCGGTGGTCGGGGGGTCCACATCTACGTACGGATACGTCCAGAGTGGACATTCACCCAGGTACGCCGGGCGCTGATCGCCTTCGGACGGGAACTGGAGCGCCGGATGCCCCGGCAGGTCACCACCGCGTGGTGGAAGGAGGAACGCGGCCAGAAGGTGTTCGTCGACTACAACCAGGCCGCCCGGGACCGCACCATCGCCTGCGCCTACTCGCTGCGCGCCAACCAGCGCGCCACTGTGTCCACTCCGGTCAGCTGGGACGAACTGTCCAGCGTGGAGCCTGACGACTTCACCCTGCAGACCGTGCCGGAGCGCCTGCGTACGCACGGAGACCCGCACGCCGGCCTGGAGGAGAAGGCGTACGGGTTGGAAACCTTGCTGGCCTGGGCCGACCGCGACGAACACGACGGCCGGGGCGATCTGCCCTACCCGCCGGACCATCCCAAGATGCCCGGCGAACCATCCCGGGTACAGCCGTCGCGGGCCCGGCGCTCCGACGAGGCGGAGCCAGACTGACCCTGCTGCCACGTCGGGGGCACCACGGGCACGGCCCGGCTGACTAGACTCGCCGGTAGGCAATGTCGGGCGAGCCGGGCAGGTGGCCGGGGAGGACGTGACATGGCGGACCGCGTCGTAGCACAACGCCCGTGGCGGGTCGCGGTGGTCGGATCCGGCCCGGCCGGGGTGTACGCGGTGCAGGCGCTGCTCGCCGCCGGTCATGACGTGCTGGTCGACGTGCTGGACCGACTGCCGGCACCCTTCGGGCTGGTTCGTTACGGTGTGGCACCGGACCATCCGAAGATCAAGTCGATCAGTCGGGTCCTGGCCCGGGTCCTCGGCTCGCCGCAGGTCCGGTTCCTCGGAAACGTGCGCTACGGCCGGGACCTCGACGCGGCGGACCTGCGCCGGCACTACGACGCGGTGATCCACGCCAGTGGCAGCCCGCACGACCGTCAGTTGGGCATCCCCGGCGAGGACCTGCCCGGCAGTCGACCGGCCGCCGCGTTCATCGACTGGTACAACGGTCATCCGGACGGCCCGACCCGGTTCGACCTCGACGTCGAGGCGGTCGCGGTCGTCGGCGCCGGAAATGTGGCGCTGGACGCGGCGCGGATGCTGGTGACCGGGGTGGACGAACTGGGCCGCACCGACGTACCGGACCCGGTGCTCGCCGCATACCGGGACAACCGGGTACGTGACGTGTACCTGATCGCCCGACGGGGACCGCAGCACGCCAAGTTCACCACCCCCGAGCTACGCGAACTGGCCGCGTTGCCGGACGTGGACCTGCTGCTACGCGGCGAGGATCTGCCGCCGGAGGCCGATGACGAGCAAGCCGACTACGACCGGACGGTACGAAACAATCTGCGTACCCTTCGCTCCTGGTTGGACAAGCCGGCCGGTACCGCGTCTCGGCGCATCCACCTGCGGTTCTGGAGCCGGCCCACCGAGATCCTGGGCACCGGTGCGGTGGAGCAGGTCCGGATCGAGGGCACCACCCTGCGCGACGGCCGGGTCGTCGGCACCGGTCGGTACGAGACCGTGCCGGCGCAGAGCGTGCTGCGCGCGGTGGGCTACGGCGGTGCACCCATCGCCGGGCTGCCCTTCGACGAGGTCAGCGGCACCATCCCGCATCAGGCCGGTCGGGTGGTCGGCGCGGACGGTCAGCCGCTGCCCGGCCTCTACGTGGCGGGATGGGTCAAACGCGGTCCGATCGGCGTCATCGGTACGAACAAGGCCGATGCTGCGGAGACCGTACGGACCCTGCTGACGGATCTGCCCACCCTGCCGCGGGCGTTGCGACCCGAAGCCGAGGAACTGACCGCGCTGCTGCAGCAACGCGGCGTGCGCTACACCACCTGGGACGGCTGGCTGCGGCTGGAGCGCCACGAGCTGCTGTGCGGGGAGAAGCAGCAGCGACCTGCGGCGAAGGTGGCCGACCTGCCGAGCATGCTGGAACTCGCCGGCTCGGCGGCCGAGGAGCCGTACGGTGAAACCCGGGGTAGCTGACGCTGCCCGTTCTACCGGCACGGCCGCCGACCCGACGTTGATCCGTTCGGCCCACCTGACCTGGGTCGCCCGGATCTGAGCCGGCATCGGACTGATCCCGCTGTCCGGCTGGCGGCAACCGCGGAGACCATGGGATAGCCGGACGCCACTCAGCGTGTCCGCACGGCGCTGTGCGTATGGTGGTTTCCCGGCGATGGAAGGACGCGCCCGCCGGCCCCGGTCGGAGCCGGGTCGGCTCATGGGCACATTCGGAGCTGGCGCAACGATCGTTACAGAAAGGTACGCCCGAACGGGCAACTCTAACGAGCCAGAACCGAGAAGGTGGCGGGCCGCCGGAAAACGATATAGTTTCCGCACGGCAATGAACGTGGTCGACGAAGGGTTCGGCCAACGGGAGTGAAGGTGGGACGACCCATGTCACCCAGTTGGAGCAGCGCTGCCGCGGTATCGCCGGCAAGGGTGCGCTCCGCGACGGCATGTCGACGGGACCGCCGCCGGGCGGTTCCTGGGCACCGAAGCCCCCGGTGACCGTCGTCGACCGCCGCTCGGCGGACTCCACCGGCCGGAGCGCCGAACTCCTGTCGATCCTCCTGGTGGAGGACGACGCCGGTGACGCGTTGCTGGTCGAGGAACAGCTCGCGGACAGCGGCCTGCGGGTCACCCTGACCGTAGCCAGCACTCTGGCCAACGCGTTGACCACGTTGCGGCGCGGTTTCGACTGCGTACTGCTGGACCTCAACCTGCCGGACACCCAGGGCCTCAGCGGGCTGGAGGCGATCCTGCGGGGCGCACCCCAGTCGGCGGTACTGGTCCTCACCGGACTCGCCGACGCGGCGGCCGGCACGGCAGCGGTCGGCCAGGGTGCGCAGGACTACCTGATCAAGGGCCAGGTGGACGGTCCGCTACTGGGCTCGGCGATCCGCTATGCGGTGCAGCGCCGCCAGTTCGAGCAGACCAGCCGGGTACTGCGGGAAACCGAAATGCGTGCCCAGGAGAATGCCCGACTGGAACGTGGCCTGCTGCCCCGGCCCCGGCTCGAGCACCCGAATCTGGGCATCGTTTCGCGGTACCGGCCGGGCCGGGAACGTGCGCTGCTCGGCGGTGATTTCTACGATGTCGTCCAGGTCGACGAACACACCCTGCATCTGGTCATCGGTGACGTCTGTGGACATGGCCCCGATGAGGCCGCCCTGGGTGTCCTGTTGCGTAGCGCCTGGCGGGCGCTGGTCCTGGCCGGCGTAACGGGTCCGCGCCTGGCCGCCGTGATGCAGCAGATGCTGGTCGCCGAGCGCCCCCGGGACGAGTTGTACGCCACGATCTGCATGGTGGCGGTCTCGCTGGACACCGGGGTGGTGCGTACCCTGAGCGCGGCGCACCCGCCCCCGCTCGGGCTGGTGGACGGCCGGTGTCTCCGGTTGCCGTGCGAGCCCGGTTTCGCGATCGGGATGTTCACCGAGTTCGAGGAGTGGACCGAGCAGATGTGGCAGATGCCCACCGACGGTGGTCTGCTGCTCTACACCGACGGCCTGATGGATGCGCACCGCGGCACCGGGACTCAGCGCTGGGGGGTGGACGGTCTGGTTGAGCTGACCGACGGGCTCGCCGGCCAGCCACCCGAGATACTGGTCGAACGTCTGCTCGATGCGGTGCTGGTGTCCGATGCGGGTCGTAACAACGACGACCTGGCCATGCTCTATCTGCACTGGAAGAATTCGTGACCCGTACCTCAGCCTCCGGCCCCCGCCCACGACGTACCCACCTGAGTATCCAGCGCAGCGTGTCCGTGGGGTTCGTGGTGGTGTCCGTCCTGCTGTTGGTCGCGGCGGCGGTCGCGGCCGGCTCGCTGCAGGGCAGTACGACAGCCACCAACCGGCTCGCCGACCATATCTTCCCGGCGGCACGTGACGCGGGGCAGTTGCAGACCGTCCTGCTGGATCAGGAGACCGGCCTGCGCGGCTACCTGCTGACCGGCGACCGCCAGTTTCTGCAGCCCTACCAGGAAGGGCAGCGGGAGCAGGGGCAGATCGTGACCCGGATGCGTCGACTGCTCGCCGACGATCCGTCGAGCCGTGCCGATCTGGAGGACGTGGTCCGCCGCGCGTCGACCTGGCGTCAGCAGTATGCCGAGCCGGCGTTGGCGGCCCGACCGCATGCGGCCACCGCCGGCTCGGTCGTGGCACTCGCGACCCGGGGCAAGGTCCAGTTCGACCGGATCCGGCAGGCGCTGACCACCCAGCAGCAGCACCTGGATGCCGACCAACGTGCGGCCCGGGCCGCTCTGGCGCAAGCAGCGCTGCTGCGTACCGCCGCGCTGGTGGCCATTCTGGCCATCCTGGCACTCACCGCGGTGATCATGTTCTGGCGGTTGCGCACCGATCTGGTCCGGCCACTGAGAGGGCTGGGGGAACACACCCGGTTGGTCGCAGACGGCGATTTCCGGCATGAGGTGCGCGGGTCCGGCGCCACCGAGCTGAAGGCACTGGGTGCCGACATCGACGGTATGCGCCAGCGGATCCTGGCCGAACTGGACCGGGGCGTGGAGGATCAGCTCCTGCTGAAGGAGCAGGCACAGGAGCTGCGCCGGTCCAACGCCGAACTGGAACAGTTCGCCTACGTCGCCTCGCACGACCTGCAGGAGCCGTTGCGCAAGGTGGCGTCGTTCTGCCAGCTGCTGGAGCGCCGGTACAGCGACAAGCTCGACGACAGTGCCCGGCAGTACATCGCGTTCGCGGTGGACGGCGCCAAGCGGATGCAGGTACTCATCAACGACCTGTTGACCTTCTCCCGGGTCGGCCGGTTGCATGACCGTCGGGAGCCGGTCAAGCTCGACGACACGCTGCAGCGGGGGCTGCGTAACCTCGGCGGTAGCCTGGAGGATTCCGACGCCGAGGTCGTGTTCCCGGACGAGCTGCCCACCGTGACCGGTGACCAGACGCTGCTGACCATGGTGTGGCAGAACCTGATCGGCAACGCGTTGAAGTTCCACGAACCGGACCGGGCGCCCCGGGTCGTGATCGACTGCGAGCAGTCCGAGGCCGAATGCCGTATCACGGTGACCGACAACGGCATCGGGATCGATCCGCAGTTCGCGGACAAGATCTTTGTCATCTTCCAGCGGCTGCACAGCCGGGACAATTACGGCGGCACCGGGATCGGTCTGGCCCTCTGCCGCAAGATCGTCGAGCATCACGGTGGCCGGATCTGGCTGGACACCGAATATTCTGGCGGCACCCGGTTCATCATGACGCTTCCGGTACTGGTCCCGGAGACCGAGGAGGCCGAGGAGACCGGCCCGGGTGGTGACGGACCCGGATCTGTCGGGACCGCCGATGTTGGTGCCGAGGCCCCTGACGTGGTCGTGGACCGGGGTGACACCGACGTTGTGCCGACTGGTAGTGCCTCCGCCGAACCCGGCGGTGCTGAAACCGGCCGGGCGGTCCTGAACGGGACGCCGGCCGGCTCGCGAGGAGAAGACTGATGGACCAATCCGCCGCGCCCATCGAGGTCCTGCTGGTCGAGGACGATCCCGGTGACGAGCTGATGACCCGGGAAGCGTTCAAGGACAACAAGGTCCGCAACAACCTGCATGTCGCGCGGGACGGCGAGGAGGCCATCGACTTCCTGTACCGGCGCGGCGAGCATGCCGACGCGCCGCGTCCGGATCTGATCCTGCTCGACCTCAACCTGCCGAAGTACGACGGCCGTGAGGTGCTCGCCAAGATCAAGAGCGACGAGAACCTCAACACCATCCCCGTGGTGGTCCTCACCACCTCGGAGGCCGAGGAGGACATTGTCCGCAGTTACCGGCTGCACGCCAACGCCTACGTCACCAAGCCGGTCGACTTCGAGCGGTTCCTGGAGGTCGTCCGGCAGATCGACGAATTCTTCGTCACCGTGGTGCGGCTGCCGAAGCCCTGAACGCGCCGCTTCCTCCAGGAATCCGGCCGAAGCATGGCGTCCCAGGTCCGGGAGCGCAGGCGGGATGGATGACGTGCCCGGGTCGCCGGTCGTGCCAGGCTGTTGCACACTGTCGAGCGTGGACAGGGGCAGCGCAGTGCGCTCTGCAGTAGTGATCAATCCGGTCAAGGCGGACGTACCGCGCTGGCGGGCAGCGGTCAGTTCCGTACTGATCGAAGCCGGCTGGCCGCAACCGGCCTGGTATGAGACGACGCCCACCGAGGCCGGTCACGGGCTGGCCGACCAGGCTGTCCGGGACGGCGTGGAGCTGCTGTTCGTCTGCGGTGGCGACGGCACCGTACGCTCCTGCGTCGGTGCGCTGGTCGGCACCGACGTGCCGATGGCCGTGCTCGCCGGTGGCACCGGCAACCTCCTGGCCGCCAATCTGGGACTGCCCACCGACCCGACCGCGGCGGTACGCGTGGCGGTGGACGGACACCGCCGTCAGATCGACGTAGGTACGGTCGGTGAAGAGTGCTTCGCGGTGATGGCCGGCATGGGTCTGGACGCGCACATGCTGGATGCCACACCCGAGCGGATCAAGGCCCGGCTCGGCTGGTTGGCGTACCTGGTGGGTGGTCTGCGTCATGTGTGGGGTTCACCGATGCGGGTGGTCATCCACATCGACGACGACCCGCCGATCCAGCGGCGGGCACGCAGTGTACTGGTCGCCAACGTGGGTCGGTTGCAGGGCGGCCTGCGCCTGCTCGCCGACGCCAGCCCGGACGACGGCCACCTGGACGTGGGGATCCTGACCCCACGCACGGTGGGTCACTGGGCGGCGCTGGGTGTCTCGCTGCTGCGTCGGCAGCGCCGGGTACCGGGCCTGGAGGTGATCCCGGGCCGTCGGGTCACGATCACCAGTGACCGGGCGCAGAGCCGGGAACTGGACGGTGACGTCATCGACGCCCATCGCACCCTGCGGGCAGAGATCCGGCCCCGGGCACTGTGGTTGTGCGTACCGGAGGAGTTCGAGGGGACCGACGGTGAGTAGCGGCCGGCGGCGTAGCTGTATGGGAGGTCGGCAGAGTGTCATCCACTCCGACTGACGCGCTGACCGTCCCGAGGTTGCACCGGGCGGCCCGGCTCGAGGACGCGGTGCACGAGGTCGCCGAGCGCAAACTGCGCCAACGGGGCTGGCGCCCGTCGATCGTGCCCTACATCGGCTACGGTGCGCCCGGCTGGGTGCGGGTGATGGGCCGGGTGCTGCTGAGTCATCCGTACCGGCGCCCCCGCCCACCGGGTCGCAAGCTGCGCGGCTGGCGTAGCTTCACCGCATTGTCGGCGATGGACGCCGTGGTGGTCATCGAAGCCGACGGCCAGCGGCACGAACTGCGCGCCGACCGGGGCGGTTTCGTCGATGCGGTGATCGAGGCGGATCTGGCGCCCGGCTGGTCGCGGGTACGGCTGAGCAGCGAGGGCTGCCGACCGGTGGACGTACCGGTACGGATCGTCGACCCGGCCGTCCGGTTCGGCATCATCTCCGACATCGACGACACGGTGATGGTGACGACCTTGCCGCGGCCGTTGCTCGCGGCGTGGAACACCTTCGTGCTCGACGAGCACGCCCGGGCCTGCGTACCGGGCATGGCGGTGCTCTACGAGCGGTTGGTCACCGCCCATCCGGGCGCGCCGGTGCTCTACCTGTCGACCGGTTCGTGGAACGTGGCGCCGGCCCTGCGCCGGTTCCTGTCCCGCAATCTGTACCCGGCCGGGCCACTGTTGCTGACCGACTGGGGACCGACCAAGGACCGGTGGTTCCGTAGCGGTCAGGAACACAAGCGCGCGACGCTGGCCAGGTTGGCCCGGGAGTTCCCGGACATCCGGTGGTTGCTGGTGGGTGACGACGGTCAGCACGACGAGCAGATCTACGCCGAGTTCGCGGCGGCCCATCCGGACAACGTCGCCGGGGTGGCGATCCGCCGGTTGTCGCCGGGGCAGGCGCTGCTGGCCCGGGGTCTGCCCTCACCGCAGGGCGCTACCCGGGCACGTACGGCGGTGGGGCAGAAGTGGTTGGCCGCCTCGGACGGTGCCGGGCTGGCGAGCCTGCTGCACGATGCCGGCCAGTTGTGACCGGACGATGGGTGTCCACTGTGCTCGGTCGGGCTCAGTGTCGTGGCTTCGCCCGGCCGGTCGGTTGCGCGTCGATCGGGTCCGCCGGCCAGGGATGCCGCGGGTAGCGGCCCCGAAGGTCGGCGCGGACCTGCGGATAACCGTTGTGCCAGAACGATTCCAGGTCGGCGGTGACGGCTACCGGTCGCCCGGCCGGGGACAGCAGGTGCAGCAGTACCGGAACCCGGCCGTCGGCGATCGCCGGTACCGAACGCCAGCCGAAGACCTCCTGCACCTTGACCGCCAGTACCGGTGCGGCCGGATCGGTGTAGTCGAGCCGGATCGTCGATCCACTCGGAACCTTCAGGCGTTCGGGTGCCAACCGGTCCAGTTCCCCGGCCTGTGGCCAGGGCACGAGTCGGCGCAACGCCGTTCCGGCGTCGATGCGGGCCAGGTCGGCGCGTCGACGACAGCCGGCCAGTTCCGGTCCGAGCCAGTCGGCCAGCCTGGCCAGCAGCGCCGGGTCGTCGACCTCCGGCCAGGGCTCACCGAAGGCCCGCCGGCAGAATCGCAGCCTGTCCCGCAGGCCGTTTCCGGCCGCTGTCCACCGCAGCAGAGCCAGGCCCTCCGCACGCAGGCCGGTACGCAACGCGTCGACGACCAGCGCCGTGTCGACGGCGGTCAGTGGCCGGGCGGTCAGTACGATCGCGCCGAGCCGCCTCGCCCGGCGGGTCCGTACGTCACCGTCCACCCAGTCCACTTCATCCATAGTGGACAGTAGATCGGTGCCGGCCCGCTCGGCGGTCGCGTCGTCGATCGGAGCGGCCAGCCTGATCCGGGCGGCGGGCTGCCCGGCCGGCCGGTCGGCCACCGCGACCGCCAACCAGGGCGTGCCACCCAGCACCGAACCGGATGTCAGCACCGCAGCGGTGCCACCGGCCATCAGATACTCCGTACCGGAGGGCCGCAGCCGGGCCAGCCGCTCCGGAAAGGCCAGTCCGACCACCAGACCCGCGGCCAGTTCGTCGCCGAGCCGCTCCGCCCGCCCTCGGTCGGCCGGGTGGCGTGGCAGCGCGGACTCCAGCCGTCGTACCTCCGTACGCCAGCGCCCGGCGCCCGGCCCGCCGGCACGCAGTTCGCGCCACCGGACGCACAGATCGTCGGACCGTCCCGGAAGCGACTCGTCGGACAGCAGTGCGACGATCTCCGCCGCCCGCCGGTCGCCGACCGTGGGCGCGCCGTCCAACAGGGCGTGCGCCAGGCGGGGATGGGCACCGACGGCGGCCATCTGCCGGCCCCGTGCGGTGACCTGCCCGGCCTCATCCACCGCACCCAGCGCCCGCAGACATTCCCGGGCCACCCGCATCGCGGCGTCCGGCGGCGGATCCACCCAGCTCAACCCGACCCCGTCGGGCACACCCCACCAGGCGAGCTGCAGCGCGAAGCCGGTCAGGTCGGCGACCGAGATCTCCGGCTCCGGTCGGGCCGGCAGATGATCATGGTCGGCGGCCGACCAGCACCGGTACACCCATCCCGGCCCCTGCCGCCCGGCCCGGCCGGCCCGCTGCTCGGCCGCGGCCCGCGACACCGGGACGGTGGCCAGCGAACCCAGCCCCCGGGCATGGTCGGTACGGGGAACCCGGGCCAGGCCGGCGTCCACCACCACCCGCACCCCCGGTACGGTCACGCTGCTCTCGGCGATACCGCTGGCCAGGACCACCCGGCGGCGTGTGCCGGGCCGCAGCGCGGCGTCCTGGGTGGCGGCGGACTGGCGGCCGTGCAGGGTCAGTACGTCGATGTCCGGTGGCAGTGTGCCGAGTTGGCCGGCGACCCGGTCGATCTCCGCGGCGCCGGGTAGGAACACCAGTACGTCACCGGACCGCTCGGACAGGGCGCGCCGTACCGTCGCGGACACCTGGGCCAGCAGCCCCGGATCGACCCGGGGGCCGAGCGTGGGCCGTACCGGCTGCGGCGGCGGGCACCAGGTGATCCGTACCGGATGGGGTTGGGCCTGCGCCTCGACGACCGGTGCGTCGTCCAGGATGGCGGCAAGCGTCGCGCTGTCGGGGGTGGCGGAGGCGGCGAGCACCCACAGGTCCGGGCGCAGCGCGGCGCGTACCTCGGCGGCGAACGCCAGTGCCAGGTCGGCGTCCACCTGACGTTCGTGGCATTCGTCGAGCAGCAGTGCCGACACGCCGGGCAACTGCGGGTCGTGTTGGAGCCGACGTACCAGCAGACCGGTGGTGACCACCTCGACCCGGGTCGTCGCCCCGACCCGGCGTTCCCCCCGGACCGTGTAGCCGACCCGGCCGCCCACCTGCTCGCCGAGCAGCGCGGCCATCCGGTGGGCCGCGGCACGGGCCGCCACCCGCCGCGGCTCGGCCACCACGATCCGTCCGTCCACCGCATCGGCCAGCGCCAGCGGCACCAGCGTGGTCTTTCCGGTACCGGGCGGTGCCACCAGCACCGCCGTACCGGCCCGACGCAGGGCGTCGAGCAGCTCCGGAAGGACCGTACGGATCGGCAGGTCGGTGCCGGCTGAGTGGTCGGCCGCGGGCATCACCCCGCCAGTCTCCCGCAGTGGTCGAAGGCCGGGGTCAGTGGCTGGCGACCCGTTTCCAGGCCGTGGAGCGTTCACCCGGCCGGTAGAGCGCATCCCGGCGCTTGGCGATGATCCCGGGCAGATCCCGTTCCCGCGCCGCGGCCAGTACGGCGGGCCCGTCGGTGTCGAACCAGGGCGCGGTCTGCCAGCGCGGTCCCGCCAGGCCGAGTTCGTCGAGCTGGGCCCGCCGTCGCTCCTGCGGCCAACCGAGCAGATCCTGACCGTCCAGGTGCAGCAGGTCGTAGAGCAGGTACAACCGGGTGCCCTCGACGGTGGCCAGTTCGCCGTCCAGTACGGCCTGCCGGGCGCCCAACTGCTCGGCCAGTCCCGGTAGCCCGGGCAGCCGGGGCTGCAACGCCTCGCCCTGCTCGTCGACGGGCCGGACCCGACCACCTTCGACGTAGCTGAGGGCACGCCGGCCGCCCCAGTCGAATTCGTAGCCGTACCGATCGGGTGGGCGGGGCAGGCTGCGTTGGGTGACCGCGAGCATCGGTGACAGTCCGGTGGGCATCGGCGCCCGTCGTGGATCGTCCGGCGGATCCAGCCGGCGGATCAGCCAGTTCTTGTCGTCCGTGGCAAACAGGGCGTACCGGCCGTGGACCCGGGTGCCGTGGAACTCGACGGTGAGCTTGTCGTCGGTCCACTTCTCGGTCCGGTACGTGCCGCGGTCGAAGATGCTCACCTCGCCGCCACCGTACTCGCCGTGCGGGATGCTGCCCTCGAACCCGGCGTACTCCAGCGGGTGGTCCTCGGTGTGCACGGCCAGCCGGTTCTCCCCGGGTTCCACCGGTACGCCGCGTGGCACAGCCCAGGACACCAGGACGCCGCCGCGTTCCAGTCGCAGGTCCCAGTGCAGCCGCCGGGCGTGGTGCTCCTGGATGACGAAGGTGTCGTCGTCGCCGACCGGTAGCGGTCCCGGCCCGGGCACCGGTTCCGGGGTGCGGCGCGGGTCCCGCTTGCCCCGGTAGTGACCCAACCGGTCCGCAGCGGGTACCGGCGGGCCCGGCCGGGACAGCGCGGCCATCAGGTCACCGTGCCGCTCGACCCGTTGCAGTACCTGCTCCGGGCCGAACCGCAGCGACCGGCCCGCCTCGACCTCGTCCCAGCTCAGCGGGGTGGAGACGGTCGGTTCGGGCTGTGCGCGCAGCGAGTACGGCGCGACCGTGGTCTTCGCCGCGTTGTTCTGGCTCCAGTCCAGCAGCACCTTGCCCGGCCGCAGTGCCTTCGCCATCTGGGCGACGACCAGGTCGGGGTGCTCGCGGGCCAGCTGGTCGGCCAGGGCGTGCGCGTACGCCGACACCGTGTCGGCCGGTTGCCCGCCGGACAGCGGGCACAGCAACTGCATGCCCTTGCGTCCACTGGTCTTGGGCAGCGCGGTGATCCCGTCGTCGGCGAGGCGGTCACGCAGCAGCGTGGCCACCTGCATGCAGGCCGGTAGCCCGGCGGGCGGCCCGGGATCCAGGTCGATCACCAGCAGGTCGGGGGACCGGGCCGCGCCGTGCGCATCAACTGTCCACTGTGGAACATGTAGTTCCAGCGCGGCGAGGTTGGCCAGCCAGACGAGCGTGGCCACCTCGGACACCACCACGTAGTCCACCTCACCGCGGGCCGAGGAGGACCGCGGCGCAGGGAGCCGTACGGTGCGTACCCAGTCCGGTGTGTGGCCGGGCGCGTTCTTGGCGAAGAAGCTCTGCCCGTCGACGCCGTCCGGGAACCGGATGACCGTGACCGGGCGGTCGGCGAGGTGCGGCAGCAGTACCGGGGCGATCCGTACGTAGTAGTCGATGACCTCGCCCTTGGTGGCGCCGTGGGCCGGGTAGAGCACCTTGTCCAGGTTGGACAGGCTCAACCGCCGATCACCGATGTGTACCTGCCGCCGCACCGACACCCTTCGAACCTAGCGCTCAGCGGGCGCGGGCGACGTCGACCTTCGCGCCACGGCTGCGGACCGCGCCGGCGATCCGGTCGTACTCCCGCTGATAGGTCGCCCGCCGTGTGCCGGTCACCTGATGGTCGGCCAGCGCGGCGGCCAGGTCGACGAGCCGGATCCGTGGCGTGATGTCCACCCAGGTCGGTACCGCCTCGACCCCGGTCACCCGCCAGTGTCCGGTGCCGGACATGGTGAAGGTGATCCGGGGCATCACGCCCTCCCGACTGGCCGCCACAGGGTCCTCGTGCCGGGCGATCTCGTTGCCCATCCCGTACACCACCCACTTGCCGTGGATCTGCTCGAACGGCTGCACCACATGCGCGTGACAGCCCAGGATCAGGTCGACGTCGGGCGAGGCGAGCAGCGCACGGGCCTGATCGAGCTGCAGCTGGGTCGGCGCCCGCTGGTACTCGGTGCCCCAGTGCAGCGACAGGATGACGATCTCGGCGCCGGCCCGGCGCGCGGCGCGCGCATCGGCCAGGACCCGGTGCACGTCGGTCATGTTCACCAGCCAGGGTTCGCCCGCCGGCAGAGCCAGCCCGGAGTTGAGTCCGAACGTGTACGACAGCTGCGCCACCCGCACCCCGTGCGAGACGGTGATGTCCGGTCGGCGGGACTCGGTGGCGCTGCGCGCGGTGCCGCTGTGGTGCAGACTGGCCCGGTCGAGCGTGTCGAGGGTACGGCGTACCCCTTCGCTGCCCTGGTCGTAGGAATGGTTCGAGGCGGTGGAGCAGTCGTCGAACCCGGTCTGCCGTACCGCCGTCACCACCTGCGGTGGCGCGGCGAACCGTGGCCAACCCACGTACGGCCCGCGCTCGGCGGCCAGGGGCGTCTCCAGGTGGCAGATGGCGAGATCGGCGGCGGATACCACGGGTCGTACCCCGGCGAACAGGGGCCCGAAGTCCAGGCCGGTACGGCCCTGTGCCGTCGCATCACTACGGGCCTGCTGCCAGACCGGTGGATGTACCAGCACGTCACCGGCCGCCACCAAGGTGAAGGTGCGCGGTCCGGGTGTGGCCGTGCGGGTCGGCGCGGTGCGTGGCGAGCCGTGCCGGTCAGCGGTGTCGCAGCCGGTGGCCAGGCCGCCCAGCAGGACCGCGGACGCCAGCGCCGTGCCGAGCGCCGCCGCGCGCAGCCCGAACCCACCGGTCGGCCGATCGTGACGCAACATCCGCCCGACTCTAGCCGCCGACGGGTGTGCCGGAGGCCGGTTCGGGCGAATCGCGCCCCTCGGCGCCGCCCGGCCGCGGAGTCTACTCAGGACGGTGGTGGTGCTGTCCGATTCGTTTAAGATTGCCGGTCCGCCGGCCAGCTACGGTGCCGTACATGATCCTTCGGGCCGTTGCCGTCCGCCGTCGCGTGCCACAGCACCGCGCCGGGCACCCCGAAGCCTGTTCCTGGTACCTAAGGCCCAGCCTCGTCGTCACCCGCGGGGTCGGTCAGGCCGCACCGGCCAGGTGGGCCAGCCCGGAACGCAGGTCGTCCAGGTTCATCACCGGCCGCAGGTCGATCTTGGCCTGCATGCCCTCGAACAGTGGCTCGACCACCGTCGGGATCGCCGCCGAGTCAGGCAGGTCGAAGATCAGGAAACCGGCGCGGTGGCCGTGCTCGGGCAGGAAGTACGCCGCCTCCGGCCGCAGCTGCTCCATGATCTTCTTCAGCGTCTGTTCCATCTTGCCGGTCTGGATCATCTCGTTACCGGCCTCGGTGTCGATCTCGAAGTTCAACAGGGTACGCATGGTCCCGTTCACCGCCTCGCCCGCCGGACCGGGCGCCTCGGCAACGCCGTCAGGGCCCGACGTACCGGTCCCATGATCGCCCCGGCCGACCCCGCGCGGTACGGTCGGACTGCCCTACGCACTGTGACGATCGGCCCGCAGCGGTGGCGTCGTACAGCGTCGTGCAGCCCTGACCGCAACCCGGCGCGGCACAGTCAGCTGCCGCCACTTCCGTCGGCGAACTGCTCGACCAGGGTCCGACAGAACGCCGGGAGATCGGCGGGACGGCGGCTGGAGATCAACGGGGCGGTGCCACTGGTGCAGGTCACGACCTCGCGATCGACCCACGTGCCGCCGGCGTTCTCGATGTCGGTACGCAGACTCGGCCACGAGGTCACGGTGCGCCCCTGCAGTACCCGGGCCTCGATCAGGGTCCATGGCCCGTGGCAGATCACCGCGACAGGTTTGCCGGCCTCGAAGAAGCTCCGGACGAACGACACGGCCGTTGGATCGGTGCGCAGAATATCCGGATTGGCCACCCCGCCGGGCAGCACGAGTCCGTCGTACACCGCGGCGGCCGTGTCGTGGACGGTCTCGTCCACCGCCCTGCGCTCGCCGCGATCCAGATGCTGGAACAACTGGACCTCGCCGGGGTCGGTCGACACCAGCCGCGGGGTCGCGCCGGCGTCGACGACTGCCTGCCATGGGTCGGCGAGTTCGACCTGTTCCGCGCCCTCCGGCGCGACCAGGAACGCGATCGTCCGACCCGCGAGCATGTCTGCCATCGTCTTCCCCCTCCTCGGTGCAGTCCCTACCTCTGCGGACTACCGCGCTGAACCAGCGCTAAACGTCCTCCCGGTGGAATCGCGGGTGCGTTCCGGCACACCGACCGGGCGGGCCGAGGCCCGTGGGTGGTGGGCCACCCGATGGTGATCTCTGCCGCACCGTTGAGGTTTTCCCGCCACAGTGGTTAACTGGCGCACCGTGTGCGTCTGGTCGCTATGCACGCGGGACATGGCAAAAGGCATGGCAGCCGATTGAGGGGACACATGGGGCGCGAGTGGCGCACGACGAGGACCGCTGCGGCACGACGTCGGCTCGCCCGCTGGTTGGACCCCTCGGTCCCGACTGTCGTACCCGCGCCGCCGGCCCTCCCGGCCGGACCCGCGGCGAGCGTGGGATCCGCGCCGCTGCCCGGTCCGATCGCCCCGTTCCCCGGTGTCCCGTTGTCCTGGCCGGACGTGCTGGAGAACATGTCGTTGCGGGTGCTGTCCGCGGTGTACCAGGCGAGCGGCCAACTGGCGTCGCTGGAATCCACCGAACGTGACGGCAGCCGGCTGGACCGGCTGTACCGGGTCGACCACGCGATCACCCGGGTACGCCGGCACGCGGAGAACATGCAGGTCCTCGCTGGCCGGCCGGTCGAGGACGCGGACCGTCAGGTGACCACGATGGTGGACGTCGTACGCGCCGCGTTGTCCGCCATCGAGCACTATCCGCGGGTACGGCTGGGCCGGGTGGTGGACCTGTCGGTGGTGGAGTTCGCCGCCGACGACGTGATGCGGGTGCTGACCGAACTGATCGACAATGCGGCCCGGTTCTCCCCACCCGGTGTCGTGGTGACCGTGTCGGCCCACCTGACCGAGCAGGGCAGTGTGCTGATCCGGGTGGAGGACGGCGGTGTCGGTATCGCGCCGGCCGAACTGCACCGGCTCAATGCGCTGGTCTCCGGTGCGGCGCCGCCGGCACCCGGTGGTGAACGGATGACCCGGCTCGGTCTGGCCGTGGTGGCCCGGTTGGCCGCGGCGCACCGGCTGCGGGTCGCGCTGATCTCGCGACAGCCGGCCGGCACCACCGCGACGGTACTGCTGCCCGCCGAACTGCTCTGTGAGGGAACCGAACCGGCGCCCGACCTTGAGCAGTACGCCGACGGGCCGGGCGCAGCGCAGCCCGTCGTCACCGCCACGCCGGGCGCCGACGACGGTTGGCCGCAACTGCCCGAACCGGGCGCCGGTACGACCACCCGCCCCGCGCATCTGGTGCCGGTGCACTCACGTACCGGAACGGGCCTGATCGCCGCGGAATCGACGCTGCCCCGGCGGGTACGGGCCAGTCTGCGGGACGGCACCCCGCAGCCCCCGCCGCCGGCCGACGTTGCGGGTCCGGTGGTCGACCGGGCGCCCTGGCACGACGACGTCGCGGCGTTCGCCGCGGGCGCCGGCGATGCGCACACTTCCACCGGCCGCCACGACGAAGGACGAGCGTGACCAGTACACCCGACGGCGGATCGGTGACACCGGCCCGTACGCCCACCGACTTCGCCTGGTTGGTCAACCAGTTCGCCGACGAGACTCCTGGTGTCAGTCATGCCCTGATCGTCTCGCTGGACGGCCTGCTGCTGGTGTCGTCGCGCACGGTGCACCGGGATCTGGGGGATCAGCTCGCCGCGCTGACCGCCGGCCTGCTGAGCATGGCCGACCGGACCGCGGCGCTGCTGTCGCTGGGTGCGTCGGAGTACATCACGATCCGGCTCCCGCGTGGGCATCTGCTGTTCATGCGGGTCAGTGAGTCCGCTGGACTCGCCGTGGTCGCGGAGGCCGGCTGTGATCTGCGCGTGGTGGCGTACCAGATGACGCAGTTCGTCGGTGGCGTCGGGCACGTACTCACCCCGCAGGTCCGTAGCGGACTCGTCGCCGGTGCCGGCCAGTCGTCTGTTCGTGAGTGAGGGAGCGGGGGGTTGGGGTGGCCATGCATTGGAAGGTCCGTCCGTATGTGATGGTGAGCGGCCGACGGGCGCCGGGGAAACGGCTGCTGGTCCACTCACTGGTGTCCGTTCCGTTCTACGACCCGGTGTTCGCCGACAGCCTGCTGCCCGACGTGCGCCGGGTGTACGAGCAGGCCCGGACGACGCGGTCGGTGGCGGAGCTGTCGGCGTTCTGCGGTGTGTCGCTGGGCGTGACCCGGGTGATCGTGGGCGATCTGGTCGCGGGTGGTCGGGTGCGGGTGGAAGAGGGTGGCTCGGGAGTGTGGGTGGATCGTCGACTTCTGGAGAGGGTTCGTGATGGACTCCGGCAACTTGCGTAGCGGCGGGGTTGTGGAGGGCGGGGGACTGAAGTCGGCGAAGATCGTGGTCGCCGGTGGTTTCGGGGTTGGCAAGACGACGTTGGTGGGTGCGGTGTCGGAGATCCCTCCGGTGAACACCGAGGCGTGGATGACGGCTGCCTCGGAACCGGTGGACCTGCTCGATACGGGGATCGACAAGACGACCACCACGGTCGCCATGGACTTCGGTCGTCGCACGATCGCCGACGATCTGGTGCTGTACCTGTTCGGTACCCCGGGTCAGGCGCGGTTCTGGCCGGTCTGGGACGACCTGTGCCGTGGCGCCGTCGGTGCGTTGGTGCTCGTGGACACCCGCCGACTGGACGCGTCGTTCGCGGCGGTGAACTACTTCGAGCAGGACTCGGATGTGCCGTTCGTGGTGGCGGTGAACCTGTTCGACGGGGTCGCGGCGCACCATCCGGACGATGTCAGGCAGGCCCTGGCGTTGTCGCCCGAGGTGCCGTTGGTGTCCTGTGATGCGCGGGACCAGCGTTCGGTGGCCGGAGTGCTGGTGTCCGTGGTGGACCACGCGCTCGGTCGCCTGGGCGCGGTGGCCACCGGGTGAAGCTGTCTCGAGGCGGATTGGAGGCCCTGTGCGCAGGGTGTTGATTGTCGGTGCCGGCCACTGCGGTCTTCAGCTGGCCCTCGGCCTGCAGGCGGCGGGCTACGAGGTGACGGTGATGTCTGGGCGGACCCCGGAGGAGATCCGCGGTGGGTGGCCGACCTCGACGCAGGCGATGTTCGATCTGGGACTGAGCAAGGAACGCGCTCAGGGCCTCAACTTCTGGGACAGCCAGGCGCCTGCCATCAACGGCATGCACATCACGGTGGCTGATCCGCCCGGTTCGATGGCGATGGGCATCATCGCCCGGCTCGACCGTCCCGGGCAGAGCATCGACCAGCGGGTGAAGATGCCGGCCTGGCTGGAACTGTTCGAGCAGCGCGGCGGCACCGTCATCTACCAGGGCGTGACCACCGCCGACCTGGACGGCCTGACCTCGATGGGGCGCTACGACCTGACGATCGTGGCGGCCGGCCGCGGTGAGCTGACCGCGTTGTTCGACCGCGACCCGGACCGTTCCCCGTACACCACACCACAACGTGGCCTGGCGGTGGCCTATGTGCACGGGGTGGAACCCAACCCGGCCTACCCGCAGAGCAGCGGAGCGTTCAACGCGGTACCCGGCTTCGGGGAGATGTACCTGATTCCGGCCTTTACCCTGTCCGGCCCGTGCGACATCCTGTTCTGGGAGACGATGCCGGGCAGCGTCACGGATCTGTGGCACAAGCGGATGGAACCGACCGAGCATCTGCGGGTCATGCTGGAGCTGACCCGCGAGTACGTGCCGTGGGCCGCGGAACGGTGTCGCGACGTGGAACTGACCGATGCCCGGGCCACCCTGTCCGGACGCTTCACCCCCACCGTCCGTCATCCGGTCGCCGAACTGCCCTCCGGCGGTTTGGTGATGGGTGCCGGCGATGTGGTGGTCTCCAACGACCCGATCACCGGGCAGGGCAGCAACGGCGCTTCCAAGTGCGCCGCCGCCTACCTGGAAGCGATCATCGAACACGGTGACCGGCCGTTCGACCGGGAATGGATGCAACGCACATTCGACGAGTTCTGGGAGAACACCGGCCAGGACGCCACCATGTGGACCAACGCCATGCTCGCGCCGATGCCCGAGCACGCGCAGCAGATCCTGGCGACCGCGTCGGTACACACACCCACCGCGGACCGGTTCGTCAACGGTTTCTCCGATCCGAGCGACTTCCGGAAATGGTTCTTCACCCCGGAGGCGGCAGCCGAGTATCTGGCCACGGTGCCGCAGCCCGGCGAACAACCCGCCGATGCCGCTGCCGAGTGATGTGTGACGATCAGCGGTATGGCTGATCCGACCCTGCAGCGGCGTGCGGCCGTGTGGCGGGCCGTCGACCGGATGTTGTCCGGCACGCGGCCCGCCACCATCGGTGTGTATCTGGCGAGGCTTGCGTAGATCGCTGGCATGTCTTCTGCACCCGGGCAGAGGTGGTGATGAACTGGGCCGGTGGTGTTTCGGGGTTGGTAGCGCAGACTGGGAGCGGTCGTTCGGTCCGGCTGGAGAGGTGTTGCCGACCGTGGCGTGTCGGAGTGTGGTGAATAAGGGCACCGTGGGTAGTGTATGTTCGTGCAGCTTCGTTTCAACTACCGTGTGTACCCGATGCCAGGTCAGCAGGCCGCTCTATCTAGCGCGGGGATTTGGGTGTGCGCGGGTGGTGTTCAACGACGGGTTGCGAGCGCTGATCATCACCCGGGCCAAGACCACCACGGACCGGGCATGGTTGTCCGAGGTGTCTGCGGTGGTGTTGCAACAGGCGTTGGCGGATCTGAACACCGCGTACCGCAACTTCTTCGCTTCGATCTCGGGTAGGCGGAAAGGTCGTAAGCTGGGGCAGCCGCGGTTCCGGTCACGGAAAGACAATCGGCAGACGATCCGGTTCACCAGGAACTCCGGATTCCGGGTGCTGGATAACGGTTGCCTGCGCCTGCCGAAGATCGGCGACGTACCGGTTCGCTGGTCGCGGGCTCTGCCGTCCGATCCGTCGTCGGTGACGATCGTCAAAGATCGGGCCGGCCGATATTTCGCCTCGTTCGTCGTCCAGACAGTTGGCGGCGAGACGCTGCCCGAGACCGACGCGGTGGTGGGTATCGATCTGGGGTTGACCCACTTCGCGGTCCTGTCAGACGGCACGAAGATCTTGGCACCAAGGTTCCTGCGCCGCGCGGCGCGCAAGCTCAAACGCCTGCAACGTGGCCTGTCTCGTAAGCAGAAGGGATCGAACAACCGGAAGAAGGCTGTGGTGAAGGTGGCCCGTGTGCATGCGCGGGTGGCTGACACTCGCAGGGACTGGCAGCACAAGCTCTCGACTGTGATCATCCGCGAGACTCAAGCGGTGTTCGTCGAGGACCTGTGCGTCGCCGGTCTGGGCCGGACCAGACTCGCCAAGTCGGTGCACGATGCGGGCTGGGCGCAGTTCACGTCCATGTTGGAGTACAAGGCCGCCCGTTACGGGCGCACCTTCGCCAAGATCGACCGGTTCTTCCCGTCGACACGGATGTGTTCGGTCTGTGGTCGGGTCGGGGACAAGCTGGCGTTGAACATCCGGTCGTGGACCTGCCTGTGTGGGGTTACCCATGACCGGGATGTCAACGCCGCCAGAAACATCAAGGCCGCTGGGCAGGCGGACTTCAACGACCGTGGAGTGCAGGTAAGACCGGCACGCGTGCCGGCACAGCGCCGTGAAGCGGTAACCCACCCGCACGCCGCGCGTTCCACGCGCGGCATGGAGGGAATCCCCGTCCCTTGAGGACGGAGAGGATGTCAAAAGACGCTCGGCGGCGCGTCCGGAGCGGTGCTGGCCGGCAGCGACCGAACTGGCCGGGTACGCCCGGGCCTGGCGGCACCGTCACGGTGGCAACCTGTTCCAGCAGTGGCCGATCGCGCTGGCCGCGCTGCACGGGATGGACACCGAGCTGCCGACGCTGGACGAGCGGGTGGCACACGCGCGTACGGTCGCTACCGCGCTGGCCGCCGTACCGGGTGGGCGGGTGCATCCTGACCCGCCGCACACCCACCAGTTCCAGTTCTGGCTGCCCTACCCGGCGTCGGTGCTCAACGAGGCCGCACTGGAACTGGCCGAGGAGGAGAAGGTCTGGTTCGTCGGTGGCTGGCAGGAGGTCGAAGTGCCGGGCATGGCGATGGCGGAGGTCAGTGTGCTCGCGCCGGCGCTGGAACTGTCCGCCGCCGACATCACCGAACTGGCGGAGCGTTTCCTGGCCCGGCTGGCACCGTCCTGAGCGCGATGGGGGTCCGCGCCCCGGAGCCGGTGGCCGGATCCTGGGAAGCGCCGCACCGATGGTCGGCCCGGTGGGTATCGTCCGGTGCGACATCGGCGTCAGGGGCGGTACGTGCGCCTGACCTGCGCAGTGCCCTGCGGATGGTCGGCCGTCCGCCCTCGTGATCGACGATCCGGCCGCCACTTCCACCGGCCGGTACGAGGAAAGGCGATGCGCATGAGCGAGCAGGCGAACATCGGTGTGACCGGACTGGCCGTGATGGGCCGCAACCTGGCCCGTAACCTCGCCCGGCACGGCCAT
Source organism: uncultured Actinomycetota bacterium (assembly GCA_963815125.1). Lineage (GTDB taxonomy): Bacteria > Actinomycetota > Actinomycetes > Mycobacteriales > Micromonosporaceae > Actinocatenispora. The sequence continues at coordinate 677,431 of CAWFFM010000001.1, forward strand.
CCGGTGGCGCTGCACAACCGCAGCGAGCAACGTACCCGCGACCTGGTGGACCAGTTCGGCTCGGAGGGGACGTTCGTGCCGTGCTACTCGGCGCGTGACTTCGTGGCCGCGCTGGAGCGTCCCCGCAAGCTGGTCGTCATGGTCAAGGCGGGGGCGCCGACCGATGCGGTGATCGAGGAGTTCGCGCCGTTGCTGGAACCGGGCGACATGATCGTGGACGCCGGGAACGCGCACTTCGCCGACACCCGGCGTCGCGAGCAGGCGCTGCGCGGGCGGGATCTGCACTTCGTCGGCACGGGGGTGTCCGGCGGCGAGGAGGGTGCGCTGCACGGGCCGAGCATCATGCCGGGCGGTTCGGCCCAGGCGTACGAGTCGCTGGGCCCGCTGCTGGAGGACATCTCGGCGAAGGTGGACGGCACCCCGTGCTGTACGCACATCGGACCGGACGGTGCCGGGCACTTCGTCAAGATGGTGCACAATGGCATCGAGTACGCCGACATGCAGCTCATCGCCGAGGCCTACCACTTGCTGCGGGCCGCGCTGGGGATGCAGCCGGCCGAGATCGCGGAGGTGTTCCGCGGCTGGAACGCGGGGCGGCTCAGCTCGTACCTGATCGACATCACCGCCGAGGTGCTCGGCCATGTGGACGCGGCCACCGGGCAACCGTTCGTGGACGTGGTCACCGACCAGGCCGAGCAGAAGGGCACCGGCCGGTGGACCGTACAGATCGCGCTGGATCTGGGTATCCCGGTCACCGGTATCGCCGAGGCGGTCTTCGCTCGTTCGCTGTCCGGTGACGCGGACCTGCGCCAGGCGGCCCGGGACCTGCCCGGCCCGTCCAGCGCCCGGTTGACCGGCGCCGCCGCCGAGTCCTTCGCCGCCGACATCGAGCAGGCGCTCTACGCATCCAAGGTGGTCGCCTACGCGCAGGGGTTCAACCAGATCCAGGCCGGTGCCGCGGAGTACGGCTGGCCGGTCGACCTGGGTGCGGTGGCGCGGATCTGGCGTGGTGGCTGCATCATCCGGGCCGCGTTCCTCAACGACATCACCGCCGCGTACGCCGCCGAGCCGCAGCTGCCGACGCTGCTGACCGACCGGGGTTTCGCCGACGCGGTACGCGACGCGCAGGACTCCTGGCGTTCCGTGGTCGCCACCGCGGCGCGGCTCGGCATCCCGGTGCCGGGGTTCGGCTCGGCGCTGTCGTACTACGACGCGTTGCGCGCCCGCCGGCTGCCGGCCGCGCTGGTGCAGGGGCAGCGCGACTTCTTCGGCGCACACACCTACCGGCGGGTGGACCGGCCGGGGGTGTTCCACACCGAATGGGCGACCGACGAGCGGGCCGAACGCGGGGCGTAACGTGCAGCCCGTTGTGGCGGTGCCGGCTCCTCGCGGTGGGGCCGGTGCGGTCGGTACGGGTGAAGGGGATGACAGTCGTGTACGACGCCATGCAGGCGGAAAGTGTCACGATCGGCGGCCACGGCGGTGACCGGATCGAGGCGTACCTGGCCCGGCCGCTGGGCCCGGGACCGTACGGCGCGGTGGTGGTCATCCACCATCTGCCCGGTTACGACGCGGCGACCAAGGAGATGGTGCGCCGCTTCGCCGCGGAGGGCTTCATCGCGATCTGCCCGAACCTGTACTCCCGGGAGGCGCCCGGCGTCAGCCCCGACGACGCCGCCGCCGCGGTACGGGCCGCCGGCGGGGTGCCCGACGAACGTCTGCTCGGTGATGTCGGTGGGGCAGCGGCGTACCTGCGGGAACTGACCGCGAGCAACGGCAGGGTCGGTGTGATCGGGCACTGCTCGGGTGGCCGGCAGGCGTTCCTGGCCGCCTGCAACCTGCCGCTGGACGCGGCGGTGGACTGCTACGGCGCATTCGTCACCGGCACCCCGCCGGAGGACTTCCCGCTGGCGGTGACTCCGGTGGTGGACCAGGCGAAGAACCTGTCCTGCCCGGTGCTCGGGCTGTTCGGTGAGGAGGACCGTTACCCCTCGCCGGAGCAGGTCGCCGAACTGGAGAGTGAACTGACCCGGGTCGGCAAGCCGTTCGAGATCCACAGTTTCGCCGGCGCCGGGCACGCGTTCTTCGCGGTGGACCGGCCCAGCTACCGGCCGGAGGCCGCGGTGCAGGGCTGGCGGCTGATCCTGGACTTCTACCGCAGGAACCTGAGCTGAGAGGCACGCCGATGTGTACGTACCTGACCGTCCGGGCCGACCTGCAGGGCAGCGGGAAGGGCCCGCAGGGCTGGTTCCCGGTCACCGACGCCAGCGTGTACGTCGACCATCCGGTGCACGCGCCGTTCACGCACACGGTCAACGTCGACTTCCTCAACCCGTCGCTGGGCGCCTCCGCGCGGGTCGCGGTGGAGTTGACCGAGGAGTCGGCGCGGGCACTGGCCGCGGCGCTGACCGCCGCGCTGGACGCCGCACCACCCGGGCTGGCGTCGGCCGAGGCGACACCGCCACCGGGCCACTGAGCGGCCGGTCACGATGAGCCTGACGTTGCTCCAGTGGCGCCGTACGGTGACCGCGCTCTACGCCCGGGTACGGGCCGAGCCGGATCCGCGGCGCGGCTGGTCGCTCTGGCGGGACGGCCGGGACCGGCTGTTCGCCGAACATCCCGACTCGCCGCTGCCGGCCGGGCACCCGGCGCGTACCGCCGGGCTGCGGTACGCGCCGTACGATCCGGGGCTGCGGTGGGAACTTGCGGTGGAGCCGGCCCCGGCGCAACGCTGGGAGGTACCGACCGGCAGCGACGGGGTGGTGCCGTTCGAACGGTTCGGTTCGGTGCGACTGCCCGGCCTCGGTTCGCTGGACGTGTGGTGGCTCGACTCGTACGGCGGGGGCGTCTTCGTACCGCTGCGCGACGCCACCGCCGGCAACGCCAGCTACGGTGGCGGGCGCTACCTGCTGGACACGGTGAAGGGCGCCGACCTGGGCGGCGGTACGGGTCGACTGGTGGTGGATCTCAACTTCGCCTACAACCCTTCGTGCGCCTACGATCCGGCCTGGGTCTGCCCGCTGGCACCGGAGGGCAACCGGTTGTCGGATCCTGTCCATGCGGGCGAACTCCTACCGTCGCCCGATCCCACCGACTGACCGGACCGGAGATCGTTGCCGTGTGCAGCACCGCAGGCAGGGGGCTGGCATCGGTGCTGTGCGGTGGGCTATGTTGTGCGGCGATGACTACCGGGACGGCATTGCGCCACACACGGATCGGTGACCCGGTGCTCTTCTGAGCGCCGTACGGGCCGATGTGGGCCCGTCGTTCAATGCGGGATCTGGCGCTGTTGCGCGAGCTCCGCCTCCGTCATGTCGACCACAGGCTCGAAGGTCAACCATGACAGGAGGATCCATGCCCACCACGATGCTGCAGATTCCCACCGCCGACGGCCATGCCGACGCTGTCGCCGCCTTCCCCGACCGTGCTGGACGACACCCCGCAGTGTTGCTGTACCCCGACATCTTCGGTGTACGACCGGTGCTGGAGGAGAGGGCCCGCGAACTGGCCGAACACGGGTACTACGTGCTCGTCCCGAACCTGTACTACCGGCACGGCCCCGCACCGCTGGTCGAACTTCCCGGGCACATCGGGGAAGATGCCCGGCCCACTCTGGTCGCCCGGCTGATGCCCCTGGTCGAGGCGCACACCACCGAACGTGCCCTGCGCGACGCCGATGCCTATCTGAGGTTTCTCACCACCCGGCCCGAGGTCAGCGCCGGGCCGGTGGCCACGATCGGCTACTGCATGGGCGCCGTGTTGGCACTGCGTACCGCGGCGGCCCACCCCGATCAGGTAACCGCCGTCGCCGGCTTCCATCCGGGGAACCTGGTCACCGACGCGCCGGACAGCCCGCACCACCTCGTACCGCAGCTCACCGCCCAGGTGCACATCGGTCACGCCGCGAGCGACATGACACCCGAGGCCGTCAAGGAGTTCAACCGGACGCTGGAGGAGGCCGGCATCGACCACACGTCCGAGACCTACCCCGGCACCATCCACGGCTTCACCATGTCCGACACCGACGCCTACGATCCTGCCGGACTGCAGCGCCACTGGGACCGCCTGCTGCCGCTTCTCAGCGGCGCCCTGACCAACGGCTGAGGGTAATCACAGGTCGGGTCACCGCTCAGCGGTGACCCGACCATTCCCAACCCACCTAGGCTGATCGGAGCTCCGCGAGGAAGCTGGTCCACGCGGCAGGTGTGACGGTGAGAGCAGGGCCTTGCGGGTCCTTGCTGTCGCGGATACCGACGATGCCCGGCAGGTTGCGGGCCACTTCGACACAGGCGTTGTTGTTGCTGCTGCGGGCGGACTTGCGCCATTCGGCGCCGGTGAGGTCACACATTGCTTGACAACTCCTCTGTCATGGTCTCCATGAGGATTCGTGACGACCCTCATCATCCAGAGCTTGTCCGGCCATGCTGCGTGAAGGCCAGTTCATACTGGTCAAGGTCCTGGGGCTTGTCCCAGAAGTACTGCTGCGGTCCGAAGCCGTCTGCGTAGGCGATCGATGCCCCTTTCCGGTGGGGAAGTGGAGCACTGAGAACGATCCGGAGACCAGCCGTAGGTGATGCCTGCGCTGAACGGAAGCACCCGGATGCTGACGTGGGGAAGCCTTCCCGAGTTCGGCCATGTGTCGAAGTTGGTCGGCCATTACTTCCGGATCCGCCGAGGGGACGCCTGAGCACCGACTCATTGAGAATTGCATCGAGTTGCACAGGTGGCGGCACCCTGCGGGTGAGCATCTTCTGCCGTTGGAGGCGAAGTTCCAGGCGACGGTCGATTTCTCTTTCTTACTCGCGGGGCCCTTCACCTTCGTCGGGTAGTCTAAGCAGCTCGCGGGCGTACCAATGGCATTGGAGTATCCTGGAAGGAGTGCTGCTCCTCATACCAGAAGACGTTCTCGGCGCCGGCTTCGAGGCCGACGTACATGTCGAAATTGGGAGGCAGCAGGTCGGCGTACGAGCTGGTCCAGCCCTTGACCCGGGTCGCCTCGGCGAGGGCGAGGAGTTCCTGGGTGCGTTCTGCGTCGGCGCCGTAGAGCGCGCACAGACCTTTGACGTCGTGATTACGGATGCGGACGCCGGGCTGCGCCGACTCGATCTTCCAGAGTGTGGGGCGGGAGCGTTCGATCTCGGCGGACGCGTAGTCGACGGTGATGCCCGCCTGCTCGCGTAACGAGCGCAACGTGTGGCCGAGCTGTCGGCGCGGCACCGACGACCCGGATGGCTCGACAACCACAGATAGATCCTCCGTGAGAAGAAATATGCGGAGAGTTGTGAAGCTCCACATTTATCACTCTGGGTGCGAGGTATGCAACGGATGTGACCTCAACTGGTCACTTTCTGAGATTCCGCAGCGTGGAGAGGCCGATCGGCATGGTCGGCAGCTGTCCGTATGCGCAGACTGACCACACGTGGTACTCGATGCCACGTGATCCGGTGCCGGAACCCCGAGGGCCTTGTCCGGGGTACTGCCGCGTGCCCGGAGGCGGTGCGCGCACCGTGTGCGTACCGGTGGATGAACCGGAGGTTGGAAGATGAGAGTTCAGGCTGGGGCCGCATTGGTGATGCCGGCGGTGCCACGGCAGTTCGCGCTGATACTCGATGCCGACGACCCGGACTACGACGAGTATGTACGGTGCGTCCGGCCCGCTGATCCGGTGCTGTGGTGGGGCGCGGCGTTCGACGAGCGTGTGGTGCTGTTCCGGATCGATAGGGACGGGAAACTGGACACCGCCCGGCATCCGGATGTCGACGCCGCGCTGGACCGGTGGAGCCGGCTCTACCCGGTCAAGCTTGCGTGGGTCTGACGGTACGCAGCCGTGTCGTGGGGAGCGGCGTGGTGCCGCTCCCCACGACGCGGTCAGAACAGGTGGCCGAGGGTACGGACGATGTCGACGTAGAAGTTGCCCTCGATGGACCGGAAGATCTGGAACGGCTCACCCGGGCTGCCGAAGAACGGGCGCAGCGTCCAGCCCAGTTGGGTACCGACGAAGCCGAACACCACGATCCACACGTACAACAGGCTCATGCTGGCCGAACGGGGCTGTGGCGGAAGCGCCCGCTGCATCGGATGTACGGAAGGCTGCGGGTGCGGCATGCCGCCGTTGGGGCCGGGTGCGACGCGGGCGGCCACCGGGGCGAACCGCGGTTGTGCTGCGGCGTCACCGGTCGGCGCACCGACCGTCACCGGTACCGGTGACGGTTCGTCCACATCGCTCGCCCCGGCGTGGTCGGAACCCTCGGCGGTGGCCGGTCCCGCGACAGGAGCGGCCGCGACAGGTGGTGTCGAGGCGTGCGGTGCACGCACGGTGGTCGCTGCGGCGGCGTTCATCGAACGCATACCGGCGATCAGGAACTTCAGTCCCACCATCGAGGTGAGGATCATGATCGCCACGTTGAGCAGCTTGTAGAACGAGTAGTTCGGCGCGGTGATCAGGAAGAACAAGCTGATCGGCGCGAAGGCCAGAGTGAGTGCGGACAGGACCGTGATAGTCACCGAGACCAGGGCCAGCGCCTGGCGTACCGACAGCTTGGCGCCGAACACGAGATTGAACAGATACAGCGTGGGCAGGCAGATCGCGAGGGTCACCAAGAACAGGATCGGGAGCTTCACCGCCGAGGCCAACGCCTGCAACCAGCCGTTCGAGGCGCCGAGCACGGCACCGTAGAGAGCGAGCGAGATGGCGGCGGAGGTCAGCAACTGGCCGGAGAGTGGTCTGAGCTCTCGGTCCTCGGCGATCTGGCGCCAGATCCCCTCCCGGTCCCGCAGGATCCGTTCTATGACCAGTCCCTGTGCCATGGATCTACCCCCGATGATGGACGTTCGGCGCTGACCGCCGGCACCGGAGGATGAGACCTCTGGTAGCTCCGGCCGGTTGCGCCAACTGGTCAGAGAACTATAGATGCCGCTGACTCGATGTCAATGGTCGTTTCGTCGCAGGTGGAGCATTTCGTCGGCCACCAGGGTCGGCCCGTCCAACTCATCGGCGATACGGTCCGCAGCCGCGAGATGGACCTCCGGTCCCTGGTCGGTGACGGCGCCCAACCGCTCGGCCGTGCCTGCCAACGTTTCCAGCCGGGCCACCTGAGTGGACAGCGCAGCCAGTCCGGAATCGCCGTCCGGGCAGCGTAGGGCGGCGCTGGTGAGCATCCATTCGATCCGGCGCAGCGCACCGTCGCCGAACACCGTGCTCATGTCACCGGCCCGGTACGCGGCGCTGGAACGGATCCTCGACACCGACCGTTGGGTACGCCCGACCAGCTCACCGGCCGCCGGGTTCCGCTGCGCGAGCAGGACGAGTTCGTGCCGGGACACGTACTGTCCGGCGCGGGCCGCGGCCCGCAGCTGCCGGAGCCGGGTGGCGCCACGTACCGCCAGCAGTGCGGCCACCAGTGCGATCAGCAGACTGCCGCCGCCGGCCACCGCGCCGAACAGCGCCGGTGACGCGTCCCGGGGAGCCGCACCGGAGATCAGGATGGTCAGTCCGGCGGCGCCGAACAGGACGGTCAGTACGGCGGCCAGCGCCACAGTGGACAGATCGCCGGGACCGCCGGAGGCCAGGCGTGCGGAAACTTCCGGCGCGAACACATCACGGAACCCGGGACCGCCGGACGGTTCGGACATCACATTCTCCTCCGGACTGCGGAACGCCCGTGGCAGCGACAACGCCTGCTCCGGCCCGGGCAGCTACATCGGCGCCCCAGCTCTGGTGGCGGCTGCGCAGTGACGGACCGGAGCGTGTTGCGCACCCATGGGATCATGCCAGAGCCTGACCAAAAGGAGCCCGGGCTGCGGCGGTGGCTACGGCGATTACAGCTCACCGCCGGTGCTGGGGGACATGTCGGGGATGCGGTTGCCGATGGGCTGTGGGCAGGATACGGGCCACCGAAGGCCCGGGCACGGTTCGGATCGCACAAGATGCCGGAGCCGGAACGGCCGAGCTGGTGAGCGGTGCTCCGTCTCACCGGGGCCGCAGCGCGGCCAGCACGAACTCGGTGACCTCCGAGGCCAACTGACCGGCTGTCTTCGGTCCGGTGGGTCGGTACCAGGTGGGCAGCTGGTTGATCATGCCGAACACCATGAGAGTGACCGTCTCGGCCGATGCGGCAGGGGAGAACTCGCCGGCCGCCTGGCCCTCGGCGATCAGCGCGCGGAACGTCTCGTGGTAGCGGCGTCGGTCGGCGCGCATCGCGGTCCGACGTTCGGTCTCCAGGCCGTGCATCTCCCGGGTGAACACGGAGGTCTCCTCGGCCCGCGCCGCCGTCGTCTCGATCAGGTTGACGATGATCGCCCGGACCGTCTCGGTACGCGACAACCCACGGGCCAGGATGTCGTTGAGATCGGCCAGCTGCACCGCGAGCAGCCCGCGGTAGATCTCGTACAGCAGCTCGTCCTTGGACGCGAAGTAGTGGTAGAGCGCGCCCTTGGTCACCTCGGCGCGCGCCACGATCTGCTGCACCGAGGTGCTGTCGTAGCCTTGCTCGGCGAACAGTGCGACGGCCGCGCCGATGATGCGCTCGCGTACCGGTGCGGTCGGTCGGGACAGCCGGGTCATCGCGCCTCAGTCCCGGTGACGGGACAGCTCGCGGCGCGCCACCGAGCGGCGGTGCACCTCGTCGGGGCCGTCGGCGATGCGCAGCGTACGGGCGTGCGCGTACAGCGAGGCCAGCGGCGTGTCGTCGGAGACCCCGGCGCCGCCGTGTGCCTGGATGGCCCGGTCGATGATGTGGCAGGCCATCTCCGGTACGACGACCTTGATCGCGGCTATCTCGGTGGCCGCCCCCCGGTTGCCGACGGTGTCCATCAGCCAGGCGGTCTTGAGTACCAGAAGTCGGGCCTGTTCGATCCGGATCCGTGCGTCGGCGATCCATTCCCGTACCACGCCCTGTTCGGCGATCGGTGCGCCGAATGCGGTGCGTCCCAGGGTGCGGGTGCACATCAGTTCCAGGGCACGTTCGGCCATGCCGATCAGCCGCATGCAGTGGTGGATGCGGCCGGGGCCGAGCCGGGCCTGCGCCATCGCGAAGCCTTCGTTCTCGCCGCCGAGCAGGTTCGCGGCCGGCACCCGTACTCCGCCGTAGCGGATCTCGGCGTGCCCGCCGTGGGTGCGTTCGTCATAGCCGAAGACCGTGGTGGCGCGGCGGATCTCCACGCCGGGGGAGTCCAGTGGCACCAGGATCATGCTGTGCCGCCGGTGGCGGGGACCGTCCGGGTCGGTGACCCCCATGACGATTGCGACCCGGCAGCGTGGGCTCATCGCCCCCGACGACCACCACTTGTGCCCGGTGACCACGTACCCGTCGCCGTCGCGTTCGATCCGGGTGGTGATGTTGCTGGCGTCTGAGCTGGCCACTGCGGGCTCGGTCATCGAGAAGCAGGACCGGATCTCGCCGTCCAGTAGTGGTCGTAGCCACTGTTCCTGCTGGGCCTCGCTGCCGAAGGCGGCCAGCAGTTCCATGTTGCCGGTGTCCGGCGCCGCGCAGTTCATCGCCTCGGGGGCGATCCGCGGGCTGCGGCCGGTGAGCTCCGCGATCGGCGCATAGTCCACATTGGACAATCCGGCACCGTGCCGCTGATCCGGCAGGAACAGGTTCCACAGGCCGCGTTCGCGCGCCTGCGTCTTCAACTCCTCCATCACCGGAGGCGGTCCCCACTTCTTGGGCGCGGCGTCGGCCTGCTCGGCGAACACCGGTTCGGCCGGGTACACGCACTCGGTCAGGAACTGCTCGGCGGCATTTTGCAGAGCCAGCGAGCGCTCGCTGTATGCGAAGTCCACTACGCCTCCTTGCGTGGTGCGTCGTCCAGTGCCTCGCGACCGAGGTCCACCAGGGCCGGTACCCGGGCGCCGATGCTGTCGAAGTCCGGCCCCACAGTTTCGCCGGCCAGGTACCGGGCATGGATGCCCTCGGAGATGATGGCGAGCTTGTAGTAGCCCAGCGCCACGTACCAGCCGAGCCGGTCCAGCGGCACGCCGGTCGCGTCGGCGTAGCTGGCCAGCAGCGACTCGCCGGACGGGAAGTCCAGCTCAGGGGGCAGCGGCGTCGCCGCGGTGCTCAGCCCGTGCCGGGCCAGTTCGGTGTAGACGTACAGCAGCCCCACATCGGCCAGCGGATCGCCGAGGGTGGCCATCTCCCAGTCCAGTACTGCGGTGACCCGGCTCAGCCGGTCGTCGAACATCACGTTGTCCAGCCGGTAGTCGCCGTGCAGGATGCCGGCGCGGCCGGAGTCGGGTACCGCCTCGGCGAGCGCGGTGTGCAGTGCGTCCAGCGCCGGCAGTTCCCGGGTGACGGAGCGTTCCCACTGCCGGTACCAGCGCGACACCTGGCGGGTCAGGTAGCCCTCCGGCCGGCCGAAGTCGGCCAGACCGACCGAGCCGGGCTCGATGGAATGCAACGCCACCAGTACGTCCACCAGCAGTCGTGCGCAGCGAGCCACCGAGGTGGTGGTGAGCGTGGCGTATTCCGCCGCGCTGCGCAGTACGACCCCCGGTACCTCGCTCATCAGGTAGAACGGGGCGCCGAGCACCGTGTCGTCGACGCACAGCAGCAGCGCCTCCGGCACCGGTACGGCGCTGTCGCGCAGTGCGGAGATCACCCGGTACTCGCGGGTCATGTCGTGCGCGGTGGGCAGTATGTGCCCCAGCGGCGGACGGCGCAGCACGAACCGGGACCGGCCGTCGGAGACCCGGTAGGTCAGGTTGGACCGGCCACCCGGGATCAGCTCGGCGCTCAGCGGGCCGGCGGCCAGCTCCGGTCGGGCCGTGGTCAGGTGTCGGGTGAGGACATCCAGGTCAAGGCCGGGCGGGTTCGATGTCACCTTCCACCATCCCTCACATACCGACTGGTCGGTATGCACGCTACCGTGTCGGGCAGGTCCGGTGTCAATCGAACCGGTCCGACCAGCATTCCCGGGAGGAGCCCCATGACACCGCAGCCTCAGCGGCGTGGCCTGCTCGTCGACTACGGCGGTGTGCTGACCCGCAGCGTGTTCGCCTCGTTCGACGCGTACTGCGCCCGCGCCGGGCTGCCGGCCGGCCGGATCGTGCAGCTGCTGCGTACCGATCCGGCGGCCCGGGACCTGTTGACCGGACTGGAGAACGGCACTCTGCCGCTGCCTGAGTTCGAGCGGGGCCTGGCCGGGCTGCTCGGCGTCGCGCCGGACGGCCTGGTCCGGCAGTTGCTGGCCGGCGCCACCCCCGACGAGGCCATGCATGCGGCCGTACGCGCCGCGCGCGGCCACGGCATCCGTACCGCCCTGGTGTCCAACTCCTGGGGCACCGACGGCTACGACCGGCCCGCCCTGGCCACGATGTTCGACGCGGTGCTGATCTCCGCGGAACTGGGCGTACGCAAACCGTCGCGGGCGATCTACCAGCAGGCCACCGAGGCGATCGGGGTACCCGCGGCGCGGTGCGTGTTCGTCGACGACCTGGCGGTGAACCTGACCCCGGCGCAGGAACTCGGCATGGCCACGGTCCACCATCGCGACGTCGACACGTCCCTGGCGCGGCTCACCGAACTGCTCGGCGTACCGCTGAGCTGAGCTGCCCGCCGTCGAGCCGTCAGGGGGCGAGCGCGCGGGCCGCGGCCAGTTGGTCGGTGCCGGGCAGCATCGCCAGTACCGGCGTGTCCACCCCGTTGACCATGTAGCGGCGCACCTGTTCCCGGCAGTGCTCCGGGGAACCGTGCACGATCAGCGCGTCCACCACCTCGTCGGGTACCGCCGCGGTGGCGGCGGCCCGGTCGCCGGCAGCCCAGGCCCGGTGCATGTCGGCCAGCGCCGCCCCGCGGCCGAGCCAGTCGTGGAACGCCGCGTACGCCGGTACGGTCAGGTAGCTGGAGATCAGTCGCCGCCCCACCGCGCGGACCGCGTCGGCGTCCTCGCTGGGACATACGAAGATCCGGGCCACCAGCTCAGGTCCGGTGCCCAGCGCGGCGCGTACCTGCGGCACGTCGTCGGCGCCCAGCCAGTTGGTGATCGCCCCGTCGGCCTCCCGACCGGCGAGCCGCAGCATGTCGGACCGCAGCGCCGCCAACAGCACCGGCGGTGGCTGCTGCGGTGGGCGCTCCAACCGGAAACCGCGCACCGTGAACGTCGGGTACTTCTCGCTGACCCGTTCGCCGGCCAACGCCCGGCGCAGGAACCGCAACGTGTCCCGGATCCGCCCGTACGGCTCGGTGAACCGGCCGGCGTTCCAGCCCTCCACGATCGCCGGTGCGGAGGTGCCGATGCCCAGTGCGAAACGACCCGGCGCCAGCTCGGCGAGGGTGGCCGCGCTCATCGCCAGCAGGCCCGGTCCCCGCGTGTACACCGGCACGATGGCGGTGCCCAACCGCAGTTGCGGTACCCAGTCGGCGGCCAGCGCGAGCGGGGTGAACGCGTCGGTGCCGGCCGTCTCGGCCGACCACAGGTCGGTGTAGCCCAGCCCCGCCAGCTCGGTGAGCAGGTCGCGGTGCGCGGCCAGTGGCACCCCGGTCAGCGGTACGGTCAGCCCCCAGCGGCCGGTCATGGCGCACCGGTCAGTGCGGGGCGGATCTGCGCGCCGCCGTCCACCACCAGGGTCTGCCCGGTCATCCAGGCCGAGGTCGCGCCGGCCAGGAACACCGCGACCGACGCGATGTCGTCCGGCTCGCCGATCCGACCCAGCGGCAGGGCCTCGTTGAGCTGCTGCTCGTGGGTCTCCCACAGTGCGCGGGCGAGCTGGGTGCGGACCACCCCGGGCGCGATGGCGTTGACCCGTACCCTGGGGGCGAGTTCGGCGGCGAACTGCCGGGTCAGGTGGATCACCGCGGCCTTCGTCGCGTTGTAGTAGCCGATGCCGGGCTCGGTGAGCATGCCGCCGACCGAGGCCATGTTGATGATGCTGCCACCGCCGCGGGACATCGAGGCTTTCCACACCAGCTGCGTCCACAGCACGACGGACAGCTGGTTGACCTGCACGGTCTTCTCGGCCCGGGGTACATCCAGGTCAACCAGCGGGCCGAAGTAGGGGTTGGTGCCGGCATTGTTGACCAGCACGTCGATCGCGCCGAAGGAGTCCATGGCGGCGGCCACGCAGGCGGCGGCCTGGTCCGGTTCGCCGACGTGTGCGGCATGTGCCAGTACGCCGACGTCCGGGTGCGCGGCGCGCAGTTCCTCGGCGACCGCGTCGAGCGCCTCCTGCCGGCGGGAGGTCAGTACGACGTTGCAGCCCTCGGCGGCCAGTGCGGTGGCGACCGCCCTGCCGATTCCCCGGGAGGCCCCGGTGACCAGAGCGGTCCGGCCGGCCAGTGCGGTGTGCATCCTGCCCCTCCACGTGTGGATCAGTATCGGACGATCCCGTACCGGGCGTTGACGGCAGCGCGGGATGCGCCTACCTTACCCACCATACCGACCGGTCGGTATGGTCCGATAGGGGTGGTGCGGGGATGCATGTCCGCGGTCAGGTCGTGGTCGTCACCGGCGCGGCCGGCGGGATCGGTACAGCGCTGGCCCAACGGTTCGCCGCCGAGGGCGCGGCCGGGGTGTGCGTGTCCGACCGGGCCGGCGCCGAACCACTCGCCGAGCAGCTACGTGCCGCAGGCACCCGTGCGGTGTCCGTGGCCACCGATGTGGCCGACCAGTCGCAGGTCGCCGAGCTGGTCGCACGCGCCGAGGCCGAACTCGGCCCGATCGGGCTGTTCTGCGCCAATGCCGGGGTGGCCAGCGGCCGGGGACTCGACGCCGCAGACGCCGACTGGGCCGCGGCCTGGTCGGTCAACGTGCTCGGACACGTGTACGCGGCGCGGGCCGTACTGCCCGGCATGCTGGCGCGCGGCCACGGCTACCTGCTGCACACCTGTTCGGCGGCCGGCCTGCTGAGTGCGCCCGGGGATGCTCCGTACACCGTGACCAAGCACGCCGCCGTCGCCTTCGCCGAATGGCTGTCACTGCACTACGGTAGCCGTGGCATCGGGGTGAGCGCGCTGTGTCCCCAGGGGGTACGCACCCCGATGCTCACCGACGGGCTCGCCGCGGGGAACCCGGCCGCCCAGTTCGTCGCCGCCTCCGGGGAGATCCTGGACCCCGCCCGCATCGCCGACGACGTCGTCGCCGGGCTGGCCGACGAACGGTTCCTGATCCTGCCGCACCCGGAGGTCGCGGAGTTCCAGCGGCGTAAGGCCGTCGACCCGGACCGCTGGCTCGCCGGCATGCGCAAGTTGCTCTGACCATCAGCTTAAGGAGTCCATAGTGGACAGGTTCGCCGACAAGGTGGCCGTCGTCACCGGTGCCGCACAGGGGATCGGTGCGGCCACCGCAGCCCGACTCGCCGCCGACGGCGCCACCGTCGCGGTCATCGACCTGACCGAGGAACGTACCGACCAGACGGTCGCCGACATCCGGGGTGCCGGCGGCAACGCCACCGGCTACGCCGCGGACGTCTCCGACGACGCGTCGATCAGCGCGGCGCTCGACCGGGTCGTCGCGGAGCTCGGGGGACTGCACATCCTGGTCAACAATGCCGGGATCACCCGCGACAACCTCGTCCACAAGCTGACCGAGGAAGACTGGGACAGCGTGCTGGACATCAACCTGAAGGGCACCTTCCTGGCCAGCCGGGCCGCCCAGCGGCACATGGTGCCGGCGAAGTACGGCAGGATCGTCAGCCTCAGCAGCGTCTCCGCGCTGGGCAACCGCGGCCAGGTGAACTACTCCGCTGCCAAGGCGGGCATCCAGGGCCTCACCGCGACGCTGGCGCTGGAGCTGGGTCGCTACAACATCAACGTCAACGCGGTTGCACCCGGCTACGTGGCGACCGCGATGACCGCGGCGACGGCACGCCGGGTCGGGTTCTCCCCCGAGGACCACCAGCAGGCCGCCGCCGGTCAGATCCCGCTGGGCCGCGTCGCCCAGCCTGCCGAGATCGCCTCCGTGGTGGCGTTCCTGGCCTCCGACGACGCCTCGTACGTCAGCGGGCAGACCCTGTACGTCAACGGCGGACTACGGTAGAGAGCGGCCCTGCGGTAAAGGAGGAAATGTGGAGTTCGGTCTGACCGACGAGCAGCGCGCCATCCGCGACACGGTGCGTTCCTTCGTCCGCAACGAGGTCATGCCACAGGAACAGGAGGTACTCACCCGGGAACGGCGCGGTGAGCCCGGCCTGTCCCATCAGGAACTGGTGACACTGCAGAAGAAGGCCCGCAAGTTCGGCTTCTGGGGACTGTCCACACCGGAATCCTACGGTGGGATGGAACTTCCGGCCGTCACCCAGGCGCTGATCTGGACCGAACTCGGCCGCACCTTCGTCCCGTTCGTCTTCGGTGGCGAGGCCGACAACATCCTCTACTACGCCAGCGAGGAGCAGCGCCGGGAGTTCCTCGTACCGACCATCGAGGGCGACCGCATCTCCTGCTTCGCCATCACCGAACCAGGTGCCGGGTCGGACGCCGCGAACATCAGGATGACCGCGCGGCGCGACGGCGACGACTGGGTACTCAACGGCGAGAAGACCTTCATCACCAACGGCAACGACGCCGACTTCGCCATCGTCATCGCCATCACCGACCGGGACAAGGGTGCCCGGGAAGGCTCCACCGCGTTCCTGGTGGACCGCCAGATGGGGTGGAGCTCGCAGTTCATCCAGACCATGGGCCAGGGCGGCCCGGCATCGCTGCACTTCGACGACGTGCGCGTGCCGGCCCGCAACGTACTCGGCGAAGTGGGTCAGGGCTTCCCGCTGGCCATGCAGTGGATCGGTCGCGGTCGCTACATCATCCCGGCGCGGGCGTTGGGCATCGCCGAACGCGCGCTGGAGATGGCCATCGAACACGCCAACACCCGGGAGACGTTCGGCCGGCCGATCTCGGTCAACCAGGCCATCCAGTGGATGGTCGCCGACTCCGAGGTGGAACTGGAGGCGGCCCGGCTGCTGGTGCTGCGGGCCGCGTGGAACGTCGATCAGAACGTCGATGCGCGGCACAGCTCGTCGATGGCCAAGCTGTACGGCGCGGGCATGGTCAACCGCGTGGTGGACCGGGTGCTGCAGATCCACGGCGGGATGGGCTACACCCGGGAGCTGCCGATCGAACGCTGGTACCGGGAGGTCCGGCTGTTCCGCATCTTCGAGGGCACCGACGAGATGCAGCGTCTGATCATCTCCCGCGACCTGCTCCGGGGCTACACCAAGGTGGGATTGGCGTGAGTTCCTTCGACACCGCCGAGCAGCTGCTCGCCGCGGTCGGCGCGGACCTCGGGTGCAGTTCCTGGTACCCGGTCGACCAGGCCCGGGTGGACGCGTTCGCCGAGGCGACCGGTGACCACCAGTGGATCCATGTCGATCCGGCACGTGCGGCGCAGGGACCCTTCGGTGGCACCGTGGCGCACGGGTTCCTGACCCTGTCCATGCTCCCGGTGATGCTCGGGGAACTCCAGCAGGTGCCGGGCGCCCGGCTGGCGTTGAACTACGGGCTCAACCGGGTACGTTTCCCGGCTCCGGTGCCCACCGGTGGCCGGATCCGGGCCACCGCCGTACTGTCGGCCGCCGAACCGGTCGCCGACAACGGCGTACAGACCATCACCCGGGTGAGCGTGGAACTCGACGGTGCCCCGAAGCCCTGTTGCGTGGCCGAAGCGGTGACCCGCTTCCACTTCTGAGGAAGGTCAGCCGATGACCCTGTCCCTGTGCAGCATCCTGGCCGAGCCTGCGGCGCGCTTCCCGGACCGGACCGCGGTCGTACAGGGGGAGCGGCGGATCAGCTACGCGCACCTGTGGCAGCAGGCCCGTCGGTACGCCGCCGCGCTGCGTGAACTGGGTGTGGTCGCCGGTGACCGGGTGGCGTTGCTGGCCCCGAACATCGTCGAGTTCCCGGTGGCGTACTACGCCATCGCCGCCCTCGGCGCGGTGGTGGTGCCGGTGCACCTGCTGCTCAACGCCGACGGCGTCGACTATGTGCTGCGCGACAGCGGCGCCCGGGTCCTGGTCGCGGCCGGTACACATGAGGCGGTGGCGCTGGCCGCCGCGCAGGCCACCGGCACATCCGTGGCGATCGTCGGTGCCGGCGGCGACCTCGAGGCGCTGGCGGACGACCTGGAGCCGGTGTCGACCTTCGTGACCCGCAACGCCGACGACCCGGCGGTGATCTTCTACACCAGCGGCACCACAGGCGCGCCGAAGGGAGCCGTGCTCACCCAGCTGAACATGGTGATGAACGCGACCGTCAACGCCTTCGATGCGACCGGGGCCACCCCGGACGACATCGTGCTCGGCTGCCTGCCGCTGTTCCATTCCTTCGGCCAGACGGTGGCGATGAACACCACGTTCCGGCGTGCCGCCACGCTGATGCTGCAACCACGATTCGACGCCGCGCAGGCCATCGAGCTGATGATCGCCGAGCAGGTCACGGTGTTCCTCGGGGTACCGACGATGTTCATCGGTCTGCTCGCCGCCGCCCGGGGGGCGACCGAACTGCCCGCGCTCGCGCACTGCGTGTCCGGCGGCGACTCCCTGCCGGTCAGCGTGCTGGAGCGGTTCAACACCACGTTCCGCACCACCGTGTACGAGGGCTACGGGCTGTCCGAGACCTCCCCGTCGGCGACGGTCAACCAGCCGGTCTTCGGTACCCGTGCCGGCACGGTCGGTCATCCGCTGTGGGGTGTGGAGGTGGAGGTGACCCGCGCCGACCTGGACGACCGGGTGGAGCTGGTCGGCGCCGACGTACTGGGCGAGATCGTGATCCGCGGGCACAACGTGTTCGCCGGGTACCTGAACCGTCCGGAGGAGACCGCCGCGGTGCTGCAGGACGGCTGGCTGCGTACCGGGGATCTGGGCAGCAAGGACGCCGAGGGTTTCATCCGGATCGTGGACCGCAAGAAGGACCTCATCATCCGGGGCGGTTTCAACGTCTACCCGCGCGAGATCGAGGAGGCGCTCCTGCGCCACCCCGGCATCGACCAGGTCGCGGTGATCGGCCTGGCCGACGAGAAGTACGGGGAGGAGATCTGCGCGGTGGTGGTCCGCGCGCCGGACGGCCCGCAGCCCTCCGGCGCGGATCTGGTCGACTGGGCCCGGGAGAACCTGGGCCGCCACCAGTATCCGCGCCGGGTCGAGTTCCTCGACGAGCTGCCGCTGGGGCCGAGCATGAAGGTACTCAAACGCGAACTGCGGGACCGCTTCGCCTGACCTGGGCGGGGAAGCGCAGATCTTCGCGCAGTGGTTCGGATACCAGCAGGTGTGGGCTGGGCCGTACCTGCACACGCATCCGCACCCCACGCAGGTGGGACCGGATGGCCAATACGGTCAGCGCCGCGCAGATGGAGGCAAGTCCACCGGCCCACATGCCCGCGCGGGCGCCGACATGCTCGGCCACCCAGCCCAGTATCGGCGCGCACACCGGTGCGGATCCCTGGAACAGCAGCAGGTACAGCGCGAGGACCCGGCCCCGGTATTCGCTGCTGACACCCATCTGCACCCGCAGCCCGGCGGCCTGCCCCACGTAGATCATGAAGAACCCGGTGAACACCAGGACACCGGCGGCGGACAGGTAGCCGGGTGCGAGTCCGGCGGCGATCTCGAACACGCCGAACGCGATCGCGGAGCCGATCAACGTGTACGCCGACGGCCGGCCGGTACGTCGTCCGCTGACCAGCGCGCCGATCAGCGCGCCCACACCCAGCGCGGTGGCGAGCAGGCCGAAGGAGGCCGCACCACGGTGGAACACCGTACGGGCCATCAGCGCCAGGGTGAGCTGGAAGTTGACCCCCATGCCGCCGACCACCAGCATCAGCGCCATCGGCAGCAGCAGGTCGGGCCGGGCCGCGGCGTAGCGGACCCCGTCCAGGATCCGGCCCGCCGGCCCCGCCTGCCGGCGCACCCGGTGCAGCTCGGCCGGTCGCATCCGGGCCAGACCGGCCACTGCCACCACGTATGCGATCCCGTTGACCAGGAAGACCGGGCCGGTGTCCAGGATGGCGATGAGGACGCCGCCGACTGCCGGCCCGAGGACCCGGGCGGTGTTGAACGAGGCGGAGTTGAGCGCGATGGCGTTGGGTAGCAGGCCGGGCCCGACCATCTCGTTGACGAAGCTCTGCCGCGCCGGGTTGTCGATGGCGCCGACCGTGCCCCGGCACAGCGCCAGCAGGTAGACGTGCCACAGCTCGACGCGGCCGGTGAGGATCAGCGCAGCGGTGAGTACGGCGCACAGCCCGGCGACAGTGTTGGTGATCATCAGTAGCCGGCGCTTGTCGTACCGGTCGGCCAGTTTGCCGCCGTAGAGGGTGAGCGCCACGACCGGCAGGAACTGCAGGGCGGTCACCCAGCCCAGCGCGCTGCCGGAGTTGTCGGAGAGCTTGAGTACCAACCAGTCCTGCGCGGTGACCTGCATCCAGTTGCCCACCTGGGAAACGAGCTGGCCGCCGGCGAACAGCCGGTAGTTTCGGACCTGTAGCGAACGGAACGTGCGGGGTAAGTGTCCGTCCATGGCGAAGTCTCGCCGCCTCCTTGGGTCACCGCGTCCTGCGGTATGTAGTTGTGTGCGGTGCGAGTGTTCATCCGGTGGCGGGCACACCGATCCCGGGACGGGTGGTCGGAGAGGTCGCCGTGCGGGTCCGGCGGAATCATCTTCGGCCACGTCACACGGTGGTGCGGCGCAGCCCTCGCGACGATGACCCTAGACCGGCTGGGAACGTGTGCACCAGCCCAGGTGAGGGCGGTCACGAGTATCGACCACCTGCTGAGAAATCGATGCCACCGGATGATCCGGGTGTCACCGGGAGGGCGCGGACCGCCATGGACGCGCCCGGTCACGAGTGTGCTTCCGGCACACGGTGGGTGATCGTCACGTTCTCACCGGCCGACCCGTCGGCCGGTTTCCCGGTGCCACGCTCCCCGGACCGGCAGGATGGTGGGTGGGTCCGGCGCGGTTGCCGGGTAACGCTGGGAGGCTGCCGGATGGCCACCTTCGTACTGGTGCACGGTGCGATGCACGGCGGCTGGTGCTGGCGGGAGGTCGGCGCGCTGCTGACCGGTCGAGGACACCGGGTGTACGCGCCGAGCCTGTGCGGGCAGGGCGAGCGGCGCGGCCAGTTGACCCCCGAGGTCGGGCTGGGTACCCACGTCGCCGACCTCGTCGACCTGCTCTGGTTCGAGGACCTGGCCGAGGTGCATCTGGTGCTGCACAGCTACGCCGGTGTCCTCGCCGGCCCGGTCGCGCAGCGGGCCGGCGACCGGTTGGCCTCGGTCACCTTCGCGGGCGCGTTCCTCACCGATCCCGGCCAGTGCCTGCTCGACGTGGAACCACCGGAGACCGCTGCCCGCTACCGGCAGCAGGTCGCCGTGCACGGCGAGGGCTGGTACGTACCGGCCAGCGCCACGTTCCTGGACCAGTGGGGCGTTCCCGAGCGACTACGGCTCTGGGTCGGGCCACGCCTCACCGACTTCCCGTTCCGCTGCCTGACCGAGCCCGCCGATTATGATCCGGCTCCGCTGACCCGGGTGCGGAAGATCTACCTACGGCACACCCGGCCGCCGCTACCCAGCCTCGCCCCGTTCGCCGAGCGGGCGGCCACCGCGGGCTGGCGGACCTACGAGATCGCCTGCGGACATGACCTGATGCTGGAGGACCCGCACGCGACGGCGGGCGTCCTGGCTGCCGTCGCCGCGCTGTGACCAGCGAATGTGATGCATCCGGCGTGAGGTTGACGATCGTCGAACCTGCCGGCTAGGTTTTCGTCCCATGGGCGGTCATCTGCGGGTCGGCTACGAGCTGACCCTGCTCGGCATCCACGAGCACAGCGTCACCGACGTGCACTGTCGCTGACCCCGTTCCGCCCGCCCGCGCTACGCCCCGACATCTGACGGGTGCACGCGTACGGTTCCCTCCCGTTCTGGTCGTTCTGTGTGAACGGCGTTTTCTGCGGCATCTGCCCCTTCCCTGGCGGTGCCGGCTGTCCTAGAGTTCGGTCCAACCGCGGCCTGTACGAGGGCCCGTGGGCCGGCCCGTGCCGGTACGCCGCCGGCCTTCCTCAGGAGCAACTGGTGACCAAGACCCCTGTCCTGCTGATCGGCGCGGGTGCGCTGCTGGCCGGCACGCTGGCCGCGTGCGGCCAGAGCGCCTCCGACCAGTCCACCGCTTTCGACGCGAAGCACTGCCGCGGTGGCACCCTGCGGGTGCTCAACCAGAAGGACATCACCCATCTGGACCCGGCGCGGATCTACAGCTCCGGCGGCGGCAACATCCCGTCGCTGCTGTTCCGTACGCTCACCACCCGCAACCGGGCTCCCGGTGCGGAGGGCGCGAAGGTGGTGCCCGACCTCGCCACCGACAACGGCACGCCGTCGGACAACGCGAAGACCTGGACCTACCACCTGCGTACCGGGTTGAAGTATCAGGACGGTTCGCCGATCACCAGCAAGGACGTCAAGTACGGCATCGAGCGCTCGTTCTCCCCGGAGCTGCCCGGCGGTGCGGCGTACCTTCGTGACTGGCTGGTCGGTGCGAAGAACTACCCGGGACCGTACAAGGACCACAAGGGGTTGAGCGCGATCGTCACCCCGGACGCCCGGACGATCGTGTTCCACCTCAGCCGCCCGCACGGCGACTTCCCGTACCTGGCGACCGCGACCCAGTTCGCCCCGGTGCCGCAGGCCAAGGACGACGGCGTCAACTACGAGAAGCATCCGGTGTCCAGCGGCCCGTACCAGATCTCCACGTACCAGAAGAACAAGAGTCTGGTGCTGTCGCGCAACAAGAACTGGTCCCGTTCGGTCGATCCGGCGCGGCTGGCCTGCCCGGACAGCATCGACATCACCTCCGGGCTCAACCCGGACGTGATCAACCAGCGACTGTCCGCCAGTTCCGGTGACGACGCCGATGCGGTCAGCACCGACACCGACCTGGGGCCGGCGCAGCTGGCCCAGCTGTCGAGCAATCCGTCGTTGGCCAAGCGGGTCGCCAAGGGCAATTTCCCGTACACCTACTACCTCACCTACGACACGACGAAGGCGCCGTTCAACAAGCTGGCGGTGCGGGAGGCGTTCAGCTACGCGGTGAACCGCAACTCGGTGATCAACGCGGTCGGCGGCAGCTCGCTCGCCTACCCGGCGACCACGTTCCTGCCGGCCCAGAAGGCGCTCGGTTACCAGAAGTTCGACTACTTCCCGGCCGGCCGTAGCGGCGCACCGGCGAAGGCTAAGCAGCTACTGGCGAAGGCCGGCTACCCGCACGGCCTGACGGTGACCCTGGCGCACAACAACACCGCCGGTGACCCGAGCGGCCCGGAGGTCGCCACCGCGCTGCAGGACGCGCTGAAGAAGGCCGGGATCACCGTCAAATTGTCCACTGTGGACACCAATTCGTTCTATGAACAACTCAACAACCCGAAGACCCAGCCGCAGCTGGCCGTCGCCGGCTGGGGGGCGGACTGGCCGTCCGGTGGACCCTTCATGATCCCGATCTTCGACGGCCGGCAGATCATCCGCTCCGGCGGCAACTTCAACACCGCGATGATCAACGACCCGGCAGTCAACGCCAAGATCGACGCGGCCAACCAGCTCACCGACCCGGCGCAGGCCGCGAAGCAGTGGGGGCAGCTCGACGCCCAGGTCAGCAAGCAGGCCTGGTACCTACCGCTGTACCACGGCAAGGACCTGCACCTGTACGGCAAGAACGTCAAGAACGCCTTCGTCAGTGACTGGACCGGACTCTACGATCTGGCCGAACTGTCGGTGCGGTGAACGACGGGGCACCCGGTGCGGGCCGGCACCGGGCGCCCTCGCCCCCGGGCGGGACCACCCACCGGGCGACCTGTGCGCGCCTGCCGCGCCCAGCCGAGCGGAATGAGCGGAGAACGTGAGTACCGAGCTCGTCACGGCCGATGAGATCCTGGAACCGGCACCGGAAGGCGTCGGTACCGGCGCACGCGCCGCGTGGCGTGCGTTGCGGCACGAGTACGCCGCGATGGTCGGTCTGGTGGTGGTCATCCTGCTGGTGCTCGTGGCGCTGGCCGCGCCGCTGCTGGCCGCGCTGGAAGGGCAGGACTACACCAGCTACCACGACACGCTGCTCGATTCGGCCCGCGGCGGGGTACCGACCGGCCGGTGGGGCGGGGTCAGCGCTACGCACTGGCTCGGTGTGGAACCGAAGACCGGCCGCGACCTGTTCGCCCGGGTGGTGTACGGCGCCCGGGTGTCGCTGGCCATCGCGCTCAGCGCCACCGTGCTGCAACTGCTGATCGGTACGCTGGTCGGGCTCACCGCCGGACTCGCCGGCCGGCTCGCCGATGCGCTGCTGTCCCGGTTCACCGACCTGGTCCTGGCCTTCCCGGCGCTGATCTTCTCCATCGCCCTGCTGGGCATCGTGCCGCAGACCTTCCCCCGGCCGGTCCTGCTGGTCGCCGTACTGGCCCTGTTCGGTTGGGCCGGCACCGCCCGGATCACCCGGGGACAGGCACTGACACTCAAGACCCGCGACTACGTGGCGGCGGCACGGCTGGCCGGAAACCGGGGTGGCCGGTTGGCCCGCCGGGAGATCCTGCCCGGACTGGCCGCGCCGGTCATCACCTACGCGGCGCTGATGGTGCCCGGCAACATCGTGGCCGAGGCGGGGCTGTCCTTCCTGGGAGTCGGCATCAACCCACCAACCCCGTCCTGGGGGCAGATGCTGTCCTCGGCGACCACCTGGTTCGGCGGTGATCCGATGTACGTACTGATCCCCGGAGTGCTGCTGTTCGTCACCGTACTGTCCTTCACTCTGGTCGGCGACGGACTGCGCAATGCGCTGGATCCCCGTACCGGCAAGCGCTCCGGTAAGGCGGTATGAGCCGTGGCCCGATACCTGTTCCGCCGGGTGCTCGGCGCGCTGCTGGTGCTGCTGGTGCTGTCCGCAGTGGTGTACCTGATCTTCTACAGCCTGCCCGGCAACCCCGCCCAACTGGTCTGCGGGCCGAGGACCTGCCAGGCCGACCAGCTGCACCGGATCGAGACCGAGATGGGTCTCGACCAGCCGTTGTACGCACAGTACTGGCATTTCCTGGTCGGCATCGTGGTCGGTCGCGACTACAGCGGCGGCCCGGAGGTGATCCACTGTGCCGCGCCGTGTCTGGGCTACTCCTACCAGACCGGTGAACCGGTCACCGCACTGCTGACCGACCGGCTGCCGGTCTCCGCATCGTTGGTCATCGGCGGCTTCGTCATCTGGGTGAGCGTCGGGGTCAGCCTCGGTGTGCTCTCCGCGCTGCGTCGCGGTCGGGTCACCGACAAGCTCGCCACCGGGCTGACCCTGGCCGGAACCTCCACGCCGGTGTTCCTGGTGGGTCTGCTGCTGCTCATAGTGTTCTGCGTGTACCTGCGTGCCATGCCGTTCCCCGGGTACGTACCGCTGACCCAGAGTCCGGCGCTGTGGGCACAGAACCTGGTACTGCCGTGGTGCGCGCTGGCCGTGGTGTCCGCGGCGGTCTACACCAGACTGACCCGTACCTCGATGCTGGAGACGCTGTCGGAGGACCACATCCGGACCTTCCGTGCGTACGGACTGCCGGAGCGGCGGGTGATCGGCCGGCACGCCCTGCGCGGTGCGCTGACCCCGCTGATCACCATCGGCACCCTGGATCTGGCCACCTCGCTGACCGGAACCACGCTGACCGAGAGCCTGTTCGGGCTGCCCGGGCTGGGGCAGCTGCTGGTCACCTCGGTACGCAACATCGACCTGCCGGTGGTGGTCGGGGTGACGCTGCTGGCCGGTACGGCGATCGTGGTGGCCAACGCCGCCGCCGACATCCTCTACTCGGTGGCCGACCGGAGGGTGGCGCTGGCATGACGACCAGTCGGGAGACCCCGCTGTCCGGTGCGGGTACGACGCTGCCGGGTGACGCGCCGGTGGTCGGCGTGCAGGACCTGTCGGTCACCTTTCCCGTGCCCGGCAACGAGGTACGGGCCGTGGACGGGTTGTCGTTCGAGCTACGGGCCGGCGCAGCGCTGGGCATCGTCGGTGAGTCCGGTTCCGGTAAGAGCGCCACCGCGCTGGCCCTGCTGGGCCTGCACCGCGGTACCGACGCA
The DNA here is from genome assembly GCA_963815125.1 of uncultured Actinomycetota bacterium. Lineage (GTDB taxonomy): Bacteria > Actinomycetota > Actinomycetes > Mycobacteriales > Micromonosporaceae > Actinocatenispora. Next base: position 702,446 of record CAWFFM010000001.1, read on the forward strand.
GTCGTGTCCGGACGCATCGAGGTCGCCGGTGTGGATGTGGCCACCGCGGACGCCGGGACGGTACGCCGGCTGCGTGGTTCGCAGGCGGCGATGGTCTTCCAGGACCCGATGTCGGCGCTGGACCCGTACCTGTCGGTGGGTGCGCAGATCGCCGAGGTGTACCGGTTGCACACCGGGGCTTCCCGGGCCGCCGCGCGACGTCGGGCGGTCGAGGTGCTGGCCCGGGTCGGCATCCCGGACGCGGCCCGCCGGGCCGGCGACCACCCGCACCAGTTCTCCGGCGGGCAACGGCAGCGGGTACTGATCGCGATGGCGCTGTCCTGCGAGCCACGGGTGCTGGTCGCCGATGAGCCGACCACTGCGCTGGATGTCACGGTGCAGGCGCAGATCCTGGACCTGCTGCACCAGTTGCGTACCGAGACCGGCATGGCGCTGCTGCTGGTCACCCACGACCTGGGGGTGATCGCCGGCAACGTGGACGACGTGCTGGTGATGCAGCAGGGCCGGGCGGTGGAACGCGGCCCGGTCGAGCGGGTGCTGTCCGCGCCGGAGCATCCGTACACCCGCTCACTGCTGGCCGCAGTGCCCCGGGTGGACCGGCCCCGGGTACGGGCGGCCGACGCACCGGAGGAGCCGGCGCCGGCCACGCCGCTGGTCCGGATGGTGGATGTGCGGCAGGACTTCCCGACCGGGCACCGGCTGATACCCGGTCGGGGCAGCACGGTGTCCGCAGTGGACGGTGTGACACTGGACGTACGGCCCGGTGAGACGCTCGGTGTGGTGGGGGAGAGCGGCAGCGGGAAGACGACGCTGGCCCGGATGATGGTACGGCTACTGCGCCCGACCGGTGGACGGGTCGAGTTCGACGGCACCGACATCGGGACGCTGTCCGAGCGGGCGCTCCGGGCGTACCGTCGGGAGTTGCAGATGGTCTTCCAGGACCCGGTGTCGGCCCTGAACCCGCGCCGTAGCATCGGTGAGAGCATCGCAGATCCGTTGCGGGCCATGGGAGACCGGGACGACCGGAAGATCCGCGCTACAGTACGCGACTGGCTGGAGCGGGTCGGACTGGACCCGACCCGCTACGACGCGTATCCGCACGAATTCTCCGGCGGTCAGCGCCAGCGGGTCGGCATCGCCCGTGCCCTGGTCTGCTCGCCGCGGCTGGTGGTGTGCGACGAGCCGGTCTCCGCGCTGGACGTCTCCACCCAGGCGCAGATCATCGGACTGCTCGCCGGTCTGCAACGCGAACTCGGTACCACGCTGGTGTTCGTGGCGCACGACCTCGCGGTGGTGCGCCAGGTCAGTGACCGGGTGGCGGTGATGAGCCAGGGGAAGCTGGTCGAGCTGGCCGACGCGGACACCCTGTACACCGACCCGCAGCACGAGTACACCCGCACCCTGCTGGCCGCCGTGCCGGTGCTGGATCCGGATCTGGCCCGGGAACGCCGGGCGCAGCGGCTGGCCGGCGCGATCTGAGCCGGATGCCGGCCGGCCATCGCCCGGGCCAGCGGAGCAATCGCTCGCTCAGGCGGCGGCCCGGTCGTCCTGCGGGCGACGCCGCAGCGCCGGATCGGTCAGCGCCGGGGGCCGCCAGGCCACGACGCCCGGACCGTACAGGTTCGGCACGTCCGTGCCGGGTGGCACGATCTCGTCGATCCGGTCCAGGGTCGCGTCGTCGAGGGTGAGCGCGGCACCCTTCAGCAGGCCGTCCAACTGCTCCATGGTGCGCGGGCCGGTGATCACCGATGTGACGCCCGGATGCGCGGCGGCGAAGGCGACCGCGAGTTCCGGCAGTGTGCAGCCGATGTCCGTGGCGAGTCCGGTGAGCTCGCGCACCGCCGCCAACTTGACGTCGTTACCGGGTACCGAGGGGTCGAAACGGTCCGGTGTCAGGGCGGCCCGGCCGGTGGACAGATCGACCGACGTGTCCGCGCGGTACCGGCCGGACAGCACCCCCGAGGCCAACGGACTCCAGGTCAGTACGCCCATGCCGAGCCGCTGACAGACCGGCAGTACGGAGCGTTCGATGCCGCGGGCCAGCATCGAGTACGGCGGCTGCTCGGTGCGGAACCGCAGCAGTCCCCGCTGCCGGGACACGTGGTGGGCCTCCACGATCTCCTCGGCCGGGAACGTCGAACAGCCGAAGGCGCGGATCTTGCCCTGGCGTACCAGATCGGTCAGCGTGTCGAGGGTCTCCTCGATGTCCGTGCCGGGGTCCGGGCGGTGGATCTGGTAGAGGTCGATCCAGTCGGTCTGCAGTCGGCGCAGGCTCTGTTCGACCTCGGCGACGATCCACCGTCGTGAGTTGCCGCCCTTGTTGGGTCCCTCGTCGTCACCGATCGGGAAGTGCACCTTGGAGGCGAGCACGACGTCGTCGCGTCGTCCGCGCAGTGCCGCCCCGACGATCTGCTCGGACTCGCCGGCGGAGTACATGTCGGCGGTGTCCACGAAGTTGATGCCCTGATCGAGGGCGGCGTGGATGATGCGTGCGCAGTCGTCGTGGTCCGGGTTGCCGATGTAGCCGAACATCATGGTGCCGAGGCAGTGGACGCTCACCTGGATACCGGTGCCGCCGAGAACGCGGTAACGCATGGTCGGGCTCCTTGTCGTCTGATCATCGTGGCTCCGGCGATGCGTTGCAGCGCGGAACCGTTCGGGAGCCTAGAACCTAGAGTCGTCTCTAGGTCAAGTCCTATGCTGTGCGGCATGACCGAGACCGCTCCCACTTTGAGCATCGGACAGGTTTCCGAGCGCACCGGGCTCAGCGTGCACGCCCTCCGCTTCTACGAGCGGGAAGGCATTCTGGCCAATCCGGTACGCCGCGGCGCCGGTGGCCGCCGTGTCTACGGGGAGGACGACGTCGCATGGCTGGACCTGTGCATCATCCTGCGCGCCTCCGGTATGCCGCTGCCGGCGATCCGCCGCTACACCGAACTGGTCCGCGACGGCGACGGGAACGAGAAGGACCGTCTGGTCCTGCTCCGTGAGCACCAGGCACGGGTGCACGGCCAGCTCGACCAGCTGATGAAGTCGCTGGACCTGATCAACTTCAAGGTCCGGCTGTACGAGCAGATCATCGCCGACGGCGCCGGTCCGCATCCGTGCCCGAGCCCGGCGGTCGACCGGGCGGACACCAGCTCAGCGCGCTGAGGCGGCCGATGCGCCGGGCGGACCGGCGGCCGGCTCGTCGGGGACCCGAGACAGCCGGCTGGGCCACCAGATGTACCGGCCGATGTCCAGGTTGAGCGCGGTGACCAGGATCGAACGGACCACGATGGTGTCCAGCAGGACGCCGAAGGCGACCGCGAAACCGATCTCGGCGAACGCGGTCACCGGCAGGGTGGCCAGTACCGCGAACGTGCCGGCCAGTACCAGCCCGGCCGAGGTGATCACGCCGCCGGTGGCGGCCAGGCCGAGCAGGGACGCCCGCCGGGTGCCGTGCCGGTGCGCCTCCTCCCGTACCCGGGTCATCAGGAAGATGTTGTAGTCGATGCCCAGCGCCACCAGGAAGACGAACACGAACAACGGCAGCGAGGTGTCGGCGCCGCCGAAACCGAAGACGTGCCGGAAGACCAGGGCACTGGCACCCAGCGCCGCGCCGAAGGACAGTACGACGGTGGCCACCAGCAGCAACGGCGCGACCAGCGCGCGCAGCAGCAGCGCCAGGATGATGAGGACCACCGCCAGCACGATCGGGATGATCAGGTCGCGGTCGTGCGCCGCCGCCCGCTGGACGTCCAGGTTGATCGCCGTGTTCCCGCCGACCAGCGCGTCGGCGCCGGGCACCGCGTGTACCCGGGAACGGACCCGGTCCACCGTGCGGTACGCCTCGTGGCTGTCCGGAGCGGAGGTCAGGGTGCCCTGCAGGTAGCTCCGGCCGCCACGGCTGACCGGTGGGGTGACGGTGCGTCCGGCGATGCCCGGGGTACCGGCGAAGCTTGCCCGAACCTGCGCGACCCGGCTGCTGTTGGTGACCACCACGACCGGGCTGCCCGATCCGGCCGGGAAGTGTCGACCCAGCACCTCCTCACCCACCACGGAATCCGGGCTGCCGCGGAACGTCTCCTTGTTGGTCAGCCCGTCGGCGCCCAACTGGACGATGCCGATTGCCAGGGCACCGAGTACCAGCGCGGTGATGATCCAGGTCGTTCTGGGGCGGTGCGAGATCCGGCCACCGATCCGGGCCCACATGCCGGTGATGGTCGGTTCGGCGGAACCGTAGTGCGGGCGGGCCGGCCAGAAGATCCACCGGCCGAAGGTCACCAGCAGCGCCGGCAGCAGGGTGAGCATGACGACCAGCGCGACGGCGATGCCGATCGCCGCGACCGGGCCAAGTCCCTTGGTCGAGTTGGTTTCGGCGAACAGCAGGCACAGCATGCCCAGTACCACGGTGGAGCCGCTGGCCAGGATCGCCGGTCCGGCCCGGTGCAGGGCGACGGTCATCGCCTCGTGCCGGTCGGTATGCCGGCGCAGCTCCTCGCGGTATCGGGCGATGAGCAGCAGGGCGTAGTCGGTACCGGCGCCGAACACCAGCACGGTCAGGATCCCGGCGCTCTGCGCGTTGACCGTCAGCCCGGTGTGCCGGGCCAGCAGGTAGATCACCCCCTGTGCGGCGACCAGGGCCACACCTGCGGAGACCACCGGCAGGATCCACAGCACCGGACTGCGGTAGGTGAACAGCAGGATCACCACGACCACGCCGATGGTGGCGAACAGCAGGGTGCTGTCGATACCGGCGAACGCCTTGTTCGAGTCCGATGCGTTCCCGGCCGGTCCGGTGATGTGTACCCGCAGGCCGTTCGCATCCGTGGTGGCGGTCCGTTTCAGATCCGCGACGGCCGATTCGGCCTTCGACCAGCCGGCGGAGCCCAGGTTGAGCGGCACGATGGTCTGTACGGCCTGTCGGTCGGCCGACGGGACCGGTCCGATGATCTTGCCGTCCAGGGTGCTCAGCGCGCCGAACTTGCGCGCATCGGAGATCACCTTCGCCCGGTCCGCCGCGGTCAGCCCGCCGGGCCGGTCGTACACCACCACGGCCGGGATCGTGTTGGGCGAGGTGAACCGGGCCTGGATGTCCAGAGCCCGGGTGGATTCCGCGCTGCCCGGCAGCCACGACTTGGCATCGTTCTTCTCCACCCCGCCCAGCTTGCCCGCGAGGGGTCCGGTCAGCACGACCACCACCACCCAGAACAGGATGACGAGGTACTTGACCCACCTGCCGGTGAGGATGCTGCCCACAGACCTGGTCATGCGCTCCCCCGAGTGCGCCACCGCCGACCGGATGCCTCACCAGTCATCGTGCATCGTCGGCTGACGCGCCACCGGGCAATGCGGCACGTTCGGGTCTCGGATTCGCCGTTCCTGCTCTGCTACGGGGAAGGACCCGACCAGCTGGCACTGCCGTGCCGGTCGGGTCCTTCGCCTACCTGGATGCCGGGTTCAGGCCAGTTCGAGGTAGTCCAGCTCGGCGTAGGCGGTGCGGTGGGTCAGCCGCAGGGTGTTCCAGCCCTGGGTGAGGGTGACCCCGACATTCACCTGAGCCCAGTTCTCCCAGCCGTGGTCGGGGTAGTCGACCACGCTCGCAGCGCCCCCGTTGACGGTCAGCGTCTGCTGGGCGGCACCGTAGCCGGCCGCGTATCCGATGTGTGCGGTGTATGCGCCGGCGGTCGGCGCGTACACGCTCAGCTGCACCCAGCTGTCCGCGTTGTCGATCTTGCCGACCACCGAGCCCTGCGAGGCGGTGGCATCGTCGCGGGCGGCGCAGTCGTTGAGCGTGCCGCGTTCGGCCTCGTACCGGACCCGGCTGCCCCGTACCACCGGCAGGTCGTTCGCCCAGCCGAGGTCGGCGACGTACATGCCGCGGATCGTGTAGTTGTTCAGCCAGCCGTGGAACACCAACTGGCCCCCCACCACGTCGGCGCCGCCCGGCCCGCGGACCGTACCGTCGAGCGAGTCGGTGGTCAGCAACGGCCGGTACGCCTTCTGGTACGTGCCGGTGAGGGTTGTGGAGGTCGCGTAGCTGGTGGCGTACGCGTCATGGCCGTAGTTGTTCTGCGAGTAGAAGAGCACGTAACGCGACGGCCGGTGCACCAGTACGGGTGCCTCGATGACCCCGCCCTCGTCGGCGCGGTCGTTGCGCAGCAGCTCATGCCGGCCGCCCACGAGGGTGACCCCGTCGGCGGCGACCTGCTGCAGCCACAGCGACGGCGGTTGGCCGATGGAGTTTCCGTCGTTCTTGTACAGCAGGTAGCGGGTGCCGTCGGTGTCGACGAAGCTGGACGGGTCGATCTCGCCGCCCTCGCCCGCGTTGCAGATCAGCGGTCCGGTGCCGACCGGGGTGAACGGCCCCGCCGGCGAGGCGGCGGTCGCCGCGCCGAGGCACTGGGTGTTCGCCGCGGCGCTGTGCGCGGCGTAGTAGAGCAGGTACCTGCCGTCGGCGCGCTGTGAGACGTCCGGCGCCCAGGTACGGCCCGGGGTGGCCCACTGGCCGAGGTTGGGCAGCGCGTCGGTGCTCGACACGGTCCACGGGCCGCGTACCGCTGGGGCGGTGGCGACCGGCAGGTTGGCCCCGCTGTTGGTGGAGTAGGCGTAGTAGGTGCTGCCGAACTTCGACACGTCGGGGTCGGGGAAGTCGCGATTGATGACCAGTGTCGGCTCGACGGTGGCGGCGGGGTGCACGCGTGGCATGGCTGAGACCGGTACCGCGGAGCCGGTGAGAACGGCGCACAGGGCCACGCTGGCGCAGACTGAAAGGACGCGGACGATACGCATCTGACCTCCCGGGGATCTATGCAACGTTGTACACGTCGTGCATCCGGGAGTAAAGCGTTGTCTGCCCCTGATGCCGGGTTAGCCGGCGGTGAGTGCCTTGTCGATCGTGGCGAGCAGCGTCGGGTCGTGTGGATCGGTGGTCGGGCGGAACCGGCCGAGCACCGTACCGTCCGGGGCCAGTACGAACTTCTCGAAGTTCCACTGCACGTCACCGGCGATGCCCTCACTGTCGGCGGTGCCGGTGAGCTGCTGGTAGATCGGGTGCCGGCCGTCGCCGTTGACCTCGAGCTTCTCGGTCAGCGGGAAGCTCACCCCGTACGTGGTGGCGCAGAAGGTCTGGATCTCCTGTGCGTTGCCCGGCTCCTGTTCGCCGAACTGGTTGCAGGGCAACCCGACGATGGTCAGGCCGCGCGCGCCGAGTTCGGTCTGCAGTTCCTCCAGGCCGGTGTACTGCGGGGTCAGCCCGCACCGGGAGGCCACGTTGACCAGCAGCAGCGCATTGCCGCCTGCCAGCTCACGTAGCGTGGTCGGTGTGCCGTCCAGTGCGTTGACCGGTACGTCGAGTACGGACACCAGGTCCTCCTTGCCGATGGATGTTGATCCGACCCTACCGGCCGGGGCGTAGCTCGACCGGGGCGCTCACCGGGACTGCTGGGCGGCGAGTTCGGCGGCCTCGTCCTGGGCCCTCTCGGCCTTTTTGGCGACCCGGAAGTCCTCGTCGACCATGCCGCGCCGCCAGTACCCGGAGAGTGACAGCTGACCCCGGTCGAGCCCGCGGTCGTTGAGGAGATGCGCGCGCAACTGGCGGACCATGCCGGCCTCGCCGTGTACGAAGGCCTGCCCGGTGCCGGAGGGGAGCTCCAGGGACCGGACCGCCTCGGGCAATGTCGGGTCGGTGCCCCGGTGCAGCCAGCGAAGGTGCAGCTCACCCGGGCAGGTCAGCGGCTGTTCTTCGGTCGCGTCGGCCACCTCGATGAACGCCCAGGCCGGCGTTCCGGCCGGGATGCGTTCCAGTGCGGCAGCGATCGCCGGCAGCGCGGCCTCGTCGCCGGCCAACAGATGCCAGTCGGCCCCGGCGTCGGGCGCGTACGCACCGCCAGGGCCGCGGAACATGATCTGGTCACCGGGCTTGAGTGCGGCGGCCCACGGCCCGGCCAGTCCCTCTTCGCCGTGGTAGACGAAGTCGATGGCGAGTTCGCCGACCTCCGGCCGGAGATAACGGACGGTATAGCTGCGCAGCGCCGGCCACTGCTCCCGGGGCAGTCGCTCGTGGATCACGTCCAGGTCGAACGGTGCCGGGTAGTCCACTCCGGGTCGCGGAAAGATGATCTTCACGTACCGGTCGGTGAACTCGTTGTCGACGAAATCCGCCAGGCCGGGGCCGCCGGCGACGATCCGGACCAGATGCGGGGTCATCCATTCCGAGCGAAGTACCTCGAGTGTGACGAGTCGCTTACCACTTCGGGTCGACCGCTCCGCCATGTGGTTGATCCTCCCGCTCGCCCAGTGAGTGAGGCTAGCCTAACTTGTCGATCTGGCTGGTCACGCCGGGGTGTACCGGCCAGGTTCAGCCAATCGACCGATCGGCCCGGGCCGTTCACTGCTCTAGCCTCGATCCGTGATCAACCTTGAGGATGAGATCCGCCGCTTTGTCCACTCCCGCTATCAGGCGATCTTCGACCAGGTGCAGGCCAGCCACGCGCGCCGTCCGGCGGCCGTGGTCAAGCAGGCGATCCTGGACCAGCTCCGCCGCACCGGTACCACCCCACGGATGGACCTTGTCGACTCCGCGGCGGCGGCCATCTCCGCCGGTGAACCGTTCGAACTGCCCTGACCGTACGCGTTCGGGCGCCCGGCGGGGTGACGCAAGCGTGTGGCCCCGGGAGATGGTGGCCGCCGTCGCCTCCGGCCGGCAGGATGATTCCGTGGACCATGATGCACTACTTACGGTGGCCGAAAAGCTGCTCGCCGTACGTTCCACCGCTGAGCGCCCCGGGCAGCTCCACCGGGCGCTGGACCTGGTCCTCGACCATGTCGGACCGGCTTTCACCGTGCGGCGGTTCCACTCCGGCGACAAGCCCAGCGCGCTGGTGTACGCCGGCCCCGACCGGGACGACTTCCGGGTCATCCTCAACGCCCACCTGGATGTCGTTCCCGCAGCGGACCCACGCCAGTTCGTCGCCCGGCGCGTCGGCGACCGGTTGTACGCACGCGGGGCGCAGGACATGAAGCTCTCCGCGCTCGTCCTGGCGACGGTGTTTCGTGAACTGGCCGCGACCCTGCCCTACCCACTGGCGCTGCAACTGGTCACCGACGAGGAGGTCGGCGGACAGCACGGCACCCGCCACCAGCTCGACCAGGGGATCCGCGGCGGATTCGTGGTGATAGGTGAGCACAGTGGTCTGGACCTGGTGGTCGAATCGAAGGGCGTCATCGACGTCTCCCTCTTCGCCGAGGGGCGCGGGGGCCACGGCGCCTACCCCTGGCTGGGTGACAACGCCCTGCTCAAGCTGGTGCACAGCATCGAGCGGTTGACCCGCCGCTACCCGCAGCCGACCGAGGAGGTCTGGCGCAGCACGGTCACCGTGGCCCGCATCGACACGGACAACACGGCCGTCAACCAGATCCCCGCGCAGGCTTCCGCCCGACTGGACATCCGCTTCCCACCCACCGATCCGGACCTCTACGAACGGACCCCCGAACAGGTCGCCGAGCATCTGCGCGGCTTCTGCTCGCCGGGGGTCGACGTGCTCGTGCACCGGCTCGAAGGTCCGCACCGGGTGGATCGGAACCGCGCGGAGATCGCCGTGCTGCGCCGGGCCGCCCGCGATCAGGGCTTCGCCGGCTCGTTCCTGCGCAAGCACGGCGCGGCCGACGGCCGGTTCTACTCGGTGCGGGGCATGGACGCGGTCATCTTCGGTGTCGGCGGCGACGGCCAGCACGGGCCGGAGGAGTACGCCGACCTGCGTACGCTCCGCCCGTACCACGACGCGTTGTGCCAGTTCCTCACCGAGCTGGCACCGTGACCGGACCCCGGGGACGATGCCGTACGGCACCGTCCCCGGGCAGCGGCCGATCGGTGCGGGCCAGCATCGTCCGGGTGGATCAGGTCGCGCCGGCCGCTCGTCGACCGGACTGCCAGGTCAGCTGGCCAGCATCTTGCGCAGCACGTACTGCAGGATGCCGCCGTGCCGGTAGTAGTCGGCCTCGCCGGGCGTGTCGATGCGCACCACGGCGTCGAACTCGACCGGGTCGGCGCCCTCGCGGGTCGCGGTCACCCGCACGGTACGGGGACTCGGCCCGTCGTTGAGCGCGGTGACACCGCTGATGGCGAAGGTCTCCTCACCGGTGAGCCCCAGCGATTCGGCGTTCTGCCCGTCCGGGTACTGCAGCGGCAGTACGCCCATTCCGATCAGGTTGGAGCGGTGGATGCGTTCGAACGACTCCGCGATGGCGGCCCGTACGCCGAGCAGTACGGTGCCCTTCGCCGCCCAGTCCCGCGACGAACCCGAGCCGTACTCCTTGCCGGCCAGGATCACCAGCGGCGTGCCGGCCGCCGCGTAGTTCTGCGCCGCGTCGTAGATGGCAGCCTGCTCGCCGGTGGTGAAGTCCTTGGTGAAGCCACCCTCGACGCCGGGCACCAGCTGGTTGCGCAGCCGGATGTTGGCGAACGTGCCGCGGATCATCACCTCGTGGTTGCCCCGCCGGGACCCGTAGGAGTTGAAGTCGCGGCGCTGCACCCCGTGCTCGCTGAGGTACTTTCCGGCGGGGGAGTCGGGCTTGATCGCGCCGGCCGGCGAGATGTGGTCGGTGGTGACCGAGTCACCCAGCTTGGCCAGTACCCGGGCGCCGGCGATGTCGGTGACCGGTTCGGGCTGGGGTGCCATGCCCTCGAAGTAGGGGGGCTTGCGCACGTAGGTGGACTCGTCGGCCCACTCGAACGTGTCGCCGGTCGGGGTCGGCAGCGACTGCCAGCGCTGGTCACCGGCGAAGACGTCGGCGTAGTCGTCGGAGAACATCTCGGAGGCCAGCGCGGTGCCGATGACGTTCTCGATGTCCACTCCGGACGGCCAGAGGTCGCGCAGGAACACCGGCTCGCCGTTGGAGTCGTTGCCCAGCGGCTCGGTCTCGAAGTCGATGTCCATCGTGCCGGCCAGCGCGTACGCCACCACCAGCGGCGGGGACGCGAGGTAGTTCATCTTGACGTCCGGGTTGATCCGGCCCTCGAAGTTGCGGTTGCCGGACAGCACCGACACCGCGGTCAGATCGTGCTCGTTGATCGCGGCACTGATCGACTCCGACAGCGGGCCGGAGTTGCCGATGCAGGTGGTGCAGCCGTAGCCGACCAGGTTGAAGCCGAGCTTGTCCAGGTAGGGGGTGAGCCCGGCGCGCTCGTAGTAGTCCATGACCACCTTGGAGCCCGGCGCCAGGGTGGTCTTCACCCACGGCTTGCGGGTCAGGCCACGCTCGACGGCGGCCTTGGCCAGCAGCGCCGCGCCGATCATCACCTGCGGGTTGGAGGTGTTGGTGCAGGAGGTGATCGCCGCGATCACGACCGCGCCGTGGTCGAGTTCGAATTCGGTGCCGTGCTCGTCGGTGACCGGGACCGGTCGGGTGACCCGGCCCCGGGCGTTGGCCGCGGCGGAGGCGATCGAACGCGGCGTGCCGTTCTTGTCCGAGCCGTGGTAGGCGGGGGAGTCGCTGGCCGGGAACGACTCGTCGGACGCCTCGTCCATCCCGGAACCGGCGCCGTCACCGGTGACGTAGTCCTTCAGCGCGTTGCGGAAGATGTCCTTGGACTGTCGCAGCGGTACCCGGTCCTGCGGGCGCTTCGGCCCGGCCAACGAGGGTTCCACAGTGGACAGATCCAGTTCCAGCCGCTCGGAGTAGTCCGGCTCGGCGGCCGGGTCGTGCCACAGACCCTGCTCCCTGGCGTACGCCTCGACCAGGGCGATCTGTGACTCGTCCCGCCCGGTCAGCCGCAGGTAGCGCACGGTCTCCTCGTCGATCGGGAAGATCGCGCAGGTCGAGCCGTACTCCGGGCTCATGTTGCCGATGGTGGCCCGGTTGGCCAGTGGTACCGCGCCGACGCCCGGCCCGTAGAACTCGACGAACTTGCCCACCACACCGTGGCGGCGCAACATCTCGGTGATGGTGAGTACCAGGTCGGTGGCGGTCGCACCGTCCGGCAACTGGCCGGACAGCTTGAACCCGACAACCCGGGGGATGAGCATGCTGACCGGCTGGCCCAGCATCGCGGCCTCGGCCTCGATGCCACCCACGCCCCAGCCCAGTACACCCAGGCCGTTGACCATGGTGGTGTGCGAGTCGGTGCCGACGAGGGTGTCGGGGTAGGCGACACCGTCGCGGGAGAAGACCGTACGGGCCAGGTACTCGATGTTGACCTGGTGCACGATGCCGGTGCCCGGCGGTACGACCTTGAAGTCGTCGAACGCGGTCTGACCCCAACGGAGGAACTGGTAGCGCTCCTTGTTGCGGCCGTACTCCAGCTCGACGTTGCGCTCGAAGGCGTCCTCGCGGCCGAAGATGTCGGCGATCACCGAGTGGTCGATGACCAGTTCGGCCGGGGCAAGCGGGTTGACCTTGGTGGTGTCTCCGCCGAGTTCGCGGACCGCTTCACGCATGGTGGCGAGGTCGACGATGCACGGCACGCCGGTGAAGTCCTGCATCAGCACCCGCGCCGGGGTGTACTGGATCTCCACGCTGGGCTCGGCCTCGGGGTCCCAGCCGGCCAGTGCCCTGATGTGTTCGGCGGTGATGTTCGTGCCGTCTTCGGTGCGGAGCAGGTTCTCCAGCAGGACCTTCAGGCTGTACGGCAGGCGCTGCTGGCCCTGCACGGCGTCCAGTCGGAAGATCTCGTAGGTGTCCGCGCCTACGCGCAGGTCGCTCTTCGCGCCGAAGGTGTCGAGGCTCGCCACGTCGTACTCCTTCGTGTGGGTATGCAGTGCAGTCTCGCGCACCGGCCGGTCCGCCAGGGAGTTAGGTAAGGCTCAGATCACGCCTGGCCTGCGGTGCCGAGGTCTAGTAAACCGTACGTCCGTCTTGCTATCAACGCAAGCCACTGTCATCCTGGCAGGGTCGGCCCGTCGTACCGGAGGTTTCCGTGATCCACCACGTCCAACTGTCCTGCCCACCCGACACCGAGGACACCCTGCGCGCCTTCTACGCCGGGGTGCTCGGGCTGACCGAGATCACCAAACCGCCGGTACTGGCCGCGCGGGGCGGCTGCTGGTTCCGCGGCACCGGCGAACTGACCGGGATAGAACTGCACCTCGGGGTCGAAGCCGACTTCCGGCCCGCCCGTAAGGCCCACCCCGGCCTGCTGTGGCCCGACCTCGACGGACTCGCCCAGCGCCTGACCGCCGCCGGTCACCCGGTCGACTGGGACGACAACTTCCCCGGCATGCGTCGATTCCACTCCGCCGACCCGCACGGCAACCGGCTGGAGTTCCTCACCCCGCAGTGACCGGCCGGCTGTGCCGGAGGATTCCCTGGGTGAAATCTCCTGGCGTGCCCGGGCGGTGTTCGGTTTGACTGACCGGATGTCCGACGATCGCGCCTACCTGAGCGCCAATACCGGGTACTGGAACACCAACCCGCCGGTCGACGCACTGCACGTCGCGCGTACCCAGTGGGCGGCCGAGCCGCGGTGGGGGATGTGGGGTGTCCCGCAGGCCGAAGTGCCGTTCTTTCCTGCCGACCTGTCCGGCCTGGACATGATCGAGCTGGGTTGCGGTACCGCGTACATCTGCGCCTGGGCCGCCCGTGCCGGCGCCCGCCCCGTCGGCGTCGATGTCTCGGCCCGTCAACTCGACGCCGCCCGTGCCATGCAGAGCGAGTACGGGCTGGACTTTCCGCTGCTGGAGGGCAACGCGGAGCAGGTGGCATACCCGGACGACAGCTTCGACCTGGCCGTCAGCGAGCACGGCGCCAGCGCCTGGTGCGACCCGGCACAGTGGATTCCCGAGGCCGCTCGGCTACTGCGTCCCGGCGGGCAACTCGTCTTCCTGCGTAACTCGACGCTCGTCCGCCTCTGTCAGCCGCGCTCCGGACCGGCCGGCACCACCCTGCAGGTCCAGCAGCGCGGCATGTACCGGTTCTCCGGCGTCGACGAGGTTAGCTGCTTCGAACCGCCGGCCAGCACCATCGTCCGGATCCTGTGCGACGTCGGGTTCGTCGTCGAGGACCTCATCGACGTGTACGCCCCGGATGACGCCACGGTCAACGACTACGGCTACGTCACCGGTGACTGGGCCCGCCGCTGGCCCGCCGAGGAGATCTGGAAGGCGCGGCTACCCGGCTGATTCCCACTCTCCCTGCTGATGCGGTGGCCCGGCCCACCGCCGGGCCACCGCGGTGGCCTTCGCTCAGCCGGGCAGCCGTGGTCCGGCGGCCCGCTGCTCGGCCACCCACGCCTCCACGTCCTCGGCCTGCCGGGGCAGCGCCGCGGACAGGTTCTTGGCACCGTTCGCGGTGACCAGGATGTCGTCCTCGATCCGGATGCCGATCCCGCGCAGTTCGGCGGGCACCTTCTCGTCGTCGGTCTGGAAGTACAGGCCCGGCTCGCAGGTCAGCACGTAGCCTTCCTTCAGCTCGCCGTCCCGGTAGGTCTCCGAGCGCGACCGCGCGCAGTCGTGCACGTCCAGCCCGAGCATGTGCCCGAACCCGTGCAGTGTCCACCGTCGGTAGAACATCCGCTCGGAGTCCAGCGCCTGCTCGGCGGACTCCAGCACACCGAGCGACTCCAGGCCCTCGGCCAGTACGGTCATGCAGGTGCGGTGCACGTCGGTGAACTTCACCCCCGGACGGATCGCCTCGATGCCGGCCTGCTGGGAGGCGTAGACGATGGCGTACACCTCGCGCTGCAGGTCGGTGAACCGGCCGTCGACCGGGATCGTACGGGTGACGTCGGCGGTGTAGAGCTGACGGTTCTCGATGCCCATGTCCATCAGCAGCAGATCGCCCGGAGCGGTGCGGCCGTCGTTGCGGACCCAGTGCAGGGTGGTGGCGTGCGAGCCGGCGGCGACGATCGACTCGTATCCGACCCAGTTGCCGTCGTGGCGGGCACGCAGCCCGAAGACGCCCTCCAGCAGACGCTCGGACACCGGCGCGTCGGCCGGCAGTACCCGTACGACGTCTTCGAACCCACGCACCGTCGCATCGACGGCGTCCTGCAGTTGGGCGATCTCCCACTCGTCCTTGACCAGCCGCAGCTCGGAGAGCACCGTGGCCAGTTCGGCGTCGCGCCGGCCGGCGTCCTCACCCGTACCGGAGGGTGCCACCGCCGCGTCGACGACCGGGTCGAGACCGCGCAGGACCCGGGTACTGCGCGGGTCGAGGTCGGCGAGCACCTTCTCCAGGTCACGGATGTCCGCCGTGTCGATGCCCAGCAGCGTCGACTTCTCGCCGAGGGTGTGGCGGCGGCCGACCCACAGTTCGCCGTACTGGGCGTTGCGGAAGAACTCGTCGGTGTCCTTGGGCGAGCGCGGATGGACGTACAGGACCGCGTCGTGTCCGCCGCCGGTCGGGCGCAGCAGCAGCACCGCGTCCGGGTCGAACTCGCCGGTCAGGTACGCGAAGTCGCTGCCCGGCCGGAACTGGTAGAAGGTGTCGTTGTTGCGCGCTTTCTCCCGGCCGGTGGGGATGACCAACGTCTCACCGGGGAATGCCCGGGACAACTGCTCCCGCCGCCGGGAATGGCATGGTGCGTGGTCGAGGACCGTCAGTCCGGTCAGGCCGGACTCCAGCCAGCCACCGCGCATGAACTCCAGATACTTCTCCGGAAACGCGGGGTCGTGGCCGCGACCCTTGGCGGGATCCTCGTTCATACCTGCTCCCTCGTGTCTGGTCACCTGTGTCGACGGTATCGCCTCCACAGCCGTACCGGACGCTCGGGCGCAGACCGAACAGGGTCGGCCCACCACGGACCGTGCCCGGATGCCCCGGCGGGCGCACCGGTCGACTACCCGGATCGGGCAAGCCGACACCCCGTCGAGGGCGCCGATGACACGTCAGCTGCCGCTCAGCGCTGCCAGCTCGTCGGCACCGAGTTCGAGGTCGGCGGCCGCCAACGAGTCGAGGATCGTCTCCGGCCGGCTGGCCCCCGGGATCGGGACCACCACCGGGGACAGCGACAGTTCCCAGGCCAGCGCCACCTGCTGCGGGCTCACCCCGTGCACCGCCGCGACCTGTGCGAAGGCCTGGTGCGTCGTCCCGAGCTGGTCGGCCCTGGCGATGCCGCCCAGCGGACTCCACGGCAGGAACGCGATACCCAGTTCGTCGCAGAGCGCCAGTTCCGGTTCGCTGGAACGGAACGCGGGCGAGAACTGGTTCTGTACCGAGGCCAGCCGCCCGCCCAGCACCTCGCGCGCGGACCGGATCTGCCCGGGGTCGGCGTTGGAGATCCCGGCCATTCTGATCTTGCCCTCGTCCAGCAGATCCCGGATCGCACCGATCGAGTCGGCGTAGTCGACCTGCGGGTCGGGCCGGTGGAACTGGTAGAGCCCGATGGCCTCCACGCCGAGCCGCTTCAGCGAACCTTCGACGGCCCGCTTCAGATACTCGGGGGACCCGTTGCGGGTCCACGATCCGTCGCCGGGCCGCAGATGACCACCCTTGGTGCCGACCAGTACGGACGAGGCGTCCCCGCCCCAGGTGGACAGTGCCCTGGCGATCAACGACTCGTTGTGGCCGACCTCACCTGCGTCCCGGTGGTAGGCGTCGGCCGTGTCGATGAGGGTGACCCCGGCGTCGAGCGCCGCGTGGATGGTGGCCAGGGAACGTTTCTCGTCCGGTCGGCCCTCGATGGACATGGGCATCCCGCCCAGCCCGATGGCGCTGACCTGGACATCACCGATACGACGGGTGTGCATGACGGGCCTTCCTGCCGGGGACGACGCTTCCCAGCCTGCCCGTCGGGTGCGGGGTGGGCAACAGCGCTCGTCGCTGGCAGTCATCAGTCGCGGCGATCAATCGCGCCGACCGGTCAGGACGCCGAGGTCAGCACCGGCGCGGGCGCCGCGTACCGGCCGATTCCCTCGGCAGCCAGGAACGCCCGCGTCGCGGCGCTCGGTGGCCGGTTGGCCGCGATGGCCACCGCGGTACGCCAGACCGGCGCCGGGTCGGCCACCGGCACGAACCGGGCCGAGGTCTGCTTGTGCGTGAAGCTCTGCGGCACCAACGCCACCCCGAGGCCGTGCGCGACCAGGTCGAGCAACGAATGCACCTCGTTGACCTCCAGCGCCACCCGGCGCGACAGGTGTGCCCGGCGCAGTGCGTGGTCGGTCACGTCGCGGGTGACCCAACCCGGTTCGAAGTCCACGAAGGTCTCGTCCACCAGTTCGCCCAACGACACCACGGCGGCACCGACCAGCGGATGCTCCGGACTGCACGCCACCACCAGCGGCTGTTCGTCCAGCGCGGCGAGGTGTACCGCGTCCGGATCGTCGCACGGCGCGGTGACGAAGGCGAGGTCCTCCTCACCGGTGCGGACCCGGTCGATCAGTTCCGGCGAGCCGGCCTGTCGTAGCTGGATCTCCACTCCGGGGTGCGCGGTACGGAACCGGGCCAGCGCGGCCGGCAGGTCCAGCCCACCGAGGCACTGCATGGTGCCGATGGACAGGGTGCCGCGCAGCAGGCCCTGTACCGCCGCCACCGCCTCGCGGGCGGCGGTCACCGAGTGCAGCGTGTGCCGCGCCTCGGCCAGCAACGCACGCCCGGCGTCGGTCAGTTCGACCCGGCGGGTCGACCGGATGAACAGTGCCGCGCCCAACTCGCGTTCCAGGGCGCGTACCGAGGCGGACAGGCCGGACTGGGCGACCCGCAACCGGTGTGCGGCGCGAGTGAAGTGCCGCTCTTCGGCAACCGCCACGAAGTACTCGATCTGGCGCAGTTCCAACGCTGGTCCTCTTCGTCATCACCGAGGCCGATGAATCGCATCAGTTTCTTCTGTTGGACAGCTGAAAGCTGCCGGGCCAGAGTACAACGTGGCGGTGGTCGGGCGCCGTGTGCGACGCCGCGACCTGCGTTTCCGCCACGGCGCAGGCCGTACGACGACGGGAAGGTCAGGACATATGGAGTACCGGACCCTGGGAGGCACCGGCACGGTCGTGTCGACGCTGTGCCTGGGCACGATGACGTTCGGCAACGAAAGTACCGAAGAGGTCTCGCACGCACAGCTCGACCGCTTCGTCGAGCAGGGCGGCAACTTCCTGGACACCGCCAACGTGTACTCGCGCGGCATCTCCGAGGAGATCATCGGACGGTGGCTGGCCAAGCGGCCGGACCTGGTCGACCAACTGGTCATCGCCACCAAGGGCCGTTTCCCGATGGGTGCGGGACCCAACGACGCGGGACTGACCCGGACCAACCTGACCCGGGCACTGGAGGCCAGCCTCCGGCGGCTCGGCGTGGAGGCCATCGACCTCTACCAGGCGCACGGTTGGGACCCGCTGACCCCGTTGGAGGAGACGCTCGGCTTCTTCGACGACGCGGTACGGGCCGGCAAGATCCGCTACGCCGGGGTCAGCAACTTCCTCGGCTGGCAGTTGCAGAAGGCCGCGACGCTGACCGCCCTGCGCGGTACGGCACCGGTGGTGACCCTGCAACCGCAGTACAACCTGCTGGCCCGCGACATCGAGTTCGAGCTGGTGGACGTCTGCGCCAACGAGAACATCGGCATCCTGCCCTGGTCGCCGCTGGCCGGCGGCTGGCTGACCGGCAAGTACCGGCGCGACGAAAAGCCCACCGGCGCCACCCGGCTCGGCGAGGACCCGGAGCGTGGGATGGAGGCTTACGCGCAGCGCAACGCCCAGCAGCGAACCTGGCAGGTGATCGACGCGGTCCGGGCCATCGCACAGGACCGCAGCGTGTCCATGGCCCAGGTGGCGCTGTCCTGGCTGGCCGACCGGCGCGCGGTCAGCTCGGTGATCCTCGGTGCCCGCAGCGTCGAGCAGTTGGACGACAACCTCGCCGCCGCCGGCCTGCACCTGACCGACACCGAGACAGCACAGCTCGATGAGGCCAGCGCACCGATCGTGTCGGACTACCCGTACGGTGCGCCGGGGGTCAACCAGCGGGCCCGCACGCTCTGATCAGGGACTTCGTCGGGAAGCGCCGGGTCGGGTGCGCCGGTACCGGATCGGTACCGGTGCACCAGGACCGTCGTTTGCGCCCGCCACGTCGTAGGCTCGCAGGCAGAGTCCGGGAGGTCGGCGATGGCGAAGAAAGCTCCCCGCGAGGACCGCGGCGACGAGGACCTGTCGGTCGGCCCGCCGACCACCTCGGCGGCCGGTCTCGGTGGCGTGGTGCACGGCCTGGGTGCGGGGCTGGCCCAGATGGGTGTCCGGCGCAGCGCGCTGACCCTGCTACGGGTCAACCAGGACGGCGGTTTCGACTGCCCAGGCTGCGCATGGCCCGAGCCGGCCCACCGGCACACCGCCGAATTCTGCGAGAACGGCGCGAAGGCGGTGGCCGAGGAGGCGACCCTGCGTCGGGTCACCCCGGAGTTCTTCGCCGTGCATCCGGTCAGCGAACTCGCCGGCCGCTCCGACCACTGGCTCGGCCAGCAGGGCCGGTTGACCCGGCCGGTGGTGCGTCGAGAGGGCTCGGACCACTACCGGGAGATCTCCTGGGAGGACGCGTTCGCGCTCATCGCCGAGCAGCTCAACGCACTGGACAGCCCGGACGAGGCGGTGTTCTACACCTCCGGGCGGACCAGCAACGAAGCCGCGTTCTGCTACCAGTTGTTCGCCCGGGCACTGGGCACCAACAACATGCCGGACTGTTCCAACATGTGCCACGAGTCGTCCGGCACCGCCCTGGGCGAGACGATCGGCGTCGGCAAGGGTTCGGTCACCCTGGAGGACATCCACCGGGCGGACCTGCTGGTGATCGTCGGACAGAACCCGGGCACCAACCACCCCCGCATGTTGACCGCACTGGAACAGGCGAAACGCAACGGTGCCCGGATCATCGCGGTCAACCCGCTGCCCGAAGCGGGCCTGATGAACTTCCGCAACCCGCAGCGGCTGGACGGTCTGGCCGGCCGCGGCACCCCACTGGCCGACGAGTTCCTCCAGGTACGCCTCGGCGGTGACCTGGCCCTGTTCGCCGCGATCGGTCACCTGCTGCTGGAACGCGAACGGGCCGCGCCCGGCACCGTCGTGGACGGTGACTTCGTGGCCGAGCACACCGACGGGTTCGAGGCGTACGCCGCTGCCCGAGCCGAACTGGACTGGGCGCAGGTGAGCGCGGCGACCGGGCTGTCCCGGGAACGCATCGAGCGGGCCGCCGAACTGATGGCCGGCGCCGAACGTTCCATCGTCTGCTGGGCCATGGGCCTCACCCAGCACCGGGATTCCGTACCGACGATCCGTGAGATCGTCGACGTGCAACTGCTGCGCGGGATGATCGGCCGCTCGGGCGCTGGCGTCTGCCCGGTACGCGGTCACAGCAACGTGCAGGGCGACCGCACGATGGGTATCTGGGAGAAGCTACCGCCCTGGGCGCCGCGGTTGGCCGACGAGTTCGGCATCGACGTACCGCAGCACACCGGGTACGACACCGTCGGTGCGATCCGCGCCATGCGCGACGGCAAGGTCTCGGTGTTCATGGGGCTGGGCGGCAACTTCGCGGCGGCCAGCCCCGACACCGCGGTCACCGAGCAGGGCCTGCGGTCCTGCGCCCTGACCGTCCACGTGTCGACGAAACTGAACCGGTCGCACGCGGTACCGGGACGCGTCTCGCTGATCCTGCCGACGCTCGGGCGCACCGAACGCGACGTGCAGCGCGCCGGCCCGCAGCAGGTCACCGTCGAGGACTCGATGAGCTGCGTACACGCCTCGCAGGGCACCCTGGCGCCCGCATCGCCGCAGTTGCGCAGCGAGGTGGCGATCATCTGCGGGCTGGCCCGCGCGGTCCTCGGCGACAGCCTGCCCTGGCAGGAGTTCACCGACGACTACCGGGCCGTGCGCGAGCGGATCTCCCGGGTGGTGCCCGGCTTCGCCGACTACGAGTTGCGGATCCGTGAGCCGGGCGGGTTCACCCTGCCGCATCCGCCGCGGGACAGCCGTTCGTTCCCGACCGCCACGGGGCGGGCGCGGTTCACCGTGAACGAGATCGTCGCGCCGCAGGTGCCGCCGGGCCGACTGCTGCTGCAGACGGTACGCAGCCACGACCAGTACAACACCACGATCTACGGGTTGGACGACCGTTACCGGGGCATCCGCAACGGCCGCCGGGTGGTCTTCGTACACGCCGACGACCTGGCCGAACTCGGTATCCCGGATGCCGGGATGGTGGATCTGGTCAGTGAGTGGACCGACGGTAGCGAACGGCGGGCGGAGGGGTTCCGGGTCGTCGGCTACCCCACTGCCCGGGGCTGCGCTGCGGCGTACTTCCCGGAGACCAACGTACTGGTGCCGCTGGACTCCACGGCGAAGAAGTCCAACACGCCGACCTCGAAGTCGATCGTGATCAGGCTGGAGCCGGTGGCGGACTGACCGCCCGAGCCGTACCGGCCTTCCAGCGACGGATCGGGCCTCAGAGTTGGAAGCCCGCCGGAAACGGGTCGGTCGGATCGAGCAGGTACTGCCCCATCCCGGTGATCCATGCCCGGCCGGTGATGCTCGGTACCACCGCCGCACGCCCGGCCACCTGGGTCTCCTCGACCAGCCGTCCGGTGAACCGGGTGCCGATGAACGACTCGTTGACGAATTCGGCGTGCAGTGGCAGCTCGCCCCGCGCGTGCAGTGCCGCCATCCGAGCCGACGTACCGGTGCCGCAGGGGGAACGGTCGAACCAACCCGGCCGGATGGCCATCGCATGCCGCGAGTGCTGCGCCGTCGAGCCCGGCGCCGCCAGGTAGACATGGTGTACGCCGCGCACGTCGGGCTGCTCCGGATGCACCGGATGGTCCTTCTCGGACACCGCGTCCATGATCGACAGCCCGGCCCGCAGCAGCTCGTCGCGGGCATCGCGGGCGAACGGCAACCCCAGCTCGGCCAACGACACGATGGCGTAGAAGTTGCCGCCGTAGGCCAGGTCGTAGCGGACCTCGCCCAGTGCCGGTACCTCCACCGTGGCGCCCAGCGAGACCGCGAAGGACGCCACGTTGCGGATGGTCACCGCGTCGGCATGGCCGTCGGTGACCGCGACCTCGGCGACGACCAGCCCGGCCGGGGTGTCCAGACGCACCGTGGTGACCGGTTCGGTGACGTTGACCAGACCGGTCTCCACCAGGACGGTGGCCACCCCGATCGCCCCGTGGCCGCACATCGGCAGGCACCCCGACACCTCGATGAACAGCACACCCCAGTCGGCGTCCGGTCGGGTCGGTGGCTGCAGGATCGCGCCGGACATGGCGGCGTGCCCGCGCGGTTCGTTCATCAGCAGGGTGCGCAGATGGTCGAGGTTGGCCATGAAGTACGCCCGGCGCTCCATCATGGAGTCACCGGGCAATGTGGCCAGTCCACCGGTCACGACCCGGGTGGGCATCCCTTCGGTGTGCGAGTCGACCGCGCTGAAGTACCGGCAGGCCCGCATGTCAGCCCGCCACCAGCGCGGCGCCGGCCGAACTGTCCAGAAAGGACACAGCGCGGTCCACGTCGGCACGCAGCTGGGCGTTCTGTACCGCATTCAGCGGTCCGCGCGGCGGCCGGCACGGCCCACCCCGCCGGCCGGTGAGGTCCATCGCCAGCTTGATGGCCTGGACGAACTCGGTACGCGAATCCCACCGGAACGCCGCCACGAGCGGTGCGTACAGCGCGCGTGCCGCGGCCAGTTCACCGGCGCAGGCCAACTGGTGCAGCCGTACACAGGCGGCCGGGAAGACGTTCGGAAAACCGGCGAACCAGCCGACCGCGCCCATCAGCAGGCTCTCCAGCACCACATCGTCGGCGCCCGCGTAGATGTCCAGACCCGGTGCCACCTCGGCGATCTCGGCGACCCGGCGTACGTCGCCGGAGAACTCCTTGACCGCGACCACGCCGTCGATGCCGGCCAGGTCGGCCAGCAGGTCCGGGGTCAGGTCGACCTTGGTGTCGATCGGGTTGTTGTAGACCATCACCGGCAGCCCGACCTTCGCCACCGCCGCGTAGTGTGCGCGCAGCTCGTCGTGGTTCGCCCGGTAGACGATCGGCGGCAGGCTGAACACCCCTGACACCCCCGCCTCGGCGGCCTGCTCGGCCCAGGCCACCGACTGGTGCCAGCCGGTCGCCGAGACGCCGGCGAGCACCACCCCGTCGGCGCCGACGGCCTGCACGGCGGTGTGTACCACCGCGGCGCGTTCGGCATCGGTCAACGAGGTGTACTCGCCGAGCGAACCGTTCACCGCCACGCCGCGGCAACCGCTGTCCACCAGCCACCGGCAGTGTTCCGCGAACGAGTCCAGGTCGGGCCGCAGGCCACCGGGTGCCGCCGGGTCCTGCTGGTACGGCAACGCCGCCGCGACCACCACACCGCGCCAGTCCGCTCCGCCGGTCACCGGACCGCCGGTCACCGGGCACCGCCGTCGGGCGTACCGTTCAGCGCCGCACCGGCCTGCGGAGTGTCCGGGTCAGCGGCGAGTTCCGCCAGGCTGATCGGGGTCACCAGTGGCCGGGTCGTCAACGCCAGCGGATCGGCCAGTTCCTGTACGTCGCGGCCGGACAGCTGGGCGGTCAGCGTGGCGAGGTTCGCCCCGCACACCCGACCCTGGCACCAGCCCATCCCGCAACGGGTGGTCAGCTTCAGGGTCCGCAGCCCGGTCACGCCGAGCTTGTCCACCGCCTCCCGGACCCGCCGGTACGGCACCTCCTCGCACCGGCAGACCACGGTCGCGTCGGACAGCCAGCTCCGCCAGCCGTCCCGGACCGGGTAGACCGCGGCCAGTGCCACGGCGAACTTGCGGTACCGGTCCCGGGCGCCCCGCCAGGCGGCCACCCGCGCGGCGTGGCCACGTTCGCCCAAGGTGCCCAGATCCAGCGCGGTGGACAGTCCGGCCACCGCACCCTCGGCGGCGGACAGCACCGCGCCACCGACCCCGGTCAGTTCGCCGGCCGCGTACACGCCGGCCTGACTGGTCCGCTGCCGGTCGTCGACCCGTACCACCGGCGTGCCGTCCGGCCCGGGCTCGGTGTCGCAGCCGATGGCCAACGCCAGGTCGAGCTGCGGGGTGAATCCGTAGCCCACCGCCACGGCATCCACCTCGATGCGGCGCTCCGAACCCGGCACGATCGTCCAGTCCGGACGCAGCTTGGCGACGGTGGCCGCCTCCACCCGGTCGGTGCCGTGTACCGCCACCACCGCGCGACCGGCCCGTACGAGTACCCGGTGGCGGGTCAGCGTCGCGGTGTACCGGGCCGCCTCCGCGACCTTCTCGGGCGCCAGCGCCATCGCCCGCGGGCGGCGCAACCAACTGCGGCTGTGGTTGGCGTCGAGTACGCCGGTGACGGTGGCGCCGGCCTCGATCAGCCCGGCGGCGACGGGCAGCAGGAACGGCCCGGTGCCGCCGACCAGGACCCGTTGCCCGACCAGTACCCGTGAGCCCTTGGCCAATGCCTGTACGGCACCGGCGGTGAACACGCCGGGCAGTTCCCAGCCGGGGAACGGCACGCTCCGGTCGTACGCACCGGTGGCCAGGATTAGCCGTGGCGCGGCCACGCAGCCGATGTCGACCGCCCGTCCCGAACTGGTATCGGCAAGGTAGAGCAGCGCACCACCACCGACACGCGGTTCGGCTGCCCACACACTGACCTGCTGACGTTGGGTGACCCGACGGTGCCGCGCCAACCGGGCGATCAGCTCGGCCGCGTCGGCGTGCTGGTGGTGCACCCGTTCCGGATGCGCCGCGCCGAACTCGGCGGGCAGTTGGCGGTGGTACTGCCCACCGGGTGCCACGTCGGCGTCGATGAGCAGGACGCTGGCGCCGCTGTCCGCGGCCTGTACCGCGGCGTGCAGCCCGGCCGGTCCGGCCCCGACGACGACCACGTCCGCGGCTCTGGTGGGGATCATCGGGCTGCTCCGTCCGGTGCCGGTGCGGCTGGTTCTGCGGTTCCGGTACCGATCTCGTCCCCCGGCTTCGCGATGTAGCGGCAGGCCCGGATTCCCGGTGTCCCGTTGACGGTGACCAGGCAGTCGAAGCAGGCGCCGATGCCGCAGAACACGCCGCGGGGACGGCCACCGATCCTGGTGGTGCGCCACGCCAACCGGCCGTTGCCCAGCAGGCAGGCGGCGACGCTCTCACCGGTACGCAGGGCGACCTGCTCGCCGTCGACCAGTATGGTCTGCGACGCCTCGGCGCTGGGTTCGGCGACGTCGTCGGTGATCCGCCGCGGTGCAGCTGGCTCGTCTGTGTCCCGGGTACGGGTCATGGCCTGCCCTTCGCCGCGCGCGATGTCGGCCCGCTACCGGCGCCGCCGTCCGGGCCGGTGCCCGCGCCGCCGTCGGGACCGGTACCTGCCGTGCCGTCGGGTCTGCTGCCCGCCCCGGTACTGCCCGCCCCGGTACTGCCCGCCCCGGAGGTGCGCGGCGCCCGGCTCTGCTCGCTGTCCGGGGTACCGGTTCCCGGCGAAGCGGCGGCGAGACCGGGACGGTCGGGCCGAAACGGGGTGGGGTCGATGCCGGGCCCGGCGCCGGTCAGCAGGTCGGCGATCAACTCGCCGGTGGCGGGCGCCAACCCGATACCGGACCCCTCATGGCCGGTGGCGTACCAGACACCGGGAAGTTGCGGGTCGGCCCCGATGACGGGCAGGTGGTCCGGGCTGTAGGGCCGGAAGCCACCGTAGGCGCGCAGCGCCTGCGCCTGGCCCAGGGCCGGGAACAGGGCCAGTGCGCCGGCGGCCAGCTGCCGCAGCACGGTGACCGGGATCGTCTGGGAGAAGCCGTCGCGTTGCCGCGACGAGCCGATCAGTACGGTGCCCGCACGGGTCGATTCGACCACCGTGGCGGTGGACAGCCTGGCCTCGTCGGATCCCACATCCGTAACGTAACCCGCGTCGTACACCTTGTGCCGCACGATTGGCGGCAGTGGTTCGGTGACCAGGACGAGTCCCCGACGGGGCTCGACCGGCAGCCGTCCGCCGGCCAGCGCGGCGAGCCGTCCCGACCATGGACCAGCGGCGATCACCACGGCCGGGGTGCTGATCTCACCGGCCGCGGTTCGTACCCGCAGTCCGCCGTCGACCCGGTCGATCGCGGTGACCTCGGCGTCGGGCACCACGCTCGCGCCCCGGGCGCGGGCCGCGGCCAGTACCGTGGTGGCCGCCAGTACCGGCTGCACCTGCGCGTCCTGCGGGTAGTGCACGGCACCGACCAGGTCGCGGGTCAGGTGTGGTTCCAGTTCGGCGACCTGCCGGGCGTCCACCTCCTCGGCCGAGACGTCGGCGGCACGTTGCCCGGCAGCCAGTTCCCGCAGCGCTTCCGCCGCGGCGCTGCTACGGGCCACCACCAGACCGCCCTTGTCCTCCAGTTCCAGGTCGATCTTGTGACCCAGGTCCGCGGTGAGCCGGTCCGGCAGCTCGCGCCACCGTTCGTGCGAGCGTCGGGCCAGATCCAGTTCGGGGCCGGGTCGTTTGTCGGACAGCAGCAGGTTGCCCTCACCGGCAGCGGTGGTGCCCGCGGCGAGGGCACCGCGGTCCACGACCACGACCGACAGTCCCCGTACCGCGAGCTCATAGCCGCAACAGGCGCCTACCAGCCCGGCGCCGATGACCACCACGTCGGCGGTTGCCGGCGGTGACTGAGTGAACACGCGTCTCCTGTTCGGTGCTGCTGGGGTACGGCGAACGAACGTTCACCAGATTAGAGCCCGCCGACCGGTCGCTGTCGGGGGTGGGCTGAGACATCATTCATGGCGCGGGCGGGCGGTGGGTGCCGCATGGAAGGATGGAGTCCATGTGCGGACTGCTCACCTTCGTCAGCGCCCACGGCATCGCCGGCGTTCATCGCGAGAAGATCGCCGACGCCTTGGAGAACATCCACCACCGCGGGCCGGACGACGCCGGGGTGGAGACGTTCGGTGACTCCCCGGGCGGCGACGTGGTGTGCGGCTTCAAACGGCTGTCGTTCATCGACGTGGCGCACAGCCATCAGCCCCTGCGCTATCTGGACCGTTACCTGATCACCTTCAACGGTGAGATCTACAACTACATTGAACTGCGCGAACAGCTCAGGCGCGAATGCAACGCGGTGTTCGAGACGGATGGTGACGGTGAGGTCATCGTCGCCGCCTACCACCACTGGGGTATCGAGGCGTTGCGCCGGCTGCGCGGCATGTTCGCCTTCGTGGTCTGGGACAAGGTGGAACGCCGGGCCTTCGGCGCACGCGACCCGTTCGGCATCAAACCGCTGTTCTACCTGCAGACCAATGACGGCCTCTACCTGACCAGCGAGAAGAAGGCACTGATGCCCTTCGCGCCAGCCGCGTGGGCCGGCAATGCGGGCATCGACCACGCCAACCTCTCGCACTACCTGACCCTGCAGTACGTGCCCGAGCCGACCACCATGCACACCGGGATCAGCCGGGTCGAGTGCGGACAGTCGTTCACCTACCGGCCGGGCGAGCCGATCCAACTGTCCCGGTACTACCGGGCCGACTTCCGGCCGGCGCCGGTCGCCGACGAGGAGGCGCTGTACAAGCGGATCGAGGAGACGCTGCGGGAGAGCGTCCGACTGCACATGCGCTCCGAGGTGCCGTTGGGTTGCCTGTTGTCCTCCGGTATCGATTCCACCGCCGTGGTGGCTCTCGCCAGGGAGTTCAACCCGAACATCCTGACCTTCACGGTGGGCTACGACGTACCCGGCTACTCCGAGATCGACGTGGCGGCCGACTCCGCACAGCATCTGGGCGTGCAGCTGATCCCGACGAAGATCGGGCCGCAGGACATGATGGAGCAACTGCCCCGCATCGTCTGGCACCTGGACGATCCGGTCGCCGATCCGGCGCTGGTCCCGCTCTACTTCGTCAACCGCAAGGCGGCCGAACACGTCACCGCGGTGCTCTCCGGTGAAGGGGCCGACGAGTTCTTCGGCGGCTACACCATCTACCGGGAACCGTTGTCACTGAAGAGCGTGGCCTCGATGCCGGACAACATCAAGCGCCGGCTCCGTTCGGTGGCCAGCGTGATGCCCGAGGGTGTCAAGGGCAAGAGCTTCATCGACCGGGGCACGGTGCCGCTGGAGGAGCGTTACTACGGCAACGCCCGGATCTTCTCCGAGGAGGAGAAGCGCCGGATGATGCGTCACTACGACCCGTCGGTGCGCTACACCGACGTGACCAAGGATCTGTACGCCGAGTGCGCGCACCTCGACGACGTGACACGGATGCAGTACATCGACCTGTACACCTGGTTGCGCGGCGACATCCTGGTCAAGGCCGACCGGATGTCGATGGCGCATTCGTTGGAGGTACGGGTGCCGTTCCTGGACCCGGTCGTGTTCGAGCTCGCCGCCAGCATCCCCACCGAGCTGAAGGTGACGCTGCGCGGCAACCACACGAAGTACGCGATGCGTCAGGCGATGCGCAACGTGGTGCCGCCGGCGATCGTGAACCGGCGCAAGTGGGGGTTCCCGACACCCACCCGGGTCTGGCTGAAGAACGACATGTACGAGTGGGCGGCCAACATCCTGGCCCGTTCCGGCGCCGGTGAGCTGATCGACCTGGCGTACGTACGCAAGCTGCTCGACGCGCACCGCAAGGGCGACGCCGACAACAGCCGCAAGGTGTGGACCGTACTGGTCTTCTGCGTGTGGCATGCGATCTTCGTGGAACGCTCGATCGATCCGCGGCCCAAGCCGGCCGAGTCGGCACTGCTCACCAAGCCCGTCATACAGCGCATTTCATGACGGGAGACGTGGCCCGGTCCTCCGTCGGCTCCCTGACTGCGTCGAGAACGTTCGACCAGGTCTGCGTCAATAACGTTCGACCAGGTGTTCGCGGCCCGATGGCGGCTCGTAGGTCTCGGGCCAGAAGTCGGTGACTGACGTGACCAGGCCGGCGTCGTCGAACTCGAAGAAGGTGACGGCCTGCTGGGTCTCGCCGGCGACGCTGAAGCTGGTCCGGCTGACCGCCCGTTCGCCGTCGACCAGCACCTGGTCCACGGTGAGGCGCCAGTCGCCCGGGTACTCCCGGTTGAACTGCAGGTAGCTGTCCCTGCCATGGATGCGTTCCCGGGTCTGTGGCAGGTCGTAGCGGATCTCAGGGGCGAGTACGGAGGCGAACGTCTCCCAGTCGCGGGCGTCGGCGCTCGCCCAGTACCGGTGGATCGTGGTGTGATGGCTGGTCATTCTCCGCACACTACGTCCGGCCGCCGACAGGATTCCGGCCGCTGCTGCGGTGCCGGCCCGGCGACGGTGCGTGGGTCAGGCGGCGGAGGGTGCGGGTGTCCGGTCGGGCGCCGGAGTCGGTTCCGGGTTCTCCGGCCGGTACCAGCTGCGCAGCGTCGCGGTGCTGATCTGGTGGCGGTACAGCCGGCCGCAGGCGCAGCGGATGTAGGCGACCACGCCCTCGGAGGTGGTGTGCCGTGACACGAGCTCACAGTGGCCCGGTTCAGGACGGTGGCAGTACTGGCATTCGATGGTCATGGCGGTCCTCGCGGAAGTCACCTGGCGGTCAGGGAAAGTCTGCGACGCAAATCGTTGAATTTCAATTCACGAAGTTTGAATAAATCATGTAGAAATGGCTACATGATCGACATTCGCCGGCTCCAGGTCGTCCGGATGATCGCCCGGCACGGCGGTGTGACCGCTGCGGCGGACGCCCTCCACCTGACCCCTTCAGCAGTATCGCAGCAGGTCAAGCAGCTGTCCCGGGAACTCGGCGTGGCGCTGCTGGAACCCCGTGGTCGAGGTGTGCAGCTGACCCCCGCCGCCCGGGTACTGCTCCGCAACGCTGATCAGTTGGCGGCCTCCTGGGAGCGGGCCGTGACCGAGATCGCGCAGTATTCTGACGGTGAGTCCGGAGAACTGCGGCTGTGCGGATTCCCCACCGCGATCGTCAGTCTCCTCGCGCCGGCGGTCGCTCTGCTGCGTGCCAGGTACCCCGAGATGGTGGTCAGCGTGACCGAGGCCGAGCTTGCCGAAGGCTACGACCTGGTACTGGCCGGCGACGCGGACATCGCCGTCGTGGTACCGACCGCCGACGCGCCCCCGGGCGGAGAGGACCCCAAGTTCGAGCTGGACCTGTTGCTCGACGAGGTACAGGATCTGCTGCTGCCGGCCGACCATCCGCTGGCCGGCCGCGAGGCGCTGGATCTGGCGGAGGCGTCCGACGAACCCTGGATCGTCGGTAACCCGGGCCGCTCCCATCACCAGCAACTGGTCCTGGTCGCCTGTGCCGCGGCCGGCTTCACCCCGCACATCGTGCACCGGGTGACCGACTGGCCGGCGGTGGCGGCACTGGTCGGCCGGGGCCTCGGGGTGTCGCTGATCCCCCGGATGACCCATCTACCGGGACAGGAGGGCACCGCCCGGATCCCGTTGCGCGGCACCCCCGCGCCACGACGCCGGATCCTCACCTGCGTACGGCGCGGCAGCCGGGCACAGCCCTCCATCGCCCGGGGTCTCATCGTGCTGGACGAGGTCGCCTGCGCCGAGGAACTGCACGGCCGGTCCGCGGCCAGCCTGCAATGAGCGGGCGCGCCGCGGCTCAGGGCAGGACGGACAGCTCGGTGTAGCCGCGGCCGACCGCGGTGCGTCGGGTGGCCCGATCGAACGGGCCGGCTTCGGCGGTACGCTCCGCGTCCGCACCGCTCGCATGCCCCTCCCGGATCCGCCGGGCCAGCTCGGCCAGCTCGGCATGCTGCGCCCGGACGAAGTCGGCGTCCACTACAGCCCCGTGCCCCGGCACCACAGGTCCGGTCAGTGTGGACAGCAGCCCGGCCATGGTCTGTGCCCAGGCCAGCGGGAACGAGTCGTCGAAGTTCGGCGGTCCGCCCTGTTCGACCAGATCCCCGGCGACGGTGAGCGCCACGTCCGGAACCTGGACCACCAGATCGCCGTCGGTGTGCCCGCGCCCCGGGTGGTACAGGTGCACCTGCCGGCCACCGAGGTCCAGCGTGGTGCGGTCGAGTACCGGGTGGTCCGGTGGCCGGATCCGGACCGCCGGCAGCTCGGTGCCGAACGAAGGGTGCAGCGAGGCGTACGTCTCGACGGCCTGCGCCACGATCTGCGCCGGGTCGCCGCTCAACCGGCGGGCCGCCTGCTGGTGCGCGTACACCGGGCGGTCCGGGCCGGCCAGGGTGTCGTTGCCGAAGCAGTGGTCGAAGTGGTGGTGGGTGTTGACCACCGCGAAGTCACGTACGCCGAGCGTGCGCAACCCGTCCGCCAGTTCGTCGGCCTGCGCCCGGGTCGCCAGCGAATCCACCACCAGGGCGTAGTCGTCGCCGCGCACCACGGTCACGTTGACGTCGAGTACCGGGTAGCGCAGCACGTGAACGCCAGCGGCGACCTCACGCCAGACCGCGTCGGTCACGGGGCGGTCCCACCGGCCGGCGCGGGCTGCCCCGCCGCGGCGCTGTCCGCTGCCGCCGGCGGCTCCTGCGCCGGGGGAGGCGCCAGCGCCTTCTCGACGAACCGGTGCCGGTCCAGTACGACGCGTTCGACCACGCCGGAGGCCACCACCCGCGAGCCGTCGTAGAGCGCGACGTCGAAGCTGAGTTCGCGTCCGTCCACGGTGGCCAGCCGGGCCACCGCGACCACGGTACGTCCGAGCGGCGTGGGCAGCTTGTGGACCAGCTCCACCCGGGTGCCGACCGTGGTCAGCTCCCCGGGCAGGCTGGTCTTGGTGGCCAGCACGGTGGCGGCCTCGGCGATGGCCAGCGCGCGGGGCGTGGCCAGTACGGGCACCTCACCGGACCCGAGGGTCTGTGCGGTGTCTGCATCGGTGACGGTCAGTTCGACCCGGGCGGTGAGACCGACGGACAGGTCCATGGGGACAGCGTACTGAGCGCGCGCCGCCCGCACCGCCGGGTGTTGATCACGACACTGCGCGCAGCCCGTCCGGCGTGCACCACGGCAATTCCGGCCTTGCCGCGCAGCCCTCCCGGACGGCACCGCTAAAGTGAGCGGCCGGCAGAAGTGAACACCGGGTGTAATCATGCTGGAGGACCGATGGCGGACGCCCCACCACAGGCTGTAAAGGGTTCCGGGGAAACGCCGGCGCGCCGTCGCCGGGTGATCGGACTCGTGCTGTACGTGGTGGCGTTCGCGGTATGGACGGTCACCGTCGGGGTGCCCACCGATCCCGTTCTGGCCTGCGTCTGGCTGTGGGTGCTCACCATCGCCTGGAACAACCACCGGCACTGGACGCACCACCTGCGTTTCGCCCGCGACTGGGCCCCCGTACTGCTCTTCCTGCTGCTGTACTCCTACAGCCGGGGCTGGGCGTACACCGACCACACCGTTCCGCACCTGTACGAGATGGTGGCCCTGGACCACGCGATCTTCGGCGTCACCCCGACGGTCTGGCTGCAGCAGCATCTGTACGACCCGGCGCACATCTACCCGTGGGACGTGGCGGTCAGTTTCGTCTACTTCTCACACTTCGTGACCACATATGTGGTGGCCGCCGTGCTGTGGCTGCGTAACCGTGCGCACTGGGCGGCCTTCATGCGGCGCTGGATGCTGCTCACCTTCGCGGGACTGACCACCTACATCCTGTACCCGGCAGCGCCGCCCTGGTGGGCGGCCCGGTACGGCCTGACCGGACCGGTCGCCCGGATCTCCAGCCGGGGCTGGAACGCGATCGGGCTGCACGGCGCCGGCAACATGCTCAACCATGCTCAGCTCGGCGCCAACCCGGTCGCCGCGATGCCGTCCCTGCACTTCGCGTTCTCGTTGTGCGTCGCGGCGTTCTTCTTCACCCGGGTACGGAAACGGTGGATTCCGCTGCTTGCGCTGTACCCACTCGCCATGGGCTTCACGCTGAGTTATACGGGTGAGCATCACGTCACGGACATGATCGCCGGTGCGTTCTACGTCCTGGCCAGTTTCCTGGTGGTCGCCGCAGGAGAACGGATCTGGCGGCGCTACCGTGCCACCCATCCGCGGCGGACGAAGCCGCGGGCGCAGGCCACTGCACCGGCGACGGCGGAACACGCGTCGATAGAGCCGGCGAAGTCCGAGCCGCTGACGTCGGCGGCCGAGCCGGTCCGAGCCGCGGAGCCACACCCGGGGGACACGCAACGACCCGGTGTCGAGGTCCCGGCAGTGGCCCCGGTCGGGTCGTCCCGACCGGTCCGATCCGACCGGGGCCACTGCCGGGACTGATCGTCGCGCGGACCTATCCGGGCTCGATCTCGGGCACCGGGTCGGTTTCGCGTAGGAAGCCCCGTACGGACAGGAACTCCGACAGCGATGCCCGATGGTCCGGGCAGGCCATCCAGGTCTTGCGCCGCTCAGCGGTGTGCAGCTGCGGATTGTTCCACCGCAGCGCCCAGAGAGCCGGCCGTCGGCATCCCTTCGCCGAGCAGACCGGAGGTAGTGTCACGTCGCTTCCACCCACCCAATCAGCCTGCCACGTGGCGCGGTCCGGAGATCGAGGTGGCCGCGTGGCGGCCCGATGCGGCCACGAACTGCCGCGGAAGATGTTCCGGCGTGGACGCAGCTCACCGGACGCAGGGCAGGGCTCATCGGGGCGGCGGAACCGGGAAGATGGTCGGAGTCGCCATACGACCGAGTGACCACACAGGAGAGTCGCCGGGCGACCACGGGGGAAGCCGCCCGGCGACGTATCAATGGTACACACGACTCGGAGGCGGTTGTCTACCCGACAGTGTGCATGCGACCAGTAAAATCCTGTTGTTTCCGCCAGCCGTACGGTGGTGCCGAGGCCGTTTCCCTGTGCTATCGAAGGAACGGAAGTATCTGACCGGCTATGCACCCGCCCAGCGGGTACCGGGTCGGTCGTGCGACGCTTGGAGTTGCAAGCGTGCGACACGCTTGGGGTTGCCGAGGCGCGGTCCTGACCGCGGCGGCACGGGCCGTCATGTCGGTCCGTGAGGCAGCACCGCAGCCAGATGTGCCGTGGAGGTCAGGTGGCCCAGCAGACCACGCCCGCTCAGGACGCGACGCTGCTCGAAAAGGCGCTTTTCGAGGTCAAACGCGTCATCGTGGGCCAGGACCGGATGATCGAACGGATGTTCGTCTCCCTGCTCTCGCGAGGGCACTGCCTGATCGAGGGCGTCCCCGGGGTGGCGAAGACCCTCGCGGTGGAGACGCTGGCGCGGGTGGTGGGTGGTTCCTTCTCGCGTATCCAGTTCACTCCGGACCTCGTACCGGCCGACGTCGTCGGAACCCGCATCTACCGGCAGGGCAGCGAGAAGTTCGACGTCGAACTCGGTCCGGTGTTCGTCAACTTCCTGCTCGCCGACGAGATCAACCGGGCGCCGGCCAAGGTGCAGTCGGCGCTGCTGGAGGTCATGGCCGAACAGCACGTGTCCATCGGCGGTGAGACGCACCCGGTGCCCAGGCCATTCCTGGTGATGGCCACCCAGAACCCGATCGAGCAGGAGGGTGTCTACCCGCTGCCCGAGGCACAGCGCGACCGGTTCCTGATGAAGATCCAGGTCGGCTACCCCACCGACGCCGAGGAGCGGGAGATCGTCTACCGGGTCGGGGTCTCGGCGCCCGAGCCGGCCCAGATCTTCGCCCCGGAGGACCTGCTGGGCCTACAGGGCAAGACAGACGAGGTGTTCGTACACACGGCGCTGGTCGACTACGCGGTGCGGCTGGTGCTGTCCACCCGGTCCCCGGCCGAGTACGGCATGCCCGATGTCGCCGGCCTGGTGCAGTACGGCGCCAGCCCGCGGGCCTCGCTGGGTATCGTGCGCGCGGCCAGGGCGCTGGCGCTGCTGCGTGGCCGTGACTACGCGCTGCCGCAGGACATCCAGGAGATCGCGCCGGACATTCTGCGGCACCGGCTGGTGCTGTCCTACGATGCACTCGCCGATGGCATCCCGGCGGAACAGATCGTGGACCGGGTGCTGGCCACGGTGCCGCTGCCGACCGTGACACCTCGACAGAACGCCGACCCGCAGCCGGTACCGGTCAGCGCGCCCGGTGGACAACCGGGTGGCCAGCCCGGTGGCGGTTGGCCCGCGCCGGGACGCCCGGCGTGATCTGCGCGGTCCGGGCGACCCGAGGTCTGGAGGTGCCGTGAGCCGGGCCGGTCTGGCCGCACTCGGTCGGTGGCGGCGCCGTTCCGGCACCCCGGACGGCAGCGCACCGCACCTGGACACCGCGCGCTCCGAGGTGACCCTCGCCAAGCTGCAACTGCTGGTCACCCGCAAACTGGACGGTCTGCTGCAGGGCGACTACCTGGGGCTGCTCCCGGGGCCGGGCAGCGAACCGGGTGAGTCGCGCGAATATCGTCCGGGCGACGACGTACGGCGGATGGACTGGCCGGTGACGGCACGCACCACGGTGCCGCACGTACGGCAGACGATCGTGGACCGGGAACTGGAGACCTGGCTGGCCGTCGACCTGTCCGCCAGCCTCGATTTCGGCACCGCCAACTGCCTGAAACGTGACCTGGCGATCGCCGCGGTGGCCGCCGTGTCGCACCTGACCGTACGCGGCGGGAACCGGATCGGTGCGATCGTCGGCACCGGTTCGACCACCCGTCGGATCCCGGCCCGGCCGGGCCGGCGTGGCGCGCAGGCGCTGCTGCGCGCGGTCGCGACGACCGAACGCGCGCCGCGCGGCGGCCGTACCGATCTGGCCGCACTGATCGACGGGCTCAACCGGCCGCCGCGGCGGCGCGGCATGGCCGTGGTGATCTCGGACTTCCTGGCACCGGCCGACTGGGAGCGGCCGTTGCGCAGGCTCGCGGTGCGCCACGACGTACTGGCCGTGGAGGTACTCGACCCGAGGGAGCTGGAGCTTCCCGACGTCGGCGTACTGGAACTGGTCGACCCGGAGAGCGGTGCGGTGCACGAGGTGCAGACCACGCCGGCCGTACGGGCCCGGTACGCCGCGGCCGCCGCCGAACAACGCGCCGGCATCTCCGCGGCGCTGCGCCACGCGGGTGTGGGGCATCTGCGCCTGCGTACCGACTCCGACTGGCTACTGGACATCGTCCGGTTCGTCGCCGCGCAACGGCACGCCCGGACCAGGGGGACAACTCGATGATCCGCTTCCTGTCACCGTGGTGGCTGCTCGCCGTGCTCCCGGTGCTGGCGCTGGCCGCTGTGTACGTCTGGGTGCAGATGCACCGCCGGTCGTATGCGATGCGCTTCTCCAACCTGGAGCTGCTGCGCTCCCTTACCCCGCAGGGGATCGGCTGGCGACGGCACGCATCGGCCGGGGCGCTGGTGGTCAGCCTGCTGATCCTCGCGGTGGGGATGGCCCGGCCGTCGGTGGACACCCAGCAGCCGATGGAACGGGCCACGGTCATCCTGGCCATCGACGTGTCGCTGTCCATGCAGGCCACCGACGTTGCGCCGAACCGGCTCCGGGCGGCCCAGGACGCGGCGAAGCAGTTCGTCCGCCAGTTGCCGAAGGACTACAACGTGGGGGTCGTGTCGTTCGCCAAGTCGGCCAACGTGGTCGCGTCCCCGACCAAGGACCGTGATCAGGTGGTCTCGGCGATCAACGGACTGCAACTCGCCGAGTCGACCGCGACCGGTGAGGCGGTCTTCACCTCGCTGCAGGCCATCGCGGGAGTTCCGGCGGAGGGCGCCCGGGGTGCGCCGCCGGCCCGCATCGTGCTGCTCTCCGACGGGTTCCGTACCTACGGGCGCACCATCGAGGACGCCGGAAAGGCATCGGAGGCAGCGAACGTACCGGTCTCCACGATCGCGTTCGGCACCGACCACGGTCGGGTCACGATCGGCGGGCAGACCACCCCGGTGCCGGTGGACAAGAACGCGTTGCACAAGCTCGCCGACACCACGCACGGGCACTACTACGCTGCGGCCAGCGCGACCCAGCTCAAACAGGTCTACACCGACATGGGCAGCTCGATCGGGCACCGCACGGTGGCCCGGGAGATCGGGCAGTGGTTCATCGGTTTCGGTCTGCTGTTCGCCTTCGTGGCGGCAGGTATGAGCCTGCTGTGGTCCTCGCGGATGCCCTGACGGCCCGACGGGTCCATTCGCCGCAGCCGGCGCCGCGGAGGGTAGCCGTCCGGTTCGTGCCTGTCGGTTACGTCATGGGTGTGCCGCCCGCAAGGATCACGCCGGGTCCCCGCCGTCGGACAAGGGCGTGCCGTACTCTCTGTGGGCACGTCCGATGGAGGGAGCGCAGGTGCCTCGTACCGTCCTGGTAACCGGTGGCAACCGGGGGATCGGGCTGTCGATCGCCCGGAGGTTCGCAAAGCAGGGTGACCGTGTCGCCGTCACACATCGTGGCAGCGAGGTGCCCGACGAACTGTTCGGGGTGCGGTGCGACATCACCGACCCGGAGCAGGTCAACGACGCGTTCAGCGCCGTCGAAGCGGAGCTGGGGCCGGTGGAGGTGCTGGTCGCCAACGCCGGTATCACCGACGACACCCTGATGCTGCGGATGAGTGAGGACCAGTTCGGTCGGGTCGTGGAGACCAACCTGGGCGGCGCCTGGCGGTGCGCCCGTCGGGCGGCATCGAAGATGCTGCGGGCCCGCTGGGGACGGATGATCTTCATCTCCTCGGTCGCCGGACTGTCCGGCAATCCGGGCCAGACCAACTATGCGGCGAGCAAGGCGGGGCTGGTCGGACTGTCCCGCTCGATCGCCCGGGAACTGGGCAGCCGCAACATCACCGCCAACGTCGTGGCGCCCGGTTTCATCGAGACCGACATGACCGCGGAACTGGCGGACCTACGCCGGGAACAGATACTCGGTACTGTTCCGCTCGGGCGCTTCGCGAGCACCGATGAGGTGTCGAGTGTGGTGTCCTGGCTGGCCTCCGACGAGTCCGGGTACATCACCGGCGCGGTGATCCCCGTCGACGGCGGCCTGGGCATGGGGCACTGAGACCATCGGTGCACCACCGTCATCGAGAGGACAACCAACAGTGAGTGGACTTCTGGCCGGCAAGCGACTGCTGATCGCCGGCATCCTCACCGAGCAGTCGATCGCGTTCTCCGCGGCGAAGCTCGCCCAGCAGGAGGGCGCCGAGCTGGTCGTGACCGGCTACGGCCGGATGTCGCTGGTGGAGCGGATCGCCAAGCGGCTGCCCAAGCCGGTGGAGAACGTCATCGAGCTGGACGTCAATTCCACCGAGCAGCTCGACGGACTCGCCGACAAGGTCCGCGAGCAGGTGGACGGCCTGGACGGCGTGGTGCACTCGATCGGCTTCGCGCCGCAGAGCTGCCTCGGCGGCGGTTTCCTGTCCGCACCGTGGGACGACGTGTCGGTGGGTCTGCAGACCTCGGCCTACTCGTACAAGGCACTGGCGATGGCCTGTCGGCCGCTGATGCGGCGAGGTGGCTCGATCGTCGGGCTGACCTTCGACGCGACGCAGGCATGGCCGGTGTACGACTGGATGGGCGTGGCCAAGGCCGCATTCGAGTCGACCAGCCGTTACCTGGCGATGCACCTGGGCAAGGATGGCATCCGCAGCAACCTGGTGTCGGCCGGCCCGTTGCGGACCATGGCCGCGAAGTCGATCCCGGGCTTCGAGAAGTTCGAGAACGGCTGGGTCGACCGGGCGCCGCTGGGCTGGGACCTGACCGACAATGACGCGGCCGGCCGGGCGATCTGTGCCCTGCTGTCCGACTGGTTCCCCGCCACCACCGGCGAGATCGTGCACGTCGACGGCGGATTCCACGCGGTCGGCGCCTGACCTGACTGCCCGGCCCGCACGCCGGTGACCGAAGATGGTCCGGTGAGCGAACCGAACCCGACGTCCGGCCCGCCGTACGACGCGCTGCTGCTGCTGTCGTTCGGCGGACCGGAGGGGCCCGACGACGTGATGCCGTTCCTGCGCAACGTCACCCGGGGCCGCGGCGTACCCGACGAGCGGCTCGCCGAGGTGGCGCAGCACTACCGGCACTTCGGCGGTGTCTCGCCGATCAACGCCCAGAACCGGGAACTGCTGGCCGCGTTGCGTACCGAGTTCGGGGCGCACGATGTGGAGCTTCCACTCTACTGGGGCAACCGGAACTGGTCGCCGTACCTGGCGGACACGCTGGCCGCCATGCGCGACGACGGGGTACGCCGGGCGCTGGCATTCGTCACCAGCCCGTTCGGTTCGTACTCGTCCTGCCGCCAGTACCTGGAGGACCTGGTTGCCGCCCGCGCCACGGTCGGTACCGGCGCACCGGTGGTGGACAAGCTGCGCCACTTCCATGACCATCCCGGATACGTGCTGCCGCACGCCGACGCGCTGCGCGCCGCGCTGGCCACGCTGCCGCGTACCGACCGGGAGCGGACCCGGGTGGTGTTCACGGCGCACTCGGTGCCGGTGTCGATGGCGCGAACCGCGGGGCCGGTCGGCAACCGCTACACCGACCAGTTGACCGAGCTGGCCGACCTGGTGACCGCGGCGGCCGGTACGCAGCATCCGTACGATCTGGTCTGGCAGAGCCGGTCCGGCCCGCCGCAGGTTCCCTGGCTGGAGCCGGACATCAACGATCACCTGACCCGGCTGCACGCCGAGGGCGTCACGGGCGTCGTGGTCAGCCCGATCGGCTTCATCTCCGACCACATCGAAGTGCTCTGGGACCTGGACAACGAGGCCGCGGACACGGCCCGGCGTCTCGGCCTGGACTATGCGCGGGCCGCCACTCCGGGTACGGATGCGCGTTTCGTGGCGATGGTGCGCGAACTGGTCGCCGAGCGGCTCGACCCTACGCTGCACCGTCGCCAGCTCGGCCGGCTGCCGGTCTGGGACGCCTGCCCGGTGGGGTGCTGCGCGCCGCCACCGCGCCCGGCGCGTGGGTGACGGAGGTCAGCCCAGCGGCGCGTTGCAGGCAGCCATCAGGGCCCGTCGGCAGGCCGTGGCCAGTGGCCGGAGGGCGGCGCCACGCTGACTGGCCTCGAAGACGTTGACCGCACCACCCGGCTCGTCGTGCTCGGCCAGCGCGAGGACCCGGTCCAGGACTCCTGCGCGGGCGTACAGCCTGCGGCTACGGGGCTGGTAGCCGGCCGGCAGGTCGGTGGTGTCCCCACCCCGTCGCAGGGCGGCCAGGGCCGGCGCGAGTTCGGGTCGCCAGCGGGCCACGTCGAGCCGGGCCAGCGCGTCGGTCGACTCGGTGAGTGCGGTGGCGAGGTCTGCTTCCGCCTCGGCAGGGTCGATGAGCTCCCGCGTACGGTGCCCGGTCGGTACCGGATAGACCCGCCAGGTGACCGCCTGCCAGGTATCGCCCGAACCGGAGGTGTACTCCCGGGGTTCGGGAACCAGTCCGACATCACCCAGCAGGATGCCCTCGCCGGCCAGGAGTGCCGCGCTGGTGAACGGCCCCGGCCCGGGCAGCCCGCGTGGATCCCCGGGCGCGGGCAGGATGAGCCGTACCTCGTCGGGGTGCAGCTTGGAGAAGGTCGCCAGGGCCTCCCGCAGACTGGCCTCCTGCCAGCTGCCGGGCAGGTCGAGGACGGCGTGGTCGCTACCGTCGTCGATGGCCTCCGCAGCGTCGTCGAACGGTACGAAGCCACCGCGCCACGCCCGGATCCAGGGGACCAGGCGGACCGATGGTCGGACAGCGGTTACGGAGGCGACCGGATCTGCGGACATACCCACGAGGGTAAAGGTCCATCGGCGGACAGGTGGGACGCGGCGGGATCTGTCCGCCCGGCGGGCGCCGGAACGACCCTGCGGGCGCCGAAACACCCCCGGCGCGTCGCCGCGCGTGCAATGTCCCGGCCGACTACGGTCTGCCTCGTGCGCAGCCCGTTTCGTCGCCGGGATCCCCAGGACCGGCAGAGCGTGGACTACGGCACCGACGTGCTCGCCGGCAACTGGCGCCGGCGCCGGACGGTGCCCGTACTCGACGCCGACCCCGGCCTGGTAGTGGAGGACGCGCAGGGCGGCTTCTGCGGGGCGGTCAGCGGGTTCGAGGCCGATGCGGTGGCGCTGGTGGACCGGCACGGCAACCGTCGGCTGTTTCCGCTCGTACCGGCCGGGTTCCTGCTGGACGGGCAGTCGGTCACGCTACGCCGTCCGGCCCGCGCGCCGGCCGCCACGCCCCGGCGGCGTACCGCATCGGGATCGGTGGCCGTACCGGACACACCCGCCCGCGTCGCCCGGGCCAGCCGGATCTGGGTCGAGGGGATCCACGACGCGGCTCTGGTGGAACGGATCTGGGGCGACGACCTACGGGTCGAAGGGGTAGTGGTCGAACCGCTGTCGGGGATCGACGAGCTTCTCACCCGGGTGACGCAGTTCGGTCCGGGTCCGCGCCGACGGTTGGGCGTACTGGTCGACCATCTGGTCCCGGGGAGCAAGGAGAGCCGGATCGTCGGAGAGGTCGGCTCCCCGCACGTGCTGGTGACCGGCCATCCGTACGTGGACATCTGGCAGGCGGTCAAACCCGTGGCGGTCGGTATCCGGGCGTGGCCGCAGGTCCCACCCGGCCAACCGTGGAAGGACGGGGTGTGCGCCGGTCTCGGCGTCGCCGATCCGGCCGCGATGTGGCGCCGGATCCTCGGCTCGGTACGGGACTTCCGGGACGTGGAGCCGCCGCTGTTGGGGGCGGTGGAACGGCTGATCGATTTCGTGACCGAGCCGGGTGACTGACCGCTGGTGGCCCGGCCGGTCGGGCCGGGCCACCAGCGGTCAGGCCAGCCGGGTCGCGCCGATGTAGCCGTAGTTGAAGTAGGCGGCCACCACCTGGATGGGTATCCCGAAGTCGGCTGCCTGTACGACCTGCCCACGGCCGATGTACATCGTGACGTGGTGGATTCCGGAGACCTGGCCGTTACTGGAGTAGAACAGCAGGTCGCCGGGTCGCAGTGAGCCGGTGACGTGGGTTCCGCGCAGATACTGGTACTCGGCGGAATGTGGTAACTCGATGCCGATCTGCCGGTAGGCGTACAACGCGAGCCCGGAGCAGTCGAATCCCACGGCCGGGTCCGCGGCCGCCCACACGTACCGCTTGCCCAGCTGGGCCAGGGCGGCATGCACCGCGACCATGGCCCGGTTGCTTGCGTGGCCGCTGCCTCTGGCGCTACCCCGGGAAGCGTCCGCCGTCGCGACGTCGGCCCGCCGATGGTCTGCTGATGCGGCGGCGGCCCGTCGGCGCGCGGCTGCTGCCGCTGCCCGGCGTACCGCCGTGTTGTGCGCCGTGATCTGGTCCAGCTGACGTTGCAGGTCCGCCCGTTTCGCCCGCAGGCTGCGGATCTGTCCCTGCCGTAGCGCGACGGCCCGTTGCGCGGCCTGCCGGGCCGCTGCGGCCTTACGTCGCGCCGCCACCTGGACCGACCACGAGGAACGGGCGGTTCCCTCCGCCAGCACGGCCAGCGCCCTGGCCCGTTGGTAGCCGCGCAGGATCCGGGCCTGACGGTCACCGGTGTAGGTCAGCAGCGCGATGTTGCGCAGCGCGTCCGCCGGTGACCCGGAGACCAGGGCGGCGGTGGCGCCGATGGTGCCGCCCAGTTCGTAGTTGTTGCGCACCATCGCGCCGACCTGGGCGTGTTGCCGACGGACCCGTACCGTTGCCGACCTGGTGTGGTTGCGTGCGGCCCGAAGCGCCCGCTCGGCCCGGTCCGCGTCGACCACGGCCCGTTCGTAGTGTTCGATGGCTGTCGATGCGGTCGTCGAGGCCTGCCGTAGGTCGGCGTCGGCCTTGGTGAGTTGGGCGGACAGTCGACCGACCTGTACCGCGACGTCGTGGGTGGAGCGGATACCGGTGGGTGCGGCGCCGGCCACAGCCCCCGGAAGCATTGCGCTGAGCAGTCCGGCGACGAGTACGAATGTAGCCAGCACGGCGCCGCCTACGGGACGAGCTTGTTCACCTGCCTGCACGAAGGACACCTCCGTCATGAGCACGTGGCGTCAGTGAATGGTCATCACGACGAGGCGACTGCCTGATCACCGTATAGTTCGCCCGATCGAGTGGTGAGCCGGCACACCCGTCATGTCGGTTCATGGTTGATAGATCACACCGAGCCATGTATCGGCGCCCGGTCGGTCGGTAGCTGCGCCAACCGTGCGTACCCGCCGTCGCGGGCACCCGTCCGGTCTCTGTCAGCCGCTTCCGGGGAGTCGTTCCGTCGGCCCTAGAGCGAGGGCCACGCCTCCCGGGTGAACACGAAGGTCGCGATGTCCAGTGCGCACACCGCGCCGCCGCGGGTACGTCGGACGGTGAGCAGCTCACCGTCGTTCATTCCGCTGTGGCAGCGCCAGCGGTCGGTGCCGCAGCCGGTGAAGCGCCAGGCGGTGTGCCCGGGCTGGTCGACGGCGCGCAGTACCAGTTCGTCCTCGGCGGTGCGGTAGCTGGCTTCGTACTCGCGACCCATCCACCACCAGCGCCCGGTCAGTTCCTCGACCTGCGGCGGGGGAGCGGCGCCCGGTCGCCATGGCTGCGGCGGACCCGGTTCGCGGTCCAGTACCTCGGTGAGCAGGTCCAGCCCGAGGGCGGCGATCCCCGCACCGCGCAGGGTGTAGGCGTTGGCGAACACGACGACCCCGGTACGGGTGGCCCGGTGCACGGCGAGTACCGCGAGATAGCCGGGCATCGATCCGGTGTGGCCGATGTACACCCGCTCCCCGCGACGCCACATCTGCAGGCCGAGACCCTGCCCAGCGGTCCAGCTCTCCGGGTCGACGATCGTCACCGGCCGGCACATCTCGGCCATGGTGTCCGCGGCCAGCACCGGCGAGGCAC
This sequence comes from uncultured Actinomycetota bacterium, assembly GCA_963815125.1. Lineage (GTDB taxonomy): Bacteria > Actinomycetota > Actinomycetes > Mycobacteriales > Micromonosporaceae > Actinocatenispora. The sequence continues at coordinate 745,960 of CAWFFM010000001.1, forward strand.
CCGGTGCGCCGGGCAGGTCCGGGTCGGCCAAAAACGCCGCCCAGCGGCCCAGGTCGCGTACCGTGCTCCACAGCTGGCCGGCGGGTGCCATCGCGCCCGCGTCCAGCCGGGGTTCCTCGCGCAGGGTGCCGTGCCATGGATGCACCACGTAGCCCCGGGCGAACGGCTCCTGCGCCGTGTACGTCGTGCGGGTCATGCCCAGCGGGTCGAGGATCTGCTGCTGCACCGCCCGGGCCCAGCTGGTGCCGGTGCACTGCGCCAGTACGGCACCGAGCAACCCGTACGCCAGGTTGGAGTAGTGGTGCCCCCGGTACGGTGGCCCGGCCAGCTTGTCGGGTGTCAGCTCGCCCAGTAGCTGGTCGATGTCGCCGCCGCTGGAGCGTTCCCACCATTCGCCGTCCGGTTCGCGCTGCAGTCCGGAGACGTGGCCGAGCAGCTGCCGGATACTCAGCGCGCCGGCCGGTGTGTCCGGCAGGTACCGGGCGAGTGGGTCCGCCAGGTCGAGCAGGCCGGCGTCGCGCAGGCGCAGTGTGAGTACCGCGGTCAGCGTCTTGGAGATCGAGCCGATCCGGTACTGGGTGTCGGCGTCGGGCCGGGGCAGGTCACCGGCGCCGGCCAGGTGCACCAGGCGGCCGTCGCGTACTACCCCGGCCACCAGCGAGGGGACCTGGCCGACGGACTGTGCGTCGGCCACCAGCAGGTCGAGCCGCCGTACGGTGGTGGGCAGCAGATCGGACGGGTCGACGGGCATCGGTACGGATCCTCTCTCGCCGGCGTGGCCGCCGGTCCAGCTTCACCAGTTGGGTTCGGCGGGCGCCGGCGGCAGCGCCAGTCCTGGCGGTCGCATCACATAGACGGCTCCGCCGGAGCCGGCCAACCAGGCCGTCGCGAACTCGTGCCGGTCGTAGGTCCGGCGGACCGTGCCGCGGTCGGCCGCGGCGGGATCGTTGACGACGACATCCCCGTTCCCGGTGAAGCCGACGACCACCAGCAGATGCCCGTTGGTGGTGTAGCCGGCGCCGCGCAGTGCACCGGGTTCGAACCGGATCGAGGCGACCAGTGGGATCCCGGCGTCGATGAACGATTCCGCCTCGGTCAGGTCGCGCAGCCGGGTGACGAACGCGGTCAGCCCGTACCGCGCGGCGTAGGCGGTGTTGAACGCCCAGTTGCCCGCGCCGGTGAAGGAGTAGTCGAAGCAGTGCCGGACCGCGTGGTGGATGAACCCGTCCCGGTAGTCCGCGCAGACCCAGTCGTAGTCACCGGGTTGCGGGCCGGTTCCCCAGTACCGCAGCACCATGCTGGTCGAGGTGGGACTGCACCAGGCGTCCCCGCCGCCGTCCCAGTGCGGGTACTGGCCGGAGTACTCCCGCTGGGAGCTGACCGGTACGTCGAGCACCCGACCGCCGTTCGTGCACAGTGGACCGGGGCCACGGTGTGCGCCGGGCATCGCCGGGCCGGTCGAGGCGATGATGCCGACCGAGGTGAGGGTCGGCGTGTCCGACGTACCGGCTGGTCGTAGCAGGGTGCCGCGCAGCCGGTAGCCGACCAGGTCCGCCCGGCGGGCCACGAACGCATCCGTACTGGTGCGGCCCGTCGCGTCGGCGAACGGCACCGAGGCGGGCCGTACGCTGCCGTCGTGTCCGGCCCACCGGGCCAGCGGGTACCACGGTGACTCGGGGTCCTCGCCATCGCCGGTGCTGACCTGTACGGCAAGCTCCAGGACGCTGCCGCCGGGTGTGTCGGCCTGCCAGCTCGCGACCAGTTCGGTGAAGGCAAAACCGGGCTCGACCAGCGGGCCGGTCCAACTCCCCGTCTCGTAACGCACCTGTTCGCCGTCCGGCCCGTCGGCGGCCGCGCAGATCTCCGTCGGGGAATCCAGATGCACCGCGCCGGATCCGACGCGGGTGCCCCGGGTGGTGCCCCGGGCGAGTTGCTCGCCACGGAACTCGTGGTAGCGCAACCGCCGTTCCCCGGTCGGCTCGGGCGGGCCCGGATGTGCCGGGACCGGGCAGGCCGTATCGGCGGGGCCGGTGGCCTCGGGGCGGGTCTCGGTGCCCGGCGTGCTCCCGGTCGGCATCGCGTGTCCTCGGTTTCCGTGAGATCGGCAGTGCGGGCCGGTGAAAGCCCTCACCTGCCCGGCCGCGCGGGGCCATGCTCAAGATTAAGGGCCGCCGGTACTCCACGGACGGGCCGGACACCGCCACGCGGAGGTGTCATTGGTGCGTGGGCATGTCACGATCGAGGTGTGGCGGCGATCATATGGTTGGTCCTGGGCGTGGTGTTGGCCATCGCTGAAGCGTTCACTCTGACGTTTGTGCTGATCATGATCGCGACGGGGGCTTTTGCCGCCGCTGTCGCGGCCGCGCTCGGGGCGCCGGTGCCGGTACAGGGCATCGCGTTCGCGGCGGTGTCGGTTGCGGCATTGGTGGCTCTGCGTCCGGTTCTTCGTCGACATCAGCGTGTGAGCGCCGATCAGCAGATCGAGCCGATGGGCATTGCCGCGCTGGAAGGTTCCGACGCACTGGTACTGGAGCAGGTGGACGCACACCACGGACTGGTCCGGCTCGGCGGCGAGGAGTGGACCGCACGGGCATTCGACTCCACCCAGTCCTTCGAACCCGGTGAGCAGGTTCAGATCATCAAGATCAAGGGCGCGACCGCCCTGGTATGGAGGATGCCGTAATGGGAACTGCCCTCGGGGTAATAGTTGCGATCCTTGTACTGATCGTACTGATAGTGCTGATCAGGTCGGTACGGATCGTTCCCCAGCAGCAGGCGTACATCGTGGAACGGTTGGGCAAGTATCTGAAGACTCTCCAGCCGGGCCTCAACATCCTGGCGCCGTTCATCGACCGGGTCCGTACCAAGGTGGACCTGCGTGAGCAGGTGGTCAGTTTCCCGCCGCAGCCGGTGATCACCTCCGACAACCTGGTGGTGTCGATCGACACGGTGCTCTACTTCCAGATCACCAACCCGGCGGCGGCGACGTACGAGATCGCCAGCTTCCTGCAGGGCATCGAGCAGCTGACCGTTACCACGTTGCGTAACGTGATCGGCTCGATGGATCTGGAGAAGACCCTGACCAGCCGGGACGACATCAACCGGCAGCTGCGCGGAGTGCTCGACGAGGCGACCGGCAAGTGGGGGATCCGGGTCAACCGGGTGGAGATCAAGGCCATCGAGCCGCCGCCCAGCATCCGTGACTCGATGGAGAAGCAGATGCGCGCGGAGCGGGACCGGCGTGCCGCGATCCTGACCGCCGAGGGCGTCAAGCAGTCGCAGATCCTGACCGCCGAGGGTGACAAGCAGTCCGCGATCCTGCGCGCGCAGGGTGACCGGGAGGCCCGGGTACTGCAGGCCGAGGGACAGGCCAAGGCGATCCGGCAGGTCGCCGACGCGATCCACCGCGCCAAGCCGGACCAGAAGCTGCTGGCCTACCAGTATCTGCAGACACTGCCGCAGATCGCAGCGGGCGCGTCGAACAAGATCTGGGTGGTGCCGGCGGAACTGACCCGGGCCCTGGAGGGGTTCGGCGGCGCGTTCGGTCGTGCCCTCTCCGGAGCCGGCGGACACGCCGACGCCGACGAGGACGAGGAGTACGTGCCGGACGAGGAGGTCAGCCAGTTCGCGCCGGAGGCCGAAGCGGAGGCGGAGAAGGCGGCACAGGCGGCCGCAGCCGCCGCCTCGGAGGCATCCTCTGAGGTCAGTGGGCCGGAGCGGGGTGTCGGAGGAGCATCTGGCAGCAGCGGTGACCCGCGCGGGCTGCCGGCCTCGCCGCTGTCGACCGATTCGGTACTGGGCGGTCCGGCCGGCGCACGGACGCCGGAGCGGGCGCCGTCCCGGACACAGCCGGACGCAGCTGGTGACGGGCCGGCCACCGGCCCCACGCCGCCGACCGGCGGGATGTACCACGGTGGTCAGCGCCGTCCGGACGGACCGGCGCAGGGCTGACCACAGGTGACCGGCGACCGGGGTCGTCCGGATGATGCGGTTGAATCGTCGGGTGTCCAACCCGCACAGGTCCACCGTTGAATCCGGAGCGGCCCCGCTCGTCGTACCGGTCGACGACCCGGAGGACGACCGGCTGGCCGACTACCGGGCGCTGACCGACGTGGCGCTGCGCACCCGGTTCGAGCCGCCGCACGGCCTGTTCATCGCCGAGGGCGGGCTGGTGCTACGCCGCGCGCTGCGGGCCGGTTACCGGCCACGTTCGCTCCTGCTGGACGCCAAGCGGGTCGACCAGTTGCCCGATCTGCTCGCCGGCGCCGACTTCGACGCACCGGTGTACGCGGTCAGCCCCGCGGTGCTGGACGCGGTCACCGGCTACCACGTGCACCGTGGGGTGTTGGCATCGGTGCACCGCCGGGCGCTGCCTGCCGCGACGCAACTGCTGGATTCGGCCCGGCGCGTGCTCATCATGGAGGATGTCAACAACCACACCAACATCGGCGCGGTCTTCCGTGGCGCGGCCGGTCTGGGTGTGGACGCCGTACTACTCTCTCCGACCTGCGCGGATCCGTTGTACCGGCGCAGCGTACGGGTGAGCATGGGCGAGGTGTTCGCGGTCCCCTACGCCCCACTGGAGCCGTGGCCCGATGCGCTCGACACGGTACGGGCGGCCGGCTTCTCGGTACTGGCGCTCACACCCGCCGCGGACGCGGTGGGGTTGCAGCGGCTCGCACCCGAGCACCGTCGTCGGCCGGCGTTGCTCTTCGGTGCGGAGGGGCCGGGGCTGACCCGGCAGGCTCTGGGCCGCAGCGATGTGCGGGTACGCATCCCGATGCGCGGCGGGGTCGACTCGTTGAACGTCGCGGCATCGGCCGCGGTGGTCTGCTGGGAGCTCTGCCGGGACGACTGAAACCGGCCCGGATCACCTCTCCTTCGGGCGGCCGACGATCATCCGGTGCAGCGTGTCGGTGTCCAGTGCCGTGCCGGTGCTCGGTGCCTGCATGACCAGCGACCGTGCGGCGAGCCAGGCCGCGCCCGCCGCGCCGTCCCCGGCGGTGTACACCGGTCCGGCGCCGCTGGCGGCAAGCCGGGCGCGCAGCGCCGTACCCACCGGGGTTGCGGCAGCCACGACGCTGCCGGCGAGCACCACCGGCCCGGTCGCCTGCTCGGTCCCGGCAGCCAGCAGGCGGTACAGGTGACCGGCGGCCCGGGCCACGATGTCCGTCGCGACGGGATCGCCCTCCCGCGCTGCCTGGCTGACCAGGGTCGCGAGCCGGGCCAGGCGGACCGGATGGGCGTGGTCCACGGCGGCCAGGATCCATTCACCGTCGGTGCGGTAGGCCGCTGCGACATCGGGTGCCCCGGCGCGCAGTTCGGCGCGTACCAGAGTGCTGAGCGGGCCGGGGGCCTGCCGACGGTCGGCGACGGCGAGCAGTGCCCGGACCGCCTCACGTCCCAACCAGAAGCCGGCGCCCTCGTCACCGAGCAACCAGCCATGTCCGCCGACCGCGCGGGTCATCCGGTGTCCGGTGATGGTGGCGGCGACAGCGCCGGTGCCGGCGATCAGGACCGTGCCGTGCGGTGCGGAGGTGCCGGCGGCGAAGGCCACCTCGGTGTCGCCCACGACCTGCATCGGACAGCTCAGTCCGTGCTGCCGCCACACCGTGTCGAACAGGTTGGCGACGCCGGGTTCGGCCAGTCGCGCACCGCCGGCCATGCCGATCAGTCCGAGTCGGACGTGACCGGGGTGCTGGCCGACGAGGGCCCGGTGCAGTGCCGCACCCATCGCGGCCGCCACCTGCGCAGGCGGATGCGCGAAAGGGTTGCCCGGGCCGGCCCGTCCGGAGCCGTGCCGGCGTCCGCTGAGGTCGACCAGTACGGCCCGGGTGGCGGTACCGCCCATGTCCAGACCGAGTACCAGAGACATGCTGTTCCCCAGGGGGCCGACAGGTCAGACGCTCGTATCGTGCAGCCCACGCGCAGTCTTTGACAACGGTTGATCGAAAAGCGTTATGTTCGAGCACTTGACATCATGGTTGAGTAGATAAGAATCTTCAAAACAAGTCCGGTACGGTCGGCCCGTCGTACCGCGGATGACGCCACGTCGCCCGGGCCGGGCACCGGCAAGAGGGGGCAGCCGCATGACAGTGGACAGCGCGGCGTACGTGACCGAGGTCCGGGCCGCCATGGACCGGGTCGTCGACACCCAGTCCGAGGGGGTCCGCCGTGCTGCGGGCCTGATCGTGGCGGGCCTGCGGGCCGGCGGGGTGGTCCAGGCGTTCGGCAGCGGGCACTCCGAGGCGCTGGCGATGGAGATCGCCGGACGGGCCGGTGGCCTGGTGCCCACCAACCGGTTGGCACTGCGCGATGTGGTGATCTTCGGTGGCGAGTCGCCCGACGTGTTGTCCAACGGGATCCTGGAACGCGATCCGATGATCGCGCAACGGATCCTTGAGCTGGCCGCGGTCGATCCGAACGACGTGTTCGTCATCGCGTCCAACTCCGGCATCAACGGATCCGTAGTGGAACTGGCGCGGTTGGTGCACGGCCGTGGTCACCCGCTCATCGCGATCACCTCACTGGAACACAGCGGTCGGGTCGAGTCCCGGCATCCGTCCGGTCAGCGGCTGGCCGACCTGGCCGATGTGGTACTCGACAACGGAGCGCCGTACGGTGACGCGGTGCTGCCGCTACCGACCGGTGGTGCGGTCGGCGCCGTGTCGTCGATCACCGCAGCGTTGCTGGCGCAACTGATCGTGGCGGAGGTGGTGAGTCAACTGCTTGCCGCCGGTGAGGTACCGCCGGTGTACCTTTCCGCCAACGTCCCCGGCGGGGACGAGCACAACCGAACCCTTGAAGAGCGCTACGCCGGACGCATCCGGCGTGGCGCATGAGTCAGTGAAGGCGAGGACTACATGGGTCCCGTTTCCGACCTCAACCGTCGACAGGTGCTCCAGCGCACCGCCGCAGTCGGCGCGCTGTCCCTGCCGGCAGCCGGGCTGCTGAGCGCCTGCGCGACGTCCGGAGATGACAGCAAGTCCGCCCAAGGCAAGAAGAGCAGCTCCAACCCGCTCGGGGTCAAGGAAGACGCGCCGCTGGAAGTGGTCATCTTCAACGGTGGGTTCGGCGACCAGTACGCCAAGGACGCCGAGGGTGTCTACACCAAGCACTACCCGAAGGCCAAGGTCAAGCACAGCGCCACCCAGCAGATCAGCCAGACCCTGCAGCCCCGGTTCGTCGGCGGCAACCCGCCGGACGTGATCGACAACTCCGGTGCCCAGGAACTGAACACCGCCGACCTGACCAGCAAGGGGCAGCTCACCGAACTGGACGCGTTGCTCGACGCGGCGTCGGTGGACGACCCGAGCAAGAAGGTCCGCGACACCCTGATCGCCGGCACCATCGAACAGGGCACCTTCGGCGGCAAGGTGACCGCGCTCAACTACGCGTTCACCGTCTACGGTGTCTGGTTCTCCCAGTCGCTGATGGACAAGCACCACTGGGAGTACCCCAAGACCTGGGACGGCATGATCTCGCTGTGTGCCGAGATCAAGAAGGCCGGCATCGCGCCGTGGACCTACGCGGGCAAGTTCCCGTACTACGCCCACTTCGCGCTGTACCCGTTCATCGCCAAGATCGGTGGCGCGGACGTACTCAAGTCGATCGACAACCTCGAACCCAACGCGTGGAAGGACCCGGCGGTCAAGACCGCGGTCGAGGCGTACGGGGAACTCGCGGCCAAGGGCTACATCATGAAGGGCAGCGAGGGGCTCACCCACATCGAGTCGCAGACCGCCTGGACCCAGGGCAAAGCCGCCTTCATCCCGAACGGTTCGTGGGTGGAGAACGAGGCGAAGAAGACCACGCCGGCCAACTTCAACCTGCACGTGGCACCGCCGTCGGGCATCGGCTCCAGCGACAAGATGCCCTTCGAGACGGTCTGGGCCGCGGCCGGTGAGCCGTTCATCGTGCCCAAGCAGGCCAAGAACGCGTTGGGCGGCATGGAGTTCCTGCGCACCATGCTGGGCAAGCAGTCCGCGCAGAACTTCGCCAAGCTGGTCAGCTCGTTGACCTGCGTACAGGGCGCCACCGACGGCATGAAGCTGCCGCCGGGCCTGTCCTCGGCCAGTGCCGTACTCAAGGCCGCCGGCACCAACGTCGTGGTGCCCAAGCTGTCCGCCTGGTACCCGGACCTGGAGAAGACCCGCATCGGCCAGGCCACCGGCCTGCTGCTCAGCGGTCGGATCAAGGCCGCCGAGTGGATCAGCCGGGTCCAGGCCGCGGCGGACAAGGTCGCCAAGGACTCCAGCATCAAGAAGTTCAAGCACTAGCAGACGGGGACCGGCTCTCATGCGGCATGGCAAGTACCGGTTCATCATCGGATTCCTGGCGGTTCCCATCGCGTTCTACGCGGTGCTGGTGATCTCGCCCTTCTTCCAGTCGTTCTACATCGCGTTGACCGACTGGTCGGGGTTCACCGCCGACAAGAACTTCGTGGGGTTGGGCAACTTCCGGCGACTGGTCCACGATTCGTTGTTCTGGACGTCGTTGTGGCACAACATCATCCTGCTGCTTGCGCTGCCTGTGGTGACGCTGGTCCTGGCGTTGTTCTTCGCCTTCATGATCAACGTTGGCGGCCGTCGTCGGAAGGGGGCGACGGTCGCCGGTGTGCGGGGCTCGGCCTTCTACAAGGTCGTGTTCTTCTTCCCGCAGGTGCTGTCGATCGCCATCATCGGCATCCTGTGGCAGTTCATCTTCAACCCGGCCAGTGGCCCGATCAACAGTGTGCTGGACAGTGTGGGCATCACCAACACGCCCAACTGGCTCGGCAGCCCGGATCTGGCTCTGCTGTGCGTGATCGTGGTGATGGTCTGGAGCCAGGTCGGCTTCTACGTTGTGTTGTTCTCGGCCGGGATGGGTTCGGTACCACACGACATCTACGAGGCGGTGATGATCGACGGGGCCGGCCGGGCCACCACCTTCTTCCGGATCACGCTGCCGCTGCTGCGGGACACCGTGGCCACCGGCTGGGTGTACATGGGCATCATGGCAATGGACTCGTTCGCGATCGTGCAGATCATGACGATCCCGCCGGGCGGCCCGGACGACTCGACCAGCGTGGTGCCCTTCTACCTGTACAACACGGCATTCACCAAGTCGCAGGCCGGCTATGCGACCTCGATGGGAGTGGCGATGCTGGTGGTCACGCTCGTGTTCGCGGTACTGACCCTGCGGCTCAACCGCCGCGAACGGATCGAGTTCTAGGAGCCGGGCGAGATGACAACGCAGACACAGACCGTCCCGGTCGATCAGCCGGTACCGGGCACCGGCCCAGCGCCGAGGAACCGCCCGCCGCGCGAAGGCTGGATACTCAACGTCTTCTCGCACGGTTTCCTGATCCTGTGGTCGGCCATGGTGGTCGTGCCCCTGCTGTGGGCGGTGATGTCGGCCTTCAAGTCCAGCAAGGACATCTCCATCCATCCGTGGGGCCTGCCAACGGATGTCGCCTGGGGGAACTTCAGTTCGGCCTGGACCACCGCGCACATCGGTTCGTTCTTCCTGCACACCGTGGTGGTACTGGTCTTCTCGTTGTTCGGCACGATGCTGCTGGGCTCGATGGCGGCCTACGTACTGGCCCGGTACGAGTTCCCGCTGAACCGGCTCATCTACTACCTGTTCGTGCTGGGCATGGTGTTCCCGATCTTCCTGATCCTGGTGCCGCTGTTCTTCGTGGTGAAGGGTTTCGGCACGTTCGGTATCGGCACCTATCCCGGTCTGGTTCTCGTCTACATCGCCTATTCGCTGCCGTTCACGGTCTTCTTCCTGACCTCGTTCTTCCGTAGCCTGCCGAGTTCGGTAGCGGAGGCGGCGATGATCGACGGCGCGTCACACAGCAGGACGTTCTTCCAGATCATGCTGCCGATGGCCAAGCCGGGGCTGGTCAGCATCGGTATCTTCAACCTGCTCGGTCAGTGGAACCAGTACCTGCTCCCGCTGGTGCTCAACCAGTCGAGCGACAGTCCGCTGAGCACGGGTGGCCCGCTGCTCACCCAGGGACTGGCGGACCTGGTGATCCAGCAGGACTACTTCGGCGACTACGGCACCCTGTTCGCCGGCCTGCTGATCAGCATGCTTCCCGTACTGGCGGCGTACATCATCTTCCAGCGGCAGATCCAGGCCGGCCTGACCGCCGGTGCGGTGAAGTAGCCACGTGCCCGCTCTCGTCCGGCCACCGCTCCGTATCGGTGGCCGGACGACGCTATCCGCAGGACGCCGTGGACCGGGCGTCGTCCGGTCCACCCGCCACGCCGTTGGCGTGCAGGTATTCGCTGATCCGGTCCAGTAATCGTTCGGCCTCGGCGACCAGCTCGTGGGTAGGGCCGCCGGCCCGGACCACGCGCTCGCGCAGCGCGAAGGAGTCGCGCCGCAGTTGCGCGCTGCACGAATGTTCAGCCCCGCAGGGCAGGCTCTCCACCGCGTCCGTGACCTGGTGCAGGACGCTGATCAGGTCAGGCGACGATCTCATCGCTTACCCCTAGTGTCCATCTGCTACACGCTAAGTATGTCCGAGGTGCGGGACGGCACGCCAGCCTTCGCAGAATTCCGCAGCCAGGTCGAGCGTTGCCCGGCTGAGCTTCCCGGTGACCGGGGCCAGCGGCGGCGAGGCTGGCACAGAGGGGGGAGAATCGGCTGGCGTCGGCGACCTATCGTAATGGTCAGCGCAGCTGCGGGGCGGCTGCACGGCAAGGACGGGCGGCTGATCGACACAGGTCAGTGCGCCACCGCAGGGCATCTCAAGGGGGTACGGCATGAGCGACAGTGACGTCTGGATCGACGCTGACGGTGACGGCAACGCCGATGACGTCACCGCGCACACCCAGTCCGATGGGAGCGTCGAGTACACCACCGATACCGATGGTGACGGTAAAGCCGACTTCGTCGGCTATGACACCGATCATGATGGTCTGATTGACTACGGTGACTACGACAGTGACCACGACGGGCACTTCGACGAGCGCCTGGTGGACGAGAACGGTGACGGCTACCTGGACGATCAGGCCAGCGGCGTCGACTACAGCCATGACGACGCGTACGTGACCGGTGGAGGCACGGCGCCGGACGCGTCGGGTGGTGGGGCCGGCGGAGCACACGACGCTCCGGATGCCCCGGCGGCACCGGAGCCCTCCTCCTCGGGCGGCTCGGCGTCCGAGGGTTCCAGCGGCGGCGGTGCGGCGACCGCGGTACCGTCCGTGCCTGACACGGCCGGCGCGGCCGGTGGTGCCGGTGCCGATGCCGGTTCGGACAGCGCTGCCGGGTCAGGTGGTGCGGCGTCCGGTTCGGACGGCGGGTCGGGTTCCGCTGGGCATGATCCAGCGGCCGGCTCGGGTTCCGGTGGCTCGGGTTCCGGTGGCTCCGACTCTGACGGCTCCGGTTCGCACGGCGCCGGGTCCGGCGGCAGTTACTCGGAGAGCTTCACCCCGGCCGGCGGGTCGTCCGGCGACTCCGGCGGCCAGGGTGGCGGGAGCGCTTCGGCCAGCGCCGACGATTCGGGCAGCGGCAGCTCCGCTGACGGCAGTTCCACCGACAGCAGTGCACACGACGACTACTCCGAGAGCTTCACCTCGACCGGCGCCGACCCGTACGGAACCTGAGCAAAGGTGGGCCGGGCGGCGTGGCGCCGCCGCCCGGTTCCCGATGCCCGCTGCGGGTGCGGCCCGGGCTCAGAACGCTCCCGCGACCATGAAGCCGAGGACCGCCGCGCCCAGGCCGCCGGCCAGGCTGGCCAGGACGTTGAGGACGGCGAGGCTGCGGGAGCCGGTGGACAGCATCCGCAGCGTCTCGTAGCTGAAGGTCGAGTACGTGGTCAGGGCGCCGCACAGGCCGGTGCCCAGCAGCGCCACCACCGAGCCGGGCAGGCCGGCGACCTGTGCGCCACCGGTGACCAGGCCCAGCACGAACGAGCCCAGCACGTTCACCGTGAAGGTCCCCCACGGAAAGACCGAGTCGTGGCGTGCCTGCACCGAGCGGTCCACCAGGTAGCGCAACGGCGCGCCCAGCGCGGCGCCCAGGGCGACGAACAGTACGGTCATCGCCGGTCCTCCGCACCGGACCCGGTCGGTTCCCCGGTACGGGCACCCCTGCGGCGACCCAGCGCCGCGCGCGCCGCGAGGGTGCCGAGCAGGCTGGCCGCGAGCGCCGTCACCAGGGTCCCGAGCAGGTAGAGCAGGGCCGTACGGGTCGCGCCCGCCGCCGCCAGCGTCCTGGTGTCCACCACGGCCGTGGAGAACGTGGTGTACCCGCCGAGCACCCCGACACCCAGGAACGGTCGGGTCAGTGCCGGCAGCCGGGGCAGTTCGGTGACGAACACCATCAGTGCGCCGAGCAGGAGGCAGCCCGAGACGTTGGTCAGGAAGGTCGACCACGGGAAACCGGACCTGGCGTGCGGTAGCGCCACCGACAGGCCGTACCGGGCGAGGGCACCCAGCGCCCCGCCGACCGCGATGGCACCCAGCAGTACCCAGGGCGCCCGGGGAAGCTCGCCGCGCTGCTGCGCGATGTGCAGGTCGATGTCCGGATCGACCGGTTCCCGGGACAGCGACACGGCCAGGCCGGGCCGGGCGTCGGACCGCGCGCCGCGCGGTGGATCTTTGTGTGGACTCATCACGGTCTCCCTACCAGCACACGACACCTGGCAGGGACCGTTGGCGGCGGTTCGCCGCGGTTCTCCGCACGGGATGGCGGGCCCCACCGCCGCCGGTCAGCCTAGCCTCGCCGGTTCCCGGCCAGCATGTCCGGGTGGGGGTTGGCGGATCAGTAGTCGAGTCCCAGCACCAGTTGCGGCGTGGCGATCTGATGGTCGGCCCGCAGCGGGCGTACGGCCGTACCGATGGCGAAGAACTCGGTGGTGTGCGCACCCCAGGAATGGTTGCGCTGGGTGAGCTGTACCCCGACGATGCCCTCCGCCTGCAGTTCCTCGGCCTCCTTCTGCATCCGCGCCATGGCAAGTTCTCGGGCGTCGTACAGGGCCTGGGTGAACTGCGGCAACTCGGCGTTCTGCCCCATGTTGGACAGCACGTTGCCGAACGTACGGTGCGCCACGTGGTACACGCAGACGCCCATGGTCATCCCGACCGGCGCGTAGCCGGCCTGCAGCAGGGTCCAGAAGTCCTGGCCGGACAGGTCGGAGGTGAAGGGTCGGCCCTGGTTGTTGCGCCAGACCGCGCCGTCGTCGGCCTTCACCGCGGTGCCGACCGCCAGGAACTCGGCCGTGTCCGAGCCCCATTCCTTGAAGTCGACCTCCAGCCGTACCGCGACGATGCCGTCCGCGCCCAGTGCATGTGCCTCGGTCTGCATCCGGGTCATCGCCAGCTCCCGGGCGTGGTACATCGCCTGGGACAGGACGTTGAGCTCGGAGTTCTTGCCCCAGCGGCCGAACTGGAACCCGCAGTGGTAGACCGAGGTGCCCAGGACCAGTCCGAGCGGAGTGAACCCTGCCTGCTTGACCAGCAGGAACTCGTTGACCGACAGGTCCGAGGTGAAGATGTGACCGGGCCGGCCGGGCTGTAGTTCGGCCAACCGGGACATCGCATCCTGCGGGATGCCCGCGGCGGCGGGATCGAAGGTCATGACTTGCCCTCCTGCTGTGCACGTGCCCGCCACCGGCGGTCAGGGTGGTTGTCGAGTCGCAACATCGCCAGCGGGGCCGGGGCGGCCGGTCGTACTGCGGAGGGCAACGGCACGATCGCGGTGCCCCACAGGGTCGCCTCGGCGAGGTGGTCGTGGGCTTCGTTGTCGCTGCTCCGCCGGGACCGGCAGGTGATCTCCTGGACGTTCATCTGCGTGTCACGCAGGACGACCGTGTGTCCGCCGTGCCGGGCCGCATCGGCGGCGATCCCGTCGCGCGCCTGCGCCCGGGCCGCGGTGACCAGATCGCTGTAGCCGCGCATCTCCTGGTTCTGCCAGGACGACGCCTGCCGGTAGGTCGACCAGTCGTCGTGGCGCAGTACGGCGCCGACACCCAGGACGAGCGCGACCGGCAACCATCCGGCACGCAGCAGCTTCGCGAAGTCCTGCCCGGACAGGTCGGAGGTGAAGGGTGCTTTCGTGGGCGGCCGTACCGGCCCTGAGACCGGCTGGTCGGCGCGCACCGCCGTGCCGAGCGCGGTGAACTCCAGGCCGTTTCCGTAGAACGACCGTACGGTGAGGCGGACCGCGACCACACCGTCACCGCCGAGCCCGGCGCACTCCTGACGCATTCGGTCGATGGCGCGTTCGCGTGCGTCCCACAGCAGTTGACGGATCAGCGGCATGTCCACCACCTGCGCGGGCCGGTAGCCGGAGAACATGCTGTTGTAGGGGTAACCGCATCCCGTGTTGTTCCAGCCCACGTTGTAGACGGCCGAGCCGAGCGCCTGCCCGACCGGGGAGAAACCGACCGAGCGCAGGGCGGCGTACTCGTCCACGGTCAGGTCGGAGGTGAAGGCCTGGTCGTCGCGTTGGGTGGCGAGCCGCCACTGCGCCTGCAGGGGCAGCCGACCTGCGGCGATCTCCCGGACGCTGGCCGAGGTGATCTGCTCGGGGGTCCAGCCCTCCGGTGCCGGTGGCCCGCTCACGGTGCGGTCAGCCGTTCCAGGGCGGCGGCGGCCGCCGCGTCGTGTCGGGCCACCTCGGCCAGTCCTGCGGCGAGCCCGGCCGCCCATTCCTGTACCGTCGCGGGCCGGCTGGACAGTACGACACCGCCGGACTCGTGCCGGATCACCGCGCTGGGTGGTGCGCCGACCTTGGCCCGGGACAGTTCGTAGCGCCGGTCGCCGAGCAGCACGGCCACGCTGAGCACCGCTGGTTCACGGCCGCCGATCCGGGCCTTCAGCCGGCCCTCCCGCTCGACCCGTACGAGTTCGCCCGGCAACGCGGCGGACAGGATGTCGAGCAGGAATCCGGCGTACAGCGACAGGTCCGAGCCCTGCTGCCGGAGCTGCGCGGCCAGTATCTCCAGGTCCCAGTGCGATGCAGGTGACCCGTCGTCCATCCCCGCCTCCATGGTTGCGTGCGCTCGGTGCCGCCGCCTCAAGTTAGCGTGGCACCGCCACCTGGGTTGCCCCTGCGGGTGAGGACGGGCTTGTCCACGACGGTCCCGCGTGTGCGAGGAGCGTGTCGCCGGTCATGGTCAGTCCAGGGCGCGTAGCCGGATGGTCTCCGGCATGCCGGACAGCCCGGCCAGGACCTGCCCGGTGTCGCCGGTGCCGATGTCGGTGATGACGTAGCCGATCTCGCCCCGGGTACCCAGCAGTTGGCTCTCCACGTTGACCTTGTGCTCACCGAGCAGGCCGTTGATCTTGGCCAGGACGCCGGGCACGTTGCGGTGCACATGTACCAGCCGCCGGGTGTCGGGGTGCAGGCCCAGATCCAGCTGCGGGAAGTTGACGCTCATCGAGGTCGCGCCGGCATTGATGAAATCGTGGAACTTGCCGGCCACGAACTGGCCGATGTCCTGCTGCGCCTCTTCGGTCGAACCGCCGATGTGCGGGGTGAGGATGACGTTCGGCAGGCCCTGCAACTCGGAGACGAACGCGTCGCCCCGGCCCTTCGGCTCGGTCGGGAAGACATCCACCGCGGCACCGGCCAGGTGACCGGACTCGATGTTGGTACGCAGCGCGTGGTGGTCCACCACGAAACCGCGGGAAAGGTTGAGGAACAGGCTGCCGGGACGCATCCGGGCGAACTCCTCGGCACCGAACATGCCGCTGTTGCCGGGTCGGCCGTCCACGTGCAGGGTGACCACGTCGACCTCGGAGAGCAGCTCGTCGAGCGAGCCGCACCGTCGCGCGTTGCCCAGCGCCAGTTTGTCGGCCGTGTCGAAGAAGTACACGCTCATGCCGAGGTTCTCGGCCAGTACCGACAGCTGGGTGCCGATGTTGCCGTACCCGACGATGCCGAGCCGGCGGCCCCGTACCTCGTGCGCTCCGGTGGCCGACTTGTCCCATACGCCGGCGTGCAGGCTGGTGTTCTTGTCGGTCATCCGACGGGTCAGCGAGATGATCTCCGACAGCGCCAGTTCGACCACGCTACGGGTGTTGGAGAACGGCGCGTTGAACACCGCCACCCCGCGGCGGGCCGCGGCATTGAGGTCGATCTGGTTGGTACCGATACAGAAGGCGCCGACCGCGAGCAGGTTCGGCGCCGCCGCGAGTACCTGGTCGCTCACCTGGGTCTTGGACCGGATACCGAGCAGATGGAACCCACCCATCCGGGCTACCAGCTCATCGGTGTCCAGCGCCCGGCCCAGGCTCTCCACCTGGTAGCCGGCCTTCTCCAGCCGGCTCTGCGCGTCCGGGTGGACACCTTCCAGCAGCAGGGCGCGGACTTCCTGTTGATCGGCACTGTCGGCGGCCACGACTGTCCTTTCACTGGAACCGGGTGATAGGTCTCCAGCCTAGAGGCTCCCGGGCGCGACCCCGTGCGGCCGGGGGGTGCATACCACCAGTTGGGTGGCCGCTGCCCGGTTGCTGGTGATCTGCCGGGAAAGCGGGTCGAGCTGTGTCCGCCGGGCCCTGACCAGGGCACTCAGCTCGACCCGAGTGCCCGGGTCAGCGACGGCAGTTCGGGTACGAGCCAGTAACCGCCCAACAGCAGGCAGCCGACGGCGACCACCCCGAACAAGGTGACCCACATGATGCCCGGCACCCCGGTCAACCGGTGCAACTGGTCGGCGTCGGAGTCCGGGGACTGCCGCCGACGGCGCTTGGCCTGCAGTTCGTAGACCGGGCGGACCCCGCCGAACAGCAGGAACCAGGTGAGCAGGTACGCCACGGCGGCCTGCACCGTCGGGGTGGTGAACCAGGACACCAGGAACAGCACGGCGCCGGTGACCAGTACGCACACCACCCCGTACACGTTGCGGATCATGATCAGCATCGCCGCTAGCAGCAGCAGTCCGATCCACAGCAGTGCGGTGAGGTGGTTGACCGTCAGTAGCGCCGCGCAGCCCAGCCCCAGCAGGGACGGGGTGATGTAGCCGGCGAGTCCGGTGAAGATCATGCCCGGGCCGGTACGTCGACCCACCGACACGGTCAGGCCGGAGGTGTCGGAGTGCAGTTTGATACCGGTCAACCGGCGACCGGTCAGCAGCGCGACCAGCGCGTGACCGCCCTCATGCGCGATGGTGACCACGTTTCGGGCCACCCGCCACACCGGCCAGACGCCCACCACCACCAGCGCGGCGGCCCCGGTGACCAGTACGAGAAGGAGTGAGGGGGTGGGTTGGGTGCCCAGCACCCGGTGCCAGACATCACTGAGTGTGGCGGCATGCACGACGCTGAGCCTCCCGGAGCGGGGACGGGGTGAACAGTGATGGTGCCATGCCCAGCTGAGCCGTTGCCGGGTCCACCGACCCGGTCCGGTCAGCGCCGGGTGTCGAGCGGTCCGGCGACGGTGAGACGGTGCTCAGTGCCAGGTGTCGGCGGCGGCGAGACGGTCCAGTACGGCCGGAAGTGACGCCACGGCATCGATCCGCGCGGCGGCCCGGGCGACGACGGCTTCGTCCGGCGGAAAGTGTGGGTTGGGTACGGCGACCACCGTCATGCCCGCGGCGAGCGCGGCGAGCAGGCCGTTCGTGGAGTCCTCCACGGCCAGGCAGTCGGCCGCCGGTACGCCGAGTCGTTCGGCTGCGGCAAGGTACACCGCGGGATCCGGTTTACCGGCAGGGACCGCTTCGCTGGACACCGTCACCCGGACGGTGCCGCGCAGCCCGGTACCGTCCAGGAACGCCGCGATCAGCGACGGTGGCGAGGATGTGGCGATCGCCACCGGTGCCCGGCGGGCGGCGTCGACCACCACGTCCGCGGCGCCGGCCGTCAGCGGCGGGCCGTCACTGTAGCGTCCGGCCATCTGCGCGATCACCATGGTGGCGGCCTGGTCGCCGGTCAGTCGCACGCCGAGCGTGTCGACCAGGTAGGCAGCCCACTCGGGGGTGGACATGCCGAGCATCGCGGCGCTCGCCCCGTCCTGCCAGGCCCCGCCGTGCTCGGCGACCACCTGCCGACGGGACGCATCCCACCACTGCTCGGAGTCGACCAGTACACCGTCGAGGTCGAAGATGATCCCGCGAGGCTCGCCCATGTACACCAGCCTGCCAGCCCGGCTCGGTAGCGTGTCCACCGGCCGAGGCACAGCGTGGAAGGTGGACGGGTGACAGACGATCTGGTGATCAGCGGTGGGTACGTGGTGCCGGTCGACGGCGCGCCGATCGAGCGCGGCGTGGTCCACGTGGCGGACGGCCGGATCGTGGCGGTCGGCGCCGCCGGCGGGATCGCGGTGCCGGACGACGCCCGTACCGTCGATGCGGCCGGCCTGTGGGTCCTGCCGGGTTTCGTCGAGGCGCACGCCCACGTCGGTATCGGCGAGGAGGGTGTCGGCTGGGAGGGCCGGGACTACAACGAGATGACCGACCCCAACGGTGCCCGGCTGCGCGCCGTCGACGGCATCAACCCGGCCGACATCGGTTTCGCCGACGCGTTGGCCGGCGGCGTGACGACCGTGGTGATCAAACCAGGTTCGGGTAACCCGATCGGCGGCCAGACCGTGGCGGTCAAGACCTGGGGCCGCACCGTCGACGAGATGATCGTCCGTGACCCGGCCAGCGTGAAGAGCGCGCTCGGGGAGAACCCGAAACGGGTGTACGGCGACCAGAAGAAGCTGCCCTCCACCCGGCTCGGTGTCGCTGCGGTGATCCGGGACGCCTTCCGGGCCGCGCAGGACTACCAGGCCCGACGGGCGCACGCGCAGGCCGAGGGCAAGCCGTTCGACCGGGACGCCACCAGCGAGGTGCTCGCCCGGGTACTGGATCGTGAGGTGCCGTGGTGTCAGCACACCCACCGTGCCGACGACATCGCCACCGCGATCCGGTTGTCCGAGGAGTTCGGCTACCGGCTCGTGGTCAACCACGGTACGGAGGGTCATCTGCTGGCCGATCTCCTCGCCGAGAAACAGATCCCGGTGATCATCGGCCCGTTGTTCACCAACCGGTCGAAGGTAGAAGTCAAGGAGCGCTCACTGCGCAACCCGGGCATCCTGGCGCGGGCCGGCGTACAGATCGCGCTGACCACCGACCACCCGGTGGTGCCGATCGACTTCCTGATCTACCAGGCTGCCCTGTCGGTCAAGGAAGGGCTGGACCCGGCGGAGGCGTTGCGTTCCATCACCCTCACCCCGGCCCGGATACTCAGCCTGGACGACCGGGTCGGTGCGCTGGCGCCCGGGTTGGACGGCGACGTGGTCCTGTGGTCGGGTGACCCGCTGGACGTGATGAGTCGGGCGGTCCGGGTGTTCATCGCCGGCCGGGAGGTCTACCAGTACGACACGGCTCGCGGTGAGGGTGTCGTGACCAGTCCCTTCTACCGCGAGCAGAGGTAGCGCCGGCCCGTGCTGGAACGCCGGCCCGTGCCGGATCGGTACGGGCCGGCGGCGCGGCTCAGGCGGTGGCCGGTACCGGCTCCGGCTCCGCGGCCGGTACGTCGTTGTAGATCTCCACGATCCACTGCTCCGAGCCGGCGCCCGGGTCCTCCTCGTCGGGCACCGACTCGTTGTGCAGGGACACCCCGAACCCGAGGGTCGCGGCGGCCTGCACCGCCTCGATGGCCTCGTCGGCGGTGCCGTACCACATCTTCTGGATCAGCTCCAGATCGGTACCTACGGTCACAGGCTCCTCCAGCTGTCGGTTGATCGCCGGCACATGCTCGCATATCCACCGGTGCCCATGAACGGGCAGGCAGGTCAGCTGGCCGCCGGTGGGCGCGGGCCGGGTGGATGGGCGAGCATGGGTACATGACCACGCGCAGGCCGGCCCAGTGCTGGCTCACCGACATGGACGGGGTACTCATCCACGAGGGGTCGCCGGTGCCGGGTGCCCCGGAGTTCATCGAGCGGCTCCGCAACTCCGGCCTGCGGTACCTGGTGCTGACGAACAACTCGATGCAGACGCCCCGGGATCTGCAGGCCCGGCTGGAGCGGATGGGCATCTCGGTACCGGAGGAGGCGATCTGGACCTCGGCGCTGGCGACCGCACAGTTCCTCGACGACCAGCGGCCGGGCGGCTCGGCGTACGTGATCGGTGAGGCCGGGTTGACCACGGCGCTGTACCAGATCGGCTATGTGCTCTCCGACCACGACCCGGACTACGTGGTGCTGGGGGAGACCCGTACCTACAGCTTCGAGGCCATCACCAGGGCGATCCGGCTGGTGGCCGGCGGTGCCCGGTTCATCGCCACGAATCCGGATCCGACCGGCCCGTCCAACGAGGGTGCGCTCCCGGCGACCGGCTCGGTGGCCGCGCTGATCTCGAAGGCCACCAATGTGCAGCCGTACTTCGTGGGCAAGCCGAACCCGATGATGATGCGCTCGGCGCTCAACACGGTGCAGGCGCATTCGGAGACGACGATCATGATCGGTGACCGGATGGACACCGATGTGCTGTGCGGCATGGAGGCCGGTCTGGAGACGATCCTGGTACTCAGCGGCATCACCCAGCGCCACGAGGTGGACCGCTTCCCGTACCGGCCGTCCCGGGTCGTCGACTCGGTCGCCGACCTGGTGGACGAGATCGTGGTGGCCGGCTCGGGCGGCGCCGCGGACCGTACCGGGGAATGAGCGTCCGGTCCGGTGTGCGCAGACCGCGGTGGTCCGGGCCGTGTCAGATGCGGATGAGGCAGCCGTACGGACCGCGGTCGGCATCCGGATCGTCGGCCCACTCACCACCGGTCGCCAGGTAGCGGAAGTGGTGCTCGCCCGGTGTGAGCACCACGGACACCGACGAGGTGCCGTTGCGTCGGCGACGTAGTTCATGCCGGCCCGGCTGCCAGTCGTTGAAGGTTCCCACCACGCTGACCACCCGGCCCGGTGGGGTGGGCACGCTGAAGGTGACCCGGGTCTTGCCACCGGACAGTCGGCTGCGTGTGATCATCGGCTACCCCTCCGCCGGACGGTTCTTCGTGTCGGATCCGGCGTCCCGCGCCGGCCCGCGTCGTCAGCGATGAGATAACCACTGATCGCCGTGTCCGCGCGGCGGTTTCCGGGTGTTCGGCACACAGGATCCGGGTGCGGGTCCAGCTACCGGCATGGACCTTCCCGGCAGCCGCCGAGAAATCCGGCATCAGGGACTTGTCTGCACGCCCGTGGGGCGCGACGATCGAACACGAGAAAGATTCGCGACTCTGCCCCTGCGTGGGTAACCGTCGAAAGGGTGCGCGCATGTCGTCTCGTTCCGCCCGGTCCGGGCGCAGTTACTTCCGAAGCAGAGTGCTCGCGGTGCTGCTCGCGGTCGGCTGCGCCGCCGCGGTGTCCAGCTCCGGGCCGGTCGGTGCCGCCCCGGCCGCCAGCAGCACCGCACCCGACTACTGCCAGGGTCAGTGTCGCGACATCCTGCCACCCGGCGAGAACGGCAACGCCACCCTGGCAGACATCCTGGCCAACCGGACCCTCGGTCTGCGCCCGCCGCACACCGACGACCAGCTCGGCCCCTACGCCGACCTGGCCGACGGCTACCAGCAGCTCACCGATGCCAACCTGGGCCGCTACTACAACGACGCATCTTTCGGCGTACCGGCCGATCAGGTGGCCAGTGTGCTGAGGCCACGCGACGACGTGACGATCGTGCGGGACCGGGCCACCGGCGTCCCGCACGTGTACGGCAGCACCCGCTCCGGCACCGAGTACGGCGCAGGCTACGTCGCCGCCCAGGACCGGCTGTGGCTGATGGACGTGTTCCGTCACGTCGGGCGCGGCGAACTGACCAGCTTCGCCGGCGGCGCCCCGGGCAACCGGGCGCTGGAGCAGTCGTTCTGGCGGCAGGCCCCGTACACCGAGCAGGACCTGCAGGACCAGATCGACGCCGTGGCCGCCTCCGGGCCGCGCGGTGCCCAGGCGCTGGCCGACGTGCACAGCTACGTCGACGGCCTGAACGCCTACCTGACCAGTGCGTACCAGTCGCGTACCTTCCCCGGCGAGTACGACCTGACCGGGCATGTCGACCCGATCACCAACGCCGGCTCGATCGAGCTGTTCAAGCCCACCGACCTGGTCGCCATCGCGTCGGTGGTCGGCGCCCTGTTCGGTTCCGGCGGTGGTGGAGAGGTGGCCAACGCGCTGGCCAAGCAGGCGTTCGATGCCCGGTACGGGATCACCAAGGGCGACGCGCTGTGGAGTTCGTTCCGCGAACAGAACGATCCGGAGGCCGTACTGACCCTGCACGACGGTCAGCACTTCCCGTACGGCGGGGCGGACGCCAACGCCCCCAGCGTCGCCATGCCCGACGCCGGATCGGTCACCCAGCAACCGATCGTGTACGACCCGACCGGTTCGGCGACGAGCAGTGTCGTTGCCGCGAAGAAGAAGGTGTCCGCCGCGGACCGGCGGGCACCCGCCGCCGGAATCTTCAACCACGGGGTGCTGCCGGCCGGCCTGCTGGACAACCCGAAGCACGGCATGTCCAACGCGCTGGTGGTCTCCGCGCAGCATGCTGCCGGTGGCCATCCCGTCGCCGTGTTCGGCCCGCAGACCGGTTACTTCGCACCACAACTGCTGATGCTGGAGGAGTTGCAGGGCCCGGGGATCAGCGCCCGGGGCGCCGCCTTCGCCGGTCTGAGCTTCTACGTCGAGCTCGGGCGCGGGCAGGACTACTCGTGGAGCGCCACCTCAGCGGGTCAGGACATCACCGACACGTACGCGGTCGCCCTGTGTGACCCGTCCGGCGGAACGCCCGCGCAGGACTCCACGTACTACCTCTACCACGGGTCCTGCCTGCCGATGCAGAAGCTGGAACGTGACAACGCCTGGCATCCGACGCTGGCCGACCAGACCGCGGCGGGTTCGTACAAGCTGGTGATGTACCGGACGAAGTACGGGCTGGTGCAGTCCCGCGCCACGGTGGACGGCAAGCCGGTCGCCTACACCAGCCTGCGGTCCAGCTACCGGCACGAGGTCGACTCGATCATCGGCTTCCAGGAGTTCAACGACCCGGACGCGATCCACGGCGCAACCGATTTCCAGCACGCGGCCGACGATGTGAACTACACGTTCAACTGGTTCTACGTGGATTCCCGCGACACCGCGTACTTCAACTCCGGGCACAATCCGGTACGTCCATCCACTGTGGACTACGATCTGCCGGTACGGGCCGAGCCGGCGTACGAGTGGCAGGGCTGGCAGCCGGACAGCAACACCTCCGACGATCAGCCGTACGCGGCGCATCCGCAGTCACAGAACCAGGACTACTACATCAGCTGGAACAACAAGCAGGCGCTGGACTACGGCATGTCCGACCCCGGTGACGGCCCGGTGCACCGGGCGAACCTGCTCGACGACCGGGTCCGTACCCTCATCCACAGTGGACAGAAGGTGACCCGGGTCCAGTTGACCGCCGCGATGGCCGACGCGGCCAACGCCGACCTGCGTGGCACCGACGTACTGCCCGAGCTGCTCAAGGTCATCGACAGCACGCCGGTCGACGACCCGGACCTGGCGACGGTGGTGGACAAGCTGCGCGCCTGGCAGCAGGCCGGGTCACACCGCCGGGAGAGCAGCGCCGGATCGCACCACTACACCGACACCGAGGCCATCCGGATCCAGGACGCCTGGTGGCCACTGCTGGTCAAGGCCGAGTTCGCGCCCGGCATGGGTACCGGGCTCTACCAGGCGACGGTGGACACGTTGCAGATCAACGAATCCCCGTCGGGCGGTCAGAACGGCGACACCTCGGGCGGTTCGGGTGACGTCGCATCATCGCAGGCCCACAAGGGTTCGTCGTTCCAGCACGGCTGGTGGAGCTACGTCTCCAAGGACCTGCGTTCGGTACTCGGTGAGCCCGTCGCCGGCCCGCTGGGGGAGAAGTTCTGCGGTTCCGGAGCCGTGTCGGCCTGCCGTAGCGTGCTGCTCGACAGCCTTCGCCAGGCCGCCGCCGAGTCCGCCAGCCAGGTCTACCCGGGTGATGCGGACTGCTCGGCCGGCGACCAGTGGTGCGCGGATGCGATCATCCAGCGTCCGCTGGGCGGCGTCACCGACGACCCGATCAGCTGGCAGAACCGTCCCACCTACCAGCAGGTGGTGCAGTTCCCGGCGCACCGCTGACACATCGGCGTGGCTGACCGGTGGAACCGGTCAGCCACGCCGACGCCGCGAGCTCAGATAGTCGCTGACCACTGCGGCGCCCAGCCCCGCGACGTCCGGTGCGATCACCCGCCCGCCGGTACGTCGCGCCGCCAGGTCCAGGAACGCCCGCAGCCGCGGATCCTCACCGAGCATGAACACGGTCACCGCGGTACCCAGCCGGGCCAGATGGTCCAACTCGGCCAGTGTCACCCGCAGCGTCTCCTGCTGCGGCGGATAGCTGAACAGCGGCGTACCGTCCTGCGTCAGCCTCGCGGTCGGTTCACCGTCGGTGACGATCAGCAGCACCGGCTGCGCGTCGGGGTTGCGCCGCAGGTGCCGACCGGCCAGCAGCAGCGCGTGATGCAGGTTGGTGCCCTGCTCGTACGTCCCGTCCAGGCCGACCAACTCCTCCGCCGACATCGACCGGGCCTGTCGGCCGAACGTGATCAGTTCCAGCGCGTCGGTCCGGAACCGGGTACGCACCAGCTGGTGCAGGGCCAGGGCGGTGCGTTTCATCGGCACCCAGCGGCCGTCCTGGACCATCGACCACGACGTGTCCACGCACAACGCCACGGCGGCCCGGGACCGCTGCTCGGTCTCGACGACGGCCACGTCACCGATGTCGAACCCCACCGCGGCGGCGGGCCCGGCGGAGGGGTCCGCCGCCCGGCGCAGTACCGCGTTGGTCAACGTACGGGGTACGTCCCACGGTTCGGTGTCGCCGAACCGCCATGGCCTGCTCGCCCCGGTCGGCTCACCCGCCGAGCCCGCCCTCCGGGTCTCCCGCTGCCCCTGCCGGGTGCTCAGCTGCTCGGTGACGTCGCGCAGCGCGGTCTCGCCCAGCCGGCGCAGTGCCCGCGGGGACAGCCGCAGCGCTCCGTCCGGCGCCCGGTCGAACAACCCGTCGGCCTCCAGTTGGCGTTCCAGCTCCGCCAGTCGACGCGCGTCGGCCACCGAGCGGGCGCCGAGCTGGCGTTCCAGCGCAGCCAGATCGATGTCCTCCAGCCGGGCACCGGGGTAGGCCTGGGAGAGCTGCTCGGCGAGGGCGTCGAGCTCGGCGATCTCGCTCAACGCCTCGCCGGCCGCGCCCAGACCCAGTGGCTGCGACCCGTGGAACGACTCCCCACCGGACCAGTCGGCGTCCGGGCGCAACTGCTGCAGCAGGTCGTCGAGTTGTGCCAGTGAGTTGGCCAGGCGCGGGTCGCCGAAGGCCTGCCGGGACAGCTCGGCCAGTTCGGCGCGTTGCTCGGCGGTCAGCGAATTGAGCAGCCGGGCCGCGGCCGCGGAACGCTCGGCGAGCAGATCCACCAGCTCGTCCACCGACCGGGGCTGCTCCGGGAAGAACTCGCCGTGGCGCCGCATGAACTCGGTGAACCGTTCGTCCACGTCGGTGGCCTGCCGGGCGCGGGCCGCCAGCAGGTCGTTGAGGTCGGTGATCATCCGCTGTACCCGGGCCACCTCGCGCGGGCTCACCTGCCGCATCGCCGCGCGCATCCCGGCGAACCGCTGGTCCAGCAGTTCGCTGCCGAGCAGTCGCTGGATCTCCCGGTATGCCCGGGAACCCGCCGCACTGCGCCAGTCGTAGCTGGCCAGTTCGCGTACCGCGCCGGCCGGATCGGTGGGCAGCGCGTCCAACTGCATCTCCCGGAACCGGGCGTCGTCGCTGCGTTCGGCGGCCAGTGCGGCTCGCTCGGCGTCCAGCGCCCCGGTCAGCAGTTCGTGGATCTGTTCGAGGGTGCCGTCCAGGCGGTAGCGGCTGCGCAGCTCGGTGCGCCGACGCCAGATCCTGCGGGCCAGTTCGTCGAGCCCCGGCCGACCACCCAGACCACGACGGAGCAGCTCGCGTAGCGCGGACTGCGGTGAGGCACCGGCCAGTACGTCCTCACCGATCTCGTCGAGGACCTCACGCGGATCGAACGGTGGCTCCAGCGGGTCCGGGCCGCCCCGCCACCGCCCGTACCGGAACCGCCGGGGCGACTGGCCTGAGTTCATGACCCGTACACCACCGTGTCCGGGTCCTCCTCGGTCGCTTCCTTGGCAAGTCTGCGGGTCAGGTGCAACTGTTCCAGGGCCAGTTCGACGGCGGCGGCACGCTGGCCGGCGTCGGCGGCACGCATCCCGCAGCGGGCGGTCAGCTCATCGAGCACCGGCAGGCCCGGCAGCGCCCCGAGTACGGCACCGGCGGGTACCCGGTCGCCGGTCAGTACCTGATGACCGTCGGAGACGGCCTCGGCCAACGGCGCCAGATCGACCCCGGCGAGCCGCGCCCGCCCGGTCTCGGCCACCGACCGGCGCAGCAGGTACTGCAGGATCTCGTCCTCGCGGCCCTCCTCGCCGGGTTCGAACTCCAGCTTCCCGCGCAGTACGCCGGGCACCGTGGCCAGGTCGACCGGTCGGGCCACCGCGGGATCCTCGCCGGTCAGCGCCGCCCGGCGCAGAGCCGCGGCGGCGAGCGTCTCGGCGGCCGCGATGGCGAACCGGGCGGACACCCCGGAGCGCTGGTCGATCGCGGAGGAGTCGCGCAGGTGGTGACTGAGCCGGGCCAGTACCTCCAGCAGCACTTCGGGCACCTCGGCGGCCAGGTCCGCCTCCTGGCGCACCATGGCGATCTCATCGGCCAGCTCACGCGGATAGTGGGTACGGATCTCCGCCCCGAACCGGTCCTTGAGCGGGGTGATGATCCGACCCCGGTTGGTGTAGTCGTCCGGATTGGCGCTGCCGACCAGCAGCACGTCCAGCGGCAGCCGCAGCGTGTAGCCACGGATCTGGATGTCGCGCTCCTCCATCACGTTGAGCAGCGACACCTGGATGCGTTCGGCCAGGTCGGGCAGTTCGTTGACGGCCACGATGCCCCGGTGCGCGCGAGGTACCAGGCCGTAGTGGATGGTCTCCGGGTCACCGAGGCTGCGGCCCTGCGCGACCTTCACCGGGTCCACGTCGCCGACCAGGTCGGCCACACTGGTGTCGGGGGTGGCCAGTTTCTCGGTGTAGCGCAGCGACCGGTGCCGCCAGGCCACCGGCAGTTTGTCGCCGAGCTCGGAGGCCCGTCGCAGCGACGCCGGGGTGATCGGATGGTACGGGTGTTCGCCCAGCTCAGCGCCGTCGATGACGGGAACCCACTCGTCCAGCAGGCCGACCAGGCTGCGCAGCAGCCGGGTCTTGCCCTGGCCGCGTTCGCCGAGCAGTACGACGTCGTGGCCGGCCAGCAGCGCCCGCTCCAACTGGGGGAGTACCGAGCCGGCGAACCCTACGATTCCCGGCCAGGGGTCGGTGCCGTCGCGCAGCGCGGTGAGCAGGTTGTCGCGCAGTTCGCTACGGACGGAGCGGGCGGTATGGCCACTGGACCGCAACTCACCCACGGTGCGGGGCAGCCCGGTCGGTGCGGAGGGTGTCGTCACCTGCTCCACGCTACGGCGCCACGGCCGCCCGTGGCCACGCCGATGTGTGACCGCGAAGTCGGAGCGGCTCAGTCCTGCTCGTCACGCAACTGTAGCCGGGCGGCTACGCCGCGACCTCTGCCCATGTGCGGTGTCCTGCTCGCCGGTCCGATCATGGCTGGCCGACGCCGGCGTAACGCGAGTTCACCGCGCTCGCTCAGATGCTGGGCGCGGCTGCTGGTCCACAGTCGGGCGAGCAGGAGGCCGGGCCGTCGTTCGGAATGGGCGGCGGTCTGGGGGAGTCGGGGCGCCCCGACGGCCTCCAGCGGCTGCCACCGGGTGGTCTGCTGCTGCCCGGTGCGTGTTCGCGGGCCCCATGGCGGCAGCTGGATGGTGTCGAACGGGATGCGGTGCAGCGCCCGGCTCAGGACCAGACCCAGCGGTACCGAGGCGACCACGTCGGTGAGCCAGTGGTAGTCGATGTACACCATGGCGGTGGCCACGATGAACGGTGCGCCGATCCGTACCGACCAGTAGAGGAACCGGGGCAGGTAGGGGCCGATCAGCAGCAGCAGAGCCCCGTACCAGACGATCGCGTTGGCGGTGTGCCCGGACGGGTAGGCCATGCTGTACGGCCCGCTCGGGTGGGCGAACATCTCGATGGGTCCGTGGTGCGGGACCGCCCGGTTGCTCCACACCTTGATCGGACCGACCACGAGGTAGGTGAGCAGGAAGGCGGCGAACGGGACCAGTACCGGCCGGACCGTCTTGCGGCGCCAGGCGAGGAAGACCGAGATCAGCAGGGTGCCGTAGGTCAGTGGACCACCCTGGCCGAGGCAGCTGAGCGCGTACCCGATCCACCAGGTGAGCGCGTTGCGGTGGTTGTCGGACCATTGCAGCGCGGCGCTGTCCAGATCCAGCAGGCGGTTGTCGACCAACGCCAGGGTGATCGCGGCGAAGATCGCGAGCATGACCAGGTCGAACCACCACCCGGAGGGCCACACCCGTGGTGGGCGTGCCCCGTCATACGTGTGCGCGGCCGAGTTCTGTGGTCGCGGAAACCCCGTCGGCGGAATCACCAGCCGGTTGCCTCCCGTGTCGATGGACAGTGGCCGCGTCGGGCCGACACCGCGTCGTGTGTCGACGCCCCTTTCCTTGCTGGCCCTGTCCTGTCATGGCCGTACTGGCCCTAAGCAGGGTAGGACATGCTCTCAGAGCCGGCTCGCTGTGTGCCCACCGGCGGGGTGGATATCACAGCGTTGATTACTGTAAGTAATCTATAACGGACGCGCCGTCCTGTCCGATGGTGGGCTGTGGCTTTCCGCCAATTGGTGCGGCGAACTGCCGTGAATGTTCGGTCGTCCGGACCGATCGATGGGTCCGATGCCAGGTTCGCGTGGTGTGGGCCGATCTTCCCATCGTTCTCAGCAGAAACTCAGCACATTCCCGGGCGGGACGCAGGCCGAGCAGGACGGATCTGCACAGCCATTCCCGGAGTCTGCGAAGACATCGCCCGGGGCGCAGTTGTGCGGACCAGCCCGCACCCACCCGGTGCCTGCCCCGGCGATACCCGTGCCATCGGTCGGTAGGCTTGCGACATTGATGTGTCCTGGTCCGGTACAGAGCCATATGGTCTCTGTCGTCGCTGGTCCGGGTCGAGGAACGGGCGGTGGAGAGCGATGGATGAGCGATCCTGGGTGCCGGCGGGTGTGGACCCCGAGAAGGCGAACATCGCCCGTGTCTATGACTATCTCCTCGATGGTGGACACAATTTCGCCATAGACCGTCAACTCGCCGAACGTGGCCTGGAACTGTTGCCGAACCTTCGTGACGCGGCCCGTTTCAACCGGGCATTCCTCCGTCGGGCGGTCATGTACTGCGTGGATGCAGGAATCCGACAGTTCCTGGACCTGGGATCGGGCGTACCTACGGCCGGAAACGTCCATGAGGTGGTGCAGGAGATCACCACCGACGGGCGGGTGGTGTATGTGGACAACGAGCCGATCGCGGTAACTCACGGTAAAGCGCTGCTGAACGGAAATCAGCAGGCCGAGGCCATCTTCGGTGATGTGCGCGACCCACGGAGCATTCTCGACGACCCGGTCACCCGACGCCTGATCGATTTCGACGAACCGGTCGCGGTACTGATGGTGGCGGTGCTGCATTCCGTTGCCGACGACGCCGATCCGGCAGGCATCGTGGCGCGGTTTCGTGAGGCGATGGTCCCCGGCAGCGTCCTGGTGCTCTCGCACGGCACGCCGGATCAGGGTTCGGACCGTCTCCGCCACTACATCGACCTGTACCGCAACAGCGACAGCCCGGTACACCAGCGCACCCACCGACAGGTCCGGGCGCTGTTCGACGGGTTCGACCTGCTGGAGCCGGGCCTGGTGTTCACCCCGGAGTGGCGGCCGGACCGGCCCGAGGACGTGCCCGCCGATCCGGAGCGCGGTTTCTGCTACGCCGGGGTCGGGGTCAGGCGCTAGACGTACCGGCATACCGGGTGTCGGGCCGTCACCCTGTTGCCAGGACGCTGTTCGCCGGCTCGCACCCATGTTCCGGCGGCAGGTACTCCACCGGTGTGCAGTAGGGCAGGTCGGCGATCGGGCGGTCGGTGGCGAACCGGGTCACCAGGTCGGCGAAGGGTTCGATGCGTTCCATGTGCAGCAGGTGATCGGTCTGGCGGATGGTGGTGAACGCGGCGCCGGCCAGCGCTGCTGCCACCTCCCGCCCCATCGCCGGGGTGGTGAGGCTGTCGTACTCGCCGGTGAAGACGAGCGCGGGTACCCGCGGGACCGGTTCCGGCCGGTACCACTCCTGGCCGAGCAACCGCTCGTTGTGGTCGTACACCGCCATCGCCCTCTGTTGGGTCGTCTGCTGCATGAACTCGTGGTAGAGCATCCGTGACAGTGCCGCGTGCCGGGGTATCCGCGCGGCGCCGGGCGGGCTCATGAACCAGGTCACGAGCTGGCGTGCCGCCTCCTCGTACCGGCCCGCGTCCAGCATCCGTTGCAACTGCCGGATGGCGTTCAGGTACTCCGGGGGCAGTCGGGTGGTCATACCGACCAGGATCAGCCGGTGCACGGTAACGGGGTAGTGCTGGGCGAACCGCAGTGCGATCGCACCGCCGAAGCAGGCGCCGAGCAGGGTCACCGCCGGAAGTTCCAGCTCGTACAGCAGGTGCCGTACGGCGGCGGCGAGGAAGTCCATGCCGTACCGGGTGGGCAGTGGGTCTGCGTCGCCGTACCCGGGCAGGTCGACGGTGATCAGCGGCCCTGCCGGGGCGAGCAGCGACTCGTGCCGGACCCAGGAGAGCCGGTTCTGGGAGGATCCGCCCAGGATCAGCAGTGGTATCCGGCCAGGACGCTCCGCTCCGACCACCCGGCAGACGAAGCGGAATCCGCCGAATGTCAGCTCCTGCTCGCTGACCGTCGGCGCTACGACCGCCGGTCGGGGTGGGTTCTGCGTACGGGTCGCGTCCCGTGTCGTGGTGTCGGTGGACATGCGGGCACCTCCCGGTGCGGTTGCCGATGGGCCTGAAGGGTCCATCGGTAACCAGGTATCACCGGTGACGATATTTCACTCAAACGAGACGATGCGATGACTCCCAGTAGCATTTTTTGGGTGATTATAAAAGTTAAATCAATTTTGCCTTGAAAAATCTATACCTAACGGAAATCACAACATAAGTTCGTTTTATTCATCATGTCCGAACTGGGGAGTTTCGATGCGTCGCACCCTCTCGCACCGGTTGGCGTTGTCCGCCGCCGTCGTCCTGACCTCAGCGGTACTGCCAGCCGCCTGGAGCAGTGTCGCGTCCGCCGCTCAGCCGGCCGAAACCGTGACGGCCACCTGCTCCCAGTCCTACCTGCCGCTGCCGGACCCGTACTGCACGCCGGGGTCAAAAAACCCCGACGTCACCCAGAGCACCATCGACACGACCATCTGCGTGTCCGGATGGACCGGCACGGTCCGGCCGCCGACCTCCTACACCAACCCGCTGAAGGCACAGGGAATCATCGACTACGGCTACAGCGACACGAACATGTCCGACTACGAGGAGGACCACTTCCTGCCGTTGGAACTGGGTGGCGCGCCGCGTGACCCGCAGAACCTGTGGCCCGAACCGCACGGCGGTGACCAGAACGCGTACTCGAAGGACAGTGTCGAGAACGCGGTCAAGAAGGCCGTCTGCGCCGGTACGGTCACTCTCGCCGAGGGCCAGGACGCGATGCTGACCGACTGGACCACCGCCAGGCAGGTCCTGGGCATCTGAGCTGTTCCATCGCCGGCCGTCGGGCCATGGTGTACGCCATGGCACGACGGCCGGTCTGCTGTGCGGGGCCCAGGTCCCGCTGAGGTGTCGGCGATCGTGCCGTGAGCCGCGTCGGCCGGTCGTTTCGGTGGCGCCAGATGATGTCAAGTCTTGACAGACCGCGTACGGACGCCAATGCTGTAACCGGTTACACGAACCGCTTGCAGCGGCTTTGACCCAAATCCATGGGCGGTGGTGTCTTTGCGATCACAGGCCGATTCGCGCCCCGTCGTCACGATCCGCGAGGTGGCGAGCGAGGCCGGTGTCTCCATCGCCACGGTCTCGCGGGTACTGAGCGGCCACGGTCAGGTCTCCGCGCCCACCCGCGCCCGGGTGCTCGCCGCGGTCCGTCAACTCCGCTTCACCCCGAGTCGGCTGGGCCGCTCCCTGGCTGAGCGCCGTCACGCCGCGAACGGCATCGTCTTTCCGGACCTGTCCGGCCCCTACTACGCCGAGGTGGTTCTCGGTTATGAGGCCGCCGCGGCCGAACTGGGCCGCTCGGTACTCATCCTGTCCACGCACGGTCGCCCCGCCGCCCGGGAGATGGTGCTGAACCTGGCCGGGCGGGTGGACGGCCTGGTCATCCTGGGCCGCACCGTCTCAGACGAGGTCGTTGCCGAGATCGCCGAACGTGGCACGCCGCTGGTACTGCTCGCCCGGCCGCCGGTGGGTGACATCGACTCGGTCACCGCGGAGAACGCCGGTAGTGCGCTGGCGCTCGGTCGTCACCTGCTCGCCGACGGTCGGCAACGGGTCACCTTCGTCGGTGACCCGGACAGCTCGCCGGACATCGCCGATCGGTGGACCGGGCTCCGGGATGCCCTGAACCAGGTCGGTGCACCCTCGCCGAGCCAGCTCGACCCGGGAGGCTTCGGCGAGGAGAACGGCGCGGTGGTCGCCCGGGACCTGTTCGCCCGTGGTCTGCCCGACGCGCTGGTCTGCGCGAACGACGAACTCGCCCTCGGTGCGCTGGCCGAACTGCGGTCCCACGGCGTGGACGTGCCCGGACAGGTTGCGGTCACCGGGTGGGACGACGTGATGGCGGCGCGCTATGCGGGGCTCACCACCGTCCGGCAACCGATGCGCCAGCTCGGCATGAAAGCCGCGCAGGCCCTGGACGCCTGCATCAACAACGACCGGGACCGGGTCCGGCACCAGGTCCTGCCCACCGAAGTGGTCGTCCGTACCAGCTGCGCCCAGCAGCACTGACCCTGCACCGTTGTCCATCACCTGCACGAACCGCAACATCCCAGAGAGGACCCCCCTGATGCGGAAATCGATCAAGGCAGTCGCGGTCGCGGCCGGCCTTGCCCTGACCCTGGCGGCCTGCGGCCGCGGTGGTGACACCGGGGGAAACGACTCGGCTAAGAGCGTCTCCGGAGGTAAGGCCACCGGCACCATCACCATCTGGGCGATGGGTACGGAGGGCGAGGCGCTGGCATCGTTCGTCAAACCGTTCGAGAAGGCCAATCCGGGCGCGCACGTCAAGGTGACCCCGGTGCCGTGGCAGGCCGCGCACGACAAGATCTCCACCGCGATCTCCTCGGGCAAGACACCCGACGCCTCGTTGATCGGTACCACCTGGATGGGCGAGTTCGCCAAGGCCGGTGGCCTGGACCCCACCCCGAAGTCGCTGTTCGACGCCGGTACGTTCTTCCCCGGCACGGCCGACTCCACGAAGGTCAACGGGACCTCGTACGGAGTGCCCTGGTACGCCGACACCCGGGTGCTGTACTACCGCACCGACCTGGCCAAGAAGGCCGGCTGGCCGAGTGCGCCGACCTCCTGGGCGAAGCTGCGCAGCTTCGCCCAGGACCTCAAGGCCAAGGCCCACGTCAAGACCTCGCTGTACGTCCAGCCCGGGCAGACCGGGTCCTGGCAGACCGAGCTCCCGTTCGCCTGGACCGCGGGCGCCAAACTCAGCAACTCCACCTCGTACACCCTGGACTCGCCGGCCATGCGCACCGGTCTGACCTACTACACCTCGTTGTTCGGCAACGATCTGTCGCCCACCGTGGCGCCGGGCCCCGGTGAGGTCGAGTCGAGTTTCGCCAAGGGGACCATGGGTTCGTTCATCTCCGGCCCGTGGGAGATCGGTCTGATCAAGAAGGCCGGGCTGTCCGCCTCCCAGTTCGCGGTCGCCCCGATACCGGGCCAGCAGCCGGGTATCGGTACCTCCTTCGTCGGGGGCGGTGACCTCGCGGTGTTCAAGGACGCGAAGAACCGCGACGGCGCCTGGAAGCTGCTGAAGTGGCTGAGCCGGCCCGAGGTGCAGGCCGACTGGTACAGCAAGGTCGGTGACCTGCCCGCGGTACAGGACTCCTGGAAGTCCGGCACGCTGGCCAGCGACCCGCTGCTGAAGGTCTTCGGCCAGCAGCTCCAGCACGCCAGTTCGCCGCCGTCCACCCCGACGTGGGAGCAGGTCGCCGCGGTGATCGACGCCGATGTGGAGAAGGCGGTCAAGGGCAAGATGTCCGTCGGCGACGCGGTCAAGGACATGCAGCGTCAGGCTGCCTCGATCGGTACCGGTCTGTAGGGCCGACCGGTGGTGTCCACGATCTCCTCCACCCGACACCGGCAGGCGCGGGCCGCCTGGCTGCTCGCGCTGCCGTTCGTCGCGCTCTTCGCCGTGTTCACCGCCGGTCCGGTACTGGCCAGCCTCGGCATGTCGTTCACCGACCTGCGCAGTACCGACATGCGGCACCCGTTCGCGGTGACCTTCCTCGGCCTGGACAACTACCAGCGGCTGTTCGCCAACCCGTTGTTCGCCAAGGTCGCACTCAACACGGCGCTGTACGTACTGGTCGGCGTACCGGTGACGGTGGTGCTGGCGCTGGCCGTGGCGGTCGGGTTGAACTCGGTCCGCCGGCTGAGGGGCCTGTTCCGTACGGGGTACTACCTGCCCGCCGTCACCAGCATCGTCGCGGTGGCGGTCGGCTGGAAGTTCCTGCTGCGTACCGACGGTGGTCTGGTCAACCAGGTGCTGACCTTCGTCGGGCTGCCGGGGCAGGCGTGGTTGGACAGCACCACGCTGGCGCTGCCGTCGCTGATCGCGATGGCGGCGTGGCGCAACATGGGCACACTGATGGTGATCTTCCTGGCCGGTCTGCAGACCGTGCCGCGGGACGTGCTGGAGGCCGCCGAGGTGGACGGCGCCGGCCGCTGGCGACGCTTCCGGCACGTCACGCTGCCCTCATTACGCCCGACGCTGCTGTTCGGCGTGGTCATCACCAGCATCGGCTACATGCAGTTCTTCGAGGAACCCTTCGTGATGACGCAGGGCGGGCCGCTGGATGCGACCCGGTCGATCGCGTACTACACGTACGACCAGTTCGGGTTCGGCAACTACGGCTATGCGGCGGCCATCAGCTACGTGCTGTTCTTCGCGGTGGTACTGCTCACCGCGGTGCAGTTCCGGCTGTTGCGGTCCACGGACTGAACGGGAGCGCACGATGCTCGACAGACGACAGATCCCGGCCGGCCCCGCTCCGGTCGGCCCGGGCACGGGTCACCGGTCGGCTGGTTCCCGGCGCCGTCGGGCCGGCAGCCCCCGGTGGCTCTACCCGGTACTGCTGGCCGGGATGCTGCTGATGATCCTCCCGTTCGGCTGGATGCTGCTGTCCTCCACCAAATCCGACAACGAGATCCATCAGGTTCCACCGACCCTGCTGCCGGAGCACGCCAGCCTGCACAACTACAGCACCCTGTTCGGTCAGCTCGACTTCCCGACGTTCTTCTTCAACTCGGCCGTGGTGACGCTGGCGGTGACGCTGGGGAATGTCGTCTTCGGCTCGATGCTCGGGTACGCGCTGGCCAAGCTGGAGTTCCCGGGCAAACGGGTGCTGTTCACCCTCGTACTGGGCACCCTGATGGTGCCCGGCGTGGTGACCTTCGTACCGCTGTTCGTACTGGTCACCGATATCGGGCTGGCCAACACGCTGCCCGGGATCTTCCTGCCGTTCATGGCCGGGCCCTTCGGGGTCTTCCTGATGCGGCAGTTCATCTCCGGACTACCCGACGAACTGATCGAGGCGGCCCGCATCGACGGCGCCGGTGAACTGCGCATCTTCGCCCGGGTGATCATGCCGCTGTGCGGTCCGGCGATGGCGACACTGGCGATCCTGACCTTCCTGGCCTCCTGGAACAACTTCCTGTGGCCCCTGGTGGTGGCGCAGACCCAGGACAACTACACCCTTCCGGTGGCGTTGGCGCTGTACTCGGTCGGCCAGAACGCGACACAGTACGGCCTCCTGCTGGCCGGCGCGGTCGTCGTGGTCGTCCCCGTCGTCGCGGTTTTCCTCGCGTTGCAGCGTCGCTTCGTGCAGGGCGTCGCCACCACCGGCCTGAAGTAACCCCCACCCCCACCCTCCGAGGAGATCCGATGCGAGCCAGAGGAACCATCCTCGCGGCCGTGGTTCTGAGCGCGTCACTGCTGGCGCTCGGCACCACCGCGAGCGCCGCCCCCACCCCGTCCGGTGGTGCCGACCCGGTCGGTGCCACCGGGACCGCCACCAGTCCGCAGGACCGCGCCGTACTGATCCGCTACGCCCGCGACACCTGGCACTCCTTCGACGCCATGGTGGACCCGGCGACCGGTCTGCCACCGGACAACATTTCCGGTGACCTGACCCCGGACACCCGCAGCGGCTACACCTCGCCGACCAACATCGGCGGGTACCTGTGGAGCATCAAGGTCGCGCGTGACCTGCACATCATCAGCAGTGACGACGCGTACCGGCGGATGGGCCAGGTGTTGGACACGCTGGACTCGTTGCACCGCAACGACGCCAGCGGCATGTTCTACAACTGGTACGACCCGCACACCGGCGCGGTGCTGCACACCTGGCCGGAGGACGGCAAGCCGGTGTACCCGTTCCTGTCCAGTGTGGACAATGGGTGGCTGGCTGCGGCGCTGCGGGTGGTGCGTTCGGCGGAGCCACGGCTGGCCGGACAGGCCGGCGCACTGTACGACTCGATGAACTTCGGCTACTTCTACGACCCCGACGCCCGGCCGGATCAGAACGTCGGCGAGCTGCGCGGCGGCTTCTGGGAGCAGGTACCCGACCCGAAACCGGACGGCTGGTGCTCGCAGCCCGGCAACTACGTCGACCCGCACGGTACGCCGGTGGAGTACACCTGCAACCACTACGACATCACCGTCACCGAGCCCCGGCTCGCGACCTACCTGGGCATCGCCAACGGGCAGATCCCGGCGAAGGCGTACTTCGGTACCCAGCGCACCTTCCCGGCCACCTGCGACTGGTCCTGGCTGGAGCAGAAGGCCGTCGGGGTCGACCGTACCTACCTCGGGGTGAAGGTGTTCGAAGGTGCCTTCGACTACCGCGGCATGAAGATCGTGCCCAGTTGGGGCGGCGACATGTTCGAGGCCCTGATGCCCGACCTGTTCGTACCGGAGGCCCAGTGGGGCCCGCGGTCCTGGGGGGTCAACCACCCGCTGACCGTGCAGGCGCAGATCGAGCACGGGATGGACGAGGCCGGCTACGGATACTGGGGCTTCTCCCCGGCCAGCGACCCGAAGGGCGGCTACCGCGCCTGGGGCGTCGACGGCCTGGGCATGGACCCGACCGGGTACTCCTCCGACGAGGAGGGGACCAATGTGGACAAGGGGTTCGACGGCTGCCGTGACGCCACCAACCCGAACCCGACGTACGGCGACGGGGTGGTCACCCCGCACGCCTCGTTCCTGGCCCTGCCCTACGCGCCGAAGGCTGCGCTGAGCAACCTGGACCGGATCCGTACGACGCTGCACGCGTACGGCGCCGGTGGCTTCTACGACGCGGTGGCCGTCAGGAGCGGCACCGTGGCCAAGCGCTACCTTGCCCTGGACCAGGCGATGATCATGGGAGCGATCGGCAACCAGCTGGACCGCGACGACGTCAAACGGGCGTTCGTGGACCCGCGGTTCCAGCACGCCATCCAGCCGCTGCTGCGGATGGAGGTGTTCGGCGCCAAGCCCCGGGACTGACCCCGGGGCGGCGTCAGGTCGCGCGCAACGTCAGTACGGTGATCTCGCTCGGTGCGAAGACACGCAGTGGCGGACCCCAGAACCCGGTGCCGCGACTGGTGTAGAGCTGGGTCCGGTCACCGTGCCGGCTCAGCCCCTGCAATGCCGGCTGGTCGAGCCGGACCAGCAGGTGGAACGGCCAGATCTGACCGCCGTGGGTGTGTCCGGACAGTTGCAGGTCCACCCCGTGGGCGACGGCCGCCCCGATCTGTTTCGGCTGGTGCGCGAGCAGCAGTACCGGCAGGTCGGGGTCGGCGCCGGCCAGCGCGGCGGCGTGGTCGGCCCGGTGCCCGGGATTGCCCGACGAGCCGGCCGTCGCATCGTCCACTCCGGCGAGCACCAGACTGGAACCGTCCCGCTGCACCACGATGTGCCGGTTGTGCAGGATCTGCCAGCCCAACTCGTCCATGTGGTCCAGCCAGCCCTGCGCCTCGTTGAAGTATTCGTGGTTGCCGGTCACGTACGTCCGGGCCAGCCGTGCCCGGACGGCGCCCAGCGGCGCGGCCTGGGCCAGCCGCTGGGTGACCGTACCGTCGGCGATGTCGCCGGTGTGGCACACGATGTCGGCGTCGAGCTCGTTGACCGTCTCGATCACCCGGACCGACCAGCGTTCCCGGTCGATCGGGCCGTAGTGGGTGTCGGTCAGCAGCACCACCCGGATACCGTCCAGGCCGGCGCCGAGCCGGGGGAGGCTGACCTCCACCCGCCGGATCCGCGGCACCCGCATCGCCTCCACATGACCCCACACCACCAGGACCAGCGACACGGCCAGCGCGACCGCGGCCACGATCCTGGACCGGTAGGGGTCGGCGACCCCGGCGAGCGCCAGCGGCAGGCGCAGTACGTTGCTCAGCAGCGACCAGACGAACAGCACCCAGATCACACCGAGCAGGGTGTCACCGGTACGGGCCGCCCAGTCCCGCCGCTGCCCGTTGTGTCCGAGAACCATCAGTACCGGGAAGGCGAGCGCCGCGGCGAGCAGGACGGCCGTACCGGTCCAGAACAGCGCCGCGGGCCATCTGTCGCCCGCCGCGACCAGCGTCCACCACGGCACGCCGAACAGCAGCGTCAGCGCGACGACGAGCGTCACCCCGAACACCAGTGGTCTCAGTGACCGTCTGCTGCCGTCCTGCCGTACATCCTCGTCCACGGACACCGCTGAACCCCCAGTTTGTCGGTGAGTGCAGCATGACACGCAGCCGTTCGGCGCGACGAGCCGCACAACCGGGCGTCACGGCCGTCGGGAGTCCTTCGGCCCCGGGTACGGGGGCGGTCCGTCTCTGGCGTGTTGTCGAACCGTGCGTGAGGTTGGAGATCGACCGATGTCGACCTGATCTGTCAGAGGGTCGGGTCGGATGTAACGACGGGGGGCACAGACGATGCATGAATCGACAACCCGCATCGAGGATCATCCGGACATTGCCGAGATGCGGATGCGTTATGACAGTACGGCGGAACGGATGCCCGCCCGGGTCGTGGACGGGTTCGCTCTCCTGGCCGGTCTCTACCTGGCGATCTCGCCGTGGGTACTGGGCTTCCAGTCCACCTCTGCGCTGGCGGTCAACAACCTGATCATCGGCGCGGCGATGGTTCTGCTCGCGCTCGGCTTCGCCTCGGCGTTCGGTCGTACCCACGGCATGACCTGGGTTGCGCCGCTGCTGGGGGCATGGGCGATCGTCGCACCCTGGGTGATCCAGGGGGGAGTGCACACGACCACGAATGTGATCAGCAACAGCATCGCAGGCGGTGTGTTCCTGCTGGCCGGGTTGGCCGCAGCGGCGGCCGGCATGCGCCGGGCCCGAGCACAGAGCTGATCAGATCTCCCGGGCGGGCACTCTCGACGGCCCGCCCGGGGGAGAACATCGTCCTGGATCATCCGGTGGTAGCGGACGCCCCGTCCCGCTCGGCGCGGAGCGCGTCGAGCGTGGCCAGTCCCCCTCAGGGGTGGGGCAGAGTGCGCCGGCGGCCACGGTCTCCACCTTCCCCGCTATGTTCATTGGCCACCACGCCGGCACTCTCAGCCCGGAGCGCGCGCTGTCGTCAGCCGGCGAGTTCGCCGAAGCGGTCCTCCAGCTCGGCCCAGGTGCCCTGGGCCGCCACCCGGCCGCCCAGCAGCACCACGACCCGGTCGGCGTGGATCAGCGCGGCCCGCTTCGACGTCGAGCCGATCACCGTGGCTCCGCTGCGGCGCAGCGCCTGCCACAGCTCCAGCTCCGTGGTGACGTCGAGAGCGGACGACACGTCGTCGGCGATCAGCAGTTCGGTACGCGGCGCCAGGGCCCGCGCCAGCGCGAGCCGTTGGAGTTGCCCGCCGGACAGCCGTGTCCCCTTGTGTCCGATCACCAGTTCGAGCCCGCTGCCGGCGGCTGCCAGGTCGTGATCGAGCTGTGCGGTGGACACCGCGCCGGCCGCGTCCACGTCGTGGCCGAGCTGGATGTTGTCGCTGATCGAGCCGGACAGGACGCGGGGCAGTTGCGCCACGTACCCGACCTGGTTGGGCCGCAGGAACAGCTCCGGTTCGGTGACCGGCTGGCCGTTCCAGCGCAGCTGACCGGTGTGGTGCACGATCCCGGCCAGCGCGCGCAACAGCGAGGACTTCCCCGAGCCGACGGGGCCGACCACGAGCGCGAGCTGGCCCCGTTCCACGGTCAGGTCGACATCGTGGACCGCGACCGTACCGTCGGTGTGTACGGCGCTGAACCCGGTCAGCTCCAGTCGGTCCAACGGGTGGCGCGGTGGCGCCTCGGGGCCTGGTGCGGTGCCGGCCGGCAGATCCACCCCCGGCACACCCGCCGAGTACGAGTCGGCGCCGGACATGGCCATCGTGCGGCGGGTCCACACCTTGGCCGAGGGCAGCTGCGAGATCAGCGACGCGGTGGTCCAGGCGAACCACCGGGCCGCGCCGAGCGTCGACACCGCGACCAGGGTGGCTCCCGGCGACAGCACACCGGACAGGTACAGCGCCCAGGCGCCGATCGGTAGCAGCCCGCTGGTCACCGACGGGGTGGAGCGGGCGAGTACCTGTACCGAGATCTCCCTGCGCTGCCGTTCGCTGCGGGTCACGTCGAGCCGGGCCAGGTGCGCGAGGACCGGACCGGTTGCGCTGGCCAGCTTGACCGTCCGGGCCCCGGACAGCGCCGAGACCAGCGCGGTGGCGAACGCAGCGCGGGCGGCCACCGTCGCCCGCGCAGCGCGGTCCAGCATGGGACCGAACAGGGTGGCGGCGAGCCCGGAGACGATCATCGTCCCGGCGAAGAACAGGGCCGGTATCAGCGAACCGGACACCACGGTCATCGCCACCACGAGACCCAGGCTGATGAACTGGTCGACGACGTTGTCGGCGAGGGCCACGACCCGTTCGGTGTCGCCGCCCTGCGCCACCACCTCCGCCGGAGTGTGCCCGCTGACCCGGCGCGGGCCGGTCTGCCCGTACACCAGGCGCAGACCGATGCGCAGCATCTGCCGTACCCACCACTCCGGGAACCAGAGGCTGGTGAAGTACGCCATGGGCGTGGTGACCAGCAGTCCGGCCACGATCCCGGCGGCCGGCCAGAAGAGCCCGTTTCGACCGTCCACCAGATCGGCCCACAGCCACGGCAGCACCGATCCGTCCAGCCCGAACAGGATCATCAGCAGGAACAGTCCCACCGCGCCGATCCCGAAACGGGGATCGTTGAGGGTGAGACGGAAGATCTCGAGTACCGTCCTGGCGCGTGTCAGGGCCGCGGGCGGCGGGGCGTCGTCGGACGCCGGGGCCGCAGGGCCGCCGTTCACCGGGAGCGGGACCTCGACGGTGCCGGCCGGCGGGCGACTGCGGTCAGCGCCGGCCAGTACGGGCGTGGCGACGCCGTCGGCGCCGCGCATGGCAGGTTCAGCGGTCGGGTCGGCGCCGACCAGAACCCGCTCGGCGCCGTGGCCGGGGCCGGCCAGGACCCGTCCGGCGACGCCGTCGTCGTCGGCCAGCGGGACCTGACCGCTGGCCAGCAGTTGGGCGAAGCGCTGCGACTCGTGCAGCGGTGCCGCCTCGAGTACCTCGCCGTCGGCCAGTACCACGACCTCGTCGCAACGGCGTACCGACGAGAGCCGGTGCGCGATGACGATGCCGATCCGGCCGCGCAGCAGGCGTCCGGTGGCCTCGTGGACCCGGGTCTCGGTGACCGGGTCCATCCGTGCGGTGGCCTCGTCGAGAATCACCACCTGCGGGTCGCGGACCAGGATGCGGGCGAACGCGACAAGTTGCTCCTGACCTGCCGACAGGGCGTGGCCGCCCTCACCGAGCCTGGTGTCGACACCGTCCGGTAGGCCCGCCACCCAGTGGGTCAGACCCAGTTCACGCAGCGCCCACCCGGCCCGCTCCAGCAGGTCCGGGTCGAACAGCGCGACGTTCTCGGCCAGCGTTCCGGCCAGGATCTCGGTACGTTGCGGGACCACCGCGATCCACCGGCGTAGTCCGTCGAGATCCAGGTCGAGCAGGTCGGTGTCGCCGAGCAGCACCGTGCCGCGGGGGATGTCGACCGACCTGGTCAGCACCTTGGCCAGGGTGGACTTCCCCGACCCGCTCCGACCGATCAGCGCGTACGAGCGGCCCCGCGCGAAGGTCAGATGTACATCGCGCAGCGCCGGCCGGGTGTCCTCGGCGGCCGGGCCGTACCGGAAGGTCAGGCCGCGTACCGCCAGGTCGCCCTCGCGTGGCGCCGCGCCGCCGTCCGGTTCCTGCCCGGCCTCGCGCAGCAGCCGCATGCGTCCCCAGGCGCCGAGCGCATTCTGCAGCTCCGGGATCATCCGGCACAGCTGTTCCACCGTTCCGCCGAAGGCCAGCGCGAGCAGCCAGATGGAGGTCAGCCGGGAGGCGTCGATCCGGCCGGTGGCCAGAGCCCAGGCGCCACCGACCACGACGATCGCGATGCCGACCCTGGTGACCGCCGCGGCTGCGGTGGTGAGCCACGCCGACATCCGCCAGACCCGCCGCCCCCGGGCCAGTACCTCGCTGCCACGCTGGGCGTACAGCCGCAGCACGTACGGTCGGGCCAGGCTGGTGCGCACATCGTCCTGGCCATGGATGGACTCCTCCATCACTGCGGCCAGATCGGACCAGGCCTCCTCTTCGGCTATCCGGGCCGGGGTTATGGCGCGTGTCGGCCGCCGCAGGCCAGCGGCCAGTAGCAGGGCCAGTACCAGCATCCCCACCCCGGCCGGCCACCAGACCAGCAGGGCGACCCCGATCGACAGCACGCCGGCGGCCAGCGACTGGGCGATCCGTACGCCGCTGCCGCGAAGCTCCACCGCGACCTGGTTGACATCGCCGTCGATCCGGTCCAGCAGCTCGCCCACCGGGGTGGTCTCCAGCGTGGGCAGATCCTGCCCGAGCGCCACCCGGCACAGGCTGCGGCGCACCGTGGCACTCCAGCTCGCGGTCAGGCCGGCCGTGACCAGACCCACCACCAGGTCGCTTCCCACCGCGGCGATCAACGCGACCGCCAACACCCCGAACAGCGCACCCGACCGGCCCACCAGGACCGGACCGGCCAGCGCCGAGGAAGCTGCCTGCCCGCCCGCGCCGAGCAGGATCAGCGCGGCCACCAGCGCCGTACGTCTTCCCGACGTGGCCCACAGGTCGCGGAGCAGGTGCATCGACGCTTCCTCCGGAAAGTCGTGGCAGGCGTCCAGCCTGCCGGACACCGGTGCGCCCGCTCAACGTATTAACCGTGGAACGGTGCCGGACCTGCCTCGGCGCCGCGGGTCCCGCACCCGGGTGGCGGGACCCGCGAACAGACCGTGGAAGCTACCCCGTACGGGTGTCCGACAGGGCCTTCCGCACCTCCTCGGAGAGCAGTTCGACGTAGCGTCGCGTCCAGGATTCCGCCGTGTCGTGCTCCCACAGGTCGGTGGAGTACTGGAGGTACCCGGCCAGGACATCGCCGGCCGGAATCAGCCCCAGGTTGAATTCGCTGAGGGCGGTGTCGGTCACGAGGTCCTCGATGGCGACGTCCACCCCGGGAAGTTCGATGTCCACCTCCAGCGAGTTCTGGTACTGGAATCCGAAGGTGACCGCCGCCGGTACGTCGTCGCCCCGCCGTTCGCGCAGCCCCTCCAGCACCTCCCGGGTCGGCATGACGTGCTCGATCCCCTCGATTCCCGTGCGGGCGACCTGCTCGACGAGCGCGCTGAAGTGATCGGCCCCGCCGGTGCGGATCCGCAGCAGGAACGCCGCGCCGGTGCAGGCCGCGAGCGACGCGAACGCGCGCTGCTCACGCTGTGCGTACGGCACGCTGACCAGGGCCTCCGATTGGCCGGAGAGCTGGGAGAGCAGCATGCCCGCGGCCGCGGCGGTGACCGAGAACGGTGTCGTACGGCATCGTCTCGCGAGCGTCTCCACGCCACGCCGCACCTCCGCCGGCACCGCGAAGGTCACGGTACGGCCCCGTCCGCTCGGCGTCTGAGGACGCGGGTGGTCGAGCGGTACGTCGGTGCGCAGCGGCGCGCCGTCCAGTTGGCGCAGCCAGTACTGCATCGAACCTCCGCCCCGCTTCGACGGGGGGTTGTCCTGCTGCCAGAGCGCGAAATCGGTGGGCTGGGCCACCTCGGTGGGAAGGCTGGACGGAGCGCCGGTGACCGCTGCGGTGTAGAGCGCGGCGAGATCGCGCAGCAGTACGCTGACCGC
This sequence comes from uncultured Actinomycetota bacterium, assembly GCA_963815125.1. Lineage (GTDB taxonomy): Bacteria > Actinomycetota > Actinomycetes > Mycobacteriales > Micromonosporaceae > Actinocatenispora. Next base: position 790,425 of record CAWFFM010000001.1, read on the forward strand.
CCAGGCATCACAGGTGGAGTGATGCAGCACGAACAGCAGTACCCACGTCGACTCGCCGGTCCGCAGCAGACGCAGTACCGGCTCCACGCTCCGGTCGAGGTCGAACGCGGTGTCCGCGGTTTCCGCGCTGATCCGTTGGACCTCGGCGTCGCACGCCTGCTGCGGCCACGGGGAGAGGTCCTCGACCTTCAGGTCCACCGGCCGGGGCGCGAGGATCTCCTGCCACCACTGCTCACCCTCCTGGACGTAGCGGGTACGCAGTGACCCGTGCCGCTCCACCAGCCCGGTCAGCGCCGCACACAGTGCGGTGACGTCCAGCGGTCCGGTGAAGGTGATCCGCATCGCCACGTTGTACACCTGTGGCAAAGGATGGTTGCGGTGACCTGCGATGAAGTTGCACTGCTGGAGCGTGGCCGGCGCGCGGGCCACCACCTCGCGGGTGTCGTCCGGCGCCGTGGCGGCCCCACCCAGGTACGCCGCCATGGCCCCGAATGTCGGGTCCTGATAGAAGCGCACCACGGGATAGTCCGTACCGAATTCCTCCTGGACCCGGTTGACCAGGCGGATCGCGCTGATCGAGTGGCCGCCGAGAGCGAAGAAGGAGGAATCGGGGTCGATGGTGTCGGCGCCGATGTCGAACTCCTCGGCCCAGAGCCCCCGGAGCCGGTCCGACACCCGCGCGCCGGGGTGGTCCGCCGCGGACCCGGCCGACGGCTGCGGTGCCGTACCCGGCGGATCGGGCACCGCCGCGACGATCCCGGGCGCCGGGAGGGCCGAGCGGTCGAGCTTTCCGTTGCCGGAGAGCGGCAGTTCGGCCAGAACGGCCCAGGCCCGTGGCACGAGATACTCCGGCAGGTGCGCGGTCAGCCCCTCCGCCAGCAGCTCCGCGTACGCCTGCCGGTCGGCCGGGGACCCGCCGACGGGATCGGTGGGCACCACATAGCCGGCCAGGTACGCCTCGTCCCGGCGGTTGCGGTGCGCCAGCACGACCGCGTGCCGCACCCCGTCGAGGCCGCGGAGGGCCCGGGTGACCTCCTCCGGTTCGACCCGGAATCCCCGGATCTTCACCTGGTCGTCGGTACGGCCCCGGAACTCCAGCGCACCGTCCGGAGCCCACCGCACCAGATCCCCCGTGCGGTACAGCCGCTGCGCCGGTCCGCCGCCGGCGGGATCGGGGACGAAACGTTCCTCGGTCAGTTCCGGTCTGTGCAGGTAGCCGAGGGCCAGGCCCGTGCCGCCGACGTACAGTTCGCCCACCGTGCCGACGGGGACCGGGTTGCCCGCCCCGTCGAGGACCCGTAGCCGGACGTTGTCCATGGGGCGGCCGATCGGGATCGGCCGCCCCATGGTGCCCGGCGACTCCGGTGCGACGGTCTCGGCGGTGCACAGCACGGTGACCTCGGTGGGCCCGTACACGTTGACGAGCTCGTACGGCGTCCCGGCGCGGGGCCGGGTGCGCAGGACGTCGCCGCCCACCACGAGATGACGAAGCGGCGGCTGGTCGCCCGGGGCGAGTCCGAGGACCGCCTCGCCCAGGGACGTGGGCAGGATGGAGAAGCTGACCTTCTGGGCCTCGTACCAGCGGGCCAGGCTGAGCGGGTCCCTCCGTACGGTGTCGTCGGCCACGGTCACCGACGCGCCGGCGGTCAGCGCGGGCCAGATCTCCAGTACCGAGGCGTCGAAGCCGTGGCTGCACACCAGGGCGCTGCGGTCCTCGGGCGTGAACGCGAAGCGCCGATGGTGCCACTGGCACAGGTTGACGACGGCACGGTGCGCTACGGCGACCCCCTTGGGTACACCGGTGCTGCCCGAGGTGTGGATCACGTAGCACGCTGACCCGGGTCCGGTCGGCAGCGCGGTGGCACTCGGCGCGCCGTGCGCATCGTCGGTGACGTCCACGACGGTCACGCCGTCGGGCAGCGTCAGCGCACCGCTCTGCGCCCCCTGGCTGACCAGGATCCGGGCACCGCATTCGGCGATCACCGCCTCGGCGCGTGCCCGGCCGTGTGACGGGTCCACCGGCACGTACGCACGGCCCGATCTGAGCACCGCGAGCATGGCCACGATGAGCTCGGCCGAGCGGGGTAGCCACAGCGCCACCGGCGCGTCGGTGTGGTCACGTGCACCGATCACGGCGGCCAGTCGCCCGGCGCGCGCGTCCAGTTCCGCGTACGTCAGTACGACGTCGCGGCAGATCACCGCGGTACGGCCACCAGCAGCAGCGGCCTGCCGGGCGACCAGTTCGGCGACGGTGGTGTCCTGCACCGGGCGATCCGGGCCGTGCTGCCACGCCTCCGGTACGGGATCGCCGAGCGCCGCGTGCGTCACCGGTCCGCCGAGACGCGACAGCGGGGTGGCGGGTTCGTGCACCGCCGCTTCGAGGAGGGTGCGGAATGTTGCGAAGAACCCTTCCACGGTGTCCGGGTCGAACAGGTCGGTGTTGTACTCCAGGTGGCAGCGGATGCCGCCGGCGTGATCCGGCTGATCGGTGAAGTGCACGAGGAGATCGGTGAGGGCCTTGTCCGGTCCCACGTCGAGCGGGACGGCCCGGATGCCCGGGAGGTCGAACCGGAACGGGTCGCCGCTCTGGAACTCGGCCAGCGTCGCGAAGACCGGGGTGCGGTCGGTGGTGCGTGGCGGGGCCAGTTCCCGGACCACCGTCTCGAACGGCACGTCGGAATGGTCGTAGGCGTCCAGGGCGACGGTCCGCACCTGGCCCAGCAGGGAAGCGAAGCTCGGGTCACCGGAGAGGTCGAAGCGCAGGGCGAGCGTGTTGACGAAGAACCCGAGCACGTCGTCGGTGCCCTGCGGCCGATGGGACACCGGCGTACCGACGATGATGTCCTGCTGCCCGGTGACCAGGTGCAGCATCGTCGCGTACCCGGCGAGCAGGGTCATGAACAGCGTGCTGCGGTGCGCGCGGCTCAGCTCCCGTAGCCGTGCCGACAGGGCGGGATCGAGGGTGTGGAACACCGCCCGGCCGTTGGAGGTCATCGTCGCGGGGCGGGGCCGGTCGCAGGGCAACTCCAGTACGGGGAGCTCGCCGCCGAGCGTGCGCCGCCAGTACGCCAGGTCCGTGGCGGTCCTGGGGGTGTCGAGGGAGGCGAGTTGGGCGCCGATGACCTCGGCATAGCTGCGGGTGAGTGCGGGCAGACCCGACGCCGTGCCCTGGAGTTCGGACCGGTACAGGGCGGACAGGTCGCGGGCGAGGACGGCGGCCGAGGCCGCGTCGATCATGAGGTGGTGGATGGACAGTACGAGCACATGCCGCTGCACGCCCAGGCTGACCAGCCGGGTGACGAACAACGGCCCGTGTACGAGGTCGAAGCGGCGCGCGCTCTCGCTGGCCAGCACCTCCCGCAGCGCCGCACTGGCAGCGTCGTCGTCGCCGGCATCCGTACGGTCCAGCACTTCGAAGTCCGGTTCGCCGGCGGCCTGGACGACCTGGCGTGGTTCGCCGCCGATCTCCCGGAACACCGTGCGCAGCCCCTCGTGCCGTGCCACGAGGCTGTGCAGGGCTCGGCGCAGTGCGGGCACGTCCATCGGGCCGTCCAGACGGATCGCCTTGACCTCGTTGTAGGCGGTACGACCGGGAAGCATGCGCTCCAGGAACCAGATGCGCAGCTGGCTCGGTGACAGCGGTAGCCCGGCGTCGTCGCCGCGCTCCTCCTCGACGGGCGTGGCCGGGGCCGCCCGGTCGACGACGGCCACCGTTGGTTCGGCCTCGCGTACGGCAGCGGTGGTGCCTGCTCCGTGGTACCGGCGGCGCAGCGCGTCGAGGTACGGGAGGCCGGCGCGAAGGGCGTCGGCCGGCACGCCGAAGTCGACGAGCGAGATGACCTCGTCGGCGCCCGCCGCGCTGAGCGCATCCACCACCCCGGCGACCGTATCGACCGTGCCGATCAACGCACGCTGGTCGCAGTAGCGCTGGTAGGCGCGGGAGAACACGGTCTCGAGATCGGCCTCGTCGAGGGCGGCCAGGTCGACGTTGTGGCCCAGGCTGTTGGTCACGCCGCCGAACAGCGACAGCGACGAGCGCATGTAGCGCGACAGCGGTCCGTACGCCGCTGCCCGCGCGGTCTCGTGGTCGGCCGCGAGGTAGGTGTGCAGCAGGACGGCAACCCGGCCGCCCTGCGGGTCGAGTCCGTGCTGGGCGCGGGTACGGCGGTACAGCGCGATGTTCGCCGCGAGCTGTTCGACGCTCTGGGTCATCAGGTTGGTGACCACGCCCAGGTCATGGCGGGCGGCGAGCTCGTACGAGGCTGGATTGCCGACCACCGCCGTGAACAGCGGTGGCGTGTCCTGGACCGGTCGGGGGAAGAGGCGTACCTCGGCCTCGCCGTCGCCGGTGGTCCGCAGCAACGCTTCCCCGCGCCAGAGCTGCCGTACCTGCTCCAGCTGTTCGTACATCGCCTCCTTGTGATGGCCGAAGCGTTCCGGGAAGAAGACGAAGTCGTTCGCGTGCCAGCCGCTGGCGCAGCCGATACCGATCCGGCCGCCGGAGAGGTTGTCGACCATCGACCACTCCTCGGCGACCCGGATCGGATCGTGCAGCGGGAGTACGACGGAACCGGCGTTGAGCCTGATCCGCTCGGTCGCACTGGCCAGGGCGGCGGCGAGCACAGCGGGGTTGGGGAACAGGCCGCCGAAGGAATGGAAGTGCCGCTCGGGCATCCACAGCGCGTGGAAGCCGTGCCGGTCGGCGAAGCGTGCGGTGTCCAGGAGGCTGTCGTACCTGCCGTGGCGGGCGCCGTCGTCCTGCGGATAGTCACCGAAGAAGTAGATGCTGAAGTCGGGGGGGCGGTGGGCAGTTCGGGGCGGCGTCGCGGTTTCGTTGGCGGCAGCGGTACGGGCCGCTGCGGCGTTCCACGCCATGGCCGAGACCGGTGCCTGCGCGGGTGCGCTACGACCGTCCGGGAAGAAGCCCGCGTCGCGTAGCTCGCGCAGGGAACCCTGTACCGCATCCACGACGAACTCGATGTCGCTGTCGGAGTGTTCGGTGGACAGGAAGAAGCTGCGCCATTCCCAGACATGCACGCCCCGCAGCATGAGGTGGTGGTAGAGCAGTTCCATGTCGGCGCGGTGTTCGAAGCGGAACATCGAGCCGAAGTGGCTCATCCGCAATGGGAAGCCCTCCGCCTCGAAGTAGCCGTTGAGCGTGCCGGCCAGTTCGTCGGTACGGGCGTTCAGCCGTTCCTGCAGCCCGGGTCCGTGCTCCTTCAGGTGGGTCAGGACGGCGCGGGCCGCGACCATCGACACGGGGTGCTGGATGTACGTTCCGCCGAAGAAGGTGGTGTCCGCGGGTGGCTGGCTGTCGTCGCCGTAACGCCAGAACCCGCCGTCGACTCCGTCCATGATGTCTGAGCGGCCTGCGATGGCACCGATCGGGTAGCCGCCGCCGAGCAGCTTGCCGTAGGTCGCCAGGTCCGGGGTGACACCGTAGAGCGCCTGGGCGCCGCGCAGCGCCGGGCGGAAACCGGTCAGCATCTCGTCGAACATCAGCACGATGCCGTGCCGCCGGGTCACCTCCCGCAGCTGCCGGACGAAGTCGACCGGGCGCAGGGACGGGTTGCGGCTCTGTACGGGTTCGACGACGACCGCGGCGATCTCGTCCGCGAACTGTTCGATCGTCGCGATGCTCGCCGGGTCGCCGTAGTCGAGCACCAGCAGGTCGGAGACGGCGCTGGGCGGGATGCCGGTGGACACCGGTACGGTGACCCGCTCGGCGCCGGATCCCGTGGCGCGTCCGAGTACGTTGTCCGCGTGACCGTGGTAGGAGCCGTGGAACATGACGACCCGGTGGCGGCCGGTGGCGGCACGGGCGAGCCTGATCGCCGCGGAGTTCGCCTCGGTGCCGGAGTTGGCGAACGCCACGCGTTGCATCCCGGTCAGCTCGGCCAGCAGCTCGGCCGCCTCACCCGTCTCGGCCGTACGGGGGCCGAGCCGGATTCCTCGGGAGAGGTGCTCGCGGACCGGTTCGGCGACGAACCGCGGCTCGTGGCCGAAGAGCAGCACACCGAAGCCCATCGTGATGTCGACGTAGCGGTTGCCGTCGATGTCCTCCACAAAGGACCCGCCGGCGCGGCGACCGACGATCGGATAGAGCATCTCCTTCGTACTGCGGCGGAAGCCGACGACGGCACGGCTGTCGGCCAGTACCTTGCGGTAGCGCTGCGCGCTCGCCTTCGAGTTCGGGGTCCTGGCCGTGTACCGCCGGACGAGATCGTCAAGATGGGCGGCCTGCCGGGACGGCGTCGTGGTGTCCCGGACCATGCCCGAAGAGCTCGGCACGCTCACCCGCGGCCCGTGCACGGCTGGTTGCTGCGGTGCCGGGACCGCCATCTGCTGCGTGATGCGCTGCGAGAGTTCCGCCATGGCGGCCAGGTCCCGGTCAACGGCGGCCGTGGCCTCGCTCAGCCCGCTCATGCGCCCGCCCTCCCGTTCGCCGCTGCGATGCCGCTCCCGGCGGCGGTCTGCAAGGCGAGCAACTGGGACAGCTGGGTCATCAGCTGGAGCTGTATCTGGGACAGCTGGTGGATCTGCCGGGCGAGGTCCGCCAGTTCCTGGCGCGTCGCGTACTCCGGGACCGCAGGTGCGGCAGGGGCCGGGGCAACCGACGGGGGCAGCGGGTATTCCGCGACGGTAGGGGATGGTTCGGTGAACGTCGGCGAAGGAGTGGGCAGCGGGAGCGGTGCCGCTACCGGGGGGTACTGCCCGCCGGTCGGTTGCTGCGGACCCGCCATCCGGCCGGCGACCAGATCGGCGAGTCGTTGCGGGGTGCCCGCCTCATCGAACAGTTCCCGCATCGAGACCTTGACCTGGTGCTCCTGCTCCAGCTCACGCAGCACGGCGATCATCTGCAGGGAATCCGCACCGAGATCGAAGAACGACGTCCCTGCTGTCACCGCGCCGGGATCACATCCGAGGCTCTTCACGGTCACCTCGATGACGTGCCGGAGTATCCGTTCGACCGCTGCCGTGCCCTGCGTGTACGCCGGGCGCCGCTCGTCCTGTGCCATGTCGGTCCCCATTCTCGCTGCTCCACGGGACCGGATCACTGTCGGTTCCGGCCCGGTCCAGTAGTTCTCGTGCTGGAAGCAGTAGCCCGGCAGCGGAATCCTGCCGCCGCCGCAACCCGCCACCAGCACCTGCCAGTCGACGTCCACGCCGGTGCAGTGCAGCCGTGCCGCCGCGTCCCACAATGCTTCGAGGCCGGCGCCGCGGCGCAGCGTGGGCACGCTCATCAGGCCGGGCAGGGCACGTCGGGCGAGCCCGCTCAACGTCGTGTGCGGGCCGATCTCGACGAGTGCGCCGCTGCCCTGGTGCGCCAGCTCCCGCAGCGCGTCGTGGAAGCGCACCGGTTGACGTGCCTGGCGTAGGAAGTAGTCGGCGTCCGGGACCCAGCCGGCGGGACGGACCCGCCCATCGAGACCGCTCACGAACGGAACGGTGCTGGGCTGCCAGGCGACCCCGCGGAGCAGTACGCGGAAGTCCGCCAGCGCGGGTTCCATCAGCGCGGTGTGGAAGGCACGCTGCACGGGCAGCCGCTCACCGGTGATACCGCGCTCGGCCAGCAGCACGGACAGCTGGTCCACGGCCGCGACCGGCCCGGCGAGCACGTGTCTCTGGTCGCCGTTGAGTACCGCAACCTCGAGGCCGGGTACGGCTGCGGTCAGCGAGGTGACCGTCTGGTGGTCGGCGGACACCGCGACCATCCCGCCCGGAACGCAGAGCCGCTGCATCAACCGGCCACGTCCGACGACCAGGCGCAGACCGTCCTCAATGGACAGAGCGCCCGCGGCGTACAGTGCCGCGTACTCTCCGACGCTGTGCCCGGCCACGATGCTCGGTGTCACGCCGGCCTCCCGCCACAGGGCGAGCAGCGCGCACTGCAGTGCGAATAGCGCCGGCTGTGCGGTGTCGGTGTCGTATGAGGTGTCCGCGCCCGTTCCCGCCGGGTCGGCCGGACCGAGCAGTACGTCGAGCAGCGAACCGCCGGACTCCGTGTGGTGGACGCGTTCGCAGGTGTCGAGCACCGTACGCACGGCGGGGAAGCGCTCGTACATCGCTGCGGCCATCCCACGGTACGAACTGCCCTGGCCGGTGAACAGGAATCCGACATCGGGTGCGCACTCCGCAGGGGCGCCACCCGTCACCACCTCCGCCGGGTGCGCTCGCGTGGCCTCGGATCCGTTCGCGAGCCACGCGTCGAGGGCGTCGGCGAGTGCGGTGGTGGTCGTTGCCCGCACCGCCAGCCGGTGCCGCCGATGGGACCGGCCGACCGCAGTGGTGGTGACGAGGTCCGCCAGGTCCGTACCGGGATGCTGCCGCAGGTGGTCGCGGAAGGCACCTGCGTTGGCCGCGCGGGCCGCCTCGCTGTGGCCGGACAGCAGCAGCACCCCCGGCGGAACGCTACCGGCCCGGGGCGTGGGCTCGGGCGCCTCCTCCACCACGAGGTGGACGTTGGTGCCGCCCATCCCCAACGAGGTGACCCCCACCCGGCGCGGCGTGTCCCCGGACGGCCATGGCCGGGCGGTACGGGGGATGTAGAAGGGACTGTCGTCGAGCGCGAGAGCGGGGTTGGCCCGGGTGAAGTTCGCCAGCGGCGGGATGACGCGGTGCTTCAGTACGAGCAGCGCCTTGATCAGGCTCGCCAGGCCGGAACACACGTCGAGGTGCCCGATGTTGGCCTTCGTCGAGCCGAGCGCGCAGTAGCCGGTTCTGGCGCTGTCGGTACGGAACGCTGCGGTGGCGCCGTCGAACTCGATCGGGTCGCCCTTCAGCGTGCCGGTACCGTGCGTTTCGAGATAGCCGATGCTGTCCGCGCTGACCTGCGCCCTGCTCAACGCGCGACGGATGGCGGCCTGCTGCCCGGCCGCACTGGGCGCGGAGTACGCCCGCTTGTCCGAGCCGTCGTTGGTGACCCCCCAGCCCCGGATGATCCCGTGGACGGTGTCACCGTCGGCGACGGCACGCGCAAGGTCCTTCAGCACCACGGTGGCAACGCCGGTGCCGCCCACGGTGCCGTCCGCGCGGGCATCGAACGCCCGCAGGTGACCGGACTTGGAAAGGATCGATCCCTTCACATAGTGGTAGCCGAGCACCTGGGGTACGTGTACGGCGGTGGCGCCGGCCACGGCGATGTCACAGTCCCCGGCGAGCAGCGACTGTGCGGCGAGCTGTACGGCGACCAGGGAACTGGAGCAGGCGGTCTGGACACCGATGGCGGGGCCGGTGAGGCCGAGGCGGAAGGCCGTGCGGGTCGCGGTGAAATCGGGGTAGTTTCCGACCATGGTCTGCAGCCGGGAGACCCAGTCGTCGCCGCCGGTTTCCTGCAGGGCGTTGTTGAGCAGATAGTTCTGCATCGAGTACAGGTGATAGCCGGTGCTGGCGTAGACGCCCACGCACAGATCGCCGCGCCCCGGTGCGTACCCGGAGTCCTCCAGCGCATGATGGGCGCACTCGAGGAACATCCTGTGCTGCGGATCGGTGATCCGTGCCTCCCGGGCGCTCATGCCGAAGAACTGCGCGTCGAAGCCGGCGATGTCCTCCACCAGACCGCTGGCTCCGACGAAACCCGGTGTGCGGTACTTCTCCGCAGGCACCCCCGCGGCCGCCAGCTCCTCCTCGGTGAAGCGTGTGATGCAGTCCGTGCCGTCGCGGATGATGCGCCAGAACTCCTCCGGTGTATCCGCTTCCGGAAACCGGAAGGACATGCCGATCACGGCTATCCGCACATCGGCGCCAGGTGTATCGGTCGCGCTACTCATCAACTGCTGCCTTCCACGACGGGGACGTCCCCGCCGGTCGTCGCGTCGTGCCCGCCAGGCTCCGTCTCCGCACTCCAGCCCTGGCCGGCGCCCTGCGGCTGCGCGACGGGCGCGCGCCGGAGCTGGCGTACGAGAAGGAGGAAGAAGCCCAGGCACCCTACGATCGCCAGGCCGTGGAAGGAGCCCACCACCTGCAGTGGTGAGAAGGACTCGAGCAGGGCCGCACTGACGATCATCCCCAGGCCGAATCCGGTGTTCTCGGCCGAGGCGGAGAACCCGAAAAGGCGGCCACGCTGGTCGTCCGGGGCTGCCTGCAACCTGGAGATGTACGCGATCTCCGTGACTCCGTCGGCGATCCCGGCGATCAGGGCGGCGATGACCGCCGGGATGGTGGGCAGACCGGTGAAGACCAGAATGAATCCTGCCGACATCACGCAGGAACCCAGCGCGAAGGTGCGTTCGCCGATCGTCTGCCCTGTCCTGCGCGACATTCTCGTGGTGCACTGCTGCGCCACGATGTTGCCCAGGGCCCAGGTCGCCCAGAACTGGCTGATGAACGCGGCCGGATGATGGGGATCCAGGATGCTGGAGTAGATGGGCAGAGCCACGTTGTGCGACGAGGAGCCCAGTGCGTCGACCGAGCGGATCGCGACCATCATCGCCAGCAGCGGCGACGAACGTAGCAGCGTCAGGGAGGCCCACCGGACGGCGCCGCCGGATCTCTCCTCCTGTCCCTCGCTCGCCTGGTTGTCACGGCCCGACTGTGTGCGGATCGGCAGCCGGACGAGGATCAGTGCGGAGATGACGAAGGTGGCGGCGTCCAGCGCGAACGCCGTGCTGTAACCGAGTTCGGCGATGAGCACCCCGGCGGAGGCGAACCCTGCGATCATCGCCAGGGACCGGCCGGTCACCAGCAGGCCGTTGGCTCTGGCGCGATGCTCGGCCCCGACGATCTCCGGGACGCTGCTACGTAGCGCCACCTGGTGCAACGTCGAACAGGATCCGGCTGTCACCGCCAGCGCGAAGAGCAGGGTGACCCGCGCCGCATCCGGGGCGAACAGCAGCAGCACCAGCATCGCGGCCTGGATGAGGTCGGCGCCCATCATCAGCCGTTTGCGGTCGTAGCGCGATACCAGCCGGCCACTGATGAATCCGGATGCCACGCTCGTCGCCAGTCGTGCGGCCATGAAGAGTCCCGCGGCCAGCGCGCTGCCTGTCGCCTGGTAGATGAAGACGTTCAGCGCCACCATGTTCAGATAGCTGCCGTACGCCGAGACCCCGTTACCGACGACGAGCAGGCGGAAGTGTCGCATCCGACTCCCTTGAGACGTCACGCGCATTGGTGGCGTGGCTCCGTTCGGGGGAGCGACAGTACGATTTCTCAGCAGTGTCGAGTTTGTCAACACTGCCTGGTCAGCGGCGTTGTGTCCGGCTACGTACGACCTGGAGCGGCGGAGGGATCACGGCAATCGCCACTTGGTGGCTACCGATCACCGCACCTACCGGCACCGGTCGTCGACGGGATTCATGCTGACGGCACTACTACGCTCACCCAGCCGATCGACCGCACTGAGTTACGCGACCCTCACCCATTCAGAGTGGCAATTGTCTGATTGGTCTGAGGGGCCTTGCGGACCTGTGAAATCACCGCCATCCTGTCTCCATATACCCGGCATCCAGCGGTCCGTGGACCGTGCCGGAGTCGTCGCGGTGTGCCCGGCGCCGTTCTTGCGTTGTGCTGACAGGAACGGGAGGTGCTCTCTGATCTGGACCGGTCGGCAGGGAGCATCGGCGATGTGGCTGGTTGTGAGGAATGGGTGGCGCGTTCGCGCGTGAGCCGATCCTAATGACCCGGGACCGGGTGGCCGGCGTAATCGGCGTCCATGGAAAGCGTGTCTGTCGGGACGATCCGTCCTGCGCGATATTGGTCGGATCTTTGCCGGGTGAGCCGCCGACCGCCCGGTGCACGACGCTGCGTGGGCGACGATATAAGCAGGTAGAGGCTTGTTCGGTGGGCGGCCGGTACGCGTCGATCATGCGACATCCGGGTCGCGTGAAGGAATTTGTCGACGAGCCTTGACATGCTGAAGCCGGCCTGGGCACAATCTACCGCGGCGAATATCGAGCCGCCTCAATTTTTGTGATCAACATATGACGTGGGGAATCCACGTGTCCTGATGGCGCTGAAGAATCCCGGGCGCTGAGGGCCATAGTGAGTGTCGGTCCAGCAGGTTCATTGCCGAGAAAGGGAAAAGCGTGGACTACCCGTTGTGGCACTCACTGAGACCGATGAATGATCTCGTTCCGGCGCTGCGGCAAGATCGATTCGTCGACGCGGCGGACGGAATCCGGGTGCGTGAGGCCTCGGGTCGTTGGCTCATCGATGCCCGCTCCGGTTGCTGGAACCTTGGCCTTGGCTATGGGGCGAATGCCGTAAAAGAGGCGATTCGGGAACAGCTGGCGACCCTTCCCGTTGCCAACATCCTGTCCTATGACCGCCCGGCCGCGGTGACGGTCGAGTATGCACGGGCGCTGCGGGACGCGGTCGGGTCCCCGTCGCTGCGCTGGGTGCGGCTGGGCAACAGCGGCTCCCAGATGACCGAGACCGCCGTGATGCTCAGTCGCCTGGTGCGGGTGGTCGGCGATGAACCGGAGCGGATGACCCTGCTGTCGTTCCGCGACAGTTTCCACGGCCTCGGGCTCGGTGCGAATGCGTTCAGCGGCAGCGTCGCCGGGATGGACTTCTACGGTCCGCTCGTACCCGATGTGCACCTGGTCGACCCGGACGGCTCATGGACCGACAATGTCGCCAAGGCGCTCGATCTGCTCACACCGGAGCGGGTGACCGGGCTGATCGTGGAGCCCCTGATGGGCAGCCTCGGTCTGGTGCCCGACCCGGACGATCTGCGCGCACTGCGACGTCTGTGCGCCGATGCGGGCGTGCATTTCATCGCGGACGAGGTCAGCACCGGATGTGGCCGCACCGGCGGCATGTCCAGATGCGTGGACCTGGGGATCGAGCCGGACATCCTGATCCTGTCGAAGAATCTGACGTCCGGGTATGTTCCGTTCGGCGCGATGCTGACATCCGACGAGATCTACCACGCGGTCGCGGAATCGGATCCGCCGCGTGCGTTGCCGGCAGGTTCAGCCACCGACGGACACCCGGTCGCGTGTGCAGCGGGTCTGGCGGTCCTTGACATGTACGCGCGTGAGCAGATCCTCGACAATGTCCGCACCGTTGGTGAATATCTGTGCCAGCAGCTGCGTCGCATCCGCGCCGGCCGGTTGTCCGGCGACATCGCGGGTGCGGGACTCATGGTGCACTTTCCGCTGGCCTCGGGCGGTGAGACGTGGCCGCTCGGAAAGATCGCGGAATTCGTCGCGAACTGCGAGAGCCGAGGGGTGCTGCTCAGCATGAACATGCGGGGGATCTGGCTGATGCCGCCGCTGGTCACGACGAAGCAGGACTGTGACGACATCGTTTCTGCCATCGAGGATTCGTTGGTGGACGCCTCCTCTGGTGAGGGGTGACCACGATGTTGGTTCTCGGCGCTCATGACGTTCGGAGCATCCTGCACGAATCCCTCGACCAGGTGTTGGACATCGTGTCCGGGGCCTACATCGCGCATGCGCGGGGGCGGACGACACTGCCGCCCTCCGGCTTCCTGCACATGCCCGACGGCAAGAGCCGGATCATCGCCCTGCCCGCGTTCCTGGGCGCCGACGAGCCCGTTGCCGGGATGAAGTGGATCGCATCGTTCCCGGGCAACCACGCGCAAGGACTCGATCGTGCCTCCGCCGTGATAGTGCTCAACTCCACGACGACCGGTCGACCCGAAGCGCTTCTGGAGGCCGCGGCGATATCGGCGTGGCGTACCGCTGCCAGCGCGGCGCTGGCCAACCGGTGGTTGTCTGCCGAAACCACGACCACGGGGGTGTCCCTGGTGGGTTGCGGCGTGATCAACCGTGCCATCCTGCGCTTCCTGCTCGCGACGTGTCCCGACCTGCGTCAGGTCAGCCTGTACGATCGCGACCCTGCGATGGCCGAGGCGTTCGCGGCACGATGCAGGCAGAGTCGTCCGGACCTGGACCTGGTCTGCGTGCCCGGTCTCGACGATGCACTGCGCAGCCACCAGCTGGTCTCGTTCGCCACCACCGCTGCCACACCGCACACCGATCTTTCCGCCTGCCGGCCGGGCAGCCTCGTGCTGCATGTGTCGCTCCGCGACATCGTGCCGGAGGCGATCACCGAATGCCGCAACATCGTCGACGACGAAGACCACGTCTGTCGCGCCAACACCGCGCTCCACCTGGCCGAACAGCGCCGTGGTGAGCGCTCGTTCATCCACGGGACGCTCGGCGAGCTGATGCTCGGCCCCGGCCCGGTACCCCGGGATCCGCAGAAGGTCACGGTCTTCTCACCGTTCGGCCTGGGGATCCTGGACATCGCCGTGGCCGACCACGTGTACCGGGTCGCCCGTGATCGGGACGCAGGGACCCGGGTCACCGACTTCAACGCTGGTTCGGATCAAGCCAATCTCGACCACCTCTGATCACACCGAGGGAGAACATGAGCGACGAGAGCGACGACCGGGTCTACTCGGTGGTGTACAACGATGAACTGCAGTATTCGATCTGGCTCGCCGACCGCGAACTCCCACTCGGCTGGCATGCCGAGGGAACCACGGGACCGCGCGAGGAATGCCTGTCCCACATCGGTGAGATCTGGACCGACATGCGTCCGCTGAGTCTGCGCAAGCGCATGGAGGAAACCGCCGCCGAGGTGGCGAAGCCGTGACGAAGCGACACCTGATCTCCCTCCAGGATCTCGATGACGGGACGCTGCGCTCGTTGGTGGACCGCGGCGTCTGGTACGCCGGCGGTGGCGCGGCGAAACCCCTGACCGGGTCCACGGTCGGTATCCACTTCCGCAAGACCTCCACCCGTACCCGTACCGCCTTCACCGTGGGCGCACTGCGGTTGGGCGCGAACGTCGTGTCGTACGGCCCGGCCGATCTCCAGACAGAGACCGGCGAGACGATCGGGGACACCGCGGCGGTCCTGTCCGGAATGCTGGACGGCTTCGTCACCCGTACCGCGGCGGGTATGGCAGAGCTGCGCACCATGGCCCGTCAGCACCAGATGGCGATCGTCAATGCCATGACCTCGGAGGAACATCCGACCCAGGCACTCGCCGACCTCGTCACGATGCAGCTGAGGTTCGGCCGCCTGGACGGCCTTCGCGTCCTCTACATCGGCGAGGGCAACAACACCGCCGCCGCGCTCGCGTTGACCCTGCCCAGGTTCGCCAACACGCGGCTGGAACTGCGGACACCGCCGGGATTCGGTCTGGAGGCGCCGATCACGGCCGCGGCCCGCCGGATGACCACCTCGACCGGCGGCATCACCGAACGCCACGACATGACGGACCTGCCGACGGACGTGGATGTCATCTACACCACCAGGTGGGAGACCACCGGAACGGTGAAGCCCAGTGCGGACTGGCGGAGCGTGTTCGCGCCGTTCCAGGTCGACGAGGGGCTGTGGAAGACAAGCCCGGGCGCGGTGTTCATGCACGATCTGCCCGCCAACCGCGGTGAGGAGGTGACCGCCGCGGTATTGGACGGCGCGGCGAGTGTCGCCTTCGAGCAGGCCCATCACAAGCTGCACAGCGCGATGGCGGCGCTGGAGTGGTGCATCGCCGGACCGGAGGCGTACGGGTGACACGGCGCCAACGGCGGAATCGGTTCCCGACCTGAACGTCCGCGACCAGGGGTCTGTCATCGAGCCGACGAGGGTTCACTTCCACGACCAGATGAGTTGAGGGTGAGGACAGGTGGCGCAGGAGTCGGACCCGGCGTTGCCGACGGGTCAACATTCGGCCCCGAGGATCGTCGCGTACTACGTTCCCGCGGCCGGGGCCCGACCCACCGATCGACAGCTTCGCGAGGCGCTGGCAACCACACTGCCGGAATACATGATCCCCAGCGATTTCGTCGCGCTGGACGCGCTGCCCGCCACGCCGAACGGCAAGGTGGACCGGCGTCGGCTTCCGGTACCGGACCGGCAGTCCGCCGCACCCGGGCATCCGACCTCGCCCCCCGACACCGATCTGGAGCGGCAACTTCACCGCATCTGGGAAAACTTCCTCGGACGTACGGGAATCGGCGTCACCGAAGACTTCCTCGAACTGGGCGGCCAGTCGCTGCTGGCGGCGCGGATCGCTGCGCAGGCGAGCCGGGACTGTGGTGCCGCGGTGTCGGCCGCGGACGTACTGACGGCCGGCACGATCCGGCGGCTCGCGGAGACGTTGGCAGCCGCCCGGAGCACAGCAGACGTTCCGTCGGTCACGCATGAGGAACGGTCCGGACCGCAACCGCTGTCGGTCGAGCAGCGCGGACTGTGGCTGCTGAACCAGATCAACGGCCCGACGAGCGAGTACAACGAGCCGGTGGTGCTGCGGCTGACCGGCACCGTGGACGTCGACCATCTCCAGCATGCCGTCGAGCAGGCACTCCGACGCAACCCCGCGCTGAGGACCTCGTTCGGGCTGCTGGACGGCGAGCCGGTGCAGTACGTGACCGAAGAGACCATCGCCGTCACCCGTACCGATCTGGGCCGCTGTGATCGTGCCGGGGCGGAACAGCAGGCGCTCTCGATCGTCGAGGACACGGCGGCCCAACCATTCGATCTCGGCACCGGTCCGCTGGCACGCGCACATCTGGTCAGCATCGACCCCAGCGAGCACGTCCTGGTCTTCGTCACCCACCACATCGTCTTCGACGCCCGGTCCGCGCAGATCCTGCTACGTGAGCTCGCCGAGGCCTATCGGGCGGCCGGCGAACCGACCGGTCGGCAGCGGCCCGTACCGGCGATCACCTACGCCGACTACGCCGTCTGGGCGCGGCAGCACGCGCAGGAACCCGACTCGGAGCTGATCGCGCACTGGCGGAAGACCCTCGCCGACCTGCCGGCCCTGGATCTGCCGTACGACGTCGCGGCGCCGACGGTGGCCGACACCGAGGGCGACGGGATCGAGTTCGTCATCGATGCGGAGCTGGCGAAGCTGCTGCGAGGTCGCGCCCTCGACGCCGGGGTCACGCCGTTCGTACTGTTCCTCGGTGCGTACGCGCTGACCCTCAGCCGGTTCACCGGGCAACACGATGTGCCGGTGGGCATTCCCGTCGCGACCCGTCCGGACAGGCAGGCCGACGACGTGATCGGCTACTTCGTCAACACCCTGGTCGTACGCGCCGACCTCTCCGGTGATCCGACGTTCGGGGATCTGCTCGATCGGCTCCGTACGGTCGTGATCGGGGCCATGGCCCATCAGAACATGCCGTTCGAGCGCCTCGTACAGGAACTGGCCGACGGCCGCGACGCCGCCCGTGGGCCGCTCATCCAGACGATGTTCGCCTGGGACGACGAGCTGCTGGAGGACCACTGGTCGGTGCCCGGCATCGACGTGCGCCGGATGCCCTCGCCCGTCACCGGCGCGCGGATGGAACTCTCGCTGGCCGTACGCCGCCGTGTCGACGGCGGCCTCGACGCCGTTCTCGGGTACGCCACCGGCCGGTTCACCGAGCAGACCGGGCAGCGGGTCGCCGATGCCTACCTGCGGGTGCTGACCGCCCTCGCGGACGAACCCGCCCAACGGGTCGGCAGCGTGCCGCTGGTCACCGGAGCCGAACGCACCCGACAGCTTGCGCTGGCCACCGGGCCCGCACTGGCCGTCCCACCGATGTGCGTGCCGGACCTGATGGCCGAGCAGATGCGGCGCAGACCCGACGAGGTCGCCGTGGACTGCGGCGCCACCGCGATGACCTACGCCGAACTCGACGCCCGCGCCACCCGCCTCGCCCGGTACCTGGTGCACCGCGGGGTACGCGCCGGTGACCTGGTGGGAATCTGCCTGCCCCGGTGCGCCGATCTGGTGGTGGCACTGTTGGCGGTGCTGCGGACCGGTGCCGCCTACCTGCCCATGGACCCGGAGCATCCGCGCAACCGGCTGCGGGACATGACGAGCGCCCTGCGCCCGCGGATCGTGGTGGGGACACGACAGAGCCACAGCAGGCTGCCTGAATCCGGGGACCGGGTGTGCCTCGACCGCGATGCGGCGGAGATCCGGTCACAGTCGGAAGAGCCGCTTCCCCGCACCATCCGCCCGGCAGATCTGGCCGCGGTGATCCACACGTCGGGGTCGACCGGACAGCCGAAGAGCGTGGCGATCCCGCACGCGGCGATCGTCGCGGTGACCGACGTCCGCAGCAGGATGTACCCCACGCCCGAGCGGCTGCTGCTGGCGCTGTCCTTCTCCTTCGACGTCTTCCTGTCCTTCGTCTGCTGGGCGCTGTACACCGGCGGCCGGGTACTCATCCCGGCCACCAACGATCTGGACGAACTGGTGGGGCTGCTGGAGAGCGGACGGCCGAGCCACATCGTGGCGCCGCCGCACTACTTTGACGCGGTACTGCGGGACGTCCCGGCAGAGGCGCTCGCCGGGCTACGGATGGCGATCGTCGGCGGTGACGTGTGCACCAGCGGACTGGTCGAGCGGATGCGTCGGTCCGCGCCCACGGCACAGATCAGCAACGAGTACGGTCCCGCCGAGATCGTCTGGGGCACCAGGTTCGACGCGACGAGCTGGCATGGTGACGAACCGACCGTACCCATCGGCACACCCGTACCCGGCCAGCAGGTCCATGTACTCGACGCCGACGGCAATCTCGTCCCGCCGGGCGTGGCCGGCGAGCTGTTCATCTCCGGGCCCACGATGGCGCGCGGATATGCCGGAGACCCGCAGGCCACGGCGGCACGCTTCCGGCCCGACCCGTTCGCTTCCCGGCCGGGCGGTCGCATGTACGCGACCGGCGACCGCGCCCGCCGGCTGTCCGACGGCACGTTGCTGTTCCTGGGCCGTAGCGACCGGCAGGTGAAGATCCGCGGCGTGCGCGTCGACTGCCATGAGATCGACGAGGCGCTCCTGCACCATCCCGACGTGGTCGACGCCGCCACCGTCGTGACGGTCGCGGGGGTGGACCGGCGGCTGGTCACCTATGCGGTGCCGCGGGACACCGCGCGGGCAGCCGACGACCAGATCCGGGAGTACCTGGCGCAGCGGCTGCCGTCTGTCATGGTGCCGGCGCAGATCGTCTGGCTGGATGCGCTTCCCTTGACCACCAACGGAAAGGTGGACCGGCGCGAGTTGGCCGGCCGGGCGCGGACCACGACGGCGTACGCGCCGCCCCGGACCGCAGCCGAGCGCGCGGTCGCGCAGATCATCGCGGAGCTGCTGGCGGTGCCGGAGGTCGGTGCGCACGACGATTTCTTCGCCCTGGGCGGTCATTCGCTACTGGCCACCCGTCTGGTGGGCCGGCTGGCCGATCATTTCACCGTCCCGCTCTCGGTACGTGACGTCTTCCTGGCGCCGACCGTGGCGGGCCTGACCGCGCACATCGGCGCGCTGGTACGACGTCAGATGGAGGAGACGTTCGGTGCGGCGGCGCTGGAGCAGCCCACGTCACCGCCGGATCAGCAGGCGACGGTGGCGACGGCGACGGTTCCGGTGACGAGGTCCGGGGCAGCGCGTCCGCCGATGTCCTTCGCGCAGCGGCGACTGTGGTTCCTCGACCGTCTCGAACCCGGCGGGACCGCCTACCACACCCCCATCGGTCTACGCATGTACGGCCACATCGACGAGAGCGCACTGCGGGACGCGTTGTCCCGCATCGTCACCCGGCACGAGGTACTGCGGACGCGCTATGCCCAGGTCGACGGCCGTCCGACGCAGGTCGTCGACCCACCCGGCCCGATCGACTGGGACAGCGTCGACCTGTCCGACCGCCCCTCCGAAGAGGCCGAGGCACTCGCCCGGGAACTGGTCCTGCGCAACGCCCACCGCCCGTTCGACCTGGTGTCACACGCGCCGTTCCGTGCCCTGTCGGTACGACTGCCGGCCGCCGGGCATCTGCTGCTCATCATGACCCATCACATCGCCTGCGACGGCGGATCGGTGGCCGTACTGGCGCGGGAGCTGACCGAGGCGTACCGGGTCGCCGTCAGCGGTGCGCCCCCCACCCTGCCGGAACTGGCGATCCAGTACGGCGACTTCGCCCGCTGGCAGCTCGAACATCTCGACGAACCGACGGTGCAGGGCCTGCTGGAGCATTGGCGCGACGCGCTGACCGGGCTGACCGAACTGGACCTGCCGACGGACTTCGCCCGGCCAGCGGTGTTCGATCCCCGTGGTGACGTGGTCGGCTTCGAGATCCCGGCGCAGCTGGGCGCACGGGTGGCGAGACTTGCCGAACGTTCGCGGGCGACGCCCTTCATGGTGCTGCTGACGGCATTCCACATTCTGCTCGCGCGTTACAGCGGTCAACCCGACGTGGCCGTGGCGGTGCCGGTGTCGGACCGTACCCGGGCCGGGTTCGAGGACCTGATCGGGCTGTTCGTCAACACGGTGGTGGTACGGGTCGACGTGTCCGACGACGGTTCCGTCGGCCAACTCATCGGCGCGGTACGTGACCGGGTGCTGGATGCCCTGGCGCATCAGGACCTGCCCTTCGAGTATCTCGTGGACGCCCTCCACCCGGCCCGGGACCGGTCCCGTACCCCGCTGTGCCAGGTGATGTTCGGTCTGCACCAGGCGAACGCGACACAGTTCCGGTTGGACGGCGTACGGGTCGAGGAGTGGGACGTTCCGGTCCACGCGGCCAAGTTCGACCTCTCGATGCAGATCGTCCAGCAGTCGCAGGACACCTTCACCGGCAGCGTCACCTACCCGGTCGCGCTGTTCCGGCGGGGCAGCATGGAAACCGTCGCCCGCCACTACGTACGGCTGCTGGAGCAGCTGACCGCCGAGCCCGAGCTGCCCGTACGCGAACTGAGGATGGCGAGCGAGGTCGAGGCGGGCGCGGAACAGGGCGCACTGGTCGAACCCCCCACCCAGCTGCTGCATCAGCTCGTGGCGACGCAGGCCGCGGCGACGCCGGAAGCGATCGCCCTGGTTGCCGGCTCCACCCAGCTGACGTACCGCGAGTTGGACGCGAACGCCGACCGGGTCGCGTGGCAGCTGCGGGAACGCGGCGTGGGTGTGGAGTCGCTGGTGCCGATCTGCCTGCCGCGCAGCCCGGATCTCGTGACCGCCATACTCGGGGTACTCAAGGCAGGTGCCGCCTATGTACCGCTGGATCCCGACCATCCGGCCCAGCGTCTTTCGGGCATCATGTCCGACAGCGCCGCCCGGGTCGTCATCACCACGGCCGGTCACCGCGACCGGCTCGCTGCGCCCCACCGCAGCTGCCTGACACCCGCCGAGCTGCTCGCCGGCCCGGCGCGGACGGCCCCGCCCTGGGCGGCGACGTGTGCGGACAACCCGGCGTACGTCATGCACACGTCGGGCTCTACCGGTCGCCCCAAGGGCGTGGTGATCACCCACGGCGGCATCCTCAACCGGGTCCTGTGGGGGGTACGTACCCTGCCGCTGACCGCCGAGGACCGGGTGCTGCAACGGACCGCCATCACGTTCGACGCCGCGGGCTGGGAGATCTTCGGCCCGCTGCTGGTCGGTGGCCGGGTCGTACTGGGCCCGCCCGGTGCCGAGGCAGACCCGCACACGATCGCCACCACGATCGCCGAGCACGGTGTCACCGTCGCGCAGGCGGTGCCGTCCGTACTGCGTCTGTTGGCCGACGAGCCGGCCCTGGCGTCCTGCCGAAGTCTCCGGGTGCTGTGTTCGGCGGGCGAGGCGCTGCCGCTGTCCCTGTGCGCACGGCTGACCGCCGACCTCGACCTCACGCTGTTCAACACCTACGGCCCCACCGAGTGCTCGATCGACGTGTGCAGCTGGCAGTACGCCGCCGGCACCGCCGGGTCGATCGCGCCGATCGGCAGGGCGATGGAGAACGTCCGGTTGCTGGTCGCCGATGAGGACGGCAACCCGCTGCCGCACGGCATCCCGGGCGAACTGTTCGTCGGCGGGGTGAACCTGGCCCGCGGGTATCTCGGGCGGCCGGAGGCGACCGCCGAGGCGTTCGTGCCGGACCCCACCGCCGTCGGCCAACGCCTGTACCGCACCGGTGACCGGGTGCGTCGCCGGTGGGACGGGCAGCTGGAGTTCCTTGGTCGGCGGGACCATCAGGTGAAGATCAACGGGATCCGGGTCGAGCCCGGCGAGCTGGAGACCGTGCTGACCGAACATCCGGCCGTGGAGGCGGCCGCGGTGGTCGCCGCCCGTACCGGTGACGACGCGGTCCAGCTGGTCGCCTACGTGCGGGTCGGCGCCGGTGCTCCGACGGTCGAGCAGTTGCGCGGTTTCGTCGCCGGCAGGTTGCCGCGCACGATGGTGCCGACACATGTGGTGTTCGTCGACCGGATGCCGTACACCGTCAGCGGCAAGATCGATCGGGCCGCTCTCCCGGCAATCCAACCGACCCGCCCCGAGGGGACACATCCCTATGTGCCGCCGGCGACCGACACCGAGCGTCTGGTCGATGCGCTGTGGTCGGAGCTGCTCGGTGTCGAACGGATCGGCGTCCTCGACAACTTCTTCGACCTCGGTGGGCACTCCCTGCTCGCGGTGACGCTGGTGGCCCGGCTGCGCGCGGCATTCGGTACCGGGATCCAGCTCGCCGACATCATGGACGAGCCGACCGTCCGCGCGGTGTCGGTGCTGGTCGATGCGACGCGACCGGTGGCCGGTCCGGAGCGCATCGAGCGCGCCGACCGCAGTTCCCCGGTTCCGCTGGCGTCGGCCCAGCACACGCTGTGGCTGCACGAACAGGCGCACCCGGGGGATGTGGGCTACCAGGTCCCGGTGGTGTTGAGACTGTCCGGGCCGCTCGACGCGGCCGCCCTGCGCCGCGCGGTGACCGACATCGTCACCCGCCATGAGATCCTCCGTACCCGCTACACCGGGTCCGGCCGTGCGTCACAGACGGTCGACCCGCCCGGTGAGGTGGCATGGGAGGCACTGGACTGGGCCACGGTCGATGCGGGCGAACTCGCGGACCGGGTCGGGTCCCTGGTGCGGCGCCCGTTCGACCTGGCGCAGGAATGGCCGCTGCGGGTGCACCTGAGCACTGTGGCAGCAGCCAGGCACATTCTGGTCCTGGTCTTCCACCACATCGCCTTCGACGGCTGGTCCGCCGGAGTCCTGGCCGGCGAACTCCAGAGTCTCTACGCCCAGCACACGGGTGGGCCGGCGGCCCTGCTACCGCTGCTGCACATCCAGTACGCCGACTACGCCGTCTGGCAACAGGAACGCACGGACACGGCGGAGCCGGACCGGACGTTCTGGGCGGAGGTCCTCGACGGCGCCGCACCACTGGAGCTGCCGACGGACCGGCCCCGCCGCAGGCAGCGGTACGGCGACGCCGCGACGCACACCGCTGTCGTCCCCGCCGAGCTGGCCCACCAGCTGTTGGGAATCGGTACGGCGCACGGGGCGACGTCCCTGATGACCGTCCTGGCGGCACTGGCCACCGTGCTCGCACAGCACTGCCGGCAGCAGGACATCGTCGTGGGTATCCCGTCCGGTGACCGCGGCGATCCCACCCTGCAGGACCTGATCGGCAACTTCGTCATCCCGCTGCCGATCCGGGTCGACGTGTCGGGAGACCCACGTTTCACCGAGCTGCTGGGTCGGGTCCGGTCCCGCTCGATCGAGGCCTACCGGCACCAGCACACCGCGCACACACTCGACGGGCAGCCCGACACGGGACGGGGGAAGCCGGCGGCGTCGATGCTGAACGTGATGCTGGACGTACGAGACCAGCTTCCGGCACCGTTCGTCCTGTCCGGACTGAACGTGACACCGTTGCCGATCCAGTGGCGTCCGGCGAAGTTCGACCTGACCCTGGTGGCACAACGCCGACCCGACGGCTCGTTCACCGTGGAGTTCGAGTACGCCGCCGACCGGTTCGACCGGCAGCCGATCGAACGGATGGCAGGACATCTGCTCACCCTGATGCACAGTGTCGTGGCAGATCCGCAGGCCAGGCTGTCCGCGCTGGCCATGCTCACCGACACCGAACACCATCGGCTCGCGGTGGAATGGAACGCCACCGGCACGCCGTACCCGGCGGAGCGCTGCGTGCCGGATGCGTTCGCCGCGCAGGTGGCGCAGCGCCCGGACGCGACCGCGGTGGTGGCCGGCGACGCCCGGGTCAGCTATCTGGAGCTGGACCGTCGGGCCAACCGGATCGCACACCTCCTGCACGCCAACGGATGTACGCCCGGAGCCCGGGTCGGCGTCATGCTGCGCCGGGGGATCGACGCCATCGCGGCATTCCTGGCGGTGCTGAAGGCCGGCGCTGGGTATGTGCCGCTCGACCCGGACTACCCGGACGACCGACTGGGTCTGATGTGTACGGACTCCGACGTACGGCTCGTGATCACCGATACCGCGACCGGTCGCCCGCTGCCCATCGATGCGGTACGCACCATCCTGCTCGATCAGGCCGCCGACGCCCTCGCCGCCCTGCCGGACGTGGCACCCGCGGGCGACTGCCGCGGATCCGACCTCGCCTACGTGATCTACACGTCCGGCTCCACCGGTCGACCCAAGGGGGTCATGGTCGAGCACCGGTCGATCCTGCGCCTCGTACGGGGCAGCGACTACGTCCGGTTCGGTCCGCACGAACGGATCGCGCAGGCCTCGCACACCTCGTTCGACGCGGCGACCTTCGAGATCTGGGGCGCGCTGCTCAACGGCGGGCAGGTGTGCGTGATCGACACCGACACGCTGCTCGACGCGGCCGCGCTGGGCCGGCAGCTGCGCCGGGAGCAGATCACGAGTCTGTTCATCACCACGGCACTGTTCAACGATGTGGTGAGCACGCGGCCGGACACCTTCGCGTGCCTGACCACTCTGCTGTTCGGTGGCGAGGCGGTCGACGCCCGACGGGTACGCGAACTGCTCGCCGGAACGCCGCCGCGTCGGCTGCTGCACGTGTACGGGCCGACGGAAACCACGACGTTCGCGACGTGGGAGCACGTACAGCGGGTCGACGAGGATGCCGCTACGGTGCCGATCGGCCGACCGTTGGCCAACACCACCGGGTACGTACTCGACGAGAATCTCCGGCTCGTACCGGTCGGCGTCACCGGCGAGTTGTACATCGGTGGGCCCGGCGTGGCCCGCGGCTACCATGGCCGACCGCAGCTCACCGCCGAACGCTTCCTGCCCGATCCGTACGCCGGACCGGGCAGCCGTATGTACCGAACCGGGGACCTCGTGGTGCGCTGCGAGGATGGGCGTATCCAGTTCCGTGGCCGGGTCGACGAGCAGGTCAAGATCCGTGGTTTCCGGGTCGAGCCGGGCGAGGTCGAGACCGAACTGGAGCAGTTGCCGGAGGTGGCCGAGGCGCTCGTGCTGGCGCGTCGGCCGCAACCCGGCGAGCCCGCCGCACTCGTCGCCTATGTCGTGGCGAGCGAGGGTGCGACGGTCTCCTGGCCTGAGCTGCGCCGCGCACTGGGTGCACGACTGCCGAACTACCTGGTGCCCACCGCGTGCGTGGTCCTCGACGAGTTCCCGATGACCCCGAGCCGGAAGGTGGACCGGGATGCGTTGCCGCTTCCCGAAATCACCGACCTCGACGACGACCAGGGTTGGCAGGCACCGACCACGCCGATGGAACGGGCCATCGCCGACATCTGGCAACGGGTCCTCGGGGTGCCCCGGGTCGGCCTGGACGACAACTTCTTCGACCTCGGCGGGCACTCGCTGCTCGCCACGCGGGTACTGCTGCACCTGGACGAGGACCACGACATCAGCCTGTCGATGCGGGTGCTGTTCGATGCCCCGACACTCCGCCAGTTCGCTGCTGTGGTACCCGAGTACGTCGACGATCCCCCTGGAGAGCAGTGACATGGACGTGCCCGTGAACCGGTCGGCGGCCGAGGACGGTCGCGCCCCGCTGTCGGCCGCACAGCAGCGAATGTGGTTCGCCTACCTGCTGCGTCCGCACGACACCGAGTACCTGGTACCGGTTGCACTCCGGCTCCGTGGGCCGTTGGATCAGGCGGCGCTGGGTCGGGCGCTGGACACCCTGCTCGACCGGCACGACGTCCTGCGTACCCGGTACCTGGCCGAGGACAGCGGTGAGCCGTACCAGGTGGTCGATCCGGCGGGGCCGGTGCCGCTGCGCGTGGTCGACCTGCGGCAGACGTCCGGACCGGAGCACGACGCCGCGGTCGCCGACGTGTTCAGCGCCGAGTCTGCGCGGCCGTTCGAGCTGGAACGGGACCCGATGCTACGCGCCACCCTGGTCAGGTGCGCCCCGGACGAGAACATCCTGCTGCTGGTGACCCACCACATCGCCGTCGACGGTTGGTCGGTGGGGATCCTGCTGTCCGAACTGGCCGCCTGCTATACCGCTGAGCCGCTGCCGCCGTGCCCTGCCCGGTACACCGACTACGCGCGGCACCAGCGAAGTGGCGAGGCCGATTCGCGCCGGTCCAGGTCGGCGCTGCGGTACTGGCGTCGCCACCTTGCCGGTGCCACGCCGCTCGAACTGCCGGCCGATCGCCCCTATGCCGCGGAATGGAACTCGGCCGGTGACGGTGTCGAGTTCACCGTGTCCGCCGAGGTGGCCCAGCGGCTCGGCCAGGCGGCGCGGGGGCGCTCGTGCACCCCGTTCATGGCGGCGCTGACCGCGCTGAAGATGCTGTTGGTCCGCTACTGCGGGCAGACCGACATCACCGTGGCGACCCCGGTCGCCGGGCGGACCCGCGCCGAGTTCGCCCGCACCGTGGGGTTCTTCGTCAACACGCTCCCGATGCGTACGGACCTGTCGGGGGACCCCAGCTTCCTGGAGGCACTGTCGCGGGTGCGCGACACCGCTCTGGACGCCTACACCTACCAGGACCTTGCGTACGAGCGGGTGGTGGACGCGGTCGCGCCGACCCGCGACCTGTCCCACGATCCACTGATCCAGGTGATGCTCGCCTACCAGGAGGATGCGCCGGCCCGGACCCGGATGGGTGAGCTGGACGTCGAACAACTGACCGTGCCGTGGTACGGGGCGCGCTTCGACCTGCTCGTGTCGCTGGACGCGGACGCCGCCGGGGGGATGCAGGGCCAGATCGTGTACGCGACGGCCAGGTTCGACCGCTCGACGGTGGAGCAGCTGGCCGCGCAGTTCGTCCGGATGATCGAGGTGGCGACCCTCGAACCGGACCAGGAGCTCGGTCGGTTGACCCTGGCCTCGCCGGCGCGACCACCAGCGGAGGACGCCACCGCCGGGACCTCCGGGTGGCCGACACTGGCCCAGCAGGTCGAACGGCAGGCCCGGAGCGCCCCGGACTCGATCGCCGTCGTCGCCGGCACCCGACGGTTGACCTACGCGGAACTCAACATGCGCGCCAACCGCCTCGCGCACCGGCTGGTCGAACAGGGCGCCGGACCGGAGTCCATCGTGGGCGTCCACCTGGATCGCGGCGACACGCTCGTGGTGGCGCTACTGGCGGTGCTGAAGAGTGGTGCCGGGTACCTGCCGCTGGCCCCGGAACTCCCGCCGGAACGGCTCGCGTTCATGATCGCCGACGCCGATGCGCGCCTGGTGGTCTCCGAGTCGCGGCTCGCCACGGACCTGCCCGACCTCGCGTTGCCTGTCGTACTGGCCGACGACCCGGTGGCAGGGTGGTCCGAGGACGACCTGCCCGCGGCTGCGGTCGGCGACAACCTCGCGTACATCATCTACACGTCCGGTTCCACCGGTCGGCCCAAAGGCGTCATGGTCACCCATGCCAACGTGACCAACCTGGTCCGGGCGCTGACCGAACGACTCGGGATCGGCCCGGGGGATGTCTGGAGCTGCACCCACTCGTACGCCTTCGACGTGTCGGTCTGCGAGATGTGGGGCGCCCTGACCACCGGGGGGACCGTCGTACTGGCCACGACCGAGGTGGCGCGCTCGCCGCAGGAGCTGATGGCGCTGCTGGTGGACGAGAGGGTGAGCATCCTCAGCCAGACCCCGACGGCCTTCGGTAACCTGCTCCCGCTGTTCTCCGACGGTGATCCGTCGGTCGGCAAGATCGCGCTGCGTGCGGTGATCTTCGCCGGAGAGGCACTGGACGTGGCCGCGTTGGCGCCGGTGTTCGAACGGTTGGGCGCGACGCGACCGCACCTGGTCAACCTGTACGGCATCACCGAAACCACCGTGCACTCCAGCTACCGGGACATCGGGCCCGCCGACTGCGACAGGAGCTGGCGGGGCAGTCCCATCGGTGTCGCCCTGCCCGGTGTCACCCTGCAGGTCCTCGACGCCGACCTGGGCGCGTCGCTGCCGGGTGCGCGCGGGGAGATCTGCGTCGGCGGTGCCGGGGTCACCCGTGGCTATCTCCACCGTCCCGCGCTGACCGCGGAGCGGTTCGTGCCCGACCCGTACGCGCAGCGACCCGGCGCGCGGATGTACCGCAGCGGCGACAACGCACGCAGCCGCGGCTTGGGTGAGCTGGAGTACCTGGGCCGTTCGGACCGCCAGGTGAAGATCCGGGGCTACCGGGTGGAGCTCGGGGAGATCGAGGTGGCGTTGGCCGGCCATCCCGATGTGCTGGAGGCGGCCACGATCCTCGCTCACGCCGACGGCGGTCCGGACCGGATCGCCGCCTACGTACTGCGGCGTAAGGACAGTGAACTGAGCGCGGACACGCTGCGCGGGCACCTCGCCGGTGTGCTGCCCAGCTACCTGGTGCCGGCGTCGTTCGCGGTGCTCGACACCTGGCCGCTGACGGCGAACGGGAAGCTGGACCGCGCCGCACTGCCGGCCGCCGAGCAGATCCGTGCCGAGCCGGAGCAGCGGTACGTGCCACCGGACGGTGCTCGTGAGAGCTTGTTCGCGCAGATCTGGGCGGACAGTCTCGGCGTGAGCCAGGTCGGTGTCTGCGACAACTTCTTCGATGCGGGCGGCGATTCGATCCGCGCGGTTCGGGTCGTCGGTGCGCTGCGCCACCGCGGGGTCGACGTCAGCGTCCAGGATGTCTTCCGCTGGCAGACGATCCGTGAATTGGCCGCGCATGCCACGCAACTGAACCGGGCCGAGGAGTCCACCAGTCCGGGCAGGGCCGAACTCCTCACGCCCGCGGACCGGGCGCTGCTACCGACTGCGGTCGAGGACGCCTACCCGGCGACGCAGGTCCAGCTCGGCATGGTGTACGAGATGCTGCACGATCCGGATGCCCTGCCCTACCACAACTCCACCCTGTACCGGATCCGCGATACCGAGCCGGTGGACCTCGCGGCCCTGCGCAACGCGGCACGGTCGATGATGCGGCAGCATCCTGCGCTGCGCTCGGCCATCGACTGCTCCTCCTACAGCGAACCCCTGCAACTGGTGTACCGGGACTGCGATGCCCGGGTGACAGTGGACGATCTTCGAGCACTCCCGCCCGACGAGCGGCCCGCCGCGGAACGGGAGCTGCTGGCCACCGAACGCCGGACGGTCCTGGCCCTCGACCAGGCGCCCCTGTGGCGGCTGCGGGTGGTCCAGGGTGATGGTGAGTGGGGCCTCGTCGTCACCGAATGCCACGCCATTCTGGACGGCTGGTCCCACAACTCGATGCTGACCGGCCTGCTCCACGCCTACCGGGACCTGCGTGCGGGACGGCCGGTCGTGGAGAACCCGCCACCGGTCGGCTGCGCCGACTTCGTCGCCCTGGAACGGGCATCGACCTCGTCGGCGGAACATCGTGACTTCTGGGCCGGCCGGATCGAGGGTGCCGAGCCGCACCGGCTGCCGGCCGTAGCCATCGACCGAACCGATCTGCCGCTCTACCACGAGCATGTCGTCGCCTTCGACGATCTCGTCGGCGGACTGCGCGGGCTGGCCCGAGGCGTCGCGGCACCGCTCAAGAGCGTGCTGCTCGCCGCCCATCTGACCGTGCTGGGCATGCTGACCGACCAGAAACGCTTCTTCACCGGGCTGACCTGCAACGGCCGCCCCGAGGTCCGCGGCGGCGACCAGGTGCTCGGCATGTTCCTGAACGTGATCCCGGTCCGGTTGCCTTCCGGCCGTGCCACCTGGCCGGACCTCGTCTCCGCCGTCTTCTCCGACGAGACGGACGCCTGGCCCTACCGGCGCTTCCCGTTGCCGGCGATGCAACGCCAGTGGGGGAAGGGCGCGCCGCTCGTCGAGACGGCCTTCAACTACCTGGACTTCCACATCCTGGACCAGTCCATCGTCGATGTCGCCGCCTCGGTCGACGTGAGCCCGAACCAGTTCGCCCTGTCGGTCACCGCGGACCCGACCCGCGTCCTGTTGCGCGCGGACCCGGCCAGACTCGATCGGGACTGCCTGCAGCGCATGGCGCAGCTGTACCGGACCGTGCTCGCCAGCATGGCGGGCGGCGGCACTCCCGCCACCGTCGGCATCCCGGACTCCCAGCGCCGGCAGGTCCTCGGCTGGGCGGGTACACCGGCGGGCAGCGCGTCGTCGCCGCAGACGCTGCCGGACGCGGTGACCCGGTGGGCGCAGCGCCAGCCGGACGCGGTGGCGCTGCGCTGCGCGGGCGAGTCGGTGGACTACCGCCGGTTGGACACCGACGCCGACCGGCTCGCGCGCCGACTGCGCGAAGCCGGCGCCGGTGCCGGCCGGGTGGTTGCGACCTTGCTGCCACGTTCGGCGGAGCTGGTCACCGCCTTTGTCGCGACGTTGCGACTGGGCGCGGTGTACCTGCCGCTCGACCCGGCGACGCCGGCACAGCGACTGCGCTACATCCTCGACGACGCGCAGCCGGCGCTGGTGGTCACCGACGCGGCCGGCGCCGCGCAGCTCGACACCGCGCAGCTCGACACCGCGCAGCTCGACACCGCGCAGCTCGACACCGCGCAGCTCGACACCGCGCAGCTCGATACCGCGCAGCTCGATACCGCGCAGCGGGATACCGTACGCCCGCCGGTCGTCACGGTCGACGGTGCTCCACCGCCGACCGATGAGGCCGACGCGCCGGTACGCGTGGCGGTAGGGCCTGACGACCCCGCGTACCTGATCTACACATCAGGCTCCACCGGCCGCCCGAAAGGCGTACTCGTCGGCCACCGTGGTCTGTCGAACATGCTGGCATCGGTCGGCCCGGTACTGGGCCTGAACCCGGCATCACGGTTTCTGCACGTGGCGTCCCCGGCGTTCGACGCAGCGGTCTTCGAGATGGGGCTCGCACTGGCACACGGGGCGGGCGTGTGCGTGGGCACCGAGCAGGACCAGACCCACGGTCCGACACTCGCCCGGACACTGCAACGCGAGCGCGTGACACACATGGTCCTGGTGCCGTCGGTGTTGGCCGAGGTGCCCATCACGGCGTTTCCGGATCTGGACACCGTGTGTGTGGCCGGTGAGTCGTGCCCACCCGAACTCGCCGCGCGCTGGGCCGAGCGGCACACGCTGCTCAACTTCTACGGCCCGACCGAGTGCAGCGTGGCGACGAGCTACGCCCGGATCGGTCCGGCTGCGCGCGCCCGCCTACCGATCGGCCGGCCCATCGGCAACGCCGAGGTGTTCGTGCTCAACGAACTGCTGGAACCGGTTCCTGTCGGGGTGGCGGGTGAGCTGTGCATAGGTGGTGCCGTGCTCGCCCAGCACTACCTGAAGCAGCCGGGGCTCACCGCGGACCGGTTCGTCCCGCACCCCTTCAGCTCCGTACCGGGCGCCCGGCTGTACCGCAGCGGCGACCGGGTGGCCTGGCGGCCGGACGGCATGCTGGACTTTCTCGGCCGGCTGGACACCCAGGTCAAGATCCACGGGCACCGCATCGAGCTCGGCGAGATCGAGGCTGCGCTGTGCCGCCACCCCGACGTCCGGCAGGCCGCATGCACGGTGGTACGCCGCGCCGGTGACCGCCCTTCGCTGACCGGCTGGATCGTGGCCGACGACCGGACCACCGACGACACGCTGCGGGAGTTCCTGCGGGCCGAACTGCCCAGCTACCTGGTTCCGCACAGTTTCGCGCGGTTGACGTCGCTGCCCCACAACACGAGCGGGAAAGTGGACCGTACGGCGCTGCCGACGGAACCTCCCGTCCTGGCCCGGGTACATCGACCAACACCGCCCCGGACCCCGGGAGAACGGCGGATCGCCGAGATCTGGGCGCAGACCCTCGGCCTCACCGAGGTCGGCGTACACGACGACTTCTTCGACCTCGGAGGCGACTCGCTCCTCGCCGCCCGCATCGTGGTGGCGATGGCCGGGACCGGGGGCGAGCCCATCACCTTGCGGCAGCTGTTCGCCCATCCCACGGTGGCAGGGCTCGCCGCCGCCGCTGGCGGGACCGCCCCGCCGGTGCGTACGCAGCGGCGCCCGGACCCCGAGTTGGTGGACCTGCCCGCACCGCTGCCGGTGCGGAGCACCGAACCGGGCGGCATCCTGATCACCGGCGTGACGGGGTTCCTCGGCGCGTTCGTGCTACGTGAACTGCTGAACAGTGCCACCGGCGACCTGTATTGTCTTGTTCGCGCCACCGACGAAACCCATGCGCGGCAACGGTTGCGGGACCAGGACGAGCGGTACGCGCTCGGCGGGATCCTCGACGACCCACGGGTGCACGTGCTCGTCGGCGACCTCGACGCGCCCCGGCTCGGGCTCGGCGAACACGACTTCGCCCTGCTCGCCGACACCATCCGGGAGATCTACCACTGCGCCGCCATGGTCGATGCCGTGTCCTCGTACGAGCGGGCCGCGGCAACCAACATCGGTGGCACCCGCGAACTGCTCGCACTCGCCACACATCGCTGGCTCAAACCTCTCCACTTCGCCTCCACGCACGGCGCCGGCTGGGTCGACACGGAGGTCCCGGCGGACCGGCTCTCCGGCTACATCGAGACGAAGTGGCAGGCGGAACGGCTACTGCGGGCCGCACGCGGGGCCGGCGTACCGGTGTCGATCCTGCGGCTCCCGCGCCTGGCCGGCGACAGCCGTACCGGCTGTGGCAACGAGCGCGACGTGGTGTTCCGGTACCTGCGGCTGGTTCTGCAGATCGGCTCCGTACCAGAGTTCGAATTACACGAGGACTGGGTGGCCGTCGACGAAGCGGCGGCCACGATGGTACGGCTGGCAGGGGAGTACACCGAGGGACGTGACACCCTCCTCGTCGCCGATCGGAAGGTGTCGGTGGCCCGGGCGCTCGCCCTGGCCGCAGAACTGGGCCGTCCGGTCACGACCTGCCCGGTCGAGGAGTGGGACCGGCTGCTGGCAGATCAGCTCCCGATGGAACGGGAACTGGTCCGGTCGCTGTTCGGCCCGGATCTACGTCCCGCGCAGCCCACCGTGTCGGGCCGGCATGACGGGTTCACCCCTCGGACGGTTCCCGCCCCCGATGACGCGAGCATCCTGCGGTACCTGGCCTCGCTCGCCACCTCACCCGCGGCGGTCCGATGAGTACCGATCAGCGCGATGTCCAGATACCGCAGACACTACGCGCCCGGTTGGACAGTCGCCTGATGTCGACGGCACCGACCCAACTGGTACAGGTTGCGCTGCGACTCGGCCGCCGCCGCAGGAAACTGTGGCTGAAGCTGGAGAGCGGTAACCGTTCGGGGTCGATCAAGGAGCGGACCGCCCTGAGCCTGGTGGCCTCCGTGGCGGATCGACTGGACGGCGCGGACCCGGTGCTCATCGAATCGACCTCCGGCAACCTCGGTGTGGCGCTGGCCGGGATCGCGGGCGAATTCGGGCTACGTTTCGTCGCCGTCGTCGATCCGACGCTGCCACCCCCGCTCGGTCGCTCGATCACCGACCTCGGTGGGGTGCTCGAACTGGTGGTGGACCGGTCCGCGAGCGGCTACCTGCCCGCACGGCTGCGTCGGGTACGGGAACTGTGCCAGAGCATCCCGCATGCGGTGTGGCCCAACCAGTACGAGAACCCGGCCAACCAGGACGCGCACTACCGGACGACCGGGCCGGAGATCGTGACCCAGACACACGGCACGGTGGACGCGGTGTTCGTTGCGGTCTCCACCGGCGGAACGGTGGCCGGGATCGGCCGGTACCTGCGGAGTATCCGTTCGCCGGCCTGCAGGGTGGCCGTCGATGTCGTCGGGTCGATCGCGCTGACCGGAGAACCGGGACCACGCAAGCTGACCGGCATCGGTGCCGGGCGTCGTTCCCGTTTCGCCGACCCCGACTGCTATGACGACGCGGTGTTCGTGGACAGTGCACGGGCGATCGCCTTCTGCCGGGAACTGTACGCGACCACCGGTCTGTACGTCGGCGGTTCGAGCGGCGCGGTGCTCGCGGCCTGCGTCGACTTCCTTGCCCACCACCCGGAGATCGAGAACCCGATCTGCGTCTGCGCAGACGGCGGTGAGAACTACGTGGATACGATCTACGACGATGCATGGCTTGCCCGCCAACAGATCAGCTTGTCCGGAAGTCTTCTCCACACGGGCACGGAACGTGCCGCCGCAACCTTCGAGCAGATATAGGACTTTCAGTGACGACGTCGCCAGAGAGCTTGTGGAGAAACCGTTCGTTCAATCTGCTGTGGAGCAGTCAGACGCTGTCCGATCTGGGCAGCAACATGTCCACACTCGCATTTCCGCTGCTGGTACTGGCGGTGACCGGGTCCTCGGTGCTCGCCGGCATCGTGGGTACCGTCGCCGCGGTGACCCGGGTCGTCGTACGGATTCCGTCCGGGGTGCTGGTCGACCGGATGGACCGTCGCCGCCTCATGGTGATCTGCGATGCCATCCGGCTGCTGGCCTTCCTGCTGTTGGGCGTGACCGTCGCGATGGACCGGGCTACGCTGCCCCTGATCCTGGTGGTCGCCGCAATCGAGGGCGTGTGCACCGGTGCCTTCAACGTCGCTGAACGCTCGGCGTTGCCCAGTCTGGTACGACCCGACCAGGTGGCCGACGCGACGGCGCGCAACGAGGCCAGGCAGGCCGCCACGTCGCTGATCGGGCCGCCGCTGGGGGGCCTGCTCTACGGGGTCGGCCGAGCCGTCCCGTTCTTCGGTGATGCGCTGAGCTACGCACTCTCGCTGATCGGGGTCGCGCTGGTACGGGTACCGATGCAGCAGCACAGAGCGTCGAGCACCGGATCCGCGCTGGGTGATCTCGCCGAGGGGGTCAGATTCGTCTGGCGGCAACCGTTCCTGCGCGCGGTCCTGCTGTCGACACCGCTGCTCAATCTCGCCTTCAACGGCATGATCTTCGCATTGATCCTGCTGTTCCGTCGGCATGGCATGGCGCCCGGCCTGATCGGTACCGTGGGCACGATCATCGGCGTGGCAGGTCTTGCCGGCGCGATACTCGCCTCCACCATCCGGGGCAGGTTCAGCCTGCGTACGTTGGCGGTGGGGGTGTCCTGGCTGGCGGTGGTGCTGATCTCGGTCTCGGCACCGCTGACGGCGAGTCTGCTGGCCGTCGTCCCGGTTGCCGCGGCGGTCGTCCTCATTCCGGCGATCAATTCGGCCTTCGCCGGCCGGCAGGCTGCTCTCACGCCAGATCACCTGCGCGGCAAGGTCGTTGCCGTCGACCTGACGGCGTCGATGTCGCTGTCGGCACTGGGCCCGGTCATCGCCGGCCTGACCGTCGCCTACCTCGGCGGCTTCCAGACGATGCTCGTCTTCGCCGGCATAGCCGCACTGGCCGCGCTGACCGTGACCCTGTCCCGAGGTATCCGCACGGTTGCCGACGTCGAGGTCGAGTCACCGGACACGGCAGCCGCAGGTGATGCCGCATCGGCAACGGAGGACGTCGTGTCCACAGTGGACACAACGGCCGACCGTCAGACGTCGTCGAACAGCTGAAGGGACGACCATGACGCGCACGGACCGGGCCGCAGACACCCCGGGGGACAGCACGATTCTGACCACGATCGAACGGTGGGCCCGCGACACACCGGACGCGGTGGCGATCACCGGTGACGGCTACCAACTGTCGTACGACGAGATGAACCGCCGCGCGAACCAGCTCGCGCACCACCTCCGGGAGCGCGGTGTCGGCCCGGAGACGATCGTCGCCGTGTGCCTGCAACGCGGCTGGCGGCTCATCGTCGCGCTGCTCGCCATCCTGAAGGCCGGCGGCGCCTACCTCCCGCTGGATCCGGAGTTCCCGGCGGCGCGGCACACATTCATGCTGTCGGACGCGCGAGTCTCGACGGTGGTCACCGATGCGGAGCTTCGTGGACGCTTCGACGGTACCGGCTGCGAGGTTGTCGACGTGATCTCCGGCGCCGAGGAGATAGCACGGGCCGGTACGGCGAACCCGCCGGTGAGCGCGCTGTCGGACAATCTCGCCTACGTCATCTACACGTCAGGCTCGACCGGAAGTCCGAAAGGCGTCCAGGTCGAGCACGGCGGCCTGCGGGACTTCCTGACAAGTCTGGACGAGCTGTGCCCGTCCTCCGCGGGCCATGGCTGCGCCCTGTTCTCATCGGTCGCCTACGACATGCCGGTCCCGTCGATCTTCATCCCGCTGATCCGGGGCAAGGACATCTACCTCGTCGAGGGGACCGGGGTGACAGCGGTGGAATCGCTCGCCGTCGCGATGTCCGCCGGCATCCGCATAGACATGCTGAAGATCACCCCGACCCACCTGGAGATCCTGGTCGCGGCCCTGCACAAGGCCGGCGGTCGACTCGATGTCGGCTGCGTCGTGGTGGCCGGCGAGCCCTTCCGGTCGACGCACCTCGACATGCTCCGGGAGGTGACCTCGGCGCGCTGCCGGATCTTCAACGAGTACGGGCCGACCGAGACCACGGTCGGCGCGACGCTCTATCCGGTGGACGATGGGTCGGCAGTCGGGGGGTCCCGCCTACCGATCGGGCGGGCGTTCCCGCACGGTGAGGTACTGGTGGCCGACGAGGCGGAGAACCTGGTCGGGGCGGGCATGGTCGGTGAGTTGTGGATCGCCGGGACCGGACTGGCACGCGGATATCTGAACCGGCCGGAACTGACCGCGGAGAAGTTCCGGCCACACCCGTCCCCGACCCACGCCGGGCAGCGCGTCTATTGCACGGGGGATCTTGGGAGGGCCCGCCCGGACGCGAACATCGAGTTCCTCGGCCGGCTGGACGACCAGGTCAAGATCCGGGGAAACCGCGTCGAGCTCGGTGAGATCGCGGCGGCGCTCACCGCACTGGACTACATCCAGTCGGCGGTCGTCGTCCTGTACGACTGAGACCCGCCCCTGATTCGCCGGACCGTCGTGCTATCTGAGGGAAAGGTGCGCACCGGGCTGCGGGGTCTTGCTGACCTG
This sequence comes from uncultured Actinomycetota bacterium, assembly GCA_963815125.1. Lineage (GTDB taxonomy): Bacteria > Actinomycetota > Actinomycetes > Mycobacteriales > Micromonosporaceae > Actinocatenispora. Next base: position 827,394 of record CAWFFM010000001.1, read on the forward strand.
CCTGCTCTCAACCTCGTTGCTGTCCGCTCGGGTGACGGCAATGGGGAGACGTGCGCCGTTCGCGTACTCGTCCAGGGCCTCGTCGATGAGTCGATCCGCATCGGCGGTGGTTCTGGGGGTGGGCTCATCGAGATGGGTCCAGATCTCGTCGTACCCGGCGGCTCGCAGCAGCCCGGCCGCGTGTTGCCTGGTCAGTGGCTCAAGGCGGATGAGCCGCCCGTTGAGGACGACGGGAACTACGTCCATCACGCGTCCACTTCGTAGAGGAGCACGTGTCGGTCTCCCGGCATGGTCTCGTCTGCGGTCGGCATGGGCTGGTGATCCAGTCATCACGGAAGGAGCGGAGGTGATGGGGGAGATCTTCAAAGCCACCGACCTGGGGCGTCGGGCTCCCGGTCTGGCCCCGGCGCCCCTGGCTCACGATTGAGCCAGGGGCGTTTTTGCTGGTGGGCGATACTGGGATCGAACCAGTGACCTCTTCGGTGTGAACGTGGCAAGGTCATGTTGACACTAATCGTCGTTTGTCTATCTTCCCTGGCGGGAAGCTGGTCACTGGCGCTCGTTTGTCGGTGGGTGTCAGCGATTGTCGTTCGGTGCGATGACTTTCCGATGACTCAATGGTGGTCGGGGTCGGGGTCGGGGTCGGGCGTAGGGGGACAGCTGAGGTCGTGGTTGGTGGGTGGCGCGAGACAGTTAGGCCAGGCCCCCGGCCTGGCCTTTGCTAAGCCGGGCCTAGGGGTCGCAGAGGCTCCGGAGTCAAGGGCGGCCGTAGGCCGTCGCGTAGCGATGCGAAGCACCCTTGACTCTGGAGGGGCGGCCCCGCATCCTTCGCGCCACCCACCAAGCACGGCCGGTGGTGAGATGCCCGGCGACCTGGTGCCCGTTGTCCTTTGGTGACTGGTTGCTGATCTTGAGGGCCGTTGATCTCGGTGAGAACTTGCTGAGGTTGGCGGCCCTTTGGCGTGCGCGCCGCCTTTGGCGCGGCGGGCCGCCCGACCGGGCGGAGCGTAGGGAGGGCGGTTCCGCCGGCGCGCGCGGCCCGCAGGGCCGCCTTGAACCCGTACAGAAAGTTCTCACCGGCTCGCGGTTGCCTGGTTGGCCTGCCTGTCCTCGAAGCGACTGCGGACGGCTGGCCATTCCGCAGGGACCACGCTGTAGTAGATGGAGTCGCGGATGTAGCCGTCGCTGAGGATGCGGTGGTTGCGGAAAGTGCCTTCCTGCGTTCCGCCCATGCCGAGGATGAGGCGCTGGGAGGGCACGTTGCGGCTGTCGGTCTTGTAAGCCACGCGAATGACGCCGAGCGTCTCGAACGCGTGGCGCATCAGCAGGAAGACCGACTCCCGTGACACCCCGGTACGCCAGACTCTGGGGTGTAAACCACATCCAGCCGATCTCGACACTTCGATCGTGGCGCCGGATGTCGATGAGACTGATGCTCCCGACAACCTCGTTGGTGTCTGAATGGATGACGGCAAAGGGCAGGCGCGCACCGCTGGCGAACTCGTCCTGGGCCTCGTTGATCAGTCGTTCTGCGTCAGCAACCGTCCGAGGGGTGGGCTCGTCGAGGTAGGCCCATATCTCGTCGTGCCCGGCAGCCCGAAGCAGGCCGTCCGCGTGCTGTCCAGTTAGTGGTTCAAGGCGGATGGTCCACCCGTTGATGACGACAGGTGCCATGTCCATCACGCGTCGACCTCGTAGATAAGCACGTGTCGGTCGCCTGGCATGGTCACCACGTAGACCTCGACGGGGGCTCCGTGCTGGTCGAGTGAGGTGCGCACCAAGCGTCCGACGGGCGTACCCGGAACGAGGTGAAGTTTCGTGGCTTCATCGGCCGTTGGCATGCGCCAGGTGATTTCGTCCCTGTACCGAGTCGGGACATGGCCGAGGTCTTCGAGTACCTGGTCGGTCCCCTCGATGACATCTGCCGGGTCCATGATCTTGCTGCCCTGCACGATGGCCAGCGGGTAGTAGCTGTCGCCCAGTTGCAGCGGCTCACCGTCGGCGTACTGGACCCTGCTCCGAACCGCGATCCCGTCCCCTTCCTCCAGGTTAAGGCGGGCGGCAATCTCGGCATCGGCTGAGATGACGTCAACGGTGCTGTCCTGGCGGGCGGTCTTGCCCTGCTCCTCGATCTGCTGTCCGAAGGTATCCCGTTGACGCCGCGCTTCGAGCCTTTTGCTCCGGAGCCCTGTCAACGATGCGTGGTAGCGCACGGGCGGGTTGGTTCGAACAAACGTTCCCCGTCCCTGCTGCGAGGTGAGCAGCCCTTCATTGCGGAGAAGGTTCAGGGCAAGCCGGACGGTGTTCCGGCTGGTGCTGTGTCGCTCGGAGAGTTCCGCTTCAGTGGGTACGCGGTCGCCCGGAGCGAGGTCGCCGGAGTTGATCTCTGCTCTCAATGTGGCCGCAAGCTGCTGATATAGGGGCCGAGAGTCGGCCGGGTTCAGGGTCATCGTCACCTCCATCTCATGACTTGTGCCAACAGGCTAACAACCCCTTGACGAGTGCGCTATCAGCCTGGTAGACATGATGTTGTTGGTACAACCCAACAACCCATCGGGTTCGGGAAGTGCGTCGCACAAGGCGGCGCTCCCGTCGAAAGGAGATGGCTATGCGTCTGTTGCTGGACACCTCGAACGTGACGTACACGGTGACGAGGGCGGCTGAGCCGAAGAACGATCAGAACGGGCACCAGAAGCAGGACCGCAAGACTCAACTGCTGCTGTGGATTGTCCAGGTGATGGCACTGGACTCGACGGGTGGCGAGATGCTCAACGTGACGCTCGCAGGTGAGAAGCCGAGCGTGGACGTGGGGCAGATGGTCACTCCGGTGGAGCTTGAAGCTCTGCCGTGGGCTACCAACGGCAAGAACGGTGTGGCGTACCGAGCGGTCCAACTGGCTCCGGTGACCCAGGCTGCCCGCAAGGCAGCCTAGTCGTCCATTCGTCCTTTGTGGACAAGCGTGTGTGAGGTTGTCATGACGCAGGCATGGACTCTTGCGCAGTTGCAAGAGGTGTATTGGGCGGCCTTCAAGGCCAAGGAATCCGCGTTCTATGACTCCCAGGCCGCGTTCCGGTCCTGGCAGGAGACGCACGAGAGGTACGAGCAGGCGCGTGAGGCGCTTGATGCGGCGGGTGCCGCGCTGATGCAGGCGCGTAACGCCGCCTGAGCGGTTGGGGATAGCGCCAACTATCCCCAACCCTTCCGAACCATGGGGCCGGTGCGATTCGATCTCCGCCGGCCCCGTGGGCAACCCACCACCCTGTGAGAGGGAGGGCGAGTCATGCCCAAGTCTAGTCGTCGTAGTACCGACGTCAATGTCATCTCCGCTGATGTGCAGCGGTCATCGAAGCGTCGCGCGAAGATCGCGTTTGTCGCTGCGGGTCTGATCACGTGGGCGCTGTCTGCGCTGGTGCTGGCCTCCTACATGAACCCGATCCTTGCGGTCCTGGTCGCGGTGCTGGTCGCCGCTCCGGTCGCGTTCGTGGTGTTCGTCGCCGTGTTGGTGTGGCCGGTGGTCCGCATTCTGGTCCACTGGTCGGTGGAGCTGGTGCTTGGCTCGGTGCTGCTGTCTGGCATGGCCGGGCTGTATCACCTTCTCGCCGGCCCGGTCGTGGTGCTGGTGCTGTTGGCGCTGGTAGGTGGGCTGATGCTCCCCCCGGCGCTGCGTCACCGGACGACGTCCTGGGCGTGGTGCGCGATTTCGCGGCACAGGCTGCGGATGTCGTTCGCTGCGTTCATCCGGACCAACCGTGAGGGCACGCTGCCGTTCATCCTGCACGCCAAGCCGACCCCGGTCGGGGAACGCGTGTGGGTGTGGCTTCGTCCGGGGTTGTCCCTGGAGGAGCTGGGCAACCGTGGGGATCAGCTCGCGGTGTCGTGCTGGGCGAAGAACGTCACCGTGGAAGCGGCGTCGAACAAGTACGCGGCGCTGCTGCGGTTCGACATCAAACGCCGCAACACCATGGCGGAGTCCGTGGACTCGCCGTTGGTCGACGTGCCGGACGCCCCGGCCCGGACCATCACCGATACGGCCGCCGATGTGACGGCTCTGGATCTGACCGACATCGATGAGCAGTCGGTCACCGAGTCCCCGAAGGACTCCAAGCCGGGCAAGAAGCCCGGCATGAACACCTACACCCCGACCCCGCGTAAGGCCGCCGAACAGACGGTCGTGGTGTCGGGCGGTGAGGACGTCTCCGACTACATCTGACGCCTCACCAGGTCACGGGATGCGGGTGCCTCAAGGGCGCCTGCATCCCCTCCCACATTCCCGTCATCACCTGTTCTTCTGGAAGGAGAACCGTCATGGGTACCAAGAAGTTCGCCGGGCGCACGGTGCCGGTGGGCTCGGCCCTGTCGATGTTCGACGCCGTCTATCTGGGTCGTGACGAGTACGGCCACCCGGTGTATGTGCCGCTGATCTACAAGAACCTGCTGTCCGGCGGTGAACCGGGCTCGGGCAAGTCGACCCTGATCAACGCGATCTGTTCCCACGCGGCGCTGTGCGCCGATTCCCGGCTGGTGCTGTTCGACGGCAAGTGGGTCGAGCTGGGCATGTTCGAAGACGTGGCCGACACGTTTGTCGGCCCCGACATCGCCAAGGCCATCGTGACGCTCAAGCGGATGCAGAAGGTGATGGACAACCGGTACGCGTGGCTGCGTGCCCAGGGACGGAAGAAGATCGTCCGTTCCGACGCTCTCAACGTCCTGGTCGCGATCGTTGACGAGCTGGCCTACTACTCGGCCACCGTCGGGTCCAAGCAGGAGCAGGAGGAGTTCTCCACTCTGCTGCGTGACGTCGTGGCCCGTGGCCGTGCCTGTGGCGTGATCGTGATCGCCGCGACGCAGCGGCCGTCCGGTGTCGACATCCTGCCCGCCTCGCTGCGGGACATCTTCGGATACCGGCACGCCGGCCGGTGCACCACCGCCGATTCCTCCGACCTCGTACTGGGTCGGGGCTGGGCCGCTCAGGGATTCAACGCCGCCACCATCGCCCCTGAGGACCAGGGCGTGGGCTACCTGCTCGCTGAGGGCGGCATCCCTCGACTGATGAAAACCCCCTGGATGAGCGACGGCCAGATCGAAGCCGTCGTCAACTACGCGGCCTGGACACGCCGCACCAACACCCCCATCGACACCGCCACCGTGGCGGACGTCCTTCCCTTCAAGGAGGTGGCCTGATGGTCAACATTCACCCGTTCACTTCGAACGGGCCCGGCATCACGCCGGACGTACGTGTGGACCCAGAAAGACATCGTGTTCACCGGTGACCTGTGCGGCTGATACACGCCTCCAGATCGCCCCCTACAGCGGGCACGGCCAGGCCAAACACATGCTGACCTTCGCCGATGGGCGGTGGCAGCCCGTTACGTCACGGTCGAGTCCATCACCACCGACCACAACCATTACATGAACCACCGCTGACCGCTCGTGGCCAGGCCACACCGAAACCGCCCACAACATCACCAACGGCCGGACCTGACAACCCGGGACCCGCCCCCAAAGAGCTGACGGGTCCCTGGTCAACCGTTTCCCCTGATAGAGGAGTGGTTGCCATGCAGCCTACCCAACCCGAACCCACCACGAACACTGTCAACGATCCGTTGACATCTTCCGGTCCGAAACGGGTCGTGGAGAACAACGACTTCGCCAAGTTCGCCGCGCGCATCGTGCGCGCCTACGGCCGGCGTATCGCCGACGGCGACGTCGACGCCCTCCCGGGTCTGCTGGACCTTGCTGACGACATCAACACCGCCCTGGGCCAGGCCGTCATCGGTCTCCGGGACTTCGGCTACTCCTGGGCCGATATCGGCCTACGGCTGGGCATCTCCCGCCAGGCCGCACAACAACGCTGGGGCGGTGAGCGGCCATGACCGCCACCCTCACCGGCCGCAACTCGCGGGACTTCTACGACCCGAACGGCGACCGGTTCGGCCTTCCCACCTACCCCTACCGGACCGCACCGACCGGCCTTGCCACCATCCGGCAACTACGCGCCGCGGGCCTTCGTCCCGGCGGCCAGGACATCGCCGCACAGATCCTGTGGCGTCGCGGCAAGCGGGTCGCCTACCTCTACCGCATCGATCTGGCCAAGCCCAAGCGCACCGCCACCCCGGCCCAACTCGCGGCCATCGACAAGGCGCTCACCGCGCGCCGTACCTGCCCGACCTGCCACCAGGTCAGGGACTACTGCATCCCGCTCTCCCTCGGGGAGTGCGTGGACTGCCACGACGTACCGGAAACGGAGGTGGCGTGATGGCCACCGGAACGTACCGACCCTTCGACACTCGGAAGTTCTCCGAACTGACCGAAGCTCAGGCCGATGGCCTGGAGTGCATCGAATGCCACGTCTCGTGGCTGCACAGCCCGGTCTCATCCACACCGGTCGGCTACAGCACGACCGGCTCACAGGTCTTCGTGTGCACATCGCACCTGCTGGCAAGCCAGCACCACACCACCGCTGACCGTGACAGCGAACACGTCAATTGTGCGGGAGTGAACTGACATGACCACACACACCGACACCCGCAAGCCCGGCCGTGGCTGGGCCTACATCGGCGCCATCCTCGGCGGCTCGGTCTCCATCGCCGCCAACATCGCCCACTCCTACATCCCACCCACCCACGCCGCTGCCCACTGGGCGCCCGAACCGGGCTCGGTCATCGGCTCGGTGTTCTGGCCGATCGCGCTGTTCGTCGCGGTCGAGATCCTCACCCGCATCCCTGGCCGACCGGCCGGGGCTGGACCTTCCTCCGCTTCGGCGGACTGCTCCCCGTCGCCCTGGTCGCGGCGGTCGTCTCCTACCGGCATCTGTCCGGGCTCCTGGACCACTACGCCGAAGACCCGCTCACCGTCACCATCGGCCCTCTGGCCGTCGACGGACTCATGATCATGGCCACCGGCGCGCTCCTGGCTACCGGAGCCCACCTCACCCAACCCACCACGCCGGCTGTCGAGCCGGAACCCACACCGGCACCCGAACCGGTCCCCGCTGAGGCTCCCATTCTGTCGGTACCTGTTCCGACCACCGTGGCGGCGCCTGCCGTCGTCCAGGTCCCCACACCCGAACCCGCTCCCGAACCGATCACCCAGGAGCACACCGAACCCGACCCGGAACCCGAGCCGGAGCCTGAGCTGGAGGTCGTCGAGGAGCCGGCCACCGACGCGCCGGTCTTCGCCCCCTGGGCCACACCCGCCATCGTTCCGCCCGCCCGGATCAACGGGCACAACACGGCCGAGGTGAACGCATGAGCGTCACCCAAGACATCAACGGCCGGCGCCACCTCGTCCGCGACGACGGCGCCATCATCGACATCGACGCCCGGCCCCCGGCCGGCTACACACCCACCACACCCACCCCGACCGGCAACGCCATGCTGCCCTGCCGGATCTGCCGCGAACCACTCGCCCTGACCCTGGCCCGACGCGGCGCACACATCGGCTGCCTACCCGACCACCAGGCATACGGCCTCCTGCGCATCTGCGGCGCCGGCCACCCTGGCACATCCCCGTCACCGTCTACCGGGGAGAACGCCCACACCGACACGCACCCCGAGAACACCGCAGCAGCACAACCCCCACCCGCACCCGTGGTGGAGCTGCCGCCTGATGACCACCTCGACGGTCACACTCGCACCCGGAGCCACGCACCAAGTGGCCCCGGGTACGGGTGTATCCGCCCAGTTGGAACACGCCTTCACCCTCTCCCGCACCCTCGACGACACGATGGGCGCCGGTTCCCGCTGCTCGGCCCCTCGTACGGCGATCGAACGGGCAGCGTCCTCGGACGTGTTCGCCTGGCTCGGGCATGTCCGCTCGGCCGCCGGCTGTAGCAACCCGGTCCGGCTCGCCGGCATGATCGAGCGTCAGGACAAGGCCACCGGCGCGGTCCTGGCCACCACCTCGACGGCGGACATGCCCGACGGCGTGATCTACAAATCCTGCGGCAACCGGCGGGCCTCGGTCTGCCCCCACTGCGCAGAGGTCTACCGCCGCGACGCCTTCCAACTCATCCGGGCCGGCATGGTCGGCGGCAAGGGCGTCGACGCGTCGGTGTCCAACCATCCGGCCGTGTTCGCCACGTTCACCGCACCCTCGTTCGGTGTCGTCCACACCCGCCGTACCGCCACCAGCGGGCAGCCGATCCCGTGTCGTCCCCGCCGCAACCCCGAGACCTGCCGGCACGGCGTCGTCCTGGCCTGCGGTCGGGTCCACGACAAGAACGATCATGTGCTCGGCACACCGCTGTGCCCGGACTGCTACGACTACGACGCCCAGGCCGTGTTCAACTCCTGCGCCTCTGAGCTGTGGCGACGTACCACCATCGCTGTCAACAGGTACTTGACACGCATCGCCCGACGGGCACACACCCCGCTACGCGTGCGGGCCACCTGCTGCAAGGTCGCTGAGATGCAGGTACGTGGCGTCGTGCACTTCCATGCCGTGATCCGTCTCGACGGCTACCACCCCGACGACAAAGACACCACCCTGCCGCCCCCGGCCGAACTCGACTCCATCGACCTGTCCGACGCCATCCACCACGCCGCGACCACGGTCGGGTTCACCACCGACCCGCACACCGTCAACTCTGACGGCTGGTCGATGGCCTGGGGCCAACAGGTCGACGTACGGCCTATCCAGATCCGCGGGGACCAGGACGTCACCGACTCGATGGTCGCCGGCTACTTCGCCAAGTACGCCACCAAATCCACCGAAGCCACCGGGCACGTCTCCCGGCGGCTCAACTCCGAAACCGTCGACCTGTACGCCAACGAACACGGCACCCACACCGAACGACTCATCGACGCCTGCTGGCAACTCGGCTCCCACCCCGACTGGCAGAAACTCCGCCGCTGGGCACATATGCTCGGCTTCGGCGGACACTTCCTGACCAAATCCCGCCGCTACTCGATCACCTTCCGCATCCTGCGGGACAACCGCGTGATCTGGCGGCGCACCGTAGACGACACTCCCGCCGCAGACACCGACGGCGACACCACCCTGATCGTCGGCACCCTCACCTACGCCGGCTACCGGCTGGCACAGCCTCGGTGACGCCATGCTCGCCAACA
>CAWFFM010000002.1:0-1969430 GCA_963815125.1 uncultured Actinomycetota bacterium
CGCCCCGGCCCTGACAGAGGGTCGGGGCGTTGCCAGCAGCAAAGTACAGCAGTAGTCAGCCAAGGCTGTCTCCCAGCCGCTTGAGCGCCTCCCGGGTCTGAGCCGATGGTGCCTGGGCGTAGACCTTCATCGTCACCGAGATCTGAGCGTGCCGCAGGATGCTCATGATCACCCGTGGGTGGACATCGAGGTCGACGAGCAGAGTCGCACACGTCCGCCGGGCATCATGCACGGTGATCTTGCGGACGTCAGCCTGCTCGCACCGATACTCCCAACTCCGGCTGAAGTTGCGCGGCTCGACAGCCGTCCCGTATCGAGTCGTGAAGACCAGGTTGTGCCGGTTCTGCCACAGACGGGTGGAGTTGGCGACCGCCGTCGCCCGGTCGCTCTCCTGCTCAGCGCGACGCAGTTTGAACGCGGAAACGCACAGCCCCGGCAGGGGGAGAGGAGCTTCAGAGGCTTCGGTCTTGACCTCGCGTCGCAGCAGCTGTCGGCCGACCCGCTGGAGCTGCCAGCCCACCAGCAGTTCCGGGGCCGCCAGGTCGACCTCATCCCAGGCCAGGCCCAGCACTTCACCTTTGCGCATTCCGAGCACGAGGACCAGGACGTAGGCGGCATAGAACGGGTCACCAGCGGAACGAGCCGATTCGAGGAACTGACGCGCCTCATCGGTGGACCACGCCTTGCCCTTCCGAGCCCGCAGCGCCGGCAACTGGGCCAGCTCAGCGACGTTGCGGGACACGTACTCGTCGGTGTCCCGCGCATAGGTCAGCACCGCACGCAGGCAGTTGCGAATCGTGGCGATCGTGCTCGCCGACGGATAGTCACCGCAGCACTTACCCAGAGAGCAGCATCGCCGCTTGACCTTCGCACGGGCCTCGTCCTTGCCCTGAGTGCAGCACTGGCAGATCTTCGGCAAGCCGTTCAGCCAGGTTTGCACGTCACGCACCTGGAGTCGGTCGAGCCGCTTGTCACCCAGTGCCGGGATGATGTACAGCCGAGCGAGCGTCTCGTACTTGGCGAATGTCGCCGGAGCCTTGCTCGGTTCGACAACCTCCCGGAGCCAGTAGACGAGGTAGTGGTCAAGACGCGGGATCTTCGACACGACCGGCCCACGTCGAGCCTTGGCCTGTAGGTCGACCCACTTGTCATGGACGTCTTGACGGGTCGTGCCGTAGACGTACTTCCGGGTCCGGGTGCCGTCCGGTTTGGTGACCCACACGTAGGCGGCGAACCCATTGCGATACGGGAAGATCGAGCCTTCCCCGTTGCGTCGGGTACGGGCGGCCATCAGGCTGCCTCCTGCTCGTCAACGATGTGCTGGATGTACTCGTCTACCCACTCGGGCAGGATGCGCCGGTACTTGCCGTCCTTGACCGACCGCAGCTCACCCGTGGCGATCTTCATCTTGACCTTGGACAGGCCGTAGCCGAGCAGTACAGAGACCTCCTTGGGGGAGTACCACCGAGCGGTCAGGGAAACCTGGTTCAACGCCGTCACCTTTCCTATGTCTACTCAGGACAGTGGGCAAAGCCGTTCTAGGTCAGTTCGTCGCGCGCGGTTTGTTGACGAGACCGTGCCAGCGCGGCGGAAGTGTTGGCGAGCATGGCGTCACCGAGGCTGTGCCAGCCGGTACCGGCGTAGGTGAGGGTGCCGACGATCAGGGTGGTGTCACCGTCGGTGTCTGCGGCGGGAGTGTCGTCTACGGTGCGCCGCCAGATCACGCGGTTGTCCCGCAGGATGCGGAAGGTGATCGAGTAGCGGCGGGATTTGGTCAGGAAGTGTCCGCCGAAGCCGAGCATATGTGCCCAGCGGCGGAGTTTCTGCCAGTCGGGGTGGGAGCCGAGTTGCCAGCAGGCGTCGATGAGTCGTTCGGTGTGGGTGCCGTGTTCGTTGGCGTACAGGTCGACGGTTTCGGAGTTGAGCCGCCGGGAGACGTGCCCGGTGGCTTCGGTGGATTTGGTGGCGTACTTGGCGAAGTAGCCGGCGACCATCGAGTCGGTGACGTCCTGGTCCCCGCGGATCTGGATGGGCCGTACGTCGACCTGTTGGCCCCAGGCCATCGACCAGCCGTCGGGGTTGACGGTGTGCGGGTCGGTGGTGAACCCGACCGTGGTCGCGGCGTGGTGGATGGCGTCGGACAGGTCGATGGAGTCGAGTTCGGCCGGGGGCGGCAGGGTGGTGTCTTTGTCGTCGGGGTGGTAGCCGTCGAGACGGATCACGGCGTGGAAGTGCACGACGCCACGTACCTGCATCTCAGCGACCTTGCAGCAGGTGGCCCGCACGCGTATCGGGGTGTGTGCCCGTCGGGCGATGCGTGTCAAGTACCTGTTGACAGCGATGGTGGTACGTCGCCACAGCTCAGAGGCGCAGGAGTTGAACACGGCCTGGGCGTCGTAGTCGTAGCAGTCCGGGCACAGCGGTGTGCCGAGCACGTGATCGTTCTTGTCGTGGACCCGACCGCAGGCCAGGACGACGCCGTGCCGGCAGGTCTCGGGGTTGCGGCGGGGACGACACGGGATCGGCTGCCCGCTGGTGGCGGTACGGCGGGTGTGGACGACACCGAACGAGGGTGCGGTGAACGTGGCGAACACGGCCGGGTGGTTGGACACCGACGCGTCGACGCCCTTGCCGCCGACCATGCCGGCCCGGATGAGTTGGAAGGCGTCGCGGCGGTAGACCTCTGCGCAGTGGGGGCAGACCGAGGCCCGCCGGTTGCCGCAGGATTTGTAGATCACGCCGTCGGGCATGTCCGCCGTCGAGGTGGTGGCCAGGACCGCGCCGGTGGCCTTGTCCTGACGCTCGATCATGCCGGCGAGCCGGACAGGGTTGCTACAGCCGGCGGCCGAGCGGACATGCCCGAGCCAGGCGAACACGTCCGAGGATGCTGCCCGTTCGATCGCCGTACGAGGGGCCGAGCAGCGGGAACCGGCGCCCATCGTGTCGTCGAGGGTGCGGGAGAGGGTGAAGGCGTGTTCCAACTGGGCGGATACACCCGTACCCGGGGCCACTTGGTGCGTGGCTCCGGGTGCGAGTGTGACCGTCGAGGTGGTCATCAGGCGGCAGCTCCACCACGGGTGCGGGTGGGGGTTGTGCTGCTGCGGTGTTCTCGGGGTGCGTGTCGGTGTGGGCGTTCTCCCCGGTAGACGGTGACGGGGATGTGCCAGAGGTGGCCGGCGCCGCAGATGCGCAGGAGGCCGTATGCCTGGTGGTCGGGTAGGCAGCCGATGTGTGCGCCGCGTCGGGCCAGGGTCAGGGCGAGTGGTTCGCGGCAGATCCGGCAGGGCAGCATGGCGTTGCCGGTCGGGATGGGTGTGGTAGGTGTGTAGCCGGCCGGGGGCCGGGCGTCGATGTCGATGATGGCGCCGTCGTCGCGGACGAGGTGGCGCCGGCCGTTGATGTCTTGGGTGACGCTCATGCGGTCACCTCGGCCGTGTTGTGCCCGTTGATCCGGGCCGGCGGAACGATGGCGGGTGTGGCCCAGGGGGCGAAGACCGGCGCGTCGGTGGCCGGCTCGTCGACGACCTCCAGCTCAGGCTCAGGCTCGGGCTCCGGTTCCGGTTCGGTGTGCTCCTGGGTGATCGGTTCGGGAGCGGGTTCGGGTGTGGGGACCTGGACGACGGCAGGCGCCGCCACGGTGGTCGGAACAGGTACCGACAGAATGGGAACCTCAGCGGGGACCGGTTCGGGTGCCGGTGTGGGTTCCGGCTCGACGGCCGGTGTGGTGGGTTGGGTGAGGTGGGCTCCGGTGGCCAGGAGTGCGCCGGTGGCCATGATCATGAGTCCGTCGACGGCCAGGGGGCCGATGGTGACGGTGAGCGGGTCTTCGGCGTAGTGGTCCAGGAGTCCGGACAGATGCCGGTACGAGACGACCGCCGCGACCAGTGCGACGGGCAGCAGGCCGCCGAAGCGGAGGAAGGTCCAGCCCCGGCCGGTCGGCCAGGGGATGCGGGTGAGGATCTCGACCGCGACGAACAGCGCGATCGGCCAGAACACCGAGCCGATGACCGAGCCCGGTTCGGGCGCCCAGTGGGCAGCGGCGCGGGTGGGTGGGATGTAGGAGTGGGCGATGTTGGCGGCGATGGAGACCGAGCCGCCGAGGATGGCGCCGATGTAGGCCCAGCCACGGCCGGGCTTGCGGGTGTCGGTGTGTGTGGTCATGTCAGTTCACTCCCGCACAATTGACGTGTTCGCTGTCACGGTCAGCGGTGGTGTGGTGCTGGCTTGCCAGCAGGTGCGATGTGCACACGAAGACCTGTGAGCCGGTCGTGCTGTAGCCGACCGGTGTGGATGAGACCGGGCTGTGCAGCCACGAGACGTGGCATTCGATGCACTCCAGGCCATCGGCCTGGGCTTCGGTCAGTTCGGAGAACTTCCGGGTGTCGAAGGGTCGGTACGTTCCGGTGGCCATCACGCCACCTCCGTTTCCGGTGTGTCGTGGCAGTCCACGCACTCTCCGAGGGAGAGCGGGATGCAGTAGTCCTTGACCTGGTGGCAGGTCGGGCAGGTACGGCGCGCGGTGAGCGCCTTGTCGATGGCCGCGAGTTGGGCCGGGGTGGCGGTGCGCTTGGGCTTGGCTAGATCGATGCGGTAGAGGTAGGCGACCCGCTTGCCGCGACGCCACAGGATCTGTGCGGCGATGTCCTGGCCGCCGGGACGAAGGCCCGCGGCGCGTAGTTGCCGGATGGTGGCCAGGCCGGTCGGTGCGGTCCGGTAGGGGTAGGTGGGAAGGCCGAACCGGTCGCCGTTCGGGTCGTAGAAGTCCCGCGAGTTGCGGCCGGTGAGGGTGGCGGTCATGGCCGCTCACCGCCCCAGCGTTGTTGTGCGGCCTGGCGGGAGATGCCCAGCCGTCGGCCGATATCGGCCCAGGAGTAGCCGAAGTCCCGGAGACCGATGACGGCCTGGCCCAGGGCGGTGTTGATGTCGTCAGCAAGGTCCAGCAGACCCGGGAGGGCGTCGACGTCGCCGTCGGCGATACGCCGGCCGTAGGCGCGCACGATGCGCGCGGCGAACTTGGCGAAGTCGTTGTTCTCCACGACCCGTTTCGGGCCGGAGGATGTCAACGGATCGTTGACAGTGTTCGTGGTGGGTTCGGGTTGGGTAGGCTGCATGGCAACCACTCCTCTAGCAGGGGAAACGGTTGACCAGAGGACCCGTCAGCTTCCTAGGGCTTGGGCGGGTCCTTTGGCCGTTGTCAGGCCCGGCCGTCGATGCTGTAGTGGCCGGTTTCGGTGTGGCCTGGCCACGAGCAGGTCAGCGTGTAGTTCATGTAGTCGTTGTCGTCGGTGTTGATGAACTCGACCGTGACCTCGACGGGCTGCCACTGCCCATCGGTGAAGGTCAGCACGTGTTCGGGCTGCCCGAAGTCGCTGTAGGCGGCCATCTCAACGGCGTGTATCAGCCGCAGCAGGTCACCGGTGAACACGATGTCTTCCTGCTCCCACACATACTGTGCGGCTTGCATGCACGGCCCATCCGAAGTGAGCCGGTGATCAACGTGTGCCTGACTCATCAGGCCACCTCCTTGAAGGGAAGGACGTCCGCCACGGTGGCGGTGTCGATGGGGGTGTTGGTGCGGCGTGTCCAGGCCGCGTAGTCCACGACGGCTTCGATCTGCCCGTCGCTCATCCAGGGGGTTTTCATCAGTCGAGGGATGCCGCCCTCAGCGAGCAGGTAGCCCACGCCCTGGTCCTCAGGGGCGATGGTGGCGGCGTTGAATCCCTGAGCGGCCCAGCCCCGACCCAGTACGAGGTCGGAGGAATCGGCGGTGGTGCACCGGCCGGCGTGCCGGTATCCGAAGATGTCCCGCAGCGAGGCGGGCAGGATGTCGACACCGGACGGCCGCTGCGTCGCGGCGATCACGATCACGCCACAGGCACGGCCACGGGCCACGACGTCACGCAGCAGAGTGGAGAACTCCTCCTGCTCCTGCTTGGACCCGACGGTGGCCGAGTAGTAGGCCAGCTCGTCAACGATCGCGACCAGGACGTTGAGAGCGTCGGAACGGACGATCTTCTTCCGTCCCTGGGCACGCAGCCACGCGTACCGGTTGTCCATCACCTTCTGCATCCGCTTGAGCGTCACGATGGCCTTGGCGATGTCGGGGCCGACAAACGTGTCGGCCACGTCTTCGAACATGCCCAGCTCGACCCACTTGCCGTCGAACAGCACCAGCCGGGAATCGGCGCACAGCGCCGCGTGGGAACAGATCGCGTTGATCAGGGTCGACTTGCCCGAGCCCGGTTCACCGCCGGACAGCAGGTTCTTGTAGATCAGCGGCACATACACCGGGTGGCCGTACTCGTCACGACCCAGATAGACGGCGTCGAACATCGACAGGGCCGAGCCCACCGGCACCGTGCGCCCGGCGAACTTCTTGGTACCCATGACGGTTCTCCTTCCAGAAGAACAGGTGATGACGGGAATGTGGGAGGGGATGCAGGCACCCTTGAGGCACCCGCATCCCGTGACCTGGTGAGGCGTCAGATGTAGTCGGAGACGTCCTCACCGCCCGACACCACGACCGTCTGTTCGGCGGCCTTACGCGGGGTCGGGGTGTAGGTGTTCATGCCGGGCTTCTTGCCCGGCTTGGAGTCCTTCGGGGACTCGGTGACCGACTGCTCATCGATGTCGGTCAGATCCAGAGCCGTCACATCGGCGGCCGTATCGGTGATGGTCCGGGCCGGGGCGTCCGGCACGTCGACCAACGGCGAGTCCACGGACTCCGCCATGGTGTTGCGGCGTTTGATGTCGAACCGCAGCAGCGCCGCGTACTTGTTCGACGCCGCTTCCACGGTGACGTTCTTCGCCCAGCACGACACCGCGAGCTGATCCCCACGGTTGCCCAGCTCCTCCAGGGACAACCCCGGACGAAGCCACACCCACACGCGTTCCCCGACCGGGGTCGGCTTGGCGTGCAGGATGAACGGCAGCGTGCCCTCACGGTTGGTCCGGATGAACGCAGCGAACGACATCCGCAGCCTGTGCCGCGAAATCGCGCACCACGCCCAGGACGTCGTCCGGTGACGCAGCGCCGGGGGGAGCATCAGCCCACCTACCAGCGCCAACAGCACCAGCACCACGACCGGGCCGGCGAGAAGGTGATACAGCCCGGCCATGCCAGACAGCAGCACCGAGCCAAGCACCAGCTCCACCGACCAGTGGACCAGAATGCGGACCACCGGCCACACCAACACGGCGACGAACACCACGAACGCGACCGGAGCGGCGACCAGCACCGCGACCAGGACCGCAAGGATCGGGTTCATGTAGGAGGCCAGCACCAGCGCAGACAGCGCCCACGTGATCAGACCCGCAGCGACAAACGCGATCTTCGCGCGACGCTTCGATGACCGCTGCACATCAGCGGAGATGACATTGACGTCGGTACTACGACGACTAGACTTGGGCATGACTCGCCCTCCCTCTCACAGGGTGGTGGGTTGCCCACGGGGCCGGCGGAGATCGAATCGCACCGGCCCCATGGTTCGGAAGGGTTGGGGATAGTTGGCGCTATCCCCAACCGCTCAGGCGGCGTTACGCGCCTGCATCAGCGCGGCACCCGCCGCATCAAGCGCCTCACGCGCCTGCTCGTACCTCTCGTGCGTCTCCTGCCAGGACCGGAACGCGGCCTGGGAGTCATAGAACGCGGATTCCTTGGCCTTGAAGGCCGCCCAATACACCTCTTGCAACTGCGCAAGAGTCCATGCCTGCGTCATGACAACCTCACACACGCTTGTCCACAAAGGACGAATGGACGACTAGGCTGCCTTGCGGGCAGCCTGGGTCACCGGAGCCAGTTGGACCGCTCGGTACGCCACACCGTTCTTGCCGTTGGTAGCCCACGGCAGAGCTTCAAGCTCCACCGGAGTGACCATCTGCCCCACGTCCACGCTCGGCTTCTCACCTGCGAGCGTCACGTTGAGCATCTCGCCACCCGTCGAGTCCAGTGCCATCACCTGGACAATCCACAGCAGCAGTTGAGTCTTGCGGTCCTGCTTCTGGTGCCCGTTCTGATCGTTCTTCGGCTCAGCCGCCCTCGTCACCGTGTACGTCACGTTCGAGGTGTCCAGCAACAGACGCATGCCCATCTCCCATCAGTCGGTCGGGCTGTTCGAGCCACTCCATCGGGCTCACATTCATTAGGCGCTAACGACACGGGACCCTGACACCACTTAGCAGGGACGCTAGGTGGACGTCCAACTTCGTGATAGCGTCCCTAACGTCCCTACGCGTCCGGGAGGTCTCCATGTCGAACGAGCGGTTGCGACAATCCATCACCAAGGCAGGACTCACGCTCGTTGGCCTGGCGGAACAGGTAGAGGTCGACCCGAAGACCGTTGAGCGGTGGATCACGAAGGGCCGTCTACCTCGCCCACGTCAACGGGCAGACACCGCGAAGGCTCTCAACATCGAAGAGATGTACCTATGGCCCGAAGCAGCGGAGAGCCCACAAGCGAGGTCAGCGAATCAGGCCGAGTTGGTTCGCCTCTACCCGCATCGCGGAGCTGTACCCCCTGGATACTGGTACGAGCTGATCCAGCACGCCACGAGCAACGTCGACATCCTGGTGTTCTCCGGTCTCTTCCTTCCAGATGGACACACCGATCTGGGCAAGATGTTCGCTCAGAAGGCTGCTGAGGGTGTGCAGGTACGCCTACTCTTCGGTGATCCCGCAAAGGACGCGATCCTTCTACGTGGCGACGAGGAAGGAGTGGGCGACCATCTTGCAGCTCGGGCCAGTCTTGCTCTTGGATATCTCAAGGCAGCTTTCGGTGTTCCCGGCGTGAAGATCCGGAAGCACAACACCGCGCTGTACAACTCGATCTACCGGTTCGACGACGACGTGCTGGTCAACGCACACGCGTATGGCGCGCCGGCCGGAGACTCCCCTGTGCTGCATCTTCGGCGCGTTCCCGGAGGCAGACTGTTCGAGCACTACATGGAGAGCTTCGATCGGGTGTGGAACAAGTCGCCCGCAGCACGGAAGCCCGCAGCTCGACGGAAGGTACGTAGCTGAGATGCCGCAACGGATCGACTACCTTAACGACCCTGACGCTCCCAGGGCGAACAGCGTCGTTCCGTCAGCCAACGTCGCCGTCGCCAACGAGCGTGGAGAGTTGCTGCTCATCCGTCGTACCGACAACAACAACTGGGCGCTGCCCGGCGGAGCGATGGACCCAGGCGAGACCCTGACCGAAACAGCCGTCCGGGAAGTCGAAGAGGAGACCGGCATCCGATGCGAGGTGACTGGGCTCGTTGGTGTGTACACCAGCCCGAGTCACGTCATCCTCTACACGAGCAACGGTGAAGTCCGTCAGGAGTTCTCGCTCGTCTACACGGCTCGTCCCATCGGAGGCAGTCTGCGGACCAGCGATGAGTCATCAGCCGTCGAGTGGGTACCCGAGAGCGAGATCAGCGCCTTGCCCATGCACTCATCGATGCGACAGCGGATCACGCACTACCTGGAGCACAGGGCCAAGCCGTACCTTGGCTAGACGGATGCCTGAGCGCTCAACCTGGCCTCTGTCCGACGCACCGCTGAGACGATCTCATCCCGTGCTCGACCGATGAAGCGTGTAACCACATCTTCCGGGCCGTAGCGTGCCGTGATCTCACTCAACCGTTCCAGGACCTCGAAGTCTTGGCCGTCTGGCCCTGTGGTCATGTCGCAGTACCACAGCGCGTCCTCAGCAGGTGTTTGCTCCCGAGAGAACTCGGCCACCAGCTCGTCACGTAGACCTCGCTCGTCAGCCTCGATGACTGCGCACGAGTGGTTGGCCACGAGAGCCGTGACGCGAGGATCGAAGCCGCGGGAGCGCAGCCAACGAGCACCGTCGAGTGGGTGGAAGCCTGTGTCTCTGAGCGGCTGGACATACCCGATGTCATGGAGCCACGCCGACGCGACGAGGACGTCCCGACTGTCGACGTCCAGGACCCGCGAGATGCGTTCCGCCTTGGCCGCGACCGCACGGACATGACCCCAGCGACGAGGGAGCTCATCCGCCATCAACTCGTCCGCGATCTTCCGCGCATCCTCCACCAGGCCGCCCATGGACTCCACGCTACGCGAGCCCTGGCCAGGCAGTACAGAGCCGTCCGAGCGGTGAGAACTTTCTGTACGGGTTCAAGGCGGCCCTGACGGGCCGCGCGCGCCGGCGGGACCGCCCTCCCTACGCTCCGCCCGGTCGGGCGGCCCGCCGCGCCAAAGGCGGCGCGCACACCGAAGGGCCGCCAACCTCAGTAAGTTCTCACCGAGATCAACGGCCCTCAAGATCGACAGGCAGTTACCGGACGAGCAACGGCGCCAGGTCGCCGGGCACCTCACCACCGGCCGTGCTTGGTGGGTGGCGCGAATGGTGCGGGGCCGCCCCTCCAGAGTCAAGGGTGCTTCGCATCGCTACGCGACGGCCTACGGCCGCCCTTGACTCCGGAGCCTCTGCGACCCCTTGGCCCGGCTGAACAAAGGCCAGGCCGGGGGCCTGGCCTGACTGTCTCGCGCCACCCACCAACCCCGGCCTCACCGTCCGGCAGGTCGACGAAGCGAGTGTTCCGGCTCACTAACATGTTCCTATGGTAATTACAACGAGTGAGGTTGCTGTCGCAGGAATTTTAGCGACCCTGGCAACCGCGTTCCTTGCGCATTTGCGAGAAACTCGCCGAATGAAGCTGGAGCATAAAAGAGAGCTCGAAAAATGGAAGCGTGAAGATTTATGGAGATGGGCCGAGGCTCGGA
Organism: uncultured Actinomycetota bacterium; assembly: GCA_963815125.1. GTDB lineage: Bacteria > Actinomycetota > Actinomycetes > Mycobacteriales > Micromonosporaceae > Actinocatenispora. The sequence goes on from CAWFFM010000002.1 coordinate 10,736, forward strand.
AGGAAGTATATGTTCAATTTCTAATTCATTGCGATGAGTGGAGACATTTAATTGAGTTCATAAGCATCAATGCATATTATGAACGTCCCCGGGAGGTTACAGTCGAACATATTGAAAGAATTAAGACTATAGATAAGGAAACCGTTCTAGCCTTCAACCGTTTGGAGTTGCTAGCAAATGAAGATACGAGATTGTCTGCCGTGAAAATATTAGTCGATTATGGCAATCTTTCAACGCGGGTAGTGTCTGGATATGAATACTTAATTACGTATCCCGAGAGGCCCAACTCGATTGATGAAAAGGTATCGGAAATCAACGACACCGCCAGTTCGTTGTTGGCGAACTTTCTTACTTTGGCAAAGCGGGATGTAGGAGTTAGTCAGGAGACCATTTCTGCTCCCGGCTTGTAGCTCTCCCACTCTTGCCTCAGGAGCCGCAGGTCGTCTAGTTTTCGAGGATGTGCATGTACAGCAGTGAAGTACAGCAACGAGTGCCATCGCACGGAACCTGATCATGACTCGACAAGCCTCAGACCAGCGGTAAACGCTGTACCGGACCGCTCGGCGTGGAACTGACACGGAAGAGGTCACTGGTTCAATCCCAGTATCGCGCACCACGTGTTTATGCAGGTCAACGGCCCGCTACCAGATCCTGGTAGCGGGCCGTTGGTGTGTCTGGGGAGCAGTGGTGGGGAGCGGCTGCTCCCTGCGGGGGTGAGCACCACCAATAGTTAATTGTTCGCTCCCTGAATGACCACCACCAAAGTCTGAAGGTTGTCAGCCGGTTTTGTCGGGTTTAGGGAGCTTCAATGTGAAGACCGGCAATCCGCCATCGCCCGGGTGCGTTGCGGGTTCGGCACCTCCACACAAACCTGCTGCGTCCGGTGGCTGCGCCGAAGCCACCCCGGCCCGGTCCGAGGCGCGCGGTAAGCCGGGCCAACCCCCATGCCGATGCATAGCGTGTCCCGACCAGAGCGCCGGACACGCTGTCGAGGCGACAAGACCCGGCCCTTGTCCGCCGCGCTGGCTGTCACCGGCAGCTCAGCTCATCGGACAACGATCGTCGGCCATGCGGCAGGCGCCATCTCTTTGCGGTGCCACTTCGCTATCAGCCGTATGCACAAAGGCCCAGCCGTCATCAATTGACTCTGTGGAGCATGGGAAGCGCATAGCGGCCATATCTCACTTTCAGATACCAACCCCGGTAGCTCGTTGTGGTCGACGAGGGTGTTTCGGGGTGATTAGAGATAGCTGAGTATTAGCTGAAAGTAGTTGCCCTCTGCATCTTCCCTTGCACTCGCGGTGATCGGTAGTGTTCCGGTCGTTTGCTGACGTTTCTGGGAGGAACGCGTGGCCTTTCGCCGAAGTGCGGGTTCGGGTAGCTGGCTTCGGCGAGTAACGCCGGTGCTGGTGCTGTCCCTGGTGGTGGCCGGCGTTCCCGGGGAGGCGTGGGCGCGCCCGGCAGCGCCGTCGATCGGTGGGCTCACGCTCGGCGGTGCGCGGTCTGCGCCGGCGCAGCGATCCTCCGATGCGGCCGGCGTACCGGACGCGGTGGGGGCTGATGATCAGGATCTTCCGACGCGGGAGTTGTCCCGGCCGGCCGGTGCGGTGGGGCCGGAGCAGACCTTCCCGCCGCCGTCGATGAATGCCGGACCCAGTGTGCAGTCTGTGTCGCTGGCGCAGCCCCGCCCGACCTCGACGGGTGTGGTGGCCGGGTCGCGGGAACTGGCGGCGGAACGTACGCGGAACTCGACGGTGTTCGCTAATCCGGACGGTACGAAGACGTTGCGCGTCTACGACGGTACGGCTTTCGTACCCGGCCAGGGTGGTGCTCTTGTCCCGGAGGACACCGCGCTGAGCCGCGCTGCTGACGGGAGGCTGGTGCCGAAGGCGGCCGGCCCTGTGTCGGTGGCCGCGGATTCGAGTGACCCGGAGTTGGCGTCGGTCCAGCCCTCGCACGGCGTGTCGATCGGCTACGGGGTGGCCGATGCGAAGGCTGTCGCTGGTGCCGTGGACGGTGCGAGTGTCACCTTCCCCGGTGTTCGTACGGACGCCGACGTGTCCCTGCGGGTGGCGGACTGGGGCGTGAAAGAGGACCTGGTCCTGCACTCGAAGGATGCGCCGACCCGCTGGTTGTTCCCGCTGAAACTGCGTGGGGTCACGCCGCAGATCGACGAGAAGACCGGGGCGGTGCAGTTCGTCGACTCCGCCGGCACGGTGCAGGGTGTGGTGCCCTCCGGCTGGATGGAGGACTCGGACATCGACCCGCACTCTGGGGACGGCACCCGGTCCGATGGCGTGACGTACTCGCTGGTCGCGGGTCATGGTGGCGCGTGGTCGCTGCAGATGGATCTGGACGAGAAGTGGCTGCACAGTCCCGACCGGGTGTTCCCGGTGACTGTCGACCCGACGATGACCGCGTACGACCCGACCGCTGACACCTATGTGATGTCGCCCTACAACAACGACAACTCCACCGATGGCGAGTTGAAGGTCGGCACCTGGAACGGCGGCAGCAACAAGTCGGCGGCGTACCTGCGGTTCAACGCCATGACCCAGACGCTGCAGAACCACTACATCCTCGGTGGTTCGCTGAACCTGTACGAGACGTGGTCGTACTCGTGTTCCGCGCGCCAGTTGAACGTCTACCGCATCACGCAGTCGGGATGGTCGGTGGGGGCCGCGACGACGTGGCCGGGCCCAACGTATGACTCGACGCACCGGGTGGCGTCGAAGTCGTTCGCGCACGCCTACAGCGGCTGTGGCGCGGCGTGGGAGTCGATCAAGCTCGATGCGGACCGGATGACGAAGTGGGCGCATCACACCGAGAGCTTCTACGGGCTCACCCTGCGGGCGTCGAGTACGGATTCCTACGCCTACAAGAAGTTCGCTTCGGCGAACGCGGCGGTGTCGAACAACAGGCCGCACCTGGACGTGAACTACGCCGATCAGGGCGCGGCCTATGCGTTGCCGCACAAGTACTTCTCACCGGCGGTGACGGGCACCCAGGCCGGGAAGATCACCGTACGGGTCACCAACTGGGGCACCTCGACCTGGACGCCCACCAACGGCTACAAGCTCGGCTACACCGTCCTGAACTCCTCCGGGACTTCGGTGAAGACCGGGTCGTTCACGATCCCGCAATCGACCGGCCCGCACCACAGCGTGGACGTGACCGCATCGATCGGCCCGCTGGACCCCGGCTCGTACTCGGTCCGTTTCGACATGAAGGATCCGAGCGGGAACTCGTTCTCCTCCACCTACGGTGCTCCGTACGGCACCGTGAACTTCTCGGTGGCCAATACGCCGCCCACGATCACCGGCAACTGGCCGGAGAACAACGGTTACGCCACGACCCTGCGGCCGACGCTGTGGGCGGAGTACTTCGACCCGGACGACTACCCGGCTGGCACGCACAAGCTGTCGTTCAAGGTGTGTACCGGCACTGAGCAGGCGCCGACCGGCTGCCAGACGTCGGGGTGGGTGGACACCGCTTCGTGGACCCCACCGAACCCGGTCGGCACGTGGGGCACCACGGCGCTGTGGTGGGTCCAGGCGTCCGATGGCACCAACCAGGGGCCGCTGGTGGGTCCGCTGTACTTCACGCCGAGCCTCGCGCAGCCGGAGATCACCAGTCACCTGTCCGATGCGGGCGCGGACGCGGCGTCTCCCGGCCTGGACGCTGAGGTGGGCAACTACAGCACAACTGTCACCGACGCCTCGGTGCCCGTTGTCGGGCCCGCGTTGGCGATCACCCGCACCTACAACTCCCAGGATCCCAGGACCGACAGCGCGTTCGGCGCGGGCTGGCGCTCCGGTCTGGACCAGCGGCTCGTGACTGACACCGATGGCTCGGGCAACGTCGTACTGACACTGGCATCGGGGCGGCAGCTGCGGTTCGGGCGTAACCCGGACGGCACCTTCAGCCCGCCGTCGGGTTACAACCTGACCCTGGTGGACACGCCGGCCGCCAACGGTGACCCCGAATACTGGACGCTGCGGGACGCCACCGGCACCCGCACCCGCTTCGATGCCTCCGGCCAGCTCCAGCAGGTCACCGACGCCGACGGCAATACTCAGATTTTGGCCTACGGAGCCGACGGGAAGCTGTCCAGCATCACCGACACCGCGTCCGGTCGGGCGCTGCATCTGACCTGGACGAGCGGTCATGTCACCGCGGTCGACACCGACGCCCCCGATGCAGGCTCGACGGCGCCGCGCTGGACGTACTCCTACACCGGGGATCTGCTCACCACGGTCTGTACGCCGCTGTCGGCGCAGTCCTGCACCACCTACAGCTACCAGTCCTCTTCGCACTACCGGTCGATCGTGGCGGACGACAACCCGACCGGGTACTGGCCGCTGGCTGAGCAGGTCGGCGAGGACGGCCAGGCTCCGGACGCGGCGGGCAATGTGGTCGGCCACGACGACAGCGCTGACGCGGGCGAGTACACGCAGGTCACCGTCGGCACGCCGGGGCCGCTGTCCGGGAGCGCGCAGACAGGGGTCGCTTTCAACGGCTCCGGCTCGCTGCAGTTGACCGACGATCTGCTGACCAAGTCGGCGTCGAATGCCGTCGAGCTCTGGTTCACCGCGGCGGCCGGGCAGCAGGGTGTGCTGTTCGGTGAACAGAACTCGGACCTGGGTGACACCGCCACCCACTACACGCCGGACATCTACGTCGGCACCGACGGGAAGCTGTACGGCTGGTTCTGGTCGGCGTCGTGTTCCGGTTGCCAGATGTACACCACCGGTCGGGTGGACGACGGGGCCTGGCATCACGTCGTGCTCACCAGCGAAGTCGACCATCAGCAGCTCTACCTGGACGGCGCTCTGGTCGGTACCGACGACGGGCACATTCCCGATCACACCGACACCGACCGGGTGCTGGTCGGTCGAAGCTACACCTCCACCCGCTGGACCGGGGCGATCGACGGGGACTTCGGTTTCGGCGGCAGTATCGCGCAGGTCGCGGTGTACCACCATGGACTGACCAGCGGGCAGGTCGACGCCCACTACGCGGCCCGGGCCGCAACGCACCGCCTGTCGAGCATCACCGAGCCGGGAAACGTCACCGCGGCGACGCTCACCTATGACGACGGGTCGGGCCGGGTCGCGACGCTGACCGACCGCAATGGCGCCACCTGGACACTGGGCGCACCGCACAACGCCGACGACAACCGCAGCATCGAGTTGTCGCGTACCGACCGGGCGCCGATCACCTACACCTACGACCTGAAACACAACGGGCGGCTGACCGACCGCGACGACGGTGACGACAGCGAACACTGGGATTACAACGCGGCGGGTTTCGCCGACACCTACACCGACCCCGATGGACGCCAGTTCGTCGACTACACCGACGACCGCGGCAACGTCGTCGAGCACGGTGTCTGGCGCAACGGTGATTGGCGTTTCGTCAAGTACGGCTACTACCTCAACAGCGCCGATCCGCTCGATCCCCGCAACGACCGGGTCACCTACATCACTGACCCGCGATTCAACACCAGCTACATCCTGCGACGCTCCTACACGCTGGACGCCGCCGGCCGGGCCACCCGGATCACCTACCCGCGCCAGGCTGCAGGATCCAGCAACCCGTCGGAGACCTTCACCTACTCGACCGGAACCGAGCCTGCGGACGGCGGCGGCACAGTTCCCGCTGGCCTGCTGCTCAACCACACCGGACTGCGTAACCAGAGCACCACGAACACCTACAACTCCCATGGTGACCTCACCTCGGTCACCGATCCAGCCGGACTGTTGACCACCATCAGCTATGACGCCCTGGGACGTCCCACGTCCACCACGCGCGCCGACGGCACCACGACTCTGCCCGAAGGTGGCGGTCACCCGTCCTACGGGACGGTCGAGACCACTTGGACACCGACGGGCCTGCCCGACACGATCACCGGGCCGGAGACCACCAACGCGATCACCGCAACGGTGCACACCCCGCAGACCTCGTATGCCTACAACGCGGCCGGGCAGCCCACCTCGATGACGGTCGCGGACACGACCGGCAACGATCCCGGCCGCACCACCACCTACGGCTACGACGCCCAGGGCCGGCTCGCCTCCACCACGGACCCGACCCAGCAGACCACCAGCCAGACGTGGAGCACCGCGGGCGACATCGCCTCGACGACGCTTCCGGGTGGGCTGGCCACCCAGATGCGTTACAACGACCAGCACCAGCTGGTCGAGGCCGACGCGGTCGGCAGCAATGTCGACCCCACGGACCCGCAGGCGACCAGCCTGGTTCTGGAATCGCGCGGGTACGACCCGTCCGGTGATCTGGTGCTGGACGTCGACGCGCAGGGCCGCACCACCGAGTTCACGTACTTCGGTGACCGCTCACCCGAGACCGCGACCCGCAAGGACGTGGTGGCAGCCGACGGCACCACCCACGACGTGGTGCTGTTCGACCGGGTGTACGACGCGGCCGGCAACGTGGTGCAGGAGACCGACGCCGGCAACGTGGTGCACCAGTACGCCTACGACACGACCGGCGATCAGCTCCGCAACATCGTCGACCCGGGCGGACTGTCGATCTCCCACGCCCTGACCTACGACGCGGACGGCAACCCGCTGTCCGACACGTTGACCCGCTCCATCAGTTTCGTGCCCGGTACCAGCATCGAGACCAAGTACCTGCAGACCGACAACAGTTCGGTGATCGACCCGCAGCAACGCCGGGTCGCCGACGGTACGAGCAGCTTCACCTACGCCATTCCGCTTCCGGACGGCGTCGACGACGGCACCGTGCACGTCGATGTGGACAACGAGTACCTGGTCCAGGCCGGTACCACCGGCACCGACTGGCCGTTCTCCAGCACCGGCAGCGCCAGCGACGGCTCCAACTACACCGACCTCACCATCCCGATCAGCGGACTGGGAGGCGGCCGCACCATCTACGTCAAGGTGTCCGACAGCTCCACCGCCGACGGCTACGGCGCCCGGGTCACCGGAGTCACGTTGGACGCGAGCAGCAGCACCGAGACCCGCAGCAGCAGCTACACCTACAACGCGGCGGGACAGCCACTCACCGCCACGATCGACAACCCCGGCGGCGACCAGAGCAGCCTCACCACCACGACCAGCTACGACCCCCGGGGACTGCCGACCTCGGTCACCGACCCGGCCACCAGAACCACCACCTACAGCTACGACAACGCCGACCAGCCGATCACCAGGGCCGCAGCCGCACGCACCGTGTGGGTGAACGGCACCAGCACCGACAACGTCACCCCCACCACGACGGTCGGCTACAACACCTTCGGCGACACCACCCAGGTCCGTGACCCCGACGGACACACCGCGACAACCACCGTCGACGCGGACGGCCGGACACTGACACGGACGCTGCCCGACTACACCACACCCGGCGGCGTCACCCTCCAGGCCACCGACAGCGTCTCCTACACAGCCGACGGGCTGCCCGACAAGATCACCGACCCGCTGGGCAACGTCACCAACTACACCTACGACCCGTACGGCCGGCCGGTGACGGTCACCCGACCGGACCCCGACACCCCGGACGGGCCCAACGGGCCGGTCACGACCGCCAGCTACGACCGTGACGGTGAACTGACCAGCGTCACCAGCCCGACCGGCGCGCTCAGCAGCGCCACCTACGACGAACTCGGCCGCCAGGTCACCTCGACCCAGGCCGACCGCTTCCCCGGCCCGGACACCCTCTACTACACGACCAAGACCGGCTACGACGACGCCAGCAACCCGATCAGTACCACCACCCCCGCCGGGCACGTCACCGCCAACACCTTCGACACCGCCGGACGTCTGCTCAGCAGCACCGACCCGGTCGGTCACTACCAGAACTTCAGCTACGGCCTCGACGGGCAGATCACCCTGGCCAGCAACCAGGACACCTACACCACCCAGTACTACTACGACCGGGCCGGGCGGCTCACCAGCCGCAGCGACTTCGAAGGCCCCGACACCCTGGCGCCCGCAACAGCGTCCACCACCCAGAGCACCGTCATCGCCCCGCACTCGGTGCAGCTGCGCGAATGGGCGGCGAGCTACGGCGCGGACAGCCAGGTCGCCCGGACGGTGAGCCCCGAAGGTCGGACCAGCGACTTCACCTATGACCCGGACGGCAACCCGACCGCCGTCACCCAGTACAGCGCCAGCGGCGCGGACCCTGATCCGGCTTCTGCGGTCACCGTGGACCTGGGCTATGACGCGGCGGGTCACCGGACCAGGATGCGCGACGGGAACGGTCACGTCACCGGCTACACGTACAACGTGTGGGGGATGCCGGAGTCCACAGTGGAGCCGGCGACCGCGGCGCACCCGGACGTAGCGGACCGGACCTGGACGACTACCTACGACGAGGCGGGTCGTGCCGTACACGACGACCTGCCGGGTGGGGTGGGCCGTGACCGGACCTATGACGGCCTGGATCGGTTGACCGCGGAGACCGGTACCGGCGCCGAGGCGACCACGGCGCCGCGCTACCTCGGGTACGACGAGGACAGCCGCCTGACCAGTGTGTCGGGGCCGGGTGCGGACATTGTCTACAGCTACGACGATCGTGGGCAGCTGAGCAGTACCCATTCCGATTCCGGGGACAGTTCGTTCGGCTACGACCAGGACGGGAATCTGGCGAGCGCCACCACCGCGGCCGGGACAGCGACGTACACCTATGACGATGCGGACCGGCTGGCCACGGCGGCGGATCCGTTGACCGGCGCGACGGTGGGGTATCTGTACAACCCGACCGGGGATCTGTCGAGTATCGGCTACGGGCAGGGCGGTTCGAGCCGCGCGTTCACCTACGACGGGTACGAACGCCTGTCCGGTGACACGCTGACCGGCCCGGACGGCACGACGACTCTGGCGTCCACCAGCTACGGCTACGACCAGGACGACAACCTGACCGCCAAGACCACGTCCGGTCCGGCCGGGGCGGGCGCGAACACCTACCGCTACGACGGCCTCTCGCGGTTGACCGGCTGGGTCGACCCTGGTGGCACCGACACCGCCTACGGCTATGACGGGGCGTCGAACCGCACCACGGCCACGACCACGGCGGGGTCTCGTGCCTCGGTGTTCGATGAACGCAACGAGCTGGTGTCGGCCGCCGGCGGCGGCCAGCCGGACCTCGCCCAGACCTACAGCCCGCGCGGCACCCTGACCACGGCCGATCACGGCGCGGGCACCTTCACCTACACCTTCGACGCGTTCGAACGCCTCACCCAGGCCGCCACACCCACCACCACGGTGGCCAACACCTACGACGGACTCGACCGGCTCACCACCCGCAACGGCGCCACCTTCGGCTACGCCGACCAGACCAACAACCCTGTCACCCTGCCCGCCGCCGACGGCGCGACCACCACCATCAGCCACACCCCCGCCGGCGCCCCACTGGCCAGCCACCTCACCGGCGGATCGGGCGGCGGGTCACCACCCACCCTGCTGCTGGCAGACCAGCACACCGACCTGACCGCCGCACTCGACCCGGCCACCAACACCCTCACCGCCTCTGCCACCTACAGCCCCGACGGGCTCGTCCAGGCCGCTACCGGCGAACTCCCCGTTGGATTCCAGTCCGGCTACAGCGACCCCGACACCGGCCAGACCAACGCCTGGGCCCGCTGGTACGACCCCGCCACCGCCCGGTTCACCTCCCGCGACACCTGGACCCTCAACCCCGACCCCACCACCAACACCAACCGCGCCATCTACGCCAACGCCAACCCCCTGGCCGGCACCGACCCCACCGGCCACAACTGCAACCCGTGCGGGCACAGCGGAGGCGGTGGTCAGGGCCAGAGATGCCGCACCGGATCGGGCGGGTGTGGCGGCGAGCCCTGCATATCGCCCGTATCAAGTAACAGCGGCTGTGGCACCCAGAGCGGCCTGGGCGACGTCAGCGGAACGACGAGCGGGTGGGGGACCGTCTCCCACGGTGGAGGCCGTTCCAACGCGGGCGGGTCCTACGGTGGACAAGGCTCTGCTGGCGGGCGAGGCTGGGGTGGGCGAGGTTCTCCCGAACCTGCACCAGATCCGCTCGTCACTCCTGCACGACCAGTACGAACACAGCACCAAGTCACGCGGAGGCGTGCACGCAACCCGCCAACGAGCACGGTCAGTAGAACTCGGCCGAAACGGATCCATCACGAACACCCCCAGCAGCAGCGACGACACGCCCCCTCAGATCACCGACTGCGGCGAAGATCAGTGCGCCGGAAGCTCACAGGACCTCACCAACCCGCCACCCACCCAGCACCCTGGAGGCGACTGCTCCGTCATCTACTGCAAGGGAGATGCCACCACCCAGGGCGTCTTCTTCGGCTGCGGATGGAACGTACGCTGCAACCTGGACAAAGCAACACAGCCATGCGGCCCACTCGACCCCACCATGGCCTGCGGTCCGAGCCTGATGCAACCCACGCCATACGGACTTATTCCAGTCCCGCCGGAGGCTCAGTCGCACCTTCTCGGGCTGGGTATGCGATACGCGGAAGAACACACGGGCGGCACCTGTCGAGTGGAGTTCGGAATCTGGAGATGCACGGGAGGCGCTATTCCTTATGGCGGTGGCGGGACAACCTTCGGCGACACTTTCGTCTCCGGCAACAATAAGTATTGGGATCAGCGGGTCGCCCGACACGAGAAAATACACAGAGATAAAATGGGGGCTCAACGAAGTTGATGGGGGTCGGCTGATGGCGTCGGTTTGTCCAGGGTGGACCCTGGTGTGAGGGGTGCCCGTGGCTCTTGGTGATCATCTTGTTGTCGAGGCAAGCTGATCACAACAGAAGAGCCACGGGCATGGTTGAGGATACGACCCGGCTGTTGGGTCTTGCCGGGCTGGCGGTCGTCGGGGTTGTCGACGGGCGGACGGTCCGGTGGTGGATCTGGTCACCGTGGATGAGCGGGCGCGGCGGTGTCCGGAGTGCGGGACACTGGCGCGTAGGTCGAAGGGCCGGCGGGTGACCCGGCCGCGTGATCTGCCGGTGGGTGGGCGGCGGCCGAGCCTGCGATGGTGTAAGCGGCGCTGGTGTTGTGATGAGCGCAGTTGCCGGCGAGGGTCGTTCACCGAGGCGGTGTCTGCCGTGCCGGCGCGTAAGCGGTTGACCGCTCGGTTGCGGGCGGCGGCCGGTGCGGCGGTCGCTGACGGTGGGCGCACGGTGGTGCAGTCGGCGCGGGATCATGAGCGTGTCGTGGCCGGTGGTCGCCGCCGCGTTCGCCGCGCATGCCGCGGCGGTGTTGCCTGAGCAGCCGGAACCGGTCGAGGTGCTGGGCATCGATGAGATCCGCCGGGGACGACCGAAATTCGTGCTCGACGAGGCCACCGGCATGTGGAAGAGCACCGTCGATCGCTGGCACGTCGGATTCTGCGATCTGTCGGGCGGGCAAGGGCTGCTCGGTCAGGTCGAGGGCCGCACCGCCCAGGTCGTGGTCGACTGGCTGCTGGCACGCCCACGGCAGTGGCGTGAGCAGGTGCGCTACGTCGCGATCGACATGTGCACGATCTTCAAGTCCGCCGTCGGGCGAGTACTGCCTCACGCCCAACTCGTCGTCGACCACTTCCACCTGGTGCAGCTGGCCAACGCGACCGTCACCGAGGTCCGCCGCCGGGTCACCGTGCAGGTCCGCGGCCGGCGCGGACGCAAAGGCAACCGGGAGTGGGAACTACGCAACCGGCTGACCCGCAACGCCGCCCGAATGCGCGCCGAGCACGTCGACGACCTCGAAGCCGAACTGTCCGCGCTACCCGCACGTATCGGCCTGCCGATCCTGGCCGCGTGGAACGCCAAGGAAGACCTGCTCGACCTACTCGCGCTGGCCCGCACCGAGCCGGACCGTGAACGCATCGCCGCACTGCTCGACCGTTTCTACCGCCGCTGCGCCGAACGCTGACCTACCCGAACTCGAACGTCTGGCCACCACCGTGCAGACCTGGTGGCCCGAGATCCTCGCATTCATCCGCACCGGGATCACCAACGCCGGCTCCGAAGGCACCAACCGGGTGATCAAGACCGTCGCCCGCGACGCCTACGGCTTCCGCAACCCCGTCAACCAACGACTACGCACCCGCTGCGCCACCACCCGACGACCCGAGGACACCTCAACCCCCGCAACTTCGGAGCCGCAATGGGGAAGGTACGGGCTGCAGTTCGGTCCTAGGTATCTGATCGAAGAGGGTCGATCCTACGTCCTTGGCCCCCATCATGACTTTACGAGCGGTGACAATTACTACGAGCGCCAGGCAGGTTTGGAGGACGGATGCTACGGCCCGAAACGCGGCGGCAGGTGCTAGTAGCCAGTTGTGTCCCGCTGATATTTTCTGCTTGTTTGCCGCTTGCGTCATGTACGCCGGCCGCAACAGCCCAACTAGGAATAACAAGAACGGAAGGTCAATTGGTAGCGCTCGCCTACTCGTGTCGCGAAGAGTCCAATGCGGCGCTCAACCTCTATGAGAATAGCGACGAGACTCCCACATATAGGTTAATCGGAAGTAATATTCCCTCTCGTAAACTTCTAAAGATAAATATTTTTAAGCCGAAAAATTTATGGAGAAGAGAAGGCGTCTTGTCGGGCTTCAGTGCGAAGAAGGCGTATTCTCTTCAGCTTGCGAGACAAGACTATACGGGATTTCACGGGGCCTTAGTGAAATTTGATACAGGCGACTTGAACGGCTTGAGTGATGGGCGAGTGCTCGTTACGCGGTATCCGACTGGCGGTATGAGGGACCAGTACATGACTGTAGGACAATTCGTGAATGAATCTAAGCAGATATGTTGACAAGTCTCAGGGCGCACCATGGCGGTCCTGGCTGAGTGAGGGGCCTCGCGTTTTCCGGACAGGTGTTTGACTTCCTCGTGACCTGGCGGGAGGCGACTCTGACGGCGCCCTCTGGTGCGGTGGGGGAGCGTCTCACAACGTTTTCATTGGGAACAGACGGCCTGCTCCCTGACCCTGGGCGGACGACGGGGAGCATCCGGGGTGGGTTCGGTGTGGTCAGCGGCCGGATACGGCGGTCAACTGCGGGTGTCGGATGCCGTTGACCTGGTACAGCGCTGTTCGATGTAATGACCGTTAAGGGTAGACAGTGCTGACACGGAAGAGGTCACTGGTTCAATCCCAGTATCGCGCACCATGTGTTTTCGCAGGTCAACGGCCCGCTACCGGATCTTGGTAGCGGGCCGTTGGTGTGTCTGGGGAGCAGTGGTGGGGAGCGGCTGCTCCTTGCGGGGGTGAGCACCACCAAGAGTTAATTGTCCGCTCCCTGAATGGGGACTGTAAAACGTTCGGTGTAACTCCCGATCATGGAAGTGACACCGATGACCGAGATGATGTCCGGCATGGACAACACCAATGATGCGGCACCCGCGGCTGGCCTGGATGGGCTGGATGAGCAGCTGGTCAGCCAGCTGGTCGAGCGGGCCAAGGCCGGTGGGCTGCAGTTGACCGGTGAGGGCGGGGTGTTGGCGGCGTTGACCAAGCGGGTGTTGGAGTCGGCGTTGGACGGTGAGATCACCGACCATCTCGGCTACCAGGCGCACGACCCGGCGGGCCGTAACACCGGCAACTCCCGTAACGGCAGCCGCACCAAGACCGTACTCACCGACGTCGGCCCGGTCCAGCTGGACGTTCCGCGGGACCGCAACGCCAGCTTCGAGCCCAAGATTGTGGCCAAGCGGCAGAAACGGTTGTCCGGGGTGGATGAGATGGTGATCTCGCTGGCAGCGAAGGGGTTGACCACCGGGGAGATCGCGGCGCACCTGGCCGAGGTGTATGGGGCCGAGGTGTCGCGGCAGACGATCTCCACGATCACCGACAAGGTGATCGAGGGCATGATCGAGTGGCAGAACCGTCCTCTGGACTGCGTGTATCCGGTGGTGTTCATCGACGCTATCCACGTCAAGATCCGCGATGGTCAGGTCGCTAACCGGCCGATCTATGTGGCGTTGGCGGTCACCTGCGAAGGCCACCGCGACATCCTCGGGCTGTGGGCCGGTGACGGCGGTGAGGGCGCCAAGTACTGGCTGCATGTGCTGACCGAGCTGAAGAACCGGGGCGTGGCCGATGTGCTGATGGTCGTGTGTGACGGGCTGTCCGGGCTGCCGGACGCGATCGGCACCGTGTGGCCGGCGGCGGTCACCCAGACCTGCGTGGTGCACTTGCTGCGTAACAGTTTCCGCTACGCGGGCCGCCAGCACTGGGACGCGATCGCCAAGGCGTTGCGGCCGGTCTACACCGCGGCGACCGAGGCCGCCGCCAAGGAGCGGTTCGCCGAGTTCGTCGAGGCCTGGGGCGCCCGGTATCCGGCCATCGTCAGGTTGTGGGAACGCGCCTGGGCCGAGTTCGTGCCGTTCCTGGCGTTCGACCCGGAGATCCGGCGGGTGATCTGCTCGACCAACGCCATCGAAAGTCGTCAACGCCCGCATCCGCCGCGCGGTCAGGGCCCGCGGGCACTTTCCCAACGAGCAGGCCGCGCTCAAGTGTGTCTACATGGCGGTGATGAGCCTGGACCCGACCGGGACCGGCCGGAAACGCTGGATGATGCGCTGGAAACCCGCTCTGAACGCCTTCGAGATCGCCTTCGACGGCCGCCTGGCCGCCGGCAGGAAGTAGTCCACCCAACCCTGAGTTACACCGAACATTTGACAGACCCGTTAACGGTCGAGGCTTCGCCTGTCGCGCGACAGACTATGTAGCAGGGCTTGTCTGTTGAACTGCTCCCGGGGAGCTGGAACCGAATTTTCGGTCCAACTTCCGGGGAGACGTTCATGGTGCGCCGGCTCTTCGGCTTCCGGGCCGCTTTGCCTGGGCTACGACCTGCCCTGTTGACCGGAGAGCCGCCGCGGCGACCAGCAAGCGCGGTGAGACTCATGGGACGACGTAGATCGTCGACCGTAATCCCTTCGAAGCCGCACTTTTGTACAAGGGCCAGCACGCGTGGGGCGAGGTGAAGCCGGCTACCGGTCGCCAGGTAGCTGTCAGCCATCGTCAGATCGGCCAGTTCATTGGCCCCGGCTACCGCATCCCTGAGCGACTGTTGGGCCGCTCCCTCGGGCGCCAGCATCGGACGGTCGACGCCCGAACTGGCAACCCTGACCCCGTCCGTTCGATCGATGACGAAGTGATGCGGGCTCACGATGGCGTTTCGGCCGCTGTCCGTCGAGAGCAGGAAATCGCGGAGTTCCCAGGGCTCGAGATCCGTACCGACGTAGGCGGTGACCTGACCGTTTTCCTCGCGGACGTCAGCATTGCTCACCTCAGGATGCTCCTGGAGGCGGTGGGTCAGGAAGTCCAGGTCCACCCAGACATCGTCGATCCGCGCCCAGCGCGTACCCGGCCGCCAAGGCTCAGTCGCCAGCAACTCAGCCGTCTGGAAACTGAGGTCGTCCGACACCGATGCATGCACCAGGATTGCCTCGATCAAGGTGACGAGTTCCGCACCACCGGGAGCTCCCGGAACGGATGCGTCGATGCGCGATCTGATATGCAGCCGTCCGTCTATCGGGTAAGCGCTGATGTACAAATTGCAAATATCGGTTGTTCCGCTGGTGCGCTCGACCGACGCTCGCGATTGCGCCAACAGGCTACACGGATCGCCATGGTCTGCCGGCACCCAATCAGTGTGGTCAAACCGACAGTTGATGGCCTCCGGGCCGGGTCGGGAAACGCCCTGTTCGGCCGCGAGGCGCCCGGCACACTCATGAAACTCCAGGACGTCGGAGAGCATACGCCGACTCGAGACGAGGACCACTTTCTGCAACCGCCGCAACACTTCGCAGAATGACGGCCTACCCTTAAGATCGACGGTCACGGGCATGTCCCGGAAAACCGCGGCGACCAACCCACGGGTGTCCGGGAACTCCCGGAACGAGCCAGGTCAGGCTGAGGCCCAGTCGATCCCGGTGGAACTGGACCGCCAATGCGATGTACACGGCCGCGGTGAAGATCGACGCCGGCGTTGCGGCGAAGGTGCGCTGCAGGGACGCCGAGTGCCAGGCTCGCAGCAGGCGACTCAAGGTTCGCGCTCATCACCTCGGCCCCACGATGGCCGCGGCTCACCGGAAGAGCCGTCACCGGGAACTGCCGCAGGGTGCTGTCCCAGTGCCGCAGCGCGAATTCGCCCCGGGGCCGACCGGCTTCCCGCTCGTGCAGTGCCCGGTCGATGGGCTGTGGCACATGTGTATCCAGCCGAGCCTCCCGTCTGCCCGCCCGGGCCGCCAGCAGTTCCGAGAGGTCGTCAACCAGGGTCCAGGCCCCCATGCGGTCGGCCGCGATGTGCGCGACAGCGAAGATCAGGCCTCCGTCCGGGGCTCGGCCGAACCGGATCGGCGGCTCGACCGCGACGTCGAACGGAGCCTCGACGAAAAGGCGGCGTCCGACCCCGTCCTCGATCCGGGGCAACGCCACAAGAACGTTCGTGTGCACATTCTGCTGTGGCGTCCCAGCATCATCGGCATTCAACGCTGTACGCAGCGCCTCGAGTGCCGACGTAACAGGTCACGCACCGCACCACCTACGGCATCGTCCGACAGCCCGACCGGCACTGCTACGACCCAGGAAAGGTTCGGAAACAGCCCATGACCGCCGGACTGATAGGACAGCCACTCGAGTTGCGAAAGCCCAGACTGCAGAGGCCCCGTACGCTGCAGACCTCCGCAGAACTTCGCCGCCTCTTCCCGCATTCCGCTTCCCCCAGTCGCAACATCTTGTAAGAGACTCGCCGATCTTGGACAGTCGCCCCGAGATGCCTCTGGATAGATCCAGCCGGTTGGTGCGCGTGCCGGCCAACTCTGCTGGTACGACAGGTCCGGCACTCGCGATCAGACGTAGTACCGGGCTTGGAGGCGTAGAACAACTCGGCGTACGGGCCGTCCGCCTGGCTGAGCACGTCGTGGGTACCTACTTCGACGACCCTGCCGCCGTCCAGAACAACGATGAGGTCAGCCGCCCGAGCGGTGGTGAAGCGGTGCGTGACAAGGACCGTCACGCCACCCTCCGTACGGTTCAGATCGGTGTACTGCTGGAACAGCCATTCTTCAGCCCGCGCGTCGAGACTGCTCGTGGGCTCGTCCAGGATTCGCAGCAGTGGCGCCTGTCGCATCGCCGCCCGGGCATTTGCGACCGTCTGCCATTGACCACCGGACAGACCCTTGCCGTCCCATGATTGCCGCCCGAGCTGCGTCTGAGGGCCGTCCGGTAGAGCAGCGAGGAACGCGTCGCCACCGGCGGTGCGCAGGGCCTGGAGGACGCGTTCCGGGTCCTCGCGATGCTCCAGCCAGCCCAATCCGACAGTGTCCGTCAGGGACATCTCGATGTGTTCAGGATCCTGGAAAGCCGCCGTGATCCGAGCGCTCCACTCCTCGGGGACCAACTGCGCCAGGTCGGCCCCGTCCACCAGGATGCGACCTTCGGTCGGTCGGTAGAGGCCGCTGAGCATTTTGACGAGCGTCGACTTTCCCGCGCCGTTCTCGCCGACCAGTGCCACCACGGCGCCCGCTGGGAGTTCAAGGTCGATGGCGTGCAGCGAGGGTTGATCGCGGTTCCAGTACTGGAACCCGAGATGCTCGAGTGTGATGCCGCGGTTCAGCCGCACTGGCACCGGCACCGGCGTGATTGGCGCGGCGGCCGCCAGTTCCGCAGCGCTGTCCTCCACGACGTCGAGGAGGGCCC
Source organism: uncultured Actinomycetota bacterium (assembly GCA_963815125.1). Lineage (GTDB taxonomy): Bacteria > Actinomycetota > Actinomycetes > Mycobacteriales > Micromonosporaceae > Actinocatenispora. Next base: position 28,408 of record CAWFFM010000002.1, read on the forward strand.
GGGTTGCCCGAAGCGACTCCAGCGTCCAGAAGGTCATGGTCAACAGGCTCTGCACCTGTCCGGTGATCTGGCTGCTGACGGCGACGGCCGCGACGACGAGGCCCAGCGATGCGTCGCCGGTCAGGCCGGCCCTCACCATCAGCACAATGGCGGCCGCGTACGCCAGCACGAAGAGCAGCCAGGCAACGGCTACCGGTATCCGAGCCCGCGCGTCTGTCCGGGCGATGTCCTGGCCTGCGGCGTCCCATTCAGATCCGATGCCTGCGCTGCAACTCGCCGGCCAGCCCGAAGAGGCGGATTTCACGGCCGGGCCCGGCCGTGGTGGCGAGGGTGAACAGGTGGTCAGCCAGTCGGGTACGGGGCGTGGTGCGCCCCGTTGCCCGGCCGCGTTTCTTGTCCGCCGCCTGCGTGGCCAGCACCGTGGGGACGGCAAAGAGCGGCAGTGCAGCGAGGACAGGGACGACCGAGGCCATCAGGACGGCCGAAGCGACTAGGGCCAGCGCGGCGCCGGTCAACCACATCAGGCGGTCGAAGCCCCGCCCGATCTCGCCCTGGGCACCGCGGACCACCGCAACCTTGTCGGATCCTGCTCGAGCGCTCGTGGACCTCAAGCGTCGGCGTGGTGCCCACCGCGTCGATGAACTGGCACTCGACGTTGTTCTGGATCTGCTCCTGCAGCCGCAGGCGGGCGAAGTAGCCAGCGATGAAGGTGCCCTGAGTGGCCATGATGAAAAGGCAGCCACACACAGCGTGAGCCCCAGTACGCCGCCAGTCGAATGCCGGGTTGCCGATTTGCTGAACAGCCCGAGCAGCACCGCGAGACCGATTCCGGTGGCGTGTACGAGAAGTGCCACCGCCGCGGTGAGGAACGTACGGAATCGGTCGGTCCGCCAACCGCTCAGGATGATGAACCGCAGGGCGCTGATCACGACGGTGCCTCCTCGAAGCGCTTGGCCTGCAGGGCGAAATAGCTCGGCATACCGACCGTCGGCGGCGATCAGCTGCTGGTGCGTACCGTCTTCGATGATCCGGCCGTGCTCGAGGACGACCACCCGCTCCGCTTCGCGAACGGTCGCGAAACGGTGCGAGATCGCGACGGTGGTGGCTCCTGCGGTGAGTTCGTGGAAGGTGTCGTACAGCCGGGCTTCGGCACGGGCATCGAGGCTCGCGGCCGGCTCGTCCATGATCAGCAGCCGTGCGCCGTGCCGCAGACCGAACAGCGCCCGGGCGATGGCAATGCGCTGCCACTCGCCGCCGGAGGCGTCCACTCCGTCCGGGCAATTGCTGGACATCACGGTATCCCAGCCATTCGGGAGCTTCTCGATGAACGACAGCAGGCCGGCCTGGCGCGCCACAGCGCGGAGTCCCTCCTTGTCCTCGGCATGTGCGAGCGAACCAAAGGCGATGTTGTCCCGCAAGGTCAGCTCGTAACGGCCGAAGTCCTGGAAGACTGCGACGACCTGGCGCTGCCAGCTCCGGCGGTTCGCGTCCTCGACCGGCGTGTCCCCGACCCGTACGTCCCCCCCGCTCGGGGCGTCCAGGCCAGCGATGAGCCGGGCGAGCGTCGTCTTGCCTGCCCCGTTGAGGCCGACGATGGCGAGCGACTGGCCTTCGCGAATGGTGAGATCGATGCCACGCAGCGCCTCGTCGGATGCGTCGCCGTATCGGAAGTGCAGGTCCTGACAGGACAGGGACGCGCCAGTCGCGGGCTGCGGACGCTTCTCCGGCCCGACGGGCGAGGCCGGGACCGCCGGCGCCACTTCCGGAAATGCCAACGCCTCGGCGGCCGCTTTCGCGCCGAAGTTCATGCGCAGGTCATCGTCGTCCGCCCGGACGATGTCCAGGAGCGCCCGAACGGCCAGGCCGCCAACCGCCAGGGCGCCCACGGTCATCGCTCCGGTGGCGGCCCGGTATGCCAGGTAGTAGAAGACCGCGGCGACTGTGACGCCGGTAACTACCACCACCACAACGACGAAGAGGTCGTGTTCGCGCCGCCGCCGCCAGATCTCGGCCATGTTCGTGCGCCACTCCGGCTGGTAGGCATCCCGGAAGAAGGTGGCCAGGCCGAAGAGGCGAACTTCCGGGCGCGCCCGGCGTGGTGGGCACGTCCCGCAGGTACGAACCACGGCGCAGCCTCGTCGACTGGCTCACCGTTTCGACCGCGGCGATCCGGTAGTTGCGTACCAACCGGGAGTGGATCACGATGAAGACGACGAAGGCGATAAGGCCCAGTCCCCAGTTGACCCGGACCAGCAGTGCTGCCGAGCCGATGCTCGTCACCCAGGTCGAGGCCCTGGTGGAGAAGCCGAAGATCGCTTCTCCCGGAGGCATGCGGATGGTCCCGGCACCCCGCGCCCGCCCGAGACGACCAAGGTAAGCCGGATCCTCGAGATGGCTGATGGTCGCCGGCGCTGAGGCCGCCATCATCACCCGCTCGCCGAGCCGGCCGGTGATCCGACGGCCGAGAGCCCGTCCCAGAGCTGTCCTCGCCGACTCGGCCAGGTGGGTGAAGAGAAACAGCACGACGATGAGAGCGACCCAGCGAGAGCACGCCGGTGCTGCCGGGGTGTCCAACCCATGGCCGATCGCCGGGGTGAGTCCGTTCACCAGTCCACCGATCCCGAGGGTGATGCCGACGGGAACCGCACCGGACACGAGGATCGTGACCGCGGTCAGGGCGGTCAGGGCCGGGGCCTGCGAGAAGGAGTACCCAAGGAGTGCGGACAACACCCACCGCGTTGCTGGTGGCGCCGGTCGGCTCGTGTCCTCGGCTACCGGCGCGTCCGTATCGGCCAGGTCGGCGGGGCCGGCCTCCTGCGTCTTGACAATATTTCTCCTGGAATTGTGTGGCGTACGGGCCTATTGTGGAGGAATGGGCATAATACGCCGGGCCGGCTGGTGGGCCGTGCTGGCGTAGGTCTGACGGAGCCTGCTCTTGAGCACTTTGCCGGTCACACCAACCGGGACCGATCGGGTGCTCACCGGCTGGACTTCGGCGAGCGGCGGCCTGCCCAGACCGTCCAGGACCTCGTTGACCCGGGCCAGCATTCCGTCGGTGCCGTGGCCGTCGCGCAGGTGGACCAGGGCGATGGCGCGGACCTCGCCGGCCTGCTCGGCCGCCACCACCACGCAGTCCTTGATCTCCGGCAGCCGGGCCAGCAGGATCTCCTCCGTGAGGACCGAGTAGACCATTCCGCCGGCGGTGCGGATCGCGTCGACGGCCCGGTCGACGTGAAAGAACCGGCCCGCCTCGTCGCGGAAGACCAGGTCGCCCGAGAGCCAATAGCCGTTCAGCTGGCTGCGGTAGGTGCGGTCCGAGTCGTTCCAGTAGCCCGGCGTGACCGTCGGGCCTTCACGCCGAGCAGCCCAACCTCGTCCGCGTCGGCATGGCTGCCGTCCGGCCGCAGGACGGCGACATCGGCGAACTCCTGCGCAACGCCGATGCATCGATGCGGCGCGACGACTCCGGGAATCGTGATCGAGCCAAGGACGCCGCCCCAGCCGAGTTCGGAGGAGCCGAAGCCATCAACGAACATCGAGCCGGGCACCGAATCGCCGCGGGCCCAGTGCCGGCCCCGCTCGATCAGCCGGGCGATGTGCGCGCGATGTGCGGCGTCACCAACGCTCACCCAGCGCTCAACCAGGTCAAGGTCGGCCGAATCGATCTCCGCCAGCGCCAGCTCCGCTAGTGTGGCCGCGAAACCGACAACAATGGTCGCACCGTAGCGCCCTGCCGCTGAGATCACCGCGCTGCCGCTCCGGTCGGACATGAGCGTCAGACGCACGCCGGAGAGCATGGCGAGCAAGGCGTAGCCGATCGCCGCCCCGTGGGACTGGGGCAGGGCAGAGAGGATCATCGACCGTGGGTGGTCACGGAACTGCGTCAGATGCGCCCGAATTCCCACCATCATCTGCGCGTGCGTCCAGATGACCGGTTTCGACGGGCCGGTCGTGCCCGAGGTGTGACAGATGAGTACCGGATCGTCCGGCGCATGCTGGAACGGCGGTGGCACCCACACGCCGCTGGTCGCAACGGTGGCCTCGATCGAGGACACCCAGAACTGATCGACCTCCGGGGAAAGAACGGCGGCCATCCGTTCCAGTCCGACGTCGTCCACGTGTAGACCGACCGGTGTGGTCCGCCGGACATAGGCGAGGGCGGCGGCCGGGTCAATCTCGCCGTTGATCAGGACGGGGATGGCTCCCAGTCGGCTGAGCGCCAGGTAGTGGATCAAGTCGTTGGCGCTGTCCCGGAAGTAGACCCCGACCCGGTCACGGGGGCCGACACCGCGTCCGGCATACCAGGCGCTCCAGGTGTCGACGAGGTCCACCAGCTCGGCCAGGCTGAGCTGATCATGCAGGGTCCCCCCGGTGTCGCGGACGGGCAACTCGGCGAAGAGGTACGGCGCATGGACATCCGGACTGACCCGTATCGCCGCTTCAAGAGCGTTGCCTCCCCCTACAGCCGGGTCCGCGGCGATCGCGTGGCGTACCTGGGACGGAACAATGGTGGTCCTCACTTCAGGATCTCCCGCCTGTCATCGGGTACGAGCTCGAGAAGCTGGTAGTCGACGCCGGGCACGAGGTCTCCGGAACTGCACAGAACCGAGATCCGGAAGCCCGCCTCCGCAGCCACTCGTTGCAGCAGGCTGTGGTCACCGATGTCGCTGAAGCCGAGCAGCAACCGGCCGCCGATGGTCAGTCTGGAGCCGGCCTCGTCGAAGTAACGGCGGTGCGCCCGGTAGCCGGGATCGAAGATAGCCTGCCGCAGATTGGTGCCGCACGTCGTCGCGGGTCTGTCCCTCAGCCGGCGCATTGTCGGCTCCGCGGATGCCCGAATTGATGAAGGGAGAGTTCCAGAAGATCAGATCGAACCGGTCCTGCCGAGCGAGGCCGTCGAACATGTCGCCGCAGTACAGCTCGATCCGGTCGGAAAGTCCGTGCCGGGCGGCGTTGAGTCGAGTGTTCTCGACTGCCGCCTCGCTGATATCCGTCGCGGCGACCCTTGCGCAGCCCTGCGCCGCGGCCGATCACAGCGGTGACGCCGGCCCCGCACCCCATCTCGAGAAATGACCCGCCGTACGGGAGAGGTAGCACTTCGGTAAAGAATCCAGTTGACGCGCAGTGGTCCGGAGCGAACACCCCGGGCAGCAGATCCCAGTCCAGGTCGTTGAGTCGGAAGGTGCTCGGACCGGTGACCGTCAGCGGCGGTGCTGTTCACCAGCCAGGCGCCTCGGACGACGGCGCGTTTCGACGGCCCGGATCCATCGAACGACATCACGGCGCCCTCCGGTCTGTCGGCCGGTCCGCGAACTCAGCAGGTCGGCGCAGGCATACGCCTGCGCGGAGTCAGATCCGGGGCCGGGCTCCATGTTGACCGTAAGGGCGAGAATCCATTCCGCGCCCTGGTCTGTCACCATCAGGCGGGCCAGCTCCCACACCTCAGCGCGGGCATCGCCGGTCACGGCCATGCAGCTCAGCGGCCCGGTCAGGCGGTAGTCACGGGCGATCTGGCCGAGGACGGCGGTCGGCACAGCCTGGTAGAAGAGGATAGGGCTGACCCGGCGGTCGTTGATCTGCTGGATGGCGAGTTCCAAGGTGACGGTGTCGAAGCGTCGTGACCCCAGGACGATCCCGACTCCTTCACCGACGCCCTTGAGTAGGTGTCTCCGACCGCGGATCGCCGACGCATTCACGCGCGGCGGCGTACGCCATCGGAGCGAAGTCGGACGCCATGAAACCGGCGATCCGCGGTACCTGATGGCCGGTGTGGATCATCGCGCTGGCGACGATCTCGAAAGACGGCAGTGTCGTCATGCCGCTGCCAGCAGGATCGCGGTGTTGACGCCGCCCACCGATGAGTTGAGCGTCAGCGCGTAGGGCACCTCACAGCGTCGTGGGGCTGTGACGTGCCGGAGCGGGTGGGTGGCGTCCGGCCGGTGAAGCCCTGCGGTCGGAGGTAGTACCGAGGAACGGATCGCTAGTAGCGTGATGACTGTTTCCAGAGCGCCGCTGGCCTCCAGAGCGTGACCGGTGGTGCTCTTGGTACCGCTGACGAACACCTTGTCTGTGTGCCGGCCGAACGCGGCGTGCAGCGCGGCGGCCTCGGAGGCGTCGTTGAGGGGCGTTCCGGTGCCATGGGCGTTGACATAGGTGAGCTGGTCCGGACCGACACCGGACTGCGCAGCGCCCCGGTGATGGCGCGGGCGGCGCCGACCCCGTCGGAGTGGGGTCTCGCCACGTGAAAGGCGTCATTGGTCATTGCCCAGCCGGCGAGCCGGGCCAGCGGCCTGCTCCCGCGTTCGCGGATACTCTCGCCCGACTCCAGCATCAGCATCGCGCCCCCGTCACCGAGAAGGACCCCGTGACGGTCCCGGTCGAACGGACGCAGCTGCCCGTCGACGGCGAGGGCCCTGCGCGGCGTCGAAGATGTTGAATGCGTGTCGATCGACAAGGAACACCCCGCCGACCAGCACAGCCGAGCTGATACCAGCCCTGACCAGTTGCGCTCCGTGGATGATCGCGTTCGCCGCGGCGCAGCAAGCGTTGACGAACGTACGCCTCGGCCATCCCAGACCGAGTTGGTCGCCCAGCCGTTCGGTCTTCTCCGCAGCCGCCTCCGGCTCCGCGGACAGTGCTCGCAACGGGGTCGCCAGGACGACGGGAAGCTCCGCCGGGTTGCGCCAGCCCGCCATCGCGATGGCTTGCCGTCCGCAGCCGACCGCGACCTCGACGGCGTCCAGGCCCGGAACAGCATGCGAGGACCCCGCGTCCCTCCCCGGAAAGATGGCTGCCCGGTCGGTGCGACAGTGGGAGACGTCGAAGCGGGTGACCCGGCGGAACGCCGGCGTACCGGAGAAGACGCCGTCGAGGAGAGCCTGTGGCCCGAAACCGAAGGCGCTGAAGACTCCGAACCCGCTGACGTAGACCTCTGCGGTCATCCGACGCCCGTCTCCAGTTTGCGGTTGACGAGGGCTTGCAGGCTGCTCACGGAGTCGACGTCGGCTGTCTCGCCACTCAACCGCACCACCAGGCCATGCCGCTCCTCCAGCAGGTGCTGGATCCAGATCGCGGTAAAGGAATCGATGACGAGCAGGGTGTGATCATCGATCGGCTCTGGTAGGCCGACGCCCTCGCACTCGGCCAGAATGGCGAGAATCTCGTCCTTACTGATTCCCTCCGCCTTCTTCGAGGGGTGTGGTGCTGCGCTTTCGGAACGCGGAGAGGAGCTGTGCTCGGTCACGGACAACCTTTCCGGTCGGTGTCTTAATGAGCTCGTTCTGCAGGTAGTACCGCTTCGGGACCTTGAGGAGGTTCAGTCGTTCCCGGCTCCACAACGCCAGTGCTCGATCTGTGAGTCCGTTGCGGGCTGCCACATGAGCTTCGATCGCGGTTCCGAACGTCACGACCGCGGAGACGACGTCCGGGTGCTCCTGGAGCACCTGCTCGACCTCCATCAGATCGACCTTGATCCCGCCGATCGAGATCACGGAGTCAGCTCGGCCCAGGACGGAAATCGCGCCACTGTCTCCGTCGATCTCGGCGCGGTCGAATGTCCGCAGCCAGCCGTCGGCGAACCGCCCCACGCCGTCGTCGACCAGGTACGGGTTCTCCTTGAGCCGTACGTACAACTCACCGCCAGCCGTCTTGACAGTGATGCCAGGAGCAGGCCGGCCGACTGCCGGCTCCGGGAGAAGGCCGGCGAGGTCGGCAGTCACGACCCCGACCTCGGTCAAGCCGTAGACCTGGCCGAGACGGCATCCGCTCGCTTGTCGGAACCGGTCGGCTACGGCCGGACTGGTGTGCATTCCCGCGCTGGTGGCGATGCGCAGGCTTGGCAACTGAGGAAGGTTCGCCGTTTTTCCGAGCATCTCGAAATGTGTCGTGACCCCGAAAATCGTTGTCGGTTGGAGTTCGGCCGCCGCACGCGCGATGGCGGCACCATGCTGCGTGAGAGGAAAGAGGACCGGCATGCCCGCAGCCAGCCCGTAGAGGATCCCGCCCATCAGTCCCCAGGTGTGGATCGGCGAGCACAGTAGGAGAAGCCGGTCCTGTGAGGATGGCATTGCGTCGATGGCGGCGTATCGATCGATCTCCGCGTCCAGCGAGGTCGCCGAACGACCCACCACCTTGGACTGCCCGGTCGATCCGGAGGTGAACTGTACGAGGCACACACGTGCCGCTGCTACCGACGGCACATCAGCCATCGGCTCCACCAGCAGGTCGGACCGACCGGTGACATGGGTCGTTGCGGCCGACGAGGCATGGACGCGGAACGCCGGTGGACACAGCCGGGTCAGCGAGGCGTTCTCGGCCGCAGTCAGCCGGTAGTCCAGGAGCATCGCGCACGCGTCGGACTTCCAGATCGCCAGGATCAGCGCGAACAGCGTGGTACAGGGCGGGAGCTGCACCGCGATGCAATGACCCGGCCGAACACCAGAGGCCACCAGCAGATCAAGGCATCGGCTTACCTCCTGGTGCAGTGCCCGCCGGTCGACGGTCTTCCTCTCGTCGACCCAGACCGGATCGCTCGAAGCCATCCCACACAAGCGGTCACTCAACTCCGGTGCGGACGTTATGCCGGTCATGAGCGCGCCTGCCGATCCACCGGCCCCGGAGCAACCGGATGCTCGCGTACGCTCCGGACGAGATCCGCTATGGCCCGACGGTCGACTTTGCCGTTAAGATTGCAGGGAAGCAGATCGACTGTCAGCACCCGCTTGGGCACCATGTAGTCCGGAAGACGGCAGAGGAGGTCAGCACGTAGCCGAGCCGGGGTGCTGTCGGGGGCCACACAGACGGCACAGAGCCACAGCGCGTCGGCGCTATCGCGAACCGGTACGACGACGGCATCGGTGACACCGGTGAGGGACCGCAGCGTCGCCTCGATCTCACCGAGCTCTACCCGGTATCCGTTGACTTTCACCTGATGATCGGTTCGTCCGAGGAAGCCTAGGACGCCGCCGCAGGTGGTGACCCGGTCTCCGGTGCGATACCAACGGTCCCGCGGGACGGTCGAGTCCGTCCCCGCCCCGGGCGCCAGGTAGAACCGGTCACGGTTCGCCGCAGGGTCCAGGTATCCGTCGAAGCGTTGCGGCCCTCGGACACACAACTCGCCGTCCGAAGCCGGCCGCCCGGACGGGTCGAGCACGGCGTACTCAATTCCCGGGTACAGCTGTCCGATCGGCAGGACACCGTTGGCTGTCGTCGGCCAGTCGTCGGAATTCGGGGGCAGGGCGAAATCGCTGCAACTGATCGTGAGCTCAGTTGGCCCGTAAAGATTGGTCACGGCGCTCCCGGGGGCCGCCTTCTTCCATGCCTGAGCCTGTTGCCAGGTGAGCGGCTCACCGCAGAACAGGCTGTGCCGCAGTGACGGCATACTGCCCGGCAGGAGCCGTCCGCTGGCCTTCGCTCTGCTGATCGCCGAAGGCACCGACATCCAATGGGTGAGTGCGTTGTCGGCGACGAACCGGACAGGCCACAACAGGTCGTTGCGACTCGGCACGACCAGGGTGGCGCCCGCGGACCAGACCGCGAAGAGATCGAACACGGACAGGTCGAAGGTCAGATCGAAACACTGTGAGCACCGGCAGCCGGGCGCGAGACCGTATCTATCCTGGACCGCCTCCAGAAACGCGGAGACGTTGCCCTGACGGATCGGTACGCCTTTGGGGATGCCGGTGGAGCCGGAGGTGAAGAGCAGGTAGGCCTCCGCGTCCGGCGCGTCGGCGAGCGGCGGCACCGCAGTCCGAGTCTGTCTCCGAGCCAGCGCCGGTTCGAGTGGCAGCAGGCGGATCCCGTCATTGCATGGCGGAGCCACCTGCGGGTCGGCCAGCACCAAGCGGGTTCCAGACGCCTCCAGCATGTAAGACGTCCGCGCCTCGGGAAATGCGGCGCTGAGCGGGACGACGGATTTGCCCAGCCGTTGGATGGCAAGGTAGCCCGCATAGGCGAGCACGTTTCGTTCAGCCAGAAGACCGATACGGTCGGGAACAGTCTGCGAATCCTGGCAGATACGCGCTGCGAGTTCCTCCGCCATGTCCGCAAGTTGCCGATAGCTCAAACACTCGCCGGCAATTTCCAGGGCTGTCCGAGACCCGTATCGAGCGACTGATGCGTCGAACCAGTGGTAGAGCATCATGACGTCTCCGAGGGCGCGCACAGGCTACCCACCACTACGGTGTCAGCCATCGCTTGCCGGCTTCGCCGCGTGTGTTCCGACAGGCGCGTGCCGAGCAGGGAAAGCAGAGGGGTCGCTTTCACTACTGTCTCGTCGTACTCCGCGACCGGGTCGGACATGGCCACGATCGCGCCGCCGACCCCATAGCTGACTCGACCAGTTTCTGCCACCAGAGTGCGGATGGCGATGCTCAGGTCGACACTTCCAGACAATGAGAAGTACCCGATCGCACCCGAATAGATACCGCGAGGCCCCTCTTCCAGCCGGTCGATGATCTCCATGGTTCGTACCTTCGGCGCCCCGGTCATTGAGCCGCCCGGAAATGCTGCGCGTACACAGTCGACCGCGCTGCAATCCGAGCGCAGCCGGGCTGTCACGATACTGATCAGTTGATGGACGGTTGCGTAGGTTTCGACGGCGAACAGCTCGGGGACCGCCACAGAACCGATCGTCGCGACCTGCGCCAGGTCATTGCGCAGCAGATCGACAATCATGAGGTTTTCGGCTTGATCCTTCTCCGAGGAAGCCAGATCCCGGCGCAGTTCCTCGTCCTCTTCGGCCGAACGGCCGCGGGGACGGGTGCCCTTCATCGGCCGTGCCTCTATGCACCGCTCGTTGTCGACACGCAGAAAGCGCTCAGGGGAGGTGCTCAGGACCGACAGGTCGCCCAGCCGCAGAAGTGCCGCGAACGGAGCCGGATTGTCCCGGCGTAGCGCCCGGTAGGCTGACCACACGTCCAGCCGGCACTCCACGTTGAGCATGTTGGTCAGACAGACCTCATAACTTTCGCCGGCGACGATGGTGCGTTGGCAGGATTCGATGAGGTCCAGGTAGGTGCTGCGGTCGTGGCGCATCAACACCGACACTGCGCCCGGGCCCGGGCCTGGGCCCCATTGTGCCGTCGAGGAGCGAGGGCCACCGGTGATGGCCTGGATGCGGGCGCGGGCAGCAATCATCCAGCTGCGCGCCGGCACCTCGCTGCCCGTATGCAGAGCCAGCAGGTAGGTCGTGGACGTACGGTGGTCGAAGACCACGCACCGGGACGCGAACAGCAGCAATGCGTCCGGGTGCTCGGAGTTGTGGCGCAACTGGCCGCCGCACTGGGCCTTGAGCTCGTAGCCCAGATAACCGATCCAGCCGCATCGGAAATCGAAGGGAAGCTCCTCGCCGCCGACGACCTCGATGCCGCGGAGACGATCGTCCAACCAGTCCAGGAACGGCCGGACTTCGGTGCGGGCACGCTGTCCGGACCGTACGGTGACCGTACCGGCTGTGACGTCGGCGGTCACCACTTCAGCAAGAGGCCCTTCGGCCGCTCCCATCACCGAGAAGCGGCCCACCCTCGGATCGGGACGGCTGCTGTCCAGCCAGAAACCGAAGGGGTGGTCGAGAAACAGCGCCTCGTAGACCTGCTCCGCATCGCATGTCGACGGAAGCTCCTCGACCAACAGGTGGTACGTCACGTGCTCCTTGACTGCCCGCCCCAGCGGAGCAGACGAGAGCGAGCGCCGCGCACGGGTGTCTCTGCCATGTTGCAGATTCCATTCCCGGGTCAGCTCTGCGAAATTGGCCAGCAGACGGCGCCCGTGCTCGGTCGCAATGGACTCAGGATGGAACTGCACACCCCACTGGGGCCGCGAACGGTGTCGCAACGCCATCACCATCTCGTCGGGTGTCCAAGCGAGCGCCTCGAGTTCAGCCGAGAGCCGGTCGACCACCCACGAGTGGTACCGCACCACCTCCTGCGGCGACGGAATGCCGGCGAACAATCCGGTGCCGCTGTGCAGAACAGGGGATTTTCGGCCGTGCCGGGGTTCTGGGGCGAGCGCTATCGTCCCGCCGCTGAGCATCGCGATGCCCTGATGCCCGAGACAAACTCCAAGAAGCGGGATCCGGCCCTCAGAGATGACTTCCCGGCAGACGCCGAAGTCGGCCGGGACGCCCGGAGTTCCCGGTCCTGGGGAGATGACCACGTTGTCGAATCTGTCGAGATACCTCGTACGCCATCCGCGCTCGTCGTTACGAATGACCGTCGGCTCGACTCCGTTGACCTGCCCGAGGTAGTGGGCCAGGTTGTAGGAGAAAGAATCGTAATTGTCGATGAGCAGCGTTCTCACTCGCATCTCCCTGCATGCTCCCGAATGCCGTTGGCGTGGGGCCGGCTGCCGGCGGCGGGTGAGCAGGGATACCCGCGCGGGACCGCCGGAGTCCTGGACGAGGTCGACCCAATCCTCGGCCACACGGAGGACAGCCGGGTCGAGGACCTGGTCGGTCGCGACCTCCGAAGCTGCCAACACGCCCCAGCGTACAAGGCTGATGATCATATAAGGATCAAAAGCCGTCCAGACTCCGTCCAGTGCGATCTCAGGCCAGAAGTGCGGCAATGAGTAGGGACTGGACAGCAGGAGGCCGAAGCTGCGTCGTGCCTCCCAGCCCTGCTCAATCGCCCGCTGGACCAGATACCCGCTCGCAAGTTCACAATTGGCGAGCGATGTCGCCCGCAGGAACGAGAGATCGCCGTACAGCGCCAGCGGCAAGATATGGAACTGGAAGGCCGACACCTCGGTGAAGAGTTGCCGGAGTCCCGGTGGCGTCTGCCCAGTACGCCTGGTCGCCGCGACCTCGCGCGTCAGTCTCAATTTCTGAGCCGCAGGGTCCGCATCTGGTGCGAGCGCGAGTACTTCCGCAGGGATGCGAAATTCACACTGATGGCCAGGATCCGCACAACCGCACTGGGCGGAGATTTCGACTTCGTAGTGGGAGATGCGACTGTCGGCTGCGGCACGGAAGATGTCAGGCCACCGTCGCATGGCAAGGTAGCGGGGCGAAGGCAGCCGCAAGGACAGCGAGGCATTCGCCAGGTCCAGTTCGTCAAAATACCGCTCCCCACCTGAGTCGCGACAGGGGAACCCGAGGTCGAGTAGTTCAGCCAGAAGTTGCCCGCCGATCCTGAAGATCCGCAGGGCAGTTTTTGTGTCTTGGTCGAAGGTCCGATATCGATCGGGTACCAACCGTACCCTTTCAACAATGTTTCGGAGCGGCTCAGCGTCCACCTGTTTCCTCCAGGAGACCGGATACGACGTTCCAAAGGGCGCCAGGTGAAGAGCAAAGTTCGAAGGTGAGGATCTCGTCGGGGATTGTTACCCCGTAAGAGTCCTCAAGAGCTGCCAGGAGTCGTACGACGGTGCCGGAGTCAATGCCGAACTCCGCGAGGTTGCTGTCCTCCCGGAGTGGCGCATCGGACGCGATCGTACCGTCGAAGCACGTCCGCAGTATGGCTTCGAATTTCGGGTCGAGCGCCGCAGCCGAACGTTGCTCGGACGCTCGTTGACTCCCTGCTGTCATAGGGGCTCCCTGGTAACGCGACTGCGCGGCACGTATTTTCGCTGGCACTGCCTGCTCAGGCGCCCATTCACGCGCCGAGGTCACTGGAATCTGCGGCAGACATGACTCAGGTCGAACACATCCTCGGTGGACACGTGAGCCCCTTGAGACTCCGGAAGACTGCCGGATGTGCAGCCGTCACTCCGCAGCGGCGAAGCGGTCTGGGCTGACTTCGGCGAGGTAGCGGTGCACCGCCCGAGCTGAATCCAGCGTTGTCATCACATCGCTGGTGGGTGGCTCGAGCCGATAGTCGAAGCGCTCTTCAAGCACATGCTGGAGCCAGACGAAACTGAAGGAGTCAATCGCTATCTTGGCGTCGTAGCCGACAGGTATCTCAATCATCTGGAGCGCCATACACTCGGCGATGATCCCTGTGATTTGGTCACGCGTTATCACCAATTCTCCGACCTTGTCACTCGCAGACCGAAAGCTGTGTTGGAGATTACCCATAATGGGACGAATCTGTCAACCCTGCGTTGAGCGTCCGATCCTGCGACACAGGACTGTAAAACGTCCGTCTCTGCTCATTTCGGTGATCGCAGACGAGGTCTCCGACAGGGATGAGCTGATCAGGGTTCGGACGCGGACTCCGGGTGAAGTGGTGTGTTGTCCGGACTGCGGGGTGGCGACGTGCTGACCCGCACCGCGACTCGCACGGGGCTGACCTCGGCGCTGTCCCCGTGGCGGCGGCCCGGCGCTGTCCATGATCCGGCGAAGGTGCTGCTGGACATGGCGGTCAGCGTGGCGGCCGGCGGGGACTGCCTGGCCGGCTGCCCTCACACAACCACCAACGCCATCACAACCCACCACGAGCACCACACGATGCCCCACCAAGATCACGAACAATCGAGGCTAATGCTGCGGCTGGATTGTCGAACAGCCTCTACAAAAGGGAGCCCATCGACCGGGGTGATCCGGGAAATGGGCTTGTCGATGTGACCAAAACCACCACGAAATGGATAGACTGCTACTGCACTAATCGCCTACTGTCATGCAAACCGGTCATCAGAGAATCAACGGAGCGTATCAGACATCAAGGGTCATGACACGCTGGCAGCCACGACAATCCCCCCCCCCCCCCCCCCCCCCCCGCTGCCAGGTCTTGGCCCCGATCACGCGATGGCCGAAAGCCAGACGGAAGGAAGGGAGAAGCGACCGTCATGACGATCATCGGCCGTGACACCGACAGCACTGTCCTTGTCGCGGGTGCAGCCGTCGCGCACCTGGACGCAGCCGCCCGGGAAGTGAGCGCGACGTGCTGGTCGTCCAGCCGCAGCGTCAGTGCCCGCGCCTTCGATGCTGTGAGCGTCGCGCTCGAACTCACCGAGTGCGATCGAGCCACGCTTCCTGACCAGGCTGCCGCCGACCCGGGCGGGGTGTACGCGTCATTCGTCCACGCGCTAAGAGAATGTCCAACTGCGGGCCAGATGATCGACCAGGCTGCAGCGGAGGTCGACCGGGTGACCAGGCTCCTATTCTATCGCTCCTCCGCCGCACGCAAGGACACCGCCGACATCACAGCCCCGCTCGAGGCTCCCGTCGAGGTGATCATCCCTTTCCGAGCGATACCAGAGGCGCCGCTCAGAGCCACGAACCTAAGGGCGGTAGTCGAGTCACTGTCCCGTCAAGAACTACCACGTGGTTCCTATCGCATCACCGTCGCGGAGGAGAGCACCATGAGCTCTGTTCCACCTGACCTCTTGGAACTCATCGACCGACACATCCAAATCCCTCACGACGGGACATTCAACAAGGCTCTCGCGCTCAACTCAGCGGCTCAGGATTCCTTAGCCGACACTATTCTTTGTTTTTTGGACGGCGACATCGCTCTTGACGATACATTCCTCGCTCGCAACGCAGGCCGGGTCGCAGCGCGACCCGATGCAGTTCATTTGCCGTACCGCGACATGTTCTGCCTCAGGGCAACCGACAGCGACAGGGTGCGAGCTGGGGAACAAGCCGGAGACGTCGCGCGCGACGGGTATGTGCTGACCCATCCGCCCGGCGGCTGCGTGCTGCTGACCGGACGGCAATTCCAGATCGTCGGACCCTTCGACGAGCGTTTCGTCGGCTGGGGCGGAGAAGACCGCGAATTCATCGATCGCGCCGAGCGGGTGGGATCCGTGCTGCGCCACCCTGAAATGCTGATCCACCTCTACCACGAACGTCCGGCCATGAGGGAGAGCCGGGCCGAGATCATGAGTTGCGTAGCGCCACAGAAGGAAGAGGTCGCAACGTAATCGACACCTCATTCAAAGCCGTTCTCCTCGACGTCACGTTCCGCGTCCTGTTGGGAACCAATCCCCGTGAGGAATGGGAGCTGCTCGGTGGCCGCGCAGACCCCCAGGATCGCGATCCGCGTGACACCATTCGACGGGAGCTCGCCGAAGAAGCAGGACTTGACGCAGTGGTCGGTCCGATTGTTGACATCTGGTACTACGACATTCCGCAGGAAGGGCGCGTGGCAGTCGCCAGCTATCTCGCCAGGCCCCTCATCCGCACTACCCCTCTGCTGATCAGTCCAGAGCACACAAAGTTGCAGTTCTTCTCCTCGCATGAGATCGACGCGCTTGCCATGCCCTCCGGCTACAAAACCACCATCCGCCGAGCATATGAATTGTTACACAAGGGCGCAGGAAGGGAATCCGGTGACTGAGGCCATTCAATTGACTCGCCTCTCGGACCTGCAACGAGTCGACCATCTCAGGCAACAGGTGGATAAAGACGGTATGACCAGGTTCCGGGTCAACTCCCGGCAGGAGTTCCTGGAGTTGAGCACCGAGTTCGGCGAGTTGTTCGTCCATCGCGACGCAGATCCTGATGCCATTACTGTCGTCAAACACGACCCCGAACGCGCGGGTCTTGACGGTTACGCGGCCCTCACTGCAGGACCTTTGAAGCCGCACACCGACGGCTCAGGCAACCTCATCGCTCCGAAATACGTGGCACTCTGGTGTTTTCGAAACGAGGGTGTCGGGGGTGAATGCACCATGGCCGACGGGCAAGCAGTGATCAATGACCTCTTGGCCGAAAATCCCTGGGTCGTTGACCGACTCAGCGCCAAAAATGCCGCAATCTTCAAGTCCGGCGCCGACCGATATGATGGTCCGGTCGTGTGGAATGATGGCCAACAGTGGCGGATCCGACTTCGCCTCGATTCCAACGGGTTCTTTTCGACGGAAACACTTCACGCCATCGAGGTTCTCCGCGAGGCCATCGCGGCACGCACCTTTACGTTTCCTCTCGAATCCGGAGACGGCTATGTCATCGACAACCAACGCTACATCCACGGACGCCTAACATTCAGCGGCACCCGCGAGATGCTACGAGCACTGATGATATGAGAAACGAGGCCGGACTTATACTCAAACGCGGTTGGCCTATATGTGTGAGTCGACCAGTGACTGTGCGTCGCGCGAACACATTCGTGCATCGGCGACCAACTCCTCCGAGGCATGAGACAACGGCATGATAATCGTCCGACGCTTGGATCAAATCCCCCGATTGCATGATGCATCAAGCGAGTGTTCACCGTTTCTAACTCCCACGTGGCGCGGCTGTTGGACCCGCCGCCCGCAGGCGGCTATGGCGCGGATACAAACCAGCTGGTTACGAATCACTCCGCCATAGACACGGCCTGCAAACGAAGACTAGTCGTCGGCGCATTTGTCGAGCCACTTTGAGTCCGCGCCGTCCGATCTTGGCGATCGAGCAAGGCCGGGATGCCGGCACAAGAATTGGACGTTCTGGTGGTTGCGGTCCTATGCATGCAGATCGGGCACATTCGAGAAATTGCAACCATCCGGTCGCCATCGGCATTCTATCGCGATTGACATCGTTCGGCATCAGTAATTTTCTGATCGCGGTGGCTCTGCTGAGGTCGATTGCCTTCTCTGATGCGAATATAAAATTTTAATTCCTCTTCACCAATCCCTAGTTCGCCCACCGAGCTTGCTCTATCTTTGTTATTCAGTTGTTCTACTTGTGTCTCCTCCGGGAGGCATTGCAGGTTCTTTCTAACATGCATCCCTATCAGGTTTCGGGGCCCAGAACGAAGGATTAATTGTGTCGTCACCTATGGATCAGACTGCAACATCTCGATGGACAAAATTCTCCACCTTCGGCTTGGCCGCCATTTCTCGACTGCCGAACGTCTACTTCTTGCTCGCTGCAGTAGTCGTGACAATTGTGACCGCCACGTGTGTCTGGCTTTCGGGTCGGGCCGATACGAGATGGCCGTGGTTGCTTGACTTGGACATTTATAGAGTAGCCGCCCGGGCGGTAGTTCAAGGGCGAGACCCTTACCTCGAAAATCTACATGGTTTCGGATATTTGTATCCACCTGTCACGGCTTGGCTTTTTGTTCCAATCGCCTTCATGGGATTGGGTGCTGCCGGATTTATCTGGACTCTCGTCAACGTGGTTTCGATGATGTCAGTTCTCTGGTTCACGTTGGGGTTCATGAAGGTCAACCGCGGGCCTCGCCTCCTACTGGTATTGATACTTACGCCCATTTCGTTCTATTTTGGCCCGACCGCTGCAAATGAATTTTATGGCCAGATAAACGTGATTCTACTAATGCTCATATTTATTGACTTCTACGTTTTGCGCAACACCAAATGGCATGGCGCTCTTATCGGGCTTGTCGTAGGAGTAAAATTATTTCTAGGCATATTCATCTTTTATCTCCTGGTTACGAAGCGATATCGAGCGATGCTCATCGCGTCGGGCAGCTTTGGTGCAGCAATGACGGCCGGGTTTATCGTTGATCCAACGATCGCCTTAAAATAC
The DNA here is from genome assembly GCA_963815125.1 of uncultured Actinomycetota bacterium. Taxonomy (GTDB): domain Bacteria; phylum Actinomycetota; class Actinomycetes; order Mycobacteriales; family Micromonosporaceae; genus Actinocatenispora. The sequence continues at coordinate 46,763 of CAWFFM010000002.1, forward strand.
TGGACCAAGATACTACCGAACGGTCAAGAACTAATGGGGACCTCATATAGCGTCGGCTCGACTTCTTTTCGTAGCGTCATCGAGAGGGCTGTGGCCGAGAACGCAGTCGTAGCAACAATCCTCTGGACTATCGTCGCAGGCGCTTTTGCAGTAATCGCAATGTGGGTCGCGTACCACTTCACTCGGCGAGGTGACACACTCCTCGCCGTGAGCATTTGCGGCATCATTGCGGCAGTATGTCCACCGATCACGTGGCCTCATTACTGGGTTTGGGTAATTCCAGGGATTTTGGCGCTGTGTAGGTACGCAGTCCTACTTCGCTCTATCCCCGTAGCGCTGGCAGTTGTCGTGAGTATTGCTGCCCTGCAGGTGCCGTCAGCAGCGATGCCGAATTTGTATCCTCTTACATTGTCACAGCAGGCGCGCCTAGGCGTGCCTGAACAGTTCGAAGCCGCTTCCTATCAGATAACCGCTCTACTATTGCTGGCTGCTGCTGTCGTATGTGTGAGGACAATTGATTCTTGCCACCCACAAAGACTTGCGACAGACTCTGCTCCTCACGCACGAAGTTGAGAGGTTGGAGGTGGTCATCTCCACCGCGCGGAAAGGCCGCAGGCGAGAGTAGGTTAACGGTGCCCTACAGCCGCCGTCAGATCACCGGTGCAGGTGTCTGGGATGTGCCATATGCGGCTGCGGCGGTGTCATGTACAGGGCTTGATCAAGTTCCCGAAGGGCTCGGTTTGCGGTTGATGCCCAGGATCGGGAGTGCTCGCGCGGGATTATCCCGGATCGTCCTGGTGGTTTTGGCGATGTTGGTGGCGCCGAGGGTTTTGAGGGTGCCGATGGCGAGGTTGCGGAAGGCTGCCATGGCTCTGGGTGCGGTCCCGGTGTGGACGGTCGAGGCGTCCTCGGCGAATGTGACGTCTGTGATGTGGTGTGAGCTGTTCTGGATTGACCACTCGCCTCGGATGAGACCGGCGAGGGCTTCGGGGCTGGTCTGGTGGGTGTCGAGGCTGGTGAGGGCGTAGACGGTCTCGTGGGTCTCGCTCTTGCCGGTTTCGATGCGGCGGCGATGGAGGCGGATGGCGAGCGTGGCGTGGGGGAAGACGATACCGCCGAGGTTGTCGGCCACGGCCATGGTCTTGATCGAGCGCGACTCGCGGCGGCCGTGCCCGGTCCCGGACACCGAGTGCTGGACACCGATGGCGTTCCATGGCAGGCCGCTGACCTGGGCGTAGGCGGTGGGCTGGTTGGACTTGATCACGGCAATGTAGTGCGCCTTCTTGGTGTTGACCAGCCAGACGATGTTGGCCTTGACCGAGTGGAGCGCGTCGAAGGTGACCACTGTGTCGGTCAGGTCCAAGGGCGCGAGCAGCGGCTGGAAGTGTTTGGTCTCATTGGTTTTCGACTCGACCTCGACCTGGGCGAGGGTGACCACGAGGCCCTGGGTGACTGCCGAGAGCAGATGACGGCGCCGCTGGTCAAGCCGGGCGGAGCTTTTCAACGCTTTGCCGTCCACACTGATGGCACGGCGCAACCGGGTCGGGCCCGGCTCCGCGGACGCAGCGCCGGTGGCGGCGCGGTGCCGGTCGGCCAGGTAGGCGCCGATCGCGGTATCGAGCGCGTCGCCGTCGAGGCGTTGCAGGACCCGGCCGATCGTCGCCCGCGAGGGCGAGCGGCGCCAGCCGAACAGATGGCGGCGGATGCCCAGGGCCTGCAACACCGCTGCCCCGGCACGTTGTCCCCATTCGGCGATCTCGTCGAGGCTCGTCGCGCCGGACACGGCCGCGGCCGCACACGCCAACAGGACCGCAGACAGGCAGTACCAACGGCCGCGCCGCGACCGGGGATCGGGGACCGACTCCAGATAGGGACGCAGGTCAGCAACCTGGCCGGGATCAAGCGGCCCCAGCTTCGCGAGCACAGCAGGGATCAGAGAGGAAACATCGGCAGGAACAAGACACCTTCATGATCATCGGGCTTAAGACACCACCATGATCACGAACCCCGTGCCTGCCTTACTCTGCGCCCCAAGCCGCCCCAACCCGGTCTTCCACACAACCGCGGAACTTGATCAAGCCCTGTGTCATGTACCGCCGCGCGGTCCCACTCTGTCTAAATATTGACTTCCCGTTGACGCTGGAGCTTGGCACGGCCTGTGTGCCAAACTGTGGATATGGCGGAACTCAACGGCTCGCCGATCACGCCCCAGGAAGCTTTGCAGCTCGGCCTCGTCAACTTCGGGCACTTCACCACGATGCGTGTGGAAGACCGCCATGTGCGTGGATTGTCGCACCACCTGGATCGGTTGGTGTATGACTCCCTGACGTTGTTCCACACCGACCTTGACCGCGACCGGGTCCGTCAGCTTGTCCGGCGCACCGTTGGCGATGAGCGGGGAACGTTGATCGTCCGGGTGACCGTGTTCGACCCGGCGCTCGAACTAGGACATCTGGGAGCCGTCGCCGAGCCTGATCTGTTGGTTACGACCCGCCCTGCGACCACGAAGTGGTCACCCTCCCCGATGCGGGTCAAGTCTGTGACCTACTGCCGCGATCTGCCGGGCGTGAAACATGTCGGACTGTTCGGTTCGTTGTGGCATCGAAGGATGGCCCAGCGCGCCGGATACGACGATGCGTTGTTCATCGACGGATCGTCATTCCTGTCCGAAGGCGTGACCTGGAACGTCGGATGCTACGACGGGGAGCGCGTCGTCTGGCCCAACGCCGAGGTGCTGCCAGGCATCACGCTGCGACTGCTTAAACAGGCTTACGACCAGGCGATCACGGCGCCAGTGAGCCTCAACGACCTCGGGCGGATGGACGCGATGTTCGCCACTAACGCAACCGTCGGTGTCCGCGCCATTGCCGCCGTTGACGACATCCAGCTCGCCGACGAACATCCCATCTTCAGGACGCTGCGCAAGGAGTACGAAGGAATACCCGCAGAACTACTGTGACCACCAGCGCTGCGTCTCCACACCCAAGAGGCGCTCCGTGGGCATGACCTAGTGCTGTGTCCAGTTAGGTTCGCCGGGGTGGTCAGGCAGCAGGGCTGAGTAGCTGACCACCGCCCCAGCGGATGCCTTTCTCGCTGCGGATCCGGGCGCGTTCACGGCGTTGTGTGGCCAGTACGTCCGGGTGGCGGGCGTTAGCGTTGCGCCAGCGCAGGTAGCTGTGGAGCTGGCGGGTGAGCACGGTGTGGTTGGGATGGTCGGAGCTGGCAACCACGAACGTGCGCAGCGGCCCGAAGTGCGCCTCGATCGGGTTGGCCCACGACGAATACGTCGGGGTGAAACACAGCTCGACCCTGTTGCGTGCGGCCCACGCGCGAATCGTCTGACCGCGGTGCGCGGACAGGTTGTCCACAATGATGTAGATCGGTGCCCCGTCCGGGCGCGCGGCGCGGATCGACTTGAGCGCGGCAAGGGTGTTCGCGGCAGACTTCTTGCCGCGGACCACACCCCAGAGGTTGTCGTCACCCACGCAGTAGCAGCCGTGGAACTGCCGGACCCCCGTGCAGTTTGTGGTAGTTGGCGGGCACCCGGCCGGGTGCCCTTCCCTGGACCAGCCAGCCCCGAGATGCGGCCGGATCGTCAACGGCCCGAACTCGTCGAAGGCGAACACCCGATCCGGGAACTTGCTGGTGACGTGCTCGATACGGGCCAGTTTCGCGTCCCGGTCGGGATCATTGGTTTCCTTGTTGCGCGTCAGACTTTGTGGCAGGGCTCGTTTGTTGCGGGTCCTGCCGTGTGTGAAGGAGTCTGATCGTTATGGCGAGACCAGCGGCGTTGCCGTCGGAGGAGAAGGTCCGGATCGTGTTGTCGGTTCTGGCCGGTGAAGTGACTGTGGCTGAGGCTGCTCGGCGGGCGAAGGTGTCTGAGCAGTCGGTGGGGAACTGGAAGCGGCAGTTCCTGGAATCGGGTCGGGCTGGTCTGGTGGCGGGCCGGTCTGGCCCTAGTAGCCGGGAGCAGCAGTTGGAGGCTCAGGTCGCGGACCTGACCCAGGCGTTGGGTGAGGCCGCGGTCGAGTTGCGGGTGTGGAAGAAGTCCGCGGAGGGCCGGCTGGGCCCTTCGAGGACCTTGAGGTGATCCGCGTCGAGGCGGGCATGCCGACCACGAGGTTCTGTGAGCTTGTCGGCGTGCCCGAACGCTCTTGGCGGCGCCGTCAGGCCCGAGCCCGGTCGGGTGGCCGGGCGAAGGCCGTGGCCGCGGCCTGCTCGTCAGCGGGTGCGTGAGGCCGCTCGGCGGCATGCGTTGGCGCATCCGGCGTGGGGGCATCGCAAGGTGTGGGCGATGTGCCGCCACGACGGTCATCGGGTCTCGCAGGCCAGTGTGCTGCGGTTGTTGCGTGACGAGGGTCTGCTGTTGGAGGCGAACTATCAGCGGGAACGTCGGCAGCTCGCCGCCCGCCGTAAGGCCGCGTTCGCAGTCGAGCCGACCGGGCCGAATCAGGTGTGGCAGTTGGACTTTTCCGAGTTCGAGACCACCACTGGCGGCACGTGGCGGTTGTCGGGACTACTGGTCGAAGTACGAACTGGGCTGGCACATCTCGCCGACCGCCAACCAGCACGACGCGATCACCGCGATCGAGCTGGCCCTGGCCGAGGCCGAGCGTCTGGCCGGGGCACGGCTGGTCGATCTCGCGGCACGCGACACTGACGGGCGGATCCAGCCGCTGATCACGATCGTGACCGACAACGGCGGCCCGTTCCGGGCGTTCCGGTTCGAAGCATTCATCGCCACCCACCCCGAACTACGACACGTGCGCACCCGGGTCCGCACACCGGGCCAGAACGGCTCACGCGAACGCGGGTTCGGGTCACTGAAGTACGAAAAGCTGTTCCTGGAAGAGATCGACGACGTGCTCGCCCTCGTGCACCACGCCGAGGACTACCGCACCGACTACAACACCGTGCGCCCCCACGAGGCCCTGGCCTGGAACCGGCCCCACGACGTCCACCTCGGCATCGCCGACCCGCTTATCCCCAACTTTCCCGAACCCGAAAACCTGCCAACTACTTGACGCGGGACATCCTTCCACGTCTTGGTCCGCTGGAACGTGATCTCGTGTTTGCGCAGGAACTGCCGCAACCATTCACGACCCACCCGCACTACGCGCTGCGGGTTCTTCGCGAGGTAGGCGGCGAGTTTGCGCAGGCTCCACCGAGTGAAAGGCTGATCGAGTGTCTCGGGTCGCATGGTGGCCGTCGCGACGATGAACGCCTCGTCCTCAGGGCTGATCAGGCGGGGACGGCCACCCGCCCACTGAGGGTCCAGGCTGGCCAGGCCCATCTGGTTGAACCGGTGGATCACTCCCCGGATCGCGTCCTCATCGCCCTGGACCAGCCGGGGCGATCGCAGGGACGGTGTTCCCGCCAGCCGAGGCCAGCACCACCATCGCCCGGTGCAACCGCACCGCCGAGCCGGTCCCTCTTCGCACAATCTGCTGCAACCGCCGACCCTCATGATCGGTCAGCCTGCGCACCCGGACTGGATCTGCCATCCACCCAGCCTGACGCCACCACCATCACCAGCCACGACCCCTGACCGGCGTGTCACCCGTCCGTCCCAGGGGATTTCCGGACAACAACTGGACGAGCTGCGCGGCGCCCAACCGGCCAACGTTCATGGACAGAGCACTAGCCATCGTCACAGCTGGACCAGTCACACGGCTAGACGTTGACCACATCCCTTCGAAACCGCTTCCTGGCGATCATGCAGAAGACGGCAGAGACAGCGAGGAAGCGAAGTCGGTCGCCACCGAACTGGACGACCTGAGAGCGTCCGGCCTCCTCTGACATGGGCCCTTCTGCTGGTAGACCTGCCGGCGGATCAGCCACAAAATTGGGGTCAACCAGAGGCACCACACCGATAACCTCACCGACCATGGGCATCGGCGATGAACGCGACCTGGTTCGGCACGGCTACAACGCACTGTCCTACCACTACCGCGCTGACGACGCCGACGACGGCGGGTACGCCCACTGGCTCACCGACCTGCACAAGCGACTACCACCCTCAGCGGCGGTACTCGACCTGGGCTGTGGCTGCGGCGTTCCGGTCGCCCGTTCCCTCGCCGCTGCCGGACACCACGTCACCGGCGTGGACATCAGCGACACCCAGATCGAACGAGCCCACCGCCTGGTGCCCACCGGCACCTTCATCCACGCCGACGCCACCCACCTCCAGCTCGCACCCGCAAACTTCGACGCTGTCGTCTGCCTCTACGCCCTCATCCACATGCCGCTGGCCGACCAACCACCTCTGATCCAACGCATCGCACGCTGGCTACGTCCTGGCGGCTGGCTCCTGGCCACCACCGGCCAGGACGCCTGGACCGGCACCCAGGACAACTGGCTCGATGGCTCCGCACCGATGTGGTGGAGCCACGCCGACGCCGCCACCTATCGCTCCTGGCTGGAACAGGCCGGGCTGACGGTCGTCTCCCAGGAGTTCGTCCCGGAAGGCAACAGCGGACACGCCCTCTTCTGGGCTCAACGGCCACCAAATTGACCCGCCGCTTCACCACGAACCCGAAATCCAACCCCTGCCGGCACTGTGCCGAGGATCGCCAGCCAAGCCGAGACCGCCAGTTGCGGTTCATCAGCCCTTCGGTGACCACCGCGACGCTGGTGATCGCGCCCAGACCGAACGCTGGCCACGCATGTTCCATCAGGGCCGCGTCATCGGAAGCCACCCCCGCCACATCCTGTGTGATCACCGTCGGTTCCTCCTCGCGTCGTCAAGCGTCCGGGAGGTCGTCATGATCATGTCCCCGCCCACTGTGCTGGTCCTGGCCATCGAGGGGCGCGGCTCTGCCGGGAGGACCACCCTCGCTCATCGGCTCGCGCCGATGGTTGGCGGGGTCGTCATCCCCGCTGGCCTCCGGCGGTGAACCCTCGGCGTTGCCGGTGAACGCAGAGACGGTGCTCCACCGCACCGGTTGGGCACGACTGCTCGGATCAGCGGGTAGAGCCGCAGTTGCTTTGAAGGCCGGCGTACTGCACCGTGACGAGGTGCGTGACGCCGTCCGGCCATGACCGGCGGCGAGGTGGATAGGAGGCGATGTGGCGGCGGTGCAGGCGGGCACGGCGGTGTGGCAGGTGGAACCGGAGGTACGGGCGGCCCAGACACGTACGGTGTGGCTGCTGTCCGCCGCGCAGGTCGTCGGCGGGGTCGGCATGGGCGCGTCGGCTTCGATCGGCGCGTTGCTGGCCGAGTCGATCGCACGGTCGGAGGCGTACGCAGGGGTAGCGCGGACGGCGTCGATTCTGGGCGCCGCCGCGGTGGGCGTACCGCTGGCGCTCCTTGCCCAGCGACGGGGCCGCCGGGCCGCGTTGAGTACGGGCTGGTTCGTCTGTGCGGTCGGCAGCGTACTGCTGGTGCTGGCCGCGATGGCGGAGTCGGTACCAGTGCTGGCCCTGGGCATGTTGTTGTTCGGGGTGGGGAGCGCGACGAACCTGCAGAGCCGGTACGCCGCTGCCGACCTGGCCCCGCCACATCACCGTGCCAGGGCATTGTCGCTGGTGGTGTGGTCGACGACGGTCGGTGCGGTGATTGGCCCGAATCTCGGTACGCCGGGCGCTGCGGTGGCGTCGCTGCTGGGACTGCCGCGACTGGCCGGCGCGTTCGTGTTGTCGACCGGGTTCGTGTTGCTGGCAGCGATGCTGCTGTGGGCGTTCCTCCGCCCCGATCCGTTGTTGCTGGCCCAACAGCGCCAGTTCGCGGAGCAGCAACCGGCGCCCGGAACGGTCAGCGCCGTGGGCCAGAACTCCTTGCCAACCGTGGTTCGAGCAGTGTGGGCTCAGCTGCGTCGTTCTCCGCAGGCAGGGTTCGCGTTCGTCACCGTGGTTCTCGGACACACGGTGATGGGCGCGGTCATGACCATGACACCGGTCAGCCTGTCCGATGAGGGCATGACGCTGACGATCGTCGGGTTCACCATCACTGCCCACGTGGTGGGCATGTACGCCTTCTCTCCGATCGTCGGGTGGTTGGCGGACCGCGTCGGCCGCACGGCCGTGGTGGTTGTCGGTCAGGTCATCTATGTGGCAGCCATGGCGCTGGCAGGACTGGGCCACCGGTCGGTGGCACTGGTCGTCGCCGGTCTGTTCCTGCTGGGACTGGGCTGGTCGTTCAGCCTGGTCGCCGGTTCGACGATGCTCAGCGACGTGACCGCGCCGTCTCTGCGACCCGCCATGCAGGGCACGGCCGACACGGCGATGAACCTGGTGGCGGCGGTCGGCGCCGGGCTCTCCGGCCCGTTGATGAGCTGGTTCGGCTTTGGTGGGCTCAACGCCGCCGCCACGGTGCTGGTGGTGCCGGTGCTGGTGTTCAGCCTTGTGCTGCGCCGGGCACCGCGGCCATCGTCCACGAGTACTGCCGGATAGCTGACCGTGGCGGCGCCATCCACGAAATTGGCAGGTCCTGCACAGCTGGTCGTCGCAGTGCGCGAGACACACCTGTTAGACGACAGTGCTCGGAGGCAACCGTGTACGCCACGCTGACCCCGCTGGGTGCTACACGGGCGTACGTCAGCCACGCCAAGTTCGTCGTCATCGACCGCGCACTCACCCTCCTGACAAGTCTGGGGACAAGGCGACGGTGGCGTGAGCGATGCTCAGGGCGCTGGTGCCGAGCGCGTTGTCGCGCTTGATGCGGACCGTGTTGCCGCTGATGGAGGGGCGCAGGTCAACCCGGATGGTCTGGTTGTTGAAGTTGGAACCCTGGTAGGGGTGTGTTGGACCTTCCGTGGGGTGGGGATGGTGTGCTCCCTGACCTTGGTCGCCGGTGCGGAGCACCCGGGGTTCGGTGTTGTCGGCGGCCGGGTACGGCGGTCAGCGGTGGGTCTCGGACGTCGTTGACCTGTTCAGTCGATGCCTTCGATGATGCGGAAGTCGCGCTCGACGGCGCCAGCAAGTACGGCCAGCGCCTCCTGGTAGGCCGCACTCGCGCGTGCGGCGACCGCCTGTTCGAAGCTGTCGAACTCGATCAGGATGGTGCGCTCGGCGATTCCGGCGTCGTGGGCGACGACCCGGCTGCCGCGGGCGAGCACCAGCCCGCCCGCAGCTCTGACTGCTGGACCGGCCAGCTTGTCGTAGGCAGCAAGCCTCTCAGGGTCTGTGATGGTGCGGTAGACGCTGACCCAGTAGCCCTTGGCCACGATACCTCCTGTATTCGGAATTGATGATCTTGAGCGCGCAGGCCTCAGCGCATGACCGTGCGCACGATCGCTGCCTGGCCGCCGACTCGGATCCGGTGTCCCGTGCGGTCGCGGTGGACGGTCGCTGTGATGGTGGACGGGCTGCCGAGGTGGTCACCCATGTCGACAGCGAGGCTGTGTGTGCCGAACGCGGCCGCATGCGCTGCCAGGCAGGCAGTGCTGTTGGCGTTGGCGATGTCCTCGGGGACGCCGATCGACGGGGCGAACATCCGGGCTGCTGCTCGCCCGTGTCGGTCCGGGGGCGAGTAGATGTAGCAGCCCAGCAGACCGTAGCGGTCACAAGCTGCGCGCAACCGGGTCAGGTCCGGTGTGAGTTCGGCCAGTGCGGCGCGGGATCGGACGGGAAGCAGAAGCCTCGGACGCCCGTTCGACGCCACGCAGGGGTCGCCGGCGACCGCGTCCTCCGTCAGTCCGAGGCCGCCTGCGACCGCCCTCAGTTCGGGTCCATCGGCGCTACGCAGGCTGACCGGGCCCGGGTCGAACGACGCCGTCAGTCCGTCACCGTTTCGGCTTGCCCGACAGTCGAAGCTGCGGTGGGCCGTACGCAGAACGGCGCGGTAGTCGTGGTTGCCGCCTTCCCGTTCGGCGAGCACGGCGAGGGCGGCGACGGTGCCGTGGCCGCAGGCGGGCAGTTCGTCCCGGGCGGTGAAGAACCGCAGTGTGTACACGGGCTGACGACACTCGATTCCGGTCGCGCGGAGGAAGACGGCGTGCGATGTTCCCAACTCCGCGGGAATGCGGCATCGCTCCTCGTCGGTGAACGGCGCATCATCCAGAACGGCGGTCGGACTGCCACCCGCGCCGTCTCGCTGACACGCGTCGACGACCGCTACCTCGTACATGACGCCGGGTCGGTGGTCAGCAGCATGGTCAGGTCCAGTGCGGGCGCGCTGTGCGTCAACGCCCCGACCGAGATGAGGTCGACGCCCGTCCCGGCGATGGCGAGAACTGTGTCCAGGCGGATGGTGCCCGAGGCCTCCAGCAGGATCCGGGAAGCGTCGGTCCGCCCGGCCCGGAGCTTCACGACCTGCTCGATGTCGGCCACCGGCATGTTGTCGAGCATGATCCAGCGGGCTCCGGCGTCGAGGGCCTCGACGGCCTGTGCGACGGTCTGCACCTCGACATCGCTCTCCACAGTCTGTCCGGTGTGCGCCATCCCGCGCCTGACCGCCCCGATCGCGGCGGTCACCCCGCCCGCCGCGGCGATGTGGTTCTCCTTGAGCAGGACCATCGCCGCGAGATCGGGGCGGTGGTTGTGGCCGCCGCCGGCGGTGACGCGTACTTGTCCAGGGCACGCAGACCCGGCGCCGTCTTGCGCGTGTCCAGGATGCGCGCCCTGGTCCGGGCCACAGCTTGGACGTAGCGGTCGGTCAGCGTCGCGATGCCGCACATGCGCTGCAGGAAGTTCAGCACCGTACGCTCCCCGGTGATCAGGCTGCGCGCCGAACCGGACAGGTGCACCAGGACCTGGCCGTCGGTCAGTCGGGCGCCGTCGGCGACGGCCAGCTCGACCTTGACTTCAGGGTCGACCTGCGTGAAGACCTCGGCGACCATGGGGAGGCCGGCGGCGATGCCGCTCTGCCGGGTGCGGATCTCGGCCGTGGCCGCCAGGTCCTCGGGAACGCTCCACACGGTGGTGATGTCCATCCCTGACTCGTCCTCGACCAGGGCGGCAGCGGCGGCGGCCCGTGCTGCCGCCGAGGGAAACTCGGTCGTGGTCATCTGGTCTCCAGCTCTGAGAGGACGTTGGCCTGGTGGTGGCTACCGCTGACGAGGCAGGACTGAAGTTCGCTCCTCTGTTTCGATTTCCGAAGCGGTCGCCGATGCTAGCGTGTCGGAATTCGAAGCGTCAACCCTGGAGAGCTGGACATCCCGACATGGCAACTCCCAGACCTGGTAATCCTGTTCGCGGCTCGACCACCGGCCGCCCCCTCATGGCCGCACTCGATCTGTTCGGGCGGCGGTGGAGTCTGCGCATCCTGTGGGAGCTTCGCGCGGGTCCGCTCGGATTCCGCCCCTTGCAGAAGCGGTGCGACGACATGTCCTCCAGCGTGATGCGGCAGCGCCTGACCGAACTACTGGATGCCCAGGTGGTTCGCCAACTACCCGACAGCCGCTACGAGCTCACCCCGCTGGGACAGGACGCGCGCCACGCCCTGAACTCCCTCGCCCACTGGGCGCGACGCTGGGCGGCCACGATCGACCCGCAAGGGGCGGACCACACCGACGACCAGTCCGCCAGCCGCATCTCACATCCGGACACCGTGGGCGACGGGTCGCCGGAGAGGGACTCCGCGGACTGACGCCCCCGACTCGGATCGGAGGCGGAGCGGGGCCGCCAGGCCCATCCGGCTCGTCAAGTGACCATCTGGACGTCGGCGTGCCGCTGGTCAGGGCCGCTGACCACCGCTCGCCTCTCGGCCCACTGCACGACGAAGGGGATCACCTGCCCGACCACGAGGAAGCCCCCACCCATCACGAACCAGCCTGGCGTACCCCAGGTGATGCACAGGAATCCCAACAGCGAGGGTGCGGCCACACTCGCCGTGCCGCGGCCGAAGGCGAAGACACCCGAGTACTGACCCTGCGCGTGGGCCGGCGCGAGGTTGTAGCGCAATTCGAACGAGCCGACCGTCTGCAGGATCTCGCCGATCGTGTGTACGCCGACCCCGACCACGATCATCAGCGCTGCCAGCCACCCGGGTACCCCGGCCGCCAGGCCGATCAGGGACATCCCGAGGAGGAAGGCCCAGCCCGAGCGGCGCCACGCCCGAGCAGCGGTGGCGTTGCTGTCGACCCCACGGCTCGCCCTGACCTGCAGAGCCACCACCATGAAGGTGCTTGCCAACGCGCTCGCCCCGACGAACCAGCGCGGCGCGTCGGTATGCCAGACGATCCACAGAGGCAGCGCGAAGAACAGAACGTCGCCCTGGAGCGACATGACGCCGTCGAGCGCGGTGACCACCATGTAGGAGTAGTCCTTGAGCGCGATCCACCGACCGGTGCACGGCGGCACCGGTACAGCCGGCAGCGATGGCAGCAAGCTGATGATGACTGCGGTCGCAACGAAGCTGAGCGCGTTGCCCAGCACCAGACACACGTACGCCGTGTGAGTGTCCAGTTGGACAACCAGTGCGGCAAGCCCGGCTCCGATGCTCCCCGCCAGGTTGACGGCCGCGCGCAGGTAGGCCCGAAACTGAGCGGGCTTCTCGCCCGCCAGGGAACGCACCAGCGGCCCCCGGGCCGCCGTGCTGGCCGATCCCGCCAGCTCGGTGAGGCAGACGAGCACTACGAAGAACCAGAACGAATGCACCAGGACCATCGCCGCCATCGCCAGGGCCTGGACGATCAGCGTGACCCGGTACACCTCGCGCGGCCCGCGCCGGTCGGCCAACCGCCCGACCGGTATCCCGGAGAGCAGCCCGACCAGGCCGCCGATCCCCAGCCCGAGTCCCACCTGCGCGATCGACAACCCGACCGAGCGGGTGTAGAAGAGGGCCGCACTCAGCATGAAGACGCCGCTGCCCAGCATGTTGACGAAACTCGCGGCTGCGAGCGTCCGCCTCGGTCCTCGTTCGAGCAGGATCCCTCGTGAGACCAGCCAGGACTGCGCGGGGAGCGCTGTTGTCACCGTTTCCAAAGGCTCGATCCGCCATCCTTACTCGGAGTTTCCACAGTTACTTCGCTGTCGACCTTGGATTGCGGCGGGAGGAAAGAACTGTTCACGCTGGATGCTCTTCGGAGAGGAGCGTCATCTCCTCATCGGTGAGTCGCAAGGCACCTGCCGCAACGTTGTCGGTGAGGTGGTCCGGGTTTCCGGTCCCGGGAATGACGAGTACGTGCTCTCCCTGCTGCAGCGTCCAGGCGAGTCGGACCTGGGCAGGCGACGTGTCATGTGCGTGGGCGACGGCGAGTAGCGCCCGGTCTTCGGGGCCGGGGACTCCCGCCTTTCGCCTGCCGCCGGCGATGGAGAAGAACGGAACGAACGCGATGCTCTGCTCGGCGCACTGCTCCAGCAATTCCTGATCACCGCGTGCGTCAATCCCGTAGCGGTTCTGAACAGACACCACCGGCGCGATTTCCTGGGCTTCGGCGAGATGTTTCGTCCGGATACCGGAAATCCCGAGTTGCCGGATGAGCCCCGCGTCGCGCAGTTCGGCGAGAGCCCCGAAGTGCTCCGCGATGGAGTCCTGATCCATGACGCGGAGGTAGACCAGGTCAAGGTGGTCGCGTCCGAGCTGGCGCAGGTTCTCCTCGACGTGGCCGCGCAGCTCGTCGGGCCGCGCTGGGGTGATCCATTCGCCCGAGACATCCCTGACCGGGCCAACCTTGGTGGCGATGACGAGGTCGTCCGGGTATGGCGACAACGCCGAGTTGATCAGTTCGTTGGCCGAGCGGAGCTGCGAGAAGTAGAACGCTGAGGTGTCGATGTGGTTGACCCCCAGGTCGATTGCCCGCCGCAGGACCTCCAGTGCCCGATCGCGGGGGCCGGGTGTCCCTTGGTGGAAGGGAGCGCTCCCGGTCAGTCGCATGGTGCCGAAGCCGATTCGGTTGACACTCATGCCGCCGAGATTCCAGGTACCCGCGAGCGCCGCGGAAATCGTTTCTTGTGCCATGACACTGCCTTTCAACCGATTGTCATCGTGCGCGGTGGCGCAGTCATGGACTATGCACGACGACAGTCTGCGGCGGAAGGTGTGAAGCCTGCGGCGAATGCCATAATTGCATGAGGAATATGGAGACTCCGGCGGACGTTCTATTTGACAGTCGATTCGTTCCGCCAAGGCCCCTCGACGGACAAAGACTCTCGTCGCCGCCTGTTGTCATGTAGTCGCCGTGTCGCTGTTGCGGCGACGCCGTCGAGGGCGGCTCTGCCGTCAACCAATGCCGTGGGGAGCACACGGGCAGGGTTCGGTGTTGTCCGTGGCCCGGTAGCGCGGCGGCCGCGGCGTGCTCGCGGTGAGCGCGGACTTCGCGGTTACACCGCGCCATCCGGCCTGCTCCGGGCCGGATCGAGATGTAGTGCGACCACTGGCAGAGCGGTGTTCTGGTTGTTGATCCGGGATCCGAGGGTGGCCTCGATGACCGGCTTGAACCGCTTCCAGGAGCGCGGGTAGCGCCGAACATATGCCGCGAGTGCCGTGTCTGCCTCCACCTCGGTGAGCCGGCGTGCTGTCGCGGGTACCGGTGCGTGGCTCCCGATGCTGACGCGCACCTCGGGGTTGGCTCGCACGTTGCGGAACCACTGTGACCGGCCTCCGAAGCCCGAGGCCACCAGGTAGGTGTCGGGTGTTGGGTGGCCGAAGACCTCGAGGACGACGTGGCGCCGGGCGCCTGACGTCCGTCCTGTGTGTTCGAGCATGAGCATCCGGGAGCCGAGGAGGAAGCCGAGCCGTCTGCGGTACAGCCAGATCGGGGCGCGCATCAACCGGCGGTTGCTGAGTAGCCAGGCGCCCCCTCTGGCGATCGCGTCGGAGGTGAGCTGGGACAGCGTACGACTCTCGGGCATGGTCGGCCTCGATTCATCTCGGTGGAGGGTGCGCGACTGCAGGACCTGCGGTGATGCGTTTCACCTGCCTACCCATGGTTCGATGCACATAGCAATAATATGCTTGTGCATGTGTTACGTGTGCCGCCACCCTTGGGCGCCACTGACCGGTCATGCCACACCCGACGGAGGTTGACGACGCTCGATGGCTGCCGAGGAGAGGGTTCACGATGCAATGCGGCGGTCGCAGACCCGGCTCGGCCGCTGGTTCGACTGGTTACGTGGGACCCCGGCCGGCCTGATTCCCCTCGCTCTGTCGGTAGGAGCCGGCGCCGGGCTGGGTGCGGTGGTGTTCCGCTACCTCATCCTGTGGGGCACGCAACTGTTCAGCGGTCACTCCGACTACTCGGCGGCCGGCCACGCAGGTAACCATTTCGTGCCCTGGCTCGGCGTGTTCTTCGTGGTGCTGGCACCCGTGCTCGGTGGTCTGCTGTACGGACCCGTGGTGCACCGCTTCGCCCGCGAGGCGCGTGGTCACGGGGTGCCTGAGGTGATGCTTGCGGTCGCCGAACGCGGCGGCCGGATCGCCCCACGCGTCGCTGTGGTCAAGGCGTTGGCCTCGGCGCTGTGCATCGGCTCCGGCGGCTCGGTCGGGCGAGAGGGCCCGATCGTACAGATCGGCTCTGCGCTGGGTTCCTCGCTCGGTCAACTGGTCCGGCTGCCGGAGCGGCGACTGCGGCTGCTGGTGGCATGTGGCGCCGCGGGCGGGATCTCCGCCACCTTCAACGCGCCCATCGCCGGAGTGTTCTTCGCCCTGGAACTGATCCTCGCTGACTTCGGTGTCGAGTCGTTCGGGGCTGTGGTGTTGGCATCGGTCACCTCCGCGGTGATCGGTCGAGCAGTATTCGGTGACCAGCCGTTCCTGCACCTGCCCGCCTTCCAACTCAGCTCGCCCGCCGAGTTCGGCGCCTACGCTGTGCTCGGACTGGTCGCCGCCGTCGTGGGTATCGGATTCGTCAAGGTGCTCTACGGCTTCGAGGACCTGGCCGACAAGCTGTGGCGCGGGCCGGAATGGCTGCGGCCCGCAGCGGGTGGGCTGCTGCTGGGTGGGCTGCTGCTGGCCCTGCCGCAGATGTACGGCGTCGGCTACCCGGTGCTCGCCGACGCGATCGGCGGCCGGTACCTGGTGGGCTTGCTGTTGCTCCTACTGGCCGGCAAGGTGATCGCCACCAGTCTCACCATCGCAGTCGGCGGCTCGGGTGGTGTCTTCGCGCCATCGCTGTTCGTGGGAGCGATGGCCGGCACGGCCTTCGGTCACCTCGCCCACGCCGCCATGCCCGGCGTGGTTGGTTCGGCCGGCGCGTACGGCATCGTCGGCATGGGCGCGGTCTTCGCCGCGACCTCCCGCGCTCCCATCACCGCCGTACTGATCATCTTCGAACTCACCGGCGACTACTCGATCATCCTGCCGCTGATGACGGCGGTGGTGATCGCGACCGCGCTGTCGAAGAAGCTGTCGGGCGACACGATCTACACCCTCAAGCTACGGCGCCGGGGCATCGACCTGGTACGGGGCAGACCGGCCAGCCCACTGGAGACGTTGACCGTGTCGGAGGCGATGAGCCCGGTGCCGATCGCCGTGACTGCGGAGGCGTCACTGGACGAGATACTCGCGCGCTTCACCGATACCTCCGACCGGATCCTGCCCGTGGTCGACGCTGCCGGCCGCTACCGCGGTGTGCTCACCGCGCGCGATATCGAACAGGCGGCAGGCGACAACACTTTGGACGCGGTTGCCGGCCACCTCGCCACCATGGTGCCCGCGCTGTCGGCGAACCAGTCCCTGGCCGGTGCTCTGGACCTGCTGCACGAAGCAGACGAGGACGGCCTGCCGGTACTCTCCACGGACGGCGTCGACGTCGTCGGCTGGCTGACCCACCGCGACGCACTCGCCGCGTACCGACGAACGCTGCGCGCCACCGCCGAACGCGCCCGGCCGGCCAGCTCCGCCCTCGGCGGCTTCCGCGTCGCGGCCCTCGTGCTCGGCGACTCGGCATCGGTGGCCGGCTACCACATCGACCAGATCGCCTGGCCGCCCGGCGCCCGAGTGATGGCACTGCGCCGGGACGGCAGAGCTCTGCATGTCGACGGGCGTACGGAACTGCAACGCGGCGACCACCTCACGGTGCTGGTGCCGGCCGAACACGCTGACGCGCTGAGCGACCTGGAGGCCAACCGTGTCCTGGCCTGACCCTGGCCAGGACTGCCGCCTCACCCGTCGCGGCGTACTCGCTGCTGTCGGTGGGGGAACGCTGGCGATCCTCGGTGGCTGTGGCAGCGGGCAGGACACGTCCGGTACGGGGCGGGTAGCGCCCGACGGGCCCGAGGTGTTGCGCGCGGAGGCGGCCCGCCGCGCCCCTGGCGGGCGCACTGTCAAAGCGATGCTTGATCCCCGGGCCGGCCCGGTCGATCTGGGTGGCCACACCGTACAGACCTGGACCTATGACGGTGCTCTTCCTGGCCCGCTGCTGCGTGGCCGGCACGGCGATCAGATGCAGGTACGGCTGACCAACCGGCTACCTGCGCCGACGACGGCCCACTGGCACGGACTGGCCCTGCGCAACGACGCCGACGGAGTGCCGTATCTGACTCAACCGCCGGTCGCGCCCGGCGCGTACCACGACTACACGTTCACCCTTCCCAGACCCGGAACCTATTGGTACCACTCACATCTCGGTGTCCAGCGGGACCGCGGACTGTACGGGCCACTTGTCGTGGACGACCCACATGAGGCCGGTGACTACGACGTGGAGTTCGTCGTGGTGATCGACGACTGGATCGACGGCGCAGGCGCGACACCCGACGAGGTGTTCCGCGCACTGCGGTCACACCCCAACGGGTGGCGCTACCAGACCCCGGTTCGCGCCGGGACGGTGAGCGGTGCCGGCGCTGCCCGGCCCACACCCCGGCACTCCACGGATGCCCAGGGCGCACCGCTGATGGGCATCCCGCCAGGGATGGGCGGCGAGATCGACTACCCGTACCACCTGATCAATGGTCGACTGCCAACCGCACCGGCAACACTGCACGGCAAACCCCGCCAACGGGCCCGGATCCGGCTCATCAACGCCTCCGCCGCCACGATCTACCGGGTCGCCCTGGCCGGGCACCGGCTCACCGTCACCGACTCCGACGCCTACCCGCTCGTCCCGGTCACCGTCGACACGCTCGACATCGCCTCTGGTGAACGCTACGACGTGACAACCACGCTCGAGGCCGGAGTCTTCGCCCTGACCGCTGTGGCGCAGGGCAAGAAGGCGCAGGCGCGGTGCCTGGTACGAACCGGGACCGGCCGGGTCCCCGACACAGACGTACAACCGCCAGAACTTGACGGGAAACTACTGCGGATGCGCGACATGCGCGCCGCCGAGTCCGTACGGCTCCCGACCGCAGCACCGGACGTGACGCGCGACCTGTGGTTCGACGGGGACATGACGGCCTTCACCTGGACGATCGACGGCCACGCCTACACCGCCGACGAGCCCTTCCACGGCGTCAAACCGATTCAAGTGCATGCTGGGGACCGGGTCCGGCTACGACTGAACAATCAGACGCCGATGTACCACCCGATCCACCTGCACGGTCACACCTATCAGATCCGCGGGCTCGGCACAGCCGGCGAACCCGGTGACATCGCGATACCCAATGGCGCACGCAAGGACACCGTACTCATCGCTCCCAACCAACGCGTCGCGGTCGACTTGATCGCCGACAACCCCGGCCAGTGGCTGACCCACTGCCACAACGCCTACCACCTCGCGGCCGGCATGGCCACGATCCTGTCCTACCTGCGCTGACGGAACGAGGACTGACCGAATGCCCGGGATGGATACGACGATGGCTCATCCGAGCCTGGCCGCCCTGCTGGCACCCGCACCAGACTGGCTCGTTCTACCTGGTTGTCTGCTCGCCGCCGCGTTCTACCTGGCCGCCGTGCTCCGGCTCCGCCGCCGCGGTGATGCCTGGCCACCTCATCGCACCGTCGCATGGCTCCTCGGTCTTGTCACTATCCTCGCCGTCACCTGCACCGGAATCGGCCGTTACGGGATGGCGCTGTTCAGCGTCCACATGGTCCAGCACATGGTGCTGTCCATGCTCTCGCCCATCCTGCTGCTGCTCTCCGCGCCCATTACGCTCGCGCTGCGCGCGTTGAGCCCTGGACGTCGGGGCCATCGCGGCCTGCGGGAGCTGCTCGTCGCCGTGTTGCGTTCCCGGGTGGCGCGCATCGCCACCGCACCGGTGATCACGTTGCCGCTGTTCGTGGCAAGCCTGTACGGGCTCTACTTCACCCGCTTGTTCGATGTGGCCATGAGCACCTGGTACGGCCACCACTGGATGCTCATCCACTTTCTGCTCGTAGGCCTGATCTTTTTCTGGCCCATCATGGGCGCAGACCCCGCACCACACCGACCGGCCGTGGTGTTCCGGATGCTGGAGCTGTTTGTCGGCATGCCCTTCCATGCCTTCTTCGGCATCGCCATCATGCAGTCGACGGTGCTGATGACCAGAACCTTCGCGGACCCACCGGCGGGGTGGGGAATCATGCCTCTGCCTGACCAGCACACCGCCGGCGCCATCGCCTGGGCCTTCTCGGAGGTGCCGACCGCTTTGGTGCTGGCTGTTCTCTTCGTACAGTGGGTCCGCGCAGATGAACGCCAGGCACGGCGTTACGACAGAGCCGCCGACCGTGACGGTGACCGGGAGTTGGCCGCCTACAACGCCTACCTCGCCAATGTCAGTACGCGTCCCGTGCGTTCAGAGGTTTCCCGGATGGACTGACCCGTTGTCGAGTACCGACCGCCCCGATGGCTCGCACGCATGCCGAGACCTCCAGGAACGCCCGACATTGTCGTTGTCGGGGCCGGGCTGGGCGCGTCTCCCCACCGCGGGCTGCGAAGATTGCACGATGCAGGAGCACTCTGCGCCAGACCTGGTGCCGAACAAGGATGCCGACGAGCTGATCGATGCGTTTCTGTCGGCCAGCCGCGCGCTGGTGGGCCTCGCCGCACGCTCGCTGGCCGGTCTCGACACGGACGTCACCCTGCCGCAGTACCGGGCCCTGGTCGTTCTTGCCTCCCGCGGACCACGGAAGATCCGGGAGATCGCCGACGAGCTCAGTGTCAACCCGTCCACCGGCACCCGGATGTGTGACCGTCTGGTCCGCAAGGGTCTCATCCGCAGGTCCCGGACGCCGACCGACCGGCGGGCGGTCCGGCTGACCCTCACCCCGGCGGGGCGACACCTCATCGACGAGGTGACGAGACGCAGGCGGGAGGAACTCACTGCGCTCGTACACGAGTCGACGCCGAGTCGATGGCACCGCCCGCTCGCGGAGGCACTCCGCGCGTTCGCGGCACAGGCGGGGGAGCCGTCGGACAAGGAATGGTGGCTCGGCTGGCCCTCCTCGCGGGCCAGCGAGGACGACGAGTAGCGACTCCGGGTCCAAGCATCCGTAGTGCCGGGCGATGGCCAGCCTCAGCGCAGTGTCACACCTTGGGCGTCATCGACCGGAGTCGATAGGTGAGCCGTGCGTGGTAGTACGCCTTGCCGCCGCCCGGCAGGTTGACGTGGGCATCCGCCGTGCGGAGCATCCTCAGGTACATGCCGGTCTGCGAGTCGAACCACACCTCGGCCACCGCCGTGCCGACCACGTCCCCTTCGATGGTGCTGTCCAGGACCACGTGGTACGCCGTGCGGGTCTGACCACCGATGTCGACCTTCTCGGTTCCTTTGAACTCGGTGCTGATGTGTGAGGGCTCGTGCGGCCCGGCCTTGCAGACGGTCTTCTCGACCCCGCCGGGATGGTCGGCCTGCCCCGCGACCTGTGACATGGCCGGCGCGCAGCGATGCGTCATCGCGCGGTGTACGTTGCCGAAGGTGATGTACTGCAGATGGGCCAGGCACAGGAACTCGCCCTTGGTGCTGCATTGCACATGCCCGTCGGTGTACTCCTTGCCGCCCTGGAAGGCCAGCTCCCAGATGCAGCCGGCGCCCCGCCGTACCGTCATCGGGGTGACGGACGGAAACTGGCGGTTGTAGTTCTGCCCGCTGTACTTGATCCAGTCCCTTCCGGACGTGGTGTACGCGTACACGCCGGGCGCCGGCGGGGTGAATCCGGCGAGCTTCGACGACCGGGGGAACGGCGGCGTACTGGAGTTGGGCAGGTTGATGTCCTTGTGCTGACGCCCAGGGTGTTGCCGGTACATCGTGACAGCCTGATCGATCGTTATCGGTGTCAGCTTCGGGTCGAAGATCGAGTCCGGGGTCTTCGCGATGTACACGAAGGCGGCTGCGGCGATCAGCACCAGTCCCAGAGGGATGATGCCGAGCCACCGAGCTCGGCGTGGCCGTCGTACGCGAGGGCCGGGCATGTGACCTCCACTGGTCCGGACGCTGTGCCCGGAAGTGCGCCGGGCATGGGGATGTGCCGACCGGCCCCCTTCCGGCATGTGCGGTTGTCGAACCACCTGCCCGCCGTCTCGTGGCATGGTCATGTCGGACGGTCACCGGCTGGCTGCGACAACCGTCGGTCGGATCGGCCCTCAAGGGAAGCTCGGAACGACGCGTGAGAACGCCGTAGCCGGGTTGGCTCGCATATCACCAGGTGGGGGGGTCGGCTAGTGCGTCGATGTGATACCCGCACAATGCACCAAGTGGTGTATGCATCAAGGTGGCCGGATTGATACATGCATAGCGCACTGTTCGACTCTCGCGCATCTGGTCGGACTCGGCCATCGTCGAGGCAGAGTCCGGATTCGCCGACATGACGATGAGGTGTCCGATGGGGCGTGAGGCCGGTGCCCGCACCGCCGCCAGGGTGCGGATGTTCTTCGCGATCGGACTGCTGATCCAGTTCGTGGGATTCATCTACGACTGGATGTGGCACGCCCATCATCTACAGATCGTGCCGATCCCTCCGAGCAAGCTGCTGACCGTGCACAGCGGTATCTATCTCGGCGGGCTCGTCATCGTCGGCACGATCATCGCGGCGCTCGTACGGCGCCCGTTCACATCGGGCGCTGCCCGTGCCGCACTGGCTATGAGCGCCATCGGCATCGTGGTCGAATTCGTCGGCAACGGCACCGATATGTGGGCTCACGGCCATGGCTACGAGAGGGACCTCTACCACAACCTCATCTACACCGGCGCCGTCATCACCATCCTGGGATACCTCGCCCTCCAACTGCATCACCTGTTCACTGCTCACCCCGGGGCCGATACACACAACTCGTCCGAGGGCCAGGAGGAATAGGCTGCTGGGCCGGCCGCAGCCAGCGGCACCGGCTACGGGGAGAGAGCGTCCGCGATGCGTTCGGCTTCCCAGCGCAACAGGTCGCCCGGCTGGCACTGGAGTACCTCGCAGAGCGCGGAGAGAGTCGCGAAGCGCACCGCCCTGGCACGGCCGTTCTTGAGTACCGCCAGGTTGGCGGGCGTGATCCCGACGCGGTCCGCGAGCTCGCCCACGGACATCTTCCGTCGGGCCAGCATCACGTCGATGTCGACGACGATCGGCATCAGATCACTTCGTCCAACTCGGCCTGCAACTGCGTCGCTTCGACATCGCGCGCGACGGCCTGGGCGAGCAGCATCCGCAGTATGAGCACGAGGAGCGCGACACCCAGGATGCCCACGCCGATCCCGGTCATGATGACGGTGACGCCCGGGTCGGCCCGCTGGCCCGGCGCGTTGATCGCCGTGACCGTGAACCACACGAGGGCTGCGAAGACGATCGCGCCGATCACGATGTCCACGTAACGGAAGGCCGCGTGGGAGAACACGGTTCCGCGTCGCACCATCGTCACCAGTCGCCACACGCAGACCACGACGACCTGGACCGATACCAGGCCCAGGATCGTGATCACGCGCAGTGGCGTCAGTGGGAGCGATCCGTCCTCCGGGTCGTTCCCACTGACCAGCACCCACATCATCGATGCCTGTACGAACACGGTGCCGGCGAACACCACCCCGAGCACGGCGCGCAGCGCACCTACTGTCAACTTTCCCACCGACTGCCCTTCCATCGAATGACAGGGGAAATCTATCGAATTTCGATAGATTTTGCAAGGGCGTGCATGGCGAGAAAGGAGGTGCTGCAGCCGTGCCCGGTAAGGCCGGCGACGGTAAGGACGGAGCCGGCGACGCGAAGTGCTTGACCCTCACGTGGCGTCATGCCGCATCGTCAGTGGTGTGGGCGAGCACCTGACCGTGGGGCGTGTGGCCGAGCCGTGGCAGGTCAGTACTTCTCCCGGAAGTTGCCGACCAGATGGATCCTGTTGTCGTCAGGGTCGGCGATCGGACACAGTCGTACGCCCTTGTTGGCGTCGATGATGTCGCCCGGCTCCAGCCCCATCTCGCGGAGTTCGCGGACACCTTCCTCGATGTCGGACACGGCGAGGTTGAGCATCCCGTGACCAGCCCGTCGGGAGTCCTCGGTCACCTGCACCCAACCGCCGTCGGTGACCTGCCATTCGACCAGGTTCGACATCGGGGTGTTGTCGGGCGCGCGGCCGAACAGCCTGCTGTACCAGGCCCGGCCCGCCGCGATGTCGTTCACTGCGATGACGGCCAGTACGTGATCGACATGAGCCATGATCAGTTCTCCTTCGCTTCGGTGGGCGCGCTGCCCTCGGCGGCTGCGGCGAATTCCGCGGCCAGGGTGTCGAGTTGCTGTGCGGTTCCGTGTTCACGCCAAGCGGGTTGCTCCTGGCCGGGGAGGTACATCCCGTGTTCGGTCAGCACCACCCGGGTTCCCGCGCCATCTGCCGAGAACTCGACACTGGTGACCGAAACGGTCGACAACTGATCTCCGGTGTGCATCGTCGATGTCGTGAGAATGCGTTCGTTGGTGACAATGTCGGCGTACCGGGCTTCGTAGGTCAGCGGCCTGCCCTCTCCATCGAGGCCGCGGATCGTTTCCAGGCCGCCGACCGCGAAGTTCTGGGAGTGCTCTGCTCCTTGAGCCATCCATCGCTTCCGTGCCTCCGGCGTCGCCCAGGCGTCGAACACCCGCTGGATCGGGACCGGGTAGCGGCGTTCGAGCGTGAACGTCGAGTGCGTTACGTCCATGATCACGTCTCCTTCAGGTAGTCGCCGAGTCGATCGAGCTGTCGTTCCTGCTCCGTGCGCTGGCCGCTGAGCCACTGTTCGGCCGCACGCAGCGCCGCCGGTTGGATCCGACAGGTGCGCACCCGGCCGACCTTCTCGGTCACGATGACTCCCGCCCCCTCCAGTACCTGCAGGTGCTGCATCACGGCGGGCAGGGACATGGTCAATGGCTCGGCGAGCGCCTTGACCGACGCCGGGCCACGTACCAGCCGTTCGACGATCGCTCGCCGGGTCGGGTCGGCGAGCGCCTGGAAGACGCGACCGATCTGGCCGAGACCGGATTGGTTAGGCATGTACTTAACTATCTCCGTCGAGTACGAGAAAGTCAAGTCGCTGGTTAACTATTCGCCCCGACCGGCCGCCGACGGATCACCCGTCCGACCCGCCTGCGACCGCAACCGTCACGCGGTCAGCGGGATCGGCGCCCCTGGTACCGGCGGCGCGAGGGCCACGGTTGGCTCATGTCCCGTAGGCAAGCGCGCACTGCAGATGGGAGTCCGCGACGTCGAGCATCCATGCCCGGTTGGGGAAGTCGCCGTCGGCGATGCGGAGCGGGCCGCCGACCAGGTCCAGGTGCATGACGTACTGGTAGTACGCGAGACGTTGCGGGTCGAGGTCCGGGTTGCGGAGCGCTTCGTAGTGTGGACCGAAGCGCATCCGCATCCAGCAGTGCTCGACCTCCACGTCCGTGTACATCAGGCCCTCGATGTCGATGATTACGGGCTCCCCGTCCAGCCCGACGAGCGTGTGTTCCGCGCAGAGTTCGCCGTGGACCACGCCGAACTCCGCGCGTGGTTCAAGTGCGGCGTGCAGGGTGCGGAGCTTCTCCTCCAGCATCGCTTCACCTTCGGCCGCGCGGGCGTCACGGGGTACGGCGGTGGCAATGTTCATCAATGCGTGTTCCAGGTACGCCTGCTCGCAGGTCGTGTCCGGCGAGGCGCCCCCGCCGTCGATCCACGCCACCCGACCGAACGCCGGCGCGCGGTAGGCGTACATGCGCCGGAGCATGTCCGAAAGTTGCGCGAGCGTGTGCCGACCGGCGACCGGATCGCGTTCCAGCAGTGCCTGGAGTGTTCCGCCGCGGACGTCCTCTGCAACGGCGATGTCGGCCGGGTACAGATTCCTGCTGCGGTCGGCGAGCAGTAACTGCGGCGATCGAACTCCGATCGCTGCCAGTCGGCGGGTGGCGCCTACGAAGAATTCAATGCCGGAGGCGTGGGCGAACGGGTTTGACGGGTCGTCGTGGCCATCGGGAAGCAGCCCGTCCCAGTAGTCCTCGTCTGCGTTCCAGACATAGGCGATCGTGCTCGTCGCGTCGTCCAGCGTGACCCGGTAGACGCCCTTCTTGGTGCCGTTGAGTAGACGTTCGACGGCGGTGATGCGACGGTCGGTGCCGAAGGCCTCCCGTACCACCGGGGCCAGGGTGTCGGCGTCGGCGAATGTTCGTCCAGTAGCCATTTCGGTCCCCCTCGCCGCCTGCGTCGATCGCCCGTCATGAGCGGCTGCCAGCTTCCACGGATGTCGGCGTACCAGGATGTCACACCCTGATGGCGGAATCAGCGCAGGTGGAAGAGGGCATCCTGCGGCACTGTGATGGAGCTCGTCCCGGCGCTCGCCCGCTCGCCCGCTCGCCCGAGCGCCGTGGCGGCGGTGAGCGGTGGGTCGTGACGCCGGTGCTCGCCAGCGCCGGGTTGGTGGGTTACGGCTTCGTCCGCTACCCGGACATGGTCACCGGCGCGGGTACGTGGCTGGCGTTGGCGACGTTCGCGGCAGTGCTGGCCACCTCGGCACGGCGATGGTCCTGCTCCTGCTCATGTCCACCATGACCACTCTGTTCGGCATGGTCGGCGCGAGCCTGGCAACCCGGCGCGGTCCGTAGTCCTACAACCGACATGACCGGGCAATACGGCACGGCGCATCGGGCCGCAGCCGGGGTCAGGGGGCCGGATCGCAGTGACGCCGGAGGTCCGGTTCGCGGGGCATGCACCAGTGCGGACCGGCGGTCCAGCCGAGGAAACGGCGGGCGGTCGTGTTGTCGACCGTGCCGTGACGGGTGAACCGGCCGCCACCGACCACATGCGCCAGCCCGTCGATCGCAGGCCCGAGGCGGTCCTGGATGCCGGCGTCGGTCGCCTGCCGACGCAGACGCGCGACGGCCGCGAGCTGGGTCGGTCCGTCGCAGTGGCTCAGGAGAAACACCGCTTGACGCCACGCGTACGCGGTGTTCTTGATCATGTGCAGAGCCGCGTGACGGTCCGGTCCGGCCTGGGTCTGACGGCGGACCACCCAGTCGAGTACGTGGCCGGCGAGATCGGGGGCGAACTGGCGGATCTCCGCGCCGAGGTCGAGCGCCTCGATGAGCGTCACCAGGTTGTGCGTGGTGAGGATCTGGCTCTGCTCGAGCACGGTGCCGTTGTTCGCCACCCAGTTTCCGGTACGGGCGAGCTGTGCTTCCTTCGCGCGTTCGGCGCAGAGTTCGCCGAAGTCCTGGGCGGTCTGCTTGCCCCACCGGCGTTTCGTTGTGGTACGAGAACGGGAATCGGCCCAGAAGATGGGCTCGGGCAGGTCGTAGTAGCGGGCGTACAGGGTTCCGGCGAGTGTCCGGCTGGCGATCTCGGCGGCGGCGCGCCACTTGGCGGTGAAGTGGCCCATGAAGATGTCGGCGGCGACTTCCTCGACGAGCGGGATCCGTACGTCTGCCTCGGTGGCCAGTGCACCGAGTTCCCGGACGAGCGTGTTGGGCAGGATCGCCTGGGGGAACCCGGTGAGGGTCACGAGCACGATGTGCCGCATCGCCTGCCGGGAGGCGCGCGCCACCTCGCCGCGGTCGGTCCGGAACTGCCCGAGGACCGCAGCCCACGGCAGCTCGTCGAAGCGGACCTGGTGCTCCAGGTTCAACAGGAGGAGGCTGCGACGGCGCCGGAAGGCCGCGTACGTGTGGGCGTAGACCATGGCGATCCTGGGGTCTGCCAGGTTGGCGGCGAGCAGTTGGGACGTGACCTGCGGCAGCACTCTCGCCAGCACCTCGCCCGAGGTGATGATCCCGCGTGCCACGAGTTCCGAGATCGGTGCTTCGAGGGCGCGGGTCGCCTTGGCGATCAGCTGCCGGGGGATGGGGGAGCCGGCCGGCACACCGGGCGCCTCGCCGTCGGCGGCGTCCCCGGTGACCGGGTCGACGGACGGTAGCCCGCCCTGCTCCGGGTAGCGGTCCAGGCGCCCGGCCAGTACGTGGGCGAGGGCGGCGTGGGTCGGTCGTGCGACGGCGGCAGCTTGTACCGACCGCAGCGCGGCGCGCCGCTCAGATCCTGGCGCCCCGTGCCTGGTGATGGTGTTCGCCAGGGCACGGCGGATCCAGCCGACCTCCCGCCCGGACAGCGATCGGCTGTCTTCCGGGCAGGATTCCAGGGCCCGGTGCAGGCGGGCGAAGTTGCTCTTGGGCTGTAGGTCGGCCGCGGCGTGCCGATGTGCCTGGGAAGCATTCTCGGCATCGGCCAGCCAGTCACGGCGGCGCTCGGCCCAGTCGGCCGGCCACACGCGACACGGCCAACCACCAGTCACCTCACCCGCGGCCTGCTCTCCGGTGATGGTGAGCGACGGCAGATCGCCGTCCACCGTGTCGCACCACAGTGCGACGAGCCGGTCGTACAGCGGATGCCACACCTGCAGGGTCTCCCGCATCCTGGCGAGCTGCGGTGGCATCTGCACGCTGCGGATGGCTGCCTTGACCGTGGCCACGGACTCCAGCCGTACCACCACCCCGGACGCGGTCGTACCCGCTGCGAGCAGCGGCGTGAAGCGCAGCCGGTGCATCAACGGCCGCAACTCGGCAACCAGGTCGAGCGCCTCCTCGACATGCCCCCGGTCGAGCAGCCAGGCGACGACCAGCAGCGCGGACTCCTCGGGTACATCCACCCGGTACTGCTCGGTGCTCAGCGCACGCAGCAGAGTCGCCTGACCCTCGTCGCCGAGGTACCAGAGGTTCAGTCGCTCCCGGTCGGTGCTTCCCGGCGCACCGTCAGGCAACGACCGCACCAGATCCAGTTCGTCGTCGCGCAGCGCGGACCCGGCCAGGAAACGGCCCGTTGCGAACCCACCATGGGCCACCTCCAGCGTCACCCAGGCCGGGGTGTCCGCCACCGGCGTACGGGAACCGACCGTCAACCGGCCGGAAGCGATCCCCTCGATGACGGCCATCCACGTGGCGAGCTTCTGCCCGGCCCGTGCACGTACCTGCGTGTCCTCGGAGTTGACCGCCGTATCAAGGGCGCGCTGCAGCCGCCCGAACGCATAGGACGGGGAGGCCGTGAACCTCGACTCGTACGACACACGACCTCCTCCGACCACACGGACCTGGAGGCGGGATTCGAACCCGCGCCCTCCCGGTAAAGAGCCGGGTGATCTACCACTGATCTACTCCAGGCTGACTGTCACCGTCGACATGGAGGCGGGACTCGAACCCGCGCCCACCCGGTCCCGAGCCGGGAGCTCTGCCGCTGAGCTACTCCATGAGACGACGACAGGGTAGCCGCCGAGACCAAATTGACCGTTGGATCGCGGAGCGGTTACTGGGTGTCGGATCAACGAGTTGCCGTCGCGCCGGCGGGCACCCTCGTTTCCGGGGTACCGGCCAGCATCCTGCCTTCAGCCGTCGGCCAGGGGCCGCGGGCCGCGTTCGAGGACCTCCGTGAGACGCCGGGCCGTGGCCGCGAGATTGGCCTGATCGCCGGTCCACACGTTCCATCCCAGGTGGGTGAAGCCGATGTGCAGCTCGTAGCAGTGGAGGCGGGTGGCCGCGTCCACCAGGGCACTGCCGTCGGCTCGCACGCTCGGATCCCGGAGCAGCCCGGGCAGCGGATCGGCGGCGACGATCCCCGGGTGGAACGGTGCCCAGAAGCTGCACCAGGCGGCATCGAAGAGGAAGTCCCCGCGCACCGAACACTTCCAGGAGAGCACCGCTTCGACCCGCCGGGCGTCCGGGCTCACCAGTACGTTGCCGTGCAACAGATCGCCGTGCACCAGGTCCCGGCGCTCCGGGCAGGCATCGACCAGGGCCGACAGCCGCTCGCGGACCGCGGCGGAAAGGGTTGCCAGCTCCCGGTCCTCGGCAAGCGCGGCACTCCACCCGTGTACCAGGTTGCCGGGGTCGTCGATCAGACCAGCGCGGAGGAACTCCCGCCAGCTTCCGACCGGCGCGCCTGCCTGATGCCACATCACCGGCGCATCCGGGCCCACCGGCACCCGGTACAGGGCGACGAGCAGGCGGGTGAGGGTCGGGGCGAGCGCATCGGCCTGCTCCACCGGGGTGTCCTCCAGGAACCGCCCATGGTGGCGTACCGAGATGGCATAGGCCCGCCCGGACGCGGTCGTGCCCACCTCCCTGACCTCCGGTACGGGCAGGTCCGGGCCGCCGAAGGCCATGGCCGTCCGGTCAGCCTCGTACCAGGCGACCTCCTGGCCGAAGCGGACCACCAGCTCTTCACCACCCGCGCGGTAGGCCCACGCCGACGACCAGGCCCCGCCCGTCAGTTCCTGCACGTCCTGCGGACCGTCCGACCGTCCGGCGAGGAACGCGACGACCTCGTCCTGCCTCATCCGCTGCGCATCCATCGCGCCATTATCGGCGCCGGATCCGACGACCTGCGCCGCGTACGGCGGTCAACGCCCGGTGCGGACCTCCCGGTAGGCGTCGAGCATCGCGTCGACCAGGGTCGCATCGTCCGCCAGTTCGCCACCCGGGGAGTCGAGCAGGGTCAGTGCCCGGACGGCGGCAGCTCGCGCCGGCAGCGCAGCCAGCTCGGCCAACTGGTCGGCCCGCGGGTCGCTGACCTTCCCGCCGTGGTCACGCACATGGGCGAGCCACGCGCCGAGCACGTACACCGCCCCGTCCGGCACCCGCCCGGCCGCCCGCTCCGCCCGCAGCACCGGCAGTACCCGTACCGGCAGCTTCTGCGACCCGTCCGCGGCAACCTGGCTCAACAGGTGACGCAGCCGCGGATTACCGAACCTGGTCAGCAGCGCGCCGGTGTACCCGTCGACCTCGGTGGCGGGCAGCGCCAGGTGCCGTGCCGCCTCCGCCCACCATTGCCGTACCCGGCCCAGGAGGACCTCGTCGTCGACGGCCTCGGCCATGCTGTCGTGCCCGCGCGCCAGTCCGGCGTAGGCGAGCAGGCTGTGCGCGCCGTTGAGCAGCCACAGCTTGCGCTGCTCGAACGGTCCCACGTCGTCGACGAACCGTGCCCCGGCGTCCTGCCAGTCCGGTCGCCCGTTCGGGAAGTCGCCGGCCAGTACCCATTCGGTGAACGGCTCGGTGACCACACTGGCCTCGTCACGCAGGCCGAGACGCTCCGCCACCACCCGGCGGTCCGCATCGGTGGCCGCCGGGGTGATCCGGTCCACCTCGCTGGACACGAAGGACACCTGTTCGCCGATCCAGCCGGCGAGCCCGGCATCGACGCGCTCGGCCAGTTCCCGTACCACCCGCCGGGCCGTGGGACCGTTGCCGATCAGGTTGTCGCAGGGCAGTACGGCGACCGGTCCGGCGTCTGCGCGCCGGCGGGCGGCCAGCCCGTAGAGCAGGCGGGCCGGTGCGGTACGCAGCGGACACGTGGTGTCCGTCGCGCCGAGCCGACCGTGCTGTTGTGCGGCTCCGGACAGCGTCGCGAGGTCCGCCACGACGTCCGGATCGCCGGTGTCCAGCCCGCCGGACGGGTTCCGCCGGTACCCGGCCTCGGTCACCGTCAGGGTGATCACCGCCAGTTCGGGGCGACGTAGCCGGTCGGCGAGCAGGTCCACCCGCGCCCCGTCGTACGCCTCGACGATGCTGGTGACGACCTCCACCGAATCCTCCGCGGGGCCGCGGGTCAACAGGCCGTACCGGCCGTCCTGGTCGGCCAGGGGGACGGCGGCGGCCGGGCGACGGCCGGTGAACGCCGCGATCCCGGTGGGTTCGCCACCCGCACGGTGGGTGTACCAGGCCTGGTGCGCGCGGTGGAACGCGCCCAGCCCGAGATGTACGGCGCGCACCGGTGCCTGCTCGGTGGGCCAGCTGTGTCGGTCTAGCCTGTTCACGAACGCCTCCCCAGCCGACCATCCACGGTCGGGTTCACAACCGGAACACCTCACGACCGAGCCGGTACGCGAGATCGGCGGCGGTCTCGGCCGCCTCGTCCTCGTCGAGCCGGTGCTCGGCGACGAGCTGGGCCAGGTGTGCGCAGTCGATCCGTCGGGCCATGTCGTGCCGGGCCGGAATGGAACAGAACGCGCGGGTGTCGTCGACGAACCCGGACGTGCGGTAGAAGCCGACAGTGTCGGTCACCGCGCGCCGGAACCGGCCGATGGTGTCCGGGCTGTCCAGGAACCACCACGGCACCCCGACGTACAGCGACGGGTAGAAGCCGGCCAGCGGCGCCAGTTCCCGTGACCACACGGTGTCGTCCACGGTGAACAGCACCATCCGCAGATTCGGGTGTGTACCGAATCGTTCCAGCAGCGGTCGCAGCGCCCGGGTGAACTCCACCCCGACCGGTATGTCGTGCCCGGTGTCCGGTCCGTACGCGTCGAGGGTGGGCCGGTGATGGTTGCGCAGCACCGCGGTGTGCAGCTGCATGACCAGACCGTCGTCGCAGGACATCCGCGCCATCTCGAACAGCAGGTGATGACGCAGGGCGGCACGCTGCGCCGGCGATGCCGCGCCGCGCAACGCCGCGTCGAACGCGGTACGCGCGTGGGCGCCGGTCAGCGGTTCGCTGCCCGCGTCGGGCGGGCTGTGGTCGGTGGCCGTGGCGCCGTGTGCGATGAAGTGCGCCCGGCGGTTCTCCAGTGCGGCGATGAAACCGTCGTAGCTGGTGGTGTCGGTGTCCGCGGCCCGGCCGAGCCGGTCGACGCGGTCGGCCCAGTCGGCGCCGTCGGGATCCAGGTACGGGTCGGGCCGGAAGGTGGGCACCACCCGGCCGGTGAAGGCCGGGTCCGTGGCGAGGCGGTGGTGCTGCGACAGGTCGTCGCACGGGTCGTCGGTGGTGGCCAGCACCTCGATGCCGAACCGGTCGAACAACGCACGCGGTCGGTATCCGGGTCGGGTGAGACGCTCGGACAACTGGTCGAACAGCGTGTCGGCAGTCTCCGCCGACGGCCTTTCCCGTACCTCGAACACATCGGCGAGTTCGCATTCCAGCCAGTACCGCGACGGCGTGCCGCGAAACGCCCACCAGTGCTCGCACAGGGTCCGCCAGACCTCCCGCGGCTCGACGGGTTGCGGATCGCGCGTGTCGCGGGAGCGAAGGCCCAACCGCCACAGCGGTACCCCGTGCGCGTGCAGCAGCCGCGTCACGTAGTGGTCCGGGGTGATGAGCAACGACGCCGGGTCGGTGAAGGGGCGGTCGTCGGCGATGATCGCCGGGTCGACGTGCCCGTGCGGTGAGACGATCGGCAGCGTCGCGACCCGCTCGTAGAGCCGACGCGCGACGGCGCGAACTGCGGGCTCCGCGGGCAGCAGGCGGTCGGGGTGCGGCCGGAGTTCCATTCTTCTCCTTGCTGGTCGTATGGTGCGCTGGTCGTAGGGTGCCGGGGCACTGCCGGTCAGTGGGCCGCCCGGCCGGTGTCGGCGGCAGGCCCGGTGGAGCCACGGATGAGCAGATGGGTAGGCAGCAGGACATGCTGTCGGGCGGCCGTGCCACCGGCACCGAGCGCGCCGAGGAGCAGGTCCACCGCGACCCGCCCGGCTTCCTCGGCGGGTGAGTCCAATGTGGTCAGTGCCGGCTGGCACAGGTCGGAGCCGAAGATGTTGTCGCAGCCCACCACACTGACATCGGCCGGGACCCGCAGGCCCCGGTCGATCAGGCGACGCAGTACGCCGATGGCGAGCAGGTCGTTGTAGGCGAGCACGGCGGTGGCCTTCGCCATCACGATCGCGTCCGCGGCGGCCGCTCCGCCGGCGACGGCGGGTGCGAAGGGCCCGATCCGGCTCACTGGTACACCGAGGCGCCGTCCCGCGGCCTGGACCGCCCGCCAGCGCCGCGCGTCCGACCACGACGAGCGGGGGCCGGCCACGTACATCAGGGACCGGTGACCGAGCGACACCAGGTGTTCGGCGGCCTGCTTGAACCCGGTGATCGTGTCCAGTACGACCGACGGCGCGTCTCCGGCCTCACGGTTGATGAGCACCATGTGCCGGCGGGACACGTGCCCGGCGAGACTGCGGTCGGGCATCCGGGAGGTGGCGAAGACGACGCCGTCGACCATCGGGACGAGCCGTTCCAGGTGGCGTTCCTCCACCTCGGCGGACTCCTCGGTGTCGGCCAGTACGGTGGTGTATCCCGCGGCTGCGGCCCGCCGCTCGGCGCCGCGGATGATGTGGAAGTAGAACGGGTTGGTCACATCCGGCACCAGCAGCGCGAGCATCAGCGTGCGGCCGGACGGCAGTGCCCGTGCCACCGGGTTGGGCCGGTAACCGAGCTGCTCGGCGACCGCGAAGATGCGGTCCGCGGTCACCGGGTTGACCCGGCCCGGGTGCAGGAAGGCACGCGACACGGTGGACGCGGCCACCCGCGACTCGCGCGCGACGTCTTTGATCGTCGGTCGGGCGAGCGGGTCGGGTGTGGACGCCGGCCGACCGGTCGCTGCGGCCGCACGTCGTGCGGTGGCCTTCGGCGGCGGGACGGCGGGACGGCCGCTGGAGCTCTCCACCCGTGGGCCCCCTTCCGTCGCAACGGTCAGCGCCAGTATGCGACCGGCCGTCAGGGCTGGCAAATATATGGCAAGTTTTGGCAAACGATTGTCGTCCTGGTGGGACGGACCTACAGTTTCCGGCTAAGTAGCAGCTCGACCGGCCCGCAGGCCGGTACATGCCCGACACGGGATGAGTGGCGCGGCCGGACCGGTGCGCCCCCGACCACCATCATCAGGGAGCACATCCTCCATGTGGACACTGTCCGGTTTCGCCGACGAGATCGATCCCGATCTCGACGCCCAGTGCCGGCTGCTCGACGAACTCGCCATCGGCAACGTGGAGTTCCGCAGTGCATGGGACACCAACGTGCTGGATCTCGACGACGCCCAACTGGATACCGTGCGCGAGACCGTGGCCCGGTACGGCATCCGGGTCTCCTCGATCGGTTCCCCGATCGGCAAGATCGGCATCACCGAGGACTTCGAACCCCACCTCGACCGGTTCCGGCGGGCGGTCGAGGTAGCGGAACGCCTGTCGGCGCCGGTGGTGCGGGTGTTCTCCTTCTTCATACCGGCCGGCACGGACCCCGACTCGTACCGCGACGAGGTGCTGCGTCGGATGACCGCCCTCGCCCGCACCGCGCGCGGTCACCAGATCGTGCTGGCGCACGAGAACGAGAAGGAGATCTACGGCGACATTCCCCGCCGCTGCGCCGACATCGTCGAATCGGTCGGCTCCGACCAGCTGCGCCTCACCTGGGACGCGGCCAACTTCGTCCAATGTGGAGTACGCCCGCACACCGAAGGTTTCGCACTCCTACGGCCCTATCTGGAGTACATACAGATCAAGGATGCCGTCGCGGCCACCGGAAAGGTCGTCCCCGCCGGTGCGGGTGACGGCGAGGTACGCGAGACCCTGACCGCGCTGCGCGACGACGGCTTCGACGGGGTCTTCTCGCTGGAACCGCACCTGGGCACGGTCGACGGCTCCGTGGCACACACCGGCGGCCAACTGTTCAGTACCGCGGCCCGGGCATTCACCGGCCTGCTCGATGAACTCGGCACCACCTACCGCTGATCCGACTCGGCCGGGGGGTCGAGGGAGGGAGACCCGCATGGACGTGCGAATACTCCGGCGCGCCGTGCTGGCCGGCGTACTGGCCGTGACGCTGCTGGCGCCGACGGCCGGCTGCGCCCGGACCGGTGGCGGGGACAGCCATACCATCGAGGTACTCATCGGCATCAACTCCACCTATCTGCAGAAGCAGCGAAGCTACTTCGCGACGGTGAGCCGCGAGTTCCAGAAGCAGACCGGGTACAAGGTCAACTTTCGTACGTACGCCAGTTCCAGCGACGAACAGCAGCAACTCCAGTCGTCGGTGATCAGCGGGTCCGGACCGGACGTGTTCTCACTGGGCACCACGTTCGTACCGACCGCGTACGCCACCGGCGCGTTCCACGTGCTGAGCGAGCGCGACTGGCGCGTGCTCGGCGGCCGGGGCAGGTTCGTACCGCAGCAGCTCAGCATGTCCGGGCCCAGCCGCGACAAGCAGATCGGCGTCCCGTACGCCACCCAGCCGTTCGTCATGGTCTACAACACCGAGATGTTCCGCAAGGCCGGCATCTCCGGCCCGCCACGCACCTGGTCGCAGTTCATCGCCGACGCGAAGAAACTCACCCACCCCGACAAGGGGGTGTACGGCGTGGCCACCGACCCGGCCGACGGTTTCGACCCGTGGAAGTACATCTGGATGATGACCCTCCAGTCGGGTGGTCGGCTGATCTCCGACGACCGGCGGCGCGCGGAACTGGACTCGCCGCAGGTACTCGACGGTACGGGTTTCTGGCTCGACTGGTTCACCCGGCACAGGATCGCCGACCCGCACGGGGTGACCTGGCAGGGTTCCAACGCCCTCGCGGCGGTCGCCGGCGGCAAGGCGGCCATGCAGATGATGGTGAGCGCGGGAAGTATCACGACACTCGACGACTCCAAGATCAAGGGCAGGTACGCGTTCGCGCCGATGCCGACCGTGCCCTACGGGCGGACCAGCCGCCCGCCCGGCGGTCTCAACGCGGCCAGCATCGTGTCCGGCCAGGACTACGCGGTCGCCCGGTACTCGGAGAAGAAGGACGTCGCGCTGAAACTGGTCCGGTACCTCACCGGTCGCCGCAACCAGCTGCGAGCGGCCCGGCTGTTCGGTGACATCCCGGCCGACGCGGGCGCCGCCCGCACCCTGGCCGGCAACGACCGGCGACTGGGTGGCTTCATGACCGCGGAGCGGCACACGAAGCCCACCACGTTCACCGGTGCCTGGGCCACCCTGCAGATCGCCCTCGGCACCGTCATCGCACAGACCCTGCCCGAACTCACCAAGGGCGGCTACGACCGGGCGTCGCTGGCCGCCCGGCTACGCCAGATCAACACCCAGTTGCAGGCCGCACTCGACCAGCAGCGCAAGGCGGAGCGGAAGGAGGGCTGAGATGAGCGACGTGGACACCACGCGCACCGAGGAGCACCGCGCCACGACCACCGCGGCGGCCACCGGAGGCAGGACACCCGGCGCACGGCGCCCCACCACCACGGACGGTCCGGAACGGCGACCGCTGTGGCTGCTCGCGCCCACCAGCGTCCTGCTGGCCGTCATCGTCGTTGTCCCGCTCGTACTGGCGGTGTGGGTCAGCCTCCTCGACCTCAACCAGTACACGCTGAGGCAGTGGCTCTCCGCGCCGTTCATCGCGCTCGGCAACTACGCCGAGGCGCTCAGCGGGCCGACCATCGGCTCCAGTGCACTGCACTCGCTGTGGGTGAGCGTGTCGTTCTCGCTGCTCACCACGGTGATCGCCACACCGCTGGGTGTCCTCGCCGCGCTGACCGTCAACTCCTCGTTCCGTGGCCGCACGGTCGTGCGGTCGCTGTACCTGCTGCCCTACGTACTCCCGGCGTTCGTCACCGCGCTGCTGTGGCGGCTGATGTTTCTCAACCACGGCCTGGCCGCCCGTGTGCTGGCCGATGTCGGGATCGGCAGCGACACCACGTACTGGCTGCTGGGTGGGCACGCATTCTGGGCGATGGTGATCACGGACGTCTGGGCATCGTGGGCGTTCATCTACATCATGACGCTGGCCGGGCTGCAGACCATCCCGTCGGAACTGTACGAGGCCGCCGACGTGGACGGCACGTCGTGGGCCGCCAAGCTGCGCCACATCGTGCTGCCCAACCTGCGCGGGGTGCTCGGTCTCGCCCTGCTGCTGTCCACCATCCACCACTTCAACAACTTCACGTTGCCTTACGTCATGTTCGGTACCCCGCCACCCGCCGAGGTGACGGTGCTGCCGGTCAACGTGTACGTCACCTCGTTCCAGGTGTTCCGGTTCGGGCTGGGCGCCACCATGTCGATCCTGACGCTGGTGGTCATGCTGATCCCCGGCTACCTGTACTTCCGTGCCCTGCGGCTCGGCTCGTCGAACGGAGTCCAGTGATGTCCACGACGCGCAGGCGGGACCCGCAGGCCCTGCTCCCTCGGCCGCTGCAGGTGGCGAGCATCATCGTGTTGTCGGTGATCGTACTGGTGCCGTTGGCGTACATGCTGGTGCTGTCGGTCGCGCCGGACGCGGACGTTGCCGCCGGCCGGATCTGGCCATCGGTGTGGGCCTTCGGCAACTACGTGACGATGTGGTCGGCGACCGGCCTGGCCCAGGGCATCGTGAACAGCATCGTGTCGGCGGGGGTGGCCTCCGTCGTGGCGACCTCGTTGGCGGTCGGGGCCGGCTACTGCCTGGCCCGGTATACCTTCTTCGGGCGTCGCACCTACCTGTACTCGCTGATCGGCCTGCAGGCGATTCCGCAGACGATGCTGCTGTTGCCGCTGTTCGCCGTGTACGCGTCGATCCAGACAGCACTGTCCATCCTGGTCATCGGCTCGCAGGTGGCGCTGATCGTCACGTACCTGACCTTCGCCCTGCCGTTCGCGACCTGGGTGATGCTCACCTACATCCAGGAGATCCCGCGCGAACTGGAAGAGGCCGCGCGGGTGGACGGCGCATCCCGGTTCACCGCGATGCGTCGGGTGGTCGTGCCGTTGTGCTGGCCCGGCATGGTGGTGGCGTTGGTCTTCTCGTTCCTGCTCGGCTGGAACGACGTGCTGTTCGCCAGCGTCCTGAGCAACCCGGACACCCGGACGGTGGCGATCAGCCTGCAGGTGTTCAACCAGTCCATCGAGGGCGGCGGGCTCCCGCTGTACGGCCAGCTGATGGGCGCCTCCGTGATCAGCGCCCTGCCCGTGGTGGTGCTGTACATGGTATTCCAGCGTTACCTGCTCAGCGGACTCACCTCCGGTGGTGTGAAGGGTTGAGCCGCCGACCGGTCCGAGCGAACATCGAGGAAGGGTACGACAGTCCGATGTGGACATTGTCTGGTTTCGCCGACGAGATATCGCCCGATCTGGCCGCGCAGTGCGAGACGCTGACCGGGCTGGGACTGCACCACATGGAGTTCCGTAGCGTCGAGGGCAGCAACGTGGTCGACCTGACCGATGAGCAACTGGCGCGGGTACGTAGGACGCTCGACACCGCCCGGATCGGGGTCACCTGCATCGGTTCGCCGCTCGGAAAGAGCCCCGTCACCGAGCCGTTCGACGAACAGCGGCCCCGCTTCATCCGGGCACTGCGGGCCGCGGCGGCACTGGACTGCCCGTACGTGCGGGTCTTCTCCTTCTTCCTGCCCGTGGGCGACGCACCCGAGGTTCACCGCGACGAGGTGCTGCGACGGATGTCCTGGCTGGCCGCCGAGGCACAGCGGCACGACGTGATCCTGGTGCACGAGAACGAGACCGGCGTCTACGGCGAGACCCCGCAGCGCTGCGTGGACCTGTTCGAGAGTGTGGGCTCGGCGCACCTGCGCGCCACCTGGGACTCGGCGAACTACGTGCACGCCGGGCTGGCGCCGTTCAGCGACGCGTACGAGATCGTCCGGCCCTACCTGGTGCACCTGCAGATCAAGGACTGTTCCCGTGCATCCGGTCAGAACGTCCCGGCCGGCCAGGGGGACGGGCAACTGCCGGAGACCCTCGCTGCGCTGCACGCTGACGGTTTCGACGGTGTGCTGTCGCTGGAACCGCACCTGTCCGCCCGCGAGGGAATGATTGGCTTCAGCGGCCCGGAACTGTTCAGCACGGCGACGACGGCGTTGACCGGGCTGCTCGACGAGTCCGGCATCGACTGGCAATGAGGCGCCCCGGCGCCGAGGAGAACCAGAACGGGAGTGAGCACGTGACCGTGCGATTCGGGATTGTGGGCTGCGGTGTCATCTCCGGCACCCACGCCCGCGCCATCGGCCAGCCGACCAACGATGCGCAACTGGTGGCGGTCACCGACCTGGTGGCCGAACGGGCCGCGGCCTTCGCCGCCGAACAGAACGTGGCGCACGCCGCCGACCTGGACGAACTGCTCGCCCGCCGGGACGTAGACGCCGTCGCGGTGTGCGTACCCAGCGGCGCGCACGCCGACGTGGCGGTACGCGCCCTACAGGCCGGCAAGCACGTGGTGGTCGAGAAGCCCGCCGACATCAGCCTGGCCGACATCGACCGGATCATCGCCGCCCGGGACGCCAGCGGTCGGACGGTCACCTCGATCAGCCAGCACCGGTTCGATCCGGCCTCCCAGGTGGTGCACGAGGCGGTACGCGCCGGCCGCTTCGGCCGGCTGACCTCCGGCAGCGCCGCAGTCAACTGGTGGCGTTCACAGGCCTACTACGACTCCGGGGACTGGCGCGGCACCTGGGCACTGGACGGCGGCGGTGCCCTGATGAACCAGGGCATCCACACCCTCGACCTGCTCTGCTGGCTGCTGGGCGAACCGGTGGAGGTGTTCGCGTTCAGTGGGCTGCTGGCACACGAACGCATCGAGGTGGAGGACACCGCCGTGGCGGCGGTACGGTTCTCCTCCGGCGCGCTGGGCACCGTCCTGGGCACCACGGCGGCACATCCCGGGCTGACCACCCGGCTGCACGTGCACGGGTCCACCGGGTCCGCGGTGATCGACAACGACAGGCTCGACTACTTCCACGTCGCCACCGGCGACACCGGCGGCCCCGCGTACGGTGCTGCCGGCCAGGACAACCAGGCCGAGCAGGTACTGCCCGGCGGCGGCGCGTCCGGTGCCGGGGCCGGTGCCGACCCTGGCGCGCTGTCCGACGCGCACTCCGTGCAGTACCAGGACTTCCTGGCCGCACTGGCCGACGGGCGTACCCCGCTGGTCACCCTCGAGGAGGGCCGCCGGGCGGTGGGGCTGATCCTGGCCATCTACGAGTCGTCGCGCACCGGGCGCCCGGTGAGGATCGGAGAACGGGCATGAGATTCGCCGCGTTCACCGCCAGCCTGCCCGACTGGACGCCGGAGGAGGCGGTCGCCGAACTGGCCGACGCCGGGTACGACGGCGTCGAATGGCGGGTCACCGACCAGCAGCCCTCGGCCGACGGTACGCCGGGCTTCTGGGCCGGAAACCGGTGCACCTGGCCGTTCGCCACGCTCACCGACGATGTGTCCCGGATCGCCGCGATCACCTCCAGCGCTGGGCTGGCGATGCCATCGCTCGGCACGTACGTCGGATGCGGGGACCCGGCGGCCGTCGACACGGCGATGGCCGCCGCCGCTGCGTTGGGCGTGCCGCAACTGCGCGTGGCCGTCCCCCCGTACGACCCGCAGGACAGCTACCGGGCCGTGTGGCAGCAGCGCCGTGCCGAGTACGCCGAGGTGGCGCAGCTCGCTGCCCGGCACGGGGTGCGCGCGCTGGTCGAGATCCACCACCGCACACCGGTACAGAGCCCGCACGCCGCGGCATCGTTCGTGGACGGGTTCGACCCGACGCACGTGGGTGTGATCCACGACGTGGGCAACATGGTGTTCGAGGGCTGGTCGGACTACCGGCTGGGACTGGAGGTGCTGGGTGCGCACCTGGCCCACGTGCATCTCAAGAACGGGCGGTGGACACGCGAGGGGGAGCGCCCGGACGGGACCGGCGACTGGCGGGCCGGTGCGGCGCCGCTGCGCGACGGCATCGTGGACGTCGGCGCATTGTTCGTCGCCCTGCGTCAGGTGGGGTACGACCGTTGGGTGACGTTCGAGGACTTCTCCACCGAGCGCCCGTTGGGTGTGCGCATCCGCGACAACCTGGCCCTGGCCAGGCAGGCGTACGCCGCCGCGCAGGCCGGCTGAGCGGAAGGGAAACAGATGCCCACGCAGGTGCACGCGATCGTCGGATGCGGTCGGATCGCGCCCAACCACGTCGACGGCTTCCGGGCCGTACCCGATGTCGAGGTGCGGTGGGCGCTGGACCGCGATTCCGCGGTGGCGGAGCGGTTCGCTGCCGAGTACGGCGTGCCACGGCACGGTACGGACCTGGACGACGCGCTGGCCGACCCGGAACTGACCAGTGTGTCGGTGACCGTGGATCACGCGCAGCACACCGTGCTCGCGGACCGGGCGCTGCGGGCCGGCCGGCACGTCCTGGTGGAGAAGCCGTTCGCCACGCGCGTCGACGATGCCCGGGCGACGATGGAACTCGCCCGGTCCAGCGGACGGGTGCTCTCGGTGGTGTCGCAGCACCGCTACGACCCGGTGGTGGAGGCCGTCGCGGACTGGGTGTCGAGCGGCGTGCTCGGCCGGCTCACCCAGGCGTACGCGGTCCTGGAGTGTTTCCGGGGCCCGGACTACTACTCCGACTACTGGCACGGAACCCGCGACGGTGAGGGCGGCTCGGCCCTGATCAACCAGGGCTACCACCCGCTCGACGTCCTGCGGGTGCTGTGCGGCGGGCGGCTCCAGGTCGCCGGTGCCACCGCCGGCGCCCTGGTACTGGGCGAGGCGATGGACAACGAGGACACGCTGGCCGCGGTGCTGCGCGCGCCGGACGGCCTGGCCGTCACCTACAACGTCACGGTGACCAGCAGCGTCGAGTGGTACAGCCGGATCGGGCTCACCGGCACCAGGGGCAGCGTGGTGTTCGACCTCGACCATCCCGGTAGCCTGCACCACTGCGCCGGCAGCGCGGAGCTGATGCGCCGCGGCGACGAGCTGCGGAGCCTGACGCGGGTCGAGCCGGCGCCGGGCACGTCGTACTACGGCTCGTCGCACCGCAGGCAGATCGCCGAGTTCGTGGCGGCGGTACGGACCGGTGCGCCGGTGCGGGCCAGCGCCGAGGACGGCCTGGCCACGCTGGAGCTGATCGACGCGATGTACACGGCAGCCGCAGCGCGATAGCCCTTGTGTCCCGGAGATCACCCGCGAACGGAGTTAAGTAGATCAGTTGCCTAGAAAGGATTGCTGGTTGTGTCTCACGGAGCGATCTTTCAATGCACCGGTGCGCCCCTAGAGTGAAGACATGATCACCTGAGTCGTCGAGTACGTGATCGATCCCGCGAAGACCGATGCGTTCGAACAGTTCGGCCGCCGAACGGGGTCGGCGATGGGAACGTCAGTGCACAGCAGTCTTTCTGGTTTCCTGCCGGATGGTACGGACCTCGCGGATGGCGTAGTAGACGAGTACGTAGCCGGCGGCCGGATCCGCCCACCACCAGCCCAGCAGGGCGTTGAGAATCAGCCCCGCCAGTACGGCCAGAGCGAGGACGGCATCGATCACGGTCACGCGCGCTTCAGCACTGAGGACAGGGTTGTCCAGTGCCGCGCCGGTGCGGCTCTTGCCGAAGGCGAGACCGAACATGACCGCAGCGGTGATCGCGGTCCATCCGATGCCGATCGGCGAGTGCCGTGGGTGGTAGCCGGTGGCCAGCATGACCGTGGACTGGACGGTCAGGTAGACGGCCAGTGCCGCGAACGCGACACCGATCAGCTGCAGCGCACGGCGTTGCCGAACGCCCCCGATGCTGGACAGTTCCCAGATCACCACGATCGAGGCGCCAACCTCGATCAGTGAGTCCAGGCCGAATCCGGCCAGCGCCACCGATCGGGCACCGACCGCGGCGTAGGCCAGGACGGCGATACCGACCGCGTTCCAGCCCAGAGTGGCGTACTCCAGCGCGAACCCACGCCGTAGCAGTCGGTGTGCGGCCCCGCCATCGATCATCATCACCGGGCCAGACTGCCAGACGGTGCGGGTACGGCCGACGCCCCGTACCCGCGACCGCACGGCAATGATCTCAGGACGCTGAACGTGTCCGGTCGGCCAACTGCGGACCGGTCGCGTCGGGGACGAGAGAGAGCGCCAGCGCGACCCCGACAGCGATCACGAGTCCGAGGACGGTGACGGTCCATCCGAGCCGCTCGACCGCGGGTGCCGCGAGCGCGGTGCCCAGACTGCCACCGAGGAAGAAGACCACCATGTACGCGCTGTTGTACCCGGCCGGCGCCGCGGGGTCGATGGCCAGGACGGTGCTCTGATTTGCGACCTGGGCAGCGAACGTACCGGCGTCGAACAGGGCCAGACAGATGATCACGGCCGGTGGGCTGGGCAGTACGAACGCCAGCGACAGGAGGGCGACGAGCGCCAGGGCGAGTCCACCGACGAGTACGTTGCGCGCGCCCACCCGATCTGCCAGCCGGCCGGCGACGTGGGTGGCCGGGATGCCGAGCAATCCGGCAGCGGCGTACCAACCGATGTGTTCGGCTGAGTATCCGAAGGGTGGCCGGGACAGGGCAACGGCGATCCCGGCCCACAGCGCGCAGAAGGCGAGAAACCAGCAGGCGCCGCGGGCCGCAGCGAGCCGGAGTACCCGTAGCCGGAACCGGCCGGGCAGCCCCGCCAGCGTCCGCCAGTAGATCTCCGCACTCTGGGCGCGTTCTGCTGGCACGCAGATCATCACCGCGATGGCCGTGACGGCACTGGCGAAGGAGTACAGCAGCAGCATCTCCCGCCAGCCGAACAGGTCGCTCAACCAGCCTCCGACGAGCCGGCCCGCGATGATCCCGCCGGAGATGCCAGCGGTGAGCACCCCCAGTTGAGTGGCTCGCCGGTCCGGTGCCGCCAGTCGGCCCACCAGGGAACTGAGCGCGGCCCCTACCGCCGACATGGCGCCTACCGCCGCGCCGGTCAGCGCGAGCTGCCAGGTGTCAGCCGCCAGAGATGTCATGGCCAGGGCGGCGGCGAGCACGCCGAAAAGCGAACCCAACAGATATCTGGGGTTGAGTCGATCCACGAGCGGGACGACCAGACCGAGGCCGCACAGGTAGCCGAAGGGGCCACCGCCCAGGGCAAGTCCGGTCGCCGACACCGATGTCGCGAGAGAGTGCGCGACCTCCGAGACCGCGGGCAGCAGAGGATAGGTGGCTGAGGTCCCGATGGCGGCGGCGAGCGTGAGCAGCAGGACCAGCGGAGTCGTCAGCCGCGCCTGGGTCGATGGATGTGGGACAACCTGGGTCATCGCTCGAAGCTAGCCATGCCGGATCGGCACGTCCGGCGAGAAACGGACTCCACCGTGCGACGGGAGCAGTGTCTACGGATGCCGCGGGTGCCGCACCGCAGGCGGTGAAATTCGGTTGCGGACACTGATACAACGTCCTTGTGGACCTTTCCCTCCGGCCGGCCCGTTCCGACGATGCCGTGGCCTACGTCGAATTGCGCACGCGGGTCACGCCGTACCGGGTCACCACCCCGGCCGCCGTCCGGCACTGGTGGCACACTACGACCGGTGCCGCAGCGCTGCGGGTACTCGTTGCCGAACGTGACGGCGAGATTCTCGGCATCGGTCAGGCCAGCCTGGACACGTGGACCTCCGAGCGTGGGGCAGCGTCCCTGTTCGTCATGGTCGATCCCGCCTGGCGTGGCCGCGGTGTCGGCGGTGCGCTCTACGACGCACTGGTGGAACACCTGCGTGGGCACGACGCGCAGCACCTACGGGGCTGGGCGGTCGACGATCCGGCCACCGTCAGGTGGTGCGAGCAGCGGGATCTGGCCCACACCCGGGACATGCGCTACTCGTGGCTGGATCTCAGCGACCTCGCCGCACTTCCGGACATCCCACCGATGCCGACCGGCGTGACGGTC
The DNA here is from genome assembly GCA_963815125.1 of uncultured Actinomycetota bacterium. Taxonomy (GTDB): domain Bacteria; phylum Actinomycetota; class Actinomycetes; order Mycobacteriales; family Micromonosporaceae; genus Actinocatenispora. Next base: position 91,298 of record CAWFFM010000002.1, read on the forward strand.
GCATCCTGGGCCGAGGTCGGCCCGACGGCCGTGCATTTCGTGGACGCTGCCGCGACGACCGACGAACCCAACGACGTTCCGGTCGACGCGATGCCCTATGACGAGTGGTTCGCCGAGATCTGGCAGGGACCCGAGAGTGATCTCGGGGCCAGCACCGTCGTGCTCGTGGACGGGAAAGCGGCAGCGTACGCCCTGATCGAGGCGGACCACGCTACGCACCGGATCTGGTCGGGCGGTACCGGGACACTGCGCGGGCACCGCGGTCGGGGGTTGGCCAAGCTCGCCAAGTCCGTCGCGCTGCGCCGGGCGGCCGAGGCCGGAGCCACCGCCGCGTACACGAGCAACGACGAGGCCAACCAGCCGATGCTGGCGATCAACGCCTGGCTGGGTTACCGCCCCTGCGGAACCGAACTGTCGTACGGCTGCCGGCTCTGAGCACACCCAGGGCAGCCCGGTTCCGGTGTCGCGACCGTGACGGGTGCTTCGCTGCTATCGTCGGCGCGATGAGGCATCGCCCTTCGATGCGACGTTGCCGGCGCGGATCCGGCATGCTGGCCGTGGTGCTGTTGACCGTCGCGGCCTGTACGGGTTCGCCGGAGCGCCCGGTCGTGCATTCGCGGACGCCCAGGTTCTACAGCAGCCCGGATCTGCTGTGCGGTTTCGTACCCAGGACTCCGGTCGTGGCGGCTCTCGGTACCGGCAGGATAGAGACGAGCGGCAGTGTCTCCCGGGGAGCCGGCGCCTGCCTGGTGTACCGCACCGGCCTCGACCACCCTGCGGTCGAGATCACCATCACCTCTCCCGACCCTGACCGCGAGTCCCTTCGGGGTGAGGCGGGCCACGACGGGTACGTCTATCCGGCCCGGACCGGGTCGGGCTGGGCGCACCGGCAGTACTCGCAGACGGTCCACGGGCACAAGGTCACCGGGGCGCTGAGCTATCTGGCCCGTGGCGAGTACGGGATCCTCGCCAAGTTGTACGGGCCGCAGCCTGGCCGGGACGCGGTCACCGACCTCGTCGCCGTCGTCACCGGCATCGTCACCGCCGTCCGGCTGCCCTGACCAGGCTGGCGGCGTCGACCCGGTGCGCTGATGTCGGCGCTAGAACGTGAAACGGTACTCGACGGAGGAGTTCCGCAGTGCGGGCACGGCATGCATGAAGCGGTAGATGGCACGGTAGCGCCGTACCGGGATCCGGCGATGGTGCGCGGTGAGCGGGACCTGTTCGGCGCAGGTGAGGCGCGGATTCCAGTGCTCGAGGTCCCGACCGTCGCGCGCAGACCATTGGAACACCTTGCTCATCCGGATCACCCAGGCGGCCAGCCCGTCGAAGACCAGTTCGCCGGAACTGAAGTGGTCGGTCAGCCGTTGCAGCAGATGACGTACCTGATCGGCGGTCAGGTAGGGCAGCAGCCCTTCGGCGATGACCAGGACCGGCCTGTCGGTGGGGATCTCCTGCAACCAGCCGTCGTCGGTCACCGATGCGCCGATCATCTGGTAGCTGCCGCGTTCCGGGTAGATCTGCCGGCGCAGGTCGATGACGTGCGGGACGTCGAGGTCGAACCAGCGTCGGGTGCCCTGCGGGTCGAGGCGGAGCATCCGGCTGTCCAGTCCGCAGCCCAGCTGCAGCACGGTGGCTTCCGGATGCTGGGTGAGGAAGGCATTCGCCCAGTCGTCGAGCTGTCGGGCCCGTAGCCCCACGAGGAACTGGTTGCCGGTGGGCCTGACGCGCTTCTTCAACGCGGCGAAGTCGTAGTCGATGCGCTCGACGGCCTCGGCCGCGTAATGGTCCCCGAGGATCGGTTGCGGCAGATGGCTCTCCCAGGCCCGCAGGTAGAGGGTGCCGAGCAGGGTCCAGGTCACCCCGTCGTCGGGGATGGCAGTGAAGTCGACCTTTTCCTCGCTCATCCCGTACTCCGATCGTCGGTTCGGCCGTCGCGGTACTTCTGCCAGCGCTGCAGGAACTCGTCGGCGTCCTGCACGGTGAAGGCGAAGAACTGGCGGGTCTCCTCCAGCCTCGCCCGCTGTTCGGGGAGGTCCTCGCCGACGACGGACAACCCGAAGTCGACGGCGTCCAGACTCAGTCGTAGCGCGGCCATCTGGACCTGGATGGAGTGGGTCCACCCGCCGCTGACCACGCGGTAACGGTGCTCGCGGTGGGGCGTGGGTGCGCGCTCGATCATCCCGCCCGCCTCCAACTGTCGGGCGACCGTGCTGACCGCGGTCTTGCTGACACCGAGTTGCGCCGCGAGTTCGGTGAGGGAGCGCTGCGGTGGGTCGCAGATCATGAGCCAGGCGTAGAGGCGGCCCATGGTCCGCGTGCCGCCGAGACGTTCCATGACCAGACCCATCCGGTCGACGAATTCGTTCTCCGGCGCCATCATCGCATCAACCTTGTCATCTTCGTAAAGTACGAACTTTACGAAGAGTACGACGACTCTCCGGCCTACGCAACCGTCATGGCATCCGATGCGGTGGCCAGCGGGTCCTATGGTCGTGACGACCCGGCTGAAGCTGTACGGCAGGCCCGTGCGGCGTCGCTCGTGGGCGGTGCGCCCGCGTCGGAGTGCCTTGGAACGGCAGGCCTTCAAGCGTGCGATGTCCCTATCCGACGACGCGATCGCCTGTCTCAGGAGCAGTCGCTGGACCACGTGATCGTCGGATCGAGTGAGCCGTCGGCGAGCCATGTCCCCACCGCGCCGAGCGCGGAATCACGGGCCACGAACCAGCGCCGAGGTATGGAGGTCGGCTCCTCCCAGCGGACCTCAACTGAGCCATCGTCACCACCGTGGTCGTGTGTGCAGTGTTGATCAAAATCGGAGTCGGTATGAACGAGCGCCCAGGCTGCTGCGCCGACTGCGATGGAGAGCGACTCGCCGTCGTCCGGTCGACCCAGTTCGATGCCGGGCAGGATGTCGTGCGCTTGCTCGTAGACATGGTGAAGGTGGTCCGCGAGCACGGCGAGTTGTTCTGTGCCGGTCAGAGGGATGGTCCTAGCCTCCCCGCCGCCTGGCTCCCAGTAGGTGAGATCAACGCGAGTCATCGTTCGCTCCACCCCTTGACGCCACCGATGAACCGCCATGTGGTGACGCCGCCGAACTCGTTCGGGAACCGAACATCCAGGACGGCGCCGCCCGGAAGCAGTTTGTGGAGAACATACCTACATTTGGCGGCGCCGGTGGCGCAGGGGATCTTGTTGATGGACAGCACCGCATACTGTGCCCCGGTCTGGTGCATCACGCCTGCTGAGTGACCCTCCACATGTGTCCATGCGCGGGTCAGCCCGGAGCCCGGACCACCCGGGAGGTTGTCCTTCAGCCAGCGTCCTGGTCCCGTTTCCCCGCTGACCAGGTGCTGCCCTTGTCCGCCGGTCTGCAACCAGCCTTCGACCTTTCCGCCGGTGTACAGCGGGACCGCAGGATGTACGCGGATCTGAGGTCCAGGCTGGGACGAGAGCGGGCCGGTCGCTGGCGGTGGTGGTGCGCCCAGTGAGGGGGCGGCTGGCCCCGGCGCCGGCCGGGCGGGTGCGTCGAGTTGTTGGAAGAGGCCCTTGAGCATGTCGAGCAGGACCGGGGCGACGGTGACGCCGGCGTGCGCGAGCAGGCCGCTGACCGCGATGACGGCCGCGACGATCATGGCCTTGGCCGGGACATCGCCGTAGCAGTCGGTCATCTGGTCGCTGATGCCACCGCAGTCGCCGGGTACCCAGGCCAGAACAGTGAAGAGGGACACCGCACTCCTCTCCCGTGCCGTTACGGCGCAGAAGGGCCGAGACGGAGAATAACGGCAATAACCGCTGTTACGGTAGCATCAAGGTCATACGGTGCTGGCTCATCGCGGTGGTGGGGTGGAGGGCTCGGTGGCCGAGACGGGTACGGGCAGGCCAGGCTGGTCGGCATGGCCGATGGTCGGGTTCGGGATCATCGGCGTCCTGGTGCTGTTGACACTTACCGGTGTGATGCTGTCCGGCGCGGCGGGGATCCCGCCCGAGGGTCGGTCCGTGTCGGTGACGGTCCGGTCGTATCAGCCACAGACCGGTGAACTCGGCCCGGTGGTCGGCGAGAGCGTCTCGGCGGGCGCGATCCCCGCCGCGGTCCTCGACGGCGAGGATCTTGCCGCCGTCGCCGGGCCGGTACGTGCGACCTGGTCGAGCACGCTCGGGCAGACCGTACGGTCGTTGCGACGGGACCGGGCCGGGGAGCTGCCGGCGACGATCCCGCTGGCGGAACGCTCGATGTACCCGGACCGGTACACGTTCCTGTTGACGCACCTGGACTCCGACGGGCAGGCGGACCAGTTGCTGGCCCGTGTCGTCGTACGGGTCGCGCAGTGAGCAGCCCGCTCGCGTCCCCCGGCCCGCTCACGTCGCGCACGCCGCTCGCGTCCCCTGATCCGTACTCGCGGCGGGGTCTTGCCATCGCCACCGCCGTGGTGACGGGCCTCGTAATCTTCTCGCTGGCCGTCGCGGTCGTCGGCACCAGTGCGCCGGGCGACGCCGGCAGATCGTCGATCCTGTACACGGTGCTGCTGACCGCACTGACGCTGACGGGCGCGGGTGTGGTCGTGACCGCCGGGATCGTGCACCTGGCCACGCCCGACCGGCGTGCCCGCTACCGTGGTCTGGCGATACCGGCGGCAGTGGGTGCGGGGCTGCTTGTCCTGGTACTCGGCCTGATCTGGCTGTCGAACGTGGCCACGGCCGGCACCGGCTACCTGCTCTCGTTGCCGACCACCGCCTTCGCGGTGTGGGCGTGCCGACGGTTACGCACCAACCGGCGTCCGGCCTGGTGGCTGGTGGGGCTGGGGCTGGTGTGGGGCGCCGTGGTGGCGATCGGCACCACGGAGCTGATCGAGGGTCTGATCCACGAGGCGATCACGACCGACCTGCTGCCGGGACTTGCGGCCAGCATCGCCCATGCCCTCGACGCCGCCGTCGTCGAGGAGATCACCAAGGGGCTCGGCGTACTCGTACTGATCCTGGTCTTCCCGCGCCGGCTGCACGGCATGCTCGCCGGCCTGGTCCTCGGTAGCGCCGTCGGCCTGGGATTCCAGTCCGCCGAGGCGGTCTCGTACATGCACGCGCACCTGGGCGCGGTGCTCTACCAGTACTGGTACCGGCAGGGCGCGGGGCTTGTCGTCAGCCACGCCACGTACACCGCGCTGACCGGCGCCGGCATCGGCCTGGCCGTGCAGCAACGCGATCCGGTACGGCGGATCTGCTGCGGGCTGAGCGGACTCGCCGCAGCACTGGGCGCACACCTGGTGTGGGACACCGCAACGATGCAGGGCTGGTTGTGGACACCGTCGAACCCGACTCTCTACCTGTACGTGGCACTGCCATTGATGATCCTCGCGTACAAGGGACCGGCGTTCGCCGCGGTGATCGCCCTGTCGGTACAGGGCAACCGACGCGAGACCAGGGGCATCGGCGCGGAACTGCGCCGCGAGGCCGACACCGGCTCAGGCGCCGTACTTCCCGGTGAGCTGGACGATCTGGTCACCCCGATCGTCCGCCGCCGGGCGCGGCTGCGTGCGCTGCTGTCTGGGGATCTCGCGGCGTACCGGCGACTGGCCCGGCTGCACCGGGCACAGATCGAACTCGCACTCGTGCGCCTCACCCGGGCCGATGGCACGCTCGCATTGCCGCCGCACAGCGAGACCGAGCTGCGCCGCCGGATCCACACGTTCCGTCACGGCCGTCCGCCGGCGCCGACCGCCCACCCTCCCCTGGTGGCGTCCGCGCAGGTCCGGCCCGGACCACCGCCGGAGCGGGCACCGGTGCCGAGGCCCGTCCCGGCCGGCCCGCAGCAGCCCGTGTCGCCACCGGCGGCGCCGTTGCAGCCGGGAGATCCGGGGCGGATCGGCCCGTACCGGGTGGTCGGACGGCTGGGCGGCGGCCCGGTCGCCCGGACCTACCTCGCGGACGCGCCGGACGGAACCCGGGTGACGGTCCGGTTGGTCTGGGCGAACCTGGCGCGCGACGAGAGATTCCGGTACCGGTTCGCGCAGCAGATGGCCGCCGCATGGCGTGCGCCTGCGACGGCGTGTGTGCCGGTCGTGGCTGCGGACCCCAACGCGCCGGTGCCGTGGCTGGCCACCCGGTACACGGCTGCGCCGTCACTGGCCGGCCTGGTCGGTGCCCGGGGCCCGGTGCCGGCCATCCATGAGGTGGCCGCAGGGATGGCCGTAGCGCTCGACGCGGTCCACCGTGTCGACCTGCTGCACGGTGGACTGACCGGTGCGACGGTGGCGATGACGGGGAGCGGGCCGCGGTTGCTGGACCTGGGGCTCACGATGGCGCTGGACCCTGCGGCGTACGCGCACGCGGTGACGACCGCCGGGGACCTCGGGTACGTCAGCCCGGAACGGCTGCACTCCGGTGCGGTGACCACGGCCGGCGACGTGTACTCGCTGGGTGCGACGCTGTACTTCGCCGCCACCGGCCGCCGTCCCGATGCCCGCCCGGCTCTCGACCTGGTCACTGATGACGCGCTGCACCGGATCATCACCGAGTGCCTGGCCACCGACCCGGACCGGCGGCCCACCGCTGCCGACCTCGCGCAGCGGCTCACCGCCTTGCGGGGCGGCCAGGTCGGGGAGTCCGCGTCCGGCGACCCCGGCCCGCTGCGCTGCGACTGACATCGGCACATGCTGCCGCGCAACCGGACCACCGGGCTGTGCGTGTCTTGCCACATGAGACTGTCCACAATGCTGCCGGCCGGCCTGTCCGGTGTCGTCGCCCTCGCCTGCCTCGCCGCTCCCTCGACCGCGCGCGCCACCACGTACGACTGGCGTGATGTCGCCCATCCCGCCGTGACGGTGAACCTCGCCGGAGTTGCCGCGCCGAACGCCGGTGAGGCATGGGCGGTGGGGGAGCGGTTGACCGCCGACGCCCGTCAGGTCGGGTACGCCGAGCACTGGGACGGCAACGGATGGGCCGAGGTCAGCGTGCCGGACAAGGACTACTACACCTTCACCGACGTGGCGGCCGGTTCGTCGAACGACGTGTGGGTGCTCGCCGACACCCACGGGCAGGGTCAGGTGTTCGAGCACTGGAACGGCGACACCTGGTCGGAGTCGGCGCCCGCGCCCGTGGCGGGGAGCCCAGGGCAGACAGTCCTGTGGGGAGTGACCGCACTGGCCGATGGCACGGCGTGGGCGGTCGGCTTCAACACGGTCAACTATCCGAACGACACCGTGGTGCAGCGTTGGGACGGCGCGAGCTGGCAGCAGGTGCCGACCCCGGGCCAGCACATGCAGTTGCTGGCGGTCAGCGCGGTGTCCGACGATGACGTCTGGGCCGTCGGCTGGCTCACCGAGGACGGCTACGACACGCTCGCCACCATGCACTGGGACGGCGCCGGCTGGCACACCATGACGGTCCCGGTCCCCGGCAGGTCCGCGCAACTGATGGACGTCACGGCGGTGTCGGCCACCGAGGTGTGGGCCGCTGGGGTGGTGGAAGGAGTGCCGGTCGCGATCCGTTGGGACGGCACCCGATGGCAGCTGCTACCGCAGCCGAAGGTGGACACCACGGACGTGGCCGCGGTGGCGCCGGACGGCCAGGGCGGTATCTGGGTCGCCGGCGACGACTACTCGACGGACACGGCCGACCGTACTCCGCTCTACCTGCACTGGAATGGTCGCAGCTGGGACCGCGCCACGAGCCAGCAGACGGTGGGCGCGGTGCGCGACCTGGCGCCCGGGTCGGCGGGCAGCCCATCGCTGTGGGCGGTCGGTACGAGCACGCCGTGCGACTGCTTCATCGGCCAGCCACTGGTGCAGACCTACACCCCGAACTCCGTCAGGTGAAGTCCGCGACGCCGGTGTCCAGCATCCGCTCGACGTTCTGCCGGAACGTCATGGTGTCGTTGACCCGGGGGAACGGTTCATCCGGTACGTCGACCCCGAGGAAGCCGCACAGGGGTTCCCAGCCCTGCGATACCTCGTACACCAGGAGCTTGTCCGCGTCGACCGTCGTACGGACGGCCTCATTGTGCCGCAGAAAACCCGAGATCAGCTCCTGCTCGCCGAGATCGGCGTCGAAGCCTTTGGTCGCCAACGCTTTCCCGAGTACCTGCATGGCTGCGGCAGGTCGCGGGCGGTCCGACGGGCCACCGGTCGCCTCGGCGTTGTCGCGTGCGCGACGAAGCTCAGGGTCCAGAATGGTCGCCCGGGCACTGTCGTACCACTTCTTCGGGTCGCGAACGGTGAGTACGACCTTCGCCTCGGGGTAGAGATCCATCAGTTCGCGCCACAACACGCAGCTCGGGAAGTCCGTGGTGGCACGGAAACCGGACAGTAGATCGGCCAGTTGCGCGGTGTCGCCGTTGACCGCCGCCGCCCAGCGCGGCGCGGTCTCTGGGTGCATCACGACCTCTCTCATGTGATGGCACGGCTGGTAACCCAGAATCTCCAGCGCCCGTTGCAGCGATGCTGTGCCGGTCCGGCCGTACCCGGCTCCGATCAGATCGACCATGTGATACCAGTCCTCTCCAGGGGGTTCCCGTTCTGACGAGCTCGGTGGTGACCGCTGCGCTCAGCTCACTGCCGGCCACCTGTGTCCGGCGATCCGTTGCCGTGGCGCTGGGCAGCAGAGCGGGAGCGGTACAGTGCGCGGTTGCCGAAGACGCCGAGGGTCATCTGCCGCTGTCCCTTGCGGCGCACGAACGGGCCGACCAGCATGCCTGAACCCATGACGACGAGCAGTAGCGAGGTGAGCACCGCCGAGGTGGCGGGTGTCATGGTGGCCTGCTTACCGGACACGTGCATCGTCAGGGTCGCGTTCGCAGGATGATCGATGAACCGGCTGTACCGGTGGGCAGAGTAGGGGTCGTCCGCGGTCCCGTGGACCACCTGACGGTCCAGGGTCCAACTCGCCGGGCAGGTGCGGTCGCGGGCGAGCCCGCAGTGCAGCTGTACCCGGGTCTCGGGTTCCAGTAGGGTCCGTACCGTTCCGATCGTCAGGAACAGGCCATAGGCCAGCAGGGCGGCGCCGAGAACCGCCGTGCCGACGCGTCGAGCGACGGTCCGGTGGGCCGATCTGGCGTGCCGGTTCCGCTCGTCGCTCAGGCTCATGGCGCCACTCCCTTTGCCTACCGCCGCTCACTTCGTGGTCAGGCGTACGCGAGGACCCGCGGCGCGAGCGTAGCCCGTGCACGCAAGGGGACAGCGGACAGTACCCTGTCGCGCTGGATCATGGAGGGTCGTCGGGAGACACCCCGGGATGGGTGCGTCAACCGGCCCGGACCCGCGGATCAGCTGACCGGTTCGAGTACGAGGACCGGGATGGTGCGATCGGTCCTGCGTTGATAGTCGGCGTAGTCGGGGAACGCCGCGACCGCGCGTTCCCACCATCGGGCCTTCTCCTCGTCGAAGACCTCCCGGGCCGTCATGTCCTGTCTGGTCGGCCCGTCCTGCAGTTCGACCCGCGGATGGGCGAGCACGTTGTGGTACCAGACCGGATGTTTCGGTGCACCGCCGAGTGAGGCGACCACAGCGTAACGGCCGTCGTGTTCCACCCGCATCAGCGGCGTCTTGCGGATCCTGCCGGATCTGGCACCCAGAGTGGTGAGGATGACGACAGGCATCTCGCGCATCGTGGTGCCCTGCGTGCCGCCGGAACTCTCGTACAGTTCGACCTGGTCACGGACCCACTTAGACGGGCTCGGCTCGTACTCTCCTTGCAGAGGCATGGAAACAGTCAACACCGAAGTTGCTGACGATATTCCGGAATCGACGACATCGTCGTACCGGCGGGTGCACCATGGCGCGCAGAACCTGGCTAAGCTGACTGCTCCGACCGCGTCGAGCAGCGAACGAGGCATCCGACCGGCGGAGCCTTCCGACCGGACGAGGAGTCCTGATGACGTGCGTCGTCGGCAGCATCACCTTCGACTGTGCCGATCCGTACCCGCTGGCACAGTTCTGGAGTGCGGTCACCGGGTTCGCAGTGGATGACGACGGCAGCCCGGGTGACCGGGAAGTGGGGCTGACCCCTCCGGACGGGCACCCGATGCTGCTGTTCATCCGCGTTCCGGAGGACCGGCGTACGAAGAACCGCCTCCACCTGGACGTGCTGCCGAAGCCCGGCACGACCCGTGAGGAAGAGGTGGAGCGGCTACGTGCTCTCGGCGCGTCGGTCGTCGACGACCGACGCATGGCCGATGGGCGTGGCTGGGTGGTCATGGCCGACCCGGAGGGGAACGAACTGTGCGTGGAGCGCGGCGAGCACGAGCGTGCCAGCACGGCGAGCTGACCATCCCGGTTGCCGGGGCCGGCAGGTCTGCCTGTCGGGCGCTCAGTGCACCGGTTGAGCGGCCCGTCGGGCATTGAGTCGCAGTTCCCGCAGCCGGACGCCGGGTCGGACGGCGCGCCCGACCAGAGCCGCCACGGCGGCCCGGGAGGACACCTCCAGCTTCGCGAAGATCCTCGCCAGGTAGGTCTCGACCGTCTTCTGGCTGATGGACAACGATCGCGCGATCTGCCGGTTGGTGTGCCCGAGGCTGACCAGTTCGGCGATCTCGGCCTCGCGTTCGGACAGTGTGGACAGTTCGCCGGCCGGCTGTTCCCGCCCGGCGATGAGGGTGTGTACGTCCGCGGCGAATCCGCTGACATGGCACTGGGTGAGCCGTCGCAACGCGGTCTCGTAGGCGCGACCCGCTGCGGCGTCCTGGCCGCCGGCGGCGAGCGACACACCACGGACCACTTCGGCCCACGCTGCGTCGACGGGCCGCCCCAGGGCGGTCAGCATGGTCGCCGCGGTGGTCGCGTTCTGCGCCGCCTCGGCGGCTTCGGCGGCGAGGGTGGACCGGCAGGCGACAGCGGTGAGCGCGACAGCGGTCATGGCCATACCGTCGTCACCGCGACGGCCGGACCGTCGTGCTGCGACGGACGCGGCGAGCGTCCAGTCGGTGGCCGCAGCGTGGTTGCCCTGCCGCAGTTCGGCGCGTAGTGCGGTGACACAGGCCGGTACCTGCCACAGCAGCGGTGTACCGGACAGTTGCGGACCGCTGGCCAGGTTGATGGTCGCGGCCGCCGCCTCGGGATCGTCCGCGGCCAACTGGGCCTGCGCGCGCAGCAGCCAGGTCGGTGGCAGCAGCCAGGTGTCCACGACGGGTAGCGCTGCGGCCTCGTCCGCCGCGCTCAGTGCCTCGTCGGTTTCCCTTCTGGCACAAGCGATCTGGCTGCGTAGGGACAGTACGGCGCGGCGTACCGGTGCGGTGCGTGCCGGCGATGCGGAGCCCTCCATGCCGTCCAGCAATGCACGAGCTTCAGCGAGCTGACCGTTGTGCAGATGGACGGTGCCCAGCAGCGGGATCAGCTGGGCCAGGATGTGCCGCTGCCCGGTCGCCGCGGCCAGGTCGGTCGCCCGGGTGAGGTGCTGCCGGGCCTGCGCGTACCGCTCGATCCCGAGTTCGGTACGGCCCAGCCACAGCAACAGATCCAGCCGTGCGGTGAGCGCGCGGTCGGAGGCGTTGTCGACGAATTCGGCGACGCTGTCGGTGAGTGGGGCCGCGGCGGCGAACTCGCCGACGGCGACCGCCTGCGCGGCGCGCAGGCTCCGACCGTACGCGCGGACCGCCGGATCGGCACTGCCGTCGGTTTCCCGGCCCGCGGCGGTCACCGTCACGGCTGCGTCCTCGCCGGACTCCAGGACGACCGCGGCCAGTAGCGTCACGAGCTCCGTGTCGAGCGGATCATGGTCGAGTTCGGTACGCAGTCCGGCCGCGGCTGCGGCGTAGCGGCCGGTGACCCGGTCGGCGGTCGCCTGGCCGAGTACCGCCGCGCGTTGCTGCCCGGCGGAGAGCTTCTCCGGCGTGCCCAGCAGACCGTTCCAGATACTCCGCGCGTCCTCTGCTTCACCGGCCCGTAGCAGTGCGCTGGCCAGTTCCAGCCGGATCGCCGCCTGGCGGTGCCCGGAGTCCTGCTCATCGGGGAGCAACCGGAGCGCGGTACGTAGCCACCGGGCGGATCGTTCCGGACAGTCGGCGGGTGCGCTACGGCCGGCTTCGACGAGGATCGAGATCGCTTCCTGATCGCCGCAGGGCGCGGTGCGTTCGATGTGCGGGGCCAGGACCGAGGGTGTGGCCCTGCGTGCGGTGAGTGCCAGCCGGGCCCGGCGGTGTGCGCCGAGCACCCAACCGACCCTGGCCATCTGGTAGGCGACCTGGCGCAGCAGCGGATGCCGGTAGTGGAACCGCCGGCATTCCTCGGTGGTACGGAGCAGGTCGTGGCTGAGCAGTTCGTCGATGCCGTCGAGGGTCTGCGCGTCGCTGAGATCGGCTACCGAGGCGAGCAGCTCCGGATCGAAGGGATCCTCGAGTACGGACGCCGCGTTGGCGACCAGCCGGGCATTCGGTGGCAGCGCCTGGAAGTCGGCGAACAGTACGGCCGCCGCATGCGGTTCCAGTGGCCAGTCCAACCGGGAGCCGGTGTCCCCACCCTGGCCGCGGGTCGCCTCATCGGAACATCCCGGAACGAGGGCCTCCAGGTAGCCGGGATTGCCGCTGCTGTGCCGGTACAGTGCGTGCCGCCGCGCGGGTTCGATCTGGTCGGTGAGCAGTTGGTCCACTTCGGTGCGGGTGAGTGGTTCGAGTCGCATGCGCCGCAGGGTGCCCCGGGCCTCCTGATGCGCCAGCGACGCCAGCAGCGCGGTGCCGGCCTGGCGGGGCCGGTAGGCCACGACGATGGTGAGACGTGCCTGGGGCGGTCGGCGCAGCAGGCTGTCGATCAGCTGGCAGGTTGCGGGATCGGCCTGGTGCGCACCGTCGAGCAGCAGCAGGCCGGCGGGGCCGACGAGGCGGGTGAGGATCGTCCGGAGAGCCTGCTGCGCCTCATGTCCGCTGCCCTCGGGCGGCAGCAGACGGTGCAGGCGTACCACCATGTCGCTGATCACCGGATCACCGGTCGCGGCAGCGTGGTCGTCGATCGCGTCGATGAGCGGGCCGAACTGCCGTCGCTGTTGCGGTCCGTCGATCGGCGACGGGCAGCACAGCACCCGGACCCCGGCGTTACGTGCCCTGGCGGCGAACTCGTCGAGCAACCGGGTCTTGCCGATGCCCGGATCGCCGACGACCTCGACGACCCGGGTGCGCTCGAGCGGGTCGCGTAACACCGCGTCCAGGGTCGCGAGCTCCTGGTCCCTTCCGACCAGGGCACGTACCCGGTAGCTGAGATCCACGCGCTGCGTCATCGACTTCGCCTTTCCTGACCGCAGCGGTGTGCGACGCGACGGTGCACCCTGCGATCTCCCCAGATGTTCACGCGGTGCGGGCGTGGACCGGGCCGGCTCTGCGCCCCGGTCGCCACCGGCCTTCAGCCGGCGCTCTCCTGCATGGCCCTACGGACACTGGCCGGGCGCATGTCGGTCCAGGTCTGCTCGATGTGGTCTAGGCATTCCTGCTTGTTTCCCGATACTCCGACCGCACGCCATCCGGCTGGTACGGCCCGTTCAGCAGGCCAGATCGAGTACTGTTCTTCATCATTCATGACGACGTTGAAGAAAGTTTTCCCGTCATCGTTTTCCTCGGCCATTCCAGCCTCCGTCGTACGTTCCCACGTCGATGGGTGACCGCCGTGTCCTGCTGTACGGCGGCCGTGCTCATTAATGTCGGATGACAGTGCCATAAATTGTTGCAACAATGGCCTGCCTGACGCATTCCTGTCGCCGTGTCGAACTCTCCCCGTGACTGACGGTCTTGTCAAGCTCGCACGCACGCGTACAACGCCTGGGCATGGTGACTGTCAGTGACATTCGTTCGTGAACTGCGTACAATTGATCGGCACTATCGACGTTTTTGATGCAACATCCGTTGTGCCCGTTTCGGTGTGGTATCCGGATCGACCCCGGTGGCCGTATGAATGTCCTGTTCAATGCGGTCGGTGACGGCGGTCGGGTTCTGGAACACTGCTTCGGATGGCGGCATAATTACCCACACCCGCGGTTTGTGCGGTACTTGTCCAGCACAAGCCGACGATTTCGGCAACTGGACGATCGGCTGATGTCGGCCCGGCGGCGCGGTGACGCTGCGCTAACCCGGGAATGGCGTCAGGGATTGTCCGGACTTCCCGGATCGGCCAACCCTGCCGACCCTGTACGCAGGTCGCCCGGAGTCCGGCGTGACCCTCCGGCCGGCCCGGGCCGGCATTCGCCGGTACTGGCCGGCACCGGCGAGCAGGAGCGGAGATTTCATGGCTGGATGGCTGCGCCACTGGTCGCGGCCGCCGGCCCGTCGGCTACGTCTGCTGTGTCTACCGCCGGCCGGAGGCAGCGCCTGGTTGTACCGTCGCTGGGCGGACCGCCTGCCGCTCGACGTCGAGGTCGTGGCCGTGGAACTGCCCGGCCACGGTGAACGCAGCCACGAGCGACCGGTCGCCGACCTCGACACGATCATCGATTCGGTCTGTACCGAGATCAGCCAGTTGCCGGCGGCTCCGTGGGCGGTGTTCGGCCACAGCATGGGCGCCTTCGTGGGCCTGGAAGTGTGCCGCCGGACCGCCCGTGGACCACTGGCACTGGTCGTGGGCGGTGCGGAGTCCCCGGCCTCCCGCCGCATCGCCGGGCAGCTCGTCGACCGGCCGGACCACGAACTGCTGACCTTCCTCGTCGGCGCTGGCGGGACCGACACCCGGGCACTGCGCGACGAAGGTCTGCGCGCGCTGGTCATCGACGCACTGCGGGCGGACCTGACGGCGCTGGCCGGATTCTCGTACCGCGACGTGCCTGCGCTGCACTGCCCGGTCCGGGTCTACAGCGGGACCGCCGATCCGATGGTCGAGGCTGCCCGGCTGCCCGAATGGGACCAGACCACCGACGGGCCGTCCACAGTGCATCTGTTCGACGGCGGGCACTTCTTCTACCAGCAGCAGGAACACGAGGTACTCAGCACGCTTAGCCGGCACCTGAGCGTGCCGGTCGGTTGAGTACCCGGGTCCGATCAAGGGAGAGTGGATGAGCGGCCAGCCCGACGCCGATACAGGCTATGCGGCACTGAGCCCGCGTAAGCAGGCCCTGCTTGCGCTCGCGCTGTCCCGTGCACGGCAGCAGGCCAACCCCGGAGCGGACGCACCCGACGACGACGATGATCCGCCGGCCTCGTTCGAACAGCGGAACCTGTGGTACCTGGCGGCGCTACGACCGGAGTCCTGCGCCTACCTGGTTCCCGTCGAGATCGGCATGCGCGGCCGGCTGGATGTGGCGGTGCTGGCCGATGCGCTCGGCATGCTGGTCGACCGGCATCCGGTGCTGCGTACCGTCCTGGTGGAGAAGGCCGGAACAGTACGGCAACGGGTGCGGCCCGCCCGACCGGTCCGGTTGCCGGTCACCGATCTACGCGGAGAGGATGTGACGGCAGGACTTGCGCGGCTGCGGATCGGTCAGCTCGGGACACCCTTCGATCTGCGTACCGAGCCGCCCCTGCGGGCCACACTGGTACGCACCGGCGACGACGAGCACACGCTGTTCCTCGTCCTGCACCACATCGCCTGCGACGGATGGTCGCTCGGGGTGCTGATACGTGAGCTCGCCGAGGTGTACGCCGCCCTGCGACGCGGCGAGCATCCCGACCTGCCGGCGTTGACCGCGAGCTACACCGGGTACGCCAGACGCCAGCAGGACCGGTTCGCCGGGGGAGTGCTGGAGCAGCGGCTGGCGGGTTGGCGTGACCGACTGTCCGGGGTACCCCCGCTCTGGTTGCCGGTGGACCACCCGCCGGCGGATCGCAGGGATGCTACGGACGGCGACCGGGCCCCGGACGCTCATGCCACGGCCGAGCGGTCCGATACGGGTCCGGCGGACACGCTGGCGCTCAACCTGTCCGCCGAGCTCGTCGCCGCCGTGTCCCGTACGGCCGTACACCGGCAGGCGACGCCGTTCATGGCACTGCTGGCCACTTTCGCCCTCACCGTGTCACGCTGCGGCGACCAACGTGACGTACTGCTCGGCACCGCGGTGGCGAACCGTACCGACCAGCAGCTCGAACCGTTGGTCGGGTTCTTCGCCAACACCGTGCCGCTGCGTGTCGACCTGTCCGGCGATCCGAGCTTCCATGATCTGCTCGACCGGGTCCGGGCGCACAGCCTGGCCATGTTCGACCAGCAGGACGTGCCCTACGGCAGTTACGTCGGCGCCGGGCACACCGAACCGGTACGCGCGATGCTGGTGCTGCGCACCACTCCGATGACGGAACTGAGGCTGCCGGAGCTCACCGTTCAGGTTCGTGAGCTTCCGCGCCGGGAGGCCAAGTTCGCACTGAGCGTGGAACTCGCCCCGGCAGCGGGCGGCGGATTCACCGGCAGCGTCGAGTACCGGGCGGACCTGTTCGACCGGATCAGTGTCGTGGAACTCGTGGCACGCTGGCGTACCACCCTCGCGGCGGCCAGCCGTTGGCCGGACCGTCCGGTGTGGACGCTGCCGTTCGCCGCTGCCGGGCCGGAGCCCGCCGGCGAACTGGCCGGCCGCACCGTCTACCTGCGGGGCGCCGACGGGCGGCCCACCCCGCGGGGAGCCGCCGGCGATCTGTACCTCGCCGCCGACACTTCCGGCGCGGCCGACGGTTTACCCGGCCGGGAGCCGGAGGGGACCGGCGGCGATCCCGGTCCCGTACGGCGCAGCGGCCGGCGGGCGCGGATCGCAGCGGACGGTACGGTCCACCTGTTCCCGGCAACCCGCTCTCAGCCATCGGCCGACCCGCCGACGCGCGACGCGGCCCCACACGTACCACCGGACGGGCCGTTGGAGAACGCGCTGGCCGGGCTGTGGACCCGGGTGCTCGGTGTGCCGTCGGTCGGTGCGACCGACGACTTCTTCGTCCTCGGTGGACACTCGCTGCTCGCGCTCCAGGTCGTTGCGGCGATCCGCGACGAGTTCGGGCTCGACGTACCGTTGGAGGAGTTTCTCGGGGTCACCACCGTACGGGAGATCGCCGGAACCCTCCGCGGCATCGGCCGCCAGCACGGACTGGACGTGGACGAACTGGCCGGCGGGCGCACCGTACGGACCGCGCCACGGCCCGGTATCGGGCGCCTGGACCGCTCCGCGTACCGGACCGGCGGCAGCACCGGGAGCCGGTCGTGAGCGCCGGGCCGGAGGAGGAGCAGACCTACGCCTTCCCGGCATCGTTCGGCCAGCAACGGCTCTGGCTCGCCCAGCAACGCGACACACACTCCAGTGCCTACAACATGGCCGGTGGGATACGCCTGCGTGGCGTACTGGATCCGGTCGTGCTGCACCGTTGTGTCCTGGACGTACTGGACCGGCACGAGGCGCTGCGCACCAGCCTGGAACTGACCGCCGACGGCACCCTCGCCCAGATCGTGCATCCGACGGTAGCTGCCGACCTGCCGGTACGCGACCTGACCGGCCGGCCGTCCGACGAGGTCGGCGAGCTGGTCGCGGCGGCGGCCACCGCACCCTTCGACCTGGCCGTACCGCCGCTGCTGCGCTGCCTGCTGGTCCGCATCGGGGCCGACGACCACCGGTTCGTCGTGGTGCTGCACCACGCGGTCGCGGACGGCTGGTCCCTGGGGCTGCTGCTGCGCGAACTCGGCGAGCGCTACCAGGCATACGCCGCCGGCAGCACGCCGCAACTGCCCGAGCCGACGCTGCAGTACCCCGACTGGGCGGTGTGGCAACGCGACCAGTCCGACCAGGGCGCGTTCGACGGTGAACTGGCCTACTGGCGCGAACATCTGGACGGTGCTGCCGCGCCACCGCTACCGGCGGCAGGGGCAGCGATGGCCACCGGACGGGTGCCGGTGGAGTTCCCGGAACAGCTGATGGCAGCGGTTTGCGAGCTCGCCGAAACCGAGCGCGCCACACCCTACATCGTGCTGCTGACCGCGCTGATGATCGTGCTGGCGCGCTGGACCGATGAACAGGATGTCGTGGTCGGTGTCCCGGTCGCCGGCCGTGGTCGCCCGGAGACCCTGGATCTGGTCGGCTGTCTGGTCAACACACTGGCGATCCGGGCCAGGATCGACCTGGACGGCCCGTTCCGCCGGGTGTTGCATCAGGTGCGGGATGTCTGCCTGGCCGGTTACCGGCACCAGGACGTGCCGTTCGAGCAGGTGACCGGTGCGCTGCGGACCGGTGCACCGTTGGTACGGGTGTTGTTCGCGCTGCGCGAGATGCCCGCACGCCTGTGGCCGGACGGTCCGGGACTGTCCGGGGAGCTGTTCGAGGCGCCGGACACCGACGCACAGTTCGACCTGTCGGTGCATGTGGCCCGGTCCGCGTCGGGTGGGTGGTCGGGTCACGCACTGCTGCGCCCCGGCCTGTTCCCCGGGCGTACCGCGGCCCGTTTCCTGGCCGGACTGCCGTTGGTACTGCACCAGGCGCTCGCCGAACCCGAACGTGCGGTGGGTCGCCTGGCCCTGGTACCCGACGCGGAGCAGGGTACGTCGAGCGGACCGTTCAGCGGCGCCGGCGTTGCCCCGGTCGCCGACGGCTGTCTGCACAGCCTGTTCGAGGCACAGGCGGACCGGACCCCGGACGCGATCGCGGTGCACGACGGTGCGGTGTCGGTGCGCTACGCCGAACTCGACGCCGACGCCAACCGGCTCGCCCATCACCTGCTGGGGCTCGGGGTACGGCGCGGCGACCTGGTCGGGGTGTGCCTGCCCAGGTCCGCAGACATGGTGGTCGCGCTGCTCGCGGTGCTGAAGGCCGGCGCGGCGTACGTGCCGTTGGATCCGTCGTACCCGCACGACCGGCTGACCTACATGGCCCGCGACGCACGACTCGCGGTGGTACTGACCGACACCGGCGGGGCCGAGACGTTCCCCGACATCGACCAGGTGGTGCGCCTCGACGCCGTACGCGACACGCTCGCCGGCTGTGCCACGGCCCGGCCGGGGATTCCGGTGGTGCCGCAGGATCTCGCGTACGTGCTCTACACCTCCGGGTCGACGGGGCGGCCGAAGGGCGCGATGAACCCGCACCGCGCCGTGGTGAACCGGATCTGCTGGGCACAGCAGGAATATCAGCTGGTCGCCGGCGAGGGCGTGTTGCAGAAGACGCCACTGAGCTTCGACGTGTCCGGTTGGGAGCTGCACTGGCCGCTGCTCGTCGGCGGCAGGATGGTGCTGGCCGCGCCGGACGGGCACCGTGACCCCGATCATCTGATCGGACTTGTCGCCGACCGTCGGGTGAGTACGCTGCACTTCGTACCGTCGATGCTGCGCGAGTTCCTGGCGCACCCCGGGGTGCCCGTACTGGCCGGCACCCTGCGGCGGATCCTGTGCAGCGGCGAGGAACTGCCCGCGGACCTGGTCCACCGCTGCGCCCGGACGTTGCCCGGCGTCGAACTGCACAACCTGTACGGGCCGACCGAGGCCGCCATCGACGTGACCGCGCACCGCTGCCTGCCCGGTCCGCTGCCGGCTGCGTCATCGCGGGTGCCGATCGGCCGACCGATAGCCGGGGCGCGCGTTGCCGTACTGGATTCGCGCGGGGAACCGGTGCCAGTCGGTGCCGCAGGTGAGCTGCACCTGGGTGGCGTACCGGTCGGTTGGGGATACTGGCGGCGTCCGGCGCTGACCGCGGAACGGTTCGTGCCGGACCCGGCGCTGCCCGGTGCCCGGCTGTACCGTACCGGTGACCGGGTGGTGCTCGGGGAGGACGGTGCGATCACCTGGCTGGAACGGTTGGACAACCAGGTGAAGGTGCACGGCGTACGGATCGAGTGCGGCGAGGTGGCGTCCGTCCTTCGTGGACTGGACGGAGTGCTCGACGCGGCGGTGGTGCTCGCAGCCGGCACCGGGCGACTTGCCGGCTATCTGACCACTGTGGATGGTCAGGTACCGGACCTGTCTGCGTTGACCGACGAGTTGCGTACCGCACTGCCACCCGCGATGGTTCCGGACACGCTCACCCATCTGGCTGAGCTGCCTCTGGGCCCGAGCGGCAAACTCGACCGGTCCCGTCTACCGGCACCGGATGTGGCGGCCGGACGGCGCACGATCGTGGCGGCCAGTACGCCGCTGGAAATGATCTTCGCGGGGATCTGGTCGGAGGTGCTCGGCCTGGCGGAGGTCGGGGTCCGCGACGACTTCTACGAGCTCGGCGGCGACTCGCTGCGGGCGATGGCCGTACTGGCCAGGGCTCGTCGGCACGGTCTCGTGGTTCCGATGCCGGTACTGCTGGGCAACCACACCATCGCCGACATCGCCAGCGCCGTGGCCACGGCCTGACTGCTCGCCGCGCCGGCCATCCGGTGGCCGGCGCGGCGACGGTGCCGCGGTCAGGACCGGGCCGGCAGTTCGGGCGGTTCGCTGGGTAGTTCCCGGATCCCGCGGACCGAACGGGCCAGGACCGGCAGCGCGGAGGCCATCAGCCCGAACGGGGCGATGATCAGCGTGGTATGTGCGCCGAGGCTCGCGACCAGCAACCCGGCCAGCGCGGAACCGATCGGGATGACGCCGAAGTTCATCGTCCGGTATCCGGCTGCGACCCGGGCCAGCAGCGCATCCGGGGTGACCGCCTGGCGGATCGTACCGGTCACGATGTTGGCGATCCCGTTGCCGAAGCCGACCAGCATGAATGCGGCGCTGGCGAAGACGGTCAGTCCGACCACACCGCCGGGCGCTGCCGGAATCAGGAAGAACATGTCGGTGGAGAAGATCAACGCAGTGAGCAGAGCCGGACCGAAACCGATTCTGCGGGCCAGCGGCGCGGACACCACCGAACCCAGCAGGGCGCCGAGTCCACCGAGCGTGAGAATGACTCCGTACAGTCCGGCGGACAGGCCGCGATCAGTCACGGCGTAGACCAGGAAAGCGACCTCGACGCACTGGACAGAACCGTTGTAAATAGTGGCATGCAACGCTATCTGGCGTACCGGTGGATTACCGAACAATGCGACCAGACCGGCTTTCAGGTCGGCCAGGAAACCATTCTTGCCAACCTTCGGGTCCGGTGGATTCTCCCGGCCCCGCACCGACAGGATCGTGCCGAAGGACACCAGATAGGACACCGCGTCGGCGATCATCGTGAAGGCCACGCCGATCAGGCTGGCCAGCCCGCCGGCCAGGCCCGGGCCGGTCAACCCGGCCACCGAGCCGGTCGTCTGCAGGCGACTGTTGGCCGAGGCCAGCCGGTCGCGACCGACCATGCCGGGCAGGAAACTGGCGATCGCCACGTCGAACACCACACTCAGTGCCCCACCAGCCACCGCGACCACATACAACTGCCAGAGCGACAGCAGGTCCAGCCAGTAGGCGGCCGGGATCGAGATGACCAGCAGGGCCCGGCCCAGGTTCGCCCACAGCATCGCCGGGCGCCGTCGCCGCCGGTCCAGCCACACGCCGACGGCCAGCGGGAAGACGAAGTACGGCAGGGTGAACAGGGTCTTGAGCAGTCCGACCTGCCCGCCGCTGGCGTGCAGGGTGAGTACCGCGACCACCGGCAGGGCGAACCAGGTGATCTGTGAACCGAACGCCGACACGCTTTCGCCCGCCCAGAAGACCATGAACGCGCGGTCGGCGGTCAGGCTGCGTGGTCGTGTCGGGGGAACGCCTGACTTGTCGATTTCGGTTTGCTCTGAGATAGCCATCGTAACGACCGTTCAATGTCAGGTGAAGTCCGGACAGAAATAACTCGGCACCGCTACTAGGATCACCTTGATAATGCTCGCGTCCGACAATCGTGAATGCATTGTCAATTGATCGCTCGTCACCGTAGCTTCTGATACACCTTGCTGGCAAGTGCACGGATTATCTCCGGCCGCGGAAAGGCGGTGGATACGTTGTCCGGCAGTTTCCGCTGGAACAGTCAACAATGCACGGTCGACATGGAGAGGCGTGCCAAGGAGCTGGCTGTGGCCGGGTTCGTGGCGATGCACGCCGAGGAGGCCGCCGCAGTGGTCGACGGCCTGCCGTTCTCCGCCTTCACCGACCGCTGGAACGATCTGCCACTGGACGAGGAACTGGCCAGGCTGCCGGGCGGTGGCGCGTTCCGTCTCCGTCGCTTCGGTCGCTTCCTGGCCGAGGTCGACGGCAGTACGGTGACCGGCACCCTGCTGCCCCACGGCACCTTCCAGCAGGACGCCCGGCACATCCCGCTGTTCGCCGGCCGGCAGCGTACGTTCGCGCCGGTCAGTCCCGAACTGGCCGCGGACCCGGTACTCGCCGCGCTGATCGGCCACGACGTCGGCACCGTGAGCGCGTTGACCGGTACGGCCCGTTGGGTGGTGAACATCCACCAGATCCGGGTCGTGGCACGCTCCGGCGGTTCGGGTCTGCCGACCCCGGAGGGCCGGCACCGGGACGGACACGCCTTCGTCGGCATGCACCTGCTGCGCCGGGAACGCTGCCAGGGCGGGGAGTCGATCGTGTACCGCGACGGACAACCCGACGTCCGGCTGATGCTGCGTGCACCACTGGACGCGCTCATCGTCGACGACGCGGCGATCACCCACGAGGTCACCCCGATCAGCGCGGCCGGCGGTGAGGGCGGTGACGGGATCCGGGACATGCTGCTGGTCGACCTGAACCCGGCCGGCGGGCAGGACTAGTGCCGGTGGATGAGACGGTCGAGACGCTGCTGCTGCGCCGGATGGTGGAGCAGCGTTCGCTCTCCGGATCCGAGGGCGAACTCGCCGCGCAACTGACCCCCGAACTCGCCGGGCTCGGCTTCACCAGTCACGTCGACGCCGCCGGCAACGTCGTCGGCGAGGCGGGCGCGGCGGACGGTCCGGTGATCATGCTGCTCGGCCACATCGACACGGTCGGTGGCGAGGTCGCCGTCCGCCGGGAGGAGGACCTGCTGTACGGGCGGGGGACGGTCGATGCCAAGGGCCCGTTCGCCACGATGATCTGGGCCGCGGCCAGGGTCGCCGCGCACATCCCGGCGCGCCTGGTACTGATCGGCGCGGTCGACGAGGAAGGCGAGTCGCGCGGCGCCCGGCATCTGATCGACGGGTACCGGCCGGACGCGGTGATCATCGGCGAGCCCAGCGGGGTCGACACGGTGGTACTCGGCTACAAGGGCGTGTTCCGCTTCGACTACGAGGTGCACTGCGCGCCGACCCACTCCAGCAGCGCCGAGGACAAGGCCACCGAACGCACCCTCGACTTCGTGGAAGGAGTGCGCTCACTGCTGCGCGAGGCCGGCGGGGAACGCTACTTCGACCGTGCCCTGCCGACCGTCGTACGGATGGACGGTGACATGGAGTGCGCCCGCGCCACGATGTCCTGCCGACTGCCGGTCGGTTTCGACACCGCCGGGTTCTCCGCCGCACTACGCCAACTTGCCGGCGACGCGAGCATCACCGTGCTGGAACAGGTACCGGCGGTGCGTTCATCCCGGGCCGATCCGGTGGTACGGGCGCTGACCGGCGCGGTGCGTCGGCACCGCGGCCGGGTCGAGACGAAGGTCAAGCTCGGTACCTCGGACATGAACGTGGTCACGCCGCACTGGTCGGCGCCGGTCGCCGCATACGGGCCGGGCGACTCGCGCCTCGACCACACCGCGGACGAACACATCGACCTGCGCGAGTACCTCGCGTCGATCGACATTCTTGCTGATGCGCTGGTCGACATCGCGGCCACCGTGACCCGGCCCGACGACAAGGAGTGACACGTGGCTGAACGTCCGCTGGCCGTACTGACCTCGCGGGTGCGGGTCGAGGAGAAACTGATCTTCGCGGAACTGACCCGACGGGGGGTCGACTACGAAAGGGTCGACACCCGGCACTGGGCGTTCCGGGTGGACCGTCCGGAGCTGCCGTGGCGTGGCGCGATCAGCCGGGAGATCTCGCACGTGCGCAACCGGTACGCGGCCGAACTGCTGGAGTTCGCCGGCGTACCGGTGGTCAACGATGCGCGCACGATCGCACTGTGCGGTGACAAGTTGCTCACCACGCTCGCGTTGCGGGCCGCCGGGCTGCCCACGCCGCGGGCGCTGGTGACCCTGGAACCGCAGGCCGCACTCGGCCACCTGGATGACCTGGGCTACCCGGCGGTCATCAAGCCGGTCAACGGCTCGTGGGGGCACCTCGGCGCCCGGTTGACCGACCGGGACGGGGCGGAGGCGGTGCTGGAGCACCGGACCGCCCTGCCCAGCCCGCAGTACCAGATCGCCTACATCCAGGAGTACGTGGACAAGCCGGACCGCGACATCAAGGCGTACGTGTTCGGTGGTGAGGTGATCGGGGCGATCTACAAGAACTCCACCGAGTGGCGGACCAACACCGCGCGCTCTGGCTACCCGTCGGTCTGCCCGCTCACCGACGACCTGGTCAAGCTGCTGGAGGCGTCGGCCGCGGCGATCGGCGACGGCGTGCTGGGCATCGACGTACTGGAGGACCGGGACGGCAACCTGCTGGTCAATGAGGTGAACCACACACCGGAGTTCCACGGCGCGCTGGAAGTGCTGGACATCGACCTGGTCGGCGCCTATGTCGACTACCTGCTGCGCCGGCTCGGGGACACCCGGTGACCGGGCCCACAGTGCCGGTACGTGGCCACCGTACGTCTCTCCACTGTGGAGTGGAAGGTGCCGGTGACACCGGGCTGCTGAGCGTGCCCCCCGGGCGTTACGACTGGGTCGTACTGCACATCCAGGGAGCCGCCGGCAGCACGCTCTGGCTGCACTACCGCGACGGGGTGGACCCGGAGACCGTACCGGCCGGCACCGAGGTGCGCGTGCCGGTGGCCCGGCACGACGACCTGGTCGCGATCCGGGTGCCGGTCGGCCCCGGTGTCCGGGTGGACCGGGTCGCACTGCTCACCGCGTTCACCTCAACCGCATGGGAGAAGACCGGATGACCGCAACCACCAGCCGTTCCACCGGACAACTGGCGTTGCTCGGTGGCAGCCGGAGCGTCGTGCTGGACGCCGACGACCGGTCCAGGGTGTGCTGGCCGCAGGTGACCGACGCGGAGCGGCAGGCACTGCTCGGGGTTCTCGACAGCGGCCGGTTCACCTCCAACAACAGCGACGGTGAGGTGCAGCGCCTGGAGCGCGAGTGGGCGGCCTTCGTCGGCGTGCCGTACTGCGCCGCCGTCTCCAACGGCACCGCCGCGATCGCCCTCGCCTTCGCCTCCCTGGACCTGGAGCCCGGGTCGGAGGTGCTCGTTCCGGCGCTGACCTTCGTGGCCAGTGCGATCGCCCCGGTACAGCGGATGCTGGTGCCCAGATTCGTGGACATCGACCCGGTGACCTACACGATGGACCCGGCCGCCGCCGAGGCGGCGATCACCCCGCGTACCCGTGCGATCCTGGCCGTACATCTGCACGGGTTGCCGTGCGACATGGACGCGCTCGGCGCCCTGGCCCAACGGCACGGCCTGGCGTTGGTCGAGGACGCCGCCCAGGCGCAGGGCGCCACGTACCGGGGCCGACGGGCCGGTGCGATGGGCCGGATCAACGCGGTCAGCCTCAACGCCACGAAGAACCTGCCCACCTGCGGGGAGGGCGGCCTGGTCACCACCGACGATGCCGAACTGCACGCCAAGGTGGTGCGCTACCGGCAGTTCGGCGAGGACCTCGTCGGCGGACGCGACCGCGACTACATCTCGCACCTACTGGCCGGCAACGAGAAACTCTCCGCCGTGCAGGCGGCATTCGCCCGCTGCCAGCTGGACCGTTTGCCGGCCGCGATGCAGGCCCGGGAGCGCAACGTGACCGCGCTGCTGGCCCGGCTCGGTGAACTTCCCGGCATCGTGCTGCCGACCTGCCCGCCGGAACGTACGCACTCCTGGCACATCCTGCGGTTGCGGTTCGATCCGGTGGCGATGGGCCTCGACGGTCTGGCCGCCGGCCCGGTACGCGCCGCGGTGCAACGGGTGCTGCGCGCCGAGGGAGTACCGGTGCAGCCGTACCAGCTGGTGCCGCTGTCGGGTCAGGGTGCCTTCCAGACCCGGGAGGGCTACCACGGCTATCCGTGGAAGCTGTCCGGGCCCGGGGCCACCACGTACCGGATCCAGGATTCACCGGTGACTCTCGCGCTGATCGAGGACTCGGTGACTCTGCAGCGCTGGCATCTGAACCCGGACAGCGCTCCGGTGCTGTCCCGCATCGCAGACGCGTTCGAGAAGGTGTGGCAGCACCGTGACGTGCTCGCCCGGCTCGCCGGTTCCGGCACGTACCGGGCGCCGTGGGAGGGGATGGCGTCATGAACGTACGGGACCTGCAGACACTTACCGAGCGCGCGGCGCGCATCCGGCACCGGGTGCTGGACATGGCCGCCACGCCCGACGGCGCGCACGTGGGCGGCAGCCTGTCGGCAACCGACGTACTGACCGTGCTGTACACCCGGGTGCTGCGGTACCGCCCGGACGAGCCGGAGTGGCTGGGGCGCGACCATTTCATCCTGAGCAAGGGGCACGCCAGCGCGGCCCTGTACGCGGTTCTCGCCGACACCGGCCACTTCCCGGTCGAGGAGTGCGCGACGTACGGGCAGCCCGGTGGCCGGCTCGCCGGGCATCCGCTGCGCCGGGTACCCGGCGTGGAGTTCCCGACCGGATCGCTCGGCCACGGGCTGTCCCTCGGTATCGGGCTGGCCATGGCGGCACGCCGGGACGGCCGGGACAACCAGGTGTTCGTGCTGCTCGGTGACGGTGAACTGCAGGAGGGCTCGGTGTGGGAGGCGGTGATGTGCGCCGCCCACTTCGGGCTGGACAACCTGACCGCGATCGTGGACCGCAACGGGCTCCAGATCACCGGCCGCACCGAGGACACCATCCGGCTCGAACCGCTCGGTGAACGCTGGTCCAGCTTCGGTTGGTCGGTGTCCGATGTGGATGGACATGATCTGACCGAGCTGTCGACGGTACTGGAAAACCGGCCGGACCCCGGCCGGCCGCGGGTGCTGATCGCCCGCACGGTCAAGGGACGCGACGTACCGCTGTTCGAGAACGCCAAGAAGAGCCATCACATCACCCTCACCCCCAGGCTGTACGACCGCGCCGTACGCGGTCTCCGAGCGAGGACGAGCCGATGACGACCGAAGCGACCCTGCCGCCCGCGACGGTGGCCGCCGCCACGACGACCCGCGAGGCGTACCGGCAGACCCTGCTGGAACTGGCCCGCTCCGATTCCCGGATCGTCTGCCTCGACTCGGACATGGGTGGACTGGAGGACATGTTCGGCGGGCAGCTGCCGGACCAGTACATCAACGTGGGCATCGCGGAGGCGAACCTGATGGGGGTGGCCGCCGGGATGGCGGCGGCGGGCCAGATCCCTTTCGTCAACACGATCAGCGGGTTCGCCGCGGCCCGGGCCTGCGAACAGGTCAAGGTCGACATCGCCTACAACGACCTGCCGGTACGCATCGTTGTCACCCACGGTGGGTTGTCCGCGGGCCACTACGGCCCCACCCACCACTCCGTCGAGGACGTCGCCATCATGCGGACGCTGCCGAACATGACCGTGGTGGTGCCGGCGGACGTGGCCGAGACGGTCGAGGCGGTACGGGCGGTCATGCACCTGCCCGGACCGGTGTTCATCCGGCTCGGCCGCAAGGCCACCGCGCCGGTGTACGACACGCCCTACCCGTTCACCATCGGTCGCGCGGTGGCGTTGCGCGACGGGGATGACGTCACGCTCATCGCGACCGGACCGCATCCGGTGCTGCGCGCGCTGGACGCGGCCACCGAACTGGCCGGCCACGGCGTTTCCGCCCGGGTACTGAACATGCACACGGTGAAGCCGTTGGACCGCGACGCGGTACTCGCCGCGGCCCGCGACACCGCCGGCATCGTCACGGTGGAGGACCATGTCGTGCTGGGCGGCCTCGGCGGCGCGGTCTGCGAAGTGGTGGCCGGCGAGCATCCGTGCCCGGTGCACCGGATCGGTACCCCGGACCGGTTCAGCGACCAGGTCGGCGGCGAGATCGATCTGCTCACCGCGGCCGGCGTCACGGCGGAGCGGATCGTCGCGGCGGCGCTACGGCTGTTGGCGTAGCGCCGGCGATGTCAGCCGGTTCTGTGCTGTGGCAGCCGGTGCAGCGCGAGCAACCGGTGATCGGTGGTGCGGGGCATCGTGAACGCCGGCACTTGGTCGGGCGGAGCCTGGTACTCCCGCAACGGTGGAACCGGCTCCCCGATGCCACCGAACCAGCCGTCGGTGCCGATCAGTACGGGTTCGGCACCGAACCGGTCGGCGACCATCCGTGCGTGTCCACGGGTACGCGCGCCGACCGCCGAGCCGCCGCGCCCGGCCACCGCCACGGTGCGCCCGGCCACCGTGAACCAGCTCACCGAGTGCGTGACGGGCGCGCGGTCCGGCCACGGGTACGGGGCCGGCACCGGCGGGACAGCGGGGTCACGGGCCATCGCCACCTCGGACAGATCCTTGTCCGGGCTGGGGAAGTGTCGCACAGTGCGGTAACCAAGGGCCGCGTAGTACGACGGGTTGCCACGTTCCACCACCGCATCCAGTCGTACCAACGGAACACCGGCGGCGTGCGCATCGCTTTCCAGCCGGCGCATCAGCACCCGGGCGAGCCCGCTGCCACGCCACCGCGGGTCCACCGCCAGCCGGCGTACCTCCCAGCAGCCGGATCCCTGCCGGCGCACCGCGCGTACGCTGCCGCGCACCTCGCCGACGTCGTCGCGGGCCACCCACAGCAGCGCACCGGCTGCCAGGTCCGCATGGACCACCGCGGCGCTCTCCCGGGCGCCGTCCGCGGTGGGCAGGCCGGGTACGGGATCGGCGACGGCGAAGGCCGCCCGGGTCACCTCGGCGACGCGGCTGGCCAGCTCGGGTGCCACCCGACCGCTGAGGCGGATCAGTCGAACATTGCCTGTCATCAGTCCAATCTATTGCCTGTCAAGGCAACTGGGGAAGAGGTGTGGAAGTGGACGAGACCCTGGTCCGTGGTTTCCGGCCGGTCGAGCTGACCGGACTGGCCGACAATGCGGGCATCCGTCCCGATCAGCAGCGCGACACCGGCGGCTTCAACATCTGGAGCAACACCTTTCCGGCCGGCAGCTTGCCGCCACCCGGCGGGACGGTGGAGGTTGCCGGGGTCCCGTTCCGATTCCCGATCAGCGCACCGGAGGACAACGTCCGGTGCCGGGGCCAACGCATCGAGGTGGCGCCCGGCCGCTACGACTGGATCTACCTGTTGGCCGCCGCCGAGCGACGCAGCGAGGACCAGATCGTCCTGCACCACACAGACGGCACCAGGACCCGTCAGTGGTTACGGGTCTCGGACTTCTGGCCGCAGACCGATGCCCGGTTCGGGGAGCTGCTGGCCTACCGGTGCGACCGACTGCTCTACCCACGGCATGTGCAGGCCAACATGCATCCGTCGATCTGGTGCGGCCGTACCGGGATCAGTTCCCGTACCCCGCTTGCCGTGCTGGAACTGCCGGACAATCCGGCCATCCACCTGTTCGCACTGACCATGGTGACCGACAACGAGGGGGAGCGGTGAGAGTCGAACTGGCGACGCCGGGGAGCTGGCGTCACGACCTGACGCACTGCCTGCACACCACGATGGGGGTGCTGCTGCGCCACCACGGGCTGGACCCGCTGGTCGTACTGGGTTCCGCCTGGAACTTCCACTACCGGCCCGGTGACATCCGCCGGGAGGAATACTACTTCCCGTGCCGAAGCGACTCGCTGCTGGCCAGCCTTGCGCCGTACCATCCGATCAGCTCGACCTGGCACCAGCCGGACGGTCCGGACGAAGGGTGGGCCCAGGTACGCCAATCGCTCGTCGCCGGATCCCCGGTGGCGGTCGCCGCGGACAACTTCCACCTGCCGTTCCGGCCCGCGTACCGGGACGTGCACACCAACCACCTGTTGGTCGTCTTCGGGTTCGACGACGACAGCGACGAGGTGTTCGTCGACGACCCGGTTCCGCCGCGCTTCTGTGGTGCGATCACCCGGGAGGAACTGACCGCGGCGCGCGACTCGGCCAATCCGGTACTGCACGAACGTGATCTGTTCTTCACTGCCAACCCCATCGGCAACCGTTGGTTGAGCGTCCACATCGGAGCCGACTGGCCGGCATTCGACGTCGACTTCGTCCGGCGGGTGGTGCGCGGCAACGTGGCCGGGTTCGCCGGGTCGTCCGGTACCGGGGCGTTGGACGGCCTGGACGGGCAGCGGCGTTTCCTCGCCGACGCGGTGGAACGTCTGCACCGGGACCCGGCCGTGGTGGACGAGCTGTTCGTGGTGGCCGGTGCCGTACTGGCGATGACCGGACTGCACGGCGATCTGCTGTACCGGGCCGGGCGCGAGCTCGACCAACCACACTGGTGCGAGCTGTCCCGCGAGGTGGACCGGGTGGCGCACCACTGGACGGCGCTGCGGATCGCGGTGGCCACCGCCCGGCAGGACCCGGGCGCCGCCGCGGAGTCGGTGGCCCGGCGCACCGGGCAGCTCATGGCCGACCAGACCCGGATCCTCGACCGGATGGCCGCCGTCTAGGGCCGGGCCGTCAGGGGTTATCCCGACTGCCCTTGACGACCTGCAGCGCGCATTCTCGTAGCAGTGACCGGCGTTCCCCATCCCCAGGAGACGACATGTCCCTTCACCCATGCCCCCAGTGCGAGACCAAGATCGACATCGCTGACACGGCCGTGGTGTCCGAGATCGTGGAATGTACCGACTGCCGGGCCGAACTGGAAGTCATGGCGATGAGCCCGGTGATGCTCGCGGTCGCCCCCGAGGTCGGCGAGGACTGGGGCGAGTGAAGGCTGCTACCCCGGTACGTGCGGCCATCGTCGGCGCGGCCGGCTACATCGGCGGTGAGCTGCTACGGCTGCTCACCGGCCACCCGCGGGTGGAGGTGGCGTACGCGGTGTCCCGGCGGCTCGCCGGCAAACGGGTGGACGGGGTCCATCCGAATCTGCGTGGCGCCACCGACCTGACCTTCTGCGGCCTGGACGACGTCGGCGAATGCGACGTGGTCTTTCTCGCCACCGCGCACAAGGCGGCGGCCGGTCTGGTTCCGCAGCTCGGTGCGCGGGCCGGATGCGTGATCGACCTGACGGCCGACTTCCGGCTGCATGATCTGGCCGCCTACCGGCGCTACTACGACGACGAGCATCCGGCACCGGAACTCATCGACACGTTCGTCTGCGGCTGGCCGGAGCGCTACCGTAAACGGCTGCGCGACGCGGACCGGATCAGCGTGCCCGGCTGCATGGCCACCGCCGCCATCCTCGCGCTGCATCCGTTGGCGGAGGCGGGACTGATCGGTCCGGATGTCACTATCGACGCCCGGACCGGATCCAGTGGCTCGGGCGCCACCGCGGGCGCATTGAACATCCACGCCGAACGCAGCGGCGCGATGCGGGTGTTCGCGCCGGCCGGTCACCGCCACGAGGCCGAGGTCGCGCAGGCGACCGGGCTGAACGCCCGGATGACCGCGACCGGGGTGGAGGCGGTACGCGGGATCCAGGTGCTGTGCCGGGCCCGGGCCGCGGACGCACCGCTGACCGATCCGTTGGTACGCCAGACCTACCGCCGGCACTACGCGGACGAGCCGTTCGTACGGGTGGTCGCGGCCAGCCGGGGCGGCTACCGCCTGCCGGAGCCGAAGATCCTCACCGGCACGAACTACTGCGATGTCGGGTTCGCGGTCGGCGCCGATGGCACCGAGGTGGTCTGCATCGCCGCGCTGGACAACCTGATGAAGGGTGGCGCCGGCAACGCGGTCCAGTGTCTGAACATCCGGATGGACTGGCCGGAAAGGTCGGGGCTGGAGTTCCTCGGCCTGCACCCGGTATGAGCGGGGTGGTGTGAAGGTGGCCGGGCTGACGGTGGTCAAGTGCGGCGGGAACGCCGGTACCGATCCGGTGGCGATGTGCGCGGACATCGCGGCGCTCGTCGCCGGCGGTGAACGGGTGGTGTGCGTCAACGGCGGGTCCAGCGAGGTGGACCGGCTCGCCGCGCGTCTGGGCGTACCGCAGCGGCGGCTCACCACGCCGGGCGGCGGCTCCAGCCGGTACACCGATGCGCCGACCCTGGAGGTGTTCACCACCGCGCTGGCCGGCGTCGTACTGCCCCGGATGGTGACCGAGCTGGCCCGCCACGGGGTGGCCGCGGTCGGTCTCACCGGGCTGGACGCCGGAATCCTCACCGCCAGCCGGCACGCACCGCATCGCGCGGTGGTCGACGGGGTGATGCGGGTGGTCCGCGACGATCACACCGGCCGGCTGGCGGAGGTCCGTACCGACCTGTTGGAACTGCTGCTCGCGGCCGGCATCACCCCGCTGCTCTCGCCACCGGCACGTACCGCGGCCGGCGCGGCGGTCAACGTCGACGCCGACCGGGTCGCCGGGCTGCTGGCCGCGCGACTGTCCGCGGACCGGTTGGTGTTCCTCACCGGCACCGAAGGAGTGCTGGCCGATCCGGACGACCCGGGCAGCCTGCTCGCCGAGTGTGTGGTACCGGCCAGCGGGTTCGGCGGCGGGATGGCGGTCAAGCTCACCGCTGCGGCCGAGGCGTTGGCCGCCGGCGTCGCCGACGTCCGGATCGCCAGCGGTGCGGGCGAAGCACCGGTGGCCCGGGCGCTCGCCGGTGGCGGCACCAGGGCGGTACGTAGTAGCGAGGTGACCGGCGCCGTGGCGTCGACGAGGGCATGACGAGCAGTGGACGTACGAGCCAGGGAGAGTACCCGTGACCGAGCA
The DNA here is from genome assembly GCA_963815125.1 of uncultured Actinomycetota bacterium. GTDB lineage: Bacteria > Actinomycetota > Actinomycetes > Mycobacteriales > Micromonosporaceae > Actinocatenispora. Next base: position 123,888 of record CAWFFM010000002.1, read on the forward strand.
CAGTGACAGTACGCAGCCCGCAGGGGGTCGCATCTCCAGCCTCTCCGAGGCACGCCGTGCGCTGCTGCAGAAGCAGCTCCGCCAGGTCCGGGAGAACCGGGCCGCGGCGGACCGGATCCCCACCATCGACCGCAACGGCGTACTGCCGCTGTCCTTTGCGCAGCAACGGTTGTGGTTCCTGGACCAGTTCACCCCGGATCTGCCGGTCTACAACTCGCCGCTGCCGCTGCGGCTGCGCGGGCCGCTCGACGTCGACGTGCTCGGGCACGCGCTGACCCGCCTGGTGGAGCGGCACGAGATCCTACGCACCCGCTACCTGAGCGAGAACGGCGTGCCGTACCAGGTGATCGACCCGCCGCCGGACCGGGTGGCGATGGAGACGGTGGACCTGTCCGAGCTGCCGGCCGCCGACCGCGAGGAGCGGATGGTGGAACTGGTCGTCGAGCATGGCCGGCGGCTGTTCGACCTCGCGGTCGATCCGGCGCTGCGACCGGTACTGATCGTCCTCGGCGAACGGGACCACGTGGTGATGCTGTGCATGCACCACATCACCACCGATGGATGGTCGTCGGGCATCGTGATGCGTGAACTGGTGGCGCTGTACGCCGCGTTGCTGTCGCACACCGCCGCGCAACTGCCGGTCCTGCCCATCCAGTACGTCGACCACGCGGCCTGGCAGCGGGACCGGTTGACCGGCGCGGAACTGGACCGGCAGCTGGAGTTCTGGACCAGTAAGCTGACCGACCTGCCGGTACTGGACTTCCCGACCGACCGGCCGCGACCCAGCAACCCGACCTGGGTCGGCTCGAGCTTCTCGACCGCGCTGCCGGAGGAGCTGCGGGCCGGGGTGACCGCGATGGCGCGTACCGAGCAGGTCACCATGCTCACCGTCCTGTTCACCGCGTTCACCGCGGTGCTGGCCCGCTACACCGACCAGTTCGACGTGACGGTGGGCTCGGTGTTCTCCGGGCGTACCCGTTCGGAGATCGAGCCGCTGATCGGGTTCTTCTCCAACTCGCTGGTGATGCGCAGCGACCTGTCCGGTGATCCGAGCTTCCGGCAGCTGCTGGCCCGGACCAACGAACTGGTGCTGGGCGCGCACCTCAACCAGGACCTGCCGTTCGGCAAGGTGGTCGACGCGTTGCGGCCGGAGCGCGACCCGTCGCGCAACCCGCTGTTCCAGATCTCGTTCACCTTGCAGGCCGCGCAGGGTGACGGCGCAGACCTGGGCGAGCTGCAGGTGGAGTTCCTGCCGTTGGCGCCGGGCACGTCCCGGTTCGACTTCGCCTTCCAGCTCAACGAGCAGCCGCCGGACGGTTTCAAGGTGTGGATCGAATACTCCACCGAACTGTTCGACCGGGCCAGGATGGACCGGCTGGTCGAGCACTACGGCAACGTTCTGCGCGCGGTCATCGACGACCCGGAGCTACCGCTGTCCCGGCTTCCGCTGATGGGCGAGCAGGAACGTGACGCGGTACTGGTCGCCGCCAACCGTACCGACCGGCCGGGCTCGGGCGCGCTGCTGCACGAGCTGTTCGAGGTACACGCCGCGTCCCAGCCACAGCATCCGGCGCTGCGGTTCGCCGGCGAGGATGTCAGCTACCACGAGCTCAACGTGCGGGCCAACCGGATCGCCCACCAGTTGCGTTCGCTCGGCGTCGGACCGGACACCGTGGTCGGCATCCTGTTGGAACGCGGACCGGATCTGCCCGCCGCGCAGTTGGGGATCCTGAAGGCCGGCGGCGCCTACCTGCCGTTGGATCCGACCTACCCGGACTCCCGGATCGCCTTCCAGGTCGCCGACGCGGGTTGTCCGGCCGTACTGACCACGAGCGACCTCGCCGCCCGGCTGCCGGCCGACACCACCGCGATCTGCCTGGACGACGAGCAGGTACGCGCCGGTCTGGCGGCGCTGCCGGACGACAACCCGGCACGGGTGGGTGGGCCCGGCAACCTCGCGTACCTGATCTACACCTCCGGCTCCACCGGCCGGCCGAAGGGCGTACTGGTGGAGCACCGCAGCGTGGTCAACTTCACCGAACTGATCATCGGTGAGTTCGAGGTGACGCCGCAGTTCCGGGTGCTGCAGTTCGCCAACCCGGCGTTCGACGTCAGCGTGTTCGAGATCTTCAGCGCGCTGTGTGGCGGCGCGACCCTGGTCCAGGCGCCGCGCGGCACGCTGCACGACCCGACGGCGCTGGCCGCGTTGATGCGCGACGAGCGGGTCACCATGGCCGACATACCGCCCAGCATCCTCGCGCTGCTCGACGGCGACAGCCTGCCGGACCTACGGGTCCTCTACGTCGGGCTGGAACGCTATCCCGGGGAGACGGTCAACCGGTGGAACCCGGAGTACCGCCAGTTCTGCAACGGCTACGGCCCGACCGAGGCCACCGTTGCCTGCATCAACTACACCTGCCCGCACGAGCCGTTCACCGACAGCCCACCCATCGGGGTTCCGCTGGCCAACTACCAGGCCTACGTGCTGGACCGCCGGGGCGAGCCGGTGCCGGTCGGCGTGGGTGGCGAGCTGTACGTCGGTGGCACGGGGGTGGCGCGCGGCTACCTGGGCCGTCCCGGCCTGACCGCCGAGCGCTTCGTCCCTGACCCGTTCGGGCCGCGCCCGGGTGGCCGGTTGTACCGCACCGGCGATCTGGTGCGCTGGCGTGAGGACGGCAACCTGGAGTTCCTGGGCCGGGTCGACAACCAGATCAAGATTCGTGGACTGCGGATCGAACCCGCGGAGATCGAGCACGCGCTCACCGCACACGCCGGCATCCAGCAGGCGGCGGTGGTCACCCACACCCCGGACGGCGGGGACATTCAGCTCGTCGCGTACGTGACCGTCGTACCGGGTGCGGCGCCCAGCGTCGAGGAGGTCCGCGCGCACCTGTCCGGTGAGCTGCCACCGTCGATGGTCCCGGCGGCGTTCGTGGTGCTGGAATCGCTGCCCCTGACCGCCAGCGGCAAGCTGGACCGGGCGAAGTTGCCGGCGCCGAGTGCCGGTCCGAGCGTGGAGTACGTGGAGCCGTACACCCCGACGCAGCAGACCGTCGCGCGGATCTGGCGCGAACTGTTGCGGGTCGAGCGGATCGGTGCGCACGACAGTTTCTTCGCCCTGGGCGGCAATTCGCTGCAGGCGACCCAGCTGGTCTCGCGGATCCGGGACGAGTTCGATGTCACGCTGGACCTGCGTGCGTTGTTCAGTAACGCGACAGTGGAGGCGCTGGCCGATCTGGTGGAGGAACAGGAGTTCGCCGGGGTGTCGGACGAGGAACTGGTCGGCCTTCTCTCCACTGTGGAGGACATGACCGAGGACGAGGCACGTCGGCGGCTCGAGTCGCTGCCGGCGGAGCAGGGCGAGGCGTCCTGACATGGCCGCGCCGAGTCGACTTTCCGGTCTCTCTCCCCAGCAGCGGGCGCAGGTTCTACGGGAGCTGCGTGCGGCCCGTGCCGGTCGTGGCCCGCAGATCCCACCGGTGCCACGGGAGGGCAGACTTCCGCTGTCCTTCGCCCAGCAGCGGCTGTGGTTCCTCGACCGGCTCGACCCGGGTGCGGCGACGTACAAGGCGCCGTACGCGATCCGGATCGCCGGCCCGGTGGACGAGTCGGCGTTGGGCGTCGCGATCACCGGAATGTTCCGCCGGCACGAGCCGCTGCGTACCCGTTTCGCCGATGACGATGGAGTTCCGTACTGCGTGATCGATCCGGCCGCGGAGACGGTGCCGGTACGCGTCACCGACCTGACCGGGCAGCCTGTCACCGAACGGGAACAGCGGCTGCGCGAGGTGATGGACACCATCGCCCGCCGCCCGGTGGACCTCGCTGCCGGCCCGCTGGTACGACCCGAGCTGGTCCGGCTCTCCGCGGAGGACCGGGTACTGGTACTCGACATGCACCACATCACCACCGATGCCTGGTCGGTCGGGGTGCTGCAGCGCGAGCTGTTCACCTTGTACCAGGCGGCGGTGGCCGGGGTGGCCGATCCGCTGCCCCCGCTGGCCGTGCAGTATGTGGACTTCGCCGCCTGGCAACGCGACCGGCTGTCCGGCGACGAACTGGCCGAGCACCTGGGGTACTGGCGCAACCAGCTCGCCGACCTGCCCGTACTGGACCTGCCAGCGGACCGTCCCCGACCTGCGGTGGCCTCCAGCGTCGGTGCGGGCCTGATCGACACGTGCAGCCCGGCACTGCACCGGGAGGTACGGGGCCTGGCCGAACGTTGCGGCACGCGGCCGTTCGCCGTGCTGCTCGCCGCCTTCGTCGCTCTGCTGCACCGGTTGACCGGAGCCGACGACGTGGCGGTCGGCTCGGCGTTCTCCGGACGTACCCGCTCGGAGATCGAGCCACTGCTCGGCTTCTTCGTCAACACACTGGTACTGCGCGCCGACGTGTCCGGCGATCCGTCCTTCACCGAGCTGCTGGCCCGGGTCGACGACATGTTACTCAACGCGCACGCCCATCAGGAGGTGCCCTTCGACCTGGTGGTGGACGCGGTCGCGGGGGAGCGGGAGCCGGGCCGCAACCCGCTGTTCGACGTGGCGTTCAACTACCAGGACGCGACGATCACCGCCGGGGTGGGTACCGAGGGCCTGCGCGTCTCGGGTGTCGGGCTCTCCTTGGGGACCTCGCGCTTCGATCTGACCCTGAACGTGGGTCCGGCCGCCGACGGCGGACTGACCCTGGCCGTCGAGTATTCCTCGCAGTTGTTCGAGGCCGGGCGCATCGAGCAGCTGGTCGCCAACTACCGTGGGCTGCTCAGTTCGGTACTGGTCGACCCCGGAGCCCGGCTGTCCACCGTGGACCTGAGTGCCGGTGACGGCGCCGGCCACCCGGTGGACTGGAGCGGCGCCGAGGTGGCGGCACCGGAGCCGGCCGGCACGGTACCGGAGCAGATCGTCGCGCGGGCCCGTACCGCACCCGACGCGGTGGCGGTGCGCTTCGACGGTGCCACGATGACCTACCGGCAGCTCGTCGACCGGGCGGACCGGATGGCCCGGGTGCTGGCCGCGCACGGGGTCGGTCCGGAGAGCCGGGTCGGCGTCCTGCTCGAGCGGGGCCCGGAGCTGATCGTCGCGCTGCTGGCGGTGTGGCGCGCGGGCGGGGCGTACGTGCCGTTGGATCCGACCCTGCCCCCGGCGCGGCTGGAGTTCATCGCCCGTGACGCGGGATGCGTACTGGTTCTGACCTCCATCACGTGGCGGTCGGCTCTGCCGGAAGGCACGGCCACCATCTGCGTCGACGAGCTTGCCGGGCTGCCTGCCCGCGCGGTGTCGACCGCGGTGGACCACGACCAGTTGGCGTACGTGATCTACACGTCCGGATCGACCGGGACACCGAAGGGTGTCGGGGTGAGCCACGGTAACGTGGCGACATATCTGGCGATCCAATCTGTCCAATATGGTCTGTCCACAGCGGACAAAATGGTCCAGTTCTGCAATCCGTCGTTCGACGTGAGCGTGCACGAGATCTTCGGTGCGCTGGTCGCGGGTGCGACGCTGGTGTGCGCGCCGCGTGAGGTGGTGACCGATCCGGAGGGTCTGACCGCGCTGCTGGTGGCCGAGCGGGTGACGGTGGCGGCGATCGCACCGGCGATGCTCGCCCTGCTGGAGCCCTCGGACTTCCCCGACCTGCGTCACCTGATGGCGGCCGGAGAGCCGTTCGGTACCGGTCTTGCCGATGCCTGGGCACAGGGCCGCGAGTTCTACAACGGGTACGGGCCGACCGAGGCCACCGTGGTCTGCGTGCAGCATCGGTGCGCCGTGGGTGGCGGTACCGCCGCGCCGCCGATCGGTCGGCCGTTGCCGGGTGTGCGGGTGTATCTGGTGGACCGGTGGGGGTCTCTGGTTCCGCCGGGTGTACCGGGTGAGGCGTGGGTGGGTGGTGTGCAGGTGAGTCGCGGTTATCTGGGTCGGCCCGGGTTGACTGCGGAGCGGTTCGTGCCGGATCCGTTCTCCGGGGTGGCCGGGGCCAGGTTGTACCGGACCGGTGATCTGATGCGCTGGTCGTCGGACGGGACGTTGTGGTTCACCGGCCGCCTCGACGATCAGGTGAAGATCCGGGGGCAGCGGGTCGAGCTGGGTGAGGTGCGGGCCGTACTGGCCGAGCACCCGGCCGTCGCGCAGGCTCTTGCGGTCGTCACCGACGGCGCTCTGGTCGCCTATCTGGTCGCCGACGGGGCTGCACCGAGCGTGGACGAACTCCGCGCATACCTCGGCGCGAGGCTCCCCTCGGTGATGGTGCCCGCCGCGTTCGTCGTGCTGGACGCTCTGCCGGTCAACGCCAACGGCAAGCTGGACCGGCTCGCGTTGCCGAAGGTCGGTGGTGCCCGCCCGGACCTGGGTACCAGGTTCGTCGAGCCGTCCACCGACACCGAACGGGTGGTCGCCGGGGTCTGGCACGAGATCCTGGCGGTGGACCGGATCGGTGTGGACGACAACTTCTTCGCGCTCGGTGGCAATTCCCTGCAGGCCACCCGGGTGATGTCGCGGATCAACTCGACCACCGGGGCGAACCTGCCGCTGCGGGTGTTCTTCGCCGGAGCCACCGTGGCTCAACTGGCCAGGCAGGTCGACGAGGCACAGCCACCAACCACAGTGGACACGCTGGCTGCACTGGACGAGATCGAAGCGCTCTCCGACGAGGAGATCCACTCCCTGCTCGATTCCGCGGACGGCGCATCATGACCGTCACGGACACCTCCGCGTGGGGTCCGGAGATCGAGCGGCGACTGGCCGGATTGTCACCGGAACGCCGGGCGTTGCTGGAACGACGGCTGCGGGCCGCTGCCGTACAGCGTGGTCGGATCCCGCTCGCCCCGCGCGGCGGGCGGTTGCCCCTGTCGTACGCGCAGCAGCGGATGTGGTTCCTGGACCAGCTGAACCCTGGAGCCGCGACGTACAAGTCCCCATGGCTGGTACGCATCGCCGGCCGGTTGGACACCGACGTGCTGCACACCGCACTGCGGCGGCTGGTTGGCCGCCACGAGGTGCTACGCACCCGGTACGCCGCCGTCGACGGCGTCCCGTACCAGGTCATCGATCCTCTGCCGGAACGGATCCCGACCGACGTGGTGGACCTCTCGGAGCTGCCGGCCGAGCCGCGTGAGGAACGGATGCGTGAGCTGGCACAGGACCGCACCCGTCGACCCGTGGACCTGGCCGCCGGCCCGGTGGTGAGCTGCCTGGTGATCAGGATGGGCCGTGACGACCACGTGGTCATGGTGGACATGCACCACATCGCTACCGACGGATGGTCGCTCGGCATCGTCGGTGCCGAACTGCTCGCGCTGTACCAGGCCGAGTCCGAACAACGGCCCGACGAGCTGGCACCGCTGCCGGTCCAGTACGCCGACTTCGCAGCCTGGCAGCGGGACCGGCTCAGCGACGCCGACCTTGCCGACCAGCTGGCGTACTGGCGCCGGCAGCTCGCCGGCCTGCCCGTCACCGACCTGCCCGCCGACCGGCCACGCCCGGTGCAGCGGAGCTGGGCCGGCGATTCGCTGACCGTACGGATGCCCGCTACCCTGCGCGCCGCTCTGGAGAAGCTGGCCCGCGCCGAGCAGGTCAGCCTGATGACGGTGCTGTTGAGCGCGTTCCAACTGCTCATCGCCCGCTACACGGCGGTCGACGACGTGGTGCTCGGTTCGGTGTTCTCCGGCCGCACCCGCGCCGAACTGGAACCGCTGGTCGGTTTCTTCGCCAACACCTTGGTGCTGCGCACAGACCTGTCCGGTGACCCCACCGGCCGCGAACTGATCCACCGTACCGAGGCGACCGTGACCGCCGCACACGGTCACCAGGAGGTACCCTTCGACAAGCTCGTGGAGGCGGTGGCGCCGGACCGGGACCCGTCCCGCAACCCCCTGTTCGGTGTCTGCGTCATCATGCAGAACGTCTCCGCCGGTGGCAGCGCGGGTACCATCACCGCGCGGGCGGTGCCGGTGAGCCTCGGTACATCGCGCTTCGATCTTGCCGTGTACCTGTCCGTCGCGCCGGACGGCCGGCTCGCGGTGGGGCTGGAGTACTCCACCGAACTGTTCGACGCCGACCGGATGAGCCGGCTGGTCGCGCATTACCGGCGGGTCCTCGAGTCGCTGGTACTGGACCCGGATGCGCCGGTCGGCCGGATCGACGTGCTGCCCGCAGGTGAGCGGGCCACCGTACTGGACGAGTGGTCCGGTGCTGCCGTAGCCGCCGGTGCGCCGGCGCTGCTCACCGACGCGTTCGACGACTGGCTGCGTCGTACCCCGGACGCGGTCGCGGTCCGTGCCGGTACCCGCGAGGTGACCTACCGGGAACTGGACGCCGCGGCGGATGCGCTCGCGCACCGGCTCACCGGCCACGGTGCCGGACCGGACGAGCGGGTCGGCGTACTGCTGGAACGGGGCGTGGACCTGGTGGTCGCGCTGCTCGCGGTGCTACGCGCGGGGGCCGCGTACGTGCCGCTGGACCCGATGTTGCCGCCGGCCAGGATCCGTTTCGTCGCAGCGGATGCCGGGTGCTGCGCGGTGCTGTCCACGGAGGCGCTGGCCGGCGCCCTGCCGCCCGGTACACCGGTGCTGTCCGTCAACCGGGCGGACAGCAATGAGTCCACAGTGGATCGTCTGCGCGGGCCGGTGCCGGGGAACCTCGCATACGTCATCTACACGTCCGGATCCACCGGCACACCCAAGGGTGTCGCGGTCAGTCACGCCAACGCCGCCTCCTACGCATCGGCGACCGTGCAACGGACCGGCCTGTCGCCCGACGACCGGGTGCTGCAGTTCTGCAATCCCGCCTTCGACGTCAGCGTGCACGAGATCTTCGGTGCGCTCGGTGCCGGCGCCACGCTGGTGTGCGCCCCCCGCGAGATGCTCACCGACCCCGGTGCGCTGGCCGAGCTGCTGGCGCGCGAGCAGGTCACCGTCGCGGCGATCGCACCCGCCATGCTCGCCCTTCTCGATGCGACCGGCCTGCCCGGGCTACGTGACCTGATGGCCGCCGGTGAACCGTTCGCCGCCGACCTCGCCGACCGGTGGGCGCCGGGCCGGACGTTCCGCAACGGCTACGGCCCGACCGAGGCGAGCGTGGTGTGCGTCGAGCACCGCTGCTCCGCCGGCGAGCCGGACGTGCCGATGGGTCGCCCACTGCCCGGGGTCCGCGCGTACGTGGTGGACCGGGCACAGCGTCCGGTACCTGCCGGCGTACCGGGTGAACTGCTGATCGGCGGACCGGGCGTGGCGCGGGGATATCTGGACCGTCCTGCGTCGACCGCGGAGCAGTTCGTGCCGGACCCGTTCGGTGCAGAGCGGGGCGGGCGACTGTACCGGACCGGTGACCTGGTCGAGTGGACCCGCGACGGACTGTTGCGCTTCCTCGGCCGCGCCGACAACCAGGTCAAGGTACGTGGGTACCGGATCGAGCTGGGTGAGGTGGAGAGCGCCCTCGCCGCTCACCCGGCCGTCGAGACCGCCGTGGTGACCGCGCCGGCCGACCCGGACGGTAGCCGACGCCTGGTCGGCTACGTGGTGCCGCGCCGTCCCGCACCCAGCGTCGAGGACCTGCGCGCACACCTGTCCGGCCGGCTCCCCGGGTACATGCAGCCCGCTGCCTTCGTCCTCCTCGACGAGCTGCCGGTCACCCCGAACGGGAAGTTGGACCGCGCCGCGCTGCCCGCGCCCGGTGCGCGACGCGCCGGCCTGGCGACTGGGTACGTCGAACCGCGCACCGCCGCGGAGAGCCGGGTCGCCGCCATCTGGCGCGATGTGCTCGGTGTCGAGCGGGTCGGCGTGCACGACGGGTTCTTCGTCCTTGGCGGGAACTCGTTGCAGGCCACCCGGGTGGTGTCCCGGTTGCGCGAGACCCTCGGCGCCAGCGTCGATCTGCGCGGCTTCTTCGCTGCGCCGACGGTGGCTGCGTTGGCCGCCACGTTACCCGACCGTGGCATGTCCTCAGACGAGCTCGGTGAGCTGCTCGACGGGCTGGCGGAGCTGTCCGACGAGCAGGTCGGCGGACAGCTCGAACCGGACCGGATCCCCCGCGTGGCAAGGGACGGCCGGCTGCCTCTGTCGTTCGCGCAGCAGCGGATGTGGTTTCTGGACCAGCTCACTCCCGGGCTGCCGACCTACAAGCTGCCGCTCGCCCTGCGGGTCCGGGGCGCCGCGGTCGATCCGGACGTGCTGCGTGTCGCACTGCGCATGCTGGTCACCCGGCACGAGGTGCTGCGGACCCGCTACCCGGCCGTGGACGGCGTACCGGTCCAGGTGGTCGACCCGTCCGGCGAGGTGGAGCTGACCGTACTGCACGGCGACGACGACACCGCGGAGCTGGTCGGCCGGCAGGCGCGTACGCCCGTGGACCTGGCCGCGGGTCCGGTGTTGCGCGCTCTGCTGATCCGTGAGTCCCCGACCGCATCGGTGATCGTGCTGGACATGCACCACATAGCCACCGACGGCTGGTCCAACGGGATCATCGGTACCGAGCTGCTCAGCCTGTACCGGGCCGCTGCCGCCGGCAAGGGCGACCCGCTGCCGCCGCTGCCGGTACAGTACGCCGACTTCGCCGCATGGCAGCGCGACCAGCTCGGTGACGGGGCCGGGCAACTGGAGCACTGGCGCAGCACGCTGGCCGATCTGCCGGTACTGGACCTGCCCTCGGACCGCCCGCGTCCGGTGCAGCGTACGTGGGCCGGGGACGTACTGCCGGCGCGTATCCCGGCCGAACTGCGGAGCCGGTTGGAGGCGCTGGCGCGAAGCTGCGGCGTCACCCTGCCGACCGTGCTGCTGGCCGCGTTCCAGGTGCTCGTGGCGCGCTGGTGCGGCGCTACCGACGTGGTCACCGGGTCGGTGTTCTCCGGGCGTACCCGTACCGAACTGGAACCGTTGGTGGGTTTCCTGGCCAACACGCTGGTGCTGCGTACCGATCTGTCGGGTGATCCGACCCTGTCCGACGCGCTGGGCCGGGTCAACGAGACGGTGCTCGCTGCGCACGCCCATCAGGACGTGCCGTTCGACCGGGTGGTCGACGCGGTCGCCGGGCCCCGTGACCCGGCCCGTAACCCGCTGTTCGACGTGTGCCTGGTCTACCAGAACACGGCAGCCCAGGGCGCGGCGACCGCTGGACCGGACGGGTCGGCGCCGTCGGTCGAGACCGTCGGCTTCACCCTCGGCACCGCCCGCTTCGATCTGATCCTGTACGCCGGACCCGGCGCGGACGGATCGCTGGCGCTGAGCCTGGAGTACTCGACCGAGCTGTTCGACGCCGCCCGGATGCGCCGCTTCACCACCGACCTGGAGCGGGTGTTGGCCGCCTTCGCGACGGATCCAGGGGGCCGGATCGGTGCGGTGCCACTGCTCGACGCGGCCGAGCGGGACCGGGTCCTGACCGACTTCAGTACGGTGACCGGATCGGCCGCACCGGTGACCGGGTCGCTGCACGAGCTGGTACTGGAGCGTGCGCGGCGCGCGCCGGACGCGGTGGCGGTCCGCTACGACGGGACCGGGACGACCTACCGGGATCTGGTGACCGCGGCGAACGCACTCGCGACCCGACTACGGGGCGCCGGGGTCGGTACCGAGGACCGGGTCGGGGTGCTCACCGAGCGGGGCCCGGATCTGATCGTCGCCCTGCTCGGTGTGCTCATGGCCGGTGCGGCGTACGTGCCGTTGGATCCGACACTGCCCGCCGCGCGGCTGGAGTTCATCGGCAAGGACGCCGGATGCCCGGTGGTGGTGATCAGCAGTACGCTGCGCGAACGGGTACCGGCGGGCGTCGCATCCGTCGACGTCCGCGGCCCGGCAACCGGTTCGTGTGCACCGCTCGAGGTGCCGGCGGGCGCGCTGGCGTACGTGATCTACACGTCCGGATCGACCGGTGCGCCGAAGGGTGTCGGGGTGAGTCACCACAACGTGGTCTCCTACCTTGGCACCCAATCTGTCCGGTATGGACTGTCCGCAACGGACAGGGTCATGCAGTTCTGCAATCCGGCGTTCGACGTGAGCGTGCAGGAGATCTTCGGTGCGCTGGTCGCGGGTGCGACGCTGGTGTGCGCGCCGCGTGAGGTGGTGACCGATCCGGAGGGTCTGACCGCGCTGCTGGTGGCCGAGCGGGTGACGGTGGCGGCGATCGCACCGGCGATGCTGCCGTTGCTCGACCCGTCCGCGCTGCCCGGTCTGCGGCTGGTGCTCTCCGCCGGGGAACCGGTGCAGAGCGCGGTCGCGGACCGGTGGTCGGTCGGTCGCGCACTCTACAACGGTTACGGGCCGACCGAGGCCACCGTCGTCTGCACCGATCACCACTGTGTGGCGGGTGAGACTACGCAACCCGCGCCGCCGATCGGTCGGCCGTTGCCGGGTGTGCGGGTGTATCTGGTGGACCGGTGGGGGTCTCTGGTTCCGCCGGGTGTACCGGGTGAGGCGTGGGTGGGTGGTGTGCAGGTGAGTCGCGGTTATCTGGGTCGGCCCGGGTTGACTGCGGAGCGGTTCGTGCCGGATCCGTTCTCCGGGGTGGCCGGGGCCAGGTTGTACCGGACCGGTGATCTGATGCGCTGGTCGGACTCCGGTGTCCTGTCGTTCCTCGGCCGCCTCGACGATCAGGTGAAGATCCGGGGGCAGCGGGTCGAGCTGGGTGAGGTGCGGGCCGTACTGGCCGAGCACCCGGCCGTCGCGCAGGCCGCCGTCACCCTCGACGATGACCGGCTCACCGCCTATCTGGTGGCCGTGCACGATGCCGATCTGCCCTCGGTGGAGCAGCTCCGCGCGCACCTCGGTGACCGGCTGCCACCGGTGATGGTACCCACGACGTACGTGGCCCTGGATGCTCTGCCGGTCAACGCCAACGGCAAGCTGGACCGACGGGCACTCCCGGCATCCGGTGGTGCCCGACCGGCGCTGGGTACCCGCTACGTCGCACCACGTACCGGTAGTGAGCGGCTGATCGCCGCGGTCTGGCGGGAGATCCTCGACGTCGAACGGGTCGGTGCCGACGACAACTTCTTCAGCCTCGGCGGGGACTCGATCAGCTGCCTGCGGGTACTGAGCCGGCTGCGGGAACATACCGAGATCCCGATCACCGTAGCCGATCTGCTCCGGGCTGCCACCCCGGCGCAGCTCGGCGCGCTGCTCGACGGTCGGTCCGGCGACGTACCGCCGGATCCGACCCCGCCCGGCGAGGCGACAGCGACCCGGGCCGGCTCCGGTACGGCCCTGGTGGCGCTGCGGGCGCAGGGACGACAGACACCGGTGTTCTGCGTACATCCCAGCGGCGGCTCGGTGGCGTGCTACGCGGCGCTGGGTACGGCGCTCGGGCCGGACCAGTCCTTCTACGGCATCCAGTCACCGGGCCTGGACCAGGACGGCGCTGCGGCCGGCTCCCTGCCGGAGATGGCCGCGGGCTATCTGGCCGAGATCCGTTCGGTGCAGCCGGCCGGACCCTACCGATTGGCCGGATGGTCGCTGGGCGGCGCCGTCGCGCACGAGATGGCCTGCCAGTTGCAGGCTGCCGGGGACCTTGTCGGGCAGCTCGTACTGATCGATCCCGGGCTTCCGCCGATGCTGGACCGGGCCCCGGACAGCGCCGCGCTGTTGCCGCTGTTCCTGGCCGACCTGGCTGGGCTCGCGGGTCGACCGGTGCCCGCGCATCGACCACTCACCGGCCTTCCTGAGACGCGGCAGCGGGAGATCGTCGTCGCCGCGGCCGAGGAGGCGGGGCTCGTACCAGCCGGTATGCGCGCAGAGTTGCTGGCCCGGCTCCGGGTGTTCGTGGCGAACACCGCCGCCGCCGCGGTGTGGCGGCCACAGCGGCGTACCAATGGGTTCGATCTGGTCCTCGCCGCCGGTACCGGCGACGTCGAGTCCCGCGCGGCCGGGTGGACCCGGTACGCGGACCGTCCGCCGCGACGCCACGTCCTGCCCGGCGACCACTACTCGATCCTGACCGTACCGGCAGTCGACCGGATCGCCCGGATCCTCACCACCGTCCAGCCAGGGAGCTGAGGTCATGCTGACCGGTACACAGGAACAGTTCCGCCGCGACGTACGGGCCTTCCTCGCCGAGGACCGTGTCGTCAAGAGTGTCAGCGAGATCGCCCGCTACGCACCAGGTGAGGAGCCGGCACAGCTGGACGTGTACCGCTGGCTCGGTGAGCGTGGCTGGCTCGCCCCGCACTGGCCGCCCGAGTACGGGGGTCTCGGCCTGGGCGTGGTCGAGTCGGCGATCGTCACCGAGGAGATGGCGCTGGCCGGGGTGCCGGACGACGCGCACGTACTGTCGGTGGACATCGTGGGCGCGTTCCTGCTCGCGGTGGGCACCGCCGCACAACGACAGCGCTACCTGCCGGCGTTGGCGCACGGCGAGTCGATCGCCACCGTGCTCTACACCGAACCGCACTGCGGGTCCGACCTGTCCGCGTTGAGCACCCGCGCCGAGCCGGACGGTGACGGTGCCTGGCGGCTGTACGGGCGTAAGCGCTACAACCAGAAGTCGCAGTTCGGTGACGTGGCCCTGTGCGCCGCCCGGACCACCGATTCCGACGTACGCTTCCACGGCATCACCCTGTTCCTGGTGCCCCTGCGTTCCCCCGGGGTACGTATCACGCCGGTGCCGAGCATGGAGAACAACCGGTTCAATGAGGTCACCCTGGACGGGATCCGGCTCACCGCCGACGCCGTGGTCGGTGAGGTGGACGCCGGCTGGCAGCTGATCAACCAGATGCTGCTGCTGGAACGGACCGGCATCGACTTCCATGCGAAGATCCGCCGCTGGTTCGATCTCACCGTGGCCGAGTCCGCCCGGCGCGGTCTGCTGCGCGATCCGGTCGCCGCGGGTCGCATCGCCGAACTGGACGGCCGGTTGCGCGCCGGCCGGGCCACCGCCTGGCGGATGGTGGCCAACCTCGACCGGGGCGAACCGGATCCGGTCGACTCCGCGGCGGCCAAATGGTATGTGACCGAGCAGGCACGCGCCGTCGTACGGCTCGCCGCCGACCTGCTCGGCCCGGACGCACTCCTGTCCACATGGGACGGTGGGGAACCCGTCGAAGGGTTGCTGGAGGCGGCGTACCGGGTCAGCCCGACACTCACCCTTGCCTCCGGCACCTCCGAGATCATGCTCTATCTCATCGCATCGACCGGGTTGGAGATGTTCTCGTGACAGACCCACTGGAGGACCTGTTCACCGGGGAACTGGCGCCGATCGTGCGGCGGCTGGGCGAGCGCCCGCTCGGCGCCGGCCCGTACGCCCCGCCGGACCCGGACGAACACGCGGCGAGACAGGCGGTCTGGCAGGTGCTCGCCGACAGCGACGCGATGGACCCGCAGGGCGCGGTGGCCCGGGCCGAGATCCTCGGCGCAGCGCTGTACCAGAGCCCCTGGGCGGACACCATGACGGTCGCCGACCTGCTCGGCGAGCAGGAGCGGTTCGCGCCGCTGCGCGCCGACATCCGTTCCGGTACGGTCACGTACGCCCTGGCGGCCCGCATCGGCGGCGGTGACGATCCGGCCACGCCCGGGGCGCTCACGTTGTCCGACGGAACGCTCAGCGGCGTACGGCGCCATGTGGCGTTCGCCGCCGACGTGGACCGGCTGCTGGTGGCCGGTGAGTACGACGGCGAGCAGATACTGGCCGTGCTCGACCGGGCCGGGCCCGGGGTGACGGTGCGCCGGCACGACGACATCACCCGCGGCGACACCGGCGCGGTGGAGCTGGACCGTGCCCCGGTACTCGCGCTGTTGCCCGCAGACCGGTGGGCACACGCGGTGGCCGGTGCCCGGCTGCGGCACGCCTCCTGGCTGGTCGGTCTCAGCTCCGCGGCGCTGCGCCTGACCGTGGCGTACACCCGGCAGCGGGAGCAGTTCGGGGCGCCGATCGCCCGGTTGCAGTCCGTCGCGTTCCGGCTTGCCGCGCTGGCCGCGCGCATCACCACCACCCGGGACCTGGTCGCGGACGGTGCGAAGGACTACGAACAGCACGGCGACGCCCGGCTGGTGTCGGTACAGGCACTCGCTCTGGCCGCCGAGCTGGCCCGGGACGTGAGCACCGACGCGGTGCAGCTGCACGGCGCGTACGGCATGACCGAGGAGTGCGACGCGCAGCTCTACTTCCGCCGCGCCGCCGCCGACGCGGTCCTGTGGGGCAGCCCGATGCTGCTGCACGCGACGGCCGGGCGGCTGCTCGCCGACATCCACCGACCGCTGGAGGACGACCATGACCGACGAGTTGCGTGACCCGGTTCCGTTGCTGCAGCGGCTGATCCGGCTCGACACCACCAATCCGCCCGGCCGGGAACGGCTGGTGGTCGACGAGCTGGACAAGCTGCTGCGCGGTATCGGCCTGGTGCCCACCATAGTGGGCTGCGACGACGAACGACCGAACCTGGTGGTCCGGCTGCCCGGAGCCGGGCTGGCCCCGCCGATGCTGCTGCACGCCCATTCCGACGTGGTGCCGACCACCGGCCAGCAGTGGAGCGTGCCACCCTTCGAGGGCCTGATCCGCGACGGCCACGTGTGGGGGCGCGGAGCCATCGACATGAAGGGCGGACTGGCGATGATGCTCGCCGCCCTGCACCGCTTCGTCGACGCCGGCGAGGTACCCGCCGGGGACGTGATCCTCGCCGTGGTCGCCGACGAGGAGGCCGGCAGCGCCGTCGGCGCACACCACCTGGTGCACGAGCACCCGGAACTGGTGTCGGACGCGGCGTACTGCGTCGGTGAGGACGGCGGCGCCGGGTTCACCGCGGGCGGCCTGCGCTACCAGCCGATCGTGGTGGCCGAGAAGCGTGCCGGCTGGTTGCGGGCGACGCTGCGCGGACCGGGCGGGCACGGCTCCCGGCGCCGACCGGACAGCGCCATGGGTCGGTTGGCCAAGCTGCTCGACGCGCTGTACTCCCACCGGCTACCCACACATCTGACCCCTGCGGCCGACCGGATGCTCGCGGAACTGGGCCGCGTCCTGCCCGATCCGGTCGCCGGGCACATCGCCGCCTTCCGCGCCGGCGGTGAGATCGGACCACTGCTCACCGCACTGCCGGAGTCCGACGCGGTGTACGTCGATTCGGTCACCCGGCACACCGCGAACGTCACGGTGGTACGCACCAGCGACAAGATCAACATGCAGCCGGCCGAGATCACCGTGGACATCGACGGGCGGATCCTGCCCGGCGGGTACACCGTCGAGGACTTCACCGCCGAGGTGGTGGGCCTGATCGGTACCGACGTGGAGGTGGAACTGCTGCTGGAGGGCGATGCGATGCCCGCGCCCACCTTCGGCGGCTTCTTCGACCTGCTGACCGAGCTGTCCGCAGAACTCGACCCGGACGCGGTGGCGCTGCCGATGATCACCCCGGCCTCCACCGACGCCCGCCTGTTCGCCGGTCTCGGGATGGCCTGCTACGGCTGGCTGCCGCTGCGCGTACCGCCGGGTTCGCGTTACCACGAACTGTTGCACGCACCGGACGAGCGCGTACCGGTGGACGCCCTGCGCTTCGGCGCCGACTGCCTGTACCAGCTCATGCGCCGGTACCGCTGAACCATCGGAGGTCCCCGTGCCGCACCCCTTCACCGACCTGGCCGAACTGCTCGCCTTCCGCGCGGCAGACACCCCGGACGCGGTCAACTACGTGTTCCTCGACGCCGACGGCAGCGAGGAACCACTGTCCTACCGTGAACTGCACCGCAGGGTACGCACCGTGGCGGCCGCCCTGGTGGAGTGTGGGGTGGCCCGTGGGGACCGCGCGCTGCTGATGTTCGCCCCGGGATCGTCCTATGTGGTCGGTTTCCTGGCCTGCCTGCACGCCGGGGTCGTGGCGGTACCGGTGTACCCGCCGACCAGCAAGGAGGGCATGGCCCGGGTGACCGGCGTACTGGCGGACTGCACGCCGGCCGCCGCCCTCACCGACGGCTGGATCCTCAGCGCGCTGCGCGAACAGTTCGGTGCCACGCCGCTGTCGCCGGATCTGCGGTGGATCGCCGTCGACCAGGTCACCGACGACGAACTGGTCGATCCCCGGGCACATCCGTTGGCGTTCTTGCAGTACACCTCCGGTTCCACCGGCAACCCGAAGGGGGTGATGGTCGGGCACGACAACCTGCTGCACAACTCGGCCGCCATCGCCGGCAAGCTCGGGTTCGACTCCGACTGCGTGAGCGTCAGTTGGTTGCCGCCCTACCACGACATGGGGCTGATCGGTGGCATCCTGCAACCGCTCTACACCGGGTTCCGCAGTGTGCTGATGGCACCGGCGGTGTTCCTGCACAACCCGTACCGGTGGCTCGCGGCGATCAGTCGGTACCGGGCGACCAGCAGTCCGGCGCCCGACTTCGCCTACGCCGAGTGCGTGCGCCGGGTGACCGAGGAGCAGCGCGCCGAACTGGACCTGAGCTGCTGGCGGCACGCGCTGGTCGGAGCAGAACCGGTACGGCCCGGCACACTGGAGTCCTTCGCCGAGACGTTCGGCCCGTGCGGGTTCGCCCCGCAGAGCTTCTACCCGTGCTACGGGCTCGCCGAGTCGACGCTGTTCGTCACCGGCGGCGGCATCGACGATCCGCCGGTACGGACCACTGTGGAGCGTCACGCGCTGACCGCAGGTACGGCCCGTACCTGCGCCGAGGGGGCGGAGCTGGTCGGCTGCGGCTCGGTCGGCGCCCCGGACCGGCTGCGCATCGTCGACCCGGACACCGGCCGGGTCTGCGCCGCCGGAAGCGTCGGGGAGATCCGGGTCTCCGGGCCCAGCGTCGCGCACGGGTACTGGAACGCACCCGACGCGAGCGCACACACGTTCGGTGGCCGGCTCGACGGCGAGGACGGCACCTGGCTGCGTACCGGAGATCTCGGCTTCGAGCAGGACGGTCAGCTGTTCCTGACCGGCCGGCGAAAGGACCTGATCATCCTGCGCGGCGCCAACCACGACCCGGCCGACCTGGAACGTAGCGCCGAGGAGGCCCACCCGGTGCTGCGCTCGCACCGGTCCGTGGCCTTCGAGCGGCCCGGCAGCGACGGCGTGGTCCTGGTACACGAGACGGTCCGCGGGTACACCGGGGACGACGCCGACGGCGTGGCCACCGCGGTACGGGCAGCGGTCGCCGCCGCACACGGGGTACGGGTCGTCGACGTGGTGCTGGTGCGCAGCGGCACGATCCCCCGGACCTCCAGCGGCAAGGTACGCCGGGCCGCCTGCCGGGACGCCTACCTGGCCGACCGGCTGCCCCGGCTGGCCGGCCAGGCGCCGGAGACCGATGGCCGGCCGCTGCCGGCCTCCGCGGACCTGACCGCCGAGGTGCTGGTGGCCCTCGGCGCTGGCGATTCCGCGCTGCCCACGGACCAGCCGCTGGTCGCGCTCGGACTGGACTCGCTGCGCGCCGCGGAACTGTCGGCCGCCCTGGCCACGAGGCATGCCCTGCATGTGGATGCCACCGCACTGCTCGGCCAGATCACGATCGGGGACCTGCGTACCGCCCTCGCCCGGCAGCACGCCGACACCACTGTGCAGCCAGCGGCGACCGGCCGGGCAGCGGGTCCGACCGGTGAGCCGGTCGCCTCCCCGGGGCAGGTACGACTGTGGATGCTGCACGAGGCTGACCCGACGTCCACCGCCTACCACGTACGCGGTGGCGTACAACTGGACGGCACGCTGGACGTACCTGCGCTGCGGGCCGCGCTGACCGGTCTGCTCGCCCGGCACGAGACGCTGCGCACCACCTACCGCCTCGACGACTCCGGCGTACGGCCGGTCGTGCACCCGGCCGGGGAGCTGGACCTACCGGTACTGGACGCTGACCCGCCGGTCGCCGCCTTCGACCTGGCGAGCGGTCCGGTCCTGCGGGTCGCCCTGGTCCGCGCCGGTACCGACCGGCACCGGCTGCTGCTGGATGCCCACCACATCGCCCTGGACGGGCTGTCGCTGGCGGTGCTGCTGCGGGAGTTGTCCGCCAGCTACCGGGCACAGCTGTCCGGCGAATCGCCGCGGCTGCCCGAACCGGTGCACTACCAGGACTGGGCGGTGCGGCAGCGCGGCCGCGACGACAGTGCGGACCTGGCGTACTGGCGCGATGCGCTGGACGGCGTCCGTCCACTCGCCGTGCCGGTCGACCAGGTCGGGCAGCTGCCCGCGCCGCACGACGGGACCGGCGGGACCGTGCCGATGCCGGTACCGGCGTCGGTCGCCGCAGCGGTCGCCGATCTTGCCGCACGCCACCGCGCCACCCCGTTCATGGTGCTCGTCGCCGGGTACGCGGCCGTACTGTCCCGCTGGTCGGACGAGCCGGACGTACTGATCGGCACCCCGGTGTCCGGTCGGGACCGGCCCGAACTCGACGACGCGGTCGGCTTCCTGGTCAACACGCTGCCGCTGCGGGTACGCGCCGAGCCGGACCTGCCGTTCGGTGCACTGGTCGAGCAGGTACGGGACACCTGCCTGGCCGCGTACGCGCACTCCGGTGCCGGCTACGAGCGCATCGTCGAGGCGATCAACCCGGACCGGGCCGAGGGACTGGTACAGGCCGCGCTGAGCGCGTACCCGATGCCCGCGCTGCCTGGCGGGTTCGCGCCCGGGATACGGGCGGAGGCGTTCGAGGTGCCGCCGAGCGATGCCCAGTTCGACCTGGCTGTCAGCATCGTGTCCGGGTCCGACGGCAGCCTCGCCGGACGCCTGACCTACCGACGTCCGAGGTACGCGCCGGCCACCGCGCAACGGTTGGCCCATTCGTTCGTCACGTTCCTCGCGGCGGCGACGGCGGTACCGGAACTGACCGTCGGGGCGGTGCCGCTGCAGGACGCCGTGGCCGCCCGGCACGCCCGACGGCGCGCCACCGCGGCGCGCGCGGGCGGCCCGGACTGCCTGCACCGCATGGTGGAACAGCAGGTGGCGCGGACCCCCGACGCGGTCGCGGTGCTCGCGGGGGAGTCGCAGGTCAGCTTCGCCGAACTGGACGTCCTGGCCGACCGGTACGCCCACGGCCTGCTGACCGCCGGTGTGCGGCGGGGTGAGCTGGTAGGGGTGTGCCTGCCACGCGGCATACCGATGGTCGCTGCGGTGCTGGCCGTACTCAAGGCAGGTGCGGCGTACGTGCCGCTGGACCCGTCGTACCCGGCGGACCGACTGGCGTTCATGGTCGACGACGCCGGCGTCAGGGTCGTACTGAGTGACGCGACCGCCGGCACGGCTGTAACCGCCGGCACGGCTGTAACCGCCGGCACGGTCCTCGACGTGGACACCCTGACCGGGTCGTCCGCCGATCCGGTACGGGTCGAGGTGGGCCCGGACGATCTGGCGTACGTGATCTACACGTCCGGGTCGACCGGCCGGCCGAAGGGCGCGATGAACCCGCACGCCGCGGTCGCCAACCGGATCCGCTGGATGCAACGCCGCTACCAGTTGCGTCCCGGCGAGGCCGTACTGCACAAGACGCCACTGGGTTTCGACGTGTCCGGCTGGGAACTGTTCTGGCCGTTGGTCACCGGCGGCCGGATGGTCCTGGCCGCGCCGGACGGCCACCGCGACCCGCGCCACCTGGCCGAACTGGTCTCCCGGCACGGGGTCGGTACCACGCACTTCGTACCGTCCATGCTGCGTGGTTTCCTGGACCTGCCGCAGGTCACCGACCTTGCCGGCACGCTGCGGCGGGTGGTGTGCAGTGGCGAGGAACTGCCGGTCGATCTGGTTACCCGGTTCGGCCAGCTGCTGCCCGGGGTGGAGCTGCACAACCTGTACGGCCCGACCGAGGCGGCCATCGACGTGACCTCCTACCAGTGCCTGCCCGGTGAGCTGCCCGGTGCCCGGGTGCCGATCGGTCGTCCCGTCGACGGCGCGGGTGTCCACGTGCTCGACCGGCACGGCAGGGCGGTACCCGACGGTGCACCGGGCGAGCTGTACCTGGGTGGTGACCCGGTGGGCTGGGGGTACTGGCGCCGCCCGGCGCTGACCGCGGAACGTTTCGTCCCCGATCCGGCCGTGCCCGGTGCCCGGCTCTACCGCACCGGTGACTCCGCCCGGGTCGGGCCGAGCGGGGAGATCGAGTACCTGGGTCGGCTGGACGACCAGGTGAAGATCCGTGGCGTCCGGATCGAGGTGGGTGAGATCGAGGCGGCGCTGCTGGACTGCCCGGGTGTCACCGCCACGGCGGTCGCCGCGAGACCCGGCCCGGACGGCGCGCCCGTACTGGTCGCCTACCTGGTCTGTCCGCAGGCCATGCCCACGGTCGCGGATCTGCGCCGGCAGTTGCTGGACCGATTGCCGACGACGCACGTGCCCAGCGGGTTCGTACCGGTGGAGTGCCTGCCGCAGACACCGAGCGGCAAGCTGGACCGTGCCGCGCTGCCCACGCCGGGCGCGGCGGCCGTGTCCGGGTCGGCGCCACCGAGCACCGTGGTGGAACGCATCCTGGCCGAGATGTGGGTCGAGCTGCTCGGCGTCGAGCGGGTCGGCGTGGACGACGACTTCTACGAGCTCGGTGGACACTCCCTGCTGGCTACCCGGGTGCTGACCCGGGTGCGGGCCACCTTCGGGGTGGAGCTGCCCCTCGCCGAACTGCTGTCCGGACGTTCCACCGTGCGGCGGATGGCTGCGGCCGTCCAGGCGCACCAGCTCGCTGCCGCTGATCCGGCGCAGGTCGAGGACCTGGTGGCGCAGCTGGCGACGCTGACCGACGAGGAGGCCGAACGGCTGCTCGCCGACTGAGCGGTGTCAGGGCTTCGCCGGACTGCCACGTCCCCGGTGGATGGGACAGGATCACATCGCAGCGTACTGATCAGGACGGAGTCGTATGCCGGACAACGCCGTGAGGCCCCGGGTGATCGCGCTGTGGAGCGTGCCCCGGTCCCGTTCCACCGTGTTCTTCCGGGCGATGCTGGAGCGCGGTGACCTGACCGCGCTGCACGAGCCGTTCTGCAACATCGTCGACTACGGCGAGACGACCGTGGCCGGCGAGCAGGTACGCACCGCCGGCACCCTGATCTCCCGGATGCGTGCGCTCGGCACGGCCGGCCCGGTGTTCTTCAAGGACACCACCGACTACCGGCAGCCGGAGGTACTCGCCGACGACCGGTTCCTCGCCGAGACCACGCACACGTTCCTGATCCGCCGTCCGGCAGAGGTCGCCGCGTCGTACTACGCCCTCAAACCGGACATCAGCCAGGAGGATCTGGGGTTCCGCGCGATGGTCGAACTGTTCGACGCGGTTACCCGGAAGACCGGCCGGGCGCCCCTGGTGATCGACTCCGACGACCTGGTGGATCGCCCCGACGCGACGATCGGGGCATACTGCCAACGGGTCGGTCTGCCGTTCCTGCCGGAGGCGCTGAGCTGGCAGCCCGGCGCACGTTCGGAATGGCAGCTCAGCGGCAGGTGGCACGAACGGGCCAGCGACACCAGCGGCATCCAGCGCACCGAGAGCCGGTACGCGCACACCGCGGACAGCAACGACCTGCTGGCCGAGCTGGCGGCCCAGGACGAGCCGTTCTACCGGTCGCTGCGCGAGGAGCGCCTACGGCCCTGAGGGGCCAGACCACACACCACGGTGCCGTACGGCGCGCCGGTAGCGAAGGGACCACGCGATGCAGCACGCGGACGACGGTGACACCACGCCGGACCCCGACACCGCGCCGGAAGCCGGTGGGGTGGAGCCGTTCCCCGAGCCGTCCCCCGAGCCGGCCCCACGGCGGCGCCGGCGTTGGCCGCGCCGCCTCGGGTTCACCCTCATCGGGGTACTGGTGCTGCTGCTCGTGGCGGTCGGTGGCGCCAGCGGCTACGTCGCGTGGGCGGTGCACCGCTCGTTCCCGGACGTCAACGGCACGCTGCGGGTCAGCGGACTGCACCACCCGGCGCAGGTGTACCGCGACGGCTACGGGGTACCGCAGATCTACGCCGACGACGCCCACGACCTGTTCCTCGCCCAGGGCTACACCCATGCGCAGGACCGGTTCTGGCAGATGGACGCCGACCGGCACATCACCGCGGGGACCCTGTCGGAGATGTTCGGCGCCAGCCAGGTCGACACCGACAAGGTGGTACGTACTCTCGGCTGGCGGCGGGTGGCCCGTCAGGAACTGCGGCTGCTGACCCCGACCAGCCGAGCCTACCTGCAGGCCTACTCCGACGGCGTGAACGCCTACCTGCACGACCATCACGGCACCCAGATCTCGATCGAGTACACCGTGCTCGGGTTCATCAACTCCGGCTACAAGCCGGCCGCGTGGACACCCACCGACTCGGTGTCCTGGCTCAAGGCGATGGCCTGGAGCCTCATCGCCAACCTGGACGAGGAGGTCCAGCGCGGTCTGCTGTCGGCGAGCCTGAGCACCGACCAGATCGCCCAGCTCTACCCCTCGTACGACTACAGCTACCAGCAGCCGATCGTCGCGCCGGACCCGCGGGCGCACGCCGCGGGCGGCGGAGCCGGCGGTGGTGGCGGGCTGCCACCGGTACGCGCGGCGGCCGCGCTCGCACCGGTCACCTCGGTGTTCAGCACACTCGACGGCGTGCTCGGCCCGCACGGTTCGGGCATCGGCTCGAACTCGTGGGTGGTGGCGGGCAGCCGTACGGTGACCGGGAAACCGTTGCTGGCCAACGATCCGCACCTGGCGCCGCAGCAGCCGGGAATCTGGTACCAGGTCGGCCTGCACTGCACCACGGTCCGGCCGTCCTGTCCGTTCGACGTCTCCGGGTTCAGCTTCGCCGGGATGCCCGGCGTGATCATCGGGCACAACGCCGACATCGCGTGGGGTTTCACCAACTTCGGTGGCGACGTGTCCGACCTGTTCCTGGAGAAGGTCGACGGGGACCACTACGAGTACAAGGGCCGGCAGCTGCCGCTCCAGCAGCGCCGGGAGACCATCCGGGTGGCCGGCGGTTCCCCGGTGAACTTCACCGCCCGGGCGACCCGGCACGGCCCGCTGCTGTCCGATCTGTTCGGTGCGGACAAGCGGCTCGGCGTGAAGGCGAAGGGCCCCGGAATCCCGGCCGGGCATGCGCCGTACGCGGTCGCACTCGACTGGACCGCGTTGCATCCCAGCAACACGATGGACGCGCTGTTCGAACTCGACCGGGCGCATGACTGGACCTCGTTCCGGGCTGCCGCTGCGGACTTCGGCGTACCGTCGCAGAACCTGGTGTACGCCGACCGCGCGGGCAACATCGGATACCAGGCGCCGGGCAGGATTCCGGTACGCCGCTCCGGTGACGGCACGTACCCGCAGCCCGGGTGGACCGGTGCCGGGGACTGGACCGGGTACCTGCCGTTCGCCGACCTGCCGCACGAGTACAACCCGCCGCAGGGTTTCATCGTCACGGCCAACAACGCCGCGGTCGGCCCGGACTATCCGCACCTGCTGACCCGGGACTGGTCCTACGGCTACCGCAGCGACCGGATCAGCAGCCTGATCAGCAGCGCGGGCAAGCTCGATGCCGCGGCGATGCAGCGCATCCAGTCCGACACGTACAACGGCAACGCGGCGACGCTGGTGCCGCACCTGCTGGCGGTTCCCACCCACGGTCGTACCGCCGAGGCCCAGCGGCTGCTGCACGGCTGGGACTTCCACCAGCCGACCAGCTCGGCACCGGCGGCGTACTTCAACGCGGTGTGGAAGAACCTGCTGCGGCTGATGTTCACCGCCAGGTTGTCCAGGACCCCGGCGTACGCCTACCCCGACGGCGGGGACCGCTGGTTCGAGGTGGTCCGGCATCTGCTGGACGAACCGACCAGCCAGTGGTGGAGCAACCCGTCGGATCACCGGCACATCAGCGGACAGCGCCAGATGCTCACCGCCGCGATGGACGACGCGGCCAAGGAACTGTCCGGCACGCTCGGCCCGGATCCGAAGAAGTGGACCTGGGGTGCGCTGCACCAGCTGACCCTGACCAACCAGACTCTGGGCAGTGCGGGGCCGGCGCCGGTGCAGTGGCTGCTGAACCAGGATCCCTCCCCGATGGGTGGCGGTAGCGCGATCGTCGACGCCAACGGCTGGAACGCGGCGGTCGACTACCAGGTGGACTGGGCTCCGTCGATGCGGTTGGTGACCGACGTGTCGAACTGGGACTCCTCGCGCTGGGTCAACCAGACCGGGGCCTCCGGGCATGCCTTCGACGACAACTACGCCGACCAGACCCCGTTGTGGCGCACCGGGCGGACCACCGCCTGGCCGTTCAGCTCGACGGCGGTGCACCATGCGGCGCGCCATCACCTGGTATTGCGCCCGACCGGATAGCAGCCATGTGGCGCGGGCGGGGATCGATCCCCGCCCGCGCGTGCTCAGCGTGGTTCGATGGCGAGCTGGAGTTCGGTCACGCCCTTCTCGATCTCGTCCGGGCAGTAGTCCAGATAGACCTCGCGGGCGTAGCCGTCCGTACGGTAGCCGTTGTCCTCGATCCAGCGGGCCAGGATCTGCATGCTGCGGGCCACCTCATCCATCGGTCCGCGGTGGATGATCGTCGCCGCCTCCGGTAGGCCCGGCAGGTCGACGACCGAGAATTCGTACCCGGGTTGCGGGTCGATGGCGACCGGCATTCCGGCGTGTACCACGACGGCCTCGGTGGATTCCTCGTCCACCGGTACGTAGTAGGCGACCCCGGGCCCGACCGGGGTGACGCCGGCGGCGTCGAGACGGTGCAGCAGCTGCGGGTAGAGCGGCTGGATGACGGGACTGATCGACTCGCTGGCGTAGCTCGCCGCGGTGTCGGTCAGCTCCGCCAGCCGCACCGGTGCGACCTGCTTGACGATGACGTCCTCGGTACCCATGTGGCCTTCCTCCTCGATCATCCGGAGTCTCGCCTGCACGCCGGCCATCCGTGCGGTGTCCGCCGCCAGCTGGGCCGCCAACTGGGCACGCCGCATCCGCAGCATGCCCCGTAGCTCGATGACATCGACCTGTTCGTCCAGGATCGTCTGCACCTGCTGCAGGGTGAATCCCAGATCCTTCAGGGCGACGACACGGTTGAGACGGTGCAACTGGTCGGCGCGGTAGAAGCGGTAGCCGCTGCTGACATCCACGGCTGCCGGGATCAGCAGCCCGATCGCGTCATAGTGCCGCAGCATGCGTACCGATACCCGGCCGAGCTTGGCGAACTCTCCGATGCTGAACATGTCACGCCCCAGCCTGGCGTCTCACACGGTGTCAGGGTCAACTCCCAGTCTGCCGCCACCGACCGGTCCCCGACGTCGTCCGGTACGTACCGATCGCCCGGCCTGCCCGGTGTCGTCACCGGATACTCTCCTGATACCGCGCCAGCCGGTCCTGCAACTGGGCGTACGGTGTGGCCCCGGGTACCTGCCGTCCGTCCCGCACCGCGTCGGCCACCTCGATCGCGGTACGCAGCGCGGCCCGGTACGGCAGCGATCCGGTGCTGACCCGACGTACACCGAGCGCCCCGACCGCAGCCAGGGACATGCCGGGGACCGCCAGCACGTTGACCGGCACCGGGATGCTACCGGTCAGTTCCTGCAGCAGCTCCGGTGCGCTGACACCGGGCACGAACACCCCGTCCGCGCCGGCCTCGACATAGGCCACGGCCCGCTCGATCGTCTGCACCACGTTCTGCTCCTGATGCAGCCAGTAGGTGTCCACCCGGGCGTTGACGAACACCTCGGGTGCACGGGCCTTGACCGCAGCCACCTTCGCGGCGTGGATCTCCCGCGGGATGAGCTGGCCGGCGGTGCTGTCCTCGATGTTGACACCGGCGACGCCCAACTGGGCGACGTAGTCGGCGACGGTGTCCGGCGCCTCGGCGTAGCCGTCCTCGATGTCCATGCTGATGTGGCAGGGCAACCGGGTCAGGGCGGAGGCCAGGGCGAGGTTCGCCTCCCTGCTCGCCCGCCCGCCGTCCGGGCGTCCGATGCCCGACGAGACACCGAAGCTGGTGGTGCCGATCGCGGGAAATCCGGCGTCGAGGAACGCCAGCGCGGACGGCACGTCCCAGGCGTTGGGTAGCAGCAGCGGCAGGTGCGCGTGGTGCAGGTCGGCGAAGGTCATCGGGATCGTCCTCTCGCACGTCGGTGAGCGGCCCGGCGCCACCCGTACCCGAAGACTGCCCGGTGACCGTCGGGTGGGCGTGAGCGGCCCCCTCCGGCCGGCTCCGGGCACATCACATCGGCGTGGGAAGGTGTCCGGACGTAGGCTCGGTAGCCGCCGACCGACCGCGACACCCACGGAGGTACACCCGTGCTGCTACCGGCGTTGGACGGGATGTCCGCCGATCACCCGGACGCGGTACGGGTGGGTGGGCGGGCACTGTCGTGGGAGGCGTTGCGGGCGGCCGGCGCGGCGGTGGCCGACCGGATCGTCGGTGCGCCGGCGGTGGCGGTGCACGCCACGGCGAGTCTGACCACCGTGGTCGCGGTGGTCGGTGCCCTGCAGGCAGGCGTACCGCTGGTGCCGGTGCCGGCCGATTCGGGTCCGGCGGAACGTCGGCATCTGCTCACCGACTCCGGCGCCACGATGATTCTGGGCGGGTCGGATGATCGGGACCGGGCCGGGGCGGCAGAGTTCGTACCGGTCGATACCACAAAACGGTCCCAGACCAGCTATCCCGAACCGGCCGGGGAGCGCACCGCGCTGGTGCTCTACACAAGTGGCACGACCGGTGCGCCGAAGGGTGTGGTACTGCGCCGCGCCGCGATCGCCGCCGACCTGGACGCGCTGGCCGACGCCTGGTCGTGGACCGCCGAGGACGTACTGGTGCACGGCCTGCCACTGTTCCACGTCCACGGGCTGGTACTCGGGCTGCTCGGCGCGTTACGGGTCGGGTCGCGGCTGGTGCACACCGTACGGCCGACGCCGGCCCACTACGCCACGGCCGGCGGCAGCCTCTACTTCGGGGTGCCCACCGTGTGGTCGAGGGTGTGCCGGGAGCCGAGCCTTGCGCGGGAGCTGTCCTCGGCCCGGCTGCTGGTGTCGGGCAGTGCTCCGCTTCCCGTGCCGGTCTTCGAATCGCTGCACCGGTTGACCGGTCACCGGCCGGTCGAGCGGTACGGCATGACCGAAACCCTGATCACGTTGAGCGCCCGCGCCGATGGGATGCGGCGGGCCGGCGAGGTCGGTACACCTGTCGACGGTGTGCAGGCCCGACTGCTGGACCCGGCCGGTACGCCGGTGCCTGCCGACGGCGAGTCGCCGGGCGAGCTCCAGGTACGCGGCGCGACACTGTTCTCCGGCTACCTCAACCGCGGCGATGCCACTGCGGCCGCATTCACCGCCGACGGTTGGTTCCGTACCGGCGACATCGCGTCGGTGGACGCGGCCGGCCGGTACCGCATCGTCGGCCGCTCCGCCACGGACCTGATCAAGACCGGCGGCTACCGGGTCGGTGCCGGTGAGGTGGAGAACGCCCTGCTCAACCATCCGGCGGTACGAGAGGCTGCCGTGGTCGGCCGCCCGCACGACGATCTCGGCGAACAGATCGTCGCGTACGTGGTCGCCGGGGCGGTGTCCGAGGACCAACTGGTCGCCTTTGTCGCCGGCCAACTCTCCACGCACAAGCGTCCCCGTCTGGTGCATCTGGTGGAGTCGTTGCCTCGCAACGCGATGGGCAAGGTGCAGAAGCATCTGCTGCCGCCGGAGTGATGCGTCGTCCGGCACCCCACGGGGTGCCGGACGACGGAGCGGAACGTCAGTGGCTGGTCTCCAGTTCGGCGACTCCCGGCGCGGTACGCCGTTCGAACCGTCCGACGATCTGTTCCACCGACAGGCCCTTGGTCTCGGGTAGGAAGGCCGCCACGAACACGATGGCCAGCACCGACAACCCGGAGAAGCAGACCAGCACCCAGGGCAGTCCGATGCCACCCTGTGCGCTGGGGAACACCTCGATCAGGGCGAAGTTGGCCACCCAGTCTGCGGTGGCGCAGATGGCGGCGGCCCGGCCGCGTACCGAGGTCGGGAACGATTCGCCCTGCAACAGCCAGCCGGTTCCGCCCACGCCGACGGCGAAGGAGGCGATGAACAGGCACAGCCCGACCATGGTCAGTACGATCTTGCCGGTGCCGGACAGCAGGGCCAGCCCGCCGGCGGCGATCAGGGCGGACAGGGCCATGCCGGTGAACCCGCCGATCGCGAGCTTGCGCCGACCCAGCCGGTCGATGTAGCGGAAGCCGAAGTAGGTGGCCAGTACATTGACCACGGTCATGATCGAGGTGACCTCGACGGCCTGGATCTGCGCCGCGACCACGCCGTGTGCGTGGCCCATCAGGGGAGCGAGCAGATGCGGCCCGTAGTACAGCGGCACGTTGATCCCGGTGATCTGCTGGAAGACGAAGAACACCGCAACGATGATCACCGCCCGCCGGACCCCGGGTGACCAGCGCCGCCGACGCTTCCCTTGTTGTTCCTGCTCGCGCGACTCAAGCTCCTTGGCGCTCTGCCGGAGCTGATCCTCGCTGGCCTCGATGCCCAGGCTTCCCAACGCTTCCCGGGCCTTGTCGAAGCGTCCGTTGTGCAGCAGCCAGCGTGGCGACTCGGGCATCCTGGTCCGGAACGCCAGCCCCACCAGGGCGGGTAGTGCGCCGAGCCCGAAGATCAGCCGCCAGTCGACGGTACCGGCGCTGCCCGGCGCCACCTTCAGGATCACCAGCGCGACCAGGTACGAGGCCAGGATGCCCACGGTGATCATCCATTGCTGGAGCAGGCTCAACGAGCCGCGCTTGTTGCGCGGGGCGTACTCGGCGATGTAGGCCGTGGCGATTGCGGAGTCGGCGCCGATCGCCAGCCCGATCAGGGTCCTGGCCACGATCAGAACGGCGGCGTGCCAGGACACCGCGGCCAGCAGCGATCCGAGCGCGTAGATCGCCGCATCGGCGATCAGCAACGACTTGCGCCCGAAGCGGTCGGTGAGTGGCCCGGCGGCGAGCGCTCCGACGGCGGCGCCCACCGACGTACCGGCGACCAGATATCCCAGCGCGAACCCGGACAGCTGGAAGGGTACGAAGTTCAGCGCGGCGCCGATGTTGGAGGTGTCGTAGCCGAACAGGAAGCCGCCGATCGTGGCCAGTACGGTCAGCGACCAGATGAAGGGCGTCGGTACCTTCTGGTCCAACTTGTCGAGGACGCTCGATCCGGCCCGGGCATCACTGGCCAACGTACCCACCTCCGAGGCTCACGGCAGTTCTGGGCGCCTGCTACCCAGGTCCGGAATCAAACGAACATGGATCTTGGTATGGAATGTCCGTACTGGCCATGGCCGTCGCTCGCAGGGCCGGCCTGGCCTCCGACGCGCTCCATCAGCTGGCCGGGAGCACATGTCCCGGTCGCCTGATGTGTGTGGCGGCCACATGGGATCCGGGTCGGTGCGCCGATACCGTGATACGGCATGGCACGTACAAACACCCCTGATGGCGCCTTTCCCGTACATTCCGGCCTGGCCGGCCGCAGTGCCCTCGTCACCGGTGGCGCGAGCGGTATCGGACTGGCCTGCGTGCGACGGTTGGCCGCCGCCGGGGCCGCGGTCACCGTGGTCGACCTGGACGGCGACGCAGCACACCAGGTCGCCGCTGAGGTGGGCGGTGTCGCCTGCCAGATCGACCTGGCCGACCCGGACCAGATCGCCGGACCGAACGGCCCGGACTGCGACGTCGACATCATCGTCAACAACGCCGGCCGCCAACACGTCGCCCCGGTCGAGGACTTCCCGCCCGAGGAGTTCGCCGCACTGCTCCGGCTGATGCTGGAGGCACCGTTCCGGCTCGTCCGGGCCGCACTGCCACACATGTACCGACGCGGTTGGGGACGGATCGTCAACATCTCCTCCGTACACGGGCTGCGCGCCTCACCGTTCAAGGCGGGCTATGTCGCCGCCAAGCACGGACTGGAAGGACTGTCCAAAGTGGTCGCCGTGGAGGCCGCCGGTCACGGCGTCACGGCCAACTGCGTCAACCCCGGCTACGTCCGTACCCCGTTGGTGGAGCGACAGATCGCCGACCAGGCCCGCCACCACGGCATACCCGAGTCCGAGGTGCCGGCCCAGGTGATGCTCGCGCACACCCCGATGAAACGGCTGGCCGAGCCCGACGAAGTAGCCGAACTGGTCGCCTACCTGTGCTCGCCGGCCGCCGCGTATCTCACCGGCGCGTCCCTCACCCTCGACGGCGGCTGGACCGCCCAGTGATGGCAGGAGCTGTCCTATGACACCCGTACGGCGACGCCTCGCGCTCCCGCTGATCGCACTGGTCGCGCTGCTGCCGGCGGTACCGGCCGCGGCGACCCCCGCAGGGCACTGCGCCGGCCGGCCGGTGGTACCGGGGGCGGCCCGGCAGCAGAGCTCCTGCCTCGCGGACCTGACCACCGCCGGTACCAGCCGTACCGGCCACACCGACCCGGCCGACTACGCCGGACTTTCTGCGTCCGGCACCCGTAACCCGTCCGGGGTGCCCGGCACCCAGCTGGACGGCTACTTCCCGGATACCTCCACGAGCAACACCGAGCACGGTTGGAACCACGACGCGCAGTTCGTGATCCGCCTGCCCGACCACTGGAACGGCGGGCTGGTGGTGACCGGCGCGCCGGGCAACCGGCACCAGTACTCGTTGGACGCCACCATCTCGGACTGGGTACTGGCCCAGGGATACGCGTTCGCCGCCACGGACAAGGGAAACACCGGCACCGCGTTCTACACCGACGGTCGCCGGGCCGGCGCCGCGATCGCCGAATGGAACCGGCGACTCACCCAGCTGACCGTCGCCGCCCGGGCCACCGTCGTGCAACGCTACCGGCGTCCGGTCCGCCAGACCCTCGTCACCGGCATCTCCAACGGTGGCTACCTGACCCGCTGGCAGTTGGAACACCATCCCGAGCTCTACGACGGGGGAGTGGACTGGGAGGGCACGCTGTGGCGGGCTGACGGCCCCACCATGTTCAGCTACCTGCCCACCGCACTGCGCGAGTATCCGGCATATGCCGCGACAGGCGACCCGGCCGCGCACGACGCGATGCTCGCCGCCGGATTCGCTCCCGGCTCGGAATTCCTGTGGGCGTACCACTATCAGGTCTACTGGGATCTGACCCAGCGCATCTACCGGGCCGAGTTCGACCCGGACTACAGTCCGGGTGATCCCGACGGGACACCGTACTGCGCCTCCGGTACACCGGGCTGCGACGCCGACTACGACTACCCGGGCCGGCCGGAGGCGGTACATCGGGCGGTCGCCTCGATCGGCCTGACCGGACGGATCGGCAAGCCGCTGATCACCTTGCAGGGAACCCTCGACACGCTGCTGCCGATCAGTACCGACAGCGACGTGTACGCCCGGATGGTCGCCGAGCACCGCCGTACCGGGATGTTCCGCTACTACCGGATCGCGGACGGCAACCATACCGACGGGCTCTTCGACGCCCATCCGGACCAGCTGCGCCCCATCCTGCCCTGCTACCGCGCGGCGCTCGGTGCGCTGCGCGGCTGGCTGGACGCGGGCCACCGGCCCCCGCCCAGCGCAACCCTGCCCCGGCCCGCCGGTGGCGACCTGGTGAACACCTGCACCCTGTCGCCCTGATCCGAAGGAGGTCCCCCGATGCGTCCACGATGGAGCCTGGCGGTACTGATGGCGGTACTGGCCGCGCTGCTGGTGCCGTTGCCGGCGACCGCCGCCGGCGGTCTCACCCAGGTCACCGGGTTCGGCTCCAACCCCGGGGCCCTGGCCATGTACAGCTACCTGCCCAGCAACCTGCCGGCCGGTGCGCCGTTGGTCGTCGCGTTGCACGGCTGCACCCAGAACGCCACCGACTACTTCGGCCATGCCGGCTGGCAGAAATTCGCCGACCTCAACGGATTCGCGTTGGTCCTCCCGCAACAGTCCAGCGCCAACAACGCCAGCAGCTGCTTCAACTGGTTCCAGCCGGGCGACACCACCCGCGGACAGGGCGAGGCGCTGTCGATCAAACAGATGGTCGACTACGCCACCGCCCAGTACGGGGTCGACAGCCATCGGGTGTTCATCACCGGTCTGTCGGCGGGTGGCGCGATGACCACGGCGATGCTGGCCTCCTATCCCGACGTGTTCGCCGGCGGCGCGATCGTCGCGGGCCTGCCGTACGGCTGCGCCAAGGACCTGAGCAGCGCGACGATGTGCCAGTACATGGCGACCTCGAAGACCCCGGCGCAGTGGGGTGACCTGGTCCGCTCGGCGGATCCCGGCTACGCCGGCCCGTGGCCCCGGGTGGCGATCTGGAACGGGACCGCCGACTACACCGTCAACCCGGCCAACGCGGCGGAATCCCGGGACCAGTGGACGAATGTCTGGGGGATTCCGCAGACACCGACCGGTACGACATCCTTGCCCGGCAACACCACCCGGGAGGTGTACGCCGACGGCGCCGGCAACCCGGTCGTCGAACGCTATGTGGTGACCGGCATCGGCCACGGCACACCGGTGGATCCGGGTAGCGGTGCGACCCAGTGCGGCAGTACGGGTACCTACTACCTGCAGTCGATCTGTTCCTCGTACTACATCGCACAGTTCTGGGGACTCACTGCCTGAACACGCTGTGGTGCCTTCGCAGCACGTGTACCGGAGCCGACCGGGCGCCCGACGGGAATCCGTCGGGCGCCCGGTGGCCCGGTTTCAGGAGACAGCGAGGGTGGTGTCGTCGATCACGAACGAGGTCTGCATGGTGTAGTCCTCGGTTCCGGTGAACCTGATGCTGACCGCTCTGCCGGCGTAGGACGCGAGGCTCGCGGTGTGGTGCGTGTAGCCGGTGTTGTGGTTGAGGTTGGAGTAGGTGGCGAGGGTCGCCAGCACCGCACCCGAGCTGTCGAGGACCTGGAGCGAGAGCGTGTCGTACTTGCCCGATGTGGTGGTCTCCGCGGTGTCGACGTGCAGCCAGTATCCGACACTGTAGGTGGTGCAGCCCGAGGGCAGGGTCACCGCCTGGGTGAGCGTGTCGGTGTGCGCCGCGCCGTACCCGTCCAGCCAGGCATCCCAGGAGCCGGCGTGCGCGGGTTCGCTGGTGCCGCTGTAGACAACGCCGCTGCTACCGCTCCACGGTGACAAGCTTCCGGTCTCGAAGCCTGCGTTGCCGAGCAACTGCCCACTTCCGGTGCAGCCGGTGCCGCCACCACCGCTGAAGGAGATGTCGAGGACCGAGTGCAGCTCGATGCCGTTGGGGGAGACGCCGGTCTGGCCGTGCAGGAAGTCGAAGAAGCCGACTCCGGTGACGGTGACCGGTACGTTGGCGGTCTTGAAACTCGTGGTGGGGGTGTATTTGGCGTCGAATTCGCTGCGCGCCTTCTGGATGCTGGACAGCAGCGGACTACCGGATCCCACGCAGGTCGGATCGGGAATTTCGGCGATCATGGTGTGCCCGCTGCCGTCGGACAGCACCAGGTGGTAGTCGGAGTCGTCCTCCAGCTTGTATTCGGTGAGGGTCACGTTCAACTGGTAGACCGTGGTCTCGGTCGGCTGGACCCGGTTGTCGGCCGGCAGGCTGGAGGGAGCCGGTAGTGAGGTCAGCGAGGAGATGGTGGTCGGGGTGGTGGACTGCAGCGTGATCTTGCTGGCATCGGCGTCGGTACCGGTCTTGACAGACCAGCGTTCGACCCCGCAGCTGCCGGTCGACGCGTTCTCATTGGCCACCACCGCTTCGGTCTCTTCTTCATCCGGTGGGACACTTTGCTTCCCGCCACCGCTTGCGGCACTTCCGGTGACCAGCGCGCAGCTGATCAGTACCAGCGCCACGACGCCGGCACGCAGACCTCGTCGGAGACCCATCGCACCTCCAGGTGCTTCAAGGGTCGGTGGGTCTCCTACTCACGGCCCCAGGTAGGGACCAGATACCGCCAGAACAAGACGCAGCGACCTGGACGAATTAGACACAGCATCCCCTTCCATACGAATAAGTGAGCAAGGGGTCGGTAAAAACCCGGAGATCGCTGAAGATTGGCATGCGCCATCGCGTGATCGATCACGTGGTTTCGTCCGGTACTGCGGGATGAAAGGCCTGGCGGGGACTTCTACAGTCCCGCGCGGCGTTCGGCGTTGACCCGCCGGGTCTGGGACGGCAGCGTGAACAGGTCCACCAGCCAGCCGATTCCCAGAATTCCGCCGGTCAGCAGGTACAGCAGGCCGCGTCCGAGCTTGCCCAGATAGAACTGGTGGATCCCGAGCAGGCCAAGAAAGAACCACAGCACGTACGCGACGCCGAGGGACTTGTCGTTGACCACTTCTGCCATCCTCACCGTGCTGTCGGCCCGATCCGCGTTCCGCCCGGGAGCGCCCTGCACGCCGTGGACGTGTACGCGCCGCTGCCGGTGCTGTCGGCAGACCCCTCCAGCCTACCGGAGAGCTGTCGGGTCACCTGAGCGGATCGGGCGGATCGCCACCTCTCGCACCGTCACGTCCTCCCGGCCGGTAACGGCCCTCAGATCAGGATTGTCCGTAAGGCCGAACGGGTACCCCGGTGCGGCGCGGCTCCAGCGCACTCATCGGTGGCACGGCAGCCGTGACCGGCCCCGCCGCATCCTCTGCCGCGACCAGCGCATCGGCAGGTGGCGGCTCGACCAGCTTCTAGCGGGGTCGCGGTCAGCCGAACGGGCCGGCCCGGTAGCCACTCGGCACGGTGGGTCGTGTCCTGCGGCGGGTGGCCCGTACGGCTGCCGCGGCGATCACGATGGAGACCAGGGCGCCGGCGGCGACGCCGAGGGGCCACAGCTCCCACCGGCTGTCCACGATGGCGAGGTCACCATCCACCCGGACCGCGACGGCATGGTCGCGGTCGGCGTACTCGGCGCCCTCTATCTCGGCGGTGTGTGTCCGGCCGTCCGCGGTCCGCCAGGTGCCCCGACAACGGGTCTGGGTGTAGCTGCCGCGCCGGGAGTACTCCCGGTGGGTCTCGCAGGAGTCGATGTGCGCGCTGGCCCGCTCACCGTTGAAGTAGATGTCGGCCTGGATCGCGCCCCAGATCCCGAAGCCGAGGAAGACCAGGACGGAGACGAGCAGCCAACCGATGGTGATACCGCGTGTTATGCGCACAGCTCGCCATACTATGACAGCAAAGACATACCGGCCAGGACCACGGTCGGGTACCGCGGTCAGGTGTCCGCCGCCCGTGTCGACGCTGTCCGGACCGGTGCCCGTACTGTCGCCGCGGCCAGCGCCGCCACCTCGGTGCGTGCCGCCGCGAGCGAACTCACCGCGGCCGGCCGGAGGTGCGCGAGGTGCGGAGCGAGCCAGGCCAGGGTGAGTTCGGCGCTGACCAGTGAGATGTGCCCGGCGGGCACTCCGTGGCGGCAGAAATAGGCGCGCAGGTACGGGCTGAGGAAGTCCCGGGATTCCGGTACGGTGCCGGGGCCGTAGCTGCCGCCGCGGGTGGTGACCACCACGATCCTCGTACCGGCCAGTGCACTCCGTCCGGTGTCGGGCTCGATGAACGCACCGGGGAAACTCACCCGGTCGATCCAGGCCTTCAGTGATGCGGGAATCGAGTAGTTGTACAGGGGAGCACCGATCAGCACGGTGTCGGCGGCCAGGAGTTCGGTGATCAGCGGATACGTCAGTGCCCATTCCCGGCTCTCCGCGGTGTCCGTGATCAGGGTCTGTACCTGGTCGGGTGCCACCGGCCCGGTACGCTCCAGCCGGCGGCCGAGGGTGCAGTACGCGGTGTCGAGCGGCGGCACCGGGTCGGCAGCCAGATCCCGGTAGCGGTACCCGGTCGGGCCGTGCAGCGCCCGCCAGGTCTCGGCGAACGACGCGGTCAGCTGCCTGCTGACCGATTCACCGCAACGGTTGGCGCTGGAATCAAGGTGCAGCAGGGACGTCACCGGTACTCCTGTCACTTTGGCTACGTTGCATCCGTCATCAGGGGTGACGCACGGCAACGTGGAAAGGTGACCGGTGGACGAACGGTACGGGTTGGCGGAACGGTTCGAGGCGCAGCGCGGCCATCTGCGCGCGGTCGCCTACCGGATGCTGGGCTCGCTGAGCGAGGCCGACGACGCGGTACAGGAGACCTGGCTGCGACTGGACCGTAACGGCGTCGACGACCTGGACAACCTGCCCGGCTGGCTGCGTACCGTGGTGACCCGCATCTGCCTGGACATGCTGCGCTCCCGCAGCTCACGTCGGGAGCATCTGGCCGGCCAACAGGTGGACGACCGCGCCGCGGACGCGACCGGAGCGGTCGATCCGCAGGACGAGGTGGTACAGGCCGACGCGGTGGGCCGCGCGCTGCTGGTCGTACTGGACACCTTGTCCCCGGCCGAGCGGGTCGCGTTCGTGCTGCACGACATGTTCGCCGTTCCGTTCGACCAGATCGCGCCGATCGTGGCGCGCAGCCCGGTCACCACGAAGAAACTCGCCAGTCGCGCACGCCGGAAGCTGAAGGGTGTTCCGGCGCTTCCGGCTGCTGCGCTCGCCCGCCATCGGCAGGTCGTGTCCGCCTTTCTGGCCGCGGCACGGGCCGGTGACCTGACCGCGGTTCTCGACGTACTTGCCCCCGACGTGCTACGGCGTGCCGATCCGGCCGCCGTGCCGCCCGGCGCCGGCACCGAGGTGAGAGGGGCACGCAGCGTCGCCGAAGGCACGGTACTGCTGGCCGACCGGTCACGCTTCGCCGAACCTGTGCTCATCGATGGCACCGTGGGTGTGGTGGTGGCGCCGCGGGGTCGCTTGCTGCTGGCACTCACCTTCACCATCGACGACGACCGGATCACCAGCTACGACGTGATCGCCGAGCCCGCTCGCCTGCGCCGACTGCATCTCGCCGTCCTGGACCCCCTGCCGGCGGCACACTTCACCGAGTGACGGGAGTCAGCAGGCGTCCGAAGTCCTGAGAAGACGGTTCGGAATCGTCAGGAGCGCAGCAGGTTCCAGATCGCGGTGGCGGAAAGCTCGGCCTTGTCGACCATGCCGAGCGCCGGACTGGCCTCGACGAGTTCGTGGTAGTCCGCCTCGAAGTGACTGGAGATCATGATGACCGCCGGGCCGCCGGTGTACTGCTCCTGGACGGTGCGCTGTTCACCGAGCGTATGGGCCAGGTCGAAGCCACTCTCGTCGAGCAGATCGATGTCGACCAGCACGACCTCGGGCTGGAGCTCGGCGATGCGGGTCAGCGCCTCCTCGGTCCGGGAGGCCACTCCGACGACGTGCATTCCCTCGCGCTCCAGCAGCTTGCGGGCCGATTCCTGGAACCCGACATTGTCGTCGACGATGAGGCATCGTGTGCTCATAGGGCCAATCGTTGCTCAGGCAGCACGGGTGGCACATCACCGGTAGCCGCAAGCTGTCCCGTTGCGGGTTGGGTGCTGACCGGTACCTGCTGGCCGTAGCCCCTTTCGCCCCGTTTACGCTGCGTAATCTGTCCCCCGGTCCCGACGGACTCCCCGCCGCTTGCGGAATCTCCTCGCCCCGGTACTGCGGGGCCGCAGCATGATGCTCAGGTCGCCGGTGCGACGGTCATGGGATGGCTGCCCGCAGCGAACTGGTCTGATAGCGTCCGGCCCGCCGAAGGGCGTACCTGTCGGCAGGGGAGTTGCCCGGTGGGAATGATCTCTGCGTTCGGCCCGATCTGGATCCTCACCGCGCTCGGGTACGGTGTCCGCCGCATCCGCCTCCTCGACGACGATCTCGCCGGTGCCCTCGGCCGGTTCGTGTTCCATCTCGCGATGCCGGCGGCGCTGTTCCTGACCCTGGCGCGCACTCCGCTGTCCGCGTTCGCCGGACGCTCCCTGCTCGCCTTCGGCGTCAGCGGGGTACTCGTACTCGGGGTCGGCTGGTGGGTCGCGGGCCGATGGTTCGGCCGCAAGCGCGGTGAGCGGGCGATCTGGGGGATGGCCGCCGGTTATGTCAACTCGGCGAATCTCGGCATCCCGATCGCGATGCAGGTACTGGGTAGCGCCTCCTTTCTGTCCGAGGTGGTGCTGTTGCAGACGGTGGTGTTCACGCCGATCATCCTGACCGTGCTGGATCGGGGTGGGGACATCGAGGGTCGTCGGTTAC
Organism: uncultured Actinomycetota bacterium; assembly: GCA_963815125.1. Lineage (GTDB taxonomy): Bacteria > Actinomycetota > Actinomycetes > Mycobacteriales > Micromonosporaceae > Actinocatenispora. The sequence goes on from CAWFFM010000002.1 coordinate 163,762, forward strand.
GGCGGACCCTCACGCTGCCGCTGCGTAACCCGGTCATCCTCGGCTCCGTCGGCGGTGTGGTCGCGTCCGCTCTCGGTTACCGGCCGACCGGCCTGGTGGCCACGTCGTTGACCCTGCTGGCCGCCGCGGCGGTACCGGCGGCGCTGATCGCGTTGGGTGCATCCCTACACCGGGACGATGCGCCGGTCGAACGCTCGGGCGCCGAGGTGTCGGTCATCGTGGCGGCGAAGCTGCTCGTACAGCCGCTGGCCGCCTTCCTCGTCGGCGCGTTCGTCCTGGGTCTGTCCGCCCCGCAACTGCTCGCCGTGGTGATCTGTGCGGGGCTGCCGACTGCGCAGAACACCTTCATCTTCGCCCAGCGCTATGGCGTGGCCGAGACGCTCGCCACCCGTGCGGTACTGGTCAGCACGGTCCTCTCGCTCGTCACGCTGGCCGCCACGGCGGCACTGCTCGGTTGACCGGCAGGCCGGCCGTACCCTCCTTTACGAGATCTCTACATCGTTGTACTGTGACGCCCGCAAGGTCAGCGCACCGCCCGGTGGCGGTGCGCTGACTGATGGTCGGAGAAGGCGGGGCACGTGGACGGACACCGGGGACCGCGCCGGCGCAGTCGTACCCAGCTGTGGGTGTGGGGTTTCCTGACCCCGACCGTCGTGCTCTACGGCCTGTACACGATCTATCCGATCCTCGCGAGCTTCTGGTACTCGTTGCTGGACTGGGACGGCTTCGACTCCACGAAGACGTTCGTCGGCATGCAGAACTACCGCGAGGTCACCGCTGATCCACTGTTCTGGAACACCTTCAAGATCACCATCCTGTTCACCGTGGTGGCCGTCCCCATCAAGGTGTTCACCAGTCTGCTGGTCGCCATCGTGCTGAACTCGCCGAAGATGCCGTTCCGTGGCCTGTTCCGGACCGCACTGTTCCTGCCGGTGGTCACGACGACTGCGATCGTCGGCGTGGTCATGCAGTTCATCTTCGACCCGGCGAGTGGGCCGATAAACCTCGCGCTGATCAAGCTCGGGCTCGTCGACGAGGGCGTCAACTTCCTCGGCTCGTCATCGAGTGCACTGTGGACGGTCGTCGGGGTCTACGTCTGGAAGTGGTTCGGGGTCACCGTCATCTACTGGCTCGCGGCGTTGCAGACGATCCCGGACGAGCTGTACGAGGCGGCGCGCATCGACGGCGCCGCCAACCTCGACCTGATGCGGCGGATCACGCTGCCACTGCTCAAGCCGTTCACGATCATCATCACACTGCTGACCTTGGAGAGCACGCTCAAGGTCTTCGACCTGATGCTCACCATGACCGGTGGCGGACCGTTCTACTCCACCGAGGTGGTGGAGATCTACATCTACCGGTGGGCGTTCGCCGCGACGGTGCCACGTCTCGGCTACGCCTCCGCAGCAGCGGTCATCTTCGGACTGTTCGTGTGTCTGGTGGGCCTGCTGCAACTGTTCGGGGTCCGGGCGGCGCGTAAGGCGGGGAACCTGACATGAGTAGGTCAGTCAGTGGGCGTACCGGCGCTCCGGCGCAGCGTAACCGCCGGAGTACGGCGTACGTCCTGCGTCGCCTGCCCTGGTGGATCGCTGCCGCGGTACTGGCCGTGGGTTGTCTACTGTGGATCTACCCCTTCCTGTGGATGGTGTCGGCCTCGCTGAAGGACCAGATGGAGGTCTTCGCGGCAGGGCTGAAGCTGATCCCCGACTCCCCGGTCTGGGGCAACTACCACCGGGCCTGGAGCGACGCGGGCTTCGGCCGTTACCTGCTCAACACCGTCATCGTGACCGTCGCGACCGTGGTGATCGTGGTCGTACGCTGCGCGATGGCCGGGTACGTGCTGGGCCGCTACCGCTTCCTCGGCCGCCGGGCCGTGATGGCCGTACTGGTGGTGACGCTGTTCGTGCCCACCGGGTACACGATCATCCCGGTGGTGGAGATCTCCCACCAGTTGGGTCTGCTGAACTCGCTGAGCGGGATGGTCATCGCACTGTCCGGTGGCGCGAACGTGGCCGCGATCCTGCTCTACGCCGGCTACTTCCGTGGTCTGCCGAAGGAACTGGAGGAGGCCGCGGTACTCGACGGCGCCGGGTTCGGTTCGATCTTCTTCCGGGTCATGCTGCCGTTGTCCATGCCCGTCACCGCCACCGTGACACTGCTGACCTTCCTGGCGACCTGGAACGCGTTCTTCCTGCCGCTGGTCTTCACGTTCAGCCGCCCGGATCTGCGCACCCTGTCGGTCGGCATGCTCGCCTTCACCGGGGAGAACTCGGTCGACTGGTCCGGAATGGCGGCAGCCGCGGTCATCTCACTACTGCCGGTCGTCGCGCTGTTCGTGTTCCTGCAGCGCTACTTCGTCGAGGGAATCGCTGGAGCCGTGAAATCATGACAGAATCCGCTCACCGCGCACCGAACATCCTGCTCATCTGTACCGACCAGCAGCGCTTCAACGCGCTGCACGCGGCAGGCAACGACGAGATCCAGACACCGGCGCTGGACCGGCTCGCCGCCGAAGGCGTGCTGTTCGAGAACTGCTACGTGCAGAACCCGGTCTGCGCACCGTCCAGGGCCAGCCTGATGACCGGCCGGTACGTACATTCACACGGGCTGTGGGCAAACGGTGTCCAACTTCCCGACACCGAGCGGATGTTCAGCCGGGAACTGGCCGACGGCGGCTACGACTGCGGCCTGGTCGGCAAGTTCCACCTCGACGCGTGCTTCGGCGGACGTACCGAACGCCGCGGTGACGACGGGTTCCGGGTGTTCCGGTGGGCGCACGACCCGTACCCGGGGTCCTCGGAGAACCACTACCACCGCTGGCTACGGGCGACCCGGCCGGACCTGTACGACGCGGCCCGAGACCCGGCGTCCCCGGTCACCTTCGACACGATGCCGACCGAGGCGCACTACAGCAGATGGATCGGCAACGAGACGGTCGACTTCCTGGAGTCCGGCCGCGAGGAGGGCAAGCCGTTCTTCTTCGTGGCGAACTTCTTCGACCCGCACCACGGTTTCGGTGCGCCGGGCGAGTACACCGACCGCTACGATCCGGCGTCGCTGTCCCGGCCGGTCACCCGGGACGGCGAGTTGGACGACAAGCCACCGATCCTGACCGAGGCGTCGCACGAGTCCTACGCAGGTCATGCCCGTGGCTACACCTCCTACAGCGAGCAGGAACTGCAGGAGGTGAAGGCCGCGTACTACGCGATGGTGAGCCTGGTCGACGACGAAGTGGCACGCATCATGCGGGCGCTGGAGGAACAGGGACTCGCCGAGGACACGCTGGTGGTGTTCACCAGCGACCACGGCGAGATGCTCGGTGACCATCAGCTCATGCTCAAGGGCCCGATGATGTACGACTGCTCGGTCCGGGTGCCGCTCATCATGCGCTGGCCCGGCGTGCTGCCCGCCGGTGCCCGCCGCGGCGAGTTCGTCCAGTGGATCGATCTCGCGCCGACCTTCCTGGCCGCTGCGGGCCTGCCGCCGCTGCGACGGGGCCAGGGTACGAGCCTGCTCGGCCTGGCCCGCGACGGTGCGCGGGAATGGAGCAGGGACTGGGCGCTGTGCGAGTACCGAAACAGCGGCCACCCGTACGATCCCGCGGTGCACACCACGATGCTGCGCCACGACCGGTGGAAGCTGATCGCCCATCATGGGGAGCCGGCGACACGACGGGAACGTAGTGGTGAACTCTACGACCTGGTCGCCGATCCCGACGAGCTGCACAACCTCTGGTCGGTGCCGGCCGCCCGGGATACCCGCGTGCAGTTGCAGGAGATGCTGCTGGATGTCCTGGTGGCCACCCAGGACCGCAGCCAGGATCGGCCCGCGTACTGGTGATGCAGGAAACGTGCCTGTCCCTGACCGGCTCCGCAGAGCGCACACCGTCGGCCAGACCACACCGCCGCGCAGGCGGCCGAAGCCCGAAAGGATGCCCGTGACCGATCAGACGACCCTGCATCCCCGACCGCAGTTGGTCCGGGATGCCTGGACCGACCTGTGCGGCGAATGGGACTTCGCCGTCGACGACGCCGAACGGGGTGTCGACGAACGCTGGTTCGGGGGAGGTGCTGCGGCGGATGCGGCGTTCGGCCGGCGGATAGTCGTACCGTACCCGCCGGAGTCCGCCCGGTCGGGAATCGGCGATACCGGCTTCCATCCGGTGGTCTGGTACCGCCGCAGTATCGAGGTGCCCGCGAAGCCTGTGGGTGATCGGCTACTGCTGCACTTCGGTGCGGTCGACTACCACGCCACGGTCTGGGTCAATGGCGCATTGGTGGGCACCCACACCGGCGGCCAGACCCCGTTCAGCTTCGACGTGTCCGGCGTACTGTCCGACACCGGCGTGCAGACGATCGTGGTGCGCGCCGAGGACCGGCCGACCGACGTCTCCCAGCCGCGCGGCAAACAGGACTGGCGGCCCGAACCGCACGGCATCTTCTACGAGCGCACCACCGGTATCTGGCAACCGGTGTGGCTGGAGCCGGTCGGTGGACTCTACGTCGAGTCGCTGCACTGGACGTCCGACCTGTCGGCCTGTCGGGCCGGGGTGGAACTGCGGTTCGACCGGGCCCCGCAGCATCCGGTCCGCGTGACGGTACGGCTCAGCCACGACGGTCAGGAACTCGCCCGCCAGCAGGTGACCGTCACAGAACAGGTGGGCTGTTTCGACATCGCCGTCCCCGCGATGCGTCACCAGATGACCCGGGAGACCCTGCTGTGGTCGCCGGAACGACCGAACCTGATCGACGCCGAGGTGACGGTGTCCGATGAGCACGGCCGTGAGGTGGACCGGCTGCGCAGCTACCTGGGTCTGCGCAGTGCGGGCTTCCGGGACGGACGTTTCCTGCTCAACGGCAAGCCGTACTATCTGCGCCTGGTACTGGAGCAGGGATACTGGCCCGAGTCGCACCTGGCCGCCCCGGACGAGGCAGCGCTGCGCAATGAGGTCGAGTTGATCAGGGATCTGGGTTTCAACGGTGCCCGAATCCATCAGAAGGTCGAGGATCCCCGCTTCCTGTACTGGTGTGACCGGCTCGGCCTGCTGGTCTGGGGCGAGATGGCCAATGCGTTCGAGTTCTCCGCCCGGGCCATGGAACGCTTCGTGCCGGAGTGGCTGGAGGTGCTGCGCCGGGACCGTAGCCACCCCTGCATCGTGGCCTGGGTGCCGCTCAACGAGAGCTGGGGTGTCCCGGACATCGCCACCCGCGCCGACAGCCAGCACTACGCCACCGCGTTGTACCACCTGACCCGGGCGCTGGACCCGGATCGCCCGGTGATCTCCAACGACGGATGGGAACTGGCCGAGACCGACATCATCGGGGTGCACGACTACGCGCCGCAGGGGGAGAGCCTGCGGGAGCGGTGGGGTGAGCCCGACGGTGTACGGGAGATGCTGCGTGGTGCCGGCCCCGGCCGACGCAAGGTTCTGCTGCATGGTGTCGACGATCCCGCGTACGACCGGGGTCAGCCCATCGTCGTCACCGAGTTCGGCGGACTGTCCTACGCGCCCGAGTCCGGCCAGAAATGGTTCGGCTACGGCACGGTCGGCTCCGCCGAAGAACTGCTCGCTGGATTCACCGAACTGGTCACCGCGCTGCTGGACTCCACCGAGGTGGCCGGCTTCTGCTACACCCAGCTCACCGACACGCTGCAGGAGCGCAACGGGCTACTGGACGAACACCGCAGGCCGAAGCTGCCGGTGGAGGCGGTGCACGCGGCTCTGACCCGGCCAAGCCGCGCCATTCCAGCGGAACTGGTCGAGGCGTCCCGACGGGTGGCGAACCGGATCAGCAGCGGCGAATGAACCGGGCCGGCCCTGGCGGGGCCGGCCCCTTTCGGTCCCGGATGGGCGTGGCACCCGGAGCCAGGAGGGTCAGCACATGGTGGCGTGCCCGACCCTCATCGGTAGGAAGCGGCGTCGAAGTCCTTGCCCGGCTGCCAGTTGGCGAACCGCCAGTCGTCCTGGCTGACCTTCTTGCCCTTCTTGGTGACAGCCGAGATCGCCTTGTCCCGGGCAGCCTCGTTCTTGTCCGACAACTGCTTGAGCGTGGACCGGACGTTGGTGATCTTGCCGCTGAACGCACCTTGGACGATGTCACCCAGGTTCGGGGTGACCGTGTCCCGCGCCGCCCGCACGTCGGCCACCACCGGGTTCCGGACGATCGGGTTGGGTGCCAGGTAGACCTCCTGCTGGAACAGGCGCAGAGCCGCACGGTAGGTCGGGTGCACGTCGGCCTTCTCCGCCGCGGTCAGATCCAGCGGTGGCTGGTCCATGTTCTCGGCCAGCTTCTTCTGGTAGTCCGGTTCCACGATCATCGCCAACAGCCGGGACGCCGCCTCGACATGCTTGCAGTCCTTCGACACCCAGAACGTCGGCGGCTGCGGTGACTGGTAGACGGTCGGCTTCGTGCCGCTCTGCGGCACCAGGATCGGGCCGACCCCGACCTTGCCGGCGAAGGATTTGAAGCTGTCCACGATCACGCCGATGTTCCACGGTCCGTCGAAGAAGAATCCGGTTGTGCCGGTCGACCAGCGGGCGCGACCGGTACGCGCGTCCAGCGACGAGGATGCGGGGAACAGCAGCTTGTCCTTCTTCAACGACAGCAGGAACTCCAGGGCGTGCACGAACGGGTCGGTGTGCAGGGCGTACTCGCCGGTGCGGAAGTCGATCTGCTCGTCCTGGTCGTGGCCACCGCCGAACCCGCCGGCCTGGGCGAGCTCGATCAGCATCGCGGAGAGCCGGTCGGGGAAGTTCAGCGGCAGGATCAGACCGGACGCACCCGAGCCGGCCTTCTTACGGATCTTCAGGCAGGCGGCCCGGAACTCGTCGTAGGTGGCCGGCGGTGCGGCCGGGTCGAGTCCGGCCTTGCCGAACAGCTCGGTGTTGAACCAGGTCAGGGTGTTGTGCTGGCGGAAGTTGAACTGCGGGAAGCTGTACACCTTGTGGTCGAAGGTGCTGATCCCCTCCAGCAGCGTGCCCTGCGGCAGGCGGTCCCGGGTCGCCGCGGACAGCTCGATCGGGCTGAACCAGCCCTGCTTGACCAGGGTCGGTGGCGGGATGCTGACCCCTGCCAGGGTGAACACGTCGGGCAGCTGGTCGCTCTGCTTGGCCAGTTGCAGCGCCTTGCCCTGGTCGTTGGGGTTGTAGACGGTGTAGTCGACCGGCAGTCCACCCTTGGTCTTGGCGAACGATGCGAACAGTTGCTTCTCCGCGTCGGCCAACGGCTGGAACTGGTCCCACCACTTCAGTCGGTTGGTGTCCTTGCCGCCGGACCCGGGCGCGGTGTCGCACGCACTGAGGGCGGCGGCACCGGCCACGAGGCCGGTGGCGCGGAAAAGGTGACGGCGACTCAGATGCATGATGACCCGGCCTCTCAGACGGTTCTCGAGCAGCTCCTCGGGCGGTTCTACATCGTCGTACTAAACCTTGTAAAGGCCTCTGGAGCAGTCGTTATCTGACCGGAGCCGGCCACGCGGGGATGGTCAGTGCCCGGTGTCGCCGCCGGTGCTCTCCCGTACCGTCAGGGTGAACCCGGCGGTGATCTGACGCGGCGGTCCCTGCCCGTCCGGTTGGAAGCGTTCCACCAGCATCCGTACTGCGGTGCGCGCGATGTACGACTTGTCCGGCGAGATCGTGGACAGTGTCGGACTGGCATAGCGCCCGGCCTCGATGTCGTCCACGCCGATCACCGCGACGTCCTGCGGAACCCGCAGGCCCCGGGTCCGTAGCGTACGGATGGCGCCCAGCGCGAGCAGGTCGTTGTGGCAGAACACCGCATCCGGTCCGGCGCCGTGCTCCAGTAGTCGTTGCATCGCGAGCGCCCCCTCCGCCATGGTGTATTCCGCCGGTACCGCGTGCAGTCGCGGATCAGCTTCCAGCCCGGCGGATTCCAACTCCTCCCGGTAGCCGGCCATCCGCAGCCGCTGGATCGTGTTGCCGGTCGGCGACGCGCCACCGATCACCCCGATCCGGCGTCGGCCCAACGAGATCAGATGCCCGGTGGCGGCCCGGGCGGCGGCCCGACTGTCGATCGCGATGCAGTCGGCATGGTTGGCGAACCGTTCGCCCAGAAGTACGAGTGGAACATCGTCGGCGGAGCGCCGCAGATCCTCGACCCGCAATGTCTGGGGCAGCAGGATCAGTCCGTCGATGATGCGCTCGTGGAAGCCGTCGGCGACGAGCTGTTCGCGTTCTGCCACACCCTCCGTACAGTCGATGAGCACCGTCAGCGTGTGCCGCTGGGCCTCCTCGACGACGTGCTGGGCGAGTTCGGAGAAGTACGGGTTACGGATCTCCGGCAGGGCGAGCGCGATCAGGCTCGAGGTGCCACGGCGCAGGTTGCGGGCCGTCACATTGGGCCGATAGTGGAGTTGTCCGATCGCGTCCTCCACCTTGGCGCGGGTCTCCGGTCGCAGGTAGGCGTATCCGTTGATCACATTGGACACGGTCTTGGTCGACACGCCCGCCAGCTTCGCGACATCCTTCAGCGTCGCCCGCACACCACCCTCGCTCTCTGCCGCCGGGCCGGCGGCGGCCCTGCATCGATGTAGACGACACCGGCCATCTGTTGAGAGGCTACCGGCGGGCACCGCGCCACCCGCCGTCCGGGGAGGTATGTCGGGTTGCTGGCGTATTGGTCAGGCTTCCGGTAATGCCGGGCCGGGAGACGGCATGGACAATGCCCGTACCCAGCAACTCAGCAGATACGCCGCAGCGGTGTTGCGGGCGATCCCCGCCGGCTGGTCGCCGGCACCGCCCTGGAAGCGCAGCGTCGACACGATCAGTCCACCCGGGACGCGGTTCGAGGATCTTCACCGCATCCTTCCGGAGCTGGATTCCCGGTCGAAAAGTCGATTGTCCCCGTCCGCGTCACGCCCTAGTGTTGCTGACGTCACCCGGAAGAGAAACCTCAAGGAGTCGCGATGAACGCCAGGTCCGAGCGCGGCCTGCAGCGCACCGCGCTGTGCGGTGAGCCGACCTCACGATACCTCGGGGTCCACGAACGAGTTGGTGGCGGCATGCTGATGCGACGGCGGCGGTAACAGAGGCGAAGAAGCGTCTGACAGCCGCCCACCCGATCCGGGGCAGGGCGGCTTTTCGTTGTGCGGGAAGCAGACGGGTGTAGCTCAGCTGGCAGAGCAGCGGCCCACGGGTCGCAAGATGCGGGTTCGATCCCTGCCGCCCGTGCTCGGCTGCGGTGGACGCCACCGAAGCGGGGTGACTTGAAAACTCCACAGTGGATGGAATGTACGTTGCCGTCGTAGCTCAGTGGATCAGAGCACTGTCCTGGTACGACAGAGGTCCGGGGTTCGATTCCCCGCGATGGCTCGCGTGCGGTTGTAGCGCAGTCGGTAGCGCGTCACCTTGCCATGGTGAAGGTCGCCGGTTCGAACCCGGCCAGCCGCTCTTCATGCCCTCGTGGCCCAACGGCAGAGGCACGACGTTGAGGACGTCGACGGTGCGCGTTCGAATCGCGCCGAGGGCACGGTAGCGAGGTCGACACATGCCCGGGTAGCCCAACTGGCAGAGGCGCCGCGTTCAGGACGCGGAGGTTGGGGGTTCGAATCCCCCGCCGGGTACGAAAGCAGCACACCCCTGTAGCTCAGTGGATCAGAGCGCCTGGCTACGAACCAGGAGGCCGCGGGTTCGACTCCCGCCGGGGGTACGCATCGGGTTGTGGCGCAGTGTGGTCAGCGCGCTCGCTTCGGGAGCGAGAGGACGGCGGTTCAAATCCGCCCAACCCGACCAGGAGGGTGGCACCCAGTGGCGGGTAACCGGTTTCGAAAGCCGGGCCGTCGGTAACGACGAGGGTTCGACTCCTTCACTCTCCGCGCCAGCGCCGTCAGCCCAGCGGGTGGAGCAGGCGACTCCTGCTCGGTGAGTCGCAGGTTCGAGCCCTGCACGGCGTACGTCGTCACGCAGCGCGGTAGGGGAGTCCGGACGTCCCCGCGGCCCTCATAAGGCTGAGATCGCCGGTTCGAATCCGGCCCGCGCCACTGGTGTTACGGCCTTCCGGCCGCACGCTTGCCCTCGTAGCTCAGCGGATGGAGCGCCGGGTTCCGAACCCGGAGGTCGCTGGTTCGATCCCAGCCGGGGGCACGTACGATCCTGTGGCGTCCCTGGCGGAACGGCGCGCCTGCAAAGCGCGTGACACTCGGGTTCGATTCCCGGCGGGGTTTCCTCATCACCATCCACTGTGTCCCACGGAACCGTCGGTCGACGGCCACAACGAGCACAGGCTCGACGGGTGTCGGAGTCAGAACGTGATGTCCGATGCCCGCCGGATCTGGATGCGACCGTCGGTCAACATGGTGGTGTGAGTGATGTCCGCGAGGGAGTTGTCCGCCGTTTCATCCTGGCCAGTGCCGGGTTCGAGCGGCGGCTGCGGCAGGTCCGGCCACGGCAGTGGGACTGGCCCACCCCGTGTCCGGAGTGGAGCGTCCGCCAGCTGGTCAACCACATGGTCCGGGGGAACGAGAACTACCTCCGGCTCGTACGTGGTGGGAACCGTTCGGATTTCCTGCGGTTGCGGGACGTGGACGCGTTGGGGACCGATCCGGTCGGTAGCTACACGAGGTCCGTACGGCGGTGTGCCGGGGCATTCTCCGAGCCCGGCGCGCTGGGGCGGGTCCTCGACTACCCGGGAGGTCGGGTCGGCGCGGCCCAGGCTCTTGCGGTACGTACCACCGACAGTGTCGTGCACACGTGGGATCTGGCCCGGGCCATCGGCGTCGACGACTCCCTGGATGCCGGGCTGCTCGGCTGGATCAGCCTCAACTTCGAGGCGATCTACGAGGGCCTCGCGGAGACGCCGACCGACCGTGCCACGACCCACCGCTTCTTCGCGCCGCCGCCGGACACCGGCGCGCCGGTCACCTCAGGTCAGGACCAGCTGCTCCTCCGGGTGGGACGCGATCCCCGGCGTGCAGACCGGTGGACCGGGTACTCACCCGGCGGTGGTGCGGTGGACTGGGGGGACCGTCCCGGCGGCCGGTAGGCGGGTGGCGATGCCGTCGAGCAGGAATTCCAGGCCGAGCCGGAACTGTTCGTCGGGGGACGGACCGGACGGTGCCGCAAGCCAGCTCGCCAGCAGCGGGAACCGGCCGTCCGCCGCGGCCAGATCATGGACCGGCGCGAACGCGGCCAGCAGCGCTGCACCGTCGGTCAACCCGGCACGCTGGCTGGCGCGGTCCTCTTCCGCCTCCTGAAGCCCGCTACCGAGGATGTGCCGATCGATGAGCGCCGCGTACGACATCGCCGCGTGCAGCGGTGCGCCCTGCCCGGTCAGTACGGCAAGGGTGAACTCGATGCGTTCCATCTGGTGCGGTCCGGTGGGGGGGCGGGTGTGGCTCAGCCGCGCGTACCAGGGGTGCCGGGCGATCATGGCCCGGGTCGCGAAGGCGACGTCGCGCAGATCGGCCCGCCAGTCCGGGCCGGGGTCGGCCGGCAGTGCTGCCTCGGCGGCCGCCGCATCGAGCATCAGGTCGACCAGGCCGTCCTTGCTGTAGACGTAACGGTAGAGCGCCATGGCCGAATAGGACCCCAGCCGTTGGGCCACCGCCTTCATGGTGACCGCGCTGGCCCCCGACTCGTCGGCGAGCGAGATCGCCGCGTCGACGATCTCCTCCCGGCCCAGTGAGCGCTGCCGTGGGGGTGGTGGCGGCTGCGTCCAGATCGACGGTGCCGGACCGGTGACAACCCTTCTCGCCATGACTGGAGTTTACGGCATACACTCACGTGTATCACATAAACTTTGGCGAGAGGGTCGTGTCGTGACGCACAGAGCGGAGCCGGCCGGGACGGTCGGACCGAAACACACCGGGGATCCGCACGCAGTCCAGCTGCCGGGGATCCGGCTCGGCGTGGTCCGGGGCATCAGCTACGGGCTGTTCGGGCAACCGGACGAGTTCGCCCCGCCGGCCCGTGCTCTCGGCGCCGGCCTGGTCCGCGCGTACGTCTACTGGGGCCAGGTCGAACCCGAACCCGGCAGCTACACCTGGGACACCGTCGACGCGCTGCTGGGACAACTAAACGGTGACGAGGAGGTCTGGATCACCATCTGTTCCAGCTCCCGATGGGCGACCCGGCAGTCCACGGACTTCCTGCCGCCGTCCCCCGCGCACGACCTTGCGACCTACCGGGAGTTCGTCTCCCGACTCGTACGGCACTGCGCGGGCCGGGTGAAGTTCTGGCAGTGCGACAACGAGCCGAGCAACACCGCGCTGCTGTGGGCCGGCACCGCGGCCGAGTACGTCGCGCAGCTCGAGGTGATGTACGCGGCGGTCAAGGAGGCCGATCCCGCCGCGACCGTGGTGCTCGGTGGCTGCGGGTACGACGTGTTCAGCAGTGAGCCGGACAGCGGACCGCGACGCTTCTTCGAACATCTGGCATCCGCCGGCAAGGACTGGTTCGACGCCTTCAGCGTCCATCTCTACGGTGACCCGGTGGACATACCCGCCTATCTGGAGACCGCCCGGGAGTTCATGCGCCGCAACGGCTACCTCAGGCCCGTACTGGTCGGTGAGTACGCCGGGCCGGTGCTGTTCGAGTTTCCCGAACTCGGTGCCGTGGTGCAGAGCGTGCTCGCCGAGGCGTTCAGCGGGCCACCGACGAAGATGGCCACCGATGAACTGCGCGAACAGGTCGGCCAGGACACTCCGGAGCGCCGCGCCATGCGCGCCCTCTACGACCGGATGACCCAGCTGCCGCCGAAGCTGCAGATGTTCCTGGCCGACTGCCCGCCCGCCCTCGACGATGCGCGGCACCGGATCAACTGCCGGCAGATCGTCATGCGCAACATGTTGGCCCTGGCCGGCGGGGTCCGACGGACCGCGTACTGGAACCTCGCCCCTGAGGTACCCGGGCCGGTCGACCCCTACCAGATGATGCATCTGATGTTCGGCAAGCTGCCGTTGCTGGACTATCAGGACCGCGCGCTCACCCGACGCTACCCGGCAGCGGACACGTTCGCTCTGCTCACCGAGCAGCTTGCGGAAGTCGAAACGGTGCAGCGCATCGAGCTCGCCGACCAGCCGTCGCTGTATCTGTTCGAGGTCCGACGCGCCGACCGGCCACCCCTCACGGTGCTCTGGCAGCTGCGTGACACCTTCGACGGTGAGCACGAACCGTCGGTCGAGGTCGAGCTGCCCTGGTCGGCCACGAGCGCGCGGGCCATCGACGCGCTGGGCCAGCCACACGCCACCGAGGTGCGTGACGGTCGTCTCCACCTCGCAGTCTGCGGTACGCCGATCTTCGTGGCGCCGATCCATCCGTCGCGGTGAAAACGCAGCTGCCGGCGGAACGCACGCTCAGGCGTGGCCGCCCACGGTGACGGGGCCGATGGTCAGCCGCGGTGTCGCCTCCAGGACCTCGCCGACGCGGGCCGCCTGACTGTCCAGTTCATCGCGTTGGGTGCGGCTCAGCCGCACCAGCGGCTCGACGGTCAGCTCGATCCGGCGGCCCGATCGACGCTGCTGCCACAGTCCGGCGACCATTCCGTCGACGACGAGGAACTGGAAGTTCGCCGGCAGCACCCGTTCGGCCGCGCGGCCCGGGTAGAGCAGCTCGGGCGGCTGGTTGCCGACACGGTAGGCGTACCCGTCGAAGTACGGCAGCAGCCGTACGCCCTGCGCCCGGGTCGGCGGCACCGCGGTGTCACCGGCGCTCACCCAGGCCGGCGTTCCTTCCACCGTGACCTGGTGAAGTTCGGCGCCGAGCGAGGAGAACACCTCTTCGGCCCAACGGACCGGCGCGTTGAGCCAGTGCGCGAAGCGGCGCGGGGTGGCGGGCCCGTAGGCATGCAGGTAGCGGTGTACCACGTGGGTCAGCGCGACCTGCCGGTCGGCCGGCCGCAGACCGGGCAGCCACCGTGCCGGACTGGTGTAGGTGACCTTGCGTCCCCGGTTCGGCGCGAAGCACAGGGTGCCGCGGATGCCGGCTAGATGCATGACCTGCCGCCACCGGGGCCACCAGCCCTGGAACGCAGGCATCACCAGATCGCCGGCCCAGGCACCGGTACGGGCGATGACCTCGACGTTGAGTTCGTCGATGGTGAGTTCGTCGTCGCGTAACGCGTCGGCGATGGCAGCGAGTACCTCTGTGGTCTGGGTGGCGGTCATCCGGATGCCCGGCGGGAAGTTGCCGGCCGCGGTCGGTACGGCCGACAGCGCTGCGCTCCACAGCGGTAGTTCGGCGGTGGGTAGCAGATGGACGGTGCCGCGGGGTCCGTACGTCTTGACCAGACTGTGGTCGGTCCACAGGGCGTGCCGTACGTCGAGGCGGGTGGCTCCGACGATCCGGAGCCCGACGGCCAGTTCGGCGCAGGCGAGTACCTGGGCGTGTACACCGGCCATGGCGCTTACGATGTCGGCGGGGCGGCCGTCCCGCATCGGGATGCTCAACGCATGTCGGTGCATCCGGCGGGCGCAGACCTCGGTCCAGGACAACGAGGTACGTCCGGCCCGGATCCGTGGGATCCGGGCCGGGGACTGCGACAGCTGATCGGTGGAGTGCTCGGCCATGCTTCGACACTAGGCAGTATTACGGTCAGTTACCGTCCTCAATGGCGGCCGGTCCCTCCGACATCTCGGGCGAGGGCGCTCAGGCGTAGACCGGGGTGGTGTCGAAGTAGACGCGGTACTGGTCGATGAGGCCACTGTCGTCGCGGTGGATGACGGTGGCGGCGGGGATCGTGACCAGCGCACCGTCCAGTCGGGTATACGTCACCGTGGCTTCGACGAGCGTGTCGCTACCGACCGTCAGTTCGCGGGCCACCTCGTGCCGCAGGCCGGCGATCGTCGTGTAGAACGCGCCCAGCCCCTCCACGATCGCCGCGCGACCGGTGAGCGGCTCGGCGTTGGCGAAGGTGAGACTGGCGTCGTCGGTGCACAGGTCGGCGAAGGCCGTCACGTCGGTGCTGTCCACGATGGCGAACAGTCGGGTGCTGAACTCGCTGGGCATGGCTGGCTCCCGGGGGACGGAGCGGTTCGGACGCCATCACCGTAGCGCCTGCGCCGGGGCGTGGGCAGGTGGTGGTGTCGCGGTGGCCGGTCGGACCGACGGGCCACCGCGACACTGTCCGGCTGCGGGTCAGCTCAGAATGCCGCGGTCCACGAAGGCCTGGTGGCACTGCTGCGCAGCGGTCGCGCCGTACAGGGAGTTCGCCGCGTCCACGACGTTCTGCGCGGCCGCCGGCATGGTGGTGTCCGGCGCGTAGTTGAACTGCGACTCCAGCACCACCTTGGTGGCCTTGTCCTGGCCCAGCGCGGCGTGTACGTCGAACAGGGCGCGGGACCAGATCTCCCCGTCGTCGTGCACTTCACCGTCCTGGTCACCGGGGTAGACCTTGGTGCCGTCGACCCGGCGCAGGCAGTGTGGCGTACCGCTGGTGTAGGAGACCGAATCCCAGTCGGCGATGCAGGCCAGCGGAGTGACCGAGGTGTCGGTGCTCACCGTGGCCGACATGGTGTAGGCCCAGTAGTCACCGAAGCCCTCACCGATCGCGCCGGCCTCCTCCGACGAACCGAATCCGGGTACCTGCGCGTCCTGGATGGCGTGGCCGTACTCGTGCCAGATGACCTCGGCGTCCTCCGCGTCATCCACCCCGCCGGTGCCGTAGGTGATCTGGTCGGACGACGGGTCGTAGAACGAGTTGTCGTCGGTGAGGCCGGTCGTACTGAAGTCCTGGGCCTCGTTGTTGACGTCGGTGAAGCCGGCCGCCTGGATGTACTTCTGCGCCTCGGTGATGTGGAAGTACGCCATGGTCTGCTCGAAACCGTCCTGCGAACGGTTGTAGACGAACTGGTCGGCCGTGACGTGTACGTTCTTGCGTTTCGCGCTGACGTTCGCGGCGTAGTCGCCGTTGAGCGTGCCGTTGCCCGCCAGATTGGTCAGGGTGACCTGCTTGTAGGCCGGCCCGAAGACCGGGGAGTCGGCGTTGTTGTTGTCGGTCAGGCTCTCGTCCTGCAGGGTCACCACGGCATTGGGGTTGAACACCTGCCCAGTGCCGTCGGCGGCCTTGACCAGGTCGCGTACCTCGCTGACCTTGCCCGATCCGGCGTCCACCACGGTTCGTACCGAGCCGTGCGCGGTGCGGGTGACCACGGACCAGACCAGGCTGGCGGTGGCGCCGTGTGCGGCCGGCAGGACGGCCAGTTCCTTGCTGTGCACGGTGCCCGGCGAGTGGCGTACGGCAGTGGCGGCCGCCTTGTCGGCGCTGACCACGGCCGCGGTACGGGCCAGTGAGGTGATCTTCGCCCGCCCGTCGTCGACGGTGACCGCTCCGGTCCTGGAGTTGACGTGCCTGGCGTAGTAGGCGTCCAGGACGGGGTGGCCGTCGTAGGTCTGCTCGTACCAGTAGTGCGTGGCCAGTAGGGAGTGATGCTCGGCGATGAGGGTGAGCCCGGATGCGGCGTGCGCTGCGGGTGCGGTGGCGATCGCGGCGAGCGCCATGCCGGCGACCGCGGCGGCGGAGACCAGTGCACGGCTACGGGTTCGGCGAGGACTGAGGGGGTCTCGCATGGACGCCTCCTGGCGACATGTCGGATGAAACCGGTGTATGTCATCATGCCGCCTCCGGCTCCAGGTATCGAGACCCTTCGATCACGGTCAGGGCCGCGTCGGGTCCACCGGGCCACGACGGTCCCCGGCTGAACGGATGTCCGCACCCGGGGCAGGTCGCGGACCGGTGATGCCCGATCGAAGAGGCATGCGAACCCCACTATTCGTGAGATTTCTTAATAAAAGAATGATGGACATGGAAGCGATGGAAAGAATGCAGTTGGTCAATTACAGTAAGAATCGCCCAGATATGTATTGAGATGATCATATCCGGCATCCTCCATCGCCAGGGCTGTCGCGCATCCCCCTCGAGATGTCCGTACCTGCTGCCCTGCCCAGCGAAAGGAGTGCGTCGATGAAAAGACGCACCTCAGTCCTCGCCGCCGTCGCCGCATTCACGGTGGTCGCGTTGTCGATCGTGGGAATGTCCGCCCCGACCGATGCGGCCGCCGACAGTCACGTCACGCAGCATCGCAACGCCCCGTTGCGTGGTCATCGGAACGGCTCCGGATCCGGGACGCTGTCCTGGAACGGTGGGCCGGTCCAGCACGGTGCGACCGTCTATCTCGACTTCTACGGCTCGCAGTGGAACTCCGATCCCAACGGCGTAGCCAACTACCTGACCCAGTTCTTCAACGGCCTCGATGCGGACACCTGGTCGAGAATCCTCAGCCAGTACACCGATGCCTCCGGGCCGGCGTCGGTGCACACCCCGGCGCTGGGCGGGGTGTGGTTCCACAACAGCGTCTCCTCGCCGACCGACGCCACCGCCGCCCAGCTCTCCGCCGAGGCCAACGCCGCTGCCGCCCACTTCGGGGTGTCCGGACCGAACGTGGACATGTACGTGGTGAGCCCGAGCGGCACGCACCCGGACGGTTTCGGCAACGCCGGGTTCTGTTCCTGGCACGACTGGAACGGCACCGTCCCCTACATCAACCTGCCCTATGTACTGGACCTGGGTGCGTCCTGCGGCGCGGGCGCTGTCGGCAGTCAACTCGACGGATTCAGCATCCTCGGTACCCACGAATTCGTGGAGACGCTCACCGACCCGGAGCCAGGGACGGGCTGGATCGACAACGCCAGTGGCGAGGAGATCGGCGATCTCTGCGCCTGGCAGGGTCTGTACCCCAAGACCCTGCCCACCGGCACGTTCGCCGTGGAGCCCATCTGGTACCCCGGAGGCGGCTGTACCCGCTGGTGACCGCACGACCGACGACGGCGCACGGTGCTGGTCCGGCTTGCCCGGGTCGGCACCGCGGGTCGCCGACCCGGGCGGTCCGCGTTCGAAACCACGGCCGCGTTCGTCGTCGCTCCACACCGAGGTGGTGGTGGCCAGGATCCGCTTGACGCTTCGCATCAGCTCCCCGGCCTTGCGCGGCCGTTTGTCGTCGCCGGGCTGATGGGGCAGGTAGGGGAGGAGATGGCGCAGGTGGGCACGGGCATGATGGAGCCATTTGGCCTCGGAGCTGTAACCGAGTACGGCCTGCATCGCGGCACGCCACCAGGAGGAACCAGTGTCATACCCGCAACTGCTCACTCCCGAGGAGAAGCTCGCCGACGCGAAGAAGCTGTTGAGCCTCCCGCATATCGTGGTGATCTGCGGCTCCACCCGCTTCATGACCGAGATGACCGAGGCCGATCTGCGGGAGACCAAAGCCGGAAGGATCGTCGTCAGACCGGGCTGTGACATGAAGGCGCCGCATGAACTCTGGTCCGACCCTGTCGAGGCCGAGGCACTGAAGGTTCGACTCGACGATCTGCACCGGGCGAAGATCCGGCTCGCTGATGAGGTGCTCGTGGTCGGCGACTACATCGGAGACAGCACTCGAGCCGAAATCGCCTACGCCCGGTCGCTGGGCAGGCCCGTGCGGTTCACGCACCCCGAAGTCGACCCCGCCGCCTGACCGCCCGCTGCCACCTCGACAGCCAGGGCAGGCAGTCCGCCGCCCACCCCACACTCTCCGCAGGCATCCCTTGGAATTGATCATTTAGGCTGACGGGTGTGTCGACGGGCAGTGGAAGTTCGGAGCGGACCACGACGATCGTGCTCACCGGGCACCTCGACCCGGGCGCGCCGGATCTGGTGTACCTGCCGGTGGAGGTGCCCGACGGGGTACGGCAGATCGAGGCACGCTACCGCTACGAGCGGCCCGGCGTGCCGGACGGCACCCAGGGCAACGCCTGCGACCTGGGTGTCTTCGACGCCCGTGGCACCGGCCCCGGCGGCGCGGGTTTCCGGGGCTGGTCCGGCGGTGCACGGGACCGTTTCGCGATCAGCAGTTCCGCCGCCACACCCGGATATCTGCCCGGACCGGTGCTGCCGGGCGTCTGGCACATCGCGCTCGCCCCGTACACCGTCGCCCCGCAGGGCCTGGACTACCGGGTCGAGGTGACCCTGACCCACGGTACGGACGGTCAACCCTACGAGCCGCAGTACCCGCCGTCCGCGGTTGTGGGTCGGGATCGCGCGTGGTACCGCGGCGACTGCCATCTGCACACCGTGTACTCCGACGGGCGTCGTACCCCGGCCGAGATGGCGGCCGAGGCGCGTGCCGCCGGGCTGGACTTCATCACCTCCACCGAGCACAACACCCCGGCCGCGCATGGCGCCTGGGGACCGTACGCCGGGCCTGACCTGCTGGTGCTGCTCGGTGAGGAGGTCACCACCCGCAACGGCCACTGGCTCGCTCTGGGTGTCCATCCTGGACAGTTCGTCGACTGGCGGTACCGGGCGCGGGACGGCGAGCTCGGTCGCTACCAGCGGGAGGTCCACGACTCCGGTGGTCTGTGCGTCGCGGCGCACCCGTACGGGCCGTGTTTCGCGTGTTCGTTCAAGTTCTCCTACCGCGACTTCGACGCGGTCGAGGTCTGGAACGGTGAGTGGACACCGGACGACGAGGTGGCGTTGGCCGAATGGGACCGTGGTCTGACGGCGTCGTTGCGGCCGGGGGCGGGCGGTGCCTGGCTTCCGGCGATGGGTAACAGCGACAGCCACGACGCGGACGACCGGGTCGGGCACCCGCAGACCGTGGTGTTCGCCGAGGGGCTGGACCGCGAGTCGATCCTGGCCGGGATCCGGGCCGGCCGGACCTGGATCGCATCCTCCGCCGACGTCGACCTCGCACTGACCGCGGAAGGGCCGGACGGGCGGTGCGTCGGCGTCGGTGAACGCCTGACCGTCGCCCCGGACGACCTGGTCACCGTGCGCCTCGAGGTACGGGGTGTGCCGCGTGCAACGGTCCGCCTGATCACCGACGAGGGTGAGGCGATGCGCTACGCACTGCCGGATACCGCTGCCCACGCGGTGTCCTGGCAGACCCGTGCGGTGGTCACCGGGTACGTACGGGCGGAGGTACGCCGACCGGAGACCGACGGCACGCTCGATCCACGTTTCGGTCCGATGGCGGCACTGACCAACCCGATCTTTCTCGACGGCGTCGAGGAAGCCACTCAGTGACCCCGACGGATCAGACCTCGGCGCCCGCCGATATCGTCGCCGGTTCTGTGGCGACGAGCCGTTCGCCGCTGTCGGCCGAGTAGAGCAGCACCCGGCCGGGCGTCGGTAGCGCCCACCCGGGTGTGCCGGGGGACGGTTCGGCATCCTCGTCGACGACCACGCCGAGCTGCTGGTCCTCCGTGGTCTCCAGGGTGACCAGTGAGGTGGTGCCGAGGTTCTCCACGATGCTCACCGTTCCACTCAACGCATCTGGCGATGGTTCGGTGGAGAAGCGCAGGTACTCGGGGCGGATGCCGACGGTCAGGGCAGTACCCTCCGCCACCTCCGTGCCCTTCGGCAACGGCAGGCTTCCGGCGGCCAGTGCCAGGCGGCCGTCCCGGACGGTGGCGTCGAGCAAGTTCATCGGCGTGGCTCCGATGAAGTTGGCGACGAAGATGTTGGCGGGGGAGCGGAAGACCTCCCGCGGCGTGCCCACCTGGCGGATGCGTCCCGCGTCCATCACCGCGATCCGGTCGGCCAGCGCGAGCGCCTCGGCCTGGTCGTGGGTGACGAAGATGGTGGTGATACCGAGTTCGCGTTGCAACCTCTTGAGGAAGGTCCTCGCCGACAGACGCAATCTGGCGTCCAGATTGGACAGAGGTTCGTCGAACAGGAAAGCCTGCGGGTGGGCGATGACCGCGCGGGCCAACGCCACCCGCTGCTGCTGGCCACCGGACAGCTCGGACGGTCGGCGGGCCATCAGCTCGGCGAGTGCCAGTCCCTCACCGGTCTGCCGGGCGCGCTCATGGCGTTCGGCACGTGGGGTGCGTTTGATCCGCAACGGGTACGCGATGTTGTCCAACACGCTCATGTGCGGGAACAGCGCGTAGTCCTGGAAGACCATGGCCAGGTCACGCTGACCGGGCTGCATCCGGGTGACGTCGCGTCCACCGATGGCCAGTCGACCGGATGTGGCCTCCTCCAGCCCGGCGATGGTGCGCAGCAGAGTGGTCTTGCCGCAGCCGGACGGGCCGAGCAGGGCGAAGAACTCACCGTCCCGTACGGTCAGGTCCAGCGCGTCCACCGCCCGTACTCCGCCGGGATAGGTCTTCGACAGGCCGGACATCTCGATGCTGGCCATCAGCCCTTGATCCCTCCCTGGAAACGGAACCCGTACCGCTTGTTGACCAGCAGGTACAGCAGCACCACCGGTATCGAGTAGAGCAGTGAGAACGTCGAGATCAGCGCGAAGTTGGGCTGGCCGCCCTCGTCGTAGAACGTGTACATGATGACCGCTGCCGGCTGGTTGCCCGCGTCCCGCAGCAGGATGTAGGGCAGCAGAAAGTTACCCCACACCTGCACGATCGCCCACACTCCGATGGTGGCCAGGCCGGGTCGTACGATCGGCGCGACCACGTGCCGCAGGATCTGGAACGGGCTGGCCCCGAACACCCGCGCCGACTCCTCGTAGGATCGCGGCACCGCATCCATGAAGTCCTTCAGGATGAAGATCGCCGAGGGCAGCAGCCCACCGGTCAGCACCAGGATCAGCGCCAGCCGGTTGTCGATCATGTGCAACTGGAACAGCATCAGGAACAGCGGCACCATCGCCGCGGTCCCGGTGACGATCGAGGACAGCAGCAGGATCGCGTAGAGCAGCGCGTCCCGACCGGGCAACCGGACCCGGGACAGCGCGTACGCGGCGCTGCCGGCGAAGGCGACCGCGAGGATCGCCGCCCCGACGGCCAGCAGCAACGAATTGCCGATCGAGTGCAGCGCGTACGGACTGTCCAGCAGCACCTGGAAGTTGTGCAGGGTGAAGCTCGGCGCCGGGATCCGGTACGACGGTGTCCGGGCGAACGGAGTGAAGACCAGCCACAGCAGCGGCAGCGCGAAGAACACCATCACCAGGCAGGCGAACACGTACAGGCAGAGCCGGCCGACCGCGTGCCGTACCACCGCGCGGGAGTCGGCCGCAGACCTCGCCCTGTCGAGGTTCGGGGCCGCGCCATCCCTCGGGGTGCTCATGACGACCTGCGGCGCAGCAGACGCAGGTAGAACCCTGCGATGACCAGATTGATCAGCAGCATGATCAGTGAGATCGCCGATCCGTAGCCCAACTGGCCGCCCTCCACCGAGGTGCGGTACACGTACACCGGCAGGGTTTCCGACGCGTGGTCCGGCCCGCCACCGGTCAGCATGTACGGCGAGAAGTCGTTGAACGTCCACAAGGTGATCAGCAGCGTGTTGGTGAGTATGTGGCCGCGGATGTGCGGCAGCACCACGTCGCGCAATGCCCGCAGCGGACCGGATCCGTAGAGTCGGGCGGTCTCCAACTGGCTGGTGGGGACCGCACCGAGTGCTGCGGAGTAGAGCAGCATCGAGAAGGCGGTGCCGCGCCACACGTTGAACACCACGATCGTGGCAAGTGGATGGTCGAGGGTCCAGGCTGCTCCCGGCGTGGACAGCAGCGCGTTGAGCGTGCCGTCGTTGCGGTCCAGCAGTGCCTGCCACAGGAAGACCACCACGGTGCCGGGCAGGATCCAGGCGAGCAGTACCAGCGAGTTGACCACCGTACGGACCCAGGACAGTGCCCGCCGCATGACCGCGGCGAGCAGGAAGCCCAGGACGTTCTGCCCGAGTACGGCGGAGAGCAGTACGAACGCCACGGTGATCGCCAACGAGTTGGCGAAGCGTGTATCGGTGAGCGCGGTCTGGTAGTTGCCGAGCCCGACGTACTGCGGGGCGGCGGCGTTGGTGCCGGTCAGATCGTACTTGAGCACCCCGAGGTAGAGCGTCCACAGCGCGGGGAACACCAGGAACGCGCCGATCAGGGTCAGCGCCGGCAGCACGAACGCGATGGCCCGGGGGGTACCGAGCCCGGCCACGTCCCGTGCCACCTCGCGTGGTCCCCGGTCGGTGCTCGACCGGGGACCGGTGTCGGGGTCAGTCGGAACTGACGTGGTCGTTGCCGACAAGCTTCACCACATCCCGCTGGTAGGCGCCGGCCACGCTGTCCACCGACTTGCCGGCGACGATCTGACCGCTGGCCTCCTCGAGCATCGCCGCGACCGAGTTGTAGTGCTCTTCCGAGGGCCGGAACCGGGTGACCGGCACGACCTTGTCGGCGATGAAGGTCAGCGCCGGGTCGTTGCGCAGGATGTCGGCGTTGACCGTGGTGTTGGCGGTGATCCGTACGGTGTCACCCAGGCTGGACTTGATCTGGCGCACCGAACTCATGTACGTCATCAGATCCCAGGTCTGCTGCGGGTACTTGGTGTTCGGGTTGATGCCGTAGCCGCCGCCACCGGACATGCTGACGAAGTCCTGCCCGCCCACGCCCGTACCCGGTCGTTCCGCGGGGATCATCGCGTAGCCGACGGTGGCGTTGCGATCCGGCATCGTGGTGGCGTTGCAGACCGACTTCTGCGGGCAGACGATGGAGCGCCACAGGTAGTCGCTCTCCCCGATGATGCCCAGCTTTCCGGCGGAGAACTCGCTGAACGACTCGTCCCGCCCGTTGGGATCCTGCTGGAGCTTGGGGTCACCGAGGCCGGAGCCGCCGTACAGCGAACGGTAGAAGCCGAGTACGTCGCGCATGGCCTTCGTGTCGCCCTGGTACTTGCCGGTCTTCGCGTCGTAGATCTCGGCTCCGGCGCCGGCCAGCAGCGGCAGGAAGCCCTGCATGGTGGTGGCCTCGGTCATCGGGGTACCGGCGTTGATCTGGATCGGTGTGACGCCCGGGAGCTTCTTGAGTGCGCGCCCGGCGCTCAGGATGTCCGCCCAGCTCTTCGGCTGCCAGTCGGTCGGCAGTCCGGCCCTGGCGAACAGCTTCTTGTTGAAGTAGAGCACCCGACCGTCGGTGCCGGTCGGGATGCCGTAGTACTTGCCGTCGAGCGAGACGTTGCGCTGCACCTGCTTGTCGATCTGTTTCCAGCCGGGCCACTCCTTGGCCCGGCGTCCGACGGTCTTCTCCAACGGCTCGATGTAGCCGGCCTTGGCGTACTGGCTGATCGTGTCGCCGCCGATGGTGAAGATGTCGGGGCCGCCGCCGGCCTTCAACGACAGTTCGAGCTTCTGCCCGTACTTGGCGTCGTCGATTCCGTTCTGCTGGTACTTGACGGTGACGTTGAGCCCCTTGGCCTTCTCTGCCTTCTCAAACTCCGGGATCAGGGTCTTGGTGATCCAGTCGGCCTCGGCGGAGTTCTTGCCACCGGAGATGGCGTTGGTGGAGATGCTGAGCGTGAGAGTCTTCGCCTTGGCGTTGCGTTGCGAGTCGCTGGCGTGATCGCTGTGCTGGGCACTGACGCAGCCCGTCGTGCCCAGGCCGATGACCGTCAGGGTTGCTACCGCTACGGTCAGATGTCGAGCGCGCATCAACTATGGCCTTTCGGGGGAGGAGAGCGACATGACCACCTACGCAGACTTGGTCACACCTTGCCATGGCATTTCCGCCGTTCCTAGACCTGATGGCAAAGATTTTCGCAAACCCCCGCCGACCGGCGCCCTCATCGGACGGTCGATCTGGCCGTCAGAAGCGTCCGACGGCGACGAAGATGGACAGGGCGAGCAGGCTGAGGTTCACCGCGACGTTGCGCGACTCCTTCCGCCCCCGGCCGGCCGTGAGATCGGCGCGCAGCAGAGCACTGTGGCTGATGGCGGCGCCGACCATGACGATGGCGAGCCCGACTGCCGCCAGGGGCGTGAGCACCGGTGCGATGTCGGTGAGACGGGGGAGGATCAGTCCGGGAACGGCCAGCAACTCACAGGCCGCCACGATCCTGATGACCGGGACCGGGAAGGGGGCCACGCCGGTCTGTCCGGTGGCGATGAGCCGTTTCTTCGGCTGCGAGATCTTCACCGCACCGGATGCCAGGAAGGTGACGGCGAGCAGGATCTGCGCGATCCACAGGGCGATGTTCATCGGTACTCCTCGAAGCGGTGGTCGTTCCGCCGTGAGGACGAGGTGCGGTCTCGGGACGTGACAGCACCCTGGAGATCAGGTCAGTCCGCCAGCAGACCGACCGCACCGTAGATGTTCGCCTCCGCGGCCTCCCCGTCGCTGACCGGTTGCGGGGCCCGCCACTGCGGGAGCAGCACCAGTCCGGGGTCGATGAGCTGGTAGCCGGTCAGAAAGGCCCGGATCTGTTCGGGGGTACGAAACACCGCCGGGGTCGAGGTCTTCGCATAGGCGGCGAGGAACTCCTCGATCTGCGTATCGGTCAGGGTGACCTTGGAACCGTGCGAGATGGCCAGGGCGCTGCCCGGCACACATGCGTCCCGGTACGTGGCGAGCATGCCCCACGGGTCGTCCGCGTCGGGAATGAAGTGCAGGATCGCCACCGCCAGTACGGCCACCGGCCGGGAGAAGTCCAGTAGATCCGCAACCTGCGGTGCGGCCAGTACGTTGGCCGGGTCGCGGATGTCGGCCTGGGTGATGCTGACCTGGGGAATGCCGCGCAGCAGGGTCCGGGCATGGGTCGCGGCGACCGACTCATAGTCCACGTAGGCGACCTTTGCCGCCGGGTTGATCCGGTGCGCGATCTCGTGCACGTTGCCCACGGTGGGGATCCCCGACCCGAGATCGAGGAACTGGTCGATTCCATGCCTGGTCAGCCACGCGACGGCACGGCCGAGATAGGCGCGGTTGACTCGGACCCCGACCTTGAAGTTGGGGAACGCGGCAACTGCCCGGTCGGCGGCTTCCCGGTCCGGTCCGAAGTTCGCCGCGCCGCCGAGCAGGTAGTCGTACATCCGCGCGGAGTTCGGCTCACGATCATGGATCGGTGCGCCATCCCCGGTTTCCGGCATCAGAAACGATCCTCCGTCCAGCGTCACCCGAGGTGGTACCGGGGTACGCCGGCCGGCCCGCCAGCGTTCTACCGGTACCTACCTAGCGTAACGTCGGGGCCTGACCGGAATCCGCCCGAGGGGCCGGTCAGGCCGGGATGGGCGGAGTGTCGGCTGCCGCCGCAGCGGCGCGAGCTGCCTCACCGCGGGCCTGTGCCCGTTTCGCGTAGCTGATGGTCCACACGATCAGTGCGGCGACCAGGGCCAGCGGCAGGATCCCGTTGACCGCGACCATCGTCGCGGTGGACAGCAGGTACACCAGGGCGATGCGGACGCCGGCCTCGGCGAGGAATGCGATGCCCCAGACGGTGGTGATGACCCGCTGGGTGCGGCGGAAGCCGGCGTAGCGCCAGAGTCCGTTCCATTCCGCTACCGACTCCGCGCTGCCGTCGGTGCCGAACCGGCGACCGTAGTAGAACATCAACGGTCGTGGCGCGAGCAGGCTGAGCAGCGTCACGACCCCGAACAGGCCCGTGATGGCCGAATCCTTGACCAGGATCATCCGGGCGCTGTTGAACGCGGCGTAGGAGATCACCCCGAGTGCGAGGAAGATCAGCACCATCAGCGTGAACTCGTCCACATGGTGACGGATCAGGAAGAAGACCGCCATCTCGGCGAGCGGCCAGAGTCCTGAGACCAGTAGTGCCGACACCTGTGACCAGTGGTGCGAGGTGAGCATCGAGTAGGTCACGAACGGCAGGAGCACGCTGAACAACAGCGTGGGAACCCAGTTGAGCAGCATCGTCACGACAGGGTGTCGGTGAGTTGTCCGGCTCGCGCCAGGGGTCGACTGGGTCATCGTCCATCCAAATTGTATGACTATTAGAATCACGAACGTGAGCAGGACCGTAACATCTCAGCGTGATGATCGCGAGTCGGGCCGAGCGCGTACGGCGTCGCTCGTGCCGTTCCTCTTCGGTGCGTCCGGCAGAGGAGAACTGCCCGGGCCCGCTCTCGTACGGTTGCTCGGCGACCTCGGTCTGTCCGCCACCGCGGCCCGCGCCGCACTGCACCGGCTCCGTACCGCAGGCAACCTCGTCGGTGATCGACGAGGCCGTGTCGTGTGGTACCGGATGTCCGGTGTGATGGCGGCCGGATTCCATCGACTGGCCGCCGCCCCGACACCCGAGGAATGGTCCGGCTCGTTCCACGCACTGCTCTACCAGGTACCCGAACGTCAACGCGCGTACCGGGACTGGTTGCGCAACGCTGCGGTCCTGCGTGGCTTCGGCATCCTCCAGCAGGGCATGATGATCTCCCTCCGGGACCGGCGTGACTCCCTCACCGAATTGCTCGAACGGTGCCCCGACGGGGCGCAGGTCTACTTCGCCACCGTGACGATGCAGACCTCCGACGCGGCCCGGGCCGCCGCCACCGCATGGCAGCTTCCCGCGCTCACCGTACGGTTGCGTGCACACGAGAACCGACTTCGCATGGCGCTGCGCGGATCGGGGCCGGTGTCCGGGTCGGATGCGTTGCGTACCTTCAACGACCTGACGAATCCGGTACTGGTCGATGTGCTACGCAGTCCGCGCCTACCGGCCGAACTGCTACCGGTCGACTGGCCGATGCCCTCACTCGACGCGGCACTGCACGAGGCGAACGCCACCTACTACCCCGCCGTACGGGCATATCTGGAGACCGTGTTGTCCGACGAGGACTGACCGGTGTCGGTGAACCGACAGGTGCATTGTCACAGACCGCCGGTATCAGGCTCCGCCGGTGAGTACAACAAGAGAGTCGGCCGGAAACCTCCGACCGGCATGGACCTCGCGGGGAGGCTTCATGTCCATGCGTACCCACCGTGTCGCGGCCGCAGTCGCAACGGCCGGGGCACTCGGTCTCGGCGCGCTGTTCGGTGCCGCGGCACCGGCCTCGGCGACCCTCGACACCCACCGGACCCCACCGATCAGCGTGACCGCACCCCATGCCGTGACCGCGCTCACCTCGATCCGGGCGTGGTGCTCGGACGGTACCAACATCCGAACCGGACCGGGAACCAGCTACACGTCTGTCGGCCTCTGCTACCACTCGAACTACGTGACCTCGTCGTGTCTTGCCTACCGCAGCGGGTACAGCTATCCGTGGGCGAAGATCGTAGACCACACCACAGGTAAGAGCGGCTATTCCTACGGGCAGTACATGACGGCTGTCGGCTGGGAGACCCTGCCGCACTGCTGATCTGCTGATCGGTGCACCCGACGGTGAGGCCCGGCACGAAGTACGGTGCCGTGCCGGGCATCCCGTGGCCGGTGGGGCCAACAGTGGTCTACCCGGCGAGCCGTTGCGGCTGGACCACGCACTTGAGCCGGTTACCCTGGTCGCCACCGGTCAGCGGCTCGGCCGCCCGGTCCAACGGGTACCGGTCGGTGACCAGGGCGTCCAGTTCCACCCGGCCGTCGGTGACCAGCCCGATCGCCAGCGGCCAAGTGTTGGCGTAGCGGAACGTGCCGGTCAGGGTGAGCTCACGACGCTGCAGTACGTCGACGGGCACGGCGCACTCGTCCGCGCCCATGCCGACCAGCACCACGGTGCCGGCGCGGCGTACCGACCGGATGCCGGCAGCCATCGCCGCCGGCACGCCGGAGCAGTCCACGAACACGTCGAAACCGGTGTCGTCACCGGCCCCTGAACCGTCGAGGGTGGCGGTGGCACCGAAACGCAGTGCGGCCCGACGGCGCGGAGCACTCGGATCCGACACCACCACCTCGCGTGCCCCGAACGCTCTCGCTGCCTGCGCGGTGACCAGACCGATCGGCCCGGCGCCGGCGACCAGCACTCGTACGCCCGGTGACAGGCCCGCTCTACGGGCCGCCCAGATGCCCACCGACAACGGTTCCACCAGCGCCGCCGCTTCATCGGACATGCCGTCCGGCACCGGATGGGCGAAGTCGGCCGGTACGGTGACGTACTGGCAGAACGCGCCGTCGACCGGCGGGGTACCGAAGAACCGTACGTCGGGGCACAGGTTGTAGCGGCCCTCCCGGCATTCCCGGCAGCGCCGGCACGGTACGCCGGGCTCCACCGACACCCGCTGGCCGATCCGCTCCGCCGTGACCCGGTCGCCGACCGCAACGATCCGCCCAGCCGACTCGTGCCCCAGCACCAGCGGGCGGTGTAGCACGAACTCGCCGATCCGGCCGTGCTGGTAGTAGTGGGCATCCGAACCGCACACCCCGACCGCGCTCACCTCGACCAGTACCTCGTCGGGGGCTGGCAGAGGAACCGGTCGCTGCTCGATCCGCAGGTCACCGGCCCGGTACAGGACCGCGGCGCGCATGCTGTCAGGTAACTGACCGGCCATCGTGCTCCTCAACATCGTGTGCGGCGGCAGCAGTGCAGCTCCGAAACTCCCACAGGTTTCGGGTCAGATCAAGGAGCGAACAGCGGGACGGTCGATAATGGTTCTGCCGTCCGGTACGACAGCGGGTCGGCGCCCAACGGGAAGGACGCTCATGCGGGTCAAGGACTTCGATCACCTGGTGCTCAACGTGCGGGACGTGGAGCGCGCATTGGCGTTCTACTGCGGCCCACTCGGTCTGGAGCCGGTCCGGGTAGAGCAATGGCGGGCCGGCAAGGTCCCGTTCCCCTCCGTACGGGTCAGCCCGACCACGATCATCGACCTGCTCGCCCGGCCACGTAATGAGTCCAATGTGGACCATATCTGCCTGGTCGTCGAACCGTTGGACTGGCAGCAGGTCATCGACTCGGGAACGTTCACCGTTCTGGAGGGACCGGTCGGGCGTTTCGGTGCCCGGGGCGACGCCCAGTCCATCTACGTCCAGGATCCCGACGGAAACACCGTCGAGCTGCGCTGGTATCCGCAGGACGCCCGGCGGTGAATGGGGATATTCCGCAGGACCTGCCGCTGGTGGAGCGTAGCGCCGTACGGCTGGTCGTGCTCGACCGGCACCGCAACGTGCTGTTGTTCCACACCCGGGACCAGGACCATCCCGACCTCGGCAGCTGGTGGGAACTGCCCGGCGGTGGCCTCGACCCCGGCGAGACGTATCTGGACGCGGCCGTACGGGAACTGCATGAGGAGGCCGGCATACTGGTCAGCTCGGACCGTCTCGGTGCGCCGAACTGGCGCCGCCGGGCCAGTTTCCGGCACCGGCAGCGGCGTCACCTGCAGCACGAGGTGGTGGTGAGTGTGCATCTCGACGACGTCGGCCCCGACATCGACGGGTCCGGTCGACTCGACTACGAGCAGGAGGACTACTTCGGTTTCCGATGGTGGCCGCTGGCCGACATCGGTTCCACCGGCGAGCGGTTCTATCCGGGTCGACTTCCCGAACTGCTGCCGGAATTCCTGACGGGTGAGCTGATCGAGGAACCGTTCGAACTCTGGTCCTGAGTGGACCCCCGTGCCCCGATCAGCGTGCCGGCAGGTGTCCGAGCGGAGTGAGTTCGCGGTCCGTCGCGGTCCGTTCGGCGTGGCCGTACGCGACGGCGAACGCCTGCGCCACGGCGTCCAGATGCTGGCGGGTGTGCTCGGCCTGCACACTGAGCCGCAGCTGCGCCATGCCGCGGGGGACGGCCGGGTGCAGCGCCACGTTGACGTACACGCCCGCGTCGTAGATCGTGTTCCACAGCTGGATCGCCAGCTGGTCGTCGTCCACCGGGATGCGCAGGATCGGTGTCTGCACCTCGGTTCCGTCGGTGAGCACGGGCGTCGTCGGCATGGGCAGGCCGAGTTCGGTCAGGCAGGCACGCAGGTACCTGGCATTGGCGGCGAGCCGTTCCCGGCGTTCCTCACCTTCGGCGGACCGTACGACCCGCAGTGCGGCCCGGGCCGCGCCGAGCCCCGCCGGGGGACTGGCCGCGGTGAACATGAAGGCCCGTGCATGGATGCGCAGAAAGTCGATGACGTCCGCCGGCCCGGCGACGAAGCCGCCACCACCGGCGAGCGCCTTGGAGAAGGTACCCATCCGCAGATCGACGGCGTCGGCGAGGCCGGCAAGGGCGGCGAGGCCCTGCCCGTCCGGGCCGAGTACGCCCACCGCGTGTGCCTCGTCGACCAGCAGCCGGGCCCGGTGTCGGCGGGCCAGGCAGGCGAGTCCCACGATGTCCGAGACGTCGCCCTGCATGGAGTACACGCTGTCCACGACGACCAGCGCGCCGCCCTGCCGACCGGTCCGGCTCAGCAACGATTCGAGCCGGTCGAGCCGGTTGTGCCGGAACGCCAGCATCCGCCCGCTGGCCAGTGCCGCCCCGTCCAGGATGGAGGCATGGTCACCGGCGTCGCACAGGGCCACGTCGTCCCGGCCCACCAGAGCGGAGATCACCCCGAGGTTCGTGCTGTACCCGCTGGGGAAGACCAGCGCGTCCTCCTCACCCAACCACTGCGCCACGTCGGCCTCCAGATCGAGGTGCAGTGGCGTGGTGCCGTTCATGAACCTGGACCCGTTCAGCGACGTACCGTAGCGCTCGGTGGCCTGTTGAGCCGCGGCGCAGATCCTCGGATCACCGGACAGTCCGAGGTAGTTGCTGGAGCCGAGGTTGATCCGGCGCTCGCCGTCGAACACCGCGACCGGGGTCGGCGGCGACTGCATGACCCGGAAGTACGGGAACCGGTTCAACGATTCCAGCTCGTTGCGGATCGCGTGGTTGTCGTAGCTGCCGACTTTGGCGAATACGTCAGTGCTCATGTCGCTATGTCACCATCGCGTGACGCTGACCTCCAGCCTCGGCAGAGCAGCCGGACAGCTACGCCGGAAGAGGAGCAGACACCAGGACGGTCATGCCCGATCGGGGACGGCAGGTGCCCTGGGGGTCACCTGGCCGGCCGGGCATCGATGCGTCGCGGCAGCATCAGCAGTACCAGCCCGATGCCGAACAGTACGAAGTGGCCGAGGTGGCCGAACTCCCACTGGTCGCGGGTCGCCTGCCAGTTCCCGGGCATGGCATTCGGGTGCCACTGCGCCATGGCGTTGTTGGCACCCTGCACCACGACAGCCCACTCCGCCAGACCGGCGGCGAAGATCAGGGCGCTCGCCAACGTCAGGGTGAACGCGGCGGTGCCGCGGGCACGCCAGGCGAGCACAGCGGCCAGAATGATGCTGAGCACCTCCAACGGACCGCCGACGAAGGCGAAGTACGCGTACAGGCTGTGCTGCACCTCGGCGTAGCGGTGGCTGTCGTACGCCATCTTCTGCGGCATCTCCATCACGTGGGCGAACGCGAGCCCCGTGACGAGAGCCGCGCAGAGCACGGTCAGCAGTCGCAACGGACGCATCGTGGGTCCTCCTCGGCGTAGCGGTCGCGGACGCGGTACGGTCCCTGCCGCCACTGTGCCCGTCGAACCGCTCGCGGATGGTGCCCGTACGGCCCGGCCGGCTGTCGTACCACGGACAGGTACCGACAGCCCTGCACACGGGCCGGAACGAAGGCCGGCGCTCCGCGTGGTCGGCACCGCAAGGAGGTGGGCCGCCGTCGGGTGACAAGCTCCGACGCGCCGGCGGCCCAGGCCTGCGCGGTCAGCGACTGCGGCGACCGCCCACCCGGCTCTGCGAGGAGAACGATGCCGCGCCCGTCGGCCGGGCCGGTGCCGCGGCACCGTCGCCACGCCGACCTCGTCCGTTGCCGGACCGGCGGCCAGCGGCAGAGTCGCCGCCGGAGGACTGGGGAGATCCGGCCCGCGACGACGAGGATCCCCGGCCGCCGCCGCTGCCCGAGCGCGCCGTCTGCCGGCGACCGGGTCGCCCGGACCGTGCGGGATCGGCGTCGGCCGCTCTCTCGGCCGGTGGCGGTACGAACGTCCGGGGCCCCGGCGCGAGTTCGGTGAGGACGGGGTGGCCTGGTTGAGGTCGGCTGGTGGTCGGCCGGATGCCCGCCCGGCGGGCGAGGTCGCGTACCTCCCGGACGTTGTCGTCGGTCATCAGGGTGACCACGGTCCCACCCGCACCTGCGCGGGCGGTACGACCGGAGCGGTGCAGGTATGCCTTGTGGTCCACCGGCGGATCGGCGTGGATGACCATCGTGACGTCGTCGACGTGGATACCGCGCGCGGCGATGTCGGTGGCGACCAGGGTCGAGGCGCTGCCCTCGGAGAAGGCGAGCAGATTGCGGTTGCGGGCGTTCTGCGCCAGGTTGCCGTGCAGTTCCACGGCGGGCACACCGGCCGATACGAGCTTGCGGGCGAGGGTCTTCGCGCCCCGCTTGGTCCGGGTGAACACGAGCTTGCGGCCGGCGGCGGCGGTGAGGTCGACCAGCACCGGGAACCGGTCGTCGTGTCGCACGTGCAGCAGATGGTGTTCCATCGTGGTGACCGGCGACAGCGACGAGTCGACGCTGTGCGTGACCGGGTCGGTGAGGTAGCGCCGGACCAGCACGTCGACGCCGGCGTCCAGGGTCGCGGAGAACAGCAGGCGCTGGCCGGTGGCCGGAGTGAGGTCGAGCAGCCGCCGGACGACGGGCAGGAAGCCCAGGTCGGCCATGTGGTCGGCCTCGTCGAGGACGGTGATCTCCACCGCGTCCAACCGTGCGTGGCCGGACTGGACGTGGTCGGTGAGCCGACCCGGGCAGGCCACCAGGATGTCCACCCCGGCCCGCAGGCCCGCTATCTGGGGGGATGCGCCGACCCCACCGAAGATGGCGAGCACCCGTAGGGACAGCTCCCGGGCCAGTGGCGCGATCGCGGTCTCGATCTGGGTGGCGAGCTCGCGGGTCGGCGCGAGGATCAGTGCCCGTGGCCGGCCGGGACGGCGCGCGGCGCCTCCGGCGGCGAGCCGGGCGAGCACCGGCAGCACGAAGGCGTACGTCTTGCCCGAACCGGTGCGTCCGCGACCGAGCACATCGCGCCCGGCGAGAGTGTCGGGCAGGGTCTTCGTCTGGATCGGGAACGGTTCGGCGATGCCGTTGCGGGCAAGTGCCCGGGCCAGCGCGGCAGGTACGCCGAGTTCGACGAAACTGCTGGTGACCGGGTCCGCGACCGTCTGCCCGTCGGTTGCGGGCGAGGGGGCGGCTGACTGGTGGGTGTGTGGGGTACGAGGGCGGCGTGCCGCCATGGAGTCTCCGAACCTGAAGTGGGGTTCCGCCCAATGCGGACCGGTCTGGTCCGGACCTGTGCTCGATCGACCCGGGGCGGAAGTGGCAAGGGTCTTGCCGATGAGTCTACGGGACCCGGGTACTGAATCCCCCGGTCCCGGTGCCGCAGCGGGGCGGTGGTGTCGGTCTCCTCCGCCCAGCGGGGCGGCGGAGACCGGAAAAAGGTATATAACGGACTATGTATGCGGGATTCGCTGGAGACACATCGGGTAGGCCCTCCTGGTCACCGTCCGGGACCTGTCTGCCGGAGAGCCCGACGCGTCCCGTCCCGCCCGGAGTCATCCATCACACGATCGACCTTCCAGAGGAGTCGCGTACATGTCGGACATACCTACCGTGACCTTGAACAACGGCCTCGACATTCCGCAGCTCGGGTTCGGCGTGTTCCAGATCCCGCCGGAACAGACGAAGGAGGCGACACTCACCGCCCTGGAGACCGGGTACCGCCACATCGACACCGCGCAGATGTACGGCAACGAGAAGCAGGTCGGTGCGGCGGTCGCCGCATCCGGCTTGAATCGTGGCGACATCTTCGTCACCAGCAAGCTCAACAACAGCTTCCATGCGCGGGACGAGGCACTGGCCGCATTCGACCGCAGCCTGGCCGACCTCGGTTTCGATTATCTGGACCTGTTCCTGATCCACTGGCCGTTGCCCCAGGTCGGCGACTTCGTCGAGACATGGCAGGCGATGGAGGAGATCTACCGGTCAGGTCGGGCCAGGTCGATCGGGGTCTCCAACTTCCAGCCGCACCACCTGCGCCGGCTGCTCCAGGACAGCACCGTGGTGCCCGCGGTGAACCAGATCGAGGTGCATCCCTACCTGACCCAGGACGCGCTGCGGGCATTCGACGCCGAGCACGGCATCGCGACCGAGGCATGGTCGCCGATAGCGCAGGGCAAGGTGCTCGACGACCCGGTGATCACGCGCATCGCCAGGGCGCACGAACGCACCCCGGCGCAGGTCACCCTGCGCTGGCACCTGCAGCGGGGCGACATCATCTTCCCGAAGTCGATCACCCCCGCCCGGGTCAGGGAGAACTTCGAGGTCTTCGACTTCGAACTGCCGGCGCTGGACATGCTGGAGCTCAGCGAGCTCAACCGGGACGAGCGGATCGGTCCGGATCCCGACACCTTCAACTACACGGGCTGACCGGTTCCGTGGCCGGCGACATGGCCGAAACGTCGCGGGCAACCGCGCTCGAGCAGACGTACGCTGCGATGGTGCGGACCCGACCGATACTCAGCTGGACCGCCGCGGAGGCATCGTCCCCCGCGGCGGGTGTCGTCGATGACGTCGCCCGGGTCGTGGCCGGCCGCCGGGTCGTCGTACTCAGCGGGGCCGGCCTGTCCACCGAGTCCGGGATACCGGACTACCGCGGGGCGAGCGGTCGGTTGCGTCGCCACACCCCGATGACCTACGAAGAGTTCGTCGGCAGCGTGTCCGGTCGGCAGCGGTACTGGGCGCGCAGCCATCTCGGCTGGCGCACCATCGCCAGGGCTGCACCGAACGACGGTCACCGTGCGGTGGCCGTACTGGCCGACCAGGGCTACCTGTCCGGCGTGATCACCCAGAACGTCGACGGGTTGCACAGGGCGGCCGGCACGTCGGGCGCCGTCGAACTGCATGGCAACCTGGACCGCGTCGTCTGTCTGCACTGCCGGCGCAGCAGCCCGCGCGAGGAACTGGACCGGCGGCTGCGGGCGGCCAATCCGGTCTTCGCCGGCGCGGCCAGCAGCATCAACCCGGACGGTGACGTGGAACTGGCCGAGGAGATCGTCCGCGATTTCCAGGTGGTCAGCTGCACCGCCTGCGGATCCGGGGTACTCAAGCCGGACGTCGTGTTCTTCGGCGAGAACGTACCGCGCCCGCGGGTCGACCGCTGCTACCGGCTCGTCGACGATGCCGCCGCGCTGCTCGTACTGGGTTCGTCGCTGGCGGTGATGTCGGGGCTCCGGTTCGTACGGCACGCGGCCAAGCGCGGGATCCCCGTGGTGATCGTCAACCGTGGTGTCACCCGCGGCGACCAGTACGCGAAAGTACGGGTGGACCTCCCGCTCGGTCAGGCGCTCAGTGACGTGGTCGCCCGGCTCCGTGGTGCGGTGCCGGACGACCTTACCGTCAGTGGTTGATCAGCTCGCGCTGCTTGACCCGCTTGGGCTTGGGGACACCGTCGAGGTCGCGCAGCCGGTTGGCCCACCACCTGGTCACCAGCCGTACCAACGCCACCCGCCGCAACGGGTAGCGTCCGGTCTTCTGGAACACCCCCACGCTGTCGCCCCAGTAGGCGTTGTCGACGTCGATGCCCTTGTAGTCGAAGCGCTTGCGGGCGGTGGCCGGCGGGAAGTCCGTGTACGCCTCGCGCAGCTCCAGTCCGGACCATGCGGCGAGCGCCCGGAACGAGTCCGGGTAGTAACGCCAGCAGTCGTAGAAGCTGTGGGTGTGGCCGCGTGAGGGTGCGGTGATGAACGCGTATCCGCCGTAGCGCAGCACCCGGGCGATCTCCAACATGCTGACCCAGACGAACGGAATGTGCTCGAAGACCTGGCCGCTGATCAGGATGTCCGTGCTACGGGATTTGACGGGGAACGTGTACATCTGCTCCATCACGATGTCGACGTTCTCGTTGGGTACCGGATCTATGCCGGTGTAGTTCACCGAATATCCGGTGAGGAGCTGGCGGTGGGTGAGCGTCTGACCCGGCGAGACCCGGGCACCGAGATCGAGTACGTCGTACTTGCGATCGGTCTTCATGTAACGCTCGACGCACAGCGCCATCTGGTCGTAGGCGGACTGGTGCACGCATTGCCTCCGCGGTCGGTCTGCCGCCGCCGCACTCTGCGCACTTCAGGCGCCACAGAGCGCCATGCGGCGTGTCGTCATCGGTCGACCGGCGTCAGTATGCTGAATTCCCGGATACACCGCCAGTCCGGGTGTCGACAAAGCGGCAATCTGACCGGAATGCCGGGGCTTGCTGGAAGAAACCTGACTGTCGTCAGGACGACCCGGGGCAGTCGGTCGCAGCGGTCCATAATGGACAGCGATGGTCAGCCGATCGACTCCAGTCGTGGCACGATCGTCGATGGCGCCGGCATGGTGCTGATCTCCTTACCGACCTCGGCCGCCGCGCTGGCCAGAGCCGGGTCCGACACCAACCGGTCCAGCAGCTGCGGCCTGATGTCGCTGGCACGTGCGGCGATCCCGGCGCCGCGCTGTGCGACCAGCTCGGCATTGCGCCGCCGGTCCCCGGCGCCGATCACCACCAGCTGCGGTACCCCCATGGCCAGGGCGGTCAGCACCGAGCCGGCACCCCCGTGGTGGATCATCCCCGACGCGGTCGGCAGTATCTCCTGCAGCGGAACCCAGCCGACCGAGCGCACACCAGGTGGCAGCGATCGACCGGCGACCCGCCGATCCGGGCGGACCAGCACGATCTCGACGTCGCTGCGGCCCGCTGCGGCCACCACGGAGCTCATCAGCGTGTCGCGTCCCGGCCCGCCCACGGTGCTGCGGCTCACCACGATGCGCCGCCGGCCCTTCGGCGGTTCGCGCAGCCAGTCGGGAACGTCCCCGGCCGGGGCGTACGGGACGGCACGCATCGCGAGACCGTGCCGGGAACCGACCATGCTCGGCGGGGCGATCGTGAGGGTCTCCGCCGCGATCGGTGCCAGATCGCCGACCATCCGGCTGATCACCGCGGACACCAACGTCGGACCGTCGTACAGTGAGTTCTCCTGCAACACCGCAGGGATCTGGTACCTTGCCGCGATCAGCGCGGCCACCGGGGCCAACGGTTCGTGGATCACCAGCTCCGGCGACCAGTCCCGAACCACGGCGGTCAGCCCGGCCTCAAGTCTCTTGTTGATGGCGGCGAAGAGCAGAGACACGCCACGGGTTCCGGCCGTGCCGGCCAACTCCGCACGGGCGAGCAGAGGATGGCGGATCAGGACGCGTCGCGCGACCGGGTCGAAGCGGAATCCGGGCGACACATCGGTGACCTCGCGCCCGGACCTGGTCACGCTGGCACCCGCGCTGGCGATCCGTACCTCGTGGCCCCGTGCACGCAGCGCATCGGTCAGAGGTATCAACGGAAGAAGATGACCGAGCAGTGGTGCGGCGACGACCAGAACCCTCATCCACTCATTCTGCCGGGCCGTCGTGCCGTGATGGCGCCGTGTCGCAGATTCACCGCGACCGTGCTGGACCTGCCGCCCGGTGCACGGCACCGAATTCACCGTCGCACCCTCGGCGTGCAGTACGGGCACGGGCGCCACAGTCGGTCATGAGGCGGGATGCAGGGTCCCGGTGAAGGTCCTCCAGTAACGGAGGTCGTCCTGCCAGCTGGCGTCAGGTGCGGTCCACATGAGGCCATAAGCCTTGTGGCTGCTGGTCACCACGCCACGGTTGATCACGTGGAGCCTGCCATTGTCCCCGGCGTAGGTGAACTCCCAGTCGGCGGCCTTGACGAAGTAGTCGACCGCATGGATGCTGATGCGCCGGTAATCGGACCAGCCGTACTTGCGCTGCGCCTCCTGCTGCGTCCAGTCCGCGACCGGATCCGATTTCGGCTGATCGGTCTGGTCGACCATCAGCTTGCGGCTACTGTGCGGATCCCGGACGTAGAGAAGTCTGCCGTCGTGCGAGATGTTCCAGCCATTCGGGACGGCGATCGAGAATCCGCTCGGATCGTGGTACCGGTGGAAGCCGGCAGGGATGCCGGCGGCCGTCGACGGTGAGGACGCACTCGACGCTGAACTGCTCGCGCTGGGCCTGCCGGTGCCGGAGCGATGCGTGGTGGGGTGCGGTGAGGAGGAATGCCGGTCGGCGCCGCCCGCGGCAGGGGCATCGCCTGAGCCGGAGCTGTCGTTGTTCTGGAGCGCTCGTACGACCAGCACGACGCCCACCACGAGAACCAGCGCCACGGCTGCGGCTGCGTACCAGAGCGGCCGGCGCCGTGGCCCGGTCCGCAGTGCGGCGGTATTGCCCGGACGCTCGGCGGTGGATCCGACCCGGCCGGCCGACGCGGGCCTGACGCGGGAGGCGCCGGGTGCGGCCGGCGTCACCGGGACCGGGCGCTGCTCGGGTGCCGGTGCGGTGGTGGGTGCCGGTACAGGCTCAGGATCCTCGGCCCTGCTCGACCCCGGCGCGTCGTCACCCTGCTCGGCGTCCGGTGGCGTGGCACCGGGGACCTCGTCGACCAGCGTCGGCCACCCGTCGGCGGAGTTGCGCAGGCCGGAGACAGCACTGCCGGATGGTGTGTCGGGGCCGGCCGGCGTCGTGCGCCGTGCCGCGCTCCGCCGCGTCTGTGCGCTCGCCTGCCGTAGCAGGGTGATCGTACGGTCGGCGTCGATCCGTTCCTCCGGGTCACGCCGCAACAGACCGTTCAGCACCGGGGTCAGTGCGCCGGCCCGGGTCGGTGGATCGACCTCCTCGGTGACGATGGCGGTCAGCGTCGCCAGCGCCGAGCCCCGGTCGTAGAGCGGTCGGCCCTCGACTGCCGCGTAGAGGGTCGCGCCCAGCGACCAGAGATCGGCTGACGGGCCGCCGGACTCGCCCCGGGCACGCTCGGGCGCGATGTAACCGGGCGCGCCGAGCAGGATCCCCGACCGGGTCAACGACGGGTCACCCGAGATGGACGCGATACCGAAATCGGTGAGGATGACCCGGTCGGTGGACCGGATCAGCACGTTGCTGGGTTTCACATCCCGGTGCTGGATGCCTGCCTCGTGCGCGGCGCGCAGCGCCTTCACCAGCGCCAGGCCGATCTGGGCGGTCCGTTCGGGGGAGAGCGGGCCGTCCTCGGCCACGATCTGCTCCAGTGACCGGCACGGCAGGTATTCCATCACGATCCAGGGCCGCTCGTCCTGACGGACCACGTCGTAGACGGTGATGACGTTCGGATGGTTGATGCCTGCCGCGGCGCGGGCCTCGCGCAGGCTGCGTTCCACCGCCACCTCGCGCTCGTGGGCGTTGAGGACGCCCGGCAGCCGGACCTCCTTGACCGCGACGTCACGGCGCAGGACACCGTCCCTGGCCCGCCACACGGTGCCCATGCCACCTTCGCCGATGACCTCGGCCAGTTCGTACCGGCTACCCACGACCATTCCGGGCATCGCCTGTCCGGCGGTCATCTGCGAAGGACCCGGGAGATCGTCGCCGACAACATGACGACCAGGGTACATACCGGGTGAACGCCCGTCCGAGGTCACGTCCGATCATCGGGCGATCACCGGACGTTTGTCCTGTCCGTGTTGCTGACGGTATGTCTCGTCCGTCGGGCTGAGTCGGCCGTTCCTGGTGCAGGCGTGGGCACCGCCTGTGACCGAGTGGTGCTGGTCTCTGCCTCGGGCTGTCCAATACCCGACCGCCGAACCGGCAGGGGATCGTGTCCGTCGAGGTACAGGCGGTGCGGGCAGATACCGTTCCGACATCACCTCGGTGCTCCGCCCGACGAGTGATGGTTTGCCCTTCCTTTCCTCGCTAACCTCCAGATCATGAGCCAACGCGTCGCGATCGTCACCGACTCCACGGCTTCGTTGCCTTCCTGGGTGGCCGAGGAGCTCGCGATCCAGGTGGTGCCGCTGAAGGTCCGGATCGGCGACCGCGTCGAGAACGAGGACCGCATCGAGCACGCGGAGCTGGTCGTGGCGCTCCGACAGGAGACACCGGTCTCCACTTCGGAGCCGGACTCCTCGGCGTTCTTCTGGACCTACCAGGGGCTGGCGGACGCCGGGGTCGAGGAGGTCGTGTCCATCCACATCTCCGGCCGACTGTCCGGGACCTGCGAGTCCGCCCGGGCGGCCGCCGCGCGTGCCAGCATCCCTGTCCATGTGATCGATTCCTTGACCAGCGGAATGAGCCTGGGGTTCCTGGCGATCGCGGCTGCGCAGGCGGCCCGGTCGGGTACCGCGGCAGCGGACATTGCGGCGACGACCACCAGCCGCCGGCCGGAACACGCCGAGCTGATCTACGTCGACACCCTGGAACATCTGCGCCGCGGTGGACGTATCGGCGCGACCTCGGCGCTGGTGGGCACCGCGCTGTCGATCAAACCGCTGCTCACCATCGCTGAGGGCGAGGTGCTGCAGGTGGCGCGGGTGCGGGGTGCGCAACGTGCGCTGTCGCGTCTGGTCGACATCGGCAAGGCCACGGCGGCCGGCCGCAAGCTGGACGCGGCCGTCGAGCACGTCGACGCCCCGGCGCTGGCAGAACAGCTCGCCGAGCTACTGCGTGCCCGGTTGCCGCAGCTGCGCGAGGTGCTGGTACTTCCGGCGAGCGCGGTACTCGCAGCACATGTCGGACCGGGTGCGGTCGGTATCGCGCTCGCCCCGTACTGACCGACGATGTGGCACCCGCCAGTGGCGCGAAATCTCGTTGTCCGTGTCGGAGCGGCTGCGTACTCTTCCTTCTGTACAACGGACCTGCGGGTGTAGCTCAACTGGCAGAGCAGTGGTCTCCAAAGCCGCGTGTTGTGGGTTCAAGTCCTGCCGCCCGTGCCATGTTCCCGTTGCGGAACAGCGAATGTCCATAGTGGATCGAAGAGTCGTGTCTCACCGGACATGACACCAGGGCCGCTGCGTGCGGCCACACCAGCGCCGGCGACTGGCCGCCGGCCGGGGAAACGGTGCCGACGTGGGTCGTCCGCGGCACGGTCCGGCCGCCCAGGCGCCGCGCTGAGCCGGGGCCGGCGGGTGCTACCTCCCGCCGGCCCCGATGATCTGCCCTGGTCCCGGCTGCTGCCGGTCGGTCACAGGCCGCGCTGCCGGGCGATCGCCTCCACAGCGTCCTTGGCCTCCTTGAGACCGGTGCCGGTCTGTTCACGGTAGATCTTGATGGCGCGGAACTTGTTGCTGAGTATCAGTTCCCGGACCACATCGGCTGACGGGGGCACGGTCCCGTCGAGGGAGCGGGGGGCCGGACCCGGCGTGAACTCGGTGATATCGAGCTGGTTCATGATCAGTGCGAGCCTGCGTTCGATCACCTTGAGACGACGGGAATCGCGCGAATGCTGACTGCTCAGTACGGCGATCGCGAGGATCAGCGCACCCAGGCCGAGTACGGTCAGATATCCCTCTGTCATGGCCGGTATTGAAGCACGCCGGTCCCGCATCTGCGTCGCCTACCGGTCCGGCCGTCACCCGGACTGGACCCGTCGAACGACACGCAGCAGATACTCCCTGCGGTTGAGCGGATTGTGGTCGGTACGGGACCGGGTCGGCACCGGACCGCGCACCGGCCGGTAACGGTGGAACGAGCACTCCAACACGCCCTCGCCGCGGGTCAGCGCCGGTAGGCGCTGTTCCAGCTGATGTACCCACGCTGCGGGGATCTCGCCCTCCATCGTGCAGGTCCCGTCGTGCAACGCCGGGACCTCCGGGATCGCGGACAGCCCGGCCAGGACCGGAAGTACGGATCCGACCGTGTCCGCGGGAAGCTCGAGGCGGAACCGGTGCATCGGTTCGTACACCGTGGTGCCGGCCTCCTTCAGCGCCTCCAACAGGATCAACGGCGTCAGGTTACGGAAGTCCGCGGCGGTGCTGGACATGCTGCGGTCGAAGACCCCGCCGGAATGACTCTGCCGGGCCCAGTAGCCAGACCGGATCATGCTCACCACGCAGTCGGTGACCTGCCAGCCGTGGACCCCCTGCCGCAGGGTCGTGTGTACGGTCTCCTCGACCGCGCGGAAGAACGAGTACGGCATCGAGCCCAGTTCCACCTCCAGGCGGAACTCGACCCCGCTGCCGACCGGCCCGGGATCGATCCGCAACCCGACGGTCGCCAGGAACGGATTGGGTGGTGTGTCGATCACCTCGACGGCGGCACCGGTGCCCGCAGGTCGCTCGATGCAGATCGTGGTGCTCTCCCGGAAGCTGACCCCGATGCCGAACTCGTTCGCCAGGGTCGCCTGGATGATCTCCTTCTGCACCTCACCGTAGAGCGAGACGGAGGTCTCCTGCCGTACGTCGTCGCGCCGGAGATCGATCAGCGGGTCCTGCTCGGCCAACTGGGTCAGCGCGGCGTACAGGGCTCCCCGGTCGGCCGGCCGGTCGGGCAGTACGACCGTCTCCAACGTCGGTGGAGCGAAGTGGTGGCGCCCGGTGCCGGTGCCCGGCCCGAGGATGTCGCCGACCCGTACGTCGATCAGGCCCCGCAGCAGCGCGATATGCCCGGCGCTGACAGCCCCGCACCGTACCGTCGTGCCGTCGGCGAACACGCTGATCGCGGTGACCTTCGCCGCCGGACGAGGCGCGCCCGCCCCGGTGCCGGTGGCCGGTCGGAACTCCAGCCGGTCGCGGACCCGTACGGTGCCGGAGAACATCCGCAGATAGGCGATCTTCTCGCCGGCTGTACCCCGTTCGACCTTGAAGACCGTGCCGGTGGCGGCGCCGTCCTCCTCGCCGGTGCTCACCGGCAACAGTCCGGTGACGCCGGCGAGCAACGCGTCGACCCCCGCGCCGGTGATGGCTGAGCCGAAGTACACCGGATGTACCAGTGCGCGGCGGGTCTGGTCGGCCAGAGTCGTACGGAGTCGGAGGTAGGTCACCGAGGTGGCGTCGGTGACGTATGCCTTGAGTAGCTCGTCGTCGTGCTCGGCAAGTATGTCGAGCAGTTGCGCGTTGAACGAGCCATTCTCGGCGGTGTAGGCCAGGTAGTCGGCGGCGCGGGTACCGACGTCGTACGCGGTCCCCATCGAGACGGCCGTTCGGGTCAGCGTGCTGCGGATGCTGGCCAGCACCCGCGTGCAGTCGGCGCCGGCCCGGTCGATCTTGTTCACGAACATTAGGACCGGAATGCCGAGCCGCTGCAGCGTGCGCATCAGTATCCGGGTCTGCGCCTGGACGCCCTCGACGGCCGAGACGACCAGTATGACCCCGTCCAGTACGCCCAGCACCCGTTCCACCTCGGCGATGAAGTCGTGGTGCCCAGGTGTGTCGATCAGGTTGACCGTGACGCCGTCGACGACGAACGACACCACGGCGGAGCGGATGGTGATGCCGCGTTGTCGTTCCAGTAGCAGGGTGTCGGTGGTGGTGCTGCCGGCATCGACGCTGCCGAGCTCGTCGATGACACCGACGGTGTGCAGCAGTCGTTCGGTCAGGCTCGTCTTACCGGCGTCGACATGCGCCAGGATTCCCAGGTTCAACGTGTGCATCAAGCGTCATGTCCCTTGAATAGGCGAAAGATCCCCTCTGGTTGGACATGAACGCTGCTCGCATCGTGTTCTCCCTGGTCAGCCGGCTGTTATCGGCAGTAGAGCAGAACGCTCGGCGGTCGGCAACCGATTTGCCGCCGTACGGGTCCGCCGGCGGTACGGCGATGTGCGCGGTTGTGCCCGCAGTACCGGCAGGCTAGCGTGCGGGCCGTGCAGATCAGGGATTTCCGCGCGACTGACTGGGCCGCGGTGTGGCCGATCGTCCGGGATGTCGTACGGGCTGCGGACACCTTCGCCTTCGACCCGGCGATGACCGCCGAGCAGGCACGCGGCATCTGGGTCGAGTCGCCGCCGGGGCAGACCGTGGTGGCGCTCCACGATGGCCGGGTGGTGGGTACGGCGAAGATGGGACCGAACCGTCCAGGTCCCGGATCCCATGTGTCGACCGCGAGTTTCATGGTGGCCGCCGACGCCCGGGGCCGCGGTGTGGGCGGCGCGCTGTGCCGCTTCGCCCTGGACTGGGCACAACGCAAGGGCTACGCGGGTATGCAGTTCAACGCGGTGGCGGAGTCCAACCGCCATGCCGTCGCGCTGTACCGGCGGCTCGGCTTCACCATCGTCGGTACCGTCCCGGGCGCCTTCGCCCATCCGGTGCAGGGCCGGGTGGGGCTGCACGTGATGTACCGGCACTTCTGAGTCCACCGGGCGCGAAAATCCGCAGCGCCGGCCGGCCGGTTACGGGTACGGTGTCCGGCGATGCTGACTCCGAAGTACCCACTGCGCACCGCACGGCTGCTGCTGCGGCCGTACGCCGAGACCGATTTCGACTTCCTGTACTCACTGGTGTCGCGCCCGGAGGTCGCGCGGTACACCTACTGGTCGCCGCGTACCCGGGAGGAGTCCGTCGT
The DNA here is from genome assembly GCA_963815125.1 of uncultured Actinomycetota bacterium. Classification (GTDB taxonomy): domain Bacteria; phylum Actinomycetota; class Actinomycetes; order Mycobacteriales; family Micromonosporaceae; genus Actinocatenispora. The sequence continues at coordinate 208,719 of CAWFFM010000002.1, forward strand.
CGCACTGGAGCAGCGGATGACCCAGGGCACGTTGCATGCCGAGGGCGGACATCTGGTGGTGCTGGTCGCGCTGCAGGAGACCGGGGAGCCGGTCGGTGACGTCCAGCTGCACTGGACCAGCCGGGAGCACCAGCAGGGCGAGATCGGCTATCTGATCCATCCCGGACACGCCGGCAACGGCTACGCGACCGAGGCCGCCGAGGTGATGCTCCGGCTGGGATTCGAGGAACTCGGGCTGCATCGGATCGTCGGCCGGGTGGACGGTCGCAACGTCGCCTCGACGCGGGTACTGGAACATCTGCGGATGCGGCGCGAGGCATGCCTGCGGCACAACGAGTTGGTCAAGGGTGAGTGGACCGACGAGGTGGTGTACGCGATGCTCGCGGAGGAATGGCAGGCCCATCGGGCAGGTACGCCGGCGCATTAGCATGGCCTGATGCGGACAGTCGATGGTGCTGCTGGGGCGCGGCAGGTGGCGGTCGGGGCACGGGCGACCTACGACGCGATCGCCGCCGCGTACGACGCTCAGCTCGGCGCGGAGCTCGACGGCAAACCACTGGACCGCGCGTTGCTCGATGCCTGCTGCGAACTCGCCGACGGCGGCACCCTGGCCGACGTCGGTTGCGGTCCCGGGCACATCACCCGCCACCTCGCCGCCCGGCACGACGACGTACTCGGTGTCGACCTGTCACCGGCCATGGTGTCGATCGCCCGGCGTCGGGCACCCGACCTTCCCTTCGTCGCCGGATCGATGCTGCACCTGCCGTTCCCGGACGACTCCTGGGCCGGTGCGGTGGCGATGTACTCGATCATCCATCTGCGCCCGGACGAACGGGCCACGGCCTGCCGCGAGATGGCCAGGGTGTTGCGTCCGGGGGCCAACCTGCTGGTCGCCTTCCACATCGACAGCGCCGAGTTCGCCGCGGGCGAGGCGAACCATCTCACCGACTGGTTCGGTGAATCCGTGGAGCTGGACGGATTCTTCCTGGATCCAGGCACCGTGGAGGCGGACCTGGAGGCAGCGGGATTCGTCGTCACCGCACGGCTGCAACGACAACCGGACACCGCGGTGGAGTACCCGAGCCGCCGCTGCTACCTCCTCGCCCGGCACCCCTGACCGGAGACGTCCCCGGCCGGCGGACGTCTCCGGCTGTGGACGGCGGGTCAGCCGGCTCCGCCGGCCACGGGCGTGTCGTCGATCTCCTCGCCGTGCTCCTGCGCCAGCCGGGCCGGCAGGCGGCGACGGAAGCCGAGATAGCCGAGCAGGGTCAGGACGACGATCACCCCGGCGCACCGAACTGACCCACCTCGTCGACGAACTCGACGCGCTGATCCGGCCCTACCTGAGTGCGACCCGAGAAGATCCACCGCACGATGCCGAGACCGTACACCTCGGCGGGCGGACGCTCAGGCGGTCGGACGCAGCAGCACCTTGGTGTAGCCGTCGACTCGGCGATCGAACTTGTCGTAGGCATCCGGTGCCTGATCCAGCGTCAGTTCATGCGAGACGATCCAGCCTGGCGTGGCGCGGCCGGCCATGATCAGGTCGCGCAACTGTTCGTTGTAGCGCTTGACCGGCGCCTGGCCGGTACCCATCCGCTGACCCTTGGCGAAGAAGCTGCCGTAGTCCCAACCGATCTGCCCGTGTCCGGCGCCATGGGACACCGCACCCGGGTCCTGCGGAACGTAGACACCCACCACGCCGATCGCGCCGGTGCTGCGGACGACCGCAACCAGGTTGTCCAGCACCAGTTCGGGTTGCTCGTGGCCGGCCGCGTCGTGCGCCTGGAAGCCGACGGCCTCGACGCCGGCGTCCACGCCCTGCCCGAGGGTGGCGTCCATGATCTGCTCGACCGGGTCCCCCCGGGAGATGTCGACCGGCGTGGCGTCGATCTGTGCGGCCAGCCTGAGCCGGTCCGGTTCCTTGTCCACCACGAAGACCTGACTCGCGCCACGCAGGAAGGCGCTGTGCGCCGCCATCAGGCCGACCGGCCCGGCACCGAACACCGCGACCCGGTCACCGGGGCCGACCTCGGCCAGCTCGGTGCCGTGGTACCCGGTGGGGAAGACGTCGGAGAGCATCGCGAAGTCGTTCTCGAAGTCCGTACCGGGAGGCAGGTGCAGCAGGTTGAAGTCGGCGTAGGGTACCCGCAGGTACTCCGCCTGCCCGCCCTGGTAGGGGCCCATGTTCGCGTACCCGTAGGCGGCGCCGTCCATGCCGTCGTCGGGGTTGGTGCGCAGACAGTACGAGGTCCAGCCGTGCAGGCAGTTACGGCAGGTGCCGCAGGCGACGTTGAAGGGCACCGAGACCCGTTCGCCCACAGTGATCCGGGTGGTGCCCGGGCCGACCTCGGTGACGATGCCCATGTTCTCGTGGCCGAGCACGGTACCCGGTGCGACGGCGGCCCGGCCCTCGTACATGTGCAGGTCCGAACCGCAGATGTTGGTCGTGGTCAGCCGGATGATGGCGTCCTCCGGATGCTCGATCCGAGGATCGTCGACCTCCTCCACCGCGACGGCACGCTCTCCCCGGTACACCAGCCCCTTCACGCCGTTCCCCTTCCCTGCTCGTGGTGACCACTGCCGCCGCCGGCCGCTGATGGCAGCGCGGACGACGGGTCCTGCGGGTCGCCTACCCGTTGCGGTAGCTGTGACACCTCGACGACGGCATCGGGTGTCGCCACGCGGTCGGCGTACCTACACGAGCGTGTAGTACGCTTCACGCAAAGGCAGCAGACTACCCGGATGTACAGGTGAGAATGGTGGCCACCAATGGACCGGACCCCGCAGACCTCACGGCCCGCGCGCGGATCAGGGACGCCGCACTCCGACACTTCGGCGAGTACGGCTTCGACCGGGCCACCATCCGGGGCATCGCAGGCACCGCAGGGGTCTCCTCCGGACTGGTACGGCACCATTTCGGTTCCAAACAGGCCCTGCGGGAGGCGTGCGACGAACACCTGACCAAGGTGATCCGCGCACTCAACGACAAGGTCGGTGCCGAGGGAACAACGGGCGACACCCACTACGTGGCCGAGGCCCGGGCCGCGATGGGGCCATACCAGCAGTACCTGGCCCGTGCCCTGGCCGACGGATCGGCCGCTCCGCTGTTCGACGAGATGGTCCGGCTGTCCGAGGAATGGTTGGCCACCGCCGACCTGACCCGACCCGACCCCCCTGACGTGTCACCCAGGACCCGGGCAGCGGTGATCACCGCCATGGCCCTGGCCGTCCCGGTCCTGCACCAGCACATCTCCCGCGGGATGGGTGTCGACCTGTTCAGCCCGGAGGGCGACGACCTGCTCGCCCGCGCGCTGCTGGACATCTACTCCCACCCGATGCTCAGCCTGGAGGACGCCGCGTCGGCGCGGGCCGGGCTGGACCGGATCCGGAACAGAGAACCACACGCGGACCGCTGAGTCGCGTGCCCGCCGATTCGAGGAGCACCCCTATGAACGACGCCATCGCGGCGACCGGGCTGGTGAAGACATTCGGCCCGACCCGGGCACTCGACGGACTGGATCTCGTCGTACGTACCGGCGAGGTGCACGGCTTCCTGGGGCCCAACGGCGCCGGTAAGAGCACCACCATCCGGATCCTGCTCGGACTGATGCGCGCCGACGCCGGCACGGTCAGCCTGCTCGGCGGCGATCCGTGGACCGATGCCACCGCCCTGCACCGCCGGCTCGCCTACGTGCCGGGAGACGTCACGCTGTGGCCCAACCTGACCGGCGGCGAAGTGATCGACCTGCTCGGTCGGATGCGTGGCGGCCTGGACCGACGACGTCGCGACGAACTGCTGGAACGCTTCGACCTGGATCCGCGTAAGAAGGGTCGGGCCTACTCCAAGGGCAACCGCCAGAAGGTCGCGCTGGTCGCGGCGCTCGCCTCCGATGTTCCGCTGCTGCTGCTCGACGAGCCGACCTCGGGACTGGATCCGTTGATGGAAGAGGTCTTCCGGGAGACGGTCCGCGAGGAACAATCGCGCGGAGACCGGACCGTACTGCTCTCCAGCCACATCCTGTCCGAGGTCGAGGCGCTGTGTGACCGACTCACCATCATCCGGGACGGCCGGTCCGTGGAGACCGGCACCCTCGCAGACCTGCGCCACCTGACCCGTACCACCATCCAGGCGGAACTGGTCGGCCCGGCGGACGGACTCGCCGCGCTGCCCGGCGTACACGACCTGCACAGCGGGTCCGGCCAGGTGCGCTTCGACGTGGACGCGGTCGCGCTGGACCAGGTGCTGCACCAGCTCGCCACCATCGGCGTACGCAGCCTGGTCAGTCGACCGCCGACCCTGGAGGAGCTGTTCCTGCGGCACTACCAACGGGCCGGCAGCGACCAGAAGACCACCGAGGTGTCGCGGTGAGCGCGGTGACGGGCACCGGTCACCTGGTCCGGCTGACCCTGCGCCGGGACCGGATCCTGCTGCCGCTGTGGGTGCTGCTGCTCGGTCTCGTACCGGTCTCCTACGTGGCCTCCATCGACCAGCTCTTCCCGACCGCCGCCGGTCGCCTGTCGTACGCCACCGCCAGTGCGCACAACGCCGGTTTCGTGGCCCTGTACGGTCGGCTGTTCGGCTCCAGCCTCGGTGAACTGGTCGCCTGGCGCGCCGGATTCCTGCCCGTCGTCATCGGGCTGGCCGCCATCCTCACCGTGGTCCGGCACACCCGCACCGAGGAGGACACCGGCCGTCGGGAACTGCTCGGCGCCACCGTGCTGGGCCGCCACGCCGGCCTCGTGGCCGCGCTGCTGACCACATGTACGGCCACCCTGCTGCTCGGCGCGATCCTTGCTCTGGGCATGATCGGCCAGGGTCTTCCGGTCACCGGCTCGGTGGCCTTCGGCGTGCAGCTCGCCGCCGTCGGCTGGGTGTTCGCCGCGGTCGGTGGTGTCGCCGCGCAGCTCACCAGCGCGGCGGGCAGCGCCCGGGGGATCGCGATCGCGGTAGTCGGCGCGAGTTTCGTGCTCCGGTGCGTCGGCGACATCAGCGCGCTGAGTAACGGCGGGCTGTCCTGGTTGTCCTGGCTGTCGCCGATCGGCTGGGTGCAGCGGATCCGACCGTACGGCGACACCCGGTGGTGGCCGGTCGCGCTGATCGTCGGTGGCGCACTGCTTCTGGTACTGGCAGCCTTCGTACTGTCCGCCCGGCGTGATGTCGGCGCCGGCCTGCTCCCGCCCCGGCTCGGTCGTGCTTCGGCAGCCCCGTCGCTGCGCTCGCCGCTGGCGCTGGCCTGGCGGCTGCACCGGGGTCTGCTGGCGGGCTGGGTCGCCGGGTTCGTCGCACTCGGTGTCGTACTCGGGTATCTGGCCGAAGGGACCGGGGAACTGGTCGGGGACAACCGTCAGATGAAGCAGATCATCACCCAGATGGGCGGCGCCAGTGCACTGGTCGACAGCTACCTCGCCGGGACCATGGGCCTGCTCGGGTTGATCGCGGGCGCCTACGCCATCCAGGCCACGCTGCGGCTGCGGACCGAGGAGAGCAGTGGGCGTGCCGAGCCGGTACTGGGCACCGCGGTGAGCCGGTACCGCTGGGTGGCCAGCCATCTGGTCTTCGCCCTGTTCGGGCCGGCCGCCGCACTGGCCGCCGGTGGCCTGGCCATGGGGCTCGCCCACGGGCTCAACACCGGCGATGTGGGCCGCGAGGTCCCCCGGGTGCTGGCCGGTGCAATGGTGCAGCTGCCCGCGGTCTGGGTACTTGTCGCGGTCACGCTGATGGTGCTCGGCCTGGCGCCGAGGCTCGCACCGGCAAGTTGGGCCGCGCTGGCGGTCTGCCTGTTGTTCGGGATGGTCGGTGCCATCCTGCGACTGAGCCAGTGGATCCTGGATATCTCGCCGTTCACCCACATCCCGCGGCTGCCGGGATCATCGGTCAGCGTGGCGCCGCTGATCTGGCTGTCGGTACTGGCCGCGATCCTGATCGGGGCCGGTCTCGCCGCGCTCCGCCGCCGGAACCTTCCGGTCGGTTGACCGCGGGGTGCTGCTGCTACCCGCAGCTGCGGTCACCGGCGCAGCAGCGCCCAGCTTCCCCACCCGGCGTCGCTGACCACCGCGTGCCACGGCCGGCCGGGCGTGGCCGCATCCAACGCGTCCAACACGACCTCCACCGGTACGTGGTGGGGCGCACCGGAACCCAGGGCGTTGCTCCACACCACGATCCCGCCGCTGGTCAGTATCCGGACCACCTCGGTGGCGAACAGCGGTACGTCGGCCAGCACGGCGGCGGCCGCGACCCCGTCGGAGAGGGGCAGTCGGGAGGCGTCCGCGAGCAGCCGCCACCGCCCGGTCGAACGGCTCAGCATCTGCGGGGTGAGGTCCAGGCCGATGACCTCGTCCCACACCTGTTCCAACAGGGGAGTCAGCCGTCCGGTACCGCAGCCGATCTCCACACAGCGCCCCGGTGGCAGCAGGCCACCCCGGGCGAGTGCGTCGGCCAACGGGGTCGAGCGGTAGCTGCCACGTTCGTCGTCCCAGGACCCGGCGAGCTTCGCGTACGTCGACCGGACGTCCCGGGCCATCGCTGGGGACCAACGGGTCGTGCCGGAGGCGAGGTCGGCGGACGAGCGGCGGGTGGCGGCCGCACCGGGACGTTCGGGTCGGCCCGGCTCGGCTGCCACCACCGTGGGGAGGCGCCGAACTCTGTGCATGTACGCCATGGTGGCACAGCCATCCGCGGGGCGTGTCGGCCGTTCCTGTGTTCCAGGACGCTGGTGGCGGGCCTCAGACGTTCTGCCGGCTCCGCCGGGCCAGGAACGGGACCAGGTACCAGAAGACGAGGAACCAGCCCGCCACACCCGCGGTGATCAGTGCGCCGGTCGTGGCGCCGAGGACGACGTCCACCACCAGGAAGACCGCGGCGACGATCGCGGCGGCGAGCAGTGCCAGGCCACCGGTCGCCATCCGGTGCGCCGCGCGGACCAGTACCGGCTTCAGATGTTGCCGGAAGACGATCCGGTGGTAGCTGACCGGGGCGATCAGCAGAGCGGCGGCGGCCGACGTGGCCACCAGCGTCGCCACATACACGATCCGTTCGGTGTCGTCCAGCGTGGTGAACCGGTTGGTGAAGGCGAGGCTCAGCAGAAACGCGAAGAGGAACTGCACACCGGTCTGGGCCACCCGGAGTTCCTGCAGGAGTTCCTGGAAGTTCCGGTCCCAGCGTTCCGGCGCACTCTCGTCGGGTATGTCGCCGCCGTGATCGTCATCGTGCACCGGACAACGTCCCTTCGCCGCCCACCGCAGTACGGTGGGCCGGTGTGACCGCGAGCTGGTAGGCGTCGCGATGGACCGCAAGGCGGCCATGGCTGGCGCACTGCGGCTGTCCCGTCCCCGCACTTCGTCGTCTGGTGTCCACGGCCGACCCACTACCCGGTGTCGTGTTGGTCAAACCGGGGTCGGTTCGCCTACCTCGCCTGGTTTCCAGCAGCCAGCCCGGTAGTCGGCTCGGCTTGGGTCCACTGCTCGCTGAGCGGGCTGTGCCGGGTACGCGGGTAGTAGTACTCGTTCGACGCGCTGATCGTCCGCGGTGTCATGTTCAGGACGGTGCCGAGGATCGACGCCTCGACGGTGCGGATCCCGTTCACTGCGCTACGGATCTGCTCCTGCTTGGTCCGGCCAGGGCGGGCGATCAGTACCACTCCGTCGCACGCCGCCGCCGTTGCCGCCGCATCGGCGACCGGTTGCATGGGCGGTGCGTCGATGATCACCGCGTCGTAGCTGGAGCGGAACTCGTCGAGCAGCGCCCGTAGCCGCTGGGAGCCCAGCAGATTGGCCGGGTCCGGCGGCAGCGGTCCGCTGGCCAGTACGGTGAGCAGGCCCTTGCCCCAACGTTGCACCGCCTGACCGACCGAGGCCTCCCCGAACAGCACGCTGGTCAGTCCGAGGATGTTCGGTAGCCCCAGGTAGTTTGCGACCGCCGGACGTCGCAGGTCGGCGTCGATGAGCAGCACCCGCTTCTCGGCCTGTGCCAACGCGATGGCCAGGTTGCATGCGGTGACGCTCTTGCCCTCGCCGGGCATGGCGCTGGTCACCAGGATGACCTTGTGTGGCTGGTTCGCATTCAGGAACTGCAGGCTGGTACGGACCTTGCGCAGCGCCTCTGCGCGCGGTCCGGACGGCGCCTGGGTGATCAGCGGCTTGACCGTGCAGTTCGGTTCGTAGGGCACCGAACCCAGCAGCGGTGCGCCGGTGAGCTCGCGCAGTTCGTCGGCGGTCTTCACCGTGGTGTCCAGCGAACGCCGGGCCGTGGCGATGGCGCAACCCGCGACCAGACCCAGGGCGAGGGCCAGGGCCAGGTTGCGGACCGGACGCGGTGAGGTCGGTGACGAGGGCAGTTCCGCGCTGCCGACGACGCTCACCCGTACGGTCGAGGGTTGCCGTTTCGGCGTGCTCTCCAGGGTCGGCACCAGTTTGACGAACTCGCTGCCGACGGTGTCGGCGATGCGCTGGGCCCGCGCCGGGGACGGATCGGTGACGGTCGCGGTGAGCAGGGAGGTGTCCGGGATGGTGTCGGTGGCGACCTTCGCGGCCATCTGCTGCGGGCTCAGGTGCAGGTTGAGGGTGGTGTTCACCCGGGCGAGGAGTTCCTGTCCGCGCAGCAGCGTCGCGTACGACTTGACCTTCTGCTCGGAGAGCAGGCCGGCCTGGTAGGCCGCGGCCGGGTCGTTCGCGGTGCCCGACGCGGAGACGAACAGGGTGACCGTCGCGGAGTACTGCGGTACCTGACGCCAGGTGAACAGACCTGTCAGCAACGCACTCAGGAGCGTGACCGCTGCGATCAACTTCCAATGCTCGGCGAGCAGACGCAGGCTGGAGCGCAGTTCCACGGCTAACTGACCTCCGGAGACGGCCGATGATGCCGTCAGTGTCTCGCACACGGTAGCGAACTCGTCACGAAAAGCCAGATAGTCCATTAGATTTGTCCTCATCGCACTTCGTGACGGTTGGAGGACCTGTGACACGCCTGGAGCTGCGGCCCTACCGCTGCGGCGGGATGCTGCCAGCCGGGTCGGTTCCGGTCTCGGCGATCGTGCTGACCAGGGACGAGTCCGTGAACATCGACCGGTGCCTGGCATCACTGGGCTGGGCGTCCCAGATCGTCGTGCTGGACTCCGGTTCGACCGACGACACCGTACGGCGCGCCACCGCCGCGGGCGCCGAGGTCGTGATGGAACCGTGGCGTGGATACGGGGCGCAGCGCGAGTTCGCCCTCCGGCTGCCCCAACTGCGCCACGACTGGGTCTACTTCGTCGACGCGGACGAGTGGGTATCCGACGGGCTGGCCAACGAGGTCGCCAGGGTCCTCACCGACGCATCGCACGATGCCTTCGCCCAACGGTTCCGTCTGGTGTTCCAGGGGCGTTGGATCCGGCACTGCGGCTGGTATCGCGGATCATGGATCGTGCGCCTGCTACGGCGCTCCGCGAACAGCTTCGACGGCACGCCGTTCGGGGAGCGTCCCCAGGTGACGGGCACCATCGGACGACTGCGCCACGACCTGGTGGACGAGGACCGGAAGGGTCTGGCGAGCTGGTTGCGCAAGCATGTGGGCTATGCGGAGCTGGAGGTGGCCCGACGCCCGGTGGACCGGTCGTGGGCACGCCGGTGGCAGGACTTCCGGGCCCGGCGGGCGACCGACACCCGTCCACTTGTCCGTGCGGTCGCCAAGGATCTGCTCTTTCCCGCCGTACCGGCTCGACCGCTGGCACTCTTCTGCTACATGTACCTGCTGCGGGCCGGTTTCCTGGACGGCCGTACCGGTCTACGTTTCTGCCTCTACCACGCCTGGTTCCAGCTGACCGTGGACGCCCTCGCACAGGAACGCTCGAGGCAACTGCCGGTGGCGCCCGCGCCCGAGCTCTCCGTCGCCGGTACCGGATGAGCGCGGTTTGAACGGACCATCTACGGGGTGGCGATAGCCAGCAGAGCCCAGGGTGCCCGGTCGAGCGGCCGTCGTCGAAAGCTGGGTAGTGCTCCGTCGAAGAACTGATATCCCCACGGTCGGAGCAGGTCGGCGACCTTGGCGGCATTGCGTTCTGCCACCTCGCAGACCAGGCGTGGGCGGCTCTCCAGCACTGATCGGCCACCCTGCAGAACAAGTGCCTCCGCAGACTCCACATCGATCTTCAGCACATCGGGGCGCGGGAAGTGTGTGATCAGCCAATCAAGTGTCACCGTCGGTACGAGTTGGGTGCTGCGCGTTCCGCCCGTCTGCGATGAGCCATACCCATCGAGATGATTGGCGGACCGGCAACGGTCCGCGATATGGAACCGGCCCATTCCTATACGATCGCTGACCGCCACCGGTGCGACGTCCACGGGGGCGAGATGCCGGTTCATCCTTGCGGAACGACGGAGCAGCTCGACCAGCCAGCAGTCGGGTTCGACGGCCAGTACGCGTCCGGTCGGCCCGGCAAGAGCGGCTGCCGCGAAACTGAACAGTCCGACATTGGCCCCGACATCCCACACCGTGCAGCCGGGGTGGACGAGTTCGGCCACCATACGCAGCAACGGAGGATCCACAAGGGACAGACGTGGGCGGAGGTAGCGGAGACCGCCCTCGGAGGACACCCAGATCCGGGCCTGTCGGAACGGTCCAGGTAGCCGACGGCGGAACACGAACCGATGAGTCACGCGCTCCGACATGCTGCGCCAGCGTGGTGGCGGCGCGACCGTCGTGGTGCCCTGGGGTGGTGGGAGCTCGCTGGAGGTACCGGTTGCCGGCGAGCTCACCTGTGGACTGGTCATGTCACGACCTCAGCGCGATTCCGGGCGGAATCGGGGTGATGCTGGTAGATGAGGAACTCGGCGAAGGAGGAAGATCCTCCGAGCCGTTGCGGACCATCGACCTGGCTGCGCAGGGTCCAGTGCGGGAACCGTGCGGCGACGTCACGTCGGACCGGTCGGTGCCGTACGTGTGCGGTCGGATGTTCCGGTACCGACAAGCGCTCGGAGTCGCTGGTGTAGAGGATCACGAACCGCCGAGATGCACCGAACAGGTCCTGCAGATGTCGTGCATAGATGCCGTCCTCGACGAGGTGGTAGACCACGTCGAGGGACAGGGTCAACTGGGCGGACAGGAACCCGGCCGGGTCGGCGAAGCAGGCAGGGTCATAGCGCAGGAAGCTCTTCGTCCGGTCGTCGGAGAAACGCTGTGCGGTCCGTTGCAGCGTCGAAGGGGACACATCCATGCCCAGATAGCGCGGATAGCGGCCGAGTGCGAGCTGTTCGCCGTCTCCGCAGCCAAATTCGATCACCGAGTCGATCTCTTCGGTGGCGACGAAGTCGTTGAGCACCGATGCCTTGAACGCTGCGAGTCCTCCCTGTGACCCCTCACCCGAATTTCCACCCCGCGCATAGCGGCGTTCCCAGTACACCTGGGAACCGGGGAAGGTGCGGCGTCGGGCAAGCTCGGCTGCGCCCACGACCGTGGCACCGACCAACGGCACCCGACGGACCGCGCGCCCCACGCTCCGCCTAACCGACATCCGTGCCCCCGTGCCAGCTCTGGTGCCCGCCGAGCAGTACCTGTACCGCTCGACGACTGTAGCCGGCGGGATCGAACCGGGCGCGTGACCAGATCGCCGCAGCGCTGGCCATCTCGGTACGGCGCGGTCCGTCCTCCAGCAACGAATCCAGTGCCGCGGCCAGCGCCGGCGCGCTCTCATCGATGGGGGCCACACCGGTGATACCGGGCTGGAAGGCGTCGCCGCTGCCACCGAAGGCCGGTGCGATGACCGGAGTTCCCGCCAGTTGCGCCTCCAGCAGCACCAGTCCGAAACCCTCACCGCAATGGTTCCCGCCGCGCCGGGTGCGGGTACCGAGAATGAACACGTCGGCGCCGGCCAACTGTTCAGCCATGGCCTCGTCGCTGAGATCAGGAGCGATCCGGCACCACGGGTAACAGGAGACCGTATCGAGCAGTTGCTTCGGGGCCGGTCCGTGACCGCACACGGTGAGGCGGACTCCTCGGCCGACCGACCTGCCTACCGCATGCAGGACCGCATGCAGGCCCTTCTCCCGCCACTGGGACAGCCGGAAGGCGGTCACCACGTTCAACAGCCCGTCGGTACGAATCCGTCGGTCAGCGGCGCTGACGAGGGTTCGGTACCACTCTGCGGACACCCCGGGTGGCAGGACGTTCGCCGGGCAGGTACGGGCCAGTACGCCGGCACTGAAATTGCTCACGGCCACGGCGCGGACATCGGGTCGGACCAGATTCCGCCGGCCCCGTACCCGGCGGGTCGACCACAGTTCCGAGCCGTGCACGATCACACTCGCGCCACCGAAGTACGGCAACCGGGACACCGAACGGACCACCGGCAGCAGATTGCGGTGCGCGACCACCAGCCGGACAGGTTGTTCGCTGGCCCGTACCGCCTGCCTGACCCGGTACATGTACCGCAGCTTGGTACCGGTGTTGTGTGACTGGTCCGGCTCGCGCAGATCGAGTCGCTGACAGGTGACCTGCTGCTGAGTGAACGCCGACTCGATGGTCGACACATAGCGTTCGATGCCGCCGCCGAGACCCCGTGACGGGGCCAGAAGTAGTACTGACTCGGTCATGAACCCACCGTCCTGGTCATAGTTCTGCCGCGGCACATCAGGTGTGCCCCGACGGCCGCGGTCACGATGCCGCTGGGCAGGCTGGCGATCATGCCGTACACGTCCAGCTCGGACTTGACGAGTACGGGCAGGAACACCAGCACGAAGCAGACCGCCCGGGGATCGGACTCCGGTCGGAAGAGCGTGTCGAAGAGCCGAACTGCTCCACCCAACAGCACCATGCCGCAGATCATCACCGGCCATCCGCCGTGCCGGTACAGATCGCCCATCGGAGTGATGCCGGTGGAGGTGTGCACGGAGCTCGGCAGCCCGTAGTAGTGCTGGCTGAACTGGTAGCCGTTGTCCAGAAGCGGTTTGCCGGGCCAGAGCGCGCGGGGCACGACACCGATGAACGGCGCCGTCGCGTAGTCGGCAGGGCTTTCGTACGGGATGCTGGACGGCGTCAGCTGGGTGATGATGGCAACGCTGTCGACTTCCCGGATCCGGTAGAGCAGGGCGGTTGCTGACCCGACGACGGCGTCGCCGGGTGAGGTGGCGTGCACCGTCCCGGACAGTACGGCCGGGGCGGCTGCGACCGCGGACGAAGGCGAGAGGGTGCCCTGGTCCCGGCGGACGACTTCGCGGTAGGTGGTGTTGAATGGGACGACGATCAGGAGCAGCACCACAGCCCCGAGGAACAGGATCCGGAGCGGGAGCCGGCCGCGCACCGCGCCATAGGGGATCAGGACGGCGAGCAGGGAGACGATGAACGACTCCTTACCGCCGGCCAGAGCACCCATCACCGCTTCGACTCCGACCAGCGTCCACAGCGTCACCCGGCTGCCCCGGGTCGTGGTACTGAATGCCCGATAGGCGGCGAGCGCGATGCCGAACACTGCCATGTTCGAGGCAGCCGAAAGGAGCTGGCTGTATGCGGCCGGGTGAGTGCCAGCGGTGTCGGGATCACCGACGTAGCCGAAGTGTCCAGATAGCGCCACCGAGCTCAGCCGGGCCACTGTCCCGATCGTGTACAGGACCCATGGCATGCCGCCGCCACGGAGCGCCGGCGTTGAGCCGCGTAGCAGCAGGCTGAGCCAGGCCGTTGCCCCATGACGCAACCACCGTGGCACACCCAGTGTGTATCCGACGATCCAAGCCAACACCGCGAGCGCGACCAGGTCGAGTGCATGGACGACACTGGTCAGCATGATTCGGTTCGCTGAACCGTGCTGCGCCCCCAACCAGGTGAGGGAGGCAAAGCCGAATGCCGTCGCTCCCCAGAGCAGGAACCAGGGGCCGGCGCGCCAGCGTCGTACGCCGCCGACCGCCTCGGGTACCGAGATGACGAGTTGAAGTCCGGCGAAGGCGATCAGCACGATCGAAAGGGCGCTGAGCACCAGCTTGGAACGGTCATCCAGTGGACGAAATCCCTGGAGCAGCAGGGGAAGTGCCGCGGTCGATCCGATGAGCAGGGTTACGCTGACTCGCGCGGAGAGCCAGCCGCCGACCCTGTCAGTAGCCGGAATCATGCTGACAACTCCGGACGCTCAGGTGCTGAATTGTCACCGGGTCCTCGCCGCGTACGCCGATGTAGTTCGGGCTCGGACGGTTACCCGAACCTGCCGTGGTGTGGTGGACACAGAACGTAGACTACGACGATGTCCAGTGTGTACATGGGGGAACTGAAACTAAAGGTCCGCTCGGCGCGGGCGGATGCTCTCCGTGTGGGCGCCGACGTCTTCGGCATCCTCCGGTACGCGTGCCGGGACAGCGCAATTCCGTGGTTTACCCAGGCGGCGCTCCACGCACCCGAGATCCTGCGGACGCGTTCGCTGCGGTCGGCCGATGCGGCCTGGCTAGGATCCGGCGCACGGTTCCACACACCCAAAGGCCACTCTGTACTACTGCCCGGTGATCTCACTCCGGGTGCTCGCGAGATGTACGCCCGTAATGTGTATCTACGCACCGGTATCAGGATTCCCGTAGGCGGATGGGTGGTCGATCTGGGTGCGAACACCGGACTGTTCACCGTTCTGGCTGCCATCGAGGGTGCAACTGTGGTGGCGGTCGAGGCACAGGAGGGATTCGCTCCCGAGATCCGTCGACTGCTCCGGATCAACGGGATAGCGGAGGATCAGGTGATGGTGGAGACCGCACTGATTTCTTCGGTCCATGGGCATCTTCCGCAACGAGGGGTCGTAGCAGACGACATCCGGTGGCGGACCGCATCGCACGCTGGAATGGACCGTCCGGAACGACTGTCGGTGCCGGAACTGATGGCGCGCTACCGGATCGAACGGATCGGCCTGCTCAAGATGGACATCGAGGGGAGCGAATTCTCCGTGTTACACGAGTCCGACGAGACGAGCTGGTTGTCCCGGGTAGATCAGCTGAGCATGGAGGTACATCCGGAACACGGTGACGTTGCCCACCTGCGCCGCCTGTTACTGCGGAGCGGATTCCACGTTCTGCTCACCGACGATGACGGCCTGACACCGACTGTGACACGCCCGACGGCGTACCTGTATGCCTGCCGCGTGGCCTGACCAGAAAGCGAAGCATCAGAACGAGGGACACACCGCGAGCGATACTGACCGTGACAGCTGCACCGAGGGAACCCCAGAGTGGAACCAATGCCGTAAGCATCAGCACCGTGACGACGGCCCCGACCACCTGTGCCCGCGCCACGGCATACGGCTTGCCGTACCCACGGAGCAGATCGCCGCAGACCTGTCCGCAGGCCAGGAACAGACCCGCCGGTGTCAGCAACATCACCAGGATCACAGCGTCGCTGTACCCTGCCCCGAATACGAGGGGGATCACCCAGGGTGCCAGCAGCGCCAAGGGAAGTAGCAGTGCAACACCGGTCACCATGGTGAACAGCAACGCCCACCGCTGTACCTGTGCCTCACCGACGTCCGAGAGAGTCCGGGAGGCCAACCGGGGGAGCGCTACGTAACCCACTGCCGCCACGACTGGGACGGCCAGCCCCGTCACGGAGGCCGCCACCGCGTAGTGGCCGAGCACGGCGGGCGCTGCGGCCAACGACAGTACGAGCTGGTCGAGCCGCTGGGTCACAGCGGTCGGCACGGTCGAGGCCACCTGGCCGAAGCCGTACCGGCTGAGCCGCCGTCGTAGATACGGGTCGAACCGTCCGCCGGTGAGATGGTGCCGTCGGCAGAAGAGATAGGCGAATAGGGCCTGAGCCACCATCGCCCCAGCGGAACCGGCGAGTACTGTCATCAGCCCGAGGTGTCTGGTCAGCAGTAACGTCCCGATGGCCATTACGTACCCGACCGGCTGCACCAGGCGGACCAGGTTCCAGTGTGGAGTATGTACCGCCTGTAGGCTGAAGGTGTAGCTCGCACCCACGAACCAGACCATGCTGGTAGCGAAGATCAGCCGGTAGCCCCATGCGAGTCCGGGAGTTCCCGCAGCGAGCAACGGCGTGATGAGCATGCCAGCGACAAGCGCGCCGAATCCGGTCAGCACCATCAGGTTCCGCGACGACGCCAGGTAGTCAGGTGCCCGGTCCGGGTCGTGGGCCACGAAGTATGTTGTCGCCGCGGTCTGACCGAGTTCGCCGATGAGCAGAGCGAAGCCGAACCAGACGAAGATCGCGGCGTATTCGCCACGTATGGTCGGCCCCAGTGCACGCGCCACGATGATGCCCGCCACACCTGCAGCGGCGACCCCGATGATGTTGCAGGCGGAGGTGGTGAGGACGCTGCGGGCCAGCATCCGTACGCCGACATCGGTGGAACCGTTCACATGCGGACCCCGCGACGGGCGACGAAGGTGGGGTTCCGGGTGGTGATGTGGCCGCGAAGCTGATGCGTCTCCGCTTCCGTGGTCAGGTGCAGCAGGCAGGGTCGGCCAGTGTCGCTGGAGCCGGCGTGTGTCGAGGCGTAGGACTCGTACAGGCGTTCACGTAGGGAGTCCATGCCGCTCCTCCGCACTGGATGCCGGCACCTGGCTGGGCAGTTCGAACAGCCAGCGGAAGTAGGCGTCCCGGTCGAACGGCTGGCCGTCCGGGACGACGGGCTGATCCAGCGCCTCGAGCGCGGCAACGACACTGTCCAGATCTGCCGGGTCGTAGGGGCGCAGCGCCGGACCGGCCACCTCGCGGGCCAGTGCGGTGTCCGGAGCCAGCACGGGAAGCCCGTACACCCTGGCCTCGGCCAGCGGATAGCCGAACGACTCCAGCGCGCAGGGGAAGAAGACGGCCGTCGCGGAACGCCAGAACTCCACCAGTACCCGGTGCGGCAGCCGGCCCAGGGTGATGAGACTGGGATGACCGACCAGATCGGTGGGCAGATCGGCGGCGTCCGCGGTGATCCGTACCTCGATCGCGGAGCCGGCACGGTCGATGCCGGCTAGCAGGATCCGCAACTGGGCGACGATGTTCTTGAACGGCGAGGGCAGGACCGGAGCCAGGATGAACGGCCGCTCGGCCGGACGCCGGGAACCGACCGGCATCACCGGATGAGGTCGGACCACGATCCGGTCCCGTACCGTCGGCAGATGCCAGCAGACCCGTTCGGCCATCGCGGCACTCGGCACGATCAGCGTCTCGGCCCTCCTCGCCAGCCCGTGTACCACGGGAATCTGGGCGCGCAGCGACCTCGACATCCGCTGCAGAAGACGGTTCTCCGGCGGGTAGACGAAATGCAACGGGTTACGCAGCAGGACCCGGCGGTGCGCGCCGGCCCGTACGAAGGACACGTTGTTGGCGGCCACCGCCAGCTCGGCGTGCCGGGCGCTGCGTTCCCGACGGGCCAGCCAGCCTGCGGTGAGCGGTCGTCGGCGGCCTATCACGGTGACCGGGGGATGCTGCGCAGCAACGAAGGCGTCCAGCTCCTCACCCCAGCGCGCTGCTCCGCCGACGATACTTCCCGCGGTGTCGACGATCACGGACTCGGTCGCTGTCATCGTTGCGTTTCCTTCCCGGCTCGGCGGACGCCCGCCCACTCATGGTGGCGGCGGACGGTGGAGAGGATGAAGTTGGTGACCCGACGGGAGGTGTCGGTGATCTGATACTCGGGGGCGCAGGGCACGCCGTCGAGCGCGACCTGGTCCAGGGTTACCGCGACCGCCTCCAGTACCCCGTCCGGATCCAGACCGGTCATGATGATGGAGCCAGAGTCCAGCGATTCGGGTCGTTCGATCGAATCGCGTAAGGTCACGGCCGGGAATCCGCAGATCGCCGACTCCTCGCTCAGGGTGCCGCTGTCCGACAGCACACAGCGGGCCGAGCTCTGCAGCCGTACATAGTCCAGGAAGCCGAACGGTTCGTGGAACACCACGCCGTCGATGTGGTACTCCGCAGCCAGTTCATGCAGCCGTCGCCGAGTACGCGGGTGCGTGGACACCAGTACCGGCAGGCCCCAGCGCCCCCGTACGGCGCGCACACAGTCGAGCAGTCTGCCCAGCCGTACCGGATCGTCCACGGTCTCCTCCCGATGCGCGCTCACCAGGAAGTAGCCGTGCGTCTCTACCCCGGTCCGGGTGAGCACAGTGGAGCGGTTGATGGCCTCCCGATGGTGGTCGAGCACCTCACGCATGGGTGAGCCGGTGAGCAGGATCCGGCGTGGATGCAGCCCCTCCGCCAGCAGGTTGCGCCGGGCGTGCTCGGTGTAGACAAGGTTGAAGTCGGAGATGTGATCGACCAGCCGGCGGTTGGTCTCCTCTGGAACATTGAGGTCGAAGCAGCGGTTGCCCGCCTCCATGTGGTAGACCGGAATCTTCATCCGTCGGGCCATCAGCGCCGCCAGACAGCTGTTCGTGTCGCCCAGTACCAGCACCGCGTCGGGCTGTTCGGCGGTGAGTACCTGCTCGGTACAGACGAGGATGTCGGCGAGCGCGTGGCCCAGCGTCGAGGTGTCGATCTGCCGCCGATGATCGGGATCGGCCAGTTCCAGATCGGTGAAGACGTCGTCGCGCAGGCTGTGGTGCCAGTTCTGTCCGGTGTGGACGAGGACATGATCGACCGTGTCGCCGAGCCGGTCGATCACCCGGGACAGCCGGATCAGTTCCGGACGGGTACCGACGACTGTCAACACCTTCGTCATGCGTCACTCCGCGTCGGTGTCGGTTCCACGGCGATCGGGAAGGTGTCGGTGTCCTCCGGGTGGAGGATCTCGTTGGTCCAGAAGAACGCGACGGTCGGCTGCTGAGAGCGGCCGATCAGATTGTGTGTCCACAGTGTTGGGATGTCGACGATGCCAGGCTGCTCGCCGGTCAGCCGGAAACGCATGACCTGTCGGCTACCCAGGCGCCGCATGCAGACCTCGGCCTCGCCGGACAGGACCATGAAACGCTCGAACTTGCGCAGGTGTACGTGATCGCCGCGCACCGCCCCGGCAGCGGTCGTGGAAACGAACGACTGACCGCCGGAACCTGCCCGGACACACTCGACCAGTGTGCCCCGCGCATCGGTACGGGGCGTGGCGTACA
Organism: uncultured Actinomycetota bacterium; assembly: GCA_963815125.1. Classification (GTDB taxonomy): domain Bacteria; phylum Actinomycetota; class Actinomycetes; order Mycobacteriales; family Micromonosporaceae; genus Actinocatenispora. The sequence continues at coordinate 227,721 of CAWFFM010000002.1, forward strand.
ACGGACACCCGGCAGGGAACAGATGCGACCGGTAGGTGTTGAACAGCTGAGCGTGGAACGGATCCGTGAGGTCGGGTAGTTCGCCATGACGGTATCGGTCGGCGAAGGTCTCGATCAGTTCCAGTACATCGGTGACGGACCGGGCCGGTGCGTCGGGCACCACGATCCGGTATCCGGTACGGGCTGCCTCGGCGATCAGTAGCCGCGCCGCGTCCTGCGCGTGCAGCAGGGGGATATCGGCGTCGCGTACCGTGCCGGGTCGTCGGCCTGCGGCAACCTCGTGGCAGAAGGTGGCGATGAAGGAGTTGTGGTGTGCCCGCCCGTGTTCTCCGAACAGGTTGGGTAGTAGCACGTCGGACAGTTCCGGCGTCGGCGCGCTGCCGGCCAGCACCTCGGCGGCTTTGCGTTTGGCCTGTCCGTACACCGTGTCGTTTCGTGAGTGTACCGAGTTCGCATAGACGATCCGGACCGGGTGAGCGGTGCGCGCTACCCCTTCGGCGAGCAACTGGGCGGGACCGAGGTTGCCGTCCGTGACCTCGCCGTCATCGCCGCGGCTGACCCCGGCACAGTGCACCACTGAATCCAACCCGGCCAGCACATCGGCCAGCAGTGCGGGATCAGCCAGTGTCTGCCGCCGGATCGCCACGGCGTCGATGCTCTGGGCGAAGGCCCGGCAACGTAGGTGCCAGCCGAGGAACCCGTCCGCTCCGGTCACCCCGAGCCTCACCGGAGAACACCGCCCGGGGCAGCGTCCAGCTCGGCGCGGATCTCCGGAGTCTGTCCGAGGATCTTCACCACCGCATCCTCGTCGAGCTGCTCTGCGTTGTGTGAGGAGTACTCCTGGGCGTGCTCGGCGTACCTGTCGCCCTGGTCGAAGTAGAGCTGGTAGTTCAGGCCGCGGTCGTCGACCGGTATCCGGAAGTAGTTGCCCTGGTCCTCGGCTCTGGCCGCCTCCTCCCGCGCCACGAGCGTCTCGTACAGCTTCTCGCCGTGTCGGGTACCGATGATCTGGACGGCCGGATCGATCCCGAACAGGGTACCGACCGCCTGCGCGATGGTCGCGATGGTGCTCGCCGGTGCCTTCCAGACGAAGAGGTCGCCGCACACGGCATGCGTGAACGCGTGTTCCACCAGTCGTACCGCGTCCTCTATGGACATCAGGAAGCGGGTCATCCGGGGGTTGGTGACCGTCAGTGGCAGGCCCTGCCGGAGCAGCTCCACGAACAGCGGTACGACAGAACCACGCGAGCACAGCACATTGCCGTACCGCACCGTGCACACGGCAGTGTCGGACGGTACGACGTTGCGGGCGAATGCCTGCGCGACCTTCTCCATCAGCGCCTTGGACATCCCCATGGCGTTGATCGGATACACGGCCTTGTCGGTGCTGAGGCAGACCACTGTCCGGACCGCATTGGTCCGGGCTGCCTCGATGACATTGGCGCTGCCGACCACGTTGGTCAGCACGGCCTCCAGCGGGAAGAACTCGCACGAGGGAACCTGTTTCAACGCCGCGGCATGGAAGACGTAGTCGACGCCCCGGCACGCCCGGTCCACCGACGACGGGTCGCGGACATCACCGAGATAGAACCGTAACCGGTCGTCGAGAAAGCGCCGCCGCATCGCGTCCTGTTTGGACTCGTCGCGGCTGAGGATCCGGACCTGCCCACATTCGTCCGCCAGGAGTCTCTGGGCCATCGTCGTACCGAAGGTGCCGGTACCGCCGGTGATCAGGACCGTTGCGTCGGAGAGCTTCTCACCCATGATGCAGATCCCCTATGGCGTTCCGGACCAGATTCGACAGCGCGGTGCTACCGACCGGACCGGACAGATGGTCGAGATAGAACTGCCGACCGGCGCGTCCCAGGGCGGCGCGCGCCTCCTCGCTGAGACCGTGCAGGCTGCGGATGGCGTCGGCCAGTGCGGCCACATCGCCCGGCGGCACGATGGGACCGGCACCGGAGCGCTCGATCATCCGGGCGGCGTCACCGCGCACCGCGCCGATGACCGGCCGGCCCGAGGCAAGGGTCGCCTGGACCTTGCTGGGCAGCGTCGCATCGAACAACGGCAGATCCCGCAGGCTGACCAGTTGGACGTCGCCGAGGGCCATCAGCCGGGCCATCCGTTCCAGTGGCTGCTGGCCCAGGAACAGCACGTTGCGCACGCTGCGGGCCATCCTGCGCAACCGTTCCTCGGCGACGCCGCCACCGGCGAAGACGAGCTTCACATCGGGCAGGTCCGACAGCTGGGCCACCGCCTCGATCGCCGTCTCCAGCCCTTGGAGGTCGCCGAGACTCCCGGCGTACATGACGATGAAACCGGTCAACCCCAACCGTTCGGCGAGGGCGGGATCTCTGGGCGCCGGACTGAAGACGCTCTCCTCGACCCAGTTCGGTACCACGGACAGCTTGTCGGCGGGTACACCCCGGCTCTCCAGCGCAGCGGTCATCCCTGGCGCGGTGACCGCTATCGCGGCGGCTCGACGATACGACAGGTCACAGAAGGCGTGCAGATAACGCACCATGGCCTGCAGAACGCTACGTCGATGTACGAAACCGCTGTCCACCACCGTTTGCGGCCACAGGTCCTGAATGTGCAGAACGTACGGGCGCCGGAACAGTGCCCGTGCGAGCATCGCCGGTACGGCCGCGGTGGCCTGCGACGAGATCACCAGCCAACCGTCCACCCGACGCAGCAACTGCCACCGCGCGGAGGCGGCCGCCGCGAAGGACAGGTACGTCGTTGCGCGTCGCCACGGGGACCGGTCGTGGCTGGGTACCAGCGGCACCCGGTGCACGTGCACTCCGGAGCGCAGCTCGTACTGGTAGGGCCGGACCCGGTAGCCGGGGTAGATCCGGCCGGTCGGATAGTTCGGGAATCCGGTGAGTACGTGCACCTCGTGTCCCAGCCCGGACAGCGAGCGGCAGATCGCCCCTGCGACGGCGGCTGATCCGCTCTCCGGGTCGTAGCACGGACTGACGACCCCGAGGCGCAGGCCCTGGAACGGCTGCGGTATCTGGGCGGTCCGATCCTCTGCCGTCGACCTGCTGCCCGACATGACACCCCCCGACCGTCGGCCCGGCTGCGATCGCGTGGACCGTCCCGGACCGGCCCGACAATGCTGCAGCGATCGAACAGTACAACGCCCATATCGGAAAAGTAGGCAAAGCGGCAGAAGTCCAGATGGTGCAGACTTCGCCGGTCTCCGTATCGCACCGACCGTCAGAGGTCGTGCGCCGACGCTCGTCGGTATGTCTGACCGATGACGTCGGCCGGCCGGCTTCGACCCTCGCCAGCGGCGCTGTCATCGGTCGGGATTCATCACGGAATTCGCGAATGTCACCACCGGGACCGGTCAGCCTCTCTAGAGTTTGGTCGCATCAGCCGGTTGTGCCGGAGGAGGTGTGTATGGACGACGTCCGTACCTCCCACGTCACCGATCCGCGCAGCGCCGCGAACGTGGCGGTACTGCACCCGGCCGTGGTTCGACGTCCCGGGCCCGGGGGAGCTGCCGGGCAGTCCCCGACCATCTCGGTACCGGCTGCGCTGCCGATCGACCCGCCGCCGGTCACGGAGACGCCGGTCGATGGCGCGCCGCTGCGCGGCGTACCGGCGTCCGATGTCGACACTCGCCCCCGCGACCGCGCCAAGCGGATGCTCGACCTGCTCGTCGTAGGTGCGCTCGCGGTGCCGGCGCTACTGCTGACGCTGTTCTGCGCGCTGGCGATCCTGTGTGCCGACGGGCGTCCGGTACTGCTGAGACAACGCCGGGTCGGCCTGGGCGGGGCCAGCTTCACCATGTTCAAGCTGAGGACCATGACCACTGAGGCGGAACCTGAGTCGGAGGTGCCCGATGCGGCTCACGTGACGCGGGTCGGCGCGGTGCTACGCAGGATGTCGGCCGATGAACTACCCCAGTTGATCAACGTCGCACGCGGCGAGATGAGCCTGGTGGGACCGCGTCCCACCTTCGCGCATCGTCTGGAACGCTATGACGAGCGGGATCTGCGTCGGTTGAGTACGCCGCCGGGCCTGACCGGTCTCGCCCAGGTATCCGGGCGTAACAGGCTCAGCTGGGCGGAACGCACCGAGCTTGACCTGACCTATGTCGCCACCCGGAGCCTGTGGCTCGACCTGGTCATCCTGATCCGTTCGGTGCTGGTGGTGCTGACCGGCGATGGGGTGCACGGGCACCCGGACCGCTGACCGGAGTCCGGCGGAGCGCCTACCCGCGTCGCAGGTCCGCGGCACCTGATCGCGGCTGAGTGAGTACCCCACGCCGAGGTCCGCATTACTTCCGCACCGCAATTTACTGAGCCTCGAATCGGCTGATCCGGCCTCGGGATCGCCTGTCTGGTGGATCAGTGCGCCCGAATCGTGGCTGATCGACGTACCGTTACGGCCAGGTGACCGTCTATTTAGTTGCTTGACACATTAAAACGGACGAGACAGACTCTCCGCACCGGCAGGAGCCGAGCCTGCGGCCCCGGCCACCGATACGGACGGAGTCACCATGGCGATCTCCAGACGCGCCCTGATCACCGGCACCGGCGCCGTCGCTGCCGCCGCCGCGTTCACCCCTGCCATCGGCCACGCCGCACCCTCCTCCGCGCGCCCGGCCGGCCCGACCGCGGCGCTGCCCGTCGCCAGCCGCAACAGCATCTACACCCGCGGCGGCGCGGGCCCGCTGTACTGGAACATCTACGGCTGGTCCTTCCCGCACAATGCGCCGATCCCGGAGGACGAGTGGCAGGCCAACATCGACTGGTTGGCCACCGACTTCGCCCCACACGGCTACACCATGGCCTGTACCGACGGATGGATCGAGCCGTCGACGAAGACCACCAACGACGGCTACATCGTCAGCTACAACGACGACTGGCAGCATGACTGGGCCTACTGGATCGCCTATCTGAAGTCCAAGGGCATGACGCTCGGGGTGTACTACAACCCGCTGTGGGTACACGCCGCCGCGGTCGCGGACAGCTCCAAAACCGTGGCCGGTACCGACATCCCGCTCGCCGACATCGTCAACGACGGTGACTTCATGGGCTCGGGGATCGGCGGCAAGACGCTGTACTGGGCCGACGTCACCAAGCCGGGCGCCAAGGAGTTCATCCAAGGCTACGTGCGCTACTTCAAGGAGCTCGGCGTCCCGTATCTGCGGGTCGACTTCCTCGCCTGGTACGAGACCGGCTACGACGCCAACATCGGTAGCGTCGGGACCGCGCACGGCCGGGAGAACTACCTGACCGCCCTGGGCTGGATGAACGAGGCCGCCGGCGACGACATGGAACTGAGCCTCGTGATGCCGGAGCTGATCGAGCACGGTGCCGGCGAGCTCGCCAACGGCGACCTGATCCGGATCAATGCCGATGCCGACAAGGGCGGCTGGGACCGGCTCAGCGGTGGTCGGCAGACCTGGCAGGAGCACTGGTCCCAGTGGTTCAACCCGTTCCTGGGATTCACCGGTTTCGCCGACCGGTCCGGACGCGGGCAGCTGATCCTCGACGGCGACTTCCTGATGATGAACACGTTCGCCAACGACGACGAGCGACGGACCTGCATCAGCCTGATGACGATGGCCGGTTCCCCGTTGACGATCTCCGATCTGCACAGCAACATCGCCGACCACGGCTGGGCGTTCACCAACCCCGAGGTCCTGGCGCTGCACCGGGCGGGCCTGGTCGGCAAGCCGTACTTCCATTCCGCGACGCCCTACTCCGAGGACATGGGCAGCCGCGACTCCGAACGCTGGGCGGGTCAGCTACCTGACGGCAGCTGGGCCGTGGCGTTGTTCAACCGCAGTGACACGGCCGCCACCCGGGAGCTGGACTTCGGCTCCGCGCTGGGCATCGAGGGCGCAGTGCGGGTACGGGACCTGTGGCGCAAGACCGATCTGCCGGCCGCCCGCAGCCTGCGCGCGGACCTGCCCGCACACGGCTGCCAGTTGGTCCGCCTCACCCCGCGCGGGCGGATGAAGCGCTACCACGCGGCCTTCGCGGCCTGGGGCGGCGGCGCGGGATTCGCCAACAGCATCGACGGCCACAGCGGCATGGGGTACGCCAGCATCGACGCCGACGGGGCCTCGGTCACCTTCGCGGTCGCCGTGGATCAGGCCGGTTCGTACCCGATCTCGCTGCGCTACGCCGCCGCGAGCGACGCCGCACTCACCCTGGGCGCCGAAGAGGTCGACCGCAGTCCGGTGGGACCGGCCCGGCAGGTCAGCTTCCCGTCGACCGGGGGGCAGTGGGCCACCCGTACCGGGGAGATCCGCCTCGCCAAGGGAACCAACCTGGTCACCCTGATCCGTACCGACGGTGATCACGGTGCGGTCGAGCTGAACCACATCGAACTGGGCTGACGCCCGGGTTCCGACTGTTGGAGGTGTGTCGATGAGTCCGATCCGGTTACCGGTCACCGGTCTGATCGGGGAACAGACCCGGGCGGAGATCTTCGCGACCGTACTGACCGCCGGGCCCATCTCCCGTACCGGGCTGGCCCAGCGGCTCGGACTGGCACCCTCCAGCGTGACCAGGATGCTGCCACCGTTGTTGGAACAGGACTACCTACGCGAGTCCGATGCCGCACCCCGGGGCCGAGGGCGCCCACAGCGGCTGTTACGGGTCAACGCGGACAAGCACATCGTGGTCGGGATCAAGATCGGTCCCACCCAGGTGGCCGCAGTGGTCACCGACATGGCGGCCCGGGTACTCGCCCGGGCCGAACAGCCGATCGGTGACTGCACCCCGGGCACCGCGTTGGCCGTTGCCGCGGCTCTGACCGGGCAACTGCTCGACGCCGCACCGCAGGCGCCCGAACGGGTGCTGGGCATCGGTGTGGGCGTCAGCGGACACGTCGACAACTCTGCTGGTGTCTGCCGGTACTCCGCCATCCTCGACTGGCAGAAGGTGGACATCGCCGGACCGCTGGCCCGGGCGACCGGGCTGCCGGTGGTGGCCAACAACGACGTCAACACACTCGTCGTGGCCGAGCGGTGGTTCGGCGAGGGGCGTGACGTGGACTCCTTCGCGGTGGTCACGACCGGCCCCGGCATCGGGTGCGGGCTGCTGCTGGACGGCAGCCTCTATTCCGGTGTCAGCGGCATGGCCGGCGAACTCGGTCACCTGCCGGTCGATCCGGCCGGGCCGATGTGTGGCTGCGGTCGACGCGGATGTCTGGAGGCGCTGGCCGGGGACCGGGCCGTACTGCGGCACATCCGGGACGCCGGCGTCACCGGCTGCACCAGCATCGGTACGGCCGTCGAGCTGGCCCGTTCCGGCAGTGCGGCGGATCGTACGGTCGCCCGGGCCGCCTTCGCCGAGGCCGGCACCGCACTGGGCCGTGGCCTCGCCGGCCTGTGCAACCTGCTCAACCTGCAGAAGATCATCATCGCCGGTGAGGGCGCCGTCGCCCACGACCTGTTCGGACCAGCGATGCAGGCCGCTCTGGCACATCACGCGTTCTCCGCCGCGGCCGACGACTGCGCCGTACACGTCCATCCGGTACACGACGACCTGTGGGCCCGGGGCGCGGCCTGCCTGGTGATCCGCGAAGCGGTCGGCGCCTCCATCTCCTGACCTCCGACCTCCCGTTCTTCCGAAAGGCACACCCCCATGGCTTCGTTCCAACCCGCACCAGACTGGCTGTCCGATGCGGTGCTGTACCAGCTCTACCCGCAGAGCTTCGCCGACTCCGACGGCGACGGCATCGGTGACTTCAACGGGGTCAGCGAGCGACTCGACTACCTGGCCTGGCTGGGGGTCAACACCGTCTGGATCAACCCCTGTTTCGTCTCCCCGTTCGGTGACGCGGGCTATGACGTCGCCGACCACCTGCGCGTCGCGCCCCGCTACGGCACCGAGGAGGACCTGGTCCGGCTCATCGACCAGGCCCGCCGGCGGGACATCCGTATCCTGTTCGACCTGGTCCCCGGGCACACCTCGGACCAGCACCCCTGGTTCCTCGCCTCGGCGGAGGATCCCGACGACCACCGCTTCGTCTGGTGCGACACCGGTCAGCCACCCGCAGGCTTCGTTCCGTCACCCGGCTCACGCCCCGGTGCGTACCTGCCGAACTTCTTCAGCTTCCAGCCGGCCCTCAACTTCGGCTATGCCCGCAGCGATCCGGCGGAACCCTGGCGGCAGAGCGTGGACGCCGACGGTCCCCGCGCCAACCGCGCCGCACTGCGCGAGATCATGGACCACTGGCTGAGCCTCGGCATTGCCGGCTTCCGCGTCGACATGGCAGGCTCCCTGGTCAAGGACGATCCGGGCCGCATCGAGACCGGCAAGCTGTGGGCCGACATGCGGCACTGGCTGGACGCCAGCCATCCGGAGGCCGTGCTGTTCTCCGAGTGGGGCGATCCGGTCACCTCCGTACCGGCCGGGTTCCACGCGGACTTCTTCCTGCAGTTCGGCGGCCCCACCGAAGGTCGGCCGCTGCGATCGCTGTGGAACAACCGGCAGGGCACCGACAACGACGACTGGGACCCGGTCGACTGCTTCTTCGACGCCGCCGGCAACGGATCGCCGCAGACCTTCGTCACGGCGTGGCAGGAGGCCAGTCAGGCGGTCCGGGGCGGCGGCCACATCGCGGTACCCAGCGCCAACCACGACTTCGCCCGGTTGCGTTGCGGAGACCGTACCGCCGAGCAGCTTGCTGTCGCGTTCGCGTTCCTGCTGACCTGGCCGACCCTGCCGACCATCTACTACGGCGATGAGATCGGCATGCGTTTCGTACCGGGGCTGCCCGACACCGAGGGCAGCGTGCTCGGATCGCGCTACAACCGGGCCGGCTCCCGTACCCCGATGCAGTGGGACGGCAGTGCCAACGCGGGCTTCTCCACGGCACCCGCCGAGCGGCTCTATCTGCCGCTGGACCCCGAGGCCGGTCGGCCGAACGTCGAGGCGCAGCGCGCCGAGCCGACCTCCCTGCTCAACCTCGTACGGCAGCTGATCGCGCTGCGTCGCAGTACACCGGCGCTCGGGGCCGACGCGGACGTGGAGGTACTGTCCGCCGGATACCCGTTCGCCTACCTGCGGGGCAGGGATCATCTGGTGGTGGTCAATCCACGGCGGACCTCCGCCACCGTGGAGCTGACCGCGGTCACCGGCGCGGCGCATGCCGTACTGGCCGACGGCGTGCAGTTCGACGGCGCGACGATCACAGTGTCAGGTTTCGGCTATGGGATCTTCCGCCTGGACCCCACGGCGGACGTGGCCGCCACGTCGTGAACGGCCGTGCACAATGAACTGGTGACTGAGATCGACAGTGTGCCAGCAGGCTGGGCGGCCCGCCAGCAGCGTCAGGCGGCCGGGTTCGACGCGATCGGCGCCCACTACGACGAGGTGTTCCCGCACAAGGAGGGGCAGCTGCACCACGGCGAGCTGCTGCTCGCACGGTTGCCGGTGGGCGCACGGGTCCTGGACGTCGGTTGCGGTACCGGTCTGCCGACGGCGAAACAGTTGGCCGCTGCGGGGTGCGCGGTGACCGGCATCGACATCTCACCGGTCATGCTGGACCTGGCCCGGGGCAACGTACCGGACGCCAGCTTCCTGTGCCGCGACGTGGTCGGGCTCGGCGCGGACCTCGGTCAGTTCCATGCGGTGGTCGCGTTCTTCTCCCTGCTGATGCTGCCGCGGCGGGAGATCGACCGTACTCTCCACCAACTGCAGAAGCAGCTGCTGCCCGGCGGTTGGTTGGCGCTCGGCATGGTGGAGGCCGACCTCGACGATGTGGAGGTGCCGTTCCTCGGTGCCCCGTTGCGCCTGACCGGTCTGCCCCGTACCCGGCTGCGGGAGACGGTGGAGGCTGCCGGCTTCACCGTCCACACGTTCGACGAGCGTTCCTACGAGCCACCCACACCGGATGCGCCGGCCGAGACACAGCTGTTCGTGCTGGCACGCCGCGACTGAGCGGATCCGCGCACCGCGAAGGGCCGGGGACGCTGTCACGAAAAAAGTCATCGGCGCTTGTTTTCTGCCGGCTCCGGTGCGAACCTGACACGGGCGGTACCGTGCGACGGGAGGCATCGGGTGGTCGAGCTGGGCGCGCTGCTGGCGGATCTCACTGCCGAGGGCCAGGAGCTGGACGACCTCGTCGCGGACCTGCCCGAACACCGATGGCGGCGGTCGACGCCGGCCGCTGGTTGGACGATCGCGCATCAGATCGCGCACCTGGCCTGGACCGATGAACTCGCTTGCCGCTCCGCCATCGACCCGGAGGGTTTCATCGCCGGCCTCCGTGCGCTACCTGACGGCGTACAGCCCTTCGTCGACGCCGGCGCGCAACGGGGTGCCGCGGACCCGCCGGGCCAGCTCCTGACCCGCTGGCGCGCCGGTCGTGCCGAACTGGCCAGCGAGCTGCGCACGGTGCCCCTGGGACAGAAACTGCCCTGGATCGGCACCCGGATGAGTCCCGCCTCGATGGCCACCGGCCGGTTGATGGAGACATGGGCACACGGTCAGGACGTCGCCGACGCACTCGGCGTCACCCGTACCCCGAACGCCCGGCTCTACCACGTCGCCCGGATCGGGGTACGGGCCCGGGACTACGCGTTCACGCTGCACGGACTGACGCCGCCCGGCACCGAGTTCCGGGTCGAGCTGACCGCGCCGGACGGGCACGAATGGGCGTTCGGACCACCGGACGCCGCCCAGCGGATCCACGGGCCGGCGCTGGACTGGTGCCTGGTGGCCACCCAGCGACGGCATCCGGACGACACGTCGCTCGTCGCGACCGGCGAGGAAGCCCGGACCTGGCTGCGGATCGCGCAGGCGTTCGCGGGTCCGGCCGGTACCGGCCGGAAGGCGGGGCAGTGATGAGTACGCCGATCCGGATCGCCAACGCCTCCGGGTTCTACGGCGACCGGTTCAGCGCGGTGCGCGAGATGCTCACCGACGGTCCGCTGGACGTACTGACCGGCGACTACCTCGCCGAGCTGACGATGCTGATCCTGGCCCGGGACCGGGCGAAGGACCCGGCACTTGGTTATGCGAAGACCTTTCTGCGGCAGATGGAGGAATGTCTCGGCCTTGCCCTGGAACGCGGCGTACGGATCGTGACCAACGCCGGTGGGCTCAACCCCGCGGGCCTGGCGGAGGCCCTGAACGGTCTCGCCGACCGGCTCGGGATCACGGTCCGGATCGGATACGTGGCCGGCGACGACCTCACCGCGAAGGCCGCTGAGCTGGGGCTCGGCAGCCCGCTGGCGGCCAACGCCTACCTGGGTGCGTGGGGCATCGCCGACTGCCTGCGTTCCGGCGCGGACCTGGTGGTGACCGGCCGGGTCACCGACGCCTCACTGGTCGTCGGTCCGGCCGCCGCGCATTTCGGCTGGCGGCCCGACGACTACGACGCCCTCGCCGGCGCGGTGGTCGCCGGCCATGTCGTCGAATGCGGCACCCAGGCCACCGGCGGCAACTACGCGTTCTTCGGCGAGATCGGGGATCCGGTACGGCCCGGGTTCCCGATCGCCGAGGTGCACGCCGACGGTTCGAGCGTGATCACCAAACACCGCGGCACCGGCGGTGCGGTCAGCGTGGGCACGGTGACCGCGCAGCTGTTGTACGAGATCGCCGGTGCCCGGTACGCCGGGCCGGATGTCACGGCGCGCTTCGACACCATCAGCGTGGCGGATGCCGGCCCCGACCGGGTGCGTATCACCGGTGTACAGGGCGAGCCGCCACCGCCGCAGTTGAAGATCTCGCGCAATGTGCTCGGTGGCTACCGCAACCAGGTGGAGTTCCTGCTGACCGGGCTGGACGTGGCGGACAAGGCTGCCCTGGCCCGACGTCAGTTCGAGGCAGCGCTGCCGATCACGCCCGCAGAGCTGCGCTGGACGCTGGCGCGTACCGACCATCCCGACGCTGGGCAGCAGGAGGAGACCACCGCGGTACTGCGCTGTGTGGCGCGGGACCCGGACAAGAAGACGGTCGGTCGCGGGTTCTCCGGCGCCGCAGTGGAACTCGCGCTGGCCAGCTATCCCGGGTTCCATCTGTCCGCACCGCCCGGCGATGCCTCACCGTACGGTGTCTTCCTACCTGCCTACCTACCTGCCGGCCAGGTGCCGCACCACGCCGTACATCCGGACGGCAGCCGGGCGCAGATAGCGGCGGCGACCGACACCCGGGCGCTTGCCGAGGTGACCGAACCGGCGCTGCCCGAACCGCTGCCGCCGGGCCCGACCCGCAGCGCGCCGCTGGGTCTGGTGGTGGGGGCCCGCAGCGGCGACAAGGGCGGCGATGCGAACGTGGGCGTGTGGGCCCGCGACGATCGGACCTGGCGTTGGTTGGCGCACACGTTGACGGTGCGGCAGCTGCGCAGCCTGCTCCCGGAGACCGCGGAGCATCCGGTCGTGCGGTACGTGCTGCCGAACCTGCGTGCGCTCAACTTCGTGGTGTCCGGGCTGCTCGGCGCAGGCGTCGCGGCGCAGGAACGGTTCGACCCGCAGGCCAAGGCGCTCGGTGAATGGTTGCGGGCCCGGCACCTGGAGATACCGGAGACACTGCTATGACCGCGCTGGTATCCACCATCGACAGTCAGTCGAGCGGCTGTACGGCCAACCGGGAAGCGATGCTGGACAAGCTCGCCGCGCTCGACGCCGAGCATGCGAAGGCGGTGTCGGGTGGCGGTGAGAAGTACGTCCGGCGCCACCGGGAACGCGGCAAGTTCCTCGCCCGGGAACGGATCGAGCTGCTGCTCGACGAGGACTCACCGTTCCTGGAACTGTCCACCCTGGCCGGTTGGGGCAGCGACTATCCGGTCGGTGCCAGCGCGGTCACCGGGATCGGTGTGGTGGAGGGCGTCGAGTGTGTCGTGGTCGCCAACGACCCGACGGTACGCGGCGGCTCCACCAATCCGTGGACAATGCGCAAGATACTGCGCGCGCTGGACATCGCCCGCACCAACCGGCTTCCGGTGCTGTTGCTGGTGGAGTCCGGTGGCGCCGACCTACCCAGCCAGAAGGAGATCTTCATCCCGGGCGGCCGTACCTTCCGGGACCTGACCCAGCTGTCGGCGGCCGGGATACCCACCATCGCGCTGGTGTTCGGCAACTCCACCGCGGGCGGCGCGTACCTGCCCGGGATGTCCGATCACGTGGTGATGATCCGTGAACGATCGAAGGTTTTCCTCGGTGGCCCGCCGCTGGTGAAGGTGGCCACCGGCGAGGAGTCCGACGACGAGTCGTTGGGCGGTGCGCAGATGCACGCCCGTACCTCCGGTCTGGCCGATCATCTCGCGGTCGACGAACTCGACGCGATCCGGATCGGCCGACGCATCGTGGCCCGTCTCAACTGGCGTAAGCAGGGTCCCGCGCCGGTGGCAGCGGTGGCAGAACCCCGCTATGCGGCGGAGGATCTGCTCGGCATCGCGCCGGTCGACCTGCGGGTGCCGTTCGATCCGCGGGAGGTGATCGCCCGGGTGGTGGACGGCTCGGACTTCGACGAGTTCAAGCCGGAGTACGGCACCAGCCTGGCGACCGGGTGGGCCCGGGTGCACGGCTACCCGGTCGGGATCCTCGCCAACGCACGAGGGGTGCTGTTCAGTCCCGAGTCCCAGAAGGCCGCCCAGTTCATCCAGCTCGCGAACCGCTCGGACACTCCGTTGGTCTTCCTGCACAACACCACCGGGTACATGGTCGGGCGCGACTACGAGCAGGGCGGGATCATCAAGCACGGCGCGCTGATGCTCAACGCGGTGTCCAACTCGGCGGTGCCGCACATCTCGATCCTGCTGGGTGCCTCGTACGGGGCGGGCCACTACGGCATGTGCGGCCGGGCGTACGATCCCCGGTTCCTGTTCGCCTGGCCGAGCGCGAAGTCGGCGGTGATGGGTCCGCAGCAGCTGGCCGGGGTGCTGGGCATCATGGCCAGGCAGGCCGCCGCGCATGCTGGTCGGCCCTACGACGAGGAGGCCGATCAGGCGATGCGGGCAGCGGTGGAGCAGCAGGTCGAGGCCGAGTCGTTGCCGATGTTCCTGTCCGGACGGCTCTATGACGACGGGGTCATCGACCCGCGGGACACCCGAACCGTGCTCGGCCTGTGCCTTTCCGCCATCCACAGTGGACCGATCGAGGGCGCCCGTGGTTTCGGCGTCTTCCGGATGTGAGCGCGATGATCTCTTCGGTACTGGTCGCGAATCGGGGCGAGATCGCCCGCCGCATCTTCCGCACCTGTCGGGACGCCGGCATCGGCACAGTGGCCGTCCATTCGGACGCCGACGCCGACGCGCCGTACGTGGCGGAGGCCGATGCGGCGGTCCGGTTGCCCGGCGACGCGGCCGCCGACACGTACCTGCGGGCGGACCTGCTGGTGGCGGCGGCACTGCGGGCCGGCGCGGATGCGGTCCACCCCGGGTACGGGTTCCTGTCGGAGAACGCCGAATTCGCCGCCGCGGTCACCGCGGCCGGGCTCACCTGGATCGGGCCGCCGGCCGCGGCGATCGCCTCGATGGGTTCCAAGATCGAAGCGAAACGGCTGATGGCCACGGCGGACGTGCCGGTGCTCGCCGAGCTTGTGCCCGATCAGCTCACCGCCGCCGATCTGCCGGCACTGCTCAAGGCATCCGCCGGTGGCGGGGGGCGAGGCATGCGGGTGGTACGGACCATGGCCGAGCGCGACGCGATGTTGGTCGCCGCGCGAGCGGAGGCACTCTCGGCGTTCGGCGACGACACCGTACTCGCCGAGCCCTACCTGGCCACCGGTCGGCATATCGAGGTCCAGATACTCGGCGACCGCTACGGTGGGGTCCAGGTGGTCGGCGAGCGCGAATGTTCCATCCAGCGCCGGCATCAGAAGATCGTCGAGGAGGCGCCGTCCCCACTGGTGGAACGGACCCCCGGGATGCGGGACCGGCTCTTCGACGCGGCCCGGCGGGCGGCGTCGGCGATCGGCTACGTCGGTGCCGGCACGGTGGAGTTCCTCGCCGACGAGGAGGGCAACTTCTTCTTCCTGGAGATGAACACCCGGCTGCAGGTCGAGCACCCGGTCACCGAATGCACCACCGGGGAGGACCTGGTCGGCTGGCAGCTACGGCTCGCCGACGGGGCCCGGCTGCCCGACGCCACGCCGACATCACGCGGACACGCGATCGAGGTACGCCTCTACGCCGAGGATCCGGCGCGCGACTGGCAGCCGCAGGCCGGCGCGCTGCACCGGTTCGAACTGCCGGGCGTCACCGTGGAGTTCGCTACCGGGGGTACCGACGGGGTGCGGCTGGACGCCGGGGTTCAGGACGGCTCGACCGTGCCGGTGTACTACGACCCGATGCTCGCCAAGGTGATCGCCTGGGGGCCGGACCGGACCGCGGTGGCCCGGCGACTGGCCGGGGTACTGGCCGGCGCCCGGCTGCACGGCCTGACCACCAACCGGGACCTGCTGGTACGCGTGCTGCGCCAGCCGGCGTTCCTGGCCGGTGAGACCGACACCGCGTTCCTGGACCGGCATGGCCTGTCGCTGCTCGCCCAACCGTTGGCCGACAAGGACAGTGCGGAACTGTCCACATTGGCGGCGGCGCTGGCCGGCGCGGCGGCCAACCGGCGGGCGCCGTACGTGCCGTCCGGTTGGCGCAACGTCGCGGCGCATCCGCAGTCCAAGCGCTACCGCACGGCCTCCGGTACCTGTGAGGTCCGTTACCGGTTCGGCCGGGACGGCATCGAGGTGCCGGGGCATGAGGGACTGGTGCTCCTGCGCTGCACCCCGGACCGGGTGGTGCTGGAGGTCGACGGGGTCCGGCGCGATTTCCGGGTGTCGAACCATCCGGGCCTGATATGCGTGGACTCCGCACTCGGTGCGGTGACACTGCGTCCGGAGCCCCGGTTCCCCGATCCCACCGTCGACGTGGTGCCCGGTTCGCTGATCGCGCCGATGCCCGCGACCGTTGTCCGGATCGTTGTGGCGGTCGGCGATCCGGTTGTCGCCGGCGATCCGCTGCTGGTACTGGAGGCGATGAAGATGCAGCACACGATCGCTGCAGCGATCGCCGGAACGGTCACCGAACTGCCCGTCGGCACCGGCCAGCAGGTAGAGCTCGGCACCGTACTGGCTGTGGTGGCACCGCAGAACCCCTGAGCGGACGGATCCGTCCGGCGCACCGAGGAGGAACCATGACCTTCACCGACACCGAGGAGCAGGCCGCGCTGCGCCAGGCGGTCGCGGCGCTGGGCCGACGGTACGGCTACGACTACTTCCTGGCGAAGGCCCGTGCCGGTGAACACGTCACGCAGCTGTGGCGGGAGGCCGGGAAGCTGGGCTATCTGGGGGTGAGCCTGCCGGAGGAGTACGGCGGCGGGGGAGCCGGGGTGTACGAACTGGCCCTGGTGCTCGAGGAACTGGGCGCGGCCGGCTGCCCGCTACTGATGATGATCGTGTCACCGGCCATCTGCGGCACCATCATCAGCCGGTTCGGCACCGCGGAGCAGAAGCGCCGGTGGCTGCCCGGCATCGCGGACGGTTCGCGGATCATGGCCTTCGGCATCACCGAACCCGATGCCGGGTCCAACTCCCACCGGTTGGCCACGGTCGGTCGACGCGACGGCGACGACTGGATCCTGTCCGGTCGCAAGGTGTTCATCTCCGGCGTGGACGCCGCGGACGAGGTGCTGATCGTCGGGCGTACCGAGGACCGGCGTACCGGCCGGTTGGCTCCGGCGTTGTTCGTGGTGCCCGCCGACGCTCCCGGGTTCGAGTGGCGTCCGATCGAGATGGAACTGGTTTCGCCGGAACGTCAGTTCCAACTGTTCCTCGACGACGTCCGGTTGCCGGCGGACGCGTTGATCGGTGAGCCGGATGCCGGTCTGATGCAGCTGTTCGCCGGGCTCAACCCGGAACGGATCATGGCTGCCGCATTCGCGACGGGTCTGGGCCGGCACGCGTTGGACAAGGCGGTCGACTACACGCGTGAGCGTACCGTCTGGGACGGTCCGATCGCCGGTCACCAGGGCATCGCGCATCCACTGGCGCGCTGCCGGATCGAGCTGGAGCTGGCCAGGTTGATGACCCAGAAGGCCGCAGCCCGCTACGACGCGGGCGACGATCAGGGTGCCGGCGAGGCCGCGAACATGGCCAAGTACGCGGCCGGTGAAGCCTGCGCACGCACCGTCGACTCCGCCGTACAGGCGTTGGGTGGCAACGGACTGACCGTGGAATACGGTGTGGCGCCGTTGATCGCGCTGTCCCGGGTCGGCCGTATCGCGCCGGTGAGCCGGGAGATGATCCTGAACTTCGTCGCGCAGCACACCCTCGGCCTGCCCCGGTCGTACTGACCGGCCCGGCGATCTGGAGCGCTGATGCCGTGATGAGCGTCAACCGCCTGCCGCAGCAGGACCGTAGCCGGGCCACCCGGCAGCGGCTGCTGGGTGCCACCATCGACTGTCTCGCCGAGCAGGGCTGGACCGGTACGTCGCTGGCGGTGGTGGCGACCCGGGCCGGGGTGTCCCGCGGCGCCGCGCAGCACCACTTCCCGACCCGGGAGGCACTGTTCACCGCTGCGGTGGACCATGTCACCGAACTCCGGCTGGCCGAGGTACGCGAGCAGGCGGCGACCCTGCCCTCAGGTGGCAGCCGGACCGAGGCGGTGGTGGACATGCTGGTACGTCTCTACACCGGGCCACCGTTCGTGGCCGCGTTGCAGGTGTGGGTGGCGGCCTCGGCGGACCCGGCGCTGCGCGACCAGGTACTGCCGCTGGAGGCGCGGGTCGGCCGGGCCGCGCACCGGGCAGCCCTGGAACTGCTCGACGCCGACGAGTCGGCGCCCGGCGTACGGGAAGCGGTGCAGGCCACCCTGGACCTGGCCCGCGGCCTGGGGCTGGCCGATCTGCTGACCAACGACGCGCGCCGGCGTCGCCGGGTGGTACGGCAGTGGGCGAGGATGCTCGATGCGGCGCTGTGAGCCGCATGTCGGCAACCCCTAGCGCAGCCGGAGCGCCAGGTAGAGGTCCACCCGGTCGGCGAAGGACGACAGGTTACGGCCGGTCAGCTGCTCGACCCGGCGGATCCGGTAGCGCAGCGTGTTGACGTGCAGGTGCAGGTTCTCCGCGCAGCGGATCCAGGACCCGTCGCTGTCCAGAAATGCCTCCAGGGTGTCCACCAGAGTGGTGTGGTGGGCGGCGTCGTAGTCCAGTACCGGGCCGAGTAGCCGGGTGTGGAACAGTTTGCGCAGCTCATCCGGCACGGTGGCCAGCAGCAGGCCGTGCGAGGTGAGCTCTGCACTGTCGGCCACCTGGATCTGCCCGGGTCGATGCTCGCTGATCCGACGTACATGCCGCGCCTCCTCCAGCGCGGCACGCAGCCCGGCCGCGGAGGCCGACGCGACGCTCACCCCCATGCTGATCCGTGCTCCGCGTAGACCCGGCCGGATCGCCTCGGCCCCGTCGCGCAACCGCCCGACCAGCGTTTCGAACCGGTCGATGTCGGCGGCGAGGAGGGCTACGGTCTCCTCGCCGAGCACCGTGATCAGGAAGCGTTCGGTGAATCCGGTGCAGATCTCCTGGAGGACCGGTGCCAGCGGCGCCGTCGAGGCGGCCACCACCACCGCGATCGGTTCGCCCGGCTCGAAACCGGCCACCGTGAGCCGGGACGCCACCTCGGCAGGCGCCGCGGTGTCGGAGAGGGCCGACCTGATCAGCTGCGCACCCTGCCGGGCGGTGAGCGCCGCGGCCTCGTCCTGACGGGCCCAGTCCAATGCCAGCAGTGTGCAGACCTCCATCACCGGTCCCCGGACCTCCGCCGGTGCGGCGTCGTAGTCACCGGCCAACGCCAGGCACCAACCGGCGACCCGGGGCTGGCGCGGTGACACGGGCAGCAACGAGAACACCCGACCGGCCGGTCGGGTGAGCCGGGGAAGCCTCTCGGTGACCAGGAACTGGTGGGCCAGAGCCGTGCGTTCGGACGCGCTCAGTGCTGCCCGGCCGGCCACCAACCGGCCCGTCGGGGAGAGTACCCAGCAGTCCACCCCGGTCTCGGCGGCCAGCAATGCGCACACCGCGTCGGGGCCGGCCCCGGTGGTTACCAGGGAGTGCAGTCGGTCCCGCCAGCGACTGTCGCCGGGGGCGTCGTCCCGCTCGGCGGCCAGCGAACGCACCACCCGTTCGGTGACGGTGGCGAACGAGACCTCGGGTGGCACCTCGAACAGCACCACGTCGTACCGTCGGCAGGCGGCGACCAGATCCTCGGGGACCCGCTGCGGTTCGCTGTCGCCGTAGCCGGCGGCCAGTGCGGCGACCCGACCGGCCGCGAGTGTCGCGACGAAGCTGTCCGAGTCGGTTGCCCGGCGCCGCCACATCATCCCGGTCAGCACCAGTTCGCCGCCGTCCAGATAACGCGCCGGATTGCGCAGGTCGGTCGTGTACACCCAGCGCACGGTGCGGTCCAGTCGTTGCTCACCGGCCAGCACCCGTAGGCGCAGATCCGGCAGGTCGAGCAGGGCGCGTAACCGCACGGGGGACCTCCGGACGAAACGGATACCGACAGTCATCGTCGCGGGTTTGGTGGATCGTACAAGTCGAGGCTGTCACATCCGACAGCCTTTCGGAGCTTCGGTGCCTGGTTCGAGGGCATGGAACGGGCTCTACTGGTATTCCACGTCGACGAGGAGGCCGGACCGATGACCGCTGACGCCGGTCTTGCCCGTTTCAATGCGTTACCTGACGCGGTGTCCCGACTGGTCGCCTGCTGCGCGGCGCCCGGCTGGGCGGCGCGGGTGGCCGGCCAGCGCCCGTACGCAGACCGTCCGGCGCTGCTACGCACCGCCGAGCAGGCCCTGACGGCCCTCGACTGGTCCGCGGTGGCAGCCGCGCTGGCCGCGCATCCGCGGATCGGTCAGACGCCGAGCGGTACCGGTGTCGAGGCGCTCTGGTCCCGCCAGGAGCAGCGGGCCGCCGGCAACGCCGATCCGGCAGCCATGGCAGCGGCGAACGCCGCGTACGAGGCCCGGTTCGGTCACGTGTTCCTGATCTGTGCCAACGGCCGCCCGGCCAGCGAACTGCGGGCGGAACTGGCGCGTCGGACAGGCAACGACCCGGCGACCGAACGGGCCGAGGTACGCAACGAACTGGCCGGCATCGTCCGGCTGCGGATCGGCAAGTTGCTCACCGAACTCGGTGCCACGGTGAGCGGGGAGGCGGCCGGATGAGCGTGTCGACCCATGTCCTGGACGCGGCGCGGGGCCGGCCCGCGGTAGGCGTGCCGGTACGGCTGGAGTACGACGGCCGGTGCCTGACCGCGCAGCGTACCGATGCCGACGGGCGGGTCGCATCACTGGCCGTCGAGACCGAACCCGGGGACTACCGGTTGGTGTTCGACACAGGTGCATGGTTCGCCGCGACCGGTGTCGAGGGCTTCTACCCCGAGGTGGTCGTGAGCTTCACCGTCACCGAGAGCGGGGCGCACCACCACGTGCCCCTGCTGCTCAGCCCGTACGCGTACTCCACGTACCGAGGGAGCTAGGAAATGGCCATCGTGCTCGGCGACAACCGGTACGGCAAGGCGGAGGTGCACCTGGTACGGGTGGACCGGTCCGCCCCGGTGCACCGGCTCACCGACCTGACGGTCAGCGTCGCGCTGGCCGGTGATCTGACGGACGTGCACCTGACCGGCGACAACGCGCACGTGCTGGCCACCGACACGCAGAAGAACACGGTGTTCGCCTTCGCCCGCGACGGCATCGGCGAGCTCGAGGAGTTCGGGCTGCGGCTGGCCCGACACTTCGTGGACGGTCAGCCGGCCATCCACCGCGCCCGGGTGAGTCTCACCGAGTCGGCCTGGGACCGGATCGAGGTGGCCGCCGGGCCGGCACCGCACTCGTTCGTGCGCAACCCGACGCAATTGCGTACCGCGCTGGTCGGCTATACCTCGCAGTGCTGCGAGATCGTCTCCGGGGTGTCGGGTCTGACCGTGCTCAACACCACCGACTCGGAGTTCACCGGATACGTCAAGGACCGGTACACCACACTGGCCGAGACCACCGACCGGATCCTGGCCACCGCGGTACACGCGCAATGGCGCCACCACGACGAACACAGCGACTTCGCGGCGTCCTACGACGGGGCGAAGCACGCATTGCTGGACGCGTTCGCCGACACCTACAGCTATTCGTTGCAGCAGACCCTGTACGCAATGGGCACCCGGGTGCTGTCACAGCGGCCGGAACTGGTGGAGGTACGCCTGTCGCTGCCCAACAAGCACCACTTCCTCGTCGATCTCAGCCCGTTCGGTACCGACAACCCGGACGTGGTCTACTACGCTGCCGACCGGCCGTACGGGCTGATCGAGGGCACCGTACTGCGCGACGACGCCGAACCCTCCACGATGGACTGGTAGGGGAGGCGGAATGGACTTTCTGCGCCCGGACAACTGGACGGATGCGTTGGCGCTGCGCGCCGACCGGCCCGATGCGGTGGCCGTACGCGGTGGTACCGACATCATGGTGGAGATGAACTTCGACCGGCGTCGGCCGGGTGCTCTGCTGGACCTCAGTGGGGTCGCCGAACTGGACGGCTGGGACATCGACGGCGACGGCGTACGGCTGGGTGCGGGAGTGTCCTACGCCCGGGTCATCGCCGAACTGGCCGACCGGTTGCCGGCGCTGGCGATCGCCTCGCGTACGGTCGGCTCACCGCAGATCCGCAACCTCGGTACGGTCGGCGGAAACCTCGGCTCGGCCTCGCCGGCCGGTGACGCGCACCCGCCATTGCTGGTGGCCGACGCGCAGATCGAGGTGGCCTCGGTACGCGGCACCCGCCGTGTCCCGGCCACCGACTTCTACCGTGGGGTCAAGCGGAACGCGCTGGAGCCCGACGAGCTGATCGCCGCGATCTGGATACCGGTGGCTACCGGGCCTCAGCAGTTCGCCAAGATCGGCACCCGCAATGCAATGGTCATCGCGGTGTGTTCACTGGCCGTGGCCCTGCACCCGGAGTCCGGTCGGGTCAGTGTCGCACTGGGCTCGGCGGCGCCCACCCCGCGCCGCTGCGCTGAGGCCGAGCAGTTCGCCGCCGACGAGTTCACCGAGCGTCGACTGTGGACGACCGGGGCTGCGTTGCCGGACAACCTGGTCGCCCGGTTCGGTGAACTGGTGGCCGGTGCCGCCACCCCCATCGACGACGTACGTGGCAGCGCGCAGTACCGCCGCCGGGCGCTGGCGGTGCTGGCGCGGCGGCTGCTGGGCTGGGTCTGGTCGCAGTATCAGGGACGGGGGCAGGAATGCGCGTGAGTTTCGAGGTGAACGGAACCGAACGGGCCGTCGACGATGTATGGGAGGGCGAGAACCTGCTGTACGTGCTGCGTGAGCGCCTCGGCCTGCCCGGCTCGAAGAACGCCTGCGAGCAGGGGGAGTGCGGTTCCTGCACCGTCTATCTGGATGGTCAGCCGGTGTGTGCCTGCCTGGTCGCGGCCGGGCAGGTCGCCGGGCGGGTGGTGCGTACCGTGGAGGGACTCGCCGACGGCGCCGAACTGGACCCGGTACAGCAGGCGTTCCATGACGCCGGTGCGGTGCAGTGCGGGTTCTGCACACCAGGGCTGATCGTCGCCGCGCACGATCTGCTGGAGCGCGATCCGGCCCCGGACGATCCGACGATCCGGGAGGCGTTGTCGGGCAATCTGTGCCGCTGCACCGGCTACGAGAAGATCATCGACGCGGTGCGGTTGGCCGGTCGTCGGCGCGCGGAGGCCGGCTCATGACCGGGCGTGTGGTCATCTCCGGTGGCGCTGTAGCCACAGTGGACGGTGCCGACACCGAATTTGCCGAGGGACACGTCGTCGTCGAGGACGGCCGGATCGTCGCCGTCGGTGCCGGCGCACCGCCGGAGGACGAACCGGGCAAGGAGCCGACGGTACGCAGGATCGACGCGCGGGGCTGCCTGGTGACCCCGGGCCTGGTCAACGTCCACCACCATCTCTACCAGTGGGCATACCGTGGCCTGGCCACCGACTCCACCCTGTTCGAATGGCTCGTCACCCTCTATCCTGCGTGGGCCCGGATGGATGCCGACGTGGTCGGTGCCGCCGCCGCGGCCGGCCTGGCCCGCCTGGCGCTCAGCGGCTGTACGCTGTCCTCCGACCACCACTACGTGTTCCCCGCCGGACGTGGTGACCTGCTCGGCGCCAGCATCGACGCGGCCCGGACACTCGGCCTGCGCTTCCACCCCACCCGCGGGTCGATGGACCGGGGCGAGTCGGACGGTGGGCTGCCGCCCGACGAGGTGGTGGAGCGTACCGACGCGGCACTGGCGGCGACCGCCGAGGCCGTCGAACGCTTCCACGACCCGGCCCCGGATGCCATGGTGCGGCTGGGGATCGCGCCGTGCTCACCGTTCTCGGTCAGTACCGAACTGCTGCGCGGTGCCGCAGAGTTGGCCCGCGGCACCGGCGTCCGGCTGCACACCCACCTGGCCGAGACCCTCGATGAGGAACAGCGCTGCCTGGCCGAGCACGGCTGCACGCCGACCGAATACCTGGATTCGCTGGACTGGCTCGGTGATGACGTGTGGCTGGCGCACACGGTGCACCTGTCGCCGGACAACATCAGCCGGCTGGCCGCCACCGGCACCGCGACCGCGCACTGCCCGAGCTCCAATGCCCGGCTGGGTGCGGGTATCAGCCCGGTACGGGACCTGCTCGACGCCGGCATGCCGGTCGGTCTCGGCGTGGACGGTGCTGCGTCCAATGAAGACGGTGGACTGGTCACCGAACTGCGCCAGTCGGTACTGTCCGCGCGTTCCCGGGGCGGACCGACCGCGATGCCGGTACGGGCGGCGCTGCGGATGGGCACCATGGGCGGTGCCCGCTGCCTGGGACGCCACCACGAGCTGGGCTCGCTGGAGGTCGGCAAACTCGCCGACATCGCGGTATGGCGCCTCGACGGGCTCGCCCACGCCGACATCGACGACCCGGTCGCCGCGCTCGTCCTGGCCGCCGCGCCGCCGGTGGAGGCGCTGCTGGTCGGCGGGAACCCGGTGATCGAACGGGGTGAGCTGCGTACCGCGCAGGTCGGGGAGATCTCGGCGCGGCTGCGCCGCCAGCGGGACCGGATGCTGGGCGGCGTCACCGGTGGTGTGCGGTGACCGCCACCGGGCCGGCGCGTACGGCACAGGACCTGACCGCCCCGATCGACGGTGGCGTCGGACAGAGCCCCAGCCGACCCGACGGTATTCTCAAGGTACGGGGCGAGTTCGCGTACTCCTCGGACCTGTGGACCGACGACATGCTGTGGGGCGCGACGTTGCGCAGTCCGCACCCGAGCGCCCGGATCCGCGGCATCGACCTGACCGCTGCGGTGGCGATGCCCGGCGTGTGGGCGGTCCTGACCCACGAGGACATTCCGGGTCCCAGCAAGCACTTCGGCCTGGAACGCACCGACCAACCGGTACTGGCAATCGACGAGGTCCGGTGCCAGGGCGAGCCGGTCGCCATCGTCGCCGCCGACCATCCGGAGACCGCACGGCGGGCCGTGGCGGCGATCGTGGTCGACTACGAGGTACGCGAGCCCGTCACCGACCCGGCGGCGGCCCGTGACCCGGATTCGCCGCGGGTGCATCCGGACGGCAACGTGGTGCGCTACGCGCGGATCCGCCGCGGCGCGGAGAATCCCACCGCCGACGTGGTGGTGCATGGCGAGTACACGGTCGGCATGCAGGACCAGGCGTTCCTCGGGCCGGAGTCGGGTCTGGCGGTACCGGCCGAGGACGGTGGCGTCGAGCTGTACATCGCGACCCAGTGGCTGCACGCCGACCAGCGTCAGATCGCACCGTGTCTGGGCCTGCCGCAGGACAAGGTACGGCTCACCCTGGCCGGCGTCGGTGGCGCGTTCGGCGCCCGCGAGGACCTGTCCATGCAGGTGCACGCGTGCCTGCTGGCGCTGCGTACCGGCCGCCCGGTCAAGTTCGTCTACTCCCGGGAGGAGTCGTTCTTCGGTCATGTGCACCGGCATCCGGCCGTACTACGCTACGAGACCGGCGCGAACCGTGACGGCGGACTGGTCTACGTCAAGGCCGAGATAGTCCTCGACGGCGGCGCGTACGCCTCCAGCACCACGGCGGTGGTGGGCAACGCGGCGAGTCTCGGCGCCGGCCCGTACGAGGTGCCGAACGTGACGATGGACGTCTGGGGCATGTACACCAACAACCCGCCGTGCGGTGCGATGCGCGGCTTCGGTTCGGTGCAGGCGGGATTCGCCTACGAGTCCCAGATGGACAAGCTCGCCGCCGCTCTGCACATGGACCCCGTGGAACTGCGGTTGCGTAACGCCCTGCACGAGGGATCGACGCTGCCGACCGGTCAGCTGGTGGAGAGCGCGGCGGCCGTACGGGAGATCCTGACCTCGTTGCGGGACATGCCGATGCCGGCCGAGCCGGCGGCGGACCGTGATGTGCTGGGCCTACCGGGTGGCGCCGGCAACACAACCCACGGCGAGGGCGTACGCCGCGGGGTCGGGTACGCGGTCGGGTTCAAGAACGTGGGGTTCTCGGAGGGTTTCGACGACTACTCCACCGCCACCGTACGACTGTACGTGTCCGGTGGCGTACCGGTGGCCGTGGTGCACACCGCCGCCGCGGAGGTCGGGCAGGGGCAGGTCACGCTGCAGCAGCAGATCGCCCGTACCGAACTGGGTGTGGAACGGGTGGTGATCCCGCCTGCGGATACCACGGTCGGGAATGCCGGATCCTCCTCGGCGTCGCGGCAGACCTACATCACCGGCGGCGCGGTCCGGGCGGCCTGCATCGCGGTACGCGACCGGCTCACCGAGCTGGTGCGCACGCGTAGCGGGCACGACCGGGAGGACCTGACCCTTGCCGACGGCATGGTGGTCTCGGCGTCGGCCGGCCCGCTGGTCGGTGTCGCCGAACTGCTCGGTGACACCGTACTGGAGGAGACCGTCGAGTGGCGGCCACGACCCACCCACCGGATGGACCCGCTGACCGGGCAGCAGGACTTCGCGCACCTGCAGTTCTCCTTCTGCGCGCACCGGGCGGTGGTGGATGTGGACACCGAACTGGGACTGGTGAAGGTGGTCGAGCTCGCCGCCGCACAGGACGTGGGCAGGGCGATGAACCCGGAAGCGGTACGTGGCCAGATCCACGGCGGCACCGCACAGGGCATGGGCCTGGCCCTGATGGAGGAGATCCAGGTCGAAGCCGGCAAGGTGCGTAACCCGTCGTTCACCGACTATCTGATCCCGACCATCCTGGACATGCCGACGATGCGGGTCGACGTACTCGAACTCGCCGATCCCCATGCACCGTACGGGGTGCGGGGTGCCGCGGAGGCGCCCACCATCTCGGTGACACCGGCGGTCATCGCCGCCATCCGGGCGGCGACCGGACGGCCGGTCACCAGGATCCCGGTGCGCCCGCAGGACCTCATGACCGACTGAGCGCGACCGTTCCGGCCGATCGATGGTCCGGCCGGTCGCGGCGAAGGGAACCGACATGGCGTTGATATTCCTCACCGGCGGCGGGATGCGTGGCGGGCCACTGCACGAGCAGTTGCACGGCGCGCCGCTGGTCGCGGTGACCCGTACCGCTCCCGCGTACCGCTTCTACTCCGTCGACGGCAGATTCCCGACCGTGCAACGGGTGTCCTCCGGAGGTGTCGCGGTCCTCGGCGAACTGTACGATCTGCCGCTGGCCACACTCGGTGCGCATCTGCTGCCCTCCGAGCCGGGCGAGCTGGAGCTCGGCACCGTGGAACTCGCCGACGGTGCCTGGGCCCTGGCCACCGTGCTGCGTCAGGAGTACCGGCGCGTCGCAGAATTGGTGGACATCTCCGAGATCGCCGACTGGCGTGCCTACAGCGGTCAGGAGGGCGGTACGTGAGCGGCGGCAATAACGCCGGAGAGGGTCCGTTGGATGTGGTGCTGCGATCCCGGCGGGTGGTGCTGCCGGCGGACCCGGCAGCCACCGTGGGGGTCGAGCAGCCGGCCGCGGTGGGCATCCGCGACGGTCGGATCGCGGTACTGGGCGACTACACGGACCGGTGGCCCACCCGTACCGAGACCGACCTGGGTGATCTCGCGCTGCTGCCGGGCCTGGTGGACAGCCATGTGCATGTCAACGAGCCGGGTCGTACCGAGTGGGAGGGTTTCGCCAGCGCCACCCGGGCGGCCGCCGCCGGTGGGGTGACCACGTTGATCGACATGCCGCTCAACAGCATTCCGCCGACGACGGACGTGGACGCGTTGTCTGTCAAGCGTTCCGCCGCGGCCGGGAAATGCCGTACCGACGTGGGTTTCTGGGGCGGTTCGGTGCCCGACAACCAGGACCGGCTGGCGGCGCTGCACCAGGCCGGGGTGTTCGGATTCAAATGTTTCACCGCACCGTCCGGAGTGGACGAGTTCCCCCCACTGTCCTGGGCCGAGCTGTTGTCGACGGCGCACCGCCTCGCGGCGTGGGACGGGCTGCTGATCGTCCACGCGGAGGATCCGGACCGGCTGCGTGAGGCGCCTGCCGACACCCGGTACGCCGGGTTCCTCGACTCGCGGCCGCCGGACGCCGAACTGCACGCGGTGGCCCGACTGGTCGAGGTCGCCCGCGAGACCGGTGTACGACTGCACGTCCTGCACATCTCGGCGGCCGCGGTGATCCCGATCATCACCGAGGCGCAACGCAGCGGACTGCGGATCACCGGTGAGACCTGCCCGCACTACCTGACCCTCACCGCCGAGTCCATTCCGGACGGAGCCACCGAGGCCAAGTGCTGCCCGCCGGTACGCTCCGCGGCCAACCGGGACGCGTTGTGGCACGGGCTGTCCACCGGAGCGATCGGCTGTGTGGTGTCCGACCATTCACCGTCCACTCCGCAGCTCAAACGCGGTGACTTCCGTACCGCGTGGGGCGGCATCGCCTCGGTCCAGCTCGGCCTGCCGCTGGTGTGGACCGAGGCCCGGTCACGGGGCTTCTCGCTCGCCGAAGTGGTGGGGTGGATGGCTACGGGCCCGGCCGCGCTGGTCGGGTTACCGGACAAGGGCCGTATCGCGGTGGGCTGCGCGGCGGACCTGGTCGCGTTCGCGCCGGACGAACAGTTCGTCGTCGACCCGGCCGCACTGCACCACCGGCACCCGGTCAGCCCGTACGGGGGTCGCCGGCTCACCGGCGTCGTGCACCACACCTGGCTGCACGGTGCCGAGGTCACCCAGCACACCCCGCCCACCGGCCGGCTACTCACCAGACCCGGGAGCACACCATGAGTCAACGGTTCCCCGACCTGGCCTCCAGCGCGCTGCACGGTACCGTCGTCGCCGCGAGCGACGAGTTCTTCGCGGCCAAGGAGAACCTCGTCAATCCGACGACCCCGACGTTCCAGCCGTACACCTTCGGCACCCGTGGTCAGGTCTACGACGGGTGGGAGACCCGGCGGCGGCGTTCACCGGGACACGACTGGGTCGTCGTGCAGTTGGGTGCCGCGGGCATCGTGCGTACGGTAGTGGTGGACACCGCGCACTTCACCGGCAACTACCCGCAGAGCTGCATGGTCGAGGCCACCGCGGTCGATGGCTATCCGGAGCACACCGAACTGACCGACTGGACGACGCTGGTCGGACAGAGCGAACTGAGCGGTGACACCCGGCACGAGTTCACGGTGTCCGACGACCACCGTTACACCCATGTCCGGTTGCGGATCTTCCCGGACGGCGGAGTTGCCCGCCTGCGGATCAACGGCGAGGTTGTGCCCGATCCTCGCGAGGTGGCCGGGCGGCCGGTGGACCTGGTCGCGGTCGGGTTCGGCGGCCGGGCCTTGGACTGCAGCGACAGCTACTTCTCGGTCCCGCAGAACCTGCTGCTGCCCGACCCGGCCCGGGTGATGGGGGAGGGCTGGGAGACCCGGCGGCGCCGGGGTGCCGGCAACGACTGGGCCGATCTGGCACTGGGCGCCCAGGGCGTACCGCAGCTGGTGGAGGTCGACGCGCGGCACTTCCTCGGCAATGCGCCGGGGGCGGTACGGCTCACCGGTTTCGACGGCACCGGTACCGGGTTCGAGCTGCTACCGGACACCCGACTGCAACCGGGCACCCTGCACCGGTTCCGGATACCCGACCCGCGCCCCACCAGCCGGGTACGGGTGGACATCCTGCCCGACGGTGGTCTGGGCCGGTTGCGTCTCTACGGAAGCCCGACCGATGCGGGGATGGCGGCCCTGACCCGCCGGTGGTTCGCGGCCCTGCCGGCAGACCAGGCCAGGACCGTACTGGCCACGCTGCCCGACACGCTGCGTCCCTTCTGCACCGACGGGAGTCAGTGAAGCCGATGGGGGACAGCGAACCGGATGGCACGGACCGGTAGGGTCCGCCGCGCCATCCGGCTGACGGACGGTGACGGGGATCAGGTGAGCGCCGCGAGCTTCTCCACGAGGAAGGTCGCCACGAAGCAGGCGACGCCGAGCCACTCCCACCGGATGCGCTTGGCGCTGCGATGGGAGTAGGTGACACCGGCCAGGACGAGGAAGACGACCGAGGCGATCAGCAACACGACTACCAGTGCGTTCATGGCTTTCCTGGTACCCAGACCGGTCCGGACCTACACCCGGATCAGTGCGGTCCCCGGTAGCCGGCGGGAATCCGGGTGCCCCGGTACGCCGCGGTGGGCAGCCGAGCGCCGGTGAGGAAGGCGCGGACCTCGGCGAGATAGCGTTCCGGCTGGTCCTGGTAGGCGTTGTGACCCGCGCCGGGCAGGTAGAACAGCTCGCTGTGCGGCAGGGTCCTCAGGTAGCCGACCGCCGAGGACCACGACAGGTAGTCGCAGGACCCCTTGATCACCAGCGCCGGGGTGACGGTACGGGCCAGCGCAGGCCGCGGATCGGCCGGCCGGTCCCGCGTGGGTGACTGCGGATACTGGTTGGCGTAGAACCCGACCCCCCGAAGCGCCGGGCCCGGATCCTGTCCCGGGCAGTGCAGCGCCGGTCGGGACCGGTCGTACACCGCTTCGAAGTCACCGTCGACCTCCCCGTCACCCACCAGCGCGTGCGCGGCGGTCGGGTTGACCTGCAGCAGGCTGTACGCGAGCTGGATCCTGGGCCGGGCCATCGCGGCGAACACGCCGAGCTTCTGCCGGGTGTCCAGCAGTCCGAGCAGGCTGGCGCCACCGGACTCCGGGGCCAGATCGGCTGGGGAGGACAGTACGATCCGGCTCACCCGGTCGGGATGCCGGGCCAGGTAGGTTGCGGCGATCCGGCCACCGTAGGAGTGCCCGAGCAGCAGCATCTTCTCCGCGCCGATGTGCTTGCGCAGCGCCTCCAGGTCGGCGACCGCCCGGGCCGTCGTGTACTCGTCCGGGTCCTTCGCGCGGGCCGATGCGCCGGAGCCGAACTGGTCGTACACGTACACCGCGAAGCCGTCGTCGGCGAGCCGGCCGAAGTACGCGCTGTCGCCGCGCATGTCGGGGGTGCCGGGGCCGCCGTGCACGATCACGACGGGGTCCGGTCGGGCCGTGCCCCGCGCCGGTATCCGCGTGTAGGCGATCCGCGAGCCGGTGGACAACGTGACGAAACGTTCGCCCGCGGTGCGCGGTGGGGCCGACGCGGCGCCGTTGAGCGGTACCAGCGCGGCGGTGGTGAACAGGACGGTCAGCCCCGCGGTGCACGCCGCCACTGCCCGACGGCGAGGGACCGGCGCCATCCGGCGGGTCGCCCAGGCGCTGCCGGCCAGCGTCACCGCCGCCGCCACCAGTACCCCCGCGGTCAGGAAGACCGCCGGGGTGGAACTGACGATCGCCACACCGATCACCGTGGACCCGCCCAGCAGGCAGCCCAGCCCCAGAACCAGAACCAACAGCACCCCGGTACGTAACCGGCCCGAACGTTGCCGACGCGCGCTCCTCATGACCTCCAGCATGCCGGCAACCGGTCGGTTCCGCCCGCCCCGGTTGTCCGTCGGCGCCCCACCCGGTCCGGTCCTCCGCCGGCGGTAGTCGTCCGGGCAGTCCCTCCGGGCAGGGCCGACGGTCAGGTCCTGCGCTAGCCGGCCGGACGGCCGGTTGAGGGTCGGTTCGCGGCGCCACCCTTGGCACCGTGAGGGAGGACCGTGAACCGTCGGCTGGGCAGGGCGGGAGGTGGGTCGGCTCCGCGAGATGCCCTGGCGCAGCACTGACCCGCCCGAGATCAGGAGCCCTGCATGAGCGAGGACGACCGGCCCGGTGATGAAGCGGGCACGCTTCTGGACGTGTTGCGCGACGACGCCGCCCGGGACCCCGACGCCGTGGCGTTCACCCACCTGACGTTTCCCGCGGGCAGCGACCCGGGCGGTCGCGGCGCCAGCGAGACCATCACCCGTGGCGTCCTCCGGCAGCGGGCCGATGCGGTGGCGGCCGCGCTCACGGCGCACGCCGAACCGTCCGACCGGGTACTCGTACTGCTCGGTCCCGGGCTGGACATGCTGGTCGGGCTGACCGGGGTCCTGTACGCCGGCATGGTCGCCACGCTCTGCGCGCCGCCGACGGAGGATGCCGGCGACCTGCGCGCCGAGCGTGTCGTACGCATCGCCGAGCAGGCGCAGATCAGTGCGGTCGTGACCACCGCGGCGTACCGTGACCGGCTCGGTGGCCTGCGCTCCCGGCTCGGCGACGTGGCCTGGTTGGCGGTGGACGATGCCGCGGCCGGGGCGTCGGCGGAAGCGTACGTGCCGCCGACGGTGGGTGGCAGCGACCTCGCCCTGCTGCAGTTCGCCCCCGGACCGACCGGCGCCGGCCGCGGGATCATGGTCAGCCACGCGAACCTGCTCGCCCAGATCAGGCAGACGGTCGCGTTGGCCGGACTGCCCCACGGCACGAACGTCGTCAGCTGGATCTCGCCCTACCACGCGCTGGGGATCGCCGGACATCTGCTGCTCTCCCAGTACCTCGGCGGTCAGGGCGTGTTCCTCGCCCCGGAGGACTTCGTGGCCGATCCGCTGCGGTGGCTGCGGGCGATCTCCGACACACCCGGCCCGGTCTTCTCCTGCGCACCCAATTTCGCCTTCGACCGCTGCGTCGGGCACATCGGACCGGACCGTCGCCGCGGCCTGGACCTGTCCGGTTGGCACACCGCGTTCAACGCGGCCGAGCGGGTCCGTCCGGGCACCATGGAACGTTTCCTCGAGGCGTTCGGCCCGCACGGGTTCGCGGCCGACACGATGGCGCCCGGGTACGGCATGTCCGAGACGATGTTGTTCCTGACCGGCCGCCGCAGCAGTCCCGCAGCACTCGTGGTGGCACCCGATCCGGAACAGTTGCAGCAGGGTCGGGTGGTCTGCGGCGAGCCCACCGGTTCCGACACCGTATTCGTCGGACTCGGACCGGCCGGCCCGCACTGCGACGTACGGGTCGTCGACCCGGACGAGCGCACCGTGCTCGGCGCCGACCGGGTCGGTGAGGTGTGGGTCCGGGGCAGCGTGGTGTGCCAGGGCTACTGGGGCCGCCCCGAGCTGACCGACGAGGTCTTCGGCGGCACCCTCGCCGACGGTGACGGACCGTTCCTGCGTACCGGGGACCTCGGCTTCTGGCACGACGGTGAGCTGGTGCTCTGCGGCCGGCGTAAGGAACTGGTCATCATCCGGGGCCGCAACCTGTTCCCGGATGACGTCGAGGCGACCTGTGCACGCACCCATCCCGCGTTCGGTGACCGGCCGGCCGCGGCGTTCAGCGTGGACACCGACGGCGAGGAGCGCCTGGTCGTCGTCCAGCCGGTCGCAAAGCTGCCCGGCGCCGAGCCACAGGAAGCCGAGCCACAGGAAGCCGAGCCGCAGGAACTCGCCCGGCAACTGCGTGCGGCGGTGACCGGCGACCATGAGGTCGAGGTCCACGAGGTCGTACTGGTGGCGGCGGACGCACTGGGCACCGAACGGGACGCCGCATCGCGGCGCAGCTCCTGCCGTGCGCGCTATCTCGCCGGTGAGTTGTCCCCGGTGGCGGTCAGCCGGGCCGCGGCGCCGCCCGTCGCCGGCAGCTTCGGGCCGCTGCGCGGCATGTTGCTGGCCCTGGAGGAGCCGCTGCGTGGCCCGGTGCTCATCGCCGAACTGCGCAGCCGCCTCGCCGCGTTCCTGGGTACCACGGCCGCTGACATCGCCGTCGGGACGCCGCTGGCCGGGCTCGGCCTGGAGTCGCTGCGGGCGATCGAGCTGCGCCGGGACATGGAACGCGACCTTGGTGTGGCGATCCCGATCGTGGAGTTCATGCGGGGTTCGGTAAGTAGCCTCGCCGAGCTGATGACCGGGCAGCTCGGGGACGCGCCGCGCCGCCGCGACATCGCCTGGCGTCCCGTGCTCGACGACCCGGACCGGCGCAACGAGCCGTTCCCGTTGACCGAACAGCAGTACGCGTACTTCGTCGGCCGCAGCACCGGCTACGAACTGGGCGAGGTGTCCATCCACATCTACGTCGAGGTGGATGCCCCGGACGTCGACCTGGACCGCCTCGGAGGCGCGCTGAACCGACTCGTGGCGCACCAGGAGATGCTGCGCGCCGTGGTCCGGGCGGACGGTACCCAGCAGATCCGCCCCGTCGAGGAGGTGACGTCGGTACCGATCACCGTCTCCGACCTCACCGCTGCCGATGGCCCGCAACGGACAGCTCACCTGGAACAGGTCCGCGAGGAACTCAGCCACCAGGTGCTGCCGCTGGGCAGCTGGCCGATGTTCGAGGTACGTGCCACCCGGCTGCCCGAGGGCACCCGGGTGCATGTCAGCCTCGACCTGCTGGTCGCCGACGTCGCCAGCGTGCGGTTGTTCTTCCTCGAATGGGGGGACTTCTACCGCGACCCGCAGGCCCACCAGCAGCCACCGGCGGTGTCGTTCCGTGACTACGTCCTGGCGCTCGACCAGGTACCGGAGTCGCCCGCGTACGAACAGTCCCGCGACTACTGGCTGGCCCGGATCCCCGACCTTCCGCCGGGGCCGGAACTGCCCGTGGTCAGTGGCGCGGACCGGCGGGGGCGTACCCGTCGGTCGCACGTGCTGGCGGCGGACCGGTGGTCGCGGCTGCGGGCCCGGGCCGCCGAACGTGGTCTGACCCCGTCGGTGGTGCAGCTCGCGGCGTTCGCCGAGGTACTCGGACGGTGGAGCAGCAACAGCCGGTTCACGGTGAACGTGCCGCTGTTCAACCGGATGCCGCTGCATCCCGACATCGACACCATCATCGGGGACTTCACCGCGGTCACCCTGTTGGAGGTCGATGTCGCCCCGGACGACGGCATCGGCGGCCTGGCCGACCGGATCCAACGCCAGCTGTGGCAGGACCTTGAACACCGCTACTTCTCCGGTGTCGAGGTGATGCGTGAGCTGAGCAGGCAGCGCGGGGTGCGCCCCGGGACCTTCGCCACGGTGATCTTCGCCAGTGCCCGGGAACAGGGGCGTGACCAGGAGGGCAACGAGGGCGCACTGGGTTCGTCGTGGCTGGGCGACACCGCCTACGTGGTGTCCCAGACCCCGCAGGTGCTGTTCGACCACCAGGTATACGAGGACCGTGGTGCGCTGTCGTTCAACTGGGACGTCGTCGAGGGGATGTTCACCGAGGACGTGCTCGACGACATGTTCTCGCTGTACTGCACGATCCTGGACCGGCTGGTCGACGACGACACGGCGTGGTCTGCGGGCGCGTTCGAGCTGCTGTCCGAGCGGCACCGCGCGCTGCTGCGCGATGCGCACGGTCCGGAGGTGCCGGTACCGGACGGACTGCTGTTCTCCGCGATCGCCGAGCAGGCCGCGGCCCGCCCGGAGCACGACGCCGTGGTCGGTGTCGACGGGGTACTCAGCTACGGCGAGCTGTACCGGCGGGCGACCGCGCTGGGCCGCCAGCTGCGCGCGGCGGGGGTGCTGCCCAACCAGCTCGTGGCGGTCGCTGTGGACAAGAGCGCCACCCAGTACGTCGCGGCGCTCGGTGTGCAGCTGGCCGGCGGTGCGTACCTGCCCGTGGATCCCGATCTGCCGACCGCCCGGCAGGACCACATGCTCTCGCACGGCGAGGTACGCATCGTACTGACCCGCGCCGGTGGCCCGGACCGCAGCGACTGGCCCACCGGGGTACGTCCCATGGTGGTGGATCTGAAGTCCACAGTGGAGGACGAAGGACCACTGGAACCGGTCCAGCAGCCCACCGATCTGGCCTACGTGCTCTACACCTCCGGGTCGACCGGCACACCCAAGGGCGTGATGCTCTCGCACCGGGCCACCCTCAACACCATCGACCAGGTACGGCAGCGCTGCGGGATCGGACCGTCCGACGTCGCCCTGGGCCTGTCCGCACTCAGCTTCGACCTGTCGGTCTGGGACCTGTTCGGGATGCTCGGTGCGGGCGCGACGGTGGTCCTTCCCGAGCCCGGCGCCACCCGTGACCCGGGCCGCTGGCTGGAACTGATGGCCGAGCACGGCGTCACCACGTGGAACTCCGTACCGGCCCTGGCGCAGATGCTCGTCGAGCAGGCGGAACCCGATGGCGGGCATCCCGGCCTGGCCGGTCTGCGCCTGATGTGGTTGTCCGGTGACTGGATCCCGCTGGCGCTGCCCGACCGGGTACGGGCACTGGCCCCGGACACGAAGTTCGTCGCCTCCGGCGGCCCCACCGAGACCGCGATCTGGTGTGTGGCCTACGACGTGGACACGGTCGATGAGAGCTGGGAGTCCATTCCGTACGGTCGACCGCTGGCCAACCACCGCATCCATCTGCTCAACGACCGGATGCGTCCCTGCCCGGTCGGGGTGGCGGGGGAGATGTACATCGGCGGTGCCGGCCTCGCGGACGGCTACTGGCGTGACCCGCAGCGTACCGACGCCGTCTTCGTCGCCCACCCGGAGACCGGCGAGAGGCTGTACCGGTCCGGTGACCTGGGCCGTTGGCGTTCCGACGGCACCTTGCAGATCCTGGGACGGGACGACGCGCAGGTCAAGATCGGTGGGTTCCGGGTCGAACTGGGTGAGGTCGAGGCGGCGCTCACCCGGCAGGACCGGGTACGTGAGGCCGCGGTGGTGGCCGCCGGACCCGACCGGCACCGGCGCCGGCTGGTCGCCTTCGTCGTGCCGTCCGCCGGGAGCGGGCTCACCGCCGGCGCACCGCCCGCCGCCGGTACCGAACTGGATCCGGCGACGGCCGACAAACTGCTGCTCGGCGACGTACTGACCGACCCGGTCGGCCGGGCCGAGTTCACCCTGGCCCGGCACGGCCTGCGCCGGGACCTGACCGCGACACCGGTCGCGCTGCCCACCCGGCGCGCCGAGGATGCCGAGCAGGTGTGGGCGAGGCGTTCCAGCAGACGTTCCTACGCCACCGCGCCGGTACCGTTGGCCGCCCTGGGGCAGCTCCTGGAAGGTCTGTCCAGCCGGGACGGCGGAGCACTGCCGAAGTACCGGTACGCATCGGCCGGCGCGCTGTACCCGGTGCAGGTCTACGTCTATGTCCGGGAGGGCCGGGTCGACGGGCTGCCGGGCGGCAGCTACTACCACGACCCGAGCACCCACCGGCTGGTACCGGTACGGCCCGGGGCCGTACTGGAGCGTGACGTACACGTGTCCACCAACCACGACGCCTTCGACGGCAGTGCGTTCGAACTGTTCCTGGTCGGTCGGATGAGTGCGATCGAGCCCCTGTACGGCAGCCGGGCCACCCACTTCAGTCTGCTGGAGGCCGGTCAGATCAGCCAGTTGCTGGACGACACGGCGCCGGAGCTGGATCTCGGACTGTGCCAGCTCGGGCTGATCCGCGACGCGGCGACGGTACGTGAACTGCTCGACCTGTCACCGGAGGACACCCTGCTGCACACCATCCTCGGTGGTGGCCTGGCGCCGGCGGTGGATCAGCCCGGCCCGACGGGTACGGTGCTCGCCGACCGGATCCGCGCCGAACTCGCCGAGACGTTGCCGCACTACCTGGTGCCGCACAGCGTGGTGATCCTGGACGCACTACCGCTCAGTGGGCGTGGCAAGGTGGACCGCGCCGAACTGGAGCGCCTCGCGCTGGACGCCGGTGACGACAGCCGGCATGGCAGTGCGGCACCGTACGCCGCTCCCGGTTCGGCCACCGAGCAGACCATCGCGGAGGTCATCCAACGGGTCCTGGGCATCGAGCGTGTCGGGGTTGATGACAGGTTCTTCGACCTCGGCGCCGATTCCGTGGCGTTGGTACGGGTCTACCGGGAGCTCGGTACGGCACTGGGCCGGGAGTTCCCGCTGATGCACATGTTCGAGCACCCGACGATCCGGCGGCTCGCCGTCGGACTGGACGGTGGAGAGGCAAACACTGACGCGGTGGACGCGGCATATGCCAGCGGCAGCCGGCGGCGGGCCCGCCGCCGCCGCGGATCTGCCGGAACCGGGGTGGAGGAGCAGACCTGATGGTGACTTCCGAACCACGTGACGATCTGGATCCGGTGGAGGACATCGCGATCATCGGCATGGCGGGCCGGTTCCCGGGCGCGCCCGACGTGCCGGCCTTCTGGCGTAACCTGCGCGACGGCGTCGAGTCGATCACCCACTGGGACACCGAGACGCTGCGCGCCGCAGGGGTACCGGAGGACTCGCTGGTCGATCCGCGGTATGTCCGTTGCGCGTCGGTCATCGACGACATCGACAAGTTCGATGCCCCGTACTTCTCCTACAACGCCAAGGAAGCAGCGCTGATCGATCCGCAGCACCGGCTGTTCCTGCAGACCTGCCATCACGCCCTGGACGATGCCGGATATGCGCCGGGCTCGGCCGGCACGGTCGGGGTCTACGCGGGCAGCGCGCTGTCCACCTACCTGCTGGGCAACGTCCTTGCCGGTCGGCTCATCGGTTCGATCAGCGAGACGCTCGATCTGCTCGTCACCAACGACAAGGACTACCTGCCCAACCGGGTGAGCTTCAAGCTGGGACTCGGTGGTCCGGCCGTGGCCGTCCAGTCGGCCTGCTCGTCCTCGCTGGTCGCGGTACATGTGGCCAGTCAGGCGTTGCTGGCCGGGGAATGCGACATGGCGCTTGCCGGCGGCAGTGCGGTACGCCTGCCGCAGCCCAGCGGGTACCTGTGGGAAGAGGGCCTGATCTTCGCCCGGGACGGGCACTGCCGGCCCTACGACGAGGCCGGCACCGGCACGGTGTTCGGCAGCGGGGTCGGTGTCGTGGTCCTCAAACGGCTCGACGACGCGCTCGCCGACGGCGACCACATCGAGGCGGTGATACGCGGCTCGGCCGTCACCAACGACGGTGGTGCGAAGGTCGGTTACACCGCACCGGGCGTGGACGGCCAGGCGCGGGTGATCGCCGCCGCCCTCGGCGCCGCCGACGTCGACCCGGCCACCATCACCGCCGTGGAGGGTCACGGTACCGGCACACCGCTGGGTGACCCGATCGAGGTGACCGCGCTGACCCGGGCCTTCGGTGGACGGACGAAGCGGCGCGGGTACTGCGCGCTGAGCTCGGTGAAGTCCAACGTCGGGCACCTGGACACGGCGGCCGGGGTGACCGGCCTGATCAAGGCGGTGCTGCAACTGCGGCACCGGCAACTCGTACCCAACCTGCACTTCACCAAGCCCAACCCGGAGATCGACTTCGACGCCTCGCCGTGTTACGTCAACACCGAGCTGCGTGACTGGGATCCCGGCGACGCGCCACGGCGCATCGGTGTCAGTTCGTTCGGCATGGGTGGCACCAACGCGCACGTGATCCTGCAGGAGGCGTCGCAGCCCGCGCCCGTGGCCGAGCCGGTACGCACCCGGCAGGTCATCACACTGTCCGCGGCCACCCCGGCCGCGCTCGACCGGGCGACCAGCGACCTGGCCGCGGCGCTGGGTACGGAGCCGTCCACCGGAGACACGCCGGCGCTGGCCGACGTTGCGTACACCCTGCAGCACGGGCGCGCCGGGCACCGCTACCGTCGGGTCGTGGTGGCCGGTACGACCGGCTCGGCGGCTGCGGCGCTGGACGGACACGAGGGCATCCCGGTGCATTCGGCCACGGCCGCGGACCGTCCCCGGCTGGTCTTCATGTTCCCCGGCCAGGGAAGTCAGTATCCGGGCATGGGACGCGAGCTCTACGAGACCGAACCCGCGTTCCGTACCGCGCTCGACGAGGTGTCCGCCGACTTCGAGCCGCATCTCGGGTTGGACCTGCGTACCGTGCTGTACCCGGCCGACGACGTCGATCCGGACGCGGCCGCGCAGCGGCTGGCCCGTACCGAACTGGCTCAGCCGGCACTGTTCGCCATCGAGTACGCCACCGCCGAACTGCTGCGCTCCTGGGGCGTGGTCTGCGACGCGATGATCGGCCACAGCGTCGGTGAGATCGTCGCCGCATGCCTGTCCGGCGTGATCGCTCGCGCTGACGCGGCGCGCCTGGTCGCGGTGCGCGGTCGGCTGATGCAGCAGCAGCCGTCCGGGGCGATGCTGTCCGTCGCGCTGGCCGAGGACGACGTGCGCCCGCTGCTGAACCCGGCACTGGCGCTGGCCGCGGTGAACGGCCCCGAGCTGTGCGTGGTCTCCGGGCCCGACGACGACATCGCGACCCTGGAGCAGGTACTCGCCGACCGTGAGGTGCAGTGCCGGCGGCTGCACACCTCGCACGCGTTCCACTCACCGATGATGGATCCGGTACTGGAGCCCTTCGCCACCGAACTGGCCGGGCTGCGGTTGTCCGCGCCCGGCGTGCCCTACGTGTCCAACCGCACCGGTGGGTGGGCGAGCGGGGCCGAGGCGACCGACCCCGGGTACTGGGTGGGTCACGTACGCGACACCGTACGGTTCGGCGCGGGCATCGAACTGCTCACCGACCATGACGCACCGGTGCTGGTGGAGGTCGGGCCAGGACGCACCCTCGCCACTCTGGCCCGCCAGGTCCACCGGACGGCGACCGTACTGCAGACGATGCCGCATCCGGGCGAGCCGGAGGCGGAACAGGACCTCGCGCTGCGCGCACTCGGTCGGCTGTGGGCCGCCGGTGTCGAGGTGGACTTCGACCGGCTGCACGAGCAGCCGCGCCGGCGGGTGTCGCTGCCGGGCTACCCGTTCGCCCGGCGGCGGTACTGGATCGAGCCGGGCCGCGCCGAACGGGTCGGGCTGGACGGCGTCGAGACCGTCACCGAATCCGACCCGGACGACGATCAGGACGCGACCGGCGGCTTCGACGAGCGGTCGGCAATCCAGACCCGCTACGTCGCGCCCCGTGACGACCGGGAGCGGTTGGTCGCCGGGATCTGGCAGGAACTGCTCGGTGTCGCCTCCGTCGGAGTGGACGACAACTTCATCGAACTGGGCGGGCATTCGCTGCTCGCCACCCGGGTGGTGGCCCGGGTCAGCGACGCGTTCTCGGTCCCGTTGACACTGCGGGAGATGCTGGCCAACCCCACCGTGGCGGGGGTGGCCGCACTCGTCGCCGAACACCGCACCGGAACCGGGGACGAGACGCCCGAACCCGGCCTGCCGCAGGCACTCGCCGCCCCCGCCGAGCAGCACGAACCCTTCCCGCTGGCCGAGATCCAGCAGGCGCAGTGGCTCGGCCGGCTCGGGGGCATGGAGGGCGGCAATGTCGCCGCGCACGTCTACTGGGAGGTCGAGACCGGCGAGGTGGACCTGGACCGGCTGACCGACAGCTGGCAGCGGGTGATGGCACGCCACGCGATGCTGCGCGCGGTCATCGACGCGGACGGTCGGCAACGGATCCTGGCCGATCCCGGCCCGTACCGCATCGAGGCGACCGACCTGCGGGACAGACCTGCCGGGCAGGTCACCGAGGCACTCGACGAGCTGCGGGAACGGCTGTCGCACCAGATGCGGCCGGCGGACGTGTGGCCACTGTTCGACATCCGTGCCACGCTGCTGCCCGGCGGCCGTACCCGGCTGCATCTCGGGTTCGACCTGATGATCGCCGACATCGGCAGCATCCGGCTGATCTCCCGTGACTGGCGGCGCATCTACCAGGGCGACGAGGCGGCACTGGCTCCGCTGGAGGTCACCTACCGCGACTACGTACTGGCCACCGAACAGTTGCGCGCCACACCGCTGTACGAGCGTTCCCGGGCCTACTGGCGGGACCGCATCGCGCAACTGCCACCACGCCCGGACCTGCCCCTGGCGGTGAACCCGGCGTCTGTACAGCAGCCGGAACCGGTCTCCTTCGACCTGGTACTGGACAGCGTCGCCTGGCGTCGGATCATCGACCGGGCCGGACGGCACGGCATCACCACCTCCGCGGTGATGCTCGCGGTGTACGCCTACGCCCTGGGTAGCTGGTGCCGCTCCGGTGAGTTCACCGTGAACGTCACCGTGACCAACCGGCTGCCGGTGCATCCCCACGTCGCCGACCTGGTCGGCGAGTTCGCCTCGTTCGACCTGCTGCCGGTGGACCTGACCGACGCGCCGAGCGTGGTGACGCTGGCCCGCAGGTTGCAGCAGCAGAGCTGGCAGGACCTGGAGAACCGGTACGTCAGCGGGGTCGAGGTACTGCGCGAGATGGCGCGGGCCCGTGGCGGTGGTGCCGGTGCGGTGATGCCGGTGGTGTTCACCAGTACGGTCGTCCAGGACAGCGAGCCGGGCGACGAGACCTGGTTCGGCTGGCTCGGCGACATGGTGCACGAGGTCGCGCAGACCCCGCAGGTGTGGCTGGACTTCGCACTGCTGGAGACCGCCGACGGGGTGCGGATGAGCTGGCACGGTGTCGGCCAGCTGTTCCCCGACGGCATGCTCGCCGCGGTGTTCGACGCGTTCTCCCACCTCACCACGGCGCTCGCCGAGGACGAGTCCACCTGGGAGGGTGCGGTCGGTGACCTGCGTCCGGCCGCGCAGCAGGAACTGGTCGCGACGGCCAACGACACCGCCGGTGCGTACGACGCCGGCCTGCTGCACGCTCCGCTGGTCGAGTGGGCGCAGCGCGAACCTGGGCGTACCGCGGTGGTGGCGGAGGACCGTACGGTCAGCTACGGCGAGCTGTACCGGCACGCCTGCGTCGTCGGTCGTCGGCTGCGCTCGACCGGGGTGCGTCCCGGTGAGCTGGTCGCGGTCGCCGCGGACAAGTCCGCGGCGCAGATCGTGGCCGCGCTGGGCGTACTGCTCTCCGGGGCGGCGTACCTGCCGGTGGACCCGGACCTACCGGGCGAACGGCAGGACCATCTGGTGTCCTTCGGCCGGTGCCGGGTCGTACTGTCGCGAGTGGACGGTCCGCGCCGGGACTGGCCGGACGGGGTGACCGAACTGGTCGTCGACCTGGCCGGGACGCATTCGGCCGGTGCCGACGAGCCGCTGGAACCGGTGGCGGGTCCCGACGATCTGGCCTACGTCATCTTCACGTCCGGCTCGACCGGCACGCCGAAGGGTGTGATGGTCCGCCACTGCGCCGCCCGCAACACCATCGACGACATCAACGAGCGTTACCGGGTGGGCGCCGACGACGCCGTGCTCGGGCTGTCCTCGCTCAGCTTCGACCTGTCCGTGTACGACGTGTTCGGCCTGCTCGGTGCCGGTGGTCGACTGGTGATGCCACGACATGGCAGCAACCGTGACCCCGGACACTGGCTGGAACTGGTGGAGCAGCAGCACATCACGGTCTGGAACTCCGTACCGGCACTGGCCCAGATGCTGGTCGACCACGCCGCCGGTGGTACCTCGTCGGGCACGCTGGAGTCACTGCGGCTGGCGCTGATGTCCGGTGACTGGATTCCGGTCGACCTGCCGGACCGGCTGCGGGAGCAGGCGCCGGACTGCCGACCGGTCAGTCTCGGCGGCGCGACCGAGGCGGCGATCTGGTCGGTCGCCTACGACATCACCACGGTCGATCCCGGCTGGGAGTCCATCCCGTACGGGCGCGGTCTGCGCAACCAGACCTGGCACGTACTCAACGACCGGTGGCAGGAATGCCCGGTGTGGGTCACCGGTGAGCTCTACATCGGTGGCGTCGGGCTCGCCGACGGGTACTGGCGGGACGAGGAGAAGACCGCCGCCCGTTTCGTCACCCACCCGGATACCGGGGAACGGCTGTACCGCACCGGCGACCTGGGGCGCTGGCGGGCGGACGGCGAGCTGGAATTCCTCGGTCGGGAGGACGGTCAGGTCAAGGTCGGCGGCTACCGGATCGAACTCGGCGAGATCGAGGCGGCGTTGGCGCGTTACCCGGGTGTGGCGGGCGCCGTGGCCACCACCTTCGGCGACCGGCATCACCGACGGCTCGCCGCCTACCTGGTACCGGCCGATCCGGACGGCGACCATGACGAGCTGGTCGCCGCGGCCCGCGAACATGCCGCCGAGGTGCTGCCCGCGTACATGGTGCCCTCCGCGGTACAGGTACTGGACCGGCTACCACTGTCGGCGAACGGGAAGGTGGACCGGGCCGCGCTGCCCGACCCGGCCCGCAACGCCGGCGCCGGCGCGCCGACGGTGGAGGCCGGGGAGACCGCGCTGCTGCTCGCCCGGTTGGTCGGCGAGATCATCGGCCAGCCCGACGTGGGGCCGCACGACAACTTCTTCACCATCGGCGGCGACTCCATCACCGGCATCCAGATCGTCAGCCGCGCGGCGGCCGAGGGCATCGAACTGACCCCGGCCGACCTGTTCGCCCACCAGGTGATCGCCGAACTCGCCGCCGTGGCCGATGCGCGTACCGGCCCGGGCGGTCGACGCGGCGGGGACCGGGAGTTCCCGCTCACCCCGTACCAGCGGACACTGCTGGGCGACGGTTCCGGCGCGCCGAGCCAGGTGGTGGAACTCCCCGTCGACCCGGCCATGGACCCGGCCGCCGCGGCGCGGGCGCTGCACCGCCTGCTGGTGATCCATCCGGCACTGCGACTACGTATCGAGCGCACCGACGACGGGTACGTACAGACGGTGGCCGGTGCCACCGAACCGGAGGTCGCACTGATCGAACTCGGATCGGTTCCGGCGCAACGCCGTGACCGGGCGCGGGAGCAGATGATCGCCGATATCCGCGCCGAACTCGCACCGCTGGACGGTCCGCTGCACAGCGCGGTGCTGTTCGACCTGGGGCCCGGGCAGCGGCGACTGGCCTGGTTCGTCAGCGACCTCGCCATCGACGCGCGTTCCTGGCCGGCACTGTGCACCGGGCTGCGCGACGAACTGGACCGGGCGATGGTCGATGCCGGGCCGGTGCCCGAGCCGGTCGCACTGCCCGGTGGCTTCGCCGAACAGCTCAATGCCTGCGGCACCCTCGATCCCGGCACCGGTATCGGCGCCGGCACCGTGGACGGTGACGGAGGAGACCCGGCGCCACTGGCACTGGGCGAGCCGGACCCGACCGCACCGGTACACCGGAGTTCCGTACGCCTGCCCGCCGCGCAGAGCGCGACGCTGTTGGACGCGGCGCTCCGCGCGTACCGGTTGACCCCGGCGGAGGTGATGACCGTCGGACTTCTGGAGGCACTGCGGCGCGGCGGGGCCGGTCGCGTAGTACTCGATGTCGAGTACGACCTGCGGGACCGGCTCGGCGTGGCCGACCCGGCCGCAACCGTGGGCCCGTTCGCGGCGATCGGTGCCGTGGCGGTCGGTACGCAGGACGCCGACACCGCCCTCGATCCGCTGATCGGCATGGTCAAGGACCGGTGCCGGGTGCCGGGTTCGCTCCTGCCGGACGACCGGACCGAGGTACAGCTGATGCTGCGCCACCTCGGCGAGCTGGCCGGCACGGCAGGGGGACCGGCCGACGCGGTACCCGAATCCGCCGGGGCGATCGGCCATCG
Organism: uncultured Actinomycetota bacterium; assembly: GCA_963815125.1. Classification (GTDB taxonomy): domain Bacteria; phylum Actinomycetota; class Actinomycetes; order Mycobacteriales; family Micromonosporaceae; genus Actinocatenispora. The sequence continues at coordinate 272,323 of CAWFFM010000002.1, forward strand.
GGTTCTGGCCACCACCTACCTGCTGGACGGTGGGCTCGCTGCAGACCTGAGCTGCCCACAGGCCGGGCCGGACGGCCGGGCCGCGCTCGACCGGCTGGCCGCCGGGTGGCGGGCCGCGCTGGACAACCTTGCCGAGCACTGCACCAGCCCTGGTACCGGGTCCGTCGGGCCGACCGACTTCCCGCTGTCCGGACTCGACCACGACACGCTGGCCTCGTTCCTCGCCGCAGTGGGTGGCGGCGCGACGGAACCGGGCACGGCCTGATGACGGGTGGCCCCGGACCCCTTCCCCGGGGCCACCTCCGCCGGCCCACGTCCCGGCCCGGTCCACCATGGACCGGGCCGGTGGCGGTGGGCCGCCGCGAATGAGGGTCCCGACCGCCCGCCACGGGACCATCGGTTATTTTCCCCGAATGCTCTGTTTGGGCGAGTTAGCCGAAGGAACATTCGAGCAAAACGGCCATACGGTGTCGCGCTGCAAGAACCTTCTTCTGGCCCACCGTCACAGATCCCGGCCGGGCAGAGTGCCGAATCATGCCCGGCGACCTATCGCCGGTGGTTCAGCGTCGGCCGAAACGCCGCAGCAGAGTGTGCAGCTCGGCGCTGTAGGCGCGACCACGGAACAGCCATTCCCGGTCGGGTCCGGGGCCCGGGGCCGGCGGCACCGACCGCGCCGATGCGCGCAGCACCTCAGGCGCGCGCAGATGCTGTGCCACGAGTTGGGCCTGCAGATCCAGTGAGGTCCAGGAACCCAGCGGGTCGACCATGCCCACCGCGGCGAGGTCGTCGCGACCGGCCGGGAACATGTTCAGCCACAGCCGGGGCCGGTCGTCGGAACTGCCACCGAGATGGGTGCGGACATCGATGAACGGCAGACTGACCCGGTATCCGGTACACCACAGCACCACGTCGGCCTTGTCCTCGCTGCCGTCGGCGAAACGCACCACCGGTCCGCGCAGCTCGGTGACCGGTGGCCGGAGCTTGATGTCACCGTGGCCGAGATGGTAGGGCAGCAGCGAGTTGACCAGTGGCTGCCGGTCGTAGAGCCGGTGCCGTGGTTGCGGCAGACCGAACATCTCCGGGCGGCCGGCCACCTTGGTGATCAGCCGTTCCTCGATGGCGCGGCGGACACCGGCCGGTAGGCGTGCGGTGATCTTCGCGCCCGGACCACCCTTGCCCAGTCGGTCCACCGGCTGCCCGAACAGGTACTTCGGGATCAGTTGGTTACCGCTACGTACACTCATCGTCACGTCCGCGCCGGCGTAGACCGCGTCCACCGCGACATCGCAGGCGGTGTTGCCCAACCCCACCACCACCACGCGGCGGCCGGCAAGTACGTCCGGGGTGTCGTAGCCGGCCGAGTGCACGCTCAGGCCGTCGAACCCACCCGACGCGATGCCCGGCAGCGCCGGATCCCAGTGGTGGCCGCTCGCGACGACCAGCGCGGAACACTCCAGTACGGTGCCGTCATCGAGTCGTACCTGCCAACCGCCGCCGGGCAGTGGCTCGGCCCGCTCGACCTGTCGGCCGTAGCGTACGTACGGCTCGATCCCGTACTGGATCGCGAAAGCGCGCAGATACTCCAGCACCTGTACGTGCCCGGGGAAGTCGGGGTAGTCCGCAGGCATCGGGAAATCGGCCAGTTCGGTGCTGCGCTTGGAGGAGATCAGATGCGCCGAGCGGTACACCCCGCCGAAACGCTCATGTCGGCTCCACAGCCCACCGGGACCGGGCCGACGCTCGATCACCTGTACCGGATGACCGGCCGCCAGCAGACGACGGGCGGTGAACAGACCGGCCGCGCCGGCGCCGACGACGCACACCGGGTTCGGATCGGTGGGCACGGGACCTCCTGACGACGACGGGGCATGCGGGTACCAGTCTGCGCCGCGCCGGCCCCCCGCGACAGATCACAACGGCCGTGCTCGATCGGCTACCCCTTTGGCGCGTCGTTCGAGGCTTACCGATGTGCGCGGAGCTACCCACAATGGGCCGTATGCCGCAGGCGCAGGTGCTGGTCGACCTCGCCGCCATCCGCGCCAACGTCGGGCTTCTCCACGAGGCGGCCGGGTCGGCGGCGCTGATGGCCGTGGTCAAGGCCGCCGGGTACGGACACGGCGCCGCCGAGATCGCCCGGGCGGCACTGGAGGCGGGCGCGAGCTGGCTCGGCGTCTGCTATGTCGAGGAGGCTCTGGAGCTTCGCGCCGCGGGCATCGGCGCACCGGTTCTCGCCTGGCTGACCGGCCCGGGTACCTCCTGGCGTCCGGCGATCGAGTGCGGGGTGGACGTCTCGGTGGGCAGTCTTGTCGCGCTGACCGCGGTCGTCTCGGACGCACGCGATTGTGGACTGCAGGCCAGACTGCACCTGGAGGTCGACACCGGGTTGGGCCGGGCCGGTTCCACCCCGACGGACTGGCCTCGGCTGGTGTCGGCAGCGGCATGCGCGCAGCGGGCCGGGTACGCCCGCGTGGTGGGCATCTGGAGCCATCTGGCCTGTGCCGACGAGGCCGACCGCCGTTCGGTGGTGGCTCAGCTGGTGGCCTACCGGCAGGCGTTGCGTCAGGCCCGGTGTCATGGGCTGCGGCCGGAGCTGCGTCACCTGGCCAACTCGGCGGCGACGTTGCGGTATCCGGCTGCCCGCTTCGACCTGGTGCGTCCGGGCATCGCGCTGTACGGCGTCGCGCCGGGTACCGGCGATCTTTGCGGGCTACGTCCGGCGATGACGCTGGTGACCACGGTGGCCGAGGTGGTCGGCGAGGGCCGGGACCATCGGGTGGCGACACTGCCGGTGGGCCTGCGTGATGGGCTGCTGCGGGCCACCCAGGGTGCGCAGGTGCTGATCGGGCGGTCCCGGTACCGGATCGTCGGACGGATCGGCGCGGACCACATCCAGGTTCTGGTGGACGGCTCGTCGGTACGGCCGGGGGACCCGGTGGTCGTGTTCGGACCCGGGGACCACGGCGAACCCACCGCCGCGGAGTGGGCCGGTTGGGCCGGCACGATCGCCCACGAGGTACTGACGAATGTCGGAAACAGGGTGCCGCGGCGGTTCCTGCGCTGACCACCCCCGGGCTGGGAGTGACTGATGGACGAGAACATCACGGTCGTGGGTGAGCGGGTCCGGCGACCGGTACGAAGGTCTGCACGGTGACCGGCCTGCTCCCGGCGACGGGACACCTGCCGGTCGTCGGTGGTGCCGCGCTGACCGCGGACACCATGGCCGAGCCGGTCAGTATCGTGGGTGGGCGTCGAGTGGTCATGCTGGGTGGCCACAACCATCTGGGCCTGGACTCCGATCCGCGGATCCTCGCCGCAGCCCAGCGCGCGCTGCAGCGTTACGGAACGGCGGACCCGGTCGCAGGTACCAATCCGTTGCAGCTGAGCCTGGAGCACGAGATCGCCGACTGGCTCGGTGTACCGGCCGCGGTACTGTGCCCCGGTGTCGCTGCGGCGAACGCGCTGTGTCTGACCGCTCTGGCCGCCAGCGGGTCGGCCGCTGCCGGCCCGCAGCCACGTACCGTCCCGGACAGCGTACTGGTCGGCGGGTCCACCGGGCCGCGACAACCGTCCGCGGTGGACGAGTCCCGGGCACTCGGGCTGGTTGGTCCGACCGGCGCCGGGGTGTGCACGTTGCCCGGTACGGCCCACCCGGCCGTCGCCCGCACCGGGACACTCACGCGTGCGCTGGCCTCCGGTACGGCCTTCGTGGCCGGCGCGGAGGTCCTCGTGGCGTGTGTCCGGGAACAGTTGGCGGCGCTGCCGTTCCTCGTTCCGCTGTCCCCGGCGGGTCTCGGCGCGAGTCTGATGGCGGTACGGATCGTCCGCTCGGCGGACGGGGCGAAGCGTCGCCAGGGGGTCGCGGACCGGGCCGCGATCATCCGCCACGGACTGCTCGACCTGGGTTACCAGGTGTTGGACCCGCCGTGGTTGCCCGGCCACGGGTACCTGCCGTTGCCCGAGGTGGCGGTCGAGCTGCCGGACGCCGCTACCGCCCAACGGCTGTGGCGCCGCCTCTACGACAGCGGGGTCTACGTGCGGCTCACCGGAACCGACCACGGTCCGGTCCGGTTGTACGTCGAGCTGATGGCCTCGCACCGTACGGACCAGTTGCGGACCGCAATCGACGCATTCGCCACCGCACGAGGAGCGCTGGACGCGCCCGAACGGTGGTGAGTCCGAGGCGGGAGGCCCGATCGGCTACCCCGAGGGGGGCCGGGGCCGGGTCGGATCGGGGACCAGTTCGAGGCTGGGCCGTCCGGTCGTACAGCGGCCAGTCTGGAGCTGTTCGACGCATCGACCAGCCGGGCAGCGGTGCCTGGGCCGGAGGTCCCGATGAACATGCCTGATACGCGTGTGCTGTCCCGTGCGACGATTCTGGGCGTGGGCGGTTACCTGCCGGAACGGGTGGTGCCCAATGCGGAGATCAGTGAGCGCCTCGGAGTCAGCGAGGACTGGATAGTCCGACGTTCCGGTATCCGGCAACGGCGTTTCGCCGGCCCGGACGAGACCATCGCGGTGATGGGCCATATCGCGGCGACCAAGGCGTTGGCCGCCGCCGGAGTGGCGGCCGCCGAGGTGGACTGCATCGTGGCGGCGAGCATGACGCACCTGCGCCAGGCGCCGGCGGCGGCCGCGGAGATCGCGGACCTGCTCGGCGCCGGGGCCAACGTGGCGGCGGCGTTCGACCTGTGCGCCGGGTGCGCCGGCTTCTGCTACGCGGTCAACGTGGCGAAGGACCTGGTGGTCTCCGGATCGGCGCGGCGGATACTCGTGGTCGGTTCGGAGCGGATGAGTGACATCGTCGATCCGGTGGACCGTGGTGCGGCCTTCCTGTTCGGTGACGGCGCCGGTGCGGTCGTGATCGGCCCGGGTGACGCGCCGGGCATCGGTCCCGTGGTGTGGGGCTCGGACAGCTCCCGGGGATCGGCGATCGCCCAACCGGTCCGCTGGACCAGGCTGCGCGAGAAGCCCGACGAGCCGTGGCCCTACCTGCGGATGGAGGGACCGACGGTGTTCCGCTGGGCCGTCACCGAGATGTCCAAGGTGTCGGCACAGGCGTTGGACGTCGCGGGGGTGAGCGCCGACGAGCTGGCGGCCGTCGTACTGCACCAGGCGAACGTACGCATCATCGACGCGGTGGCCGAATCGCTGGCCCTGTCGCCGGACGTACGGGTCAGTCGGACGGTGGTGGACACGGGTAACACCTCGGCCGCATCGGTACCGTTGGCACTGGACCGGCTGTTGGCCGAGGACGCCGGGCTCAGCGGCGAACTGGCGCTGCTGGTCGGTTTCGGCGCCGGACTGCTGTACGCGGCCCAGGTGGTACGGCTGCCGTGACCACCTGCCGCACCGTCGGTCGCGGTCCGTCGGGGGTAGCCGGATGGGGCCGACTTGCGGTCATTGCCGAGCGGATCGCCGCGCACCTAGGTTGACCGCCATGGGAACGCCTGTGCTGGGTCACTTCGCCGCAGGGCAGCGCTACGACGGAGGTAGTGGGCTGGCGAGCGTGCTGCGTGAACCCGCCACCGGTGTCGAGTACGCCACCGCCCCGGTGGGACGCGACGCCGAGGTGGGGCGGGCCTGCACAGCTGCGGCGGAGGCGTTCGGCGGTTGGCGGGACAGCACCCCGGCACAGCGGCAACGTGCTCTGCTGCGGCTCGCCGATCTGGTCGAGCAGCACGCCGAACGACTCGCCGGGGCGGAGATCCGCAACACCGGCAAGCCGACCAGCCAGGTGACCGAGGGCGAGATCCCGTCCGTTGTGGACTGTCTACGGTTCTTCGCCGGCGCGGCACGGACCGTCGACGGTTCCGCGGCGGGGGAGTACGTGGTGGGGCATACGTCGATGTTGCGGCGTGAGCCGGTCGGCGTGGTGGCGGCGATAACCCCGTGGAACTATCCGTTGTTGATGGCGATCTGGAAGATCGCCCCGGCCCTGGCGGCCGGCAACACGGTGGTACTCAAGCCGGCGGAGACCACACCGGTGACTCCGCTGCTGCTCGCAGAGCTCGCCGCCGAGGTGCTCCCCGCAGGTGTACTCAATGTGGTGTGTGGCGACCGGGAGACCGGCCGGGCGCTGGTCCGCCACGAGATTCCCGCTCTGGTGGCATTGACCGGGTCGGTCCTGGCCGGCCGGGACGTGGCTGCCAGCGCAGCGGCCGGGCTCAAGCGGGTCCATCTGGAACTCGGCGGCAAGGCCCCGGTGGTCGTGTTCGACGACGCCGGGGATTCCTCGTGGGCTGCGATCGTCGACGCCGCCTACTACAACGCCGGTCAGTCCTGTACCGCCGCGACCCGGGTGATCACGCCGCGTTCCGGCCATGAGCGTGTGGTGCAGCGGCTGGCCGAGGTCGCCGCCGGTACCGCGGTGGGGCCGACCGGCAGCTACGGCGCGTTGAACAATCCGGACCAGCTGGCCCGGGTCGCCGAACTGGTGGACGGTCGAGGTAGCCACACCGATCTGGTCACCGGCGGCTGCCGGCTGGAGCGTGACGGGTACTACTTTGCCCCGACCGTGGTGGCCGGGGTCCGGCCGACCGACGAACTGGCCACGCGGGAGGTCTTCGGGCCGGTCATCACCGTGGAGGCGGCGGACAGCGAGCAGGATGTGCTCGCCCTGGCCAACGGCAGTCGCTACGGTCTGGCCGCGAGCGTGTGGACCAGCGATCACTCCCGGGCCGTACGGATGGCCCGGCAGCTGGACTACGGCACGGTCTGGATCAACTGCCATTCGGTGCTGGCCACCGAGATGCCGCACGGCGGGGTACGTGACTCCGGCTACGGATCGGACCTGTCCCGCCATGCGCTCGCCGACTACCTGCGCTTCAAGCACGTGATGACGGCACTGGAGGACCGCTGAGTCGTCCGGGACCTCGCGCCCGGAACGGAAAGGAGAGCCGATGCCCAGGATCGCCGTATGCGGGGGGGTCTACTCCAATCCGTACGCCCTGCGCGCGTTCGTCGAGGACGCGAAGGAGCGCGGCGCGCAGCGCCTGTGGTGCCTGGGTGACTTCGGGGGCTACGGAGCCGAGCCCGAAGAGATCTGGGATCTGCTGCGCAGCAACGGGATCGAGTGCATAGCCGGGAACTACGAGGTGGCGATCGGTCGCGGTGACACCGACTGCGGTTGTGGCTACCGTGATCCACGGGACAACGAGTTCGCCCAGGTGATGTACGACTACACCCGGGAGCACACCAGCGACGCGTACGCCAGCTGGATGCGGACCCTGCCCACCGAGCGCCGGGAACGGGTGGCCGGGCTGGAGGTACATCAGGTACACGGGTCCACGTTGCAGCTCAACGACTTCTGGTGGGAGTCGCTGAGCGACGAGGAGCACACCGAGCGGGTCGCCGCCAGTGGTGCAGAGGTGATCTGCTGTACGCACTCCGGAATGCCGTGGATCCGGCGCATCGACGGCACCCTGGTGGTCAACGTGGGCGTGCTGGGCCGCCCGGCCAACGACGGTCGCCGCGAGGTGTGGTACGCGTTGCTGGACATCGAGGACGGGCGGGCCGAGGCGAGTCTGGTGTCGCTGGCGTACGACTGGGCCGCACACGCCGCGTCGATGCGCCGGGCCGGGCTGCCGGAGCCGTTCGTGGAGACGGTGGAGACCGGCTGGTGGACCACCTGCCTGGAGATCGTGCCACCGTACGAACGCAGCAGGGGTCGTTTCCAGCTGTACCGTTCCGCGCTGCCCGACGAGTTCGACGCGCAGGAGGTCAGCTGGGCGGACATGCCGACGACACCCGACGACGGTAGGCCGGTGGTGCCGCTGTTCGCCACCGCGTTGTTCCCTCCCCGGCTGTGGCTCTACACCAACTTCCACTGCAACCTGCACTGCTGGTACTGCTCGGTCGCTTCACATCCGAAGGCCCGGCAGCGCGAGATCGGTCTGGACCGGTTCCGTGCGCTGGTGGACGAGGCGGTCGCGGAGGGCTTCGAGGAGCTGTATGTCACCGGCGGCGAGCCGTTCCTGCTGCCCTACATCGTGTCGGCGCTGGAGTACGCCAGCGACCGCATCGCCACGGTCGCGCTGACCAACGGAATGTTGTACCGGGGGCGTCGGGAGACCGAGCTGGAGCGTCTCGCCGGGCGTGCCGATCTGATCCTGCAGACCTCGATCGACGGCGCCTGTGCCGAGACCCACGACCGTAACCGCGGGCAGGGCAGTTGGGTCCGGGCCATGGAGGGGATCCGCACCGCGCGTGCGCTGGGGCTGCCGGTCCGGGTGGGCATGACGGAGACGAAGGAGAACGCCGCCGAGGTTCCGCAACTGCGGAACCTGTTGGCCGACTACGGCGTCACCGGCGCCGACTTCGCGGTCCGTCCGTTGGTCAAGCGCGGCAATTCCACCTCCGGGGTGGAGATCGACGACGCGAACACGGTGCCGGAACTGGCTGTCACGGCGGACGGTTGGCACTGGCATCCGGCCGGCGCGGACCTGCAGACCAGCCCCGACATGTTCCTCGGGGCCGACATCACGATGGCTGAGGCGAAACGACGCGCAGTGGAGCGCTTTCTACTGCTGCGCCAGTCCGACGGCTCGCTGCCACACATCTACCACTGCGCGGTGTAGGGGGGACCTGTCATGGTCGAACTGGAGGCGGCCGTGCCCTTGGGGCAACGGCTGGACCGGATGGCATGGTCGGCACGGCACACCCGGATCACCCTGGCCCTGGGTGCCGGCTGGCTGTTCGACTCGCTGGAGGTCAACCTGGTCGGTGGTGTCATCAATCCGATGGAGCGGCACTTCCACGTCGGTCCACTGGTCGGTCAGTTCGTGTTCTTCTCCTGGCTGGTGGGCATCCTGGTGGGGGCCGTGGTCGGCGGACAGCTCGCGGACCGGTTCGGTCGGCGCAGGCTGTTTCTTGCCACGCTGCTGTGGTACGCGTGCCTGACCGTACTGACCGGGCTGTCGCCGACCATCTGGTTCGTGATCGCGCTGCGGTTCCTGACCGGACTCGGTGTCGGCGCGGAGTACCCGATCGTCAACGCTGCCATCATCGAACTGATCCCGGCCCGGCAGCGGGGGCGTATCGGCGCGGCGGTGATGAACTTCTGGCCGGTCGGTGCGGTACTCAGCGGCGTGCTGAGCTATCTGCTGTTGAACACGTTCGGGCTGACCGACGGCGTGTCCTGGCGGGTCGGGTTCGCCGCCGGCGGGATCCTGGCGCTGCTGGTGCTGTTGTTCCGTCGTGGGGTGCCCGAGTCGCCGCGCTGGCTGGCCAGCCGGGGCCGCAACATCGAGGCCGAAGCGGTACTGGCCCAGCTCGAGGACACCGGAGCGCAATCGCCGGTAGCGTCGGATCCGGTGGACCGGCCGGCGCCGGCGGTGCGCCGTGAATGGCTCTCCCGGTGGCGGGAACTGGTGCGGGAGCATCCGGGTCGACTGGCCCTGGGGTGTCTGCTGGACCTGTCCGAGGCGTTCGGGTACTACGGCATCTCCGCACTGGTGACGCTGATCGTGCTGCCGGCCATCGGCATCGCCGATCGTGACATCCCGTTCTTCCTCATCGCCGGCAATGCCGGTGCGCTGGTCGGTGGCCTGGTGATGACGGTGTTCTTCGACCGGTTGGGTCGTCGGCGCACCGTGCTGATCACCTACCTGCTGGCCGGGGCCGGGGTCGGACTGCTGGCCGCGGCCACCGCCACTGGCGATACCACCGCGGTACTGGTCGCCTACCTGTTGGCCAACGCGTTCGGCAACGCGGCCTGGACCTCGGCGTACCCCACCTTCACCGAACTGTTCCCGACCCGGCTGCGGGCCGCGGGTGTCGGCGCCGCGGTGGGTACCGGCCGCATCGGCGCCGCGTTCTCGGTGGTGATCGTGACCTCGGTGGCCAACGGGCTGAGTCCGGTGGCCGGATACCTGCTGGTGATCCTGTTCTGGCTGGTGGGTGCCGGAGCCATGCTCGGCTACCTGGTACGCGGCGGTACCGAGGCCGCGGGTCGCCCCCTGGACGTGGTGGCCGAGGACCGTGCGCGACCGGTGGCAGGTCACCTGACCTGACGGGCTGATCGGAGGTGGGACGGTATGAGCGAGCAGCAGCACGAGCAACCACAGCGCGCGGCGGCTCCGTCCGGGGTGGCGATCCTGGGCGCCGGGCCGATCGGCGTGGACGCGGCGCTGGCCTGCGCCGAGGCCGGCTGGCCGTTCACGGTGTACGAGGCCGCGCCGGCGCCCGCCGGCAACGTGACGCGGTGGGGTCACGTACGGCTGTTCACCCCGTGGTCGATGAACGTCTCGGACCGGATGGCCCGTCAGTTGACCGCCATCGGCCGGTCGGTGCCTTCCGGCCCGGACTGCCCGACCGGTCATGAGCTGGCCACCGACCTGCTGCAGCCGCTGGCCGCGGCACCGACATTGGCCGCGCACATCCGGTACGGGGCGCGGGTGCTCGCGATCGGCCGCTCCGGGCTGCTCAAGCACGAGGAGATCGCCACCGAGCAACGCGCCGCGGCGCCGTTCCGGCTGGTCGTACGGCACGCCGACGGTGCCACCGAGGTGGCCACCGCGAGCCTGGTGCTGGACTGTACCGGCACCTACGGCAACCCCAACAGCGCGGGTGACGGTGGTATCCCGGCGCCCGGCGAGGAGGAACTGGGCGAGCGGATCGTACGCGCCGTACCAGATCTCGTCGGGGACCGGGAAAGCTGGGCGGGTCGCAGCGTACTGCTCCTGGGGGCGGGGAAGTCGGCGCAGACCGCGGCCCGGGACCTGGCGGCTCTCGCGGCGTCGGCACCCGGCACCCGGGTGGTGTGGGCGCTACGTCGCGTCGAACCCGACTGGTCGGAGGTCGCCGACGATCCACTCGCCCAACGGCAGGCGCTGGTGGTCTCGTCCCGCCGGGCGGCGGCCGGCGCGCTGCCGGGTATCCGGGTGCTCCCCGGTGTCGCGGTCGACGGTTTCAGCACCGACGGTGGCCAGATCGTCGTCCGGTTGACCGGCGTGGACAAGCACGAGGTGCGGGTGGACAAGGTCCTGTCCCTCACCGGCTACGTCCCGGACGCCTCGCTGTACCGGCAGCTACAGGTACACGAGTGCTATGCGACGGCGGCGCCGATCGAGTTGTCCGCCCAGCTGCTCGGCGACGCCGCTGGGGACTGCCTGACCAGCCAGAGCTACGGAGTGGACATCCTGCGCAGCCCGGAACCGAACTTCTTCCTGCTGGGTGCGAAGTCGTACGGGCGTAACAGCCAGTTCCTGCTGCGCACCGGCTACGAGCAGGTCGGTGAGGTGGCAGGGGCGTACCTGCCGGCGGTCCGGTGAGCCGGCCCCGGGCGATGGACCAGGACTGGTGGTCGGTGATCGGCCTCCGTGCCGCCGAACTGCCTGAGCTGCTGGTCGTGGAGGGTTCCTGGTGGCGGCGGGACCGGGAACGGCAGCGCCTGGCGTTGCTGGACGACGTACGGGAGCTGGCCGCACCGGACTGGTGGTGGGGGCGCTGGCGGTCCCACCCCGTGGTGTACGCCTGCGTCTACGGTGCGGCCCGCACGGTGGAACCGGTACACGTGCTGGGGCAGCTGGGCACGCCCACCGTGCTGCAGCTCGGTTCGTGTGGTGGTCTGGCTCCCGGGCTCGCGCCCGGAGATCTGCTGGTGCCCTCCACGGTGCGCATCGGGGAGGGGGCGTCCGGCCACTACGGCGCAACCGGGGAGGTGGCCGCGACCCCGCAGTTCGCCGACCGGCTCGCGGCCCGTGCCACGGCCGCGGGTCATACCGTACGGCGCGGCCCGACGGTCAGCACCGAGGTGCTGCTGCGCCAGCCGACGGAACTGGTGACCGGCTGGACGCAGGCCGGGCTGCTCGGGGTGGACATGGAGACCTCTGCGACGTTCAGCGCCGCGGCCTGGTGCGGAATGACCCGTGCCGCATTGCTGCACGTGTGGGACGACGTACCGGCCGGTCGGTCCTGGACCGAGGCGCTGCCGGACGGGTTGACGCGGCGGCGCCAGGTGGCCGAGGAGGCCCAGTTCGCTCTGGGACTGTCCGCGGCCTTCGGCTGAGCCCGGCGCGGCCAGCGTCGGTGTACGGATGTGCGGCCCGCCGACGGGGGCGGGCCGCACACGTCAGCGACCGGTGGCGGTCAGTTCCCGGCTGGCGATCCCTTCGTGGAACATCTCGTCGGTCTGCATCTCCGCGAACGCGCCGGGCGGCACGATGGGCAGCACATCGGCGCCGTTGGCGCAGTGTGCCGGGTCGTGTCCAGCGGCGATCTGCGCGAGGTCGTGGCAGATCAGCGCCGCATGGTGCTCGGCAACGTCGGAGGCCGCTCCGGCCAGGTGCGGGGTGAGTACGAGACGTCCTTCGCCAAGCAGCGGGCTGTCCGCCGGCAGCGGTTCGACGTCGAACACGTCCAGCGCGGCCGCCGCGACACGCCCATGTGCCAGCGCGTCCAGCAGTGCCGCGGTGTCGATCATGTCGCCACCGGCCGTGTTGACCAGTACGGCGTTCGGCTTCATCAGCTCCAGCGCTGCCGCGTCGATCATCCGGTGGGTCTGCGCCGAGCGGGTGCAGTGCAGGCTCACCACGTCGGCCTCGCGCAGCAGGGTGGGCAGTTCGACGCCGTCGTCACGCAGCGGGTCGTGGTGGATCACCCGCATGCCGAAACCGTTCGTGGCCCGCGCCGCGACGCGCTGTCCGACCGCACCGTAGCCGATCAACCCGAGGGTGGCGCCATGCAGTTCCGGACCCCGGAAATGCAGGTAGGGCACCTGCCCGTCGACCAGCCAGCCCGAGTCACGCAGGTGCCGTTCACCGGCCGAGATTCCCCGGCAGCAGGACAGGATCAGGCCCATCGTGAAGTCGGCGACCGAATCGGCGTTGCGCCCGGGGGCATGCAGTACCGGAACCCGTCGGCGGGTGCACGCCTCGATGTCCACATTGGATGGTGTACCGCGCGCGGTGCACACGACCTGTACGTCGGGCAGCGCGTCCAGTACCGCGTCGTCGACGGTCTCCACCTCCACGATCAGAACGGCGGCGCCCGCGGCAGCATCGACGAGTCCGGGGGAGTCCAGCGCGTGACCGGTGTCCCCCCATCCACCGGTACGGACCTGGTAACCCAGTTCGCGCAGCGCACGGTGCCCGGACTCGGGCCACTCGGCGGTGACGAAGGCGATCGGTGCACTCACAGGTCCTCCTCGGGCAGATGGTCGCGCAGCGTGCGGTGCGCGTCGAGATAGCGGCGGTAGGCGGCCCGGTAGGGTTCCGGGCCCAGTTCGGGGGAGACCGTCCGGACCTCGGCGGTGACCGGTGCGCCACCGGTCACCAGGGCGCGGCCGGCCGCCGCGGTGCCGTGCGCGCCGGGACACAGCAGTACCGACCGGCCGAGCACGTCGGCCAGCAACGGCGCCAGACTCGCTGCGGCGCCGCCGGTGACCACGACGTCGTTGGCGTCCCGGCCGAGTACCTCCCGCAGGTCGCCGAGATTGGCGCACACGGCGTACGCGTGCGCCTCGTCCATCGCCTGGGCCAGGTCCTCCGGCGTGCTGGCGGGGGTCAGACCCAGTACGGTCATCGGCGCCTTGACCGCCCAGTCCCGCTCGGTCCAGTGCGGTGTCGCGGTGACCGCGGTGAGGTTGCCGGCGCCCGGCCGACCCGAACGCCGCACCGGACCGGTCAACCGGCGCAGCCACTGCGCCATCGTCCCGGGGTACCCGGCGTTGGCCTCCACCGCCCACAGGTCCTTGCCCGCATGGGTGGACACCCAGGGCCGCTGCTGCGCGTCGAGCACCGGTTCGCGGGTCGCGGCCTGTACCGGGGTGCTGGAGCCGGCGACGACGGTGACCACGCCGTCGCGCAGCCCACCGGCCCCGGCAGCGGCCAGTTGGGTGTCACCGCAGCCGGCGTAGACCGCCAGACCGGCCGGCAGGTCCGGGTCGCTCACCGTACCGACCAGGGTGCCGGGCTCGACCAGCGGCGCCAGCCGCCCGGTGTCCAGGCCGAGGCCGGCGATCAGATCCGTGGCCCAGCCGCGACGGGCGACGTCGGCCAGCTGCCCCGCGCACGCGTAGGACACCTCGGTGACCTGTTCGCCGGTCAGTCGCCACACCAGCCAGTCATGCACGAACAGCACCCGACGCGTCGCGGTCCACCGGTCCGGTTCGGTGTCCGCGAGCGCCAGTAGCTTGCCGAGGGTCAGCTCCGGCGCCGGCCAGTGCCGGGTCACCTGGTAGAGCCGCGGTACGGCCCGCAGCCGGGGGAGCACCGCTGCTGCGCGCCGGTCGCTGTTGAGTATTCCGGTGCCGAGTTCACCGTCCGGGCCGAGCAGTACGAAGGCCTGCCGCATCGAACTGACCACCAGCCCGGCATAGCGGCCCGGCCGGCCACCGGCGAGCAGTTCACGCAGTTCGGTACGGATCAGTCGCCACCACTCGTCGGGCTCGAACTCGACGCGGTGCGGGCCGGGCCGCAGGATCGGCAGCTGCGCGCTGCGGGTGCGTACGCCGTCCGGACCGGCGTCCCACACCTTCACGCTGGAACCGCCGACGTCCACACCCAGTACGTGATCGCCGGTCATCCGCCGGCCGCCGACTCGGCCTGTCTGATCCGTTCCAGATACTCCGGCGGGCACTGCGGTACGGGGCGGCCGAGCAGCAGCGCCCGGTAGGTGGCCGTGGCCGCCTCCTCGAGGTTGAGAGCCCGCTTGAACGCCAGTTCGATGCTGTCGCCCAGGACCGAGCAGCCGTGGTGGGCCAGGATGACGCAGTTGCACCCGTCGCGTACGGCCTCCGCGCCGAGCTCGGCCAGCTCCGGGGTGCCGCTCTGCCGGAACGGCGTACGTCGTACCTCACGCAGGTAGTACGCGTGGTCGATGGTGACCAGCCGGACCGGCTCGTCCAGGGCGTCGAGCAGCACACTGACCTGAGGATGCAGATGGATCAGTGCGTTGGCGTCGGGTCGTGCCCGGTAGCTCGCCAGGTGCAGCGGTAGTTCGCTGCTGGGGCGCGGGTTGCCGGCGACCACCGCACCGGTGTCCAGGTCCACCAGCGACAACGAGTCCGGGGTGAGTTCGTCCAGCCAGGTGCCGGACGCGGTCACCCAGCAGGTGCCGGTGTCCCCGACCCGGGCGGACAGGTTGCCCCCGGAGCCGCGGACCAGGTTGGCCCGGACCGCCGCGCGTCCGCAGTCGATCAGCTCCTCGGCCACCCGTTCGAGTGCGTCGCTCATGGCAGCAGTACCTCCTTGACCCGCAGACCGGTGGTCACGCCCAGCGCGTCGGCGTAGTCGTCCAACGGACGGATCCCGGTGACCACCAGTTCTGCCGGTACGGAGCGCAGCAGCTCCACCGCCGCGGGGAAGCGGCCGGGCGCCAGGTGGCCGCCGGCGACGGTCAGCTCCTTGAACTCGGCCACCTGGTTGAGATCCAGACAGGACAGCGTCGGGTAGACGCTGTAGAGACAGAGTCGGCCACCGGGCATGGCCATCCGCAGCGCGGTGGTCACCGCAGCCGGATTGCCGGAGCATTCGACGACCGCGTCGGCCAGTTCGTCGACCTCCGGGGCGGTTCCGTCCGCCGCGGCCAGCACCGGCACCGCGCCCAGCGCCCGGGCGAGCTCGGCCCGCTCGGGACTGCGTACCACCGCCAGTACCTGCCGTGCGCCCAGCGACAGGGCGGCGTGTACGGCGAGTGCGCCGACCGCGCCGAGGCCGATCACCCCCACCGTGTCGCCGGCCCGGACTCCGGCGCGGTGCACCGCATGCAGGGCGCAGGCCGTCGGTTCGGCGAGTACCGCGGTGGTGGCCGGCAGCTCGTCGGGTACCGGATGCAGCACAGCATCGTGCGGCACCTCGACGAACTCGGCGAAACCACCGGGCAGATCGGAACCGAAATGCCGGCCGTTGCGGCAGAGGTTGGTACGCCCGGCGAGGCATCGTTCGCATCCGCCGCACGGGACGCTGACCTCCAGGGTGAACCGTTGCCCGGTGTCGATGTCGCGGCCCAGGATCTCGTGCCCCGGTACGAACGGCCACCGCACGTTCCACGGTCCGGTTCCGTGCCACAGCATCCGGTCGGCCGCACACACGCCGACCGCCTCGACGCCGAGGACGCGGGAGGTGTCGTGGCTCGCCGGGGTGGGTAGTTCGGTCAGTTCGAACCGCTGCGGGCCGTGCGCGAGAACGGCTCTCACGCAGATTCCCGGAGGTGTCGAAGTGACTCCCGGACCGCGCCCCGACCGCTCCAGGCATCCGAGCAGGCGGCCCCGTAGAGGTCGAAGGCGGCGACACCGGTGTAGTTGATGTCGTCGAGTGCCCGCACGATCGGCCGGGCGTCGTGCACGTGACCGAGCGGCAGGTCGTCGTCGGCCTCGCCGACGGTCGCGTCGCCCAGATGTACGTGCCACAGCGCGTCGCCGAGCCGGTGCACGACCTCTGCCGGGTCCTCACCGGCGGCATAGGCGTGGCCGGTGTCCAGCAGCACGCCGGTACCGGGTACGGCCCTGGTCAACGCGAGTGCCGCGTCCGCGTCGGGGATCAATGTCCCGGGCTTGTACTCGATGGCGATGCGGACGCCGCTGGCGTCGGCGATGTCGCGGATCTGCCGGGTGCCGAAGACCAGCGCGTCCCAGGACGCGGTGGGCAGATCCGCGCCGGGCCACACCCCGAGGGTGGTCAGGCCGAGCCGGCGGCAGGCCCGTGCGCAGCCGAGTACCTGTCGGGCGACCAGGTTCACCTGAGTGGTCAATGCGCCGTCCGGCCATCTGATCTTCGGCAGCGACAGCAGGATCGCCAGGACCGGGAGTCGGTGCGCCGCGGCGAGGGTGCTGCGCAACTGCATGCGTTCCGGGGACAGTTCGTCGGCCACGGAGTAGACGCCGATCTCGATCCCGGCCAGACCGTCCGCCGCGACGACGGGCCACAGCCGCTCGTCGGGCAGCTCGTCCGGCCAGTGGTTCCAGTCCGTGTCGGCCAGCCGCCAACGTCGGGTCACCGGTCACCTCCGTCGCGGCCGGGCGTCGCGGGCTCCGCGGACACCGGAACGAGGCCAGTGGGATGGGCAGATCCACCTTGTCAGGATCCGGACCGCTGGACACCGCCCGATCGACTACCACGAACGGGCGCCAACCGGCGTTCTTTCGACCCGTATGAGCGGTGATGTGGCGCCACGTCGGGTGCCGCCCGGCCGGAGGGGGCCGGTCGTACGCTCCTCGGACGGTCCTGCGGCGGCCCGATGTGGCGGGTCGGATCGCGGGTCTGTCCGGCGCGCTGGCCAGTGCCTGATCGGCTACCCCGATCTGCCACTGGTGCGGACCGACCCGGCACTGCATATCGTAGGAGCGCTGTATCCATATGCGCACCCTTTAATGCGGTTTCGCGGCCCGGTCGGGTACGCGCACGGGCGCTCGTCCGCCCGTACCGCGTCCAGGCTGGCGGCTTGGGCGACAGCTTGGGGAGGCACTGTGTCGGTACGCGATGAGTCCCGGGGTTCCCGAGCCTGCCCCGCGTGTGGCCGACGTCGTGCCGCCTTCCAATACTCGACTGAAAAAGTATTGATCCGGAGAGGCGGGATTTGATACTTCAAACATAGATGGTCGTGAGTTCGTCACCTGTGCTATAACCTACCGATAGGCGAGGACCCGTCCTTAACGGCCTATTGGTCCGTTTCTTGTTCTACTGAAATTGATCGTTCAATAAACGGATGGGACGGGTTCCGAGAAAGCCTGGCGGAGATGGTCCGTATGGAAGGGCTGAACCAGATGGAAGAAACGCTGCAACCGGACTTTCCCAAAGTCGCTACGGAAAGCCGAGGCTCACTGCACGTACTCGTCTCGGTCGGCTCGGAGATGGAGCGACGAGGCATGCGGACCATGCTCGACCCCATTCCACAAGTCGCCGATGTGGTCACCTGCTCGGAGTTGCAGGAGACCATCCAGCTGATCCACTCCGACCAGTTCAACGTGCTCATCATCGCGATGGCCGCCGATCTGGATGGTCTGAAGAAGATCGCGGCCCAGGCTGCTCAGCAGCACGTACGTACGGTCGTGCTGCTGCGCTCGTTGGATGAGGGCGCCACATCCTCGCTGGGTGGGCTGTCCGTGGACGGCTTCCTGCTGGAGGACGAGCTGACCGAACGCTCGCTGCGGGAGGCGCTGGACAGCCTGACCAAGGGCGAGATGGCGATGCCCGGCCGGTTGGCCCGGCGGCTGCTCGCCCAGGTGCGCAAGCTTGAGCGGGCCGAGGCCGAGCGGCCCTTCCTGCTCACTCCCCGCGAACAGCAGGCTCTGGTGCTGCTGGCCGACGGAATGAGTAACAAGCAGATCGCCCGTCGGCTCGGTATTTCTGAGCATGGCGCCAAGCGGCACGTGGCGAATGTTCTCGCCAAATTGAACTGCCCGAATCGAACATTGGCGGTCGCGCTGGCGCTTCGACATGGTCTGCTCTGTCCGGACGGAACCCCCGGAATGCCGGCTCTCTAGCGTTGCGCGAAGGTAACGGAACGATAACTACGGCAGAAAATCATGCAACTTCACCGGTCGTCCGGACCGGCTTTCCCCCGCGTTGAACCGCCGGAGGTTGCGCACCATGACCGCTACGAAGAGGATCTGGCTGGACGGCGAACTGGTCGACTGGGACGCCGCCCAGATCCATGTGAGTAGTTTCGGCCTGCATTACGGGATCGGCTTCTTCGAAGGTGTGCGGTCCTACCAGACCGACGTCGGCCCGGCGATCTTCCGGCTCGGCGACCACCTGCGCAGGTTGGCCCGTTCGGCCGCGACGTACCTGGCCACACTTCCCTACGACGTGGACACCCTGACCGCTGCCTGCCACGACGTGGTGCGGGAGAACGGGCTGGGCGACTGCTACCTGCGACCGATCGTGTTCCTCGGGGACGGGGAGAATCCCCTGACCGCGTCGTACCGGGCCGCGGTCATCGCCACCGAGGACGGCCCGCTGGTCGGTGCACCCCGGACCGGAGGGGTGCACGCGAAGATCTCCAGCTTCCAACGGATGGCATCCAACGCGATCCCACCCGCGGCGAAGGCCACCGGCCAGTACCTCAACTCGATGCTGGCCCAGACCGAGGCACTCACCTCCGGCTTCGACGAGGCGCTGCTGCTCAACGCGTCCGGACACGTGACCGACGGCTGGGCCCACAACGTCTTCGCGGTGCTGGACGGAGCACTGGTCACCCCGCCGGTATCCGCCGGCGCGCTGGCCGGCATCGTGCGCGACACCGTACGGGTCCTCGCCGCCGAGGCGGGTGTGGTGGTCCGCGAGGACAACCTGACCCGCACCGATCTCTACGTCGCCGAGGAATGCTTCCTGACCGGGACCGCGGCCGGCATCATCCCGCTGCTCAGCGTCGACCGGAGGCCGGTCGGTGAGGGCCGTATCGGTGCGCTCACCGCACGGCTGTCCGCGCGGTTGGACGATGTCACCCGGGGCCGCGACGGCGCGCACCCCGAATGGCGGGATCTGGTGGAATGAGCGACCAATCGCGGTTCCGGACCCGGCTGACCGAGAGCCTCGCCGGGTTCGACGAGGAGACCGTACGCGGCTGGGAGAAGTCCGGTCACCTCCCATCCGGTGCGCTGGCCCGTCTCGGCGCGGACGGGGTCTTCCGCGAGCGCTGGCTACCCGGCGCCGCGGAGGGCGCCCACCTGGTCGTGGAGATGGCCACCGTGACCGCGGACGTCTCCAGCGGGCTCGCCCTGGCTGCGATGGGCCACTGCGAGGTCTTCTGCGGCGCGCTGCACTGGTTGGCCGAGACCGAACGGCAACAGGGCCTGTACGCCGACGCGCTGGCCGGGCGGATCGTCGGTTGCCTGGGCTCCACCGAGCCGACCGGCGGATCCGATCTGGCCGCGATCCGTACCCGGGCCACCCGCGACGGGGACGGCTGGCGGTTGCGTGGCAGCAAGCGCTACATCTCCAACCTGGGCGGCGCGACCCATGCGCTGATCCTGGCGGGCCTGGACCAGCGACTGGATCCCCGCGACCTCAGCCTGTTCGTCGTCGCGCTGGACACACCCGGCGTGGTGGTGGACGGATACTTCCCGGTACTCGGCCTGGCCTCCTGCGACGTCGGCCAGCTCACCCTGGACGCGGTCGTGCCCGACGACGCGCTGCTCGGTTCCTCGGGAATGGGACTGGCCTACCTGACGCGCCTGCTGCAGTTCGAGCGGCTGTCGATCTGCGCGCAGCTGATTGCCGGAGCCCGTACCGCGCTCGGGTTGGCCGCGGCGTTCGCCCGACGTCGGATGATCGGCACCGACCGGCTGCTGGACAAGCAGGCGGTACGCCATCGGTTGGCGCACTGCCAGGCGCAACTGTGGATGCTGGACGCGGCCCTGCGGGACCTGGTGCAACGTACCCGCTCCGGCGCCGGGGTGGCTCGCGACACCGCAGCGTTGAAGCTGTCGGCGAGCCGGATCGTCGAGGGCGTGACCGACGAGTGTCTGCAGATCTTCGGCGCCCGTGGCTACACGCGGCACTATCCGCTGGAACGGATCTGGCGCGACGTCCGGCTGGCCCGGATCGGCGGTGGCTCCGAGGAGGTCATGGCCGAACTCGTCGCCTCCCAGGTGGACCGGCCCGACCCGGCGGCGGAGAAGTGGCTGGACACCCTGGAGAGCCTGGACGTCCCTCAGCTGCCCGGTTGACCTGACTGGCGGTCGGGACTCTGCACCACTGCCCGGCCGCATGCCGGTGCGTATGACCTCAGCATCACGAACGCGGGCGCCGTACCCGGAAGAGGGTACGGCGCCCGCGGCGTGTCGGATCAGTGGAGTTCGGTGAGGATCTTCCGGCCCGAGATCCGGCCCTCCTGAAGCTCGACCCGGCACTGACCGCGGCGTACCTTGCCCGAGGTGGTCCGCGGGATCGTGCCGGGGATGACCACCAGCAGCGGCTCCACCCGGGTGTTGAGTGTGGCGCTGACCGCCGAACGCACCGTACGGGCGAGCTTGGCCGGGTCCTCGATGCTGCGGCTGCTGGCCTCCACGCACAGACCGAACCGCTGGTCGGTCGTACTGAGCTTGAAGGCGGCACAGCTGTGCGTCAACGGCTTACCGGCCTGTAGCGCCACCGATTCCACGTCCTCGGCGAACAGGTTGCGACCACCGGTGGAGATGACCTCGTCGGTACGGCCCAGCACGTAGACCTCGCCGTCGAGCAGGAACCCGGCGTCGCCGGTACTGAACTGCTCGCCGGTACGGCGCTGGAAACCCGTCGCGGTGTAGTAGCCCTCGAACAACCAGGGACCGCTGATCCGCAGATCGGCCGGTGAGCCCGGGGTGCCCTCGGAGTGCATGACACTGCCCGGTAGGAACCGGCCGGACGAGACCAGGTCGCCCGGACCACGTACCGGACCGGCGTTCTCGCGCAGCGTGCAGGTGGTTCCGACAGTGCTCTCGGCCAGGCCGTACACCGGCATCTGCGCCTCCCACCGGAAGCCGAACGGCTCGGCGACCTTCTGGAAGTCCTCCAGATCGCCCCAGCTGAGCCGTTCCCCACCGTTGAGTGCCTGCGTCATCCGGGACAGGTCCAGGTCGTCGGGGTAGGGCACCCGGCCGGCGAGAGCGAAGCCGAAGTGCGGTCCGCCGGTGATCGTGGCGCGTTCCGTCGAGAGCATCCGCAGCCAGGACGACGGATCCAGGGCGAAGCTGCGTGGACTCATGTGGACCTGGTCGACCCGGCTGGTCAGTGCGGCGAGGAAGAAGCAGATCAGCCCGAAGTCGTGGTAGAAGGGCAACCACGTGGCGACCACGTCGGACCCCGGTTCGTGCCCCATGCAACGGGTGATCATCGTCAGATGTCGGGCCAGCGTGTCCCCGCGGATGGCCACGCCCTTGGGCGTACCGAGACTGCCCGAGGTGAACTGGACCAGCGCGATCTCGGGGAGCTGGATGTCGGCCGGCAGCACACCGTCCTCGCCGTCCAGGCCGCTCTGCGACACCACCCGCATGCCCTGCTGTGCGGACGTCGGGTCGTCGTCGGTGATCAGATGCCGACAGCCCATCGATTCCAGCACCACAGCCATCCGCTGAGCGTGCTGCTCACGCAGCGCACGTCGGGGCGGCGGCGGCAGGGACACCAACGTCGCACCGGCCACCCAGACGCCCAGCGCGGCGATCACCGACGACATCGACGTGGTGATGGTGGTGGCCACCACCGAGCCCGGGCGTACGCCCTGCTGCCGCAGCCGGTGCGCAGCCGTGGCGAGGCGGGCGGCGAACCGGTCGTAGCTCAGGCTCCGGCGTCCCCCCGCCGCGTCCAGGAACGTCAACGACTGGGCCGAACCGTAGGGCCGTACGATCTCCTCAAGGCTGAGGCCCGGATCGGTGGCGTAGCTGTACGGCCAGTCATGTACTGGTGGTGAGATCGCGGAACGGGCCATGACCGTCCTTTTCGCTCGGGGCTACCAGCCGATCGGGTCGGTACTCTCCTCGCGCAGTTCAGCCACCGCGCGCTCGTCAGCCTCCTCGGCGCGTTCGATCAGGCTCAGTACCTCGCGGTCGTGGCGCATCCGTCCGTCCAACTCCTCGCGGATGTAGCGGACATGCCACTCCTCGTCCTTGAGGATTCCGCGCAGGGTCCGGTGGATCGAGCCGGACACCTCGGGGATGTCCAGATGATCGATGTACTGCTGCAACCCACGCTTCTCCGACACCAGGGTCAGGGCCAGCAGGTCGTTGAGCGACGTGGGTATGCCGTAGTGGGTGGACAGGCGCGTCTGGTACGCCTCCGGAACGGAGTAGACCTCACCGTCGAGTTCCTGGATGGTGCGGGTCCACAGCCAGGCATGTACCGCCTCGTCGCGCAGATGCCGACTGAGCGAGGCACGGAGTTCACTGTTGTCGGCGAGTTTGCCCATCCGCATGATCGCGCCGGCGCCGTGCACCTCCGCCGCGCGGTACTGGTTGAGCAGCCAGATCCGGCGGTCCGGATCGCTCTCGAGCTTCGTTGCGCTCACGTCCGTCATTGTGGAACCTCCTGCGCCACCAGGGCTTTGGCGACCTGGCCGACAGTCTGCAACTGGGACAGATCGGTGACCGCGAGGCGACGCCCGGTCCGGCCGTGCAGGCTGGCGAGCAGTTCGGAGGCGTCCAACGAGTCGAACCCGAGGTCCTCGACGAAGTTCGTGGACTCGTCGAGCAACGCCGGATCCACCGTGCGGCTCCGACTGACCACCTCGATGACGAGTTGCACGGCATCCCGTTCGTCCATCGCCAGCTCCCTCGCGTTGCGCCGGATCTGCCGGCCCGCGCGGCGCGCGGTACCACCGGCCACGCTACGAACCGCCCCCCGGTCAGACCATGGGACGACGGTGGCCCAATTCGAGGTGCCCGTCCAGGCAACGTCGTCGCACGTCCGGTGCGGGTGTCCGATCGGGGTGACCGGATGGGAGCGTCGGGCTGCCCGTCGTTGGAGGCTGTGGCCGCCACCTCGCCGCAGGCATGCTGACCGCGACGGTTCCATGGTGCGCATCCGTGGATCCCGACGGCTCGGACGCCGACAGCGGTGCTGCCCGTCGGCGCGGAGAGGACAGGGTCATGATGCAGGCACCGGCCCACCGGCGGGCCGTGGTCACCGGCATGGGTGTGGTCAGCCCGCTGGGCACCGGCCTGACGGCGACCTGGTCGGGACTCGTCGAAGGCCGTAGCGGGATCGTCGCATCGACCGACGACTCCGGCCAGACCCGGATCGGTGGTCGGGCCACCGATTTCGACGCCGAACAGATCCTCGGCTGGCGTACCGCCCGCCAGCACGACCGGTTCACCCAGTTCGCACTGGTCGCCGCGCGGGAGGCCCGGGTGATGGCCGGGCTCGCCGAGTCCGGTGGCGACGACCGGGTCGAGGCGTCGCGTTCGGCCACCGTGGTGGGTACCGGGCTGGGCGGTATCGGCAGTCACCAGCGGGCGGTCCAGGCGCTGTGCGCCGGTCGCCGATCGGTCAGCGCGTACACCGCGGTGGCGATGGTGCCCAGTGCCGCGAGCGCCGCGGTCGCCATCGAGTCCGGTGCGCGCGGCCCGGCGCTGACTCCCGCGACCGCGTGTGCGAGCGGAACCGATGCGATCGGTATCGCCGCCGATCTGATCCGGCTGGGCCGGGCCGACGTCGTACTGGCCGGCGCGGCGGACGCGCCGCTCGGCCCGGCCATGTACTCGGCGTTCGCCGCGATGGGTGCCGCAGCGGTCGGTGACCACGACCCGGCCGCCATCTGCCGCCCGTTCGCGGCCGACCGGACCGGTCTGGTCCCTGGGGAAGGCGCCGCAGTACTGGTTCTGGAGTCCGCGGCACACGCCCGGGGCCGGGGGGCGGCCCCGCTGGCCGAGATCCTCGGTTACGGCGCGAGCAACGATGCCTACCACCTGAGTGCCCCGGCCCCTGACGGCGCCACCGCACTCTCTGCCGTGCGCGCCGCGCTCAGTGATGCCGGCCTCGACCCGGAGGCACTCGGCTACATCAGCGCGCACGGCACCGGGACGGTACTCAACGACCGGATGGAGGCCCGGCTGCTCGCCGAGCTGGTTGCGCAGACCGCACCGGTGTCGTCGATCAAGTCGATGACCGGGCATCTGATGGGCGCCTCCGGTGCGGTGGAGACGATCGCCTGCATCCAGGCGCTACGTACCGGGATCGTGCCGGCGACCCGAAACTGTGCGCAGCCGGCGCCGGACTGCGCCGGCATCGACCTGGTGTGCGGTGGTTCCCGACAGGTGGATGTGCCGGTGGCGTTGAACGTGAGTTTCGGTTTCGGCGGGCACAACGCGGCGCTGGTACTCGGCCGGATCTGAGCAGACGGTCGGTTCGCCGCGCCCCTGGGCGGCCACCCCTGTCGGTCACCCCGGTCGGGTCTGTGCCCGCGGAAGCCGACGTACCAGGCTCTCTGGGTACCTGGCCTGCGGTGGGAGGAAGCATGACGATGATCGGCACCGATGTTGCGGCGGTGGTATCCGGGATCGGCCACTACCTTCCCGAGCGGGTGGTGACCACCGACGAGGTGGTCGCCCGGGTCAATGCGGAGAGTGGCCGGACCGTGCTGTCCGGTCGGTTGATCCGGATGTTCAGCGGAGTGGAGGAACGCCGGTACGCGACGGAGGGAACCAGCTCCTCGCAACTGGCCGCGCTGGCCGGGCAACGTGCCCTCACCGACGCCGGTCGCGCCCCGGAGGACGTCGACCTGCTGGTGTTCGCCGCGGTGACCCAGGACGTCATCGAGCCGGCCACGTCCAACATCGTGCAGGAGCGGCTGGGCTGCTGGAACGCCGCCGTGTGCGATGTCAAGAACGCCTGCAACAGTTTCCTCAACGCCGTCGACGTGGCGGCCGGCAAGATCATGCTCGGTCAGGCGAGGCGGGCCCTGGTCACCACCGGTGAGGTCGCCTCCATCCACGTGGGATGGAACATCCCGGAGGGCAGTGGCAACGAGGTGAAACTGCCCGCGCTGACCATCGGTGACGCCGGTGGAGCCTTCCTCCTCGAGGCCACCGAAGCCGCCGAAGCCACCGGGCGTGGCGTGTACCCGGGCCTGTTCCGCTCGGACGGGCGGGAGTGGCGGTTGTCCACCATCCTGTCCGGCGGCACCCTGATGCCGCACGACAACACACACTTCGCGATGGACTGCGACGGGGCGAGGCTGCACGAACTGGCGGTCGAACGGGTACCGGCGGCGATGGGCGAGGTGCTGGAGCGGATGGGGTGGAGCGTCGAGGACGTCACGCTGTGCGTACCGCATCAGACCTCGGTGCACACGATCGAGACGATCCGCAACAAGGCCGGATTCCGGCCGGACCAGGTGATGGTCACCGTCGACAGGCTGGGCAACACGGGCGCGGCCAGCGTGCCGTGTGCGCTGAGCCTGGCCCGGGAGCAGGGGCGGGTACGCGCCGGTGACAAGGTTCTGCTCGTCGGTGGGGCCGCCGGATTCGGTATCGCGCTGATCCCGGTGGTGCTCTGATCCTGACGATGCGCTGAACCTGACGCCATCGACCACGGCGGCGCCCTGGTGGCCCACGGCGGCGTCCGCCGGAGCTACTCGGAGCTGCGGGCCGTGATCAACCTGTTGGCCCACCGGACACCGGTACGAGCCACCCACGACCTCGGCGTGTACAGGCCGTACCGCACGCCCTTGATGAAGTCCGTCGCGGCCACCGGCAGCACCGTCTCCATCAGCGCGCCGAGCTTGACGTCCGCGCCGACCCGGTAACGGGCCCGGGGTCGGGTGCTGGTCAGCGCCCGACGGACGGCCCGGGCGACCGGCTCGGGGCCGGGTAGTCCACGGGAATAGCTGAGCATGCTGTCGGCGAATCCGTAGTGGTGGGCGTACGCCGAGCCCTGCGGTGAGGGCAGTCCGGCGACGCCGCGTTCCCAGATGCCACTGGCGAAACCACCCGGCTCGACCAGCACCACCTGCACACCGAACTGTGCGACCTCCAGACGCAGCGCGTCGCTGATGCCCTCCAGCGCGAACTTGCTGGCCGAGTACCAACCCAGGTACGGGCCGGAGATCAGTCCGCCGAACGAGGACATGTTGACGATGCGACCCTCGCCGCGCCTGCGCATCGCGGGCAGGACCAGTTTCGCGAGGCGTACCGGGGCGAGCAGGTTCACCTCGATCTGGTCGCGGGCCTGCTCGTCGTCCACGTCCTCCACCGTGCCGCCCTGCGCGTAACCGGCGTTGTTGACCAGGGCCCACGGGCCGCCGTCGGTGGCCGCCGCGATGGTGTCGAAAGCTGCCCCGGTCTGCTCGATGTCGGTCATCTCGCACACCACGGTGCGTACCGTCAGGCCCGAGGCCGCGGCCTCGGTACGCAACGCGGCCGCCTTCTGCTCGCTGCGCGCGGTGCCGAAGACGGTGAACCCGGCGCGGGCGAGTTCCAGTGCGGTGACCTTGCCGATCCCGCTGGTGGCGCCGGTGACGACCACGCTGCGCCCGGTGCCGGCCATCACCACACCACCGGGAGCTCGGTGATGTCCAGTCCGAACATCGATTCCCGCCAGCCGACCTTCTCCGCCGGTACGGCCAGCCGCAGGGTGGGGAAGCGGTGGACCAGTTCCCGGACGAGTTCCTGGATCTCCACCCGTGCCAGGGTCGCGCCGAGGCAGTAGTGCGGGCCGTGCCCGAGCGCGATGTGGTTCTCACCGCGCCGCCGGACGTCGAAGCGTTCCGGTTGATCGAAGTGCCGCTCATCGCGGTTGGCGGAGGTGAAGCAGGGGATCACCCCGCTGCCGGCCGGGATCGTCGTGCCGGCGACCTCGACATCCTCGGTGGCGACCCGTACGTTGCTCAGGTTGGAGCTGGGTGGGTTGAGCCGTAACAGCTCCTCGACCGCCGGTTCCAGCAGGTCCGGCTCGGCGTGCAGAGCGGCGTACTGGACCGGGTCGCGCAGCAGCATCAGCAGGCTGCAGGAGATCATGTCGACGGTGGTGGGGTAGCCGACCATCAGCAGGGTCATGGTCAGGATGATCAGGTCGTTCTGCTCGATACCGCCCTGGCCGTCGTCCACCGCGACCAGTGAGCTGAGCAGATCCTCGGCAGGCTTCCGGCGCTTGGCATCCAGCAGCGCGTCCAGATAGGCCCAGATGCCCTGGTAGGCGCCCAGCACTTCGTCCTCGCCGAAGTCGCCGCCGATGGTGAAGATCCGGTCCGACCAGCCGCGCAGTGCGTCCCGGTCGTCGAACGGCACACCCAGCAGTTCGCAGATGAACGCCACCGGTAGCGGGAACACCAGGGTGGGTATCAGGTCGACCGGTGGCGTGGTTGCGGCGATCCCGTCGAGTAGGCCGGAGACCAGTTCCCGTACCCGGCCACGCATCCTCTCGGTGGCCCGTGCGGTGAAGGCCCGCCCGACCAGCGCGCGGATTCTGGTGTGCTGCGGCGGGTCGGTGGTGAACAGTGCGTTCGGCGGCATCGGGATCGAGGTGATCTTCGGCGCGTCCGGGCGGGTCAGCGCGGCCCGGCTGAACCGCGGATCGGACAGCACCATCTTCACGTCGTCGTAGCGGGTCACCAGGTACGCCACCGAACCGGTCGGCAACTGCACCCGGGCCACCGGACGGCCTGAGCGCAGCCGTGCGTACTCCGGCGGGGTGAGCAACGGATCGGTTCGGCCGAACGGGTAGTTCAGCGTCTCGTCACCACTCATGACTGCACCTCCTGTGCGCCGCGACCTGCGGTACCGGCCACCGGTCAGCCGCGTTCGGCCGGCCGTGGGTCGGCGCGCTGCTCACCGGTCGACAGCCACCAGCGCAGCGTGAGTTTGTCTGTCTTGCCGACCGCGTTGCGGGGCAGTTCCTCGACGAACCGGACGTCGGAGGGTGCGGCGTAGTCGGCGAGATGTCGCCGTACCCACCGCTTCACCTCGAGCGTCGTCGGACGGTCGGTGTCATCGGTGGCGACGATCACCGCCGATACGGCCTCGCCGGCGGTACGGTCCGGGACCGCGACGACCGCCACGTCGGCGACCCCGGGCAGTTGCCGGATCACCCTTTCCACCTCGGCGGAGAAGATCTTGTAGCCGCCCCGGTTGATCATGTCCTTCTTGCGGTCCAGCAGGTAGAGGAAACCTCCGTCGTCCATCCGGCCGATGTCACCGGTGCGGAACCAACCATCCACTATGGAACTTCTGGTTGCCGTGGGATCGTCCAGATAGCCTGTGGTGACCAGCGATCCGCGCATCCAGATCTCACCGGCGTCGCCCGGGGTCAGCACCCGACCGTCATCGTCGCGGATCTCTATCTCCATGCAGGGCAGCGCCCGACCTGCCGCGCCCGGATGGTCGGCGAACTCGTGGTCGAGCAGGATGGTGCCGGGCGAATGGGTCTCCGACAGTCCGTACACGTTGAGCAGCCGGGTCCCCGGCAGACGGTCGCGCAGCGCGGCCTCCAACTCGGCCGGGAACGGTGCCCCACCGGCCGCGGCCAACCGTAACCGGGGCAGGTGTGCCGCAGTCAGCTGTTCCTCGCGCAACGCCAGCGACCACCAGGACGGCACCGCGTACGCCCAGGCGACCTCATGTTCGGCGAGCAGTCCGAGCCACCGGGCCGGATCGTTGGTGCCGACCAGTACGCAGGCGGCACCGGCCAGCATCGCCGGCAGTACGTGTGCGTGCATCGCACTGATGTAGTACAGCGGGAACAGCACCGCGGTGCGCTCGCCCGCGCGCAGTCCGAGGATCCGTTGGTAGGACATGGCGCTGTGCACACTGCAGCGGTGCACCACCTGACTGGCCTTGGCCCGACCGGTGCTTCCGGAGGTCCAGACCACCTGGTAGGTCTCGTCTTCACCGGGTGGGCGCGGCGGTTTCGCGGCGTCCGCCGACATCGGCGCCGGCAGGCCGAGCCGATGCACCCGGTCGGCGGACAACCCGGCCTCGGCTCCCGCGGTGCGCAGCGCATCCAGCAGTTCGGGTTGGCCCAACGCGAGCCGGACACCACCCCGGTCGATCATGTACGCCCATTCGGACGTGGCCAGTCGGACGTTGAGCCCCACCATGATGGTGCGTGCGGCAGCGCAGGCGAACAGTGCGACCGCCAGGTCCAGCCGGTTACGCGCGGCCACCGCGACCCGGTCACCGGGTCGTAGCCCGTGGCGTCGCAGCTGCGCCGCACCGCCGCGGACCAGGTCGGCGAACTGCGCGTACGTCGCGGTGGAACCGTCCTCGTCGACGAACGCCAGATTCTCCGGCCAGAGCCGTTCGGCGCGTTCCAGTACGGCCAGGATGGTGGCCGGACGGTTCGGGTAGCTCAGCGCCGGCGCACCCAGCCATGACTGGCGCACCACCGGGCCGTCCGGCCCGAGATCGGCCTGCGAGAGCTCCACCTGCGGTTCCTAGACCGCCGTGCCGGCGGAGTCGGCCCGTTCCAGGACGACGTCTTCCAGCTCGCCGTAGGTGACGCCCTCCCGGCCAGCGACCACCGAGGTCGGCAGGGTCAGGTCCATGTCCTCCTCGATGGCGACCAGCAGCTCGGCCGCCGCCAGGGAGTCCAGACACAGATCGTCGCCGAGGGTCAGGTCACGCTGCAGGACATCATCGTCCAGCCTGAGATGGCGGGTCACCACCTGGCGGAGCTTGATCACGGTGCCGGGCAGGGCCTCGTCGCCTGCACCGTCCGGCTCGGCTCCGGATGTCATCGTCGCCTCCCGGGGCGTTGACCGGGCCTTTCATTGGCCCGGCGGGCAGGCACAGTCTCATACCGTGCGGCACGGCTGTCCACGTGCCAGTTCGGACTACCCGAAGGGTGCATCGCCCGGCCGCCCGATCGCGGTGAGCGATCGCGGCTGTCACCCGGCGCGCCGTACCGGGAGGGTGGGTGCAGGTCCGGCCGCCTCCGTGGTGTGCTGCGCCACAGGCCGGGGCGGAAGGGCGGCGGAGACCGCATGACGATCCCGCAGAGTGACGTGGTCGTACGCGCGGCAACGCCGCGGTCGACCCCGAGGCGAACCTACGCCGACCTGCTCCAGCTCGACACGTTGCTCTCCGCGGACAGTGGGATTCCGCAGCATCCCGACGGCCGGTTCTTCATCGTCGTGCACCAGGTGTACGAACTGTGGTTCGAGGTGGTCCTCGACGAACTGGAGACCGCCCGCGACGCGATGCGCGAGGCCGCCAGCGCCGACGCGCTGTACGCGCTGCGTCGGGTGGCCAGCATCGACCGCCTGCTGCTCGCCCAGCTCGACACCCTCAACACCATCAGCCCGGCCGGCTTCGCGGGACTGCGTACCCACCTCGGTACGGCCAGCGGCCTGCAGTCGGTGCGTTTCCGGGAGATCGAGTACCTGTCCGGACTGCGCGAGCGGGACTTCTCCAACTACGCCGGCCGGACCGGCGCCGAACGCTCCCGGCTGTTGCGCCGGTTACGGGAACCGAGCGTCTGGGACGGTTTCCTGGCCCTGTTGCACCACCGGGGGTTGCCGGATGCCACCGCGCTCTACGGTTCCGGCCGGCCGGACAGCGATCTGCTCGAGCTCGCCGAGGCGATGGTCGACCATGACGAGACCTGGGCGCTGTGGCGCAACCGGCACGCCGTGATGGTGGAACGGATGATCGGCCGCAACAGCGGCACCGGCGGGTCCAGCGGGGTGGACTACCTCAACTCCCGCCGGGACGAACGGTTCTTCCCGCAGCTGTGGCAGTTGCGTACCCGGTTGACCGCGCCGGACGGACCTGCCGGGGCCGTGGTGCCCGACCGGTCACTCCCGGCGGGCAGACCAGCGGACCGGTGCCCTATGGGGGGTGGCCGGCCGGAGCGCCCGCATGAGGGCGGCCCGCCGGCAGCGGAATTGGGACCGTCGTGGAGGTAGGAGTGGACCGATCGCGGCAACCGGCCGGCCCACCGGCACCGAGCACGACTGCGCACAGGTTGGAGCGTCCATGACCGACGTCGTCACTCCCGTCACCACGGTGCCGGAACTGTTGCGGGGCAACGCCGGACGTGATCCCGACGCGACCGCGTTCACCCATCTGAGCTTTCCGGCCGGCGCCGGGGACAGCGGCCGGCGCGCCAGCCTCACCCGGGGAGAGTTGGACACCCGGTGCCGGGCACTGGCGGCCGCCCTGGCCGATGCGTGCCGCCCGGCGGACCGGGTACTGGTGCTCCTACCACCGGGGCTGGACTTCCTGGTCGGCCTGATCGGCACGCTGTACGCCGGTGCGGTCGCGGTGGCCTGCCCTCCGCCGGTGGACGGTCCCGGTGACCCGCGTACCGAACGGGCCGCCCAGATCGCCGGCAACGCCGAGGTGTCGGCGGTGGTGACGCTGGCCCGCTACGCCGAGGAACTGGCCGAGGTACGCGGCTCGCTCGCCCCTGGCGCGCCGTGGATCGCCGTGGACACCCTCGACGAGCAGCTCGCGCAGGGCTACCGGCCGGTGCCGGTGGGCGCCGACGACCTGGCCCTGCTGCAGTACACCTCGGGGTCCACCGGCGCACCCAAGGGCGTGATGGTCTCGCACGGCAACCTGACCCACCAGCTGGCGCAGATGCAGCAGATCTCCGGGCTGCCCGATGGCGGGAACATCGTCACCTGGATCTCCCCGTACCACGCGCTGGGCGTCGCCGGGCACCTGCTGTTGTCGCAGTACGTCGGCGGGCAGGGGGTCTTCCTGTCCCCGGAGGACTTCGTCCCCCGCCCGGTGCGCTGGCTGCGGGCGATCTCCGACACCCCCGGCCCGGTACTGTCCTGCGCGCCGAACTTCGCCTTCGACCGCTGCGTCGAGCATGTGGACGAGGCCGACCGGGACGGCCTGGACCTGTCGGGCTGGCACACCACGCTCAATGCGGCGGAACGGATCCGGGCGCAGACCATCGAACGGTTCACCCAGATCTACGCCCCGTACGGCTTCCGGCCGACCACGATGGCACCGGGTTTCGGTCAGACCGAGACGATGCTGTTCATCACCGGCCGGCACGCCGACCCCCGCCCGACGGTACTGGACGTCGACGCGGCCGAGTTGGAACAGGGCCGCGTGGTCGCGGACGTGGCCGAGGCCGGCAGCGTCCCGGCGGAGCGCCGGTTGCGGCTTGTCGGTGTCGGTCATGCCGGGCTGCACTGTGCGGTCCTCGTGGTGGACCCGGTGTCCCGGGCCCGGTTGGACGGTGACCGGGTCGGTGAGGTGTGGATCAGCGGCCCGATCGTGTGTCAGGGCT
This sequence comes from uncultured Actinomycetota bacterium, assembly GCA_963815125.1. Lineage (GTDB taxonomy): Bacteria > Actinomycetota > Actinomycetes > Mycobacteriales > Micromonosporaceae > Actinocatenispora. The sequence goes on from CAWFFM010000002.1 coordinate 304,920, forward strand.
ACTGGCGGCGTGACGAACTGACCGCCGAAACTTTCCACGCCACCCTCGACGACGGTACCGGGCCCTATCTGCGTACCGGTGACCTCGGTTTCCTGCACGACGGGGAACTGGTGCTGTGCGGTCGGGTGAAGGAACTGATCATCATCAGGGGCCGCAACCTGTACCCCCAGGACGTCGAGCTGACCAGCGAACGTACCCATCCGGCGCTGACCGGTGCGCCGGCCGCCGCGTTCTCGGTGGAGAGCGACACGGGGGAGCGGCTGGTCATCGTCCAGTCGGTGCCGGACCCGGACGCCGTGGAGATCGGACTGGATGCCCTGGCCGCCCGGATCGGGGCCGCGGTGACCGCGGAGCACGAGGTCGAGGTGCACGAGGTGGTCCTGGTCAAGCCGGACGGGATCTCCCGTACGGTGAGCGGCAAGGTCCAACGTGGACAGTGCCAGAATCGCTACTCCGGCGGTGAACTGAGCCCGCTGGCCACCAGCACACTCAGCTCGACGCGCACCGCGCCGGCCGCCGCGGCACCGTTGCGCGGCATGCTGCTCGCGCTGGACGCGGCGATCCGGCCGACCGTGGTGGCTGCGGAGATCCGCCGTCGGCTGGCGGAGCTGATGGGTGTACCGATCGACCAGATACCGGCGGACCTGCCGCTCGCCGGGCTCGGCATGGAGTCGTTGCGTGCCATCGAGCTGCGTGCCGCACTGCAACGCGACACCGGCGTCGACCTGCCGATGGCCACCTTCCTGCGGGCCAGCTGCGCCCAGCTCGCCGCCACCATCTGCACCGAACTGGACGACCAGGAGGCCGTACCAGCGGACTGACCTGCGGAATCGACAGTGCCTCCGCCGACGGCGTCGCTGTCGGGCCGGAGGCGTAAGGACGGCGTGGCCGTACCGGTCGGGAGGAGTACGGATGGACCTGGAAGGCATTGAGGACGTCTACGAGCTGTCACCCATCCAGGAGGGGTTGCTGTTCCACAACCTCTACTCACCGGGTTCGGGTATCTACCTGGAGCAGGTGACGATGCGGATGCGGGGACAACTGGATGTGGCGGCCTACCAACGGGCCTGGCAGTCCATCGTGGACCGGCATACCGTGCTGCGTACCAGCTTCCACTGGGAGGGTGTGGACCGCGCACTGCAGGTGGTGCAGCGTAAGGCGACCTTCGACATCGACGTACTGGACTGGCGTGACGTCGAGGGCGAGGAGCTCGCGCAGCGCTACGAGCGGTTCGCCCGTACCGACCGGATGCGCGGATTCGACCTGGCCCAGGCTCCGGTGATGCGCGGCTCGCTGATCCAGCTCGGCGACGAGGAGTGGGAGTTCTTCTGGAGCTTCTCGCATCTGCTGATGGACGGCTGGTCGTTCGGTCTGGCCTTCGCCGAGCTGGCCGAGCTGTACACCGGCTACTCCGGCGGCACCGAGGTCGAACTGCCCGCCACCCGGCCGTACCGGGAGTACCTGGCCTGGTGGAAGCGTCAGGACCGGTCCGCGACCGAGGAGTTCTGGCGCGAGTACCTCGCCGGCTACGAGACCCCGGACGCGCTGGAGGTCGGTTCCGCGCCGGTCGGGCCGCTGCCCGCGGACGAACCGACCCACGCGGTACTACCCACCCCGGAACTGCTGGAGATGATCGGGCCGCTGTCGGAGTTCGCCCGACAGCACGGGCTCACCCTCAACACCGTGATGCAGGGTGCCTGGGCACTGATCGCCGCACGGTACGTGGGCCGCGAGGACGTGCTCATCGGCTCCACCGGCACCCAACGCCCGGCGAGCCTGGCCGGCGCGGAAGGGATCATGGGGCCGATGCTCGCGACCACCCCGGTACGCGCCCGGGTGGAGCCCGACGCCGAACTCGTGCCGTGGCTGCGCGACCTGCAGACCGGCATGGCGCGGGCCCGCGAACACGCCGACATCTCGCTACCGGAACTGCGCCGGCTGGCCGACCTGTCCGGCAACCGGCCCCTGTTCGAGGTGGACCTGGCGTTCGAGAACGTGCCCGTACCCGACCTGGACCTCAACGGCGTGTCGATCATCGGATCGACCTACGATGGTCGGCCGCACTTCCCGATCACCATGATCGTCATGCCCGGTGAGGCGATGCCGGTACCCCGCGTGGTGTACGACCAGACCCGCTTCACCGAGTCCGCGATGCGGCGGCTGGTCGGCCAGTTCGGTGCCACCCTGGAATATCTGTCGACCCACCCGCAGGCCCGACTGGCCGAGGTCGAGATCATGCCGGCCGCCGAACGGCAGCAGGTGCTGACCGACTGGAATCCCACGACCGCCCAGCCGGACGGTCCGTCGCTGCCCGCGATGCTGGCGCGGCGCGCCGCCGAGCAGCCCGACCGTACCGCGGTAATCTGCGGCGACGACCAGCTCAGCTACCGCGAACTGGTCGACCGTGCCCACCGACTGGCCCACCACCTGAGGGAACGTGGCGTCGAGCCCGGTGACCGGGTCGGCCTGTGCCTGCAACGCTCGGTCGAGACGGTGGTGGCGATCGTCGCCACGGTGGCCGCCGGCGCCGCGTACGTGCCGCTCGATCTGGGTCAGCCGACCAGCCGGATGGCGTACGTGCTCGGTGACGCGCAGGTCGCCGCGTTGGTCACGCACACGGCGGCCGCCGACGCCGCACCGGAGTTCGACGGTCCGGTCATCCATCTGGACGCCGATGCCGAGGCCATCGCCGCGCAGCCGGGCTCCGCGCCGCAGATCACCGTCGACGCGCAGGACGTGGCGTACCTGATCTACACCTCCGGCTCCACCGGCCGGCCCAAGGGCGTACTGGTCAGTCACGCCAACGTGCTGCGGCTGGTCGCCGGCGCGGGCACCCTGTTCGAGTTCACCGCCGACGACGCGTGGAGCATGTTCCACTCCTACGCCTTCGACGTCTCGGTCTTCGAGATGTGGGGCGCGCTGTACCACGGTGCCCGGCTGGTCGTGGTGCCGCACGAGGCGGTACGCAACCCGGAGGCGTTCTGCGACCTGCTGCACCGGGCCGGGGTGACCGTACTGAGCCAGACACCCTCGGCGTTCCGCCAGCTCGCCACCGTCGCGCTGGACGAGCAACGACCCCGACCGGCCCTGCGCTACGTGGTGTTCGCCGGCGAGTACCTGGATGTGGCCGCGCTGCAGCCCTGGTTGGAGCGCTTCGGCGACGAGCAACCGGAACTGGTCAACATGTACGGCATCACCGAGACCACGGTGCACTCCACCTTCCACCGGATCCGGTCCACCGAACTGGCCGGGCCGGTACGCAGCAATGTTGGTCGCCCGCTGCCCGACCTGCGTATCTATCTGCTGGACGGGCAGGGTCGCCCGGTCCCGCCGGGCATGGCCGGTGAGATCCATGTGGCCGGCGCCGGCGTCACGCTCGGCTACCACGCCCGGCCCGAACTGACCGGGGAACGGTTCCGCACCGATCCGTTCGTCGAGGACCCGGCACAGCGGATGTACCGCTCCGGCGACGTGGCCCGCTGGACCGACGACGGCGAGTTGGAGTTCCTCGGGCGGATCGACCAGCAGGTCAAGGTCCGGGGTTTCCGGGTGGAGCCCGGCGAGATCGAGGCGACGCTGCGTCGCTGCGACGGGGTCCGCGACGCGGTGGTGCAGACCCGTGAGGTCGCCGGTGACACCCGGCTGATCGCCTGGGTGGTGCCCGACGATACGTCGCTGTCGGTCGGTGCGGTACGCGACGCCGCGGCACGTGACCTGCCCGAGTACATGGTGCCCGCGCACGTGCTGCTGCTGGAGGCGTTCCCGCTCACCCCCAACGGCAAGATCGACCGGGCCGCACTGCCCGAGTTCGACGGCGCCCGGCCGGACCTGGGCCGGGAGTACATCGCGCCGAGGACCTCGACCGAGGAGGCCGTCGCCGCGGTATGGCGCGACATCCTGGCCGTGGACAAGGTGGGCGTGCAGGACGACTTCTTCGCCCTGGGCGGGCATTCCCTGCTGGCCACCAGGGTGGTGTTCACGCTGCGCAAGACGCTCGGCGTCGAGGTACCGGTCCGGGTGCTGTTCGACCGCCCGACGCTGGAGTCCTTTGCCGAGGCCGTGTCGGCCGGCGGCCAGGCAGCCGGTTCGGATGCGCCAGCACCGGCAACGATCACCCGCCAGCCCCGGGTCGTCCACCGGGTCTGAGCCGCCACCGCGACGTCCGGAAGGGGAGTGCGTGTGACCGCCCAGGAGACCCCGGTGCCCACCCGTGAGGCGTACCTGTTGCCGACCTCGTTCGGCCAGCGCCGGTTGTGGTTCCTCGACCAGTTGGAGCCGACGAGCAACGCCGCATACGTGGAGCACGGCGCGTTGCGGTTGCGCGGACGGCTGGACACCGCGGCGCTGCAACGCGCCCTGGACGCCGTGGTGGACCGGCACGAGACGCTACGTACCGGTTTCGCGGTGGTGGACAACGAGCCGGTGCAGGCGGTCAGTCCGCAGCTACGGGTGCCGATCGAGACGATCGACACCGACGCGTCGGTGTCGCCCGGGGCCGACACCACCACGGTGCACGAGGCACTGGCAGACACGGTACGTGACTACGTCTGCCAGCCGTTCGACCTTTCCACGCCGCCGCTGTTCCGGGCCGGGCTGTGTCGGCTGCACCCCGACGACCATGTCCTCATCGTGGCCTTCCACCACGCGATCTACGACCAGTGGTCCGGTGCGCAGTTCGTCCGCGAGCTGCTGGCCGGCTACGACGCCGAGCTGGCCGGCGGGGCGTCGACGGCACCGGAGCTGGCCGTCCAGTACGGCGACTTCGCAGCCTGGCAACGCGACCGGGTCGGTGACGAGGAGGAAGGTGCGCAGCTCGACTACTGGGCGGAGGAACTGGCGGGGCTGACCCCGCTGGAGGTGCCGGCGGACCGGCCCCGTCCGGCGAGCCAGACCTTCGAGGGCGCCACGGCGGAGACCGTCCTGGAACCGGAGCTGGTCGCTGCCCTGGACCGGGTCGCCAGAGGGCACCGGGCCACCCCGTTCATGGCCGCCCTGGCCGGGTTCACCTCGCTGCTGAGCCGGTGGAGCGGGCAGAGTGACGTGGCTGTGGGTACCCCGGTCGCCGGTCGCCGCAGTCCGGAGCTGGAGGGGCTGATCGGCTTCTTCGTCAACAACCTGGTGATCCGTACCGACACCGCCGGTGACCCCACGTTCGGCGAGCTGGTCGAGCGGACCCGGACCCGCTGCCTGGCCGCGTACGGGCATGCCGACGTGCCGTTCGAACGGGTGGTGGAGCGGCTGCGACCCACCCGTGATCTGGCCCGCAGCCCGCTGTTCACGGTGATGTTCGTGTTCGGCAACGTACCGATGCCGATCCTCCAGGCGACCGGGTTGACCGCTGAGCTGTTCCGGGTCGACACCCGTACCGCGAAGTTCGACCTGTTCGTCACGTGCGTTCCGGAAGGCGACGCGCTGCGGGTCACCGCCGAGTACAACCGGGCGCTGTACGACACCGGTACCGTCGAGCGGCTGCTGCGCCAGCTGCGTCGGCTGTTGCGCGACGCTGCGGCCGAGCCGGACCGCCCGTTGAGCGAACTGTCGCTGCTCGACGACGCCGAGCGGGCCCAACTGGAAGCCTGGGGGACCGGCCCGCAGCGCGAGCTGCCCTGCGGCACCCTGCCGGAGCTGATCGCCGCACGCGCGGCACAGGCCGGCACCCGGGTGGCGGTACGGGGCAGTTCCGGGCAGCTGGACTACTCCGGACTGCTCGAGCGGGCCGGCCGGATCAGCGCCGCGCTGCGCCGCGCCGGTGTGGAACCCGGCCACCTGGTCGGGGTGGCGGTGGACCGCGACGTGGATCTGCCGGCGGTACTGCTCGGTGTGCACGGCTGCGGCGCGGCGTACCTACCGCTCGATCCGGCGGTCCCGGCGCAGCGGCTACGGTTCGTGCTGGCCGACAGCGCGGCCACCCTGGTGCTCGCCGATCGGGCCAGTGCCGGATCCCTGCCCGACGGGGTACGGGTACTGCCGCTCGAGCAGGCGTTCGGTGAACCCGGCGGCCCGCAGCGGGAAGGGTGGCCGGCACCCGACGACATCGCCTACGTCATCTACACCTCCGGTTCCACCGGCACTCCCAAGGGCGTACGGGTGACCCACCGGTCCCTGGTCAACATCCTGACCGCGTTGGCCGAGCGGCCCGGCCTGTCCGCCGCCGACACACTCGCCGCGGTCACCACCCTGTCGTTCGACATCGCCGTGGTGGAGCTGTTCGGTCCGCTCGCCGTCGGCGGCACCGTCGAGGTGGTGCCGCGCGACGTGGCGGCCGACGGTGGACGGCTCGCCGAACATCTCGTCGCCACCGGCGCGACCGTCGTACAGGCCACCCCGACCACCTGGCGGCTGCTGCGTCGGGCCGGTTGGCAGCCACCGGTCGGGTTCGCTGTCTGGTGCGGGGGTGAGGCGTTCCCGCCGGATCTGGCCGCCGACCTGGTCGGCACCGGCGCGGTGGTGTGGAACATGTACGGGCCGACGGAGACCACCGTGTGGTCGGCGGTGCACCGGGTGGGCGACGAGCACGGGTTCGTACCGCTCGGCGCACCGGTGGCCAACACGCGCCTGCTGGTGACCGACACCGAACTGGTGCCGGTACCGGTCGGGGTACCCGGGGAACTGCTGATCGGCGGCACCGGGGTCGCCGCCGGGTACCACGACCGGCCGGAACTGACCGGGCAACGCTTCGTCCACCATCCGGAGCTGGGTTCGTGCTACCGCACCGGTGACGTGGTCCGCTGGCGGGCCGACGGCACCTTGGAGTTCCTGGGCCGTACCGACCATCAGGTCAAGGTCCGTGGCTACCGGATCGAACTGGGTGAGATCGAGTCGGTGCTGCGGGAACAGTCCGGTGTCGGGGAGGTCGCGGTCGTGCTGCGGCACGTCGGTACCGATCCCCGCGTCGTGGCCTATCTGGTGGCCGACGGCGCGCAACCGCCCGCCGAGGAGGAACTGCGGCAGGCCTGTCGGGAGCGGTTGCCCGAGTACATGGTGCCCAGCGCGTTCGTCGCGCTCGACGCGCTGCCGCTGACCCCGAACGGCAAACTCGACCGGGCCGCGCTGCCGGCCCCCGGCCCGCGCCACGAGGCGCGCGACTACGTGGCGCCGCGTACCGCGACCGAGGAGCGGATCGCGGCGATCCTGGCCGAGGTGCTCGGGGTGGACCGGGTCGGTGCACACGACGACTTCTTCGCGCTGGGTGGACATTCCCTGCTGGCGACCTCGGTGGTGGGTCGGATCGCCGCGGCGCTGGGCGCCGAGTTGCCGGTGCGTACCGTGTTCAGCCATCCGACCGCGGCCGGACTGGCCGGGCAGCTGCCCACCGGTTCGCCGGCGAGCGCCGTGGCGCCCCTGCCGGTTGCCCCGCGGGTGTCGGCGCCGGACGGGTCGGTGCGGTTGCCGGCGTCGTTCCAGCAACGGCGGGTGTGGTTCCTGACCCGGTTCGACCCTTCCAGCGCCGCGGCGTACGTGCTGCACGGCGCGTTGCGGCTGACCGGTCGGCTTGACGTCGGTGCGCTGCGGCGGGCACTGGACACGGTGGTGGCCCGGCACGAGGTGCTGCGTACCGGACTGGTCGAGGTGGACGGAGAGCCGGTCCAGGTGATCCGGGCCGAGGTGGACGCCGAACTGTCCGAAGTGGATGTGTCCGCGGCGGCCGACCCGGTGGCGGCGGCCGAACAGGCACTCCGCGATGCACTGGCAGAGCCCCTCGATCTGGCCGGAGAATCGTTGCTGCGGCTCACGCTCGCCGTCATCGGTGACGAGGACGCGATGCTCGGGGTCATGCTGCACCACGCGATCGCGGACCGGATCGCGATCGACGTGTTCACCACCGAACTGTCCGTCGCGTACGCCGCCCTGGCGGTTGGCGACACCCCGAAACTGCCCGACCTGCCGGTGCAGTACGCCGACTACGCGACTGCCCAGCAGCAGTTCACCGGCGGCGAGGACGAGCGCGGGCAGTTAGCGTACTGGCAGCGCCAGCTGGCCGATCTGACGGTGCTGGACCTGCCGACCGACCGACCCCGCCCGGCCACCCAGACCTACCGGGGCGCTACCCGCAGCGTGGAGCTGCCCGCCGCACTGATCGAGGCGCTGACCGAGCGTTCCGCCCGGCACGGCGCGACCCGGTTCATGGCGCTGCTTGCCGGCTACACCCTGCTGCTCTCCCGGTACGCACGCAGCACCGACATCGCGGTCGGCTCCCCGGTCTCCGGACGATACCGGCCGGAGACCGAACGGTTGATCGGCTACTTCACCAACAACCTGGTGCTGCGTACCGACCTGTCCGGCGATCCGCAGGTCGGTGAACTGATCGAGCGGGTACGCCAGACGTGTCTGGACGCGTTCGGGCATGCGGATGTGTCGTTCGAGCGACTGGTGGAACACCTGCACCCGGACCGGGACCTGGCGCACAGTCCGCTGTTCTCGGCCATGTTCATCACCACCGAACTACCTGCCCCGTCGCTACGGCTGGGGCCGGTACGCGCCACTCCGGTGGTCGAGGAGGCCAACAGCGCCAAGTACGACCTCACCTTCACCGTCTTCCCGGCCGCGGCCGGTAGCTCGGCGCAGCGGGTGGTGGCCGAGTACAACACGGACCTGTTCGACGTGGCGACCATCGACCGGATGCTGGCGCACTACCGGCTCGCACTGGACAGCCTGGCCGGCGAGCAGGACCGTGCACTCTCGACACTGCCGGTACTGCCGGACAACGAGGGTGCCTGGCTGATCTCGCACGGCACCGGGGTCCGCCGGGCCGTACCGGAGGTCAGTCTGACTGGCCTGCTGGACCCGCTGCTGGCCCGGCACGCGGACCGGATCGCGGTCGGCGACGCCGATGGTGCGCTGACCTACGCCGAACTCGACCGACGCGCCAACCAGCTCGCGCACCACCTCCGGTCGATCGGGGTGGGCCGCGGCGACCGGGTGGCGCTGCTGGCCGAGCGGACCCGGTTACTGCCGGTGGCGCTGCTGGGCGTGCTGCGCGCGGGTGCCGGGTACGTGCCGGTCGACCCGGACTTCCCCGCGGACCGTATCGCCCTGCTGCTGTCGGACTCCGGGGCGGTCGCCGCGCTCACCACCGACGAACTCGCGCAACGGCTGCCCGTGCCGTTGCCCGACCCGATGTCCGGCGCGGGCCGGGTGATCCGGCTGGACCGCGACGCCGAACTGCTCGCCGGCTCGCCGACCACCCCGCTGACCGACGGCCCCACGCCCGACGACCTGGCCTACATCATCTACACCTCCGGCTCGACCGGCCGGCCCAAGGGCGTTGTGCTGCCGCACCGACCGGTGGTGAACTTCCTGCTCACCATGGCCGATCGGCCCGGAATGGTGGCCGAGGACGTGGTCGGCGCGGCGAACACGATCGCCTGCGACATGCCGGTACTGGATCTGTACCTGCCGCTGCTGGTGGGTGCCCGGATCGAGATGGTGCCGCGCGCGCTGGTGACCGACGGCGAACGGTTGGCCGAGCGGCTGACCGCGGCCGGGGTCAACTATCTGCAGGGCACCCCCACCACCTGGCGGTTGCTGCAGGAGGTCGGCTGGCGACCACCGGCGGGCTTCACCGCGCTGGCCGGTGCCGAGAAGGTTCCGGCCGACCTGGCGCACTGGCTGCACGACGCCGGTGCCCGGGTGTGGCACCTGTACGGCCCGACCGAGACCGCCGTGTGGTCCACCGTGCACGAGGTGACCGGTGGGGAGGACCCGCTGCCGCTCGGTGGCCCGGTCGCCAACACCCGGTTGCTGGTGGTCGACACGAACCTGCGGCGGGTTCCGCTGGGCGTACCGGGTGAGCTGTTGATCGGTGGCGCCGGTGTCGCCGACGGCTACTGGCAGCGACCCGAACTGACCGCGGAACGCTTCGTCGCCGATCCGGAACTGGGCGACCAGCTCGTCTACCGCACCGGTGACGTGGTGCGCTGGCGCGCCGACGGCGTACTGGAATTCCTCGGTCGTTCGGACTTCCAGGTCAAGGTGCGCGGTTACCGGATCGAGCTGGGCGAGATCGAGTCCGCGCTGCGGGCACACGACGCGGTACGCGACGCGGTCGTGGTGGTGCGCGAGGATGCACCCGGCGACCGGCGGCTCACCGGCTACGTCGACCTGATGAACCCTGCCGGTACGGATCGCTCGGCGTTGGTGGGCGAGCTGCACGCGCAGTGCCGGCACCGGCTGCCCGAGTACATGATGCCCAGCGCGCTGGTGGTGCTGGATGCACTGCCGCTCACCGCGAACCGCAACAAGGTGGACCGGGCGAAGCTGCCCGCGCCCGACGGCACTCGCCCGGACCTGGGTGACTACCTGGCACCGCGGACCGCCGACGAACGCCGGCTGGCCGGGATCATCGGCGAGGTGCTGGGTCTGGACCGGGTCGGGGTACACGACGACTTCTTCGCCCTCGGCGGTCATTCCCTGCTGGCCACCAGGGTGGTGGCCCGGATCCGGGCGGCCTTCGGTGTGGATGTCCCGGTACGGACCATGTTCACTCACCCGACGGTGGCCGGTCTGGCTGGTACGCTGCCGGACCGGCCGGCCGAGCCGACCGCCACCCAGCAGGGCCCGATCCCGGTGCTGTACCGGATGCCGCAGGTCGGCGGGGAATTGGCCGGCCGCTACGTACTGCCCGCCTCGTCCGGTCAGCGGCGCCTGTGGTTCCTCGACCAGCTCGACCCGGCCAGCGCTGGTGCGTACACAGTGGACAGTGCGGTCCGGCTCACCGGCCCGGTCGATCCGGCCGCACTGCAACGTGCGGTGGACACCGTGGTGGCCCGGCACGAGACGCTGCGTACCTCGTTCGTGGAGACCGACGGCGAACCCGTACAGGTGGTTGCGCCGAGCGCGACCGTGGCCCTCCAGCGGCTGGAGGTGACGGGCGCCGGGCACGCCGCGGTGGCGGAGCGGCTGGCGCAGCTGTCCGGCCAGCCGTTCGACCTGGCCACCGGGCCGCTCATGCGGGTCGCACTGGTCCGGCTCGGCGAGCAGGAGCACATCCTGCATCTGGCGCTGCACCACGCGATCTGCGACCGCTGGTCGGTCCAGATCCTGGCCCGCGACCTGGTCGCCGCCTACACCGACCCGGGCGTGGCACTGGCGGAGCTGACCGTGCAGTACGGCGACCACGCTGCCGCACAACGGCAGTGGCTGGACTCACCCGCCGCGGACGAGCAGCTGGCCTGGTGGGAGGAGCAGCTGACCGACCTGCCGGTAACCGAACTGCCGGCCGACCGGCCCCGCCCCGAGGTCCGCAGCTACGTCGGTGACCTGTACTGGGACCGGGTGCCGGCCGAGCTGGTCGAGCGGCTCACCGCGCGGGGCCGGGCACATGGCGCCACCCTCTACATGGTCACGCTGGCCGCCTGTCAGCTGTTGCTGGCCCGCTACACCGGGCAGGACGATGTCGCGGTCGGGTCACCGGTCTCCGGTCGCAACCGGCCGGAGCTGGAGGAACTGGTCGGCTTCTTCGTCAACAACCTGGTGGTACGCACCGGTCTCGGTGACGATCCGGTGGTCGGGGAGCTGCTGGACCGGGTACGTGACGCCTGCCTGGCGGCGTACGGGCACGCCGAGGTGCCGTTCGAGCGGATCGTGGAGCGGCTGCGGCTGCGCCGCGACCGCGCCCGTACACCACTGTTCACGGTGCTCTTCGCGGTACAGAACACCCCAGCCGCGGCACAGCGGATGGGCGCCGCCACCGCGACCCCGGTGGATCTGCAGCCCGGTACCGCGCAGTTCGACCTGTCGCTGATGCTGATACCCGACGCGGCGACCGGAGAGATGCGGCTGCGGGTCGAGTACGACACCGAACTGTTCGACCTCTGCACGGTCGAGCGGATCGCCGCCCAGTACCAGCTGCTGCTGCGGCTGATCGCCGACGAACCGGACCGGCGGGTCTCCCAGCTCGAACCGCTGACCACCGCGGAGCGTCGACTGCTGCTGGACGAATGGGTCGACACCACTGCTCTGTCCGCGGACAGCACCCTCGCCGCGGAGTTCGCGGCCCAGGCGGCCCGGACCCCGGACGCGGTGGCGCTGGAGTGCGGACCGGACAGGCTGACCTACGCCGAACTGGCCGGCCGGGCGAGTGCGGTCGTCCAGCAGCTGCGCCGGCACGGCGTCGGACCGGATTCGCGGGTCGGGATACTGGCCGAACAGGGGACCGACCTGGTGGCCGGCATCCTCGGCGCCCTGTACACCGGCGCCGCGTACGTACCGCTGGACGTGTCCTGGCCGGCGGAGCGGATGTCCTTCGTGCTCGCCGATGCCGGGGTGAAGGTGCTGCTCGCCGGCCCCGGCCGGGGCGCCGGACTGGAGTTCGGTGGCGCCACCGTGGCGTTGGACGCCGAGCGCAGCGCGGCACCCGAGCCCCCGGTCGTGGTGTCGCCCGACGATCTGGCGTACATCATCTACACCTCCGGTTCCACCGGCCGGCCCAAGGGCGTGATGGTCAGCCACCGCAACGTGCTGCGGCTGGTCGCCGGTGCCCGGACCCGGCTCGAGGTTTCGGCCGACGACGTGTGGAGCCTGTTCCACTCCGCCGCGTTCGACGTCTCGGTCTTCGAGATGTGGGGCGCCTGGCTGACCGGTGCCCGTCTCGCGGTCATCGGATACCTCGCCGCCCGGGACCCGCAGGAGGTGTACCGGTTGCTGGCCGCGCACCAGGTGAGTGTGCTCAGCCAGACCCCGACCGCGCTGCGGCAACTGGTCGCCGCCGACGCCCGGGAGAGCGGCCGGCTCCGTGCGCTGCGCTACATCATCCTGGCCGGTGAGCCACTGGACGTCCGGAGCCTGGCCGGTTGGTTCGACCGCTACGACGACACCGCGCCGCGCCTGGTCAACATGTACGGCACCACCGAGACCACGGTGCACGCCACCTACCACGAAGTGAGCGCCGCCGAACTGGACCCGCCGGTCCGCAACCTGATCGGCCGACCGTTGCCGGACCTGCGCATCTACCTGCTGGACCGGGGTGGTCGGCCGGTACCGCTGGGCGCGGCGGGGGAGATCTGCATCGCCGGCGCCGGCGTGGCCGGTGGCTACGCGGGCCGACCGGAGCTGACCGCGGAGCGGTTCGGCACCGACCCCTTCGCGCCGTCGGGCGCCAGCGCACCGCGGCTGTACCGGACCGGGGACCTGGCCCGGTGGCTGGCGGACGGGACACTGGAGTTCCTCGGCCGGGCCGACGACCAGGTGAAGATCCGCGGATTCCGGGTCGAGCCCGGCGAGGTCGAGGCGGTGCTGCGGGAACACCCGTCGGTGGCCGACGTCGTGGTCGTGGCCCGTGCCGGTCGGGCGACCGACAACGAACTCGCCGGGTACGTGGTGGGCCGCGACGGCATCAGCCCCGGGCCGGCCGAACTACGGGCGCACGCCCGCCGGCTGCTGCCGGAGTACCTGACGCCCGCGACCATCACCGTCCTCGCCGAACTGCCCCGCACCTCCAGCGGAAAGATCGACCGCCGGGCGCTGCCCGCACCGGACCGCACCGGGGGCGCCCACGGTCATGTCGCACCGCGCGACGAGACCGAGCGGCAACTGGCGCAGCTGTGGTCGGAGGTGCTGGCCGTACCGGTCGTCGGGGTGCACGACGACTTCTTCGACCTGGGCGGCCATTCGTTGCTGGCGACCCGGGTGGTCAGCCGGATCCGGGCGACCCTGGGCGTGGCGCTCGGGGTACGGGCGCTGTTCGACCACTCGAGCGTGGCCGGCCTCGCCACCCAACTGCGTGGTGACGCCCCGGTCAGCGCACCGGACCCGATCCCGGTACTGCCCCGCCCGGACGGCGTGGCCGAGCTGCCGGCCTCGTCCGGTCAGCGCCGGCTGTGGCTGCTCGGGCAGCTCGACCCGGCGAGCGCCGGGGCGTACCTGGTCGGTAGCGTGGCCCGGCTCACCGGCGCGCTGGACCTCGACGCGCTGCGCAGCGCGCTGGCCCAGGTGGTCGCCCGGCACGAACCGCTGCGCAGCTGCCTGGTCGACCGGAACGGCGAACCGGTACAACGGGTGTACCCGGAACTGGACGTGCCGGTGGAACTGCTGGACCCTTCCGGTGTCGAGGATGCGCGCGGCGCGGCTGCGGAACTGGTCCGCGAGCGCCTCACCGCCCCGTTCGCGCTCGACAGCGCACCGCTGGTGCGCTGTGCGCTGGTCCGGCTCTCCGACACCGAGCACCTGCTGGCCCTGGCGATGCACCATGCCATCGGCGATCAGGGCTCGACCCAGGTGGTCGTACGTGAACTGGTCGCCGGCTACCGCGCCGCGGTGACCTCCACACCGCTGCAGCTGCCTCCGGTCGAGGTGCAGTACGCCGACGTGGCGGCCTGGCAGCGGGACCGGTTGGCGGCCGGTGGGTACGCCACCGACCTGGACTACTGGACGACCCGGCTCACCGACCTGCCGGTACTGGAACTGCCCACCGATCAGCCGCGCCCGCCGGCGCAGAGCTACCGCGGCGCGCAGTGCAGCCTCGAGGTGGCCCCCGAGGTGGTGGCCGGGCTGACCGCCGCGGCCCGGACGCACGACGCCACGCCGTTCATGGCCGGCCTGGCGGCATTCCAGACGCTGCTCGGCCGCTACGCAACACAGCAGGACTTCGGTGTGGCGGTACCGGTGGCCGGGCGGGACCGACCGGAACTCGACGGTCTGGTCGGGTTCCTCGCCGGCACTCTCGTACTGCGTGCCGAGTTGGCCGGTGACCCGACGGTCGCCGAACTGTTCGGCCGGGTACGGCGCAGCTGCCTGGACGCCTACTCGCACGCCGACGTGCCGTTCGAGTCGGTGGTGGAGCGCCTCGGGGTGGCCCGTGACGTGTCCCGTACGCCGCTGGCGCAGGCCGGGTTCGCCCTGGTCGAGCGCGTTGCCGCGGCGGACCGGGAGATGGCCGGTGTCCGGGTGGAACCGTTGCCGTTCGATCCGGGCACCAGCAAGACCGACCTGACCGTGACGGTGGTGCCCACCGACGCGGGCGGCTGGCGGGTGGTCGCGGAGTACAGCACCGACCTGTTCACCGCTGCCACGGTGGACCGGATGCTGGCGCATCTGCACATGCTGTTCGAGGAGTTCGCCGGGGACTGTGACCGGACCCTCGGCATGTTGCCGGCGCTGCCGGCCGCCGAGCAGGCCCAGCTGGAGGAGTGGGCGCACGGCCCGGTCCGCGAGCTTCCGGCGCGCACCTGGCCGGATCTGTTCGAGGCGCAGGTGGCGGCCGGGCCGCAGCGGATCGCGGTACGCCACGACGGCCGTGACCACACCTACCAGGACCTCAACGTCCGGGCCAACCGGCTCGCGCACCGGCTACGGGCGCTCGGCGTCAGCGCGGACAGTCTCGTCGCGGTGGTCGCGGAACGCTCGGTGGAGATGGTCGTCGCGGTACTGGCCGTCCACAAGGCCGGTGGTGGGTACGTGCCGGTGGATCCGTCCTATCCCGCCGACCGGGTGGCCTTCATGCTGGAGGACTCGGCCGCCACCGTACTGCTGACCCAGCAGCACCTGGTCGAGACACTTCCCGCGACCGGTGCCGCCGTCGTCGTACTGGACGGTCCGGAGCTGCTCGCCGATGCCGACGCCGAACCGTTGCCCGACCCGCCGCGGCACTGTGGCCCCGACGACCTGGCGTACGTCATCTACACCTCCGGTTCGACCGGGACCCCGAAGGGCGTGTGCGTCGAGCACCGCTCGGTGGTCAATCTCGAGCTGACCCGATACCTTGCCGGACTGCACGAGGGCAGCCGGGTGCTGCAGTTCGCCCCGTTCAGCTTCGACGTGTCGGTGTTCGAGATGGTGCTGTCCCTGCTGGGCGGCGTACCGCTGGTGATACCGACGCCCCAGCAGATGGCCGGTGGGGCGCAGCTGGTGGAACTGATCAACCGGGAGGGGGTCACGTTCACCTTCATCCCGCCGTCGCTGCTGGCGCATCTGTCCCCGGACCAGGTACCCACCCTGGAGGTACTGGGGTCCGGTGGTGAGGACTGCCCCGCCGAGGTCGCCGAGCGGTGGGGTGGCCGTAAACGGTTCCTGATCGGCTACGGGCCCACCGAGGCGACCGTGTACGCCACCGTTACCGACGAGATCGCCGGCGGTGGGCATCCACCGATCGGCCGGCCGGTGGTCAACACCGTGGTACGGGTACTCGACGCCGATCTGCGGCCCCGTCCGGCGGGCACACCCGGCGAGCTGTACCTCGGTGGGGCCGGGCTGGCCCGGGGGTATCTGCGCCGTCCGGAGCAGACCGCCGCGGCGTTCATCACCCATCCGGTCACCGGTGAACGGCTGTACCGCACCGGCGACGCGGTCCGTTTCCTGCCGGACGGCACCCTGGAGTTCCTCGGCCGGCTCGACGACCAGGTCAAGCTGCGGGGGTTCCGGATCGAACTGGGGGAGATCGGCGCCGCGTTGCGCGCCGCGCCGGGCGTCCTGCAGGCCGTCGCGGTGGTGCGCGAGGACACGCCGGGGGACAAGCGACTGGTCGGTTACCTGACCATGCAACCGGGCCGGGACCCCGAAGAGGTCCGACACGCCGCGCTCAGCTCGGCGCAGCAGCGGCTGCCGCACTACATGGTGCCGGCCACGGTCATGCTGCTGGGCGAGCTTCCGTTGGGACCCAACGGGAAGGTGGACCGTCGGGCGTTGCCGGTCCCGCCGGTGGCCAGCGGTTCGGACGGCTATGTGGCGCCGCGTACCGCGACCGAGCGCCGGCTGGCCCGGATGATGGCCGACGCGTTGCGGGTGGAACGCGTCGGGCTCGACGACGACTTCTTCGCATTGGGCGGCCATTCGCTGCTGGCCGCCCGGCTACACGCCGCCATCCGCCGGGTCTGGGGGGTCGACCTGCCGGTCCGGGTGATGTTCGAACGTTCCAGGGTCGGCGATCTGGCCGACCTGCTGGCCGAGCAGGGCGACGTGGACCATGCCGCGGTGGAGGCGGAGCACGCGGCGGTGCTGCGGGCCGACATCGAGCTGCCTGAGGACATCCGCCCGACCGGCGAACCGCGCTGGGCGGCGGTACCGGAGACGGTACTGGTCACCGGCGCCACCGGCTTCCTGGGTGCCTTTCTGGTGGAGCGACTGGCGGCGGCCGGCCGGCAGGTACGTTGTCTGGTCCGTGGCGCCGACGACGCGCAGGCGCAGCAGCGCCTGGAGCAGCAGCTGGCCGCCTTCGGGATATGGGATCCACAGTGGAGTGACCGGGTCCGTGCGGTGGCCGGTGACCTGTCCCTGCCCCGGTTCGGCCTGTCGGAGAGCGGATTCGCCGCGCTGGGTGCCGGACTCGACGAGATCTACCATTCCGGCGCGGTGGTGCACTTCCAGCAGCCGTACACCATGCTGCGGGACGGCAACGTCGGTGGCACGGTGGAGATCCTGCGGCTGGCCACGCTCGGTCGCCCGGTCCCGGTGCACTACGTCTCCACCTTGTCGGTCTTCGGTGGGCTCACCCCGGATGAGCAGGACGGTGTCGTACTGCGCGAGGATCTGCTGCCCGACACGCCACCACCGGCCGCCGACACCGGCTACAACCACAGCAAGTGGGTGGCTGAGCACGTCGTCGCGCTGGCTCGGGACGCCGGCGTACCGGTGGCGATCTACCGCCCCGGCCGCATCGGCGGTGACCAGCGCACGGGCATGTGGCGCGGTGCCGACCTGGTCTGTCAGGTGATCCGGGCCTGCGCAGTGACCGGACTGGTACCCGATGCCGGGCTGGCCACCGACCTTGTCCCGGTGGACCATCTGGCCGCTGCGATCACCGCCCTGGCCCGGCACCGCGAGGCGCTGGGATCCACCTTCCACTTCGCGCTCGCGGAGAAGGTGCCGTTGGTGGCGCTCGCGGACGCGCTCAGTACCCGGGGCTATGCGGTGCGGCTGGCCACCGTGCCGGAATGGTACGGCGCTGTGCTGGCCGCGGCAGAGGCCGGTGACGACGAGCTCGGCCCCGTACTGACGATGTACGCCGGACTTGCCGAAGGGCGCCGGGACGGACCCGGGGAGCCGGTCTTCGACACCAGCAACACCCGGGACCTGCTCGGTAGCGAACTGCCGCCACCGGCGGTGGACGCCGAGGTGCTCGGCCGGTACGTGGACGCGCTGCGCGATGCCGGCGTGCTGCCCGCGCCGACGGACGGGGCGATCGTGGAAGGGAGTGGCGATGCGAATCGATAGACCGGTGGTCATCGCGGGCGCCGGTGTCGGCGGGTTGACCGCGGCACTCGCCCTGCACCAGCGGGGTATCCCGGTGGAGGTGTACGAACGCCGTACCGAGGAGGCGATCCGTACCGCGCCGGGCAGTGGACTGACGCTGTGGAGCAATGCGTCCACCTCGTTGGGCTGGCTGGGGTTGGCCGAGCCACTGCTCGCCGTCGCCGAGCAGGTGGTCGGTATCCACAGCTACGACGCCCGGGGACGGGTCCGGTTCCGGATGGACTCGCACCGCCACCTGTGGCCGGATGCGTTGCCGTCGTTGTCGATCGGGCGGATGGACCTGTTCATGGTGTTGATGAACGCCTGCGCCGAACGCGGCATCGGCATCCGCTACGGCCAGGAGGTGACCGACTTCCGGGACAGTACGGACGGCGTGCTGGTGACGGTGGCGGGTGGGGAGCAGATCAGTGGGGCCGCGCTGGTCGGTGCCGACGGGATCCGCTCGGCCGTCCTCACCCGGCTGCACGGCAGCGTGCCGGCCGTCTACCTGGGACGCACCGTCTACCGGGGGGTGGTCGAGGGGGTCGAGGGCCTGATGGCCGGAACACCCCAGCTCTACCACGACCCGGGGACGGGTATCGGCGGTGGCGTGTACCCGATCGGCGGGGACCGGGCCGCCTGGACCCTGTCGGTGGCGGCGCCGGCCGGCGAACGCGAGATGCCCGAGGAGATCCCGGCCCACCTGGCCCACCTTGCCCGGACCATGCCGGCGGTGCTGCACGACCGCGTGGTGCGTACCGAGGCGCGGGCGGTGATCCGGACCGACATCTGGTACCACCGCTGGCACGAGCACTGGGGCAACGGGCATGTCACGTTGCTCGGTGACGCCGCCCACGCGATGCCCAACGATCTTGGTCAGGGTGCCTGCCAGGCGGTGGAGGACGGGCTGGTGCTGGCCGACGCGCTGGCCGCCGAGGGCAGTGTGACCGCGGGTCTGCGCGCCTACGAGCAGCGTCGCTACGCCAGGGTCAAGTGGGTACGGGAACAGTCGGTGCGGGTGGCGACGTCCCCGGAGCCGGCGAACCCGGCGGTGCGCTGGCTGATGACCAGGCTGGTACGGCTGTACCTCGCGATGGCCGAGAAGCAGATGTGGCGGGAGATGCAGCGGCTGCCGGAGCTGACCGGCCTGCCGGTGCCGGTGGCGGGAGGTGCGGCATGACTGCACCGCTGCCACTGACCTGGCTGCCCGAGGGTGATGAGGCGTGGCGCTCGAAGGTACGTGCGCTGGCCGAGTCGTCGATCGCACCCCGGGTGGCGGCCATGGACGAGGCGGCCCGGATCGATCCGGACCTGATCGTCGAGCTGTTCGATGCCGGGTTGATGGGGGTGGAGGTACCCGAGGCGTACGGCGGCGCCGGCGGTGACCTGTTCCGCGTGGTACTGACCATCGAGGAGATCGCCCGGATCGATCCGGCGGTGGCGGTACTGGTGGACGTACAGAACGCGCTGGTGACCAGCGCGCTGCTACGGCACGGGGACGGACCTGCCCGCCGTCGGCACCTGCCGAGGCTGGCAAACGACACGGTCGGTGCGTACGCGATCTCCGAGGCCGGCGCCGGCAGCGACGCCTTCGCGATGGGCACCGAGGCCGTCGCGGACGGCAACGACTACGTGCTCACCGGCACCAAGCAGTGGACCAGCAGCGCCCGCGAGGCGGGTCTGTTCCTGGTGTTCGCCCGCGCGGAGGTGGGCCTGACCGCCTTCCTGGTCGAGCGGGACGCCCCCGGGCTGACGGTGGGTGAGGCGATGCCCAAGCTCGGTATCCGGGCCAGCTCGACCTGCGAGGTGAACTTCGACGGGGTCCGGGTCGGGCGCGGCAGTGTCCTGGGCCGTCCCGGCCGGGGTGAGCTGCTGGTCGCCGAGACACTCAACGTCGGCAAGATCGGTATCGCCGCGCAGTTGGTGGGACTCGCGCAGGGCGCACTGGACGAGGCGGTCGCCTACGCGGCGCGGCGGGAGCAGTTCGGCGCGCCGATCGCCACGTACCAGGGCGTGTCGTTCCCGTTGGCGCGTCTGGCCGCGGAGCTGGAGGCGGCCCGGGTTCTGCTCTACAACACCACCCGGCTGGTGCAGCACGGTGGTAGCGCGACGGAGCGGCTGCGGGCCACCGCGATGGCCAAGTACATCGCCTCGGAGGTGGCTGAGCGGGTCGTCGGTCAGGCCGTGGAGACGTTGGGCGGCAACGGATTCGTCCCCGGCCACCGGGTGGAGAAGTTCTACCGGGACGCCAAGGTCGGCAAGATCTACGAAGGGACCTCCAACATGCAGTTCCGTACCATCGCCGGCACCTTTCCGCGCTCCGGCCCGCAGAAGGGGGACTGAGATGGCGGAGGTCCAGTTGCTGTGCCTGCCCTACGCGGGTGGGTCCGCGGCCCGTATCTACCGCGAGTGGGTGGGACCGCTGTCGGGTACGGCCCGGGTGATGCCGGTGGAGTTGCCGGGCCGCGGTGCGCGGCTCGGCGAGACACTGTTGACCGGCGTCGACGCGCTGACCGACGACGCGCTGGCGAGTGTGCTGCCCCGGTTGGACGGCCCGTACGCGTTGTTCGGCCACAGTCTCGGTGCCCTGGTCGCGTTCGAGCTGGCGCGCCGGCTGGAGCACCGGTACGGTCGCCCGGCGGTGCACCTGTTCGTCTCCGGGCACGGTGCCCCGCAGGACCCGGGCAGCCTGCACAACGACTACCGGCTGCCCGACGAGCAGTTCCGGGCCCGGCTGCGTGAACTGGCCGGCACCCCGGAAGAGGTCCTCGCCGACGAGGAACTGCTGGATCTGTTCGTACCGATCATCCGGGCCGACTTCGAGGCGGCCGACACCTACGCCTACCGGCCGATGCCGCGGCTGACCTGCCCACTGACCGTGTACGGCGGCACCGAGGATCCCGAGGCGCCACCGGAACACCTGCCGGGCTGGTCACAGCACACCACGGAGCGCTGCGAGGTACGGGTGCTGCCCGGTAACCACTTCTTTCTGCACCACGAGCAGAGCAGCCTGCTGTCCGGGGTCGCGGAGGACCTGACCCTCGCCCGGGCCGGTATCGCCCGGCTGACACCTGGAAGGACGAGCTGATGCGTCTGCGTCCCTGGTTCTACAACATGCTGTACCGGATGAACGTCGCCCCGTGGGACAAGGAGGTGCGACCGGTACTCAAGGAGTTGATCGCTGACGGCCGGCTCAGTCCCGCCGAACTGCCCACCGCGGTGGACCTCGGTTGCGGTACCGGCGCCGAGGCGGTGTACCTGGCCTCGCAAGGGTTCGGGCCGGTGGTCGGCGTGGACTTCTCGCCGGTCGCGGTCCGCCGGGCGCAGGCCCGGGCCCGTTCCGCCGGCGTGGAGCAGAGCTGCTCCTTCCTGCGGGCGGATCTCACCGCGACGTCGGTACCCGGGCTGGCGGACAGCTACGACCTGGTGTGCGACTTCGGTGCCCTCAACGACATCGAGGGCGCCGGGCGCCTGGCGTTGGCCGCGACGATCAGCCGGATCACCAGGCCCGGCGGCAAGGCGCTGCTGTGGTGCTTCCAGGCCGACAAGGCCGAGCTGCCCAAGCCGGCCCGGATGACGCCGATGATCGCGCCGGGTGAGGAGAAGGAGCTGTTCGCCGAGACGTTCGACATCGAGTACCTGCCCACCCGCCCGCGCAGCGCGATGCTGCTGATGACCAGGAGGTCGGCGTGAAGAACCTGACCGCACCGATCGTGGTGGCCGGTGCCGGGGTCGGCGGGTTGACCGCCGCTCTGGCGATGAGCCAGCACGACATCCCGGTGACCGTGTACGAGCGCCGGACCTTGGACGAGATCACCACGACCGCGGGTTTCGGTCACACCATCTGGAGCAACGCGACCACCGCGCTGAGCACCCTGGGGCTGGGCGACCGGCTGGTGGAGTCCGGTGAACTGCTGCGCCGGTCGCAGAACCGCAACTCACGCCAGCAGGTCCTGTTCGAGATGGAGATCGCGGCCAGTATCTCGCCGGGCGCGATGCCGGCACTCGGGGTGGGTCGCCGCGACCTCATCACGATGTTGCGCGAGCAGTGCGAGAAGAGCGGGGTGGACCTGCGCTACGGCTGCGGCATCGACCGGTACAGCATCTCCGGCAGCGACGTGGCGGTGCACCGCTCCGACGGGGGCAGCGTGCAGGCCGCCGGCCTGATCGGTGCCGACGGGGTCCGGTCCACCATCCTGCGACAGCTGCACGGTTCCCTGCCGCTGCGCGACACCGGCAGATCCACCTACCGTGGTATCGCCACCGGAACCTGCGGGTTGCACCGTGGGGTCGTGTACCTGTTCTCCGACCCGGAGAGCGGAGTCGGCGGCGGGGCGTGGGTGATCGGACACAACCGGGTCGTCTGGACGCTGTCCTGCGCCCGTCCCGCCGAGGGCGACGACCCGCAGGGGACCTGGAAGCGGGCCGCGGAGCTGGCTGACATGCTGGGTGATCTGCCCCGCGAGTTCGTCGGTAGGACACCACCGGAGAAGGCGACCCGGACCCATGTCTTCTACCACGAATGGCTGCCCAACTGGGGCGATGGCCCGGTCACACTGCTCGGGGACGCCGCGCACACCCTGCCGACCGACCTGGGCCAGGGAGCCTGCCAGGCCATCGAGGACGGTGTGGTTCTCGGTGACGCGTTGGCCTCGGCCGACGATGTGGTGTCCGGGCTGCGGGCGTACGAGCAGCGCCGCCGGCCGCGGGTGGAGTGGATCCGCCAACGGGTGATGCGGGTCAACGGCTTCAAGCCGATCCGTAATCCTGCTCTGCGCTGGGCGGTGACCCGGGTGGCGAAGGTGGTGATCGCGGCGAGCGGGCCGAAGATGTGGCGGGAGATCCAACGCCCGCCGGAGCTGCTCGCCGGCTCCGCGAAGGTCAGCTGAGCGACGCACCAGAGCCGGCGGCCGGTACCTCACCGGCCGCCGGCTCTGCTGCGTCCTGCTCGTCCGGCCGGCCGCCCCGGGGTTCCCGGATGGCCAGGCCCACCACCGCACCGGCCAGTGCCGCCAGACCGGCGGCGGTCAGTGCGGTGTGTACGCCGCCGGTGAGTGCGCGCGACACCAGGGCACTGACCCGGGGCCCGGCGTCGAGTGCGCCGCCACCGCCGCTGAACAGGTTTCGGGCCAGGGCCGCGGTGTCGTGCGCGGTGAGTCCCGCGGCGGTCGCGCCGTCGGACACAACCCGCCCGAACTCGCCACTGACCAGTGCACCCAGTAGTGCGATCCCGACCAACGCACCGACCTGCTGGCCGCTCTCCCCGGTCGCGGAGGCGAGTCCGGCGTGCTGCGGTGCCACGCTGCCCATCAGGGCGCTGTTGACCGGCGGGATCGCCAGGCCGACCCCGAGACCGAAGGACACCAGCCACGGCCACCAGCTCGAGTACGCTTCCGTGCTGCCGACCCGGGCCAGCATCAGCAGGCTCCCGCCGATCAGGACGCAGCCCAGCACCACCGGCACCCGGGCACCGACCCGGCCGGCCAGCAGCCCGGCCAGTGGGGACGCCACCACCACGGCGAGCATGGCGGGCAGGAACCGTACGCCGGTCGCCGCAGCCGGGTAGTGCTGTACCTGCTGCAGGAACAGGCTGATCAGGAAGAACGAGGCGTACAGGCCGAACGCCACCAGGGCGATCACGACGGTACTGGCCGAGAAGGTGAGCGAGCGGAACAGGCCGAGTCGGAGCATGGGGTGTTCGCTCCTGCGCTCCACCAGCAGCAGAGCCACGAACGCGCCCACCGAGACCACCAGCATCCCGACGATGACCGGTGAGCTCCAGCCGAGCCGGCTGCCCTCGATCAGCGCGTAGGTCAAGGTACCCAGCCACAGCACGGCCAGCAGCTGGCCGGGCAGGTCCACTGCGCGGTGCAGCGGCAGGTCCGGGCGCTGCGGTCGGTCGGTGCGCAGCACCCGCCCGCCGAGTATCAGGGCGAGTATCCCCACCGGCACGTTGACCAGGAAGATCGCCTGCCAGCCCCAGGTGCCGACCAGCACCCCGCCGAGCACCGGTCCGAGCAGCAGTGCCAGCCCCGATACCCCCGACCAGATGCCGAACGCCCTGGCCCGTTGCTTGTCGCCGGGGAACGCGCTGGTCAGGATCGCCAGGGTCTGCGGGGTGACCAGCGCCGCGCCGAGGCCCTGCAGGATCCGCCCGGTCACCAGCACGCCGAGCCCGGGTGCCACCGCGCACACCGCGGAGCCAGCAGTGAACACGGCGAGTCCGGCCCGGAACATGCCGGTCCGGCCGAACCGGTCCCCCAGGCTGCCGGAGGTGAGCAGCAACGCCGCGAAGACCAGTACGTAGCCGTCGGCGATCCAGACCAGTCCGGCGACGTCGGTGTGCAGGTCGGCCCGGATCACCGGTAGCGCGACGCTGATCGCGACACTGTCCAGCAGCGCCATGAACAGCGCCAGGCAGACCACCACCAGGGTGGCGATGCGGGATGCTGCGCGGACAGTGGGGACGGTGGCGACCACGGCGGCTCCCGGCTGTTGCGATGGGTTCCCATCTCGGCTGGCGCTGGTGCTGCGCCTCGCTGTGGGGCTGAGCGCACCGTCCTGACGGTGCCACCGACCGCCCGGCGACCCAAGACGACGCCGGGCGAGAAGACCGGGGTGCCCGGTCGGGCACTGCCACCGGTTGCCTCGTGGCCGGGCCGGACGGCGCTCCGGGACAGGCCCGCCCGACCCTAGCGTCGAGGAAGGTCGTCCATCGAGTAGCGGAGGAACATCATGGTCCCGCAGCCGAGCCCGGTACCGTCCACAGTGCACCGCGCGGATGCGAACGAGAACCCCTTCCCGCCACCGGCGTCCGTGGCGGCCGCGATGCGGCAGGCTGTCGGTACGGCCAACCGCTATCCGGAGGTCTACCCGCAGGCCCTGGCCGACGCGATCGCCAAGCACCACGGCGTACCGGTCGAGCACGTGGCGGTGGGTGCCGGCGCCTCCGGGCTGATCCAGCAGATGCTGCATCTGGTGGGGAAGTCCCGCGGCGAGGCGGTGTTCGCCTGGCGGTCGTTCGAGGGCTATCCGTTGATCGCGGAGGGGATGCGGATCCCGGTGCGTCGGGTACCGCTCAACGGTCACCACCACGATCTGCCGGCGATGGCCCGCGCGGCCCGACGGCGACGCAGCAAGCTGGTGTTCATCTGCAATCCGAACAACCCGACCGGGGCCGGCGTCGCCCGGGACGAGCTCGTCCGCTTTCTCGACGATGTACCGCCCCGGGTCTTCGTGGTGCTCGACGAGGTCTACCGCGAGTTCGGTACGGATCCTGCGATGGCCGACGGTCTCACGCTCTACCAACGCTATCCGAACGTGGTGGTGCTGCGCAGTTTCTCCAAGGCGTACGGTCTGGCCGGCCTGCGGATCGGCTACGCGATCGGGCAGCAGGGACCGATCGCGGGCCTGCGTTCGGTGACCATGCCGTTCCAGGTGTCGCAGGTGGCGCAGGAGGCGGCGATCGCCGCGTTGGAGGCTGCGGACACGTTCGCCGAGCAGCACCGCTCGATCGCTGCCGAGCGCGACCGGGTGGTACGGGAGCTACGGGCGGCGGGGGTGGAGGTCCCGGACAGCGAGGGCAACTTCGTCTGGCTGCCGCTCGGGTCGGGTAGTTCGGCGTTCGCCGCGGCGGCTGAGGCGGCCGGGTTGCTGGTGCACTCGTTCGACGGGGACGGGGTGCGGGTCACGATCGGCCTACCGGAGAGCAACGATGTCCTGGTGCGGGTGGCATCGACCGGCTCGTGGCGGTGAGCGCGGCCGCGCTGCAGCACAGGAACTACTTTCTGTAGTTCAGGTCCGCGCCTTCCTCGGAGAGCAGAGATCGGCCGGTGTCATTGCGTAAGGACGTCATGCACGCTCCGGGCGGCCGGCGGGTACGGCCTGTCCCCGGTGTCGTTGTGTGGTCGTACGGAATGGACGATCTTCATTCTTGTACCCGGTATCATTGAGCCGTCAAGGAATCGCTAATGCAGCCCCGGTCGCACCGGGAAATGAATCCATAGCGGTGCGTCCAACATTCACCAACTGCCTGTCGCGACGACTCGATTCGACGGGCCCGGTTTCATGCCCTGTGCAGCTTGATGCCCTGCCCTGGATCGCCTGATGCGGGTGTTTTGCCGGGAAGATTCACGCCGCCAATTGTTGCGGGCCGGACACGGTGCACCCCGATCGCACCATTCCTCGGTACGATCCCGGGCAGTTCTTCAAGCCTTTTCGACACCTGTTTCAGCAGGTGACCGCCGGCCTCGCGAGCCTGCTTCGAACGGGCCGCACAGTCGTTCAGTGAGTACGGCAGATCCCCCTTCGGCAAATGGGTCAGGTCACCAGTTGTCACGAAGGACTGACTCGTTTCCTGGAGGTCGGCATGGCGTGGACAGCACCGAGCGTTACCGAGGTGGCGGCGCGGTCCGCTCAGTACGGATTGGGGCTGAGCGACGAGGACGTCAAGCTCTACAGCGAACTCGGCGCCACCATGGCCGGAGCCCACGACGAGATCGCCGCCTGGTACGAGGAGATGCGACCGGCACCCCCTACCCGAACCTGGACCCGCCCCGCTCCGGCCGACAACCCGCACAACGCCTGGTACGTGCAGGGACAGGTGGCTGGTGCGCAGGAAGGGCCCCTGGCCGGGCTGCGATGGGTGGGCAAGTCCAGCATCTCGGTCGCCGGTTGGCCGATGAGCGCCGGATCGTTGCTGGTGGAGGGCCACATTCCGGCCGAGGACGCCGCAGTGGTCCGGTTGCTGCTGGAGGCCGGAGCCACCCTGGTGGGCAATGCCAACGCCGAGGACCTGGGCGTGTCCGCCTCCTCGTACACCAGTGCGCTGGGGCCGGTGACCAACCCGTGGGCCCCGGACCGTGCGACCTTCGGTTCCTCGTCGGGCTGCGCGGCGCTGGTCTGCGCCGGTCTGGCCGACTTCGGTATCGGCGGCGACCAGGGCGGCAGCGTACGGGCGCCGGCCTCGGGCACCGGTCTGGTCGGACACAAGCCGAGTCGTGGTCTGGTTCCCTACACCGGTGCGATGGCGTTCACCGCCGTGCAGGACGGACTGGGGCCGCTGACCCGCACCACCGAACTGGCCGCGCGGATCATGGCGGCGCTGGACCGACCGGACGGTCGGGACCTGCGGCAGTGTCTGCCGGCACCGGGACCGGACTGGCTGTCCGGTCTGCACGACGGGGTGCGAGGGCTGCGCATCGGCCTGGTACGGGAGTCCTTCGCCGTACCGGGCCTGTCCGAGGCCGCCGTCGACGACACCGTACGTGCCGCGGTTGAGCGCCTCGCCAGTGCCGGTGCGATCGTGCGGGAGGTGAGCATCCCGGTGCACACCCGGGGTGGTGCACTGGCCATGGTGATCATCACGCACTCCGGGGTGCGTGACATGCTCGCCGGCAACCTGGGATCGGCGCAGAGCTCACTGGACGGGGACCCGGACATGGTCTCCTACGTCGCAGCCCGGCGCGCGGCGCATCCGGAATGGCTGGCCGACACGGTCCGGTTCTCCAGCGCGGCCGGTACCCACCCCGGTGACCGGGCCCCCGGTTGGCATCTGGCGGCTGCGATGAGGTTGGCGGCGCACCTCACCGACGCGTACGACCAGGCCCTGTCCGAAGTGGACGTTCTGGTCACCCCGACGGTGCCCTACCTTCCCCGGGTTCTGCCGGACGGCGCGACCAGCCGACAGGACTGGATCGGCTCGGCGCTGGACATGGTCGTCAACACCAGCCCGTTCAACGTGACCGGGCATCCGGCGACCTCGGTTCCGGCCGGCCTGGCCGATGGCCTGCCGGTCGGTATGCAGGTCGTCGCGGCCCGGGGCGCCGACCCGTTGTGCCTGCGGGTGGCCCAGGCGATGGAGGAGATCGACGGCGGGTTCCCCGGCCCGCCGGCATACCGGTCGTGACGCGGTACGGGCCAGGGACGCTCACCGCACCGCGGCGATGATCCGGTCGTCGAGCTGCTGCCAGACCACGTCCACGGCGGCGAAACCGGCCTGCCGCAACGCGGCGAGGTGCAGCTCGACGGGCGGTTCGGCGTGGTCGCGGCCGATGTCGGCGAAGCGGCGCTCCCGTTCGGTGAACGCGTCGGCGAGTTCCGGGCTGGCGCTGGCCCTGACGAACCAGTCCCGGAAGCCGCTGGCCATGTCCGTGCCGAAGGCGGCCGTGGCATCGGCCGCCCGGCGGGCCTCGGCCAGGGTCTGGAACGGGCTCTGCCCCCTGGTGAACGGGATGTTGTCGGCGTTGAGGAAGACCCCGCCGGGTCGTACCAGCTCACCCAGCCGTCCGTACAGCGCGGTGAGCCGGTCGGCGGGCAGCCAGTGCAGCGCCGTACTGCTCAGCACCGCGTCGACCTGGTCGACCTCGAGCGCGGCAGCCAGTTGCGGTGTACTCACATCGGCTTCGACGAAACGCAGCCGGTCACCGTAGCCGGTGGCGGTCCGCCGGCCGAGTTCCACCAGTACCGGGTCCAGGTCGACCGCGACGCAACGGGCCCCGGGGAAACGCTCCAGCAACCGGCAGCTGAGTGAGCCGGGGCCGCAGGCCAGGTCGACCGCCACGAAGTTGTCCGGCAGCAGCGCGTCGAGCACGTCCAGCATGGCGGTGAAGCGGGCTTCCCGTTCCGGGACGTAGCCGGTCTGCTGGGCGTCCCAGCCGGCCAGCAGGCCGGACCAGTCGGTGTGGGTATCGAGGGAAGTCACAGGTCGTCCTCTCCGGGTGTTCTCAGTGGCGGTAACCTTCCGGCCGTTCGGACCGGCGTAGCCGTCCGGCCTGCTCAGTGGCGTAGCCAGGCCAACATGGCCGGGTGGTCCAGATCGGCCAGTCCCAGCCGCAGCAACGTGCGCCCGGTCCTGCGGTAGTCCTCCCCGGCGAGGGTGCCCGCCAGGCTGATCATCGCGCTGACCATCGGGGTACGGATGCCAGCGAGTTCGGCCAGCTGCTCCAGTGGCACCAGCGTGTTGATCACGTCCTCGCGTAGCAGCCGGTCATCGACACTGGTCGGCGCCGTCACCCCCCGGTACGGTCGGGCCGAGCGCATCGCACTGAGCAGATTGGTGCTGTCGGCGCCGTAGTAACGGTCCAGGATCTCCGGCATCGGCAGCAGCGACGCCCCGTACGCCTCGGCGACCGTACGGAACTCCTGCTCGGTGGCCTCCAACAGGCGTACCGTGCGCTCGGACAGGCCCTCCTCGTAGAACAGCACCGGTTCGCCCCGGTCGATCTTGCTGAGGTTGGCGTAGGAGATCACCACGTGCGCCATCGCGCCGAAGTCACTGACCCCGCGATGTACCAGGTTGGTGGCCGGTTCCAGGCCGGGGAACGTCTTGGCCAGCAGCGGTAGGTGGGTCTCGACCCAGTCGCGGCGCGGTGCACCCAGCAGGTTCCAGTTCTTGCGGGCCATCAGTACCGTGCCGTCGGGCAGTACCCGGGCGGCCAGGATGCAGTCGGTCTCGACAACCTCGACGCTGTCCGGCGCGCCGTGCTCGCGCAGTACCCGGCTGAACTCGACGCTGCCGAACAACTTGCTGGAGAACGTGACGACCAGTTGGTTGGGCTGCAGCACGGGCGCCAGGGTGGCGGCCACGTCCCGGTACGCCGTGGTCACCGTCGCGACGAAGACGACCGGGCACTCGCGGGCGAGGTGACCGGCGTCGCCGGTGACCTCCGCGACGGGGAACGTTCCGGTCAGCATGCCGTCGGCGGTGAGCGATCCGGCCTCCCGGACCGCGGCCAGGGTGTCCGGCCTGCGGGCGTACATCCGGACCTCGTGTCCGGCGGCGGCCAGGTGCGCAGTGAGGGCGCGGGCGATGTTTCCCGAGCCGACAACGCCGATGCTCTGTCGCATGATCGCCCTCCTACGTTCGGCCGGTTCGTGGACGTCCTCTCCATCGTGGTGACTGTGGAGGTGGCCCGGGAGAGCAATTCGGACCTCACGGCTCACCGGTCGAGCGCGCCGGTCGGGGTCCTACGATCGGTCACCTCGGTGGACCTCACCGGTGCACGGCGCGGGCCGGGCACCCCGTACCGGCGCTGCAGGTAGTACTCGGCGATCAGCAGCGAGGAGATCAGGCCGAGCCAGGCACTGCCGCTGGCGATGTCGTGCAGGATGGCCGTCGCGTCGCCCCGGTAGACCATCGAGGACTCCTGCGGTGCGATGGCCAGCAGCAGCAGCGGCGTCCAGAACCGGGAGGCCAGCGAGCCCCAGATGAGCGCGAAGTTGCGGATCATCCAGCGGCGGTGATCGGCGAAGCGGCGCTGCCTGACCGCCCGGTACCCGGCGACCGCGGTGAGGACCCACAGCACGTCCAGTGTGGCGAGCGCAGCCTGGTTCGCCGCGCCGAACGGCGCGAGGACCGTCACCGGTACCGCGAGTACCGCCGAGGGGAAGACGCCGAGGAAGAAGTAGGCGCGACCGGTCCAGCGGTGCACCACCGGAAAGCGGCGCCGCAACCAGGGCCAGAACTGTGCGGTGCCGGCCACCGCGGCGATCGCCGCGGTGGCGATGTGCGCCACCAGTAGTACGTAGTGCAGTTCACTGCGTGGTGGGATACGGCTGGTCTTCATCACCGGCGGCACGTACGCCGAGAGAAGGAACCAGACCATTCCCACGGTGGCCACTGCCAGCAGGGCGATCGGCCAGGGTCGGCGGACCCGGCGGCGGGGGGCCGCGTGTCCGGGTGATTGGTGCGTCAGCGTACTCATCGGATTCCTTCCTGGTGGATGAACTGATCCTGCTGCGCTGCCGACGTGCGGGCACGGGTGCTGTGTCCCGAGTGGTGGTGGTGGTAGCACTACTGGCCGGCTGGTCCACAGGGCTCACAATGGCGGAGTGTCCGATCTCGACCGTTCGATCTCACCGGCGCTGTGGGTGCTGGTCCGCGGCTCCCGGCCGGAGCGGATCCGCTGGCTGCGCCGTGGCCTGCTGGCCGCCGGCCGCGGCCTGGTCACGGCGATGGTCTCGTTCGCCGCGGGGCTCATCCTGTTGGTACTGACCGCGGTCGCGCTCGCCATGCTGGTCCTGGGGGTGGGGGTGTTCCTGGTGCCGCCGGTACTGCTCGCGGTTCGCTGGCTCGCCACCGAGCAGCGTCGACTGGCCGGTGACTGGTTCGGCGTCCAGATCGCGATGCCCTACCGGCCCGCGCCGCCGCTGGGGCCGTACCTGGGCAGCGGGGCCTGGCAGCGTTGCCGCTGGCTGCTGGGTGACCGGGCGACGTGGCGGGATCTGCTCTGGTTGCTCACCGGCCCGGTGGATCTGCTGCTCGGAATGCTGCCGGCGTCGGCGGTGGTGCACGGTCTGGAAGGCGTCGTGCTGGTACCGGCGCTGGCTCCGGTGCTGGACGACCACCGGTTCCTGGTGGACCGGCTGCTGCCTGGACCTGCCTGGTTGCTGGTGCCGTTGGCGGTACTGCAGGGCGCGGTACTGGTCGTGGCGGGGCTGGCGTTCGGTCCGGCTGTGCTGCACTGGCGGGCACGGTGGCAGCGTGTGTTGCTGTCACCGACCCGTGCCGCTGCGCTCGCCCGACGGGTGGACCAGCTGTCCCGGACCAGGTCCGAGGCCACCGACGCGCAGGCCGCGGAGCTGCGTCGGATCGAACGGGACCTGCACGACGGCGCCCAGGTCCGGTTGGTGGCTCTGGGCATGAGCCTGGGTATGGCCGAGGAGATGGTGCTGCGCGATCCGGTGGCCGCGCAACGGCTGCTGACCGAGGCCCGTCACAACAGCGACCGGGCGCTGGCCGATCTGCGGGACCTGGTGCACGGGATCCACCCCCCGGTCCTTGCCGAGCGTGGGCTGGCAGGCGCCCTGCGGGCACTGGCACTGGATCTGCCGTTGCCGGTGGACGTGGACATCGAACCACCGGGCGGTCCACCGGCTCCGGTGGAGACGGCCGCGTACTTCGCGGTCGCCGAGGCGCTGGCCAACGTCGCGCGGCACAGCGGTGCCAGCAGGGCGGCGGTACGGGTACGGCATGCTGGGGGCACGCTGCGGCTGACCGTCACCGATGATGGTGTGGGCGGTGCCGATCCCTGCGGTGGCACCGGTCTACGGGGTGTGCAGCGCCGGTTGGCCGCGCACGACGGCACCCTCGTGGTGACCAGCCCGTTGGGTGGACCCACCGTGTTGACTATGGAGGTACCGTGCGAGTGGTCATCGCCGAGGACCATGCCCTCCTCCGGGACGGCCTGACCCGGCTGCTGGAGGCGTACGGCTTCGAGGTGGTCGAGGCCGTGGACAACGGTCCGTCGCTGTTGCCGGCGTTGTTGCGACACCGTCCCGACGTCGCGGTGGTCGACGTCCGGTTGCCGCCGACCTTCAGTGACGAGGGGTTGCAGGCCGCTCTTGCGGCCCGGACCCAGCTGCCCGGCCTTCCGGTGCTCATCCTGTCCCAGCACGTCGAGCAGATGTATGCGCGCGAACTGCTGGCGGACCGCAGCGGTGGCGTCGGGTACCTGTTGAAGAACAGGGTTTCGCACGTCAGCGAATTCCTGGACGCGGTGCGTCGGGTGGCCGCGGGGGGCACCGCTCTGGATCCGGAGGTGGTGACGCAGTTGCTCACCCGACACGCCGCGGACCAGCCGCTGCTGCGGCTCACGCCACGGGAACGGGAGGTGCTCGGATTGATGGCGGAGGGTCGTTCGAACAACGCGATCGCCGGCAGCCTGTTCATCACGGAGAAGGCGGTCAGCAAGAACATCAACAGCATCTTCGGCAAGCTGGACCTGCCGCCGTCCGGCGACGACAACCGGCGGGTGCGGGCAGTGCTCACCTACCTCGGTTGAACCCGTACCACCAGGACGTGGCGGCTGGGCTCTGGTTGTTACTATGTCGGTCAACATACTTATGGAGAGTGTCGATGACCGAGATCTTCGTGACCGGTGGCTCCGGCTTCGTCGGCGGCCGGCTGATCGCCCGCCTGGTGGCAGAGGGCCACGCCGTACGGGCGCTGGCCCGCAGCGACGCCGCCGCACAGCGGGTCGGTGAACTCGGCGCGCTCGCCGTACGGGGCGACATCACCGATGTGGCCAGCCTGCGCGCCGCGGCGACCGGTACGGAACTGGCGTACCACGCCGCCGCGCGGACCACCCGGGGCGGCCCGCGGTCGAGGTTCTGGGCCGACAACGTCGACGGGACGGCGAACGTGCTGCGGGCGGTACGCGAGGCCGGCGTGCGGCGGCTGGTGCACGTCGGCACCGAGGCGGCGCTGATGGCCGGTCAGCCGCTGGTACACGTCGATGAGACCGCACCACTGCGGCCGGACTCACCGGCTCCGTACCCGGCGTCCAAGGCCGAGGCCGAACGGCTGGTGCTGGCCGCGAACGGGACGGACCTGGAGACGGTCGTGCTGCGCCCGCGGTTCGTCTGGGGCGCCGGAGACACGACCGTCCTGCCGGAGATCGTCGCCGCGGTCCGGGCCGGTAGGTTCGCCTGGATCGGCGGCGGCACCGAACTGACCGACACCACGCATGTGGACAACACCGTCGAAGGGCTGCTGCTGGCCGCCCGGCGCGGCCGACCCGGTGAGGCCTACTTCGTGACCGACGGTGAGCCGGTCGTCTTCCGCGAGTTCATCACCGAACTGCTGGCCACCCGTTCGGTGCCGCCGCCCACCCGCTCGGTACCCGCCGGTCTGGCGCGGGCGGCGACCGGCGCGGGTGAGACGATCTGGCGGGTCCTGCACCTCGACGGCGCACCGCCACTGGACTACATGAGCCTGTGGCTGTCCAGCCAGGAATGCACGATCGACACCACCAAGGCCCGCACCGAGCTGGGTTACCGCCCGCTGCGCACCCGTGCGGAGGGCTTCGCCGAGCTACGCGACTGAACACCGGGGACGCACATGCCACGACCGCGATCGCAGTCACGTCGACAGATCGTCGACACCGCTCGTACCCTGCTGCACCGGCAGGGCTACCAGGGCACCGGGCTGGCGCAGATCATCGGAGTCAGCGGCGCGCCCCGGGGATCGGTCTACTTCCTGTTCCCCGGCGGTAAGGAGGAGATCGCGGTGGCCGCGATCGCGGCGTCGACCACCGAGTTCGAGCAGTTGATCGACACGGCATTCGAGTGCACCGGCAGCCTGTCGGCGTGCATCCAATGGATGGCCCGGCACTTCGCCGCGACACTGGCGGACACCGGCTTCCGCGAGGGCTGCCCGGTCGCTACCGTCACCCTGGACTCGGCGCCGGACTCCGCCGCGCTGAGCGCGGCGTGCCGGACCGCGTACGAGACATGGAACGCGGCCCTGAGCGCCGGACTCATCCGCTACGGCGTCCCCGCTGCGGATGCGCGCGACCTGGCGATGTTCGTACTCACCAGTCTGGAGGGCGCCATGCTGCTGTGTCGCGCCTACCAGTCCACCGGGCCGTTGGACATCGCCGAGCGGCAGGTTCTGGCGGCGCTGGCACCGTACGCTCGCTGACTGAAGAGTGCCCGGACGGGCCGGTGGCTCCCGGTCGGCGGTCCGGCGGATGTCGCTGCCGGAACGCCCGGTGACCGGGAGCCACTGCCGTACTTCGTGCTCAGCTCTACTGCTGGCCGGCCTTCTGCAGCTCGGCCCGGCTGACCTTGGTCACCCCGAAGATGTGCACGGCCTGGTAGTAGGTCCAGGCCAGGCCGTCGCAGGAGGTCTTCTCCGCGCCGGAGTAGTTGGCGCAGACCCGCTGCAGGTCGGCGTAGAACATGCTGTCGATACGGTCCTTGTTCGCGTCGAACTGGCCCATCGCCTTGTAGTTGCGGTAGCCCCAGTCGTGGTGCGCGCAGGCGGTGTTGAAGGGGAAGCCGAACGGGTTGTCGGGACTGTCCGAGCAGTAGTCGGTCGACCAGTCGAAGTTGTAGTCGGCCCAGGCGCCCTGGTTGTTGCGGGCGCTGAGCCAGGAGTTGTACGAGCTGGCGCTGGTCTGCGTGAAGTTGGACATCACCTGCAGCTTCTGCGCGGTGGTGACCGACGCCTGGGCCGGTGCGGCGAAGCCGAGGATCAGCAGGGCCGAGGCGAGGGATGCCGCGAGCAGCGCGGCGGTACGGCGGAGGGACATGCAACCACCTTTACGTCATGATTCGGGGGCACGAGTTGCAATCGGGTGCATTGTGCCGGTATGTGGACCTGTTGCGCCAGTACCAGCCACGACCAACCCGTCCCGATGTGCGGCGGTGACCGAAATGTGACGTGGGCCGCACCTGTCGGGATCCTCACCTGGCCCCAGCAGCCGCGTAGCGGTCGCGTACCACCGGGATGGTGTCGCTGTTGCTGCCGGTGTCGATCGCCCGGGCGAGCCGGAGGTACTGTCCCTCCGCCCACATCAGCGGCGCGGCACTGCCGGTGGGGCGGCCGAGCGGGAAGCAGGAGACGTCCGTACGGTCCCAGATCTGCTCCGGTACGAAGTGGCCGTCGTTGCCGGCGTCCGCCATCGACTGCAGGTAGCCGCCGGCAGATCGGCCGTTGGCCAACTCGTACTCGCCGCGCTCGCCGGACAGTACCGGCCACAGGCGTCCCCGGTCACTGCCGATCCCGTGCCATCCGGTGCAGTCGGTGTTGCTCTCCCCGTAGTCGTCGTGCACGTACCGGTGGAAGTACATGTCGCCGTTGGGCAGGGTGACCCGCATGGTGGAGTTGTCGTCGCTACCCGCGGTGCTCGGCGCAACGGATGCCGCCACGTCGGCATCGGCGGCCGGGCGTACGCCGAGGCGTACCAGTTCCAGAAAACCGAAGCCGACCACGTCGTGCTGGTAGAAGCAGCCCTCGGCGGAGCAGAGCTGGTCGGTGTCGTCGGGGTTGCCGTCGGTGTCGAGCCGCTCGTAGTAGCGGGACCCCCAGTACCCGGCGGTGGTGACGGTCTGGCCGGTGAGGCTGTCATGCCAGGAATCCGCAGTGGCTTCCCAGTTCGCCGCGCTGGCGGCGTCGCCGTTGTCGCGGGCGATGGCGGCAGCGCACACGAGGCCGGCGATCTCGGCGGCCACCGACGACGGGGAGATGCCGTACTGCTCCTCCCAGCGTTCGGTGGTGGCCGGGCCGACGGAACGGATATGGTCCGCGGTGGTCCGGATCTTGGCGTAGCTGCCGGCATCGGTGAGTCCGGTGCTGTAGGCCAGGATGATCGCGTCGGCTTCCTGGTCGAGCTGTTCGCAGCAGCCGAGCTGTTGGGGAGTGGCGCCGGCCACCCCACTGACCGGGCTGTAGCGCGGGAACGATCCGGCCGGGTAGGTCGTTGCGTCACCCGGTGTCGGGGTGGCGATGTACTGCCTGTTCCACAGGAACTCCGCCATGCGTCTGGCCTGGGCCGCATCGCCCGCCGCGAGCAGCCCGGTGGCCTGCTGGTACAGGTCCCGGCCCCAGACCCGGTGATAGCCGTCGTTCAACGCATCGCCGTCGACCCCGGCGCCCCATGGAGTCGCGAGTCCGGCGACGCTCGCGCCACGGTAGGTCTTGTCCTCGGCCGCGTGCAACGCCATCGCCGCCACGTAGTACGTCCGGCGACGTGTGGTGTCACCGGACACGCTGGCCGGTGCCGGCCGCAGACTGTCCACATAGGAGTTCCAGCCGGCCCGGTAGTTCGCCTCCAGCGCGGTGAAACCGGCCGACAGTGACCCGTTCGCCGCACTCGACGCCGCGCTGGCGGAGTCGCCGTAGCCGAGTGCCACGGTGAACGTACTGTCGGCTCCGACGGCGATCCGCCCGCACTGTACGACGTTGCCGGGAGCGGACACCGCGTCGTACTGGTTGTCCAGCCTGCGGTCGGTGCGCAGGTCGACATTGCAGTCGCTCGCCGCGCCCACGTAGCCGTTGTCGTGTGCGGTGAAGCCGCCGGATACCGTCAGGGCCGAGGCCACCGTCGTACTGCTGCCGAACAGCGTCTGTGTGTCGCTGGCCCGCAGTGCGCCATCGGCCGCGTCGTAGGACGCCGTGTCGTGTCCGCCGCCGCCGGCCATCGACGGGTTGGCCAACAGGTAGAGCTGGTAGCTGCCGCCGTCGAGGGACTGGAAGCGGGTCCGTACCACCAGAGTGTCGCGGTCCGGGTCGGTCAGGTAGGTGTTGGTGATCCGGTACCGGCCGCTCGTGGCCGTGTTGGTGACCGTGTACTCCAGCGCCTTCTCGTCGGGCATCGAGACCGTGTGACTGGTCGCGTCCCGCTCCAGGTCCACAAAGGACGAACCATCGGTGACCAGGTACTGCATGTCCTGCATGTCCGGCACATCGGCGCGGGGTGAGAAGACCTCGGAGGTGATGCCGTCGGCGACGGTGAACCACACCGTGCTGGCGGTGGTCGCGGAGGTGCCGAGCGCGCTCTTGTTCCCGGTGGTCCAGGCGGCGGTGCCGCCACAGCAGTCCGTTGCGGTGCCGGTCGAAGCGATGGCGGGTCGGGCGGCGACCAGTGCGCCGAATGCGGCCAACAGAACCATCAGTCCGAACGCTCGCTGTACCCGGGTCATCGGAACTCCTGCCAGGAGGAAATAGGCGCATGTTCACGATATTTGATGGTGATTGATACGGATAGCACCTATCAGCCCCAAATTCATTCCGTGAAAAAGCCCATAAAAGCGGCAAAAGTTTTATGTCGGCAAGATCCTTTCTGGGCTCAATAAGAGTTAAATGAGAAATCGGGAAACGCGCTATCTGTCGGCTTACAGTGATGAAGCCGATACGCGCCCCCCCAGGGCGCATAACGGCACGCCCCCCACCCCTCGGGGCGACGCCCACTCATATCGGATCCCTCCACCGGTTGTGGTGTCGCCCTGCCCAGCGAAAGGAGTGCCTCGATGAAGAGGCGCACCCTGTCCCTCGCTGCCATCGCCACCCTCGCCGTGGCAGCGCTGACCACCATGGGGATCTCCGCCCCCGCCACCGCGGCCCTCAACGGCCATGACACGCACGCGGTCCAGACCAGCCGGTCCGGCCCCAACATCACCCCGCTGCGCGGCCACCAGATCCGTCCCCAGCTGAAGACCACGCTGAGCTGGAACGGCGGTCCGGTCGAGCACAGCGCCAAGGTCTATCTCGACTTCTACGGCTCGCAGTGGAACAGCGATCCCAATGGGGTCGCGAACTACCTGACCAACTTCTTCAACGGTCTCGGCGCGGACAGCTGGTCGCACGTACTGACCCAGTACTACGACAGCTCGGCCTACGTCTCACTGCACAACCCGGTGCTCGGCGGCGTCTGGTTCCACAACACCGTCTCCTCGCCGACCAACGCGTCGTACAGCCAGCTGTCCAGTGAGGCCAACACGGCCGCGTCGCACTTCGGCGTGTCCGGGCCGAGCACCGACGTGTTCGTGGTCAGCCCGAAGGGCACCCACCCGGACGGCTTCGGCAGCGCCGGTTTCTGTGCCTGGCACGACTGGAACGGTCGGGTCGCCTTCACCAACATGCCCTACGTTCTGGACCTCGGTTCCTCCTGCGGTGCCAACAGCGTCCGTAGCCAGCTCGACGGCTTCAGCATCGTCGGTGGCCACGAGTACGCCGAGGCGGCCAACGACCCGGAGCCGTCGTCGGGCTGGGTGGACAACTCCAGCGGTGAGGAGAACGCGGACCTCTGCGCCTGGCAGAACCTGTTCGCCAAGAGTCTCTCCACCGGTACCTTCGCCCTGCAGCCCACCTGGAGCAACGCCATCGGCGGGTGCGCGCAGAGCGGCTGATCCCCACAGTGGTGCCGGCGCGGGAATGGGTGCGCCGGCACCACGAGCCAGGGGCCCGGTACGGGTCGGATCTTCCCGGATCCGGTCCGCACCGGGCTTCCGGTCGTCGCCTTCCCGCCGTTGGCGCCCAGTCAGTCGGCGACCGGCAGCTCCTCGGCACTGTGGTCGACCACGGCGTACGGGTTGGGTATCGCGGCGAGCAGCCGTTGCGTGTAGTCGTGCCGGGCCTGCTGGATGACGGTGGTCGCGGAGCCGGTCTCGACCACCTGCCCCTCGTGCAGCACCAGGATGTCGTCGGCGAGCAAGCGGGCCGAGAGCAGGTCGTGGGTGATGTACAGGATGGCCAGGTCGCGCGTGCGTACCAGGGTGTCCAGCAACTCCAGTACCTCCGCCCGGATCGACACGTCCAGCATCGAGATCGGTTCGTCGGCCACGATCACCCGCGGCTCCGGGGCGAGCGCCCGGGCCACCACGATGCGTTGCCGCTGCCCACCGGACAACTGGTGCGGGAACTTGTCCAGATAGTCCTCCGCAGGGGACAACCCGACCGTCTCCAGCAATTCGGCGGCCCGCTCCCGTACCTGCCCGGCCGGCACCTTCAGATGGTTGCGCAGCGGCCGGCTCAGCGCGTAGCCGACCGTACGGTTCGGGTTCAGCGCGGCGAACGGGTCCTGGAAGACCATCTGCACGTGCTTGCGGTAGCGCTGCACGGCGCGCCGGCCGAGCCGGTCCACCCGCAGCTCACCGAGTGTGATCTGGCCGGTATCCGGCCGCTCCACCCCGGTGATCAGTCGCGCGAGGGTGGTCTTGCCACTGCCGCTCTGCCCGACCAAGGCCGTGACCCGGCCGCGGCGCAACGAGAACGAGGTGTCGGTGACCGCTTGTACGTGACTGCGGCTGAACCCGCGACGCCGGGTGTAGGCCTTGCCGACCCCTTGCACGCTGAGCAGGATCTCGTTGGCGTCGTCGACATCACCGGTGGGTGCGGACTTGACGAAGGCCGGACCGGCGAACTCCCGGCTCGCCGCGCCGAGCTTCTCGTCGCCGGGCTGCGGATCACGGTGGATGCGGGCGACGTGGCAGGCGACCGTACCGTGCGCCAGTGGCAGCAGTGCCGGCGCCGTGCTGGTACAGCGTTCGATCGCCTCCGGGCAGCGTGGCGCGAAGGGGCAGGCGGTCGGTGGGCTCACCAGACTCGGCGGGCGCCCCGGTATGTAGGTGATCCGGACCGTCTCGGCCCGCGGATCGGCGTAGGACCCGAGCATGCCCTTGGCGTACGGATGCATCGGGTCGCGCAACATCCAGTGCGCGGGCTGCTGCTCGACGAGCTGCCCGGCGTACATGATCATCACGCGGTCCGCGGACTCCAGCACCGTACCGATGTCGTGGCTGATGAACAGGACCGCGAAACCGCGTTCGCGTTGCAACCGACGCAGGTTGTCCAGGATGGACCGCTGCACCACCACGTCCAGCCCGGTGGTCGGTTCGTCCAGCACGACCAGTCGCGGATCCAGTGCCAGCGCCATCGCCAACGCGACCCGCTGCTTCATCCCGCCGGACAGCTCGTGCGGGTAGAAGCGCCGGAACGACGGGTCGATGACGACCATCTCCAGCAGTTCGTCGATACGCCGGCTGACCGCGGCCGGTTTCAGGTCGGTGTGCTCCACGATCACGTCGC
Source organism: uncultured Actinomycetota bacterium (assembly GCA_963815125.1). Taxonomy (GTDB): domain Bacteria; phylum Actinomycetota; class Actinomycetes; order Mycobacteriales; family Micromonosporaceae; genus Actinocatenispora. The sequence continues at coordinate 345,394 of CAWFFM010000002.1, forward strand.
GGAACTGGTTTTCGATGGTGGCGACCGGGTTGAGGGAGTTCATGCTGCTCTGGAAGACGGTCGAGATGTCCCGCCAGCGGATCGGTCGCAGCTGTGCCGGCGAGGCATCGGTGATGTCCCGGCCGTCGAAGTGGACACTGCCGGCGCTGATCCGGCCGGGCCGTTCGGTCAGCCTGAGGATCGCGGTGCCCAGCGTGGACTTGCCGCTGCCGGACTCGCCGAGCAGTCCCACGAATTCGCCCGCGGCGATGTCGAAACTGACCCCGCGTACCGCGTGGACCGTCGGGGCACCCTTCGGTGCGTAGTCGACGCTCAGGTCACGGACCTCGAGCAGCGCCATACCTAGCCCTCCCTCAGATGCGGATTGCTCAACGCGTCGACGCCGAAGTTGATCAGGGTCAGCGAGGTGATCAGCATCGCCAGGCACAGACCCGGTGCGAACAGCCAGATCCAGGCGCCGGTGAGCATCGCCGAACCCTGCTCGGACCAGAACAGCATCGTCCCCCAGCTGACTGTGTTCGGATCGCCCAGCCCGAGGAACTCCAGCCCCGCCTCGGCTCCGATCGCCGCCGTAGCCGCGCCCATGAACCCGGCCACCACGAGTGAGGTCATGTTCGGCAGGATCTCCCGGAAGATGATCCGCAGGGTGCCGTCACCGGCGAACTTCGCTGCCGTCACATAGTCGCGGGTCCGCAGCGTGATGATCTGGGAGCGTTTGACCCGTGCGCCCCAGGCCCAACCGGTCACGCTGATGATGAACACGATCAGCACCACGCCGCGCACCGGTGAGTACGCGGCGAGCGTGACCATCAGTGGCAGTACCGGAATCACCAGCGCCAGGTTGATCACGAAGGACAGTGCCTCGTCGACCAGGCCGCGCAGGTAGCCGGCGACCAGCCCGACGATCAGCGCGATCAGGGTGGCGAAGACCCCGGACAGCAGGCCGACCAGAAGTGAGGTACGCGCGCCGACGACCAACTGGGAGAAGATGTCCTGGCCCTGCGCGGTGGTGCCCAGCAGGTGGGTGCCACTGGCCGGCAGCGACTGCCCGAAATCCTGGCTGTGCGGATCGTACGGGGCGATCACCGGAGCGAACGCCGCGACCAGTGCGAACACCGTGAGCATGATGAGCCCGGCGCGGGCCTTGCGGTTGGCCCACAGGATCGAAAACCACAGCGGCGCGCGGCGTCGCCGGACCCGTACCACGGGTGGATCCAGCGGCGGCTGAACCACCGCGGCCACCGCACCGGGCTGGGGGAGCGGGGAGTCCATCAGCGGGCACCTCCTCTGCGTGCGCGAGGATCGAGCACTCCGTAGAACATGTCGGCGATCAGGTTCGCCAGCAGTACGCACACCGTGCTGAACAGGAACAGTGCCTGGATCAGCGGATAGTCCCGGTTGGACAGTGCGGTGAACATCAGGTTGCCCAGGCCCGGGTAGGAGAAGATCTGTTCGATCAGCACCTGACCGCCCAGGATGCTGCCCAGCGCGATGGCGAATCCGGTGACACTGGGCAGGATGGCGTTACGTGCGCCGTAGCGCAGCGCGATCCGACGCGGTCGTAGCCCCTTGGCCCAGGCCAGCCTGATGTAGTCCTCGCCGAGGGTCTGCACCATCGTGTTGCGCATCCCCATGATCCAGCCGATCGGCGCGGTGATCAGGATCGCGAGCGCCGGCAGGGTGCTGTGGTAGAGCGCGGACTCGAAGAAGTCCAGGTTGAACCCCGGTGTGATCGGCGGCCCGCCGTACCCGCCGGAGTTGGGCAGCCAACCAAGGACGAACGAGAAGACGTACAGCAGCAGCAGCGCGATCCAGAAGAACGGCAGCGTACCGATGAACGTCGAGCCGAGACTCACGATCGAGTCGAACGGCCGGTTGCGTCTCCACGCAGCGAACGACCCGAGAACCACGCCGAGCCCGAACGCGATGATCTGGGTGACCCCGACCAGTACCAGCGTCCACGGCAGACGTTCCAGGATCAGCGTGGAGACCGGGGTCGGGAAGCTGGAATAGGACACACCGAGGTTGCCGTGGAACAGGCTGACCAGATAGTCCCAGTACTGGGAGGCCAGATTGCCGGTCGGCAGGCCCAGCATGAGCCGGATGGCCCGGAGCTGATCGGGATCGATGGACTTGCTCTGACCGGCGAGCCGGCTGACGATCGCCTGGGCCGGATCACCCGGCTGGAACCGGGGAATGAGGAAGTTGAGCGTGATCGCAGCCCACAGGGTGGCCAGGAAGAACGCGATCCGCCGGAGGAAGTAGGCCATGACGTAGCTCCCTCGTCGGTCCGGGGAGCGTGCTCCCCGGACCGACGGCCGATGTCAGTTGGTCGCGGGCCGCAGATGGGTGTCGATGAGCAGCGGGTCGTTCGGGCTGGCGTACGGATCGCCCTTGGACGGCCAGCCGGACGCCGCACTCGTGCGGTACTCGAACCAGATCGCCCCGTACCAGATCGGGATCGTGGGCAGCTTCTCCACGAACACATCCTGCAGCTGGGCCAGGATCTGCTTCTGCTGGCTCACCGCGGTGGCGCTCTTCAACTGGTCGAGCAGTGCATCGGTGTGCTTGTCACGCCAGCGTACGAAGTTCGCCCCGGCCGGCTTGCCGATCGGCGCGGTGCGGTCACTGCCCAGCGGGTCGTCGAAGTTGGCGAACATGTTGCAGGTGCCGCCATGTACGCCGAAGAGCATGTCGTAGTCGCCGATGGCGCGGTCGTTCTCTTCATCCGCCGGTGCCGAGGTGCGTACGTCGATGTCGATACCGACCTGGGCCAGGTTGCTCTTGACGATGTTGGCCGCCTGGATCCAGTCCAGGTAGCCGGCCTCCACCTTGAAGGTGAAGTGCATCGGTTTGCCGCCGGCGCCGAGCAGTTTGCTGCCGGAGTACTTGTACCCGGCGGAGCGGAACAGCTGCTTGGCCTTGGCCACATCGTGGGAGTAGACCGCACCGTCGGCGTATTTCGGCGACAGCCAGCTCTTCTGGCCGGGCAGCACCAGCCCGGTCTGGCTGGCCGGCTTGACGTAGCCGTACTCGGCCTTGTTCGAGATGTCCTCGCGGTTGATCGAGTACGCGATCGCCTTGCGGAACGTCAGGTTGTTGAACGGTGCCTTGGTCAGGTTCATGTACAGGCTGATGTCCGCACCGGAGGGGAACCAGTACTTGTTGTGTGCTGGATCGCGCTTGACGAAGGTCTTGTCGATGTCCGCCACGAACATCGAGTTCCAGTCGTACTTGCCCTGCGCCAGCCGCAGCTTGTCGGTGTCGCCACCGCCGCTGTTGTTGGAGAAGGTCAGCTGGGCGACCTTGACCTTGTCGGCCTGCCAGTAGTGCGGGTTGCGCTTGAGGATCAGGTTCTGGGTGCTGAAGCTCTTGAGCATGAACGGTCCGGTGCCCACACCCTTGGGGTTGGTGAACTTGGCCGGGTCCTTGGCGGTCGACCAGACATGTTCGGGCACGATGTACACCGCCGCGATCTTGGTGAAGGTCTCGGCCGCCGGGGTGGAGAAGGTGAACTGCACGGTGTCGTCGTTGCTCGCCGTCACCGAGGACAACGCAGTCCAGACCCCGGTGGTGTCGAAAGCCGGCACCTTGTGCAGGAGATTGAAGCTGAACGCCACATCCTTGGCGCTGAACGGTTTCCCGTCAGACCAGGTCACCCCGTGGCGGGTGCGCACGGTGAGGTGGGTCGGGTCGCTCCAGGAGTACGAGGTGCCCAACCATGGGGTCGGCTTGCAGTTGTACCCGTTGATCACGAACAGCGGTTCGAAGGTGTGGCTCGGCGTCAGCGTGCTCGCGGGCAGGTACGGGTTGAAGATCTGCTGGGGATTGGGGTTGCTGGTGAAGCCCCCCATGTTGATGTTGGCGACCATGCCGTTGACGGTCTTCCCGCTCCCGGTCTTGTCGGGATTGCATGCGGCCAACGCGGGGACGAGTGCCAGTGCGGCCACCAGGGTGGTGACCAGCCTACGCCGGTTCACGGGCGCCTCCAGGCTTGATGGGGGGTCGTTGACGGGGGTGGGGCCATCTCAGGACAACGGCGTTGTCGTTCTGAGATGGGGTGTGAGATGTTTCCGGGAGTCCCGACGGGTGCCGGGATCCCCAGCGCGCGGCGGGCAGCCGCAACTGGAGCGCAGTACCAGGCTGGTCGGTAGCACCTCGTCAGCTCCGGTGTCGGTGCCGTTGCGGATGATCTCGCACAGTGCCCGGACACAACGTGCGCCCAGCTCGCGCATCGGCTGCCGGATCGTGGTCAGCCCCGGCGCGGTCAGCGCGGCCGTGGGCAGATCGTCGAAGCCGGTGATCGCCACCTCGCCGGGCACCGAGATGCGCCGGCCGAGGGCGGCGACCAGGACACCGAGTGCCGTCTCGTCGTTGACGCAGACTACGCCGCGGGGTCGTGGCCCCTGGTCGAAGAGGATGTCGGCGGCGAGCAGACCGCCGGACTGGTCGTGTCCGACCCGTACGGGTGCCTCCGGCACCGGACGCCCGGCGTCGCGGTGGGCTGCTTGGAAGCCTTCCCACCGTGCCTGGCCGTCGGGGGAACCGCCGGGGCTGCCCACGAAGGCGAGCCGGTCGTAGCCGTGCCCGGTGAGCAGATGGGTGGTCAGCGCGCGTACCGCCTCGACGCTCTCGGTACGTACGGTGACCACGCCGGGTCGTTGGGTGCCGGCGAGCTGGACCACCGGACAACCCCGGGTGGTCAGCGCGTTCACCACCCTGTCGGGCACACTGCCGCCGAGTACGGCGATGCCGTCGACCCGGTCGGCCATGTCGAGGACGAGGTCGTGGGATTCGCGCAGCAGATGGGTGCCGAGGATAAGCACCGACAGTCGGGAGGCGACGGCTTCCTCTTCGAAACCGGCGATGACCGCGGAATGGTAGGGCCCGGACAGTCCGGGCAGCACCACGCCGATGGCGTTGTGTCGGCGCTCGACCAGTGCCCGTCCGAAGTGGCTGGGCCGGAACCCGAGTTCGGCGATGGCCGCGACGACCCGTTCCCGGGTCCGCGCCGATACCTGGCCGACGCCGCGGGCCACCCGGGAGACGGTGGCGGTGGACACGCCCGCGTGGGCCGCCACTTCCTCCAGAGTTACCCCCTTCTTGTGCATTCATCACCTCCTGAGTATCTTCGGAGTAGCTGTAAGCGTTTACAGCAAGCGTTTACAGGACTGTAATGCTGGCGACCCCTGGTCGCAACCCCCGATATCGGACGAGGTCACTGGAATGATCGAGCTGCAACGCCGGCAGATCCTCATCGACGGGACGCCGCACATCGTGATGTGCGGCGAGGTCCATTACTTCCGACTGGACCGGTCGCAGTGGGCCGACCGGGTACGGGCACTCAAGGACGTCGGTTGCACCGCCGTCGCCACCTACATCCCCTGGCTCTACCACGAACTGCCGGACGGCAGCATCGACGTCACCGGCCGCAGCCGGCCCGAGCGCGACATCGCGGCCTTCATCGACCTGTGCCGCGACGAAGGGCTGTGGTTCGTCGCCCGACCCGGACCGTTCGTGATGGCGGAGCTGAAGAACGAAGGTCTGCCCTACCGGATCTACACCGAACACCCGGAGATCATCCCGGTCGGCTGGGACGCCCGCCCGGCACCCACCCGTACCGTCGACTATCTGGCGCCCGCCTACCTGGACGAGGTCCGCCGGTGGTACGAGGCGATCATGCCGGTCATCGCCGCCCGGCTGCAGCCCGCCGGCGGCAACGTGATCGCCGTCCAGCTCGACAACGAGGTCGGCATGCTCGCCTGGGTGAGCAACAGTCCCGACCTGACCGACGACCTGCTCGCCGACCTGCTGCGATGGTTGCGCACCGAGCACGGCGACGCGCTGGCGCAGCGCTACCCGGTGGATCTGACCGACCCGAAGGAATGGGGCAGTGCGGTGCGCTCGCCCCAGGAGTCCTGGGCCGCCGCGCTGCGGATGGATCTCGGCCGCTTCATGCGGGACCGCTTCGCCCGCTACCTGGCGGCGCTACGCGAGTATGCCGAGGCCGCCGGGGTACGGGAGGTGCCGTTCCTGGTCAACATCCACGGCACCGCCGACGGTGACGGCGCGCCCTTCCCGATCGGCATCAGCCAGCTGGCCGCGAGCTACGCCGGTATCCCCGGCATGCTCGGCGGTTCCGACCACTACGTCGGCGACATGAACCTCAGCACCACCACCGACCTGTACGTCATCAACGCCTTCCTGGCCGCGGTCAACGACGCCGACCAGCCGGTCACCTCATTGGAGTTCGAGGCCGGCAGCGGCGACTACGGCGGCGGCCTGGACCTGCAGTACGATCCCTCCACAGTGGAGCTGAAGACGCGACTGTTCGTCGCGCAGGGCAACCGGATGATCAACTACTACCTCTTCACCGGCGGCATCAACCCGCCGCTGGAGACACCGGTCGGTGATGGCAACGACCGGATCGCCTTCACCGGTGAACGGCACGGCACGGCCGCGCCGGTGGGCCCGGAGGGCCAGCGCGGCCTCACCTACGCGCCGACCGCACGCGCGGTCGCCGCAGTGCGGGCCAACGAGCCGTGGCTGGCCCGGATGCGTGAGGAACACGACGAGTTGACCCTCGGTTTCCTGCCCGACGCCTACCTGACCGAGTACCACCACCCGGACAGCGCCGTGATGAGTGCCATCGTCGAGGACCTGACCGCGCACCGCGGTGCCGGACCGCGCAAGGCACTGGCCCGCTCGCTGCTGCTCGCCGGCTACCGGTTCGGCGCCGTCGACCTGCAGCGCACCGGCCCCGACAGCCAGGTTCTGGCCCTGGCCACCGGCACACACCTGGCCGAATCGGTGCAGCACCGGCTCGTCGCTCATCTCGACGACGGCGGTGGACTGCTGCTGCTCGGACCGCTGCCGGTACATGACCTGTACGGGCAGCCCTGCACGGTGCTCGCCGACGCCCTCGGAGTGCGGCCGGGTCGGCTGGTTCGCGGCAGCCACCGCTACTTCCCCTCGGTACGCGCACGCTCCTGGGCCGGGCCGGCACCGGAGACCAGAGTTGGCTGGCTGCAGGGCATCGAGGTACGGGACGGCGAAACCCTGCTCACCGACGTGTCCGACGACACGACCTGCGGTGTCGAGGTCGTCCGGGGCAGTGGTCGCGCCGTTGTGTTCACCGCCGAACTGCCCTCCGATCCCCGGCTGCTGCGGGCCGCGGCCGAGCGGCTCGGCGCCACCGCCGGACTCACCCACGACGCCGATGTGCCCGGGGTCTTCAGCACCAGTACCGTCGCCGACGATGGAAGCCGGCTGGTGCACCTGCTCAACGTCTCCGGCTACCCGGCCCGGCTGCGGCCGCGGTGGCAGGGTGAGCCGCTGTTCGATGGTCGGATGCTGGCCCTGGCGCCCCGCACCGGTCGGATGCTTCCGGTGGGTCTGCGCCTGCCGACCGCCACCCTGGTCTGGAGCACCGCGGAACTGGTCGGCGTGGACGGGCCGGATCTCCGCTTCGATCTGCTCCAGGACGAGGAGACGATGGTCCTGGAAACAGACCGGGAGGTGCGGGCCGACGGCGCGCGACTCCACCGTGACGGCCGCCGGACCAGCATCACCGCACGCCGCAGTGCGATGCCCGCCGGGCCGTTGACCGTGACACTGCACTGACATACACGAGGAAGGGAGGCACACCGTGACCGACATCGCCGCGCGGGATGCCCGCGAAGACTGGGAACAGCGCATCTACCGACGTACCGAGGGCGGCAGTGAGGTCGACTTACGCCTTCCGCCACCAGATGGGCTCACCGCCGTACCGGGGCTCGGCCATGTGGCGCTGCGCTGGGAACCCGTCGAGGGCGCCGGTGGGTACATCATCTCCCGGTCCGACAGCGCGGACGGGAAGTACGTGGCGCTCGAGCACGGGAACAGCGATGTGCTGCCGGTGCCGGAACCGTACTACGCCGATGCCCGGGTGAGCCCCGGCACCACGTACCACTACCGGGTACAGGCGACCGTCGCCGCCGACGTGGAACCCGGTGAGGCCACCGGGTCGGTCAGTGCGGCGCCGGCCGACCAGCTCACCGCACCGCTGCGGGTCTCGGTGGACACCGCCACGGTGGTCGCCCCGCTGCGCCGGGTCTGGGAGATGGTCGGTTCGGAACGGCTGTCCCAGCTGTGGCTGGAACACGACGAGGCGGGCAACCCGGTCGGTGCGGAGTTCCGCGCCGCACTCGCCCGTGCCCATGAGGAACTGGGTGTACAGCGGGTCCGGGCACACGCCATCTTCCACGACGACGTCGGCGTGTTCCGTTGGCCCGACGGTGAATCCCCGACCTACGACTTCACCGGGGTGGACCGCATCGTCGACACCCTGCTGGAGGTGGGCGTCCGACCGGTGCTGGAACTCGGTTTCCTGCCCCGGGACCTGGCCAGTGACCCGACCAAGACCACCTTCCGGTACCGGGGCGTCATCTCCCCGCCGAAGGACTGGTCGGTGTGGGCGGAACTGAACCGTCGGCTCGCCGCGCACCTGGTCGAGCGGTACGGCATCGACGAGGTCGCCGGATGGGGCTTCGAGGTGTGGAACGAGCCGAACCTGGAGGTGTTCTGGACCTCGACGAAGGCCGACTATCTGAGGCTGTACGACGAGGCGGCCCGCGCGGTGAAGTCGGTCGACAGCCGGCTGCTGGTGGGTGGACCGGCCACTGCGGCGTCGGAATGGGTGGAGGACCTCTGCGCGTACTGCGCGGCCAACGGCACGCCGCTGGACTTCGTGTCCACCCACACGTACGGCAACGCCGCCATCGACGTACATCCGACCCTGCGCCGGCACGGATTCGAGCAGGCGCAGGTCTGGTGGACCGAGTGGGGGGTCGGGCACACCCACTTCGCGCCGTTGCACGACACCGCGTACGGTGCGCCGTTCGTGCTGCGGGGCTTCAAGTCCGCCCAGCAGACCGTGGACGCCCTGGCGTACTGGGTGGTCAGCGACCATTTCGAGGAGCTCGGCAGGCCGCCGCGGCTGCTGCACGGTGGCTTCGGCCTGCTGACCGTCGGCAATCTGCGCAAGCCCCGCTGGTGGGCCGTTGCGCTGGCCGAACAGCTCGGTGACGAGGTGCTGGCCGCCACGGTGACCGGTGACGGTGCGGGCGGTCTGGTGGACACCTGGGCCACCCGGGCTGCCGACGGCCGGATCGACGTACTGGTCTGGAATGCCGCACCGGACGCCACCCTGTTCGAGGGGGTCGAGGAACTGCGCCGTACGGTACGGATCCAGCTCGACGAGCTGCCGGCCGGTGGCTACACCGCGCGACTCGCCCGGGTGGACAATGCGCACTCCAGCCTGGCCAGGCACGTCGCGGCGGACCTGATCTGGCCGGACGAGCAGGAATGGGCTCGCCTGCGCGAACTCGACAGACTCGACGAGGAGCCGCTCGGCAGCGTCGAACCGGACGAGGGCACCGCGGTGTTCGAGGTCGAGGTCCCGATGCCCGGCGTGGTGCGCATCCAGCTGACCCCGCACGACTGAGCAGCCCGGCGGGTCGTTCGGCCCGCCCCGACCGGCACCGGACTTCCGGGCATGTCCGACGGAAGTCCGGTGCCGGAGACGAAAAAACATTCCCGCTCCGGTGGTTCACGCTGTCGATCCGGGCCCGGTCGGTTCGTATGGAAGGTGAGAGGCGGGCCACCGGCCGGCCACGACAGCGGGGAGGGGACGGCGATGACACAGTATCTGCTCAGTGTGTACCAGCCGGACAGCAACGGGCAGCTTCCGCCACCGGAGGTGCTGGAGGGCATCTTCCGCAACCTCGAGAAGCTGAACGAGGAGATGAAGGCGGCCGGGGCCTGGGTGTTCGCCGGCGGACTGTGTGCGCCGAGCACCGCAACCGTCGTACGGCTCGACCGCGACGAGGTGCTCACCACCGACGGGCCGTTCATCGAGGGCAAGGAGTACCTCGGTGGCTTCACCATCGTCACCGCGCCCGACCTGGACGCGGCCCTGGACTGGGGTCGGAAGCTGACCCGGGCGACCACCCTGCCGATCGAGGTACGACCGTTCGACCGGGTCGAGGACTGACCGACGTGCCGGTCGTCGGACCCGCGCAGATCGAACGCGTGTTCCGCGCCGAATACGGTCGGGCGGTCGCGGTCCTGGTCCGCGTCTTCGGTGACATCGACATCGCCGAGGAGGCGGTCCAGGACGCGTTCGCCACGGCGGTCCAGCGCTGGCCGGATACCGGCCTACCGGCCAGCCCGGCGGGCTGGATCATCACCACCGCGCGCAACCGGGCCATCGACCGACTCCGCCGGGACGCCTCCCGGACCGATCGGCACGCCCAGGCCGCCCTGTTGTACGTCCGCGACACCTCGACGGTGGAGGGACCCGTGCGCGACGACCGGCTCCGACTCATCTTCACCTGCTGTCACCCCGCACTGGCCACCAACACGCAGGTCGCGCTCACCCTGCGGCTGCTGGGTGGGCTCAGTACCGCCGAGATCGCCCGAGCCTTCCTGGTCGCCGAGCCGACCCTGGCACAGCGGCTGGTCCGGGCCAAGGGCAAGATCCGCGATGCGCGGATCCCGTACCGGGTGCCGAAGGAGTCCGATCTGCCGGACCGGCTGCGGGCCGTACTGGCAGTGCTCTACCTCATCTTCAACGAGGGCTACACCGCGAGCTCGGGTGAGCATCTGGTGCGGGCGGAACTCTGCGCGGAGGCGATCCGGCTCGGCCGGCTGTTGGCCGAGCTGATGCCCGACGAGCCGGAGGTACTGGGGCTGTTGGCGCTGATGCTGCTGACCGAGGCCCGTCGCGCGACCCGTACCGGCCCCGACGGTGCTCTGGTGCTGTTGGCTGACCAGGACCGCAACCGATGGGACCGTCAGCTGATCGCTGAGGGACAGGCGATCGTACGGCGCTGCCTGCGCCGCGGTCAGCCGGGCCCGTACCAGATCCAGGCGGCGATCGGTGCCGTGCACAGTGACGCGCCATCTGCCGCCGGCACCGACTGGAGGCAGATCCTCGCGCTGTACGACCAGCTGTCGGTGGTCACGCCCGGCCCCGTGGTCGCGCTGCACCGGGCCGTGGCGCTGGCCGAGGTGGCAGGCCCGGCCGCAGCCCTGACCGTCGTGGACGATCTCGATCTCGACACCTACTACCTGTTCCATGCCGTCCGGGCCGATCTGCTGCGCCGGTTGGGCCGCGACGGTGAGGCCGCCTCGGCGTACGGGGAGGCCATCGCCCGTACCGCCAACGCCGCCGAACAGGACTACCTGCGCGGCCGTCGACGGGCCCTGACCGGTTCCGATGTGTGACCCGCCGTCGATGACGCTGTGATGGCCGGGCCGACGCCAGCCATGTGGTGTCGGCCTGAATGCCGTCGACTCCGCCGGTACCGATCCGATCGGCCCTGTTCTGCCGCGGCCCGCCCGGCCTGCCCCGATCACCCCGCATGAGGCATGTCGAACCCTGCTTTGACCGATGACGGTTGACTAATTTTGAAATCTGGTCAATAGTCATGGCATGCCTGGAAGCGTGGACCACAGTCTCGACTCCCGTCGGCGGCGCGGTGAACGGATCCTCGACGTGACCGCCGAACTGATCCTCAGCTGGGGATGCCGACGCGTCACCATCGACGAGGTGGCCAAGCGGGCCGGCGTCGGCAAGGGCACCGTCTATCTGCACTGGAAGGCACGCGACGAGTTGTTCCACGCGGTGCTGATGCGAGAGTCGGCTGCCGTGACCGACGAGATGCTCGCCCTGATGCGCGCCGATCCGGTCGAGGTCCTGCCGCACCGACTGGTCCGCAACTCCTTCACGCTGAGCATGCGTCGACCGCTGTTGGTGGCCCTGCTGACCAGGGATACCGATGTCCTCGACCGGATCGTCGAGGTGGACGTGCGCAGTGGTGACACCGGCCTGTCCGAGACCCGTGCATACCTCGATTTGCTGCGGGAACAGGGCCTGGTGCGTACCGAGCTCGGACGCGATGCCCAGCTCTACGTCATGGAAGTGGTCGGCAGCGGTGCGTTCCTTCTCGAACCCTGGCTGCCCCGGGCGGTCGCTCTCGACTCTGACGCCCGGGCCGCAACGCTGGAACACCTTGTCCGGACGGCCCTCGAGCCTGCCGGGTCACCGGAGCCGGCCACCCTGCGCTCCGCGGCGGCCAACATCATCGCGCTGTTCGAACAGCTCCGGGACCGAACCGCGGCGGCGGTACACACACCGCCGGTCGCCGCTGACAGCCGTACGGGAAAGTGAGGAACCATGTCCGGGACGACGACGACGCAGGACCCCTCCGAGGAGCTGTACTCCTGGCTGGCCTCGATGCGCGGGTCCGGTCCGGTACACGTCGATGAACAGGGCGTGTGGAACGTGTTCCAGCACGACGCGGTGACCCGGGTGCTCGCCGAGACGGCGACCTTCTCCTCGGACATCCGCCGGCACATGCCGGCGATCGTGCCGAGCCAGGAGGATCTCGACCTCTTCGCCGAGGGCAACATCATCGGCATGGACCCGCCCGACCACCGCAACCTGCGCGGGCTCATCGCGTCCGTGTTCACCCCGCGGGTGGTCGACGGGCTCATCCCGCGGATCACCGAGATGACCGGGGAACTGCTCGACGCCGCCGACGGTGACGGTCACGTCGAACTGGTCGACGCGTTGACCTACCCGCTGCCGGTGATCGTCATCGCCGAACTGCTCGGTGTGCCGGCCGGCGACCGGGCGATCTTCCACCGCTGGGCCGATGTTCTGATCTCGCAGTCCAATGCCGGCCGTGACATCCTGCCTGACGCCGAGACCCTGGCGGCGACGCAACCCACGATCGCCGAGATGAACGCCTACCTTCTGGATCATGCGCGGTCCCGTCGTGACCACCCGACCGACGACCTGATCGGTCGACTTGTTGCTGCCGAGGTCGACGGGGAGCGGCTGACCGACGGGCAGATCGTGGGGTTCGCCGCGGTACTGCTGATCGCCGGACACATCACCACCACCGCGACGCTCGGCAACGCGGTGTACTGCCTGGACAGCGATCCCGTGCAGCAGCAGACGCTGCGTAACGACCCCAGCCTGGTTCCGGCCGCGATCGAGGAGGTCATCCGGTTCCGTTCACCGTTCCCGCGGCTGGGCCGGGCCACCACCACCGAGGTGGAACTCGGCGGCCGGACCATACCGGCAGGCGCCCTGGTCATTCCATGGCTCGCCGCGGCGAACCGGGACCCTGCCAGGTTCGCCGACCCGGACCGCTTCGACGTACGCCGTCGACCGACCGGGCACGTCGCGTTCGGCCACGGCATCCACTTCTGTATCGGGTCCCGGTTGGCCCGGGTGGAGGCGCGCGTGGTGCTGGAGATCCTGCTCCGCCGCTACCGCACCATCGCCGTGGACCGGACGGGCATCGAGTTCCAGAACCCGTACGCGATGATCGGGGTCTCCCGACTGCCGGTCGAGGTGTCCCGCTAGTCGCTGCGGGTGACCAGCGAGGCGAGCCGGTGGATGCGCTGTACCGCCGGTTCGACCGTGTCCGGGCGCAGTTCGGTCTCCTGCACCAGGGTGAGTTCACCGGCGCACAGCGCCCAGGTGTCCAGTTCCCGCCGCAGATGGGCGTCGATCACCGCCGGGGTGAGCAGAGCGCGGGCCGACGCCGGATCCGGTGAACCGACCCGTACCCGGCCGTCGAACTCCGGGTGGCCGGACGGTACCGGCCGGACCAGGTGTGCTGCCGCGATCTCACCGTAGCGTTCCGGCAGCCAGCCCTGCGAGCGCAACAGGGGCTCGAAGCGTCGGACGTACACATCGGGCCGGTGACCGGGCAACCGGAGCAGCGTCACGGTCAGCTGCGCCCGGACCCGGTCGGGCCGCCGACGCTGGCCCGGCTCGTGCAGGGCGGGGGAGAAGTCCACCCGGTAGGAGCACGCCGCGACGGTCACCGGTCCGCCGGGCAGGTCCCGGTGTACCAGCCGGTGCACGGTGAAGTCCCGGTTCCCGGCCGCCAGCCGGTCCCGCCAACCGGCCCGTACCTCGCCGTCGTGGAACTGCCACCCATGTACCCGCGCCCATTCCCGCAGCGCGTCACTGCGGCGGGCGGCCTCCCGTCGCTCCGTTCGTCGGGTCCGCGCCGCCGCGGCGAGGGCGAGACCGACGATCGCGAGGACGATCGCCACAAAGCCGGTGAGCAGCAGTACGACGAGCGACCGGTCCCCGCCGCCCCCGTCCAACTGCAGCCCGGCACGGACTCCGACAACGGTCCGTGCGGGGTCGAGGACGCCGGTCAGGACCTGGCTGACGTGTTCCGCAGGCATGCAGACCATCGTGCACCATCCCCGCCGGCGTGCTCGCCACCGATTCCCCCCGCGGGGTCTGTACCGGCGGTCGGCACACCGAACCGCAAACATTCGACGGCGCCAGCCGGCACCATGGACCTCGGGCGGGCCATCCGGCGGTCGGCGTGTGGTAGATCCGCCGCCGAGCGTGACTCCGAACGGCGAGGAGCGTCATGGCTGCCATCGAGGCGGAGAACCTGGTCAAGCGGTACGGCTCGGTGGTGGCCCTGCGTGCGTTCGACCTCTCCGTACCCGAGGGTTCGGTGATGTGTCTGCTCGGTCCCAACGGAGCGGGCAAGACCACGGCGGTACGGATCTTCACCACCCTGCTGGAGGCCGACAGCGGAGAGGCGAGGGTGGCCGGCCTCGACGTACGTCGAGACGCCGCGGCACTGCGCGCCAGGATCGGGCTGTCCGGGCAGTACGCCGCTGTCGACGAGTACCTCACCGGCTTCGAGAACCTCGACATGGTGGGCCGGTTGTACGGGCTGAACCGCCGCAACAGCCGGGCACGGGCCCGCGAACTGCTCGCCGAGTTCGACCTGGTGGAGTCCGGCGACCGCCCGCTGAGGACCTACTCGGGTGGGATGCGTCGGCGTCTGGACCTGGCCGGTGCGCTGGTGGCGCGGCCGCCCGTACTGTTCCTGGACGAACCGACCACCGGACTGGACCCACGCGCCCGGATCGGCATGTGGTCGGTGATCGCGGACCTGGTCTCCGGTGGCAGCACTCTGCTGCTGACCACCCAGTATCTGGAGGAGGCCGACCGATTGGCGGATCGGATAGCGGTGATGGACGCGGGCGGTGTGATCGCCATCGGCACCTCCGACGAGCTGAAGGGCCAGATCGGTGGGGAGCGGCTGGAGGTGAGGGTGGCGGACCGTTCCTCCCTGTCGGCGGTGGGCGACCTGCTCGGTCCGCTGGCCTCCGGCGAACCGGGCATCGACGAGTCGGCCGGTACGGTCACCGTACCGATCTCCGGGGGTCCCGCGGTGCTCATGGAGAGCCTGCGTCGACTCGACGGCGCGTCGGTGGAGGTGCTGGACATCGGGCTGCGTCGGCCGAGTCTGGACGATGTGTTCCTGACCCTCACCGGGCACAGCGCCGTCGTGGAGTCCGCGGCCGAGGCGAGCCGCGGCCGAAGTCGGCGCCGGCAGGGGCGCGGCTGATGAGCCGGATGAAGGCGGTCCAGGACGGACTGGTGATCGCCAAACGGAACCTGATCAGGATCAAGCGGGTGCCCGACCTGCTGGTCTTCTCCACCCTGTCGCCGATCATGTTCGTCCTGCTGTTCGCGTACGTGTTCGGCAGCGCCATCACGGTGCCCGGGGTGCCCTACCGGGAGTTCCTGATGGCGGGCATCTTCACCCAGACCGTACTGTTCGGCTCGACCATCACCGGTCTGGGGCTGGCTGAGGACATCCAGAAGGGGATCGTGGACCGGTTCCGGTCGTTGCCGATGTCGCGCTCCGCCGTGCTGGTCGGCCGGACCACCAGCGACCTGGTGAACAACGTGCTGGTCATCGTGGTCATGTCGATCACCGGACTGATCGTCGGCTGGCGGATCCGCTCGTCGGTGCCTGAAGCGCTGGCCGGCTTCGGTCTGCTGCTGCTCTTCGCCTACGCCTTCTCCTGGGTGATGGCGGTGGTCGGGCTGTCGGTACGCAGCCCCGAGGTGTTCAACAACGCGAGTTTCATCGCGATCTTCCCGCTCACCTTCATCGCCAACACCTTCGTCAGTACCGCGAACCTGCCCGCTGCGTTGAAGGTGGTGGCGGAGTGGAACCCGGTCTCGGCAGTGACCCAGGCGGCCCGGCAGCTGTTCGGCAACACCAGCCCGCGGGTGCCGCCCCCGGACGTCTGGCCGTTGCGTCACCCCTACACCGCATCGCTGTGCTGGATCGCGCTGATCCTGCTCGTGTTCGTACCGCTGGCGGTGCAGCGCTACAAGAAGGCGGTGAGCCGCTGAGGCGACGGTACGGACGCTCACTCCCGCGACCTGCGTATTATCGTTCGTCCATGTCAGCCGAGCTTGTCGAACGGACCACGGTCGGTGCGCCACTCCCGCAGGTGTACCGTGCCGTCTCCGATGTGCAACGGATGACCCGGTGGAGCCCGGAATGCTTCGCCACCTGGGTCTGGTCCCGCCGCGACGGTGCCGCGTCGCGGTTCGTGGGCTTCAACCGTCGCGGGTTCTTCGTCTGGTTCACCACCTGCCGCGTGGTGGTGGCCGAGCCGGACACCGAGTTCGCCTTCGACGTCACGACGTTCGGCATGCCCGTGTCCCGCTGGGGCTACCGGCTGCGTGCCGTGCCCGCCGGTACGGAGGTCACGGAATACTGGTCGGACCGACGCACCCGGGGGGCGCACATCCTGGGTCGGATCTTCACCGGTCGGGTCGCGGTGGACCGCGGCACCGCGAACCGGGCCGGTATGCGAAGTACCCTGGCCCGACTGCGACATGAGCTGGAGGCGAGCTGAGGCGTACGAGTCATCCGGTGCCGTCCGGTGGGTCACCACCGCCGCTCCGGGCACCCGGCAGCAGCACCCTCGGTCCCGCCGCACGGCGCCGCGGACGACACCAGCTTGCCGCCGGCGCCGCTGCTCAGCTGATACTGCTGGGGCTGCTGTGGGCCACCGTGGGGCTGGGCCTGGCAGGCTGGATGGCCGGAACCATCTTCATCGCGGCTCTCTGGATGATGCTGGCGATCGCGCTGAACCGGTCACCGGGACGTTCGCTGGGTCCCGCCGACCAGGTCACCCTGGCCCGCGCGGTACTCGTCGGTGCGGTGACGGCCCTGGTGGCGGATGCTCCCACCACCGGCCCGGCGGTCGGCGTACTGGTCGCCGCCGCAGTGGTGGCGCTGCTGCTCGACGCGGTGGACGGCCGGGTCGCCCGTTACACCGGCACCGTCTCGGTCCTGGGGGCGCGCTTCGACGTGGAGACAGACGCCTTCCTCGTCCTGGTACTCAGCGTACGGGCCATCGGCGCCGTCGGAGCGTGGGTCCTGGTCATCGGCGTCCTGCGGTACGCGTTCGTAGTGGCGGCGCGGATCGCGCCGTGGCTTCGTGCGGACCTGCCGGCGAGCTCCGTACGCAAGCTGGTGGGTGCACTGCAGGGTTGCGTGCTGATCGTCGTCGCCACCGGCTCCCTGCCCGCCGTGGTGTCGCTCGCGGCCACCGTGGTGGCCTCGGTGCTGCTCGGCTGGTCGTTCGGGCGCGATGTCGGATGGCTGTGGCGACGTCGCGCTGCGGCGGGCTGACCAGCCGCGCCGGTTTTGCGTGTTTCTCTCGTTGGGTCGCGTGTCACCTGCGCGAACAGTTCTCCTGTCGGAGGCGACAGAGCGAGGTGTGTCACCTGACCGGGTGCTGTTCGCCATGTCCGCCGGTGCGGCTCCCCGGCCCGGCAGCGACACCCACTAGCGTGTCGGTACACGTCCATCACTGACCCGGGGGAATGCCTGACCATGGCGGACTCGTTCGCGCATCTGCATGTTCACACCGAGTATTCGATGCTGGACGGGGCCGCCCGCCTCAAGCCCATGTTCGCCGAGGTGACCCGGTTGGGCATGGACGCGATCGCGATGACCGACCACGGCAACATGTTCGGCGCCTACAGCTTCTACCAGGAGGCGAAGGCGGTCGGAGTCAAGCCGATCATCGGTATCGAGGCCTATCTGGCGCCCGGGGACCGGTCCCACAAACAGCCGGTGCGCTGGGGTCGACCGGACCAGCGTGGCGATGACATCTCCGGTAACGGCGCCTACACCCACATGACCATGTGGGCGCAGAACCCGACCGGGCTGCGCAACCTGTTCACCCTGTCCAGCCGGGCCTCCATCGAGGGCTTCTACCAGAAACCCCGGATGGACGTCGAACTGCTCGACGGCCACGCCGAGGGCATCATCGCCACCACCGGCTGCCCGTCCGGGGAGGTACAGACCCGGCTGCGGCTCGGTCAGGACGAGGAGGCGTTCAAGGCGGCTGCGAGATACCAGGACATCTTCGGCCGGGACAACTTCTTCCTGGAACTGATGGACCACGGTCTGGACATCGAGACCAAGGTACGGGCCGGCCTGCTGGACATCGGCAAGCGGCTCAACCTGACTCCGGTCATCACCAACGACTCGCACTACGTCGTACGCGAGGACTCCAAGGCGCACGAGGCGCTGCTGTGCGTGCAGTCGCAGAAGACCCTGGATGATCCGACCCGCTTCAAGTTCGGCGGCGACGGCTACTACATCAAGTCCGCGGCCGAGATGCGCGAGCAGTGGGACACCCAGCTGCCCGGGGCATGCGACACCACCCTGGCCATCGCCGAACGCATCACCTCCTACGACGAGGTGTTCGGGCACGTCGACCGGATGCCCGCGTTCCCCGTACCGGAAGGGGAGACGCAGGCATCCTGGCTGGCGCACGAGGTCTGGGAGGGCCTGGCCCGACGGATGCCGGGTGGTATCCCGGACGAGTACCGCAGGCGCGCCGACATGGAGCTCGGCGTGATCTCCGAGATGGGCTTCCCGGCGTACTTCCTGGTGGTCGCCGACCTGGTCCGGCACGCCAAGGAGGTCGGGATCATCGTCGGTCCGGGCCGCGGCTCCGCGACCGGTTCGATCATCGCCTGGGCAACCGGAATCACCGAGCTCGACCCGATCGAGCATGGTCTGCTGTTCGAACGGTTCCTCAACATCGAGCGCATCTCGATGCCGGACATCGACCTGGACTTCGACGACCGGCGCCGGGGCGAGATGCTGGACTACGCGACCGCCAAATGGGGCAGCGACAACGTCTGTCAGGTCATCACCTTCGGCACGATCAAGGCGAAGGCCGCGATCAAGGACGCAGCCCGCATCACGCTCGGCCAGCCCGGCTTCACCGTCGCGGACAAGATCTCCAAGGCGTTCCCGCCCGCGGTGATGGGCAAGGACATCCCGCTGTCCGGGATCGTCGACCCGCAGCACCCGCGCTACGCGGAGGCCACCGAGGTCCGGTCCCTGATCGAGAACGACCCGCAGATCAACAAGATCTTCGAAACCGCACGGGGTCTGGAAGGACTGATCCGGCAGGCAGGCGTACACGCCTGCGCGGTGATCATGTCCTCCGAGCCGGTCATCGAGGCGATCCCGCTGTGGGCCCGGTCCCAGGACGGCGCGATCATCACCGGGTTCGACTACCCGTCGTGCGAGTCCATGGGCCTGCTGAAGATGGACTTCCTCGGCCTGCGCAACCTGACGGTGATCGGCGACGCGGTCAACAACGTCAAGGCCAACCGCGGCGTCGAGCTGAACATGGAAAGCCTGGAGCTGGCCGACGACAGGACCTTCGAACTGCTGTCGCGAGGTGACACACTCGGGGTGTTCCAGCTCGACGGTGGCCCGATGCGCTCGTTGCTGCGGGCGATGGCACCCAACAAGTTCGTTGACATCGCCGCGGTACTCGCCCTCTACCGGCCCGGACCGATGGCCGCGAACGCGCACATCGACTACGCGGACCGTAAGAACGGTCGCAAGCCGGTGGTGCCCATCCACCCCGACCTGGCGGAGCCACTCGCCGAGATCCTGGACGAGACGTACGGCCTGATCGTCTTCCAGGAACAGGTCATGGCCATCGCCCGTAAGGTCGCCGGCTACTCGTTGGGCCAGGCCGACCTGCTGCGTCGGGCGATGGGCAAGAAGAAGAAGGAGATCCTGGACAAGGAGTTCGTCGGTTTCCAGGCCGGGATGCGCGCCAAGGGCTATCAGGACGACGCCATCCAGACACTCTGGGACATCCTGCTGCCCTTCGCCGGCTACGCGTTCAACAAGTCGCACACCGCCGGCTACGGCATCGTGTCGTTCTGGACCGCCTACCTGAAGGCCAACTACCCGGCCGAGTACATGGCCGCGCTGCTGACCTCGGTCGGTGACTCCAAGGACAAGATGGCTGTCTATCTGGCCGAGTGCCGCAAGATGGGCATCAAGGTCCTGCCGCCCGACGTCAACGAGTCGGACAACTACTTCACCGCCGTCGGTGAGGACATCCGGTTCGGGATGGGTGCGATCCGCAACGTCGGTGCGAACGTGGTCGCCTCCATCGTCCGGACACGTCACGACAAGGGCGCCTTCACCTCGTTCACCGACTTCATGCAGAAGATCGAGCTGGCGGCCTGCAACAAGCGGGTGGTCGAATCGCTGATCAAGGCCGGCGCGTTCGACTCCCTCGGGCATCCCCGACGGGCGATGATCGAACACCACGAGACCATGGTCGAGGCCATGACCGGCGTGAAGCGCCGGGAGGCCGAGGGCCAGTTCGACCTGTTCGGTGGGATGGCCGACACCGGTCCGGACACCGTGATCGGCATGGACGTCGACCTGTCCGGCGACGACTGGCCGCGCAAGACCGTGCTGGAGTTCGAACGGGAGATGCTCGGCCTGTACGTCTCCGGCCACCCCCTCGACGGCGCGGAACGGGTGCTGCGCCGCAACAGCGAACAACGCATCGCCGACCTGCTCGGCGAGGAGACACCCGACGGCATGCCGGTCACCATCGCCGGGATCATCTCCAGCCTGGAACGCCGGGTCACCAAGCAGGGCAACGCCTGGGCCAAGGCGACCGTGGAGGACCTCGACGCAGGTATCGAGGTGCTGTTCTTCCCCAAGACCTACGAACTGGTCGGCCAGTATCTCGCCCCCGACCTGACCATCGCGGTCAAGGGCCGGGTCAACCGCCGCGACCAGGAGATCAGCGTCGTGGCCATGGACATGCGGCCACTGGAGATCACCGACGCCGACCTGCAGGCCGAACCGGCGATCACCGTGTCGGTGGCGCCGGTGAAGGTCACCCCGGACACGGTGGCGGAGTTCCAGCGGATCCTGCGCGACAACGCCGGCAAGACCCCCGTACGGGTCCGGCTGCTCGGCAAGCAGGGCCATCTGCTCGCCCTCAACGACAAGCTGCGGGTCACCCCGGGCTCGGGTCTGTTCGGCGAGTTGAAGAGCCTGTTCGGAGCCGGCTGCCTGGAGGTCTGAGTGCTCAGGCGGAGCGCCGCTCGGCCGGCTCGGCCACCTGCGGGCAGGGGACGGTGTCCGTCTCGTCCGGCGGGTGCGGGTCGGCCCTGTGCCACCGGGGTGGCCGCAGCGGAATCGAGTCCCAGGGGATCCGGTACAGCAGGCGGTTCAGTACGAGTGCCAGCGGTACCGACGCCACGACGTCGGTGAGCCAGTGGTAGTCGGAGTAGACCATGGTGATGGCCACTGTGGCGGGCATGCCGACCCGCAGGAACCAGCGCACCGCGGACGGCAGGTACGGTCCGAGGATCAGCGCCAGGATGCCCCACCACACGATGGAGTTCGCGACATGCCCGGACGGGTAGGCCATCCCGCTGCCGTCCACGACGGTGGGGTGGGCGAACATCTCCACCGGCCCCTTGTGCGGTGCGGCGCGCTGACTCCACAGCTTGATCGGGCCGATCAGCATGTAGGTCAGAATGAACGCGGTGGCCGGCAGCAGCAGCGGCCGGATACTGCGACGCGACCAGGCCAGAAAACCGGAGATCACGAAGGTCCCGATGGTCAGCGGCCCGCCCTGTCCGAGGCAGCTCAGCGTGTAGCTGATCCACCACGCGGTCGCGGTGCGGTGCGCGTCGCTCCAACTCATTGCGGCGAGGTCGAAACGCAGCAGCCTGTTGTCCACCAGCGCCGCGGTGATCAGCCCGAAGATCGCCAGCATGACCAGGTCGAACCACCAGCCGGCCGGCCACACCTTCCGTCTGGTCAGTCGCTCGGCGGTCCCGGTCTGCGGCGGTGACACCCGGTCCGGTGCGGTGATCTTCCGGCTGCTCACTGTCGCGGTCCCGGAGCGGAGCCGGGCGCGGCGAGCAGGTCGCCGAGAAGTTTCTCGTCGGCCTCGGAGAGTACGTCGATGAACCGGGAGAGCACCGCGGCCCGGTCGACGCCGTCGTCCAGCAGACGACTCATCCGCCGTGCGGTCCGTTCCGCGGCATCCTGGACGGCGGTGTAGGCGAACGCGACGCCGACCCGCTGCCGTCGCGCCGCGCCCTGGGCCACCATCCGGGAGAGCACGGTCATCACCGTGGTGTACGCCCACTTCCGGCCCAACGCCTCGCGCACCTGGCCCGGTGTCAGTGGCCCGTCCGCGTCCGCGAGCACCTTCCGGACCTGTTCGGTCAGCCCACCGCCAGGTCCGCCCCGTTCTGTCATTTCCCTCCCATCACCTGCGACTACTACCGAGGAGTGTAGTAGTGCCGCCAACGGCTCCGTCAAGCCGTGTCAGCCTGAGGACCTGCGGTGATGTCGGATAGTGCCGTGGTGGTCACCAAGAGCTGTATTGTTGCCCGATGATTGGTACGGCCGTGGCGCCGCATCGGCTGGCCCGCAGGTCCCAATCGGTCGTGTTGCCCGATAGGTCGTGAACGGTACCGACCTCAAGAAAGGTTCCATCAACTGGCGAATATCACATGTCTTGATCCAACCAGGTGCATGTGTGACAGTTGCTCCAACATCGGGGGAACAGGGCAGGCACCGTCGGTTGGTCCACGGTCGCCAAGGGGGCGCTCGTGGACGAGATCGCGCCGCGTGAGCGGCCCGCGAGTCGTGGATCGCTGCTCCGGTCCAGGTTCGCGGGCATGGGGCAGTTCGGCGTGCTGTGGTCCGGGCATGTCGTCACACTGGCCGGCAACGCGGTGCTGCGCTTCGCGTTCGTGGTCCGCGCCTGGACCGCCGGTGGCCAGGTCACCCAGGTGGTACTGCTGTCGCTGTGCGCGGTCCTGCCGCAACTGCTGCTCAGCCCCACCGCGGGCGCGCTGGTCGACCGGTGCAGCAAGCGCACGGCCCTGCAACTGGCCGACCTCGGTGGGCTGGTCGCCGTCGGCGGCCTGTCCGCCGTGTACTTCTCCGGGCACCTCGCGCTCTGGCAGATCTACCTGGCGGTCTCGCTGATCGGTGCGGCGGCCGCCTTCCAGTACCCTGCGCTGTCCTCGGCGGTACCGCTGCTGGTGGACAAGGCCCACCTGCAACGCGCCAACGGCCTGCTGGCCACGGCGAAGAGCAGCGCGGACATCGGCGGGCCGGCCCTGGCCGCGGTACTGATCGCGCTGACCGGTCTGGGCACCATCCTCTGGATCGACCTCGCGACCTTCCTCGTTGCGCTCGTCTCCATCCGGGTGGTGCGCTTCTCCCGCGAGGGTGGTGCCGACACCGATCCCGCCGGTCCACGCAAACGGCTCGCCGCCGACTCACTGGAGGGCCTGCGTTACCTGCTGGCAAGGCCGAGCCTGCGGGGACTGACCCTGATCTTCTTCACCGTCAACCTGGTCATGGTCTTCGGGTTCGCGGTCGTGCAGCCGATGGTGCTGGCCCGCACCGGCAGTGACACATCCGTGTTGGCGAGCGTGCTGGCCAGTACCGGCATCGGTGGGGTGTCCGGAGGTCTGCTGCTGGCCGCCTGGGGCGGGCCGAAGAACCGGGTGCGCGGCATGATGCTGGGCATCGTCGGGATGTGCCTGAGCGCGCAGATCGTGATGGCGCTGGCGCGTGGCGTCCTGGCCTGGTGCGTAGCGATCCTGCTCGGTGCCCTGCTGATGCCGACGGTCAACGCCACCATGCAGGCGATCATCCAGACCAAGGTGCCCAAGGACCGGCAGGGAAGGGTCTTCGGCGCGGTGCTGTTCGTCTCCCAGGTCTCCGTGCCGCTGGCAATGGTGTTCGCCGGCCCGCTGGCCGACCGGCTGTTCGAACCCGAGGCGGCCAGGCACGACGGGATCGTGGGTGCGCTTCAGCCGTTGCTCGGTACCGGGCCCGGCAGCGGGATGGCCACGATGCTGCTGATCGCCGGCGTACTGGGCGCCGTGGCCGCATTGCTCGGACTGGCCAGCCGGACCGTACGTGAGCTTGACGTACTGGTCCCCGACATCGACCGTGTTGCCGCAACCCGCTCAGGAGGATGAGATGGCGACCAATCCGTTCGAAGACGACAACGGCACCTACCTGGTGCTGGTCAACGACGAGAACCAGCACTCGCTCTGGCCGGCCGACATGGACGTACCGGCCGGCTGGACGGTCGCGCTGGCCGCTGCCGGGCGGGCCGACTGCCTGGCCTACGTCGAGGCCAACTGGACCGACCTACGGCCGGCGAGCCTCATCGACGGGTCCTGAACGCGAGCACGAGTTTCGGAACATGAGCACGGGGGTTGCGTCATGAGTTCGGCGGCCACTGCGGTGCGGTGCGTACACGAACTGTTCGAGGCACAGGCGACACGCGCCCCGGCTGCGACCGCGCTGATCGCCGGGGACAGCCGGATCAGTTACGCCGAGCTGGATGCCCGCGCCGACCGGTTGGCCGCGAGCCTGGTCGACGCGGGGGTACGGCGCGGCAGCCTGGTCGGGGTGCGGTTGGGGCGTTGCACCGACCTGGTGGTCGCGATCCTCGCCGTACTCAAGGCCGGGGCCGGCTACCTGGTGCTCGATCCGGAGTTCCCGCCCGAGCGGCTGCGGTCCATGGCCGAGGCGGCTGGTGTGGTGATCGTCGTGGCACCGGCCGGCAGCACCGAGTTCGGACCGGCGACCCGGACGGTACCCGTGGACGCTGCCGGTGCCGGTGTGCTGCCCCGCGGGTCGGGTGATGCCCGACCTGACGACGCGGCGTGCGTGATGTTCACCTCCGGGTCCACCGGTGGCCCGAAGGCTGTCCTCGCGCCGCACCGGGCGATCGTCGGAACCCTCGTCGACCAGACCTATCTACCTTTCACACCAGGCACGGTCTGGCTGCAGTGCGCGCCGATCTCCTGGGACGCGTTCGTACTGGAACTGTGGGGCGCGCTGCTGTTCGGCGGCAGCTGCGTACTGCATCCCGGCCCGCGCCCCGATCCGGTGGTAGTGGCCCGGCTGGTTGCGGAGCATTCGGTCACCGCGATGTACCTGTCCAGCAGCCTGTTCAACGTGATCGTGGACGAGTACCCGGCGGCGCTGGACGGGATCGCGCAGCTCGTCGTGGGTGGCGAGGCACTGTCCCCGGCGCACCTCGGGCGGGTCCGCAGTCGTTTCCCCGGTCTGCGACTGACCAACGGGTACGGGCCGGTGGAAACGATGATCTTCCTGACCACCCACCCGGTCACCGCTGCCGACACCGCGGCCGCCTCCGTACCGATCGGGCGACCGCTGGCCGGCAAGACCGTACGGGTACTCGACGCCCAGCTACGTCCGGTGGCCGACGGGGAGACCGGTGAGTTGTACGCGGCCGGGGTCGGGCTGGCACACGGCTATCTCGGCGCACCCGCCACCACCGCGCAGCGCTTCGTCGCCGACCCGTACGGGCCGCCCGGTACCCGCCTCTACCGCACCGGTGACCTGGTGCGCTGGCACACCGACGCGCCGCTGGAGTACCTGGGGCGTGCGGACCGGCAGGTGAAGATCCGCGGCTTCCGGGTCGAGCCCGGTGAGGTGGAAACGGTGCTGGCCCGCCACCCGGCGGTACGGCAGGTCGCCGTGGTGGCCGACACTGACGGCTCGGGTGATCGACGGCTGCTGGCCTACGTGGTCGCCGCCGCCGACCCGCAGGTCGCGCCGTCCCCGGAGGCGTTGAGCGCCCACAGCGCTGCCCAGCTGCCAGACTTCATGGTGCCGGCGGCATTCGTGCTGCTGGATGCCCTTCCGCTCACCGCCACCGGCAAACTCGACCGGTCCGCTCTGCCGGCGCCCGGTGCGCCCGACGCGCGCAGGCCCGCCGGCGCAGCCGCCGAAACGGTGGCACAGCAGGCACTGTGTGCGTTGTTCGCCGAGATACTCGGACTGCCGGCCGTCGGGATCGACGACGACTTCTTCGCGCTCGGCGGCAACTCCCTGCAGGTGGCCAGGCTGCTCAGTCGGGTACACACGGCACTGGGTGTGGAGATCGGGGTGCGCGCGGTCTTCGAGACCCCGACGGTCGCCGCGCTGGCCCGGCATCTGGACGGCGCCGCCCTGGCACCGGCGCCGACGGCGCCCGCTGCGCACAGCCGGCCCGCCGACGGGTTGCCGTTGTCCGCCGCGCAACGACGGTTGTGGTTCCTGGACCAGATCGACGCCGGTGCCGCGTACACCATGCCCATCCTGCTGCGGTTGACCGGGCCGGTGGACGCCGACGTGCTGCGGGATGCGCTCAGCGACGTGGTGGACCGGCACGAGACCCTGCGGACCGTGTTCACCGACCACGACGGCGAACCAGGGCAGCAGATCCTGCGGGGTGAGCAGGCCCGGCCCCGACTGGAAACCGTCACACTGGACGGCACGGACCTCGAGGCCGGGATCGTGCAGGCCGCCCGGCACCGCTTCGACCTTGCCACCGAACTGCCCGTCCGCGCGGTCCTGTTCAGCACCAGGGACCAGGCGGCACACGCGCTGCTACTGGTGATGCACCACATCGCGGTGGACGGCTGGTCGCTGCCGCCGTTGCTGCGCGACCTGTCCGAGGCGTACCGGAGCCGGCTGACCGGTGCGTCTCGGGCAGCGCTCCCGGAACCGGTCCGCTACCTGGAGCACACCGCACGGCAGGCCGCCAGGCTCGGCGACCCGGCGGACCCGGACAGTGTGGCCGGCCGCCAGTTGTCCTACTGGCACCGGGCACTGGACGCGTTGCCGGGCACCGTTGCGCTACCCCGGCGACCGGAGTGTTCCGCGCTACCCGACCGGCGGGCCGCCACGGTGCTGCGCCGGCTCGATGCCACCGGGCACGCCGCGCTGGTCGGGTTGGCCAGGCGCTACGGCGCGACCCTGTTCATGGTGCTGCACGCGGGCCTGACCGTGGTGTTGCACCGGGCCGGTGCCGGCCCGGACATCGCCGTGGGGGCGCCGGTCGCCGGCCGTACCGGGGCCGGTGCCGACGACGCGGTCGGCTTCTTCGTCAACATGCTCATCCTGCGCAGCGACCTGTCCGGCGACCCTACGCTCGGGCAACTGCTGGACCGGGTCCGGGAGGCGGACCTGGCCGCCCTCGCCCACCAGGACGTCCCGTTCGAACAGGTCGTGGCGGCACTCAACCCGACGCGCCCGGCGGGCCGCCAGCCGTGGACGGATGTCGTACTGGCCCTGCAGAACAACGTCCGCGCGGCGTTCACGGTGCCCGGGGTGACCAGCCGGCTGGAAGTGGTACGGACCGGTACAGCACGCTTCGAGCTACTGGTGGACGTCACCGACGAGTACGGTCCGGACGGGGCTGCGGCCGGGCTCGCGCTGACCGTCGAGTACCAGGACGAGGTGTTCGCCCCCACCGTCGTCGAGTGGCTCGCCGACGCCTACCTCCGGGTGCTGCGGGCGATGACCGGGCGGCCCGGACAGCGGCTCAGTGAGCTGCCCGGCCCACCGCCCCCGCCGGTCACCGCCACCACGGCGAGGATGCCGGCGCCCACCGTGGCACTGGACACCGTGCGGGTCGCACCGCGTACCGACCTGGAACGTCGGTTGGCCGGCATCTGGGCCGACGTACTGGACCTGCCCGAGGTCGGTGTCCACGACAACTTCTTCGCCCTGGGCGGCAACTCGCTGCGCGCGGTGCGTCTCGCCGCCCGGGTCACCACCACCGAGCGGTTACCGGCCACCGCGGCCCAGCTGTTCAGTGCACCGACCGTCGCCCAACAGGCCGATGCCCTGACCCGCAGCAGCACGGTCCCCGACACCCCCATCCCGCGCCGGCCCCGGGTGCCGCGCCGGCGACCCGACCGATCCGGCCAGTGAGGAGCGCACCGGTGGATGTCAGTGTGATGTTCTTCGGGTCCGACGACGGCGGTGGTGCGGTCGGCCACGCCGCCAAGTACGACGACATCCTGCAGATCGCGCGGGTTGCCGACGACTGCGGGTTCACCGCGGTCTGGACACCCGAGCGGCATTTCCAGCAGGTCGGTCAGGTCTTCCCGAGCCCGCCGGTACTCTCCGCCGCGCTCGCCGTGGCCACCAGCCGGATCGCCCTGCGCGCCGGCAGCGTGGTACTGCCCCTGCACCATCCGTTGCGGGTGGCGGAGGACTGGGCGGTGGTGGACAACCTGTCCCGGGGTCGGGTCGGCCTGTCGGTGGCCACCGGATGGCATTCCACCGACTTCGTTCTCGCTCCCGACCACTACGCGGATCGACGGGAACGGGCGTTGCGCGACCTTGCCCTGCTGCGCCGGCTGTGGGCCGGCGAGGCCGTGGAGTTCCGCGACGGTACGGGTCGGCAGGTCGCCGTCGCCACCAACCCGCGCCCGGTGTCGCCCCGGTTACCGTTGTGGCTGACCAGTTCCGGGAACCCGGAGACCTGGTCGACGGCGGGCCGGTTGCGTACCAACGTACTCGCCGCGACAGTGGGGCAGAGCCGGGACGAGCTGGCCGACAAGATCCGCCGGTACCGGGAAGCGTACGCCGCTGCGCCCGCCGTGCCCGGCGCACCCGAGCGCGGCATCGTCACCCTGATGGCGCACACCTATGTCGGCACCGACGAGGCCGAGGTGCTGCATCGGGTCAGCGGGCCGTTGCAGGCCTACCTGAGGACCTACGTCGCGCAGACCGCGTCGAACCGCAGCTCGGACGGACGCGCGGCCGTACTCACACCCGCCGAACTGGACCTGCTGACCCGTTTCGCGTTCCGCCGGTATCTGGACTGGGGCAGCCTGCTCGGCACCCCGGAGCACTGCCGCGAGGCGCTGTTGGACCTGGCTGACCTGGGCTGCGACGAGGTTGCCTGTTTCATCGACTTCGGCCTGGGACGCGAGGACATCCTGGCCGGGCTGCGCCGGCTGGCCGATCTGCGAAAGGGCATCGCCGCGTGAATCCCTCGATGGCGCAACGGTTCGCCGCACTCAACAGTCAGCAACGGGTACGACTGCTGCGGCGCTTGGTCGAGGCCGGGCGGATCGCGGACATCCCCGCTGTGGTGCCACCCCGCGAGGAGCGCGGGCCGGTCCGGCTCAGCCCGGCCCAGCAGGACCTGTGGGTGTTCGAGTCGCTGTACCCCGGCTCTGCAGCGCTCAACCTGTGCTGTGCCTACCACTTCGACCACCTGGTGGATCCGGCCGAGCTGGTGGCCGCGCTGACGACGCTGCAGCAGCACCATGACATCCTGCGGATGCGGATCTGCGGGCCGGCGGGCGATCCGCGGGCCGACTTCCCGCCGGCGGACTCCTTCGAGCTGGAACGGCTCGATCTGCGTGAGCGGGGCGAGTCGTTGGACGCGGCGCTCGCCGCGTTCAGCCGCCGCTCCTTCGACCTCGGTCGGGAGCACCCGATCCGGGGTCAGCTCATCACGGTGGACGACCAGCGCAGCACCCTGGTACTGGCCCTGCACCACATCGCCACCGACTGGTGGTCCTTCGACGTGCTGCACACCGAGTTCACCGAGGCGTACCGGGCGATCCGCGACGGGGCCCGGGACAGCCACCAGCGGCCGGACATCCAGTACGCCGACTTCGCCTGCTGGCAGCGGGAACTGGAGGAGGCCGGGGTCTTCGACTCACGACTGTCCTTCTGGCGTGACTACCTGACCGACCCGCCGGCGCCGTTGACGGTCGGTGGGGCGGAACCAACCGGCGCGGGTGCCGCCGACACCTTCGGGATCGAGCAGGTGCCGTTCCATCTCGACACGCGGGCCGAACAGCAGGTACGGGCGTTCGCCCGGGAGCACGGCGCCACCGTGTACGGGGTGCTGATGACCGCATTCGCGGTTCTCGCGCACCGGCTGAGCGGACAGTCCGACCTGCTGCTCGGCACCCCGAGTGCCAACCGCTCGGCGAAGGGACTGGAACGCCTCATCGGGTACGTGATGAACGCGGTGCCGACCCGCTGGCGGATCGGAGCCGGCGACAGTTTCACCGATCTGCTCGGCCGGTTCACCGCTGGTTTCCCGATGGTGCTGGCCAACGCCGACGTCCCGGTCGGCCGGATGGTCAGTGTGGTCGATCCGCAACGGGTACCGGGCCGGTCCCCGTTGTTCCGCTGGGTGTTCATGCATCTGCCCCGGCAGGCCAGCGTACGTGCGCTGCGTCAGATCGCCGATCCGCGGCGCGTGCACACCGGCGGTGAGCATGACGTTGTCGGGATCATGCGGGACACCGAGGACGGCATCGCCGGCAGCCTGGAGATCCGCACCGATGTGTACCGGCCGGAGATGGTCCGACAGTGGGCGGACAGCTTCGTCACCCTGCTGGGTGCTCTGCTGGCCGCACCGGACGCGCCGGTCGCCGACGTGGCATGGCTGGACGCCGCGGCGCACCACCAGCTGGCCACTGCCGGCACCGGCCGCCCCGGTACCACGGCCCCGGCGTCACTGGCCGATCTGGTGGCCCGGTACGCGGCCGACACACCCGATGCGCCGGCGGTGGACAGCGACGACCTGGTGGTCAGCTATGCGCAGCTCGACGCCCGGGTCGGCCGGCTCGCCGGGCATCTGATGGCCGCCGGTGCCGGCCCCGGTCAGGTCGTCGCACTGGCACTGGGTCGCTCCGCGGCGACGGTCACCGCGATGCTCGCCGTAGCCCGGGCCGGTGCCGCCTGGTTGCCGGTGGACCCCGACCACCCGGCCGAGCGGATCGGCTACCTGCTCGCCGATGCGCGACCGGTACTGCTGGTCACCGATGCTGCGACCGCCGACCGGCTGCCGGAGTCCGCGGCACCGCGGCTGCTGCTCGACGAGCTGGACCTGAGCACCGGGCCGTCGGGGGCGGTACCGGTCGGTGACCCGCGTCGGGCCGGCTACCTGCTCTACACCTCGGGCTCCACCGGGCGCCCGAAAGGCACCGTGGTCACGCACACCGGCATCGCCGCGCTCGCTGACGCGTTCGTACACCGCCTGGCTCTGGAACCCGACAGCCGGGTGCTGCACGCCGGCTCACCGGGCTTCGACATCACCGTGGCGGAACTGTGCATGGCCTTCGGCTGCGGCGGCACGCTGGTGATCGGGCCGGCCGGACCGCTGGTCGGCGCCGACCTGGCTGCCGTACTGCGCGACCAACGGATTACCGCGACGCTGCTGCCGCCGGGCATCCTGGACACCGTCACGCCGGGCCGGTACCCGGCGCTGCGTACCGTCTGTGTGGGCGCCGATGTCTGCCCGCCCGCACTGCGCGACGCCTGGGCCCGGGACGGCCGGCGCTTCCACAACGTGTACGGACCGACCGAATGCACCGTCGCGGTCACCATCAGCGATCCGCTGGAGGAGGGACCGGAGGCGCTCCCGATCGGTCGGCCGGTCACCGACTCGCGGGTACACGTACTGGACGCCCGGCTGCGCCCGGTGCCGGTCGGTGTACTCGGTGAGCTGTACGTTGCCGGGCCGGGACTTGCCCGCGGCTATCTGGGTCGGCCCGGGCTCACCGCGGCACGTTTCGTCGCCGACCCGTACGGTGCGCCGGGCACCCGCCTCTACCGCACCGGTGACCTGGTGCGCTGGCGCCCCGACGGCCAACTCGACTTCGCCGGACGGGCCGACGACCAGGTCAAGGTGCGGGGGGTACGGATCGAGCCCGGTGAGATCGAGGCGGTACTGACCCGGCACGACTCGGTACGCGCTGCCGCGGTGCTGGTCCGCGAGGACACGCCGGGGGACCGGCGGTTGGTGGCGTACGTGGTCGGTACCGACGGCGACCCGGACCCGGACACGCTGCGGGCACACGCCGCGTCGATACTGCCGGCGCAACTCGTACCGGCCGCGTTCGTGACCCTGGCCGCCCTGCCGACGACTCCGCACGGCAAGCTCGACCGGGCCGCTCTGCCGGCACCTGTCGCCCGGCCACGACCGGTCACCAGGGCGCCGGTCGGTGCGGCGGAGACGTTGCTGTGCAGGCTGTTCGGCGAGGTGCTGGCCGTGCCGCAGGTCGGCGCGTCGGACGCGTTCTTCGAGCTCGGCGGCGACAGCATCATGGCCATCCAGCTCGCGAGCCGGGCCCGCGAGGCCGGACTGGAGATCACCCCGGCGGAGGTGCTCACCGCACGCACCCCGGCCGCGCTGGCGTCGTTGTCCCGGCCGACCCGGCCCCGTACCGGCACCGGGGACAGTGCCGACGGGCCGCTTCCGCTGACGCCGATGATGCACTGGTGGGCCGAACGGCACGACGAACTCGACACGTTCACCATGTCGGCGCTTCTCCCGGTGCCGGCCGGAACCGGATCGACCCGGATCGCCACGGCGCTGCGTGGCCTCATCACGCGACACGGTGCGCTGCGGATGCGGCTGACCCGCGAGGCCGCGGGCGGCTGGCAGCTCGCGGTACATCCGGACGGTGTGCCACCGGCACTGCGCCGGGAGCCCGCCGCGGGATGGAGCCTGGCCGAGGTCCGCGCCGCGGCCAGCGGTGCGGCGGCCGGGGCCAGGCTCGACCCGCAGACCGGTCAGATGCTGACGGCGGTGTGGTACGACGCTGGTCCGGCGCTGCCCGGACGACTGCTGCTCACCGCCCACCACCTGGCGGTCGACGCGGTGTCCTGGCACATCATCCAGCGCGACCTGGCCGAGTTGCTGGATCCCGCCGGGCGTACCGGATCCCGGGCGGCGTCCTGCTCGCTGCGCGGCTGGACGCAGGAACTCACCCGGCAGGCCGGTCCGGCCGCCAGCCAGCTCGACCGGTGGACCGGAACACTCGCGGGCACCGACTCCCGACTGGCACCCGGGCGTCCGGGCACCGGCCGGCGGAACACCGTGACCATGACGCTGCCCGCCGAACACACCGAAGCACTACTGCGGCAGATTCCCGCCGCGTTCCGCTGCGGTCCGGCCGAGGTGCTGCTGACCGGGCTGCTCGCGGCCGCCCTACGCTGGCGCGGCCACGGCGATGCGCTGCTGGTCGACCTGGAGGGCCATGGCCGCGGCGGCGGCTGGGGGCTCGACGTGTCCGACACGGTCGGCTGGTTCACCGTCCAGTACCCGGTACGGCTGGGCACCGAGGCGGCCGGTGTGC
The DNA here is from genome assembly GCA_963815125.1 of uncultured Actinomycetota bacterium. GTDB lineage: Bacteria > Actinomycetota > Actinomycetes > Mycobacteriales > Micromonosporaceae > Actinocatenispora. The sequence continues at coordinate 378,563 of CAWFFM010000002.1, forward strand.
AGTTCTGGGCCGACACAGATGCGGTGGGTCGGGCGCTGAAGCAGGTGAAGGAGCAGCTGCGTACGGTCCCGGACGCCGGCCTGGGCTACGGCCTGCTGCGCTACCTCAACCCGGACACCGCACCGGAGCTGGCCGTACTTGCCGGACCCGATCTGCGCTTCAACTATCTGGGACGGTTCGTCGCGACCGGTGAGGGTGATGTCGAGCTGATCGGTGCTCCCGCCGCCGACGACGTGGCACCCGATCACCTGGTCGAACTCGACGCGGTGAACGAGGTACACGCCGACGGTCCCCGACTCGTTGCCAGCTGGTCGTACGCCACGGATGCGTTCACCGAGACCGAGATACGGCAACTGGCCGGGTTCTGGTTCGAGGCGCTCATCCGGATCGCCCGCGACGCCACCGGCACCGGTGGCGCCACCAGGTCGGATTTCCCGCTGGTGGAGCTGAGCCAGGCGCAGATCGAACTGCTGGAGGGCCAGCTGGCCGACCTGGCAGGGGACGAGGCGCCGTGACCGGTGGTGCGCTGGCCGACGTACTTCCCCTCTCCCCGGCCCAGGAAGGCCTGCTGTTCCACGCGCTGCTCGCCGCTGCCGGACCCGACGTCTACCTGGTGCAGGCACGGTTTCGGATCGACGGCCCGCTCGATCCGGCGTCCCTGCGGGCGGCGGTCGATGCGCTGCTCGTCCGGCATCCGAACCTGCGCGCGTGTTTCCGGCAGTTGGGTGGTGACCAGCCGGTGCAGTTGATCCCGCGCCGGGCGCCGGTGCCCTGGACCGTGGTGGACCTGCCCGACGACACGGACGGGGCCGAGTTCGAACGGCTGCTCGCCGCCGACCGGTCCCGCCGCTTCGACCTGGCCCGGCCACCACTGCTGCGCGCCATCCTGGTGCGTTTCGCCCAGTCATCGGCGGAGCTGGTGCTGAGCATGCACCATATCCTCATCGACGGGTGGTCGATGCCGATCCTGGCCGCAGAACTGACCGCGCTGTACACCGGCCGCGGCGGTGAGCTGGCACCGGCGGCGCCGTACCGCGACTACCTGTCCTGGCTGCGCGACCAGGATGCGGTCATGGCCGGGAAGATCTGGCAGACCGCGCTGTCCGGCGCCACACCGACCCTGCTGCGCCCCGCCGCTCCCGGCGCGCCGCAGAGCCGGCCCAGCGAGGTGGAGTTCGCACTCGGCGCGGAGCGCACCGCTGCGCTGCGGCGGCGGGCCGCCACCGCGGGCTGCACCCTCAACACGCTGACCCAGGTGGCGTGGGGCCTGGTCCTGTCCCGGATGACGGGCAGTCGGGACGTGGTGTTCGGTGCGGTGGTGTCCGGCCGTCCAGCCGAGCTGGCGGGCGTCCAGTCGATGGTCGGGCTGTTGATCAACACCGTACCGGTGCGGCTGCGGACACGCCCCGGTGAACAGGTCGACGAACTGCTGCACCGGTTGCAGGACGAGCAGGGGCAACTGACGCCGTACCACCATGTCCCGCTGGTCGAGACACAACGGGCGGTCGGCGCCGGGGAGCTGTTCGACACGGTGCTGGCATTCGAGAGCTTCCCGCAGCCGGACGGTGCGGCCGATCCGGGCGGGCTCCAGCTGGTCGAGGTACGCGACGCCACGCACTACCCGCTGACCGTCACCGTGCTCGCCGGGCAGCGGCTCTGGCTGCGGCTCAGCCACCGACCGGACTGCGTCGGACAGGCGGAGGCGGAGCTGATCGTGGCGCGTCTGGTCCGAGCTCTGGAACAGTTGGCGGACGGTGGCCCGGTCGAGCGGATCGACGTCCTGCCGGCGACGGAGCGCCAGCAGGTGCTGCCCGCCCCGGACAGGGAAGCCGAACGGTGGGCCGGATCGGTTATCCCGCAACGGTTCGCCGCCCAGGTGGCAGCCACGCCGCAGGCAGTGGCCGTACGTGCCGGTGGCCGGGTACTGAGCTACGCGCAACTCGCCGAGTGGGCGGACGAACTCGCCCACCAACTGCTCGACGCAGGGGTCGGTCCGGAAACGCCGGTGGCCGTACTGCTCGAGCGGTCCGTACCGCTGGTGGTCGCCCAGCTCGCGGTGCTGCAGGCCGGCGGCCACTACGTACCGCTGGATGACCGGCAGCCCGCCGCCCGGCTGACCCGGCTGCTCGGCGATTGCGCGGCCAAGCATCTGCTGGCGCAGCACACACCCGACTGGCTGCCACCGGGGGTGCGCTGCCTGGGCGTCCCGGACCGTACCGTGGATGCCGCCGCGCCGCCCCGGACGACGGTGCTGGCCGCCGCCAATGCCCGTACGGGACCGGCACCGGACTCCGCCGCGTACGTGATGTACACGTCCGGGTCGACCGGCGCCCCGAAAGGCGTCGTCGCCACCCACCGCAACGTGCTCGCACTCGCCTCCGATCACCGGTTCAGCGCTGAGGCCCACCGCCGGGTCCTGTTGCACAGCCCGCACACCTTCGACGCGGCCACCTACGAGCTGTGGGTACCGCTGCTCAACGGTGGCACTGTGGTCATCGCACCACCGGGCCCGTTGGAACCCCGGGCTCTCGCCGCTCTGCTGACCGAGCACCGGGTCAGCGCGCTGTGGCTGACCGCAGAACTGTTCCGGACCGTGGTGGACCTGGTCCCGGACGCACTGGCCGGTGTCGCGGAGGTCTGGGCCGGTGGTGACGTGCTGTCCCCGGAGGCGGTCGGGCAGGCCCAGCGCTGTTGCCCCGACCTGCGGGTGGTCAACGGCTACGGCCCCACCGAGACGACCACGTTCGCCACCTGCCATCCCGTCGTGCGTCCCGCGCCGCCGGCGCCGGTACCGATCGGCCGGCCGCTGGACGATGCCCGGACCTACCTGCTGGATGCCCGGCTGCGTCCGGTGCCGGTCGGCGTCACCGGGGAGCTGTACGTCGGTGGTGCCGGTGTCACCCGCGGCTACCTGGGTCAGCCGGCCGGAACCGCCGAACGGTTCGTCGCCGACCCGTACGCGCCCGATCCGGGGGGCCGGATGTACCGCACCGGTGACCTGGCGCGCTGGAACACCGGGGGAGAGCTGGAGTTCCTCGGCCGGGCCGACAGCCAGGTGAAGATCCGTGGTCACCGGATCGATCCGGCGGAGATCGAGGCCGTCCTGGAGTCCTGCCCCGCGGTGCGCCGCGCGGTCGTCGTGGTCCGGCCCGACCCGGCGGGCGGGCGCAGGCTGACCGGTCTGGTGATGGTGCGGTCCGGCAGCGGGCTGGACCAGGTACGCCAGCACGCCGCCGACCAGCTTCCCCGCCACCTGCTGCCCACCGCCTATCTGGCCGTGGACCACCTACCGTTGACGCCGCACGGCAAGGTCGACCGCGCCGCGCTGCCGGACCCCGTACCGGCGGTCGGCACGGTGGTGCGCGCTGTGCCGCGATCCTCCCGCGAACAGACCTTGTGCCAATTGTTCGCCGCCGTGCTGGGTGTCCCCGAGGTCGGTCCCGAGGACAACTTCTTCGACAGCGGCGGTCACTCGTTGCTCGCGATGCGGCTCACCGCATCGATCGAGGCCCGGCTGAAGATCCGGGCACCGCTCAGCGCGCTGTTCCAGGCACCGACACCGGCGGCGCTGGCCGCCCGGCTCGACGCGGCGATCCCCGATCTGGGACTGGCACCGCTACTCGCCCTGCGGGCCGAGGGGGACCGTACCCCGTTGTTCTGTCTTCACCCGGGTATGGGCTACGGCTGGTCCTACAGCCGCCTGCTGCCGCACCTGCCGGTGGACCGGCCGTTGTACGCGCTGCAGTCACCCGCGCTGGGCGAGGATGGCGAGCTGCCGGTGAGTATCGAGCAACTGGCCGAGGAATACCTCTGCCGGATCACCGCTGTCCAGCCGGCCGGGCCGTACCTGCTGCTCGGCAGGTCCTTCGGCGGGCTGCTGGGCTACCAGCTGGCGGCCCGGCTGCGCACGGCGGGCGAGCAGGTCGGGATGTTGGCGGTGCTGGACGCGGTGCCGGCCGCAGCCACCGGTGGCGCGACGGCACTGGATCCCGATCTGGTCGAGCAGGAGACACTGCATGTGTTGCGGCGCAACGGAGCCGCACCGGTCCCGGCGAGCGCAGCACTGGACCGGCCGGAGACCTTCGCGGCGGTACGCGCCGCGGACGGGCCGTTCCACGGCTGGTCGCAGCGGCGCCTGGCGCGGGCCGCGGACCTGTGCAGCCGGCACATCCAGCTGGCGAACAGCTACCGGCCACCACGTTTCGCCGGCGCGGTGACGTTGTTCTCCGCCCAGGCCGCACCCGGTGACCCCGATACGGCGGCGAAGGCGGCAGCCTGGCGGCGCCACGCCGACCGGGTCGACGTGCACGAACTCGACTGCGCGCACAGCGAGGTACTGATGCCGGGGCCGATCGCCAGGATCGCCGCCACCCTCGACGTGATCCTCAGGGAGTACTGACCATGTCGCACATCGACGACGGGCCGGCGGAGTACGAGTTCCCGGTCTCCGCCGAGCAGGCCCGGCTGCTGGTGCTGGACCGGATGCATCCAGGGAGCACCCAGTACCACGTACCGGCCGCCTTCGCGGTGCACGGGCCGTTCGAGCTGGACGCCTTCCGCGCCGCGCTGGTCGCGCTGATCGCCCGGCACGAATCGCTGCGGACCGTGTTCCGGGCCGACGGCGACGGCTACCGGCAGCTGATCACCGACCAGGCCGAGCCTCCCCTGACGATCCAGCGGTACCTGACACCCGAACAGGCGCCGGCCACGCTGCTCGCCGCCGCCGGCCAGCCGTTCGACGTCGGCACCGGTCCACTACTTCGGTGCAGCGTCCTCGCACTCACCGACGGCAGCCACCGCATCCTGTTGACCGCACACCACATCGTCTGCGACGGCTGGTCACTGCAGATCGTGCTGCGCGAACTCGCCACCACCTACCGGGCGGTCGTCCAAGGCCGGCCGGAAGAGCTGGAACCGTTGCCGATCCAGTACCCGGACTACGCCGCATGGCAGCAGGAGCAGCTCACCGCCGGCGCCGCCGACACCGCCGTCGAGCACTGGCGCGACCTGCTGCGCGGCGCGCCCGAGCGGCTCGAACCACCTACCGACCGGCCGCGTCCGGCCGTGCAGTCCACCGCCGCGTCCGCCGCCCGCTTCGTCCTGCCCGCCGCCCAACGCCACCGGCTCGCCACCCTGGCCGGATCCTGTGCCGCGACACCGTTCATGGTGCTCTTCGCGGCGTACACCGCCTTCCTGAGTCGGATCAGCGGTCAGCAGGACCTGGTGGTCGGCGTACCGGTGTCCGGTCGGGACCGTGCCGAGGTGCAGGGCATGGTCGGCATGCTGACCAACACGCTCGCACTGCGTACCGACCTTTCCGGTGCGCCGACCGGCGCGGAACTGGTGGGTCGGGTCCGCGACATGGTGCACGCCGGCCGGCAGCACCAGCACGCACCGTTCAGCGCCGTGGTTGACGCGCTCGCTCCCCGACGTCAACTCAGCCACGATCCGGTGGTGCAGGTCGCGTTCGCCTACGACGACGACACCGAACTGCGGCTCGACCTCGCCGAGTGTCGGGTCGACCGGGTCGAACTCGCGCTCGAGGCGGCGAAGTTCGATCTGCTGCTGTATGTGGAACGGCAGGGCCCCGACCTCGCCGCGCGGCTCATCCACCGTAGCGACCTGTACGAGGAGGCGACGGTACGCCGCTGGGCGGACAGCTTCCAGGTGCTGCTCGGCGGCCTGCTGGACGAACCGCACCGGCCGGTGACGCAGCTGCCGCTGCTCGATGCCACCGAACGTGACCGCCTTCTGCGGCAGGGCACCGGGCCTGCGGTGCGAGCCCCGTCGCGGCTGATCCCCGACCTGGTGGCAGACCAGGCCGCGACCAGACCCGAAGGGGTCGCGCTGGTGCACGGCGATACCGTGCTCAGCTACCGGGAACTGCTCGAGCGCGCCGACCGGATCGCCGAACGACTGCGCACGGTCGGGGTCGGACCTGACGTCCCGGTCGGCGTGTGCCTGCCCAGGGGTGTGGAGATGGCGGTGGCCGCCCTTGCCGTGGTCCGGGCAGGTGGCGCCTACCTGCCGCTGGACCCGGCCCAGCCGGTCGCCCGACTCAACTACCTGCTGACCGCGGCGCGGGCCCGGCTGGTCCTCACCGCCGGCCCGACGGAACTGGGTGTACCCGCTGCGGTGGTGGCGCCCGGCGCCGTCTCGCTGACCCTGCCCGGAGGGCTCGCCACCCGGCCCGCCACCCGCGTCCCGGCCGGGTCCCGTGATCTCGGCTACCTGCTCTACACCTCCGGCTCCACCGGTACGCCGAAGGGTGTCGCGGTGGAGCATCGTGCGCTGGCCAACCTGGCCACCGCGGTGCGCGCACAGTTCCCGGTCACCGGCCGGGACCGGGTACTGCAGTACGTCTCGTTCGGCTTCGACGTCGCCGTGTCGGACCTGTTCTTCGCCTGGACGGCCGGCGCCGAGCTGCACATCGCCGGTGAACACGAACGCCTCGGCGAGGCACTGTACGACCGGCTACGGGACTCGGCGATCACCTACGCCTTCCTGCCGCCCGCTGCGGCGATGTCGCTGCCCTGCCCGCCCGGCGCACTGCCGGCGTTACGGACCCTCGCGATCGGGGGCGAACCGTGCCCGGCCGAACTGGTGGAGCGGTGGGCGACCGCCGGGCGACGGCTGATCGACGCGTACGGACCGAGCGAATGCAGCGTGTACGCCACGCTGGCCGCACTGCACCCCGGTGAGCCGGTACGGATCGGCAGGCCGGTGGCCAACAGCCGGGCGTACGTGCTCGACGCGCGGCTGGAGCCGGTACCGGTGGGTGTCACCGGCGAGCTCTATCTGACCGGTGCCGGACTGGCCCGTGGATACGCCGGCCAGCCCGGTATGACCGCCGAACGGTTCGTCGCCGACCCGTTCGGGCCGCCCGGCGCGCGGCTGTACCGCACCGGCGACCTGGCTCGTTACGACGACGACGGTGTGCTGTCCTACCTGGGACGTACGGACAGCCAGGTGAAGGTGCGCGGCTTCCGGGTCGAGCTCGGTGAGGTCGAGACGGTACTGGCCGGCCATCCGCAGGTGCGCGAGGCGGCCGCCACCGTGCTCGGTGCGGGCGCGGACCGTCGGCTGGTCGCGTACGTGGTCGCCACGCCGGGCGCCACCCCAGCCGCGGCCGCACTGCGTACCTGGCTGTCCGCCCGGCTGCCCGGCTACCTGGTGCCCGACACGGTCGTGGCGTTGGATGCGCTGCCGCTCGGCCCATCCGGCAAACTCGACCGGGCCAGGCTGCCGGAACCGCCCGGGGAAAGGCCGGAACTGGACCAGCCCTACCTCGCGCCGACGAGCGTGACCGAGCGTCAACTGACCGCGATCTGGTCGCGGGTACTGGGCCTGCCCCGCATCGGTGTACACGACAACTTCTTCGAACTGGGTGGCAACTCGATCCGACTGCTGGCGGTGCTGACCGCGCTGCGTGAGCAGCGGAGCGGCGTCGATCTGGTCGAACTGTTCCGGTACCCGACGATCGCCGCACTGGCCACCCATCTGGACCGGCCCGCCGCCCGGCCGGCCGACACCGATCCCACCCGGCGCGGTCAGGACCGGCGCGAACGGTTGACCGCGCGTAGGGCACAGACCCGTACCCGCACCATCTCAGCGAAAGGCGACCGGACATGACCGACGCACCAGCCGTGGCGATCGTGGGAATGAGCGGACGCTTTCCCGGTGCACCGGACCTGGACACCTACTGGACCAACCTGCGCGACGGGGTCTGCTCGATCAGCGACTTCAGTACCGCGGAGCTGATCGCCGCGGGCGTCGGGGCAGATGAACGGCGCAACACACGCTACGTCGCGGCCAAGGGGTATCTGGCGGACGCGGACCGCTTCGAGGCGGAACTGTTCGGCTTCAACCGGACCGAGGCGGAGCTACTGGATCCGCAGCACCGGTTGCTGCTGGAGTGCACCTGGGCCGCGCTGGAGGACGCGGGCATCGATCCGCGTGCCGCGCCGGCGCGTACCGGGGTGTACGTGGGTGGCAGCCCGAGCGAGCACATGATCGCCGCGCAGGCCGACCGGCGGCTCGCGGCCGAGCTGGGCGCGATGCAGGTCCGTACGTTGACCGACCGGGAGTTCCTGGCGCCGTGGCTGTCCTACCGGTTCGGCCTGGACGGCCCGAGCCTGTCCGTACAGGCCGCCTGCGCCACCTCGCTGGCCGCGGTGCATCTGGCCGTTCAGGCCCTGCTGCTCGGCGAGTGCGACACGGCCGTGGCCGGTGGGGTCTCCCTGGACTCGATCCACCGGCGGGGATATGTCCACCAGGAGGGCGGGATCCTGTCGCCGGACGGCAGGTGCCGGCCGTTCGACGAGAAGGCTGCGGGCACCGTGGCCGGTAACGGTGTCGGGGTTCTCGTGCTGCGCCGGTTGGAGGACGCCGAGGCCGACCGGGATCCGGTACGCGCGGTCATCCGGGGCACCGCGGTGACCAACGACGGGCGCGCGAAGCTCGGGTTCACCGCGCCCAGCGTGGACCGACAGAGCGCGGCGGTACTCGAAGCCTGGGCCGCGGCCGGCCTGCATCCCTCGGCCGCGCAGTACCTGGAGGCGCACGGGACCGCCACCCAGCTCGGTGACCGGGTCGAGGTGGCGGCGCTGAGCGCTGCGGTGGGGGATGCGGCGGACAACCGCTGCGGTCTCGGCTCGGTGAAGTCCAACATCGGTCACCTGGATTCGGCGGCCGGGGTGGCCGCCCTGATCAAGGTGGTCCTGATGCTGGAGCACCGGATGCTGGTGCCGACGGCCGGCGTGACCCGGGCACACGGCGATCTCCGGTTGTCCGACACGCCGTTCGACCTGTTGACCGGCAGCGCGCCGTGGCAACCGCCGACCGACGGTCCGCGGTTGGCCGGGGTCTGTGGCGCGGCCGTCGGTGGGACGAACGTCCATGTGGTGCTGGCCGAGGCACCAGACACCACCCGCTCGCACGATCCGGCCCAGGGTCCGGAGCTGCTGCCCATCTCGGCCCGTACCCCCGAGCAGTTGCGGCGCGTCGCCGGCCGGTTGGCTGCCGCCCTGCGCGCGGCGCAGGCACCGGAGCTGGTCGACGTCGGTCACACCCTGCGTACCGGTCGTGCCCGGTTGGATGCGCGTACCTACGTGCTGGCCGCAGACACGGCAGCGGCCGTCGCCGCGTTGCAGGCGGTCGCGGACGGTGCCAGCCGACCGTCCGGCCGTGCCGGCGACGGGCTGCGGGCACTCGGGGACGCCTGGGTGGCGGGCGAGGACGTGGCCTGGCCCGCGTCGGGTGACGGCGCGCGCCGGATCCATCTGCCCACCTATCCGTTCGCCGGCCAGCATCGGGGTGCGCTCTCGCTACCGGTTCCGATGGACCCGGGCGAACTGTCCCCCACCGTGCCGGTGCCGGCCGGCCCCACCCCGGTGAGTTCGGCCGCCGTACTGGATCTGCTGGGTGCCGGGCTCGGGCTGACCGGCCCCGAACAGCTGGACCTGACCTACTTCGCCGTCGGCGGCGATTCGCTGACCGCCGTCCATCTGGTCGGCCGGCTGCGCGACGAGTTCGACATGGACGTGCCGATCGAGCTGTTCCTGGAGCAGCTGACGATCCGTGAACTCGCTGCTCGTATCGTCGCCGAGGAGACCGACGACGAGCTGCTCGGTTCGCTGCTCGACGAGATCGAGTCACAGGGATGAGGACCGCGATCGGTACGCCGACCGACGCCGCGGCGGTGGCCGCCATCGACCTGCTCGACCCGGAGCTGCACGCGAGTACGGACCTGTCCCCGCTGTGGCGCTGGTTGCGTGCGCACGAACCGGTCCGGTGGCAGGACACCGAGGACGGGGAACGGGCCGGGTTCTGGAATGTGACCCGACATGCCGACGTGCTGCGGGTGGTACGCGATCCCGTCACCTTCACCTCCGCGCAGGGCAACATGCTCGGTACGTTGTTGCGCGGCGGTGATCCTGGGGCCGGCCGGATGTTGGTCGTCACCGACGGGCCGTTCCACACGGCGCTGCGGCGGGTGCTCTCGGCCGGGTTCGGTCCACGCTTCCTCGGGCCGGTCACCCGGTCCATCGCCCGGGCCACCGGGGAGCTTCTGGCCGGGTTGGTGGCGCGTGGGGGCGGTGACTTCGTCACCGAGGTGGCCGCACAGATCCCGTTGGGCGCGATCTGTGAGCTGCTGGGTGTGCCGGAGGCGGACCGTCCCCGGGTACTGGCATTGACCGGTGCGGCGATGCTCACCGAACCGGGTGCGCGGGTGGACCTGGAGGCACGGATCGCGCAGAGCGAGATCCTGGTCTACTACACCCGGCTGGCCGCCGAGCGCCGGGACGCACCGGGCAGCGACATCATCAGCCTGCTGGTCGAGTGCACTGTGGACGGACGTGCGCTCACCGAGGAGGAGATCCTCCTCAACTGCTACAACCTCATCATCGGTGGGGACGAGACGGCCCGTCTCGCGTTGGCCGGTGGGTTGCTCGCGCTCGCTGACTGCCCGCAGCAGTGGGACGCGCTGCGGGCCGATCCAGCTCTGGTGACGCCCGGAACCGAGGAGATCCTGCGCTGGACCACGCCGGCGGCCCATGTCGGCCGCCGCGTCAGCACCGACACGGAGCTGGGCGGACGGCGGCTGGCGGCCGGCGACGTGGTGGCGTTGTGGACGGTCTCCGCCAACCGGGACGAGCAGGTGTTCGACGGGCCGGACAGCTTCGAGCTGGGTCGCCGGCCGAACCGGCACCTCACCTTCGGGCACGGGCCACATTTCTGTCTGGGCGCCCAACTGGCCCGCACCGAGATCCAGGTGCTGCTCGCCCGGCTGCGTGAGTCGGTGGCGCGGATCGAGGTGACCGGCCCGGTGGAATGGTTGGCGTCCAACTTCATCAGCGGGTTGCGCAGCCTGCCGGTCGCGCTCACCGCCGCCCGCTGAGTACGGGGTCGGTCCTTCAGCGGAACTGTGGCCGCAGGTAGGCGTCGAACATCCGGTCACCGCCCAGTCGGCGCAGCTGCACCATGGTCTTGGCGGCGGGCGTGATGACGTAACGGGTGCGTGGGCGGGTGGCGGTGACTGCCCGCTCGACCACCTTGGCGACCGTCTCGGGCGGTGCGGAGAGCAGGGTCGAGGCGTACGACGCGGCCATCCGCTTGTCGACGGCGGAGTTGAGTGCGGCGTACGGACCCGACGGGGTGGCCGCACCGGCGAGGGTGCCGGCGGCGACGTCACCGAACCCGGTCCGGATCAGGCCCGGCTCCAGGAGGCTGACCTTGATGCCGAACGGTGCTGTCTCGAACCGCAGCGCGTCGGTGATCGCCTCGACCGCGTACTTGCTCGCGTGGTAGTAACCGCCGACCGGGAAGGTGAACCGGCCGCCCATCGAGCCGATGTTGACGATGCGGCCCCGTCGGGCGGCGCGCATGCCGGGCAGCACCAGCTGGGTCATCCGGGCCAGGCCGAAGACGTTGGTCTCGAACTGGCGGCGTACCGCGTCGAGGTCGGTCTCCTCGATGGTGCCGTATTCGCCGTAGCCGGCATTGTTGACCAGCACGCCCACCGAACCGTGCTGGGCCTGCACCGTCTCGACCGCGGTCCGCATCGACTTCTCGTCGGTGACGTCGAGGGGGAGGGTGCGGGCGCCGGCCTCGGCGAGGTCGGCGATGCTCTCGGTCCGGCGGGCGGTGGCGTAGACGGTGAGGTCGCTGCGACCGAGTAGTCGTCTGGCCGCCGCCCGGCCGATGCCTGAGGATGTTCCGGTGATCAGTACTGCGGTACTCATGGTCACTCCTGGTCTGTCGGAGAGGGATGGTTGAGGCCCCGGACGAACAGTTCGATCCCGTGCCGTAGCCGCCGCCGTGGGATGTCGGGGTCGCTCAGGTCGGCTTCCAGGCCACGGGTGAGGGCCATCAGCAGTTCGGCGAACTCGACGGCGCGGGGCGCTGTGACGATGCCGCTCAGGATGCCGGTGAGCAGGTCGCGGATGGTCGTGTTGTACGCCTCGACCAGTTCGGCGGACATCCGGGTGTCCTGTCCGAGCAGTTCGGCGGCATGTCTGGGGCTGTCCCGCCACACGGTCAGGGCGAGGTCGAGTTTCGCGGTGAGGACCGCGGTCAGCCGGTCGGTGACGGTGCCACCGGCGCCGGCTGCGTCCCGCGCCTGGGCGAGCGTGCGCTCCAGCAGACGGGCCGCCAACCGCCGGAAGGCGTCCTCCTTGTTGCGCACGTACTGGTAGACCGCTGGCCGGGAGATGCCGGCCTGCTGGGCGATGTCCTCCATCGTGCTACGCCGTACACCGTGCCTGGTGAAACAGACATAGGCCGCATCGAGTATCGCGTCCCGTCGCCCGTCGTCCAACATGCTGACAATAATTGCATAGAACGTCAGAATGTCAAAGCGTGTACGACGGCCCGCCGGGTGGGCTGGCGCACACCGGGCCGGAACATGAAGAACCGGCCCGGGACAGCTGTCCCGGGCCGGTTCTTCATGTTCAGCGGGCCGGAGTCGTACCGACCACTCCGGCGCCCACCGCGGCGCCGTCGGTCGAGAGATCGGTGGCGAGGTCGCGGTTGCGGGTCTCGATCGACAGCAGCACGCCGACCGTGGAGATCACCGCCATCAGGGCCACGTAGATCGACACTGCGTACGCGGTGTTGAAGTGACCGAGCAGCGCGAGCGCGATGAGCGGGGCGACCGACCCGGCGGCGATCGAGGTGACCTGATAGCCGATCGAGGTGCCGGTGTAGCGGACCCGGGTGTCGAACTGCTCGGAGAAGAACGCCGCCTGCGGGCCGTACATGGCGGCGTGCGCGACCAGCCCGACGATCACCGCCGCCGCCACGGCCACCGTGCTGCGGGTGTTGATCAGCGTGAAGAACACGAACGTCCAGATACCGGTACCGATGGTGCCGATCAGGTAGACCGGCCGCCGCCCGATGCGGTCCGACAACGCGCCGAACAGTGGGATGACCATCAGGTGCACCGCGTTGCCGATCAGCAGCACGTCCAGCAGCAGACTCTTGTCCAGGCCCACCCGGGTGGTGCCGTAGACCAGTACGAACACCGTGATGACGTAGTAGACGACGTTCTCGGCGAACCGGGCGGCGATACAGACCGCGAGCTGTCGCGGGTAGTTGCGCAGCACCTCCCACACCGGCGTGCGCTGCCGGGCGGGATCGGCCGCGGCGCGCGCCTGTGCCTGCTTGAACAGCGGTGCGTCGTCGATCGAGCCACGGATCCAGTAACCGATCACGATGAGTACCGCGGACAACAGGAACGGGATGCGCCAGCCCCAGGACAGGAAGGCGGCGTCGGGCATCGTCGCGGCGAGGATGGCCAGTACGGCGGTGGCCAGCAGGTTGCCGGCCGGTACGCCGGCCTGCGGGATGCTGCCCCACAGCCCGCGGCGCTTCGGGGAACCGTGCTCGGAGGCCAGCAGTACCGCGCCGCCCCATTCGCCTCCCACCGCGAAGCCCTGTACCAACCGCAGCAGGGTCAGCAGCCCCGCGGCCCCGATACCCAGGGTGCGGTAGGTGGGCAGCAGGCCGATCAGTACCGTGCCGCCACCCATCATCAGCAAGCTGATCATCAGCAGCTTCTTACGGCCGAGCCGGTCGCCGAAATGACCGAACACCACGCCGCCGAGCGGCCGGGCCACGAAGCCCAGGGCGTAGGTCAGGAACGCCAGCATGGTGCCGACGAGCGGGTCGCTGGTCGGGAAGAACACCTTGTTGAACACCAGCGCCGCAGCCGAGCCGTACAGGAAGAAGTCATACCATTCCACCACCGTGCCGGACACACTCGCCGCCATGACGCGGGCCAGATAGCCGCGGGCCGGCGCCGCGGACGTGAGATCTGTCGGGGGCTGACTGCCGGTGCTCATCGTGAGTCCTTCCGGGTCGCGAGATTCGACGGCATCACCGGGCCGCCCGCATCACCCGGGCCACCCGACATCACGGAGCGGCTCGGCAGCCGGGCGTTTCCGCGTCCACCATGAAGGCACACGCTAGACAGAATGTGACCTGGAGCCCATGTGCGCGCGGCACACAGTCCGTGCCGGCCACATGTAGCGCGGCCCCAGCTGCCGCCGGCAGAATGACCGGTCATGGATGGTGTCTTCCTGGAACTGCTGCTCAGCGACGCGCCCAGCACGGAGTACGACGCGGCGGTGCGCCGGGCCCGGGATCGCGGCGCGGGCCCGGACACCATGGCCGACTGGGAGCGGGCCCGGATCTTGGCGCTGCGCCTGCGTACCCGGTTGGCCCGGCACCGCAGGCGCGAGAACGAGCTGTCCGCGCTGTTCGAGACGGCCAACGACCTGGCCGGGTTGCGTGAGCTGGACGCCGTACTGCAGGCGATCGTCCGCCGGGCGCGACGCCTGTTGGACACCGACGTGGCGTACATGACGCTGGAGGATCCGGCTCGTGGCGACACGTTCATGCGGGTGACCGACGGTTCGGTGGCCGCCACCTTCCAGCGGCTGCGGCTACCGATGGGCGCGGGGCTGGGCGGACTCGTCGCGCAGACCGACTCTCCGTACTCCACGGAGCACTATCTGGCCGACCCGCGCTTCCGACACACCGGCGACATCGACACCGGGGTGCAGGACGAAGGCCTGGACGCCATCCTCGGAGTTCCGCTGCGACTGGGTAGCCGGGTGATCGGCGTGCTGTTCGCCGCGGACCGGCAGGAGCGCCGGTTCGTTGCCGAGGAGGTGGCCCTGCTCGCCTCCCTCGCGGACCATGCCGCTGTCGCTCTCGACAACGCCCGGATGCTGCAGGAGACCCGGGCGGCGCTCACCGAACTTGACGAGGCCAGTCGGCTGGGCCGGGCCCGGGCCGCGGCGACCGAACGCGCGGCGACCGCACATGACCGGCTCACCCGGGTGGTGCTGCGGGGTGGCGATCTGGACGAACTCACCACTGCGGTCACCGAGGTCCTCTCCGGATCGTTGTCGGTACTCGACGCCGACGGCGCCGTACTTGCCGGTATGGCCGTATCGCCGGACCGGGTGGCAGAGTCCGCCGTAGCGCCGGATGACGCCGCCGGATCCGCCGTGGCGCGGCAGGTGTCCGCCGCCGTCGCCACCTCCCGCTCGACCGGGCGGGCCTGCCGCAGCGGGCCCTACTGGGTCGCCGCGGTCGCCGCCGGCCCTGAGCACCTCGGTGCGCTCGTGCTGCGGCCGGACAGCGAGCTGGACGACGCCGACCAACGCACCCTGGAGCGGGCTGCTCTGGTCACCGCACTGCTGCTGCTGTTCCGTCATTCCACCGCGGACGCGCAGGCCCGGGTCGGCGCCGACCTGCTGGCCGACATCCTGCTCGCGCCCCGCCGGGACCCGACCGGGCTGCGCGACCGCGCCCGCCGGCTCGGCGTGGACCTGTCCCGGGAGCACCTGGTGTTGACGGTGGCCTGGACCGATCGACCACAACAGTCCTTCGCGGTCCTGCCCCGCCTCGCCGCCGACAGGAGTGGACTGGCCACCCGCCACGATGGCCGGGAGGTACTGCTGCTGCCCGGCAGCGACCCGTCCGCCATGGCCCGCGCCGTGGCGAGCGAACTGCGGCAGGCCGCCACGGTCGCCGCGGCGGGCCCGGCCACCGGTACGGAGGCGATCGCCCGGGCGCACCGGGAGGCGACCGGCTGCCTGGACGCGGCACTCGCGCTGGGCCGACACGGTACCGGAGTGAGCATGGCGGATCTGGGATTCCTCGGCCTGGTCCTCGGCGAGCACGGCGATCCCGGCGCGTTCCTGCACGCCACCATCGGTGCCGTACTCGACTACGACCGGGACCGTGGCACCCAGCTCGCCGAGACCCTGGATGCCTACTTCGCCGCAGGACGCAGCCCGACCCGGGCCCGCATCGCCCTGCACGTGCATGCCAACACCGTCAATCAGCGGCTGGAACGGGTGGCCCAGTTGCTGGGGCCGCGCTGGCAGGAGCCGGCGCAGTCCCTGGAGATCCAGCTGGCGCTGCGGTTGCGGCACGCCTACCGGCCGGACGGGCGGAGGTGAGGGAACCTGCGCCGGTGCCAGCCGCCCGTCGACCTGCGGGACCCAGCAACCGGTGGCAGCATCGACATCGGAGTCGAGGTGACAAAAAGGGGGACCGCATGTCGGACGTGGTGGTGGTGACCGGAGCTACCGGCGGTATCGGCCGGGCGGTGGTGCGTGCGCTCGCCGCGCGGGGCGACGCGGTCGCGCTGCTGGCCCGCGGAGAACAGGGACTCGCCGCCGCCGAGCGTGACGTACGCCAGGCCGGGGGCCGGGCATTGGCGATACCCACCGACATGGCCGACGCGGATCAGGTGTCGGCCGCCGCCGCGCGTGTCGAGTCGGAACTGGGTCCGATCGACACCTGGATCAATGTGGCGTTCACCTCCGTGTTCGCGCCTTTCGAGGAGATATCCCCGGCGGAGTACAAGCGGGTCACCGAGGTGAACTACCTCGGCTTCGTGTACGGGACGATGGCCGCGCTCAAGCTGATGAAGCCGCGTGATCGGGGCACCATCGTGCAGGTCGGTTCGGCGCTGGCCTACCGGGGGATTCCGCTGCAGACGGCGTACTGCGGGTCCAAGCACGCCATCCAGGGGTTCCACGAGGCGCTGCGCTGCGAACTGCTGCACGAACGCAGCAACGTACGGGTCACCATGGTGCAGATGCCCGGTGTCAACACGCCGCAGTTCTCCTGGGTGCTGTCCCGGCTGCCGAACCGGGCGCAGCCCGTACCGCCGATCTACCAGCCGGAGCTGGCCGCCCGGGCGGTGCTGTTCGCCGCGGCACACCCGCGCCGTCGGGAGTACTGGGTGGGTTCCAGCACCATGGCCACCCTGGCTGCGAACGCACTGGCACCCGGTCTGCTGGACCGTTACCTGGCCAGGACGGGCTTCGGCGCACAGCAGACCGGGCAGCGCCGCGAGCCCGATGATCCGGCCAACCTGTGGGAGCCGGCAGATGGCCGCGGCGGTCACGATTTCGGCGCACACGGTGCGTTCGACGCACGCGCCAGGAGTCGAGATCCTCAGGTCTGGGCTTCCCGGCACCACGGGACCCTGGCCGCGGTCGGGGCCGGGTTGGTGACGTTGTGCGCGGCGACGTTGCTGCGCCGGGCGTTGCGGTGACGCGCACCGGGGCCCGATGGGTCGGTCTGGCCACCGGACTGGTCGGGGGAGTGCTGCTGGCCCGCCCGGACGCGGTCGCCAGGTGGGTGGCCGGGCCCGCCGCCGCCGCGCCCGGCCCGATCGTCGGCCTGCTCGGACTGCGTGGAGTCGCACAGGGAACGCTGCTGGTCGCCGTGCCGGGGCGTACGACGTTGCGGCTCGGCGCCGCGACGGACGCGCTACATGCGGCGAGTATGGCAGTGCTGGCGTTGGCCGATCCCCGTTACCGCCGTACCGCACTGGTGAGCGGACTGTTCGCGGCGGTCTCCGCCGCGGTCGGTTCCTTCGCCGCCGGTCGGATGGCCCGTTGAGCGGGCCGCGCGCCGTTACCGGGCCGGCCTGACAGCGCCGGCCCGGTAACGGACCGCTCAGCTCCAGATGTCGGTGATCGGGGTGGCGCTGGCGCTGGAGCCGGCCGCCGGCAGGCCGTACATGTCCTCGAGCGTGCGCAGCACGTTGTAGTGGTTGATCGATTCCGAGTACTGGCCGGGCGTGACCGACTGCCCGGTGACGATGGTCGGGATCTGGTTGGCCGAGCTGAAGTCGTCCTCGTCCCAGGTGACGATCAGCAGACTGTTGTGGCTCTGCGCCCAGGTCGCGTACCCGCTGAGGTTGTCCTGCAGCCAGGAGTCGCCGGTCTGCACGCTGCCGTCATGCATGTCGTTGGCGAGGTTGGGCACCACGAACGAGACCGTGGGCAGCGAGTCGTAGTTGCTCGGGAAGTTGCTGAAGGGCTGACCGGCGGTGCCCGGAACGTTGCCGAAGTCCACCCAGGGGGCGTGCTTGCGCGCGTAGTCGCCGGAGGTGCAACCGGTGTAGCCGACCGAGGGCAGATCCTCGGAGTATCCGGCGAAGGACTTCCCGGCGGCCAGCAGTTCGCTGCCGAGATTGTCGCCGGACTCGCTGAGCGGGCAGGTGTCCGAGGTCAGGCCGAACGTGGAACCGGCGAACAGCGCCAGGTAGTTCGGTTCGCTGGGGTGCGTCACGCCGTGCGACTGGGTGAACGAGGCGCCGCTGTCGGCCAGCGAGTTGATGTAGGGCGCGGCGGAACTGCCGATGACGTCGGCGTAGGAGTGGTTTTCCTCCACCACCACGACGACGTGCGCCGGGGTGGGCACCGCGGCATCGATCGGGCTGCTGGCCGGGCGGGCCTGGGCGGCAGCGGTGGTGCAGGTCGCCGCGGTCAGTGCGGAGACGATTCCCACGGTGAGCCAACGCATTCGCATCAATGTCTCCGATCGGGGGGATGGACCGGGCAGCAGGGCTTGCCGGTGACGGAGTCCCGCTGAGGGATCAGAGCATTAATACCATAAATCTACATAAGTAACTCTTATCAAGCCATCTGCCCGTTCCGACGGATCCGAACGTTCCGCGGCTGACGGGTGATGCGGGTCGAGTCGGCCGCTACCGTCGCCCGGCGCGTGGCGGAGTGGTCGCACAGGAGGTCGACCATTCACCACGCACCGGGCACCAGGTCAGCGGCCGGCCGGCAGAGCCTCAGCGGCGCGCCGCACGCGCCGGGGTCCGCTTCGGCGTTCGGCGGCGCGACCTGGGTGCTGGTTCCTCCTCCTCGTCTTCTTCCTCGTCGTACTGGTCGTCCTCGTCCTCGTCGTAGTCGTCTTCGTACTCGTCGTCTTCGTCGTACTGGTCGTCGTAGTCGTCATCCGCGTCCGCGTCGTCCTGCGGGTCGCGTTCCTCGTCGGTATCCGAGGGCTGGTCGGCGATGTCGCGCTCCTCCTCCTCGGCGACCGCGTCGTCATGACTCCTGACCACCTCACCGTCCCGGATCTCGCCGCGCCAACCCTCCTGGCCGGCATCCGGGTTGGTCATCACGTACCGGCGGAACAGCTTCAGGTCCAGCCGGGCCCGTCGACCCTGTGCCCGCCACAGATTGCCGGTCTTCTCGAACAGGCCGGCCGGGAAGTACTCCAGCACCAGCAGCACCTTGGTCAACCGGTCACCCAGCGGATGGAAGGTGACCGCACCGTTGACCACGCCCTTGGGCCCCTCGGAGGTCCATGCGATGCGCTCGTCCGGAACCATCTCGGTGATGGTCGAGTTCCAGTTCCGGGTGGAGAAGGCGATCTTGGCCTTCCAGTTGGACTTGAGTTCGTTCTCCTGGTTGACGCTCTGCATACCCTTGGACCACTTGGAGACGTCCTTGAGCATGCTCCACTGGTTGTACGCGGTACGGACCGGCACACCGACGTTGATGTCCTCGATGATGTTCATGGACTTCTTGCCGCCGCTGGACCGGCCACCGGTGAACAACGACTTCAGCTTGCCGCCGATACCTTTCAGGCCGGCCTTCGCCACGGCCTTGCCCGGACCGGCACCACCGGCCATCTCCTTGACCACGCCGCCCAGTACCCCCCCGAAACTGCCGTTACCCTCGGCCACGTCACCGAGCTTCTTGGTGGTGTCGCCGACCTTCGTACCGATCGCGCTGACGGCACGCTGTGCCTGTGCTCCGAGGAACCCCTCCACCTCGTGCAACAGGCGTTCGGAGGCCGGGTTCTTCGCCGCGGTCTGCCGGACCCGGCCGATCACGTCGGTGAGGCCGGTCGTCTTGTCTGCCATGTCGTCTCCTTGCTCCTCGGTCAGCTACGGCCACGTCCGGTACCGGTGCCGCGGCTGCTGGACCGGGGTTTCGTCGGCCGGTCCGACTGGCGGGTGCCGGTACGCGATGTCGAGGTACGGCGCCGCGCGGCCCGCGGCTCCTCCTTGTCCGCGGTGGCGGCTGTGCGGCGGGTAGCGGTGCGCTTGGTCGTCGCGGACCTGGCTGGCTTCGCGTCCGCGCCGGGGTCGTCGTCGCTGACCTCGTCCTGGTGCGGGTCACGCCGGGCCCGACGGGCCCGCGGCCTGTCCTGGGGAGCCTCGTCCCTCTCGTCGGTGCGCTCGTCGTCCTGCTCCGAGGCATCAGCATCCGGTTCGGGCGCCGATTCCGGGCTGTCGGTTGCCAACCCGGGCACCTCGGGCACGTTCAACGTGGCGGTCCGTTCGTGCAGCCGATCCGACAGGCTCTCCATCCGGCCCGTCACGCTCGCCAGCGCGGCGCCCCGTACCGACTGGATCAGCTCGTCGCGGATGCTGCTGCCGAGCTTGGCGATCTCGGGATGAGCGGTCAGCTGACCTAACGCCTCCCGTCCGAGGCTCTGCAGATTCAGGTTGAGCCGCTTGCCCAGCAGCCACGAGCCGAGCATCAGAGCGGTGCGGGCCTTGCGTCGGCGACCAAGGAAATACCCGCCGATGACCGCCACAGCGACCTTGGTGGAGTTGTTCATGTCTGGTCGTTCCTCTCTGTACCGCCTGGGCACCGGTTGGTGTGCCGGCGGTGGGTTCAGCGCCGCGTGGCACGCCGCTGGGCCGCCTCCAGGCGGTCGAGCAACACGTCCTCGGCGGCGTCGAATTCCTCTTCGGACAGTTCGCCCTGCTCCAGTCGTGCAGACAGCTCCCGCAGTTCCGCGCGGATCCGGGCAGGCTGGTCGTACTCGCGCTCGGCGGCGTCGTTGACCTGCTCGGCAATCCAGACCAGGCCGCGCACCGGCGCCAGAGGCAGTGTCACCAGTCCGCTGAGCAGACCCATGCCGCTCACCTCGCCGCAACGGTGGTGAAGCTGTACGGGGGCAGCGGCCCGATGCATCGCAGCTCACCCCGGATAGCGAGTGCGTGGTTGATCTGCTCGACGCCGCTCCGGAACGCAGCGACCCGGCTGTTGTCGACCAGGAAACTCGCGTTGAGTGCACAACCTTGCACCGGTGGGCCGGCCGTACCGGTCACGGTGAGCGGCGTCAGCGCGCGCAGCACCGTGTCGCGGTCTGCGTCCTGGTGACGCTGCACGGCCGCCGCCACCGCCTCACCCAGTCGTAGCTGGTCGGTGTGCGAACCCTGTGGTCGACGCAACCGGCGGATCACCGGATCGTCCTCGGCGACCTGGCGGACCAGCGCGTCCTCGTTGGGCATCAGTTTGGTGTTGAACTCCACCCGGTCACGCACCGTGGCCAGCGCAGTGATGTGCCGGTCTGTTGCCTCAGCCAGTTCCGCCAGCAGCGACTCCTCGCTCTCGGCGACGATGCCGAAGCGCATCGGCAGGACCGGTCCCCGGGCGTGCAGCGCGTCCACGACCCGCTGATGGCCGAGCAGATCGCGGCGCTTGGCCCGCAACCCGGGTGGCGCGTCGCTCACCACCGCCGCTGTCCGTTCGCCGGCCAGCAGGCGCGGCGTCACCGCCGGTGCGCCGACACCGGTGACGCCGTCCGGCACGCCGGGGTGGTCGGACCCGACGATCGCGTACACGTACCGGGCGCTCATCCGTCGTCCTCCGACCTGCTCCGGCTACGCCGTGCGCTGCTGCGCTTGCGGGGTCGGGCCCGCTCCTCGTCCTCGTCCCCGTCGTCGGAGAACGCCTCCTTGACGCTGTCGACCGCACCGCTCACAGCGCCCCGGGTCTTGCCCTTGGCACCGTTCTCCTGCAGATCGCCCACGAGTTCGGGCAGGGTGGAGCTGTCCTTGTTGGCGGTCAGGTCGAGCCGGTTGACCGCTTCGGCGAAACGCAGGTAGGTGTCCACGCTGGCGATCACGATCCGCGCGTCGATGGTCAGTAGTTCGATCCCTACCAACGAGACCCGGACGTAGGCGTCGATCACCAGTCCCTTGTCCAGGATGAGTTCCAGTACGTCGTAGAGGCCGCTGGGATGCGGTGCGCGGTCGATGCTGGAACCCTGCGTCATGACTGTCATGTGGAGTCTCCTCTGTTGCCGGTTGAGCGCCTGTTCGTGGGTGACAGGCCCGCGAGCGCATCGGTGCGATGGGTGGCGCGAAGGCCCAGGGCCTCCGCCAGTTCGGTGGTCTGTTGCTCCAGCTCGCGCAGGGCCTGACCGAGTCGTTCGATCTGTTCGTGGTCGAGGCTGTCGCCGTCCATCCGCCGGATCACCTGGCGTTCCAGGAGTTGGCGGACGATGTCGACCACCGCGACCACCAGACCGGCGAGACCGGAGCGCGGATCCCGGTGCCCACCGGACAAGGAGTCGGGCGTCAGGTCCAGCGTCGGAGCGGACCGCCCGGCAGCCGCGCGCTCGGCAGTCGTGGACGGCGGCGCGACGCTTCGGCTCCGTTCGATCGGCATCGGGCGGTCCATCCGGGGCCGATCCACAGCGCTGGGCCGGGTCGGTCGAGACGTACCCAGTGTCGGCGGCTCCGGTCCGGTAGGGATCTGGTCGGCTCCGCCCCGACCAGCCGGATCCGACGCCACGCCGGCGGGGTCCAGTGTTTCGACGGAAGCCAGTAGTGCGCGCAGATCCAACCGGATCAGGTCGACGCCGGCCAGCGTGATCAGCACGCTTCCGTCGACGACGAGGCCGACCGTGACGAGCCGGTCCAGCAGGTCGACCAGGCTTCCGTCGTCGAGGGACATCCGGTGTTCAGCCATGGCCACTCGCCGCGGCCGGAAGCTGGACGAAGTGGTAGGGCGGATGCGGTCCGCGCACCGTTATCCCTACGGTGTCCGGATACAGTGCGCCGGCGGATCGTACGGTGTCGTGGAACTTGTCCTGTGTGTCGCGGTCCACCAGACAGGTCAGCTCCACCGCATCGTCGGTACTTCCGCGCCATGCGGTGTCCCGGGTGGCGGTCGCAATGGTCTCCGCGACCTGTTGCAGCGTGTCGGACCGGTTGGCGTGCAGCTGATGCCGGCGTCGTACGGCTTCCCGGCGGGCCCGTAGCCAACTGGTACCGTCCGTCGGCTGTGCCGTGTCCGGTTCCGGCACCTCATCGTCGGTTGTGCCGGTCGCGACCCGTACCGTCCATTCCGCGGCACCATCCAGTCGGGACAGTTCGGCCAGCAACGCCGGGGCGGTGTCGGCAAGTGCATTGAGGAGTTCGCCGCGGCCCGGGTACAGGCAGCCGAAGCGCAGCGGCAGCACCGGGACGAGCTCGAAGGTCTCGGCGACGACGCGGTCGTGTGCCCGTACGGCCCCGGCCAGCCAGCCGTCCTCACTCATGTCCGGATCGTCGGGTCGTACGCTGTGGAAACCTGCCAGATCGAGGTGGGCGGCCACTGCGGCGATCGCACCGACGGGAAGCACCTGGAACGGCTCGTCGTCCACGCCGGCGCCCGCGGGCACCTGATCGGCGTCCTTCGCCCGGATGATGGCGTACAGGTACCAGGCTCGTGCGGCGGGACCCGTCGGCTCTGCGCGCTCCGCCATGGCCGCCCGGTCCGGACTCCCCGCCGCCGCTGCCGCCGGCGGCGGGGAGATCCGCCGCTGGACCGCGTCGCGGTAGCGCTCGCTGAGTTCGTCGACGAGCTCGGCGAGTATCCGCTGGTGTGCCCGGCTACGGGCCTCCTCGATCAGCTCGGTGATCTGCTCGGGGCTCGGGTCGACGTTGCTGGTCATGTCAGTGCTCCCGCCGCCGTTGGGCTCGGGCGGACGACTGCCGTTCCCCGTCGGTCACGGCGCGGACGCTGGATCGCCCGGTGGACTGCTGCTGCCCACCGGACTCAAGCTGCCGTTCCAGTTCCGAGATCCGGTCCTCCAGACTCCGTCTCTCGTCTGCCGAGGTCCTCCCACCGGTCAGGAACGGGTCGGAACTCCACCAGTCGATGCCCATGTCGCGTGCGGTGTCGACAGAGGCGACCACCAGTCGGACCTTGAGGGTGAGCAGTTCGATGTCCAGGACGTTGACCATGATGTCCCCGGCGATCACGATTCCCTTGTCCAGGACGCGTTCCAGGATGTCGGCAAGGGTGTCCTCGCGCCCGTGTTGTGGCGTCGCCCGGAAGTTGGCCGGATCCGTAATGCTCATGATCTACCTGCCCCGTTGTATGCTGCCCGCCCCTGCCGGTGCGAACCGTGATCGGCCGGCTGTGTCGGCCGGGATGTCCGTTGATGGAGCCGGATTCCGCACTGTCTCCAGAGCTCCCTTCAACAGACGTATCGTTGGCCTGTGGCCGGATCCGCTCGACCACGCACTACGGCGGCCGGCATGTGGTGCTCGAAATTAATTGACGCACGTCAATCTAGTCAGGACCTGCGTCGGATCGCCAACGCTGTGCACCCGGTTCCGGCGGCACGCAGTACGAATACCCCTTCGGCGATCGGCTGACACACCGGCGCCGGTGCGGCCCGATGACCTCAGTGCGGCCTGCGGGTGTGACTGCTCACAGTCGATTGACGTTGCTGCACAAAGGAACGGCTCGGGCCAGAGCGTGAACTCTGTGGGTCGGACGTACTGTCCGCGCTACATCGTCCACTGTGTACCGTTCAGATGTTGGCGAGTGGACTGCGACCTGGTTCCGATGATCGTCTGTGGGGTGCCCTGGCCGACGATCGGTGCCGGTCGCGAAGTATGGAACATGGTGCAGTACTTGGCATCCGGAAATCCCCATGGGATTCTGTCGTCCCGGACCGGAAGTATGGTCAGCTGACGCACCTCGTGCGCTCCCTGTGACGGCTACGATCCCTGTGTTCGGATACCGGGTACGGTGATGGGCCGCGGGGCACAGCGGGGTCCGGTACGGCCTATCGGTGGGGCCCGGGATCGGCGCAGACCGGATCGACCGGCTCGCTGACCCATCGGATCATCGCGGCGAGCTCCTGATACGTGTCGAGCAGTTCGTCCCGGGTGTGCAGGCCGAAGACGATCACGTTGAGCGGAATGGCTTCATGGTCGGAGTTGACCACGTCCGGCAGTTCCGGTGACCGGACGACCACCACGTCCGGATGCGCGGTCACCTCGTCGAGACCGTGGATGGCGAGCATCCTCCCGGGGTGCGGCGGGTAGAAGGCCAGATTGGCCAGCGGTGGCGGCATCCGTGCCGCACTGCGCGGTGGGGTCGGACGACCCAGGTTGAGGGCCAGATACTCCTCCCGTAGATCGATACCGGTGGTGGCCTCGATCAACGTGCCGATCAGATGCCCGCCGCCGCGGCCGGCATTCACCTCGACCACGGTTGGCCCGCCGGTCCGGTCGTCGACGATCTCGACATGTGCGAGCGTGTTGTCGATGCCCAGCGCCGCGATGGTGGCATCGACGGTGCGCCAGATCAGTTCCTGGCGCTGTGTGTCCAGATCGAGGGGCGGCAGGGTGAAGCCCAGCTCGAAGAACCGCTCGTCGAGCAGGAACTTGTCCAGCAGCAGGCAGTGCTCCACCGCGCCGTCGCGGACCACGACGTCGGCACAGAATTCCGGGCCGTGCAGATGGCCCTCGACCAGCAGGCTCGTGGCCGGATCCACCAGGTTCTCGGCGTCGGGGTCGGGGATGTGGTGCCGGAACAGATCACCGAGCAGGTCCGGCAACCGAGCGGTGATCTCGCG
This sequence comes from uncultured Actinomycetota bacterium, assembly GCA_963815125.1. Classification (GTDB taxonomy): domain Bacteria; phylum Actinomycetota; class Actinomycetes; order Mycobacteriales; family Micromonosporaceae; genus Actinocatenispora. The sequence goes on from CAWFFM010000002.1 coordinate 404,000, forward strand.
GTACGCGGCGGCCAGCTCGGCTGCGGTGGAGACCGGGCGCACCATGCTGCCGGCTGTGCCGTTGAGTGGTTTGACGATCGCGGGTAGTCCGACCTCGGCCGCAACCTGGGCGGCGTCGGACTCGGCGTGCATGACGGCGAACCGTGGTGTGGGCAGTCCGGCGTCGCGCAGGGCGCGTCGGGTGGCGTACTTGTTGCGCGCCCGGGCCAGGCCCGCCCACGGCGTCCGGCCGATACCCAGCAGCGCGGCAGCCTTCGCGGCGGTCGGGATGGTTCCGTCGTGCCAGGACAGGATGGCTGCCGGTGCGCCGTCGGCCAGACGGGTCGCGGTCGCGGCGACCAGTTGCGCGTCGTACGGGTCGGCGACGGTGGCGGTGCGCTGTGCTGTCCCGGCGAAGCGTCGTACCGGACCGGACGGCTCGGGTCCGGTGATCACGGCGACCTGCAGTCCGTGCCGGCGTGCCGACTCCGCGAGGGAGGGCAGCCCGGCGGTGGAGACGGCACCGAGCAGGACGACCACCCACTGCGCGTCGATCAGACCTACGGTGTCTGGTTTCTTACCCACAGCAAACTCCGGCCCCGTCGTCACTGATTCGGTGTGCCCGAACATTGTGCGTGCTCCACGCATGCTCGGGTGCGCTGGGAAGATTCCTGGTATACCGCACTGAAAAACGGGAAAATATTGACAAAAGTGCTGTTCGACGTGGTGTAGGGTACGTCACGATTGAGCGGCGTTGCCGCGACCTCTTACCGTGCCATTGTCGGTGCCGGCATCTGTCGGTTCTGTCCCCATGGTTGTGGCCGCGTCCCGGCGCGCCCAGCACCCGTGCAGGAGGCGTTGGATGAGTGTTGCGCCGTCCCGGCCGCTGCGTACCGAGCCGTCGCCGTCGGCGCCGCACCGCGTGGCGCTACCCGGCACCGGGTGGCACCTCTGGCAGGACGCCGTACTGCGTACCGCCGGATTCCCGGTGGAAGGTCTCGAACGACTGGCCGACCCGGAGTGCGCCCGCGCGGCCGACGACCACCTCGCCGGAGCAGCCGACCTCGACACCTTCACCCGGACCTTCACCGAAGCCGCCGGTCGGGCGAGTGGGCACGCCTACGACATCGCCGCCGACCCGCTCTTCCGCGAGGCGGTCAGCTGGCAGAACACCACCGCGATGCATGCACTCGACGGGATTCTGCGCTCCGGCCGGCTCGGTCGGGCCAACCACAAGCGCCGCCGCCGGGAGGAACTCGTCGCCCGGTACTGGCAGCGCTACTGCGCGAAGAACGAGACGGTCGGCTTCTTCGGGCCGGTCAACTGGGCGACCCTCGACCCGCGAGCCGTGGGGACCACGATCGAGTCGGGACCACGGTTGCTGACCGACCGGATGGTGTTCTTCGAGCACTGGGCTCTGGCCAGCTACGCCGATACGCTCACCGCCGACCCGCAGATCCGGCCCTGGCTGCCGGTCGCGCTCCAGCCCCACTTCGTCCGGGACGGTCGACAGGTACTGCGACCGACCCAACGCCCGGCCGCGCTGTCCTTGGCCGAAGCAGCGATCCTGGCCTGCTGCGAGCCGCCCCGCCCGGCGGCGGAGGTGGCGCGGTCGGTCATCGCGGAACCGGACAGTCCGCTGCGTAAGAGTGCCGACGTCTACGCCATCCTCGACCGGCTGGTGGAACGGGGAATCGTCCGCTGGGGCGCCGACCTGCCGCAGAGCCCCGCCGCCGAACACATACTGCGGCAACGCATCGCCGAGGTGGGCGACCCGGTGGCGCGGGAGCGGGCGGCGGCCGGGCTGGCCAGGTTGAGTACGGCACGCGACGAGATACGCGCCGCGGCCGGTGACACCGGGCGGCTCAGCCCGGCACTGGCCGCGCTGGACGCCACCTTTGTCGAGCTCACCGGCCGCGAGCCGCGCCGGCGGGCCGGGCAGACCTACGCCGGCAGGGCCCTGTGCTACGAGGACACCGTACGCGATCTCGCAGTGACCTTCGGTGCGCCGGTGCTGGACCTGTTGGCCGCGCCGCTGGGGTTGCTGCTGCAGGCGGCCCGCTGGCTCTCCGTCGCCGTCGCGGACGCCTACCGGGAGGCGCTCGACGGGGTCTTCGCCGATCTGCTCGCCGGCACGCAGGACACCGACGTGCCGCTCGGCGCGCTGTGGTATCTGGCCCAGGGGCCGCTGTTCGGCGCCGAGCAGCGGCCGGTGGACCGGGTCGCCGCGCAGTTCGTCGAGCGGTGGGCGCGGTTGTTCGGCCTGGCATCCGTGGTGCCGGGCACCCACCGGCTGCAGTTCCGAAGCGCGGAGCTGGCCGACGAGGTCGCCGCGTTGTTCCCCGCCGACGGGCCGGGCTGGCGGTTGGCGCGGCTGCACAGTCCGGACGTGCACCTCTGCGCGCGCAGCGCGGAAGCACTGGCCGCCGGCGACTTCTACGCGGTACTCGGTGAGATGCACGCCGCCTGGGCCACCCTGGACTCCGCGGTGTTCGTGTCCGGTCACCCGCAGCCGGCCCGGCTGGTCGAGGCGATGCGTGCCGACGTGGGGGAACAGCAGTTCCGTCTGCTGCTCCCGACCGACTGGCCGGAGTACAGCGGACGGGTGGCACGTTGCCTGAGCAACCCCACCGACATCGAGCTGGGCATCGTCGCGGCTCCGGGCGCCGACCCGGACCGCCATCTGCCGGTGACGGCGCTGACCGTACGACGCAGCGGAACCGAGCTGACCGCGCACGCTGCCGACGGACGGAGCTGGCCGCTCATCGAGGTCTTCGGTGAACTGATCACGGTGCATGCGGTGAACGCGTTCAAACTCCTCGCCGCCGCGCCACACACCCCCCGGATCACCGTGGACCGGGTCGTGGTGGCCCGGGAGACCTGGCGCAGCACGCTGGGCGAATCCGGGCTGGCCGAACACACCGGATACGCCGAGCGGTATCTGGCCGCCCGGCGTTTCCGTGACCGGCTGGGCCTACCCGAACGGGTCTTCGTCAAACTCGAGGGCGAGGCCAAGCCCTGCTATCTGGACTTCACCAGTCCGCTGCTGGTGTCCTCGTTCTGCTCCATGGCGCACGCCGCCCGGGTACGTGCCGGTGACGGCCTCGGACTGGTGGTCTCGGAGATGCTGCCCGGGCCGGACGACGCCTGGGTACCTGATGCGGCCGGTGGGCGCTATCTGTCCGAGCTGCGTATCCAGGCCAGCGACCTGGGGCCGACCGGTATGCCCGCGGGGATGGTGCCGGGCCGTCGCGGCGGGCAGAGCTGATGACGGCGGTGCAGCAGACCGTACCGCAAGGTTGGTCGAGCGGTCCGGACACCGGTGTGCCGGCGGCGATCGTACCCGCGTTGATCCTCGGGAGGGCCCGGCAGGACCCTGACGCCGTGGCGGTCCGGCAATGGGACGACCGGATCAGCTACCGGGAACTGGTGCTGCGGGCCGGCCGGCTGGCCGACACCCTGCGCACTCTCGGCGCGGGGCCGGAGACCCGGGTGGGTGTCTGCATGTCCCGCCGGCCGGACATGGTGGTGGCGGTGCTGGGCGTACTGCTGGCCGGCGCCGCCTATGTGCCGCTGGACGTCGAGCAACCACGCTCCCGACTGGTGGACATCGCGGCGGACGCCGCCGCCGGACTGGTCGTGGTCGACGGGGCCGGACGCGACCGGCTCGCCGACCATGCCGGCGGCACGCTGCGGCTGGTCGAGGTGAGCCGGCAGAGCGAACCCGGAGCGTCACCGCCCTCACCCGGCCCGGCGCGGCCGGAGCACGCGGCGTACGTGCTGTACACCTCCGGATCGACCGGCCGTCCCAAAGGCGTGGTGGTCACCCACCGCAGCGTCACGGCCTTCACCACCGGGCTCGGCCGCTACCTGCAACTCGACCACCGCTCCTGCTCGTTCGGCTTCGCCCCGCTCGGTTTCGACGTCTCGGTGATCGATCTGCTGGTACCGCTGGTGACCGGTGGTCGGATCGCCCTGGTGCCCGACGTGGACCGGCGCGATCCCGACCGGCTGCACCGGTTCGTCACCGCACATCAGGTCACCTGGGGTTCGGTGCCACCGGTCCTGCTGCCGTTGCTGGATCCGGACCGGTTGCCGCACTGGCGGGTGGTGATGACCGGTGGCGAGGCGCCCACCTCCGAGCAGGTGGCGCGGTGGAGTCGGCACTCCCGGCGGTTCGTCAACTGCTACGGCACCACCGAGACCACGGTCGGGGTGACCGCGCTGGACGCCACCGGCTGGGCGGAGCCGTCGGTACCGATCGGGCGACCGTTGGCCAACCAGAGCGCGTACGTGGTGGACGGGCGGTTGCGACCGACACCGGTCGGTGTCCCTGGTGAACTGCTCATCGGTGGTGCCGGGCTCGCACGCGGTTACCTGGGGGATCCCGCGCTGACCGCGGAGCGGTTCATCGCCGACCCGTTCGGCGCGCAACCCGGCGCACGCCTGTACCGCACGGGTGATCTGGCCTGCTGGCGGCCGGACGGCACGCTGGCGTTCCTCGGGCGGCTCGACCGGCAGGTCAAGATCCGTGGACAGCGGATCGAACCCGGTGAGATCGAGGCGACGCTGCGGGCGCATCCACAGGTACGACAAGCCGCGGTCGAGGCCGTGGCCGGGGCCGGCGGTACGGACCTGGTCGCGTTTCTCGTCCCAGCGGATCCCACCGTCGCCGACACGCTGCCGGAGCTCATACGCGCGTACTGCGCCGACCGGTTGCCACCGGCGATGCTGCCGGCCCGGATACGGTGTCTGGACGCGCTGCCGCTCACCGGATCGGACAAGGTGGATTCGCTGCGGTTGCGCGCGCTGGACGCCGCCGCGATGCACGGAGCGCGCGGTGAGGTTGCGCGCGGTGAGCTGGAGACACCGACCCAGCGGACGGTCGGCACCGTGTGGTGCGACGTGCTCGGTAGCGCTGCCACCGGACCCGAGGACGACTTCTTCGCGGTCGGTGGCCACTCGATCGCCGCGATGCGGCTGGCCGCCGCACTGCGTACCGCCACCGGCCGGGCGGTCGAGGTGGAGGACGTGTTCCTCGGCCGTACATTGCGCGGCGTCGCCGAGCGGGTCGACCGGGCCGGCCCGGACACCGGCGCGCAACTGCCCAGCGGAAGTCCACCCGCACTGTCCGCCGCGCAGCGCCGGCTGTGGTTCGTCGACCAGCTCGCCGGGGTCGGCGCCGCGGCCTACAACACTGCCATGGCGCAACGGCTGCGGGGCCCGTTGGATGTCGCCGCGCTGCGGGCCGCGTTGCGCTCGGTCGCGGCGCGGCACGAGGTGCTGCGCTGGCGGCTGCCGGAGCGTCGGGGCGTGCCGTACGTGGTCTGCGACCCGCTCACCGACGTGCCACTACCGGTACAGGACGTCGCGCAGATCGAAGCGCCGGACCGGGACAGCGCGCTGCGGCACTGGCTCGGTGAGGTGGCGGCAGCACCGTTCGACCTGGCGGCCGGTCCGCTGTGGCGGGCCCGGTTGCTGCGACTCGACCCGGGCGGGGCCGATCACGTACTGGCCATCACGGTGCACCATGCGGTCTTCGACGGATGGTCGGCGCAGGTGCTGTACCGCGACCTGGCCGACGGTTACGCCGTCGCGCTCAGCTCGGCGGACACAACCCCGTCGGCCACGCCCGTCACGTTCGCCGACTACGTCGCCTGGCGACAGCGGCGCGACGAGCGCCGGGGCGGGACCGACCTGGCCTGGTGGACCGGGCATCTGCGCGGCGCGCCCACCGTACTGGATCTGCCCCGCGACCATGCCCGGCCGCCCGAACAGACCTATTCCGGGCGCCGCGTACAGGTCGAGCTTCCGACAGGGTGCGACGGTGTGCTGCGCGCTGTCGCGCAGTGTTACGCGGCGACCCCGGCCACCGTTCTGCTCGCCGCTTTCGGTGAGCTGCTGCACCGGCTGACCGGGCGCTGCGACGTGGTGGTCGGCGCACCGGTGGCCGACCGCCGGCAGCCGGAGTTCGCCGGCCTGGTCGGATTCTTCGTCGACATCGTGCCCATCCGGCTGACCACCTCTCAGAGCGCCGGTCCGGACACCTTCGCCGACCAGATCCGGCGCTGCCGTCAGGAACTGCTCGACGTACTGGCCCATCCGGCCGCGCCGTTGGAACGTATCGTTGCGGCGGCCGGGCTGCCCCGCGACGCGTCCCGGGCGCCCCTGGTACAGGTGCTGTTCAACGTCTTCAACTTCACCGAACCGCGGCTGGCCCTGTCCAGGCTGCGCTGCGAACCGGTACCGGCCGGCCTGCCCGGATCCCCGTTCGACCTCACCCTGTACGTCATCGAGCGCGACGGTCACTTCGGCCTGGACGTGGTGTACAACCCGGACCTGTACGCACCGCAACGCATCGACCGCCTGGTGTCCGGCTACCTGGGACTGCTGGAAGGGCTGCTGGCCGCGCCGGGCGAACCTGTCGCGGATGTCGTGCTGCCCGGGACGGCGGAACTCGCCGCCGGCACGGCCGATGCCGCCGGGCCGGTGCCGGCAGCACGCGTGCCGCAGCCCGGTTTCGCCGACCCGGTACCCGCGACCGATACCGAACGGACCCTGGCCCGGCTCTGCGTCGAGGCGTTCGAGCTGACCGGGATCTGCATGACCGAGAACTTCTTCGACGCCGGTGCCACCTCGATGGCGATGGCGGCCCTGCGGGTACGTCTGGTCGAGCAGCTCGAGCGGGATGTGCGGCTGGTGGATCTGTTCCTGTACCCGACGGTACGGGAGCTGGCCAGGCATCTGGACGGCGCGGCGGAGGGAGCTGACGTGGACCGGGCGAAGATCCGGGCGGTGGCCCGCCGGGCGGCCGCTCAGCGCCGTCGGACCGGCCGTGGCCGGCCGGGACGTGGTACGGGAATGGGGGACTGATGAGTGTCGAGGGCGAGCTGACCGCCGACGTCGTCGACGGCGAGTACCCCGGTGTGGAGCCGGTCGCGATCATCGGGATGTCCTGCCGGGTGCCGGGCGCGGCCGACACCGACGAGTTCTGGCGCAACCTCGCCGACGGCGTCGAGTCGGTCCGGTTCTTCTCCCGTGCGGAGCAGCAGCGTCTCGGGGTGGACCAGGAACTACTGGAGGACCCGGACTTCGTTCCCGCCGCGCCGGTCCTCGACGGTGTCGGTCACCTGGACGCCGGGTTCTTCGGCCTCACAGACCGGGAAGCTGAGGTCACCGACCCGCAGCACCGGCTGTTCCTGGAACTCGCGCACACCGCGCTCGAGGACGCCGGCTACGACCCGCGCGGCTATCCGGGCGAGATCGGCCTGTACGGCGGCGTCGGCAACGACGACTACCTGTGGCGACACGTACGACGAAACCCCGCGGTCTTCGAAGCGTCAGGTGCGCGTTTCGTACACAACGGAAACCGGCCCGACTACGTCACCTCGGCGGTGTCCTACCGGCTGGGTCTGCGTGGCCCGGCGGTCAGCGTGTACACCGCCTGTTCGACTTCCCTGGTGGCGCTGCACATGGCGGCCGAGGCGCTGCGTGGTGGCGAGTGCGACCTGGCGCTGGCCGGCGGTGTGTGCATCGAGCTGCCGCACGGCGCCGGTTACCTGCACCAGGAGGGCGGGGTCGAGTCACCGGACGGACACTGCCGCCCGTTCGACGCCGACGCGCGCGGCACCATCTGGGGCAGTGGCGGTGGCATCGTGGTGCTCAAGCCGTTGGCTGCGGCGCTCGCCGACGGCGACCACATCCGCGCCGTGGTGCTCGGCAACGCGGTCAACAACGACGGTTCGGCCCGCGCCGGGTTCACCGCCCCGGGGGTACGTGGTCAGGCCGAGGTGATCTCGCAGGCGCTCGGCGCTGCAGGGGTGGACGCCCGGTCCATCAGCTACGTCGAGGCGCACGGCACCGGCACCGCCGTCGGTGACCCGATCGAGCTGACCGCGCTGACCCGGGTGTACGGCGCGGACAGCGCCGATCGTGGCTGGTGCGGCATCGGGTCGGTCAAGTCCAACATCGGGCATCTCAGCCAGGGCGCCGGTGTGGTCGGGGTGATCAAGACCGTCCTGGCGATGCGGCACCGGCTGCTGCCGCCGAGCATCAACTTCGAGCGACCCAACCCGGCGATCGACTTCGCCACCGGACCGTTCTACGTCAACGCCACGCTGGCCACCTGGGAACGCACCGACGGCCCGCGCCGGGCCGCGGTGAGCGCCTTCGGCATCGGCGGTACGAACGCGCACGTCATCCTGGAGGAACCGCCGCAGCAGGGCCGTCCGTCAGGCGATCCGCGACCGGCCCACCTGCTGCGCTGGTCGGCCCGTACCGCGCCGGCGCTGGACGCGATGCTGTCCGGGCACGCGACGTACCTGAATGCCCATCCGGAACTGGATGTCGCCGACGTGGCGCGGACCTTGGCGCTCGGGCGCGGCCAGTATGCCCATCGGGCGGCCGTGGTCGGTAGGGACACCGCCGGGGTGGCCGCCGCTCTCGGCAACCGCAAGCGTCGGCTGACCGGTACCGCGGAGCAGCCGCCGCAGGTCGCGATGCTGTTCTCCGGGCAGGGCGCACAGCATGCCGGGATGGCGGCCGAGCTCTACTCGACCGAGCCGGCCTTCGCCCGCGCGGTGGACAGCTGTGCGCAGATCCTGACCGGTCAGCTTCCCCCGGAGGGCCCGCAGGACATCCGGCGTCTGTGCTTCGCCGACGGCCCGGATCGGGAGAGGGCCGAGGGGTTGCTGCGCGACACTGCCTACACCCAGCCGGCACTGTTCGTGGTGGAGTACGCGCTCGCTCAACTGTGGCTGTCGTGGGGTCTGGATCCGGCGGCGATGATCGGTCATTCGATCGGGGAGTACGTCGCCGCAACGCTCGCCGGGGTGTTCGCGCTGCCGGACGCGCTACGACTGGTGGCCGCCCGGGGCCGGTTGATGGCTACGGTCGCGCCCGGCGCGATGCTCGCGGTCACCCTGGACGAACAACGGTTGATGCCGTTGCTGCCGGCGGGGCTTTCGGTGGCCGCGGTCAACGGGCCGGGCGCCTGCGTGGTCTCCGGCCCCGCCGAGGAGATCTCCCGGCTGCGTGCGACGTTGAGCGCGCAGGAGATCAACTGCAAGCCGCTGCGTACCTCGCATGCCTTCCATTCGGCGATGATGGACCCGGTGGTGGAACGGTTCCGCGAGCTTGTCGACGCGGTTCCGCGTCGGGCGCCGGACCGGCCGTTCCTGTCCAACCTCACCGGCGACTGGGTGAGCGCCGAGCAGGTCACCGACGCCGACTACTGGGCCCGGCAGCTCCGCGAACCGGTACGTTTCGGCACCGCGGTAGGGCGGATCCTGGCCGACGGGAACTGGCTGCTGGTGGAGTGCGGCCCGGGCCGGCAGCTCGCCGGGCTGGCCCGGATGCAGGTTGCCCGCGACGCCGCGTTGCCGTTGCCCAGTCTGCCCGGGCCCAGCGAACGGAAGGGCGACCTCGAGGTGCTGTCGGCCGCGGTCGCAGCGCTGTGGGTGGCCGGTGTGCCGTTGCATCCCGACGCCTGCACCGGACCCGGCAACCGGGTTCCCCTGCCCAGCTACCCCTACCAGCGCCGGTACCACTGGGTGGATCCGGAGATCGCGGACGAGGCCCCGGTACGTTCCCGCCCGGACGAGCGTCGCGCGCTGGAGCACTGGTTCAGTGTGCCGATCTGGCGGCAACGGGCCGGTGTCGGCCTTCCGGCCGCAGCATTGCCGTTCGCTCGCTGTCTGCTCTACGGCACCGCCGACGCTCCGGGCGCGGCACTGGCCGGCGCCCTTCGCGCGGCGGGGGTGACGGTGCTGGAGGTGCTTGCCGGCGACGGGTTCCGGCGAGAGACCGACGGCAGCTACCGGATCGATCCGTCGAGCCGGTCGGAGCATGACGCGCTGCTCGCCGAGGTGCGCGCCGCCGGCGGGGTACCCGAGCGGGTCCTCTACGCCTGGCCGCTGTCCGCTACGCCGGTCGACGACGATCCGCGGTCCTGCTGGCCAGCGCAGCAGCAGGGTCACCTCGGCCTGCTCTGCGCAGTGCAGGCGTTGGCCGGTGCGGGCTGGTCGGACAGCGGAACCGGGGCACAGCTCGACGTGCTGAGCATCGGAACCCAGGACGTCACCGGAGCTGATCTGACCCGGCCGGAGCACGCTGCGCTGCTCGGACTGGTCCGGGTCCTGCCGGTCGAGTTCCCCGATGTGCGCGCCCGGCTGGTGGACCTGCCCGATTCCATCGACCTGGACACCGCCGCGCTGCTCGCGGAGCTGGGTCGGCAGACCGGGGAACCGGTGGTGGCGCTGCGTGCCGGCCGCCGCTGGGTTCCCGATCATGAGCCGGTGAGCCTGCCGGAGCCTCCGACCGGGGAGGCCGGTGGTCCGGTCGCCGGCGGCGTCTACCTGATCACCGGTGGTACGGGTGGTCTCGGCCTCGCGTTGGCCGAGCAGTGGGCTGCCCTGGGCGCGCGGCTGGTGCTGCTCGGTAGATCCGGCCTGCCGCCCCGGACGGACTGGGCCGGGTACCGGTCGGCGTACGGCACGCTCGCCGGCCCCGGTCGGGCGATCGATGTCCTCACCCGGGTCGAGGCCGCCGGCGGCGAGGTGGTGAGCATCGTCGGCGACGTGACCGACCCGGACGATCTGGCCCGGGTACGGGCACAGATCCTGGACCGGTTCGGTCGGCTGGACGGCATCGTGCACGCGGCGGGGATACCGGCCAGTGGCCTGATCGAGGCCACGGACGTGTCCGCGACGCGGCGCGTACTGGCCCCGAAACTGGCCGGCACGTTGGCGTTGCGCGCCGTGTTCGGTGACCTCGACCTGTCCTGGGTGGTGCTGTTCTCGTCGGTCAGCGCGATCACCGGGGGCACCGGACAGGCCGACTACTGCGCGGCCAACAACCTCCTCGACGCGTACGCGCGCAGCACGCACGGCTGGCGGTGCCGGGTGCTGTCGGTCGGTTGGGGTGGTTGGCAGGACACCGGAATGAATGCCACCGCAGCGCAGACCGACGGTGTGCCGTGGGAGGCCACCCGACCCGTGCGCCATCCGCTGCTGACCCACCGGTACACCGGCGCGGACGGTCGTTGCTGTTACACCGGCCTGCTCGGCCCAGAGACCCACTGGGTGCTCGACGACCATCGGATCGACGCGACCCCCACGATGCCGGGCACCGCGCTGCTGGACGCGGCCCGGTTCGCCGCCAACGACGCGCTGCCCGCGGCGCCGGGCACCGTAGTGTCGCTTCGTGACGTCGTCTTCGTCGCCCCGATGACGGTGACTCCGGAGGGTGCCGCGCTGCTGCGGGTGAGCCTGCTGCCCACGGCGGAGGGGCACGAGGTCGAGGTGAGCAGCCTGTCGGCGGGCGCTCGGCGGGTGCATGTGCGCGGGGTCGTCGAGCGGGTCGCAGTGCTCGAGCCGCGACTCGTCGAACTTGCCGAGATCCGGTCCAGATGCAAGCGTGAGGAAGGCGTCTCCACATCCAGTTGGATGCGCCGACGATTGCCGGCGACGGTCACGGAGCTGTCCTGGGCCGGGCGCTGGGACTGCCTGCGCGAGGTGTACGTGGGTGCCGGCGAGGAACTGGCCCTGCTGGAGGTGCCCGCCGCCGAGCGCGATGTCGCCGCCGGTTTCGGCGTACATCCGGTGCTGCTGGATCTGGCGGTGGGATTCGGTATCGGCTACGGCGCCGGTCGGGCGCTACCTTTCGGGTACGGGCGACTGACCGCCGGTGATGGCGTCGGCGAGCGGGTCTGGAGTCATCTGCGGTACCGCGATGCCACCGGCGGCAAGGTGATCGTCGCCGACATCACGCTCACCGACGACACCGGACGGGTGGTCGCGAGCGTCGAGGAGTTCACCCTGCGCCGGTTCGGGCCGCAGGAGAATCCCCTGGCGCTGGCCGACACAGCCGACCCGGCCGCTGTGTCGCAGGACCCGGACCGGTCCGCGGAGGGCTATGCCATCCGGCCCGCCGAGGGTGTCGAGGCGCTGCGGCGGCTGCTGGTCGCCGGGTTGTCCGGTCAAGTGAACGTGACCACCCGGCCGATCGAACGGATCGGCGAACTGATCCGGGCCCGCGACGCCCGGCTGCGGGCAGGTGCCGCACCGGTGCCGGCCGGGCCCGACCGGCCCGGCGCCGTGCCGGAGTCCGGGTCGGCGGTCACCGGTGGCACGAGCGAGATCCTGGCCGGCATCTGGGGCGAGGTGCTCGGCGTGGGGCAGGTCGATGCGGACGACGACTTTTTCGATCTGGGCGGCAGCTCGCTGGTCGCCGTGCAGCTGATCGCCCGGATCCGGCGCGCGGTCGGGGTCCGGCTCCCGATGCGGGCGTTGTTCGAGACGCCGACGGTGTCGCAGATGGCCGCCCAGATCGACCTGTTGCGTAGCGAGCAGCCAGCGTCGCCAACTGCCGCAACGGCCACCGCGCCGGTCATCCCGAGGCTGTCCCGACCCGGCGCGGTGGCGTCGGCCGCTGCCCGGGCACGTCAGGAAGGGAGCACAGATCATGAGTGAGAGCCGTTACCAGGTCGTCGTCAACGACGAGGGGCAGTATTCGATCTGGTTGGTGGGTCGGCCGGTGCCGGCGGGCTGGACACCGGACGGATTCGAAGGCGACAAGGACGCCTGTCTGTCCCATGTGGAATCGGTCTGGACCGACATGCGACCGCTCAGTCTGGTACGGGCGATGGACGCGGCCCAGCCCGCGCCGGCATCCGCCGGTGACCCCGGTGACTGAGCCCGCCGGATCGGACATGGCCGATCAGCTGCCGGAACTGCACGGCGCCGACAGTTGGAGCGTGGCGGCCTCGTTCGGTCAGGAACGCGTCTGGATCGCCGGCCAGCTCGATCCGGCATCGCCGGTGTACAACCTGGCCTGCGACGTCACCCTGCCGTTCGCGATCACCGCGGACGACGTACGGGCAGCGCTGCGTACCGTGGTCGGCCGGCACGAGACCCTGCGTACCGCGTTGCGGGCCGAGCAGGGCACCGTCTCGCAGCTGATCAGCGCCGAGGTGGCGGTGCAGGTCGAGGAACTGGACCTGACCGGACTGCCGGACGCCCAGCGCACCGACCGGTTGGCCGAGATCTGTGCGGCCGACGTACGTGAACCGGTCAGCCTGGACCGTGCGCCCCTGTGGCGGGCCCGCCTCGTGCGGATGGGCGGCGCGGACTGGCGGCTCTGCTTCGTGGTTCACCACGCCGTCTTCGACGCCACGTCCATGCGCAACTTCCGGGCCGAGCTCACCGAACTGTGCCGGGCCAGGGCCGAGGGGCGCCGCGCGCAGCTGCCGTCGCTGGAGATCCAGTACGCGGACTTCGCGGTCTGGCAGCGTGCGCAACTGGCCGCCGCAGGTCCGCAACGGTTGGACTACTGGCGGACCCGGCTCGCCGATCTGCCGCTGGTACACGGGTTGCCGACCGACCGGCCCCGCTCGGCGACGCCGAGCTACGCCGGGGGAGAGGTGGCGTTCGCGCTGCCCGGGGTGGTGCTCACACGTCTCGAGCCGATGGCGCGGGAGCTGCGGACGACCCCGTTCGCGGTACTGCTGGCCGGCTTCGCCGCGCTGCTCGCCCGGCTGGGTGGTCGTCCGGACGTGGCGGTCGGGGTTCCGGTGGCCGGTCGGGAACTGGCCGAACTCGGACCGCTGATCGGCATGTTCATCAACACCGTGGTGGTGGCGGTGCACGCACCGGGTGAGCTGAGCTTCGGCGCGCTGGTCGGGGCGGTACGCGAGAACCTGCTCGAGGACCTGGAACACCGGGACGTACCGTTCCAGCTGCTGGTGGACGCGGTCGCGCCGGAGCGCGACACCACGGTGGCGCCGCTGTACCAGATCGGTTTCAACTACCTGCCCGGCGACACGATCGGCAGCAGCCACGACACGGCACGCGAGGAACTGACCCTGGAGGTCTCCTCGACGGAGGGCCGCCTGCAGTACAGCACCGCGCTGTTCGACCGGGCCACCGTGCAGGACCTGGCCGACCGGTATGTACGGCTGCTGGCCGCCGCTCTGGCTGACCCGTCGACGCTGGTGGCGGATCTGCCGCTGCTGTCCGACGAGGAGCGCGGACACCTGCTGCCCGGCGCGGTGACCGACGCGCCCGAGCCCGACGACGCGACGGTGCCGACGCGGTTCGCACGGCAGGTGGCCCGTACCCCCGACGACCTCGCCGTGATCGACGGCTCCGGACAGCAACTGACCTACCGTCAGCTGGACCAGCGGGCCGGGCAGATCGCGACGGAGCTGCGTCGGGCCGGGGTGGGCCGCGGCGACGTCGTCGCGGTCGGCGTCTCCCGTTCGACCGAACTGGTTGCCGCGTTGCTGGGAGTCTGGCGGGCCGGAGCCGCGTACCTGCCCCTGGATCCGGAGTACCCGCCGGCCCGGCTCGCTTTCGTGGTGGCGGACGCGCGGGCGGTGCGGGTACTGGCGCAGCGTACGGCGAGCGCCGCGCTGGCCGGGGTCGGTGCACCGGTCTGCTGGCTCGACGAGATCGGCGACGGCCCGGACTCCACGACCGCACCAGTGTGCGGCGCCGGTCCCGACGATCTCGCCTGGGTCATCTACACCTCGGGCTCCACCGGTCGGCCCAAGGGCGTCGCGGTCGGCCATCGCGCGGTGGCCAACCAGCTGCGGTCCTTTGGTGCCGAACTGGGCGCCGGGCAACAGGACCGCTGGCTGGCCCTGGCGTCGGTGTCGTTCGACCCGTCGGCGCTGGAGATCTTTCTGCCACTCACCGTCGGTGGCAGTGTCGTCATGGCAGACGAGGAGCAGGTCAAGGACGGCGCTGCGCTGGTGGCACTCGCCGACCGGCACAGGGTCACGCACCTGCAGGCAACTCCGTCGCACTGGCGGATGCTGGTGTCCGCCGGGTTCCGCGACCCGACTGTCACCGGCCTGACCGGCGGTGAGGCCCTCACACCGGGTCTGGCTACCGATCTGCGGGACCGGCTGCACCGGCTGATCAACGTGTACGGCCCGACCGAGACCACGGTCTGGGCCACCAGTTGGGAGGTGCCCCGCACCCCCGACGAGGTGGCCGTCGGTCGACCGATCGCCAACCTGCGAGCCTACGTACTGGACGAGTGGTGCGCCCCGGTGCCGGTCCGGCATGTGGGTGAACTGTGCCTCGGCGGGGCCGGCGTGGGCTGGGGGTATCTGCACCGGGCCGGGCTGACCGCGGCGAAGTTCGTACCGGATCCGTACGGTGCGCCGGGCAGCAGGCTCTACCGCACCGGCGACCTGGCCCGTTGGCGTACCGACGGGGAACTGGAGTTCCTCGGGCGCGACGACGGTCAGGTGAAGCTGCGTGGCCAACGGATCGAACTGGCGGAGATCGAGGCGAGGCTGTCCGATCATCCGGCGGTACGGCGGGCCGTGGTGCTGGTCCGGCCGGACGGTGCCGAGGGTCAGCTGCTGGTCGCCTATCTGACCGCCGAGGGCGTACCGGAACCCGACGTCGCCGGGCTGCGCCGGCATCTGGCTGGCCTGCTGCCACCGTTCATGGTGCCGGACGTGTTCGTCACGGTGGAGTCCTTCCCGTTGACCCGCAACGGAAAGCTCGACCAGCGAGCGTTGCCCGAGCCGGACCGCGGCAGTGCGGGCGACCGGCCTGTCGTACCGTTGCGCACCGACACCGAGAAGCTGGTCGCCCGGGCCTGGTCGCAGGTGCTCGGCCGCGACGAGATCAGCGCCGCCGACGACTTCTTCGAGGTCGGCGGCAACTCGATCGTCGCGGTGCAGCTGATCGCGGCGATCCGGTCCGCTGCGGGGGTACGACTGCCGATGCGGTCCCCGTTCGACGCGCCGACCGTCGCGGAGATGGCGGCAGTGGTCGACCGGCTGCGCGAGACCGGCGGTGACCGGGCCCGCTCGGCCGTCCCGATCGCCCGGATCGCCGGTCGTCCCGGCGACACGGCCCGCTAACGGACAGGAGGCCGGCATGCCGGAGCAGGCAGCACAGTGGACGGTTCCCGCGTCCTTCGCCCAGGAACGGCTGTGGTTGGGCAGCCAACTGGACCCGGCATCCCCGGTGTACAACCTCATCTACGCGATCAGTCTGCCCGCCGGGCTCAGCGCCGGGCAGATCGGTGCTGCGCTGGCCGAGGTGGTGCGCCGGCACGAGTCGCTGCGTACCGGGTTCCGTCCGGTGGACGGCGTCCTGCACCAGGTCGTGCACAGCCAGGTGCCGGTGGAACTCGCCCACCTCGACCTGTCGGAGTTGGACGCGGCGGCGCGGCAGCGTCGTTTCGACGAGGTCCAGGACGCCGACGCGGCCCGGCCCATCGCGTTGGACGGTGACCGGCTGTGGCGCGCTCGGCTGATCCGCTACGACGCCACCG
The DNA here is from genome assembly GCA_963815125.1 of uncultured Actinomycetota bacterium. Lineage (GTDB taxonomy): Bacteria > Actinomycetota > Actinomycetes > Mycobacteriales > Micromonosporaceae > Actinocatenispora. Next base: position 420,278 of record CAWFFM010000002.1, read on the forward strand.
GGTGGCGGCTGATGTTCGCCGTGCACCACACCGTCTTCGATGCCGGGTCGCTGCCGGTACTGCGCGACGAACTCACCGAACTGTGCCGGGCGGCGCTTGCGCAGCGGGCACCGCGGCTACCGGAACTGAGCATCCAGTACGCGGACTACTCGGTCTGGCAGCGCGAGCAGCTCGCCGGGGACGACGGGGCCGAGCTCCTCGCGTACTGGCAGGCCCGGCTGGCCGGCGCGCCGCCGGTGCATGCGTTGGCCACCGACCGGCCCCGGCCGGCGGTGCCCGGATACGCCGGTGACGAGGTGGTCTTCGAGCTGCCCGACGGGCTGACCGACCGGGTGGACGCGCTGGCCGGTCGGTTGCGTACCACGCCGTTCGTGGTTCTTCTCGCGGCGTACGCGACGCTGGTCGGTCGGCTCGGTGACGAGCCCGACGTACTGATCGGGGTGCCGGTATCCGGCCGGGACCGGCCCGAGCTGACGCCGCTGATCGGCATGTTCGTCAACCGTTTGGTGGTGCGCGCCGACGTGTCCACCGGGCAGAGTTTCGCCGACCTGGTCGGCGCGCTGCGCGGCAACGTACTCGATGACTTCGACCACCAGGACATGCCGTTCCAGGTGCTGGTGGAGCATCTGGTGGGGCGACGTGACGCCAGCGTCGGACCGCTCGCCCAACTCAGTTTCAACTACCTACCTGACACCGGTATCGGTAGCTCGTACGGCAGCGCCGCGGACGATCTCAACCTGGAACTGTCCCGCGACGCGGGGCGGCTGGAATACAGCACCGCCCTCTATGACGCCGGCACCGTGCGGACCCTCGCGCAGCGCTACGTACGTCTGCTGGACGCCGCGGTGCGTGCACCGCAACTGTCGCTGGCCGAGCTGCCCCTGCTGACCGGGCCGGAGCGCGAGGAACTGCTGGAGGCCCGCAACCACACGGCCGCGCCGTTGCCGCAACGTGGCGTGCTCGAGGCGTTCGCCCAGCAGGTGGCCGCCACGCCCGACGCGGTGGCGGTATGTGCCTCCGCCGGCGAGTTGAGCTACCGCGAGCTGTCCGAGCGGGCCGGCCGCATCGCCCGGGCGCTACGTCGTGCCGGCGTGTCCCGTGGTGGACTGGTAGGTGTCCTGATCCCACGCTCGGCCGAGTTGCCGGCGGTGCTGCTCGGGGTCTGGCTGGCCGGCGCGGCGTACGTCCCGCTGGACCCCGCGTACCCGCCGGCCCGGCTCCGCTTCCTGCTCGCCGACGCCGGCCTGACCGTACTGCTCAGCTCGGGGTCACCGGCCGTGGACCCGGCGGACGTGCCGGTCGTCCGCCTGGAACAGGCCCTGGCGGCCGGCGGCGAAGCCGACGACACGGTGACGCCGGTGCCCGCCACGCTGGCCGACCGCGCGTACGTGATCTACACGTCCGGATCGACCGGCCGGCCGAAGGGTGTCGTGGTAGGGCATCGGGCCGTGGCCAACCTGCTGGCCACCTTCGCCGGGCAACTGGGCAGCGGGCCCGGGCACCGTTGGTTGTCACTGACCTCCCTGTCGTTCGACATCGCGGCGCTGGAACTGTTCCTGCCGTTGACCACCGGCGGCCAGGTCGTCGTGTCGGAGGAGCCCGACGCGCTGGACGGCGCCGCGCTGCTGCGACTGGTCCGGGACCGGGGCGTCACACACCTGCAGGCGACCCCGTCGCACTGGCGGCTGCTGGTGGACGCGGGACTGTCCGCACCGCAGCTGACCGGCCTGGCCGGCGGCGAGGAGCTGCCGGTGCCGCTGGCGCGTGAGCTGCGTGCCCGGCTGGGTCGGCTGATCAACGTGTACGGCCCGACCGAGACCACCATCTGGTCCACCAGCTGGAGCGTCCCGGAGGCCGTGGAGACCGTCGCGATCGGTCGACCGGTCGCCAACACCCAGGTGTACGTGCTCGGCCAGGGACTGGAACCGATGCCGGCCGGTGCCCCCGGCGAGCTGTACATCGGGGGCGCCGGACTCGCCGAGGGATACCTGGACCGGCCGAAGCTGACCGCGCAACGCTTCGTACCGGACCCGTTCGGGGCGCCGGGTGCCCGGCTCTACCGTACCGGGGACCGGGTTCGTTGGTCGGCGGCCGGGCAGCTGGAGTTCCTCGGTCGGGTCGACAACCAGGTGAAGGTGCGCGGTCACCGCATCGAGCCCGGTGAGATCGAGTCGGTGCTTCGTGACCGTCCCGGTGTGGGCGACGCGGTGGTCGTCCTGCGCGAGGACAGCCCAGGCGACCAGCGGCTGGTCGGCTACCTGGTGCCGGACGCCGCAGCCGATCCCGCGTCACTCGCCGGGCGCTGCGCCGAGCAGCTGCGCGGGTTGCTGCCCGCCCATCTGGTCCCCTCCGCGCTGGTCACGCTGCCGGCGTTGCCGCTGACCCCGAACGGCAAACTGGACCGGGCCGCACTGCCGGCGCCGCTCGACTCCGGGGCGGGGGAGCACGTGGCGCCGCGTACCGCCGCGGAGGAACTGGTCGCGGAGGTGTGGCGGGAGGTACTGGGCCGTGAGCGGGTCGGTGCGCTGGACGACTTCTTTGCGCTGGGCGGGCACTCGCTGCTGGCGGTCAAGGTGGTAGGTCGGCTGGCCGACACCATCGACACGGAGGTACCGGTCCATCTGATGTTGCGTGGTCCCACCGTCGCCGCGCTGGCTGCCGAGATCGAGCGGCTGCTCGCCGCCGAGATCGACGAGCTGTCCGAGGAGGAGGCGCAGCGGTTGCTCGCCGAGGACGCGGCCGAGGGGCGTGCACAGTGACCGCCGATCCGCCCGTGGGCGCCGCATCGCTGTCCGGGGCGAAGAGATCGCTGCTGGAACAACGGTTGCGGGCCCGCAGCGGTCAGGCACCGAGACGCAGCGCCATCGGGACACGACCGGTGGACAGCGCACCGCAGCTGTCCTACGCCCAGGAGCGGTTGTGGTTCTCCGAGCAGCTCGCGCCGGGCTCCGGCGCGCTCACCATCGCTTTCGTGGTCCGGTTGCGCGGTGGGCTGGACGTGGCATGCCTGCGGCAGGCGCTCGACGCGCTGCTGCAGCGCCACGAGAGTCTGCGGATGCGTTTCCCGGCCACCGGGGACGGTCGGCCGACCGTGGTGGTGGACCAGTCGACGCAGATCAGCATGCCCGTCGCGCTGCTCGATACCGAACCGGCCGATGGGCTCAGCGCCGAGCAACGGGCGGATGAGCTGCTCCGGCGGGCCGCGGCCGAACCGTTCGACCTGGCGGACGGGCCGCCGGTACGCACCGGACTGGTCCGACTGGCCGCCGACGAGCACCTGCTGTTGTTCGCCGTGCACCACATCGTGGCCGATGGCTGGTCCAACGGGATCGTGGTGGACGACCTGATCGCGCTGTACCGTGCGGCGCGCGGCAACGGGCCGCCGCCCGCCGCACTTCCGGTGCGCTACAGCGACTACGCGTACTGGCAGCGGGACCGGCTGACCGGGCCGGAACTGGCCCGGCAGGTGGATTTCTGGCGCACTGAGCTGGCCGACGTACCGGCACTGGAACTGCCGCTGGACCATCCCCGGCCGGCGAGCCAGGGCTACACCGGGGCACAGTACGGTTTCCGGATCGACGCCCGACTCAGCGCGCAGCTCGCCGATCTGGCCCGCGCCGCCGGTGCCACACCGTACATGCTGCTGCTCGCGGCCTACCAGGTGCTGCTGTCGCGCCACAGTGGACAGAGCGACTTCGCCGTCGGTTCACCGGTCGCCGGCCGGGACCGCCCCGAACTGGAACGGCTGGTCGGGGTGTTCGTCAACATGTTGACATTGCGTGCGCAACTGGCCGACGATCCACCCTTCGAGGAGTTGCTGACCCGGACCCGTGACCGGGTGCTGGGCGCCTTCGCCCACCAGGAGCTGCCGTTCGAGCGGTTGGTGAGCGAGCTGGACGTGCCGCGCGACGTGCGGCGTTCGCCGCTGTTCCAGGCCTTGTTCACGATGCACAACTACGAGGGCAGCCGGTCGACGGCCGACCCGGGCGCACCGGCCGAACTGTCGGTGAGCTGGACGGCGCTGGATCTGCCCGCCACCCGCTTCGACATCGAACTGCACGCGGTACTCGAGGACGGTGTGCTGCGCGGCCGGTTCGGCTACAACACCGCGCTGCTGGACCGGTGCACCGTCGAGGCACTGGCGGCCCAGTTCCAGCACCTGCTGGGGCAGATCGTGGCGGCGCCGCGTACCCGGGTCGGCGCGCTGGGCCTGCTCGACGAGCAGCAGCGCACCCTGCTGACCGTGACCCGCAACGACACCGCGGTCACCGGGCCCGACTCGACCCTGACCGGGCTGATCGAGGCGCAGGTGACGGCCACCCCGGACGCGGTGGCCGTCACGTTCGAGGACCGGCACCTGACCTTCGCCGAACTCGACGCCCGGGCCAACCAGGTGGCGCACCGGTTGCGCACGCTGGGGGTGGGCCCGGAGACGCTGGTCGCGGTGTGCGCCGAACGTGCCCTGGAACTGCCGGTGGCGCTGCTGGGTGTGCTCAAGGCCGGCGGCGCGTATGTGCCGCTGGACCCCGAGCATCCGGCCGAGCGGCTGCGGTTCATGCTCGACGACGCGCAGGCACCGGTACTGCTGACCCAGCAGCACCTGGTGGACCGGCTGCCCGCCGTCGACACCCGGATCGTGGTGCTGGACGATCCGGCGCGGTTCGCCGACCTGCCCACCAACGACCCGGGGCCGTTGGCCGGTGCGGACAACGCCGCGTACGTCATCTACACCTCCGGCTCGACCGGCCGCCCGAAGGGTGTCCCGAACACCCACCGGGGTGTGGTCAACCGCCTGGACTGGATGCAACGGCGCTACCGGCTCGGCCACGACGACGCGGTACTGCAGAAGACCCCCACCAGCTTCGACGTGTCGGTGTGGGAGTTGTTCTGGCCGCTGCTGACCGGCGCACGGCTGGTCCTGGCCCGGCCGGGCGGTCAGAAGGACCCGACGTACCTGCGTGAACTGATCGGTGCGCAGCGCATCACCACGGCACATTTCGTACCGTCCATGCTCTCGGTGTTCCTGACCGAGGATCCGGGCGCATCCGGCAGCACCCTGCGCCGGATCATCTGCAGCGGCGAGGAACTGCCGGTCTCCACCGCCCAGCAGTTCCTCGCCCAGCTGCCCGGCTGCACGCTGGACAACCTGTACGGTCCGACCGAGGCGGCCATCGACGTCAGCTCCTGGTCGTGCCGGCCCGACACACTCGCCGATGCGGCCACGGTGCCGATCGGTGAGCCGATCCAGAACGTCCGGTTGTACGTGCTCGACGCGTCCGGTGAGCCGGCTGCGGTGGGTGTACCCGGCGAGTTGCACATCGGCGGTGTCGCAGTGGCCCGGGGCTATCTGCGTCGGCCGGGGCTGACCGCGGAACGTTTCGTGCCGGACCCGTTCGGGCCACCGGGATCCCGCTTGTACCGCACCGGTGACCTGGTTCGCTGGAACGCGGCCGGGGTGCTGGAGTTCCGGGGCCGCATCGACGGCGACAGTCAGGTCAAGCTGCGCGGACTGCGCATCGAACTCGGTGAGATCGCCGCCGCACTGCGCGCCCTCGACGCGGTACGCGACGCGGTGGTCGTGGTGCGCGAGGACGTGCCAGGCGACCAGCGGCTGGTCGCCTACCTGGCGGCCGGGCCGGACGAGCCGGACGTCGGCATGGTGCGTGAGGAGATCCGCCGGACCCTGCCCGACTACATGATCCCGTCGGCGTTCGTGGTGCTCGACGCACTTCCCCTGAGCCCGAACGGCAAACTGGACCGCTCGGCGCTGCCCGCCCCGCAGCGTGCGGCGTCGACCGGCCCGCCCACCCGGGCGCCGGAGACGCCGACCGAGCGGCTGGTCGCCCAGGTCTGGTGCGACGTACTCGGGACCACCGGGATCGGCGTCGACGACGACTTCTTCGACCTGGGTGGGCATTCCCTGCTCGCCATGCAGGTCGTGGCCCGGTTGCGGGGCCGCACCGGTGACCGGCAGATCGGCGTACTGGACGTGTTCACCCACCGTACGGTCCGGGCACTGGCCGCGCTGGCCGAGGACACCGGAGAGTTGCCGGCGCGTCCGCTGCTCTACGAACTGACCGGCCCGGTGCCCGAACGCGACCGGATCCGCTCGTACGTGTGCGTACCGTTCGGCGGCGGCAGCGCCGTGGTGTACCAGCCGCTGGCCGACGCCCTGCCGGCCGGACATTCGCTGTACGCGGTGGCCGTACCCGGCCAGGATGTCGGCGTCGACGACGAGCGGGTGCCCTTCGCCGAGCTCGTACGACGCTGCGCCGATGAGATCGAGGCGCGTGTGCGTGGCCCGCTGGTGCTCTACGGGCACTGCGCGATGGGCGGCGCGATGGTCACCGAGCTGGCCCGCGAACTGGAGGGCCGGGGCAGGGAACTGGACGCCGTGTACGCCGGTGGGGTCTTCCCGATGGCCCGCCCGACCGGCCTGCTGAGCCGGGTTTTCGCCGTGTTCGACCGGTTCAGCAGCAACAACGTGGTGGCCAACTGGCTGACCGCACTCGGTGCCGATATCGAGCAGATGGACCGCGACCAGGTCGACCGCATCATCGGCAACATGCGCCGGGACGCCGAGGAGGCCGAGGAGCGGATGACGGCGCTGTTCGCCGACCCGTCGCCGACCCGGCTGCGTGCGCCGATCATCTCGGTGGTCGGCGAGCGGGACCCGATCACCGACTTCCACACCGAGCGGTACCGGGAGTGGCACCCGCTGACCGGCACGGTAGCGCTGATCGTGGTCGGGGAGGCCGGTCACTACTTCAACAAGTACCGGGCCGACGAGCTGGCCGAGATCATCACCCGTACCGATGTGGTCCTGGCCGCGAGGCCCGGCACCGTACCGGCACTCCCCGGCCCGGGGCCGTCGTCGACCTGGTGGTTGTACGACGCGCAGCACCGGGCGCCGGACCCGCTGTCGGAGTCGACCGGCAACGCCGGCACGTCGAGCGGTGCGCCACCGCCGAGGCGACAGCCGGCTGCCGTACGGCCCAGCATGCGGCGGTTCTTCGCGGTGGCCGCCGGGCAGCTGGTCTCCAGCACCGGCACCGCCCTCACCCAGTGGGCCGTACCGGTGTGGATCTACCTGACCACCGGATCGTTGGTGCGCTTCGGGCTGTTCGCGGTGGTGTCGGTGACGCCCGGGCTGATCCTGGCGCCGGTGGTGGGCACCCTGGTCGACCGGGTGGACCGGCGTCGGGTGCTGATCTGGACCGGTGTCGCCGCAGGCGGCATGGAACTGGCCATGGCGGTCCTGCTGTGGACCGGGCATCTTCGGCCGGTGCATCTGTACGCGCTGGTGGCCGGGCTGTCGGTGGCGTTGACGTTCCAGCGGGTCGCCTACACCTCGGCCATTCCGCAACTGGCCCCGAAGCGCCTGCTGGGTCATGCCACCGGGGTCGCGCAGGTCGGTACCGGACTGGCCACCCTGGTCGTCCCGGTACTCGCGGCCGGATTCCTGGCCACCATCGGGCTGGGCGGCATCCTGGCCGTGGACGTGGCGAGCTACCTGCTCGCGGTCGGTGCGGTGGTGGCGATCCGCTTCCCGCGGACCCTGGGACGCCGGCGCCGGGAGTCGTTCCGTACCGAGGTCGTCGGCGGTTTCCGGTATGTCTGGCAACATCGCGGGATCCGCGCGATGCTGGTGTTCTCCGCGCTGATCAACGTGTTCCTTGCCCCGGTACTGCTGCTGCTGGCGCCGCTGGTGCTGTCGTTCGGCACGCTCGCCCAGGTCGCTCAGGTGTCCTTCGTCGACGGTCTCGGCGGGGTGCTCGGCGGGATCGTGATCGGCCTGTGGGGTGGGCCGAAACGCTTCCGGATGCGCGGATTCCTGCTCTTCCTGCTGATCGAGGCGGTCTTCCTCCTGGTCGCCGGGCTGCGCCCGTCGGTGCCCCTGGTCGCGGTCGGCAGCTTCGCCGGCGCGTTCGCAGCGGTCGTCAGCCTCGCCCTGTACACCACGATCGTGCAGGTCAAGGTGTCCCAGCGGTTCCACGGTCGGGTCTTCGCCATCAACCAGATGATCGCCTGGTCGACCCTGCCGCTGGCCTACGGCGTCATCGCCCCGCTCGCCGCGTCGTTCGCCGGCCCGCTGCTGGCGCCGGGAGGTGCGCTGGCCGACACGGCGCTCGGCAGCATTCTCGGGGTCGGCGAGGGTCGCGGGATCGGACTGGTCTACGTGGTCTTCTCCATCGTGATGATCGTGCTGGTGCTCGTCGCGCTGCGGACACGCCGGCTGGCCCGTTTCGACATCGAGGTGCCGGACGCGGTGCCCGACGATGTCGTGGGCGCCCGGGCGATTGAACAGCGTCGAGCGGATCCGTTGTCGGACAGTGGATCCGCAGCGTCCGCCGATCAGTCCGTGCCGCACCGTGCCGACCGGGACGTCACGGCCAACGTCAACACCTGACCAGGAGTCCACAACGTGTCCGAGATACCCGCCGCCGGTGATGTGGTCGCCATCGTCACCGATACCGGCGTCACACCCGCGATCGAACTCGCCCCCCGGCTCCGGGAACTGGGTCACCTGCCGGTTCTGGTGAGCGGGAAGCTCACCGCGGACGCGGCGGCGCGGGTCGCGCCGCACGTCGGGGCGATGCTGGAGGTGCCCGACCCGTACGATGCGGTGGCGCTGGAGCATGCCTGCCGGCAACTGGCCGGTGGTATCCCGGCCGCCGTACTGTCCTGGTACGACGGGACCGTGGTTCCTGCCGCCCTGGCCGCCGGGCGGCTGGGGGTGGACCGGGCGCCGGCCCGCGGCCTGGCGTTGGCCCGCAACAAGTACGCGATGCGTCGCAGGTTGGCTCAGGCCGGGCTGACCGGACCCGCCTTCGCGCTCATCGCCGATGCGGCGCAGGCCGGTGACATCGCCGCTGCGGTGGGCCTGCCGGCGATCATCAAGCCGGTCAACGGAACCGGCAGCAGCCTGGTGCGGCGGGTGGACAGTGTCGCCGAACTCGCCGAGGCGTACCGGCAGCTGGCCGCCCGGGCGCCGTATCTGTTGGACGGGCTGTTCACCCACCCGGTGGACGACCCGGACGGTGACCGGCCCGTCGACCCGGGTCGGGAGTTCCTGGTCGAGGGATGCCTGACGGGGCGCGAGTACAGTGCCGAGACCATCGTGCGCGCCGGCCGAGCGGAGCACGTCGTGCTGATGGAGGACTTCCTGGCCGACGACCGGTTCTTCGAACTCGGATTCGCCTGGCCGCCACCGGAACTGTCCGCCGGACGGCAGGAGGAGTTCCGGCAGGTCTTCGACCGGGCGCTGTCGGCCCTGGAACTGGACAACACCAGCGCCAACGTGGCGTTGATCGACGATGAGCGCCGCGGCCCGACGATCGTCGAGATCAACGCGGGTCGGCCGGGTGGACAGATGATGGGTGTGCTGGCCAGGGTCGCGGCCGGGGTCGACCTGACCGCCGAGTACCTGGCTCTGGCGCTGGGGCTGTCCACACCGCAGCGCGCCGGGGCGAGGATGCCGCCGCCGCTTGCCACACTCACCATTCCGGGCACCGGTTCCGGCCGGCTGGTCGCGATGCACGGTCTGGATCAGGTACGCGAGCATCCCGACGTACTGTCCGTCCTACCTCTGGTGGGTCCTGGCGAGCTGATCTCCGACGACTACGAGACGCACCCGCTGACCGTGCTGGTCGCCGGGCTGAGTACCCGCGCGGAGCTGATCGCCGTGCACCAGGAGATCGCCGCCCTGGTGCGGTTCGAGTTCGCCGACACCCCTTGCTGAGTGCCAGGTGCGGGTCGGTCAGCTGCGGCTCGGATCAGTGCCGCCGATGACATCATCGGGCCGACGTCGTGGCGTGGCCGGAGCCCGCGAGAGCGGTTCGGTGAGTCCCATCCGGATGACCATCTGCGGGCAGCCGAGGCCGGCCAGCATCGTGGCGAGCTGTTGACGGGCCACGATCGTCTCCACGACGTCACTGACCGGGTTGGTCGCGATGCCCCAGCCGCTGGCGGTGATCAGCACCGACGACATCGCCTCACCGGCGACCAGCCAGTCCGCCGCGGTGTCGGTGTCGGTGAACAGCAGGGCGTAGCGGGCGTTGCGGTCGGTACCCGGGCCGGGCCGCAGTCCGGCAGCACCCGGGGCGAAGTCCCGGATCGGAACGCGGCGCGGCACCGGACCGACCGTCGTCTCCACCGGTACCCCGTCGCCGGCGTCGGCCGGGCGATGGGTCCAACGCTCGAGTTCCTCCCGGTACGCCGGGTCGTCGCGCTCGTCGTCGGCGGCATGCGCGGCCGCCACATTCAGCAGGGCCACCTGTTCGTCGGGCAGGACATGCAGGTGCGCACCCTCGGCTTCGGCGGCGTCGCGTAGGCCGGCGAGCTGGTCGGCGGCAATGTCGTCGGGGCCGCTGTACGGCCGCCGGTCGGTACGTCGGGCCATCATCGCCTGGTATGCGCGGATGTCGCCGGGTGTGGCCGGTCGTGATCCCACGTCACGCAGAAGTGCCAGAAGGTCCGGGTGGTCAGGGTCGGGGAAGCGCACGATCTGCGGCTGGTGGCCGTCGGCCTGGAGCGCGAGCCGGGCATGGTGCAGCGCGATACCGCAGCTGAGGATCAGCAGCCGGCCCTGCGGGTCCACGACGGACAGTTGGCGACGGCGATCGGCCCACAGCTCGGCGGAGTCGTCGTGCAACCGCCAGCGCCAGGGCTGGGAGTTGAACAGCGACGGTGCCCGCAGCGCGGCGAGCACCGCCTGCCCGGTGGAACTGGCGGCGGTGTGGTGGCGGTCCTTGCTGGTGGGATCGGTGAGTTCGATGGCCACAGGTTCTCGCCTCCTGTCGGGGGTCCACCTGTCACCCTGGCCGGCCGGACGGATCAGGTGCAGGGCTGTTCAGCAGGGTCCGTACGGGCCTCAGGTCGTGCCCGACCGGTACGCAGCCGGCCGCGGACCGGATGATCCGCCTGCAACATCGCGGATCCGGCGGTATGGGGGGTCAAGGGTCCTTACCCCAGGGTCCGGTCGGCACTGCCGGTGGGTGGTCGTACCGGGAAGGCTGGCGGCAAGGAGGTACCTGTCATGAGTGAGACGGTGAACAGTCCTGTGGTGGTCGGTGTGGACGGTTCGCCCGGCAGTGACCGGGCAGTCGAGTGGGCGGCCTCCGCAGCCGCGTTGCGCCACCATCCGCTGCTGATGGTGATGGCGTTCCATTGGCCCATCGGCACCTACCCGGTGGAGCCGCAGGCGGTCCTACCGGATATGTCGGACATCATGGAGCGTGGGCGTACCGCTCTCACCGAACAGGTTTCCGCGCAACGCCGGGCACACCCTGGCCTCGCGGTGTCCGGTGAGTTCCACGAGGGCTCCGCTGCAGGCATCCTGATCGACCGCTCGCGGCACGCCGCGGTCACCGTCGTGGGCCAGCGTGGCCGTGGCGGTTTCGCCGGGCTGCTGCTCGGCTCGGTCAGCGCACAGGTCAGCGCGCACGCCCGGGGGCCGGTCGTGGTGGTTCCGGCGAGTTCACGTCCGGTGCCCGCGAGCGGCCCGGTCGTGGTCGGAGTGGACGGCTCGCCGGTATCGGAGTCGGCGGTCGGTTTCGCCTTCGACGAGGCGTCCTGGCGGGGTGTCGGACTGACCGCGGTACATGCCTGGACGGCGCCCGGCTCGGATGTACCCAACGACCGGATCGCGCTGTACTACGACCTCGACGAGGTGGCCGACGAGGAGGAGCGGATGCTGGCCGAATCGCTGGCCGGCTGGCGGGAGAAGTATCCCGACGTACCGGTCCGTCCTGTGCTGGCCCACGGCCGCTCCGTGGAGCAACTCCTGGAACAGGCCGCCGAGGGGCAGCTGCTGGTGGTCGGATCCCGGGGCCGGGGCAGCATCAGCGGGGCGCTGCTCGGCTCGGTCAGCAGAACGGTGCTGCATCGTGCCCCGTGCCCGGTGGCCGTCGTACGTCCGTCGGACTGAGCACATCCGTGCGGGGTGTGTGCCCCGCCTACCGGTCGGAGGTGGCACGGATGCGTCGTCGATGGACCATCGAGATCCAGGTGTCGGACCGGTCCGGTCCGGCACACGTCGAGGCCCGCTGTGCCGGGGCCACCGGACACCCGCTGGTCGGTCTCGGTGGCGCGGCTGGTGACAGTGACCTCGACGTCGTCTGGGCCACCTCGAACGCGTTGACCGATCTGGGACACCAGCTGCTCATCGCGGCATCGGCCGCCCTCGCAGCGCGGACCGGTCGTGCGGTACAGCTGACCGACGACCCGGCCGTGGTCACCGCCGAGGATCCCGACGACGCGGAACCGCTGCGACCGCCGCTCGCCGCCGGATAGGTAGAGGTCGCTCCCGTACTGTGCCCGGTGCTGATTGACGGGGTGCCCTCAGACGGGCCGGTTGGTCCCCGCCACCGTTGTGGCACCGTGCCGGCGGTGATGGCGCCGTCGGGTACCGGAGTCGGGTACCACGACCACCGGACACGGTGCGTGCTGCAGCATCGCCTGGCTGGTGGAGCCGAGCAGCAGTCCGCGGAAGCCACCCCGGCCCCGGGAACCGACGACCAGCAGGCTCGCCGATGTCAGCTGGCTGAGCAGCCCCGCCGCCGGGGCGGCATGCACGAGCCGTTCCTCGACGCCGACCTCCGGGTACTTCTCCCGCCAGGCGGTGACCGACTCGGCCAACTCGCCGAGTCGACGTTGGGCGTTGCCGTCCGCCTCGTCGTCGACCTGCGCCGGCCCCTGGGTGGCCATCGGACCCGGTGTGATCCAGGCGAGGACCGCCAGTAGTGGCAGCCGCCGCCGGGACGCCTCCTCGAAGGCGACCCCGGCAGCCAGCTGGGCACCCTCGGAACCGTCCATGCCCACCACGACCCGCTCGGCTGTCTCCGGCCGGGTCGACGCGTCGCCCGGCACCACCAGTACCGGGCAGTGCGCGTGCGAGCTGACCTTGGCGCTGACCGAGCCGAGCAGCAGCCCGTTGAAGCCGCCGAGCCCACGCTGACCGACGACGAGCAGATCGGCGTCCGCCGACTCCTCGATCAGCTGCTGTGCGGTGTTGCCGTCGAACAGGTGACCGCTGACCGGGACGTCGGAGGCGACGGCACGGACGTGGTCGTAGTGTTCCTGCAGCACGCTACGGGCGTTGTCGCGCAGCTCCTCGATGACGCGGGCCGCCGTCTGGGACACCACCATGCCACCCTGGATCGGCCACTCCAGTACGTGCACGATGCGCAGCGGCAGGCCGCGCCGTCGGGCCTCGTCCACGGCCCAGTCCAGTGCGGTACGGCTGCCCGCCGACCCGTCGGTCCCCACGGTCACCGAACGTTGCGTCGTACCGGTCATCGGCGCACCTCCCCACTACAGCGTGGCGGGCGCGGGCCAGCGGCTCAAGGGTCGAATCTCCCTACCGCCCGGGTCGCTCGGTCCTGGCCGCCGGCCGCGGTCGGCGCTCGTACCGCCTGTTGTGGGCACACCGTCCGGATAGGCTCTGGGCAGAGCGGACGGTGCATCCCATCGGTGCCGCCGGGCGTGGCCGGGGGTCGACGCATGCTGATCGTGATCGCGTTGGGCGGCAATGCGTTGCTGTGTCGCAACGAGCGCCCGGACGAGTCCGTTCAGGAGGAGCGGGTGGCCGAGGCCGCGCGAGCCATCGCGCCGCTGGTGGCCCGGCACCGGATCGTGCTGACCCATGGCAATGGTCCGCAGATCGGCGTACTGGCGGTGGAATCCTCCAACGACACCGGTCTGTCCGGTCCGTTCACACTTGATGCGCTGGGCGCGCAGAGCGACGGCATGATCGGTTACTGGCTGGTTCAGCAACTGCGTAACGAGATCCCAGGTATCGAGGCTGTCTGCGTTCTGACCCAGACTCTCGTCGACCCGACCGATCCGGCGTTCACCGCCCCGACCAAGTTCATCGGCACCGGGTACGACGAACCGACGGCGCGCGAACTCGCTGCCCGGTACGGCTGGGTGGTGCGCCGTGACGGCCCGAGCTGGCGGCGGGTGGTGGCCAGCCCAGAGCCGCGCGACATCCTGGAACTGGACGTCGTACGGCTGCTGGTGGACCGGGGGATCGTGCCGGTCTGTGCCGGCGGAGGCGGCATTCCGGTCGTACAGGGACGGTCCGGTCGACTCGGTGGTGCCGAGGCGGTGGTGGACAAGGACCTCACAGCGGCACTGCTGGCCTCCCGGCTGGGCGCCGATGCCCTGCTGCTGCTGACCGATGTCAGCTGTGTCCAGGCAGACTGGGGAACGCCCAGGGCCCGGCCGCTGCGCCGGGTGGGTACCGGTGAGCTGGACAGGATGCATTTCGCCGCCGGTTCGATGGCGCCGAAGATCCGCGCCGCGAGCCGATTCGCCCGTGGCGGCGGCACCGCCGGCATCGGTGCGCTCACCGACGCCGCGGGCATCCTCACTGGCGCGGCGGGGACCCTGGTGGTCCGCGATGACCTGGTCTGACGAGGTTCGGGTGGCCGGTGGCGAGACGCCCGGGTCGAACGGCTCATCCGGTGCAGTACGCAGCGCACTGTCAGGTGGGGCCGGTATGGCGCAGCGTGGAGTCCGGACCATCGGCGGTTGTAGGCCGGGACATCGGCGGATGCGCCAGGAGGCGGACAGATGCGGACAGCATGGATGCTGCAGAACGGATCCCGACGGATCATCCCGCAGGTGCTCGCCGCTCTGGAACTCTTCGTCGGTCTGGTCGCCATGTGCGGCGGGGTGGTGCTGGCTGCCGGGGCCGGCGGGTTGCCGGGTTCGGTGCTGGCGCGTACCCCGTTCACCAGTTGGCTGCTGCCCGGACTGGCGCTGCTCGCCCTGGTGGGTCTGCCGATGCTGGTCGCCGGTGTGGCCGTGGTGACCGGATCCCGCTATGCCGGCACCCTGTCCATCGTGGCCGGCGTGCTGCTGGTGGGCTGGTTGGTCACCCAGGTCGTCGTACTCGGGTCGTGGAGTGTGCTGCAACCGGCCATGTTCGTGGTGGCGCTGGCGATCATCGTGCTCGCGCTGGTGGCGGGTCAGCGCACCGGTCGGCAGCTCAGATCGGCCGTGGTCACGAGGGTCGACGGCACCGCAGAGCGCTCCGATCAACCTCGGTCCACATCGGACAGTTCAGCGGGCGGTGACAGCTCCGCAGGAGAGCATCGGGCGGCGTCGATGCGGGAGCCCGATCCGGCCCGGTACCGCCAGTCCATGCCGTACCACACCGACCTGGTCGCCGCCGGGTTCGAGGTGTCGTCGGTACTGCTGCACGGCATGGCATCGGAGCGGGCCTTCGTCTACACCGCGGTACTGGACGCCGGCACGTTGCGGATCGTGATCCCCGAGCACGACGATGCGACGGTACGCATCACCGCGCTGGATACCGCCGGCTCGGTACGGTGGTCGGTACATCTGGACGGTCCGGTACCCAACCGGATCCTGGCTGCGATCGCTCAACTGGCCCGGGCCACGCCCGCGCCGGTCGAGCCGTGAGCCGTCGGCAGCCGACCGGCCGCACGCAACAGCTCCAGCACTTCGGAGTCGGTGACCCGCGGATAGCGTGCGAACCATTGGGACACCGTGGATACCCGCGGTGGCGTCACCACGCTGGCGATCTCGTCGGCGACCTCGTACAGCCCGGACACGGCGTCGGCGGGGATCATCGGTGCCGCGAAGACCACCCGGTTGGCGCCGCGCGCCCGGGCCAGAGCGCAACTGGCCCAGGCGGTCGACGAGGTCACCACCCCGTCGTCCACTATCACCGCCGTCCGGCCGACCAACGACAGTTGTGGTTGTTGGGCGCGGTAGAGCCGGACCATCCGGTCCACCTGGGTCGAGGCGTTGCGGACCGCCGCCGCGGTTTCCTCGGCACCGCAGTGGGTGAGCCCAGGTAGCAGCACCGACGGCGGGGTACGGGTGCCCCCCTCGGCCAGCGCGCCGAGGGTCAGCTGTGGGCGTTGTGCCGGAATGATCCGGTGGACCGCGATCACGTCCAGCGGGATCAGCAGTGCACGGGCGATCTCGAAAGCTACCGGGATCCCACCGTGCGCGGCCCCCAGGACCACCGACTCGGCGGCACACAGACCGTTCAGCCGATGCGCGAGCATCCGGCCACCTTCCGCCCGACTCTGGAACATCGCCCCACGCCCCCAACGGATTCGGTCGTCGGGTCTATTTTCGTCGAAGACACGCGTCCCGAACAGGGCCGATCGGCCCGTTGTGGTGGAATGCGAGACCGTCGCGCCCTACAATGCCTGTTCTGCCGGGGTCTGCGGCACATCCGCCGTCGAGGCACGCGCCACGATGGTCGGGCAGTGTGCGTGGTGCAGCACATGATGGCTGACCGACCCGAGCAGCAGACCGGTGAAGCCACCCCGCCCCCGGGAACCGACGACAAGTAACTCGGCGTCGGCGGACGCCTCGACCAGGGCGCGCCGTGCGTGGGCGTGTTCGACCCGTTCGGTGACGGCCACATCCGGATACCTGCCCCGCCACCCGGCGATCGTCTCGGCGAGCAACCGACTCTCCTCGGCTGCCACCTCCGGTACGTCGTAGACCAACGGCAGGATGTCGCCCGGCGCCCGGGACGCCGGTGCGGTCCAGGTGTGCAATGCGACGAGTGGTAGTCGCCGAAGGTCCGCCTCCTCGAACGCGAGCCACAGTGCGGCCGCCGAATGTGCCGAACCGTCCGTGCCGACCACCACGGGCCCCGGCGCCCGGTCCGCCGCCGCACCGCGGGGGCGTACCACGACCACCGGACAGGCCGCATGTGCCGACAGCTGTGCACAGACCGAGCCGAGAAGCAGTTCCGGCAGACCGCTCAACCCCCGGCTGCCGACCACCAGCAGCACCGCCTGCCGGGCCGCCTCGACCAGTACCGGTGCTGGCATCCCGGTGACCACTTCGCCGGTGGCCACGACATCCGGTTCGGCCCGGCGGGCCCAATCCAGCGCGTCGGACACCACCGCCTGCGCGGCGGCCCGCAGGCCGGCGCCGACAGGTGCGCCGGGCCCCGGTCCGAGCGGCGCGCGCAGCAGCGGCCAGACGAACGCGTGGACCAGGTGCAGCGGGCGGTGCCGAAGTACCGCCTCCCGGGCGCCCCATGCCACCGCCTGGTCGGACTCCGTGGAGGAGTCCACACCGACCACCACCGGGGTTGTCTCGGATGCCAGCATCATCAGTGTCTGCCTCTCGATTGTCGCCACCGCTGGGCGGGGCGTCCGGCCAGTAGCACCAGGGCCGGTAGCGTCGCGACCACCAGACAGCCCGCTACCTCGGTGAGTCGTACCGACCCGGTACCCAACAGGGTGCGTAGCGGCCCCAGTTCGACCGCCGCCAGTTGCAGCAGCGCGGAGGAGGCCACCGCCGCGTACAGGGCCGGATTGCCCGGGCTGCCGGGTACCCGACGGGAACGCACCGCCAGGGCCACCCAGAGCTGTGCGAAACCCAGTACCAGGAACAGCATCGTCTGCCAGGGTCGGTGGGTGAGTTCGGCCCACCAGCCGACAGACAACGAGACGAGGGTGATCAAGGCGCCGGTGACGGCGACCTGCCCGGCCAGGCCGGCGCCGAGGATCGCCTCACCTGGCCGGCGGGGCGGCTGGTCGAGCGTGTCGCGTTCCGGTGGCTCCGCGCCCAGTGCCACGCCGGGCAGGCCATGGGTGAGCATGTTGATCCACAGGATCTGGGCAGGCAGCAAGGGGACCGGCATGCCGAGGAAGGGCCCGGTCAGCATCACCAGCACCTCAGCCAGCCCGCCGGACAGTCCGTAGCGCAGGAAACGGCGGATGTTGGCATAGATGCGCCGACCCTCCTGTACCGCGGCGCCCAGGGTGGCCAGGTTGTCGTCGGCGAGGATCAGGTCGGCGGCCTGCCGGGCGACCTCGGTACCGCTGCGGCCCATGGCCACGCCGATGTCGGCCCGTCGTAGGGCAGGTGCGTCGTTCACGCCGTCTCCGGTCATGGCGACGACCTGACCGTCCTGCTGCCAGGCCGACACCAGGTCCATCTTCTGTTCGGGCCGGATCCGGGCGAACACTCCGGCATCTGCGGCATCGGTCGCCCGTTCCGCCAGGTCCTTCCCGGTGGCCAGTCGCCGGTCGGCCAGGCCGGCCCGGGCCGCGACCGTCAGGGCCGTGTCCGGATGATCGCCGGTGATCATCGCCACGCGGATACCGGCACGGTAGAAGCCCTCGATCAGCTCGTGGGTGCCCTCCCGCAGCGGATCGGTCAATGCGACCAGACTGAACGGCGCGAGCAGCGTTTCCCATTCGCTCTGCGGTGGACGTTGCCCGATGGTGGCATCTGCCACGGCGAGTACCCGGTAGCCGGCCCGGACCAGTTGCGTCGCGCTTGCCCGGAGTTGCTCGACGCCCGGGCCGTTGCCGACCAGCATGACCTCCGGTGCGCCCTTTCCGACCAGGAGGAAGGCATCGCCGTGGCGGTGCAGGGTGGTCATCCGTCGTCGGGTGGTGTCGAAGGGGATCTCACCGAGGCGGGGGAACTCGTCGCGTCGCTCCACCGCCGCGCCGAGTCGGCCCGCCGCAGCGAGCAGGGCGCCCTCCATCGGATCTCCGATAGGTGTCCACTGTGGAGCTTCTGCCGTCGGTGCGACCAGGTCCGCATCGTTGCAGAGCACCAGATCGCGGGCGAGCCGGGCCGACTGGTCGGGGTCCGGCCGTCCGGACTCGTCGAGTGCCCGACCGGACGGTTGGTATCCGATGCCGGTGAGCCGCAACCGGCCCCCGGCGACGACCACCCGGTCACAGCTCATCCGGCCCTCGGTGAGCGTGCCGGTCTTGTCCGAGGCGATCAGAGTCACCGAACCCAACGTCTCGACGGCGGGCAGATGTCGTACAATCGCGTGCCGCCGGGCCATCCGGTACGCACCGAGCGCCAGGGCGACGGTGACGACCGCGGGCAACGACTCCGGAATGGCGGCGACGGTCAGGCTCACCCCGGTGAGCACCATCTCGCCGAGAGGTTGGCCGCGCAGCAGCCCGGCCACCATGACCACGGCCGACAGCCCGACGACAGCCACCCCCAGGGCCCGTCCCAGGCCCACCAGGCGCAGTTGAAGTGGGGTACGACGGCGTGGCTGGGCCGTGACCAGGGCCGTGATGCGACCCAGGGCACTGTCCGGCCCGATCCGGTTCACCCGCCCGGCGCCGGTACCGTCCACCACCACCGTCCCGGCCAGCACCGGCTCGCGTTCCTGCTTGGCCACCGATTCGCTTTCGCCGCTCAGCGCGGACTCGTCCAGATGCAGCCGGACCGCGCGGACCAGCTCCAGATCGGCCGGGACGATGTCACCGGCACTGAGCAGTACCAGATCGCCGGGCACCAGTTCGGCGGCCGGCAGGCTCCGGCTGCGGCTGTCGCGGATCACCCGCGCGGTAGGGGCGGCGAGCTGGCGCAGGGCCGCGACCGCCCGGTCGGCACGCTGTTCCTGCACGATGCCGACTGTGGTGTTGAGTACGACGACCAGCACGATGACCGCCGTGTCGGTCACGTCGCGCAGGACGATCGTGACGAGCATGGCCGCGAGCAGCAGCAGGATCAGCGGATCGCTGAGCTGTGCGCCGATCCTGTGGTACAGCCCCGGCGGTGGCGCCGCGGGTATCTCGTTGCGACCGTGCACCGTACGGAGCCGGTCCGCCTCGGCACTCGACAGCCCGGACCCGGGTACGCCGGCAGGCGTGGTCGGATCCGTCGCGTCGGGCATGCTGTCAGCCTGCGGTACCGCACCGGTGTCAGACAGGGACTTTCGACCCGATCAGTAGATCGGTGGACCGTCAGCGTCTCGGTCGTGACCAGCGCGGACCGACCTGCTGCCACTCGTGCTCCCACCGGGCCAACCGCCGCCGGTTCAGCAGAGCCAGTACGGTCCACCAGACCAGTCCGGCCGCGAGCGTGGTACCCACGCCGACACCGAGGCCGACACCGACCCCGTCCAGGGTGGAACGGGAACGGTCCGGCGGGTCCGGTACGGCCCGCCCGGAGGCGTCGACCCAGATCCGGATGTGCGCGCCCCGGGTCAGTCCGGGGCCGACCGGTATCCGGCCCTGGTAGCGGTGCGTTGCGACCGACCAGTGCGCCGGAACGAAGGTCGTGGTGGGCGCGCCGTCGGGTCCACCGGCCGACCGGGTGTCGGCGTGCAGTACCGCTACCGCACGCTGATGGGTCGCGGCGAAATGGGCGGCCCGGGCGTTCTCCGCGCCGGTGATCCGGTTGCCCACCATCACGCCGAGCGGCGCCGCCGCCAGCAGCACGGCGATGATGAGCCAGAGGGCGACGGCCTCTACCCGGTCGCAGCCACGCCGTAGCCGGTTGCGGCCGATACCCAGCCGCCGACCGAGCCGGCGTCCTCCACCCGTCACTGTCCCCACCCCCGTCAACTGCGAAGCGCCACTCCGGACCCACTACCCGGGGAGTGCCGCCCACCCAGGGGCCGGATGTCTCCAGGTGGCGTCGTGTCAGTAGCGCAGCCGGACCCCCTCATGGGTGCGGGCGCTGATGTCGCCGGCGGCGGCGATCAGCATCCGGTGACCCAGATCCGCCAGTGCCCGGGCGGCGGCCAGCTCGTCGCCGATCTCCGGTACGTCGTCGTCGTCGGGAGCAAGCCGTGCCCGGCCATGACCCACCACGGTGTGGGACGCTGCGCCGTGCAGACGCGCCTGCGCGTAGGTCATCCCGTCGTTCTCGTCGATGAACAGTTCGACGGTCCACCGTTTGGTCTGCACCACGGTTCCTCCTCGTCCGGATGTCGACATGTGGTCAGTCCTGGGACAGCACGACCTTCAATGCCCTGCTGCCCGCGGGGTCGGCGAACGCCTCGTACGCCTCCAGCATCGAGCCGATCGGGTACCGGTGGGTCAACAGATCCCGCGCGTCGATGAGGTGACCGGCGAGCATGGAGATCAGTTCGGGCGTGGAGAAGGTGTCCACCAGGCCGGTGGTGATCGTCAGGTCCCGTGCCCACAGGGTCTCCAGATGTAGCACCGCCGGAGCGCCGTGTACCCCGATGTTGGCCACCCGGCCGCCCGGCCGTACCAGCCGGGCGCACAACTCGAACGCCTCCGGCGTGCCCACCGCTTCGATCGCCACGTCCGCGCCGAGCCCGTCGGTCAGTCGCCGGACAACCCCCTCGGGGTCGCCGTGGGCGTTCTCGGTGAGGCCGGCGAAGCGTGCCGCGGCGTCCAACCGGTCGCTCGCCACGTCGATCGCGACGATGCTGGCCGGTGAGTACAACCGGGCGGTCAGCATCGCGGCCAGGCCGATCGGGCCACATCCCACGACCGCCACCACACAGCCCGGTCGTATCGCACCGTTGAGTACGCCCACCTCGTAGGCGGTGGGCAGGACATCGGCGAGCAGTACCGCGACCTCGTCGGACAGCTCGTTCGGCAGTTGGTGGGTGGACAGGTCGGAGAACGGGATCCGGGCGTACTCGGCCTGTACACCGTCGACCAGGTGACCCAGTATCCAGCCGCCACCACCGAGACACTGGCCGTAGCGGCCGCGCCGGCAGTAGGTGCACCGGCCGCAGGCGGAGATGCAGGAGGCCAGGACCCGGTCGCCGACCTTCGCCCCGTCGACCGCCGGCCCCTTCTCCACGACCGTACCGACGGCCTCGTGGCCGAGGATCCGGCCGGCCTTGACCTCCGGTACGTCGCCTTTCAGGATGTGCAGATCGGTGCCGCAGATCGTCACCGAGTCCACCCGTATCACCACGTCGCGGGGATCCTCGATGCCCGGATCGGGCACCGTGGTCCAGCTCTTGGCATCGGGGCCCTGGTACACCAGTGCCTTCATCGTGTGCTCACCTCCGCGCCGGCGTTCGCGCCTGTTGCCTCCCAACCTCCAGCACCGGCGCTGTGTGAGGCAGGGTCCAGCGAACCCCGCGACGAGGGTCGGATGGCACCCGGCACCGAACGTCCCGGTCCGTGCCGGACCGTCCCCGCCGGCGGTGGACAGCTCACCTGGTGGCACGCAGTACCGCGACCGGGCAGTTGGCCCGGGTGAGTACACCCAGCGAGACAGGGCCGAGCGGGTCGTGCTCACGATGGCTGTCCCGGTTGCCGATCGCCAGGATCCGGGCACCCCGGGCCGCGCGGAGCAGTCCGGTCACCGTGGGCGAACCGAACACCGCGAGCTTGACGGCGACCTCGGGATACTTGTGCTGCCAGGCCTCGGTCCGCTCGGCCAGCAGCGCCAACGGCTGCGGCTCGGAACTGAACCGCGTGTCGAGCATGGTCTCGTCGAACCAGTAGTCGTCCGGCCGGCCGGCGGCGGCGTGTACCGCGGCCAGCGGTAGCTGATGGGCCGCGGCGTGCTCGAAACCGAACTCCAGCGCGGCGTTCACCGCCGCCGAGTCGTCCACGCAGACGACCACATGTCCGGCGAACGGTCCGGTTGCGGCCGGCTGCGGTGGGCGTACCACCACCACCGGGCACCGGGCCCGTGCCGCGACACCGATCACCACCGAACCGGTGACCTGCTCGGACCAGCTGACCGGACCCGCCGCGCCGATCACCAGCATCCCCGCCGGAGCGGCAGTACCGGTCAGGGTCTGGACGATGTCACCGTGCCGTAGCAGCGGATAGATGTCCTCTATGGACAGTTGAGGTTCGGCCAGGGTCGTCGCGCGGGCCAGCAGCTGTTCGGCCTCGATGAGCTGACCGTTGCCCCGGTCGCCCGGATCGGTCGGCTGGACCAGACAGACGGCCAGCCGACCGCCCTGCCGGGACGCCTGGTGGACCGCCCAGCTCAGGGCCGCCCAGCCTGCCGTCGTCCCGTCGATACCGACGAGCACGGTGTCCTGGTCGATGCACAGTTCAGACATGACACTCCCCACCGTCGGTTCAGGTGACGTCGTCGATCGGGTGGCGCGGTGTGCTCGGCACCGGCCGGGACGGATATCCGATCCGCATCACCAGGTACGGCGTGCCGAGCCGGCCCAGGGTCTCGCGTAGCTGGTGGATGATGGCCGGCACCTCGAAGGGTTGGGAGAACAACGACACCGCCAGGCCGCCCTCCGTGGCGGTCAGCAGCACCGCCTGCAGGGCCTGTCCGATGGCGACCTGGTCGGCTTCGGTCTCACCCTGGGCGCCCAGCACGGCGAGCAGGTCGGTATCGAATTCATGACGTCGGGGGCGGCCGCCGTAGTCGCGGCCCCGGGGCAGGTCCTCCGGTTCCGGTCGTACCCCGGCAGAGGGTGCCGGGATACCCTCCGGGCGCTCCGGCGCGGGATGGGTCCACCGTTGCTGTTCGCGTTGGTAGGACGGGTCGGCGCGTAGCGTGTCGTCTGCATCGTTGACCAGCCCGGACACCAGGTCATGCCGGACGCCGGGGTCCAGGATGGTCAGCCAGCAGTCCTGTGCCCGGGCCGCCTCGGTGAGCGCCCATCGGTGTTCGCGGTCGACCTCGGTACCGGCACGGAACGGGTAACGGTTGATGTGTCGTCGGGGGATGGCCGCGTAACGGGCACGTTCCCGGGGTGTCGCCGGCCGGGGACGACCGGGTCGCAGCGCGGCTATGGTACGGCCGTGCCGGCCCTCCGGCAGCAGCAGCACCTCAGGCTGGCGGCCGAGTTCCACCGCGCACGCGAGCCGCCAGTTGTACAGGGCCGCACCGCACGCGATCCGGGCTGCCCGGCCACCCGGATCACCGACCGGCAGAACCTGTTCGGTCGGCAGCCGAAGCTCGATGGTGTCGCGTTGGACCTGGAAACGCCAGGGCTGACTGTTGTGCAGCGACGGTGCCAGTACCGCGGTCTCCAGGGTCGCGGTCAACGCCGTCCTCGTCACCGGTGGCCCGTCCTGCCGTAGTTCGCTCATTTTCCAGACCCCCGGACTGCCCTCGACCCCACGCCGGCACCCCGGCTGGCCTCCAGCGTGCCGCGCCCGTGTTGTCCCCGGCAGGGTCGTTGGACCCGACCGGCAGGCCCGTACGGCCAGTGCGGCGGTGATCGGAGCGCCGGCCCGACGCCGTCACCGCCGATCCGGGCCCAACGGTCCGGTTCCGGGGCCGTAGGACCCTGTGCCGGGCAGGGTCGGTCGTCCATGCTCGGTGCTGGGTCCCTTCTCCCGCATGCAGCGCCGGGAGCGGGTTGGCGCACCGTACGTCGCCCTTGGTCATGGGTGTTCCCGGTGCCGGGCCGCGCCACCGTTCTGCCGAGCCGGAGGGAATCATGCTGGTCCTCGTCGCGTACGCGAGCGCACACGGTTCAACCAGGGACATCGCCGAGCGGATCGCCGCGCGTTGTGTCGAACGGGGACTGCACGCCCATGTGGTGCCGGTCAACGACGTCATAGCGGTAGCACCGTATGCGGCCGTGATCGTGGGTAGTGCCGTGCACGACCAGCGATGGCTTCCCGACGGCGTCCAGTTCCTGCGGGACAACGAGGATCTGCTGGATGCGCGCCCGGTCTGGCTGTTCAGTGTCGGGATGCCGGGCGCGTTGCGCGCACCACTACGCGGGCTGGCCGGTCGGGAGCGCGACCGGATCAGCGCCGGGCTGCCGCGACCCGCGCAGTGCCGGGGACATCGGCTTTTCAGTGGGGTCTTCCGTCGCGACCAGAGTTCTGGCATCGGTCGCCTGTTCTACCGACTGATCGGCCGTTACGGCGACTTCCGGGACTGGCCGGCGATCGACACATGGTCCGCGGAGATCATCGGTTCCCTGCTGTCCGACGCGCCACGGGTCGGCCCGGCCAGCTCCCGCTGAGCGGACCGACCGGGCGCTGCTGCCCAGACCCCGGATCCGAGCGGCGGCTCGACCCGGGCGTCGGAACCGGGGAAGACCAGTGCCTCATGGCCGTTGTCCAGCCACCGGACCAGATACGGCGGGGTCCCGTCGGCGTGACGTACCTCCAGGATGAGTCCGGCGCGGCGGGGTTCGCCGACGTGGATGCCCTCCAGTACGAGCCGGTCTCCGGTATGCGCCCTCATGGTTTCCTCCGTGCGCTGGCGTGCCGTCTACAGCCGCTGCCTCGTCTGCGCCGAATCCTGCTCGGGATGTCCGCGCCCGGACAGGGCCGTCCAGCATCACGGACAGAGGCTGGAGTGCCTGCCGGTGACCTGGTCGGCGGGTCGCGACGGTCCCCCGATCCGCCCGCTGCGGCCGGAACCCGGCAGTTCGCCGACCCGGCCGGGCCGGACGGATGTCGGGTGGGGGCGTTTCGGCCCTGCCTGCCAGCAACCGACCGGGGCACTATGCAGGGGAGCCGACCCTGTCCGGAGGAGCCCATGAAGGCCGCTGTGGTCAAGGCATTCGATCAGCCACTGGTGATCGAGTCCCGTCCCGTCCCGACACCGGGACCTGGCGAGATCCTGGTGCGGATCGAGGCGAGCGGGTTGTGCCGCAGCGACGTACGGATCGCCCGGGGCGACTGGCCGGTCCGGGCCCAACCGCCGTTCGTACCGGGTCACGAGGGCGTCGGCATCGTGCGCCAGCTCGGCCCGGGCGCGACCAACCACCGGGTCGGCGACCGGGTGGCAATCCCGTGGCTGGGCTGGGCCTGCGGTACCTGCCGTCAGTGTGTCACCGGCTGGGAGACGTTGTGTCAGCGGCAACGCAATACCGGTCTGGTACTCGACGGCGCGCACGCCGAATGGGCGGTGGCCGCCGCGGCGTACTGCGTACCGGTGCCGGCCGGGATCGACCCGATGGAGGCCGCGCCGCTGACCTGCGCCGGACTCAGCTCGTACACGGCGGTGAAGGTGGCCGGTGTGCGGCCGGGGGAACTGGTCGCGGTGTTCGGCATCGGTGGTCTGGGTCACCTGGCCCTGCAGTACGCGGAGATCTTCGGTGCGGAGACCGTCGCGGTGGACGTGGACGAGGCCAAGCTGCGGCTGGCCACCGACCTCGGCGCGGCACACGCGGTGAACGCACTGCACCACGACCCGGTACGGCTCATCCGGTCGCTGGGCGGCGCGGACACCGCGCTGGTACTCGTGGCGGACCGTACCGTCATCGAACAGGCGCATGCCTGCCTGCGTCCCGGTGGTCGGTTGATCATCGTGTCGTTGCCGCACGACGACACGATGTCCCTACCGGTCTTCGACACTGTCCTGAACGGCATCACGGTGCGTGGTTCGACCGTGGGTAGCCGGGCGGATCTGGCCGACGTGTTCGCTCTGCACGCCGCCGGTCGCACCACGGTGATCCACCGCAGATACCAACTGGAGGACGTCAACGAACGGTTGGCCGCCGTGCTCGCGGGCCGCGGTCTGGCCCGCACCGTGTTCGACCTGCGGGACTGACGCTGCGTCCGACCGGTAGCGTGGGCGGACATGCGGATCCTGGTGCTGGGCGGCACGTCGTTCGTGGGACGTGCGATCGTGGCCGATGCCGTACGAACCGGCTGCGAGGTGACGATCTTCAGTCGAGGGCGGAGCGGTACGGACCTGTTCCCGGAGGTCTCCCGCCGGGTGGGCGACCGGGACATCGGGGACTACGCCGCGCTGCGGGACGGCAGTTGGGACGCGGTGGTGGACGTGAGCGGCTACCAGTCGCGTCACGTCGAGCAGGCGATGGACGTGCTCGGCGACCGGGTCGGCCGGTACCTGTTCATCTCCAGTCATGCGGTGTACGTACGCGACGGCCTGCGGCCGGGTTCGGACGAGGACACCCCGCGCCGCCAGCCGGTCGGCCATGCCGAGGTTCTCGACGACGACACCTACGGGCCGTGCAAGGTGGCCTGCGAGGACGCCGTACTCGCCCGCTACGGCACGCGGGCCACGATCGTACGGCCCGGTAAGGTCGCCGGCCCCCACGATCCGCAGGACGGTCTGACCTACTGGGTACGCCGGGCCGCGCGGGGCGGGCGGATCGCCCTGCCCGGCCGCCCCGAACAGCCGGTACAGGTGATCGATTCCCGGGACCTGGCCAGTTTCGTGGTGCGGTTGCTGACCGACGACCGTCCGGGCGCCTTCCACGCGGTCGGCCCGGCCGAGCCGGTCACCCTCGGCGGACTGATCGAGACGTGCGCCGAGGTGGCGGGAAGCCGGATCCAGCTGGTGCCGGTACCGGCGGACACGGCGCCGGCGTTGTTCCCGCTGGTCCGGCGGCAACCGGCCTGGCCGGGGCAGCAGCGCAGTGCGGCGCGGGCCCGGGCGGCCGGGCTGCCCGCGACCCCGTTGGCGGTGACCGCGGCGGACGTACTGGCCTGGGACCGCGGGCGCGGTGAACCGCCGCTGAGCCGTGGGTTCACCCCGGAGCAGGAGCAGCGCATACTCGCCGGGAGCTGACCCGGCCCGCGAGAGTACGCCAGCACGTTCGCGGTACTGGCCCGGCCCGATCCCCGACACCCCCGTCCCACGCCGTCGGATCCCACGCCGTCGCCGGCCGCGCCGCCGAGTTCCGCCGGGTCGTCCGGGATCCACGGTCCGCACTCTGCCGGCCGCACGGGAGGGTCGGGCACCGGGATGCTCGTCGCGCTGACCGGTACCGGCGCGCGAGCCCCGCCGGTCTGATGGGATGACATCTTGTCTGCGCCACGGGAGGCACCATGGCGAACAGGAGTACCGGTGCTGACGGGTCTGCCGGGCTGAGGCTGCGCTGGCCCGACAGCCATCCACGCCGGGGTGGTGCGCTCGGTCCCGATGTTCCACGATGGGGACAGCGGGCGATCGCCGCGTGCCGGAAGGAGAACCGCGATGACCTCCGAACTACCGTCCTATGCCAGTGGCACCTCCACCGTCGGGTTGCTCGGTCAGACGATCGGACAGAACCTGGACCGGGCGGTCGCCGCATTCGCCACCCGGGAGGCGCTGGTCGATGTGCCGAGCGGACGTCGCTGGACGTATGCGGAGTTCGGTGATGCGGTGGATGTCCTGGCCCGGGGTCTGCTCGCACTGGATGTCGGTCAAGGTGACCGGGTCGGTATCTGGGCACCGAACTGCCCGGAGTGGGTCCTCGTCCAGTACGCCACCGCCCGCATCGGCGCGATCATGGTCAACATCAATCCCGCGTACCGCCGGCACGAACTGGCCTACGTGCTCAACCAGTCCGGTGTCAGCCTGCTGATCTCCGCGACCGGTCACCGCGGCAGCGACTACCGGCAGATGATCGAGGAGGTCCGCCCGGACTGCCCGGATCTGCGTACGGTCTGCTACCTGGCCGATCCGAGCTGGGACGAGCTGCTGGACGGCGCGGCCGGGGTGCCGGCGGAGGAGTTGGTGACCAGAGCCGCGCAGCTGTCCTGCGACGATCCGATCAACATCCAGTACACCTCGGGTACGACCGGCTTCCCCAAAGGCGCGACCCTGTCGCACCACAACATTCTCAACAACGGCTACTTCGTCGGTGAGCTGGTCGACTACACCGAGGAGGACCGGATCTGCCTGCCGGTGCCGTTCTACCACTGCTTCGGCATGGTGATGGGAAACCTCGGCGCCACCAGCCACGGCGCGTGCATCGTCATCCCGGCGGCGACGTTCGAACCGGCGGCGACCCTGCGGGCCGTGCAGGCCGAGCGTTGCACCTCGCTGTACGGGGTACCGACGATGTTCATCGCCGAGCTCGGACTGGCCGACTTCGCCGACTACGACCTGTCCAGCCTGCGCACCGGGATCATGGCCGGGTCGCCGTGTCCGGTCGAGGTGATGAAGCGGGTCATCGCGGACATGCACATGGCCGAGGTGTCGATCTGCTACGGGATGACCGAGACCTCGCCGGTGTCCACCCAGACCCGGGTCGACGACGACCTGGAGCGGCGTACCGCCACGGTGGGACGGGTGCTGCCGCATGTCGAAGTGAAGATCATCGACCCGGCGACCGGGGTGACGCTGCCGCGGGGGACCGCCGGCGAGCTGTGCACCCGGGGGTACTCGGTGATGCTCGGGTACTGGGACGAGCCTGAGAAGACGGCCGAGGCGGTGGACGCGGCTCGCTGGATGCACACCGGTGATCTCGCGGTGATGCGTCCGGACGGATACCTGGCCGTGGTCGGTCGGATCAAGGACATGATCATCCGGGGCGGGGAGAACATCTACCCGCGCGAGATCGAGGAGTTCCTCTACCGCCATCCCAAGGTCGCCGACGTCCAGGTGATCGGGGTGCCTGACGATCGCTACGGTGAGGCCGTACTGGCCTGTCTGATCGCGCGGGATCCGGCCGATCCTCCTACCGCTGAGGAGATCGCGGGCTACTGCGCCGGGCAGTTGGCGCACTTCAAGGTCCCGCGCTACGTCCGGGTGGTGGAGTCGTTCCCGATGACCGTCAGCGGCAAGGTGCGCAAGGTGCAGATGCGGACCTGGGCCATCGAGGAACTCGGCCTGACCGGGCCGACCAGCGGGGCCTGACGTCAGTTCACTGCGGACCGGCTGCGTCTCGCCTACTGCCCGGTGCGCATGTGGTCGATGAGGCGGGTCGCGCGGTCACCGACCTGACGCGCCCAGGCCGAATTCTGCATGGCGTTGGCAGCGGCGTTGTAGTCACCGTTGGTCAGCGCCGTGTGCAGGGTGTGGAACTGCCCCAGCGTGTTGCCGCCCATGTTGAACGCCATGTTGGTGAGGACCCGCTGACGGGCCACATCGAGCTGGTCGAAGCCGGCGTAGTAGCCGCGTGCGGTGTCCACGGCGCCGCTCACGTCATGGCTGAACAGCTGGTTGATCTGGTCGGTGGTGAGATCCTGGCGGCCGCCGCGTACCGCGTCGTAGTCGGCGCCCACCGCGGCGAGCCGGGTGCGGGCATCGCTGCGGTCCAGGTTGAAACCGATCCCGACGGTGGGATGTCCCGCGGTGTCGGTGTAGACGTGGGTGCGGTTGCCCTCGTCCTGGCCGAGCTGGTCGCGGAGCGTCTGATCGGTGGTCAGGTCGGTGCCCTGAGGAGTGGTCGCCGGTGTATCGGCGGTCGCGGTGCTGCCCTCCGGCGCGCCGTAGCCGGTGGCGACCGCCTGGTCGGCCTGCTGGTAGCCGGAGTTGCTCGCGTTCACCAACTGGTTGATCCGCTCCAGCAGCCGGTGCAACTGCTGCAACGAGCCGACCTGACTGCCCTGCAGCGCCTGGTTGGCGCTGGCCACCCCGCCACCGAGCGCGGCGAACGCGGAGCCGTCGAGCACGGTGGACTCGAGCTCACTGATCAGTGAACCGGCCTGGGACAGCATGGATCCGACGCTGTCGGTGGTCGCGGTCACGGCCTGAGGCTGGATCTGGTAGAACCCGGCGGTCATAGCGCGCTGCTCCTCCGTCGTTCCGGTGCCTGGCACCATCATCGACCGGAGCTCCGGTGCCCTCAACGACACAATTACCCAATTGTGTCGGCGCCGTACGGCTGCCGTACGCAGGGCCGATGCAGGTGACCGCCGCCCGGAGTCCACATCGGACGGGGTTCGGAACGCCCCTGGACGGACTGTCCGTGCATGTCCGCCCGGGGCGCTCGGCGCGGGGTCAGTCGCGGCGGAACGGGCTCAGCAGCCGGGCGAGGAACCGACCGAACGGACCGGAGGGCCCGGGCTCACGCCGGATCGCAGGCGGCGGGACCGGCTCGCTGATCTGCTGTTCCTGCTGTGGGGACCCGGGTGCGGCCGGTACGTCGGAGGCGACGTAGACCAGGCGGAACTTGCCGATCTGAACGTCGTCGCCGTTGGTGAGGGTCGCGGTGTCGATGCGTTCCTTGTTCAGGTAGGTGCCGTTCAGGCTGCCGAGATCGCGGGCGATGATCCGGTCACCGTGCCGGGCGAACTCGACGTGGCGTCGCGACACCGTGGCGTCGTCGAGCAGGATGTCACTGTTGGCATGCCGGCCGGCGACCGTGCTGTCCTGATCGAGCAGGAACTGCGCGGGAGCGTTCGGGCCGTTGCGTACGACCAGCATCTTCGCGCCGGGCGGCAGGTTACGGGCCAGCTCGGCGGCGGCAATGTTCGTGCGGGGATCGTCCAGGACGTCGGTGAGGTCACCGAGGTGCAGCAGTGAGGTGGCGTCCGGTGCGGCGGGCCTGGCCCCATCGTCGCGTTGCATCGGGCCACCCTAGCAGCGTGCGCCCTACGCTCCGGTGCCCGGACCGGTCGGCCGGGGTCCCGGAGGTGCCGGGTGCGGGACGGCGTTGTGCTCAGCCACCGGTCACGGTCTGTTCCGCTCGACGACGTCAGCCCGGGCGCGGCTCCGTACCCAGGTGTTCCACGTTTCGGCGCCAGCTATGCGGTGAGGAGAGCAGGTCGCATCGTGGGACCGGCCGGCGCCACCGCGGGTGTCCTCATCCCGGTACGGCCGGGAGAAGGTGCCTCGCGGAATTAGTGAAGAGTCTTGACAGTAAGGGTCGCGGAGTAACAGGCTTACACCAAGCGATAAGTGCCTGTATCAGTGCATTGCCTGATCTCTCCCGGTCCGCCGGAAAGAAAGAGGCTTGTCATGAATCCACGACGTCTGGTTCCGGCCGGGTCACTACTCGCAGTCCTGCTGGCCGGTGCGCTGGCCGCACCCGCTGCGGCCGGCCCACGCCCATTCCCCGCGAAGCGCGCCGCCAGCACGCTCACCGCCACCTTCACCGACGACTTCGACGGTGCCGCCGGTGCGCCGCCCGACCCCGGCCGCTGGACCCACGAGACCGGGGACAACGGAGGCAACAACCACGAGTTGGAGTACTACACCGACTCCACCGCCAACGCCGCACTCGACGGCGCCGGGCATCTGGTGATCACCGCCCGTCAGGAGAACCCCGCCGGCTACACCTGCTGGTACGGCAGTTGCCGGTACACCTCCGCCCGGCTCAACACCGCCAGCACCTTCACCCAGGAGTACGGGCACGTCGAGGCGCGCATCAAGATCCCCCGGGGCCAGGGCATGTGGCCGGCTTTCTGGGCGCTGGGTGACAACATCGGCAGCGCCGGCTGGCCAGGGTGCGGTGAGCTGGACGTGATGGAGAACGTCGGGTTCGAACCGGGCACCGTACACGGCAGCGCACACGGCCCCGGTTACTCCGGGGCCAATCCGCTCACCGGCAGCTACACCCTGCCCGGCGGCGCGGCGTTTGCCGACGACTTCCACACGTTCGCGATCGACTGGGCGCCCGACCGGGTCAGCTGGCTGGTCGACGGCAACACCTATGAGACGCACACCCCGGCCGACACCAACGGCAACCCCTGGGTCTACGACCATCCGTTCTTCCTGATCCTCAATCTCGCGGTGGGTGGGGACTGGCCGGGTTCACCGGACGGCGGTACCCAGTTCCCGCAGCAGATGATCGTCGACTACGTACATGTGACCGCCGCCGGCTCGGCCGCCGCCGTCCACAATGGATAAAGCACCGGTCCGCCACGACATGGGTCAGCTGACGAAACTCGTCCGGGCCGGCGCGAGGCGGACCGCCCACGGCGCCAGCGGTCCCGCGCCTGCCCTTGGCCTGGCACAATCCGGACGGTTCCGAAGCCCCACACCCATGGCCGCGTACCGGCTGGAGCCGGGCATCAGGGCCGCTCCCGGGCGGGTGGCCGCACCGTGTCACGGTCCGTCGCGTGGGTCCTCGGCATTGGCCGTCACCGATGCGTTGGAACATCGGTAAACCGTCGTCGATGGCTCAGCGGTTATGACAGCATTCGGCCTATGGGGGTCGACGGAGAGTCGCGCGGGCCAGCGCTCACCAGCATGTTCGAGGTGGTGCTGTGGGGGTACGACCGTCAACAGGTCACCCGGTGCATCACCGATCTTGAGGCGCAGCTGACGCTGCTCTATGCCGATCAGCGACGCGCCGTGCAGCTGGTGTCCGAGTTGGAGAAGTGTCATACCGAGAACCTGGAGCTGCGGGCCCGGGCATCCGGTGTACCGACCGCGCACCGGGTCGGCGCGGAGATCGAGACGATCCTCGCCGCGGCAGAGCGGCAGGCACTGGAGATCAGGGCCAGTGCCGAAGGCGTACTGTCCAACGCCCGGCAGGAGGCGGTACAGATCCTGGCCGGCGCCAAGCAGCAGGCCGCGCGCTCGGAGCGGGACTGTGAACTGCTCGCCCAACGGGAACGCCAGAAGAGCCAGGTGGCCGCCAACGAGTTGCTGGCCGCCGCGCGCCAGGAAGCCGAGCACATCGTGTCGGGTGCCCGCGGCAGCGCCGGTGCCGGTGGATCGAGGGCCGGACGGCCGGGCCATCAGCAGGTGGCGCCAGCGGAGAACGGGCGTGGACTGTCCACGCCACGCGATCCGGCCGCCCGGCTGGCGAGCGATACCCGAGGTTTGCGTGCTGCCCCGCTGGGTGAGGAGAGTGCCTAGCGGGCGTCAGCCCAGGCGGATCCGGTAGAGGGTCGGCGGGCGGCCGGTGGTGCCGGTGAGCATCCGGCCGACCGGATAGGCCGTACCGGCGCGTTCCAGCCGTTTGATGGTGCGACGTGCCGACCGTGCATCGATCTCCAGCGCGCGTGCCACCGCACTGACCGTGACACCGTCCTCCTCGGTACCGTCCACCAGCACCCGTAACCGCTCCAGGCGTTCCCGGGCCAGGCCGGTCCGGCGCGCCACCACGGCCAGCGGCATCGCACCGTCGGACGCGGGTGCCGGGTTCTCCTCGGCCAGGACGATCTCGTCGCCGGTTCCGAGGGCGAGTACGGCCGAGAACGGGCCCACCTCCCGGCTGCGCGCCAGCGCCCGCCGCGCCAGCATCTCCGCCTGCGCAGCGGTCACCCCGATGCCCAGCCCGATGTGTACCCGCTGATGCCGGTGGGTCAGCTGGGACAGCAGCGGCAGGTGCTGGAAGCCGTCGGTGTCACGTTCCAGCATGCTGCGGGAACTGACCAGTACGTGCCGGCCGGTGTCCAGTGGGAACACGCACCCGGCCAGGGTCCGGACGTCCTCGGTCAGGTCGGGGTCCGGTTCGGCGAGGTCGATGAAGCCGAGCACCACCTGGTCGGGTGGCCCGATCACGCTTGCCGAGGAGAGCCCCTCGGTGGGTCCGGTCACGACTGCATGGTGCCACGCGCGGCCGTTGCCGGAGCGCGGCCGGTACGGGTGCGTACCGCGCCGGCGCCGCGGTGGCAGGTCGACCGGTGCACCCCGGCGTCCCGGTGAGATCGACCACTCGCTCTGCGAAACCCGAGGGGGGTGCTGAACTCTGGACGGGTGACTGAGCGGACGAGCACGGCGGTCCCCTATCCCCGGCTACGCCGGGCAGCATTGGCCACCGGTGGGGTGTTCGCGCTGTCCGGCGCGGTACAGGCGACCTGGGTGTCGCGGCTTCCCGAGGTACGGCACGCGGTACACGCCGGTCCCGGCGCACTGGGGTTCGCGCTGCTGGGTGCCGCGGTGGGTTCGGTCGCCTCCGCACCGCTCACCGGTCGGCTGGCGGTCCGGTTCGGCAGCCGCGTGGTGGTCGGTGCCGCGACCATGATCTGTCTGTCCGGGCTGGTCTGGCTCAGCCTGGTCGGCTCGGTGGTCGAACTCGGCCTGGCGTTGGTGGTGTTCGGGTTCGGGTTCGGCTCGTGGGATGTCGCGATGAACATCCACGGTCACGGCGTCGAGACCGCGGCCGGCCGGGCCTGGATGCCCCGGTACCACTCGGTCTGGAGCGTCGGCGGGTTTCTGGCGGCGGGTATCGGCTCGATCGCGGCAGGGGCACGACTGCCATTGCCGGCGCACTTCGGTATCGCGGCGGGGCTGCTGGCCGGTGGGGTGCTCGCCCTGTTGACGGTGTTCCTGCCCGACGCACGCTCCGCCGGTCCACACCCGGACGCGGCCGCGGCACCCCGGACACGGCGTCGCATCCTCACCCTGCCGTTCCTGCTGCTGGGTCTGGTGATGGCGTGCGCGACCCTGGTCGAGGGCGCCGCCTCGGACTGGCTGGGTATCTACTTCAACGACGTACGGGACGCCAGCCCGGCGGCCAGTGCCGCCGCGTACACCACCTTCGCGGTGGCGATGGCGGCGAGCCGCGCCGCAGGTACCTGGACGATCGGCTGGTTGGGCCGCGCACGAGCGGTACGGCTCAGTGCGTTGCTCGCCTTCGCCGGCGTGGCGGTGGTCCTGTTGTCCCCGGTGACCCCGGGCGCCTACGTCGGCGCCGCACTGTGGGGCCTGGGCATCGCCATCGTGTTCCCGGCGGTCATCAGCGCGGCCGGGGACACGCCCGGACGTTCCGCCGAGGCGATCGCGCTGGTCACCCCGATCGGGTACACCGGTTTCCTGGTGGGCCCGCCGGCGGTCGGTCTGCTCGCCCAGCACACCGGGCTGGACCGTGCGTTGTGGCTGATCGGTGCGCTCGCCGTCGTGATGGCGGTGCTGGCCGGGGTGACCCGGGAACGTCACCGTGTCCCGGTCGCGGAGGCTGAACTGGTCCGCTGAGCGGCGCAGGTGGGGACTCCTGCCAGCGGCGCCAGCTGCGCGGGAGTGCCGAATCCGCCACCTGGCCGGCCCGGCCGGTCCTATCCTTCGAGGAAGGCGCCACGAGCCGTGGGGGAGCGGACAGATGAGCGGACCGGTCGTGCACTTCGAGATCCCCGCCGACGATCTACCCCGGGCGGAATCGTTCTATCGCGAGGCGTTCGGTTGGAAGATCACCTCGATGCCGGAGATGAAGTACACGATGGTGCAGACGGCGGCGGCCGACCAGACGGGCCGGCCGACCGAGCCGGGCACCATCAACGGCGGCATGCTGACCCGGCAGGGCCCCATCACCCACCCGATCGTGACGATCCAGGTACCGGACATCGGTGCTGCGCTGCAGAAGGTCGAACAACTGGGCGGCAAGGCCCTGACCGGCCGTCAGGACGTGGGCGGAATGGGTTTCGCGGCGTACTTCGCCGACACCGAGGGAAACGTGATCGGGCTCTGGCAGGTCGCTGGCTGAGCGCGGTCCACCGTACTCAGTGTCCGCGTAACTGGTGCCTGACCCCGGCGCCTGGCCCCGGCGTACCGGGTGCGCAGAGTGTCCGGCCCGATCAGCCTAGCCGGAGGGCGGCCGGGGATCCTCGGACCTGGTGACAGGGCCGGGCCTCTCGGCGGACCACCGCTGCTCCAGGCCGCTGAGGAACCGCTCGGCCGCCAGGTCGACCCCGACCCGGTCCCCGGTGGTCAGCAGATCCAGGGCCAGCCCGCGGGCCAGCGCGAGGGCGATCCGGGCGTCGGTCCGGGCGGTCTGCTCGTCCACTCCCTGCTGGCTGATGAAGCCGGCGAGCAGGTCGATCCAGTGCTCCACCAGTCCGTCGAGCAGGCGGCCGGCGGTCGGGTCGCCCTGCAGCCCGCGTCCGTAGAGCTCGAAGAACAGCCGCATGTACGGCCAGGTCTGCGGTGCGGACAGCTGCTGGTGCATGGCCCGCATGGCCACGCCCGGATCGGTGCCCGGAGCAAGGCCCAGGTCGGTGAAGATGTCGCGCTCCCGTCGTTCCATGGTGCGGGCCACCTCGACGAGCAGGCCGTCCTTGGAGCCGAAGTGGTAGAGCAGCATCCGGTGGCTGGTGCCCAGCGCGGCGGCGAGGCGTCGCAGGCTCAGTTCGGTGCTGCCGTGCTCGGCGAGGTACTCGATGGTTCCGTCGAGGAGTCGTTGCCGGGCGTCCGGGCGGGCGATGGGCATGTACCAGATGGTACATGTACCATCTGGTACATCAAGTAGACCGGAGGCCGTACATGCGCTTCGAAACATCCCGTGAGATCGCTGCGGATCCTGCCGCGGTGTGGGCAGTCTGGACCGATGTCGAGCACTGGCCGGACTGGACCGATTCGATGACCTCGGTGCATCGCCTGGACACCGGCGAGTTCACGGTGGGAAGCAGTGCACGGGTCAAGCAGCCCGGAGTACGGGCGATGGTATGGACGGTCACCGAGTCGGAGCCGGGCCGCTCCTTCAACTGGTCCAGCCGCACGCTGGGCAGCCGGATGGTAGCCAGCCACGTCCTGGTGCCTGGACCCGACGGCCGGCTCACCGCGCAGCTTTCCGTCGAGCAGACCGGTCCACTGGCCGGTCTGCTCGGACTGCTCGCCGGTGCCCAGATCCGCCGCTACCTGGAGATGGAGGCGGACGGGATCAAGCGGCACTGCGAGAGCGCGGCATAGCGGTCCGCGGCTGACGTGTGAACCGTGCCGGGTCGGCTGCACCCGACCCGGCACCGGCCACCTACCAGGCCCACGCCTCGGGGCCCGGACCGCCCTTGCCGACCGGCGGGAACAGCTCGTCGAGCCGGGTGAGCACGTCGTCGGTCAGGGTGAGTTCGACCGAGCGCAGTGCGCCGTCGAGCTGTGTCATCGTCCGTGGTCCGACGATGGGCGCGGTGACCGCCGGCCGGGACAGCAGCCAGGCGAGCGCCACGTTGGAAGGCTCCTCACCCAGCTCGGCGGCGAGCTTTTCGAACGCCTCGACCGCATCCCGGTGCGCCTCAAGATCGTCACGGGCGCGGCCCTCGGTGGAGCGACCCGCCTGGCCCTCCCGCAGCTTGCGCAACGCCCCGGACAGCAGGCCGCCATGTAGCGGTGACCAGGGGATGATCCCGATGCCGTACTCCTGCGCCGCGGGCAGCACCTCCAGCTCGACGTGCCGCGTGAGCAGGTTGTAGATGCACTGCTCGGAAACCAGTCCGAGGAAGTGGCGTCGTCGCGCGGCCTCGTTGGCCATGGCCAGATGCCACCCGGCGAAGTTCGACGACCCGACGTAGCGCACCTTGCCCTGCGCCACGAGGATCTCCATCGCCTGCCAGATCTCCTCCCACGGCGTGGTCCGGTCGACGTGGTGCATCTGGTAGAGGTCGATCCAGTCGGTCTGCAGCCGGCGCAGCGACGCGTCGCATGCGGCGATGATGTGCCGGGCGGACAGGCCGCGATCGGTGGGCCAGTCGCCCATGTCCCCGTACACCTTGGTGGCCAGGACGACCTTGTCGCGGCGGCCGTCGCCCTGCGCGAGCCAACGTCCGATGATCTGCTCGGTGATCCCTTCACCGCGCTGCCAGCCGTACACGTCGGCGGTGTCGAAGAAGTTGACCCCGACCTCCAACGCGCGGTCCATGATCTGGTGGCTGTCGGGTTCGGTGGTCTTCGGGCCGAAGTTCATGGTGCCCAGGCACAGTCGGGAGACCGACAGGCCGGTGCGACCCAGATGGGTGTATTCCATACGGCCACTCTGCCACCATCCGCAGCCGTCGGCAGCGCTCCATCGGCCCAGGCACTGAATCCATAGTGGACAGAGGAGGTGGATCATCCCCGCTACCCGGTGTTTGCGAGGCATCGCCGAGTTCGCCCAGTTGCCCGGCCGCGGAGCGTGTGCCGCCCGGCCCGCACCGCCGGCGCGGGTGGAAACGCCCCGGTACGGATCGTCGGCGGCTACGACGACACTCCGGTGGACTTCCAGGACCCGCGGATCTGGGCGGCACACTGCACCACCGCGCGCGGCCTGCTGGAGCAGGCCGCGACTGAGGACGGGACCGACCCGACCGTCGATGCGGTGTTCAGCTCCGAGGCCTACGGTACGGAGCTGGCACGACGCTTCGGCGCGGTGCACGTGGCGGTCGATCCTGCGCGCGGCACCGTACCGGTCTCCGGTACCTCCGTGCGGGCCGACCCGGTGGCCCACTGGTCTGCGCTGGCGCCGTGCGTACGGGCCTGGTTCGTGCGCCGGGTCGTGGTCGTGGGTGCCGAATCCACCGGCACCACGACGATGGCCACCGCACTGGCCGAGCATTATCGGCGGCGCGGCGGGGTATGGGCTGATACCCGGTGGGTCGCCGAGTACGGGCGGGAACTCACCGAACACAAGCTCGCCGCGCTACGTGCCGCCGACCCAGCCGCCACGGTGTTCGACCTGACGTGGGAGCAGGAGGACTTCGTCACCGCCGCGACATGCCAGAACGCCGCCGAGGATGCCGCCGCCCGTCAGGGTTCGCCGTTGCTGGTCTGCGACACGGACGCGTTCGCCACCGCAGTCTGGCAGGAACGCTATCTGGGCTCAGCCACCCGGCAGGTCCGTGATCTGGCACGTACTCCCGACCTCTACCTGTTGACCGACCACCGTGACGTCGCGTTCCAGGACGACGGGCTACTCGACGGGCAGCATCTCCGTCCATGGATGACCGGTCGGTTCCGGGAGCTGCTGGCCGGGCGGGCGTGTCCGTTCGTACTGCTCACCGGCGGGCATGAGCGTCGACTGTCGGTCGCGGTGCAGGCCTGTGACGATCTGCTGGCGCGTGGCTGGGAGCTGGCCGCACCGCTGGGTTGAGCGTCTGACCGCGACGGCAGGACCGGCCCGGTCCTGCCGTCGCGGTCCGACGACCGAGCGGTGCGCCGAACGTACCGGGGCACCGCGGCGCGCGCATGACCGTCCCCGCGGCCGGCAGACGTCCCGGGTTGGCCGGTTGGCGTCCGACGGTGGCCGGACGTGGTGGGTAGCCGCGTCGAGGCCGGCGGCATGCGGCGGTGTGGGCGTCCCAGCGGGTGCGGTGGCGTGCCGGGACAGCCCTATGGCGGGCTGATGGTGGCGCGGACGGAGATCTGGTGATGTCCGGGCAAGACCAGATCTTTGTATCGGAAAGACCTCCATCCCGACAGCCCTGTACCAGCTCGGGAGTTTTCATGATCTGAGGAGATGGGGCGTTCCGCTCGGTGCGCCGGTCGGCACGGATACGACCTCTAAGGTGGATCGCATGATCAGGATCCCGGGCCTGGCGATCACCGACCACCGGTTCAGCGCGCCACTGGACCACACCGACCCTGGCGGGGCCGGCATCGAGCTGTTCGCGCGCGAGGTCGCTGCGGTCGACCGGGCCGGTGAAGAACTGCCCTGGTTGCTGTTCCTGCAGGGCGGCCCCGGGGGCATGGCGCCGCGGCCGAGCTCCCCGGACGGTTGGCTCGGTCATGCGCTGCGGACCCATCGGGTACTGCTGCTCGATCAGCGGGGGACCGGCCGCAGTTCCCCGGTCACGGCCCGCACCGTGCGGGGC
Organism: uncultured Actinomycetota bacterium; assembly: GCA_963815125.1. GTDB lineage: Bacteria > Actinomycetota > Actinomycetes > Mycobacteriales > Micromonosporaceae > Actinocatenispora. The sequence goes on from CAWFFM010000002.1 coordinate 460,057, forward strand.
ATGACGTCGGTCGATCTGGCCGCTCACCTGCGGCACTTCCGCGCCGACAGCATCGTGGCGGATGCCGAACTGATCCGGGCCCGGCTCGGCGGGGGACAGCCCTGGGAGACCCTCGGGCAGAGCTACGGCGGGTTCATCACACTGACCTATCTGTCCCGTGCTCCCGAGGGACTGCGCGGCTGTTACATCACCGGCGGGTTGCCGGGGCTCACCGCGACGGCTGACGAGGTCTACGCCCGTACCTATCCGCGCGTCGCGGCGAAGAACGCGGCCTACTACCGGCGCTATCCCGACGACGTCGCCGCCGTCCGCGCGATCGCCGATCACCTGGTCGGCAACGACGTCCGGCTGCCCGACGGGGACCGGCTGACCGTGCCGCGACTGCGGGTGCTGGGCAACGCGTTCGGGATGAGCGACGGCTTCGAACGGGTGCACTGGCTGCTGGAGGGTGCCTGGCAGGGCACACAGCTGTCCGACCGGTTCCGCTACGAGATGATGCAGGCGACCGGATTCATCGATGCGCCGCTGTTCGCGCTGCAGGAGTACTGCTACGGGCAGGGTGCCGGGCCGACCGCGTGGGCGGCGCACCGGGCGCTGGACGAGCATCCGGACTTCGGCGCGGACCGCGACCCGCTGCTGTTCACCGGCGAGATGATGTACCCCTGGATGTTCGCCGAGATCGCCGCGCTCACCCCGTTCGCCGGGGCGGCCGACCTGCTGGCCGCTGCGGACGACTGGCCCCCGCTGTACGACCTGGACCGGCTCGCCGCCAACGCGGTTCCGGTGGCCGCCGCGGTCTACTTCGACGACATGTACGTGGACGCGGGCCTGCAGTTGCAGACCGCTGCGGCGGTGGGCAACACCCGCGCCTGGGTGACCAACGAGTACGAGCACGACGGGGTCCGCGCCTCCGCCGGCCGCGTCCTGGCCAGGCTGATGGACATGGTCGCCGGGCGCTGCTGACCCGGCGGTGCCGGACCCGATCGCCCGCCTTCGGTTCAGGTCCGGGACCGCAGCGCGCGCTCGGCACGGTATGCATCGTGTTGCCGCCGCCAATCGCGACACGCCCCTAGATGTAGGTGTCCTATCGCGATGATGCCCCATGTATTGTGGTCGACAGCTGGTTGGGTCGCTCTGTGACGAGCGGCCGGTTCGGCGCCGTCCGTGCGCCCGGACACCTGTCAGCTGTCCGTGTGCACCGCGCACGGGCGTTCGCGTCCCGGTTTTCGGGCGGAAGTACACGCCATCCGAGCCTGCCGTCGGCAGGTCCGTCGCGCTGCCTCCGTGAGCCCGCGTCCGGGTCGGCGAATCCGCAAGCGACCTCGCGAGGAGAGAACGGTGACGGTCTCCGACCTGCCGACAGTTCCTGTCGGCCCCGTGTCCACCGGCCCCGTGTCCACCGGGCCGGTGGACAGTGACCGGGACACCACGGCCGGTACGGTCCGGCCCGCCGCGGGCGCCCCCATGCGGGTACGCAAGCGCGACGGCGGGACCCAACCCGTGGACATGGACAAGATCGCCCGGACCGTACGCCGGTGCGCCACCGGACTGTCCGATGTGGACCCTCTACGGGTCGCAGGTAAGGTGCGCGATGGCCTGTACGACGGCGTGACCACCGCGGAACTGGACCGGCTGTGTGTACGGGTCGCCGCTGAACTTGTCGCCGAGGAACCGGCGTACTCCCGGCTGGCCGCCGCACTGTTGGCGGTCTGCATCGCCAAGGAGGTCCGTGGTCAGCAGGTGGACTCGTTCAGCAGCAGCATCGCCGTCAACCACGCCGCCGGTCTGATCGGTACGGACACCGCACGCTTCGTCGCCCGGCACGCTGCCGAACTGGATGCTGCGATCGACCCCGATGCCGACCGACGCTTCGAGTACTTCGGTCTGCGTACCGTCCACGACCGGTACCTGCTGCGTCACCCCGTCACCCGACAGGTCACCGAGCAGCCGCAGTACTGGCTGTTGCGGGTGGCCTGCGGGCTGAGCCACAACGTCACCGAGGCGGTCGGGTTCTACCGGCTGATGTCCTCGCTGGCCTACCTGCCCAGTTCGCCGACGTTGTTCAACTCCGGTACCCGGCACAGCCAGATGTCCTCCTGCTACCTGCTGGACTCGCCGCGTGACGAACTGGGGTCGATCTATGAGCGCTACGCCCAGATCGCCCAGCTGTCGAAGTTCGCCGGTGGCATCGGCGTGCAGTGGTCGCGGGTCCGTTCGCGCGGTGCGCTGATCCGTGGCACGAACGGGCATGCCAACGGCATCGTGCCGTGGCTGCGCACGCTGGACTCGTCGGTCTCGGCGGTCAATCAGGGCGGTCGACGCAAGGGCGCCGCCTGCGTCTACCTCGAACCGTGGCACCCGGATGTCGAGGAGTTCCTCGACCTGCGGGACAACACCGGTGAAGACGCACGGCGTACGCACAACCTGAACCTCGCCAACTGGATCCCCGACGAGTTCATGCGCCGGGTGGAGCAGGATGCCGACTGGTCGCTGTTCGACCCGGACGCGGTGCCCGAACTACCGGACCTGTGGGGCGCGCAGTTCGACGCCGCCTACCGTGCCGCGGAACGCGACGGGCGTGCGGTGCGCACCGTACGGGCCCGGGAACTGTACGGCCGGATGATGCGGACCCTGGCGCAGACCGGCAACGGCTGGATGACGTTCAAGGACACCGCCAACCGGACCAGCAACCAGACCGCCGAGCCGGACAATGTCGTGCACCTGTCGAATCTGTGTACCGAGATCCTGGAGGTCACCAGCGACGCCGAGACCGCGGTGTGCAACCTCGGTTCGATCAACCTGGCCGCGCACCTGGCCCGGGACCGGGCCGGGCAGCCCACCGGCGGGATGGACTGGGACCGTCTGCGCGACACGGTACGTAGCGCGGTGACCTTCCTGGACCGGGTGATCGACATCAACTACTACCCGACCGAGCAGGCGGCACGCAGCAACCCGCGGTGGCGACCGGTCGGGCTGGGGGTGATGGGCCTGCAGGACGTGTTCTTCGCACTCCGACTGCCTTTCGACGACGGCGCGGCGATGCGCCTGTCCACCCGGATCGCCGAGGAGATCTACCTGACCGCGCTGGAGACCTCGGCACAGTTGGCGTCGGTGGCGGGCGCGCATCCCGGCTACCCGCAGACCCGCGCGGCCCGTGGTGATCTGCAACCTGACCTGTGGGACGTCATGCCGACCCAGACCGACCGGTGGCAGGCGCTGCGTGCCACGGTTGCCCGGTACGGGCTGCGCAACTCGCTGCTGATCGCGGTCGCGCCGACCGCCACCATCGCCTCGATCGCGGGTTGCTACGAGTGCATCGAGCCGCAGGTGTCCAACATCTTCAAACGCGAGACCCTGTCCGGTGAGTTCCTGCAGATCAACTCGTACCTGGTGGCGGAGCTGAAGAAGCGCGGATTGTGGTCGCAGCGGATCCGGTCCCGGTTGAAGCGCGACGACGGTTCGGTACAGGGCATCGACGAGCTGCCCGCCGAGCTGAGGCGACTGTTTCGTACCGCCTGGGAACTGCCCCAGCGGGCGCTGATCGATCTGGCCGCGGCCCGAGGACCGTACGTGGACCAGAGCCAGGCGTTGAACCTGTTCCTGGCATCGCCGACCATCGGCAAGCTGTCCTCGATGTACCTGTACGCGTGGAAGGCCGGCCTGAAGACCACCTACTACCTGCGATCCCGTCCGGCCACCAGGATCCAGCAGGCGACCGTGTCGGACACCACCCCGGCGCCGGGTGCGCCGGACGCCGCGGCGCTCGCCTGTTCGCTGGAGAACCCCGAGACCTGTGAGGCATGTCAATGACCACGACCCGCACGATCGACACCACCCGTCGGCTCGCGCTGCTGGACCCGGGGATGGACCTGACCCTGCGGCCGATGCGCTACCCGCACTTCTACGAACGTTTCCGGGACGCCATCCGCAACACCTGGACGGTGGAGGAGGTCGACCTGCACGCCGACCTGCCGGACCTGGCGTCGTTGTCGGACGCGGAGCGTCACCTGGTCAACCGGCTGGTCGCATTCTTCGCCACCGGCGACACGATCGTGGCCAACAACCTGGTACTCAACCTGTACCAGCATCTGAACGCGCCTGAGGCCCGGCTGTATCTGTCCCGGCAGCTGTTCGAGGAGTCGGTACATGTCCAGTTCTACCTGACCCTGTTGGACACCTATCTGCCCGATGAGCAGCAACGGGCGGCCGCGTTCGCCGCGGTGGAGCACATCCCGTCCATCCGGGACAAGGCGGAGTTCTGTTTCCGGTGGATCGACTCGATCGAGCGGTTGGCTCGGCTCGATACGCGGGAGGACCGGCGGGCCTTCCTGCTCAACGTCATCTGTTTCGCTGCCTGCATCGAGGGTCTGTTCTTCTACGGTGCCTTCGCCTACGTGTACTTCCTGCGCTCCCGCGGACTGTTGAACGGGCTGGCGTCGGGTACCAACTGGGTGTTCCGGGACGAGTCCATGCACATGGCGTTCGCCTTCGACGTGGTGGAGACGGTACGGCGGGAGGAACCCGACCTGTTCGACGAGGAGCTCAACGGGCAGGTACGGCAGATGCTGCGCGAGGCGGTGGAGGTGGAGACCCGGTTCGCCGAGGACCTGCTCGGCGGGGGAGTGGCCGGGCTGTCCCCCGCCGACATGCGCGGCTACCTGGAGCATGTCGCCGACCGCCGCCTGGTCGGGCTCGGCTTGCCGGTCGAGTACGGTACCGCCAACCCGTTCGGTTTCATGGAACTGCAGGACGTGCAGGAGCTGTCCAACTTCTTCGAACGCCGGGTCTCCTCCTACCAGGTGGCGGTGGGTGGCACCGTCGCCTTCGACGAGGACTTCTGACCGGCCGGAGAGGGAGGTCGCGGTGCGAGCTGAACTGTGCCGATCGGGATGCTGAGCCCGTCGCAGGCGGCCGAGTTGGCCGAACTCGGCCCCTTCTTCGAGGTGGCCGGCCATCCGGTGGGCGACACCGCACCCGCCCCGTGGCGGGCGATGGGTGAACTGGTCGACGACCCGGCTGTGCTGCCCGCCCGGGTCGCGGCGGTCCGCGAGCGCCTGGCAAGCGGCGCCCGGCGCCCGGTGGACACCGTGGCCCCGAGGGTGGCCGCGTCGGTGACGCAGCTGGGTCTGGTCGCCCGTCTGGTCTCTCCGGTACTGGGTGCCGCGGCCCTGCACGGTCGGTTACTCGGCGCCGGACTGCCGCAGCTGTGGTGGCGGCCGGAACTGGGCGGCGCGTTCCCGTTGTCGGTACCGGTCCGGATCGGGGTGCCGTCCGAACGGCCCGGTGATGGGGATCTGGCCGCGCAACTGGCCGACTGGTTGTCTGCCGGGCCGGTCGCAGACCTGGTTGCGGCGACCGGCCGGATGTCGGTGTCACCGCAGGTGTTGTGGGGCAATGTCGCCTCCGCGGTACGCGGTGCGGTACACGTGCTGCTCACCGCGCGGCCGGACCGTGCGGGGCCGGTGACGGCTCTGTGGACCGCACTGCAGTCACAGGCGCCTCTGCGCGGCAGCGGCACGGAGTCCCCGGAGGGTCGGTTCCGTCGACGGAGCTGCTGTCTGATCTACCGGGCCGCGGCGTCCGGTTCGGCCGCCTTCTGCGGCGACTGCGTACTGACCCGGTGAGCTGCGCCCGGACGTCGGGGGTCCCGCCGGACATTCTGGACCTGTCCCGGGTGACCCCCGGTACCCACCGGTCAGAGCACATCGGCCCTACGCGCCGCCGACCGGTGTTCCTAGCGTCAGAGACGCGCTGGACAGCGACATTGGCCTGCCCACCGTCGAGGACAGGAGCATCGTCATGCAGTCTGCCGGTTCGGGGCGTGCATCAGAGCCCCTGCGGTTCCAGGCCCGCCTGGAACGCGAACCCAGTCGTGGCCTGTGGCTGGTCAAGTGGCTCCTCGCCATCCCGCACTTCATCATCCTGTACGTACTGTGGTTCGTCTTCGCGGTGGTCACCGTCATCGCGTTCTTCGCGATCCTTTTCACCGCAAGGTATCCACGTGCGCTGTTCGACTTCAACGTGGGTGTGATGCGCTGGTCCTGGCGGGTCGGTTTCTACGCCTACTCCGCTCTGGGGACCGACCGGTATCCGCCGTTCTCGTTGCGTTCCGAGCCGGACTATCCCGCCGACCTGTCGGTGGAGTATCCGCAGCGGTTGTCCCGGGGGCTGGTACTGGTCAAGTGGTGGCTGCTGGCCATCCCGCACTACCTGCTGCTGGGCGTTCTGCTCGGCAGTGGATATCTGGCTACCCGCTCGGACTCGGGTGTGGTCATCTCCACCGCCCGGATCGGACTGCTCGGTTTCCTGGTGCTGTTCGTCGGCATCGCCCTGTTGTTCACCGGCCGCTATCCGCGGGGCATGTTCAATCTGCTGGTCGGCATCGAACGGTGGGCGTACCGGGTCGGTACGTACGTGTTCCTGATGACCGACCGCTACCCGCCGTTCCGGTTGGACCAGGGCCCGGACGAGCCGATGCCCGCGGCGATCCCACCGCGGCCGCCCACACCCGTCCAGCCCAGCAGCCCGGACCAGGAGACCCGTTCACCGGACCCGGCAGGTACCGGCAACCGGCCGGACGTGGACGTGCGGCGACCCTGAGCGGTGCGTCTGCACAGTAAGTGGCCCGCCCAGCGGTACAGGGAAGTGGGCACGCTGGCGATCGACCGTGACTTTCCAGGCAGCTGGCGACAGCTGCCTGGAAAGTGTGCTTCCGGTCCGCAGCCCGACTGGGCAGGATTGCTCCCGCAGCACATCGACTGCGTGGAGAGGAAACACAGTGCAGTACACCCGTCTGGGGAACTCCGGGCTGAGCGTCTCACGCATCGCCCTGGGGATGATGAGCTACGGCGACCCCACCGCGGTGTCCTGGTCGTTGGGGGAGAGCGACGCCGAGCCCATAGTGCGTCGTGCCGTGGAAGGCGGGGTCACCTTCTTCGACACCGCGGACATGTACTCCAACGGCGCGAGCGAACAGCTCACCGGACGCCTGCTCGCCAAGCTGTTCGCGCGCCGGAGCGACTACGTCCTCGCCACCAAGGTCTACTACCCGACCGGTTCTGGCCCCAATGACCGGGGACTGTCCCGGGCACACATCATGACCGCGATCGACGCCTCGCTGCGGAGGTTGAACACCGACTACGTCGATCTCTACCAGATCCACCGCTGGGACGACCGGACGCCGGTGGAGGAGACGATGACGGCACTGCACGACCTGGTACGGGCCGGAAAGGTGCGCTACATCGGCGCTTCGCTGATGTACGCGTGGCAGTTCGCGAAGGCGCAGTACGCCGCCCGGGCAGCCGGGCTGACCCGGTTCGTGTCCATGCAGAACCGCTACAACCTGGTGTACCGCGAGGAGGAACGCGAGACGATCCCGTGCTGTGTGGACCAGGGCGTCGGGGTACTACCGTACAGTCCGCTGGCCCGTGGGCTGCTCGCCCGGGCCGGCGATCCGGCCCCGGTACGGACCGCACGTGGCGCCGAGCAGCAGGCCGCGGGGTCCAGATCGCCAGGCCCCGGTGATCTCGACGTGGTGCGTGCCCTGGGCTCGCTTGCCGCTGAACGGGGCCTTCCGCCTGCACAACTCGCGTTGGCCTGGGTGCTGGGCAATCCCGCGGTCACTGCACCGATCGTGGGGGCGACCCGACCGGAACATCTCGATGATGCACTCGCCGCAGTGGAATTGCGACTCAGCGTCGAGGAAATGGGCAGATTGGAGCATCCCTATCAACCGCATGCTCCATACGGCCACGCGTAGTTGTGGTTACTTCGACGCGCCAGCACAGTGATCTGGGCGACTGTCTCCGCGCCGCCGGGTACGTCCACCGGACGGCTCATTGACCATCTGCTGAGGCCAGAACCGCAGCATGATGGCTTTGCCCGGACTGTACGACGGCAGTAACTCCGGCGTCGTGCAGGTATACGGACGGCCGCTGTGTGCGATATGTTCAATTGCCTCAGCACGTGACACCATTGATGTGTACGACATCACCATTTGTGCCGAGAAATACGGCAAGGGGTCCTCTGGTACCGGAAGACCGTGATGGGTATGGTGACACGACCTTGGGTGACTAGCATCTGGAGCGTCGTGAACACGCAATCGGACCCAGGCGCCGGCAACCAGTCTCAACAGACCACCACCGCGCCCGGCGACAGATCGTCCTTGTCGCTGCGGCAGCGTCTGGCGGGGCTGATCGGGCGCAAGAAGTCGGAACCGGCCAGCAGCACGCCCCGCGACAAACGGTCCTCGTCGTTGCGGCGACAGGTCGTCGGGGTGGCGATCGCGCCGAGCGTGCTTCTGATCATCTTCTCGGTGAGCGTGGCCGCCTACGGGGTGGTCATCGGTGTCCGCGACCGCGAAGTGGCGGTGGGCGTGCGTGAGGTGTCCATCCCCGCGGTCACCGGTCTGGCCTCCCTGCAGGGGGAGCGTCAGCTGAGCATGGAGTATCTGGGCCAGAACAGCAAAGACACGAAGCTACTGGTCGCTCAGCGTCAGAACACCGACAAGCAGTTGAGTGAGATGCGTCAGGCTGCCAAGGGACTGGCCGCGCAGCTCGCCCCGGCGTCGATCAACACCAAGATGGCCGCGCTGTTCGGCAAGATCGACCAACTGCCGAGGATCCGGAGCGAGGTCGACGCGCACACCACCTCGGGGCCCGAGGTCTATCTCTTCTACAACCGGCTACTGGACGCCGCCACCAGCCTGTTCGACACCCAGGCGCGGATCGTTCCCGACACGACGGCCCTGAAGGGCGGTATCGCAGCCACCGACATGTTCCGGGTCAGCGACCTGATGTCGCGGGCGCAGTCGATCATCACCGGTGCCTATGCGTCACGCAACTTGGACCGGCAGGACTTCCTGGAGTTCGCCGACCTGGTGGGCGCCTACCACTCGCAGCTGCGCAGCATCGTCCCGAACCTGTTGCCTCCCGTTCAGACCCAGTCGCGGATACTGCAGACCAGCGACGCGTGGACGAAGCTGGTCAGCGCTGAGCAGGCCATCCTCGCGCACGGGCAATGGACGCACCGCATTCCTGCCGACCTTGGGGTCTCGGCGACCGAGTGGCAGTCATTGACCAGCGACGTGGCATCCGGGCTGGTCAACATGACCATCAAACAGGCCACGGATGTCTCGGCCGATGCGTTGTCCAGCGGCAACACCCAACTCGGGGTCGTCAGCGGTGGCGTCCTGGCGATCTTCCTCCTGGTTGCCGCAGTGATCATCTTCGCGCGTCGACGCGCTCTGTTGCTGGTGAGTGAGGCCCTGACCTCCCGACTTGCGCGGCTGAGCGACGAGGCGCATGTGCTGGTCGACGAGAGACTGCCGCGGATCCTCAGATCCCTGCGCGACGGCAAACGTGTGGACCTGGGCGAGGAACTTCCCGAGACCCACCATGGCGAGGACGAGATCGGGCAGCTCGCCGCCTCCTTCCACCAGGCTCTGCGTGCCGCGGTGGCCGGTTCGGTCGACATGGCCAGCGCCCGAGAGCATGTGAAGGACGTCCTACTCGGCATCGCCCGCCGCAACCAGACGCCACTGCATCAGCAGCTGAGCCTGTTGGAGAAGTGGGAGCAGAAGGAATCGAGCCCCGAACTGCTGGATCTGCTGTTCAGCCTCGACCATGGGCTCAACCAGATCCGTAAGAACACCGAGAACATGATGCTCCTGGTCAACGCCAGGCCGGGCCGACGCTGGCGTAACCCGGTGCCGCTGCGCAAGATCCTGCGTCAGGCCATCTCGGAGACCACCCAGTATCGACGGGTCGATCTGGAGCCGGTACCTGACGTGCAGATCATCGGTGGCGCGGTGGGCGAGATCAGCCACCTGATCGCCGAACTGCTCGACAACGCGCTCAAATATTCCAACCCGGAGAAGCCGAACAGCCGGGTCACGGTGAGCAGCGAACAGGTACCCGCCGGGCTCGTCGTCGAGGTCGAGGACCGTGGCCTCGGCATGACCCCGGAGGACCGGGCACGCTACAACCGCGCGTTGCGCGAGTCGCCGGAGTTCGACCTGCTCAAATTGCCGAACACCACCCAGCTCGGCTTCGTCGTCATCGCGCGGCTCGCCAGGACCCTGGACATCCGAGTGGAGCTCGTGTCGACTCCGTACAACGGGATCAAGGCCATCGTGCTGGTGCCGGAGAAGCTCATCGCGCCGGAGAATTCCCGCCACCTGGGCAGCCGTGAGTCACGGCATGAGGAGGCGGTCATCGATCAGCGTCGGCCGCATGCCGGCGACGGTGAGACGACGATGGAGTTCGCGGCCGTCGGCGCGCGGTCCCGCGCGGCGACGAGTCAGGCGGGCCGTTCGGAGAACTACAGTCTGCCGCGTCGACCGCCGCAGCCCCATCCGTCGGACAACGGACCGGTCGGCCCGGACCAACGCAGTTTCGCGCCGGGGCGGCCGTCAACCGACCCGGCGCCGGCGGTGAACGTATCGAGCGGTTTCACACCGGAGGGAACCGGCTTCCGGCAGCCGGCTCCATCACCTCAGAGCATCCAGGCCCAGCCATCGTCGGCACGGCCGCCTGAGGGGCGCAGTGGGCGTCCGCCGCTTCCGGAACGGCAACCGCAGAAACACATGGCACCGCAGCTGCGGGGCGGATATGAGGACCGCAGTCCTGAGGTCGACACCGAAGACCTGAGGACTCCGGAGGAGACGCGTTCCAGGTTCAGCGCGTTTCAGAGGGGCACCCGCGATGGCCGTCGGGATAGTGAGTAGGGAAACACCATGAACGAATTTAGCGTTTCTGCGGACGGGCAAGATCTCGACTGGCTGCTGAACGATCTGGTCGCCAGGGTCGCCGACGTTCTGCATGCGGTGGTCCTGGCCAACGACGGTCTGTTGCGGCATCAGTCGAGGGGGCTGCCCCAGGAACTCGCGGAGAGCCTCGCCGCGAGTGCTTCCTCGCTGCACGGTGTCGCCAAGAGCCCGGGCCAGATACTCGACACCGGGGCAGTGCAGCAGGTGGTGGTCGAATACCAGAACGGCTACCTCATCGTCATGGCGGCGGGGCCGAACGCCTCGTTGGCCGTGTACACCGGCGCCGACGTGGATCTGGGTCAGGTCGCGTTCGAAATGACCACGATGGTGAAACGGGTGGGCGCGAATTTCAGGTCGGAGAAGCGTGGCACACTCGGGGCGCCCTATTACCATGTGAGAGCGTGATCCAATGGCCGAGGATGAGTGGTTCGACGAGGACGCGGGTAGAGTCGGTCGCCTCTATTCGATGACCCGGGGACGGACCACCGCCAGGAATCGGCTCGATGTGGCGACGTTGGTCATCCGCAGCGGGTCCGAACTGGGTTACCGGCGGAACCTGGAGCCGGAACAGCTCAAAATCATGGAACTGTGTGAGCGGTGGCTGTCAGTTGCGGAGGTGGCCGCGCATCTTGAGGTTCCGCTCATGGTGGCCCGGGTGCAGTTGAGCGACCTCATCGACCACGACCTGATACGGATGACGAGCCCTGCGAACAGCAGGTCGACAGTAAGTCTAGAGAAATTGCACACAATTCTTGACTGTCTGCACGCACTGTAGGCTGGAAGGACAGAACGTGGACACTCAATCGGTCAAGATTGTGGTGGCAGGCGGCTTCGGCGCCGGTAAGACGACTCTGGTGGCGTCGGTCAGTGAGATCACTCCATTGACCACCGAGGAGGCACTTACCCAGGCGAGCGTGGGGGTCGATGACGTCGACGGTGTCGAGGAGAAGCGCTCAACGACCGTCGCCTTCGACTTCGGGCGTATCACGATCGATTCCGAGCTGGTGCTCTACCTTTTCGGTACGCCGGGCCAGGATCGATTCTGGTTCATGTGGGACGAGCTGTCCTACGGGGCCATGGGTGCGATCGTCCTGGTGGACACCAGACGTCTGAAGGGTAGCTTCCCCGCGATCGACTACTTCGAGAGTCGCGACATCCCTTTCGTGATCGCGGTGAACGAGTTCGACGGTGAGCACCTGTATGAGCCTGAAGAGATCCGGTCTGCGCTGAAGTTGGTCGACACGATCCCGGTCGTGTTCTGCGATGCGCGTAAGACGGACCGGAGCAAGCAGGCCCTGATCGAACTGGTCAAGTACGTGATCCGGCAGCCCACGGCCGCGGCCAGAGCTTTCTGACCGCGCCGCGGTATGCCCTACCTGGTCGGGAGAGGCTCCAACCGGACCTTGAAATGGCGCAACAGATCGGGGGTCTCGGTGATGCGGTATCCCGGGACCCGGGACGGATCCTTCGCGATACCGGCCAGGATCTCCGCCACGTACTCCAGGTGCGCCCGGGTGTAGACCCGCCGGGGGAGTGCCAACCGGACCAGTTCGTACGGTGCGGGCGTCACCAGCCTGTGCTGCCCGTCCAGGGTGCCCAGATACAGCGATCCGAGTTCGGCGCTGCGGATCCCGCCGTCCAGGTACATCTGCATGGCCAGCGAGTGGCCCGGGAACTGGTGCGGTCCTAGATGGGACAGCAGCCGACCGGCGTTGACGTACAGCGCATGTAGCCCTGCCGGCTGGACGGTGTCCACACCGGAGTCCTTGAGCAGTGTGGCGAGGTAGGCCGCGTCCTCGGCCCGTGAGCGCAGGTACGCCGGTTCGACGACCTCACGTAGCCCCTGCGTGGCGAATCCCATGCCCCGACCGGACATCCCGCCGTAGGTGCTGAACCCGCTGGTCGCGATGAGCATTGCCTCGCAACGGGAGGCCAGATCGGCGTCCCGGAGCCCGATGAACGCACCCTCCGGGCTGATGCCGTCCTTCTTCAGGCTCACCAGGCAACCGTCGGCGATGCCGAACGCGCGGGTCGCCACCTGCCGGGGAGTGAGGTTCTCGTAGCCGGCCTCCCGCTGCGTCACCAGCCAGGCGTTCTCGGCGAATCGTGCGGCGTCGAGGAGCATGGGGACGCCGAAGTGCTGACACAGGGCACTGGTGGCCTGAAGGTTGGCCATGGATACCGGCTGACCGCCACCGCCGTTGTTGGTGATGGTCATGATGACCATGCCCACCCGGTTGCCGTCCGGCCCGGCCAGGAGCTGTTGCAGAGCCGAGAGGTCGATGTTGCCCTTGAACGGGTACTGGGAATCCAGATCCGCGGCCTCAGCACACGGCAGGTTCCGGGTTTCGCAGCCGGCCAGGATCACGTTGGCCGTGGTGGTGTCGAAGTGCGTGTTGCTGACCGAGATCTGGCCCGGCTTGAGCAGATTCGGGAACACGACCCGCTCCGCACCGCGGCCCTGGTGCGCGGGCAGGATGTACGGGTATCCGGTCAGGTCGCGGACCTCGGCGACGAACTTCTTCCAGATCCCTGACCCGGCATAGGTTTCGTCGGCGATCGCGGCGGTGGCCTCCTGCTCGGCCGAGGTCGCACCCGTTCCCGAGTCGCTGAGCAGATCGACGTCGATGTCGTCGAAGTTGAGGTTGAAGGGGTTGTATCCGGCGTCAGCCAACGCGTGCCTGCGCTGAGCGGCACTGGTGGGCGGGATGTTCTCGACCACCCTGATCCGGTACGGCGGTGGGTTCGGCACAACTTCTCCTACTGCAAGGGCGGGATGTGCGGGGTGACAGCGTCCCGGCGCAGGCGACTCACACGCTGGATTCGTTATGAGACCCGCTCGAGACGAGCGCTGGCGTCACCCTATACGCCTCGGAGGACAGGTAAACGGTCACTCCCGGACGACCCGGACCGAGCCGCAGGGAAGTGTGTGCGACAAGGCCGACCCCATCGGCAAGCGGCCGCTGGGTGCAGGCCGCGATACCACGGTCGATCAGCGAAGGGTCGTACCCGTATTCGTCGGCTGCGGCAAGGACCCGCTGCCGTGCCTGTTCGTCGTTGCTGACGTAGCCGCGGACCGGAATGTAGAGGCTGAAGGTGCTCGGCCGGTCGGTGTCGCCCTGTACGACGTTGTAGCTGGAGACCAGTGGGAGACGGTCGAACGTTCCGGTGTCGCCTGCTACCAGGGAGCAGAACCGTTCGACCTGCGAGGTGTCGATGCCCGGCACCGCGGTGGCGGCGCGCACCATGTCGTGTGCCTCGGCGCCGTCGTGCGACATGTAGATCTTGACCCGCGACCGTGGCCCGTTGTGCAGATCGAGGGCCAGGCAGTAGAAGCGGTCGCCGGCGTTGAGCTGTCCGGGGCGGACCGCATGCGACAGGACCGTCTCGTACGCCCAGCCGAGTCCGAGGCGCTGCAGTGCCTCGGCCATGAGGTGCGGACCGTTTCCTGGACCGCGTACATCGGTATTGCAGTAGATCTTGAAGTCCGGTGCACTGCCGGGGCGGAAGACCAGGGACCACCAGAGCGAGAACTTCCCTTCCGGTCTTTCTGGGCAGAAGATATCTTTGACCTTGGAAAATCGATTCAGATCGATATTATGATGCAGGGAGAGCGATTCCAGAAGGCGACAGGTGGCATCGAGATTCGAGGCAGCATCCGGTGACGAGATGGTTTCACCTAGTAATCGGAGCGCCGGCGGGCGGCCATGGTCCTGGGCGATCGAAAATTCGATCGGAGTGGCGTCATCGGCCACATTCGAGGGCCAGAGCGGCGGTTGGGACATTCCGCGTCGACCGGCGGCCCCGAGGATCTGCCGCAGAAGTGTCGTTGCGACCTGCGCATCCTTGAACCCGACCACGTCGCAAAGCTCACGCAATTGACCACTCGTGTGTTCGTAGAGTGATTCCATACTCATGGCTGTCGCCGCTTTCTCGCTCGAATGCTGCCTTCGCCTAGGACGGAAGATTAGCACGCAACGGTCATAGATACCGTTACAGACAGTTTCGGTAAACGGTATCTATAGGGCGTGCATCACAGGCCATTCATCTTGATAACACCTTGCGGTGCTGGTTAGATAATTCGCCCGTTTCTTCGATGATTGCGCTTCCTGGCATGCGGCGATCGCAGATCAGAGTGAGCACCGGTGCACAGCACTCTGTGGATGCACCGCAGGGCGCAGACGTGCTCCGGTGCTCCGCCGGCGACCGGCGGAGCACCGGTGGGGTCAGAGGCTCTCACGCAGTGCGGTGACCCGCTGCATCGCGGCGGTGAAGCCGGCCTGATCGAGTGCCCCCGACTGCAATGCGTCGGCCAGGCCCGCAACCGCATCGTCGCCCTGGCTCGTACTGGCGGACGCCAGGATCAGATCCATGCCGGCCCTGGCGGCGAGTACGGCACGTTGACCGGTGGTGCCATAGGCACCGAGCGCTCCGGCTCCGATGGCATCGGTCACCGTGACGCCCGTGAATCCCAACCGGCCGCGCAGTTCCTGCTGGATGATCGTCGGGGACAGTCCGGCCGGACGGTTCGGGTCCAGTGCCGGGTACACCGCCCAGGATGCCATCACGAGCTTCACCCCGGCCGAGATCGCGGCCGGGTAGGGAAGCTCGTCGATGGCGTGCAGGTTCGTCAATGAAACGTTGAGGGTGACCGGCACGGCATCGGTGTTCTCGTCCGCGGCGGCGGCGCCCAGTCCCGGGAAGTGTTTGGCGGTGGCCGCCACCCCGGTCGCCTGCTGCGCGGAGATGAAGGCACTCCCGGCGTCCCGGCACACCGCGGGGTCGGTGCTGTACGAGCGGCCGTACTGGTCGAGGAAGTCACCGGATCTGCGGTAGACATCCAACACCGGTGCGAGATTGACGTTCACGCCCGCGCTGAGCAGGTTCTCGCCCGCGCTGGTGCCGGCGTCGGTAGCCGCGGACACCGGATCGGCGGACGAACCGATCTGCTTCTCCGAACTCACCGGAGCCCCGGGCAACCGCCTGATCTGGCCGCCTTCCTGATCGGTCATCAGCAGCAACGGCGCCGGGACCGGGCTGCTCTGGGCGGCGTCCTGCAACTGCTGTGCGACGCCGTAGAGCTGGCTGGCGCTGCTGATGTTGCCACCGAAGAAGATCACGCCGGCGGCCTGTCCGTTCCGGATGGTCTGCAACAGGCTGCTCGGTGGGGTCAGCCCGGTGTAGGCGTAGATCACCCGCTGACCGGCCTGTTGCTGCGGTGTGAGGTCGGTCGGTGTGACGGTACTGGCCGGCACCATGCCGGCGGCGCGTTGGGCCGCGGCAGTCGCGGCGGCCGCCGCGACGGCGCCTGCCGTGGCAGCGGTGGTACCGATGAGGCCCCGTCGGCTGATCCGGATGTCGCGCATGGGCAACGTGCCCCCTTCTGGAGGGTTCGGCTCGTATCAAGGCGCCTGCGGTGAAATATATTACCAGAATTCGTAATTCACCGAAGATTGGCGACATTTGGTCCACGGCTGCGATCATCGCCGGACCGCTGCGTATCACCGGACCCGGGTACGGCCGGCGACGCGCAACGGTCCGGGACAGGCACAATGTCCACAGTGCTCAGCAAGACATGCGCGATCGACTGCGACGCGGGCTCAACCGGCCCCGCCAGGTCGTCGGTACGCACCCGGGCCGGTACGAGTCGTCGGGGAGCCCGCGGGTCGGGGGCGGCGCTCAGACGCTGTGCCAGGGCCAGACCAGGACGGTAGCCGTGCGGTCGCTGCATGCTGACGGCATGACGATGGTGCGCCACCGCGCGTTCGTGGCGGCCCTGCGCGGCGAGGATGTCGGCCAGCAGCGTGTGCGCGTCGCTCTCCCGTAGCCGGAAGGAGTGCCGTTTCGCCACTGCCAGAGCACTCGACGCTTGACCCGCGGCACGCTGCCACTGGCCCTGACGGCGACCGACGTCAGCCATTCCGAGCAGCGCGGCCACCTCACCCCACGGGTAGCGCATGCTGCGGGCCAGCCGTAACGCCCGGACATGTTCCTGGTAGGCGCGCGGCAGCGCGCCGAGCTGGCAACGGATGCTGCCCACCGTGTTGACCGCGTCGACCTCCTGCTTGCGGTTCGCGGTACGGCAGGCCAGCATCGCCGCCTGCCGGGCATGTCGCAGTGCGACGGTCTGTCTGCCGGTCTCCCGGCAGATCACGGCCAGCGTCCGTAACGCTTCAGCCTCGTCGTGCCGGTTGCCGGTCTCCCGGCAGATCGCCAGCGCGTTGGCCGTCCGGTCCTCCGCGAGTTGCAGCTCGCCGCGCTCACAGCAGGCCATGGCGAGATTGAGCAGGGTCTTCAGTTCGCCCTCCCGGCAGTGGCTCTGCCGACACGTCTCCTGCGCTTCGGTGAGTTCCGCGACAGCCAGATCGAGTTCGCCCAGCTGGTAATGGGCGTAACCGAGGTTGTTCAGGATCGGACCGAGCCGCAGCGGGGTGAGGTGCCCGGGATGTTGCCGCAGGGACAGTCCGAGGCGGTAGCAACGCACCGCCGCTGGCATCTCACCCAACTCGTCGTGGATCATGCCCAGGTTGTTCAGCGCGCTGGCCACGTCGTCGGATACGGCGAGCCGCCGAAAGCCAGCCAGCGCCCGCCGGCCGTGGACCAGTGCGCTGGTGTAGTCGGCGATGCTCCAGTGCAGTACGCACAGGCTGCGGTGCATGCTCGCGGCGGCGTGCGGGTCGTCGGCGAGCTCGGCGGCCTCGAGGGCCGCGGTACTGGCCACCGACCAGTCGTTGTCGTAGCGGTGTGAATGCAGGTAGCCGCGGACCGCGTCGGCGAGGCTGGCCGCGGTGCGCACCTGGCCCATCGCCGCGGTGCGCACGATGGTGGCGATCAGGGTGGCCCGTTCTGCGTTGAGCCACACCATCGCGGCCTCGACGGTGTGGGTACCGACCGGCGGGCCCACCGGTACCGGCAGGCGGCGAAGTTCGGGGTAGAGCACCCGCGCTGCGGCGTCCGCATGGGCGGCCAGATGCCCGACGAACCGGTCGAACGCGGCGCGGCTGAGTTCGGCGGGCTCCTCGGCCGCGACCAGCTCCGCTGCGTAGAGGCGCAGCAGGTTGTGCAGCTGATAGCGACCCTCCACCCGGGACTGCTGGAGCAGGCAGCTGGACAGCAGGGTGTCGAGCGCCTGTCCGGCCTGCCCGAGGTCGGTGTCCAGCAGCACTGCCACGTAGGGCACCGTGACGTCCTCGCCGGGAAGCACTCCCAGCAGCCGGAACAGGCGACGACAGGCCGGGTCCAGGTCGGCGTAGGAGCGGTTGAACGCGGCTCTCACCGCCGCGCCACCGTCTCCGGCGACGGCCAGGGAGGTGAGCCGGTCGCCACGGAGCAGCTCGGCGATGTGTGGGCGGAGCCGCTCGGGTCCCTGGCCGGACACGTTGGCCGCGGCTATCCGCAGTGCAAGAGGCAGCCGGGCACACAGTTCGGCCAGCTGCGCCACGGTGCTCCGCTCCACCCTGGCCAGATCGGTACCCAGGCAGCGGGTGAGCAGCTGCACCGCTTCGTCCTCGCTGAGTACGTCGACCGGTACCCGGCGTGCGCCGTCCAGCGCGGACAGCCCGCGTAACTGACTGCGGCTGGTGACCAGGACCGCACACCCGGCGGTGCCGGGCAGTAGTGGACGAACCTGCTCGGCGGAGGTCGCGTCGTCGAGCAGCAGCAGCACCTGCCGGTCGGCGAGCCGGGCCCGCAGCACGGTGCTGCGTTCCTCTGCCCCGGGCGGGATCGCGGCGTCGACCACGCCGGTGCCCCGCAGCAACTCGGCGAGTATCTCCGCGGACTGCCGGTCGGGGTCGGCCGGACCGGAGAGCCGGGCGTAGAGCTGACCGTCCGGGAACCGGCTGCGCAGGTGATGCGCGACCCGCACCGCGAGCGCGGTCTTCCCCGCACCGGGCGGCCCGCACAGCACGACCACGGGCACCGTGGCCGGAGCGTTGAGAGCATCGGTGATCTGTGCCATGGCGTCCTCGCGACCGACGAAGTCGGTGATGTCGCGGGGGAGCTGACGCGGTCCCGGCCAGTCGCGTTCCCGTAGGTCGGGTGCTGGCAGCTCGCTGACGCCCGTCGAGGGACGGGGAGACGGGGCGGTGAGCAGCACCGGTGACTCTCCGCTGGTGCCGGGGTGGCGGAGCTGCTCGTCGTCGCACAGCACCGCGCGGTGCAGCTCACGCAATTCCGGACCGGGATCGATGCCGAGGTCCCGGGCCAGGATCCGGTCGATCCGGCGGTAGGCGGCCAACGCGTCGGCCCGTTGCCGGGACCGGTACAGCGCGAGGATCAGTTGACTCCAGTAGCGCTCCCGGAGCGGATGGTCGGCCACCAGGGTGCGCAGCTCGTGGATCAGATCGCGGTGGTGACCGAGTCGCAGCTCGACGTCGATCCGGCGTTCGATGACCTGCAGCCGCTGCTCGGTGAGACCGAGGATCTCTCCGTGGCGCAGCGATTCGGACTCCACGTCGGCCAGCGCCGGGCCACGCCACAGGGCCAGCGCGGCGGCGAACCGGTCGGCCGCCTCGACCAGCGCCCCGGCACCGGTCGACTGCTCCGCCTCATCGGCCAGGGCGCGGAAGGTGTGCAGATCGAGCTGGCCGGGTGCCAGGTCGATGAGGTAGCCGCCGGGCGCGGTACGAATCAGCTGTCCAGGTCCGGTGGCCCCGCCCAGGCTGCGGCGCAGCCGCATCACATAGGCCTGGACGGTGCGCCGGGCGCCGTAGGGTGGCTGGTGGTCCCAGAGCCGTTCGACCAGGACGTCGAGTGGGACCAGCCGCCGGTCGTGCAGCAGCAGGGTGGCCAGCAGGATCCGTTGCTTCGCAGCGGCCGGGGTGAGTGCCCGGCCGCCCGACCGCACTGTCAGCGGTCCCAGAATTGAGAACTGCCAATCGCTGTCCGCCACAAGGCAACTCCGCCGAGAGTGTCGACGCTTTGTCCCACACACTATCGGAATCAGCGGACATATACAGATGCCCAGCCCAGATGCTGATGTCCGTTACGGAATGAATAAAACTGAATCATCCCGGCTGGAAACAACACGCGGCGGATGCTCCGACGCCCATTCCCACCACGCCGACCTCGGCATCGGTCACCCCGCGCAGGAAGGCGCCGCCATATCCGGCACGTACCAGGAAGGCGCCCCAGTTGAGTACCCACGGGCGCAGGGAGGCCGCATCCTCGTCCGGAAACAGCTCCGGTACCGGCCGGACCCGCTGCTGCAGGACGAACGGACCATCCATCGCGTCGTCGAGGTGCTTGCGCCAGGTGCTGTCATCGACGGTCCAGCCGCAGACCACACCGCTGCCGCCGTGCAACAGGGTCGGTTTGAGTACCAGGTCGTCGCGGTGTTCCCGGGCGTACTCGACCGCTGCCACCGTTTCGCTGCCGACCGCCACGGTGCCCGGCCGGAGCGGCCGTGTCCAGGGCAGGAAGCGGTCCAGCAGCTCGCGCTCGGCCGGCCCGAAGGCAGCCCGGTACCGCTCATCGGACAGCATCGCCAAGGCGCCCTTGCTGCCGTAGAGTTCCGCATCCAACGCGGTGAACAGGGCGACCGTACCGGCCTCGGCGGCCCGTAGCACCGGCTCCACCACCGACAGCGAGTCCGCGTCGACGAGGTCCTCGATCATGAACAGCCGGTACACGATGTCGACCCGGGTGCCGTCGAGGAACACGCCGTCGCGGCGTGCGGTCAACTGGCCCACATGGCAGGGCCGTGCGTCGATCCCCATCGGTGACATCCGTTCGGCCAGGAACCCGAGCCGGCGGCGGAGCGACGGGAAGCTGGTCGGCCAGTCGGCGAGGGCCACCACCGGCCGCTCCGGAAGACCGTCGGTGGAGCACTCGGCGAGCATGGTGTCGACCATGTCCTGCAGGGTGTCCCGGTATCCCAGCCGGTGTGCCCAGACGAACTCCGAGACCAGTGGGTGGCGCAGGAACGCGCGGTTGAGCTCCGCATTGTCCAGGCCGCCCACGGTGCTACCGAGGTTGAACTCCAGCAGCCGGAAGCCGGTGGCGTCGGCGTAGAAGTCCGCGCGGCCCAGTGCGGTCGGCGCGCCGGTGACGCTGCGGCGTACGGCATCGGTCTGCGGCCCGGTCATCCCGGTGGCCCCGGCGAAGGCGCCGAGATCACCGTCGAACAGCCGGTCCGGCAGCGACACCAGCAACGCGTGCACCGCGCGCATGTCGGCGGCGAGCCGATCGTGTTCCGGGCCGTCCAGGAAGGCCGGGCGGGTCAGCAACCGGCCG
This sequence comes from uncultured Actinomycetota bacterium, assembly GCA_963815125.1. Lineage (GTDB taxonomy): Bacteria > Actinomycetota > Actinomycetes > Mycobacteriales > Micromonosporaceae > Actinocatenispora. The sequence continues at coordinate 481,061 of CAWFFM010000002.1, forward strand.
CCGTACGCAGTCTGCAACAGGTCGGATTCCCGTGCGGCCGTCAGCAGCTCGCGATCGCCGGGATGGTGCCGGTCCCATGCGGCGAGGAATCGTTCGGTGAGGGTGTTACGACTGCTCATCGGTACGGTCCTTCCGGCCCACCGCTTCGGGCGGGTCCTGTTCGACGGTCGTGGCGTGAGACGGTGCCGGCCGCGTCGCGGGCACCGGGGGCGTGTCGGCTCCTACGGGCGGCGGGCCAGCGGAACCGGCGGTGGTGGCGCGGGCATGCTCCAGTGCATCGCTACGGGCCAGACGTGCCAACGAGACGGTGACGGCAAGCAGAAGTGCTGCGCCGACCACGAAGACCCAGCGGAGTCCAACCGCGTGGGCGAACAGGCCGCCCAGCGCGGAGCCGACCGGCACGCTGCCCCACGCCACCAGTCGGTAGATGCTGCTGACCCGGCCGAGCAGATGGTCGGGAACCAGCGTCTGGCGCAGTGCCACGGACACGACGTTCCACAGGATCACCCCACCGCCGCTGACCACCAGTCCGGCCACGGCCAGTACCGGTTCCCAGGCCGTCGCCATCATCACCAGCGCGACGGTCTGGGCGCCGAGAGCCAGGCACATCGCCCAGCCGCTGCCGGTACGTCCGGCCAGCCTGGGGCCCAGACGGGAGGCCAGCAGGCCGCCCGCGGCCGAACCGACCAGTAGCACCCCGTACCCGGCCCGGGCCAGGTGCAGCTGGTCATGGGCATAGATGACCAGGAGCGCGAGCGCGGCCCAGTTCACCAGGTTGCTCACCCCGGCGACCACAGCGAGCCGACGCAGTACCCGGTGGCGCAGCAGCCACCCGATGCCCTCGACCAGGTCATGGCCCAGTCCGGTGAGCAGTGTGGTCGGTCGGGTCCGGGCGGTCGTCGACGCCGGTGGTCTGGGGGAGAGCCGTACCCAGGCCAGCAGTGCGCACGACAGCGCGAACGAGGCGGCGTCGAGCCCGAACGGGATGGCGACCCCGAGGGTGAACAGCACACCGCCCAGCAGGGGCCCGACGAACTGTTTGGTGAGGATCTCGGAGGTCGCCAGCAGCCCGTTGGCGTGCAGCAACCGCCCGCCTGCGACCCGCGGGACGATCGCCTGCTGCGCGTCACGGAAGAAGGTCTCGCAGGTGCCGATGAGGAACATGCAGCCGTAGAGGGTGGGCAGGCCGACGTGGTGTGTCGCCGCCAGTACGGTGAACACGCCGACCAGCACCGCACGCAGGCCGTCCACCGCTACCATTCCGCGACGCCGATCCACCCGGTCGATCAGGACCCCGGCGGGCAGCCCGAACAGCAGGTACGGCAGGGTCAGCGCGGTGGTCACCCCCGCTATCAGCCGGGGGTCGGAGGTCAGCGTCGCGGCCAGCAGCGGCGCGGCGACCAGTACCAGGCCGTCACCGGCGCCCGACGCGGTGGACGCGGTCCACAGTTTGGTCAGCTCGCCGGAGCGTGCCGGTCGCGTCATCACGGCTGCCCGGTGGACGTCGCGGTCGCAGCACGTCGCCACCAGACCGCTTCGCCGACCGTACGGTAGCCGGCCGAGTCGTAGAGTCTTCTACCCTCCGGCGAGGAGGCCAGGCAGGTCCACCGGTCGGCGAAGCGGTCGAGTATCGCGGCGAGCATCCTGCGGGCCACGCCGCGCCGCTGGTGGGTGGGCAGCACCGTCATCCCGTAGATCCCGACGGTGGTCCCGTCGTCCTGGGTGGCGCAGGTGCCGATCGCCTCGCCGGCGAGGCAGGCCAGCCACAGTTGCCAGCCGTGCACGGCGATCGGGTCCGGTGGGTACAGCACCCCGGGGCGCCACGGTTGCAGACCACGCATCCCCATCCCGTCCACGGTCAGACGCTCGGAGTCCGCGGCGAGCTGGTCGGTGTCGACGAGACGTACGGTCAGTTCCCCCGCCACGCGGGTGGCCAGCGCAGTGGCCACGGACCCAGCGTCCGGCTGACGCTGGGCCGGGCCCAGCGGTCCCGGTTCGCGCACCATCACCGGCATCCGATCGATCTCCTCGAAGCCGGCCGCGGCCATCGGCAGCACCCCGTAGGCGTCCTCCACCACGATCCGGGCGCCGGGCATCCGCGCCTGGGCCCGGGCGAGCATCGCGGCCGCGACCGCGGCCGGATCGGTCGGCCGGCGCAGTGGGGCGATCCGGCAACCGCGGCGGGCCATGTCCACCAGGACGAAGTCGTCCTCGCGGTGCCAGTAGCGGCCGTGGCCGCGGCCCAGCTCGTACAGGTTCTCGGCGGAATTCACCGCTGCCCATCGGTACTCGGTTTCTGACACCGCCAGATATTGACACGCCGCGGGTTTTCGCGGAAGGCCCCCGAAAAGCGGGATCACCGATAAGTCAAAGCCACGTCACTGGCGCGTCACCGGCGCCGAGGAAGCTGTCCGGCGTCCCTCAGCAACCGCACGACCGGCCATTTCTGAGAATGGTCGTACCAGCGCGGAGGAATTACATGAGTTCGATTTCCACCGGCCCGGTAGTCATCGTCGACCCGTACTCGGCGGGGCGCGGTCTGGCCGCCGAGTTCCGTGCCCGGGGCGTGGAACCGGTCGCCGTGCTCAGCTCCGCCGGCCCCCCGGCCGCGATGAGCTCGACCTGGGCCCCCGGGGACTTCAGCCGGATCGAGATGCTGTCCGATCCGGCCGGCCTCGACGACCTGGTCGACACGGTGGCCGGACTCGGGCCACGGGCCGTCGTACCGGGAGCAGAGACCGGTGTCGAACTGGCCGACGCGCTCGCCGCCCGTCTCCTGCCGGATCAGGCCAACGATCCGGACCGGGCCGCCGCCCGACGCGACAAGTGGGCGATGGCCCGGGCACAGCAGGAGGCCGGGATACCGGCTCTGCGGCAGATCTGTACCGCCGACCCGGTCGAGGTGGAGACATGGCTGACCGCGACCGGTCTGCGTGACCGGCAGCTGATCGTCAAGCCGCCGAAGAGCTTCGGCACCGACGACGTACACCTGGTCACCGTCGGCGAGGACTGGCGGCCGTACTTCGACGGAGTGCTGAACCGGGTCAACATCGCCGAGCAGCGCAACGAGGCGGTACTGGTACAGGAGTACGCCGAGGGCACCGAGTACATGGTCGACACCTACTCGGTGGACGGCCGGCACGGGTTGGTCGAGGTGTGCCGCTACACGAAGGCCACCCGCGCCGACCGCACCGGGATCTACGACTGCGTCGACTTCCTGGCTCCGAACGATCCGGTGGTGGCCGGCCTGTTCGAGCATTCCCGTCGGGTACTGGACGCCGTCGGACTGCGCAACGGCGCGGCGCACATCGAGGTGATGCTGACCCCGGCCGGACCGCGGCTGATCGAGATCGGTGCCCGGCTCGCCGGTGCCGTGCACCAGAAGCTGGCCCGGCTGGCCACCGACGACTCGCAACTGGACCGGATCGTGGCACACCACGTCGACGGTGCCTTCCGGCCCGGGTACACGCTGGCCCGGCACGTACGCATCGCCTTCCTGTCCGCGGAGCGGGCCGGCGTCCTGGTCAACCCGGAGGTACTGGAACCGCTGCGTGAACTGCGCTGCGTGCACACCCTGGAGGTCGGTTTCCCGGCCGGTGCGGCGGTGCCCCGTACCGATGACCTGTTCAGCACTCTCGGGCACGTCATCCTGGTCGCCGAAAATGCCGACGACATCGTTTCCGACTACCGGACGGTCAAAGAGCTGGAAGGCCAGTTGAAGATTTCCTGACGCAATTTTCGACGAATGCCCCTCAGTTGAGGAAAGGTATGTAGGAAATGCGAGTGATCAATGGGCCACAGGCCCGGATGGCGGCCGAGTTCGGCATCTCGACCGGACGGTGGGAGCAGTACCGGGACCTCGGGGAGGTGCCGTTCGACGCGATGTGGGTGACCGTGCCGGCCGGCGGCCGCAGCAACCTCGACCAGCATCCGGAACGGGAACTGGTGATCGTGCTCGACGGTACCCCGGTCTTCGAGAGCGGCGGCGAGCGTCACGAGGTGGCGGCCGGCTCGGCAGTACTGACCGACAGCCGTGAACCGCACGTCATCCACAACCCGGGCGATCGGCCCGCCACCATGCTCAGCGTCTACTGGATGCCCGCCGGGGAGGGCGACAATGCCGGCTGAGACCCGCCGTACGGTCATCACGGCCACCGCACCGACCCCGAACGGGCCACTGCACATCGGTCACCTCAGCGGCCCCTACCTGGCGGCCGATGTCGCCGCCCGGGCAGCGCGCGGTCGTGGCGAACAGATCCTCACCGTCTGCGGGGTCGACCCGCACCAGAACTACACGCTGGCCAAGGCGCAGTTGCAGGGACGGCCGGTCGGGGAGGTACTCGACCAGTACGAGGAACTGGTCGGCTCGGCCCTCGCCGCCGCGAACATCGACCACGACGTGTTCATCCGGCCGCGCCGCGAACCGGAATACCGCGACGCGGTGGCGCGGCTGGTCACCGAACTGCTCGCCACGAAGGCCGCGGAGACGGCCCAGGCCGGTCTGTACGGCTGCGACACCTGCGGCCGTACCCTGCACCACGCGTACGTCAGCGGCCTGTGCCCGGTCTGCGGTGCCGGCTCCGGCGGCGGCACCTGCGAAGGTTGCGGTGGCTTCACCACCGCCGCCACCCTGCGCGACGCCCGGTGCATGTGCGGCGGGTCGCCGGTGGCGCTGGCGGTGGAGGTTCCGGTACTGCGGCTGGAGCAGTACCGCGACACGCTCCTGCGGATCTGGAGCGCGGCCGTACTGCCGCCCCGGGTCCGCGCCCTGATCGGGTACTACCTGGCCAACGGACTACCGGACGTTCCGCTGGCCTATCCCACCGACTGGGGGATCCCGCTCGGTCCCGACGGGTCCCGGGTCGACGTGTGGGTGGAGATGGGGTTGGGCTATCTGTACCGGCTCGCCCACGAGATCGATCCGGACGTGCGCGATGCCGCCGACTGTGCGGCCGCCTTCGCGGCGGGAATCGACGGCTGCTGGCACTTCCTCGGCATCGACAACGCCTTCTACTACGCGATCCTGTTCCCTGCCCTGTTCGCCGCCGCCGGGGTGTCCGATCCGCCACTGCGCGGCCTGGTGGTCAACGAGTTCTACCGGCTGACCGGGGCGAAGTTCTCGACCAGCCGCGACCACGCGATCTGGGCGCACGAACTGCTCGCCGAATCCGATCCGGCGCTGGTGCGCCTCTACCTGTGCTGGGACCGGCCGGACACGGCGGAGACCGACTTCACCCCGGCGAACTTCGCGGCCTTCCGCGATCGGGTGCGGACGGTCCGGGCTACGACAGGGGGACCGGGCCCGCTGGACGCGCTCGACGCGGCGAGGGCCGAGCGGGCACTCGGCCTACCGCAGTTCGATCCTGCGCTGGCGGCCCGCATCCTGCTCGGGCTGCCCGGCCTCGGCGCGTCCCGGGCACCGCAGGTACTCGATGCCCTCGAGGGTCGGTCGACCCACCGGAGTGACCGGTGACGCGGTTCGGGGTGCTCGGCTCCGGCCTGGCCGGCACATTGCTCGCCTGGCAGCTGTACCAGACCCGGCCGGACTGGCAGGTGGAGCTGGTCACCGGGACGGTCCCAGACGCTGGCGACGCGACCTTCGCCTCCGGCGGCCTGGTCCGCGGCTACGAACCCGGTGCGCAGCAGCGCCGGTTCGCCGCGGCGAGCCTCACCAGCCTGGTCGACAGGCTGCCGGGCGACTGGTCGGGTTACCGCACCACCGGCTCGGTGTACCTGTGCCCGGATCGGCCGGATGACGCGGCGCTCGCGGACGTCGCCGAGCTGGGCCCCGGCCCGGTCCGCGCGGTACCGGCGGCAGAACTGGCCCGGCAGGGATGGGCCGGGCTGCCCGCCGACGCGTGGGCGGTGGTGGAGGAACTCGGCGGGTACTATTCGCCGGAACTGTTACGTGGCAACGTACTGACCGCACTCGGTGCCGCGGGGGTCGCGGTACTGCGCGGTGCCGCGACCGAGCTGCGCGCCGGGCCAGCCGGTGGGGCGAGCTGCCTGGTGGACGGGCATCGGCACCACTACGACCAGCTCGTGGTGGCGGCCGGCCGGTGGACACCCCGGCTGCTCGGGGCCAGCGGCCTGGCCGGGCTGCAACTGCGTACCAAGCTCGTCCAGTACGCGATCTTCACCGTCACCGGAATCCGGCCACCGGCGTTCGTGGACGAGCTCACCGGGCTCTACGGCCGGCCCGACGGCGCCGACCGGATGTTGCTCGGCGTACCCAGTGACCGTTTCGACATCGATGCCGACCGGCCGGTCGCCGACCCGGACCTGGTCGAGCGCAGCGTCGAACTGGTCGCCCACCGGCTACCCGGCCTACGGCTCGGTCGGCTCGTCCGCACCGTCGGCGGGGCCGACTGCTACTGCGTCGGCGATGAACCCGGACTGAGGCTGCGGCCGGTGCCCGACGCGCCCGGGTTGTACACCTTCACCGCCGGCAGCGGTGGTTCGGCGAAGACCGCACCGGCAGCCAGCGCCGCCGCGGCGAACGCGCTGACCAGCATGTCCGGGTCAGCCCTGGCCGGCTCCGGGCCGACGGACCCGCTCGGAAGCGGACCCGTACCGGGACACCGCCGCAAACATCATGCCGCAACGATTGGGGAGCACCATGTCCAGTGACCCGATACCGCACTTCCACACCGCCGGGGTGGGCGCCGGCCCGGCCAACCTCAGCCTCGCTGCGCTGTTCGAGGCGGTTGCCCCCGACGAGGTGGCCCTGTTCGAGGCCCAGCCGGCGGCGGCCTGGCATTCCGGCCTGCTCTACTCCGGTGTCCGGATGCAGACCTCCTGGTTGAAGGACCTGGTTTCGCTGGTCGACCCGCGGCACCGGTTGTCGTTTCTGACCTACCTGGTATCCAGCGGGCGGGTGTACACATTCCTGTCGGCGCAGCACGACTCCATCCCCCGCCTGGAGTACGTGCGCTACCTGGAGTGGGCCAGCGGCCAGTTGGCACACGTGCACTACAACACCCGCATCGACCGGATCAGCTTCTGCGACGACGGTGACGGCCGGTTCGTGCTCTACAGCGCGGACCAACCGGTGGCCTCCAGCGAGCACGTGGTGCTGGGGCTGGGCAGCGCCGCGCAGGTGCCCGGCTGGGTGTCGGCGATCGGTGGGGACCGGGCCGTGGTCGCCGACCGGCTCGCCGACCTGCTGGCCCTGCCCGTACAGGGCCCGGTTGCGGTGGTCGGCGGCGGCCAGACCGGTGCGGAGTGTGTCCTGGAGCTGCTCGCCCACGGCTACGACGATGTTCGCTGGTTCGGTGCCCGACCGTGGTTCGCGCCACTGGACGACTCTCCGTCGGCCAACGACTTCTACCGGCCGGCCTACCTGGACTACCTACGGCGGCTGCCCCGTCAGTCCCGTCGTGAGCTGATCGAACGTCAGGTGCTGACCAGCGACGGCATCTCGCCGGGCACCTTGCGCGGGCTCTTCCAGCTCAACTACGAACGGCTGCTGAGCACCGGCCGGGCGCCGGTCACCATGCTGCCCAGCCGTCGCATCATCGCGGCCCGCGCCGACGACGACGAGATCGTGCTCACCTGCACCGTGCCGGCCGGTACCGAACAGCACGAGGTCCGTCGGGTGGTGGTCGCCGCGGGCCGGGCACCGGCGCCACTGCCGCTGGACGAGGCGTTGCGTGAGCAGATCGAGGTGGACCAGGCCGGGGAGCCGTTCGTCGAGGACGACTACTCGCTGACCTGGAAGGGCGCCGAGCGGCACAAGATCTTCGTACAGAACCGGGCCCGGTACAGCCTCGGCCTGCCCGACTCCAACCTGAGCCTGCTACCGGCCCGCAGCGCCACCATCATCAACGGACTGTTCGGCCGGACCGTGTTCGAGATGCAGGACGAACACGGCACCACCCACTGGGACACCCCGACGACCGAAAGGGCGGCACAGTGATCAACTATGACGGCAGGGTCTTTCGTTCCCGTGCCACGGAGACCGCGGACCGCACCGGGTCCGGTCCCACCGGGCACTACCACCAGGAAGGCGATGTGGTGTGGGCCGAGTTCTCCGGCGGCCGGGTCCGGCGCGGCATGCTGGTCGGCAGTTGCGCCGCCGACGGCACCCTCACCCTGTCCTACTGTCAGCTGCTCGACGACGGCGAGACCGTCTCCGGGCGCTGCGTGAGCACACCGACGCTGTACCCCGATGGTCGGGTCGACCTGCGCGAGGAGTGGGAACGCTTCGGTGACGCCGGCTCCACCGGGGTCTCGCACATCAGCCAGGTGTCCCGCGTGCACTGAAGGCGATCCCCAGGTTCCAGCATTTTCCCCACCACTGTCCAAGGAGGACATCATGCAGCTCATCGACGGCGCCGGAATCTACACCCCGCCCAAGGACGACGAGCCCAACCACTGGATCGAGCAGCTGGTCACCAACGACCTGAGCCTCGGTACGTACTCGATCCCGGCCGGTGGCCTGGACGACCAGCGGCCGCACCACGAGGACGAGGTCTATGTGGTGCAGACCGGTCGGGCCACGATGCGTACCGAGTCGGGTGTCGCCCAGGTCGGCCCCGGCTCGGTGGTCTTCGTACCGGCGCACGAACGTCACCAGTGGGTCGACATCCTGGAAGACCTCACGCTCGTGGTGATCGTCGCGCCGCCGTACAAGTCGCGGGAGAACGCGGCGCAATCCGGCCAGGACTGAAGGCGTGAAACCACTGATGGTGGTGGGTAGCGGCGACGCCGGCTACCGGGAGTACGCGTTGGCGGCGATGGCGGCGCACGCGCCGCTGGTGCTGCTGGACCGGCGGGAGCCGACCTGGCAGCAACGCTACCTGCGCGACTTCCAGCTGGTCGAGCAGGCGGGCCTGGCCGGCCTGCTCGACGCTGCCCGGGACTACGCCTCCCGGCACGAGCTGGGCGGCGTGGCCACCTACGATGAGCGGTTCGTCGAGCCGGTGGCCCAGTTGGCGGAGGAGTTCGGACTGCCCGGGTCCGGTACGGCCGCGGTACGCGCCTGCAAGGACAAGTGGGCGACGCGGCAACTGCTCGGAGCCGCCGGGCTCGGGGTGATCCGGGCCCGGCTGGTGCATTCCGGAGCCGAGGCGCTGGCTGCGGCAGGCGAACTGGGCCTGCCGGTGGTACTCAAACCGCGGTCACTGGGCGGCAGTATCGGCGTGATCCGGGCCGACACCCTCGACGAGGTGGCCACCGGCTACCAGATCGCGGCGGAGGCTGTCGCGCCCGGAGCGGTGCTGGGCCACCCTGGTGTACTGGTCGAGGAGTACATCGAGGGTCCGGAGTTCAGCGTCGATGCCGCTGTGTCCGACGGTGTGGTCCAGCCCTTGGTACTGGCCGCCAAGACGGTCGGCATAGCGCCGTACTTCGAGGAGCTCGGGCATGTGGTGGACGGTTCCGCCGAACCGCCCGCCGGCCTTGCCGATTTCCTGTCCCGGGTGCATGCCGCGCTGGGGTTCCGTAACGGTGTCACGCACACCGAGTTCAAGCGGGACGCCGCCGGGTTCCGACTGATCGAGGTCAACGCCAGGTTGGGCGGCGATCTCATCCCGTACCTGGGGCTGCTCGCCACCGGCGCGGACGTGGCGGGGGCGGTGGCGCAGCTGGCCACCGGTCAACCCCCCACCGGGCGGGCGGATGCCCGGGACTCGGCGGCGATCCGGTTCGTCTACCCGCGCCAGGACATCACCGTGCAGCAGGTACGGATCCCCGACGACCTTCGGCAGGGTGACGGGCTGCGGGCCGGGCCGCTGGTACAGCCGGGCGACGTACTGCGGCTGCCGCCGGGGGACTACATGACCCGGGCGGCGTACCTGATCGCCACGGGGCCTGACGCGGCCGACTGCACCCGCCGGTTGGCCGACAACATCGGTCGCATCGTGCCGGTCGGTACGCCGGTCTGAGTACGGGTGTCCGCGCCGTCCCGCCGGGGCGGTGCGGACACCCCGGTTCTGCGAACGGTGCACCGCGGTCCGGGCATTCTCGCGTACGGCGCTGCGGAAACAGGGACAATGGGATCACCGGGCCGGCCGCACCCGCATGCGACCGACCGGCACCGACACGTGCAGGGGTGGTCATGCGCGAGCATCTGCTCAAGGCCCGTTACCGCAGGCGCTTCATCGACTGGGACCAGCAGCGGGCGAAGGACGCCGTGGTGAACGGTGGCTGGCCGGGTGACCCGCAGCCGGCGCAGGTACTGCGCGAGGTCGGTGTGCCCTGCTACACATGCGGGGAACTGCTGCACCATACCGACGGCCACACGTGGGGGACCACCACACAGGACGATCGGGCCGACGTCTGGTACTTCGTCCTGATCCACCCGGAGAATCCGGCTGAGGGCACCACCGACCCGGCGGGCTGATCCCGGCCGGTCGGCTCAGGACAGGATCGTGCGGAATACCTCACGCAGCCGGGCGGCCGGATCTGCGACCGCACCGGTGCTGCGCCACGCGACGATCCCGTCGGGGCGTACCAGCACCGCACCGCCGGGCCCGATCCCGTGCCGTCGGACAGCGTCGGAGACCGGGATGTGCCTGCCGAACTGCTGGGTGTGCACCGGTACCGGCAGGTGCCGCGCCGCCGTCAGCCAGGACCCGCCGTCCCGCCCCACCAGCAGGACGAAGCCGGAACCGTAGAGGTCTATTGTGGACGGTCCGGACGGATCGTCGGTCAGCGCGACGTGCGGCGCCCTGGTGCCGGGCTCGCCGGACAATTCGGTGACCCGCCTCGGCACCCGTTCTCCTGCGCTGCACACCGCGCCCGAGCAGTACTGCTGTCCCATCAGTACGGTCTCCCGGTCGACCAGTTCACTGCGAGCCGAGGGTTCCGCTGGTGTGTCGGGGTCGGTGGAGAAGCGCATCCTGGCGCGGGCGAGCGCCTGCTGCAGGGTGAACAGGGCCGCCGGGTGCCGTTCGTCGTGGTAGCTGTCCAGCAGCCTGTCCCCGGCCCGACCGCGCAGCACCGTGGCGAGCTTCCAGGCCAGGTTGTGCGCGTCCTGCACGCCGGTGGCACCGCCGAAGCCGCCGGTGGGTGGCATCAGGTGCGCCGCGTCACCGATCAGGAAGACCCGACCCGTGCGGTACCGCTCCGCCACCGCCGCACCGACCCGGAACCGCAGTGTGTGCTGCGCGGTACCCGCTATCTGCGGCAGTACCCGTACGGTCAGGTCGGGTAGGCCGGTCGCTGCCCGGACCAGTTCGACGCAGTCCGTTTCGCTCAGCGGCCCGGCGCGTGGATCGTCGGTGGTGCCGAACACCCAGCGCCGACCCACCAGGTCCAGGGCCATCAGGAACGTCCTGGGCCTGGGGCGTTGCAGGTACGCCATGTGCACGGTGCGGCCGTTGAGGGCCGGCCGCAGGTCCGCCTCGATCATCAGGGTGAGCAGGTGGAAGAACCCGCCCGGGCCCAGCATCGGCACGCCCAGCTGGGCGCGGATCTGGCTCTCGGCACCGTCCGCGGCGACCAGATAACGGGCCCGGATCTGGTACTCGGTGCCGTCCGGGTCCTGCAATGTCGCCAGCACCGCGTCGTCCTGCTGACGGAAGCCGCACAGCCGGGTACCGAAGTGCATCCGGGCGCCGAGTTCGGTGGCCCGAACCCGCAGCAGCCGTTCCACGCTGTCCTGGTCGATCGGTGTGCCCGGGCACGGGGTCGCGGTGCACAGTGCGGCCGGATCCGGCCGATCCACCTCGGAGTACACCGGGCTGGCCAGAGTGTCCGCCCGTACGGCGACATACTCGGTCGGGCCGACGAGGTCGACTTTCGCGGCCCGGATCGCCGGCTCCAGTCCGATCTGCCGGTAGAGCTCCACGCTCCTGGAGACCAGGCTGCGTTGCCGCGGATGGCTGAGCAGGTCCGGATGGCGCTCCACCAGCGTGCACGCCACCCCGTGGTGCGCCAGGAACGCTGCGCAGGACAGTCCGGTCAGCGCCCCGCCGACCACCAGGACGGGACAGTCGCGTACCGGGGGCATCGGCTCACCTCGGACCGAGCGGTTCGGCAGGGCGGGTCGCGGTGGTCACCGAGGCACCCTGGCGTACCAGGAACGTGACCGTTGGTGTCGGGCCGTCGAGGGCCAGTCGCACTGTCCGTTCCTCCGACCAGCCCGCGAGCCGGAACTCGGCCGCGCCGAGATGGATGAGACCGAACGTCGGTTGACCGGACACGACGAGGACCAGCCTGCCACCGGACATCGCCACCTCCGCCGGCACCGTCTGCCCCGGGCCGGCGACCGGTGTCTCCTCCGACCATTCGCAGAAGCGGGTCGGCATCCGGAACCGGCAACACAGGGCTGCGCGCTGCTGGTCGGACAGGACCACGGTCGGGCGGGTGAGCAGGACCTCGTCGCGCGGTAGCTTCGCCAGGATCTCCGGCGGGAACAACTCGAGCAGCTCGCGGGTCACCAGCGCGTCGAGTACCAGATGGATGCGGGCCTCGGTGCCGTCGTTGCGCACCGAGTGCGGCCGGTTGAAGTCACCGAACCAGAGCTGACCGGCGTCCCAGTGGTACGGCTGCTCGTCGATGTCCACCAGTGCCAACGGGTTGGTGATGACCGGTACATGCAATCGGACCAGGCCCCAGGGCAGCCCGCACTTGCCGTCCCGGTGCACCTTCACCCGTGCGGCCGGTCCGAGCGCCATCAGCCGTACCGCGAGCAGCGGGGCGGGGAACTCGGCGAGCATCCCCGACAGGTAGGGGGCCCGGGACAGGTACGGCGTCGCCTGGTGGTCGAGCAGTCCTGCCCCGCCGGCGTCAGTGCGTTGCGGGTCACCTCCGGGGCTGCGCAACGCGAGAATTTTCCAGTCCACTGTGGATTTACGGATCATGCCCTGTTGCCCGACGGAACGCTGCGGTTTCCACTCACGTGCCCGCAGCGCCCGTACCTCCGCGGTGAGCGGCGCGATCGGGTAGCGCCGGAGCAGGGGAGTCGCGGCAGGTAGCGCATCCCATGCGGGGTCGGTCATGCCGGTGGTCATGGTGTTCCTCCTCGCCCGCCGTCGGGGTACGGCAGGGTGCCTCGACTCCGCTGGGACCGGGTCGTGGCCCGACCCGTACACGGTCGGGCCACGACGGCTGGGTTCCTAGTACCAGTAACGCATGGCACACCTCCCTTCCTCGATGGAACGGATCCGCCGGTCGGCACGGCCCCGGTCGTGTCGGACGGACCGTCGACACCGGTCACGCCGAACTGCGCGCGACCAGCGTGCCCTTGTCGTCGAGGGGGGTCACCTCGTCGGTCAGCACCGAACCGGCCACCGGCTCGAACCCGACCGCACGCAGGTCGGCCAGTACGCCCTCCGGCCGGTGCAGGTGATGCTGGCGCTGCACGGTCTGGCTGGCCACCAGCTCGTCACCGTGGTACGTGCGGTACACGTGTCGCACGGCGGCCAGGTCCGGTCCCAGTGGCCAGGCCGCGGAGGACAGCGTGAATCGGCACTCGCCCTGCCTGGCGTCCCGGATCTCGCGCTCCGCCTGGTCCGGAACCGGCTCGTCGCACACCATGTCGGTGGCCAGCACCCCGCCCGGGGCCAGATGCTCCAGCAACGTGGTGAAGAACGGCCGACGCGCCTCGGGCGGTACGTGTTCCAGCACCGCGGCAAGGTAGACGTAGTCGAAGCGCCGGTTCAGCGCGAAACCTGGCGCCGCCACATCCAGCACGGTGACCCGGTCCCGCAGGTCCGGGCGCTGACCAAGTTTGGTCAGCAGCACGGTACGCATCGACGCAGACCGCTCCAGGCAGACCAGGCTGGCGCTGCGGTCAGCGACCGGCAGTGTCATCCGCCCGGTTCCCGGGCCGATCTCCAGAGCGTGCCCGCCCTCCGGCGCCACCTCGGCGAAGAAGTCGACCAGCTGAGCCGAACCCGGTCCGATGTGCAACAGGTCGTAGTACCCGGCGACCGCTGCGTAGGGGTCGGTGTCGGGTGAGACGGTCAGGTCCGGTGCGGTCGCCATGTGCGTTCTCCTTTGTCCAGGCCCGGTTCCTGCGCTACGGGCAGCGCGCCGGCGCGTCCGGCGCGGCGCAGATACTCGTCCGTGGTGTTGAGCACGGGGAAGTCCGCCGGTGGCTCGTCCACACCCAGCGCGCTGCAGAGCGTGCGCCAACCCTGCGAGACGTCGAGTTCGATCAGCCGATCGGCGCTGATCGTGTCGCGTACCTCGGCCAGATGCTCGCGGTAGACCCCGATGGCGTGGGCCCGGTCGGTGAAGCGCCCGCCGAAGGTGCCCTGCCAGACGATGCGTTCGATGGCCGCGTCCCGTACCGGAAGCTGCGTGGTGTCGCTGGGGCGGGTGCGGTACAGCGTGCGGTACATGCTGTCGTACCAGTCCTGCGGGTCGCGCACGATCAGCAGCACCTTCGCCGCCGGGTACGCCGCCGCCAGCTCCCGCCAGAAGTACGTGGCCGGCCAGGCCACCGTCGAGCGGTAGCCGCGCAGGATCCGTGGCCAGTCCGGTACCGCGCCCTGCGCCACCGCGAGCCAGTCCTGGGCCTGGGTCGGATCGGTGAACAGCGCCCGCATGTAGTGGCAGGGGCCGAAACCCAGTGACTCCAGGGCGACGCGGGCCGACGAGGTGCCGGTCCGGCCGAACGACGCACCGATGACCTTCAACATGATCCACTCCCGTGGCCGCAGTGACCGGTGTGGAGCTGCTCAGTGCAGCGCGACCGTGAAGCGGTGCAGGCTGCGCAGGGTGAGATTCGGGTGGTACGTCGGCGTGTCCAGGGCCCGCGCCCCCGGGTACCGTTCGGCGAGCAGGCGCAGCACCGTGCGGGTCAGTACCGCGGTGAACGGTGAACCCAGACATGCCTTCGGCCCACGACCGAACCCCAGGTGCGGGTTGGGATGGCGGTCCAGCATGACGCGGTCGGCTGCCGGGAACCGGGCCGGATCGCGGTTCGCCGCGCCCAGCAGCAGGGTGACCGCCTGGCCGGCTCGTACCGGTATGCCGCCCACCTCGGTGTCGACCAGGCACGCCCGGGCCACGGCGTGGATCGGTGAGGCGACCCGGACCAGTTCGTCCACCGCCCGGGCCGGGTCGGCGTCGGTGAACTCCGCCAGCCCGACCGAGCGGCGGTGCAGCAGTTCCACCGCGGCCAGTGCGAGCAGCTTGCTTCCGGAGCTGTAGCCGCTGAACAGCAGCCCCCGTACGGTGTTGGCGAGCACATCCGGCGCCACCTTGCCGGTCGCGGCCCGTCGGGTCAGCGCGCCGAGGACCCCGGCGTCGGGCGGATCGGCCAGCCAACCGTCCACCAGTACGGCGAACTCCTCCTGCGCATCGCGTACCGCGACCCCGCGCTCGGGCCAGAGGCCGGCGTCCATGCCCGCCGCGACGACGCGGCCCGCCCGGCTCAGCCAGGCGCCGTCGGGTGCTGGCACGCCCAGGTAGCTTGCCGTCGTACTCAACGCCAGCGGCTCGGCCAGGTCGGCGAGCAGGTCGAAGCAGGGACGTCGGGCGAGCGCGGCGAGCAGCTCGCTGCACTGCCGCAGTACCGTCTCCCGCAGGCATCCCGCGTCCTGGTCGCGCATCGCGTCCATGAACACGTGCCGTACCACGGTGTGTTCCGGCGGATCCAGGGTCAGCATGTTGATCGCCCGTGGTGGCACCTGCTCGCCGACCCGGCGCCAGTCGGCGGCGAACCGGCCGGTGTCGCGCAGCACGCCCGCGCAGTCGGCGTAGCGACTGAACATCCACGAGTCGAGGGGTTCGTAGAAGAACGGTGGCGCCTCGCGCAGACGTGTGTAGCTCGGATACGGATCGGCCAGCACATCGGGCTCGGCGAGCGCGAGAATCGGGTCACCGGAAAGGATCTCTGACAAGAGGAACTCCTCTCATCCTGGCGCCGACAGGCCGAAGAACCCGCCTGTGGCCTGGTTACCGGCCGATCGCGGGACAGCGGAGTGCTTGCAGAAGCATCACCCAGTTCATCCTTAAACGCAATAGACTGATAGTGAGCGCCACTGAGTGTCACGTATGTCGCATCTGTCATGCGGGAAGACATGACAGCATGATCGGCGCTGTGTGATCGACCTCGCCCGATTCACTCGTATGGCGGACGCTGCGGAGGATCGGCCGGTGGCCGGTCGGACGACCCTCAGGCCGGGAACGGCCCCCGTACAGTGACCCCTCCGTCGACGAGCAGACTCTGCCCGGTCACGTAGGACGACAGCGGCGAGGCCAGGTAGACAGCTGCTGCCGCGGCATCGGCCGGCACCCCGAGCCGGCCCATCGGAATCTCGGGCACCTCGTCGACGGGCTGCGCGGAATTCGCTGCTGCGGTTGCGATGGCGCCGCACGCCACGATGTTCATGCGGATCCCGTCACCGGCGTACTCCGCGGCGACGGTCCGGGCGAGGCTGGCCAGACCGGCCTTGGCTGCGCCGTACCCGGCCTGCATGGGTGCGGCCATGACCCCGGCGACCGAACCGACGCTGACGATGGATCCGCCCTGTCCCTGGGCCAGGAAGGCGCGGATAGCGGCGCGGGCCGCCCGCGCCACATAGCGGAGGTTCATCTCGTACGCCAGATCCCAGTCGTCGTCGCTCATCTCGTGCAGCCGTACCGCGGGAACGAACGCGACCTGCCCTCCGACAACGGTGACGAGCGTGTCCAGCCGGCCGAACTCCTCGACAGTGGTGGCGACGAATCCGTCCACATCGGACCCGGACCGTACATCGCCGGTGAGCGCAACCGCCCGGGCGCCGGACGCTGTCAGCTCCTGGGCCGCCACCCGGGCCCGGTCCGCATCGACGTCGGCGACGGCGACGGCCGCGCCCGCTGCCGCGAACGCCCGCGAGATCGCGCGCCCGATCCCCTCGCCCCCACCCCCGATGACCAGGGTGTTCCTGCCGTCGAGTGGTTGACCGAAGCCATTCATGGCCGGATCTTTTCATATCGGCCGCAACCCGGCACGGACGCAGGCCCAGAGGAAGGGGGTCGGCTGTCGGCCGAGGTGGCGGGCAGCGGATAGACGAAATCGGCGTCGAGGCAAGGACCGACGCCGATTAATGACTGTGGGTGTCCGAGGGGGGACTTGAACCCCCACGCCCGATAAAGGGCACTAGCACCTCAAGCTAGCGCGTCTGCCATTCCGCCACTCGGACCTGCACTGCGCACCATACCTGGCGTTCCGGCAACGACCGGACACCGGGAGGGGCGTAGCGAGCGCTAACTGTACACCAGCGGACTTGCCCGCCAGTCGACGGTGCGGCGCCTGCGGGGTGTCCCGATCAGCCCCGGGCGGGCTGGTATGAAGGGCGCATGAGCGATCCAGTGCGGCCCGCAGACGGTGTGCAGGAGTGGTCACCGGTGGACTCCCCACCGGTGCAGGCGACCGACGAGGTCGTGGAGATCTGCCGGGACCTGCTGCGCATCGACACGACCAACACGGGTGACACCACGACCAGTTCGGGTGAGCGCGCGGCGGCCGAGTACGTCGCGGAGAAGCTGGCCGAGGTCGGCCTGGAACCGTTCATCACCGAGAGCGAACCCGGCCGGGCGTCGGTGGTGGCCCGGTTCGCCGGCGCGGACTCCTCGCGTTCGCCGCTGCTGCTGCACGGCCACCTCGACGTGGTACCGGCCAACCCGGCCGACTGGCAGGTCCACCCGTTCTCCGGGGAGCTACGCGACGGCTACCTGTGGGGCCGCGGCGCGATCGACATGAAGGACTACGACGCGATGATCCTGGCCCTGGTCCGGCAGTGGCGCCGGGAGGGCCGGGTGCCGCCACGTGACCTGGTGCTCGCGTTCGTCGCCGACGAGGAGGCCGGCAGCACCTACGGGGCGCACCATCTGGTCGACCATCACCCGGAACTGTTCGAGGGCTGCACCGAGGCGGTCGGCGAGGTGGGCGGGTTCTCCGTCTCCGTCGACGACGACCTGCGGCTGTACTGCATCGAGACCGCGGAGAAGGGCATCAACTGGATGCGGCTGCGGGCCCGCGGCAACGCCGGGCACGGCTCGATGATCCATGAGGACAACGCCGTCACCGCGTTGTGTCGGGCGGTGACCCGGATCGGTGAGCACCAGTTCCCGGTGACGCTGACCCCGACCGTACGCACCTTCCTGGACCAGGTGTCGGAGGCGTTCGGGGTCCAGCTCGATCCCGAGCGGCCGGAGCAGGTCATCGCCAAGCTCGGCCCGATGGCCCGGCTGATCGGCGCGACGATCCGCAACACCGCCAACCCGACGATGCTGTCCGCCGGGTACAAGACCAACGTGGTGCCGGGCGAGGCGATGGCGGCGGTGGACGGTCGGACCCTGCCGGGGCATGAGGACAGCTTTCTCGACGAGATCCAGCGGCTGGCCGGCCCGGACATCGAGATCTCCTACGAGCAGCACCAGCCGGCGATGGAGACCGAGTTCGCCGGCCCGCTGGTCGACGCGATGGCCGAGTCGCTGCGCCACTACGACCCGGGTGCTCTGCCGGTGCCCTACATGCTCTCCGGCGGTACCGACGGCAAGGCGTTCCGTCGTCTGGGCGTCCGGCACTTCGGCTTCGCCCCGTTGAAGCTTCCCGCCGACCTGGACTTCTCCGGACTGTTCCACGGGGTGGACGAGCGGGTGCCGGTGGATGCATTGCGCTTCGGGGTACGGGTCCTCGATCGCTTCCTCTCCCGCTGCTGACTCGTAGAAGCTGATCGTGACCGGTTCTCTGCCAGGTTCATTCCGGAGGATTCCATGACCGAACGTACCGACCTCGACGCCGCCCTGCAGCGTGTGGTCGAAGCCGCTCGAACCCACCTGGCTGCGGTGCGCGCCGCCGGTGGTCGCAGCGACGACGACACCGTCTGGCAGAGCTACGTCGAGCTCAACAACGCCTCCTTCGCCTACGACGAGGTGCTGCTCGACGAGTTCGGTGAGGTCACACCGTGGGACGTCGAACCGATCGACCCGGCCGACGGCGACTCGCAGTGGAGTGGCACCGGGGAACCGGGGATGGCGGCCGATGCGTCGCCGGTGACCATCTCGGTCCGTCAGCGCCGCGACTACACGGTGCCGAGTACGGCGGCGTTGCTGGCCGCCGCGGAGGCCGCTCGCCGCTCGGGTGCCCGTGGTGACGGTGCCCCCGACGACACCGTCACCACGGTGGGGGCCGCGGTGGCTGAGCTGATGCAGGCCGGCGACGGAGCGCTCGGTTCGCTGGACGTACCCGAACTCGATCCGTTGGGCGGGGTCGTCACCGTCACCGAGGTCACGCAGCCGCTCGGACCAGAGGAACTTGACGACGAGGACGACAGCGCCCCGTTCGTGATCGGCCCGGACGAGAGCATCCTGTACCGCTTCGACGAGCAGGTCGACGAGGAACTGGAGACGGAGACCGATCCGACGAACGGCGCCGGTACGGTCGCCGGGTCCGGGCGCTCACACTGACCGGGGCCGGGCCGCCGTGTCCGCGGCGGCCCGGGACGGCTGGTATCGGTCCGGGTCAGTACGACAGGTCGGGTAGTGGCGGCTCGGTACCGCGCCGCCGCCGGAGCACCACGTGCCGGGTGCCGTCGCGGTAGAGGCGCACCGTGGCCAGTTCCCAGCCGGCGAATTCGGCCTGGATGGACAGCCTGGCCTGTGCGGTCAGCCGGTCGACGTCCGGAGGGATCCGGAGCGGGGCGTATTCGTAGTCGGGTGGCACCTCTTGATCCTGCCCAACGGGGGGCCGGTAAAGCCAGTCCGACTGACAAATAGCCGATCGGGGGTCAACCCGGGCCCATGTCCTCCAGCGCGGGGGAGGACACGTCGTCCAGCGCGCAACGGATCTCCGCCGGGAGGACCAGTTCCTCGGAGTCCAGCGAGCCGACCAGCTGGCCGAGGGTGCGTGCCCCGACGACCGGCGCGACCACGCCGGGCTGGTCGCGTACCCAGGCCAGGGCCACCGACACTGGTGACACGCCGAGGCCGTCGGCGGCGGTGACGACCGCCTCGACGATGCCGCTGGAGGTCTTGTCCAGATAGCGTTCCACGAACCGTTCGAAATGCGGCGAGGCGGCACGGGAGTCGGCGGGGGTGCCCTGCCGGTACTTTCCGGTCAACACGCCACGGCCCAGCGGCGACCAGGGCAGGATCCCCAGGCCCAGATCCTGGCAGGCGGGCACCAGTTCCCGCTCCGCGCTCCGCTCCAGCAGCGAGTACTCGACCTGGGCGGAGACCACCGGGGCCCGCCCCGGCCAGGCCTGCTGCCAGGTGGCCGACTTGGCGGTCTGCCAGGCCGCGAAGTTCGACACCCCCACGTAGCGCGCGCGTCCGCTGGACACCGCGAAGTCCAGCGTGGCCAGCGTCTCCTCCAGCGGAGTGGACTGGTCGTAGCCGTGCAACTGCCACAGGTCGACGTAGTCGGTACCGAGCCGGGCCAGCGACGCGTCCAGCGCCCGCAGCAGATGCAGCCGGGACGAGTCGCGGCGGCGGGGATGGTCGGGCCGCAGCCCGGACTTGGTGGCGATGACCAGGTCGCTACGGGCCACCACACGATCGAGCAGACCGCCCAGAAGCCGCTCGGCGTCCCCGTCGGCGTATACATCGGCGGTGTCGATGAGGTTGCCGCCGGCCTCCGTGTACGTCTTGAGCTGCGCTGCGGCATCGTCAGGGTCGGTGTCCCGCCCCCAGGTCATGCTGCCCAGGGCGATCCGGGACACCCGCAGGCCGGTACGGCCGAGCGCGCGCTGCTCCATGACCGCGGACGCTACCGGCGTGTCTCGGCCGGCCGGCAACGACCCGCCGGGCGACGGCTACCCTGCACGAGCAGGCGGTCACCGGCGACCGCGGGGACATTCTGCGGCTTTTGCCGCGTGACATCAGGGGGCAAGATGGGCATGCGGCTCGGACTCAACCTCGGCTACTGGGGTGGCGGCAACGATCCGCGGGCACATCTCGCGTTGGCGCAGGAGGCCGACCGGCTGGGCTACTCGGTGGTGTGGGCGGCCGAGGCGTACGGCTCGGACTCGCCGTCCATGCTGGCCTGGCTGGCTGGGCAGACCGAGAACATCGAACTGGGCAGCGCGGTGATGCAGATCCCGGCCCGTACCCCGGCGATGACGGCGATGACGGCGGCGACGATCGACGGGATCTCCGGCGGACGGTTCCGCCTCGGGCTCGGGGTGTCCGGACCGCAGGTGTCGGAGGGCTGGCACGGGGTGCCGTTCGGTCGGCCGCTTCGCCGCACCCGCGAGTACGTCGACATCGTCCGGCTCGCGCTGGCCCGCAAGCCGGTCGCCTACGACGGCGAGTACTACACACTTCCGCTGCCCGACGGCCCCGGCAAGGCGCTACGGCTGACGGTGCATCCGGTACGCGAACGGGTGCCGGTCTACCTGGCCGCGGTCGGCCCCCGCAACCTGGAACTGGCCGGCGAGATCGCGGACGGCTGGCTGGCGGTGTTCTTCTCGCCGGAGTATGCGAGCGAGCAACTGGCTCAGGTCGCGATCGGCCGGCAGAAGGCAGGGCTCGGTCTGGACGGTTTCGACGTGGTGCCCACGGTGCCGGTGGTGATCGGTGACGACCCGGCGGTCTGCGCCGAACCGGTCCGCGGCTACGCGGCCCTCTACATCGGCGGCATGGGCTCTCGCAAGCAGAACTTCTACAACCAGCTCGCGGTCCGGATGGGGTACGCGGCGGCCGCTGCCGAGGTGCAGGACCTGTACCTGGACCGTCGCCCACGCGATGCGATGGCCGCGGTACCGGCCGAGTTCATCGACCGTACGTCGCTGCTGGGTCCGGTGGAGCGGATCACCGACCGGCTCGCCGCCTACGCCGAGGCCGGTGTCGGCACGTTGACCATCGCCCCGTACCCGCCGCCCGGGATCAGCAGCCCGCAGGACATCCTGGAGTACTCCATCCGTACGCTGCGTACCCTGGCCGAGGCTCTGGACCGTTCCGGACTCGGTGCCTGATGCACATCTGGCAGGCCGCTGTGCTCGGCGTGGTCGAGGGACTGACGGAGTTCCTGCCGGTCTCCTCAACGGGGCATCTGACCATCGTGGAGAAGCTGCTCGGGATGAAGCTCGATGACGCGTCGCTGACCGGGTTCACCGCGGTGATCCAGGTCGGCGCGATCATCGCGGCCATCGTGTACTTCCGTGCCGACATCGCCCGCATCGTGGTGGGCTGGCTGCGTGGGGTGCTGCGGCCCGCGCACCGGCAGGACTTCGACTACCGGTTCGGCTGGTACGTCATCCTCGGCTCGATCCCGATCGGGGTGATCGGCCTGCTGGGCAAGAACGTCATCGAGACCACGTTGCGCAGCCTGTGGTTCGTGGTGGCCGGCCTGATCGTGTGGAGTGTGGTGATCGCCCTGGCAGAACGGGCCGCCACCCAGCGGCGCGGGGAACGTGACGTGGGCTGGCGGGACATGCTGTTCATCGGCATCGCCCAGTGCGTCGCCCTGGTGCCGGGGGTGTCCCGGTCCGGCGCCACCATCTCCGCCGGCCTGGTCCGCGACCTGGACCGGGTCACCGCCACCCGACTCTCCTTCTTCCTGGGCATTCCGGCGCTGGCCGCCGCCGGGGTCTTCGAGCTCTCCGATGCCCTGTCCGGTGGGGTGGGGTGGCTGCCGACGCTGGTGGGCACCGTGGTCAGTTTCCTCGTCGCGTACGCGGCGGTCGCCTGGTTCCTCAAGTTCGTCGCCCGGCACAGCATGACCACCTTCATCTGGTACCGGATTCCGCTCGGCGTGCTGATCGCCGTGCTGCTGCTGACCGGTACCGTCAGCGCCAGCTGAGCGCGCCGGCCGCGTCGTCGCCGCGGCTGGCTAGTGTTGGCGGTATGGCGACCCTGGTGCTGCTGCGACACGGTCGGACCACCGCGAACGCCGACGGTGTGCTGGCCGGCTGGACCCCCGGTATCGGATTGGACGACACCGGCCGTTCCCAGGCGGATGCGGTCGGCCGACGACTGCGACCGTTGCCGTTGCGGGGTGTGGTCGTCAGCCCGCTGCAACGCTGTCAGGAGACACTTCAGCGGGTCTTCGACGGATCGTCGGACGTTGTGCCCCCGGTCGTCGACGACCGGCTCGGCGAGTGCCGGTACGGCGACTGGGAGGGCCAGCCGCTCAGGAAGCTGGCCAAGGAGCCGATGTGGAAGATCGTCCAGTCGCACCCGGCCGCGGCGGTCTTCCCCGGCGGCGAGCCACTGGCCACCACCGCGACTCGGGCGGTGAGCGCGGTCCGCGAGTGGGATGCCCGGATCACCGAGCAGCACGGGTCCGACGCACTCTGGCTGGCCTGTAGCCACGGTGATGTGATCAAGGCCATCGTGGCAGATGCCCTCGGTCTGCATCTGGACCAGTTCCAACGCATCGTCGTCGAGCCCTGCTCGGTCACGGTCATCCGCTACACCCCGTTGCGTCCGTTCGTCCTCAAGCTCAACGATCTCGGCAGCGACCTGAGCGGTCTGGTGCCGCCGAAACGGCGGCGCCGCCGGAAGGCGTCGGTGCATGACTCCGATGCCGCCGTGGGCGGCGCGACCGGCCGTACGGAGTCCGGGGCATGACCCGTCGTCTCCGGTACGCAGCGGGACGCGGCGGTCAGGACGCATCCGGTGGGGCGAACCGGACCGTGTCGTATGCCGGCACTGCGGACGACACAACGCCGGGCGGATAGGGTCGAGCCATGTCACGCCAGGTGTATGACTTCGAACCGCCGGAGCGGTTCGTGGCCGGTACGGTGGGTGAGCCCGGCGACCGTACCTTCTTCCTCCAGGCCCGCGGTGGTGGTCGCGTGGTCAGCGTCGCACTGGAGAAGGTGCAGGTCACGCTGCTCGCCGACAAGCTCGAGGAGCTGCTGGCCGAGGCTGTCCGTCGGTTCGGCGCCGACATACCGGCCGGCCCCGAACCACTGCCCACCGACAACGAGCCGTTGGAGACCCCGCTGGATGAGGAGTTCCGGGTCGGCACGCTCGGTCTGGCCTGGGACTCCGAGGACAACACGGTGCTGATCGAGGCGGTGGCCGCCGGTGAGGCGACCCCCGAACTGCCCGGTGCCGAGGAGCCCGACGAGGAGGCGGACGCGGCCGCCGAGCTGGACGATCCCGACCTGGATCTGCTGCGGGTCAGGTTGGGGCCACGGGAGACCCGCGCGTTCATCGAACGTGCCAGGCGGGTGGTGTCGGCAGGCCGGCCACCATGCCCGCTGTGCGGTCTGCCGCTGGACCCGGAGGGGCACCTGTGTCCCCGGCAGAACGGCTATCACCGGATGCTGCCGGATTCGTGAGCGGCCGCGTGCACAGACAGGCGGCGCCGGCCGTACCGACCCGTCGGGGAGACCCGGGTGAGTGACCAGTCCGCCGATCTGGTCGCTGCGGCGCAGCTGTCGACGACGGATGCCCTGCAGTTGTTGCGGCACGGCGTCATCGAACCGGAGGGCCTGCTCGCTGAGGCGTCGAACACGACCCTGCGGGCGTTCATCGCGTGGGACGGTCGGCGTGCCCGGTGCGTCTACAAGCCGGTACGCGGCGAGCGTCCGTTGTGGGATTTCCCGGACGGCACCCTGGCCGGGCGGGAGATCTCCGCGTACCTGCTGTCCGCCGCGACCGGCTGGGACATCGTGCCGCCCACGGTGCTGCGGGACGGCCCGGCCGGTACCGGCATCTGCCAGTTGTGGATCGACGGTGACCGGACCGACGAACTGGTCGGGTTCGTTCCCGCGGACGACATCGCCGCGGACTGGTGTCCGATCGCCGCGGCACAGGGTCCACAGGGCGAGCGGTTCGTGCTGGCCCACGCGCCCGACGAACGGTTGGCCCGGATGGCCGTGTTCGACGCGGTGATCAACAACGCGGACCGCAAGGGCGCCCACGTGCTGTGCGGCACCGACGGGCGGGTGTTCGGGGTCGACCACGGCGTGTCGTTCCACGTCGAGGAGAAGCTGCGTACGGTGCTGTGGGGGTGGGCCGGTCATCAGCTTCCGGACGACACCCTGGGCACCTTGCGTGCGCTGCGCGCCGAACTGGACGGCGCACTGGGCGAGCAGCTCGACGAGCACCTGACCCAGCGCGAGATACGCGCCACCGTGGCTCGCACCGAGCGGTTGCTGGAGACCGGCCGTTACCCGATGCCGGGGGAGGACTGGCCGGCTCTGCCCTGGCCGCCGATCTGATGCCCCGCCGGTCGCGACCGGGGTGAGCTGGGGTTCCGCGGCAGGAGCGTCAGTCCGGCAGCTCGAGCCAACCGGTACGCACCTGCCAGTGCCGGCCGGCCCGCAGGTGTGAGACCACGGCACGCTGCAGCGTGGTCTGCTGCGGCAGGTCGGCCAGCTGTGGGCGGATCCGTCGGAAGACGAACTCCAGGATGTCGGCGTCACCCTGCCGCTTGTCCGGTGCCAGCTGGAAACGTCGCTGGAACTGCAGGATGTTGGAGGTGGCCGGCAGGTATCCGGCGAGCTGGTCGTCGAGCAGCCAGGAGGTACAGCTGGCGTACCGGTACCGGACGGAGAAGTGCCGGAGGAAGAACGCCGACGCCCGACGCAACGACTCCTCGCACGCGTCCGGGGTCATCGGTCCGCTCTCCGGGATGTGTACCCCGAGACAGGGCGTACCCGGTGGCAGCGTGCTGCTGTCGGCAGGGGCGTGTCCGAGGTTGAACTGCAGGCGCCCCAACGAATACAGCAGGCCCCGGAAATGCAGGGTGAACCAGTCCTGCTTGTCCAGGCCGCCGGTGCCGTGCGTACGGCGGTGCAGCGTGGCCTTGGAGCCGAGGTCGGCGAGTGTCTGCCAGGACACCGATTCCTCGATACCCCGGCCTTTGTGGTGTCTGAGCAGGTCAGGCACGGTGGCGAGGAACACCCACAGATAGAAGTACCGTCCGTGTGGGCCGAGCCGGGCCGGCAGGTCGGGCCAGCGGGCCATCGGCGCCGTACTGCCGAGCCGCTCGATAAGCAGCAGGCGGCAGTGGTGCAGCAGCCACCACAGCTCAGGGTGCCGGCCGGGATCGGGGACCGCGTCGAGGGCTTCGCCGATGTCGGCTCCGGACACCCCCATCCGGGTCAGCATCGCGGTGGCTCCGGTCGGGTCCGGTAACCGGGTCGGTGCGGCCGGGATGGTGGCGGCCAGTTCGGTGAGCCAGGGCGAGAAGTCACCGTCGTCGGCCAGCCAGCGTCGGAGGTCGTCGCTGGCGAGATCCACGAAGGGCGGATCGGTGGTCATCCGGGCCTCCTCACGACCGCTCGTCCACTGTGATCTCTGGCACCTTGACGGCTCCCGGGCCGCCGCTGTGCCGTCGCCGATTGTGGCGCACCATGATCGAGCCGGCATTACGATGTGCGCGTACTCACTGCGCACCAGCGGCAATGCCAGCGGCCCGCTCCGGACCGGTGGCTGTCGGTCGCGCAGCGCACGCAGCGCCCGAGGTCTGCTCCGTCGGATCTCATCGGGGCGTCGTTACGCTGGCGGTATGGATACCTGGTCGGCGCCTGAACCCTCCCGTCTGCCCGGCGCCTCGGTGCCGCTGGCCCTTTTCGACACCGCCAGCCGGACCGTCCGGCCATCTGCGCCGGAGGGCGAGGCGAAGCTGTACGTCTGCGGCATCACGCCCTACGACGCGACCCATCTCGGCCACGCCGCGACGATGATCACCTTCGATCTGATCAACCGTCTCTGGCGGGATGCGGGACTGACGGTGCATTACGCGCAGAACGTCACCGATGTGGATGATCCGCTGCTGGAGCGGGCCGAACGTGACGGCATCGACTGGACCGAACTGGCGGAGCGCGAGACGGAACTGTTCCGTACCGACATGGCTGCGCTGAGCGTTCTGGCCCCGGACCACTACGTGGGCGCGGTGGAGTCCATTCCGCAGATCGCCGCGCTGATCGAGCAGTTGTTCAGCACCGACGCCGCCTACCGGCTGGCTGACGGCACGGATGACGTGTATTTCGATGTGGGTGCGGCCAAACGGTTCGGCTACGAGTCGAACTTCGGTCGGCTGACCATGCTGGAGCTCTCCGCGGAACGCGGCGGTGACCCGGAGCGTCCCGGCAAGCGCGACAAGCTCGACCCGCTGCTCTGGCGCTCCGCCCGGCCGGGCGAGCCGAGCTGGCCGTCCAGCCTGGGTGCCGGGCGGCCCGGCTGGCACATCGAGTGTGCGGCGATCGCACTCGGCCGTCTCGGTAACCACATCGACGTGCAGGGTGGCGGCAATGATCTGATCTTCCCGCACCACGAGATGTCCGCGGCGCATGCCGAGACACTGACCGGTGAGTGGCCGTTCGCCGAGCACTATGTGCATACCGGGATGATCGGTTGGCAGGGCGAGAAGATGTCCAAGTCCAAGGGCAACCTTGTGCTGGTGTCCGCCCTGCGGCAGCGGGGCGAGGACCCGGCGGCGACGCGGCTCAGCCTGTTGGCCGGTCACTACCGGGCGGACCGGGAATGGACCGAGGATCTGCTGAGCGAATCGAAGGAGCGGCTGGCCCGCTGGCGGGCCGCCGCCCGGCGTCCTGCCGGTCCCGATGGCTCGACCCTGCTCCGGCAATTGCGGGCACATCTCGCCGACGACCTGGACACGCCGGGCGCGCTGGCGGCGCTGGACGCCTGGAGCGTGACCGACGGCTCCGATCCCGACGCTCCGGCGCTGATGGCCGAGGCGACCGACGCCCTGCTGGGAGTCCGGCTCTGAACCTGCGGTGCCGGCCTGGTGGTGTACCGGACCGGCACCGGCCTCAGGCGAGCACGATGTCGAAGCCGCCGGTGTCGTCCTGCGGGTCGGGCCGGTCGGGATGGGCCGGTACCGGATACTCGTCGACCAGCATGGTGCCCGGGCCCGGCCAGGTGGCCTGGCTGACCTCGATCGGGTCCCCGTGCGCGTCGCTGGCCACGTGCAGCAGGACCAGCACCGGGGTGTCCGGCCGGATGTGCAACAGTTCCGCTTCCTGGCGACTGGGCTGGCGGGCGGTGATGTGGTCCTTCGCCCGGCTGTACCGGCGGCCGGTGACCTCCTCGACGGTGAGATACAGCGGTCCGCGTACGGCGTCCAGCGTCTCCAGCACGCTGCCGGTCACCTGCGCGGGCAGCAGCCAGCTGGCACCCACTTCGGCGGGCTGATCGGCAAGGTAGAGCACATGCCGTCGGACCACCAGCTCGGTGCCCGGCTCGACGCCGAAGGCATGGGCGACCTCCTCGGGTGCCCGGTCCCGGCCCGCGGAGATCAGGTGCTGGCGGTAGCGCACCGGCATGTCCCGGTGATAACCGCGTGCCCTGCCGTAGCGGGACCGGGACAGCCGGTGCATCTGGCGTCGGCTGCCGCGTACGAAGGTGCCGGAGCCCGGCTTGGTCAGCACGAGTCCCTCGACCCGCAGCTGGTCGATGGCGCGCTGCACGGTCTGTCGGGCCACCCCGTAGCTGGTGGCCAGGGACGGGATGGACGGCAACCGCTCGCCGGGCTGCAGGTGACCGCCCCGGATGGACGAGCGCAGTTGGTCGGCGATCTGGCGGCTGGGTGACTCGGCGATACCCGGATTGATCGTCACATGGCCTCCTCCAGCGAGATCACCGCATCGTAGCCCTAGCTACCTAGAATGCATGTGCCGACATGCCGTGCGGTCGCCACGACAGTTCGCCTGCCAGAGTGGGGACGAAGCCCGTCAGCGACCGGACGGCGGCGCGCCGCCACCCCGCCGCCGTAGGTATTTCTCGAACTCCTTGGCGATCTCGTCGCCGGACAGGGCCTCCAGCCCCGGTTCGCCGTCCCGCTGCTCCAGGGACTGCACGTACTCGGCGATCTCGGAGTCCGACTCGATCAACTCGCGGACCTGTTCCTCCCAGTCCGCCGAATCGACCGCCAGCTCACCGGTGGGCACCGGCAGATCGAGTACCTCCTCGACCCGGTGCAGCAGGCCCAGCGTGGCCTTCGGGCACGGTGGCTGGCTCGCATAGTGCGGTACGTGCGCCCAGAACGACACGGTGTCGAGGTCGGCGTGCGCGGCAGCCTCGTGCAGCACGCCCACCACGCCGGTCGGCCCCTCGTATTTCGTGGGGGCCAGGGCGAGTCGGGACAGCAGTCCGGGGTCGCTGGTGGTGCCGGTGATCGGCAACGGTCGGCTGTACGGGACGTCGGCGAGCAGTGCGCCCAGCAGGACGACCTGGTCGACCTCCAGCCGATGGCAGACGTCCAGTATCTCGTCGCAGAAACTCTTCCAGCGCATGTTGGGTTCAATGCCCCGCAGCAGCACCACGTCACGCTGCGAGCCGGGTACCTCACACAGATAGAACCGGCTGGTGGGCCATTCGATCTCGCCGGGTCCGGCGTCGGACATCGACACATTGGGACGCGTCACCTGGAAGTCGTAATAGCTCTCCGGATCGAGCTCGTCGATCTTGCGGGCGTTCCATGCCAGACGTAGATGGTCCACCGCGGCGGTGGCCGCGTCGGCGGCGTCGTTCCAACCCTCGAAGGAGGCCACGAGCACGGGGGAACGCAACATTGGAAGTCCGTCGAACTCGGTCACCGGGCAAGCCTACGTCGCGGACCGGTCGGGCCGGCCGACCGCCCGTCGGCGTGCCGGAAGACCACACTCCGTCACCGTTCGTCCCGCACTGCGGTGACCAGGGGCACGCTCGGCTGGCGTCCTGCGGGCATCCGGATAGCCTGAGCGGGTGGCGACTTCTGCGAAGCTACTGGACACCGTCCAGGACCGGGTACTGATTGCCGACGGTGGCATGGGCACGATGCTGCAGGCGGCTGACCTGACCCTCGACGACTTCGAGGGGCACGAGGGCTGCAACGAACTGCTCAACGTGACCCGACCGGACGTGGTCCGGGGGATCCACGATGCCTACTTCGTGGCCGGTGCCGACTGTGTTGAAACAAATACATTTGGCGCAAATTTCGGCAACCTCGGTGAGTACGGGATCACGGAACGTACCGAAGAGCTGGCGGCTGCCGGAGCTCGGTTGGCCCGCGAGGTGGCCGACGGGCACAGCACGCCCGACCGGCCCCGGTTCGTACTCGGCTCCGTGGGTCCGGGTACGAAGCTGCCGACCCTCGGTCATGCCCCGTTCGCGCAGTTACGCGACGCCTACCAGGCATGTGCGGCCGGTATGCTCTCCGGCGGGGTGGATGCCATCCTGGTGGAGACCTGCCAGGACCTGTTGCAGGCCAAGTCCGCGATCATCGGCGCGAACCGGGCCATGTCCGCCGCCGGATTCCGGGTCCCTCTGTTGTGTCACGTCACGGTCGAGACCACCGGCACCATGCTGGTCGGCAGCGAGATCGGTGCCGCGCTGACCGCACTGGAACCGCTCGGGGTCGACTTCATCGGGCTCAACTGTGCGACCGGTCCGGCCGAGATGACCGAGCACCTTCGCTACCTCTCACAGCACTCACGCGCCCGGTTGTCGGTGATGCCCAACGCCGGCCTGCCCGAACTGACCCCCGACGGTGCGCGCTACCCGCTGACCCCCGACGAGCTCGCCGAGGCGCTCTACGACTTCGTCGACCGGTTCGGCGCCTCGCTGGTCGGTGGTTGCTGCGGCACCACACCGGAGCACATCACCGCGGTCCAGCGTCGGCTGGAAGGGCTGACCCCGACGCAGCGGGAGCCACAGCCGGAAGCCGGCGCCGCCTCGGTGTACCACCACGTGCCGTTCCGTCAGGACGCCGGCGTCCTGATGATCGCCGAGCGGACCAACGCCAACGGGTCCAAGGCGTTCCGGGACAAGATGCTGGACGGGGACTTCGGCGGCTGTGTGGAGATCGCCCGGGACCAGTCGCGCTCCGGCTCCCATCTGTTGGACCTGTGCGTGGACTACGTCGGCCGCGACGGGGCGGTCGACATGCGGGAGATCGCCGGTCGGTTCGCCACCGCGAGCACCCTGCCGATCATGCTCGACTCCACCGAGCCGGCGGTCATCGAGGCCGGGTTGGACATGCTCGGTGGCCGCTGCGTGGTCAACTCGGTCAACTTCGAGGATGGCGACGGCCCACAATCGCGCTATGCCCGCGCCATGCCGCTGATCCGCGAACACGGTGCTGCGGTGGTCGCACTGACCATCGACGAGGAGGGACAGGCCCGTACCGCGGACTGGAAGGAACGCGTCGCGGTCCGCCTGATCGAGGACCTCACCGGCAACTGGGGGATGCACACCTCCGACATCCTCGTCGACTGCCTCACCTTCCCGGTGTCCACCGGCCAGGAGGAGACCCGTCGCGACGCCCTGGAGACCATCGAAGCGATCAGGCGGCTGCGGGCGCGCTACCCCGAGGTGAACTTCACTCTCGGGGTGTCCAATGTGTCCTTCGGGCTCAATCCGGCGGCTCGCCAGGTCCTCAACTCGGTCTTCCTGCACGAGTGCGTACAGGCCGGGCTGACCTCGGCGATCGTGCACGCCAGCAAGATCCTGCCGATGTCGAAGATCCCGGACGAGCAGCGGGAGGTCGCGCTCGACCTGGTGTACGACCGCCGCCGTGAGGGCTACGACCCGCTGCAGAGGCTCATCGAGCTGTTCGAGGGCGTCGACATGGCCTCCGCGCGCGCCAGCCGTGCCGAGGAACTGGCCGCGTTGCCGCTGGACGAGCGGCTGAAGCGGCGCATCGTGGACGGTGAACGCAACGGGCTGCCCGAGGACCTGGACGCCGCGCTGGAGGAGCGGTCGGCACTGGCGATCGTGAACGACACGCTGCTCGAGGGCATGAAGGTGGTCGGTGACCTGTTCGGCTCCGGCCAGATGCAGCTGCCGTTCGTCCTGCAGTCGGCCGAGGTGATGAAGGCCGCGGTGGCTCACCTGGAACCGCACATGGAGACCACCGACGAAGAGGGCAAGGGCACCATCGTGCTGGCCACCGTCAAGGGCGACGTCCACGACATCGGCAAGAACCTCGTCGACATCATCCTGTCCAACAATGGCTACACCGTGGTCAACATCGGCATCAAGCAGCCGATCAGCGCGATCCTGGACGCCGCCGAGGAACATCGCGCGGACGTGATCGGAATGTCCGGGCTGCTGGTCAAGTCGACCGTGGTGATGAAGGACAACCTGGCCGAGATGGTGGCGCGTGGCCTGCACTCCCGGTGGCCGGTGATGCTCGGTGGTGCGGCGCTGACCCGCGCGTACGTGGAGGACGACCTGCGCAGCGGGTTCGACGGTGAGGTGCACTACGCCAAGGACGCCTTCGAGGGCCTGAGCCTGATGGACCGGGTGATGACCGCGCGGCGTGGCGGTGCGCCGGTCCTCGACGAGGAGCGGGAACGTAAGCTCGCGCAGCGCCGGGAGCGTCGGGAACGGCAGCGCACCATCGTCGCCGAGCAGGCGCCTGATCTGTACGACGACAGCGTCCGTTCGGACGTGGCGAGCGACGTCCAGATCCCGAAGGCGCCGTTCTTCGGCAGCCGGGTGGCAAAGGGCATCCTGCTGGCCGACTACGCCGCGCTGCTGGATGAACGGGCCACCTTCCTTGGCCAGTGGGGTCTGAAGCCCGCGCGGGGCGGGTCCGGTCCGTCCTATGAGGAGCTTGCCGAGACCGAGGGTCGACCCCGGCTGCGGTACTGGCTGGACCGTCTCGCCGCCGAACAGGTTCTGGAGGCGGCCGTGGTGTACGGCTACTTCCCGTGCTACTCGGAGGGCAACGACCTGGTCGTACTGGATGAGAACGGGCACGCCGAGCAGACCCGGTTCACCTTCCCTCGACAGCGGCGTGACCGGCGGTTGTGTATCGCCGACTTCTTCCGACCGAAGGACTCCGGCACCCTCGACGTGGTGGCGTTCCAGCTGGTCACGGTGGGTGCGGCGATCAGTGAATATACGGCCAAGCTGTTCGCTGCGAACAGCTATCGCGACTACCTGGAAGTGCACGGGCTGTCCGTGCAACTGGCCGAGGCGCTCGCCGAGTACTGGCACCGGCGGATCCGTTCCGAGCTGGTTCTGGACGGTGGCGACACCATCGCCGACGCCGACCCGGCGGATCTGGAGGGCATGCTGAAGGTGGATTACCGGGGGTGTCGGTACTCCTTCGGCTACGCGGCCTGCCCGGAGCTGGAGGATCGGGCGAAGGTCGTACCGTTGCTGCGCCCGGACCGGATCAACGTGACGCTCTCCGAGGAGTATCAGCTCGCTCCCGAGCAGTCCACGGACGCACTGGTGGTCCACCATCCGGAGGCCAGCTACTTCAACGCCCGGTGAGCGGCGTCGTCCTGCGGTCCACCGGGTACCTCGGCGGGCCGCAGGACGCACCAACGTCGACGATCCATTTTTCGATTCAGCTACCTAGGAAGCATTGCGCGCGGTGACCCAGCCCACCTCGACGCAACTGCCTTCCGACCTGCACACACCCCGGCGGCAGGATCGGTACATGCCCACCGAGAGCACCGCCCACGAGCTTGCCGCCGTCCTGTTCGACATGGACGGGACTTTGGTGGACAGCGAGAAGGTCTGGTCGGTCGCGCTGCAGGAGCTGGCGACCCGGCTCGGCGGTCGGCTCTCCGACTCCGCCCGGGCCCGGATGGTCGGCACCAACATGTCCGAGTCGATGACGATCCTGCATGTCGATGTCGGCCGCACCGACCTGGACCCGGATTCCAGCGTGGCCTGGCTGGAGAGCCGGATGGGGGAGCTGTTCGCCGCCGGCCTGGTGTGGAAGCCCGGCGCACAGGAGCTGCTGGCCGCGGTCTCCGCTGCCGGCATCCCGGCTGCGCTGGTCACCGCGACCCGGCGACGGTTGGTGGAGACCGCGCTGGAGACGATCGGCCGACGTTACTTCGCCGCGGTGGTGTGCGGTGACGACATCACCGAGACCAAGCCGCACCCGGGGCCGTACCGTACCGCCGCGGCCCTGCTCGGCGTCGCACCGGCGCACTGCGTGGCGATCGAGGACTCACCGACCGGACTGGCCAGCGCCACCGCGGCGGGCTGCGTGGTGCTCGGTGTACCCAGCGAGGTGGATCTGTCCGGAACTCCAGGCGTCACCCTGACCGACAGCCTGACCACTGTCACCGTGCCCTACCTGCGTCGTCTGGCCGCCGACGGCGCGGTGGCCTCCTGATCGGACGGCGCAGACCCGCTCCTTCGAGGTTCCCCCGGACAGAGGAAGAGGACCGCGGCCCGGTGTCCGGGGGCTGCAGTCCTCTTCCGGCCGAAGAGGTGTGGGCCCGCTGGCCGGGCCCACACCTGCGCGTTACTCGTACGAGATCGCTGCCAGTACGTTGAGCCGGGCCGCCCGCAGC
Source organism: uncultured Actinomycetota bacterium (assembly GCA_963815125.1). GTDB lineage: Bacteria > Actinomycetota > Actinomycetes > Mycobacteriales > Micromonosporaceae > Actinocatenispora. The sequence continues at coordinate 515,176 of CAWFFM010000002.1, forward strand.
GACGGCAGGATCGCGGCGAGTACCCCGATCACCGCCGCCAGCACCAGGTAGGCCACCATCAGCCCCCAGGAGAAGCTGAGGTACTTGATGCCCTGGTCCTTCAGCGCCTGGACCACGGCGGTACCCAGCCCGGCACCGACCGCCAGTCCGAGGACGGCGCCGAACACCGAGATCACCACCGACTCGACGGTGATCATCCCCATGATCTGCCGGCGCTTCATCCCGATCGCCCGCAACAGACCCAGCTCCCGGGTTCGTTCCAGCACCGACAGCGCGAGGGTGTTCACCACGCCCAGCGCAGCGATGATGATCGCCAAGGTGAGCAGCACCTGGATCATCGTCTCGATGGTCTTGAACACCGAGGTCTGCTGCTTGACGAAGTCACTGCGGTCGGTGACCGTCACTTCCGGACTGTCCGCCAACAGGGTGTCGATCTGCTTCTTCACCGCGGTCGCCGACGCGCCCGGGGCAAGCTTCAGATAGGCCTGGCTCGGGTTGGGGCTACGGAACTGCGGGATGGACTGCTTCGGCAGAATCCATCCGGACACCCCACCCTGGGTCGCCTTGTACGTGCCGGACACCGTGTACCGGGCTGAGCCCCGGGCCTGCTGGACCCGGATGGTGTCGCCGACCTTGACATGCGCGTTGCTCGCTGTCCTGGTGTCCACCACGACCTGCCGCGCGCTCTGCGAGTCGATCCTGCCCGAGCTGCTGGTCAGCTTGAACACCGACCGGACCGCAGCCAGGTCGTCGGTCGACACCAGATAGGTGCGCTTGCCGTCGACCTGGGCGAAATCGGTGAAGACACCGGCGACCGTCTGCACGCCGTGAATGCGACGCATCTGGTCCAGGGCCTTCGGATCGAAGGTCGGTGCGATCTCGGAGGTCTGCTGCCCGGCGACGATCAGATCGGCACTGAGCTGCTTGTCCACCACCTTGTTGATGCTCGTCTGCATCGAGCTCAGCACGGTGCTCACACCGGTGATCAACGCGATACCCACCATCAGCGCGGCTGCGGTGATCGCGGTACGGCGCGGGTTACGACCGGAGTTGCGTCGGCCCAGCTTGCCCGGCGTCGAGAAGGACAGCAGCCGACCGATCACGCTCACCACCGGCTTGGAGATCACCGGGGTCAGCAGGGCCACCCCGATGAACGCGACCAGCACACCGGCCAGGATCGCCCACAGTGTGGCCGTACCATCCAGCGGGCCGAACAGCCCGAGTGCCAGTACACCCCCGCCGATGACGAACACGATGGTGCCGAAGACCGTGATCCGGGTCAGCGGGCGGTCCGGAGTGGCCGCGTCCCGCATCGCCGCGATCGGCGGGATCCGTGACGCCCGCAGCGACGGCATCAGGGCGGCGACGACCGTGATGACGATGCCGACCGCGAACGAGGCGATCACCGCGGACGCCGGTACACCCAGCGACAACGTCAGGTTGCCGCCGCCGACCTTGCCGAAGATATAGCCGAGCAGTGCACCGACGCCGATCCCGGCGAGTAGGCCGACAGCACCGGACAGGGTGCCGATCACCACCGCTTCCAGCAGTACCGAGCCGATCATCTGTTTGCGGCTGGCCCCCATGGCCCGCATCAGGGCCAGTTCCCGGGTGCGCTGCGCGACGATGATCGAGAACGTGTTGAGGATGAGGAACGCACCGACGAACAACGCCACACCGGCGAAGCCGAGCAGGATGTAGTTGACGTACTTGAGGCCGCTCTTGATCGAATCGGACTGCTTCTTGGCCAGTTCCGTACCGGTCTGGACCTGGTACTGCGCGCCGACCGCGGTGGCGATGCGGTCCTTGAGTGTCTGCTGCGAGACGCCGCCGTCACCACGTACCGACACGTCGGTGAACGCGTTCTTCTGTCCGAGCATCAGCTGCTGGGCCACCGGGGTGGTGAACGAGACGGTGCTCTCACCGCCCAGGGTGTCGCGGTTACCGCTGTAGCCGAAGATACCCACCACCGTGAACGACTTCTTCGGCTGCAGGGTGAGTACGCCGATCTGTTCACCGAGCTTGAAGTTGCCGGCCTTGGCCAACCCGGCGTTGATGGCGACCTCGTCGGGGGCCCGTGGGCCGTGTCCCTGCCGCAGTTGCAGGGTCTGTGAGGTGCCGGTCCAGTTGGAACCGTACTGCTGTCCGCTGACGCTGGGGATGACCTTGCCGTTGTGACCGATCACCCGGGCGCCGTTGGCGAACACCTGTCCGGTCGCCTTGGAGACCCCGTCCACCGAGGCGACCGTGTCGACCACGCCGGCCGGCAGACCCTTGCTGCCGGCCGCCTGCGGACCGGTCTGCCCGCCGTTGCCCTGCGGTTTCGGGGTGACCTGGACATCGACGTTCTGATAGACGGTGGCGAACAGGCCCTCGAACGACTTGCCCAGCGACGTGGTGAGTACCAGGGCACCGGATACGAACATGACGCCGAGTACGACGGCCAGCCCGGACAACATCAACCGGAGTTTGCGGGCCAGCAGACTCTTCAGTACCGCGCGCAGCATCAGTTCTCGCCCTCCAGCGCGGGCTGCCGCGCCCCGACCGGGTGCTCGCCGACCTTGTCGAGGGTCTTCATCTTCTCCAGCACGGCGTCGGCGTTCGGGTCGTGCAGTTCGTCGACGATCTCGCCGTCGGCCAGGAAGATCACCCGGTCGGCGTAGGACGCCGCGTTCGGGTCGTGGGTCACCATCACAATGGTCTGACCGAACTGGCGGACCGAGTCGCGCAGGAAACCCAGTACCTCCTGACTGGACCGGGAGTCCAGGTTTCCGGTCGGTTCGTCGGCGAAGACCACCTCGGGGCGTGACACCAGTGCCCGGGCGCACGCCACCCGCTGCTGCTGGCCGCCCGACAGCTGGGTGGGCCGGTGCCCGAGCCGGTCACGCAGACCGACGGTGTCCACGACGGTGTCGAACCACTCCCGGTCCGGCTTGCGTCCGGCGATCGACAGCGGTAGCAGGATGTTCTCCTCGGCCGTCAACGTCGGCAGCAGATTGAACTGCTGGAAGATGAACCCGACCTTGTCCCGGCGCAGCTCGGTCAGTCCACGGTCACCGAGGCCGCTGACCTGGCGGTCACCTACGAACACCTCGCCGCGGCTGACCGTGTCCAGCCCGGCCAGGCAGTGCATCAGCGTCGACTTGCCGGAACCGGACGGCCCCATGATCGCGGTGAACCGACCGCGCTCGAACTCGACGCTCACCTCACGCAACGCAGCGATCTGTGCCTCTCCGCTGCCGTACACCTTCCACACCTTGACCGCCCGGGCGGCTACTCCCGTGGCCGTGGTCAGCGCTGTGGTCACGATCCTCCCCCATCATCACAAGCGGCGGGCCCAGCCCGCCGGTGTCAGCCTCGACATTACGGGCCGTGGTCACCGGACGCGTCGTGCGAAGGGACGGTCCCGTCCTACGACCTCCGGGCGAAAACCGCCCCGGCAACTCGTCCGGATCGCCCCGGAGGCCCCTCTCGGGGATGACCCCGACTCCGACCTGCGCACGACGGGTGCCCTGAGGCGAAATCCGGTTCGACGAATCAGATACCGGGCCGCACGAGTCCGGTCTCGTAGGCCAGCACCACGGCCTGGACCCGGTCGCGCAGGTCGAGTTTGGTCAGCATGTGCCCGACATGGGTCTTGACCGTGGTCTCGCTGACGGACAGCTTCCGGGCGATCTCGGCGTTGGACATGCCCCGGGCGACCAGCACCAGGACCTCCCGTTCCCGCTCGGTCAGCACGTCGATCCGGGCCGTCGGTGTAGCCGAAGGGTCGGGCAGGAACGTACCGAACTGATCCAGTAACCGGCGCAGGATCCGTGGCGCCACCACGGCCTCCCCGGCCGCCACCGTGCGGATCGCCTGGACCAGATCCTCGGCGGGTACGTCCTTGGCCAGAAACCCGCTGGCCCCTGCGCGCAGCGCGCCGACCACGTACTCATCGAGGTCGAAGGTGGTCAGGATGAGTACCCGTACCGGCAGCCGGGCCGCCACGATGGACCGGGTCGCCGCTACCCCGTCCATCCGGGGCATCCGGATGTCCATCAGCACCACGTCGGGCAGCAGCCGGCGGGCGAGTTCCACGCCCTCGGCACCGTCTCCGGCTTCGCCGACGACCTCGACGTCGGGTTCCACGCCCAGCACCATCCGGAAACCGGTGCGCAACAACGGCTGGTCGTCGACGAGCAGTACCCGTACCGGTTTTGGTACACCCGGCTCAGCCGCCAGGTGCTGTGTGGTGTGTTCGCTCACCGCTACCCCCGTGGTTCCGCCGTACCCGCCGGCAGTCGCGACAGCTCCGCCAGATTGTCCATGGGAATCCTCGCGTACACCCGGAAGCCCCCACCGGGCCGGGGGCCGGTACGAAGTTCGCCGCCGTAGAGCGCGACCCGCTCGCGCATGCCGAGCAGGCCGTGCCCCGGGTCCGCGCGATCTGCGCGCCGGCGGTCCTGTCCGCGGCCGGTGTCGAAGACCTCAACCGTGAGCGCCGCCGAGCCGAAGTCGAGCCGGACGTGCGCATCCGCCGGACCGGCATGCTTGACGGCATTGGTCAACGCCTCCTGGATCAACCGGTACACGGCCAGTCCGATCCCGGCGTCCACCGGGTACGGTTCACCGTCCACCTGCACGCTGACCGGCATGCCGGTGCGCCTGGTCTGGTCGATCAGGCCCCGTACCGCGGTCAGCCCAGGTTGCGGGGCAAGCTCCGCGGACCCGGTAGTGCTCGCCTCGTCGTCGGCGCGCAGCACGTTGAGTAGCCTGCGCAGTTCCCGCAACGTGGTGCGTCCGGTCTGCTCGATACTGCCCAGGGCGTCGGCGGCGGCGTCCGGGTCACGGTGCAGGCTCCGCCGGGCCCCGGTGGCCAGTACCCCCATCACGCTCACATGGTGAGCGACGACGTCGTGCAGTTCCCGGGCGATGCGGCGACGTTCCTCGGCGACGGCCCGGTCGGTACGGGCGCGTTGACTGCGTTCGGCTTCCCGTGCCCTGGCCTCCAGCGCCTCGGTGTAGGCGCGTCTGGTTTGGTTGAAGCGACCGAGGAAGAAACAGACGAGCGCCAACAGCGCATCGATCAGTAGGACCGGCATGACCTCCGGATCGCTGGGTCGTCGGGTGGACAGGGCCACGAGCATCGCCGGCAGCCACAGCAGCACCGCGGTCAGCGCGGCGACCCTCGCCACGAGCCGGTTCGCGGCGGTGTAGGCCAGCACGACCAGGGTGATCTCCTGGGACTGGTTGAAGTCGCGGTCCACCAGCACCGCGCCGGTCAATGCCATGGCCAGCGCCACCGAACCCCACCACCACCGGCGGCGGAACATCACCGGCAACACTCCGAGCACCGTCCACAGCACGATGACGGCCAGCTCCGGCGGCCGGGTCCGCGGCGGGCTGGCACCGGTCATGGTCAGGTAACTGACGACGATGCCGGCGGCCAACAGCCCGTCGGCCACCAGTGGACGGCGCCGCAGCCGCCCGGTCATGTCACTTAACGCCGTCACGCATCTGACCGTATCTGGAACACGGCCCGTCGGGTCATCGCCTGGGCGGATCCTGCTCTCCTCCCGGTGGAGGAGAGTCCGTGGACCATGACTCAGGATTCAGCCAACACCGGGAAGGGCGGCGGGGTACCGCCGAACTCCGGGCACAGCTGCTGGTAGGCACACCAGTCGCAGAGCCGGCTGCGTTTGGCCGGGAAGTCGCCGGCCTGGGTGGCCCGGTCGATGGCGGTCCACAGGGCAACAAGGTTCTTTTCGAACCGGCCCAGTTCCTCGGCATCCGGCCGGTAGTCACAGGCCTCCCGGTCCCGCAGATAGAGCAGCCGCAGCGCTCGGGGCACGGTGCCGCGGGTACGCCACAGCACCAGTGCATAGAACTTGAGCTGGAACAGTGCTCTGGCCTCGAACGCCTCCCGCGGGGCGGCGCCGGTCTTGTAGTCGACCACGCGCATGTCACCGGCGGGCGAGATGTCGAGGCGGTCGACGAAGCCGCGCAGCCGTAGTCCGGAATCGAGTACGACCTCGATGAGGCTTTCGCGTTCCGCCGGCTCCAGCCTCTGCGGATCCTCCACCGTGAAGTATCCGTCCAGCAGGCCGCGGGCCGAGTCCAGCCACTCGCGTACAGCGGCCAGCGGCTCGAGCTCTGCCCGTTCCTCGGCCGGTGTGGCGCAGCTGTCGGCGTCGGTCTGGAACAGTGCGCCCAGTGCCGGGTCGGATTCTTGCAGGCGCTGCCATTCCGGCTCCACCAGCGCACCGGCCGCGGTCGGGGTGCGCTGGGCCGCGGGCAGCTCGAACAGCCGTTCCAGAACCGCGTGTACCAGGGTGCCGCGGACCTGGTCGCGGGTCGGCGTGTCGGGCAGGCGGTCGATGGTGCGGAAACGGTAGAGCAGGGGACAGGTCTTGAAGTCTGCGGCGCGTGAGGGCGACAGCGAGCCCCGTATGTCGGCGAGCGCGGTGCGCATCGGCGTGCCCTCCCGGTGCTGGCGCAGCGGATGATCGGAGCCGCGGACCTCAACCTGCTCGGCCGGGACCCGCTCTGCCGTGGCCTGTTGCGCCGTCGGGTCAGTGTCCCGGCGCGTCGGCCTGCCGGCCGTGCTGGCGCTGGCTGGTTGGTCTGCCTGCTCGCCCGGCTGGGTGAAATCGACCGTCATGTGGCGCAGCCTAGGCCAGGGGTATGACGGGCCCGCCGGGTGAGTGCGCGCTCGACGGGGCTCCCGCGCTCGACGGGTCTGCGTAGCATGGGTTCGATGGAGGACAGCAGCCTGCCCGCGGCACCGTCTCCACCCGGTATCCGGATCGGTCGCATATGGGGCATCCCCATATATCTGTCGGCGTCGTGGCTCATTCTGGGCCTGTTGATCACCTTCCTGTACGGCGGCGTGGTGCAGAACAACCTGCCCAACCTGTCCACCCCGGCGGCCTACCTGGTCGGCTTCGGATTCGTGGTGTTCCTGCTGCTGTCGGTCTTCCTACATGAACTCGGACATGCGGTGGTCAGCCGCCGCTACGGCATCGGCGTTCGCGGCATCAGCCTGGAGATGCTGGGCGGCTTCACCGAGATGGACCGGGAGGCGCCGAACCCGCGGGTCGAACTGGCGGTGGCGCTGGCAGGACCGGCGGTCTCCGCGGGACTTGGCCTGGGCGGATGGGCCTCCCTGGCGCTGCTGCCATCCGGCACCGTGACATATGAACTGGTCTTCCAGGTGATGATGGCGAACCTGATCGTCGCGGTGTTCAATGTGCTGCCGGGCCTGCCGCTGGATGGTGGACGGGCGCTGCGCGCCGTGGTGTGGGCGATCGGCGGGGACCGATACCTCGGCACCCGGATCGCCGGCTACGCCGGCCGGGCCGTGGCGGTGGCGACGCTGCTCGGTTGCCTCTGGGCGTACCTGCACTGGTCGTTCGGGCCGTTGAGCGTGGTGTTCGGTGCCATGATCGGGATCTTCCTGTGGCTGGCCGCCGGTCAGGCGATCCGTGCCGGACGGCTCGGTGCCCGATTTCAGTTGGTGCACGCGGGGCGGCTCGCCCGGCCGGCGCTGCAGGTGCCCTCAGGTACACCGCTGGGCGAGGTCACCCGTCGGGTGGCCGAGACCGGTGCGGGTGCGGTGGTGGTCGTCGATGCCCACGGCAGCGCCGTGGGCCTGGTCAACGAGCATGCAGCCGCCGCGGTACCCGAGCAACGGCAGCCCTGGGTGAGCGTCGATGCGGTCTCCCGCACCCTTGCGCCCGGCCTCGTACTGCCCGCCCACCTGGTACATGAGGACGTGATGCGCGCGGTCCGTGCCCAACCGGCCACGGAATACCTCGTGGTGGACGGGCCGACCGGAGAGCGACCAGCGGCGGAACATATCGTCGGGGTGCTCGTGGCCGACGATCTGGCCAACCTGCTGGACCCGAAGAGGACGATTCGTTGACCCTGCCATCCGCCCCGACCGAGACCCACCCCGCACCGCCGGAGGTACCCGCGGGTACGCGGAGCGGCCCGTTCCGCGTCGGCGACCGGGTCCAACTGACCGATCCGAAGGGCCGGTTGCACACCATCGAGCTTGTCGAGGGCAAGACCTTCCACACTCATCGGGGTGGGTTGGCGCACGACGCGCTCATCGGACTGCCCGAGGGCAGTGTGGTGACTTCCACAGGTGGTACGACCTATCTTGCGCTGAGGCCGCTGCTCAGTGACTACGTACTGTCTATGCCGCGCGGTGCGCAGGTCATCTATCCGAAGGATGCCGCGCAGATCGTTGCTCAGGGTGACATCTTCCCCGGTGCCCGGGTGGTCGAGGCCGGAGCCGGGTCAGGTGCCCTGACCTGCTCGCTGCTGCGGGCGGTCGGGCCCACCGGGGAGGTCCACTCCTACGAGCAGCGAGCCGATTTCGCCGAGGTGGCCCAGCGCAACGTCGAGGCGTTCTTCGGTGGCCCGCACCCAGCCTGGCGGTTGACCGTCGGCGATGTCGCGGACGCTGACGACACCCAGGTGGACCGGATCGTGCTGGACATGCTGGCACCGTGGGAGGTGCTGCCGGCCGTGGAGCGGGCGCTGCTGCCCGGTGGTGTGCTGATCGGCTACGTCGCCACCACGCCGCAGCTGTCTGAGCTGGTGGAGGGCTTGAGGGCGCGCGGGACCTTCACCGAACCCCGGGCCTGGGAGTCTCTGGTACGCGACTGGCACGCCGACGGGTTGGCGGTCCGTCCGGACCATCGCATGATCGCGCACACCGCGTTTCTGATCAGCGCCAGACGACTTGCCGACGGGGTCGTCGCGCCGGCGCGACGACGTAAGCCGAGCAAGGGTGCGGAGGCCTACGCGGCCCGCCGTCGGGCGAGTGTCGAGACGGTGCAGGCCACGCCGGACGTGGCGCCGAACGGGAGCTGACCGCGACACGACGTCCTGCTTCGACCACGTGCCGGAGGTGCCCCGACAGCGTCGACCTCAGGCACACTGGGTAGCGATCTCGTCATGTGCGGTAGGGCTACTGTCGGTGATCGATTCGGATGATCTTCCGGGGCACTCGACGCCGGGTGGTCGATGTGTGCATGATCTCGACATTAACCCGGCACTGCTGGGACGAGCCTGAACCGGGCATCACCGGTTAGGGTTTAAGACGGAAACCTCGAGCCAGGGGAGGTGGGCACGTGGCACGTAGTGAAGACGCCGAAAGCCGCGCCGCGCGCTGGGAAAAGGAAGCCCACGACCTCTCTACGCAGGTCGCATTCCTGCAGGAGGAGCTGGCTCTGGTCCGGCGCAAGCTGACCGAGAGCCCGCGTCAGGTCCGGATGCTCGAAGAGCGGCTGGCCGCCGTTCAGGCCCAGATGCAGCGTCTGGGTGATCAGAACGAACGGCTGGTCACAACCCTCAAGGACGCTCGCGAGCAGATCGTCACACTCAAGGAGGAGATCGACCGGCTGGCCCAGCCGCCCAGCGGTTACGGAGTCTTTCTCGGTCGTTACGAGGACGGCACCGTCGATGTGTTCACCGGTGGCCGCAAGTTGCGGGTCGCCGTCTCGCCGAATGTCGGCGTGGAGGACCTCCAGCGTGGCCAGGAGGTCCTGCTCAACGACGCGCTCAACGTCGTGGAGGGCCTCGGGCTCGAACGCGCCGGCGAGGTCGTCATGATCAAGGAACTGCTGGAGACCTCCGAGGGCATCTTCGACCGTGCCCTGGTGATCTCGCACGCCGACGAGGAACGTGTGGTCCACCTCGCCGAGGCACTCGCCGACCAGCCGCTGCGGGCTGGCGACGCATTGCTCATCGAGCCGCGCAGCGCGTATGCGTTCGAACGCATCCCGCGCAGCGAGGTCGAGGAACTGGTCCTCGAAGAGGTTCCGGACATCGACTACCACGACATCGGGGGTCTGGACTCCCAGATCGAACTGATCCGGGACGCGGTCGAACTGCCCTTCCTGCACGCCGACCTGTTCCGCGAGCACAAGCTGCGGCCACCCAAGGGTGTCCTGCTCTACGGGCCTCCCGGTTGCGGCAAGACGCTCATCGCCAAGGCCGTCGCCAACTCGTTGGCCAAACAGGTGCTGGAACACCGTGAGGGGGAGAAGGCACGCAGCTTCTTCCTCAACATCAAGGGCCCTGAGCTGCTCAACAAGTACGTCGGTGAGACCGAGCGGCACATCCGGCTGATCTTCCAGCGGGCCCGGGAGAAGGCCGGTGAGGGTGTGCCCGTCATCGTGTTCTTCGACGAGATGGACTCGATCTTCCGAACCCGTGGTTCGGGGGTGTCCTCCGACGTGGAGAACACCATCGTGCCGCAGTTGTTGAGCGAGATCGACGGCGTGGAGGGTCTTGAGAACGTCATCGTCATCGGGGCATCCAACCGCGAGGACATGATCGACCCGGCGATCCTGCGGCCCGGTCGGCTCGATGTCAAGATCAAGATCGAGCGTCCGGACGCCGAGTCGGCCAAGGACATCTTCACCAAGTACGTGGTCTCCGGGTTGCCGCTGCATCCCGACGACCTGGCCGAACACGGTGGTTCACGGGAAGCGTGCATCGATGCGATGGTGCAGGCCGCTGTCGAGCGGATGTACGCCGAGACCGAGGAGAACCGCTTCCTGGAGGTCACCTACGCCAACGGTGACAAGGAGGTCCTGTACTTCAAGGACTTCAACTCCGGGGCCATGATCCAGAACATCGTCGACCGGTCCAAGAAGATGGCCATCAAGGACTTCCTGGCCACCGGCACCAAAGGTCTGCGTCTGGTGCACCTACTGGACGCCACGGTCGACGAGTTCCAGGAGAACGAGGACCTGCCCAACACGACCAACCCGGACGACTGGGCCCGTATCTCCGGCAAGAAGGGCGAACGGATCGTCTACATCCGCACGCTCGTGTCGGGCAAGGGCACCGAGTCCGGCCGCTCCATCGACACCGTGAGCAACACCGGTCAGTACCTCTGACGAACCACAGTTGAGCCCATCGGGGCGGTCCCGCAGACGCCGGGGCCGCCCCGAACCCACCTCTGGCAAGCTGCCCGGCCCGGAATCCCGAGCGGGGCTAGGCTCGACACAGGTGCCGCCGCGCCGCGCTCGAGGGCATGGCACCCGCACCGCCTGACACAGCAAAGCGAGGGATGGCATGAGTGCAGACGCGAGGCGCCGGCCCGGACCGGCCGGCGCTGCGGACGCCGAGCGTCGTGGCGGAGGCGCCGGCACCCCGAACACCAGTGGACCGCCGGGTCGGCCGGGACCGACCGGGCGCAGTGCCTGGCGGGTGATGGGCACCGAGGTGGAGTACGGGATCTCGGTACCGGGCCGGCCCAGCGCCAACCCGATGGTCACCTCCTCACAGATCGTCAACGCCTACGGCGCCCGTCCCGAACTCGACCGGGGTGGACGGACCCGCTGGGACTACGAGGAGGAGTCGCCGCTGCGGGACGCGCGTGGGTTCACCTACTCCGGTGCCCTGTACGACCCGGCCGAGGCGATGGCCGACGAGGACCTGGGCCTGGCCAACGTCATCCTCACCAACGGTGCGCGTCTCTATGTCGACCACGCGCACCCGGAATACTCGACACCGGAGTGCACCAACCCGCGTGACATCGTGCTGTGGGACAAGGCCGGCGAGCTGGTGATGGCCGAGGCGGCGCGTCGTGCCTCCACCGTCCCCGGCGCGCAGCCGATCAATCTGTACAAGAACAACACCGACAACAAGGGCGCCAGCTACGGCACTCACGAGAACTACCTGATGCGCCGCGACACGCCGTTTGCGGACATCGTCGCGTATCTCACTCCGTTCTTCGTCACCCGGCAGATCTTCTGTGGCGCCGGCAGGGTCGGTATCGGCCAGGACGGTTCCGGCACCGGCTTCCAGATCTCCCAGCGGGCAGATTTCTTCGAGGTCGAGGTCGGCCTGGAGACGACCCTGAAACGGCCGATCATCAACACCCGGGACGAACCGCACTCCGACGCCGACAAGTACCGACGGCTGCACGTGATCATCGGAGACGCCAACCTGTCCGAGATCGCCACGTATCTCAAGGTGGGGACGACGGCCCTGGTCCTGGCGATGATCGAGGCCCGTGCACTGACCGGAAACCTGGGTATCGCCGACCCGGTGGCCGAACTCAAGGAGGTCAGCCACGACCCGAGCCTGCGGCACCGTATCCGGCTGCGCGACGGGCGCCGGCTGACCGCGCTGGACCTGCAGTGGGCGTACCTGGAGCAGGCGCGGGCATTCTGCGAGCGTGAGTACGGCACGGACGTCGACGAGGTCACCACCGATGTACTGGACCGGTGGGAGGAGGTGCTCACCAAGCTGGGTAAGGACCCGATGGACTGCGCCGACCAACTCGACTGGGTCGCCAAGCTGCGACTGCTCAACGGCTACCGGGATCGTGAACACCTCGACTGGGGGTCGCCGAAGCTCGCGCTCGTGGACCTGCAGTATTCCGACGTACGGCCCGGTAAGGGGCTCTACCACCGGCTGGTGGCCCGGGGCGCCATGCGGACGATCTTCACCGAGGAGCAGGTCGTACGGGCGGTGGGGGAGCCACCGGACGACACCCGGGCATACTTCCGTGGTCGTTGTCTGCGCAACTACCCGGCTGAGGTGGTGGCGGCCAGTTGGGATTCGGTCATCTTCGATGTGGGTCGGGAATCCCTGGTCCGGGTGCCGATGATGGAGCCGTTGCGTGGCACCCGCAGCCATGTGGGTGCGCTGTTCGACCGCTGTGTCAGCGCCAAGGATCTGCTCGCCGAACTCACCGCCGACTGACCGGGCGCCGGGTCGGCGTCCCGGCCGGCTGATCGAGGTAGTTTTGAGGGACCGTTCAGTCCGACCGGTTCGGGCGGGCTGGGACGTATGAGTGGGTTGCAAGCGAGGGGAGAGGCCGATGGCCACACGAGACACCGGCGGGCAGTCCCAGTCCAACCGCAGCCGTCAGAACGACGAGGTCGACGAGGCGCCAGCCGTCGACCCGGAGGTCGCCGAACGCCAGGAGCAGCTCACCGAGGACGTCGACGACCTGCTGGACGAAATCGACGGCGTGCTGGAGGAGAACGCGGAGGAGTTCGTCAAGGGCTACGTACAAAAGGGCGGCCAGTAGACCTCTGTGGCAATGTCCCTGGTACCGGGACATCCGCCGAATGCTCGGCCAACACCTAAGAAGTTCACGTTCATGCACTGACCGGGCAATACTCCGCGCGGTGGCAGGGATCCGGCAACGGGTGTCTGGCGCCGCGCGGAGTGGACTGTGTGGTTCACGTACGAGGTGGCGCTCGTGGACCACGATCAACTGACCGTCTGATTCGTGGCATCCTGTGCTTCAACTGCAACGCGGGTCTCGGGCATGGCCCCGACGATGTGACGCGGACGATTTGGCGATCACCTACCTGAGAGGAACCACTCCGTGGGTCGAGATCTCCCCGGGCGTCTACCGGCCGAGTTCGCCTACACCGGCGGCTCGTCGTTCACCGATTTCCTGCGGGTCGCCTCGCCGGACCTGTTGCCCGGCCGGCGACCACTGCCGCCGTCGGCGGGGTTGGGCGACCTTGCCCCGCACGGCACGACGATCATCGCGATCATCTACGCCGGCGGGGTGCTGATGGCCGGCGACCGTAGGGCCACGATGGGTAACCTCATCGCGCAACGTGACATGGAGAAGGTGTTCCCGGCCGACGCGTACTCCACGATCGGCATGGCCGGTACCGCGGGCATCGGGCTGGAGCTGATCCGGCTGTACCGGGTGGAGCTGGAACACTACGAGAAGATCGAGGGGACCCCGCTGTCGCTGCCGGCCAAGGCGAACCGTCTCGCCGCGATGGTGCGCGACAACCTGGGTGCGGCAATCCAGGGCCTTGCGGTCGTACCGTTGTTCGCCGGTTACGACCAGGCCGCGCCGGACCCGACCACCGCCGGCCGGATCTACTCCTACGACGTCACCGGTGGGCCCTACGAGGAGCGTGACTTCCAGGCCGTGGGTTCCGGCTCACTGTTCGCCAAGTCCGCGCTGAAGAAGCGTTACCGGCCCGACGTCACCGAGCAGGAGGCCGTACGGCTGGCCGTGGAGGCCCTGTACGACGCGGCCGAGGACGACACCGCCACCGGTGGACCGGACCTGGCCCGGGGTATCTACCCGGTGGTCACCGTGGTCGATGCCGAAGGGTTCCGGCGGCTGTCGGAGGAGACGTTGTCCGACGTGGTGCGCGCCGTGGTGGACGACCGCATGACGCGTCCGGGCGGCTGAGGACCGATGGTGACGACAGTGATTGATCCCTTCGACAGAACCGGAGAGCCGCAGCCGTGACGATGCCGTTCTACGCCTCGCCCGAGCAGCTGATGCGCGACAAGTCGGAGTACGCGCGGAAGGGCATCGCGCGGGGCCGCAGCGTGGTGGTGATGACCTATGCCGACGGTGTGCTGTTCGTGGCCGAGAACGTCTCGACGGCGCTGCACAAGGTCGCCGAGATCTACGACCGGATCGGCTTCGCTGCGGTCGGTCGTTACAACGAGTTCGAGAACCTCCGCAAGGCCGGTGTCCGGTACGCCGACGTGCAGGGTTATGCCAACAACCGGACCGACGTACGCGGTCTGGGGCTGGCGAACGTCTACGCTCAGGCACTGGGCACCCTGTTCACCGAACAACCCAAGCCGTTCGAGGTCGAGGTCTGTGTGGCCGAGGTGGGTGACAGCCCGGCACGCGACCAGCTCTACCGGCTGACCTACGACGGTTCGGTCGGTGACGAGCCGGGCTACGTGGCGATGGGTGGCCAGGCGGAGGCCATCTCCAACGTGGTGCGCGAACGGCACCGCGAGGACATGACGCTGGCCGAGGCGCTGAAGTTGGCGGTGGACGCGCTCAGCGGTACCGGCGCTGACCACCGTGAGCTGACCGCGACCCAGCTCGAGGTCGCCGTCCTGGACCGTCGACGTAGCGGTCGCACCTTCCGTCGGATCACCGGTGGCGCCCTGACCCAGTTGATGGACGGGGGCTCCGCTGTCGGGTCGCGGCCGGCGGAACTGGAGTCGGGATCGGCGAGCGGTGGGTCCGAGCCGGCCGCTGGTGCGGCCGAAGCCCCCGCACCTGACGTGACGGAGGCAGCAGGCGACGCGCCGGCGTCCGGTGGTACCAGGACCCCGAAGAAACGCCGGTCGGGAAGCGGCCCGTCTGCCAAGGGTGACGGCGCAGCACCGGAGTCCGACGACGAGTAGTGAACGCGCCGGCCGCTGGTCCGACCGCTAGACGGTTGGACCGGTGGCCGGCCCCCACCAGCCCCGATGTGTGCGGTACCACTCGACGGTGGCGGCGAGTCCTGACTCGAAGCCGATCCGGGGGACGAACCCCAGTTCGGTGCGGGCCTTGCCGGTGTCCAGGGCGTACCGGCGGTCGTGGCCCTTGCGGTCCTCGGCCGGCCGCACCAGCCCCGGGTCTGCTCCGGTGAGCGCGACCAACCGGTGGGCCAGCGCCGCGTTGGTCAGTTCATGTCCGGCACCGAGGTGGTAGATCTGGCCCGGCCGACCCTCGCGCAGTACCAGTTCCAGCCCGCGGCAGTGGTCTGCCACGTGCATCCAATCCCTCACCTGCAGACCGTCGCCGTACAGCGGCACCGGCCGGCCGTCGAGCAGTCCGGTGACGAACCGCGGTATGAGCTTCTCCGGGTGCTGGTACGGCCCGAAGGTGTTGATGGCGCGGGTCACCAGCACCGGCAGCGCATGGGTGTGCCAGTACGCCAGGGCCAGCAGGTCGGCGCCGGCCTTGCTGGCCGAGTACGGGGAACGGGGCGCGACCGCGGTGCCCTCGTGCCAGCTGCCGGTGTTCAGCGAGCCGTACACCTCGTCGGTGGAGACCTGGAGGAACCGGCCCACCCCGTGCCGTAGCGCGGCGTCCAGCAGCACCTGGGTGCCCACCACGTTGGTGGTGACGAAGGGTGCCGGGCCGGTGATGGACCGGTCGACGTGCGTTTCGGCGGCCAGATTGACGATCGCGTCGTGTCCGGGCACCAGCCGGTCGACCAGTGCGGCGTCACCGATGTCGCCGGCGACCACGCGCAGACCCGGATTCGTCTGGACCTCGGCCAGGTTCGCCCGGTTGCCGGCATAGGTGAAGGCATCCAGAACGGTCACCCTGGTGGCGTCGTGGCCGGTCAGGGCGCCGGTCAGCAGCATCCGTACCAGGTGGGATCCGACGAATCCGGCGCCGCCGGTGACCAGGATCTTCATCGCGCGGCAGTCTAGCCGGCGCAGGAAACCATCGGATCGTGACCGTCCGACGGCAGCGCGGAGACGGTCAGTGCGGCTAATGTCGGTACATGGATCGGCGCATCTTCGGGCTTGAGACCGAATACGGCGTGACGTGCACCTTCCGCGGGCAGCGGCGGCTGTCCCCGGACGAGGTGGCCCGTTACCTGTTCCGTCGGGTGGTGTCGTGGGGACGGTCCTCCAACGTCTTCCTGCGAAATGGCGCCCGGCTCTATCTGGATGTCGGCTCGCATCCGGAGTACGCGACACCGGAATGTGACTCGGTGCCCGATCTCGTGGCGCACGACCGGGCCGGTGAGCGGACCCTGGAGGGCCTGCTGATCGACGCCGAGCGACGACTGCACGACGAGGGCATCGCCGGTGAGATCTACCTGTTCAAGAACAACACCGACTCGGCCGGCAACTCGTACGGGTGCCATGAGAACTACCTGGTGTCCCGGCACGGTGAGTTCGGCCGGCTGGCCGACATCCTGATCCCGTTCCTGGTGACCCGGCAGTTGATCTGTGGCGCCGGGAAGGTGCTGCAGACCCCGCGCGGTGCGGTCTACTGCCTGTCCCAGCGGGCCGAGCACATCTGGGAGGGCGTGTCCTCGGCGACGACCCGGTCCCGGCCGATCATCAACACCCGGGACGAACCGCATGCCGACGCGGAACGCTACCGGCGACTGCACGTGATCGTCGGCGACTCGAACATGAACGAGGTCACCACACTGCTGAAGGTCGGCACCGCGGACCTGGTGCTGCGGATGATCGAGGCGGGCACGGTGATGCGGGATCTGACCCTGGAGAACCCGATCCGGGCGATCCGCGAGGTCAGCCACGACGTCACCGGTCGGCACAAGGTACGGCTGGCTTCCGGCCGGGAGGCCAGCGCGCTGGACATCCAGCAGGAGTACTACACCAAGGCCGTCGACTTCGTCGCTCAACGTGGTTCGGACGACGAGACCAAGCGGATCCTGGAGCTGTGGGGGCGTGTCCTCGCCGCGGTGGAGTCCGGTGACCTGTCCTCGGTCCGCCGGGAGATCGACTGGGTGAGCAAGCTGCATCTGGTGGAGCGTTACCGTAAGCGCCACGACCTGCCGCTCTCGCATCCCCGGGTGGCCCAGCTCGACCTCGCCTACCACGATCTGCGTCGTGGCCGCGGTCTCTACCAGCTGATGGAACGGCGCGGTGAGGTGGACCGGGTCGCCAACGACGTACGGATCTTCGAGGCGAAGGAGACCCCGCCGCAGACCACCCGGGCGAAGCTGCGTGGCGAGTTCATCCGCAAGGCCCAGGAGAAGCGCCGCGACTTCACCGTGGACTGGGTCCACCTGAAGCTCAACGACCAGGCACAGCGCACGGTGTTGTGCAAGGACCCGTTCCGTTCCTCCGACGAGCGGGTCGACAAGCTGATCGCGAGTATGTGACGGGGAACAGGAAACGTGGGTCAGAGGATGGCAGAGGAGAAGGACCCGGGGCGCCACGACGGTGCGCCGGGCCCCGGGCGCGACGATGAGGACTACGCAGACCGGGAGCTGCCGAGGATTCGCGACGAGATCCGTGCCGCGGCGCAGTACGGCGCGGCCGGTCGGTGGGCGCAGAGGCGCCGGTCGAAGATCCGCGACGAGATCGAACGCAACCGGCGGGGCGAGTACAAGGTACCGACCTGGGTCCTGGCCGTGATCCTGGTCGCGTTCGTGACCGCGTGGGTGCTGGTGATCGTGCTGTCCTGAACCTGCGACCGTTCAGCGGTCCGGTCCGGTCGGAGCCTCCGGCGCCGCCGGTCCAACCGCCGCAATGTCGGTTGGCCGGCCCGCTGTCGCCGTAGCGGCATGGCGGCCGGCCGCTGCGGCGGCCAGGAAGTAGGCGGTGTCCGCAGCCAACGACCGGCCCATCGTCGACAGCCGGACCGGGCTGGCGTCCAGCGCCTCCCACAGCCCGTCGGTTCCTACGGTCACGATCCGGTGCCGCTCGGCCAGCGGTCGAAGAGCGTGCGCGACCTCGGCCGCGAGAGTGGGCTCCAGCCCGGCGGGCACCACCAGGTCCGCCGGGGCGAGCGCGACCCGCCCGTACGCGGTCAGCGAATGATGGCTCACGCCACGGTGCCGCGGCCGCGGGTCGGCATCGGAGATGCGCAACGAACCGATCGGTCGGCCACCCAGCACGGCCACGGCGTTGACCGCCTCGCCGACCGCGACGCCGGAGAAGCCCCACCGGGTACCGGTACCGAGATTGCCTGGCCCCTGCGCCACCACGGTGATGTCGGCGTTCAACGCGTGCCGACAGGTCAGCAGGCCCACGTGCACGTTGGTCGCCTCCAGGTCGCCGCCGAACGCCTGACCGACGGTGACCGTGCCGGCCAGCCGGTCGGACAACTGCGACAGGCTGCGGGAGAACCAGGCGGGCAGGGCGCCACCGTCGGTCATCAGGTACGCCACCCGCAGCTGCGCCGGTATGCCGGCCAGGATCGCCGGGAGCGCGGAGTGCAGGTCTGCCAGCACCACCGGCATGCCGTCGAGATGATCGGCCGCGGCCAACCTCGTCCGGTACGGCGCGTCGTCCTCGTCCGCGGCCTGCACCGTGGCCTGCAGCGGCGTGTACCGGGCCTTCACCACGTGTCCTGGCCCTGTCGGGTCGGGGGGAAGCCGGTCCGGCGCGGCGACGACCAGCGCGTACCCGCCGGTGCCCAGCCCCATGGCAAGCGCGGTGGTGTTGAGCAGCACCCGGTCGCCGGGCTGTGGTTCGCCGATCAGCGCCGGGTATCCGAGGGCACGGACCTCTGCCGGATCGTCGTCGGATCGACGATCGAGCGCCACGTTGTACTCCACCGCGCCACGCCACCGCCGCCGGACCGCCAGGACCGTGCCACTCCGCCACCGCACCACGGGCACACCGTAGCCAGCCAGCACGACGTGTGGACGGCCGGGGCGCCCACCGCGCACATCTGGCCGGGTGCTCCTGATACCTGCGGGTGACATGCTGCGGCGCCACTGTCGGCATGGGATAGCCTGGCCAGGGTGTCGCGTACCCGCACCGAACGCCTGGTCAACCTGGTGATCTGCCTGCTGTCCACCCGACGGTTCCTGACCGCCGCGCAGATCGCCGCGACCGTGCCCGGATATCAGCACGATGCGGCTGATCCACGTGAGCACGAGGCATTCCAACGCAAGTTCGAACGGGACAAGGCCGACCTGCGCGAGCTCGGGGTGCCACTGGAGACAGGTACGGCGAGTGCGTTCGACGTCGAGCCGGGATACCGCATCGCGCGCCGCGACTATGCGCTGCCCGACATCAGGTTGGCGCCGGATGAGGCGGCCGCGGTCGGTCTGGCTGCCCGGTTGTGGCAGCACGCCGGCCTGGCCTCGGCGGCATCCTCAGGGCTGCGTAAGTTGCGCGCCGCGGGCGTGGACGTCGATCCGCAGGCCACCCTGGGGATCGAACCGGTGGTCACCGCCGAGCCGGCGTTCGAGCCGCTGACCCGGGCGGTACGCGACCACCGGGTCGTCACCTTCGACTACCGGACCCCGGAAGCCGACGCGTCGGCCCGCCGTCGGCTGCAGCCATGGGGCGTGGTGTCCTGGCGGGGCCGCTGGTATGTGGTCGGCCACGACCTGGACCGCGATGCGGCCCGCTGCTTCCGGTTGTCGCGTTTCGCCGGACCGGTCCGTACCGTCGGGCCCCCTGGCGCATACCGGGCACCCGACGATGTCGACCTCATCGAGCATGTGGCCCGCTCCTCCGGGCCGGTGGAGGCCACCCGTACCGCCACGGTCCGGGTACGCACCGGACGCGGCGCCGGGATCCGGCGGATGGCGACGGAGGTCGACGGTGACACGGTACGGCTGCGCTACTCCGATCCTGAGGCGCTGGCGAGACGGCTGGTCGGTTACGGAGCGGCGGTGACGGTGCTGGATCCACCGGACGTACGCGAGGCGGTGGTGCGGTTGCTGCGCCCACTCGCCGCGCGCTACCCGCTGGCCCCGCCCGATACCCGGCTGGTGCCGGGGCGCAGCGAGGTGGGCTTGTGAACGCCGCCGCCGACCGGCTGGGCCGGGTACTCAACCTGGTCCCCTATCTGCTGGCCCGACCCGGCATCCTGATCGCCGACGCCGCCGCGGACCTGGGGGTCTCGGCGTCGGAGCTGCGCGATGACCTGCAACTGCTGTGGGTGTGCGGGCTGCCCGGCTATGGCCCGGGTGACCTGATCGACATGTCGTTGGACGGCGACACCGTGACCATCACCTACGACGCGGGTATCGACCGTCCGTTGCGGCTGACACCCGATGAGGGCCTGGCCCTGATGGTGGCGCTGCGCACGCTGGCGGAGACCCCCGGGCTGAGTGAACGTGACGCGGTGGAGCGCGCCCTGGCCAGGATCGAGTCCGCGGCCGGGGAAGCGGCGGACACCGCGGGTCGGGTGACGGTACGCGGCCCGGCCGCCGACGGCCATGCGGCGGATCGGTTGACCAGTGTGCGGGGCGCCCTGGACCGACGGCATGCGCTGCGGATCCGCTACTACACCGCGGGCCGGGACGAGAGCACCGAGCGGGTGGTCGATCCGATGCGGCTGTTGTCCGTGGGTGCCTGGTCGTACCTGGAGGCATGGTGCCGGCGGGCCGACGCGGTCCGGTTGTTCCGGTTGGACCGCATGGACGAACTCGCAGAACTCGAGGAGCCGGCGACGCCGCCGCCGGGCGCCCAGCCGGCCGACCTGACCGGTGGGGTGTTCCAACCGACGCCGGACCAGCCGCTGGTGACCCTGCGGGTGCAGCGGGGTGCGCGTTGGGTCGCGGAGTACTACCGGTGCGAGGAGGTCCGCGAGCAGCCCGACGGGGCCTGGCTGGTACGGCTGCGTGCCTCGGACCTGTCCTGGGCGTGCCGGCTGGTCCTGGGTCTGGGCACCGAGGCCGACGTACTCGGCCCACCCGAGCTGGTCGCCCTGGTGGGTGCCGAGGCCCGGGAGGCGCTGGCCGCGTACGAGGCGGCTGACGGGTCGGGCTGAGCCGTGGTCGGCGAGTGGGCGGGGCCGGTGCGCTAGGGTCACGGGGTGTCGGTGGTCTGGTATGTGGTGATCTCGGTGGTCCTGTTGGGTCTGGCCGCACTGGTGTTCGGCGCACTGCCGGTGCTCCGCCGGCTCGGGCCTCTGCTGCGCTCGGCCGAGCGCTCCCAGCATCGGGTCGGTGAGGTGCGTGGCCTGGCGCCGCGGATCCAGGCGCTGAGCGGTGAGTTGGCGGCGGTACAGGTCCGGTTGGCCCGGATACAGGAGCATCTGGCGACATTGGCGGGGAACCGGGCAAAGGCCGGATGACGGTCGCTCGAGTTGTCCGGTCACCGGGCACAAGGTTGACGTGAGCCCATTGGCCGGCGAGACTTCATCAGCCGGCCGCGAACAGGTATGCCGGTCGAAGACGTTCCCAACCGAGGAACGTAGGATGGGTGGGTCTTCGCACCAGGAGGTGGAGTTAGATGGGCGCCCTGAGGCCATGGCACATCGCGATTCTCGTGGTGGTGCTGATCCTCCTGTTCGGGGCGAAGAAGCTCCCGGACGCCGCGCGTGGCCTGGGCCGGTCGCTGCGCATCATCAAGGCCGAGACCAAGACGCTGCGCGACGACGACGAGCGCGACGTGCAGGAGAAGGCCGACGCGCAGCACAGCCGCCGGCCGCTGGACCCGGAAGTTCCGGACGACAAGGCGTCGCCGATCGCCGACCCCAAACCGGAGCCGGTCAAGAAGCCCGCCGAGCGCTGAGCACCCCAGCGCTGTGAGTCCAGTCCTCCGCGGTCGGCAGGCCGAGCAGTTCGAGCGTGCCTCCGACGGTTCCATGCCTCTGCTGGAGCATCTCCGGGAACTGCGCAGCCGCCTGTTCAAGGCGTGTCTGGGCATCCTGGTCGGCTGCATCGTGGGATATCTGCTGCTGCATCCCGCCATAGCCATGTTGAAGGCGCCGTACTGCGAGGCGTTGCGGGCGAACGGGTCACATCGCGCTTGTTCGTTCACCCAGCTCGGGGTGACGGAGTTCTTCACCCTGCAGATCAAGCTGGTGCTCTACATGGCGCTGCTGAGCTCGGCTCCGTGGTGGCTCTACCAGCTGTGGGCCTTCGTCGCTCCGGGGCTGCACCGGCACGAACGTCGCTGGGCGTACGGCTTCGCCGCGGTGGCCACTCCGCTGTTCCTCGGCGGTGCGTTCCTCGCCTACCTGGTGGTGCGTCGGGGCCTGGAGTTCCTGCTTCCCAGCCAGGGTTCCGGCATCCTCACCACGTTGCCGATCGCCAACTACGTCAACTTCGTCCTCGGCATCATGCTGACCTTCGGCGCCGCGTTCGAATTTCCGCTGATCCTGGTCCTGCTCAACGTGGCCGGTCTGGTCAGTGGGCGGCGGCTGCTGCGCTGGTGGCGAATCTCGGTCTTCCTGATGTTCCTCGCCGCGGCGGTCATCACACCGACCCCGGACCCGTTCGGGATGAGTGCGCTGGCCCTGCCCATGGTGGCGCTGTACTTCGGTGCGGTCGGGTTCGCCTTCCTCAATGACCGACGCAAGGCCCGCCGCCAACGTAACGAGTACGGCGAGGTCGGCGACGACGAGGCATCCGAGCTGAGCTACACGGCCGATCCGGTGGACGAACTGGAACCGGTCGGCGCGCCCGAGCCGATCGTCCCGAGCGACCCGGACGAACCAGGGTCCGAGCGGGTCCGGCGTTCCCGCCGGTTCGACGACAGCACCTGATCGACCAGCGTTGATCCGGCCCCCGCAGTCTGGTGAACAACCGGTACGGTTCATCGCGTGATCGCAGGTTCTGAGGTGGCCGTGCTGGCCAACCCCATCGCGGGTCGAGGCCGGCGCGCCGGCATCCTGGCGGACGTCATCGGGCGGCTACGAGCGGCCCGGCTGTCGCCGCGCCTGCTTCAGGCGGACACCCGGCAGGAGGCGCTCGACGCCTGTCGGGAGGCCGTGTCCGCAGAACCGGCCGCGCTGGTGGCGGTCGGCGGAGACGGTACGGTCCATCTGGCATTGCAGGCGGTGGCGGGTACCCAGGTACCGCTGGGGATGGTCCCGGTCGGTACCGGCAACGACTTCGCCAGCGCGGTCGGCCTGCCCCCGGGCGAACATGAGGCGATCAAGGCAACCGTCTCCGCGATCGTGGCGGGCCGTACCGCTGTGGTCGACCTTGCCCGTGCGACGCACATCGGTGAGGCCGGCATGTGGTACGGCACGGTGTTGTCGGCGGGCCTGGACTCGTCCATCAATGAGCGGGCCAACCGGATGCGGTGGCCGAAGGGACCCCGCCGCTACGATCTGTCGATCCTCGTCGAGATCGCCAAGCTGGCGCCGCGGGACTACAAGCTCGTACTCGACGGTGGTGCACCGCAGGAACTGTCGGCCATGATCATCGCGGTCGGAAACGGTGCCACCTACGGCGGTGGATTGCGCATCTGCCCCGATGCGGACCTGCACGACGGGATGCTGGACCTGACGGTGATCGGGCCCATCGGACGGCCCACCGCGGTCCGGCTCAAGTCGTTGGTACGTCGGGGTACCCATCTGCAGCATCCGGCGGTGTCGCATCACCGGGTCCGTACGGTGGAGATCCACGGGCCGACGACACACACCTATGCCGACGGTGAACGGGCACTCCCGTTGCCGGTGAGCATCGAGTGCGTGGCCGGGGCGCTGCACGTGCTCGTCTGAGCGACCTGCAGGTCAGTGGTCCGTGCCGGCGCCGAGCAGATCCAGGATCGAGTGCAGGCCGTGCTCGGTGTCCGGTTCGGAGGTCGGCAGGATCAGCGTCGGGCAGCCGATCGCGCTGGCCGCCGCGTCGGCCTGGGTGTCGCCGACCATCAGGGTGCGTTCCGGCTCGGTCCGTACCGCGGAGCAGCCCCGCAGGAAGATCGCCGGATCGGGTTTGCAGGTACCCAGCTGATAGGAGAGCAGCCAGCCGTCGACGAGTTCGGTGAGGCCGTGTGCCTCGGCCAGCGGCAGGATGTCGAACCCGATGTTGCTGACCACCACCACCGGTACGCCGAGCCTGCGCAGGGCACGCAGCACCGGGAGGGTGTCGGGGTACAGGCACCAGCCGTCAGGGTCCAACAGCCGCTCGTACAGCGCTTCCGGTAGACCGTCGATGCCGCTGTCCACGGTCGCGGCCAGGCCGGTGTACGCGGCGCGGTGCGAGTGCTCGGACAGGTCGCGGTCGGCGTACACCTCGGACAGGCCGGGCGGGATACGCCCCGGACGGGGCCCGCCGGGTCGGCCCGCGGTGAGCAGCGCGTCCGCCAGTGCCACCCGCCGGGACCGGTCGATTTCACGACCGCAGGCCCGGGCGGCGAGCTGCAACCACCGGTCGGCGGGCTCGACCTGGGCGATGGTCCCGTGGAAGTCCAGGAGCACCGCGCGAGGTCGGTGCGGCCCGGTGGAGGCGCCCGGCGCGGCACAGTGGCCGTCGGCAACAGGGTGATGGGGGGTGACATCCGGCACGTCAGCACGATACCGAGCGGTCCACCGCGGTCCGCGCTGGTGTGCGGTGCAGGGGCGGATGAAGCCATAACGTCCGTTAAGCCCGATGTGGGCTGGGCGTGCCGGAGACGCTACCGGCATCGACCGCATAGCCTTGCGCTATGAGCAGCCCTTCCGCGCGCTACGCGGCGGCCAAGGATCGGGCGGCCTGGCCCGCCTTCACCGAGTTCGCGGCCGACCTGACCATCGTGCCGGATCCGTTCCAGATCGAGGCCTGTCACGCGTTGGAGACCGGTGGAGGGGTGCTGGTGTGCGCTCCCACCGGCGCGGGCAAGACCGTCGTGGGCGAGTTCGCCGTACACCTGGCGCTGCGCCAGGGCGGCAAGTGCTTCTACACCACGCCGATCAAGGCGCTGTCGAACCAGAAGTTCAACGATCTGGTTGCCCGGCACGGTCCGGACCAGGTCGGCCTGCTGACCGGTGACAACGCGGTCAACCCGGACGCGCCCGTGGTGGTGATGACCACCGAGGTGCTGCGCAACATGCTCTATGCCGGCTCGTCCACCCTGGAGGGGCTCGGCTACGTGGTCATGGACGAGGTGCACTACCTGGCAGACCGGTTCCGCGGCGCGGTGTGGGAGGAGGTGATCATCCATCTCCCCGCATCGGTCGCGCTGGTGTCGCTGTCGGCCACGGTGTCCAATGCCGAGGAGTTCGCCGACTGGCTGGTGACGGTACGGGGCCGCACCGAAGTGGTGGTCTCCGAGCACCGTCCGGTACCCCTCTGGCAGCACATGCTGGTCGGTCGGCGGATGTTCGACCTGTTCCATGACCGCGAGGCGGCCGAGAAACACGAGGTCCACCCGGAACTGCTGCGCTACTCCCGGGAACAGCTGCGCAGGCTGGAATGGACCGGTTCCGGGCGGCGTGGCCGGCCACGCCGCTGGCAGCCACCCGCCCGGCCCGAGGTGATCGAACGGCTGGACGGTGCCGGCCTGCTGCCGGCGATCCTGTTCGTGTTCAGCCGGGCCGGTTGCGACGCGGCGGTGACCCAGTGCCTGCGCTCCGGACTGCGGCTGACCACGCCAGACGAGCGGGCCGAGATCCGAGAGGTGGTGGAGGCCCGTACGGCCAGCATCGCCAGCGAGGACCTCACCGTACTTGGCTACTGGGAGTGGCTGGACGGGTTGGAACGCGGGCTGGCCTCCCATCACGCCGGGATGCTGCCGGCCTTCAAGGAGGTGGTCGAGGAACTGTTCCTACGCGGTCTGGTGAAGGCCGTGTTCGCGACCGAGACACTGGCTCTGGGCATCAACATGCCGGCCCGTTGCGTGGTGCTGGAGCGCCTGGTCAAGTACAACGGCGAAGCGCACGTCGACATCACACCCGGTGAGTACACGCAGTTGACCGGACGGGCCGGACGGCGTGGTATCGACATCGAGGGTCACGCGGTGGTGCTCTGGTCGCCGGAGACCGATCCGCGGCACGTGGCCGGCCTGGCCTCGACCCGTACCTATCCGCTGCGCTCGAGTTTCCGACCCTCGTACAACATGGCGGTGAACCTGATCGAGATGCTCGGTTCCGAACGGTCCCGGCAACTGCTGTCGCGTAGCTTCGCCCAGTTCCAGGCCGACCGCTCGGTGGTCGGGCTGGCCCATCAGGTGCGCCGCAACGAGCAGAATGCCGGCCAGTTGGCCGAACGGATGACCTGCCATCTCGGTGACTTCGGGGACTACTTCGGCATCCGGGGCGCGATCAGTTCCCGGGAGAAGGAACTCGGCCGGCAGGGCGCGGCGAACCGGCACGCTCAGGCCCATCAGGCGGCGGAGCAGCTCCGGACCGGCGACGTGATCAGGATCGCCGGTGGGCGGCGGGCTGGTCTGGCCGTGGTTCTCGAGGCGGCTGGTGCCGGCATGGGTGAGCCGCGGTTGCTGGTGCTCACCGAGGACCGGTGGGCCGGCCGCATCGCCGCGTCGGATCTCAGCAGCCCGGTCGAGCCGCTGGGCCGTATCCGGGTGCCCCGACATTTCAACCACAGGTCACCGCAGGCCCGACGGGACCTGTCCGTTGCCCTGAGCCGGGCCGAGATCGCCGAACCCACCGGTCGGCGGGCCCGACGCCGACGGAGCGCTGGATCGGTGGCCGCCGACGATCCGGAGCTGACCGAGCTGCGTCAGCGGTTGCGGCGCCACCCCTGCCACGGCTGTTCGGACCGGGAAGAGCACGCCCGGTGGGCGCAGCGGCATGCCCGGTTGGAACAGGAGACCGCCGGGCTGCGGGAGAAGGTCGCGGGCCGGACCGGCTCGCTGGTACGGATGTTCGACGACGTGTGCGCGATGCTGGCCGGCCGCGGCTACCTTGCCGGGGCGGCCGGCACCTCGCATCCCACCACCGACTACCGGGTCACCGACGCCGGTCGTACCCTGTCCAGGATCTGGGCGGAGACCGACCTGCTCGTCGCGGAGTGCCTGCGTACCGGGGTGTGGCAGGACCTGGGCGCGCCGGAGTTGGCGGCCGCCGTCTCGATGCTGGTGTACGAGGCGCGCCGGGAGTCCGAGGACCGGGTCGCCGTCCCGCACGGCCCGGTCGCCGATGCGGTCACCGCGACCTTGGAACTGTTCGGCGAGTTGTCCGAGGAGGAGCAGCGCCTGGGACTGCGGCTGACCCGCGAGCCGGATCTGGGTTTCGCCTGGCCGATGTACCGCTGGGCGCGGGGCGAACCGTTGGCCAAGGTACTCGCCAGCGCGCAGGGTACGGATGGTGAGATGCCCGCCGGCGATTTCGTCCGCTGGACCCGTCAGGTCGTCGACCTGCTGGACCAGGTGTCGGTGGCGGCGGGCGAGGGGCCGCTGCGCAGCACCTGCCGGCGAGCGATCGACGCGGTCCGGCGCGGTGTGGTGGCCTACACCTCGCTCGGCTGACCGGCGACAGCCGACGCCGTGCCCACGCGCTTCGCCGAACCTCGGACGCGGACACGCACCGATGGCCGGATCGGGCATGATGACCGGATGTCGTGGACCGCACCTGAAGTCGAGCGCGTCGATGAGCCGTTCGTCGGCGACGAGCTGACCATGTTGACCGGCTGGCTGGAATGGCACCGCAGCACGTTGCTGAGCAAGTGCGCCGGACTGACCGGTGAGCAGTTGGCGCAATGGTCGGTACCGCCGTCGAACCTTTCCCTGCTCGGGCTGGTGCGGCACATGACCGATGTGGAACGCAACTGGTTCCGCCGCAGGTTCCTGGGCGAGGAGGTCCCGGCGGTGTACCCGGCCGCCGACGAGGACTTCGACGCGGCCGACCCGGCGCACGCCGACACCGACCTGGCCCGTTTCCAGGACGAGTGCGAGGCGTCCCGCAAGGTGCTGGTCGGCGCCGACCTCGACCACACCTTCGCGCACCCGAAGCTCGGCGCCATGTCCCTGCGCTGGGTGGTCGTGCACATGATCGAGGAGTACGCGCGCCACAACGGGCATGCCGATCTGCTCAGGGAGCGCATCGACGGCGTCACCGGACCCTGACCTTCCGGCGTCGGCCTCGGGCGGTCACCGCACCGTCGGCCACCGTAGACTGGCCGACCGTGGAGGAACAGTACAGGGCACCATTGATCGCACCGAGCATGCTGGCCGCCGATTTCGCCCGGTTGTCGGACGAGGCCGCCGCCGTCGAGGGAGCCGTCGACTGGCTGCATATCGACGTGATGGACAACCATTTCGTGCCGAACCTGACCATCGGCCTGCCGGTGGTGCAGAGCTTGCGGCGGGCGACGGACATTCCGCTGGACTGCCACCTGATGATCGAGGATCCGCACCGCTGGGCGACCGGCTACGCCGAGGCCGGTGCGCACAACGTGACCTTCCATGCCGAGGCGAGCGATGATCCGGTCGCACTGGCGCGGGATCTGCGCGCCGCCGGGAGTCTCGCCGGACTTGCCATCGACCGTGACACTTCGGTCGGGCCGTACCTTGAGCTGCTGGGCGAATTCGACACGCTGCTGATCATGACGATCAAGGCGGGTTTCGGCGGACAGAAGTTCATGCCCGAGCTACTGGAGAAGGTGCGTACGGTCCGGGCCGCCGCGCGTGGCCTGGCGATCCGTATCGAGGTGGACGGCGGCATCAACGCCGACACCATCACCCAGGCCGCCGAGGCCGGTGCGGACATCTTCGTGGCCGGTACCGCCGTCTACGGATCACAGGATCCGGCGGCGGCCGCCCGTGAGCTCCGTCGCCTGGTCGGGACCGGAGCGCCCACGTCGTGACCGCCGGTGATCCGGACCGTCCGGCGCGGATCCTCATCGTCGACGACGATGAGGACATCGTCCGGTTCGTGGAGATGAACCTGCGGTTCGAAGGGTTCGACGTGGTGGTCGCCGATGACGGGCCACAGGCACTGACCGAGATCGGCCGAAGGCGACCGGATCTGGTGCTGCTGGATGTGATGATGCCGGCGCTCGACGGTGTGGAGGTGACCCGACGAATCCGTGCCGATCCGTTGACCGCGGGTCTGCCGGTGATCATGCTGACCGCCAAGGGCCTGGGCGCCGACCGGGTGGCCGGGCTGACCGCCGGCGCCGACGACTACATCATCAAGCCTTTCGACACACTCGAACTCGTCGCCCGGGTGCGGTCGACGTTGCGCCGTAACCGGGAGATGCGTGAAGCGTCGCCGCTGACCGGCTTGCCGGGTAACGCCCGGATTCTGCGTGAGATCGCCGATCGGGTACGACGCGATGAACACTTTGCCCTCTGCTATGTGGACATCGACCGTTTCAAGAGCGTCAACGACGCGTACGGATTCATCCGCGGTGACGAATTCATCACGGTACTGGCGCATGCCCTGCACGGCGCCGTCACCTCGGTCGGCGACCCGGTGCCGTTCCTCGGCCATGTCGGCGGTGACGATTTCCTGGTTCTGTGCCAGGTCACGCAGGTGGAACCGGTGACTTCGACGGCAATCTCGACGTTCGAAGCCCGGGTTCCCGGTCTCTACGACCCGGCCCACGCCGCCGCCGGCCATGTGAAACTGCCGGACCGCCAGGGCCAGGTGCACGTCCATCCGCTGGTCACGCTGTCCATCGGGGTGGCCAGTAGCCAGTTCCGGCGATTCAGTGACCCACGTGAGGTGGTGGCCGTGGCGACCGAGATGAAGCAGGTGGCCAAGGGCCGGCAGGGTTCGTACGTGGCGACAGACCGCAGACGCAACCGTGGCTGATCATGCTGGGGACCCGAGCGCCCGTCGAGCGATGGCCGGCCCTGGCGTGCCACACTGGGAATCAGCGAAACCAGCACGCGCGCTGGCGGGGTTCGGTGCAATTCCGAACCGGCGGTGACACGGTGATGCCGTGCAGCCCGCGACCCGGTCAGACCACGGCCTGTTTGACAGGACAGGTCACTGACCGGTTGATCCGGTGGAAGTCCGGAGCCGACGGTGAAAGTCCGGAAGGGAGCAAGCGCGTGGGCGTTCCGGCGTGTCCTGCACCCGGTCCGGTGGTGCTGTGCGGTGTCCACTGCCGTGCATCCGCCGCCTCGCCCGCGTACCCTCCTGCCCGCCTCGCGCAGCCGAACGAGGAGGAGCACGGGCACGATGTTCACCGGGATTGTCGAGGAACTGGGCGATCTGGTCGCCCTGGAGCGTCTGGACGACGCCGCGCTGCTCACGGTTCGCGGCCCGACTGTCGCCGCCGACGCGGCGCCGGGCGATTCCATTGCCGTCAACGGAGTCTGTCTGACCGTGGTGTCGGTCGACACCGCCGCCGGCAGCTTCGTCGCCGACGTGATGCGCGAGACGCTGAGCCTGTCCGCGCTGGAGTCGCTGTCGCCGGGTGACCCGGTCAACCTGGAGCGTGCCGCGACGCTGGCCACCAGGCTGGGTGGTCATCTTGTCCAGGGCCACGTCGACGGGGTGGGCACCGTACTGGCGCGGGATCCGGCCGCCCGGTGGGAGGACGTACGGATCGCGCTGCCCCCGGACCTGAACCGCTACGTGGTGCTGAAGGGCTCCATCGCCGTCGACGGAGTGTCCCTGACAGTCACCGCCGTCGATGACACATCCTTTGCCGTCAGCCTCATCCCGACCACGCTGCGCGCCACCACACTCGGCGTACGCCAGGTCGGCGCGCTGGTCAATCTGGAGGTCGACGTGATCGGTAAGCATCTGGAGAAGCTCATGCGGGCGCCGGAGCGTACGTCATGACCGAGCGTCGCGACGACTCCGCGCAGGCACGACCCCGGCCCGACTTCGGCACGATCGAGCAGGCCGTGGCCGACATCGCGGCCGGCCGGCCGGTACTGGTGGTCGACGACCCGGACCGGGAGAACGAGGGTGACCTGATCTTCGCCGCCGCGAAGGCGACCCCGGAACTGGTCTCGTTCATGGTCCGATACACCTCCGGGTACATCTGCGTGGCGCTGACCGGAGCCGACTGCGACCGGTTGAACCTGCCGCCGATGTACCACGTCAACCAGGACCGCAGAGGTACCGCGTACACGGTGTCGGTGGATGCCGCCGAGGGCATCGGCACGGGTATCTCGGCGCCGGACCGGGCACACACCATGCGGTTGCTGGCAGATCCCGGATCGGCCGCCACCGACTTCCACCGGCCGGGTCACGTGGTGCCGCTGCGGGCCCGGGAGGGTGGCGTACTGCGTCGTCCCGGGCACACCGAGGCCGCCGTCGACCTGGCCCGGCTGGCCGGGTTGCCGCCGGCCGGGGTGCTGTGTGAGCTGGTCAGCCAGAAGAACGACGACATGGCGCAGCTTGATGAACTGGGTGTGTTCGCCGCTGAGCACGAGTTGACCCTGATCAGCATCGCCGACCTGATCGCCTACCGGCGCCGGCATGAGAAGCAGGTCGAGCGGGTGGTCACCGCCCGGATCCCGACCGAGCACGGCGTCTTCCAGGCCGTCGGGTACCGCTCGCTGGTCGACGACTCCGAACAGATAGCCCTGGTCGCCGGCGAACTGGGAGACGGTCAGGACGTGCTCGTCCGAGTGCATTCCGAGTGCCTGACCGGTGACGTGTTCGCCTCGGTGCGCTGCGACTGCGGACCGCAGTTGCACGCCGCGATGCAGGCGGTCGCTGCGGAGGGACGCGGTGTGGTTCTTTATGTACGCGGCCACGAGGGTCGCGGCATCGGGCTGCTGCACAAGCTGCAGGCCTACCAGTTGCAGGACGGCGGCGCGGACACGGTCGACGCGAACCTTGAACTGGGTCTGCCGGCCGATGCCCGGGAGTACGGCACCGGTGCGCAGATCCTGGCCGACCTCGGGGTGCGCAGCATGCGCCTGCTGACCAACAACCCGGACAAGCGGGCCGGACTGTCCGGCTACGGTCTGACCGTACTGGACCGGGTGGCGCTGCCGGCGCGTGCCCATCCGGAGAACATCGGCTACCTGCGTACCAAGCGGGACCGGCTGGGGCATCTGCTGGACGACCTGCCGGACTTCGACCAGATGACGGAAGGGCGGTCCTGATGGCCGGTCACGCGGCACCCGATATCCCCACAGTGGACGGTGCCGGGCTACGGCTGGGCGTCGTGGCGAGCCGGTGGCACCACGAACTGACCGACCAGATGCTGCACCGGGCGTCGGCCGCCGCGAAGGCGCACGGTGTGACCGAGCTGACGGCCGTCCGCGTTGCCGGTTCGGTGGAGCTTCCGGTACTGGTACAGCAGTTGACCCGGTCCTGCGACGCGGTGGTGGCGCTGGGTGTGGTGATCCGTGGCGAGACGGCGCACTTCGACTACGTGTGCCAGTCGGTGACCGAGGGCCTGACCCGCATCGCGCTGGATGCTGGCGTTCCGGTCGGGCACGGGGTGCTCGCCGTGGAGAACATGGCGCAGGCCAGGGCCCGCGCCGGTCTACCGGAGTCGGCCGAGGACAAGGGCTGGGACGCGACGGTGGCCGTACT
Source organism: uncultured Actinomycetota bacterium (assembly GCA_963815125.1). GTDB lineage: Bacteria > Actinomycetota > Actinomycetes > Mycobacteriales > Micromonosporaceae > Actinocatenispora. The sequence continues at coordinate 547,718 of CAWFFM010000002.1, forward strand.
GGATGCGGCCGTGACGCTGCGCTCCCTGCGCGGCGGTGGTGGGCGCGCCACGACATGACGATCGACCCGTCGGCCGCATGTACCCCTCCCGGCCTCGATGGCAGCGGACAGTCACGGTCTCGCTACGAAGAAAATCCTGTCGGGTGTCGTACAACGTGGGACTGCCCGGCGCGAGGGCCAGCGTTGCTGCCAGAATGGGGCCTCGTGAAGACCTTCGATCAACTGTTCGCCGAGCTCTCGACGAAGGCGGCGGCGGGTGCGTCCGAGTCCGGTACGGTGGCGGCGCTGACCGCTGGGGTCCATGCGATCGGCAAGAAGGTCGTCGAGGAAGCAGCGGAGTCCTGGATGGCGGCCGAATACGAGAGCCCGGAACGCACCGCCGAGGAGATCTCCCAACTGCTGTACCACGCTCAGGTGCTGATGCTGGCCAAGGGCCTCACGCTCGAGGATGTCTACCGACATCTCTGAGCTGTGCCGTAGGCGTCCAGTCGATGGCCCGCGCCCGCGGTGGTGCGGCAGTCCGAGGGGTATCTGAGGTTGTTACGTATCGCCATACCGAACAAGGGGTCGCTGTCTGCACCCGCGATCGACATGCTGCGCGAGGCCGGGTATCGGCAGCGCCGCATCGACAAGGACCTGACCTGCACCGATGATGCCAATGGGGTCCAGTTCTTCTATCTGCGCCCGCGTGACATCGCCACCTATGTGGGGTCGGGTGACCTGGATCTGGGGATCACCGGCCGGGACCTGCTGATCGACTCCGGTGCCGCGGCCAGTGAGCTGATGACGCTCGGATTCGGTGGGTCGGTCTTCCGTTACGCCGCGCGACCGGACTCGATCCACGACGTCGGCGAACTGGGCGGTCGGCGTATCGCGACCTCCTATCCGGGCGTGGTCCACCGTCAGCTCGCCGAGCTGGGGGTCTCGGCGCACGTGATCCGGCTGGACGGTGCGGTCGAGAACGCGGTGGCGCTCGGTGTCGCCGACGTGGTCGCTGATGTGGTCGAGACCGGTACGACACTGCGGCAGGCCGGTCTGGAGCCGTTCGGCGAGCCGTTGCTGCGCTCGGAGGCGGTACTGATCCGCCGGTCCGGGATGGATGGTGACGGTGCGGTCACCCAGCTGTCGCGCCGGCTGCAGGGTGTCCTGGTGGCCCGCAGCTACGTGATGCTGGCCTACGACGTGGCGGTGGAGTACCTGGACCGCGCCTCGGCGGTGACGCCAGGGATCGAGGCACCCACCGTGTCGCCGCTGCACCGGGAGGGATGGGTCGCCGTACAGGCGTTGATCGCCCGTTCCGAGGTGCACCAAATCATGGATGAACTCTACGAGCTGGGTGCCCGCGCGATCCTGGCCACCGACATCAGCGCCTGTCGGCTGTAGCGGCGTCGCTGTGGACCTCCAGCCCCCGTCTGGCGCCGGTGGCCCGGCCGTACCCGTAGCGGACACCACCGACGCGGCGCCGACCACCGTGGCGCCGGGTGCCCGGCCCGCGGGCACGCTGCCGGCCGCCGTGGCGGTACTGGCGGCGCTGCTGGCCGGGGCGTCCGCGGCCGCCCAGGGCGCGGTCAACGGCGGACTCGCCGAACGGGTGGGCACCCCGGTGCTCGCCGCGTTGATCTCCAACAGCCTGGCCACGGTGCTGTTGGCGTTGGCGGCATGTGCGCTGCCACAGGTGCGGGCCGGGCTGCGCCGGCTGCCTGGTTCGGGTCTGCGCTGGTGGCACTATCTGGGCGGTACCTGCGGTGCGCTGTTCGTGGCCGGGTCCGCGCTGACCGTACCGGTCCTGGGGGTGGCGCTGGTCACGGTGGTGCAGGTCTGCGGTACTTCGATCGGAGGGGTGCTGACCGATCGGATAGGCCTCGGCCCGACCGGTCGGCTGCCGGTCACCCCGGTACGGGTGCTCAGCGCGCTGCTCGCAGTGGCCGCCGTGGGTGTCGCCCAACTGGGTCGCCCGGTGGGGCACTGGGCGGTCGGGTTGCTCGGCCTGGTGCTGCTGCTGGGCCTGGGCCTGTCGGTGCAGTCGGCGCTCAACGGGCGGGTCAACCTGGTGGCCCGCAATGTGGGCTCCGCCTCGCTGGTCAATGCCGTGGTAGGGACCGCGGTACTGGGCGCGGCCGGTACCGGGTTCGCGGTGACCGGTCACCTACCGGTCACCGGCTTTCCCACGGACTGGTGGCTCTATGTCGGTGGGATCTTCTCGCCGGTGGTGGCCGGCGGGAACCTGGTCGCGGTCCGTTCGCTCGGAGTACTGCGCACCGGACTGGCATTCATCGCTGGTCAGTTGACCGGTGGATTGCTGCTCGACACGTTTGTGCCCGGTCTGGTGCGCCCATCGGGTTGGCTGCTGGTCGGCGCGGTGCTGATCGTCGGCGCGATCCTGCTGTCCGGGGCATCCGGCAGGGGGGCGGGCTGGACCCGGTGGCCGGGATCGCGACGGCGCGGAGCAGACTCGAAGATGTGAGTGCGGATGCGAGGCGAGCCTCGGCGCCGTCGGATGTGCTGGGCGGTGCTGGGCGAAGTGAGGCGACGGGGATGGCTACCGACGGCAAGGGGCGGCCGGAACCGGCCGCGGTGACCGAATTCCGGCCGCGCCGCGTCCGCTGGGTGTGTGGTGTCGCAGCGGTCGCGGTCTTCGCGGTGTTCACCGTGGTCTCCACCGCGCTGACCGGAAAGACCGAAGGCGGCGGTGCGTTCCATCGCGGCGACCAGGTCGCGATGGTGATCCTGGGTGGGCTGATCGCGCTCGGCATCATGTCCTTCGCCCGGCCCCGGGTACGTGCGGATGAGCAGGGTATCCGGGTCCGGAACATCATCGGTGGCTACGAACTGCCCTGGGACGTGGTCCGGGCGGTGCGGTTCAGCCGCCATTCGCCGTGGGCGAGCCTGGAACTCGCCGATGACGACGAGGTCACCATCATGGCCATCCAGGCGGTGGACAAGGACTACGCGCTGGACGCGGTACGCGCACTGCGCCGTATGCTCGCCGAGCACGGCGGCGCTGCCGGGTCCGCCGCACCACGGGCCTGAGCCCGGTCGGGTGGCGTGCCTGGTCGGCCGGTATAGTGGGCCGTCGGTTCCGTTGTCGGCCGTACATGCCGGCAGACGGTTGCGGTGAGTAGGATGGAAGTACACCAAGTGGAGCCCCGCTCCCACCCGAGTTGCCGGCGAGTGATCGTCGGGCGGCCGGGTCCGGTCAGACCGACGTTGGTCATGCCGTTGCTCGATGGAGCAGTGGTGGGATCGATGTGGTCGCACGGGATGCACTGTCCCGTGCTCACGGCCGGTTCGAGCGGGCCTCGGCGTACGCCGGGGCCTTTTCGTGTGGTCGGGTCACACTCGGTGTTCCGTCAGGTGTTGACGGAGGGCGGCCGCCGGATACCCCGGTGGTTTGTATGCACCGATTTGAGGAGGCCACATCAGCGCCGAGCCACGCATCAACGACCAGATCCGTGCCCGTGAGGTCCGGTTGGTCGGCCCGGAGGGCGAGCAGGTCGGAATCGTCCCGCTCGACCAGGCGATCAAACTGGCACAGGACGTTGACATGGATCTGGTCGAGGTCGCGCCGATGGCGCGCCCCCCGGTGTGCAAGCTCATGGACTACGGCAAGTTCAAGTATGAGAGCGCACTGAAGGCGCGCGAGGCGCGGCGGAACCAGCAGCAGACCGTCATCAAGGAAATGAAACTCCGGCCGAAGATCGACGCGCATGACTACGAGACCAAGAAGGGTCACGTGGTCCGGTTCCTGAAGGCCGGGGACAAGGTGAAGATCACGATCATGTTCCGTGGTCGTGAGCAGAGCCGACCGGAACTGGGCTTCCGGTTGCTGCGCAAGCTCGCCGACGAGATCGGTGAACTGGGGTACGTGGAGTCGTCCCCCAAGCAGGACGGTCGAAACATGATCATGGTGGTCGCCCCGCACCGGGCCACCAAGGAGGCCGCCCGCCAGGGTGTGCGGCCGGATTCTCCGGAGTCCCAGGCCGAACAGCCTGTCGCCGGAGCCGACCAGTAACCGTCCCCGCCTCACGGCGGGGACGCCATCAAGGAGACATAACCTCGATGCCGAAGATGAAGAGCCATTCGGGCATGGGCAAGCGGGTCAAGGTCAGCGGGAAGGGCAAGCTCCTCAAGGAGCAGGCCAACCGCCGCCACCTGCTTGAGCACAAGTCCTCCCGACGTACCCGCCGGCTGGCCGGTGTCGTGGCGTTCGCGAAGTCCGACGTGCAGCGGGTCAAGCGCCTGCTGGGTCGCTGAGGCGTCCAGTCCCCGCACCCGTCGGTGAACTCGCCGGCGGCCCTCAGAGCATGTGAGCAGGAGAGAGACCCGTGGCACGCGTCAAGCGGGCAGTGAATGCCCAGAAGAAGCGCAGGACCATCCTCGAGACCGCCAGCGGTTACCGTGGCCAGCGGTCGCGGTTGTACCGCAAGGCCAAGGAGCAGGTCCTCCATTCCATGAACTACGCGTACCGGGACCGCCGGGCGCGCAAGGGCGACTTCCGTCGCCTCTGGATCACCCGTATCAACGCCGCTGCCCGAGCGAACGGGATGACCTACAACCGGTTCATCCAGGGTCTGAAGATCGCCGGTGTGGAGGTCGACCGTAAGGTGCTGGCCGAGCTGGCGGTCTCCGACGAGAAGGCCTTCGCCGCTCTCGTCGCGGTCGCCCACAAGTCGGTGCCCGCCGAGGACGCCGCCTGAGTGCAGGCATGTCGCAACACCGACCCGGGGATGCTGCCGGTGTGATGAGCCAGGAAACGGGCCCCTACACCGAACGGACGCCCCGGGTCGTGCGCGCCAGGGCACTGTTGCGCCGATCCCGGCGCGACGCCCAGCGAGCCTTCCTGGCCGAGGGGCCTCAGGCGGTCCGCGAGGCACTCATGCCCGACGGCGGCCCGGTGGAGGAACTGTTCGCCACCGTGCAGGCGACCCGGCACCATCCTGACCTGCTGGCCGCCGCACGGGCGGCGCAGGTGCGTACATCACTGGTCACCGACCGGGCGCTCGCCGGTCTGGCTGACACCCAGCATCCCCAGGGGCTCGTCGCGGTCTGCGGTTACCGGGACGTACCGCTGGAGGCGGCGCTGCGGCGACGACCGGTCCTGGTGGTCGTGCTGGCCGGGATCGCCGATCCGGGCAATGCCGGCACAGTACTGCGTACCGCCGACGCCGCCGGCGCCGGCGCGGTCGTCTTCACCGACGGCAGTGTCGATGTCTACAACAGCAAGTGCGTCCGATCGTCAGCCGGCAGCCTGTTCCATCTCGACGTGATCCGCGGCGGCAGTGGCCAACAGGTGGTGTCCCAACTGCGCGAGTCCGGCCTGCAGGTCCTCGCGACCGATCTGCGGGGCGCCGCCGATCTGCACGAGTTGGCCGATGCCGGGGTGCTGACCCGGCCGACCGCGTGGATGTTCGGCAGTGAGGCACAGGGACTCCCCGACGATCTGGCCGCCGCGGCGGACCGGAGGGTCCGGGTGCCGATGCACGGCCGGGCGGAGAGCCTCAACCTGGCTGCTGCGGCGGCAGTGTGCCTGTACACTTCGGCGCGTGTGGTGCATCTGGGCACCCCCGCGCGAGCCCGAACGGAAGGAGACGGCAATGGCTGATCAGACCCTGCCGGTCGCCCCGCCCGGGTGGCGCTCCTTTATCCGGCCCGCCGGCGGCGGGCTGACGCGCTGAGGGCTCGACGCCCCTGCCCGCGTTCCCCGCACCGGTGGGCTGCGGCACAGTCGCACGTATGCCGTCCGTAGAATCTGGCGCTGGCCAGCCCCACATGGTCCTGCCGTCGCCGCCGCCCGGCAGTGGCCCGGTGGCCCGCCGCCGCTCGCGTACCGGTTGATCGATGCGGCCAACAACCCGGGAGAGTCATGTCCTATCGCAATGATCCCTACGATCCGAAGGAGGCGACGCTGCTCACCGCGGCCTCCCTCGACGAGTCGGTGACCGCGGCGGAGAAGGCGTTCGCCGATGCCGACAACCTGACCGAACTGGCCACCGCCCGGGTCGCGCACCTGGGGGACCGCGGACCGGTGATGCTGGCCCGCCGGGAGATCGGGGCGCTTCCCCCGGCCGCGAAATCGGAGGCGGGCAAGCGGGTCAACGCGGCCCGGGTGGCGATCCAGGCCGCGCACGACGCGCGCCGCGGTGCGCTGGAGGCTGCCGAACGGCGCCGGGTGCTCGCCGAGGAGACAGTGGATGTCACCCTGCCCACCGGGCGCCGACCGGTGGGGGCCCGGCATCCGCTGTCGCTGTTGATCGAGCGGATCTGCGACCTGTTCGTGGGGATGGGCTACGAGGTGGCGGAGGGGCCGGAGGCCGAGGCCAGCTGGCTGAACTTCGACGCGCTCAACATCGGACCCGACGATCCGGTCCGGGGCCTGATGGACACCTTCTACACCGATGTGCCGGAGCTGGTACTGCGTACCCACACCTCGCCGGTGCAGGCGCGGGAGATGCTGCGACGCGAGCCGCCGTTCTCCCTGATCTGCCCCGGTCGCGTGTACCGCACCGACGAACTCGACGCCACCCACAGTCCGGTCTTCCACCAGGTGGAGGGTCTGGTGGTGGACGAGGGCATCACCATGGCGCACCTGCGCGGGACCCTTGACCATTTCGCCCGGTCGATGTTCGGTCCGCAGGCGAAGACCCGGTGGCGCCCGCACTACTTCCCGTTCACCGAGCCGTCCGCCGAGTTCGATGTCTGGTTCCCCGAACATCGCGACGGCCCCCGCTGGGTGGAGTGGGGTGGTTGCGGCATGGTCAACCCGCGGGTCCTGACGGCCTGTGGAATCGATCCGGACCGCTATTCCGGCTTCGCCTTCGGCATGGGAATCGACCGCAGCCTGATCTTCCGCCACGGCATCACCGACATGCGCGACATCATCGAAGGTGACATGCGGTTCAGTCGCATGCTCGGTACGGAGGTCTGATCCATGCTGGTTCCCCTGTCGTGGTTGCGTGACCACGTGGACCTGCCGGCCGGCATCACCCCGGCCGAGTTGGAGGCGACCTTCGCACGGACCGGGTTCGAGGTCGACGCTGTCCAGGACCTGGCCGCTGCGGTCGGTGGCGACCTGGTCGTCGGCCGGGTACTGGAGATCGAGGAGCTGACCGGGTTCAAGAAACCGATCCGGCACTGTCAGGTGGATGTCGGCGCCGCCAACGGCACCGGAGAGCCGCAGAGCATCGTGTGCGGCGCGCGCAATTTCGCGGTCGGTGACCTGGTGGTGGTTATCCTGCCGGGCGGCGTACTGCCGGGCGACTTTGTCATCTCGGCCCGCAAGACGTACGGGCGGATGTCCGCCGGAATGATCTGTTCGGCCCGAGAGCTGGGGCTGGGTGACGACCACGACGGGATCATCGTCCTTCCCGCGACGAGCACCGCGGTACCGGGCAGCGATGCGCGACCGGTCGTCGGCCTCGACGAGGTCGTCTTCGACCTGGAGATCACCCCGGACCGTGGATACTGCCTGTCGATCCGAGGGCTCGCCCGCGAACTTGCCCAGGCGTACGGCGTGCCGTTCCGCGATCCGGCCGACCTGCCTGCTCCAGGCGGCTCCGCCGAGCTGCCGGTCGGCCCGGACGGGCCACGGATCCACGTCGAGGATCCGGTGGGCTGCGACCGGTTCAGCGCGCGTCTGGTCTCCGGTGTCGATCCGTCCGCGCCGAGCCCGCAGTGGCTGACCCGTCGACTTGTCCACGCGGGGATGCGGCCCATCTCCCTGGCCGTGGACATCACCAACTATGTGATGCTCGACCTCGGCCAACCGATGCACGCTTTCGACGCCGCACGGGTCACCGGAGATCTGGTGATCCGTCGGGCCCGGGCCGGGGAACGGCTCACCACGCTGGACGATGTGGACCGTGAACTGCACGTCGAGGACCTGGTGATCTGTGACGACACCGGAGTGGTGTCGCTGGCCGCGGTGATGGGCGGCGCCACCACCGAGGTTTCGCCGGCCACCACCGAGGTGCTGTTCGAGGCGGCGCACTGGGAGCCGACCAGTATCAGCCGGACGGCGCGCCGGCACCGTCTGCTCAGCGAGGCGTCGAAGCGCTTCGAACGCAACGCCGACCCGGCGCTGACCCTGGTCGCGTTGGAGCGGGCGGTCCAGCTGTTGACCACCCACGGTGGCGGCAGCGCCGCGACGACAGTCGTGGATGTCGATCACGTCGCTGCCCCGTCCACTGTGGAGCTGGCCGTGTCCCGACCGTCCCGGACCGCCGGGATCAGCTATCCGCCGCAGCGGGTGGTGGAGCTGCTGACCGAGCTCGGCGCCACGGTGGTCGTGGACGGTCCACTCAGTGACGCGAGCACACTGCGGGTCACCCCGCCGACCTGGCGGCCGGATCTCACCGACCCGGCCGACCTGGTCGAGGAGGTACTACGGCTGGACGGGTACGACAACCTTCCCTCGGAGCTGCCGCCCGCGCCGCCGGGTCGTGGTCTCACCCCTGACCAGCGCCGCCGGCGGCGGGTGGGCCGGGTGCTCGCCGACGCCGGGTACGTGGAGGTGCTCAGCTACCCCTTCGTCGCGCCGGAGTCCTTCGATGCGCTCGGCTTGCCCGACGACGACGCCCGACGCCGGTCGGTGCGGCTGGCCAACCCGCTCAGCGAGCGCGAACCGTTACTGCGCACCACACTGCTGACGCCGCTGCTGCATGCGGTACGTCGCAACCTCGGTCGTGGGCAGCGGGACCTGGCGCTGTTCGAGATCGGGCTGGTGTTCCGGCCGACGGAGCAACAGGTCGCCGCGCCGCCGGCGTTGCCGGTCGACCGGCGGCCCTCCGATGCCGAGCTTGCCGCCGCGATGGCGGTCGTGCCGCGTCAGCCCTACCGGGTGGCGGCGGTGCTCACCGGCGAGATCGAGCCTGCCGGCTGGTGGGGTCCCGGGCGCCCGGCGGAGTGGAGCGACGCGATCGAGGCTGCCCGGCTGGTCGCCCATGCCGCGGGGGTGGAGCTGGTGGTACGGGCCGACAGGCACGCACCCTGGCACCCTGGCCGGTGCGCTGCACTGCTGGCCGTCGGGGCGGACGGTGCGCAGCAGCTGGTCGGTCATGCCGGCGAGCTGCACCCGGAGGTGTGTCAGACGCTGGAGCTCCCCGCCCGCACCTGTGTGATGGAGCTGGAGCTCGACGCGCTGCCCGAAGGGATCGTACGAGCCGTCCCGAAGCTCGCCACGTTCCCGCCGGCGCTGATCGACGTGGCTCTGGTCGTCGACGGGGAGACCCCTGCCGGCGACGTCGAGGCCGCGTTGTCGGCCGGTGCCGGTGAGCTGCTGGAGTCGATCCGGCTGTTCGACGTGTTCGCTGGTGAACAATTGGGCGCCGGGCGTAAGTCGCTGGCGTACCGGTTGAGTCTGCGCGCCGCGGACCGTACGCTCACCGCCGAGGAGGCGGTGGCGGCCCGCGACGCCGCGGTGGCCGAGGCACAGACCCGGGTCGGCGCGGTCCTGCGCGGTACCTGAGTCGTCCGGTGGTGGCGTACCCGTGGCCCGGGTGCGCCACCACGGCTCAGTGGACGTCCCAGATCCACACACCGGACAGGTACCGCCCGCGGATGCCGAGCCAGCGGTCCAGGGCGGTACGCACCTGCGCGGCGTGTGGCGCGTGCGGGTCGAGCGCCACACAGTCGGTGCGGTAACCGGCCAGGTCACGCCGGGCCCGTGCGCGGGCCTTCGGGGTGGCGGCCGGGATGTGCCCGGTGGCCGAGACCCGGGCCATGCTGGTGGCCAGTCGGCTGCGCGGCCTGGCCCATTCCCCTGCGCCGTGTGCGTCGGGAACCATCACCGGCCCACCCGCCACTGCCAGCTCGGCCAGGGTCCCCGCCGACCAGCGCAGCCCGATCCGGTCGGCCCTCCACCGCTGCGGGACGGGAAGCAGTACGTGACCGGGCCGGACATGTTCCCGCCACCGCCCGCTGGTGAAGAACTCCGGTACCGGCTCGCGGTGGCGTACCGGCAGTTGGGTGGGCAGGATCGGAACCAGGGCCGCAGCGAGCGCAGCCAGCAACAGTGGCCGGGGAAGGCCCGAACGAAGGGCACGGTCGGTGCCCAGGGCCAGCACCGCACCAGCTGCGGTGAGGGTCACCAGCGCCAGCCGGTCCGGGATCGCCTGCTCGACCAGGGGTAGGCGGGCCAACAGCGCCCATGGGCCGGGAATGCCGGTGTCCTGATGCAGGTACACGATCCGGGTGCCGAAGCTGAGTACCGCGAACAGCAGCGCGGTCCCCGCCAGCGCGAGTACCAGGCGGCTGCGCCGCAACCACCACACCAACGCCGCCAGCAGGATGACCAGGCCCGGTCCCAGGAAACTGGTCTGCTCGTTGGCGCTGTCGGCGTACACCCGCCCGGCCTGGGCCGAACTCCCGAACACCGCGAAGGTGCCGAACCACACCCAGGACACCACGTCGGTACCGAACCGGTCGATGTGCCAGGGGGTCCCGTGATAGCTGCCCGGTCCGGCCAGCAGCATCCAGAGCGGGTAGGCAAGCAGGATCAGCGACACCAGCGCCGCAGTGCCGATCCGTGCCAGGAATGCGGGTAGTTCGCGCCGGGCGGCGTGCGGTGACAGTGCGGCCCGCAACGCCACGAACACCGCGACCCCCAGCACCGTGAACAGCAGGATCTCCGTACCGGTCAGACACTGTGCGGCCACCAGTGCGCCGAGCAGTACGCCGCGGCGCAGCGTCGGGGGCCGTTCGGAGCCCGCGCGGGCACGGTTACCAGGCAGCGCGCAGAGCACGATGAAAGGTACGAAGAACTGGCTGGTGAGGTGCAGGTGGGCGTTGGACAGCGAGATCATGCCGGGGGAGAAACCGATCAACCCGGCGCCGAGGGCGGCGGCGACCGGCGAGCGCACCAGGTGTCGGCAGAACACCAGATACCAACCCGTCGCGGTGCCGGCCAGCGCAACGACGGCCAGTACCAGAAACGACGTGGCGGGACCGAATACCAGGGTGACCGGTGTGAGCACGACGGCGGGCAGTATGACCGACGAGTTGGCCATCAGGTTGGCGCCTTCGGGAGCGTTGACCTGATGGCTGTAGAAGGGGTCGGTCAGGTGCGTCACCGCGTGCGCCCCGTAGGCCAGCATCCATTCCAGCAGCGGCTGGTCGCTGACGTTGTCGGCCAGTAGCCGGGTGTCCGGGGCGACCCAGAGCCGACCGGTCACCCATATCGCGAGCAGCAGGAAAGAGCCGACTGCCAGCACGTGCGGGCGACAGGTCCGTACCGCCTGTAGCCATCCGGCCGGTGCCGGAGCTGCGCGCCGCGGGCGCTCGCCGCCGGCCCGCACACCTGGTTGCGCCGTATTCGCCATGTGCCTCCGGGCCGGTGGCGGCCGCGGTCAGGTGGTCCGTGGTCGGGGGCCGGGTACCGCGGAGAGGCGTTGGCGGGTCAGGATCCCCAGTGCCTTGACTCCGTCGAGCCAGGTGATCTTCTTTCCCTCGGCCCGGCTGCGGGCCGAATAGGTGACCGGTACCTCGTAGGGACGGATCCGGCGGCGGAGCAGTTTGCCGGTGATCTCGGCTTCCATTCCGAAGTCCTGGGACTGGATGTTCAGCGACCGGTAGAGCTGGGTGGGCATGAGCTTGAAGCACGTCTCCAGGTCGGAGAGGTAGCAGTTGTAGAGGATGTTCGCGGCTGTCGTGATGGCTTTGTTTCCCATCACGTACCAGAAGGAGAATGCGGAATGTCCGCCGAAGTTCCGGTTGCCGTAGATGACCTGGCTGCGGCCGTCCTGTATCGGCTTGAGTAGCCGGGGGATGTCGCGGGGATCGTATTCCAGATCGGCGTCCAGGACGATCATGTAGTCGCCGGTGGCATGCTCAACGCCGGTACGGATGGCAGCGCCCTTGCCCCGGTTGACCGGGTGACGGATCATCCTGGTCCGGCTGTCGTCGATGTTGGCGAGTAGTTGTCGGGTGCCATCGGTACTTCCGTCGTCGATGACCAGTAGTTCGATCTCGCACGGATAGGTCACTTCGAGGGTCTGTTTGATCGCTGTGCTGACCCGGGCCTGTTCGTTGTAGACCGGCATCAGGATCGACAGGCGCACTGGGACCACTCCCGTCCGCAGTCTGAAATTCCGCTGTCATGGGTCGGCGTGTAGGCGGTTCTGCCGTGTACGCATTCGGCGTACGGGACCGTGACGCCGTGTGGCAGGACCGTCTGGCCTGATCGTAGCGAGCAGCTCCGGCTGGCCTGGTGGGTTGGATGCAAAGTTCAGGACCAGGTGGCGAGATCTCCACCGGCCAGGCTCGGCACATCGTTGCAGGTCACAGAAGAACGCATTGTGATACAGTCTCCTGCATAGACATGCAGGGAGTGTGGGATGGGCGTACGGACCGCAGTGGCCGGTGCGAGCGGTTATGCCGGAGGTGAGCTGCTCCGACTGATCGAAGGACACCCCGGGCTACGACTGGTGGCTGCCACCGCGGGAACCAGTGCGGGGCGGGCGGTCACCGACCTGCACCCCCAGCTGCCCTCGCTGAATGCACTGACCTTGGGTCAGACCGGGCCGGCGGAGCTGGCCGATGCCGAACTGGTGTTCCTGGCGATGCCGCACGGTCAGTCCGCGGCACTCGCCGCCCAACTTCCCGCCGGCACCAGGATCGTCGACCTGGGCGCCGACCATCGACTGGTCGATCCGACCCAGTGGTCCCGCTACTACACCGGCGGGCATGCGGGCGCCTGGGTCTACGGACTGCCCGAGCTGCCCGGTCAGCGTGCCCGGATCGCCGCAGCGGACCGCGTCGCGGCCACCGGCTGCTACGCGGTGGCCACGACCCTCGCGCTCGCCCCGCTGATCGCAGCCGGAGCGGCCAGTCCTGACGACGTCGTGGTGGTGGCCGCATCCGGCACCTCCGGCGCCGGACGGTCCACTGCGGCGCGGTTGACCGGCAGCGAGGTCATGGGTGATCTGTCCGCCTACAAGGTGGGCGCACACCAGCACACTCCGGAGATCAAACAGGCAACCGGGGCGCGGAGCGTGTCGTTCACCCCCATCCTCGCGCCGATGCCGCGAGGAATCCTGGCTACCGTGACGGCGCGGCCGGTCGGTTCGCCCAACAACGCGGACATTCGCCAGATCCTGACCCGGGCGTACCAGGACGAGCCGTTCGTGCATCTGCTCGAACCCGATGTGTGGCCGCATACCGGCGCCACTCTGGCCAGCAACGCCTGTCAATTGCAGGCCACAGTGGACACTGACAGTGGTCGGATCGTGGTGCTCAGCGCGATCGACAACCTGGGCAAGGGCGCCGCCGGGCAGGCCGTACAGTGCGCCAATCTGATGCTGGACCTTCCCGAGACGACCGGGCTGAGCATGAACGGGGTGGCGCCGTGACCACCGATACCCCTCGCCGAGCGGGGTACGGCGATACGCCGACCAGCGACGGACCTGCTGAGGTCATGGGCGTCACCGCGGCCGCCGGTTTCCGTGCGGCCGGTGTGGCCGCCGGGATCAAGCAGTCCGGCGCGCCCGACGTGGCGCTGGTGGTCAACGACGGCCCCGAGTTCGCCGCCGCGGGTGTCTTCACCCGTAACCGGGTGAAGGCCGCGCCGGTGTTGTGGAGCGAACAGGTACTGTCCGCCGGGGTCGTCCGCGCGGTCGTGCTCAACTCCGGCAACGCCAACGCCTGCACCGGGCCGGTCGGTTTCGCCGACACCCACGCGACGGTCGAACGGGTGGCGGCGGCATTGCGGATCGGCGCCGCCGACGTCGCGGTCTGCTCCACCGGCCTGATCGGTGAACGCCTGCCGATCGACGCGTTGCTGACCGGTGTCGACCGGGCGGCCGCGGAACTGAGCCCGGTCGGCGGTCCGGATGCGGCCGAGGCGATCCGCACCACCGACACGCGTTCCAAACAGGTACGCCTGGACGGCGCCGGGTTCGTGGTAGGCGGCATGGCCAAGGGTGCCGGCATGTTGGCGCCGTCGCTGGCGACCATGCTGTGCGTGCTGACCACGGACGCCCTGGCCGGGTCGGACGTACTCGATGCCGCATTGCGCGCAGCCAGCCGGGTCACCTTCGAACGCATCGACTCCGACGGTTGCCTGTCCACCAACGACACCATCCTGCTGCTCGCCTCCGGTGCTTCAGGGGTCAGTCCGACCGAACGGGAGCTGACCGACGTGCTCACCGCTGCCTGCGCCGATCTGGCAGGTCAGTTGCTCACCGATGCCGAGGGTGCGACGAAGGACATCGCGATCGAGGTCACCGGCGCGGTCACCGAGGACGAGGCGGTCGAGGTGGGGCGGGCCGTCGCCCGTAACAACCTGGTGAAGTGTGCCCTGTTCGGCAACGACCCCAACTGGGGTCGGATCCTTGCCGCCATCGGTACCACCAGCGCGCAGTTCGACCCCGGGAAGCTGGACGTGGCGGTCAACGGGGTCTGGATCTGCCGTGACGGCGCTGCCGCAGCCGATCGTGCCGAGGTGGATCTGACCGGTCGGGATGTCGCGATCACCGTCGATCTGGCCGCCGGTACACGATCCGCGACGGTGTGGACCAACGACCTGTCGACCGGATACGTCCACGAGAACTCGGCGTACTCGACATGACCGCGACCGCGCAGACACCGCCGTTGTCGCCGGACCTGAGCGCCGCGATGGCAAAGGCGCAGACACTCACCGAGGCGCTGCCCTGGTTGGCCAGCTTCCGCGGCGCCACCGTGGTGGTCAAGTACGGTGGTCATGCGATGAGCGACCCGCAGCTACGTCGATCGTTCGCCGAGGACATGGTCTTCCTCCGCTGCGCGGGGCTGCGCCCGGTCGTGGTACATGGTGGCGGCCCGCAGATCTCGGCGATGCTGGACCGCCTCGACATCCCCTCGGAGTTTCGTGGCGGGCTGCGGGTGACCACACCCGAGTCGCTCGACGTGGTACGGATGGTGCTGGTCGGTCAGGTCGGCAGGGAACTGGTCGGCCTGATCAACGAGCACGGGCCGTTCGCCGTGGGCATCTCGGGGGAGGACGCGCAGCTGTTCACCGCGGTGCGTCGCTCGGCCGTGGTGGGCGGGGAACATGTCGACGTCGGTCTGGTCGGGGATGTGGCCACCGTGGACCCCGGTGTCCTGGTCGACCTGCTGGCCGGCGACCGCATCCCGGTGATCTCCACCGTGGCACCGGACGCCGACGGTGTGGTGCACAACCTCAATGCCGATACCGCGGCGTCGGCCCTGGCTGTGGCGTTGGCCGCGCAGAAGCTGGTGGTACTTACCGACGTACCGGGGCTGTACGCAGACTGGCCGGACCGCAGCAGTCTGATCTCCCGACTGACCGTGGATGAGCTGGCAGCGCTCGTACCCGAACTTGCCGCCGGCATGGTGCCCAAGATGGAGGCATGCCTTCGTGCGGTACGCGGCGGGGTGCCACAGGCACACGTGATCGACGGCCGGGTGCCGCACTCGATCCTGCTCGAGGTGTTCACCTCGGAAGGCTTCGGCACCATGGTCGTACCGTCCGACGGAGAGGACGATGCACAATGAACGCAACCGTACCGGCGGCGGACCCTGGCCTGGTGTCGCGCTGGGACCAGTCGATGCTGCACAACTACGGCACACCTGCCCTGGCACTGGTGCGCGGCAGTGGCGCCGTGGTGACAGACGAGCACGGCATCGACTACCTGGACCTGTACACCGGGCTGGCGGTCAACGCCCTGGGCCATGCACATCCAGCGGTCGTGGCGGCGGTCACCCGTCAGATCGCGACCCTCGGCCACGTCGGCAACTTCTTCGCCAACCCACCGCAGGTCGCCCTCGCCGAACGGCTTCTCGGGCTGTTCGACCGGCCCGGCGCGGTCTACTTCGCCAACTCGGGTGCCGAGGCCAACGAAGCTGCCTTCAAGGCTTCGCGGGCCACCGGCCGGACCGGCATCGTGTCCACTGTGGATGGTTTCCACGGTCGGACCATGGGTGCGCTGGCCCTGACCGGGCAACCCGGGAAACGGGATCCGTTCCGCCCGCTGCCCGGCGATGTCACCCATGTGCCGTACGGCGACGCCGGCGCTCTCACCGCCGCGGTCGACACCGACACCGCGATGGTGATCCTGGAACCGTTACAGGGCGAGGCCGGGGTGGTCGTGCCGCCGGCAGGCTATCTCGCCGCGGCCCGGGAGATCACCGAGCGGCGCGGCGCGCTGCTGGTCGTCGATGAGGTGCAGACGGGCGTGGGGCGTACCGGCCAGTGGTTCGCCCATCAGGCCGAGGGGATCCGGCCGGACCTGGTGACGCTGGCCAAGGGCCTGGGCGGCGGGCTTCCTCTCGGCGCCTGCGTGGCATTCCGGGACACCCGTTACGGCGACGTACCCGCGCTGCTCGGTCCCGGCACCCACGGCAGTACATTCGGCGGTAATCCGGTCTGCTGCGCGGCCGGTCTGGCCGTGCTGGACACCATCGCCGACGAGGGGCTGCTCGAGCACGTCAAACTGCTCGGCGAGCGACTGCGCGAGGGGGTGTCGGCGCTCGGCCATCCGATGATCGCCGGGACCCGGGGAGCCGGGCTGCTGCTGGGCATCGTGCTCACCGAGCCCGTGGCGGTCGCCGCTACGGCGGCATTGCAGGCCGCTGGTTTCCTGGTCAATCCGGCGCAACCGGATGTGCTGCGGCTGGCTCCGCCACTGAATCTGACCACCGGGCAGGCGGACAGCTTCCTGTCCGCACTCCCAGCCGCCCTCGACGATGCCGGAGCGTCGCAATGATCCGACACTTCCTGCGCGACGATGCACTCTCACCCGGCGAGCAGGCCGTGCTCCTCGACCTGGCCGACCGCATGAAGTCCGACCGCCACGCCCACCGGCCGCTGACTGGTCGTTCGGTCGCGGTCATCTTCGAGAAGCAGTCACTGCGTACCCGTACCTCGTTCGAGGTCGGCATCGCGCAGCTCGGCGGCCAGCCACTGATCATCGATGCCCGCAGTACACATTTCGGCCGGGGCGAGAGCGTCGCCGACGCGGCCCGGGTACTGTCCCGCTACGTCGACGCGATCGTCATCCGCACCTTCGGCGACGACCGGTTGGTCGACCTGGCCGAAGCCTCCTCGGTACCGGTGGTCAACGCGCTGTCCGACGGCTACCACCCCTGTCAGCTGCTCGCCGATCTGCAGACGATCCGGGAACGTCGGGGTGCCCTTACCGGTGCGACGGTGACCTACCTCGGCGACGGCGCCAACAACATGGCCAACTCCTACCTCCTCGCTGGTGCGACCGCCGGCATGCACGTGCGGATCGCCGCGCCGCCCGGATACCGACCCGACGCAGCCGTACTCGCTGCCAGCACCAGGATCGCCGCGCAGACCGGCGGTTCGGTCGAGGTGACGGAGGACCCGCGGGCCGCCGCGCGTGGCGCGGACGTCCTGGCGACAGACACCTGGACCTCGATGGGGCAGGAGAGCGACGGGAAGGACAGGGTCGGCCCTTTCCTTCCCTACCAGCTCAACGCCGGGTTGCTGGATCTGGCCGCGCCCGGTGCCATCGCGTTGCACTGTTTGCCTGCGCACCGCGGCGAGGAGATCACCGACCAGGTCATGGACGGCCCGGCCAGCGCGGTGTTCGACGAGGCCGAGAACCGGTTGCACGCCCAGAAAGCGCTGTTGACCTGGCTACTGGGTCCGGCGGGGGGAGCTGCTCATGAGCACCGGTGACCTCCCGCCGTCCGGGGTGCGGCTCGAGCCGCCGGTCGGAGACCCTTCGGCACGCCCGGTCACCAAGACCGCACGGCATGCCCGGATCGCTGAGATCATCCGGGACCGGTCGGTACGTTCCCAGACAGAGCTGGCCGAGCTGCTCGCCGACAGCGGTATCACCGTGACCCAGGCCACCCTCTCGCGTGACCTGGAGGAGCTGGGCGCGGTGAAGGTACGAGGCACCGACGGAGGTGGGTCCGCCTATCTGTTGCCCGAAGAGGGACGCCCACCGATGCGTCCCGCCGAGCAGGCACCGGCTCGGCTGCAACGGCTGCTGCGGGAGCTGCTGACCGGAGCCGATTTCAGCGCCAATCTCGCGGTCCTGCGAACCCCGCCCGGTGCGGCCCAGTTCCTTGCCAGTGCGCTGGACCGCTCCGGGCTTCCCGAGGTCGTCGGCACCATCGCCGGTGACGACACCATCGTGGTGATCGCCCGTGAGGACATCGGCGGCAGAAACCTGGCCGCTCTGCTCAGCAGTTGGGCTGGCCGGGACGACACCCACTGACGAATGACGCGCAGCGTCACAGCAAGATGGACGGTTCGTTCGGCGGATGTTGTCGGGCCGGTGACCGGCCGATAGCCGCGGTGACCGGCGCCGAGTGTGTCGGTGCTGGTGGCCATACATCGTGCAGGAAGAATGGTTGGCGTGACTGACAAGCAGCAGACCTCGCAGGAACCGACCCGGTTGTGGGGCGGCCGGTTCGCCGGAGGGCCCGCAGAGGCCCTGGCCAGACTGAGTCTCTCGGTCCAGTTCGACTGGCGGCTGGCACCCTATGACCTGGCCGCTTCCCGGGCACACGCGCGGGTGCTGGCGCGGGCCGGGCTGCTTGATGCGGAGGAACTCGGCAGGATGCTCGCAGCGCTCGATGATCTGCAGGCAGCGTGCGCGGCTGGTGAGTTCACCCCCACCATCGAGGATGAGGACGTGCACACCGCGCTGGAGCGCGGCCTGCTGGAACGCCTCGGTGCACTGGGCGGCAAGCTGCGCGCCGGCCGTAGCCGCAACGACCAGGTCGCCACTGATCTGCGTCTCTACCTGCGCGATCATGCTCGCGGGCTGGCTGGCCGGTTGGTGGAACTGATCGAGGCACTGACCGACCAGGCGGCACGCCACATCGACACGCCTGCGCCTGGGATGACCCACCTGCAACACGCCCAGCCGATCTCGTTCGCCCATCAGCTGCTGGCCCATGTGCAGCCGTTGGGCCGCGACCTGGACCGGTTCGCCGACTGGGACCGGCGGGCCGCGTACTGCCCGCTGGGTGCTGGCGCGCTCGCCGGCTCCTCGCTGCCGTTGGATCCGGCGTCGGTGGCCGCGGAGCTGGGTTTCGATGGCCCGACCGACAACTCCATCGACGCCGTCGCGGACCGTGACTTCGTCGCCGAGTTCCTCTTCGTCACCGCGATGATCGGGGTCCATCTGTCCCGCCTGGGCGAGGAGGTCGTGCTGTGGACCAGCCAGGAGTTCGGCTGGGTGGAACTCGACGACGGGTTCGCCACCGGCTCGTCGATCATGCCGCAGAAGAAGAACCCCGATATCGGTGAACTCGCTCGCGGCAAGTCGGGACGCCTGATCGGGCATCTGACCGGCGTGCTGGCGATGCTCAAGGGCCTGCCTCTGGCCTACGACCGGGACCTGCAGGAGGACAAGGAGCCGGCGTTCGACGCGGTGGACACCCTGGAACTGGTACTACCCGCGGTGAGCGGCATGATCGCCACCATGACCGTACGGGTGGACGTGCTGGCCGCCGCCGCACCACGCGGGTTCACCCTGGCCACGGAGGTCGCCGACTGGCTGGTCCGGCGGGGCGTACCGTTCCGTGACGCGCACGAGATCTCCGGCGAGATGGTTGCGCTGTGTCTCGCCCGGGGCTGTGAGCTCGACGAGATCGCCGACGAGGACCTCACCACGGTCAGCCCGCATCTGACTCCGCAGGTCCGGGAGGTCCTTTCGGTACCCGGCGCGCTCGCGGCACGCACCACGCCGGGCTCGACGGGGCCGGGCCCGGTGACCGACCAGCTCACCGCGCTCGCCGGCCGGCTCACCGGCTGGCGGGAGTGGGCCGAGACCCAGGTGGTGCCACGCTGACCGGTACCGTCGAGCCCCTGCCTGCGGATGCGTTCGTCGGCAGTCCCCGTGACGCCGACGGACTGTCCGAACTGCTCGCCCGGCCGGCGCAGTACGCCGCGCCTGGGCTGTTGGGCTGCTTGCTGGTGGCCGGTGGGGTCAGCGTGCGTCTCACCGAGGTGGAGGCGTACGCGGGGGTCGGCGCTGACCCGGCATCACATGCCCACCGTGGCCGGACCGCACGTAACGCGGTGATGTTCGGACCGGCCGGCCATGCGTACGTGTACTTCACCTACGGCATGCACTGGTGCTTCAACGTGGTGTGCGGCGAACCGGGAGAAGCCGCTGCGGTCCTGGTACGGGCAGGCGAGGTCGTCACTGGCCTGGACGTGGCGCGGAGTCGCCGACCCGCTGCCACCGACCATGACCTGGCCCGCGGCCCGGCCCGACTGACCCGTACGTTGGCCGTGCAGCGTCCGGTGGACGGCACCTTCCTACTGGACGGATCGGGTCCGGTTCGCCTGATGCCGGGTGAACCGGTGACACGGGACCGGATCAGGCGTGGTCCGAGGGTCGGTGTCGCGGACGGCGCCGAGACCGCGTGGCGCTACTGGCTCGTCACCGGGCGCGGTCAAGCCGAACCCACGGTCAGTCGCTACCGGCGGGCCAGTCCGCGCCATGGGTGATCGACCGGCTCCCTGCCGTGGGCAACACGTCGATCGCTAAAGCGGTTGTCGGTCCTCCTCGGTCCTGCGGGACAATCAGCGGCGTGACCGACATTCTCGAGGACCTCCAGTGGCGGGGTCTCATCAAGGACAGCACCGACCCTGACGAACTGGCCAAACATCTGGCCAACGGGCCGGTCACCTTCTATGCCGGGTTCGATCCCACCGGTCCGAGCCTGCATATCGGTCACATGGTGCAGATCCTCACCGCCCGCCGGCTGCAACTGGCCGGTCATCGGCCGCTGGTCCTGGTGGGCGGCGCGACCGGGTTGCTCGGGGACCCGAAGGAGGCAGGCGAGCGGGTACTCAACTCACCCGACGTGGTGGCCGGCTGGGTGAGCAGGCTGCAGGGGCAACTTGCGCCGTTTGTCAGTTTCTCCGGCGAACACGCGGCCCGTGCGGTCGACAACCTCGACTGGACCGGCGAGATGTCGGTGCTGGAGTTCCTGCGCGACGTGGGCAAGCACTTCCCGGT
This sequence comes from uncultured Actinomycetota bacterium, assembly GCA_963815125.1. Classification (GTDB taxonomy): domain Bacteria; phylum Actinomycetota; class Actinomycetes; order Mycobacteriales; family Micromonosporaceae; genus Actinocatenispora. The sequence continues at coordinate 568,666 of CAWFFM010000002.1, forward strand.
CAACCAGATGCTGTCGCGCGAGGTCATCCGGACCCGGCTCGCCGCTGGTGGCATCAGCTTCACCGAATTCAGCTACCAGATCCTCCAGGCCAACGACTACTACGAGCTGAACAGCCGGTACGGATGCACGCTGCAGTTCGGCGGTTCGGACCAGTGGGGCAACATCACCGCCGGGGTCGACTACTGCCGCCGGCGGGGCGTCTCCGGTGCGCAGGCGTTCACCACCCCGCTGGTCACCCGCGCGGACGGGACGAAGTTCGGTAAGACGGCGGATGGCCAGAGCGTATGGCTGGACGCAACGATGACCAACCCGTACGCGTTCTACCAGTTCTGGTTCAACGTCGAGGACGCCGATGTCGGTCGATACCTGCGCTACTTCAGTTTCCGCAGCCGCTCCGAGATCGAGGAGCTGGAGAGTACGGCAGCAGAGCGCCCGGCGGCCAGAGCGGCGCAACGTGCCCTGGCCGAGGAGCTCACCACGCTGGTACACGGTGCCGAGGAGACCGCGCGGGTCATCACCGCGAGCCGTGCTCTGTTCGGCCGGGCCGAGCTGACTGAACTGGACGTCGACACGCTCCGCGCGGCGCTGTCGGAAGCTGGCCTGCTCACCGTCCCGCAGTTGCCGGACGTGGCGGGCCTACTCAAGGAGTCCGGACTGTGCGCCAGTCTGTCCGAGGCGCGTCGTGCGGTGGCTGAAGGCGGTGCGTACGTCAACAACCAGAGGGTCACGGCGGCGGATGCCCAGATTGCACCGGAGCAGCTCCTCCACGGCCGGTACCTGGTTCTACGTCGCGGCAAACGCACTGTAGCCGGCGTGGAACTCGCCGCCTGATCCGTTGTCTGCCAACACTTCTTGATGCCCAGCGGCCCGATCCACTGTGGACCTGGCCGCTGGGCATCGGCCGTTGCGTGGTGCTGTGAGCGGCGACACCCCACCCCGGTTTGACGTCCGGTTCGGGCATCGCGTAACTTTCTCTTTGCCAGCGGGGAACCGGACAGGCCGGATGCGAAAGCAGCCCGGAGGGACGGCTCGCGGCAAGATGGTCGAAGTGGTGACACAGAGGCCAACTGGGCGGTGCGAACGGATCTCGGCACTCGACAGAGTGACCCGGATTTGAATTCGCGAAGCCGACCAGGTAAGGTAGAACCTCGCAGGACATCGGACAGGCTGTGGTTCGCCGCACTGGCCCTGAGTTTCGGGGCTGTGAGCGCGACACGGAGTGGCCGGTCTGCGGAACCCGACATCAGGTCTGAAAATTGGACCCTGTATTGTCTGGGAAGATTCAAAATCCTCCAGCGGATGAGATGTTGACTTCCGATGAAGGAGCGGGTAAGCTGGAACAGTTGCCCCCGGGGCGGCCGCGTGAGTGGTTGTTGTGGGTGTGTGTTTGTTTCTTGAGAACTCAACAGGGTGTTTAAAAGCCAGTGCATTTGTTTTTCCTCGTGCCATGGCCTGGTTTCAGGTTGTGGTGGGGGTTCCTTTGAATGCAGTACATGCGACCTTTTGGTTGTGTGGTATTGCTGGGATGTTCTTTCCAAAGATTTTTGATGGAGAGTTTGATCCTGGCTCAGGACGAACGCTGGCGGCGTGCTTAACACATGCAAGTCGAGCGGAAAGGCCTCTTCGGAGGTACTCGAGCGGCGAACGGGTGAGTAACACGTGAGTAACCTGCCTTTAGCTTCGGGATAACCCCGAGAAATCGGGGCTAATACCGGGTATTCACGCTTCCTCGCATGGGGGGGTGTGGAAAGGGTTTACCGGCTAGGGATGGACTCGCGGCCTATCAGCTTGTTGGTGGGGTAGTGGCCTACCAAGGCGACGACGGGTAGCCGGCCTGAGAGGGCGACCGGCCACACTGGGACTGAGACACGGCCCAGACTCCTACGGGAGGCAGCAGTGGGGAATCTTGCGCAATGGGCGGAAGCCTGACGCAGCGACGCCGCGTGGGGGATGACGGCCTTCGGGTTGTAAACCTCTTTCAGCAGGGACGAAGCGAAAGTGACGGTACCTGCAGAAGAAGCTCCGGCTAACTACGTGCCAGCAGCCGCGGTAAGACGTAGGGAGCGAGCGTTGTCCGGATTTATTGGGCGTAAAGAGCTCGTAGGTGGCTTGTCACGTCGGTTGTGAAAACCTGCAGCTTAACTGTGGGCTTGCAGCCGATACGGGCGAGCTAGAGGCAGGTAGGGGAGAGTGGAATTCCTGGTGTAGCGGTGAAATGCGCAGATATCAGGAGGAACACCGGTGGCGAAGGCGGCTCTCTGGACCTGTTCTGACGCTGAGGAGCGAAAGCGTGGGGAGCGAACAGGATTAGATACCCTGGTAGTCCACGCCGTAAACGTTGGGCGCTAGGTGTGGGGAACACTCCACGTTCTCCGTGCCGTAGCTAACGCATTAAGCGCCCCGCCTGGGGAGTACGGCCGCAAGGCTAAAACTCAAAGGAATTGACGGGGGCCCGCACAAGCGGCGGAGCATGCGGATTAATTCGATGCAACGCGAAGAACCTTACCTGGGTTTGACATCGCCGGAAATCCTCCAGAGATGGGGGGTCCTTCGGGGCCGGTGACAGGTGGTGCATGGCTGTCGTCAGCTCGTGTCGTGAGATGTTGGGTTAAGTCCCGCAACGAGCGCAACCCTTGTCCGATGTTACCAGCGGGTTATGCCGGGGACTCATCGGAGACTGCCGGGGTCAACTCGGAGGAAGGTGGGGATGACGTCAAGTCATCATGCCCCTTATGTCCAGGGCTTCACGCATGCTACAATGGCCGGTACAGAGGGCTGCGATACCGCAAGGTGGAGCGAATCCCTAAAAGCCGGTCTCAGTTCGGATCGGGGTCTGCAACTCGACCCCGTGAAGTCGGAGTCGCTAGTAATCGCAGATCAGCAACGCTGCGGTGAATACGTTCCCGGGCCTTGTACACACCGCCCGTCACGTCACGAAAGTCGGTAACACCCGAAGCCCATGGCCTAACCCCTTGTGGGAGGGAGTGGTCGAAGGTGGGACTGGCGATTGGGACGAAGTCGTAACAAGGTAGCCGTACCGGAAGGTGCGGCTGGATCACCTCCTTTCTAAGGAGCGTCTGGCGGCTGAAAGGTCGTCCAGGGTCAGCCAGGAGCGAATGTCTTCTGGTGGCTGCTCATTGGTGGAGCATTGGCTAGTTCTGTGCCGGCAACGGCTGTGATGTGAGTACTGCTGTCCGACCTTTCGGGGTGGGGTGGTTCAGGGAAGTGTCATGGTGCGGCTGGTGTGGTGGACACCCTGTTGGGTCCTGAAGAAACAAGCGTTGCTTGTTCTTCGGGTCGGTTGCGGCTCGGCGTGCCGGGCATACCGTCTCCCTGGTGTGGGGGTGGGTGTCTTGGTGGTGGCGTCGGGTTCTGCCCGTTGTTTGAGAACTACACAGTGGATGCGAGCATCTTTGTGGTCAAGTAATTAAGGGCACATGGTGAATGCCTTGGCACCAGGAGCCGATGAAGGACGTGGGAGGCTGCGATATGCCTGGGGGAGTTGTCAACCTAGCTGTGATCCCAGGATTTCCGAATGGGGAAACCCGACACCAGTCATGTGGTGTTACCCGCGCCTGAATGTATAGGGCGTGTGGAGGTAACGCGGGGAAGTGAAACATCTCAGTACCCGTAGGAAGAGAAAACAACAGTGATTCCGTGAGTAGTGGCGAGCGAAAGCGGATGAGGCTAAACCGGGCGCATGTTCAAGCCGGCGGGCGTTGTGTGTTCGGGGTTGTGGGGCTTGTTGTGGTCGTTCTGCCGGACGGCCGGACAGTAAGAAAGTCGCGTGCTAGCTGAAGGGTCTGGAAAGGCCTACCGTAGAGGGTGAGAGTCCTGTAGGTGAAAGCGCGTGGCCTGTCTTTGCAAGTTCCCGAGTAGCGGCGGACCCCTGAAATCTGCCGTGAATCTGCCAGGACCACCTGGTAAGCCTAAATACTACCTGGTGACCGATAGCGGACTAGTACCGTGAGGGAAAGGTGAAAAGTACCCCGGGAGGGGAGTGAAATAGTACCTGAAACCATGTGCCTACAATCCGTCGGAGCTGCGTTCGTTGGAGCGTGGTGACGGCGTGCCTTTTGAAGAATGAGCCTGCGAGTTAGTGGTGCGTGGCGAGGTTAACCCGTGTGGGGGAGCCGTAGCGAAAGCGAGTCCGATAAGGGCGTTGAGTCGCGTGTCCTAGACCCGAAGCGGAGTGATCTACCCATGGGCAGGTTGAAGCGCGGGTAAGACCGTGTGGAGGACCGAACCCACCAGGGTTGAAAACCTGGGGGATGACCTGTGGGTAGGGGTGAAAGGCCAATCAAACTCCGTGATAGCTGGTTCTCCCCGAAATGCATATAGGTGCAGCGTCACGTGTTTCTTGCCGGAGGTAGAGCACTGGATGGCCTAGGGGGCTTACCAGCTTACTGAAGTCAGCCAAACTCCGAATGCCGGTAAGTGAGAGCGTGGCAGTGAGACTGCGGGGGATAAGCTTCGTAGTCGAGAGGGAAACAGCCCAGATCACCAGCTAAGGCCCCTAAGCGTGTGCTAAGTGGAAAAGGATGTGGGGTTGCCGAGACAACCAGGAGGTTGGCTTAGAAGCAGCCATCCTTGAAAGAGTGCGTAATAGCTCACTGGTCAAGTGATCCCGCGCCGACAATGTAGCGGGGCTCAAGCACACCGCCGAAGCTGTGGCACTCACATGTGTACTTCGCTGCGATCCTTGTGGTCGTGGTGCAGGTGTGTGGGTGGGTAGGGGAGCGTCGTGCCACGGGTGAAGCAGCCGGGTGACCGAGCTGTGGACGTGGTGCGAGTGAGAATGCAGGCATGAGTAGCGAAAGCAGGGTGAGAAACCCTGCCGCCGGATGTCCAAGGGTTCCAGGGCCAGGCTTTTCCGCCCTGGGTAAGTCGGGACCTAAGGCGAGGCCGAGAGGCGTAGTCGATGGACAACGGGTTGATATTCCCGTACCCGCGAAGAAGCGCCCATGACGAAACATGTTTGTGCTAACCATCCGGTTCTGTGGCGACCTTCGGGTCAAGGCGGGGCTGCGTGGGACCCCGGCGTGGAGTAGTCAAGCGATGGGGTGACGTAGGAGGGTAGCTGATCCCGGCCGGTGGTTGTGCCGGGGTAAGCGTGTAGGGCGTGGTGTAGGCAAATCCGCACCGCATGAGCCTGAGACGTGATGCCGAGCCGTTTTGGTGAAGTCAGTGATCCCATGCTACCGAGAAAAGCCTCTAGCGAGCTTCGAGCGGCCCGTACCCCAAACCGACACAGGTGGACAGGTAGAGAATACCGAGGCGATCGGGTGAACTGTGGTTAAGGAACTCGGCAAATTGCCCCCGTAACTTTGGGAGAAGGGGGGCCGGACACGTGATCCCACTTGCTGGGGGAGCGTGGTAAGGCCGCAGAGACCAGGGGAAAGCGACTGTTTACTAAAAACACAGGTCCGTGCGAAGTTGTAAGACGATGTATACGGACTGACGCCTGCCCGGTGCTGGAACGTTAAGGGGACCTGTTAGTCCTTCGGGGCGAAGCGGAGAACTTAAGCGCCAGTAAACGGCGGTGGTAACTATAACCATCCTAAGGTAGCGAAATTCCTTGTCGGGTAAGTTCCGACCTGCACGAATGGCGTAACGACTTTCCCGCTGTCTCAACCACAGGCCCGGCGAAATTGCATTACGAGTAAAGATGCTCGTTACGCGCGGCAGGACGGAAAGACCCCGGGACCTTTACTATAGCTTGGTATTGGTGTTCGGTTCGGCTTGTGTAGGATAGGTGGGAGCCTGTGAAGCTTGGACGCTAGTTCAGGTGGAGGCAATCTTGAAATACCACTCTGGTCGTACTGGATGTCTAACCTCGGGCCATGATCTGGTTCAGGGACAGTGCCTGGTGGGTAGTTTAACTGGGGCGGTTGCCTCCTAAAGAGTAACGGAGGCGCCCAAAGGTTCCCTCAGCCTGGTTGGCAATCAGGTGGTGAGTGTAAGTGCACAAGGGAGCTTGACTGTGAGACTGACGGGTCGAGCAGGGACGAAAGTCGGGACTAGTGATCCGGCACTTGCGTGTGGAAGCGGTGTCGCTCAACGGATAAAAGGTACCCCGGGGATAACAGGCTGATCTTCCCCAAGAGTCCATATCGACGGGATGGTTTGGCACCTCGATGTCGGCTCGTCGCATCCTGGGGCTGGAGTAGGTCCCAAGGGTTGGGCTGTTCGCCCATTAAAGCGGTACGCGAGCTGGGTTTAGAACGTCGTGAGACAGTTCGGTCCCTATCCGCCGCGCGCGTTGGAGACTTGAGAAGGGCTGTCCCTAGTACGAGAGGACCGGGACGGACGAACCTCTGGTGTGCCAGTTGTCTTGCCATGGGCACGGCTGGTTGGCTACGTTCGGAAGGGATAACCGCTGAAAGCATCTAAGCGGGAAGCCTGCTTCAAGATGAGGTCTCCCACCTGTAACAGGGTTAAGGCCCCCAGGAGATGACTGGGTTGATAGGCTGGAAGTGTAAGCACAGTAATGTGTTGAGCTGACCGGTACTAATAGGCCGAGGGCTTGACCACAAATGCTGTTTGCATCCACTGTGTGGTTCTCGAATCACGGTCAGGACATGCGCATGCCTCTGGGGGTGTGTGGGTGTGGTGGCTGGCTGGTTCTGTAGTGTTTCGGTGGTTTTAGCGAGGGGGAAACGCCCGGTCCCATTCCGAACCCGGTAGCTAAGCCCTTCAGCGCCGATGGTACTGCACTCGGGAGGGTGTGGGAGAGTAGGACACCGCCGGACTTACGTTGATGGAAGGCGCCGAGTTGTTGGAGCTCAAAGCTTCAATGACTCGGCGCCTTTCTCTATTGCTGTGAATAGCAGTGTCGTGCGTGGCGTTCAATCGTGGGCCCGCAGAGACCCGATGGCGCCGGGTCGACTGGAGAAAGACCGTGGCAGGCTCCCGACGATCATGGCGGACCTGACCACACGATGTTCTCTGTGGCGCAACGCATTGTCCGGGCCGTGGCCAGGGGTCGGTGGTTGCGTTGATACTTGTCCAGTAGCAGGTCGGACTGGATTGTCCGGTGCTGCGGCGGGCCGCCTCGACGGCGTGCCCTGAGGTTGGGCGATGGCCGACCACCTCGCAACGGCCAGGGATCGACGGCCTCCGGCCGAGTCTCCCAGGTTCCCAGAACGTTCGGTGCTCATTGAATAGAGGAAGATACCTGTCGTGCCATCATCCAATTTTGACCAGCATCGTCACGATCGGGGCCGTCACGACAACGTGGGCGGTCGAGGCTCTGGGGCCGGCGACCGCCGGGCGCGCGGCAGCGGTGATGCGAACCGCGCCACGCGATCCGCGGGAACCTCAGGCTCGGCGCGGGCGGCCGGATCGGGCCAACGGCGCAGCACGGACTCCCAGGGCAGCCATTCCTCTGGTGAGTACCCTGCGCGCCGGGTAGGCAGCAACAGGTCGTCATCGGGTGGCCAGACAGGGTACAGGGGCGCCGCCAACCAGGAACGCAACCACCGTGGTCAGGGTCACCGGCAGGATTCAGGCTGGCGGGGTGGTTCTACGGGTCGGACCGGTGGTGGCACGCCAAGGTCGGCCCAGCGTCAGGAACCCTCGGCAAGGCGAGCGTCCGGCTCGGACCGTAACGGTCGGCAGTCCTACCAGGGGAACAGTTCGTCGGAGCGCGGTGGGCGTGACCGGATGAGCCGTGAGGGCGCCTGGGGCAGGGGGACGGATCGTCCAGACGCCACGCGGCAAGGATCGTCGTACCACACTGCGCCTCGGTCAGATCGGGGTCCGGCAGGCCGCAGTGCACCCGGCCGGGACCTCGGGCAGCGTCGGACCACTGGCGGAAGCGATCATCGGGATCGTTCCGCGAACGCGAGCGGTAGCCAGCCGCACGGTGGAGCGCGCCCGGGTACCGAACGAGGTGGTTGGACGCGCGACCGTGACCAGCGCGGAACCGCGGACCGTCGCACCGACAGCCGAGGCAACGATGCACGCCGGGATGGCGCGCGCCCGTCCTATGGACCGCGGACCGGATCCGCCAGCGGCGGGCAGGCCGATCGGCGTGGTGGGTACCGGGGTCAGGAGAGTCGCCCGGCCTCCAGTGCTCAACACGGCGCTGACCGGCCGCAGCGTTCCTACCGGGCGATGGGTGGTGATGATCGGCCGCAGCGTTCGTACCCGGCCGATTCGTCGTCCCGAGGACACGGCCGTGGCGATAGCGGCGCGCGGCGTTCAGCGGGGTATAGCGCCTCGGTGGGGCGCAGCCCTTCAGCTGGACGTAGCACGTGGTCGGGTAACGGTGAGAGGGACGCCCAGGGGCGAAATGGATCCGGAGATCGCAGTCCCCGACGGTCCGATGAGCCTGGACGTCCCGCCGCGCAGAGCGGCAGGAACCACGGTCGGGACCGTGCCGCTGGAGCCCGCTCCGGCGGCGAGCGTCGAGGTGCATCAGGGGCCAGGCGGGACGACGGTGGTCGCCCGTCACGTGGCGGTACCTCCTCCGGAGGACCGCGTTCGGCGTCTCCACGGCCTCGCGACGAGCAGCCGAGCGCACCGCCGCGCGCCGCGCGTCGCAGCGATCCCAGCGGTCCGGAGCCCGAACTCCCCGACGCCGTTGCCGCGCACGAGCTCGACCGAGACGTCCGAGCCGAGTTGCGGTCCCTGTCGAAGGCGGCTGCTGACACTGTCGCCCGTCGGCTCGTGGCGTCCGGTGAGTTGCTCAACGTCGACCCGGAGCTGGCGCTACGCCATGCCCTGGCTGCCCGCCGCGCCGCCTCCCGCGTTGCTGCGGTCCGTGAGGCCGTCGGCTTGGCGGCGTACCAGTGCGCTCAGTGGCAGCTGGCCATTTCTGAGCTGCGTGCCTACCACCGGATGACCGGCCGGCAGAGTCACATCGCGCTGTTGGCCGATTGCGAACGGGGCCTGGGACGACCCGAACGGGCCGTGGACATGTGGCGGCACACCGAACAGCGCTCCGTGGGCGCCGGAGAATGGGTGGAGCTGCTCATCGTGGCCGCTGGCGCCCGACGCGATCTCGGTCAGACCGCGGCAGCGGTCACGATGCTGCAGATACCGTCACTTGAAGCCAACGGGGCTGAACCGTGGCGGGCTCGGCTGCGGTACGCGTACGCGGACTCGTTGGCGGCAGCGGGCCGAGGTGAAGAGGCGTACCGGTGGTTTGCCCGGACCGTCGAACTCGATCTGCAGGGTGACACCGACGCCGTCGACAGGCTGCTGGAACTTGAGGGCGTGGTGATCGAGGGCGATGATCACGACGAGGACGATGATGCGGCCACCGGCGATGTTCTGGTGACAGAGGCCTCAGCGTCGGCCGAGCGCCAGGTGGAACCGGGCACTGAGGCACCCTCGCCGGACACGGTGTCGGAAGGCCGCGGCAAGAGTGGGTGAGCCGTCAGCGGCTGCGGCCCGACCTGACAGCCCGCAGCCCGTGCTGCGGGCCTGCCGGCAGCCGCTGGTGGCGCAGTACGACCTGCTGCTGCTTGATCTGGACGGTGTGGTGTACCTCGGCGACCAGGCGGTGCCTGGTGCCGTCGCGGCGCTGTCCGAAGTGCGTTCGTACGGCACCGGTGTGCATTTCGTGACCAACAACGCAGCGCGCCGGGCCGATGCGGTGGTCGATCGGCTACACGGCCTTGGCGTCGCTGCACAGAATGCCGAGGTGACCACGTCTGCTCAGGGCGCCGGAGCGGCGCTGGCAGTCCGCTGGGCACCCGACTCGGTGGTACTGGTGGTAGGGGCGGATGCGCTGGCTCAGGAGATCGCTGACGCTGGGCTTCGTCCGACCCGATCCGCTGAGGACAAGCCGGTCGCGGTGGTCCAGGGCTACTCCCCGGACGTGGGGTGGGCGCAGCTGGCGGAGGCGATGGTGGCGATCCGGCGGGGCGCCCGCTGGGTCGCCACCAATCTGGACGCCACCCTCCCGTCACCCCGCGGTCCGGTGCCAGGCAACGGATCGCTGGTCGGTGCACTGGCCACCGCACTGGATCGGCGACCGGACCTGGTGGTCGGTAAGCCTGAGCCGGATCTGTTCCACCAGGCTGTGCGGGTTCGGGCGGCCTCTCATCCACTGGTGGTGGGGGACCGTCTGGACACCGACATCGAGGGTGCGGTGCGAGCCGATATGCCCAGTCTGCTCGTACTGACGGGAGTGACGGCTCCGGCGGATCTACTGGCCGCGCCCGAGCGGATGCGGCCGAGTTACCTGGCCGAGGACCTGCACGGTCTGCTCGAACCCCATCCGTCACCAACCGTGGATGGCGCGATCACCTACTGCGGCGGTTGGCGGGTGGAGGTTGGCAGCGACGACACGCTCAACCTGTCCGGGAGCGGTACATCGCTGGATGCGCTGCGGGCCACCTGCGCCGTGGCCTGGGCGGCTGACCGTACACGGCACGTCCGGGCGGGTTCCGAGGCTGCGGAAGCGATCGTCGCCGACTGGTTCTGAGCTGGGCCGGCGCGCTGATCCGCCCGCATCGTGGGGACCGTGGGGTGCTGCCCGGAGCAGCCAGACCTCCCGCATCAGAGCAGTTTGCGCAGCTTCACCAGGTCGAGCACGCTTGCTTTGACCGATACCCGCCCACTTGCCCAGGCCCTGGCGAAATCGATTTTCCCGGCGACCAGGGCAACCAGATCGTCGCTGTCGAGTTCCAGAGCGATCCGCGCCTCCCGGTCGTCGCCCGGCTCGATGTCGGTGATCGCGCCGTCGTGCAACCGCCCATGGAAGGCGGTGTGCAGATCGCGCAGTCGACAGACCAGGCGTCGATCCAGCGATACCTTGCCGCGGAGCTGGGCGGCATGTGCCGCCATCCGGGCGGAGAGCGCGTCGAGGGCCTGCCGACACTCCTCCACGGTAGCCATGGCACCTCCATCTGGCCTCGGACTGCTAGATCGGCACGGTACCGCACGGATCAGCCGGTCCGCCCGGTAGCGTTCAGGGTGTCGAAGGCAAGCCGCGTCGCGTGACGAGGGGGCACAGCATGCAACAGGACGCCTGGCGTACCTACCTGGAGTTGGCACTCGGTCTGACCGAGCGGCCCAGAAAACGGGCCAAGCAGGCGATCGACTCGTTGACGGCGCAGAGCGGGGCCAGCGTCGAGCAGTTGCGGTCGATGACGGAGGAACTGGTGCAGACGAGTCTGTCCAACCGCGAATCGATCCTGCGGTTGGTCCGTACCGAACTGGAGCGCGCATTGGGCGCGGTGGGGCTGGTCAACGCCGAGCACCTCGCTGAGCTGCGTACCCAGGTCGCGGAACTGCAGGAACGGCTCAGCCGGATCGAGGCAGGCACCGCCGGCGCGCAACGCAGCGCGACATCGACGGGGTCCGCGGCGAAGAAGTCCGCGGCCAAGAAGCCCGCGCCGGCCCGGTCTACCGCGAAGAAGTCCGCAGTGAAGAAGTCCGCAGCGAAGAAGACGACATCCAGTTCCGCGGCCCAGAAGTCCGCGGCGAAGAAGGCCGGAGCCAAGACCGCTGCGGCGAAGAAGTCCCCGGCGAAGAAGTCGGGCGCTGGATCGACAGGTGGCCGCGCCGGCAGGTGAATCTGCCGGATGAAGTCGACCGACCTGCGGTCTGGTTCGATGGTGAGGAGTGAAGGTGAGTACGACGCCGGCCGGTTCGGCACCCCGCCCCGGCCCCCAGATGTTCGGTCAGTATCCAAGACCAGGCACCACCACCCGCGACGATTCGGGTCACCATGGAGATCAGGTAGAGCGGGCATCCGGTGCCGCGGCACCCTCGTCGGGTGCTGACCCGGCCCGGCCGAACATGCCGGAGCCGACTGCAGCGGGTTCGGACACCAGCGCCGGGCTGACGTACCCACACCAGGCGACTGATCCTGCGCCGACCGGCATACCCCGGGTGGACGAGTGCATGGCGCGGTTGACGGATCTGGCCGGCCTCCCGGTCGCAGACCAGGTGGCCGAGTTCGGTGAGATCCATCAGACGCTGCAGGACACCCTCGCCACGGTGGACGACGCGTGAGCCGCCCGCTGACGGCCCGGCACGGTCGAAAGTCCGGCCGGCCTACCGCCGGAGCGGTACATGGCGCGTAGGGCACGGCTCGACGCTGAACTGGTACGACGTGGTCTGGCCCGGTCCCGCGAGCAGGCCGGGGAACTGGTGGCCGCGGGACTGGTCCAGGTGGCCGGAACCGTGGCACGTAAGTCGGCGACCGCGGTGGATCCCGCGGCGGCCATCCGGATAACAGAGCCGGGGCCGCAGTACGTGTCTCGTGGCGCGCACAAGCTGCTCGGAGCGCTCGCTGCCTTCCAGCCGGAGGGGTTGACGGTGGAGGGCCGCCGCTGCCTGGACGCCGGCTCGTCGACCGGCGGGTTCACCGATGTGCTGCTGCGTACGGGTGCCCGTGAGGTCGCCGCGGTGGACGTGGGCTACGGCCAGTTGGCGTGGGGGCTGCGTACCGACGAGCGGGTGCAGGTGTACGAGCGGACGAATGTGCGCAGCCTCACCCCGGAGATGATCGGTGGTCCGGCCGAATTGTGTGTGGCCGACCTGTCGTTCATTTCGCTGAGGTTGGTGCTGCCCGCCCTGGCCGCCTGCCTCACCCCGGAGGGCGACCTGGTGCCCATGGTCAAGCCGCAGTTCGAGGTCGGCCGCGAGCGGGTCGGCGCCGGCGGGGTAGTCCGTGATCTCGCACTGCGTGCCGAAGCCGTCGTGTCGGTCGCCAACGTCGCTGCCGGCTTGGGACTGGGTACCGCCGGTGTCGTCGCCAGTCCGCTGCCCGGCCCCTCCGGTAACGTCGAGTTCTTTCTCTGGCTGCGCCGTGGTGCCGGACCGGTGGACGAGGAGCGGGTACGCCAGGTGGTGGACTCGGCGCAGATCGAGGCGGCGGGGGACGCGTGACCCGCGAAGCGCTGTTGATCACCCACACCGGGCGGCCGGCCAGTACCGGCCATGCCCAGACCGTGGCCCGTGACCTGCTGTCGGCCGGTTTCCGGGTGCGGGTACTGGCTGACGAAGCAGGGGATCTCGAGGTCCCTGGGCTGGTTCCGGTGGGGGTCGAGGAGGCCGCCGAGGACGTCGAGATCGTCTTCGCGCTCGGCGGTGACGGCACGCTACTGCGTGCTGCCGAACTGGCCCGGCCGGTACGCGCGCCACTGCTGGGTATCAATCTGGGGCGGGTCGGGTTCCTGGCCGAGGCAGAGTTCGTGGACCTCGACAAGGCGGTACGCGACGTGTGCAACGGCACGTACACGGTCGAGGAACGGCTCACCATCGACGTGACGGTGTTCCGCGACGGCGAGGTCGTGGCCCGCTCCTGGGCGCTCAACGAGGCGACCGTGGAGAAGGGCACCCGGGAACGGATGCTGGAGGTACTGCTGGAGGTCGACGGTCGGCCGCTCTCCCGGTACGGATGCGACGGTGTGGTGTGCGCGACCCCGACCGGTTCGACGGCGTACGCGTTCTCCGCCGGCGGCCCGGTCGTGTGGCCGGGCGTGGAGGCGCTGCTGCTGGTGCCGGTCAGCGCGCACGCGTTGTTCAGCAAGCCGCTGGTGGCGGCGCCGACCTCGACGTTCGCGATCACGGTGGAGCCATATGCCTCGTTCGCGCTGTTGACCTGCGACGGGCGCCGGATGTTCGAGCTGGATCCGGGCAGTCGCATCGTGGTGGAGCGCGGTGAGCTTCCGGTACGGGTGGTGCGCCTGCGGCCCCAGCCGTTCACCGACCGGCTGGTCGCCAAGTTCGAGCTGCCGGTCGACGGATGGCGGGGCGCGCCGCGCTGAACGATGTCGAGGTCGATACGTAGCTCTACCTCGGAGCTTCTGGTGCGCGCACACCGTGGCCGTGCAGGGGCGCGGGTGTCGGGGGACCCGGCTAAGGTCGGTGCTGTGCTGGAAGAGCTGCGCATCACCGGACTGGGTGTCATCGACGACGCGACTCTGCCGCTGGACGCCGGTCTGACGGTGATCACGGGGGAGACCGGCGCGGGTAAGACGATGGTGGTCGCCGGGCTCGGCCTGTTGTTCGGCGGTCGTGCGGATGCTGGTCGGGTCCGGGCTGCCACCGGCCGTGCTGTCATCGAAGGTCGCCTGCGTTGCGCGGGCCGGGTCGGTAAGGCTGTCGCGGCACGTCTCACCGAGGCGGGTGCCGAGCCGGACGAGGATGGTGCCGTCCTGCTGACCAGGTCGGTGAGTATCGAAGGGCGGTCCCGGGCGCATGTCGGTGGTCGGTCGGTGCCGATCGGTGTGCTAGCCGACCTCGGCACCCAGGTTCTCGCGGTGCACGGCCAGTCCGACCAGATGCGTCTGCTGCAGCCGGTGGAGCAGCTCGCCACCCTAGACCGGTATGCCGGCGCCGATCATGAGAAGTTGCTTGAGCGCTACCGCCAGGTCCACCGGTCGTGGCGGCAGCGTGACGAGGAGTTGACCGAGCGGCGGGCCAACGCCCGCGAACGTAACCAGCGGGCGGATCTGCTCCGGCTGGGTCTGTCGGAGATCAGCACGGTGGACCCGCAACCCGGTGAGGATGTCGAGCTGCGGGCGCTGGCTCAACGACTGGAGCACACGGAGGGGCTGCGGGCAACGGTGCTGGCCGCACAGCAGGCCCTGGCCGGTGACGTCGACGACCCGTCGTCGGGCGCTGATGCCTCCACTCTGCTGGGCGCCGCGCGCCGTGGTCTGGAGTCCCAGGCTGAGCTGGACCAGTCGCTGGTGGAGCTGGCCGGACGAATCGAGGACGCGGCCCGGGTGGTTACCGATGTTTCCGGTGAACTGGCGTCATATCTGGCTACCCTGGACTCCGATCCGGCCAGGTTGGCGGGTATCCATGAGCGCCGAGCGGCGCTGCGCGCGCTGACCCGCAAGTACGCCGAGGACATCGACGGGGTGCTGGCCTGGTCCCAGGATGCGGAGCGTCAGCTGTCCGAGCTTGACTCCTCGGATGAGACGCTGGCAGCACTGGAGGAGGAGCGCGACCGGCTTCTTGCCGAGGTCGGTGAGCTGGCCGGTCGGTTGGCCATGTCCCGCCGGGAGGCCTCGCAGCGGTTCAGTGACGCGGTGTCGGCCGAGCTGGCCGGATTGGCGATGCCGCATGCGCGGGTGGAGGCCCACGTCGGTCTGCGTGCGGTCGCCGCTGGAATGCCCAGTGTCTCGGTGGACGGCGTTGCGGCCGGGATCGGGCCGGACGGTGCCGACGAGGTCGAACTGCGGCTCGCGCCACACCCGGGGGCTCCGTCCCTGCCGGTCCAGCGTGGCGCCTCGGGTGGTGAGCTGTCCCGGGTGATGTTGGCCGTCGAGGTGGTGTTCGCAGGTGCGGGAGGGCCGCCCACCTTGGTCTTCGACGAGGTCGATGCGGGAGTCGGTGGTGAGGCCGCGGTGGAGATCGGCCGGCGGCTGGCGCGGCTGGCGCGCGGACACCAGGTGCTGGTGGTCACCCACCTGCCGCAGGTGGCCGCGTTCGCCGACCGTCACCTGGTCGTACACAAGGGCTCCGAGGGCGCGGTGACCACCAGCGGCGTGCGGGTGGTGGAGGACAACGAACGGGCTCGGGAACTGGCCCGGATGCTGGCTGGTCTGCCGGACTCGCATCTTGGCGTCGCGCATGCCGAGGAACTGTTGGCGGTGGCGCGCTCGGAGAAGGAACGGACCGGTCGTGTCGGTCGGTCCGGGTGAGGCCCGATCTCCCGATTCCGCGCAGAACGGGTGCGCCACCTGGGCCCTGCGGACGGGTGATCGACCCGGTGTGAGGCGACGGCTGGGAATTGTGCGCATGTCGCGGCAGTGTTGTCGGCCGATCGGTGTCAGTATTGGTGGCGATGCGGCTACCTACCCTCCGTCGCACCCGGACGGCAGAAGCGGGCGCGGTCACTGGACCGGCGCGACTCGATCGGCGTACCAAACGGCTGACGGGTCGGCTGAGACCAGGTGACATCGCCATCATCGATCACCTCGACCTCGATCGGGTCGCGGCGGACTCCCTGGTGAGTTCAGGAGTCAGCGCGGTCATCAACGCCAAACCGTCCATTTCCGGCCGTTATCCGAATCTTGGCCCGGAAGTGTTGGTACAGGCCGGTATCCCGCTGGTCGATGATGTCGGCGAGGACGTGTTCCACGCCATCCGGGAGGGCGATCACCTCCGGATCGAAGGGGCCACGATCTTCGTCGGCGACGAGAAGATCGGTACCGGTGCACGACAGGACGCCGAGACGGTCACCGCTGCCATGGCCGATGCCCGGGAGGGCCTCTCCGTGCAGCTGGAGGCTTTCGCGGGCAACACGATGGAATACCTCCGGCGCGAACGGGATCTGTTGCTGGACGGTGTGGGAGTTCCGGAGATCAGCACCTCGCTGGCCGGTCGGCACTGCCTGATCGTCGTCCGGGGCTACGACTACAAGGCCGACCTGGACGTTCTCCGGCCCTACATCCGAGAGTTCAAGCCGGTGCTGATCGGCGTGGATGGTGGCGCCGACGCGCTGGTCGAGGCCGGCTACACGCCGGACATGATCATTGGTGACATGGATTCGGTCTCCGACGACGTGCTGCGCTGTGGCGCTGAGGTCGTGGTGCACGCGTACGTGGACGGTCGGGCGCCGGGGCTGTCCCGGGTCGAGGATCTGGGCGTCCCGGCAGTGACCTTCCCGGCCACCGCCACGAGCGAGGACCTGGCGATGTTGCTGGCAGACGAGAAGGGGTCGTCGCTGATCGTGGCGGTCGGCACGCATGCCACCCTGGTCGAGTTCCTCGACAAGGGCAGGGGAGGCATGGCCTCCACCTTCCTGACCCGGCTGAAGGTGGGTGGCAAGTTGGTGGACGCCAAGGGGGTGAGCCGGTTGTACCGGCAGAACATCTCGACCTCCTCGCTGCTGCTGCTCGTGGTCGCAGCCATCGCGGCACTTGCCGCGGCGGTCGCCGTGTCGACCATCAGCCGGTCCTATCTCCAGGTGCTCGCCGAGTGGTGGGACAACCTGCTGTTCCAGGTGCAGAGGCTGTTTTCGTGATCAATTTCCGCTATCACGTGGTGTCGCTGACCTCGGTCTTCCTCGCGCTGGCCGTCGGCCTGGTGCTGGGTACGGCCGCACTCAACGGCACCCTCACCGACAACCTCAGCGACCAGGTCGGTGCGCTACGCAAATCCAACGAGCAGTACCGGGGCCAGGTGCAGCATCTGACCACCGAGGCCAACCGCAAGGAGGATTTCGACCGGCAGTTGGCGCCACGGATCCTCGCCGGCGCGGTGAAGGACCGTAAGGTCCTGCTGCTCGCGCTTCCAGGTGCCGACGACAAGGCAGTGAGCGGCACCGAGCAGATGCTCGGCTACGGCGGAGCGAAACTCACCGGTGAGGTTCAGCTGACCAATGCCTTCACCGATCCGGCCAACAGCGACTCGTTGGGTGATCTCGCCTCGGCGAAGCTACCGGTCGACATCCACACCAGTCTGCCGAACAACGCCGATGGGGTGGAGTCCTCGTCCGCACTGCTCGCCGCGGTTCTGATGGTCAGGAAGGAGACGGTGTCGACGGATTCCAGGACCACCGTCCTGACTGCCTATTCAACTGGCCAGAATCTCGTGGTCGGGTCCACGGTCAGTGGACCGGCCCAGGCCGTCGTGGTCGTGGCAGGTCCGCCGGCGACCGACCGCGACGCGGCCAAACGCAATGCTGCCGCGCTGACCGTGGTGCGGCAGTTCGCCCGCGCCGGCGCCACCGTATTGTCCGGGCCGGGTACCTCCGGTGACGGCAATCTGATCGCCGCGGTTCGCGGAGACGGTGACCTGAGTGCCAAAGTGTCTACAGTGGATACGCTGAACCTGGTGCAGGGGCAGATCACCACCGTGCTGGCACTGTCGGGGCAACTGGCCGGCAAGACCGGGCAGTACGGGCTGGGCGACGGCGCGGTCGATCTGGTGCCCAAGAGCAGCTGACCGGCGAATCTGCCAGGTACACATCCAGGAGGAGCTGTGAAGGGCCGAGAGCGCGGCCCGGTGCGACGGGGCGCCGGTCGACTTGTTCTGGCGGCGGGTGGCGCGGTGGTGGCGCGTACGGTACTCAACGCTGTGCGTTCCTCGTCGATCGCGGGCGTCCTGGACCGGACCAATCACCGGGGTACGACGGTCAGTCTGGCTGCCGGTCCGGCGTTGGCGGTGGCCGCGGCGGCCGGAGCCGCACTGGGTGCCGGGGACCGGAACACCGCCGCGGCGGCGTTGACCGTCGGGCTGTCCGCGGGGGCCGTCGGGCTCTACGACGATGTGGTCGGGCAACGCCCGGAACAGCGTGCGGTCAAGGGTTTCCGCGGACATCTCGGTGCCCTCCGGTCGGGGCGGATCACCACGGGTCTGGTGAAGATCGCGGGTATCGGCGGGGCCGGTCTGCTGGCGGCCACGCTGCTCGAGCGCACCGATCCCCGACGGATCCGATCCCACGGTGGTGCGACCCGGATCGCGGATGTCGCCCTGGCCGCTGGTGTCATCGCCGGTGGCGCGAACCTGGCGAATCTGTTCGACCTGCGCCCCGGACGTGCCCTGAAGGTAGGGCTCGCGGTGGGTGCCCCGTTACTGCTCGGGCCTTCCGGCGCGGTGGCGGCGGGTGTGATGGGTGCTGCCGGTGCTCTGTTGCCCTCGGACCTTGCAGAACGGGTGATGCTGGGTGACGGGGGCGCCAACGCGATGGGCGCACTGCTGGGCCTGGCGGCGGTGCGGGCCACAGAGCGGCGCGGTCGATGCGTTGCACTGGCAGGTATCGCCGGGCTCACCCTGGCCAGCGAGCGGATCAGCTTCACCCGGGTCATCGAGGCCAACCCGGTGTTGCGGTGGATGGATCAGTGGGGCCGTCGGCCGGTCGGCTGACCCCGGGCCCGGTGGGGCGGCCCGCCGCCTGGCCGGATGCGACGACCTGTCACAGTTGAAGGTCAGCATTGGCGGACGGGGGCAGGGGTCGTGACCGCAGCGGTTCGGGTCGCTCTGGTACTGGGCACGAGTACGGGTGGGATCGGTCGCCATGTCCGGTCCGTTGCCGCGGGTCTGATCGCACATGGTTTCCAGGTGAGTGTGCTCGGTCCGGCCGAAACACAGGACCGGTTCCTCTTCACCGAGGGCGGAGCGAAGTTCCGAGCGGTGGAGATCGCGGCCGGACCAGATCCGGTGCGCGACGCTCGCGCGGTATTGACACTGCGTACCGCGTTGCGGGGTGCCGATGTGGTGCATGCGCACGGGATGCGGGCCGGCCTGCTCGCCGCGTTGGCCCGTCCCCGTTCGGCTCCCCTGGTGGTCACCTGGCATAACGCACTACTGGGCGCCGGCTGGAAGGCCACGTTGCTGGGCCGGTTGGAACGAAGGGTCGCCAGGTCCGCGACGGTGGCACTCTGTGCTTCCGATGACCTCGTGGACCGGGTACTGCGGCTCGGTGGTCGTGATGTACGACCGGCGCCGGTGGCCGCACCTGGTCTGCCCCGCGCCAGCCGTGACCGTGCCCAGGTTCGTACCGAACTCGGGGCCGGGTCGGGAGCGCTGCTGCTGTCTGTTGGCCGGCTGCATCCGCAGAAGGGCTATGACCTGCTCGTCGATGCGGCTGCCCGATGGCATGAGCGCCGGCCGCAGCCGCTGGTGGTGATCGCGGGTACTGGCCCGGAACACGCCGCGCTGGCCTCCCGGATCGAGCGGTCGGGTGCCCCGGTCCGGCTGCTCGGACACCGCGACGACGTCGCCGATCTGCTGGCTGCCTGTGACCTGGCGGTGGTGTCCAGCCGCTGGGAGGCCCGTCAACTGTTCGCCCAGGAGGCATTGCGCGCCGGTGTGCCGCTGGTCAGTACTTCGGTGGGTGGACTTCCCGGTCTGGTCGGTGACGCTGCCGTGCTGGTGCCGGTGGATCCGGACGCTGCCGGGCCGACGGTGGATGCGTTGGACGAGGCAGTCCGCAGTCTGCTCGACGACCGGGTGCGCCGGCTCGACTACGCCTCCCGTGGCCCGGTCCGTGCGGCGAGCTGGCCGACTGAGGCCGACACCGTGGCTCAGCTGACGGCTGTGTACGCCGAGCTGCTCGGAACCCAGGGCTGACCTGCGGTCGTGCTGTCACGAGGCGCAGTAGGTGCGGCGGGGGCCATGGTGGGGCTGCTGGTGGTGCTGGCCCCGGTCGGCCGGGCCGCGGCCGCCCCGCCCGCTGAGATCCATCCCGCGACCACGAACCGGGTCGTGGTCATCGGTGCGACCGGGTTGCGCTGGGATGATCTGTCCCAGTCGGTCAGTCCCGCGCTTTGGCAGTTGGCGGGCCACGGCAGTATCGGTACGTTGACCGCGCGGTCCACGCAGTCGCTGACGTGTGCCGAGGACGGCTGGTTGACTCTGGGCGCGGGGAACCGGGCTCAGCGCGGTCCGCACCGACGTGCGCCGGACCACTGCCCTCGGGCCCGGGTCCAACTCACCTCGCACGAGGATGGTTCGGCGACCGTACGCGACCAACCGGCCGTGGTGGCCCGCAACCTTCTGGCCCGGTCCCGTCCCGGGGCGCTGGCCGAGGCGCTGCGGTGCAGCACCGCGATCGGGCCGGGCGCGGCGGTCGCTGCCGCTCGTCCGGTGGGGCGGATCAACCAGTACCTGCCCCAGTTGCCGAGCGCGCCCGCGGACCTGCTCGGACGCTGCCCGCTCTCGGTGGTGGACGCCGGTACGGTGTCCGAGCGTTCCGGGTCGGCACGTAGCGCTCAGGTCAGGTCCGTGGACCAGATGGTGGCCCGGGTGGTCGACGCCCGCCCCGCCGGATCCACGGTCCTGGTGGTCGGGGTCGCCGATACCGGCACGCCAGCCAGGTTGCATGTGGCGATCGCGGACGGGCCGGGGTTCCGTGGGGGCTGGCTGCGCTCCGGGACCACCAGACGCACCGGTTACGTCCAGTTGACCGACGTGGCGCCTACCGTGATCGCCTGTTTGCGACTGCCCCGCCCGGCATCGTTCGCCGGCCAACCCTGGGAGCAGAGCGGCCGGCGTGCCACCACACTCGCCGCGGACCGTCGACAGTTGGTGCTGGCGGATCAGGTGTCGGTGGCGACAGCCAGGAACGCGGGACGCTTCGTCGCAGTTCTGGTGGCCGTGCAGTTGGCTCTCTATGTACTGGCTGGTTTCGGCCTGGCCCGGTCGGGTGCGTCGGGTGGCCGTGGCGGGCAGCAGTGGCCAGCGGTCGGGTGGCTGCGGCCGGTGCTGGAAGTGGCGGCCACGGCTGCTGCGGTACTGGTTCCGGCGATGCTGTTGGCGGATCTGGTCCCCTGGTGGCGGTCAGGCCGGCCCGGGTGGACTCTCGTACTGGTGGTCGCGGGTTGGGTGGCCGCACTGTCGGCATTGATCCTGGCCGGCCCGTGGCGTCGTTACCGGCTGGGTCGGGTCGCTGCGATCGCCGGTGTCGTCGTCGTGGTGATCGGGCTCGACGGACTGACCGGCGCCAATCTGGAACTGGACAATGTGGTCGGGTACGCGGTGGTGACCGGGGACCGCTACACCGGGCTGGGGATGATCGGGCTGGGCGCGTTCGCCGCCGGCATCCTGGCCCTGTCCGGATGCGTGGCGACCAGGCTGACCCGCCGCCACCGGCCGCTCGCGGTGGCGCTGGTCGGGGCGATCGGGGTGATCATCGTGGGCAGTCCCTACCTCGGGTCTGATCCTGGTGCTGCGGTTGGGGTGACCGCCGGGGTGGCGGTGGCCGGTGCGCTGGCCACCGGTGGTTGGTTGACCCTGACCCGTTTGGGCTGGGCGATCATCACCGGCCTGCTGGTCACGATCGGGTTCGCGTTGTTGGATCTGGCCCAGGCACCGGAGCACCAGGGTCATCTTGGCCGATTTCTGACCAATCTCTTCGGCGGGACGGCCCGCCCGGCGATGAGCCGTGTCGCCGAGGCGAACATGGCCGCCACGGCGGGGAGCCTGTTGACGGTCCTGGTGCTCGCCGCGGTGCTGTTCTGGGGGTTGGTCCTGCTGCCCGGCTCGGGCGGTCTGCGTCGGGTGTACGGGCTCTTCCCGGCGTTGCGGGGAGCGTTGGTGGGCACCGCAGTGGCCGGCGTACTGGCCGGCCTGTTCGACGGCGCCGGCCTGATCGTGGCGGGTGCGGCAGCCTCGGTGGCGGTACCGCTGGCGATCCTGTACTGCCTGCAGGTCAGGAGCAGTGCGCAGACCGCGGTGCCGGCCAGCACCAGATCGGTCGCACCGGGTGGATTCGCCGGAGAGCCCGTATAACGGTCCTCCCAGGAGGTGTTGGGCGCCCATGCCTGGTCTGTTTAGGACGGCTCCGCGCGACCGGTCGGAGCGGCTGTTACTCTGAAATCCCGTGGAACGAGTGGCACTGCATCGTAGGCGGCCCGGTAGTGGGTCCGGCCAGTGGCCCGACCACCTGCGGCAAGGTCTTCAGGCCGCTGTCTTCACCGCATCCGCTGCACTCATCACGGGAGTCAGTTTTGGCCGCTTCGGCGCGAACGACAAAACATATCTTTGTCACCGGAGGCGTTGCCTCGTCGCTGGGTAAGGGCCTGACGGCCTCCAGCCTGGGCAATCTGCTCACCGCGCGCGGGCTGCGGGTGGTGATGCAGAAGCTCGACCCGTACCTGAACGTCGATCCGGGCACGATGAACCCCTTCCAACATGGTGAGGTATTCGTCACTGAGGACGGCGCGGAGACCGACCTGGACGTCGGGCACTACGAGCGCTTCCTCGACGCGCCGTTGGGCCGCTCCGCGAATGTGACCACCGGACAGGTCTACTCCACGGTCATCGCCAAGGAGCGGCGCGGCGAGTACCTGGGTGACACCGTGCAGGTGATCCCGCACATCACCAACGAGATCAAGGAACGGATCCAGGCAATGGCCGGGCCCGATTCCCGCGGCCGGTCCCCTGACGTGGTGATCACCGAGGTGGGAGGCACCGTCGGTGACATCGAGTCGCTGCCGTTCCTGGAGGCCATCCGTCAGCTCCGGCACGAGATCGGCCGGGACAACTGCTTCTATCTGCATGTCTCCCTGGTGCCTTTCCTGGCGCCCTCGGGTGAGTTGAAGACCAAGCCGACCCAGCACTCGGTGGCTGCTCTGCGCAACATCGGCATTCAGCCGGACGCCATCGTCTGCCGGTCGGACCGGGAGATCCCGGCTGGGGTGAAGGCCAAGATCGGCCTGTACTGCGACGTCGACGAGGAGGCCGTGATCGGTACTCCGGACGCGCCGAGTATCTACGACATTCCCAAGGTGCTGCACCGTGAGGGTCTGGACGCCTACGTGGTGCGTCGGATGGACCTGCCCTTCCGGGATGTGGACTGGACCCGCTGGGACGACCTGCTGCACCGGGTGCACCGGCCCCGGCAGACGGTGACCGTGGCGCTGGTCGGCAAGTACATCGATCTGCCGGATGCCTACCTGTCGGTGACCGAAGCATTGCGCGCCGGTGGGTTCGCGCACCGTGCCCGGGTCGAGATCCGCTGGGTACCCAGCGACGACTGTGCGACCGAGGCCGGCGCGGCGGCCGCCCTGCGCGGGGTGGACGGAGTACTCGATTCCGGGCGGGTTCGGGGTCCGTGGCATCG
Organism: uncultured Actinomycetota bacterium; assembly: GCA_963815125.1. GTDB lineage: Bacteria > Actinomycetota > Actinomycetes > Mycobacteriales > Micromonosporaceae > Actinocatenispora. Next base: position 592,155 of record CAWFFM010000002.1, read on the forward strand.
AGGGCAAGGTCGGTGCGGTGCGCTACGCCCGGCAGAACACGATTCCGGTACTGGGCCTGTGTCTGGGCCTGCAGTGCATGGTGATCGAGGCGCTGCGGCATGTGAGTGGGCTGGACGGCGCTGATTCGGCGGAGTTCGACGAGGACGCCGCGCATCCGGTCATCGCGACGATGGCCGACCAGCGCGACGTGGTGGCCGGTGAACGGGACATGGGTGGCACGATGCGGTTGGGTGCCTACCCGGCCCGTTTGACACCCGGTTCACTGGTCGCCGAGGCGTACGGCACTACCGAGATCAGTGAACGTCACCGGCACCGCTACGAGGTCAACAACGCCTACCGCGACAAGCTCGCGGAGGCGGGCGTGCTGGTCTCGGGTACTTCGCCGGACGGTCGGCTGGTGGAGTTCATCGAGATGCGTACGGAGATCCATCCGTTCTTCGTGGCCACCCAGGCACACCCGGAGTTCAAGTCACGCCCGACCCGGCCGCATCCGCTGTTCCGTGCGTTCGTGGCGGCTGCGGTGGACTATGCCGAGGCCGAGCGGTTGCCGGTGGAGCTACCTGACAATGCCGAGCGGTCGGTGTCCGACCGTACGGTCGCGTCCGGGGCGAGCCAGTGACCACGACCGGATATGAGGTGCTCGGCAGCACCGAACAGTTCTCCAACAAGCTCTTCCGGTTGGTGTCCGACCAGGTACGGATGCCCGACGGCGAGGTGGCGCAGCGCGACTACCTGCGACATGTCGGCGCAGTCGCGACGGTGGCGATGGACTTCCCGCCGGATCAGCCCGGTGGCCGGGTGCTGCTGATCCGGCAGTACCGCCATCCGGTGGGTCGGGTGATGTGGGAACTTCCTGCCGGCCTCATCGACGAGCCGGGCGAGCCGCCGGTGGAGGGTGCGCGACGGGAACTCGCCGAGGAGGCGGATCTGACCGCGGCGCGCTGGGATCTGCTGATCGAACTGCACACCACCCCGGGCTGTTCGGACGAGGTGATCCGGGTCTTCCTGGCCCGCGAGCTGACCGAGGTGCCGAGCGCCCAGCGCCATCAGCGGGTTGCCGAGGAGGCGGGTCTGACCACCCGGTGGATGCCCCTCGACGATGCCGTGGAGCTGGCTCTGACCGGTGAGTTGACCAATGCGGCCTGCCTGGCGGGGGTACTTGCCGCCGCGCGTGCCCGGGACAGCGGTTGGGCCGTGCTGCGTCCGGCCGACGCCGCTTCCTGAGACCGATGGCGGGTCGTGCCGATGCACGACCCGCCATCGTCGGGTAGGGGAGCGTTCAGCTGTCCCGGAGCATCCGGCCCTGCGCGTCGGTGCCGCCATTGACCAGGATCATGATCCCGTCGATGAAGCCCCAGAGCGCACCGGCACCACAGGTGAACACGCTGACCAGCAGCTGTGCGACGCCAAGCCCGGTGTGCCCGGTGTAGAACCGGCCCACCCCGAACCCGCCGAGGAAGATGCCGAGCAGGCCGGCGACCAGCTTGGTCTTGTCCGACAACGGCTGGCCTGTGGCCGGATCGACGCCGCCGCCACCGGTCGGGTAGACGGCCGGGTCGTAGCCACCGCCGGGGTAGCCGCTGGTCGGATAGCTGCTGGCCTGGTAGCCGCCGGACTGGTATCCGCCAGCCTGGTAGGGGTCACCGCCCTGGGGCGGATACGGTCCACCGCTGGGCTGAGCGGCGCCACTGGTCGGATAGCCCGCGCCACTGCTCGGATAGCTGGGCCCGCTGGTGGGGTGGACACCGCCAGCATTGGGGTCCTGATGGGGCGGAGGATACTGACCGTTGGGGTCGTACGTCATGGCGGCGACGGTATCTAATGGATGCACGCCTGCCAATCGCCGGGGTCGAAAACCGACCGTAACGGCGGCGGGTTCGGTCGAAAGTGCGGTGAGCTATCCACCGGGAACCCGATAGCTCACGGTTCGTATCGGTCCCGGTGTCCTGTACGGGCATCGCCGTCCGTCCGGGCGACGCGGCCGGTGGCAACGGTGGGAGGTGGACCCCCGATCGTGACTTCCGGTGATGTCGAGGGGTCGGAGCAGGCACAGCCGCCGGGGCCGGTCGACCGTACGGTGCGTGCCTATCTGGATCACCTCGCGGTGGAGCGGGGGTTGGCCCGCAACACTCTGACCTCCTACCGTCGGGACCTGCTGCGCTACACCGAATGGCTGGCTGCGCTGGGGATCGGTGACTTGGCCGCGGTCAGCCCGGCGCATCTGGGTCGCTTCCTGACCGGGCTGCGGGAGGGCGACCAGCGCCATCCCGCACTCTCCTCGGCCTCGGCGGCGCGCACCGTCAGCGCGGTACGGGGGCTGCACCGCTTCGCCACCCGGGAGGGTGTGACACGTACCGACCCGTCCCGGGAGATCCGACCACCCGCACCGGCCCGTCGGCTGCCCAGGGCGCTGCCGGTGGCGGACGTGGAGCGGTTGCTGTCCGTGGTCGGTTGCGGCGAGGGTGACGACGCGGTGCTCGCTCTGCGCGACCGGGCACTGCTGGAGTTCCTGTACGGCACCGGGGCACGGATCAGCGAAGCGGTGGGCGCTGCCGTCGACGACCTCGATCACGTCGAGGGCGTGGTCATATTGCACGGCAAGGGCGGGCGCAGCCGGCTGGTTCCGGTCGGCGGCATTGCCTGCCGGGCCCTGTCCGCGTACCTGGTGCGCTCCCGTCCGGTGCTGTTGGCCGCCGGGCGTGGCGCGGTGGGTGGTGCGCTGTTCCTCAACGCCCGGGGCGGTGCGCTGTCCCGGCAGAGTGCCTGGACGATACTGCGGCGCACCGCGGACCGGGCAGGTCTGGCCGGGTCGGTCTCGCCGCACACGATGCGTCACTCCTTCGCCACCCACCTACTGGACGGCGGCGCCGACGTGCGCGTCGTGCAGGAACTGCTCGGGCACGCCTCGGTCACCACCACGCAGGTCTATACCCTGGTGACGGTCGACAGACTGCGTGAGGTGTACACCACCACGCATCCTCGCGCGAGAGGTTGAGCCGCCCCGTACCGTTTCAGGGGTGTACCGCGACACGGACCCGTGGGTCCACAGTGTCCGGTGTGTGACAACAGCGTGCCGCACTCGCGACACGCCGGGAATGATGGCGGACGGCGGATGCGTCTGTGGCGTACAGTCGGGCCACGACCGCCCCTCTTCCCGGTGGTTCGGGGTGGCGCCGGGAACCGGGCAGCCGGCGGGAAGGGTGTTGACATGACCAGTCTCAGCGGGGACGCGTGGGACAGGCTCCGTCAGGAGCCGCCCCCGATGGACCTCGGTGCTGAGGCGGAGCTGGGTCCGGCCGACCCGTCGGCTTACACCATCAAGCGGCCGATCCTGCAGCCGCCGCCGATCGATCGCCACGGACCGGCCCGCATCATCGCGATGGCCAATCAGAAGGGTGGCGTGGGTAAGACCACGACCACCATCAACCTGGGCGCAGCGCTCGCCGAGTACGGCCGGCGGGTGCTGATGGTCGACTTCGACCCGCAGGGTGCGTTGTCGGTCGGATTCGGGGTCAACCCACACAATCTGGACCTGACCATCTACAACCTGCTGATGCAGCGCGACGTCGCGCTCGATGAGGTGCTGTTCAAGACCAACGTGGACGGCCTGCATCTGCTGCCCGCCAACATCGACCTGTCGGCGGCGGAGATCCAGCTGGTCAACGAGGTGGCCCGGGAACAGACCCTGACCCGGGTGCTGCGTCCGGCGTTGCGTGAGTACGACTACATCCTGATCGACTGTCAGCCGTCGTTGGGTCTGCTGACCGTCAACGCGCTGACCGCGGCCCATGGCGTACTCATCCCGCTGGAGTGCGAGTTCTTCAGCCTGCGCGGGGTCGCGTTGCTGTTGGACACCATCGACAAGGTGCGCGAGCGGCTCAACTTCGACCTGGAGCTGGAAGGCATCCTGGCCACCATGTACGACTCCCGTACCACGCACTGCCGGCAGGTCCTGCAGCGCGTCGTGGAGGCGTTCGGAGACCGGGTCTATCAGACGGTCATCACCCGTACGGTCCGGTTCCCGGAGACCACCGTGGCCGGTGAGCCGATCACCACCTGGGCGCCGTCCTCCTCGGGTGCCCGTGCCTACCGGCAGTTGGCCCGCGAGGTCATCGGCCAGCAGTCCCTGCGCCAGGGCTTCTAGTGCTCCGCAGCGCGGGAGACTGACAGGGATCGCCGGTGCTCTTCGCGCTCGTCCAACCGCTCTCCGCGCTGGGATTGCTGGTCGCGTTCCTGGCAGCTCTGGCTGTACGGGCGACCGGCCAGGAATTCCTGGCGGCGCGGTTGACCGGTAGCACCCGTGCGGGGCCGCTGCGACCGGCGCCGCGCCGCGACATCGATCCCTTCGGTGCGGTCGCCGCGGCATTGAGTGGCACAGGCTGGGGCCGGGCTGCACCACTACCCGACATGGTGTTCGTGACCCGCGCGGCGGTGCTGCGCCGGGTCCTGGTCTTTCTGGCCGGCCCGGTCCTGCCGGTACTGGCCGGTGAGGCGTTACTGGCGGTGTACCGCGCGATCTACCCGCACTCGTTGGGGCTCGCGCTGTATCGTCCCTCCGATGTCCTTCGCGGTATACCCGGCCCGGCCGGTGAACAACTACTGCTGTCCGTCGGCTTCGGGCTGCTGTGCTTCGGCGTGTTCGCCATTCTGCCGCTGCCGCCGTGTGACGGTTGGGGACTGCTGTGGCTGTTCTGGCGTCGACCGGGGGAGCGTGCCCGTCGCGCGCAGTACTGGCTGACCGAACGCAACATCGGCGTGGTGATCCTGCTGGCCCTGATGTTTCCGCTGGGTCTGCGGGGTCCTGTGGCGTACTTCGTACTGGATGCGCTGGTCACCCCGTTGGTGCGACTCTGGTGACGGGTGTACCGACCGACCGGCCGACGCCGCGGGCGCTGCGTTACGTTCAGCAGGTGACCTTGTCCCCACCATCGGTCCCTGACGGGCCGTTGGATACCACCGTCGGTGCCGGATGGCCAGCCGGGCGAGACCATGGCGCCGGCTGACATGGCCGCCGAACCGGTCCGGTCCAGCAGTTTCAGTGTGTGTCTGGACAATTTCGAAGGACCGTTCGACCTGCTGTTGCAGCTGATCAGCAAGCACAAGCTGGACGTCACCGAGGTGGCTCTGTCCAGGGTCACCGACGAGTTCATCGCGCATATCCGGGCCATGGGTACCCGGTGGGATCTCGACGAGGCGAGCGAGTTCCTGGTCATCGCCGCGACCTTGCTGGACCTCAAGGCCGCCCGTCTGCTGCCGGCCGCACAGGTCGAGGACGAGGAGGATCTGGCCCTGCTGGAGGCCCGGGATCTGCTGTTCGCCCGGCTTCTGCAGTACAAGGCATTCAAGGAGGCTGCGGCGTTCCTGTCCCGCATGGAGTCAGGTGCGGCGCGCCGCTATCCGCGGGCAGTGGGGCTGGAGCCGCAGTACGCCGAGTTGTTGCCGGAGATCATGATCGGGCTGGGATTGGACCGTTTTGCCCGGTTGGCCGCGCGGGCGATGACGCCCAAGGTGCCACCGACCGTCGCTCTGGACCACATCCACATGGTTCGGGTCAGCGTACGGGAGCACGCCGCGATCCTGGCCGACCGCTTGCAGCGGCTCGGCACGGCCAGCTTCCGTACGCTGTGCGCGGACTGCGGATCGACCCTGGAGACGGTGGCGCGGTTCCTGGCGTTGCTGGAGCTGTACCGGGAGAGTCTGGTGGGTTTCGAGCAGTTGGCGGCACTGGGCGAGCTGACCGTGCGGTGGACGGGCGGCGACCGGCCGGCGGAGATCGACGTCGACGAGTACGCCGGTACCCCGACCGAGACGAAATCCGGCGCGGTGTCGGGCAGCCCGTCGAACGGGTCGGACAGGACAGAGGAGAACCCCAGGTGACCGGTGAGATGGACGGCCCCGTCGGCGGCGGCCGGGACCGGACCTCGGGCGAGACGACCGGTAGCACCGGGTCAGAGGTACCGGAGAGTGATTCCGGGGCGTTGGAGCGTAGCCTCGCGACCTGGACGCCGCCATGGTCGCGTGCATCCACCGGCACCGGCCCGACGGATGATCGACCGGAGCCGGAGCCGGAGCCGGAGCCGGAGCCGGAGCCGGAGCCGGAGCCGGAGCCGGAGCCGGAGCCGGAGCCGGTCAATGGGTCCACCGCACCCGTCCCAGCCGATCGACCTGCGGCACCGGACGCCGACGTCCCGGGGCTGGGGGATCCGGTGACGTTGCGGACCGCAGTGGAGGCCATCCTGATGGTGGTCGACGAGCCGGTACCGGACACGCTGCTGGCGCAGACCCTGGAGCAACCCGTCGAGCGGATCCGTAGCGCCGTACAGGAACTGGCGGACGACTACACGCGACAGCGGCGCGGCTTCGAGCTGCGCCGTGCCGCAGGCGGCTGGCGGATCTACACCCGCGCCGAGTACGCCCCGTATGTGGAGCGTTTCGTGCTGGACGGTCAGCAGGTCCGGTTGACCCAGGCAGCGTTGGAAACGCTGGCGGTGGTGGCCTACAAACAGCCGGTCACCCGCGGTCGGGTCTCGGCCATCCGCGGTGTCAACTGCGACGGGGTCTTCCGTACCCTGGTGACCCGGGGACTGGTCGAGGAGTGCGGCGCGGAACCCGACAGCGGTGCGTACCTCTACCGCACCACAGTGCTGTTCCTGGAACGGATGGGTATCGACTCGGTCGAGGAACTGCCCGAGCTTGCTCCGTTCCTCCCTGACGACCTTCCCGAGGAAGCGTGAGACGCGTCGATGTCCGAAACCGAGCCGATCGCCGAAAGACAGCGCCTGCAGAAGGTGCTCGCCGCCGCCGGGGTCGGCTCTCGGCGGGCCTGTGAGGAGCTGATCGCGGCAGGCCGCGTCACGGTGGACGGCCAGGTCGCGCAGTTGGGGGACCGGGCCGACGCGCGGAGCTCAGTGGTACACCTCGACGGGCTGCGCCTGGTCACCGACGACCGGACCGTACTGCTGGCGTTGCACAAACCGCGCGGGGTGCTGTCCGCGATGTCCGACGACCGTGGACGACCGACGCTGCAGCAGTACGTACCCGATGGCGTGGCCCGGCTGTTCCACGTGGGCCGGCTGGACGCGGATTCCGAGGGCCTGCTGTTGCTGACCAACGAGGGTGACCTGGCGCACCGGCTGATGCATCCGTCGTACGAGGTGGCCAAGACCTACCTGGCGGAGGTGACCGGGCCGGTGTCCGCGGCCGTCGGACGTCGACTGCGGGCCGGTGTCGATCTGGAGGACGGGCCGGCCGCGGTCGACCGGTTCAAACTGGTGGATTCCGTTGCGGGTCGGGCACTGGTCGAGATCGTCCTGCACGAGGGCCGTAAGCACATCGTGCGGCGGCTGCTGGCCGAGGTCGGCCATCCGGTGCAGCGGCTGATCCGTACCAGGATCGGACCGGTGCCGCTGGGCGACATGCGCCCTGGCCGCACCCGGCCGTTGTCCGCGGCCGAGACCGGTGCGCTGTACCGTGCGGTCCAGCTCTGAGCGCTGACCGGCACCGCCTGTTCGACCGCCCCTCAGAACACCGGCATGTCCGGGAATGATCGGTAACCGGGCAGGTCAGAACCCTTCTTCGGGTGTCCTGCGTCACGGGCCGACGCAGAGGGGCTGCCGCGCTGCGGAGGACGCTGGATGGCTCCGTAGACTCGTCCCAGGCGGCGGGCAGCGTCACCGGCAGGTTCGGGTCCTGCCCGGCCGGATCGGACCGCGATCAGCAGGGCACAGGGAGGACAGCGGTGCAGACCGACAGCTCACAGGCACCGGAGACGGCACAGCACGTTGCGGGGTTCCACGGTGTGGTAGCCGTCGATGGTCCTTCCGGCTCGGGGAAGTCCACCGTCTCCCGGCGGCTCGCAGCTGCCCTGGGTGCCGGTTATCTGGACACTGGCGCGATGTACCGGGCGGCCACCTGGGCGGTGCTGCGGGCGGGTGTGGCGACCACCGACGCCGCCGCGGTCCGCGACGCGGTCGTCGCCGCCCGCCTGGTCATCACCACCGACCCGGGCGCGGTGACCGTACAGGTCGACGGGGTGGGTGTGGATGCCGACATCCGTGGCCCGCAGGTCACCGCCGCGGTCTCGGCGGTCGCGGCGGTGCCGGAGGTGCGGCGGTCGCTGATCGCCGAGCAGCGACGCATCATCGACGCTGCCCGTGGCCGTACCGGCATCGTGGTCGAGGGCCGTGACATCGGCGCCGTGGTGGCCCCGGACGCCGACCTGAAGGTCTTCCTGACCGCCGATCCCGGCGAGCGGGCCCGTCGCCGCAGCGCGGAGAACACCGCAGACCTGGCCGCAACCCGGGCCGACCTGCACCGACGCGATCAGGCCGATTCCAAGGTCACCAAGCCGCTGCACGCCGCCGACGGTGCGGTCACCCTGGACACCACAGGGCACTCCATCGACCAGGTCGTCGACCAGCTCGTCGCGCTGCTCGTGGAGCGTCACCCGGCACTGGGCGGGACGTCATGAGCACCGACGACGACCGGTACGACACCGCGATGTCGGTCGAGCAGCTCGCCGACTTCGAACCGTCCGATGTGGACTGGTTGGACGACGCTGGATTCGGCGCCGCCGAAGGGCCGGTGTCCGATACCCCGACCGGCCCGGTGCCGGTGGTGGCGGTGGTGGGCCGTCCCAACGTGGGCAAGTCGACCCTGGTCAACCGGATCATCGGCCGTCGCCAGGCGGTGGTCCAGGACACCCCGGGCGTGACCCGGGACCGGATCCCGTACGACGCGGTGTGGAACGGCCGGATGTTCACGGTGGTGGACACCGGCGGTTGGGAACCGGATGCGAAGGGCCGGGCCGCGGCGATCGCCGCTCAGGCCGAGTCGGCGATGCAGGCGGCCGACGTGGTCCTGCTGGTGGTCGACGGTCTTGTCGGCAGTACCGACACCGATGAGGCCGCCGCCCGGGTACTGCACCGCGGCGGCAAGCCGGTGATCCTGGTGGCGAACAAGATCGACAACACCCGGCAGGAATCCGACGCGACGAGTCTGTGGTCGTTGGGCCTGGGCGAGCCGTACCCGGTGTCGGCATTGCACGGTCGCGGTTCCGGCGATCTGCTCGACGTCATCCTGGCCGCGCTGCCGGAGCAGACCGGTGTGTCCGCCCCGACACCGGGCGGCCCGCGCCGGGTGGCGTTGGTGGGCCGGCCCAACGTCGGCAAGTCCAGCCTGCTCAACAAGCTGTCGAAGGAGGACCGCGCCGTCGTCGACGACGTGGCGGGGACCACGGTCGACCCGGTCGACTCGCTGGCCGAGATTGGTGGCGAGGTCTGGCGGTTGGTGGACACCGCCGGGTTGCGCAAACGGGTCGGCACGGCCAGCGGCACCGAGTACTACGCCAGTCTGCGTACCAACGCTGCGATCGACGCCGCCGAGGTCGCGGTGGTACTGCTGGATGCCAGCGAACCGATCAGCGAGCAGGATCAGCGGATCCTCACGAAGGTCGTGGAGGCCGGTCGCGCGCTCATCGTGGCGTTCAACAAATGGGACCTGGTCGACGAGGACCGCCGCCACTACCTGAAGCGGGAACTGGAGCGCGACCTGCGCCGCATCACTTGGGCGCCCAGGGTGAACATCTCGGCGAAGACCGGGCGCGCGGTGGACAAACTGGCGCCCGCGTTGCGTACGGCGCTGCAGGGCTGGCAGACCCGGGTACCCACCGGCCGGCTCAACCAGTGGATCACCGCCCTGGTACAGGCACATCCGCACCCGGTACGGGGTGGCAGACAGCCGCGCATCCTGTTCGCTACGCAGGCCGGTATCTGCCCGCCGCGTTTCGTGCTGTTCACCACCGCGGCGTTGGACCCGGGCTACGTCCGGTACGTGGAGCGCCGACTGCGCGAGGACTTCGGGTTCGTGGGCAGCCCGGTGCAGTTGTCGGTGCGTCCGCGTAAGCGCCGGGAGGACGGAAAGGGACGGCACTGAGCCGCTTTCCGTAGGTCGGTGCGTACGTCGTCGGGTCAGCCAGGCTGGACTGCTCGGGTGCCCGGCGGCAACGATCCTTCGGTGTCGGCCCGGTCCAGGTATTCGAGCAGGACACTACGCAGTGCACGGGCGGCGCGTGGCGGTTGGACGTCCCTGCGGTGCGCCAAGCCGATGGTGCGGGACAGACCGGGAGAGACGAACCGGGTGATCCGCAGCCGGTCATCGACCACCATGCTCGGTACCACCGCGATGCCCAGCCCCGCTGCGGCGAAGCGGAGTACCGCGTCCATCTCGCCGCCCTCGACGGCGAAGGTCGGTTCGAACCCGGCCTGTTGACAGGCGCTGACGGTGAGGTCCCGTAGGTCGTAGCCGCGTCGGAACATCACCAGAGGCTTGTCACGCAGGTCGGTGATGCGCAGCCGTCCGCGTCCGGCGGGTGGTGGCGCATCGGGTGCCGAGACCACGACGAGATCCTCACGCAGCAGTGCGGTGGTGGTCAGTGCGGGATCGCTGCCCTGTAACGGAAGGATGATCAGCGCCAGGTCCAGCTCGCCCTGGGCGAGATTGCGAACCAGGTCCCGCGATCCGCTCTCCTCGACCAGCAACTGGATGCCCGGATACCGGCGCCGGTACTCGCGTAGTACGCCGGGGAGCAGTCCGGTGCTGACGCTGGGAGTGGCGCCGAGCCGGACCCGGCCGCGCCGCAGCGTGGTGAGTTCCTGGACCTCCAGGCGTGCCGTGTCGACGTCGGCGAGGATCCGCCGGGCCAGGGGCAGCAGTGACTCGCCGGCCGGGGTCAGCGCGATGTTGCCCCGGGCGCGGCTGAACAGGGTCGTGCCGAGTTCGCGTTCCAGTGCCCGGATCTGTTGGGACAGCGAGGGCTGCGCGACATGTACCGCCTCGGCGGCGCGGGTGAAGTGCCGGTGCTCGGCGACCGCGACGAAGTAGGCGAGTTGCTGGAGCTGCATCGTCGCATCATAGGCTCTGGCTATTGGATCGAGCGGTTCAATGTCTTGGACCTGTCGACCTGTCAGGTCCTAGCGTTGGTGGACGTGGCAGTGGTGACTACGGCGGCCAGACCGTCGATCCTCCGTACGTTGTGGCGCTCGACCATCGGCAAGAAGGCGGTCATGGCCGTCACCGGTGTCGTCATGCTGCTGTTCCTGCTCGTACATATGGCCGGAAACCTGAAGATCTTCTTCGGCCCGGCCGAATTCAACGGCTACGCCGGCTGGCTGCGCACCATCGGTGAGCCGGTCCTGCACGCAAGCTGGTTCCTGTGGCTGCAGCGCGGTGTCCTGCTGGTCTGTCTGGGCGCGCACGTCGTCAGTGCCGCTCAACTGTCTCGACTCGACCGTAGGGCCCGGCCACAGCGCTACCGGCACCGGCCGCGGCGCCGGGCGAGCTTCGCCACCAGCACCATGCGATACGGCGGGCTCATCCTGCTGCTGTTCGTCGTCTGGCACATCCTGGATCTCACCGTCGGTGCGGTGAACCCGCGTGGCCAGGCTGGGCACCCGTACCAGAACGTGGTCGCCGACTTCCACGTCTGGTGGATCAGCCTGATCTACATCATCGCGATGCTGATGCTCTGCCTGCACATTCAGCACGGCTTCTGGTCCGCCGCACAGACGCTGGGTGCCAACAACGCTGCCCGCAACGGCGTCTTCACAACCCTCGCCACCGTCCTGGCCCTGGCCATCACGGTCGGCTTCCTTTCCGTACCGGTCGCGGTGATGACCGGGTTGGTGAGCTGAACATGTCGTACTACACCGTGGGCGCCGATCTTGTCGACATCAGGGCACCGGAAGGTCCGATCGAACAGCGCTGGGACCGGCGGAAGTTCTCCGCCAAGCTGGTCAGCCCGGCGAACCGGCGCAAGCACCGGGTGATCGTGGTGGGCACCGGACTGGCCGGCGGCTCGGCCGGCGCCACCCTCGCCGAGCAGGGGTACCAGGTCGTGCAGTTCTGCTACCAGGACTCACCTCGGCGGGCGCATTCGGTGGCCGCGCAGGGCGGGATCAACGCCGCGAAGAACTACCGCAACGACGGCGACTCGGTCCACCGGCTGTTCTACGACACGGTCAAGGGTGGTGACTTCCGCTCCCGCGAGTCCAATGTGTACCGGCTCGCGCAGGTCTCGGTGGAGATCATCGATCAGTGCGTGGCGCAGGGAGTGCCCTTCGCGCGGGAGTACGGTGGTCTGCTGGACAACCGGTCCTTCGGTGGCGTGCAGGTCTCCCGTACCTTCTACGCCCGGGGGCAGACGGGCCAGCAACTGCTGCTCGGTGCCTACCAGGCACTGTCACGCCAGATCGACGCCGGCACCGTGGAGATGCATCCACGTACCGAGATGCTCGACCTGATCGTCGTCGACGGGCGCGCCCGTGGCATCGTGGCCCGCGACCTGGTCACCGGTGAGCTCTCCACCCATCTCGCCGACGCGGTCGTGCTGGCCACCGGGGGATACGGCAACGTGTTCCACCTGTCCACCAATGCCAAGGGCGCCAACGCCACGGCGATCTGGCGTGCGCACCGGCGCGGCGCGTACCTGGCCAACCCGTGTTTCACGCAGATCCATCCGACCTGCATCCCGCGCTCCGGCGAGCACCAGTCGAAGCTGACGCTGATGAGCGAGTCGCTGCGCAACGACGGACGGATCTGGGTACCGACGGCAGCCGGGGACAGCCGGCCACCCGATCAGATCGCCGAGCACGAACGCGACTACTACCTGGAACGCAGCTATCCCTCGTACGGAAATCTGGTGCCCCGCGACGTGGCGTCCCGCGCGGCCAAAGCCGTCTGCGACGAGGGGCGTGGCGTCGGTCCGGGTGGGCTCGGGGTCTACCTGGACTTCACCGACGCGATCCGGCGGATCGGCCGCGACACCGTGGCGGAGAAGTACGGCAACCTGTTCGAGATGTACGAGCGGATCACCGCGGAGGATCCGTACCAGGTGCCGATGCGTATCTACCCGGCCATCCACTACACGATGGGCGGTCTGTGGGTCGACTACGACCTGCAGTCCACCATCCCCGGTCTGTTCGTGATCGGCGAGGCCAACTTCTCCGACCACGGCGCGAACCGGCTCGGCGCCAGCGCACTGATGCAGGGCCTCGCCGACGGGTATTTCGTTCTGCCCGCCACCATCAACGACTACCTCGCCGGTGGCGGCTTTACGTCGGTCGATCCTGGCAGCCCCGCGGTCACCGCGACCGTGGCACAGGTCGAGGACCGGCTCGAGCGGCTGCTCGCGGTGGACGGGGACCGTACGGTCGACTCGTTCCACCGCGAGCTGGGCGCCCTGCTGTGGGACGAGTGCGGCATGTCGCGCGACGGCGCGGGGCTGCGTCGGGCGCTGGCGCGCATCCCGCAACTACGCGAGGAGTTCTGGCGAGGGGTGAAGGTGCCCGGCACCGGCGCCGAGTTCAACCAGTCGCTGGAGAAGGCCAACCGGGTCGCCGATTTCCTGGAACTCGGCGAGCTGATGTGTCTGGACGCACTGCACCGCGAGGAGTCCTGCGGCGGTCATTTCCGGTCGGAGAGCCAGGACAGCGCCGGGGAGGCAGTACGCGACGACGAACGGTTCAGCTACGTCGCGGCCTGGGAACACCGCGCCGACGGCTCGCCGGTCCTGCACCGTGAAGCCCTCAGCTTCGACTACGTACACCCGACCTTGCGGAGCTACGCGTGAACCTGACCCTGCGGATCTGGCGACAGCGAAGCGCACAGGAGCCCGGCGCGATGGTCACCTACCAGGTGAGCGACGTCAGCCCGGACATGTCCTTTCTGGAGATGCTGGACATCCTGAACGAGGACCTGGTCCTGCGCGGCGAGCAGCCGGTGGCATTCGACCATGACTGTCGGGAAGGTATCTGCGGTGCCTGCGGAATGGTGATCAACGGCGCCGCACACGGTCCGGTCCGGACCACCACCTGCCAACTGCACATGCGTTCGTTCGTCGACGGCGACGTGATCGACGTCGAGCCGTGGCGCGCCGCCGCGTTCCCGGTCGTACGTGACCTGGTGGTGGACCGATCGGCCCTCGACCGGGTCATCCGGGCTGGCGGCTACATCTCCGCGCCCACCGGCTCCGCACCTGACGCGCACGCCGTACCGGTGCCCAAGCGTGACGCCGACCTGGCCTTCGAGAACGCCACCTGCATCGGCTGCGGCGCGTGTGTGGCGGCCTGCCCGAACGGCGCGGCGATGCTGTTCACCGCCGCGAAGGTCACTCACCTCAACGCGCTGCCGCAGGGCCAACCGGAACGGTCCTCCCGGGTGCTGAACATGGTGACGAGCATGGACGAAGCCGGCTTCGGTGGTTGCAGCAACACCGGCGAGTGCGCTGCGGCCTGCCCGAAGGGCATTCCGCTGACCAGCATCGCCACCCTGAACCGTGAGTTCCTGCGGGCGGCCCGTAGCGCACCGCGCCCAACCGGCCCGGCGGGAGGGGAGAGCTGAACCGGCCCAGCGGGCAGGATGCCAACTGAGCCGGTTCGTGGGCTGAATGCGTCAGCCGGTGCTACTGGTGCTCGGGCGGTTGCTGCTGGCGCGGCATCCCTGACTCGGATGTCCGGGCCGTGCCGCCTGCCGTGGAGTGGGCCTCGACGCCCGGCTGGTCCGCCGCGGCGGTCTGCTCCCTGGTCCGGGAACCTTGCGTCGCGGGCCAACGGGACCTGTCGTCGGTCTCGTAGCGGTTGGACATCTGGTAGTCCATCGCGTCACGTTCCATCTGCTGTCGCGAGCCCATGCTGGCCAACGACCAGATCACGAAGACGTCCACCGCGATGATCAGCAGGGACCACAACGGGTAGTAGGGCACGAAGAAGAAGTTTCCGATGGCGGACAACGCCACCACGGCGACTCCGATGATCCTGGAGATCAGAGAACCGGTCGCCAACAGCGACAGACCGGTCAGGAAGACCACCGCGCCGATGACGAGATGGATCCATCCCCAGGTTGTGGTGCTGAGATTGAACGCGTAGTTCGGGGCGACGACGTAGAAGCTGCTTCTGGCGATCGCCGCGATCCCCTCGAAGACCTGGAAGACCCCTACGATGAGCATCACGGTGGCGGCGAATACGGCGCCTCCGCGAGCCCAGGCACGGGTGGTGCGCTGCTCGCTCATGACTGTTTTCCTCCCGCGAATGAATCCATGTCGTGTCCGGATACGAATCGCTTCGCACCCGACTGACGTGATCTACGCTGCCCACCGGCCGTTCCGCTGGCCTCACCCGTCGCGGGTGATCTGCCACTGCCGCCCTGAGCTGCCAGGAAGGTGGTACCTGCCGGGTCGCATCCGTCGGCACGCTCGGGGCGCGGTCGGCTGCCCGTGGCGCGCAGCGCAGTAGACGGTCTAATCGGTCACAACCCCGATGCGGAACACCGCGCACTGTGGAAGCGTTACCGGATAGAACGTGCGCTCCGGGGCTCGGTGAAATTCCGAACCGGCGGTAACAGTCCGCGACTCGTCGACCGGTGTCGGCGATTGAGCCGGTGTAATTCCGGCACCGACGGTGACAGTCCGGATGGGAGGATGCGCACACGGCCGTGGCGTGTGCCCCGGTCGTGCGTTCGTGTCGGGTCGCTGCCCATTTCCGGGCAGCGACCGGCACGGTGTGTCTGCCCCGGACTGTGGAAGGGGCATGATGCACGGTTTGATGGGCTACGGCGTCACGATTCTCGGCCAGCACATCGCGTACGCCGAGATCTTCGGCCAGCTCGCCGCGCTCGCGGTGGTCTTCCTGGCCCAGCGGCGCACCCTGTGGACCTGGCCGGTCCAGGTACTCGCCACGGTGCTGCTGTTCGTCGTCTACACCTCGGCGGACCTCGGTGGCCTGGCCGCACGCCAGGTGGTCATCCTGGCCATCTCGGTGTACGGATGGTGGGCCTGGAGTCACCGGCGGGACCCCGAGTACGGGGTGGTGGTACGCACCGCCAGCTGGCGGGAACGGGCGGTGCTCGCCGCGGTCCTGGGCGCCGGTACGGTCGTGGTCGCGCTGCTGCTCGACGTGTTCAACGCTTCCTGGTCGCCGTGGCCGGACGCCTGGATCTTCGTCGGTACGGTAGTGGCCTTCACCGGTCAGGGACTGGGCCTGGTCGAGTTCTGGCTGGTCTGGCTCGCCGTCGATGCGGTCGGTGTGCCCCTGCAGATCGCCTCGCACCTGTACTTCAGCGCGCTGGTGTACATGATCTTCGCGGTACTGGTGCTGATTGGGGTACGGGACTGGTCGCGTACCGCCCGGCGGGAGGCGCAGGGTCCCAAGATCGACCGGCTGGCCGGCACACCGACGTGACACCGATGGGGCGTGCCGCCGGCACGCCCCATCGGTGTCATCCGGTCGTCAGTGCGCGAGCGCGCCGCTCTTCGGGTCGAGCAGCAACGGCGTGCTGTCCGGGCCGTGCCGGAAGTCGAACATCCCGGTCATGTTCCCGGCCCAGGCGTCGAACGACGAGTCGCCGATGCGTTCGGTACGCCAGTTGTCCTCGATGAAGCGGGTGATCGAGGTCTGGTCCAGGACCCGGTGGTCGACGTAGTTGCGTCGGCTGTACGGGGAGACCACCAACATCGGCAGCCGGGGACCGTACCCGCAGCGGTCGGCGTAGCCGCCGGCGGCCCGGTGCCCGGTGCACATCGGGGTGTCCATGGCGGCGTCCTGCGAGCCGTTCACCAACGGTGGCGCCACGTGGTCGTACCAGCCGTCGGAGTCGTCGTAGGCCAGCACCACCGCGGTGGACCTCCATTCGGGGGAGCGCTGGAGCCGGTTGATCGTGCCGGTCACGAACCGCTGCTCGTCGAGCGGGTCGGAGTAGCCGGCGTGCCCGTCGGCGTACGAGGGTGCCTTCAGGAAGCTGACCGCGGGCAGGTTGTGCGCGTCCAGGGCGTCGGTGAAGTCAGCCATGTCGTACTGGTGGTTGGCCTGGTCGTTCTGACCGATCGCCGCCACCGAGGACGGTGGCAGGTGTTCGGGATTGGCGGTAGAGCGGTAGTACTGGAAGGGTTCGTGGTGCGGGCTGTAGTCCACCACCTGGTTACCGCCGACATTGGCGTGGGTGGCACCACAGACCGCGTAGCCGTTGGCGTGGCCGGTCGGGCGGAACCCGCCCTGGAACCAGCCCCAGGTCACGTGCCGGGCGTTGAGTCGGTCGCCGATGTTGCGACCGGTCATCACGCCCAGGTTCGCCTTGGCGGTGTGGTTGGCGTCGGAGCAGTCGTCGAAGGCCGGGTCCGGGTCGTTGATCATCGTGCCGACGCCGTGCGAGTCGGGTGACTGCACCACGTTGTGGTCCTCGACGCGTTCGTGACTGACCGGGTCCACCGCGTAGATGCCGTGCGTCTGCCCGGAGATCAGGTTGATCGCGCCGGGGCTGGAGGGCCCGTAGACCGAGCCGAAGGAGTTGTCGCTCATCGCGTAGCGCTGCGCGTAGTTCCACATCGCGGTGACGGTGTTGCCGTCGTAGTAGTCCATCACCAGGCCGGGCTCACCGAACAGGATCGGCTGACCGGTGCAGGTCTCGGCCTCGGTGTACTCGACGAACCGGTCGGCCCGGCCGTCGTGGTACGCCTGCTGCTCCGGACCGTATCCGTGGTGCTGGTCGCAGGTGAGCGCATGTTCGGCGGAGAGCCGCTTCGGGTTGTACTGGTTCGGGTTGTGCGTCAGCAGCTTCGCGGACAGCCCGTTGACCTTCGGGGTGTTGCGGGCCGGGGTGAACGGTGTCCCGTCGGTGTTCGCCGCGTGCGGGTAGGTGCCGAAGTAGTGGTCGAACGAGATGTTCTCGCCGAAGATGACCACGATGTGCTTGATCGGCGTGCTGGTGTGCAGCGAGGCTGCGCTCACCGGGCGCAGCGATGCCGTGTTCTCCCCTGAGGCGTTGTTGACCATGGTCAGTACCGCTGCGGTAGTGATCGCGACAGCTGCTGCGCCGATGGCCGTGAGCCGCTGGCGACGGCCGCCCGACCGCCTGCTCGGCGGCGCCGTCCGTCGTGCTGGACCGTCGTTCATCTGCGTCCTCCCAGGTCGGTAGCCGCCACCCGCCGCCGCGCATGACCGGTCGAGATTATGGCACCGATCGGACGCCGAACATAGGTCACGTTGCCTTGTCGACCGGAAATCCTGGATCGGGTACGGAAATGTCACCGGTGGTGTTCCGGTTGTTGCCGTCCCCGTCATCGGACTGTCAGCTGAGGCCCGGACACGGGTACCGCGATTCCAGGTGACACGACGCGCGTCTAGTACGGGTTCGCCTCGTGCCGGAAGGCGCGCGCCATCGTCACGCTGCTGGTGCGCGGATAGGAGATGACGTGCGGGTTTCCGTCGGAGACGTAGCGGTTGCGGGTGAGGCGGGGCAGCCAGTAGTGCTCGTCCATGTCGATGCGCCCATGCCAGGAACGGATCCGGGGGATCGCGTACGGGTTCCAGTCGGTACTGAACGGCGACGGGGCGGGGTTCGCGCCGACCAGCATTACCCCCAGATACCGGTACCTCACCTGTTGCCAGGAGCCGCGGTGCGCCAACGTGGCGTTTCCGGGCATCGATCCGAACGGCAGGGCCATGGTGCGCACCTGGTAGCCGGGGACGGCCCGGCTGATCGCCAACTGTTCGCGGCCGATCTCGCCTTGTACCGCTGAGGAACTGAGTGTGCTCAGGTCGGCGTGTGTCTCGGTGTGGTTGCCGATCTCCCACCCGTGGTCGCGCAGCCAGGTCAGCTCCCGGGCCGGCCGGTGCGAGCCGAACGGGGTGTGGTTGACATACATCGTGCCCACGCCCCGGAAGCGGGGATGTGCCGCGGCCACGGCCCGTACGACACCGACCGCGCAGTCCGGATCGACGGTGCCGTCGGAGCGCAACGTGAACTGGTCCGGATAGCTGTCGTCGAAGGTGAGCACCACCGGACTCGCCCCGGCCGGCACGTCGAGTTCGCCGGTGACCAGGTCGGCAGCCGTGATGGCCACGTAGTTCTGCCGGGCCAGGTACTCCAGGGTCGCGGTCAACTGGGCGGGGGTCTGCGCGTAGTCGCCGCTGGGATGCTGCTCGACCTGGTGGACCATCAGTACCGGGACCTGGCCGAGTTCGTCGGCGTGCACGGTGCTCGGGTCGGTCGACGGGGTCGGTGACGGGTTCGGTGATGCTGAGGGGCTCGTCGAGGGCGCAACGTGACTGCCGTCAGCGGATCGAGGTGCTGTGCCGCAACCGGCGATCAGGCCGACGACGATGCTCGCGGCGAGGACGGTCTGGAGCGTGCGGATCGGCATGGGCAGCCGCTCACTTTCCACCGCAGGGCGAAAGAACATACTTCGTGGCCTTTGCCACGAGTATCTCATCTGACCGGCAGCGGCGGGACCACAGTTCAGTACTGCTGCAGTTCGACCAGGTTGCCGTCCGGGTCGCGGAAGTGCGCCGAGCGCAGGCCGTAGTCCTTGTCACTGGGAGCGCCGACCAGCACGCCACCGTGCTGCTGGAGCCGGTCCACCCAGTCGTCGACCCGCGCGACCCGCAGCACCACCATCTGCCTGTCCGGCTGTGTCGCCGGCGCGGGCGCCGGACCGGCACTGCTGGGTATGCCGGCGGCATCGTCGTCGGTCAGGATCGCCAGCGCGGTCGCCTCAGCGGCCGTGCCGGCATCCCGGTCGAAGGAGACGTACCGGCCGGGCACCGAGCGCGCCGGCCGTAGGCCGAGACCATCCCGGTAGAAGCCGAGCATGGCATCGAAGTTCGTGGTCAGGAGTCGGGGATGGATCTCCGGGAGATGGTCCTGCATGTCGGGATACTAGGCCGACCACGGCAGCGCCCCTGGCGCCGGTGCCGGCGGGCGTGGGCGCGTACGGCTCACTCGGCCGGGATCAGCAGACCCGATTCCAGGTGACCGAAGGCGGCGTCGATCAGGCCCGCCGGATCGGTGCCGGCCGGCGCATGGGTCCAGGCATGGATGGCCGTCCGGATCGCGGTCACCGAGGCCGCCGCGGTCAGCTCGACGTACAGATGGGTGCGGGGCAACCCGGTGCGCATCGCTACAGCTGCCGCCAGAGCCCGCTGCACCGAACCCATCACCACCGCGAAGCGGCCGATCAACCCGGGCTGCTCGCGGACCAGTTGAAGACGGTCCTGCCACCGGTCCATGCGCATGGCGTCGGCGACCGCCGCGCCGAGCACCGTTCTGATCGCCCGGATAGGCGTCTCCGGCGCGGGCCGTTCGACCACGGCACGGGTCACGAACGCGTCGATCTCGGCGTCCCAGTTGATCAGCGCCTCGTCCTTGCTGGCGAAGTAGTTGAAGAACGTCCGGGGCGAGACACCGGCCTGCGCACAGATGTCCTCGACGGTGACCGCCTCAGGACCGCGCTCCCGGACGAGGCGCAGCGCGGCGCCCTGCAGGGCATTGTGGGTCGCCATCTTCCGGTCCGCGCGAGCGCCTGCGGCGATCACCATGCCACTCCCTCCACCGACCCGTGGCCAGTGCCATCTTCGTCAATATCGTGACAGCGTCAGGGCCGTTTCGATAGCTTTGCAGTGAATGCAAGAGAACTGACTGTAGGGATCTTGACGTCTGCGGATCGCTGGGCAGCCGCGTCGGCGCCCGGAGGCAGGTCGGAGCCGCTGGTCGTGCTGTCCACGGTCCGGGGACTGAAGTGGCGACCGTGCGTGTACGTGGTTCGACAGGGATCGGTGGGTGACCGGGTGGATGCCAGGCAATCGGCAGGTCGGCCCGTACGATCCGTGCTGTCGTTGCCGGGCCGCTGCGGGTCGGGGGACGCAGGATCGATCGGGACAGGTGCCGATCCGACGCTGCGGGTACGGGCACTCGGCGCCGCCGGCACCGGTGTCGAGCGCGACAACCTGCGTGCCGAGATCATCGAGGCCCTGCTGCCGCTCGCACACCGGCTGGCCCGACGCTACCGCGGTCTCGGCATCCCGCTGGAGGATCTGCGACAGGTCGCGGCGACCGGGCTGATCCGATCGGTGGATGCCTACCAGCCGGCGCGGGGTGCCTTCGTCAGCTATGCGGTGCCCACCATCACCGGCGAGCTGCGACGCTACCTGCGGGACCGTGCCTGGGCCGTACGTCCGCCGCGCCGGCTGCAGGAACTGGCGCTGCGGGTGCACCACGCGTCGTCCGAGTTGTGTGTCGAGCTCGGCCGGACACCGACCAGCAGTGAGCTGGCCGATCTGGTCTGCGCGCCGGTGGAGGAGGTACACCGCGCGACGGGTGCGTTGCGGGCGTACATGGCGGTGTCGCTGGACAGCGCACCGACCTCCGGATCCACCACCCCGCTGGTCGAACTGCTGCCGGAGACCAGCTCCGACATCGACACGGTGGTCGACAGGCTGGCTCTCAGCGCTGCGCTGGGCATCCTGTCGGAGCGGGAACGCACCATCATCCGGCTACGGTTCCTCGATGAGCTGACCCAGCAGGAGATTGCGCGCCGGTTGGGCATCTCGCAGGCGCACGTGTCCGGCATGCTCGCCCGTACCCTGCTGCGACTGCGCCACACGCTGTCGGCGGAAGGTGGCGCCGGACCCGCCGTCGGACCGTACCCGCTGGCACGTCCCGGTGCGCCGGTGCGTGCGACCTGCGCGAGGCGATCCACCCTCCGGGTGGCGCGGTCGCGACCGTCCCGGGGCCGGCCGTCGTGTCGTCGCCACGACGGCCGGTGACCGGTCGACCGGACCGTAGCTAGGCGGTCCGGGCCCGCAGCGGGGCGCCGACCTCGTGCAGCGCGCGTAGCGCCTGAGCGTACGAGCGGGGCAGCGACTGCTCCTCGTAGCTGATACCCAGTTCCGCGCAGTAGTCCCGGACGATCGGCTGGGCCCGGCGCAGTGCCGGCCGGGGCATGCTGGGGAACAGGTGGTGCTCGATCTGGTAGTTCAGTCCGCCCAGCGCCCAGTCGGTGATGACGTTGCCCCGCACGTTGCGCGAGGTCAGAACCTGGCGGCGGAGGAAGTCGACGTTGTCGTCGGGGCCGAGCACCGGCATGCCCTTGTGGTTGGGCGCGAAGGACAGGCCCATGTAGAGGCCGAACAGGCCCTGGTGGATCGCGATGAACGCGACGGCCTTGCCGGGAGAGAGCACCGTGAACACGGCGCCGAAGTAGGCGAGCACGTGCAGCACCAGCAGGGTGCCCTCCAGCAGCGGGTGGCGTACCTGTCGCCCGAACACCGACCGGAAGGCGGAGACGTGCAGGTTGAGGCCCTCCAGCAGCAGCATCGGCAGGAACAGCACACCCTGCCAGCGGGTCACGAAGCGCTGTACGCCGGTGGCGGCCAATGCCTGCTCGTGGGTCCAGCGCACGACCCCGGCGGCGACGTCGGGGTCGTGGTCGATCTGGTTGGGGTGGGAGTGGTGGCGGTTGTGCTTGTCGACCCACCAGCCCTGGCCGAGGCCGATCATCAGGTTGCCGGCGATCATGCCGATCCGGTCGGCGCTACGGCGGGAGTTCACCACCTGCCGGTGGCCGACCTCATGCCCGGCGAAGCCGACCTGGGTGAACACGACGGCCAGGACGGCGGCGACACCCAACTGCCACCAGGAGTCGCCGAGCAGCCCGAAGCCGACCCAGCCAGCTACGTAGAGCAGACCAGTTACTGTGAGCGCCACCACGTGGTAGCCGTGTCGTCTGCGGAGCAGTCCGGCGGCGGCCACCCGGCGCGACAGTTCCGCGTAGTCGCTGCCCGCCGCTGATCTGGCCCGGGGGGTGGCGGTGGGCGACGATCCTGCGGTGGCTAAGGCAAGGTCAACTGACATCGCGGCTCCTGACTGTGGTGCGCTGGCGTTCTGCCCTGAGGGTCCCCGCCGGGTGCGTCGCACGCACTGGCGACCACACCCGGAAGTGGGGTGGGGCCAGCACCATCGACGTCGCCACGGCCGGACGATGCCGGCCGCCCGATGGGTTAGCGCACTGTACCGGCCGGGCCTTCGCGAGTGCGAGTCCGACGGCGCGCGCAGCCCCGTACCTACGTTTCGGGTGATTCCGTCGGTACGGACCGGTGACATCGGAGACGCTGCGGCGCCACGTCCGCGACGGTACGTGCTTCAGCCGCCGTCGAGCAGCTGTGCTCCGCTGAATTGGGTGGGGTTGAGGACCCGCCGCAGGAAGGCCCGGGTCCGCTCCTGCTGGGGCGCGGTCAGTACCTGGTCCGGCGGACCCTGTTCGACGATCGACCCGTCGTCCATGAAGATGATCCGGTCGGCGACCTCGCGGGCGAACGCCATCTCGTGGGTGACGACCATCATGGTCATCCCTTCGTCGGCCAGATCGCGCATCACCGTCAACACCTCGCCCACCAGTTCGGGGTCCAATGCGCTGGTGGGTTCGTCGAAGAGCATCAGCTCTGGCCCCATGGACAGCGACCTGGCGATGGCCACCCGCTGCTGCTGTCCGCCGGACAGATGCGCCGGATAGCTGTCCGCCCGGTCCGCCAGCCCGACCCGCTCAAGGTTGTGCTCCGCGATCCGGTTCGCCTCGGCCCGGCTGCGGTGCAGCACCCGGCGCTGCGCGATGGTCAGATTGTCCCGCACGGTGAGGTGGCCGAAGAGGTTGAACTGTTGGAAGACCATCCCGATGCGGCGGCGCAGGGCGTCCAGTTCACAGTCCGGATGGGTGATCTCCACCCCCAGCACTTCGATCCGGCCGTGGCTGGGCGGCTCCAGCAGATTGGCACAACGCAGCAGGGTCGACTTACCCGAGCCCGATGGGCCGATCACGCAGACCACTTCACCGGCGCGGACGGTCAGATCGATGCCGGCCAGCACCGACAGTGCCCCGAAGGACTTGTGCAGGTCCTCGATCACCAGTGCCGGTGTACCGCTGTCCGACGTGCTCATCTCGACCTCGCCGCCCGCAGTTCCATCCGCCGTACCAGTTGGGACAGCGGCAGGGTGATCACCAGGTACGCCAGTGCCGCCACCACCAGTGGAGTGGCATTGACCCGGGTGTTGAGTACGTCGGAGGAGAACTTCGTGATCTCCACGTTGGTCGCGGTGACACCCAATACGTAGGCCAGCGAACTGTCCTTGGTCAGCAGGATGATCTCGTTGGTCAGCGGTGGGATGATGATCCGGAACGCCTGCGGGATGACCACGGAGATCATCGCGCGCCCGTGGGACATGCCCAAGGTGCGTGCCGCCTCCAACTGGCCGCGGGGCACCGCCTGGATTCCGGCGCGGATCGTCTCGGCCATGTACGCCGCCGCGGTCAGCCCGAGGCCGAGGGCCATCCGTCCATACACCCCGCCGGGGATCTCCCGGTCCGGGAAGGCGATCGGGATCCCGTAGCCGACCAGGAAGAGCACCACCAGTACCGGCAGCCCCCGGAACAGCTCGATGTATCCGGTGGCCACCCAGCGGTAGACCCGGATGCCGGACAGCCGCATCAGGGCCAGGACCGTACCGGTCAGCAGGCCGAAGCAGAAGGCGCCGAGTGTGAACAGCAGGGTGTTGACCAGTGCCGGGAAGATGATGGTCGGGAACATGCCGGCCGCGATGTCGGGCCGGAAGAACCCCTGCTGCACGGCGTGCCAGTCGGCGGTGAACGCGATCGCCAGCAGCACTCCCACGAACACCGCGTACTGCACGGCCCGGGTGCCGCGTTGGCGTTGGCGTCGGCTCAACCGACGCCGGGGTGGGTCCATCGACGGATCCACCCCAACTGTCCGCACGTCATCGGTGCCCATCATGCCCGTACCGGTCCGCCGGGGGCGCCGATCATGAGGCCGCGCCGGGCTTGCCGCCGATCCACTTCGCGTACACCTTGTCGTAGCTGCCGTCCTTACGGGACTGCCGGATCACCTTGTTCACCAGGGCCAGCAGTTTCGGGTTGCTGCCCTTGCGGACCGCGTAGCCGTACTGCTCACCGGTCTTGAACTGGGTGGAGACGGTGAACTTGCCCGGGTTGTGCTTGACGTAGGTGGCCATCACCGGCAGGTCGTCGATCGCCGCGTCGACCTGCCGAGTGGCCAGCGCCTGCTGGAGGGCGGCGAGATCCTTGAACGAGACGGTCGTGTACCCGTTCTGCTTGGCGTGCTGCTGTCCGTATTCCTCGCCGGTGGTGGACGCCTGGGTGCCCAGCTTGCGGCCTTTCAGTGCGGCGAGCGAGGTGTAGCGCTGGTTCGAACGGGTCAGCAGCGCCTGGTCGGCGTCGAAGTAGGGCACGGAGAAGTCCATCACCGCCTGACGGTCCTTGTTGATCGTCATGCCCGCCGCGGCCACATCGCACTTGCCGGAGTTGAGATCCTGCCCGGACTTGATGCCCTCGAACGGGGTGTCGACGACCGACTGCTTGACGCCGAGTTTCTTCGCCACGAGGTCCATCAGGTCGATGTCGAACCCGACCACCTGCTGGGAGTTGTCCCGGTACTGGAACGGCTCGTACGGCAGGTGGGTGCAGACGGTCAGTGCGCCGGCCCTGATGAGTTTGACGCCGGACGAGGTCGTTTCGCCCTTGTCCGATTTGGCGCACGCCGAACCGGTCATGACCAGGCCGGCCACCAGTACTGCCGTCATGACGGCCCGTCGCCCTGTCGTGCGCATCGATTCTTCCCCTTCGCGGCTATCTGCCAGGTCGGATCACACCGGGGGTGATCCTGCCATGCGTTGCTGTGTTCAGCACGTCGCGTATCGGAGGACCAGTTGGTCCCGCCTCGGCCGATTGGCCACGCAGCGCAATGTCGCGTACGGATCGTCGGGTATCTGTCGGAGCATCTGCCCTGATCGGAAGGCGACACGTGCAGCAGGGTGGACGGATGCGCCAACCACGGTAAGGTATTTGACGAGCGACAAATTATTCACGTCAGGAGTGACCGTGGAGCCAGGCAGACCGGTTCTTCCGACCGTCACCGAATTGCGCAGCTACGGCGTGCCCTACGACCGGATCGCCGAGCGACTCGGGATGCCGCTGGCGACCCTGTGGGCACTGATCCTCGAGGAGGAGGCCGACGCAGCGCGGCGCACACCGACCACCTCGGCTACTCCACCGGCCGCCGCATCGAAAACGTGACGGCGTGCAGGCGGGCCGGCTGCCCGACCATCAGGGTGTGTCGGTCGTAGACCTTCCATCCGGCAGCGCCAGCGCGGTTGAGATGACGCAGGTCGTCGAACCGTTCATCGACGCCCCAGCTCACCGCCCCGCCCGGATGATGGAACGTGGCTTTCCAGTCCATCAACTTGTCGTTGCCGAAGGTGCCGGTCGACCGGTATTCAAGGCGGGCGTACTCCCATTGCGTCACCTGATCATCATGCCGCAGGCGGCCAAGCCCTCATCGTCCTAGCGTCGGATGGCACCGGTGATCGACGAGCGGGCCGACGATCCGCCGGTCGGAGCGTCGCTCGCGCGGTAGTCTCCCCGCAGCCAGGCCCGTAGCCGGGCGCACCAGCACACAGAACGGAGCGCGATCGCGTGGACGACCAGGACTGGGACCGTCGGTACCAGGCAGAAGAATCGGTGTGGTCGCTGGAACCGAACCGGTGGGTCGACCGCTACGCCGGCCCGCTGCCCGCTGGCCACGCCCTCGACCTGGCCTGTGGTGAGGGCCGCAACGCGCTCTGGCTCGCCGAACGAGGTTGGCAGGTCGTGGGCGTGGACTTCTCCCAGGTGGCGCTGGACAAGGCGGCACGGCGTAGCGGCAGCCGGCCCGGCCTTTCCGACCGGATCGACTGGCAGCACGCTGATCTGCTCGACTACCTGCCCGAGCCCGGTGCGTTCGACCTGGTCCTGGTCAGTTACCTGCACCTGCCGGCCACTGACCGTCGTCGGGTACTGCGCCGCGCTGCCGACGCCGTCCGCGGTGCCGGCATCCTGATGGTCATCGGCCACGACAGTACGAACCTGACCCACGGCACCGGCGGACCGCAGGATCCGGCGGTCCTGTACACCGCGGCGGACCTGCTGACAGATCTCGACATCGCCGCCGCTGGCGCAGCGTGGACCGTGCAGGAGGCCACCACGCTCCTCCGGCCCGTCGCAGCGGCCGGCCGGAACGCAGTGGACGCGCTGCTGATCCTGCGCCGCAGTTAGCCGCAGAACCGGCGTGCGGTCACCGTGCCCCGGCCCTGCGGTCCTCGGCCAGGAACGGCATCAACAGCCCTGGGACCACCTCCTCGGCCAGCTTGACGGCGGCGCCGGCAGGCAGGTCCGGTACCGGATAGGACTGCTCTCCACCGGCCGTGGTGGCGGTCAGGGTCACCAGCCCGGCTCTGCGCTGGAAGAACGACTGGTGCACGTTCCATCCGATGATCCCGGCGCCCGGCAGCGCGCAGCGCCGACGTACCAGCGAACCGCGACCGGTCACCAGCGTCCGGCCGATGCTCGCGTGTCCCAGGTTGCGGTACCTGTCGGTGGCCAGCAGCGCGGCCAACGGCAGCAGGACCAGTGCGGCCGATGCAACCCAGATCGGCAGCCCGACCAGCCACCGGGCCAGGAGGAGCAAGCCGATCAGCACCAGGCAGGGC
This sequence comes from uncultured Actinomycetota bacterium, assembly GCA_963815125.1. Lineage (GTDB taxonomy): Bacteria > Actinomycetota > Actinomycetes > Mycobacteriales > Micromonosporaceae > Actinocatenispora. The sequence goes on from CAWFFM010000002.1 coordinate 619,534, forward strand.
ACCAGCGCCCGGGTGTAGCGGCGTCGTGCCGCGCCCGCCCCGTGCCGGGTCAGCGGTGCGACGACCGGTCCGGCGTCGCCCAGTACCGCTGTGGCTACCCGTACCGCCTCGGCACGGGGTGCCGAGGGCAGCAGCAGCGACCCACCGCGCTCGGCACCTCGACCTACCCGCAGGCCGGTGGCGATGGCGATGCACCGGGCCCCGCGTACCATCCGCAGCAGCAAGGGTTCGGAGACCTCGACACCGCGCAGTCGCCGTTCCTCGATGGTGATCGCCCTGGTGGTCAGCAGGCCACGGGTGATGTGCAGGGTGCCGCCCGGCCGCCGGAGGAGCCGGAAGTTCCAGAATGCCAGCACGTACCCGCAGGTGGACGCTACCGCGGCGATCACCAGCAGGCCCACCACCAGTTCGAGGATCAGCAGCGGTAGCGCGGTGTGCAGCAACCGTTCGCCGAGCGCCCGGGTCGCACCGTAGCGGCTCGGGTCGACCTGGAACTCGTTGAGGAACCGGGACAGGAACGTACCGATGACACCGACGGTGACCAGACCGGACAGCGTGAACGGGCCGTAGGCGATCCAGCGTGGGGACAGTCGGGCCAGCAGGCTTCCCGCCTCGCCCCCGGCTCCGGCGCTCGTCGGAGTGGGTGCCTCGGTCGCAGCCTGGTCCTGTGGGCCGCGGTGCAGCAGTTCGTCCCGCAGTTGGGCCGCCGCAGGCACGCTCAACGCGTCCAGACGCAACCCGTCGTTGCGGTTGTTGCTGGACAGCCCGGTTCCCACGGTGACCCGGGCCATACCGAGCAGCCGGTGCATCGCCGGCGCCGTCACGTCGACGGTCCGGATCCGGTCACGCCGTACCGACAGCACCCGACGGCGCAGCAACCCGCGGCGTACCTGTACCTGTTCGGCGGAGATCCGGTACAGCGTGGTGACCCAGCGCAGGACGCCGAGTCCGATCATCGCGCCGACGCCCAGCAGGCTCCACAGTGGACCCCGGCCGCTGGTACTGCCGGCGACCAGGAGACCCACCAGGGCCGGCAATGCCTGGACGAGGTGCTGCACCGGATGGATGATCAGCATCCGAGGGCTGAGCCGCCGCCACTGATCGACCTGCTCGAGGTGGGGTCGGGTGGTGGGCTCCTGTACTGCTTCCGGACCGGGCGTGCTCATGTCGCATCACCCTGCTCGGCCTGCGTCTCCGCGGTCAGCTCGTCCACCAGACGCTGTGCGGTGTCGCGGTCCAGACCGTCGATCTTCAGCGGGCCGGCCGCGGAGGCAGTGGTGACCGTGACGTTGGTGAGGCCGAACAGTTGTTCCAGCGGGCCACGGGAGGAGTCGACGGTCTGGATCCGGGACACCGGTGCGATCCGCCGCTCCTGGTTGAACCAGCCCGCCTGGGTGTAGACGGCCTGGCCGGTGGACTCCCAGCGGTGCACCCGGTAGCGCCACTGCGGCATGATCGTCAGGTGCGCCGCGATCAGCACGACGGTGACCGGTATCGTCACCAGGCCCCAGCGGGCCAGTGAGTCGAAACCCAGAACCAGAGCCACCACCTGGGCGCCGAGCGGGAAGACCCAGCCGATCGCGGCCCGCACCAGCCAGTAGCGCCGGGCCCGGGGGCTGACCCGGTGTCGCGGCGGCCGCAACTGCGGCACCGAACCGCTGCGCTGGTCGAGCGGTGCGGCCTCGTCAGGTGCGGACCCGGTCGCTACAGGCCCGGTGCCGGCTGTCCCGATCAGGGTGCCGGTGCGATCGTCGTCACTCACGCCGCCACGATGACACACCGCCAGCAGGTGGAGCCAGGCCGGTACCGGTCAGCGGCACGGCGCCGGTTCGCGCGGGTGACGGGCGCCAGGGTCGGTCATCCCGTTCGACCCTGATCGGCAGGGAAGGCCGAGGCGGCCGGGCTGGTCGGGATCGTGCCGCCGCTGAGCTCCTCGATGGTGGCGGTCGACTTGCCGACCAGTGCGGTACCGAAGAACCTGGCCATGCCCGGGAGGCTGGTCAGCCTCAGCGCGGACCGGCGCAGGTGCAGTCGTAATGGGGTGGACGGCAGGAACCATTCCGCGCCGCGCCGGGCGACCTGCTGCTTACCCGTCACTACCGGTTGCCATGACTGCTGGTAGCGGGTGAGCGCCGTCTCCACCGAACCGTCCTTGTGTGGATCGGCGTCGGCCAGATGCCCGGCGAGTACGTAGGCACCGGCGATGGCCAGTGAGGCGCCCTGTCCGGCCAACAGTGAGACAGCCTGGCAGGCGTCGCCCAGCAGGGTCACCCGCTGCCGGCTCCACTGGGGGAGTTCGATCTGGGCGACCTGGTCGTAGTAGATCTCGCCGGCTGACGGGCAGTTGTCCAGCGCCTCCGGTACGACCCAACCCAGTGAGCCATATCGGGTGTGAAGGGCCTGCCGTACGTCGGCGGGTACGGCTGGATCATCGGTGCGGTGCACGGTGAACGCGGCGACCCGACCGTCGCGTAGCCCGTAGAAGCCCATCTGGCATCCGGTCGTGTCGGTGAGGCAGAACCGGTTGCCGATCTGTCGGTGGATGTGCGGCGCGTCGAACAGGAAGGCCGCGGTATGGAACCCGAGGTAGCGCAGGAACTGCCGTTCCGGGCCGAAGACCAGGTGCCGGACACTCGAGTGGATGCCATCTGCGCCGACCAGCAGGTCGGCCTCGATCTCACCGCCGTCGGACAGGACCACCCGCACTCCGCCGGGGGAGTTGTCGATTCTGCTGATGCTTCTACCGAAACGTAGGTCGATGCGGTGCTCCACGGCCTCCCGTAGGGCCAGCTCGAGATCCGGCCGCATGATGCTCAGCAGCTGACCATCAAGTGCCCGGCCGAACTGCGCGTAGTCCAGGCCGGCGCGCCGGCGGCCGGAGGTGTCGAGGTAGCACATCTCGTCGACCTGGTAACCCAGCTCGGTGAGGCGAGGGAGCAGCCCCATTGCCCGGGAGGCGTCGTAACCAGGTCCGAAGAAGTCGATCATGTACCCCTGGGTGCGGGGACCCGGCGCCTTCTCGATCACGGTCACCTCCCAGTGCAATGCGGCCAGCCGGTGCGCCAGCGCGAGGCCGGCGATGCCGGCACCACAGATCACGACCTTCACCGCGGTCCTCCCGTCGATCACGTGTATGTGCCGCCCAGGGCGCTGTGTGAACGCCGCATGGCGCGAACACCGCATTGAGCGGACGCCTTGGGCGTACGTCCAATATACATCTACGGCCCGCACCGCCGTGATCGGGCGGAACCGGGCAGCGTTGCTTCCCGGTCGCAGACCGGCCGTGCCGGCGCTCACGCCGTGTGCGGATACTTCCGCGACGACGCTGGCTATGCTCGTCGCCATGGGTGGATCAGGCGCCTGGCCGGCGGACCGTCGGGACCTGGTGGCGGGCGCGCTGATCGGCGTACATGCCGGTGACGCCTTGGGCGCCACGGTGGAGTTCTCGTCCTGGCGCGACATCCGGGACCGTTACCCGCACGGCGTCCGGGAGATCGTCGGTGGCGGGCCGTTCCGCTGGCCGGCCGGGCATGCCACCGACGACACCGACCTCACCCGTGCCGTGCTGCTCGCCTACCTCGACGGCTCCCACGACGTGGTCCGCACCGCTGCCGACCGGATGCTCGACTGGCTGTTCGGCGACTGGCCCGATCGGACCCCCGGCTCGATGCCGGCGGACGTCGGTGCGGCAACCGCCACCGGACTGCGCCGCTACCAGCGCACCGGTGATCCGGCCCGTAGCGGAGCCGGCGCGGGTCGGGCCGGGAACGGTTCCCTGATGCGCTGCGTCGCCACCGCGCTGGCGGTCGCTGACCGGGACCGCCGGATCCGCGAATCGATGGCGCTCTCGGCGATCACCCACGACGACGTGCGGTGCACCGTGGCATGTGCCGCGTACAACGAGATCGTCGCCGCGCTGATCGCCGGAAGCTCCGCCGAGGACGCCGTACGGACCGGTCGTGACACCGCGGTGGAACTGGACGCTGCGCCGGTGGTCGACGCCGTCGAGCATGGTCGTGACCTGCGCCCCGCCCAGCTCGCGTCGACCGGGCAGATCCCGTTACCGGACGGCGGTGCCGGTTACGTGCTGGACAGCCTGAGCCTCGCGGTCGCCGCGGTGCTCGACCCCCGGCCTTTCCCGGATGTGCTCATCGACATCGTCCGGGTCGGCAACGACACCGACACCAACGGTGCCATCGCCGGTGGTCTGCTCGGTGCGCGGGACGGACTCGGTGCCATTCCCGCACGGTGGACGGCCGGCCTGCAGTTCGGTACGGAGTTCCTCGCCGCCGCGGCCCGACTGACCACGGGAGAGCCTGACGCCAGGTAAAGGACTTGCCGGTTCAGTGCACGCCGCTGACACTGCCCTGATGGATACGACAGCGACATTCGACGAACTGCTCGCCGAGGGTGCAGCCGTACCGGTGGACGGGTGGGATTTCTCCTGGTTCGAGGGTCGGGCCAGCGAGCAGCGACCGTCCTGGGGATACGCCAGGTCGATGGCGCGCCGGATGGCCGGCGCCTCCGCCGCCCTGGACGTACAGACCGGGGGCGGTGAGGTGCTCGCGCAGGCTACCCAGCCGCCGCCGGTACTGGCCGCCACCGAATCATGGCCGCCGAACATCGAGGTGGCCCGACGCAACCTGGCGGGTCTGGGCGCGACGGTGCATGCGGTCGCCGATGACGCGGACCTGCCGTTCCCGGCGGAGTCGTTCGATCTGGTGGTCAGCCGGCATCCGACCAGCGTGCGGTGGGAGGAGATCGCGCGGGTGCTCCGGCCCGGCGGAACGTACTTCTCCCAGCAGGTCGGTGCCGGATCGGTACGCGAACTCACCGACTTCATGATGGGGCCGCAACCGGTGGGCGAGCAGCGCAGCCCGGACCGGGCGGCGGCCCAGGCCCGGGCCGCGGGACTGGTCGTGGTCGACCTGCGCGCAGAATCGTTGCGGATGGAGTTCCACGACATCGGTGCGGTGGTGCACTTCCTGCGCAAGGTCATCTGGATCGTGCCGGGGTTCACCGTGGAGCGCTACCGCCCACAGTTGGCCTCCCTGCACGACACGATCCGGCGACAGGGTCCGTTCGTGGCGCACAGTGAACGCTTCCTGATCGAGGCCCGCAGGCCGAGCTGAGCAGTCGGCCGTCGCCGTCAGGGGGCGTGCCGATGCTCAGCGCGAGCTAGTATTAGGTGATCGAGGACTGACCCACCGTAGGTGTCACTGCCGGGCATCGCCCTGGGCAGCTCCACTCATTCCGACCCCTCGCGAGGTCGGGTTAGGAGCCGGCACCATGGTTGACACGACCCCGCAGGACTTAGCAGGTGGCCACGACGCACCGCAACCTGGGCTGCGGCTGCAGGTGGATCCGGATCCCCGCAGGATCGGCGCGTTGGCTGGTGCCTGGTGGCCACGCTCGCGGGTGCTCTCCGCCGAACTGCCCGCCCTGATCGAAGGGCTGAACGCCTGGTTGAACGAGTTCGGGCCGGGCCACGGTGAGCAGATCACCCGGGTGGCGGTACATCTGAGCCAGTGGACCAGTGTGCCCCGCCATCTCGATGTCGGTGGTCGGCGGGTGGCACTGAGTTCCTTCGGCGCGGTCGATGCGAACACTGTCAGCGCCGCCTGCGGCAACGGATACACGTTGGACCTGCTGGTGGTGCCGCCGCAGGTGGCGACCGACGCGGCGGGCGCCGCCATGGCGATGGCGATGGACCGGGCCCACCGTGAGCGTGCCTCGGCCATTCTCGCGGCCGTGCTGCCCGAGCGGTCGTTCACCGTCGAACCCGCGCGTAGTTGGGATGTGCCCGCCGCATCGGCGTCTGCGGCTTGGAACACCACCACCTGAACACGCGGGCTGCGTCGTTCTGTGTCGACGGTGGGGGCGGGTTGGGGCATCCGGCGTGCGCTGGAGGATCATGTTGAGTCTGACCGACTCAACATGGAGGTCCGACGAATGCGCTACCCCGAGGCGCCGCGGTCCGGGGCCGCCGAACGCCGTCACGGACGTTCGGTCGCCGACCCGTACCGCTGGCTGGAGCGAGACGATGCCAGTACCCGGGCCTGGACCACAGCGCAGGACGAGCTGGCGGGAGCGTACTTCGACAGACTGGACGGTGCCTGCGCGCAGTGGCGGCAACGGCAACGTGAGCTGACCAGGGCCGATGTCGGGGTGCCCCGCGAGTGCGGTGGGCGTAGTTTCCTGACCAGACGTGCGCCGGACGCCGAGCATTCCGCCTGCGTGGTCGTCGATGCCGACGGTCAGCAACGTACGCTGCTGGATCCCGCCGTGATGTCCGCCCGCGGCACCGTCACCTTGGATGCGTTCACCCCGTCACCGGACGGCCGGCTGCTCGCCTACCAGGTCAGCGAGGGCGGCGACGACCGGTCCTGGCTGCAGGTATGTCACGTCGACACGCTGGCCGACACCGGCCCGCCGATCCCGGTCGGCTGGGCGGCGGATGTCGCCTGGCTACCCGATTCCACCGGGTTCTACTACCAGCGCGCGGGACGGACACCTGCGCTGTACCAGGTCTGGCGGCATCTGGTCGACGAAACCGCAGAGCACGACAGCCTCGTCGTCGACGACTTCGGTATCCCGGGAGTCGAGTTCGCGTTGTCTGTCAGTCCGTCGGGACACTGGCTGTCCGTCACCTCGATCCTGGGTTCCAACGCCGGCAGCGAGCTACGACTGGTCGACCTGCGTACCGGGGAACGCACCGAGGTGGTCACCGGGTCGGACTGCCTGATCCGAGCGCACTTCGGTCCCGGCGACCAGCTCTACCTGCTGACCACACTCGACGCACCGCGCTGGCGACTCGCGGTGGCTGATCCTGCGGATCCCGTACCGGAGCGCTGGCGCACCCTCGTGGCGGAGGGTGAGGACTTCCTCTACGCCTACCAGGTGACCGTGCGCGGCATCCTCACCGCGCACCGCCGGCACGTTGTCAGCCGGGTCAGCCTGCACGATCCGACCAGACGGCGGGCGCCCGCCGCTGTCGAGATCCCTGGGCCAGGGGCCGTGGACGTCGGCGGCGGGCGACGCAGCTTCGTCACCTACACCGACCACACCACGCCCACCATGCTGCTACGCCTCGACGCGGACACCGGGCGGCTGGTTGCCGAGGACGACGCGGCCCCCACGACGTCGCCGGCCACCGGAGTCGACGTCGTGCAGCTGTTCGCCACCTCGCCCGACGGGACCCGGATCCCGATGTTCGTGCTGTCCCCGGCCGGGATCCCCGACGACCGGCCGTTGCCGACCGTGCTGGAGGGGTACGGCGGCTGGAACGTCCCCTTTCTGCCCCGGTACGCGCCGCAACGCCTCGCCTGGGTACGGGCCGGCGGGCGGTATGTCGTCACCAATCTCCGCGGCGGTGGGGAGTACGGCGCCCAGTGGTTTCTCGACGGCATGCGTGCTCGACAGCAGAATCCGGTCGACGACTTCCTCGCCTGTGCCCACCGGCTCGTCGAGATGGGCCGGACCACGCCGTCGATGCTCGGTGCGCTCGGCGGCAGCAAGGGCGGACTGACCGTTGGCGCCGCGATCACCCAGGAGCCGGAGACCTTCGGCGCGGCGGTGATGTCGGCACCGATGCTGGACATGGTGCGCTATGAGCAACTCGGCAACGGGGCCATCTGGTCCGACGGCTTCGGCACCGCGGAGGACCCTGAGCAGTTCGGTTGGCTGGCCGCGATCTCGGCGTACCACCGGGTACGTCCGGGCGTAGGCTACCCGGCCTGCCTGCTGATGATCTTCGACAACGACACTCGGGTGCATCCGGCACACGCCCGCAAGATGTGCGCGGCGCTGCAGTACGGGCGCGGCGCCGCCGAGCCGCCGGTGCTGCTGCGTCGCAAACCCGACGCCGGACATGCCGCCAGATCGGCTGGTCGGATGCGCGACCTGCACGCCGACCAGCTCGCCTTCCTCGCCGACCAGCTCGGGATGGCACAGCCGGCGTGACGGAGACCGGTGCCGCCGCACATTCAACCGGCCGGCGGCACCGGGTCTGGTTCAGCGGTTCAGCGCGGACATGGCCGCCTCGGGATACCGCTCGCCGGCGGTGACCCCACGCGGTGCGACAGCCTCGATCGCCGCCAGTTCCGCCGGGGTGAGTGCGACATCCAGCGCGCCCACGTTCTCGGCCAGGTACGACCGGCGCTTGGTGCCGGGGATGGGCACCAGATCCTGGCCCTGTGCCAGGACCCAGGCCAGCGCCAGCTGTGCCGCGCTGACCCCCTTGGCTTCGGCGATGCGGTGCACCTCGTTGACTACCCGCAGGTTCGCGGTGAAGTTCTCACCCTGGAACCGGGGGGAGTTGCGCCGCCAGTCGTCCTCTGCCAGATCCTCCGGGCGTCGTATCGCACCGGACAGGAAACCCCGGCCGAGTGGGCTGTAGGGCACGAAACCGATACCCAGTTCCCGTACGGTGGCCAGCACACCATCGTCCTCGACGTCCCGGGTGAACAGCGAGTACTCGGTCTGCACCGCGCTGATCGGCGCGGTGGCGTGCGCCCTCCGGATCGTCTCCGGCGCAGCCTCGGAGATACCCAGGAACCGGACCTTCCCGGCCCGGACCAGGTCGCCGAGCGCGCCCCACGTCTCCTCGATCGGTACGGTCGGGTCCACCCGGTGCTGGTAGTACAGATCGACGTGATCGGTGCCGAGCCGGCGCAGGGAGCCCTCGAGTTGGCGGCGTAGGTAGCCGGGGTGCCCGTTGACCCGGCCGGTGAGCCGACCGTCGTCGTCGACCTCGTTGCCGAACTTGGTCGCGAGCACCACCTGGTCGCGCCGGCCGCGGACGGCCGAACCGACCAGTGTCTCGTTGGTGTGCGGACCGTACATGTCGGCCGTGTCCAGGAACGTGACACCCAGCTCCAGTGCCCGGTCGATGGTCGCACGTGACTCCGCGTCGTCCTGACCGCCGTAGGCGAACGTCATTCCCATGCAGCCCAGGCCCATGGTCGACACCGTGAGGCCCTGGCTGCCCAATGTCCGCTGCTGCATGCGTACTCCTACCGAAGACTGCAGGTGAACACCGACTGTCATACCCAGGTCGGTGCGCAGCATGCGGTGCGGTCTGTCGCATCACACCCGGCGCCAGGACAGCACATGGTCAGGGCGTACGGACCAGCCTGGCCACCCCGATCTTCGCGTCCGCCATCCCGTAGAAGACGTACCGTTCACCGTCGATCTGTTCGATCGCGGTCGGGAAGACGACGTTGGCGACCGTCCCGGTCCGCTCGTCGTCGGTCTCCGGCACCAGCAACGGTTCCGCGGTGCGGGCCAGTACCCGGGTGACGTCGGCGGGGTCCAGGATCATCGCACCGGCACCGTAACTGACCTGTTGGGTGGTGGGGTCCCAGCCGTCGGGTATGTGTCCGCTGACACCGTGGTGGAGCAGCAGCCATCCTTCGTCCACCCGTACCGGCGCGGGTCCGGCACCGATCTTCAGGTCCTCGTACGGGTACTCCGACAGTGCCACCAGCCGGTGGTGACGTTGCCGGACCAGTGCGCCCAGGTCCTCGCGTACCTCGGCGACCGGAATGTAGGAGACCCAGATACCGGGCCGCTCGTCGGTGACGCCGGCCGGCAGGTGCACGCCTTCGCCCGGACGGAACCAACCCAGGTCCCACATCGGGCGGTGCAGCATCGCGTACGCCGGTTCACCGTCGGGTCCCGGCACCGGCTCGGGGAAGAACACGGCGTCCTTGTTGGGGAACAGGTTCAGATCGGTGTCCAGGTCCGGTTGGTAGCCGAACTGCACCGGACCCAACCGCCGCCAGTGCCGTACGTCGTCGGACACCGCGAGCGCGAGCCGTGGGCCGAGCGGCCCGTACGCCACATAGGTCATCACGTGTACGCCGAGGTCGGGCAGCCAGGTGGTGCGGGGGTCCTCCACCCCGGCGTTGGCCTTGCCGCGTTCCCAGCCCTCGTCCGGCGACAGCGCCAGGCCACGCCGGGTCACTCCGGTCGGCACCCCGTCGCGGATCTGGATCTCCGCGATGCCGACCCGGGAGACGTTGCCGGCCGCGACCAGGCGCGGCAGCAGGTACAAAGTGCCGTCGGGGGCCCGTCCACTGGCCGGGTTGAGGACGCCTTCGGCCTCCCATTCCTCGCCGGTGTCAGGTTCCATCAGTACACCGAGCCGCTGCAATGTATAGGGCACGGTTGTCGCAATGTTGATCGACACGTATCAGCCTTTCACTCCTGATCCGACATCTGTGGACACGAAATAGCGTTGGAAGATGAGAAACAGGGTCACCGCGGGGGCGGCAAGTACGCACGCGCCGGCCAGGATCGCGCCGAACGGGTTGGTGGCCCGTCCCGACACGGTGCTGATGTAGCTGGCCAGCGAGACCGCGAGCGGTTGCATCGAGGTCTGCTTGGTGACCAGGAACGGCCAGAGGAACTCGTTCCACGGGCCGATGAAGGTGATCAGGACGGCGGTGAGCAGCGCCGGGCGGACCAGCGGCACCGCGACGCGCAGCAGGATCCGCAGCTCGCCGGCACCGTCGATGCGGGCCGCTTCGAACAGTTCGCGGGGCACCTGCAGGAAGTACTGACGGAAGATGAACACCGCGGTGGAGTTGATGGCAAACGGCAGGATCATGCCCAGGTAGCTGTCGGCCAGTCCGTAGTTGCGCACGATCAGCACGTACAGCGGCACCAGCAGCAGTTGGAAGGGTACGACCTGGGCCAGAAGTACCAGACTGAACAGCACACCTCGCCCGCGGAACTGCAACTGCGCCAGTGCGTAGCCGGCCAGTACGCCGAAGAGCACGGTGCACAGGATCACGCCGCCGGTGAACACACCCGAGTTGACCAGCGAACGACCCAGGTCGATCGCGCTGTTGATCTGCTGGTAGTTGTGCAGGCTCAGGTTGCCCGGCCGGGGGAACGCACCGGACACGGAGCTGTCCGGTGCGGCCTGCAGGCTGCCGATGAGCATGTAGTAGAAGGGGAACAGGAAGATCAGCGCACCGATCAGCAGCGCGATGAACCGCGCGAGCACCGGTCCACGGGAGGGCCGCCTGCGGGGTTGCCCGACCCTGGTCCCCAGCCTAGAACTGTCCACTGTGGATGAAACAGTTGTGGGATCTGTCTGCGTACCCACCGGTGGTCACCTCCGCTCCAGGATCCGACGACTGAGCAGCGAGGCAAGCAGCACCCCGACGACGAGGACCACACCGATCGCGGCCGCGGTGTCCGGATGCCCCTGCTCGATGCCCTGCTGGTACATCAGCAGTACCGGCGAGGTGGACGCGCCGTCCGGCCCGCCGCCCCCGGTGAGCAGGTACGGCTCGGTGAACAGGTTGGCCCCGGTGATCAGCGCGAGGATGAACACCAGCGTGGTCGCGGGCCGGACGCTGGGCACGGTGACCGACCAGAACTGGCGCAGTCGCCCGGCGCCGTCGACCGAGGCGGACTCGTACAGTTCCCGTGGCACGTTCTGCAGCGCCGCGAGGTACAGCAGAATGAAGTAGCCCAGCTGTTTCCAGGTGACGAACAGCGCCACCACGGGCATCGCCAGGGTGGAATTCACCAGCCAGGACGGGCTCGGCGCCAGCGGTCCCAGCAGTCGGTTGACCAGTCCGTCGGAGTGGAACAGGAACAGCCACACGGAGACCACCGCGACACTCGCGGTGATGTAGGGGACGTAGTAACTGACCCGGAAGAAGATCCGCCCCCGGATGGCCGCGTTGAGCGCGGCGGCCAGTACCAGCGACAGTGCCACGGTCAACGGGACGTTGATCACCAGGAACACCAGGATGTTGCGGAACGAACGGGCCACCGCCGGATCGGTGAGCACCGTCCGGTAGTTGGCGAGCCCGACGAACGGTCGGTCCACCGCCACGCCGGGTGCGGTGAAGAAGTAGTCGTGCACCGACATGTACACCGCGAAACCCAGCGGGTAGGCGAACACGACGGCCAGGAAGACCGCGTACGGCGCGGTGAAGGCCGCGCCGAGCGGGTGCCGGCCGAGCAGCCCTGCTGCCCGGCGACGGCCACCCGCTCGCGTGGTGTTCATTGGCAGGGCAGTCATCGCTCGACCTCAGGACCCGTCGGCCAGGCCGTCGACCTTCTTGGCCGCACCGTTGAAGGTGGCGCCGATGTCCGCCCGGCCGAAGATGACCGACTTGCTGTAGGAATCACGGAAGGTCTGCCAGATCTCGATCGAGTTGGCGGTGTTGGGTACCTCGACGGTGCGCTTGGCGGCGTCCGCGAACCCGGCGTACTGCGGGTGTGCCTGGAAGTAGTCCGGGTACAGGCCGGCCAGGTCCGAGCGCAGCGGCATCTGCCCGGTACGTTGCAGCCACTTGCCGTCCTGCGCCTTGCTGGTGGCGTACTTGAGTACGTCCCAGGCGGTGCCGCGGTTCTTGCAGGACGCGTACATGCCGACGTTCTTGGCGTCGGAGAAGGTGTGCACCTGGCCGGCCGGCGTGCCCTGCGGGGTCGGCACCGGGACGGCACCCCAGTCGACCTTGTTCTGGTACGCGGCGATCGCCCACGGGCCGACGATGGCCATCGCGGCCTTGCCGTCGGCGAAGGAGTCTCCCTGGTAGGTCTCCTGGGACGCCAGCTTGTCGGCGTAGACGGTGCGCCAGAACTTCGCCACCTGCAGCCCCGTGGGGGAGTTGAACTGGGCCTTGCCTGCCTTGAGTAGCTGCTGCCCGCCGGTGGCCGCGGCGAACAGCGGATAGTAGTCGTACCAGGATTGGTAGAACTCGCCGGTCGGTGCCGGCCAGATGGCGAACTTCGCGGCGCCGCTGCTGACTACCTTGTGCGCGGTGGCGAGGAACTGCGGGTACGTGGCCAGCTTCGGGTGCTTGGCGTCCAATCCGGCCTTGGCGAAGATCTTCTTGTTGTAGAAGATCTGCACCGGGTTGGACTTCCAGGGCATCTGGTAGTACTTGCCGTCGGGTGACTTGTACTGCCCGGCGAGTGCGCCGCTACGGGCGGAGATGTAGTCGGCGGCGCCCGGGAAGTCGTTCAGGGCGACCAGGCCGCCCTGCTTCTGAAACTGCGGCACCGAGGCCGGCGAGGTGTTGAAGATCAGGCAGGGTTCGCTGCCCGCGGTGATGGCCGCCCCGATGACCTCCTCGGAGCTCTTGCCGGTCGGTATCTGCTGCGCGGTGATCTTCTCCTTGGGGTGACCGGCGTTCCAGGACGCCACCATCTGCTTGCCCCAGGCGATCTCGTCGGCGTTGTTGGAGTACCAGATCTTGATCGGGCCATGTGCCTTCGCGGCATCGCTGGCTGACGTGCCACTCTGGCCACAGCCGGCCAGGCCGGCCACGATCGTGGTGGCCAGCGCCGTGGCGAGCATGACGCGTTTCATCCGTGCTCCTGGTGGGTCGGGGCGCCGCGGTGGTGGTCGCGTCCGGTCGGACGCGCACCGTCGGGGCCGGTGGTTGTGGTGGGTGCCGCGGTGGAGCGGCGGATGAGCAGACGTGCGGGTGGTAGCTGAACATCGGCTGGGCGACCGCCCTCGACCAGCTGCAGGAGCGTGCGGGCCGCGCTCTGGCCCCAGCCGAACGGGTCGGTGCGCACGGTGGTGAGGGTCGGGTGTACGAACGCCGCGAGCTCGGTGTCGTCGTACCCGGTCACCGACAGGTCGCCGGGTACTTCCAGCCCGGCCTCCGTCGCGGCGGAGATACCGGCGATGGCCATCAGATCGTTGGCGTACACGATCGCCGTCGGCGGCTCGCTTCGCGCCAGCAACTGGCGGGTGGCGTCCGTGCCGCCGGCCGCGGTGAAGTCGGCGACCTGTACCGGCCCCGGGGGCAGCCCGGCTGCGGCGAGAGCGGCGAGGAAGGCCTCCCGCCGGCCCCGGGCGTGCAGGAAGTTGTCCGGTCCGGCGACGTGCGCGATCCGGGTGTGGCCCAGTTCGACGAGGTGTGCGACCGCGTCGGCGATGCCGCAGCTGTCGCTGACGCAGACCGCCGGGAACGGTGAGGTGACGTCCGGCCGGTTGAGAGTGACCGCTGGTTGGCTGAGCTCGCGTAGCAGCGGGATACGGGCATCGTCGTGACGTAGGTCGGACAGCAGGAATCCGTCGACCCGCGAATCGCGGACCAGCCTCCGGTAGCCGGCGATCTCCTCCTGTGCGGACCCGACCACCTGTAGTACGAGGACCTGACCCTGTTCGGACAGCACCGCCTCGACGCCGGCGATGAAGGCCGGGAAGAACGGGTCGGAGCGCAGCAGCGCCGGGTCGCGCGCCACCACGAAACCCAGCGAGAAGGCACGGGAGTAGGACAGCGAGCGGGCCCGTTGGCTGGGTGACCAGCCGAGTTCCTTGACCGCGGCGAGGATCCGCGCGCGGGTCTCCTCGGACAGCCCGGGCCGACCGTTGAGCGCGAAGGACACGGCTCCCTTGGACACGCCGGCACGGCGTGCCACGTCGGCGATGGTCGGTCGGCGAGCGGTCACCAAGGCTCCTTTAAACCGGTTTAGCGGAGGTTCTGAACGGTTTAGCACACGTCAGAGCGGCTGTCAACGCCGGTGCGGCGGGGTCGTCCGGCCTGTCGGGAACTGTGCCGGCAGGCAAACCAGTCGCGCGGGGTGGACACGGCGCCCTACGATCGGGCCGCAATCAGGACGATCGAGCACCGGAGACCGTGATGGAGCCCCACCGGGCGAACCCGAGGACCGTGCGGCTGCTGCCGTGCGCCGGGAACGCCGTGCGGGTCACCGGTTCGCTGGGTCGACACGAGTCGCAGCGTGCTCCGGGGTTGCACTTCTAGCACTCTGTGTGCTGCTACCCGCCGAAGCCGACCTGTTGGTCGGGTGCTGTCGGCATTCCCGCCATTCTGATCTGACCGTCCACTGTGGACCTTTGTCCGTCGCGGTACGCGCGACGGGCGGAGGCTGCGTCGGTCAGGTCGTCGGCATCCGTACGAAACCAGAAGGAGTGTCCGTCATGACGCCTGCCGTCACCAACCTCGCCGCGATCCGCAACATCGGCATCATGGCCCACATCGATGCCGGCAAGACCACCATCTCGGAACGGATCCTGTACTACACCGGTGTGACCTACAAGATCGGTGAGGTCCACGACGGGACCACGGTCCTGGACTGGACAAGCCAGGAACGCGCTCATGGCATCACCATCACCGCGGCGGCGATCACCTGCGAGTGGAAGGGACGCACCATCGTGCTGCTCGACACTCCGGGTCATGTCGACTTCACCATCGAGGTGGAACGCTCACTGCGGGTACTTGACGGTGCCGTCGCGGTGTACGACGCCGTTGCCGGTGTGGAGGCGCAGACCGAGAACGTCTGGCGTCAGGCGGACCGCTACCACGTACCACGGCTCTGCTTTGTCAACAAGCTGGACCGTACCGGGGCGGATTTCCACCGCTGTGTGCGGATGATGGTCGACCGCCTCGGTGCGACCCCGCTGATCCTGCAGCTGCCGATCGGTACCGGCGCCGATTTCATCGGCGTGGTGGACCTGTTGGAGATGCGGGCCCTCGTCTGGCGCGGCGACACCCGCCCAGGTGAGGACTACACGGTGCAGGAGATACCGGTGGAACTGGAGCGTGAGGCGATGCGTTGCAGACAGCTGCTGCTGGAAGACTTGTCCACTGTGGATGATGAGGTGCTGGTCCGCTATCTGGACGGTGCCGAGCTGTCCGTGGAGGAGATCAGGGCCGGTATCCGTCGGGCGACGATCGCCAGCAGAGTCAACCCGGTGCTGTGCGGCTCCGCGTTCCGTAACAAGGGCGTGCAGCCGCTCCTCGACGCGGTGCTCGACTACCTGCCGAGCCCACTGGACATGCCGCCGGTGACGGGTATCGCGCCCGACGACGGCATGACCGTATCGCGGGTCGCCGACGTCGGCGGACCCGTGGCCGCACTGGCCTTCAAGGTGCAGACCGACAAGCATCTCGGCCGGTTGACCTACCTGCGGATCTACTCGGGTCGATTGGCGGCGGGGCAGACGTTGCTCAATTCCACGAAGGACAGTAAGGAGCGGATCGGCAAGGTCTTCCAGATGCGTTCCAACCGACGGGAAGAACGCCCGAACGGGCAGGCCGGTGACATCGTCGCGGTGCAGGGCCTGCGGCACACCACGACCGGAGACACGCTCTGTGACCCGGTGAGTCCGGTGGTCCTGGAGTCGATGACGTTCCCGGAACCAGTACTGACGGTCGCCATCGAGCCGCAGCACGCCGTCGATGCCGAGAGGCTCTCGACGGCGCTGCAGAAGCTCGCCGCGGAGGATCCGAGCCTCCGGGTCCTCCGGGACGAGGAGAGCGGTCAGACCGTCATCGGTGGGATGGGGGAGCTGCACCTGGAGGTACTGGTCGACCGGATGGCGGAGGAATTCGACGTGCGGGCCAGGATCGGGGCTCCCCAGGTCGCGTACCGGGAGACGATCCGGACCCGGGTCGAGCAGGTGACATGCCAGTACCGCAAACAGAACGGGGGGAAGGGACAGTTCGCCAAGGTGGTCGTCAACGTCGAACCGCTGCCGATGGACCCGGACGGTCCGGTCTACCAGTTCGACAACAAGGTGACGGGTGGCCGGATCCCGAAGGAGTACATCGCTTCGGTGGATGCCGGTGCACAGGACGCCACGCAGTACGGCGTGCTGGCCGGTTATCCGCTGGTCGGCGTGAGGTTGGAGCTCGTCGACGGCCGCCACCACGAGCAGGACTCCTCGGAGATGGCATTCCGGATCGCTGGCTCCATGGCGCTCAAGGAGGCTGCCCGGATGGCTGAACCGGTGCTGCTGGAGCCGTTGATGGCAGTCGAGGTCACCACGCCCGAGGAGAACCTGGGCGAGGTGATCGGTGACCTGAGTTCCCGGCGTGGTGCGATCCAGGCGATGGAGGAGCGTGACGGTACGCGCGTGGTCCGAGCGAACGTTCCGCTGTCGGAGATGTTCGGATACGTCAACGACCTGCGGTCCAGGACCCAGGGTCGGGCGGGTCATTCGATGCGGTTCGACTCGTACGCCGAGGTCCCGGCGCACGTGGCCGAGCGGCTCATCGCCGCCACGCCGCCGGTGCGGTGACGTCGGCGGGGTAGCGGGGCGCCGGGTGCGCGGTACGGATGTCTGCGTACCGCGCACCCGGCGGTTGACGGCGGGGTCGCTGGCTCCTAGGTTTGGCGCAAAACTACCGAATCGATGACTCAATCGGAGGAAAGCGTCATGAAACGTAGAAACGTACTGATCGGCGGTGCGGCGTTCGCAGCGTCACTGGTCGCCGGCCGACCTGCACTCGCCGGGCCGGCCGTCGGTGCCAGCCGAGCGGTGGGCCAGGACCGCAACATCCTCCAGCACAGATGGTCCGGCGCCGCTGACTTCGCCACCGGCACCAACGCCGGCACCACCACCAGCGGAGACTCCCTGGTGATCGGGCAGAGCGGCGGAACGGTCAGCTACACCGACCCGTACGGCTCCGGTGGTGCGGTCGACTACGAGTACGCCAGCTGGACCTCACCGGTGGTCTCACCGGGGTTCGGCCTGACCGAACTGGTCGCCTCCTGGAACGCCAGCACCCCGGGTGGCACCTGGTTGCAGGTCGATGCGCGCGGTGACACGGCCAACGGCAGTACCCCGTGGTACGTGATGGGCCGCTGGTGCGCCGACGACGGCGAACTGCACCGTACCTCGGTCGGTGGCCAGGCCGACGCATCCGGAGATGTCAACGTGGACACCTTCGTCGCGGCCAGCGGGGTCACCCTCACCTCGTGGCAGCTACGGGTCCAGTTGTTGCGGCCGGTGGGGAGTACGCAGAGCCCGGCGTTGCGTTCGATCGGCGCCATGGTCAGTGCCTTGCCCGCACCATCGAACAAGCTTCCCGTCAGCCCGTTGGGCGGAGCCGAGAACATCGTGCTGGACGTGCCCGGCTACAGCCAGGAGATCCACGCCGGACAGTACCCGCAGTGGGACGGAGGCGGCGAGGCATGGTGCAGCGCCACCTCGACGTCGATGGTGGTGGCGTACTGGGGGACCGGTCCTACGCCGAGCGACTATTCCTGGGTCGACCCCGGCTACCAGGACCCGTGGGTGGACTACGCGGCGCGTAACGTCTTCGACTACCGCTACGACGGTGCCGGCAACTGGCCGTTCAACACCGCCTACGCCGGCCGGTACGGACTGGACGCCTTCGTGACCCGGCTCCGTTCGCTCACCGAGGCCGAGGCGTTCATTGTGGCCGGTATCCCGCTGGTGTTCTCGGCGTCGTTCAAGAAGGGCCAGATTCCCGGCCTGGACTACGGCACCAACGGGCACCTGATGGTGCTGGTCGGTTTCGACGCCACAGGTGCGCCGGTGCTCAACGATCCTTTCTCTCCCGACGACGGGTCGGTCCGTAAGACCGTGGGGCGTGCCGAGTTCGAAACGGCCTGGCTCAACTCCTCCGGCGGCACGGTGTACGTCATCCACCCGACGGATGTCTCTCTACCCTCGGCACCTGGCCAACCGAACTGGTGAGCACCGGCCGGTCGCGCTGCCGACTTTCTCCGACTGCCCACGCCCCTGCCGTCCCGCGCGGATAATGACAGCACGCCCCCGACTGCTGCCGTTGCCCGTCAAGGAGGAATGGAATGGCGTCGATCAGCGGATACCGCGATGGCGTGCCGTGCTGGATCGATCTGTCGGCCCCGGACATCGGCCGGGCACAGGAGTTCTATGCCGGCCTGTTCGGGTGGCAGTATCTGGACGGCGGTCCGGAGTCCGGCGGCTACCAGCTCGCCACGTTGCGCGGCGTACAGGTGGCCGGCATCGGACCCAAACAGCCCGACCAGCCGGGGCCGAGTGCCTGGACGACCTACCTGTGGGCCGACGACGCGGACCGTCGCGCGAAGAAGATCACCGAGGCCGGCGGTACGGTCCTGATGGGCCCGGTCGATGTCATGGAGTTCGGTCGGATGGTCATCGCCGCGGACCCCAACCAGGCGGTATTCGGTCTGTGGCAGGGCAAGGTGCACCGGGGCGCTGGGCTGGCCAACGAGCCGGGTGCCTTCACCTGGAACGAGAACCTGTCCGGCGACCCCGAGCAGGCCCGCACCTTCTACCGGCGGGTGTTCGACTTCGACTACGAGCCGATCCCCGACTCCAGCATGGACTACGTGACGATGAAGATCGACGGTAACGTGGTGGCCGGGCTCGGCTCAGCGCCGACCGCTGATCTCCCGCCGATGTGGAACACCTACTTCTGTGTCGCCGACACCGACCGCGCCGCGCAGCAGATCGTCGAACTCGGGGGTCGGATGCTCTACCAACCGATGGACACCCCGTTCGGCCGGATGGCCGCCGCGCAGGACAACGGCGGTGCGACCTTCTCGGTGATCGCGTCCAACACCTGATCCCACCTGCGGCGCAGGACGTGACGGCGGTGCGGCGGACCTGACCGGTCCGCCGCACCGCCGTCGTGGCGCAGCAGGAAATGTAGTGACCGTGTAGTCGCCATGTAGCCTCTCGCCGCATCCTTGCGCTGGACATACCCGTCGGTACCGAACATCCCCCGGTACACCGACCTCGCGCCGACAGGTATCCGGCAGTCTCCAGAGAGGAGCAATAATGTCGTTGAGGTTCTTCACCCCCAGGACGCAGCGCGGCCGCACGATGCGCGCCGCGGTCAGCGGGACGATCGTCGCCGCCGCCGCGCTGTTGACCTTCTCCGCTAGTGCATCCGCCGCGTCGGGCACGGTACACACCGACAGCGGCGCCTCGGTCAACGTGCACTCCGGCCCGCACACCGGCGACGCCGTCGTCGGCAGTGTCGCCAGCGGCGCCTCGGTGACCATCGACTGCCAGGCCCACGGCTCGACGGTCACCGGCAAGTACGGCACCAGCGACGTCTGGGACCACATCCCCGCCAAGGGTGGCTACGTCACCGACACCTACGTCTACACCGGCTCGGATGGCACCGTGGCCCCGGCATGCGGCCTCACCGCCGGATGCTCCACCAGCGGCCTCGGTGACCCCCGTACCTGTGCTGGCGCCGTCACCTGGGCCATCAACCACGAGAGCACCGCGTACAACGCCGACTACTACAACCGCTGCGACCACATCATGGCGCTGGCGTACGGTTTCCCGGCATCGGGCTCCAACACCGCCTACGACCACTGGACTCAGATTCCCGGCAGCTACAAGCACGGCGGTGACACCACGGTTCCCGCGGGTGGCCTGGCGTTCTTCTCCGGCGGTGCGGGTCACGTGATGATCTCCATCGGCAACGGCAAGTTCGTCTCCAACGACATCCACGGCAACGGCACCTTCACCGTGACCACCATCTCGGAGATCAAGAGCAAGTGGGGCAAGCCGTACCTCGGCTGGGCCCAGCCCTGGTTCAAGTACAACCACTGACACCAGTCAGCAGCACTCTGTGTGCCCTCCCCGGCAACGCCGGGGAGGGCACACAGCGTTGCGATGGGCCGCAGTTCTACTCGCTGGCGCAGCGCCAACGGTGGCTGCCGGGTCGACCGCAGGACCGGCCGGGGTGCGCGGAGGTGTGCGGAGTGGTTAGTCTCACCGGGTGTTGCCGTTGGACGCGACGGCGGGATGGCCGGCCGGTGTTGACGCCGGGTCCGCGAGAGTCCCTGGAGGGACGCTGCTGTGAGTAATGATCTGCTGCCTCGCCGCTCGGCTTCCATGGATGCGGTCGGTAACCAGATGTTCCGTCAGTACGGACGTGTCCTGTTCGACTACTGCCTGGTGCTCACCCAGGACTCCGAGCTGGCCGCGACGGCGGTGCACGACACCATCATGGTCGCGATCAGTCGTCCGGAACGGGTCGCCGAGCCCGACGGAAAGGCCTGGCTGTACGCGATCGCGCGCAACGAGTGCGTGCGGATCGCTCCCAGCGGTGTGGAACCGGGGACCCGGGCCGCGCTGGACACCGCGATCGGCATCAGCGACGACGATCCGTTCGCGGTCGAGGTGTGGAACGCGGTGTCCCGACTAAGTCCGTCAGCACGTGAGCTCGTCCTGCTCACCGGCCGCCACCGGCTCTCCTACCTGGAGCTCGGTGCCATCCTGGGTGTCTCGCCAGGACGTGCACGCAGTCGGGCCAACCGGGCCCACCAGCAGTTGGA
The DNA here is from genome assembly GCA_963815125.1 of uncultured Actinomycetota bacterium. Classification (GTDB taxonomy): domain Bacteria; phylum Actinomycetota; class Actinomycetes; order Mycobacteriales; family Micromonosporaceae; genus Actinocatenispora. The sequence continues at coordinate 640,594 of CAWFFM010000002.1, forward strand.
GAAGACGGTCGCCAGCGGGCAGGGTCGTCGCGCGCACGAAGGGCACACCGCCGCGATGCGGCACCGCATCACCCTGGCGCTGACCGCTGCGCAGTTCGTCTCACCGCCACCGTTCCTGCACGAGTTCGTCCTCGGTTCCAGCCGGGTACCCGCCCGGGTACTGCACTACGGTCTGCGGGCCGGCAAGTCCACTGCCGATGGTTTCCCGCGGCCCTGGGACCGTCGCCCGGTACGGCCGCCCCGCGCCCGGGTGGTGGTCGTGGTGGGCGCTGCGCTGGTGCTGCCGGTGCTCGTGTCCGCGGACAGCATGGCTCTGCCAGGGCCGGAGAAGACCACACCGGTGGCGGACGCACCGGCCGCGACCGGCACCGCGCGGGGTGCCGTACCGTCCCCGTCCGTCGACCGGACCCCTGGGGATTCGTCCCGGGTCAGCCCGACGCCGCCACCGGCGGACGGTGCGGAGCCTCCGGTGGGCGGCGATGGTGGCACCCGGCCGGCCCCGTCCACCTCACCGAGCGGCCCGCCCGGTGGTGGTACGAATCTGCGGGTGAGTACCGACTTCTCCACCACCTTGACCGTGACCTGCCCGTCGACCTGGACGGGTACGGTGTCCGCCGCGGTGACCGGGGGCAGCGTGGCGGGCGCGACCGCCTGGTGGTCGGCGGACGGCGCCGTCCACAGCAGGTCGATGACTCCGGCGGGCGCCGGGCAGTACCGGGCCGCATTCACCGATCTGCCGGGAGGTCGGCCGGTGCGCTGGTGGGTCACGGTACGGCCCGCTGATGACCCCACCGTCACTACAGCAGCGCACTCGGCCAGCCAGAGTTGCCTGCTGTGATTGTGTCGCCACGGCAGCGTGAACGAACAGAGCGCCCAGCAAGATGATCGCCGGACACTTCCCTAGTTTTCGCTACGTTCTGCTCGTACCATGAGCTTCCCGGGAAGACCTGAGTGGAGCGTTCATGGCGGCTGGCCGGCTGGTGTTCGGATTGCTCGGACCACTGGAGGTCTGGTCCGGCGGTACGAGACTGTCGGTCACCGGGACGAAACGCCGGGTTCTACTGGCTCACCTGCTCCTGCGGGCCAACCAGATCGTACCGGCGGATGACCTGATCGAGGCCATGTGGCCGGCCGACCCACCCCGCTCTGCACGGGCGAACATCCAGACCTACGTGTCCGCGCTACGGCGCTGCCTGCCGGACGGACCGTGCGGACCCCGGATCGCCACCTACGGCAACGGCTACCTCATCGAGGTGGCGCGCGACGAACTGGACGTGACCCTGTTCGAGGACCTCCTGCTGCAGGCGCGGCAGGCACAGGGCCCCGGCCAGCTGGATCTGGCATTGGGCCTGCTCGATGAAGCGTTGCGGCTCTGGCGCGGAGACCCGTTGAGTGACCTGCCGGAGTGCCGGGCCTGGCGGACCGCCGTCGACCGGCTCGTGGAACTTCGACTCAGCGCCGCGGAGCAACGGGCCCGCACCCGGATCGGCCGTGGCCAGCACGCGGCGGCCGTCGCTGGGCTACGTGCACTCACCGACGTGCATCCTTTCCGTGAGAGTCTGTGGGAACTGCTGCTCACCGCACTACACGCAACCGGACGCCGAGCGGATGCGCTACGGGCCTACGCGGAGATCAGGGGCCTGCTGGTCAACGAACTCGGGGTGGAACCGGGCCGTCAGTTGCAGAGCATCCACCGCGAGATTCTCAACGGGACCTTCGATGCTGCGCCGGACGCGACGAGCGATGCCGACGGTGTGCCGCCCGTCGCGCAGGCGCCGCCGACGGTGCCCGTACGCCAACTGCCCGCCGGCATTCCAGACTTCGTCGGACGCGCGAACCATCTCGGCATGCTGGATGCGCTGCTGACCCCGCGGGGGGTGCAGCAGCCTCCCGCCGTTGCGGTCATCGTGGGCGCTCCCGGTACCGGAAAGACGACGCTGGCGGTTCACGCCGCCCATCGTGCCTGCTCCCGGTTCCCCGACGGGCAGCTCTACATCGACATGCGTGGTGCCACCGGGTCACGCGCACCCACACATGTGTTTCGCGAGGTGCTGCGGGCACTGGGCGTCAGTGGCCGGGCCATACCGCGACGGACGGCCGAACGTGCCACCCTCTACCGTTCGATGCTCGCCCAGCGCCGGATGCTGCTCGTCCTGGACGATGCGGGGGACGCCCAACATGTGCGTGACCTGTTGCCGCCCAACGGAACCTGCGCGGTGCTGGTGACCAGCCGGCGTCAGCTGTCCACCGTTGCCGGCGCACACCCGGTGCATCTGGACGCCTTCGCGGCGCACGAGGCACGCCAGTTGCTGTGCCGTATCGCTGGCGCGGAACGGGTCGAGCGTGAACCACAGGAGGCGACCGCGATCTGCGGCGCGTGTGGCTACCTGCCGCTGGCCATCAGGATCGCCGGAGCCAAACTCGCCGAGCGGCGGTTCTGGTCGCTGCGTGTACTCTCCGAACGTCTCGCCGACGAATCCCATCGGCTGGGTGAGCTGCACGCCGACGACATGTGGCTGCGGGCCAGCTTCGAACTGAGTGTCCGGCAACTGCCCACGGACGCGGCAACCGCATTCCGGTTGCTGGGCCTGCTGAACACCGGCTCCCAACCCGGTTGGGTGATTGCCGCGTTGCTGGGTCGGGCCGGCGCCGACGACGTACTGGACGTCCTGGTCGATGCGAACCTGCTGCAGCAGCTGGGTCCGGATGCCAGCGGGCAGCCCCGCTACCGGCTACATGACCTGTTGTACTGCTATGCGGTCGAGGCGGTGGCCGCCGAACCGGCCGAACTGCGCCGCCAGGCAACGGCCCGGGTACTCGCCGGCTGGCTGGCGCTGGCTGAACGCGCCGGGCAACTGCTGTCGCCATGCGTGTTCCGACCTGCCCCGGGTCTGGCGCCCCGATGGTGCCCGGATCCGCCTTACGCGGCCGGTATCGTGAGCGCCCCGCTGTCCTGGTTCGATGCCGAGCGGCAGCACCTGGTGGACATGGTCGAGTTGGCCGCAGCCACTGGGCACGACGAGCTGGCCTGGGAACTCGCTGTCGCGCTGGTCCCCTACTTCGATCAGCGCAGCTGCTATCCGGACTGGCGGCGCAGCCACGGCAGTGCCCTGGCCGCGGTCCGGGCCGCCGGAAACCGGCACGGCGAGGCAGCCCTGCTGCGCGGGCTCGGCCAGGTGCTGCTCTACCAGGACTGTTACGCCGACGCACTGGCGATGATGCGTCGGTCACGTTCACTGAGTCGACAGCTCGGCGACCAGCGCGGCGCTGCGATCGCGGTCACCGGACTGGGCTCGGTACACCGGATCATGGGTCGTCATGACCTGGCGGTGCGCTGCTACCAGGATGCGCTGCGGGAGCTTGCCGCCATCGGCGACGAGCATTCCGAGGCGCAGGTACGCAATGCCATGGGCATCATCTGCCGGCAACGACGCGATTTCGGCGCGGCCCGGGTCTGGTTCGACGGGGCATTGCGTCTTGCCCGGCGCATCGGTGACCGGCACCGGGAGGCCAGCGTCCGCGGCCAGATCGGCATGCTACAGATCGACCAGGCCCGACCACGCGAGGCACTGCAATCGTTGCACCAGGCGATGATGACGTTCGAGGCGTTGAATGACGAGCACTGCGCCGGCTATGTCCTGGAGGCGGTCGGGCGTGCCGAACTCCTGCTGGACCGGCCGCTGCGGGCGCAGTCGTCGTTGGACCGGGCGTTGTCGATCTTCCGCACCACGGGCGACCGCCGTGGCCAGGCGACAGCGACGGAACTGCTCGGCAAGCTGCACCTGACCCGTCACGACATCCGGGCCGCCTCGTCGTGTCATGTGGACGCGACGCAGTTGTGGCGCCAGATCGGGGCACGGCCCGAGCTGCCGGTCGCCACCGGAGCATCCTGAGATCATCCGCCGGGCGGCCCGGAACTGGTCTCAGCGCACACCGCGTGGACGGAACTGGATGCTGATCCGTGGGCCGACCGGCTGGGCGGTCTTCGGCACGGCATGTTCCCAGGTGCGCTGGCAGGATCCGCCCATGACCAGCAGATCTCCGTGGCCCAACGAATACCGGATGCTCGCACCGCCGGCCCGAGGACGCAGGCACAGCGCCCGCGGGGCGCCCACCGACACGATCGCCACCATGGTGTCCTCGGTGCGCCCACGCCCGATGGTGTCGCCGTGCCAGGCGACGCTGTCCCGGCCGTCGCGGTAGTAGCACAGGCCCGCGGTGCGGAACGGCTCACCGAGTTCGGTGGCGTAGTGGGCGTTGAGCGCGGTCAGCGCTGCCGCAAGTTCCGGGCCGGGCAGCTGATCGCGTTCGCGGTAGAAGCACAGCAGGCGTGGTACGGCGACGGTCTGCTCGTACATCGTCCGGCGCTCGGCATGCCATGGCACCTGGGTGGCGAGACGGGTGAACAGGGCATCGGCGTCCGGCAACCACCCGGGGAGTACGTCGAGCCACGCACCGTGACTCAACGCGACGCGTCGGACTGAACTCAGCGGCCGGCATGTGCTGCCGCCCGCCTCGGCGAACAACGAGAGCTGGAGTGCCGTTGCCATTCCGGGGACTGTACCAGCGGATTCGAACACTCGTACGGTCTCACTCGTCCCGGCGTTCCCGGGCCTTGGCGAGATCGAGCGCGAGGATACTGGCCAGGACCAGCAGATCGTCCTGGCCGGGAGCGATCTGTACGGCATAGGTGTCACGCAGGCTCAGCCAGCGTTTCGACACCGTCGCCACCAGGTTGCCACCCTGCTCGATGGTGAACTCGTGGTCCAGGATGTTGCCCTTCATCTCCAGGTCGTCCGGTCCGGGAATGTCGATGGTGAACTTGTCGCCGAACGGCGTGAAGAAGTGCTTACGTACCTGCGCCGCAGGTTGCCCGCCCACCGAGATCTCGTACGTGGGCCGCAGCGCAACCAGCTTCCGGCTCACCTGGGCCACCTCGCGTCCCGCCGGGTCCTGCAGAACCAGCCGGTCGTGCAGGCTCAGTACCTTGCCGTCCACATGCAGCAGGCGGTTGCCGGCCTCGTCGGTGATGTCGAAGTCGTCGCCGAGATGGAAGAAGCGTTCCCGGATCACATACATGCTGTCGCCTCCGAACGCTGCGCGGGTGGACCGGTCATGCTCGCTGCACCCGTGGATGTGCGGGTGCACCGATCACGGTAGCGCGGTGACCCTGCCACGATCCGCCGAGTCGCCGCGGGTGGCCCTGTCGGTGGGCGCGGTGGGCGCGGTGGTGCCGGCCCGCGGGCCGGCGCCACCGGCACTCGTACTAGTGGAGGTAACGCATCGCTGTCACCTCCCTTGTCTCATCGGGGGGCGGCGCATCGCCGGGGGTGCGGCGCTGCGGCGGTTGCCCGCAGGTCTGTTCGGCCGGTACAGCTGCGGTACCTGGCCTGCTCGGGTCGACGCGGCCACGCTCACGCCACCCCGCTGCGTGAGCACGTCGCTGACGTCGGTGGCGAACCGGCCGATGGTCCAGGCCAGCGCACCGGTGTTACGGCGAAGCTCAGGCCGGTCGATGTTCGACAGGTCGTCGCAGCTCTGGTGGTAGCAGGAGTCGTACATCTGACCCGCCCGGCCGCCGAACTGCTGCGCTTCTTCGATGGTCTTGAGTCCGATGGTGCCGCCGTCGATGCCGCCGATCGGTATGCCGGCCGCGGCGAACGGCTCGTGATCCGATCCGATGTTGCTCAGATCCTGGGTCTCGTACGGAATCTGCCGGGACCGGTAGTAGCCGGCCAGTACGCCCTCCACGGCCCCGGAACCCGCCGGTCCCGGCCCTGCGCCGGTACCCGGGTGGTCACTGTCGTCGCCGTCCATCACGAACCGCGCGAAGTTGGGGGCGGCGATCAGTTCGGCGTTGAGATACAGCGCCACGTCGCGACGCTGCTGCGGATCCAGACCGTCGACGTAGTGGCCGGAACCGATGTCGATCAGCTCCTCGGCGCCCCACCATGCGAACCGCACCGCATTGGTGACCCGGCGCTGGTACGGGGCGAGCCGTAGCGCCGTCTCGAGCATCGCTGCGGCGCTTGAGGCGTTGTCATCGATGCCGGGCCCTTCCCCGACGCTGTCCAGGTGCGCGCCCGCCAGCACCACCCGATCGGTCCGACCGCCGGTGGTCTGCGCGATGATGTTCTGCGTAGTTGCCGCCACGGTGTGCGCCCGCAGGTCGAGATGGAGTGTGACGGTGCCAGCAGCCGCCGCGGCGAACTGTTCGCCCTGCTGCTGGGCGATCATCGCCATCGGCACCCGGACCAGCTCCGGGGTGAACACCTGGATCCGGTAGATGTTCTCCGGCCGTGGGGTGACCAGATAGGACAGCACCGCGCGGGCGCCCAGGTCCGCGGCGACGCTCTGCTGCGCGACGAAACCGCACGAACCGCGGGGAACCACCACGATGGAGTCGCGTACCTGCCGGCCGGCGAAGTCTTCGGGCCGGCAGCCGGCGTCGGTGACCGGTTGACCGTCCCGGCGGTCGGGCAGTGCCACCACCGGTGCGGTGATGCCACCCGAGGGTGTGCCGATCGACCAGCGGGACAGCAGAACCCGTACCGGTCGGTCGGTCCTGGTGATCTGTGCCTCTTCGCGGTCGATGTGGAAGTCCTGGTAGGGAACCGTCTGCCGGGTCACCTGGTAGCCGGCCCTGGTCAGTTGCCCGACCAGGTAGTCGGCGGATGCGCTGAAGCCAGGTGTCCCGGCGGCGCGGGTGCCGGCGCTGCGGTCGGCGGCGTGCTGCCAGGCGACCAGGTGCCGGTAACCGCCGTCGCCGACCGTGTGCTCGAGCCGCTCGGCGAGCCAGTACCGGTCCGGTGTCGTGGCGGCGGCCACGGGCCCGGCCGGGTTGAGCGCGGCCAGTGGTGCCAGCGCCGCCACGACGGTGACGAGCGCTCGGACAGCGCGGCGTGCGGTGGTAGCTGACATCCGGTTTCTCCTGTCGTCCGGTGGGCGGTGCCCCACCGAGCTGTGTCGATCCCACTGGCCGTGTCGGCTGAGCCGGCGCCGATGGGCGGGGTTGCACTGGTCGAACGCCGAACCCCTCCGGTACCGGCGGGCATGGGTGTCAGTGCCACGCCACGGTGCACCCCCGCAGGCCACGCAGGGTCAGGTTGTCCCGGTACCGGGGCGCTGCGACGGTCCGCAGCGTCGGATGTCGGCTGGCGAGGATCCTGAGAACAGTGCCGGTCAGGCGAGCGGCGATCGGCGATCCCAGGCATGAATGTGCGCCACGCCCGAAGCCGAGATGCGGATTGGGTGTGCGGTCCAGGCACACGGTGTCCGGTGCGGTGAACCGTGCGGGATCGCGGTTCGCCGCACCCAGCAGGAGAGTCACCGCCTGGCCGGCGTGGATCCGTTCCCCACCCAACACGGTGTCCTGGACGCAGACCCGGGCCAGTGCCTGTACCGGGCAGCCGTACCGGGCGAGTTCCTCGACGGCCGGCCCCGACGCCGAGACCGGGAACCGGCCCAGTCCTCCGGATTCCAGCAGGGCGACGGTGGCCAGACCGAGCAGCTTGCTCGCGGAGGTGTACCCGGCGTGCAGCAGTACACGCAGGGTGTTCGCCAGCACCGGACGCTCCACGTCGGGCCCGGCGTGCCGGGCCAGATGGCCGACGACGCCATTGGGCGGCGGCTGGTCCAACCAGTGTGCGGTGTATTCGGCGAGTTGTGCCCGGGCCGTCATGGCCGCGCTGCCCTTCTCCGGCCACAGCCCGGCGTCCATGCCGTCGGCGATCGCGTCGGCGACCGGTACGAACCAGTCCAGCTCCGGTTCCGATACGCCCAGCAGAGCCATCGTGGTGCTCAGGGCGAGTGGCTCGGCGAGGTCGGTCACGAGATCGAACTGGTCACGTGCGGCGAGTTCGCGCAGCACCGCATCGACCTGTGCGCTGATGGTCCGGGTGAGCGCCGGTCCGTCGACGGTGCGGAGGGCCTCCATCAGCAGCCTGCGTACCGCGGTGTGCTCCGGTGGGTCGAGCGACTGGACGCTGAGGGCCTGGATGGGAACATCCTCGCCCGCCCGGCGCCAGTCCGAGCCGAACCGTGCGGTGTCGCGGAGTACGGCGACGCAGTCGCGGTGACGGGTGAGGATCCACGAGTCGAACCGGGGGTACCAGAAGAGTGGCCGGTTCTCCCGTAGCCAGGCCAGCGCCGGGTAGGGGTCGGGCAGGATGCTCGGGTGTGCGAGCGCCAGGATCGGATCGTCAGTCAGGAGTTCCCGCACGGCATACTCCGATACCGAAAGTGGACATCAAGAGCACTTCCAGACATCGGTACTTTAACAGTAAAGACCTCGGTTGTGGGCTTCGTGTGGTCGCTTATTCACCTTATGTAGGAAGGGTGATGGCCGAATGCGTACCTGCCGTGGCGACCCCCGAACACGCGTGCCGGTCAGGAGAGCGCCGGAGCCTCGGGCGCGATCTGTTCCGCCGAGTCGGTGATGTTGGCGGCCATGCCGCCGAACACCAGACTGTGGAACGGAGCGATGGCCTTCCAGTAGAGGTGCCCGGCGAAGCCGTGCGGCTGGAACAGTGCGCGCTGCCGATAGATGCTGCCGCTGGTGGTGCTGTCCGGATCCGGTATGACGCTCAGCTCCAGCCAGGCCCGACCGGGAAGCCTCATCTCCGCACGTAACAGCAACCGCCGGCCCCGGTCCAACCGCTCCACCCGCCACCAGTCCAGCGCCTCGCCGGTGTGCAGCCGGTGCGGGTCACGCCTGCCCCGGCGCAGTCCGACGCCGCCGATCATCCGGTCCGCCCAGCCCCGTACCGCCCACCCGAGCGGCATCGAATACCAGCCGTTCTGCCCGCCGATGCTCTCCACCACCCGCCACAGCTGGTCCGGGCCGGCCGGGCTGCGCCGTTGACGTACATCCTGGTAGACGGTGCCGCCCGACCAGTCGGGGTCGGCAGGTGAGGGCTGGGAGGGATCAGCCGGCCAGTCGGCGTCCGACCAGCGGGTGGTCACCTCGGCCTCCCGGATCCGGGTGAGGGCCAGGTCGACCGCCTGTTCGAAGTGCAGCAGTCCCTCCGGTGGATCCGGGACCAGTTCGGCGATGTCGTGTTCCTGGCAGATGACCTCGTGGATGAGTGACTCGATCAGGGGCACCGCTATCGAACGAGGCACCGGGGTGACGAAGTTGACCCACTGCGCCGACAGCCAGGGCGTCAGTACCGGCATGGGCAGCACCGCTCGGCGCGGTAGTCGCGCCACCGCCGCATAGCGGCGCATCATCTCCAGGTAGGTCAGGACATCCGGGCCGCCGATGTCGAAGGTGCGGTTGATCGAGCCCGGGAACTCGGCGGCGGCGATCAGATAGCGCAGTACGTCGCGGATCGCGATGGGTTGGATCCGGTTGTGCACCCATCGCGGGGTCACCATCGCGGGCAGCCGCTCGGTGAGATACCGCAGCATCTCGAAGCTCGCCGAGCCGGACCCCAGGATCACCGCGGCCTGCAGGACGACGGCCGGTACCGGCGCCTCCAGTAGGATCCGGCCGACCTCGGTACGCGACGCGAGGTGCGCGGACAACGGCTCCCCGGACGGGTGCAGCCCGCCCAGGTACACGATCCGGGAGACCTCCGCCTTGGCTGCGGCGTCGGACACGATGAACGCGCCGCGCCGGTCCAGCGCGGCGAAGTCCCGGGAGTGCAGGGCGTGTACGAGGTAGTAGACGACCTCCTGGTCGAGCATCGCACGCCTGATCGACCTGGCGTCGAGTACGTCGCCCTGCTGTACCTCGACCTCGTCACGCCACGGCAGGTCGGTCAGCTTGTCGGGGTTTCGCGACACCACCCGCACGGTGTGCCCGGCGTGCAGCAGCTCGGGGACGAGTCGGCCCCCGATGTAGCCGGTCGCCCCCAGTACCAGACACCGCATTTCTGCATCATGCCCTGCGACCCGGGGTGTCGCGGACCGAACGTCGCAGCGGCCGGCACGCTGCCGGTCGGCCGGCTGCACGGTATGCTCTCAGAAGCTGCATCGATTTATGCATCGTTTATCCGAAGGGTCGGGTCGATGGACTCGTGGCAGTACGCTCTACTGCTCGCGCTGTGCGTCGTACTGACGCTGCCGCTGGAGTTCGTGCTCGGAGCCCGGGTCTACCGCCGCCCCCGCACCCTTCTGCGCACCCTCCTGCCGGTGCTGACCGTGTTCGCCGGCTGGGACCTGGTCGCGGTGTACCGCGGTGACTGGTGGTACAGCGCGCAGCGCACCCTGCGCGTCACGCTACTCGGCCTGCCGGTGGAGGAGTGGCTGTTCTTCCTGGTCATACCCATCTGCGCGGTACTGACCTACGAGGCGTTGGGACGACGGCAGGTGTCACGGTGAGGGGCGAGTACACCGTGGCGGCCGGGTGCGCGCCGCTCGCCGTCGTCGCGCTGGAAGTGCTGATCCTGCGTACCGGGTTACTGCGTCGTGGGCGGTTCTGGATGGCGGTCCTGGTGACCCTCGCCTTCCAGATTCCGGTCGACGGCTGGCTGACCCGGCTGCCCGCCCCGATCGTGAGCTACGCCCCTGGCGTCGTGTCCGGGGTGCGCTGGCCCTGGGACATACCGGTCGAGGACTTCGGTTTCGGGTTCGCGATGACCGCACTCACCCTGTTGCTGTGGGAGCGGGCCCGGCGTCGGGACTCTCGTAGCGCAGGGCCGGCCGCCCTGCACCGGGAACCGCAGGCCGATCGTGGCTGAGCTGCTGGCCGCGCCGATGCTGGCCGCGTTCCGTCGCCTGGTACGCCGGGGCCTCGCCGGCGTGTGGACGCGGGGTCAACTGCCCGTCGGCCCGGTGGTGTGGGCCGCCAACCACCACAGCTGGTGGGACCCGTTCCTGGCCGCCGCTCTGGTGACCGGCGCCGGCCGTCGCCCCGGACTGTTGATGCGCCAGGACAACCTGGCCAGATTCGGCTTCCTGAGCCACGTCGGAGTCCTCGGCACCGGCCAGTTCCGCCGCGGTCTGGACATGCTGCGGGCAGGCCGTGTGCTGGTCGTCTATCCGGAAGCCGAGCTGCGGCCCGTCGGGGCACCGGGGCCGCTGGCCGCGGGCGCGGCCTGGTACGCCACGCGGGCCCCCGCCCGGCTGTGTGCGGTCGCCGTCCGGGTGTTGCTGCGCGGCGAGCAGTTCCCGGAGGCCTATCTGACGTTCACCGAGATCGACACGCACGGATCGACGCAGCGGGTGACCGGGCGGCTGCGGTCCCGGCTCACCCAGGATCTGGCTGACCTGGATGAGCTGAACGCCGTTGCCGAGCCACGAAGGCCGCTGCCCGGTTTCGATCTGATGTTGCGCGGACGCCGCGGCTGGGACCAGCGGCTGCGAACACCTGGTCGGGTGCCATGGCCACGCCGCTAGCCGCCGCCGTCGCCGGATTCCACCTGGTGAAGCTGACCGGGCTGCTCGCCAACCTCGTCGCGTTCCCGACCTTGCGGCCGGCACCGGTCCGCCGCCGGCTGCCCACCTCGATCCTGGTGCCGGCCCGCGACGAGGCCCTCCGCCTGCCCGACGCGCTGCCCGGGCTGCTGGCCCAACCGGCGAGCGAGATCCTGATCCTGGACGACAACTCCACCGACCGCACCGCCGAAGTGGTTGTACAGGCCGCTGCCCGGGACCCCCGGGTCCGGTTGCTGTCCGGCACCCCGCCGCCGCCCGGGTGGACCGGAAAGAACTGGGCATGCCATCAGCTCGCCGAGGCGGCCCGCGGCGAACTGCTGGTGTTCTGCGACGCAGACGTACAGCTTGCGCCGGGTGCTCTGGACGCACTGCACGCCGAACTGCGCGCACAGCATGCCGAGGTGTTCTCGGTGTTCCCCCGCCAGTACACCGCGACGATGGGGGAGCGGCTGCTGGTGCCTCTCATCGACGACGTACTCCTGTCGTTCCTGCCGCACGGCCTGCTGGACCTGCCGGTCCCAGCGGCGGCGAGCGCAAACGGTCAGTTGCTGGCCTTCCGCCGGCGGGCGTACCGGACGGTGGGGGGACATGCGGCGGTGGCCGGCGCGGTGGTGGAGGATCTGGCGCTGGCCCGCCGTACCCGCCGATGCGGCCTCAAGCTCGGTCTGGCTCTCGGTGGCGACCTGGTCGGCGCCCGGATGTACCACGGCTACACCGAGACGGTCCGCGGCTTCGGCAAGAGTCTTCGTGCCGCACACGGCGGGCACGACCTGGTGCTCCTGGTCAGCGCCGGTTGGCACCTGGTCGCCTATGCGCTGCCGTGGCTGCGGTGGCGGCACGGCGCCGGGTGGCGTGCGGCAGCGCTGCTCGGCCTGGCGCACCGGGTACTGGTCAACGTGAAGACCGGTCGGGGCTCACCGGCCGAGGCCGCTCTGGTTCCGGTCACCCCGTTCGCCGCGTTGCCCGTGTACGCGGTGGCGCTGCGTCGGGAGGCACGATGGAAGGGTCGGCGGTACCGGTGAACGGCCCGCTGCCACGACCCCCCGGGTTGCCGCTGCTGGGACACCTGTGGCAGTGGACGACCGACCCGCTGGCACTGCTTCATGCAGGCGTGCGCGCCGGTCCTGTGTTCGCCCTGCGGCTGTGGCGGCACGCAGTGGTGGGTTTCCGACCGGACTGGAACCGAGCCGTACTCAACGACCTGGACACATTCCGTAGCCGGGGCAGCCTGAGTGCGCTCAGCCCCTACCTCGCGGCCGGCGTGGTGCACACCGACGCGCCACAGCACGCCGACCGCCGCCGGCAGTTGAACCGCCACTTCAGCGCGCGGGCCCTGACCGCGGTGGACGACAGCCTGCGGGCTGTCGCCGAGGCGCACCGGCCCGCCGGGGAGTTCGAGGCACTTGCCTGGTCGGGTCGGGTGGTGCGACACATGCTCAATGCCGCACTGTTCGCCGGTCAACTGCCCGACCGGTTGCTCGCGTCCTACCTCGCCCCGCTGCACCGGCGCATCCCCGTACCGATGCTGCCCAGACCGGTACTGTTCGGCCGGCTGGCCGCCGCGGTGTCCGCTGCCCTGGACCGGCCGGTCGCCGGAAGCATCGCCGGACACCTGTCCCGGCAGCAGGATGCGGCGGAGGAACTGCGGGTCGCGCTGGCCGCCGGGTACGACACCACCGCGCACACGCTGGCCTGGGCGGTGTGGCAACTGGCCGCCGAACGGCAATGGCGAGACGTGGCCACGTTGCCGATGTTCCTGGACGAGGTGCTGCGGCTGTACCCGGCTGGTTGGCTCGGCAGCCGGATCGCGGCCCGGGACACCGAGGCCGCCGGGGTCCCGGTGCCGGCTGGGACGTTGGTGATGTATTCGCCCTACCTCACCCACCGGGACCCGGACCTGTGGCCGCGACCGGAGGTCTTCCGGCCGCAACGGTTCGCCGACGGCCGTCCCGCCTGGGGCTATCTGCCGTTCGCGGCCGGCCCGCGTACCTGCCTGGGTGCCCATCTGGCGCGCCGGATGCTGGGCGCGGCACTGGCGGTGTTGTGTACCGGAGAACTGAGCCAGGTGTGCGGCGACGCACGCATCCGGGTCGGGATCACCCTGCGTCCACGCGGCCCTCTGCTGCTCCGCTCGTACTGAGTGCCGTCGCTGTGTGCCGAGGCCTGTCAACGGAGCTGGGTGAGCAGCTCCACGGCCTGCTGCAGATCCGTGGCCGACAGCGCACCGGGGGTGCGCCGCTCGGTGGTCCAGCCTGGCCCGCAGGCCGCGACGACCAGAGGGCGTGGTCGGGCGTTCAGGGCTGCGCGCAACTGCCGGCGGTCCGCCGCACCCGGCGTCTGGGCCCAGAGCAGCACCGCGTGCGGACCGGTCCGGGCCATCGCGTCGTGCAGGGCACGGGTCGGCACCCGGGCGCCGAGCATCCGGCAGGCCACACCTTGTTCGGCCAACGCGGCAGCGAGCGCTTCCAATGCCAGTGTGTGCTGCTCATCCGGGGCGCACGCGAGCAGTACCCGGGCCGGTCCGATCGGGCGGGGGGTCCGGGACAGGGCGGCGGACACGGCAGCGGAGAGCAGGTGCTCGGCTTCCACGAACCGGCCTGTGGCGGCATGTCGGCGACCGATGTCACGCAGTGCCGGGCAGATAAGTTCGGTCCAGGCCCCGACCACGCCGGTGGCGAGCGCGTCCCGCAACAGCCGGTCCACCTCGGAGATGTCCAGTGCGACAGCAGCCTGGCGCAGACCACCGGCCCGCGCGGCAGTTCCCGGATCCGGCGTTGACCTCGGCGTCGCGTCCCGGGTGAGCTGGCCTGGGTCGGGCATGTCGCGGACCAGTTTGGCCGCCTCGGCGGCCGCCACCCCATTGTTGGTGAGCTGACGCATCAGGTGGAGCCGGGCCACGTCCTGTTCGTCGTAGCGGCGGTGCCGGCCGGGCTCACGCCAGGCCGGGCCCAGACCGTAGCGGCGGTCCCAACTGCGTACCGTCGTGACGGCCACGCCGAGCCGGCGTGCCACGTCTCCCGCGCTGAGCCCGCGCTCCTGCGGCCGTTTCATCTCGTCGCTACGCCCGGGCCGGTGATGCGTTCGGCCGCGAGCCGGGCGGAGACCAGCACCATCGGTACCCCCACACCGGGCTGGGTTCCCGAACCGACGAAGACGACGTTCTCCAGCCCGGGTGCGAGGTTCCCCGGCCGTAGCGGTCCGGTCTGACCGAGTGTGTGCGCCGCCGCGAACGGCGTACCGGCCGCCATCCCCTCCGCGGCCCAGTCGTCCGGGGTGACCAGGTGACGCACCGTCGTGGCGGCGGAGAGCCCCCGGTAGCCCCGGTCGTCCAGTACGCCCAGGATCTCCTCGGCGTAGCGCGGTCCGGTGCTGCGCCAGTCGATGTCGGCGGTCAGGTTCGGTACCGGCGCCAGCACGTAGTAGGTGTGCCCGCCCGGTGGGGCGAGTTGCGGATCGCTCTGGCTGGGATTGCTGACCAGCAGCGACGGGTCGGACATCAGCCGGCCGCGGCGGGTGATGTCGTCGAAGGTGCCCCGCCAGGCCCGACCGAAGTGGATGTTGTGGTGCGCAGCGCCCGGATAGGCCTGCCGGGCTCCCAGGTGCAGCACCACGCAGGATGGCGAGTAGCGCAGTCGTCGGCGCAGCGGTCGGTCGAGCAGATCGCGGTAGGCGATCGGCAGGTCGGGATTGAGTACGACGACGTCGGCCGGGATCCGGCTGCCGTCGGCGGTCCGGACCGCCCGTGCCCTGCCGCCGGCCACTTCGACCCGGGTGGCGGTGGTGCTGTAGCGGATGTCCACCCCGTGTTTGGTCGCCACGGCGGCCATTGCGCTGGGCACTGCATGCATGCCGCCCTGCGGGAAGTACACCCCGGCGACAGTGTCCATGTAGGAGATCACGGCATACAGCGCCAGTGCCCGGTGCGGCGGCAGACCGGCGTACAACGACTGGAAAGAGAAGATCCGACGGGTCCGTGGATCGCTCAGGAACTGGTTCACCTTTGTCGTCAGGTGCCGGAATCCGCCGAGGGCGGCCAATCTGGCCAGGGAGCCACCCAGCAGGTCGACCGGGGTGTCAAGGTTGCGGTCGATGAAGGTGGACCATTCGACCCGGTACAGCGAACGGGCGTAGTCGACGAAACGCAGATAGCCGTCGGCTTCACGAGGTCCGCAGACCCGGGAGATCTCCGCAGCGGTGTCGGCCGTGTCGGCGCGAATGTCCAGTGTGGACCCGTCCGGGAAGTGTGCCCGGTAGGCAGGATCGAGCCGGGCCAGTTCCAGCCAGTCGGCAAGTTTTTCCTCCACCGCCTGTAAAGTCTGGTCGATCAGGTGCGGCAGGGTCAGCACGGTCGGCCCGGTGTCGAAGCGGTATCCGTCAGCAGTGAGCTGTCCGGCGCGGCCGCCCGGTATGTCGGCCCGCTCCAGCACGGTGACCTGACGGCCGGCACCGGCCAGCCGTATCGCGCAGGCCAATCCGCCCAACCCGGCTCCGACTATCACGATCCGGTCGGTACGTCCGACGACTGTGCGCACCACGACGCCTCCGTCTCGTCTGTATGGGCGTGTTCGACGAGCGTAACGTAGACTCCGCGTTGCATCGTTTTCTGCGTCGAAATTGCCGTCGAGTGGAGCTGGACGGGGGACATCGGATGGCACGTCGTCTTCCTGGGCCGCAGCAGCGTACGGAGTCCTGGGACCGCACCCGGTGCGGCGCCCGCAGGTCGGGTACGCCGCGATGACGTCCACGGACCGGGTTCGTACCGCCGTGCTGATGTTCACCCGGGACCTGCGGCTGCACGACAACCCGGCGCTGCATCTGGCCTGCCGGACGGCCGAGCAGGTGATCCCGATCTTCGTCCTGGACCCTGCGCTCGTCCCGATGGCACCGCACCGGCATCGGTTTCTCCACGAGAGCCTCGCCGACCTACGGGAGAGCCTCCGCGCGCGTGGTGCGGACCTGGTCGTACGGACCGGAGACCCGGTCACCGAGGTGATCCGGCTGGCCCGGGAACAGCACGCCGAACTGATCGTGCTGGCCGACGACGTGAGCCGCTACGCCAAACGGCGCCACCAGCGGCTCGACGCGGCCTGCCGACAGGACCGCAGGACGCTGCGCACCGTGGACTCCGTCACGGTGGTCCCGCCGGGCGCACTGGTGCCGACCGGTGGTGACCACTACAAGGTCTTCACCCCGTACTGGAAGGCATGGTCGGCGCGGCGCTGGCGGGACGAGGTGGCGCCACCCCGGCAGCTGCGGCTGCCCGCCGGGCTGGACACCGGCGCGCTGCCGGATCCGACCGGGGCTGTGGCCAGCCGACCGAACGCCGCGCTGCCCGCCGGAGGAGAGCGGCCAGCCCGGCGGCGGATGCATCGCTGGCTGGCAGACGGGCTCGTGGCGTACGGCGAGCGTCACGACGACCTCGCCGGCGACGCCACGTCGCGGCTGTCGGCTGCCCTGCACTTCGGCTGCCTGTCCCCGCTGGAGCTGGCATCGAAGGCCGGGCAACTCGCCGGCGGCGAGCCCTACGTCCGGCAGCTGTGCTGGCGGGACTTCCACGCCCAGGTCGTCTCAGCCTTCCCGGACCTGCCGACCCGCGACTACCGGCCGCGCCGGGATGTCCGGTGGCGTGAGGACCCGGACGCGCTGGCCGCCTGGCAGGAGGGACAGACCGGCTACCCGATCATCGACGCGGGCATGCGTCAACTCGCTACCGAGGGATTCATGCACAACCGGGCACGGCTGTTGGTGGCCGCGTTCCTGACCCGCCAACTCGACCTGCACTGGAGCGTCGGCGCGGCGCATTTCTTCGACCTGCTGGTGGACGGCGACATCGCCAACAACGCGGGCAACTGGCAGTGGGTCGCCGGCACCGGCAACGACACCCGGCCGAACCGGCAGTTCAATCCGCTGCGTCAGGCGCACCGCTTCGACCCGAACGGCGACTACGTCCGCCGCTATGTACCGGAACTGGTCGGCGTGCCCGGCGGCGCCGTCCACGAACCGTGGCAGCTGCGTCTCGGTTCCCGTTACCCGCCACCGCTGATCTCGCCGCCCGGCACTTCCACCGCTGGTCGCTGATCGAAGGGACCGACCACCCATGCCGTCAGATCTCACCTTCGTCGCGGGGCAACTACGTCCCTTCCTGGCCGACCTGCTCGCCACCGAACAGTCGAGTTGGAAGGAGTACGGTGCGCCGTGGTGGGACGCTGTGCACGCGCTGGGAATGTTCCTGGACGGCGGCAAGGCTCTACGGCCCCGGTTCTGTTACTGGGGCTACGTGGCCAGCACCGACACCGGTCCGGGACCGGATCTGGTCACCGCCGCCGCCGCGGTGGAACTGCTGCATGCCTTCGCGCTGATCCACGACGACCTGATGGACGCCTCACCGACCCGGCGGGGCCGGCCGGCGCTGCATGAGGCGTTCACCGCCGAGCATCGCTGCCACGGCTGGGCCGGCGAGCCGGGACGGTACGGGGCGGCTACCGCATTGCTCACCGGAGACCTGGCTTTCGCGCTCGCCGGCCGGCTGGCCGGCGAGCTGCCCGGTCGGGTCAGCGGGGTGTGGGGTCGGTTGATCAGCGAGTTGACCGCAGGTCAGTTCCTCGATCTGGCCGGCGCGGCGCGGCGGGACCGGTCCGCGGAACTGGCCGCCACCATCGCCCGGCTCAAGTCCGGCCGCTACACGGTGACCGGGCCGCTGCGACTGGGCGCGGCATTGGCCGGCCCGGACGGGTTGGCGCCGGCCCTGGCGCAGTTCGGCGACCTGGTGGGGGAGGCGTTCCAACTGCGCGACGACCTGTTGGGCGCCTTCGGTGATCCGCAGCTGACCGGCAAACCGGTCGGCGAGGACCTGCGCTCAGGCAAGCCCACGCTGCTGGTCGCCTACACCGCCCAGCGGGTCGGTGGCCCCGACACCGGCCCACTGCGGCGGATCGGCGCGGCCGATCTCACCGACGCCGAGGTTGCGGCGATCACCGCACTGATCGACAGCTCTGGCGCCCGCGCCCGGGTGGAACAGTTGATCGAGTCGAATCTGCGTACCGCGCGGGGACTGGTCTGCGGGGCCGATCTGCCGCCCCCGGTCCGGGAGGCGCTCTGTGACCTGGCGACCGCCGCATCGCAGCGCAGCCACTGAGCAACTCCTCAGCCGTCTGTTGGAATGAGCGCAGGAGAGGAAACCGATGCCCGCCCTGTCCCGTCTGGTCGGCCGCCTGTGGCAGGTCACCCCACACCTGCAGATCTCGCCGGCTGCCGACCATCTGCGCCGTCAGCCCGATCTTCCGCTTCCCCAGGTGGTCGTGGCCGGTGCCGGTATCGCCGGCATGACCGCCGCCACGGTACTGGCCGAACGCGGCGTACCGGTCGTCGTCTGTGAGGCCGCAGACCGTGCCGGTGGACGTCTCTCGGCCGAACCGTACCGGCTCGCCGACGGTACGACCCAGTTGGTCGACCACGGCTTCCACGGTTTCTTCCGGCAGTACTACAACTGGCGTGCGGTACTGGCGCGTACCGGTAACGGGGTCGCGTCCCTTCATCCACTCGGCAGCTACCCCGTCGTCTCGCACCGGTGGCCAGCCGAGGAGTTCGACCGTCTGCCGCCCACCCCGCCGGTCAGCATGCTGGCGCTGCTCGCCCGTTCACCCAGCCTACGACTGCGTGATCTGCGCAAGGTCGACCCGGACGCGGCCCGGTGCCTGCTCGGCTTCGACGGTCGGCAGACCTACCGGTCCTTCGACCACATCAGCGCCGAAGATCTGCTGGCTTCGCTGCACCTGCCCGAACGCGCCCGCGGCATGCTGTTCAACGTCTTCGCACACTCGTTCTTCAACGATGCCCGCTCGATGTCGGCCGCCGATCTGATTGCCATGTTCCACTTCTACTTCCTGGGCAACCCGGAGGGCCTCGGGATGGATGCGCCGCGGATGGACTACCAGACCGGGATCTGGGCACCGATGCAGGCGCGGCTTACCAGCCTCGGCGCCCAGTTGCGCTTCCGGACACCGGTCAGCGCGATCAGTCAGGACGTCCGGGGCGACTGGCGGGTGCACACGGCGTCGGGGACCCTGTCGGCCGAGCATGTCGTACTGGCTCTCGACGCTGCCTCCGCCGGAACGGTACTGGCCAACTCGCCGCAGCTGATCGCCCGCGACGAGCGGCTCGGTGCCACCGCCCACCGACCCTTCGTCGGCCCTCCGTACGCGGTCGCCCGGTTCTGGTTGTCCGCCGACGTGGACGCCTCCCGGGCTCCGTTCACCAGCATCGGCGATCCGCAGGTATTGGACTCGGTGACCCTCTACCACCGGTTGGAGCAGCAGTCGATGGACTGGCACCGACGTACCGGTGGTGCCGTGGTGGAACTGCACGCCTACGCCTGCCCGGACGGTGTGCCGGCCGAGGTGCTCGGCGCGAAGATGCGTGCCGAGCTTGCCGAACTCTGGCCGGAGCTGCGTAGCCTGAGCGTGGTCGACCAGCGGTGCCGGGTCGGACACGACGCCGCCGGTTTCCCGGCGGGCGGCTATCTGGCCCGCCCCGGGGTCCGTACCGCGCTGCCCGGGCTCACCCTGGCCGGTGACTGGGTCGGCGTTCCGGTGCCGAGCGCTCTGATGGAACGCGCGGCGACCACCGGCATGCTGGCGGCCAACCGGATCCTGTCCGCACACGGGCTGCCGGTGGAGCCCATCTGGTCGGTTCCGCCGCGGGGGCTGCTGGCTTCCCGGGCGGCCGGAGCACGTCGTCGACCGGTCCGCCGGGCGTCGCGACCGTACGACCCGACGGACCGGGTCTCCGGCCTGACCAACGTCTGAACGCGCTGTGCCGGCGGGTGCTCAGTGTCCACCGGTCAGCGTCTCACCGCTCAACCCGTCCAGATTGTGGTGGCCGGACAGTGCGAGGGTGAGGTCGAGTTCGGCCAGCAGGCAACGCAGCACATGGCTGACCCCGGCCTCCCCGGCCACGGCAAGGCCGTACACGTACGGACGGCCGACCAGTACCGCCCGTGCCCCCAGCGCGAGTGCCTTGAGGATGTCCGCGCCGGTACGGATGCCGCTGTCGAACAGCACTGTCACCTCCTCGCCGACCGCCTCGACCACCGCGGGCAGTGCGTCGAGTGCGCCGATCGCGCCGTCGAGCTGCCGGCCGCCGTGGTTGGACACCAGCACGGCGTCCATTCCGGCGTCCCGTGCCCGTCGGGCGTCGTCGGGGTGCAGGATGCCCTTGAGTGCGATCGGGCCGGGCCAGTTACTTCGGATGAACGCCAGGTCCGACCAGGTCCTGGTGGGGTCGGCGAACATCTGCGCCCAGTGCTGCACGGCGGCCAGCGGATCCTCCTCGACCGGTGCGGCGAGACCGGCCCGGAACGCTGGGTCCGACAGGTAGTTGGCGATGCCGACGCCCCGTAGGAACGGTAGGTACGCCTGGTCCAGGTCGGTGGGCCGCCAGCCCAGCAGCCAGGTGTCCAGTGTGATCACCAGGGCGTGGTATCCGGCTGCGGCGGCCCGCCGCAGCAGGCTGAGGGTGACCTCCCGGTCCGCCGGCCAGTACAGCTGGAACCAGCGCGGAGCATCGCCGCTGTGTTCGGCGACCTCCTCCAGGGTGTAGGACGCCGCTGTGCTGTGCACCATCGCCAGTCCGGCCTGCGCCGCGGCCCGGCTGACCGCCAGTTCGCCGTCGGGATGCACGATGGACAACACGCCCACCGGGGCGAGCAGCACCGGCGCCGGCAGCCGGGTGCCCAGTACGGTGCACGACAGGTCGCGGGTGCCGACGTCACGCAGCATCCGGGGCACGATGCGGCACCGATCCAGGGCCTCCCGGTTGGCCCGCATGGTGGCGCCGCTGCCCGCACCGCCGGCGACATAGCCGTACGCCTCCGGGGCGAGCCGCTCGCAGGCGAGTTCAGCCAGCCGGTCCGCGTCGGTGGGCAGCGCCGGTACCTGTCCGGCAACGGCGCCCTGCAGGTAGATCTCGTTCTGGAACGACGAGTACGGCGGGTCTGACGCCGGATGCACGGCGATCCCCTTCCGGTCGGCGGCGATGGGCGATGATGGCTCCGCCCGTGGTCGGATCGGGTCGAATTGCGGGAAACTGCCGGTGGGGAGCGTCAGTTGCAGGAAAATGACACCGCCTTGGACGAGGTCGAGCTGCGGATCATCAACGCGGTGCAGTACGCCCCGCGGGCATCCTGGAGCCGGCTCGGCAGCGCACTCGGGCTGGATGCGGTGACCGTCGCCCGCCGCTGGGAACGGCTCACCGCGGCCGGTCGGGCGTGGAGCACGGTGTCGCCGGGCGACCGGTTGCTGGAGCAGATCTGCGCCGCATTCGTGGAGGTGCGCTGCGCCCCGGGCCGCTCGGTCGCTACCGCACGGGCATTGTCAGCGGACCCGCACACGGTGACCATCGAGCACACCGCAGGCGAGTACGACCTGTTGTTGACCGTCGGTACGGAGAATCTGGCGGTGATGTCGCGTTACGTGATGGAGCGGATCGCCACTCTGCCGGCCGTCACTGCGGTACGGACCCGGATCGTGACGCGGTTCTTCGTGGAGGGAGGCCGATGGCGGTTGGACGCGTTGGCGCCGGCCGAACGGTGTGGGCTGCAGAGCGGGTCACCCGACGGTCGTACTCCGAAGCCGGATCCGGTCCTGGGCCCGGACGACCGTGCCCTGCTACGACTGTTGGCGGCGGACGCCCGGACCCCCTACCGGGCACTCGCCGTCGCTCTGGATGTCAGCGCGGTCACCGTTCGGCGCCGACTGGACCGTCTGCTGCGACTGCGTATGGCCGCGCTGCGTTGTGACTTCGCCCGCCCGCTGGCCGGTTGGCCGGTGCCGGTCACGTTCTGGGGGCAGGTCGCTCCCGGCCAGCTCAGAGCTGTCGGCCAGGCCCTCGCCACCCGCCCGGAGATCCGCAACTGCGCCGCGGTCAGCGGGCCGGAGAATCTTCTGTTGCAGGTCTGGCTGCACTCGGTCGCCGACATTCCGCGGATCGAGGCGTGCCTGACCCGCGAGCACCCGCAGCTCACCATCACCGACCGGACGGTGTCGCTGCGGCAGGACAAGCTGCTGGGTCGGCTGCTCGACCGGCACGGGCGCTGCACCGGCAGGGTGTCGCCGAACATCTGGGCCGACCCCACTGCCGGTACCGACCTGGATCGCGAAGTAGCCGAACGGGGGAGTCTCCCGGGTGCACTCTGATCGGTAGGAAGGATGACCGGTGCCCGGCCGGGCACGGTGGCGCCGACGGTGCTCGGCTACGCCGGCCGGTACGGCGTGGCAGAGCAGTGACGGAGGTCGGTGTGCTGGGTTGGCGGGGCGGCTTCGTACGGGCCGGGGTGCTGGTCGCGCTGCTGGCGATGGGCCTGGTCACGGTCGGTTGCGGCGCGCCGCGGACCCCGGGTACCGGGTCCCGGTCCGCCGGCCCCGTGCGTTCCGGTGCCACCCGTTCCAGCGTCGGGCATCCCGCCAGCCCGTCGGCCGGCACCGGGCGCCGGCCGGAGAGTGCCGGATCACCGTCGGCGAGGGCCGGCTGCACGGTGTCGGTGAATCTGGTGCCCTCGTGCGGGGCATGGCTGGGGATCTGGCCGCGCACCACCGCCCAGGGCACACTCACCACCGACCTGCGTGGCAATCTGGCCAGCCTGGAGAGCAGGCTCGGTCGGCGGGTCGATCTGGTCAGCCGTTACTACGGCTGGGGTGAGCTGCCACCGGACGGTACCGACACCCACTGGCGCGACCAGCATCACCTGCTGCTCATCGACCTGCGGGCCCGTGACTTCCGCACCAACCGGTACGTGTCCTGGCGCTCCATCGCCGCCGGTGCCCATGACCGGTATCTGCGTCAGGTGGCGTACCGGTTGCGGCAGTTCGGTTCGCCGGTGTTCCTGTCGTTCAACCAGGAGCCGGAACAGGAACTGGAGCGGGGCAGCCAGGTGGCGGGCAGTGCGGCGGAGTTCGCCGCGGCGTACCGGCACATCCATGACCTGACCGTGGCCGCTGGCGCCGACAATGTGCGCTGGGTGTGGTGGGTGATGGGGTCGATGGGCCATCTCGGCTGGTACCCGACCCTCTACCCGGGTGACCGGTACGTGGACTGGGTCAGCTACGACCCGTACGACTTCAACGCCTGTCACCACACCCGTGCGCGCAGTGCCCGGCAGTCGGTACGTCCGTTCCTCGACTGGCTTGCGCGCAGCGGCCTGGGCACCGGCAAGCCGGTGATGCTCTCGGAGTTCGGTTCGAACGGATCCGCGCAGGGCGACTGGTACCGAGAGCTGGGCGCCGTCGTCCGAGGCGCTCCCCGGATCAGGGCGATCGTGTCCTTCAACTCGCGTACCGGCGGGTGCGACACCCGGGTGACCGCATCGGCGGACAACTGGCGCGGCTTCGCCTCGATCGCCGCCGACCCCTACTTCCAGCAGCAGGTTCCGCGCAGCTGAGGCTGTCCGGCACGGCCCGTGGTCGTGCGGGTTGGTCGCCATGTGCCCACACGAATGTCCTTGTGTGATCCGGCCATCACTTTCTGTCTGCTAATTGCCTTCCGGGGTCGCCGTACCAGACACTGTCATCTTACGGACGGTGGGCGGTTAATAACCGAAAGGCCGATTCACAGGTACGGGCATGAGACGGGAGGCTGCCGTTGTCCAGTGTCCGGTCAGAAGGGCCACTCGTGAGACACTCGCAGTACGCCCAGCCAGTGCGCCAGAACAGGCGCCAGTACCGCACCGTCGGCGCACTCCTCGGAGCCGTCGTCGCCGCGGCCGTCGTCCTCTCACCCACCAGTGCCGGGGCACAAACCGTGCCCGCCTCCGGTCCTGGCACCCTCGTCTCGGCCAACCCGGCCGACCTCACACCACACGCCCGCGACGGGGAAGCCCGAGCGTTCGCCAGGATCGGCAGCACCGTCTACGTGGGTGGCAGCTTCACCCAGGCCAAGGCAAACGGGGCGGCCAGCTGGGCCTCGCACGCCTACCTGTTCGGCTACAACGCCAGTACCGGCGCACTGTCCACCACCTTCGTACCGCAGCTCGACGGTGCGGTGAACACGCTCGCGGTCAGTCCGAACGGCAAGCTGATCGTCGGGGGCGCGTTCCACAGCGTCAACGGCGCTTCGCGCAAGAACCTCGTGGAACTCGATCCGGGGACCGGCGCCACCATCTCGGCCTGGACCGGCCGGTCCGACGGCGGCACCGTGCGTACCATGGCCGTCCAGGGCAACCGGCTCTACGTGGGCGGCTCGTTCCACTGGATGGACGGTGCGGCGCACGCGCTGCTGGCCCGGTTGGACGCCACCACCGGGGCGATCGACCCGAGCTTCCAGATCGACGCCAGCGTGCCCCGCGCATCCTCGGAATACGTGTGGACCCTGGCCGTGTCGCCGAACGGCGGAACGCTGGTCGCGGGCGGCAACTTCACCCAGGTCAACGGTCTGGCCCGAAACCAGGTCGTACTGGTCGACCTGACCAGCACGCCCACCGTCGCAGACTGGAGTACCCAGCGCTACGTGCCGGGTTGCTACTCCAGTTCCTTCGTCTCCTACGTCACCGACATCGACTTCTCCGACGACGGCAGCTACTTCGTCATCAGCGCCAACGGCGGTCGTGGCGACGGCGCGGACTGCGACTCGATCACCCGGTGGGAGACCGCCGCCCGGGGTTCCGGGCTCGACCACACCTGGGTCGACTACACCGGCACCGACTCGGTCACCTCGATCGAGGCCGCGGACGGGGTCATCTACGCTGCCGGGCACTTCCGTTGGCTCAACAACGCCAACGGAAACGACAACCCTGAGGCCGGTGCCGTCGACAGACTCGGAATCGGTGCGATGGACCCGGTCAACGGGATGCCGTTGAACTGGAACCCTCGTCGCAGCGCCGGTAACAACCTGCCGCCCGGCGGCACCGCCTGGGACTCCGACGTGGCGGTCCTGTGGCGTGGTAGCGACGGGGTCTACTTCGGACAGAACTCCGACGGCATGGGTGGGGAGTACCACGGCCGGCTGGGCATGTTCCCGCTCGCCGGCGGTCGTGCCATCAGCACGGGCAACGCACCGACCGGAAGCACCGGCTATCTCTACCTCGGTAACGGCGATCACAAGCTCATCAAGGTCGGCTACACCAACGGAAGTCTGGGCGCACCGGTGACCAGCACACAGCCCAACCTGGTCCAGACCGGTGCGGCGTTCGTGGTCGGCGACAAGCTCTACTGGGCCCGCTACTGGGTCGCCAACGAGTTGCAGGTCTCCACGTTCAACGGGACCGTCGGGACACCCTGGATCAGCGACTACAACGACTGGTTCGAGGCAAGTTCACTCACCGGTGGCTTCGTACTGAACGGACGTCTCTACTACACCAGGTCCGGTAGCAGCCAGCTCTACTTCCGTTATCTGGAGCCGGACAGCTACGTGGTGGGCTGTACCGAATTCACCCTTCCGACCAAGAACCTGTCCTGGAGCCAGGTACGCGGAATGACCTATGTGGACGGCCACATCGTCTACGGCTCCTCCACCGGATCGTTGCGGTCGGTGCCGTTCGATGCGACCGCAACCAGTGGGTTCGCCGTGGACGGTGCATCCAGCACCCTCGTCGCGAACCCCTCGGCGGGACTCGACTGGTCCGACACGACCCTGTTCTTCGCGACGCAATGACAGATACGAACCGCGCCGTGGATGTGCCGGCGGAACCGGGCCGCGGTCCGCTCTCCACCGGCACATCCATACGGTGGATCTCTCCCGCCCGCACCGGATGGCCGGTGCGGGCGGTCTATGCGGCCAAACGGACCTACTACCGGTTGCGCTACCGGCGTCTGACGCTCGGAACCGATGTGCAGATCCGTGGTCGGCTCAGGCTCCGGCGCGGCGTACGGGTGACGATCGGTGACCGGTGCCGGGTGAACAAACACGTACGATTCGCCGGCCCCGGCCGCATCGTGGTCGGCGCCGACGGGCTGCTCAACGACAGCTGGATCGGGTGCTGGAGCGAGATCCGGATCGGCGACAGGTGCCTGCTGTCGGACTGCCAACTGGTGGACAACGACTTTCATCGCGTTTCCCCGCAGCGGCGCCACGACCCGCCCGGCCCGGACACCTGTGCGCCCATCACGGTCGGGGACAACGTCTGGATCGGCACCGGCGCACTCGTGCTCAAGGGTGTCCATATCGGCACCGACAGCGTCATCGGCGCAGCCACCGTGGTACGTCGTGACGTACCCGCCGGCTGCGTGGTCATCGGTAACCCACAACAGGTGGTCAAGAGGTTCGATGAATGAGCAACGGACAATGCACCCGGACGGCAACGACGAGGCACCGTCGGGGCGGGGACTCACCCTCACCGACGTACTGACCGTGCCGCGCAGACGGTGGCGCTGGCTGGTGGCCTTCGGCATCGTCGGCACCGCCGGCGTGGCCGGCTATCTGACCCTGCTACCGGCCCGGTACACCGCCACGGCGCTGGTCACCGTCCGGCCGGTGGTCACCGATCCGTTCTCCTATCCGGGGCCGGGTGCCGACCGTGCGATCAACATGAACGCCGAGCACGGCGTCGCCACCAGCGACCGGGTGCTGCGGGCTGTCGCCGCGGCCACCGGTCAGGATGTCTCGCAGGTGGGTGACGGGCTGTCCGTCGAGGTGCCGGTCGGTGGGCAGCTGCTGCGGTTCGGCTACCGGGCGGATTCCGCAGCGCACGCGCTCACCGGCGCCAACACCGCCGCGAAGGCGTACCTGAGTGCCCGGCGTGCGGACTACGTCGACCAGCGGGACAACCAGTTGCACTCCTATGACGGGAGCCTGCACGCGCTGGAGAAGAAGGAGACCGCGGCCGAACACCGCGCCGAGCGGGAGCGCGGCGACGCCGGCACCACCGGGAGCAGCCCTGCAGACGATCAGGTACGCGCACTCAACGATCAGATCTCCCAGCTCGGTCAGGACCGGGCCCGGATCGCCGCGGTGGATCTGACCCCGGGAACGCTCACCAACCCGGCCACCCGGCCGATCCCCTCCAACCGGGATCAGGCATTGCTCTATCTGCTGGCCGGAGTGCTGGGCGGGGTCCTGCTGGGTGCGATCGCTGGGCACGCACGCGAATCGGCCGACCGGAGGGTACGCCGTGCCGGTGACGCGGTCGATGCGGCGGACGCCCCGCTGCTGGGTACGGTCCGCCGGGGCGGACGGGTACCCGGCCGGGCACAGCGCGCGGATGTCGCCTACCTGGCGCTGGCGGTGACCGAACTCGTCGCCACCTACCACAGCCCACGGCTGATGCTGCTGTCGGCGGGCCCGGACGAGGGCCGGGCTGATCTGAGTGCCGATCTGGCTGTGGCCCTCGCCCAACAGGGCGAACGTGTCTACCTCGGCGCCGTGCTCGGCGCCGGCGACCCGTTGCATGCCCGGGTCCTGGCCAACGCGGCAGCCCGACTGGGGTCGGTGACCCCGTCTCCGGCCCCCGTACAGGCGGCCACCGGTACGAGCGCGACGGTACCGCACGTGGGCGACGTGGACGATCTTGCGGACACGGCTCAGCTGCCCGTGGTCACCATGCCGGTGATCGCGGACGACGGCTCGGCCAGAGGAGCGGTGGCGGTGGCGGACAAGGGCGTCCGTCGCGTCGTCATCGAGCCCGGGCCACGCGCCGACGACATCCTGGATCGCGCGCCGATCCCCCAGATCGTGGTGGGGGAGGGCACCGTCTCGGTGGGGCCGGCCGCGGCCGCACCGCCCGGCGCGCTGGTGCTGCTGGACGCTCCGCCCGCCGAGCTGGATCCCCGTGGCCTGCGTGTGCTGGGAGACGATGGCCTCGCGGTGCTGGTCGTTGCCCGGGACCGGACCCGGATCGATGCACTGCGCCGTTGTGCGCAACGGTTGCGGGCGGCCGGAAGGCGCCCTGTCGGGGTGGTACTGACCGGTGCCCGGCATGGCTGACCACGCCAGCGGGGAGCCGCCGGAACGGAGTGACTACCCGCCGGTCAGTGTCGTCATCGCGACCCGGGACCGGCCCGGGTCGCTGGAGCGCGCGGTACGCGCGGTGCTCGGGCAACGCTATCCGGCGCCGGTGCAATGCGTGGTCGTCTACGACGGGGTGCCGGTACGGCGGTTGGACGTGGACTGCCCGGCGGGCCGGGAACTGCTGCTGATCGCCAACAGCCGCACCCCCGGCCTACCAGGTGGGCGTAACAGCGGCTGTGACGTGGCGAGTGGCCCGGTACTGGGTTTCTGCGACGATGACGATCGGTGGCACCCGGACAAGCTGCGCCGCCAGCTCGACGTACTGCTCGCCGCGCCGGACAGCCCGGCGGTGGCCTGCGGTATCCGGGTACAGGGTCCCGACATGGTCCGGGACCGTCCTGGTCGCAGTACACCGGTCAGCCTGGACGATCTGCTGGCCGACCGGATCATGGAGCTGCATCCGAGCACACTGCTGGTCCGGCGTTCCGCCGTGCAGGCGGCGGGGCCGGTCGACGAGCAGATCCCGGGCGGCTACGCCGAGGACTACGAGTGGTTGTTGCGGATCGCCGCGCAGGGCCCGGTGGCGGTGGTGCCAGAACCGCTGGTCGTGGTCGAGTGGCACGGCGGTTCCTTCTTCTTCGGGCGATGGGCCGTCATCGTCGACGCGTTGCGCTACCTGCTCGCCCAGCACCCCGAGTTCGACCGCAGCCGGCGGGGCCGGGCCCGGATCCACGGACAGATCGCGTTCGCGCTCGCCTCCGCCGGCCGGCGTCGGGAAGCGCTGCGCGAGCTGCGTACCGTGCTGCGTCTGAACCCGGGGGAGAAGCGACTTGCCGCCACGGCACCGGTTCTGTTGGGCCTGGCGTCCGGGGACCGGATACTGCGGTTGGCCCAGTCGCGGGGCCGTGGTGTCTGAGTTCGTCGATCTGCGCGGGCACCCGCTCGGCGTGGTGCTGCCCATGTGGCCGTTGTACGCGATGTTCGGGCTGGTGCCACTGTGGTGGCTGGCCGGTGCCTTCTATCTGGTGTGGCCGCTGTTCGGGTTGATCCTGCTGGCACTGGCAGCCACCCGTGGCGCGGTCCGGTTACCGGCGGGCAGTGCGTGCTGGCTGGTCTTCCTCGCGTTGGTGGCGCTCAGCGTGGTACGGATCCATCAGCCCACCGAACTGGCCAGTTCCGCGCTGCGCTTCACCTTCTACCTCACCGCCCTCGTGGTGTGTGTCTATGTGTTCACCGTGCTGCGGGACGGTACGTCGTGGCGACGGGTCAGTACGCCGCTCATGCTCTTCTGGCTGGCGCTGGTGGTGCTGGGCTGGGTGGGTGTGCTGTTGCCGGGACTGTCGATACAGACACCGGTGGAGCGGCTGCTGCCATCGGGACTGTCCTCGGCCTCCTACGTGCACGACCTGGTCCACCTGTACGGCGCCGAGCTGAGGTCCAGCGGTGCGTCCACCGCACGTCCGTCCGCGCCGTTCCCGTACACCAACAACTGGGGAAGCAGCTACGCGCTGCTGGTGCCGTGCGTACTGGCCCACCTCAGTGCAGTACGCAGGGGGCGGTTGCGGGCGCTGCTCCTGGTGTCGTTGCCGCTCTCGCTGCCACCGGCGTTCCTCACCCTGAACCGGGGGATGTTCGTCAGCCTGGGGGTGGCGCTGCTGTGTGTCGCGGTACGGGCGCTGTGGCACGGCCGCCCACGCCTGCTGGTCAGCATCGCGGCGTTGGCCGGAGCCGGGGTCCTGCTGACCCGGCTGATCCCGATCGGTGCGTTGATCTCCCAACGCACCACGCAGAGCACCAGCACTGCCGACCGGATGAGTCTCTACAGCGAGGTGTTGCACCGGATCGTCGACTCGCCGCTGCTCGGCTACGGCGCACCGGCCGCTGTGGACACCACCACCGCGCAGGCCCCGCTGGGTACCCAGGGGCAGCTGTGGTTGGTGCTGTTCAGCCATGGGGTGCCGGCACTACTGGTGTTCCTGCTCTGGTTCCCGGTGGTCATCCGGGCCGGTTCACGTGATGTCTCGGCGGCCGGCATGTGGTTGACTGCGGTGCCTCTGGCCGCACTGGTCCAGCTGCCCTTCTACGGGTTGACCTACCAGAACCTCTCGGTGCTGTTCTTCGCCGCCGGACTGTCACTCGGCCGACTGGACCGGGTCGACCGGCCAGTGCACGGCACGCTCCCCGCCACCGCCACCGCCACCGGGCGCGGCGTACCGCGGGTCGCGTCGTGACGGGCTCACCGGTCCAGCCCGACGCCCCAGCGCCGACCACGGAGAGCGTCGAGGGCTCCGCGGCCCGGACCGAGACGGTACGCAGCGCCCGTAACGGCGTGATCGGCCTGTCCGGCGCGGCGGTCAGCGGACTGTTCGGCTTCCTGCTCACGGTCGTGATCACCCGCGGATTCGGCACCGTCGGCGCGGGCGGGTTCTTCACCGTCATCGGTCTGGTCACCATCGCCGGTGCGCTGTGCTGTCTGGGTGCCGACACCGGCCTGATCTGGGCGCTGCCGCGTGACCGGGTCACGGCCGGGTCAGCCGGCCGAACCCTGATCGTCGCCCTTGTTCCGCCGGTGACGCTGTCGCTGCTGGTCGCGGTGGCCGGATCGGTCGGCGCGTCGTGGATCGCGCCAAGGCTGCTCACCGGACCTGACGCGGACGGATCCTGGTTGGTGCGCTGCGCCAGTGTGGCCCTGCCGGTGGTGGTGGTCATGGCACTGCTGTTGGCCGCGGTACGAGCACTGCGGCCGATCGGCCACTACGTCGCCGTCCAGTTCCTGCTGCTGCCTGTCGCCCGTCCGATTCTGGTCGGCGTGGTGGCGCTGACCGGAGCGTCCCTGCTGTCGGGGGTGGTGGGTTGGCTGTTGCCGGTGGCACTCGCGGCGGTGGCCTGCGGGATGCTGCTGGTACGGCCGGTGGGCGTGCGTACCGGTCTGCTGTGGCCCGGACGGGCAGACTGGCGACGGTTCTGGACGTTCGCCGCACCACGCGCACTGTCCGCCGTCATCGACAGCGCCAGCATGTGGGTCGGGGTACTGCTCACCGCGGTGTTGGCGGGTCCGTCGGAGGCCGGAGTGTTCGGCGCGGTCGGTCGTTTCGTACTGGCCGGCCAGCTCGCCATGCAGGGGCTGCGGGTCGCGGTCGCACCCCAACTGTCGCGGTTGCTGGGCGCCGGGCGCCGGGCCGACGCCGCAGCGGTGCACCGGCAGAGCACCGGGATGGTGATCCTCCTGTCCTGGCCGGTGTATCTGCTACTGGCATTCTTCGCGCCCGGGTTTCTGCAGATATTCGGTGGCGACTTCATCTCCGGTTCGCTCGCTTTGACGGTGCTGGCGCTGGCGATGCTGGTCAACGTGGGGCTGGGCAACGTGCAGACCCTGCTGTTGATGAGCGGTGCCAGTCGTCGGCATCTGGCCGCGACGGTGACCGGCCTGCTCGTGACGCTCGTCGGCGGTATCGCGGTGATTCCCCGGTTCGGTGCCCTCGGCGCTGCGTGCTGCTGGGCGGGCGGCATCGTCGCGGAGAACGTGATCGCCGCTCTCAGTGCCCGTCGCGTGGTCGGCCAGCCGTTGCTGTCGCCGGCGCTGATCCGCCTCGCCGCAGTGACCGGTGCCGCGGTCGGGCTGATCGGTGTCGCCGGCGCACTGCTGGCCGGCCGGGGCACCGGCGGCCTGCTGTCCGCACTGGGTGCGCTGTCCGTCGTCGTGGTGGGGTTGCTCGCCGTCCGATCGGTCCGCCGCCAGTTGTCCAGCGCCCTCGGCATCGTACGGGGCGCATCCCTCTCAACCCCTCGAAGGCGGTGACCGCGCATGGCAGCGTTGCGCGACCGGGCCAAGCTGCTGATACCCGACCAGTTCCGTACCGGCGTCAAGCAGGCCCTGGTGCGTTACGGCGAGTCCACCGCGATGCGGCGCCCGTTGCCCGATTTCCTGATCATCGGGACCAAGCGGGGAGGCACCACCTCACTGTGGAACTATCTGCTCGGCCATCCGCTGGTGCCCCGGCTGTTCCCCGCCTGGAACACGAAGACCTCGCACTATTTCGAGGAACACTGGTCGCAGGGCGAGCGCTGGTACCGATCGCATTTCCCGACGAGGCGTCAGCGGGCCATGCTGGCCCAACGGCACGGCGCACCGTGCCGGGTCGGTGAGGCGGCACCGCTGTACATGTTCCATCCGCTGGCCGCCGGCCGGGTCCGGGAGCTGATGCCCGCTGTCCGGCTGATCGTGCTGCTACGTGATCCGGTGGAGCGCGCGTATTCGCACTGGAAGGAGCGGCGGACCGAGGGCAGGGAGGAGCTGGACTTCGCTGCGGCGCTGGCTGCCGAGCCGGCCCGTACCGCCGGCGAGCGGGACCGGCTGATCGCCGATCCCCAGTACTTCAGCGAGGCCTACGACTGGCACACCTACCGGGCCCGGGGCCGCTATCTGGAGCATCTCGAGCCGTGGCTCGAGCTCTTCGATCGTCGTCAGTTCCTTTTCGTGGCCAGCGAATCGCTGTACCAGGACCCGGCCGGTACGTACCGGCGGGTGCTGGAGTTCCTCGACCTGCCGGACCATCAGCTGGCCGACTACCAGGTGTTCAACGACCGGCGCTCGGCGCCGATGGATCCTGCGGTCCGGGCCGAACTCACCGAGTACTACCGCCCGCACAACGCGGCCCTGCAGGACCGTCTGGGGATGCGGTTCGCGTGGGCCGTCGGGGACTGAGATCGGTGCCGCGGGTGCGCACCCGCCGGCCGGGGCCGACCGGACGGGTGCCTGCCGGCGCGTGGTCAGATCGCGTCCGGTTTGCCGAGCCGGTACTCCAGCAGGTCCAACAGGGCCGGATGCAACTGCTCGTTCCACCCGGCATCACCGGAGGCGAGCCGCCAGGTGCGCAGCCACAGTTCGATCAGGTACGCGTCCAGGACCGCCTCCTGCGCGCGCGGATCGAGGCCGAGCGCGGGGCCGTGCTGGGACAACGCTTCGGCAGCCCGGTCGGCAGCCAGCTGCACCGGCGATCGGGCGAGGGTCAGTGCCCGCTGGAAGGCGTGATGGGCCAGGTCGAACCCGACTGGTGCGTCGGTGCCGCTGTGTTCCCAGTCCCAGGCGACGAGCCGTCTGCGGTGCACCCCCAGGTTCCAGGGCACCCAGTCACCGTGCCAGGCCCCGAACTCCAGCTCGGTGTCCCGGTGGGTCAGGCGCAGCGCCCGTACGGCCTGTACGGCCCGCTGCGCCGGCTGGCAGCCCTGCTCGAGAGCCTGACGGGCACGGTCGGTCAGGTCGCTGAGGAAGCTCGAGGTGCCGAGCGCCATCCGGTCCGCCGGCCCTGCGCCGCGCCGCGCGATCGCGAGTATCGCCGCCGGGTATGGCCACGAAGACCGGGGCACCCGCCGGATGTCAGCCGGCAGCGGTGCGACCACAGCGATGCTACGACCGGCCCAGTCACCGCCGTGACGCAGTCGGGGCACGATCGGATGTTCCCCAGATCCCTCATGCGCCACAGTGGACAGTGCGGCCATCTCGGCCCGGACCAGTGCGCGGGTCGCGGGGTTCCATCCCACCTTCGCATAGCCCCGGGGCCGACCGGACCGGTCGAACAGCTGGACGGTGGGCTTGTGGTTGGGGTCCGGTGGCCGTACGCCGATCGCCGCCTGCAATGCACCATCGCCGAGTGCCTCGGCCAGATGGTGGACCACGAACACGTTTCGGGTGTCTACATCGGATGCTGCTTGCACCGTGAGCACCGGGCACAGCGGCAGTTGCGCCACCCCGGCCCGGGCCAGCACACCCAGCGCCTGGCGGGTGAGCCGGGTACCGAGCCCACGCAGCGCGTTGTAGGACAGCACCGATGCGGCCGTGACCCGTGGCGATCCCAACGGCAACAGGAATCTGGCCCGCGCAACGTCGGGCAGTACCGCGAACCGGGCGACCGTACGCCACTGGTCCGTCGGGGCCCGTCCATGGGACAGGGACAGCCGGATCTGCGCGCTGTCGAACAGTGCGCGGCTCACCCAACCCAGGCCATCGTCGCGCAGCCGTGGATCGTCCCCCGCGTCACCTCGACCACCTGTCGGCACCGTCATACCCCTCTCCTCATCCCCTCCGGAGACCACGATGGCCTCACCGCAACGCGTCCACATCGGCGGTACGCCCGTCGACCTGTGCAGCCAGCAGGAATTCGTCGATCTGACCACCCACTGGGCACGTGCGGGCCGTCGTGCCACCGTGGTGGGTATCAACGCCCATGTGGTGAACATGTGCGCCAGGGACGCCGCGTTCGCCGCGGCGGTCGCCAGTGCGGATCTCAACTTCCCGGACGGCCAGTCGGTCGTGTGGGCGGCGTCGCTGCTCGGGTACCGGCCACAGGGCCGGGTGCCGCTGACCCATCTGACCGCAGCGATGTGCGGTGCGTGGGCCGGTGCGGACCTGCCCGTCTATCTGCTCGGTTCCCGGCCCGGGGTGGCGGCCCGCGCGGCCGGTCGCCTGACCGTCGAGCACGGGTTGCGGGTGGTGGGCGTACACGACGGCTACTTCGATGAGGCCGGGGAGCAGGCACTGATCGCCGAGATCAATCGCAGCGGGGCGGCGATCCTGCTGGTCGGTCTGGGCAATCCACGCCAGGAGGTGTGGCTGGCCCGGCATCGCGGCGATCTTGCACCGGCGGTCGCCCTGACCTGTGGCGGCTGGCTGGACTGGACTGCGGGGGAACGGCGCAGCTGCCCCCGGTGGATCTACCGGTTCGGCCTGGAGTGGGCCTACCGGCTCGCGCAGGAGCCCAGACGGCTGTTCACCCGTTACGTA
Organism: uncultured Actinomycetota bacterium; assembly: GCA_963815125.1. Lineage (GTDB taxonomy): Bacteria > Actinomycetota > Actinomycetes > Mycobacteriales > Micromonosporaceae > Actinocatenispora. The sequence goes on from CAWFFM010000002.1 coordinate 675,689, forward strand.
CTGGGCAATCCGCGGTTCCTCTACCGTGTGGTGCGCGCCGGTACCGGCGACGGTCATCAGTAGGCGCCGGCGCTGCGCAGCACGGCGGTGGCGGTGCGCAGCAGGATCACCAGGTCCAGCGACAGTGACCAGTTCTCCACGTACCGCAGGTCCAGCCGGATGGCGTCCTCCCAGGACAGGTCGGAGCGGCCGGAAACCTGCCACAGCCCGGTCATGCCGGGTTTGACGACCAGGCGCCGCCGCATGTCGGCGGGGTAGCGGGCCACCTCCGCCGGCAGCGGTGGTCGCGGCCCGACCAGCGACATGTGTCCGGCCAGGACGTTGAACAGCTGCGGAAGTTCGTCCAGGGAGAACCGGCGGATGATCCGCCCGGCAGGGGTGATCCGAGGGTCGTCGTGCATCTTGAACAGCACGTGGTCCGGTTGGGTGGCCTGGCCGCGCAGGGCGGCGAGCCGCTGCTCAGCGTCGGTGTACATGGTGCGCAGCTTGTAGATGTGGAACGTCCGGCCGTCGCGGCCGACCCGCAGCTGGCGGAACAGTGCCGGGCCGGCCGAGGTGCTCCGGATCCAGACCGCCAACGCCACCATCAACGGCAGGAAGAGCACCGTCAGCAGGCTGCCGACGCATCGGTCGACCAGTGCCTTGGCCACCCTCCGGGTACCCCGTAGCCGGGGATGGGTGACCTGCAACATGGGCAGTCCGTCGACCGGCCGTACGGTGATCCGGTCACCGGACACGTCCATCAGCGTGCTGGCCACGATCATCTCGACCTTGTCGTCCTCCACGTGCCAGGCCAGCCGGCGAAGCGCGGGTCCGTCCAGCTCCGGGCAGGACAGCACGATCAGCACATCGGCGTTGGCGGCCTCGACCGCCAGAGCGGCGTCGTCGAAGCTGCCGTAGACCGGGACGGTGCCGCCGGGTACGACGAGCCGCCCGTCGTCCATGGTGAGACCGCCGTTGCTGTTGAGACCGGTCAGCGGTACACAGGCGCCGACCACGCACATCCCGTGGAAACGCTCGCGGCTGAGCTGTCGGCACAGGTCAGCGACGGCACGGACATGCCCGACCACCACGACCCGGCGCAACCAGCGGCCCCGTGCGCGACCCGCGTGCAGTCCGCGGCGCAGCAGGAACCGGACCAGGATGGTACCGGTGACGGTCAGCGCGAGGGTGCTGACGACATAGCCCCGCGACAGGCCGAGTTTGCCGACGTAGGCCACCAGCGCCACCACCGCGGCGAATGCCAGGCTGGAACGGAAGACCCGTTCGTACTCCGCGGTGCCGACGAACAGCTGCCTGCTGTCGTAGCACTGGTTCCCGGCGAGGACGAGCAGCCAGCCGATCGGCAGCGCGCAACTGGCGATGAGGTGCAACGCGTCGGCGTGTGCCGGCGCGCCGAAGACCACGCTCAGCGCGGTCAGCACCGCCACGGTCGCGGCCAGCCCGTCGAGCAGCAGGAGCCCGGTGACGTACCAGGTCTGCCAGGCGTGCCCGGCGGCGCGTGGCGGTCGGGTCGGGTACGGCGGGGCGGTGGCGGATCGCGGCGTATGGACGGGAGCAGGATCCCGGACTCGGTCCGGGATCACGAATTCCGCCACCATATGTTCTCCTTGTCCGCTATGCCCGAGCGTGAGGACGGACGGAGCGTCCGGGATCTGTAGCGCAACGTGGTCGAATCGTACGCAATCCGTGCGCCGAACCCAAACGTCATGAGCAGGTTCTGACCGAACGGTGGAGGCGGCGGCTACGTATCGGCGAGCCCGTCCGGGTCCGAGTGCCCCGATATGCGCCGATCGGCGTGCGGTGGTTGCTGATCAGGCGAGCAACTGACGTTCCGGCGGGGCAGGGATCACCGCGGCCCGTATTGCGCGGCGACAGCCCGGGCCTGCGCCGCGATCCGGGACCGCAGCGTGGCTGGCGCGAGGACCTCCACCGTCGGCCCGAGCCCCAGCAGTGCACTGCAGGCCCAGCGCTCGCCCTCGAAGGGCACCGTCAGCTCCACCGGATCCTCGGTGCCGGCCACGTCGACGAGATGCTGCCCGGTGACCGCCACCAGGCGGCGAAGCCGGGGTAGCGCGTCCGCCGACACCCGGACCGTGACATCGACGAGCCGGTGACTGGTCTCCAGTTCGTGCCGGGCCTCCCGCCATGCTTCGGCCAGATCGAACCCCGGTGGTCGGTGTGCCGGTTCGTCGAGTGCGGTGACGGCGACGATCCGGGACACCCGGTAGGTACGGCGCAAGTTCTCCCGGAGAGCCACCAGGTACCAGTCGCCGGAGGCGAGTACCAGCCCGAGCGGGTCCACCCGACGTTCGCCGACGACGCCACCCCGGGCATAGCTGATCATGACCCGCCGGTCCCGCCAGAGTGCCTCGGCCAGCGTCGCCAACTGCGGTGCCGGTTCGGCCGTGCCGTACCAGCGCACCGTGTCCAGGTGGAAGCGCTGCGCGGCCCGATCGGCTTCCGCACGTGCCTCACCGGTCAGCGCGGCCCACAGCTTGCGCTGGGCGGTGTCGAGTCGAGCGGTCAGGCCGAGCTGCTCGGCCGGTCCGGCCAACCCCAGAAAGGCCAGCGCCTGGGCCTCCTGGACGCCCAGTCCGGTCAGTCGGGTGCGGTAGCCGCCGGCCAGCCGGTAGCCACCGGCCGGTCCACGCACCGATCGAACCGGTACTCCGGCCGCGGCCAGTGCCTCCATGTCGCGCTGCACGGTCCGTTCGCTGACCTCCAACCGCGCGGCAAGCTCCCGGGCGCCGACCTGGCCGCGAACCTGCAGGTAGAGCAGTAGAGAGAGCAACCGTGAGGCGCGCACCACGGTAGTTTCGCACGTACCCGACAGGGACTGACGGGTATCTGGGCAAGGCTTGCCGGATGACGACAGCGAACAGTGAGCCGGCCCCGGGCGGCACGGCGACTCTCATCATGACCAACATCGACTGCCCGGATCCGGTGGAGCTCGCCGCGTTCTACGGTGCGGTGCTCGGCTGGCAGATCACCCACAGCCAGGACGAGTACGCGATGATCAGCGACGGCCACACCTCGATCGGCTTCGGCCGGGTCGAGGGTTACGTCCCGCCTCAGTGGCCCGACACCTCCGGGACAAAGCGGTACCACCTGGATCTCTACGTCGACGACCTGACCCGGGCCGAGGCGGCGTACCACGGCCTGGGCGCCACGACCCCCCAGTTCCAGCCAGGTGCGGGCCGCTGGCGGGTACTACTGGATCCGGCCGGTCACCCGTTCTGCCTGTGTCCCCGGCCTGCTGCCGACGGCTGAGCCGGTTCTCGCCCGGCACCCGGTCAGGGGCCTGGTGTCGGGCCGGGACCTGCTCACCGCACGACTGTCGGGACCGTGCCCTGCTTCACGTCAAGGATCGATCCGGGGCGCGGTCCGGTACGGATCCGGCCTCCGGTGGTGTGTGCCGCTCCGCCGTACGCCGTGCCGGGTGGGCTTGCTGCGGTGAGACGGCGGCCGCCAGCAGCGAGCGGATCTGCTGGAGACGGTCGTTGGCCTCGATGAGCACCGTGGCGGTGCCGGGGCCGGTCGCCTCACGTAGCACTGGAGGTATGGAAGTGCCCTCACCCATCACGTTCTCCCCTGTGGTGGCCGCAAGCGTCGTGACTGCGTGACGCGGTCGTCCGATCCGGGCCGGTGTGTCGGGCAATGAGTTGGCCTCGGTGCGGAAGGCCCCCGCGTCGGAAGATGGCCGGACTGTTGCGGTGTGCGTCCCCATTGGCTGTCGTCACCGTTGGTCTAGGTTGTGCCGGCTCACAGTATCTCGTCCCTTGCCATGTGTTGCGACCGGTGGCACTCTCTGTGTCGTCGGAAAGCCCCTGCCGATCGACTGGCGAGTGTCACGCTGCTGGTCTGTCGGCCTATCGCTCCTGTGTCCTGCGGGGGATGTCATGGGATCGCGCACCGTGTTGAGGCGGCGGACCTGTCCCGTTCGGCTGCCCTTGGCCGCTGTATACCGCAGTGTGCGCATAGGTGATTCGTGTGACATCACTCCCCTACAGGCCGAAGGTAAGGGACCTGACCCGTAACTGGCATGTAACTATTTGCGTTGTGCATGTTGCAGAAGGCCATGACGCCCATCCTCCCGTGACGCTCGCACTGCCCCGAACCCTACTGGCGCCGTCCACCTGCGGCCCCCATCACGGCCGGTCCGATCGTCTCCGGCCAACATCGCGCGTACGCCCGGAACGCGACGTGGCGACCACCGGCACCACCAGGCGCGCACCGCGCGTGGTGGCGCGAAGCGTTCAACGGCTGTCGGACGCTGTCCGCGCCGCCAGAGGAGAGGCAACCATGGGCACCGAGACAGGCCCAGCCAGACCCGAGCCGCTCGTACCGGGCCTGATCCGTACCGTGCTCGCCTGCGTGCCGCCCGGGCCTGTGGCGCAACTGCTCGCCGAGCAGGCGAGCTGCCTTGGCCGCCGCCACCTCGTACGGCTCGCCACCACCCCACGCCAGGCGATGCTCTCCTACGCGCGGCAGCCGGCCGATGTGGTGCTGGTCGACCGGCGGTTCTCCGCCGACCCGATCGGTGTCCTGGGTGCGCGGCGGCGACCGTCCACCACCGTCGTGGTCATCGATGTGGGTAAGGACGGCGACCTGCTGCTCACCGCAGTGGCCGGAGCGGCCACCGGCGAACTGCGGCCCGTGGTCCGCCGGCTCGTCCTGCCGGTGCGTCTCACCGGGCGGGAGGAGCAGGTTCTCCGGCAGTTGTGCGACGGATCCACCAATGAGGAGATCGCCAGCGAACTGGGTATCGGCCCGGACACGGTCAAGACCCATGTACGCCGCCTCTACGCCAAGCTCGGTGCCCGGCGGCGTACCCAGGCGGTGGCCATGGCGCTGCGTGCCGGACTGGTCGAGTAGCTCGGGCCGGGTGTGCCCAGGGTCGGACAGGCTCAGCCGCGCATCCGTGTCGGGGCTCGCATAAACACCCAGGATGACGATAGCGTGACAAGCGTTACGCATTCTGGTCCTGCCGGTGACAGCTGCACCGGTAGGGCAGCTCCTGCCTCGTGCCCGGACGGCTCTTTCCGACCGGGCGTCGTCCGGCGATCGGAGGCTCTGTGCGGATCGGTGTGGTACGTGAGACGGCCCCGGGCGAACGGCGGGTGGCGCTCGTTCCCGCAGCTGTACCGCGGCTGGCCGCCATGGCAGCCGAGGTACTCATCGAGCGGGGTGCGGGTGTGGCCGCACACTTCAGCGACGACGACTACACCGAGGCCGGCGCCCGGGTACTGACCCGTAACGAACTGCACGCCACCGCCGAGATACTCCTGACGGTCGGTGCACCCGGCGGGGAGCCGTCGCAGCGACCGCCGGCGGGTCAGGTGCGGATCGTGCTGTGGCCTGCGGTCGCGTACCCGCAGACCGTCCGGGATCTGGCTGCGACCGGGGGAACGTTGCTCACCCTGTCCGGGATCCCCCGCACGCTGAGCCGTGCGCAGAGCATGGATGCGCTGTCCTCGCAGGCCAACGTGGCGGGGTACCAGGCGGTACTGGTCGCCGCGGCGGCGTACCCGCGCTACTTCCCGATGCTGATCACCGCGGCCGGAACGGCGCCGCCCGCCGAGGTGCTGGTGCTGGGCGCCGGGGTCGCCGGTCTTCAGGCCATCGGGACCGCCCGACGGTTGGGTGCGGTGGTCCGGGCCTACGACGTGCGCCCCGAGACCCGTGACCAGGTCCGCTCGGTCGGTGCCAGCTTCCTGGACCTGGCCGCGGTCGAGGCAGGTGCGGGCGGTGGAGGATACGCCCGGGCACTCACCGATTCCGAGCAACGTGCCCAGCAGGAGCAACTCGCTGGCCAGATCGCCCGGCACGACGTGGTCATCACCACCGCGCAGGTGCCGGGCCGCCCACCGCCGTTGCTGGTCGGTGAGGAGGCGGTGAAGGCGATGCGACCGGGGTCGGTGATCGTCGACCTGGCGGCCGGACCGTTGGGCGGCAACGTCGCGGTGTCCCAGCCGGACCGGACCGTGCTGACCGACAACGCGGTGTCGGTCATCGGCGCCGGGAACCTCGCCTCGACGATGGCGCCGGCGGCCTCCACGGCCTACGCCCGCAATGTGGTCGCTCTGCTCGAGCACCTGCTCTCCGACAGGAAGCTGCGGCTGGATCCCGAGGACGAGATCACCGCCGGCGTGCTCGCCCTGCTAGACGGCCATGACCCGCGACAGCCTGGAGGTGAGCCCCGGTGAGTGTGGCTCTGCTGACCGATCTGACGGTCTTCGTACTCGCGGTCCTGGTGGGTTTCGAGGTGATCAGCAAAGTGCCGGCGACCCTGCACACCCCGCTGATGTCCGGGGCGAACTCCATCCACGGCATCATCCTGATCGGCGTCATGATCATCGCCGGATCCGCACAGGGCACCGCACAGTACGTACTGGTCGCGGTCGCAGCCGCGTTCGCCACCGCGAATGTGGTCGGTGGCTATCTGGTCACCGACCGGATGCTGGAGATGTTCCGGACCAGAACACCGCAGCCCGGCCGTGGGGAGCGGGCATGAGTGTCGCGGAGACGGTGATCGGGCTCGGCTACCTGATCGCGTCGGCCACCTTCGTACTCGGCCTGCATCTGATGAACTCCCCGGCGGGCGCCCGGCGCGGCAATCTGCTCTCCGCGGCCGGGATGGCCCTTGCCATCGTGGTCACGACGGTCCGGCTGATCCTCGACCATCCCTCAGCGATCAGCGCGGTACTGCTGATCGTCGGAGTGCTGTGCGGCGGGGTGGGCGGTGCGCTGATGGCCCGACGGGTACCGATGACCGGCATGCCGCAACTGGTCAGCCTGTTCAACGCGGTCGGTGGTGGTGCGGCGGCGCTGGTGGCGGTGAGCGAGTACCTGCGCCTCGCCGGTACCGGCAGCGTGCCGGTACGGACCACCGCCAGCACCCTGTTGGACGTGGTGATCGGTGGGGTCACCTTCACCGGGTCTGTGCTGGCGGCAGGCAAACTGCAGGGTTGGGTGACCGGGAACCCGGTCCTGTTCGCAGGTCGTCGGTTGGTCAGCGTGGCACTGACCGTCGTCGTGGTGCTCGGCGCGGTGGTCCTGCTGCTACATCCCAGCGCCCCGGTGCTGGTGTTGGTCATCCTGGCCGCTCTCGGCTTCGGCGTGGCCATGGTCCTGCCCATCGGCGGTGCCGACATGCCGGTGGTGATCTCGCTGCTCAACGCGTTCACCGGTACGGCGGTGGCGATGGCCGGTTTCGTGCTGGACTCCACCGCGCTGATCATCGCCGGTGCCCTGGTCGGTGCGTCGGGCACGATCCTGACCAAGCTGATGGCGGACGCGATGAACCGCTCCGTCATCTCGATCATGGTCGGTGGCTTCGGCACCGGGGAGAGCGCCCCGGCGGAGGTTGCCTCCGGAGCGCCGGTACGTCGCACCACCGTGGAGGATGCGGCGATCCAGCTCGGCTACGCCCGCAAGGTGATCGTGGTGCCCGGCTACGGTCTGGCCGCCGCCCAGGCGCAGCACGAGATGAGTGCGCTGGCCGAGCTACTGGCTGGGCGTGGGGTCGAGGTCAGCTACGCGATCCATCCGGTCGCCGGCAGGATGCCCGGACACATGAACGTCCTGCTCGCCGAGGCCAATGTGCCCTACCCGCAGCTGAAGGAGATGACCGAGATCAACCCGGAGTTCCCGCTCGCCGACGTGGCGCTGGTGGTGGGTGCCAACGACGTGACCAACCCGGCGGCCCGTCGCCCCGGTAACCCGGTGTCGGGTATGCCGATCCTGGACGTGGACCGGGCCCGCAGCATCATCGTGATCAAGCGCTCGATGGGGCACGGGTACGCCGGGATCGACAACGAGCTCTACACCGCGCCGGCCACCAGCATGCTGTTCACCGACGCCAAGGCCGGCCTGGCCGAACTGGCCACATCGGTACGCAGCATGGTGGCCTGAGTTTCAGCGGCGTGAACTGGCCCGTACGTGCAGTTCGGTGTGCAGGGTGACCCGCTGGGTCGGGCGCCCGGGCTGGCCGATCCGGGCCAGCAGCAGGTCGGCGGCGGTGCGACCCAGTCCGTAGGTGGGCTGGGTGATGGTGGACAGCGGCGGGCGGATGGACGCAGCCCACGGTAGGTCGTCGAAGCCCACGACGGCGATCTCCTCGGGCACCCGTACACCTCGTCCGGCAAGGCATTCCAACGCGCCGACCGTCATCAGGTTGTTGCCCGCGAACACCGCGTCCGGTCGGGTGTCCCGCTGCAACAGGTCGGCCATCGCGGCGTGTCCGCCGGCCTCCCGGAAGTCGGCGTGACGGATCAGCGCGGTGTCCACCGGGTGGCCCGCGGCGCGTAACGCGGCGCGGTAGCCGCGCAGTCGTTGGCTCGCGGTACTGACCTGACGGGGGCCGGTGATGCAGGCGATCCGTTGGCAACCCTGCTCTATCAGATGCGTGGTCGCCAGGCGGGCGCCGTGCTCGTTGTCCACCAGTACCGTGTCGACGTCCGCGTCGTCGACCTCGCGGTCGATGGCCACGACCGGCACGCCGGCCGCCAACAACCGGCCCACCTGAGTGCTCCGGTGAGTGGGGGAGATGATCACCCCGGCCATCTGCTCGGCCAGTATCGCGGAGATGTAGCTGGCCTCCTTGTCCGGGTTCTCGTCGGAGTTGCACAGTACGACCGAGTACTGCGCGCGTTGTGCGAGGTCCTCGACGCCGCGGACCACGGCGGTGAAGAACGGGTTGTTGATGTCGGAGATGATGACCGCCCACAGACTGGTACGGCTGCGCCGCAGGTTGCGGGCCACTGCGTTGGGCCGGTACTCCAGTTCCCGGGCGGCGTCGCGTACCCGCTGGGCGAGTTCGGCGTCCACGGTCTGCTTGCCGTTGAGCACCCGGGACACCGTGGCGGGGGAGACCTCGGCGACCCGGGCGACATCGTAGATGGTGGTCATCGGATTCTCCGCGGATTGAGCGCCGGCCCGGTGCGCCACATTCCTTGACGGAGCGTGGCGTCGCACCTAGTTTAGGCGGAAATCGTTTTCTCAGAGGCTCGAGGTACCGCGCGCCATCAGGAGGCTGCATGGATCCGCGCTTCCAACCGGTAGCTTCCGCTGTGTGACGACATCGCCTCCACCGCCTGGTGGTACCAGCGCAACCCGGCCGGTGTGGTGGGCCCCGAGCTGACCGCGGATGCGCTGGAGGTCACCTGAGCGCCGTGCCGGTCGTCTGCCTCCGGGCACGCGTAGGCGGTCAGTAACCCCGGGTCGGGCGAGCCGCGGGCCGGCGCCGCGGGCTGGTACTCACCGCACCACCGCGTCCCCGCGCCCGCATCAGCTCACCACCCAGGCTGATGCCCGCCGCCAGCGCGAACGCGGTGGCGATCGCGGTGGACAGGCTCACCAGCCCCTGGTTGAGGTTGTTGTGACCGATCTCCAGCAGACCCCGGTACAGGGCGGTACCGGGCAGCAGCGGGGCGATCAGCGGCACCGTGTAGGGCAGGGCCGGTGACCGGTGCCGGGCCGCCATCAGGTGCGCAGCCAGCCCGACGACTGCCGCCGCGACACCGGCGGCGAGTACCGGCATCACCGCGGCCGTACGCAGCGCGGCGTAGCCGGCCCAGATGACGGCGCCACCGACCGCAGCGGTCGGCAACGCGCGTACGGGTACCGCCAGGGACAGTGCGAAGGTCACCGAGATCGCCACCGCGGCCAGTACCTGCATCGGCGAGAACGAGGTGAGTGACGCGGTGTGCTGCTCCACGCTGAGCGGAAGGCCGAGACGGATCGCGCTGTACACGGTGACCCCGACCCCGGCGACCACCGCGGCCACGATGAAGAACACCTCCAGCAGCCGGGCCGAGGAGGAGACGAAGGCGCCGGAGATCCCGTCCTGCACGCTGGCCACCAACGGCCGGCCCGGCAGTAGCGCCATGATCGAACCGGTCACCACGGCCGAGCCCTGCACCGGCAGGCCGGTGGCGATCAGCAGTACGGCGATCAGTGAGCCGATCATGGCAGCGGCGACCTGCTGGTAGAACTCCGCGATACCCCGCCGGCCGAGCAACGCCGCGACCCGGTCGGCGATCAGTGTGGCCAGGAAGGCGATCGTCGCCACCAGGAGCCCACCACCGGCGAGCACACTGGCCGAGGCGGAGATCAGCGGCAGTGACAGGGTGATCAGCAGCGCCGGATACGGCGGCGGGGTCCGTTTGATCGCCCGCAGCCGTTCGAAGGCCGCGTCGAGTTCGACCAGGCCGATCGCCGCGTCCTCGACCAGCTTGTGGGTGGCCACCAGCCGTGCGTAGTCAGGCAACCGGCGCCGCACCATGCGTTCCCCGGTGACCGGCGGCGCTCCGTCGGTCGGTACGCAGGACAGCGAGATCGCGGTGAAGGTGACAGCCGCCTCGCTACGGGGCAGGCCGTAGGCGACCGAGAGACTGCGCATGGCCTCGCTGACGTTCTCGGTGGCCTCCCCGGAGGCCAGCAGCAGCTCGCCGACCCGCAGCGCCAGATCCATCGCCCGGTAGGTGGCGGCGTTGCCGGCCTCCTCCGGTTCGAGTTCGGCCTGCGCGGCGCGGTCGGCGGCTCGTTCGCGTACCCGTTCCCAGACGTTGCGGGCGCGGCGCAGTTGCCGGACGTCGAAACGCGGCACGGTCTGGGACATCGGATCCTCACGCGGGCATGCTCTGGCACCGGCTCAGCCGTTGGCAGGGCAGGAAGTGGATGAGATGGGTGCTCGTGTCGGGCAGCACCCGATACGCACAGCGGGCCCGGTACCCACCGCAGCCGGGAACACGGAAAAGTCTAGGGACACCGGTGCCGGGTCGGGCAAATTCCCGCGCGGTGATCTCCGTCAAGTCATGCCCGACCTGACCTGGGATGCTACCCACCGCGCGGCGGGACCATCCGATATTCGCCGGTAACCGGAGAAAAAAACCACTGCGCTACATCTGGCGACTATTCCATAAACCGGGCATGCTGTCGGCGGGTCGATCGGACGTGACACCGCACGACCGGTGTGGAAGCGGAGGGATGGATGCTGCTGCGGGACAGTCCTCGCCGCGTACGAACCGTGCTGGGTGTCATGCTCGCTGTCGCGGCGCTGGCGACCAGTTCCTGCTCCAACCGGGTGGATGCGGGCGCGGGACCCGCCGCTGCGGCACCGGCCCGGACCTCCGGACACCGTCTCGCCTTTGCGGTGGTCAGCCACGGTGGTGCCGGCGATCCGTTCTGGACCATCGTGAAGAACGGTGCCGAGCAGGCCGGCAAGGATCTACGGGTGCGGGTCAGCTACCAGGGCAGTGCCGCACCGCAGACCCAGGCCCAGTTGATCGACGCCGCGGTCAATCAGCACGTCGACGGACTCATCGTGTCCATGGCCAACCCTGACGCGCTGAAGTCGTCGATCCTGCACGCCGAGCACGCCGGCATTCCGGTGGTGACGATCAACTCGGGGCAGGCCGACTCGAAGAAGTTCGGTGCGCTCACCCACATCGGGCAGGACGAGACCGTCGCCGGTCGAGGCGCCGGTGAGCGGCTACGTAGCAGCGGCGTGCATCACGTGCTGTGTGTCATCCACGAGGCGGGCAACATCGCGCTGGAGCAGCGCTGTCGTGGCGCCAAGGAAGGGCTCGGCGCCCATGCCACCCTCAAGACCCTGCAGGTGGATGTGAACAACCTGCAGAACGCCCAGACAACCATCCGGGCCAAGCTGGCGGCGGACCACAGCATCGACGGGGTACTGACACTCAACCCCGCGGTCGGGGTCGCAGCGGTCGCCGCACGTTCCGGCACCGGCTCGCACGCCCGGATCGCCACCTTCGACCTCAGCTCCGAGGTGACCTCGGCCATCCGCAAGGGCGACATCATGTTCGCCGTCGACCAGCAGCCCTACCTGCAGGGGTACCTGCCGGTGCAGTTCCTCAAGCTGTACGCGACGAACGCGAACACCGTCGGTGGCGGCCAGCCGGTGCTGACCGGGCCGGGATTCGTCACGAAGCAGAACGCCGGGAAGGTCTCCAAGCTCGCCGAGCAGGGCACCCGCTGAGCGCACCGGAAGGGAATCGTCAGCGATGACATCCACCGTGGCACGTGCCGATGAACGTCTCGCGCACGTCGGTCTGGTGCGGCGGATCCTGGTGCGCCCCGAACTGGGATCACTGATCGGCGCGATCGTCGTCTTCGTCTTCTTCTCCGCGCTGTCCGACGTGTTCCGCTCACCGTCGGGGGTGGCGAACTGGCTGGATCCGGCCTCGACCCTGGGCATCATGGCCGTCGCGGTGGCCATGCTGATGATCGGTGGCGAGTTCGACCTGTCCGCGGGTGTGATGACCGGCAGCGTCGGCCTGTGGGTGACGATCCTGGCCACCCGCTACGGGCTGGACGTCTGGGCCGCGCTCGCCGTGGCATTGGTGTTCGCGCTGGTGGTCGGCTTCCTCAACGGCTACATCGTGGTACGCACCGGCCTGCCGAGCTTCATCATCACCCTCGGCAGCTTCCTGGTGCTGCAGGGGCTCAACCTCGGCGTCACCAAGTACCTCACCGGCACCGTACTGGTCGGCGGCCTGACCGGCAGCGGCGGCTTCGGCAGTGCTCACCTCGTGTTCGCCTCCTCGGTGGTGCTCGGCGGGGTGTACTTCAAGGTGTCGATCGTGTGGTGGCTGGTACTGACCGCGATCGCGACCCTGGTCCTGCTGCGTACGAGGTTCGGCAACTGGATCTTCGCGGTGGGCGGTGATCTGGCCGCGGCGCGCAACGTGGGTGTGCCGGCGGCCCGTACCAAGATCCTGCTGTTCATGCTGACCGCTGGTGCGGGGTGGCTGGTGGGCACGATGACCGCACTTCGTCTGACCTCGACCCAGGCCAACCAGGGCGTCGGTGATGAGCTGATCTTCATCGTCGCGGCCGTGATCGGCGGCTGCCTGCTCACCGGGGGGTTCGGTTCGGCGGTCGGCGCGGCTCTCGGCGCATTGATCTTCGGCATGACCGCGCAGGGCATCGTCTACGCGGGATGGGACGCCGACTGGTTCAAGTTCTTCCTCGGCGCGATGCTGCTGCTCGCCGTGTTCGCCAACCGGCTGGTCCGCCGGTACGCCGAACGGAACCGGAGGTAGGCCAGAGATGACGGCACCCCTGCTGGAGGTCTGCGACGTGCACAAGCACTTCGGCGGCGTGATCGCGTTGTCCGGAGTGTCCACCACCGCGCGGGCCGGCGAGATCACCTGCGTACTGGGCGACAACGGTGCGGGCAAGTCCACCTTCATCAAGATGCTCGCTGGTGTCTTCCCACCGGACCGGGGGCAGATCCTGCTGGACGGCGAGCAGGTACGGCTGTCCAGCCCGCGGGCCGCGCTGGACGCGGGGATCGCCACCGTCTACCAGGACCTGGCGATGATCCCGTTGATGTCGATCTGGCGGAACTTCTTCCTCGGTGCCGAACCGACCCGTGGTATCGGCCCGTTCCGCTGGTTCGACGTGGCACGGGCCCGGCAGATCACCCGGCGGCAGCTCGCCGAGATGGGTATCGACGTACGCGACCCGGACCAGCCGGTCGGTACGTTGTCCGGCGGCGAGCGGCAGTCGGTGGCGATCGCCCGCGCGGTGTACTTCGGAGCGCGGGTACTGATCCTGGACGAGCCCACCTCGGCACTGGGCGTCAAGCAGGCCGGTGTGGTGCTGCGTTATCTGGCGCAGGCCCGCGACCGTGGTCTGGCTGTCGTGTTCATCACCCACAACCCCAACCACGCATATCCCATCGGGGACCGGTTCCTGTTGCTCAACCGTGGGCGCAGCATCGGTGAGTTCACCCGGTCGGAGATCGACCAGCCGCGGTTGGCGCAGCTGATGGCCGGCGGTGAGGAACTCTCCGAGCTTGCCGGCGAGCTGGGTCGCACCGACGGGGATGCGGATGTCGAGCGGTCAGCGGACCCGTCGACCGGGCAGGGGTGAGACCTTCGGCGAAGGGTTCGTGCCCGGCACGCCGATTCGCTGTCGTCGCCGGTGTTGCCGGATCGTGGGCGGTTGACTGGTCGCTGTCGCGGAGTGGCGCTGGCGCGCTTCAGTCGTGCAGCACGCAGATGCCGATCGCGCGGGCTGACACGGTGCGGTGCAGCACCCGTTGTCCGCGTGGGTCCAGTTCCCAGCCCGTCAACAGCAACCATCGTGCCTGTGCCGCCGCACGCTGCTCAGCGGCGTCGATGGTCGAGGGCTGCGGGGGAGCGGTGATCAGCAGTTGGATCGGCCGGGTCCGGAACTGCGGCGAAGCCTCGGGACCGAGGTATACCGTCTGGCCGACGTGCGGAAGGACTCCGATCGTCACCCCGCCATGATCCGCCGGCCCGGCGATGGTGAACAGCCTGCCGGTCAGGAAGCAATGTCCGTCACATCTGCCTGCGACCGAGTTGGATGGCTCTACCGTGCTCGGCGGTCCGGAACCCGTCCGAGCGGCGCAGATCGGCGGTGATGTTGATCCGTTTCAACCAGCGGTCCGTACCGTCGTGTCGGGCCTGGAACGGACGCCGACCGTGTACCGCTCTCCGGTTGTCCACCACGAGCAGTTCGCCAGGGTTCAACGCGACGTCATGGATCGTTTCGTCGATGGCGTTGATAATGCGCCGCAGGGCACGCTCGGCGGCGGGGTCGTCGAGTGAATGGTCCATGTACGCCGGATCGATGCGGATGAACGGAGCATGGGCGGCCCCGGAGAGGATCGGAATGCGTTGTGGATCGTTCGCCATTTTGGCGATCTGATCGAATGCCCCGGCGTTGTGGGTGGTGTCGTCGAATCCAGTGGTGTGGTCGTTGAAGCTTTCGGTGTGCGATTCATCGGGACGGATGACGAAGCGGTCCTGGAACAGCACGGCCAGGTCGTCGGGATCGAGGGGCAGTTCGTGTACCGGCCCGAATGTGGTCGGGGCGGCGTACGGATTGCGCAGGCACAGCAGCATCAGCCAGTCGGCCCGGTGCGGATGGAATGCATCTTCGTTGTGCCATTCCAGTTCCGTTGTGGAACTCGAACCGAGTTGGTCGTGCTCATGACCGGGAACCGGAAAGACGTCCAGTACCAGTCGGCCGCGCTGTTGGGTGGCAAAGGAGAACGGGTCGCCGAGCAGTGATCCGATCAGCAGGAGCAGTGCGTCGAGCCGGCGCGCCTCGGCGGTGTCCGGTGTCTGCGCGTACGAGACCGGTGTCGGACCGATGGCCGATTCCGCCACCGGTAGCCCCGAGATGACGAAGCCGCCGTACGGTCGTCCGGTCAGCCGGAATTCGGTCAGCGCCCGGCGTAGTCCGAGGGGTAGGTCGTGGGCCATCAGGGCGAGCTGGCCCAGCCATTCGGGGCCGGTGAGCTCCTCGCTCCGGGCGGCCCGTCGGGCGAGGCTGTCAAGGGAGCGGCTCTCGCTGTCGGCGAGGTGCAGGCAAGGTACGGCGCCGGTGTCGTCGTTCCCGGACCCGTTGGCAATGACCCCGACCGGTGATGTCAACACCCATCTCCCTGTATGCGAGTTCATGCCGCCGTGCACCGCTGCTGTCATCGCGCCGACGGACGATTCGCTATAGCGTCCTGCCGTGGACACAGGAACGGAAACGAATTCGGCACGATCACTCAGCGTGGACGATTCGCAGGCTAGGCGATCCGAACACAGCCATGTGACCTTTGTGACGCTCATCACATTTGATGGTTCTGGGAGCTGATCCGATCCTCGGGAAAGGCAATCGACGCACCGGTTCGGCGTGTGTCACTCACCGCATCGTCGATCGTCGGACCCGGCGCGTCATGCGGCAGACCGGCGGGTGCGGTCATGCTATCCATGCTGCAGACGTTGACCGCGCCGGAGATCCTGAGGGCCGTTTCTGATGCTGACCGATACCAATGCCGTCGAGCCCTGGCTGGCCAGATTGTCGGCGGCGCGCAGCGACCCGCTGCTGCGGATGCACGGCGCCGTGACCACCGGGTGCGCCACCGGCCACGTCGACGCGACCGCCGCCGCCGCCCTGGCGGCCATCACCGGTGGCGACCCGGTCGGTCTGCACCTGGTCGCGGTCGCGGCTACCAAGATCGCCCTCGCCGGCCTCACCGGGGGCCACCACCACGCCGTTCTGGCGCCGGCCCCGCACAACTCCGACGGCGGAGAGCTCGCGTTCTGTACGGCGTACGAGCCTGAAAGCTCCGTCGTGGAACTGCTCACCGCGCTGCACGCGGAGCTGGAAACCGCCACGGGCCAGGCATGGTCGGACCGGTCGACCCTCGCCGAGCGGCTGGAGATCACCGGCTCGCCGGCCGCCGGCTCGCTGTCCGACATCGCCGTGGTGTGCCCCGGCGCACACCACGGTGGACTGCTGGCACCCACCACCGTCGTGGTCACCGTCGTCGCCGACCAGGACGGCCTGGCCGTCAGCCTGGACCGCCCACTCGGCCGGATGCCGCTCGCGGTCTGGTCGCTCGCGCCGTGCGTCGCAACGGTACTGACCGCGATCGCCGCAGACCCGCGACGTCGCTGCGCGGAGATCGAGATCCTCGACGCCGGGCAGAACGACCGGCTGCGCAGCTGGTCCGGCCTGCCCTGCCGGCCGGACTTCCCAGCCGAGTCACTGCTCGACGTGGTCGACGCCGCCGCGCTGGCCGGACCGGACAACGCGGCCATCGTGTCGGACGGGTCGAGCTGGACCCATCAGCAACTACGGACCGGCTCGGAGCGCGCCGCATGGTTGCTGCGCAACCGCTACGGCGTGCAGACCGGGGACCGGGTGGCGCTGCTGCTGCCGCGTGGGCCGGAACTACTGGTCGCGCTGCTGGCGGTGCTGCGTACCGGTGCCTCGGTGGTGCCCCTCGACCCGGCCCATCCGGCCGAGCGGCTGTCGCGACTGCTGCGGCTCTCCGGAGCCCGCAGCGCCGTCGTCGCGGGCACCGGTCCCGTACCGGAATCCGCGATGACCGTGCTGCCCGCCGCAGCGTTGCTGGCGGCACCGGAGATCACCGAGCTCGCCGGTCCACCGACCACCGCCGGTGCAGACGACGAGGCGGTCGTGTTCTTCACCTCCGGCTCCACCGGCGCGCCCCGGCCCGTGGTGCTCCGGCACCGGCAGCTCGCGTACAAGGCGGTCAGCTCGGGTCGGTTGATCGGCTTCGATGCGCAGACCCGCTGCGCACTGCTGTCGGCCCTGTCCTCCGACGCCACCATCTACCAGATCTTCACCACGCTGGCCGCCGGCGGTTGCCTGGTCGCACTCGGCGCGCCCGAGGAACTCGATCCCACGACGTTCTGGCGGCGACTGCGTGATGCCGGCGTCACCGCCATCAACTGTGTACCGGCCCTCCTGTCCGCCATGCTGGACGGTCTGCCCGGTCCGGAGCGTTTCGGGCTGCGACATTGCCTGCTCGGCGGCGACACGATTCCACGTGGCCTGCTGCCCCGGATGGCCGAGCGGCTTGCGGTGGACACCTTCGTCAATCTGTACGGTCCCTGCGAAGCCACGATCGAAGCGGCGAACTTCCGGTGCACCGGCGAGCAACTCGCCGAACTGGACGAAGTACCGATCGGCTGTCCGTCCCCCGGCTTCGGGGTGGTCGTGCTCGACGAGCAGGGCCGGTTCACGGCGATCGGGGTGCCCGGCGAGGTGCACATCGTCGGGCCCGGGGTCGCCGACGGCTATCTGGATGATCCGGAGGCCACCCGGACCCGCTTCGGGCCGCTGCCACTGCTGCCGGACGTGCCGGCGTTTCGTACCGGCGACTTCGCCCGATGGCGGCCGGACGGGCAACTGGAATTCCTGGGCCGTCGGGACAGCCAGATCAAGGTCAACGGCAACCGGGTGGAGCTCGGCGAGGTCGAGCATGCTCTGGTCGGGCTGCCCGGCGTACGGGCAGCCACGGTGCTCCCCCGACGCGGGCCCTCGGCGAGCGTCACCCTGACCGCCGGCTACGTGTCCGATCCGCCCCTGTCGCCGGACACGGTCCGGGCCGCGCTCGCCGAACTGCTCCCGCCGCACATGCTGCCGCACCGCTTCGTCCCACTCGCCGCGCTACCGGTCACCGCGCACGGGAAGATCGACGGCGCGGCGGTGCTCGCCCGTGCCGACGAACTCGACCAGGCGCGGTGGGAACCGAACGACGCCCTCGGCCGCTCGGTCGTCGCTGCCTGGACCGAGGTGCTCGGATCGCCACCGCGCGCAGCGGACGAGGACTTCTTCGCCGCGGGAGGGCACAGCCTGACCGCGGCGCTGCTGGCCAACCGGCTGTGTGAGCAGGCGGACCGGGACGCGGTCACCGTCCGGCAGGTCTTCCTCGCCCGGACACCCGCAGCGCTGACCGCCGCGCTGGCGGGCGCGCAGTCGCACTGCGAGCTTGCTGCCGCTGCGCCCACCGGAGCCCAACGTCAGCCGGCGAGCAACGCGCAGCGACGCATGTGGTTCCTGGAGAACTACGACGACAGTGCGCTGCGGCCCTACAACATGGTCGAGGCGTACCGGCTGGTGCGGCCGGTAGATTCGGCCACGTTGTCGCGTGCCCTGGACCAGGTCGTTGCCCGGCACGAGTCGCTGCGTACCGCTCTGATGGCTGACGGGGAACGGCTGGACGCGGTGATCCTGCCCGCGGAGCAGGTGCCGGTCGAACTGCTCGTACGCGGTGACGGCACACCGACCGAGGATCAGCTGGCGGCCGTGATCGAAGCCGAACAGGGTCGTCGGTTCGACCTGTCCTCGGGACGGATGCTGCGTGCCTGCTGGTTGCCGGAACCCTCCGGACAGGGCATCCTCGTCCTCGCGGTCCACCACTCGGTGTGCGACGGCTGGTCCATGGCGGTGATCCTGCGTGACCTGCTGGCCTACCTGGACGACGCCGGCCACGACCTGCCGTCCGATCCGGTCCAGTACGCCCAGCACAGCGCTGCGCTCAGCGCCCGGTTGGCCGGTGACGTGGGTGCCGGCAGTCGGACGTACTGGCGTCGTGTCCTGGCCGACCTGCCGGAGACCGACCTGCCCCTGGACCGGCGTCGTCCGGAGGTACGCAGCTCCACCGGTGGCGCGGTCCGGCTCTCGCTGGGGCTCGACACGACGCGCAGGCTCGTCGCGTTGTGTCGGGAACTGGGCGCGACCCCGTTCATGGGCCTGATCGCCGCTACCCGGGTGCTGCTGCACCGCTTGTGCGGCACCGTCGACATCCCGGTCGGTACCGTGGTCTCGGGGCGGGACGGCGCGCGGTTGGCAGACTCCGTCGGGTTGTTCGTCAACACGGTCGTGCACCGGACAGCGCTGCGGCCGGAGAGCGGATTCCGCGATCTGGTCACTGCGGTGCGACATACCGCCCTGGCGGTGCGCGAACACGACGAGTACCCGTTCGAGGCGCTGCTGGACGACCTCGACGTCGACCGGGCCGCCAACCGCAACCCGCTGTTCGACGTACTGGTCGAGTCGATCATCTCCGGTATGGATCCACTCTCCGGTACCGCAGATGCCCGGGTGGAGCAGCTCGATGTCGAACCACTGGTCTCCGACTTCGACATCGCATTCGGCTTTACCGAGGCGTCGACGGACACGCCGGTACAGATGTGGATCGGCTACCGCGACGACGTCTTCGACCGCAGCACGGTACGCAGACTGGCCGAGCAGCTGCGCCACCTGCTGACAGGCCTGCTCGCCACCCCGGATGCGCCCGTACGGTCGGTGCCGCTGCTGCCCGACGAGCAGCGTCGCTACCTGCTGGACACCGTCAACGAGACCGCCGCGCCGTTCCCGGCGCAACGCAGCCTGATCGACCTGGTCGACGACCAGGTACGGCAGCGGCCCGATGCCGCTGCGGTCATCTGCGGGGCACGGACGCTCAGTTTCGCCGAACTCAGCGAGCGTGCCGACCAGCTGGCGGCCCAGCTCGCGGAGCGGGCGCCGGTCGGTCCGGAACAGCTCGTTGCGGTGGCCTGTACGCGGACCGAATGGATGGTCGTGGCGCTGCTCGCGGTGCTGCGTACCGGTGCGGCCTTCCTGCCGCTGGATCCGGAGCAGCCCGCGTCCCGGCTGCGCGCCCTGCTGTCCGCCAGCGGCGCGGTCGCGGTGCTGGCCGACGAGCCGTACGCGGTGAAGGTCCGCGATGCTGGTGTCCCGGTGCTGGGACCCGATGGCGAACCGGTCGCCCGGCGCACCGGGTTCCCGGCCGCCGCGCCGGACTCACTGGCCTACGTCATCTACACCTCGGGTTCGACCGGTACACCCAAGGGTGTGATGGTCGAACACCGCGGCATCGTCAACACGGTGCACTACCGCGCCGGCTACTACGGGTTCGACGCAGGGTCGTGCGTGCTGCAGGTGCCGCCGATCCATTTCGACAGCGGCATCAACGACGTGTTCTCCGCACTGGTCGCCGGTACGCCGGTGGTGGTGGTGTCGCGTGAGCAGCTGTTGGATGCCGACGCGGTTGCTGCGGAGATCGAGCGCAACCGGGTGACCCACGTGATGATGGTGCCCAGCCTCTACCAGGTGCTGCTTGCGCGATGCGCGCCGGCGCTGCGCTCGGTGCGCCAGATCGTGCTGGTGGGGGAGCGGCTGACCGGGGCGCTGGCCGCGCGGCACGCAGAACTGCTACCCGATACCGTGCTGTACAACGAGTACGGCCCGACCGAGGACAGTGTCTGGACGACGGTGCACCGGATCACCGGCTATACCGGTGACGTCCTGATCGGCCATCCCATCGCCAACAAGGTCGTCGACCTGCTCGATCCGGACGGCGGACTGGTAGCTCTCGGCGTTGCCGGTGAACTCTGCATCGGGGGCGTCGGGCTGGCCCGGGGCTATCTGGGGGACCCGGAACTGACCGCCCGGCGGTTCACCGCCAACCCGGTACGTCCCGGACACCGGATGTACCGCACCGGCGACCTGGCCCGGCGGCTGCCCTCCGGACTCCTGCAGTATCTCGGCCGCATCGACGACCAGGTCAAGATCCGTGGCCAACGGGTGGAACCCGGGGAGGTCGCGGCGGTGCTGGCCGAAGCCCCGGGAGTACGGCAGTGCGCGGTGATCGCCGCACCCGGGCCCGGAGCCGAGCTGCGGTTGGTCGCCTACCTGGTGGGCGCCGTGGACCTGGAGCAGCTGCGTGGGTACGCCACGCGGCGCCTACCCGCGGCGATGGTCCCGGAGGCGTTTGTGGCCATGGCGGAGCTTCCTGTCACGGTCAACGGCAAGCTGGACCGTCGGGCGCTGCCCGCACCGTCGACGGCCGCCCCGCCCGTCGACGGCAGCGCGCCGCTGACCGAGGCGCAGCGACGGGTGGTGGAGGTCTGGTCGCGGATACTGGACACCCCCGTGACCGACCTGGACGCCAACCTGTTCCACCTGGGTGGGCACAGCATCGCCGCGGCCCGCATCGGTCAGGAACTCGGCATCTCGGTGCGTACCGTGTTCACCCACCAGACGGTACGTGAACTCGCCCAGGTGCTGCCCGACAGTGCGGGCGCTGTTCCGTCGCCGGTGACCCCGTCCACCGATCCGCCCGCACCGCCGTTCGTTCCGCTGTCCCATGCACAGCGGCGGATCTGGCTGGGGTCCCGTGGCTCGGCGGACACCTTCCTGATCTCAGATCTGGTCCACCTGCACCGCAGGATCGACCCGGTGGCATTGACCGCGGCACTGCGGATCGTGGTGGGGCGCCAGGACATGCTCCGGGTGCAGCTGAGCGGCGCGGGGTCCCCGCCCCATCAGGTCGTCCTGGCCGAGCTGCCCGACGGGCCACCCCTGGTGGTGGTGGATCTACCGGAGGGGTGCGCGCCGACCGGGGCTGAGGTCATGGCGGCACTTCGGGAGGCGCGTGCGGCACGCTTCGAATTGACCAGGGCGCCACTGTTCGAGCTCCGCCTGTTGCGCGGACCGGTCGGGGGCGACCTGCTGACGGTGACCGCGCACCACCTGGTCTACGACGGTGCCAGCGTCGAGATCCTGCTCGGCGAGCTGTTCACCTGTTACGACACCGGTTCCACGGC
This sequence comes from uncultured Actinomycetota bacterium, assembly GCA_963815125.1. Lineage (GTDB taxonomy): Bacteria > Actinomycetota > Actinomycetes > Mycobacteriales > Micromonosporaceae > Actinocatenispora. The sequence goes on from CAWFFM010000002.1 coordinate 697,612, forward strand.
ACGTCCGCCGCTTCCGGTGCTCGACTACACCTACCGGAACTGGGTCGAGGAGGAGCGGGCCTGGCTCGAGTCCGACGACAGCCGCCGACAGGAGAAGTTCTGGCGGGACCGTCTCGCCGACCCGCCCACCGCGCCGGAGGTAGGGCGGCGCGGCATCCGCCGGGGCACCAGCGGGCTGGCTCAGCGTTCACTGGCTGCCGCAGTGCTGTCCGGTGGTCCGTCGCCGGGCGACGCTGCGCAGACAGTGGCCACCGGCCGTACGGCGTTCACCGTCGTGGTAGCGGCGTTCGCGGCCCTGCTGCACCGCCGTACCGGCACCACCGACATGGTGCTGGGCTTCCCGGTGAGCCTGCGGGACAGACCGGAACTGGACCGGCTGGTCGGTAATCTCGTCAACGCCGTGCCGCTGCGGTTGACCCTGCATCCGACGATGTGCCTCGGGCAGTTGGTCGAGCACGTACAGGACCGGGTGCTCGAGGCGTACGAGAACTCCAGACTGCCCTTTGATGTTCTGGTCGAGCGGCTCGGGCTGCGCGCGGGCGCCGGACGCAGCGTCCTGCTCGATCTCGGGGTCAGTTGGGAGGATGCCGATCTCGGGTCCGCACGTTTCGAGATCGACGACGTGTTGCCGGAACGTCTGTCGGCCACCAGCGACCTGTGGCTGTACGCACGACTGCGGGCCGGCCGGCTGCTGCTCGCACTGACCTACGACGACAACGTGCTTACCGGCCCACAGACCGAGGACCTCGCCGATCAGTTGGTCGCACTGGTGCGACAGGTGGTGGACCGGCCGCAGGACATGCTTGCCGGCAGCATGGCAGCGCAGCCCACAGCAGATGCCTGGGGTGACACCAGTTTCGATCTGTGAACTCACGTGGTTACCAGCGGCGCCTGCTCACCAGTCGAATCGTTCCTGGTAACCACGTTTCTGTACGCAGAACGTGCGAAACGCGCTGGCCCGCTCGGCCAGCGTCGGGTCGGCGCTGCGTGCTGCGGCGGCGATGAACCAGTCGAAGGCATCCACCGCATGGCTGTCACGTTCGAAGTGCATCCGGGCGAAGTCGCGGAACCTCTCGCGCATGTTCTCCCGGGTCATGGAGATGCCGGTACCGATCAGCGCGGCCAGCTCGTCGTCGGTGATCGGTGGCCGGTCGATCAGGTGGATGTCCGCCGGCGTCGGGGCGTCGACGTGCCCGGGGGAGAACGGTGCCTGCTGTGTGCCGGCGAAGTCCAGACACAACGCGAGCCGGGTGGTTCCGGCCGGGCTCATCACCGAATGCGGCACGGTCGCGTGGATCGCCCAGACCTCGCCGCGCCTGAGGTGGTAGACCGTGCGTTCCTCGGAATGTTGCGAGCGGGGTGTGGTGCGCAGGGGGACCTGCAGCCGGGTGCCCGGCGCGGCGAACTCGAGGAAGTCGACGTGCGGCGCGAGAATGCCATCGGTCAGCGCGAAGACGCGGACCCACTGCAGGTGCGTGCTGTCGAAATGGTCGTGGACCAGGGACATGATGTTGGGCAGCCGGCGGCCCAGCTCGGTGGGTCGCAGATGCTCCCCATGTGGCCGGAATTCAGTGTCCTGCGCCGCGCCGCTGCCGTTGGCCAGCACGTGGCTGGACCAGGACCCGAAGGTGAAGGCATCGTAGGTGCCGCCGGCCTCCAGCCCGTCGATCAGGGCGAGTTCCTCGGTGAGGTCGTAGTCCTCGACCGCGATACAACCGAGCCTGCGTGACCTGAGCATGACACCTCGCCGTCACTGTGCTGCCATCTCGTCCGGGGTCCGATCCTACTCATCGGCACCGACCCCGCCCCTGATGCGTCCGGTGCTCGTGGCCCCGGGATGGCTACACTGGCCGCGACGATCCATCGTGGAGCGGGTGGTGGGCTGTGGACCGGCCGGACGGGCGCTCTGATCTGTTGTCTGCCGCTGAGCCGGCCGACCTTGCCGCGGCCCCGGTGGGCAGCGCACCTACGGCGGACGGCCCGGATACCGCCGGCGCGCTGACGGCCGCGCTGTGTCGGGAGTTCGCGTCGGTGCTGGAGGTTCCGGCGGTGGGGCCGGACACGGACTTCTTTCTCGCTGGAGGGCACAGCCTCGCCGCATCGGCGTTGGCAAGCTCGGTCGAGCGTCTCTGCGGCACCCGGGTACGGGTACGTGACGTGTTCGAATGCCCCACCCCGCAGGCTCTGGCCCTGCGGGTGGGGCAGCGACCGGAACCCGAGCCACCGGAGCCGCGCACTTCGAACGACTCCGTACGGTCCGTGGGTGATGACGTTACGCAGCTTCCAGACGTGGCGCGCTGGCTGTGGCGGGAACGGCAGCGCGGCGTGTCCGGCGGGTCGCAGTACACGGTTCCCTGCCTGTTCGACGGCGTCGGTGAGCTGGAGCCGACCAGACTGGCGCGGGCGGTGGAACTGGTGCTGTGGCGCCACCCGATTCTGCGGGCGGTCTTCGCCGAGCATCGGGGCGTCCCGCAGATGACGGTGACCGACCAGGTCGATCCGTTGGAGGTGGTGGACCTGCGCGGATCGGGTGAGCCCGGACCGGCGTTGGCCGCCGAGGTGCAGGAACGTATCGACGCGCCCTTCGACCTGTCCGTCGGTCCGCTGTGCCGGGTGACGGTGTTCCTGCGCTCCGCCGGCGCGTGGTCGCTGCTGCTGGTCGCCGACCATCTCGTCTGTGATGGCAGCGGGCTACGGATCCTTGCCGAGGACCTTGTCGAGGCCTACACAGACCCGGACGGCGCCGAGGGCAGGCGACCGCCACCGGCGGCGACGCAGAGCGGTGCATCCGGTGCGGGGCCGTCGGACACGACGATGTCCGGTCCGGGGCCGAGCCCGCAGCAGAACGCTGCCCTACGGTACTGGCGTGCGTCGCTGTCCCCGCCACCTCCACCACTACCACTACCGGTGTCGCGCCGACGGCACGCTCCCACGGCCCGCCGCTGCGCATCGGTCAGCCTGCCGATCAGCCAGTCCACCATGGACAAACTGGATGAGGCCGGCACCCGGTCGCACGCCGGCCGGTTCGTCGCCGTCACCGCGGCACTCGTGCACACGCTGGGGCTGGTCACCGGATGCCACGACATCTGCGTCGGTACGCCGGTCGACCGGCGTACGAGGCTGGGCCGACCCCGTGCGGTGGGCTTCTACGTCTCGACCGTTGCGCTGCGACTGACCGTGCCACCGCGCCCGGACTGGATCGAACTGCTCGACCAGGTCGCGGCACGGGTGGTGGACGCGGTGGACCACAGTGACGTGACCTTCGACGAGATCGTCGCCGCGCTGGATCCGCCGCGCGAGCAATGGCGTACGCCGTTCTTCGACGTCTGGGTCGCCGTGTACCCCTACATCACCGCCGGCCGCCCGGACCGCGACGAGATCGGTCTGCGGGGTGGCCCGGTACCGCCGCGGCAGGGCCTGTTCGAACTGTCCTTCCAGTTCATCGAACAGTCTGAGGGCCAGGGCACCGACCTGACCCTGCAGTACGACACCGAACGCTACGACGGTGCCACCGCACATTGGCTGGCCGAGCTGGTCGCGGCCGATCTGGTCCGACTGGCCGAGGGGACAGAGCCGTTGACCGAGCTGCCCGTACCCGGTTCCGGTACCCGTCGCGGATCCGGTGCCTTCAGCGGCTTCCATTTCGACTGATTCCGAGCCCGGACACTGGAGGACTATCCGCATGGTCGACACCGCCGCACCGAACCGCACCATCGGTCATCACGGACCGGTCGTGGCGCTCGACCCCGGTATCGACACCGTCCTCGACCTGGTGGCCGCTCAGGTCCGACGCTGCCCGGACGCACCAGCGGTCCGCCAGGGACGCGACCGGATCTCCTACCGGGAACTGGACCTCCTGGCCGACCAGATCGCCAGCCTGCTGCGTGACGAGTTCGGTATCGGGACCGAGGATGTCGTGCTCGTCGCCGCGGAAGCCGGTATCGCCTTCTGCGCGGTGGTACTCGCCACATTGCGCGCCGGTGCCGCGTACCTCCCGGTCGACACGACCTACCCGCGGCACCGCATCGAGCACATCATGGCGGCGTCCGGCGCGACCCTGCGGGTCGTGTCGCATGCCCCCGAGGCCGGCTCGGGTGAGCGTTCCGTGGTGCTGGACGAACTGGTGGCGGCCGCGCGGCGCCGGCCGGTCGAGCCGTTGGCGGGTCCGTGTCCGGCCGCCACGGACGCCGCCTACGTGATCTTCACCTCGGGTTCCACCGGCCGGCCGAAGGGGATCGTGCAGACCCACCGATGCCTGGTCAACTTTGTGTCCTGGCAGGTCAGCGCCGCTGGGCTGGGCTCCGGTCGGCAGGTGCTGCAGGCCGCAGCGCTCAGTTTCGACGTCTCCGTACAGGAGATCTTCTACACCCTGGCATCCGGTGGGTGCCTGGTCGTGCCGCCTGCCGAGGTGCGCCGCGATCCGCGGGAACTCATCGACTTCATCATCGACGAGGGCATCGAGGTACTGGATCTTCCCCAGTCACTGATCGACGCGATCATGGGCCAGCCGGTCTCGTTTCGTGACGCGCCCCGGCTGCGGCACATCATCAGCGCGGGCGAGACCGTACGGGTCGGCCCCGAGCTGGCCGCGCTGCTGGCGGACCGGCCGGAACTGAGCCTGCACAACCACTACGGCCCGGCGGAGAACCACATGGTCGCCAGCCACACGGTCAACGCGGCGCTGGGCAACATCGAGCCGCTGCCGCCGGTCGGGTCGTTGGTCTGGAACACCTACATCTACCTGCTCAATGAACAGCTCCAGCCGGTCCCGGACGGTGCCGAGGGTGAGCTGTACATCGGCGGGGTGGGTGTGGCGCGCGGTTACACCGACGCGACCCTCACCGGAGCGGTCTTCCTGGACGATCCGTTCCGTCCGGGTGCGCGTCTGTACCGGACCAGGGACCGGGCGTGCTGGCGACCCGACGGCACGCTGGCATTGCTCGGCCGCATCGACGACATGGTCAAGATCCGGGGCAACGCGGTGGAGCCCGCCGAGGTGGAGGCGGTGCTGAGCGGGCTACCCGGCGTGAGCGCCGCCGCGGTCTTCGGCCGGGCCCGCCGTGACGGCGCGGTCGAACTGCACGCCGCGCTCGTCGGCGGTCCGCCGTCCGCGCTGGAACTGCGCCGGGAACTGCTCGCCAGGTTGCCCGACTACATGGTGCCGGTGCGGTGGTGGCGGGTGGACCGCCTGCCCAGTTCACCCAACGGGAAGCTGGACCGCCAGGCTCTGCCCGGCCCGGATGCGGCACCGTTGTCGCTGATCTGAAGACCCGGTCGAGGCTGGTCTAGGCTTCGACGATGCGTTGTGTGTGTCTGCTGCCTGACATCTGGACTATCCGGTCGGTCCGGTGTGCGCGATGAGTGGCACGACGGCCACCGTGTGGCGGCTGTGTCTGGCCGGTGCCGGCAACGTGGGCGCCGGCCTGCTGGCGATGCTGCAGGAGCGCGGTGCTGAGCTGGCGGACCGCTATGGCGCGGAGTTCAGGGTCACCGCGGTCGCCGAGCTCGGCGGCGCCGCGCTCGACCAGGACGGGCTGGACCTACAGCAGGTGTTGGGGACGCTGGCGTCGGGTGGCCGGCTCGGTGATCTGCCCGGGGTGGGTAGACCCGGCATGACCCCGGAGCGGGCGCTGGAACTCAGCGGCGCGGACATCCTGCTCGAAGCGACCCCGGTGAACCTGCACGACGGCCAACCCGGACTGGGCACCGTACGTGCCGCGCTGAGCGGGGGCCGGCATGTCGTACTGGCGAACAAGGCACCGCTGGCGCTGGCGTACCGGGAACTCGTCGAACTCAGTGACCCGTCCGATGGCTGGGGGCCGGTACGACCAGCCGTGCCCGGCCGGACGGTCAGGCCACGCCTGCGTTTCAGTGCCACGGTGGCCGGCGCGTTGCCGGTGGTCAACATGGGACACCGGGACCTTGCCGGCTGCCGGATCACCCGGCTGGAAGCGGTACTCAACGGAACCAGTCACAGCATCCTGCGCGCCATGGAGGCCGGCGGCAGCTTCGCCGATGCGTTGGCCGACGCGCAGCGTCGCGGGATCGCCGAAGCAGATCCGAGCCTCGACGTGGATGGTCACGACTCCGCCTGCAAACTGGTCATCGCGGCCAACGCGGTGCTCGGCCAGCCGGCCACTTTGGACGATGTGCTGGTGGAGGGGATCCGAGAGGTCTCGGCGGACACCGTGTCGGCAGCCTCGGCGCGGGGACAGCGCCTGGTCCTGCTGTGCCTTGCAGAGTGGACCGCAGAGGGCTACCGGCTCTCCGTCCGGCCGACGGCCCTGCCCACCGACCATCCGCTCGCGGTACTCACCCCGGACGAGATGGGAGTGGCGTACCACACCGACCGGGTGGACCGCTTCTCCGCGGCGACCCTGGAGCCCGGTGCGGTGTCCGCGTCGGCGGCGATGTTGCGTGACGTGCTGGACATTGTCCGATTGGAGACCATCGCCGGTCGACGCAGACCTCGTCGGACCCTGCGGCACCTGCCCGGCAGGTACGCCATGTGCCGGTTCGGTGCCGATGAACCGGTACCGTCCTGGGCGCTCAGCGGTGCCTCCACCTTCACCTCCGTCACCCGTACCGCCGACGAACTGTCGATCATCTGCCCGGAGGCGGCGATGCCGGACCCGGCGCAGGCCGACCCGGGCTGGCGCTGTCTGCGCATCGAGGGACCGTTCGGGCTGGATGAACCCGGTGTGCTCGCCTCGGTGGTCACACCGATCGCGGATGCGGGACTGAGCGTCTTCGCCGTGGCGACCTACGACACGGACTATCTGTTGGTGACCGACCCGGACGGGGCTGCGCAGGCACTTCGCGCAGCGGGCCATGTGGTGATCGGCGAGCCGGAGTCGCACTGACCGCAGGCGTGGACACCCGCACCGGACACGGCTGCGCTGCGCTGGGGCGCGCGTACTACGGTCATCTGATGAGCGTGACGCACGAATCGGCCGCGCAACCCACCGACCGTGGCTCCGAACCCGCGCCGGTCGAGCCGAGCTGTCCGCTTCCGGTGGCACCGAAGCCGTTGCGGGAGTCGGGAATCAGCACCGCCTCGGCCGAACTGCCGGTCGGTCCGTCGCTTCCCGGAAGATCCGAGCGAGCGGCCCTGGCCGGCGCGGCGTTGGCCGTGGTACTGCACCGCTACGGCGCGCGGGGTGAGCTCGTCATTCCGGTACTCGCCGGCAGCCCGGCCGGCCGGGCTGTGCTGCGTATCGAGCCGGCCGCAGGGTCCTGGTCGCAGCTGTGTGCGCGCCTGCGGTGGGAGGACGGTGATCTCGCCCCAGCCGGCAACGTCGCGCTGCGGCTGCTCGGCGACGTCACCTCTCCGCTGGTCGACCGGTCCGCCACGTCCGGCCCGTTGCCGGACGGGAATGCTGGTGACGGGAACCAGTCGATCCCCGGACCCGGTGAGGTGGTCCGGTTCACGCTCACCTGGTCCGCTGACCGGATCACGGTGGGCTGCGCGGCGGCCGGGCAGGTCGCCGACTCCCCGGAGTGCCGACGGATGGCGGTTCACCTGTGCTCGGCTCTGCGCGCGGCAATCGACCGGCCGGACACCGATGCCCTGAGCACCGACATCCTGACGGCCGGGGAACGAGACGACGGGCAGGCGTTGGGCATCCCTCGGGTGGCATCCGGCTCCTGGTCGGGTGATGTGATCTCGCGGTTCCGACGGATCTGTCGGCAGCAGCCGGAGGCGCCGGCAATCAGCTGCGGACCGGTCCGGTTGACCTATCGGCAGCTCGAACACCGCAGCACGGTACTGGCCGAGCGGCTCGCCGCGCGCGGAGCCGGCCCCGGCACCAGGGTGGGGCTCGTAGCCGCCCGTAGCGTCGACCTCGTGGTCGGTGTACTCGCCGTGCTGGCATGCGGCGCCGCCTACGTACCGGTGGATCCGGCGTACCCCGAGGCCCGGCAGAGTCTGCTGATCGAGGATGCGGCCCCCACCCTGATGCTGGTCGGCCGGGAGAGCGAGGTGGTCGGTTCCACCGGCACACCGGTGCTGGTCATCGACGACCTGGACGGCCCGCCGACCGGCGTGCAGCTGCCGGTGCCGGGGTCGGAGGACCCGGCGTACGTGATCTACACCTCCGGGTCGACCGGACGTCCCAAGGGCGTCGAGATCACCCACCGCAACCTGTCGCGGCTGTTCGATGTCACGCAGGACCAGCTGTGCCCGCGCACTGACGACGTCTGGACGATGTTCCACTCCTACGGCTTCGACTTCTCCGTGTGGGAGATCTGGGGTGCGCTGTGCTACGGCGGTCGACTCGTGGTGGTCCCGCTGGACGTCGCGCGTGACCCGTACGCCTTCGCCGAACTGCTGCGTACCGAACGCGTCACCGTCGTCAACCAGACACCCTCGGCGTTCCACCAACTGCTCCCGGCCCTTGGCGCGGTCGACGGCGCCGCAGTGCGCTGGATGATCCTGGGTGGTGAGCCGGCCCGGCCGGCCACCATGGGAGCCTGGTTCGACTCTTCCGTTGCCCGCAACGCGGTCCTGGTCAACATGTACGGCACGACCGAGGTCACGGTGCACGCCACCTGGCGGGTGCTGACCGTCGACGACCTCGACGAGTCGGGCAGCCCGATCGGGATCGCACTGGCCGACCTGGGGCTGCGTATCAGGGACAGCGACGATCGAGCGACACCGTACGAGATACCCGGCGAACTGCAGATCTGTGGACCGGGCCTGGCCCGCGGCTACCTGGGCGACGCGGCCCTCACCGAACAGAAGTTCGGCGCCGACGATACCGGGGTGCGGTGGTACCGCACGGGCGACCAGGTACGTCTGGGTGCCGACGGACAGCTGCGCTACGTGGGCCGTACGGACCGGCAGGTGAAGATCCGGGGCCACCGCATCGAACTGGGTGATGTCGAGTCGGTGTTGCGGGCGCATCCGGCCGTCGAGCAGGCGGTCGCACTGTCGTTGCCGGTCGAATCCCACGGTGGTGGTCTGGGCGCCGTCGTGGTCGTCCGGGACGCCGGTTCGGCCGGCGCGGACTTCGTCAAGTTCCTGCGCGCGCGGCTGCCCGGACACATGGTTCCCCGGCAGGTCCGGGTCATCGAGCGCATCCCACTGACCGCCAACGGAAAGCTCGACGTCACATCGCTACTCGACCAGTGGCGGGCACCGTCGGTCGATGCCGTGGCCGTACGGGAGCTGTCCGGGCCGGCGGCGGCACTCGCGGACGTCTGGACCGAGATGCTCGGGGTACGTCCGACCGCCGGCGACACGTTCTTCGGTCTCGGCGGTGATTCGCTGTCCTGTGTCCAGATGTTCATCAGGGCCAGGCAGATCGGGTTCGATTTCGTCCTGCAGGACGTCTTCGCCGGTCGGACACTCGCCGAACTCGCGGGCGCCACCGGTCGCGGACCGGGACCGACCCACCGACCGGTCGCAGGCTGACCGTCGACCGGCCAACACGACCACGGGTGGCCGGCGTGGCTCGCCTACCATGAGATACGGATTCCTGGGCCGGGCACGGCGACGAGGCATGGCGGCCCGTACCGGGTCCGGCCGCCATGCCTGTTTCCGTTGAGACTCCACTCAGACAGGGAGCGATGCAGCGTTATGACAGTTGACCACGGTGCTGCCGCGGGCCGGCTCCGCCTTCGGCTGACCGAGCCGCCACGCCCGGGACGTACCTCGAGGACCTTGCCGCTGGCCGAGGATGCCAGCGCCGGACTGGCCCGGATATCCGGCGGGCGGGCGCTGGAGGAACTCGTCGTGCTCGTCGCCGCGGCTACCGTGACACTGGCGGCGATGGACGGTGATGACGAGGTTGCGGCGCTGGTCCGTGGCCCCGGTGGCACGGTCGTGTGTCCGATCGCGTTGAGTGCTATGGAGACGGTCGCCGATCTCGTGGTCGCCGTGGATGCCACGTTGCGGTCGCGCTTCGCCGGTGCCGACCCGTCCCCGGAATCGGGCGGGAGCATGCTGATCGGTTCGAGCAGGGTTGCCGCAGCCGTCAGCGCGCCGCAGGATCCGGCCCTCACCCTGATGCTCGACGGTGATCAGGGCGCCGGACGGATACTGCGTGCCGACGCCGACACGACCAGGATTGCCCCCTGGTTCGTCGAGGTCGTGCTGCGGTCGGTAGCGAGCATCCTCGCCTGCTTCGTCGAACCGCACCGATCGCTCGCGCAGCTGCCGGCCGGTGCGCCGGAGGACATCGCGCGCACCACGCAGTTCGGCCGCGCCACGTTCGATCCGCCGGAGCGGGATTCGACCCTGCTCGGGCCGATCATGGCGATGGTCGCTGCACACCCCGAGCGGGTGGCGGTCCAGTGCGGCGACTCTGTGCTGACCTACCAGCAGCTGTGGCATGCCACCGAACGGGTCGCCGACGCACTGGTCCGGCGCGGCATCGGTACCGGCGAGCGCGTCGGGATCCTGGCCGGAAAGTCACCACACGCCGTTCCCGCCATTCTGGGCACGCTTCTTGCCGGCGCCGCGTACGTGCCCCTGGATCTGCAGTCCCCGCCTCAGCGGCTGGCGGCCATCCTGGCCGACTCCGGTAGCCGCGCGGTCCTCGTCGACGATGGACTGGCCGATCGGTTGCCGGTCGGCGACGGTGCGGTGCCGCAGATCGATCTCGCCGGGCTCGCGGCATCGGCGGCCGGCCCGCCCGGCGACCGTACCTTCCCACCGGTGACCGCGGCGGACCTGGCATACCTGATCTACACCTCCGGTTCCACCGGCACACCCAAGGGGGTGGCGATACGCCACGGGGCGATCGCCAGTTACCTGAGCTGGAAGGTGAACTACCACGACCTCGACACCGACACGCGGCTGTTGCAGGTGCCGTCGTTGGCGTTCGACAGCTCCGTCTCCGATCTGTTCTCGGTCCTGTCCGCCGGCGGCCGGATCGTGCTGGTGGAGCCCAGCCCGGTGCAACCGCGGCGGATGGCCGCCATGGTCAGCGACCACGACATCACCCACATCACCCTCGTACCCAGCCTGTACCAGGTACTGCTCGACGAGATCGCGTCGACCGGCGCGACGCTACGGGTCGTGACGGTGGCCGGGGAGGCGACGACCACCGACCTGGTCGACCGCCACCACGCGCTGCTGCCCGGCGTACGGCTGATCAACGAGTACGGTCCGACGGAGAACTCGGTCGGCTCGACCGCGTTCGACCACGCCCCCGACGCGGGGCCCGGCTGTCCGATAGGGCGGCCGGTGAGCAACACCGTCATCTCCGTACTGGACCCGGCCGGCCGGACGCTGCCACCCGGATTCGTCGGAGAGATCAGATTGTCCGGCCCCGGTCTCGCGGACGGCTATCACGGACGGCCGGAGCTGACCGCGGAGGCCTTCGTCGATCAGCCGGATGTGCCGGGGGGGCGCGCCTACCGCAGTGGTGATCTGGGCTGGTGGCGACCCGACGGGATGCTGGAGTTCGCCGGCAGACTGGACAGCCAGGTCAAGCTGCGTGGCCACCGGGTGGAGACCGGTGAGGTGGAGAATGTGCTCTCCGGCCTTGCGGGGGTACGCACCGCGGTGGTGGTGGTCGGCTGCGCCGATGAACCCACCGCCGGGCTGGTGGCCTTCGTGGAAGGGGCCGGTCTCGACGTCACGGCGATCCAGCAGGCACTGCGCGAAGGTTTGCCGCCATACATGGTGCCCGGGCGGATCGAGCTGGCCACCGAGCTGCCCCGGATGGTGAGTGGCAAGCCGGACCGTCAGGAACTCACCCTCCGGGCGGACGCACTGATCGTCGGGTTCCCTACACCGGCGGCGGACGCCGTCCCCACCACCGGGGCCGATGAGATCGAGACCGCCGTGGGTGAGGCCTTCGCCGAGGTGCTCGGCGGCCAGCCTGCTCACGGTGATGACGACTTCTTCGTACTGGGCGGCCACAGCCTTGCCGCGGCATCGGTCATCGGCAAGCTGGAACGTCGGTTGGGCGCGGTGATCGATCTGGACGAGTTCCTCACCGCGGCCACCGTCCGGCGCATCGCCGAGCTGGTACGTAGCTCGCTGCGGACCCCGCTCACGGCGACCAGGGCAGCGTCACCGCGGCATACCCCGGTCACTCGGGTCGCCGACGGGGATGTGCTGAGTCGCCTGCTCCAGGAGAGCGACAGCGCCAGCGGGCGCACCCCGGAGAGCTGAGCGAGGTGGGTGTCCCGGTCCGCGGTTGCAGGTGGACCGGGACGACCCGAGAGTCAGGTGAACGCCGCATGACCGGGTCGCCGGCGAGTGCGTCGATGCTGCGGCCCGGGTCAGGTGGGGCAGTCACATCCCGCCGGTGATCGCGGCGTCCGCAGTCGCCCACTCAGCCGAGCGCCCGGGTGATGCTCGCGACCGCGTCACGTGCCTGCGAACTGGCCAGCAACGTGCGATCCGGTGTGGCGCACCGGTGTGTCCGTGCCTCGCCCGGCGAGGTGAGCAGCGCCGTGAGTTCGACGTCGCCGTGTTCCTGTCCGGTGATCACCGAGACCGGGGCGTGTGGATCCACCGCAGGCGAGCAACCGGTGGCGGCGAGGAACCTCAACCAGGCCCGGTAGCGGTTGAACAGATACCGGACCGGCTCCGCGGCCTCCGGCCCACCGTACGCCTCGATCAGCGCGTCCTGGCGGGTGAACAGCGCCTCCTCCAGACTGTCCACCAGTGTCTCGCCGCTCTGGCCGACCAGGGAGGGGACCACCTCGGCGGGTTCACCGCCCACGCCGGCGTACATGCTGGCGAACTCGCGGCGCAGGGTCTCGTCGTCGATGACGTCGGGGTTGAGCAACAGCACGTGCGGTGCGTCGGCACCACGAGCATGCAGCTCGGCAGCTACCCGTAGGGCGAGCGCGGCCCCGCTGCAGTAGCCGAAGATCAATTGGATCGGCCCGGCCACCTGGTCGCAGATCAGCCGTGCCTGCCCGGCCACCGGTACCGCCTCGTGGAGATGTACGGCGAGCGGGTCCACCTTGACCACCCGCTCGGGCGGCACATCGGGCAGCAGCGTGTTGAACGTGCGTTCGTCCTCGACCCCGGTGAACTCCAGAACCAGATACGAACCGGTGCCCGCGGTCTGCCTGTCCATCTGCCGTCCTCCTAGTGCTGCTGCCCGATCCACTGGTTGATCTCGTCGGCCACGTGTCGATGATGCGGTTCGGTCAGCATGCCGTAGTGCCCGCCCCCGACCTCGCGCACCACGATGCCCGGACCCAGCAGGTCCCGCCAACGGGCGGCACCGACGGTCCGGCCCTGTGCCGAGGCGGCCAGATACAGGGTCGGCGACGCGGCGGGTCCCGGATGGTAGGTGTCGAGCGCCGCGACGTTGGCGCGGAAGACATCCAGGCTCCAGCGCAGCCTGGTCAGGTCGATCTCATCGCCCAGAAGTCCGCACTCGCGCGCCCAGCGCCACAGGTACTCCACACCCTGGCTGTCGGCCAACTGTGCGCGGGACGGCAGCGGCAGCTCGTCCGCGGTGGCCCCGGCATCGGCGAGGAACCTTGCGTACTCCTCCAGCAACTCCACCGGATCTGGTCGAGCCGAGCTGCTGGGCAGTACGCTGTCCAGCAGGACCAGTGGGGGCGGCAGCGCACCGTCGGTCGCGAGTTGCGCGGCCATCTCGTAGGCGACCGCACCCCCCATCGACCAGCCGAGCAGGATCAGGTTGTCGGTGAGTCCACGCTCGCGTAGCGCGTCGATGTAGTGTCCGGCCAGCTGCGGGACGCTGGCCAGTGGTGTGGCCCCGCCGTGCAGTCCGGGCGCTTCCAGCCCGTAGACGGCGGCCTGCGGTGCCAGGTGCCGGACCAGTTCGGAATAGCCCAGCACACTGCCTCCCACCGCGTGCACGAGGACGATCGCGGTGGCCTCCCGCTGCGCCGTACGTACCGACACCAGGGGGGTGTCGGGCGCGCTGCCGCCACTGGTCAGCACCGGGGCGAGAGCAGCGATCGTGGGGGCCTCGAACAGCACCGACACGGTAAGGGTGGTGTCGAACTCCTGGTTCAGCCGGCTGATGATCCGCAACGCCGCCAGGGAGTGTCCACCCAGTGCGAAGAAGTCGTCGTGCACGCCGATCGGGGACCGCTCGAGGATGCTTTCCCAGATCTTCGCCACCCGCTGCTCCGTGGCGTTACCGGGTAAGGTCGGCACGGTCGACTCCTGGATCGGCTCCGGGAGTGCGGAGGTGTCGAGTTTGCCGTTGGGCGTCACCGGCAGGGTGTCGAGTTCGACGAAGTTCGCCGGCACCAGATGATCAGGCAGTTCGCGGCGCAATGCCCGACGCAGGGAGGTCTCGTCGTAGTCGCTGTCGCAGACCAGGTAGGCGACGAGTCGTCCGGCCGCTGAACCGCCGAGCACTACCACCGCCGCGTCGGTGATGCCAGGTTGGCTGGTCACGACCTTCTCGATCTCGCCCGGCTCGATGCGCATGCCGCGCAGCTTCACCTGCCGGTCCACCCGGCCCAGAAAATCCAGGTCGCCGTCGGGCAGGTAGCGGACCAGATCGCCGGTACGGTACATGCGTTGACCGGGCGTGTCCCGGAACGGATCGGGCAGGAAGCGTTCGGCGGTCAGTGCCGGGCGGTTGAGGTAGCCGCGGGCCAGCCCGTCACCCCCGAGATGCAGTTCCCCGGGCACCCCGTCGGGTACCGGTCTGCCGTACGGATCCAGTACATAGCAGTATGTGCCGGGCACCGGTCGGCCGATCGTGGGGTGCGTGCACCCGCGCCGGATCTCGCTCCACGCGGAGTCCACGGTGTCCTCGGTGGGGCCGTAGATGTTGATGATCCGCTGGATCCTGCCGGCCGTGTAGATCCGTTCCACCATATGCGGCGGCAACGGCTCGCCACCGATGCACAGGGTCTGGACACTGTCCGGGACGCCCCCGGTGCGCAGCAGTTCGGCCATCAGGCTGGGCACCGTCTGGAACATGGTGATCTCACGCCCGGTGGTCGCCAGATCCAGGACGGTGTCGACGAGGACGAGCGTGCCGCCCCGGCTGAGTGTGCCGAACAGTTCCAGGATCGAGGCGTCGAAGCAGACCGAGGCCGCCCCCAGTACGCAGGTCACTTCGTCTTCGGTGAACAGCTGTCGGTAGGACTCGGCCAGCGTGATGACACTGCGGTGCGCGACCGCAACACCCTTGGGACGGCCGGTCGATCCGGACGTGTACAGGATGTAGGCGAGATCATCGGGACCGTTGGTGCGGGGCGGCGCTGCGGTCGGTAGGTCGGCGGGTGGCAGGTCGTCCAGACAGATGATCTCGCCATGATGTCCAGCGAACCGCTCTGTCAGCGTGCCGTCGGTGAGTACCAGGCTCGCGGCCGAGTCGGCCAGCATGAACTGGACCCGGTCGGCCGGGTAGCTCGCGTCCAACGGCAGGTAACAGCCGCCGGCCTTCAGGACGGCCAGTATCGCCACCACCAGGCGCGGCGTGCGGGGCAGACAGATGCCGACCGGTACGTCCGGGCCGACCCCGTACGCGTGCAGCCGCCGGGCCAGGGTGTCTGCCTGTTGGTCGAGTTGCCGGTATGTGAGTCGGTCCGTGCCGCGGACTACCGCGTCAACGTCCGGGGTACGCGCGGCCTGCCGTTGCACCAGTTCCTGCAGTCCCTGCGCGGTGCTGTCCGGGGCCGGGATGTGGTGGCGTCGCAGCAGCGTGGCCTGCTCGTCGACCGGTAGCAGGGCGATGGCGTCGAGTGGGGTGTGGGGGTTGGTGGTGAGGGTGGTGAGTAGGTGGTGGAGGTGGTGGAGCATGGTGTGGGCGGTGGTGGTGTCGAAGAGGTCGGTGGCGTAGTTGAGGCCGATTTCGAGGGTGCCGTCGGGGTGTTCTTCGATTCCGAGGTCGAGGTCGAATTTTGCGGTGTGGTTGGGGGATTCGAGGGGTGTGGTGGTGAGGTTGTGGAGTTGGAGGTCGGGTGTGGTGGTGGTTTTTTCGTAGGAGAAGAAGGCTTGGAAGAGTGGGTTGCGGTCGAGGGTGCGGTGGGTGGTGAGGTCTTCGATGATTTTGTCGAGGGGTAGGTCCTGGTGGGTGTAGGCGTCGAGTGCGGTGCGGTGGATGCGGGTGAGGAGTTGGTGGAAGGTGGGGTTGTTGGTGAGGTTGGCGCGCAGGACGATGGTGTTGACGAACAGTCCGATGAGGTTGTCGAGTTCTGGTCGGGTGCGGCCTGCGGCGGGTGCGCCGATGAGGATGTCGTCTTGTCCGGTGTAGTGGTGGAGCAGGACGGCGTAGGTGGCGAGTAGGAGCATGAAGGGTGTCATGCCGTGTTGTTGGCTGGTGTGGTGTATCTGGTGGGTGAGGTGTGGTGGGAGGGTGGTGGTGATGGTGTTGCCGTGGAAGGTTTGGCGGGGTGGTCGTGGGTGGTCGAGTGGTAGGTCGAGGGTGGTGGGTGCGTTGTGGAGGGTGGTGCGCCAGTAGGTGAGTTCGTTGTGGAGCCATTCTCCGGTGAGGGTGTCGTTCTGCCAGGCGGCGTAGTCGGTGTATTGGATGGGGAGTTCGGGGAGGTTGGGTGTGGTGTTGGTGGTGGCGGCGTTGTAGAGGTGGCTGAGTTCGCGGTAGAGGATGCCGGAGGACCAGCCGTCGGTGACGGTGTGGTGCATGGTGATGATGATGAGGTGTTCGTTGTCGTTGATGGTGATGATGTGGCAGCGGGTGAGTGGTGCGTTGGTGATGGTGAAGGGTTGTTGGGTTTCGTTGTGGAGGAGGGTGTGGGGGTGTCGTTGGTGTGGTGGGAGGTGTCGTAGGTCGGTGGTGGTGAAGGGTGGTGTGGTGGTGGCGGGTAGTTGGACGGGTTCGCCGGCTGCGTCGAGTAGGCGTGTGCGGAGGATTTCGTGGCGTTGGCAGATCTGTTGGTATGCGGTGTGGAAGGCGGTGATGTCGAGGGGGCCGTGGCAGTGGAAGGCGGCGGGGACGCTGTAGGCGTTGTTGGTGTCGTCGAGTTGTTCGAGGAACCACAACCGCCGCTGCGCATACGACAGGGGTAGCGGTCGGGAATGGTCGACCGGCGGGATCGGTTGTGTGGCCGTGATGTCACTGCCACGGGCCTGGTCTATGGCGGCGGCCAGCGCACCTACCGTCGGGGTCTCGAACGCTGCGGCCGGATCGAGTTTCAGATCCATCACCTCGCGGACCCGTGCCACCAGCCGTAGTACGAGCAGCGATTGGCCACCGAGGCTGAAGAAGTTGTCCGACACACTCGTCACCGGTCGACCGAGCAGTTCCTCCCAGATCCCGGCGACCGCCTTCTCCGTGGAGCTCTGCGGCGGTCGGCCGGTCTGTGTCACGGCCGGCGGATCCGCCACGACGGGCGTACTGCCGCCGGAACCCGCAATCGTACGGTGCGTCACGGGCGGTGTGATGGCGTCGAGTGGGGTGTGGGGGTTGGTGGTGAGGGTGGTGAGTAGGTGGTGGAGGTGGTGGAGCATGGTGTGGGCGGTGGTGGTGTCGAAGAGGTCGGTGGCGTAGTTGAGGCCGATTTCGAGGGTGCCGTCGGGGTGTTCTTCGATTCCGAGGTCGAGGTCGAATTTTGCGGTGTGGTTGGGGGATTCGAGGGGTGTGGTGGTGAGGTTGTGGAGTTGGAGGTCGGGTGTGGTGGTGGTTTTTTCGTAGGAGAAGAAGGCTTGGAAGAGTGGGTTGCGGTCGAGGGTGCGGTGGGTGGTGAGGTCTTCGATGATTTTGTCGAGGGGTAGGTCCTGGTGGGTGTAGGCGTCGAGTGCGGTGCGGTGGATGCGGGTGAGGAGTTGGTGGAAGGTGGGGTTGTTGGTGAGGTTGGCGCGCAGGACGATGGTGTTGACGAACAGTCCGATGAGGTTGTCGAGTTCTGGTCGGGTGCGGCCTGCGGCGGGTGCGCCGATGAGGATGTCGTCTTGTCCGGTGTAGTGGTGGAGCAGGACGGCGTAGGTGGCGAGTAGGAGCATGAAGGGTGTCATGCCGTGTTGTTGGCTGGTGTGGTGTATCTGGTGGGTGAGGTGTGGTGGGAGGGTGGTGGTGATGGTGTTGCCGTGGAAGGTTTGGCGGGGTGGTCGTGGGTGGTCGAGTGGTAGGTCGAGGGTGGTGGGTGCGTTGTGGAGGGTGGTGCGCCAGTAGGTGAGTTCGTTGTGGAGCCATTCTCCGGTGAGGGTGTCGTTCTGCCAGGCGGCGTAGTCGGTGTATTGGATGGGGAGTTCGGGGAGGTTGGGTGTGGTGTTGGTGGTGGCGGCGTTGTAGAGGTGGCTGAGTTCGCGGTAGAGGATGCCGGAGGACCAGCCGTCGGTGACGGTGTGGTGCATGGTGATGATGATGAGGTGTTCGTTGTCGTTGATGGTGATGATGTGGCAGCGGGTGAGTGGTGCGTTGGTGATGGTGAAGGGTTGTTGGGTTTCGTTGTGGAGGAGGGTGTGGGGGTGTCGTTGGTGTGGTGGGAGGTGTCGTAGGTCGGTGGTGGTGAAGGGTGGTGTGGTGGTGGCGGGTAGTTGGACGGGTTCGCCGGCTGCGTCGAGTAGGCGTGTGCGGAGGATTTCGTGGCGTTGGCAGATCTGTTGGTATGCGGTGTGGAAGGCGGTGATGTCGAGGGGGCCGTGGCAGTGGAAGGCGGCGGGGACGCTGTAGGCGTTGTTGGTGTCGTCGAGTTGTTCGAGGAACCACAACCGCCGCTGCGCATACGACAGGCCGACCTGACGCATGGCTGCCGGATCCTCGGTGAGCCGCTTCAGGAAGGCGGCCTGGTCGGCTGCTGACAGGCTGCTGAACTGTTCGTAGATGCCACTCGTCACGTGGTCGTTCCTGCTTTCTCCGGTCGCCGAGTGGCGGTGTGGGGTGCTAGTCCGCTGGCGCGGGGACCGGGCCCCGGTCCCTGGTCGGCTCAGACCCGGCAATCATCCGATCGAGCACCGCCCGGCATGGTTCGGTGTACATCGGCTTGTCCCACTCGTTCTCCAGATCCTCTGGCACGTGGTAGGTCTCGACGAGTTCGCCGCGCCGGTAGAGCCGCAGTACCGGATGGATGAACTGGCTCTCGTTGCCATCCAGGGGCGCACGCGGGAAGTTGAATGGATCCGCCCCGGCCGGCAGATGGCCGTACTCCATGGACATCAGAAGCATGCTGCGTCCGGCCCAGTCCTGGTTCTCCAGCGCGTAGTCCTTTGTGGTGTCCCGATAGCGCACGATCCGGCCGTCCGGCTCGTCCAGCAGGTACACGTCGGTGAGCAGAGCCGGCAGCTGGAAGATGGAGGACGCGTTGGTGCCGCGGTCGATCACCGCAGCGGTCAGCCTGTCGGCGCCGACGCCGATCGGTTCCGCGGCCCGTGGCCGGCCGTGGTAGCGCTCTTGGAGGAGCTCGCTGAGGAAGCGGATGTTGTAACGGAATCCATGGATGAAGCCGGAGAACGAGATCTTGTAGTCGCGGGCCTGCATGAGGGTGCCGATGAAGTAGAGACCTGGAGTGTCGACCGACTCCCAGGAGCTCGTCATCGCCGGCCACCGGCCATCGTGGCAGGTGTCGCCGATGCAGCTGCCATCCAGGATGCTGAAGTCGAACCGGAATCCGCAGCACAGGATCACCCGGTCCACGATCAGTTCCCAGGTCTGCCCCTGTGCGTGCGAATACTTGAAGGTCACCTTGAGGCGCCCGTCGTCCAGCTTCTCGATGCGGGACAGATTGGCATCGATGATGGTGTTCTGCATCTTCAGTTGGTAGGAGTCCAGTGTGTTGTTGTACACCGCGCGTACGTCGCTGACGTGGTGGGTGTTCCAGGCGATCCGGACCGGATGCGGGCTCAGTACGTGCAGGCTGGCGGCTTTCGCGAACAGGTTCTCGGCGGTCTCCATGCCGGAGTTGCCCTTGCCGACGATCATGATCCGCTGGTTGGTGTACTCCCGAGGATCGGTGTCGACCTCAGCGTACTGCTCGCACAGTTCGACACCGGGAACATCGGGGGAGTGCGGCACGTTGTGCCCGGCGGCGATGATCACCCGCATCGCCCGGATCAGCCGCCCGTCCTGCAGGTGGAGCGTGAAGATCCCGGTGTCATCCCGGGCCACAGAGCTGACCCTGGCGTCCTCCAGGACGTTCAGCTTGAAGTGGCTGGCGTAGTCCTGGAGATACTCGACCAGCACGTCGGCCGAGGGGAAGTACTCGTCGGTGTACGTGGTGAATACCTTGCTGAGGTCCTCGGAGAGTAGGGAATTCCAGTCCCAACGCAGGTTCTTGTCCGGATCAGTGAATCCGGTGTAGACCTTGTTGTTGGAGATCAGTCGGCGGTGTCGGGGCATCTTGCTGAAGAAGTGACCGGCCCGCTCAGCTTCCAACGTCACGTAGTCCAGGCCGGCCTGTTGAAGAAAGTAGGACATCTGCAGACCGGCGGGCCCGGCTCCGACAATGGCGTACTCATGGACCCGGCTCTCGACGCCTGGCGGGGAACTGGCCACGGGTCTACTCCTTGCTGCGGGCGAAGAACGTCTTACGCCTGACCGGTACATCATGTGACATCGTGCCATGACTGTTCCGAAGCATAGGGCTCTGTCGTGCCACCGAACGTCACGCCACCCAACGTCGATGGTGGGCCGTCCGAGCGGACCGGAAGGGCGGCGGGGGCGATGCGGCGGCGCGCTGTGCGGTGACTTTCCCGACCGGGGCGGTGGGTGAACCTTGATTACCGCCGCTCCGGGCGGCATGCTGGTTCGCACCGAAACTGTGCGCTGCCCTCCGGCATGTCCAGCCGATCAGGCAGTCCTGGCAGGAGCCGGTCCGCAGGTGGGTGGGGAGGTGGTCATGTCGCTTTCGGAGGCCCCGCACCTGCTCGACCCCTCCGCGCCCGTTCCGACCCGGACCCGGCAGCCGTGGGTCGCGCCCATCACCAGGCACCGGTTCTCCGCCGGGATCGTCCGCGAGCTGGCGGCACTGCGCAGGCTGGACAACTGGCACGGCGTCGTGGCGCTGGTCGTCGACTGGGCAGTGATCGTCGGCGTCGCCGCCGTCACCGAGCTGTGCTCGGGGTGGTTGTGGTGGCTGGTCTACCTGCTCGTCGCGCTGCCGGTCATCGCGACCAGGCAACGTGCGCTGGCGACCCTGCTGCACGAGTCGGTACACGGTGTGCTCGCCCGCAACCGACGTCTCAACACCCTGCTCGGTACGTATCCGTCGGCGTATCTGGTCCTGCAGGCCGCCGGCGCGTACCGGCGCAGCCATCTGCGCGACCACCATGGGGCCTTCGGCAACCCGTACGTCGACCCCGACCTGCGGGCACACATCGCCAGCGGCGTCTACCGTCCTCGTTCGGGCCGTTCCTTCGCGTTGCGCTACCTCATCGCCCCGCTGCTCGGGTTGCGTACTCCGGTACTGCTGAAGGAGCTCATCACCAGCCGACTACTGGATTCGGCCCGCGGGAGGGCCGGCGCGGTGGGTGTGGTGGCATACCTGTCGGCGATCGGTCTGCTGTTCGTCGCGCTGGGCGCCGGTCGGATCTTCCTGGCCTTCTGGATGGTGCCCCTGTTGTTGGTGTTCCCACTGGTCAACTGGTACATCGAGCTACTGGAGCACTTTCCGATGGCGGGCCACGAACGGACCGACATCCGGGTGACCCGGCCCCGTGCGGTCGGACCGGTCTCCCGACATTTTCTTGGCATCCACAACGAGGGCTATCACCTCGACCACCACCTGTCCACCAGGATTCCGTACTGGAACCTCCCGGCGGCACATCGCATCAGGTTGGCTGACCCGCAGTACCGGGCCGCTGTCGCAGCCTCGGCACCTGCCGGCCGGGGTCTGCTGTGGCAGTTCCGGGACATGGTGCGCCGGGTGGACACCGCCCAGACCAGTGGTCGGCTGGGTCCGTTGGCGCACCGGGTGCCCACCGTGCCGGATCCTGTGCCGGTCGGTGGGCCAGCACGGACTGAACCTCCACCGCCGGTCGGCACCGCCACCCCCAGGAGCGCACCATGACCTCGGAACTGACCGGTACGCAGGTCGTACACGCCGCGACGAGGATCGGTCGGGACCTGAGCCCGGCCCTGCACCAGTCCTCGGTGTACGCGGCCGACAGCGTCGCCGACGCCGTGGACCTGGAGGAGATGACCGCTGGGATCAGCAGCTACACCCGGGTTGCCAATCCGACGGTCCAGCAGTTCGAGCGCGCGGTCAGCGAACTGGAGGGCGCTGAGGCGGCACTGGCCACGCCGTCCGGGATGGCCGCCCTCACGCTGGTCTTCCTGACCCTGCTGTCCGGGCGGGACCGGGTCGTGGTCTCGCCGCACAGCTACGCCGACACGATCAGCGTGCTGCGGGAGCTCTCCGACCGGGTCGGGTTCGAGGTCTGTGTACTGGATCTGTGCGCGCCGGACCTTGTCCAGCAGGTCGACCGGATCCGGCCGACGATGGTCGTTCTGGAGTCGCCGACCAACCCGATGGTGCGCGTGGTCGACATCGCCGAACTGGCCCGGCAGCTGCACGACATGGGTGGTGTCCTGGTCGTGGACAGTACGCTGGGTACCCCGGTCAATCAGCGACCGCTGCGTTCGGGCGCCGACATCGTCGTACACAGCGCGACCAAGTACCTTTCCGGTCACTACAACGTCGTCGCCGGGGTCATCGCCGCGGATGCCGGCACGATAGCCCGGCTCCATCACATGCGCACCATCACCGGAAGCTGTGTGGACCCGCACGCCGCCTGGCTGCTGCTGCAGGGACTGCAGACGCTGCACCTGCGGGTACGTGCGCAGAACCGGACCGCTGCCACGGTCGCCGAGTTCCTCGCCGGGCGTCCCGACGTCGAGTTCGTCGCCTATCCGGGGTTGGAGAGCGATCCGGGCCATCGGGCGGCCCGGGGGCAGATGGTCGGATACGGCGGGGTGCTGTGTTTCGGTCCCCGGTTCGATCAGCAGCAGATTGCGGTGTTCCTGGAGTCGCTCACCCTGTGCACCCTGACCGTCAGCCTGGGTGGCACCAAGACGCTCATCGAGTCCCCGTCACTGATGTCGCATGCCCAGGGAGGGCCCGACAACGAGTCCCTCAGCGTGATCCCGGCCAACGCGTTACGGCTCTCCGTCGGGCTGGAGGACGCCCGGGACATCATCGAGGACCTGGCCGCCGGACTGGCGAAGGCGGCCGGCGCGCCGGCCGGTTGACCGACGACGATCCGGGCACCCTCACGGGGCGAGTTCGGCGACATCCTCCCTGGTCGCCGATGCCGGTTCGTCCGCCGAGCCCTCCATCGTGGCTCTACCGAACGGGCGCCACACCACGATGGTGATCACGATCATCACCGCGAACGCGATCCAGAACGGCGCGGTCAGGCCGAGCAGCTGGGCGACCACGCCGCCCAGCAGCGCGCCGAACGCTGAGCCGGTCATGCTGAACAGGAAGTAGACGCTGTTCACCCGGCCGCGCAGCCGGTCGGGCACGACTCGCTGCCGCAGCGAGATGGTCAGCACCCCCCAGATCGAGGTGTGTACCCCGAAGACCAGGAAGGTCAGCCCGGCGATCAGCGGCGTCGTGGTCAACGCGAGCACCAGATGGGTCGCCGCCTCGACGATCAGTCCCGCCCGCAGCAGTGTCGCCACCCGGAACTTCAGTTGCAGACGACTGACCACCGCGGTGCCCAACAGCCCGCCGATCGCGCTGGCGGTGAGCAGGACGCCGTACCCGACGCTGCTGAGTCCGAGACGGTCCCGGGCGTACAGGACCAGGATCCCCAGCGCGCCGCTGAGCGTGGCGTTCATCAGCGCCAGCGCCAGCGCCAGCATCCGTAGCACCTGGTGGCGCCACAGCCAGCGGACACCTTCGACGATGTCGGCCCGTAGTGAGGTCTGCTCGCCGACCGGTTCGACGCTGGGCGCAGGGAGTCGCAGGCGGCTGATCAGCAGCGCTGCGACCAGGAACGTCGCCGCGTCGAAGCCGAACGGCAGGGCCATCGCGAGAACGAACAGGAACGCACCGAACGGCGGTGCGGCGAGCCGGGTGCCGACGATCTCGGCCGCGCTCATCCGGGCGTTCGCTCGTGGCAGCGCGTCGTCCGAGACGATCGAGGGCAGTAGGGAGAACGCCGCGTTCTCCGCCAGCGTCTCGCCGGTACCCAGCAGGAACACCGCCGCGTAGAGTACCGGGACACTCGCCGTGTCGGTCCAGATGGTCAGGGTCAGCACCGCGAGTACGGCGCCCCGGATGAGGTTGACCGTCACGATCAACCGCTTGCGGTCGAGCCGGTCCACGAAGGCGCCGCTGACCAGCGAGAACAGCAGATACGGCAGTTCCTGTACGAAGACCGCACCGCCCACCAGCGCCGGGCTGGAGGTCAGCGCCGCAACCAGCAGGGGCCCTGCCGCCATGCTGACACCGTCGCCGATGTTGGACACGGCATTGGCCGTCCAGAGTTTGGCGTAGTTCATGCCCAGCCGGGGCGCTGATTTCACGAGTCGAGATCCTACAGTTGCGGACCGTCGGGAGCACCGGCAGTACGCTGGAGCGGCGTCGCCTGCGGCGGATCCGCTCCAGCGGTACACCGGCCCGCCAGGGTCGGTCCAGATCCCACGGGTGGTCGGACCGGTGACAGGTACGCTGACGAGATTCGTTGTGCGGAAGGAAGACTGGTGACAGTGGCCAACCTGTACCTTTCCCCGTCGGTCAGCCCGCAGCCGCTCATCCACCGCTACTACGCGTGGCCGCATATGGTGAGCCCGCAGACTGCGGCGCTGAACTTCAGTAGACGCCAGCTGGTCGTGCTCGACAGCTATCTCGACAATCCCGGCGTGCACGACAGTGCCGCAGGCAATCTGGGCATGTTCAGTGGACCGTTCCTGGACGCGGCCGGTTTCGCGCACGGGGATCTGCGTGACTTCCGGGACCGCTTCGTCAAGGACGCCGCCAACCTGCTGAAGCTGGCAGACGAGATCGCAGGCGCGACGACGATGCTGCGCGCTCAGGCTGACGGGGGTCCGCTGACCGGTCTCTACGATCAGCTTCCCGCGTCTCTTCGGGGTTGCGTGGAGCTGGCCTACGACGAGTGTGACCAGCCGTCGTTGCGTTTCCTGGAGCCCATGCTGTACCGCTCAGCAAGCTACGAGCGTGCCGCACAGCAACTGTCCCTGCTGCCCGCACCGGACCTGGCGCAGCCGTTCATCTTCAACAGCCCGCTGCTGCCCGACGAGCGCCGGGTGGATCTCGACCTGCCGTTCGACGCCGCGGTACTCGACGAACTGTTCGCGGCACGGACCCGGGGCGTCGACGTGGCCGACCTGGCCGGCCGGCTCGGTGTCGCCGAGGCGGACTCGCAACGCTTCGCCGCCCTGTTCACCCACGAGGCGCCGGCCAGGCCGGAACCCGTGGTGGGTACGTCTGTGCGGATGCGCTACTTCGGACACGCCTGTGTGCTGCTGGAATCCGCGGGAGCCGCTGTGCTGCTCGACCCGATGATCGGTTACGCGGGCGACGGTCACGAGCACTTCAGCTGGGCGGATCTTCCGGACCGGCTGGACGCCGTGGTCTTGTCGCACGCGCACCCTGACCATGTGTCGCTGGAGGCGCTGCTGCAGTTGCGGCATCGGGTCGGGCGTGTCGTGGTCCCGCGTGACTCCGGCGGCTCTCTGGTCGACCCGGGGCTGGCGCCGATGCTCCGGGCGCTGGGCTTCACGGTCGTCGATCAGTTGGGGGAGCTGGAGACCCAGGAGCTGGGGCATGAGCTGCGGGTCACCGCGGTTCCGTTCCTCGGTGAACATGCCGACCTGAACATCCGCAGCAAGATGATCCCGTTGGTGGAGATGGCTGGCCGCCGTTTCCTCTTCGCCACGGACACCACTCTGGTGGCGCCGGAACTGTTCGCCAGGCTCGGTGACCTTGTGACTGACATCGACGCGCTGTTCATCGGCCTGGAATGTGTCGGGGCGCCGATGTCCTGGCTGTACGGACCGTTGCTGGAGCACCGGCCGAAGCGGCAGAATGACCAGAGCCGCCGACTGAACGGCTCGGACGCGGCGATGGCCGACCGCATCGCGACGGTGACCGGTGCCCGGCAGGTGTACGCCTACGCGATGGGTTTCGAGCCATGGTTGCGCCATCTCACCGGCTCCTACTACGACCCGGAGTCTGAGCAGTTCCGCCAGATCCAGTCGCTCCTCGAACGGTGCGCCGCCCGGAAGGTGCCGGCCGAACTGCTGCACCTTCGCGGCGAGCGTCTCTGGTGACACCCGGCCGGCGCTTGTGCCGGCGCGGCGAACAATGCGACGCTGGCTGATGAAACGGAGTACCGACTCTCCGCGACGGTGACCGTGAGCGAACCCCTGTGCGATCGACCCGGCTCGGTTCTCCAGTGATAGGGGTCGGTGAAGCTATATTTGTTACCCGTGGTCACCGGTAGCGGCGGCTATCTCGGCTCGTCACTCGTTCCTGCGTATTAGTCGTACGCCGGTGCGCACCACCAGCTAACTGCGATGAATCGGCTGCGGTATGCGGGTGTGTGACCGGGCCGCGGCGCAGAGATGACGCGGTACCGATTAAAACCGCTTGACTTCCGTGGCGCTGGTTGGTAGCGGGTCGAGCCGATGTGAGCAGGCACGTCATCGTGCTCTGACGGCGCTGTTGCTCCTCGGTCGGGAGAATTGCGCAGGCGTCCTCGACGCGTATTTGCGAATTACAAAGCGTAGCTCTTGATCTTGGTTTGTCGTTGGCGGACAGTGGATCCCGGCGTATTTCTGAGGCGACCGGTGCCGCCATCGCTGAATGCGCTCACGCTGTGCTGCACGAGCCCAACGGGTTTCGGAATCCGATTTTGCCGGTGGTAGACCGTTGGCCTTCCGCTGTGCATACTGGTCGAAGCCGGGAACAATTCCCGGTGGAGTTCCCTCCTTTCGAAAAGGGGAAGTGTATGGACAGGAAGCAGGAACCGAAGTCGAAGACCCAGCAGCCGGCGAAGAAGTCGTCGATCAGCGACAAGCTCACCCGCTACGGGTCCTACGACAAGCTGCAGGGCTGATAACCGGGGCCCGGGTGGACACGCGTCCACCTGGGCCCGCGGTGTGGTGGTGGCCAGCACCTCGAAGCGCGTGAGGCCGCTGCCCGGTGCCGAAACTGCGCCGGCAGCGCACGGCCCACCGGTAGCGGCGGACAGGACGGCGGTCGCTGGTGCGACGACTCCTCTGGCCACAGGACCCGGCAGACTCCCATCCCGTACGTCGGGCCGATCAGGAGCATGAGCGTCGCACGGCGGGGCCGTACGGCCAGCCCGGTGCACTCCGCCAGGTAGGTGGCGTCGCGGGTGTTCCCGAGGTGGACGCTGCACGCCTCGTGATGGAGCATATCGTGCCGGACGAGACTGTCTGTCGCACAACGGGTTGGGGGAGTACGCAGGATGCGCTCTGAGCAGGCCGCCATCGCGGAGGCCGGAACGGTACCGGATGTCTCGAGGGCACCGGATCCGGTCCTGTTGCTCCGGGTCGCCGCGTTCGCCGCAGTGGTCGGACACTTCGACGCGACGCTGGCGCCCGAAGTGGTGTTCTGGCAGAACGGTACGGCGCTGCTCGTCACCGTCGTCACCGCCGAGGATGCAACGACCGACGATCTGTGCTCCGCCGCCCGGCGAGGTCTTGCCGCGGCCACCCCGTGCCAGAGCTGGGACGGCGCCCGAGTTCTCGACATGGACGGTGACTTTCCCGCGCCCGGCTCGGTCGATCTGCTCCTGGAGTGGGGCGGCGCGCTCGACTCGCCTGCAGGTCGGATACGCACCGGCGCGGGTTGGCCGCAGCTTCCGGGGCCTTCGGCGCTGTCCGGGATGCTCACCCGTACCGCTGAGTTCCTCGGCTCGGCCCGTGCCGAGCCACTGTCCAGGCTGCCGCTGCTGACCGACGACGAGCATCGTCGACTGGTGGTGGAGCTGAATGCGACGGCTACACCGTTGCCTCACCTGTCCGCCGGTGAGCTGCTGGTCAGGGCAGCGCTCGGCCGTGGAGCCGCACCCGCCGTGCTGAGCGGTACGGGTGATCTCACCTACGCCGAGCTGGCGGCACTGGCCGGGACCCTTGCGGCGGAGCTGACCACGGTCGGTGTCCGTCCTGGTGATCAGGTCCACCTGTGCCTTCCGCGTTCCACCGAACTCGTCCTGGCCTGGGTGGCGGTGCTGGGCATGGGCGCGGTCTGCGTCCCGGTCGACCCGGGTTACCCGGTGGAGCGGATCGGTCGGATCGTCGGCGTGGCGGAACGGGCGACCGTGCTGTCGGTGCGGGCGACCGCCCCGTTGATACCCGGCGCCCGCCACGTCACGGTGGACATGGCCGCGCTGCGCGCCCGGCAACGCACGCACCGGGAACAGCAGTGGCCGGTGGCGGTGCCGCCCGGCTCGACCGCCTACGTCCTGCACACCTCCGGCTCCACCGGCACTCCGAAGGGCGCCGCGATCACCCATCGGGGCCTGGTCAATCTGTTGCAGGCCAGCGCGCGCCAGTTCGGGCTGGCACCCGGAGTGCGGTGCCTGCAACTGGCCAGCCCCGGGTTCGACGTGTCGGTGTGGGAGATCCTCGCCGCGCTCCATGCCGGTGCCACCGTCGTGCCGTACGAGCCCGACACCATCTCGCCGAGCCAGCTGGCCGCGTGGACCGCACGTTTCGCCGTCGACGTGGTCTTCGCGCTGTCCTCCCTGCTGGCGCACCTCGAGCTGGACTGCCTCGCGGGTGTTCGGACGATCGTGACCGGCGGCGAGCTGTTCAACCGGGATCTGGTCGACCGCTGGCAGCCGGGGCGCGAACTCATCTACGTGTACGGGCCGACCGAGGCGACGGTCTTCCAGTCCTGGCACCGGTGTGAGGCCGGCGCTCCTGAGCCGCCCGCCACGATCGGTCGGCCGATGGAAAACCTTCGCTACTACGTGCTCGATCCGTGGGGCGGGTATGTGGTTCCCGGCGCTGTCGGTGAGCTCTACATCGGCGGGGCGGGCACAGGTGCCGGCTACGTCGGACTTGACGCGGCGAGCGCGCGGCGGTTCCTGTGCCGTCCTGACCTGGATCCGGACGCTCAGGTCTACCGCACCGGTGACCTGGCGAGTTTCCGGGCGGATGGCGCCGTCGACTTCCGTGGACGGGCCGACAACCAGATCAAGCTGCGGGGCTTCCGGATCGAACTCGGCGAGGTGGAGACCGCCCTGGCAGCACGGCCCGGCGTCGAAGCGGCGGCCGTGGTGGTGCACGAGGTCGGTACGGAACGTTTCCTGGTCGGCTATGTGACCGCCGGCCGCGACCAGCCGCCCCCGGATCTCGGCGCGCTGCGCGACGCGCTCGCCGAGTCGTTGCCGTACTACATGGTGCCGTCCGCGATCGAGATCCTGCCCGCGCTGCCACACACCCCGCACGGCAAGGTGGACCGCCGCGCGTTGGCCGCCCGGGTGCCCGCTGGGCGGTCGGCCGCCGAGCGGAGTGCCGGGTCCCTCGACGCTCCGCTGGTCGGGGCCGTCCTCGAGGTGTTCGCCGCAGTGCTGAGCCACCCCGGGATGGGTGCCCGGGACGACTTCTTCGCCTGCGGTGGCC
Source organism: uncultured Actinomycetota bacterium (assembly GCA_963815125.1). Lineage (GTDB taxonomy): Bacteria > Actinomycetota > Actinomycetes > Mycobacteriales > Micromonosporaceae > Actinocatenispora. The sequence continues at coordinate 727,044 of CAWFFM010000002.1, forward strand.
ACAGCCTTGCCGCTACCGAGGCGGCCGCGACGCTGAGCGCGCGGTGTGGCCGTACGGTACGGGTCCGGGACGTGTTCGAGTTCCCCAGCGCGGTCGCACTGGCCGGGGTGCTGGCCGCCCGGCCGCCAGTCACCGAGGGTCTCTCAGCTCACCCGGTGCTTCCCGATCGGCCCGATCTACTGCCGGTACAGCGCTGGCAGTGGCTGCTGCAGCAGTCCCGCCCTGACGGTGACGCCGCCTACAACGTGCCGGGACTGTTCGACTGCGGTACCGCGGTACCTGACCCGGACACCCTGCAGATGGCGCTGTCGATGCTGCGGCGCCGCCACGCGCTGCTACGGGTGAGCATCCACGGCGAGCGTGGTGTGCCGCAGGTCCGTCCGGACGACGAGACCCAACTGTTGCTGGAGACCGTGGACCTGACTGCGGCTTCCGAGGCCATCCTGCGCGAGGCCGTGGGCCAGCGGGCGAACCGACCGTTCGAGCTGTCCCAGGGGCCGTTGCTACGGGCCAGTCTCCTGCGCTTGCCGGACAGGAAGCACCTGCTGCTGCTCGTGGTGCACCACGCGGTGTGCGACGGCCCGGGTCTGGAGGTCCTGGTCCGGGATCTCGCCGCGCTCTATGAGGTTGCCGCAGCCGATGGACCGGTCGACGGTTCGGCGGGGTTGCCCGCGTTGCGGGACGATCCGCTACGGCTGGCCGCCGCCGAATCCGACCGGTTCGGGGCCGGTGACTTCGACGATGACCTGGACTACTGGCGGGCACGGCTGACACCACTACCTCCGACGTTGCCGCTTCCCGTCGACGTGGAGCGCCGAGGTGCGTCCGGCCGGCACACCGACGTGGCACGCGCGGAGATCCCGGCCGACACGACCACCGCGCTACGCCAGCTGGTACAGCAGTTGCGCAGCGGACTGCTCACCGCACTCGCCGGTGCGGTCGCCGTCGTGTTGCAGCACGCCACCGGGAGCCGGGACGTGTGCGTGGGTACCCCGGTCAACATTTCCGGTGCACTTGGTCTCACCGGGCATGTGAGCTGCTGCGCGAACTCCGTGCCGCTGCGCCTGGAACTGTCCGATGGTTCCTGGCGACAGTTGCTGAGCCAGGTCGCCGAGCGCATCCACCAGGCCGTGGACCACGCGCGCTACCCGTTCGACCGGATGCTCCACGCACTGTCGGTACCTGTCCCACCGCTACGTAACCCGCTGTTCGACGTGTGGGTCACCTGCTATCCGCGTATCGACGCCGGCTCACCGCATGGACTGCCCCTGTCTGGCGGACCGGTGCCGCTGGATGCCGGACTGTTCGATCTGTCGTTCCAGGGCTGTGAGCACCCGGACGGGTTGAGCCTGTTACTGCAGTACGACCGGGACCTGTACCACCGGGACACCGCTGTGCTGTTACTGGAGCGGGTCGCCGAGGCGCTGAACGAGCTTGCGGCAGGTGCCGACCTGCCCTGGCGCGGACCGGCGCCGGAGCCCACCCGCGCGTCACCGGCGTTCGGCGGTTTCCGGTTCGGATCACCATGAGAAACCTTGCAGCAGTTCACCGTGCCCGACCTCTCGGTCGCCAGAGGCGTCCGGGCTCCAGTGGAGGAGAGCTATGAGCAAGATCGTGGTCAGCCGAGGAAACTGCCCGTGCCTGCGCGCCGATCCCAAGGACCTGGCAACCGGCGCGGATGGTCCGACGTGCGCGCTGAACGAGTCGGACTGCAGTCCGGCGGAACTCATCGCGGCGATGCCGACACCGGAGACCGGCGCCCCCGCCGACCTGGCCGCCGGCTCGCAGGGTCTGGTGGAGCTGCGGCTGTCGACACTGCTCCCGCTCTACGACGGCGATTTCGGTGACCAGTTCCTGCTGGTCGCCTCCGAGCAGGTACGCCGCAGCATCCAACTGGTGTCGGACATTCCCCAGCCGGTGCATGAGCTGCGTTGGCGGGGTGCGCAGACCCGCTCGGCCTTTGTCGAGCAGCTCCAGGACTGGCGGGCCGGCGGTCAGCGGGTTTCGGCCCTGTGGATCGCCGACGACGAGTTCGTGCACCTGACCGACGAGCAGGCCGACGGGGTGAAGCTGGGCGCGATCTCCTACTTCTCATCCGGGTTCAACGCCGTCTCGTTGCGTCACTATCTGCGTATCATCACCGGGACAGACTACGTCTCGGAGCTCGCGATCGAGCGGCGCATGTTGTCGATGCTCGAGGATGCGTCGGCACTGGTACTCAGGACGCCGGCGCTGGAGACCTCGTGCGTGTTCGAACACCAGGAGACCGAGCATTGGTTCTCCCTGCACGGCCCGTTGCGCTTCGGCGACCAGACCGTACTGCCGACCGGGGAGATGTCCACCCTCGCCGACGGCTCCGGTGAGTACGATCCGTCGAGCCGGCTGCCACTCAACGGCGAGGTGGTGTTCAAGGGGTCCCCGATCATCCACCGTGGCGACCGGGGTGTGTCGGTCGAGCACACCGCGGACACCTTCGCGCGGCTGGCACCGATGCAGGATCTGCCAGTGGTGGCACACATCCGCAACGGATACATCCATGAGTTCAGTGCACCGGTACCGGAGTCGAAGCGGTTGCGCGACACCTTCCGCGCGCTGGTGGACGCGGAGCCGCGGTACCGAAAGGTGCACGAGTTCGGTTTCGGTACCCATCCGGGTTGCGCGGACCGGTTGCGCAGCAACTTCCACCCGAACGAGCGTTGGCCCGGCATCCACCTTGGACTCGGTCTTGGTGGTTACACTCCATTCCACATCGATCTGGCATTGACCGAGGTTGACGTGCTGCTGGACGCCTCGGCGGGGATGGTTCCGCTGTACCAGTCCCTCGGGTTGCGCAGCTGACCCGGTAGGGTCCATCGATCTTTGGTGCCCAGGGCGCCGTACCGTCACGTCCACCGTTGCCAGCCAGCCACGGGTCCCCGGCCTGGCCCACCTGAGGAGTTCACGTGATCATCTGCGGGTTGAAGCTGACGCATGACGGCGCGGTGGCTCTGCTCGACGACGACCGGTTGGTTTTCAGCGTCGAGATGGAGAAGCTCGACAATGGTCGTCGGTACAGCACCATCTCGGATCTGACCACGGTCGTGGCGGTGCTGGCCCGCTTCGGCTACACGCCGGGCGAGGTGGACCGCTGGGTGATCGACGGTTGGGACGGCGACGAACTGGGCAGCGTGTCGCTGCACGACGGCGAGCAGCCGATCCGACTGACCGTCGGCCCGTACCGCGAGTCCACGAGTTCACCGGACCTGCTGCGGCCCAGTTTCGCGGGCCAGTTCACCATGGGCGGTCGGCCGCTGCCCTACACCAGCCATTCGCACGCGGCCGGGCACCTGGCCAGCGCGTACGGCTCGAGCCCGTTCGCGGTCCGCGGCGAGTCGTCGTACGTGCTCATCTGGGACGGCGGGATGTTCCCCCGGCTCTATTGGGTCGATCCGGCCGGTCAGGTGCACAACGGTGGGGAACTGTTCCCGCTCATCGGCCACGCCTACGCCACTGCGGCGCATCACTTCGGACCGTTCCGGCGGGCCAATCAGACCGCGACGGTCGACGACCTGACCGTCGCCGGCAAACTGATGGCCTACATCGCCCTGGGCAAGCCCAGACCCTCGGTGGTCAGCATCCTGCGCGAGGTCTTCCACGCCGCGTTTGACGGCGATGCGCCGGAGGCCGTGCGCTACCGGCAGACGGTCGGTGGGTTCGGTAGCCTCTTCGAGCCCTCCATCGGGCCGGTGCACGACTTCTACGCCACGGTACGCCAGCGCGTGGAGGGCACCGGCTTCTCCGACGAGGACGTGCTGGCCAGTGTGCACAGCTTCCTGGAGGAACTGCTGCTGGAGCGGATCGTGACCAAGGTGGACTCCTGGCACGAGGCCAGCGGTGCGAACCTGTGTCTGGTCGGCGGGTGCGCACTGAACATCAAATGGAACAGCGCGTTGCGGGCACTGCCGATCTTCGACGAGGTGTGGGTGCCGCCGTTCCCCAACGACTCCGGCTCCGCGATCGGCGCCGCCGTTCTGGGGTTGTCGTCGGGTTCTGGTCTGCGGCCCGTGCATTGGCAGCCTCGGCTGGGACCGGACCTGACCCCGATGTCCCAGTGCCCGGCCGGGTGGCGGAGTCGGGACTGCGATGCGGCGGAACTGGCGCGGGTGCTGCATCACACCGGCGAACCTGTCGTGGTCCTCAACGGGCGGGCCGAACTGGGTCCCCGCGCTCTGGGCGGTCGAAGCATCCTGGCCGCGCCGGTGGACGCGAGCATGAAGGACACCCTCAACGAGGTCAAGGGACGCGAGTGGTACCGCCCGGTGGCGCCGATCTGCCTGGTGGAGCGGGCCGCCGAGGTGTTCGAGCCGGGCACCCCCGACCCGCACATGTTGTTCGACCACGCGGTGCGACCCGACTGGGTGCCGCGCATCCCGGCGGTGGTCCACCTCGACGGCACGGCGCGGCTGCAGACGGTGGGCGGGGACGACGACCCGTTCCTGCACCAGGTGTTGCGGCAGTTCGAGGCGCTCAGCGGGATCCCGGTGCTGTGCAACACCAGTGCGAATCTCAGTGGCCGAGGTTTTTTCCCCGATGTGCGCTCCGCGATGGAGTGGGGGAAGGTCGCCCGGATCTGGAGCGCCGGCCTGCTGTACGAGCGGCAGGACGGCTGAGCCGGGGCGGGCCACCCAGGTGCGGAACTTCCGGTCGACAAGGGATCACGGCGCGACGTGAGGCAGCAGGCGTCCGCCGAGATGCAGGTACGGCGTGCCATCGGGCAGGCGCCGGAACGTCCACGAGCGTGGATAGCTGTCGACACGATCGGCGAACAGGGTGTCGGGTGAGCGCGGTGAGCCGGATCTGCTGGGTGGGAGATACGTGAGCACAAACTACGGCCGTTGCGCTCCACTCTGTCGGGCGCCGGTACGCCGTGCCCGTCCCGCGGACCTACCCGCAGGCCGGATCGGCGAGGACATCGGCGATCCGGCGGACCGCGACCGCCAGCCGCTCTGCCGGCGCGACCAGTGACAGTCGCAGGAACCCCTCGCCCAACGGGCCGAACGCCGAGCCGGGCGCCAGCGCGATGCCGGCACGGTGAAGGATGGTGTCCGCCATATCGACCGTGGGCCGCCCATGGCCCCGTACGTCGAGCCACAGGTAGAAGGCACCGTCGGGCCGGTGCGCGGCGATGCCGGCGGCGGCCAGTTCGGCGAGCGTGACATCACGTCTGTTCCGGTATTCCTGAACAATTCTCTGCACGAATTCCGGTGATTGTTCCAATGCGGCCAGAGCGGCGAACTGTGCCGGCGTGTTGATCGAGGACAGATGCGCTTCCTGCATATCGGCTAGTACTGCGGCGACGGTCGGTGGAGCGGTCAGAAAACCCACCCGGAATCCAGTCATGGAATAGGTCTTGGAGAAGCTGTGTGCGGTGACCAGTCGGTCGTCGTGTCCCAGTCCACGCGCGCTGGTGACCCGTTCCGGGTCGAAGACGAGGGCGTCGTAGCACTCGTCGGAGAGCACCCAGAATCCGCGCTCATCGGCCAGATCCAGCAGGTGCCGGAGTGTGTCGTCATCCACCACCGAGCCGAGCGGGTTGCCGGGGAAGTTGACGACCAGAACCTTGGTCCGGGAGGTGACAAGCGCGGCGAGATCGCCGAATCGTGGCCGGTAGCCCAGGTCGTGGCGCAGTGGATAACGCACCGCTCGAGCACCCAGCAGACCGGCCATCATCGCGTAGTTCGGCCATCCCGGATCCGGGATCAGAACCTCGTCACCGGGGTTCAGCAGTGCGGTCAACGTCAGGTGGATGCCCTGCGTGCCACCGTTGGTGACGACCACCTGGTCCGGGTCGACACCCGGTCGGCACCGGCCGGTCAGAGCGTGCCGTAACTGGGCCAGGCCGCCGTTGGCCGCGTATCCGGTGTGCCCGGTGCGGGCCGCGTGGTCGGCCGCGGTGAGAACCTCGGGCGGTGGCGGAATGTCCGGCTGGCCGATCTCCAGATGCAGTGCGTCAGGAATCGCCGAGGCGGCTGCAGAAATTCGACGAATACCGGAGCCGGGCAGCTGGCGGGCATTCCTGGAAAGATCCACACGCCGACTATAGTCGAGCGGATCGATTGCTGGAATTCGTTGTCGACCGGCTCCGTGTCGCGCTGCGGGATACCGTTCTGTCATTGCGGTGGTGACGTTGCGCAGCGCGCACGGCCACCTGCGGTCGCATCTCTTAGTTGCTGTGTGCGCGCAGGTAGCCGATCACGATCAGCACCAGCAGCGACACCCCGATGAGCTTCCACAGCTTGCCCTTGATCTGCTGGTGGCGTGCGCCACGGGTGGTGAACAGTCCGATCGCGCCGGCAAGGATCAGGATGCCGACGATCGCGCCCAGCACATCGACCATGGCGTACCTCCTCGTCTCGCCCGGGTGCTGAGGCGCCCGGTGTCCAGATCGTCCCGCGTGTACGGCCACGACTGCAAGCCACGGGCCGTACCGCGGCCTGCGACGCGAGCCGGGCAACCTCACGCAGGTAGAACCGGAACCCTACCGAGCGCCACGACAACCGTGACGGTCAGACCAGCACCGATCTGTACATGCTGCAGCGCGCCACCCGGCACACCGGTTCGGCCCCGGGATCGGCAGGTCACCGGATCATCAGCGGTCGTGATGGATCCGCCCGGCGAGCCGGCCCAGCGGTGCGCCGGTGCCACCCCACCGGCGTGCGACGATCTCGGCCGCCACACTCACCGCGGTCTCCTCCGGCGTACGGGCGCCGATGTCGAGCCCGATCGGGGACGACAGGGTGGACAGTTCGGCCTCGGTGAGCCCTGCCTCGCGAAGCCGGCCCAACCGCTCGTGATGGGTGCGGCGGGAGCCCATGGCGCCCACGTAGGCCAGTGGCAGCCGCAGCGCCACGGTCAGTACCGGTACGTCGAACTTCGGGTCGTGGGTGAGCACGCAGACCACCGTTCGGTGATCGAGTCGCCCGGCATCGACCTCCGCCGCCAGGTAGCGGTGCGGCCAGTCGACCACCACCTCGTCGGCCTCCGGGAACCGGGCCCGGGTCGCGAACACCGGACGTGCGTCGCACACGGTCACCCGGTAACCGAGAAACCCGCCAGCGCGCGCGACCGCGGCGGCGAAGTCGATCGCGCCGAACACGATCATCCGGGGCCTGGGCGCGTACGTCGTGACGAACACGTCGAGGTCGGCGCCGCGTCGCTGCCCGTCGTGACCGTAGCCCAGCGTCGCGGTACGCCCGGCGGCCAGCAGTCCGCGGGCGTCGTCGGTGACCGCGTCGTCGAGCCGTTCGCTGCCCAGCGTGCCGACCCGGTGCTGCGGCCACACCACCAGCCGGCCACCGACCCGTCCCGCGCCGGCGACCGTGGCGGCGCCTGCCCGCTCGACGGGCAGTCCGGCACCGGCACAGCGGTCCGCTACACAGGTGGCCACCGCCACCGGCCGACCGGCCGTGACCGCGTCGGCCACGTCCGCGAGCTGTGGGTAGCTCTGCCGGGTCACCTGTTCCACGTACACGTCGAGGATCCCGCCGCAGGTCAGGCCGACGGCGAACGCGTCGTCGTCGGACACCCCGTAGCGCTGCAGTACCGGTGTGCCGGTGTCGCGAACCTCGCTGGCAAGTTCGTAGAGCGCGCCCTCCACACAGCCACCGGACACCGATCCGCAGACCGTACCGTCGGGGGCGACCAGCAACGCCGCGCCGGGCTCGCGGGGCGCGCTGTGCCAGGTACCCACCACGGTGGCCAGCCCCACCGGGATGCCGGCGTCCCACAGTTCCCGCAGCCGGTCAAGTACTTCACGCACCGCCCGCACCCCGATCCGCTCGGCGAAGCTGGGCACGGTGACGCCGGCCAGGTGCGCGCACACCGAAGGCCCGGTGCAACGCGCCCGCTGGAGCGGTGGACGAGCCCGGCGGCGCAGATCCTGACTCCATCGCTCCACTATGCGCGCCTCGCCGCCGGACTGTCCGGCCAGCACCCGATCCTGCTGGCCGGCCCGCGCTCAGCTCGCCGGTGCCGGTACCCGCATGGCGGCCAGCAGCATCGGCAGTGACCGGTGCAGCTCACGCTGCCAGTACGGCCAGCTGTGCGTACCGGCACCGTAGAAGTCGGTGGTCAACCGGTGCGCGTGCAGAGCATCGAGGCGCTCGGCAAGATGCTGGTTCTCGGCCCGGAACAGCGTCTCGTACGGGCTGCTGGCACCGGATGGGTCGAAGGGCCCGGCGCTACCGTCCCCACAGGACAGGAAGACGGGCAGCCGACGCAACGCGGAGGCCAGGTAGTAGGGGTCGTGTGCGGCCCAGATGTCGTGCTGCGCCACCGGATCGCCCCACAGCGCGTACGGATCCGCGCCTTCGGCGCGGGCGATGCCCAGTACGTTGTCCGCACCGCCGGGCTGGTAGAGCGGATCGACCACCCCGCTGTAGGAGGCGGCGGCCCGGAACATGCCCGGGTGCCGGGCGGCATAGGCGAGCGTGGAGGTCAGGGCGGCCAACAGCAGGCGCGGCGGCGAGGGGAGTCGCAGAGTCACTTCTTACCGCATATCGGTACATGACCGGAAGGTCGCAGCCGTACCTTTCGACGGTGTGCGGCCGATCAGCCGGCTCGGGGCTCAGCGCAGCACGGCGGCCAGTTCCGGGATCGCGGCCCGGTAGCCGTCCAGCAGCAGGCGTGCGGTGGAGACCGAGTCGACCAGCGGATGCAGTGCGAACGCGGTCAGCGCGGTGCGGGCCGAACCGGTCCGGGCTGCCTCGATGGTCAGCTGCTCCACAGCCTTCACCTGCTGGATCAGCCCCAGTTGGGAGCCGGCCACCGGCCCGGTGGACAGTGCCCGCGCTCCGTTGGCGTCCACGCTGCAGGGGACCTCCACGACGGCCTGCGGCGGCAGCCCTTCGATGGTGTGGCCGTTACGCACGTTGAGGATCATGGTGACCTGCTCGCCCCGGGCGATGGCGGCCATCAGGTCCAGTGCCACCCCTTCGTATCCGCCGCCGGCCACATCGGCTTCATCCCGCTCGCCCGCGCCGGAATGCTCACGGCTCTCCGCCATGTACGTCGCGTCCCGCTCCTGACGTACCCGCTGCCACTGGGCCAGCGCGGTGTCGGGTCGGGCGGCGACCGCACGGTAGAAGTCGGTCTGCTGGCGCAGCAGGAACTCCCCCCGGGTGTCCGGACCACCGCGGATCGCTGCCACGGCGTCGCGGGTGAAGTCGTAGTAGTACAGGTATTCGTTGGGGATCGCGCCGAGGGCCCGGATCCATTCGGCGCCGAACAGTCGGCCCTCCTCGATCCCGGCGAGTGCCCGATCGTCGGCGAGCAGCTCCGCCAGCACCTCCCGGCCCTCGTGGCGCAGGCCGCGCAGCCAGCCGAGATGGTTGAGTCCGACGTAGTCGACGGTGGTGCGCGCCGGGTCCAGGCCCAGCGCGCGGGCCGCCCGGCGCCCCAGCCCGACCGGTGAATCGCAGATACCCACCACCCGCTCACCGAGGATCTGCTGCATCGCCTCGGTGATCATGCCGGCCGGGTTGGTGAAGTTGATGACCCAGGCGTCCGGGCAGACGGCGGCGATGCGTTCTGCGATGCGGACCGCGACCGGTACGGTCCGCAGCCCGTACGCCAACCCACCCGGCCCGGTGGTCTCCTGGCCGAGCAGCCCCAGTTGCAGGGCGACCCGCTCGTCCGCGGTGCGGCCGGCCAGTCCGCCGACGCGAACGGCGGAGAACACGAAGTCGGCACCGGCCAGCGACTCGTCCAACTGGGTGCTCGCCCGTACCGTCGGTGGGTGCTCGTGCCCCTCGCCGAGTTGGTGGAGGACATGGCTGATCGCAGTGAGCCGGTCAGGGTCGGTGTCGTAGAGGACGACCTCGTCGACCCGGCGCGGCGCGGTGTCCGTCAGCAGTGCCCGGTACACCAGCGGCACCCGGAATCCGCCGCCGCCGAGGATCGTGAGCCTCATGTCGTCTGTACCTCCACACCGGCCTCGGCGCACACCCGTAGGGTGGCCGGGTCGGCTCCGTCGTTGGTCACCAGAACGTCGAGTGTCGAGACCTCGCAGACCCGCAGTGCGCCGCTGCCAGGGAACTTGTACTGGTCGGCCAGCAGCGCCACCCGGGTGGCGGCGGCGATCATGGTCCGCTTCACCGGCACCTCAACCAACGTGGTGTCCAGTACGTGGCCGTCCCGGTGCACCCCGCTGGCGCCCAGGAACGCCCAGTCGGCCCGCACCTGATGCAACGCGTCCTCGGTCAACACCCCGACCATGGAGTGGTACGTGCGGCGCACCAGCCCGCCGAGCAGGACCAGTTCCACCGCGTCGTCGTCGCGCAGGACGTCGAACACCGCCAGGCTGGAGGTGATCACGGTGACCCGCCGACCGCGTAGCTGCGCGGCCAGCCCCATGGTGGTGGTGCCGATGTCGAGCAGGACGACATCGCCGTCGTCGACCAGCCGGGCCGCGTGCCGGGCCAGTGCCAGCTTCTGCTCCGCGTGTTCGGCGGCGACCTGTGCGAAGGGTTGTCGGCCGTCCGGGTCCTCGGTGGACCGGGCCCCACCGTGTACGCGGTGCAGTGAGCCGTCGCCGTGCAGCCGGGCCAGATCGCGTCGGATGGTGGACGGGCTCACCGCGAGGGACCTGGCGAGTTCGTCGACCGCGGTGCTGCCCTCGGCCCGCAGCCGCCGGATGATCTCGGCTCGCCGCTGATGGCCCATCATGCCGACAGAGTAGCAGTCTCATTGCGCAGATCTGAGCGCCAATGCGCGGCTTCGCGCATGTTTGGCTTGCTCACCTGCCTACTCGCGGATACTGTTGCGCGTTATTGCATCGGCGAGGTAAGGACCGCTGATATGCCTGACAGCACGTACGACCCGTTGACCGCCCAGCGGACGCCGGACGGACCGGAGTTCGACGTGTTCGTCTACGGCACCGTGTTTCTCGACATCGTCTTCACCGGGCTGGACAGCATGCCGGTCGGTGGCACCGAGGTCTGGGCTGAGGGAATGGGTTCCTGCCCCGGTGGCATCGCCAACCTGGCCATCGCCACCAGCCGGCTCGGCCTGCGCACCTCGCTGGCCGCGGCCTTCGGTTCCGACGACTATGCCGACTTCTGCTGGCGCACCCTGGCCGAACAGGAGCACGTGGACCTGTCGCGGTCCCGACGTTTCGAGCAGTGGCATTCACCCGTGACCGTCTCGATGGCCTGCGGTGGAGACCGCACGATGGTCACCCACGGCCACGAGGCGCCGATGCCGGCGACGGACATGATCGGCCGGCCGCCGCGCTCGCGCGCGATCATCGTGGATCTCGCCGCACCCGAACACATCGGCCAGGTCGACCACGTCTCCTGGGCCGACCAGGCTGCCGCCGACGGATCGCTGGTCTTTGCCGACGTCGGGTGGGACGCCACCGGTGCATGGTCACCCGAAGTGCTGGAACAACTGAGCGCCTGCCACGGTTTCCTGCCCAACGCGGCCGAGGCGATGGCCTACACCCGTACCGACACCGCCCGGGACGCGCTGTACGCGCTGGCCGACCTGGTACCGCTCGCGGTGGTCACCAACGGGGCCGAAGGTGCGATGGCGATCGACGCCACGACCGGGGAGGAGGCACAGGTGCCCGCGCTGCGGGTGTCCGCGCTGGACCCCACCGGCGCCGGCGACGTGTTCGGCGCCGGTATGGTGCTGGGCACCCTGGCCGGCTGGCCGCTGGGCGACCGGTTGGCCTTCGCCGGGGCCTGCTCGGCGCTGTCGGTACAGCAGTTCGGCGGATCTCTTGCCGCACCCGGCTGGGGTGACCTCGCCGACTGGTGGCATGCGGTCCGCGGATGCGGGACCAGCGACGCCTACCACACCTCACTGATCCGGCGGTACAGCTTCCTGGACGACCTGATCCCGGTGGTACCCGTGCACGCGGTACGCCGCGCCGCCGCCACCATCGCGCGTGCCGCTGACGTCGGTCAGGCATCCTGACCCGGTACACCGGGCCGACCGTTGCCGGTGGACAACCCCCGTCGAAGTGAAGGAGAACCCCCCATGCCGCAGCCCAGACGTCGACAGCTGAGCCGGGCCGCAGTCCTGCTCACCGGGGCGGCACTGATCGCGACCGGATGTTCGGTCCCGGGATCGGACAGCTCCGGGGGTGGATCCAGCGCCAAGCCCGCCGCGAGCATCTCCACCGATCCGGCCAAGGCCGGCAAGGTCACCCTCAACGTGTGGGACCAGGAGGTCCGTGGCGGTCAGAACGCCGAGATCACCAGGCTCAACAAGGAGTTCCACCGCAAGTACCCGAACGTGACCATCCACCGGACGTCGAAGAGCTTCTCGGACCTCAAGACCACCCTCAAGCTCGCGCTGTCGGGCAACACCCCGCCGGACGTGGTCGAGGCGAACCAGGGCTACCCGGACATGGTCACGTTCGTCAAGGCCGGCATGCTCACCCCGCTGGACGGCTACGCCTCGGTGTACGGCTGGGACAAGCGTTATCCGAAGACCTTGCTGAACCTCAACCGGGTCAGCGCCGACGCCAAACACTTCGGCACCGGCAAGCTGTACGGGATCTCCCAGATGGGGGAGTACATCGGGGTCTACTACAACAGCGCGCAGCTGCACAAGCTCGGCCTGACCCCGCCGAAGACCTGGTCGCAGTTCACCGGGGCGCTGGCCAAGGCCAAGGCAGCCGGCTCGCTGCCCATCCAGTTCGGCAACCTGGACAAGTATCCGGCGATCCACACCTTCGGTGTCCTGCAGGATCAGATCGCCGGCAAACAGCAGGTGCGCGAGCTGGTCTTCGGTACCGGCAACGCGAAATGGACCGCGCCGGTGACCGTACGGGCCGCCACGACCCTGCGTGACTGGGTGAAGAAGGGCTACCTGCCGGCCAATGCCAACGGTGTCGGCTACGACGACGCGGCCAAGCAGTTCGCCGCGGGCAAAGGAGTCTTCCTGATCACCGGAACCTGGGAGGCGGCTGATCTCAAGGGCCCCATGGGCAGCAAGCTGGGACTGATGACGCCACCACCGCCCGCGGCCGGCGCCTCGCCGGTCACCACCGGTGGGGAGAGCCTGGCCTGGGCGGTCACCAGCAAGTCCAAGCATGCCGACGTGGCCGGCGCCTACCTCAACTTCCTCACCGACGCGCACGCCGACGACGTGCTGACCCAGACCGGCAACCTGCCTGCGGTGCCCTCCGCTGCGGCGCGTCGGTTGGATCCGGCAGGGGTGCAGGGGCGGATGGTCACCGGGTGGACCAACATCAGCGCAGCGGACGGCCTCGCGCCCTACCTGGACTACGCCACCCCGACGTTCTACGACACGATCACCGCCGCCCTGCAGAAACTGCTGGCCGGGCGCCTCACCCCGGAGCAGTTCACCCGGACCTTGCAGGCGGACTACGACTCGTTCCACCGGGGATAGTCGTGCTGACCGGCAGCCAGGAGCATTCCGCTGCACGGCCGACCGCCGGACCGTCACGGTCCGGCGGTCGGCCGGGGTCCCTGCGGTCCCGCTACGCCCGCCGATCGCCCGGCGAACCGCGGGCGGTGGGCTACCTGTACATCGCGCCGGCAACGATCGTGTTCGCGGTGTTCGTCCTCGTACCGTTCGGCCAGGCGATCTGGTACTCGCTGTTCGACTGGGACGGGCTGTCCAGAGCAACCTGGGTGGGGTTGCACAACTACCTGTCGCTGTTCACCGATCCCACGCTGCGCGCGCCGTTCGGACACGCGCTGATACTGCTGATCTTCTACTCGGCCCTGCCGGTGAGCATCGGACTGCTGCTGGCCGCGATCCTGGCCCGGCAACGGGTCCGCGGCATGACCGCGTTCCGGACCGTACTGTTCCTGCCCCAGGTGCTGACCATGGTCGTGGTGGCGCTGGCCTGGCGGTGGATCTACGCGCCGGACGGACTGGTCAACCGGATCCTCGGCGGCCTCGGCCTCGGCAGCCTCGCGCACGCCTGGCTGGGTGACTTCCACTTCGCCCTGCCCGCGGTCGGTGCGATCGGCACCTGGGTGGAGACCGGCCTGTGCATGGTGCTGCTGCTGGCCGGCTGTCAGCGCATCCCGGCTGAACTGTACGAGGCGGCCCGGCTCGACGGTGCCGGCGCGGTCCGGGAGTTCTTCGCTGTGACCCTGCCGGGTCTGCGCGCGGAGCTGGCCGTGGCGGCGACCCTCACCGTGGTCGCGGGGCTGCGCAACTTCGACCTCATCTACATCACCACCGGCGGCGGTCCCGGCGAGGCGACGGCCGTACCGTCCTACGAGGTGTACCACCGGGCCTTCGAGATCGGTCGGGTCGGCTCCGCCGCGGCGATCGGGGTCAGCCTCGCACTGCTCATCTTCGTGCTCACCGTGACGGTGACGAGACTGGTAGGGGGACGGCAGCCGTGACCAGTCGGGCCGAACGCGTGACCGGGTACGCGATTCTTGTGCTGTTCAGCGTGATCGCGCTGACTCCGATGCTCGGCGTCGTGTCCACCGCGTTGTCGGGACCCGGCTCGTTGCACGCCGGCTTCGCGTTGCCGGACGGGCTGCACTGGGGCAACTTCGTACAGGCCTGGAACCGGGGTCACTTCAGCACCTATCTGCGCAGTTCGCTGATTGTGACGATCAGTGTGGTGCTGGCCTCCGCCGTGCTGTCCACCCTGGCCGCGTACGCGTTCGGCACGATGCGTTTCCCCGGGTCCACCGTGCTGTTCTACCTGTTCCTGATCGGGCTCACCCTGCCGGAGGAGGCTCAGGTCGTACCGCTGTACTACGGGTTGCGTGGGCTCGGACTGACCGACACGTACTGGGCGCTGATCCTGCCGCAGACCGCGCAGTCGATCGCGTTCGGCACCTTCTGGATGCGCGCCTACTTCCGTGGCTCACCACGCAGTCTGCTGGAAGCGTCCAGAATGGACGGTGCGTCGAGCTGGACCGCCCTGTGGCGGATCCTGGTGCCGGTGGGACGACCGGCCATCACCACGATGATCGTCATCACGTTCATGTGGACCTGGAACGAGTTCCTGCTCGCGCTGGTCATGGTCAGTTCCGACGAACGCCGGACCGTACCGCTCGGCCTTGCGTTCTTCCAGGGTCAGCACAGCTCGGACGTGTCGCTGCTGGCTGCCGCGGCGGTGCTGGTGGCGCTACCGGTCGTGCTCGTCTACCTCGCGCTGCAGCGACGTTTCATCGAAGGCATGCTCAGCGGGGCGCTCAAGGAGTGACCGACGCCCGGGTGGCCGTTGCGGTTCCGTGGTCAGCGGCGGCGTCCTCGGGAGCGGGTAGCGGGAGCGCGGGCCGGTGCCCTGCGGCGTGACGGAGGTCGCTCCTCTTCCTCGTCCTCGTCGTCCTCGTCGTAGTCGTCTTCGTAGTCCTCGTCCTCGTCGTCGTAGTCGTCCTCGTCGTCGTAGTCCTCCTCCTCGTCCTCTTCGTCGTAGTCCTCCCTGTCGTCCGGCTCGTCGTTGCCGGTGCGGTCCTGCTCCTCGTCGGCGACCACCTCGTCATGATCGCGTACCACCTCGCCGTCCCGGATCTCACCGCGCCAGGCGTTCTCACCGGCCTCCGGATCGGTCATCACGAAGCGGCGGAACAGTTTCAGGTCCAACCGGGCCCGGCGGCCCGGTGCCCGCCACAGGTTCGCGGTCTTTTCGAAGAACCCCCCGGGGAAGTACTCCAGGACCATGAGCACTTTGGTGAGCCGATCACCGATGGCGTGGAACGTCACCACACCGTTCACCACGCCCTTGGGGCCTTCGGAGGTCCAGGCGATCTTCTGGTCCGGGATCTGTTCGGTGATCTTCGAGTTCCAGTTACGGGTGGAAAAGGCGACCTTGGCCTTCCAGTTGGAGGAGACCTCGTCGTCCTGGTTGACGCTCTGCGCACCCTTGGACCACTTGGGGAATTCCTTGTACACCGTCCACTGGCCGTAGGCGACCCGTACCGGCACGCCGATGTCGATGTCCTCGATGATGTTCATCGATTTCTTACCCCCGCTGGATCCGCCACCGCCGCCAGGCTTCACCTTGTCCTTCGCGGCCTTGAGCCCAGCCTTGGCTACCGCCTTTCCCGGCCCGGAACCTTCGGACATCTCCTCGCTCACCCGTCCGATCAGGCTGCCCGGCCCGGCACTGCCGTCGGCGACAGCACCGAGCTTCTTGGTGACATCGCCGAGCTTCGTGCCAACTGAGCCGAGTAGCCGCTTGCCCTGCTCCTTGACGAACCCCTCGGCCTCGTGCAACAGCCGCTCGGTTGCCGGGTTCCTGGCAGCCGCTTCCCGGGCCTTGCCGATCAGTCCACTGAGGTCGGTGTCCTTGCCAGCCATACCGCTCCTCCTCCCATCGGGTCAGTCGCGCCGGCGTCGGGTGGTGCTCTTGCGCGGGGATGACCGGGACGAGCGCTCGGGCTTGGGCTTCTGATCGTCGGCGCCGGAGGCCGCGGAGCGTCGCGCTGCCTTCCGGGCGGGCGCTGCTTTCCGGGCGGGCGCGGCCTTCGTGCTCCGGCGTGGCGCCGCCCGCTTCCGCGGGGCAGGAGCTTCCTCCTCGGGTCCGGAGTCATCCTGTTCCCGTCCGGAGTCGTCCGCCTCGTCCGGCTGCTCGTCCTCATCCTGAGCTTCGGTATCATCGTCGTCGTCTCGAGCCTGTCCGGCGCTCTGCAACCGATCGGTACGTTCGTGCAGCCGGTCGGCGAGCTGTTCCATCTGCCTGTTGAGGGCACCCATGGCAGCTCCGCGACCGGACTCCAGCAGCCCCTCCCGGACGCTGGTGATCAGCTTGGCGACCTCGGGGCTGGCGGCCAGCTGCTCGATCGCTTCCCGGCCCAGCTGCTTGACGTTCAGGTTGAGTCGCTTACCGATCAGCCACGACGCGAGGATGATGGCCATCTTGGCCTTGCGGCGCCGGCCGAGCACGTACCCGCCCGCGACCGCGACAGCGACCTTCGTTGCGGTGTTCATCCGGACCTCACCTCCGTGCGGTTCGCCGGCTCAGCCTCGGTCGCGTTGTCGGCCTGCTCCACCTGTCGGACATGTCTGCTCACAGCTCACCGGCCTGGTTACGGGTGTACCGGCGAAGTCGTTGGTAGGACTGCACATTGCCGGAGCGGTCGGCCTGCACCTCATAGGTGGCCAGCACGCTGGTCGTCTGTGGCACTCTTTCCAGCTCGACCATCTCGATGTGCAGGCGCCAGCCGTCCTCGTCGCCGGCGACCATCGAGACGGACTCCGCCTCATGTCCGACCAGTTCGGTCAACTGCCTCATCGCACGGCGGGATGCCCGTACGGCAGGGGACCTCGATTCCCGATCGCCGGAGCCGGATGAGGTCGACCTGCGGGTCGTACGCTTCGGTGTCCGTTCGGTCATCGCGCTACCCCCAGGCTCACTACTCGGGTGACGCATAGTCACGATATCGACGCTACCTGGCGTGTTGGCTGCCGGCGGACCATTGCCTGTTGCCGGCCGGCCAGCCGATCGGCGGCCCGGGCGGGTACGGACGTACGGATGCCTGGCATCCGCAGCCGACCGGAGGTGGGATTTGTGGCGCCAGGACCGGCATCGCAGACAGGTGTGGCATGAACGGCACTGCGACGACGATGCGGTGGGTATCCCCGTCACGCATGATCGCGGTGGGCCGGGGTAGGCGGTGGGCAGGATGTGGTTGCCCCAGGGGAGGGCCGGGATGAGAAGCACACTGTCCGCGATGTTGTCCGATGTGGAGACCAACGATGCCGACGTGGAGAACGCGCAGCATCTGCTGGCCCATCACACCTGTGACGATCAGAACCGGTGCACGGCCTGTGGTCAGTGCTTCCCGTGCGTCCCACGTCGCATCGCCGAGACGATGCTGCGGACCGCCGCGATGAGGTCCTGACCGGTCAGTTCCTCGCGCGCTGCCGGCCGGCTGTCGGGGGATGCGCGGAGCGCTTCGCTGCTACCGCAGGCCCCGTCGGCGCGGGCTCGGTAGCAGCGTCGTTACCCGCGCCGACGGAGCCAGGCCCGCATTCCGATGGCGTGCTGCAGCAGGCGCCATGGTACGGCCGGGCACCGGTCACATGCCCGGCCTGCACCGGGTGAAACCTTCGCGACACCATGCTGCGGCGTGGTGTCGCGCTGTCTGTGCGGTGGCGGGACCCCGATCAGCCGAGCAGTGCGCCGACCGAGCTTCGTAGTTCCGGCAGCCGGTCATGCAGCAGGCCGGGGCACTGGGTGGCGTTGAAGTCCTTGTGTCCGTAGATCTCGCTGGCCGGTATCTGGTACTGCTGGCAGATGAACGCGCAGAAGTTCACCAGTTGGTTCCACAACGCCGCTGGTGGCTGGACGGTCAGATAGGTGCCCTCGTTCTCGATGCCGATGGCCTGGCTGTTCTGCCCGACGCAGTGGGCTCCCTGCACCATGTTCTGCCCGTGCAGCAGAGCACCGAGGCTGCCGTGCCTGCCTTCGGTCAACCAGCCGCCCCTGCTGTTGGTGAAGTGCTGGCCCGTGTCGATCCAGCCGTTGGTGTCCATGTGCAGGTTCTGGATGTCGCGGGAGTTGGCGAAGGCATGTGCCTGCGAGTAGTCGGTCGAATTGGCCATCGCGGTGTGGTGAATGATGATCTTGTTCGGTCGGTTGTCCACGATGGTGATCGATCCGCTGGGCGGTCGGGCGCCCCACTGGTCGCAGTTGGCGATCGCTGGTTGATTGACCATGGCGGGGCTCGCCGCGGTCGCCTGATCGGCTGCGCCGAAACTCAGGGCGAGTCCGGATCCCAGCACGAGGGCGCCGCGGAGCAGGTCGCGACGGTGTACTGGTGGATGTTGCGGTGCGGACAAGGGGACCTCCTGGGCTGGGGTGTGCCGAGCTGTGAGGGATCGCCTCCATTGGTGCATATTTCCTACAACATGGCAAGAGTAAGGAATATTTGTTTCGCGGTGGGTCTTTTCCGACGCTGGTCCGTCGCGGCCAGCCGGTGCGACAAGTTCCCCGTTTCCCTGCGGATCGACGTTTACCGGACGTAGCGTGAATGAGCCCGTTCGCTATGTGACGGTGTGGCCCTCCCGTGCGTCCTCGCGCAGTACGGACGAGGTCTGCCCCGTCGCATTGCTTTGTGGTCCCGGTGTGGACATCCGTCAACGGACGTCCAGACCGGGACCACACCACAACCGGCTGTACACGAGACCGAGGTGACGGTGCATGACGACCACGACAGCACACGACCGAGGCAAGCGCGCCAAGGCTGCCGAAGAGCCGCCGCTGCACATCCTCTGGATCAACGCCGGGCTCAGCTGCGACGGCGACTCCGTGGCGTTGACCGCCGCCACCCAACCGAGCATCGAGGAGATCGTGCTCGGCGCACTGCCAGGTCTGCCGAAGATCCAGGTGCACTGGCCGCTGATCGACTTCGAGTGCGGACCCGATCAGGGTGCCGACACCTTCATCGAGTGGTTCCACAAGGCAGACCGGGGCGAGCTTGAACCCTTCGTACTGGTGGTGGAGGGTTCCATCCCCGACGAGACCAACAAGGAAGAGGGCTACTGGTCCGGGTTCGGCAACAACCCCGCCACCGGCCAACCCATCACCACCAGCGAATGGCTGGACAGGTTGACTCCTAAGGCAACGGCGGTGGTCGCCGTCGGTACCTGCGCGACGTACGGCGGTATCCATGCCATGGCCGGGAATCCCACCGGCGCCATGGGCGTGCCCGACTATCTGGGCTGGGACTGGAAATCCAAGGCCGGGCTGCCGATCGTCTGTGTCCCCGGTTGCCCGATCCAGCCCGACAACCTGTCCGAGACGCTGGTCTACCTGCTCTACCAGGTGGCCGGCCAGGCGCCGATGATCCCGCTGGACGACAAGCTGCGTCCGCGTTGGCTGTTCGGGCAGACCGTACACGAAGGATGCGACCGGGCCGGCTACTACGAGCAGGGCGAGTTCACCACCGAGTACGGCTCGCCCAAGTGCCTGGTGAAGATCGGCTGCTGGGGCCCGGTGGTCAAGTGCAACGTGCCCAAACGCGGCTGGATGAACGGCATCGGTGGTTGCCCCAACGTCGGTGGCATCTGTATCGGCTGCACGATGCCCGGGTTTCCGGACAAGTTCATGCCGTTCATGGACGAGCCACCGGGAAGCAAGATCTCGGCCGGAGCCAGCAGCGTGTACGGGTCGGTGATCCGGCGGCTGCGGAAGATCACCGAGAACACCGTGGATTCCGAGCCGCGCTGGCGCGGACGCCGGCAGGTCATGCACTCCGGCCGGTGAGGCCAGACCGGGTAGTCCGTCAAGGGAGAGGCGTCAACCGATGACCACCACCGCACCGCGTAAGACTGGTGCCAGCAAACGTTCCGGCAGCAACCTGGTCGAGATGTCCTGGGATCCGATCACCCGGATCGTCGGCAGTCTGGGCATCTACACGAAGATCGACTGGGCCGCCAAGGAGGTCGTGGAGTGCTACAGCACGTCCTCGATCTTCCGCGGCTACAGCATCTTCATGAAGGGCAAGGATCCCCGCGACGCGCACTTCATCACCAGCCGGATCTGCGGGATCTGCGGTGACAACCACGCGACCTGCTCGGTGTACGCGCAGAACATGGCGTACGGGGTGCGCCCGCCGCATCTCGCTGAGTGGATCATCAACCTCGGTGAGGCCGCCGAGTACATGTTCGACCACAACATCTTCCAGGAGAACCTGGTCGGCGTCGACTACTGCGAGAAGATGGTCCGCGAGACCAATCCCGGTGTGCTCGAGCAGGCCAACCACACCGAATCCCCGCACGCCGCGGAGCACGGGTACAAGACCATCGGCGACATCATGCGCTCGCTCAATCCGCTGGAAGGTGACTTCTACCGGGAGGCGCTGCAGGTCAGTCGCAGCACCCGGGAGATGTTCTGCCTGATGGAGGGGCGCCACGTGCACCCGTCCACGCTGTACCCGGGCGGGGTCGGCACCGTGGCCACGGTCCAGCTGTTCACCGACTACCTCACCCGACTGATGCGCTACGTGGAGTTCATGAAGCGCTGCGTACCGATGCACGACGACCTGTTCGACTTCATGTACCAGGCGCTGCCCGGCTACGAGAAGGTCGGACAGCGGCGGGTGCTGCTGGGTTGCTGGGGAAGCCTGAACAACCCGGAGTACTGCGACTTCAAGTACGAGAACATGTCGGACTGGGGCCGCCGGATGTTCGTCACGCCCGGCGTGGTGGTGGACGGCAAGCTGGTCACCAACGATCTGGTCGACATCAACCTGGGTATCCGGATCCTGCTCGGTTCCTCGTTCTACGAGGACTGGGAGGACCAGGAGATGTTCGTGACCCGCGATCCGCTCGGCAACCCGGTGGACCGTCGGCACCCGTGGAACCAGCACACCATCCCCCGGCCGCAGAAACGCGACTTCGACAACAAGTACTCCTGGGTGATGTCGCCGCGCTGGTTCGACGGCACGTCGCACCTGGCCCTGGACACCGGCGGCGGGCCGCTCGCCCGGTTGTGGTCCACGGCCCTGTCCGGACTGGTGGACATCGGCGGCTACGTCAAGGCCACCGGCCGCAGCGTGGTCATCAACCTGCCGAAGAGCGCGACCCTGCCGGAGAAGACCTTCGAGTGGAAGATTCCACAGTGGAGCAATGCGCTGGAACGAAACCGCGCCCGTACCTACTTCCAAGCGTACTGCGCCGCCGCGGCACTGCATTTCGTGGAGAAGGGACTCGCCGAGGTCCGGGCCGGCCACACCAGGACCTGGGAGCCGTTCGAGGTACCGACCGAGGGTGCCGGGGTCGGCTTCACCGAAGCGGTACGTGGTGTGCTGTCACACCACATGGTGATCCGGGACGGCAAGATCGCCAACTACCACCCGTATCCGCCGACGCCGTGGAACGGCAGTGTCCGGGACTCCTACGGAACCCCTGGCCCGTACGAGGACGCGGTGCAGAACACCCCGATCTTCGAGGAGAACTCGAAGGAGAACTTCAAGGGGATCGACATCATGCGTGCGGTACGAAGCTTCGATCCGTGCCTGCCGTGCGGTGTGCACATGTACGTCGGCGGTGGCAAGACCGTGCGGCAGACACACACCCCACACGCCTTCGGTGGCACCCCGACGGCGCCGTGACCGGCCAGATGACGCGAAGTCCGGCGGACGGGGTACGACGATGAGCACGGCAACGGATGCCCGTACGGTCGGCGCCCGGGTGGACAGTCTGTTGACCGAGTTGCAACAGGCTGCCGAACCTGCCGTCCACCGTACGGCCGAGGAGCTGGTGCGTTGCCTGGTCGAGTTCTACGGCGACGGCCTGGCCAGAATCCTCGCCCTACTGTCCGGTGTGGACGGTGGGCCGGGGCTGATCGCCCGACTGGCCGAGGATCCGCTGGTACGGGCCCTGCTGGTGCTGCATGACCTGCACCCGGCCAGCACTGCCGAACGGGTACGCGCCGCGCTGGATTCGGTGCGTCCCCGGGTGGGTACGGTGCAGTTGCTGGAGATCCGGGACATGGTGGTATCGCTACGCTTGCCCGACGCCGGTCACGGTTGTCCCTCCACCACGGCCAGTGTGCGCCGGGTTCTGGAGGCAGCCGTCAACGACCTTGCCCCGGAGATCACCGGGATAGAGATCGATGGCGTCCCGGCACCTCCGCCGGAACTGACCGCCGGCCCGGCGGGCCGTACCCTGCTGCCATTGCTCGCCGGTGCCGGCATCGGTGACGGTGGGGTCTCCGGATCGGCGGGTGGCCGGTGACCACCGGCCTGCGCCGGTTCCGGCTTCCACCGGACCGCCCGGCCGACAATGCGGCGTGTGAACTGTGCGGTGAACCTGTCGCCGAGGAGCATCAGCATGTCGTGGACACCCGGACCCGGGCGCTGGAGTGCGCGTGCCGGGCATGCTACCTGCTGTTCACCCAACCCGGTGCGGGTGCTGGCCAGCATCGGGCGGTACCGGACCGGTACCGCTACACGCCGGTGTTCGCCGGCGGTGCCCAGCTGTGGGAGTCGATCGGTATCCCGGTCCGGACGGCGTTCTTCCTGACCAGCTCGATCAGCCATCGCACCACCGCCTTCTACCCGGGTCCCGCCGGGGCAACCGAGTCGCTGCTGCCCACCGAGGCGTGGGCCGAGGTGTTGCACGACAGTCCGGTCGGCACCACACCGGCGGAGGACATCGAGGCGCTGCTGGTACGTCGACTGGCGGAAGGCTTCGAATGCTTCCTGGTGCCGGTGGATGTCTGCTACCGGCTGGTCGGCCTGGTCCGGACCTACTGGAAGGGTTTCGACGGCGGGAGCCAGACGTGGCAGGCCATCGACGAGTTCTTCGCCGGACTGCGGGAGCGTAGCGAGCGGGTGAGTGGTGGCTGAGCTCGGTTTCGAATGCCTTGGTGTCCGCCCGGAACGCTACGGTGCCGCTCCCACCCTGGTGTTCCGCCTACGGATCAGCGAGCCGGACGGAGCCAGCGTGCACGCGGTCGCCCTGCGCTGTCAGATCCGGATCGAGCCACAGCGCAGGCGCTACTCGGACACGGAGGCACAGCTGCTGGTCAACCTGTTCGGCGAGCGGTCCAGATGGGCCGACACCCTCAAGCCCATGCAGTTGAGCACGGTGTCGGTGCTGGTACCCAGCTTCACCGGTAGTTGCGAGATCGACATGCCGGTCGCATGCAGCTACGACCTGGAGGTCGCGACCGGCAGCTACTTCCACGCGCTGACCGGTGGTGGTGTTCCGTTGCTGCTGCTGTTCAGCGGCACGGTGTTCGGCAAGGGTAGCCGGGGCTTCTGGGTCGAGCAGGTGCCCTGGCATGCCGAGGCCGCGTGCGAGCTGCCGGTGGATGTCTGGCGCGCGGCGATGAATGTGCACTTCCCGGACTCCGGATGGATCCGGTTACGCCGCGACACCATCGACGAGCTCCTCCGGTACAAGACCGCGCACGCCATCGCCACCTGGGACGACACCGTCGGTGCACTGATACCGGGCGATCGGGAGGTGGGCAGTCGGTGAGCGCAACGGATGGGATACCTGCAACCGACGGGCAGTTCTGGGATGGTGCCGGGATGCGTCGGGCACATGACGTGGCCGACGCGGTGCTCTACGAGGGCTACCTGCTCTACCCCTACCGGGCCTCCGCGGACAAGAACCAGATTCGTTGGCAGTTCGGCGTACTGGTGCCCGTGTCGCTGGCCGACAAGGACCGCGGCGAGTACGCCTCGTCGCGTACCGAGTGTCTCGCCGAGCCCACCCACGACGCGGTGCTGCGGATCCGGCTGCGGTTCCTGCACCTGCAGGCGCGCACCGTACTCGTGTCGGCCGGGGGCCGTACCGAGCCGGTAGCCGAACTGCTGGTGGATGGCGAGGCGGTCCGGTCCTGGGATGAGGCCGTGGCGGCACATGTCGACGTGTCGGTGCCGGTGGGCGACGCGATCGCGTGCCCATGCACGGTGTCCTTCACCGTTCCCGGCGCCGAGGAATCCGAAGCGGTGGTGGATGGTTCGGGCCGCGAGGTCGCGTCTTTGCTGCGTCGTCGGTGGCCGCTGCGGGGTGAAGCGCGCGTCGAAGCCCAGCCACTGGCCGGGCCCTACGGTGGGATGCGGCTGTGTATCGAGGTGCGCAACACCACCGATCCGCGGTTGGAGACGCCGAGTCGGCCACTGGCGCTGCGCCATTCGATGATTTCGGCGCACACTCTGCTCGCGCTGTCGGGTGGTGGCTTCCTGTCGCTGACCGATCCACCGCAGTGGGCTGCATCCGCAGCTGCCGCATGTGTCAACGAACGCACCTGGCCGGTACTGGTCGGTGCGGAGGACGGTCGCGAGGTGATGCTGTCATCGCCGATCATCCTCTACGACCATCCCTCGGTGGCTGCGGAGAGCCCGACCGCGCTCTACGACGGAACCGAGATCGACGAGATCCTGACACTGCGCACGATGGCGTTGACCGAGGCCGAGAAGCGTGAGGTACGTGCCACCGACCCGCGGGCCGCGCAACTGCTGGACGCGGTGGACGGCATGCCGCCGGAGCTGCTGGACCGACTGCACGGCACGGTGCGCTACCTGCGGGATGTGACCGGCGCAGCGGCGTCGAAGGACCAGGCGCTCGCCACGCCCTGGGAGGCACCGCCCTGGGAGGCGCAGCCGTGGTGGGATCCGGCCGCGGACAGCTCGGTCGACCCGGAGACGGACAGCGTCCTGGTGAACGGGACCGAGGTGACGCGGGGAAGCCGGGTCAGGCTGCGGCCCCGGCCCGGCGCCGATGCCCAGGACATGTTCCTGGACGGGATGGACGCCACCGTGCAGGCCGTGCTGTCCGATGTGGACGGTAATTGCCATGTAGCGGTCACCCTGGACGGTGATCCGGCCGCAGATCTTCAGGCCGCCCATGGCCGGTACCGCTACTTCGGTCTGGACGAGGTGCTGCCACTGCCCGACCGGGCCGGGGCGCAGACATGATGGACCTACCCGCACCCCGGACCCTGGTCGCCGGGATCGGCAACATATTCCGCGGCGATGACGGCTTCGGCGTGGAGGTGGCCCACCGGCTGCGGGAACTGCCCATGCCCGACGGGGTGGAGGTCGGTGACTACGGCACCAGTGGCATGCACCTGGCCTACGACCTGCTGGCCGGTTACCACACCACGATCCTGGTGGACACGGTGTCGCGGGGGGCCGCACCCGGAACCGTCCATGTGCTGGAGATCGACCCGGACGAGCCGACCGGCAGCACATCGGTGGATGCGCACGGAATGCAGCCCGACGCGGTACTGGCGCTGCTGCGCACCCTGGGTGGCGTGCCGGGACAGGTGTTGTTGGTGGGCTGTGAACCGGCTGATCTCGGCGAGCGGATCGGGCTGAGCGCGCCGGTAGCGGCTGCCGTGCCCCAGGCGGTCGCGGTGGTGGGTGAACTGCTCAGCGGACAGGGATGCGTCCCCACCCGGGCACGGGCGGGTACCGGACAGCAGGAACGGAGAACATGACGATGAAGCAGCTGATCGTACTGACAGGTCTGGTGGCGATCGGGATCGTAGTGGCCCGCGCGGTGGCCCCCGACGTAGCCCGCTACCTACGGATCTCCAGGATGTGACGGACCGCGGCGAGGACAGGGACGAGACAGTATGTGCATCGGGATACCGGGCCGTATCACCGGACTGGCCGGCGACGGTGACCTGGCCGACGTCGAGGTGGCCGGAGTGGTACGCAGCATCAACATCGGTCTGCTGTGTGAGGATCCACCGGCGGTGGGGGACTGGATCCTGATCCACACGGGGTTCGCCCTGGCGCGGATGACCGAACTGGAAGCGCGGGACGCGTGGGAGTTCCTGGTCGGCATCGGTGAGGCCTACGACCGGGAGATGCTGCACCCCACCGACGGTCCGGTACCACTGCCGGGGGAGTAGGCGATGCACGAGTTGGCCGTCACCGAGAGCATCGTCGCCATGATCGTCGAGCGGCTGGGTGACGCCCGGATCACCCGGGTCGAGCTCGAGATCGGTGCCCTCTGTGGAGTGGTGCCCGATTCGGTGCGGTTCTGTTTCGAACTCGTCACCGCTGGTACGGGACTCGAGGGCGCCGAACTGTCCATCGTGGAGTCGCCCGGTCGGGCACGTTGCCGGGACTGCCGGACAGAAGCGAACACCCGTGACCCGATTCCGGTCTGCGCGTGCGGGAGCCTCGACGTCGAGGTGACCGGGGGCCAGGAGCTGAGCATTCGATCCGTGGAAGTGGGCGAGTATGTGTAATACCTGTGGTTGCTCGGACAGTGCCGGGGTACGGGTCACCGACCCGGCAACGGTTCCCGTGGAGACAGACCACCCACATCCGCACCCGCATCCACCGGTCGGATCGGGGCGCACCGTGCGGTTGGAGCAGCAGGTACTGGCCAAGAACGATCTGCTGGCCGACCGTAACCGGGCCTGGTTCGCCGCACAGGCCATTGTGGCGGTGAACCTGATGAGTTCACCCGGATCCGGCAAGACCACGCTGCTGGAACGTACTGTCACCGATCTGGTCGGCTCGCTGCCGATCTCGGTGGTCGAAGGGGACCAGGAGACGCTGCTGGACGCGCGCCGATTGGCCGCTACCGGTGCGCGTACCGTCCAGATCAACACCGGTGCCGGCTGTCATCTCGATGCCGGCATGCTGGACAGTGCGTTGCGGACGCTCGACCCGCCGCCGCGCTCGATGCTGTTCGTGGAGAACGTGGGGAACCTGGTCTGCCCTGCCCTGTTCGATCTCGGCGAAGGCGCGCGGGTGGTGGTGATGTCGGTGACCGAGGGGGCCGACAAGCCGTTGAAGTATCCGCACATGTTCCGTACCGCGGATCTGGTCCTGCTCAACAAGGTCGATCTGCTGCCCTATGTGGACTTCGACGTGGCGCAGTGCCTTGCGGCCGCACGCCGGGCCCGTCCCGATGTGCCGATGTTGCGGGTGTCGGCGACCAGCGGCACCGGGCTGCAGGACTGGTACGGCTGGCTACGTGCCAGGATGCCGGCCGCCGTGACGTCGTCGGCCCGCTGACGCCGCGGCATGGCTGTCCAGCACGATGGCCACCCGGCCACCGGACCAATGGTGTTCGCCCGGTACGCCTATCCGCCCAACGAACTGGGTTACTGCGGCCCGGCGGATCATCAGGCGCTGCTGGAGTACGGTGCCACCGGCGGGGTCGACGGCGACCTGAGACGCCTGGCGGCCGGATTCGAGGGGGCGTGGCCGTATCTGCGGCTGATCGCGGATTGTGCCGGTATCGGCGACCCGCTCGACCGTCGGGTGGTCGAGGCGTACTGGATCGGCAACGACTGCCTTGATCTGGTCGAACCCGCGCGTTTCGCCGCGTCGCTGCGGAACCGCTCCGCAGCACGCTCCGCCGGGCACTGGACCCCGTTGGTCGACTGGGCACACAGCGGAACGGCACCGCACCACGGCTTCCAGGTCTTCGCCGTGTATCCGTGGGCGGGCCTGCTGCACACCGGTGCGGGCGTACGCGCACTGCACGTACTGGACCGGTGCCGGATCCGGTGGGGTCGGGTGCGTCGGCTCGACGGTGAGCGGGTGGTGGTGCGCAGTCGGGCGTTGCGCTTCGACGGAGGTAGCTTGCGGCTCGGTGAGCCGGCAGACGAAACGGCAAAGCTCAGTGCCACCGGATACCGGTTGGCGCCGCGGATCCAGGTCGGTGACCGCGTCGCCCTGCACTGGGACTGGGTCTGCGACCGGCTCGACGACGTGCAGGTGGCCGCTCTGCGCGCGCACACGGTCGGTCAGTTGGCGTTCACCAGCGCGCAGATATCGCGATCCGGAGTGTTGGCCGCGCCAGGTTGATGGACCGATCTGCTGTTTTCGCCGCGTGTACGGCCACGATGAGACTACGGTGGGGCAGATTTCAGCAGCAGACAGTCACGTGGGGAGTGAAGAAGGACGGACGGGATGTGTCGGCAGCGGTGGCGGATCACGGTGCGCGGCGTGGTTCAGGGCGTCGGCTTCCGTCCCTTCGTGTACGCGCTCGCCGCCGAACTGGGACTGACCGGCAACGTCGGCAACACCGCCGATGGCGTGGTGATCGAGGTCGAGGGCGCCACCGGCGCGCTGGACGCCTTCCGGGACCGGGTCGACCATGACGCGCCACCGCTGGCCGTGGTGCAGGCCGTGACGGTCGAGCGGACCGTGGTACGCGGTGGCGCCGGCTTCACCATCTCGGCCTCCATCGCCGGGGCGGCGCGCACGTTGATCGCACCGGACGTCGCGACCTGCGGGGACTGCCTTGGTGAGCTCACCGACCCGACGGACCGACGCTACCGGCACCCGTTCATCACCTGCACGCACTGCGGTCCCCGCTTCACCATCATCACCGCACTGCCCTACGACCGGGCGAACACCACGATGGCCGGATTCCCGATGTGCCGCGACTGTGCCCGGGAGTACGCCGATCCCACCGACCGGCGCTTCCACGCCCAACCCATCGCGTGCCCGGCCTGCGGCCCGGTACTGCGCCTCGTCCGGCCCGGACTGCCGACCCAGTTGGGGGAGGCGGCACTCACCGGGGCCCGACGGATGATCGCTGCCGGCGCGGTTCTCGCGGTGAAGGGTCTGGGCGGCTACCACCTGGCGTGCGCGGCAGGCGACGCCGGCGCGGTGGGTACGCTGCGCAAGCGCAAGGACCGTGGAGACAAGCCGTTCGCCGTGATGGCCGCTGACCTGGCCACCGCTTCGACGGTGGCGCGGATCGGCGCCGTGGAGGCGGACCTGTTGACCGGTGCCCGCCGCCCCGTCGTACTGCTGCACCGTCGTGGCGATGTGGGGGAGCAGCTTGCCGCGGCGGTGGCGCCGGGAAACCCCGATGTGGGCGTACTACTGCCCTATACCCCGCTGCA
Source organism: uncultured Actinomycetota bacterium (assembly GCA_963815125.1). Taxonomy (GTDB): domain Bacteria; phylum Actinomycetota; class Actinomycetes; order Mycobacteriales; family Micromonosporaceae; genus Actinocatenispora. The sequence continues at coordinate 756,325 of CAWFFM010000002.1, forward strand.
TCACCTGCTGCTTGGTCTGCCCGGTGACCCGCCCGGTCCACGGATCGTGGTGATGACCAGCGCCAATCTGTCCGGCGAACCGATCGTCACCGATGACGACCAGGCATTGCAACGACTCTCCGGCATGGCCGATGCGTGGCTGATGCACGACCGGCCGATCCATGTTCCCTGCGACGATTCGGTGTTGCGGGTGGTGGATGGCCGGGAGCTACCGCTGCGCCGGTCCCGGGGTTACGCGCCCTTCCCGGTCGAACTGGGGACCCCGGTCATCCCGGCATTCGCCGTCGGCGGCGATCTGAAGAACACCTTCTGCGTGGGCGAGGGTCGCTACGCCTGGCTGTCCGGCCACGTCGGTGACATGGACGACGTGGCCACCCTCGACGCCTTCGGCCGCGCCGAGAGCCACCTGCGCGCGGTCACCGGTACCGATCCCGCGATGTTGGTGGTGGACCGTCACCCGGGTTACCGGTCCGCCGGCTGGGCACGCCGCCACGCCGCTGGACGTCCGGTGATGTCTGTGCAGCACCACCATGCGCACATCGCCGCGGCGCTCGCCGAGCACCGCCACGACGGCCGTAGCCGGGTGCTCGGTGTCGCCTTCGACGGCACCGGGTACGGAGACGACGGTGCGGTCTGGGGCGGTGAGTTCCTGCACGCCGACTACGACGGCTACGACCGGCTCGCGCACCTCGCGTACGTGCCGTTGCCCGGCGGGGACAGCGCGGTACGCAATCCGTACCGGATGGCGCTGGCGCACCTGCACGCCGCAGGGCTGCCGGCGGAGCCCGACCTGCCGCCCACGGCGGTCTGCCCGGAGACCGAGCGGCGGGTGCTGGACCGGCAACTGCGGTCCGGGCTGGGCTGCGTACCGACCTCCAGCATGGGCCGGTTGTTCGACGCGGTCGCCTCGTTGCTGGGTATCTGTCACCGGGTCGGCTACGAGGCGCAGGCGGCGATCGAACTGGAGGGAGCCGCCCGAGCGTACTGGTCGGATCAGCCCGCCGGTTACCGCTTCGCGCTGGCCGAAGCCCGGACGGGAGCAGCGCTGCAGGTACGGCCGGGCCCGGTACTGGCCGCGATCTGCACCGATCTGCGCCGTCAGGTGCCGGTGGGCCTGATCGCCGCCCGGTTCCACCGTGCCGTGGTCGACATGGTCGGCGAGGTCTGCGACACCGTCGCCGGTACCACTCGCACGGTCGCGCTGTCCGGTGGGGTGTTCTGCAACGAACTGCTCAGCTCGGGCTGTGCGGCGGATCTGGCCGGCCGGGGTTATGAGGTGCTGCGCCACCACCGGGTACCCCCCAACGACGCCGGACTGGCGCTCGGTCAACTGGTCGTCGCCGCGCGACGCGGCGACGCTCCGGCAGGCCTGGACACCCGTACCGCTGACCAACCGATGACGTACCTGTGGGAAGGGGACAAGCATGTGCCTGGCGGTGCCCGGCAAAGTGCTGGAGATTGAGCAACGCGACGACACCCGGATGGCCAGAGTGGACTTCGGTGGTGTGGTCAAAGACGTGTGCCTGGAGTATCTGCCTGATCTCCAGGTCGGTGAGTACACCATCGTGCATGTCGGATTCGCGTTGCAGCGCCTGGACGAGGAGTCCGCCCGACAGACTCTCGCCCTGTTCGAGAATCTGGGCGAACTGGACAAGGAATTCGGCGACGCATGGGACCGGGCGGCCACCGAGGCCGGCGCCCCACGCCCGGCCGACACCACCCCGGGACCGCAGGAGGCCACGACATGAGGTACCTGGACGAGTTCAGTGATCCGCAGTTGGCGAAACGACTGTTCGACGACATCGCAGCCACCGTCACCCGGCCATGGGCGATGATGGAGGTGTGCGGTGGACAGACCCATTCCATCATCCGGCACGGCATCGACCAGTTGCTGCCGGAGGGCATCGAACTCATTCACGGCCCCGGCTGCCCGGTCTGCGTCACCCCGTTGGAAACCATCGACAAGGCGTTGGAGATCGCCTCGCGCCCCGACGTGATCTTCTGCTCCTTCGGTGACATGCTCCGGGTCCCGGGCAGCGACCGGGATCTGTTCCGGGTCAAGAGCGAGGGCGGCGACGTTCGGGTCGTGTACTCTCCGCTGGACGCGTTGACCATTGCCCGACAGAACCCCGAGCGCCAGGTGGTCTTCTTCGGTATCGGCTTCGAGACCACCGCGCCGCCCAACGCGATGACCGTCCACCAGGCGCGGCGCCTGGGCATCGGGAACTTCTCGCTGCTGGTCTCACATGTGCGGGTACCACCGGCCATCGAGGCGATCATGCAGTCGCCGCACTGCCGGGTACAGGCGTTCCTGGCCGCCGGACACGTGTGCAGCGTCATGGGTATCGAGGAGTATCCGGCCCTCGCGCAGCGCCATCAGGTGCCGATCGTGGTGACCGGGTTCGAGCCGCTGGACATCCTGGAAGGCATCCGGCGCACCGTACGACAGCTGGAGAACGGTGAGTACCGGGTGGAGAACGCGTACCCGAGGGCGGTGCGCCCGGAAGGCAATCCGGCGGCCCGGGCGATGCTGGCCGACGTGTTCGAGGTGACCGACCGGGCCTGGCGGGGTATCGGAACGATCCCCGCCAGCGGCTGGCGACTGTCGGAACGCTACCGCGACTTCGACGCCGAATACCGCTTCTCGGTGCAGGGCATCACCACCCGCGAATCCGCCGACTGCCGCAGCGGCGAGGTGCTGCAAGGGTTGATCAGGCCACACGAATGCGCGGCGTTCGGTACCACCTGCACACCCCGTACGCCACTGGGCGCCACCATGGTCTCCAGCGAAGGGGCGTGTGCCGCCTACTACCTCTACCGCCGGTTGGCCGAGCCGACGCCCACGGCCGGCTCCGCGCCCGCGCCGACACAACGGGAGGCGAGCCACGTTGGCTGAGCTGATCACCCACATCGGTCCGTCCGTACCTGCCGCACCTGACTTCAGCGGCTGGAGCTGCCCGCTTCCGCTGCGGGACAGTCCGCGGGTGGTGATGGGACACGGGGGCGGCGGCGCGATGTCGGCCGAACTCGTCGAGCATCTGTTCGTACCGGCGTTCGGTAACCCGATCCTGGCCGGCCTGACCGACTCGGCGGTACTGGAACTCGGCGGTGTACGGCTCGCCTTCTCCACCGACTCGTACGTGGTGCGCCCGTTGTTCTTCCCCGGCGGCAGCATCGGTGACCTGGCGGTCAACGGTACGGTCAACGACCTCGCCATGAGCGGCGCGCAGGCGGCGTACCTGTCCTGCGGCTTCATCCTGGAGGAGGGCACCGAACTGTCGGTGGTCGGCCGCATTGCCGAGGCACTGGGCGCTGCCGCCGAGCGGGCCGGCGTTACGGTCGTCACCGGGGACACCAAGGTGGTGGACGCCGGCCATGGTGACGGCGTCTACATCAACACCGCGGGCATCGGTGTGGTCTGTGACGGGGTGGACATCCGTCCGCAGCGTGCCCGACCGGGCGACGTGGTGCTGGTGTCGGGCACCATCGGCGTGCACGGGGTGGCGATCCTCAGTGTCCGGGAGGGGCTTGAGTTCGGTGCGGAGGTGGTGAGCGACTGCGCGCCGCTCAACAGTCTGGTCGCCGCGATGTTGGCGGCCTGCCCGGACATCCACGCGCTGCGTGACCCGACCCGCGGTGGGGTGGCGACCGCGTTGAACGAGATCGCCGGTGCCGCCGGGGTCGGTATCGAGCTGGCAGAGCGGGATCTTCCCGTTCCTGCGGTGGTCGCGAACGCCTGCGCATTACTCGGACTGGATCCGTTGTACGTCGCCAACGAGGGCAAGCTACTGGCTGTCGTCGCGGCCGCCGACGCCGACGCGGTGCTGGCCGCGATGCGCGCGCATCCCGCCGGTCGCGACGCGGTCCGGATCGGTCAGGTCGTGGACCGCCATCCGGGGATGGTCAGCGCCCGTACCGGTTTCGGTGCCTCCCGGGTGGTCGACATGCCGATCGGTGAGCAGCTGCCCAGGATCTGCTGAGCACAGGAGGCGTGGCTCAGCCGCCGCCGCGTCGGGCTTCGGGTGTCGGGTCCTCCAGCGGCTCACGCAGCCGTTCACGTAGTGCCCGGTGCCGGCGGGCGGCGGCGGCCATCGCGCGGACCTCGCCGGGGCCGACGTGTACCTCGGTGCTGGCCGGCTCGTGGTCCAGCCGTAGGGCACCGGCCGCCGCACCGAGTGCGCCGACCTCCGCGTCGGTGCACCGGCGGGCATGTCCGCCCAGCGCGGCGGTGAGCCGGCCGGTCAGCCAACCGGACGCGGCGATCGCCCCACCGCCCAGCATCGGCAGGGTCTGCCCGGTCGGGTCCACCGCCCGGGCGCCGTCCGCCAGTTCGTGGCAGAGACCTTCCAGGGTGCCGGCGAGCAGTTCGGCCGGCCCGGTGGTCAGCCGCAGACCATGCACGGTGCCGCCGACGCCGACCGGGTCGATGGCCGGCGGTCGGTGGCCGGCCTGATCGGGTAGACAGACCAGGCCGTGGCCACCGGGCGCCAGCGCGTCGAGCGCCTTTTCGTCGAGCCGTGGGTCATCTCTCCCGGCACCGAGCAGCCCGGTCAGCCATTCGTCCAGGATGCCCCCGCCGGAGTACGCCACGCCGAGGACCGCTCGCCGGTGGTCCACCCGGTAGCGCCAGACCCCGGGCGCCGGGTCGACGGCCTCCGCAGTGACCAGGCGTACCGCTGCCGAGGTTCCGACGGTCACCGACAGCCGGTCCGGTCGAAAGCAGCCCGAACCGAGGGCACTGGCGGCTCCGTCGCCCAGCGGTGGTGCGATCCGGGCAGTGGCCAGTTCCGGCCAGCGGCGCCGGTACCGGGCGGTGAGGGTGGCCCGCCAGTCATCGGGTGCCAGCGTCGGCACCGCGGACTCGTCGATCCCGGCCAACTCCAGAGCTTCTGGATCCCAGCGGCAGGCGGCGGTGTCCAGCGCGCCGGTACCCGAGGCCGAGGAGACCGACGCGGTCGACTCACCCCACAGTTGCTGGCCGAGATACTCGGCGAGGCCGACCCAGCGGTGGGCGTCCACCCCGTGGGAACGTAGCCAGCCGATGCGCGCCGGCCAGTAGAACGGGTGCCACCAGGCGCCGGTACGGGCATGGAATGCCGCGAGGTCCTCCGGCGCCCGGTCGGTGGGCAGCCCGGGGCGAAGGTCCATCCAGGACAGACAGGGCCCGGTGGGTTCGTCGTGCTGGTCCAGTCCGAGCAGCGAATGCCACTGGGTGGAGATCGCGATGGTGTCGACCTCGGTGAGCTGGCCGCGCTCCGACAGCTCGTCCAGACAGCTCACCGTGGCGCCCAGGTAGGCCGCCAGGTCCAGTTCGGCAGCGCCGTCGGCGCTCTGCCGTAGCCGGGCGTGTTCACGGACCGCGGCACCGGGCACCGGGGTGAGGCCGGTGCCGTCCGCGGTCAGCACCACCGCACGCACTGAACTGGAACCCAGGTCCAGCGCGAGCACGCGGGTGACCGACTCTGCCATCGGATGTTCCCTCCAGCACGGGTACGGACCCGCTCACACTAGGCCCTCCGGCCGTGTCCGACCACATGGAACGGCGCAGGCACGTCATTTCACCCGGTGTCGCCGCGCCAGTGGTTCAGTAGCCGCCGTTGTTGCCGCCGCCCGCGGGTGCGGACGGGCTCGACGGTGTCGCGCCGCCGCCAACCCGGATCACGTGCCAGCTGAATGCGACGTGGTCGAAGTTGTCCTTCGCGCCGTCCCCGGCGGCCCTGCCGGGCTGCTTGTCCACGGTGAAGCGGTACAGCGGCCGGCCGTTGAAGGTCAGCTGGACGCTGCCGTCCTGGCGGTGCACGGTACCCAAGGTGCCGCTGGCGCCCGCCACGGTGTGCGGCACCGTGGTCCCGGCGGGTACGGTGGCCGGCGGCCAGACGGCGGTACATGCCGCGGTGCACCGGATGGTGCCTGACTTCTCCTGGTCGGGGCTGTACAGCACGTCACCCTTGGCGTCCACCAGTACCCGGCCGACCGAGCCGACGGCGTGCACCGACACCGGTGCGGCGGCCCCCGGGCTGGACGAACTGGAGCCGGCCGTGGGTGCTGGTGACGCACTGCCGCTCCTACCACCGCCGCCGCCAGTGCCGCCGCATGCCGTCACCGCAACGGACGCGGTGAGCAGCATTCCGGCCGCGATGAGCATCCGGCGACCTGACCTGCGGGCGCTGTCCACGGTTCTCACCTGTTCCTCGACTCTGCTCTCGGCGTGGTCGCAGGAGACACGGCCGAGGGCCGTGATCGGTTCACACGGTCAGGTTGAGTATCGCGGTCCCGGTCGGGGTACGTACCTGGATCGCGCGGATCTGATGGCGGGAAACCGATGTGGTGCCGGTCAGTACCGCCGTGGTGGCCGGTACGGCCTTCCAGGCGGCGATCTGCTCGGCGCGCCCGGCATCGTCGACCACGACCAGGGTGTAACCACCGGGATAGCTTGCTGTGCCGTCGTAGTGGCAGCGCAAGGTGACATCGGTGCCCCACGGCTGGTCCCGCAGCGACACCGTGGCGTGCACCGGCGAGGCGACCACTGCGGCCATCGGCCGGGCCGGCGGTGCCGGTGCCGGGCCGGGGGAATTGACCAGTAGCAGGACCAGTACCAGTACGACCGCGGCGGCGGCCGCGCCGACCGCGGCCAGGCACCAGCGCGCCCGTCGGCGCCGCCGGGCCACCACGTTGAGCATGGCGGGCAGCAGCTCCGGTGGTGGTGCCTCCTCAGGCGTGGTGAAGTCCTCCGGCCGTACCCGTGACATCAGGCCGGGCAGCCCGGCCAGCGCCCGGACCGATTCCCGGCAGTGCGGGCACTCGGCGAGATGCTGTTCGTACTCGTGGCGTTCCGTCGGATTGAGGGCACCCAGCACGTACGCGGCGTCGTAGCTGCGGAACGCGTCGTCGCCGACTGGGCCGGTCATCCGAGAACCCCCATTTCCTCCAACGCGAGCCGTAGCGCCCGTAGCGCGTAGTGGGTGCGCGACTTGACCGTGCCCGCCGGGACACCCAGTCGCTCGGCTGCTTCCATCGTGGACCGGCCGAGGTAGAAACACTCGATGAGTACTTCACGATGCTGACCGGACAGCCGTCGCAGCGCGTCGGCGACCAACCAGGACTGCACCGCCTCGTCGGTACCGTCCGACACGCCATGTTCCGGTGGTTCGGCCGACACCACCTCGGGCCGGACATGCCGTGCCCGCCACTGGTCGATCACCAGATTACGGGCCACGGTGTGCAGCCAACCGCGCACCGGCCCACCCTCCAGCACCCGGGGATGCTGCCAGGCCCGCAGCAGCACCTCCTGTACGACATCCTGTGCCCAGCCCCGGTCGCCGCTGGTCAGCCGTAGTACGTAGCCGAACAGCGCGGCGGCGTGTTCGTCATGCAGCGTACGTAACAACTGCTCGTCGGCTCGCGCGGGCACCCTTGACCTCCTCATCGCCGCGAGCGGCGCCGTACCGATTGCATCGTCGCGAGTCCGAGGCCGCAGCAGATCGCCGCGATGTCCGCGGCACCAGCCAGCTGTTGTGGAGTTCCGGACAGGGTCTCGGTGACACCGAACAGGCCGATGGTCGCCGACAGCGCGAAGGCGAGGAGGGTCGCGGCACCGAATCCGGCCGCGGCCAGAGCGGGAAGCCGATGGTGCCACACCAGTACGGCAAGCGCGATCAGCAACCCGCCGATCGAGTTGAGCAGGAAGAGCGGCCCGACGATCGCCATCTGCCGGAAGCCCTGTACCCACAGTTCCAGGTGGATGTCCGCGGACAGTAGCACGGCGGCCACGGTCAGGCCGCGCAGAACCTCGGTGCCCACCTGCCGCGCGGTCAGTTCAGGTGGTAACCATCTGGACAATGCGGTCACTGCGTCCACCTCCTGCGGCCATGCCCGTCAGGTGTGGACACGCGGCGCCGACCCGAACGGTTCAACCGGTAGCGGGTGGCGGTCTGGCTGAAGGGAGGTTGATCGTGGACCTGTCGCGATGGACCGGATCCCCGGAATGTCGGCGCAGGGAGGATCGGTGCCGGCCACAGCTTGTGGCCGGCACCGACGGGTGCGCTAGGACGACACGGAATGTGCGCGTCGACGTGGCTCCCGACCCGGCGGCTGTGTGGGTCGGGGCCATTCCGGTGCCGGTGGGATCGGCCGGCGCACCGGTTCACCCGGCTGCAGGGTGAGTAGTTCCCCGTGGTGCAGCACCGGAATCGGGGTCCCGTCGCCGAGGGTGTACGTCGCTTCGGTCGCGGTGAATTCGACCCTCAGGTGGTTTCCGCGGACCAGCAAGCGGAACGCGATCCGGGTCAGACCGGGAGGCAGCCGCGGCGCGAAGGCCAGACCGTCGGTGTGGTCACGTAGCCCGCCGAACCCGGCGACCAGGGCCAGGCACGCACCGGCCAGCGAGGCCATGTGCAGCCCGTCGCGGGTGTTGCTGTGCAGGTCGTCCAGGTCGGTCAGGGCGGCCTCGGCCAGGTAGTCCAGTGCCAGGTCCAGATGACCGCACTCGGCCGCCACGATGGCCTGCGTGCTGGCCGACAGCGACGAGTCCCGTACCGTGATCGACTCGTAGTAGGCGAAGTTACGCGCCTTCTGCTCCGGGGTGAACGCATCCCCGCAGGTCTGCATGGCCAGCACCAGGTCGGCCTGCTTGATCACCTGCTTGCGGTAGATGTCGAAGTACGGGAAGTGCATCATCAGCGGGTAGCGGTTGCCGGTGGATTCGAAGTCCCATTGTTCGTGATGGGTGAACCCCTCTGCCTGCGGATGCACGCCCAGCTTCTCGTCGTACGGGATCAGCATGGCGTCGGCCGCGTCACGCCAACTCGCTGTCTCCTCGTCGGTGACGCCCAACGTCCGCGCCTGCTGGGTGTGCCGCTCGGCGACCTCGGCCGCGCAGCGCAGGTTCCGCCGCGCCATCAGGTTGGTGTAGACGTTGTTGTCGGCGATCGCCGAGTACTCGTCGGGCCCCGTCACGCCGTCGATCCGGAACCGGCCGTGCGCGTCGTGATGACCGAGCGAGCGCCACATCCGTGCGGTTTCCACCAGTAGTTCCAGACCCACCTCCCGCTCGAAGTCGCGGTCGTCGGTGGCCCGGACGTAGCGGATCACGGCGTGCGCGATGTCCGCGCTGATATGGAACGCGGCGGTGCCCGCCGGCCAGTACGACGAGCATTCCTCGCCGCGGATGGTGCGCCAGGGGAACACCGCGCCGGACAGGCCGAGCTGCTGGGCCCGGTCCCGCGCCATCGGCAGGGTGTTGTGCCGCCAGCGCAACGCCTGTGCGACCGCGCTGGGCACGCTGTAGGTCAGCAGCGGCAGGACGAATACCTCGGTGTCCCAGAAGGAGTGGCCGTCGTAGCCGGGGCCGGTGAGTCCCTTGGCCGGGATGGCGCGCTCCTCGGCCCGGGCCGAGGCCTGCAGTACGTGAAACAGCGCGAACCGGATCGCCTGTTCCAGTTCCGCGTCCCCGGCCACCTCGACGGCCGCACCCTGCCAGAACTCGTCGAGATAGGTGCGTTGCTCGGTCAGCAGGCCGTCCCAGCCGGTGAACCGGGCGGCGGAGAGTCCGGCGGCGACCTGGTCGCGCAGCGCCGGTACGGACCGGTGCGCAGACCAGCCGTAGGCGAGGTACTTGACCAGCCGCAGGCGTTGCCCGGGCTGCAGCACGGTGGTGACCGTCGTGCGCGCCAGATCGTCGAACGCCTCGGTGGTGACCTGTACGTTCTCCGGTCCGTCGATCTTGTGTTCCATCCCGGCCGCGACCCGCAGACCGCTGCGTGCGGTCTGGTGGATCAGTACCGCTCCGCGTTCGCCGGACACCCCGTGGTGCTCGGGCCGCAGCGGCGCCTCCAGGATGGCCGCCGCCCGGGGGTCGCCGTTATGCCCCGGCAGTTGTTCGTTGGTGACCAGTTCGGACTGCAGCACCACCCGGGCGGAACCGTCGACCGGCTCTACCTCGTAGCAGATGGCGGCGATCGCCCGCTGGGTGAACGAGACCAGGCGGGTGGAGCTCACCTTCATGGTGCGACCGGCCGGGGAGGTCCAGGTGGCCTCGCGGCGCAGTACGCCGTCCCGGAAGTCCAGGCTGCGTTCGTGCGCGTGCAGGGTGCCGTAGCGCAGGTCGAACGGCTCGTCGTCGACCAGCAGCCGGATCAGCTTGCCGTTGGTGACGTTGATGGCGGTCTGGCCGGACTCCGGATAGCCGTAGCCGGCCTCTGCGTACGGCAGCGGGCGAAGTTCGAAGACGCCGTTGAGGTAGCTACCCGGCAATCCGTGCGGCTCACCCTCGTCGAGGTTGGCTCGCAGCCCGATGTGTCCGTTGGCCAGTGCGAAGACTGACTCGGACTGGGCGATGGTGTCCAGGTTGAGGCTCTGTTCCCGTAGGCACCACGGCTCAACGGTGAACGCCCGGCCTGTCGTCATGGCTTTCCGATCTGAAGTGGGCTTGTCCTGTGCTGCTGTCACGCGTCCGGCCACGCCGTCGCGCGCTGCCCGCAGTGGGCAGCTCAGTGCCGCACGACGCGCCCGGCCGGGATCACCGGTCCGCTGGCCCGTGGCGTGCTCGGTACTACTTCCCCGTTCCTCCGGTGGCCGGGGCGGGGCTGGCGAGCAGGTCGGCGAGGTCCTCGACGACCCGGTCGGCGCCGTGGGCACGTAACTGCTCGGCCTGACCGACCCGGTCCACCCCGATCACCACACCGAACTGTCCGGCCCGACCGGCGGCCACGCCGGACAGCGCGTCCTCGAACACCGCCGCGGCATCCGGGGACAGTCCGAGTGTGCGGGCGGCGGCCAGGAAGGTGTCCGGTGCGGGTTTGCCGGCCAGCCCGTCACGGGCCGCGACGATCCCGTCGACGATCACCTCGAACTCGTCGGCGATGCCGGCCGCGGCGAGTACGTCGCGACAGTTCGCGCTGGATGACACCACCGCGCGGCGCAGACCGGCCGCCCGTGCCGCCGCCAGGTAGCGGATCGAGCCGGGATAGGCCTCGACACCGTCTTCGCGGATATGGCGGGTGACGATCTCGTTCTTCCGGTTGCCCAGGCCACGGATCGTCTCGTATTCCGGCGGATCGTCCGGGTCGCCCTCGGGCAGGGTGATGCCCCGCGAGGACAGGAACGATCGGGTGCCGTCCTGGCGTGGCTTGCCGTCAACGTAACGATCGTAGTCACTCTGTGTAAAAGGTTCCCATGAGCCGTGTTCGGATTCGGCCCTCGCCGACAGGTAGCTGTCGAACATCTCCCGCCACGCGGCAGCATGAATGACCGCAGTACTGGTGAGTACCCCGTCGAGGTCGAACAAGCAGGCACGGATGCCGTCTGGAAGCCCTAGCACGGCCCCGATAGTAGCGGCGGAACCTGGTGCCGGCGGCCCCGCCGGGCATTAGGTTCCGCCGCTACCGGGGGTGCCGGCACTGCGGGGCCACGGGTGGCCCCGGCCCGACCTGGTGATCAACAGTTATCGGCGCAACAGAAAGTAGACCCAGCTACCTAGAAAGCCTTGTGGGACGTGTTCCAGATCACCCCGCTCGCCACGAGTCGAGGAACTCGTGCAGCATTCTCGAACCCACTCCCAGATCAGCCCAGCGGTGCACAGCGTGCACCGCTGGCGTCAGCGGTCGAGGAGTGCAGGAGGCTCGGCGGCCAGGTGGTGGAGGGCGCGCATTTCAGCAGGACGCCGGCTCGCCGTATGTCCGGGGTCCGGTCAACGAAAAGCGGGCAGCCCGGTGATGGTCTGACCCAGTACGAGTGTGTGGATCTCGCTGGTGCCCTCGTAGGTGAGTACCGACTCCAGGTTGTTGGCGTGCCGTAGGGCCGGGTAGTCCAGCGTGATGCCCGCCGCGCCGAGAATGGTGCGGCACTGGCGGGCGATCTCCAGCGCCTCCCGGACGTTGTTGAGCTTGCCGACGCTGACCTGCTCCGCGCGCAGTGTGCCGGAGTCCTTGCGGCGTCCCAGGTGCAGTGCGAGCAGGCATGCTTTGCCCAACTCCAGACTCATGTCGACCAGCTTGGCCTGGGTGAGCTGGAAGCCGGCGATCGGCCGACCGAACTGTTCGCGCTGCAGGGCGTAGTCAAGGGTCGACTCAAGGCAGTCACGCGCCGCACCGGTACTGCCGAACACGATGCCGAACCGCGCCTCGTCCAGGCAGCCGAGCGGACCGGCCAGCCCCCGCGCGTCGGGGAGCTGTGCATCGGCAGGGAGTCGCACGTCGGCCAGGACCAGTTCGCTGGTCACCGACGCACGTAGGGACAGTTTGCCGGCGATGTCGCGGCTGCTGAAACCGGCGGTGTCGCGGGGGACCAGAAAACCGCGGACGCCCTCTTCCGCCCTGGCCCACACGACGGCCACGTCGGCGATGGAACCGTTGGTGATCCACATCTTGCTGCCGTTGAGGATCCAGTCGCTGCCCTCGCGCCGGGCGGTGGTACGCATACCGGCCGGGTTGGAGCCGAAGTCGGGCTCGGTGAGCCCGAAGCAGCCCACGGCCCGCCCGGCCGCCATGTCCGGCAGCCATTCCGTACGCTGCTGCTCGCTGCCGTAGCGGTGGATGGCGTACATCGCCAGCGACCCTTGCACCGAGACCAGGCTGCGCAGGCCGGAGTCCGCGGCCTCCAACTCGGCGCAGGCCAGGCCGTAGCTGACGGCGCTGGTACCGGCGCAGCCGTAGCCGTGCAGGTGCATGCCCAGCACCCCCAGCTCGCCCAGTTCACGGGCCAGCTCACGGGCGGGGATCTGGCCCGTGTCGTACCAGCCGGCGAGGTGCGGGCGGATCCGGTCTGCGACGAACCTGCGTACCGTGTCCCGGATGTCGCGTTCGGCGTCGCTCAGCAGTTCGTCGATGCCGAACAGGGCGAGGGGATGCTGTCGGTCGGCCGGCGTGCTGTTCGGCATGGACGCAACCTTTCTGGTTACCGGACGGTACGCCGCAGCGTAGCGCCCGTTCCGCGCACCTCCCGGTGCTCCTGGCGGATCCGGTCAGTCCTCGGTCGCCGCCGCGGCGAGGGCATCGGTGAGGCGGGTCAGCGGGCTGGCCAGGTTCCACTGTCGGGCCAGTGTCAGTACCGCGTCGGGGTCGGCGGGTCCGGTTGGCAGCGTGGTGTCCAGTGCCGGTACCGGGGCGTCCACCGCGACCCGTACCACGGTGGGTGCGGCGGCCAGGTAGCTCTCCGCGTCGCGGAGCCGGCGGGACTGGGCCGGTCGCAGTGCGCCCTCCGCCCGGTCCACCGCAGCGCGCAGGGCATCCAGATCACCATGGGTGGCCAGCAGCGCGGCGGCGGTCTTCTCCCCGATGCCCGGCACACCGGGCAGCCCGTCGGAGGGGTCACCGCGCAGCACGGCGAAGTCGACGTAGTGTCCGGCGTCCACCCCGTAGCGGGTCCTCAGCGCCGCGTCGTCGAAGACCTCCAGTTTGGCGATCCCGCGCCCGCAGTACAGCACCCGCACCGGTTTGGTGTCGTCGATGACCTGGAACAGGTCCCGGTCGCCGGTGACCGCTTCGACCGGGCCGGGTTCGCGGGCGGCGAGGGCGCCGATCACGTCGTCAGCCTCGTAGCCGGGTACGCCGACCGCGCTGATACCGACCGCCGCGAGCGCGTCGAGGATGATCGGTACCTGTGGGCCCAGCTCGTCGGGTACCTGCTCGCCGCCGTCGACAGCGACCCGGTGCGCCTTGTACGAGCCGATCAGCGACACCCGCCAGTCTGGTCGCCAGTCGGCGTCCAGGCAACAGACCATCCGGTCCGGCCGGCGGGTGCGTACGAGCTGGGCGAGCATGTCCAGGAATCCCCGCACGGCGTTGACCGGGGTGCCGTCGGGTGCCGTCATCGAGGTCGGGATGCCGTGGAAGGCGCGGAAGTACAGGCTCGCGGAGTCTACGAGCAGCAACGGTCGGTTCACCTGTTCCAGCCTGCCATGTACCACCCGACGGCGGGTGCGGGTGGTTCATCGCTGTCGTAACGGCCGGCCCTGGCAGCGTGGATCGGTGGTGGTGTCGCGGCGGGCGGGTGCCAGCCAGGCGAGCATCGGCTGCTCGACCTGCCAGCCGTGCACGGTCACCGGAATCACCGGTATCTGGCCGTCATCGGGGCAGATCGCTTCGGACCTGACGTCGTCGTTGACGAAGAAGTGGACGGTGCTGCGGCGGTCCAGCACGATGGTCATCCGGTCGTTGACGGCGATGACGTAGCCGAGGGTCACCTGTGTGGCGCCGCCTTGACCGGTGCTGGTTTCCAGCGCTACGGCGGGCAGGATCGGTGCCCTGAGAAAGTTCGCGCCCACCACGAGTGGCGCGATGAAGATCGCGACGACGGCGACCCAGCGGGTGAGCCGCCCCGCCGCCCATGCCGGTACGGGTCCGGTGAGCAGGAGCGCCATGGCTGGGGGGAGCAGCAGCAGGGCGGTGGTGCCTGCCTGCCCGGTACGCAGTGCGGTCAGGCTCGCCGGCCAGGTGATGGCGTACTCGGTGAGAGCTACCGATGCGGGGATCGCGACGCAGATCGTACGGATCAGCCGGGGGCGGTTGTGGTGACGGCGACGCAGTTCCAGTCCGAACGCGGCCACAGCCATCATCACCAGCAACGGGAGGAACCGCAGCTGCCAGGTCAGGAGCCCGACCATGGTGGCCAGAGCGGCGACCCAGTACGGGATGCGCAGCCCGGCGCGGACCAGACCGGAGGCGCGGATGTTCCCAGGTTCGGGCACACTCACCGCGAACAGGGTGCCGAGAACCCGACCGACGAGTACGACCAGCGGCAGGGTCCAGACCAGGGTGATCAACAGCGTGCTGACCAGGCCAAGTGGGTTGACGTTCTGCACCAGCAGCAGCATCGTCTGCAAGTTCTGTCGGCTGAGGTACCACAGCCGCAGCAGCAGCAACAGCAGTGGAAACGCCGGGAACAGGGTCAGCAGCCACTGTTGGTGGGGGGTTGGGTTCTGCTCGGTCCCGGTCGCATCGGGCCCGGTCATCGGTGGTGACCGGAGGCCGCCGGTAGCGCCCGGCTACGTTGCCACGGCCATTCCCGTACCTTGACCTCGGGTACCTCGGGCTGCTCGCCGTTGGCGATCTCCTGCGGCAGGCTGTCGGGTTGTTCGGGACGTAGGTTGCGGTCGAAGGCGTCCTCCCAGCGATGGTCGGCCGGGTCGTATCGGGAGTGGTAGAGCGACAGGTCGACCAGGGTCCGCAGCGCGGTGTTGCTGCCGGTGTTGATACCCCATTGCTCGTCGACGTCGGTTCCCAGTGCATGTAGTCGCAGTTGCTGGGGGTGGAGGTGGACGAAGCCGGCGAGGATCACCGCATCGGTGGTGACCGCGTCGACGCGGTGGGAGAGTAGGTCCTCGACGCACTCGCTGATCTTGTTCTTGCCCACCACGTTGGCCTGGTCGGCCTGTTTGAGCGCGACCGAGGTGGATGTCGTGATGGTGCAGACCTTCTCGCCGGCCAGGTCGTTGAAGGACTGTACGGACGGGTGGTCGCGGCGGGTCAGTACCGACTGGGCGGTGCGCAGATAGGGGGCACTGAAGTTGACCCCGGGCATGGCTTCCCGCTGGGCGGTGATGCTGTAGGCGGCGACGGCCAGGTCGACGGTGACGAACTGGTTGCCTTCACGGGCCTGCATGCGGGCCCGGTCCTTGCTGTCCATGGGCAGGAACCGCACCGATGGGCGGTCGAAGCCGAGGTCCGCGGCGAGCATGTACGCGATGTCGATGTCGAAGCCGGTGTAGCGGCCGGTCTTCCGGTCGAGGACGGCGATGCCGGGCTGGTCGTCGAGAACGCCGACGACGAGGTCACGTTTGCCCACCAGTCCGGCCTGTTCGATCAACTGGTCCTTGGTCGGTGGGCCGTTCTGTAGGACGGCGGTCAGAACGATGATGATCACGATGAGTACGGCGAGTACGACTGCTCCGAGCCGCATGGTGCGCACGACGGTGCGGCGTCGGGTGACCGGTTCGGGTTGTTCGGAGGGAGTGGTCTCGCTCGGGACTGGCGTTGGTTGCCTGATGGGCGCCTGGGCGGCGGTTCTGCCGGCGGTAGTGCGCTGCGTCGCTTCCCGTCGCCATCTGCCTATGCCCACGCTGTCTCCGCTCGTCCGGTTGGGGCCTGCCTGCTCCTGCCGTCAAGCATGCCAAATTTCTGCCATCGGTCTACCGTCTGCCCGTTCTGGTGGGATACGGCGGGGTGCTTCAGCTTCGGTAGGTCGACACGGTGACCGAGGCGGTGACCAGGGCCGGGTCGGCGAGTACGGCGATCCGCTCGTCGAGTGTGGTCGGGTCCAGATGGCGTGCGCTGGGGCCCATGGCGACGACGGTGCGCACCTCGGCGGGGCTCAGCTGGAGGGTGAAGTCGTGCCGGGTGCTGTGCGACAGCCGCAGTTGCGGGCTCATTGCGCGTTCGAGCCGGTCCTGTTTGTCGGGGTCGACCCGGATCAGGCCGAGTGCGGTGACCAGTTCGCGAAGATGTTCGCTGGTGGGGGTGACGACGACCAGTTCCCCACCCGGTACGAGGACGCGGCGGATCTCGGTGGCATTGCGGGGTGCGAACACGTTGAGCATCAGGGCGACGCTGCTGCTGCGGATCGGTAGCGGGGCCCAGGCATCGGCGCCGATGGCGGCGATCCGCGGGTGCGCCCGGGCCGCGCGACGTAGCGCGAAGCGGGACACGTCCAGGGCCAGTCCCGCTCTCTCTGGTAGCCGGTCGAGTACGGAGGCGAGGTAGTGGCCGGTGCCGGCGCCCAGGTCGAGTACGCAGCCTTCGACATCGGGTGCCGACTCAGCTGCGTCGGCGAGCGCACCGGCGATGGGAGAGTAGTGGCCGGCTGTCAGGAAATCGTGCCGGGCGGAGATCATCGCGGCAGTGTCGCCGGCGGTTTGGCGTCGACCGCCGGCCAGCAGGTTGAGATACCCCTGGCGGGCGATATCGAAGGTGTGGCCGGCGGTGCAGCGGGCAGTGTCGCCGTCCAGTCGGAGGTTCGCACCGCAGTGCGGACAGATGAGGTAGCGCATGGCGTCAGCGAGCACACCTGATGATCGTTCGCCGACCGCTCGTTTGCACTATAACTAGCTTCCTAGGAAGCAATACCGGACATAGCGCCCGTCACTATGTAACAACCCAGCCCACTGCGACCCACCGGACCCGAACGACCGTTAAGCTTCAGCCACGTACGCGGGGTACTGGAGATTGCGGAGGAGCCCGTGGAGCGGCAAAGTGGATCACCGGCCAGAGTCATCGGTACGCGGCGCGATGGTGTCCGGCGGCTGCTGCCTACCGATGAGGCGAAGGAACTGCTGGGCCTTGCGGAGGAGATCGCAGACGGCGAACTCGCGCCGCGGGCCGCTGACTTCGAGGCCCGGGACGAGTTCCCCCGGGATGCCTTCCGGACCCTGGGCAGGGCGGGCCTGCTGAGCCTGCCGTATCCGGAGGAATACGGTGGGGCCGGCCAACCGTACGAGGTCTATCTCCAGGTGGTCGAGCTACTGGCCCAGCGGTGGCTGTCGGTGGCGCTGGGAGTCAGCGTGCACACTCTTGCCTGCTTCCCGGTGTTCGCGTTCGGGTCCGACCAGCAGCGCAAACGCTTCCTGCCGGACATGCTCGGTGGTGAACAGCTGGGCGCCTACTGCCTGTCCGAACCGCAGGGCGGCTCGGACGCTGCAGGACTGCTCACCCGTGCCGTCCCGGAGGGCGACGCGTACCGGGTGAACGGCACCAAGGCGTGGGTGTCACATGCCGGGGTGGCCGACTTCTACGATGTGTTCGTCCGTACCGGTGGGCCTGGCGCGGAGGGCATCTCGTGCCTGCTGGTGGACCCGGACACCGAGGGACTGGTGCCGCAGGCCGCGGAACGCAAGATGGGGTTGACCGCCGAGCGGACGGCGCAGGTGGCGTTCGACGACGTACGGGTGCCGGCGGAGCGTCTGATCGGGGCGGAAGGTATCGGCTTCCGTATCGCCATGCAGGCGTTGGACACCGGCCGGCTGGGCATCGCGGCGTGTGCCGTGGGTCTTGCCCAGTCCGCCTTGGACTACGCCTGTGGCTATGCGCGGGAACGCGAGCAGTTCGGGCGGCCCATCGCGCATTTCCAGGGGGTGGGTTTCCTGTTGGCGGATGCTGCGACGCAGATCGCCGCGGCACGTTCGTTGGTGCTGTCGGCCGCCCGGTTGAAGGACGCCGGTGAGCGGTTCTCGGTGGAGGCCGCGAAGGCGAAGCTGTTCGCGACGGACATGGCGATGCGGGTGACCACCGACATGGTGCAGGTGCTGGGCGGTTACGGCTATGTGGCCGACCATCCGGTGGAGCGTTACATGCGCGAGGCGAAGGTCCTGCAGATCGTGGAGGGCACCAATCAGATTCAGCGTGTGGTGATCTCCCGGGCGTTGACGTCGTGAGGTTGTCCGGCCGCGCGTTTCGTACGGTGTAGCGTTTCGGCGTGGAAGAGATCGACCGGGCGATCGTCTCGGCGTTGACATCGGATGGCCGGCTGTCCTATACCGATCTGGCTGAGCGGGTGGGACTGTCGGTGTCCGCGGTGCATCAACGGGTACGGCGGTTGGAGCAGCGTGGGGTCATCCGTGGGTACGGGGCGGTGGTGGACTACGCCGCGCTGGGGTTGCCGTTGACAGCGTTTGTCGCGATCAGGCCAACGGATCCGGCGGCGCCGGATGACGCGCCGGAGCGGTTGGCTCATCTTCCGGAGATCGAGTCGTGCTATTCGGTGGCAGGTGAGGATTTCTACCTGTTGAAGGTCCGGGTGGCTTCGCCGGTGGATCTGGAGGGTCTGTTGCAGCGGATCCGGTCGGTGGCGGGTGTGACGCATCGGACGACGATCGTGTTGTCCACTCCGTACGAGGGGCGTCCGCCGGCTGGCCAGGACCGCGTGCCCGACGCGTAGCCGGCTGCTCTGGGCTGTTGCTCAGTCGACCTTCGCGTTCCAGGTGTTGATGACGGGGCGGCCGTGTTCGTGGCCGAGGGTGGACAGGGTGGCGGTGTCGAGTCGCAGGAGGCCGCCGGCGGAGGCGGCGAGCCCGATCCATCGGGCGCCGGCGACGCGTAGGGCGTGGCCGTGTCCGACAAGGGCGACGTCACCGCGGGGGAGCAGGTCCCGGGCGCGCTCGAGTACCCGGTCGAGGCGGGCGCCGATCTGGGCGGGTGTCTCACCTTCGGGGGTGCCGTCGGTCCATAGTGTCCAGTCGGGGGTCTCGGTGTGGATGTCGGCGGTGGTGCGTCCTTCGTAGCGGCCGTAGTCCCATTCGGCCAGGTCGTCGTCGGTGTCGGTGATGGGCAGGCCAGCAAGTTGGGCGGTGCGGCGGGCGCGGGTGCGGGGTGAGCAGAGGACTGCGGCGAAGTGGTGTGTGGTGAGGGCCGGGGTGAGGGCGCGGGCCTGGCGTTCGCCGGTGGCGGTGAGGGGGATGTCGGTGGTGGAGGTGTGCCGTCCGGTGGCGCTCCACTCGGTTTCGCCGTGCCGGATGAGGAGGATGTCGGCCATGGGGACAGTGTTACCGATGTGCAGGCTGATCGGAGTGGGGTCTGCGGGGGTCGCTGCACGGTGTGAGCGACCCCCGGTGGGTCAGATGCTGAGTGTGACCTCGCGTTCGGCGGCGGCCCGGGAGGCCGCGGCGGCGGCGTGGGCTGCACTGGTGTCGGGTGGGAAGTTCTGCCGCCACCAGTCCTGGCCGGCTTCGGGCAGGGTGTAGATCGGGTCGTAGTACGGGTAGTGGCGCGACAGTGCTTCGGCGTCGTCGGTTTCGATGCCGGTGCGGTAGTTCTTGGTCCAGTAGGAGATGCCGCGTTCGGTGTCGTAGTCGGTGAGCATGTGCACCCAGCGTTTACCGACGAACGGCACGTCGCAGACGATGCGGGGGGTGGCGTATCCGGGCAGGTATCCCATCATGGCGTGCTGCAGGTGCTGGGCTTCGGTGACCGAGACCCGCCAGTGTTCGGCGTTGGGGATCATGTCGCACATGTAGAAGTAGTAGGGCAGGATGTTGGCCTCGCCCTGTAGTGCGAAGCACAGGTCCAGCAGGTCTGGTGTGGTGGCGTTGACGCCACGCATCAGCACGCCCTGGTTGCGTACGTCGCGTACTCCCACGTCCAGTGCGGTGCGGGCGGCTTCGGCGACCAGTGGGGTGACGGAGTTGGCGTGGTTGACGTGGGTGTGGATGGCGAGGTTGACGCCGCGGCGGTGTGCGGTGCGGGCGACGCGTTCCAGCCCTTCGACGACGTCGGGCTGTAGCCAGTGCTGCGGCATGCCCATCAGTGCCTTGGTGGCCAGCCGGATGTCGCGGATGGTCTCGATGCCCAGCAGCCGCATCAGGAATGCTTCCAGGTTGCGCCACGGCACGTTGGCGACGTCGCCGCCGGAGACGACGACGTCGCGTACCTCGTGGTGGGCCTTGAGGTAGTCGATCATGGCGTCGTAGCGGTCGACGGGTTTGAGGGTGAGTTTGAGCTTGTCGATGGTGGGGGTGGAGTTGCCGACCAGGTCCATGCGTGTGCAGTGCCCGCAGTACTGCGGGCAGGTGGACAGCAGTTCGGCCAGCACCTTGGTGGGGTAGCGGTGGGTGAGGCCCTCGGCGACCCACATGTCGTGTTCGTGCAGGGAGTCGCGGGTGGCGTGGGGGTGGCTGGGCCAGTCGGTGCGCCGGTCGGTGGCCACCGGCAGCATGTAGCGGCGGATGGGATCGGCGTAGAACGACTCCGTGTCGGGGACCCGGTCGGGCACGATGGTGTTGAGCATCTGTGGGGGTACCAGCATCGACATGGTGGCGTGCTGTTGCTGGTCGGCGGCGATGTCGTCGTAGAGGCGTTCGTCGATCAGGTCGCCCATGACGCCGCGTAGCTGCGCGAGGTTCTTGATGCAGTGGGCGCGTTGCCACTGGGCGGAACGCCACTGGGTTTCGGTGACCGTGCGCCAGCCCGGTAGCCGGGTCCAGTCCGGTTCGACGAGCGCGTTGCGCCGGTATTCGTAGGGCTGTCCGCTGTCGGGCAGTGGGTTTGCGGTACGACGCTCGTCGGTCACCGGGGTCCTCCCTGGCCGTGGGGTGGGGTGGCGTGTGCGCCGACCGTGGGTGGTGCGGGCCACGCGGGATGCTCCTGCCGGAACCATATCGCACGCGAACTGGA
The DNA here is from genome assembly GCA_963815125.1 of uncultured Actinomycetota bacterium. Classification (GTDB taxonomy): domain Bacteria; phylum Actinomycetota; class Actinomycetes; order Mycobacteriales; family Micromonosporaceae; genus Actinocatenispora. The sequence continues at coordinate 777,420 of CAWFFM010000002.1, forward strand.
GTTCTTGTTGGCTGGACACTATCCTGCCGGAGGATTTCCTGAACAGTGAGGCTTCGTACGGAGGCGTGACATGCGTGATGGTGCCGGTGAGGGGTTTCAGGTAGGTCTGCACCGGGTGCTGGAACCTGTCGGTGTTCTGCCTCAGGCAGCGTTGCGGCTCGATGATCGGCCGGAGATTCACCCGTCCGAGGTCCGATTGAGTGTCGAACGGTTGAATCTGGACGCGGCGAGTTTCCGGCAGTTGCACACCGCGCATCACGGCGATGGGGCCGCGATCCGTGCGGAGGTCCGCGACATCATCGCCACGCGCGGCAAGATGCACAATCCGGTCACCGGTTCGGGCGGGATGCTCATCGGTACCGTCGAGGCGGTCGGCGCGGACTCGCCGCTGGGTCTGCGGGTCGGGCAGCGGGTGGCCACCCTGGTGTCGTTGACGCTCACGCCGCTGCGGATCAGTGATGAGCTGGCCCGGTGGTCGGGCACCGACGAGCAGGTACCGGCCAGCGGGCATGCGATCCTGTTCGCCCGGTCCATCGCTGCGGTGTTGCCCGACGACGAGGACCCTGAACTGTCCCTGGCGGTGCTGGATGTGTGCGGGGCTCCGGCGTTGACCCAGCGGGTGGTGGCCGAGCGTGCCGCGGCCGGTACGGCGCCGCGGGTCGCGGTCATCGGTGGTGCGGGTAAGTCGGGCAGCCTGTCGCTGGCTGCGGCCCGGCGGGCCGGCGCGAGCACCGTGGGGGTGGTACCGAATGAGCAGGAGGCTACCCGGCTGCGTGATGCGGGATTGGCCGACGTGGTGGTGCTGGCAGACGCGCGGGATCCGGTGGCCCTTGCCCGGGCCGTGGGGCAGCCGGTCGATGTGACCGTCGTGTGTGTGGATGTCCCGGGCTGTGAGCATGGTGCGATCCTGGCCACCGCGCCCGGCGGTACGGTGATCTTCTTCTCCATGGCCACGTCGTTCGCGGCGGCGGCCCTCGGTGCTGAGGGCCTGGCCGCTGATGTCACGATGCTGGTGGGCAACGGGTATGTGCCCGGACACGCTGACCTGGCGTTGGATCTGCTGCGCGGTGAACCTGGGGTGCGCACGCTGTTCACTGCCCGGTTGGGCTGAGCCCGATCCGGTCGGCGGGGCAGCCGACGCAACCCGCGGCAGGAAAGACTAGGTGGCATGGCAGCGATCCTTTACCGAGGAGGCCGGGTGTACAGCCCGGCCGACCCGAACGCCACCGCCCTGCTCACCGACGGCGAGCGCATCGCCTGGGTGGGCTCCGACTCCGACGCTCCTGGTATTGCTGACCGCACCGTCGATCTGGACGGTGCGCTGCTGACCCCGGCGTTCGTGGACGCCCACGTGCATTGCACCGATACGGGCCTGGGTCTGCTGACTCTGGATCTGGGGGGTGTTCGCTCGGCCCGGGAACTGCTGGACTCGGTGTCCAACTATGCGGCCGGGTTGCCGGCCGGTGCGTTGCTGGTCGGGCAGGGCTGGGATGAGAGCACCTGGTCGGAGCCGGTACTGCCGAGCCCGGAGGAACTGGTGCGGGCCACTGAGGGGCGGCCCACCTACCTGGCGCAGACCAGTGGGCATTCGGCGTTGTGTACGCCGCAGTTGGTGACCGGTAGCCCGGGTGTGCACGAGTTGCCCGGCTACGACCATGTCAGTGGTTGGCACAAGATCGATGCGCATGAGGCGTTGCGGGCTTCGGCGCTGGGTTTGGTGGACACCTCGGCCAGGCTGGCCGCGCAGCGGGCTGCGTTGGCGCGGGCGGCGGCGTCGGGGGTGGCGTGTGTGCATGAGTGTGGGGGGCCGGCCACCTCCAGTGAGGCTGACTTCACGGGTCTGCTCGCGTTGGCTGCGGAGGGTCCGTGGCCGCAGGTCGTCGGGTACTGGGGTGAGTTGGGTGCGGCGGGTAAGGCGCGGGAGCTGGGTGCGGCGGGCGCGGCGGGCGACCTGTACGCCGACGGCGCGTTGGGTTCGCAGGATGCGCATCTGTCGGCCCCGTATGCCGACACCGGGCACTGTGGTCACGCCTATCTGAGTGTCGAGCAGGTCGCCGCGCACATCGTGGAGTGCACCGCGCATGGCTTGCAGGGCGGTTTCCATGCCATCGGTGATGCTGCGGTCGCGACGGTGCTCGGTGGGTTCGCTGTGGCTGCGCAGCGGCTGGGGCTGGACCGGATCCGGGACGCCAGGCACCGGGTGGAGCATGTGGAGATTCTCGACAAGCATCTGATCGCCGGGCTGGTGGAGTACGGGTTGACGGCGAGTGTGCAGCCGGCGTTCGACCGGTTGTGGGGTGGTTCGGGGCAGATGTACCAGACCCGGCTGGGGTTGCAGCGCAGCCTGGACAGCAACCCGTTGGCGTCGCTGGCTGGTGTGGGTGTGCCGTTGGCGTTGGGTTCCGACAGCCCGGTGACGCCGCTGGACCCGTGGGGGTCGGTACGGGATGCGCTGAGTCATCACAATCCGTCGCAGCGGTTGGCGGTGCGGACCGCGTTCGCCGCGCATACCCGGGGCGGCTGGCGTGCCGCGCGTATCGATCAGAGCGGTTTCCTGGCTCCTGGTGCGCCGGCGACGTTGGCGGTGTGGGACTGCCCGGCGGGGCTGGCGGAGGGGTTGCCGGATCTGGCTGAGGGAGCGCCGTTGCCGCGCTGTCTGCGTACCGTGCGTGATGGGTTCACCATCTTCGAGCAGGACTGAGTATCAGGAGGATGCACGTGGCAAGCGCGCCGGCCCGTATCGGGGGGACCCGTACCCGTCCCCGCCGCGGGAAACTGGATCTTGACCCGGCCCTGGTGCGGCGGGCACGTCAGCTGGCCCGCCGGGCCGGCCGGCCGGTGGTCACGTTGGCCCGTGAGCACACGACCGTGTCGGTGGAGCGGGCGGTGCTGCGGCTGGCGGGTATCAGCGGCGCCGACCCCGACGGGATCCCCTGGGTCAACCGGCTGGTCGATTCGGTGGTGGCTGATGTCGGGCTGTCGCACGGGGTGGCGTTGCCGGTGTTTCATGCGCTGACCGCTGAGGGGCTCAGCGCCGGTGGCGTGACCGGTGCCGGGGACGCGGTGACGTTGCTGGCGCAGAAGGCTGCCGCTGGTTCTGTGCGTTTCACGGTTCCGGAGGGCCGGCATGCCACCGCGGCGCGCAGGTTCGCGCGCCGCGCGACGAATGTCGGGATCCGGCGGATGGATCAGGCCCGCGCTACCCGCGACCGGCTGGTCGGGCGGCTCGGTGATCCGCCGCAGCGGCCGTGGATCTACTTGATCGTGGCGACGGGCGACATCTACGAGGACATTCCGCAGGCGCAGGCCGCGGCGCGGGCTGGGGCGGATGTGATCGCGGTGATCCGTTCCACGGGGCAGTCGTTGCTGGACTATGTGCCGGAGGGCGCCACCCGTGAGGGGTTCGCCGGAACGTACGCGACGCAGGAGAATTTCCGGCTGATGCGGGCCGCGTTGGACGAGGTGAGTCGGGAGGTCGGCCGCTACGTGCGGTTGACCAACTACGCGTCGGGGTTGTGCATGCCGGAGATCGCGGCGTTGGCCGGGATGCAGCGGCTGGACATGATGCTCAACGACTCGATGTACGGGATCCTGTTTCGTGACATCAACCCGGTCCGTACGTTTGTCGACCAGCGGTTCTCTCGGCAGGTGCACGCTCGCGCCGGGATCATCATCAACACCGGTGAGGACAACTATCTGACTACCGCGGACGCGGTGGACGAGGCGCACACGGTGACGGTGTCGCAGCTGCTCAACGAGTACTTCGCCAAGGAGGCCGGGCTGCTGGACGGGCAGTTGGGGCTGGGGCACGCGTTCGAGATCAACCCGCAGGTCCCCGAGTCGTTCCGGTTGGAACTGGCGCATGCGTTGCTGGCCCGGGAGCTGTTTCCGCGCGCGCCGTTGAAGTGGATGCCACCGACCAAGCACATGACCGGGGACGTGTTCCGCGGCAATCTGCTGGACGGGTTTTTCAACCTGGTCGGAACGTTGACCGGGCAGAGCATCCTGCTGGTCGGGATGATGACCGAGGCGGTGGTCACGCCGTGGTTGTCGGATCGTGACATCGCGCTGCAGAACGTGCGGTATGTGCTGGGTGCCTGCGGCGGCCTGCATGAGGATTTCGTGCCGGCGCCCGGCGGGTTCATTCAGAAGCGTGCCGATCAGGTTCTGCACGAGGCGGTCACGTTGCTGGAACGTATCGGTGACCAGGGGTTGTTGGAGGCCATCGGCGAGGGCACGTTCGGGATCATGAAACGCCCGCCGACCGGCGGTAAGGGCCTGTCGGGTGTGGCGGGCAAGAGCGAGGACTACTACAACCCGGCGACCGACATTCTGGAGGCGCGGCCGTGAGCGGCTCCCAGCATCACATCATCCGGCCCTACGGCGATACGACCGGTGACGGCATGGTCCAGGTGTCGTTCACGCTGCCGATCCCGCATGACAAACGCGCCGAGGGTGCGGCCGCGCAGCTGGCCGCGAAGATGGGTATCGACCCGGCGATGGTGGTGCATGCCAGCGCGATGGGTCCGGACTTCACGTTCTTCGTGGTGTACGGGCCGGTGTCGCATCTGGTGGACACCAGTACCGTGCGGGTCGCTGAACGTGACTACCCGGAGCTGAGTTCCGCCGCGGTCAACCAGGCGATCCGTAAACGGTTGCGCCGTAAGCTCGTTGTGGTCGGTGCGTGTATCGGCACCGACGCGCACACTGTCGGTATCGACGCGATCCTCAATGTCAAGGGCACGGCGGGGCACAAGGGGCTGGAGTACTACCGGGAGATGCGGGTGGTCAATCTTGGCGCCCAGGTGGGTGTTCCCGATCTGGTCGACAGGGCCAGGGCTGAGCGGGCGGATGCGGTACTGGTCAGTCAGGTCGTCACCCAACGCGATGCGCATTTGCACAACGTGCGGGAGGCGGCGGCGGCGTTCCGGGAGGCGTTCCCGGCCGGGAAGCGTCCGCTGCTGATCGCCGGTGGTCCCCGTTTCGACGAGTTGATGGCCGCGGAGCTGGGCGTGGACCGCATCTTCGGCCGGGGCACCACTCCGGGTGAGGTGGCGAGCTATCTGGTCGACGCGTTGATCACCCGCCGTGCCGGTAGCGGTGCGCAGAACCGGGAGTCGGTCGATGTCTGAGACTGTCACGGTCACCCACCGTCGGTACGTGCCGGCCGGGCACGCGCATTACGCCGGGAACCTGGTCGACGGCGCGTACTGTCTCGGATTGTTCGGTGATGTGGCCACTGAGTTGTGTATCCGTACCGACGGCGATGAGGGACTGTTCGCTTCCTATGACGATGTGCAGTTCCGGGCGCCGGTACGGGCCGGGGATGTGGTGGAGGTGACCGCGACGCTGGTGGCTCGCGGGCGGCGCAGCCGGCGCATCGAGTTCCGTGCGGCGGTGATCTGCCGGGGCCGCCCGGACCGTGGTGAGTCGGCGGCGGAACTGCTCGCCGTGCCGGTCGTGGCGGTCACCGCGACCGGCACGGTCGTGGTGCCGCCGCCACGGCAGTGAACGCGCCGGTCGCCCGGGGCGGTGAGCTCGTGGTGTGCGCCGATGTGGGGTCCACGTACACCAAGGTGCTGGTCGTGGACCTGGGTACGGGCGCGGTGGTGGCGACCGCCGAACATCGTTCCACTGTGGACACTGATGTGCTGGATGGGTTGGACCGGTGCGTACGCGACGTGTCCGGCGAGCTGCCCGGGGCGCAGCTGGGCCGTCAGCTGGTGTGCTCGTCCGCCGGGGGTGGGTTGCGTCTGGCGGTGGTCGGCTACGAACCGCTGGTCACCGCGGAGGCCGGGCAGCGGGTGGGGCTGTCGGCGGGTGCCCGGGTGGTGCATGTCGCTGCGGGCAGGTTGGATCGTGCCGCGCTCAGCGCGTTGCGTGCCGCCGCACCCGACGTGGTGCTGCTGGTCGGCGGGACGGACGGCGGGGACGCCGATGTGCTGACCCACAACGCCGCCCGGCTGGCCGGTACCCGGCTGCGGGTGCCGGTGGTGCTCGCCGGCAACGTCGAGGCCCGCGAGCAGGTGCTGGCGACCCTGTCCGGTGCGGGGGTACCGGTGGTCGGTGCGGACAACGTCCTTCCCCGCATCGGTGAGCTGCGGCCGGCATCGGCGCGTGCGGCGATCCGGGAGGTGTTCCTGCGGCATGTGATCGGTGGCAAGAAACTGTCCCGCGGTCCCCGGTTCGCCCGGCTGGTGCGGGGCGCCACCCCGGATGTGGTGCTGGCCGGGGTGGAACTGCTCGCCGACGGGGTCGGGCGGACACCCGGCCATGGTGAGGTGGTCGTCGTCGACGTGGGTGGCGCCACCACCGACGTGTACTCGGTACTGGTTCCCGACGCTGAGCGGGCCGGGCCACGCCGGGAGGTCGCCGGGACCCTGTGGCGGTCCCGGACGGTGGAGGGCGATCTCGGTATGCGGTGGAACGCGCCGGGGATCCTCTCCGCGGCCCTCGCCGAGCGGCTGCTGGGCGAGCGGCAGGCGGCGGCGCTGGCCGATGCCGTACGCGACAGGGTGGCAGATCCGGGGCTGCTGCCCGACACTCCCGCGGAACGTGACGTCGACCTGCTGCTCGCGAAACTTGCGGTGACGGTCGCGTTGCGTCGCCATGCCCGCGGTGAACGCCGCGCCGACGGCAGCCGCGGCCGTGGCCGTGACCTTCGGCGGGTGCAGCTGGTCGTGGCTTCCGGTGGGGTGTTACGCCATGCCGAGCCGGGCGCAGCTGAGGTCCCGTTGGCGGCGGCGTTGGAGGATCACGCGGGTGGCTATCCGCTGCCGCGTGACGCGCGACGCGGCGTCGACCAGCATTACGTGCTGGCCGCGATGGGATTGCTCGCCGCCGAGTATCCGGAGACCGCTGCCCGGCTCGGCGCACGGTATCTGCCCGCGGTTGCCGCCGCGGCGGGGAGGTGAGCGGCAATGTCCGACACGCCCAGCTGTCCCGACACGCCGCCGGGGGGTGGATTTTCGTGGTCGGGTGCCGGCCGATCCGGCGGTCCCGGTTGACAGCGCCGGGGGGCAGGTGCGTACCGTGCAGTTCGTCCTACCTCGGGGGGTGGCTCGGCTTCGCTTCGTCCCTCCACCGCGGGCAAGTGGTGACAGGTCGCGTCACCACGGCGGCCAGGTTACGTGGGTGGGGGTCGGCGGGGCGGGCGAACCGGTCGCCGTAGCGGTGTGGGCAGGGGGGTACGCACGGCCAGTAGACAACGGCCACGGATGGGCATCCAGTCCACACCGGGTCGGTCCGAAGGTCGTCTGGAACGTTCTGCGCGCACACCGGCCGGGAAGGGCCTGGGAGCGCGGGGCGCGGCGTCACGCCGCGCCCCTCTTCCCGTCCGGGTGTGCCTTCGAGGCGCCGGGCGTATCTGATCTGCCGGACATTCTGATCTGCCGGACATCGTGGATCTGTAGGGCGGGGCCGGTACGCCGGCTGCGGGGCGCACCCGGACCGTGCGGCACAATCGAGCGGTGAGCACCCCCGACCTCGCCGGTAGCGCTGAAAGCACCGACGGTGTGCCCGTTGCCGTTGCCACTTCGCCAGCCGCGACGGCGCGGGCTGTGCCACTGCCCTGGGCGTTGGGCGCGGCGGTACTGGCCGGTGTGGCGCTGCTGGTCGCGTTCCCGCCGTACAACCTGTGGTTCTGCGCGCCGCTGGGCGTGGCGTTGCTGGCTGTCGCCACGCACCGCAGGCGGGTTCGGGGCGGTCTGCTGCTGGGCGTGCTGAGCGGCCTGGCGCTGTTCGTGCCGCTGCTGAGTTGGACGAGCATCGTGGTCGGGCAGTGGCCGTGGCCGATCGTGCTGGCCGCGTTCGAGGCCCTGTACGTGGGGCTGCTGGGTGCCGGTGCGGCAGCGGCCAGTCGCCTGGTCGACCGCGCGCGGTGGGTGTGGCCGGTGCTGACCGCCACCCTGTGGGTGGCCCAGGAAGCGTTGCGGGACCGGGTTCCGTGGGGTGGGTTCCCGTGGGGCCGGTTGGCGTTCAGTCAGCAGGACGGCCCGCTGGCCGGTCTGGTCGCGTTGGGTGGGGCGCCGTTGCTCACCTTCGGTGTCGCGCTGGCAGGCGGGTTGGTGGCCGCCGCGGTGTGGCCGGCGCACCGCGCGCCGTTGCCGGCGCGTACGGCGCGCAGCGCGGCGTGGCTGGCCGCCGCGGTGCTGGTCGTCCTCGCCGGACTGGCGGTACCTGCCGGCCCGCCCGCCGGCCGGGCGGTGACGGTCGCGATCGTGCAGGGCAACGTGCCGCGCCTCGGCTTGGAGTTCAACGCGCAGCGCCGTGCCGTGCTGGACAACCATGTCAATGCGACGCTGGCGTTGGCGGCCAGGGTGAGGGCCGGTACCGCCAGCCAGCCTGATGTGGTGGTGTGGCCGGAGAACTCCTCCGACATCGACCCGCTGCTCAACTATGACGCCTATCAGCGCATTCAACGGGCCGTCGACGCGGTACACGCGCCGATACTTGTCGGCGCGGTCCTCGCCGGGCCCGGTGAGCACGCCCGCAACGCCGGGATCGTGTGGCGGCCCGGCAGTGGGCCGCAGCAACCGATGTATGTCAAGCAGCACCCGGTGCCCTTCGCCGAGTACATTCCGTTGCGGTCGCTGGCCCGGCGCGTCACCAGCAAGGTCGACCTGGTCCGGTCGGACTTCCTACCGGGGCACCGGACCGGGGCGCTGGACATGGGGCCGGCCACCGTCGGGGATGTGATCTGCTTCGAGGTCGCCTACGACAATCTGGTACGCGACACCGTCACCCACGGCGCGGATCTGATCACCGTGCAGACCAACAACGCCGACTTCGACACGGCCGAGTCGCGCCAGCAGTTGGCGATGGTGCGGCTACGTGCCCGCGAGCACGGCCGGCCAGCGTTGATGGCCTCCACGGTGGGGGTGTCGGCTTTCGTCGACGCCGACGGCCAGGTGTACCAGGCGACTCGCTTCGACACGAGGGCGGTGATTGAGCGGCGTGTGCGGTTGGGTACGGGGACGACCCTGGCCACCCGGCTCGGGGTGATCCCGGAGATCGTGCTGAGTGCCGCTGCGCTGCTCGGCCTGGGTGTCGCGGGCGGGCTACGGTGGACACAGCGCCCGCCACGCGGGCAGCGGTGAGGGTGGAGGTGGATACGGTGCGGCTTGTGGCACTGGCCCTGGTACTGCCGCCGGTGGCGGTGTTGGTGGAGTTCGCGGCGCTGCTGGGTGTCGCGCAACTGGTCGGTATGGGCTGGGCGTTGCTGTTTCTGCTGGTCACCTCCGTGATCGGGGTTCTGCTGGTACGCCGGGTCGGCGCGCGAGCGTGGCGGCGGTTCCGTGCCGCGCTCGACGAGGGCCGGGCACCGGGACAGGAGGCCACCGACGGGCTGATCGCGTTGACCGGGGGCCTGCTGATCGCCTTCCCCGGGTTTCTCACCGACCTGCTGGGTGCGGCGTTGTTCCTTCCCCCGGTGCGTGCCGCGGTCGGCGCGATGGCTCAACGGGCCGCGGGGCGCCGATTGTCGCCGGAGGTGGTGGGGCAGATGTTCGGGCCCCGCAAGGTACGGGTCCAGCAGCCGCCGGCCGGTGCCGCGCAGCCCGGGACGCCGTTGGAAGGCGAGATCGTCGAGCCGGGGCAGCCCTCGGGCCCGCACCGCTGACTTGCACAGGACATGCGGGCGGCCACACCGTGAAGGTGTGGCCGCCCGCATGTCTGTCTGTGCGTGGCTGTTTCTGTGTGTGGCTGTGACTCAGGCGCTACGACCCCGCCGGTTGCGCAGTTCCTCCAGCCGCTCGGCCAGGATGTCCTCCAACTCACCGAGGCTGCGACGCTCCAGCAGCATGTCCCAGTGGGTGCGTGGCGGCTTCGCCTTCTTCTGCTCCGGCTCGTCGCCGTCGAGCAGTTTGGCGACCGTGCCGTCGAACTTGCACTCCCAGGTCATCGGGATCTCGGCGTCCACCGCGAACGGCACGGTGAAACGGTGCCCCCTGGCACAGACGTAGTCACGGTTCTGCCGCGGCGCCAACTCCGTGTTGCGATCTGACTCGTAGCTGACCGCGCCCAGGCGGCTACCGCGCAACATCCGCTCGCCCATGGTCGGATCTTCCCTCCGGGTGGTGGCAATCCTCCGGTGTAACGACCGGAGACGTCGAATGATTCCCTGTCTGCGGCGTCGTGTCCGCACCGGGGTGTCGCTGAAGCACCCCCTCGGACGGTGCGCGCCGCTGGACACTCCCAGCGTGACACCCTGGCGCCGCAACGGCCACGCAGCGAGGTCCGGGTGGCTCCACCTCGACCCCGCACCGTAGCGGCAGCGGTACCAGAGAAACGCCCAACGGTAGCGATGAGTCACTAAACGACGCACCGCGGCCGTCATCTCTAACACTACGTGATGATCGCCACGTCGGTGGAGAGTTCCGGGCCGACCGGCGCGGACCGGTAAGGAGTGCTTGAGTGGACAGCACACCCATCGGCGGGAGGAGTCACACGGTGCATGCCATGACCGTGGTACCCGGTCACCCCGACACGGCGAGGGTCAGCCGGCGACCCGAACCCGATCCGCGTGACGGACAGGTTCTCGTACAGGGGCTGGCCGTGGGGATCTGCGGCACAGACCTGGAGATCGTGCACGGCGGGCACGGCAGCGCGCCGGACGGGCGCACCGAACTGACGCTGGGGCACGAGTCGCTCGGCCGGGTCCTCGACGCCCCTGCCGGCAGCGGCCTGTCCGCCGGTGAGCTTGTCGTGGGCGTCGTACGCCGCCCGGACGGCTGTCCGTGCTGCCGGGCCGGGCAGTGGGACTTCTGTCGCACCGGTGAGTTCACCGAACGCGGTATCAAAGGCGCCGACGGCTACGGCGCGCAACTGTGGCGCGCGGACCCGCCGTTCCTGGTCCCGCTGGATCCGACGTTGGCCGACACGGGGGTGCTGCTGGAACCGACCAGCGTGGTGGCCAAGGCGTGGGAACAGATCGACACCATCCGGGGTCGCGCCTGCCACGACGGGCGGGTCGCGCTGATCACCGGGGCCGGGCCGATCGGGTTGCTCGCCGCGATGCTGGCGGTCGCGCGGGGCTACCAGACCCATGTGTACGACCGGGTCACGGCCGGCCTCAAACCCGACCTGGTCGCCGCGCTCGGCGCGACGTACCACTGTGGTGCCGTCGCTGACCTGCCGGTACGTCCCGACGCGGTGGTGGAGGCCACGGGGGTGGGGGAGCTGGTGTTCGACCTGCTCGACCAGACCGCACCCAACGCGGTGGTCTGCCTCACCGGTATCAGTTCCGGCACCCGGGAGATCCCGGTCCCGGCCGACCCGATCAACCGTCGACTGGTGATGGCCAACGAAGTGATCTTCGGCTCGGTCAACGCCGCGCGGCGTCACTACGAGCAGGCCGCCGCCGCCCTGGTCGCGGCGGACGCAGGCTGGCTGCGGCGGCTCATCAGCCGGCGTGTCGGTCTGTCGAGTTGGACCGACGCGCTCACCCGTCACGACGATGACGTGAAGGTCGTGGTGGACCTGACCGGCTGACCCGGTTCATGGTTGGTCAAGTTCACCCAGGACACGGTAGGTGCGGTTGGCGCGGGCCGCGTCGCGCTGCGCGCGGCCGGTGGACTCGATGTACCACTGGCTGGCCACCACCGAACTGTGCCCGAGCAGCTGGGCTATCTCGGTGATCGAGGCGCCGTCCTCGGCCAGCCGGGTGGCGAACGTGTGCCGAAGCGCATGCACCAGGGCGCCCTTCGCCACCCGGTCCCGTACGCCGGCCGACCGGTAGCACTGTTCCACCAGGTAGCGCAGCTGCCCGCGGGTCAGTGCGCGGCCCGAGGTGTCCACGAACAGCGCGTCGCGCTCGGCGACGCTCCGTTCACCGAACCGGGCCCGGCGTGAGCGCAGGAACACCTGGACGAGCGCGAACAGGGATTCCTCCACCGGCACCGAGCGGTACTGTCCGCCCTTGCCCAGCACCGACAGTCGCCGCTCACCGGCCCGGCCGGCCACCGATGACACCCGCAACGCCAACAGTTCAGCCGAGCGCACCCCGGTCAACAGCAGCACCGCGAGCACCGCGACGTCGCGTTCGGGCCAGGGGTCACGGGCCCGGCGTGACCCGGCAGCCACCGCCCGCAGCAGGTCCTCCGGGGTTTGTTCGCCCTGCAGCGGTTTGGGGATGCGCTGCGGTGGGCGCGGTCGCGCCACCCCACCCATCGGGTTGCCGGTCAGCGTGTCCTCGGACACCAGGAAGTCGCAGAACGTGTGCCACACCGACCAGGCGCGGCCCACCGACGCCGCTGAACGATCCGCGGCGAAGTGCGCGAACGCCTCCCGCAGCACCGGTACCCGCAGGTCGTTGACCTGCACGGGGCGGCCGAGAGCCTGCTCGATGAGACGCAGGACCGCGCTCAGGTCCCGCTGGTAGGCCGCCGTGGTGTGCGGGGAGTCCTTACGGGGAGCCCGGGCCACGAAGAAGGCCCGGACCGCGTCCGCGGCACCGTTCATCGTTCACCGCCCCAGGCCACATGATCATGCTGCCGTACGGGTACGACACCAGCGGCCCGACCCCGCCGCGGTCACCAGCAGCGCACCGCCGACGGTGCCCAGCGCCGCGCCCAGGACGTCGGTCGGGTAGTGCACTCCCAGATACACCCGGTCGAAGCCGGTCACGGCAGCAGCCAGTACCGCCGCGACCAGCACCCACCGCCAGTGCCCGCCGCGCCACCACGAGACCAGTACCGCCAGCGTCCCCACCGCGACCACCGAGCACACATGGCCGCTGGGGTAACTGAAACCCGGTACGTGGGTCATCGCCGCCGCCGCCGATGGCCGGGCGCGGTCGACCAGCAGCTTCACCGCGATGACACCCCGCCACACCAGGACGAAGCCGCACAGGGCGAACAGCGCGCACCGCAGCGCATCCCAGCGCCGCTGCCAACCGCAGCGCGCCGCGACGGCGGCCAGTACCAGTGCCGCCAGCCAGGCCAGCACCGGGGCCAGGGCCACATTCAGCGCCTCCACCAGCCCGGTGAGGGCCGGAGCGCGCAGCGAGGCGAGCAGGTGCGTCCCTGACCGGTCGAGTGCCGGGGCCGGGCCATGTACCCACACACCGAGCGCGACGAACGCGGCCAGCAGTACGACACCTACCGCGCCCATGCTCATCCGGGTCCGCACGCTCACCACGCTCACCGCCATCCGGTCGTCGGTCCTGCCCGAGCAGTCTGCGCCCTGCGCCCCACGTGCCCCGCAGGGCCCCGCCTGCGCGACTCTCCGGCGGCGTACAGGCGCGACGCGCGGCCCGGCCCAACTGTGACAGCACGGCCGGTGGCACACCTCACGTGGCCCGCACTGTCACAGGCGACGGTGTGCCGGCATCTGAATGTGCGTAAGGAATTCGCGCACCATCCGAGTGAGGGACGACATCATGGAACCCCGCATCGACCTGACCACCAACCAGATCGGCGCCAAGATCGCCAAGCGGATCTACAACGTCAGCCTGGCGATCGAGCAGTCGCCGCTGCCCAAGGCCACCCAGGAGCTCGTGGCGCTGCGCGCCAGCCAGATCAACGGGTGCGGATGGTGCGTCGACATCCACACCAAGGAGGCCGCGGCTGCCGGTGAGACCCCGCTTCGGCTCAACCTGGTCGTCGCCTGGCGTCATGCCAGCGTGTTCAGCGAGGCTGAGCGGGCCGCACTGGCGCTCACCGAGGAGGGCACCCAGCTCGCCGAGCACCACGGCGCGTCGGAGGAAACCTGGGCCCAGGTACGCAAGCACTACGACGACGACCAGATCGTCGCGCTGGTCTCCCTGATCGCCATGATCAACGCGACCAACCGGCTCAGCATGATCGCGAACTACCAGGGCGGTTCGTACGAACCGGGCATGTTCACCGGCATGGCCAGCTGACCGGCTGCCCGCCCGGGGCCGCCCGGTTCCAACGGTGCCGGCGGACCCGGGCGGCCCGACGTTCGGTCAGCCCTCGGCGGGTGGGATGTTGTGGTTGAAACGGAAGAGGTTCTGCGGGTCGTAGCGGCGTTTCAGCTCCGCCAGGCGACGGAAGTCCTCCGGCGCGAACGCGTCGCGAGTACGGGTCTGGTCGCCGCCCCACCCGCCGCGGGCCTTGCCGATGAAGTTCAGGCCGGCACCGCCCTGGGCGTAGGGCGCAAGCCTGGTACTGAGCGCTTCCTGCAGCTGGTCTGCCAGCCCGGCGAGCTGCGGGGTGAGGTCTGCGCCGGTCGCGTTGATCAGGAAAGCGGCCTGCCGGTGGCCGTAACAGCTGTCCGGGTGCCGCCCGGCGATGCGCCCACCGAGCTGGCGGACCGCGATCAGGGGCAGGCCCGGCGGGGCGTCCGGGCCGTTGATGGCCAGCAGCGTGTCGATCAGCGCCGGGGAAAGTTCGCCGACCAGGTGGCCGTGTTCGTTGAGCGGCAATGGATCGCTGGAGTCCTTCGCGATGGTGCCCAGCTGCTCGACGGGGATCGTCGCGACGGTGTCCAGTACCGGACCCAGCTGGCGTAGCGGGGTGAGCCGGCGTGCCGCGTCGTGTTCGCCGCTCAGGTCGCACATCAGGATCTGGACCAGCCGGCCGTCCAAGGGGGCCAGTGAGGACAGCTGTTCCGGGAGCCGAATCACCGCCAGCACCGACGACACCTCGTCGGGGACGGTGGCACTCCAGTCACGGTAGGCCTCGAGGACCTCCCGGGCCCGCTGGAGCGGGAAGACCAACGCACCGCCGTACACCTCGGCCACCGGGTACAACCTGATCGTCATGGAGGTGACGACGCCGAAGTTCGGTCCGGCACCGCGCAGCGCCCACAACAGGTCCGGTTCACGCTGCGCATCGACCGTACGGCAGTGGCCGTCGGCGGTGACCACGTCCGCTTCGAGCATGCTGTCGGCGGCCAGGCCGTAGCGCCGCGACAACCAGCTGTGCCCTCCGCCCAGGGCGAAACCGACGACGCCGATCTCGGGGCTGGTACCGGCCAGCGGCGCGAGGCCATGTTTCGCGGCAGGTTCCAGTACGTCGCGCCACTGCGCTCCCGCCGAGACGGTCGCGACCTGCCGCTGCGCGTCGACGTGTACGCCACGCATCCGGCTGGTGTCGACGAGGACGGCACCGTCACAGGCATGTACGGCGCCGTGCCCGGTGGCCTGTACGGCCACCGGTGTGCCGTGCGCCGCGGCGACACCGACCGCGGCGCGTACGTCGTCAGCGGATTCGGCGAGTACGACGGCGGCGGGCTGCTGATGGGCGACGATGAGGTTCCACGGCACCCGTACGTCGTCGTAGTCGTCGTGCTCGGGTCCGAGGACCTCACCGGTCACGGCGGCGCGCAGGCTGGCGAGCAGGTCGGTCGGCGCACCTGACATGGATGTCCCCCGTTCCGCCGTGGCGGGCACGGCACCGCTGTCCGTTGTATCGCGGCCGACGCAGTGACCCCAGCCCATGTCGGTAGCGCCGGTCGGGGTCCCCGGACGGCCGGTCTCGGTAGGCCGGGCACCGCGCCGCTGGGCCGATCGGGGTGGCCGTGCGGTGCCGCCGGTCGTGGTGGCAGGCCACCAGAAGGGCGGGGCCGGACCCGGCGGCTCAATGGCGCTTCTTTTCGCCGCGGTCGCGGGTGAAGATCACTCGAATCGTGCACTGCCCGGTGCTGTCCGCCGCACCCGCTCATCCGACGCCCACCGCCGGCCACCGGAGGCACCCGTGAACATTGGTCTTGACAAGTCGCCGGTTGTGCTCGAGCGGGAGCAGCTACGCGATGCGGACGGTCCGGCCCGCGCGCAGCTGCTGCGCTGCTATGTGCGGGGACTGTGCGCCGAGATCCTGTCCGGGTGGGTGCCGGGCACCGGTGACGACGAGGTGCTGTTCTTCGAATCCATCGCAGCGGCCGAGTTCACCGCGGTCCTGGAGCGTGACCTGCACCTGAACGTGCCGCTCAGCACGCTGATCGAGGAACCGACCATCGCGCGGGTGGCGGAACTGATCGACGGGGCGCTGGACGAAGCCGGCGGCCCGGCCGCGGAGGGCGCCGCCGGGTTCGTGGCGGATGAGGCGGCGCGCTTCGAGCCTTTCGGTCTGACCGACGTGCAGCACGCGTACTGGCTGGGCCGGGCGGGCATGTTCGAACTCGGCGGCGTATCGGCCCACCTGTACCTTGAGTTCACCTCCCCGGAATTCGACGTGCCACGGGCAACTCGGGCGTTCCGGGCGGTGATCGCCCGCCACGACATGCTGCGGGCGGTGATCCGCCCGGACGGACGACAGCAGGTGCTGGCCGAGGTCGGCGACTTCACCGTCGAGTACGAGGATCTGAGTGCGCTGGAACCGTCGGCGGCGGCGCAGCGGGTCCAGGTGGTGCGGGACCGGATGTCACACGAGGTACGCCCCGCCGACACGTGGCCGCTGTTCGGGGTGTGCGCCCAGTTGCTGCCCGACGGCAGTTGGCGTCTGCACCTCAGTTTCGACCTGCTGGTCGCCGACGCGGGGTCGATCCAGCTGCTGCTGGGCGAATGGAGCAGGCTCTACGCCGACCCTGACACGGTCCTCGCCCCGATCGGGGTCAGCTTCCGTGACTATGTGCGCGCCGTGTCCGACGCGCAGCATTTGCCGAACTTCCAGCAGGCCCGCCGGTACTGGCTGGACCGGCTGGCGTCGCTGCCGCCGGCCCCGGAACTGCCGCTGAGAGCTGAGCAGGGCGAGGCGCAGGGCGCCGCGGGTCGGTTCGCGCGGCGTGAGTTCCTGCTCGACCAGCCGCGCTGGCAGCGGCTCCGGGAGGCGGCGAACACCGCCGGGGTGACCCCGTCGGTGATGATGGCGGCGGCGTACGCGGAGGTGCTCGCCGCGTGGGCGAAGAGCCGCCGTTTCACCCTCAACCTCACCGTCGGCGACCGGCTGCCCGTGCACCCCGACATCAGGCAGGTGGTCGGTGACTTCACCTCGCTGATCCTGCTGGAGGTCGACTACCGACAGGCGGCTCCGTTCCGCGACCGTGCGCAGACGTTGCAGCGGCAACTGTGGCGCGACCTGGAACACCGCGCCTTCAGCGGAGTACGGGTACTTCGTGAGCTGGCCCGGGTGCGTGGCACCGCCCGTACCGGCATGCCGGTGGTGTTCACCAGCGTGCTCGGCGAGCGGATCGGTGCAGCGGATGCGTCCCTGCCGGGCCTGGGCGCGGTCACCGGTGCGGTCTCCCAGACCCCGCAGGTGCATCTGGACCACCAGATCTATGAGCGGCCCGACGGGCTGGTCGTGTCCTGGGATGCGGTGGAAGGGCTGTTCCCGCCCGGCATGCTCGATACGGCGTTCGCCGCGTACCGCGACCTGCTGTACCGACTCGCCGACGGCGCCGACGCCTGGCAGGCCGAGGATCTGCTGGAGCGGCGGCGGGCGCCCCAGCCGATGCTGGACAGCGGCGCAACCGTACCGGAGGGGCTGCTGCACCAGGCGGTGGCGGCGGTCGCCGGGCAGCGGGGCGAGCAGCTCGCGGTGGTGGCCGGTGCGCGCCGGTTGACCTACCGGGAGCTGGTGTCGCGTGCCCGGCGGGTGGCGCGACAGCTGAGGGCCTGGGGGGTACGCCGCGGCGACCTGGTCGCTATCTGCATGCACAAGGGTTGGGAGCAGGTGGTCGGCGCGCTCGGGGTACTGGAGGCCGGCGCCGGGTACGTTCCGCTCGACCCGTCCTGGCCGCAGCAACGCATCCTGGACGTCTGTGCGCAGACCCACGCCCGGGTCGTGCTCACCCACCGGGCCCTCGACGGGCAGATCGGCTGGCCGGCGGAGGTGTGCGCGGCCGCCGTGGACGACGACACGCTGTGGGCGCGGGTCGACGACGCGCCGCTGCCGGTGCGCGCGGAACCGGGCGACGTGGCGTACGTGATCTTCACGTCCGGGTCGACCGGCCGGCCCAAGGGTGTGGTGATCGAGCATCGGGGCGCGTTGAACACGGTGGCCGAGGTGAACCGCCGGTTCGGGGTGTGCGCGAGCGACCGGGTGCTGGCCGTGTCGTCGTTGAGTTTCGACCTGTCGGTGTGGGACCTGTTCGGACCGTTGTCGGTGGGCGGGACCGTCGTGCTGCCCGACCCCGGTACCAGCCGCGACCCGCAGCACTGGGCGCAGCTGTGCGCCGCCGAGCAGGTCAGCGTGTGGAATTCGGTGCCGGCGCTGTACGAACTGTTCGTGGAGTACCTGGCCACGCAGTCGCAGGCGCCCGAGATGGCGCTGCGGCTGGCTCTGCTGTCCGGTGACTGGATCCCGTTGAGTCTGCCGCCGCGGTCGCGGCAGGTGTGCCCGGACACCTCGCTGGTGAGCCTGGGTGGCGCGACTGAGGCGTCGATCTGGTCGATCTGTCACCCGATCGGTGCGGTCGACCCGGGCTGGGCGAGCATCCCGTACGGCCGGGCGTTGGCCAACCAGAGCGTGCACGTGCTGGACGAGCAGTTGGCGCCGCGCCCGACGTGGGCGGTGGGGGAGCTGTACATCGGTGGTGCCGGGGTGGCCCGCGGCTACTGGGCGGACCCGCAGCGCAGCGCGGAACGTTTCCTCCACCATCCGGTGAGCGGGGAGTACCTGTACCGCACCGGGGACCTGGGCCGCCACCTGCCCGACGGTGAGATCGAGTTCCTCGGGCGGGAGGACTTCCAGGTCAAGGTCGGCGGGTTCCGCATCGAGCTCGGTGAGATCGAGGCGGCGCTGCTGGCGCATCCGGCGGTGACCGGGGCGGTCGCCACCGCGATCGGTGACCGGCGCGGTGCCAAGCAACTCGCCGGGTACGTGCTGCTCGACGCCGCCGGGGGCGAATGCCCGACCGTCGAGGAGTTCAAGCAGTTCTGCCGCGGCAGGCTACCCGCCTACATGGTGCCCGGTTCGGTGACGGTCCTCGACGACCTGCCGCTGACCGCGAACGGCAAGGTCGACCGGGCGGCCCTGCCGAGTCCGCGTGGGCAGCGGACGCACACCGCGGCGGCCACGCCCGCCGAGGAGATCCTGGTTTCGATCTGGTCCGCGCTACTGGGTACCGACTCCGTGTCGACCACCGACAACGTCTTCGAACTGGGCGCCGACTCGTTGCAGGCGCTGCGGGCGGTCGCCGACGCCGACGCCCGCGGGCTGCGGCTGTCTCTTCGCGACGTGTTCGCGCATCCGACGATCGCCGAGCAGGCCGCCACGGTCGGCGCGGTCGACGACGCGGACGTGGCGCCGCTGACGCCGGACACGGCGGGACGCTACGAGCCGTTCGGACTCACCGACGTCCAGCACGCCTACTGGCTGGGCCGTTCCGGACTGTTCGAACTCGGCGGCGTGTCGGCGCACCTGTATGTGGAGTTCACCGCACAGCAGTTCGATCCGGCGCGGGCCACGACGGCGTTCCAGCAGCTCATTGCACGTCACGACATGCTGCGGGCGGTGGTGCGCGCCGACGGCCGCCAGCAGGTGAGCGAATCGGTGCCGGAGTTCCGCATCGACGTACAGGAGCTGTCCGGATACCCCGACAGCGACGCGCTCGAACAGCTGACCAGCACCCGGGACCGGCTTTCCCGCGAGGTGCGCCCCGCCGAGCTCTGGCCACTGTTCGCGGTGGTGGCGCAGCATCTTCCTGGCGGTGACTGGCATGTGCACCTCAGCTTCGACCTGCTGATCGCCGACGCCAGTTCGATCCAGTTGTTGATCGACGACTGGGCGCGGGTGTACACCGACCCGAAGAACGTGCCCGGGGCACCCGCTCTCAGCTTCCGTGACTATGTGCGCGCGGTCGGCTCCGCCGAGGACAGCGCAGCCTACCGCCGGGCGCGTGACTACTGGCTGGACCGGCTGGAGACCCTGCCACCGCCGCCGCAGCTGCCCGCGGCCGAACCGGACACCACCCGGCCCACCCGGTTCACCCGACGTGAGTTCGTCCTGGACCCGCAACGCTGGCAACGGCTGCGGGAGACAGCCGTGGCCGCCGGGATCACCCCGACCACCGCCATCACCGCCGGGTACGCCGACGTGCTCGGCGCCTGGGCGGGCAGCCACCATTTCACCCTGAACGTGACGATCGGTGACCGGTTGCCGGTGCACCCCGACATCAACCAGGTGGTCGGTGACTTCACCTCGCTGATCCTGCTCGAGATCGACCAACGTGAACCGGTCGCCTTCACCGAACGGGCCCGCGCCATCCAACGTCAGCTCGGCCGCGACCTGGAACACCGGGCGTTCACCGGGGTCCGGGTACTGCGCGAACTGGCCAGGCTCCACGGGGTGGGCCGGGCCGCGATGCCGGTGGTGTTCACCAGCGTCATAGGCCGCGCCATCGGCGACGAGTCCGGCGCCGTGCCGGGCCTGGGACGCATACACGGCGCGGTCACCCAGACCCCTCAGGTGTCGCTGGACCACCAGGTGTACGAGCGGGCCGACGGCCTCGTGGTGTCCTGGGACGCGATCGACGACCGTTACCCCGCCGGCATGCTCGACGCCGCGTTCGCCGCCTACCGTGACGCCCTGCACCAGTTGGCCGACGAGCCGCAGGCATGGCAGCAGACCCGGCTGGTGGCTTCCCCGGCGGGGACGGGCACCGAGGTGGCGTCGACGCCACTCGCCGCCCGGGTAGCCCGACCTCGCTCCGACAGCCAGGCACATACCGAGCCGGCGAACCCGACCGAGGAGATCCTGGCCGCCATCTGGGCGAAACTGCTCGGGCTGGACACCGTGTCCACCACCGGTGACCTGTTCGAACTGGGCGCCGACTCGCTGCTGGCGCTGCGGGCGGTCACCGATGCCGATGCACACGGGCTACGGATCACACTGCGCGACATCTTCGCCCAGCCCACCGTCGCCGGTCAGGCCGGCGTGGCCGAGGCGGTGGTCGGCGCCGACAGCGCCGTACCGGTGAACGGCCCGTCCGGTTTCACCCCGACGCAGCGCTGGTTTCTGTCCCAGGATCTGCCCGAGCGTCACCACTGGAACGACGCGTCGTTCCTGCTGTCGCTGCAGCGACCACTGGACCCGCAGATCCTTCGCCGTGCGCTGAGCCAGGTACTGGCCCACCACGACGCCCTGCGGATGCGGTTCGCTCAGACCGACGGCACCTGGTCGGGCCGCATCGACACGCACGACCCGCAGGCGCCGCTGCCGTTCTCGGTACACGACTTTTCCGGTCTGGCCGGCCCGAAACAGAAGAAGGCCGTCACCGAGGTGTCCGACGAACTGCAACGCAGCCTGGACCTGGCCGAGGGCCCGGTACTGCGCGCCGCGTACTTCGACCTCGGTGAACGCCCGCACTGCCTGCTGGTACTCGCGCACTGGCTGGTGGTCGACCACTACTCGTCCCGGGTCCTGCTGCAGGACCTGCTCAACTGCTACGAGCAGTACCGTGACGGCGCCACGACGGCCGCGCTACCGGCGAAGAGCACATCGCTGCCGGACTGGGTGGCGGGCCTCACCGAGCGGGCGCAAAGCCCCGAACTCGCCGCGCAACTGCCGTACTGGACCGGGCCGGCACGCCGGCAGGCCACACCGTTGCGCTACGACGATCCGGACGGGGCCAATACGCTGGAATCGCTGGAGACGGTCACGTTGCGGCTGGGTCATGACGTGACCGAGGCGGTGCTGCGCAGCGTGCCGAAGGCGTTCGGTACCGACATCGCCACGGTGCTGTGCACCGCGCTGGCGCGTACCGTGCCGGTGGCGGACGCCGGGCCGCGGCGGCTGCTGGTGGACCTGGAGCGCCACGGCCGCGACATCGTGCTGCCCGGCCTGGACGTGGGCCGTACCGTCGGCCGGTTCTCCACGATCACCCCGGTACTGCTCGCCCTCGACGACCGTGATCCGGTGGCCGGATCGCTGGTCGAGGTCTCACGCCAGCTCGCCGCGGTACCCGATCAGGGCAGCGGGTACGGCCTGCTGCGCTACCTCGGTGGGTACGGTGACGTGCTGGCAGCCATGCCGGCCGCGCAGGTCGGCCTCAACTACGTCGGGCAGGTCGACGAACTGTTCGTGCGCTCCGATCTGCTGAGCGTGCCGAGGATGTCCTACGGCGTGCAGCGCAGCCAGACCGGCACCCGGTTCCGTGCCCTGGACGTCCTGGGCTACGTGGTGGGCAGGCGGTTGTCGTTCACCTTGGGCTACAGCCGCAATCTGCATTCGGCGACCACGATGAAACAGTTCGCGGCCGACTTCCGGGAGCAGTTGGAGAACCTCGCCGGCGAAGCACAGCAGCACTGAAACGACGGGCCCGGCCACCGGCCGGGCCCTTCGTCGCAGATCCGTGGTGGGCCGGGCATCGCCCGGCCCGCAGCAGGTCAGCCGCCGCTGGTGGTCTCCCCGGCCGGCTGCAGTACCGCCGGCTCGGCCGGGGAGTCGGATTCCCGCAGACCGATCCGGTCGTGCAGCCGGCGAAGCGGCCCCGGTGCCCACCAGTTCGCCCGGCCGAGCAGCCGCATGAACGCCGGCACCAGCAGCACCCGGATCACCGTGGCGTCGACCAGTACGGCCAGCGCCATACCGAGGCCGATCTCCTTGACCGAGGTGATCCCGGAGGAGGTGAACGCGATGAACACGATCGCGATCAGTACCGCGGCCGCGGTGATCAGTCGGCCCGTGCGTTCCAGGCCGGCCGCGACCGCACGGGTGTTGTCGCCGCTGCGGTCGTAGTCCTCCTTGATCCGCGACAGCAGGAACACCTCGTAGTCCATCGACAGGCCGAAGGTGATGCAGAACAGCAGCATCGGCACGGTCCAGATGATCGCGTCGGTGACGATGAAATCGCCGAACAGTCCGCGCAGGTGCCCGTCCTGGAAGATGAAGACGAGCGCGCCGAACGTGGCGGACAGGCTCAGGGTGTTGAGGATCAGCGCCTTCAACGGTATGACCAGGCTGCCGGTGAGCAGGAACAGCACCACGAACAGGCTGACCGCCACCACGGCGAACACCCACGGCAGGGTGTCGGAGATCGAGGACTGCGCGTCGACCAGCTGCGCGGCGTCGCCGGTGACCGTGGCCGGCGCCGGCGCCTTCGTGTGCCGGATGTCGCGGACCAGTGCCTGGGCGTCGTCGGACAGCGGATCGCGCGCAGTGCCGATCACGGTCAGGTACGTCGAGCCGGCCGTGGCGTAGCGGCCGGAGACCGCGGTCGGTGCAGCGATGCGTGTGCCGTCGGCGAAGGTACCGGCCGCCGAGTCCACCCGGGCCACCTTCGACAGCTGGGACAGTGTCGTGGCGTAGTCGGCCACGGCGCCCGCGTCGCTGGCGCCCACCCCGTGCACGTACACCGTGAGCGGGTGGAACTCCCGCTCGTCGAAGGAACGTTTCAGGACGTCACCAACCTGCGCAGACTCCGAGGACCGGGGCATCACCCGTTCGTCGGGAAGGCTGATGCGCAGGTGCAGGAACGGCGCTCCGAGCACCCCCAGTACGAGCACACCCAGCAGCAGCACCACCACCGGGCGGCGCATCACCCCGGTGGCCAGCCGGTACCAGAACCCGGTGTGCATCGGGCGAGCGGCGCGCGGCCTGCGGATCCGTAGCTTGTCCACCCGTTTGCCGAGTACCGCCAGCAGCGCCGGCAGCACGGTCAACGACGCCGCTGCCGCCAGCAGAGTGACCGGGATACCGGCGTAGGCGAAGGAACGCAGGAAGTAGTACGGGAACAGCAGCAGACCCGACATGGCCAACGCCACCACCAGGGCGGAGAACAGCACCGAACGGCCGGCGGTACGCAGACTGGTGCCGATCGCCGTCGCGACGTCGGCACCACCGGCCAGTTCCTCCCGGTAGCGGGAGACGATCAGCAGGCTGTAGTCGATGGCCAGGCCGAGCCCCAGACCGATCGTCACCTCCATCGCGAACACCGACACCGAGGTGACCGTGGTCAGCATGCGCAGCAGGAAGATCGTGCCGAGCATGATGACCGCGGCGAGCGCCAACGGCAGGAACGCCGCGACCACACTCCCGAACACCACCACCAGCACCACGAGGGTGACCGGGAACGCGATCGACTCCGCTTTCACCAGGTCCTGTTGGGACTGGTCGGACAGTTCCTGGTTGACCTCGGCGGTTCCACCGAATCGGACGCTCAGCCCATCGACCGTGCCGTGGTAGTGCGGCCGAAGCCTGGTCAGGGTGTTCTTGATGGTGTCGTCGTCACCGGTGAGTCTCGCCGCCACGACAGCCTTCTGGCCGTTGCCGGAGCGCAGCGCGCGGGCCCTGCCGGCCGCCCAGTACGAGGTGACGTCCGCGACGCGGTCCTCGGCCGCGAGCCGGTGGGTCAGCCGGGCGCCGGCCGCCGCGACCGCCGGGTCGTCGACCCCGCGGCGGTCGCTGATCAGCAGTACCAGGTTCGCCTGACCGGTGTGGAAGTCAGCGGCCAGCGCGGAGGTCGCCTTCGCCGACTCCGTGTGCGGGTCGGTGTAGCCGCCGACGGACAACCTGGTGGACAGATCACCACCGAACACACCACTGAGGATCAGAAACACCACGGTGACCACCAGCACCGCCCAGCGCCGCCGGACCAGTACCTGCGCCGCCCGTTCAATCATCCCTGTCTCCTGGTGTGGTTCGGGTCGGACGCCCGGTCAGGCGCCCGGTGTGGTGACGGCCGGGCGGCCGGCGGTGGCCAGCACTGGCAGCTGCCCGGCGAGATACTGGCTCCGGCACAGGCTGCGCTGACGTTTGCCGGAACTGGTCTTCGGAATGGTGGCGGGGGAGCAGATGACCACCTCGGTTGGTGGTACCGCCATGGTCCGCCGCAACGCCGCGAGCACATCGGTCGCGACCTGCGCGGCCCGCTCGGCGCCCCGGTTGGTCTCCGCGACCAGCACCATGTGTTCGGTGCCCGGCAACGCGAAGGCGATGGTGTTGCCGGCGCGTACCCCGGGTACGTGCTCGGCCTCGTTCTCGAACTCCTCCGGGTACAGGTTGCGCCCGTTGAGGATGATCATGTCCTTGCGGCGTCCGCAGATCACCAGCCCGTCCGGGCTCAGGTAGCCCAGGTCACCGGTACGCAACCAGCCGTCCACGATCGTCTCGGCGGTGGCCTGCGGGTCCTGCCAGTAGCCGGACATCACCCCGGGGCCATGGATGTGGATCTCGCCGACGGTGAAGTGCGGCAGGTCGGCACCGTCGGTGTCACGGATCGCGATCTCGCTACCTGGTACCGGATAGCCACAGGCCACCAGCTGCCGTGCGTTCGGTCCGTCCTGGCCGACCAGGCGCGCCCGCCCCGCCCGGGTCAGTTCCTCACCGTCCACCCAGTGCACCGCGAGCGGGGTACCGGGCGGCCGCAACGTGACCGCGAGTGTCGCCTCGGCCATGCCGTACACGGGGCACAGGGCATGTTGGTCCAGCCCGTACTGCCGGCCCGCTTCGGTGAACGTCTCCAGGCTGGCCGCGTGGATGGGCTCGGCGCCGTTGAGTGCCCACCGCAGACTGGACAGGTCCAGCTCGTAGGTCGAGCGGCGCATCAGCCGACCGGCGAGCGCGTACGCGAAGTTCGGTGCGGTGGTGATGCCCACCCGGTAGCGTGACGCGGCCGTCAGCCAGGACATCGGGTTGGTCAGGAAGTTCTCCGGCGGCAACAGCACCAGGTCCGAGCCGCGTGCCAGCACCGCGATCATCCCGATGATGCCCATGTCGTGGTGCAACGGCAGCCAGATCATGCCGGTGTCCTCCGGCATGACACCGTAACTGGTCCAGATCCCGGCCGTGTTGCCCAGCAGGTGGCGGTGGGTGATGGTGGCCGCCCGGGACGGCCCGGTGGTACCGGAGGTGAACTGCAGCAGCGCCAGAGCGTCCGGGTCGTCGGCCGGTGGTCCGGGCAGCAGCGGCCCGCCGCCGGCGGTGAGTACGCCGAGAGCCACCACATCGGGTGAGTCGGTGTCGCCGTCGGCACCCAGCGCGGCACTCAGTTCGTCGACGAACGCGTCCGGGACGCACAACAGCCGGGCACCGGCCGCGCCGATACGTCGGCGCATGTCCGCGGCGTAGCGGTCCATCGGCTGGCGGCGACGGCCCGGCAGCGGCAGCACCACCGGCGCCGCCCCGGCGCACCAGATCCCGAACAGCGCCAGTACCAGCGCCTCGTCGGTGGAGGACAGTACGCATACCCGGTCACCGGGCCGCACACCGCGTCGACGCAGCTCGTAGGCGACCTGCCGGGCCCGGGCCTCCAGCTCGGCGTACGGTAGCCGACGCTCGTTGAGCTCCCGGTCCAGCAGGATGATGCCCTTGCCGGTACGGGCGATCTGGGCCAGGACCCCGGGGATCGTCGCCGCGCCGTAGTAGTCGGCGTAGTCGGTGACGACCGGCCACGGCTCGTACGTGCCGGTGGACCGGTCTGCTTGGACGGACATCGCGCCTCCCGGCGGTGCTTGTGGACGGTGCTGCGGTCATTCCTGGATCGCCCGGCGAAACAGCGGCACCACCACCACCTGGGTGACCACGACCGCGCCGAGCAGGACCGCGACGGCCGACAGCATCGGGCGGCCGAAATGGCCGGCCATCGCGGCGCGGGCGCCTTCCACCACGTAGCTGAACGGGTTCCAACGCGACACGGTGACCAGCCAGTCGGGAAGCAGATACACCGGTACCGCGGCCGGGCTGGTGAACATCAGCAGAATGAACAGCGGTGACATGGCCAGCGGCGCCTGCGGGTTCCAGGTGGTCAGCGCGACGATGTAGAACAATCCGCCGTAGCCGACCGACCAGACCGAACAGATCGCCAGCATCGTCAGGGCCCCACCGACACCGTCTATTCGGGCACCCAGCAGCAGGCTGACGACAAGGACGACGACTGCGGCGGGAAGGACCCGCACCGCGTCGAACAGCAGCCGGGACGCCAACATCGCGTTGGGTCTGACGTTGAGCAGCTTCATCCGGTCCAGGAAACCGGTCTGCACGTCCAGCACCAGCGCGGTCGCCGAGTAGCCGGAACCCATCATGCCGGCGAGCAGTAGCATCCCCGGCGCCATGTACGCGGTGTAGGGATGCACCGGGAAACCGGGCAGGGTCGCCACCCGCTGGTAGGACGCGGCCACCAGGGTCTCGGCGAACAGCGGGAACAGCACCGGGAACAGGAAGGCGATGACCGGGCTGCGTACCCCTTCCCGGAAGTTGCGCCGAAACAAGGTCCAGGTTTCCGCGGCGAGGGTCCGGGAGACCAGTACCGGGAGGCTGTCCCCGGTACTGGTGGGGCCTGGTTCCTCGATGGTGGCTGGCCGGCTCATCAGCGTCCTCTTCCCGGTGTGGCGATGCTGCGCTGGATGGCGGCGACTCCGGCGGCGAGCGCGGCCGGCGAGTCGCGTACCAGCTGGTCACCGGTGATGCGGAGGAACACGTCCTCCAGCGTGGGTGTCGCGACCGTGACCGCGGTGTCGGGCACCTTCAGCGCGCGCAGCGCGTCGAGCGCCGCTGCCAGGTCGGTTCCGGTGTCCAGGTCGATGCGTACCGCGTCCAGCCCGTCGGGTACCGCACCGGACCCGAACTGCTCCAGCAGCGTGGCCCGTACCGCGTCGTCAGATACCACGCAGCGCAGTACCCGACCGCCGTAGGAGGCCTTCAACCCGGTGGGGGTGTCCACCACCGCCATCTCGCCGCTGTCCAGGATGCCCACCCGGTCGGCCAGTTCATCCACTTCGTCGAGGTACTGGCTGGTCAGCAGGATCGCCGTGCCGTCACCGGCGAACCGGCGCAGCCAACCCCACAGTGCCCGTCGGCTCTGCGGGTCCAGCCCGGTGGTCGGTTCGTCGAGGAACAGCACCCGGGGGCGGCGCATCAACGACAACGCGATGTCCAGACGTCGCCGGGTGCCGCCGGAGTAGGTGGCGACCACGCGGTCCGGGTCGAACTGGAACACCTCGATCAGCTCGTCGGTCCGGGCCCGCGCCGCTGCGCCGGTCAGCCCGGACAGCCGCGCCACGAAGTCCAGATGCTCCCGGCCGGTCATCAGGTCGTCGAGCGCGACCTGCTGCAGCGACACACCGATCTGGGCGCGGATCGCGGCCGCGGCGACGGTGACGTCGTGGCCGCACACCCGGGCCCGCCCGCTGGTCGGCGCGGCGAGCGTGGTGAGGATACGGATCATGGTGGTCTTGCCGGCGCCATTGCGGCCCAGGCAACCGAAGATCTCCCCGGCGGCGACGCTCAGCGTGACACCGTCGAGCGCGACCGTACCGTCCGGGTACACCTTGCCCAGTTCGTCGGTGCCGATCACGTCGTCTGTCACACGCGCTCCCGAGGGTCACGGTCACCACGGCCGGTCCCGACGAGCCTCACAGCTGGCGGCCAAGTTGCCCAGAGCCCGACGGGTGCGCGGTTCGGGCCACCGGTGGCCACCCTGGGGTGGCCGGTCGAGCAGGTCATCGAGCCGATCGAACGGCAGCCCCGGCGAGGCTTTCGACAGTGGTACGCGACGCGATGCGCTTGCATGCGGCGCCCGGACGGGTACCGAACGGTCAAGGAGTGACCCATGCCGGTGTTTCCCAGTAGCGAATGGCTGGACGCGTACGTCGCCGCGATCAACGACTCGACCGAATTCGCCGAGGCGGCGAGCACGTTCCGGGCCGACCTGTCGTACGTCTTCGAAGCCGACCCCGACCACGGTCACCTGGCTGATGTCTGGGCCAGGGCGGGCGTCGTGGACGGGGTGTGCGAGTGGTGGCACTACGACGTCGGCCCGGTCGAGGGGGCCAAGGCGGAGTTCGTGCTGCGTGCGCCGTACTCGATGTGGCGCGAGATCATCCTCGGTGAGGTCGATCCGATGGAGGCGATGCTCGACGGCGACCTTGCGGTCACCGGGCATCTGCCCACCCTGCTGCGCTACGTGCGGGCGACCAACGAACTGGTGACCCTCGCCGCGTCGGTGTCGACGAACTTCGACGGTGAACCGCTCGCCGAGCCCGCCGCCGGTGCGGCCCACGCGACGGGTTGAGCGATGGCGCTGGTCGAATGCGTCGTCGAGGGCGCCCCGTGGACGTTCGAGGTGGATCGGCGGGGATCCGGCCCGCCGGTGCTGCTGCTGCACGGACTGCTGACCGACTCGCGGGTATGGGAGCCGCTGCGCGGCTCGCTGACCGGACGCTACACGCTGATCTCGGTGGATGCCCCGGGACACGGCGGTAGCCCGGCCCGCGACGCGGACTTCCTGCTGGAGGACGAGGTCGACGCGCTGTTCGCGGTGCTCGACGAGTTGGGACTGCCCGGGCCGGTGGCCTGGGTCGGCCATTCGATGGGCGGCATGAAAGCGATGCGGGCCGGGCTACGGCACCCCGCGAGGGTCGCGGCACTCGGCCTGATATCCACCCAGCCCTACGAGGAACCGGATCGTACTGCCCGACCGTACCTGGCGATGGTGGAGGCCGCGCAGAGCTGGGGGATCTCGCTGGATCTGGCTGAGGTGATGGGCCGGCTGAACTTCGGCCGGGACTACCTGAGCACCCCGGCCGCTCAGGGCTGGGTGCAGAACTTCACCGGGTTCACCGGGGAGACGCTGGCACCCGCCGCACACTCGGTGTTCCGCCGGGGCGACATCTCCGGGCAGCTGGCCCGGTTGTCCATGCCGGCGCTGGTGCTGCACGGCGCCGACGACATTCCGATTCGGGTCCCGGTGGCCCGCCGCTACAGCGAGCTGCTGCCCTCGGCGAGGCTGGTCGAGCTTGCCGGGTGCGGCCATACACCGCCGTGCGAACAGCCCGAGGCGGTCGCGGCGCTGCTCGGTGAATTTCTCGACGCGTCGTACCGGCCCGCGCAGGCGACGCCGGTGGCGGTACCAGAAAGCTGAGCCGGCTGGCGCTTCGCCACCCGGCCGGCCCATTCACACAAGGAGGATGCCGTGCCGGCGGACACCACGGACTTCGAGGAGCTCAACCGGGTCATCAAGGGCGGCTCCAAGGCCGATCTGCTGACCTTCATCAAGGACTACGAGGGCGGAGGGGACGGTCTGCTCGCCACCATCTTCCGGCAGATGCCGGAGTTCTTCCGACCGGAGAAGGCCCGCGGTCAGCAGGCCGACTTCCAGTACCGGATCACCACCGACACCGGGGTCAAGGAGTACTTCGTCCGGGTGCACGACGGGATCTGCGAGTCCGGCCCCGGTACGGTCGACTCGCCGCGGGTGACGATGACCGTCAAGCTGCCGGAGTTCCTGCGGCTGCTGACCGGAAAGCTCAGCGGCATGCAGGCGTTCCTGACCGCGAAGGTACGGCTGACCGGGGACATGTTCTATGCGATGAAGTTCGAGCAGTGGTTCGACCGGCCCTGATCTCGGGCCGAACGGTGTGGGCGGCGACGCGGTCAGCGTCGCCGCCCACACCGGTGTTCACACCTGTGGCGTCATCGAGGTCAGCCGGTAGCTGAGCCGGACCCGGTAGTAGGCCCGGGCATTGTCGGAGATCTGCACGTAGGTGTCCTGCTTACGAACCATCTTCAGGTACGTACCGGTGGTGGTGTCGAACCACACGTCGGCCACCGCGGTGCCCTTGACCTCACCGGTGACGGTGCTGTCCAGCAGTACGTGGTAGGCGCTGCGGCGCTGCCCGCCGACAGTGACCTGTTCGGTGCCCTTGAAGGTGATCGTGATCTCGGACGGGTCGTGTTCGCTGGCGTGGCAGACGGCCGTGTTACGTCCCCCGGCCGCGACCGCCTTGTTACCCACCTGCACCATCGCCGGGTGGCACAGATGCTTCAACGAGCGGTGCACGCTGCCGAAGGTGATGGTCTGGATGTGTGCCAGGCACAGGAACTCGCCGCTGCTGCTGCACTGCACGTGGCCGTCGCTGTACTCCTTCGCCGCCTGGAACGCCAGTTCCCAGCCGCAGCCGGCGGAGCGGCGGACCGTGGCGGCGGTCTGTTTCGGGAAGTTCCGCCGGTACTTCTGACCGTTGTACTCGACCCAGTCGCCACCGGTGGTGGCGTAGGTGTAGACCCCGGACGCGGGCGGGGTGAAGCCGGTGATCTTCGACGACGCCGCCACCGGCATGACGGTCGGTGCCTTCACATCGGGGTGCATCGGACCCGGATGTGCACGGTAGTTGCTGAGCGCCTGTGCCACCGAGATCGGCGTGAGTTTCGGGTTGAACAGCGAGTCCGGCTTGTTCGCCACGTACACGAAGACACCACCGAGGACCGCGACCGCCACCAGCGGGATGAAGCTCAGTAGCCGGTACCGGCGCGGGCGACGCCCGGCACGGGGGTTCGGCATGGGATCTCCTCTCAGGACAGCAGCGGTACGACCTCGGCCGCCAGCCACTCCAATGTGTGCACCGCTTCGCGTGGTCGCATGTTCAGATCCAGCACCAGCAGGTCGATACCGACCTGGCGGTACCGGTCGAATTCGTCGGCCACCTGCTCGGCGGTGCCGGCGATGTTCTTGCGGTCGGACATGAAGTTCATGACCGGGAAAGGTGGTATCAGGCCACGGCGGGCGGACCGCAGAATGGCACCGGGATCGCGGCCGGCCTGTTCGGCGTAGCGTTCGATGAGCTCAGCGGCAGGCGCTATCTCCTCCGGGTACACCTCATGGCCCAACCATCCGTCGCCGAGCCGGCCGACCCGCCGCAGCGCCGGTTCGGTGTTGCCACCCACATATATCGGCGGCCCGCTGGCGCTGTGGTTGCGGCTGGTCAGCCACATGTCGGTGAAGTCGACGAACTTGCCGTGGTAGGACGCCGGCTTGTCCGCCTCCCACAGGGTGCGCATCACCTCGATGTACTCGTCGGTGCGTGCCCCCCGCTCGCGGCGCGGTACGCCGACCGTCTCGAACTCCTCGTCCATCCAGCCGATCCCGACACCGAGGGCGGCCCGGCCGAGTGAGAGCTGGTCGAGTGCGGCCAGTTCCCCAGCGAGGATCACCGGATTGCGGTAGGGCAGTGCGAGCACGTGGGTACCGAACCGGATCCGTTCGGTGACGCCGGCGACCAGGCCCATCACCGCGATCGGATCCAGCCAGGCGACGCCCCAGTTGTACGCGTCGGAGGTGGTGGCACGCGGGTACAGGCAGGTCGAGTGCCGTTGTGCGGGCAGCGCCACATGGCTGCTGATCCACAACGAATGGAAACCGAGCCGGTCGGCCGCCTGTGCCACATCCACCAGGTAGCGGCGCCGTCCGGCGGGGCCGACGGTGGGCAGCGAGATCCCGAGGTCCATGACACGCTCCGCTCTGGGTTTGCGCGTCATCGTGTGCCGTGGCGGGGACATCGGGAAGTCCAGCATGAGGAGCGATATCGCGGGGGTTGCCCGAACCGGTCGAGGTGACCGATCGGCCCCGAAGAACGCGCGCCGATCGGGTCTGTCGCAGCCAACCACCTCGGGAGGACGGTGGACGCCGGTAGCAATCTCTCCGGCGCAGCGTGCCGGTCGTGACGAGCTGGAGTGCTGGATGATCCCTGCGCCGAAGCAACGCCGTGCCGGTCGTGTCCGCATGCTGCTCGCGGTCGGCCTGGTGATCAACCTGATCGGCTTCGTCTACGACGAGGCGTGGCATGCCACGCATTTGTCGCTGGTGCCGATTCCGCCGAGCAAACTGCTGAGCATCCACAGCGGGATCTATGTTGGTGGGCTGATCGTGCTGGCGGTGAGTGTCGTAGCCTTCGCCCGACGGATGTTCGACACCGGACTGGAATGGGTCGGCATGTTCGTCGTCGCCGCCGGCCTGGTGATGGAGTTCACCGGCAACGGTACGGACATGTGGGCGCACGGCCACGGCTACGAACGCGACTTCTACCACCACCTGATCTATGCCGGTGCCGCCCTGACCGTCTGCGGATACCTCCTTCTGCACGCGACGCACCTGTTCGGCGCAACCGGACGGTCCGACGGCGAGCCCTCCGGCAGCGACCAGTCGCCGGATCCTGTGGAGGCCGCGCAGACCTCCCGCACCCGATCACCGTGACCCCTGGGAGGAACACCGTGTACGACGCCATCGTCGTGGGCGCCCGCTGTGCCGGGGCCACCACAGCCATGCTGCTGGCACGCGCCGGCCATCGGGTGCTGCTGCTGGAGCGCGGCCACTTGCCGAGCGACACCATGTCCACCCACTACGTGCACCAGCCGGCGGTGGCCCGGCTGGCCCGCTGGGGTCTGCTGGACCGGCTGCGCGCCACCGGGTGCCCACCGATGGAACTGGCCCGGTGGACGCTCAACGACGTGTCGTTCACTGGGTGCGCACCGGCGGTGGACGGCATCCGGGCTGCGTACGGACCGCGCCGCTACGTGCTGGACACGCTGCTGGCGCACGCGGCCGAGGAGGCCGGCGCGCAGCTGCGGCAGGACTGTACGGTCACCGGGCTGGTCACCGACGAGGGCCGGGTGTGCGGCGTACGGATCCGTTCCGGCGGCCGGGACGAGCGTCGAGCACGCCCGCGTCGTCATCGGCGCCGACGGCGTCGATTCGGTCGTGGCGCAAAGCGTGCAGGCCCGCGTCTACGAGGACAGTCCCACGCTGAGCTGCCTCTACTACACCTACTGGAGCGGCTTCTCCGCCGACTACGAGATCTACGTGGGCGGTGGGCACGCCGTCGGGGTGGTGCCCACCAACGACGAGAAGGTCATGGTGGGTATCCAGTGGCCGCGCGCCGAGTTCGACACCGTCCGCCACGACGTCGAGAGCCAGTACCTGAAGACGCTGTACGCGACCGCGCCGGCGCTGGCGGATCGGATCCGTTCCGGTGAACGGACCGAACGTTTCGTCGGTACGGGACGGCTGCCCAACTTCTACCGGCAGGCGTACGGGCCGGGCTGGGCGCTGGTCGGTGACGCCGGATACCACAAGGACCCGGTCGGTGCGTACGGGATCAGCGACGCCCTGGCGCACGCCGAACTGCTCGCCGGCCGGCTCGACGGGGCACTGCACGGTGAACGGACCCTCGACGAGGCGCTCGCCGACTACGCCGAGGAACGCGACCGCGAATCGATGCCCCGTTACCAGTTCAATCTGGAGGCGGCGAAGTTCGACCCGATGCCGGAACTGCTCGACATCCTGCGGGCGGTCCACGGCGACCAGACCCAGATCGACCGGTTCCTCGGCATGATCGCCGGGGTGCTCACCCTCGAGGAGTTCTTCACCGAGGAGCTGATCGACCGTGCCGCCGCGCCGGACAGCGACACGCTGGCCGGCGTCGTCGACTAGGTGACCGGGTCTTCCGCGCGGACGAACGGAGGTCGGTGGCGTGTACGACGCGATTGTCGTGGGTGCCCGGTGCGCCGGGGCCGGTACGGCGATGCTGCTGGCCCGGGCCGGTCACCGGGTGCTGCTGCTGGACCGGGCCAGGTTCCCGAGTGACACCATGTCGACGCACTATCTGCATCCGCCGGCGATGGTGCGGCTGCACCGGTGGGGGCTGTTGGATCGGCTGCGGGCGACCGGTTGCACACCGATGGGCAGGGTACGGATCGGGATAGCCGGACTCACACTGTCCAGCCCGATCCCGGCCCTGGACGATGTCGCCATCTCCTACGCGCCGCGCCGGCGGGTACTGGACACGCTACTGGGCGAGGCTGCCGTCGAGGCCGGCGCGCAGCTGCGGCAGGACTGTACGGTCACCGGGCTGGTCACCGACGAGGGCCGGGTGTGCGGCGTACGGATCCGTTCCGGCGGCCGGGACAGCGTCGAGCACGCCCGCGTCGTCATCGGCGCCGACGGCCTGGACTCGGTCGTGGCCCGTAGCGTCGGCGCCGACACCTACGACGAGTTCCCGACGATGAGCTGCGCCTACTACTCGTACTGGAGTGGTCTCGCCGCGCCGGACTACGAGATCAGCACCAACGGTAACCGGGGTGTCGGGGTCGCCCCGAGCCACGACGGGCTCGTCGTGGTCGGTGTGCAGTGGCCGCGTTCGGAGTTCGACGCGGTCCGCCACGACGTGGACCGCGCGTACCGGCAGGCCGCCGCGACCGCCTCACCGGAGTTGGGGGAGCGGCTGGCTGACGCGACCCGGGAGGAGCGCTACATCGGTACGGGACGGCTGCCCAACTTCTACCGGCAGGCGTACGGGCCGGGCTGGGCGCTGGTCGGTGACGCCGGGCACCACAAGGACCCGGTCGGCGGGTACGGGATCAGCGACGCCCTGGCGCACGCCGAACTGCTCGCCGGCCGGCTCGACGGGGCACTGCACGGTGAACGGACCCTCGACGAGGCTCTCGCCGACTACGCCGAGGAACGCGACCGCGAATCGATGTCGCGTTACCAGTTCAATCTGGAGGCGGCGAAGTTCGATCCGCTACCGGAGCTGGTGAACGTGCTGCGGGTGATCGAGGGTGACGCCGAGCAGATGGCGCGGTTCTTCGGGCTGGTCTCCGGGGTACTGGCGATGGACCAGTTCTTCACGCCGGAACTCATCGGGCAGGCGATGCTCGCCTCTCCGGAACAGGCTGTGGTGGAGCAAGATCTGCCGAGCGTGGCACTGTCCTGAGTGGAGGTGCGATGTCCCGTCCGCCCGCCATCGAGCTTGCACCGGGGGTGTACCGGATCCCGACGACACCCGGCGACTACGTCAACGTGTTCGCCTTCCGCGACGACGACGGTCAGGTGACGCTGGTCGACTGCGGCTACTTCACCGCGCCGAAACGGATCGTGGCCGCGCTACGTTACCTGGGTTCGGATCCTTCCGATGTGACCCGCATCCTGCTGACCCACGCGCACGGTGACCACGCCGGTGGGGTGGCCAGGCTGCGCCAGTGGACCGGCGCCACGGTCGCGGTGCACGGCCGGGAGGTGCGCAACATGGCGTCGGGTCGGCCTCCGGACGTCGAGCGGCTCACTCTGTTCGCGCGGTTGACCAGACTGCTGCCCGGGGACCGCTTCACCCCGGTCGAGGTGGACGAGGAACTGGTCGACGGCCAGAGCGTGCCGGTGGCCGGCGGGGTGCAGGTGGTGCACACGCCGGGCCACACACCCGGGCATGTCGCGCTGCTGCACCAGCCCACCGGGGTGCTGCTGACCGGTGATTCGCTGTTCAACTGGCGGGGTCGCATGTCGCTTCCGTCGCTGACATACTGCGCGAGTGTCGGACTGACCCGGGAGTCGGCTCGCGCGTTGGGGGAACTGGACTACGATGTGGTCGCGTTCGCCCACGGGCCGGAGATCCGGCACCAGGCCCGGGAGTCGGTGCGTGGGTTTCTCCGCACCAAGGGTCTGGGGCCAGTGGCGTAAATGCCTTCCGCGCTGGATCGTCACCGGCTAGCCTTCCCGGCACCGATGTCTCTGAGGAGTTGAGATGCCCGGTCGTCCGAGCACGCGTTGACGATGTAGGTCCACAGCGACCTGTCAATCGCGTGCTGCCTTGAGTTGCGGCACAGCGAAGCTTCCTGCGTCCGATCCGCCCGGTGCCCCCGTGTGCGCGCCGGGCGGTCAGTGCCGTCCTCAACCAAGGAATCCGCGTGCCGTCCTTTTCTCCTGTCCTGTCCGCGTGCCGGCCGGTCGCATCGTGTCCCCGTGGTTCCGGGCCGGGCAACGCCGCCGATATGTCGAGTCGATCCTGCCGGCGGCAGGTATGAGTGCCGTCAGGAACGACCGACAGACCATGCCCAGCCTGTTGCGTGACGGCAACTTCCGAAGACTGTGGGCAGGTCAGACCGCATCCCAGCTCGGGGCGCAGGCAAGCCTGGTCGCTCTACCGCTCACCGCGCTGGTGGCCCTCCACGCCACCGGAGACCAGCTCGGCGCGCTGCGTGCCGCGCAACAGGTACCAGTCCTGCTGTTCTCGCTGTTCGTCGGTGCGTGGGTGGACCGTCGGCGATCGCGTGACGTGATGATGTGGGCGGACCTCGGCCGGGCGTTGACACTGGCGGCCGTCCCGGTTGCCTTCCTGCTCGGCATGCTCGGTATTCCGGCGTTGCTCGCGGTTGCTTTCCTCAGCGGCGTGCTCAGCGTGTTCTTCGATGTCGCGTACCAGACGTCCCTGGTGAGACTGGTGGACCGTGATCGACTGGTGCAGGGAAACAGCGCGCTGGAAGGCAGCCGGTCCGCGGCGCAGATCGGCGGTCCCGCCCTCGGCGGCGCCACGGTGTCGTTGTTGTCCGCCCCGTTCGCTGTCCTCGCCGGATCGTTGTTCTTCGTCCTGTCATTCCTGTCGATCCGAGGTATCCGCCGGGTCGAGGGGACGCCCCGTTCCCCTGAGCGGCCGGGCCGGATCTGGTGGCAGATCCACGAAGGTCTGCACGCCGTTGTCAGGGACCGATCGCTGCGGGCGGTCGGCCTCGCCTCAGCCATCTACCAGATCTCCTTCGCCGCGCTGACAACCGCCTATCTGCTGTTCCTGTTACGCGGGCTGGTCCTGTCGGGTGCCGTGATCGGCCTGACACTGGCGGCGATGGGCCCTGGCGCGGTCGTAGGTTCGTTGCTCGCCGCCATCCTGCCCCGCCGACTCGGCTATGGCCGGGTACTGGTCTGCGCGGCGGTACTCGCCGATGGCGTGATGCTCTGCGTTCCTGCGCTGCACGGCTCGACCGCTGCCACAATTGTGCTGCTGGTGGCGATCAACTTCGCTTTCGGAGTGTTCGGCCAGATGGTCGACGTCGCGGTCATGGCGGTGCGGCAAGCTGTCACGCCCGTCCAGCTACAGGGGCGGGTGGTCGCGACGATCAACGTCGTCGGTATGGGGCTGGTCCCGGTCGGTTCGCTGCTCGGTGGCCACCTTGCCGGCCAGTGGGGTCTGCGGACAACGCTGTTGGTGTGCGTCGCGGGCATGGCGCTGTCCCCGCTGTTCATGGCCCTGTCCCCGCTGGCGCGTCTGGGCAGGCGGCTTCCCGTACCAGCGCCGGAGCACCGTACGTCGTCCTCCAGTGGCGGATGACCCCAGTCGGGGTTCCCCGGGCAGAACTGCTCGTGGAGCTCGGCGGTCTCGGCGTACACCTCCGGCTCTCCCGGTCGGCGGACCACGACGTTGCCCAGCAGCGCCAGCCGTCCCCCGGTGCGAGGTCGTCGAACAGTTCGTCGGGGTATCCGGGTCGGACCCGGTCGTAGAGTTCGGGTACCTCGTTGAACACGCCACCGAGATCACGCCGGTTGAGCTCTACCATCGCACCATACTGCCCGCTGCGGAGTGGACAATGCACACCGGTTCCGGGGGCTTGCTGTGCTACGGGCCGCCGGTGGTGGACTGGCTGGCTAGGTCGTGGAAGTGACCATGGCCAGGGCGAATCCGTCGTAGCCCTTGTGTCCGACGGTCTGCACCGCGGTGGCGGTCAACCTTGGTTCAGCGGCGACCAGTTCGGTGAACCGGCGGACCCCGGCGACCCTTGGATCCTGGTTGTCCGGATCGATCACCGCGCCGTCGCGTACCACGTTGTCGGCGATGATGACCGACCCGACCCGGCACAGGCCGAGGCAGGCACGCAGGTAGTCGGGGTAGCCCTCCTTGTCCGCATCGATGAAGATCAGGTCGAAGGGTGCCTCGGCGGTGAGCGTGGGCAACGTCTCGGTGGCCGGCCCGAGACGCACCTCGACGGTGTCGGACAGTCCTGCGCGGGCCAGGTTCGCCCGCGCCACCTCGGCGTGCCGGGCCTCGGACTCCAAGCTCACCATCCGGCCACCGGCGGGCAGCGCCCGCGCCAACCAGATGGTGCTGTAACCGCCGAGGGTGCCGATCTCCAGGATGGTGCGCGCACCCTGCATCAGTGCCAGCAGATGAAGCAGCCGTCCCTGGGTGGGAGCCACGCTGATCGGGGGCAGCCCTGCCGCTGCGCTGTCCGCGAGTGCCGCGTCCAGGATCGGGTCCGCGGGGACCAGCAGGTCGTTGAAGTAGTCGTCCACAGCCGACCATCGACTGTCAGTCATGCGCTCTCCCGTTCCGGCCCGGTCGGCCTGTGTTCGGCACAGTGTCGGGCGATCTCGTCGAGCGAGACGCCGAGCGCGTCGGCCAATGACGCGATGGTGAAGAAGGCGGGTGTCGGCACCCGACCGGCTTCGATCTTGCGCAGGGTCTCGGCGGACAGTCCGGCGGTGGCGGCGATCTGGGTCATGCTGCGGTCTCCTCGGGCCCGTCGTAACAGGGTGCCGAGGCGTCGACCGCGGTCGCGCTCGGGCAGGCTCAACGGTGGACGGATCATGATGTGATAGTAATACCGGGATAGGTATTGGCAGGCTGTCGAGAGGTACATCATGGTCGAACTGAAGAGTGCCGCGGAGATCGACGCGATGCGTGAAGCCGGCCGGGTCGTGGCACACGCACTCGCCGCGGTACGTGCTGCCGCAGCGGTAGGCGTCCAGCTCAGCGCACTCGACCGGGCCGCCCGCACGGTACTGACCCATTTCGGCGCGGACTCGCCGTTCCTCAACTACCATCCGAGGTTCGCGCCCAGCCCGTTTCCGGCGGTGATCTGCGCGTCGGTCAACGACGCCGTGGTGCACGCCATCCCCGGCGACTACCGGCTCACCGACGGGGACCTGATCAGCATCGACTGCGGGGCGCTGCTCGACGGCTGGGCAGGGGACGCGGCGATCAGCTTCACCGTCGGTACGCCACGCCCAGAGGACCGTGACCTCATCGACACCACCCGCCGCGCCCTGTCCGCCGGGATCGACGCGGCGCAGGTCGGCGCACGGATCGGCGACATCGGACACGCGGTCGGCAGCATCGGCCGGGCCGCCGGCTACGGCATCCCGGCCGACTTCGGCGGCCACGGCATCGGGCGGCAGATGCACGAGGATCCCGGCGTTCCCAACGAAGGACGGCCAGGACGCGGGCTGCGGCTACGCCCGGGTATGGTCCTCGCCATCGAGCCGATGTTCATGGCCGGTGGCAAGGACCGCTACCGGGTCGCCGCAGACGGATGGGCGCTGCACACCACCGACGGCAGCCGGGCCGCGCACTGGGAGCACACCGTGGCCATCACGCCGGACGGTCCACGCATCCTCACCGAACTCTGAGCTCAGCCCGCGCCAAGA
This sequence comes from uncultured Actinomycetota bacterium, assembly GCA_963815125.1. GTDB lineage: Bacteria > Actinomycetota > Actinomycetes > Mycobacteriales > Micromonosporaceae > Actinocatenispora. The sequence continues at coordinate 817,224 of CAWFFM010000002.1, forward strand.
GCGCGCCGCGCGTCCTCCAGCCCCGCTGCGTTGTCCTCAGGGCCGGCGATGCCGGTCAGATCGTCGTGCACGCTGCGACGGGCGAAGTAGTCGGCCTGCACCGCCCACCTGATCCGCAGCAGTGGCCCCAGGCCGCGGTCCACCTCCATCGCGGACAGCAACCCGGCGCGTACATAGGCATCCACCAGCGTGGCCGCCCGCCCGATCCCGCCGATGTACATCACCGCGGACGCCACGTCGTACAGCAACGGGCCGCGAATCGCGGCAGCCCAGTCGATCAGCCCGCAGCTGCCGGTGTCCTCCCGGTACCGGAAAGCCCCCGGTGCCGGGTCGCAGTGCAGCATCCCGAACGTCAGGCTCATGTCGGGAGACAGCGCCCGATAGCTGTCCAACGCCGCGCCGATGGCCGGTCGCAACCACCGGGCCAGACGCAGATGGGCAGCATCCTCATCCAGCCAGGGAAACGGCTGGGCCGACGCCACCGGTACATCCCGCATGGCCCCGTGTACCCGCGCCAAGGTCCGGCCCAGCACCGCATGGTCGGCCGGGTCGGCGGTCAGCGGACGACCGCCGACCCATCTCAGTACCGCCAGCGTCCGCTCGCCGTGCTGCGCGACCAGTTCACCGGTTCTGGTCGGTAAGGGAGCTCCTGTCGTCACCCCGCAGCGGTCCACCAGGGTCGCCAGGGTCAGCCCACCGGTGAACGCCAACCGCTGCTCCACCGGTACCGACTTGGCCACCAGCCGGACGGGGCCGGTACGCACCAGCCAGGTCGCCGAGTTCATGCCACCGCGCAACGGCGTGATCTCGATGGCGTCGCCATCGCCGAGTTCCCAGTGCCGCTGCAGGTCGATACTTCGCAACTCAGGCATGTGACCAGTTCACCAGACATCGCACCACACGCCACGACCGGTCACCGGGCAGGGCGCCCGGTACGGTGGTCCGATGTCCGAGCCTTCGCCGCCCGGCACCGACCTAGTCTCCGTCGAGGCGGCCGGTGTCGCCGTTCCCACCGCCGCGCCCGGCCCGGCCGACCGGCTGGCCACTGCGTTCCTGCTGTCGCATCGTGGGCGCACACGCGAGGCGTACGCCCGGGACCTGGCCCACTTCGGCGCCTGGTGTGCGCGCACCGGGGTGGACGTACTGCTCGCCCGCCGCGCCCACATCGACGGCTACGTCGAACAGCTCGCCGCGGAGGGCGCCGCACCGTCCACCGTGGTACGACGACTCGCCGCGCTGTCCGGCTTCTACGCCTACGGGGTCGATGAGGAACTGGTGGCCCGTAACCCGGTACAGCGGGTCCGGCGCCCCAAGGTCGGAGAGAACGTGCAGTCCACCGGGCTGTCGGCCACCGAGGCGGGCATCCTGCTGGCGGCTGCGCACCGGCATTCGCTGCGGGCCGAGGTCGTTGTCACGCTGCTGCTGTTCTGCGGGCTGCGGGTCTCAGAACTGTGCGGTGCCGAGGTCAGCGACCTGTCATCCGAGCGTGGCCACCGGGTGCTCACGGTGACCCGCAAGGGCGGCCGCCGGCAACGGATGGTGGTCCCCGCTCGCGCCGTGGACGTCCTCGAGCAGTACCTGGCCGGCCGTACCGCCGGGGCTCTGGTCGGTACGGCCTCCGGACGGCCGATGGACCGGCAGGCGATCTGGCGGCTGCTGCGCACCCTGGCGGCCGAGGCGTTGCCGCACCTCGCCCACTCCCTGCACCCGCACGACCTGCGGCACGCCTGCGCGACGCTGTCGCTGGACGCCGGGGCGTCCCTGCGTGACGTGCAGGACCTGCTGGGCCATTCGGACAGTCGCACCACCCGGCGCTATGACCGTGCCCGCTACAGCCTGGACCGCTCGCCCTCCCACCGGCTCGCCCTGCTGCTGGCCGATGAGGGCACAGCGGACTGACCGCCGCTCAGGTCAGCGGCGCGCCGTCGACCAGCGATTCGAAATGACGGTCGGCGTCGCCCGCGATGTCCGCGCCGGTCAACCGGTCGGCGACCCACAACGCCGCGACGGCCGCGGCGCGCGAGTCTCCCCGGTCGAGTTCGTGGACCGCCTGCTCGACCAGCAACGCGGCGGTCAGCGCGTCGGCCAACCGGATCGCCAGCCCCCGGGCACCGGAGCTGACCAGCCGGGACGCCGGATCGGCCGCGACCCGGTCGGTCGCGTCGATCAGTTCGGCGTGCCGCGCTGTCAGTGTCTCGGCAACCGGCCCCAACCAGCGACCGCCGGCCTGCTTGGCCAGCGCCGCAGCCGAGTCGATGCGGGTCAGCAGCGGACGCTGCGCGCCGCGACCCGCGATCGCCCGCGGCAGATCCAGCGCCAGTACGTTGGTGGTGCCCTCCCAGATCGGCAGCACCTGGGCGTCGCGCAGCAGCCGGGGCACGCCGGTGTCCTCCACGTAGCCGGCGCCACCGAAGCATTCCAGGTACTCCGACGTCGCCGCGACCGCGAGCTTGCCGGTGGCAAGTTTCGCCAGGGTCCCGGTCAGCCGCAGCTCGTCGGCGGCGTCGCGGTCGGCGTCCACCTCGACGCGTCCCAGCAGGCTGAAACCGTGCACCGCGAGGGCGTGCGCGGCCTCGGTGTGCACGGCGAGACGACCCAGCGTCGCACGGTGCAGGGGCTGGGCCGCCAGCGGTTTACCGAATACCGTCCGTACCGAGGCGTAGCCGCGGGCCAGCCACAGTCCCCGGCGCATCCCGGCGGCCGACGCTGCGGCGTTGTGCAGCCGCGCCACCCGCAGCAGCGTCATCATCCGGGCCAGTCCGTGCTCGTCGGGCTCACCGACCGGCAGGGCGTACGCGCCGTCGAGCCCGATCTCCGCAGTGGGTAGCGCGCGGGTGCCGAGCTTGTCCTTCAGCCGGTGCACCCGTACACCAGGTGCCGGGTCCGCCGGGTCCAGCCCGCCGACCAGCGGCGAGTCGGCGGCGTAGCGGGGTACCAGGAACGGCGCGAGACCGTTCCCGCCCTCTGGGCGGGCCAGGGCCACCGCCATCGCCGAATCGGCCGCCGAGCAGAACCACTTCTCCCCGGTCAGCCGCCAACTGCCGTCGCCGGCGCGGGTCGCGGTGGTGGAGCTGCCGGAGACATCGGAGCCACCCTGCGCCTCGGTCATCCACTGTCCGCTGGTGATCGCGGTCGCCGGGTCGGTACTGAGCAGCCGGGGCAGCCAGGCATCGCGCAGCGCCGCGTCGGTGCCCGGCAACGACAGCAGAGACGCCGCGCCGTCGGCCATCGCGACCGGGCAGGAGAAGGTCGCCGACTCCGGTCCGTACAGGTAGAGCAGCGCGTACTGCACGACCCGGGCACCGGCGCCCCACACCGCCCGGGCACCGGGCTGGTAGGGCAGGGCCACCACGGCGTGGCGGGCTGCGGCGCCCCGCAGCGTCTCCCAGCCGGGCGCGGCGTCGATCCGGTCGACGCGGGCGCCGAACGGGCCGTAGCGGCACAGCACCGGCGGATGGGCCTCGGCGTCCTGGTGCGCCGCCCGCAAAGGGCCTGCGGCATCGGCGGCCAGGGCGCTGAGCCGGCCCCGCGCCGCGGCGTGTCCATCGTCGCCGAGGAGCCGGTCCAGCCAGCTGCGCAGTGCGGTATCCGCCGTGTACAGGTCAGGCAGGTCGGGGAGGGGCTGCACATACCGGGTCATGACGCCAGTCTGCCAGCTTTCATTACCGACCAGTAGCCCAATGCGGAGTGGCCACGGGCACGATCGCCACCACCTGGCAGGTACGGACCGGCCGGTGCGCTCGCCGGCCGATCACGCAGCGGGAAGACGTCGACTTCCCATAAGGTCATTACCTGACGATCCGCAGCACTGCGGAAGGAGCCGGCCGATGGCAGGACAGCGGTACGCGGACCTGGTTCTGGAAGGCGGCGGGGTCAAGGGCCTCGGCCTGCTCGGCGCGATCGTGGAACTCGCCGACAGCGGCCTGTCGTTTCCCCGGATAGCCGGAGCATCCGCCGGCGCCATCGTCGGCGCGCTGAGCGCCGCCTACCAGCGGGCCGATCGCCCGGTCAGCGACCTGGTCGACGTCATGCAGTCGCTGGACTACCATCAGTTCGCCGATCCCACCCTGCTCGACCGTTTCGGGGTCCTGGGCAAGGGCCTGGAACTGCTGGTGCACGACGGCATCTACAAGGGTGACTTCGCACTGCGGTGGATCACCGAGAAGCTCGCCGAACAGGGCGTACGCACCTGGGCCGACCTGCGCATCGACGACGACCAGGGCACCTCCCTGCCACCGGACCGGCGCTACCGGCTGGTGGTGGTCGCCTCCGACCTGTCCCGCGGGCAACTGGTCCGGCTCCCCTGGGACTACCACCACTACGGTCTGGACGCCGACACCCAGTCGGTGGCCCTTGCGGTACGGGCGTCGATGTCCTACCCGTTCTTCTTCCGGCCGGTGATCCTGCGCGCCGGTGACGGCGAACAGAGCTGCACCCTGGTCGACGGTGGCATGCTGTCGAACTTCCCGATCGAACTGTTCGACCGGACCGACGGCAGGCCCGCCCGCTGGCCGACCTACGGGGTGAAACTGTCCGCGCGGCGCGACGCCCGGCAGGTCAGGCACGCGGTGGACGGCCCAGTGGACCTGGCGCTCGCGGCACTGCACACACTGCTCGACGCGCATGAGGCGTACCACCTCGACGACCGGAACACCACTCAACGGACCGTCTTCGTCGACACCGACAAGGTGTCCACCCTGAACTTCGGCATCGACCAGGACACCCAGCAGCGGCTCTACCGTTCGGGGCGGCGGGCCGCAGCGGACTTTCTGGCCGGACCCTCAGCCCAGTGACAGCTGGCCCGGCGCCGGGACCGCCGGGCCCAGGTCACCTGCCCGGTAGTGGGCCCGGCACAGCACCTGGTAGCGCAGCGGCTCATCGCCGTCGGCCGTACCGGTGTCACCGGTCATCACCTGCGCACCGTGCCGGGCCACCTCGTTGCCCACGATGCGCGCGTTGAGCTGGCCGCGCCGACCGCACCAGCACAGCACCTCCACCTGCAGCCGGTACACCCCGTCTGCCAGCTCCAGCAACCGCTTGGTCGCCGGGAACAGTTCGCTACGAAAGTCGGTGGCCAACCCGAACGCGTACACGTCCACGTCCGCGCCGTCGACCAGGTCGGCCAACTGCTCGACCTGGTCGGGGGAGTAGAACTGCGCCTCGTCGCAGATGAGGTAGTCGACCCGCTCACCGTCCGCCCACCGCGACCGGACCAGCTCCCGTAGGTCCAGTTCGTCGGTGACCTCGATGGCCCGCCGGTCCAGTCCGATGCGACTGGAGATGCGTGGCTGGCCGGAACGGTCCAGCCGGGTCAGCAGCAGCCCCTGCCGGCCCTGCCGTGCGTGGTTGTGGTCCATCTGCAACGCCAGGGTGGACTTGCCGCAGTCCATCGGGCCGTAGAAGAACTTCAACTGCGCCTGCTGGCAGTTACGGTCATGGATGCCGGAGTGGCGGGTCACCGGCGCGGACAGCGCGCTGTCACGGGCGGAGGGGGCAGCAGTCACGACCGACCAGCCTAGAGCAGGCCGCCGCATCAGCCGACCGCCCTCCCCGCTCAGATCAGCCGGGGAGCAGTGTTACCGGCTTCCGTGATCGCCCGCCGCATCGGCACCGCCAGCAGCGCGACCATCCCTGCCACGAAGAACACCAGCAGAGAGACCACCCCGTAGCGGTAGCTGCCGGTCAGCTGGAACACCAGCCCGAACAGTAGCGGCCCCAGCCAACTGGTGCCCTTGTCGCCGATCTCGTACAGACCGAAGTACTCCGCCTCCCGGCCGGTCGGGATCAGTTGGCTGAACAGCGACCGGGACAGTGCCTGGCTGCCGCCCATCACCAGTCCGATGCCGGCACCCAGGACCACGAACAGTCCCACGTTGTGTGCCGGCATGAAGTACGCCGCGGCCACCACCACGATCCACAGCGCGAGGCTGACCAGTACCGCCTTCCACGCACCGATCAGCCGCGCCAGCCGTCCCAGTATCAGCGCACCGCCGAAGGCCAGGAACTGGATCACCAGGATCGTCGCGGTCAGCGTGTTGGTACCGAGTTTCAGTTCCTCGGTGGCGTAGACGCTCGCCTGGCTGAGCACCGTCTGGATGCCGTCGTTGTAGATCAGGTAGGCGACCAGGAAGAACAGGGTCAGCGGAAAGCTGCGCAGCTGCGCGATGGTGCGCCCCAACTGCCGGAAGCCGTCCAGCAGGCCGCCGGACGCGGCGGTGTGCGCGCTGCCGGGGCGTTCACGCAACAGCAGCACCGGCACGGTGGTGAAGGCCGCCCACCACACCCCGGCCGACACGATGCACCATCGGGCCACGGTCAGGCTCGTGCCGGCCGACAGCACCGCCACCAGGTTCGCTGCCAGCAGCAGCCCGCCGCCCAGATATCCGATCGCCCAACCGGTGCTGGACACCGAGTCACGCCGATCCGGTCCAGCCAACTGCGGCAGGAACGAGTTGTACACCACCACACTCGCGCCGAGGCTGATGTTGGCCACCAGGAACAGTGCCCCACCCAACAGGTAGCGTCCGCCGCCGACCGCCAGCATGCCCACGGTCGCGGCGGCGCCGAGGTAGGCGAACACGGCGAGCAGCCGCTTCTTGCGCGCAGACCGGTCGGCGACGGCACCGACCACCGGCAGCACCACGACGGTCAGGATCACCGACAGCGACACCAGGTACGGGTAGTACGCGCCCGGCGCAACCGGGATACCCAGCGGGTGCAGCCGTACCCCGCTGCACGAACCGGTCTGGCAGCCCGCCGCGTTCTTCGCGATCGCCGTCAGGAACGGCCCCAGGAACACGGTGATCACGGTGGTCGCGAACGCCGAGTTCGCCCAGTCGTAGAAATACCAGCCGACCCGCTCGCTGCGGGTGCTGCCGGGCCCCGACGTGGTCGCTGACCCTACACCGGCATCACTGCCCGGGCTGCTGGTGCTCATCAGGTTCTCCTGCCTGGTCACACGCGGCGTGTCCGGTCAGGCTGCCAGCACAGCCGCCCGCTCAGGTCTCCCACTGGCCACGGCTGAGTAACACCTCGCGCAGTACGTCGATCCGGTCGGTCATGATCCCGTCGACGCCCAGGTCCAGTAACCGGTTGATCTCCGACGGTTCATCGATGGTCCACACATGGACCTGAATGCCCAGCCGGTGGGCGTAGCCGACGAAGCGCCGGTCCACCACCGGGACGGGCCCGTACCGGACCGGTACCTGTACGGCCGGTACCGCCGGGGTCAGGCCCAGCATGCCGCGGCCCGCCACCGCCGCCAGCCGCAGCCGGACCACCTCAGCCGGCCCCATCGAGGTGGCCAGCCGGGGGCCGAACTCCCGGCGCAGCGCCGCCAGCCGGCGTCCCGAGAACGAGGCGACCAGCACCCGGTCCAGCACATCGGTACGCCGTAACGTGTCGATCAACGGCCCCACCGCAGCCCACGACTTCACGTCCAGGTTGAACCGCAGCGTCGGCCACGCGGTGAGCACCTCGGCCAGCTGCGGTACGGCCTGCGCGCCGCCGACCCGGATGCTGGCCAGGTCCACGGCACGTAGTGCGCCGATCTTCGCGTCCAACCCGGCGACCCGGCGAAGATCCGCATCATGGAAGATCACCGGTATCCCGTCCGCGGTGGCCTGCACATCGGTTTCCACATACCGGTACCCGAGCGTCACGGCCCGTTCGAACGCGGCGACGGTGTTCTCGTCACCATCGGCGGCCCCGCCGCGGTGTGCGAACGCCAACGGCAACGTTGTGTCCAGAAATGGATACCCGGAGTGCGGGGCGTCGGGGCTGCGGTCGGAAGGCCCACCCTGGTTACTCACAGTTGGAGTATTCCTGGCCGATGTCCAGGTCCGCCGCCCCGCCCCGCCGGTCGGGCGGCGACGGGCATGCGGGCAGTATCGTGTCGGCGGGGAAGGAGATCTTGTATGCGCGTGCTCGGAATCGACTTCGGCACGTCGAACACGGTGGCGATGCTGAGGATGCCCGATGGACGGGTCAGGCCGCTACTGTTCGACGGATCGCCGATGCTGCCCTCCTCGGTCTACCTGGCCGCGGACGGACGGATGATGGTGGGACGCGACGCGGAGCGCAACGCCCGGGTCGACCCCACCCGCTTCGAGCCGAACCCGAAGCGGCGCATCGACGACGGCACCGTGTTCCTCGGTGACAAGGAGGTCGAGGTACCTCAGGTCATCGCGTACGTGCTCGAGCAGGTGCTGACCGAGGCCCGTCGCCAGATCGGCGGCAACCCTGAACAACTGCGGATGACCCACCCGGCCAGGTGGGGGGAACGCCGCCGCAGCCTGCTCATGGAGGGTGCCCGTCGGGCCGGCCTGACCCGGCCGCAGCTGATCCCCGAGCCGGTCGGTGCCGCGTCCTACTTCACCGCCGTACTGGGCACCGCCGTACCGGTCGGGCGTTCGCTGGCCATCTACGACCTCGGTGGCGGGACCTTCGACGCGACCGTGGTGCGTCGTACCCAGACCGGCTTCGAGGTGCTGGCCGAGGAGGGCCTACCCGACGTCGGCGGTCTGGACTTCGACCACGCGATCGTCGAGCACCTCGGCCGTACCTACGCCCAGTCACATGCCGACGTGTGGAATCGGCTGATCAATTCGCAGGAGACCACGGACCGCCGGTACCGCCGGATGCTCTACGAGGACGTACGCGGCGCCAAGGAGATGCTGTCTCGCAACTCCAGCGCCGACATCAACCTTCCGACCCTGGACACCGACGCCCACGTCACCCGCGAGGAAATGGAAGGCCTGATCCGCCCGCACCTGGAGCGGACCGTGGAATGCCTGCAGCGCACCATCTCCGAGGCCCGGCTCACGCCCCGCGACCTGGTCGGTATCTTCCTCGTCGGCGGCTCCAGCCGGATCCCGATGGCCGGGAATCTGGTACACAGTGCCCTCGGTGTCGCGCCGACCGCACTGGAACAGCCAGAGACCGTCGTGGTCGAGGGCGCGCTGTGTATCGGTGGTGCGCCCACGCAGCGACCGGTCTCGGGCATGCCCCGACCCGTCGCTCCGCGTCAGGGACCCGTGCAGCAGGCTCCGGGCCTCAACCGACCGGCACGCCCGGTCATCCCCAGTCCACCACGGCCGGTGCAGCAGGCCCAACGACCCGTGTCTGCCGCACCCCGCCCGGTCCCGGTGCCGATGCGCCCCAGCCCGCCGGCGCCGCGCCCGATGGCGGCCGTGGCATCGACCCCGCCTGCGCAGCTCGCCCCGGGCGACCCGGGGGACGGGGGCAGCTCCAAGCGCTGGTATCAGGAACCTGCCGTGGTGGTCACCCTGATGGTGGCAGTGCTGCTGGTCCTCGGCTTCGTGGGTCTGCTGATCATCGCCCTGGGCGGCTGACCAGCCGGATCCACCGCACTACCGGCCCGGTACGCGACGCGACCGGGCCGGTAGGCAAGGAAAGCTACTGCGCCGGCCCCCACCAGCGCGCCAGCGAACTGGTCGCCGGGTCCTCCGCGCCGGCGAGCGTACGCCACGGGTCGGTGCCGGGCGTCAGGTCCTGCGCGTCGTAGTCGGCCAGATCCTCCGGTGGCGGATCTGTCAGCACGCTGTCGTCGGGCCCGGCGACGTCCTGCTGTTCACCGAGTACTGCCGGGTCGCTCCACGGGAAACCATCCACCGGTTCCGGTGTCTCCCCGACGTCCAACTGCGGCGGGAACGGATCGTCCTGCGCCCAGTGCGGGTCATCGCCGACCAGGTCCAGGTCCGGGTCAGTACCGATCACCGGGTCCGCGCCGGCGGTCGGGTCGTCCAGATCTGGATCCAGTGAAGGATCATCGGCCTCAGGCCCGGCATCGTCCGGCTCGTCGGACAGGTCGGCGAACTCCAGGCCCGGCCCGTCGGTGGCGTCGAAGCCAGGTTCGTCGAACTGGTGCTCGTCCAGCGGGCCGTTGGCTGCGTCGTCGGCGGCGTCGTCCTGAACCACCTCGTGCTCGGCCGGGCCGTCCGCACCGTCGGAGAAGTGCCCGTCCAACCCGCTGCCGTCTTCACCGGCACCGAAGGACGGGTCATCTGTTCCCCAGTCACCCGATCCGTCATGCTCCATGACGAGTTACCCCCCAGCCTGGACGTCGGCCGGCGCGGTCGGTGCGATGTGTCGCGACTTGATCAGTACCTCGTCGAGCTGCTTGATGCGCCCCCGCAGAGACTCCCGTTCCTTCTGCAGGTCCGCCTTCTTCTTCTGCCGGCTCGTCTTGTCCTGCACCATCGTCTTGTCGATCTCGGCGATCTGGCCGTCGAGCTGCTTGAGGCGGCGCTCGATCGCCTCGTCCAACGCCAGGGTCAAGGCGTACTGCAGGTCGGTGAAGCGGGTCGCGATGTCGTCGGACAGCGAAGCACGCGCCTCACCCAGCACCTCCCGCAGCCACACCTTCGCCTGCTGTTTGCTGGCCTGTCCCTTGCGCTTCCACATCATGAACGCGCCGATGGCGAGCCCGACCCCTACACCGATGACCGGGACGACCACGCTGGCCGCCGCGGCACTGGTAGTCAACGCCCCGATCGCGGCGGTACCACCGGTCATCGCCAGCCGGCCCATGCTGACCGCAGAACCGACCGAGGCGACCACCACCATGGAGGAGTCACCACCGGACTCCTTCTGCGGCTTGCTGGCCAGTGCGTGACGCAGCCGCGCGTTGAGCCGGCGCAGCACATAGTTCAGTTCCTGCGTGGTGAAAACGCTGGCGAGGATCCGCTGCCCGATCACCCGGAACCGGTGCTCCAGCTCGTTGGACAGCCGCACCGACACCGCGTACAGCGCCCGGTCCACCTCGTAGGGCAGCTGCTTGGTGCCGCCACCCTTCTCGATGGACTTGGTGAAGTCCTCCTGCAGCCGGGTCATGTACTGCCGCAGTCGGCTCTGTGCCTCCACCCGGGCCCGCTGCGTCTCGGTGTTGAGCGCCAACGACCACTGCTTGGTCTCGCTGCGTTTACGGGCGTTGACCTTGTTGCGTTCCTCCTTCAACCGGTCCAGCAGCGCCGGGTCCGGGTCGGCGGACTTCATCCGGTCGCCGACCCCGATGTCCATACGGACGAACTCGGTACGCACCGCGCGCAGCGTGTTCGCCGTCTTCAGCGCCGTGCCCTTCGCGGCCAGGCCGATCAGCGCGTGCTGCAGCTCGGCGACCCGCGATTCCTTGACGATCTCCGCAGCGGATTCCTTGGGCATCTGCAGCGCCAGCTCCGCCAGCCGCGAGGACACCGGGAAGAACGGTGCGGCGGCGAAGCGGGGCGCGTGCGCCTGCAACAGCGACCGGTTGTCGTCCAGGATCGTCCGCCACCCCGGGTACGCGTCGACCTTGGTCAGCGCGAAGATCACCATGTTGACCCGTTTGCTGGCCTCGATCAGGAAGTTCAGCTCAGGCTGGGAGAACGGCGCGGACGCGTCGACCACGAACAGCAGCGCCGTGGCCCGCTCCACCGCGTCCAACGCCACCTCGGCGTGCAACGAGTCCAGACCCCCCACGCCAGGGGTGTCCATCAGCGTCGCGTACTGCAGCATCGGTGCCGGGTGGAAGATCTCCAGCCGGCGTGGCGGCCGGATCCCCTCCGGCAGGTTCCCCAGAACGGTGCCGTAGTCGCGGACATCGTCCATCCGCAGCGCGATGGGATCCTCCCGCCCAGGAATGTAGGCCCGAGCCTGAGGCTGGCTACCGTGCACGAACTCCAGGTACGAACTGGTCGCCACCGCCGCGTCCACCGGCGACAGGTTCGGGACCCCGATCAGCGCGTTGGTCAGTGAACTTTTGCCCCGCTTGGTCTCCCCGACCACCACGATGCTGGGTACGGTCTGTTCCCTGCGGCGTAGTACGTCCAGATCCGACGCGGCGTCCGGATCGATCCGGCGCAGATGCGCAAGCCCCGCGTCCACGGCCGCCCGCAGCGCCTTCTCCAGGGCGGCTGTCGCAGCCGCGTCGTTGCCTTTGGCTGGCGCCGTCACTTGCTGCCCTCTTCACGGTAGACGGTGACCACCGGTGCCCGCAGTACCGCGCCCCGGTCGAGGTAGCCCGGTACCTCCACCGCGGCGATGGTGTTGACCTGGGCCGGGTCCCGGGTCGGGGTGGCGCCGCCAGCCTCGTGGTGCGCCGGGTCGAACCGCACACCCAGCGGCGCCACGGTACTGACGCCCACGTCCTGCAGCGCCCGGCCCAACGCATCGGCGATGGCCTTACTGGTGGCCCGGTCCCGCACATACACGCAGGTCTGGATCAGGCTGGCGCGCTCGTTCTCAGCCTGTTCCAGGCGCCGGGCCTGACCGGGGTCACCCCCGGCCGCCGGCATCGACCCGGTCGTGCCGGTCCCAGCGGGACGCTCCGGCCGGCGCCCCAGGAACAGGAAGCCCACCGCCACGCCGCCGGCGATCGCGGCCCCGATGAAACCGATCGCCGCGGTCTGTACCGAGAAGCTGGCGTCGCAGGCGCCGCTCTGCGCCACCACGGTGGCGTTTCCCTTGGCGCCGTCACCGTCGCCGTCTCCCAGGCCCTGCCCGGGGGGCTGCTCGGTGGGCACACTCTGCACCTGCTGTACACAGGTCCCGGTCTGCGCGCCCACCCAGCCGGCGACAATGCCGGTGAGGACCGCGACTATCGCGGCGATCCCGGCTGCGATGACGCGGAGGTTACTTGAGGACATCGAAGCTCCTTCATGCGGAGTACGTCGCGCGGACGGCGGTCAGGCTCAGGCGGGTTGGCTTCTGACCCGCTGGGAGAGCAGGTAGAAGCCTCGGTGGACGACGTGGGCGACCCGGGCCTGTGCGGGGCTGGCACCGGCCACCGCGAAGGCCCGCCAACGGGTCGCCGCCTGCAGCGCGGCCTGCGCCATCTGGTCGCTGGGGGCGCCCGTCATACCGAGGATCCAGGCCGGGTCATCGGACAACGCCAGCCTGGTCAGCTCATTCTCCATCTCGTCGGGCAGATCCACCGCACCGGTGGTGACCTGCTGCGCGACGTCAAGCATGCGCAACCGGTGGTACTCGGGCTGTTGCAGCACCCGTTCCACCGCATCACGTAACAGTTCACGGTCCGCCGGCCGCTCCGCATGACCGGCGATCTTCTCCAGGCTCGACAACGCCCACCCCGCCTTGATCGCGTCGGTGCGCCAACGGAACGCCTGCTCCAGGGTGCTGCGTGCTCGGGGGAACCCCGATGCCAGGAACAATCGGCGTACCAGTTCGCCGGTCGCCAGCTGCGGCTCGTTGACGAACTGCGCGACGGCGAAGGAGATCCCGTACAGGTCCAGCAATCTCAGCAGGCGTTCCCGCTGCTCCCTGGGTACCGGACAGTCCCGACCGGCGAACAGGTCCACCGACGCCAGCAGCACCTGCCGGTCGGTGTCGGACATGCCCGCGATCTCGCGCAGTGCCTCGCAGTCCGCGGCGGTCAACCGACCGGCCTCGGTGGTCTCGGCCAGCAGCCCGATGACCGGAACGACATCGGACACCACCCGCCGCAGCACCGTGCCCTGGGCCTGCGCCAGCGGCCCCGCTACCGGCCACGGGTCACCGGTGCCGGCAAGTTTGTCCACCTTGTTGAACAGACCAAGAGAGTTGATCGGATTGCTGGACAGCCGTGAGGACATCGACCGGAACGACTCCAGCGCCTGCAGGTCGTCCTCACGTACCGATTGGGTGAACACGTACACGATCGCCTCGGCGCCCGACAGGGCACCCGCCGAGTCGTCGTCGATGTCGTCGTCGATGGGCGCCTCGTTGAACAGGAACCGTCGCGCCTCGTCGGAGATGCTGGTGTTGGTCGACGACAGACCCGGGGTGTCCACCACGGTCAGGTCGCTGAGCCGGTCGGAGGTCAGCGTGACGTCCACGTAGGCGACGTCGTTGCGGGGGACCCCCAACTTCTGCGGGATCATGCCGGACTCGTCCAACGGGAGGCTGGCCCGTGAACCGTCCCGGCGTACCACGTCCACCCGGTCGGACGTGCCGTAGCGGAACTGGGTGACCAGGCGCGTGCACTCACCCACCTCGGTCTGCGCGACCCGCCGCCCGATCAGTGAGTTCACCAGGGTGGACTTACCGGACTTCAACCGGCCGGCGATCGCCACCCGCAGAGGCTCACCGAGCCGCCGCTGCACGTCCGCCACGGCGGCCTGCGTGCTGCCGGCCAGCCGGGGGACGGCCTCGGCGCACAGCCCGGCGACCCGGGAACTGAGCGGGCCCGAACTCATGACCGGCCCGCCAAACCACTCCGAGTGGCGAAACGGTCACTCGGCGCATACGGCGCGCCGTCGCTGCCCACGTCAGTCATGGCCGCTGGTACCTCCTACTAGTCTGAACACAGGTCTGGTGGCGTGGCCGGCGCCTACCGGCCCCCACACTAGGCATATCGTCACCGGCGCAGGATCCCGGATTCGTGCCAGCTCACAGGGGGAGGAGTCACGTGCCCGACGTGCCCGGTGGACGGGCGGACACCGAGCCACCACCCGGTGGACCTGCCAGCCTGGTACATCACCTGGCGGCCCGGCTACGACAGCCGGGCCTCATCGTGCTCACCGGCGCACCCGGATCGGGCCGCAGCAGCACGTTGCGTGACATCGTCGATTCCTTCCCAGGAGCCACCTTCACCGGTGGCGGCCTGGCGATCTTACGCACCGTCCCCGGGCTGGCGTTGTCGCGTGCCGTGCGGGCCCGTCTACCCGTCGACGACCAGGCACTCACCGCCGAAGCCGTACGATCCCGCGTCCGCGGCGGACTGCTGGTCATCGACGATCTGCAGTGGGCCGACCCGCTGACCCTGTCAGCACTTCCCGCCCTGGCCGACCACTGCCGCGTCGTGGTGGCCCTGCGTACCCCGCACCGTCTGCCCACCCGCACCATGACCGCGCTGCGCGACGCCGCCGCGCACTGGACCGCACTGCCGGCGATGACCCCCCAACAGGCCACCGACCTTGCCCGGCGCACCGCACCCGGACTCGGGCCTGCCGGCATCGCTGAGGTCGTGGCCCGAGCGGGAGGCGTACCGCTGGCCGTCGAGGCCCTCGCCCGCCATGCCCTCACCCACCCCGAAGCCCTCTCCGCAGCCCCGCAGACCGACAGCGAAACCGGACCCGCCAACGTGGCCCACGCCGTCGCCGAAGCCCTCGCCGATCTCACCCGGCCCGCCCGCACCGCCATGGCAGCACTGGGCATGCTGCGCCGGCCTGCCCCACGCGCACTGCTCGGCGCCGGAGTCGATGAACTGTCCGCTGCGGGCCTGCTCGCCGACCCCACCGACGACGGTCAGGTCGCCGCACTCTCCCCGTACGTCGCCGAGGTCGCCGCCGGGCTGCTCAACGACACCGAACGGGCCGCGCTGCACCGCAGGCTGGCCGAACTCGTCCCCGACGCCGAAGCCGCCCGACATCTCGCCGCCGCCGGCGACAACGCCACCGCCTACCAGCGTGCCCTCGCCGCGGCCGAGCAGGTCGACACCACCGGTCAACGCGCCGACCTGCTTCTGCTCGCCTGCGAACTACCCGGCACCGAGCCACCGGAGGCCATCCGCCGCAGCGCCGCGGTCACCGCCCTGGCCGCCGGCCGGCCCCGGGCGGCGCTACGCGCCCTCGCCGACACCACGCAACCTCACGCGGCCGTGCTGCGCGGCGAAGCTCTCCTACAACTCGGTGACGCTGCCGGGGCGGCCGCGGCCGTCACGCCCGTACCCGACGCAGCCGATCCCGAGCTGGTCGCCGGCCGCGACCGGGTACGACTACTCGCCGCGCTGAGCACCGACCCGCCACACGCCGCAGAACTCACCGCGGAACTGACCGCCCGGCACGGAAACCCACCCGCGCACAGCGGCCTGCGCGCCGCTCTCGGCGCCGCCCACGCCAGCACCCGCACCGCAGGATGGGAACGCACCCTGGCCACGGCCGCCGCCGCGGCCGGCGCCGCCGGGGACACCCTCGCCGCCCGGTGGAGCGCCTGGCTGCTGGTCGAGACCCTCGCCGCGGACGGCCGACTCACCGAAGCCGGCGACAACGCCCGGCTCGCCGCCGACGCCTGCGCCGCCGACCTCGCCTACAGTTGGCAGACCCGGTTCCTCGCCGCCGAACTCTGGTGCACCGCGCTGCGCGGCGAGCAGCTCGACGACGTCGTACGCCGCGCCGTGAACCTGGTCGACCGGACCCTTCCCGCCGTCGCCCACGGCTACGCCACCGCCGCGGCGAGCCTCGCGGAAGCCGACGGTGGGCTGCTCGCCTCCGCCCGCGCCCGGCTCGCAGCCCGCGGCACCCGACGGCCCGTCAGTATCGCCAGTCTCCTCGACTGGGTCGCCGCCGAAGCAGCCTGGCTGGACGGTCAACCCGAAGCCGCGCCCGACGCCGGTGATGACCCGGGCAACGCTCTACCGCTACTCGCCGGTCTACGCCAGATCACCGGCCGCTGGGCCGCGTACGACCAGACACCCACCACCCGGCCCGACGACCCGGCCCTCGACGGGCACACCCCGCCACCGGTACGGGCCACCCTGCAGGCCTGGCAGGCCGTCGGTGCCGACCCCGCGCGGGTCACCGAATTCGACCCCGCAGCCACCGCCTGGCACGACATCGCCCGCCGCGAGGAAGTACGCTGCCTGCTCGCCCACGGCCTCTACGCCGACAACCCCACCGATGCCGTACCGCCCCTGCTTCGCGCCGAGACCCTCGCCGAACAGGCCGGCCTGGTCGTCCTGCTCGGCCGCACCCGCCGCGCGCTGCGCCGGCACGCCGTACGACGCGAGACCCGTGGGCCGCGGGCCGGCTCCGAGCTCACCGACCGGGAACGCGACGTACTGCGCCTCGTCGCGCAGGGCGAACCGACCCGCCGCATCGCCGGCCTGCTCGGCATCTCCCGCGAGACGGTGGAGACGCACATCCGGGCCGGCATGCGCAAACTCGGGGCCCGCACCCGCACCGAAGCCGCCGGCCTGGCCCTGGAGCTGCTGCGGTGAGTGACCGGCACACCCCACCACCGGCGCACCGCTACCTGGTCGCGCACGCCAACGACGCCACCACCGTGCTACGTCGGCTGGCCCGCGCCGGGTGGCACACCCGTGAAGGTTTCGCCCTGCCCGAAGCCGGCTGGGACGTCGCCGGTCAGCAACTCGTCCTGTTCGGCCGGGTATCCGACATGGACACCGCCGCCCTCGCCGTGCTCGCCGCCGCCCGCGGAGCCGCCGTCGTGGTCATCACCGACGAACAGTCCGACGCCGGGCGGGCGGTCGCCGCAGACCTTGCCCGCATCGGACCCGTCACCCGCGGCTCCAGCACCGACCCGGCACCCGACACCGACGCAGGCGCCGACCGGCCGGACGAACTGCCGCTCAGCGATGAACAACGCGCCCTGCTCACCCGACTCGCCGCCGGGGAGACCATCGCCGCCGCCGCCGAGTCGGAGTTCCTGTCGCTGCGCACCGCCAACCGCCGCATCGCCGAAGCACGTAAGGCGCTCGGCGTACGCACCACCCGCGAGGCGGTCCTGACCTTCCTGCGCGCCCGGCAACAGGACTGAGTCCTTCAGCAGGCCGGGCGCCCCTCCGGGAGTCGAGGCCGACAACCCCCGCACGGCGTGTCCGTGCCGGCCCACCAGCCTGCAGACCGTACTTTCGTTGCGTGACGCAATCGCAGCGCTGCCACTGGTGCGGAGGAGAGCTGCCCGACGCCCGCCTCGGCCGTCCCCGCCGCTACTGCGGGCAGGCATGCCGACAACGTGCCTACGAGCACCGCCAACTCACCACCCGTGTCGGACTGGACCCCGATGCCGTCGTGGTCAGCGCCCGGGACCTGCAGGACCTGCAGGACCGGCTGTTCCAGCTCCGCTGCGCCGTCGAGGACGTCCAGACCGCCATCGCCGAAGACGCACCCCGCACCGAGCTGACACAGGTCAGCGACAACCTGACCGCCAGCGTCGGCGCGCTCGACCGGATCTGGGTGGCGCCGCGCCCGCAGTGACGCAGACTGGGCAGTCTGCGTCCGAGCCCACGACAGGTCCGACGCCCACTGGTATTCCCGACTACCCTGTCGACAGGCGCTGCAGGGTCGCCTCCGGGTCCGCGGAAAGGGCTGAGCCCACCTGCGCAGCGAGGAACGCGCCTGTCGCAAGCCACCTCCTTTCATCCCGTCACGCGGACCACGGGACCACGAGAGGAGGTCGCGATGGCGACCATGCCCCTGCCTCAGCAGCCCAACCTCGAACAGCTCCGTAAGCAGGCCCGGGACCTGCAGCGAGCGGTCCGGGCCGGCGAACCTCAGGCACTCAGGATCGCCGGAATCGATCAGGCGGCGCCCCATTTCACCCTCACCAGCGCCCACACCGCACTCGCCCGCCATTACGGCTTCGCCAGCTGGACCCGACTGCGTCGCCATGTCACCACCATCAACGACCGGACCTGGGTGTACCGCACGGCAGCCGGCGCAGAAAGGCCGACCGAGCAGTTCCTGCGCTTGGCCTGCCTCACCTTCGACCACGACAGTGCCGAACGGTTGCACCGGGCCGCGGCCCTGCGCGAGGCTCACCCTGATCTTCCCTCCGCCAGCCTCTGCGCCGCGGCCGCCTGCGCCGATGTCGCTGCGGTACGCGCCCACCTTGATCGCGACGCGGGAGCGGCGACACGACCGGCCGGACCGCACGGCTGGTCGCCGCTGATGTACGCCGCCTACGCCCGGGTGGAGGTACCGCGGGACGCCGCCGTGGCCACCATGACACTGCTGCTCGACGCCGGCGCCGACCCCGACGACGGATGGTTCTTCCTTGGCCTGCCCACCCCGTTCACCGTACTGACCGGCGTGTTCGGCGGTGGTGAGGACGCCCAGCGGCCGCACCCGTACGCAGCTGAGTTGGCCCGGCTGCTGCTTCGCCGAGGCGCGGACCCCAACGACGGGCAGACCCTGTACAACCGCATGTTCGGCACGGACGACGACTTCCTCGAGATCCTGTTCGACTTCGGGCTGGGGGAGGGCGACGGTGGGCCGTGGCGCCGCCGGCTCCCCGACCTGATACCCGATCCGGCCACACAGGTGCGCGCATTGCTCGAGTGGGCGGTCACGCACGACCAGCGGCAACGGGTGCGGCTGCTGGCCGCGCACGGCGTCGACCTGGTCACGCCGCTGCCCAGCGGGGCAACGCCGGTCGACCTCGCCGCGCGCACCGGACATCGGGAGCTTGCCGCCGAACTCACCAGTCGGGGAGCGGGCACGCTGCAGCTGAACCCGGTCGACACGTTCATCGCCGCCGCGCTGTCCGGCGATTCTGAGGCCGTACGCCACACGCCACCCGAGATCGTGGCCGCGGCCAGAACCGCACGCCCGGCACTGGTCGTCTGGGCGGCCGGTCAGGGCCGTGCCGAGGTCGTCGCCCTTCTTGTCGGCGCAGGCTTCGACGTCAATGCCTTCGGGCGCGCTGATCTGCCGATCGAGCAGAAGTGGCAGACCGCCCTGCACACCGCGGTCGAACGAGACGATCCCGCCCTCGTTCAACGCCTGCTCGATCTCGGTGCGGACCGCACGCTGCGCGACCGGCGTTTCGACAGCACTCCGCGCCAGTGGGCCGATCACCTCGGGCGCACCGATCTGGCCGGGCTCTAGGCAGTCCACCAAAAGCGGATCTTGGCCGCCAGTCTTGTCGACACAGGCAGGGCGCGACGATGATCTCTGGGGTGAAGGGTCGAATTTCGCAACCGACCTAGGAATGAACGCCGGTGAGTGCGAAGAACTCCTGCCGTGAGCGGGCGTCCTCACGCAGCGTCCCGAGCAGGGTGGAGGTGACCGTGGTCGAGCCCGTCGCTTGAACACCACGCAGAGTCATACAGCTGTGTTCGGCCTCGATCACCACACCGACACCCTGGGGATGCAACTGGTCGGAGAGCCAGTCGGCGACCTGTTTGGTCAGCCGTTCCTGCACCTGCGGCCGGCAGGCGAAGTGCTCCACGATGCGGGCCAGCTTGGACAGCCCCAGGATCCGCGCACCGGGCAGGTAGCCGACATGGGCCACTCCGACAAAGGGCAGTAGATGGTGCTCACACACCGACCGCAGCGGGATGGCGCGGGCCAGGACCAGTTCGTCGTATCCCTCGTCGTTGGGAAATGTGGTGAGGTCGAACGGGCGTGGCGTGAACAGCTCAGCGTAGGCGTGCGCCATCCGCCGAGGGGTCTCCGCGAGGCTCTCGGAGCTCAGGCCCACGCCGAGGGCACGCAGAAAGTCACCGGCGGCCCGCTCAGCGGCAACCAGATCGACACTGTTGTCGGGTTCATGGACGACCCGCAGGGCACTGGAGGACATGGTCAGCTACCCCCGATACCCGGTGCGCTGAGCCCTGCCCGCCACAGCTCGCCGTTCATGACCGACCTCCAAGGACTGGATTGCACCAACAAATATTGGACTTATTAGCTGGCACGGTCAAGAGCAGGCACTCTCTGAGGCCTCGTACAGTTACGGGTATCACTGTTGGCGTTATGGTGGTGCGATGAGGACTGATCCCGCGATCAGTGCCGTCGCCACGCTCGACGACGAGCTGCGGCGCGGCATGTACACCTTCATCCGACAGGCACACCGACCCGTGACCCGCGACGAAGCCGCCGGATCTGTCGGGATCTCCCGCAAGCTCGCCGCCTTCCACCTCGACAAACTCGTCGATGCAGGCCTCCTACGGACCCACTACGCGCCCCGCGGCACACGAAAGGTCGGGCGAGCACCCAAACTGTACGAACCCACCGACACCGACATCCACGTCACCATCCCGCACCGCGAGTACGAGATGCTGGCCGACATCCTCCTGGAGGCCACGCTCACCGAGACCGCCGAGGAGACCGCACGCCGCGCCGCAGTCCGCGTCGCAGCCCAGCGTGGTAAGCAACTCGGCGGCGCCGAACGCCACCAGACCAGACCGGGCCGCCTCGGCACCGAACGCGCACTCACCATGCTGCAGTCGATCCTGACCCGGCACGGCTTCGAACCCACCCGCGAATCACCGGCCTGCGTCCGTCTGCGCAACTGCCCGTTCCACCGGTTCGCCACCACCGCACCCGAACTGGTCTGCGGCCTCAACCACGCATTCATCACCGGAATACTCACCGGTCTGGGCACCACGACCGTGCGGGCGGCCCTCACACCGCGACCCGGCGAATGCTGCGTCGAACTGCACTCAGCCACCCGGGAGCAGACCACGACCGGACCGGGCGCAGCTCCGCAACACCTGGCCCGCAGAACGGACGGCCGGACATGACAAGGAAATCTGTACTCAGCGGGGTCGAGCGGGCATGGATGGTGCTGCCCGCCGCGCGCTCTGTGGCACGATTCTGCAGGTGACCAGTAGATCGTCGAGGGCCCAGCGGCTGCGTGACCTCACCCGACTGCGTCGAGTACGCGACCGGATCGACCGGGAGTACGCGCAACCGCTGGACGTCGAGGCGCTCGCCCGCGGCGCGAACATGTCAGCCGGCCACCTCAGCCGCGAATTCCGAAACGCCTACGGTGAGTCACCGTACTCCTATCTGATGACACGGCGAATCGAACGCGCGATGGCGCTGCTGCGCCGTGGCGACCTCAGCGTCACCGAGATCTGCTTCGCCGTCGGCTGCTCATCGCTCGGCACCTTCAGCACCCGCTTCACCGAACTGGTCGGCGTAGCACCCAGCATCTACCGGCGAGACGTGTCGGCCCCGACCGTGGCAGAGATGCCGTCATGCGTCTCAAGACAGGTCACCAGACCGATCAGGAATCGAGAAGCACGGGTCACGCAGCGCAACTAGCCTGACTGCCATGGACCTCACGATCTACTCAGCGTTCCTCCCACACGACGACGCGGACGCCGCCCTGGCCTTCTACCGGGACTGCCTCGGTTTCGAACTGCGCAACGATGTCGGCTACAACGGCATGCGTTGGCTCACCCTCGGCCCGCCCAACCAACCCGGCACCTCCATCGTGCTCTACCCCCCGGGCGCAGATCCGGGCATCACCGACGACGAACGCCGCACCATCGTCGAGATGATGGCCAAGGGCACGTACGGCATCATCACCCTGGCGACCAGCGAACTCGACAGCACCTTCGAACGGCTCCAGGCCACCGACGCCGAGGTCATCCAGGAACCGACCGATCAGCCGTACGGCGTACGGGACTGCGCGTTCCGCGACCCCGCCGGCAACACCGTCCGCATCAACGAGGTGCGTTGAGATGGCCGCCATCGGTTCTGTCACCCTCGAGGTCGCCGACGTCGACGCCGCCAAAACCTTCTACGACACCGCCTTCGGGCTCGGCGACCAGCTACGCCTCCGCGCATCGCAGGAACCGACGTCCGGCTTCCGCGGCTTCACCCTGTCCCTGGTCGTGTCCCAACCCAGCACCGTCGACACCTTCACCGACTCGGCACTCAGGGCCGGGGCGAGCACCTTGAAACCGGTCAAGAAGAGCTTCTGGGGCTACGGCGGCGTCGTCCAAGCTCCCGACGGCACCATCTGGAAGATCGCGACATCCTCGAAGAAGGACACCGGCCCCGCCACCCGTACCGTCGAGGAGGTCGTGATCCTGCTCGGCGTCGACGATGTGAAGGCGACCAGACAGTTCTACCTCGACCACGGTCTGGCCGTGGGAAAGAGCTTCGGCAGCAAATACGTCGAGTTCACCACCCCAGGCTCGGCCATCAAGCTGGCGCTCTACACCCGCCGGGCCGCCGCCAAGGACGCCGGTGTCGACCCGGCCGGTTCCGGTTCACACCGGCTCGTCATCGGAGGAGACCTCGGGCCGTTCACCGACCCCGACGGCTTCGCCTGGCAGCCGACGACACGGGAGTAGCCCGACCATGACCACGAAGGGGAAGGCGGTCCCGGCCGTGCACGCAGCTGACAGCCACGACCTGATCCGGGTACACGGCGCGCGCGTGAACAACCTCAAGGACGTCAGCGTCGAACTACCGAAACGTCGGCTGACAGTGTTCACCGGAGTCTCCGGATCGGGCAAGAGCTCACTGGTGTTCGGCACGATCGCGGCGGAGTCGCAGCGGCTGATCAACGAAACCTACAGCGCGTTCGTGCAAGGGTTCATGCCGACACTGGCCCGACCCGATGTCGACGTCCTGGACGGGCTGACGACCGCGATCATCGTCGACCAGGAGCGGATGGGCACCGACCCGCGCTCCACGGTCGGCACCGCCACCGACGCCAACGCGATGCTGCGCATCCTCTTCAGCAGGCTCGGCAAACCCCACATCGGTCCACCGCAGGCGTTCTCATTCAACGTCGCATCGATCTCAGGTGCCGGTGCCGTCACCATCGCGCGTGGCGGCACCACCATGAAGGAGCGGCGCAGTTTCAGCATCCTCGGCGGCATGTGCCCACGCTGCGAGGGCCGCGGCTCGGTCAACGACATCGATCTGTCCCAGCTCTACGACGGCAGCAAATCGCTCAACGAGGGTGCCCTCACGATCCCCGGCTACAGCATGGACGGCTGGTACGGCCGGATCTTCACCGGCTGCGGCTTCTTCGACCCGGACAGACCGATCAGGAAGTTCACCAGGAAACAACTCAACGACCTCCTGTACAAGGAGCCGACCAAGATCAAGGTCGAAGGCATCAACCTGACCTACGAGGGGCTGATCCCGAGAATCCAGAAATCGATGCTGTCCAAGGACATCGACTCGCTGCAGCCACACATCCGGGCCTTCGTGGAACGCGCGGTCACGTTCGCCACCTGCCCCGAATGCGACGGGACCCGACTCAGCACCGAGGCACGGTCCGCCAAGATCGGGCGGGTCAACATCGCCGACGCCTGCGCGATGCAGATCAGCGACCTGGTCCAGTGGGTACACAGCCTCACCGAACCGTCCCTCACGCCCCTGCTCGAGGCGCTGCGCAACAACCTCGCGTCGTTCGTGGAGATCGGCCTGGGCTACCTCTCACTCGACCGACCGTCGGGCACGCTGTCAGGCGGCGAGGCACAACGCGTCAAGATGATCCGTCAACTCGGCTCATCACTCACCGACGTCACGTACGTCTTCGACGAACCCACCGTCGGGCTGCACCCCCACGACATCGCACGCATGAACGACCTGCTGCTGCAGTTGCGAGACAAGGGCAACACCGTGCTCGTCGTGGAACACAAACCGGAGGCGATCGCGATCGGCGACCACGTCGTCGATCTCGGCCCCGGTGCCGGCGCAGCCGGCGGTGAGGTCGTCTTCGAGGGAACTGTCGCAGGGTTGCGGCGAAGCGGCACCGTCACCGGACGCCATCTCGACGACCGCGCCGCGCTCAAGGAGAAGCTACGCACACCGTCGGGCATGCTGGAGGTCCGCGGGGCAGAAACCCACAACCTGCGAGACGTCGACGTCGACATACCGCTGGGCGTGCTGACCGTGGTGACCGGGGTGGCGGGTTCGGGCAAGAGTTCACTGATCCGCGGCTCGGTGTCCGGCCGCGACGGGGTGGTCACGGTCGACCAGACCGCGATCCGCGGATCGCGACGCAGCAACCCGGCGACCTACACCGGGCTGCTCGACCCGATCCGCAAGGCGTTCGCGAAGGCCAACGGCGTGAAGCCGGCACTGTTCAGCGCCAACTCCGAGGGTGCCTGCCCCGCCTGCAACGGCGCCGGCGTCATCTACACCGACCTGGCGATGATGGCCGGCGTCGCGAGTACCTGCGAGGCGTGCGGCGGCAAACGGTTCCAGGCCGGTGTCCTGGAGTACACGTTCGGCGGGAAGAACATCAGCGAGGTGCTCGCGATGCCCGTCGTCGAGGCCGAGGAGTTCTTCGGCACCGGTGAGACGCAGACGCCGGCCGCGCACCGGATCCTCGACCGGCTCGCCGACGTCGGGCTCGGCTACCTCAGCATCGGCCAACCACTCACCACACTGTCCGGCGGAGAGCGGCAGCGGCTCAAACTGGCCACCCGCATGGCCGACAAGGGCACCGTGTACGTGCTCGACGAGCCGACCTCCGGCCTGCACCTCGCCGACGTCGAACAGCTGCTCGGTCTGCTCGACCGTCTCGTCGACGCAGGCAGATCGGTCATCGTCATCGAGCACCACCAAGCGGTCATGGCGCACGCCGACTGGATCATCGACCTCGGCCCGGGCGCCGGCCACGACGGCGGCCGGGTCGTCTTCGAGGGCACACCCGCCGACCTCGTCGCCGCCCGCAGCACCCTCACCGGTGAACATCTCGCGACCTATGTCGACGGCTGACCACGGCCACGTCGTCAGTCCTTCACCTGCGCTTCGGGACGGCGTTTTCGTCCATGCCTGATCACCGACGCCCCTGGCCAATGGGCGGCCAGGGGCGTCCAGGTCCAGGGCGGTCGCCCGGCCCCGTCACAGCGTCCCCGACCACCGCGGCAAGCCCCGGGTAACCTGCGTCCCGGACCGGGCACCCGGTGCCGCCGCATCAACCTGGGATCCTTCGATCTCGGCCAAAGCGAGCTGAAATATGCGATGCACCGCGTCGTCCACCGGCACATCGGAGCGCCCGGCCACCTCAGCATCCTCCAGCCAGCCGCGGATGATCACCTCGATGATGTCCGGCACACCCGTACCCAACAGCATCTCGACCAACGACCAGGCGTGGCGCGAGGTGGGAAAGACCGTCGCCCGGTAGTGCGCCCTGGCCTCCTGCCATATCTTCCGCGCCGCCTCGGGCCCGTCGGCGTGCGCCGCGTCGTGCAGCAGACGGCACCAGCCGACGTCGATGCGGTCAAGACAGCCGCTGAACTCAGCTGCCCCACGGGCTGACCTCGGCGACCTCACGGAACAACGCGAGCGCTGCGCCCCGGTCACCGGAAGCGTAAAGCTCGTGCGCCTGCATCAACTTCGCGTCCAGTCGCCCCCGCGGCGTCGCCCCGTGCCTGGCGACGTAGGCGTCCATGGCGGCGTTCTCCTCGCTGATCTGCGCGGCGAGGCTGCGCATGCGATCGGAGTACCACCACAGTTCCTGGGTCTCGTGCGCGTCGACACCGTGGGATTCGGCCTGCTGAAGGAGTTCGACGGCCCGGTCGTTGTCCGCCTCCAGGAGATCCAGGTCCGCGACACCGTCCGCCAGGCGGTCCAGGCGACCGTACGCCCCGGCGAGCGCCAGCGCCCCCCGCACGCCCTCGTCCACCCTGCCCGCCGCCAGAGACCTGTCCACGGCATCCGCGATATCAGACCAGTCCGCTGCCTCGGACAGTTCTCCGGCCGCGGCGAAAAGGCCGGCGCACTCGGGCGGCAGCCGCCCGGAGGTGGCCAGCGTGGTGACGCTGGCGGGGACCGGCGGCAGATCCATGATTCTCCCTCAGCACGCTCGTTCGACGACGACTCCACCGATCATCCATCGCTCATGCACGCGTGTTCCTCCCAGAGCAGGGGGAGCAGCGCAGACACACCGCTGGGCCCAAGATCAACCTACGGTTCGGGCGGCGGGGGAGAGGCGGCGCGAGGTGGCCCGTCGCGTCGATCTCCGGGGGTCAACCAACATCCCGGTCCCGTACCAGGTCACGGATGATGGCCGCCAGACCATCGGGTCGGGTCATGGGAACTTGTGGTTGCCCATGAGAAGGCAGCGCAGGCAACCGGATTCTTCGGGCGCCCAGACAGCTTCTGGTGGCGAGATCCCGGCGCCAGAAACACCGTGCCCGGCTTCATGTATACCGCGCCGATAATCAACATTATGTCAACTACCAGCTGTCTGGCCTGCCCCGACCACTCACTGCGCGGTCCGCTCCTCGGGACGGACGGCGACCACCTGACAGATCAGGTCACGCCGCTTTGCGGCGTTGATACGGGAGTGGTGACTGCCGGAGCGGCGTAGCCGGCACCTGTCGCGCATCTTTTCCATTAAAGCGACTTTTCGCTTGATATCGGGCGAGCGTTTCCGCAGCTCTTGAATCTAAACCAGTTTAGTGGCAGCGTGACCAACCAATCCCAGGGGCCTCGCCCGTCGCGCAGTGCCCTGCCGGGCCGCAGTCTCGGATCTCACCTGGAGGTCACTGTTGTGAACAGCCGGTCGGTACCACTGCGCGCAGCAAGAACGGCGACCGCCGCACTGGTCGGTCTCATACTGATGACCGGGAGCCTGCTGACGGCATCCCGGCCCGGCACCAGCGCCCCGGCCACGCCGGCGCACCTGACCAACCTCGCCCATCTGGACTTCCTGACCAGCACCGTCAGTCCGCCACCCCAGGACGCGCACACCACCTACAAGCTGAGCCAGGACCCGTCGATCGGGGTGCTGTGGGTATACGCCGACAGCCAACCCGACGGCAGCTACCACAGGGTCGGCGGCGGAGACTACGACCAGGCGAGCAACACCTACGGGCAGGGCGCCTACGACGCCGACGACATCAGCCGCGCCTCCGTCGCGTACCTGACCGCGTGGAAGCAGTTCCACGACCCGAAGGCGAAGGACCACGCCTACCAGCTGCTGCGCGGCCTGACCTACCTACAGACCGCCACCGGACCCAACGCCGGCAACGTCGTGCTGTGGATGCAGCCCGACGGCGCCCTCAACCTCACCCCCACCCCACCCGACGACCCGAACCCGTCCGACACCGACTCGTCGTTCTGGCTCGGCCGCACCATCTGGGCGCTGGGTACCGGCTACGCCGCCTTCAAGGACACCGACCCGGACTTCGCCGCGTTCCTGCGTGACCGCCTCACCCTGGCGCTCGGCGCGGTGCACCGCCAGGACCTGAAGGACTACGGCACCTGGCAGACCGTGGACGGCCTGCGCTGGCCGACCTGGCTGATCGCCGGTGGAGCCGACGTCACCTCCGAAGCCATGTACGGCCTGGTGGCCTACGTACAGGCCAGCGGAGACCAGCAGGTACGTCACGACCTCACCGAACTCGCCGACGGTGTCTCCGCGATGCACGCGCCCGGCTGGCCCTACGGTGCGCTGCTGCCCTGGACCGGATCACGGTCCATGTGGCACTCCTGGGGCGACGAGATGGCCGGATCGCTGGCCACCGCCGGTGACGCCCTCGGCCGCGACGACTGGGTCCACACCGCAGTCGGCGAAACCGCCCAATTCACCCCGCACCTGATCGCCCAAGCAGGGCCGGACAACGAATGGTTGCCCGCGCCCATCTACCGAGACCAGATCGCCTACGGCGCGGACGCGACCCTACGCAACCTGCTGCGCACCGCCGACGCGACGCACCAGCAGTCGTTCCGGCAACTCGCCGGACTCGCCGCCAGCTGGTACTTCGGTAACAACCCGGCCGGCACCGCCGTCTACGACCCGCGCACCGGTGTCACCTTCGACGGCATCAGCCCCACCGGGCAGGTCAACCACAACTCCGGGGCCGAATCGACCATCCACGGCGTGCTGTCGATGCTGGCGCTCGACGCCGCCCCCGACGTCGCCGCCCGGGCCCGCCAGGCCACCGTCACCACCCGGGTCACCAATACCTACACCGAGGCCGAGGCTGGGCAGACGTCCGGTGCGGCCACCGTCGTGACACCCGATGCGGCCTGGACCGGCGAAAGCCAATGGAGCGGCGAGAAGTACGTCCAACTGGGAACCGGCGGCCAGGTCGACATCCCGACGCAGGCCCCCAGCAGCGACCGCTACCTGGTCATGCCGGTATTCGACCGACAGATCGCCCCCGCCGACTCCGTGGGCACCCGGCTGTCTGTCGGTGGCGTCACCGCCGGTGTCCAGCAGCAGGGCGGCGCCGGGCCGCAGGGGACCAGCAGCGTCCCCGGTTACCTCGACGTCGGCCAGCAACGCACGGCCGGACCCGTGCCCGCCGGACCTACCACGGTACGGGCGTCCTACATCGGTGACGGTCGCCCCGCCCGACTCGACGGTGTGCTCCTGCAACCCGAGATCGAGTGGGTGACGCTCAGCGGAGCCGCCGGCAGCGGTCAGGCCCTGCTCCGCAGCTTCGCGACCCGGCCCCGGCACCAGAGCATCCATCTCGGAAACGGCGCACTCACCGCACACAGCTACGACACGCAAGGCCGCCTCGTCGCCACCGCAACCGGCGTCAACGGCAGCGTCCAGGCCCCCGTGGCTCCGGGCGGTTTCACCGTCGTGACCACGAACTGACCGCTCCGGCGCCGCCGGCCGAGCCGGCGGCACCGGGCACCAACCGCACGGATCGACAAGATGACAAGGAACCAGGTGGCTCACTGATGTCAGAGTTGAAAGTCGGCGTCGTCGGCACGGGAGCGATCTCCCGCTCACACGTACCGCACTGGGTCGCGCTCGGCGCGAAGGTGACCGTACATTCGCTGCTCGGCGCGGAAGAGCTCGCCGCCCAGTACGGTCTGCCCGTCGCCGCAGTGCTCGACGAACTGCTCGACGCCGTCGACGTCGTGGACATCTGCACCCCCACGGTGACCCACGCACCGCTCGCCGTCGCCGCCATCGAGGCCGGTAAACATGTGGTCTGCGAGAAGCCGCTGGGCCGTACCCTGGCCGACGCCCAGGCGGTGGCCGCCGCGGCCCGCGCCGCGCAGGTCCAGGTGTACCCGGCGCACGTGGTGCGCTACTTCCCCGAATACGCGGCCCTGCACGCCGCAGTCCAGCAGGGGCAGATCGGCAGGCCGGCCGTACTACGCTTCAGCCGCGGCGGGTCCGGCC
This sequence comes from uncultured Actinomycetota bacterium, assembly GCA_963815125.1. Lineage (GTDB taxonomy): Bacteria > Actinomycetota > Actinomycetes > Mycobacteriales > Micromonosporaceae > Actinocatenispora. The sequence continues at coordinate 846,759 of CAWFFM010000002.1, forward strand.
CCACCAGCGACTGGTTCTTCGACGACGCGGAGTCCGGTGGCATCGTGATGGACCTGATGATCCACGACCTCGACCAGGCCCGCTGGGTCGCGGGTGAGGTCACCCGGGTCTTCGCGGTGCAGAACCCGCCGACCGTCGACGGGCAGATTCCCCGCGCGGTGACCGCCCACGTCACCCTCGTACACCAGAACGGGGCGATCTCCCACGTCCACGGCGCCTGGGGTCCCCCAGGAATGGAGTTCCCCAACGCCTTCGACGTCGCAGGGCAGGCCGCGACCCTACGTTTCGACTCCAGGACCGCGCGCACCATGGTGGAGAACTTCCCCCCGGCACCCGACGACGAGATCTCCTACCTTCCCCGCACCACCGCCGAGGAAAGCCCCTACCTGACCGAAATCCGCGAACTGGCCCAGGCATTCCAGGGCGGTCCGCCGCCCCGGGTGTCGCTGGACGACGGGGTGATCGCCGTCGCGCTCGCCGAAGCGGCCCGCACCTCCATCGACACCGGGCAACCGGTCGACTTCGATACAGCCGCCGTGCTCACGACGCAGGGGGCCGGCAGGTGACCTCGGCCAAACTCAAAGTCGCCGTGCTGTCCTTCGCGCACGGACACGCCCTCGGCTACCTGCGCTACCTCGCCGGCCGAAGCGACATCGACCTGGTCGCCTGCGACCCGGACGGTGCAGGAACCTCACAGCCCGCTACCCGCGGTCCGGGACCGGCCGCCGCCCTCGGCGTGCGCTACCTCGACACCTACGAGGAGGCCCTCGGCTGGGAACCCGACGCCGTCGTCGTCTGCTCGGAGAACACCCGCCACCGGGAACTCGTCGAACTCGCCGCCGCGGCCGGCGCACACATCCTGTGCGAAAAGCCGCTGGCCACCAGCATCGCGGACGCCGAAGCGATGCGGGCGGCGACCACGGCCGCCGGCGTGCAACTGATGGTCGCCTTCCCGGTCCGTTTCTCACCGTCCTTCGTGGCGCTGCGGTCCCGGTGCCTGGCCGGGCAGCTGGGCACCATCCTCGGCATCGTCGGCACCAACAACGGCATGCTCCCACTCGACGCGGCCTGGTTCACCGACCCGGCGCTGTCGGGCGGCGGGTCGATCGTCGACCACGTCGTACATTGCGCCGACCTGATCGACAACCTGCTCCAGGAACAGGCCAGCTCGGTGTACGCCGTGGCCAACCGGACCCTGTACGCCGACATCGGCGCCGAGGTGGAAACCGGTGGCCTGGTGACCGCGACCTACGGCAGCGGTGTCATCGCCACCATCGACTGCTCCTGGAGCCAGCCACGCACCGCCCCGACCTGGGGTGGGCTGTCGTTGAAGGTGATCGGCACCAGAGGAACCGTGGAAGTCGCACCCTTCGCCGCCCACGTCGGCGGCCACGGCCCGGACGGCGCGCTCTGGTTGTCCTACGGCGCGGACCTCGACGGGCTGATGATCGGCGAGTTCCTCGCCGCCACCCGGGAAGGCCGTCGCCCACAACCCGACATCGACGTCGGGGTCAGGACCACCGCACTGATGACCGCCGCCCAGGCATCCGCCCAGACCGGGAAGGTCTGCCGCATCGACTAGCAGCACCACAACCCCTGCAATGACCCAACGGAGGACTTCGACATGGCAACACGAGCACTACGACGCGCGATCGGCCTGGCCGGGATACTGAGCGCTGTCCTTGTCGCCGGCGCCTGCAGCTCCGGCACCGACGCCACCGGTTCGGTCGGCGGGAAACCCACCGGCACACTGACCTTCATCGTGTCCAGCGCCGACGCCTCCGACGCCGGTTTCCGGGCCGTCAACGCCGCCTTCATGAAGAAATACCCGGACGTCAAGGTTCGCTTCAGCGCCATCCCCAACGACAACTGGGCCGCCACCAGCGCATCGCGTCTGGCCGCCGGCAACGTCGACATCACCCTCGCCGGGCCCAAGGACGTACCGTCCTACGCCCCGCAGGACTCCAAGGGCGACGACGCGCGCGCCGCCGACGCCGGCGTCTACCTCGACCTGACCAAGCAGTCGTTCATGAAACGGCTCACCCCGTCCATGCTGGCCAGGACGAAGTACCAGGGCAAGCAGTACGTCGTACCGACCGGCGCGAGCTACTACACCGGCGCCTACTACAACAAGGCACTGTTCGCCAAGTACCACCTGTCGTTGCCCACGACCTGGACCCAGTTCCTCGCCCTGTGCAAGACACTCAAGAGCAAAGGCGTCACACCACTGGGCATCGGCGGCAAGGACACCGCAGGACTCACCATGCTCGCCGCCGTACAGGGCCTGTACCCGACCGGCCAGGACAAGGAGAACCTCAGCCGGGACCTGTGGACCCGCAAAGTCAGCCTGACCGACAGCAAACCGGTCAGCGTCCTGGACCGTGTCTCCACCATGTACGGCAACGCGCAGAAGAACTTCTCCGGCGTCCCCTACAGCGCGATCCCGTCCGGGTTCGCGAAGGGACAGTTCGCGATGGTCCCGGACGGCACCTGGAGCTCACCCACCATCGCCGCGGCCGTAGGCAAGAACTTCGACTTCGGCTACATGCCGATCCCGACATCGGACAACGCCGCGGACAACGCGCTGCTCGGCGGCAAGGTCGAACTGACCCTCGCGGTCCCCGCACACGCCCGCAACAAGACCGCGGCCCTGGCCTACCTGGACTTCTTCACCCAGCCGCAGAACTACCAGAAGTTCGTCAAGCTGTCCGGCTTCGCCTCCGCCGAACCGAACATCCCGGCCAGCGCATTCCTCACCTCGATCGGCAAGTACACCAAGACCTTCTCCCCGGCCTGGGACACCGTGTTCGTCACCAACCCCAAGGCAGGCAGCAAGGCCACCTACCCGTTCAACTACCTGGACCTGTCCCCACTGGGCCGCGGCGGAGCACGCCAGGCCGCAGCCCAGGCACAGAAGGACTGGTCCGCGGCGTTCTGACCGTCACCCGCCCCGCAGGCACGGCACCCCAGCAGACAGGAGGATCGACATGGCCGCGTTCATGCCCTTCCGCAGACGCACCGGAATGCGGATCACCTTCGGGCTCGGAATGGCCTTCATCCTCATCTTCACCATCGCGCCGGCCGCCGCGGTCCTCGGTATCTCCTTCACCGACATCCGCAGCCTCCCCTACCTTCCGGTGAACTGGGTCGGCGCGGAAAACTACCTGCGGTTCTTCTCCGCCGCGAAGATCGGCTACAACGTACACGCCCTACAGAACACGCTGATCTTCGCGACCGCCGTGACCATCCTGCAGAACGCCATAGCGTTGCTGATCGCCGTACTGTTCACCGGCCGGCTACGAGGACGCACGTTCTACCGGGCCGTCGTGTTCATGCCCACCGTCCTGGGCGTCACCGTCGTCGGCCTGATCTGGTCGCTGATCTTCAACCCGTCCGCCGGGCCCGCCGCATCGATCTGGTCCTGGTTCGGCGCCAGCTCCGCATTCTTCGGCGACCCCGGAATGGCGATGCCACTGGTCATCGGAGTGCAGGTGTGGGCCGGCATCGGACTGGCAGTCGTCATCTTCATCGCCGGGATACAAGCCATCCCCGACGAACTGTACGAAGCCGCCGCGATCGACGGGGCGAGCGCCTGGCAGCGGCTGCGCCGGGTCACCGTACCGCTGCTCGCCCCGTCGGTCACCGCGAACGTGCTGCTGTGCCTCGTCGGCTCACTGCAGAGCTACCAGCTCATCTACGTACTCACCGGCCCCAACAACGCCGCCACCCAGGTCCTGTCACTGGCGATCTTCACCCAGTCGTTCGGCGGTGGGACCGCCGGAGGATCCAGCGAATCGCAAGGCTACGCCGCCGCCATCTCCATGGTCCAGTTCGCCATCGTCGGCATCATCACCCTCATCGTCCTGACCTACCTGCGCAGAAAGGAGGCGAAGCTGTGAGCACCGGGACGGCCCTACACACGCCACGAAACCCGACCACCACCAAGCCGACGACCCGACGATGGAACCCACCGATCATCCTGCGCAAAGCCCCCAACTACTTCTTCGTACTCCTCATCATGGTGCTGTACCTGTTCCCGCTCGGATTCCTGGTCAACACCGCACTCAAGAGCAACCCCGAATTCTTCGCCAACCCCGCCGGCCTGACCAGCTCCCTGCACTTCGGCAACTTCCTCGTCGCCTGGCAGAAAGGGAACTTCGGCGCATACCTGTTCAACAGCATCATCTACACCGCGGTCGCCGCCACCCTCAGCACCCTGGTCTCCCTCATCGTCGGATACCCCGTGTCACGCCGCTACATCCGCTACTCAGGACTGTGGTACGCGATCTTCATCGCCATGCTCTTCCTGCCCAACGCCCTGATGACCCAGTTCCAACTGGTCCTGCGCCTCAACCTGTACGACACCGCCCTCGGCTACATCCTGATGATGGCCTCCGGACTCGGCGTCGGCCCCCTCCTGATCACCGGCTACGTCAAATCCGTACCCAAGGAAATGGACGAAGCCGCCGCACTCGACGGAGTCGGCTACTGGCGGTTCGTCCTGGGCATCCTGCCCCCACTGATCAAACCCGCGCTGGCCACCGTCTTCGTCTTCCAGGCCATCGGCGTATGGAACGACATCATCCTCGCCACCATCCTGCTACCCGACCCGGAAAAATCGCCCCTGACCCTCGGCCTGTTCGCCTTCCAGGGATCACACACCAGCCAATGGAGCCTGCTGGCCGCCGCGACCATCATCGTCGCCGCGCCCCTGATGATCGCCTACGTCTTCCTGCAGCGGTTCCTCGTCGGTAGCGTCGTCGGCGCGGTGAAAGGATGACCAGCCACCAACCCGAACCCGGCGCCGTCACCATCCGATCGTTCCCGGCCGCCACCACCTCCGGCGCCGCGGACCACGACACCAGCGCATGGCTCGAAGCAACAGCCCTGTCCTTCCACCAACCCGCACCCACCCCCGAACACGCCGCACGGGTAGCCGCCTCGTTCCACGCCGAGAACCGGACCCTCACCGGCGCGTACACCGCCGACAGCTCACCCGGCGCATGGCCCGCCACCCGACCGGTCGCCACCTACGCCACCTTCACCAAACCCATGAACGTAGGACCCGGCACCGAACTCGACACCCACCTGATCGCCGACGTCACCGTACGGGCCACCCACCGCAGACAAGGACTGCTGCGCAGCATCCTCACCGCAGACCTACGACGCGCCGCCCACAACGGACGGCCGCTCGCCGCACTACGCGCCGGAGAAGCCACCATCTACGGCCGGTACGGCTTCGGACCCGCCATCTTCACCCGCCACATCGACATCGACACCGGCGGACGGTTCGCCCTGCACCACACCCCGGCCGGCCACGTCGAGGTCGCAGACCCCGCGGCCCTACTGTCCATCGCGCCACAAGTATTCGACCGGTTCCACACACAGACCTTCGGCTCCCTGCAACGGCAAGCGTTCTACCCGTCGAAGATCGCCGGGATCTGGGCCGAGGACAGACCCCGACCCGACCCCCGGGTACGCGCAGCCCTGCACTACGACACCACCGGACACATCGACGGCTACGTCAGCTACCTGTTCGTGTCCCGCGACCAGCAACCCGGCGCACTCGAGATCGTCGACCTCGTCGCAACCTCCCCCGACGCGTACCTCGGCCTGTGGAAACACCTCGCCTCCATCGACCTGGCGACACTCGTGCGATACCGGCAGGCCCCCGCCACCGACCCCCTCGCCTGGGCGGTCCTGGACCGCCAGAGCCTCCAGGTCACCCGCGTCGAAGACGCCGTCTGGCTACGCATCCTCGACCCCGCCACAGCCCTACGACGCCGCCACTACGACACCGACGGGCAGACCCGCATCGCGCTCACCGACCCCCTCGACATCGCCACCGGCACCTACCACCTCCAGGTACGACACGGCGAAGGCACCGTCACCGCAACACACACAGATCCGGGCACCGCCGACGTGTCCATGACCATGTCGACCCTCAGCTCGCTGTACCTCGGTGGAGTACGGGCCGCCGTCCTCGCCCAGGCCGGACACATCACGGCCCGCACCCCCGACGCCCTCGCCGAACTCGACGCACTGCTCGCCCACCGGCAGGAACCGTACTGCACCACCCAGTTCTGACCCCACCGAAACCGCACCCACCCCAGGACAGGAGGTGAGCTGTGCACAGACACGGTCGCCCGACCATCACCGACGTGGCACGCGCAGCCGGCGTCTCCAAAGGTGCGGTGTCCTTCGCCCTCAACGGCCGCCCCGGAGTCGCCGAACCGACCCGCGCCCGGATCCTGGCCGCCGCCGAAGCACTCGGCTGGGTACCCAGCCACCGGGCCCGCGCCCTGTCCACCTCACGCGCATACGCCGTCGGGCTGATCATCGCGCGGCCACCGGAACTACTCGGCGCCGACCCGTTCTTCCCCGCCTTCATCGCCGGCGTCGAAACAGTACTCACCGACCACGGACAGGCACTGGTACTGCAGGTCGTGCCCGACCAACACGCCGAACACGACGGCTACCGCAGACTGGCCGCCGACGGCCGGCTCGACGGGCTGTTCCTGCTCGACCTGCGTACCGCAGACCCCCGCATCGGGCTGCTCGAACAACTCCAACTGCCGGCCGTCACCCTGGGACAACCCGACGTGCCCAGCCCGTTTCCCGCCGTCCTCGTCAACGACCAGCCGGCCGTCACCGCCACCATGACCCACCTGGTCGAGCTGGGGCACCGGCACATCGCCCATGTCGCCGGGCCCGGCCACTTCCTACACGGCGCCAGCCGACGCCGCGCCTGGCAGGACGCCCTGACCGCCGCCGGCCTACCACCGGGACGCTGTGTGCTGTCCGACTTCTCGCCCGCGAGCGGCGCACACGCCACCCGTCAACTACTCGACGCCGACACCCCGCCGACCGCGATCGTCTACGCCAACGACGTCATGGCCATCGCCGGACTCGCAGTGGCCCGCGAACGCGGCATCGAGGTACCGGACACGCTGTCCATCACCGGCTTCGACGACACCGAACTGGCCGCCCATGTCAGGCCACCGTTGACCAGTGTGCGTACCGACCCGTTCGACTGGGGTCGGGCCGCCGCCCGCACCCTGCTCGACCTCATCGACGGCAAGGGCAGCGCCGACGTGGACATGCCCCCCGCGCAACTGATCGTCCGGGCCTCCACCGGACCGCCCCACCCACACCATCGGAACTGACGTAAAGGTTGAGCAGTTGACCACCTCCACCACCGTCCCGTACATCCTGACCCGACTCGGCGTGGTGATGTCCCCGTCGCCGTCGGAGCCGCTGGAGGTCGAGGGCGTACTCAACCCCGCCAGCGGACACACCCCCGACGGGCGGCTGCATCTGCTGCCCCGGCTGGTCGCCGAAGGTAACGTCTCCCGGGTCGGCCTCGCCGAGGTCGAGCTGCGCGACGGAGTACCTGTCGGGGTGATCCGACGAGGTGTCGTGCTGGCACCGGACCAGGGCTGGGAGCGCGGCGCGAGCAACGCCGGTGTCGAAGACCCGAGGGTCACCTGGGTGCCGGACCTCGACACACATGTGATGACCTACGTCGCGTACGGGCCGCTGGGCCCGAAACTGGCACTCGCCGTCTCCGCCGACCTACGGTCCTGGCGGCGACTGGGACCCGTGCAGTTCGGCTACGAACCGGACCTGGACACCGACCTGAACCTGTTTCCCAACAAGGACGCGGTCTTCTTTCCCGAGCCCGTCCCGGGCCCCGACGGTCGGCTCTGCTACGCGATGCTGCACCGCCCCATGTGGGATCTGGGTTCGATCCGGGCAGGGGAGACAGTGCATCTTCCGGCGGGTATCTGCGACGAGCGGCCGGGTATCTGGATCTCCTACATCGCGGCCGATGCGGTGCGGGCGGACCTGGGCGCGCTGGTGCGGCCGATGGGTCACCGGTGTGTGGCCCTGTCGCAGTACGCGTTCGAGGAGTTGAAGATCGGTGCCGGGCCGGCACCGATCCGGGTGCCGGAGGGCTGGCTGCTGATCCATCACGGTGTCACCGGGTACCAGCCGCTCGGCTGGGAACCGACCGACCAGCGGGTGCGGTACTCCGCCGGGGCCATGCTGCTGGATCCGGCGGATCCGGCCCGGGTACTGGCCCGTACGGCGAGTCCGTTGCTGTCTCCGGAGACCGACGACGAGCGTTCGGGCACCGTGGCCAATGTCGTGTTCCCGACCGCGATCGAGCAGGTGGACGGGGTGTCGTACGTCTTCTACGGTATGGCTGACGCCAAGATCGGTGTCGCCCGGTTGGACCGGCGGCCGTGATCGTGGCCGCCGGCGCCCGGCGGAGGCTCAGGTGCGGGACATGTGGGCGGCGAACTCGGCGAGGGTGATCTCGCCGTCGCCGTCGGCGTCCATCTGGCGGACCGCCTGCTCGGCGGCCTCGTCGCTGATCTGCTCGCCGAGGGCCTGCATGAGCTGCTTCAGTTCTGCGGCGGAGATGTGCCCGTCGTCGTTGCTGTCGACGATGTCGAACGTGGCTGCGTAGGCGCTGGTGTCCACCATGGTCGGAACCCTGTCTGCTGGAGGGATGAAGGTCTTCCGAGACTACGGCGTTCCGGCAAACGTAGCCCGTACGGGCATGTTTTGCGCATAATATACCTTATGGGGAATTACATCCGAATCGGCTCCCCTGCCGGGGCGCGCCACGAGCACACCTCCGAACTGGTACTTCAGCCTGTCAGCGCGATTCCCCCACCGCCCGGACCTGCCGGTACGGCGCGGACGTACCGGCCAGTAGGGGTTCCGCTCTCCCCCGGACCGTGTGATCGAGAAACGCGGCCAGGTACGCACCGGCGATCCGCAACGCCTGGCCTCCGTCGATGTCGCCGAGCCCCAGCAGGCGGCGCAACGGCGCGGCGAGCCAGTACGCGCCGTAGTCGCTGAAGTTCAGGTGGCCGCTGCCCTCGATCTCGTAGCGCCAGACCCGGCCCGCACTGGCCGCCAGCAGCGTGCGTGCCGCGGTCCGCTCGCCGCGGCTACCGGCGTCGCCCGCCCGACAGACGCCCGTGACGCACGAGTTCTGACTGCCCAGGATCAACGCGGGCCGGTCCAGCCCGGCGTGCACCACCGTTCCGAACTGGGTGCCGTCCAGATCTGCCGCGCCGGCACAGTGCGGGTCGCGCCGACAGGCCTCCAGCGACGCGGCCCCACCGAAGGAATGGCCGAGGTAGGTGGTGTGCGCCGGGTCGAGGTGGCCGGCGAACGGTCCGGCCCGGTCGAGGCCGATCACCCTCGCCGCGGCGAACCGGGCGTCGGTGGCCCATTGCGCGACGAGCTGGTCGGCGTGACGACGTGCGCTGGCGGCGTGTACGTCGACGGCATCGAAGCTCGACGGTTTGCCGGCGGCGGTGGCATGGACCGGGTGAGCGTGCAGAACGGTCAGGTTCGCGCTGTAGGTCGGAGTGACGCCGGCGACCAGGTAACCGTGACTGGCCAGGTTCTCGGCCAATGTCGTGTACTGCGGCGCAGCGAAGCCCAGCCCCGGTTCGAACACGGCGACCGGGAATCTGCCCGCAGCTACCGGCGTGTCGGTGTAGGAGTGGGTACGGATCGCGTTGAAGTTGGTCTCCCCCAGCCCCGGTACGCCGGCCAGATGAAGTTGGCCCCAGGCGCCGGGGGCGTAGGGTGCGGTCGCCCTGTCGGGATGGGGCGAGGCCGGGTACCACAGCCAGACCGAGAGCTCCCGTGGTCGGCGGGGTTGCGGGGCGGTCAGGTCGGCGCGGAGGGTGTCGGTCCACTCGAACGTGGTCCGGCCCACCGGGTAGTGGCCGCTGGGCGCGGGCAGGCTCACCGGCCGGGTGTGGCGGATGGCTGAGGCGCCGAGGTACCCGCTGCCCAGGATGAGCACGCTGAGTGTGGCGGTCAGGATTCCGGCGCCGGCGCGGCGTGTCCAGGTACGCCAGGGGCGTGTGGTCATGTGGCAGCTCCTGGATGTACAGGTGGCCCGCAGCGTGAGTGCAGTGGGGCCTGCATCGTACGGCTTGCGCCTGATGGCCGACCTGCTCGCCTTACCCGTGGGTAGAAGAAAATCTGCAGCCGATGCTGTAGACATCTGTGCTCGTCCTGGGTAACGTTTCCGGTATTGACAGCGAGGAGCTTGTCAGCGAGAAGGGAAGGGTTCCTACCGCCAGATCGCCCGACCACGGCGCCATCACGCCGGGCGGACGCCGCAGTTCCCGTCATCGGAAGGGAAGGTGGTCTCCGGTCAACGCTCATGCGATCACCGCAACGGCCGCATCGCGCGGCCGAGCGGTCAACAAACCGGCGTCCTGCCGGTAGATGGTAGTGAAGCCCGATAACCCTGGGCCCCGGTGCTACGGCATCGGGGCCCACAACTGCGGAGGTGCAGTGGACCAGGTGCCGGACAGCGGGCAGGACCACGCTTTCGACGACGAGGACTATCCCGCCTACACCATGGGTGCCGCGGCCGACATGCTCGGCGCGACCCAGTCGTTCCTGCGTAGCCTGGATGAGGCGAAGCTCATCACCCCGCACCGCTCCCCCGGTGGTCACCGCCGCTATTCGCGCTACCAGTTGCGGTTGGCTGCCCGCGCCCGGCAACTGGTCGATGAGGGCACTGCGTTGGATGCCGCCTGTCGGATCATCATCCTGGAGGATCAACTGGCGGAGGCGTTGCGCCTCAACGCGGAGATGCGACGCGCGAGTGGCGCCTAGCGTACGCCTCACGCGGAACGCTACGACCCGGTTGAGCGATGGGCACAGTCTCGTTCCAATACAACCAATTTAGCAGGATCTCCTGCCACGGGGTATCGGGTGAGAGGCCGACTGTGCTGGCGCCGACCGTTGGTTAGATTCCCCGGCGATGCCTACACATGAGATCACCGCGGCAGCCGCGGGAAACTGGACACTGGGTGAGCGGACCGTGCACCGGATGGGGTTCGGCTCGATGCGTCTCACCGCCGACGCGGACCGTCGGCGCGCGATCAGGGTGCTGCGACGGGCGGTGGAGCTCGGCGTGAATCACATTGACACCGCCGCGTTCTACTTCTCCCCCGGCGGAATCCTCGATGTCGGTACGGGGCCGGTACGCTACGCCACCGAACTGATCCGCGAAGCGTTCGCTCCTTACCCGGAGGGGCTGGTCATCGCCACCAAGGTCGGGTTCGCGGTCGATCCTTCGGCCGGGCTGGGTGAGGCCACCGGGCCCGCGCAGCTGCGCAGCCAGGTCGAGGAGAATCTGCGTCGGCTCGGCCGGGACCACCTTGACGTGGTGAATCTGCGGATCATCCGGCGGCCGGGCCGGGACTCGGTCGCTGAAAGTTTCGGTGCGCTGGCGAAGATGCGCGACGCCGGGCTGATCCGGCACCTGGGTCTGTCCAACGTCCGGGTCGATCATCTCGATGAGGCGCAGGCCATCGCTCCGGTGGTCTGCGTGCAGAACTCGTACGCGATCGACAACCGGGCGAGCGAGGAACTGCTGCAGGTCTGTGGTCAGCGCGGTGTGGCGTTCGTACCGTTCTTCGCGCTCGCTGGTGCGCAGCGGGAAGCGGGGGCGGTCAGCGAGCACAGCGAGGCCGTCCGTACGGTGGCCGCCACGCACGGCTGTACACCGCAGCAGGTGCGGCTGGCCTGGACGTTGCACCAGGGACGGCATGTGCTGGCCATTCCTGGTACCGGCAGTGTGGAGCATCTGGAGGACAACGTCGCCGCCGGCGCGTTGCGGCTCTCCGCTGACGAGCTCGCGGCGCTCAGCTAGCGGTGCGGTGGCTGAGCATATGTCAGCCACCGCACCCGCAGCTGGGCGAGGGCGAGGAGACGCTGGGCGTCGTCGCGGCAGAATGATGCGAAGGCCGGTAGTGCCGGTCGGGCAGGTGTTGTACGAGCGTGGTCAGTTCGGCGTCGCGGGTGGCGGCCCAGCGCGGCAGGAAACCGCGCGGGTCGGTCTGCAGCTCGGCCCATCTGCGGGCCCAGCGTCGCGCGGTGCTAGCCAGGGATGGCAGCTCGCCCAGTGCGGGTGGTGGTGGGGTCAGCTCAGCGGTCTGGGTGTCGATGAGGCGGGCGACTGCGGTGAAGTCGGCCTCGTTGGCAAGGTCCGGGTATCGGCCCGGTACGTGGTCGAGCACCAGGGCCACCCAGTCGTCCCGATCGAACACCGCCTGCAGGGTCGGCCGGTAGGGTGCGGGTTTCAGCTGGCGCAGGACCTGTGTCTCGCTGCGGAACAGTATGACGGTCTGCTGGTTGAGTTCGGCTCCGACGGCTTTGATGAACAGGGTCCGGCCGTCGGCGGTCAGCAGGCTTGTCGCGCAGCCCGGTGACATGCCACCGCGGTGCTCGCGCAGGATCCGTACGGGACCGAACTGCTCGTCGACCCAGCGCCGCACAGCTGCCGGTAGTCGCTGGTAGCTGATCCGGGTGCCGGCCGCGCGCGGCCGGCCAGTTGCTGATTGCCGCACCCGGACACTATGCCGCGATCGGTGGTTCCCGGGGCTGGCATCCACCGATCGGTGGATGCGCCCATGGCCCAAGGCGGCGGGGAAAGCGCGCCCTGCTGGACGATTCGCCCGCGCCGGGCGGGCCGAATACTCGGGGTCAGCACGGAACACCGGATTCAACGGCATGCAGTGGAAGGACCACATGAACGTCGGACAGTCGCAACCGCAGGCATCGCAGCAGACCGGAGCGCGAACGGAGGATGACCTGGATCATCCGCAGACCCGGAAGGCGTTTCGGGTGATCCGCGCGCTGGTCGGCGGCTACCTCGTCCTCGGTGTGGTCACCCTGGGGGTGATCGTGGCATTGCGTAACGATGCTGCTCAGGTCAATTCGGCGGTCTGGACACGCGCGACCATCGTCGTTGTCACTGCCGTACTGCTGATCATGTTCATCGGTCGGGCGGCGCGCGGCTCTCGCGGGGCGTACCGGCGGCTGCGGATCGTCTCGATCATCACGCCGGTGGCGATCGCGGTCATCATCGCGGTTCCTGGAACGTTCCCGTTGTGGATGAAGATCGAGCAGGGGATCTGCGGGCTGGTCATGATCGCGGTCGCGGTGATCGCCAACGGTTCGCACCTTCGGGGGGTGTTCGCGGCCCGGCGGGCGACGCAGGCACCGTGATCGGCCGGTTGCCGGATCGGCATGTGACCGGTCATCGAGCTGGCGCGTGGCACCATCAGCGGGATGAGGGGCGGCATCGTGCAGGACCCGTGGCAGGCGCGGATGGATCGTCTGCGGCGGTTGGTGCCTCTTCCGCTGCTTCTGGTGTGTGCGGCAGGGACCTTCCTGGTGCCCGGCCGGTCCCGGTCTTCCGACCTGCTGCACATACTGCTTGTGGCGGCGGCGGCGCTCTGGTCGGCGCTGGTCACCATGCGGCTGCATCCGGAGGTGTCCGGTCGGTGGCGGCTAGCGGTGTTCGCCGTGCATACCGTGTTGGCCGCTGCGCTGGTGTGGATCAACCTGCTGTACGGGGTGTTCGCCTACACCGGTTTCCTGTACTCCTATCCGCTGGGGGCCCGGTGGCGCAGGCTCGGATTCGCGGCGACTGCTCTGGTGGTGTCGGCGGCGCTGGCGGGCGGTTACCCGTCGACGGACCTTGAGCACAACCTGACCTATCTTCTGATCGCCACCGTCCTGCTGGCGTTGGTGTTGAACTCCGCCAGTATCACCAACCGGGCGTTGGAGCAGAACCAGCAGCGTGGGCGGACCATCAACGAGCTGGCCGAGGCGAACCGTCGGCTGGAGGAATCGATGGCGGAGAACGCCGAACTGCATGCGCGGTTGCTGGTCCAGGCCAGGCAGGCGGGAATTGTCGAGGAACGTCAACGTCTGGCCGGCGAGATCCACGACACTCTGGCTCAGGGGCTGACCGGTATCATCGCGCAGTTGCAGGCTGCGGAGCAGACCCGGCACCGGCCCGACGAATTCGCCCGCCACCTTGGGCAGGCGCAGTCGCTGGCCCGCGACAGTCTGACCGAGGCGCGGCGTTCGGTACGGGCGCTGCGCCCTGAGCAACTCGAGGACGCCAGCCTGCCCGAGGCGATCGCAGCTCTGGGCCGCAGCTGGTCGCAGCGGTCGGGTATCGCGGCGGATCTGCACACGACCGGTGTCCTGGTGCGGGCCGGCGGTGATGTCGAAGCCACCCTGTTCCGGGTCGCTCAGGAGGCGCTGTCCAATGTGGCCAAACATGCTGGAGCGTCGAAGGTCCAGCTCACCTTGACCTATTTGGACGACACTCTGCTGCTGGACGTCGCCGATGACGGATCGGGTTTCGATCCGGCGGCCCGCACCGAGGGCTACGGGCTGGCCGGCATGAAGCGCCGGCTCACCCGGGTGGACGGCGTGTTGACGGTCGAGTCCGCGCCCGGGCACGGTACGACCCTCAACGCCACGGTCCCACTCGATGCGACGACAGGTGGGGGGCAAGGGTGACACCGATCCGGCTGCTGATCGTCGATGACCATCCCATCATGCGTGACGGGCTGCGGGGTGTGTTCACCGACGACGCCGAGTTCGAGGTCGTGGGTGAGGCCGGCGACGGTACCGAGGCGCTGCGTCTGGCTCAACGCCTTGACGTCGACGTGATCCTGATGGATCTGCGTATGCCGACGATGGGTGGTGTGGAGGCCACCACCCGGCTGCGGCAGATGCGTCACCGGGCCCGGGTACTGATCCTGACCACGTACGACGCCGACCGCGACGTGCTGCCGGCGATCAACGCCGGGGCCACCGGGTATCTGCTCAAGGACGCGCCCCGTGACGAACTGATCCGCGCGGTCCGCGCCGCGCATGCCGGCCAGTCGGTACTCGCGCCGTCGGTGGCCAGCGCGCTGATCGGGATGGTCGGCGCCAACCGCTCCGAGACGTTGAGCCCGCGGGAGCTGGAGGTGCTGCGGTTGGTCGCAGAGGGCGCGACCAACCAGGCGGCGGCCCGGCAGTTGCTGGTCAGCGAGACCACCATCAAGACCCACCTGCTGCACATCTACACCAAGCTGGGGGTCCGGGACCGCGCCGCGGCGGTCGGCGCCGCCTACAAGCGGGGTCTGCTGGGCTGACTGTCGGCGAATGGCCCGCCGGGGCCGAAAGCGAGGGCGGCGAAGCGTTCACCGATTCGGCGGTGCGCGTCGGCGTCGGGGTGGAGCTGGTCGGGCAGGGGCAGTTCGGCGAAGTCCGCGGCGCCGTAGAGGTCGCGCCCGTCACGGTAGTGCAGGTTGGGGTCGTGGGTGCGGCGCTGCTGGACGATGCGGGCCAACTCGTCGCGGATGATGGTGAGGGCCAGTTTCCCGGCGGCGCGCTCCGCGGGGTCGCCGGTGGCCCGGAACCGGGGGCGGTCGGGGTCGCTGAGGTCCGCGGCGCAGGGCCCGGGGGTGTCCTCGTGGATGGGGCACAGGATCGGCGAGATGACCAGCAGCGGGGCGGTGGGGTGCCCGTCGCGGATGGTGTCGAGGAAGCCGTGTACGGCGGGGGTGAAGGCACGTAGTCGCATCAGGTCGGCGTTGACCAGGTTGATGCCGATCTTGACGCTGATCAGGTCTGCGGGGGTGTCGCGCATGGTGCGGGCGGTGAACGCATCGAGCAGGGCGCTGCCGCCCAGGCCGAGGTTGGTCAGTTCCACGTCGCCGAGCAGGCTGGCCAGGGCCGGCCAGGTGGTGGTGGGGCTGGCGGCATTTGAGCCGTGACTGATGGAACTGCCATGGTGCAGCCACACCTTGCGGTCCTCGGCCGGTGCGGGCTCGACCGGGGCGTCGGCGCGGAGGGCGAGCAGGCGGGTGGTCTCGTTGTGCGGCAGCCAGATCTGGATGTTCTTCATCCCGGTGGGCAGATCGGTGAAGCGGACGGTACCTGCGTGGCCGGGCCGGGTCTGTCGGGTGGCGGTGGTCATGTCGATGATCAGGGTGTCACCGCCGGCCGCGGTGGCCTGCCCAGCTATCCGGCCATCGACGAGCAGGTCGTACACCCCGTCGGGGCGGGGTGCGGCGCCGACGTAGGTGACCTTGGTCGGCAGCGTGTCCAGTTCGATGGCACGCGCCCGGGTACGAAAGGCGAGCCGTACGCCGGATGGCTGCGACTCGGCCATGGCCAGTTGGGCGTCGCTGCACTGTGCGCGTGCCCAGGCCGGGAGCCGGTGGGGCAGCATCCCGCGTTCGGTGCGTTCCAGCTCAAGCGCCCCTCGCAGCAGGTCAGCCGTGACGGGCGTGGTGCTCCAGTGGGTGGCCTGGTGCGCAGCGGTAGAGCCGTGTTGAGCGTTCACGGCCTCAGCCTGTCGGCCGGGCATCGGATCCGCACGCCATTTTCCGGACCGTGCGCGGCACCGGATCTGGCAGTCCACAGTGGACGCCACACGACAATGGCAAGGGGTTCGTGACCTCCTTGCCATTGTCAACATATACCGCACCCGGGGCCTTGCGGCAAGACCCGGGTCGTGTCGCACAATCACCAGCCGGAGCCAGAACCCCGAGCACGACGCCGGAGCATCGGATGCGAGCGGATGCCCCGATCCGGGGACGGTGCGGGACTGGCCCAATCGCACTCTGTCTACGGGGGTTTTCGTGATCGATGTGATCGTTGCCGGAGGTGGGCCGACCGGCATGATGCTGGCCGGCGAACTGCGGCTGCACGGCGTGCAGGTAGTCGTGCTGGAGAAGGAGACGGCGCCGGCCAGGTATGTCCGCGCGCTCGGCTTGCACGTACGCAGCATCGAGGTGATGGACCAGCGCGGGCTGCTGGAGCAGTTTCTCGCGCATGGCAAGAAGCATCCCGTTGGAGGCTTCTTCGCCGCTATCAGTAAGCCGTCACCTGAACGTCTGGACACCACGCATGGCTATGTCCTGGGCATCCCGCAGCCCATCACCGAACGCCTGCTGACTGAGCATGCGACGGCACTGGGCACCGAGATCCGGCGTGGCTGCGCAGTTGTCGGGCTCAACCAGGACGAGCACGGGGTGAGCGTCGAGCTGGCCGACGGGTCGCAACTGCGCTCGCGTTACCTCGTCGGCTGTGACGGCGGCCGCAGCACGGTACGCAAAGCGCTCGGTGTCGGCTTCCCGGGTGAACCCACCCGGGTCGACACGCTGGTGGGCGAGATGGAGGTGGGCGTTTCACCGGAGACGCTGGCCGCCGTGGTGGCCGAGGTCCGCAAGAGCGAGCTGCGTTTCGGTGCCGGGCCGTTGGGTGATATGTACCGCGTCGTGGTGCCCGCTGCAGGGGTGGCCGAGGATCGCGCGGTTCCGCCAACTCTCGAGGAGTTCCGGCAGCAGCTGCGGGTGTTTGCCGGCACCGACCTCGGTGTGCACTCACCGCGCTGGCTGTCCCGCTTCGGCGACGCGACCCGGCTGGCCGAGCGTTACCGGGTGGGCCGGGTGCTGTTGGCCGGTGACGCGGCGCACGTGCACCCGCCGGTGGGTGGGCAGGGGCTCAATCTCGGCGTCCAGGACGCCTTCAACCTCGGCTGGAAACTGGCTGCCGAGATCGATGGGTGGGCACCGGAGGGGCTGCTGGACAGCTACCACACCGAACGGCACCCGGTGGCTGCCGGGGTGCTGGACAACACGCGCGCCCAGATGGAGCTGATGTCGGCTGCTCCGGGCGCCCGGGCGGTGCGGCGGCTGGTGGCGGAGCTGGCGGACTTCGAGGAGGTCAACCGGTACCTGACTGAGAAGATCACCGCGCTCAACATCCGCTACGACCTCGGCGAGGGCGATCCTCTGCTCGGCCGGCGGATGCGCGACGTGCAGCTGAAACGGGGCCGCCTCTACGAACTGATGCACGGCGGGCGCGGGCTGCTGCT
Source organism: uncultured Actinomycetota bacterium (assembly GCA_963815125.1). Taxonomy (GTDB): domain Bacteria; phylum Actinomycetota; class Actinomycetes; order Mycobacteriales; family Micromonosporaceae; genus Actinocatenispora. The sequence goes on from CAWFFM010000002.1 coordinate 864,490, forward strand.
CGACCAGACCGGTCGGCTCTCGGTGTCGGGCTGGGCGGATCGGGTCGACCACGTCGTCGACACCAGCGAGGGGCTGGATGTGCCTGCGATGCTGCTGCGGCCCGACGGCCACGTGGCGTGGGTGGGTGAAGACCAACAGGGGCTGCTCGGCGAGCTGCACACGTGGTTCGGCCCTGCCCTCAGCTGATCGCGCCGCGTGCCCGAAAGGGAGAAGTATCCGGCGTACGGCACTGCCCGGTGTCTCACGAGCTCATGGACCAGCCGATCTAACATGTGCCAGTGTCGCTGCTGAGTTGGAACGATCCGCTTCCACGTAGACCGAACCGCGTCCTGGTCACTGGTGCGTCCGGATCGGGCAAGACAAGCCTCGCCAGGTTGATCGCCCGGTCCTGGCGGCTCCCCCGGGTCGAACTCGATGCCTTGCACCACGGCGCAAACTGGGTGCCGCGCGCAGCATTCGTCGACGAAGTGGAGCAGTTCGCCGCGCAGCCTCGGTGGGTGACAGAGTGGCAGTACACCACCAAACTCGGAGACATCCTCACCGGCAGGGCCGACGTCGTACTGTGGCTCGACCATCCGCGCAGCCTGGTGATGCGCCAGGTCATCGTACGTACCCTGCGTCGCAGGATCCGGCGCGAGCGACTCTGGAACGGCAACATCGAGCCGGGGCTGCGGACGTTATTCACCGACCGCGACCATGTCGTCCGGTGGGCGTGGCGCAGCCTCGGCACGCCCGGAAAGCTGGTCAGCGCCCTGCTCGAGCAGCGGGGCGAGTCTGTCGCGGTGGTGCGGTTACGCGGTCGCCGTCAGGTGAGGCAGTGGGTCGGACGTAGCCTCACCGACTGCTGATGCCATACGGTCATCGGAATGCGCACGCCGCCGCTGGCGGCGAGCGGGCTTCGTTCCGCCGAGGGTTCCAGGGCGACAGTTAGCGGCGCGTGTTCAGTTCGTCGAGGGCGCGGTGGCCGCGCTCGATGACCTTGGGAACGGTGTCGTGGCGGCCGTGACGGATGGGGAATTCGAGCTGTAGGAGTATGTGTGTCGCGGCGAGTACCGCCGCCCCGTCCCAGCCGACCAGGTCGAGGATTCTCGTCCATAGCCGCCGTCGGGCACCGTCCAGCCGGTCCTGGAAGGTGTGCCACTGCAGGGTGGTGAGATCGGTCGCCCGCGTGCCGCTACCGGCGTTGCCGATGTCCACGACCGCCACCACCGCACCGTCGTGTACCAGGACGTTGTCGGGCTTGAGATCGGCGTGGACCATGTCCGGTGCCCCTCGTGGTGGTCGGAGGTCGGCACACATGAGCCGCAGCCGTTCGACCAGGGCCGACACCACGGGGGAGTACCCCGGGAGCTCGGCGACGGCCCTCGACAAGCTTGGCGCCAGGTCCTGGCCGGTTTGCTGACCGGTGGTGAGCCGCAGGGCGTACGACCAGTGGTCGTAGGGCTCGGAGGCCTGACCGGCCTGGAGTTCGACGATCCCCATCAGTTGCTCGACCAGGGCCGGGGTCAGCTCGGGCGCGGGAGCCGCGTCGACGAAGTCGATCAGCTGCCATACGTGAGTGGCGGTGGCGCCCACTCCGAGCCAGGCCGGGGTGGGATAGCCGCGCCGACGCATGTGCTCGACGATTCTCCGGGTTCGCAACGTCTCGTCCAACTGGTCGGGGCGTGCTCGGGGCCATGCTTTGAGTACGGCGTCTGCTCTGCCGGCCACCTGGACGCGCACGGCACCCACATCGAGGCCTCCGGGTAGGCGACCGAGAACAGTGACCTCCGCCCCGGCCACGCTGGCCACGTCGTTCAGGACCCCGGCCGGCAGCCCTTCGGGACGGGGCACGGCGCGACCCGGCGACACCTCGTCATCGGACATGCTGGCAGTCAATCGGCACGACTTTCACGAGCGCAACCGAGATACCACAGCTTCCTGCCCGGCCAAGATCAACGGAATCGTTGTCTTTGCGCCGGAACTACGGAGACCTCAGATCACTGCGTTACGGGTAGGCATTCGGCGAGCAGGTCGACGATGTCGTGCCAGGCCCGTTGCGCGTGGCGTGGGTGGTAGCCGACGCCGGGGACCACGTTCTGGTCGACCGAAGGGTGATGGAAGGCGTGCATGGCGCCGCCGTAGACCACGAGGCGCCAGTCGACGCCCGCATCCTGCATCTCGGCGGTGAACGCGTCCCGTTGCGCCGCCGGCATGATCGGGTCCTCCGACCCGACCCCGGCCCATACCGGGCAGCGGATACGGCCCGCTTCGCCCGGTCGGCCCGTGGTCAGGGCGTTGACTGTCCCGATGACGCGTAGATCGACGCCGTCGCGCCCGAGTTCCAGCGCTATCGCGCCACCGGTGCCGTAGCCGATCGCGGCGATCCGGTCGGGGTCGGTCCGCGGTTCGGCGAGCAGTACCTCGAGTGCCGCGTGACCGATGCCTCGCATCCGGTCGGGGTCGGCGAGCAGCGGCATCACGTGTGCCAGCATCTCGTCGGGGTCGGTGAACCAGCGCCCGCCGTTGATGTCGAAGGCCATCGCCACGTATCCCAATTCAGCCAGGGCGTCGGCCCGGAGGCGCTGGAAGTCGTTCAGCCCGGGACCCTCTGGGCCGATCAGGACCGCGGGCCGGCGCTCGACACCGCCCGGGAGTGCGAGGTGACCGACCATTGTCAGGCCGTCGGCCGGGTACTCGACCGTGCGCGTTGCAACCGTCATGAAACTGGACTGTAGTGATCATCGAGCCCGATCGGGCCGATGTTCACCGCCGGCTGAACAGGATGGTGAGAATGATCCATTTGAACGGTGAACGATGAGGTCGGAGCAGTGCGCTGACCGCCCTGGCTCACTCAGCCCAGCGTGTCCATCAGGGCGGTGACGTAGGCATCCAGCCGCTCCTCCACTCAGGGAGTCGGGATGTCCGGAGCGGCCGCCTCGAGGGCGGCGATACTGCCCGCCATGATGGTCCGCACGTTGTCGGTGATGCGCTCGGTAGGCCAGTCCCACCAGGCCACGGCGAGCAGTCGAGCGACGTCCTGGTCGCTGTAGCGAGTACGGATGAGCCGTGCCGGATTGCCGCCGACGATCCCGTAGTCGGGTACATCCGTGGCGACCACGGCGCCGGAGCCGATGATCGCGCCGTGTCCGATCCGTACTCCGGGCATCACGGTCGTGCCGTGCCCGAACCAGACGTCGTTGCCGACGATGGTGTCCCCGCGGCTGGGCCGGTCGGTGAGCAGGTCGACGTGATCCGACCACGAGCCGCCCATGATGGGAAACGGGAAGGTCGAGGGGCCGTCCATACGGTGGTTGGCCCCGTTCATGATGAACCGTACTCCCGTGCCCAGCGCGCAGAACTTGCCGATGATCAGCCTCTCCGGCCCGTAGTGGTACAGCACGTTGCGCGTCTCGAACGCGGTGGGCTCATCCGGGTCGTCGTAGTACGAGTACTCCCCGACCTCGATCAGTGGGGACGTAATCAGCGGCCGCAGCTGCACCACCCGCGGCTGGTCGGGTATCGGATGAAGGATCGTCGGGTCAGCTGGTACAGACATGGCAGCGCTTCCTTCTACGGTCGGTGTCCGGTCCATGATCGCGACGCAGCGTGGTCCCCCGACATCCATTTACTACCGCTCTGGGCTTCTGCCCGCGGCCAGAAGCCCAGAGCTACCTGACCACCTACTTACGTCACTGACGTATCAGGCTGCGTGTCTGTGATCCCATGTCGTTCCAGGTAGGCGATCAGATCTCGGAGTCGTCGCGGGTCATCTCTCGCCCAGACCAGCGCACTGTTGCACCACGTGCAGAGCAGTTCGCGTACGACACCGGTCGCCTGGCAGTGGTCGACATTCAGCCGATGCCCCTGGGCGGGCCGGCCGCAGGCGGCACACTTCCCACACTGAATCTCGTGCATCTCGCGGTACTGCGCAAGCGTCAGCTTGTCGTTGCGGCCGACAGGCTCTGCAGAGGACTTGTCCTTGACCCCGTCGATGGCATACCGGTCGCGGCGCAACGCCCGATAGCAGGGCTTACATGGCTGCCTGCGATACATCTCATGACCTGGCGCCGCAAGACTCTTACCGATCTCGTAGTAGTCAGTGACGGGTTTGATCTCGCCGCACCCATTGCATCGGAGGGTAGCGATCGGTGGGGCGGCATCCGTGACGTCCATGCCTCAAACTACAACACAGGTGTTGTCACTTCATAACAGGAATTATGTTGTAGTCCTACGCGAGGGAATTACTGGATTATCAATATCAGTATTTCGATAATTGACCGCCCGGAGGACTCCGAACGATGCGCGACACGAGCAGGGGGCTTCGCCCGCTACGGGATCGCCGAAGCTTCCGGCGCAAAAACGGTGCGACCGAGTGCCCCGGCCTGGCCGTGGCCGTGCTGCGCCGTGGCGGACGAGGAGATCGGCGAATCCCTGGAACTCCTGTGGGGCACCGCTGCGGTCAACTACCTGGAACGCCCGTAGGGCGGCGGTGCTGTCCTGGCTCGGCTGGTGCCGGGATCGCGGCTACGAGAGATCTGCGGTGTGGGCTTGAGCAAAGCGGCTGGCGCTGCCGGCCTCCGAGACCCCGGCCCGGTCAGAGACGGCAATCGACCGGCTGATCGGCCCCCGGCCCGCTCAGCCCAGACTCACATGGTGACAAGGCGGTCGGCGGCCATGAGCATCTGCAGTCCCAGCGGCTGCAGGTCGATCCGGGTGCACCGCAGCCCGCTCGCCACCCGCTCCACGACACCCCACTCCCAGATCGCCGTGGCGTCCAGCCCGCAACGCTCCGCCAGCCAGCGCGCCCTGGCCCAGGGATCGCCGTCGAGCAGCTCCATGGGGTCGTTCCGCATCATGACTCCGAGGTCGCACTCGGCCTCAGCAAGCACCCCGTCGGGGTCGACGAGCTTGAACCTGGCGCGGCCAGGGACCTGAAGGGCGTTCATCTGGTGAACGTCCCCGTGTACCAGCACGGCCCGCTCATCGTCGTGTGCGGCTATGCGCCGTGCCGCGCAGGCAAGGGCGTGGTCGACGGCCGCCTCGGTGCACGGATGGCCCAGCTCCTCCCACTGGGTGGCGACGAAATCGGCGAGCCGGCGCGCCTTGCCAGCTCCCGTGGGCAGACCAGAACCTGCAGCCGGCCGCCACACCTTCTGCGCCGTCGCCACCAGTATCTCCAGCCGTTGGGACAGCGGGCGGCCCAGCTCGTAGAGGGAGGGCCCGAGGCGCTCCAGCAGCAGCGCACCCCGGGCGGCGTCGTGACGCAACAGGCCGACGCAGCCCCGACCCCCAGCCAACTCCAGCATTGTGATCTCGTGACGAGCATCCGCAGCGTCGTGCGGAATCAGCAGTTTGAGCACTGCTGGCGTCCCGTCGTCGAGACTGGCCTCGGCCACGAAGGCCTCGGAGGCGTGCGGGTAGGGCCGCTCCACCGAGACAGACCACTCGGCCTCGAGCTCGGCAATCAAGCGCGGCAGATCCCGTAGCCATCGGTCGGCGCCGCAGACCGCCGCGGCATTGGCCACCACCTCGGGGACGCGCAGCGTCATTTCCCCAGGGTCGCACAAGCGCCGGAGATCCCCGCGCTTGCCGGCCACGAGCTCGCGCTGATCCGGCAGTACAGTCCAGTGCTCGATCAGCTCGTCACCCACGGGAGGTCGGGATGCGTCACCCGTTGACTCCGGAGCGGTCCGAGGCCGTACTCGACGCACTCCTCGCGGTCTGCGGCGAACGACCGGTCGTCGTCGACGCCGAGCCAGTGAGCCATGACTGGGCGCCAGTCACATCGTTGGTGTTCGACCGGGATTTGCCGGGACTTTGTCCCCCGGGGAGCCGAAAGCTCCCGCCGTACGGTCATCATCAAGACCAGGCGGGTGGATGGTGAGGGATACGGAGGGCCGCCCTATCTCCGGCGGGAGGTCGCCGGTCTACGAACCGCAGCCGCAAGCGGCGTGACTGCCCGCATCATCGCGGCCGATGATCGCGCTGGCGTGGTTGTTCAGTCGGATCTCGGGATCTGGCCGACCCTGGAGACGGTCCTGCTGGGCAAGGATGCTGAGCAGGCGGCGGCAGCTCGGCCGGCTCCACGGCGCAGCGTTGGGCCGACGCCACCACACCACCGCCGCCATTGTTTCCCGCCTTCGCGGACCTTGATCGCAGATAACACTGAGCATGGACGACCCATGGGTGTTCGAGGACATACCCTTCACCGGCTGGGCGTACTCGCCGCCATGCGGTCACCGGCGGGGGCTCATTCGACGATGTGGCGGGCCCAAGACCGCGACGACTCCGGCTGTCGAAAAAGCCGCGCTTGTTTCGTCCCAGGTACACAAGCAGCCACGACCGGCCGCGTGAGGAAGAAGGAGAACCATCATGACGATTCGGCGGATGGACCACGTGAGCGTCGTCGTCGACGACCTCGAGTCCGCTATCGCGTTCTTTACCGAACTTGGGATGGAGCTTGAAGGCAGGGCACCGATCGAGGGACCAGGTGTGGACCTTCTCAACGGGCTCGACGCGGTCCGGGTCGACATCGCGATGATGCGGACCCCGGACGGCCACGGCGCGCTCGAGCTGACCAAGTTCCACAACCCGACGGCCGTCCGCGCTGAGCCGGAGAACGCACTGGGGAACACACTGGGTATACGTAGCGTCATGTTCCTCGTCGACGACGTCGACACCACCGTCGCCGGTCTGCGGGCCCGCGGCGTGAAGCTCGTCGGGGAGGTGGTGCAGTACCAGGACAGTTACCGGCTCTGCTACGTCCGCGGCCCCGAGGGAATCATCGTCGCGCTGGCCGAGCAACTCGGCTGACAGCCCGTCGCGGCCGAGCTGCGATCGAAAAATGTCCCGGTGGGATGTCGAGAACCCCGGTCCTGCTCCGTCCCTGGAGCAGACGCGGCCACAATGGCCGTGGAAACCAAGGAGACCATGATGGCCAAGTACCTGCTTCTCAAGCACTACCGGGGCGCGCCGGCAGCGGTCAACGACGTGCCGATGGACCAGTGGGCGCCGGAGGAGGTTACGGCCCACCTGAAGTACATGAACGACTTCGCCGCCCGGCTCGAGGGCACCGGCGAGTTCGTCGACGGTCAGGCGCTCTCCCCCGAAGGCACGTTCGTCCGCTACGACGGCGAGGGGCGCCCGCCGGTCACCGACGGCCCGTTCGCGGAGACCAAGGACCTGATCGCCGGCTGGATGGTGATCGACGTCGAGACCTACGACCGGGCGCTCGAACTGGCCGGTGAACTGTCCGCTGCCCCGGGCGCGGGCGGCAAGCCGATCCACGAGTGGCTGGAGGTACGCCCGTTCCTGGGTGCGCACTCGACCATCACGGAGTGATGCCCCGTGGATGAGGTCCTCTTGCGGACCCTCACCCCCACCGTGATCGGTGTCCTCGTCCGTCGCGGAGTCGACTTCGCGACGGCCGAGGACGCCGTGCAGGACGCACTGGTCGAGGCCGTACGCGGATGGTCGCAGGACCCGCCGCGCGATCCCAAGGGCTGGCTGGTCACGGTTGCCTGGCGGAAGTTCCTGGACGCCGCCCGCGCCGAGAGCTCCCGACGCAACCGGGAGGTACGTGTCGACGGCGAGCCGGCCCCCGGCGCGGGTGCGGCGGTCGACGACACGCTGCAGCTGTACTTCCTGTGTGCGCACCCGTCGCTGACGCCCGCGTCGGCCGTCGCGCTCACCCTGCGCGCGGTCGGCGGCCTGACCACGCGTCAGATCGCGCAGGCCTACCTCGTACCGGAGGCGACCATGGCCCAGCGGATCAGCCGGGCCAAGCGCACCGTCTCAAGTGTCCGGTTCAACCAGTCCGGTGACGTCGCCACGGTGCTACGCGTGCTCTACCTCGTTTTCAACGAGGGTTACTCCGGTGACGTCGACCTCGCCGGCGAGGCGATCCGGATCACCCGGCAGCTGGCGGCCAGGATCAGACATGAGGAGGTTGCGGGCTTGCTCGCGCTCATGCTGCTGCACCATGCCCGGCGTCCGGCCAGGACCGGCGCCGACGGCAGGCTCGTGCCCCTTGCCGAGCAGGACCGCAGCCTGTGGAACACCAGGCTGATCGCCGAGGGCGTGGACGTGCTCCAGGCGGCTCTCGCCCGCGACCGTCTGGGCGAGTTCCAGGCGCAGGCGGCCATAGCCGCGCTCCACGCCGATGCCCGTACCGCGCAGGAGACCGACTGGGTGCAGATCGTCGAGTGGTACGACGAACTGGTACGCCTCACCGACAGCCCGGTGGCCCGCCTGAACCGGGCTGTCGCGGTCGGTGAGGCTGACGGCCCGCGGGCCGGTCTCGCCGCGTTGGCGGAGCTGGACCCCGGACTGCCCCGCTACGCCGCCGTCGCGGCGTACCTGCACGAGCGTGACGGTGACCCGGTGACCGCGGCACGGCTCTACGCCGAGGCTGCCCGGTCGGCGGCCAGCCTCGGTGAACGTGAGCACCTCACGCGGCAGGCCGCACGGCTCAACGCGCGACTGCGCAGTTGAGCCGTGCCGGCACCGGTGATCAATGGTCGATCTCGGCGGGGTGTGTACCCCGTTCCATCGGCCCGAAGAGCGCCGCGGACCGCGCGGCCGTGCCCCTGGCCCAGCGTCCGGTACTCAGCAACCCGAGGACCACGATGCTCGTACCGAGTCCGGCGACCAACCACCACACGCCGTGCTCCGCTGCGGTGAACGCCGCCCCGCCACGGCCCGTGGCCGATGCCACGAGCGTTCCGGAGACCGCGACGCCCAGGGTGGTGCCGGTCTGCCGGCCAGTTGATGCCAACGAGGTCGCCACGCCGGCCATGGAGCGCGGCATCCCCGAGACCGCGGTGTTGGTGATCGGAGCGTTGACGGCGCTGAGGAAGACCCCGAACAGCAGGTAGATCGCGAAGACGACCGGCAGCGGCGTACCCGGCCCGAGCCACATCGACGCGGCGGCGCCCAGCGTCAGCGCTGCCCCGGCAACCGTCAGCGGCAGCCGAGGTCCGTACGTACCGACCAGGCGGCCACTCACCGGGGACAGTACGACGACCAGTACACCGACCGGGATCAGGCACATCCCGGCCGTCAATGCCGACATGCCACGTACGTCCTGCAGGTACTGGGTGCTCACGAACAGGAACGCGCCGAACCCGCACAGGGCGAACAGCGCCATCAGGATCGCCGAGGTGAACGGCACGCTGCGCAGCAGTCGCAGCTCCAGCAGCGGCTCGACGCGGCGCCGTTCATAGCCGAGCAGGCCCAGTCCGGCCAGCACCGCGACGGCGAACAGCCCGAGGATGACCGGCGAGGCCCAGCCCCACCGTCTCGACTCGACGATCGCGTACACGACACTGCCCAGTACCAGGATGAGCAGGACCTGGCCGACCGGGTCGGTCCGACGCGTACGAACAGCGCGCGACTCGGGCACGAACAGCGCGGCGCACACTATGGCGGCGGCGACGATCGGCACGTTGATCCAGAAGATGGAATGCCAGCCGACCCGGTCGACCAGTGCACCACCGATGATCGGACCCAACGTCAGCGACAGTCCGGACATGGAGCCGAACACGCCGATGGCTTTGGCCCGTTCCACCGGATCGGGGAAGGTGGTGGCGACGATCGCCATCGCCACCGGGTTGAGCATCGTGGCACCGACGGCCTGCACCGAGCGCGCCGCAATCAGCCAGCCGATACTCGGTGCGAGGCCGCACAGCAGCGACCCGAGCCCGAAGATGGCGAGGCCGACCTGGAGTACACGCCGACGCCCGACCCGGTCGGCGGTGGAGCCGGCCAGTACCAGGAAACTGGCCAGCACCAGGGTGTACGCGTCGATCGTCCACTGCAGGCCCGATACCGGGGCGTGCAGATCATGCCGGATGGCCGGCAACGCGACGTTGACGATGGAAATGTCCATCACCACCACGACGACGCTGGCGCAGCAGATCGCGAGTACCAGGTACCGGCGTCGGCGGCTGAGCGCCGGTGTCTGCCCGCGCCGGTCGGCCGTGGTGTTCGGCAGTGTCGAACCGTTCATGGCCACGACGCTAGGATTTAGAGCATGCTCGAAGTCAAGCCGCAGCCGGCAGCCGAGACTGTCCCCGCCGAGGGTGCAGAGGGCATGAGCATCGGCGACGCCGCTCACCGCACCGGGGTGAGCGTGCACACCCTGCGCTACTACGAACGTGCCGGCCTGGTGGTCACCGCCATCGACCGTACCGGCGGCGGTCGGCGCCGTTACCGGCAGCGTGACCTGCACTGGATCGCCATCTGCACCAAACTGCGGGCCACCGGCATGCCCATCCGGACGATCCGCCGCTACGCGGAGCTGGTCGCCGCCGGGGCGGGCAACGAACACGAGCGGCTGGCCCTGCTGGAGTCGCATCGCGTCCAGGTGCTCGCCAAGCTTGCTGAGGTCCAGGAGAACCTGGCGGTCATCGACCACAAGATCGACGTCTACCGCAGCAGCGTCGCCGCCGGCGACGCCGACCAGTTGTGGGCGCCTGCGCCCTGACCGAGGTCCGCTGGTTATGCCATGCCGGCCATAGGGTGCGGCCGCCTGTCGGCGACGCCCGGACAGCGTCGCCGAGCAACCGCCGCGGATCAGTCGGTGCCGAACTCCATCGCCGCTCGGTCGAGTATCTCCTCGTCGTCGGAAACCTCACCGCGTGAGGCGATCGCCTCGGCGCCACCCTGCGGCATCGCGCCGATCAGTCCGGTGGAGGCTGCCTGGGCGGCACCCACGAGCGCGCGGTGGGTGTTGCCGACCATGCCGAGCCCGGCGTACTGCTCGAGCTTGGCGCGCGAGTCGGCGATATCGAGGTTGCGCATGGTGAGCTGACCGATGCGGTCCACCGGGCCGAACGCGGAGTCCTCGGTACGTTCCATCGACAGCTTGTCCGGGTGGTAGCTGAACGCCGGACCGGACGTCTCCAGGATCGAGTAGTCCTCGCCGCGCCGCAGCCGCAGGGTGACCTCACCGGTGACGGCGGTGCCGACCCAGCGCTGCAACGACTCGCGCACCATCAGCGCCTGCGGGTCCAGCCAGCGGCCTTCGTACATCAGCCGACCCAGGCGCCTGCCCTCGTTGTGGTAGTGCGCCAGGGTGTCCTCGTTGTGGATGGCGTTGACCAGCCGCTCGTACGCCGCGTGCAGCAGCGCCATTCCGGGCGCCTCGTAGATGCCGCGGCTCTTGGCCTCGATCACCCGGTTCTCGATCTGGTCGGACATGCCCATGCCGTGGCGCCCACCGATCGCGTTGGCCTCCAGGACGAGGTCGACGGGGCTGGAGAACTGCTTGCCGTCGATCGCCACCGGGCGGCCCTGCTCGAAGGCGATCGTCACGTCCTCGGGGTCGATTCCGACCGCGGGGTCCCAGAACCGCACCCCCATGATCGGGTCGACGGTCTCGATGCCGGTGTCGAGATGTTCCAGGGTCTTGGCCTCGTGCGTGGCGCCCCAGATGTTGGCGTCGGTGGAGTACGCCTTCTCGGTGCTGTCACGGTAGGGAAGCTGGTGGGCGAGCAGCCACTCCGACATCTCCTTACGGCCACCGAGCTCGGAGACGAAGTCCGCGTCGAGCCAAGGCTTGTAGATGCGCAGGTGCGGGTTGGCGAGCAGCCCGTAACGGTAGAAGCGTTCGATGTCGTTGCCCTTGAACGTCGAACCGTCGCCCCAGATCTGTACGTCGTCCTCGATCATCGCCCGCACCAGCAGGGTCCCGGTGACCGCACGGCCCAGCGGTGTGGTGTTGAAGTACGGGCGCCCCGCCGAACGGATGTGGAACGCGCCGCAGGTGAGCGCGGCGAGGCCCTCCTCGACGAGCGCCGCGCGGCAGTCGACCAGGCGGGCGAGTTCGGCGCCGTAGGCCATCGCGCGACCGGGCACCGAGGCGATGTCGGGTTCGTCGTACTGGCCGATGTCGGCGGTGTAGGTGCACGGCACGGCTCCCTTGTCGCGCATCCACGCGACCGCGACGGAGGTGTCGAGGCCCCCGGAGAAGGCGATACCGACGCGCTCGCCAGCGGGCAGGGAAGTGAGAACCTTGGACATGAGAGTAAGTATGCATGATGCCGCATGGTCATGCAAAGTAATGCGGGTGGATCTGCCTCACATGGGCGCCGGGTCGACCTGTCCGGACAGGTCGACCCGGCATATGTCTCTTAGCTCAGGGTTTCGGGCCGGCAGCGGCGCGGCGTGCCCGCCGGATCCGGTACCAGAGGAACACCCCGACGACGAGTGCGAGGGCTACGATGGCGCCAGGCAGAAGCGCCGAGCCCAGCCACCCGTTCTGCGCGGATGCCCGCATTGTCGCCCCGCCCTGAGCCGATAACGTCAGGACTCTGTCCGCGCTGCGCGTGACGGTTCCGCTGGCCAGCGTCATGTGCGCCTTCCATCGACCGGCCGGCAGGGGTTCGTTGAGCGTCGCGCGAACCTGACCGTTCTGCCCGGGAAGGATCGTGATGCCGGTCCGCACCGCATACGGTCCGGCCCTGGTCGTGCCGCCCACCCGCGTCAGAGTGAGCGAGCCGGTCATGTCCAGTGCTCGCTCGCCGGTGTTGTGCACCTGAGCGGTGACCGACTGCCATTTGCCGGGCCCGTGCCGCACAGCGAGATCATCGACCCGGAAGTCGGTCGGTGGGTCACCGCCGGTACCGACATCCAGGTAGATCCGCACCCCGACCCGGTTGACCTGCAGAACGTTGCCACCGTTCGGCCTGCTGGCAAGCTCGGCGAAGATCGCGGCGTACCGCTCCCCACGCGATGCGCGTCTGGGCACCGTGATGGTTACATGGACACGTTTCGCCGCCCACGGGGCAAGCTCGATATTCGGGCCGGGCGAGATGGACCCAGCGACTGAGTTCGTTGGGTGCGTGGCCGTTGGCCGCGGTGAACACGTGGTGGACGATGGCCGCGCCCGACGCGTACAGCCCGACATATCGGCGGTTCGGCGAGGAGTTGTGGATCTCGACCCGACGGTGGATGGTACTGCCGGGCTTGAGATGGTCCACGATGTAGAGCCGTGCCCGCGGGTCGTGGACCCGGGCGAGCGGAATGTCCACAAGCCCGATGCTGACACGCCCGCTGTCGGGTTTGCGATGGGCCGCCTCGGAACCTGAGCCGGAACTGGCGCCGGCCGGCACCGCCGGCACCGCCAACGCCATAACGGCGAGCGAGGTCAGCAGCACCAGCCGGCGACGGTGGTGGTGATTACAGGACAGTGTGGGTCACCGTGCCCGTGTAGGTTCCCGCCACGGCGCCCGCAGGGACGTTGATCTCCAGTGTCGGGTTCCACGTCGCGGAGTTGACACCGTTGCCGCCGGTGAGGCTGAACGCGGTACTCGGCACATTGATGATCTGCGCGTTGCCGGCCGCCGCCTGCCCGGGCGTGAAGCTGCCGGTACCTGTGGTCGCGGTGGCCGGGCCGGACCAGTAGAGGACGTTGATGTTCGGAATCGTCTCCGGGCCGGTGGCGCCGCCTGTGGTGAAGTCGGAGGCGATGACCGTGGCGGTCCAGCTCGCGTTCAGCGCCGCGCGCTGGTCGGACACGGTGACCGGGCCGAGCTGCCCGGAGGCCGTGGCACCCGGGTTGGCCGATCCGATGTTCGCTGTGCCGGGCACGCTGATCGACAGTCCGTCCGGGGCCCCGACGGTGACGGTGACGGTGGTGTCCTCTGCCCAGCTCAGCGATGCGGGAGCGGCCGCAGCGATCAGCGCCACACCGACCGCGGCTGCAGCCAACACTTTCTTCTTCATGAACTCTCCAACGGATAAATCCCAATAAATAGGACATCATGGTTAGTGTGCGTGACGCAATAAGGCAGAGCTACGACCGGTGGTGCACCCATTTCGGCGCCGTTCGCGCCACGGGCGGTCGGCCCACGAACAGTCACCTACAGGCGGATCCGCAGACAGCAAGACTGGGCGACAAACGACGCCGACCACCAAGGGTGAATCTATCGTCATGGGAACATTACTTAGCGCTAATCACCGAAATTGATCTCCCGACGCGCCGCCAAGGCCGGCTACACCTACGAAGGCGGCGTCGTCAGGCGCTGCATCCGGACGCCTGGCACGACCTGCACCTGCGCTCCCGTCTGGCCACCGAGCCGCCTGAGGTGATGTTCTGGGGCCGCCACGTCGACCCGATACCGGTCAGTTCCTGACCGCTACAGCGGGCATCCTGATCGGTATGGCGAACACGAGTTCCCGCACCCTGCGGCTGCTGTCGCTGCTGCAGACCCACCGATACTGGCCCGGCGGTGAACTGGCCGACCGCCTCGACGTGTCGGTACGTACCCTGCGCCGCGACGTCGACCGGCTACGCGAGCTCGGCTACCCGGTCAACGCGCACCGCGGCGTGGACGGCGGATACCAGCTCGCCGCCGGCGCGGTCCTGCCGCCGCTGGTGGTCGACGACGAGGAAGCCGTCGCCCTCGCCATCGGCCTGCACACCGCCGCGCAGGGCGCCGTCGCCGGCATCGAGGAATCCTCCATACGGGCACTCACCAAGATCGTTCAGGTCATGCCACCCCGGCTGCGCCGCAGGGTCGACGCGCTACGCGCGGTCACCGTACCGATGAGCTGGACCGGTGGGCCCAGCGTCGAGGTCGACGTCCTCGCCGCCACGGCGCAGGCCTGCCGCGACGAGGAACGGATCCGTTTCGGCTACACCGCCCGCGGCGGGCAGCGCAGCGACCGGCATGTCGAACCGCACCGCCTGGTCAGTCTCGGCCGCCGCTGGTACCTGGTCGCCTACGACCTCACCCGCGGCGACTGGCGCAGTTTCCGACTCGACCGCGTCGACGCGCCCACCAGCACCGGGGCCCGGTTCCGGCCGCGTGAGCTGCCCGCCGCCGACGCCGCCGCGTTCGTACGGGCCGGCATCGACAACATCCCCACCGCCCACCAGGTACGGGCACTGGTGCACGCTCCCGCCGCCGACGTAGCGGCCAAAATCGGGGCGTGGGCGAGAGTACGGGAACGCGACCAGAACTCCTGCACCGTGGAGATGACCACCGACTCGCTGGACTGGGCGGCCCTCGCACTGGGCGCCACCGGCGCCGACTTCGAGGTCAGCGAACCTACCGAACTCACCGAACATCTACAGGACTGGGCTGCCCGGTTCACCCGCGCCACCAGCGAAACCGGCGCGACAAGCCCCGCGCAGCGACCGTAGGCTCGCCCGAATGGCGCCCGCCTTCCGCCCTGGGATCGAACTGTGCCGTGACTTCTACCGGCAGGCGGTAGGTCCCCTGCTCGACGAGGCCTACCCTGGCCTGCCCTACGCCGCCGCGAGGATCGGCCCCGGCTCGGATGTCCTCGGCTACGACACCGCACGATCGGTCGACCACGACTGGGGTCCGCGGCTGGAACTGTTCCTGCAACCCGAGGACCGCAGACGCCACGGCGCTGCGCTGCACCAACTGCTGAGCGACCGGCTGCCCCGCCATTACGACGGCTGGTCGACGCATTTCCTGCCCGCCGAGGGCCGCGTACGGTCCATGTCCGAGGCCGAGGGCCCACTCGCCCACCGGGTACACATCACCGACCTGACGAGCTGGTGCGCACACCACCTCGGGACTGCGCCGACCGGCGAGCCGACCACCTTGGACTGGCTGGCCACCCCCACCCAGCGGCTCGCCGAAACCACCGGCGGCGAGGTGTACCACGACACGACCGGCGCACTACGCGCCCTGCGGCAGCGGCTGCGCCGCTACCCCACCGACATCCTGCGCTACCTGCTGTCCTGCCAGTGGGCCCGGCTCAGCGAAGAGGAACCGTTCGTCGGCCGGGCCGCCGAGTCCGGTGACGAACTGGGCAGCCGGCTGCTCACCGCGCGACTGGCCCGTGACGTGATGCGGCTGTGCCTGCTGCTGGAGCACCGTTACCCGCCGTACAACAAATGGTTGGGTACGGCATTCGCGCGGCTGCCACGAGCCCGACAGATCGGCCTGGACCTGACGGCCGCGCTCACCACTGAGGACCCCCGGTCCCGCCAGGACGCATTGTGCCGCGCCTACCGGGGCACCGCCCAGTGGCAGAACGGCACCGGGCTCGCCGCCACCGTCGACCCCACGCCCCGACGCTTCCACGACCGGCCCTACCAGATCCTGGGCGCGGAACGGTTCAGTGCGGCGCTGCGTACCGCGATCACCGACCCGCAGCTGCGTGAGCTTCCACCCGTCGGCGGTATCGACCAGTACCTGGACAGTACGGCGGTGCTGACCGACCCGGCCCGCTGCCGGGCGCTGATGGCCACGGCGCTGGACCTGCCGGGCTAACCGCGCAGCTGCCGCAGGACCTGCGCGGTCGTACTGTCGGCCGGGAAGAACGACTCCACGGACAGCTCCGCCATCGTGACATCCAGCGCCGTACCGAACGTGGTGACGGTACTGAAGAACGACAGCTCGTTGGCGCCGTGACGAAGCCGCAGCGGCACGAACAGCTCACCGACCACCGCGGACACGGCGGTGGGCTCGTCTCCGGGAACCGGATAGTCGAGCAGCTCCCGGTACAGTTCCGCGCTCTCCTGATCCCCGGTCACCGCCACCTCCCTGCGCAGCCGGGACAGCAGATGCTCCCGCCACTGCGCCAGGTTCGCGATCCTCGGCGCCATACCCTGCGGGTGCAGCGTGACCCGCAGCGCGTTCATCGGCTCCGCCAGCAGCGTCGGGTCGACCCCGTCGAGCAGCACGCCGACCGCACGGTTGGCGACCACCACGTACCAGTTGCGGTCCACCACCAGAGCCGGGAACGGTTCATGCGCGGCCAGCAGCGTCTCCAGCGCCGCCCGGACCGGACGCATCTGCTCGTCGTTCATGCCGTGCTGCGGGTAGGCCGGGGCGTACCCGGCGGTGACCAGTACCTGGTTACGTTCACGCAGCGGAATCTCCAACTGCTCACCGAGCCGGTCGATCATGGCGCGGCTGGGCTGGGCGCGTCCGGTCTCGATGAAACTCACATGCCGGGCGGACACCCCGGCCCGCGAGGCGAGTTCCAACTGGCTGAGCCGACGCCGCTCCCGCCAGCCGCGCAGCAGTGACCCGGCACCGGCCGGGCGGGCCCGGTAGCTCGTCATGCTCACGTACCGGACTCTAGAGGCCACCACGACCCCCGGCGACCACCTGCCAGGTCATGTCCGCGCCGGAGAGCGACCCGACGCTGACTAGACTTCCCGTTCATGGCCGAGCCTGCCCTCGACACCCGCCCGGAGAACACCAACGAACCCGGGTCCGAGCCGAACACCCGGCCCTGCGGGCACTGCGGACGCCCAGTGACACAACGCCCCGGCGCCGGCCGCCCGTTTCGCTACTGCCGCGACAACGACGGTGCCTGCCAGCGCTCCGCCCGCAACTCACGCACCCGGGAACGTAACGCGCCCGGCCTGACCGGGCAGATCGCCCGGTCCTGGGAACTGGTCGACCGGCTCGAGCAGCTCACCGAAACCCTGTCGGAATCTCTGCACGCAGAACTGAGCCCCGCCGGCGTCGAACGGCAGGTCACCCAGATCCGCGCGGAGACCACCGCCCAACTCGCCGCCGTGCACGCCGAACGCGACCAGGCCCGCAGCGACGCCGACACCACCCGGGCGCAGGCACAACAGGCCCAGCAGCGGGCCGAACGGGCCGACGCACAGGCACAGGCCGCGAACACCGCCGCGCAGGCAGCCCGTACCGACGCCGAACGCTGGCAGCGGCAGGCCGAGCAGGACCGCGCCGCACGCGACGAGGCGACCGCCGCCCGCGACGCCGCCCGCTCACGCACCGCGGCAGCCGAGGCGCTGCACGCCGAGGCCACCGCCCAGCGTGACCGGGCGCTACTCGATGCCCGCAACGCCGCGCAGGCACACGACACACTCGCCGCGCAACTCGCGCAGACCCGCCAGGACGCCGAGCAGCTACGCCAACAGTGCGCCCAGCTGGCGCAGAGCCACGACCAGTTGTCAACCGAGCTGAGCGCTGAGCGGGCCGCCCGTCAGCAGAGCCAGCAGCGTGCCGATGCCGCCCGCGAACAGTCCGAGAAGGACCGCGACGCCGCCCGGCTCGCCGAACAACGCGCACAACGCAGCGCGGCCGACGCCGACGCTGCCCGGGCCGAGACACTCAGCTACCACAAGGACCTGCAGTCCGCTCGGGACGCGGTGACCGCCGCGCAACGCGATGCCGAACAGTCCGAGGCTGCGCGCGCACACAGCGAGCGTGAACTGGCCGCCGCCCGCACCGAACTGTCCACAGTGCGCACCGAACGTGACCAGGCACGTACTCAGATCGCGCAACTTACCGACCAGGTCAGCGATCTGACCGCGGCCCTGACCCGGCTCGCCGCTCCCCGCACGCCCTGACGGCGCCACATGCCCTGACCTGCAACGGATCTGGTTCAAGCACCCGATCCGCGCGATGGCGCGTACCCACGGCAAGGTGTACAAAGGTCCGCAATGGCCGCAATGCCGCGCCAGGAAAGGATTCCCAGCCGATCGGGATGGGGTTGAACCCTGTGTGGACAACACATGACACACTGCTGATGTTGTACGCGCTCTCCGCCATCGCACTGGTGATCGTACTGATCACCACCAGGATCAAAATGCACGCGTTCCTGGCGCTGATGATCGGATCGCTGTACATGGGCCTGGCCTCGGGCCTGGGCCCGGACAAGGTCGCACTGTCGTTCGAAGACGGTGTCGGTGCCGTACTGGGCAACGTCGGCATCGTCGTCGCCCTGGGCACCATGCTCGGCAAACTGCTCGCCGAATCCGGTGGCGCACAACAGATAGCCGACACCCTGCTACGACATGCCCGACCCCGTACGGTGCCCTGGATCATGGCGCTGGTCGCCGGCATCATCGGCATCCCGATGTTCTTCGAGATCGGCCTGGTGCTGCTGCTGCCGCTGATCCTCACGATGGGCCGGGAACTGCAGGCACAGACCGAAGGCACCGCGCAGCAGGGCGCGGTACGCCGCGCCAACGTCTACATCATGGTCGGCATCCCCGCCCTGGCCGGCCTGTCGGTACTGCACGGCCTGGTACCCCCGCACCCCGGGCCACTCGCCGCGATCACCACCATCCACGCCGACCTCGGCCAGACCCTACTGATCGGCCTGATCATCGCCGTACCGACAGTGATCATCGCTGGCCCGTTGTTCGCGAAGATCAGCGCCCGCTTCGCCCACCCCGACCCGCCGGCACGGCTGCTGGACCAGGTGGCCCGGCGCGGCGAACACCCCGACCCGCCGGGCTTCACCACCACCCTGGTGACGATCCTGCTGCCGGTGGCGCTGATGCTGCTGCGCACCCTCGCCCAGATCGTGCTCCCGGCACACAGCGCCGTGCTGCGTTGGGCCAACTTCATCGGTGAACCGATCGTGGCGCTACTGATCGCCCTGGTGGTGGCCATGTTCACCTTCGGGGTGTTCCGAGGCTTCGGTGGCCGTAAGATCACCGACTTCGTCGGGGACAGCCTCGCACCCGCAGCCGGAATCCTGCTCATCATCGGTGCGGGCGGCGGGTTCAAGCAGATCCTCATCGACTCCGGGATCGCCGACGCCATCAAGAAAGCCGCCGAGCACAGCGACCTGTCCCCGCTGCTGCTGGCCTGGGGGGTGGCCGTACTGATCCGCTTGGCGACCGGTTCGGCCACCGTCGCCACCGTGACCGCCGCCGGGATCATGGCCCCGCTGGTGCTGTCCGACCAGGCGGTGAACCGCCCGCTGGTGGCGCTCGCGATCGGCACCGGCTCGTTGTTCTTCTCCCACGTCAACGACGCCGGTTTCTGGCTGGTCAAGGAATTCTTCGGGATGAGCGTCGCCGACACGTTCAAGAGCTGGTCGGTGATGGAGACGATCATCTCGGTGGTGGGCATCGTCCTGGTGATGCTCACCAGCCTGATCATCTGACCCCGCCCGGCAACGGCACCTCCGGGCGCAGACCCTACGATGTCGCCCGGACCCCGCTGCGGACAGGGCGGTACCGGACAGCCGGTGCCACCCCAGCCCAGACCGCAACCCAACGGTATCCGCGCCGGTCGCCCCACAGACGGGGCGACCGGCGCGGATACTGTCGCATCCCCCTGGTAGTAACACACCGACCACGCAACAGCAGACGATCAGGAGGTCAGAGGCCATGGCTGCGCCGCGAGGACTGTCGGACGACGACATCGAAACACTGCGGACAGCCGTCAGTGCGGGACGTCGCCCCAAGGTGGTGTTCACCGCCTCCGCCGGCCAGATGGCCGGCCAGACCGGCCAGGTGACCGCGCTGGGCGCCCCGACCGACGGCGACGAATGGATCAGCGTCAAATTCGGCCGCGACAAACTGGAGTTCGCCCCCACCGACCTGCAGCTGCCAGGAAAAGCCGCGCCCCCACGCCGCGCGGCGAAAACATCGCGGCCACCGGCAACCTCACCGGCCAGCGCAGCGCCCGCCGCGGCGGCCGCCCCCGCCGACACCCCGACCAGCAGCACGCCGACCAGCCAGACCCGCCCACCCGCACCACCACAACCCGAACCGACCGCACCGCGACCAGCGCGCCGCACCGGCCGCGGGAAGGGCCCAGCGGACCTGTCGGTCACCCTCACCTGGCAGGACGGCGACTGGACCGTACAGGCACACCGTGGCGCGAAGGTTCTCGCCAAACCAGCACCGGTCCGCGCCGCCGACGCACTGCGCATGGTGGGGCTACTCGACGTACCCACCGTCGCCGACGCCGTCGGCGAGATCGTCACCGCGGCGCGGACCGCCGCCGCGGACCGCGCGGAGCAGCTGCGCCGCGAGCTGGCCGACGTGGAGGCCAGACTCGCCGAACTACCCGAACTGGACTGACCGGCCGCCCGGCGCTGCGCCGCAGCTCACCCAACGGTGCCGCCGGGCCGACCGGCCGGTCACGCCGGGTCCTACACTGTGCCAGATTCCCCAGTCAAGGCCCGGTACGGTTCACTACACCTGGGAGGCGATGTGCCCCGCGGCAGTCACGCGAAGGGCGGCCTACGCTCCCACCGACGCAGGATCGGCAAACACCTCATCCTCGCGCCGTGGATCATCATCACCGTCGTCGGCGCGCTGGTCCTGGCCGGCCTGACCACCGGCTACGTGTACCTGGTCACCCGCGGCTGCGACGGCGAGAAGGTCACCGCCACCGTCGTCGCCGACCCCAGCATCGCCGGGGTCCTGGAAAAACAGGCACAGAACTGGAACTCCAGCGAACCCAGCGTGAACGGCCAGTGCGCTGCGGTGACCGTCATACAGAAAGACTCCGCCAGCGCCGCCGCCGCGCTGGCGCCCAGCTGGGATCCGCGGGTCGACGGCCCCCGGCCCGACGTGTGGGTACCCGAATCCAGCCTGTGGACACAGCTCGCCGCGTCCCGGCAGGACGCCGCCCGGATGCTGCCCGACAAGCAGCCCAGCCTCGCCCGCAGCCCCGCCGTGCTCGCCATGCCCGAGCCGATGGGCAAAGCGATCGGCGCGCCACACACCAAACTGACCTGGCACGACCTGGCGACCGCGTACGCCGGCAGCCTCTGGGCGCAGCACGGCCACCCCGACTGGGGCGAATTCAAGGTCGACATGACCGACCCCACCGTATCCACCGCCGGGCTGCACGCCCTCGCCGCCATGGCCGACGCCAACGGCAACGGCGACATCACCAAGACCGAACGCGAATCACTCAACCGGCTGTGGCAGGTCAGAGCCGACTACAAGACCGACACCGACTCGATCCTGCAGAAACTCAGCGAAGCGGACGTCACCAGCTCACAGGCCGCGATGAAGGTCGTGTCCGCGTTCCCCGCACTGGAGCAAGACGTCGTCGCCTACAACGACACCAACCCGCGGATGCGGCTGACCGCCGCATACCCCTCCGACGGCAGCGCCGACGCCGACTTCCCCTACCTTGTCCTCGGCTGGCCCAGCGGCACCCCGCACATCGACCCCACCGCCCAACACCACCGCGACGACGTGGCACGCACATTCCTCGACAAACTACGCGGCAAAGCCGGCCGCGACGCGTTCCTCAACGCCGGATACCGCGACCCCAACCGCAAACCCGGGGCCAGCCTCACCGCGGACAACGGGGTGGCCCGCACCGTGCCGACCATGCCGCGCGCGGTCATGACACCCGACTCGATCAGCCAGGCCGTCTCCAACTGGACCGCGATCAGCCGCGCCACCAATACCCTGCTCGTGGTGGACACCTCCACCGACATGGGCGACGAGGTGCCCGGCACCGGCAAGACCAAACTCCAGATCGCCGGAGACGCCGCGGCAGAGGCGATCAACCTGTTCGGCTCACTGGCCAGGATCGGGCTCTGGGCCTACTCCAGCGACCTCGCCCCCGACGAGGCCTACAAGCAACTCGTCCCCGTCGGCAACATCAACGACCCGCTCGACGGAGGTACCCGCGGCACCGCCATCCGCGACGACCTCAGCAGCCTGCAGACCTCCGGCCAACCAGGACTGTTCAACACTGCGACCGCCGCATACCACTGGATGCGCCAACACTACGTACCGGACGCCAGCAACCAGATCGTCATCATCACCGGCAGCGGCCAGGACTCCGGCAACGGCAAAGGCCTGTCCGACGTGACCACCGAACTGTCCAAGGGCGACAAGAACCATCCGCTGCCCGTCATCACCGTCGGATACGGCAAACCCGTCGACCTGCCCGCACTGCAGACACTTTCACAGGCCAGCGGCGGACGCGCCTACGCCACCGACAGCCCCACCGAGGTCAGCAAACTGCTACTCACCGCCCTGTTCAGTAGCGCACCAGCCCCGCACTGAGCTCCCCGCACCCACACCACCCGGGCGAACCCGACCGTCACCAACCGGACAGACCGCTCGTTCGAGTTGACGGGGCACGCCACCATGGTTGTCGTCCCGTACCTCTCGCCACAGCACCTGCCGGAGACCACACCATGTGCCAGCACCAACCGACCTGCCCGTCAGCGGACAGCACCGACCGCGACGCCGCCAGGATCCTGTCCGCCCACCCCGAACAAGGCTGGAACCTGCTCTGCAACGGGGTCGTCTGCTTCGACGACACCGGCGAACTGCTCCCCGACGGACGTCTCATCGCACCACACCGCGGACCGGCCCGCCACCACAGCCACGCGGCCTGAACTCACCGCGCGACAGGCCGGGCCGGTCCTACCGGCACGAACTCAGGACTCCACGAACGCCTCCGGCGCCGGGCAGGAACACACCAGGTTCCGGTCACCGTACGCACCGTCGATCCGACGCACCGGCGGCCAATACTTGCGCCGGTGCCCACCACCCAACGGATATCCGGCAACCTGCCGCGAATACGGGTGCGGCCACTCATCGGCGGTCAACATCCGAGCGGTGTGCGGCGCGTTGGCCAACGGATTGTCTCCCTCAGGCCACTCACCCGCCGTGACCCGGTCGATCTCCCCACGGATCGCGACCATCGCATCGACAAACCGGTCCAGCTCCGCCAGGTCCTCACTCTCGGTGGGCTCCACCATCAGCGTCCCCGCCACCGGGAACGACATCGTCGGCGCGTGGAAACCGTAGTCGATGAGCCGCTTGGCGACATCATCCACACTCACCCCCGACGCCTTCGTCAGCGGCCGCAGATCCAGGATGCACTCGTGGGCCACCAACCCCTTGTTCCCCGCGTACAGCACCGGGAAATGCTCCCGCAGCCGCACCGCCAGATAGTTCGCGGCCAGCACCGCCGCACCCGTCGCCTCCGTCAACCCGTCCGGGCCCATCAAACGCAGGTACGCCCACGAGATCGGTAGGATCCCCGCCGACCCCCACGGCGCCGCCGTCACCGTCAGCTCCGTCGACGGAGCGGCAGGGTTCACCCCGGGCCGCAGCGGATGCCCCGGCAGGAACGGCGCCAGATGCGCCCGCGCCGCCACCGGCCCGATACCCGGCCCGCCACCACCATGCGGGATGCAGAACGTCTTGTGCAGATTCAGATGCGACACATCCGCGCCGAAATGCCCCGGCCGCGCGTACCCGAGCAGCGCGTTGAGGTTCGCGCCGTCCACGTACACCTGCCCACCCGCCTCATGCACCTTCGCGCACAACTGCGAGATACCCGTCTCATACACCCCGTGCGTGGAGGGATAGGTGACCATGATCGCCGCCAACTTCTCGGCATGCTCAGCGATCTTACGGTCCAGATCCACCAGATCCACATTGCCCAGCTCGTCGCAGCGCACCACCACCACCCGCATCCCGGCCAGCACCGCCGACGCGGCGTTGGTGCCGTGCGCCGACGACGGGATCAGGCACACGTCCCGGTACCCCTCACCGCGCTGAGCGTGGTAGGCGTGGATGGCCAACAATCCCGCCAGCTCGCCCTGGCTACCGGCATTGGGTTGCAAGCTGACCGCGTCATACCCGGTCACCTCCGCCAGCCAGCCCTCCAGGTCGCTGATCACCTGGGCGTAGCCGCCGGTCTGGTCCGCCGGCGCGAACGGGTGGATGGAAGCAAACCCCGGCCACGTGACCGGCTCCATCTCGGTGGTCGCGTTCAACTTCATGGTGCACGAACCCAACGGGATCATGCCCCGGTCCAACGCATAGTCCTTGTCAGCCAGATCGCGCAGGTACCGCAACATCGCGGTCTCCGACCGGTGCTCCCTGAACACCGGATGAGTCAAAAAGGCACTACCCCGCAACAAGCCGGCCGGCAACGGCTCCGCAGCGACCTCATCCACCGCGCTGATACCCGGCGCCGACACCCCGAACGCCCGCCACACACTCAGCAGATCGCCATCCGTGGTCGTCTCGTCGCACGCGACCCCGACCGTGTCCGCATCCACCAGCCGCAGGTTGATCCCCGCGTCCCGGGCCGCGGCCAACACCTCCGAACCCCGCCCCGGTACCCGCGCCAGAACCGTGTCGAAGAAACGCTCATGCACCACCTGCACACCACCGACCCGCAGCCCCTCGGCCAGGATGCTCGCCTGCCGGTGCACCCGACCCGCGATCCGCGCCAACCCGTCCGGCCCGTGATAGACGGCGTACATGCTGGCCATCACCGCCAGCAACACCTGCGCAGTACAGATGTTGCTCGTTGCCTTCTCCCGACGGATGTGCTGCTCACGCGTCTGCAACGCCAGCCGGTACGCGCTGGCACCATCAGCGTCCTTACTGACACCCACCAACCTGCCCGGCAGCATCCGCTCCAGACCCTGGCGTACCGCCATGAACCCGGCATGCGGTCCACCGAAACCCATCGGCACCCCGAACCTCTGCGCCGAACCAACCACCACATCCACGCCGATCTCACCCGGCGGACGCAACAGACACAGACTCAACAGGTCCGCCGCCACAGCGACCACCGCACCCCGCCGCCCCGCCGCGGCAACCACCTGCTCATGATCCACAACCACCCCGGAAGCGCCCGGGAACTGCAACAGCAACCCGAAGAACTCCTCCTCAGGCAGGCCGTCGGCCACATCCACCACACGCACCTCGATCCCCAGCGGCAACGCGCGGGTACGAAGCACCGCCAAGGTCTGCGGCAATACCTCAGCATCCACCAGGAACACCGACGAGGACGACCGCTTGTTCGCCCGCCGCGCCAACGTCATCGCCTCAGCCGCAGCGCTCGCCTCGTCCAACAACGATGCGCCCGCCACCCCCAGCCCGGTCAGGTCCTGCACCACCGTCTGGAAGTTCAGCAAGGCCTCCAAACGGCCCTGACTGATCTCCGGCTGATACGGCGTGTACGCCGTGTACCACGCCGGGTTCTCCAACACGTTCCGCAAAACCACCGCAGGTGTGTGCGTACCGTAGTAGCCCAGCCCGATCATCTGCACCATCGGCCGGTTCGTCTCAGCCAACCGACGCAACTCCGCCGTCACCTCAGCCTCAGTGGCCGCCGGCGGCAACTGCAACTCCGCCGTGGCCCTGATCGCCTCCGGCATCGCCGCATCCAACAGCTCCTGCACCGAGCCGTACCCGACAGCCCGCAACATGTGCTGCTGCCCGTCCTCATCCGGCCCGATATGGCGCTGCGCAAAAGGAACCGGGGGCAACTGCGCAAGACCACGCTGCGCGTCGTCGGTACGGACAGGGTCAAAACTCACCGGTGTCCGGTCGTTCATCACGATCTCCAGGAGGTCGCCTCGGGGGCGGACGGAACGCCCGCGCCAGGGTCCCTCCCCCTCTGTCCTCAAACCTGAGAGCTTCAACCGCGACCACGCGGACTTGCCCCGTCGGTGAGACCCGAGCCATCACAGCCCGCGCCTACTCTCCAGAGACGCCTACCCGAGCGGTCCTTTTGCCTGAGAGGTTCCGGGGAGGATTTGCCCCTTCGGCGCCGCCCGGCACGAAACCGGCCGATCTCTCCCACTCGGATTGTCAGCTTTCCCCAAACCGTACCAGCCTGCACAGCCCGTAGCGCCCAGCAGCCACCGCCGCCCGACAGCCCGACCACACCCAGAACCAGCCGCCGCCCACCGCGGCCACCACATGACACACAGCGACAAGTCGGATGCGGCGGCGTTCGTCAACCCACGTTGCGCCGTGCCCGCCGCGCCGCCAACTCGTCCCCCGCCGACGACGACACCGGCGCATCCACACACGCAGCCGGCTCCGCCGGCAACTGCGCCAACGAACCCCGGATCTCCTTGAACGCCCCACCGATCGCGATACCGAACACACCCTGCCCGCCCTGCAGAAGATCCACGACCTCCTCCGGCGATCGACACTCATACACCGTCGTACCATCCGAGATCAGCGTGATCTGCGCCAGATCAGCCACCCCACGCGACCGCAGCTGATCAATGGCCTTACGGATGTTCTGCAACGACACCCCGGCATCCAGCAGCCTCTTGACCACCTTCAACACCACAATGTCGCGGAACGAATACAGCCGCTGACTACCCGAACCCGCCGCCGGACGCACACTCGGCACCACCAGCACCGTCCGCGCCCAATAGTCCAACTGCCGATAGGTGATCCCCGCCGCATGGCAAGCCGTCACACCGCGATAACCGACATCGTCCCCGTCGGCCACACCCTGCTCCGCACCCGCAGAGCCGAACAGCACATCCTGCGCCGGATGCCCCGCACCCGACTCCGAACCCTGCCCCGAAACACCGGGCGGACCGGTCCGCTGCTCGTCCACTGTGACAACCTCCCCGCAACACGCTGCCGGGCGCACATCAACGCCGACACGCAGCATGTGGCGTCACCCTCGACGTTAGAAAGACCGCGCCGCGCGGTCAACCATGAGCCCAGGACCCCCGCGACAGCCAAACCCTATCCTGCACAGGCAGACCCGAGCGCCCCACGCGCACACGACACGCCGAAGGTCAGGACACGCGCGGCCGGCAGTCTAACGCCACCGGGCCGCTCAACCAGCGAAGTCCTCCGGGCTCACCTGATCGAGGAACTCGCGGAACTTCTCCACCTCGTCCTCCTGCTCATCCGGAATGACAATGCCGGCATCCTCCAGGACCTGCTCGGCACACCGGATCGTGGCACCCACCCGCAACGCCAACGCGATCGCATCAGAAGGCCTGGCCGACACCCGCACCCCATCGCCGATCACCAACTCGGCATAGAACACGTTGTCCTTCAACTCGGTGATCTCCACCAACTGCAACGGTGAACCCAACGCCGTCAACACATCCCGCAACAGATCATGAGTCAACGGCCTCGCCGGCTTCACACCCTGCTGCTCGAACGCGATCGCGGTCGCCTCGACCGCCCCGATCCAGATCGGCAGATACCGATCCCCCGACGCCTCCTTGA
This sequence comes from uncultured Actinomycetota bacterium, assembly GCA_963815125.1. Classification (GTDB taxonomy): domain Bacteria; phylum Actinomycetota; class Actinomycetes; order Mycobacteriales; family Micromonosporaceae; genus Actinocatenispora. The sequence continues at coordinate 892,182 of CAWFFM010000002.1, forward strand.
GCAACACGATCGGCTGGTTGCCAGGCAACTCCACCCGGACGCCGACCACGCTCAGCTCCTGCACCGCTGCCTCCGTCGCTCCCCGACGTGACCCGCGCCAACCCGGATCCGCCCCGGCACACTGCCCGGAACACCACGGCATCGACCGGGCGCAACCACCGGTCACCAATGGATTCCCGCTTCTTCCTAGCACGGTACACGCGCAGCGCAGCCACCGTCCGGCCACGCTGGCCCCACCCCCGCGCTCAAACGCCCAACGAACCGCGCAGCCCCGCCTGCACCAACGCAGCATGCAGCCGCAACGACAAAGCAGCCAACTCCCGTACCGTTTCCGCCGCCCGCGCCCGCGCCTCAGGATTACGCTGCCGCGCCATCGGCGTCACCACCTGCTCAAACAGGCCAATCTCACGATCCGCAGACGACCGGTACGCCCGAAGATGCCGCGGCTCGACCCCGAACTCGGCCAACTGCCTGGCCACCCGGGCGATCTCCACCGCATCCGCGTCAAAATAACCAGCCGGATGCGCCGTCACCAGACCGTACTGCTCCAGATCCCTCAGCTGAGCATCCGAAATTCCCACCTGATCGGTCATCTCCGCCCGAGACAACCGCACCTCACCATGGCCCGAATCCACATCCGACACCGCCGGCACAGCATCCACCGCGACCAGAGAGGGCCGCACCGCCACCGCACCCAGTGGCACCTCGCCCTCATCCATCGCGGTCAGATGATCACGGATCACCCGCAGCGGAAGATAATGATCACGCTGCGCCGTCAAGATATAGGTCAACCGCGCGACATCGTCCCACGAATACTTCCGATAACCCGAAGCCGTCCGCTCCGGTTCCACCAGCCGCTCAGACTCCAGAAACCGCAGCTTGGAAATAGTGGTATCCGGAAAATCCGCACGCAGATGAGCCAACACCTCGCCGATACTCATGCACGCCCGCGCCCCATTGGTCGCCCGCGCCGAAGTGCCCTCAGACTCGGCCACCTCTGCTCCCTCTACGCGTCGTCCACCTTGGGCCCGGCAATCAGCACCAGTCGGAACTTTCCGATCTGAACCTCATCGCCATTGCTCAGGGTAGCGGTCTCCACCCGTTCACGGTTGACATATGTTCCGTTCAAACTGCCCACATCGCGAACCGTGAAGACACCCGCATCCCGATGGAACTCCGCATGCCGGCGCGACACCGTCACATCATCCAGGAAAATGTCACTGTCCGGATGCCGCCCACTGGTCGTCACATCGTGGTCCAGCAGGAACCGCGCACCCGCATTCGGACCACGCCGCACCACCAACAACGCCGTACCCGCAGGCAGTGAACCAGCCAACCGCGTCGGCACGACATCAGCTTCGCCACTGTCCAACATGTCCTCGAGCGCACCGAGGTTCAACGTCGACGTGACGTCGAGCGGCGGAAACTCGTCGTCAGGGCGGGTCATCGGACCACCTCATGGTCGGGTACAGGATCACAACCCAGCCTGGCACACCAGACCGGCCAACATGGTCGACAACGCGACCAGCGACCCTCACCAGCCGCCGCGACCCAGTGCACACCCGAACACCTCGACCACGACTGCAAAGGGCCAACCGGCCGCAACAGCAGCTACCACACTACGCCGCTACATCCAGTAACCCACACCTCAGCCCTTACCGGTCAACTCCGTGTATCCAGCCGCATCCAACAGCCCGTCCACCGCCGAAGGATCCGACAACTCGATCTCCAACATCCAACCCTCGCCGTACGGCTCCCGGTTCACCAGATCCGGGGCATCCGACAGACCCTCGTTGCGCGCCGTCACAGTACCCGCCACCGGCGCGTACAGATCCGACACACTCTTGGTCGATTCCACCTCGCCGACAGCCTGCCCCGCAGCCACCTCGGTACCCGGCTCAGGCAACTCCACGAAGACGATGTCACCCAGCGAATCCTGAGCGAAGTGCGTGATACCTATCCGCACCTTCCCGCCCGAAACCCGCACCCATTCATGCTCCGCCGTATACCGCAGACCCTCGGGAATCACGGAAATCCTCTCGCCGTCACGCCATCACTGGCACCCACGCAACGCCACGCCAATGTACGGCAACCAGCACCTACGACACCGGCCGGGCGTACCGCGGAGCGCTCACCCGCCGCAGCAACGACACATGCACCACGGCAGGCTCCTGGACACTGACGTTACCGCCGGCCCGCCGCACCGTATCCACAACCCCGCCCGGGATGTTCAGCGCCGCCTGCATCGTCGCCGGATCCCCGATCACCGCCACCACATACGGGCCGACCAGCGACGTCGACCCGACCGCAACCCCAGGATGCGCGTCCACGAACGACGTCGACGCGACCACCCGCACCCCATGACCACCAGCACCGGTGATCTGCATGGCCTCAGCCCCGGCACCGCGCAGCTCCTCCACCGCATCCAACAGCACACTCGCCGCCACCGGATCCCTCCCACCCGAGAACCGGATCGACAGACCCGTCCCATCCGCAGGCAACGTACCGGCCAGGATCCCCAACTCGTCCGCACGCTGCCGCGCATCATCCAGGGCCGCCTGACGACCCTGCTCACCCGAACTGATCTGCTGCTTCTGCGAATTCAACGAAGAGATCTCCCGCTGCAGCCGCTCCTTACGGGAATCCAGATCATCCAGGATCCGGACCAGGTCCTCCTGCCGCGCACCCGACAACGCCTGATCCTGATTGGTACTGCCCTTCAACTGCACCGCCAGGGCAAAACCCAGCAACCCGATCAACACCCCGATCAGGGCGCCGGAACGGGTAGGCAGCCGGTGAGTCCACCACCGCGGCGCACCGTGCGCGCCCTCATCGGTCGTCTCGGCCCGGTCACCCTCCCCCGTATCCGCCGAATCCACGGACTCCGGATCGGCGCCGCCATCCCCGGAACCGGTCTGTGGCGATCCGGACACCCTGGGCTCCTCCCCGTCCGGCTCCACGGGCCCACGTGACCCACTCATGCCTTGAACACCGTCTGCCTGATCGCTGCGACATTCGCGAAGATCCGCATCCCCAGCACGACAACCACCCCCGTGGACAACTGGCCACCCACCCCCAGCTTGTCCCCCAGATAGACGATCAGCGCCGCCACCAGCACGTTGGACACGAACGAGATCACAAACTGCTTGTCGTTGAACTCCTTACGCAGCCATGCCCGCACCCCGCCGGTCACCGCGTCCAGCGCCGCCACCACCGCGATCGGCAGGTACGCCTGCAGACCCGCCGGCACCGTCGGTTCCAGCACCAGCCCCAGCACCAGTCCGGCCACCAGAGCCACCAGAGCGATCACCGGGTGTGCCTCGGACGCGACGGAGAGGGAGACGTACTCGGCCGTCGCACCGGATGCGCGTACCGCAACTGCGGGTCCGGCGCGGCCGGCAACACCAGCTCACCCGACGAACCCATCGTGAAACCCATGTGGTAACGCTTCGCGAAGTCACGATAGCGCGCCGCGGTACCCGACGCCCCGAACCGCGTCCGCATCGACGGCGGGCCCACCGCACTCACCCGGTACGGGCTGGCCACCGGCCGGAAATCCACCAGAATCGCCTCTCCAGCGGTACGGATCGTCGACGTGGCGCCCAACCGCTGGTTGTCCACCGCGATCGCCTCCGCTCCGTCCCGCCACAACTCGTTCACCACGTATTGCAGGTCCAGGTCCAGCACCCGACCAAGGTTCTCCGAACTGGCCTGACCGGTCACCGGATCCTTGGGATCCGGCGCATCGGTCAGCGTCACCGTCACCCCGGGACCGGCAACCTTCGACAACCCGGTCGCCGACTCCAGGCCACGCAACCGCTCAGCATCCTTAGCGCCCGCACTGTCCGACGACAGAGCCCGATCCCGGTCCCGGGTCACCGTGCTTCGCAGTGCGTTGTCCTCACGCTGCAACCGGTCGGTCTCCGCGCGCTGGCTCTTGACCTCCCGGACCAGCTTGTCCCGGGCCCGGTTCGCCTCCGGCTGCGCCGCCACCGCGTGCTGGTAGGCCACCGCCAGTAAGACTCCGAACACCACCATGACCGCCGCTGTGCCGAGCTTGCCCAGCCCGCGCTGCCACCAGGGCTCCGGTCCGTCCAGTCGACGGCGTTCAGCCGCAGCCGCGTACCCGGGCTCCAGCGAAGACTCGTACAGCCTGGCCAACAGATCCGCGCCGAATGCCTTGCCCCAGGTGTTACCGGTCGGCCCGGGCCCACTCGGATCATGCGAGGGCGGGCGGGTCATCGCCGGCCAGCCCTCGCCACCCGCACCACCTGTACGACCTGGATCAGGTACAGCACGGCGGCGTACCAGTAGAGGGCGGCACCCCACAACGCCAGCGCCCAACCCAGTGGCTGCCCCACCACCTGCATCCACCCGCCCAGGGTCGCAAACAGCAGCACGGGGAAGGCGAACATCAACACGAACGTTGCTGTCTTGCCCAGGTAGTGCACCTGCAGGGACTGGTAGCCGTGATGCCAGAGCACCGGGAAGCTCGACGCCACGGCCACCTCACGCAGCAACAGAACCGCCGTGAGTTGCCAGGGCACCACGCCACGGGCGGTCAGGGCGAGCACGGTGACCACGATGTACGCCCGGTCGGTCACCGGATCCAGTAGCTGACCGAGCCGGGTGACCTGGTTGAGGCGTCGGGCGAGCTGACCGTCCACCCAGTCGGTCGACGCACCCACCGCCAGGACAACCAGTGCCGCCAGGTTCTGGTGGGTGACCAGGAGCAGATAGACGAAGAGTGGTACCCCGCCGAGCCGGACAAGACTCACCAGGTTCGGCAGGGTGAAGACCCGATGCGAGACGACCTGTCCGCTGCCGGCCGTGACGGGCACCGATCGGCGCGCCATCTGGCCTCCCCTCCACGGCCACCCGGACCCGGTGGCGGGCCGAACGCAACGTGGACGTCCGGCACGGGTGGGCGCTGCGCTTCCCAGCTAGCAATCGCCGTCATCGTAGCCGCTGCTCGCTTCATGATCAGCGGCGACTGGCTCTGGTGGGTTGGTGTCGTGTCGAGTTGTGAGGTGTGGCATGTCGGGTAATGCATCCTAGGAAGCTAGTTTTTAACGAAACGCCGACAGAACCCCCGCGCCGGCGATCTTGGCCTTGCGCTACGCTGTTGTCGCCATCGGAACGTCGTTGGCATCGGGACGTGGCGCAGCTTGGTAGCGCACTTGACTGGGGGTCAAGGGGTCGTGGGTTCGAATCCCGCCGTCCCGACAGGCAGCCCTGACGGAAGTCGACTTCCGTCAGGGCTTCGTCGTTTTCGGGCGGATCCGCCCGAAAACGCATCTGGCTGCCATGGACACCCATCGGAAACCCGAAGGGCCTCCTCACCACGACAGGAGCGGCCCGCCACCCCGGTCACAGTGCCCGATGACCGCAGGACGTGCGGATACGGGCACACCCCCCCGGTTCCCGTATCCGCACGTCGGACCCCGTAGCGAGCTGCGGTTGTACACCTCACAATAATTGCCGGTGGGCAAGAAACAAGGTCAGCTCGCCAGGTGGCGGCTTTTGCGGAAAATGAGAGTCACGACTGTCACCCGCAAGTGGCGGGCTCAGGCCAACCGACGAGCACCCCGGGCAACGTCACCGTGGGCTGCGGCCTGAAACTCGGTCAACCCGGAGAGCAGTGCACTTCGTGCCGCCGGCGGCATCGCCGACAATATCCTGGCCAGTTCCTCGCGCCGGCGACCCCGGATCTCTGCGAGCAGTCGCGATCCCTGACCGGAAACCCGGACATGGATCACCCGACGGTCATGCTTCGCTGTCTCACGTGCCAGCAGGCCTGCGGCCTCGAGCCGGTCACACAACCGGCTCACGGAGGAAATGCCGATGCCCAGGGCGACGGCCAGCTCTCCGATGGTCGGGTCCGCCCCGGCCTCCACCGCGTGCAGCACGCTGAGCTGGGTGCTCGAAATCCGTTCTCCGGTACCGTCCACGGCCTGCGACCACACGGTCACCAAGGCATGGATTGCCGGCTCCACCGCTTCGGCGAGCTCGTCCACAGGCCCGGTACCTCGCTGCATGACTCCATTTTGCCTTGTCCGGCGCGGTGCGCCGCAGTGCACCGAGGGATCGTGCGCACCCGTACGTAGGTCTGGGGTGCGTCAGTCAGTGTATGCGCGCCCCTGTACCCAGCAGCATGTCGTACGAACCATCGATGGCCGGGCGGACCTGGTCCACCGCGCTACCGGGCGACCCGGAACTCAGCGGACGCCGCACGGTGGTCACTGTCACCGGTACGTGCCACCGTGGCACTGGTGGCGGTCAGGCCACGGTAGAGCAGCTGGTCCGGCCGGGTGATCGGGAAGGCCGCCGGCCAGGTGAAGCCGAATCCTGCGCCGGCCTCACGCTGCGCATCACGCAACGGCGGGACCAGTCGGCCAAGTTGCCGGTCGGTGCTGGCGGTGTTCAGGTCGCCGAGCAGCAGCAGGTGCGCCGCCGGATCACTGCGTACCTGGGCGGTCAGGCGCTCCAGAGTCCGGTCACGGACCCGGTCTGCGCCGGGCCGCACCGAGGCGAGGTGCACGACGTACACCTTGACAGAACCCCACCTGGTCGCCACGTCTGCCCGCAGTGCCCGGTTCCAGCCGAGGTTCAGATCGACCGGACCACCACCGGTCAACCGATAGCGGCTCCACAGGCCCACCGTACCGACGGTCAGATGGTAGGGATACGCGCCGTTGAGTGCCCGGGTCGCCGTTGGGGCGGAGAGTTCCTGTACAGCGACCAGATCAGCGCGGGTCCGCACGAGAGCGGCGACCGTGGCGGCGGGCCGGGGATTGGCCGCATCGAGATTCTGGGTGATCGCACGGAACTCGCCGGTCGCGCTGGGGCCGGGGAGGAACGCCGCACCGAACATCAGGACCCAGACCAGCACGGGCGCGACCAGTGCGATGCCACCGGCCCGGGACCGGTTGACCAACGCGGCGAATCCGACCGGGAGGACCAGCAGCCCCAACCAGGGCAGGAAACTCTCGACCACGACACTCAGGCTGGCCACATCGGGTACCAACCGGTGCCCGAGCAGCAACGCGACGATGATCGCCGAAGCGAGCACGGTCGGTAGATCGCGGAACCACCACGGCCGGTGCCGGGCGGTGATCAGCCGGGTCGCTCTGGGCGGCGGCGCATCACGGGCCTGCCCGTCCCCACCACGCCGGCCGCGCTTCGTCTCCCCCGCCACAGCTCACATTGTTCCGCGCGTCATGACGGGCCGGTACCGCAGTACCAGGAGAATCCACGAGCACGCCCACCGTGTGGATGGAAAGGCAGATCAGGCAGCGAGGAACCGGGACAGGAACGCTCTGGTCCGTGGATTGCGCGGATTGTCCAGTACTTCGGCCGGGCTGCCTGTCTCGACCACGACACCGTCGTCCATGAAGACCACGCGGTCGGCCACCTGCCGGGCGAAGGCGATCTCGTGCGTCACCACCAGCATGGTCAGCCCATCGGCGGCCAGGCCCCGCATGGTCGCGAGTACCTCGCCCACCAGTTCCGGGTCCAGTGCGCTGGTCGGCTCGTCGAACAGCATCAAGTCCGGGCGCATCGCCAGCGCACGGGCGATCGCGACCCGCTGCTGCTGGCCACCGGACAGTTGTCGGGGATAGACCCCCGCCTTGTCCGCCAGCCCGACCCGGTCGAGCAGTTCCCGGGCCTCGGCCAGTGCCTGGGCACGTGGCCGACGCAGCACCCCGACCGGAGCCTCGATGACATTGGCCAGCACCGTCAGGTGTGGGAACAGGTTGAAGTGCTGGAACACCATTCCCACGCGGCGCCGGTCACGGGCGACGACCCGGTCCGGCAACCGGCGCAGCCGGCCACCCCGGCGCCGGTAACCCACCAGTTCACCGTGCACGGAGATCGCCCCCGCCTCGATGCTCTCCAGTCGGTTCACCGACCGCAGGAAGGTGGACTTTCCGGAACCCGACGGACCGAGGATCACCACGACCTCCCCCGGATACACGTCCAGATCGATGCCCTTGAGCACCTCCAACTGTCCGAAACTCTTGCAGACCCCCCGGGCCCGCAACAACGGCTCTGCGCGGTCAACGGTCCCGTTCACCGGTCACCTCCGGGGTGAGGCATCTTCGGTCTCCGTCGGATCTTCAGGAACTCGAGAAAGTTCGGCGGGTTGTGTCGTGTCGCCCCGCGCGCGTAGTGCCTTTCCACGAAGTACTGGCCGGCGTAGAGCACCGAGGTGATGATCAGGTACCACAGGCAAGCGACGACCAGTAGCGGAATGGTCTGGAAGGTGCGGTTGTACACCGCCTGCACCGTGTAGAGCAGATCGGACAGGGCGATCACGCTGACCAGCGCGGTTGCCTTGACCATGTTGATCACCTGGTTGCCGGTGGGCGGCACGATGAACCGCATCGCCTGTGGCAGTACCACCCGCATCAGTGTCCGGGTCCGGCTCATCGCCAGTGCCTGCGCCGCCTCGGCCTGGCCCGGGTCGACCGACAGCAGGCCCCCGCGCACGATCTCCGCCATGTATGCACCCTCGTTGAGGCCCAGTCCAAGGATCGCCGCCAGCATCGGGGTGATCAGCGCGTTGGTCTGCCAGTGCAGCACCTCCGGGCCGAAGGGGATACCCAGAGACAGCCGGGGCAACAGCGCGGACAGGTTGAACCAGAAGATCAACTGGACGAGCAGCGGGGTGCCCCGGAAGAACCAGACGTAGGCTCCGCAGACCGACCGCATCAGCGGGTTGCGTGACAGCCGTCCGACGGCGAGTACGACACCCAGCACAATTCCGATCACCATCGCCACGACGGTCAGTTCCAGAGTCGTCGCGATACCCCGGCCCACCGACCGGGCGTTGAACCAGGCCGCGACCACACCCCATTCGAAACGGTGGTTGGTGACCAGGAGGTGCGCCAGCTGAGCCAGCAGCACCAGGACGACCGCACCGGCCACCCAGCGCCACGGGTGGCGGTCCGGCGCGGCGTCCGCGACATCGTCGGTCAGTTCGGCTGGTACGTCCGTTGGTGCAGTGACCTCGGACTGCGCGCTGGGACGCACTGATTTGTCCACATTCATACTCATCAGCTCGTGGCCAGATTGACGCCAGGCTTCGCTATCTTGTTACGGTCCAGTCCGTACCGCTTCATGATGCTGGCGTACGTGCCGTTGTCTACGAGCTTCTGCAGCGCCGCCAGCAACACACCGCGCAGCGCCGACCCCTTCGGTACCACCGCACCCTGGTACAGGTCCTCGAACCCGTTCTTCTGCGAAGTGCCGGCCAGCTGCAACTGGCCCTTTGACTCCTTGACGAAGTAGGTCAGCGGCGCCTCAGAGGAGAAGAAGGCGTCCGCGCGACCGGACCGGACGGCAAGGATCGAGCTCGGCTGGTCCTTGTACGACTGCACCCGTACGGCCGGCTTGCCGCTGGCCACGCAGGTCCGGGCCTGGGTTTTGACGACCTTCTCCGCGGAGCCGCCGGCCTGCACCGCGATCCGCAGGCCGCAGGTGTCACCGAGGCCGTTGAGATGCTTCGGGTTGCCGTGCGGCACCGCGAACACCACGAACTCCCGGACCCAGTCCACGAAGTCGGCGGAGGTCTGGCGTTCCTTGAAATCACCGATGGGACCGAACGCGAAATCGTAGCGACCCGCGGCGATCCCGGTCAGCTCGCCGGGCAGCCCGTCGACGGTGGCCTGCCGGGTCCGTACCCCGAGGACCTGCCCGACCGCGGTCAGCATGTCGGTCGCCGCACCGGTGACATTGCCCGCCCCGACCACCGTGTAGGGCGGGAAGGAGCCGCTGTCGACCGACGTGAGCACACCGGACTTCCTGATCCTGGCGGGCAACTGGTCGTGCAGCGACTTGTCGACCTGCTGGTGGGCACCACTGTCCGGGCCCTTCGCCTTACTGGGAGTGCCGGGATCGTTGGCGCAGCCGGCGCTTCCCGCCAGAGCCAGTGCGACAAACGCGCCGACGGCGGCACGGGTCATCGAACGCATCGGGCAACTTCCTCTCGATCGAACCGGTCGGTGCCGGCGGTGGGGGCTGGTACGACGCCGCTCGACGGACGGGGCACGGGGTCGACGGCGAACCGCCGGTTGGCCAGTACCGGTAGCCGGGTCCTGGCGTCCTCGATCCGTTCCGCCGACACCTCGCCGAACAGCAGGCCGGGCTGCTCGCCGAGCCGCGCGGCGACGACGCCGAGCGGATCGACGATCATGGAGCTGCCGATGTTGCGGGACCCGCACTCCCCCGCCCCGATCACGTAGACGGTGTTCTCCACGGCGCGGGCCGCCAGCATCAGCTCCCAGTGCCGTTCCTTCTGTGGTCCCCTGACCCATGCGGCCGGTAGGACGAGAACGTGCGCTCCGGACAGGGTCAGTACCCGGGCGAGCTCCGGGAACCGGATGTCATAGCAGGTCATCAAGCCAACGGTGAGACCAGCGCAGTCGAAGGTGACCGGCGGGTTGTCCGCCGCGACGACGTTCTCGGATTCCATCGAGCCGAATGCGTCGTAGAGGTGCAGTTTGCGGTACACCACGTCGACACGTCCCTGCCGCAGCACCACCAGGGTGTTGTAGGCGCGGCCACCGGGACCTGGTTCGTGCACCCCCGCGACCACGCTGAGTCCCCGGCCAGCGGTGGCCCCGGCCAGTTCGGTGACGAACGGACCGGACAGTGGCTGCGCCGCCGTCCGTAACCTGCTGAAGTCGTCGGTGAAGCGTGCCAGTACGCCTTCCGGCAGCACCAGCAGATCAGCTCCGCCGGCGGCGGCGCGGTCGATCAGATCGGTACAGGTTCGCAGGTTGTTCTGCCAGTTCCCGCTGGCGGCGAACTGGCCGACGGCGATACGCATCAGTCCTCCTGCGCAATGTTGGCGTATTCAGCGAACAGCCCCGCCGGGTCCACCGGCTCGGCCAGCACCGACTGGGCGGCCAGTTCGGCGCAGAAGGCTGCGATCATCCCGGCGTTGGCCGCCAGGCCGTAGGGCATCCAGTCGGCGCCCAGGAGCCGCTCGGTGCGGTCCACGTCGGCCAGCGCCCATGGCGTCGGATCAGCCAGCTTGCGGTGATCTGCCCACCAGTTGTCCTTGGATCGCCGCAGCGCCGCCATCAGTTCGGTGAGCACTTCCGGTCGCCGGTCGACAAGCTCGCGCCGGACCCCGACCAGGTGGATTCCGGGTATGAACCCCACCGTGCGCAGGTAGTGCAGCTCAGCTGCCGGGTAGTCGGCCAGCAGGGGGCGCAGCGGACTGTCCGCCTGGTGGAACCCGGGTGGCATGAACGGCGTCATGAGGGCATCGAGTTCGCCGGCCAGCAGCGCGTCGACCAGCCCGGAGCCCGGCTCGGCGAGCCGTACGTTGCGCGGCGCGGCGAGCCCACCGAGCCGGTCCGGGCCGTCGGCCTCGGCGCTCAGCGGTCCGACGGTCCAACTGATGGCGTCCAGCCCGACACCGGCCTGCCGCAGCAACGACCTGGTCCAGACGTTTCCCGAATCCGGCCACCCGGTCAGCCCGATCCGGGTGGCGGCCAGGTCCGTCATGCTGCGGTACCGGCTGTCGCGACGTACCAGGATGCAGCGGTGGCGGAATCCGCGCATCACGAACGCCGGTACGCCGATGATCCGGTCGTCGCCGGCGGCGCGGGCCCGTACGTAGCGGCTGAACGAGGTCTCCGCCGCATCCAGAGCCGGTTCCTCGAGCAGGTCCGGGGTCCGTGCCCGGCGGTCGACGCGGATGTTCAATCCGGGCGTACTGACCTCGCTCAACGTGAGCGGAATCAGGTGCGACCAAGGGCGGGCGCCCAGTCGTAGGACGGTGTCTGTCGTGCTCATCGGTTGCTACCGTAAAGTTCACCCAGTAAATGAACAAGAGTTTTTTGTTACTGATCATTACTTCCAGCGATGTGGTGAAGTAGAAGATCCACTGCACACTGAAGGAAACCCATGTCGTCGAACGTTCCCACCACCGACCGGCCCGTTCAGCAGATCGACGCCTCCTGGCTCGCCGAGCACGTCGAGGATCCGAGCGCGCGCGGAATCGCCACCGCCGTCGTCGGGCTCATCCGGCTCGGTGAACTACGCCCCGGCCATCGGCTCCCCACGGTCCGGGACCTTGGTACCCGGTTGGGGGTGAGCCCAGCCACCGTGTCCGAGGCGTGGTCGATGCTGCGACGTCGACGCTCGATCAGCGGCCGCGGTCGGGCCGGCACCGTCATCACCGGCCCGCCGGACGTGCCACGGCCGTCGAGGTTCGAGGGCGTCGGCCGGTTCGGCGACCGGTTGCTGCACGACCTGCGGCTCGCCGTACCTGATCCGGTCCTGCTTCCGCCACTGGATCTGGCCCTGGCACAGGCGCTGCGCACCAGTGCGCTCAACGAGTACGTACGGGTCGCCATCACCCCGGAACTCGCCAACGCCGTCCGACCGACCTGGCCCTACCGGGCCGATGCGCTGCTGGCCGTCAACGGTGGATTCGACGCCCTGCTGCTGCTCTGTCAGACGCTCGTCACCACCGGCGATCCGGTTGCCGTCGAAGACCCCACCGCGCCCCGCCTGCTGGACATACTCGATGCGGTCGGAGCCGAAGTGCTCGCTGTGCCATGCGATGAACGGGGTCCTCGGCCCGACGCGCTCGTCGGCGCGCTGCGCAGACGGCCGGTCCTGTTCTGCTACCAGCCGCGGGCGCACTCCCCCGTCGGGCACAACGTCGACGCGGATCGACGGGACGAACTTGCCCATCTGCTGTCCGGCACCGAGACCATCGCGGTGGAGGACGACGGGCTGGGCCCACTGGCCGGCGAACCACTGCACAGCATCGGCGAGCTGCTACCGGAACGCACCGTACTGATCCGTTCGTACTCCAAGTCCCACGGACCGGACCTGCGGCTGGCGGTCCTGGGTGGCCCCCGGACACTGCTGGAGAAGGCTCAGACCTACCGGACCTTCGGAGCCGGCTGGACCAGCCGGATCCTGCAGAACTGTCTGGCCGCGCTGCTGATCGATCCGGCCGTGGTACGGGCGGTCAGCAGCGCGGGCGAACTCTACCGGCAACGACGTGGCTCGTTGGCCGATGCGCTGTCCCGGCGGGGGATCCACACCATCGGCAGCGATGGACTGTGCCTGTGGGTGCCGGTGGATGACGAGCGCTCCGCCCTGGTCACCCTGGCTGCGGCGGGCATCGCCGTGGTTCCGGGCAGCCGGTACCACGTCGGCGAACACCGACCACATGTGCGCATCGCCACCGGCCGCGGAATCGATCCGCTCGACGCGATAGCAGACCTGATCGCCTTCGCCACCCGCGACGCTGACCACCCCGACTGAGTGGACGGCCCGCCCCATGCTGCTCACTCGACAGCGCTGAGCCGGTCGGACTCCGGGTCGATGATCAGCACTGGTCGCCCGGCATGTCGGGACACCTCGCCGACCACACTGGCGCCCAGCAATCCGTGAAAACCGTCATGTGAGGAGGCGCCGAGCACGATCGCGGGGACCTCCATCCGGGCGGCCCGGTCCAGGATGAGCCGGGCCACCTCGGCATGGTTGCCGACGCTGTCGGCGACCTCACCGTGGGCCACCACTCCGGCGGCGGTCAGCTCGGCGACCCGGCCCTCCAGCAACAGCCGGGCGTCCTGCTCACTCTCCAACGCAAGGACTGTGTCGCCGACGATCTCGGTCTCCCGCACGTGCAGCAGATGTACCGGCAGGTCACGCTGCCTGGCCACCCTGGCGGCGTGGCCGACCACGGCGGAACCGGCCGGAGAGGAGTCGACCGCGACCAGCAACCGGGAGCCTGCGGCGGGCGTGGCGGCGGGCTGCTCAGGCGCATCGACGACATGCAGGTGACGATGTCCGCTGGCCAGCACCGCGATGCCGACCGCCACACATCCGGCACCCACGAAGAAGGGCAGCCGTGGGCTGATGTTCTCACCCATCTTGCCCGCCAGGAAAGGTGCGACCGCACCACCGATGAAGCGTACGAAGCTGTACGCGGCGCTGGCCACCGGCCGCTCGACCGGGGACACCTTCATCACCGCAGCGGTGATCAGTGTGTTGTTGATCCCCAGGAAGAGTCCGGCCACGATCACCGCGACGATCAGGGTCGGCGTGGAGTGCGTACCGACTCCCATCGCGACCAGGATGAGCGCGATCGTTCCCTGCACCGCGTACAGGGTGCGTACGGTGCCGAACCGGGCCTGCAGCCGAGGAGCGACGAACACCGAGGTGACCGCCAGGCAGAGGCCCCAGCCGAAGAACACCAGCCCCAGCTGGTGGGCGGTCAGCCCCATCGGGAAGGGGGTCCAGGCCAGCAGGGTGAAGAAGCCGTAGTTGTAGAACAGCGCGGTGAGCGCGGTGGTGAGCAACCCCCGATGACGCAGTGCCCGCAGCGGGTCGATGATCGACGAACGGCGTGCCGGTTTCGACGAGGTGGGCAGCAGCACGATCACGGCGACGAACGCGATGGCCATGAGTACCGCGACGCCGAAGAACGGTCCGCGCCAACTGATCCCACCGAGCAGCCCACCCAGCAACGGCCCTACCGCGATCCCGCACCCCAGCGCAGCCTCGTACAGGATGATCGCACCCGCGACGCCGCCGGAGGCCGCACCGACGATGACCGCCAGGGCGGTGGCGATGAACAGGGCGTTGCCCAGCCCCCAGCCGGCCCGGAATCCGATGATGCCGTTGACCCCGTCGGCTGCGCCGGCGAGCGCGCTGAAGGTCACGATCAGCGCCAGACCGGCGAGCAGGGTGCGCTTGGGGCCGACCCGACTGGACACGAATCCGGTGATCAGCATGGCCACCCCGGTCACCAGCATGTAGCTGGTGAACAGCAACTCCACCTGGCTAGGGCTCGCCTTCAGGTCAGTGGAGATCGCCGGCAGGATCGGGTCGACCAGACCGATGCCCATGAACGCGATCACGCATGCGAACGCCACCGCCCAGACCGACTTGGGCTGCCGCAGGATCCCGGCTCCTTCTCCCTGAGTCACCGCTGTCACACCTTCCGCCAGTTGTCGAGTAGCTTGTCCAACGCCGGAACGGCCGCGGCCAGCATGTCCCGGTCCGCCGGGTCCAGCAACGCCAGACGGGCGTCCAGGGCGGCCTGGCGCACAGCGCGGATGTGCTCCAGCAGCGCCCGACCCCCATCGGTGATCGCGATGGTGACCACGCGCTGATCCTGGACGTCACTGCCGCGCGCCACATGACCGGCCTGTGCGAGCTTTCTCAGCAACGCGGTCATGCTCGGCTGCGCGACCTGGGCGATGTCGGCCAGGTCGCTGACCCGTTTCGCGCCGTCGCGTTCCAGGGTGCTCAGTACGGTCGCGACGGTGGGGCTGACGCCTTCGACACCGGCGGAACGACGCAGCAGCGTACTCAGCACACCCAGCCGACCTGCCAGCTCAGCGGCGAGCCGGCTGCCAGCCATACTCGAATTCATATTGATAGGCTATCTATTTTCTTCGCCCGGCGACAACGTGATGTCGACAACCCGGTTGCAGCCGCGCCCGTGACTCGGTGGTGACGGCAGGATCGGTCACCGCAACAGACCCGGTCACCCAACCGGCTTCGATCCGGATCGGGCAGCTCGTCCGTGACAGCCAGACGAGCTCAACTACCGGTGGGGCGTGCGGCACCCGACACGGATGGCGCCGCCCAGTTCACCCGGTACGGCGCAGCACCGCCAGAAACATCGCGTCAGTGCCGTGCCGGTGCGGCCACAACTGCACGGTCGGGCCATCCCCCAGATCCGGCATACCGCCCGGCAACAGCTCACGGGCATCCAGACGCTCCAGCGCAACCGGCGGCTCGGCCAGCAGCGCGTCCAGTACACCGAGAGTCTCGGCCAGATGCGGTGAACAGGTCACGTAGGCGACCACACCACCGGGCCGCAGCGCCCGACAACCCGCCGACAACAGCTCATGCTGCAGCCTCACCAGGTCGGTGAGGTCGGACTCCTGCCGACGCCAACGCGCCTCCGGACGTCGCCGCAACGCGCCCAGCCCGGTGCAGGGCGCGTCGACCAGAACCCGGTCGAACTCCCCTGCGGGCAGCGCCGGATGCTGCCCGACCGACCGACCGTCGGCGTGCACCACCCGGGCCGGCAGCCCCGCCACCGCACGCCCGACCAGACCGGCCCGATGCTCCGCAACCTCCACCGCCGTCACCGATGCGCCGCGGGTACCGGCCAGCGCGGCCAACAGCGCCGCTTTGCCACCCGGGCCGGCACACAGGTCCAGCCAGCGGGTGTCCGGTCCGGTCAACGACGCCCCGGCCAGAGCCAACGCCATCAACTGGCTGCCCTCGTCCTGTACACCGGCCGAACCGTCGTGGATCTCCGGCAGGTCACCCGGTGCTCCGCCGGGCAGTTGGACCGCGTAGGGCGACCAGGGGCCCGGCGTGCCGGCGACCCGGGCAGCGAGTTCGGCCCGGTCTATGCGCCCCGGGCGAGCGGCCAGATGCACGACGGGCCGTTCGTTGTCGGCCTCCAGCGCCTGCTCCAGTTGCACGTCGTCGCCGAGCGCGTCGGCCAGCGCCCGGACGATCCATTCCGGATGGGCGTGACGTACCGCCAGTCGGGTCGTCTGGTCGGTCCGCGCGGCCGGGGCGACCAGCTCCACCCAGCCCGCCAGGTCGTGGCCGGCCACCCGACGCAGGACCGCATTGGCGAAACTGGCCGCGCGGGCACCGCCGGCCGAACGGACCAGGGCCACCGTGGTCGACACCGCGGCATGTGCCGGCACCCTGGTGTAGAGCAACTGGTAGGCACCGAGCCGCAGTGCGTCCCGCACCAGTTTGTCCATCTTGGACAGTGGTCGGTGCGAGCCGGTCGCGAGCACCGCGTCCAGCGTTCCGGTGGCCCGTAACGTGCCGTAGCACAACTCGGTGGCGAAGGCGGCGTCCCGGCCGGTCAGCGACCACTCGGACAACAGCGCCGGCAGGGCGAGGTTGGCGTACGCGCCCCGGTCGTGGACCTTGCGGATGATCTCGTACGCCGCCCGACGCGCCGGGTCCACCGGGCGTGCCCCGGCCACTGGGCGTACCGGGTCCGGGCGACCACCGCGCTGCCCGGTTCCGCCCCGGCGGGTCGGACGGTCCCGCCGGTTCGCATCACCAGCGCCCTTACGACGGTTCGGGCCGCTCACCGCAACACCTTCCCGGCCGCCGGCCGACGTCGACACTTCATCATGCGAACCGGTCCCCGGTGGTCAACCGGGCCCCACGCACCCAGGCGGTGGCCGGCATCCGCTTCTTCCCGGCCGGCTGGACCTCGTCCAGGAGCACCGGCCGGTCACCCGTGCCGACCAGCACCCGTCGGCGCTCCACCGCCAGCTCACCGATCGCCGGCAACGGCTGCCCTGGCGACAGTTCGGCCCCACCCGGCGCCAGTGGGAACACCTTCACCCGCTCATCCCCGATCGTCGTCCAGGCACCCGGCGCCGGCGAACAGGCACGGATCCGGCGGTCCACCGCGAAGGCCGGCTCCGACCAGCGGATCCGGGCATCCTCGACGGTGATCTTCGGCGCCAGGCTGACCCCGTCCGCCGGTTGCGGCTCAGCACGAGCGGTGCCGGCCCCGATCGCGTCCAGAACGGCCACCAGTAGCCCGGCGCCGCTGACCGCGAGGCGGTCCAGCAGGTCACCAGAGGTGTCGCTGCGACGGACCGGTTCGGTGAGCGTGCCGTACACCGGGCCGGTGTCCAGACCTTCCTCCAACGCGAAGACGCTCGCGCCGGTCACCTCGTCACCGTGCAGCACGGCATGCTGCACGGGCGCCGCACCACGCCACGCCGGCAGCAGCGAAAAGTGCAGATTCAGCCAGCCGTACGCCGGTATCGCCAGCGCTGCCGGTGGGATCAGGGCGCCGTAGGCCACCACCGGTACACAGTCCGGTCCCACCTCGCGCAGCCAGGTCAGGAAGTCCTCGTCGCGGGGACGCCGCGGGGTACGCACCGGTACGCCGTGCTGGTCGGCCCACTCCGCCACCGGGGAGCGCGACACTCTTCGGCCACGCCCGGACGGTGCGTCCGGCCTGGTCACCACGGCCAGCAGTTCATGTCCCGAATCCGCGACGGCCCGCAGAGCGGGCACCGCCACCTCGGGGGTACCGGCGAATACCAGTCGCACGTTCCTGCCTTTCTCGGTCTACGACCCGTCCGCGACCGGCCGAACTGCTCAGCCCAGATGCCCATGTACGCGGTGCGGACTCACCTGCACCCGCGGGGTGGGTTCGCCGTACCAGTGCGCCGCCCGGATCGCTCGCATGGCCTCCCGGCGCGCCGTCACATCCAACCGGTCGATGAACAGCACACCGTCCAGATGGTCGGTCTCGTGCTGCAGACAACGGGCCATCAGGCCGCTGCCGACCACCTGCACGGGGTCGCCGTAGGCGTTGAAACCACGGGCGACGACGTTCTGTCGGCGACGGGTGTCGAAATAGACGCCGGGCAGCGACAGGCAGCCCTCCGGCCCGTCCTGCTCCTGCTCGTCAGGAAAGTCCAGACCCGCGTTGACCAGATGCCCGGCCACCCGACCGTCGGGTCCGGGCACGTCGAACACGAACACCCGGGCCGAGACACCGATCTGCGGCGCGGCCAGCCCCGCACCACGCTCGTCGGCCAGTGTGCAGGTCAGATCCCGTACGAGGCGGCGCAGTTCGGCATCGAATGTGGTGACCGGGTCGCAGGCGGTGCGTAGTACCGGGTCACCGAACAGCCGCAACGTCCGGACCAGCCCGCCGTCGGCGTCAGCATCGGACAGCTCGACAGATCCCGTCACCACCGCGCTGCTCGGCCGCATCGGCGGCGGCTCGACGGCACCTGTGGAGAGACCAGCCGCTGCCACCGATTCCGGAGCGGCAACCAGCCCAGAACCCCGGGACCGCCCTCCGGTAGCTGTCGTCCCGGCGTCGACCGACGTGTCGACTGTCCCGTCCCGGTGCGTATCCACGCCAGTCCCCTCTCCGACACGTTCCCGACAAGTCTACGGAGAGGCATCGGAGTCGGTACGCGGCCGGTCGCCTCCCGGCCCGGTCACAGCAGATCGAGCGGGTCGATCTGGATACGGACCGGGTCGGGGTCCTTACGCGCGCTGCGCAACGCGGCAGCTTCCCGCAATGCCAGCGCGAGCTGCGGACCTCTGGTCTGCGGCACCCGCAGCAGCAGGCGTTCCAGTTCGACAGGTCGGCCACGGGCAGTCCTCGACACCGCCACCGGGCCCAGCTGATCGACCTCGGGCGGCAGGTGCGCCTCCCGCACGAATGCCGCCACCGCGGGCGCGGTACCGGTCAGGCTCGCCATCCGCACCACCGGCGGGAACCTCAGTTCGCGGCGGTCGGCCAGCTCGCGGGCGGCGTAGCCGGCCGGGTCGAACCGGACAAGAGCCTGCACGACCGGGATCGAGGCGTCGGCCACCACCACCACCCGTCCGCCCTCGCTGGCCGGACGGGCGAGCACCGCGGCGGCCATCCAGCGGCGCAGCGCCTCCTCCGCGGCCCGTAGATCGGCCCGGGTCAGCAGTGCCCAGGCGTCGAGCAGCAGTACCGCGCCGTAGCCGGACCCGGCGACCGGTTCGGCGCCGGGAGTGCTGACCACGACCGAGGCGCCGGGCGGTACCGCACCCAGCACGCCGTCCCGGCCGGAGGTCCGTACCACCACTCCCGGGAAGGCCCGACCGAGCTCCTCAGCGGTACGACGGGCGCCGACGACCGCCGCCCGCAGTCGCCGCCCACCGCAATCCGGGCAGCGGTACGCGCCGGCACCGCGCCCGCACCACCGGCAGACCGGGAAGCCACCCGCATCCGGTACGGCCAGCGGGCCCGCACAGTGCGGGCACCGGGTACGGGCCCGGCACTGTTGACACACCACGACCGGCAGGTACCCACGCCGCGGCACCTGGACCAGTACCGGAGCATCGGACCTGAGTGCCGACTGGGCTGCCTCCCAGGCCACACTGGGCAACCGGGCAGCGGCCGCGCCCGGATCGCGGGACATCTGGAACTCGTCACCGGTCGGCAGCACACGCGGTGCGCGGGAGCGCAGCAGTGCCCGGTCGGCGACAATCTCCTTCGCCCAGCCGCTGGCCACCAGCAGCTGGGCCTCACTGCTACGGGCGTGGCCGGCGACCAGCACGGCCGTCGAGTTCAACCTCGCCCGGGTCAGCAGCACCTGGCGGGTGTGCGGGTACGGGGCACGTTCCTCGGCATGCAGATCGTCCCCGTCGTCCCAGATCACCACCAGCCCCAGTCCGGTGACCGGCGCGAACATCGCAGCCCGGGTGCCGATCACGAGCCGGACCTGGCCACGTGAGGCACGCAGGAAACGCCGGTAGCGTTCCTGAGGCCCGAGTGCTGCGTTGAGTGCCACGTGGTGCAGTGAGCCACCGAGCAGCTTGACCAGCGCGGTGTCCAACCGGTCCAGGTCACGGCTGTCGGGTACCACGGCGAGGCCGCCCCGGCCGCTGGCGAGTGCGGTGCCCAGTGCCTCGGCCAGCCGGGCCGGCCAGTCCTCCCCGGGGGCTGCGGTGAACACCGCGCGGGGAGCCCGACCGTCCCGCAGTGCCCGCAGATAGGCCGCGCCGGCCGGGTACTGCTGCCAGTGCTCGGATTCTGTTGCCAGGTCCGGTGGGATCGGCGCCGGTTCGGTCGGTGCGCTCTCGGCCCGTGCATGACGTGGCGGTACAGCCAACCTCAGGACATCGGCCAGCGTGCCTGCGTAGCGGTCGGCGACATCGCGGGCGAGTTCGGCGATCTCGGAGGTGAGGACACGCTCGGCGGACACCACCCGTTCGAGAAAGCCGAGCCGGCCGGTGAAGTCGCTGTCGGCGACCCGGTTCAGCAGGTAGCCGTCGACAAGTTGGCCCGCGAAGCGGATCCGCACCCGGCAACCGGGCTGTGCGGCCTCGTCCAGTTCCGCCGGCACCAGATAGTCGAACGGCCGGTCGAGGTGGGCCAGCCCGACATCCACACAGACCCGCGCCACCGGCAGCTCCGCAGCGGGCTGCCGGTGGCGCGGGGTGCGACGTCGATCTGGGCGGGACGGCGCAACGGCCGGATCCGGCAGGTCGACCGGCAGCGTCGCGTCGTCTGTTTCCACCGTGCCGTCCTACCATGCCGGTGCCAGCCATGAGCCAGCACCGGGGTGCCCGGACGTCACCTGGTGTGGCTACTTGGTGGCGGCGGCCTTCAGCTCGTCGACCCGGTCGGTGCGCTCCCAGGTGAAGTCGGGCAGCTCACGACCGAAGTGACCGTATGCGGCGGTCTGTGCGTAGATCGGTCGGGCCAGCTCAAGATCCCGGATGATCGCGGCGGGGCGCAGGTCGAACACCTCGGCGATGGCGCGCTCGAGCCGGTCCACCGGAACGGTGGCGGTGTCGAACGCCTCGACGAAGAGGCTGACCGGGTGCGCCTTGCCGATCGCGTACGCGACCTGTACCTCGCAGCGCTCGGCCAGGCCGGCGGCGACCACGTTCTTGGCCACCCAACGCATCGCGTACGCCGCTGAACGGTCGACCTTGGACGGGTCCTTGCCGGAGAACGCGCCGCCGCCGTGGCGTGCGTACCCTCCGTAGGTGTCCACGATGATCTTGCGGCCGGTCAGTCCGGCGTCACCCATCGGGCCGCCGATCTCGAACCGTCCGGTCGGGTTGACCAGGAGCCGGTAGTCGCTGGTGTCCAGCTCCAGCGCCTCGACCTCCGGTGCGATCACGTGCTCGCGGATGTCCGGGGTGAGCAGGGAGTCCAGCGAGATGTCCGGGGCGTGCTGGCTGGAGACCACGACCGTGTCCAGCCGGACCGGACGAAAGCCGTCGTACTCGATCGTCACCTGGGTCTTGCCGTCGGGCCGCAGGTAGGGGATGGTGCCGTCGTTACGCGCCGCCGACATCCGTCGGGACAACCGGTGCGCCAGCGCGATCGGCAGCGGCATCAGTTCCGGCGTCTCGGTGCAGGCGAAACCGAACATCATGCCCTGGTCGCCGGCACCCTGGTGGTCCAATGCGTCGCCGGCGGTGCCGGAACGCGCCTCCCACGCGGTGTCGACACCGACTGCGATGTCGGGTGACTGCGACCCGATCGAGATGCTCACACCGCACGAGGCGCCGTCGAAACCCTTCTTCGACGAGTCGTAGCCGATCCGCAGGATCGTCTCCCGCACGATGCTCGGAATGTCCGCGTACGCCTCGGTGGTCACCTCGCCTGCGACGTGCACCTGGCCGGTGGCGATCAGAGTCTCCACCGCGACCCGGCTGCGGGGGTCCTGGGTCAGAAGGGCGTCGAGGATGCCATCACTGATCTGGTCGGCAATCTTGTCGGGGTGGCCTTCGGTGACCGACTCCGAGGTGAACAAGCGGCGTGTCACGATACTCCCCTGGATGCGCTGACAGGTATGGCGAGTGTAGTCATGTAGCGGGTCACGGAACAGACCGCTTCGTGGATCCGTCCCGGGGCTCCGGATGATGGTCCGCCGATAGGTCGGCCGGCCCGTCGGTCCGATCGGTGAGCCTGCTCACCACCAGATCGAGTACCCGGTCCGCCAGTTCGGCCTTGGCCATCTCCGGGAGCTCCGTCACGCTGCCATCGGCCCCCAGCACCGTGGCCGCGTTCGTGTCGGTCCCGAACCCGCGACCGGCTCCCACCTGGTTAGCCACTATAAGGTCAGCACGCTTACGCGCAAGTTTGGCGCGGGCGTGGGCGAGCAGCTCGGTGGTCTCTGCGGCGAATGCGACCAGGATCTGGCCGGGACGTTTGGCCGCGCCCAGTTCGGCGGCGATGTCCGGGTTGGTGGTGAGTTCCAGCGGCGCCACGACGCCCTCACCGGTCTTTTTGATCTTCTGCTCCTGGTATTGCGCCGGCCGGAAGTCGGCCGGCGCAGCCGCGAAGATCATCGCATCCGCGGTCCGGGCGTGCGACCACAGCGCGTCGCGCAGTTGCGCGGTGGTGTCGACGCGTACCAGATCTGCACCGGCCGGCGTACTCAGCTCGACGTTCGCTGACACCAGGGTGACCTGGGCACCTCGGGCGATCGCGGCACGGGCGAACGCGTACCCCTGTTTGCCGCTGGAACGGTTACCCAGGAATCGGACCGGATCCAGGTACTCGCGGGTGCCACCGGCGCTGATCACCAGCTGCCGTCCGGCCAGATCGGTCGTGCGCTGCGCGCTGCCAGCGAGCAGGTGCTCCACGACCTCGAACAGGGCGGCCGGATCGGGCAGCCGACCCTTTCCGGTATCCGGCCCGGTCAGACGACCGGAGGCCGGTTCCAGCACCACGCAACCCCGGTGGCGGAGAGTGGCGACGTTGTCGACGGTCGCCGCATGTTCCCACATCTCGGTATGCATGGCCGGCGCGAAGAGCACCGGACACCGCGCCGTCAGCAGCGTGGCGGTGAGCAGATCGTCGGCCTGCCCGTGCGCGGCACGTGCCATCAGATCGGCGGTGGCGGGAACAACCGCGACAAGGTCCGCGCTCTGCCCCAGCCGCACGTGGGCGACCTCGGGAACGTCCGCCCAGACCTCGGTACGCACCGGCTGACCGGACAGCGCCTCCCAGGTCGGCGCGCCGACGAAACGCAACGCGCTCGCCGTGGGCACCACCCGCACCTCGTGACCGGCCTCGGTGCACAGGCGGAGCAGTTCGCAGGCCTTGTAGGCGGCGATCCCGCCGGAGACACCGAGCACGATGTGTCGGGTCATGTCCACCTCAACTTCCGCGGGCACGGATCGCCGTGGCACAGACGCCACCGCGCCGCCCGGCGGCGGTCAGCCGTCACGCGGCGCGGTGCGGGAGCTTCCCGCTGATCACTCTTCGCCGGTGGGCTCGGCGGTCAGCAGACCACCGTTGATCTCCCGCAGCGCGATGGACAGCGCCTTCTCCTGCGGGGTGGTCTCCACCAGCGGCCCGACGTACTCGAGCAGACCCTCGCCCAACTGGGAGTAGTAGGCGTTGATCTGGCGGGCCCGCTTCGCGCCGAAGATGACCAGCGCGTACTTCGACGGGGTCTTCTCCAGCAACTCGTCGATCGGTGGGTTGGTGATTCCTTCGGGACTGGCCACTGTTCCGGACACGCGGATCGACCTCAATGCCTGCGATCAGAGAAACGGATGATGGCGGCTGGCCGTTGCGCCAGGGCGGCGGCTGCCACCGTATGAACGACCGATCTTAGCAACAGGTTGTGATCGCTGGTCAGGTTGGTCCGCTCAACGGCCCGTTCGCGCTCACTTTTTGTGATCGGACACACAGCCGAACGTACTGCCGCCCGGTCAGCGCCGCCGACTGTGGGCCGGCGCCGCCGTCTGCTCCAGCAGCTCGACAAGTTCGGCGGCGGCCTGCGGTATGGAGCTGTTGACGATCGTGGCATCGAACTCCGGTTCGGCGGCCAGTTCGGCGCGGGCGAGTTCCAACCTGCGGCGGATGGTCTCTTCGTCCTCGGTGCCCCGACCGACCAGCCGACGTACCAGTTCCTCCCAGCTGGGTGGAGCGAGGAAGACCAGCTGGGCGTCCGGCATGGTGGCCCGTACCTGACGGGCACCCTGCAGATCGATCTCCAGCAGGGCGGGCAGCCCGGTTCGCAGGCGGCGCTCCACCGGAGCCCGGGGCGTGCCGTAGCAGTTGCCTGCGTACTCGGCCCATTCGAGCAGCTCGCCGGCCGCGACCATCCGTTCAAAGCCGTCACGGTCGGTGAAATGGTAGTGCCGACCGTCCTGCTCTCCGGGTCGCGGTCGGCGTGTCGTCACCGATACCGACAGCCATACATCGGGGTAACGCTGTCGAACGAGCGCGAACACGCTGCCCTTGCCGACTCCAGACGGGCCGGAGAGAACGGTGAGACGTGCGGTGCGGGCCGGTTCGCCGGCACGGGGACTACGAATGGTCACCGCTTGTTTCTATCGAACCGTGCAACCCGGCGGGTAGGGAACTCCCCCGGCCGGGGTGGTCGGGTCGGCCGGAGGTCACCGGCCGACCCGGTAGGTCAGGGCCGTCCGAACAGTGTGATCGGACGGTCCTTGGCGCACCGGCGTGGTGGTCCGGTCCGACCGGGCCGGCCATCCGGTGCGCTCCGCTACTCGGCTGGACTGAACTCGGCGAGCAGCGAACGACGCTGATGCTCACCGAGGCCACGCAGCCGGCGACTGTCCGCGATGTGCAACCGCTCCATGATCTGAGCGGCGCGCACCTTTCCGATGCCGGGCAGCGCCTCGAGCACCGCCGACACCTTCAGCTTGCCGACCACCTCGTTGGCGTCGGCAAGGCTCAGGACGTCGGCGAGCGTCGTGTCCCCCCGCTTGAGCTTGTCCTTCAGCTCAGCGCGGGCCTTGCGCGCGGCAGCCGCTTTCTCCAGCGCGGCGGCACGCTGCTCGGGGGTGAGCGACGGGAGCGGCACGAAGGTCTCCTTGGGTTGCGTATCGACTGTTAACGAAACGGATGAACTACCAGCGCGGGAAACCTAGCGGGCAATCGCACCAGGAAGCAACGTCAGCACGCTCGCGTGTCGATCCCGCCTTAGTGTAATCGATATCACATCGACCAGATTGCGTCATGTGGAGCGTCCCAGTGCGCTAGCGCACTGTTCACTCAACGCTTCCACGCAGTCACGCATCGCACGAATACTCGGTCCCTTTTGTAATATTTCGCGCGAGTATGACGGTATTACCTGATCGGACACCTGACCGAAAAGACGCCGCAGGTCCTCTGGTGTCCCACCTTGTGCCCCAAGACCCGGAACGAGGAACGGTCCGTTCACATTCGCCAGATCGTGACCGGCGCCACCAGTGGGTGCGACGACTGTCGCACCCACAACCGCCCCGAACGAACCCCACGGTCGAGCACCGGCATTCAACGTGGACAACTCGTCCAACACCATCTGGGCCACCGTACGACCATCCTCGGCGCGGGCGCACTGGACCTGCGGGCCGGCGGGGTTGGAGGTCAGCGCGAGTACGAACACCCCCCGTCCATGCGCCCGGGCAGTGTCGATCATCGGCTGCAGCGATCCGAACCCCAGGAACGGGCTCGCCGTCACCGCATCCACCGCCAAGGGGCTACTCGGGTCGAGGTACGCATCCGCGTACGCCTGCGCCGTCGAGCCGATGTCCCCGCGCTTGACGTCCAGCAGCACGAGGGCACCCGCCTGCCGGGCCTCGGTGATCACGCTCTCCAGTACCGCGACACCCCGGGAACCGAAGCGTTCGAAGAAGGCCGACTGCGGTTTGACGACCGCGACCCGCCCGGCCAGCGCCTCCACCACTGTCCGGCTGAACCGCTCCAGCCCAGCAACGTCGTCGGACAGGCCCCAGGATCGAAGCAGAGCGGCGTGCGGGTCCAACCCGACACACAGGGCACCCCGCGCCGCCATCGCGGCGTACAGACGCGTTCCGAACGTATCCCCAGCCATAGTGGCCACCTCCCGCCCCGGATCCACCGGCGCCGATCTCGACCGATCCGGCCCGCGGGCCGGTCCCGGTCAGCGGACAGTCTGTGCCAGCGCCCGGTTGATCTGGCGGACCAGTTCCGGACCCCGGAAGATCAGACCGGTGTAGAGCTGAACCAGGCTCGCACCGGCGTCGAGCATCCGCAGCGCGTCACGCGCGTCGTCGATACCGCCGACGCCGATCACCGGCAGCCGGCCGGCGCACTCGCGGTGCACGAACCGGACCGTGTGGACGGCCCGGTTGTGCAGCGGTCGACCCGACAACCCGCCCGGCTGTGTGCCGGTGTGCCGGTCCATCGCGGAGATCCCGTTGCGCCCCACGGTCGTGTTGGTCGCGATGATCCCCGCCACCCCCTGCTGTACGCAGACCTCCAGCAGTTCCGCCAGGGCGGAGTCGGTCAGCTCCGGGGCCACCTTGACCAGCAACGGCCGTGGGGGCTGGGAGCCGGCCAGGGCGCGGGCCTCACCGGTCAACGCCGCCAACAGCTCGGTCAACTGTCCGGCATCCTGCAACGAACGAAGCCCGGGAGTGTTCGGCGAACTCACGTTGACCGCGAAGTAGTCGCCGAAGCGGTACAGGGTCCGCAGCGAGGTCACATAGTCCTCCACCGCGCCCGACAGCGGGGTCAGCTTCGACTTGCCCAGGCTGATACCCAGCGGAACGGGCAGCGGCCGGTGCCGCCCGTCGGCGGTCAACCGGTCCAACCGGCCCGCCAGCGCCGCCGCACCGGCATTGTTGAACCCCATCCGGTTGATCAACGCCCCGGAGTGCGGCAACCGGTACAACCGGGGCCGGGGGTTGCCCGGCTGGGCGTCCCGGGTCACCGTGCCCACCTCGACGAACCCGAATCCCAGCGCCGGCCACGCCCGCAGTGCCCGACCGTCCTTGTCCAGGCCGGCGGCCAGCCCCACCGGGTTGGGGAACCTGATGCCGAACACGGTCCGGGGATCGGCCTGGGCCTGGAACCGGAACCGCCTGGTGAGCGCCCACCACGCGGCCAGCCGGGCCGGGCCGGCGCTGAACCCGGCCAGCGCCCGCAGCGTCGCCTCGTGCGCGGTCTCGGCATCCCCGCCGCCCACCCGGAACAGTGCCGGGCGGACCAGACGGGTGTACATCACACCCCCCGCATCGCGGCATGCAGAGACTGCAGCGGCCGTACCGTCATCTCGCCGCGGATCAGTGCCTCGATGCCCATCACCGCTGCCGAGGCACCCTGCACGGTGGTGATGCACGGGGTGTCGGTGCTGACCGCGGCGCTGCGGATCTCGTAGCCGTCGGCGCGCGGCCCCGACCCGTGCGGGGTGTTGATCACCAGCGCCACGTCACCTGACTCGATCAGCTCGACCGCGTTCGGGCCGCTGTCGCCGGCCTCATAGTGCTTACGCACCACGGTCGCGGCGATGCCGTGACGGAGCAGGACCTCCGCCGTCCCGGCCGTGGCCACGATCTCGAACCCCAGATCGGCCAGGCGTTTGACCGGGAAGATCAGCGCGCGTTTGTCCCGGTTGGCCGCCGAGACGAACACCTTGCCCGCGGTGGGCAGCGAGCCGTACACCGCAGCCTGCGACTTCGCGAAGGCATGCCCGAAGGTGGTGTCGATGCCCATCACCTCACCGGTCGACTTCATCTCCGGCCCCAGCAGCGAATCCACGCCCTGCCCCTCCAGGGTGCGGAACCGCTTGAACGGCAGGACGGCCTCCTTCACCGCGACCGGCGCGCCGGGCGGCAGGACCGCACCGTCACCCTCGGCCGGCAGCATGCCCTCGGCACGCAGTGCGGCGATACTGTCACCGAGCATGATCCGTGCCGCCGCCTTGGCCAGCGGGACCGCGGTGGCCTTGGACACGAACGGCACCGTACGACTGGCCCGGGGGTTGGCCTCCAGCACGTAGAGCTGGTCGTCCTTGAGCGCGTACTGCACGTTGAGCAGTCCACGGACCCCCACACCGGCGGCGATGGCCTCGGTGTAGCGGCGTACCTGTTCCAGGTCCGAGGCGCCCAGCGTGATCGGTGGCAGCGTGCACGACGAGTCACCGGAGTGCACCCCGGCCTCCTCGATGTGCTCCATGATCCCACCGAGATAGACCTCCTCCCCGTCGCACAGGGCGTCCACGTCGATCTCGATCGCATCGTCCAGGAACCGGTCCACCAGTACTGGATGCTCCGGCGAGACCTCGGTGGCCCGGCCGATGTAGGAGCGCAGGGTCTGCTCGTCGTAGACGATCTCCATGCCGCGACCGCCCAGTACGTAGGACGGGCGGACCAGCACGGGGTAGCCGATCTCGTCGGCGATGGCCTTCGCCTCGTCGAACGAGGTCGCCGTGCCGTGCTTGGGCGCCACCAGACCGGCGTCGGCCAGCACCCGGCCGAACACCCCCCGGTCCTCGGCGTTGTCGATGCTGCGCGGGCTGGTCCCGACGATCGGTACGCCCGCGTCGGACAGCCGTTGAGCCAGTCCCAACGGGGTCTGACCACCCAGCTGCACGATCACGCCGACCACCCCCGGGCCACCGGCCGCCCGGCCGGTGCGGTCCTCGACGTGCACCACCTCCAGCACGTCTTCGAAGGTGAGTGGCTCGAAGTAGAGCCGGTCGGCGGTGTCGTAGTCGGTGGAGACCGTCTCCGGGTTGCAGTTGACCATGACCGTCTCGTAGCCCGCATCGCGCAACGCCATGACCGCGTGCACGCACGAGTAGTCGAACTCGATGCCCTGACCGATCCGGTTCGGGCCCGAGCCGAGGATCAGCACCTTCGGCCGGTCGGACCCGGCCACCTCGTTCTCCGCCGCCGGGTCGGTCTCATACGCCGAGTAGTGGTACGGGGTGCTCGCGGCGAACTCGGCCGCGCAGGTGTCCACGGTCTTGTACACCGGACGGACCCCGAGCCGGTGGCGCAGCGTACGGATGCCGTCCTCACCGGCGAGCTCGGGGCGCAACGCCGCCAGTTGACGGTCCGACAGGCCGGACCGTTTCGCGCGGCGCAGCAGCTCCGCGTCGAGTACCGGTGCGTCACCGACCTCGTCACGTAGCTCGATCAGCCCGGCGATCTGGTCGACGAACCACCGGTCGATGCCTGAGGCGGCACACACCGCTGCGACACCCGCACCGGCCCGCAGCGCCCGCTCGACCGTATAGAGGCGACCGTCGTGTGGTGTACGCAGCGCGGCGAGCAGTTCCTCCGGACCGGCGCCGGACTCCGCGTCGGTCCAGAAACCCACTGCCCGGGTCTCCATCGAGCGCATCGCCTTGTTGAGTGCCTCGGGGAAGCTGCGACCCAGCGACATCGCCTCACCGACGGACTTCATCGTCGTGGTCAGTTCGGTGTCGGCGCCCGGGAACTTCTCGAAGGCGAACCTCGGGATCTTGACCACCACGTAGTCGAGGGTCGGCTCGAAGCAGGCCGGGGTGGCACGGGTGATGTCGTTGGGAATCTCGTCCAGGGTGTAGCCGATCGCAAGCTTCGCGGCGATCTTCGCGATCGGGAACCCGGTGGCCTTGGACGCCAACGCGCTGGAGCGCGACACCCGGGGGTTCATCTCGATGACCACCAGCCGACCGTCGACCGGGTCGACAGCGAACTGGATGTTGCAGCCACCGGTGTCCACCCCGACCTCGCGCAGCACCGCGATGGCCAGATCACGCATCCGCTGGTACTCGCGGTCGGTGAGGGTCATCGCCGGTGCCACGGTCACCGAGTCGCCGGTGTGTACGCCCATCGCGTCGATGTTCTCGATCGAGCAGACCACGACCACGTTGTCGTTGCGGTCGCGCATCAGCTCCAGCTCGTACTCCTTCCAGCCGAGCACGCTCTCCTCGATCAGGACCTCGTGGGTCGGACTGGCCGCCAGGCCGGCGCCGGCGATGCGGGTCAGCTGTTCGTCGTCGTGCGCCATGCCCGAACCCAGGCCGCCCATGGTGAAGCTCGGTCGCACCACGACGGGTAGTCCGACCTCGGCCACGGTCTGGCGAACCTCGTCCATGGAGTGGCAGACCCGGCTGCGTGGCACGTCGCCACCGACCCGGCGGACCACGTCCTTGAACATCTCCCGGTCCTCGCCTCGGCGGATCGCGTCGATGTCCGCGCCGATCAGTTCCACCCCGTACTTGTCGAGGATGCCCTGCTCGTGCAGCGCCACCGCGGCGTTGAGTGCCGTCTGCCCACCGAGGGTGGCCAGCAGCGCGTCCGGGCGTTCGGCCGCGATGACCTGTTCGACGAACGTGGTCGTGATGGGCTCCACATATGTCGCGTCGGCGAACTCCGGATCCGTCATGATCGTCGCCGGGTTGGAGTTGACCAGGCTGACCCGCAGACCCTCGGCGCGCAGCACCCGGCACGCCTGGGTACCGGAATAGTCGAACTCGCAGGCCTGGCCGATCACGATCGGGCCGGACCCGATGACCAGTACATGCCGGATGTCAGTACGGCGTGGCATCAGCGACCCCCCTCGATCAGCTGGACGAACCGGTCGAACAGGTGGTCGGCATCGTGTGGTCCGGCCGCGGCTTCCGGGTGGTACTGCACCGAGAACGCGGGCGCGTCCAGCAGCCGCAGCCCCTCCACCACGTTGTCGTTGAGGCAGACATGGCTGACCTCGACCCGACCGAAGTCGGTGTCGGTCACCGAGTCCACGTCGGCGTCGACCGCGAAGCCGTGGTTGTGCGCGGTCACCTCGACCTTGCCCGTGGCGCGGTCAGCGACCGGTTGGTTGATGCCGTGGTGTCCGTAGGTGAGTTTGTAGGTACCGAAACCCAACGCGCGCCCGAGAACCTGGTTACCGAAACAGATGCCGAAGACCGGGACCCGTCGGCTGAGCAGTTCCCGGGTGAGCGCCACCTGAGCGTCGGCCGTCGCCGGGTCACCGGGCCCGTTGGACAGGAACACCCCGTCCGGGTCGACCGCGAGCACGTCCTCCACAGTGGACGATGCGGAGAGTACGTGGGTGGTGACACCGCGCTCGGCCAACCTGGCCGGGGTACTGCGCTTGATACCCAGATCGATCGCCGCCACCGTGAACCGGTGCTGGCCGCGGGCCGCCACGGTGTACCCGGTGCTGGTGCTCACCTGGTCCACAAGGTTCGCGCCGAGCATGCCCGGCGCGGCGAGCACCCGCTTGCGTAGCGCGACCGGATCGGTGTCCACGCTGGACACACCAACCCGCATCGCGCCCTGTTCGCGCAGATGCCTGGTCAGCGCCCGGGTGTCGATGCCGCAGATACCTACCACACCCTGGTTGGCCAGCCGCTCCTCCAGCGGGCCCCGGGAGCGCCAGTTGGACGCGATCCGGGCCGGATCGCGAACCACGAACCCGGCGAGCCAGATCCGCGGCGACTCGTCGTCCTCGTCGTTGACCCCGGTGTTGCCGATGTGCGGAGCGGTCATCACCACGACCTGACCCCGGTACGAGGGGTCTGTCAGGGTCTCCTGATAGCCGGTCATGCCCGTGTTGAACACGATCTCGCCGATCGTCTCACCGACGCTCCCGTACGCCTCACCGGTGAAACTCCGGCCGTCCTCCAGTACCAGGATCGCGGTTGCTCTGGCTGTCACTTCTGCGCCTTCCCGTCCAGTACCGTCGCCTCGCCCCGACGGAAGGTGGCCACCACCCGGCCGGGCAGGGTGCGCCCCGCGTAAGGGGTGTTACGACTGCCCGACGCCAGCTCGGCCGGGTCGACGCTGACCCGGGCGGCCGGATCGACCAGGGTGAGGTTCGCCGGCACACCGGGCGCCGGGTCCAGGCCGTGGCCGGCGAGACCGGCGATACGGGCCGGCGTACGGCTCATCCGTTGCGCGACGCCGTCCCAGTCCAGCAGACCCGGTTCCAGCATGGTCTGCAGCACCACCGACAACGCGGTCTGCAGACCGAGCATGCCGGGCCGGGCGTAGGGCCACTCGCACTCCTTGTCCTCCACGGTGTGTGGGGCATGGTCGGTGGCCACTGCGTCGATGACCCCCTCCGCCAGCCCAGCCCGCAGCGCCGCGACGTCGGTGTCGGTACGCAGTGGCGGGTTGACCTTGAAGACCGGGTCGTAACCCGCGGCCAGGTCGTCGGTGAGCAGCAGGTGGTGCGGGGTCACCTCGGCGGTGACCCGTACGCCCCGGCTCTTCGCCCAGCGTAGGATCTCCACGCTGCCGGCGGTCGAGACATGGCAGATGTGCAGCCGACCGCCCACATGACCGGCCAGTAGTGCGTCACGGGCGATCACCGCCTCCTCTGCCACCGCGGGCCATCCGGTCAGTCCGAGCCGCGCCGACCATTCGCCCTCGTGCATCTGCGCCCCGACGGTAAGCCTGGGCTCCTCGGCATGCTGCGCGATCACTCCGTCGAAGGCCTTCACGTACTCCAACGCCCGGCGCATCAACCTGGGGTCGGAGACGCAGTGCCCGTCGTCGGAGAAGATCCGGACGCCGGCCGCGGAGTCGGCCATCGCACCCAGTTCGGCCAGGCGTTCACCGGCCAGTCCAACGGTGACCGCACCGACCGGTTGCACGTCCACCAGACCGGCTGCCTGCCCCAGCCGGTACACCTGCTCGACCACACCTGCGGTGTCGGCGACCGGGTCTGTGTTGGCCATCGCGCACACCGCTGTGTAGCCGCCCAGGGCAGCCGCACGGGAGCCACTGGCCACCGTCTCAGCGTCCTCACGGCCCGGCTCACGCAGATGGGTGTGCAGGTCGACCAGGCCGGGCAGGGCCACCAGGCCATCGGCGTCGATCCGAGTGGCCCCGGCGGCGGTGATGCTCCGGCCGATCTCGGTGATCACGCCATCGTCGATACGGATGTCGGCGGGCTCTCTGCCGAGGACGCGCGCGCCGGCGATCAGGAAATTGCTCACTTCGGGTTCCTCTGCTCGGCGGAGTCGTTCGGTTGACGCAACGCTGCACGCCCGGTCACGACACGCCCTTCCCACCCAGCAACAGGTAGAGCACGGCCATCCGGACGCTGACGCCGTTGGCGACCTGCTCGACGATGGTCGACCGGACGGAGTCGGCGACCTCCGGAGTGATCTCCATGCCACGGTTCATCGGTCCGGGATGCATCACGATCGCGTGCTCGGGCAGGCTCGCCAGACGCGGGGCGTCCAGCCCGTAACGGCGGGCGTACTCGCGGGCGGACGGGAAGAACGAGTCGTTCATCCGTTCCCGCTGGACCCGCAGCATCATCACCACGTCGGTGTCCGGCAGCACCCCGTCCAGGTCGTAGCGGACCGTCGCCGGCCAGCTCCGTACACCGACCGGCAACAGGGTCGGCGGGCTCACCAGGGTCACCTCGGCACCCAGGGTGGACAGCAGGGTCACGTTGGACCGGGCGACCCGGCTGTGCAGGACGTCACCGACGATCGTCACCTTCAGGCCGGCGAGCCGACCGAGCCGCGCGCGCATCGTGTACGCGTCCAGCAACGCCTGGGTGGGGTGTTCGTGGGTGCCGTCACCGGCGTTGACCACACAGCCGTCCACCCAGGCGGACAGCCGGTGCGCGGCCCCGGACGCCGAGTGCCGGATCACCACCGCGTCCGCGCCCATCGCCTGCAGCGTCAGCGCGGTGTCCTTCAGGCTCTCGCCCTTGGACACGCTGCTGCCACGTGCAGAGAAGTTGATCACATCGGCGGACAGGCGTTTGGCGGCCACCTCGAACGAGGTCCGGGTCCGGGTGGAGTCCTCGTAGAACAGGTTGACCACGGTACGGCCACGCAATGTCGGCAGCTTCTTGACCTCACGGCCCGCCACCGTGGCCATCTCCGCGGTGGTGTCCAGGATCAGGGTGGCCGTGTCGCGGTCCAGATCCGCAGCGGACAGCAGGTGCGGGATCACTGGTGCTCCTCCCCCGTCAGAGCCTCACGGACCATCTCGCCGGTGCGGGCGGCGCCGTCGGCGAGCAGGATCGCGTCCGCGCCGTCGACCTCACGCAACAGCACCCGGACGCTCTCGGCCAGCGAGGTGGGCAGATTCTTGCCGACGTAGTCGGCCCGGATGGGCAGTTCCCGGTGGCCGCGGTCGACCAGCACGGCGAGCTGTACGGAACTGGGCCGTCCCAGGTCGTTCAGCGCGTCCAGGGCAGCCCGTACGGTGCGCCCGGAGAACAGCACGTCGTCTACGAGGATGACGCGTCGACCGTCGATTCCGCCTGGTGGCAGCTCCGTGGGCCCGAGCGCGCGGGTGCCGCGTAACCGCAGGTCATCGCGGTAGAGAGTCACATCCAGGGTGCCGACCGGCACCTCGACGTCCTCGAAGGTGGCGATGCGGTCGGCCAGTCGGTGGGCCAGCGGCACACCCCGGGTCGGAATCCCGAGCAGAACGGTGTGTTCTGCGCCACGTGTCTTTTCCAGGATCTGATGGGCGATACGCGCCGTGATCCGGGCCAGATCGGATCCGGTCAGGATCGGTCGAGCATCTGACATCGCGGAACTGTTGTCCGGCTTGCCCTGATTCTCGGTATCGGCCCCGCTGGCCGAGGGTCGCCGGCCGTCGGGCACGCCGAAGGATGGTGCGGTCATTCACAGACTCCTTCCCCGCCTCACTGGACGGGCCTTAAAGGACGCCATACGCGCCCCAGAGCTTACCAAGACCCAGATTCGTGCAAGTTTTTGGGTGACCACCACTTGACCGACCGTCGCGCTCCGAATACCGTCACGCTCCGTAGCGATTGCTGGGGAGAGACCTCGGCTATGTGAGTGGGAGTTTGCGCATGCCGTCTGAGTACGCGAAGTCCCTCGGCGCCCGACTGCGCGCCATCCGCCAACAGCAGGGCCTGTCCCTGCAGGGGGTGGAGGAGAAGTCGGGCGGACGATGGAAGGCAGTAGTGGTTGGCTCGTACGAGCGCGGAGACCGTGCGGTCACCGTTGCTCGGCTTGCCGAGCTCGCCGACTTCTACCGGGTCCCGGTAGCCGAACTGCTGCCCGATGGTGGCGGCACCCGGCAGGAGTCCGCGGGCAAGATCGTTCTGGATCTGGAGCGGCTGTACGAGCACACCGCCGACGAGCTTGCGCCCGTCGCCCGGTATGCCCGTGCCATCCAGCAGCAGCGTGGTGACTACAACGGCCGCGTGCTGTCCATCCGGGCCGACGACCTGCGGGCGTTGGCGATCGTGTACGACACGTCGCCCTCGGGCCTGGTGGAACGCTTCACCGAACTGGGCGTCCTGGTCGCGGACCCGCGCGCGCTGTTCGGCGGCTGAGTCCAGCACACCGGACGGGGCCCATCGTGTCACG
Organism: uncultured Actinomycetota bacterium; assembly: GCA_963815125.1. GTDB lineage: Bacteria > Actinomycetota > Actinomycetes > Mycobacteriales > Micromonosporaceae > Actinocatenispora. Next base: position 927,791 of record CAWFFM010000002.1, read on the forward strand.
GTGGGCCCCGTCCCGTTCGTCCGGTTCCGCTCGACAGCGCTCGCGGTGCTCAGGCGCCGGAGTGCACCACTTCGGCGATGCGCCCGAGCAGTCCGTTGACGAAGCGCGGCGACTCGTCGGTGGACAACGCCGTCGCCAGTTCGACCGCCTCGCTGATGGCCACCGCGTCGTCGATCTCCGCTCGGTGGCACAGTTCGTAGACGGCGACCCGCAGCAGGTTGCGGTCCACCGCCGGCATCCGGCTCAGCGACCATCCCTCCGAGTACGTCGCCAGCAGATGGTCGATCTCCTCGGCATGCTGCTGGTAGCCCTCCACCAGGGCGACGGTGTATTCCCGCACCGGCGGCTCGGCCCACTCCACCCGGCGGCGCAGCACCTCGAGCGGGTTCTCGGCACGCAGGTCGGCCTCGTAGAGCACGTCCAGCGCACGCTTGCGAGCCTTGGTGCGGGTGGACATGCCGGAGACCGACGGCTGGCGCGGCTCTGTCACGCTCAGACCCGACCGAGGTATCGGCCGTCGCGGGTGTCGACCTTGATCTTGTCGCCGGTCCCGACGAACAGCGGCACCTGGATGATGGCACCGGTCTGCGCGGTGGCCGGCTTGGTCCCGCCGGTCGACCGGTCGCCCTGCAGCCCCGGCTCGGTGTAGGTGATCTCCAGTTCGACGCTGGTCGGCAGCTCGACGTACAGTGGCGTGCCCTCATGGATACCGAGCGTGACCTCGGCATTCTCCAGCAGGTACTTCGCCGCGTCGCCGATGGTCGCGGCGGACACCGGGATCTGGTCGAAGGTCTCGGAGTCCATGAAGACGAAGTCTTCCCCGTCGGCGTACAGGTATTGCATGGTGCGCTTGTCCACTGTCGCGGTGTCGACCTTCACACCCGCGTTGAACGTCTTGTCCACGACCTTGCCGGAGAGCACGTTCTTCAGCGTGGTCCGCACGAAGGCGCCGCCCTTGCCGGGCTTGACATGCTGGAACTCCACTACGGTCCACAACTGGCCGTCGAGGTTGAGTACCAGGCCGTTTTTCAGGTCATTCGTGCTGGCCATACGCTTGTGTGTCTCTCTCGTCTCCGACGCCGGAATCGCCAGCGTCACCGGATGTGCGGATGAGGGTGGGGAACAAACGCCGGGAAGTCTACCGACCTCGGACTGGCCTCGACTCGACCGCACCGGCCCGTACGAGAGATGATCTCGGGCGGTGCAGGCATGAGGAGGACGCATGACACAGGCCGAGGGGGCCCACAACGGGTCCGGCGAGATCCTGCCGGTGCGCATCACCCGCACTGTGCCCGCCCCACCGGCGGTCGTCTGGCGGGCATTCACCGACCCGAACGCGCTGACCAGCTGGTTCTGGCCGGCCCGGCTGGCACCCCGGGTACAGACCGAACCGCAGGTCGGCGGACGCTACCAGATCGCCAGTGCGGTGGCCCGCAGCATGGCCAGCGCGATCAGCGGCGAATATCTGGCCGTGCAGGAGCCGGACATGCTCGCGTTCACCTGGTGCTGGGAGGGTGGGGAGAAGCCGAGCCGGGTCACTGTCCGGTTCGCCGAAGTCGACGACGGCACCGAGCTGACCGTGGAACATGACCAGTTCGTCGACGAGGAGGACCGGGACGCCCAGTCCCGCAGCTGGCGGGACTGTCTGGATCGACTGCCGGACTGGCTGGCAGCCGCGACGGCCCATCCGGCCCGCTGAGTTCCGTCCTGCCGGATCACGGTGGGGCGGAGGTGCCCGACGGGCTCTCAGTCCGCCTGCGGGCCGCTCAGCAGGCTGGCGAGGTGGCTGAGAGCCAACCGGTACCCGTCCAGACCCAGGCCGCAGATCACGCCGGTGGCGAGCGGTGAGATCAACGACGTGTGCCGGAACGGCTCACGGGCGTGCACGTTGGACAGATGCACCTCGATCAGCGGGCCGGTCAGCATCGCGCAGGCGTCCCGTACCGCGATCGAGTAGTGGGTCCAGGCCGCCGGGTTGAGCACCACGGCGTCCCCGGCGTCGGCGGCCGCGTGCAACCAGCCCAGCATCTCGTGCTCGGCGTCGGTCTGCCGGACCGTCACCGACAGACCCAGCCGCGTGCCCGCGTCCTGGCAGGCGGCGACCAGGTCGGCGTAGCTGGCGCTGCCGTACACCCCCGGCTCCCGCAGGCCGAGGCGGCCCAGATTGGGGCCATTGAGCACCTCGACCCGCCCTCCGGTCACGGCGCCACCGCCGCCGGCCCCGGGGGTACGAAGAGTTCCAGGTAGACCGCGCGCAGGGTGGCCGGCTCGACATCGTCGAACACCATGGGCTCGGCCAGACCACGCAGCAGCACGAACCGCAGCGCGGCGCCGCGGGCCTTCTTGTCCACCCGCATGGCCGGCAGCAACTCGTCGAAGGCGTCCGGCCGGTAGTTCGTCGGCAGGCCCACCGAACTCAGCACACGTGCATGGCGCTGCGCGGTCTCTTCGTCCAGCACACCGAGCCGGCGGCCCAGTGCCGCGGCGTACACCAGGCCGACCGAGATGGCGTGGCCGTGCCGCCACCGGTACGACTCGTGCCGTTCGATGGCGTGGCCGAGGGTGTGGCCGTAGTTGAGGATGATCCTCCGGCCCGACTCACGCAGGTCCTCGCCGACCACGTCGGCCTTGACCCGCACCGAGCGTTCGACCAGTTCCCGCAGTACCTCGGAGGCCGGGTCGGTGGCCGCCGCCGGATCGCCCTCGATCAGTGTCAGGATCTGCGGGTCGGCGATGAAGCCGCACTTGACGACCTCGGCCAGGCCACCCACCAGTTCCTCCGGGCTGAGAGTGGCCAGCACGTCCAGGTCGCACAGGACACCGGCCGGCGGGTGGAACGCCCCGACCAGGTTCTTACCGGCCATGGTGTTCACCCCGGTCTTGCCGCCGATGGCGGCGTCCACCATGCCCAGCAGGCTGGTGGGGACCTGGATCAGCCGCACCCCGCGCAGCCAGCAGGCGGCCACGAATCCGGCCAGGTCGGTCACCGCGCCGCCACCGACACCGACGACCGCGTCACCGCGGGTGAACCCGGCCCGGCCCAGTTCGGCCCAGCACTGGTCGGCCACCGCGATGGTCTTGCCCTTCTCCGCGTCCGGTACCGGCAACAGCAACGGGCGCAGGCCGGCCTCGCGCAGCAGCTCGGCCACCCGCTCGGCCAGCCCGGTCAGTGGCGGCGCGTGGACCACGGCGACCCGGTGCACATCGGGCAGCAGGGAGGGCAACTGGTCCAATACGCCCCGGCCCACCAGGACCTCGTACGGTGTCGCGCCACCGACCTCGATACGGGTGGACCCCTGCGCGGTACTCACGCCTGCACCTCCGGATCGGCGAGAGCGGCCAGTACAGTCTCGGCGACCTGCTCGGCACCGACCCCGTCGGTGGGTACGACCACGTCCGCAACCTCCTCGTAGTAGGGCCGGCGCTGCTGCAGCATGTGCCTCATCGTGGCCCGGGGATTGACCGACAGCAACGGTCGGCCCACCCCCAGCCCGACCCGGCGCGCAGCGTCCGGCAGTTCCACCGACAGGAAGACCACCAGGTGCGACATCAGGGCCTGCCGGGTACCAGCGTCCAGCACCGCCCCACCACCCAGCGCGAGGACACCCCGGTGTTCGGCCAGTGCACGCGACACCGCCTCGCGCTCCAGCGCCCGGAAACGGTCCTCGCCCTCGTCGATGAAGATGTCCGGGATGGGCTTACCGGTGATCTGTTCGATCACGCCATCGGTGTCCAGGAAGTCCACCTGCAACCGTTTCGCGACCAACGCGCCGACAGTACTCTTCCCGGCCCCTGGCGGACCGACCAGAACGCAGTACGGGCCGGACACGCCCGGCCGGACCGGGGCCGTCATGCGATCACCAGCGAGTCCCGGTAGCCGGCGAGGTTACGGCGCAGCTCGGCGACCGAGTCACCGCCGAACTTCTCCACCGCCGCATCGGCCAGGACCAGCGCCACCATCGCCTCGGCCACCACAGCGCCGGCCGGTACGGCACACACATCGGACCGCTGGTTGATCGCAGTGGCTGCTTCACCGGTGGAGACGTCGACCGTGGCCAGCGCCCGGTTCAGCGACGAGATCGGCTTCATCGCGGCACGCACCCGCAACGGTTCACCGATCGACATGCCGCCCTCCACCCCACCGGCCCGGCCGGTCCGGCGTCGGACCTGGACCGGGTCGCTGCCCTGCACCGGCTCGATCTCGTCATGCGCGACCGACCCGCGGCTACGTGCCTGGGTGAATCCGTCGCCGAACTCCACCCCCTTGATCGCCTGGATCGACATGAGTGCGGCGGCCACCCTGGCATCCAGTCGGCGGTCCCACTGCACATGGCTGCCCAGCCCCGGCGGCAGCCCGTACGCGATGACCTCGACGATCCCACCGAGTGTGTCGGCATCGCGGCGGGCCGCGTCCACCTCGTCGACCATCCGCGCGCTGGCCTCCGGATCCAGGCAGCGCATCGGGTCGGCGTCGATCGCCTCGGCGTCGGCGGGAAGCGGCAGGCGGTCCGCCGGCGCGCGTACCGGGCCCAGCTCGACCACGTGCGAGACGATCTCCACCGACAGCGCCTGACGCAGCAGCGCCTTGGCGACCGTACCCAGCGCCACCCGGGCCGCGGTCTCCCGTGCACTGGCGCGTTCCAGGATGGGCCGCGCGTCGGTATGCGCGTACTTCTGCATACCGGCCAGGTCCGCGTGCCCGGGCCTGGGCCGGCTCAGCGGCGCGTTACGGGCCTGTCTGGCCAGTTCGTCCTCGTCGACCGGGTCGGGGCTCATCACCTGCGCCCATTTGGGCCACTCGGTGTTCGCGACCCGCACCGCGAAGGGGCCGCCGAGGGTCCGTCCGTGCCGTAGTCCGCCGATCACCTCCACGGCGTCCTGTTCGAACTTCATCCGCGCGCCACGGCCGTAGCCCAGCCGGCGACGGGCCAGTTCGGTGCCGATCTGAGCACTGGTCACCTCGACGCCGGCCGGCACACCCTCAAGGATGCCCACCAGCGCGGGACCGTGCGACTCTCCCGCAGTCAACCAACGCAACACGAGGAGAAAGTCTGTCACGAGCTGTCGGCGCGCCATCGGCCAGTCGGTCGGGTCCCACCCGCCGGGCTCACAGCGCCAGGTAACTCGCCGCCATCTGGTCACCGACCAGCACCGCGACCAGCGCCCCGATCAGCATCGCCGGACCGAACGGGAGCTGCCCACGCGGACCGGTCCGCCGCAACACCAGCAGCACCAGCGCGTGGCCGGCACCGAAACAGAAACCCAGTACCAGCCCGACGGCCAGGGTGCGCCAGGACAGCCAGGCCAACGCCAGGCCCAGCAGCCCGGCCAGCTTCACGTCACCGAACCCCAACCGGGCGCGCGGCGCAAGACACAGCAGCAGGTACAGGCCAGCCGCGGCGAGCGCACCGCAACCGGCGCGCACCATGCCGGGCCACCCGACCGCAGCAGCCCCCAGCAGGCTGCCCGGCACCAGCAGGGCGGCCACCACCGGGTAGCTGGGCAGGGTCAGTACGTCGGGGAGGCGGTGGACGTCCAGATCGATCACGCCCAACGCCACCCCGACCGCGGCCAGCACGAGAAACGCGGGCAGCGCGGGCCGGCGCGCCGGATCCGGCAGCAGTCCGGCGGCCACGAACCCGAACGCGGCGGCAGCCAGCACGGCCACCAGAACGGTGCGGCGCCGCCCATGGGACACACCCGGTACCTGGGCCGCGGCGGCCGCCAGGGCGGGGCCGGCCACCGCACCTGCGCCCGCACAGCCCACCGTGGCCAGTGCGACAGCCGCCGTCATGTCGCCGTCTCAGCGGGCGTTGAGCGGGTGACCGGCGGCGGCCAGCGCGGAGCGCATCGCCGCGCGCGGCGCGGTCATCCCGGTGAACTGCTCGAACTGGCGGACAGCCTGGGCCAGCAGGAGGTCACGGCCGCCCAGTACGCGGGCGCCCGCCGCGGCCGCAGCCTCGGCCAGCGGGGTGGGCCACGGGGTGTACAGCACGTCGAAGACGGTAGCGCCCGGCCGCCACCGTACGGTCGCGGCGAAGTCACCGGCCGGGGCCGCCGGGACCGTCGAGATCACCACGTCGGCATCCCCAGCAGCAGCCGGGCTGTGCCACGCCACCCCGGCGAGTCGCAGCCCCAGCCCGGTGGCGACATCGTCGAGCTGCGCCACCACCTCGGGCCGCCGGGCGTACACGCTCACCTGCTCGGCGCCCAGTTGGGCGGCGGCGTACAGCGCCCCCCGGGCGGTGCCACCAGCCCCGAGCACCACGACGTGCCGGGCCCGGACGGTGCCCGCCGCGGCCAACGCATCGACCAGGCCCGGCGCATCGGTGTTGTCCGCCCGGCACTGGCCATCACGCAGCAGCAGGGTGTTCGCCGCGCCGAGCAGATGTGCGGTGCCGGTCACCTCCTCGGCCACGGTGAGCGCGACCTGTTTGAGCGGCATGGTCAGCGACAGCCCGACCCATTCCGGGCCGAGTCCGGCCACGAAACCGGCGAGTTCGTCCTCACCCACGTCGTAGGCGTCGTAGCGCCAACCGGTCAGGCCGACCGCGGCGAACCCGGCGCGGTGCACCACCGGTGACAGCGAATGCCCGACCGGTCGACCCAGTACCGCGGCCCGGTACGGTCCGTCCACTTCTAGCCGGCCCCGTTCTCCCGTGCCTTCGCCTCGTTGCGCTTCTGCTGGTCGTAGTCGTTGGTGAACGCCGAGTTGCCCTGCTTGTCGATGCGCACGAAGTACAGCCAGTTGCCCGGCGCGGGATGTGTGGCGGCCTTCATCGCAATGGCGCTGGGGCTGTCGATCGGGCCCGGTGGCAGACCCGGGTGCACATGCGTGCTGTACGGGTTGTTGGGGTTCTTCAGCTCGGACTCCAGCAGGTCCCGGGACTGCTTGGCACCCTTGCCGGTCATGTCCAGCCAATAGTTCGTGGTCGAGTCGAACTGCAGATTGTGCAGGTAGTCCTCGTTGGCGTCGAGACGGTTGTAGATGACCCTGGCCACCTTCGGCATATCCTTGGGCATGCCCTCCGCCTGCACCAGCGACGCCACGATCAACGCCTCGTAGGGGCTGATGCCGCTCGGCTTGTCCAGGCCGCTGGATGTGGCGTTCTGCATGAACCGGCTGACCATCTCACTCAGCGCGTCCTTCGCGCTGGTGCCCGGGTCGAACTGGTAGGTGTCCGGGTAGAGGAAGCCCTCGATCGTGCCAGCGGCCTTCTGGTGGTCGGTTCGGGTGAACCAGTTGCTCGGAACACCCAGCGAGGCCGGGTCCTTCACGGCCTTCTTGAAGTCTCCCAGTGGCAGCTTCAAACCCTTGGCCAGCAGCGCCAGGGTGGCGTTGGTGGTCTTGCCCTCCGGGATGGTCACCTTGCTGGAGATCCGGTTCTTCAGGTCCAGCAGCGCGGCCACCGCCAGGGACGCCTTCATCTCCTTGCGGACCTTGTAGAAACCCGGCTGGATGTTCGTGGCGTTCGGATTGTCCTGCGAAGCGTCCACGAACGCGGCGGCGCTCTTCACCACACCCTTGCCGTACAGGGTGTTACCGATCTCACCAAGACCCTCGCCGGTGCGTACCTGGACCTGTACCGACCCGTGCCCCGGGCCGGAGTAGTCGGCGGCGGTGAAGAACCCGCGGACCTTGTTGACCCCCCAGTAGCCCCCGACTCCCAGCACTGCGAGCAGCGCCAGCACCATCAACAGGGCGAACACCGACCGTCCGCCCTTGCGTCGACGTCGGTGCCGGCCCGGACGTAGGTCGGCGTCACTGTCGTCGTAGGCGAGTTCCAGCTCGTCAAGCATCCGTCCGCCTCCGCTGCGCGTCGAGCCAGGACTGCAGGATCTCCACGGCAGCGGCCTGGTCCACCACCGCGCGGCGTCGTTTCCCACGCACGCCTCGATCGGAAAGCCTACGGTGTGCTACTGCGGTCGAGAGCCGTTCATCGACAAACTGGACAGAAACCGGCTTGATTCGTTCGGCAAGTCGCTGCGCGTAGCGGCGCGCATCGCGCGCCGCAAAGCTCTCCTGCCCTCTGAGGGTCAGTGGAAGGCCAACCACCACCTCCACAGGGTCGTACTCCGCGACCAATTGGGCAAGCTCCGACAGATCGGTGGCCTGCTCGGTGTCGGCGCGGTCGGCACGCTGATCCCGCAGCACGGTACGCACCGGGGAGGCGAGCAGACCGTCCGGATCGGAACAGGACACCCCGATCCGGACGGTACCGACGTCGATCCCCAACCGCACTCCCCTGCGGAACGGCATCGGCTGCTCACTCATCGCGTCGCTCAGGCGGGTCCGGTGGTCTTCGCCACCAGGTCCTCGACCGCGACCAGCAGACCGGGCGCCGCGTCAGCGGCCACCCCACCACCCTGGGCCAGGTCGTCACTGCCACCACCGCGCCCCGACAACGCGGCCTTGACCAGGTCCTTCGCCGAGATACCGGTGGAGCGGGCAGCTGGGTTGACCGCGACCACCAGCGACGCCTTGCCGCCGGAGCGGGCGCTGAGCGCGACCACCCCGGGCCGCGCCGGATCCAACCGGCCCCGGATCTCCTGCACCAGGGTGCGTACGTCGGCCGTACTCGCACCCTGGGGTGCCTCGGTGGTCACCAACGCAACACCCCGTACATCCTTCGCCGCACCGGCCAGCCCACCCGCATTGGCCAGCACCATCTGCGCGCGCAGCTTCTCCAGTTCCTTCTCCGCATCGCGCAACTGGGCGATGGTCTGCGCGACCCGCTCACCGACCTGCTCCGGCCTGGCCCGGAACGTCTCGGCCAACTGGGAGACCAACAGGTGTTCCCGGGCCAGGAAGTTGAACGCGTCGATACCCACCAGTGCCTCGACCCGCCGTACGCCGGCGCCCACAGACGCCTCGTGCAGGATCTTCACCACGCCGAGCTGACCGCTGCGGGCGGCGTGGGTGCCGCCACACAGCTCCCGCGCGTAGTCACCGACCTCGACGATGCGTACCTCGTCGCCGTACTTCTCCCCGAACAGTGCCATCGCGCCCAGCTTGCGCGCCTCGGCCATCGAGGTGACGAACGCGTGCACCTCCAGGTCTGCCATCAGTACCTCGTTGACCTGCTGCTCAACGTCGGCCAGCACGCTAGCCGGCACGGCACCGGGAATGTTGAAGTCGAAGCGCAGCCGGCCCGGCGCGTTGAGTGAACCGGCCTGGGTGGCCGACTCGCCGAGGAAGTTACGGATGGTCTGGTGCACCAGGTGCGTCGCGGTGTGCGAGCGGGAGATCGCCCGCCGGCGGCGTACGTCGATCTCCGCGAAACCGGTCTCGCCGGACCGCACCTCACCGTGCAGCACCTTTGCCCGGTGCACGATCAGTCCCGGCACGGGTTGCTGGACGTCGTAGACCTCCACCTCGCCCTCGCCGACCTTGATCCGGCCCCAGTCGGCCTGCTGGCCACCACCTTCGGCGTAGAACGGGGTGGCGTCCAGGATCAGTTCGATGTCCTCGCCCTCGCCCGCACCGGTCAACGGACTGCCACCGGACAGCAGGGCGCGTACCCGCGCCTCCCGGTTGACCTCCGCGTACCCGGTGAACTGCACGGCGCCGCCCTCGTCGAGCACCGCGCGGTAGGCCGAGGTGTCCACGTGCCCGGTCTTACGGGTCTGCGCATCGGCCTTCGCCCGGGTCCGCTGCTCGCTCATCAGCCGGCGGAAACCCTCCTCGTCCACCGACAGGCCCTGCTCCGCGGCGATCTCCAGGGTCAGATCGATCGGGAACCCGTACGTGTCGTGCAGCGCGAACGCCTGCGCACCGGACAGGCTGCGCTCGCCGGAACTCTTCGCCGCGGTGACCGCCGTGTCGAGGATCGTGGTGCCCTGCTTCAGTGTCTGCAGGAACGCCTCCTCCTCGCCGTAGGCGTATTGGGAGATCCGGTCGAAGTCACTGACCAGCTCCGGGTACGACGGCGCCATGCAGTCCCTGGCGACCGGCAGCAGCAGCGGCATCGCCGGGTCCTCGAACCCGAGCAGACGCACCGCGCGCACCGCCCGGCGCAGGATCCGGCGCAGGACGTAGCCGCGCCCCTCGTTGGACGGGGTGACCCCGTCGCCGATGAGCATCAGACCGGTCCGTACGTGGTCCGCGATCACCCGCAGCCGCACATCGTCGGGATGTGACTGCGACGCGACATGACCCTCGGACACGTTGTAGCGGGTGCCGGTCAGTTCCGCGGCACGGTCCAGGATCGGGCGTACCTCGTCGATCTCGAACAGGTTGTCCACGCCCTGCAGATAGGCGGCGACCCGTTCCAGTCCCATGCCGGTGTCGATGTTCTTCGCCGGCAGGTCACCCACGACCTCCCAGCCCTCCTTGCCGGCGCCGGGCCCCCGGACGTTCTGCATGAACACCAGGTTCCAGAACTCCATGAACCGGTCCTCGTCGACCTCGGGGCCACCGTCACGCCCGTACTGCGGCCCACGGTCGACGAACAGCTCGCTGCACGGTCCGCACGGCCCGGGCATGCCCATGGACCACATGTTGTCGGCCTGGCCACGGCGCTGGATACGCTCGGCGGGCACCCCGATGATCCGGTGCCAGATGTCGTACGCCTCGTCGTCGTCGAGGTACACGGTCGGCCACAGTACCTCGGGGTCCATCCCGAACCCGCCGTCGGAGACGGGCTTGGTGACCAGCTCCCAGGCCAGTCGGATGGCGCCTTCCTTGAAGTAGTCGCCGAACGAGAAGTTGCCGTTCATCTGGAAGAACGTGCCGTGCCGGGAGGTCTTGCCGACCTCCTCGATGTCCGGGGTACGCACACATTTCTGCACGCTCACCGCCCGCGGGAACGGCGGTGTCACCTGACCGAGCAGGTACGGCTTGAACTGCACCATGCCGGCGTTGATGAACAGCAGGGTGGGGTCGTCGAAGGGCAGCGGCGCGCTCGGCACCACCGTGTGCCCATTGTTCTCGAAATGCGCCAGGAACCGGCGCTTGATCTCCGCAGTCCGCATGAGCTCGGGCTCACTTTCCTTACCGGTAGCCGTCGTGGTCGTCAGTCCGAGGGCCGGCCGGCGCGCAGATCCTGGCTGTCGATGACGGCCCGGTGGATCTGGTCCTCGCGCACGGCCATGGAAGCTCGGACATCCGAGACGAACGAGCGGACCTCGCCCAGCGCCCCGACAGCGGAGGACTGCAACGACGCAGCCACCCCCTGCGGACTCAACGCCTCCGCGGCACGGCTGGCCTTACGGACAGCGACGACCCCTACCGCCACACCGACACCGACCCAGAACAGTCGACGCATCAGTTGTTCCCCTCCCCCACGCCGGTGGCCTGCCGGTGGCCTGCCGTACGGCGGAACAACCGACCGACCCGGGCTCCGCTGCGGGCCCGGCGGGACTTCCTGCGTTGCACCTGCGACCGCTCGGCGCCATCGCTACCCGCATCGACATGCCGGCGACTGTTGACCGCCTTGCGGATGCCGTAGCCGAACGCGGCGACCTTCACCAGCGGGCTGCTGGTGACGCCGGAGACGATCGTGGACAACTGGGCGACGTTCCCGCTGACCTGCTGGGCGTGGCCGCTGATGACGTCGATGCGGTCCAGCTGGGTGTTCACCCCGTCCAGCGAGACCTGAACCTGGCTGAGCGCCGCGTTGACACCGTCGATGGCCTGATGGGCGTCCACCAGCAGCGGACCCGCCTGCTCGGTGAGTTCGGTGAGTGCCCGGGTGGCTGCGTCCACGGTGTGCCGCAGCTTCAGGATCGGCACCATCAGCACACCCACCAGCAGCAGGAATGCCAGGGCCGCGATCAGCGCCGCGATCTCCGTACCGGACACCTGTCCCCCTCGTTGCGATGCTGGGTCATCGATCCTGGGCGTCACGGACGTCCGCCACCGCGAACCTCACGCCCCGTGATCTGACAGACCCTACCGTCCATCCCTACCAGTATCGGGACCGGCGTCCGGGTCCGGCGAGTCGTTATCCGCCGACGTGGCCGCCCCGCCCCGCACGATCCGTCGGATCCGCCCGATCCGCTCGGCCACCGCCCGCTCGGCACCGTGCCTGGTGGGCTGGTAGTAGTCCCGGCCCACCAGCTCGTCCGGCGGGTACTGCTGCCGCGTCACACCGCGTGGATCGTCGTGCGGGTAGCGGTAACCCGAGCCGTGCCCCAAACCCCGCGCACCCGAATAGTGCGCATCGCGTAGCGCGCGCGGTACCAGGCCGGTACGGCCGGCCCGGACATCGGCGATCGCGGCATCCACCGCCGTGATGACCGCGTTGGACTTCGGCGCGGTCGCCAGATGGATGACCGCCTGGCCCAGGTTCAGCCGGGCCTCGGGCAGACCCACCTGCTCCAGCGCACGCATCGCCGCGACGGCGGCGACCAACGCCGTCGGATCGGCCATTCCGACATCCTCGCTGGCGAAGATCACCAGTCGACGGGCGATGAACCGGGGATCCTCGCCCGCCACGATCATCCGGGCGAACCAGTGCAACGCGGCATCCACATCAGAACCGCGCAGGCTCTTGATCAGGGCGCTGGAAATGTCGTAGTGCCCGTCACCGGCCCGGTCGTAGCGCACCGCGGCGGTGTCCACCGCCGCCTCCGCGGTCGGCAGGTCGACGTGCACAGGGCCGGTACGGGGCCGCGCGGCGGCCGTTGCCAGGGCCGAACCCGCCGCCGCCTCCAGCGCCGTCAGCGCCTTACGCGCATCCCCGGCCGACAGCTGGACCAGATGCTCCTCCGCCTCGTCGGTGAGTACCACAGCGCCGGCGAGACCGCGCTCGTCGGTCACCGCCCGACGCAGCAGCACCCGTACCGACTCCGGGGTCAACTGTTCCAGGGTCAGCAGCACACACCGGGACAGCAACGGCGAGACGATCGAGAAGTACGGATTCTCCGTGGTCGCGGCCAGCAGTGTGACGGTCCGGTCCTCCACCGCGGCCAGCAAGGAGTCCTGCTGGGTCTTGGTGAACCTGTGCACCTCGTCGATGAACAGTACGGTCTGGTTGCCACTGCGTCGCCGGTCCGCCCGGGCCGTCTCGATGACCGCCCGAACCTCCTTCACCCCCGCAGAGAGCGCGGAGAGCGCCACGAACCGGCGGGTGGTGGACCGGGCCACCAGATGCGCGACCGTCGTCTTGCCGCTACCCGGCGGCCCCCAGAGAATCAACGACAGCGGCGCGTCGCCCTCGACCAGCCGACGCAACGGTGCGCCCGGGGCACGCAGATGGTCCTGTCCGACGAGCTCGTCCACGCTGGCCGGGCGCATCCGGGCAGCAAGGGGTGCGTCCGCCCCGGACCCGGCCAGACCCCCGCCGATCGGCGCGCCGGAACCTGCCGACGACGCGCCGTCGGTCAGCTCGAACAGCCCGCCCGGATCCACGCCTGGACCCTACCCGGGCACCGGACACCGCCCGCAGGGTCACCTGCCCTCGTGCCGCTCGCCGCGACGACCGGTTTCTGTGCGCCCGGGCGGTTCTGCCGAGCCCTTGACGTCGTGCTCGGCGGACGTACCCGCTTCGGACACCGCACGCTCGGTGGCGGTGACCGAGACCTCCGCAGCCAGGCCGGTACGCGGCGTGTCCTGTGCCGCACGCAGCACCGGCCAGAGCACCGCCGCCACCACACCGCCCACCAACGGGGCGAGGATGAACAACCACACCTGACTCAACGCGTGCGTACCGGAGAAGATCGCCGGCCCCAACGCCCGCGCGGGGTTGACCGACGTTCCATCCAACGGGATGCCGACCAGGTGCACCACGGTGAGCGTGAACCCGATCGCCAGACCCGCGAACCCGGGGGCCGCCGCCCGCCCCGTCATCAGCAGCACCACGAACACCAGCAGCAGGGTCAGCACGATCTCCAGCAGAAAGGCACCCGGTCCGTTGATGCCGGCGCCCGTCCCGTACGCGTCCGCACCGAAGTTCCCGGTCTGGTCGACGACGTCACCCACCGACGTGATCAACTTCAGCAGCGCAGCCCCGGCGATGCCGCCGAGCAGTTGCGCCGTCACGTAGAACAGGCCGGCCTTGCCGTCGATCCGCCGGGCCAGCACCATCCCGAGCGTCACCGCAGGGTTCACGTGACACCCGGAGACCGGCCCGATCGCGTACATCAGGGCCAACAGGACCAGACCGAAGGCCAGGGCCACGCCGACGACACCGATCTCGATGCGACCGGCGACCGCACTGCCCACCGCGAAGAAAACCAGCAGCAGCGTGCCCACGAACTCCGCGACGTATTTGCGCATGCCATCCCCCCGACAGGTCTGCACTCCCAGGTGACGTTATGCGTGGCGGGCACCGCACGGACGCGGAACCGTCAACAATCCCTCCGGAATCGGCTCAACCCGCCTGGCCGGCCAGCAACCGGCCCAGTTCGCTCCGCAGCCGGGCCACCAGGGGCGCGGCAACACTCAGCTCCGATACCCCGGCCGACACGAGCTCCCGGGCATACTGCGGGTCCCCGGCCAGGTCACCGCACACCGCGACCGGTATCCCTACCGGACCGGCCGCCGCGACCAGCGCGGCGACCAGCTCCGGGACCGCCCGCTCTCCGGCCCGGTACGTGCCGGCCACCGCACCGACGGTGCGATCGCTCGCGGAAAGATACTGGGCGAGATCGTTGCTGCCCACGCTCAGAAAGTCCACCAACGGCAGGAACGGCTGAATCTGTACCGCGGCGGTCGGTATCTCCACCATCATGCCCACCGCGGTGGGCATGGCGTACGCCACACCCTCGGTACGCAGCGCGGCCGCGGCCCGCTCCAGCGCATGTCGGGCAGCCCTGATCTCTGCGGGCTCGGTCACGAACGGGAACATCAGTTCCACCGGTCGCACCGCTGCGGCCCGCAGCACGGCGCGCAGGTGGACGTCGAACAGATCCGGTCGGGCCAGACAGAGCCGCAGCCCCCGTACACCCAGGAAACCGTGCCGCACCGCATCCAGCCGCAGCCCCGGCACCGGCTTGTCACCACCGAGGTCGACGGTGCGTACCACGACCGGACCGGGTGGACAGTTCTCCAGGATCCCGGTCAGCCACGACACCTGCTCCGCCTCGTCGGGCAGCGTCGGACGACCGGTGAACAGCAGTTCGGTCCGCAGCAGCCCGATCCCCTCGGCGCCGGCCGCGGCAGCGGCCCGGGCGTCCGCCGCGGAACCCACATTCGCCGCCACCCTCAGTCGACTGCCGTCGGGCCGGATGAGCGGACCGACGACACCGGACGCGGCGGTCACCATCGCGGCCGCCGGCGGTTCGGTCGTTGCCCCCACCTCACCGGTCGTACCGTCCACGACCACCCGGGCACCGTCCTGCACCACATCCAGCGCCTCACCGGCTGCCACCACCATCGGCACACCGGCCGCCCGGGCCAGTACTGCGGCATGCGAGCGCGCTCCCCCAGCACGCAACACGAATCCGACCGCGCCCTGCTCAGCCAACGACGTGACATGTGACGGCGGCAGATCATCGGCCAGCACCACCGAGCCGGCCGGCACCGACACCTGTACGGGATGACCGGTGAGAACACCGAGTACCCGCTGCCCGACGTCGGAGATATCCACCGCCCGCGCGGCGATCAGCGGGTCCGGGACGCTCTCCAACGTGTCGTGCTGTTGCCCGACAGCACCGGACCAGGCTGCAGGCGCGGTCGCCCCGGCGGCGATACACCGGTACGCCGCGTCGAGCAACGCCGGATCCTCCAGCAACACCCGGTGCGCCGAAGCGAGGTCACCCTCGGACAGCTCGTCCCGGACGTCGCGTACGGCGCGGTCCAGCCGAGCCCGTTCGTAGGACTCGCCGCCGTAGGCCTCGTGCGGGACTGTGACGGGCGCGAGCACGCAGCGGTTGAGTGGTCCCACGGCACGACCCGGTGCCGCCGGTACCGCCTCGGTGCCGTACCCGCCCGTGGGGACCTCGTCCACCGGGTCCACCGAAGCGTCGACCAGCACCTCCACGATCCGCTGCAGGGCAACGTCGGCGTCACGACCGGAGGCCGCGACGGTGAGTCTGGAACCGGTCGATGCGCCCAGTGCCAGCAGACCAGTCAGACTGGCCGCTACCGCGCTGCGCCCGTCCGGCAACGCCACCGTCGCCTGCGCCGCGAGCCCACGCAACGCACGCACCACCCGCGCGGCCGGCCTGGCGTGCAGTCCGGCCGGATCGCGCAGCACCGCCTCCCGACGCACCGACGTGGCGTCCGATGCTCCGGCGTCGACATCGGCGCCCGAGGGCACCGTGTCGTCCTGATCGCCGGTGTTCCGGCCCGCTTCCTGAGCCGCGGCCGCCACCTCGCTGAGCGACTGCCCGCCCGCCGCGGCGACACCTGCGGCGAGCGCTCCCTCCACGAAGGAGGCAACCACCACCAGTACCCGGTCCGCCTCCTCGGGCTCCAGCAGCTCACAGGCAAGTTCGGCGGACATCCGGGCGCTGCCGAGGTCGTAGAGCAGTACGACACCGGAACCGGACTCCGCTTTTCGTACCGCGTCGACGACCAGATCGGCGCTGGTGCCCAGCTCACCGTCGGCGGTCCCACCGGCCAGCGCGACCGCTACCTCCGGCGCCATCTGCAGGACCAGATCACGCAACCCGGCAGCGAGACCGGCACTGTGCGACACCAGTACGAGCCCGACGCCCGCGCTGGACCCGGACCGCGCGGCGACAGCAGTCACGCGTCCGCCTGTGCGGCGAGGCATTCGAAGAACATCTGGCTGGACACCGCGCCCGGATCACGGTGCCCTATGCTGCGTTCCCCCAGGTAGCTGGCTCTACCTCGGCGTGCCTGCCACGGCGTCATGCGGTCCACCGTCTGCTGCGCGGCGACCGCCCCCGCCGACAGCAGGGCAGGAAGCGAACCGTCACCGGGGGCCGATCCGAGCGCGTCCACCGCGGCCGCCCAGACGTCGTACATGGTCTTGTCCCCGGGCTCGCACTTGCCCCGGGCCGCGATACCCTCGGCCGCATCCCGCAGAGCGTCCACACAGGTCGTCGTGTCCCAGGCTGTGGCGTCGGCGGCAGTCTTCGCCGCGCGCAGGAACGCGGTCCCGTACAGCGCGCCGGACGCGCCGCCGACCGTACTGACCAGGCGCCGCCCGACCAGGTTGAACACGCCCCCAGGGTTACCGGGCCGGTCGGTGGACAGCGCCTCGACCGCGGCCCGCAGCCCCCGGTCCAGGTTGATCCCGTGATCGCCGTCGCCGACCGCGGTGTCCAGCTCGGTCAGCAGGTCACGGTGCTCAGCCACGGTCCGGGCGAACCGACGGACGATCTCGGCGGCGTCCTCGCCGGTCAACTCGTTACTGGTCACTGTCATCACCTCCCCCACCGCAGGGCCGCGGTGTGTACCGGAGCATCCCACAGCGCGGTCAGCTCCTCATCGAGCACCAGCACGGTGATCGACACCCCCACCATGTCCAGCGAGGTCATGTACTCGCCGACGAGACTGCGGGTCACGTTCAGACCACGCCGGGACAGCTCGAGGACTGCGGCACGGGCCGCGATGGAACACTCCATACCGGTGGCGCCACCGAGCCCGTTGACGAACAGCAGTACCGGAGTGTCCGGGGCGGGTACCCCATCTCCGAAATCCGTCAGGATCGCCTCCAACGCCTGTTCGACCAGGGCGTCGACCGGCTCCATCGGGCGTCGCTGACGCCCCGGTTCACCGTGTATGCCGACCCCGAACTCGATCTCGTCGTCGGCCAGTTCGAATCCGGGCCGGCCGGTCGCCGGGACGGTGCCGCCCGACAGCGCGAAGCCCAGCGACCGACTTCCCGCACAGACCCGCCTGCCCAGGGCCGCGAGCTCCGCCAGCCCGGCGCCCTGTTCGGCGGCGGCACCGCAGATCTTCTCCACCAGTACGGTCGCGCCGACTCCACGTCGACCGCTGGTGTACGTGGAGTCCTCCACCGCCACATCGTCGGCCACGAGCACGGTGGCGGTCTCGATTCCGTCCGCGTCCAACAGTTCGCCGGCCATCTCGAAGTTCATCACGTCGCCGGAGTAGTTCTTGACGATCATCAGTACCCCGGCACCGGCATGTGCGGCGCGGGCCGCCGCCTCGACCTGGTCGGCCGTCGGTGAGGTGAACACCTCGCCGGGGCAGGCCGCGGTGAGCATCCCGGGGCCGACGAAACCGACATGCATCGGCTCATGGCCGGAGCCTCCCCCGGAGACGAGCGCGACGTGCCCGTCCGGGATGCCAACTGCGCGCAGGACGTACATCGGATCGCTGGAGTACCGGATCAGGTCGGGATGGATCAGCGCCATGCCCTCCACGGCCTCGTCCACCACCGCGTCGGGCTCGTTGTACAGCCTCTTCATCGACTCACCTGCTCTGTCGTGATCAGTGACCGCTATCTTTCCAGTTGGCTGTGATGTGACCCCGGACCCCGCCAGCAATGCTTCCTAGGTTGCTGGGCATGACCCTCGATGCGGCGACAAATAGCAACCAAGTCAGGTAAACGCTCAGCAAACTCTTAAGGTCTGTGCCTAACCTGCCCAGCGATGAAGGTGAAGAAGGCGGTCAATTCCGCACTACGACGGGCGTTCGGCTTCGAGCTGGTCCGCGTCCGATACATGACCGACGGCCGGCGGATCAAGAGGCCCGAGAGACCCACCCGGCTCGTGCACCAGCCGGTCTTCGTGCTGTCCTCGGTACGCAGCGGCTCAACCCTGCTGCGGATGGTCCTGGGCAGCCACTCCCAGGTCTACGCGCCGCACGAACTGCACCTCAACGATGTGCAGGTCGAACTCACCAGCTGGTATGCCGAGTCGGCGATGGCCGAACTCGGCTTCGACCGCAAGGAGCTCACCGACCTGCTGTGGGACCGGATCCTGGATCTGGCGCTACAACGAAGCGGCAGACCGGTCCTGGTCGAGAAGACCCCCAACCATCTGCTGATCTACCCGAGGATCAGCCAGAACTGGCGGAACGCCCGGTTCGTCTTCCTGTTGCGCCACCCCGCCTCCATCTGCCAGTCGTGGCACGATGCGCGACCACAGATGTCCCGCGAAGAGGCGATCGAGAGCACCCTGCGGTACGTGACCAAGCTCGAGGAGGCCCGTCAGGAACTGACCGGCATCGACGTGCGCTACGAGGACCTCACCGCAGATCCGGTGACCGAGAGCCGTCGGCTGTGCGAATTCCTCGGTCTGCCCTGGGAAGCGTCGATGCTCGAGTACGGCGAGAAGGACCACGGCCGGTTCAAGCGCGGTCTGGGCGACTGGTCCGGCAAGATCCAGTCGGGCAGACCGCAGCCCGGCCGACCGCTTCCCGAACCGCACGAGGTGCCGGAGCAGCTGCAGGAGATCTGCCGGGCGTGGGGCTACCTGAGTTCGCAGGACACCCCGAAGGATGCCGCGCTGTCCTGACCTGCCCACACATCCGGAGACGTGCGTGTCGCCCGTCCATGGTCGATGATGGCGGCAGACGATCTCCACCGCAGCCGCCCTGCGGTGGACACATCCGCCGGAGGTGGCCAGTGACCTGGTACGGCTCAGCCAGTGCGGACCCGGGAAGGCGTGACCCCAACGACCCTGATCCGACGAGGGCAGGCGGGTACCGGAACGAACCACCACGTCGGCAGACGGCCTTCAGCGCGAACCGGCTGTGGACCGGCGGCGTGGTCACCGCGATCATCGCGGCCGGCCTGGCGATCGTCGGTTTCCTGGTGGTACGCGGTGTGCTGCGGATGCCGGTGCTCGGCGTGCGACCCGGCGGCACCGTCTTCACCCCCAGCATGGTGGGCTACGCGCTCGGCGCCGCCGTCGCTGCGTTGCTGGCCACCGGTGTCATGCACCTGCTGCTGCTCGGTACGCCCCGCCCGCTGTTCTACTTCGGGTGGATCGGCGCACTGTGCACCGCGATCCTGGTGCTGCTCCCGCTCGGGGTACGCCAGACCTGGTCCGAGGTGATCCCGACCGCGATGATCGACCTGGTCGTGGGGATCGCCATCACGGCGATCGTGCGTGGCACGGCGGCGGCGAGTCTTTCCCCGCCGAGGCAGGGCATGCCGCCGAGTCTATGAGCCTGGCTGGGCGAGGAATTCGCGGGCACCGCGCAGCCGGGTACGCAGCAGGCGGCCGGCGCGATCGGCGCACAGTCGTGTGTCGGCGGGCATCACGACACCGGACCGCGCCGCCTGCCCGGCCGGGAGCCGGTCCGGGTCCAGCCCGTCCCGTACGGCCACCAGCCGGCCGAACTCGTACCAGCTGACCGCGTCCGGGCCGGCAACGTTGAGGATGCCGTCACAGTCGCCCCGCGCCAGCTCCAGCAGCGAGTCGCAGAGATCGTCCACGTGTACCGGGGTGCGGTGCACATCGGTGAACAGCGCACCAGGCGCACCGTCGTAGAGGTCGTGCACCAGCCGTTCGTGCTTGCTGTGCCCGTCTCCGACGATCAACGGCACCCGGACGATGACCGCATGCGGTGCGACGGCCTTCACCACCGTCTCCGCGGCGGCCTTGGCTGCGCCGTAGCGGTTGACCGGATCGGGCAACGCCGACTCGTCGTACGGCGCGGCGGTGCCGCCGAGCACCGCATCGCTCGACACGTGCACCAGCCGTGCGCCCACCGCTGCCGCCGCGACGGCCACCGTGGCCGAGCCGTCCGCGATGACCGCCCAGTCGTTCTGGTCCCGACCGGTGGCCGCATGTAGCACGACGTCCGGGCGGAGCTGTTCGATCAGATCTCTGGTCGCAGCCG
Organism: uncultured Actinomycetota bacterium; assembly: GCA_963815125.1. Classification (GTDB taxonomy): domain Bacteria; phylum Actinomycetota; class Actinomycetes; order Mycobacteriales; family Micromonosporaceae; genus Actinocatenispora. The sequence goes on from CAWFFM010000002.1 coordinate 948,465, forward strand.
GGTCCCGTACATCGAGTCGACGCCACGACACACCGTCGACAGTGGACTGTCGGGAGTGGAACGTGCCGGTGAGCGTCCAGCCCGCCGCCACCGCACGGCGGGACAGCCGTTCACCCAGGTACCCGCTCGCACCGGTGACCAGGATGTCGGGCATGACGTGCGGTCAGCGCGCGGTGTCGTGCGAGGCGGCGCCCTTGGGTTTCGCGTCCACCCCGGCCTCCTTACGCTGCGCGGCGGTCACCGGGGTCGGCGCGCCGGTGAGCGGGTCGAAACCGCCACCCGACTTCGGGAACGCGATCACGTCCCGGATGCTGTCCGCGCCGGCCAGCAGCATGCAGACCCGGTCCCAGCCGAACGCGATCCCGCCGTGCGGCGGCGGACCGAACGTGAACGCCTCCAGCAGGAAGCCGAACTTCTCCGCGGCGTCCCGTTCTGTGATGCCGAGCAGTTCGAACACCCGCCGCTGGACGTCACCGGAATGGATACGGATCGACCCGCCGCCGATCTCGTTGCCGTTGCACACGATGTCGTACGCGTAGGCCAGCGCCTGCTCGGGTGCCTCGTCGAAACGGCCGATCCAGTCGGCGTTGGGCGAGGTGAACGGATGGTGCACCGCGGTCCAGCGGCCCGAACCGACCGCCACGTCGTCGGTGGCGTCCACCGGCTCGAACATCGGCGCATCGACCACCCAGCAGAACGCCCACGCGTCCTGGTCGATCAGCCCGGTGCGCCGGGCGATCTCCTGCCGTGCCGCACCGAGCAGCTCCTGAGCGTTGCGCCGCTCACCAGCAGCGAAGAAGACCGCGTCCCCCGGCTTGGCGCCGACCATGTCGGCCAGCCCGGCCAGATGCTCCTCGGACAGGTTCTTGGCCACCGGACCCTTCGCCGCACCCGACTCCCCGTCGAGTACGACGTAGGCGAGGCCCTTCGCCCCGCGCGCCTTCGCCCAGTCCTGCCAGCCGTCGAGTTCCTTACGGGTCTGCCCTGCGCCACCGGGCATCACCACCGCGCCGACATAGCCGCCGGAGTCGATCGCCTGGGCGAACACTCGGAAGGTGGTGCCACGCAGGTAGTCGGTCAGTTCGGTGAGCCGTACCTCGTAGCGCAGGTCGGGCTTGTCCGAGCCGTAGGAGTCCATCGCGTCGTGCCAGGTGATGCGGGGCATCGGGCGCGGCACCTCGACGCCGGCCAGTTCCTTCCACAGAGCTGCGGTGATCGCCTCACCGACATCGATGACGTCGTCCTGCTCGACGAAGGACATCTCGATGTCCAACTGGGTGAACTCCGGCTGCCGGTCGGCACGGAAGTCCTCGTCGCGGTAGCAGCGGGCGATCTGGTAGTAGCGTTCCATCCCGGCCACCATCAGCAGCTGCTTGAACAGCTGCGGCGACTGCGGGAGCGCATACCAGGAGCCTGGCTGCAGTCGCACCGGCACCAGGAAGTCGCGGGCGCCTTCCGGTGTGGACCGGGTCAGGGTCGGCGTCTCGATCTCGACGAAGTCGCGTTCGGCCAGCACACCGCGGGCGATCCGGTTGGCGTCACTGCGCAACCGCAGGGCTGCGGCCGGCCCGTTGCGGCGCAGGTCGAGGTAGCGGTACTTGAGCCGGGCCTCCTCGCCGACGCCGACATGCTCGTCGACCGGGAACGGCAACGGAGCAGCGGCACTCAGCACCTCCAAGCCGGTGACGGTCAGCTCGACCATCCCGGTGGGCAGCTCAGGGTTGTCGTTGCCCTCGGGTCGGCGTTCCACCCGACCCTCGATCCGGACGCAGAACTCGGCGCGCAGCACGTGCGCGGCCGCCGCGGCCCGGTCGGCTGCCTCGCTGCCACCTCGGAACACCACCTGGACCACGCCGGATGCGTCCCGCAGATCGACGAAGATGACCCCACCGTGATCCCTGCGGCGGGCCACCCAGCCGGCGAGCGTGACCTGTTGTCCGACATGCTCGGCGCGAAGCGTGCCGGCCGCGTGGGTGCGGATCACGAGCGATTCTCCTTCGTCGGTGCGTCGGTGCGTCGGTGTTCCGATTCTCCCAGCCGCCCGGTGCGGCGCTGCACCGCCCCACCGGGCCGAAACGGCTGACGGTTCAGTACTGCGCGACGATCGTCGGCTGCCGATCGGCGGCCGGCGGCTGCCAGGTCACCAGGTCGGCCGGGGTCTGGTCGCCAGAACGGATGTCCCGGATCTCCGGTAGGTCCCCCTCGGCACCCGGGAACAGCACGAACGGGATGCCCCGGCGCTGCGCGAAGCGGATCTGCTTACCGTACTTCTGTGCTGCCGGAGCGACCTCGGCGGCGATTCCGCGCCGGCGTAGCACGCTCGCCAACTGGTTGCAGGCCGGCCGGGAGTCCTCCTCGGGCAGGGCGACCAGCACGCAGGTGGGCACCGTACGGGAGGAGTCCAGTTGGCCGCCGCCGAGCAGCCGCCCGAGGATCCGGGACACCCCGATCGACAGGCCGACACCCGGATAGCGTTCGGTCCCGGTCGTGGCCAGATTGTCGTACCGGCCACCCGAACAGATCGAGCCCAGCTTCTCGCTGCCCTGCATGAACGCCTCGTACACCGTGCCGGTGTAGTAGTCCAGCCCGCGCGCGATGCGCAGATCGGCGACCACCAGGCCGGGCGCGTACTCCGCGGCGGCCCCGACCACCCGGGTCAGTTCCTCGACCCCCTCGTCCAGCAGCGGGTCGCGTACGCCCAAGGCGGCGACCCGGTCGGCGAAGGAGGCGTCCGAGGTACGGATGTCGGCCAGCGCCAGACAGGCCCTGGCCTGCGTCTCGGTGGCACCGAGTGTCGAGGTGAGCTGCTCGGCGACCGCGGCCGGGCCGATCTTGTCGATCTTGTCGACGATCCGGATCGCCTCCATCGGATCCGGCAGACCCAGCCCGGTGTAGAAGCCCTGGCACAGTTTGCGGTTGTTCACGTGCATGGTGACCGGCGGCAGCGGCAGCGCACCCAACGCGTCCGCGATCACCAGCGGTAGCTCCACCTCGTAGTGCGACGGCAGGGTGTCGCGGTCGATGATGTCGATGTCGGCCTGCACAAACTCCCGGTACCGGCCCTCCTGTGGGCGTTCGCCCCGCCAGCAGGACTGGATCTGGTAGCGACGGAACGGGAACTGCAGCTTCCCGGAGTTCTCCAGTACGTAACGGGCGAACGGCACGGTCAGGTCGAAGTGCAGCCCGAGCCCTGAGTCCGAAGGGTCGTCGCTGTCGGCCTGCAACCGGCGCAGCACGTACACCTCCTTGGAGGTCTCGCCCTTGCGGAGCAACTGGTCGAGCGGCTCGACCGCGCGGGTCTGCAACGGCGCGTAACCGTGCAGTTCGAAGGTCCGGGCCAGCGTCTCGACAACCTGGCGCTGCACCAGTTGCCCAGCCGGCAACCATTCCGGGAACCCGCTCAACGGGTTCGGCTTTCCCTGGCTCATGTACGAGACTCCTCAGCGTTTCCCGGCGCGTCCGCAGTACGGCGGTGCACCGGGGGCCGGTCGATCAGGACGGACAGCGGTGGTGCGCGGGCCACGTACGGGCGCTCAACGCCCGCCGAGGTCCCGCCCGGGATGCTGCTCGTCGGCAGCCGCGCTCGAGGCCGCCAGGTTCGGCGCCAGCGCGGTCAGGAACGGGTTGGACAGGCGTTCCCGGCCGATCGTGGTGTGTGGACCGTGCCCAGGTAGCACACCGGTGGTGTCCGGCAGCGGTAGCACTTTGCGGCGCAGGCTGTCGGTCATCTGCCGGGCGTCACCACCGGGCAGATCGACCCGTCCGATCGAATCGCGGAACAGTACGTCCCCGCTGAAGCACAACTCACCTGCGTCGCCGAGGCCGGCAGGTCCACCGTCCAGCGCACCGGGGAGACGGAACATCACCGACCCACGCGTGTGCCCCGGCGCGTGATCCACCAGGAAGTCCAGGCCGGCCACCCGTACCGTGCCACCGTCGGTGAGTTCGGCGATGTCGTCGGGCTCGGTATCGATCGGTCCCGGGGTCAGTTGACCCAGCATGGCCGCCAGATCGCTGGACAGACCCATGGTCGGGTCAGCCAACATGGCGCGGTCCTCGGGGTGGATGTAGGCGGTGATGCCGTGCGCACCGCAGACCGGGACGACGGAGAAGGTGTGGTCCAGATGTCCGTGCGTCAGCATCGCCGCGACCGGGCGGAGGCGGTGGCGGGCGAGCACGTCGGCGAGTGGTTCCAGCACACCGACGCCGGGGTCGATGATCACGCACTCCTCACCTTGGGCCGGCGCGACCACATAGCAGTTCGTGCCGAAGGCGGCGGCGGGGAACCCGGCGACGAACACCTGACATCCTCCCTGGGCAGTTGCGGCTGGCCTGGCGGCAAGCCTACCGGCGCGGTTCACGCGCACCGAGCGGGTATCGGCGTGGGCGACCTGATGGCTTCACAGAGAGTTCGGATGGATCTGTTACGTATTTGTTCCGACCCGCGCCGCGCGCCTGGCGATCACGGTTGGTTAACCTTTGTCGCTGGGTACATGCGGCACCGCCGCGCCCCGGCTTCCCGACGACGCGGTAAAAGGTGACGCCGGGGTCATAAGTCCGTGCACACCAACCCGGGAGGGAGCACACGGTGGCTTCCAGTAGGAACCGCCAGCGCGCACTGGCCCGCGCAAAGCTGGAGCGGCAGATGGCCCGCCGCGCCACAGCCGCGCAGAAACGGCGCCAGGCGCTCGCGATACTCGGTATCGCCGTCGCCGTGATCGTCGTCGCTGGTGCCGCCGTCCTGATCGTCTGGGCGAACTCCGGCGACGACAAGGGCAAGAAGAAGCCAGCGGACGCGGCCGCCTCCGCCTCCGCGACTCCTGCGGCGGAAGCCTGCTTCAAGAAGGCTCCCAGTGGTGGCGGCAATCCCAACCTGAAGGACGTCGGGATGCCCGATGCCGCCAAGACCGTCAAGTCCGGCACCCAGACCATGACGATCAAGGCGAACGTCGGCGAGATCGACGTGAAGGTCGACACCGCCAAGGCACCGTGCAACGCGCAGAGCTTCAGCTACCTGGCGAGCAAGAAGTTCTTCGACAAGTCCACCTGTCACCGGATGACCACCAAGGCTGCCGGTCTCGAGGTGCTGCAGTGCGGTGACCCGTCCGGAACCGGTAGCGGTGGCCCGACCTACACGGTCAAGGACGAGAACCTGCCCGCCGGCAAGAAGCCGAGTTACCCGGCCGGCACCGTCGCGGTCGCCAACACCGGCACCAAGGGCAGCGGCAGCAGCCAGTTCTTCATCGTCTACGGCGACACCGAACTGCCGCCCAACTACACCGTGATCGGCACGATCTCCAAGGGCCTGGACGTGGTCAAGCAGGTCGCCAGCAAGGGCGTCAAGCCCGCCGACCCGAGCAAGCCGGGCGACGGAGCGCCGAAGGAGAAGGTCACCATCAAGACGCTGCGGATGAGCGCGCCGAGCGGCGCAGCGGGCAAGCCGTCGGCCAGTTCCGGCGCCAAGAGCTGACCCTGGTCGTTCCACCACGATGGGCCGGTACCTGAACAGGTACCGGCCCATCGTGTTCCCGCAGCGACGGCGATCGGGGCGACCACTTCGCCGTACGGTCAGCCTTCGGTGGTCAGCCGATGCAGGATGGCGGTCAGGTGCGTCTCGTCGACGTCGGTGAACTCGACGTCGAGCGCGCGGTGACGACCGGCACGGGTGGCCGCGCCTCCCGATACAGGGGTGCCCGCTCCTGGATCACGACGCGGCATGGCAGTTCGCGGATCCGTGTCGTCAGCCATCATCGCCTCCCCATCGGCGAACTCTCACAGAATCCTTAGCATAAGCCAATCTGCAACCTGCAGGCGACAAGACACGCACAGCGGACGACGGTAGACACAACGCACCGACAAACCCTTGTCGAGCACCCTTGCCACACCGCAGCAGCAGACACCATCCAGCCGAAAGCCGGTCCCGGTCAGGCTCCGGAGGTCACCCGGTAGGCGTCGTACACGCCGTCCACCTTGCGGACCGTCCGCAGCAGGTGACCCAGATGCTTCGGGTCGGCCATCTCGAAGGTGAAGCGACTCACCGCCACCCGGTCACGGGTCGTGGTGACCGTGGCGGACAGGATGTTCACCTTCTCCTCGCTGAGCACCTTGGTGACATCGGCCAACAGCCGGTGCCGGTCCAACGCCTCCACCTGGATGGCGACCAGGAAGGTGCTCGCGGCACTGGGCTTCCAGTTCACCTCCACCAAGCGGTGCGGCTGCCGGCGCAGTTCCGCGGCATTGGTGCAGTCGGTGCGGTGCACGCTGATCCCACCGGAGTGCGTGACGAACCCGAGAATGTCGTCACCGGGCACCGGAGTGCAGCAGCGGGCCAACTTCACCCACACGTCGGAAGCCCCGGCGACCACGATCCCCGGATCGTACGAGCGGCCCCGGTTACGCGGCGGGCGGGTCGGCACCGCGGTCTCGGCGATGTCCTCGACCGCGCCTTCCTCACCGCCGTACGCGGCGACGAGCCGCTGCACCACCGCCTGCGCGGAGACCTGGCTCTCCCCCACCGCCGCGTACAGGCTGGACACGTCGGTGTGGTGCAGGTCGCGGGCGATCGCGGTCAACGCGTCAGCGGTGAGCATCCGCTGCAACGGCAGACCCTGCTTACGCATGGCCCGTACGATCGCGTCCTTACCGGTCTCGATCGCCTCTTCGCGGCGCTCCTTGTTGAAATGCTGCCGGATCTTGGTGCGCGCCCGTGGGCTGGACACGAAACCCAGCCAGTCGTGCGAAGGACCGGCCGTCTCAGACTTGGAGGTGAAGATCTCCACCACGTCGCCGTTGGAGAGCTGACTCTCCAACGGCACCAGCTTGCCGTTCACCCGGGCGCCGATGCACTTGTGCCCCACCTCGGTGTGTACCGCGTAGGCGAAGTCGACCGGCGTCGATCCCTTCGGCAGGGCGATCACGTCGCCCTTCGGGGTGAAGACGTAGACCTCCTGGCTGGACAGGTCGTAACGCAACGAGTCGAGGAACTCGCTCGGGTCGCTCGCCTCCCGCTGCCAGTCGAGCAGCTGACGCAGCCAGGCCATCTCGTCGATGTGCGCCGGTGGCCCGACGATCGTGGCGTCCTTGTTCTCCTTGTACTTCCAGTGCGCGGCGATGCCGTACTCAGCGGTGCGGTGCATCGCCCAGGTCCGGATCTGCATCTCCACCGGCTTGCCGGTCGGGCCGATCACCGTGGTGTGCAGCGACTGGTACATGTTGAACTTCGGCATCGCGATGTAGTCCTTGAACCGGCCCGGCACCGGATGCCAGTTCGCGTGCACCACACCGAGCGCCGCGTAGCAGTCCCGTACGGTGTCCACCAGGACCCGTACGCCGACCAGGTCGTAGATGTCGGTGAAGTCGCGACCCCGCACGATCATCTTCTGGTAGACCGAGTAGAGATGCTTGGGCCGGCCGACCACCTGCGCCTTGAGCTTCGCACCGCGCAGATCGGTCTTGACCTTCTCGGTCACCTCGTTGAGCAGCGCGTCGCGCTGCGGGGTGTGGTCGGCGACCAGCCGGGCGATCTCCTCGTACCGCTTCGGGTAGAGGGTCGCGAACGCCAGATCCTCCAGCTCCCATTTGATGGTGTTCATGCCCAGCCGGTGTGCCAACGGCGCCAGGATCTCCAGCGTCTCCCGGGCCTTCTGCTCCTGTTTCGGGCGGGGCAGGAAGGTCAGGGTGCGCATGTTGTGCAACCGGTCGGCCAGCTTGATGACCAGCACCCGCGGGTCCTTGGCCATTGCCACGACCATCTTGCGGATGGTCTCCGCCTTGGCGGCGTCGCCCAGCTTCACCTTGTCGAGCTTGGTCACCCCGTCAACCAGCAGGGCCACCTCACCACCGAAGTCGCGCTGGATATCGGGCAGCGTGTAGCTGGTGTCCTCGATGGTGTCGTGCAGCAGCGCGGCGATCAACGTGGTGGTGTCCATGCCGAGCTCGGACAGGATCTGCGCAACCGCCAGCGGATGGGTGATGTACGGATCGCCGGACTTGCGGAACTGTCCGGTGTGGAACCGCGCCGCCACGTCGTAGGCGTGCTGCAGCTCCCGTACCTCGACCTTCGGATGACTGGCCCGGTGGGTCGCCACCAGAGGCTCCAGCACCTCGGACACCTGCGGCGTCTGCCAGGGTGCGTTGAAGCGCGCCAGCCGTGCCCGCACCCGCCGCCCGGTCGGTGCACTGGACAGAGCCGACGACGAAGTGGGTGACGTGGTGGCGGCCGACGCATCCTCGGCAGCAGCGGTCCGGGACGCGACGGAATCGGTACCGCCGGCAACGGCGCTCTCTTCGGCAATCTGGCCCGTGGACGCGTCCGATGCGCCGTCCGATCGCTCCCGGACAGCATCGGTCACGGCCTCGGCGCTCTGCTCCGGCCGCACGCTCCGCTCAGACAACGCTCACCCCTGACAGGTGGAGATCCACAACTTCCGGTCCAGGCGGATCCGGGTGCCCATCGTATCCCCACCGCCCCGGTACGTACCCGCAGCGCACCCGCCAGACCGTCACACTACGTGCGCTGGCAGCCGGTCGGACGATCCGTCTCAAACGGTGAGCAGTGCGTGTACCGGACGCGGCGCCAGCCGGGCCCGACCGGCCAGGAAGGACAGCTCCAACAGGACACTGAAGCCGGTCACGGTGCCGCCGGCCCGGTGCACCAGACCCAACGCGGCCTCCGCGGTCCCCCCGGTCGCCAGTACGTCGTCGACGACCAGCAGCCGCTCTCCCGGCCGGAAGGCGTCGGCATGAACCTCCAGGCTCGCCGTGCCGTACTCCAGCTCGTAGGAGGCGGACAGGGTGGCCCTGGGCAGCTTGCCCGCCTTACGAACCGGCACCACCCCGGTGCCGGTCGCATACGCGATGGCGGCCGCGATGACGAATCCCCGGGCCTCGATCCCGGCCACGGTGTCGAAACTGTCGGCACCGTGATGCTCGATGATCGCGTCGATCGCCCGGCGGAAACCCGACGGGTCGGCGAACAACGGGGTCAGGTCCTTGAACACGACGCCCGGCTGCGGGAAGTCCGACACATCGACGACGTGTTCGGCGACAGCGGCGGCAACCTCACCGCCGCTGTCCCCATGTACCGCGACCGGATCTGTCCGGGTCACCGCCCTGCCCCCACTCTGTCGGCAGCCGGGTCGGCCCCGGCGATTCGTTGCTCAGCTGCGCCGCTTGTTACCGGGTCGCCCGCCTTTGCTGCTTCGACGCCGGGCGGCAGGTCGGGCGGTCGGTCGGGCACCGGGTCGCGGTGCCGAACCAGCCAGTACCCGTTCGGCGGCCGTGTCGTCGTCGGTGTCCGGTGCCTCAGCCTGATCGGTGCCCGATGGCGTGTCCTCCGACAACGGATCGGCGTCGGTCGCCGCGTTCTGCTCGGCCGCCTTCTGTCGGCGGCTCTCGGCGGCGTTCGCCCGCTTCGCCAGCACCCGGGCGGTGTGCGCCCGGTACCGGGGATCCCGGTTCTTCAGGTCGACCAGTACGGGGGCGGCCAGGAAGATCGAGGAATAGGTACCGGAGAGCATGCCGACGAACAGCACCAGGCCGAGGTCCTTCAAGGTACCGGCGCCCAACAGCCCGGCACCGATGAACAGCAGGCCCGCCACCGGCAACAGTGCGATGACCGTGGTGTTGATCGATCGCATCAGCGTCTGGTTGACGGCCAGGTTGGTGGCCTCGGCATAGGTCATCCGACTGGTCGCGGTGATCCCCCTGGTGTTCTCGTGCACCTTGTCGAACACCACGACCAGGTCGTAGAGCGAGAAACCCAGGATGGTGAGCAACCCGATCACTGTGTTCGGGGTGACCTCCCAGCCGATCAGCGAATAGATCGCCGCGGCGACGAACAGGTCGTGGATCACCGAGACGAACGCCGCCACGGCCATCCGCCATTCGAACCGGAAGATCAGGTACGCCACCACGAGCCCGAGGAAGACGGCCAGCGCCACCGCGGCCTTCTGGGTGATCTGAGCACCCCAGGCACCACTGACCGAACTCTCACTGATCTGGTTGAGCGGGATCTTCAGATCCTTGCTCACCCGCGCCTTGACCTGACTCGCCTTCTGCGGGGAGAGCGACTTGGTCTTGATCAGGTACGTGGAGTGCGTACCGCCGACCCGCTGGCCGGTGATCACCACAGCGCCGCCGTCAGCGACCGACTTCTTCGCCTCGTCCAGGCTGACCGAGGACGTCTGCGGTAGCTGGAACTGCTCACCGCCGGAGAAGTCGATGCCCAGCGTGAAGCCGCGGATCAGGAAGCTGGCCAGGCCAAGCACCAGAATGACCAGCGTGACCAGGTAGAAGACCTTGCGGCGGCCGATCACGTTGATGCCGGCGTCACCGCGGTACAGCCGATGTGCGAGCCCCTGCGCGCTCATCTCAGGCCTCCTTCGCTGCGGTGCGGCCGGGCCGACGCCGTGGTTTGTCATCCTGACCAGCATGCTCCAGGACCCGGCCGAGGCCGGAGACCCTCGGCGACAGGAACGCCCGACTTCGGGCGAACAAGGTCATGATCGGATGCCGGAACAGGAACACCACCAACAGGTCCAGAATTGTGGCCAGACCCAGCGCGAACGCGAAACCCCGTACCGAGCCTGTGGACAGGAAGTACAGCACCCCGGCACACATGATCGTGATCGCATTGGCGGAGATGATCGTGCGCCGCGCGCGGACCCAGGCTCTGGGGACCGCACTGCGTGCGCTTCTACCATCGCGGATCTCGTCCTTGAGTCGCTCGAAATAGATCACGAACGAGTCGGCCGCGACGCCCAGCGACACGATGAACCCGGCAAAACCGGCCAGTGTCAGAGTCAGACCCGGGTTACGACCCAGCAGGATCAGCGCGGCGAAGACCAGCAGTCCGGACAGCACCAGGCTCAGGAAGATCACGATGCCCAAGAGCCGGTAGTAGAACAGCGAGTAGAGCACCACGATCAGCAGGCCGATGGCGGCGGCGATCAGGCCGGCCTCCAGTTGAGCGACGCCCAGCGTGGCGGAGATCTGCTGCGCCTCGCCCTGGGTGAAGGTCAGCGGCAGGGCGCCGTACTTGAGCTGGTTGGCCAGGACCTGCGCATCGTCCTGGGTGAAGCTGCCACTGATCTCGGCGTCACCGGCGATGACGCTCTGGATGGCCGGCGCGGAAACCACGCGGGTATCCAGCACGATCGCGACCCGGCAGTGTCCGGCCTGGTCCAGCGAGCCCTGCTCGCAGGTCGGCTTGCCGGAGTTGTCGTACGCCTCCTTGGTCAGGTTCGTCCAGTTGGACTGGCCCTTGCCGTTGAAGGAGATGACGACCTTCCAGCCGCCCTGCTGCTGGTCGTAGGTGTAGCTGGCGCTCTTGACGTCGGTACCGACGACCTTCGCCTGGTCCAGCAGGTACTTGGTGGACTTGTCGCAGGCCACCACCTGCTTCTTGGGCTCGTCGATGACGCCCGCCGCGCGGCCGTTGAGCTGCTTGCAAGTGACCTGCGGGATGTTGAACTGCATCGAGGTGGGCAGGACCGCGACTTCCTCACGGCTCAGCTTGGTGAAGCCCTTCAACAGTTCGGCGGCCTGCGGGCCGGCCTGGGTCACCTGGTCCGGGCTCTTCACCTGTGCGGCAGCCTGATATGCCATGCCGAGCTTCGCCTTCACCCGGGCCAGGGTGCGCCGCTGGTCCGCGGTGGTCGGCACCGTGTCGTTCGCGCTGCTCGCCGAGGCACTCGGCGTGGGTGAAGCGCTGGCCTTGCCGCTCGGGCTGGACTTCGGGCTCGCGCTCGACTTGCCGCTAGGGCTGGACTTCGGGCTCGCGCTGGCCTTGCCGCTGGCCTTGGCACTCGGCTTGGAGCTGGGCTTCTTGCTCGGCGTCGGCTTGGGCTTGGGCTTGGGCTGCTGGCTGGTGTCCTGCACCTGGTTGAGCACCTTGCGGAACCGCATCTGGGCAGGCTCGCCGACCTGCTTGATCGCATCGCTGTTCTGCCCGGCGACCGAGACGACGATGTTCGAGTTGCCCTCGGTCACCACCTCTGGTTCAGCAATGCCGAGGCCGTTGACCCGCTGCTCGATGATGTTGCGCGCTTCTTCGAGGCTGGTCTTCGCCGGCGCCTTTCCATCGGGCGTCCGCGCGATCAGGGTGAGCGTGGTACCGCCCACCAGGTCGAGGCCGAGTCGTGGCTTGAGCTTCTGATGCCAGTCGGCGATCCCACCGGGCCCGGTGAGGAACACCAGAGCGTAGAGCAGGACGAAAATGCCGGCCAGCACGGCCAGGTACCGGGACGGATGCATCCGTCCCTTCGGAGGTGGTGCCACGACGTGTTGTCTCCTGCCTCGAAGTCCCAGCTGGTTCCCGGCCCCCGTGCACCCCGGTCGGGGACAGAGCGGCACCCCCCGCCCGAGGGCGGAGGCGTACGCGATTCAGACGTGATTGTGCAGTACCGACCTGCGTGTCCGGCAACTGCCCAGAGGCTCAGTTACCGCACACCAGTCCGAGGCGCCGAGCCCGTCGGCCGGTACGACTGCTGTTCAGTTGGCGGTCGGGTCCCGCGGCAGCGCCTGGTTGCTCGCCGCGACCTGCTCCTTGACCTTGACGCCCTTGGCCGGGCTGGTCTCGTCGCTTGACTCGTCGGCAACCGGTTGATCCACGGCGACCGGTGCGGTCTCGTGCTCGGGCTGCTCGTCGATCTCCTCGACCTCGTCGTACTCGTCGACGAGTTCGTCCTCATCATCGTCCTCGGCGACCTGGTCGGCCGGGGTGATGACCCGGGCGATGGCACCCTTGGCATACCGGTTGGTCACACCGGGCGACACCTCGAGGGTGATGGTCTCGTCATCGTTGTCGACGATGGTGCCGTACAGGCCGCCCAGCGTCATGACCTCGGCGCCGATACCTGCGGAGGACTGCATCTGCTGCTGTTCCCGCTTCCGCTTCTGCTGCGGGCGGATGAGCAGGAAATACATCGCGACGATCATCAGGACAAACAGCAGGATCATGGTCCAACTGCTGCCCCCGCCGCTCTGAGGCGCCGCCAAGGGCTGTGCGAAATGCACTGGTGACCTTCCCATATTCTTTGGTGTAGACCGGCCGGAGTCTAGCCGGTCAGCGTTCGACTTCCCTGAGCGGCGTGGGTCACGGTCCCATCACGGCTCACATATTAAACAAATCGGGCGGGGTATCTGGCCGTTCCCCACCATTCGCCGTATCCGGACCCGAACCGAACGTGCCCGGCGGCGGTGTGCGTCCCAGATGCTGCCACGCGGCGGATGTCGCCACCCGCCCCCGTGACGTGCGGGCCAGCAGGCCAGCACGCACCAGATAGGGCTCGCACACCTCCTCGACAGTATCCGGTTGCTCCCCGACCGCCACTGCCAGTGTCGTCAGGCCCACCGGACCGCCGCTGAACGAGGCCACCAGAGCGGTCAGGACCGCCCGGTCCAGACGGTCCAGGCCGAGGCCGTCCACGTCGTAGACCGCGAGTGCCGCCCGGGCCACCTGCAGGGTGACCACACCGTCGGCCCGTACCTCGGCGTAGTCGCGTACCCGGCGCAACAGACGGTTGGCGATACGCGGAGTGCCACGCGAACGACCAGCGATCTCCGCTGCCCCGTCCGGGGTCAGCTCAACCCCCAGGATGCGCGCGGAACGGGTCAACAGCGCATCCAGCTGTGCCGCGGTGTAGAAGTCAAGATGCGCGACGAATCCGAACCGGTCCCGCATCGGGCTGGTCAGCAGACCGGACCGGGTGGTGGCACCGACCAGGGTGAAGGGCTCGACATCCAACGGGATCGCCGTGGCGCCCGGCCCTTTGCCGACCACCACGTCGACCCGGAAGTCCTCCATGGCGCTGTAGAGCAGTTCTTCGGCCGGCCGGGCGATGCGGTGGATCTCATCGATGAACAGCACATCGCCAGGCCCGAGACTGGTCAGGACAGCGGCCAGATCCCCGGAGCGTTCGATGGCCGGTCCGCTCGTCACCCGTAATGCCGCGCCCAGTTCCGCCGCGACGATATTGGCCAAGGTCGTCTTACCCAGACCCGGCGGGCCGGCGAGCAGAATATGGTCGGGCGGGTCACCGCGGCGGGTCGCACCGGCCAACAGCAGCTCCAACTGCTCGCGTACCCGGTCCTGGGCGATGAACTCGGCCAACCGTCGTGGGCGGACGTTGACCTCCGCTGCCAACTCCTCCTGCGAGGCGAAGGCCGACACCGCACTCGGCCCACCGTCCGGGGCGCTCACCGGGTCCGTCCGAGCTGTCGGATGGCCTGCTTGAGCAGGACGGGTACGGCAGGCGGTGGCTCCGCATCGGGTAGTGCGGCGGCCACCGCGGCGACCGCTGCGGTGGCATCCCGGTTCGACCAGCCCAGCGCCAGCAGGCCCTCGGTCACCTGTTCCTGCCAGGCCATCGGGCGCGGCGCAGCCGGTTGGCCGGTCTGTGCCGGGACAGTGACCGGACCTATTCGTTCCTTGAGTTCCAGGATCAGCCGTTCGGCCGACTTCTTGCCGACCCCCGGTACCCGGACCAGCGTCGCTACGTCGCCTGTCGCCAGCGCCCGGCGGACACTCAGCGGATCCAGTACGGCAAGTATCGCCTGCGCCAAGCGGGGCCCCACCCCCGAGGCGGTCTGCAACAGTTCGAACAGGCTCCGCTCCTGCTCGTCTGCGAAGCCGTAGAGGGTCAACGAATCCTCCCGGACCACCAGGCTGGTGTGCAGGGTGGCCTGCTCGCCCACGCTGAGCCGGGCGAGCGTACCGGGCGCGCACTGGACCTGGAAGCCGAGGCCACCGCCGCGCCCGCCGACCTCCAGTACCGCCTCGGCCGGACCCAACGCCGTCACCTGGCCCCGAACACTTGCGATCACGGCCGTCCTCCCCACGCATTACCGGGTCGTTGTCGCCGCACCGTCGGCCGCGCCCCACCGAGTGCCGCTGCGAGCCTCGCCTGGCTGCTGCCCCGCCACACATGGCAGATCGCCAGCGCCAGCGCGTCCGCGGCGTCCGCCGGCCGGGGCGGATCGGCCAACCTCAGCAGGCGGGTCACCATCGCGGTGACCTGGGCCTTGTCCGCCGTGCCTGAACCGGTCACAGCCGCCTTCACCTCGCTCGGGGTGTAGGTGGTGACCGGCAGTCCGGCCCGTGCACCAGCCAGGATGGCGACCGCGCTGGCCTGCGCGGTGCCGATCACGGTCTGGGTGTTGTGCTGGCTGAACACCCGTTCCACGGCCACCGCATCCGGTCGGTGCCGGTCCACCAGTTCGGTGAGCCGCTCGTCGAGCAGCAGCAGCCGCGCTGGCAGTTCCTCCTCCGCCGGAGTGCGTACGACCTCGACAGCGACCAGTTCGCAGGGCCGACCGGGACGGCCGGTCACCACGCCGACCCCGCATCGCGTCAGACCGGGATCGACCCCGAGCACCAGCACACAGACCCCCTACTCGAACGGCTGTTCGAGTGGCAACTCTATCGATCCTGGTCGGTACCGGACCTCGCCGACACGCCGCCGGTAGAGCAACCTGGCCGCACCGGTGTCAGTCGATCGCAGCCAGTACGTCGTCGGAGATGTCGGCGTTGGTGTAGACGTTCTGCACGTCGTCACAGTCCTCGAGCGCGTCGATCAGCCGGAACACCTTGCGGGCGCCGTCCTCGTCGAGCGGCACGTTGACGCTGGGCAGGAAGCTCGCGTCAGCCGAGTCGTAGTCGATGCCGGCGGCCTGCAGAGCGCTACGGACCGCGACCAGATCCGTGGCCTCGCTGACCACCTCGAACGATTCGCCCAGGTTGTTGACCTCCTCGGCGCCGGCGTCCAGCACCGCGGTGAGGACGTCGTCCTCGGCCAGTTCCGGCGTACTGCCGACAATCACCACACCCTTGCGGGTGAACAGGTACGACACGCTGCCGGCATCGGCGAGGTTACCGCCGTTGCGGGTCAACGCGGTACGCACCTCACCGGCGGCCCGGTTCCGGTTGTCGGTGAGACACTCGATCAGCAACGCCACCCCGCTCGGGCCATAGCCCTCGTACATGATGGTCTGCCAGTCGGCCCCACCGGCCTCCTGGCCGGAACCCCGCTTGACGGCGCGGTCGATGTTGTCGTTGGGGACAGAACTCTTCTTGGCCTTCTGGATGGCGTCGTACAACGTGGGGTTACCGGCGGGGTCACCACCGCCGGTGCGCGCCGCGACCTCGACGTTCTTGATCAGTTTGGCGAACATCTTGCCGCGCTTGGCGTCGATGACCGCCTTCTTGTGCTTGGTCGTAGCCCACTTTGAGTGACCGGACATCTACCTCTCCGTCCCCGACGGCACCCACCGTCATGCGCGGGTCAGCATGCCACACGCCGTCCGCGCGACCTTCTGCCCTCGTGATCCACACGATCCGATTAGCACGGCGGGACCACCACCGGTAGTTGACGGGCGCCGTGGTGAAGCCCGCCGGTCAGCTCTTCCGGTCCACCCGGGCCCGGACCAGTTCCACGAAGTGTCGGTGGAGTCGAAGATCACCGGTCAGCTCTGGATGGAACGCGGTCGCAAGCAGATTGCCCTGCCGTACCGCGACGATCTTACCGTCGGCCATTCCACCGGACACGCGGGCAAGTACCTCGACGCCAGGGCCGACCGACTCGACCCACGGCGCGCGGATGAACACCGCATGGAACGGCCCTCCGGCGATACCCGAAAACTGGACGGAGGTCTCGAACGAGTCCACCTGCCGGCCGAATGCGTTTCGGCGCACCACCATGTCGATGCCGCCGAAACTCTGCTGGTCCGGCCGGCCATCGAGCACCTCACGGGCCAGCATGATCATGCCGGCGCATGAGCCGTATACCGGCATGCCCGCAGCGATCCGGTCCCGGATCGGGTCCATCAGCTCGAAGGCGATCGCGAGCTTGCTCATCGTGGTCGACTCACCGCCGGGCAGTATCAGCGCATCCACCGCGGCGAGTTCAGCGGGACGACGTACCGCACGGGCCGCAGCGCCCCCGGACTCGACCGCATGCAGATGTTCCCGGACGTCGCCCTGCAGGGCCAGTACGCCGACTGTGGCGACCTTCGCCGAGGTGGCGGTGTCCTCCGGCACCGCCACCTCGACCTGCCGGCGGGTGCCGGTCGACGAAGCGTTCACCAGCCGCGTTCGGCGAGCCGGTGCGGTTCGGGGATGTCGGCGACGTTGATGCCGACCATCGCCTCACCGAGGCCACGCGACACCTTGGCGATCACGTCCGGGTCGTCGTGGAACGTGGTGGCCTTCACGATCGCCGCGGCCCGGGTCGCCGGATCACCGGACTTGAAGATGCCGGAGCCGACGAACACGCCCTCGGCGCCGAGCTGCATCATCATCGCCGCGTCGGCGGGGGTGGCGATGCCGCCGGCGGTGAACAGCACGACAGGTAGCTTGCCGGTCCGGGCGACCTCGGCCACCAGCTCGTAGGGGGCCTGCAGTTCCTTCGCGGCGACGAACAGTTCGTCGGCGCTCATCGACGTCAGCCGCGCGATCTCGCCGCGGATGCGGCGCATGTGGGTGGTCGCGTTGGACACGTCACCGGTGCCGGCCTCGCCCTTGGAACGGATCATCGCGGCGCCCTCGGTGAGTCGACGCAACGCCTCGCCGAGGTTGGTGGCGCCACACACGAACGGCACGGTGAACTGCCACTTGTCGATGTGGTTGGCGTAGTCGGCCGGGGTGAGTACCTCGGACTCGTCGATGTAGTCCACCCCCAGCGACTGCAGGACCTGGGCCTCCACGAAGTGGCCGATCCGTGCCTTGGCCATCACCGGGATGGAGACCGCCTCGACGATGCCGTCGATCAGGTCGGGATCACTCATCCGGGCGACCCCGCCCTGCGCGCGGATGTCGGCCGGCACGCGTTCCAGAGCCATCACCGCGACCGCACCCGCGTCCTCGGCGATCTTGGCCTGCTCCGCGGTGACCACGTCCATGATCACACCGCCCTTGAGCATCTCTGCCATGCCCCGCTTGACGCGCGCAGTCCCGGTGCCGGCGGTTTCCGTGGCGGCGGTGGAGGTGGATTCGGTCACGGCCGAGGCGCTCCTTCGATTGTCCGGATGTCAGTACGGATGGTGGGCGGTTCCGACCCGCGAACCACCCTTCATCCTACCCTCGCGGGCCCGCGTCATCGCAGGTCGAGAGGTACGCCTCACAAGCCTGCGGCGGGCAGCACCGGCGTGCGGGGCGAGGTCCCCGGCGGCTCCGGGAGAGTAGGGTCGTCAATGTCGAAATAACGCGGTATGGGGTGCTTGCGCGCGAGGCGGAGCAGGCGCACGATGCGCTGCTGGCGTACCGCGAGAGCATCGCGTACCAGGTCGGTGTGCACCTGCCGGGCCAGTGCGACCCGCCGACCCAGCGCGGACAGCTCGTCCGGACCGGGTCCCTGCGGCCGGGGCGGCAGCTCACGGAGCAGGCGGGTCAGGTTGTTCTCGGCGATCTCCCGATCAGGCGGCGCGGCCTCGGTCGCCGAGCGGGCCGCGGCGCGTAGCGTGTCGGCCCGCGTGCCCCAGCTACGAAGGTGCCGGTCGGCGAGCTTGTCAGCGAGCAGCGCACGCCGCAGCAACTGCGCATCCAGCGCGGAACTCGCACCAGCCGCCCTGGCATGCAGCCGGTCGACCCGACCAGCCAGCCAGGTCAGATACGTGGCCACGACGACGACCACCGCGACCACACCGACGACCCACCACACGGCAAGTATCCTAGTACGGCCCACTCACCGGTCGATCGTCCCGTCGGTCGGCGTCCGGCACCACGGCCCTGCAGACGGCTGCTGATCAGCTGGTCCGCGACCCTGACCAACGGAACAGGTCCCGGGCCCGGCGGATGGCCGACCCCGCCGCACCGTCGGGATCATCCGTATCCGGATCCACCTGTGCCGAGGCGTCCCGCAGCACCGCCGGCAGCCGCTCCGCCAGGGCCGGGTCGTCGGCCCGCACCCCCGGTACGCTGCTGTTCGCCTCGATCGCGCTGGTGTAGACCTCCAGGACCCGTTGCGCCACGACCGGCCAGTCGTACGCGGCGACAACCTCACCGGCCCGGTCCCGTAGTGCCCGCCGGCGGGCCGCATCGTCGAACAGACCGGCGAGTTCGCCGGCCAGAGCACCCGCGTCGCCGGTCCGGAACAGCGCGCCGGCCTGCCCTCCGTCCAATACCCGACGGAACGCGTCCAGGTCGCTTGCCAGTACCGGGGTCCGCGCCGCCATCGCCTCGGTGAGGATCATCCCGAAGGACTCACCACCGGTGTTCGGTGCGCAGTAGACCTCGACCGAACGCAGCATCCGCGCCTTGTCCTGCTCGGACACCTTGCCGAGGAAGGTCACCCGACCACGCAGCGAATCCGGTACCCGGGCCAGCAGTTCCGCCTGCTCCCCCGGTCCGGCGACCAGCAGACGCAGGTCCCGGCGCTCGGGTACCAGCGCGGCCAACGCGTCGACGAGGATGCCGAAGCCCTTGCGGGACTCGGTGAAACGGCCGAGGAAACCCACCGTCGTGGCGGTTCCGGTGACCTGGGGACCCGGCCAGCCGGGAAGCGGCGCGGCCTCGGCGTAGCGCTCCACGAGCACTCCGTTGGGTATCTCCACCGCCCCGCCGCCCAGATGCTCGACCTGCGCCCGCCGGGCGAGCGCGCTGACCGCTATACGAGCGGTGATCTTCTCCAGCACCAGTTGGAGCACGCCCTGGGCGGCGAGCAACGCCTTCGAACGGCCCCCGGTGGCGAAATGGAAGGTGGCCACCACCGGCCCGCGCGCCGCCAGACAGGCCATCAGCGACAGACTCGGTGACATCGGCTCGTGCACGTGCAGTACGTCGAAGCGACCGTTGGACATCCAGCGACGCACCCGCGACGCAGAGATCGGTCCGAACGAGACCCGTGCGACCGAACCGTTGTACGGCAACGCGACAGCCCGTCCGGCCGACACCGCGTACGGCGGCATGCCCGCCTCGTCCTCGGCCGGTGCCAGCACACTCACCTGGTGACCGAGCCCGATCAGGGTCTCCGCCAGGTCCCGGACGTGGCCCTGCACACCGCCGGGGGTGTCGAAGGAGAACGGGCAGACCATTCCGATGCGCATCGCGTCCTCAGTTCGCCGGTGCGCCACCGTCGGCCAGCGCCGACGGCCCGCTGGTGTCGGCGGCCGGAGGGTCGGCGGCCGGTCGGTCCTGCTGATCGTCCAACCAGAGACGGGCCAGCATGTGCCAGTCCGTCGGGTGCTCGGCGATACCGAGCGCCAGCGCGTCGGCCATCTGCTGGGTGAGGTCCGCTGCCCGCTGCGCCAGTGTGCCGGTCGCCGAGGTGCTCAGGGGGCCAGTCAACTTCGCGTAGGTGCCGTGCTCGCCGTACCACAGCGACACCGCGAACAACGGGCGCCCGGTCTGCAGGGCCAACAGCGCCGGCCCGGCCGGCATCCGGGTCGGGTGCCCGAAGAACTGGACCGGCACGCCCCGGGCGGACAGGTCCCGGTCGGCCAGCAGCGCCACCAGGTGCCCGTCGCGCAACCGGTCGGCGAGGACCTCCATCGGTGGTCGCGCACCACCACGGGTGGGCAGGATCTCCATGCCCAGCGCCTCACGGTAGGCAAGGAAACGCCGGTACAGGCCCTCGGGTCGAAGCCGCTCCGCGACGCTGGTCAGCGGCAGGCCCTGCGAGGTCGCCCAGACGCCGGCCAGTTCCCAGTTGGCGGAGTGTGGCAGAGCCAGTACGCTGCCCTGCCGGGCCACTTCGAACAGTTCCGGGGTCGTCATGTGGAAGGACCGACCGATCGTCTCGACCGACAGGTCCGGTAGGCGGAAGGCTTCCATCCAGTAGCGCGCATAGGAGCGCATACCGGCGCGTACGAGCGCGGCGAGTTCGTCGTCACTGACCGGACCGACCACCCGACGCAGGTTGCGACCCAACTGCCACGGTCCGCGGCCGCCGAGCCGGGTCGCCTGGTCGGCGCCTGCGCGAAACAGTGCCCGGGCCATGCCGGCGGGCAGGATCCGTACCAGTTTCCAGCCTGCTGCATAGCTCAGCTCGGTGACGCGTCCGGACCAGCCGGGCGTGTCGTCGACCGGGACGGTGGATGGCTGGTCGCGGACCGTCACCGGGGCGGCCCCGCCGGACGACCACCGGACGCCGCGTTACCGGATCGGGCTGCCGCCGCGACCGGTCGCCCGGGAAGCGGGGTACGGCTACCGGCAGACTCACGGTAGACGTGCACGATCCGCTGCCCGGCCGTGAACAGCGTCAGCGCGGCGAGCAGCCACAGCGTTACCGCGAAGACGTAGGGCACACCGAGAATGTCCAGCAGCGCACCCACACCGATCAGCACCAGGCGTTCGGCCCGCTCCGCGACACCCACGTTGCACTCGATGCCGACGCTCTGCGCGCGGGCCTTCGCGTACGAGACGACCTGCCCGGCGGCGAGGCAGATCAGCGCCGCGGCTGCGGCACCGGACTGCCCGGACGTGGCGAGCCAGAACGCCACCGAACCGAAGACGGCCGCGTCGGCGATCCGGTCCATTGTGGAGTCGAGGAACGCGCCGAACGGGGTCGAGTAGCCACGGGCCCGGGCCATCGCACCGTCGAGCATGTCGGTACATACGCTGAGCGTGATGATCACCAGTCCGGTCAGCAGCCAGCCACGGGTCACGAAGACCAGTGCGCCCACAAGCACGCCGCAGGTACCGAGGACGGTGACCACGTCCGGCGAGACGCCGGCGCGCACCAGCCGTCCACCCACCGGATCGAACAACCGCGCCAGCCGGGCCCGACCCAGGACGCTGAAGATCTTCGCCATGCCTCCGCCAGGACTTGGGATCCCTCGCGGCGGCAGCTGCCATCGCGAGGTCGATCGCCCGTCAGCGAGCGAACCACCACCATATCGGGTGGCTGGAAGCTCATCGCGCGAGCACTCCGGAAACCGGGCGGCGCCGGGTTGTGTCTGGATTCGAGCGGGTGTGTGATCGCAGAAAGGCAGTGCCCGGCGGCAGGGTGTGTTCTTCCGCAACAAGGATCCGACCAGGAGGTAGCGTAATGGCACAAAAGGGTGCGGGCCCGGGTAAAGGGTCCGAGAAAGGGGTCACCGGCGACGCGCCGGTGGTGACACGCCCCGACGAGGTACGCAACGTGGTGCTGGTCGGACATTCCGGAACCGGCAAGACCACTCTGGTCGAGGCGTTGCTCGCGGCCACCGGCACCATCGCGCGTGCCGGAACCGTCGTCGACGGCAACACGGTCTGCGACCACGACCCTGCGGCGGTACGCCAGCAGCGCTCGGTCAACCTGGCGCTGGCTCCCGTCCTGGTGGACGGAGTCAAGATCAATCTGCTGGACACCCCGGGTTACGCCGATTTCGTCGGTGAACTGCGCGCAGGCCTGCGTGCCGCGGACGCGGCCCTCTTCGTGATCTCCGCCGTCGACGGAATGGATGCCGCGACCATCACGCTGTGGGAGGAATGCGCTGCGGTCGGCATGCCCCGCGGCGTGGTGGTCACCCGGCTGGACCACCCTCGGGCCGACTTCGACGAGACCGTCGCGCTGTGTCGGCGGGTGTTCGGTGACGGTGTGCTCCCGCTGTACCTCCCGGTACACGGTGAGCGGGGTGCCGACCCGGAGGGTAGTGAGCCGATCGTCGGGTTGGTGGGGCTGCTCACCGGCCGGGTCCTCGACTACACCAAGGGCTTCCCGCCCGTCGAGCACGAACCGCAGGCCGACCACGCCGAGGCGATCGAGGACGCCCGCAACGAGCTGATCGAGGGGATCATCGCCGAGAGCGAGGACGAGACCCTGATGGACCGCTACCTCGACGGCGAACCGATCGAGGAATCGACCCTGGTGTCCGATCTGGAGAAGGCCGTCGCCCGTGGCTCCTTCTACCCGGTCATACCGGTCGACGCACCAACCCAGGTAGGTCTGGACGCGGTGCTGTCCGGGATCGTACGGGGCTTCCCCGCACCGCCCGAGCACACCTTGCCGGCCGTCACCGGACTCGACGGCACACCACGGGACCTGCTGCGCTGCGATCCGGACGGTCCGCTGGTCGCCGAGGTGGTCAAGACGACCGTGGACGCGTACGTCGGACGGGTGTCACTGGTCCGGGTGTTCTCCGGCACGCTGACCCCGGAGACCGCGGTACACATCTGTGGGCACGGTCTGGCCGAGCGTGGCCACCCCGACCACGACGCCGACGAACGGATCACCCACCTGTACACCCCCCTGGGGGTGAACCTGCGGGAGACAGCGGCCTGTATCGCCGGCGACCTGTGCGCGGTGACCAAGTCGGGCAGCGCCGAGACCGGCGACACGATCTCCGACCGGGACGATCCGTTGCTGGTGGCGCCCTGGCAGATGCCCGAACCACTGCTGCCGGTCGCCGTGGTCGCACGTACCCGCAGCGACGAGGACGCCCTGGCCCGCAACCTCGCCCGACTCACCGCAGGGGACCCCACCCTGCGGCTGGAACGCAATGCCGAGACCCGGCAGCTGGTGTTGTGGTGCATGGGTGAGGCGCATGCCGAGGTCGTACTGGACCGGCTGCGCGCCGGTGGTACCGAGATCGACACCGAGCCGATCCGGGTGGCGATGCGCGAGACGTTCGTGGCCACGGCCAGCGGGCACGGTCGGCATGTCAAGCAGTCCGGGGGCCACGGCCAGTACGCCGTCTGCGACATCGAGGTGACCCCGCTGCCGGCCGGCTCCGGATTCGAGTACGTGGACAAGGTGGTGGGCGGTGCCGTACCGCATCAGTACATCCCCAGCGTGGAGAAGGGCGTCACCGCCCAACTGGCGCAGGGGCTGGTCGCCGGCTTCCCGGTGGTGGACGTACGGGTGACCCTCACCGACGGCAAGGCGCACTCGGTGGACTCCTCGGACGCGGCCTTCCAGACCGCGGGCGCGCTGGCACTCAAGGACGCCGCCCGCGACGGCCACATGACCCTGCTCGAACCGGTCGACCAGGTCACCGTACGGGTGCCGGACGGTTATGTCGGTACGGTGCTCAGCGACCTGTCCGGCCGACGTGGCCGCGTGCTGGGAACCGAGCAGGAGCCCGGCGACCGTACCGTGATCCGGGCCGAGGTACCGGCCACCGAACTGACCCGGTACGCCATCGAGCTGCGGTCGGTGAGCAGCGGCACGGGCAGCTTCACCCGCGGATTCGGCCGGTACGAACCGATGCCCGCGCAGTTGGCCGAGCAGGTACGCCGGGAACACGCGCCGGGCGCCTGAGCGCGGAGGTTCAGTCCTCCGCGGACAGCGCGTCCAGGGCGGGTAGGGCAGCGATCAACGCGTCCCGTTGCCCGGGGCTGAGTGCGGCCAGCCGGTCACGCAGTACCCGGGAACGGGCCGACCGGCTGCCCTTGATCAGTTCCTCACCCTCGCTGGTGGCCCGGATCAGGCTGGCCCGGCCGTCGGCCGGATCCGGTTCGCGGCGGACATAGCCGGCCGCCTCCAGGCCGACCACGACCCGGGTCATGGTCGGTGCGCTGACCCCTTCCCGGCTGGCCAGGTCCCCCGAGCGCAACGGGCCGAAACTCACCACGGTCGCCAGCGCCGCGACGGAGGAGTGCCCCAGAAGCGCGGGCGCTTCCCGCCGCAGCATCCGGTTGAGCCGCGACATCGCCACGAACAGCCGACCAGCGGCGTCCTCGTCGCCCCGGCCCTCGTCGTGGCCGCCGGCGCCGTGGCTCGCCGCCTGCCGTACCGACGCGGACGCCCTGGCTGTGTCACGCACGTGCATCCCCCGGTCTCGTCCCTACGCCCGGCACCCAGCGGTGGACCGGCGGTACCGCGGCCGGTACACCGCGATACCGCCATCATGACCCCCACCCGTAGGCCGGCCGGCACGAGGCGGCAAACCACCGGGATGCGGCCCGGACCCATCGGGTCCGGGCCGCGCTCCCCGCCAGGTGTTCAGTTTCCGAAGAAGTACCGCCCACGCATCTGGTAGACCTCGCGCTCGGCTTCGATGTGGCTGATCGTACGACGGACACCGGTCCGGGCATCGATCAGCTGAACCGTCCCCTCGGTGGGGCTACTGAAGACGGCCACGATGTCGGACCCCGTGTACCGGACCGCGTTCCAGCTCTGCCCACCGTCCAGATCCACCACGCCGCGCGGAAGGTCGTAGCGTCGGATCGCCTTGCCGGTGCGCAGACTGACAGCCAGTACGTCCTCGGGGACACCGTAACGGCCGGAGTGTCCCTGGCTCCGCCACACCTGGATCGGTAGCAGCAGCTCGGCGTCGGCGTGGGTCGGTGGCCCGAAGAGGAGGCCGTCCGGGAGCACCTTCTCATCCGGATTGAGCTCGTGTACCACAGCCATCGTGAGTCTCCTGGTGGTGCTGCCGGTGACCGGATCGACCAGTGAGAGCTGGAAGCGCGCAGGGTCCGGGACCAACCAGAGCTTTCCCGTGGTCGTGACACTGGCCAACGTCCATCTGTCAGTGCCGTTCACGCGGATCGGCGTGGTGCGCCCCGTCCTCGTCTGCACCAGGACACTGCCACGGATCGCACCCGGCGAACCCACCACGAGCCATTCGCTGTTGCTCGACCAGCCCAGCACACCGCCGGCCGGGAGTTCGGTGATGCGGGTACCGGTCAGGTCACGAAGCGCCAGGTGCCCCCGCGTGCGGTACACGACGAAACGGCCGTCCGGCGACAGCGACGCATCGAACCCGCCACGACCTGCCCAGTGGTCGGCCGGCAACGCGTAGCGCGTACCGTCCGCGGCCAGCACACCTGGCCACCAGGCATGTCGAGCCGGATAGCCGTACGTCAGCGCCGCCGGGCCGATCCCATGACCGGTGGGCAGTGTGTCGTCCGGAGCACCCAGGTGCACGGTGGCCGGGATCCAGTCGGCGCGCGACACTGTGGTGGTGTCCGCGACCTGGACGGTCGGTACCGACGGCGCACCGCTCTGGTGCCGCCCGCCGACCACCGTCACGGTGCCGACGACCAGTGCCCCCAGCGCGGCCACCGCGACCGGCAGTGCCAGCATCCGTTGACGCCGCCGGCGCACACCGGCACGGTACGCGGAGGTGGACACCTCGAACGCAGCGACGTCACCGGCCAACTCGTCCAGTCTTCCCTTGAGATCCGTCATCGCATGGCCTCCCTCTGTTCCACGACACGGCCAAGATCCGGTAGGGCCACGCGCAGTCGGGCCAAGGCACGGTGCGCCAACGTCTTCACCGTGCCGACCGAACACCCCAACAGCACCGCGGTCTCCGCCTCGGTCCGATCCTCGAAGTACCGGGCCACGACGACGGCACGCTGCCGTGGGGTCAGCGTGCCCAATGCGGCAACCAACACCACTTTGCGCACCGTCGCCTCAGACTCGTCGTCGCCGCTGCGCTCAGGGACCTCGCCGACACAGTCCTCGGCAATCCTCGAACGGCGCCGCCACCGCGACACCTGCTCGTGGTACATGGCCTTCCGCACGTACGCGTCCGGATTGTGCAGTCGGGCCCACCGGGCCACGGCCTTGGTCAGCGCCGACTGCAACAGATCCTGCGCGGCATGCCGATCCCCGGTCAGCAGGTACGCCACCCGGGACAGCTTCTCGCCATGCTCGGCGAAGAAAGTGGTGAAGCCTTCGAAGGTGTTGTCCACCGCTGCTCCCGTCTCGACACCCGGTACACCGGCTAAGACGACGAGCTGCACGCAAACGTTGACATGTACACGGCCGAGGTCGACCGGGCAGGGCCGGCTCGAAAGCCGCCTGCCGCTGCGGTGCCGCCATACCCGCGGACCGGCGCCGGTGGGCACACCGACGCCACCGTGGGTCAGGCGATCCGGCGGACCGGTTCGCCGGCCAACCAGCCGATGATGTCCTGTACGGCCTGCCGGTAGTAGCCGGCGTAGTTGTCCCGGGTGACGTAGCCCAGGTGCGGTGTGGTCAGCACCCCGGGAGCCGAGCGCAGCGGGTGATCGGCCGGCAGCGGCTCCTGCTCGTACACATCCATGCCGGCGCCGGCGATCCAGCCTTCCCGCAGCGCCCGGAGCAGGGCCGACTGATCCACGATCGCGGCCCGGGAGGTGTTCACCAGGACCGCCTGTGGGCGCATCGCGCGAAACGCGGTCTCGTCCACCAGCCCGCGGGTCCGTTCACCGAGCACCAGGTGGATCGACACGATGTCCGAGGTGGACAGCAGCTGCTGCTTGCTCGCGCACAGGCGTACCCCGGCCGGTCCGGTGCGCTCATCGGTCAGGTTCTCGCTCCAGGCCTGTACGTCCATCCCGAACGCCTGGCCCACCCGCGCGACCCGGCTGCCGATCTTACCGAAACCGAGCAGTCCGAGCGTGTGACCGGCGAGGTCAGCGCCCAGGGTGCTCTGCCACGGGCCGGAGGTCCGCAGCGCGTGGTGCTCGTCGACCAGATGCCGGCTGAGGCCGAGGATGAGCGCCCAGGTCAGCTCGACCGTCGGTTCGGTCCGGCTGGTCGTGCCGCACACCACCACGCCGTTGTCCGCTGCCGCGGCCAGGTCGATCGACGCGTTACGCATCCCGGTGGTGACCAGCAACCGAAGCCCGGGCAGCGCCGCGAGGACCTCGGCCGGGAAACGGGTCCGCTCCCGCATCGCCACCACCACCTGGTAACCGGCCAGGGCGGTGGTCACCTCGGTGGGGTCCAGATGCCGGGAGAAGAAGGTCACCTCCACCACACCGGCCAGCGCGGACCAGTCGGCCACCGAGCGGGCCACGTCCTGGTAGTCGTCGAGCACCGCGCAGCGCAGCGGCTGCCCGCCCTCCGGCAGGGGCTCAGACATCCGACAGCTCCTGCCAGGCCGCGGCGATCAGTTCCCGGGACTCGGTGAGCAGCTGCGGCAGAACTTTGGTCTGGCCCACCACCGGCATGAAGTTGGTGTCGCCGCCCCACCTCGGTACCAGATGTTGGTGCAGGTGCCCGGCGATGCCGGCACCGGCAACGGAACCCTGGTTCATGCCGATGTTGAAACCCTCCGCGTTGCTGGCGCGGCGCACCGCGCGCATCGCGAGTTGGGTGAACGCGCTGAACTCGGCCACCTCGTCGACCGAGAGCTCCGAATAGTCCGCCACATGCCGGTACGGGCAGACCATCAGGTGGCCGGAGTTGTACGGGTAGAGGTTGAGCAACGCGTAGACGCAGCGACCTCGCGCCACCACAAGCCCTTCGGGGTCCGGCAGGCTCGGCGCCCGGCAGAACGGGCAGCCCTCGGTGTCGGAGTCCGAGCCGGTCGGCTTGTTCTCGCCACGGATGTAGGCCATCCGGTACGGCGTCCACAGCCGGTCCAGCCCATCGTCGTCGCCGGCACCGTCCTGCCGCAGCACCTCGTCACCCGTCACGGCAGTCGATCCTACGGGTCGCGGTCGGCCGAATTCAGTGGCGGTGGCCCCGTCCTGTGCCGCAGGCTCGGAGCATGTCCGTCCCGTCCCGACACCCGGCCGTCGAGTTGACCTGGCGCCGGTCCACCGGCACCGATCTGCCCGCCGTCGCCCGGCTCGCCCGGGCCGTTCTCGCGGCCGACGGCGGCTCCGACTACGCCACAGACGGCGCTTTTCTCGGCCGGTGGTACGGCGCACCCGACGCGTACGGCCGGGTCGGTGTGGATGGCGCCGGTGTCGTACGGGCCGCCGGCGCGGTACGGCCCGATGACGGGTACGCCTCGCTGGTGGGCATGGTCGCGCCTACCGCGCGCGGACAGGGACACGGCAGCACACTGCTCGACTGGTCGCTGGGCGTGGCCGAGGAAGCCGGACTCGTCCCGCAGGTCGAGACGGAGTGGACGACTGGGGAGGCGGAGCGCCTGTACGCCGCCCGCCCGGGCGCTGGGATTCGCCGCGGCCGGCCGCCGGGCACGCTACCGCCACCGCTGAACCTTCCGGGCCGCCACGGAAGCTGCCGTGGCGGCCACGCGGCTCACTGTGCCGAGGGACCCACGTTGGTCCGGCTGCCGACCACGTCGACCACGTGCGCCACGGCCTCGTCCAGCGGCACCGCGTTGCGCTGCGAGCCGTCCCGGTAGCGGAACGAGACCGTACCTGCCGTCACGTCGTCATCGCCGGCGATCACCATGAACGGGATCTTCTGCTTCTGGGCGTTGCGGATCTTCTTCTGCATCCGGTCGTCCGCGGTGTCCACCTCGGCCCGGATACCCTGCCCGCGCAGCCTCTGCACGAACTCGCCCAGGTAGTCGGTGTGGTCGTCGCGGATCGGGATGCCCACCACCTGGACCGGGGCGAGCCAGGCCGGGAAAGCGCCGGCGTAGTGCTCGGTCAGCACCCCGAAGAAACGCTCCATGGAACCGAACAGCGCCCGGTGGATCATCACCGGCTGCTGCCGGGAACCGTCCGCCGCCTGGTACTCCAGGCCGAAACGCTTCGGCTGGTTGAAGTCCAGTTGGATCGTCGACATCTGCCAACTGCGCCCGATCGCGTCCTTGACCTGCACGGAGATCTTCGGCCCGTAGAACGCCGCGCCACCCGGGTCCGGTACGAGCTTGAGACCGGAGTCCTCGGCCGCCTGCCGCAACGCCTCGGTGGCCTGCTCCCATTCCTGCGGGTCGCCGATGAACTTGTCGGAGTCGTCGCGGGTGGACAGTTCCAGGTAGAAGTCGTCCAGACCGTAGTCACGCAGCAGATCCAGGACGAACGTCAGCAGGCTGCGCAGCTCGCCCGGCATCTGCTCGGGGGTGCAGTAGATGTGCGAGTCGTCCTGCGTCATACCGCGCACCCGGGTCAGCCCGTGCACCACGCCGGACTTCTCGTACCGGTAGACCGTGCCGAACTCGAACATCCGCAGCGGCAGTTCCCGGTAGGAACGGCCACGGGACCGGAAGACCAGGTTGTGCATGGGGCAGTTCATGGCCTTCAGGTAGTACTCCGCACCTTCCAGCTCCATCGGCGGGTACATGGTGTCGGCGTAGTACGGCAGGTGCCCTGAGGTCTCGAACAGATGGCCCTTGGTGATGTGCGGGGTGTTGACGAACTCGTACCCGGCCTGCTCGTGGCGCTGCCGCGAGTAGGACTCCATCTCCCGGCGGATGATGCCACCCTTGGGGTGGAACACCGCGAGACCCGAACCGATCTCCTCGGGGAAGCTGAACAGGTCGAGTTCGGCGCCGAGCTTGCGGTGGTCCCGCTTCGCCGCCTCCTCCAACAGCCTGAGGTGTTCCTTCAGCTCGTCGCGGGTCGGCCAGGCCGTGCCGTAGATCCGCTGCAGCTGCGGGTTCTGCTCGCTGCCCCGCCAGTACGCCGCGGCGCTGCGCATCAGTTTGACCGCCGGGATGATCCGGGTGGTCGGCAGGTGCGGGCCACGGCACAGGTCGGTCCAGGAGCGTTCACCGGTCCGGGCGTCGATGTTGTCGTACATGGTGAGGGCCCCGGCGCCCACCTCAACACCGGCACCCTCCGCCGCGTCCGCAGCGCCGCCCTTGAGTTCGATCAGTTCCAGCTTGAAGCGTTCCTGGCTCAGCTCCTTGCGGGCCGCCTCGTCGGAGATCTCCCGGCGGCTGAAGCGCTGGCCGGACTTGATGATCTCCTGCATCTTCTTCTCGATCTTCGCCAGGTCCTCGGGCGTGAACGGCCGGTCCGGCATGAAGTCGTAGTAGAAGCCGTTCTCGATGGGCGGCCCGATGCCCAGCAGAGTGCCGGGGAACAGGTCCTGTACGGCCTGCGCCATCACGTGCGCGGCGGAGTGGCGCAGTACGTTGAGCCCGTCCTCGCTGTCCAGGGCGACCGGCTGCACCTCGGTGTCGGTTTCGGGCGTCCAGTCCAGGTCACGCAGCTGGGCCTGGCCCCCCGAACTCTGGTCGCGGACCACCACCACGGCCTTCGGCCCGGTGGTCGGCAACCCGGCCGAGGCGATCGCGTCGGCGGCCGTCGTTCGCGCCGGCACGAGGACGGAGGTGATTCCACTCCCCTGGGCGGCGGAACTGGATGCGGGCACGATGCTCTCCTCAGTGCTGGATCGGTGCATGCCGGACCCGGTACGGGCCCGTGGCCGGACCCCCCGATGCTATCCACTGCTCCGCCACCGCCCGGCGCCGCGGCCCGACCCGGCCACGGCGCCCCGAGCTGTGGGTCAGCCGCGCTTCCAGAACGACCTGCGCTGGTTGACGCTCCTCGACTCCGCCGCGACGTCCCCTAGCGCGTCGCCCGACGCACCGCCGGCCGGGGCGGGAGGCGAAGTTTCCGGCGCGGCGAAGGCCGCCAGCGCCTCCAGGGTGCGTTGCCACAGACGCTCCAGTGCCTCGTCCCGGGGCGGGTTGGACCCGTCGCAGGCGCTCAGCTCGGTCAGCAGGTCTGTCAGCTCGCCAACCTGCGGGTCCGCGCCGAGGCCGCCGAGCAGTACAGCCAGCCGGCTGCCCAGGTCACCGAGCAGCGCGATCCGCTCAGCGGCACCCGCCGGGCGGGCCCGCCGCAGCCGCGCCAGTTCCTCACCCACCTGGGTACGCGCCCCGTCCAGTGATGACGACGTGCCGTGCTGGGGCCGCGGCTGGACGGACGGCGGTGCGGGTGCGCGCCGACCGCGCGGTGCAGGCGAGCGCGGACCGGGCGGTGGTCCACCGGGCGCAGCGAACGAACCGTGCGGAGCGAAGGTCCCGAGGGCCGGCGCACCCGGTGCCGGCGGCGGGGCACCGAACACATCCTGGGCAGGAGCCGTCGCGGCCATCGGCACCATGCCGCCCGCCGCGCCGAACGGTGCCGGCGGCTCCCAGCCTGCCGGCAGCTCGACCGGCTGGGTCACCCGGTGCGGTCCGGCGCCATCCGTCACCACCTCGCTGTCCACCGCCACGAACGCGGTGAACCGGGACAGGACACCGAAACGCAGCGAGGTCTCGACGATCCGCTGCTCCAGGGCCTCCCGGTCGACCGCCCCGGCCCAGTCCGTCGAGCCAGCGGCGTACCGGTCGGTCAGATCACCCAGGTGCGTGCGCGCCCACAGGACGGCGGCCGGCCCGCCGCCAGCGGTGCTGCCGGACACCTGGGTACTCCATGGCTGACCGTCGGGTTGCACGCCCTGCACGGTGACGGCGCCGTCCGGGTCACCGCGGAATCGACCCGACACCACCACCGGGGCTCCGGTGAACAGGTCGGGCAGCCGGCTGGGCGCCAGCGAGCCGTCCACCACGTCGAGACCTTCGGTGTGCAGTCGCAGCGCCTGTACGACGGGTGTGCCGATCCGGCGGTGGATGCGGTCCATCGCCTCGTCCAAGCGGTCCTCGGACTCGACCAGTTCGCAGCGACCACCGCCCAGGGTCGCCAACCGGCCGAGGAAGCCGGCGTTGACCGCCCGGTCGATGCCGACGGCATGGACCCGCAGATCGGCCAGCGGGCCGGCCATCTGCGCCACGATCTGGTCCTCGTTGCCCACCTGGCCGTCGGTCACCAGAACCAGCACCCGGTCCCGGCCGGCGTCGCTGAGCAGCCCTACGCCGTCGGTCAGTGGGCGCAGGATCTCGGTGCCGCCGCGTGCCTCGGTACGGGCCAGTGCCTCGACCGCCCGGTAGCGGTGCCGGTCGGTGGCCGCGGTGAGACCCGTCGGCAGGCCCGGAGGACGTTCCACCACGTGGTCGAACAGCAGCACGGCGAAGCGGTCGGTGTCGGTGAGCGTGTCCACGATGCGCGCCGCGGCGCGCCGGGCCGCCACCATCTTCCAGCCGGTCATGCTGCCGGAACGGTCCAGCAGCAGCACCACGTCACGAGGTCGGGTGGTGGCGCTCGAGGCAGGTGGTAGCAGCGTCAGCCGGAAAGTGCCGGTACCGAACCGGTCTATCGCCCGGTCTGCGGCAACGGCCGACCCGTCGGGAACCAGGGTCAGCGCGGTGGACGGGATCTGCTCCCCGCCGTAGCGCAGCCGGAGAATGAAGTCCCGGTTCACCCGCTCCCCCGGCGACACCTCCAGTCGCACGCCTGACGCGGACGTGTCGGTGGTGACGGTGTGCAGGCTGGACCGCACCTCGCCCAACGGAAGTCCGGCGGGTTCGATGTCCACCGCGATGGACAGCCGCACCGGGTTCGGGAAGCCGGGCAGCAGCACCGGTGGAGTGATCCGGGAGGCGTCGGGAACGGCATCGCTGTCCGGAACCGCGCCGGTGCCGACCGATTCGCCGCCCAGCGGTGTGCCCGGGATGTAGCGGGGTGCGACGACGAGCGGGAAGCGGTAGGTCGCCGCGTCGTCCTCGAACGGCAGCGGCGCGTCCAGGGTGAGTTCGACACTCACCCGTTCGCCGGGCGGGATGTTGCCGACCCGCATGGTGAACACGTCGGGCCGCTCCTCCTCGGCGATCGACGCGCGCTGACCTGCGGCGATGGCCTGGTCGTACTCCTGGCGTGCCTGGCCACGCTCCTTGAGCTGGCCATCGACGATCCGTTCGGCCACCTTCATGCGCAACGCGGTGACGGCCGCGCGCGGTGGCAGCGGGAAGATGTAGGTGGCTTCCAGTGGTTGGTCGTAGGGGTTGCGGAATCCCTGACTCAGCACGGTACGGGCGGACAGCCCGGTGATCGTGGCCCGTACGTCGAGCCGGTCGAGCGGCAGGTTGCCCCGACCGGTGGACAGCACGCCGTGGCCGGCAGGTTCCTCCGATCCGGCATCCTCGGCGCCTGCCGAAAGACGCCGGAGTTCCTCATCGCTGATCGATGTCACCGAGGCGGTCATCGCGCTCCTCCGAACCGTGGGATCGACATGAGTCCGCGCTGGACGAGTGTCTCGACCAGCGGTTGGGCGGCGGCTCGGACAGCCGCCAGGTCGGCGCCGGTCGGCGCCGGAGCGTCGGCCGGCAGCAGCAGGGTCAGGCCGTCGGCCAGTCGTACGCCGTGCAGGATCGCCGGGGATGCCGCGCACTCGTCCGGATCGGCCGCCTCCTGCACCGGTTCTGCGGGGCGGCCGGGGACCGCTGCGGTGTCCTGCGCGGTCGCGCCGCGTGATGGATCGGGTGATGACGCGGGCTGCAACCAGAACCGGTGGCGTACCGGCGGTGCGGGATCCGGGGCGGCGCCCGACTGACCGGCCAGTACCGCTGCGGGAATCTGGGCTATCTCGCCCAGTGTGGCGTCGGTCGCGCCGGCCAACTCCTGCTGGATCTGCGCGAGGCTTCGTCCGGCGGCCTGCCGACGTTTGACGGCGACCAGTTGCAGCAGCTGGCGGGTGCCGTAGAGGGCGCTTCGCCCACGCATCACGCCCGGCCGGTCGACCAGACCGATGGACGTGTACCAACGCACCGTCCGGCGGTCCGGCATCTCGCGGACCCGTCCGTTCACTGCGCCGTCGTAGTCGGTGGACAGTGCACTGCCGACCAGTCCCACCAACTGGTCCAGGGTCCACAGCGCGTCGCCGCTCATAGCTGCCACTTTGACACTGTCACGATGACAGTGTCAAGGAGCGGCGACAAGCACTTGCCGGAAGAGTGTTAGCGATATATCTTTGAACTTACTTGATGCAACTCAGAAGGAATGGAGAACAACCATGGATGCCACTGCAGGCTTCCCCATGTACCCCTTGCGCGCGCTGCGCGCCGCCCGCCTCTTCGGGCTCGCCGGCGTCCACCGCGACCGGCACTCCGACGACGACCACAGCGGTGACCACGACGGCGAGCACGGACGCCGGGGCGGTCGTGGCCACCGCGGCGGACACCGCGGTGGC
Organism: uncultured Actinomycetota bacterium; assembly: GCA_963815125.1. Taxonomy (GTDB): domain Bacteria; phylum Actinomycetota; class Actinomycetes; order Mycobacteriales; family Micromonosporaceae; genus Actinocatenispora. The sequence goes on from CAWFFM010000002.1 coordinate 983,039, forward strand.
CACCCACACGGGCACGGACACGGCTTCGGACCTGGTTTCGGGGGCTTCGGGCCGGGCTTCGGCCCCGGCTTCCCCTTCGGAGGTCCGCGGCAAAGACGTGGATCCAGAGCCTCCCGGGGAGACATCCGACTCGCCGCTCTGGCCCTGCTCGACGAGACACCGATGCACGGTTACCAACTGATGCGCGAAATCAGTGACCGTAGCGACGGGATGTGGAAGCCGAGCCCCGGCGCGATCTACCCCGCGCTGCAGCAACTCGAGGACGAAGGGCTGATCGAACCGGAACGCGCCGAGGGTAAGCGCGTGTTCCGACTCACTGGCGAGGGCCGCACCTACGTCGAGGAGCACCGCGCAGAGATCGACGCCGTGTGGCGTTCGTTCGAGCAGGACCTCGACGAGGAGTGGATCGAACTCAGCAACACAGGACAGCAGGTCATGCAAGCATTCGGCCAGGTAATCAGCGCCGGAAACCGCAGCCAGATCGTCTCCGCCACCGAACTGATGGCCGAGACACGCCGCCGGCTGTACCGCATCCTCGCCGAGGATGAGCCAGCCACCGGACCGGACACCGACGAGCCGGGCCCCGCGCCAGCCACGGACCACTGAGCCACGCTGGCCCGGGACCGGATCTGTCCGGTCCCGGGCCAGCGCGTGGTAGCTCGTCGCGTCGGACCGCCGACTCTGTCACCCCCGCGCCGCCAGTACCCGGACCCGATCGACCTGATGTTCGATCGCCCGGGCCTGGGCGACATCACCCACCGGCAGATCGACCACATGCTGGCGGACACCGTCCCAGATCGCCACCTGCAGCACGCCGACCCTGCGCGGCTCCTTGACCAGCAGGAACAACAGACTGACGAACGGAACCACGAAGAACCCCACGAGCGCCAGCGCGATCGCCCATGCCGGCGTCACCCGGATGTCGTACCAGTAGTCGAAACACCGCCACACCGAGTCCGGCAAGGGGAACGTCCCGGTCGGACCGCGTACGGCGGAGCCGGTCACCTCGATATCGCCGAACCGGGCGATGACCGGCTCCCTCGCATGTACTGCGGCAGTCGGCGCCGGGAGCACATCACCGATGAGCGCGCGGAGCTGCGACCGGGTGTGCGCCGCATAGGCCAGTGCGGCCCGCCGGTCGAACTCGTCGAGGTCGAGCAGACCGCTTCCCACCGCGCTGCGCAGCCGCTCCACCGTGGCTTCGCGCTCCGGATCACTGACCCGTACGGTGCCCGGGACCCCGACGTAATTGGACATGCGCCCATGCTCGCCGCTGTGCCCCCGTCGGTCACCAGGGTCGGTACCTGATATTTCCCGGAGAACCGGTCAGATCCGTCAGGGTCACCCTGGGACCCTGGGCGTCACCGACCCGGGCTGTGCTGCGGCCGTTGGCCTGTCGTGGACCGGTCTGCGCTCTGCGCGGACCGGCCTGGCCGGAAGGTGGCGGCAGCAATTGCGACCACCGCGGACAGCAGAGCCACGAGGCCGAACGACACGGAAAGCGACGTGGCCGCGGCCACCCAGCCGATCAGCGCCGGCGCCGCCAAGCCCGCCCCGTAGGAGATGGTGGCGACCCCGGCGATCGCCTGCGCCGGGTGTGCGGTCGCCGCTCCGGCGGCGGTGAACGCCAGCGGCACCACCACGGCAACACCGACACCGAGCAGCGCGAAACCGCCGATGGCCAGGGCCGGGATCCTGGCCATCGCGATCAGTACGGCACCCGTCGCGGCAAGAGCCCCGGCCAGCCGTACGGTCGCCACCACACCGAGTCTGGCCACCACGGTGTTGCCGATCAGCCGGCCCGCCGCCATCGCGAACGCGAATCCCGTGTAGGCACCAGCAGCGATGCCCGGTACGGCATGGGTCATGTCGGTCAGGTACTTCGCCGACCAGTCCGCCCCGGCCGCCTCGCCGAAGATGGCGCAGAAGCTGACCAGCCCGATCAGCAGCACCGGACGCGGGGGCAGCGCGAACGCCGACGGCACCGGCGCACCGTCGCCGCCCGCGGCGGTCGGTAGGCCCCGACCGGCCCAGCCACCCAGGGCCAGTAGCAGTACGGCCATCGCCGCGAAGTGCAGTCGGGCGTCGACGTTCCACGCCGCCGCAGCCACCCCCACCCCGGACGCGAGCAGACCCCCGACACTCCACAGGCCGTGCAGGCCGGACATGATCGGCCGATCGAGCTGCTGTTCCACCGCGACGGCCTCGGCGTTCATCGCCACGTCGGACATGCCTGAGGCCGCCCCGTACAGCAGCATGCTCACGCACAGCACGGGCAGGGTCGGCGCCAGGGCGGGCAGTATCAGTACGGCACACCAGCAGGCCAGCAGGATGCGGGTCACCGTACGGGGGTCGAAGCGGTGCATCAGCCGCCCGGCGATGCCCATGCACCCCATCGCGCCGATCGCGGGGAACAGCAGGGCCAGGCCGAGCTGGCCGGTACCGGCCTGGATATGGTCGGCCAGCCACGGTATCCGGGTGGCGAAGGTGCCGGTGACCGCGCCGTGCACGAGGAACACGACGGAGACCGCGGTACGTGCCGGGTTGGTACTGCCCGCTCGCATGACCGTCCTCACTGGAAACCGACCGGCGCCTCTGGCCGTACCCACGGTACGGCCAGAGGCGCCGGTGACGACGGCGGGCGGTCGCTCAGCGCCGGGTCAGCCGCAGGGTCCGGATCTGGAATGGCCGGAACGTCATCCGTGCCGCGCCGTCCGCAAAGTCCACATCGGACAGTGGCTGTTCCAGCAGGTCCACCTCGGTGACGGTGTCGACCTCGAACCCTGCCCGCAGCGACGCCGATGCCCGGCCGCCCAGCGACTCGTAGAGCCGGACGATGACGTCGCCGGAACGATCGTCCGCCAACTTCACCGCCTCGACGACCACGGCCGGATCGTCCACATCGACCAACGGAGCCGGGGTCTGGTCGGCCTCGACAGCGGCCAGCGGCAGGTTCAGCGCGTACCCCTCGGCAACGGCGTCGGCGATGTGGGCGCCCGGCACCAGTGCATAGGTGAAGATGTGGATGTCCTGGTCGGTACGCGGATCCGGACTGTGCGGCGCACGCAGCAGGCTCAACCGCACCGTGGTGGTGGTGCCGCCGGCCGCGCGGGTGTCCCGGTGCACGTCGTGGCCGTAGGTCGAGTCGGTGACCAGGGCGACACCGTAGCCGGGCTCGCCGACGTGGATCCACCGGTGCGCGTACACCTCGAAGCGGGCCGCGTCCCAGCTGGTGTTGGTGTGCGTGGGCCGGTGTACGTGCCCGAACTGGATCTCGGCCGACTCGCGTTCGGCGTGCACGTCGATCGGGAAGGCCGCCTTGAGTACCTTCTCCGACTCGTGCCAGTCGACCTCGGTCTGTACGTCCAGTCGCCGGCTACCGGCCCGCAGCACCAGCGTCTGGGTGATCCGGGAGTCACCGAAGCTGCGCCGGACCCGGATCGCGCTGTACAGCGGTCCGCGTTCGGTCACCTCGACCGAATCGGCGACGGTGAGATCGGTGTGCCGGTGCAGGTAGTGCTTGTCGATGTCCCAGGCGTCCCACTGGTTCGGGTGGTCGGGATGCAGTTGGAGCAGGTTGCCGTAGTGGCCGGGGGCGAGCACCTCGCGCTGAGCCGGTACGTCGTACACGGAGGTGACCAGGCCGCGTTCATCCACGCTGACCCGCAACAGGCCGTTGTCCAGGACCAGCCCGTCCACGATGACCGGGGCGATCCCACCACCGGCCGGCAGGTCGGGTTCGGCGCTGCCGACGCCCAGTGCGGGCACGGTGGCGAACGCCGCGATCCGACCGTCGGACAGTTTCTGGGTGGCGTCCGCGGCCAGGCCGGATGCCGCCGCCTGCTCCAGCGCCACCGTGGTGACCTCCGCCCGGGCCAGCGGCGCGGCGTTAAACACCCGCAGGCCGCCACCGCCGTCACCACCCAGCGCGTGCACCGAACGGTCGATCAGCCCACCGAGTTCGCCACGGATCCGCTCATAGGTGGCCCGGGCCTCGCGGTGCACCCAGGCGATCGACGAACCGGGCAGGATGTCGTGGAACTGGTGCAGCAGCACCGTCTTCCACAGCGTGTCCAGTTCCTCGTACGGGTAGTCCGCGCCGGCCTGTACCGCCGCCGCGGTGGCCCACAGCTCGGCGGTACGCAACAGGTGCTCACTGCGCCGGTTGCCCTGCTTGGTCTTGGCCTGGGTGGTGAAGGTGGCGCGGTGCAGCTCCAGGTAGAGCTCACCGGACCAGACCGGCGCGTCCTCGTACTCGGCGCGGGCCGCAGCGAAGAACTTGTCCGGATGCTCGATCCGTACCCTGGGAGAGCCCTCCAGGTCGGCCAACCGCCGGGCCTTCTCCATCATCTCCCGGGTGGGACCGCCACCGCCGTCGCCGTGGCCGAAGGGCAGCAGGGAGATGGTGCCGACGCCCTTCTCCGCGTAGTTGCGGACCGCGCGGTGCAGTTCCTCGCCGGAGAACGTGCCGTTGTAGGTGTCGGCGGGCGGGAAGTGGGTGAAGATCCGGGTGCCGTCGATGCCCTCCCACCAGAAGGTGTGGTGCGGCATCTTGTTGGTCTGGTTCCAGGAGATCTTCTGGGTCAGGAACCAGTCCAGCCCGGCCAACCGGGCGATCTGCGGGAATGCTGCGGTGTAGCCGAACGAGTCGGGCAACCAGATGCCGCGGGTGTCCACGCCGAATTCCTCGGCGAAGAACCGCTTGCCGTGGGTGACCTGGCGGACCAGCGCCTCACCACCGGGCAGGTTGGCGTCCGACTCGACCCACATGGACCCGACCGGCGCCCAGTTGCCCGCCTGGACGGCCTCCTTGATCCGCTCGAACACCTTCGGCTGCGCGTCGCGTACCCAGGCGTACTGCTGGGCCTGAGAGGCGGCGAAGAGCAGTTCGGGGTACTCCTTGGCCAGCGCGGTCACGTTGGCGAAGGTGCGGGAGGACTTACGTACCGTCTCCCGCAGCGGCCACAACCACGCCGAGTCGATGTGCGCGTGGCCGGCGGCGGAGATCTGGTGCGCGCTGGCGTTCGCCGGCCGCGACAGCGTCTCGACGAGTTCGGCCCGGCCGGCCGCCGCGGTGCCGACCACGTCGTGCAGATCCAGGGCGTCGAGCATCCGCTCCAGCGCGCGCAGGATCTCGTGTCGGCGCGGGTTTTCCACCGACAGCTCACGCATCAGCTCGTCGAGTACCTCGATGTCGGCGATCAACCCGAAGACCTCGGTGTTGAGTACCGCCACGTCGGCCTGGCGCAGCTGGTAGAGCGGCTGGTCGCCGGCGGTGCTCTTGTCGCCGAGCTCGGTGGGCGCGATGCCGTGCGGTATCGCCGGATTCGCCGCGCCCTCCAGCAGCAGCGACACCTGCTCGCCACCGGCGACCGGATTGCCGATCGGGACATAACGGTTGAGCGGGTGCAGTGCCTTTACCGGGGTGCCGTCGGCGGTGTAGGCCATCGCCTCGCAGGAGAAGCCCGGGCCGCCGCCGAACCCGAGGTCGAAAACGGCCTCCACCTGCTGCCCGGCGAACTCGGCCGGTACCTCACCGGTGACCCGGAACCAACTGGTGGACCAGGGTGCGCCCCACTCGGTGCCCAGGCCGACCGGCTCGTAGTCGGCGACCAGCGCCTCGGCCACCGGTACCGGTTCGTCCGGTACGTGCCAGACCTCGACGCTCAGTGGCGCGGTCGCGGTGTAGAGCGCCGGCCGGATCCACTGGACCATCGCCCGGTCGAGCCGTCGCTCGACGAGCACACGATCGTCATGCACTGTTCAGACTCCCCACTCCTACCGGGTACGGCCGCAGCCACGACCGCTGGATCCCGCGTACCACGACGTTCGGTACGGGCCTCCGGAGCCAAGCTATCCAATGCGTCGGCGATCACACCATGCGGCCAATCTCACACCCACGGGAGCATCGACGCACCGTCGTCGGGCTCTACCCGTCAGTGCTTCTACCTGCGTGAATGCGTTACCAGGATTACCCGGCGTCGCGGGCGCTGCGACTCAGTCGGCCGACTCGTCCCCGGACAGTCGAGGTGGTAGGAACGACCGGGTCCGCCGGTATGTGGCCCGGCGCGGGTCCCGGCTGAACAACCGGATCTCCTCCCGGGCAAGATCCGCGGCGCCGATGAGGCCGGCCTCGTTGCCCAGCCTGGCCCGTACGATCCTGGCCTCCGGGCGGAAGCCGCGACCCGACAACGTTCGTCGGTAGGTCTCCCGGGCCGGATTCAGCAGCAGGTCTCCCGCGTCCGACACGCCGCCACCGATCACGAAACAGCCCGGATCCAGCGCGCACGCCAGCCCGGCCAGACCGGTACCGAGCCACTGCCCGATCTCGGAGAACAGTTCGATGGCGGTCGGATCCCCGGCCATCGCCGCCTCGGTGACCAGCGGCCCACTGATCGCGGTCACGTCGCGGCCGGCCCGGTCCAACAGCGCCTGGGCCACCGGCGACTCCGCCGCAGCCAGCTCACGGGCCTCCCGCACCAGGGCGTTGCCGCTGGCGTACTGCTCCCAGCAGCCCCGGTTACCGCACTCGCACCGGTGCCCGCCCGGCACCACCTGCATGTGGCCGAACTCGCCGGCCACCCCGTACCGGCCCCGGTGCACCTGGCCGTCGATGACCATGCCGCCACCGATGCCGGTGCCCAGCGTGATGCAGATCAGGTGTTCCTCACCCTGACCGGCACCGAACCGCCACTCCGCCCACGCGGCGGCGTTCGCGTCGTTCTCCACCACGACCGGCAGACGCAACCGGGACGACAACGCCTCCCGGAGCGGTTCGTGCCGCCAGGACAGATGCGGGGCGAACAGTACCGACGAGCCACTCGCGTCCACGAAACCCGCCGCACCGATGCCCACCGCGGCGACCTCGTAGCGGCCGGTCAGCTCGTCCACCACGTCGGCGATCGTCGCCTCGACCTCACTGGGACTCTTACTTCGTCCCGGGGTCTCCCGACGGGTCTGGTGCAGTACCCGACCGGCGGCGTCCACCACTCCTCCGGCGACCTTCGTACCACCGATGTCGATGCCGATCGTGAGCCGTCGGAGGAACCGGGACGGTGGGCGGGTCCGGTAACGGCGGGTGACACCTTGACGGGAAGCCATGGGTGCATTCAAGCGCACCCCCTCGTCGCGGCCGTGGCAGGCCCGACCAGGTCAGGGAAGTTTCTTGCGCGTCAGCGGCAATGGTTGAAGGATGGGACCGTGTCCGTGTCTGAGCGAGGAGCCTGCGTGCCCGGTCCATCGGCCCGCCGTCCGGTGATCCGTACCCTGCTCGGCGGTCTGCTGGCCGTCCTGGCCCTGAGCCTGGTGACGATGAGCGCACCGCTGCCCACCCCGCAGGCGGCGAGGGCCAGCACCCCACAGGCCGCCATCCCACAGGCCGCCACCCCGCAGACCGGGTACGTCGACGTCGCGGCAGCGACCCTGTGGACCGGCCCGCGACTGGCCCGCGCCGTCGACGCGCCCGCCACCGGGAACCCGGTCGATCTGCGCGCCTGGACCGACGGCCTGACCCTCGGCCAACGCCGCTGGCTGGTCGGCAAGCTGGAGACCCAGGCACTGTACGGCACCAAACTCACCATCCTGCAGCGCTCCGGCGACTGGGTGCAGGTGGTGGTGGACGGCCAGCCCACGCCACGCGACCCGCGCGGCTACCCCGGCTGGCTTCCGGCCCGCCAGCTCACCACGAATCCGACCCTCGCCCGGCTGAGCCGCCGACCGTTCGCACTGGTCACCGCCACCACGGCGGGGCTGTATCAGGGTCGGTCCCGCCGGCACAGGCTGATGGAGCTGTCCCTGGACACCCGGCTACCGGTGCTCGCCCGCTCCGGCGGGTCGATCCTCGTCGCCACCCCGGACCGCGGCGCCGCCTGGCTGTCGGCCCACGACGCCCGGGTGTACGCGGACCAGGCGGAGATCCCCCGGCCCGGCGGGACCGACCTGACCGCCACCGCCCGGCGCTTCGCCGGCCTGCCCTACGTCTGGGCCGGCACCTCAGCCTGGGGATTCGACTGCTCCGGCTTCACCCACACCATCTACCATGTGCACGGCATCACCATCCCCCGCGACGCCGACGCTCAGTTCGCGGCGGGCACACCGGTCGCCGAGGATGCCATGCGACCGGGCGACCTGATCTTCTACGCGTACGCCAGCGGCTACGTCCACCACGTCGGGATGTATCTCGGCGACGGATACGAGATCGACGCGCCCAACAACACCGCCACCGAGGTCAGCACCGTGGAGATCGTCAAGGTCGCCGAGCACCGTTACGCCGACGAGTACGCCGGGTCCCGTCGCTTCCTGTAAGTGTGGCCGGTTCTGTCGGTGCCGCAGGGCAGGATGCGGCCATGAACCCTGATCCGCCGAATGCGGCCATGGACACCGATCCGCTGCCCCAGCTGCGCGCCGTGTGCCTGGCCCTGCCCGAGACCACCGAACGGCTCAGCCACGGTGAACCGACCTGGTTCGTCCGCGACCGCAAGGTCTTCGTCAACTACGCCGACCACCATCACGACGACCGGCTCGGCTTCTGGTGCGCGGCACCGCCGGGCGCACAGGAGGCGCTGGTCGCCGATGAACCGGAGCGCTTCTTCCGACCACCGTACGTGGGGCACCGGGGGTGGCTCGGTGTGTACCTCGACCTCGACACGCTCGACTGGGCGGAGATCGGCGAACTGGTCACCGACGCTTACCGGCAGATCGCGCCGAAGACGCTGGTGGCACGCCTCGACCCGGCCTGACGACCACCCGCACTCAGCTCCTCGCGTGCCGGTCCAGGAAGGTGTAGACGTCGGTCTCGTCCACACCGGGGAAGACGCCCGGCGGCAGGGCGGCCAGCACGTGTGAGTGCGCCCGGGCCGACGGCCAGGCCATCTGGTCCCAGCGCCGGGCCAGCTCCACCGGCGGGCGGCGGCAGCATTCACCGTCCGGGCAGGCGGAGCGTGCCGTATTGGTCGTCTCCCGACCGCGGAACCAGCGGGAGTCCTCGTACGGCACGCCGAGGGTGATGGCGAAGTTACGTTCCCGGCTCGGATCGACGTACGCCGCGCACCAGTGTGTGCTGTTCGGCTTGTCGGTGTACTGGTAGTGGATCGAGAAGCGGTCCGGTGCGGCGAACACCTGCCGACCGCTCCAGTACCGGCACATCCGCTGGCCTTCGATCGCGCCGGTGGCATCGGTCGGGAAGACCAGACCGTCGTTGGCGTACGCCTTGTAGATGACCCCGGACTCGTCGTTCTTGGTGAAGTGGCAGCGCAGGTCGAGATGGCGGGTGGCCAGATTGGTGAACCGGTGCGCGGCCATCTCGTAGGAGACCGCGAACAGGTCCCGTAGGTCCTCCACGGACAGGTCCCGCGCGGTCTTGGCCTGCCGCAGGAACGGCGCTGCCGACTTCTCGGGCACCAGTACCGCCGCGGCGAAGTAGTTCGCCTCGACGCGCTGGCGCAGGAAGTCGGCGAAGTCGCGGGGCTGGCCGTGGCCGAGCAGGAAGTGTCCGAGGGTCTGCAGCAGTACGGTGCGCGGGGTGTGCATGCCGAACGATGCCCGGGCCAGGTAGATGCGCCGGTGTCGCAGGTCGGTGACGGACCGGACCGAGCGGGGCAGGTCGGCGACGTAGCGCAGGGTGAAACCGGAGTGGGCGACCAGCGCCTGCAGCATGCCTTCGGAGACCGCACCGCCGGAGTAGCCGACGGCTTCCAGGTTCTGGTCGGCCAGCCGCTCGATGCCGGCGAAGTAGTTGTTGCGTTCCCGCATCTCGGTACGCAGCTGCGCGTTGGCGATCCGGGCGTCCTCAGGGGTTCCGGTGGGTCGCGACTCCCTGCGTTGCAGCTCGGCGTAGAGCCCGACGAGATGTTCCAGTACGTCGGTGGGTACCCGTTTGCCGACCCGCAGCGCGGGCAGACCCAGTTGCGTGTACAACGGCTCGCGCTGGGCGGCCTCCAGCGTGAGTTCCAGTTGTGCGCGGCGGGTCGGTGGTTGCCGGGAGAGCAGCTCGTCGAGCCCGACGCCCAGTTCGGTGGCCAGGGCGCTGAGTAACGACAGTCGAGGCTCGACCTTCCCGTTTTCCAGCATGGACAGCTGTGAGGGAGCCCGACCGACCCGGCGACCGAGTTCCGCGAGGGTCAACCCCGCCTGATTGCGCAGATGACGTAGTCGCTGCCCGAAAGTAGCCAGATCAAGCTCTTCCGCAAAGTTCTTATTTTCTTCTGACACCAACTTCGGCATGAGTTCACTCTAGCTGAATTTTTGAACTTCTTCATTATCCAAAGTACTGGGGTTCAGCACCTCCAGCTCACACACTCGGTGGTACCAGCAGAACCAACCGTGCCACGGCCGGCACGAAGGAGGCAGTCGCCATGTCGACCAGCACCCGTAGCGCGATCACCCAGGATGATCAGCCGCAGGCACCGACGACCGCCCGCAACAAGGCGGACCAGTTGCGCCGGCACTGGCAGACCGACCCCCGCTGGTACGGCGTGACCCGCGACTACTCCGCCGAGGACGTGGTCCGGCTGTGCGGCTCGGTCCAGGAGGAGCACACGCTGGCCCGGCTCGGCGCCCGCCGACTGTGGCGGCTGCTGCGCGGCGAGCGCTTCATCCCCGCACTGGGTGCGCTGACCGGCGGCCAGGCCGTGCAGATGGTGCGGGCCGGCCTGCAGGCGATCTACCTCTCCGGCTGGCAGGTCGCCGCAGACGCCAACCAGTCCGGCCAGACCTACCCGGACCAGAGCCTCTACCCGGTCAACTCGGTGCCGCAGGTGGTCCGCCGGATCAACAACGCGCTGCTGCGCGCCGACCAGATCAGTTGGGCCGAGCGCCAGGACGGCAAGGGCGAGGAGTCCGAGGAGCAGCTGCACTGGCTCGCACCGATCGTGGCCGACGCGGAGGCCGGCTTCGGCGGCCCACTCAACGCCTACGAACTCATGCGGGCGATGATCGCCGCCGGTGCCGCCGGTGTGCATTTCGAAGACCAACTGGCTTCGGAGAAGAAGTGCGGGCACTTGGGCGGCAAGGTGCTGGTGCCGACCTCGCAGCACATCCGTACCCTCAACGCGGCCCGACTGGCCGCGGACGTCTCCGGCGTGCCGAGCATCCTGGTGGCCCGTACCGACGCCCAGGCCGCCACGCTGGTCACTTCCGACGTCGACGAGCGCGACCAGCAGTTCCTCACCGGGGAGCGCACCGCGGAAGGCTTCTACAAGGTGCGCAACGGGCTGGACTCCTGCGTGGCCCGCGGCCTGGCCTACGCCCCGTACTCCGACCTGCTGTGGATGGAGACCTCCAAGCCCGACCTCGGAATCGCACGCGAGTTCGCCGAGAAGATCAAGCGGCAGTACCCCGACCAGATGCTGGCCTACAACTGCTCGCCGTCGTTCAACTGGAAGGCCCACCTGGACGACGCGACGATCGCCCGCTTCCAGCGTGAACTGGCCGCGATGGGCTACACCTTCCAGTTCATCACGCTGGCTGGTTTCCACGCCCTCAACCACGGCATGTTCGACCTGGCCCGCGGCTACGCCGAACGCGGCATGAGCGCCTACGTCGACCTGCAGGAGGCCGAGTTCGCCGCGGAATCCGAGGGCTACACCGCCACCCGCCACCAGCGGGAGGTCGGCACCGGCTACTTCGACCTGGTCAGTACCGCGATCTCACCGCAGTCCTCCACCACCGCGCTGGCCGGCTCGACCGAGACCGAGCAGTTCAACAACCGCAAGGGCAGGCTCGCCCAGGCCTCCTGACACCGCGCGTGGCCGTGCGCCGGGAACTCTGTTTCCCGGCGCACAGCCATGTCCGGAGCGCGACTCCCGTCCGGGTCGAGCCCCGCCGGTACACTCCCAGCCGGCCGACGGTCCGCGTCGTCCACCATGGAGGGTGACTGTGACGGTTGAGGGCAAGGTGCTCCTGGTGACCGGCGGCGGGCGGGGTATCGGTGCCGAGGTCTGCCGACGAGCGGCCGAAGCGGGGTACGCGGTCGTGGTGAACTATCTCGACAGAGCCACCGCGGCCGATTCGTTGGTCGCCGAACTGCGGGCCCGTGACGGACGGGCCGTCGCCGTACGTGCCGACGTTTCCGATCCGGATGCGGTACAGCGGCTCTTCGATACCGCCGCAGAGCGCTTCGGTCCGGTGAACGCGCTGGTCAACAATGCCGGCATCGTCGGATCGTACGGTCGGCTCGACGAACTGGACAGCACCGTGCTGCGCCGGGTCGTCGACGTCAACGTCACCGGGGCGTTGCTGTGCGCCCGGGAAGCCGTACGACGGATGTCCACCCGGCACGGTGGTCACGGCGGTGCCATCGTCAACGTCTCGTCCCGGGCCGCGGCGCTGGGCAGCCCCGGCGAATGGGTGCACTACGCGGCGACCAAGGGCGCGATGGACACCATGACGATCGGTCTCGCCGCCGAGGTCGGCCGCGAGGGCGTACGGGTCAACGCGGTCGCACCCGGTCTGATCGACACCGGCCTGCATGCCGCTGCCGGGGTACCGGACCGGCTGCGACGGATGGCCGACGGGGTGCCTCTGGGTCGCCCCGGGCAACCCGCCGAGGTCGCGGCGGCGGTTCTGTGGCTGCTGTCCGACGAGGCGTCCTACGTCACCGGCGCGATCCTTGCCACCAGCGGTGGCAGATAGCGCCCTCCCGTTGCCGGACCGGCCGGCTGGGCCGGCCCGGCAACGGTCGGACATACGACACAGCCGCAACTCATCGTGACGGTCAACGCGGTGGCCCTGATACCGGGACCTTCGCCCGATACGTTGAACAACAAGCCTTCCCGTTCACCCAGTCGAGCGACGACGTGAGCTGTGGATCACTTTCAGTGATGAACGGCACGCATCATCTGTCCCCCTCAGGACAACACGACCGCCTGATCAGCCGCACCATTTACTCAGGCGGTCGGTTCTGGTCACCACCGCCGGTAGAGATCGTGGGGCGGGCGTACCGGGGGGAAGGAGCACCATCACCATGCCGAACGTCGACACAGCAGCCGTGGCGGCCGTCGCGTACGTGGCTCTGTTCGCCGGCCACCACCTGGGTGATCATCCCTTCCAGAGCACCGCCGCAGCCACCGGCAAGAGCGCCCCGGAGACCGCAGAACTCGCCCGTGGCGCGCACCCGTGGCGCGGCTGGTCCTGGTGCGTGCGGCACGTCGCGGTGTACACGGCCACCCAGGCCGCATGCCTGGCACTGGTCGCACTCGTCGCCCCGCTGCACCCGGTGGGCGCGCTCGCCGCCCTGGCGGTGTCGGCCTCGACCCACGCCGTGATCGACCGCCGCTGGGTGGTGCGCTGGTTCCTGTCGGTCAAGGGTGCCCACGACTGGGTGGAGGGACCGTACCTGGTCGACCAGTCCCTGCACCTGGGCGTACTGCTGGTCGCCGCCGTACTGGCCGCCAGTGTGACCGGCCTGCCCGGGCTGGTGATCGCGCTGGCCGCCTCGGTCGCGATCGTCGCGGCCGGCCTGCTGGTGGAACGGCATCGGGCCCGGGTCGCACTGCCGGTGCACCACTTCAGCGCCGCAAAACAGTGAGCACAGTGCGGTCCGGTGATCAGGCCGGCACCGCCGGAGCACGCGATCAGGCCAGTAACGCCCGACCATAGTGGTCGGCGGCGTCCCGGACCCCGGGCAGGGCGAAGAAGTAACCGCCGCCGAACGGGGTGATGTAGTCGACCAGCGGTTCGTCGGCCAGGCGCAGCTGCACCGCCTCGAACTGGTGGCCGATGCTGCGCTGGTAGCACACGAAGATCAGGCCCATGTCCAGGTCACCGACCGCGTCGACGCCCCGGTCGTAGTTGTACGGCCGGCGCAACAGTCGGGAGTTCGCCGTCTGCGGGGTCCGCGGGTTGGCGCGCCGGATGTGCGAGGTGAGCGGAATGGCCGTACCGACCGGATCGGCGGCGAATCGCGGCCGGTCATGCTCCCTGGTGCCATCCAGTGGAGCGCCGGTGTCCTTGCTCCGGCCGAAGATGTTCTCCTGCTCGGTGCGCGACACCCGGTCCCAGAACTCCAGCCGCATCCTGATCAGCCGGACGACCTGGTAGCTGCCACCCACGCTCCACGGTTGGCGGGGATCTGAGCGCTGCCAGACCAGGGCGTCCATCTCGTGCGGGTCGGTGCTGTCCAGGTTGGCCGTACCGTCCTTGAACCCCATCAGGTTGCGCGGTGTACCGGACGGCCGTGGCAAGGACCGGAAGCCGTCCATCCGCCACCGGATCTGCATCGCACCACGGGTGTGACGGGCGATGTCGCGCAGCGCATGGATGAGGGTGTCGCGGTTCGGCGCGCAGAGCTGGACACTCAGATCGCCGTGGCACCAGGCCGGGTCGAGTTCGTCGTTGCGGAACGTACGCATCACGGTCAGCCCGGCCGGTCGCCGGCCGGCGAGACCGTAACGGTGGTCGAACAGCGAGGCACCCACACCGACAGTCATGGTCAGCTGATCGGGTACGACCTCGGGGCCCAGCAGACCCGAGTCGCTGGGTGGTGCCGCGATACCCGGGTCCGGTGCAGCGCCCCCACCGGTCAGCCAGCGGGCCCGCGCGGTGAGGGTACGCAGCAGCTCGCGCAGCGCCGCCCGGTCGTCGGCGAGTACGTCGAAGGACACCAGCGTGCTGTGGCTGGGCGCGACATCGGTGATTCCCGCCTGGTGCGCACCGTGGAAAGGTACCGACCGTTGGTCCGGGGCCATCTGGCCCGCGTCGGAGGAGCCGACCCGCCCCGCGCCCAGCAACGCCCCGGCAGTGGCGGCACCTCCGACACCGGCGCCGAGCGCGGTGGTCAGGAAGTCACGCCGGCCCAGCCGGGAGGCGCGGTCGCCGCTCGACGCGCTCACCGGGACCGCCGAACTTCACCCAACGCGGCGATCGGGGCAAGGCGTTCCAGCAGTTCCCCCACCGCACCGTCGATCCGCCGGCGGGCGGCAGAACTCAACGAGCCCAGGGTGGGCCAGCGTCCGTTGCGACGCTGGGCATCCAGCAGGCGAGCGACCCGGTGCAGCCAGTCGTCCACTCCGGGCAGTCCCGGGTAACGGCCTGCCAGGACCGGCCGGAGGGCGTCCAGTACCGCCCGGGTTCCGTCGAGGTTGGCCCGGGCGGTCGCCAGTGACGTGCCGCTGCCCTGGTCCGCGCGGTCGGTGAGGGTGAATTCCAGAGTCTGCTCCAGGATCTCGTGCGCCCGTCGGGGCAGGTCGTTCGGATCGATCCGGGCCCGGCCGAAGTTCGTCGTGAGGGTCCGTACGTCGTCCACCAGCCGACCGGACACCGACTGCAACGACCGCATCGGGGCGTCGTGCCACAACCCGTACTCCAGCCGGCGCAGGCCGGTGAAGTGGGTGTCCCGCACCCCGTCGGGCAGCCCCGCGGGCAGTCCGTCGATGGCGTCGGCGAGTTCGCCGAAGGTGCCGTACGCGGCACCCAACCGCTCATAGTCCAGATGCGCCGGTAGCCAGGCCCGCCGGGCCACAGCACGGTCGCCGGACCGTATCGCGGTGTGCAGGGCTGCGACGTCGCGGCGCAAGGGTCTCAGCGAACGCAGCACGTACGCGCGGTAGCTGGTGACCGGACCACGCAGGTCCTGCGCGCTGACCGGAATGACGGCCGGGGCGCCACGCACCGGACCGTCGGTGATCGTCACGGTGTGGCCGGTCAGCGCCTCGGTGTCCTCCGGCAGGCAGCGGAACGCGTACCTGCCGCGGCCGAGCCGGACCCGCAGCGGCCGGGCGGTACCGGCGGCGAGCCCCTCGAGCTCGGCGTAGACCGCACCGGTCGCGGGGTCGACCAGCCGCACCTCGGTGGTGTAGGTGCCCACATTGCGGACCTGGAACTCCTGCGTGCCGCCCCGCGGGTGCCGCCAACCCTGTCCGCACACCGCCTGGGACACCTCCACCGTGGTGGTCCCGGTACGGGCGGCCGGCCGGGGAGCGTCACAGCCGGCGATGGTCACCGCCAGAACCAGTGACACCGCCGGCATCCGCCACCGCGCCCGCGCTGCGTGCACTGTTCAGACCCCGCCTCCGGCTCGCCCTGCGGCTGGCGCGCACAGACTAACCCGGGCACGACGTACCCGACGCGGGCCGACCGGGCCGGTCACAGATCCTCGGTACCGCAGCGACGGACGATCTCGGCCAGTAGCCGCTGCCCACTGGGCGGTGCCAGCCCGAGGTGGTACAGGTGCAGTTCCGCCGCGCCGGCACCGAGCAACGCGCCGGCATGGTCGATGACCGCGCCGGGCGCGGCCGGTGGCAGCACGCTGAGGTAGGCGCCCACCGCGACGGACTCGTCCAACAGTGCGCGTGCCCGGGCGACCCGCTCGACGCTGTCCGGGGTGGTCGGCCAGGCCGGTACCAGGACGGTGTGCACCCCCTGCATGCTGTCCGCACCGCAGGCCACGGACGGACCGGTGGCCCACCGGTCCGCCACACCGTGCAGGGTGACCGGAAGCTCCGGCGCGGTGTCGGCGACCGCCGCGAGCACGTCGCGACGCAGCACCTCGGCGGCGCCGCGCCGGGTGGCCAGCACCAGGTCGGCGATCCGCTCACCCAGCAGCGCCGGTACCGGCGCATCGGAGGGCACCGCACCGTCCAGTACCGCGCGTACCCCGGTGGTGAGCCGCGACAACACCTGTTCAGGGTCCTGACCGCGCTCGGCCCAACCGGCCAGGCAGCACGGGCAGCAGCACACCGACAGCAGACGTTGCGCCGCCGGAGGGAAGACCCCGAGGGTCTTGTCGTGCCGGTCCTGGTGCGCCATACCCAACTGCCCGCACGCCTCCAGCGACACCCCGCTGAGCGGTACCCCGCGCAGCGCCTCGGCGGACAGCGTCGCAGCGTAGTCGCGCACCTCCGGATGACTGGGACACAACGCGTACGGGTAGCGGTCACCGACGCAGTTGCGTACCGCCAGGTCCGGGCAGGCGGTACCGGACCTGGTGCTGTGGGTCAGCACGATCCAGGCCGAGACCGCGATGCGGGCCGAACGCAGCCGGGCGGCGGCGGCACCGAACGGGTCGTCGCCGGCCACCCAGTCCGCAGCTCCGGGCCGCAGTCGGCGCTGCCCCCAGACCCGTTGACGCACCGGCCGGTAGAGCGCCGCGTCCCGGGCATCCACGATCAGGTGCCCGGGATGCAGTGGGGTCGCCGCCCGGACCGAGTGGTAGCTGGCCGCCAGACACACCTCGGTGAGTCCGAGGGCCTTCACCCGGGCCGGGAACGCCGGGTCGCCGAGCACGTCCCACGGGTAGGCGTACCCGACCAGCCGGACGCTCACCAGGCGGCCCGGCGTGGCTTGAAGTCCGGCTGGAAGTTGCGAAGGTAACCGGCATCGTCCCGGCTGGTGATCCCGCATTCCGGGTACCGGCGGTGCATCCGGTTCAGGGCCACCGGATCCAGCGTCACCCCCGGGCCGGGCGCATCCGGCACGGTGACCGCACCGGCGCGCACCCGCAGCGGGTCAACGACCACGTCCTCGGACGCCCACGGGGAATGCGTGTCACACGCGTACGACAGGGTCGGTGTCGCGGCGGCCAGGTGCACCATGGCGGCCAGGCTAATGCCCAGGTGCGAGTTGGGGTGCATGGCCAACCCGATACCGAAGGTGGCGCACATCGCGCAAGTTCGGTACTGGCCCGCAACCCGCCCCGGTAGTGGTGGTCGCCCAGGACGGTGCCGGTCATCACCCCGACGCGACGGACCGGAGGAGAGATGACCGACGTACGACGGGTGCTCGTCACCCGCGCCTCCGGGGACATCGGCAGCATGCTGCGCGACCGGCTGCGCCGACCCGGCCGTACCCTGCGACTGCTCGACGTGACCGACCCGCCGCCACCCCGTCCCGGCGAGTCCGTCGAGATCCACATCGGCTCGGTGACCGACCCCGACGTGGTACGCACAGCCTGCGGCGGCGCCCGGTTGGGTTTCACTCCGGTGGACGACGCCGATGCCTACGCCGAGACGATCACCGGTGGATCAGGCGCCGCACCGCTGCCCGACGAACGGGTGGGCGGCGAGTTCTGCACCATACCGCTGGGTCTACCGGGACCGACGGCTCCCGATCTGCAGCGCGTGCGCCCCGGCCACCCCCGCACCAGCGGCCAGGAGCAGGCCTGCGCGCAACGCATCCGCCGGTCCATGCCAGTGCAGCTGGCCGTCGGGGTTCACCACGAAGCCGGTCAGGCACAACCAGCCCAGGGCCGCGGCGAGCAGTCCGCCGCCGGGGGTGCTGAACCAGCCGAGCAACGTGACCAGGGTCGTGAACGCCAGCAGCGCGATGTCCGGGTGGTGCGGGATGGCGAGCGCGCACAGCACACCCAACGGCAGCCCGCAGAGCAACGCTGCACCACCGGACAGCTCCCACGGCAGCCGCGGATCACCGGGTGCCCACCATCGTCGTGCCACGTCGCCTCCACAGCCCGCCACCCGTCGTGCGGGTGGCTACCGGTCCATCGGATCTGCCCGCCGCTCCGGTAGCAGCAGGGTGAACACCGGCGGAGCTGGGCGGGTCAGGTTCAGCCGGCCCCCCTCCGCCTCGGCCAGGCTGCGGGCCAGGGCCAGCCCGATCCCGTGCCCGGCGGCGTGCCCGGTCCGTCGGGCGAACAGCTCCGCCTCGCTGCGCGTGGTACCCGCTCCCTCGTCGGCGACGTCGATCGCCAGCGCGCCACCGGCGCTGCGAGCGGTCACGGTGATCTGCCCGGCGCCGTGCAGCGCCGCATTGTCCAGCAGGACCTGGAGGATCTGGCGGACCGCGACGGCCGACCCGGAGGTCTCCGGTACGTCCGGGTCGACTGCTACCAGCAGCGCACGACCAGCGGCGGAAAGTTCCGGCAGTCGCTCGGAGCGTAGCTGCGCCAGCACCGCGGCGACGTCGAGGGGCTCGTCCCGGCGCGGCAGGTCGCGGGCCAGGTCGAGCAGGTCGTCAACGGTCCGTTCCAGCCGGTCGGCATGTTCGATCGCGGTCGATACGGCCGGTCGTAGATCCTCGTCCGGGCGGTCCAGGGCCATCTCCAGACCGAGGCGCAATCCGGTCAACGGGGTACGCAGCTGGTGTGAGGCGTCGGCGGAGAACGCCCGCTCCCGGGCCACCAGACCACCCAACCGGTCCGCGGTGGAGTTCAGTGAACTTGCCACCGAGTCGATCTCCGGTATCCCGCTGGTGCGGGCCCGTACGCTGAAATCGCCGTCGCCCAGTTCGTGTGCCGTGTGCTCCAGGCGTTCCAGCGGCTTGGCCAACCGCCCTGCCTGCCACCGGGCGAACATGGCCGCCGCGGTGAGCCCGACCAGGGCCAGTACCGTCATGGTCAGCCAGATCGGCAGCGCCCGACCGTAGGCCTGGCTTCGGCCGGTGGACGCGCGTACCGCACCGGCGACCTGATTTCCGCGGTCCACCGGCACCGCGACAACCAGATCGGCCCGGTCGTCGCCGTTGGTCACCTGGCCGTCGTGCAGCGCGGTACGCACCACGCTGTCGGCCGGGTCGGGGCCGACCCCGCGGGTCAGCCTGCCCTCCCGGTCGTAGAGCCCGACCTGGACACCATGCGGGCCCCTGGGCAGCGGTGCCGGTGTGCGCCGACTCGCGTACGCGGCCGTGATGTCCACCGCCGTCCGGTCGGCCAGGCGTTCGAGCTGGCTGCGGGTGTCGGCGATCTGCAGCCGGCCGACCACGATCGCGAACGGGATGCCGAACAGTGCGGTGGCCAGTACCGCCGCCAGCAGGCCGACCGCGAGGATCCGCTGCCGCACTCCGCTCCCCTCCCTACGATGGATCCCCGATCCGGCCGACCGGTGACGCCCGCAACGATTCTCAGCCGGTCTCCATCCGGTAGCCGCGGCCGCGCAGCGTGGTGATGCGTGGCGCGACGGCACCTTCCGGATGCGCCCGTTCGGCCTCGGTGAGTCGCCGCCGTACCGCCGCCATGTGCACGTCCAGCGTCTTGGTCGAACCGAACCAGTTCTCGTCCCATACGTCGGACATCAACCGCTCCCGGGTGATCGCGACGCCGGGCTCGGCGGCCAGCCGGGCCAGCAGGTCGAACTCCTTGGCCCGCAGGCTCACCTCGGTACCGGCCAGCGTGCAGCGGCGGGCCGCGGTGTCCACGGTCAGGTCGCCTATCTGCAGCGCCGGTTGCGCGGCGACGGCGGGCACACCGCGTCGCAGGTGCGCCCGGATCCGGGCGAGCAGTTCGGCGAACCGGAACGGCTTGGTCAGGTAGTCGTCCGCACCGGCCTCCAGGCCGACCACGACGTCCATTTCCTCGCGACGCGCGGTCAGGATGACCAGCACGCAGCCGGGCTGAGCGGCCCGGATCCGCCGGCAGACCTCCACCCCGTCCAGGTCGGGCAGACCCAGATCGAGCAGGACGAGGTCGAACTCGGTGCGGGTGACCGCGTCCAATGCTTCCCGACCGCTGCGCAGCCATCGGACATCGTGCCCATGGGTACGCAGACCCGGCTCCAGGAGCCCACCGATCGTGGCGTCGTCCTCTACCACGAGCAGCCGCGCCATGGCCGTCACCCTACCGGTGGGCGCGACGGCGTCCGCGAGGTTGGGCGGGCCGGGCGACAGGGGTCCGGGCGGGCTCATGTGTCCAACCTAGGTAGCGGTACGTAAGCGGCGGGCAAGCATCCGCTCAAAGCTCGGTTGAGGCGCACCGTTCCTCTGTCCGGTACGGCCTTGACAAGGGTCAATGCTCTGCGTTTACTTGCCCGTAAGCGTTTCCGTCTGTTATGTCCCGAACGAGGTTCGCTGTGGACATCAACGAACTTGCCCGACGCGGTGGGGTCTCCGTGGCCACCGTGTCCCGGGCCCTCAACGGCCGCCCCGAGGTCAGTCCGGCGACCCGCCGACGCATCCTGGCGCTGGCCGGTGAACTCGGCTACACCCCCAACGCCTCGGCCCGCGCTCTGGCCAGCCGACGGTCCGGACTGGTCGGGCTGCTGTGGGACACCGACTACCGCAGCGGCGGACAACAGCACCCGTTCCTGCAGGACGTCCTCGTCGGCCTCAAACACGCGGTCAGCGAGCACGGGCAGGGCCTGCTCCTGCTGCCCATCCGCGGACCCGACGATCCCACCGGATACCTCCGGCTGGCCCGGCAGTACAACCTGGACGGCGTCGTACTGATGGGTGTCGACCAGCACACCCCGCAGGTCGCCGCACTGCTGGCCGGTCCGTTGCCGTGTGTGGCGCTGGACCTGGCGGTCCAGGGCCCGCGCTGTGGGTCGGTCGGATCGGAGAACCGGGCGGGCGCGGCCAGCGCGGTACGACACCTGTACCGCCTCGGTCACCGCCGGATCGCCACCATCACCGGACCGCTGGACCTGCTGCCCGCCGCCGAACGACTCGCCGGATATCGTGCCGAACTGGCCACGGTGGACCTACCGTACCGGCCGGAATACGTACTGACCGGCGACTTCTTTCCCGACAGCGGTGGCGCTGCGATGCGCCGGCTGTTGGCACTGGCCGAACCACCGACGGCGGTCTTCGTGGCCGGGGACGCGATGGCCATCGCCGCCGTCCAGGCGGCGACCTGCGCCGGGCGGCAGGTGCCGGACGACATCGCCGTGGTCGGGTTCGACAACATCGAGGCCGCCGCACTGGTACGCCCGGGTCTGACCACCGTCGCGCAGGACTACCGGGGTTTCGGTGCCGCCGCCCTCGACATCCTGGCCGGGCTGGTCAGCGGAACCAGCCATCTCGGTGAACCCGCAGCCCACTCGATGATCCTGCCCACCAGCCTGGTGGTACGCGAATCATGCGGCGCGGGCAGTCCCGAGCAACCGGCCGACCGGTCGGACACCTGACACCACGGGAAAGGGAGTGCCCCGATGCGCGACCCACCGCCAGCACAGCATCCGAGCCGCCGCAGGGCGCAGCACCCGGCGCGGACCGGGTGACCGGCTGGACCCGGTCACCCGGCAGACCCTCGCGACGGTAGTCCCTGAGCCGAGATACCCCCACCACGTAGGCCGACGCCAGCCTAGCGCGCCGCCGCCCACGTGGCCGCCGAGCCGTACCCGCAGGACGACGGCCGGCACCGTTCACCTCGACACCGTCCCGGACTGTCCTCAAAGGACCCCGGATCGAAGTTCCAGGAGGTCACGTGAGATTCACCCTTCCCCACCGTACGAACGGACCGGGTCGCCCGCTGTTGGCCGGAGCCGCCGTCGCCGTCCTCGCGCTGGCAGCGCTGGCGTCACTGTCCGCGGTGCAGCTACGCCCGACCGGGCATGCGGTGACCCCATCGGACGTACCGGCACCACCGTCCGGCTGGAGCACGCTGTGGAGCGACGACTTCACCGGCGCCGCGGGCACCGGCCTGGACACCGCGAACTGGCTGTACGACACCGGCACCAGCTATCCCGGCGGCGCGGCGCACTGGGGTACCAACGAGGTCGAAACCGTCACCGACAGCACCGACAACGTCTACCACGACGGCAGCGGCAACCTGGTGATCAAACCCATCAGGTCCGGCTCGTCCTGGACCTCCGGCCGGGTCGAGTCGCGGCGCACCGATCTGGCCGCACCCGCGGGTGGCCAGTTGGAGGTCACCGCGTCGATCAGGCAGCCCGATCCGGCCAGTGGCCTGGGGTACTGGCCGGCATTCTGGATGCTCGGTGCCGACGCCCGTCCGGTCGGCGCCACGAACTGGCCAGGTATCGGTGAGATCGACATCATGGAGGACGTCAACGCCGCCAGCCAGCACGCCTCGACTCTCCACTGTGGAGTCGATCCGGGTGGTCCGTGCAACGAGACCACCGGCATCGGCAGCGGACTGCAGGCCTGCTCCGGTTGTCAGACCGGCTACCACACCTACTCGGTCATCGTGGACCGCACCGACACCTCGGCCGAGCAGATCCGCTGGTACCTCGACGGGACGAACTTCTTCACCGTCAACCAGTCACAGATGGACGCCACCACCTGGCACAATGCGGTCGATCACGGCTTCTTCCTGATCCTCAACGTGGCCATCGGTGGCGCGTTCCCGGACGCGATCTGCGGCTGCACGTCACCTGCGGCGGACACCAGTTCCGGCGCCGGGATGAGTGTGGACTACGTGGCCGCGTACCAGACCGGTGCGGGCACGCCGAGCTCCCCGCCGCCCGGCGGCGACACCGACGCCTACTCGACCATCCAGGCGGAAGGCCATGACGGCGCCTCATCGGTCAGCGCCGAGTCCACCACGGACAGCGGCGGCGGTGAGGACGTCGGGCAACTGGCCGACGGTGGCTGGCTGCGCTACGACGACGTGCAGTTCGGCAGCACCCCGGCCACACAGTTCGTCGCCCGGGTCGCCTCCGGCGCCGGCGGTGGGGTCAGCGGACTGGTACAGGTGCGGCTCGATTCCCCGACCGCCACACCGGTCGGCAGTTTCGCGGTCGGCAACACCGGCGGCTGGCAGTCCTGGCGCACGGTGCCGGCGAACATCACCACCGTCACCGGCCGGCACACCGTCTACCTCACGTTCGACAGCGGACAGCCCGCGCCCTTCGTCAGTCTCAACTGGTTCACGTTCGGCCACTGACCAGCCGTCCACCGGCCGTCCGGGGCACTACCCCGGACGGCCGGCACCCAGACCGGGAGGTCATCGATGATCCACCGTAGAGCACTGCTCCGCGGACTGGCCGGCGCCGCCCTCGGCGTACCGCTGGCCGGCACGCTCGGCAGCATGCTGAACGCCGGACCTGCGCACGCCGCCGGCAACCTCGACCTGACCGTGGTCAACCACACCAACCGCTATGCCAACTCGGCCATCCGGATCTACATCGTCGGGGTCGATCCGGCCACCGGAGCGCAGTCCCACGTCTCCGCGGACGGCACGCTGCATCCGGTCTCCTTGTCGGACAACGGCTCCGACGGCTACACCGACTACGCGATCGGGCTGGCCGGTGACGGCGACACCACGTTGTCGCTGCCACACCTGTCGGGTCGTATCTACCTGGCCCTCGACGCACCGTTGAAATTCAAGGTGGTGCTGGACGGTAACGGCAACCCGGCTCTGCAGTACCCGGCCGGCTGGGTGGCCAGCGATCCCAGCTATCCGGTGCTGCACGACTGCGTCGAGTTCACCTTCAACGACACCGGGATGTACTGCAACACCACCATGGTGGACATGTTCTCGGTGCCGCTCGCCCTGTCGCTGCGCGGGTCGTCCCAACAGAGCACCGGTACGCTGCGCGACGGCGGCCGGGACGCGATCTTCTCGGCGTTGGCCGGGCAGGATCCCTTCGCCCCGTTGGTGGTGCCGGGACTGCGGGTCATCGCACCCGGGCACGGCATCGAGTCGGGACTGTTCCCGTCCAGCTACTACGACTCGTATGTGGACAGTGTGTGGTCCACCTACACCGGACGCCAGTTGACCGTGCACACCGGCAGCGCCACCTACACCGGCCAGGTCTCCGGTGACGCCCTCACCTTCGACGGAGGTGTCGCACCGTTCCGACGACCATCCACAAAGGACATATTCTTCTGCGACGGTGCGCTCAGTGCACCCAACGACGGGCGGACCGGGCCGGTGGCGGCAGTACTCGGTGCGGGGTTCAACCGCTCGACACTGCTCACCGACACAGACCAGCCCGGTAGCGATCCCGCCACCTTCTACCGCGACGCCGTGACCAACCACTATTCCCGGGTCATCCACGCCAACACCGTGGACGGACACGCCTACGGCTTCCCGTTCGACGACGTCGCCGGCTTCGCCTCCTACATCCAGGACAACGCCCCGAGCGTCCTCACCCTGACCCTGACACCGTTCTGAGTACCCGCCGCCGGCCGGCTCAGCCACGCAGCCCGAGCGGGCCGGCCGGCGGCGCCGGGGACGCGGTGGCGCCCGCATCGGTCACCGGGCGCGCGCCACCGGTGAAGCGGTCCAACTTCGTACCGTCCATCACGCGTGCCGGGAAGGCATCACCGGCAGCCAGCCTGGTCAACGGCGCAACCGGCAATGGCCGGTGCCCGGCGACCAGTACCAGATTGCCGAAGCGGCGGCCCCGCAGCACCGCGGCATCGGCGATCAGCAGCACCTCACCGAACACCGCCCGCAGCGTGGCGACCTGTGCCCGGGCAAACGCACATCCGGCGCCGTCGGCGACGTTCGCCAGATAGAGACCACCTCGGCGCAGTACCCGGTCCGCCGCGGAGACGAACTCCACGCTGGCACACGAGAGCGGGATCCGGGCACCGGCGTACACGTCCACCACGACTACGTCGAAGCTGTCCGGCCGCAGCGTTTCGAGCACCTCACGGGCATCGCCCACCCGGATCCGGGGTCGGCAGTCGCGGGCCAACGGCAGCTCCCGGCGAACAAGCTCCACCAGCGCGCCGTCACGTTCCACGACCCGCTGGGCCGACCGCGGCCGGGTGGCCGCAAGGTAGCGCGGCAGGGTCAACCCGCCACCACCCAGATGCAGCGCGCTCAACGGTTCCCCCGCCGGCGCCGCATTGTCCAGCACGTGACCCAGCCGCCGCACGTACTCGAACTCCAGCCGGGTCGGATCGCCGAGGTCCACGTGCGACTGCGGCGCACCGTCCAACAGCACCGTGAACGCGGCGTCGGAATCCGGGTCGGGTACCAGTTCGGCCGAACCGCTGTCGACCGGGTACGTCCGCACCGTCCGTCCCCGCCGCCCGCGCCCCTCTGCCACCCGACCAGTATCGACGCCCGGTACGGTCCTTGCGGCAGTGGGTGTACCCGGCAGTGGAGGACAGCATGGCGGCAGGGCCCGTACGGTCACGCGACGCCCGGTTCCAGCAGTGGCACGCACTGCTGACCAACCGCACCAAGCGGCAACGGACCGGACAGTTCCTGGTGCACGGAGTACGGCCGATCACCCTTGCGTTGCGCCACGGATGGCAGTTCGACACCCTGCTGCGGCCCGCGGGAGGGCGGCTCTCCGACTGGGCCACGCGTACCGCCACCCGGTCCGGTGCCCCGGTGGTGGAGGTGGCGCCGGAGCTGATGGACGAGCTGGGCGAGCGGTCCGACGGCGCCCCGGAGCTGATCGCGGTGGCTGTCCGCCCGCCGGACGACCTCAGCCGGGTGGAGGCTGGGCCGGGCCTTCTGGTGCTGATCCTGGACCGGCCCACGAGCCCCGGCAACATCGGCACCCTGGTGCGTTCCGCGGACGCGTTCGGGGCCGCCGGCGTGATCGTCACCGGGCACGCCGCCGACCCGTACGACCCCAAGGCGGTACGGGCCAGCACCGGCTCGCTGTTCGCCGTACCGGTGGTGCGCACATCACCGCAGGAGGTACTGACGTGGCTGGACCGGCTGCGCGGTGACGGGCTGCCGGTGCGTACGGTCGGCACCGACGAGTCGGGTGCGGTGGAGGTCGGTACGCACGATCTGACCGGACCTACCGTGCTTCTGGTGGGCAACGAGACCAGTGGCCTCAGCGCGGCCTGGCGCGAGTCCTGCGACACGATGGTCCGGATCCCGATCGGCGGTGCGGCAAGTTCGCTGAACGCGGCGATGGCCGGCACTCTGGTGCTCTACGAGGCGGCGCGGCAACGCCGGGAGCGTGCCCGGTAGGCCACGGTCGGTGCCGCAGTCCCGATACGGCCCGACCGCCCGCATCCTCACCGTTACGCCTGGCGCACCTCCGTTGTCCGGTACCCGGGGCACTATCATTTGAACGTAACTGTTCACCGGCGAGCAGTGGAGGCAGTGCGTGGAAAGGCCGAGTTGGGCACCGGAACAGATCGACGTGAACCGGCCGAGCGCGGCACGCATGTACGACTACTTCCTCGGCGGTTCGCACAACTTCGAGCCCGACCGCGCCGCCGCCCGCGCAGCCATCGGGATCATTCCGGAGCTGCCCGCCGCCATGCAGGCCAACCGGGCCTTCCTGCGGCGCGCCGTACGGCATGCGCTGGCCAGCGGAATCCGACAGTTCCTCGACATCGGCTCCGGGATACCGACGGTCGGAAACGTGCACGAGGTGGCGCAGGCGATCGAGCCGACCGCCCGGGTGGCGTACGTCGACAACGACCCGGTCGCCGTGACCCACAGCCGAGCGCTGCTGCAGGGCGACGAACAGACCGTCATGCTGCACTGCGACGTCCGGGACCCGGACGCGCTGCTGGGTGATCCGGCGCTCCACGGACTGATCGACCTTGGTCAACCGGTCGCGCTGCTGATGGTGGCGCTGCTGCATTTCGTGCCGGACCGCGACGACCCTGCCGGGTTGGTCCGCCGCTACCACCGTGCGTTGGCACCGGGCAGCCAGGTGGTGCTCTCGCACGGCACCAGCGACGGACGTGGTGAACAGTCCCGGCGGATGGTGGGGCTCTACGCGACCACCGCCAATCCGCTCACCGCTCGTACACACAGGGAGATCGTGTCGTTGTTCGATGGGTTCGAGCTCATCGAGCCGGGGGTGGTGTTCCTCCCGCGATGGCGGCCGGAGCGCGCGGAGAACGTACCCGAGCATCCGGAACGCTTCCTCGCCTACGGTGGGGTCGGGCGCAAGGCATGAGCGCCACCGGGTCTCCCGACCCCAGTATCCCGCCGACCGCCCAGGACCGGCTCGCCCGCTCGTGGGCCGCGGTCACCGCAGGAACAAGTTACGTTCCGATGGACATCGCCGAACTGACCGAACACCTCCGGCCGTTCGTCGGACGGCTACTGGACCTCCTGCGTGCCGGGACCGAACTCGACCCGGTCGCCGGGCCGGCCGCCGAGGTGGGACGGGCGCTGGTCGCGGCGCATTTCACCAGTACCGAGACGCTCAACCGCACCCTGGTGCTGCTCGGCAATGCGCTGCCCGACTACCCCGGCGGCTCGGACCGGGCGGTACGCACCGCGCTGCTCTCCGGGCTGGCCACCGGATACGCCAGCGGGTTGCGGGACCGTACGTTGGACGAACAGGAGGCCATCCGGAAGGCCGCGATGACCGCGCAGGCCCGGGCCGAGCAGGCACTGCGGGACACCGAGGCACGGTTCCACGCGGTGTTCACCGGTGCGGCAACCGGCATCGCGTTGGGCGATCTGACCGGGCACATCATCGAGTCGAATGCGGCGCTGGCCACCATGCTCGGCCAGTCGCCCGAGCAACTGCGCGGCCGGGACGTCTTCGACATCGTGCATCCCGACGATGTGGCGGAGCTCCGCGAACAGATCTACCAGCGGGTGGCGCAGGGTGCGGCGGAACGGGTCCTCACCGAACTGCGTTTCGTCCGGGAGGACGGGCAGGTGCTGTGGGGTCTGCTGGCCGTCTCGGTGGTCCGTGACAGCGAAGGCCGACCGAGCTACCTGGTGGCGATGGGCGAGGACAACACCCGTCGGCACGAACTGCGTGACCGGTTGACCTACCGGGCGACCCGAGACTCGCTGACTGGCCTGGCGAACCGGACCTTGTTCACCGACCGGTTGCACCAGGCGTTCGCGCGGGCCGCCCCCACCACCCGGCTGGGTCTGTGCTTCCTGGATCTGGACGGATTCAAGATCATCAATGACAGTCTCGGGCATGACATCGGCGACCGGCTGCTGCAGGTGGTCGCCGACCGGCTCGCCACCGCTGTCACCTCTGATCATGTGGTGGCCCGGCTCGGTGGCGACGAATTCGTCATCCTGGTCACCGAGTCGACCGGCGAACGACAACTCATCGAGCTCGCCGAACGGGTCCTCGCCGCACTGATCCCGCCGGTGGCGCTCGCCGGCCACGAACTGTCGGTCTCGGCCAGCATCGGCATCGTGGAGCGGGCCATCTTCGGCTCGGATCCCGCCGAGGTGATGCGGGCCGCGGACATCACCCTCTACTGGGCGAAGTCGGCCGGCAAGAACCGCTGGGCGACCTTCGACGCGGAACGCGACGCCCAGGAGGCGGCACGCTACCAGCTGTCCGAGGCGATGCCCGAGGCACTGGTCAACGGGGAGTTCACGGTCGCGTACCAGCCGATGATGACGCTCGCCGACGACCATCTGGGCGGGGTCGAGACCCAGGTGCGGTGGCGCCATCCCCGCTTCGGGCTGCTCGGCCCGGAGGAGTTCCTCGGCGTGGCCGAGGAGACCGGGCTGGCCGTACCGCTCGGTCGGTGGGTGCTGCGGGCGGCGTGCCGGCAGGGGCGTGACTGGCTCGACCGGTACGGCCGTACACCGCTGATCAGCGTGAACCTCTCGGTCCGTCAGGTGCGGGACGAAGGGCTCGCCGACGATGTCTGTCGGGTGCTGCGCGAGACCGGGCTGCCGGCCGATCGGTTGCAGCTCGAACTCACCGAACACGCCCTGATGGACGCCGATCCGCTCGCCGCACTGCGCTCGCTGGTCGCGCTCGGCGTGCGGATCATCATCGACGACTTCGGTACCGGCTACTCCAACCTCGCCCACCTGCGTCGCGCCCCGGTGCAGGGGATCAAGCTGGCTCCGTCGTTCACCGGCAGCTTCGATGCACCCGAGCATCCGGACCGGGTCGATCTGGTCATCGTGCGCACCCTGGTCTCCCTGGCGCACACGCTCGGCCTGACCGTGAGTGCCGGCGGGTTGAAGACCCGACGGCAACGCGACCGGTTGCACACACTGGGCTGCGAGTGGGGACAAGGCTGGCTGTTCGGCCCGCCGACGGAGCCGGAGGAGATCGACCAGCTCCTGGACGCCGCACCCACCGACCACCGCTGAAACGCCACCGGCCGGGTTCGCCGGAGCCGCGCAGGACGACAGCAGAGGCCGACACGCTGGGGCGTCAGTAGGATCTCAGGGCATGGGCGATCACGTACTTGTGCCATGGGACCTCGAGCACGCGATGGGTGGCTGGCCCGCCGGGTTACGGGTGACGGTGTGGGACGGTAGCGGCGAGCCGGCCGACGACATACGTGACGTGACCTTCTACGCGGTGCCCTACGCCGAGCCTGAGGCCCGCAAGCTCATCACCCAGATGCCCGAACTGAGCGTGGTACAGCTACTGACCGCCGGGTACGAGACGGTACTTCCGCTGTTGCGCCCCGGCATCACCTTGTGCAACGGGCGCGGCCTGCACGACGCCAGTACGGCCGAGCACGCCCTCGGCCTGATCCTGGCGGCCCAGCGCGACCTGCCGGTATGGTTCGCCAACCAGCAGCAGAGCCACTGGGATGCGCATTTCACCCGGTCCCTGACCGACAGCCGGGTGGTGATCATCGGGTACGGCTCGATCGGCAGGGCTCTGGAGCGCCGCTTGGTCGCCGCGGAGGCCACCGTGGTGCGGGTGGCCAGCAAGGCACGGCCCGATGAACGGGTACACGGCTCGGACGAGCTGCCCGCGCTACTGCCCGATGCCGACATCGTGGTACTGATCCTGCCCGGACACGAGCAGACCTACCAACTGCTGAACGCCGAACTGTTGGCCGCGCTGCCGGACCGGGCACTGGTGGTCAATGTGGGACGCGGCAGCACCCTGGATACCGGGGCACTGAGCGCCGAGACCGGTAAGGGACGGCTTCGCGCCGCACTGGACGTCACCGATCCGGAACCACTGCCCGCCGATCATCCACTATGGACACATCCGGGCGTGATCATCACGCCGCATGTGGCCGGCGGCTCGGCCAGCTTCTATCCGCGGGCACGACGGATGATCGCCGAACAGCTGCACCGATTCGCCACCGGTCAGGAACTGCGCAACGTGGTACGGGTAGGGGTCGCGCAGTGAAGGCGGCACGTTGGTACGGCCGCCGCGACGTACGCGTCAACGAGATCGACGAACCCGGCGAGCCCCCGACCGGATGGGTACGGCTGCGGGTACAGGCCTGCGGTCTGTGCGGCACCGACGTGGAGGAGTTCACCTCCGGTCCGGTGTTCGCTCCCCGTACGCCGCATCCGCTGACCGGGCAGTGCGCACCGTTGACGCTGGGACACGAGTTCGTGGGTGTCGTCGACATGGTGGGGCGGCAGGTCGACCTGGCCGTCGGCACCTCCGTGGCGGTGGACGGCAACATGTGGTGCGGACGGTGCAGCTGGTGCCTGTCCGGCCGACCCACCCTCTGCCCGCAGCTGGCGCAACTGGGGCTGCAGGCCGACGGCGGGCTGGCCGAGCTGGTGCTGGCCCCGGCGTACAGCTGCGTTCCCTACGCCGGGATCGAGCCGACCGTGGCGGTGTTCGCCGAACCGCTGTCCGTCGCGGTACGGGCGGTGGCCCGGGGCCGCGTCGGCTCCGGCGACCGGGTCGGTGTGGTCGGCGGCGGAACCATCGGCCTGCTCATCGCGCAGGTGGCCCGATCGGCCGGGGCGGCGACGGTACTCGTCGTCGAACCGCACGCGGACCGACGGGAACTGGCGACACGCTTCGGTGCGGACCGGGCGCTCGACCCGCAGCACGCATCGGAGGCGATCGACGAGCTCACCGCGGGACACGGGCTGGACGTGGTGTTCGACGCCGCCGGGATTCCGGCCGTCTCCTCGACGGCGGTGCGCTGGACCCGTCGCGGTGGGCGCACCGTGCTGTTGAGCGTCTTCGACGCCGACGTACCGGTGCCCATGCTGGATGTGCTGCGCGGCGAGAAGGAGATCATCGCTTCGCTGTCGCACAGCCACGACGGCGACTTTCCGGAGGCCGTACGGCTGCTGGAATCCGGTGCGGTGGATCCGCGACCGCTGATCTCCGACCGCATCGCGCTGACCGATGTGGTGACGCGCGGCTTCGCCACGCTGGTGGCCGAGCCGGACCGGCATCTGAAGGTCCTCGTGCTGCCCTGACGTCAGGGAATGGGCCGACCCGCCACCACGTTGCCTCGGTAGAGGGGCAATCGAGAGGAGATTCGGCGTGGCGACGGTCGAACTGACGAAGGAGAACTTCGACAGCACGATGTCGGGCAACGACACCGTGCTGGTGGACTTCTGGGCGAGCTGGTGCGGGCCGTGCCGGATGTTCGCCCCGATCTACGAAAAGGCCTCCGAGGCAAACCCGGACCTGGTGTTCGGCAAGGTGGACACCGAGGCACAGCAGGAACTCGCGGGTGCCTTCGGGATCCAGTCCATCCCCACGCTGATGATCGTCCGGGACGGCATCGTGGTGTTCTCCCAGCCGGGCGCGCTGCCTGAGGCGGCGCTCACCGATCTCATCGGCAAGGCACGGGGACTGGACATGGACGAGGTCCGCGCCGCGGTGGCCGCGGAGCAGGCCGGATCAGCCAGTTCCTGAACCCGACCGGGTCGGCTTTGTTCGCCCACGGTGAAACAAGGCCGAACCGAGGAATGAGTCGACCCGACTCAAGGTTGGCCGGGAGAGCACGAAGAATGGAGCTCTCCCATGGCTGACTACGAACTGCCCGTCCTACCTTTGTCCGACACCGTGGTGCTGCCCGGGATGGTGGTACCCGTCACGTTGGACACCGAGGCGCAGGCCGCGGTGGACGCCGCCCGAACGGCGACGGCGCAGAGCGCGACCCCTGGCCTGCTGCTCGTACCACGCATCGACGGTCACTACACCGGAGTCGGTGTCGTTGCGCAGATCGTCAAGGTCGGGCGGCTGCCCGGCGGCGAACCCGCCGTCGTGGTGCGCGCCACCGGCCGGGCCCGGATCGGCACCGGGGTCAACGGACCCGGCGCCGCACTGTGGGTCCAGGCCGAGCGCATCGTCGACCCACCCAGCACCGAACGGACCGCCGGGCTCGCCGGTGAGTACAAGTCCGTACTGACCTCGATCCTGCAGCAGCGCGGCGCCTGGGAGGTCATCGACCGCATCGGCCAGTTGTCCGACCCCGGCGAACTGGCCGACACCGCCGGCTACGTGTCCTGGCTGGACACCGCACAGAAGCTGAAGCTGCTGGAGACCGCCGACCCGGCCGACCGGCTGACGCTGCTGCTCGACTGGGCGCGCAAGCACCTGGCCGAATCGGAGGTGGCGGAGAAGATCCGTGACGACGTCCAGCAGAACATGGAGTCCACCCAACGCGAGTTCCTGCTGCGACAGCAGCTCGCCGCGATCCGCAAGGAACTCGGCGAGAGCGAGCCGGACGGAGCAGAGGACTACCGCTCCCGTGTCGAGGCCGCCGACCTGCCGGAGAAGGTACGGTCCGCCGCGCTGCGCGAGGTGGGCAAGCTGGAACGCGCATCCGACCAGTCACCCGAATCGGGCTGGATCCGTACCTGGCTGGACACCGTACTGGAACTGCCCTGGACATCCCGCACGGAGGACTCCACCGACGTGCCCGCGGCACGCACCGTACTGGACACCGACCACGCCGGTCTCTCCGACGTCAAGGACCGGATCGTGGAATACCTCGCCGTACGGGCCCGGCGGGCCGAGCGTGGCCTGCAGGTCGTCGGCGGGCGCGGCTCCGGTGCCGTACTGGCCCTGGTGGGGCCGCCCGGTGTCGGCAAGACCTCGCTGGGCGAGTCGGTGGCGCGGGCACTCGGCCGGCGTTTCGTCCGGGTCTCCCTGGGCGGGGTCCGGGACGAAGCGGAGATCCGCGGTCACCGGCGTACCTACGTCGGCGCGCTGCCCGGCCGCATCGTGCGGGCGATCTCCGAGGCCGGCTCGATGAACCCGGTCGTACTGCTCGACGAGGTGGACAAGCTGGGCGCCGACTTCCGCGGTGATCCGGCCGCGGCGCTGCTGGAAGTACTGGATCCGGCGCAGAACCACACGTTCACCGACCACTACCTGGAGGTCGAGCTGGACCTTTCCGACGTGCTGTTCCTGGCCACCGCGAACGTGGCCGACACGATCCCGCCGGCGCTGCTGGACCGGATGGAGGTCATCCGGCTGGACGGCTACACCGAGGACGAGAAACTCGTCATCGCCCGTGAGCATCTGCTGCCCCGGCAGTTGTCGAGGGCGGCGCTGACCACGCAGGACGTCACGTTCTCCGACGAAGCGTTGCGGCGGGTGGCCGGCGAGTACACCCGTGAACCGGGGGTACGTCAGCTGGACCAGTCGTTGGCCCGGGCGCTGCGCAAGGTGGCCACGAAGCTGTCCACCGACCCGGTCGGCGCTGCGCTGCACATCGGCACCGAACAGCTGCGTGACTACCTGGGGCGGCCGCGGTTCACCCCGGAGATCGCGTACCGCACCGCGGTGGCGGGGGTCGCCACCGGCCTGGCGGTCACCGGCGCCGGTGGCGACGTACTGTTCGTCGAGGCCGCCCTGCTCGACGGCGAACCGGGGCTGACCCTGACCGGTCAGCTCGGTGACGTGATGAAGGAGTCCGCCCAGATCGCGCTGTCCTACCTGCGGGCGAACGCGACACAGTTGGCGCTACCTGCGGCAGCGCTGGCCGACCACCGCGTGCACGTACACGTACCGGCCGGTGCGGTACCCAAGGACGGCCCGTCCGCCGGGGTCACCATGACCACAGCGCTGGCGTCGCTGCTGACCGGACGACCGGTGCGTGCGCAGGTCGGCATGACCGGTGAGGTGTCGTTGACCGGTCGCGTGCTACCCATCGGTGGGGTCAAGCAGAAACTGCTCGCCGCCCATCGGGCCGGCCTCACCGAGGTGGTCCTGCCCCGGCGTAACGAACCAGATCTCGACGGGGTGCCGGACACGGTGCTGGACGAGCTCACCATCCATCTGGCCGACAGCGTGTCCGACGTACTGGGCTGGGCGCTCTCGGACCCGGCCGCCACGACACTCGCGGCCTGAGTTCCGGTGGCGTCACCCCCGTCCGGTGGCCCGGACGGGGGTGACGCCAGGTCCGGGCCACGGCGCCGTCAGTCGGTACCGCGGCGCAGCGCGACGACGGCGACCAGGCGGGCCGCCACGACCAGTGCCGCGATGACGATGACCATCGGCAGCGCCGTGCCGGGGCCGGCGATACCCACCAGCGGCGCGACTGCCGCACCCACCACGAACTGCAGCACGCCCAGCAACGCCGACGCGCTCCCGGCGGTCCGGCCGTGCTCGGCCAGAGCCAGCGCCGTGACGTTGGGCATGACGAACCCGACGCTGGCGGCGACGAGGAACAGCCCCGGCAGTACCGCCGGCAGACCGAGCCCGGCCAGCACGGCGACCAGCAGGACCGCCCCGCCGGTCAGGGCGATGCCCAGACCGGCCCGTAACAGCAGCGGCGCCCCGACCCGCTCGACGAGGTGACCCGACACCTGGCTGGCGGCCACGATACCCAGCGCGTTGACCCCGAACACCAGGCCGAACTGCGATGCGGAGAGCCGGTAGACCTCCTGCAGCACGAACGACGACCCGGCGATGTAGGCGAACATCGCGGCAAAGACCAGGCCGCCGGTCAGGGCGTACCCGACGAACGTGCGATCGGCGGCGAACGCCCGGAACGTCACCACCGTCTGATGCAGGCCGCCGTGCCGCCGACGGTCCGGGTGCAGTGTCTCCGGCAGCGCGAACAGCACCGCGATCAGTAGAGCGACCCCGATGAGGGTCAGTACGGTGAACACTCCTCGCCACGAGGTGAACCGCAGCAGCTGCGCACCGATGGTCGGTGCTGCCACCGGTGCGACACCACTGACCAGCATCAGGCTGGCGAACACCCGCGCCGCGGCGGCACCGGAACGCAGGTCGCGTACCACTGCCCGGGCGATGACGATGCCCGCCGCCCCGGCCAGACCCTGTACCAACCGCAGCCCGATCAGTATCCATGCCGAGGGAGCCACCACGCACAGCAGCGAGGCTGCGCTGTAGCAGGCCAGGCCGATCAGCAGCGGTCGACGCCGACCCAGCACGTCCGACACGGGTCCGGCGAGCAGTTGACCGGCGGCCAGACCGATCAGGCAGCTGGTCAGGCTCAGTTGCGCGGTGGACGCGGTGGTGTGCAGCTCACCGGTGAGCGCCGGCAGGGCCGGCAGGTACATGTCGATGGACAGCGGAGCGAACGCCGACAACCCGCCCAGGATCAGCATCATCGGCAGGGCGATCCTGGGCGTCGTAGCGTCTTCGGCCGGCCGACTCCCGGGACTACGGACCGGGCGACTCATCGGAACTCCTGACTGCGCGGGGGGACTCGTACCGGGCGAGGATCAGATCGCCTGGAACCGCACCTCGAAGGTGGTCGGCTCGGCGAGCAGCTGGTGCTGTGGCAAGGTCTCCGGGCCACACGAGCCGGTACCGAGTCCGTGCTGGGCATGATCGACGTTGAGCACCACGCTGTCACCGGCCACCAGGTCGGTAATGTGCCGGGCCGCGTCGAGGTCCTCGCTGGCCCAGCGTCGGGCGGTGAACTCGACGCTCGGCACGCCCGACACCCGAAGGCCCCGGCCGTCCGGGTCGGCCAGTTCGACCCACCGTACCCCGGTCCGGTTGCCGTTCTCCTGCGGGAACACGTACGGGGTCTGCAGCTGGTCGACGCCGGCCGACCAGCGGCCGATCCGGGCGGCCTGCCTGCTGTCGCGGTAAGCCTCCCCCGGTCCGCCGCCGAACCACAGCACCGAGTCCATTGTGGAGGGTAACAGCAGCCGCAACCCAAGTCGGGGTAGCGGCACCGACCACTCCCCCTCCGGCTGCACACCAACCACCAGGCGCAGCAGATCGTCGTGCGCGCTCCACCGGTACGTGGCGACCAGGCCGAGGTCGGTGGCGGCCGGCGCGACCCGGGTACGGACCACCAGCGCGTCCTCGGCGCACGACACATCGATCACCCGGTGCTGCATCCGGTGCAGGCCGAGGTCACGCCACGCCGCCTCGAGCGGCCTGTCGTTGTCGATCGGCGCCCGCCACACGTCGAGCCTCGGGCCGTGCAGAGTCAGCTCACCGATGCGGCGCAGGGTTCCATCGGCGCGGTCGAACACCGCTGGGCCGAGCTGGATCGCGGCAGTGTCGACACCCGGTGTCGCCGGTCCGGTCAGCTCGACCGGGGCGGCGTCGGCGAGCTGTACCTGTCCCCAGCCGAGTACGTGACCGGCCCGTGCCCAAGGCTTGTCTACTGTGGAATATGCGGAGACGGTCAGCCATGTCTCGCCCGTACCGGTCGATGTCGGAAGACCCAGCCCGGCCAGGGGAACATCGAGGCTGGCGCCGGCGGCCAGGGGCGGCAGCGCGAACTCCCCTGTGGCGACCCGATCGCCGTCCCGTTCGACGCTCCACCGCCATGCCGCTGCGGTCAGCTCGAGGAGGTCGTAGCGGTTGGTCACCCGCAACATCCGCGCATCACCGGTGATCCGCACCGGCTCGATCACCTTCGCGAACTCCAGCAGTCCCGGCGACGGCGTACGGTCCGGGAACACCAGGCCGTCGATCACGAAGTTGCCGTCGTGCAGTTCCTCGCCGAAGTCACCGCCGTAGCCGAAGTATTCGCGACCGTCGCGGGTGTGCTGCCGGATGCCGTGATCGAGCCACTCCCAGATGAAGCCGCCCTGGCAGCGCGGGTAACGCTCGAACAGTTCCTGGTACTCGGTCAGGCCGCCCGGACCGTTACCCATCGCGTGCCCGTACTCGCACTGGATGAACGGCATCGCGCGGCGCCGGGCGTCCAGCGCGTCGTCGGCGTCGGGGTGGCGTTCCTCCTCCCCGCGTCCGATGGCCCCGACCTCGTCGTGGCTGGCGTACATCCGGGAGTAGACATCGGTGTAACGGCAGGCATGATCGCCCTCGTAGTGGATCGGGCGGGACGGGTCGCGCTCACGGGTCCAGTCCGCCATGGCGCCGTGGTTGGCGCCGATACCGGCCTCGTTACCCAACGACCACATGATCACGCAGGGATGGTTCTTGTCGCGTTCCACCATCCGCCGCATCCGGTCGGTGTACGCGGGCCGCCACCGCGGATCGTCGCTTGGATTTCGCCGCCAACCGTTCGGCTCGAAGCCATGTGTCTCCAGGTCGCACTCGTCGACGACCCACAGACCGAGTTCGTCACAGAGTTCCAGTACCTCCGGGTGCGGCGGATAGTGACTGGTGCGTACGGCATTGATGTGGTGACGTTTCATCATCAGCAGCTCGTCACGGACCACGTCGGACGGCACGACCCGGCCCAGGTCGGGATGGAACTCGTGCCGGTTCACCCCGCGCAGCAGGATCCGCCGGCCGTTGACCGTCAGCACTCCGTCGCGGATGGCGACGGTGCGGAACCCGATCCGCAGCCCGACCCGTTCGGTGGCGGTGCACAGTTCGGCGTCGTAGCGGCGCGGTGTCTCGGCACTCCAGCCGGTCACGCCGTGCACGCTGACCGGCTGCTCGGCCGGATGGTCGGCGACACCCAGTTCGGGGATGCTGATCCTGGCCGGCACATCGCTGTCCACCCGCAGCGTGCCGCGACCGGTGCGGCCACCGGCGCCGGGCTCGAAGTCGGCGTGGACGAAGAAGTCGGTAAGACCGCCGGCCGGCCGGGCGAGCAGCGTGACGTCCCGGAAGATCCCGGGCAGCCACCACATGTCCTGGTCCTCCAGGTAGCTGCCGGCCGACCACTGGTGCACCCGCACCGCGAGCACGTTGTCGCCCGGTCGCAGCAGCGTACCGACCTCGAACTCGGTGGGCAGCCGGCTGCCGGTGGAGACGCCGAGCTCCACGCCGTTTAGCCACGCCCGGAAGCAGGAGTCGACGCCGTCGAAACGCAGCACCGTCCGGCCGGACGGCCAGTCGGCGGGAAGCCCGAAGACCCGCCGGTGCTCACCGGTCGGGTTGTCGGTCGGGACATGCGGCGGGTCGACCGGGAACGGGTAGAGCACGTTGGTGTACGTGGGTCGGCCGTGACCGTGCATCGGCCAGCTGGACGGCACCGGCAGCTCCGACCAACCGGAGTCGTCGAAGTCGGGGCGGTGGAAACCTTCCACCGTGTCGCCGGGACGCTCGGCGAGTTGGAAGCGCCAGGTCCCGTTGAGTGACAGCGACGGCGCGTCGGACGAGAACCAGGCACGCGGTGGCTGCGCACCTACTCCCGGTGAGTAGTCCTCGTAGTAGGGCAACACCATCGCGCATCTCCCAACAGAATCGACCAGTCCTGCCTGAGCATGCCCACGACAGTGCCCCAGGATCAAGGTGATCCCACCAGCGCGCCGCGAGTTGCCCTACCAACGCCCGGTGGAGGAAGGTCCGTACGCTCGGCCGGTGAGCTCAACTGCCCTGCGCGGACCCCGCCGGTACTGGCCCTGGCTGGTCGCCGCCGTCACCTTCGTCGCGCTGGTCGGTGCGGCCGGTTTCCGGGCCACCCCGGGCGTCCTCATCGACCCGCTCCATCAGGCCTTCGGCTGGTCCCGGGGCACGATCTCGGCCGCGGTCTCGGTCAACCTGCTCCTCTTCGGGCTCGGCGCCCCGTTCGCGGCCTCGCTGATGGAACGCTTCGGGGTGCGTCGGGTCGTGTCCATGGCGCTGCTGCTGATCAGCGCGGGCAGCGGACTGACCGTGTTCATGACCAGCAGTTGGCAACTGATCGCCTGCTGGGGCGTACTGGTCGGGCTGGGAACCGGGTCGATGGCGCTGACATTCGTGGCCACCATCACCGGCCGGTGGTTCGTCCAGCGCCGCGGACTGGTCACCGGGGTACTGACCGCGGGCAGCGCGACCGGGCAGCTGATCTTCCTGCCGGTGCTCGCCCGGATCGCCGCCGACCATGGCTGGCGCAGTGTCTCGCTCACCGTCGCCGGTGCCGCGCTGCTGGTCGCGCCGCTGGTGGCGATCCTGTTGCGGGAGTACCCGCGGGACGTGGGCCTGCCGCCCTACGGGGCTGAGCAACTGGCCGAGCCCGTACCTGCTCGACGTGGTGCGGCCCGTCGAGCGCTGAGCGAACTACGCACCGCCTCGCGTACCGGGGTGTTCTGGCTGCTCGCCGGGTCGTTCGCGATCTGCGGCGCCAGTACCAACGGGCTGGTCGGGACACATTTCATCCCGGCCGCACACGACCACGGCATGCCGGAGGCGACGGCCGCCGGGCTACTCGCCCTGGTCGGCATCTTCGACGTGGTCGGTACGGTGTTCTCCGGCTGGCTCACCGACCGGATCGACTCCCGCAACCTGCTGGCTGTCTACTACGGTCTGCGCGGCCTGTCACTGCTGGTGCTGCCCCAGCTGTTCGCCGCTGCCACGCATCCGAGCATGCTGGTGTTCATCCTGTTCTACGGCCTGGACTGGGTCGCGACCGTGCCGCCGACGGTAGCCCTGTGCCGGCAGTACTTCGGTTCCGCCGCGCCGATCGTGTTCGGCTGGGTCTTCGCCAGTCACCAGGTCGGCGCAGCGCTCGCCGCAACCGCGGCCGGACTGCTGCGCGACCAGCTCGGCAGCTACAACCTGGCCTGGTACCTCGCGGGCGGTCTGTGTCTGCAGGCGATGGTGTTCGCGCTGCGTACCGGCCGTGGCCGGCGCGGGGCCCCGCCGGAGACATCCGACCCGGAGCCGACCGGCACACTCACCGGATCCACGACCCCCGTGGGCTGACCGGTTTCTGGGGATACGCGGCGTGACGCCCGGAGCTGGAACGATCGATGGTCGGACCAGATCCGATCGAACCCGTGAAG
The DNA here is from genome assembly GCA_963815125.1 of uncultured Actinomycetota bacterium. Lineage (GTDB taxonomy): Bacteria > Actinomycetota > Actinomycetes > Mycobacteriales > Micromonosporaceae > Actinocatenispora. The sequence continues at coordinate 1,023,342 of CAWFFM010000002.1, forward strand.
CCTATTGCGCCCAATGGCGTCCCGGGCTGAAACTTCTTTACCAACACCCGGCATCCTCGAAGGGACTCCACGGATGGACCAGCCAGGCAGGCACGCCGCGACGCCCACCGCACTGACCCGTCGCCGGTTCGGCGCGATCGCGGTCGGCACCGCAGCGACCGTCACCGTCGCCGCGCTGCCCGGTGGCCCGGTCTCCGCCGCACCGGCCGATCAGCCGGGCGCCCCGGCACCGGCCCCGCACGGCGCCGATGTGAACGCACCGATCGAACAGCTCCGCGCGATGTGGATCTCCAGCGTGGTCAACATCGATTGGCCGTCTGCCACCGGTCTGCCGGTGGAGGCCCAGAAGAAGCAGCTCACCGACTGGTTCGACATGGCCCGCCAGCTCAACCTCAACGCGGTCATGCTGCAGGTCCGGCCCACCGCGGACGCCTTCTGGCCGTCACCGTACGAACCCTGGTCGCAGTATCTGACCGGCACCCAGGGCACCGACCCGGGGTACGACCCGCTGGGTTTCGCGGTCGAGGAGGCGCACAAGCGCAACCTGGAACTGCACGCCTGGTTCAACCCGTACCGGGTCAGCATGCAGACCGACCCGAGCCAGCTGGTGCCCTGGCACCCGGCCCGCCAGCACCCGGAATGGGTCTTCGCCTACGGGCCGAAGCTGTACTACAACCCGGGAATCCCGGAGGTGCGCCGGTTCGTCCAGGACGCCATCCTCGACGCCACCCGCTACGACATCGACGGCGTGCACTTCGACGACTACTTCTACCCCTACCCGGTGGCCGGGCAGACGCTGCCCGACGCGGACACCTTCGCCACCTACGGCGCCGGCTTCGATGACATCGAGGACTGGCGGCGGCACAACATCGACCTGCTGATCTCCGAGATGAACCACCGGATCCACGCCCGCAAACCGTGGCTGAAGTTCGGCGTCAGCCCGTTCGGTATCTGGCGCAACGCCAGCTCCGACCCGGCCGGTTCGGACACCGGCGGCACCGAGTCCTACAACGCCAACTACGCCGACACCCGCAAGTGGGTCGAGCAGAGCTGGCTGGACTACATCAACCCGCAGATCTACTGGAACATCGGCCTGCCGGTCGCCGACTACGCCAAGCTCACCCCTTGGTGGGCCGAGCAGGTACGCGACACCCACGTTCAGCTCTACATCGGTGAGGCCACCTACAAGGTGGGCACGTCGGGCGCCTGGCTGGACCCCGCCGAACTGTCCCGCCACCTCACCCTCGATCAGCAGTATCCCGAGGTGGACGGCAACGTGTACTTCTCCGCGGTACAGATGCGTGCCGACAAGCTGGGGGCCACCAGTGAGCTGGTCGCCGAGCACTACCAGCACCGGTCCCTCACTCCGGCGATGCCGCACCTCGACCCGCGGGCACCGCACCGGCCGACCGTCACCGGGGTACGCCGTGGCGATGACGGCGTGACGCTGTCCTGGCACGCCACCGGAGGTCACACACCGACGAGCTACGCGATCTACCGGTTCGGCACCCGGCCGGGTGCCGACGACTTCGTCGACGCCACCCATCTGATCGACACGGTCCACGCCACCGGGCACCACGAGTCGTACACCGACCCGACCGCGGTCGCGGGGCAGGCGTACACCTACGCGGTGGTCGCGGTCAGCCGTACATCGGTACGCAGTGAGCCGGCGGTCTCTCGACCGGCGTAGCCGGTCAGATTCGTCTCTCCCGCGTGGTGTGCGCCATGCTGGACGCATGTCACGGGGAAGGACACCATGAGCGGGACACGTAAGCGCAGTCCACTATGGGCACGGATATGCCTGATCGGTGGAATCGTACTCACGGTGGTCAGCGCGGGGTCCTATGTCGGGACCGCCGCGCTGGCCGACCGCGTCAACCACGCCGTGACCCAGGACGACCTGCTGGGCGACGGAGACGGGAAACCACACGGCAGCCGGGTCACCGGTCCGCTGGACGTCCTGCTCGCCGGCAGCGACTTCCGGCACAGTTGGAAGAACACCGGGGAGAAGCCACGCTCCGACACCATCATGTGGCTGCACATTCCCCGCTCACTGGACAGCGCCTACCTGCTGTCCATCCCGCGCGACCTTGAGGTGGACATCCCGGCCGACCAGCACTCCGGTTTCGGCGGCGCGACGGACAAGATCACCTCGGCGTTCCACTTCGGCGCGAAGGACTACCAGGATGTCGCCGGCGGCATGACGCTGCTGAAGAAGACCCTCAGGACCGTCACCGGCGAAGACTTCCAGATGGCCGCGCTGGTCAACTGGGACGGGTTCAAGGCCATCACGGCGGAGCTGGGCGGGGTGACGCTCTGCCTGGACAAGGGTTTCACGTCCACCCAGCCAGGTTTCGAGAACGAGCCCGCGTTCCCGGCCGGCTGCCACCACTACGACGCCGCCCGCGCGCTGGCCCTCGTTCGGCAGCGCTACAACTACGACGACAGCGACTACGGTCGACAGCGGATGCAGCAACAGTTCATCAAGCAGATCCTGAAGAAGGCCACCAGCTCCGGTGTGCTGACCAGCCCGACGAAGATCAACCGTGTGCTCGACGCAGCCAGCGGAACACTCACGGTGGACTTCAACGGCTACCAGGTGACCGACCTGGCGCTGGCCCTGCACCAGATCACGGCCTCGAAGCTGGTGACCTTGCAGGTCGCCCACCAGACGCTGCCGGACAACAACGAGGCCCTCACCCCGGTCGACCAGAAGTTGTTCCGGGCGCTACGCGACGACACGATCGACGACTTCCTGCTGGAGCACCCGGAACTGGTTTCGAAGGGGTCCGGAAGCGGACGCTGACGACACAGGAATCCCACCGGCCGGCGGGATTCCCGTGTCGATGATCAGCTGGCGTTGTCCACGAACTGGGTGGTGTAGGTCTTCGACAGGTCCACTGTGGATTCCTTGCCCTTGACGTTCGGGGAGAACTGGCCCAGTACGTGCAGCGAGTTCTTCGCGCCCTCCGGCTTCATCTTCCCGTCGGCGTTGAACATGCCGATGGTGTCGTGCACCGACTTCTCGTACAGCTGCTTGCCGCCCTTGGCGTAGTCGGCGGGCATCTTCGCGGCGACCTGCTGGGCGTCGTGCGACTTGATCCACTTCAACGTCTTGACGAACGCGTTCGCCAACTTCTGCACGGTCTTCTTGTGCGCGGCGACGTACGAGCAGTCCATGTACAGCGAACTGGACGGGTAGAGTCCGCCGAGCGCGGCGCGGGCGCCGGCCTCGGTACGCATGTCCAGCATGACCTTGCCCTTGCCGGAGCTGACCAGCTGCGCGACGGTCGGGTCGGTGGTCATCCCGGCGTCGATGCCGCCCTTCTCCATCGCGGCGATGAAGGTCTGCCCGGCACCGGCCTTCACTGTGGTGTAGTCCGCGGTGGTCATGCCGTTCTTGCTGGCCAGGTACTGGGTGAGGAAGTCGGTGGAGGATCCGGGACTGGTCACGCCCAGCTTGCGACCCTTGAAGTCCTTGGGCGAGCGGATCTTGTCGGCCTTGTCCGCCGCGACCATCTCCACCTCGCCGGGCACGTCGGCGAGCTGGACGACGCTCTCCACGCACTTGTGCTTGGTCTGCAGGTCGATGGTGTGGTCGTAGAAGCCCACCACGCCCTGCACGTCGCCGGAGATCAGTACGTTCTCGGCCTGCGCACCGGCCGGCTCGGTCAGCAACTTGACGTGCAGTCCCTCGGCGGAGAAGTAGCCGAGCTGGTCGGTGAGCTTGGCGGGCAGGTAGATCACCTTGTCGATGCCGCCGACCATGATGGTGACGTTGGCGTCGTCGCCGCCGGAGGCTCCATGGGAGCCGCGTGAGTCACGGCAGCCGGCCGAGCCGGCGAGCAGGGTAGCCGCCAGCGCGACGGCCAGGACACTTCGAGTACGCATCGGTCAACTCCACAGAAGAGGGTCGGACGGTCAGGTCTGGGTGTCGGCGCCGGGGGCCGGTGGTCGCCAGCGCAGCAGGCGCTTCTCTGCGGTGGAGATCAGCCACTCGGCGAGCAGCGCGATGACGGTGATGATGATCATTCCGGCGTAGATCCCGGCCGCGTCGAAGGTGCCCTGCGCATTGGTGATGAGCAGGCCGATGCCCTTGTCCGCGCCGGTGAACTCACCGACCACCGCACCGATCAGGGCGAAGCCGAACGCGGTGTGCAGCGAGGCGAAGATCCAGGACGTGGCGCTGGGCACCACGATGGTGCGCAGCAGTGCGAACCGGCTGGCGCCGAGGATGCGGGCGTTGTTGATCAGATTCCGGTCGACCTCGCGGGCACCCTGGAAGGCGTTGAAGAACGCGGCGAAGAACACCAGCACGACCGCGGTGGCCACCTTGGATGACAGGCCGAGGCCGAACCAGATGATGAACAGCGAGGCCAGCACGATGCGCGGCACGGCGTTCGCGGCCTTGATGAACGGCGCGCACACGTCGGCGAGGAAACGACTGCGGCCCAGTACGATGCCGAGGATCACGCCGGCGATCGCGCCGATCACGAACCCGGCGACCGCCTCCTCCAGGGTCACCGCGATCTGCGTCCAGACCGAACCGAACGCGGTGCCCTCGGTGAACCAGTCGACCAGCCGGCCCCAGATCGCCGAGGGCTTGGAGTAGTAGAACGGGTCGATCCAGTACGTCGCGGTCAGCTGCCAGCTGGACAGCCAGACGACGACGGCGACGATACGTACCGTCCACACCAGCGTGCGGTGCCGGCGGCGCCGGGTGATGGCCCGTACCGCCTCCGGAGCGGTCCCCGCCGGGGACGTTGAATCCACTGTGGACGGCTCGACTGCGGTGTCCTGATCATGCGACACGGCCGGTCGCCTCCTGTCGTGCCCTGGCGACCTCGGTACGCAGGCTCTCCCAGACCTCCCGGTAGATCTCCAGGAACTCGGGGGTCAGCCGGATCTCCTCGACATTGCGTGGTCTCTCCAGTCCCACCGCGAAGGTGTCCTTGACGGTGGCGGGGCTCGCGGTCATCACCACGACCTGATCGGCCAGCGCGACGGCCTCCTCCAGGTCGTGGGTGACGAACACGACCGCGGCACCGCTTCCGGCCCACAACCGCAGCAGTTCGTCCTGCATCAGGCCCCGGGTCTGTACGTCCAGCGCGCTGAACGGCTCATCCATCAGCATGATCTCCGGCTCGTTGACCAGGGTCTGGGCCAACGCCACCCGTTTACGCATGCCGCCGGAGAGCTGGTGGGGGTAGTAGCGCTCGAACCCGTCCAGGCCGACGCGCTGGACCCAGGTACGGGCCTTCTGGCGGGCTTCACCGCGCGCCATGCCCCGGTAGCGGGGGCCGGCGGCCACGTTGTCCAGTACCGAGCGCCAGGGCAGTACGGCATCGTTCTGGAACATGTAGCCGACCCCGCGTGGGATGCCCCGGACCGGTTCGCCGCGCACCAGTACGGTGCCGTCCGACGGTGGCTCGAGCCCGGACACCAGCGACAGGGTGGTGGACTTGCCGCAGCCGGTGGGACCCACCACGGCCACGAACTGCCCGGCACCGACCTGCATCGTCAGGTCGTGTACGGCGGTGTGTACGCCACCGCTACCGCTGGCGAAGCGTTTGGTGGCGCCCCGCAGTTCGATCACGGGGTCGGTCATCTGGTTTCCTTCCGTCCGGCGGGGCACGACCGGCAGCGGCGTCGCGCAGCTGACCGGCCCGTGGCATGCGGCTGACCCGGATGAGCGACTTGCTTCCGGCGCAGGACGTTAGGTGAACTGGCTCACGTGGGAAACCTTCTCGAAATTGTTCGTGCAAAGCGCGTTAACCGCCTTCTGCGCATTTCGCGCACAGCGCTGCCACGAACGGTGCTGCGGCGAACGGTGCTGCCGCGAACGCACACCACGGGGAGCGACGAACGGCCGGCGAGACGTACCCGGCCCCGGATCCGGTTCGCCCGGCAGATCCTGGCCCTGCAGATCGCGGTGGTCACGCTGGTCGTCGGGGTCGGGTTCACGCTGGTCGGCTGGCTGCTGGATCAGCAGCTGACGGACCGCTACGAGCAGCAGGCGCTGACGGTGGCCCGTACCGTGGCCGCCGATCCGACGGTCGCCGCCGCCACCGCCGCGGAGAACCAGCGCATCGTGCAGGCCCGCGCCGAGCGGGTCCGCAGTGCCACCCACGCCCTGTTCGTCGTCGTCACCGACCGCAACGGGATCAGGCTCGCGCACCCGGTTCCGGCGGAGATCGGCCAGCATGTCAGTACCGATCCGTCCCAGGCGCTGTCCGGCCACGAGGTGGTCAACATCCAGCGCGGCACGCTCGGCCTGTCCGCCCGCGGCAAGGTACCGGTCCGGCAGGGGCGGCGGATCGTAGGCGAGGTCAGCGTCGGCTTCGCGGTCAGCGACATCCGGGCCAGCGTGCTGCGGGTGCTCGGCGACGCCGCGCTGTTCGCCGTCGGCGCCCTGCTGCTCGGGGTTGCCGGCTCGGCGCTGCTGGCCCGCCGGCTCAAGACCCAGACTCTCGGGCTGGAACCACATGAACTGTCGGAACTGGTACAGGAACGTGAGGCGGTGCTGCACGGGATCGGGGAGGGCGTGCTGGCCGTCGACGACGACGGGCGGGTCTCGGTCTGCAACGACGAGGCCGGTCGCCTGCTGGGCTTGCACGCCCCGCCGGGCACCCCGGTCGCGGAGCTGGACCTGCCGATCCGGCTACGGGCGGCGTTGTCCGGACAGACCGACGCGGAACGGCTGATGGCGGTGGCCGGCGACCGGGTGCTCCTGGTGACCCGCCGGCAGGTACGCCGGGACAACCGGGACCTGGGCACCGTGCTGACCCTGCGGGACCGTACCGACCTGGAGACCCTCACCCGGGAACTGGACACGGTACGGTCGCTGTCCGGGGCGCTGCGCGCCCAGCGCCACGAGTTCGCCAACCGGCTGCACACCCTGTCCGGGCTGTTGCAGACCGACCATCACGCCGAGGCGGTGGAGTACCTGCACGCGCTCACACAGACCTCACCGACCGAGGTGGGCCCGGTGCCGGACGCGATCGACGATCCGTACCTGCAGGCGTTCCTGGCCGCGAAGACCGCGGAGGCGGCCGAGTCGGACGTGATCCTGGAGGTGGCCGACACCAGTTGGCTGCGCGGCCGCGTGGTGGCCCCGGTGGAGGTCACCACGGTGCTGGGCAACCTGATCGACAACGCGGTACGGGCCGCCCGGCTGGGCACCCGGGTGCCGGGCCGGGTCGAGGTGACCGTACTGGCCGATGCCGACACCCTGCATCTGTCGGTGGCCGACTCCGGCGACGGGGTGCCGGCCGAGGCGCGGCAGCGCATCTTCGTCGACGGTTTCACCACTCGGCTGGCCGCCGGCCACGGTCTGGGACTGGCGCTGGCACGTCAGGCAGCCCGTAGCCGTGGCGGCGACACCGAACTGGCGGATGCCGGCGGTGCGGACCGCGGCGCGGTGTTCGTCGCCCATCTGCCGGGTGCGCTGGCCCAGCAGGAGTTCCGCCGGTGAGCCCGCTACGGGTGCTGGTGGTCGAGGACGACTTCCGGGTCGCCGAGGTGCATGTCGCCTTCACCGCCAGAGTCACCGGGTTCGAGGTCGTCGGTGCCGCCCGCACGGCCGCCCAGGCGCGCACCATGGTCGAGCGGCACCGTCCGGATCTGCTGCTGTTGGACCGGTACCTGCCGGACGGTTCGGGCCTGGATCTGCTGGCCGAGCTGGACACCGACGCCATCATGCTCACCGCCGCCGCGGATGCGGGCACCGTGCGTACCGCGTTTGCCCATGGCGCACTCAACTACCTGGTCAAACCGTTCACCGCCGAACAGTTGACCGACCGGCTGCAGGGCTACGCCCGCTACCGGGCCGCGCTGGCCGCCGCCGAGACGCTCACCCAGGCCGACATCGACCGCGCCGTACGGCTGCTGCACGACGGGGACCGCAACCCGGCGCCGAAGGGCCACTCCCCGGTCACCGCCCGGCTGGTGGCCGAGGCGCTGCGCGAGGCCGGTGAGCCGCGCAGCGCCGCGGACATCGCCGCCCAGCTCGGCATCGCCCGGGCGACCGCGCAGCGCTACCTCGCCGCGCTGGCCGATCAGGGCGAGGCCACGATGAGCCTGCGTTACGGCACGACCGGCCGCCCGGAGCACCGGTACGCCTGGTGCGGCGGACGGTAAGGATCACGGTCGCGCGGGCAACTCCGGCGGCGTCCACTCCGACCAGCGGCTGGACTGGCGGCGCCACACGTTGGCCGGCATGAACCTGGCTGCGACGGTCACCATCCGGTGATGGTTGGCATTGAAGCGGGCCTGCTCCCGGGCGGCGCGTGCCAGCGCCTGGGTACGCGGCCGGCGCTGCCGGTCGTAGTCGGCCAGAGCCGCTGCGACATTGGGCTGCCGGTCGAGCGCGGCAGCCAGCACCACGGCGTCCTCGATGGCCTGGCAGGCGCCCTGCCCGAGATCCGGACTGGTCGCATGCGCCGCATCACCCAGCAGCGCCACCCGACCACTGATGTAACTGGACAAGGGATCGAGGGTGAGTACGTCATGGTGCAGCACCGCGCTCGACGACGTGGCGTCCAACAGCGCACCGATGGGTTGATGCCAGCCGGTGAGCCGCCGGCGGACCTCCGCGAGCTCGTCGGGGTAGCGGACGTCGGGCCCGGCCACGGCGGCGGTGAGGAACCAGTACACCTGTGTGCCGGGCAGCGGCAGCATGCCGAACTGTTGACCGGGTCCCAGCGTGATGCTCTCCTCGACCGGCCCCGCTCCGGGCCGGGTGACCGCACGCCACACGGTACGGCCCTCGAATGCCGGTGCCGCCGCGCGCGGCCAGAGCTGGCGGCGGGTGGACGAATGTACCCCGTCGGCACCGACCACCAGGTCGGCGGACACCCGCCGAGCGCCGGCGGGCGTCCGGTAGATCACGGTCGCGCCCTGCGCCGTCTGGTCCACCGCGGTGACGGTCGCACCGGTACGCAGCCAGGCCTCGGGCAACGCGCCCCGCAGCGCCCGGTGTAGATCAGCGCGCAGCAGCATCAGTACCTGTACGTCGTCGGGATGCTTGCGCCGCAGCCAATCTCCGGACGGCACCCGCAACCCGCCCCGCGACACGGCAGGTACGCCGCAGCAGCGGACCCGTTCACCCACGCCCAGCTGACTGAGGCTACGGATTGCGTTGGGCCACAACGACAGTCCCGCACCGATCTCTCCGAGTGTCGGGGCCTGTTCCAGCACCTGTGCCCGCCAACCGATGCGCTGCAGACCGATCGCTGTCGCCAGGCCGCCGATGCCGCCACCGACGATGATTGCGTTTCCTCGTGGCTTCTGTACTGCCATCATGTGTTGCCCCCATGGCTGAACGGTGCTCCCCGCCCGGCACTCTAGCCAGCACCGGCCACTGTCCCGGCAGGCAGTGATCCACTCGGTGACCGGCGCCTCTGCGGCGAGGTGGGCTCTACGCTCTCGGCATGAGGGACGACAGGATGTCGCTGATCGAGCAGGCGTGGGCGCGGGTACTGGACCGCGATCCGGTGCTGGCCATGCGACTCGGCCGACCGGTGGACGCTCTGCCGTCCGGTGGGATCGAGATGGTCGCTGCCGACGCCACCGGGGCACGCCACGATCTGGCTCGTTGGGCCCGACTCGACGACGCGCCTCGTGCCGATCTCGACAGGCTCTCCGCGGCGTTCGTACGCGACCATCTGGCCCAGCAGGTCGCCGAAGAGCAGCGGTTCCGGTACCGGATCCCGGTCACGCCCTACAACGTCTCCGTGCTGGGTGACTACCGCAGCGACGTGTTCGGTGCGTTGCCACTGGACGACGTTACCGCCGTCGAGCGGTACCTGGGGCTGCTCGACGACTACGTCGAGGTGGTGGTCCAGTTGCGGGTCACCGTGCACGAACAGCGGCAGCGGGGCATCATGCTGCCGGGTTGGGCACTGGCCGCCGCCGTGGACGCGGTCCGCGGTCAGGCTGCGGCCTCCACCGAACTGCTGCCGACGCCGGCACGGTGCGGTCGACTCGGCACGGGCGCGGCCGGACAACTGCGCGATGGGGCGGCACGCACTGTGCAGGGACCGCTGGCCACCGCCTTCGACGCTCTGCTCACCGAACTGGCCGACAATGGCGTCGCCGACGGGGTGGGCATCGGACAGTACCCCGGCGGGGCCGCCTGCTACGACAGTCTGATCGAGCTGCACACCGGTCTGGACCTCAGCGCCGAGCAGATCCACCGGATAGGAATGTCCGAAGTGGACAGATTAACGGAAAAGATGCGGTCCGAACTCGACATCGCCGATGAGGCCGCGTACCGCAACCAACTGACCGCCGATCCTCGCTGTCATGCCGCTGACCCGGACGAACTCGCCCGGATACTGCAGGGCCACGTCGAGCGGGTGGGAGACGAACTGGGCCGCTGGTTCGGCGGTCTGCCGACAGCACCGTTCCGGTTGCGACGGCTGGATCCGGCGCTGGAAGGTGGCCTGACCTTCGGCTACTACCAGCCGCCCGGCGCGGATGGTTACGGCTGCTACTTCTACAACGGCTCGGACCTGGCGGATCGGCCACTGGTGCAGGCAGCCAGCGTCCTCTGTCACGAGGGCATCCCGGGTCACCATCTCCAGATCGGCCGCCAGCTGGAGAACGACGCGCTGCACCCGATCCGCCGCCAGTTGAGCAACCTGCGTACCTTCGCCACCAACGGATTCCTGGAGGGCTGGGCCGAGTACGCCGCCGGATTCTGCGACGAGGTCGGGCTCTACCCCGACCCGTTCGACCGGTACGGGCGGCTGAGTTCCGAACGCTTCCAGGCCGCGCGGCTGGTCGTCGACACCGGCCTCAACGTACTGGGCTGGAGCCGGCAGCGTGCCGCGGGCTACCTGCGTGCCAACGCCTTCCTGTCGGAGGTGGAGATCGGTACCGAACTGGTCCGCTACGCCGTCGACGACCCCGGCCAGGCGCTCGGCTACCACCTCGGTCACTGGTACCTGCGCCGACTGCGAGGCGACACGGACCCGTTGAGCTTCCACAACGCCGTACTCGACGCCGGTCAGCTGCCGCTGCGCCTGCTCCCCGACGCCCTGGACCTGCCACAACCCACACGCCGTCCGGACTGACGGCACACCAGCGGGTGGGGAAGCCGGGGCTCCCCCACCCGGGCAAGGTCAGGCCGTGGCGACGGCGGTCAGGGTGCCGCCGAGGCGGGTCGACCAGCGGTCGTCGACCGCTGTCAGGGACGCGGCGCTGACCTGGTTCAACGGGTTGTCGGCGTGCAGGATCAGCGGGCCGTGGCCGGGCAGGGCCAGTACCCAACCGATCACCTGGGCCGGTTCGGCGTCGGTGTCGTCGCCGGCGTCGTAGAGGGCCAGTACGGTCGGCACCGCCGGTACGGTCACCGTGCCCAGATGCTCGGCCAGCCGGGCCGGGGACTCGGCGAGCAGTTCGTCGAGCGTGTGGTGTGGCATGGATGTCTCCCATCGCATCGCGCGGCGCGTACCCCGGCAACGGCCGGCGGAACCACCGGACGCTGCGCGCGCGTGGTAGACAGTTCCTGTCGGCCCGTACCGGTGCACAGCACCGCTGGGTCTGACCTACGACCGGGGCGGGTTCCAGGGGCCAACCATGAGACCCGTCCCGGTCCTTTTTTCGCGCTCGAACTCCCCGCTCGCCCGAAATCTCCTCGACCGAGCGTGACAGCCGTTGCACGTACCGACAGCATCGCGTACTTTAGTTCGTGCTGCAAGACTTTCCGTACACACATCTCGAAATAATCCGGCACGCGGCGGAGCGGTCGATGCTCCCACCGCGGGGCCGAGCGTTGGAGACCCCATGCCCCGACCTCGTAAGGACCCCACCGACCGGGCCACGCCGAAGCGCAGGGCGCGTCCCACCCGCAAACAGGCCGAGGCCGCCCGGCAGGCTGGCCCAGGTCTGCGTACCCAGTGGCTGGCACAGGAGCTGCGAAAGCTGCGCGAGGAGCACGGCCTCACCCTCGCCGACGTCGGCGAGTTCATGCAGCGCGACCAGTCCACGATCAGCCGCATCGAGAAGGGGACGCTGCCGATCCGAGTCCCCGACGTGCTGTCCTATCTGGATCTGGCGCGGGTCAACGACACCAACAAGCGCGAGATGCTCAAGCAGCTCGCCCACGAGATCTGGCGCGACGGATGGTGGGACGGCTACGCCGGCGACGCCGCCGCCGTCCTCATCGACCGCCTCTGGATCGAATCCCGCACCACGCCATATCTACTCGTACCAGATGCTGGTCCCCGGGTTGCTCCAGACCCAGGCCCACGCCGAAGCCATGATGCGCGCTGTCGAACCTGAGGCAACCGACGAGCCAGATCGCGCGCTGGCTGGAGCTCCGCATGAGACCGGCAGAGAATTCTGCACTGGCGAGGATTCCGTCGCAACTGACGCGATCATCGACGAAGCCGTCACTACAGCGGCCCGCTCGGAACCACAGACACCTCGACGGGAGCAGTCTCGAAGCCTGGTCTACCGCGCTCAGCTCGACCGAAAATCGAGCTGCGGGTACTTCCCTTCCGGTCGGGCTCATGCTCGGTATGGCCGGCGCATTTGAGCTGATGGAACTGGTCACGTCCATTTCCCGCTGTCGGATATATCGAGACCCAGGTCGGGTCGATCTTCGTTGAAGGGCCAAAGGTTGACCGTTTACGTTCTGCGTACGATCATTTGCGTAGAGCGGCGCTCGACCCACATCGATCCGCCGCCATGATCAAGTCCGCGATCAAAGACCTGGGGTGACTCACCATGACGACACATGGCCCGATCACATCCGATGAACTCGCAGCTGTCGCTTGGCATACCAGTAAGCGCAGCGGGAACGCTGGCGGGAACTGTGTCGAGGTTGGGACTGTCTGGCGGACCAGCAGTCGCAGCGGAAGCGCGGGTGGCAGTAACTGTGTCGAGGTTGGCGCCACGGCGGACGAGAGCGGGCAGGTTCTGGTACGGGACAGCAAGAAACGTGACGCGGGCTTCCTCGCATTCTCCGCCGACGAGTGGGGCCGGTTCACCTCGACGCTGCGTACCGGCAGCTTCGACCTGCCCGCGTAGTGCAAGGGCCGGTCAGCGGTCGGCGAGTTGGAAGTGCCAGAACAGTGTGGTGGGTGCGGCGGATGCCTGTGCCGCCTCGGGTACGAGGTCGATCAGTGACCACGGCCAGCGTTCCCAACCGCCGGGGTCGAGGTTGGTGACCGGCGCGGGCTGCGGTTCGTCGGAGGGAGCGGGTCGCCCTACCTCTTCGCAGCGACGTACCTGGAAGCCGAGCGGTAGGGCGGCGCGCAGGTAGTCGCCGGGCTGGTGGATGTAGGAAGGGACCAGGCCGGGGCCGCCGCCCGGTGCCGTTGCCTTCGGGACCGAGCCGCGTAGCACCAGTTCGGGATGCACATCGGCGATCAGCAGATCCCCGCCGGGGCGCAGTACCCGGGCGAATTCGGCGAGCACCGGACCGAGCGACGGTACGTGGGTCAGGGCCAGGGCGCACACGACCGCATCGACCTCGCCGTCGGACACCGGCAGTGTATGCAGGTCACCGGCCCGGAAGTCGCCGTCAGGGACCCGTTTGCGGGCCAGCGCGAGCATGTCGGGTGAGGAGTCGACGCCGATGATGCGGTGGCCCTGGGCGGCGAGACGCTCGGCGTGCCGGCCGGTACCGCAGGCGGCGTCGAGTACGAGCCCGGCCGGTGCGGCGCCGAGGATCTCGTCGACCAGCGGCGTGTCCTGGTCGAACAGGCCGTTGCCGGGCTGGTCGTAGGTCGCCGACCAGGCGCGGTAGCCGGCGACCGTGTCCACCGCCCCGACCTCGATGCCGGGGCCGGCCAGCTCCGGCGCGTCGAGCAGTCGCCGTACCTCGGCCAGCCGCGCTTCGACGAACTGCCGGTCGCGCCCACCGTGGTAGGCGCGCAGCAGCGCGATGCCCTCCAGGCCGAGCAGGTACGCCAACGGATGCTGATAGATCACCCCGGGACCGTAGTCCCGCGCACCACACTCGATCCAGGTGTTTACGGGCGGCGGGAGGTGCTCAGTCCAGCGAGACTGCCACCTGCTCCAGCAGGTCCCAGCTTTCCTGCAGGCCGTCCTCCATGCCGGAGCCGATGATCGCGTCGCGACCGGCCCTGTCCGGCATCTCGGTCAGCACAGTGAGTGTGGTGCGCCCGGTGAAGCTGTACGTGCACAGCGCAGCCTGCGCCTCGGCGTCGGGGATGCCCTCGTACACCTCGGTGCAGACGATCCGTTCGTCCGGCTCGATCTCCCGGAACTCACCGTGGAAGGCGACCTCGGCACCGCTGCGGGACGCCATCGCGTACCGCCACCTGCCATCGACCCGCAGGTCGACCTCGGCGCTGGTGACCTCGCCGCGCTGCCCGCTCCACCACCGCTTGATCAGTTCCGGTGTGGTCATCGCGCGGAAGACCGCATGGCGTGGCGCGTCGAAGTCCCTCGTGATCAGGATCTGGGTGTCGGTCGGAAGTGTCACCACGGCTGTCCTGCTCGTCGTCACTGCCATCCCCCCGTTCCGGTTCGTACGCTCCACTACTGGAGCATGCACCGTCAGTCTGGCAGCAATGACGCAGTGTCAGTGGTGGTACCGGTGGACCACGGCGTGGCCGCGGCCGCGCGAGATCATCCAACGATTCACCGGGGTGGTCACCAGGAATGCCAGGACCAACGAGAACGCCAGCGACAGCCAGAACAGCGCGTCGGCCAGCCCGGCGTTCAGTGCGCCCGGCACGCCGACCATGGTCGCGTTGTCGATGATCTCCATGACCGTGATCGACACCGTGTCGGCGGCGAGCGCCACCGCGACCGCCTGGCGTACGCCGAGACCTGCCCGCAGCACTCCGCGCATCGTCAGCGTGTAGCCGAACAGGAACGCCAGTGCGATCGACAGGACAACCGTGGTCAGGTTGGACAGGCTCAGCACGGTGCCCAGCACCATGCCCAGCACCTCACCGATGGCGCAGCCGGTCAGGCAGTGCAGGGTCGCCCGTGCGGCCGTGCTCCAGCTCGTGCCACGCCAACCGGTCGCAGCCCGGTGGACGTCGCTGCCCACCTCGTCCGGACCCGTCACCGCAATCACCTCCCAGATACCCCCCTAGGGTATCAACGCTGATCTGCGTGAAGCTGACATCTCCCAAGGAAACCGGCGGTAACTCTGCTCACAGCGCTCGGTGAGGGTTTTCGTCCACTGCCGTGCCGGCGTGCGCACACCTGTCCCGGTGGCTTAATGTTCGCTGGTTGGCGGGCGCTCCACGGTGGAGCGACGCCCATCCGCGGAGGTGTGTGAACCGATGTCGAATCTGCAGCGGTCGAACCGCTACAGCCGGCGCAGCGTACTGCGCGGTGCCGCCGGGATCGCGGTGGCCGGTGCCGTCACCGCCGCCTGCGGGTCCAACACCGGTCGAGGATCCACCGGTGACGGCTCCGGCCCGACCATCCACCAGTGGTACCACCAGTACGGTGAGGCCGGCGTCGAGCAGGCAGTGAAGCGCTACGCCAAGGCGTACGACAAGGCTGACGTGCAGGTCCAGTGGACCCCCGGCGACTACGACACCAAGCTGTCCACCTCGCTGGTGGGCAAGGGCGGGCCGGACGTGTTCGAGCAGTCCGTCGCGCGGGTCGACCAGCTGCGGGCCAAGCAGCTGGTCGACCTGACCGACGTGATCGCCGCCGCCAAGGACGACTTCATGCCGGCCGTGCTGGCCTCCCAGACCGTGGACGGCAGGATCTACGGCGTACCGCAGTCGGTCGACATGCAGATGCTCTTCTACCGCAAGAGCATGCTGCAGAAGGCCAACGTGTCCGTACCGACCACGCTCGACGAGATGATCGACGCGGCGCACAAGCTGACCGACAAGAAGGTCAAGGGTCTGTTCCTGGGCAACGACGGCGGCGCGGCCGTGCTGGGCGCCGTACCGCTGTGGTCGGTCGGTCTGGACTTCCTCAGCAAGGACCAGAGCATGGTCGCCTTCGACGACCCGGCCGCCGCAAAGGTCCTCGGCAAGCTGCGCACGCTCTACACCTCCAAGAGCCTGCTGCTCGGCGCGCCCGCCGACTGGTCCGACCCGTCGGCGTTCACCCAGGGCCTGACCGCCATGCAGTGGTCCGGGCTGTGGGCCGTACCGGTGGTACAGAAGGCGCTCGGCGACGACTTCGGAGTGGCCGCCTGGCCCAAGGGCGACGCGCACGGCAAGCTGTCCGTACCGATCGGTGCGTACGCCTCCACCGTCAACGCCCGCAGCAAGCACGTCTCCGCCGCCAAGGACTTCGTGAAGTGGCTGTGGGTCGACCAGACCAAATACCAGCAGGACTTCGACCTCGGCTACGGCTTCCACATCCCGGCCCGCAAGAGCCTCGCCGCCAAGGCCGACAAGCTGTCCAGCGGGGCCGGCGCCGCCGCGGTCAAGCTCACCCAGCAGTACGGCCGGGTGCAGTCCACGCCGGGCTGGACCGCGACGATGAGCACCGCGTACACCGACGCGATGAACAACATCATCCGCAAGGGTTCCAGCCCGTCCGCGGAACTGAAGTCGGCCATCGCGAAGATCAACAAAGAGCTGGGCACCCTGTACAAGTGAGCATCCGGACACCGGCCAGCACCGGTACAGACGCCGCCCGACCCGCCGCCACGCGCGGGTCGGGCCGCCGACGCAGCCGGCAGCGCACCTGGCCGGCGTTCTGGCTGTTCGTCGGTCCGTTCCTGATCGGGCTGCTGGCCTTCACCTTCATCCCGATCGTATGGAGCGCCGTCCTCAGCTTCTTCGACGCGCGCAACACGGTCACCCCGACCACGTTCGTCGGGCTGCGCAACTACGCCGACATGCTGACCAACGCAGACTTCCTGTCGAGCCTGGGCACCTTCAGCGTGTTCGCCGCGTTCATCGTGCCGCTGACCCTGGCATTGTCGCTGGGCCTGGCGCTACTGGTGCACCGGCTCCGGTTCGCCCGGGCGTTCTTCCGGTCCGTGTTCTTTCTTCCGGCGGCCTGCTCGTACGTGGTCGCCGCGCTGATCTGGAAGCTGTCGATCTTCAACGGCGTACGGTTCGGTCTGGCCAACACCGTGCTCGGCCTGTTCGGCATCGACCAGGTGCCGTGGTTGTCCTCGGCCAGTCCACCCTGGTACTGGGTGGCGCTGGTGACCCTGCGGCTGTGGCTGCAGCTCGGCTTCTACATGATCCTGTTCCTCGCCGGGCTGCAACGCATCCCCACCGAGCAGTACGAGGCCGCCTACGTCGACGGCGCGAAGCCCGGCTGGCAGGTGTTTCGGCACATCACCTTCCCGCAGTTGCGCGCCACCACGGTGGCCGTACTGCTGCTCAACCTGATCGCCGCGTACCAGGCGTTCGACGAGTTCTACAACCTGATGGGCAGCGCCGGCGGCTACCCGCCGTTCGCCCGACCGCCGCTGGTCTACCTGTACTTCACCGCCCTGGGCTCGGGGCAGGACTTCGGGCACGGCAGCGCGGGTGCGGTGATCCTTGCTCTGCTCATCGGGATCGTCACGGTTCTGCAGGGGCGGCTGTTCGGCTTCGGACGTAAGGGAGAGTGACGTGAAGGCCACCGATGCGCCGCACGCCGTCGGCTACCGTCGCAGCACCCGTGGCCGGGTCGGCGCGCTCGCCCGCTACGTCGCACTGCTGCTGGCCGCGCTGCTGTTCCTGCTGCCGTTCTACCTGATCGTGCGCAACGGGCTGGCCAGCGAAGCCGACATCACCGCACCGGACTGGACGTTCTTCCCGACCACCCTGCACTGGGCCAACATCACCGAACTGTTCCGGGACCCGGCGGTGCCGATGCTGCGGGCGCTGGGCAACTCGCTGGTGGTCAGCGTCGTACAGACCGCCGGGCAGGTGGTGCTGTCCTCGATGGCCGGCTACGGGCTGGCCCGCATCCCGTTCCGGTACGCCAACGCGGTGTTCTACGCCGTGGTGGCCACGCTGATGATCCCGGCGGCGGTCACGTTCGTACCGACCTTCGTGGTGGTGTCCTCACTCGGCTGGGTGTCCACGCTGCGCGGCCTGATCATCCCCGGCCTGTTCAGCGGCTTCACCGCCTTCCTGTTCCGGCAGTACTTCCTGAGCTTCCCGAAGGAACTGGAGGAGGCCGGGCGGGTCGACGGGCTGGGCTACTGGGGCGCGTACTGGCGGATCGTGGTACCCAACTCGCTCGGCTTCTTCGCCGCGATCGGTGTCATCACCTTCCTGGCCAGTTGGAACGCCTTCCTCTGGCCGCTGGTGATCGGTCAGGACGAATCGTCGTGGACCGTACAGGTGGCGCTGTCGTCGTTCCTGACCTCGCAGACGGTCAACCTGCACGAGCTTTTCGTCGCCGCCGCCGTGTCGATCCTGCCGCTGCTGCTGGTCTTCATCTTCCTGCAGCGCTATCTGGTGCAGGGTGTCGCGGAGTCCGGTATCAAGGGCTGACCGGAGCTCCTAGACTCGGCGGGGACACCACCCACGGGAGGCCCTGCCGTGCACGATGCCAGCGAACTGGTCGAGATCAGCACCGCGAGCGAACTGCGGGAGCTGCTGGGTGAGCCCAAGCCCGCCGCCCGTACCAAGGAACGCACCCGGCTGCACCAGCGCGACCGGGAGTGGCTCGCCGTCGCGCCGCTGTGCCTGGTGGCCACGTCCGACGCCGAGGGCAACTGCGACGTCTCCCCCAAGGGCGACCCTGCCGGCCTGGCAATGGTGCTGGACGACACGACGCTGGCCATACCGGAACGGCCCGGCAACCGGCGGGCCGACGGCTACCACAACATCCTGGCCAACCCGCACGTCGGGCTGATCTTCCTGATCCCCGGCCGGGGCGACACACTGCGGATCAACGGCCGGGCCCGGCTGGTACGCGAGGCACCGTTCCTGGACCAGATGGTGGTGCGGGGGCACCGACCGACGCTGGCCTTGCTGGTCGACATCGAGCAGATCTTCTTCCACTGCTCCAAGGCGTTCCTGCGCTCGGGCACCTGGCGGCCGGAGACCTGGAACCCGACCGCCGTCGCCGCTCGTCCCCAACTGGCCAAGGAACTGGAACGGCCGCACGACAGCGTCGAGGAACTGGAGCGCTACTACGGCCCCGGCTACGCCGCGAACCTCTACTGAACGGACGGGGCCGCAGCGCTCACTGGTGGCCGATGATCTCCTTGCCGTACGCGGTCAGAGTCTGCTCCGGCTGGTCGTGCATCAGATAGACGGCGAACTGGTCGACGCCCAGTTCGGCCAGCTCGGCCAGCCGGTCCCGGTGTGCCGCCGCCGGCCCGAGCAGGCAGAACCGGTCCACGATCTCGTCCGGTACGAAGTCGGTGGAGCGGTTGCCTGCCCGGCCGTGGTGGGAGTAGTCGTAGCCTTCCCGGCCGGCGATGTAGTCGGTCAGCGCGGTGGGCACCATCGAACCGTTGGTGCCGTAGCGGGCCACCAGGTCGGCCACGTGGTTGCCGACCATCCCGCCGAACCAGCGCAACTGGTCGCGCTGATGGGCCAGGTCGGTGCCGACATAGGCGGGCGCGGCCACACAGATCCGTACCGCCGAGGGGTCCCGGCCGGCGGCCTTCGCCGCGTCGCGGACCGAGCCGATGGTCCAGCGTGCGATGTCCGGGTCCGCGGTCTGCAGGATGAAACCGTCGGCCTGCTCCCCCACCATCTTCAGGGCACGGGGGCCGTACGCGGCCATCCAGATCTCCAGCCGGCCGTCGCGTACCCACGGGATCCGTACCGGAGCGCCGTGGTGGGTGACCTCACGGCCCTCCGCGAGCTCCCGGATCACGTGCATCGCCTCGCCCAGGGTGGCCAGGCTCGCCGGCGGCTGACCGATCACCCGGCGGGCCGAGTCGCCCCGACCGATCCCGCACACCGTGCGGTTGCCGAACATGTCGTTGAGCGTGGCGAACAGCGACGCCGTCACCGACCAGTCCCGGGTGCTCGGGTTGGTCACCATCGGCCCCACGACCATGCTGGAGGTGGCGGCCAGGATCTGCGAGTAGATGACGAACGGCTCCTGCCACAGCACACAGGAGTCGAAGGTCCAGCCGTGGCTGAACCCCTGCTGCTCGGCCGCACGCATCCGTTCGACCACATCACGGGCCGGCGGGTCGGTCTGGAGTACGACTCCGAAGTCCAAGGTGAACCGTCCTGATCTTGCGCGGGTTGGCCGGGTGGTCAGTTCAGGTACTGGTTGAGCTCGCGGGTCAGGAACTTGCCGTGTCCGACCTGACCGGTGAACTTCGCGTCGTCGATGACGACCCGGCCCCGGGACAGTACGGTGCGCACCGCACCGGTCAGCTGCATCCCTTCGTACGCCGAGTAGTCCACGTTCATGTGGTGGGTCTCGACCGAGATGGTCTGGGTGGCGTCCGGGTCGTAGATGACGATGTCGGCGTCGGACCCCGGGGCGATCACACCCTTGCGCGGGTACAGACCGAACATCCGGGCCGGCGTGGTCGAGGTGACCTCGACCCAGCGGTGTACCGACAGCTCTCCGGCCGCAACCCCCTGGAAGATCAGATCCATCCGGTGCTCCACCCCGGGCATCCCGTTGGGGATCTTGGAGAAGTCGCCGCGGCCCAGTTCCTTCTGGTCGACGAAGCAGAACGGGCAGTGGTCGGTGGACACGACCGACAGATCGTTGGTACGCAGTCCGCGCCACAGCGAGACCTGGTGCTCCTTGGGCCGCAGCGGCGGCGACGCGACGTACTTCGCGCCCTCGAAACCGGGCTTGGCCATGTCCTCCAGGGACAGGTAGAGATATTGCGGGCACGTCTCGGCGAACACGTTCTGCCCGGTGTCGCGGGCCGCGGTGACCGCGTCCAGCGCCTGCGCGGCGGACAGGTGCACGATGTAGAGCGGTGCACCGGTGACCTTCGCCAGTTGGATGGCGCGGTGGGTGGCCTCACCCTCCAGTTCCGGCGGACGGGTCAGACCGTGCTGCACCGGGTCGGTGTGCCCGGCGGCGATGGCCTGGGCGACGAGTTCGTCGATCGCGATGCCGTTCTCCGCGTGCATCATGATCGTGCCGCCGATGTCACGGGCCTTCTGCATGGCCCGGAGGATCTCGCCGTCGGTGGCATAGAAGACACCCGGGTAGGCCATGAACATCTTGAAGCTGTTCACCCCGGCGTCCACGCACGTCTCCATCTCCTTGAGCGTGGCGTCGTTGACGTCGGAGACGATCATGTGGAAGCCGTAGTCGATGGCGCAGTTGCCGTCCGCCTTCTGGTGCCACTTGTCCAATGTGGACTGTAGCGAGGAACCCTTGGGCTGCACCGCGAAGTCCACGATGGTGGTGGTCCCACCCCAGGCCGCGGCCGTCGTACCGGTGGCGAAGGTGTCGTTGGAGGAGGTACCACCGAAGGGCATCTCCATGTGCGTGTGCCCGTCGATGCCGCCCGGGATGACGTAACGGCCGGACGCGTCGATCACCTGGTCCGCCTGCTGCGCCCAGGCCTGCGCCACCGCACTGTCCGGCGCGGCCAGCCCGGCGATCCGTTCGCCGTCAACGAGCACGTCGGCCGGCAGCGCGCCGGTCGCGTTGACCACTGTGCCGTTGCGGATCAGAATCGTCATTCCCATGCTCCTTGCATGTTCGGGCCGGTCGGTACGGAACTGGGTGCGGTGGCGCTGGCGGCGTCGGTCAGGGGGTCACCAGGGACTCGTAGGTGTCCGGGCGGCGGTCCCGGTAGAACGCCCAGAGGTCACGTACCTCGGCCAGTTGACCCATGTCCAGGTCGCGCACCACGATCTCCTCCTCGGAGTCCGAGGCCGCCTCACCGATCAGCTGGCCGCGCGGGTCGGCGAAGTACGACTGACCGTAGAAGTCGTTCTCACCCAGCGGCTCGACGCCGACCCGGTTGATGGTGCCGACGAAGTACTCGTTGGCCACCGCCGCAGCCGGCTGCTCCAGCCGCCACAGGTACTCCGACAGGCCGCGGCTGGTGGCCGACGGGTTGAACACGATCTTCGCGCCGGCCAGACCGAGCGCCCGCCAACCCTCCGGGAAGTGCCGCTCGTAGCAGATGTACACGCCGATGCGACCGACCGCCGTGTCGAACACCGGGTAGCCGAGGTTGCCGGGACGGAAGTAGAACTTCTCCCAGAACCCCTTCACCTGCGGGATGTGGTTCTTCCGGTGCTTGCCGAGGTAGGAGCCGTCCGCGTCGATCACCGCGGCGGTGTTGTAGTAGACGCCCGGCTGCTCCTGCTCGTACATCGGCACGACGAGCACCACACCGTGCTGGCGGGCTATCTCGCACATCAGCTGGGTGGTAGGTCCGTCCGGGATCGCCTCGGTGAAGGAGTAGTAGTCGGCGTCCTGGATCTGGCAGAAGTACGGCCCGTAGAACAGCTCCTGCAGGCAGATCACCTGGGCGCCCTGCGAGGCGGCCTGTTCGATGGCCCGCACGGCATTGTCGATCATGGACTGCTTGTCCCCGGTCCAGCGCTGCTGCACCAGACCCGCCCGGACGATCTGCGCCACGTCGGTCACGCTCCCTCTCATCGGTTCGCCTGCCCCTGCCCACCGGCGCGGTGTCCGCCGGGGAAACACGGGCCACTCAATTGTCGTTCGCGGTGGCCGGTTGCAGGCCCGTTCCGGCACCGGACACGCGGCTGCGGGCCGCCTGGGGCCAGGACAGCACCAGGTAGAGCAGCATCGCGACGACCAGCCCGACCGCCCAGCTGTAGTCGTACAGCGGCTTGAGCCACGGCACCAGACCATCGGTCGGGAAGGGCCCGGCGCCCGGCTTGGAGTTGGCCCCGCCGACCGCGAGCAGCGCGCCGACCACCGTGGCCACCAGTGCCCGGATGTTCCAGCCGGCGCTGAACCAGTACCGACCGGAACGCTCGTACAGCTCACCGAGGTTCAGGTCGGTACGCCCGATGATCCAGTACCCGGCAATGAGCACACCGGCCACCGAGGCCAGTACGCCGCCGTAGAACTCCAGCCAGCCGAAGATGTAGACGTGCGGGTCGGAGATCAGCCGCCACGGTTGGATCAGTACGCCGAGCACACCGGTGATCAGGCCACCGGTACGGAAGCTGACGAACCGCGGCAGCGCGTTGGAGAAGTCGTACGACGGGCTGACCACATTGGCCGCCGCGTTGGCCGAGATCGTCGCGAGCGCCACCATGACCAGGCTGATCATCACCACGACCGGGTTGGAGAAGCGGCCGGCCAGTTGTACCGGGTCCCAGATCGCCTTGCCGTAGATGACCACGGTCCCGGAGGTGACGATGATGGACACCATCGAGATGAACGACATGGTGGTCGGCAGGCCCAGCACCTGACCCAGCGCCTGCTGCCGCTGGCCTTTACCGAAGCGGGTGAAGTCGGGCATGTTCAGCGACAGGGTCGCCCAGAACGCGATCATGCCCATCAGCGATGCCGGGAAGATGGTCCAGAACTTCACCCCCCAGCCCAACTGCGAGGGCTGGGTCAGGATCGGGCCGAAGCCGCCGGCCCGGACCAAGACCCAGATCATCAGGGCGAGGAAGGCAATGGTGACCAGCGGTGCGGCCCAGTTCTCGAACCGGCGCAGGGCCTCGATACCGCGCCAGATCAGCGCCATCTGCACCAGCCAGAACACCGCGAAGCTGAGCCACAGGGTCCAGTGCTGGCCGCCGATCATCGACGAGTTGGTCCAGCCGTCGCCGGCGAGCTTGCCGAAGATGACGTAGATGGCCTGGCCGCCGACCCAGGTCTGGATACCGAACCAGCCGCAGGCGATGAACGCCCGCAGCAGCGCGGCGAGGTTCGCGCCGCGCAGCCCGTAGAAGGCGCGGGCGAACACCGGGAACGGGATGCCGTACTTGGTCCCGGCGTGGCTGTTGAGCAGCATCGGTATCAGCACCAGCAGGTTGCCTGCGGTGATGGTGAGGAAGGCCTGCAGCCAGTTCATCCCGATCGCGACCAGCCCGGCGGCGAGCAGATAGCTCGGGATGTTGTGCGCCATGCCCATCCACAACGCGGTGAAGTTGTACGTGGTCCAGGTCCGTCTGGCGACCGGTACGGGGGCCAGTTCGGCGTTGTAGTACGGGCTCTGGGCCACGGCCGCGGTGTCAGCGAGTTCCACCCGGCCACCGGCATCGGCGACTTCACGCTGTTCCATGCGGGAATCCTGGTGTGTGCCCGGCTCGCCAGACAGCGGCACAGTGTCAACGTCTGACTGCCGTACTGAACACTGTGTACGGGTTCGGTCGTGCTGGTGCCTCATGCGCCGCTCCTGCCGCCCGCTGTCGGCTGCTCCCGCTCCGCGGTCTGCGCGTCCATCGCCAACAGCGCGACATGCAGCGACAGCACCGACTCGGGATCGTCCAACGACACCCCGACAACCTTCTCGATGCGGGCCAGCTGCTGGTAGTAGGCGGTACGGGACAGGTGCGCCGCCGCCGCGGCAGCCGACTTGTTGCCGCCGTTCTCGCAATAGTGACGCAGCAGGGGCAACAGCCGACCACCCTGTTCGGCGTCGCGGTGCAGCAGCCGACCCAGTTCACGGGAGACGAACGCGCTCACCCGCTCGTCGTCACGCAGCAGATGCAGCAGGCCGCGCAACCGTACGTCGTCCAGCCGGTGGTACGCCCGGTCGTCGGGCAGCCGCAGCGCCGCGCCCGCCACATGGGCGGCCTCACCCAGACTCCGCCGCGCCTCGGTTAGCACGTCCACCGTGGTACCGGCGGCCACCACGACCTGCGGAGCATGCCCGGCCGCCGCCACCGCCTGATGGATCTGACCGGCCAACCGGGCCAGACCGGCATCCACATCAGCGCTGCGGGGAACCGCCAGCAGGCCCCGGACGCTGGTGTCGTCCACGACCCCGACCAGGGCCGGGATACCGACCCGGCCGGCCGCGAGCGCGGTCGCCTCGGCCAGGTCGCGCAGCACCTCCTGGGTTGCCAGCGCCGCCGCCGGGCGGGCCGGCACCACCGCGCGGGGCCGTACCGCGAGCCCCACCAGTCGGCGCTGTTCCAGCGGGACACCCAGCGCGTCGCTTCGGGCCGGCAGATCCGCCGGCGGCGCGGCCGGCGCCAGCAGCTCGCTGAGCAGGCTGCGATGGGTCTGGCGCTCCAGGCTGTCCCGGTCACGGGTCACCAGGCGCTGCACGGCCAACGCCGAGGCGGCCCGCTCGGCCAGCACCAGGTGCCGGTGCGGTGGTTCCTGCGCACTGATCAGCACCAGCCGACCCCAGTCCACCCCCCGTGCGCCGACCAGCGTGACCAGCCAGCCGCTCGCCCGGTCGTAGCAGGTACGGTCCGCACACGACACCGCTCGCGACCGCTCGCTCCAGCGGGCCAGCAGCGCGGCCGGGTCCTGCCCGGCACTGTGGTAACCGAGGACCTCGTGCGCCAGGTTCTCCAGTACGGCCGGCAGCCCGGACATCTGAGTGACCTCACGCAACACTTCGGCCGGTTCGGCACCGGAGACGGTCAGCGCGGTGAAGGTCTGGTGGATACGTTCGGCGGCCCGCAGTTCGGCAACCTGAGCGTCCATGATCAGGCCGACCACCGCCTCGGTGACCGCGACGAACCGGGTCTCGCGCGCCAGCGTCACCAGCGGCAGCCCGTGCCGGTCCGCGGCCTCGCACAGCGCCCCGGGCAGCGCCACATCCCAGCGGCGTACCAGCTCGACCACCAGGCCCGCGGCGCCGACCGCGGCAAGGTCGTCGACGTAGCGACGCAGTCCCGAGTCGTCGGCCGGCAGCGCGATACCGGTGGTGAGCACCAACTCACCACCGCGCAGCAGGTGGGCGATGTCGGCGATCTCCGCCACGTGCACCCAGCGCACCCGCTGGCCGAGCCCCGGCGCACCGGCCACCACCCGGGGCACCCCGGCCCGAACCACCGGCAGGGCGAGCGCCTGCTCCACGGTCGGGTACATGAGCCTCCCTGACGGCAGCTCCAGGACACGACCGGGAGGCCGCCGGAACTGGACAGAGCGTAATACGGAAAACCCAGAACCGGTACAGGTTGTCCATGGCAGGCTCGGGTATCACCGACCAGACTCGGTGGCGTTCCGTCTTCCTGAATTCCCACGCCCGCCCGCACCGGAGGCCCCGATGGCGCACGAGGATCTGCTGGCCCGACACCGCAAGGTGCTCCCGGACTGGTTGGCGCTGTATTACCAGGAGCCCATCGAGATCGTGTCCGGCAGCGGCCGGCGGGTCACCGACGCCGAGGGCCGCAGCTACCTGGACCTGTTCGCCGGGATCCTCACCAACGCGGTCGGCTACGACATCGCCGAGATCTCCGACGCCGTGCGGTCCCAGCTCGACACCGGGATCCTGCACACCTCGACGCTGTACCTGATCCGGGCGCAGATCGAACTGGCCGAGAAGATCGCCGAACTGTCCGGCATACCGGACGCCAAGGTCTTCTTCACCAACTCCGGCACCGAGGCCAACGAGACGGCGCTGATGCTGGCCACCCAGTACCGGCGCAGCAACCAGGTACTGGCGCTGCGCAACTCCTACCACGGCCGGGCGTTCGCCACCATCGGCATCACCGGCAACCGCGGCTGGTCGGCCAGCTCGCTGAGCCCGGTGAACGTCAGCTACGTACATGGCGGCTACCGATACCGCAGCCCGTTCCGCGACCAGTCCGACCACGACTACATCGCCTCCTGCGTCGAGGACCTGCGCGACATCCTGCAGACCACCACCTCCGGCGACGTGGCCTGCATGATCGCCGAACCGATCCAGGGTGTCGGCGGATTCGCCACACCACCGGACGGGTTGTTCTCGGCGATGAAGGAAGTACTCGACGAGCACGGCATCCTGTTCATCTCCGACGAGGTGCAGACCGGCTGGGGCCGTACCGGCGAGCACTTCTGGGGCATTCAGGCGCACGACGTGGTCCCGGACGCGATGACCTTCGCCAAGGGCCTGGGCAACGGCCTGGCCATCGGTGGTCTGGTCGCCCGCGGTGACCTGATGGACTGCCTGAACGCCAACTCCATCTCCACCTTCGGCGGCAACCCGGTGGCCGCGTCCGGCGCCCACGCGACGCTGCGCTATCTGCTCGACCACGATCTGCAGGCCAACGCCGCCAAGGTCGGCGGCCGGCTGCTGGACGGTCTGCGCAGTGCCGCGGCACGCTACCCGGTGCTGGGCGACGTACGCGGCAAGGGCCTGATGATCGGGTTGGAGTTCGTCCACCCCGGCGGTATCGAGCCTTTCCCAGAGGCGGCCGCCGCCCTGCTGGAGCACACCCGGCGGCGCGGTGTGCTGGTCGGTAAGGGCGGCCTGCACGGCAATGTCATCCGGCTCGCACCGCCGATGACGCTCACCGAGGACGAGGCGGACGAGGCGCTCGCGGTACTGACCGAGTCGATCGCCGCCGTACACCAGGAGCTGACCAGCAATGACCAGTGACAGCCCACGCCGCATCACCCACCGCATCGGCGGCAAGCCGTGGGCCGGTCCGGTCGACCGGGTCGGCGAGGTCCACGACCCGGCCACCGGGGCCGTCACCGGGCTGGTGGACCTCGCATCTCCCGCGGAGGTCGACGAGGCGGTGTCCGCCGCCGCCGACGCGCTGGCCGGTTGGCGTAACGTCTCGCTGGCCCGCCGGGCCGAGATGATGTTCCGGTTCCGCGAGCTGCTCGCCGCGCGCAGCGGTGAACTGACCGAGATCGTCACCGCAGAACACGGCAAGGTGCACGACGACGCGGCCGGCGAGGTGGCGCGGGCACTGGAGAACGTGGAGTACGCCTGCGGACTGCCGCAACTTCTCAAGGGTGAGTTCAGCGAGAACGCCTCCACCAAGGTGGACGTGTACTCGCTGCGCCAGCCGGTCGGGGTGGTCGGGGTGATCTCCCCGTTCAACTTCCCGGCGATGGTGCCGCTGTGGTTCGTGCCGACCGCGATCGCGTGCGGCAACACCGTCGTACTCAAGCCCAGCGAGAAGGATCCGTCGGCGGCCAACTTCCTGGCCGAGCTGTTCGCCGAGGCGGGCCTGCCCGACGGGGTGCTCAACGTGTTGCACGGCGACAAGGTCGCGGTGGACGGCCTGCTGGCGCATCCGCAGGTCGCGGCGATCTCGTTCGTCGGCTCGACCCCGGTGGCCCGCTACATCCATCAGACCGCCAGCAGCTACGGCAAGCGCGTACAGGCGCTGGGCGGTGCGAAGAACCACATGGTGGTACTGCCCGACGCGGACCTCGACCTGGCCGCGGATGCGGCGGTGTCCGCCGGATTCGGCTCGGCCGGCGAACGGTGCATGGCCGTGTCCGCGGTGGTCGCGGTCGATCCGGTCGGCGACGCGCTGGTCGGCAAGATCTCCGAACGGATGGCCCGGCTGCACGTCGGCGACGGACGGCGCCCCGGCTGCCAGATGGGCCCCCTGATCACCCGGGAGCACCGCGACCGGGTGGCCGGCTATGTCGAAGGTGCCGCCACCGAGGGCGCCACCGTGGTGGTCGACGGCCGCAACCATCCCGTCGACGGTGACGAGAACGGTTACTGGCTCGGCCCCACCCTGATGGACCAGGTCGACACCGGAATGTCGCTGTACACCGACGAGATCTTCGGACCGGTGCTGTCGGTACTGCGGGTGCCCAGCTACGACGCCGCGATCGAGATGGTCAACACCAACCCGTACGGCAACGGCACCGCGATCTTCACCAACGACGGTGGGGCCGCGCGGCGGTTCCAGAACGAGATCAGCGTCGGGATGGTGGGGATCAACGTACCGATCCCGGTCCCGGTCGCGTCCTACTCGTTCGGTGGGTGGAAGGATTCACTGTTCGGTGACGCGCACGCCTACGGCCCGGACGGAATCCGGTTCTTCACCCGCACCAAGGTGGTGACCAGCCGCTGGCTGGACCCCTCGCACGGCGGGGTCAACCTCGGGTTCCCGCGTACCTCGTCCTGACCGCGTCGCCGGGCCGCCAGCGAGCGGCCCGGCGACGCGGCGTTCACCGTGCCCGCGGATCAGGAGCAGAACACCACCGGGGTCAGGTCCGGCTCGGCCATGTCCGCGTCCAACGGGCTGATCGGGCGGTTCAGGTTCCGGTACCCCAGACGCCACAGGTCCTGGTCGACCCCACCGGGGGTCAGCGCCAGCATCCGGTCGGCGGCCAGCTCATGCAGTTCCGGCTCCAGGTATCCGATCTTCACCACGGTCAGGTCGTACTCGACGGGCCGCAGATCCAACGAGGTGAAGTCGGCGACGTGATGGTACGGCTTGCGCCGGCTGGTCAGGATCGCGTACACGCCGCCGCAGCGCAGTACCGCGATGTCACCACCGACCGGATCGTCGCGCCGGATGCTGTACACGGTGCCCACCAGTTCCACCGGAGCACCGTGCCCGGTGTCCACCCGCCCGCCGGCACTGACCTGGACCGGGTTACCGACACCGGCCGCCACGCAGGCCGCGACCGCGGCCGGGTCCTGGATACTCGCCGCGAGCGCGGTACGGGTGCCGGCCGCCAGGTCCGGATGCGAGAGCAGTTCGCGCACCATGTACGGCACGTCGCCGGCGCCGCCCGCGGTCGGATTGTCGCCGGAGTCGGAGATGATGAACGGCCGCGCCGTGCTGGCCAGCCCGGCGGCGATGCACTCGGCCGCGGTGCCCGTCGGCAGCCCGAACGAGAAGTCGTCGCGGACCTGCCAGTACGCGCGGGCGAGCCGGCCGGCCTGCGCGGTGATCTCCGCCCGGTCGGTGCCGGAGACCACCACGGCCGCCCGGCAGCGTGGCTCGTCGGCCCACGCGTACCCGACCCAGATCGCGGCGTCGATCACCCCGGCCAGGGATTCGACCTCCGGTAGAGCGGCGTAGAGCGAACGGGCCGGCTCCAGCCTGGTGCTGGTCCGCTCCCCGGGAAGCAGCACCGGCACGCTCACCCAGGCGCGCAGCGGACGGATGCCCTCCCGTAGGCAGTGCAGCAGACGCTGCGCGGCGCGGCGACCGGTCGACGGGGCGTCCTCGTGTGGCGCCATCCGGTGCGCGGTGGCCAGGTCCAGTTCGCCGATCAGCTCGCGGGACATGTTGCCGTGCAGGTCCATCCCGGCCGACAGCAGGCAGTCCGGTCCGACCACCGCCCGAACCCGACGGACCAGGTCGTACTCCACGTCGGTGTAGCCGTCCACGCTCATCGCGCCGTGCAGGTCCAGGTACACCCCGTCCAACGGTGCCACGGCGCGCAGCCCGTCGAGCAGTTCGTCGCGCAGGTCCTCGTACACCGCGGTGCGTACCGGCCCACCGGGCAGGGCCACTGCATGCAGCACCGGGAACCAGGTGGCGTCGGCGTACTCAGCTTCGGTCAGGAACGGGTAGCGCGCGGCGGCCAGTTCGGCTCCCCGCCGTACCTGGAAGTCGTCCAGGCCGGTGCGGTGCGGTGAGAAGGTGCTGGACTCGATGTGGATGCCACCGATCGCGATGCGCGGTTGCGCCATGCCGGTCCCCCGTCGTCTGGGTCCTCCGATGTTTCCCCGGCTCTACCTTGACCGGCCGGCGCTGTCAAGCAATCGACCAGGTCATCCGCCGTCGTGCGGGCAGCTGCCGCGGGGCATGGTGACGGCCGCGCTCCCCGGCGGACGTCCCGGGAGTCGCGGACGCCCGGTCGCTCAGCGAGTGCGGATGCGGCGGCCGCGGCGGTCGAACAGGTGCAACTGGGACAGGTCCGCCCGAAGGCTGATCGTGGTTCCCGGCGAGACGTGCGCGTGCGGCGGCAGCCGTAGCGCGACCTCCGCGCTGCGCTGCACATGCCGCCCGGCGGTCGGCGCCGCCGGCTCGGCGCGATGCGGCTGTGGTTGCGGCTGATCCCGCCGGTTGCGGAAACGCCACCGTTTCAACTCGGCGACCTCGGCCGGCGGTGGCCGGTGACCGGTGCCGGTCAACTCGTCCAGGCCCGGCGCCGCGGCCGCACCGATGTCCAGGTAGGCGATCGTCTCGTGGCCGAGATGCTCGGCGTAGCGCACGACGCCCCGCACAGCACCTGGTGTCCGGTCGGGAACCGCGCTGACCGCTTCGGCACGCAGCCCGACGATCACCCGTTCACCGTGGTAGTGGACGAGTTCGCGGACCCGGTGATCGGACCACGGCAGGGAGAAGTGCTGCTGTCCGAGGTCGAACATCAACTGATCGTCGAGATAGGCGTAGACGGTGGCCTCGAGCAGATTCATCATCGGGGTGCCGAGGAAGGCTGCGACGAACACCGTCTGCGGGGTGCGGTACACCTCTGCCGGTGTGCCGATCTGCTGGATGCGGCCGTCACGCAGGATGGTGATCCGGTCGGCCATGGTGAGCGCCTCGGTCTGGTCGTGCGTGACGTACACCGTGGTGACCCCGACCCCACGCACCAGGCTGGAGATCTCCGCCCGCAGGCCGTGCCGCAACGCGCTGTCCAGGTTGGACAGCGGCTCGTCGAGCAGAAACACCCGGGGCTCCCGGATGATCGCCCGGCCCATGGCGACCCGCTGCCGCTGCCCGCCGGACAACTGGCCGGGTCGGCGGCCGAGTGTCTCGCCGACCCCGAGCGCGGTGGCCAGGTCGGTGACCCGCTCCGCGGCCTGCTCGGGTGCGACCTTGGCCAGCCGCAGCGGAAAGCTCAGATTGTCCCGTACCGACATGTGCGGATAGAGCGCGAAGTCCTGGAAGGCCATCGCCACCCGACGTTCGCGCGGCGACCAGTCGTTGGCGATCTCACCGTCGAAGCACACCAGCCCCTCGGTGGGCTCCTCCAGTCCCGCCACCATCCGCAGGATCGTCGACTTGCCGCAGCCGGACGGTCCGAGCAGGACCATCACCTCGCTGTCGGCGACCTCCAGGTCGACCGCGTCGACCGCGACGGTGTCCTGGGGGAAGACCTTGGTCACCGACACCAGGGTCAGGGCTGTCACCGGGCCTCCTCTGCCGCACAGGCATACGTCGGGTCTTCACGAAACCGACCCTTCGCCCATTCACTGTGGCCGCTCCCACCGACAATTCAATCGGCTGAACGTGCATATGTGAAGCCCTGAGGAGTATCAGCCCAGGTGACGTAGGGTGTTGCGGTTGCTGGTAGGACCATACGGTGGTGCCCGGCCGCCCTGCCGGCACCCCGCGCCGGTAGTGTTCCCGGCGTGCTGGTGCTGTTGCCGCCCTCCGAGACCAAGGCCCCAGGTGGACGCGGTGCGCCGCTGCATCCCGACCGGCTGTCCTTCCCGGCGCTGAACCCGGTACGTGCCCGGATCCTGGACGCGCTGCACGAGCTGTCCGGCGACCTGCCGCTGGCCCGCAAGGTCCTGAAGATCTCCGCGAGACAGGACGGCGAGCTGGCGGACAACCGCGCGATCCGTGCGGCACCCACCGTCCCCGCGCTTCGTCGCTACACCGGCGTGCTGTACGACGCGCTGGGCTACGCTTCGCTGGACCGCACCGCACGCGGGCGCGCCGACCGGACCCTGGTGGTGGGGTCCGCCCTGTTCGGCGCGCTGCGACCGCGCGACCCCATCCCCACCTACCGACTGTCCGGCGGCACCAACCTGCCCGGGGTGGGACCGTTGGCGAACGCCTGGCGGCCGGTGCTGGTACAGCAGCTGACCGGCCACGGTCTGGTCCTGGATCTGCGGTCGTCGGCCTACCAGGCGCTCGCGCCGGTCCCCGACGCGGTGACCGTACGGGTGCTGTCACCGCTGCCTGACGGCACGCTCGGCGTGGTCAGCCACCACAACAAGTCACACAAGGGCCAACTGGTCCGAGCGCTGCTGACCGCGCCACGGATGCCACGCAGCCTCGACGGTGTGCTCGCCGCGGCCAGCGCCGCCGGCCTACCGCTGAGTGTGCAGGACGAACGGCACCTGGATCTGGTCGTCTGACCCGCCGGTCAGGACGCGTCGAGCCCGGCCGGGTTGATCGCGAGCAGGCCACCGTCCACCCGGTACTCCGAGCCGGTCACGAACGACGCGCGGTCGCTGGCCAGGAACGCGACCACCTCGGCGACCTCCTCCGGGCGGGCGACCCGACCCAGCGGATGGGTCCGGCCCCAGGCCGCGACGGTCTGCTCGACCGTGCGCTCACCACGGAACTGGTCCGCTGCCCAGCGCAGCATCGGAGTGTCCACCGAGCCGGGGCACACGGCATTGACCCGGATCCGGTCCGCCGCGTGGTCCAGGGCCATCGACCTGGTCAGCGCGTTGATACCGGCCTTGCTGACCGAATAGGCGGCGACCGCGCTCTGCGCCGCGTACGCCTGCACCGAGGAGACGTTGACGATGGCTCCGCCGCCACGTGCCCGCATCGCGGGCACCGCGTACTTCGCGGCGAGGAACATGCCCTTCAGGTTGGTGTCCAGTACCTCGTCCCAGCCCTCGACGGTGGTGTCCTCCACCGTGCCGTAGCGCTGGATCCCGGCGCTGTTGACCAGGATGTCCAGGCCACCGTGCGCATCGACGGCAGCTTCGGTCAGGGCACGCATCGCGTCCGCGTCACGTACGTCGGCCAGCCGGCCGGTCACGCGGTGGCCCTGCGCCCGTTCGGCGGCCTGGGTGTCGCCTACCCCAGCCTCGTCGAAGCCGCAGAACACCACCGCGGCGCCGGCGACAGCGAGGTGGTGCACCACCGCCTGCCCGATACCGGCGGAGCCGCCGGTGACCACCGCGACCCGACCATCGAACTCACCCATCGCCGGGCTCCCCCCATACTCGTACCGACCATTGCAGTTCCCGGCGCTGGCCGGGACCGAAGTGCAGAGCCGTGCCGTTGTCCACCGCGTCGGCCAGCCCGTTGGTCGGGTAGCTGGAGAACGGCTCCAGCCCGACCACGTACGCCTGGCCCCACCACGGGTAGTCCGTGCTGGCACCCAGTTCCTGCCACAGCCACAGGTAGGGCAGCAGTTCGGCGTCCCACTCGACCCGTACGCCCGAGTCGTCGGCCGGGTCGAGCAGCTCGTACCAGCCGTCGGTGAAGCCGGTCAGGTAGCACAGCTCCGACGGCTCGCCGGCCGCGGGGATCAGCGACAGGTCCACGGTGCCGCCAGCGTCGGCCGGTACGGTCGGCCACCGGTACGGTCCGCCGGCGCTCACCCGCCGCCCGGAGGGCTCGATCCGCCCCGGATGCGGCAGCACCTGGACGCCGTCAGGCAACCGGATCCGGTGTCCGGGCCGCAGGAACGGCGCCCCGAAGGCCAGATGCTGGCCCCACATGGCGTGCACCTCCACCGGCGCGGTGTTGACCGCTTGCTCCCGCACCGTCATTACCCGCTGGCCGGCGGCCAGTCGCAGGGTGCGCGACAGCCGGTAGGGCATCCGCCTGGTCGCCACGCTGAACTCGACCTCGATGAGGTCGGCGGTGTCGGTCACGACGCGGTGCTGCCATGCCTGCCCGGACACCTCGGCATGCTGGGAGAGCGCCGCCCCCCGGTAGCTGCACGGCGCACCGCCGGACGGGAAGACGTCCTGCCAGCCGCCCTGGTAGGTGTCGTGGAACAGGGCGGCGTCGTCGGCGGCGGCGCCGAGCGCTTCGGAGGGGTGACGCAGCCCGCGCGCCGACCACCAGACCAGGTCCAGGTCCCGACGCTTGTCCAGGAACTCCACGATGTCGCAGCCCTTGCCGGGCAGTACGGTGACGCGCAGTCGTTCGTTCTCCAGGGTGACCGCCGACATTCCGGCCACCGTGTACTCGTGCACCCTGGCACCCCAGTTGCGCCAGGATCGTACCGATCCGGTACTCACAGCCGGTCCGGTTGCGGTCCGGCCGGGTCGGCCCACCGGTCGTTGGGTACCAGCGGATACCAGCCGGGTCGTCCCGGGTCACGGTCGTAGGGGTAGCTGCCGAGTTCGGCGTAGAGCTGCGCGTACCGGTCCAGTTTGGCCCGGTCGAGCCGCACGCCGAGGCCCGGACCGTCCGGCACCGCGATCGATCCGTCCACATAGGACATCTTGCCGCCGACGATGATGTCGTCGGTGAGATGGTGGTAGTGCGCGTCCGCGGCGTGATCCAGGTTGGGCAGCACCGCACCCAGGTGCAGCATCGTCGCCAGTTGGATACCCAGCTCACCCGACGAGTGCACGGCGACCCCGAGCTGGAACGTCTCGCACACCCCGGCCGCCTTCACGCACGGTCGGATACCACCCCAGAACGTGGTGTCCAGCAGGATCACATCCACTGCGGGGTCTCGTACGTTGGTGGCCAGCTGCTCGAAGTTGACCACCACGGTGTTGGTCGCCAGCGGCAGGCCCAGGTCGCGCAGCTGACGCATCCCGTTGAGGCCCCAGGTGGGGTCCTCGAAGTACTCGTTGGGCAGCTCGGCGATGGCCCGGCCGAACCGGCGGGCCTGCGCCACCGAGAGGGCCCCGTTCGGGTCGTAGCGCAGCAGATCGTCGCCGGTCTCGGCGGCCAGCGCCCGGTAGCACTCCAGTTCGTAGTCCGGCGCGAAGACACCGGCCTTCAACTTGTGCGTGCCGAAACCGTGGCGCTGCTTCAGCTCCCGGGCGTGCTGCACCAACTGCTCGGGGGTGCGTACCTCACCGCGGCCGGTCACCGGGTCGGCGTAGCGGAAGAACAGGTACGAGGCGAACGGCACCCGGTCGCGCAGCTTGCCGCCGAGCAGGTCGTACACCGGTACGCCCAGGTGTTGTCCGACGATGTCCAGGCAGGCGAACTCGACGGCGGCCAGCAACTGGGTGCGGTTGTTGTAGAGACTGGCCGTGGGATTGGCGAGCGCGAAACGTAACGCCTCCAGCTGGAACGGATCGTGACCCACCAGGTAGTCACGCAGGCCACGGACCGCCGTCTCGGCGCCCTCACCGCCGCCGCCCAGTTCACCCAGGCCGATCAACCCGCTGTCGGTCTCGATCTCCACCACGGTACGGACGAACCGACCCCAGTGCGCGCCGTTGGAGTGCAACAGCGGCGCCTCCAGCGGCACCGTGACCGTGGTACCCCGCACGTCGACGATCTTCACGCACTCTCCTGTTCCACCGTCACCTGAAGCGCCACCAGGGCCTGGGCCGGCACCGGCACGCTCGCCACACCTGCCTGTACCGGTACATCCTGCAACTCCAGCCCCAGACTGGTGCCCACTCGCGCGGAGCGGGCCCCGACCGGTAGCCGTACCTCGACCTGCGCCTCCCGGTCCGCCAGTGAACGCAGATACACCACCAGGTCCGTACCGGTCCGCGCGACACCCACCGAGGAAATGAAGACCGGCAGATCGTCCCCAGTGTGCACCGAGATCGAGGTGGCCCGCTCGGGTGGCGTTCCGGACCCGCCGGTGAGCGCCACCGCCACCAGCGGATCGGTCAGA
Source organism: uncultured Actinomycetota bacterium (assembly GCA_963815125.1). GTDB lineage: Bacteria > Actinomycetota > Actinomycetes > Mycobacteriales > Micromonosporaceae > Actinocatenispora. The sequence goes on from CAWFFM010000002.1 coordinate 1,059,537, forward strand.
CCCGCGGCGGTGGCCGCGCCGAAACGCCGCGGCTCGACGCCTGTCGCCGAGCCGATCGCGTACCGGAAGGTGACCTCACCCTGCTGTTGGGCCGGGAAGTTGGTGTCCCAGATGTTGTTCAGCACCCAGGAGTACAGGCTGCCGGGCTCGGCGGGCGTCGGCTGGACCGTCGGCGGGTAGGGCACGTAGGGCAGGAACAGGTCGCCGAACATCGTCAGCGGCGCCTCCAGCGTCGCCCAGGACACGGTCAGCTCATCATCCACATAGGACACCCAGTGTCGCAGCGGCGCCAGATGCCGCGGGGCGCCCGGGACCCGGGGGGCGTGCGTACCACCCACCGCACCGGTCAGCTCCCAGCTGTCCGGCGCACAACCCACCGCGAAGGGGAACGCGAAGAACGCACCCTCCTTGCCCGCGGCGGACCGCTTGGCCAACCGGTTGGTGACATCCACCCGGGCCACACCGGCGGACAACCGGATCGTGGTACGGATCCAGTCGGTACCCGCACCGGCCAGCTCCACCTCCAATACCGCGCCGGTGGCGTCCCGGTGCGCGGCGACCAGCGTCGCGCGGTGCCCCAACGACCTGCTGGCCAGCAGGGTCAGGTCGTCGGCCTCGATGTGCCCGGACAGGTGGTTGACCTCGGGAGCGGTGGAGTACCGGTCGTAGACGTACTGGTTGAACCCGGCGTATGCGTCGGTGTTGACCAGTTCCCGGCCCGAACGCTTGTCCATCAGCGAGCCGATGGTGGCACTCGACAGGTCGTAGCGCAGCCGGTAGAACTCGTTCTCGATGACAGGTTCGGTCAATACCTGAACCGCCGCCGGCCCATCGCCGTCCACCACGTCGAAGCGGGCCCGACCCAGCGCCGGAACCTCGGTGGCGACGAAACACAGCAACCGGCCACCGGGGCGGGTCGGCCACACCGCCGGGTCGAGGACCTCCTCGGCATGCGGCACCGGCGCCCCGGTCGCGGCGTCCAGTACGGTGACCGGCCGGTCCAGCGGCACCCTGCTGGCCGGCAGGAACGCCTCGACACGGTCCGTACGGGTGTCCGGACCGGTGTTGACCACCAGGTAGGAGGCCAGTGTCCCGACCGGCGCGGCCATCGTGTCGCCCAGCACCGCAGTCCCACGATCACGCAGATCGGCGGCCTCGTCGGCCGCGTGGTAGGCGAAACCCGCCTTGCGCGCCCACATCAGCCCACCGGCGTCGAAGCCGTGCTCGGCATCGTGCCACGGGTTGGCCGCGCCCCAGGTGTGCTCGTCGAACAGGCCCAGTTCGTCATAGGTGTCGGTGACCCGGCCGGCGATCTCGCCGGACTCCGTCGCGCCGGCCAGTGCGTGCAGCGTCTCGGCCTGGCGCAGCACGTTCTGCGCCCGGCGGGCGTGCCCGAGTGGCCTGGCACCCGACCCCAGGCCGTCGGCCCACCAGTCGGTCCACTCACCGGTGTGCTCGTCCAGCCGGTCGCCGAGCTGCTGTTCGGCCGCGGTCAGGAAGTCGGCGTTGTTGGAGGTACGCAGCCTCGGGTAGGCCCACTGCTCGTTCCAGTCCCGCGCCACGATGGCCGGAGCGGCGGACGGTCCGGCGTTGTCTGCGTCGGCGCCCTGCACCCGGATGTGCACCAGGTCGTACGGGTAGGGTTGCCTGGTCACCTGCTCGGCCGGCATCCCGGACCACCCGAACGACTCACTGCCGTACGGGAAGGGTTGGTGCGCAAGGGAATGCAGATATCCGGGCAACAGTTCCAGACTTCGCGCGTAGCTGTGCGCCAGTCCGAGGATGTTGCCCTCCATGTAGCCCATCCCGTGCGCGGTGTCGGTGAACCACACCAGAACCCGGTTGCCGGCGGCCGAGCGCCACCAGAACGGCCGGCCCAGCCGCTGCCCACCCAACCGGTACGGCACCGCCCGGCCGGCCCAGTTGTGCGCCGCGGACAGGTGCCGCACGCCGGCGGCGGCCAGCGCGTCGACGAAACCCGCGACCGCGCCCGGCACATCGGTGTGCATCGCCGAACGCACCGGGACACCGTAGCGTTCGGCGAGGTCGCGGGTGAGCCACAGCTGCCGGTGCAGCTCCTCGGTGGACGCCGCCTCGGTGTGCATCTGGAACGGCATCGCGGTCACCTCGACGGTGCCCGCGCGGGTCAGATCCACGAACCGGCGTACCGTCCGGGCCGGCCGGGAGGCCAGGAACCGGCGGACCGGCAGGGCCGACTCGACCGTCCACCGGAACCGGCTCTCCTCCGGGTGCCCGGCGGTCGCCTCGGCCAGATCCAGGGTCGAGTCGAGGTAGCGCAGGTGGTTGCGCAATACATCACCCTGCGGATCGGTGTAGCCGATGTCCAGGTGGGAGTGGTGAACCAGATGCACCGTCCACTTGCGTTGCGGCGCCACCACGAACTCTCCGGAAGCCAGTTGCCGCCCCTCCCCGGTCGCCATGACCGTGACCGGGAGAGGCGCGTCGACCTCCGGTACGAGCAGATCCACGCTGCCCCGGTCGACGGGTCCGGCCTCGGCCAGCAGGCGCTCACCGGAGTGCAGCGACAGGTGCAGGTCCGCCGGTCCCTCGTCGGCGACGAGCCGGACCACCTGCGCCAGACCGTCATCGGTGCGTCGGAACAGCGGCAGGCACACGGCCCGTACGGCGATACCCCGACCGGCCAGCACCGGTCGGTAACCGGCGCCGCGCAGGGTTTCGCGCATCCCGTCGTACGTGGGCGATCCGAGACTGGCCCGCAGCAGTCGGCTGGTCATGGCGGTTCCTTCCGTGCGGTACTAGAACTGTCCGAGCATCAGGCCACGGGCGAACAGCCGCTGGGTGGCCAGGAACAACACCACGGTCGGCAGCGAGACGATCAGTCCCGCAGCCAGCACGGTGGGTACCGCGGTACCGGCATAGGCACTGTTGAGCGCCGACAGCGCGGTCTGGATCGGTCGCACCGACTGGTCCTGCGACAGGGTCAGTCCGAACATCAGGTCGTTCCAGACGAAGGTGAAGTCCAGGATGTACACCGCCGCCAGCGCCGGGAACGACAACGGCAGGTAGATGCGCCGGAAGGCGGTCCAGGCCGACGCCCCGTCGATGCGGGCCGCCTCGAACACCGAGTACGCGACGCCGGTGAAGAAGTTGCGCAGGACGAAGGCGGCCAGCGGCACCGAGATGGTGGTGTAGATCAGCACCATGCCGAGACGGTTGTCGTACAGGTCGGCGGTGCTGTAGCCGAGGAACAGCGGGATCAGCAGCATCTGGGTCGGGAAGATCGTCCCGCCGTAGATGAGCATGAACCACCAGAACCCGTGCCGCAGCCGCAGTACGACCACCGCGAACGCAGCGAGCGCGCCCACCACGACGCCCAGTGCCGGGGAGAGCACCGCGTACAGGAAGGTGCTGCCGATGCTGGGTCCCAGGTCGGCGGCGTGCCAGGCGCGGACGAAGTTGTGCAGCAGCCCGAAACTGCCGGAGGGCCGCCACACGTCCTCGCCGCTGTAGCTCTGCGCCGGGCGGAACGCGTTGACCAGCAGCAGGTAGATCGGCACCAGCCAGATGAGGCCGAGCACGATCAGTACCGCCCGGCGCGCCACACCGGCCACGGTGAGCCCACGCATCAGTTCACCCCCTCGCGTCCGGTCAACTGCCGGCGCAGGTAGACGAACGACACCAGGCCGGTCACCACCGTCAGTGCCACCGCCACGGCGGCACCCTGCCCGTACTGGCCGCTGACGAATGCGTCCCGGTACATGGTCACCGCGAGGGTCTCCGACGAGCGGCCCGGACCTCCCTGGGTGGTGACCCACACGATGTCGAACGTCTTCAGGCTCGCCACCAGCGACAACCCGACCACCACGGTGGTCAGTGGGCGCAGCAACGGCCAGGTGATGGTACGGAACAGCTGCCAGGCGTTCGCTCCGTCGAGCCGGGCCGCCTCGAGTGGCTCGGCTGGAATCGACTGCAACCCCACCATGAACAGCAAAGCGTTGACCCCGAGCTGCTGCCAGGTGACCGCGACGATCATCACCAGCGTGTTGGCCGGGCCCTGTTGCAGGAACGAGGTGTCCGCACCGGGTATGTGCAGCGCGCCGAGCACCTGATTGGCCGCGCCGTGGTGCTGCAGGATGAATCCCCAGATCACCGCGAGCCCGGCACCCGACAAGGCGTACGGCAGCATGAACGGCAGCCGGTACCAGGCGCCGTGCCGCAGACCGTTGCTGAGCACGGCGACCAGCAGGCCCAGCAGCACCGGCAGCACCGTCGCGCCCAGCACCCACAGCACCGTGTTGCGTACCGAGGTCAGCAACGCAGGATCGTGGGCGAACTCGACGAAGTTGTCCATCCCGGTCCAGCGGGTCGGGTTGAGCCCGTCGTAGTCGGTGAACCCCAGGTAGAGCGTGTACAGGAACGGCAGGTAGAGCAGCACCGCGATCAGCAGCACGCCGGGCGCAACGAATCCGTACCCGGCGGCACGTCCGGTCCGGCGGCCGGACCGCCGGACCGGACGTGCCTGCTGTCCCGGCGGTGCGTGCGGAGCCAGGACGCTGCCGGTCACTTGTTCTTGCTCCAGTAGTCGTCGGCGGCCCGCTGAATGTTTGCCAACTGTTTGGCGTAGCTGCCCGGATCGGCCAGGAACGCGCCGAACCCGTCCAGCGCGGCGGTGAGTACCGGCGGTGGGGTGGCCTCGAAGTAGCGGTTGTAGAGCTTCACCGAGCCACCGGTCGCGTTCTTGGTCAGCGACGCGAGATTCGGGTCCGTCGGGGTCACCTTCGGGTTGGCGGACACGTCGTTACGGGAGTTGGCCCACTTCTTCTGCGCCGTCGGGCCCACCCACCATTGCAGGAACTTGTTGCTGCCGGCCGGATCGGGCGCCTTGGTCAGCGAACACAACGGCCCGGACTCGAAGGCCATCGAGGTCTTCGGCAGCGAGGTCACCACGTTGGGGATGATGAAGGTGCCGTAGTCGCTACCGGGCTTCATACCCTGCTGGGTCATGGTGGTGTTGAACCAGGTCCCGTCCGGGACCATGGCCACCTTGCCGGACTTCAGCAGCGCCCCCGGGTCGGTCTTGTCACCGGCGTCGGACATGTAGCCCTTGTCGATCAGACCCTTCCACTGCTTCATCACCGCGACCACACCAGGATCGGTGTACTTCGCCTTGCCTTGCGACAGCCGGTCGTAGAGCCCGGGGTCGGTGCCGAGCAGCAGCTGCTGGAACCACACGAAACTGAACAGGATATTGGTCTGGTAGAAGGGTGTGACGCCCTTGCTCTTCAGCGTGGCCGCATCCGACATCAGGTCGGTCCAGTTCTTCGGCTCGGCGACACCCGCGTCGGCGAACACCTTCTTGTTGTAGAACATCACCCAGTACGACACGTTGAGCGGCACGCAGTACTGCTTGCCCTTGATCGTGTAGTACTTCTCGACGTCGGCGCTCAGGTCGCCGCTGGCGATCCCCTTCTGCCAGATCTTCGAGGTGTCCGCGACCTGCCCGGTCTGCGCGATCTCGTTGAGCTGGGAGCCGGTCTGCCAGGTGAACAGGTCCGGCTTGTTCTTCGTACGGAACGACGCCTTGATGAACGACTGGTAGGTCGGTTCGTCGGTGTAGCCGACCGGGTCGACGTTCAGACCGATCTGCTTCTTGGACAGTTTGCCGACGTCCTGGAAGTACGGCTTCCAGGCGCCCTTGTCGTTGTACAGCTTCAGGGTGGTCTTGTGCTCGGTGCCTGCTCCGCCGCATGCGGTCAGGCCGAGTGCTGTCGTGGCCAGTACCGCCACGGCCAGGCGTAGTCGCCGCACTGGTCTGTCACCTTTCCTTGGAGGGGGTGGTGCTGTTCTGCGTACTGTCGGTGCCGGCCGGATCGGCATCGTCGGGGCCGGCGCCGGCCAGGCGGGCCGCGATCACCGACCGGACATCGGCCAGGTGGGCGTGCATGAGTTCCGCAGCGTCCACCGCCCGGGACTCGTCGATGGCAGCCATGATCTCGCGGTGTTCCTCGAGGTCACGGGTCCGGTCGTCGTAGAGGCTGAGGATCTCGCGCTGCTCACGGCCGTGGATGGCCAGCAGCGACTCCAGTACCTCGTGCAGCACGGTGCTCCCGCTCGCCGCGGCAACGGCGGCATGGAAGCCCATGTTCGCCTCATGCAGCACCAGGTCGTCGGAATGCACGGCGTGCTGTGCGGTCGACAACCGCTCCCGCAGCAGCTCGATCGCCGACTCGTCGTGTCGCGAGGCGGCCTGCCCGGCCAGGTGCGGTTCGATCACCAGCCGGGCCTCCAGCAGGTCCAGCAACCTGTCCCCGGCCAGCGTGTCCAGATTCGGGTTGGGTATCAGCACCCGGTCGAGGCTGGCGCTGACGTAGACACCGGAGCCGTGCCGTAGTTCGACCGCGCCGGTGGCCTGCAGCCGGCGCAGCGCCTCACGTACGGTCGGTGTGGCCACCGCGAAACGCTCCGCAAGTGCCCGCGCCGAGGGCAACCGCTGGCCGGCCCCGAGCCCTTCGCGCCGGATCAGGTCCAGTACCCGTTCGGTCAGGTCGTCGGACAGGCTGCGGCGTACCAGCGTCGGGGGCACGGTGCGGTCAGTGACCACGGCCGACGCCCAGCTGTCCGCCGAAGCGTACGTCGATGAACCGCGGCCGGTAGATGCTCACATCGGCGTACAGCTCGTCGGACACGAAGCTGTTGACGTTGTAGGACACCACGAGCCGGTCCGGATCGGACAGTTCCGGGTGCACGTGCGGGTTGTAGGTGAAGATGTTGCCGTCGTGGTACGAACCGTCGGCGCCGGTCTCCGGCGTGGTGTAGATCAGCGTCGGGTCGGTGAACGGACCCACCGGGGTGGGCGCGCGGTAGGCCACGATCCGGGGGCTGAGCAGCTCGGTGGTGTCCTGGGTGACCAGCAGGTAGCCACCGGCGAACGGGGTGACGCTGTACTCGTTGGACACCCCGCGGAGCAGGCGCGCGGACGCGGTCTGCTCGCTCGACCAGCCCGTACCGGTGTAGAACTGCCAGTCCTGCCGCAGGTCGTCGCCGACCACCCGGGCGACGTGCAGGTACTTGTCCGGGCCGAGGTCCTCCACCCGATAGATGTAGGTGTGGCCACCGTGGCTGCTCAACCAGGAGGCGCTCTCCAGGTTCGGTACGGCGCTGGGCAGCTCGGTGACGTCCAGCAAGGTGAGGGCGCGCGGGTCGAAACGGGCCAGTACGCTGCGCTGCCAGCCGAAGTCGAGCGGTCCGTCGCCGGTGCGGTGGAACTGGTGGTAGGTGACGTTCAGGGTGCCCGCGCCGAGCATGCCGGCACCGGCCCAGTACCAGGCGTCCCCGCTCGGCGGTAGCAGAGCGGCCGGCTCGTCGGCACTGCCACCATGCACAGTGGACAGTCGGCTGCCGTGCTGTACCACGAAGCTGTTGTTGATGAACGGCGTGTCCTTCGGTCGGGAGCCGCCCGGCTGGACCGGTCCGAGGAAGGTGTCGGAGAAGATCCAGACGATCCGGCCGTCGGGCAACCGCACCGAGTAGGTCGAGTCGGCGCCGGTCCATCCCACGCCGCTGTCGCTGTAGGCGTTGAACAGGCCGGTCAGCCGGGTGTCCGGGCGCGCCGTCGGGGTGGCCAGCGGCGGCGTGTCCGCCGCGGCGGAGCGGCCGGCGCCGAGCGCCGCTCCGATCGGGAGAGCGACGGCGCCGGCGAGCAGTGCGCGTCGCGGTATGGAGCCCTGTCGTGGGGTCGTGGAGTGCGGCACCGTGTCCTCCTGCGGCATCAACGGCGGCCAGTGGTCAGGTGATTAGATCACTTGTTCATCTGCTCGTAAAGTTCCCTCGGCAGTGAATCTCGGCCCGCGTTACCGTGAACGGGACGAGAGAGGATCCGAGAATCCGGACATTCCGCCCTGAACCTGCAACTCTGGATCGGTGACGCCCGTGATGCCTCAACCCCCGCACGTACCGACCATCGATGTCGATGCAGTCGTCGACGAATCCACGGTCCTCGACGTACGAGAACCCGACGAGTACGAAGCCGGCCACATCCTCGATGCCCTGCACATCCCGATGGGCGCCATACCGGAACGATTGCCGGAACTGCCCGACGACACCCGTCTGGTCGTGGTGTGCCGCTCCGGCAAGCGGTCCGCCCGGGTGACCGCTCATCTGCGCCAGGAAGGGCTCGACGCGGTCAACCTGGACGGCGGCATGCGGGCCTGGGTCGCCGCAGGACGACCGATCCACACCAGGCTGGGCACCGAGCCCGCGCTGATCTGACCAGCGCTCATCCAGCCGGCGCCGGCCCGATTCCGCGGTCTGCCGGGACCACTGAGCCAACCGGGGGTTGACTGGAGCCGTGATCTGCCAGGCGTGCCGGGAGAAGCGCCACGACGAGTGTCGTGGCGGCTCCTGGTGCGACTGTCAGCACCGCTCCGACCGGCCGCAGGAACCGGCCACCGGATCACCGGGCGAATGACCCCGGTTCCCGCCACCGGGCCCGGCAGCTGCACTCAGCCGGTGGGTGAGCTCCCGGTCAGCCGACGTACGCCCTTGTCGGCGCCGCGGTCCAGGGCGGCCCGGACGGCCGCGAAGATCGCACCCTCGATGGCGGCCGCCACCAGGATCTCCACCCAGGCCCGCTCCGGGTCGGTGGGATCCGGGGCGGCATCGTCATGGGTGACCAGTTTCCAGACCTGCCGGAAGGCCATACCGGTCAGCACACCTGCGGAGATCCGGATCAGGATGCTGACCGGCCGGTACCACAGCTTCATCTTGCTCACCGCCACCTCCACAGCCGTCGGGGTCCGTGCCCGGACTTCCCCGCCCCTGACCTGCCAAACCTCGGGACTGTGCGCGGCCGTCGGCGGCACGTCCCCGGATGGGATCATGACCGCCATGTACCGATTGTGGCCGGACCCGACGGCGGAGGAACTCACCGACGAACAGTTGACCGACTGCTACCGACCGGTGGACCGGGAGCGTCCATGGCTGCGGGTCAACTTCGTCACCAGCACCGACGGCGCGGTCAGTGTGGCCGGCTACTCGGCTGGACTGTCCGGGCGGGCGGACAAGCGGGTGTTCGGCCTGTTGCGGATGTTCTGCGACGCGGTGATGGTCGGTGCCGGCACCCTGCGTCACGAGGGCTACGGCGCGATGCGGTTGGGCGAACGTCGGTGCGCCTGGCGGCGGGAAGCCGGGCTCCCGGAACACCCCACCCTGGTGCTGGTGTCCGGTCGCCTCGATCTCGATCCGGACAGCCCGATGTTCGTCGATGCACCGACCCGGCCGGTCGTGGTCACGCACGGCGGTTCCCCCATCGAAAAGCGGCGCATCCTGGGCGAGCGGGCCGACGTGCTGGTCTGCGGTACAGCCGAGGTGGATCTGAGCGCCGCCCGGGCCGCGCTGGCCGAGCGGGGTCTGCGCCAGGTGCTCTGCGAGGGTGGTCCGCATCTGCTCGGCAGCCTGTCGGCCGCCGATGAGGTCGACGAACTGTGCCTGACGGTCTCGCCGCTGCTGGCCGGTCCGGGCGCATCCCGGATCACCGCGGGCGAGCCTGCACCGGTCCGGAATCTGCACCTGGCCCAGGTGCTGTGCGCCGAGGACAATCTCCTGCTCCGCTACACCCGACCGACGCGCTGACACCCTGCACCCGTGGTAGCAGCGTCGGTGACACGGCGCGCGGGCGGTGCTGCGCGATACGCAACTGTCGGTGAGGCACGATGGGCCGGTAAGCCCAGGCGACGAAGGAAGTGACGGCAGCCATGACCCAGGCCCCATCCGGCACCCCGGAGCAGACCGACGCAGAGCAGGTCGGCCGGGAGCAGACCGGCGCGGACGGCCTGACCTGGCAGGAGTTCGCCGAGGATGCGTCCGCCGAACAGGGCGACACTGTCGGCCGGGTGCTGGGCACCGCGGACGCGACGCCGCTGACCTTCTGGGTCGCCGTACGGGAAGGTGCCTACCTGCAGCTCGACGACGTGGTGGTCACCAGTCGTGAGGTCCCGGGTAGAGACCCGGTGACCATCGCCGGCGTGGTGACGCAGGTACGGGCCCGGCACGAGGGCGCCCAGTTCGACTCCGACGTGTTCCTGATCTCCGAGGGCACCCTGCCCGCTCAGGTGCAGGAAGCCGCGGAGATCACCACGACGCGGCTGGAGCCGGAGATGTACGTTCCGCCGTGCCCGGGCGCCCCGGTACGGCGGGCCGCCAACGAGGAGCGGGCCGCAGCGCTGTACTTCGACCGGATGGAACGCAAGATCGCGGTGGGTACGGGCCGCGACGGCGAGCCGCTGTACCTCAACGCCGACTTCCTGGACGGTAGTCGCGGCGCGCACGTGTCGATCTCGGGTATCTCCGGAGTGGCCACCAAGACCTCGTTCGCCACCTGGCTGCTGTACTCGGTGTTCAACTCGGGCGTACTGGGCGCCGAGACCAGCAACACCCGGGCGCTGATCTTCAATGTCAAGGGCGAGGACCTGCTGCTGCTGGACCACCGCAACACCCGGCTGGACGACAAGCAGCGCGATGCCTACGCGCGCCTCGGTCTGCCGGCCGACGCCTTCGGTTCGGTGTCGGTGTACGCGCCACCACGGATCGGCGATCCGGAGGGCACCCCGGACGTGGCGTGCCGCAGCACCGGCGTGGACGCCTTCTACTGGAGCATCTTCGAGTTCTGCCGGGACCGGCTGCTGCCGTACGTGTTCGCCGATGCCGACGACGACCGGCAGCAGTACACCATGGTGGTGCACCAGGTGACCGCCCGACTGGCCCGCGACGCCATCGAGGCGCAGGACGGCGCCGCGGTCATCGCCGGCACCGTGGTACGCGACTACGACAACCTGGTGGATCTGCTGGTCGACCAGCTCACCGACGACGACACCCGGGCCGAGTGGGCCGGCAGCGCGATCGGTCTGGGCACCGTCAACGCGTTCATCCGCCGGATGGTCGCCAGCAAGCGCGACCTGGGACGGCTGGTCCGCGGTGATCTGCCCGCCCGCCGACCGCATGCCGTGTCCACACAGGACAGTGGCCAGTTGACCGTGGTCGACCTGCACAACCTGCCGGACCGGGCGCAACGATTCGTGGTCGGGGTGACGCTCAAGACCGAGTTCGAACGCAAGGAGAAGGCCGGTACGGCCCGCCCGCTGCTGTTCGTGGTACTCGACGAGCTGAACAAGTACGCGCCACGCGACGGCTCCAGCCCGATCAAGGACGTACTGCTCGACATCGCCGAGCGGGGCCGCTCGCTGGGCGTGATCCTCATCGGGGCACAGCAGACAGCCAGCGAGATCGAGCGCCGGATCGTGGCCAACTCGGCGATCCGCGTGGTGGGTCGGCTCGACGCGGCGGAGGCGGGCCGGCCGGAGTACGGCTATCTGCCCACCGCGCAACGCCAGCGGGCCGTACTGGCCAAGCCGGGCACGATGTTCGTGGCGCAGCCCGACATCCCGGTGCCGCTGGTGGTGGAGTTCCCGTTCCCGGCCTGGGCGACCCGCCCGTCGGAGGCCGACGCGCCGCCGGCCAGCGCGATCCGCTCCGCGGTCCAACGTACCGACCCGTTCGTGGTCGTCGGCGCGAAGTCCGACGACTACGACGACATCCCCTTCTGACCGGGTGCCCGGTCGTTTCCGTGATGATCTGGTTCGCTCCAGCCTGCCCCCAGACAGCGGGCCGTGATGCGGGTGACCGCCGCGCGTTGACGGTCTGCCTAGATCACAGCGTCGGCGTGTCGGTAGTCGTGCAACGACAGCCCGCCGTACGCCCGGGACACCAGCGCCACGAACCGCTCGACCGCGTCCTCGGCCGGCGAGAACGGGCCCGGCGCGTAGTGTGGCGACTCCAGGCCGCGCTGGACCGACTCGCAGGCCGCCCAGTCCTGGCGGTTGGTGAGATCCCAGAACTCCACGGCGTACGACGGGTCCGGGACCGTACCGTCAGCGGACGGCTGCAGGTACCAGGAACATTCGATCCAGGTCCGGCCCGGCGCGAGCGGCATCAACCGGTGCGCCATCACGTAGTCAGGGTGCGCGGAGATCAGCAGGTTCGGCAGCAGATGCACGTACTCGACCGCTGTCGGCGACGCCCCGGGGATGGGGTTGCCAGCAGACCGGCCCGTCAACGACATCGTCGCCATCCCGTCGCGCAGCACCATCGCGCCACCGATCCACGCACCCGGCAGGTCGTAGTTGGCGCCGGAGGTCGGCGGAGTGACCTGGCACAGCTCGGGATGGATCAGCGGGCAGTGATAGCACTCGTGGTAGTTCTCCGCGACGATCTTCCAGTTCGCGGCGATTTCGTACGAGCGTCGGTCCGCGAGCCTCAGCGACGCCGGATCGTAGGGTTCCACGACCCTGCCGAGCTCGCCGAGATGGTCGGTGAACGGTACGACGGACGGGTCGCCCAGCGCGTGCCCCGCGTGACCGAAGACCCAACCGCACCAGACCGCGACCGGCAGCTCCACCAGGGCGTACGCCGCGGCATCGTACCCGGGCACGTCGCGGTACCCCGGCGCGGCGACGAGCTTGCCGGCAAGGTCGTACGACCAGGCGTGGTACGGGCAGATCACGGAGCGGCGGGCCGAGGTGCCGCCGTCGGGCAGCAGCTCATGGGCGCGATGGCGGCAGGTGTTGGCGAACATCCGGACGCGGGCCCCGTCCCGGGTCAGCAGCACCGCCACGTCACCGACCAACGCGGCGCGCTGCGTGGCGGGCCGCCCGCCGTCCAGCGCGGCCGGCAGCAGGTCGTCGAGCCTGCCCAGGCAGGTCCAGGTACCGGCAAAGAGCTGCCGCCGCTCCCACGCCAGCACCTCGGGTGAGGCGTAGGCGATCCCGGGCAGCATGGCGGGGACGGACCCACCGCGGGCACGGACCTCGTCCTGGAGACGTACCACATCGCTCATCGCGATCTCCTCCACGCTGACATGCCGCCCAGGAACGCGCCGTACCCACCTACAGTGTGTCGGCCAGCCGGTCGGCGAGCAGGCGGGTGAACCGGGCCGGGTCGGCCAGTTCGCCGCCCTCGGCGAGCAGTGCCATGCCGTACAGCAGCTCCGCGGTCTGTTCCAGCGCCGGGCCGCCGCCCTGCTCCTGCGCCGTACGCATGCCGGTCACCAGCGGATGACCGGGGTTGAGTTCCAGGATCCGCTTGACCTGCGGCATGTCCTGGCCCATCGCCCGGTACATCTTCTCCAACGTCGGCGTCATGTCCTGCGCGTCACCGACCAGGCAGGCCGGCGAGGTGGTCAGCCGGGTGGACAGCCGTACCTCCTTCACGTCCTCGGCCAGCCGTTCACCCAGCCAGGACAGCAGCCCGGCGTAGTCCTTCTGCTGCTGCTCGCGCTCCGCGGAGTCCTCGGCCTTGTCCTCCTCGTCGGACAGGTCGACCTGCCCCTTGGCGATCGACTGCAGCGGTGTGCCGTCGAAGGCGCCGACCCGCTCGACCCACACCTCGTCGATCGGGTCGGTCAGGATGATCACTTCGCGCCCCTTGGCCCGGAACGCCTCCATGTGCGGCGAATTCTCGACCATGGCCCGGGATTCGCCGGTCATGTAGTAGATGTTCTTCTGATCCTCGGGCATTCGCTCGACGTACTGCCGCAGGGTGGTCGGCTTCTCGGCGTCCTGGGTGGAGTCGACTGAGATGATGTCGAGCAGGAGGTCCCGGTTGGCGGTGTCCTCGAGCAAGCCCTCCTTGACAGCCCGGCCGAACTCCTTCCAGAACGTCGCGTACCGTTCCGGCGACTCGGACTGCATGCTCTTGACCGTGCCGAGCACCTTCTTGACCAGGCGCCGGCGTACCGCCTGGATCTGGCGGTCCTGCTGCAGGATCTCCCGGGAGATGTTGAGCGACAGGTCGTGCGCGTCCACAACCCCCTTGACGAAGCGCAGGTAGTGAGGCACCAGCGCCTCGCAGTCGTCCATGATGAACACCCGCTTGACGTACAGCTGCACGCCGCGCTGGCTGTCGCGCATGTGCAGGTCGTACGGGGCGTGCTCCGGGATGAACAGCAGCGCCTCGAACTCGAAGGTGCCCTCGGCCTTCAGGTGCACGATCTCGAGTGGATCTGTCCAGTCGTGGCTGATGTGTTTGTAGAACTCGTGGTACTCGCTGTCGTCGACATCCTTGCGGGCCCGTGCCCACAGCGCCTTCATCGAGTTGAGCGTCTGCGTCTCGTGGCTGGTCGTACCGTCCTCGCCGGTACTCTCCACCGACATCCGGATCGGCCACGCGATGAAGTCGGAGTAGCGCTTGACCAGCTCGCGGATCTTCCACTCCGCGGTGTAGTCGAACAGCTGGTCCTCGCTGTCCTCCGGCTTGAGGTGCAGGGTGACCGCGGTGCCCTGCGGCGCGTCGTCGACGGACTCGATGACGTACGTGCCCTCGCCGGTGGACTCCCAGCGGGTGCCTTCCTGCTGCCCGGCGCGGCGGGTCAGCAGACTGACCCGGTCGGCCACCATGAAGGACGAGTAGAAGCCCACCCCGAACTGGCCGATGAGTTCCTGCGACTGCGCGGCGTCCTTCGACTCCTTGATCTTGGCGAGCAGCTCGGCCGTACCCGATCGGGCGATCGTCCCGATCAGCTCGACCACCTCGTCGCGGGACATGCCGATGCCGTTGTCACGTACGGTCAGCGTGCGCTGCTCGGCGTCGACCTCAAGGTCGATGTGCAGGTCGGACGCGTCGACCTGCAGCTCCTTGTTGGTCAGTGACTCCAGCCTCAGCTTGTCCAGTGCGTCGGAGCAGTTGGAGATCAGTTCACGCAGGAAGATGTCCTTGTTGGAATAGATCGAATGCACCATCAACCGCAACAGTTGACGCGTCTCCGCCTGAAACTCCAGCGTCTCCACCCGATCGCTCACGCCCACTCCTCACCAAGAACAGAAAACACCGCGCGACAGAATACTTGCCCGGACCCCGAGAGCACGGACGGCGTCTGATCACCCGGTATCCGGCAGACCCCGTACGGAGGGCGGCTGATCCCGACCAGATCGCCCCGCTGGTGAGGACCGGGCGGGGCGACCCGACGCGGGTGGGAGCTGCGGGAGCGTCCCCGAGGGTCAGGAACCGTACGGGGTACCGCCGGCGAAGTCGGTGTCGAATGTGGCCTCGACCCCGCTGAGTACGGCGGAATCGTCGATGATCAGGCCGAGCTCGCGGTTGTTGTTGAGCGAGTTGTCGGAGAAGTTCTCCGAGCCGGCGAAGACCTTCGCGGTGCTGGTGCCGTTGTCGGCGACGATGGCCTTGGCGTGGATGTAGAGCCCACCGCTGCTGCTGTAGGTGACCACCGTGCCGCCAGCGGCGACGACCTCGTTGAAGGTGCTCTGGTAGCTGCTGGGGTCCATGCCCACCACGCGCACCGTGACTCCGCGGTTCTCGGCCGCCACGATCGCGTTGACCAGCGCCGTGTCGCCGAACTCGAGTTCCTCCACATCCAACGAGTGCTGCGCGCCGTTGATCAGACCCAGTAGCCGGCTCTGCGAGTCGGTCGGGGACCAGACCAGGTTGTCGCCGTCGGACGGGGTGACCGAGGTCTTGGCGTAGTCGGCGTCGAAGACCTGCTCGATCGCGGCGGCATCGGCCGCGTCGCTGTCGAAGACCGCGTAGTCACGGTCGTTGGAGTAGTAGGTGGAGTCGAGGTTGCCGGTCATGATCAGCGACCGGTCACCGTCGACGGTGACCGTCTTCTGGTGGGTGTAGACGAACGCCGACGAGGAATACGTGACGCCCACACCGCCCTGCTGCAGGGTCGAGTACGCGGCACTGTTCACGGACTTGTGGGCGCCGTCGAGGATCACCCGGACAGCCACACCGGCCTTCTCGCGATCGACCAGGTCATTGACGACGGTGGTGTCGCGCAGTTCGTACATGGTCATGTCGAGTGAACGGGTGGCCGAGTCGATGAAGTCGTAGACCGCAGTGTGGTCCTGGTCCGGGAAGACCTGGAGCGAGAAGGTGCCGGCGGCATGGGCCGGGCCGGTCGTGACCACGCCGACCGCGACCGTGGTGCACGCGGCGAGGGCGAGCAGAACCCGACGGGTACCAACGAGGGGCATGCAGGACTCCTGACAGCTGCGGCGCCGGCACCGACAGAGCGCCACATCCGCCAATGTCGGAGCAGATGGCAATTTCGCCTAGAGAATATCGCCAAATACCGACATCGGTGGGTTAACGGAAGGCCAAACCACGGCACCCACCTGGCTCGGGCTGGTCTGAGCACCATGCTGACGTCTGACCGGCCCGCAGTGACTGCGGGTCTGCGCGGACCGCACATGATGCTCGGTAGCGGAGCGTGCGCCGGCTCAGTCTGCTGCGGACAGGCCCCAGCGGGGAACATCGATGGTCGGCACCGGGGCGATCAGCAGCGGCGGATCGGCGCCAGCCGCGGACACCACCACGTCGTCGCCGGCCCGCAGATGGAGGTCCAGTACTCCCCCGCCCACGTTCCGCCAGTGCACGGGCCCCGGGCCCAGCGGACGTACCGTGCAGGCGCCCGGTATCCCCGGTGCCAGTCGGCAGCGTTCCCCGGCCGCGCTGTAGACGCGGACGAACCGGGTCTGCCCGGCGCTGCGTACCGCGCTGATCAGGAACCCCCCTTCAGCACGCAGATTGTGTACCGCTACGTCCGACCATTCTGTGGGTAGCGCGGGGAACACCCGGAGCACCCCGCCGGCGCTGTGCAGGAGCATGTCCAGCATCGCCTGCGCGGCGGCCAGCGGCGTGGCCATCGCCGCTCCGGCACCCGTGCGCATGGTGTTGGCCGTGATGTCCCGGTCCATCAGCACGGTCAGCTGCCCGAGCGCCATGTCGCCGTCACCGAGCAGCGCGCCCAACGACGCCGCTGCGGGCCTGGTGTCCTCGGCGGAACCGGAGACGCGCAGCCAACGGGTCAGGGACCGCCGCAGCAGGTCCCGCTGGGTGGAGGTACCCGGATCCAACAGGTGCAGCGGGTGGAACGAGAGCAGGTGGGTCAGCCCGTCGTCCTTTCCGGCGAGCGGGCGGTACGCACCGAGCCACAGCCCGTCGCTGCCCCGCGGAGGGTCGACCAACCGACGCAGCACCTCACGCCAGCGTGCCCGCAGCGGGTCGGGCAGGCCCAGCCGGTCGGTGGCAGCCAGCAGGGTGCGGCACCCCCAGGTCAGCAGTGCCAGGTCGTAGTTGCTGTCCGCGACGGTGACGCTCCCCGGTGACCGGGTCGGCGGCAGATGCAACCGGCCATCCGCCCCCTCGCTCAGCATGCGCAGGTAGTAGTTGATGGCCCGACGCAGCAACGGGTAGATCACCTCACGCAACCGGCGGTCGTCCATGCTGTGCCGGTAGGACAGCCAGGCATTGTGCAGCGCCCAGGTCAGATTCCCGACCTCGGCACCGCCCGCGACCTGCCCGGGCACCGCAACCTCGGCGGTACGCAGGTCGTCCGGTGCGGCGTCCGCGATCGCCGCGGAGTCCGCCTGGTACGCGGCCGGGACATTACCGGCGAGGTTGTCACTCTGGCTGGCCAGCGTCGAGCTCAACGAATCCAACTCGTCGTGTCCGGTCGCGTTGATCAGCTGGTAGACCTGCTGTACGTGTCCGTCGAAGCGGATGTCGGGCCGCTGCGCCGGCTGCGGCCACTGTGCCGTGCTGGACACCACCGGCCGGTCCGCCCGGGTCACGCAGGCCAACTTGTACAACTGGATCCAGTAGAACGCAGACAGCCGTCGGTCCGGCACCGAGACGAAGCTGCGCGTGTAGAACCGACGCCACCAGGCACGGTGGGTGGCGAGCAGCGGGCCGACCGGCTCGTCGGCTGCCGGCAGGACCGTACTGGCCGCGGCGGTGTCCGCGGTGCGTCTCGGGTAGCTGGCCGCGACGCTGACGATCAGCCGGGTGGTGCCAGCCTGACGGGAGGTGCGCCAGACGGTGGCATGACCGCCGCCGACGGCCAGGTCCTGGACACAGCAGCCCTCATCGGTACGACTGCGGACGACGGGGTCGGGATTGTCGGTGAGCCCGGCCGGTCTCCGCACCTGCCCCAGCCGGGTGCTCTGCGCCGGATAGGCGGTGAAGGACCAGTTCAGGCCGCGTTCACCACGGTCGGGTGTGGTCTCCACGATCAACAGGTCACTGGTGGCGTGCACGACGCAGCGCAACCGTATGGTGCCGGCCGTCGTGCTGATGGTGCCGGACAGTTCGGCATGCCACAGCGAGAGACGCAGGTTCGTCTCGGTGACCTCACCGATGGTCTCCAGGGAGAAGAACCCGACGCGGAGCCTGGCCTGGCCGAAATCGGCGCCACCGGCATCTTGATGGTCGCGGACCCGGCTGTCGCCGATCTCCAGACGTACCGCGCGCCGGGACGGTTGCCGGAACAGGGCCATGCCGAGACCACCGTTGCCGAGAAACGGGGCTTCCTCGATGCTGTCCGGCAACCGGCGCCAGACCGGGTCGTGGTCGGCCAGGTAGTTCGCCCAGGACTGTTGGTCCGCCATGGCGTCCAGCAGCCGCAGTGACCCGGTGTCCAGGCGCAGTCGTGGGCCGGCAGGGGTCGCCTCGACCGCCGCGCCGGGCACCAGTGCGGTGCCGGTACCGATGGCGGCTACTGCGAGCAGGCCGCGCCGCGAGACCCCGCCCATCAGCGCCTCCAGCCGTACGGTGCCGCCCGGGGATCAGCCGACACGGCGTCCGGAACGGAGCGGGCGACCGCGCGGCCGGGTCATGGCCGGTGATCGGTCCTGCGGCGCCCGGTATGCGACCGATCACAGTTGGAACAAATCCGAAAGATCGGATGAATATGTGCAGACTACCGCATACGCAATAGGTCGATCAAGGCGTGGCCGGAGGCCGCATTTCCGTTGTGGACCATGGTAGGCACGGTGCGCCGGGCCCCGCCCGGCAGCGTCCCATCGCTCCGGAGCCGCTGTCCGACCAGCAGCTGCGGCGCGCTGTCACGGTGACCTCCGTGGTCCGACACCGGAGGTGACCGCGGACGGCCTACGTCACGATGTCGGACCGGGCGCATAGAGTCGGTGACCGGTGGGGTGTCCGGCCAACACGCAGGGGGCGTGGAAGTGAAGATCCTGCACACGTCGGACTGGCACGTGGGCAAGGTGCTGAAGGGCCGCTCGCGCTTCGACGAGCACCGCGACGTGCTCGCCGAGGTGGTCGAGATCGCCGCGCGCGAACAGCCCGACCTGGTCATCGTCGCCGGCGACCTGTTCGAGACGGCGGCACCGACACCGGACGCCACCCGCCTTGTCGTACGGGCGCTGACCGCGCTGCGACGCAGCGGCGCCGAAGTGGTCGCCATCGCCGGCAACCACGACAACGGCGCCGCGCTCGACGCCCTGCGTAACTGGGCCGATTCGGCGGGCATCACCCTGCGCGGCACCGTACGCACCAGCGGCGACCCGGTGGTCACCGGACAGACCCGTTCCGGCGAGGAATGGACGCTGATCGCACTGCCGTTCATCTCCCAGCGCTACGCGGTACGCGCCACCGAGATGTTCGAGCTGACCGGTGCCGAGGCCAATCAGACCTACACCGACCATCTGCGCCGGATGCTCGACGCACTGACCACCTCGTTCCGGCCCGGCGCGGTCAACCTGATCGCCGGGCACCTCACCGTGGTCGGCGCGAAGACCGGCGGCGGCGAACGCGAAGCACACACCATCCAGGCGTACGCCGTACCCAGCACGGTGTTCCCGTCCTCCGCGCACTACGTGGCGCTCGGGCATCTGCACCGGCGGCAGTCGGTACCCGGGCCGTGTCCGGTGCACTACAGCGGCAGCCCGCTCGCCGTCGACTTCGGCGAGCAGGACAACACCCCCGGCCTGCTGATCGTCGAGGCGAGCGCCGGAGCACCCGCCCGGGTACGTGAGGTCGCCGTCACCTGCGCCCGCACACTGCGCACCGTACGCGGCACGCTGGAGGAGCTGACCGCGCTGGCCGACTCCGTCGGTGACGCGTGGTTGCGGGTGTTCATCCGGGAGCATCCGCGTGCCGGCCTGCGCGAGGAGGTTCAGGCGCTGCTGCCGGGTGCTCTGGAGGTGCGTATCGATCCTGAACTGCTCGCCGCGACGGCGGGAAACGACCGGCGGGTCAGCCGTGCCGGACGCGGTGCGCGCCAACTGTTCAGCGACTACCTGGCCGAATCCGGCCACCAGGATCCCGCAGTGGCGGAACTGTTCGACCGGCTGCATGAGGAGGTCAGCTGATGCGCCCGGTCCGCCTCGACCTGGCCGGCTTCACGGTGTTCCGGGAACACACGGTGATCGACTTCACCGGCGCAGACTTCTTCGTACTGCTCGGCGCCACCGGATCGGGCAAGTCGACGGTGCTGGACGCCATCTGTTTCGCGCTCTACGGCACGGTCCCCCGGTGGGACCATCTGCGCTCGGTGGAGAACGCCCTGTCACCGTCTGCCAGCGAGGCGCGGGTACGACTGGTGTTCGAGTCCGGTGGTGCCCGCTACGTGGCCAGCCGGGTGCTGCGGCGAAGCGCCCGGGGCAAGGTGACCACCACCCGGGCCGGGCTGGAACGACTGTCCGCAGATGTCGACGTGTCCACACTGGACACCGATGCGGGCGGCGGCGAACTCGGCGAAGTGCTGGCCGGCACTCCGTCGGAGATGACCGAGGCGGTGGCGCTCGCGGTGGGCATGCCGTACGAGCAGTTCACCACCTGTGTGGTGCTGCCCCAGGGTGAGTTCGCCGAGTTCCTGCACGCCAAACCGGCCAAACGGCAGGAGATCCTGGTCAACCTGCTCGGCCTGCGGGTCTACCAGAAGATCGCCGAGCGGGCCCGGCTGACCGCCAAGGACGCGGACAGCGACGTCCGGGCGATCGACGCACTGCTCGACGACATGCCCGACGCCACCGATCAGGCGGTGTCCGAAGCCGCAGAGCGGGTCGGACAGCTGCGCGGACTGGCGGAAGCGGTCGCCGTCGCTGTCCCCGATCTGAATGCCGCACAGCAGCGGGCCACCGAGGCCCGGGCAGCACTGGACGCGCTGGACGCCGAGGGCCGGTTGCTGGCGTCGGTGAGCGCCCCGGACGGGGTCACCGCCGCCGCTGACGAGGCCGCCCGGACCCGGGCCGACGCGCAGCGGGCCGGCGAGGCGGTGACCGAGACCGAACGGCTCGAGGAACAGTGCGCGGCCACGCTGGAGGCCGCCGGTGACCCGGCAGCTCTCCGACAGTTGCTCGACCAGCATGCCGAACGTGACCGGCTCATCGCAGAGGAGACCGACCTCGCCGAGCGGATGGCCGCCGCCGGAACCGAACTCGACAGCGCCCGGCACATTGCACACGAAGCCGAGGAGGCTTTGCTCGCCGCCGAGGCGGCACACGCGGCGGCCCGCACCGCCCAGGCCGCGGCCGCGATACGGCCGGAGCTCGCGGTCGGCGTCGCATGCCCGGTATGCGAGCAGCCCGTCACCGTACTTCCCGACGGGCCGACCGATCCACATCTGGCCGAGGCCAGGTCGGCCGTCGACATCGCCCGACGGCGCCGCGACGACACCGACCGGACCGCCCGTGAACTGGACGGCGCGCTGGGGGCCGTGCAGCGGCACCGCGACGCGCTGCGCGCCCGGCGCACCGAACTCGACGCCCGGCTGGCCGACGCCGCCGACCCAGCAGCGCTCACCGGGCAGCTGACCCGGATCGAGACGCTGCGCACCGAGCACGCTGCGGCGCGGGCCGCGGTGGCCACCGCCCGCCGGCACCAGCGGGAGGCGCACGGCGCGGCGGAACAGGCTGAGCGGAAACTGCGCACCGGGTGGAACCGCTACGACGAGGCGCGCGACATGGTGTCCCGATTCGAACCTCCCACCGCGGACCGCGACGACCTGGCAGCGTCCTGGCGGGCGCTCCTTGACTGGGCGACCACCGGTGCGCAGGCCCGCCGCACCGCTCGGGCCGACACGCTCGCCGCCGCCCGGGAGTCCGCCACCACCGCGGAGGCGATCCGCGGCAAGCTCGGCGCGATGCTCGACGAGCACGGCGTGGCGCGGCCCGACGACCCGGCCGCCGACGCCGCGGCGTACCAGCTGACCGCAGCGCTCGCGGTGGAACGGGCAGACAGCGCGCACAGCCGGGTGGTGCAGCGCCACGAGCAGGCCGCCACGCTGCGCGACCGGCGCAGCGGGCACGCACGCTCCGGCCAGCTCGCCAAGGCACTCGCCGGGCATCTGGCCGCCGACCGGTTCCAACGCTGGCTACTCACCGAGGCGATGGACCTGCTGGTCGACGGGGCCTCCGAGATCCTGCGGGAACTGTCCGCCGGCCAGTACGCGCTGGCCTACGACAACGGCGACTTCTACGTCGTGGACCATCACGACGCCGACCTGCGCCGGGCCGTACGTACCCTGTCCGGCGGCGAGACCTTCCAGGCCTCGCTCGCCCTGGCGTTGGCGTTGTCCGAACAGTTGGCCGGACTGTCCAACACCGCCACCAGCCTGGAATCGATCATGCTGGACGAAGGGTTCGGCACGCTGGACCCCGGCACCCTGGACTCGGTGGCCGCCACCCTGGAGAACCTCGCGGCCCGTGGAGACCGGATGGTCGGCGTGGTCACCCATGTGGCCGAGCTCGCCGAACGGATCCCGGTCCGCTACGACGTACGCAAGGACAGCCGAGGTGCCCACGTCACCCGGGAGAACCTGTGAGCCTGCCGACCGGAGAGCGCCGATGAGGGTCCATGTGGACGCCTGGGACCCCAGCTACGGACGTTCCGTGGAAGGCGATGCGGCCGGGCCCGCCGGTAACGGACCCGGTGCGGTCAGCAGCGCACCGGTGGATGTCGGGGTGGAACGCCCGCCGGAGTCCTGGAGCCCACTGACTCCGGCACCGGACGCCCGCGCACCACGCATCGTGTTACTGGTCGACGGGGTGCGCCGGATCGATGCCCGGGTCTGGGTGGAGGACGACGAGGGCGTCGCCCGGCCCGGGGTATGCGCCTCGTACGCCGCTGGCGTGGTGCGCTGCGACCTCGCCGCCGGGGTGGCCGCGCTGGGCCTGGCCCGCGTCGCGCACGGCCTGTTCGCGCCCGGCCCGACGGTGACCCCGCTGCGCGCGCACGCCCAGGCGCGGTACCACCCGTACCCGGTGAAGGGCGATGACCCGGCCAAGGTGGACGCCGAGGTGCAGCGGCGGCTGACCGAGTTGGAGGTGTCGGTCTCCCAGCAGGCGCGCAGCAGCGCCGACCCCGGTTCGGACGCGGACCTGCTGGTGGTGGACGGCCCGCTGCGGGGCCGTACCGGCCTGCCGCGCGCCCTGGGGTATGCCAAGACGCACCACAAGCAGTACCTGGACACCAGGCTGACCGGTGTGGTGACCTCGCTGGCACCGGGCCAGCGCACCCCGCTGTTCATGCTCGGTGACCAGTGGCACCGCTACTCCTGGTACCTCCGGCTACCCGGTCCGGTCGGTTCACCGTGGGCCGGCATCGTCCGGCTGGAGTGCCCGGCGGACTGGCCGTTGGCGGAGGCGGTGCGCTACGCCGACATCTCCGCGGTCACGCTGCCCCGGTTCGCCTCCACCGCGTACAAGGACCCGCGCGCACCGCAGAACCTGGTACCCATCGCCGGCCTGGAGCGGCGGCTGCGTGGCCTGCTCGGTGATCCCCGCCTGCTGCTGCGCGGGTTGCGCAGCGCGGCGGCCCGGGGGGTCGGATGAGTGTCGAGCGCACCATGCCGGTCGGACACCGGTACGACTTCCGCCGCACCATCGGGGTGTTGCGCTGCGGACGCTACGACCCGAGCACCCGGCTCACGCGGGACGAATTCTGGCGGGCCAGCCGTACGCCGCAGGGCCCGGGGACCATCCTGCTACGCCACGGTGGCGGTCAGCTCACCGCCACCGGGTACGGCCCCGGCGGTCCCTGGCTGGTGGACCGGGCCGACGCGCTGAGCGGGCTGCGCGACGATCCGACCGGCTTCACCGAGCTGGCCCGCACCCATCCGGTGCTTTCCGTACTGGCCGACGCGATGCCCGGCCTCCGGCTGGTACGTACCGACCGGGTGTTCGAGGAACTGCTGCGGGCGGTGCTGGCGCAGAAGGTCACCTCGATCGAGGCGGTACGCTCCTATGCCGCGCTCGTCCGCCGGTTCGGTGAACCCGCGCCCGGACCGGTCGAGCTGTGGGTGCCGCCGGCCCCGGAGACGATCACGGCAGCACCGTACTGGGCCTTCCATCCGTTGGGTGTGGAACGGCGGCGCGCCGACACGCTGCGCCGGGTGGCGACGGTGGCCACGCGACTGGAGGCGCTGGTCGACCTGACACCCACCGAGGCCCAGCGCCGGCTGACCACGCTGCCCGGGATCGGTGCCTGGACCGCGGCCGAGGTGTCCGCGGTCGCGTTCGGCGATCCGGACGCGGTCAGCGTCGGCGACTACCACGTGCCCCATCAGGTGGCGTTCGCGTTGACCGGAGCGGAACGCGGCGACGATGCGCTGCTGCTGGAACTGCTCGCCCCGTTCCGCGGGCACCGGGCCCGGGTGGTCCGGTTGATCATGGCCGGCGGGGTCCGCGAACCCCGGCGGGCGCACCGTGCCGCGCTGCGCTCGTTCGCCCGGTTCTGATCGGCCGGGCTGCCCGCAAGGCCGGTCAGAGGTGCTGCTCACGCAGGCCGGTGACCTCCGCACGGGGCACCCATGACTGGTAGACACCTCGGTCGAAACGATCCAGGCCCAGTTGTACGGCGCGCGGCGCGCGGCCACCGGTGTACTCCACCCGCAGCCACTGTTCGTGTTCGGCCAGCACCTTGACCGGTTCACCGCGAAACGCCCCGACGGTGACCAGGTAGCCGAACTCGTCGAGTTCGCTGAACGACACGACACGGCGGTACCGGCCGGGAGCCACCTCCGCGAAACCCTGGCAGTCGGGCCGTTCGGTGTACAGGTGGGCACCCGCGCTACTGGGCGCGGCCTCGTACTCATTGCCCCGCCACCGGGCGTAGTAGCCGTCGCGCATCATGCCCCTCCGACAAGTTCGCAGTTGACCATCCACCGTTGCTCGTCGGCGTCGTACAGGGCGACGAAGTGGTGCGTGCCGTCGGCGCTGATCCGCCACATCTCCGCCTGGTGCGGCAGCCGCAGGCTGTCGATCTTGTACTCCGGAATGGCCAGCCGGGAGTCGGTCACGTGGCCGGTTCCGGTGAACGGCGGATACTCCACCACCCATCCGCCCTGCGGCAGCCAGGCCTCGTCCACCCCACCGATCGGGGACCGGTACAGCTCACCCCGGTATGCCGTCCAGCGCAGCACGTACACCGATTCGTCGGTCTCGGCGAACGGCGATCCCGGATAGTTGAGGCCGAGATTGGCGACGATGTCGGGCACTGTCTCGAGCTCGGCGGCGTCCTGCCAGCGGTGCACGTAGCCGGCCACCCAGTCGTAGCCCTTGTCGAGGTAGAACGAGACCTGGCTGCGTGGGATCACCTTCTGCATCACGGTGGGGATCAGGTCGCTGTCCGGATCCTCTCCTTCTGGAGGTACCGGTTGCCAGTCGCTCAGCCGCTGCGGCCGGACCGCAACAGGCTCCTCCACATTGCCGGGCGGCGACGCGTCGGCGGGGGTGCGGAGGACACCGAACTCGCCGCCGGCCATCTGGTGGATCAGGCTCGCCGGCAGGTGTGCGGCCAATGGCAGTCCCGGGTCGACGACCAGTGACCATTGCGGGTCCGGCCAACATTCCACCAGGTCGTGAAATCGGATGGTCAGGCTGCGACGGAACTGTCCGGTGGTGGAGACCATCATCGCCGCCGGTGAGGTGTACGCCGCAACGAACGTGCGGCCGTCATTGACCATCGTCGGCCAGAGCGGTTCCGTACCGTGCTGGTCGGCCGGGAGGACCAGGTGCGCGGCGGCCAGCACGCGCAGATAGTCCTCCTGGTCGCCGACGGCCAGGGCTGCGGCCATCCGAACCTCCAGCTCGTTCACCGGTTCGAACTCGGTCACGCGCACCCCTCTCGTCAGGACTTCGGCGGGACCAACGAACCGTTGCCTGGCGAGGTTGCTCGGCGACCATGTGTGACTCACCGCTCCGGTGGACACGCGACGGTTGCCGGCGTCCATCGACCGTCTTCAGCAGGCGTCAGGTTCCGGAAGTGGATCGTCCGGAACGGGCCATAATCTGACCACCATGAGTGAGCACGACGAGCTGATCCTCTGGGAACCGCCGGTCGCCGGCGACGAGGTCGACACCCTGCTGGGTTCCCTGGAACGTCAGCGCAGAATTTTCGCCTGGAAATGCGGCGGACTGGATGCGGCCGGGCTGCGTACGGCTGTCGCCGCCTCGTCCATGACCCTGGGTGGGCTGCTCAAACACCTGGCCCTGGTGGAGGACGACATGTTGACCCAGAAGCTGCTCGGGCACCGGCCGTCGGCACCGTGGAACACGGTGGACTGGGACGCCGAGCCCGACTGGGAGTGGCGGTCGGCCAACGACGACACCCCAGGGCAGCTCATGACGCTCTGGCAGGATGCCGTGGCCCGTTCCCGTACCCACGTCCGCCAGGCGTTGGTCGAGGGGGGCGTCGGACATCGCGCCGCGTACACGAACTCCGGCGGGCAGTCCCCCAGCCTGCGACGGCTGCTCATCGACCTGATCGAGGAGTACGCCCGCCATGTCGGACACGCCGATCTCCTCCGCGAGTCCGTCGACGGGCTGGTCGGTGAGGACCCGCCACGCTGACCCCGGCCAGAGGCGTCCGGCAGGGTGATGCGCCCCCTGCGGTCAGCTGCCGAGCACCTCGGCCAGGTCGAACTTCACCGGCTCCTCCAACTGCTCGTAGGTGCACGAGCGGGCCTCCCGGTCCGGGCGCCAGCGTACGAACTGCGCCGTGTGCCGGAATCTGACGCCCTCCATGTGGTCGTAGCGCACCTCCACCACACGTTCCGGACGCAACGGTACGAAGCTGAGGTCCTTGCCGGCCTGCCAGCGGCTCCCCTCCGCGTTGCGCGGGGTACGGGTGCCTTCGACCTGCCTCGCCCAGTCCCATGGGTGGCCGTCGAAGTCGGTGACCAACGGTTGCAGTTCGCCGAACAACTCGGCGCGCCGCTGCATCGGGAACGCACCGATGACTCCCACCGAGATCAGGTCACCCTCGTCGGTATAGAGCCCCAGCAGCAGGGAACCGATGCGGTCCGGCCCGCTCTTGTGTACGCGGTAGCCGGCAACGACGCAGTCCGCGGTACGTTCAGGTTTGATCTTGAACATGACCCGCTTGTCCGGCTGGTACACGCCGTCCGACGGCTTGGCGATCAGCCCGTCGAGTCCCGCGCCCTCGAACTGCTGGAACCACTCCTGCGCCACACCCCGGTCGGTCGTCGCCGGGGTGAGGTGGATGGGTGGTGCCGCGGGCTCCAGCGCCGCCAGCAGCGCGGCCCGACGCTCGGCGAACGGCTTTCCGGTGTAGTCGGTGTCGTCCAGCGCCAACAGATCGAACGCGACGAAGTGTGCCGGTGTCTTCTCCGCCAGCATCCGGACCCGGCTCTCGGCGGGGTGGATCCGCTGCTGCAGCAGCTCGAATTCCAGCCGGTCGCCCGACTCCCCGATCACCACGATCTCCCCGTCAACCACGCACCGCTCGGGCAGGTTGGCCCTGATCGCGTCGACCAGTTCGGGGAAGTAACGGGTCATAGGCTTTTCGTTGCGGCTGCCGATCTCGACCTCGTCGCCGTCGCGGAAGAGGATGGACCGGAAGCCGTCCCACTTCGGCTCGAAGATCATGGCGCCGGTCGGAATGTCCTTGACCGGTTTGGCGAGCATCGGTTTGACCGGCGGCATGATCGGCAGTCTCATACCGTCATTGTCGCCCAGCACCGCCATCTGCCGGGCCCATCGGCGCAGGGACCCCCGCCCCTGACTACGAACCCACGACCAGCGGGTACGTCCGGTCCCGAGGCACCTCGATCCGGTACCGCACGAGCCACTGTGACCCCCTCGACGCGCAGCGCGACACGTCGCGGTCGGCCGCCGACCGGCGGGTAGCATCCGCGCTGAGACACCAGACGATCGAACGGGAGTGAAAGCACATGGCCCAGGCGCCTGTCAACGTCGCGGTCACCGGCGCGGCCGGTCAGATCGGGTACGCCCTGCTCTTCCGGATCGCCTCAGGTCAGCTGCTGGGCAGTGACACCCCCGTACGGCTGCGGCTGCTGGAGATCCCGCAGGCGGTCAAGGCCGCCGAGGGCACCGCGATGGAACTCGACGACTGTGCCTTTCCGCTGCTGGCCGGTATCGACATCACCGACGACGCGAAGCAGGCGTTCGACGGGGTGAACGTCGCGTTGCTGGTCGGTGCCCGCCCGCGCAGCAAGGGCATGGAGCGCGGCGATCTGTTGGAGGCCAACGGCGGCATCTTCAAGCCGCAGGGTGCCGCGATCAACGACGGCGCCGCCGACGACGTACGGGTCCTGGTGGTGGGCAACCCGGCGAACACCAACGCGCTGATCGCCCAGCGGCATGCACCGGACGTACCGGCCGAGCGGTTCACCGCGATGACCCGGCTGGATCACAACCGTGCGCTGGGACAGCTGTCCGCCAAGCTGTCGGTGCCGCTGGCCGACATCCGGCGGATGACGATCTGGGGCAACCACTCCGCCACCCAGTACCCGGACCTGTTCCACGCGCAGGTCAACGGTGCGGTCGCCGCCGAGCAGGTGGACCGCGGTTGGCTGTCGGACACCTTCATCCCGACCGTGGCCAAGCGCGGCGCGGCGATCATCGAGGCCCGCGGCGCCTCGTCGGCGGCCTCCGCGGCGAACGCGGCCATCGACCACGTGTACGACTGGGTCAACGGCACCCCCGAGGGCGACTGGACGTCCGCAGGGGTCGTCTCGGACGGCTCGTACGGTGTGCCGGAGGGACTGATCTCGTCGTTCCCGGTGATCTCGCGCGACGGCCGGTACGAGATCGTGCAGGGTCTGGAGATCGACGAATTCTCCCGGCAGCGCATCGACGCCTCGGTGCGCGAACTCGCCGAGGAACGGGACGCGGTCGCCCAGCTCGGCCTGATCTGAATCAGCTGACGATGAGGGGCCGTCACCCATCTGGTGGGTGACGGCCCCTCATCGGTCTGGCCAGGGGCGGTCAGCTGCCGGCCAGCGCGTCGATCCGGCTCATCTGCTCGTCGGTGAGTTGGAAGCCGAACACATCGGCGTTGGCGCTGATCCGTTCCGGTGTGACCGATTTGGGGATGACCACGACACCGTGCTGCAGGTGCCAGCGCAGCACCACCTGCGCGGAGGTGACCTGGTGCGCGTCGGCCACCTCGGTCAGGGTCGGCGCGCTGAGGTCTGAGGCCCGGAACGGACTGTAACCCTCCAGCACCACACCCCGGTCCCGGTGCTCGGCCAGCACCTGGGCGTCGTACAGGGCCGGCGCCCACTTGATCTGGTTGACGGCCGGAGTGACACCAGTGGCCCCGGTCAGCTCGTCGATCTGCGCCGCGCTGTAGTTGCTGACCCCCACGCTGCGGGCCAGGCCATCGTCCCGGGCACTGAGCAGGTCACGCCACATCTGTGGACTCGCCTGCCCACCGGGTGGCCAGTGGATCAGCCACAGATCCACCTGACCGGTACCCAGCGCCGACAGGCTCTCCTCGATGGTCCGCCGCGCGCGCCCGGCGTGGTCCGGCGGAACCTTCGTGGTGACGAACACCTCTTCGCGGGGCACTCCACTGTCCGCGAGTGCCCGACCGACCTCGGCCTCGTTGCCGTACCCGGTGGCGGTGTCGAGATGGCGGTATCCGACCTCCAGTGCGTATCTGGTTGCGCGGTACGCGTCGTCGCCACGTGCCTGCCACGTACCGAAGCCCAGTAACGGCATCTCGATCTTCCCGGGCAGGGTCACGGTCCAGCTGTCGATCTGACCCGTCATGACGAATCGCTCTCCCTCCGAGGCTGAGACCAGGACCTTCGCCATCGTAGGGCGCGACGCAGCCGGGCGCTCGGGATGCGTGCGTGCCCTCCCAGCAGGCGGGCACGCCCCATGCCGCTGAGCATCCGGGTCGTCGGGGCCGGGGTGACCAAACAGTCTCAGGCAGATTTACAACGCTGAAATAGACTGCCGGCGTCCGTCACCGCCATCGGCGAGGAGAGTGTCCACATGCCGATCAGTCCGCCGCCGTCCGGCACTCCCCGGCCGGAGTACCCGCGACCGCAGTTCGTCCGTCCCGATTGGCTCAATCTCAACGGTCGCTGGCAGTTCGAGACCGACCGGGGCGACAGCGGCCTGGAACGGGGACTGGTCGGAGCCGAACTCACCGGGCAGATCCAGGTACCGTTCTGTCCGGAATCCCCGCTGTCCGGTATCGGCGACACCGACTTCCTCACCGCGGTGTGGTACCGCCGGGAGGTCGACCTGCCGGCCGACTGGACCGGCCGCCAGGTGCTGCTGCACTTCCAGGCCGTCGACTACGACACCACCGTGTGGGTCAACGGTGTCGAGGTGGGCCGGCACCGCGGTGGCTTCACGGGATTCAGCTGTGCGCTGGCCGGCGTCGCCGAGCCCGGCGGTCGCGCCACCATCGTGGTACGGGCCCGTGATCCGCGCAGCGGCCCGCAGGCACGCGGCAAACAGTCCACCGAGTACGCCAATCACGACTGCGACTACACCCGAACCACGGGAATCTGGCAGACGGTCTGGCTGGAGCCGGTACCTGACACGCATCTGCGGCGCCCCCGCATCACGCCGGACGTCGCCAACAGCTCGTTCCACCTGGAGCTGCCCCTGTCAGCCAACCGCCCCGGGCACCGGATCCGCGCCACACTCACCGACGGCGAGGGCGCCGTCACGGTGGCTGAGGCCGCGGCGGACGTCGACCTCGCGCCCCGGCTGACCCTTCCGGTACCCGCCGAGCGGCGCCGGTACTGGCAACCGGGCGACGGCCAGCTCTACGGACTGCGGCTGGAACTGCTGGACCGTACCGGGACCGTGGTGGACGCAGCGGACAGCTACGCGGGGCTGCGGTCGGTGGCGATCGACGGCACCGCGGTACGGATCAACGGACGGCCGGTGTTCCAGCGACTGGTGCTCGACCAGGGCTACTACCCCGACGGCGTACTCACCGCACCCGACGACGACGCCCTGCGACACGACATCGAGCTGGCGGTCGCGGCCGGGTTCAACGGTGCCCGGCTGCACCAGAAGGTGTTCGAGGAACGTTTCCTCTACCACGCCGACCAGCTCGGCTACCTGGTCTGGGGCGAGTTCGGCGACTGGGGCTGCAACGGTTACGGACCGGCCGGGGACAACCAACGCCCGGACGCCAGCTACGTGGCGCAGTGGCTGGAGGCGCTGGAACGTGATTATTCGCACCCGGCGATAGTCGGCTGGTGCCCGCTGAACGAGACGAGACAGAACCTCACCGACCGGATCAGTGTGCTCGACGACGTGACCCGCGCAATGTTCCTCGCCACCAAGGCGATGGACCTGACCCGGCCGGTACTGGACGCATCGGGCTATGCGCACCGGGTGCCCGAGACCGACGTCTACGATTCGCACCACTACGAACAGGATCCGCAACGGTTCGGCACCGAGATGGCCGGCCTGGCCAGCGGGAAGCCGTACGTCAACACCGGCGAGAACGGCGAGACCTGGTCGATGCCGTACCGGGGGCAGCCGTACTTCTGCAGCGAGTTCGGTGGTATCTGGTGGAACCCGCAGGCCAGCGAACAGGACTACTCCTGGGGCTACGGGAAGCGACCACGAGACGCCGAAGAGTTCCACAGCCGGTTCGAGGGGCTCGTCGGCGCACTGCTCGACGACCAGGGCATGTTCGGTTACTGCTACACCCAGCTCACCGATGTGTACCAGGAGCAGAACGGCATCTACCGGTTCGACCGTACGGTGAAGTCGGATCTGGATCTGGGTCGGATCCGGGCCGCGCAGCAGCGTAGCGCCGCGATGGAAGCCACCTCGGTGGCGCAGATCCGATCGGCGATCGACGTGCCAACGCAGTCGGACAGTTCCGTGCAGTGATCCTCGCGGGCGATGGTGGTGTCATCTTCGCTACTCCACCATCGCGGCGTACGGGGAGAGCCGAGGTCGTCGACTGTCCGATGTGGATATGTCACGGTGGAGATCCCACCATGGTGATGTGACCTATCGCACCGCACATCCGAATGGATGGTCCGGTTCGTGATATCCGGGCCAGAGCGGGAAAACGGCGCAATCCCCGCCGCACCGTATCTCGACAGCACAGATTCCGGTCAATGTCGAGGTCAGCCGCATCTAGTACGCTCCATACAGCGCCGCGGCGGGAGGATTTCCACCCGCAACCCCGGGCGGGCAGCCACACGACGTGCCCTTGACTCAGTTACGGCCTACCGGCCGGTTGGGGAAAAGATCACACCACGGGTACTAGGCCGGCCCGCAGGCAGTGGCGTAGAAGATACGAGTAGCGTCGAGGTTACCGGCACGTAGCTGTTTTCGGGGAGCGTGACCCACGATCTGGACACCCCCCACCCGGACGAAGGGTCTTTCATGACTGAGCAGAGCAGCACCGTCCTGCACTATCCGGACGGCGAGCTCGAGATGGCGATCATTCCGGCGGCTGAGGGCAACTCCGGGATCGACTCGTCGAAACTTCTCGCGAAGACCGGGCTGGTCACCCTGGACACCGGGTTCGTCAACACCGCGTCGTGCACCTCGACCATCACCTACATCGACGGTGACGCGGGGATCCTGCGCTACCGGGGCTACCCGATCGACCAGCTCGCTGCGAAGTCGACCTTCCTGGAGACCAGCTACCTGCTGATGTACGGCGAGCTGCCGACCACCTCGCAGCTCGCGGACTTCGACGCCCGGCTGCGCCGGCACACCCTGCTGGACGAGAACCTGACCCGGCTGTTCGACGCGTTCCCGCGCGACGCACACCCGATGGCCGTGCTGGCCTCCGCGGTCAACGCGCTGTCGACCTACTACCCCGACGATCTCAACCCGGCTGACGCCGACAGCGTCGAACTGTCCTCGATCCGGCTGATGGCCAAGCTGCCGACCATCGCGGCCCATATCTACAAGCGGTCGGTCGGTCAGCCGACGCTGTACCCGGACAACTCCCTGGACCTGGTGTCCAACCTGCTCCGGATGATGTTCGGGCTGCCCGCGGAGCCCTTCGAGATCAATGAGACCTCCCGGGCGGCGCTGGATCTGCTGCTGATCCTGCACGCCGATCACGAGCAGAACTGCTCGACCGCAACCGTGCGTAGCGTCGGGTCGGCGCAGGCCAATCTGTTCGTCTCGATCGCGGCCGGGATCAACGCGCTGTCCGGCCCCTCGCACGGCGGCGCGAACCAGGCCGTACTGGAGATGCTGGAAGGCATCCACCGCAGCGGCGGCAACGTCGACGATTTCGTCCGGCGCGTCAAGAACAAGGAAGCCGGCGTACGGCTGATGGGCTTCGGCCACCGGGTCTACAAGAACTACGACCCTCGTGCCGCCCTGGTCAAGAAGATGACCGACGACGTACTGAGCAAGCTGGGCGTGTCCGACCCGCTGCTGGACATCGCCGTACAGCTGGAGCAGCACGCGCTGTCCGACGAGTATTTCGTCGAGCGCAAGCTCTACCCCAACGTCGACTTCTACACCGGCCTGATCTACAAGGCGCTCGGCTTCCCCGAGCAGATGTTCACCGTGCTGTTCGCACTTGGCCGGCTGCCCGGCTGGATCGCGCAGTGGCGCGAGATGATGGCCGAGGGCAGCGTCAAGATCACCCGTCCCCGACAGATCTACACCGGGCCGACGGAGCGCGACTACGTGGACGTCGAGAAGCGTTGAGCCATCACCGGAGCGTCGGGAGTCCCGACGCTCCGGCCGGCCACCTGGTGGATGTCCACCAGGTGACCCCTCCGCTCAGGCCGGGATGCTCAACAGCCGGCGTTCGGACGGCTCACCCACCTGCACGTCCGCCAGCATCGGCTGCTCGGCGCGCGTCGCGGCCAGCAGCGCCGGATCCAGGTCGGCCACGATCACCGCATCCCCCGTATCCGGCGCCCGGACCAGTGCACGACCCTCCGGATCGTAGATCGCGCTGCCACCGTTGAGAGTCCATGGCGTGGGCCCGCCGACCGCATCTGCGAACACCACGAACATGGTGTTGTCCAGTGCACGGGCAGCGTAGTAGAGGTCACGACGGTGTTCGCTGCCGACCAGATACGCCGCCGGGCACAGATAACCGTGCGCGCCCGCCTGCGCCGCCGACCTGGCGTGCTCGGGAAAGCAGCCGTCGTAACAGATTCCCACGCCCAGCCGCCAGCCGCCCAGTTCGAGGCTGGTTGCGTACTCCCCCGGCGAGAACAGGGCCTGCTCCTCACCTCGACACAGGTGCCGCTTGTGGTATGCGTCGCGGACCGTACCGTCCGGGCCGACCAGTACCGCGGCCAGGTAACGCCGCTCGTCAGCTCCCAGCACACTCGCCCCGACCAGCACAGCGATGCCGTTCGCGGACGCGGCGGTGGCCAGGGAGTCCAGTCGCGGGTCGCTGATCAGGCCCGATTCATCGGCCGTCAGATCACAACGGGTCGGCTCAGCAGCCAGGGTGGGCGGATGGTAGGCGGGCAGGAACAGCTCCGGCAGCACGACGAGTCGGCAGCCTTCAGCGGCGGCCTGGCCGACGAGACGGGCCGCGCTGGCCGCGTTACGGGCCAGCTCCCCGGGCTGGGCGACGGCCTGTACGGCGGCGACGCGAAGTGCCCGCTGGGGCAGTGCCGGCTCGGACGACGTTGACTGTTCGGCAGACACGGGCTGCCCGGACGGCGTTGGATTCACTCCGACATGGTGCCAGCCGGGTCGGCCGCAGCGACGCACCGTGGGGCGGGCACAGCCCAGACGTCCGACGACGGCAGGATGTCACCGGGAGCACACGAAAGGGGCAACCGATGGCGGGGCCACTGGCTGGGATCCGGATCGTCGAACTGGCCGGTATCGGCCCAGCGCCGTTCGCCGCGATGCTGCTGGCGGACCTCGGCGCGGAGGTGATCCGGGTGGACCGACCCGGTGGCCGGTCCAGTCCGGTCGACGCGGGGCACCGGATCCTCGGCCGTGGACGGCGCTCGGTGGCGGTGAATCTGAAGGACCCGGCCGGGGTCGAGGTGGTACTGAGGCTCGCCGGCACCGCCGACGCACTGATCGAGGGATACCGTCCCGGGGTGGCCGAGCGGCTGGGTATCGGACCCGAGCCCTGTCTGGCGGCCAACGCGCGGCTGGTGTACGGGCGGATGACCGGCTGGGGCCAGGACGGCCCACTGGCGCAGGCGGCCGGGCACGACATCAACTACATCGCGGTGGCCGGAGCGTTGAGCATGGTCGGGCGCTCCAGCGAGGCGCCGACCGTACCGCTGAACCTCATCGGCGACTTCGGCGGGGGCGGGATGCTGATGGCCGTCGGTGTGCTGGCCGCGTTGCTCGGCGCCCGGAACACCGGTCGCGGGCAGGTCGTCGACGCGGCCATGGTGGACGGCACCGCCACCCTGCTGTCGATGCTGCTGGGTCTGCGGGCAGCCGGCATGTGGCAGGAACGGGGCAACAACCTGCTGGACGGTGGTGCACCGTTCTACGACGCGTACCGGTGCTCCGATGGTGGGTACATCGCCGTCGGCGCACTGGAGCAGCCGTTCTACCAGGCACTGCTGACCGGGTTGGGTCTGGACGACGATCCGACGCTGCCCTCCCGCGAGGATCCGGCGCAATGGTCGGCGCTGCGAGAACGGCTCGGCGCCGCGTTCGCCGCCCGTACCCGCGACGAGTGGGCGGCCTGTTTCGAGGGCACCGACGCGTGTGTGGCTCCGGTGCTGGACCCGGACGAGGCGGCCCGACACCCCCATCTGGCGGCCCGGGGCACCTACCGGCACGACGACGGCCTACTGCAGCCGGCACCGGCGCCCCGCTTCTCCGACACGCCGGCAGACTTCCCGGCGCCGGCCCCGCCGATCGGCGCGGACACCGACGACGTGCTCACCGACCTCGGGTACGGCGCGACGGCTCTGGCAGACCTGCGCCGGGCCGGGGTGGTGGCCTGACCTCCCACAATCCGTACGTACGGATTGCAAACCAGGGTCCGGGCTGTCAGGATCATCGGGTGCCACGGGTCAGCCAGCAGCATCTCGACTCGCGCCGTCGCGAGATCCTCGCCGGCGCCCGCGCCTGCTTCGCCCGGCACGGCTACGAGGGCGCCACTGTACGCCGGCTGGAGGAGGCCATCGGGCTGTCCCGCGGGGCGATCTTCCACCACTTCCGGGACAAGGAGTCACTGTTCCTGGCGGTCGCCGAGGACGACGCGGCCGCGATGGTGGCCACCGTGGCCCGTAACGGCCTGGTCCAGGTCATGCGGGACCTGACCGCCCGGGCGGATCAACCCGACATCACCGGCTGGCTGGGCACCCAGCTGGAGGTCTCCCGCCGGCTGCGTACCGACGCCCTGTTCGCCCGGCGCTGGGCGCAACGCTCGGACGCCATCTCCCGGGCCACCCGGGAACGACTGGAACGCCAGCGCGAGGCGGGCGTACTGCGCTCCGACGTACCCATCGAGACATTGCAACGCTTCCTGGAACTGGCCCACGACGGGCTGGTGCTCTACCTCACGATGGGCCGCTCCGCGGACGACATCGAACCGGTACTCGATCTTGTCGAGGAGACCGTCCGGCGCAGGGCCGACGGCGCGGACTGACGGGCCGGACGACCCGTATTCCCCCCATGGGTAGGTAGTGGACCCGTGCGGCAGGATCGCAGGCATGGATCTCGGACTCACAGACAAGGTGTACGTGGTCACCGGCGCCAGCAAGGGCCTGGGCTACGCGACCGCGAGCGCGCTGGTCGCCGACGGCGCCCGAGTGGTGGTGTCAGCCCGGGACACCGACCGCGTCGCCGCAGCCGTCGAACGACTCGGCGGCATGCCGCACGCCACCGGAGTGGTCGCCGACCTGGCGGCGGAGGACACACCCGAACGACTGGTCACGGCCGCGAGCGAACGGTTCGGCCGCCTGGACGGAGCGCTCGTCTCGTGTGGCGGCCCGCCGCCCGCCACCGTCGCCGGCGCCACCGACGAGGCATGGCGCCAGGCGTTCGACACCGTGTTCCTCGGCGCGGTGCGCTGTGCCCGGGTGGTGGCCGGCGCACTCACCGAGGGCGGCGCCATCGCCCTGGTGCTGTCCTCATCGGCCCGCTCCCCGATCACCGGCCTGGGCATCTCCAACGGCCTACGACCCGGTCTGGCGATGGCTACCAAGGACATGGCCGACCAGTTCGGCCCGGCCGGGGTCCGCCTGGTCGGCCTGCTGCCCGGCCGGATCGCCACGGACCGGATCCTGGAACTGGACCAGGGCGACGAATCGGTCGCCGAACGGCAACGGGCAGCGATCCCGTTGCGACGCTACGGCACTCCCGACGAGTTCGGTCGGGTCGCGGCGTTCGTGCTCTCCCCGGCCGCCGGGTACCTCACCGGCAGCCTGATCACCGTGGACGGCGGCGCGATGCGCTGCCTGTGACACATGCCGCCGGGATACGCCGGCCGGATCCTCCGGCCGGCGCTACTCGCCGCGGCCGGCGAGGTCGGCGATGCGCCGGATCTGGGCCTGCCGTTCGGCCGCCTCCTGGGCGGCGAAACTGCGGCCACTCGCTTCGGCGAGCAGTGCCTTGGTCTCGATGACCGCGGCACGCGGTGCGGCGAGGACGGCGGCGACCAGGTCGCGGGTGGCGTTGTCCAGTTCCTCGCGCGGTACCTGGAGGCTCGCCAGCCCGAGCCGGTCGGCCTCGGCGGCACCGATCCGGCGGCCGGTCACGCAGATCTCCAGGGCGTGGCTGTAGCCGGCCAGTTCCACCAGCCGCTTCGTACCGCCCAGGTCAGGGACCAGTCCGAGGGTGGTCTCGGCCATCGCCAACTGCGCATCGTCGGCAAGGATACGCAGGTCACAGGCGAGCGCGAGCTGGAATCCGGCACCGATCGCATGCCCGGCAACGGCCGCGACGGAGATCAGGTCAGGACGGCGCAACCAGGCGAAGGCCTGCTGGTACCGGCCGATGACCTCGTCACAGTCGGCGGTGGGCATGACTGCCATCTCGGGAAACGACGGGCCGCCCGGAGCGGGCTCGCCACGCAGTACGGCGGTGTCCAGACCGGCGGAGAATCCCGGCCCGGCACCACGTACGACCACCACCCGTACCGCACCGGTCAGTTCGCGACCGATGTCACGCAACCGCGCCCACATGGCCGGGGTCTGTGCGTTGTACGCAGCCGGACGGTTCAGCGTCACGGTGGCGACCTCAGCTTCGACACTGAGTAGAACATCGGAGTCGGCGGACCGGCCGTCAGGCGACTGAGCAGAATCAGCGGGCATGGTGTTCCTCCGGGATACGGACGCCGACGGGGCCTGTCACGCTACCCGGCCCATCTCCCGCTACGTGGACACACTCGCGTCCGGCCGGCGCCTCGCCGTCCGGTACACGTTCCGGTGCCCGTCGGCGGCGTCACCGACGGGCTGCCTGCTCAGACCTTGCGGCTGGCCAGTCACGCTGGCCGAGCCGACAGGTGAGCGGTCAGGCCTTCTTGCGACGACGTGCCCCGCCGCGCTGACGGAGTTGCACGCCCGACTCGGTGAGAACCCGGTGGATGAACCCGTACGAACGGCCGGTGGACGAGGCGAGAGAGCGGATGCTCTCACCGCCGTTGTACCGCTTGACCAGGTCCTTGGCCAGCGTCTGACGTTCGGCGCCGACGATCCGCCGCCCCTTCTCCGTGCTCGTGCTGGTGCCAGTGGCAGCCATATCGATCCCTCACGTTTTCACGGTGAGTGGTCCGACGACCCCCGTTGGGCCGTCATGAACGATCATGCTGCACAAGCGGCCCCTACGCCAACCGAACACGCAGGTGGTGTCGCCTACCCGATACCGTGATGGGCCATGGCCGACACCGATCGACTGACTCGGCCACGCCAGGAGGTACGTGACCTTCTGTGCTGGCTGCTACTTGCCGCGACCGGCCTGGTCGCCGTACTACTGACCGCCCGTTTTGTTACTCTGAGTACGCGCGCCCTGCCATTTCTCGGCCATTACCGGCTCTCACCCGGCCCCTGGCTGCTCCTGGCGGCGGCCCTGGCGGCCGGTGTGGTCGTCATCTCCCGCTATGCCGACCGGACCACCCGGCGCCCGGCGTTCGGCGCGGTGCAGGCGTTCAGCTACCTCGCCGCGCTGGGCTGGGCGCTGACCCTGGCCGCCGGGGCCGGGTTGGGCGGCCGGCTCGAGGACACCGGAGCGGTCGCCGGTCACCCGCTGCGCTACCTACGGGACTTCGTGGACGGTCATGCCGTCGACGCGCACGGGCACCCACCAGGACCGGCGCTGCTGCTCTGGTCGCTGCACCAGCTCGGTGCGCCGGTGGCGCTGAGCGTCACCGCGCTGGGCGCGCTGAGCGTACCGGTCGCCCTGGCCGCGGTCCGCAACATCTGCGGTGACCTGCCGGCCCGCCGGTACGCACCGGTGCTGGTACTCGCTCCGTACGGGGCGTTCCTGGGCGGCAGCATGGACGGGGTGGTCGCCGCGATCGGTGCCGGGATGCTCGCCACCGGTGCCAGGGCCAGCGACCACGTACGGTCCGGGTGGCGGGCGACCGGCTGGGCGATCGGCTGCGGCCTGCTGGTCGGGGCGGGCGCGATGTTCAGCTACGCCGTGGCCTGGCTGGGCGTCTCGGTGGTGCTGCTCTATTTCGCCCGGCGTCGCCCGTTTCTCAACGTGGCGACCGGACTCGGCGCGCTGGCCGTGCCGGTGGCTGCGGCGGCCATCGGATTCAGCTGGCCGGCCGGCCTGCTCGCCGCGCACATCGACGAGACCGTACGGCCGACCACGGAACTGTGGTGGGGGCCGGTCAGCCTGGTCACCCTGCTGCTCGCGGCTGGTCCGCCATTGGTGGCGAGCCTGCGCAAGCTGCGCAACACCCCAGGCTGGCCGTGTCTGGTCGGTGCGGGTCTGGCGGTCACCTTCTCGGTGCTGCTCGGGTTCGCCCGCGGTGGCGCGGAAGCCGCCTGGTTGCCGTTCTTCGGTTGGCTGACCATCGCCGCGACCGCGCCACAACGACAGGCCGGCCCACCGGTACCCGCTCCTCTGCTGCTGGTCTCGGTGGGTGCGGCGGGCGCCATCGTCATCGCGGCAGTACTTGTTCCGGGCTGAGGATCGGGGCAACGAGACGGTCACCCAGCGGGCTACGGGCATACAGGACGATACGACCGCTGCGCGCTCGGGTCAGCAGTCCCGCAGCGTGCAGTACGGCGAGCTGCTGACTGACGGCCGCCGCGGTGATGCCCAGCCGGTACGACAGCTCGGTGGTACTGGCCGGATGTGCCAGCAGCGCGAGCAGCTTCGCGCGGGGTGCGCCGATCAACCGGACCAGCGCCGCCTCGGTCGGTGGCACCACCGCCTCCCAGAGGGTGGCGCGGCCCCGGGCCGGGTAGGAGATCACCGGCAGGGCAGCCGGGTCGATCGCGGTCATCGCGCCACGGGCGAACAGACTGGGCACCAGGGGAAGCCCCCGCCCGTCCACGGCCACGATCTGCCGGTCCAGGCGACTCTTCTGCTGCACGGTCAGAATCCCTTCGTCCCAGGACAGACGCGGATCCAGGTCGTGGAACAACGCCAGCGCCCCGCCAGAGGCGAGCCGCCCGGCCCGATAGGTGATGTCGGCCGACAGGATCGCCCGCATCCGCGGCCACCATGGCCGTACGCAGCGCCGCCAGTACCGCTCCAGGGCCCCGGCGATCCTGTCGCGCAGGTACCCGGGATCGTCAAGATGCCCACCCAGTATCCCGGGAACACCGTCCGGCGCATGGGCGGCAGCGAGGTCGGGACCGATCCGGGCCGCCGGGGTTGCCTGGAGCAGGGCCAGTTCAGCGGCGAAGCGTGGGGTCGGGCCCGGCGGGCGGGGAGTCAGGAAGTCCGGCACCCAGCGTCGCGCGGACACCAACGCGTACAGGATCTGGACGTCAGCGGCGTCAAGATGGCTGACCACGCTGGCATGCCAGGGCAGATGGGCGCCGAACACACCCGGCTGGGCCAGCATCCGGAGGCTGAACACCGTTTCCTGCAGCGGCGAGTAGGCGAACCACGTGGACGCGAGGTCGGTCACACTCAGACGAAGCTCCAACATTAAGCACCAGCCTAAATCCTTTGGCTGCCGTGCAGCCCACCCGTGCACTGGTCACATGACTGCCGCACCGCCCGAGATCCCCCCTGCCCCGCTGTCCCGTACCCGGCTGGGCCGACTCCTTCCCGCCGAGCCGGTGACCCGCCGGCTGGCCGTACTGACGCTGGTCAACACCGTCGGCAATGGGATGTTCATGACCGTCAGCGCGGTGTTCTTCACCCGCTCGGTGGGGCTGTCCGCCGTACAGGTGGGGCTCGGGCTGACCATCGCCGGTGGTTGCGGGGTCGCGGCAGGCATGCCCATCGGGCAACTGGCGGACCGGTTCGGTGCCCGGCGGATGCTGGCCGGGCTGTACCTGATCCAGGCGGTCGGGCTGCTCTGTTACGCGGCGGTGGGCTCGTTTCCGGCGTTTCTGCTGGTGGCGTGCCTGGTCACAACGCTGGACGCGGGCAGCCGGGCGGTACGAAACGCGCTGCTGGCCAGTGCGCTACCACCGCAGGGGCGGGTCCGGGGGCGAGCCTATCTCCGGGCGGTGACCAACGTGGGCATCGGTGCCGGCTCCGCCATCGCAGCCGTCGGGCTGCAGGTCGACACCCGCGCCGGCTACCTCAGCCTGATCGCGGTGGACGCCGCTACGTTCGTCGTCACCTCGGCACTGGTACGCAGGATCCCCGCCGATGAACCCGCCGGGCAGCGGCGGCCCGCCCGTGACCTCCGACGATTCGGCGCACTCACCGACACCCCGTTCCTTGCCATCACCGCACTCAACGGGGTACTGGCGATGCAGTTCAGCCTGATCGACGTGACCGTTCCGTTGTGGGTCGTGTCCCACACGCGCGCGCCGGCGGCCATGGTCTCGGCACTCATGCTGCTCAATACGGTGCTGATCGTGCTGTTCCAGGTCCGGGCCACTGGCAGCGTCGATCGACCGACGACCGCCGCTCGGGTCGCCCGCCGCTCGGGGCTGCTGCTCGCGGCCGCCTGCGTGGTGTTCGGGCTGGCACACGGTCTCGGACCGGTATGGGCCGTGCTGGTCCTGCTGGCCGCTGCGGTACTACAGGCCGTCGCGGAGATGTTGTCGTCAGCCGCCGGCTGGGCCC
Organism: uncultured Actinomycetota bacterium; assembly: GCA_963815125.1. GTDB lineage: Bacteria > Actinomycetota > Actinomycetes > Mycobacteriales > Micromonosporaceae > Actinocatenispora. The sequence continues at coordinate 1,101,719 of CAWFFM010000002.1, forward strand.
TGAGCTACGAACTGGCCGACCCGGCGGCGCCCGGCGCCTATCAGGGCCTGTACAACAGTGGCTTCGCGGCGGCGACCATGCTGGCGCCGCTGGTGACGACCAGTACCGCCATCCGCTTCGGACTGCCCGGTTGGATCCTGCTGGGCATCCTGTTCGCGGTGTCCGGCGCGGCGCTGGTACCGGTGACCCGTTGGGCGCTGGCCCACCGGACGAGCAGGACGGAAAGGACATCATGAACCCAGTGACCGTACGCCGGGCGCGCCGAAGCGACGTGCCGGCGATCGTAGCGATGCTCGCCGACGACCCGCTCGGCGCGACCCGGGAGTCGACCGACGACCAGGAGCCGTACCTGGCTGCCTTCGCGGCGCTCGACGCGGACCCCAACCAGTACCTCGCGGTGGCCGAGGATGGCGGCGAACTCGTCGGCACCCTGCAACTGACGTTCATCCCCGGCCTGTCGCACCAGGGCAGCTGGCGGGCCCAGATCGAGGCCGTACGGGTCGCGCCGACACGACGCGGTTCCGGCCTCGGCACGTACCTGATCGGCTGGGCCATCGACGCGGCCCGCGACCGGGGATGCCGCATGGTCCAGCTGACCTCGAACGCCAGCCGCGAGGACGCGCACCGCTTCTACGCCAGACTGGGGTTCGCCCGAAGCCACGTGGGCTTCAAACTCTCGATCTAGGCGAGTTCGACAAGCTCCAGCAGATCGTCGCTCCAGGCATCCTCGTCACCGTCGGGCAGCAGGATCGCCCGGTCCGGCCGCAGCGCCGCCACCGCACCCGGGTCGTGGGTGACCAGCACGATCGCCCCAGGGAACCGGGAGATCGCGTCCAGTACCTGGGCGCGGGAGACCGGATCGAGGTTGTTCGTCGGCTCGTCGAGCAGCAACACGTTGGCCCCGGAGGTGACCAGGGTGGCCAACGCGAGTCGAGTCTTCTCACCGCCGGAGAGCACCCCGGCCGGCTTGTCCACGTCCTCACCGGAGAACAGGAAGGCACCGAGGATCTTGCGTAGATCGGTGTCGGTCTGCCGTCCACCGTTGGCCGAGTCGGCCGAACGCATGTGGTCGAGTACCGAACGGTCGGTGTCGAGTGTCTCGTGCTCCTGCGCGTAGTAACCGATCCGCAGGCCGTGGCCCGGCAACACCTCACCGGTGTCCGGCTGCTCGCGGGCACCCAGCAACCGCAGCAGGGTGGTCTTGCCGGCGCCGTTGAGGCCGAGGATGACCACCCGGGAGCCGCGGTCGACGTTGGCGTCGACGTCGACGAAGACCTCCAGCGAACCGTAGGACTTCGACAACCCGCGCGCGGTCAGCGGCACCTTGCCGCACGGCGCCGGGTCGGGGAAACGGACCTTCGCCACCTTGTCGGAGACGCGTACCTCGTCGAGCCCGGCCAACAGCTTGTCGGCGCGCCGGGCCATGTTCTGCGCAGCGGTCGCCTTGGTCGCCTTGGCGCCCAGCTTCGCGGCCTGCGCCTTCAGCGCCCCGGCCTTACGTTCGGCGTTGGAGCGTTCCCGGCGACGGCGCCGCTCGTCGGTCTCGCGCTGCTCCTGGTACTTCTTCCAGCCCACGTTGTAGATGTCGACCACGGAACGGTTGGCGTCGAGGTACCAGACCTTGTTGACCACATCGGCGAGCAGGTCGACATCATGGCTGATGACGATCAGACCACCCTTGTGTCCGGACAGGTAACCGCGCAGCCAGGTGACGGAGTCGGCATCCAGGTGGTTGGTGGGCTCGTCGAGCAGCAGCACGCCGGAGTCGGCGCCGTCCGAGAACAGGATGCGGGCCAGCTCGATACGCCGGCGCTGCCCGCCGGACAGGGTGCGCAGCGGCTGACCCAGCGCGCGGTCCGGCAGCGAGAGGTTTGCGCAGATCCGGGCCGCGTCGGCCTCCGCGGCATAACCACCGAGTCCGGCGAACCGGTCCTCCAGGTTGCCGTAGCGGCGGACCAACCGGTCCCGGTGTGCGTCGTCGGCCGTCTCGGCCAGTGCAGCCTGCAACTTGCCCATCTCGGCCAGGAGGGTGTCCAGGCCGCGGGCGGAGAGAACCCGGTCACGGCCGGACACATCCAGGTCGCCGGTCCTCGGGTCCTGGGGCAGATAGCCGACCGGACCACGACGGGTGACCTCGCCGGTGTACGGGGTGCCCTCACCGGCAAGGACCTTGAGTGTGGTGGTCTTGCCCGCACCGTTGCGACCGACCAGGCCGATCCGATCGCCAGGCTGGACCCGCAGGGTGGTGTCGGACAACAGGATCCGAGGGCCGGCACGAAGTTCCAGGCCGGAAACGGTGATCATCTCGAAAAGCTCACTCTCGGGGTAAGGGAACTGACCGGGGCACACTGACGCACCGGCTGCCGTGGGCAGTCGGTGCGGGGCGGGTCAGTCTTCGCAGAGGAGCACGTGGCCAGTGTAGCGGAGGCCCACGGCGGCTCCGCCAGTGATTTCCGGCATGCCACCACCAGCGACCAGACGCCGCGTACCGGTGCCTCCTGACTCGGCGGGCGACAGATCGGTCATGCACGTAGGGTCACTGACGTTGACGGACACCCCCGGAGGAAGCATGGGCATCAACGACGACGCCGACCTGGACACCGGTCAGGTAGAGGACCTGCGCGGTTCGGGCGGCGGTGGCGGCTTCAGCGCGTTGCCGGGCGGCGGCCTGACTGCCGGCGGCGGGATCCTGGGACTGATCGCGGTCATCGTGCTCGGAGTACTCGGCGGCACCGGCCATCTCGGCCTCGGTGGCGGTAGCGGCTCGGGCGCCCAGGGCGACAACAGCAACCTGCAACAGAACTGTTCAGCCGACAACCCGGACCGGCTCAAACGCACCGACTGCCGCAACGTGCTGTACGTCAATTCCATCCAGGCGTACTGGCAGGATGCGCTGCCGCAGAGTTTCGGTGGCGACTACCAGCAGGCACCGACCCGGTTCTTCACCCAGTCGGTCAACACAGCATGCGGTGCTGCCGACTCCGGCGTCGGTCCGTTCTACTGCCCTGGGGACAAGGCGGTCTACATCGATCTGAGCTTCTACGACGAGCTGGCCGGCCAGAAGTTCGGCGCGCCAGGGCAGTTCGCGCAGGCCTACGTACTGGCGCACGAGTACGGCCACCACATCCAGGACCTCAACGGCACCGAGTCCAAGGTCCGGCGTGCCCAGCAGCAGGATCCGGACAACGCCGGCCGATACTCCATCGCGCTGGAGCTGCAGGCGGACTGTTACGCCGGCGTATGGGCCAGACACGCCACCCAGACCACCGACAAGCGGGGGAACAAGCTGTTCACCAGCGTCTCGCAGCAGGACATGGACGAGGCGCTGCGGGCCGCACAGGCCGTCGGTGACGACACCATCCAGCGCAAGTCAGGTTCCGGGATCAACCAGGACACCTGGACTCACGGTTCCGGCGAACAGCGGCAGCACTGGTTGAGTACGGGGTACTCCTCCGGCGATCCGACGTCCTGCCGGACCTTCGACAGCTGACAGACACCCCGGCGCGACGTGTCGGCGCGGGACGGTGCAGAGAGCACCACCGTCCCGCGCCGACGTTCTCCGGCGGCTCAGGTGTTGTTCGCCAGGGCCAGCAACCCGGCGGCGGTGCCATGGAACTTGTTCTTGTCGACCTTGCCGGCGATCCCGGGAACCGACGCCGAACTGGTGTACTGCCAGCAGGTCCAGGTGTGCCACCCGGCGGGTACCGTGCCCGGGCTCGACGCGTACCGGGCCAGCCACAACGGGTCCTTCGAGAAACTGCCCGAGTTACCTGTACACGACCTCCACCAGTCGTAGGTGGAGTAGACGATCGCCCATCGTCCGGTACGCGTGTGGTAGCGGTTGACGAAGCTGGCGATCCACGAGCGCATCGCACTGTGGCTCTTCCCGTAGCAGGTCGAGCCGTACGGGTTGTATTCGATGTCCAGCACACCGGGCAGCGTGTGGTTGTCACGTGACCAGCCACCGCCGTGGCTGATGAAGTAGTTGGCCTGGGTCGCTCCGCTGGACCTGTTGGGCAGTGCGAAGTGGTAGGCGCCGCGGATCAGGCCGGCGCGCTTGGCGTTGCTGTAGTTGGTGCTGAACTTCGAGTCCCGGTAAGTGGTGCCCTCGGTCGCCTTGATGACGGCGAACCTGATGCCGGACTTCCTGACCGTGGCCCAGTGGACCGTGCCCTGGTAGTGCGAGACATCGACGCCGAGCGGTGCCCCGGCGGCGATCGCCGGGGGCGCGCCCACCAGCGAGGCGGCACCGGCTGCCAGCGTACTCAGAAACGTGGCCAGGGCCGGCAGCCGACGTCGACCGGCTCTGCGGGGTGTCACGCTCGGTGCGTTGTCCATCCGGGTTTCCTCTCAATGGGGACCGATATGTGAGGTTGACCCGTATTAGGGCATGGAATGTCGATCAACGCAAGTCTGCAATTGGGCGCTCACACAGCAGGGTCACCGATTCCTTGGAGGTGCTCGTTCTGGCCTGGATCTGTGACCCTGATCCGGACCACCCGGTACTCCTGGACAGCGGCGAGCAGTGTCGCCCGCCGCGGCTCGGGAACCTCCAGCAGCACCGTCCTGGGCAGATCGGACAGCCAGCTCAGCCGCCGGTCGGCGAGTACCGCATCCACCAGCGCCCGGTCGCCACCGGTGGCCAGACCGGCCAACCCGTGCCGCTCCGGCTCCAGCAACCGGACCATGTGCCCCGACGCGGACTCCGCGGACTCACGGGTCTGGTTGCCCCGGCGCCGGGCGAACCGTTGCTGCGACCAACCCCCGGCCGCCGTACGGGACTGCACGTAGCGCGTGTCCACCTTGGAGACGATCAGCCGGTCCCCGACCGCGACACCGATCGCGTGCGCGCCCCGGCGGACCAGCAACAGACCCACCCGCCACTGGTGGGCCGCGGCGACGCTCACGGCGGCGGCATCCTCGCCCGGACCGGCCGGCCAACCGAACGGCAGGTGGCACTGCGCGACCGCGCCGTCCGGAGCGACCAACCGCAACCCGTCGGCCGTACCGCATGCGACCGGGTCGCCGTGGCGCTCCGCGAACCCGGCCAACCACCGTTCGATGCGTTCCGGTGCCACATCGACCCAGCGACCTCCACCGGCCGCCGGCCGTGACCTACCCGCCATGGTCCCACCACCCCACAGTCCGATCCGGCGGTCCCGCGCACCCGCCACCGAACCGTACGCGATGCTGATCGGATGGCCGCGACACCGACGCAACCCGATCTGCCGCGCCTCGTGCTGGACCGCCTCACCCGTACCTACCAGGAGGCCCGCAACCCGGCCCGGGCCGATGCGATGTCCAGCTACATGCGCGGCAAGTTCGCGTTCCTGGGCATACCAGCGCCACAGCAACGACTGCTCTCCCGGCAGGTCGTGGCCACTCTGCCGCGCCCCACCGAGCTCGATCTGCGCGACATCGCGCTGCTGTGCTGGGAGCGCCCGGAGCGCGAGTACCAGTACTTCGCCTGCGGTTACCTGCGGCGCTACGTACGGCTCTGTTCGGCCGGGTTCCTGACCACCGCCGCGGATCTGATCACCACCAGCTCCTGGTGGGACACCGTCGATCCACTCTCCTCCCACGTGGTGGGTGGACTGGTCGCGCAGCACGCGCGGCTGATAGCCGAGATGGACCGGTGGGCACTGCATACCGATACCTGGCTGATCCGTGGCGCACTACTGCACCAATTGCACTACCGGGAAGCCACCGACGCCGAACGGCTGTTCCGGTACTGCACCGAGCAGGCGGCACACCGCGACTTCTTCGTACGCAAGGCGATCGGCTGGGCGCTGCGGGAGTACGCGAAAACCGACCCCGGTGCGGTACGCCGTTATGTCGGCGCACACCGGGGTCAGTTGTCAGCACTGTCGGTCCGGGAGGCGCTCAAACACCTGACCGCGACCTGAAGGTCAGACGTTGAAGCCGAGCGAGCGCAGCTGCTCACGGCCGTCGTCGGTGATCTTGTCCGGGCCCCATGGCGGAATCCAGACCCAGTTGATCCGTACGCCTTCGACCAGACCGCCGTCCGGACCACCGCACAGCGCCTGGTTCGCCTGATCCTCGATCACGTCGGTCAGCGGACAGGCAGCCGAAGTCAGCGTCATGTCCACGGTTGCGACGTTCTCGTCGTCGACATGCACCCCGTAGATCAGTCCCAGGTCGACGACGTTGATGCCCAGTTCCGGGTCCACGACGTCGCGCAGGGCCTCCTCGACGTCCTCAACCTTGGCCTTGCCCCGGGTTCCACCTTCGGCCGGCGGATCGGCCGGTAGCGCAGGTGCCGCGTCGACGGTGTCGTCGACCGTTGCGTCGGCCGTCCCGGCCAGCCCGGCCGGATCGGCGGTACGGGTGTTCTGCTCACTCATCAGATGCCTCCTGCGCTCATCGCGGTAGCCCGGGCAGCAGCGTCCTTGAACGCCATCCAGGACAGCAGCGCGCACTTGACCCGGGCCGGGTAGCGCGCGACGCCGGCGAACGCCACCGCGTCCTCCAGCAGTTCCTCGTCGGGTGTGACCTGGCCGCGTCCGGTCATCAGCTCGCTGAACGCCTCATGCCGGGCGAACGCCTCGGCCAGCGTGCGTCCCGAGACCAGATCGTGCAGCACGCTGGCCGAGGCCTGACTGATCGAACAACCCATCCCGTCGTACGACACGTCCTCGACCCGGGCCTGATCACCCTCGCCGGACAGCTGTACCCGGATGGTCATCTCGTCACCGCACGTGGGATTGACGTGATGCGCCTCGGCCACCCGGCGGTCCGGGCCGCCATCGGGCTGCTCGACGTCACGCAACCCACGCCCGTGTGGATGCTTGTAGTGATCCAGGATGATCTCCTGGTAGAGCGAATCAAGCTGCATCTCAGGTCATGATCCTCGCGTCGGTCATGGGGCTCGACTATCCGAACAGCTTTCGCACGCTGCCGATTCCACGGACCAGCGCGTCGATCTCCCCGGTGGTCGTATAGAGATAGAACGACGCACGGGTCACCGCAGGAACGCCGAAACGGGCGCAGGTGGGGCGGGCGCAACCATGCCCGACCCGTACCGCGATGCCTTCGGCGTCCAGTACCTGCCCGACATCGTGCGGGTGCACGCCGTCCAATGCGAAGGACAGGGTGCCGCCCCGGCCGATCGGCACCCGCGGGCCGAAGATCCGCAGTCCGGGCACCTCTTCGAGCACGTCCAACGCGTACGCGGTGAGTTCCTTCTCGTGCCGGTGCACCGACTCCATGCCCACCGAGGTGAGGTAGTCCACCGCCGCGCCCAGCCCGATGGCCTGCGCGATCGGCGGGGTACCCGCCTCGAACCGGGCCGGTGGCGGGGCGAAGGTCGAGCCCTCCATCCGGACGGTCTCGATCATCTCGCCGCCACCCATGAAGGGTGGCATCGCGGCCAGCAGCTCTTCCCGGCCCCACAGCACCCCGATACCGGTCGGACCGCACATCTTGTGCCCGGTGAAGGCGAGGAAGTCCACGTCGAGGTCCACGACGTCCACCGGCGAGTGCGGAACCGCCTGGGAGGCGTCCAACATCACCAGCGCGCCCACCTGATGTGCCCGCGCCACGATCGAACTGGTCGGGTTCACCGTGCCCAGCACATTGGACTGCAACACGTACGAGACGATCTTCGTACGCTCGTTGACCAGCTCCTCCAGCCGGGAGGTGTCCAGTCGGCCATCGTCGGTGATACCGAACCAACGCAGCGTCGCACCGGTGCGCTGACACAGCAACTGCCACGGCACGATGTTCGAGTGGTGCTCCATCTCGGAGATCACCACCTCGTCACCTGGGCCGAGCTGGAACCTCGGGTCGCCCTGCGGGCCGGCGTTGGAGAACGCGTACGCGACCAGGTTGAGCGCTTCGGACGAGTTCTTGGTGAACACCACCTCATCGGCGTTGTTCGCACCGATGAACGTGGCGATCTTGGCCCGGGCGCCCTCGTAGGCCTCCGTGGCCTCGGTGCCGAGTGTGTGTACGGCCCGGGCCACGTTGGCGTTGCACTGCTCGTAGTAGTGCGTCAGCGTGTCGATCACCTGACGCGGCTTCTGCGACGTGTTCGCCGAATCGAGGTAGACCAGCGGGTGCCCGTCGATCTCCCGGGACAGGATCGGGAAGTCCGCGCGGATCTTCGCCACGTCCAGCCTCGGCACGTCGTCGTGCGACGGCGACCCGGCCGTCGGCCGGCGCACGCTGGTCAGCTCGGTCATCGGTACTACGCCTCCACCTTGTTCCCCGCGCCCGACAGGAACCGCTCGTAACCCGAGCTCTCCAGGTCGTCGGCGAGTTCCTTGCCGCCTTCGGCCACAACCCGGCCGCCCACGAACACGTGCACGAACTCAGGCTCCACGTAACGCAGGATCCGGGTGTAGTGGGTGATCAGTACCAGCCCGGTGTCACCGGACTCCTTCACCCGGTTGATGCCCTGGCTGACCTCGCGCAGCGCATCGATGTCTAGGCCGGAGTCGGTCTCGTCCAGGATCGCCATCTTCGGCTTCAGCAGCTCCAGCTGAACGATCTCGTGCCGCTTCTTCTCACCACCGGAGAAGCCCTCGTTGACGTTGCGCTCAGCGAACGCCGGGTCCATCCCGAGCCGCTCCATCGAGGTGCGCAGCTCCTTGACCCAGGTGCGCAGCTTCGGCGCCTCACCGTCGATCGCGGTCTTCGCGGTACGCAGGAAGTTGGCCACGCTCACCCCGGCCACCTCGACCGGGTACTGCATGGCCAGGAACAGACCGGCCCGGGCCCGCTCGTCGACGGACTTGGACAGTACGTCCTCGCCGTCCAGCGTCACCGAACCACTGGTGATCTTGTACTTGGGGTGGCCGGCGATCGCGTACGCGGTCGTGGACTTCCCCGAACCGTTCGGCCCCATGATGGCGTGTGTCTCACCGGACCTGATGGTCAGGTTCACGCCGTGCAGGATCGGCTTCAGCTCATCCTCGGACACCTGCACCGATGCGTGCAGGTCGCGGATCTCCAGAACGCTCACGTCAGTCCTTCGTATTCTTCGGTTCGGGCAGTACGTAGATGTCGTCGTCGCGGATCTCCACCGGATACACCGGCACCGGTTCGGTCGCCGGTAGCCCGGTGGGCGCGCCGGTCCGCAGGTCGAACCGCGAACCGTGCAGCCAGCACTCCAGCGTGCAGCCCTCGATGTCGCCCTCCGACAGCGGCACCTCGGCGTGCGAGCACACGTCCCGGATGGCGTAGACCTCACCGTCGTCGGTGCGTACCACCGCCAGGGGCAGGTCGTCGATCTCGACGTGTACCGCCGCACTCTTCTCGATCTCGTCGAGTGCGCAGATCCGCAGGAAGTCGGCCATGATTCAGGCACCCACCCGGGAGAGCCGCTCGTCGATCGCTGCCTCCAGTCGCTCACGCAGGGCGGTGGCCGGGATCTTCTCCAGCAGTTCCACGAAGAAGCCGCGTACCACCAGGCGCCGTGCGTCCATCTCCGGAATACCGCGCGACATCAGGTAGAACAGGTGCTCATCCTCGAAGCGGCCGGTGGCGCTGGCGTGCCCGGCACCGACGATCTCGCCGGTCTCGATCTCCAGGTTGGGTACCGAGTCGGCGCGGGCGCCGTCGGACAACAGCAGGTTGCGGTTCACCTCGTAGGTGTCGGTACCGGTCGACTCCGCCCGGATCAGTACGTCGCCCACCCAGACGGTGTGCGCGTCGTCGCCCTGCAGGGCACCCCGGTAGGTGACCCGACTGCGGCAGTCGGGCTGGTTGTGGTCGACGAACTGGCGATGTTCCAGGTGCTGGCCGCGGCCGGCACCGTCGGCGCCGGGCAGTTCGGAAGCGAAGTAGACGCCGTAGGCCTCAAGGTCACCGCCGCGTCCCGCATAGTCGACCGAGACGTACTGACGGACCAGGTCGCCACCCAGATTGACCGCGATGTGCCGGACCCGGGCGTCGCGGCCCAGTCGGATGTGCTGGTGCTGCAACTGGACCGCGTCGTCGGCCCAGTCCGCGACGGTCACCAGAGTCAGGTGCGCGCCGTCGCCGACCTGCACCTCGACGTTGTCGGCCAGCGTGGCGCTGCCCACATGGTCGAGTACGACCGTGGCCTCCGCCAGCGCACCGAGCTCCACGATCGTGTGGCCGAAGCTCGTACCTTCGCTGCCCTGTCCCCGCACGGTGATCAGGACCGGCTCCGCAACGGCCGTACCGGCGTCCACCTCGACCAGCAGTGCGCCGGCCGAGCGGCCGTAGGCCAATGCGCTGACCCGGTCGAAGGGCACCATGATGTGGCCCTTGCGGTCGTCGTCGACCTGCCCGACGTGTACACCGGCCGGCAGGTCGCCGTACTCGTGTCGGGGCGGCGCGCCGCCCTCTGTGAAGCTGCCGTCGTGCAGACCACGCAGCCGCTTGAGCGGCGTGAACCGCCACTCCTCCTCCCGACCGTTGATGGTCGGGAAGTCGGCCACGTCGTAGGAGCGCAGCGCCTGCGCCTTGGTCGTCGCCGGTTTCACCGCTGCGGCCGCCTCGCCCCCATGGCTGTGCGGGCGGGTCACGACAGGTGCGTCAGTCGTCATCGTGCGAGCGTGCTCCTTGTATCGACCATCTTGGTTGTCGGACGTCGGTGTGGCGGGACGCGCGGCCGGCGTCAGCCGACAGCGCCTTCCATCTGCAACTCGATCAGCCGGTTGAGCTCCAACGCGTACTCCATCGGCAGTTCCTTGGCGATCGGCTCGATGAAGCCACGGACGATCATGGCCATCGCCTCGTCCTCGCTCATGCCCCGGCTCATCAGATAGAAGAGCTGGTCGTCGCTGACCTTGGAGACGGTCGCCTCGTGGCCCATCTGCACGTCGTCCTCCCGCACGTCCACGTACGGGTAGGTGTCGGACCGGGAGATCGCGTCCACCAGCAGCGCATCGCACTTGACCGTGCTGCGGGAGTGCTCGGCCCCTTCCAGTACCTGGACCAGGCCCCGGTAGGAGGTACGGCCGCCGCCCCGGGCGATGGACTTGGAGATGATCGTCGAGGAGGTGTTCGGCGCCTGGTGCACCATCTTGGCGCCGGCGTCCTGGTGCTGACCCTCACCGGCCATGGCCACGCTGAGCACCTCGCCCTTGGCGTGCTCACCCAGCATGTACACCGCCGGGTACTTCATGGTGACCTTGGAACCGAGATTGCCGTCGATCCACTCCATGGTCGCGCCCTCGGCGCAGGTGGCCCGCTTGGTGACCAGGTTGTAGACGTTGGTCGACCAGTTCTGGATCGTGGTGTAGCGGCAGCGGGCGCCCTTCTTGACGATGATCTCCACGACCGCCGAGTGCAGCGAGTCGGACTGGTAGATCGGCGCCGTACAGCCCTCGACGTAGTGCACGTAGGCGTCTTCGTCGACGATGATCAGGGTCCGCTCGAACTGGCCCATGTTCTCGGTGTTGATCCTGAAGTAGGCCTGCAACGGGATCTCCACGTGCACGCCCTTCGGCACGTAGATGAACGAGCCACCGGACCACACCGCGGTGTTGAGCGCGGCGAACTTGTTGTCACCGGTCGGGATCACCGTGCCGAAGTATTCCTCGAACAGCTCCGGATGCTCCTTGAGGGCGGTGTCGGTGTCCTGGAAGATGACGCCCTGCTCCTCCAGGTCCTCACGGATCTGGTGGTACACCACCTCGGACTCGTACTGGGCGGCCACCCCGGCGATCAGCCGCTGCTTCTCGGCCTCCGGGATACCCAGCCTGTCGTAGGTGTTCTTGATGTCCGCGGGCAGTTCGTCCCAGGTCGTCGCCTGCTTCTCGGTGGAGCGGACGAAGTACTTGATGTTGTCGAAGTCGATGTCCGACAGGTCGGCGCCCCAGTTGGGCATGGGCTTGCGACCGAACAGCTTCAGACCCTTCAGCCGGCGGGTCAGCATCCAGTCGGGTTCACTCTTCTTGGCCGAGATGTCGCGTACGACCGCCTCGGAGAGGCCACGCTTCGCCGCCGCGCCGGCGACGTCGGAGTCGGCCCAGCCGTACTGGTAGCGCCCGATGCGCTCGAGTTCCTCGGCCTGTGCGGCCATCGGATCGAGAGCCTCGGTCGGTGCGTGGTTGGTCGTCTCTGCCGTCATCGCATCCTCACCGGATTCGCATCATCGTGGTTGTGGTGTGCCGGGCCCTGCCCCACCGGGCCCCGTCCTGCCGGAAGCCGCCGATCGGACGGCTGTCCGTGGCGCGCCTGCGGGTCGGGCCCCGCAGGACCGTCCACCGCACGGCCGTGTGCCGTATTCTCATGCGCCCTGCCGGGTGGCATCCCCGCGCCCTGCCGTGGCCCGGGAATGTAGGTGGTGCAGACGCCGTCGCCGTTGGCGATGGTCGCGAGTCGTTGTACGTGTGTGCCGACCAGCCGGCTGATGACCTGGGTCTCGGCCTCACACAGCTGCGGAAACTCGGCCGCCACGTGGGCCACCGGGCAGTGGTGCTGGCAGAGCTGACCACCGGCAGCCAGTGCGGAGGCGCTGGCTGCGTAGCCCTCTGCGGACAACGCACCGGCCAGGCCCTCCGCCCGGGCCAGCGGGTCGTCCCCGGCGTCCTCCATCGCGATCCGGCAGCGCTCCTCCAGGGCCGCCACCTGGTCGGCCACGAACGCCGCTACGGCCTCGACACCGCCCTGCCGGTAGATCCAGCGCAGTGCGGCGGCGGCCAGATCGTCGTAGGTGTGCGGGCCGCAGCTGACTCGGCCGGCGTCGGTCAGGATGAACTCGCGTGCCGGGCGGCCACGACCACGCCGCCCACGGACGGTCCGGTCACGGTCCGACACCAACCCGTCGACCAGCATCGCGTCCAGGTGCCGCCGTACCGCGGCCGGGCTGACACCCAACGCGGTGGCCAGCTCCGCGGCGGTCAGCGAACCCTGCTCGAGCAGCAGCCGGGTCAGCGCGTCCCTGGTCCGCCCATCGCGCCCACGCCCTTCCGGGCCCGCCCCGGTGGGGCCGGCCACGGCGGTCCCCGCGGTCGGGGACTGGCGGACGACGTTTTTCACAACATCAGTGTGACGTATTTCGGTCCGCTCGCGCAAACACACCGCGTAGTGAAACCAGACACTGAGGATAGCCTTCCCTTTTTCGCTGCGGAGTAGACCTCCTACGTGCCGTAGAAAGCGCTCACCTACCATGACCTGGTGAACTGGGACCAACTGCGCCCGTCGGCTGCGCTGATCCGCCGTTTGGCACTCGCTTCAGTGCTGATCAACGTCGTACTGGTGGTTACCGGCGGTGCAGTGCGTCTGACCGGTTCCGGACTGGGTTGTCCGACCTGGCCCAAATGCACCGACGGCTCGTACCGCAACACGCCGGAGTACGGAATCCACGGCTACATCGAGTTCGGCAACCGGCTGCTCACCTTCGCCATCGGGATCCTGGTCGTCGTGCTGTTCCTCGCCGCGGTGTTCGCCCAGCACCGACGGCGCTCGCTGGTGCTGCTCGCGCTCCTCAACGGCGCGACCATCCCGGCACAGGCCGTGGTCGGCGGGATCACCGTGCTGACCAGGCTCAACCCCTGGGTGGTCGCCGCGCACTTCATGCTGACCATCGGCATCATCGCCGTCGCGGTCTGGCTGTGGTACCGCTCCCGGGAGGGCGACGCACCCGCCGAACGCCGGGTACCACGGCCGCTGCAGACACTGACCGTAGTGGTCGCCGTCGTCGCCGCAGCCGTCCTCACCATCGGCACGGTCACCACCGGGTCCGGACCGCACGCCGGCGACCAGCATGCGCGCCGAACCGGACTGGACCCGGGCATGGTCGCGCAACTGCACACCGACGCGGTGATGCTGCTCATCGGCCTGTCGGTGGCCACCTGGTTCGCGTTGCGGGCCACCGGATCGCCGGACACGGTGCGTCGCGCCGCACTCACCCTGGTGGCTCTCGAACTCGGCCAGGGAGTCATCGGCTTCGTGCAGTACTTCACCCACCTGCCGGTCCTGCTGGTCGGGCTGCACATGGCGGGCGCTGCACTGGTATGGGTGGCCGCACTGATCCTGGTGTTCACCACCCGTACCCGCGCAACGCTGCCGGCCGGGCGACCGGCTGAGGCCCCGGCACAGCACGCGCTGGTCCGCTGAGCGCGTCCCAGGGGACCACGGCGTGAGCTACGCCATGCACCGGGACGACACACATCGGCGGCATCCACCCGTGCCGCCATCGGGTGATGCTCCACGCCGACTTCCACCGCTGGTGACACGATGGTCGCGGTACGGGGCCGGGACGACTCACCCGGTATGCCGTGGCCGGTCAGCGAACGTATACCGTGTCGTGGCCATAGCTACCGCAGCTGAGCGGAAGCGATGGATCCAGACAACACTGCCGGGGAGGGCGTAGGTGGCGGACGACCACGACGGTCCAGCAACGGACAGCTCCGGGCCGGGTGATGCGCTGGGCACCCGCTTGACCGGGGCTCATGTGCTGCTCACCGGCGCGACCGGCTTCCTCGGCCAGGCCACCCTGGAGAAACTGCTCTCCGACTATCCCGACACCCGCGTCTCGGTGCTGATCCGCCGCCGTGGCAGCACCCCGGCACAGGGGCGGCTCAACAGCATGCTGCGCAAGCCGGTCTTCGGCCGGTGGCGCGAGCGGGTGGGCGAGGACACGGCCAGGCAGATCGTCGCGGACCGCGTACAGGTCGTCGAGGGCGACCTGGCCAGCCCGCCGGTGCTACCCACCGACCTGGACGTGGTCATCCACTGCGCATCCACCGTCTCGTTCGACCCACCGATCGACGACGCGTTCAGTACCAACGTGTCCGGTGTGGTCAACCTGTACGAGGCGATCTCGGCGACCGGCACCACACCGCACGTCGTACACATCTCCACGGCCTACGTGGCCGGCGCACGCAAGGGTGTCGTGCCGGAGGCGTCGCTGGACCACACGGTCGACTGGCGTACCGAACTGACCGCCGCGATGTCCGCGCGCGACGACGTGGAGCGCGACTCACGCCGACCGGAGGCACTGCGTAAGGCGCTGGCCGAGGCGAAATCCGACCACGGCAAGGCCGGCCCGCAGTCCGCCGCACTGGCCGCCGAGGACGCCCGGAAGGAATGGGTCGCCAAGCGTCTGATCGACTACGGCCGGTTGCGGGCACAGAGTCTCGGCTGGCCGGACGTCTACACCTTCACCAAGGCGCTCGGTGAACGCGCCGCAGAGGAGATGTGGGGCGGGGTCGGGCACCGGCTGTCGATCGTGCGACCGGCCATCGTGGAAAGCTCGCTGAACTTCCCGTACCCGGGCTGGATCGACGGCTTCAAGATGGCCGACCCGATCATCCTGGCCTACGGTCGCGGGATCCTACAGGAGTTCCCCGGGCTCGCCGACGGTGTTCTCGACGTCATCCCGTGCGACCTGGTGGTCAACGCGACCCTGGCCGTCGCCGACGCACCTGCCGAGCCCGGCGCCGTCCAGTACTTCCACGTCGGCTCCGGACACTCCAACCCGCTGCACTTTCGGGCCATGTACGACAACGTGCGCAGCTACTTCGAGAAGCACCCGATGCCCGACGGTGGGCGCGGCGAGATCAAGGTACCGACCTGGAAGTTCCCCGGCGGCCGCCAGGTGGAGCGGCTGCTCCGCACCGGTGAGCGGGCCACCTCGGTCGCCGAGCAGGCGCTGCTGCGGATGCCCGCCTCCGAGCGGACCCGGGACTGGATGACCAAGGTCCACCGCAAGCAGCGTGAGCTGGACTTCCTGCGCAAGTACTCCGACCTGTACGGCGTGTACACCGAGGCGGAGGTCATCTACACCGACGACCGGCTGCTGGCCCTGCACGAGACGCTGCCCGCCGAACGGCGCGAACGTGACGGGTTCGATCCCCGCAGCATCGACTGGCGACACTACCTGCAGGACGTGCACTTCCCGGCGGTCACCGCGACGATGCGCGCGGCCGGCGCCCGGTCCGCACCACGGCGCTCCGGCCGACCGGCCGAGCTCCCGGCCGCCGACAACGTACTGGCCGCCTTCGATCTGGAGGGCACGGTCATCGCCTCCAACATGATCGAGGCGTACCTGTGGGCCCGGCTCGCCGGACGGACCAAGACCGGCTGGTGGGGCGAACTCGCCGAGCTGGGTGCGGCCATGCCGCGTTACCTGCGGGCCGAACGGCGAGACCGTGGCGACTTCGTCCGTACGTTCCTGCGTCGCTACGAGGGTGCCGACGCCGAGGAGCTACGCCGCCTGGTCGCCGACCGGCTCGGTGACGCGCTGCTACGCCGGGCGCTGCCGGAGGCGATCCGTCAGGTCCGCCGGCACAAGGCGGCCGGTCACCGCACCGTACTGATCACCGGCGCGGTCGACATACTGGTCGCGCCGCTCGCCGCGCTGTTCGACGACATCGTGGCCAGCCGCCTGCACGTCACCGGCGGCCGATTCAGCGGCCACCTGGACGCTCCCCCGCTGGTCGGCGAGGCACGCGCAGCCTGGCTTCGGCGCTACGCCGAGCAGCGCGGCATCGACCTCGGCAGGTCGTACGCGTACGGCGACAGCTTCTCCGACCGGCCGTTGTTGGAAGCCGTCGGCAACGCCAACGCGGTCAACCCGGACCCGAAGCTGTACCGGCACGCCAAACGCAAGAAGTGGACCATCCAGCAGTGGGGTCAGCACACCCGTGGCCCGGTGGAGGCGTTGATGGAGACCAGCCAGGACAGCCTGCTGGCTGGTAGCTGGGGTCAGGTGGCGATCAGCGGTACGGCCGCCGACGTGGCGGGGGCGCCGGAGGTGACCCGATGATCCTGGCCCTGGAGTACCACCGTTCCGCGGCCCGTTACCTCGCCAGCCGGACCGCGAGCAACACCCGGCTGGGCGGCCGGATGGCCGGTCTGATCGCCGGTAACGTCGCGCCGCTACGCCTGACCAACCGCACCGAGCCGCGCCGTCCCGGTGCCGACTGGACCCGGCTGCGACCACTGCTGTCCGGGATCTGCGGCTCCGACCTCGGTCTGCTCAACGGCCGCAACTCCCCGTACCTGACGCCGATGATCTCGATGCCCTTCGTCCCCGGGCACGAGGTGGTCGCCGAGACCCTCGACGATCTACCGGAGCTGCCCAAGGGCAGCCGGGTGGTGATGGACCCGGTACTGGCCTGCGGCCCGCGCGGGGTACGGCCGTGCGTGTGGTGCGAGACCGGTCGGCAGAGCCGCTGCGACCACATCACCGGCGGTGGGGTCTCCGCCGGCCTACAGACCGGCTACTGCGCCGACACCGGTGGGGGCTGGAGCCGCCAGCTCGTCGCGCACGCCAGCCAGCTGCACCCCGTACCGGACTCGTTGAGTGACGAACGGGCCGTGCTGGTCGAGCCGATCGCCTGCGCGGTGCACTCGGTACGGCGGGTGCAGATCCCGGCCGGGGCCTCGGTGCTGCTGATCGGCGCCGGCACCGTCGGGCTGTTCACCCTGCTGGCACTGCGAGAGTTCACCCAGGCCGGACCGATCTACGTGGTCGCCAAACACGGGCATCAGCGCACCCGGGCCATGCAGTTGGGCGCCACCGAGGTCTTCGAACCGAAGCGGGCGCCGCGCGCGTTGCGCCGGGCCACCGGTGGTTCACTGCAGCATCCGCAGATCGGCGAGGAGTTCCTGCTCGGTGGCGCGGACGTGGCCTTCGAGTGCACCGGCGGCGGCGCGGGGCTGTCCACCGCGCTGCGTCTGGTGCGGGCCGGCGGTACCGTCGTGGTGTCCGGGATGCCGAACTCCGGCGTGGACCTGACTCCCCTGTGGTACCGGGAACTGCACCTGGTCGGTGCCTACGCCTCCGACCACGGCGGCCCGGCGGAACTGACCGACGACATCCCCAACGCGGCGGAGGAGTCGGCCCGCGCGGACGGCCGGGCCGGTGACTTCGCCGAGGCGATCGCGCTGGCCGGCGGTGCCCCGTTGGACGGCTACGTGGACGCGATCTATCCGCTGAGCCGGTGGCGGGACGCGATCGGCCATGCGTCCACCGCGGGCAGGCTCGGTACGGTCAAGGTCGCGTTCAACCCGAACCAGCAGTGACGGTGGCGAGGAAGACATGCAGAACGTGTTCGTGGTGGATAACGGGAGGGCTTCGGCGTGAGTAGGCCAGGCTTCGTACTGGAGGTCGACGAGCGGACCCCTCCGCTATTGATCCACGAGGGCGAGGGTTTCCGGCTGGAGCAGTTGCCGCTGGGGGCCCGGGTTATCTATCCCCCGGACTCGCTGCCCGGTGTCGCGGACACCAACGCGGCGATCCGGCACGCGCTGCTCAACCCGCAGGGCATGGACCCGCTACCCGAGCTGCTGCGCCCGGGCATGAAGCTGACCATCGCCTTCGATGACATCTCCCTGCCACTGCCGCAGATGCAGACACCGGACATCCGGCAGCGGATCCTGGAACACGTCCTGGAACTGGCCGCCCGCAAGGGCGTCGACGACGTGGAACTGGTCGCGGCGAACGCGCTACACCGGCGGATGACCCCGTCGGAGCTCAAGCGTGCGGTCGGCGAGCGGGTGTTCCGGGCGTTCTTCCCCGAACACCTGCGTAACCACGACGCCGAGGACCGGGCGAACCTGGTCAACCTGGGCAAGACCGATCACGGTGAGGACGTCGAACTCAACAAGCGGGCGATCGAGTCCGACCTGCTGATCTACGTCAACATCAACCTGACCGCGATGTCCGGCGGCCCCAAGTCGGTGTCTGTGGGGCTGGCCAGCTACAACAGCCTGCGCCACCATCACAACTCGCACACGCTGCGGCATTCCCGCTCGTTCAACGACCCGCCGAACTCGGCGATGCACCACTCCTACAACCGGATGGCCGACCTGCTCGGTGGACACGTCAAGATCTTCACGATCGAGACCACACTGAACAACGAGTCGTTCCCGTCCGCGATGAGCTTCCTGAACAAACGCGAATGGGAATGGAGCCTGAAGGACCAGGCGTCCTACCTCGCGGTCAAGCGGGCCAACGACATGCTGCCCACCAAGATGCGGCGCAAGGTATGGCAGTCGGCGTACGCGCCCTACAAGGTCACCGGCATCAACGCCGGCGCACCCAGCCAGGTGCATCCGCTCACTCTGGAGAAGGTGCACCAGCAGCAGCGGGTCGAGGTCAACGGGCAGTCCGACATCGGCATCTTCGGCGTGCCGTTCATCTGCCCCTACAACGTCAACTCGATCATGAATCCGATCCTGGTGACGTCCATGGGGCTGGGCTACCAGTTCAACATGTACCTCAACCAGCCGGTCGTCCGGAAGGGCGGCGTCGGGATCTTCTACCACCCGATGCCCAACGAGTTCCATCCGGTGCACCACCCCAGCTACATCGACTTCTTCGAAGAGGTGCTGGCCGAGACCACGGACCCGGCGCAGCTGGAAGCCAAGTTCGAGAAGCAGTTCGCCACCGACGAGTGGTACATCCACCTGTACCGCAACTCCTACGCCTACCACGGCGTGCACCCGTTCTACATGTGGTACTGGGCAGCGCACGCCATGGAGCACCTGGGTGATGTGATCTTCGTGGGCGCGGACCGCAGGACCGCCGGCCGGCTGGGTTTCCGGACCGCCTCCACCCTCGGTGATGCGCTGGAGATGGCCAAGCACACGGTCGGCACCAGCCCGGAGATCAGCTACCTGCACATGCCGCCGTTGACGCTGGCCGACGTGCGCTGACGCGCCTAACTGGTGGGATCGCGGTCCGACGTGGCCGCGGTGCGAGGAGGAGATCATGGGCCTGATCAGTGAGGCCAAGCTGCTCACCCGGGGTCGGGACTGGCGGGGCCGGTCCCGTACTCCCCGGACGGCGGAGAAGTGGGCCGAGAAGGTCGAGCCGAAGGAGTTCCCGACCGCCTGGGCCAGGACCCCGGTCACCGGCATCGTGCGTACGGCGATCCAGCGTGGCCTGCTCAAGCCGGTGGCCTGGAGCCAGACCCGGGTCACCGTAGAGGGTCGGGAGTACCTCGACGGTCTGCGGGGGCCGGTGGTGTTCATCGCCAACCACTCCAGCCACCTGGACACCCCACTGATCCTGGGTTCGCTGCCCCGCCGGTTCACCGACCGGCTGGCTGTGGGCGCCGCCGCCGACTACTTCTTCGACGCACGGTGGCGGGCGCTGACAACCGCGCTGGTGTTCAACGCCTTCCCGGTGGAACGCCACGGCGCCCGTCGGCTGCGTGGGTTGGCCGGCAAGCTCGTCGACGACGCCTGGAGCATGCTGCTGTTCCCGGAGGGGACCCGGTCGCAGGACGGTTGGATGAACCCGTTCAAGCTCGGCGCCGCGGCACTGTGCGTCGGCAAGGGCATCCCGTGCGTACCGATCGCGCTGCGGGGCAGCTACGGTGCGATGCCCCGGGGTCGTAACTGGCCGCGTCCGGGCCGCCCGAAGGTCGTGGTGCGCTACGGTGCTCCGCTCCGGCCGGAGCCCGACGAGGGGGTCCGTAACTTCAGCTTGCGGATGATGTCCGAGGTGACCCGGCTGTGGAATGAGGAGGACCTCGGCTGGTACGAGGCCATCCGCGCTTCCGCGGCGGGCGAGCTGACCGCGCCGACCGGGCCGAAGGCGATCACCGCGACCGGCGCAGAGCCGGCACCGGCCGGTACGGAGGTAGCGGTGAAGGGCCACAGCGGCGGAGCCCGGTGGCGGCGGATCTGGGAGTCGACCCGCCCGCTCGACGACGAACGGCCCCGGCCCGTGTGGCCCGACCGCTGAACCTTTCGAACAGTGGAACGGCCCGGACGCTGCGGTCCGGGCCGTTCTTTCGTTCCTGGCTTGTTCCGCTGATCCTGGCGCGCGCTGCGGCCGGCCGCAGCGTCGGTGCGCTCAGGCGGACCGGGGCTGCATGTCCGCCAGTTCGCGTTCCCAACCGTTCTCGATCGGTACGCCGGCGGCCCGGCATGCTTCCCGCGCCACGTCGGTCGCCGGGGCCTGGCGGTCGGCCCACACACCGTCCTCGCCGACCAGCACGATGCGTGCACCGCGCCGACCCACGTGTTCGATGACGGCGGTGGCACCGTCGTGCTCGGTGGTGAAGGACTTGAGGTCGGCGACGATCCCGGAGGAGACCGAGGCCGGTTCCGGCTGCGAAACCGAAGGGATGTCAGGCATGACCCGAAGATAGGCCAGGGTTTCCAGGCCGGCCCCTTGAATTCCGAACAGCTGTGATGGTTCTTACCGGTGACCGGCCCGTAACGAGATGATTCATCCGCATTGCCGGGACGTCCGTTCATCTGCCCCGCGACACCCATGAGCAACGTCACGCGGCGCCGGCCGGGGACGGCCCGGTCAGAGGAAGGCGTCCACCGCGAGCGCCACGAACAGCAGCGTCAGGTAGGTGATGGACCAGTGGAACAGGTACATCGGTTTGATCGCCAGGCCCCGCCGGTGCCGCAGGTAGAGCCGGTGCACCTCGAACAGGAACAGCGCGCCGAGCACGACCGACGCGATCCCGTACACCCGGGTGGTCGCCAACGGCCAGACCGCGATGGAGGCCGCCACCATGATCCAGCTGTAGATGATGCTCTCTGCCAGCACGCGGCGTAGCGATGCGACAACTGGCAGCATCGGCACCCCGGCCGCCGCGTAGTCGTCGCGGAACTTGATCGCCAGCGCCCAGAAGTGCGGCGGCTGCCAGAAGAACACGACGGCGAACAGCAGCCACGCCACCCAGCCCAACGAACCGGTCACCGCGGCCCACCCGATCAGTACGGGTGCCGCACCGCAGACGCCGCCCCAGAAGGTGTTGGCCGCGGTCCGCCGCTTGAGTAGCAGCGTGTAGATCACCACGTAGTAGAAGATCGCGCCCAGGGTGAGACCGGCCGCCAGCAGGTTCGTCGCCGCCGCCATCATGGCCACCGACAACACCCCGATGACCAGTCCGAACACCAGCGCCGCGCGGGGCGACACGGTGTGGCGAACCAGCGGTCGGGTCGAGGTACGGCGCATCAGTACGTCGATGTCGCGGTCGATGTAGCAGTTCAGGGCGTTGGCGCTGCCCGCAGCGAGCGCCCCGCCGACCACCACGACCAGCATGGTCAGCAGCCCCGGCAGCCCGTGCGCGGCCAGGAACATGGTGGGTACCGTCGTGATGAGCAGTAGTTCCACGATCCGGGGCTTGGTGAGCGCGACGTAGGAGCCGATCACCGCCCGCCAGGAACGCAGGGTCGAGCTGGCGCGGGTGTCCGGCGCAGGGGTTTCCGCCTGCTCCACTGCCTCGGCGACCGGGCTGTCCAGAACAACGGCGGGCACTTCGGCGCCGGCGACCGTACGCACGCGGATCCAGCCACCTTCCAGCGTCGAGAATGAACGGACGGTTCGCTCCGGTACGTGACCGGAGCCGTACTACGTCTCGTAGAACAGAATAGAGCCGGGCATGACACGACACTCGAGCGGGTAGAGAGCACCATGCCAGCACACCGGGAGAGCCCTGGCCGCCCAGGGACGGCAGTGTATTCCCGGTACACCATAGGCGCACAGCCCAGCAGGTGGCACGCGAGGGATCCGACCACGCTGTGTGCGCGGCGTGAGTAGGGTCGAGTCGGCGGTTTACGCGCCGACCCGGGCGACCGGGTATGGCCGGCCTGTTGCAGCATCGTTGAGAACGAGGAGAGCCATCCTGTGACCGATACACCGTTTGAATGGTCCGATCTCGACCGGCGCACGGTTGACACGATCCGCATCCTCGCCGCTGATGCGGTGGAGAAATCCGGCAACGGTCACCCCGGCACCGCGATGAGTCTCGCGCCAGCGGCGTACCTGTTGTTCCAGCGCCTGATGCGACATGACCCCAGCGACCCGGACTGGTCCGGTCGGGACCGTTTCGTCCTGTCTGCCGGGCATTCCAGTCTGACCCTCTACCTGCAGCTCTACCTTGCCGGCTACGGTCTGGAACTCGACGATCTCAAACAGTTGCGGCAGTGGGGATCGCGGACCCCGGGACACCCGGAGCACGGCCACACCGCCGGAGTGGAGACCACCACGGGACCGCTCGGACAAGGACTGGGCAACGCGGTCGGCATGGCGATGGCGGCCCGACGGGAACGCGGCCTGTTCGACCCGGATGCCGCCGCCGGGCAGAGCCCGTTCGACCACTTCGTGTACACGATCTGCTCCGACGGCGACATCGAGGAAGGCATCACCCACGAGGTGAGTGCGCTTGCCGGGCATCAGAAACTCGGCAACCTGGTGGTCATCTACGACGACAACCACATCTCCATCGAGGACGACACCGACGTCGCCAAGTCCGAGGACGTGGCCGCCCGCTACGAGGCCTACGGCTGGCACGTACAGACCGTGGACTGGACCTCGGGTGGCAATTATCACGAAGACCCGGAGCAGTTGTTCCGCGCGCTGCAGACCGCCCGGGAGGTAACCGACCGCCCCTCGTTCATCGCGTTGCGCACCATCATCGGCTGGCCGGCGCCGAACAAGCAGAACACCGGCAAGATCCACGGCTCGGCACTGGGCGGCGAGGAACTGGCCGCCACCAAGAAGATCCTCGGCTTCGACCCGGAGAAGAGCTTCGAGGTCGCCGACGAGGTGTTGCAGCATGCACGCGCGGTCCGTCAGCGCGGCGCCGACGCGCACGCCGAATGGCTCAGCGCGTACCGGAAGTGGGCCGAGGCCAATCCGGCCGGCAAGACGCTGCACGAGCGCATGGCCCGGCGTCAACTGCCCGAGGGCTGGGTCGACTCGTTGCCGGTCTTCGAGGCGGACGAGAAGGGGCTCGCCAGCCGTAAGGCGTCCGGGAAGATCATCAACGCCATCGCCGGCGTGTTGCCCGAACTGTGGGGCGGTTCGGCCGACCTGGCGGAGAGCAACAACACCGCGATCAGCGGCGCCCAGTCGTTCCTGCCCACCGAGTACTCGACCAAGGACTTCCCCGGCGACCCGTACGGTCGGGTGCTGCACTTCGGTATCCGCGAACACGGCATGGGTTCGATCCTCAACGGCATCGTGCTGCACGGCGGTACCCGTCCGTTCGGCGGCACCTTCCTGGTCTTCAGCGACTACATGCGTCCGTCGGTACGGCTCGCGGCACTGATGCAACTGCCGGTCATCTACGTGTGGACGCATGACTCGATCGGCCTGGGCGGCGACGGACCGACCCACCAGCCGATCGAGCATCTGGCCGCGCTGCGCGCGATCCCCGGCCTGGACGTGGTCCGTCCCGGCGACGCGAACGAGACGGTGTGGGCCTGGCGCGGCGCGCTGGAGCACACCGACCGCCCCACCGCCCTGGTACTCAGCCGGCAGAACCTGCCGACCCTGGACCGTTCGGTGTACGCGTCCGCGGAAGGTGCGGCCCGCGGCGGATATGTCCTCGCCGACGCGGACGGCGGTGCGCCGGAGGTCGTCCTGATCGCCACCGGCAGCGAGGTCTCCCTGGCCGATGCGGCCCGTACCCGGTTGCAGGCCGAGGGCGTACCGACCCGGCTGGTCTCGATGCCGTGCCGGGAATGGTTCGACAGCCAGCCGCAGTCCTACCGCGACCAGGTCATCCCGCCCGCGGTACGTGCCCGGGTGTCGGTCGAGGCCGGCATCGCGATCACCTGGCGGGATCTGATCGGCGATCTCGGTGAATCGGTGAGTATCGAACATTACGGCGCCAGTGCACCCGACACGGTGCTGTTCGAGCAGTTCGGGTTCACTGTCGACAACGTCGTCGCGGCGGCCCACCGGACCCGGGAACGTGCCGCAACGAACAGTTGACGGGTGAAAGGTTCCCGAGCGTCGCACCGTTCTAGTTGTTAGAGGAAGACATCCAGGAAGCGCCGCGCGCCCGGCCGGCGGGCATGGTGGGCGGCAGGAGGTGATCGGCGATCATGACTGACAGACTCGCAGAACTGTCCTCGGCCGGCGTAGCGGTCTGGCTCGACGACATATCCCGGCAACGGCTCTCGTCGGGCAATCTCGACCAGTTGCGCCGGGAACGGCACGTTGTCGGTGTCACCAGCAATCCGACCATCTTCGCCAAGGCGCTCTCGGACGCCGACGAATACCGCCAGCAGGTCGGTGACCTGGCCAAGCGGGGCGTGTCGCTGGACGAGGCGACCCGCATGATCACCGCGTACGACGTCCGGTGGGCCTGCGATGTGCTGCGTCCGGTCTACGACAGCACCGGCGGCGTCGACGGCCGCGTATCGCTGGAGGTCGACCCACGACTGGCGCACAACACCGACGCCACCGCGGCGGAGGCGACGGCGTTGTGGTGGCTGGTGGACCGGCCGAACCTGTTCATCAAGATCCCGGCGACCCGCGAGGGGCTGCCCGCCATCACTGCGGCGCTTGCCGAGGGCATCAGCGTCAACGTGACCCTGATCTTCAGCCTGACCCGCTACGACGAGGTCATCGACGCGTTCTTCGCCGGACTGGAACAGGCGAAGGCCAACGGCCACGACCTGTCCCGACTGGCTTCGGTCGCATCGTTCTTCGTGTCCCGGGTGGACACCGAGGTCGACAAGAGGCTCGCGGCCGTCGGTGGCGAGCAGGCCGACAAGCTCAAGGGCAGGGCCGCCATCGCCAACGCGCGGCTGGCCTACCAGCTCTACGAGAAGCGCTTCGCCTCGGAACGTTGGCAGGCGCTCGCCGACGCCGGAGCGCACCCGCAGCGCCCGCTGTGGGCGTCCACCAGCACCAAGGACCCGGAGCTGCGCGACACGCTCTATGTCGAGGAGCTGGTGGCACCCGGAGTGGTCAACACCGCGCCGGAGAAGACCATCCTGGCCTACGGCGACCACGGTGAGACCCGCGGCGACACCGTCACGACCAGCTACCAGGACGCCCAGCAGGTACTGGACGAGCTGGCCAAACTCGGCATCGACTACGACGACGTGGTGCTGGTGCTGGAGCGCGAGGGCGTGGAGAAGTTCGAGAAGAGTTGGACGGAACTGCTGGACACGGTCAAGGACCAGCTCGGGAGCGTGCAGTGACCCTGTCAGCGCAGGACGCGAACAGGACGGTACCCGGGCTGGTGTGCCCGGGTACCGGAAGCCGGGGAGGACACCAGTGAGCGGTTCGGCAGCCGCATCGAATGCACCGTCGGTCAACCCGTTGCGCGATCCGCAGGACCGGCGGCTGCCACGGGTACCGGAGCCGTGCGCTCTGGTGATCTTCGGCGTCACCGGCGACTTGGCCCGCAAGAAGCTGATTCCGGCGGTCTACGACCTGGCGAACCGGGGTCTGCTTCCGCCGGGTTTCGTGATGCTCGGCTTCGCCCGTCGTGACTGGGACCACGGCACGTTCGAGGAGATCGCCCGTAAGGCCGCCCAGGAGCACTCCCGCACCCCGTGGCGCGACGAGGTCTGGGCCCGGTTGCAGGGCAACATCAAGTTCGTGCCGGGATCGTTCGACGACGACGCCGCCTTCGACAAGCTCGCAGCCACCCTCGACGAATTGCGTGCCTCGCACGGCATCCGGGGCAACGCGGCGTTCTACTTCTCGATCCCACCGACCGCCTTCCCGGTGGTGCTCAAGCAACTTGAGCGGACCGGGATGTCGGACAACGACCATTCGGGTGGCTGGCGTCGGGTGGTGGTGGAGAAGCCGTTCGGTCACGACCTGGCCTCGGCGCGGGACCTCAACGGTCTGGTGGACAACGTATTCACCGCCGAGGACGTCTTCCGTATCGACCACTACCTGGGCAAGGAGACGGTCCAGAACATCCTGGCGCTGCGGTTCGCCAACACCCTGTTCGAGCCGATCTGGAACTCCCACTACGTCGACTCGGTACAGATCACCATGGCCGAGGACGTCGGTATCGGCACCCGGGCCGGCTTCTACGACCATGCCGGCGCGGCCCGCGACGTACTACAGAACCATCTGATGCAGTTGCTGGCCATGGTGGCGCTGGAGGAGCCGGTCAGCTTCGACTCCGAGTCACTGCGGGTGGAGAAGCTGAAGGTGCTGGGCGCGATCACGTTGCCCGAGGATCTGAAGCGGCACGCCATCCGCGGCCAGTACACCCAGGGATGGGTGGCCGGTGAACGGGCGCTCGGCTACCACCAGGAGAAGGACGTTCCCGCCGACTCCACCACCGAGACCTACGTGGCGGTCCGACTCGGCGTGCAGAACCGGCGGTGGGCCGGCGTGCCGTTCTACATCCGGGCCGGCAAGCGGCTTCCCCGCCGGGTCACCGAGATCGCCGTGTCGTTCAAGTCCGCGCCGCACCTGCCGTTCGCCAAGACCGACACCGAGGAGCTGGGCCACAACCAGCTCGTCATCCGGGTACAGCCGGATGAGGGCGTGACGCTCAAGTTCGGTTCGAAGGTTCCCGGTACCGCCATGGAGGTTCGCGACATCGCCATGGACTTCCTGTACGGCGAGGCGTTCACCGAGTCCAGCCCTGAGGCCTACGAGCGGCTGATCCTGGACGTACTGCTCGGCGACAAGACACTGTTCCCGAACTCCGCCGAGGTGGAGGCCAGCTGGAACATCGTCGACCCGCTGGAGGAGTACTGGCGCAGCACCACGCCCTACCCGTACCGGGCCGGCGAGTGGGGCCCACGGGAGGCCGACGAGATGCTGGTCAACGACGGCAGGGTCTGGAGGCGGCCGTGATCGCACTGTGGGACACCACCGGCAGCGAGGTGGTCAAGGCGCTGGCCGCCGAACGGCGCAGTGCCGGCGGGGTGACCAGCGGACTGGCCCTGACCCTCATTGCGGTCGTGGACGAGAAGAACGTCCGCGCCACCGAGGAAGCGGCGACCGTGGCGGCGCAACAACACCCGTGCCGGTTGCTGATCGTGGTACGTCGCAACGTGCTGGATCAGGATTCCCGGCTCGATGCCGAGATCATGGTGGGTGGTCGGCTCGGCCCGTGCGAAGCGGTGGTGATGCGGATGCACGGCCGGCTGGCGCTGCACGCCGAATCGGTGGCGCTTCCGCTGCTGGCTCCGGACGTGCCTGTGGTCACCTGGTGGCATGGTCTGCCGCCCCAGCGGATCGCCTACGACCCGCTGGGCGTAGTGGCCGACCGGCGTATCACCGACTCGGCCCAGGCCGCCGCAGATACCGAGGACGCACTGCGCCAGCGGGCCGACGACTACGCCCCGGGCGACACGGACCTGACCTGGACCCGGCTCACCCCGTGGCGCACCACCCTGGCCGGCGCATTCGACACCGCGGACAGTCCGGTGGAGTCGGCTCGGATCACTGCCGACCCGCGTGACCTGCGGGCCCGGCTGCTCGCCGGTTGGCTGCGGGCACGGCTCGGTGTCAGTCCCAAGATCTCCGACCCTGGCGGTGCCGGCCTGAGCGCGGTGGAACTGTCGCTGTCCAGCGGTACGAAGCTCGGGGTACGTGCCCACCAGGGCACCGCAACGCTGTCCCGGACGGGCTTCCCGGACCGGACCATGCCGTTGTTGAGTCCGAGCGCCGGTGAGGAGCTCGCCGAGGAACTGCGCCGTCTCGATCCGGACGAGCCCTACGCCGCGGCGCTGGCTGCGTCCACCGGCCAGCGCAATCTCAGCGAGCGCCCCGCCAAACGGGTACACATCTGGCACGATCCGGCCGTCGCGGAGCGACCCGAGCCGGACGAGGCCGCACCGGCGACGGGGCGCCGGCCCCGTTCGTCGAGCAAGCCAGCGGGGAAGAGCAACTGACCGAAGGGGCGCGGGAGGGCATTCTCCCGCGCCCTCCCGCTGTCCGGCAGGTCGACCGCCTGTCACCGGAATGGGGAGACGATGACTTCCAGCGTGATCGTGCACGCAGACAGCCGGTTGCTCGCCGAGGCGGTCGCCGCCCGGTTGACCACCCGGCTCCTCGACGCCCAGGCGGAGCGGGGTTTCGCGAGCGTGGTGCTGACCGGCGGCCGGATCGCCGATGCGGTGCACCGTGCGGTACGCGACGGTCGGGCCCGTGACGCGGTCGACTGGAGCCGGGTGGATGTCTGGTGGGGCGACGAACGGTTCCTACCGGCCGGGCATCCGGAACGAAACGAGACCCAGGCGCGCGAGGCGTTGCTGTCTGCGGTACCGCTGGATCCGGCCCGGGTGCATCCGATGCCGGCCAGTGACGGGCCGGACGGCGCCGATCCCGAGGCGGCCGCGGCACGCTATGCCGAGGCCCTGTCGGCCGTGGACCGACCGGGCCACCAGGCGGTTCCCCATTTCGATGTGCTGATGCTCGGGGTCGGTGAGGACGGCCACGTCGCGTCGATCTTCCCGGAACAGCCGGCGGCCCATCCGGACGCCTACCGGAACCGGACGGTGACCGCGGTACGCGGTGCGCCGAAGCCACCCCCGGTGCGCCTGAGCCTCACTCCCCCGGTGCTCAACAGTGCGGAAGAGGTGTGGCTGATCGCGTCCGGTGCCGGCAAGGCACAGGCGGTCGGCCTGGCGCTGGCCGGCGCGGGACCGGTACAGGTGCCTGCGGCCGGAGCGCACGGTACGGACCGGACGATCTGGCTGCTCGATCAGGAAGCCGCCACACAGCTGCCCGGCCGGTTCCGCAGCCCGTTGCGCTGATTCGCCGGGTGACCGCGGTCGGGAATGGCCGATCGGTCGGGAGAGCACCTACCTCCGGGGGGGCTTGAGCGCAGGCGGGCGGCGAAGTCAGTCGCCGGTGCGGTTGCGGAGCCGGTCGAGTGCCTCCGCCAGGATGGCCGCGCCATCTGTGTCGCTGCGTCGTTCCTTCACGTACGCAAGGTGCGTCTTGTACGGTTCGACGCGCGGGCGCTCCGGCGGGTTCTCGCGGTCCTGACCGGCCGGCAGGCCGCACCGGGGGCAGTCCCAGACGTCGGGTACCGCGGCGTCCGAGGAGAACAACGGCTGTGTCTCATGATCGTTGGCACACCAGTAGGTGACGTGCCGGCGGGGTGCCGGTTCGCCGCGCTCGACCCATCGGGTCGGGCCTGCGCCCACTCGTGTACCGCGGATGGCGTTGCCACTTGCCACGGTTCTTCGCTCCTGTCTTAGCGCTGGGGGGTGCGAGACGCAAGACGTGGCTGAGCTGCCGCCACGCAACGACGAACAGAACTCAGCGCGTGACCCTTGCCGGGCCACGCGCTGAGTTTAGGACCGATCCCCAGTTCAGGCACCTGCCTGGGGCCAAATTTCACATTATGACTTTGCTTGGAACACTTTCAGTAGCAGTCCGAGGCCCACGATGCAGGCGAACCACAGGACCCCGACGATGACGGTGAAGCGGTCGAGGTTCTTCTCGGCGACCGAGGAACCCGACAGGTTTGACGACACTCCACCGCCGAACATGCTGGACAGCCCACCGCCCTTGCCGCGGTGCAGCAGGATCAGGAGGGTGAGGATGCCACTGGTCACGATCAACAGACCGGTCAGAACGTAGGCCAACCAGTTCATGCGGGGCTAATCCTCTCGATCCACCGGGTGTGATCAGACGTGCGCAGGTCCCGACGCCTGACGCAACTTCACGGCCGGCGTGCCGGACAACCGGCCTCCCAGCATAACCGGCCAGGTTGCCAGCACTACGGGCACACCCATCCGATCCGCTGCGCGACATTATTCGGCCCGGTAACCAGCCACCGCAAGTAGCGCACACAGTAAATTAGTGGCCGGACGGCGGTAATGCGCCGGAAATTCCCATAACGATCAGGAAACCCAGAGGCTGAGCACATCAGGCTCACCGTACAGCGACTGCATCACCGCGCCGCCCACCTGCCCACCCCGCATCGACAGACCCCGCTCGTACAGGATCGGCACGGTGGCCGCCTGCTGCGATGCCGCCCGGTCGATGACACCCCACAGGGCGTACTGGCGCTGGTCGTCAGCGATCTGGGCCTGCCGGATCAGCGCGTCGATCCGTGGGTCGGACAGCAGCGAGAAGTTGTAGTTACCGGCAGTGGCATGGGCACGCAACAGGCCGCCGTCGAACAGAGCCGGGATGATCGACGAACCGTTCGGCCAGTCCGGCACCCAGGCGGCCAGTACCAGGTCATGTTCCAGTCGCGGGTCGCTGACCACGTCGTAGAACCGCGACTTGGGGATCGGATTGAGTACCACCCGGATCCCGATCCGCTGGTAGGACACCACGATGCTCTGTGCGGCCCGCCGGTAGCTCGCCACGTCCTGCACGTCCAGGGTCAGCTCCGAGGGGCAGTCACCGGCCGCATCGACCAGCCGTACGGCGCGGCCGACGTCGCCCTGTGGCGCCTGCCGGGTGCGGTACAGGTCGAACGTGCGATGGGCGGGCATGCTCGGCGGGATCATCGTGCTGGCGTAGTCACCCACCACCGCACCACCCACCACGGTCCGGTACGCCTGCTTGTCCAACGCGTAGGACAGCGCCCGGCGGCATCTCAGGTCGGCGACCGTACGGGTGTTGACCGCCAGGAAACGTACCGCGCCGGTGCGACCGGACACGGTACGGGCCATCAGCGACGTATCGTTGATGACCTGCTGCACGAAGTTCGGCGGCACTGCGAAGTCCAGTTGTACGGAGCGACGCGCCGGGCCGGTGTCGTCGACCAGCGCGGCGCTCGCGCGTACCGGGTCGGTACCGAAGCGCACCACGTACCGGTCCGGGTAGGCGGGCCGGACCGGGTCGGTGTCCGGCCGCCAGTACGGGTTGCGGGTAAGTACCAGCTCCCGCTCGTCGTGCGAGGCGATCCGGTACGGACCATCCGACATCGGCCGCCGGTCGTAGTCGCCGCGTGCGTCGATGTCCGGGCGTACCGGCGCGAACACCGGCATGGTGACGACCTCGTCGAAGTCGCCGCAGGGCCGGTTCAACCGGAAACGGACGGTCCGGCTGGACAGGCAGGTCACCGATGACAGACGTCGTCGACCGGTCGACCGGCGCGGGTACCGCGGTATCCCGCGACGCCGGATAGCAGGTCCCGCGGATAGGCCGGGCCGGCACGCGCGTACGGCGTGAAGCTGCGGGCCACCCCGTAGCGCAGTTGGGCGCAGGTGACCGGCCCGCCATCCTCCCACGCCAGGCCGGGCCGCAGGGTGAACTCCCAGGTCCGGTTGCCGTCGCTGGCACGACCGAGGTCGGTCGCGAGATCGGGACGCAGCACGCCGCCCGGGTGATGGGGGCTGGCACGGAACGCGGTGAGCGTGCGGTAGATCAATCTGCCGACGTTGAGTGCCATCGTGGTGTAGTTCAGTTGTGGATCGAGGTGGGTGAGCCCGTTCGACTCGGTCAGCAGGTAGATGCTGCCGCCACGGTGCGGCCTGTCGAGGCTGACCGGCTTCGTGGCGGCGCAGCCGGTGGCCAGGCCGGAGGCGAGCAGGGCGGTCAGCGTCCCCACCAGCAGGTGCCGCATTTTCCATACGCAACGTGATCTTTTACTTACAGATAGCACACGGTGAAGTTATCAAGGTAGTCACCGACGGCAACGACCGGTGGGCGCTGTCCCACGAAACAGCGCCCACCGGTCGTTGCCTGCCACCGCCCGACAGTTGGCGTCAGGGCGCGCTGAACAGATCCTGGTACCGGCAGATCAGTACGAACTCCTCCAGGTCCAGGCTGGCCCCACCCACCAGGGCGCCATCCACATCCGTCTGCGCCATGATTCCGGCGATGTTCTTCGACTTGACCGAGCCGCCGTAGAGGATGCGGGTCTGCTCGGCCAGTTCACCCGGGAACAGCTCGCCCAGCCTGCGGCGCAGGGCATCGGCAACCTCCTGGGCGTCCTCCGGAGTCGCCGTCTTCCCGGTGCCGATCGCCCACACCGGCTCGTACGCCACCACCAGCGTGGCCAACTGATCGGCCTTCAGGCCGCGCAACGCGGCGTCCAGCTGGGTGAGGCAGTGGGCCACCTGATCGCCGGCCTCGCGCACCTCCAGCCCCTCGCCGACACACAGGATCGGCGCGAGCCCGTGCTTCACCGCGGCCTTCACCTTTGCGTTGACCACCGCATCGTCTTCGTGGTGGTCGGCGCGCCGCTCCGAATGGCCCACCACGACGTAACTGCAGCCCAGCTTCGCCAGCATGGCACCGGAGATGTCACCGGTGTGCGCACCCGAATCGTGCGGTGAGAGGTCCTGCCCGCCGTAGACCAGCAGCAGCTTGTCCCCGTCCACCAGGGTCTGCACGCTGCGCAGATCGGTGAACGGCGGCAGGATCGCGACCTCCACATCGGACAGTTGCTTCTCGGTCAGGCTGAAGGCCAGCTTCTGGGTCAACGCGATGGCCTCAAGGTGATTGAGGTTCATCTTCCAGTTGCCCGCCATCAACGGTCGACGCGAGGCGCGGTCCTTCTTCGTACTCGGCATGTCAGGCCCCCAGGGCAGCGACACCCGGCAGGCTCTTGCCCTCCAGGTACTCCAGCGAGGCCCCCCCGCCGGTCGAAATGTGCGAGAAACGGTCCTCGTCCAGGCCCAACCGTCGTACCGCTGCCGCCGAGTCCCCGCCGCCCACCACGCTCAGACCGGCGACCCCAGCGACCGCATCGGCGACCGTGCGGGTACCCGCCTCGAAAGGCTCGTACTCGAAGACACCCATCGGACCGTTCCAGAACACCGTGGCCGCACCGGCCAGTTCGGCGGCAAAGTTCTTGCTGGTCTCCGGGCCGATGTCCAGGCCCTTCCAACCCTCCTGGATACCGTCCACGCCGACCACCCGGGTCTCCGCCGTCGCCGACAGCTCACGGGCCACCACCACGTCGGTGGGTAGCACGATCTTGTCGCCGGCCTGCTCCAACAGCTTCCGGCAGGTGTCGATCTGATCGGACTCCAGCAGCGAGTCACCGACCTGGTGTCCCGTCGCGGCCAACAGCGTGAAGCACATGCCACCACCGATCAGCAGCCGGTCCACCTTGTCCAGCAGGTTGCCGATCACCGCGAGCTTGTCGGAGACCTTCGCACCGCCGAGCACCACCACGTACGGTCGGGCCGGTGACCCGGTCAGGGTGGACAGCACCTCCAGCTCACGGACCACCAGACCGCCGGCGAAGTGCGGCAACAGCTTCGGCACGTCGTAGACGCTGGCGTGCTTGCGGTGCACCGCGCCGAACGCGTCGTCGACGTAGGCCTCGCCGTAGTTGGCCAACCGGCCGGCGAACTCGGCGCGCTGCGCGTCGTCCTTGCTGGTCTCCCCCGGGTTGAAGCGCAGGTTCTCCAACAGGGCGATCTCGCCTGCGGCCAGCTTCCCGGTCACCGCATCAGCGGACTCGCCGACCGTGTCGGTGGCGAACGCCACCGGGGCGTCGAGCAGCTCCGACAGTCGTACGGCCACCGGGGCCAGGGTGTAGCGGGCCTCCGGCGCACCCTTGGGACGCCCCAGGTGCGAGCACACCACCACCCGGGCGCCCGCGTTGCGTAGAGCCGCCAGGGTGGGCAGGACAGCCCGGATCCGACCGTCGTCGGCAACCGTGCTGGTCGTACCGTCGTCGCTGCTCAGCGGGACGTTCAGGTCGGCGCGTACCAGTACGCGCCGACCGTCGACGCCCTCGGCGAGCAGGTCGTCAAGGGTTCGCATCCGTGTGGACTCCGTCCGTTGGTTACAGGCTCGAACCGACCAGCGTCACGAGGTCCACCAGTCGGCTGGAGTAACCCCACTCGTTGTCGTACCAGCCGACGACCTTGACCTGGTTTCCGATCACCTTGGTCAGCGGCGCGTCGTAGATCGACGAGGCCGGGTCGGACACGATGTCCGACGACACGATCGGCTCGTCGGAGTAGCGCAGGTAGCCGGCCAGCGGGCCGTCCGCCGCCGCCCGGTACGCGGCGTTCACCTCGTCGACCGTGGTGTCGCGGGCCAGAGTGACAGTCAGGTCGGTGGCCGAACCGGTGGGCACCGGGACCCGCAGCGCGTACCCGTCGAGCTTGCCCTTGAGCTCGGGCAGCACCAGACCGATCGCCTTGGCCGCACCGGTCGAGGTCGGCACGATGTTCAGTGCCGCCGCCCGGGCCCGACGAAGATCCTTGTGCGGGGCGTCCTGCAGGTTCTGGTCCTGCGTGTAGGCGTGGATGGTGGTCATCAGGCCACGCTCGATGCCGAACGTGTCGTGCAGGACCTTGGCCAGCGGAGCGAGGCAGTTGGTCGTGCAGGACGCGTTGGAGATGATGTGATGCGATGCCGGGTCGTACTTGTCGCCGTTGACGCCGAGGACCACGGTGAGGTCCTCGCCCTTGGCCGGCGCCGAGATGATGACCTTCTTGGCACCCGCCTCCAGGTGCCCCCGGGCATCGTCGGCGTTGACGAACCGTCCGGTCGACTCGACGACCACGTCAGCGCCCAGGTCCTTCCAGGGCAGTGCGGCCGGGCCGCCCCGCTCGGCGAACGCGGCGATCCGCTTGCCATCCACCGTGATCGACTTCTCGTCGTGGCTGATCTCGGCGTTCAGCTTGCCCAGCACCGAGTCGTACTTCAACAGGTGCGCGATCGTGTCGGTGTCACCCAGATCGTTGTAGCCGACCACCTCCACGTCGGCGCCCTGCTGGAGCAGGACCCGGAAGAAGTTGCGGCCGATCCGGCCAAAACCGTTGATGCCCACGCGAATGGTCACGCGACCCATCCCCTCGCCAGAAGTGCGCCGGCCGGAGCCGGCTCGTCATTCATCAGGAAAAAGCCGCCTCGCCGGACCGGTCGGTCGGCGCGCCGAGCCGCCCACCGGGGCGCCGGCAGCGACTCGACGCCGCCGGAACCGGCGGCAGGAGGCCGAGGTGTCGGCCCCGTCGCCAACAACCCCGACCTTATCGAAGCGAGATCCCCGGCACGCACGGACCTTGACGATGCGTACCGAGCAGTTCCGCGTATCGACTACTACCGGCCGGTAACGATGTGCCAGGTCGTAGCTCTGCGGCAGCTCACACCTCACTGGCGAGCATCTCGTCGGTGACCACCGATTCGGTGTCCGGGATGGCGTGATCATGCGCACGCTTGTCCGCCAGGGCGAGCAGCCGGCGAATCCGCCCGGCGATGGCGTCCTTGGTCAACGGCGGATCGGCCAACGCGCCCAGCTCCTCCAGAGAGGCCTGACGGTGCTCCAGCCGCAACTGTCCCGCTGTCACAAGATGATGCGGCGCGTCCGCGCCGAGGATCTCCAGCGCCCTGGTGACCCGCGCGGCGGCGGCCACCGCTGCCCGCGCCGAGCGGCGCAGATTCGCGTCGTCGAAGTTGGCCAACCGGTTGGCGGTGGCCCGGACCTCGCGCCGGACCCGCCGCTCCTCCCAGGTCAGTACGCTGGCGTGGGCGCCGAGCCGGGTCAGCACCGCGCCGATCGCGTCACCATCCTTGACCACCACCCGGTCCACCCCGCGTACCTCGCGGGCCTTGGCCAGGATGCCCATCCGTCGGGCCGCGCCGACCAGTGCCAACGCAGCCTCCGGCCCCGGGCAGCTCACCTCCAGCGCACAGGAACGACCCGGTTCGGTCAACGAACCGTGCGCCAGGAACGCACCACGCCAGGCGGCGACGGCGCAGCACACGCTGGCCGAGACCACGTGGGACGGCAGGCCCCGCACCGGGCGGCCCCGCATGTCCAGCAGGCCGGTCTGACGGGCCAGCGACTCACCGTCACGCACCACCCGGACGATGTAGTGGCTGCCCTTACGTAGCCCGCCTGAAGCCAGCACGTGGATCTCCGAGGGGTATCCGTACACCTCCGCGATCTCACGGCGCAACCGGCGCGCCACCGCCCCGGTGTCGAGTTCGGCCTCCACGACCACCCGGCCACCGATGATGTGCAGGCCCCCGGAGAACCGGAGCATGGCCGCCATCTCCGCCTTGCGGCAGCAGGGCTTGGGCACGTCGACGCGACTCAGTTCGTCCTTCACCGCCGCCGTCATGGCCATCGTGTCGCTCACCTCGCGTCCGCCCGGTCCAGCGTCGCGCCAACGATCGGCTCCGCTGCACCGAGGATCGGTTCCAGTGCCACGGCGAGCGCGGCAGGGTCATGTCGGGGGCTGCCGTCGGTCACGGCGACGGACGCCGTGACCAGACGGGCACTCAGCGATTCTGCCGCAGCCCGCAAAGGGGCCAGTTCACCGGCCGCCATGACGTCCGCCACGACGACATCCAGCCGCAGTTCAGGAAGGTAGCGGGCCAGGGCCGCCAGGTGATCGGCCGCGGAGAGCCCGACGGTCTCGGTCTCGGCCGCCAGGTTGAGGGTCACCAACCGCTGGGCCGGGCTGGCGGCGATCGCTGCCCGCAGCTCCGGCACCAGCAGGTGCGGTATCACGCTGGTGTACCAGGAACCAGGGCCGAAGAGCAGCCAGTCCGCCTCACTGATCGCCTGGACCGCCTCCGCGCAGGCGGGCGGCGAGGTGGGAACCAGCCAGACGTCGCGGACCTCACCGCCGCTCACCGCGACCTCGTGCTGGCCGCGTACGGTCCGGCTCCCGGTGGAATTGCCCGGATCGGTGTCCCGGATCCGGGCCTCGATCGAGAGCGGAACACGTGACATCGGTAACACCCGACCGGTCGCCCGGACCAGTTCCGCGGCATGGTCCAGCGCCTCGACCGGATCGCCCAGCAGCTCGAACAGACCGAGTAGCAGCAGGTTACCGACCGGATGCCCGTCCAACTCGTCCCGACCGGAGAAGCGGTGCTGCATCAGTCGGGCGTTGAGCGCACTGGTCTCGTCCTCGGCCGCCAGCGCCGCCAGCGCCTGCCGCAGATCTCCCGGCGGCAGGATCGGCCGGTGCCGGCGCAGGCGACCGCTGGAACCACCGTTGTCGGCAACAGTGACCACCGCGGTCGGCGCGAACCCGAGCCGTCGCAGCGCCCGCAGCGTGACCGCCAGGCCATGCCCGCCCCCGAACGCCACGATCCGACCGCCCGGCGATCCCCCGCTGATCTCCGGACCCCCCGTCGTGGCGTCCGAGCGCGTCACTCGCGCCCCAGGTCACGGTGCTGGGCATGCGCGGCGAGCCCGCCGTCACGCAGCTGTCCGGCCAGTGCCTCCGCAATGGCCACACTGCGGTGCTTGCCACCGGTACAGCCGATCGCCACGGTCAGGTAGCGCTTACCTTCACGTTGAAAACCGGGCGCGGTGGCCCCGACCAGCGTGGCGTACCCCGACACGAACTCCTTGGCGCCGGGCTGCCCCAGCACGTAACTACTCACATCCGGCTGCATCCCAGTATGGTCCCGCAGCTCCGGCACCCAGAACGGATTGGGTAGGAAGCGGGCGTCGAGTACGAAGTCGGCATCCGGCGGCAGACCGTACTTGAAACCGAACGACAGCACCGTGATGCGCAGCGTTCGGGTGTTCGTCGTACCGAACAGCTCCTCGACCCGGGCCCGCAGCTGGTTGACGTTCAGCTGACTGGTGTCGATGAGTACGTCCGCCGCGCCCCGCGCCTGGACGAGCAGTTCACGCTCGGCGGCGATACCGTCGGCCAGTCTCCCTCCGCCCTGCAACGGATGTGACCGGCGTACCGACTCGAACCGGCGGATCAGCACCGCGTCGTCGGCGTCGACGAACACCACGTGCGGGCGGAAACCACGGTCGCGCAGATCCCGTACCGCGCCACCGAGGTCGGTGGAGAAGGCGCGGCTCCGCACATCCAGCACCATCGCGGTACGCCGGGTGGCGCCACCGGAGCGGAACGCCAGGTCCGCCATCGTCACCATCAGGGTCTGCGGCAGGTTGTCGACCACGTAGTACTCGACGTTCTCCAGAGCGCGCGCCACCGTGGACCGACCGCCACCGGACACCCCGGTGACGATGACCAGCTCCATCTCCGAACGTCTCGACCGGTCCTCCGCGCCGGGCGCGGCTCCTGCCGGAAGCGGGCCGCCAGCACCGGCCGACCGGGCCGGTGCAGACCCGGCGTCCACCGACCCGCCGGGTCGGGCGTGCGGCGCGGCCAGGTCGGTACCCGGACCGGGTCCGGTCGGACGGGAGGCCACGGGCCCCGAACTGTGGTCGTTCACTGGTACCCCTCGTGCGTAGCGTCCCGGTCGTCGCGGACGCCGGATCCGTCCGGCCGGGTGCCGGCCGGATCGGCGCCCGGACGAGCACTGGCCGACAGTACGTCGCCGGTGTCCGCGGGCGGGCCGGATTGCGACAGATCGTCGGAACCCTCACCTTCAGTGACCGGGGAACCGTTCGGTGGATGCAACGCGCCGTAGATCAGCTCCGCGGTGCGCCGACCGATGCCCGACACGGTGGCGATCTCCTCCACGTCGACGGAACGCAACCGTTTCACCGAGCCGAAGCGGCGCAACAGCGCCTTGCGGCGTACCTCACCGAGACCGGGCACCTCGTCCAGGACCGAGCTGGTCATCCGCTTCGACCGGCGCTGCCGGTGGTAGGTGATGGCGAACCGGTGCGCCTCGTCGCGTACCCGCTGCAGCAGGTAGAGGCCCTCGCTGGTGCGCGGCAGGATCACCGGGTAGTCGGCGTCGGGCATGGTGCTCGGCCGCCACACCTCCTCCAACCGCTTGGCCAGGCCGCACACCGCCACATCGTCGATGCCCAGCTCGGCCAGTACCCGGGCGGCGGCGTCGGCCTGCGGCTGTCCACCGTCGACCACCACGAGCTGAGGTGGGTAGGCGAATCTGCGTGGCCGCCCGGTGCTCGGATCGATGCCGGGACGCGTCATGTCCGGCTCACCCTGTTCCTCGGACACCTCGGCCCCGGACGCAGGCCCCGACGCGGGCTCGGACGCGGACTCGGGCCCGCCGATCGGATCCCCGGACTCGACCCGCGCGTCCAGATAGCGGGAGAACCGCCGGCTCAGCACCTCGGCCATCGCCGAGACGTCATCGGTACCGGTGCCGTCCGGATTACCGCGTACCGCGAAGCGCCGGTACTCGCTCTTGCGGGCCAGCCCGTCCTCGAACACCACCATGCTCGCCACCACATCGGTGCCCTGGATGTGGGAGATGTCGTAGCACTCGATCCGCAGCGGCGCGGTCTCCATCTCCAGCGCATCGGCGATCTCCTGCAACGCCTGGCTGCGGGCGGTCAGATCACCGGACCGACGAAGCTTGTGCTGGGTCAGCGCCTGGGCGGCGTTGCGGGCCACGGTCTCGGCCAGCGCGCGTTTGTCGCCACGCTGCGGCACCCGCAGGCTGACCCGGCTACCGCGCAGCTGCGACAGCCAGTCGGCGAGCGCGTCGGCGTCCGGAGGCAGCGCCGGTACGAGCACCTCCCGGGGAATGTCCGCGGTCCCGCCGGGCAGTTCGGCGCCCGCGTACACCTGCGCGCAGAACTGTTCCACCAGGGCGCCGGTGCTGTCCTGCACGTCGTCCTCGACGCCTTTCTCCACCACCCAGCCACGCTGTCCGCGGACCCGGCCGTCGCGTACGTGGAAGACCTGTACCGCCGCCTCCAACGGGTCCTCGGCGAAGGCCACCACATCGGCATCGGTACCGTCGGGCAGCACCACCGCCTGCTTCTCCACCGCACGACGCAGCGCCGCCAGATTGTCCCGGATCCGGGCCGCCCGCTCGAACTCCAGCTCGCCGGACGCCTCACGCATCTCACGTTCCAGCCGGCGCTGCATCCGGTCGGTCTGCCCGGACATGAACTCGCAGAAGTCGTCGACGATGGCGCGATGTTCCTCCGCCGACACCCGGCCCACGCACGGGGCCGAACACTTGCCGATGTAACCGAGCAGGCAGGGTCGGCCGATCTGGTGGGAGCGCCGAAACACCCCGGCGGAGCAGGTGCGGGCCGGGAACACCCGCAGCAGCAGGTCCAACGTCTCGCGGATCGCCCAGGCATGGGAGTACGGGCCGAAGTAGCGCACCCCTTTGCGCTTGGCGCCCCGCATGACCTGGAGCCGCGGATAGTCCTCCCCCACTGTCACGGCCAGGTAGGGGTAGCTCTTGTCGTCGCGGTAGCGCACATTGAACCGCGGGTCGTACTCCTTGATCCAGGAGTACTCCAGTTGCAGGGCCTCCACCTCGGTGTTGACCACCACCCAGTCCACCTTCGCCGCGGTGGTCACCATCTGGTAGGTCCGGGGGTGAAGTCCGAGCGGGTCGGCGAAGTAGGAATTGAGCCGGTTTCGCAGGCTCTTCGCCTTCCCGACGTAGATCACCCGGCCTGTCGGGTCACGGAACCGGTAGACGCCTGGGGCGGTCGGTATGGTCCCCGGCGCTGGACGGTAGCTCGACGGATCCGGCACGCTCCGAGCCTACCGACGGCCGGCCACTGCGCCGACGCGGCGCCGACGCGACAGGGCGTCGCGAACGGCCCGGCCCACTGCGGCGCGAACGCACCGCCTTCCCAACACAGGTGTCCCGATCTGCTGAGCCGAGTACCGGCGGCTCAGCGGATCGGCGTGCGGCGGGACAACCTCAGCGCCAGGGCCGGGCAGCCGCGGACGGCACGGCGCGCGCCGCGTCGCAGATAGTCGGGCACCGGAGCATCGGTGAACACCGGGTAACCGTTGGCATCGGAGCTGATCAGCTCCGGCGCCAGCTTCGCGCACAACCCGTGCGCATCGCATCGTGTCCAGTCCACCGCCAACCGGTGCTCGGCGCCGGCCGCAGCCGGAAGGGGCAGCACACCGCGCACCGGCCGCCCGCAGCCGCCGGACCCGACATGGGCATCGAGGTCCTCGCTGAACACAGCGAGGGCGGACAACAGGAACCGGACGGTGCCATCCGGATGGCTGCAGGCCCCCCGACCACGTACCACGCCGGAGGCACGCCGCACCGTCTCCAGCGCCGCAGGGCCACCCATACCGCGAAGAACGGTGTCCAGCACCCGGGCGATCTCGGGAAGCCCGAACCTGCAGGGGCCACACTGCCCGGCCAGCTCGCCGGCAAGATAGTGGGCAATCCTGGATACTTCACCCAGCGGACAGGTACCGGACGGCAACGGCACCACGATGCCGGCACCCAGCGAGGCCCCGGCCTCGGTCATTCCGGCCCGGGAGACCACGGCACCACGAGCCGCGTCAGGAGTGAGCCACCCGCCGTGGTAGCCGCCCATCAGAACGCCCTGTCCGACCGAGCTCCGGCACAGATCCAGCACCTGCTGCAGTGGCACCCCGGTAGGGGTCTCCACCACGATCGGCGCCGTAGCGGGGGCGCTGACGGTCAGCAGGACCGTGCCTGGCTCATCCGGCGTACCCACCTCGCAGTATCTGTCGGCACCCAGCCGAACGGCCAGAGCCAGCTGAGCGTAGGTCTCCGCGTTGGACAGGAGTGTGGGCAGCCCGCCGACACCGCTGTGCGCGGACAACACCTTCTGCCCTGGCGGAATCGGTACCTGTCCGTTGACGCCGCGGACCAGCGCTCCACCTTCTCCGGTGATGAACCGCTCCGGTAACCCCACCACCCGGATCGGGCCGCGCGCACCTCGCTCCGACACAGCCGCCGACATGGCCGACTCACCTGCGGTCCCGCTGGCCACCCCGACCACGATCTCCCGCGCTCCCAACGCACCCGCCGCGATGGCCGCACCGTCCAGAACAAGATGCGGCACGCGGCTGAGCAACAACTTGTCCTTGGCCGCAGCCGGCTCACCTTCGGTCGCGTTGACCAGTACGACCGGAGCAACATCGCGGGAGCGCGCTGCCTCAACGACCGCAGCGACCTTGCGTGCAAAGGGGAACGCGGCACCACCACGGCCGTGCAGCCGGACGCCCTCGACGATCCGGACCAGCTGATCGAGCGCGAGGTTGGGCGCACGACCGTGCAGCGCACGATGACGACGCAGATCCATTCTGGCCGAACCGTGGATGCCATGGGTGAGACGGGCCGAGCCGATCGCGGCCACCCGGGGACTCGCGTACGTCACTGCTGTCCACCTCGACCACCGGCCCACCCGCCGTGGAGGACGGCACCATCCAGCGCTCGGCGCATCGCTACGATTCCCCTCGGATCAGACCCCAGAACTGCTCATCGGGCACCTCACTGACCGGTGTCCTGAGCTCGAGCAGCGGGTCGGTGGGTACCGGTCGGCTACGGGGTACCGGGCGCGGGCCGGCGGCCTTCGGACGGGGCCGCCCGGGAGACGGTGATCGCCGACGTTGCACCGCGGCAGTAGCTGTCAGATCGACAGTTGGCTCGTGCGCCGTGCCACCGGGGCGGGCCGGTACCCACTGCTGCGGTGCGCGTGGCACCTGCTCCGACGAGATGTCCTGAGCCGGCGGTTCTGGCGCCGTGCCACCATCGACCGGTGAGCGCGCCGGCGGGCTCACCCGAGCCGTACCGGTGAGCTCGGCGGCTACCAGCGGCCCCGTTGGCTGGGCGGAAACAGGCACGCCCAGGGCACGGCGAGGCGACCTGCCGGCGCCGTCCCTGGAACCGGCCAGTTGCCGGGTCCAGATCGCGACCACCCGGACGAGCAGGGCCACACCGACCACGGTTGCGCAGACTATGTAGCTCATCGTCA
Organism: uncultured Actinomycetota bacterium; assembly: GCA_963815125.1. Taxonomy (GTDB): domain Bacteria; phylum Actinomycetota; class Actinomycetes; order Mycobacteriales; family Micromonosporaceae; genus Actinocatenispora. The sequence continues at coordinate 1,144,876 of CAWFFM010000002.1, forward strand.
CCCACTCGGCAGCGCTACGACCTGATTCCAGGCCGTGCACCATCGCTGCCGGCCAGGACAGGTAGGCGAGGCTGTGCAGCAGGCGCCAGCGCCACGGACGCCGGGTACCGGCGAACCGGCCGCGGGCGAGGCCAGTGACCATGACGATGAGCATCAGGTCGGCGGCGACGTTTCCGAGCCCCACGAACCGGTCCTCGCCGCGCCAGGCCGGCACCACCACACCCAACCAGGTTGTGTGACCTTCCAGGAGCTTGAACGCGATGTGGATGACCAGGAACCCGACGGCAACGGTCGAGATGGCCCGGTGCAAGGTCTGCGCCAGAATCCGCTGCCGAACACCCAGGAACGTGCGACCCGTCGCGATCAGGCCCCAGACCACCGTCCCGGTCAGCCCTACGAGAGTGAACACACCCGCGTAATACTCCAGGAACTCGTTGGCGCCGCTGAGCGCCAGCGCCGCACGGCTCGTCGTCACGTACGTGACGAGCCCGCCCATGAGCGCTGCCGCGAGCAGCGGCGGCCCGAACAGGGCCAACCTGTGGCTGGTCCGTCTGGCTGGCGGGCCGGAACCAGTTCGTCGCTCGGCCGCTGGTCGCACCATGTTCCCGCGCCTCCATGCACAGCTGACACACCCGGAGTGCCGCTCGGAGCCTGAGCGGACGACATGGGCGACGTCAGGGTCGTGATCTCACGTCGGCAGCCCCTCGGCCGGCTGGACAAGGACACTGATCTCGACGCGCCGTCGGACACGCGGAACACGGGCAGGCTGCCCGACTGGCGCGCAACCTGCGCTTTCGAAACACCTCCACGGGTGACAGGGCACACCGACCGATACGCAGGACATCGTCGGTCGTCGATATGACAGTCTCACGTGGACGCCGCCGTGTGTAAAGAGAGACCTACGGTGCCCTACGCCACTCTGTGTTGATAAAAGTCTCTTAGAATGAAACTCTCCGTATGTGCGTTCCCTACCTGGTGCAGAGATCCGCACGACTGGCAGGGAACGGACGACGCTATGTCGCGCACACAGCAGGCGACGGTCAGAACAACTCGAGCCGCTAGGAAGATGCGCCCTTCACCGTACGACGCCGGCTGGCAGCTCCGGCGGACTTGCGTGCGGAACGGGAACCTGCGGGAGGCTCCGATACACCCGGCAGTACGTGGCGCAGGAAGCGACCGGTGTGACTCTCCTCGACCTGGGTCAGCTGCTCCGGCGTACCGGAGGCCACCACGGTGCCGCCCTTGTAACCGCCCTCCGGCCCCATGTCGATGACCCAGTCGGATGTCTTGATCACATCCAGGTTGTGCTCGATGACGACCACGGTGTTGCCCTTGTCGACCAGGCTCTGCAGCACATCCAGCAGCTTGCGGATGTCCTCGAAATGCAGACCGGTGGTCGGCTCGTCCAGTACGTAGACGGTACGGCCGGTGGAGCGCTTCTGCAGCTCACTGGCCAGCTTCACCCGCTGTGCCTCACCGCCGGACAGGGTGGGTGCTGGCTGCCCCAAGCGCACGTAGCCCAGGCCGACGTCGACCAGCGTGCGCAGGTGCCGGTGGATCGCGGTGATCGGTTCGAAGAAGTCGGCCGCCTCCTCGATCGGCATGTCCAACACCTGGGAGATGGTGCGCCCCTTGTAGTGCACCTCCAGCGTCTCCCGGTTGTACCGGGCCCCCTGGCAGACCTCGCAGGGCACGTACACGTCCGGCAGGAACTGCATCTCGATCTTGATCGTGCCGTCACCGGCGCACGCCTCGCACCGGCCACCCTTGACATTGAACGAGAACCGTCCCGGGGTGTAGCCGCGTACCTTCGCCTCCGTGGTCTCGGCGAAGAGCCGACGGATGTGGTCGAACACGCCGGTGTAGGTCGCCGCGTTGGAGCGCGGGGTACGCCCGATCGGCGACTGGTCGACCCCCACCACCTTGTCGACATGGTCCAGACCGGTGATGCGGGTGTGCCGACCGGGCACCAGCCTGGCGCCGTTGATCTGATTGGCCAGGACCGCGTACAGGATGTCGTTGACCAGGGTCGACTTACCGGATCCGGACACCCCGGTCACGGAGATCATGCAACCCAGCGGGAACGGTACGTCGATGGTGCGCAGGTTGTGCTCCCGGGCGCCCTTGACGACCAGTTCCCGCCCCTTGGTCGGTGGCCGACGCAGAGCCGGTACGTCGATCTTCGTGCGGCCGGACAGGTAACCGCCGGTCAGCGACTTCTTGCTGCTCAGCAGTCCGGAGACCGAGCCGGAGTGGACGATGTAGCCACCGTGCTCACCAGCGCCGGGACCGATGTCGACGACCCAGTCCGCCGCCCGGATGGTGTCCTCGTCGTGCTCCACCACGATCAGCGTGTTGCCCAGGTCGCGCAGCCTGGTCAGGGTCTCGATCAGCCGGTGGTTGTCGCGCTGGTGCAGGCCGATGGACGGCTCGTCCAGCACGTACAGCACGCCGACCAGGCCGGAACCGATCTGGGTGGCCAGCCGGATGCGCTGCGCCTCACCGCCGGACAGCGTGGCCGACGGCCGGTCCAGGGACAGGTAGTCCAGGCCGACGTCGAGCAGGAACTTCAGCCGGGCCTGGATCTCCTTGAGTACCGCCTCGGCGATCAGCTTCTGCCGCTTGGTCAGGGTCAGGCCGTTGAGCAGTTCGGCGCACCGGTCGATGGGTAGTGCACAGACCTCGGCGATGCTGTTGCCGGAGATGGTCACGGCCAGGATCTCCGGCTTGAGCCTGGTGCCGGCACAGGCCGGACACGGGATGTCGCGCATGTAGCCCTCGTACTTGTCGCGACTCCACTCGCTCTCGGTCTCGCCGTGCCGCCGTTCCAGGAACGGCACCACGCCCTCGAACGCTGCGTAGTAGGAACGCTCACGTCCGTAGCGGTTGCGGTACTTGACGTGCACCTGCGCATCGGAGCCGTGCAGTACGGCCTTCTGCGCCCGGGCCGGCAGCTTGCGCCACGGCGTGTCCAGGTCGAAGCCGAGCTGATCGGCGAGGCCCTGCAGCAGCCGCTGGAAGTACTCCATGTTGTGGCCCGAGGACCACGGCTGGATCGCGCCCTCCGACAGCGGCCGCTCCGGATCGGGGACGACCAGTTCCGGGTCGACCTCCTTGCGGGTGCCCAATCCGGTGCAGGTCGGACAGGCGCCGTACGGCGCATTGAACGAGAACGACCGCGGTTCCAGCTCCTCGATGCCCAGTGGATGGTCGTTGGGGCAGGCGAAGTGTTCGGAGAAGCGACGCTCGCGTTCCTCGTCGTCCTCGGGACGGTCCACGAAGTCGAACACCACGCGCCCGTCGGCCAGTCCCAGCGCGGTCTCCACCGAGTCGGTCAGCCGTTGCTTGCTGGAGGACTTGACCGACAACCGGTCGATCACCACCTCCAGGGTGTGCTTCTCCTGCTTCTTGAGCTTCGGCGGTTCGGTCAGCGGGTGCACCACGCCGTCGACCCTGACCCGGGCGTAGCCCTTGGCCTGCAGTTCGGCGAACATGTCGAGGTATTCGCCCTTGCGGCCACGCACCACGGGGGCGAGCACCTGGAAGCGGGTGCCGTCGTCGAGTGCCAGGATCCGGTCGACGATCTGCTGCGGGGTCTGCCGGCTGATCCGCTCACCACAGGTCGGGCAGTGCGGCTCACCGATGCGGGCGTAGAGCAGCCGCAGGTAGTCGTACACCTCGGTGATCGTGCCGACGGTGGAACGTGGGTTGCGCGAGGTGGACTTCTGGTCGATGGAGACCGCCGGGGACAGCCCCTCGATGAAGTCGACATCGGGTTTGTCCATCTGCCCGAGGAACTGTCGGGCGTATGCCGACAGACTCTCGACGTAGCGCCGTTGACCTTCGGCGAAGATCGTGTCGAACGCCAGGCTCGACTTTCCCGAACCGGACAGCCCGGTGAACACGATCAAGGCGTCCCGGGGCAGGTCGAGGCTCACATCGCGCAGGTTGTGCTCCCGCGCACCACTGATGATCAGACGATCGGCCACTGTCTCCCGCTCTTCCGCTTCCGCCGGGCCGGCCCCCGACGCCCCCCAATACGATGCCCACCCTGTCGCGCATTCGGCCGCTGCGGCTTCACGACATCGGTCACCGCATAGCTATCAACGGTCGGATTGTTGTGCGGTGACCGGTTCAGCGCTGTCGCACTTCACCGTCACGGCGGAGACCGCCGCAGCGGAGCAGACACACCAGGTCGCCACTGTATCCGCGCCCTCTGACATTCTCCCCGACACAGGTCCGGGTACGACGACGTCGCCGGTGCGATGGTCCCCGGCGACGTCGTCAACGCCATGATGCATTCAAACACATGTTCGATCCGGACACCGCCGCTACCCGGTCGGCCACCGCGGCCTCCGGCTCAGGTACCGGACAGCCCCCGCGGATCGGCGCGTCGGTGTGCCCAGGACCGGGCGCCCCGGCCCTCAGCGCGTTCGGTCGCGGCCAGCCGGGACCGACGCCGGCCGGCCTGCCAGCGCAGCTCCGCCTGCAGCTTGTGCCAGCTCGCCAGTCGGCGCGGCGACAGGGTGCCATCCTCGAGAGCCGCCCGTACCGCGCAGTCCGGTTCGGTGTCGTGCCGACAGTCGGAGAACCGGCAGTGCCCGGCCAGTTCCAGTACGTCGGCGAAGGTACGGTCGAGCCCCTCGGCGGAGTCGTCGAGCCCGACCGAACGCAGCCCGGGAATGTCCAGTACGGCTCCGCCTCCCGGCACCGGAACCAGCGCCCGGTATGTCGTGGTGTGCCGACCTCTGCCGTCGGCCCGCAAAGCCCGGGTGGCCAGTACGCTCGTGCCCACCAGCGTGTTGACCAGGGTCGACTTACCCACCCCCGAGGTACCGAACAACCCGAGGGTGCGACCTGCGGTGACATAACCGGCCAGCGGCCGCAGCGACTCCGGGTCGGTACCGCACACCGCGTGTACGGCCACGCCCGGCGCCACCGCGGCGAGTTGCTCGGCCAGTGCCACCGGATCGGCCACCATGTCGGCCTTCGTGAGGATCAGTACCGGCGTCGCGCCCGATTCCCACAACAGCGCGAGCAGTCGCTCCACCCGGGCCGGATCCGGTGCCGGGTCGAGCGGTTCCACCACCGCCGCGGTATCCACGTTCGCGGCAAGCAGCTGGCCCAGCGAGTCGCGCCCCGCGCCCTGCCGGACGACGACCGTGCGGCGCGGGAGTACGGCCTCGACGGTGCTGCGACCGTCCGGCCAGTCACGCACCGCCACCCAGTCACCGGCCACCGGTAGCTGCAACAGGTCGCGGGCCGCGGTACCCAACAGTCGGCCCGCCGCGCTCGCCCGTACCGTGCCCTCCACCGTCAGCACCGGGTAGATGCCGCGGTCCACGCGGCTCACCCGACCCGGGCGACAGCCGGAGCGTCCGTACACGGCGAACTGCCCGGCGTGGTCGGCATCCCATCCGAGGGCACCGAGATCGATCGACATGAAGTGCGACACCCTTGCGTATCGAGCGGGTGCCCGCCTGCCGGGCCGCGGATCGGCCAGCGGCGGAAGGTTCAGGCGGACTCCCGCGGGGTTGTGGTCGAACGGCACGCCCGACCCCAGTGACCGTCTCGCACCGTCACCTCCCCGGACGCCGTACTCGCGAACCTTGCCTCATCGCAACCCTACGATCCGGCCGGGCGCGACACCAGTCAATATCGCCCGCCCGGCGACGTGCCGAGCGCCCGGCAGCGCCGGCGAACGTGGGCACACACCCTCTACTCCGAAGTAGTCTCCGGGGATGATCTACACCGGGAAGGTCCGCCCGGGCGGGCCGCCAGCCACCCGCTCGCTGGACCGACTGTCCATCACGAAGATCTCCGTCGGCCCGATGGACAACAACGCCTTCCTCCTGCGCTGTCGGGCCACCGGCGACAAGGTGCTCCTCGACGCGGCCAACGACGCGGACCGGCTCCTCGATCTCATCGACGGCGACCTGCGCACCGTGGTGACCACACATCGGCACGCAGACCACTGGCAGGCCCTGGCGGCGGTCGTCGAGGCGACCGGCGCCAGGTCGGTGGCCGGGCTGATCGACGCACCGGAACTTCCGGTGGCCACCGAAGGACTGCACGACGGCGCATCGGTACCGGTCGGCGACTGTGGTCTGAAGGTGATCCAGCTCGTCGGTCACACTCCGGGCTCCATCGCCCTGCTCTACAACGACCCGACCGGGCACCCGCACCTGTTCACCGGCGATTCCCTGTTCCCGGGTGGGCCCGGCCGGACCACTAGTCCGACCGACTTCGCCAGCCTGATGAACGATCTGGAGACGAAGGTCTTCGACACGCTGCCGGACGACACCTGGGTGTACCCGGGCCACGGCGACGACACCACCCTCGGCGCCGAGCGCCCGCACCTGCCGGAATGGCGCGAACGCGGCTGGTAGGACAAAAGGAACAGGGCTCCACCCGCTGTGGGTGGAGCCCTGTTCCTTGCGATCATTCAGTTGTGGTGCGTCGTTCCCGCAAGCGGTGTCCTAGTAGACGCTCACGCCGTAGTAGCTGAGCGCCTCGGTGACCGGCTGGAAGAACGTGGTGCCACCGGAGGAGCAGTTGCCGCTGCCACCGGAGGTCAGACCGAGCGCGGTGCTGCCGGCGAACAGCGAGCCGCCGCTGTCGCCACCCTCGGCGCAGACGGTGGTCTGGATCATGCCGTACACGGTGCCCTCGGAGTAGTTCACCGTGGCGTTGAGCGCGGTTACCGTGCCGCTGTGCACGTGGGTCGTGCTACCGCTGCGCTTCACCGACTCACCCACGTAGGCGTTGCCCGCCGAGGTGATGTCCTGCGAACCCGAGTACAGGTCGACCGTGCCGGGCGGCGTGCTGCCGTTGGTGTACCGAACGATGGCGAAGTCGTTGGTCGGGAAGTAGGACCCCGCGGTGGTGCCCAGCACGTTGGTGTGGCCACTGTCGCTGTACCAGGTGCTGGCGATGTTGCCGCAGTGCCCGGCGGTCAGGAAGTAGTACGTGCTGCCGCTGCGGACGTTGAAGCCGAGCGAGCAGCGGTACTGGCCACCGTAGATCGCGTCGCCGCCGGCGACCCGGGTGTGCAGCTCACCGGCGATGCGCTGGACCCGTACCGCGTCACCGTAGTGTGCCGCGACCGAGGTGACCTGACGCAGCTGGGCCGGCGTGACGCTGGGGTCAGCGGACACGACGACCTGGTTGCTCTCCGGGTCCACCGCCCAGGCGGTGCCGGGGATGCGGGCCGAGGAGTTCAGCGCTGCGGTAGCGGCGCCCAGTTCGGTGGCGCTGTGCCGGACCAGCTTGGCGGTCAGGCCAGCAGCCTGCACGGTCCGCACGGCGGCCGCGTCCGAGACGGTCACCACGACGTGGCCGGTGGCCTTGTCGAGGTAGCTGCCTGCGGTGCGGTCACCGAGCTGGCTGGCCAGGGAGTGGGCCGCGGCGGCCTGTGCACCGGCCGGCGCGCTCGGCGCGGCCTGTGCGGGTGCGGCAGCCACCAGCGCGCCGGCAGCGAGAGCCACTGCCGCGATGCCTGCCCGACGGAACGAGGACCTGGTGAGTCTCATAGAGCCTCCCGGGTAGAGGGGTGCGTCCGGGGTGACGCGCCCGCTGAGGCGACCCGCATCAAGGGCACCTCGGTGAGGGAGTCCGAGGAGGAATGGGATAATTGATGCGAGCCACCGCAAGTATGGCGTTAACCTGGTAGACCTGGCAAGACATCAGCTAAGGGATTACTGACCGTCCACATCCTTCGGGACACGCAACGGTGTGCCGTAGGGTCTCGGCCGTGACATCGCCACCTCCTGCTGCCGCGCCATCGGTCGCTGTGGACACACGGTCCACCCGACGCCCGGCCCGGGCACTGTCCGGATATCTGGTAGTCGGAACCGCCCTGCTGGCGCTACTGGCTGTCACCGCGAAGCATGGCGAATGGGTCTCGGACAGCTGGATCCATGCGGCCACGGTGTCCGAGGTCGCCCGCCATCCGTTGCATCCGTTGGAGCCGCTCACCGGAGAACACGCGCCGTTCGCGTACTTCTCCCCATGGGCCATGGCGCTCGGCTGGTTCCTGCGGCTGACCGGACTGCCCGTCTTCACCGTGCTCACCGGCGCCGGCCTGGTCGGTACGGGGCTGCTGATGGCGAGCTGGTACCGGTTGGTCCGGGCGTACACGGCGGCACCGTGGGCGCCGGTCTACTGCCTGCTGCTGCTGCTCCTGCTGTGGGGTACCGGTGCCTGGTTCTGGTCCGGGTTCCCGGCCCTGGGCACGCTGACGGTCGGTTTCACCTGGCCCAGCATTCTCGCCGCGGCCGGCTGGTTCGAGACCTGGCGGGCCGCGCTACGACTCGACTCCCTGCCCGCCCGCCGACTCGCACTGCTGTTCGGTCTGCTCCCGGGGCTGATCCTGCTCATCCATCCGTTCACCGCGGTACTTGCGGCAATCAGCGTCGGCATCACCCTGCTGGGCCGGTTACGTGTGGCGCCACGGCGAGTCGCTCTCATCGCCGTGGCCTCACTCGTCTCCGGTCTACTGGCCGCCGCATGGCCATGGATCAGTCTGCCCGCCATGTTCGGCGACCAGGCGACCTTCGACACCATCCACCATCCGCTGTACCGGGACCTGGCCCAGCACTACCTGCTGCTCCTGCTGACCGCACCGGCGTTGCTGCTGCGACTGCGCCGGGACCGGCTCGATCCGTTGTGCTGGACGGCCCTGGTGTGCGCGGCCGGCCTGACGGTCGGCTACCTCACCGGGACCTGGTCCCTGGCCCGGCTCGGCCCCGGGGTGGCCCTGCCCGGCCAGCTCGCGCTGGGCGTACTGCTCGCCGACGCGTGGAGCGCCCGCGCCACCCGACCCCGCACGACGGTACGGGTCGCGGCCGGCGCACTGGGGATACTGACCTGCCTGGCCCTGGTGGTCGGCTGTTACGCCAACGCCTGGGCGCTGGCCCGGGCGGTGCCCGGCGGCGAGCGGCGCAGCCATGCCGAACAGGTCACCGACGCGCAACTGCCGTACCCCCCGATGTCCTGGATCTCCGGGCACGTCACCCCGGGCGAGGTGGGTGTGGCCAACTTCTGGTTCGTACGTCGACAGTTCCCGGTGTACGGGCTGCGCACCGTACAGACCCCGTGGCCCTCGCCAGGGGTACCCGACGAAGCGCGCCGTACCGCCGACGAGGCCCGGATCCTGGGCTGGAGTTCCACCAGCCAGGCCCGGCGCAGCCAACTACTCGCCCGCTACCGGGTGCACTGGATCGTCTGGCGCCCCACCCCGCACACCCGGCAGTGGCCCTACCCGGGCGCCCGGCTGGTCGCCTGCGGCCCGCAGGGCATGTCTCTGCTGCGGGTCGATCCGGCGGCGAGCCGTCCTCCGACGCACTGCCCGGGCTGAGAACGCCCGGACCCGGCCGACCCCACGGCCGGGCGCAGCCGGTCAGTACGCCGGTACCGTGCGCGACACACACCCACCGGGCCGGTGGGACCGGGGTCACAGCAGGTCCCCGCCGCACGACGGCCGGAACGGGCACGGGAGGATGGTGTCATGGCAGTTCGCACCGACCTTCGCAATGTCGCGATCATCGCGCACGTCGACCACGGCAAGACGACCCTCGTCGACGCCATGCTCCGGCAGTCCGGCGCGTTCGGCGCGCACCTGTCCGCCCACGAGGCCGAGGACCGGGTCATGGACTCGATGGACCTCGAGCGGGAAAAGGGCATCACGATCCTGGCGAAGAACACCGCCGTGCACTACTCACCTCCCGACGGTTCGGCGCCCACCACGATCAACATCGTGGACACCCCGGGCCACGCCGACTTCGGCGGTGAGGTCGAACGCGGGCTGTCCATGGTGGACGGCGTCGTGCTGCTGGTGGACGCCAGCGAAGGACCGCTCCCACAGACGCGTTTCGTCCTACGTAAGGCTCTGACGGCCAAGTTGCCGGTCGTCCTGGTCATCAACAAGGTGGACCGCTCCGACGCGCGGATCGCCGAGGTGCTGGACGCGACCTACGAGCTGTTCTTCGATCTGGACGCCACCGAGGACCAGATCGACTTCCCGGTCGTGTACGCCTCCGCCCGCTCCGGCCGGGCCAGCCTGGAGCGTCCGGCCGACGGCGGCCAGCCCGACGAAGCCAACCTCGAACCGCTGTTCCGCACCATCCTGGAGACCATCCCGGCACCCTCGTACACCGAGGGCGCTCCGTTGCAGGCGCATGTGACCAACCTGGACGCCTCACCGTTCCTGGGCCGCATCGCGCTGTGCCGGGTGCACGAGGGCACCATCCGCAAGGGCCAGACCGTGGCCTGGTGCCGCCACGACGGCACCACCGAACGGGTACGTATCTCCGAGCTGCTGATGACCGAGGCGCTGGAACGTAAGCCCGCCGAGGAGGCACGGCAGGGCGACATCATCGCGATCGCCGGTATCTCCGAGATCATGATCGGCGACACCCTGGCCGACCAGGACGATCCTCGACCGCTGCCGCTGATCACGGTGGACGAGCCGGCGATCTCGATGGTCATCGGCACCAACACCTCCCCGTTGGTGGGGCGGGTGAAGGGCTCGAAGGTGACGGCCCGGCTGGTCAAGGACCGGCTCGACCGGGAGCTCGTCGGCAACGTGTCGCTGCGGGTCCTTCCCACCGAACGACCGGACGCCTGGGAGGTGCAGGGCCGAGGTGAGCTGGCGCTGGCGATCCTGGTGGAGATCATGCGCCGGGAAGGCTACGAGCTGACGGTGGGCAAGCCGCAGGTGGTGACCCGCACCATCGACGGCAAGACCCACGAACCGACCGAACGGCTCACCGTGGACTGCCCGGACGAGTACCTCGGTACGATCACCCAGCTGCTCAACCTGCGCCGGGGCCGGATGGAGAACCTGGTCAACCACGGGACGGGCTGGATCCGGATGGAGTGGATCGTGCCCTCGCGCGGTCTGATCGGCTTCCGAACCGAGTTCCTCACCGAGACCCGCGGCACCGGTATCGCCCACCACGTGTTCGAGTCCTACGAGCCGTGGTTCGGCGAGCTGCGTACCCGGCCCAGCGGTTCCCTGGTCGCCGACCGCGCCGGTGTCGCCGTCGCCTTCGCAATGTACAACCTGCAGGAACGCGGCACCCTGTTCGTCGAGCCGACGACCGAGGTCTACGAGGGCATGATCGTCGGGGAGAACTCCCGGGCCGACGACATGGACGTCAACATCACCAAGGAGAAGAAGCTCACCAACATGCGCTCCTCCACCGGTGACGAGCTGGAGCGACTGGTGCCGCCGCGGAAGTTGTCGCTGGAGCAGGCGCTGGAGTTCTGCCGCGGTGACGAGTGCGTCGAGGTCACTCCGGAGACGATCCGGATCCGCAAGGTGGTGCTCTCCGCCCAGGAGCGCGGCCGGTCCCGGGCCCGCAGTTCGCGCAGCTGACGGCAGCACGGGTGGGCGGCGGACGCGCTGAGGCGTCCGCCGCCCACCCGTAGGCTCGCATCATGAGAACCGAACCGACACAGTTGGCTGCCATGGACGCCGCCCTGGCCGCTGCCCCCGGCACCGTCTCGGTGTACTGCGGGCCGTTGGCCGGGCCGCCGTCGTTCTCCCGGCTGCCCGACGAACTGCACTACGCGGCCAGCACCATGAAGGCCGCGGTACTGGCCGCCGCGTACCGGCTCGCCGAGGCCGGGGCGCTGGACCTGGACGCAGCGGTGCCGGTGCACGACGAGTTCAGCTCCGCCGCACCGGACCGGTCCCGGTTCTCGATGAAGCAGAGCTACGACAACGACGACGAGGTGTGGGCCATGCTCGGGCAGACAGCGCCACTGCGCTGGCTGCTGCGCCGGATGATCATCCGTTCCTCCAACCTGGCCACCAACCTCGTACTGGAACGCGTCGGCACGGCTGCGGTCGCCGAGGCCTGGGCGGCCGCCGGCGCCACCGTCAGCGTGGTCGTCCGCGGCATCGAGGACTACGCGGCCGAGCAGGCGGGTCTGTCCAACCAGGTGAGCGCCGCGGACCTGGCCCGGTTGCTCAGCGCGATCGCCACGGACCGGATCGCCGGGCCGGCCTCCTGTCGGCAGATGATGGAGACCCTGCTGGCCCAGGAATGCAACGACGACCTGGCCGCGGGCCTGCCGCCAGGTACCCGGATCGCGCACAAGAACGGCTGGGTGGAGCACATCCGACATGGTGTGGGTGTGGTACTGCCCGACGACGCGGAGCCGTACGTCATCGCGGTGTGCACCACCACCGATCTCCCGGACGACCAGGCATGTCAGCTGCTCGCGAACGTCTCGGCGGCTGCGTGGGCGGCGCGGCACGCCCGCTGACCTCTACGCGGGCGGCCCGGTAGGGTGCCGCGTGTGTCGATCCTGGAAGTACGCACCCAGCTAATTTCCGCACCGCTGCACACCCCGTTCGTGACCGCGCTACGGCGTACCGGCACGACCGACACCGTGGTCGTCGAGATCCTCGACGACCACGGTCTGCGCGGGTTCGGGGAGGCTCCTCAGGTCTGGCGGGTGACCGGGGAATCCCTGGCGGGTGCGCGTGCCTGTCTGGACGGCCCACTGCGCGATGTCCTGATCGGCCGTGACCCCGACGATCTGCAGTCGCTGCTGCGCGACGTACGTTGCGCTGTGGTGGCCAACCACGGGGCGAAAGCCGCGGCGGACATCGCCCTGCACGACCTGGCTGCCCGCCGGCTGGGTGTCCCCCTGGCTCGTTACCTGGGCGGATCCGCCGACCGGGTAGCCACCAACGTGACGTTGTCGGTTGCCGGCCCGGAGCAACTGGCCCGCACGGCGATCGCCCGGGTCGGCGAGGGCTTCGACGTACTGAAGATCAAGGTGGGGACCGATCCGGTCGGCGATGTGTCCAGGGTCACTGCGATCCGCGAGGCGGTCGGGCCGCAGGTACGGATCCGGCTGGACGCCAACCAGGGGTGGACGCCGCGCGAAGCGGTACGCACCATGCGGGCGATCGAGGATTCCGGTGCCGAGGTCGAACTGGTCGAGCAGCCGGTCGAGGGCCACGACCTCGCCGGACTCGCCCATGTCACCGCGCACATCGACACACCCACCCTGGCCGACGAGGCCGTGTACGGGGTACGCGACCTGCTGGCCGTCATCGAACGCCGCGCCGCGGACATGGTCAACGTGAAGCTCGCGAAGAGCGCCGGGCTGGGTCCGGCCCGTACGCTGCTGGAACTCGCCACGGCCGCCGGAATGGGCACCATGGTCGGTTCGATGATGGAGACCCATATCGGGGTCGGCGCGGCGGCCAGCCTTGTCGCCGCGTACGGCACCACCGCGGTCAGCGACCTGGACGCAGCGTGGTGGCTGTCCACCGCGCCCGTCACCGGCGGTATCCGCTATGACGGTCCGACCGTACGGCTGCCCGATGCGCCAGGTCTGGGCATCGACGCGCTGGTCATCCAACCGACCGCCGATCAGGGGTGACCGACCGGTACAGGGCCGGTGACGCGCGGAGCCGCCCGGCGCCGTATTGTCGACAGTCATTGGTACCGTCCCGCCTCCTGCTGACGGGCCCCGGATCCGCGCGCGTCGGTGGTCGAAGCCGACGCCGGGTGCGGTGTCCCGGTCGAGCCATGGCGGCGAGCGCCGGCCGGAAGGGGCTATCGGGACCGGCGTGCCGGACCAGAGCCGTGAGGGGGCAGGAGTAGTCGTGACCATCAAGGGCATAGGTGCCGGTTACCGGACAAACCGCATCCTACCGACCGTCGGCCACGAGGCGTTCGTCGCGGTGTCCGTAGCCACGGTGTGGGTCTCACCAGACGTCGTACGGACCGTCGACGCGCCGGCAATCGCAGCCACACCGGACATCCGGGCCTGGGTGGCCGGCATGAGCCGCGCCGACCTGGTGGACCTCGACGGCCGCACCCTCACCCAGCTACTGCTCGGCGAGCGGGTCCTGGTCGAGGAACTGACCGGTGACTGGGCCAGGATCATCGCGGTCGAACAGCCGGCGGACAAGCTGGATCCCCGCGGCTACCCCGGCATGGTGCCGATCAGCCAACTCACCGGTGCCGCACCGGTCGATGCACGCCGTACCGTGATCGTCGACGCGACGGCCACTGCGTTGTGCGACGAGCCGAACGGCGATGTGGTACTGCCCGGCGTGGTCATCGGCACCCGCCTACCCGTGACCGGGCGCATCGACCGCGGTTGGCTACCGGTATCAGTACCGGAGGCCACCGGCACGCTGTGGGTCCGTGAAGTCGACGTGACCACCGCACCCACCGGACAACCCGAGGCCAAGGAACTGCTCGGTGTGGCCGAGCGGCTGCTGGACGTGCCGTACGTCTGGGGTGGGTTGTCCGCCTACGGCATCGACTGCTCGGGCCTGGTCCATCTGGCCCACCGGCGGTTGGGCGTCACCGTCCCGCGCGACGCCGATAGTCAGGCGGACGTCGGCGAGTCGGCCCCGCTGGGCACCGAACAGCCCGGCGACCTGTACTTCTTCACCCGCGACGGCAAGCCGGCGCATCATGTCGGCATCGTCGCCGGTCAGCCCGCAGCTGGGACCGAGGGACCGCGGCAACTGCTGCACGCCTCCGGCCAGGACGCTGCCGGCCGGGTGGTCAACGAACCGATGCCAGCGGACCGTACGGCCCAGTTGAGCGAGGCCCGCCGCACGCTCAGCTAGCTGGATGGCGCTGCCACATCCGCGCTGCCACGTTCGCTGACCCGAGAGAGGGCCAGCGAACGTGGCAGCGACCAGCTCAGCGACGCGCGTGGTCGGCCCGGGACGCCTGCCGGGTCTGATGACCGGTCTTCATCAAGCTGGCCACCGTGGTCACCAACAATGCCGCCACGATCACCGCCAGGGACAGCCAGATCGGTACGTGTGGCGCCCAGCCGATCGGTTGCCCGGAGTTGAGGAACGGCAACTCGTTCTCGTGCATCGCCTCCAGCACCAGCTTGACACCGATGAAGCCGAGAATGACGCCCAGTCCGATGTTGAGATACACCAGCCGCTCGACCAGGCCACCCAGCAGGAAGTACAACTGACGCAGGCCCATCAGAGCGAACACGTTCGTGGCGAAGACCAGGTACGCCTCCCGGGTCAGTCCGAAGATCGCCGGGATGGAGTCCAACGCGAAGAGCAGGTCGGTGGTGCCGATGGTGATCATCACGATCAGCATCGGCGTGAAGAGCCGCCGCCGACCTTCCTGGATCATGATCTTCCCGGAGTCGAAGTCCCGGGTCATCGGCAGTAGCTTGCGCGCCCACCGGACCACCGGGTTCTCCTTGAAGTCCGCTTCGTCCTCCTCTTCCCGATGCAGCGCCGTCTTGACCGCCGTATACACCAGGAACGCGCCGAAGACGTAGAACACCCAGGAGAACCGTTCGATCACCGCGGCGCCCGCAGCGATGAACGCACCGCGCAAGATCAACGCGATCACGATCCCGACCAGCAGGACCTTCTGCTGCAGCGCACGAGGTACCGCGAAACGGGACATGATGATCACGAACACGAACAGGTTGTCCACCGACAAGCTGTACTCGGTGATCCAACCCGTGAAGAACTCGGTGGCCGGTCGACTACCGGACAACAGATAGAGGCCGAGTCCGAACAGGCCGGCAAGCATCACATAGAACGTCACCCACAGGGTGCATTCACGCAGCGAAGGTACATGCGGACGGCGCCCGACCACGACGAGGTCGAAGAGCAGGATCGCAAGCAGACCGACGAGCGTCGCCGCCCAGATCCAGCCGTGTACGGCCACGTCAGAAACCCTCCGGTAGAGACACCCGTCTACCGGAGGTCTCCTCCGTCGTGTGCCTGTGACCACGACCGACGACCCCGGGGGCCCGAGTGGAACCGGGACGCACCGTGCTGACGGAGTCGCCGCGTTGGGAGTACTCCCCTCCTCGGCTCCATTGTCGTCCCCGCCGGCCGGCCCCGCGACCCTGGGTGACCCAGGTCGCAAGCGGCGGGTCGCCGACATCCGGATCGGGCGACTACGGCAAGCTGACCTGATGGTGTTGGAAGTAGGAGAGATCGACGTGACCGCCGGCCGTGAGGACGAATTCACCGCCGCCTACCGCAACGCGCGAACTGTGCTCGCCGGGACACCCGGGTGCCGTTCGGTCCGGATGACCCGCGGGGTGGAGAGCCCGTCCCGGTTCGTCCTCCTGGTGGAATGGGACTCGGTGCAGGCACACGAGGACAACTTCCGCGGCAGCGAACGGTTCGGTCAGTGGCGCGCCCAGATCGGCCCGTTCTTCGCCGAGCCGCCACGCGTCGAGCACTTCACCGACGTGGACTGAGCACCGGCACGCAGGACCGACGCGGACGGATCAGGGGCTCTCCAGCCGGTAGAGCGTACAAAGGTCGAACAGCGTGTCGACGCGCTCATTCAACCCCGGTACGTCGTTGCCCCACACCCGTACCGACACTGCGTCCTCGGCAGGAACCTGGGCCATCACCACCACCAGCTGCGCCACCCCACCGCTGAGCGGATGGGTGTACCACCCCTCCGCCGTGCCGGCGTCGGTCCGGGACAGCTGCTGGCGCATGAGCGACCATTCGGTGCTGCCGAACCCGCCATCCGCGTAGAGCGCGAGCATCTCCAGCAACGGCTGGATGTTCTGCCGCCGCACCCGACCGCCACCCAGCAACGACAACTGGTCTGCGTTGGCCGGCAGCGGCGGGCCCTGTGTCATCCCCCGGTCACCCATGGCCCGACACCCCTCACTTCACCCCGGCAGCGTCCATGCCGCGAAGTTCCTTCTTCAGATCACCGATCTCGTCACGGATCCTGGCCGCCAACTCGAACTGCAGTTCCCTGGCTGCGGCCAGCATCTGGTCGTTGAGTTGCTGGATCAGGTCGGCCAGTTCGGCGCGGGCCATCCCGGCCCGTACCGGCTCACCACCGGTCCGGGCCGCGTTGCGTACCCGGCTGCGGGCCTCCGGCACCGGCGCCTTGCCCCGGGACTGTTGCCGCCCGGCCCCACCGACCAGGGACGCCGCGTCATCGGCCTCCCGGTAGATGTCGTCGAGGATGTCGCCGATCTTCTTCCGCAGTGGCTGCGGGTCGATCCCGTGCTCTGTGTTGTACGCCACCTGCTTGGCGCGGCGTCGATCGGTCTCCTCGATGGCGTGACCCATCGACGGAGTGATCTGGTCGGCGTACATGATGACCTGGCCGGACACGTTACGGGCGGCCCGGCCGATCGTCTGGATCAGGCTGGTGCCCGAGCGTAGGAAACCTTCCTTGTCCGCGTCGAGGATCGCCACCAGGGACACCTCGGGCAGGTCGAGACCCTCGCGCAACAGGTTGATGCCGACCAGTACGTCGTATTCGCCCTGCCGCAACTCACGCAGCAGTTCGACCCGGCGCAGAGTGTCCACTTCGGAATGCAGGTAGCGCACTCTGATGCCGTGCTCGAGCAGGTAGTCGGTCAGGTCCTCGGCCATCTTCTTGGTCAGCGTGGTCACCAGGACCCGCTCGTCGCGGCCGGTGCGGGCTCGGATCTGCTCCATCAGATCATCGATCTGACCCTTCGTCGGGCGAATCACCACCTCCGGGTCGATCAGCCCGGTCGGCCGGATCACCTGCTCCACGAACTCGCCCTGGGTCCGCTCCAGCTCCCATGGGCCAGGAGTGGCCGACATGTAGAGGCTCTGACCGACCCGCTCGGTGAATTCGTCGAAGCGCAGCGGGCGGTTGTCCGCCGCGGACGGCAGGCGGAATCCGTGCTCGATCAGGGTCCGCTTGCGCGATGCATCACCCTCGTACATCCCGCCGATCTGCGGGACGGTGTTGTGCGATTCGTCGATGATGGTCAGGAAGTCGTCGGGGAAGTAGTCGAGCAGTGTGTGCGGTGCGCTGCCGGACGGCCGGTCGTCCATGTGCAGCGAGTAGTTCTCGATACCCGAACAGAAGCCGACCTGGCGCATCATCTCGATGTCGTACTGGGTGCGCATCCGGAGCCGCTGCGCCTCCAACAGCTTGCCCTGCCGGTCGAGTTCGGCCAACCGCTCCTCCAGCTCCGCCTCGATCTGCCGGATCGCGCGTTCCATCCGCTCCGGACCGGCCACGTAGTGACTGGCCGGGAAGATCATCAGGTCGTCGGCCTCCCGGATCACCTCACCGGTCAGCGGATGCAGGTAGTAGAGCTTCTCCACCTCGTCGCCGAAGAACTCGATCCGGACGGCCAGTTCCTCGTAGGCCGGGATGATCTCCACCGTGTCGCCCCGCACCCGGAACGTGCCGCGTTGGAAAGCCAGGTCGTTGCGCGTGTACTGGACATCGACCAGCCGGCGCAGCAGCTTGTCGCGGTCGGTCTCGCGGCCCACCGTGACCCGCACCGCCCGTTCGATGTATTCCTGCGGGGTGCCCAGGCCGTAGATCGCCGACACCGTGGCGACGACCACGGTGTCTCGCCTGGTCAGCAGGTTCATCGTGGCGGCATGCCGCAACCGGTCGACCTCCTCGTTGATCGAGGAGTCCTTCTCGATGTAGGTGTCGGTCTGCGGGATGTACGCCTCAGGCTGGTAGTAGTCGTAGTAGCTGACGAAATAGCCGACTGCGTTGTTCGGCAGCAGCTCACCCAGCTCCTTGGCCAACTGCGCGCACAATGTCTTGTTCGGCGCGAGCATCAGGGTCGGCCGCTGTACGCGTTCGATCAGCCACGCCGCGGTGGCGCTCTTGCCGGTGCCGGTCGCGCCGAGCAGCACGACATCGCGTTCCCCGGCCTTCACCCGGCGCTCCAGTTCGGCGATCGCGGCAGGCTGGTCACCGGCCGGCTGATAGTCGCTGACCACCTCGAAACGGCCGTCCCGGCGGGGAATCTCCAGCGTCATGACACCACCGTACGACGGGGGTCCGACGTTTCGTCAGCGAGCCACCGGCAGCTTCCACCCGACCGCCCGAGCCCGACCGGACTACCCACGGCCGTCCGAACCCGGCGAGGAGATGTCGCCCGCCCGGGTAGGTCGTACAGCACGGAAACCGCCCGGAACGCCACCAGGCCACCGAACGTGTCCTGCGGAGCTCTCCGAACGGCTTGTGTGGCACGAGTCACCGGTCTACCGTCGGGAAAGCAGGCCGCTTGCGGCGCCAGCGGAGAAGACGAGCGGGCCGATCCACTCACGGTCCCGTACCGCATCTTCGCGGGGGTCGCAGCCCCGGTCCTCTCAGGACCGGTGAGCGCGCCCGAGGCAGGTCGCCGCGGAGGTGACCGGCCCACCGTAGGCGACCTGCCCGACGGGACCCCGGCCCACGGGCCGGGGTCCCGTCGCGGCAGACACCGTCATGGCGCTACAGCCATCCATGATGACGGGCGATATGCCCGGCCTCGGCACGGTTACGGGCACCCGTCTTCCCGATCGCCCGGGACAGGTAATTGCGCACCGTGCCCGCGGACAGTGACAGCTTGCGGGCGATGTCGGCAACCGAACTACCGTCCAGCCCGGCCCGTAGGACATCACCTTCGCGCTCCGTCAATGGGCTGGGTCCACTGCCCAACGAGGCCACCGCCAGGGCCGGGTCCAGTACGATCTCGTCGCGCGACACCCGGCGGACCGCCGCCGCCAACTCACTGGCCGGAGCGTCCTTCACCACGAAACCCCGGGCACCGGCGTCCATCGCACGCCGCAGGTAGCCGGGACGACCGAACGTGGTGAGTATCAGTACGCGCACCTCCGGGGCCTGACGACTGATCTGTTCGGTGGCCTCGATACCGGACAGTACGGGCATCTCGATGTCCAACAGCGCCACGTCCGGCCGGTGCCGTACCGCCATGGCCACCGCGTCGGCACCGTCGGCGACCTCCGCGACCACACCGATGTCCGGCTCCAGTCCCAACAGTGCGGTCAGCGCACCGCGTACCAGATGCTGGTCCTCGGCAACCAGCACCCGGATCATGCGCTGCCGATCAGCGGGGCGACGACGACGCGCGCGCCCGTACCGGAAGAGACCGGGAACTGAGCCGACACGCGGAACCCGCCCTCCTCGGCACCGACCCGCAACGTACCGCCCACTGCCGCGACCCGTTCGGAGAGCCCGGTCAGGCCGTTTCCGGGCGTCGGTTCCGCCGTACCCGGTCCGTCGTCGAACACCTCGACGCTGACCTTGTCCCGCGACAGCACGGAGATCCACACGTGCCGGGCCCGGGCATGCCGCACCACGTTGGTCACGGCTTCGCGTACCACCCAACCGGCCACGTCCGCGACCGCCACGGGCAACGGTTCGTCCGGTGTCAGCACCGTGCACTCGATACCGGCCGCGGCCAGCAGTGACCGCGCCGTCGCCAGCTCGCCGGACAGGGAGCTCTCCCGGAACCCGGCCACGGTGGCGCGCACCTCGTCCAACGCTTCCCGCGCTATCTGCCCCGCCTCGCTCATCTCAACCACCGCCCGGTCCGGATCGCCGGGCAACAGCCGACGGGCCAGATCCGATTTGAGTGCCACGGCAGCCAACCGGTGCCCCAGTACGTCGTGCAGGTCACGGGCGATCCGCAACCGTTCGTCGGCGACGGCCAGGCGGGCGAGCTCCGCCCGTGCCTCCCGCAACCGCACCATGATCATCAGAATCCAGAAGAACATCGACACCAGCAGCCCCACACCCGCCACGGATGCGGTGTGTTCACCGAGCTGTCCACCGCGTTCCCCGTAGACCGCGGCCAGCCCGAACGTGGCGAGCACCACCGCACCCTCGGCCGGCACCCAGTACCGGAAGGGCAGCTGGCACGGCAGCGTGGCGACCAGATAGTAGGGCAGGGCGTACAGCCACACCTCCCCCACCGGCCACAGCACCAGCACACCGGTACAGATCAGCCCCACCAGCGTCCAGGGCGCCGCGAGCTGCATCGGACGCAGCATGCCCACCACGAGCAGCCGCAGATAGCAGGCGACGAATCCGGCCAGTCCTACCACGGCCAGGATCAGCAGCGGGCGAGCCGGGGGGTGCCGCACCACCGACAGCACCACCGGTACCAGGTAGCCCAGCCAGCAGCAGGCGATGGCGGTGGCCACCCTGCGGCGTGATCGGGTCCACGCGAAATCCCCGCCGTCCACGTCCATCATCGTGTCCCATCCCGACCTCTCGGCTTCCGGCGCTCAGGACGAACGCCGGAACCGCCACCCGGCCAGCACCAGCAGAGCCAGCAGCCAGCCGAAGAACACCAGCGAGCCGGGCCCGAACGGCTGCTGCCCCTCGAGTATCCGCCAGCACAACGCACCCCCCTGGTAGGAGGGCATCGCCCGGGCCGCGGAGGCCAGCCAGTGCGGGAAGACCTGCACCGGCATCCAGAGACCACCGCCGATCGAGAGTACGAACAGCACCACGATCGACACACCGTTGGCGACCTCGTCGCGCAGGGTGTATCCGATGGCGATGCCCAGCGCAGTGAACGGCAGGGTGGCCAACCACAGCAGTGGTACCAGAGCCAACCAGGTACCCGCCGGCAACCGTACGTCGTTGACCAGTGCACCCAGCGCCATGATGAGCACGATCACCGGCAAGGTCAGGATCACCGAGGACGCGAACTTGATCGCGAGATAGCCGGCCGGGCGCAGCGGAGTCAGAGCCAGGGTCCGGGTCCAACCACGGGTACGTTCGACCGCGATCCGTGCACCGACCCCGGTCAGGCCCGCGCCCATGGCACCGTACAGCGCCATCGACACCATGTACTGCGAGGCCCACCGGTGCGCGCCCGCTCCATCGCCCCCGCCGCCGAACACCTGGGTGAACAGCAGGTAGAAACCGACCGGGAACCCCACGGTGTAGAGCAGGAACGGCACACTGCGCAGCGTGCGTCGCACTTCCAGCATCAGGTACGTGGACATCAGCGGGCTCCTGTCGGCAGTACCTGCTCGGACCTGTCCCCAGCCGGTTGTCCGGTCCGATCTGCCCCGGCGCCGGTGAGCGCCAGGAAGGCGTCGGTCAGCCCAGCGGCGCTGACCTCGATGTCCGTGGCCGCCGGGTATCCGGACAGCAGAGCGCGCAGGGTTCGGTCGGAGTCCGGGCTGCGTAACAGCACCGACGAGCCGTGCCGCTCGACACCGGACACCCCGGGCAGCCGCTCGAGTACGGCGGTGTCCACGTCGGGCAGGGTGCAGCGCACCTGGCGGACCGCCGTCATCGCCCTGATCGCGGTGGTCGGCCCGTCGGCCACCACCCGGCCCCGGTCGATCAGCACGATCCGGTCCGCGATCTCGTCGGCCTCCTCCAGGTAGTGCGTGCTGAACAGGACGGTGCGGCCCTGCGCGGCATAGTCCCGTACCGACGTCCAGAACTCCCGACGGGCCGCGACATCGAGCCCGGCCGTGGGCTCGTCCAGGACCAGCAGTTGGGGGTCACCGACAAGGGCCAGGGCAAAGCGGACCCGTTGGGTCTGGCCGCCGGACAGCCGTTCGGTACGCCGCCGCAGCAGGTCGCTCAGGCCGGTGCGGGCCGCGACATCGGCAATCGGCAACGGATGCGGCTGCAGTGCGGCGATCGCCCGCAGCAACTCGCCCACGGTGGCTCCGCTGACGAGTTCGCCGGACTGCAGTACGGCGCCGACCAGTCCGGCGTCCAGCGCAAGTCGGGGCGTACGGCCGAACAGGTGGGCGCTACCGGTGTCGGCCGGACGCAGGCCCAGCATGATGTCCACCGTGGTGCTCTTGCCCGCGCCGTTGGGCCCGAGCAGGGCCACCACCTCCCCGCCGGTGATGCTCAGGTCGATGTCCGCGACAGCGGTGATGTCGCCGTACCGCTTCCGGATACCGGACAACGCGACGGTGTCCGGGAGGCTGTCGTTCATGCTCTCCAGCGTCCCGGGGTGGGCCGGCAGTTGGTAGTGCCGCGGCACAGCGGTCGGTGATGACATCTGTCATCGGCGGTGCCGGGTCACGGCGCGCAATGCTTCCTAGGTAGCTGGGCTCTTTACGCTGTCCAGGACGTTGCCCTTGCCCACTCCTGTGCCCGCGCCACCCCGGCAACCCACCACGCATCCTTTTGCTCTGCATACTGCGCGACCGGCAACTCACGCCCGGCCAGCTCACGTTTCGCTGCGTCGTAGTCGCTACGGGCAGCCGGAACCGCACGCAGCCAGTCACGGCACAACAGTGCCCATCGCCAGGCCGGCGACGAGACCTCCCGGACATGAACCTGCAGGACCCGTCCAGGATCGGCACTCCCGTGCAGCCGCTTGACCGACCGGACCTGCCGGTCGTCGCCCGGCACGCAGTCGTACCAGTCACCGGCGACCCGGGGCAGGCCGAGTCGGGCCAGCACGCCAGCCAGTTCATCGGCTACCGCGAGATCCTCCACGACAAGTTGGATATCCAGCACATCCGCCGCGACGAGCCCCGGCACAGCGGTCGAGCCGACATGGTCCAACCGGATGAACCGGTCCCGGAGCCCTTGTCGGATCCGGTTCGCGACCCGCTCGTACTGCGCCGGCCAGCTCGGGTCCGGTTCGACCAGACGCTGCGATCGACACACCGGTTCACGACGGCGCAGGCGACGCTCGAAATCGAGCAGCCGACCGGTCCACAACTCGTCCACCGCGGCCAGCAGCCGTTCCCGGTCAGCGGAATTGTCGAGCAGCACATCAGCCGCGGCCCGCCGCTGCGCATCGGTCGCCTGCGCGGCGATCCGGGCCCGCGCGGCATCTTCGCTCAATCCCCGCCGTACCAACCGCTCCCGACGTAGACCGACCTCCGCCTCGACGACCACCACCAGGTGGTAGGTGGCCGCAAGCCCTGTCTCCACCAGCAGCGGAACGTCGTTGACCACGACGGCATCCGTCGGTGCCGCCGCCGTCAGTTGCTCCGTTGCGGCCCGTACCAGCGGATGCACGATCGCCTCCAACCGGGCCCGGGCCGACGGGTCGGCGAACACCAGTTGAGCCAGCCGGGTACGGTCCAACGCCCCCGCGCCGTCCAGCACCTCGGCACCGAACTCAGCCACCACCGAGGCGAGCCCGGCCGAGCCGGGTTCCACCACCTGCCGGGCCAGTCGGTCGGCATCGACCAAAACGGCGCCGTGTTCCACCAGCCGGGCGGCCACAGTGCTCTTGCCGGCGCCGATGCCGCCGGTCAGTCCCACGCTCAGCACCCGGACAGTCTGTCAGGACAGGCCCCGGGCACAGCGAAGCCCCCGCCGGAATGCCGGCGGGGGCTTCGTCGTTGCTGTTACTCCTTGCCGCCGGCGAGCTTCTCGCGCAACGCTGCGAGGGCCTCATCGGTGGCCAGAGTTCCGGCCGGCTCGACACCGGCAGCCGGGGCGCTCGGACCGGCAGGCGAACTGGTGCTCGCGCTGCTGGTGCTGGCGCCCGCGGCCGGGGCCTCGGCGGCTGCGGCCGCCTCCGCCTCGCGGGACTCCTGGATCTGCTTCATGTGCTGCTCGAAACGGGTGTGCGCCTCGGCGTACTCCCGCTCCCAGGTCTCACGCTGAGCGTCGTAGCCGTCCAGCCACTCGCCGGTCTCCGAGTCGAAGCCCTCGGGGTACTTGTAGTTGCCCTCGGAGTCGTACTCGGCGGCCATGCCGTACAGCGTGGGGTCGAAGTGCTCCTCGCCCGTGTCGGCGAAGCCCTCGTTGGCCTGCTTGAGCGACAGCGAGATCCGGCGACGCTCAAGGTCGATGTCGATGACCTTGACCATGACCTCCTTGCCGACCTGCACGACCTGCTCCGGCACCTCGACGTGCCGCTCAGCCAGCTCGGAGATGTGCACCAGGCCCTCGATGCCGTCGTCCACCCGCACGAACGCACCGAACGGAACCAGCTTCGTGACCTTGCCGGGCACGATCTGGCCGATCTGGTGGGTCCGGGCGAACTGGCGCCACGGGTCTTCCTGGGTCGCCTTCAGCGACAGCGACACGCGCTCGCGCTCCAGGTCGACGTCGAGCACCTCGACCTCGACCTCCTGGCCGACCTCGACAACCTCGGACGGGTGGTCGATGTGCTTCCAGGACAGCTCGGAGACGTGTACCAGACCGTCGACCCCGCCGAGGTCCACGAACGCACCGAAGTTGACGATGCTCGACACGACGCCCTTGCGGACCTGGCCCTTGGCGAGCTTGTTGAGGAACTCGGTGCGAACCTCCGACTGGGTCTGCTCCAGCCAGGCACGGCGGGACAGGACCACGTTGTTGCGGTTCTTGTCCAGCTCGATGATCTTGGCTTCGAGTTCCCGTCCCACATACGGCTGCAGGTCGCGGACCCGGCGCATCTCCACCAGGGAGGCCGGCAGGAAGCCACGCAGCCCGATGTCGAGGATCAGACCACCCTTGACCACCTCGATGACGGTGCCGCGTACGACGCCGTCCTCGTCCTTGATCTTCTCGATGGTGCCCCACGCACGCTCGTACTGTGCGCGCTTCTTCGAGAGGATCAGCCGGCCCTCCTTGTCCTCCTTCTGGAGAACCAGGGCCTCGATGTGGTCACCGGTCGAGACGACCTCGTGCGGGTCCACGTCGTGCTTGATGGACAGCTCGCGGGAGGGGATCACGCCTTCGGTCTTGTAACCGATGTCGAGCAGGACCTCGTCCCGGTCGACCTTGACGACGGTACCTTCGACGATGTCGCCGTCATTGAAGTACTTGATCGTCTCGTCGATGGCGGCGAGGAACGCTTCCTCGGACCCGATGTCGTCAACGGCGATCTGGTTGCCGGCGGCCTTGCTGGCCGCGGCGATGCTCGAGGTGGCCTCGACGCTGCTCGTCATGTGGGAGATTGCTCCGTCATTGGGTGTTCAGTCGGTCTTCGCGCTGTAGGGTCACTCCACCCGTGCTACGCGATCAGCAGCCGACGTCGAGATCATCGTGCGGGATCCCCTGATGTGACCACCGGACCGGTCTCCGGATGACGCGGGCCTGCTCCCTGCCGAGACACGCAGACCCCGAGCGCACCGACCAGCCTACCGTGCGCCATACCATAAGGTCCAACCGTCCCCCAAAACCCCAGGCCGGGTCCACGCCACCCGCGTCGGCACGCGTGACCGGCGCAGACAGCCGCCCGCTACGCGCGCCGTCGCCGCCCGCCGATGGTCTCGGCGGAGAGGCGTCGGTCACAGCTGATCGAGTCGGATGGCCGCATCCATCGCGGCATAACCGGCATCACTGGGGTGCAGGTGATCCCCACAGTCATACCGGGCCGCCAGCCGCCGGGGATGTGCCGGATCCCGTACCGCCGCGTCGAAGTCCACCACCGCGTCGAACGGAGCGCTGCTCCGGATCCACCGGTTGACCCGTTCCCGGGCCTGCTCCAGCTCCGGTTCGTACGCCGCCGAACCTCGGAACGGAGTCAATGTGGCGCCCACCACACGAAGACCCCGGGCGTGCAGGCGCTCGATCACTTCCTGTTGGGCGGTGGTGATCCGGCCCGCGTCGAGCTGCTGCGGCCGCTCCTGGATGTCGTTGATGCCCTCCAACAGGATCACCGTGCGTACCCCGGTCTGGTCCAGCACGTCGCGCTCCAGCCGGGACAACGCCGGCGGACCGTGCTGCCGGCCAGCCACCACCGGCAGCAGCCGGTTACCGGAGATCCCCGCGTTGAGCACCGCCATCCGGGAACCCGCCGGGCGCTCCAGCAGCCGGTCGGCGAGCAGATCCGGCCAGCGCCGGTCAGCGCCCGGGGTCGACCCCGCGCCGTCGGTGATCGAGTCGCCTAGCGTCACCACCGCACCCTGGTAGCCGGTCGTACGGACATCCACACCGCTCAGCACGTACCAGTGTGGTGTACGAACGGTGAACCGGCCGGGGCCCGACGCGGCGGACGCGTCCGGTCCACTCGCCAGGTAGGAGACCTGGCGGGCCATCGGATGGCAGGCCACGCTATCGGGCAGGCCAGGCAGGTACAGACTCACCAGCAGGTCGTGGTCGGCCGGCAGGGTGAGATGCACCGGGTCGCTCCACACGCTGCCCCCGGCGGGCACCACCACCTGCCGACGGTCCCCGAAACGGGCCGTACGCACGGTGCCCGGGGTCGCCGCGGCAGAGCCTGCGGTCGCCGGCAGAGCCACTGTGGTGTGCCCGACCACCAGTGGCAGTGTGTCGAACGGGTTGGCCAACCGGACCCGCAGCGCCGAGCCGCCGGCGCTGCTGTGCACCACATCGCGGATGGTGCAGTCCACGCAGTGCAGCCGGCTGGTCAGCGCCGGCGAGGCCGCCCAGCTACCCACCCAGGTGCCGGCCGTACGCGCCACCGGCGCAGAACCGACCGGGGCGGTACCCATCGGGCCGGACCGGCTGGAGGTCAGCAACGCGAAACTGACCAGAGTGGCGGTCAGCACCACCGCGGCCAGGACAGCGCTCAGCGCCCGGCGTGAACCCATTGCGGGTACTCCTGAGGGGTGTCACGGAAACAGAAACGGCACCAGCGTAGATCCCCGGGGCGAACCCGATGCACATGCCGAGCCCACCTGAGCGGAGGGCAACCGCCCGCTGGTTCTACCGTGAGCGGATGGCAGCGGACAACAGGGCCGGCAGGCATCCGGTGGGCAGCGCCGACTCACGCCGGGCCAGTCGGCGCTGGTGGGACTCCGACGCGCGGGCGTACCAGGCCGAGCACGGCCGGTTCCTCGGCGACGCCGAGTTCGTCTGGTGTCCGGAGGGCCTGCGGGAGTCACAGGCCGGGCTGCTCGGTGAGGTGGCCGGGCGGCAGGTCCTGGAGGTCGGCTGCGGTGCCGCCGCCTGCTCGCGATGGCTGTCCGCGCAGGGCGCCCACCCGGTGGCCTTCGACCTGTCGCGGGGCATGCTGCGCGAGGCGCAGGCCGGCGCACGGCGTACCGGTCTGCCGGTCCCGCTGGTCGAGGCCGACGCCGAACACCTGCCGTTCCGGGACGGAAGTTTCGACCTGGCCGCCACCGCGTTCGGCGCGGTCCCGTTCGTGGCCGACCCCGGTGCGGTGATGCGCGAGGTGTACCGGGTACTGCGGCCGGGTGGGCGCTGGGTGTTCGCCGTCACCCATCCGATGCGGTGGATCTTCCTCGACGACCCGGGCGAACGCGGACTGATCGCGGTCCACTCGTACTTCGACCGGACGCCGTACGTGGAGTACGACGAGCGCGGCGCACCGGCGTACGTGGAGCACCATCGCACCCTCGGGGACCGGATCCGGGACCTGGTGGCAGCCGGCTTCGCGCTCCACGACCTGATCGAGCCGGAATGGCCGCCGGGCCATGAGGAACTCTGGGGCCAGTGGAGCCCGCTGCGCGGGCGGATGTTCCCCGGCACCGCGATCTTCGTGGCGCAGCGGGACGAGCGGCCGACCCCCGCGCCTCCGGACGCGGAAACTTCGAGGTGAGCGTACCTGCCCGGCGCGGCGCCGGGCGGCAGCGATGACACGCACTGGAGTGGGCATGAAGGTATTCGTTTCGGTGGACCTGGAAGGTGTCGCCGGCATCGTCGACTGGGCGCAGTGCACCCGCAGCGGCGAGGACTACGCGCTGGGCAGAAAGCTGGCGCTCGGCGAGGTCAACGCCGCGATCGAGGGCGCGCTGGCGGCCGGCGCCACCGAGATCCTGGTCAACGACGCCCATTCGGTGATGCGCAACCTCGCACCCGACGAGCTGGCCGGGCAGGCCAGCTATCTGTCCGGCCGGATCAAACCGCTGTACATGATGCAGGGCCTGGACGGCAGCTTCGACGCCGCGCTGTTTCTCGGCTACCACGCCGCGATGCCCACACCCGGCGTGCTGTCACACACCTACAACCCGCTCGCCGTCGCCGACGTACGGATCAACGGCACGCTGGCCGGCGAGTCGGGCCTCAACGCCCTGGTCGCCCAGCATCACGGGGTGCCGGTGGCGGTGATAACCGGCGACCAGTACGTGACGACGGAGGCCGAGCCGTACTGCCCAGGTATCCACGGCATCGTGGTCAAGGAATCGCACAACCGGTTCGCCGCCACCAACCTGCATCCGGAACGGGCCCGCGGCAAGATCCGCGATGGCGTCACCGCGGCGCTGCGGGACCTGGCTCAGCTGTCCGCACCCCAGATCGCGCTACCAGCCGAGATCGAGGTCGACTTTCTCAGCCCGGACATGGCGGAGGCGGCGACGTGGGTGACAGGAGTGCGGCGTACCGGCGCCCGGACAGTGAGCTTCGCCGACGAGGAGCCGCTGCGACTGTTCCGTACCTTCGTCACGCTGATCTTCCTTACACGGTCCCTTGTGGACAATTGACCGGGGTGGGGCCGATCCACGGCTGGCGATCAGACCGCGGGCTCAGTGTCCGGCCTCGGACCAGTCCGCACCGATCCCCACCGACACCGAGAGCGGGACCGAGAGTCGGCGTGCGTCACCCATCTCCGCGCGTACTAGTTCCTCCAGCGCGGCGCGCTCACCGTCGGCCACCTCGAACACGAGTTCGTCGTGCACCTGCAACAGCATCCGTGAGGACAGTCCCGCCTCCGCGATCCGCGCGTCCACCCGCAGCATCGCGATCTTGATGATGTCGGCGGCCGACCCCTGGATGGGGGCGTTGAGCGCCATCCGTTCGGCCATCTCACGACGCTGCCGATTGTCGCTGTTCAGGTCGGGAAGGTAGCGGCGCCGGCCCAGCATGGTCTCGGTGTAGCCGTCCCGGCGTGCCTGATCGACCAGGCCACGCAGATAGTCGCGTACCCCGCCGAAACGCTCGAAATACTCGTCCATCAGCCCCCGGGCCTCCTCGGCACTGATACCGAGCTGACCGGACAACCCGTAGGCCGAAAGACCGTAGGCCAGGCCGTAGTTCATTGCCTTGATCTTGCTGCGCTGCTCCGCACTCACCTGCTCCGGGGGCACCGCGAACACCCGGGCAGCGGTGGCCGCATGGAAGTCCGCGCCGGTCACGAACGCCTCGATCAGCGCCTCGTCCCCGGACAGATGCGCCATGATGCGCATCTCGATCTGGCTGTAGTCGGCGGTCAACAGTTCCTGGTACGGCGTGCCGACCACGAACGCGCGCCGCAACCGACGGCCCTCCTCGCTGCGGATCGGGATGTTCTGCAGATTCGGATCGGTCGAGGACAACCGCCCGGTCGCCGCGACCGTCTGCTTGAACGTGGTGTGGATCCGGCCGTCGTCACTGACCGACTTGAGCAGGCCCTCCACCATGGACCGCAGCTTGGACACGTCGGCGTAGCGCAGCAGATGCGGCAGGACCTCGTGCCCGCTCGTCGCGTACAGGCTCTGCAACGACTCCGCGTCGGTGGTGTAACCGGTCTTGGTCCGCTTCGTCTTGGGTAGTCCCAGTTCCTCGAACAACAACTGCTGCCGCTGCTTGGGCGAGCCCAGGTTGAACTCCCGGCCCACCACGTCGTACGCGCCCTGCGCGGCGGTCTTCACCTCGGCCGCGAAATGCGACTCCAGGTCGGACAGATAGTCGGTGTCGGCGGCGATACCGGTCGCCTCCAGCCCGGCCAGCACCCGGCTCAGCGGCTGCTCCAGCCCGGTGAGCAGCTCGATACCGCGCTGCCCGCCGGCCGTCGCGGCGGGCTGCGCTCCGGTCGATTCAGCACTGTCGGAACCTCTCCCGGCCGACTCCGGACCGGTCGCCTCGTGCTGGCCGACCAGTTCGGCACGCAATGCACCGGCCAGATCCAGCGTCGCCTTGGCCCGCAGCATCAGCTGCTGCTCCGCTGCCTGGCTGCCCAGCGCCTCCCCCAGCCCGTCGAGGGTCAACTGACCATTGTCGGGCTCCTCCGCGCGAAGTTCCCGGTGCAGGTAACGCACCGCGAGATCGGCCAGATCGTAGCTGCGCTGGTCGGGCCGGACCAGGTAGGCCGCCAACGCGGTGTCGGTGTCCACACCGTTGAGTTGCCACCCGTGCGCCCGACACGCCAACAGCACCGGCTTCGCGTCGTGCAGGACCTTGGGGCGAGTCTCATCGGCCAGGAATGCACCCAGCGCCGCGTCGTCGGCCTCGTCGAGCTTCGTCGGATCGAGATGGCAGGCCGCTGTGCCCTCGGTGACCGCAAGCGACAGCGCGCTCAGCGTGCCGGTGCCCCGGCCGAACGTGCCCGCGACCGCGACACCCACCGGCACCCCGGCGGCGGAGTGCGTGTCCAGCCAGTCGGCCACCGCACCGGTGCCCAGCACCGTGCCGGCCACCTCGATGCCCTCCTCGGCCTCCGGTTCCGGTGCGGCCAGATAGGAGTAGAGACGCTCGCGCAGCACTCGGAACTGCAAGGTGTCGAAGACCTGGGCGACCTGATCACGGTCCCAGCCGTGCCAGGCAAGATCGTCCGGCCCGACCGGTAGCGGAAGATCGTCGACCAGCTTGTTGAGTTCGTGGTTGCGCAGCACGTCGGGCAGATGCACGCGCAGCGACTCCCCCGCCTTGCCCTTGATCGCGTCGGCCGCCGCGACAATGCCCTCGACCGAGGTGTACTGACCGATCCACTTCGCTGCGGTCTTCGGACCGACCCCGGGAACGCCCGGGAGGTTGTCGCTGGTCTCCCCGACCAACGCGGCAAGGTCCCGGTAGCGGCCGGGCGGCACACCGTATTTGTCGGTCACCGCGTCCGGGGTCATCCGGGCCAGCTCCGACACGCCCTTCTTCGGGTACAGCACCGTGACACGGTCACTGATCAGCTGGAACGCGTCCCGGTCACCGGTGCAGATCAGCACGTCGAAGCCGGCCGCAGCAGACTGCGTAGCCAACGTGGCGATCACGTCGTCGGCCTCGTAGTCCTCCTTGGTGACCGACGGGATCTGAAGCGCGGCCAGCACCTCACCGATCAGGCTGACCTGACCGTGGAAGTCGGTCGGGGTCTCCGCACGCCCGGCCTTGTACTCGGCGTATCGCTCGGTGCGGAAGGACCGCCGGGAGATGTCGAAGGCCACCGCGACATGACTGGGCTGCTCGTCACGCAGCACGTTGATCAGCATCGAAGTGAAGCCGTAGACCGCGTTGGTGGGCTGCCCGGTGCTGGTGGAGAAGTTCTCCACCGGCAGCGCGAAGAACGCCCGGTAGGCGACCGAATGACCGTCGATCAGCAGCAGCCGCGGGGTCGAACCCCCGGCAGGTCGGGCACGCTCGGCGATCAGGGCAGCAGAGGCGCTGGTCCGGTCGGTCGCTGCCGGGGAGTTCTCGGTTGGCGCAGTCACCCCGTGACTGTAGCCTCGAGCCCCGACAAAACCGCCGGGTACCCGGGAGTGCTCAGAGAACCTTCGACAGGAAGGCCTGAGTGCGCTCGTGCCGGGGATTGACCAGCACCTCGTCCGGTGTGCCCGTCTCCACCGCGACCCCACCGTCCATGAACACCACCGTGTCGGCCACCTCCCGGGCGAACCCGATCTCGTGCGTGACCACCACCATCGTCATACCCGACTCGGCCAGGTCGCTCATCACCGACAGCACCTCGCCGACCAGTTCAGGGTCCAGTGCGCTGGTCGGCTCGTCGAAGAGCATCAGCCTCGGATCCATCGCCAACGCCCGGGCGATCGCCACCCGCTGCTGCTGCCCACCGGACAGCTGCGCCGGATAGGAGTCGCCCTTGTCGGCCAGGCCGACCCGATCCAGCAGTTCGTCGGCACGCTGCCGGGCCTGCGTGCGTCGGAGCCCCTTCACCTGGCAGGGCGCCTCCATCACGTTCTGCCGGGCGGTCAGGTGCGGAAACAGGTTGAACCGCTGGAACACCATGCCCATCCGGCTGCGCTGGACGGCGACCTCACTCTCGCGCATCTCGTGCAGCTTGCCGCCACGTTCGCGGTAGCCGACAAGCTCGCCGTCCACCCAGATCCGACCGGCCTCGATCTTCTCCAGATGGTTGATACAGCGCAGGAACGTCGACTTGCCACCGCCGGAAGGGCCCAGCACGCAGCAGACCTGGCCGGGTGGAATCGCCAGATCGATGCCCCGCAGCACATCCAGCCGACCGAACGACTTGTGCACGTTCTCGGCCAACACCATGAAACGGTCCGGGTCGGCCCCGCCGGCCGAAGTCGTACCGGTGTCTCCGCCCACGGTCTGGTCCGTCACTGCGTCACCTCTCCGGCCGCGCCGGCTCCCCTGGTACGTAGTCGCATCCGGGCCGCACCGGTCGATCCGCTGCCCCGGGCGAAGTACCGCTCCAGGAAGTACTGGCCCACCATCAGCACACTGGTCATCGCCAGGTACCAGATGCAGGCAGCGACCAGCATCGGGAAGATCAGGTACGTACGCGCGCCGATGTGCTGCAATTGGAAGAACAACTCGCTGGTCACCGGTACGTAGGCCACCAGTGAGGTGTCCTTGAGCATCGCGATGACCTCGTTGCCGGTCGGCGGCACGATCACCCGCATCGCCTGCGGTAGCACGATGCGCCGCAACAGGGTCGGCCGGCGCATGCCCAGAGCCTGCGCCGCCTCCGCCTGCCCAGGATCGATGGACTGGATACCGGCCCGCACGATCTCCGACATGTACGCGGCCTCGGACAGGCCCAACGCCAGCAGACCCGCCATGAAACCGGTCAGCAGACTGGTCGCATCGATGCCGAACAACCGGGCGTGCAGGTCGATGCCGAACAGGGCGCCCAACTGATGGTCGAACGGCAACCCGAACTCCAACCGCGAGTACAGGATGCCCAGGTTGCCGAACAGGATGCAGAGCACCAACCGGGGTACACCCCGGAAGAACCATGTGTACAGCCAGGCCGCCCCGGTCAGGATCGGGTTGGGCGACAGCCGCATCACCGCCAGCACCGTGCCCCCGGCGATACCGATGACCATGGCCAGGACCGTCAGTTCCAACGACGTCACCGCACCGCGTACCACCGGAGCCAGCAGGATGTTGTTGGCGATGTCCGTCCAGTGGAACGCCGGGTTGGTCACCAGCATGTTCACGAACATGGCGGTGAGCACCGCGAGCACCGCCACCGCGACCCAGCGGCCCGGGTGGCGTACCGGCACCGCCCGGATCGGGTCCGGGCGGACCCGATCCGGGCGGGGTGTCGTCAGATCCGACATCAGGACCAGTACCTACTTCACCGAGGGGTTGACGGTCGGGTTGTCGATCTTGCCGACCTGGACGTTCCAGTTCTTCAGGATGGTCAGGTACGTGCCGTCGGACATCAACGACTTCAGTGCGGCCTGGATCGCCTGGGCGAACGCCAGCTGATCCTTCTTGATCACATAGCCGTACGGGGCAGCCTCGTAGATGCTGCCCAGCGACTGCAGCCCGCCCTTGGTCGTCTTGATCGCGTACGCCACCACCGGGGAGTCCGCCGACATGGCGTCCTCCTTGCCCGAGACCACCGCAGCGGTCGCCTGGTCCTGATCCTTGTACTGGTCGATGGTGATCTTCTTACCGGCCGGGCACTTCTTGTTCTTCGCGTTCAGATCGTCGACCTCGACCGTGTTGGTCTGCACCGCGATCTTCTTGCCGCACGCGTTGTCCGGCGAGACGTTCTTCGGGTTGCCCTTCTTCGACGCCCACCAGATACCCGCCGAGAAGTAGGTGACCATGTTGGCCTGCTTCAACCGGTCCGAGTTGACGGTGAACGACGAAACGCCCACGGTGTACTTACCGGACTCCACGCCCGCGATGATCGTGCCGAAGTCGGCCGACTCGTACTTCGCCTTCAACCCCAGCTTCGACATCACCGCGTTGAACAGGTCGACGTCGAAACCCTCGACCGTCTTGCCGTCGGCGGCCAGGAACTCACTCGGCGCGTACGACGAGTCCGTGCCCACCGTCACCACACCGGCCTTGCGGATGTCCGCCGGCACCTTCGACGCCAGCGACTGGTCCGACGACACCTTCGGCGCCGGCGACTTGGCACCCCCGCCGGTGTCCGTACCCTTACCGCACCCGGTCAGCGCCACACTGAGCACCACGGCCCCGGCCACCGCAAGCCGGACCACTCGCCCGCTCGTCCCCCACATATCCCCTCCAGGTTCGTCATGGTCGATCGCCATACCGCTACGCAACCCCGAGGTAGGCCTCCCGTACCGACGGATCGGCCAGCAGCTCCGCCCCAGTTCCAGAACGTACGATACTGCCCGTCTCCAGCACGTACGCCCGATGTGCCAGAGACAGCGCCTGCTGCGCGTTCTGCTCCACCAGCAGGACGGTGGTGCCCTGGGAGTTGATCTCCGCGATGATCGAGAAGATCTGCTGGATCAGCATCGGCGCCAGACCCATCGACGGCTCGTCCAACAGCAGGATCTTCGGCCTCGCCATCAGCGCCCGGCCGATCGTGAGCATCTGCTGCTCACCACCGGACATCGTGCCGCCCAGTTGTTTGCGCCGCTCCGCCAACCGGGGGAACAGGGTGAACACCCGCTCCTGATCCTCGGCGATGCCCGCGGTGTCACGGCGGGTGTAGGCACCCAGGTCCAGGTTCTCCAGCACCGTCATGCCGGGGAAGATGCCCCGACCCTCCGGGGCCTGCGAGATCCCATTGGCCACCCGCTTGTCCGCGCGCATCCGGGTGATGTCGCGGCCCTGCAACATGATGCGGCCCCGTTGCGCCGCCCGCAGCCCGGACACCGCCCGCATGGTGGTGCTCTTACCCGCCCCGTTGGCACCGATCAGCGCGACGATCTCACCGTCGTCGATACCGAGACTGATGCCGTGCAGTGCCTCGATCCGGCCGTACGAGACGACCAGATCCTCCAACTCAAGCAGCATCTTCCGGCACCCCCAGATAGGCAGCGATCACCTTCGGATCCGTGCGCACCTCGGCCGGCGTGGCATCGGCGATCTTGCGGCCGAACTCCAGTACCACCAACCGGTCCGTCACGCCCATCACCAGGCGCATGTCGTGCTCGATCAGCAGAACGGTCTGCCCACGGTCGCGGATCCGCCGGATCAGCTCCAGCAGCTTCTCCTTCTCCGCCGGGTTGAAGCCGGCGGCCGGCTCATCCAGGCACAGCAGCTTCGGCCCGGTCGCCAGCGCACGGGCGATCTCCAACCGCCGCTGGTCGCCGTAAGGCAGGTTGTGCGCCACCGAGTTCGCGGCGTGCGGGATGCCGACGAAGTCGAGCAACTCGAAACTGAGGTCCCGACCCTCCTTCTCCTCCCGGCGATGCCGGGGCAGCCGCAGCAGCGCGCCGGGCACGCTGCTGAGATGCCGGGCGTCCGCGCCGACCATCACGTTCTCCAGCGCGGTCATCTCCGGAAAGAGCCTGATGTTCTGGAACGTACGGGCGATACCGGCACGGGTGATGCGGTGCCGGCTACGACCCACCAGCCGCTCCCCGTCGAAGTACACCGTGCCCGACGTCGGCTTGAACACCCCGGTCATCACGTTGAAACAGGTGGTCTTGCCGGCCCCGTTCGGTCCGATCAGGCCCAGGATCTCACCGCGTCGGACGTCGAAGCTGATCTGGTCGAGCGCGGTGACCCCACCGAACTGGACCGTGACGTCGTCGACCCGCAGCAGCACGTCCTCGGCGTCCACCGCGAGGCCCCCGGCCGGCTCCGACGCCGCACCGGGCATCGTCGTTTCCCCTGGATCAGACATGCACCGTCGCCTCCTCCGCGGCTTCCTGTCGCCGGTCGGCCAGCTCCACCGCCCGTCTACGGCTCGGAACCAGCCCCTGCGGCCGGAACACCATGATGGCGATCAACGCGACGCCGAACGCGAGGAAGCGGTAGTCCTGGAAATTCCGGAACCGGTCCGGCAGGTACGAGATCAGCACCGCACCCAACGTGACACCCAGCAGGTTGCCCGAACCGCCCAGCACCACAGCGGCCACGAACAGGATCGAGGTCAGTACGTCGAAAGAGTTCGAGTTGACGAAACCCTGCCGACTGGCGAACAGCGCGCCGGACAGACCCCCGAGCCCTGCCCCGATCGCGAACGCCCACAACTTGAACTTGAATGCCGGCACGCCCATCAGTTCCGCGGCGTCCTCATCCTCCCGGATCGCCAGCCACGAACGGCCCACCCGGCTGCGTTCCAGCAGCTTGACGCCGAACATGCAGATGATCACGAGAGTCAACGCCAGCCAGTAGAACGGCCGGGTGTCGATCACCCCGAACAGCGGCTCACCGCTGGGCAGCGTGCCCGGCGGCGCCGGTACGTCCGGGATACCGCGCTGCCCGTTGGTCACCGACCAGTTCACCGCGATGAGCCGGACGATCTCCCCGAAACCCAACGTCACGATCGCGAGATAGTCGCCGCGTAGCCGCAGGGTCGGACCACCGAGAATGACCCCCGACACCATCGCCAGCGCGATACCGATCGGGATCAGCGTCAGCCACGGGAACTTCGTCGCCAACGGCGAGGACGGTGAACCGAACACCGCAACCGAGTACGCACCCACCGCGAAGAACCCGATATAGCCGAGGTCCAGCAGACCGGCCAGGCCGATCACCACATTCAGGCCCACCGCCACCAGTACGTAGACGGCAACCAGGAACAGCGTCGAGGTGAAGTCCGTCTGAGTGGTACGGATGAGCGGGATGTTGAGGTTGGGCAGCCCGTACAGGACACCCACCAGAGCCAGGCCGACCAGCAGCCGTGCCGGCCGGGGCAGCGCCCGCCACCTCGTCCGGATCCCGGTCACTCCCGCCAGGCGTCGCTCGTCGGCAGCCCGCAGGCCGCCGAGCACCCGGTTGCCGTTGGCCCGGCGTCCACGCCGGTCGTCCTGATCCGGACCTGCCGTTGTCATGCCCGCGCCTTTCCGAGCGACTCACCCAACAGACCGGTGGGCCGGAACATCAGGATGACCACCAGCACCACGAAGGCCACCACATCCCGCCAGGACGTTCCGAACAGCGCGGAACCGTAGTTCTCCACCAGCCCCAGCGCCAGGCCACCGAGCAGCGCACCGCGCAGGTTGCCGATACCGCCCAGTACCGCTGCGGTGAACGCCTTGATACCGAGCAGGAAGCCGATGTCCGCGCGGGTGACCCCGATCTTGAGGTTGTACAGCAGCGCCGCAGCGCCGGCCATCACCCCACCCAACGCGAACGTCAGGACGATCACCCGGTTCTTGTTGATACCCATCAGGGCGGCGGTGTCCGGGTCCTGCGCCACGGCACGGATCCCGCGACCCAACCGGGTCCGGTTGATGAACTGGTCCAACAGAACCATCATCGCCACCGCCGCGATCACCACACCGAGGTCGAGGTTGGTGATGTGCACGTTGCCGACATGGATCAGCGTGGTGGTGCGGAACAGGTCCGGCATACCGAACTGCTGCCGGTCCGTGATCACCCCGACGGCCTCGCTGATCGCCACCGAGGCACCGATCGCAGTGATCAGGAAGACCAGTCGGGGCGCGTTGCGTCGACGCAGCGGCCGGTAGGCCACGAATTCCACCGCGAGTGCGGTGACCCCCGACCAGACCGCCGCGAAGACGAGCCCGACCAGCAGGTAGCCGACCATGGCCAGGGGTGACGGAACAGCGCCGTTCTCATGCAGGCCGAACAGGTCCCAGCCGAGCATCGCGCCGAAGGTGCCCATCATGAACACCTCGGAGTGGGCGAAGTTGATCAGCTTCAGCAGCCCGTACACGAGGGTGTAGCCCAGTGCGATCAATGCGTAGATCGCGCCCTGGGACAGTCCGGTGACGGTCAGGTCACCGAAGTCTGAGAACAGGAAGTGGAAGTTCAAGGACGCTCCATGGTGACAGGGGACGTCCACCGGGGGCCGGCTCCGCACCGGACCGCACCGTACCGGCGGCGGCCGACGCACCCGCCAACGACTGCGGACGCACAGAGACTGCCCGGGGTCGGCGGCCGGGAGCCGCCGACCCCGTCAGCGGTCAGCTGGTGGTGGACTTGATCTCCTGATCCTTCACGATCTTTCCACCGTCGACCTTGTAGGACCAGACCACGATCTCGGACTTCGCGATCTCGCCGTTGCTGTCGAACTTGATGTGCTTGGTGATGCCGTCCTTGTCGTAGGCGTTGACGAAGTCCAGCATCGCCTTACGGGACGTCTTGCCGGCCTTGATACCGGCCAGGAACACGGTCGTCGAGTCGTACGCCTCGGGACCGTAGGTGCCCGGCTCCTTGCCGAACTTCTTCTTGTAGTCGGCGAAGAACGTGCCCTTGGCCTCGTCACCCGGGATGCACGGGCAGGTGACCACAGCGCCCGCGGCAGCCTTGTTACCGGCACCGGCGATCAGGCCCTCGTCCTTCACACCGTCGTCGGAGACGAACTTCGCAGTGACGTTGGCGGCGCGCAGCTGCTTGAGGAACGGGCCCGCCTCGGCGTAGTAACCGCCGTAGAAGACGGCGTCGACCTTGGCCGACTTCACCTTCGCCACCGTCGCCTGGAAGTCCGTCTGCTTCGGCTGCACCGAGTCGGTGCCGCCCACCAGGCCGCCCAACGAACTCTTCACCACATCGGCCAGTCCCTTGCCGTACGCGGTGGTGTCGTCGATGACGAAGACCTTCTTGGCCTTCACGGTGTCCTTGATGTAGGCCGCCGCCGCCGGGCCCTGGGTGTTGTCGTTACCCAGCATCCGGTGGAAGACCTTCCAGCCCTTCGTGGAGAGCGTGGGGTTCGTCGCCGATGCGGTGATCAGCGGCAGCCCGCCCTTGTCGAAGATGCCGTCCGCAGCCTCCGACTCACCGGAGAAGCCCGGGCCGACGACCCCGACGACCTTCTGGTCCTGTACCAGCTGCTGCGCCAGACCCGGCGCCTGCTTCTCGTCGCCCTGCGAGTCCTTGCTCTCCAGGGTGACCTTGCACTTGGCGTTCTTCGCGTTGTACTGGTCGACTGCCAGCTTGACGCCGTTGTAGATATTGATGCCGAGGTTGGCATTCGGGCCGGTTCGGGCACCGAAGAATGCGATCTTGGAGTCACACTTGCCGCTGCCCGAGTCCGAGCTGGCGCTCGTGCACGCCGCGGACGCCCCCAGCATCAGCAGCGCCACCGGCACGACCTGCAGCGGTCGTACAAACCTGGTCTTCAAGGCTTCCTGTCCTCCTCCGTCGGTACCCCGACCGTCCCGCGGAGTGAACCGGGGAGCGGCACAGGGCACTGAACCCGCATAGAGCCTGTGGCGCGGAAACGTATCCCAGTTCGGTGGCTGACGGTAGGGATCACAGCCTGCCGTCGTACCAAACCGTTATCTAGGTAGACGACCTAAAGGTGATGGTCAGGTGCAGAACGTACCGTCCGCGCCCGGCCGGTACAGAACCAGACGTTACCGCCGTTACGACTCGGAGGGTGCAGCGGAGGGTGATGTCGTCGGCGTCCCACTTCCGTCGGCGAGGATCCGTTCCGCGACATCACGCATGGTCAGCCGATGGTCCATCGCGGCACGCTGGATCCAGCGGAAGGAATCGGGCTCAGCCATGCCGTACCGGGTCATCAACACGCCTTTCGCCCGGTCGATGACCTTCCGCGATTCCAGCCGGTCGGACAGGCTGGCGACCTCGGACTCCAGCGCCGAGAGCTCCGCATAACGGGATATCGCGATTTCGATCGCGGGCACCAGGTCGCTCTTCTGGAAGGGCTTCACCAGGTAGGCCATCGCGCCAGCGGCCCGGGCCCGCTCGACCAGATCCCGCTGGCTGAAAGCGGTCAGGATGACCACCGGGGCGAGCCGCTCGCCGGCGATCTGCTCGGCTGCCGCGATGCCATCCATGATCGGCATCTTCACGTCCAGGATGACAAGGTCCGGACGGGTCTCGTGAGCCAACCGGACCGCGGTCTCGCCGTCCGCCGCCTCGCCGACGACCTGGTAGCCCTCCTCGGCGAGCATCTCGGCCAGGTCGAGCCGGATCAGCGCCTCGTCCTCGGCGATCAGTACCCGGCGTTTCTCGGGTACACCTGCCTCGCGCTCAGTCACGCCTCGGCCTTCCTCCGGTCCCGGTACACTTCCCGACGCACCGGACACCCGGCCGCGTCGACCAGACCACAGCCTAGCCGGTACGATGTCTGCGGTTGCGGCCCCTGTATCCCAACCGGCAGAGGAAATGGCCTCAAAATCCATCCAGTGTGGGTTCGAATCCCACCAGGGGCACTTCACGAAATCGACATACCCGGATGTCAATCTGTCGCCATGTACTCGCAGGACGTCCGGACCCAAGCCCGGGAACTGTTCACCCGGGGTTGGTCGAAAGCCAGTATTGCGAGAACCCTGGGTGTCGCTCGCAGCACCGTCAGAATGTGGTGTACCCACCAGATGCTCACGGACGATCCTGCCCAACGTGCCGGCCGATGCTTCCGGTGCAGGATCTCCCCAGAGCCGCCTGATGAGCCCTCGTCCTATGCCTACCTTCTCGGCCAGTACCTGGCAGACGGCCACCTCGTGACCAATGCCAAGGTCCCGGTGCTACGCGTGGCCTGCGCCGCCTGCTATCCCGACATAATGGATGAAGTAGAACAGGCCATGCGGCAGACCCTGGCGCGGTCCGTTTGTCGGGTCGCCTCACCAGGCTGCTTCAAGGTGACCGGCTACTCCAAGCACTGGCCGTGTCTTTTCCCGCAGCACGGACCGGGTCGGAAGCATCACCGAAAGATCAGCCTGGAAACCTGGCAGGAGGAGATAGTAACCGGACATTCCCGTGAACTCCTGCGTGGTCTGATCCACGCTGACGGCACCCGCGTATCGAATGTGGTCCATGCCGGCGGAAAGCAGTACAGCTATCCGCGGTACTTCTTCTCCAACGAGTCCACCGACATCCTGCGGATCTGCGGACAGGCGCTCGACGAGGTAGGTGCGCAGTGGCGGTACAACCGGCCCAACAGCATCTCGGTGGCCCGACGGTGCAGCGTCGCGCTGCTGGACACGTTCATCGGGCCGAAGAGTTGACCACGGCAGTGCGCTGACACGGCGCTGTCAGCGCGCGGTGCGTGTGGTGTCAGTACGGGGGCGCACGGTGGTGCGGTGAACCGACAACTCACCGGTGATCCCGAGCGCGGCGCGGCTGGTGGCGAGGATCCGTACGGTCGGGCAGTGCGCCAGTACGGTGTCGGCGAGCCGGGCCGCGGCGGCGACCAGCTCCGGTCGCCGATTCCGATGGGCCGGCGAGCGATCCCGCTCCCGTTGCGCATTAGCGCGCGTTGTCGGCATTCATGGCGCACATCTTGACATTCGGTCCGGTCCGTGCGGAGATGTTCGACAGTGCGGTGTCTGGTGTAGCGACCTCCGGCGATCCCCCGGCGGGCTGGATGCCCGCGCCTCCCGGGAGGACTCGTGCGCCTGCTCCGTCCACTCACCGCACTGGCTGTACTCGCGCTGGCGGCCGGCGTACTTCCGGCGTTGACCGGGGTGGCCCACGGGGCGCCCGCTGCACCCGGGGTGCCACTGCCCAGGATCGTGCCGACCCCACAGCGGGTCGACCGCGGACATGGTGAGCTGGTCGTACCGGACCCGGTGACGGTGGTGCGGGCACAGCACACCGACCCCGCCGCGCTAGCCAGCCTGACCCGGGTGCTGAAGGACCATGGCGTGCACGAGGTCCGGATCGTGGACGCCGGGACGGCGCGGCCAGCCGGGCCGCTGACCGTCTACCTGGGTGG
The DNA here is from genome assembly GCA_963815125.1 of uncultured Actinomycetota bacterium. Lineage (GTDB taxonomy): Bacteria > Actinomycetota > Actinomycetes > Mycobacteriales > Micromonosporaceae > Actinocatenispora. The sequence goes on from CAWFFM010000002.1 coordinate 1,187,185, forward strand.
TCCGGCGGAGAACCCAGCGACCGCCGACGCCCTGGCGCGGCTACGGGTGACCGGGCCGGCGGGGCTCGCCACCGGCGGGTACGTGCTGGCCACCGGCACGGTGCACGGTCGTGGGCTGGTTGCACTGTCCGGTGTGGACACCACCGGCACCTTCTACGCGGTGCAGACACTGCGGCAGATACTGGCGGGGCGCCGGCTGCCGGTGCTGAGCGTGCGGGACTGGCCGGCGATGGCGGTACGCGGCACCATCGAGGGCTTCTACGGCACTCCATGGTCGCACGCCGACCGGCTGGACCAGCTCGACTTCTACGGCGCCCATAAGCTCAACACCTACGAATACTCGCCGAAGGACGATCCGTACCTGCGGGCGCAGTGGCGTAACGAGTACCCGGCGGACAGCCTCGCCGAACTCACCGAACTGGTGGATCGGGCGGCAGCCAACCACGTCCGGTTCACCTACGCGCTGTCCCCGGGACTGTCGGTCTGCTACTCCTCCGACGAGGACCTGGCCGCGCTGGTCGCGAAGTTCGAGCAGGTGTACGCGGTCGGGGTGCGCTCGTTCAACGTGCCGTTGGACGACATCAGCTACACGAAGTGGAACTGCGACGCCGACCAGGCGAAGTTCGGTACCGGCCCGGCGGCGGCCGGCGCCGCGCAGGCGTACCTGCTGAACCGGTTGAACACGCAGTTCGTGGCCCGGCACGGCGACGTGCAGCGGTTGCAGATGGTGGCCACCGAGTACTCGAACCTGGCCGAGTCGCCGTACAAGAAGGCGCTGCGTGAGCAGTTGGACGCCGACGTGATCGTGATGTGGACCGGCGTGGGGGTCATCGCGCACGAGGTGACCGTGGCGCAGGCACGGCAGGCCCGCCAGGTGTTCGGCCACGACATCCTGCTCTGGGACAACTATCCGGTCAACGACTATCTGCGTGGCCGGCTGGAGATGGCCCCGTACCTGCACCGTGAGGCGGGCCTGTCCGGCGCGTTGACCGGCGACACCGCCAATCCGATGAACCAGGCGGACGCGAGCAAGATCGCGCTGTACACGGTGGCCGACTTCACCTGGAACGACAGCGCCTACGACCCGCAGCGTTCCTGGGTGGACGCGATCAGCGAGTACGCCGGCGGCGACGTACGGCTCGCGACGGCGCTGCGGACGTTCAGCGACGCCGAATACCAGGTACCCAACATCACCGGGGTGCAGGCTCCGGAGCTGGCCGCAGCGGTCGCAGATTTCTGGGGAGCCTGGCAGGACGGTGACCCGCGGGGCATCGCGACCTTCCAGCGCAGGGTCGCCGGCTTCGCCGCCGCACCGGACGTGATCCGGGCCGCCACCAGCGCATCGTTCCGGTCCGAGACGGGGCCCTGGCTGACCGCGATGGACTCGTGGGGTCAGGCGATGCTCGCCGCGCTGGACATGCTGCGTGCGCAGCGGACCGGTGACGGCGACCGCGCCGCCGCCGACCGGGCCCGGATCCCGGCGCTGGTCGCGGCAGCGAAGGCACCGGTGGACCCGATCGACGGGAAGACCCCGGTGAAGGTTGGTGACGGGGTGGTGGACCGGTTCGTCTCCGATGCACTGGCCTCCGATACCCGGTGGCTCGGCGCCGGCATCGACCGGGGCGACTGGACGGCGGCCGGCGCACCGGCACCGGCGGCCGGATCGTCGTTGACGGCGGCGATCGACGGTGACCCGGACACGGGGTACACCGCTGCCACTCCGGCGGGGTCGGGAGACGCGCTGACCCTGCGCGCAGATCAGGCCCGTCCCCTGGACCGGGTCGTGGTACTGGCCGGTGCCGGAAGCGACGCCGAGGTGCAGGTCCGTACCGGTGACGGGGAATGGTCGACCCTGGGCCGGTTGACCGGCCGCTACACCGAGCTGGCGGCACATGGTCGGTCCGCCGACCAACTGCGGCTACGCTGGCGCGGCGGCACCCCGTCGGTGGCGGAGATCGTTCCGCTGGCGGTGGGCGCACCGGCCGCCACCCTCACCGGCAGTCCCTCCACAGTGGAGGTTGAAACGTCCGGCGAGGCCCCGCTGACAGTGACGCTGCGGGCGGTGGGCGTCAGCACGGTACGCGGTGAGCTACGGGTATCCACTCCGGACGGTCTGCTGGCCGAGCCGGCCAGCCAGCCGGTTCTGGTACGCCGCGGGGACCAGCAGCAGGTCAGGATCAGCCTGGCGGCCGACCCGGATGCCGCTACCGGCGAACACGACGTCACGCTCTCGGTCGGGGACCTGAGCACCACGGTGCCGGTACAGGTCTACCCGCACACCACCGACGAGAATGTCGCGTCGGCCTCGGCGGGCGCGTCGGCCACCGCGTCCAGCGTCGAGATCGGCGACGAGAGCCGGTTCGGTGCCGGGTTCGCCATCGACGGTGACGACACGACGCGCTGGTCCTCTGGCTACGACGACAACGCCTGGCTGACGGTCACACTGGCCCGGCAGTACCAGCTCGGCAAGGTCGAACTGCACTGGGAGTCCTCCTACGGCAAGGCGTACCGGATCCAGCTCTCCGACGACGGTGAGCACTGGACCACGGTCGCGGACGTGACGAACGGCAACGGCGGTACCGACACTCTCCGGTTCGCCGCGACCAACGCCCGCTACGTCCGGATGCAGGGCGTCAAGCGCGCACTGAGCTGGGGGTACTCGATCTGGGAACTGTCCGCCCACCCGGTCGGCTGAACCACGGCGCACCCGGCGCGGGTTCCGACCCGTGCCGGGCCGGTCGCACACGCGTCGCGGCGCGGGCCGACCGGTCACGAAGGCGGCACAGGGTCGGGACCGATCAGCCGCGCGCTCGGCGGAGCAGGCCCTCCTGGACCACGGTGGCCACATGCCGGCCGTCGGCCGCGAAGATGCGTCCGGTGCCCAGGCCGCGCCCACCGGAGGACGACGGGCTGGCGCAGTCGTACAGGAACCATTCGTCGGCACGGAACGGGCGGTGCAGCCACAGCGCGTGATCCAGGCTGGCGCCGGCGAAACCGTCCGGCCCCCACACCTCACCGTGCCAGGACAGTACGGAATCCAGCAGGGTCAGATCGCTGGCGTAGGTGAGGGCGCAGGCGTGCAGCAATGGACTGTCCGGCAGGCTGCCCGCGATGCGCATCCAGACCCGCTGGTGCACCGAGGCCGGCCGGTCACCGCTGCGCACCCACCCGGGCTCCCCGACGTAACGCACGTCCACCGACTGCGGCACCCGCGACCAGATGCCCAGCCGCTCCGGGTAACGGGCCATCCGTTCGGCGATGGTCGGTACCTGCTCGGGCGGCGGTACGTCGTCGGGCATCTCGGTCTGGTGGTCCAGCCCTTCCTCCGGGCGGTGGAAGGAAGCGGACATGAAGAAGATCGGTTTGCCGTGCTGGATGGCGGTGACCCGACGCACCGAGAACGACGCGCCGTCGCGGATCACCTCGACCGAGTACACGATCGGCACGGTCGGATCGCCCGGCCGCACGAAGTAGCCGTGCAGGGAATGCACCGAGCGGGCCGGTTGCACGGTGCGGCCGGCGGCGACCAGGGCCTGGCCGGCGACCTGCCCGCCGAACACCCGCTGTGGCCCGACCTTGGGGCTGCGCCCACGGAAGATGTTGACCTCGATGGATTCCAGGTCCAGCAGCGTGAGCAGGTTGTCCACGGCCGCCTGACCGGTCAGCGGCGGGTTCGCCGGACCGGCGTCGACCGTGCTGGTGCCGGCCGCTTCGGCCGGCCCGTCAACCATGCGCCGATCCCGGCATCAGGCTTCCGCCAGCGAACCGAGCCGGTGTACCCGCAGCGTGTTGGTGGAGCCGGGGGTGCCGGCCGGGGTGCCGGCCACCACGACCACCGAGTCGCCGGCCGTGCCGTGCCCGAGTTCCTGCAACGCGTGGTCGACCTGACGGAACATGTCGTCGGTGTGGTGGACGAACGGGACCAGGTGGACCTGCACCCCCCAGCTGAGCGCCAACTGCCGGCGTACCTTCTCCTCCGGGGTGAAGGCCAGCAACGGCAGGTCGCTGTGCAGCCGGGCCAACCGCCGTACGGTGTCACCGGTCTGGCTGAACGCGACCAGCGCCTTCGCGCCGATCACCTCGGCGGTGTGCGCGGCGGCGGCGGTGATCGCGCCACCCTGGGTACGCGGATCGTGCTGCAGGGTCGGACAGTTGAACTGGCCCTGCTCGGAGTATTCGACGATGCGTGCCATGGTCCGTACGGTCAGCACAGGGTAGCGCCCGACGCTGCTCTCCGCGGACAGCATGACCGCGTCTGCGCCGTCGAGTACCGCGTTGGCGACATCGGAGACCTCGGCGCGGGTGGGTCGGGAGTTGTCCACCATCGAGTCGAGCATCTGGGTGGCCACGATCACCGGCTTGGCGTTCTCCCGGCACAGCTGTACCGCGTGCTTCTGCACCATCGGTACCTGTTCCAGCGGAAGTTCCACGCCGAGGTCGCCGCGCGCCACCATCAGCCCGTCGAACGCCTCGACGATCGCGTCGAGCCGGTCCACCGCCTCCGGCTTCTCGATCTTGGCGATGATCGGCACCCGCGCGCCGAACTCGTCCATGATCACGTGTGCCGGCTTGATGTCCTCGGCCGACCGGACGAACGACAACGCCACCAGGTCGACCCCGAGCCCGAGGGCGAAGCGCAGGTCCTCGGCATCCTTCTCGGACAGCGCCGGCACGCTGATCGCCACGTTGGGCAGCGACAGGCCCTTGTGGTTGGAGACCGGACCGCCCTCGACGACGAGGCAGCGGATGTCCGAGCCTTCGACGCCGGTTACCTCCAGGGAGAGCTTGCCGTCGTCGACCAGCAGCCGGTCCCCGGGATGTACCTCGTCGGGGAGTTTGCGGTAGGTGACCGAGACCCGCTCGGCGGTGCCCGCTACGTCGTCGGCGGTGATGGTGACGGTGTCGCCGGTCCGCCATTCGACCTTGCCGTCGGCGAAGTTACCGAGCCTGATCTTGGGGCCCTGCAGGTCGGCGAGGATGCCGACGTTGCGTCCCGTCGCCTCGGCGGCCTCCCGGACCATGTGGTACACGGCCTCGTGGTCGGCGTGCGTGCCGTGACTGAAGTTCAGCCGGGCCACATCCATGCCGGCCTCGACCAGACCTCGCATTCGTTCCGGGGTTGCCGTGGCCGGGCCGATGGTACAGACGATCTTCGCTCGACGTGTCACGTTGGCCAGGCTATACCCGGCCGGCGTCGGCCGACCGGACCTGCCCGACCAGCGGGAAACCTCCATGGTGCCGTTACCTGACGGCTACCTGGATGTCCGGAAAAACTCGCGTACCGGCCGCCGGAACCGGGAAATCGTCCGGTGCGGCCGGTCCGGAAAGGTCAGTCGATGGCCGGGTCAACGACACATAACGGTGCGCCCGACAACGGCGCGGTCGGCAGCACCAGACCGGCCGGGTCGACTGCCGCGACGACGATCGGGGACGGCCGGCGGCGACGCAACAGCCGGGTCACCAGCAGCGCGGTCGCTCCCAACAGGGCGGGCACCGCGGCCAGGGTACCGGTGAAGGTAAGGACCGCACCGGTGAAGACTGCGCCGGTCAGCGCTGCCCACCACTGCGAGCTGCGGCGGGGCAGCAGTATCAGCGCTGCCACCATCCCGGCGACCGTCACCGCAGCCAGGCAGGCCGAGGTGATCCCCATGAGGAGGTCCAGGTGAACGATGCCCTGCAGAGTGACCACCGTGGTCAGGGCGGTCAGTACAGCGAGCAGGGTCAGACTGCGGCGGGGCGCCTCGCCGACTCCCCCACCCGCTGCCAGACTCTGGGGCAGCACGCCGTCCCGGGCCAGCGCGGCACCCAGCCGCGACGCACCGGCCAGATAGGTGTTGATGGTGCCGAGGGTCAGCAGGATGGCGGCGACCGCGGTGAGTGGGCCGGCGGCCCCACCGATCCCCGCATGTAGCAGCAGGGTCAGCGGTACGTCGGTGTCACCGGCCGTCGCACCGAGTACGCCAACGGTGGTCACGGCAAGCCCCAGGTAGAGGGCGGAGACGATCAGCAGCGTCAGTGCGGTGGCCCGGGGCAGCTGCCGGTGCGGATCGCGGAATTCGGCGGACAGGTGGCTCGCCGCCTCCCAGCCGGCGAACGCGAAGAACAGCACCCCGCCCGCGGTGCCGATCGCCGCCCAACCGTGCGGCGCGAACGGGGTCAGGTGACCGGCACGCAGCGCTGGCGCCGCGGTCAGCACCGTGACCAGCAACAACAACACCAGCAGCCCGGCCAGTACCAGTTGCAGCCGGCCGGAAAGCCGTAGCCCGACGTAGTTCGCGCCGAACGCAGCGCACAGGATGGCGACCGTGACGACGCCGACACCGGTACGGCCGAGGCCGAGTTCGGGTGCGACGTACTGGGCGCCGATCCAGGCCGCTGCGGGAGCACCGACCGGGATCATGAAGTAGAACCACCAGCCGACGGGTGCCGCGGCCCAGTCACCGAATGCCCGGGTCACGTAGGTGGCCACCCCACCACCGTCCGGGTGCCGGGCACCGAGCGCGGCGAACGTCGTGGCCACCGGCACGCTGAGGGCCAGCAGCCCGAGCCAGGCCAGGATCGAGGCCGGCCCGGCTGCGTGCGCAGCCAACGCGGGAAGGGCCAGTACGCCGGGGCCGAGCACCGCGCCGACGAAGATCGCCACGCCCTGACCGAGACCCAACCGATGATCCGACACGTCACGACCTCTTCTCCGCCCCTGCCACCGTGGCAGGGGCGTGGCGCCGGCACCACGGGCGCGGACCGGGCCGCACTTTAGCCGTCGGCACCGACAGTTTTCGGCGTCACCCGGCGAATGCCGAAGGAACGCGGCGGACCCGGCCACGGTGGTGTACCCACCGTGGCCGGGTCCGCGGAACGTCTGAAGGGTCAGGAGACCTTCATCGAGTTGGCCCGGTTGCTCCAGCCGTCACCCACGTTGGCGAGGTTCGCCGACTCGTCGATCCAGGTCGACGAGGCGCCGCCGTAGTTGCTCAAGCCGAAGAGCTTCACATCGCACTGGTTGTTGGTGTGCAGCGAGGTGATCTTGTTGTTCAGGGTCGGCCCCAGATCCGTCAGACCGATCTCGGTGTCGGAGTAGGTGGCCGTGCAGTTGCCGCTCTTGTAGAAGGTGTCCAGATAGTTGGTGAAGCTGGTGCCGCCGTACATCTTCACCACCCACTCCACCGCGAGCGAGCCGACGAGTTGACGGGCCTGGTCCTGGCTCTGCGCGCATGCGCGCTTCTGGGTGTCGAGGTTGACCGCGCAGTAGGTCGTGTGGTGCGGTGCTGCGGCTGCGGGACCTGCGAGCAGTCCGGCGGCGACGACGCCCAGGGCGGTGGCGAGGGTGGACAGGGTTCGTACCTTCATCGTTCCTCCATAGAAGATGAGGCGACCGCAACTGTGCGGGGGCTGGCGGCCGGTCGCGGTCACGCTAGAGCGCCGGGCTATCACCGCTCTATCGCCGGCAGCCGTCTAGGTGTCCGGGGCTTCAGGGCAGTGTCCGCAGCCAGTCCCGTACGGTGGCACCGAACGCGTCGCCCTGCCTGCGGTACAGCTCGATCGACTCCCGGGCACTGTGCCGTGCCGCACCCGGGTCGCCGGCGACGGCCTGCGCCTTGGCGAGCTGGTAGAGCGCGTACGCCACTCCGGTGGGGATGCCGAGACCACGGAACGCGGCCACCGCGCAGCGCAGTACCCGTACCGCCTCCTCCGCCGCACCCTGAGCCAGCAGCAGCTCCGCGCGGACGATCCGGGCCTGGGCGACACCGGCCTCGTGGTGGATACCGACCAGGGTCTGTTCCGACCGGCCGATCAGTACGCCGGCCCGCTCCATCCGCCCGGTGCGGACACAGGCCCGGGCCAGGACGTACTCGGCGACGGCCCGGTTGCCGACGTCACCGATCGCGGAGAAGGTACTGATCGCGGCCTCCAGATAGCCGATGGCCTGGTCCGGCTCGCCCTCCTTGACCAGCATCGCCGCGATGCAGCCCAGCGCGTTCGCCTCGCCGCGGCGGTCACCGGCCCGGCGCAGCTGTTCCAGCGCCCGGTGGTAGGAGCGCAGTGCGGCGTCCCGGTCAGTGTCGTGTTCCAGCAACAGGTTCGCCAGGCTCAGGTACGCCCAGCCCTGCTGGTCGGCGCCGCCGATGTCGGCGAACCGGTCGAGCGCCCAGCGCAGCATGCACCGCGCGGCCCGTGGCTGGCCGAGCGCGCGGGCGGCACTGCCGCATCCGGTGGCGGCGACCGCGGCGCGGTGGGTGTCGCCCAGCCGCCGGTAGCGCCACCTGGCCTCCCGCAGTACCGGCAGCGCGGCCTCCTCGCGGCCGCAGGCGCGCAGCAGCAACCCGTGGCAGAGCAGCAGCGCGGGTACAGCGGCAGGCTCGGTCCGGGTGTCACCGAGAGCGGTCAGCACACCGCTGATCGCGTCGTCCCAGTCCCGCGCGCAGCCACTCAGGTCCGCCGCGTTGGTACCGGCCGCCGCGAACCGCCAGGCCAGTTCCCACCAGCCCAGTGCGGTGGTGTGGGCTACGGCGGCGGCCAGCAGAGGACGTTCCTGCTCGAACCAGGCGAGCGGGTCGGTATCCGCCAGTGGCGCGGGATCCGGCTCGCGGAGTACCGGGAACATCCGGCTGGGCAGGACGGCATCGGCCGCGGCCAGGTGGGCCAGCAGCGACCGGTATCCGCGTCGCAGCGCCTCGTCGCGGTCGGCGGGCCGTTCCTCGGCCGCGAGCCGCTCCGCCGCGAACAGCCGGACCAGATCGTGCACCACATACCGGGGTGAGCCGTCCAGGTCAAGTTGTGGCGCCTGCACCAGCTGCGCCTCGACCAGTTGGTCGAGGTGCCGCTCGGCGTCCTGCGGGTCGCCACCGGCCAGGGCTGCCACCACCCGCAGCGGGAAGGTCGAGGTGGGTAGGGCGGCGGTGAGGCGCAGCAGCCGGGCGGCCGGTGGCGCCAGCCGACGGTAGCTGGCGGTCAGACAGGCACGGATGTCACGGTCACCGGAACTGAGTTCGCTCAACCGGCTGCGCTCGTCGACGAGCCGGTGGGCCAGGCGCTCGGGCGACAGGTCCGCCCGGTGCGACAGGCGGGCACCCACCACGCGCAGCGCCAGCGGCAGCCGCCCGCACAACCCGACCAGCTGGTGCACCGAGGCCCGCTCATCGTCCCGCCAGTCCCGGTCGACCAGCCTGGACAGCAGTTCGGTCGCGTCGTCGTGGGTCAGTACGTCTAGGCCGACGGTGGTGACAGCGTCCAGTCCGCTCAACGAGCGGCGGCTGGTGATCACCGCGGCCGATCCGCCGGAGGGCGGGAGCAGCGGCCGTACGTGCCGTTCGTCCAGAGCGTCGTCGAGGACGACCAGGAGTCGACGGTCGCTGAGTACCGAGCGATACAGCCCGACCCGGGCCTGCAGGTCGTCGGGCACTGCCGGCCCAGGTATCCCCAGCGAACGGAGCAGGGACCCGAGCACCGCCGACGCCTCATGGGGTGTGTCCTGGCCGCCGCCCATCGAGGCGAACAGGCAACCGTCGGGGTACAACGAGCGGAACCGCCGGGCGGCCCGTACCGCCAGGGCCGTCTTGCCGACACCGCCGAGCCCGGAGATCGACACGAGTGCGGGCGCGCCGCTGCCACCCTGCCGCGCGGTCAGGGCCTCGCCGATACGGGCCAGCTCATCAGGCCGTCCGACGAAGTCCGGGATGTCGGCGGGCAGTTCCCACGGTCGCTGGCTCGCGTGCACCAGACCGACCGGCACGGGTGCTGGACCGGACGTGCCCGGGTCGGTACCGGTGGCCGAACCGGTCTTGTTCGCCGCCCACCGGCGCAGGATCCGGGCGCTGGAGTCCTGTTCACCGCGCAGTACCTCACGCTCCAGGGCGGACAGTTCCGAACCTGGTTCCAGGCCCAGTTCGCTGGTCAACGCGGACCTCGCGGACCGGTAGACGGCCAACGCGTCGGCGGCCCGGCCGGCCAGCGCGTGCGCGGCCATCAGCAGGTAGTACAGCCGTTCGCGGAGCGGTTCGGCGACGAGCAGACGGGTCGCCTCGACCAGCACGTCGTCGTACGCGCCGGCCAGCAGTGCGGTGGCCAGGCAGCGTTCGGTGACCGCCGTCCGCTCGGTGTCCAGGGCCCCGGCCGCCACCACCACCCCAGGTGCGGTGACGTCCATGCAGGCACGTCCGCGCCACAGGGACAGCGCCGCCCGGTAGCTGGCGAGCGCGGACCGCCACCGCCCAGCGCCGGCCTCCTCGGCTGCCTCCACCGCCAGGGTGCGGAAGTCGTACAGGTCGCACCGGCCCGCCCGCAGCAGGTAGCCCGGCGACCGGGTGATCACGTTCTCCTCGGGTGGGCAGCCGGCGGCCTGCATGGCCGCGCGCAGCCGGGACGCCACGATGTGCAGTTGGGTCGGCGCGCTGGACGGCGGGTCGGTGCCCCAGATCGCGTCGATGATGCGGTCTGCCGGGCAGACCCTTCCCTCGTTGAACAGCAGTGTCGCCAGCATGGCGCGGGGCCGACCACCGGCGAGCCGGACCGGGCAGTCGTTCATCTGGGCTTCGACCGGACCGAGCACGAAGAACCGCAATGCCTCTCCCTCGCCACGCTGTCCCACCGGGCAGCCAGCTGCTGGAGGCAGGGCGGCGGGGTGGTCTCCCGACAGCCCTGTCTGCGCTGGTCATTCGTACTTCTAGCAAAATACGTGCCGGTAGTCCACGAACAGGATGGGCGTTGCATCGATACGCAAACCACGCCGCTACTGGTTCCCGAGTGGCGAGTTGGCTGGTCAGCCGACCGGTGCGGATGCGGTGACCAGACGGATGGCGGCCACGTCTGCGTCGATGCGGTCGGTGTCGTCGTACAGGCCGCCCGGGTAGAGCAGCCCGCCCCACCAGGCCGGGGTCAGCACGTCCTCGGCTGCGGCCTCCTCGAACTCGTCGCGGAACCAGGGCAGCGCGCCACGGGCGAGCGTACGGCCCAGTGCCTCGATGCCGTCCGGGCTGCCCTGAAAGGCGTAGGTGAGCAGGGCCGCTTTCAACCGTCCGCTGGTGGCGTCCTCGGTGGTCAGCAACCGGCGGCAGTGGCTGCCGTCGCTACGCGGTACGCAGGCCAGGGTCAGCCATTCATGCTCCGGTGAGTGGCGTAGGAAACGCACCACCAGTTCGGCGTCATCGGTGAAGCTCAGCGGTTCGAACCGGCGTCGACCTGCCTCGTCGTCGGGCAACCGACGTGTCCCGCACAGGTGGTCGCGGAACTCCGGGCCGAACACCGAGACCGCCGGCACCACGGCGACGAACGCGTCCTCGTCGGCGGCTTCGGCGGCCAGCCGCGCCACCGTACCGATCCGGCTCCCGTACGCCGACTCGACCGCGAACTCGATCGCCGCTCGACTGACCACTGTGGTCAGTTCCCGCGCCCCTTTTCCCATCTGGGCCTCCCTGCTCACCTGCACACCCACCAGCGCGCACCGTAACTGGACAGATACGAATCATGGACTAAGATTCGCTCTTGTGCAAGTCTGCACAGGAGTAATCGTTCTAATCCTGATAGGCCTGATGAGTTACGCTCCACTCACCGCACCGGAAGGACGTTCCATGGCGAAGACGAAGAAGCACGCAACGATGCGGGCGCAGTGGCTCGGACAAGGTCTTCGATCACTACGCGAAGCTCGCGGCCTCACCATGGAGGAGGTGGGCGAATACCTGCAGCGGGACGGCTCGACCGTCAGCCGGTTCGAAACGGGTGTCTATCCCGCCCGGATGCCGGACGTCCTGGCACTGCTCGACCTGTTCGGCATCAAGGACGCCAGTCACCGGCAGTTCCTGCTGAATCTGAGTCGCGATGTGGTGGAGCCCGGCTGGTGGGACCAGTACCAAGCAGACGCCGACAAGACCTTGATCGACCTCGCATGGCTTGAAGCACGGGCCAATCGGATCAGTTCGTATCACCAGATCGTTGTGCCAGGACTGCTGCAGGCACACGAGTACGCCGAGGCCACCATCCGCGCGGCGGACTGGCATGCGACATCTGAGCAGATTTCTCGTTGGCACGAACTTCGCCTCAAGCGGCAGCAGGTGCTGGAGAAGGAGAACCCCCTCCATATGTCCGTGCTACTCGATGAGGCCGTGCTCCATCGAGTCGTGGGAGACCCCAAGGTCATGCATCAACAGCTCAGGCACCTGGTCGAGCTTGCCCACAAGCCCTTCATGGATATTCGGGTGATCCCCTACCTCGCGGGCGCACACGCAAGCCCGGACAGCTCTTTCTACGTCTGCGACATGACCGATCCGTTTCCCTCGATCGGCTACATCGACACGCTGGCTGGTGCCCTGTACCTGGAGGACGATATCGTCCAACGGTTGAAGAGCGTCCATGAGCGGCTTTCCACTGATGCGCTCAGTGAGAAGAAGTCCCTCTCGCTCATTGCAGCAGCCGCGAAGGAGCTGGAGTGACCCACACACCTCAGGAAGTAGACGGCGCGAGCGTCCTGTGGCGCGTCAGCTCCCGTAGCAGCAGCGGGGGCGGCAACTGTGTCGAGGCTGGGCCATTCACCGACCGGACGAGCCGGGTCGCCATCCGCGACACCAAGGACCGCGACGGCGGCACCATCATCGTCACCACCGCACCGTGGACCGCCTTCCTCCGGACCGTTCAGACCGGTGTCCTCGACGGCCGCTGAGTTTGATGGGACACCTCGGCTGCGTACTTGTCCCGTTGCGCTAAGTTCCTTCCCGTCGTACGCATTCTGTTGACGGGGGGGCCATCGTGGGCGACAGGAAGCATCCCGGCGCCAAGCAGCAGCACGATCCGTACGACCTGCGCGACGCGGCCCAACAGCTGCGTCAGCTCGCCAAGGACATGGAGAAGGACTGCGTCGGCGCCTTCCGCAGTCACATGGGCAACTACACCCTCGACACGCTGCACGACGTGGCCGCCGAACGTAAGAAGCGGATGGACCACGAGGACTACGACGATTCCGTGGCCAACCGCAAGGGCGTGACCAGCGGCGCGACCACCGACTGGCTCAACCCGTTCGGCCGTTTCACCGAGGCCGACCGGCTCCAGCTGCGTGTCGACGATTCCTTCCGGGACGCCGTCACCGACGGCGGTCGCGCCGTCGGCCTGATCACCCGGATGGCCGAGGCGCTGGAGTCCGCAGCGAAGTTCTACGAGAGCAACGAGGACACCAACACCGAGCTGTCCAAGAAGATGATGACCTCGCTGCTCGCGGGCGGATCCGTGACGTCGCGCAAAGCCTGAACCGAGGAGAACACGCGATGGAACAGGCAGCGACACACGATGATGGCGGCGCCGGCATCTCGGGTCTGCCATGGGAACGGGTGATACGACAGATCCCGCTGGCCGCGCGCGGCGATGTGCTCGACGACATGGCAGGCGTCTGGACCTCGTACATCCACAACCTCAACAGCTACGCCGAACGGTTCGCCCAGATCTGGGGCGACTGTCTCGACGGCCGGTGGACCGGCGACGCCGCAGACGCCTGCCGCCAGCAATGGCAGGCGAATGCCAAAGCCATCGCCGATGTTGCAGGCAACTATGAGGAGATGCCCGGGCTGTTGCGGCACTGCTCGAGCTAGCATCCATGATGCGATCAGCGCCATCCCGATCCCGGTCTTCCAGGGCAACACGTTGCCCGGCAACTTCTCCCGGGGCGATGCCGACGGCGACGGCCTCTACCAGGACTACCAGAACAACCGGCCCGCGTACGCCGACTACGAGTTCCTGCACAAGGCGCTGAACGCCGACGGCGACAGCTATGCCGACGGCGTCCGTACCCGGCGCGACGGCACCTACCGCAGCGACCTCAACTCCGCCGACGAGGTCAACGCCATCACCGACCAGGACGAGCTGGTCAGGACCGCCGCGATCGAGAACTGGTACGCGGGCCACCAGAGCACCGCCCACAGCGCTCGCGAAGACCTCCTCAACCAGTACTCCCACACCCACGCCAAAGTGCCTGGCCACATCCAGTGGACGACGATGGACCATGGTGCAGGCGGGAATGATCCGTCAGCGTCGCAACCTTTCCCACCCGGTTCTCAGACATATGGCAGTGGTGCATCCGGTGGAGGTGGTGGACCGTCGGTGGGTGCCTTGCCGTCCGCCAGCTATGACAGTGGCGGCTCGTCCGCGTCTTGGCCCGGTTCGCGTCCACCTCACGAGATGCTCGGCGCACCACAGGTCGGCCACCCCGGACCTTCGCCTGATCCAGGTAGCGGTCTGGCGAGCAGTTCCGGTCTCACATCCCCCGACCTTCCTGCCGGACTGCCATCCAGCGGTGTCGGCAGCTACGGGCCGGGCGGCGTCGGTGGCGGAGGGATCGGAGGCGGCGGGGGCTGGGGCGGAGGCAGTGGGACCGGAGTGCCCGCGACCACGACGGCCACGCAACGAGGGTGGTGGAACAGCAGGCCGGGCTCGGCCCCGATGGGACCCCGCGTATCCGCGCCCGGAACCTTGGAGAATACGGCCGCGATGCCAGGCAGACCCGGCAGCGGGCCCGCCGGTGGCATGGGCATGATGCCGCATGGCGGTGCCGGGAAGGGCGGCGACCGCGAGGAGTACCAGACCTGGCTGACCGAGGACGACGACGACATCTGGGCTCCTCGACGGGAAGACATCACCACAGGATGGATCGAATGAACTGCTTCCCGATAGCCACACCGTCGCTGCCGCGGAAACGCCACATGCGCCGGACCATTGTCGCAGCGTGCACCGCCGCACTCGCCGCCCTGGTGAGCATCTCGTCCCCGGCATTCGCAGGAACCATTCGCGACGACCAGTGGTACCTGAGCTCCCTCCAGGTCCCGCAGGCACAGCAGATCAGCACCGGTAAGGCCATCACGGTCGCCGTGATCGACACCGGCGTGGACAACACCCACCCGGACCTCACGGGCCAGACCGTCCATGGCCACTGCTTCGGCGCTGCAAGTTCCTTCGACCCCACCGACGACCCGTACGGCCACGGAACCGAGATGGCCGGAATCATCGCTGCGCGTGGCGGAGACGCCAACCACGCACTGGGCATCGCTCCCCACGCGAAGATCATGCCCCTCTGTGTCTCACTGGACCATGCGTCCGCCGGTGCTGTCACCAGATCACTGACTCCAGCCATCCGCTACGCCGCCGATCATGGCGCCAAGGTCATCAACCTCTCCATAGGTGGCGACGGTGGCGGCGCCATGGACGAGGACGTCGCCGCGCTCAATGCCTCGGTCCGCTACGCACTGGATCACGATGTCGTCCTGGTCGCCGCATCTGGCAACCAATCCAGGCAACAGCACATCGGCTTGCCGGCAGACATTCCCGGGATACTCGTCGTCACCGGCACCACCCGGTCAGGTCAGCCATGGTCTGGCTCAGTGCAGGGAAAGGAAGCCGCGCTCGCCGCTCCCGCTACCAGCATCACCACACCGGTCTCATCGAACGCGCAGGATGGTGCCGGCGAGAAGCAGTACTCCACGGGGAACGGCACCAGCGCGTCAAGTGCCATCGTGGCGGGGGTGGCGGCGCTCGTACGGGCCAGGTACCCGGATCTGGACGCCGCGAACGTCATCAACCGGCTCATCAGGACCGCCGACCACCGCGGCAGCGCGGGCCGTAACCCGCAGTACGGCTACGGAATCGTCGACCCCGTACGAGCGCTCACCGCGCACGTGCCCCACGTCGATGCCAACCCGCTCGGCGAACCCGCTGCAGCGTCCACGTCCGCCAGCCCGACACCGGAGGCCGTCGGCAGCCATGCCACCGCACCCACCAGCAACAGCACCATCGCGACGATCCTGATCCTGGCGGCCGTCCTGCTCATCGCCGTCATCGTGATCGTCGTACTGCTGCGCCGTCGGTCCCGACGCGTGTCCGACGCATGGTGACCGACGGGCCGGCAGCGCGGGTGAGGCTCAGAAGTCGAAGACCGCACCGCGTTCGCGCAGCATGGCGCAGTTGCTCGGGAAGGTCTGCGTGTAGGTGACGAGCGTGCCGCGCCAGACGCCCTGCGCGGTGACGGTGACCGGGGCGTAGATGTCGGTGCAGAACATCTGTCGGCCGGTCAGTTCGCTGAACTGACCGGACACGGCGTTCAGCGCGTTGCACGCCGCGGCCCCGTTGGGGTGGTCACCGCCGAGCAGCGGCGTACACCGCAGCAGCACCGCCCGCTGCACGCTGGTGGCCTCGGCCCCGTCGGAACGGGTCAGGACGAGTTCGCTGGGCGGGTAGAGGCTGGCGATCGGTGTTGGCCTGCTCGGCGGTACGGGCTTGGACGGCGGCGACGCGGGCGCGGCCGGCGCCCCGGTCAGTACGGCGGCCAGGACCAGGCCACCTGCTACAGCCGCGCGACGCAACAGAACGGTCATGGCCTGCCCTCCGGGAGTCGTGCGGCGGGGCCTGAGGCCCCGCCTTCGGTACGAACAACGACCACCACTGAGAATAGTCACCTTAGGCGTTCGTGAGTGCACTTTCGGTGACGGTTGGGTTGAGACGACCCGCGGCGGCCACCGGTTTGCGGCGAGCAACGATGACCGTTACACGGCTCATCCGAGCCCGGAAGGAGAACATCATGACCAACGATCCACCACGAGCCGGTACGCCCGAGCTGACCACCGTCATGCCCGCGGCCACGGCTGTCATCCGGGGCCAGATCCCCGTGGACCAGCTGCCCGGCTCATGACAGCAGTTGCACGCCTGGATCGAGGAACAGGGCCTCAGCGCGGCGGAGGTCCGCTGGGAGATGTACGTGACCAGGCCGTCGCCCGAGATGGATCCGAGTGACCTGCGGACCGAACTCAACCGGCTGGTCACAGACTGATGCCGGGCCGGTGGGCGCTGCCCACCGACCCACTGCACAAGATCAGCGCGGTACGGCCAGCGGCTGGGCATCCGCCGCCACCGGTGCCGGCAGATCACCCGGTACGCCCAGGTAGCGGTGGATGGCCGCGGCGGCGGCCCGGCCCTCGGCGATCGCCCAGACGATCAGCGACGCACCACGGTGCGCGTCGCCAGCGGTGAACACGCCCTCCGCTGAGGTCTGCCAGTCCGCCCCACAGTCCAGGCTGCCCCGCGCCGAACGTGGCACGCCGAGCTGATCGAGCAGCGGTGAGGGCTCGGTGCCCTCGAATCCCACCGCGAGCAGCACCATGTCGGCGGGCAGTACCTGCTCGGTACCGGGCACCGGGGTGATCCTGCGCTGACCGTCCTGGCGTACGACGTCGACCTGCTGGATGCGGATACCGCGCACCGCACCGTGCCCGTCGTCGACGAACTCCTGCGCGGCGACCGCGAAGACCCGGTCACCGCCCTCCTCGTGCGCCGGGTACATCCGCAGGATCGTCGGCCAGGTCGGCCACGGGTCCTTGTCCGCGTTACGGGACACCGGCGGCTCGGGGTACAGGTCGAGCTGGGTGACGCTGGCCGCGCCCTGCCGGTGCGCGACGCCCAGGCAGTCCGCGGCGGTGTCACCGCCGCCGATGATGATGACGTGCCGGCCGGCGGCGTCGATCGGGGACGCGGCGCCCCGGTGCACCGCCCGGTTCGAGGCGACCAGGTGCTCCATCGCCTGGTGCACGCCGCGCAGCCCGCGCCCCGGGGTGTCGACCTCCCGACCGGCGAGCGCACCGGTGGCCAGCAGCACCGCGTCGTAGTCGACGCGCAACTGTTCGGCGGTGATGTCGCGTCCGACGTCGCAACCGGTCACGAAACTGACGCCCTCGGCGGTCAGCTGCGCGAGCCGCCGGTCGATGTGCTTCTTCTCCAGCTTGAAGTCCGGGATGCCGAAACGCAGCAGCCCGCCCAGTTCCTCGTCACGCTCGTACACGACGACCTCGTGGCCGGCCCGGGCAAGTTGCTGGGCGGCGGCCAGACCCGCCGGGCCGGACCCGACGACCGCGACCCGCTTACCGGACGCCTTCGGCGCGGGCTGCGGACTCACCCAGCCCTCGTCGTACGCCCGGTCGATGATCTGCACCTCGATCTGCTTGATCGTGACCGGGTCGTCGGCGATGGCCAGTACGCAGGCCGCCTCGCACGGCGCCGGGCAGAGCCGCCCGGTGAACTCCGGGAAGTTGTTGGTGGCGTGCAACTGCTCCACGGCGGTACGGTGCGCGCCCGTGCGGGTCGCCTCGTTCCATTCCGGGATCCGGTTGCCCAGCGGACAACCGTTGTGGCAGAACGGAATCCCGCAGTCCATGCAACGGGTCGCCTGCGCCTTCAGCGCATCGTCGTCGTGGCTGGTGTACACCTCGCGCCAGTCACTGATGCGTACCGGTACGGGACGCCGGGCCGGCAGCGCCCGACCGTGCTTGAGGAATCCCTTCGGATCAGGCACCTGCCACCTCCATCACTGCCGTGTCGACGTCCCGGCCTTCGCTCTCGGCGAGCCGGATCGCTTCCAGTACCCGCTTGTAGTCCAACGGCATCACCGTGGTGAACTGCTCCACCGCCGCCGGCCAGTCGGCGAGCAGCTCGGCCGCCCGTACCGAGCCGGTCTCCCGGTGGTGTGTGTCGATGAGTTCGCGTAGCCGTTGCTGGTCGGCCGCCGAGACGGGCTGCAGTTCGACCATCTGCCGGTTGACCCGGGCCGGATCCAGCCCGTACACGAACGCGGTGCCACCGGACATGCCGGCCGCGAAGTTGCGTCCGGTCGGGCCGAGCACGACGACCTGACCGCCGGTCATGTACTCACAACCATGGTCACCACAGCCGTCGACGACGGCCACCGCGCCGGAGTTACGTACCGCGAAACGCTCCCCCACCACACCATCGCAGTACAGTTCGCCGGTGGTGGCGCCGTAGAGCACCGTGTTACCGGCGATGATGTTGTCCGCCGCCCGGAACGGCGCCTGTTCGTCGGGACGTACCACCAGTCGGCCGCCGGACAGGCCCTTGCCCACGTAGTCGTTGGCGTCACCGTAGAGCCGCAGCGTGACGCCGCGGGGCAGGAACGCGCCGAACGACTGGCCGGCGGTGCCGGTGAAGGTGAACTCGATCGAGCCGTCCGGCAGCCCCTCGCGGTGTCGGCGGGTGATCTCCGAACCGAGCATGGTGCCCGTCGAACGGTCCGTGTTACGGATCGGTAGCCGCTCCGACACCGGTTCGGCGGTCTCCAGTGTCGTACGGGCCAGTTCGATCAGCTTGACGTCCAGCACCGATTCCAGCCCGTGTTCCTGGTCGGTGGTCCGGCGTCGGGCCAGCCGCGGGTCCGGTGCGGGGGCCACCAGGATCGGTGACAGGTCCAGCCCCGCCGACTTCCAGTGCCGTACCGCCGGTGCCACGTCGAGCATCTCGACCTGACCGGTCGCCTCATCCAGGCTCCGGAAACCCAGTTCGGCGAGGTATTCGCGGACCTCTTCGGCGAGGAACCGGAAGAAGTTCTCCACGAACTCCGGTGTGCCGGTGTAGCGCTCCCGCAGCTTCGGGTTCTGGGTGGCGATACCCACCGGGCAGGTGTCCAGGTGACAGACCCGCATCATGATGCAGCCCTGCACGATCAGCGGGGCGGTCGCGAACCCGAACTCCTCGGCGCCCAACAGCGCGGCGACCACCACGTCACGACCGGTCTTGAGCTGACCGTCCACCTGTACGGTGACCCGGTCACGCAGTCCGTTGCGCAGCAACGTCTGCTGTGCCTCGGCCAGCCCCAGCTCCCACGGCGCGCCGGCGTGCTTGAGCGAGTTGAGTGGCGAGGCACCCGTCCCGCCGTCGTGGCCGGAGATGAGCACCACGTCGGCGTGCGCCTTCGCCACCCCGGCGGCGACCGTACCGACACCGACCTCACTGACCAGCTTGACGTGGATACGTGCCGCCGGGTTGGCGTTCTTCAGGTCGAAGATCAGCTGCGCGAGATCCTCGATGGAGTAGATGTCGTGGTGCGGCGGCGGCGAGATGAGCCCCACCCCGGGGGTCGAGTGCCGGGTACGGGCGATCCACGGCCACACCTTGTTGCCGGGAAGCTGGCCACCCTCGCCGGGCTTCGCGCCCTGCGCCATCTTGATCTGGATGTCGTCGGCGTTGACCAGGTATTCGCTGGTCACCCCGAACCGGCCGCTGGCGACCTGCTTGACCGCCGAGCGCCGGGCGGCGTCGTGCAGCCGGTCGGTGTCCTCACCGCCCTCGCCGGTGTTGGAGCGCCCGCCGAGCCGGTTCATCGCGATGGCCAGGTCGGTGTGCGCCTCCGCGGAGATCGAACCGTAGCTCATCGCGCCGGTCGCGAACCGCCGGACGATGTCCTCCACGGGCTCCACTTCGGACAGTGGCACGGCCGGGCGGTCCCCGGTACGCAAGGAGAACAGCCCCCGCAGCGAGCCGGAGTCCGCGGCCAGCGCGTCCACGGTGGAGGTGTACTTGCGGAAGATGTCGTACTGCCGGGTCCGGGTCGCGTGCTGGAGCAGGAACACCGTCTCCGGGTTGAACAGGTGGACCTCACCCTCGCGACGCCACTGGTATTCGCCACCGACGTTCAACACCCGGTGCGACGCCTCCGCCGGGTTCACCGGGTATGCCTGCGCGTGCCGGGCGGCCACCTCGGCGGCGATCTCGTCCAGCCCCACCCCGCCGATGCGCGACGTGGTGGCGGTGAAGTAGCGGGCGACCAACTCCCGGGCCAGCCCGACCGCCTCGAAGACCTGCGCGCCGGTGTACGAGGCGACCGTGGAGATGCCCATCTTGGACATGATCTTCAGGACACCCTTGCCGAGCGCCTTGGCGTAGTTGCCGACCGCCGGGCGCGCCGCCACCCCGCTCAGGGTGCCGGTGGCGATCAGGTCCTCGACCGACTCGAACGCCAGGTACGGGTTGACCGCTGAGGCGCCGTAGCCCAGCAGCAACGCGACGTGGTGCACCTCGCGGCAGTCCCCCGATTCCACCACCAGGGAGACCTGGGTACGGGTCTGCTCACGCACCAGATGCTGGTGCACCGCGGCGGTCAGCAGCAGCGACGGGATCGGCGCGAGGTCGGCGGTGGAGTCCCGGTCGGACAGCACCAGGATCCGTACACCGTCCTCGATCGCCTCCGACACATGCCGGCAGATCTCGGTGATCCGCGCCTTGATGCCGGCACCGCCGTCGGCGACCCGGTAGAGCCCGGACACCCGTACCGCCTTGAAGCCGGGCAGGTCCCCGTCCTCGTCGACGGAGAGGATCTTGGCCAGTTCGTCGCTGTCCAGTACCGGGTGCGACAGCACGATCTGCCGGCAGCTGGCCGGGGAGGGCTCCAGCAGGTTGTGCTCCGGACCGATGGTGGTGACCACGCTGGTCACCAGTTCCTCCCGGATGGCATCCAACGGCGGGTTGGTCACCTGCGCGAACAGTTGGGTGAAGTAGTCGTAGAGCAGCCGGGGACGCTGGGAGAGCACCGCGACCGGCGTGTCGGTACCCATCGAGCCGAGCGGTTCGGCCCCGGTCGCCGCCATCGGCGCCAGCAGGATCTTCAGTTCCTCCTGGGTGTAGCCGAAGGTCTGCTGCCGGCGGGCCACGCTGTCGTGGGTGTACACGATGTGTTCGCGGGGCGGCAGATCCTCCAGCCGCATCAGGCCACCGGTGAGCCATTCGTCGTAGGGCGCCTCACCGGCCAACCCGCTCTTGATCTCGGTGTCGTCGACGATGCGTCCCGCGGCGGTGTCCACCAGGAACATCCGACCGGGCTGCAACCGGCCCTTGGCCACCACCTGGGCCGGGTCCAGGTCCAGCACACCGGCCTCGGAGGCGAACACGACCAGGTCGTCGGCGGTACGCCACCAACGCGCCGGGCGCAGACCGTTGCGGTCCAGTACGGCACCGATGACCGTACCGTCGGTGAACGACACGCAGGCCGGACCGTCCCACGGCTCCATCAGACAGGCGTGGAACTGGTAGAAGGAACGCCGGGCAGGGTCCATCGACGGGTCGTTCTCCCACGCCTCCGGGATCATCATCAGCACCGAATGGGGCAGGCTGCGACCCGAAAGGTGGAGCAGTTCCAGCACCTCGTCGAAGGTGGCCGAATCACTGGCCCCCGGGGTGCAGATCGGGAACAACCGCTTGATCCGGCCGGGCAGCAGCGAGGAGGACAGCAACGCCTCCCGGGCCGCCATCCAGTTGCGGTTTCCCCGGATCGTGTTGATCTCGCCGTTGTGTGCGACCAGGCGGAACGGGTGCGCCAGCGGCCAGGACGGAAACGTGTTGGTGGAGAACCGGCTGTGTACCAGCGTGATCGACGAGGTGACCCGCTTGTCGGACAGGTCGAGGAAGAACTGCCCCAACTGTGCGGGAGTCAGCATCCCCTTGTAGACGATGGTGCGGGCGGACAGCGACGGGAAGTAGGCGGCGATACCGCGCTCCCGGGTCTCCCGCTCGGTCTGGCGGCGTACGCAGTAGGCGACCCGTTCCAGCTCCAGGCCGTCGAGCGGCGCATGGTCGCTGGGTCGGTGGGCGGAAAGGAACACCTGCCGGATCCGGGGCATCGCGGCACACGCGGCGGCGCCCAACCCGCCCGGATCGGTGGGTACCTCGCGCCAGGCGAGGATCTCCGCGCCCTCGATGATCGCGTACTTGGCGAGCACCTGCTCGGCGCGGGCCGCGTCCTGCTCGTCGGCGGGCAGGAAGACCAGGCCGGTGGCGTAGCGGGGGCTGCCGTCCGGTGCCGTCTGCGGCAACACCGCGTCCACGGTGGCCCGGTAGAACGCGTCGGGTATCTG
This sequence comes from uncultured Actinomycetota bacterium, assembly GCA_963815125.1. Lineage (GTDB taxonomy): Bacteria > Actinomycetota > Actinomycetes > Mycobacteriales > Micromonosporaceae > Actinocatenispora. The sequence goes on from CAWFFM010000002.1 coordinate 1,209,837, forward strand.
GAGCAGGACGCCGGCACCGTCCCCGGTGTTGACCTCGGCGCCCTGTGCGCCCCGGTGCTCCATCCGGATCAGCGCCTGCAACCCCTGCTCGACCACCTGGTGGGAGCGGCGACCCTGGGCGTCCACCACGAAGGCGACGCCACACGAGTCGTGTTCGTTGGCCGGATCGTACAGATCACCGGACCGGGCCGGATCCGCCGTGCGGATCCGGGTGGGCAGAGCGACGGTCGGGGGGACACCGGTGGCATCACGCGTCATCGGGCCTCCAGGCTAGAGAACGCCAGAGGGCCACTGGGGGCCGCCCCGGCTGGATCATTTCGTGAGGTGGGACGGCGTCGGCCCGATACTTGTCATTCGAGTCTACGGGACGCCCGGGTAGCCACCTCGGGTCACGTCGTCGTGAAGGATCTCACCCGTCCCGCTCTGTCGACCATAGCAACGAGCGGGATCCGAACACAGTGCAAAACGGACGTTTTTCCGCAGCCCTCTGGCGTATCGGGCCACTGGACAGCGCCCACCCGCCGGGCCGGCTCTCACCAGCGGACGGGCAGCTCGCGCACACCGTAGATGGCCCGCCCGGGGCTGGTCAATGCCTCAGCGGCCGGGGCGACCAGGTGCAGCGTCGGCAGCCGGTCCACCAGCGCGAGCAGGGTGGCCGCCAACTGGCGGCGGGCCAGGTGTTCCCCGATGCACCGGTGGATACCGTGACCGAACGCAACGTGTCGGGGCATCTCGCGGTCCGGGTCGAACGCGTCGGGAACACCGAACGTCCCAGGGTCACGGTTCGCGCCGGCCAACGAGGCGATCACGGTATCGCCGGCCGCGACGGCCTGGCCGGCGATCACCAGGTCATCGCGGGCCACCCGGACCACGCCGAACTGCACCACGCTCAGATAACGCAGCAGTTCCTCCGCCACCGCCCCGACCCGCCCGGGCTGTGCCCGTAGCGCCTGGTAGCGGGCCGGGTCGTCGAGCAGCACCAGCAGCCCGAGGGCGAGCATGCTGGTGACCGTCTCGTGCCCGGCGGCCAACAGCAGTGCGCAGATGGTGGCCAGTTCACCGGCCGGCAGCTGCCCGTCGGCCAGCAACCGGCTGATCAGGTCGTCGCCCGGTGCGGCCACCCGACGGGCGATCAGTTCCCGCAGGTAGTCGTGGACTCCGGTGTCGTTGACCGTCAGCAGGGTGGCGGATCGGTGACCGAACTCCGCGCGGTCGGCCAGCGGTACGCCGATCACCTCACCGACCACCAGGGCCGGCACCGGCAGGGCGAACGCGGCGACGAAGTCGACCCCCGGGCCGACCCGGAGCATGGCGGTGACGTGTTCGGCGACCACCCGGTCGATGTAGTGGCCGAGGCCGGTCAGCGCGGCGGTGGAGAACATCGGCGCGACGGCGCGGCGGTACCGGGTGTGCTGCGGGCGGTCCATCGCGATGAACAACCCGGGTGGTATCCGTGGCTCGGGCCGACGGGCCGGTGCCGGTGCGGCCGGTGACACCGCCCGGGTGTGCGCCGCACTCAGCCGCGGGTCACTCAGGGCGGCGCGTACCTCCTGCCAGCCGGTGACCAGCCAGGCCGTGTCCTGCCCGATCGCCACCCGGGTCACCGGACCCTGCCGGCGGAGCCGGGCCAGGGCGGCCGGCGGGTCGAACGGCCCGGACCGCTCCAGCGGGAACGCTTCCACCGTGCTCACCGGGCCGGAACCCGCCGGCACCAGCCGCCCCGTACCTGGTCGGGCAGCAACAGCCCGTCACAGGTCATGCCGATCTCGCCGATGTCCGGCAGTGGGCACACGTAGTCGCGGGCCAGCACCGCGGTCAGCACGCTGAGCTGCCGTACGGCCAGCGCCGAGCCGGGGCAGATCCGCGGGCCCGCGCCGAACGGCAGGTAGGCGTACCGGGAGTGCGGGCTCTGCGGACCCAGCCATCGGGTCGGGTCGAAGCGCTCCGGGTCCGACCAGAACCGGGGATCGCGGTGCATCACGTACGGGCACACCAGAACCTGGTGGCCGGGCCGGACCGGGTAGCCGGCAAGCGTCGAGGACCGCAGCACCGTACGGGTGAGCAGCCACTGGGGTGGGTGCAGCCGCAGTACCTCCTTGATCACCGCCCCGGTCAGCTCCAGTGCCGGTGGTGTCGGTGCGTCCGGGCGCAACTGCCCGGCCTCGTCCCGCAGCTGGGCAACCAGGCCGCTGTCGGCGGCCAACCGCAGCGCGATCCAGGACAACGCGGCACCGGGCACGCCATGCGAGGCGAACATCGCCATCCGCAGCACCGAGACGATCATCGCGTCGTCCCCGTCACCGGTCTTCGGGCCCGCCAGCAGGGCGTCCAGCAGGTCGCGTGGGGCACCGGTGAACCCGGTCGCGCGGCGCTCGGCGACACAACCGGAGAGCAGATCACGCAGTTCCTGGTCGGCGGTGGCCGCGGCGGCGGCACCCGGCCGGGGCAACCAGCGCAGTCGGGGCTCACCGCGTTGCAGTACCGACAACGCGGTCATGAACAGCGCGTTCGCCCGGGCAGCGGCAGCCGAGAGTAGTCCGGACTGGTCCGGGTCACCACCGAGACAGAAGTCCACGATCAACCGGCCGGACACCTGCCGGCAGCGGTCCACCAGGTCGGTGGAGCTACCGGCGTGTTCGTCCAGCAGCGCCACGGCGTCGTCGGTGAGGCGCGACAGGTGGGAGACCGCCAACTGGTCGGCGAAACTGTGCCAGATGTTGCGGCGCACCGCCATCCAACGGTCCAGCCGACCCGCTGCCTGCGCCCTGCTGCGCCGACCGGCCAGTTGCCCGGTCTCCAGCAGGTAGGTCTCGTTGGTCTCGGCCAGTACCTGGTGTGCGGTCTGCGGGTCGTGGGTGACCACCGTGCCCGGGGCGATCCGGGCGAGGTCGCCGTAGCGGTCGCGACTGGTCTGCAGCCAACCGATCCGGTCGGCCAGGTAGTTCTCCATGTCGCCGACCAACCACCGGCCGCGGGGCCCCGGCACCCGTCCGGCTGGCATTCGGGTCCTCTCCTGAAGACCGGGGCGTTACGGCCGCGGGCGCGACCGTAACGCCGGGCCGCTAGTGACAGTCCACGTACAGATAGGCGCCGCTGAAGCGTGCCCGGGTGACTCGCAGCCGCAGAGCCTGCAGGTAGCGCATCATTCTTGTGGCCTCCCCTCACGGTGTCGGAACGCCGCCGGATATCAGGCCCCGTACGGTGGCGGGCCAGACATTGTGTGCGACATTGCACGAATGGTGACAGTGAGCGGGAAACGCTGTCAAGACCGCACAGTGCCCCACCGGGTCGGGCCGTCCGGTGTCAGTGCCGTTCGGGGCGGGCCGGCAGGTGTCGCGGCAGCTCGGTGAGGATGCGTTCGAACAGCGTCTGATCCATCTCGAACGGCGAATCCGGCACCGGCCAGTGCACCACGATCTCGTCGATGCCCAGCGCCGCGAACCGGGCGGCACGTTCGACAGCGGCGTCGAACGAGGTGACCGGATCACCTGGCAGGAACCCGGTCAACAGCACCTGGTGCAGTTCCGCCGGGTCCCGGTCGACCGCCCGACAGGCCGCCACGAGCCGGCGCTGCTGGTCGGCCACGCCGGCGACGGCGCGTTCGTCGGACGCGACATCCGCATCATCCTGCGAGGCGGCGAGCGATCCGGTGCTCACCCAGCCCTGGCCGTAGCGGGCGGTCAGGGCGAGGCCACGCCGCCCCGTCGCCGCGATCAGGAACGGCAGCCGGGGCCGTTGCACGCAGCCGGGCACCATCCGCGCCTCGTGCGCCGAGTAGAACCGGCCGTCGCGGGTGGTGGCCGGTTCGCGCAGCAACTCGTCCAGCAGCGGGACGAACTCGCCGAGGCGGTCCGCACGTTCGGTGGCCGACCAGGCCTGCTGGCCCAGCACCGTGGCGTCGAACCCGGCCGTACCGGCGCCGATGCCGACGCTGATCCGCCCTGCGGAGATGTCGTCCAGTGACATCAGATCCTTGGCCAGGGTCACCGGATGACGGAAGTTCGGCGAGGTGACCAGGGTGCCCAGCCGTAGTCGCCGGGTCACGGTCGCCGCCGCGGTCAGTGTCGGTACGGCACCGAACCAGGTACTGTCCCGGAACTGCCGCCAGGACAGGTGGTCGTAGGTGTAGCCGGCGTGGCAACCCAGTTCCTCGGCCCGCTGCCACAGCTGCCGGGCCCGTTCCCACCGGTGGATCGGCAGGATCAGCACACTCATCCGCACGGTTCCCACCGTACGGACCCCGCAACCCACGGCGTGCGACCGGGCCGACGTGCTGCGATCTGACCCGGGTACGTCCCGGCGGCCGCGGCGTGCGCCTGCGCCGGGTCGGTACGTACACCGCGTCGAGCCGCTCTGCCGGCAGCATGGTCAACAGTCGTGGCACGGTGGCGTAACCGGGGTCGAGCAGCAACGCGAACCCGTCGTGCTCGACGAGATAACCGCTGCACGCCGACCCGGCCTCCGGGAAGGCGCCTGCTCCGCCGAGCACGGTGATGCGCACGGGATTCAACCTACCGGTGGAGACCATCGGGCCGGGGCACCGGCGCTGCGGGCGGCCAGCGAGTCCGGCAGGACCGACATCAACAGGTCACGGAACCACACCGAGCCGGCACTGCGCATCTCCAACGCGAGTCCGGTACGTCGGGACTGCCGGCTGAGCCGGGTGGCCCGTCGGTGTCGTAGCTGCTGGTAACGGTCCAGCGCCGGGCCCGGTGCGGCGCCGTCGGCCAGTACGGCGCCCAACGTCACCGCGTCCTCCAGTGCCAGACATGCGCCCTGCCCGAGGTTGGGGGTCATGGCGTGCGCAGCGTCGCCGACCAGCACGGCGGCGCCGGTACCGAGCCGGTGGTCGAAGCGGCGGGGCAACGGCCACAGTTCGGTGACCTGGTGGCGCAGCAGGTGGGCCGGATCGGTCCCGGCCAGCAGCGCGGGAATCGGAGCATGCCAGTCACCGAGCGTCTCGCGCAGGTGCGCGAGCTGCCGGTCGGCCGGCTGCTCGTCCAGCGGGCCGGGCAGGGTGGCATACCAGTAGACCCCGTGCGTCCCCAGCGGCGCGCAGCCGAACCGCCGACCGACGCCGAGGGTTTCGCCGCCGCCGTCGAGTCGTGGTGCCCGCGCGGCCGGCACCACGGCACGCCATGCGACGTAGTCGGCGTCGACGATCTCGCCACCGGCGTTGAGCTGGGCGCGGACCGCACTGCGCAGGCCGTCCGCGCCGACCACCAGTTCGGCGCGCCAGAGTTGGTCGCCGGAGCGGACCACCGGCCGGTCGTCAGCGCCGACGCTCACCCCAGTCACCGGGGCGCCGGTCTGGACCGGTACGTCACCGAGCGCGGCCCGCAGGACGTCGTGCAGGTCGGCGCGCAGCACCGTGACGACCGGCTCACCGAGCCGTTCGCCCACACCCGCCATGTCGACCTGGGTCAGTACCCGACCGTCCGGGCGGCGGGCCAGGGCGACGCGGTACGGGGTGGCTGCGGCCAGGACCGCGTCGGCGACGCCCAACGCACGCAGGGCGCGGATGGCGTTGGGCCACAGTACGAGCCCTGCGCCCAGCGCGCGTGGGGTCGCGTCACGTTCCAGCACGGTGACGTTCCAACCGATCTGTCGCAGCGCCAACGCGCTGGCCAGCCCGCTGATGCCGGCTCCGACGACGAGTGCACTGCCCACCACGGCCTCCACTCCACTACATCTGTAGCAATACGCTACACCTGTAGTGTTGCGACATGAGTACAGGGCGCCGGACGGCTCTCGCCGACGCAGCCATCGACGTACTGGGGCAGCGTGGCCTGCGCGCGCTCACCCACCGCGCTGTCGACGCCGCAGCCGGACTTCCCGCCGGCACCTGCAGCTACCACTACCCCAGCCGGCGCACGCTGCTGGAGGCGGCGCTGAAACGGATCGCCGAACTCGACCAGCACGACGCCACCGCCGCGCTGCTGGCATCAGCGGCGGCACAGGATGGCCGCGCGCCGCACGAACAACCCTCGCCCGAGACAGCGCGGGACCAGACACTGACCTACCTGCAGGCCGCCCTGGCAGCCGATCCGGTGGGCACGCTGACGAGACTGATCACCGACGGGCTGCTCGCCGAACCGGTCCGTACCCGGGCCCGGCTGGTGATGACCCTCGACCCGGAGGCACGCCGGGAACTCGGTGACACCGCACAGCGCGCCGCGGACGGGTTCGTCGCACAGTCCGCCGAGCTGCTCGGGTCAGCCAGCCGTGGTCGGCTGTTCGTCGCCCTGCTCGACGGGCTGATCATCGACCAGTTGACCCGGGGAACAAGCGACCGCGCCCAGCTACGGGGCGCGGTCGCAGCGATCTGGCAGGCCGTACAGGCCAGTTCCTAGGAGCCCGATCCGCCCTGGCGGGTCGGGCGGGCCGAGTCGGCCGTCTCGTCCCGGTCGTCACCGTGCTGGCCGGCTTCGTCCGGATCGGGGACCGACCCGACCTGCGTCGTGTCGCCGAGCGGGTCGTCCGACTTCCCACCCGTCAGACGCTCCCCCTCCGCGCCGCCGTCGTCCGGATCATCCGCTCCGGGCTCGGCGGCGTCGGCGTCGGCACCCGGCACCGTCCCGGCGGCGCTGTCCGTCCCGTCGTCCGGCACCGCGCGCAGCTGGCCGTTGTCGTCCAGCACCAGGCGCGGGCGTGGGCCGCGGACCAGGACCAGGTACACCAACGCGCCGACGAACACCAGGATGCTGACCCAGTCGTTGAGCCGCAGCCCCAGGAAGTGGTTGGCCTGGTCGATACGCAGTGCCTCGATCCAGAAGCGGCCCACCACGTAGAGCATCACATACAGCGCGAACGCCCGGCCCCGGCCGAACTTGAACTTACGGTCCAGCAGCCACACCACGAGCGCGACACCAAGATCCCAGAGACTCTCGTACAGGAAGGTCGGGTGGTAGGTGGCGTACTGCTCATAGCCGACCGGCCGGAACTGCGGGTCGATCCGTACCGCCCACGGCAGCGAGGACGGCCGGCCGAAGAGTTCCTGGTTGAAGTAGTTACCCCAGCGTCCGACCGCCTGGGCGACCGGCAGACCCGGGGCCAGCGCGTCGGCCATCATGCTGAGCGGAATGTTGCGGCGCCGGCAGGCGATCCATGCGCCGAGCGCACCACCCGCGACCGCGCCCCAGATGCCCAGGCCACCGTTCCAGATCCGGAAGATGCCCAGCCAGTCCTTGCCGGCGCCGAAGTACAGCTCCGGGTCGGTGATGACGTGGTAGATCCGGGCACCGATGATGCCGAATGGCACGGCCCACACCGCGATGTCCAGTACGGTCCACGGCGGGGCACCACGTGCCCGCAGTCGACGGTCGGTGATCAGGCAGGCCAGCACAATGCCGATCACGATGCAGAGCGCGTACGCGCGCAACGGGACCGGACCCAGATGCCACACCGAGGTGGTCGGACTGGGTATCGCGGCGAGATTCACAGCTGCCCAAGCTACCTGCTGCTGTCGCGCGACTCACACCAGGCCCTCCGGACAACCGTCCGGAGTCGGACGTACCGCCCGCAATCGCACCGCGCGCATTGGCTCCGGTACGCACCGCGTACGGTCGCCGGTCGCGCAGCCGCTGAGTTCAGCGGGTCGAGGTCAGCGCCCTGCCTGCGCGCACCCCGGCGGCCAGGTCCTCGGTCAGCCTCCGTACCGCCTCCGGCCCACGGTGCTCGGTCTCCGGCGCCAGGCAGCGGACCAGGGCACTGCCCACGATCACCCCGTCGGCGTAGCCGGCGACCTCGGCGGCCTGCCGGCCGTCACTGACCCCCAGCCCCACCCCGACCGGCAGATCCCCCGCCGCGCGGGTCCGCTCGACCAGCCGGGGAGCGGCGTCGCTGGTCCTCGCCCGTGCGCCGGTCACCCCCATCACGCTGGTCGCGTAGACGAATCCGCGGCACGCCGCGACGGTCGCGGCGATCCGTTCATCGGTCGAGCTCGGCGCGACCAGGAACACGCGGTCCAGATCGTGCTCCTCGGCGGCGGACAGCCATTCGTCGGCCTCGTCCGGGATCAGGTCCGGGGTGATCAGCCCGGCACCGCCGGCCGCGGCCAGGTCACGGGCGAATGCCCGGACCCCGTAACGCTCCACCGGATTCCAGTAGGTCATCACCAACGTCGGCACGCCGGTGCCGGCCACCGCCGCGACAGTACGGAACACGTCCGCCACCCGGAACCCGGCCCGCAGAGCCATTTCCGACGCCCGTTGGATGACCGGGCCGTCCATCACCGGATCGGAGTAGGGCAGACCGATCTCCACCACGTCGACACCGGCGTCCACCATCGCCCGGCACGCGGTGACCGCACCGTCCACGGTCGGGAATCCGGCCGGCAGGTAGCCCACCAGCGCGGCCCGATCCTCGTCCCGTGCGGTGTCGAACGCGTCAGCCACACTCACCGGGGCTCCTCCGTGTCCTTCTCGTCGAGCAGCCCGAACCAGTCCGCAGCGGTCGAGACGTCCTTGTCGCCGCGGCCGGACAGGTTCACCAGGATCACCGGATCACGGCCCAGCTCGGTACGCAGCTGCGGGACCACCCGCAGCGCGCCGGCCAGAGCATGCGCGCTCTCGATCGCCGGGATGATCCCCTCGGTGCGGCACAGCAGCTGGAAGGCGTCCATCGCCTCGGCATCGGTGACCGGCTCGTACACCGCCCGGCCGGTATCTGACAACCAGGCGTGTTCGGGCCCGACCGCCGGATAGTCCAGGCCCGCGGAGATCGAATGCGACTCGATGGTCTGCCCGTCGTCGTCCTGCAGCAGGTAGGTACGGGCGCCGTGCAGCACACCCACCGACCCGCCGGTGATGCTGGCCGCGTGCCGGCCGGTCTTGATGCCCGCGCCACCGGCCTCGAAACCGTAGAGCCGGACCCCGGCGTCGGGTACGAAGGCGTGGAAGATGCCGATGGCGTTGGAACCGCCACCCACGCAGGCGCACACCGCATCGGGCAGTCCGTCGAGCCGGGTGAGGCTCTGCGCCCGCGCCTCCTCGCCGATGCCTTTGGCGAAGTCACGTACCAGGACCGGGAACGGATGCGCCCCGGCGGCCGTACCGAGCATGTAGTGGGTGTCCTCGACGTTGGCCACCCAGTCGCGCAACGCCTCGTTGATCGCGTCCTTGAGGGTCCGGCTGCCGGTGGTCACCGGGATCACGGTGGCGCCCAGCAGCTGCATCCGGGCCACGTTGAGCGCCTGCCGCCGGATGTCCTCGGCGCCCATGTACACCACGCACTCCAGGTCCAGGTACGCACACGCGGTGGCGGTGGCCACGCCATGCTGCCCGGCTCCGGTCTCGGCGATCACCCGGTGTTTGCCCATCCGCTTGGTGAGCAGCGCCTGGCCGAGCACGTTACGGACCTTGTGCGCGCCGGTATGCAGGAGATCCTCGCGCTTGAGCAGGATCCGTGCACCGGCATGGGCCGACAGGCGGGTGGCGTCGTACAGCAGGCTGGGAGCGCCGGCGTAGTCGCGCAGCATCCGATCGAACTCGGCGCGGAACTGCTCGTCGGCCATGGCCGAGCGATGTACCGAATCCAGCTCGTCCAGCGCGGCGATCAGCGCCTCGGGCATGAACCGGCCGCCGTACGGGCCGAAGTGGCCGGCCAGATCGGGGCCAGCTGACTCCGGTCCGGCGGCTGCGGCATCTGGTGTGGTGGGCCGGTTGCTCATTACCGGTCTCCTAACGGGCGGGTCGTGGCGTTGCCGGGTGCGAACCGGCGGTGACCAGTTCGGCGACCGCCTCACGCGGGCTCTTCTTGGTCACCAGGCCCTCGCCGACCAGCACCGCGTCCGCACCGGCCGAGGCGTACCGGATCAGGTCGTGCGTGCCCCGCACCCCCGACTCGGCCACCTTCACCACCGCGGACGGCAGACCCGGCGCGATCCGTTCGAACACCGACTGATCGACTTCGAGGGTTCGCAGATCCCGGGCGTTGACCCCGATGACCTTGGCACCCGCCTCCAGCGCACGGTCGGCCTCGGCCTCGTCGTGCACCTCCACCAGCGCGGTCATGCCCAGTGACTCGACCCGTTCCAGCAGGCCGACCAGGGCGTTCTGCTCCAACGCGGCCACGATCAGCAGTACCAGGTCGGCGCCGTGCGCGCGTGCCTCGTGCACCTGGTAGCTGGAGACCACGAAATCCTTACGTAGCACCGGTACGTCGATCGCCGCGCGTACCGCGACCAGATCGTCGATGCTGCCACCGAAGTAGCGCTGCTCGGTCAGCACACTGACACACCGCGCGCCGCCCGCGGCGTACTCGATGGCCAGTTCCGCCGGATCGGGGATCTCGGCGAGCTGGCCGCGCGACGGCGAGGAACGCTTCACCTCGGCGATCACACCCACACCGGGTGCCCGCAACGAGGCGTACGCGTCCCGCGGCGCAGGCGCCGCAGCAGCCAGCCGTCGTACCTCATCCAGTGGGACCCGTTGTTCCCGGGCGCTGATGTCCTCCCGGACACCGGCCAGGATCTCGTCGAGCACGTTCCCGCCCGCCCGGCTACCGCGACGCTCAGCGATCACGGCCTCCGGGGGTATCGGCCGCTGCTCCGCGTCTGCGTTCACCGCGGACTCCCCTCGTCGGCTCTGCTGGACACCGCCATCCCGCCGGGACCCGCAAGGCGGCACGCACCGCGGCAGGTCCTGGAGCCGATGTTATGCGCCACGGATGTCGGCAACCGAGGCGGGGTATCGCACCGTTCACAGCCCGGCGGGTATACCACTACGCAACGTGCAACCGCGACCCATCACCGCATGGCACACCTACTGTCAACGGATGGTCGGATCGTCCCCCTGGTCCAGGGCGTCCCATACCTTGGCGGAATCGTCCTGGGCACTGACCGGTGCGGCGCTGCCGGCCCGTTCGTAACGTGCACCCATCGTCGGCCAACCTTGCCCGTGCCACAGTGTCAGTGCCCCGACCGCAACGATGACCAGTCCACCGGACAATGCCACCAGCGGCCAGCCCGGGCCGGTGGAACCGGTCGCGTCCCCCGCAACGGCAAGCCCGTAGACTGCGCCGGCCACGACGCCGGAACCGGCCAGCGCCAGCAGTACCCCGACCAGCAGCCGACCCTTGCGCCTGGTGGCCACCAACGCCCCGGCACCCGCCAGCGAGATCAGTGCCAGCGCCGGCACCCAGGGGACGAAATCCCCACCGCTACGGGCGGTACGCACCGGCGGCAGCGGTGCCGGTCGCTGGGTCAGGTCCACCGCCCAGTTCTTCGACGAGGCGTACAGCGCCAGTCCGGCGCCCGCGGTGCAGGCCAGTACGGCCAGCACGAGCTGCCCGCGGGGGGAGCGCCGGGCCGGTTGCCCCGCCCCGGATCCGACCGGATCGGCGCTGGTGTCCTGCTGCGGCATGGGTTCGTCGGTCATCACCGGGCCTGCCGCATCGTCTCGGCGGAGGCTATCGCGGACAGCACGGCAGCCGACTTGGTACGGGTCTCGGCATCCTCGGCATCAGGGTCGGAATCGGCGACGATACCGGCACCGGCCTGTACGTACGCCCGGCCGTCACGGATCAGCGCGGTCCGGATGGCGATCGCCATGTCCAGATCCCCGGCGAAGTCCAGGTAGCCGACGGTGCCGCCGTAGAGGCCGCGGCGTACCGGTTCCAGCTCCTCGATGATCTCCATCGCCCGGACCTTGGGGGCACCCGACAAGGTGCCGGCCGGAAAGGTTGCGCGCAGCGCGTCGAACGCGCTGCATCCCTCGGCCAGCTCACCGACCACAGTGGACACAATGTGCATCACGTGGCTGTAGCGCTCGATCGTCATGAACTCCGGTACATCCACGCTGCCCGGTACGCACACCCGGCCGAGGTCGTTGCGGGACAGGTCGACCAGCATCACATGCTCGGCCCGTTCCTTCGGATCGGCGAGCAGGTCGGTGGCGAGCCGCCGCTCCTCCTCCGGCGTCGCGCCCCGCGGCCGGGTGCCCGCGATCGGGTGCATCAACGCCCGGCGACCGGTCACCTTGACGTGGACCTCGGGGCTGGATCCGACGATGTCGAAGGCGGGGCCGCCGGACCCGTCCAGGGCACCGAAGCGCAGCAGGTACATGTACGGGCTCGGGTTGGTGGCCCGCAGTACCCGGTAGACGTCCAGCGAGTCGACGTCGGTCTCCACCTCGAAGCGTTGGGACGGCACGATCTGGAAGCACTCGCCGGCCCGGATGGCCTCCTTGGCCACCTCCACCGCCTTCTGGTAGCCGCCCTCCGGGGTGCGGCCGACCACATGCTCGGCCGGCATACGCTCCACAGTGGACACCATGGGTGGGTTCGGCCGGGACAGCGCCGTGGTCATCGCGTCCAGCCGACCCACCGCATGGTGGTAGGCGGCGTGCAGATCGTCCTCACCGGCCGCCGGAGGCAGTACGGCGTTGGCGATCAGCAGCACCGAGCCGTCCACATGGTCCAGCACGGCCAGATCGGTGGCCAACAGGAAGCCCAGATCGGGGAAGCCCAGCTCGTCGGCCGCCAGCTCGGGCAGCTTCTCGAACCGGCGGACGGCGTCGTAGCCGACAAAGCCCACCAGTCCACCGGTCAGCGGCGGCAGTCCCGGTACCGGCGGCGAGGACAGCGCCTCGACCGTGGCGGTCAGGGCCACCAGCGGGTCGCCGTCCACCGGCACGCCCTGTGGCGGTTCCCCGACCCAGTGGGCCTGCCCGTCCACACAGGTCAACGTGGCGGTGCTGCGTACCCCGATGAACGAGTAACGCGACCAGGTGCCGGCCGCCTCCGCGGACTCCAGCAGGAAGGTTCCCGGACCTCCGGCCAGCTTCCGGTAGATGCCGACAGGCGTCTCGCAGTCGGCCAGCAACCGTCGGGTCACGGGTACGACCCGCCGACGCCGGGCCAGTTCGGCGAACGCACGCTGATCGGGCGTCACGGTTCCGCTGGTCACGACCGGCCCCTCTCGATGCTCCCCGGCGCCGTACTCCCCAGCGCCGTGCTGCCCGACACTGTGCTCTGCGCGGGCAGGTCCGCCAACGGCACGCCACGCCCGTCAAAACAGCTCCGGGTACCGGTGTGACAGGCCGGGCCGACCTGATCCACCCGGACCAGTACGGCGTCACCGTCACAGTCCAGCGCCACCGAACGGACATGCTGCACATGTCCTGATGTATCGCCCTTGGCCCAGTATTCCTGACGACTGCGGGACCAGTACGTCGCCCGGCCGGTGGTCAGGGTCCGACGCAATGCCTCGTCGTCCATCCAGGCCACCATCAACACCTCGCCGGTGTCGTACTGCTGGGCCACGGCGGCGACCAGACCGTCCGGGTCGCGTTTGAGTCGGGACCGGATCGCCGGATCCAGGCCGGTCGGCGGGGCCGGCTGTGCTGGCTGGTGACTGCTCACAGTCACTGATTGTCGCGCGCCGCCGTACGGTAGCGGCGCGTGCCCCACCGGGCGAGGTACGGACGGGTCCCGCTGGCCGGTCGCCAACCCGGCCGACCGAGCAGGTCACGGCTCGCTCGACGCAACGTCTCGGCGGCGCCACGGCCGGACAGTCCGGGCGCGGCCCGCAGTTCGAAGCGGCCGGTGCGACCACCGGTGACCCGCAGCAGCCGGCTCCGACCGTACGGGTCGGCGAAGACGGTCACCGAACGCACTTCCGACAGTGGCAGACGTACCGCCTGCCAGTCCTGTCCCTGGCCCCGGTACCGCACCTCCAGGGTGTCGTCGTCGAGCCACAGCCGGACCTCACGCATCGCCCGGGCCCGCAACATCCCCAATGGCACCAGTACGACCACCAGCGCCAGGCCCAGCGCAACCAGCGGCGCCCCGACGAACTCGCGCCGGAGCACCACCAGCGCGGCCAGGACCAGTAGTCCCAGCCCGCCACCGGCCCCGGCGATGCCGGTGGCCAGGCCGGCCACCGTGACACCGGGCAGCAGTACCGTACGCAGTCGGTACTCCCGCGCCGCGGCCGGATCGTTCCGCGCCAGCGCGGTGCCGCGAAGGTCACGGCGGCGCAGCCGGTCCAACGACCAGCCGGCGGTGTGCCCGAGCAGGTAGCCCAGGACCGCACCCACCACCAGCCGCACCGGCGCCGGGCCGAGCCCGCTGCCGTACCCGGCCGCGCCCCCCGCCACCAGCAGGATCAACGTGCCCGCCAGGCGGGTGCCGGTACCGGCCCGTCCGTGGCCGACGAGCACCACCACCGCACCGGTCACGGCGACAGCCGACAGGCCGAGCGCCGCCCACATCCACATGCCTGGCATGTCTGTGGATGGTACGGGTGCCGGCCGGGCGTCCCAGGCCACGGCCGGCATTCGTCGATCCGCCACACATGACGTTTCCGGTGATCGTCCAGTGGGAAACAGGACAATCGACAGACGTCAATTCGGCGTCTCTGGATGGAGGGGCAGGATGACCACAGCCATCACGCTCATCGTGATCGTCGTCGTGCTGCTGGCACTGGTGGCCGGCGGCGCCTATCTGGTACGCCGTCGACAGTTGAAGCAGCGGTTCGGTCCGGAGTACGACCGGGCCGTGGAGCAGACCGGCGACCGGCGGTCGGCGGAGAAGGAACTCCGCCGCCGGGAGCGTCGCCACCACGAGTTCTCGCTGCGGCCCATCCCCGCCGCCGAGCAGCAGCGTTATGCGCAGCGCTGGCAGGAGGTGCAGGCCCAGTTCATCGAGTCACCGGCCGACGCGGTTGGTCAGGCCGACAACCTGGTGACCGAGGTGATGGCGGCTCGCGGTTACCCGGCCGAAGGCTTCGACCAGCAGGTAGCGGATTTGTCGGTGGAGCATGCCGGAACCCTTGAGCACTACCGGACCGCGCACGATCTGCGGCTACGCCACGACCGGGAACAGTTGGGTACCGAGGATCTGCGGCAAGCCGTCATGCACTACCGGGCGCTGTTCGCCGAACTGCTCGACGCCGACCCCACCGGCCCCACCGGCAACGGGCACACCAGCAGCGACAGCGCCGGAGCCGTACCGGCGGACGCCGGAGCGGCGGACACCGAGGCGACACGGGCCGAAGACGGGGAGCGCCCGGACACCACCACGGCCCACCAGTCACCTCGGGAAGCGGCGATCGAGCACGCGGACACCGGCCTGCGCGGCGACACCGCACCCGCGACGCCCACCACCCGCGCTGCTGACCAGCGCTGACCGAAGGAGTGACCGTGACCCACGTTTCGCCGCTGCATGATCGCGACCGCGACGCACCCGCCGAGGGCCTCCGTTCCGAACACGCGGATCAGCGCAGCACCGGGGAATCCACCGACGAGCAGGTTCTCGATGGGCAGCACCACCTGGACACGGACGGCAAGGAACACCATGGCGCCGCCGACAGGCCCGAAGATGCCGGATCGTCCCCGGCCGACGGGGAGCGGACCGGGCGCCCGGACGACGCGCTGGACTTCGACCAGGCTCCGGCCGATGACACGTCCGGTGACCACGGCGCCCAGGACGACCTGACCGCCGGGCACGTGCCACAGCAGGACGGGAGCTCCGCACAGGATGCGTCCGGCGGGCAGGTCTCCACCGATCGGCAGGCAGATCCCGCTGATGACCGTGACCTGGGGGCCGGCCGGCACACCGGCGGGCAGCATGCCGCCGACGAGTCACCGGACACGACGGCATCGGAGGGGCTGCTCGACGACGGGACGCAGCCCGGCGAGCACACCCACGGCGGGCGGCTCGACGCGGACCGTACGGATGACCCGGCGGCTGCGGAGCTGCATGAGGACGGCGAAGCGACAGCAACGGGTGTCGCGGCAGTACCGGAGGCGACCACCCAGTCCGCCGCGGCTGGCGCCGACGCCGGCGGCCGGGCCGAAACGGAACCCGCCGGTACCGCGCCGGGCGGTGCGGCCGGTGCGCAGGAGTTGTGGCCGAGCGAGCGGCGGGCGGACACCGACCGGCAGTGGCGCGACGCCCAGGTGTCGTTTGTGGATGATCCGGCGGCGGCCGTGTCGGCCGGCCGCGAGCTGGTGACCTCGGCCCTGCGTGCGGTGACCGAGGCGCTCAGCGGTTCTGACGAGCACTCCGGGGACACCGAACAGCTCCGTCAGCAGATGCGGCGTTACCGCAGGGTGCTGGACGCTCTCGGCAGTCTCTGACCACGTCCCGGGCCGGGGGCGGCAGGCGTTCTGGACACCTGCCGCCCCCGGCTTCTGCCTACCCGTTGACGGGCGGGCCTGTCGCATTCGCCGGAAGCGGTCTATGCTCCGAATTCATCAGTTGATGAATTCTTGTTTGGGGGACCGATGGACCCGGCCATCGACGTCGCGGCGCTACGGGTCATCCGTGGTCGGCGCACCGTGCTGCACGACCTCCACTTCAGCGTGCCGACCGGCACCGTCACCGGCCTGATCGGCCCGAGTGGCAGCGGAAAGACCACCCTGATGCGATGCGTGGTCGGGGTGCAGCGGATCTCCGCGGGCACCGTACGGGTACTCGGCCGGCCCGCCGGCGCTCCTGACCTGCGGCGCACCGTCGGTTATGTCACCCAGGCACCATCGGTCTACCCGGACCTCACCGTGCGGGAGAACGCCCGCTACTTCGCCGCCGTACAGGGGCGGCCACGACAGGCAGCCGACCAGGCGGTCACCGACGTCGGGCTCGGCGCTGCGGCCGGGCAGCTCGTCGCCACCCTGTCCGGTGGCCAGCGGGCACGCGCCTCACTGGCCTGCGCGCTGCTGTCCGACCCACGGCTGCTGGTGCTCGACGAACCGACCGTCGGCCAGGATCCGGCGCTGCGCCGCGACCTGTGGCAGCGGTTCACCGAACTGGCCGCAGGCGGGGTCAGCCTGCTGGTGTCCAGCCACGTGATGGACGAAGCGAGGCGTTGCGGTCGGGTGCTGCTGCTGCGGGAAGGACGGCTGCTGGCCGACGACACCCCGGACGGGCTGCTGTCTCGTACGGGTGCCGACGATCTGGATGAAGCCTTCCTACGGCTGGTCGACCGCGCCGGGACGGAGGCCGCCTGATGTCCGGTCGGATCGCTCTACACACCGCCATCCGGGTCCTCCGTCAGCTCCGGCACGACCGGCGGACCATCGCGCTGCTGCTCGTCGTACCCACCGGCCTGCTCGTACTGCTGCGCTACGTCTTCGACGGGCAGCCGGCGGTGTTCGACCGGATCGGCGTCATCCTGCTGGGCGTCTTCCCGTTCGTGCTGATGTTCCTGGTGACCAGCGTCGCGATGCTGCGCGAACGGACCAGCGGCACACTGGAGCGCCTGCTGAGCACGCCGGTACACAAGCTGGACCTGCTGGCCGGCTACGGTCTGGCGTTCGCGCTCGCCGCCGCGCTGCAGGCCGGTATCGCCGTCGGGCTGACCTACTGGCTGCTCGGGCTCGACACCGCCGGCAGCGGGTGGGCGGTGGTCGGCATCGCGGTCGCCGACGCCGTACTGGGCATGGCGCTCGGCCTGTTCGTCAGCGCGTTCGCCGCCACCGAATTCCAGGCCGTGCAGTTCATGCCCGCCGTGGTGTTCCCGCAGTTGCTGCTCTGCGGACTGTTCGTACCCCGCGAGGAGATGGTCGGCTGGTTACAGGCGGTCAGCCGGGCGCTGCCGCTGACCTACGCGGTCGACGCGCTCATCGACATCGGCGCACACCCCCGGATGACCACCACCATCTGGCGTGATGTCGCCGTCGTA
Organism: uncultured Actinomycetota bacterium; assembly: GCA_963815125.1. GTDB lineage: Bacteria > Actinomycetota > Actinomycetes > Mycobacteriales > Micromonosporaceae > Actinocatenispora. The sequence continues at coordinate 1,227,463 of CAWFFM010000002.1, forward strand.
CTGGGCTGCGCGCTGGCCGCCCTGGTGCTGGGCGCCGCAACCCTGCGGCGTCGCACCCGGTGACCGCGCGCCGGGGCCGGCGCCCGGGGCAGCCCGACACCCGGGAGACGATCCTGGCCGCGGCCCGTACCGTCTTCGGTGAGCGGGGATTCGACCGTGCCTCCGTACGTGCGGTCGCCGCGACCGCCGGGGTGGATCCGGCGTTGGTACACCACTACTTCGGCGCCAAGGACGAGTTGTTCGTCGCCGCGCTGCGGATACCGGTCAACCCGGCGCGGGTGGTACCCAAACTGCTGGCCGGCGGGATCGACGGGTTCGGCACCCGTCTGGTCGCCACGTTCCTGTCGCTCTGGGACGGACCGGCCGGGCCGATGGCAGCGGCCGTACTGAGCAGCGCGTTGGGCCACGAACGGAGCAGGCGGCTGTTCCGGGAGTTCCTGACCAGCCAGATCCTGCGCCGCGCGCTGCGGGAACTGGACCGGCCGGAGACCGAGCTGCGCGGGTCGCTGATCGCGAGCCAGCTGATGGGGCTGGCGATGGCCCGCTACGTGGTACGGCTGGAGCCGTTGGCCACCCTGCCGGCCACCCGTGTCGTCGCGCTGATCGGGCCGACGATACAGCGGTACCTGACCGCCGACCTGCCCGACGCGGAGCCGCACGGCACACCCTGATCCTGCCCAGGGTCAGCGGGTCTGTTCCAGCCAGGACGCGTAGAGCCGTGCATACACCGAGTCGACCTGCGCCACCAGCTGGGCGTGCGGGCCACGCTGCACGATCCGACCGGCGTCGAAGACGAGGACCTCGTCAGCGGATTCGGCAGTGGACAACCGGTGCGCGATCGTCACCGTCGTACGGCCCCGGGCCACCACGTCCAGCGCGCGTTGCAGTCTCAGCTCGGTCGCCGGGTCGACGGCGCTGGTGGCCTCGTCCAGGACCAGCAGATCCGGCCCCGTCACGGCGGCCCGGACGAGGGCGATCAGCTGCCGCTCGCCGACCGACAGGTAGTCACCCCGCTCCCCTACCGGGGTGTCCAGGCCACGCGGCAGGCCAGCCAGCCAGTCGGCCAGGCCCAGTTCGCCGAACGACCGGGTCAGCTCCGCCTCGGTCAGCTCAGGCCGGCCGAACGCGACGTTTCGCCCCACTGTGGTGTCGAACAGGAACCCGTCCTGCGGAACCATCACCACCCGCCGCCGCAGCTCCGCGAACGGTACGGCGTCCAGGGCCACCCCGGACAGTAGTACCGCGCCCCGGGCCGGGTCCATCAGCCGGGTCAACAGCTTCGCGAAGGTGGTCTTACCGCTGCCCGTCTCACCTACCACCGCCACCGCGGAACCGGGCCGCAGCTCAACGTCGATGTCGGTCAGCACATCCGGACCACCCGGATAGGCGAACCCCACCTCGGCGAAACGCACCGACAACGCTCCGGCCGGTGGAACGCTGCCGGTCGGGCCAGGATCGGCGACATCAGGCTCGGTGTCCAGGACATCCAGCACCCGGCGCCAGCCCGCGACCGCATTCTGCGCCTCGCTGAGCGTCTCGGTGAACACCTGGATCGGCTGGATGAACAGCGCCACCAGGAACAGGAAGGCGGTCAGTTCACCGACGCTCAGGGCGGTGGTCAGCCCCAGGGCATGGCCGGCGCCGGCACCCAGCAGGATGCCCACCACGACGACAGCCGTGTTGGCCAGCCCGGACGCGCCCTCGCCGGTGATGGTGGTGACGACGCTGCGCTTCTGCGCCCGGTACTGGCCGGCGCGGTAGTCCTCGACCGCGCTGGACAGCCGCTCCCGGGTGCGGTCGGCCACGCCGTAGGCCCGGATCACCGGTGCCCCAACCACGCTCTCGGCGACCGCGCCGTACAGCGTGCCGACCTTCTCCCGGACCTGCCGGTACGCGGTCTGCTGCCAGCGCTGCAACCGCGGCATCGCCACCGCCAACGGGGTGAAGACGAGATACACCAGCAGCGCCAACTGCCAGGAGTAGGCCAGCATGACCACCGTGGCCACCAACAGCTGCCCGGCGTTGACCACCAGGCTGACCCCGCTGTACTGCAGGAACCGGCTGATCTGGTCGATGTCGGAGGTGACCCGGCTGACCAGGGTGCCGCGTCGCTGCTCCTGCTGGTGCAGTACGGACAGGTCGTGTACGTGCCGGAAGGTGCGGGTACGCAGGGCGGCCAGTGCGGTCTCGGTACTGCGGTAGAGCCGGTAGTTCATCAGGTACGTGCAGCTCACCGTGACGGCCAACAGCGTGGTGGTGACCACGCAGATCGCTGCGAGCAGCGACAGATTCGGTCCGCCGGCACCCTGGATGCCCCTGTCGAGTGCCTGCTGCACGGCGACCGGCACAGCGACCTTGCCGAGCGTGGAGAAGAGCGCCAGCAGCATGGTGCCGGGCAGACCGGAGCGCAGCTCCGGGGACAGAGCGATGCCCTCACGCAGGGTGCGCCAGGTGCCGGCGTCCTGGTCACGCTCGACTGTCGGGGACGCCACGGTCATGCCGACACCTCGGCCCCGGTCGCGTGCACGGTTCGTTCACTCTCCGCAGTCTCGTACGCCGTCACCAGCGCGGCGTATTCCGGCACCGTTGCCACCAGCTGCTGATGCGTGCCCCGGGCGAGCACCCGCCCGGAGTCCAGGAAGATGACCTCGTCGGCGAGCGCGATCGTGGCGCGCCGGTAGGCCACCACGAGCACCGTGGTGCCGCTTCCTGCGGCCCGACGCAACCCGGCCAGGATGTCCGACTCGACCCGGGGATCGACCGCGCTGGTGGCATCGTCGAGGATGAGCAGACCTGGCCGGCCGGCCAGGCCACGGGCCAGGGTGATCCGCTGCCGCTGGCCACCGGACAGGGTGGCGCCGCGTTCCCCCACCATCGTGCGGACGCCGTCCGGCAACGCGGCCACGAACCGGTCGGCCTGGGCCAGTTCCAGCGCCGCCGCCACGTCCTGCTCACCGACCTGCGGACGGCCCAGGGCCACATTGCCCGACACCGAGTCGTCGAACACGAACGGAAGCTGCGGTACCAGCGCGACCGTGCGGTGCAGCGCCTCTGCGGACAGGGTGCGTACGTCCACGCCGTTGAACCGGACCGTGCCGGTGTCCGCGTCGACCAGCCGGGCGGCGAGGTTGGTCACCGTGGACTTGCCTGCGCCGGTCGCGCCGACCAGCGCCACCGTGCGGCCGGCCGGCACGGTGAAACCCACCCCACGCAATGCCGCCGGCCGGTCCGGCGAGTGGCTGAACCCGACGTCGTCGAAGGTGAGTTCGACCGCGCCGGGAGCCAGGACGGCGGTGGAACCGTAGACCATGTCGCCGGTGGCGGACAGGACCCGTTCGACCCGCTCCCAGCCGGCCACCGCACGCGGCAGGTCACCCAGCACCCAGCCGATCGCGCGTACCGGGAAGGCCAGCACACTGAACAGGAAGGCGGCGCTGACCAGGTCGGGAATACTGATCTGCCCGCCGACCAGCCGCAGCCCGCCGATCACCAGCACCGCGAGGATGCCCAGATTGGGTAGTGCGTCCATCAGTGGGTCGAACAGTCCACGCACCCGACCGGCGGCGATGGAGGCGTCCCGCAGCTGTGCGGATACCTCACCGAAGCGGTGCGCCTCATCGTCCTCACGGCCGGCGGTCTTGACCACCAGGGCACCGTCGAAGCTCTCGTGCGCGACGGCGGCCACCTCGGCTCGCAACTGCTGGGCCCGGGCCTGCAGCGGCGCCGAGCGGCGCGAGTAGACCACGTTGACCAGGAACACCGTCGGGAACACCGCCACCCCGACGAGAGCCAGCACCCAGTCGGTGACCAGCAAAGACACCACGGCAGCGACCAGCATGGTCACCGTGCCCACCGCGAAGGGCAGCGGCGCGATCGGCATGAAGGCCGATTCGACGTCGTTGTTGGCGTTGGACAACAGGGTGCCGGTCTGGTGCCGCTGGTGCCAGGAGACCGGCAGATCGAGATAGCGCCCGGTGACCGCCCGGCGGTAGCGCGCCTGCAACCGGTACTGCATGACGCCGGCACCGAACTTACGGGCGATGATGCCGACGATCTTGAGCAGGCTCACCGACAGCACTGCTGCGCCGCCGAGCACCAGCGCGCCGACCGACACCCGGCCCCGACTGATCGCCGGTACCGCGACCGAGCCGACCACTGCACCGATCACGTAGGCACTGGCCACCGTCATGAGTGCGAACAGCACGCTGCCCACCGCCGCGACAGTGAAGGTGACCGGTTCGTCGCGGATAGAGCGGCCGAGCATCCGCAGCCCGCGGACCAGCACATCGCCCCCGTACACGCCCACCCGTCCCTTCACGCCGAACTGTCGGGCCCGCCCGGGGCACCGGTCGATTCAGTCTGTCCCACCGGTGTGACGATCCGGGCATCGCCGCGACGCAGATCACCTACGATGCGCGCCTAGCATGGGATGGTGACGACCGCATTCGCGCACCGGGAACGCCTGGCGATGGTCGCCCTGCTGGCAGAGGTCGGGCCGGACGCGCCCACCCTCTGCGACGGCTGGACGACCAGGGACCTGCTCGCGCACCTGATCGTCCGGGAACGGCGCCCGGACGCCGGTGCAGGACTGTTCGTACCCCCACTCGCCGGCTACACCGAGCGGGTCCGCCTCGGCTACCGGGACCGGGACTACCAGCACCTGATCCGTGCGTTCAGCCGACCACCGTGGTGGAGTCCGGTAGCCAACCCGCTCGCCGACGAACTGGTCAACTCCATGGAGATGTTCCTGCACCACGAGGACATCCGGCGGCCCGGCGGACACCGTCAGGGCCATCCATGAGGCCAATCTGGCGTTCTGAGCGGCCCTGGGTTCAGGCCACTACGGTCGGCGTCGAGGGCCTCCCGGCCGGTACCGTGTCCAGTTCGGCGCGCGCCGTCACGATCCGGCGCACCGCCTCGGTCAGCTCCTCCGCCGGACGGGCGAACGGGATCCGCAGGAAGCGTTCCAGGGTGCCCTCGACACCGAACCGTGGACCCGGCGCCAATCGGACTCCGTACAGCTCCGCCGCGCGGGCCAACGAGCTGGACACCGGCGCGTCCAGCTCCACCCATAGGCTCATTCCGCCGCCCGGCAGGGTGAACCGCCAGTCCGGCAGCCCGGTACGCAGCGCCCCGGCAAGCACGTCGCGCTGCGCGGCCAGTACCGCACGGCGGGGCGGCAGGATGTCCTGCGCGGCGCCCAGCAACTGTGCCGAGATGAGCTGGTCGAGCACCGCGCCGCCCATGTCGGCGGCGCCTCGGACGGCGGCGAGCCGTTGCACCAGTGCCGGCGACGCCCGTAGCCAACCGACCCTCAGACCACCCCAGTACGCCTTGCTCATACCACCGATCGTGACGATCCGGCGGTGCCGGTCGACCGCGGCCAGGGGTGGCGGCAGCACCACGTCGTCGTACGCCAGCTCCACGAAGGTCTCGTCCACCACCACCGTGGTCATCGCGCCGCGGACGGCACCGACCAGCCGTTCGCGTAGCTGGGCGGGCATCAGTTGCCCGGTCGGGTTCTGGAAGTCCGGGATCAGATAGGCCAGCCGGTAGCGGTCCGCGGCCAGCGCGGGCAGCAGTTCCTCCGGGTCCCAGCCGGCCGTACCCACCCCGACCGTCTGCACCCGGGCCCTCGCCTGGCCCAGCGCGGTGAGCGCGTTGGGATAGCTCGGAGACTCGACGAGCACCCGTTCCCCGGGCGCGATGAGCAGCCTGACCAGCAGGTCGAACGCCTGTTGGGCACCGCTGGTGACGAGTATCTCGGCCGGGCTGGTCGGCGCGCCGCGTCGGGTGAACCCGTCGGCGACCGCGGCCCGCAGTTCCGGCAGGCCGGCCGGGTGGTAGCCGTGCCCGGCCGCGTACCGGGGTAGTTGCGCGACCGCGTACGAGGCGGCGGTGAGCAGTTCCGGTGGCGCGGACGGCGCGGCGACCCCCAGATCCACCACCGCGTGATCGTCGGGCGCCCACAGTCCGGTGGTCGACATCCGCTGTCCCTCGGGCAGGGCGGTGTAGCTGCCCGAACCACGCCGGCTCGTCAGGTAGCCCTGCTCGCGCAGCAGCCGGTACGCCGCGGACACCGTGGTGCGGCTGATTCCCAGGGCACCGGCCAGCGTCCGCTCGGCCGGCAGTCCAACCTCCAGACCGAGCCGACCGTCCCGGATCAGGCCCCGTACGGCCACGGCCAGCGCCGGGTAGTCGGGGGTGCGGGACGCTGTGGATGTCCTCCCGACGCGCCGCCAGTCAGCCAGCAGCCGGGCCAGTTGGGTTGCGCTGAGTCGTCGCAGCACGCTCATGCCAACAGCACACCACAACAAGGCCACTGGTACGAAATTGGCCCTGTCCGTTGTAGAGATTGGCCTGCATAGTCGACTCATGCCCGCCGCTCCCCCAGCCCTGACAGCCACCGCACCAGCTCGCCGCCTGCGTACGGCACGGCTGACACGCCGACTGGTCCAGCTGTACGTCGGGCTGGTCTGCTACGGCGCCAGCGCGGCGCTGATGGTGCGGGCTCAGCTCGGCCTGGACCCCTGGGACGTGCTGCACCAGGGTCTCGCCCGCCGGCTCGGCGTACCGTTGGGCTGGGTGGTCATCGGGGTCGGCGTGCTCGTCCTGATGCTGTGGATACCGTTGCGGCAGCGCCCCGGTCTGGGCACCATCAGCAACGCCGTGGTGGTCGGTCTGTCCGTGGACGCCACGCTGTGGCTGGTCGGATCGCCCACCCCGCTGTGGGCGCGGTGGCTCGTGTTGATCGCCGCTGTCGTCGTCAACGGGCTCGCCACCGGCCTGTACATCGGCGCCCGATTCGGTCCCGGACCCCGAGACGGCCTGATGACCGGCCTGGCCTCCCGGGGTCACTCGATCCGGCTGGTCCGCACCGCCATCGAGGTGAGCGTGCTCGGCGCGGGTTACCTGCTCGGCGGCCAGGTCGGCTGGGGCACTCTGCTGTACGCCGTGGCGATCGGTCCGTTGGCGCACCGTTTCATTCCGCTCTGCACCGTCCCGGCGCAGCGACCTCCTCGACCGGCGGATGACGATCGGCCCGAGCGGCCACCGGCCGACCCACTGTGACACCGCTCGGGTGCGCGGGCAGATCAGACCGATCGGACCTGGTGACCGGCGTCGGCCAGTGCCTGCTTCACCTCGCCGATGCTGACCTCGCCGAAGTGGAAGATGCCGGCGGCCAGTACCGCATCGGCGCCGGCGTCGACCGCTGGCGGAAAGTGCTCGGGCCGCCCGGCGCCGCCACTGGCCACCACCGGGACGTTGACCACCGCGCGTACCGCACGGATCAGGACGGTGTCGAACCCGTCCTTCGTACCGTCCGCGTCCATCGAATTGAGCAGGATCTCACCGGCGCCCAGGTCAGCGGCACGTACCGCCCACTCGACCGCGTCCACGCCGGTGCTGCGCCGACCGCCGTGCGTGGTCACCTCGAACCCGCTCGGCAGATCCCGGTTCCGTCGGGCATCCAGCGAGATGACCAGCACCTGGCGACCGAACTGCTCGGTCACCTCAGCGATCAGCTCCGGCCGGGCCAGCGCGGCGGTGTTCATCCCGACCTTGTCCGCACCGGCCCGCAGCAACGCGTCCACATCGGCCACACTGCGCACCCCGCCACCAACGGTGAGCGGGATGAACACGCTCTCCGCGGTACGCCGCACCACCTCGAACGTGGTGGCCCGGTTCTCCGCCGAGGCCGTCACATCCAGGAAGGTCAGTTCGTCGGCGCCGGCGGCATCATAGGCAGCGGCAAGTTCGACCGGGTCACCGGCATCGCGCAGTTCGGCGAAGCGTACGCCCTTGACGACCCGGCCGTCCGCGACGTCCAGGCAGGGGATAACCCGGACCGCGAGGTCCTGGGTCGTCGCCGAGGTCATGCCGGTACCTCCCCGCGTAGCGTGGCCAAGGCCTCGGTCACCGTGAAAGCGCCGGTGTAGAGAGCGGTGCCGGCGATGGCACCCTCCAGTCCGTCACTCTCCAGAGTGGACAGTGCACGGAGGTCGTCCAGGGTGGACACCCCACCACTGGCTATCACCGGCGCCCTGGTCCGGCCACACACGTCACGCAACAGCTCAAGATTCGGGCCGGACAGCATCCCGTCGGACTTCACATCGGTCACCACGTAGCGGGCGCATCCGGCCACCTCCAGCCGGTCCAGCACGTCGTAGAGCTCACCACCATCCCGGGTCCAGCCCCGGGCCGCGAGCTGACGACCGCGTACGTCCAGACCGATCGCGACCCGGTCGCCGTACTCGCCGACCACACGATCGCACCACTGTGGGTCCTCCAACGCCGCGGTGCCGATGTTGACCCGCCGGGCGCCGGTCGCCAGGGCCCGCCGCAACGACTCGTCGTCGCGGATCCCGCCGGACAGTTCCACCTCCACGTCCACCGCGGCGACGACCTCGGCCAACAGCTCGGCATTGGAGCCGCGCCCGAACGCAGCGTCCAGGTCGACCAGATGGATCCACCCGGCGCCCTGCTCCTGCCAGCGCAGCGCCGCCTCCCGGGGCTCGCCGAACACCCGCTCGGAACCGGCCCGGCCCTGTACCAGCTGCACGGCACGACCCTGCGAGACATCCACGGCAGGCAGCAGTGTCAACATTGCTGGCGTACTCCTCTTCCCTCAGAGCCCGGAAACCCAGTTGGCCAGTAGGGTGGCACCCACCTCGCCGGACTTCTCCGGATGGAACTGGGTGGCGGACAGCGCGCCCAGCGACACCGCGGCCACGAACTTCTCGCCGTACATCGTGGTCGCCACCCGCGCGCCGGCGGCATGCAGCTCCCTGGACGGGCGCGCAGCGTACGAGTGGACGAAGTAGCAGCGGGCGGCCGGATCGATGCCGGTGAACAGCGGGTCGCCCGGCTGCCAGGAGATGGTGTTCCAGCCCATGTGCGGTATCCGGGGCGCCAACAGCCGGCTCACCTCACCGGGCAGCAGGCCGAGCCCCTTGGTCAGGATGCCGTGCTCACGGCCCGCCTCGAACAGGATCTGCAGGCCGACACAGATCCCCAGTACGGGTCGACCTGCCGCTACCCGGTCGGCGACCACCGCGCGCCCACCGACCGCGTCCAACGCGTTGACGCAGTGCGTGTACGCACCGACGCCGGGCAGCACCAGACCATCGGCGTCCCGCCCATCGGCCGGCCGGTCGGTCACCGTCACCTCGGCGCCGGTCCGTTGCAGCGCCCGGTGTACCGAGTGGATGTTGCCGGAACCGTAGTCGAGTACCACCACCCGACGCCTCATCGCGGCCCGCACCTCCTCACAGGGTCCCCTTCGGTAGCAGCCAGGCGATCCCGCCGAGCAGCGCGACGACCGCCAGTACGACCAGTCCGATCAGTACGATCCGTGAACCGCCCTGCTGCCGGACCGAGTACGCGCCGCCGACCAGCAGCCCCGCCACGGCGAACAGCGCGACGGGCAGGATGCTCTGCACCGGTGTCCTGTCCTTTCCTGCCCGCCCTACAGCAGGCCCTTGGTACTGGGCACCCCGCCGCCCCGTGGATCCCGGGTCACCGCCTGACGCAGCGCCCGGGCAACCGCCTTGAACTGCGCCTCGATGACATGGTGCGCATCGGGGCGCTGGCCCGGCCGAGCCCCGCGCAGCACGTTGACGTGCAGCGTGATCCTGGCGTTGTTGCCGAACGACTCCCAGATGTGCCGGGTCATGCTCGTCGGGTACTGCGGTCCCACGTGTGCAGCGAGATCCGCCGGCTCATCGTGCACCACGTACGGACGACCGGACAGGTCCACCACGGCCTGCACCAGTGCCTCGTCGAGCGGTACCACCGCATCCCCGAAACGCTGAACTCCGGTCTTGTCACCGAGTGCGGCGGCGAACGCCTGTCCCAGCGCGATCGCCGTGTCCTCCAGCGTGTGGTGCGCGTCGATCTCCAGATCACCGACGGTATGCACGACGAGCCCGAAGCCACCGTGCTTGGCCAGCTGGTTGAGCATGTGGTCGAAGAAACCGACCCCGGTCGCGACATCGGCTCCGCCGGTACCGTCCAGGTCGATCTCGACCAGTACCTTGGTCTCGCCGGTGGAACGTTCCACCCGCGCGGTCCTGCTCACGCCCGCTGGCCCCTTCCGCTGCTCGGTGACCGGACCGACTGGTGCCGGCCGCTTCTCCGGAGGCGTCTGCATACTCATCAGCGCCCCTGGTGCCCGGACCGGCCGGAGTCCGCCGGGTACACCGAACGTAGTGCAGTGAGGAACGCGTCGGTCTCTGCGGGGGTACCGGCGGTCACCCGCAGCCAGCCGGTGAGCCCGACATCACGGATCAGCACCCCGCGTTCCAGCATCGCCTGCCACAACCGTTGCTGGTCCTCGTCGGGAAAACCGCCGAACAGCACGAAGTTGGCGTCGCTGTCGGCGACCCGCAGACCCATCGCCCGGACCTCGCCGACGATCCGGTCCCGCTCGACCTTGATCGCGTCCACCGTCGCCAGCAGCGTGTCCGCGTGCCCGAGAGCGGCCCGTGCCGCGGCCTGAGTCAGCGACGACAGGTGATAGGGCAGCCGTACCAGTTGCACCGCGTCGACCACCGCGGGCGTCGCGGCGAAGTAGCCGAGCCGCGCGCCGGCCAACGCGAATGCCTTGCTCATCGTCCGGGTGACCACCAGCCGGGGAAACTGCGCCAGCAGGTCCAGCGCGCTGGGCGTACCCGGCCGGGCGAACTCGGCGTACGCCTCGTCCACCACCACCATCCCGGGAGCGGCGGTCGCGATGGCGGAGAGCACGTCCAGGTCGACCGCGGTCCCGGTCGGATTGTTGGGCGAGCAGACGAACACCACGTCCGGCTGGTGCGTGGCGATCGCGGCGAGCGCATCCCCGGTGTCGATACCGAAGTCGGCCCGTCGTGGCCCGTCCACCCAGTCGGTGCCGGTCCCCAACGCGATCAGCGGATGCATCGAATACGCGGGGGTGAAACCGAGCGCGGTCCGACCGGCACCACCGAAGGCCTGCAGCAGTTGCTGCAGTACCTCGTTGGAACCGTTGGCCGCCCACACCTGAGCAAGGGTCAGTGGGTGTCCGTGCCGTCCGGTCAGGTAGTCGGCCAGGTCCCGACGCAACGCGACAGCGTCCCGGTCCGGGTAGCGGTTGAGTGAGCGCAGCTCGGCGCCCAGCGCCTTACCCAGTGCCTCGACCACGTCGTCGGGCACCGGATAGGAGTTCTCGTTGGTGTTGAGCCGTACCGGCACATCCAACTGCGGGGCCCCGTACGGCCGGCGACCCCGCAGGTCGTCGCGCAGCGGCAGATCACCCAGCTCCGTGCTCACTGGTCGGTCCCGAACCGGGCGCTGACCGCCTGACCGTGTGCCGGCAGGTCCTCGGCCTCGGACAGGGCCAGTACGTGTCCGGCCACCTCGCGCAGTGCCTGCTCGGTGTAGTCCACCACGTGGATACCGCGCAGGAACGACTGGACCGACAGGCCGGACGAGTGCCGGGCGCAGCCGCCGGTGGGCAGCACGTGGTTGGAGCCGGCGCAGTAGTCGCCGAGCGACACCGGCGCGTAGGGGCCGACGAACACCGCACCGGCGTTACGTACCCGCGCGGCCACCAGCTTCGCCTCGGCGGTCTGGATCTCCAGGTGCTCGGCGGCGTAGCGGTCCACCACCCGCAGGCCGTGTTCGATGTCGTCGACCAGCACCACGCCCGACTGCTTACCGGACAGTGCGGTGGTGATGCGCTCCCGGTGCCGGGCCTGCGGTACCTGACGGGCGAGTTCGGCCTCCACCCCGGCGAGAAGCTGCTCGCTGGCGGTCACCAGGACGCTCGCCGCAGCCGGGTCGTGCTCGGCCTGGCTGATCAGGTCGGCCGCGACATGCACCGGGTCGGCCGTGTCGTCGGCCAGGATCGCGATCTCGGTGGTGCCCGCCTCGGAATCGATGCCGACCACGCCACGCAGCAGCCGCTTGGCCGCCGTGACATAGATGTTCCCCGGACCGGTCACCATGTCGACCGGCTCACACAGCCAGTCGCCGCCCGGATCACGCAGACCGTAGGCGAGCCCGGCGACGGCCTGGGAGCCGCCCATCGCGTACACCTCGTCCACGCCGAGCAGCGCGCACGCGGCCAGTACGCCGGCTCCCGGCAGGCCGGTGTCGCGCTGCGGCGGGGACGCCACCGCGATCGACTCGACCCCGGCAACCTGGGCCGGCACCACGTTCATCACCACGCTGGACAGCAGCGGGGTCAGCCCACCGGGCACGTAGAGACCCACCCGGGACACCGGCACCCAACGCTCGGTGACGGTGCCACCCGGTACGACCTGGGTCTGTACCTCGCCGCGACGCTGGTCGGCGTGCACCCGGCGGGCCCGCTCGATGGACTCCACCAGTGCGGCCCGCACCGCAGGATCGAGCTGTTCGGCAGCGGCCGCAAGCTGCTCGGGCGTAACCCGCAGCTGCGCGGGGCGTACCCCGTCGAAACGCTCGGTGGCCGCGAGGACCGCCTCGACGCCATGCTGATGGACCGCCTCGACCGTCGGCCGGATCTGCTCGATCGCGGCCGCCACGTCGAGTTCGGCACGGGGCAGCAGGTCACGCGGGTCCGTGGTGGAGCCACGCAGGTCGACACGGTTCAGCACGCGCCCCAGTTTAGGCGTTCCGACCAGCGGGAACCCGGTGCCCGCTGTCAGCGGAGACACAGCCCACGTCCGGCAACCTGCCTGTCAATCACCAAACCCGACAAACGTTGCAGCCGACGCGGCGGGTGCGCCGCCGGTCGCCGGCCGCTTACGCTGAAGAGGTGACTGATGCCATCCCGCTCTTCCCGCTCGGGACGGTGCTGTTCCCGGGGGTCGTACTCCCGCTGCACATCTTCGAGCCGCGGTACCGGGCGCTCATCCGGGACCTGATGGAGCGACCGACCGGTACCGACCGCGAGTTCGGCGTGGTGGCGATCCGGCGCGGGACGGAGACCGGGGTGCATGACGACTCCTCCCTCTACCGGATCGGCTGCAGCGCTGAGCTACGACAGGTCAAGAGCTACTCCGACGGCAGGTACGACGTGGTGACGGTCGGCCGGCGGCGGTTTCGCCGACGCGGCCTGGACGACGCCGCGGCGCCCTACCTCCGGGCCGAGGTCGAGTGGCTGCCCGACCAGGTGGGCACGCCCGGACTGGCGGAGCGGCTGGCCCCCAACGTGCTCGCGGCCTTCCGGCAGTACCTGCGCATCCTCGCCGAGGTGTCGGACACCGCGACGGTCGATGCGGAGAGCAGCGGTATCGGCGGAGATCCCGACCCGGGCAGCGAACAGCTACCCGAGGACCCGGCGGTGCTGGCTCATCTCGTCGCCGCCAGCGCCTCGCTGGCCGTGGCGGACCGACAACGGCTGCTCGCCGCACCGGACACGGCGTCCCGACTGCACGCCGAGCTGTCGATGCTGCGCCGCGAGGCGGGCCTGCTGAGCGCCCTGCACGCGGTACCGGCACCGCTCACCGAGTTCCAGGTCGCACCCGGTACGAACTGAGCAGCACGGCCGCGCGCACGGACAGGTCAGTGCCCGGTACGCCCCGGCGCGTCGGGCCACGCGCCGGTGTCATCCGGCGGCGCCGCCGGACCGGTCGACGCCCGCAGCGCGGCCCCTGGCCCGGGGCCCGTGGGTTCCGGGACGGCAACCCGACCGACCGCCGGACTGCCCTGACCGAGGGCATTCGGCCCGTCGACGGGAACAGTGGGAGATGTGCCGTTCCCTGGGCGGGTCGAGCGCACCCGCTGCGGATGCAGTCCCGGGAACCGGGAACAGCCGGCCAGAACCGTGTAGACCAGCACACAGACCAGGGCTTCCACGGCCAGCGCGCCCTTGGCGCCCAGATGTACGGGCATCGGGAAGAGCCAACCGGTCGCCGCATGGCCGAGCAGGTACTGGTAGTCGTCGCTGCCCGACCGGCTGCCCACCAGGCTGGTCAGCAGGGCCGACGCACCAGCACCGAGGGTCACCGCGAGCATCATCAACGGCCCTCGGAAGCGGCGCAGCACCAGCCAGCTCAGCACCGCGGCCAACAGCCCGGCCGTCGCTGTCAGCAGCGTGAACCAGCCATCGGCCGCAGCGAACACCTCGGTCTCCAGCCCGTACATCGCACCGTCCCGGGTCATCACAAGCTCGACCCGGCGCGACAGCAGCGACCAGAGCAGGCCAAGGGGCACACCCGCACCTGCGACCATCAGCGCGGTGGCCACGAGCACGAACACCTCGACACCGCGAGCGGGCAGGTCGTGGCGCACCGGGCGGGGCACCGGTGGCATCCGGTGTCCGTCCGGCGGGGTGGAAGGAGGCGAGGTCGTCATGTCCATCGCGTCGATCCTCTCAGAGCCCGTCACCCCTGGGCCGCGGTGTCTCCGGCGCCGGCGAACCTACCGGGATCACCCGAACGGATCGCTGATCGCCACCGCCGCGTAGAGCCAGGCCATCCTGGTCGCCGGCTGCAGCGCAGAGTATTCGATCATCGAACCCGCCTCCAACGCCGGGTCGTACGGCACCATCACCGAGGTTCGGGTGCGTCCGGCGAAGTGCTTCAACAGGTCGTCCAACAGCGGCGTCGGGTTCGGGGTGGGGCAGCTGATCAGCGTCGTCGCGCCGGCGACAAGGTCGCCCAGACCTTCCTCGATGAGCAGGTCCAGCATCCAGTCCGCGGTGAAGGCCGCGTCCTCCCGGGGCACCGTGGTCACCACCATCTGGTCCGCGGCCCGCAGTACCGTCTGCCAGTTCGGACTCTCCACGTTGTTTCCGGTGTCCACGCAGATCACATCGTGTGTGGAGGCCAGAACCGCCAGCACCCGGCGGACCGTGGCCGGGTCCAACCTGCGCGCGATCCGCGGGTCCTCGTCACCGGCCAGTACGTCGAACGAACCGTCCCGGGTGTGCCGCAGATAGTCGTCCAGTGTCTCGGCGAGCTGCCCGTATCCGGACTCGATCCGGATCAGGTCGTCGACCAGATGCCTGATGGTCCGGGCATGCCGGGCGGTCCCGGCCCGCAGCCCCAGTGTGCCGCGCAGTTCGTTGTCGTCCCACGCCAGTACGCCACCGCGCCGGGCGCTACCCATGGTCGCCGCGGTCAGCACGGTCGCCGTGGTCTTGTGTACGCCGCCCTTCGGGTTGACGAAGGCGATCACCCTGGATCGACCGAAGTCCCGACGCAGCGCACTGAGCAGTGCATCGACCGACCCGTCCGCGAAGGAGGCCGGCAGGTGCCCGGCAACCTGTACCGGCGCCTGGCGCGGCGGTGTCCGGTCGAGCCGACCCATCCGCCGGTCCGGCGGAGGTGCCGGGCGGGGCACGACCGGCACCTCGACCCGGGCCCGCGTCACCCGCCCGCCGGGTACCGGCAGTTCAGGATCGGCCGACGGCGGCTCCGGTGGGGCGTCCGGGTCGCGGGTACGGCCTCTGCCCAACAGGCTTCGCCACCGCGAACCCGAATCGCCGGCGCGGTACGCTCCGGCTCCGGTCTGATCCACGCTCGCCTCCTGCCCGGACGTTGTCTTCTCCACAGGCTACGGAGCCGCCGACGCTTTGCCAGCCCCCGGTCGGCCCACCCGCCGGTTCAACGATCCAACAGCCGACTGCGCGCTGTGTTTGCGGTCCTGCTCACCGCAATGATCCCGATCATCCGCTCACTGCACCTTCGACCCCGGGTCCCGCGGGTCACGCTGCTGTCACAAGGCCGGTCCGCCGCACAGCGACGTCCGTACGGCCCGGTGGGACTGTTCCTGAGGACATACCGGTGCCCGTCAACCCACCAACGGATACCCCGGGTCATTCTGCCCCGCAGCGATATCCGGGTCCGCCTGCTCGCCCGTGGGCCCGGAATCCCCCGGCCCGGGAACACCGACCGGAGCGGAGCCGCTCGGATCCGGGGTGGGCGGCCGGGTGGACGGCGGTTGGCTCCCGGAGGGATCCGGACCGGGAGAGGCCGAACGGACCGGGCCCGGCACGCTGGGCGACGTCGACGTCGACGTCGACGTCGACGGGGCGGGCGCCGGTGTCGGGGAGAGATCCGTACCCCCTGGCGTGACCTCCGGCGTCGGGGAGGCGGTCTGCCCCGCATCGTCAGTGTCGGTGTCCTCGGCCGAACCGGTCTGTTCCGGCAGAGGCGCAGTGAAGCTCGCATCGGCCAGCGACGTGACGTTCGACGCCGGGTCGACCGCCCGTACCGCGGGCCGTCGAGCGACGTTCGACAGGTCGGCCGGGCTCGCCCACACCACAGCCGCGAAGACACACGGACAATGCCGCCGGTACGCCGTTGCCTCGATCTGGTAGCCGCGCTGTTCGACCCGGTACTGCTCGTGTCGCGGGTCGTCGCGGTCGGTCGTGGATCCGGCCAGCCGACCGAAGTCCGCAGCGATCCGCTGCCGGTCCCGGGCGAGCCGGTCCATCCCCCTGGTGACATCCATCGGTACCCGCCGAACCGGAATCGCGGCGACCTGTACGGCAATGCCGGCTCCGGGCACCCGGCTGTACACCCGGTGTGGCTGGACCCCGGCCATCAGCGTCGACAGCCGGGACGGAGCAAGGTAGCCGCTCAGTGAGACCAGGGCGTAGACGGGCCGGTGTGCGTGCGGCTCGGTGGCGAGCCGGTCAAGTCGTTGCCGTGCCGCCGAGACATAACCCGATAGTGACTCACCGTCGGCGATACCCACGTGGGCAACGGCGTGCGGGGGCGGTGGCGCGGCCGGGTGCTGAACCCACCAGAGCGTCGCGGTCAGCAGACCGACAGCCGCCAGCAGTACGCTGCCGCCACCGAGCGGACGGCGCCGGCGGTAGCGGCCGGCGGGGAGCAGCCGACCGGCGAGCCATGGCAGCACCCGCCGGTCGAGGTCACAAAGTGCCCGGACGAGGCCCACATCTAGTCCTCGCCCCGCAGCACGGCGAGGGCATGTGCGAGGTCGTCGGGGTAGTCGCTGACGAACCTGACCCGGTCACCGCTGGACGGATGATCG
This sequence comes from uncultured Actinomycetota bacterium, assembly GCA_963815125.1. Classification (GTDB taxonomy): domain Bacteria; phylum Actinomycetota; class Actinomycetes; order Mycobacteriales; family Micromonosporaceae; genus Actinocatenispora. The sequence continues at coordinate 1,244,413 of CAWFFM010000002.1, forward strand.
AACGCCAGTTCCCTGGCGTGCAGCCACTGTCGGGCGAGACCCAGCCGCTGCGCCAGCGTCGGATCGGCCCCATAGGTCAGGTCTCCCACACACGGGTGCCGGAGGGCGGAGAAATGTACCCGGATCTGATGGGTACGACCGGTTTCCAGCCGAACGTCGACCAGACTAGCGGCTGGGAACGCCTCGACGGTGTCATAGTGCGTGATGCTGTGCTTACCGTTTGAGACCACTGCCCACTTGTAGTCGTGTACGGGGTGCCGGTCAATAGGTGCGTCGATAGTTCCCCGAAAAGGGTCAAGATGTCCCTGGACCACCGCGTGGTAGCGCTTCTCCACCTCACGGACCTTGAACGCACGCTTCAGTACGCTGTAGGCCAGTTCGCTCTTGGCGACCACCATGAGGCCCGACGTACCGACGTCGAGCCGGTGCACCACTCCTTGGCGTTCGGCGGCGCCGCTGGTCGCGATCGTGTGCCCCATCGCGGCGAGCCCTCCGATGACCGTCGGGCCGCTCCAGCCCGGACTCGGATGGGCGGCCACCCCGACCGGCTTGTCCACCACCACGATGTCCTCGTCGCTGTACACCGCGTGCAGACCGGCCACGGGCCGTGCCTCCACCGGCTCGACGGGCTCCGCCCCTGGCAGAGTGACCTCCAGGAAGGCGCCCGGATGTACCCGTTCGGACTTTGCCGGTGGCGCACCGTCCAGCAGCACCGAACCATCCGCGACCAGGGTCGCCGCCAGGGTCCTGGACAGACCGAACAGTCGCGCAAGGGCCTGGTCAACCCGCATTCCGGCCAGACCTTCGGGTACCGGTAGGGACCGGTGCTCTCCGCGCGGCGCGGCCGTCTGCGGCGACCGGTTCATGACGCACCTGCGGTGGAACTGTCCGCCCTCTTGTCGGCCCGGCCATCGCTCCACGGCGCTGGCCCGGCCCGGCCCGGCCCGGTGATCGGGTTCTGCTCCGGAGTTTCGCCGGCCGGCGTCGTGGCGGAACCTTCCCGGTCCTCTGTTGCCGGCGCATCAGCCTCCGGCACACCGGCATCCGCAGCGGCAGGCGTGCCCGCATCCATTTCCGCACCGCGCCGGGCCCGGGCGCCATCCAGTCGCCGTCCGCTCAGTTCCAGGGCGACCGCCAGGATCACGCCTACCACCAGGCTGGAGTCGGCGACGTTGAAGATCGGCCACGGATGCCCGTACGGCCCGAAGAGGCTGATGAAGTCGATCACACCGCCCCGGAACGGTCCTGGCGCCCGGAACAGCCGATCGGTCAGGTTTCCCGCGGCACCTCCGAGTACCAGGCCCAGGGCCAGCGCCCACGGCCGGGAACCCAAGCGGCTGGCAAAGCGGATTATCACCACGATCACGACCGCAGCGACGACCGCCAGCACCGCCGTGTAGCCGGCACCGAGGTTGAAAGCTGCACCGGTGTTGCGGGTCAGGCTCAGATAGACCGCGCCGCCGAGCAGTCGCACGGGTTCCTGGTCACTGAGCTGGGCGACTGCGAGCGCTTTGGTGAGCACGTCGGCGGCCAGGACGATCAGTGCCACGATCGCCAACCAACCGACAGTTCGATGGGAGCGGGCAGTGTTGTCCGGACGGGGCCCGCTGGCGGCGGGCTCCCGCTCGGTGTTGTCTGGATTCAGCGCCGTTCCTCCAGCTGCTTACAGGACACACAGAGCGTCGCCGACGGGAAAGCCGCGAGCCGCTCTGCGGGAATCGGATTTCCGCACCGCTCACAGTATCCGTAATGCCCGCCGTCGAGACGTTCGAGGGCCCGTTCGACCTGGGTGATCCGGTCCCGGATCCCGTTGGCGAGGGAGATCTCCTGCTCCCGCTCGAACGTCTTGGTCCCGGTATCGGCCTGGTCGTCACCGGCCGAATCCGTCAGCCGGTCGCGCTGCAGATCGGTGAGCTCAGCCATCGTGTTGTCGTATTCGGTCCGTAGCTCCGACAGTCGGCCGTTGAGTGCCGTCCGGATCTTCTCGGTCTCGTCCGCGGATCGGGTCTTACGTGGGGTGGCCGCTGTCTTGTTGGCCGCCTTGCCCGCGGCGCGGGTCGACGTCCTGCCGCGACTGGTGGACGCAGCGGTCGACGCGGCCGTTCCACTCTGCTTGCGAGCAGGCCTGCGCTTGGTCGTCGTGGCCTCGTCCTCGGTGCCCGCCGGGCCGGAGGTGTCGGGTTCCGCAGACTGTGCGGCTTTCACTCCTGATTTGGTGGTCATTGTCGCCCCCTGGGCCGCGTCTGCGCGGCGGTCGTCGTGGTTGCCGCCCCACGGAGTTCCGAAAAGAACACCCGGTGGGCGACTGGTGACCGACCGGCTGACCACCGGTCTGTTTGCGGAGCACAACTGCCGGACCGGTCGGACCGGGCCGGGGTGATCAAGAGCGGGTACCGCACCATCGTTTCGCGGGCAGGGCCGGAGGGTGGGCGCGACACCTGCGCCGCCAACGACAACCGGACGGCGCAGCACATCCCAGCCCGGATGGACTGCCTGGACGGACCGACCATAACGGCTCCTACATGCAAAAACGGGCGTTGCGTCTGCGATCTGGGCGCAGACACAACGCGCTTGGAACCACTAAGGATACGGAGTAGTCGGGCCCCCGACAAACATCTGTGAATATCTGACGGTCAACGTGGAGCTTCTCAGAGTGAGTATGGTGACTGTCCGCTGTCGTACGGGAGCACCAATCTCGTCCCGAAGCCTCGCTCAGGAGCCCGGTGTGCCACCCAGCAGAACGGTGTCCGGTTGACACCAGGCACAGGGAGTGAAGCCCAACTCGACAGCCTCAGCCACTGGCAGTGGCTCGCCGTCCCGGCCACGGAGATGGTGGCATCCGGTGACGTGATAACGCGGACGGCCATCCACCACGAACACCTCTGCCGGCAACCTTGCGATCAGCTCCGCGTCCGAGCGGGGCGTCCGCTGCGCGGGAGGTTCGTCCGCGGGCACGTCATCCGAGCGTTCGGTCGGTCGCTCGCCCAGCGCCGAACGTTCCGACCGGGCGTCCGGCGGCTGGGCACCGTCGCGGAGCAGCTCGGTCCATTGACGCATGGATTCGTCAGGGATGGCCGACGAGCGATCCGAAGTCGCCCACTCCGACGTCCGGTCCGACGTTGACCTGTCCAGGTATTCCCGGTCGGCCGAACGGGCCGGCCTGCGCTCCAGTGGCCACGTCGGCGCTGCGGCAGTCCTGGATTCGCCCTGTGCGCGGGACGGCAGATCGGCACGATTCATCTGGCCAGATCGACCCGCGCCATACTCGGACATGGCCGACCGGCCGGTGTCCGGCGATTCGCGCCGATCGCGCTCCCTGGGCTGCTCTGGATCTCCCTGACGCCCCGGGGGATCATCATCGGCGGTCCTGGACTGCCGGGCGCCGACATACAACGCCACAGCAGCGACCAGGCTCACCGCGATCGATCCGACCAGAAGCAGGTCAAGATTCCGCAGCAACCCCAGCACCAGCAGCACTGCTGCAGCAAGGATCAGCAGCAAGCTGGCAATGATCACGGCTCACCTCTACCGACAGGTATCCCATTCCGGGCGGAACAGGATCCTACCGGCCGCCTCCGTCGGACTGCGGCAGACCCAACCCATTACGGCCCGGACTGTACGAACCGCCGAGTCCAGCAGCGGCAAGGCCACCGTTGGCGCTCGCCGGCCGGCTGCCTTCGGCAGAACGGTTCAGTTCCTCTTCGATGCCCTGGCCGCGAGCGCCGAGATCACGGAGCTGGCTCTCCAGGTAGGCCTTCAGTCGGGTGCGGTACTCGCGCTCGAAGGCCTTCAGCTCCTCGATGTGCTTCTGCAGCGCCGCCCGCTTGACCTCAAGACCACCCATCGCTTCCTGGTGGCGCTGACGCGCATCGCGCTCCAGAGATTCCGCGCTACCCCGGGCCTTCTGGGTGACCTCGTCAGCCTTCGCCCGGGCGTCCGACAGCAGCTTGTCCGCCTCGCGCCGTGCGTCGGAGACGTGATCGTCGGCGGTACGCTGCGCCATCATCAGCACCCGGAGGGCCTGCTGCTCGCCACCATCTGCCGCGTTCGCGGCGGCAGCAGCCGCCAGGGACGGGCCACCAGCCTGGGTGTGCAGCTGCTCGAGCTCCTGCTGAGCGGCACGGGCCGCCTGCTCGGCGCTGGACTTGTCCATCTGCAGCCGCTCGAGCTGGTCCTTCAGATCGTTGTTCTCCGCGACAAGGTGCTCAGGAGCCCCGCCACCGACCGGCGCAGCCGGAGCGCCGTGCTGCACCCGCTCAAGCTGAGCGCGTAGCTCGTTGTTGTCCTCCACGAGGCGGACGAGTTCACGCTCGACCTCGTCGAGGAAGGCGTCCACCTCATCCTCGTCATACCCCCGCTTGCCGATGGGGGGCTTCTTGAACGCGACGTTGTGCACGTCGGCCGGGGTCAGCGGCATCGAAACTCCTCGGTTCAGCTTGCGACCGCGTGGCTCGCTGTCGTTAGGACCGGGCTCAGACTTCCCTGACCTGCCGGTCATCAGTTGTGCTGTCCCTGGTGCTGCCACGGGTCGACCGGTGGCGGGTTGCCACCGAGTTGCCCGCAAGACTAACCGCCAAGCAGTGGCGGCAACACGACGTTCAGCAGCACGTAGACGATAACCAGCAGTATCACGAAAGCCAGATCCAGGCTCACGTTACCAATCCGAAGCGGCGGAATGACCCTCCTCAGGGCTTTCAAAGGTGGGTCAGTGACGCTCCACACGACCTCCATGGCAGCGGCCGCACCTCTACGAGGTTGCCATCTTCGCGCAAACTGCAGCACGAAGCTCAGCACCAGCCTGGCCATGAGGATCAGCAGGAAGAAGTATAAGACCAGGTAGATGACCTGGAACAGGAGCGGCACGACTCGTGGTCCCCCGGTTCAGCTCTGATTGAAGAACCCACCCTCGGCGATCCTGGCCTTGTCCTCCGCAGTGACCGTTACGTTGGCCGGTGAGAGCAGGAACACGCGGTTGGTCACCCGTTCGATGCTACCGCGCAGTCCGAAGATCAATCCGGCGGCAAAGTCCACCAGCCGCATCGCGTCCGATTCATCCATTTCAGACAGGTTCATAATAACGGGCGTGCTGTCACGAAAGTGTTCCCCGATCGTGCGCGCCTCACTGTATGTCGTGGGATGAACAGTGGTGATGCGGTAGCCGTCGTTTTGGTTGTCGTCGGACACCACGGCACGCTCTCTTAGCTGGACCTGTGGCGCAAGAGCCAGATTGTCCTGTGTGAGGGAGGTTACTGACGACCGGTTGAGCGGTCGCACACTGGACCGCTCGGTGCGCTCCGTCCTATCGGCCAGCCTCGGCCAGCCCTGCTCGGACGCATTTTCACTGGCGGTCCCGGCGTCCTCGTCGTCGTCGAAATCGGCACCGTCGAGTTCATGGTCAGACTCGCGACGGGTCCGGCGACCGGGATCATGCCGGAGGGCACCGTCGTGTCGACCAGCACCGTCGTGTCGAGCAGCACCGTCGTGTCGAGCAGCACCGTCGTAGCGACTGGCGCCGTCACGCCGCGTTGATCCCTCGTAGCGGTCCGAGGTCTCGTAGCTCTCGTCGTCGGGGTCGTAGCGGTCGTCCTCGTCCTCGACGAGGCCGAGCCAGACGCCCGCCTTGCGCAGTGCGCTCATGGGGCACCTCCTCCCGTACGCCAATCCTCACCACGCCGCGTGCCCCCACCAGAGCGGCTCCGGCCGGCCCCCGACGATGCGACCCAGATCAACACAGACGGATGCATCGGTGCGGGTAAATAACAACGGTGTAGTTCGGTCTTCGTCCCAGGCTAACCCAGCTTGACCCGTCCACCGAGCAAAGCACTGCCGACACGCACGTGTGTCGCACCGGATCGGATCGCCTGTTCGAAGTCTCCGGTCATGCCGGCCGAGAGGATATCGGCACCGGGTACCGACTCACGCAACCAGTGGAAGTGCTCGGCAAGTGACCGGAAGGCTCCCGCTGTATCGGCTGTCCGCGGCGCCACGGCCATCAGGCCCCGTAGCCGCAACTGCGGGGTCTCCTGGATCGCGGCGACCAGTTCCGGGAGCTCAACCGACGGCACGCCGCCACGCCCGGTGGCCCCGTCCAGACTCAGTTGGACGAGTACGTCGAGCGGTCGCCGACGGTGGTTGTCGACGGCGGTTGCCAGTGCCCGTACGAGAGGTAGCCGGTCCACCGAGTGCACCAGGTCGGCGTACCGGACCACGGAGCGGCACTTGTTGCGCTGCAACTGACCGATGAAGTGCCACCGTACGGCCAGACCCGCGGCGGCCAGCTCGGCGGCCTTCGGCGCGGCCTCCGCGTCGCGGTTCTCACCGATGTCCGACGCCCCGAGTTCCACCAGTGTCCGGACATCGCCGACCGGGAACGTCTTGGTCACCGCGACCAGGGTGACATCTGTTGCCGGCCGGTCCGCAGCAGCACAGGCCCGCTCGATCCGGGCCCGTACGTCGGCCAGATTGGCGGCCAGCTCCGCGGTGCGCGATGTACTCACCGACATGGTGACGGCTGGGCTCCCGCCCTGGGGCGGAACGGGAGTGCCAGGACCATGCTCAGGCGCCGTTCTTCAGGAAGTCCGGCACGTCCACATCGTCGAAGAGCACCTTGCGGGGCGCCCGTTCGACCGGCGCGGGCTGCGGCCGGGACGGGATGGAGGTGCCACCGGAGGGCGCCACCGGCGCAGCGGTCGCGGTCGGCGTGTGCCCGGGATCGGACGACGCCACCTTGCGTCCCACCTCAGCCTTCGACTTGTAGGACGGTGAAGCACCGTCGAAGCCTGCGGCGATGACCGTGATGCGCACCTCGTCACCCAGCGCGTCGTCGATGACCGCGCCGAAGATGATGTTCGCGTCCGGGTGGGCCGCGTCGGTGACAAGTTGGGCCGCGTCGTTGATCTCGAAGAGGCCCAGGTCCGAGCCGCCCGCGATGGACAGCAGGACACCTCGGGCACCGTCCATGCTCTGTTCCAGCAGTGGGCTGGAGATCGCGCTCTGTGCAGCCTCGACCGCCCGGTCGTCGCCGCGTGCGCTGCCGATACCCATCAGGGCCGACCCTGCGTTGGACATCACGCTCTTGACGTCGGCGAAGTCGAGGTTGATCAGTCCGGGTGTGGTGATCAGGTCGGTGATGCCCTGCACACCGGAGAGCAGCACTTGGTCGGCCTGCCGGAAAGCGTCCATCATGCTCATCGTGCGATCACCGAGTTGGAGCAGCCGGTCGTTCGGGATCACGATCAGCGTGTCGCACTCGTTGCGCAGTTCGTCGATGCCGGTCTCGGCCTGTACCTGGCGACGCTTGCCTTCGAAGGAGAACGGGCGGGTCACCACGCCGATGGTGAGTGCGCCGAGCTTTCGGGCGATGCTCGCGACGACCGGGGACGCACCGGTCCCGGTTCCGCCGCCCTCGCCACAGGTGACGAAGACCATGTCGGCTCCCTTGAGAACCTCCTCGATCTCGTCGCGGTGATCCTCGGCGGCCTTACGGCCGACATCGGGATTGGCGCCGGCGCCGAGCCCACGGGTCAGTTCCCGACCCACGTCGAGCTTGACGTCCGCGTCGGACATCAGCAGCGCCTGTGCGTCGGTGTTGATCGCGATGAACTCGACGCCCTTGAGTCCGACCTCGATCATCCGGTTGACGGCGTTGACGCCGCCGCCACCGCAACCGACGACCTTTATGACCGCCAGATAGTTGTGCGGAGGTGTCATCGGTCTGCCTTCCCCTCGCTGTGCCGCTCTTCCCCGGCGGGTCGGGCCGCACGGTATGGCCGGACCACCCCGTTGGTCCGGACTGCAGGCATTCAAACCCTCACCCTCAAGTAGAGGGTTATAGTTATGTCAACCTGTACTTGCTCCGGAACGTACGGCCCGACGCCGGCCGGACCAAGCACCCTGACCGGCGTGTCGCGTACCTTCCCCTACCGCGCTGCCCTCCAGCATAGGCAGGGCAGGACAATCCGTCTGTAACGACCCGTGCGCGTCGCCGCCGGGTTCTCGGTCCACTATGGACGTTCCAGGTACGCCACCTCGGACATCGACCCGGTCGAATGGCTGTCCGGCCACACCCGGTGGGCAGCGCCCGCGCAGGCGTGACTCAGCGAACCGTCACCAGATCCGGTGCGCTGACGTCGATCGTGTGCCCGGGTCGGCCGAGCAGCGCGGTGGCCGCCGCCGCCTTACGGGCACTACGCGAGGAGTCGCCCCAGATCACCATCCGGCCGGCCCGCAACACCAGTCGGATCCGGGTGGACCGCGGCGCCTCCAGCCGAACCAGCCGGGTACGCAACCCCGGTGTCAGGTTCGCCAGAACCTGCAGAGCGGACCGGGTCGCGGCGTTGGTCGACCCCGGCCGCGACACCACCATCACCGGCAGCCCCGCCGGCCGTGACGACGTCGTACGGAACACCACGCCACCGCGATCGACCAGCCGGTACCGCGTACCCGTCGGCACCGCCGCGACCGCGGTGCGCTCCGTAACGGTCACCCGTACGCTGTGCGGCCAGTCCCGCTCGACCCGCGCCGTACGGACCTCGGGCAACCGGTCCACCCGACGCTCGACCGCAGTCAGGTCCACGCTGGCCAACGGCACACCGGCGGGCACCGCTGCGGCTTCGCGGACCTCCTGCGCCGGTACCGTACCGGCACCGAGTATCTGCACGTCACGCACTGCGAGCAACGAGGTCCGGTACACCACCAACATCGCGACGACCAGAACCAGTACCACCAGAAGGCTGACCAGCAGTGGTGCCGAGGAACGGAAACGGTGCCGACGGGCCCGTGCCATGACGTGGCGCAGGGAGGCGGGCACCGCCTCCGGTCTGGCCAGGACCAGCCGCCAACGTCCCCGCTGCGTCATCGCTCGGCGACACCGCCGTCGGCGCGGTCGAGCAGCGCGGCCAGCAGTTCCTCACCCATCATCGAGACCGGCGGTGCTCCCATGGTGACCACCAGATCACCTGGCCGGGACCGGCTCAGCACCTCAGCCGGCACCTCCGACCAGGACGGTACGAAGACCTTGTGCTCGTCCGGCAGGCCGACGGCCTCATGCAACGCCCGGCCGCCCTCCCCCGGCTCGCGGGTCTCGCCCGGCCCGAACACCTCCATCACGATGGCCTCATCGGCCAGCGCCAGCGCTGCCGCGATCTCGGTCTGCAGCTCCCGGGTGCGGTACAGCCGCAGCGGCTGGAACACCACGATCAGCCGACCGTCCCCGGTCACCTCGCGCAACGTGCTCAACGCCGCCGTCATCGAGATCGGGTGGTAGGCGTACTCGTCGTAGACCCGTACGCCGTCCGCAGTGCCCTTGTGCTCGAAGCGTCGACGTACCCCGGGGAAGGCGGCGAGCGCCTCGACCACCTTGTCCACCGGCAGGCCCAGCTGTACGGCGGTGAGCAGCGCCGCGGCGCTGTTGAGCCCCATGTGGCGCCCCGGGTAGGGCAGCCGCACCTCACCCAGGTCACGGCCGGCCAGCTCGGCACGGTAGCGGACACCGCTGCGCGCCGAGGTCAGGTCGATCAGACGCAGGTCGGCGTCCGGGGCCTCGCCATAGGTGAGGACGGTACGACCTTCCTTGCTCATCCGCTCGGCCAGTTCACGGCTGCCCTCGTCGTCGGCGCAGGCGACCAGGAACCCGCCGGGAGCGATGTTGCGACAGAACTCGGCGAACCCCTCCTGCAGGCCCGTCATGTCGCCGTAGGTGTTCAGGTGGTCGGCCCGGACGTTGGTCACGATCGCCGCGTGCGGCAGGTAGCGCAGGAACGACCGGTCGCTCTCGTCGGCCTCGATGACGAAGTAGTCCCCGCTGCCGTGGTGGGCGTTCGACCCGGCCTCGGAGATCTCTCCGCCGATCACAAAGGACGGATCGACCCCACAGTGCTGCAGTACCAGGGTGGTCATGGAGGTTGTCGTGGTCTTGCCCTGGGTGCCGGCGACCGCGATGCCCTGCCGGCCGACCATCGCCGCGGCCAGCGCCTCGGACCGGTGCAGGACCCGGAGACCACGACGCCGCGCCTCGAGCATCTCGACGTGGTCCTCGGGGATCGCGGTGGAGTAGACCACGGTGTCCACCCCGTCGAGGTTCTCGGCGGTGTGCCGGTCGTGGATCACCCCACCCAACGCGCGTAGCCCGGCCAGTGTCGGCCATTCCCGCAGTTCGCTGCCGGTGGTCGGGATGCCACGGCTGAGTAGCAAGCGGGCCAGCCCGCTCATACCCACGCCACCGATGCCGATCAGGTGCACCCGACCCAGTTGCTCGGCCGTCGGTCCGTCCGCGTGCTGCCGGGCGCTGTCGGGCACCTGCGCGGTGCCCGTCACCGGAGCACCCGGCGATCCGCTGTCGGTACTCATCCACGCACCCCGTTCGTGAAGCCGCAGGCCTCCAGCATGTACGAGCGCAGCGCCTCGTCCCCGTCGCGGCGACCGTAGCCGGCTGCGGCGGCGCTCATCGCGCCGACCCGGGAGCGGTCACCCAGCAGCGGTACCACGTTCTGCTCGACCCAGTCGGCAGTCAGGTCGGCGTTGTCGACCAGCATGCCGCCGCCCGCCTCCACCACCGGCAGGGCGTTGCGGCGCTGCTCACCGTTGCCGTAGGGCAGTGGCACGTAGATCGCCGGTACGCCGAGCGCGGTCGCCTCGGCGACCGTCATCGCGCCACCACGCGACAGCAGCAGGTCCGCGGCCGCGTACCCCAGTTCCATCTCCGACAGGAAGGGGAGTGTGACGTACGGAGCGGGCAGGTCGGCGGGAATCTCCACCGGCTCGTTGCGGGCGCCCATGATGTGCAGCACCTGGAATCCGGCGGCGGTTATCGCCTTGGCTGCACCCGCCATCGCCAGGTTGATCTGCCGGGCACCCTGCGAACCGCCGTAGACGAACAGCGTCGGCCGGTTCTCGTCCAGGCCGAAGTGGCGGCGGGCCTCCGTGCGGCGCGCCTGGCGGTCCACCGTGGTGAGCGCACGGCGCAGTGGCACACCGACCACCCGGGCGTCGGCGAGCGCCGGCGCCATCGTCGGCTGATGCGGGAATCCGACAGCGACGTGGTCGGTGAAACGCATGCCCAGCTTGTTGGCCACGCCCGGGGGAACGTTCACCTCATGGATGACGATCGGGGTCTTCCGTCGCCACGCGGCCAGATAACCGGGTACCGCTACGTAACCACCGAAACCCACCACGGCGTCGGCGCTCACCTCGTCGAGTACCGCCCGGCAGGCGCGCATCGAACGCAGCATCCGGGGGCCGGTCATGACCAGGTCCATGTTCACCGAGCGGGGCAGCTGGTGCGCGGGTACATGACGCAGGTCGTACCCGGCGGCCGGGATGATCTCGTTCTCCAGGCCCTTGGTGGTGCCCAGGCAGGTGATCCGGATGTTCGGGTCGTGGCGGCGCAGGCAGTCGGCGAAGGCGAGCAGCGGGTAGATGTGGCCGCCGGTGCCACCGCCGGCCAGTACCACGGAACGCAGGTCGGTCAACGTTTGTCCTTGCCGGTCGTTGGCGGAGATCCGGCCCTTCTGCCGGACCGCTGCCGTCGTGGATCCGTCCCCGATGATCCTGCCGCACGCCGCCGTGCCCGGTTCACTCCGGGCTTGCCTGTCGTGCCCCGGCGCACCGTCCTACGGGTGGATCCCGCCGTACCCGACCTCGGTTGGTGCCGGTCGGTGGGCAGCGGCGGCAACGGGGCCCAGAGTAGCCGGACCAGTCGGCTGGGTGCCCTGGCGTGCAGGGCCCGGGCCGCTTCAGGCTCCGCCCGGGCGAACGAGGCGAGCATGCCGATGGCGATCAGCGTCACGACCAGCGCGGTGCCGCCGGCCGAGATGAACGGCAGGGGCACCCCGGTGATGGGCAGCAGGCCGACCACCGCACCGATGTTGATCACCGCCTGCCCGGCGATCCACAGCGTGCAGGCGGCCGCCACGGTACGTCGGTACGGGTCGTCGACCCGCCGGGCGATCCGCAGACCGGCGTAGGCGAGGACGGCGAACAGTACGAGCACCACGGCACAACCGATGACACCCAGCTCCTCGCCGATGATGGCGAAGATGAAGTCGTTGTGCGCCTCGGGCAGCCAGCTCCACTTCTGCCGGCCCTGACCGAGCCCCACACCGAACCAGCCGCCGTCGGCGAGCGCGTACATCCCCTGCACCGACTGCCAGCAGGCCGTGGCCTGGATGCTCGCCCGGGTCTGGCATCCGGTGGACTTGGCCATCTGGGTGAACGCGACGATCCGTTCCAGCCGGTAGCTCTGATCGGCGATCAGTACCATCACCCCGGCCATCGCCGTGCCGAACAGGCCGGCGAAGACCCGGAAGCGCACCCCGGTGGCCCACAGCAGGCCGAGGAACACCAGCAGCAGACAGATCATGCTGCCCAGGTCGCTCTTGCCGATCAGCAGGAACAGCAGCCCGGTGATCGGGAACAACGGCATCGCCAACCGCTTCCACCGGGCTACCGACGGACCGCGCCGCACCAGCAGATCCGCGCCCCACCACACCAGGGCCAGCTTTGCCAGCTCGGCCGGCTGGAACTGCAACGGGCCCAGGGAGATCCAGTTGAGGTAGGTGCCGACCGGGCCGAAATGCCCGTTGGGGAACAGTGCGAGCACGATGGCGAACAGGAAACAGAGCGCCAGCAGCGGATAACCCAGGAAACGGTACGTTCGCACCGGCAGACGCTGGGCCACCCAGAAGGCCACCACCCCCAGCCCCGCCCACAGACCCTGCTGCTGGACACCGGCGAAAACGCTGCCGGGCGAGCCCGCCGTCGGCACACTGGTCGCCGAGAAGACCATCACCAGACCGATCACCAGCAGCAGTCCTGCGCTGGCGATCAGCAGGTAGTACGAGGCGAGCGGTCGGGCGAGCAGGCCGCGCAGGGCCGCGAACGGCTCCCCGACGACCCGGTTGAAGACCCCGCCGCCGGTGCTCTGCCAGCCGGGCGGTGCGCTGCGGTCCGCGCGTGCCGCAGGCGCATCGGTCGCCGTCGGAGCCACTGTCACTCCCGTCCATTGCCGCTGTCCGCCCCGCGGACAATTGCCGCTGCTGTCCGCCCCGCAGACCGGTGTCACCGCTGTCCGCTCCGCGCTGGTGCCCCGGCGGACCGGTGGCGTCCAGACCGTGCGCGTCAGGTCTGCGGCAGAGCCCGTACCGCCGCGGCGAACAGGTCACCACGCTGGCCGTATCCGGTGAACATGTCGTACGACGCCGCCGCCGGCGCGAGCAGCACGGTGTCCCCCGGCCGCGCCATCGCAGCGGCCCGCGCCACCACGTCCGCCATCGCACCATCATCGGACCTGGCGACCTCGATCACCGGGATCTGCGGCGCGTGTCGGGAAAGTGCGGCCGCGATGAGCCCCCGGTCCGCACCGAGCAGTACCGCGCCGGTCAACCTGTCCGACACCCGGGCCACGAGCTCGTCCGGATCGACGCCCTTGAGCTGGCCGCCGGCGACCCATACGACCCGCGGGTACGACGACAGGGAGGCCAGTGCGGCATGCGGATTGGTGGCCTTGCTGTCGTCCACGTACGCCACGTCAGCCACGGTCGCCACCGGTGCGTTGCGGTGCGGTTCCGGTACGTAGCCGGCCAGTCCGTCGGCCACCGCACGTGCCGGCACCCCGTACGAGCGCGCCAGCGCCGCCGCGGCCAACGCGTTCGCCACGTTGTGCGGTCCTGCGGGGCGTACCGACGCCACCGGGCACAGTTCGGTGGCCTGGGGGCCGAACGCGTGATCCACCAACATCCCGTCGGACACTCCCAGCTGACCCGGACCCGGCTCACCGAGGGTGAAGGAGACCCGTCGGCCGGGTATCCCGGACAGCAGCTCGGCGACCACCGGATCGTCGGCGTTGCCGATGGCCGTACCGACGCCCACCATGCCGTCCCGTCCTCGCCCGGCAGAACGCCATACCGCCGTCTTGGCCTGCCGGTAGGCGTCCAGGGAACCGTGCCAGTCCAGATGGTCGGCGGCCAGGTTGAGGTATCCGCCGGCCTGCGGGGCCATCGTCGAGGACCAGTGCAGCTGATAGCTGGACAGTTCCACGGCCAGCACGTCGTAGGTGTCCACGGTACGGGCCGCCGCGATCAGGGGCTCGCCGATGTTGCCCACCGCCCGGGTACGTAGCCCCGCCGAGGCCAGGATCGCGGCCAGCATCGTCACCGTCGTGGTCTTGCCGTTCGTGCCGGTCAACGCCAGCCACGGCGGCGCGTCCGCCGGCCGGAGCCGCCAGGCCAGCTCCGGTTCGCAGTAGATCTCCAGGCCGGCGGCCTGCGCGGCACGTACCAACTGGTGGGTCGGTCCGAAGAACGGCGACACCACCAGATCGGTGACCTGGCGCAACAGCCAGGTGGGCGGCACCGGCGCCACCACGGTCTGGAAACCCTCCGCAGCAAGCTCGGCGATCCGCTCGTCGTCCACCGGATTGATCACGCTGACCGCGGCGCCGGCATCGGCCAACGCCCGGGCGCAGGCCAATCCGGTCACCCCGGTGCCGGCGACCAGTACCGGGCGGTCCCGGTACCGGTCGGCGCGCAGCTCGGGAAGCTCGACACCGGGCGAGCCGGACCCGTTGATCACAGGTTGCTGCCGATGGCGGACGCAGTGAAGTCGGCATAGAACAACGCCAGACCGGCGGTGATGCCGATACCGGAGATGATCCAGAACCGAACGGTGATGTTGACCTCGCTCCAGCCCGCCAACTCGAAGTGGTGGTGGATGGGCGCCATCCGGAACACCCGTCGGCCGGTGGAACGGAACGACACGACCTGGATGATCAGCGACAGCGTCTCGATGACGAACAAGGCGCCGAGAATGAACAGCAGCAGGATCGTCTTCGTCGAGATGGCCAGACCACCGATGAGTCCGCCCAGTCCCAACGCACCGGAGTCACCCATGAAGATCCGGGCCGGCGAGGCGTTCCACCACAGGAACCCGAACAGCGCACCGGCCGCCGCACCGGCGATCAGCGCGGCGTCCAGCGGATCGCGCACGTTGTAGCAGTAGTGGGTCAACTGGTGCGGGTCGGAGCACCAGTGCCGGTACTGCCAGAACGAGATGACCGTGTACGCCAGCAGCACCATCACCGAGGTGCCGGTGGCCAGGCCGTCCAGTCCGTCGGTCAGGTTGACCCCGTTGGAGGCGGCCAGGACGACGAAGACGAACAGCACGACGGCGCCTACCCGGGTGATGTCCAACCACGGGATCTCCCGTACGAACGACACGTACTGGCTGCCGACCGTCGGATTGTGCACATTGCCCGGTCCGATGCTGTCGGGGTTGAAGAAGATCGCGATGACCCCGAAGATCGTTCCGACGATGGCCTGGCCGATCAGTTTGCCCCGTGCGCTGAGTCCGGCGCTGTTCTTCTTCCTGATCTTCAGGAAGTCGTCGATGAACCCGACCGCGCCCATGAACACGAACAGCCCGAGCAGCACGATCCCGGTGACGGTCGGCTTGTGCGGGCGTCCCTGCAGGGTCAGCAGGGTCAGGTGACCGACCAGGTAGGCGATCACCGTGGCCAGGATGAACACGACACCACCCATGGTGGGCGTGCCCTTCTTCGCCAGGTGCGACTGCGGACCGATCTCCCGGATCGGCTGGTCCGCCTTGAGCCGGCTGAAGTAGCGGATCGCCAGCGGGGTGCCGAACAGGGTCAGGACGAACGCCACCAGGGGAGCGACGATGACCGATCTCATGCCGTCACCTCCCCGACGGCCGCGGCCTCACGCAAGGCGTCGACGACCTGCCAGGTCCGGTACCGCGAGCCCTTCACCAGGACGACATCACCCGGTTCCAGCTCGTCGTTCAGCAGTGCCAGGGCCGCCTGCTGATCAGGTACCTGCACCGACTGTCCCTCCCACCCGATGTCCGCGGCGCGCGCTCGCGCACCGTCCTGAATTCCGCCGGCCTCGGGCTCCACCACGACGATCCGGTCCACACCCAGATCCACCGCCAGCCCGCCGACCTGCTCATGCGCTGACTTCTCGAAATCACCCAGTTCGGCCATGTAGCCGAGGACCGCCCAGGTGCGACGGCCGGTACCGATCGTGCCCAATGCCCGTAGGGCCGCGCTCATCGACCCCAGGTTGGCGTTGTACGAATCATCGATCACGGTCACCCCGTCGGGCCGGGTGAACACGTCCATCCGGCGCCCGGACACCGGTCGCAGCGCACCGAGCGCACCGGCCAGGTCAGCCAGTGGCATGCCCAGTTCCAGGGCGACGGCCGCCGCGGCCAGCGAGTTGCCGACCTGGTGCTCGCCGTGCAGACCGAGCTGCACCGCCACCTCGCCGGCCGGGGTGCACAGCGTGTAGCTCGGCCGGCTCTGCTCGTCGAGGAGCACATCGACGGCTCGGACCGTGGCATCGGCAGCAGTGCCGGTCAATACCACCCGGGCGGCGGTACGTGCCGCCATCGCCCGTACCCGCGGATCGTCGGCGTTGAGGATGGCCACACCTTCGGCCGGCAACGCCTCCACCAGTTCGCCCTTGGCCGTGGCGATCGCCTCGACGGAGCCGAACTCGCCGATGTGCGCGGCGCCCACGTTGAGTACCACCGCGATGCGGGGTGGCGCGATCTCGCACAGGTAGCGGATGTGCCCCACGCCCCGTGCCCCGTACTCCAGCACCAGGTTGCGGGTGCTCTTGTCGGCCTTCAACGCCGTGTACGGGTGGCCCATCTCGTTGTTCCAGGTACCGGCGGTCGCGACCGTGTCACCCAGCTGTGCGGCGAGCGCGGCGATCAGGTCCTTGGTGGAGGTCTTGCCGGACGAGCCGGTGATGCCCACCACGGTGACCTGCGGCAGCCGGCGTACCACCGCGCCGGCCAACCTGCCCAGCGCGGCCAGCGAGTCGCCCACCAGTACGGCCGGCGCCCCGACCGGCTCCTCGACCAGCGCGGCGACGGCACCGGCACGTACCGCGTCCGCGGCGAACCGGTGACCGTCGGCGCGTTCACCGCGCAGCGCCACGAACAGTCCGCCCGCGCCGACCTGACGGGAGTCGTACTCCACCGCACCGCTCACCACGGCATCCGGATCGGCGCCACCAACCAGTTGCCCACCGACCGCCTCGGCCACCTCGGCCAACCGCAGCGCGATCACGACCGGCCCCCCTGCGGCACGGCACCGGCCGGCACCGGGCCGGTCACCTGTCTCCTCCGAACCGGTCGGTCAGCGCATCGCGCAACACGATCCGGTCGTCGAACGCAACCACTGTGCCCGCCACCTCCTGGCTGTGTTCATGTCCCCGCCCGAGTACCGCGACGATGTCGCCCGGGCGGCTGCGTGCCACTGCGGCGGCGATCGCATCCGCCCGACCACCGATCTCGCTCCACCGGGCACCTGGCACTCCCGCGGCACCCTCCGCCACCCCGGCGCGCACCTGCGCGGGGTCCTCGTACCGGGGGTTGTCGTCGGTGACGATGAGCTCATCGGCGCCCTGCGCCGCAGCCGCACCGATCAATGGCCGCTTCGAGCGGTCCCGGTCCCCACCGGACCCCACCACGCAGATCACCCGTCCCCCGTCGGGTTCGGCGGCCTCGCGCAGGGCGACCAGCGCAGCCTGCACGGCGCCCGGAGTATGCGCGAAGTCGACCACGCCCACCACCGGCCCCGGCGCGTTGACCCGTTCCATCCGACCCGGCACCCCACCGCAGCCGGCCACCCCGTCCGCCGCGATCTTGGCATCGACACCGGCGGCATGCAGGATCGCGATGGCCAGCAACGCATTGGCGACGTTGTGCCGCCCCGGCATGGCCACCCCGGCGGACACCGACAGACCGTCCGGTCCGCTGATCTGGAACCGCTGTCCGTAGCCGTCCCGGTGGACCGACCCGGCCCGCCAGTCGGCGTCCGGCCGCCCGGCCACCGACACGGTGACCGTCCGGCCCGGACGGACCAGGGTGCGACCGGACTCGTCGTCGAGGTTCACCACCTCGACCGCGCACCGGCCGTCGAACAGCAGCGCCTTGGCGGCGAAGTACGCCGACACGCTGCCGTGGAAGTCCAGATGGTCCACACCGAAGTTGGTGAACGCACCGACCGCGAACCGGGTACCGGTCACCCGACCCAGTTGCAGGGCATGGCTGGAGACCTCCATCACGACGGAGTCGACACCGTTCTCCACCGCGACCGCGAACAGCGCCTGCAGTTCGGTGGCCTCCGGGGTCGTACGGACGCTGTCCAGCCGCTCGGTTCCCAGTCTGGTCTCGACCGTGCCGATCAGTCCGGTATGCCGGCCGGCCGCAGCCAGCCCGGCCTCCACCAGGTACGCCGTGGAGGTCTTGCCGTTGGTGCCGGTGATGCCCAGTACGGACAACCGCCGGGTGGCGTCGCCGTACACGGCTGCGGCGACCCGGCCCAGCTCGGCCCTCGGGTCGGCCACCACCAGCGCGGGCAGACCTGCCGCTGCCGCAGCCGACGCGCCGGCCCGGTCGGTGAGTACCGCACGGGCGCCCGCCTGCGCAGCGGCCGGGACGAACTCCGCGCCGTGGCGACGCGAGCCGGGCAGTGCGGCGTACAGGTCGCCGGCGCGTACCGCGTCGCTGGCATGGGTCACCCCGGTGACCACGGTCTCGGGCACACCGAGGTGCGGCGCGACCGGCAGGTCCGGCTCGACGGCGAGCATGTCGGCGAGAGTCGCGAGCCGGGTCGCGGAAACGTTGCGTGGTCGCGGATAGCCAGGCACGGGCCATGACCCTACCCGGGCATGCTCACCCTCATCGCGTGGGTACACACGATCCGGGACCGGTTTCCGACGGTATGCAGCTGGATCATGCCGTACCGTACTGATAGCGGCCACCCGTCCCCCTCAGACCGCTCCCGCCCGGTCCCGGCGCCGACCCGCAGAGCGGGAGCGGATGTCGCAGACGCTACCGGTACACCCGGAACTTCGGTGCCTTCGTGTCGCTCGGCGGCACCTTCTGGTGTCCGAGGGTGAAACTCATCAGCTGCTGGAAGACCGGACCCATGTTGGCGCCCTCGCCATAGCTGGCGGTGTGCGCGAAGACCGCCACCACGTAGCGCGGATTTTCCGCGGGCGCCATGCCGATGAAGGACTCGATGTTGCCCTGCTGCAGCTTGCCGTGGACGTAACGCTGGCCGGTACCGGTCTTGGCGGCGATCTGGTAGCCGGTCACCGCGCCGCTGGTGCCGGTCGCACCGTCCACTGTGGTGACCGCCACCATCGCCCTACGTTCCGCCGCGGCGACCGCCGGCGACAGCACGCGGTGCCGTGACGTCTGATGTCCACTGCGGTGACCGTCCGGACTCACCGTGTCGTCGAGCAGATGCGGTTGCACGTACTCGCCGTCGTTGGCGATCGCCCCGTACGCGGCGGCCAACTGGATCGGGGTGACCGCGACGCCCAGGCCGATCGGGATCGAACCGAAGTCCGCACCATGCCAGTCCTTCGCCGGGCGGAGAATGCCGTCCGCCTCCCCCGGCATGCCTTCACCGGTGGGTCGACCCAGCCCGAACCTGCGCTGGTAGTCGTAGAGCTTGCCGGCCCCGACCTTGTCGGCCACCGCGATGGTGCCCACGTTGGAGGAGTACGCGAACAGCCCGGGCAGGGTGATCTTGACCTTGCCATGCCAGTGGGTGTCCTGGTAGGTGGTGTCGCCCTTGGTCACGGTCGAGTTGATCGGGATCGCCGAGTCAGGTCGGATCACGCCCTCCTGCAACCCGGCCGCCACCGTGATGGCCTTGTGCACCGAGCCGGGCTCCACCACCGTCTGGCTTGCATAGTCGGTACGTTGCGCCTGGGTGGAACCGGCCGGATCGGCCGCGTCGTAGGTCGGATAGCTGGCCTGGGCGAGCACGTCACCGGTACGCACGTCGAGCACCACCGCAGCGCCCATGTCGGAATGGGCCTCGTGCAGCTTCTGATAGAGCGCGCGCTGAGCCTCGTACTGGATGTCCCGGTCCAGGGTCAGCCGCACGGAGCCACCAGGCCGGGCCTTCTGCTCCCGATGGAAGCCGTCCGGGATCTCCTGGCCGTCGCGTCCGGTCTCGAACTCCCGCTCGCCGTCCACGCCGCGCAGCAGCGAGTCGTAGCTGGCTTCCATACCGGTCAGGCCGCTCAGGTCGTAGCCGGTGAAACCGACGATGTTGGCCGCCAGGTCGTGCCCGGGTACATCACGTTTCTCGTCGGTGCGTACCCCGATCCCGGGAATGTCGAGTGCTGCGATCCGGTCACCGGTCGGAATGTCCACTCCCCGGGCCAGGTACACGAACTGCAGTTGGCCGCCGTCCTTGAGCTTCTGCCGGCTCATCGCCGCCGCCAGGCGGGACCGGGGCACACCGAGCAGCGGTGACAACTGACCGGCCACCTTGGCGCGGTCGGTGATCATGGTGGGGTCGGCGAAGACGTACCGTGCCTCGACGCTGTGC
Organism: uncultured Actinomycetota bacterium; assembly: GCA_963815125.1. GTDB lineage: Bacteria > Actinomycetota > Actinomycetes > Mycobacteriales > Micromonosporaceae > Actinocatenispora. The sequence goes on from CAWFFM010000002.1 coordinate 1,264,793, forward strand.
GCGAGCACCGCGCCGTTGCGGTCCAGGATCGACCCACGCGACGCCGGCAGCGGCACGGTGATCAACCGCTGGTTCAGCGCCTTCGCCGCATAGGCGTGCGCGTCGGTCAACTGCAGCTGCACCAGGCGGCCGGCGATCGCCGTGAACAGCACCAGGACCACGACCGTGCCCAGCCTCAGGCGACGCCCCGGGCTACCGAGACCGGCCAGCGCGCGGGAACCCGGACGGCCCCGATGCAGGGTGTCGTGTCCACTGCCCGGCCAGCGGATGCCGAGGCGACGAGGTGAACGCCGTGGCATGGCGGTCCGGGCGGCACGCGAGGACTCGCCGCGCTGCCGGAGCCGGGTCTGCTCGGCCCGCCGGCCGTGCCTGGTGCTCGAGCTTCCTGCCGCGCTGCGGGCTGCGGCCGGAGCGGTGTCGCTGCGGCGCTTCGCCGGCGGGTCGGTACGGTCGCGGCGCGCCCGGTCGGCGCTGCCCTGCCGCGCTGCGCCGCGCGCGGCCGGTGGCACCACACGCAGGTCCGGGCTCGGCCGCGGGGACCGCGGCTGACGTGGGCGCTGCGTACGGTTCTGCCGGTCGACCCGCGGTACGGTGCCGCGCCTGCCGTGCTGACCGGCGTCGGAGGATCCTGCCCGGTCAGCACGACGGGACCGCTCATCGCCGCGGACACCCGATGGCCCGTCGTGCGGCTCCTCCCGCCGGGGGCGCTGCCGCGCCTCCTGCGGACCGCCGTGCCGCTCGCCGCGCTCTGGCGTACCGTCGCGTTGCGCGCGGCGTGCCTCGTCGGCCCGACGACCGGCCTCGGCCGGATCCGCGGCTTCCCGTACGGTCCGGCCACGCGGTCGGTACCGCCGGGCGTCGGAGAGACCACCCGCTCCGGTACTGCGCCGCAGCGGGACCACCACCCGGTCGTGATCCGCGTCGCCGCGACTGCGCCGCGGATCCGGCCCCGGTGTACGTGGCGTCGGCATCATTCGTCCCTTCGACGGGCCGGTGCCCGGCCGGTCATCCGGTGGTCGACGACGCCGACCACCGGGCTCTCGTCGTGGTCACCGGGCGGCAGGGTGGGCCGGCGCCGGCTGCGGCACCCCGATCACCTTGCCGTCCGGCAACCTGATGAACGCCGTGGTGCCTGCCGGCACCAGACCCATCCTGGTCGCGGCGGCCTGCAGGTTGCCCGGCGACCCACGGTCCGCGAGCTCCCGGTTGAGCTGCTGTTCCCGGGCGTCCAGCGTGGTCTGCTTGTCCCGCAGCTGCTGCAACGTCAACGACCTCGTGTTGATGGCCGTGTTGAGTACCAGTAGCCCGACGATGCCCGCCACGACGAGGCCCAGCAGCAGGGCCACGAAGGGCGCGCGGGCGGCAGCCACCGGAACGGGTGGCGCCGAGGCCGATCGAGGGAGCCGATCGGCCTGCGTCGTGGAGCGCTGCCGGGACGGCGGAACGGCATCGGGTGTCGGCCGCTGCCGGGGCGGTGCGGTGCGCTCAGGCGTCTGTACGCTGCGGCGCCCGGCGTCGCCCGCCCGCTTGTCCGGCACCGGGCGGGCGGCCGGCCGATGCCGGGTACCGTCGAAGCTTCGTACCGGTTCTGCGGTCATGACCCCTCCTTCTTGCGCCGTGAGCCGTGTGTACGGGTGTCCCGGATGCGTTCCGCGGCGCGCAGCCGGGCCGAGGTTGCACGCGGGTTGTCGGCGGACTCCGCGTCGTCAGGAACCTCCGAACCGCGGGTGAGCAACCGGAACTCGGGTTGGAGTTCGTCGGGTACCACCGGAAGGTCGGGTGGTGCGAGCGAACGCACCCGCTCAGCCAACGCCCGTTTGACGATCCGGTCCTCCAGCGAGTGGTAGGACAGCACCACGATGCGGCCACCCAACCGCAGGGTCTCCAGGGCCGCCGGCACCGCCGCGGTCAGTACCGGCAGTTCGCTGTTGACGTGGATACGCAGCGCCTGGAAGGTGCGCTTGGCGGGGTTGCCGCCGGTACGCCGGGCAGCCGCCGGGATGCTGTCGCGGACCAGTTCGGCGAGCCGGTCGCTGGTGGTGATCGGCTCCGTCTGGCGTTCCCGCACGATGTTGGCCGCGATCCGGGGTGCGAAACGTTCCTCACCGAAGTCACGCAGGATGCGGGTCAGTTCCCCGGCGGATGCGGTGTTGACCACGTCCGCGGCGGTCTGCCCGGTGGTCTGGTCCATCCGCATGTCCAGTGGCGCCGGCCGACTGTAGGCGAAGCCGCGGGTCGGTTCGTCCAGTTGCAGCGACGACACACCGAGGTCGAAGAACACACCATCCACCGTGGACAGACCGAGACCGGCGAGCGCCTCCGGCAGTTGGTCGTACACGGTGTGCACCGGCCGGAACCGGTCGGCGAACGGTGCCAGCCGGGCCGCGCTGCGGCCCAGCGCATCCGGATCACGGTCGAGGCCGACCAGGGTGAGCCGGGGAAACCGGGTCAGGAACTGCTCGGCGTGCCCGCCCAGGCCCAGGGTCGCGTCGACCAGGATCGCGTCCCGGTCCTCCAGTGCCGGCGCCAGCAGAGCCAACACCCGCTCGGCGAACACCGGGACGTGGGTGCCGGCAGGCACCACCACTCCCGCCTCGCTCGGCCGACGTCGACCGCTGCGCCGCGCGCGCTCATCCCCCATGACGACCCCCTCATGCGTGGCAGCAGCGCCCACCCCCCGGCGGGCGGGTCCACCGGTACGCCGAAGGCCCGGCGCTGCGGTCCGGGCCTTCACGCAGTGAACTCCGATGCGACATGCCACCAGGTCCCCATCCGCTCGCTCACGCCTGGCACCGGGGAAGTAGTACCAGGAATCGTCGAGCGGCTGGAGACCTCGTGGCACGAGCGCCAGACACTCATCGCCCGCGGCCGCCCCCTGTCGATCTGCCGCGCGCGCTGACTAGAAACCAGGCAGCACCCCCTCCTCGATGTCCGCGAAGGACTCCTCGCTCTCGGCGAGGTAGGTCTGCCAGGACTCCAGATCCCATACCTCCACGCGACTGCTCGCGCCGATCACGGCACAGTCGCGGCGGAGCCCGGCGTATTCCCGGAGCGCGGGTGGCACCGTGATACGCCCCTGCTTGTCCGGTGCCTGATCAAATGCGCTGGCGAAGAAGACCCGACTGTAGGCGCGGGCCGCCTTGTGGGTCACCGGAGTGGCCTGCAACTGTTCCGCGAGCCGACGGAATTCAGCCATCGGAAACACGTACAGGCAGCGCTCCTGCCCTTTCGTGATCACCAGGCCCTCCGCAAGCTCGTCCCGAAACTTCGCCGGAAGAATCAACCGGCCTTTGTCATCCAGGCGTGGGGTGTGGGTGCCTAGAAACACGGCCGCCCCTTCCCCCCGGAACTGGCGCAGAGCCCGGCGGATTCCTGCACCGGGTCAGCTGTCGTTACCGCCAGCCGTCCCAGCACATCGATCCCCCAACGTCCTCCACTGTACTCCACTTCCCCCCACCGTCAATCGACAAACGCCGTACTCGGTACTGGCCGAATGGCTATTTACGCAGGTCAGAAAGATATGACCACCGTGGAGCGGTGCGCGGGTCTGGCCTGAGCGACGCCGGTCGACCCGTAGGCTGAAGGTCACCATTCAGACGTGAGCCGCGCCGACCGGGCAGCACGCCCAGCGATGTGGAGTGAAGTGGAGTAGGTGTACCGGCCGGCGGGCCATCGAGGTGGCTGTGCCAGACTTCGACAAGCGGCCACCCGTTCGTAGCCGCGCCCGGTTGAACCGGGCGGCAACCATCAGTCCACCGGTGCAATGACGCCGGTACTCACCCGCGAGGAGCTATGGTGCGCGCCCAGCTCGCGACGGCCCTGGTAAGGACCGCGGCCCGGCTGTCCCGGATGACCGGGCGCGGCGACGGCGCGGTGATCGGCGGTCGCATCGGACTCGCCGTCGAACCACGCCTGCTCACCGTGCTGGCCCGGGGGCGCCAGGTCGCCCTGGTCTCCGGCACCAACGGCAAGACCACGACAACCAGGCTGCTGACCGCCGCGCTCGGCACCCTCGGGCCGGTCGCGTCCAACAGCTACGGCGCGAACATGCCGACCGGCCACACCACCGCGTTGGCCCAGGCACCCAATGCCCAGCACGCGGTACTGGAGGTCGACGAGCACTACCTGCGTACGGTGCTCGCCGAGACCCGGCCCCGGGTGGTGGCGCTGCTGAACCTGAGCCGCGACCAACTGGACCGGGCCATGGAGGTCGGGATGCTCGCCGACCGGTGGCGGGAGGTCCTCGGTGTACTGGGTGAGCCGGGCATCGCGCCGGACGAGCAGACCCATGTGGTGGCCAACGCCGACGATCCTCTGGTGACCTGGGCGGCGAGCGCCGCACCGAAGGTGACCTGGGTGGCGGCAGGGCAGCGCTGGCAGGAGGACTCGTGGGTCTGCCCGGCCTGCGGGGCACATCTCAAGCGCGAAGGTGTCGACTGGGCCTGCCCCGGCTGCCAGCTCCGTCGCCCGGAGCCGTCCTGGTGGCTGGCCGACGACGACACCGTGGCCGGACCGGACGGCCTCCGGCAGCCCATCAGCCTGCAGCTACCGGGACGGGTCAACCGGTCCAACGCGGTCACCGCACTGGCTGCGGCATCCCTGTTCGGCGTACGGCCCGCAGATGCGGCGCCCCGGCTCACCGAGGTCGCTTCGATCGCCGGGCGATATGCCACCGTGGAACGCGACGGGCGACGGATCCGGTTGCTGCTGGCCAAGAACCCGGCCGGCTGGCTGGAAGCCTTCGACATGGTCGACCGGGTCTCGCCGTCGAGTTCAGAACCGCCACCGGTGCTGCTGTCCATCAACGCGCGGGTGGTGGACGGGCTGGACACCTCCTGGCTGTACGACGTGGACTACTCCTCGCTTCGCGGCCACCGGGTGCTCGTCACCGGAGACCGGCGATTCGACCTCGCGGTCCGGTTGGAGGTCAACGAGGTGCCGTTCGAGGTCGTCAACGGATTCACCGAAGTCCTCAAGATGGTCCCGCCGGGTCGCCTCGAGGTGATCGCCAACTACACCGCATTCCAGGACATCCGAGCGGAGCTGGGCCGTGCCAACTAACCAGTCCACCGACAGTCACCTGCGCATCGTCTGGGTCTACCCCGATCTGCTGTCGACCTACGGCGACCGCGGCAACCTGCTGATCCTGGCCCGTCGGGCACAGGCCCGCGGAATCGACGTGGAGACCATCCCGATCGCCTACGACGAGGCGATCCCCCGGCAGGCCGACATCTACCTGGTCGGCGGTGGCGAGGACCGGCCACAGGTCCTGGCCGCCAACCGGATGCGGGAGGACGGCGGGCTGCACGCCGCCGTGTCGCACGGCGCCGCCGTACTCGCGGTCTGCGCCGGTATCCAGTTGATCGGAGAGTCCTTCCATATCGACGGCAAACGGATCGCCGGCGCCGGGCTGTTGGACCTCAACAGCGACCGGGGCGACACCCGCGCCGTGGGCGAACTGGTCGGAGAGGTGCATCCGTCACTGGGACTGCCACTGCTCACCGGCTTCGAGAACCACGGCGGGCGTTGCCACCTCGGGCCCAGCGCCCAGCCGTTGGCGAAGGTGCTGGTCGGTACCGGCAACGACGGGAAGACCGAGGGCGCCTGGCAGGGCAAGGTCGTCGGCACCTACCTGCACGGACCTGCTCTGTCCCGCAACCCGGCGCTGGGCGACCTCGTCCTCTCCTGGGCGCTGGACGTGCCGCTGAGCACGCTGCCTCCGGTGCCGGACATCTGGCCGGAGAAACTCCGGGCCGAACGACTCGCGGCGGTCATGCCGCGCTGAGCGCGTCACCGGACGCTCCACCGGGGCGTCCGGATCGGCTCGGGTGGTGTGTCTGTTCGCACGCCCGCACCGCGTCCACCACTTTCGTACCTGGCCGATGACCACGTTGCCGGCACCGTTGCAGACGTCCAACCGACCAACTATGGTCTTGATCACCTGCTCGTGATCATTTCCGCGGTGGTCGGGGGGAGCAGCTCAGTACTGCCCGGTACAGTGCTGCCCTGCGCGGCTCACCATGGCGGCGAAAGGCATCTGGCGCCGTGCACATGAACCAGTTCAGTTATGGGCCGTTCACTCCGGCGCTGGCATTCGCCGCCTCCTACGTCGGCTGTCTGCTGGGTCTGATGTGCTCCAGCCGCGCGCGGGTACTGTCCCGTGCCGGGAGGACGGGTTGGCTCACCCTCGCCGCCGTCTCCTTCGGCGGCACCGGCCTGTGGGTCATGCACTTCATCGCGATGCTCGGCTTCTCGATGGACACCGTGCAGATCCGGTACCGGATAGTGCCGACCGTGCTCAGTGCGCTGATCGCGATGGCCGGTATCGGCGCCGGACTCGCCGTCGCGGGCGCCGACCCACACAAGGTGCACCGGGTCGTCGGGGGCGCCCTGCTCGTGGCGACCGGCGCCGCCGGCATGCACCACGTCGGGATGACCGCCCTGGTGGTCCCCGCGACGATGAGCTACCAGACCGCCCCACTCGCTCTGTGGGTGACCATCGCGGTCAGCGGCGCGGCAATGACATTGTGGTTCACCCAGACCATCAGCCGGCGGGTCGTCACGATCCTCGCCGCAGCGCTGATCGCTGCTGTCTTCTGCGCGATGCACTACACCGCCATGCTGGCGATGACGATGATGCCGGACGACCGCGCCGCTGCCGACGGTGGCGCCGCGTTCACCACCCTGCTGCTGCCGCTGCTCCTCCTGGTGGGAATCATCACGGTGATCATGTTGCTGGTGGTGGCGTTCTCCGCGTCACCGGCGGAACTCGTCGACTACGCGCAGTTCGAAGCCCGGCTGGCACAGCAGCGCGGCGACATGGGGCGCGACAGGCAGCGCGCCGGGGTCGCGGCACGGTCCGCCGCCGGCGAACCGGCGCCCTCCGATCGTCGTACGACACGGCCACGCCGCTCCGAGGGGTCGCTGCCGGCCCCCAGCCTGACCCGACCGCCGTCGGACAGCTGGCGCACGGGGCGCTAGCCGACCGGCGGCGGCCGATCCGGTGGAAGGCTCAGACGCTCAGACCACGACGCTGACCATCCGGCCGCGCACCACGATCACCTTGCGCGGCTCCCGACCGTCCAGGAACGCGGCGACCTTCTCGTCGGCCAGCGCGGCGGCGCGTACCGTCTCGTCGTCGGCTTCCACCGGCAACTCGATGCGCCCGCGGACCTTGCCGTTCACCTGTACCGGATAGACCTGTGCGGCCGAACGCAACCACTGCGGGTCGGCCACCGGGTACGGCGCATGGACCAGCGATACGGAATGCCCCAGCAGCCGCCACAGTTCCTCGGCCAGATGCGGCGCGAAGGGAGCGACCATCAGTACCAGTGGCTCGGCGACCTCCCGGGGTGCGCCGTCCGTGGAGATCTGCACCAGCCGGTTGTTGAGTTCGATGAGCTTGGCGATCACCGTGTTCAGCCGCAGCTGCGCGGTCTCGGTACGTGCCCCGTCGATGGTGCGGTGCAGCAACCGGCGGGTGTCGTCGTCCACCGACGTCTCCACCACCCGGGAACGCCCGGTCTGCTCGTCGACCAGGCTGCGCCACAACCGTTGCAGGAACCGGAAAGAACCGATCACCGCACGGGTCTCCCAGGGACGAGACACCTCCAGCGGTCCCATCGACATCTCGTACACCCGGAAGGTGTCGGCGCCGTACGCCTCGCACATCTCATCGGGTGTCACCACGTTCTTCAGCGACTTGCCCATCTTGCCGTACTCGCGCCGCACCGGCCGGCCCTCGTACCGGTAGCCCTCGGCGGTCTCCACGACCTGCTCGGCCGGTACATGCACGCCACGCTCGTCCCGGTAGGCGTAGGCCTGCACGTAGCCCTGGTTGATCAGCCGCCGGTACGGTTCCGGACCGGAGACGAAACCCAGGTCGTACAGGACCTTGTGCCAGAATCGGGCGTACAGCAGGTGCAGGACGGCGTGCTCCACCCCACCGACGTACATGTCGACACCGCCCGGATCACCCGCGGCCCGTGGGCCCATCCAGTACTGTTCGTTGGCCGGATCGACCAGCGTGTCGGGGTTCGTCGGGTCCAGGTAACGCAGCTGGTACCAGCAGGAACCCGCCCAGTTGGGCATCGTGTTGGTCTCCCGGCGGTACTGCTTGGGTCCGTCGCCCAGGTCCAGCGTGACGTTGACCCAGTCCTGCGCCTTGGCCAGCGGCGGCATCGGGCTGGAGTTCGCGTCCTCGGCGTCGAAGGTGACCGGGGAGAAGTCCGGTACGTCCGGCAGCTCGATCGGCAGCATCTGCTCGGGCAACGCGACGGCGCGGCCGTCGGTGTCGTACACGATCGGGAACGGTTCGCCCCAGTAGCGCTGCCGGCTGAACAGCCAGTCCCGCAGCTTGTAGGTGACGGTCCCCTCCCCTGCCCCCTGCTCGGCCAGCCATTCGGCGATCCGCTTCTTGGCCTCGGGTACCGGCAGACCGTCCAGGCTGACCCCGGTACCGGTCGAGTTGATCACCAGTGCGTCGCCGGCGGAGAACGCATCGTCCCAGCTGGCCGGGTCGTTCGAGCGCCCGTCGGAAGGCTCGATGACGCAGCGCATCGGCAGGTCCAGGGCACGCGCGAAGGCGAAGTCGCGGGTGTCGTGGGCCGGGACGGCCATGATCGCGCCGGTACCGTACCCGGCCAGCACGTAGTCGGCGATGAAGATGGGCAGTCGTTCACCGTTGACCGGGTTACGTGCGTAGGCGCCGGTGAAGACGCCCGTCTTGTCCTTGTTCTCCTGCCGCTCGATGTCGGTCTTGGCAGCGGCGCTACGGCGGTAGTTCGCCACCGCTGACGCAGGATCCGCGGCGCCGCCGGTCCAGGCGGCCGGAGTCCCGGTGTCCCAGCCATCCGGGACGATCGCGTCGACCAGTTCGTGTTCGGGCGCGAGCACCAGGTAGGTGGCGCCGAACAGGGTGTCGGGGCGGGTGGTGAACACGGTGACCGGACCGACGTCGGCCCGGCCCTCCAGCGCGAAGGCGACCCGCGCACCGTAGGAACGGCCGATCCAGTTGCGCTGCATCATCTTCACCGGCTCGGGCCAGTCCAGCGCGTCCAGATCGTCGAGCAGCCGGTCGGAGTACTCGGTGATGCGCATCATCCACTGGGACAGGTTGCGCCGGAAGACCGGGAAGTCACCGCGCTCGGAGCGACCTTCCGGGGTGACCTCCTCGTTGGCCAGCACGGTGCCCAGCCCCGGACACCAGTTGACCGGCTCCTCGGAGCGGTAGGCCAGCCGGTGGCCGGCCAACACCCGCTCGCGCTCCAGCGCGGTCAGCTGCGCCCAGGGACGGGCGTCCGGCGTGGCCCGACGACCCGAGGCGAACTGTTCGACCAGCTCGTCGATGGGACGCGCCTTCCGCAGGTCCCGGTCGTACCAGGAGTTGTAGATCTGCAGGAAGATCCACTGGGTCCACCGGTAGAAGCCCGGGTCGGTGGTGGCGAAGGTCCGGCGGTCGTCGTAGCCCAGCCCCAGCCGACGCATCTGGCTGCGGTAGCGGGCGATGTTCTGCTCGGTGGTCGTACGAGGATGCTGCCCGGTCTGTACCGCGTACTGCTCGGCCGGCAGCCCGAAGGCGTCGAAGCCCATCGCGTGCAGCACGTTGTAGCCGGCCATCCGCTGGTAGCGGGCCAGACAGTCGGTCGCGATGTAGCCCAGCGGGTGACCCACGTGCAGGCCCGCTCCGGACGGGTACGGGAACATGTCGATGACGAAGCTCTTCGGCCGCTCCAGCATGGCCGCACCGGCGGGGTCGGCCAGCGGCCCGGTCGGGTTCGGCGCGCGGAAGGCGCCGTCCTGCTCCCAGCGGTCCTGCCAGCGCTGCTCGATGGCGGCGGCGAGCTCCGCGGTGTAGCGGTGGGGTGGCATCGTGTCCTCGACCGCGCCGTGTCCACCGGCGGGTGATGCGGGAGCCGGCCCGGTACTGCCGGTCTGCTGCACGCTCTCGGTCATCGTGTTTCCACCACCGCTATCTGTCGTCGCGTCTGTCATCGGAGATCCATCCCGGCCACCAGGTGCGTCGGCCGCTGTCGACCGCGCCGCACCGGCCCGGTACACGAAAAAACCCCTCGCGCAGGAGGGGTTCGCCGTGCTGGTCGGCCGTCAGGGACGGCCGGCGGTCAGCACGGCCCGGTAAGAAGCAGGCCGTACGTGCTCATTGCCAGGCAGTGTAGCGCGCCGGGGAAGATGGCCGGCCGGGCGCCCGAGTTACCCACCGTGTCCTGTTCGGTCCGGTAAACCCGCCGGGAACCTCGGGCCAGAACGGACACGATGATCAACGGTGACCCAACCGTTGCCGAAAGATGATCGCTCAGCGCGCCTGGACGGGGCGTATAGCCTGAGAGGATGCAGTCACGAGGGCGGGCGGGGTGGCTGATCGAACATTCCACCCGAACTCCCAGCCGAGCGGGGAAGCCTGCCTTCTCCCCGGAACGCCACGGTATGCACCGACAGATCTTCGGTGCGCCCGGACAAGGAGGAGGCCGGTGACCGCGCAGCGCACGTGGGAGGATTCGGTGACCCCGATGCCTTCCGCTGAACTCCAGGCCTCGGCCGAGCGGATAGTCAGCAACATCGAACAGGTCATCGAGGGCAAGACCGCCATCGTACGGTTGGCTCTCGCGGTGCTGCTGGCCGAAGGCCATCTACTCATCGAGGACGTACCGGGCGTCGGGAAGACCAAGCTCGCCAAGGCGCTGGCCCGGTCCATCGACTGCACGGTACGCCGGATCCAGTTCACCCCGGACCTGCTGCCCTCCGACGTGACCGGGGTCAGCGTCTACAACCAGGAGACCCGCGACTTCGAGTTCAAACCGGGCGCGGTGTTCGCCAATCTGGTGGTCGGGGACGAGATCAACCGGGCGTCCCCGAAGACCCAGTCGGCGCTGCTGGAATGCATGGAGGAACGGCAGGTCACGGTCGACGGTACGACCTACCACCTGCAGACACCGTTCATGGTGATGGCCACCCAGAACCCGATCGAGATGGAGGGCACGTACCCGCTGCCGGAGGCGCAGCGGGACCGGTTCACCGCGCGGATCGCGATGGGCTATCCCGATCAGGCCGCTGAGCTGGCAATGCTCGACATGCACGGCGCGAGCGATCCGCTGGATCGGCTGATGCCGGTGTCCGACGCCGAGACCATCCGCCGGTTGATCGCCACCGTACGACGCGTACATGTGGCGGGTGCGGTGAAGCAGTACGCGGTGAACATCGTCGGTACCACCCGGGAGGCGACCGACCTGCGGCTCGGTGCCAGCCCACGGGCCGGCCTGCAACTTCTGCGTACGGCCCGCGCGGTCGCCGCGTTGGAGGGCCGGGACTACGTGACGCCCGACGATCTGCAGGCCCTGGTGGTTCCGGTGCTGGCGCACCGGGTGATTCCCACCGCGGAGGCCCAGTTGGCGCGGCGGACCACCGACGCCATCGTGGCCGACCTGGTGCACCGCATCCCCGTGCCGGGTGACCGGCAGGGTGACCGGCGGACGCACTGGCGGGACTGAGCATGCAGGTGGGCGCGCACGGCCGAGCGGATGCTCGGGCCACAGCAGGCAGGGCCGTGCAGATGGGCTCGCCGTGAGGACCGCGTTGCGTGGGCTGACCACCCGGGGGCGGTGTTTCCTGGCCGCCGGTGCGGCCGCCGCCCTGTCCGCACTCATCCTCGGCGAGAAGGACCTGTTGCGGGTGGCGGTCCTGTTGGCTGTCCTCCCACTGCTGTCCGCGGCGACGGTGGCCCGAACCCGCTACCAGTTGCACTGCTCGCGGGTACTGGAACCGCACCGGGTCTCGGTGGGGGCCACCGCCCGGGTCGTGCTCAGGCTCAAGAACACGTCGCGGCTGCCGACCGGCACACTGCTGTTGGAGGACCAGCTGCCCTACGCCCTGGGCAGTCGCCCGCGCCTGGTTCTGGAACGCCTACCCGGGCAGAAGGCCAGTTCGGTGGCGTACACGGTCCGCGCCGATGTACGCGGACGCTACGAAGTCGGCCCGCTGGTCGTACGGCTCACCGACCCGTTCGGGATGTGTGAGATGACGCGGTCCTTCCCTACGGTCGACAGACTCACGGTGGTGCCCCAGGTGGTGGCGTTGCAGCCGGTACGGCTGGCCGGCGAGTACACCGGTGCCGGGGAGAGTCACGCCCGGTCGGTGGCGGTGCACGGTGAGGACGACGCCGCCACCCGCGAGTACCGCTATGGCGACGACCTGCGCCGGGTGCACTGGCGTTCCACCGCCCGGGTGGGTGAGCTCATGGTGCGCCGCGAGGAGCAGCCCTGGGAGAGCCGGGCCACGATGGTGCTGGACACCCGGCTGCGCGCGCACCGGGGCGAAGGACCGACCGCGAGCTTCGAATGGGCGGTGTCGGCCGCCGCGAGCATGGCGGTGCACCTGCGGCACGCCGGCTACCATCTGCGCCTGGTCACCGAGGCCGGCACCGACATCGACACCGGTGAAGGGGACGGCAGGTCGGTCGGCGAACTACTCGATCATCTCGCCGAGGTGAAGCTGAGTCAGCGCGGAGATCTGGCCACAATGGTGCGGCAGGTACGCACCCGTGACGACGGTGGCCTGGTCATCGCGCTGCTGGGCCTGCTCACCCCGCAGGAGGCCGTGGCGGTCTCGGCCCTGCGCACCTCGGGCACCACCTGTGTGGCGTTCCTGCTCAACACCTCCGGTTGGCTGCATCTGCCGGCGAACCAACGTGCCGAACACGACCAGCGCTACCAGGCCAGCGCGCTGGCCCTGCTGCGGGGAGGCTGGCGGGTGGTCAGCGTGCCGTACGGGGCGGGCCTGGCGGCGCTGTGGCCACAGACCGCCCGCGGAGCGCGCGGGTTCGCGGTGCACGCGACCCTTGCCGACACCGTCCAGGGAGGGGTCCGGCCATGAGTCAGCGACGGTCGGTCGCGCTGGTCGCCGGCGCCGCCACGTTCCTCGCCTCCAGCGTCTTCTCGACGGTGTTCGAGCTGTTCGGCTGGGTGCTGGAGTCCTTCCTGTCCATCGCCGTGGTGGTCGGCGTCGCGATGATCGCCCGGACACTCAGGGTTCCGGTGTGGGGACAGGTACTGGCCATGCTGGCCGGACTACTGATCCTGATCACCTGGACCTTCCCGTCCGGCCACGAGATCTTCGGGTTCATACCCGACGGGCACACCTTCAGCCATTTCCACGCCCTGTGGCGGGAGGCGGGCAAGGACGTCAAGGAACTCGCGATCCCGGTACCGGAACCGGCGGGGCTCAGTTTCCTCGTAGCGGTCGGCATGGGCCTGGTGGCGATCGCGGTGGACCTGCTCGCGGTGGGTCTGCGACAGCCGGCGCTGGCCGGGTTGCCGTTGCTGGCGTTGTACTCGGTGCCGGTGGCGATCAACACCGGCAGCGTGTCCTGGTTGCCCTTCCTCCTGGGTGGCGCGGGCTACCTGTGGTTGCTGATGACCGATCATGTCGATCAGGTACGCCGTTGGGGGCGCCGGTTCACCGGGGACGGGCGCGACGTCGATGCGTGGGAACCTTCACCGCTGGCATCCGCGGGCCGGCGGCTGGGCTTCCTCGGGCTGGTCCTGGCCATCGTGGTACCGGTGGCGGTGCCCGGACTCTCCAGCGGGCTGCTCGACCGGATCGCCGCGTACAACAACGGCACCGGCAGCGGCCCCGGCAACGGCTCCCGCCTGGGTACCAGCATCAACCCGATCACCACGCTGCGCGGCAGTCTCACCGAGGGCCAGCCGATCAACCTGTTCCAGCTACAGACCGACGACCCTGATCCCGGTTACCTGCGCACCGCAGTGGCCGATCAGATCAATGACAACGGGTTCTCGCCCGGGCCGGTGCGGCGGAGCCGACCACTCGCCAACGGTCCGGACCAGCCGAACGTCGCGGTGTCCTCCGTCGTCTACCACGGTTACCAGGCGAAGATCGATTCTCAGCAGCTCGACGACCGGTACCTGCCCATCTTCGGTGCCCCGACCGCGATCCAGGCACCGGGCGGAGCCAACTGGCGCTACGAGCCGGACACCGGTGTGGTGTTCACCGACCGGCCCGCCACGAGGGGCTCCAGTTGGCGGCTGAACTACGACAGTTTCGACTACCGGCCCGCCGAGTTGCGGCGGGCGCCCCGGCTGGACACCGGCGACCCCGTGGTGCACGACAACACCAAGGTACGCACGATCGGGACGATCAGGAGCCGGGTCGATCAGCTGGTGCGCGGCAAGAGCACCGAGTACGACCGGGTACGGGCGATCCTCGACTTCTTCGCACCGTCCAACGGGTTCAAGTACAGCCTGTCGACGAAGCCCGGCACCAGCGGCAGCGCCATCGTCGACTTCCTGACCAAGCGGCAGGGCTACTGCGAGCAGTACGCCTCGGCCATGGCCTGGATGGTGCGTCAGGCGCAGATCCCGGCCCGGGTGGTCGTCGGCTACACGCACGGTTCCAAGCTCGGCAACGGCCACCTCTACCAGGTGACCAGCCATGAGGCACACGCGTGGGTGGAGGTGTACTTCCCGAGCTTCGGCTGGGTTCCGTTCGACCCGACACCGGGCGGCGACGTGGCCGGATCGGCGAGCTTCGGCTGGGCACCCAACCCCTCGGCGGCCAGCGGCGGCAACGGCCCGGGTGCCGCGCAGCCGGGCAAACCGCGGGATCCGGGGGCAGCCAACACCGGAGACAAGGCGCAGCACGGCGCCGGGTCGGTGAACCAGGGCGCGGGCCAACGGGCACACGCAGCGGCCCGCTGGCCGTACTGGCTGGTGGGAGGCTTCCTCGCGCTGCTCGCCCTGGCCGCGATCCCTGCGGCGATGCGCGGGCTGGTGCGCCGGCGCCGCGGCCGGATTGCGGCGAGGATCGCCTCGTCGAGTGTCGCGACCGGTCCGGATCCACAGCTGACGGTGGACGGAGCTGGGCAGGACGGGCATCTCCTCGCCCGGCGGGCCGCCCACGCCGTCTGGGATGAGCTGATGGACACCGTGGTGGACTACCGGATCGACGAGGACCTCAGCCGTACCCCCCGGATGACCGCCGCACGGCTGGCCGGGCTGCCCGGCATCGGTACGGAGGCCGGGTCCGCGCTACGACTGTTGGGACATGCCGAGGAACGGGCGCGCTATGCGCCGGAACCGGTCGACCCGGCCGAGCTGCGCGTGTCCGCACCGCAGGCCCAGGAAGCGCTACGGGCCCAGGCCAGCCGCGGCCAGCGGATCCTGGCCGTACTGGCGCCCCGGTCGGTCCTTCGTCGCTGGCGCGCCGGGGTCGTGGACACCGGCACCCGCAGCGTGGCCGGGGTCGGGCTCTGGCGGCAGCGGCTGCTCCAGTCGCGGGTACCGCGCCGGTTGTTCGCAAGCCGTACCGGGCGACCCTGAGGCCGAGCGACCCTGAGGCCGAGCGACCGAGTTCAGCGACCGCCCTCGGGACGGTTGCGCCAGCGTTCGTCCAATCGGTCGAGCAGCGAGCCACGGCCGGTGGCTCTGCTGCGACGGGTGCGGCGTGGCTGTTTGGCGCTCGAACCACCGACTACCCTCAGGTGCGAGGTCTGACGGGAGCCCCGGCGCCGGGACTGCAACGCGAAGGCCGGCCCACCCAGCATGATCACAAATCCGATCACACCCAGCACGGTGCTGTGCTGCATGGCACCAGCCACCAGTACGCCCAGACCGACGACGAGGATCACCGCAGCGATCAACAACCTACGGCGGGCATGATGCCGTGGGTCGTTGGCGCGCACCACGGAAGCGAATTTGGGGTCGTCAGCGAGCGACCGTTCGATCTCATCGAACAGTCGTTGCTCGTGCTCGGAGAGCGGCACGGCACTCCTCCCGGGCGACACGGCCGGCAAAACCGGCAAACCGCGCAGCCAGCTGGCTGCCTACTGACCAGTCTACGAGCGGGTCAAGTTTACGGAAAGGCGGAGTTGGACCCAGTGGGGTGAGGACTGTTGGCCCTTTCCGTCATGATGTTCTCACTGGAGGGCCGACCCTGCCTACCCATGGCCGCGATTGACCGATTCGTCCCCGGTGGCCTGGTCGTCCGCGGCTCCTCCGCCACCCCGTCGACGACCGGCGGGATCCCGCCGCAGCAGACTCGCCGGTTGGACCGCGGACGTGCCGAAACGAGCCGCTGCGGCGTCCACCGCGCGCTCGGCGTCCCGCCATCCGTGCTCGCGTTCACCCAGCATCAGCTGACGGGGTGCCCCGCCCTCGGTGACGAGTCCTTCCAGACGCAGTCCGACCAGCCGAACCGGATCCTCACCGGCCGAAGCGGTGAACAACGACCATCCGGTCTCGAACATCTCGCGCGCCACATCCGTGCTCGCCGCCAGGGTGCGGGACCGGTTGATCGTCCGGAAGTCGGCGTAGCGGACCTTGATCGTGACCGTACGGCCAGCCACCCCGGCACGCCGGGCCCGCGCCGCACACCGACCGGCCAATGCCAGCAGGGTGCGACGGATCGTGTCCGGATCGGCGACATCGGTGTCGAAGGTGGTCTCCGCACCGACCGATTTCTCCGCCACCTGCGGACTGACCGGCCGCGGATCGCGGCCGTGGGCGAGCTCGTAGATGTGTCGGCCCACGGAGTCACCGAGAGCGCTGCGCAGGGCGGCGGGTCTGCTGTGCGCGATGTCGGCCACGGTCATCAGGCCCAGTCGGTGCAGCAGCGTGGCGGTGCGCTCCCCCACGCCCCACAACGCGGATACCGGCAACCGGTGCAGGTAGGTCAGCACGCTGTCGACCGGTACCACCAGCAGTCCGTCCGGCTTGGCCCGCGACGAGGCCAGCTTGGCGACGAACTTGGTCGGTGCGACCCCGACCGAGCAGGTCAGACCGAGTTCGGCGACCACCCGCGACCGGATCAACCGACCGATGGCCGCCGGCGCACCGATCCGACGACCGGCGCCGGCCACGTCGAGGAACGCCTCGTCCAGCGACAGCGGCTCCACCAGTGGGGTGATCTCCCGGAAGATCTCCATCACCGCACGCGACGCCGCCGAATACTGCTCGAAACTGGGCGGCAGGTAGACCGCCCGTGGACAGAGCCGGCGGGCCCGACTGGTCGGCATGGCACTGTGCACACCGAAACGACGCGCCTCGTAGCTCGCCGAACTGACCACACCGCGAGGTCCGATGCCGCCCACGATGACGGGGCGACCACGCAGTTCCGGGCGGTCGCGTACCTCCACCGAGGCGAAGAAGGCATCCATGTCGACATGCAGGATCGGGCACCCTGTGTCGTCGCCGTCCGGTCCGAAGCCGTCGGCGCCGGCAGGTCCCTCGCCCGGCTGCAACTGCTGGCGTCCCACCGCGTCCCCCGCTCAGCTGCCGTCCCGGTCCCTGTGCTGCAGGCTAGCCGCAGGGTCCGACAGACTGCCCCGGCCACGCCCCGTCGACCGGTACGTCCCCGGCGCGCAGTACGACCAGCGGCACCTCCAGCTCGGCACTGGTCAGCGACCCGTGGTAGCCGAGCAGTCCGGACTCGAAGGGTTCGGTGATCGTGCGGACCAGTGCGTACCGGCCGGTCGCGACCGCCACCACGTCGCCGATCCGGGCAGCGGCGGCCGCGGTGACCGGTCCGTACCAGCCGGCATCGACCGCCTCCGCACGACTGACCACCACGGCACGGGTACCGAGGATCTCCCGCCAGGCCACCAGCACGTCGCCGGCCGCCCCGGGTCGGGTGTGCACGTAGCGCGCCCGCGGCTCGCCGGTGACCACCCGGGTGCCCTGGAGCAGTCCCGCCGTGGCGTCGATGTCCACCCGGTCCGGCTCGCCGACCGACACCATGCCGTGATCGGCGGTCACCACCAGTGCGGCGTCATCGGGCAACCGGGCGGCGACCCCGGCGATCAGGCGGTCCGCCCCGGCCACGGAGTCGTACCACTCCGGCGAGCCGGGACCGTACAGGTGTGCGGCCCGGTCCACGTCCGGATGGTAGGCGTAGACGAGCGCGCGGTCGGCACCGGTGAGCGCGGCCAGCACCGCCGACGGGGTGTCAGGCGCATCCGGCACCGGCCGGTAGGTCGCACCCCGGTACGCGGCCACCGTCAGTCCCGACCCGGCGAACTTCGACGGTCCGGTCACGAAGGTGGGGAGTCCCGCCGCCGTCGCCCGGTCGAACTGGGTGTCCAGCGGCTGCCAGGCCCGTGGGTCGACGCTGTCGTCCCAGGTGATGTGGGTGATGGTGCGCTCGGTGCCCGGAATGAGGACGGTGAAGCCCACGACACCGTGCTGCCCGGGCGGCGCGCCGGTGCCCAGGGTGACCAGGCTGGTCGGCGTGGTGGAAGGGAAGCCGCTGGTCAGCACCGACAGCGTGGCGCAGCTGCCGGCCCGTACGGCGGCCAGCGTGGGCGCCACCGACGCGGCCGCCGGGAGCAGGTGGTAACCCAGCCCGTCGACCAGCAGCACCACGACCCGGCGTACCCCGGCGAGCGGCCCGTCGGCAAGGCCCAGCGGATCAGGTCCGGGTACGCCCAGCGCCGCGAGCACCGACGGCAGCAGTTCGGCGAGGCTGGCGGTCCCGTAGCGCGGCATAGCGAAACCGTCCGGCCGCTGCGGCCCCACCGGCAGGTTCATGTCGCCGGGGGCCGGCGGGCGAACAGGTGCAACTGCGTCGCGATGTCCCGGTACGGCGACTGTGCAGCCACCGCCAGCTCGAAGTCCACCAGCGCCTCCGGGGAGACGGCATCGGCATCCAGTACGGCGCGCGGCATCAGATCGGCCACCACCCGTACCCCGTGCACCTGTTCCACCAGCAGCCCGGCAGCGTTGAGCAGATCGCTGGCGGTACCGGTGTCGAAGCGTCGACGCAGAGTGTCCCTGGAACCGGTGCTGCCGTCCGGGTCCGACAGCAGGCCGGTCGCCGCCGCCAGGTGCCCACCGAACGCCCGGGACAGTACCGCCGCTGCCCGGTTGGCGACCAGCACGCTGGCCGCCCCGCCCGGCCGCAACGCGGCGGCCAGTGCGGCGGCGACCGCTGCCGGATCGTCCACCACCTCCAGCAGGCTGTGACACAGCACCAGGTCCGCGCTGCCCGCAGGTACCAGACCGGCCAGGTCGTCGGCGTAGCCCTGGCGGCCGTGGATCTGCGCGGCGACACCTGCGTCGGCGGCCCGCCGGCTCAGTGCGGCCAACGCGTCCGGGCTGGCGTCGACGACCGTCACCCGGTGTCCGGACTGGGCCAGCGGTACGGCGAAACCGCCGGTGCCGCCGCCGATGTCGACGATGTCGAGTTGTTCGCCCGTGCGACGCTCCAGCTCGGCCCGCAGCACCTGCCACACCACGGCGGTACGCGGCGCGATCTGCGCCCGACTGCGCTCCACGGCCACCGGTCTCCTTAAGGTTCGACTGGTGATGAGCCTAGCCAACGCATCGTCGCGGGCCGGCGTTGCTCTGATGTCCGCCGGCCACGACACGCCCGGCACGGCCGGGTGGCTCGCCACGCGGGGACACGACCCGTCGTCAGTGGAAGTCGCGGGATGCCGTACGGACGGCCAGGTCCAGCCGGCCGATCCGGTCCGCAACCAGGTTGGTGACCCCGTCGGCGCGCTCCAACCGGCCCCGTACCAGCAGGGCCGGCGCACCGCGGGCCGCCCGGCGGTAGCGCTGCCACACCCCCACCGAGCAGATCACGTTGAGCATGCCGGTCTCGTCCTCCAGGTTGACGAAGGTGACGCCGCCGGCGGTGGCCGGCCGTTGCCGGTGTGTGACCACGCCTCCGACCAGCACCCGGGTGCCGTCGGCGCACTGCGACAGTTCGGCGATACGGACCGCACCGAGGCTGTCCAGCCGGTCCCGGGCGAACTCGGTCGGGTGACTGTCGGTGGACAGCCCGGTGGCCCACACATCGGCGGCGATCCGTTCCAGCGCGTCCATCCCGGGCAAGGTGGGGGTATGCGTGCCGCTACCCGTACCGGGTAGCCGGTCGGCACGTTCGGTGGCGGCGGCCCCCGCGGCCCACAGCGCCTGCCGGCGGGTCATCCCCCACGTGTCGAAGGCCCCGGCGGTGGCCAGCGCCTCCAGCGAGGCGGCGGGCAGTTGCGTACGCCTGGCCAGATCGACCAGGTCACGGTACGGGCCGTGAGCCCGGCGCTCGGCCACGATCCGGTCGGCCAGCGGGGCGGAGACCTGCCGGATGCCCGACAGGCCCAGCCGTACCGCGGGGCCGTGCGTACCCCAGGCATCCGGCGGCGCGGCAGCCGGTGCCGGACCGGCACCGTGGTAGCCCTCCAGGACCGCCTGCGTGTCGCTGCGGTCGATGTCCGGGCGCAGTACCCGTACGCCGTGCCGACGGGCGTCGGCGACCAGGGACTGCGGCGAATAGAACCCCATCGGCTGGGCGGCCAGCAGCGCCGCGCAGAACGCCGCCGGGTAATAGCGCTTCAGGTACGAACTGGCGTACACGAGGTAGGCGAAGCTGATCGCGTGGCTCTCCGGGAACCCGAAGTTGGCGAACGCGGCCAGCTTGTCGTACACCTCGTCGGCCAGGGCACCGGTGATGCCGTTGGCGGCCATTCCGGCGTACATCCGGCCCCGTAGCTCGGCCATCCGCCGGGTGGAGCGCTTGGCGCCCATCGCCCGGCGCAACTGGTCGGCCTCGCTGGCGTCGAAGCCGGCCACATCGATGGCCAGCTGCATGAGCTGCTCCTGGAACAGCGGTATGCCCAGCGTCTTGTCCAGCGCCCGACGCATCAGCGGATGCGCGACGGTGGCCGGCTGGCGGCCGTTGGCACGCTCTATGTACGGATGTACCGAGCCACCCTGGATCGGGCCGGGTCGGATCAGCGCCACCTCGACCACCAGATCGTAGAACCGCTTCGGCCGCAGCCTGGGCAGGGTGGCCATCTGGGCCCGGCTCTCCACCTGGAACACGCCGACCGAGTCGGCGGCGCACAGCATCTCGTACACCGCAGGGTCCTCCTTCGGCAGGGTGTCCAATGTGTACTGCCTGCCGTGATGGTCGGCCAGCAGCGTCAGGGCGTTGCGCAGCGCGGTGAGCATGCCCAACCCGAGCAGGTCGAACTTGACCAGGTTGACGGCCGCGCAGTCGTCCTTGTCCCACTGCAGCACCGTGCGGCCGGGCATCCGGGCATGCTCGACCGGGCAGACCTCACTCACCGGCCGGTCGCAGATCACCATGCCACCGGAGTGCACACCCAGATGCCGGGGAAAGTCCATGACCTGGTCAGCCAGCTCAATGACCAGCTCGGGGACGCCCTCGGCGGCCGTAAGGTCACCCCAGCGGTCCAGTTGCCGGCTCCAGGCATCCTGCTGGCCCGGCGAATGACCCAGTGCGCGGGCCATGTCCCGGACAGCGGAGCGCGGCCGGTAGGAGATGACGTTGGCCACCTGGGCGGCGTGCCGGCGACCGTGCCGCTCATAGACGTACTGGATGACCTCCTCGCGCCGGTCGGACTGGATGTCCACGTCGATGTCGGGTGGCCCGTCGCGTTCGGGTGCCAGGAACCGTTCGAACAGCAGACGGTGGAACACCGGGTCGGCGTTGGTGATGCCCAGGGAGTAGCAGACCGCCGAGTTGGCCGCCGAACCCCGGCCCTGGCACAGGATGCCGTGTTCCGCGCAGAACCGGATGATGTCCCACACCACCAGGAAGTACCCGGGGAAACCGAGCTGGTCGACGATGGCCAGTTCGTGTTCGATCTGCCGGTACGCCTCCGGCGCCTGCTCCGGCAGCCCGTACCGGCGGCGCGCCCCCTGTTCGGTGAGCGCCCGCAGGTACTGCATCTCGGTCCGGTACGGCGCGGGCAGCGGGAAGTCCGGCAGGGTCGGCGCCACCAGCCGCAGGTCGAACGCGCAGTCCGCGGCGATCTCGACCGACCGGGCCACCGCGCCCGGATGGGCGGCGAACCGGGCCGCCATCTCCGCGCCGGTACGCAGGTAGGCGGTACTCGCGGCCGGTAGCCAGCCGGCCAGTTCGTCGAGCGGGCGTCGGGCCCGGACCGCGGCCAGCGCGGTGGCCAACCGGCGGCGGGAGGGAGCGTCGTAGTGCACGTTGTTGGTGGCCACCACCGGCAGCCTGAACTGTCCGGCCAGCTCGGCGAGGGCGTCGTTGCGTTCGTCGTCGTCCGGCTGGCCATGGTCGGTCAGTTCCACCGCCACCCGGTCGGCACCGAACAGGGAGACCAGCTGGGCCAGGGCGCCGGCTGCCGCGTCGGGCCCGCCCTCGGCCAGCGCCGCCGGCACCATGCCCTTACGACAGCCGGTCAGTATCCACCAGTGCCCTCTCCCCCACTCCGACAACTCGGCCAGGTCGTACACCGGCCGACCCTTCTGACCGCCGCGTAACTGCGCCTCGCTGATCGCCGCGGACAGCCGTCGGTAGCCTTCCGCGCCGCGGGCCAGCACCAGCAGGTGCTGTCCGACCGGGTCGGCCGTACCGGTCTGCGGTCCGGGCAGCCCGAGACTC
Source organism: uncultured Actinomycetota bacterium (assembly GCA_963815125.1). Taxonomy (GTDB): domain Bacteria; phylum Actinomycetota; class Actinomycetes; order Mycobacteriales; family Micromonosporaceae; genus Actinocatenispora. The sequence continues at coordinate 1,287,197 of CAWFFM010000002.1, forward strand.
AACTCGGCACCGAACACCGTCGGAAGTCCGATCCGACGGGCCGCCTCGGCGAACTTAACCACCCCGTAGAACCCGTCATGGTCGGTGACCGCGAGCCCGGTCAGGCCGAGCTGCGCAGCCCGGGTCACCAGGGCTTCCGGTGCGCTGGCTCCATCCAGGAAACTGAAGTTGGTGTGGCAGTGCAGTTCCGCGTAGGGCACCAGACCGCTACCGACCCCGGCCGCCGGCTCCGACGCCGGGGCGGGCGACGAGGAGGCCGCCGGCTGGTCGCTGCGCGTACCTGGGGCGGGACGCGTACCTGGGGCCGGACCGGACAGCCTGCGCCGGTACTCCGACCACGGGATCGGCGGATTGTGCCAACCCATCACGGCACCTGCCGCTCAGTCATAGCTGGCCTCGACCCACCACCGGCCGGATTCGACACTCAACAGCAGTGCCCGGCCGTCCGCCAGCCGGACCTGTACCCGCGCCAGCCTGCGGGCCTGCCCGGGTACCCACCACCGTTCCTCGACCGGCCACGGCCCGGCCCAGCCCAGCACCTCGACCGGCTCCGCCCCACCGGTGACGACCACCGCCGGCGCTGCGGTGATGACATGCCGACCGGTCACCCCCACCGGCGTGCCGTCTGCGGCGTACACCGCCACCGGGGTCGGTTTGTCGGGCACCACCGCCGGTGACGGCACCGGCAGTCGACCCGGCCACGGCGGGTCGGGTGGTCGCGCCGGGCTCCGCTCGTCGCCCCACGGCACGAACCGGACCCGGTCTGCCGGTGACCGGCCACCGCCCAGTACCGCGGTCACCACCGCTCGTGGACCGAGCAGGCCCTGCACCCGGATCACCGAGCGGTACGCCCGGTCCCGGTCCTCGCCCATCTCGCCCCACAGGCCAAGCTGCAGACCGGCGTACTCGACCAGTCCGTCCGGGACCAGCCGGAGCCGGATGATCCCGGCGGTGGGGCGCCGGGCACTGGTCAACCAGCCTTCCAGTTGCCACCGCACCCGGTCGGCGACATCGGTGGCGGCAAGGGCACCGTCGTGTCGCCAGGTACGGGACAGCTGTTCGGCCTGTCCGGTGGTGGCCTCGATGATCAACCGGGTGGCGGCCAGCGCCTGCCCCGAAAGTCGTTCATGCAGGCGTTCGGCCAGCGACCGGGCGATGAACGCAGCAGTGTCCACCCGCTCCACCGGCGGCTCGAACTCCTCGGCCACCACCAGGTCGGGCGGTACCGCGCGGGGCGCCAGCAGCCGCTGCTCAGCACCACCGGCCAGGCGGTGGGCCAGCGCCGCGTCGAAGCCGAACCGAGCCAGTACGTCACCGGCCGGCAGCGCGGCGAACGCACCGAGGGTACGGATACCGAGTCGACGGAGCAGCCCGGCGAGTTCCGGTCGGCCCAGGACCCGTACGTCCACCTCGGCGAGAAACTCTGCGGAGTGCCCCGGCGCGACGAGTACTCCGGCCCGGGCAGCCAGCACTGCCGTGAAGATCCCGTCGGCGATGCCGATCTGCGCCTCGACATCGCAGGTCTCCGCGATCCGGTCCACCATCAGTTCGGCGGCGGCTTCCTCGCCGCCGAAGTAGCCGACCGGTCCACGCGCGGCGAGGGCGCAGGTTCCGGCCTGCAGCACCTCGACCCCGGGTGCCAGGTCGTCGACCGCAGCCACCACCGGCTCGAACATCCGCACGTCACGCACCGGGTCGTGCGGCACGACCACCAGGTCCGGGCAGTGGGCCTGCGCATCGCGTTGGCGCTGCCCGCGCCGGACCCCGTCGACCCGGGCCTGTGGCGAGCAGGCGTACACCTGCCCGGCAGCGAACACCGCGACCGGTTGGTGTCCGACCGGCCCGTCCTCGTCGCCGGTGCCGTCGGGTCGGTGGGCATCGTCCCGGACCGCCGCGGTGACCGGCCAGTCCGGGCACCACACCACCAGAGTGCGTACCGGGTCCACTCAGCTCACCGCCGCCACGACCGCACCGTCAGGATCGGGCCGGCCGGTCGCCGCAACGGGGCGGGACCGGCCCACCGGCCGGTCCCGCGTGCCATCAGCGGACGGTACGGCGGCGACCGCAGCCATCCCGGTCGCCCCCGTCGGCAGCAGCAGCTGCGCCGTACGGGGCCGGGCTGCCGCGCCCCGTCCGGACACCGCAATGGTCATGCTGCGCTGACGTAGCCGACCACGGCCCTCACCCAGCCCCTGCCACACCGGGTCCTCGGGCCGTAGCAGCACCTCCGCGCCCGGCCAGTCGCCATGCGCCAGCAGAACGGCCCGACGGTGCCGGACCCGACCGGCCAACCGACGCGCATGGCTGGGCGGGATCGGCCCGGCAGGCCTGACCACCACCAGATCGAACCCGTCCAGCAATGCTGCAGTGACGGTCAACCAGTCCGGGCCCGGGTCGGGCACCAGCGCCAGCCGTTCGGAGACCACACCGAACTCGGTGGCCGACACTGCACCCGCCTCGGGAATTCCCACCATCGCGCACCACGCCCCGGCCCGCGACGCAGTGCCCAGTAGCGCGAACAACAGCGATGTGCCACCGGTCGCCGCGGCGACGGCCGCTGTACTGCCCCGGCGCAGGCCACCATCGGGCAGCAGGTCCCGCAGCGCGGCATGTACCGGTAGCAGGTGATCGGCACCACCGCGCAACCTCGACGCAGACTGAACGCTGTGGGTCCGGATCAACGCGGCCGGTACCGCCCCGTCATCCGATGCTGTGCCCGCTGCCCCGGTCGGCGCGGTCAGGTCATCAGCCACAGCCAGTCTGCTGCTGCCGTCCGGTGCCCCCGGTCGAGCCGACCGGGGCAGGCGCACGGCTGTTCCCCCGATGTCCACCTGTTCCCCCCGCTGTGCCTGATCCCCTCTCCCACCGGACAGCAGCGCCGTCCGGCCAGCAGTGCCTCTGGACAGCGGTGCCTCTGGACAGCAGTCCCTGGACAGCGGTGCGCTTCCACTGACGCGGCGACGCTGAGCGCGGTGCTGCCGGAGGATCAGCCGGCTCTGGTGGTGAGCAACGGCTGATGTGGAAGGCCGAGCGAGATCTCCACCACCGCGACGAACCGTTCGGCATCCCGACACAGGTCGTCGGCCTGGTTCGTGGTCACCACCCGGAGGATGCCCGCTTCCGCCGCGGACCGTTTCGACGCACCTGCCGCGAACCGGGCGGCCCATTCCGCCATTTCCGGCGCCACCATGGCCAGCAGCGCCCAGACGCTGGTGGGTCGACCGCGCCGGGCCGCTGTCGGACGGGATCGCGCCACCAGTACGGCAGCTGCGGCCCGCAGCGCCGCCAGGTGGGCGGTGGCGTAGCGCTGGCCGTCGGGCCTGGTCTCGGCGGCCTCGGCCAGGCCGTGGCGGGCCATCGCGAGCAGTTCCCGGGGTGACCGGTGCGGGAGAGCATGCGCCGGAACGGTGGGCAGTTCATCACGGTCGGTCCGACCAATCTTCACCGGCCCGGACAGCGGGACCCGGCCGGGCACCTGCGTCGGCGCGGACACCTGCGCGCCGCCGGTCGGCCGCGCCGGTCCGGGCGTCAGAACGCTCGCCATTTCGGTCATCCCCTCTACTGCGACGGTCAGCGACACACGGCCGCGTCACACCTGGATGGCCACGGTGGTATCGAACCACCGACCGCGCTGTGGGGAAGGACAGCGAGGGCGTCAGCCGGCCGAACGAGGGCGCTTCCCCTCGCCTCGTCCGGCCGGCTGGCCGGCCGGACCTCCACCCACCTACCCGGGGGTCAACCGGCAGGATGGGCGGAGGCCGCGACTCCTCAGGTCAGCGCCGCGATTCGCTTTCCTGAGAGCGATTCGAACACATGTTCGAACGCCTGTTCAGTAAAGCGCGTTTTCCGGCCGAGCGCAACCAGCAGACGCCCGGCCACCAGGAACCTGCGCCGCAGCGAGCCCGGCCACCGGCCTGCTCAGGCAGTCCACAGTTCCCTAGGATCGGTACTTTCCGTCGCTACCAGGTCACCGTAGGCTGGCCGGGCCGGAAGGTGAGGTGGGAGACGAATCCCGAGGTGACGATCACCCGTTTACTTCAGTGGAACGACGTGCGTGCCCGTTGCTGCCAGAATGACGGCACGCCACACGCCAGGTCGACGAGTCAGGAGACACGATGCGGCTGACTGTGGAGTCCGATTCGTCCGTACCACCCTATGAACAACTTCGCCGCCAACTGGCCCAACTGGCGGCCAGCGGCGAGCTGCCCGCCGGCACCCGGTTACCTACCGTCAGGGAGCTGGCCGGGCAACTGCACCTGGCCGCCAACACCGTCGCCCGGGCGTACCGGGAACTGGAATCCTCAGGTCTGCTGGAGACCCGTGGTCGAGCAGGCACCTTCATCGCCGCCGGCGCGGACCACACCGCACAACGGGCCCGGGAACTGGCCGACCGGTACGTCAGCGAGACGCGGCGGCTGGGACTGTCCACCGAGCAGGCACTCGGCTACATACGAGCCGCGCTGGGCCTCATCGAGTTGGATGTGGGCGCACGGACCAGATGAGCCTCCCGGGCGGCCGACCGGAGTGCGCCGCGCCGCACCAACCGGCGCGACGGATTGAACGGTTCGCGTACCGTCGTCTCGACCCGTCGCGCCATCGGAAGGACCAGCCGCCACATGACACTCGTGCACTGGGCGCCGGAGGATCTGCTGGCCCGCATCGACGACGTGCTGGCGGTGTACGCGGAGGCGATGGAGTACCCCGGTGATCTGGTCGTGGCCCGACGTGGATTCGTCGCGGCACACACCCACTACCACGGATTCCGGGCGGTCGCCACACTGGCCAACGACGACCGCCTGCTCGGATTCGCCTACGGCTACCGGTCCACGGCCGGACAGTGGTGGCACGAGCAGGTACGGGCCGGCCTGTCCGCCCCACAGGCCCGGCACTGGCTGCCGGACTGCTTCGAACTGGTCGAACTGCATGTCCGCCCCGAGGCACAGGGCCGCGGGCTGGGCAATGCGCAACTCGCCGCGCTGCTCGACGGTGCGACAGAGGCCACTGTGCTGCTGTCCACGCCGGAGGCACCGGTGGACGAGTCCCGGGCCTGGCGGTTGTACCGGCGCAGTGGATTCGAGGACGTGCTGCGGCACTTCCACTTCCCGGGCGACGACCGACCCTTCGCGGTACTCGGTCGGGCACTGCCGTTCCTTCCCGCGGACAGCTGAGCCCCCGCCGCAGCGTTTCCGGGAAACCGGCCGCAACGACGCGACCCGACGGTAAGAAAGAGGGACCAGCATCGACGTCGAGTGATCGGACGCGGCATGCGGTACCGCCCGACACACCCCGCGCGCGGCCGGTGAGCTGCCGTGGGTCGCTGGTTCCACGACTCGATCATCGCGACCGGCCGGTTGCCGCTGTTCTGCTTCTTCTGCGGTTTCGTCGCCGCGTTCCTGTTCATCCGGTTCAGCGTCCGGGCCATCCGGGCGCAGGTGCGGTGGTGGCCGGGCAACGTGACGCCGGGTGGTATGCACATCCACCACGCCGTGTTCGGTGCGATCTTCATGCTGGTCGGTGGCGTGACCGGGTTGGCGGTACCGGACCATCTGGTGAGCTGGCGGGCGGCCGCTGCGGCGCTGTTCGGGGTCGGCGCCGCCCTGGTGTTCGACGAATTCGCGCTGATCCTGCACCTGGACGACGTGTACTGGAAGGAAGCCGGCCGGACCTCCATCGACGCGGTGTTCGCCGCGATCGCCCTCACCGGCCTGATACTGCTGCGGGTCACCCCGATCGGGGTCAGCGACGTCACGTCCGCACGGCACCTCTACCCCGGGGTTGTCGGCTGGCTGGTGGGCACCGGCTACACCCTGGTCAATCTGGCGTTCGTCCTGGTGACTCTCCTGAAGGGCAAGATCTGGACCGGACTTCTCGGGGTCTTCATCCCGCTCCTGGCACTGATCGGCGCGGTCCGGCTGAGCCGGCCCCACGCACCGTGGGCACGTTGGCGTTACCAGCGCCGACCCCGTAAACAGGCCCGTGCCCAGCGGCGCGAGATACGGTGGCGACGGCCGACCATCCGCGCCAAGATCGCCCTCCAGGAACTGGTGTCCGGCAAACACGACCATCCCGCTCCTGACCAGGCTCCCCCGACCCGGGGCGACCAGGCCGACGGCCCACACCATGACCACGATCGTTGACACCGGCCACGCTCCTGCCCCGCACGCGTGGCGGTGACCACACCCGCGTGGATCTCCGCAGCACCAGCCCGGAGCCGGTAGGTTTCGCTCATCCCGCCGTACAGGTGCCGCGCGGGACGGGCACGGGCACCGCGCGGGCCGACCGAGGATCCGGGAGCAGCCAGCATGTATCCACCAGCCGTACCGCCCGGTGACTGACGATGGGCGACTGGTTCCAGGAAGCGATCGTCCGTACCGGCCGGCTACCGCTGTTCTGTTTCTTCTGCGGTTTCGTCGCGGCGTTCCTGTTCATCCGGTTCAGCGTGCGGGCCATCCGGGCGCAGGTGCGGTGGTGGCCGGGCAATGTCAAGCCGGGCGGGATCCACGTGCACCACGTCGTACCAGGTGTGCTGTTGATGTTGGTCGGCGGTGTCGGCGGGCTGGCGATCCCGCCGGGGCGGGCCGGCTGGCTGTCCACCGCCGCTGCGGTCTTCGGGATCGGATCAGCCCTGGTACTCGACGAGTTCGCGGTGATCCTGCACCTGGACGACGTGTACTGGAAGGAAGCCGGCCGGGCCTCCATCGACGCGGTGTTCGCCGCGATCGCTCTCACCGGCCTGATCCTGCTGCGGGTCAGCCCGGTGGGTGTCAACGATCTGCACACCGTACGAAACCTCTACCCCGGCGTGGTCGGCTGGCTGCTGGGCACCGGGTACGCGGTCGGCAACCTGGTGTTCGTCGTGGTCACGCTACTGAAGGGCAAGATCTGGACGGGACTGGTGGGGGTATTCGTACCAGGTCTCGCCGTGGTCGGTGCGGTCCGGCTGAGCCGACCCAACGCACCATGGGCCCGCTGGCGGTACCGTAACCGGCCCCGCAGTACGGCCCGGGCGCAACGGCGCGAGGCCCGGGTCCGCCGGCCGCTGATCCGAGCCAAGATCGCCTTCCAGGAACTGGTGTCCGGCAAACACGATCTGCCCGACGAGCCGCCACGACCATCCGAATCCACCGCACCGGGGGATCCCGTCGGACCGGATGAGCACACCGGAGGGCGGCACGGCGCGATGCCGGAGCACGAGCAGCGCACGGGTACCGGCGCGCTGCACGGCCACCACAGCTGAGGCCGCGGCGGGTGCCGAAGTACCTGTCCGGTAGGTGGTGCACGCTTTGTAACCTCGGCAGCCGTGACAGGTTTCCGTCTCGCCGTGGACTACGGCACCTCCAACACCGTCGCGGTACTGCGCGGCCCCGACGGACGTACCGGCGCGCTGGTGTTCGACGGCGCACCGCTGCTGCCCTCCGCGGTCTACGCCGACCCTGACGGTCGCATCATCACCGGACGCGACGCGCAGCGTAGCGCCAGGCTTGATCCGACCCGGTACGAACCACATCCGAAACGACGCATCGACGACGGGGAGATCCTGCTCGCAGACCGCGGCGTCCCGGTGGTCGAACTGGCCGCCAGCACGCTGCGCAGAGTGGCCGCCGAGGCCACCCGGATGGCTGGTGGCCCGATCGGCGAGCTGGTCATGACCTGCCCGGTCGAGTGGGGCCCACGGCGACGCAGCATGCTGCCGGATGCCGCGGGTCGTGCCGGTCTGCCGAGGCCCACACTGGTTGCGGAGCCCGTCGCCGCGGCAACCTACTTCGTCACCGCGCTCGGGCACCAGGTACCGCCGGGTCGCAGCGTGGTCGTCTACGACCTGGGCGGCGGGACCTTCGATGCCTGCGTGGTACGCCATACCTCGACCGGGTTCGAACCGCTGGCCTACCGTGGCCTCGACGATGTCGGCGGTGTCGACCTCGACGACCTGATCGTCGCGCAGGTGGGCCAGGTCGTCGGCCGGTCGGCGCCGGAGCTGTGGAGCCGCCTCAGCCGGCCGACCGACCAGGCGGACCGCCGGCACTTCCGGGCCCTGTGGGACGACGCCCGCGCCGCCAAGGAGGCCCTGTCCCGCCAGCCTGATGTCACCCTCTTCGTACCGCTGGTCGACCGCGACGTACGGGTCACCCGGGAGGAGTTCGAGCGGTCCGCCCGGCCCGCGCTGGGCCGCACGATGGATGTCACGATGGACACGATCCGACAGGCCCGGGTGCAGCCCACGGATGTCGTCGGCGTCTTCCTGGTCGGCGGCGCCACCCGGGTACCGATGATCGCCACCCTGCTGCACCACGCCACCGGACGCCCGCCGGTGGTTCTGGAGCAGCCGGAACTGGTGGTCGCCGAAGGCGCCCTGCGGGCGATCGACGCACGGTCACCGGTCACGGCGCCGACCGCACCGGTCCCGGTGACGCACTGGTCTGGTCCGTCCGGCGTGGTAGCGCCGATGTCTGCTCCGCCGGGCCAGGCTGCACCGGTCTCCGGACCCACCGGCCCGCTGGCGCCGATGTCCGGCGCACCGAGACCGGCACCGCTCGGCGGATGGTCGCCGCAGCCCGCCCCATCGGCTGCCATGCTCAAGAAGCGGCGGCAGGTCCGCAACATCCTGATCTGCGGTCTGATCGGGGTGCTCCTGATCGTCGGCGGCACCGTGGGTGCGATCAGCTACAACCACTACAGCAAGAAGCAGGACACCCGGGCGCTCTACGCCAAGGTCGGGTGGCCGGCCGGCTTCACCGAGACCGCTGAGCCGGTCATGAAGAGCGACACCTGGTTGACCGTCCAGGCCACCAGCACCGACCAGAACGCGGCCAACGCGACCCATGACTGGCTGGCCTCGATCGCGAACCATGTGCCGGACACCGACACACTCGCCCGCGACTACTACAAGGGCTCGGGCACCCCGCAATTCGTCGCCGCCGACAAGTTCGCACCGCACAGCGTGTCGTTCCATCTCAGCAGATCCGGCAACACCTACCGGATCGCGACCGAGATCATCTACTGACGCGCCGGCGCGGGCTCAGCTCAGCTCGCGCTGCACGGCGGCGAACAGTTGCAGGAAGCCGACCAGCCCCAGCAGCAACCAGACCGCCACCGTGAGGGTGCCGGTACCGGCCGCGAGCGTCGGTGACAGCAGGCTGCCCAGGCCGACGAACGCCAGCCCCAGCGCACACAGCAACGCCCGTACCGGCCTCTCGCCGACGGTGATCGCGGCCAGCCCGGACAGGCCGGCCGCGATCGACCGGGCCCGCAGGTACTCGTGCAGAAAGACCAGACAGGCGGTGAGCGCCACCAGCCAGCCGGGTACTCCGACCAGCCAGAAGGCCACCAACCAGGCAGCCTCGCCCAACCGGTCGACCACCGAGTCGTAGACGTAGCCGAACCGGGTGACCCGCCGGGTCACCACGGCGAGCGCACCGTCCAGTGTGTCCAGCAGCCCGGCCAGTACGACCAGCACGCCGGCAGCCACCGCAAAGAGCCCTCGCTGGCTGGCCACCAGCGGTACGGACAAGCAGACGAGCAGTCCGAGCAGGGTCACCTGACCCGGCGTGACGCGTGCCCGGGCCAGTCCTCTGGCGATCCGGTACGACAGCTTCAGCCAGGCACGCACCGGCAGTCGCGCGGTCCGCGGGTCGTAGCCGCCGTGCAGTGCCTTCCACCGGGTCGCGTACCCGACCCAGTCGACCGGCGCCCGGCTCGTCGCCGCCCCCACCGGCATCTCCGGCCGCCGACCGGTCAGCCCACGGTCGGCGTGGCGGTCGCCGGCAGCGTCAGATTGCGCCACACCTCATGAGTGGCGGTCGACCGGTTGAAGGTGATGAAGTGGATGCCGGGCGCCCCGCCGTCCAGCAGCTTCTGACACAGCAGACTGGCCTGTTCGATGCCCAGTTCGCGAACCGCCTCGGGGTCCTCCCCGACCCGTTCGAACTGGGCCGCCAGCGCGGGCGGGAAGGGAGCACCGGACAGCTGCTCGGAACGCTCCAACGTACTGAGCTTGGTGACCGGCATGATGCCAGCCAGGATCGGTACGTCGCAGCCCTGGGCGGCCACCCGGTCGCGGAGCCGGAAGTAGTCGTCGGCGTCGAAGAACATCTGGGTGATGGCGAAGTCGGCACCGGCCCGGCACTTCTGTACGAAGTATTCGGTGTCACTGTCCACATCGGAGGACCGCGGGTGCTTGTACGGGAAGGCCGCGACACCCACCGTGAAGTCGCCCGCCTCACGGATCAGCCGCACCAGATCCGCGGCGTACTCGACCCCGTCGGGATGACAGACCCATTCCCCGGTCGGGTCACCGGGTGGGTCACCGCGCACCGCGAGCAGGTTGCGCACCCCGGCATCGGCGAACCGGCCGACCAGATTGCGCAGCTCGGCGATCGAATGGTTCACCGCGGTGATGTGCGCCAACGGGGTCAGAGTCGTCTCGGTGGCGATACGCTCAGTGACCTCGACGGTGCGGTCGCGGGTGGACCCGCCGGCACCATAGGTGACCGAGACGAACGAGGGCCGGAGCACCTCCAGCTCGCGTACCGCCTGCCACAGCAGCTGCTCGCCGCGCTCGGTCTTCGGGGGCATGAACTCGAACGAGAATGTCGGGGTCGACCCGCGCACCAGCTGCCCGATGGCGGGATCACCACCAGGCATCACCGAAGGGGTACCGAAAGCCACCCGGCCACTGTACCGGCCGGGGTCGGCCGCCGGTCGGCCCGACATGCGGCGCCGCTTCCAGCCGCGCCGATCACGCCGACGGTCCCGCGACAATCACGCAGAGTACCGAACGGCGGGTGTGGTAGGCACCCGGCGGCCCTGGTCGGGCGCCGACTACCGTGCGGGGAGCGGTCCGTACCCGGCGGCCGGACGAGATCAGGGAGAACCCCGCAGGTGCCCACCGTGCCCACTGACACCCCCGACGAGACGTCACCGTTACGCGCCCGGGTGGAGGCGGCACTCGCCGAATTCCTCGACCACCAACATGACCGGTTGACCACCATCGACGCCACCCTGGGGCCGGTATCCGAAGCGCTGCGTGATTTCGTACTCGGCGGCGGCAAGCGGCTGCGGCCGACCTTCGGCTACTGGGGGTACCGGGGCGCCGGCGGCGTCGACACCGGCCAGGTGGTCACCGCGCTGGCGTCGCTGGAACTGCTGCACGCCTGCGCACTGATCCACGACGACGTCATGGACTGCTCCGACACCCGGCGCGGTGAGCCGTCCGTACACCGACGGTTCGCCGATCTGCACACCGCCGGCCGGTGGGCCGGCGATCCGGCGGCGTTCGGACAGGGCGCCGCCATCCTGCTCGGCGACCTGTGTCTGGGCTGGTCGGAGGAGATGTACGCGCACTGCGGCCTGCCCGCCGCACAGTTGCACACGGCCCGGCCCGCCTACGACGAGATGTGCACCGAGGTGATGGCCGGCCAGTACCTCGACCTGCTGGCCCAGGCGGACATCCGCGGTTCCTCGCGCGACCGGGCCGGAAAGGTCGCCCGGTACAAGAGCGCGAAGTACACCGTCGAACGCCCGTTGCTGCTCGGCGCCGGACTGGCCGGCGCATCGGCCGAGCTGACCGCCGCCTACACCAGCTACGGTCTGCCGCTGGGCGAGGCGTTCCAACTGCGTGACGACATCCTCGGGGTGTTCGGCGACCCCGCAGCGACAGGCAAGCCGGCCGGTGACGATCTGCGGGAGGGTAAGCGGACCTACCTGGTGGCCGCCGCTTACGAAGCGGCGGGTGGGTCCGGCCGCGACACCCTGGACCGGTTGCTCGGCGACCGGCAACTCGACGACACGGGTATCGCGCGGCTGCGCGCACTGATCATGGACACCGGTGCGCTGGCCGACACGGAGCAGCGGATCACCGCGCTGACCAGCACCGCGCTGGACGCGCTGGACGGGGTGACGATCGATCCGGCGGCCCACGAGGTGCTGCGCGACCTGGCCACCACCGTCACGGTCCGGGTGTTCTGACCGGGCGCCGACACGCCCCGGCTGACCGGCCGCAGTGCTCAGCCTGGCGTGGGCGCGCCGATGCCGGGCATACCGAGCAGTACGCCCGGCGTGGTCGGGGTACGGCCCGCTTCGAAGGCATCACCGGCCCGGGTACGACGGTGCGAGCGCAGCGGCCCGTCGGCCACCAGGTGATGCGGCGCGCCGTAGGTCACCTCCGTCGCCACCACGTCGCCGGGCCGTACGTCGTCGGTGCCGACGAAGTGCACCAACCGACCGTCCCGGGCCCGGCCGGACAACCGGCCGGTGGCGCTGTCCTTACGGCCCTCACCGGTCGCGACCAGCACCTCGACCAGGCGTCCCTCCTGTGCCCGGTTCTCCGCCCAGGAAATCTCGTCCTGCAGCGCGACGAGCCGTTCGTAGCGCTCCTGTACGACCGGCTTGGGCACCTGGTCGGCCAGTTGCGCGGCCGGTGTGCCGGGACGGATGGAGTACTGGAAGGTGAACGCGCTGGAGAAGCGGGCCGCCCGCACCACATCCAGGGTGTGCTGGAAGTCCTCTTCGGTCTCGCCGGGGAAACCGACGATGATGTCGGTGGTGATCGCGGCGTCCGGCATCGCTTCCCGGACCTTGCGCAGAATCTCCAGGTAGCGGGTGGACCGGTAGGACCGGCGCATCGCCTTGAGTACCTGATCGGAGCCGGACTGCAGAGGCATGTGCAGCTGGTGGCAGACGTTTGGCGTCTCGGCCATCGCCGTAATCACGTCGTCGGTGAAGTCACGGGGATGCGGGCTGGTGAACCGGACCCGCTCCAGCCCTTCGATCCCGCCGCAGGCGCGCAGCAACTTGCCGAAGGCGAGCCGGTCACCGAACTCCACGCCGTAGGAGTTGACGTTCTGCCCGAGCAGCGTCACCTCCAGTACGCCCTCGTCGACCAGTGCCCTGACCTCGGCGAGGATGTCACCGGAACGGCGGTCGGTCTCCTTGCCACGCAGGGCGGGCACGATGCAGAAGGTGCAGGAGTTGTTGCAGCCGACGGAGATCGACACCCAGCCCGCGTAGCTCGATTCACGCTTGGCCGGCAGAGTCGACGGGAAGACCTCCAGCGATTCGCGGATCTCCACCTCGGCCTCACCGTTGTGCCGCGCACGTTCCAGCAGCACCGGTAGGGAGGCGATGTTGTGGGTACCGAACACCACGTCCACCCAGGGCGCGCGGCGTACGATCTCGCCCCGGTCCTTCTGCGCCAGGCAGCCACCGACAGCGATCTGCATGTCGGGATGTTGCTGCTTGGTCGGTCGCAGATGCCCGAGGTTGCCGTACAACCGGTTGTCGGCGTTCTCCCGGACCGCACAGGTGTTGAACACGACCAGGTCCGGGGATTCCTCGGTGCCGGCCGGAACGTAGCCGGCCGACTCCAACAGTCCGGAGATCCGCTCGGAATCGTGCACGTTCATCTGACAGCCGTAGGTACGGACCTGGTAGGTGCGGCTGCCGGAGGCTTGGGTACTGGTCAACGATGCGCTCATCTCAACTGCCCAGGGTAGCCGCCGCCCCTGACCGCACCATCGGCCGGGCGGTACGGAAACGCAGGGCGTGGCGGAAGGTTCGTGACGCTCTGCTGACGCACCGCCGTATGAGCAGCGGCACTACGGGCGTCTCGCGGCATTTGTCGACTTCCACTCAGCCAGGTCGATGTCCGTTACCTCCCCGTGACATCACTCGCTGCCCACTAGCGTGACAGGTACCTATACAGTGGCCGCCACGGTGCGCGACAACAGCGCCGACCCCCCTGGGAGCGAGGAACGCGAGTAGTGGACACCGACACCGAGCCCGCCGTTCCGGAACCGACGAGCCCGGCTTCCGGCACCGGCGAACCCCTGGTCGTACTCGAAGGCGTCAACAAGTGGTTCGGCCCCCTGCACGTCCTCCAGGACATCAACCTGTCCGTGGCCGCCGGTGAGGTGGTCGTGGTGATCGGGCCTTCCGGTTCCGGCAAATCGACACTGTGTCGGGCCATCAACCGGCTCGAGCCGATCGACAAGGGCCGGATCCTGGTTTCCGGGCAGGTACTGCCCGAGGAAGGTCGGGCACTGGCCCGGCTGCGCAGTGAGGTCGGGATGGTCTTCCAGTCCTTCAACCTCTTCGCGCACAAGACGATCCTGGAAAACGTGATGATCGGCCCGGTCAAGGTCCGGCGAGAAAAGTCCGGCGTGGTACGGGACCGGGCCATGTCGCTGCTCGACCGGGTCGGCGTGGCCAACCAGGCCGACAAGTACCCGGCGCAGCTGTCCGGCGGGCAGCAGCAGCGGGTCGCCATCGCACGGGCGCTGGCCATGCAGCCCAAGGTGATGCTGTTCGACGAGCCGACCAGCGCGTTGGACCCGGAAATGATCAACGAGGTGCTGGACGTGATGACCTCGCTGGCCCGCGACGGGATGACCATGGTCGTGGTGACCCATGAGATGGGCTTCGCCCGCCGGGCCGCGAACCGGGTCGTGTTCATGGCGGACGGCCAGGTGGTCGAAGAGGCCACTCCGGAGGAGTTCTTCACCAACCCGCAGTCCGAGAGGGCGCAGGACTTCCTGTCCAAGATCCTGACCCACTGACAGCGAGCGGAACGCTGATCCGGTGACGCACTGATCCGCGGGCCGGCCGACCCGGCCCGCGAACTCGGTGCACCCTGCTCCCGGACCATCGCGCCGGACAGCACTGCCGGTCGCGACTTGACCGGCCCAGGCATCCTTGGCTCCTGTCCCATGGGGAGCCTTTCGCAGTACACCGCAACGTCCGCGCGGCGGACAGTGCGGTGTCGACGTCAGCTCCCTTGTCGTACGGCGTTCGGAGGGATCCCTGCCCCCGGACGCCGAACCAGCAACGAAAGAGGAACGCATGAAATTCCAGCGACTCCTTGCGGTCGCCGCGGTCGGCGCACTCGCCCTGGGCGCGGCGGGCGCCTGCGGCAAGAGCAAACTCGACGAGAAGACCAAGCAGGACAAGGCGGCGAGCGGCGCCTACACCATTGTCAAGGACCCGAAGTTCGCCGCCGGTTCGACGATGGCGAAGATCTACAAGGCCAAACACGTCAAGATCGGCGTCAAGTTCGACCAGCCCGGTATCGGATACAAGAACCCGACCACCGGCAAGGTCGAGGGTTACGACATCGAGATCGCGAAGCTGATCGCCGGCCAGCTCGGCCTGGACTACAACGACAGCAAGCAGGTCGAGTTCGTCGAGACCGTTTCCAAGAACCGGGAGACCTTCCTGGAGAACGGCACCGTCGACCTGGTGGTCGCCTCGTACTCCATCACCCCTGAGCGCAAGCAGCTCGTCGGTTTCGCCGGCCCGTACTACCAGACCGGACAGGACCTGCTGATCCGTAAGGCCGACAAGGCCACCATCAAGGGCCCGGAGAACCTGGCCGGCAAGAAGGTCTGCTCGGTCACCGGCTCCACGCCACTGGCCAACATCGAGAAGAACTACCCGAAGGCCAAGCCCGTCGCACTGGCCCAGTACTCCGACTGCGTCACGCAGTTGCAGAACTCCACCGTCGACGTACTGACCACCGACGGAGCGATCCTGCTCGGGTACGCCGCGCAGGACCCTGCGCACCTGGCAGTCGTGGGCAAGCCGTTCTCCACCGAGAAGTACGGCATCGGCATGAGCAAGAAGTCCACCGACCTTCGGAAGTTCGTCAACGACTCGCTGGACAAGTCGTTCAAGGACGGCTCCTGGAAGAAGGCGTACGACCTGACGCTGGGCAAGTCCGGCTCTGCCGCCCCGCAGCCGCCGGCACTGGACCGTTACTGAGGCGTACCGGCCCGTACCGCGTGACCCTGCGGTACGGGCCGGGACCTGATCGTCGTCCGGCGGCACCCGCCACTGGACATCTCATCGGACCCCGACCGGCTCCGGCAGCCCCATTCGTCCTGCCCGGGCCGCGTCCTGTGGAGGAGACGTGGCACTTGCCGAATCCGCCAACCCCCTGGTTGGCGGTCTGCAGTTCCTGTGGCACGAACGCGACGCGTTCCTGACCGGATTTCTCGGCACCGTCAAGCTGTCGGTGATCGCGGGCATCCTGGCGACCGTGCTCGGGCTGATCGTCGCCGCGATGCGGGTATCCCCGATCCCGGCGCTGCGGCTGGCCGGAACCGCGTGGGCGGGGTTCTTCCGTAACATGCCGCTGACCATGGTTTTTCTCGGTACCTCGGTGCTCCTGCCGGTGATCGGGATCCGTTTCGCGTGGGCCGACAGCTTGGGCGTGGACACCTTCTTCATCTTCGCGGTGATCGCCCTGTCCACCTACACCTCGTGTTTCGTGGCGGATGCGATCCGCTCCGGCTTCAACGCGGTACCGGTCGGTCAGGCCGAGGCGGCCCGGGCGGTCGGTATGACCTTCGGCCAGACCCTGCGGCTGGTCGTCCTGCCCCAGGCGTTGCGCACCGTGCTGCCGCCGCTGGCCAGCATGTACATCGCGATGGTGAAGAACTCCGCCATCGCGGAGTTCTTCAGCGTCGGTGAACTCACCAAGTTCTTCGACGACACGGTCCGCGACCACCCGATCCATCTGTACGCCGAATTCATCGCCGTGGCGATCGGCTACATCGTGCTGACCCTTCTGGTGTCCGGTGCGTTCAACCTGGCCGAACGGCGACTGGCGGTGGCCCGATGACAAGCGTGCTGTACGACAACCCGGGCCCCCGCGCCCGGCGGCGGATCCGGCTGTGGACCGCAGTCAGCATCCTCGCCCTGGTCGGCCTGGTCGTCTTCGTCGTCTGGCAGGTCGCCCGCAAGGGTCAGATCACGGGCGCCATGTGGAGCCCGTTCGCCGATTCGGGCCTGTGGCAGCAACTGTTCCAGGCTCTGTTCGCGACCATCAAGGCGGCGCTGCTGTCCATCGTCGCGGCACTGGTGATGGGAGCGTTGCTGGCCACCGCCCGGCTGTCGGTACGCCCGTGGCTGCGGCTGCCCGCGTTCGTCATCACCGAGTTCTTCCGGGCCGTACCGCTGCTGCTGCTCATCCTGTTCGGCCTGTTCACCTGGGGTCAGCCGCTGTCGTTCATCGGCGAGGCCATCGGTGCGGACCCGCCGGACGCGTTCGCCGCACTGGTGGTGGGGTTGGCGCTGTACAACGGCTCGGTCCTCGCCGAGGTGTTCCGGGCCGGTATCAACGCGGTGCCGCGGGGCCAGTCGGAGGCCGCCTACGCCCTGGGTATGCGCAAGACCCAGGTGATGCGCATGATCCTCGCGCCCCAGGCGATCCGGATGATGCTGCCGGCCATCGTCGCGCAGTGTGTGGTCGCGCTGAAGGACTCCGCGCTTGGCTTCATCGTCGGATACCAGGAGCTGCTCAGCTTCGGTAAGCGCATCTATCAGGGTGGCGCGGACATCTGGCAGTTGTCCCAGCCTCCGGTGGTCACCACGCTGGTGGTCATCGGCGCCATCTACATCCTCATCAACCTGGTGCTCTCCTGGTTCGCCGGCTGGTTGGAGCGTCGGATGTCGCGTTCGACCAAGCTCGCCGCCGCGCCGCTCACCACCCAGCAGACCGGTGAGGAGGTCGCCGCTGCCGGGCCGCTGACCGGCGGCGCGGACGGGGGCGCGCTACCACGCGGCTGAACGCGACGGGTCGGTCCGGGAGCGCCGCGGACCGACCCGTGCCGCGGCCCACGGTAGAGCTCCCGTCGTCACCGGCACAGCCAGTCGACCAGCGATCAGCACCACCAGCGCGACATCGGACACCAGGGCACCCCGTTCGAGCAGTCCTTGGACCCTTACCAGTGCCGCTCCATCCGGCACCGACACCCCGGCTGCGGGCAGGTAACTGACCAGGAATACGGCGAAGCACAGCGCGGCACAGCCGGCCAGCGGCCGCAGTGCACGGACCGGAAGTCGCGCGGCGCGCCGGCCGTCCCCGTACGACAGCAGCCATCCGACCACGGGGATCGCGACGAACAGCAGACAGCCCGCCACCTTGTGGATCGCTCCGGGAACGCTCGGCAGTGCGCCGGTGGCATCCGCCCGGAAACAGGCCATCAGCACCAGCCCGAGGCCGGCCGTACCGATCAGTGCGCTCACCCCACGGCCGGCCAGGCCGGCCCGGGCCAGCCCAGCGCCGAGCAGCACCAGCGCACCGGCCATGGCCAACATGCCGGCCGGCAGCAGGACGACACCGACGACCGTGAACACGTAGTCGCTCACCATGGTGCGTACCGGGCTCAGACCGACCGCCAGGTGGAGATAACCGATACAAGCCACCGCCGCGGCCACCAGGGTCAGGCATCCAACCGCCGACCGGCGGGCGATGCACCGCCTGTCCCGGACGGATCTCAGGTCGGTGCTGCTCGACGGACCGTTGTCTGACATGCCGCTCAGCCTGCCGGCGGGCAACGTCCAGCGCATCGGGACGTTGCCCTGGTCGAACCCGGTACCGGGTCGACAGCCGACCTAGGGGTCACCCCGGATCTGTCCACAGTGCACAGTCTTCGGCGCCCGGTGGTCGCACCATTCGGACGCGCCCAGCACACCCAGTACGGTCACTACGGCAGCCGGGGGCCTCAGCGGGCGATCTCGGTGGACCGGGACTCCCGGACCACGGTGACCCGGATCTGGCCCGGGTAGGTCAGCTCCTCCTCGATCTGCTTCGCCACATCACGTGCCAGCACCGCAGCGCCGATCTCGTCGACGTCGTCGGGGCGCACCATCACCCGGATCTCGCGACCGGCCTGCATCGCGAAGACCTTGTCCACCCCGGGCTTACCGCCGGCGATCTCCTCGATCCGCTCCAACCGCTTGACGTAGGCCTCCAGGCTCTCCCGCCGGGCGCCGGGCCGACCACCGGAGCAGGCGTCCGAGGCCTGCGTCAGTACCGCTTCGATGGTCTGCGGGGCCACCTCGTTGTGATGGGCCTCGATGGCGTGGACGACAGCGTCGCTCTCCCCATACTTGCGCGCCAGGTCGGCGCCGATCAGGGCATGGCTGCCTTCGACCTCATGGGTCAACGCCTTGCCGATGTCGTGCAGAAAAGCGCACCGCTTGATCAGGGCGGGGTCCAACCGCAGCTCTGCGGCCATGGTCCCGGCGATGTGCGCGGTCTCCACCAGATGCTTGAGTACGTTCTGGCCGTAGCTGGTGCGGTAGCGCAGCCGGCCCAGATGACTCACCAGCTCCGGATGGATGTCGGTGATGCCGACCTCCACCAACGCGTCCTCGGCCGCCCGTACGCAGAGCCGTTCGACCTCCTGGCGCGCGGACTGGTGGATCTCCTCGATCCGGTGCGGGTGGATCCGGCCGTCGAGTACCAGCTTCTCCAGGGTCAATCGCCCGATCTCGCGACGCACCGGGTCGAAGCAGGAGAGCAGCACCGCCTCGGGTGTGTCGTCGATGATCAGGTTCACGCCGGTGACCGATTCGAATGCCCGGATGTTGCGGCCCTCGCGACCGATGATCCGACCCTTCATCTCATCTGTGGGCAGGTGTAGCACGCTGACCACGCTCTCCGCGGTCTGCTCGCTGGCCACCCGCTGGATCGCGTCCACCACGAGCGAACGTGCCCGTTGCTCCCCGGTCTGACGGGCGTCGGCCTCGATGTCCCGGACCAGCAGGGCGGCTTCCCGCTTGGCCTGCGTCTCAATGGACTCGACCAGCTCGTTCTTGGCCGCGTCCGCGGTCAGACCCGCCACCCGTTCCAGTTCCCGCTGCCGAGCGGCTACGGCCTCCTCCAGCGCCGTCGCGCGCTCGGCCAGCTCATCTTCGGCGAGCACCAACCGGCGGTCCCGTTCGGCGAGCCGCTCCGCCTCCTCGGTGAGACGCTGCTCGCGTTCGTCCGCACGCTGCTCACGCCGCTCCAGATCGGTGATCCGGTCACGGGCCGACGCGACGATCTGGTTGTGCTCCTGCTCACCGGAACGACGGGCCTGGGCCAGCAGCTGCGTGGTCTCCTGCTGCGCCTGCCGGCGGGCCCGGTCCAACAGTCCGGAGGCCTCGGTACGGGCGGCCTCGATCACCCGCGCGCTCTCCGCCCGCGCCGACTTCAGTTCCGCTCGGGCAGTCGCC
Source organism: uncultured Actinomycetota bacterium (assembly GCA_963815125.1). Taxonomy (GTDB): domain Bacteria; phylum Actinomycetota; class Actinomycetes; order Mycobacteriales; family Micromonosporaceae; genus Actinocatenispora. The sequence continues at coordinate 1,307,195 of CAWFFM010000002.1, forward strand.
GCATCTGCCTGTACGGCCACTGTCTGTGACCGGGTCTGCTCCAGCACCGTCGCCGCCTCGGCAGCGGCGTTACGGGCTGCGGTCAACGCCGCCTCATGCCGTTTCCGTTCCGCGAGGACCGCAGGGTCCTCCTCCGGCAGCACAGCCGGTGTTGCTGACGAGCTCGGGGTGAACCGTCGTACCAGCACGACAGCGACCACGACCGCGACAACCGCAACGACGACGAGAACCAGCGCCACCAGCACCAGCAACTCGATCGCGGTCATGACCGCCTCCTCCCTTTCGACACCGCGGCACAGCGCGGCCCGTGAAAGGAGAGTCCGGCCATGCGCGGGCAGCGCCGATGACACCGCACGATGTCATCGGCGATCTGGGGGTAGCCAGTCGGCACCGACAATTGTCGGTGCTCCCTTTGCCCTTCCGGACGTATGACGTTGTGTCGTTACTTTATGGCGCGGGCCCGTTGCCCGCATGGTGAGGACTGCTCCTTTGGTAGGGCTGAGGCTAAATCCCGTGGCCGGTCCGGTCAAGGATCATCGATCGCGGCCGGTCCGGCACAACGGAGCCTCTCCGGCCTTCGGATGGTCCCGACCCACTTCAACCCCGTCCTCGATCAACTGGACGGCATCGGGTGCCCGATCTACGGCACATCGCTCGTCACCCGATCGGGTGGTTGCCGTCCTCGGTTCCAGGGTCGGAGCCACCGACACTCTCCGTGAGCGCCTCGACATCCACACCTTCGACGAACTCATCGCCGCCCGGCATGGTGGCCAGCGCCTCACGTACGGTCCGGACCGACAGAGCGGCGGAGTAGCCCTTTCGGGCGAGCATTCCCATCAGCCGACGGAAGGCTACCTCCGGCGACACCTCCGCCATCGATCGCAGCCGCCGATCCACCAGTGCCCGCGCGGTGGCCGCCTCCGTGTCCTGGTCCAGTTCGGTCAGTGCCTCACCGATCGCGGAACCGTCCACTCCGCGCTGTCGGAGCTCCCGGGCCAGTGCGCCGCGGGCAAGGCCACGACCGCGGTGACGGGAGCTCACCCAGGCCCGGGCGAACGCCTGGTCGTCGATCATGCCGACCTCGCTGTAGCGTTCCAGCACCGCAGCTGCGTCCTCGTCGGGCACTCCCCGCCGACGCAGCGCGGTCGCCAGTTCAGCGCGGGTCCGTGGACGCACCGCCAGCAGACGCAGACAGATGTCCCGGGCGTGCTGCCGCGGATCGGCCGGTGGTGTCGACTCCCCCGCCGGCCGGTCCCGCCGGTACTGGCGCCCCGATCGCCGCCACTCGGTCATCGCCTCAGAAATCCACCGTCTCGGCTGCTGCCTCGACCGTTTCCGTCTCCAGCGACGGCCCGATGTTCATCTTCTCCTTGATGCGCTTCTCCACCTCGTTGGCCACGTCGGGGTTGTCCTTCATGAACTGCCGGGCATTCTCCTTGCCCTGCCCCAACTGGTCGCCCTCGTAGGTGTACCAGGCGCCGGACTTGCGGATGATCCCCTGCTCGACGCCCACGTCGATCAGCGAACCCTCCCGGCTGATGCCCTTGCCGTACATGATGTCGAACTCCGCCTGCTTGAACGGACTCGCCACCTTGTTCTTGACGACCTTGACCCGGGTCCGGTTGCCGACGACATCGCCGCCGTCCTTCAGACTCTCGATCCGCCGGACGTCGAGTCGGATCGAGGCGTAGAACTTCAGCGCCTTTCCGCCCGTCGTGGTCTCCGGGGAACCGAACATCACGCCGATCTTCTCGCGGAGCTGGTTGATGAAGATCGCGGTCGTTCCTGCGTTGTTCAGTGCACTGGTGACCTTCCGCAGAGCCTGGCTCATCAGCCGGGCCTGCAGACCGACGTGACTGTCACCCATCTCACCCTCGATCTCGGCCCGGGGCACCAGGGCCGCCACCGAGTCGATGACCACGATGTCGATCGCGCCGGAGCGGATCAACATGTCCATGATCTCCAGCGCCTGCTCGCCGGTGTCGGGCTGGGAGACCAGCAATGCGTCGGTGTCGACCCCGAGCGCCTTGGCGTAGTCGGGATCCAGGGCGTGCTCAGCGTCGATGAACGCCGCGATCCCGCCTGCAGCCTGGGCACTGGCGACGGCGTGCAGGGCAACAGTGGTCTTACCGCTGCTCTCCGGGCCGTAGATCTCCACCACCCGGCCGCGCGGGAAACCCCCGATGCCCAACGCGACGTCCAGCGCGATCGACCCGGTGGGGATCGCGGAGATCGGCACCGCAGCACGATCACCGAGCCGCATCACCGAACCCTTGCCGAACTGTTTGTCGATCTGGGCGAGCGCTATGTCCAGCGCCTTCGCCCGGTCGGGGTTCGCTCCCCCTGATGCCATGCCTGCCACCCCTACTGCCGCCTTAGCGTTCGATCGCTTGGTCACAGCTGACACGCTAGGCGCCGGGTCCGACAGAAACGAGCCGGCTCCCCGCACCTGTGGACAACGACTTGTCGTTGTGGACAGTACCCGAACGTCTGTTCGAATATGGTAGACACGCCTGGAGAAGCTCAGCGCAGCTGGGAAGGCACCCGTTCGGAGTACGCCCGGCAGACCGCCCGCCACACCTCGACGGTCTCCTCGCCACCCGCCAGAGCCTGCTCGACGGTGCGTCCGTCAAGCTGCGCGAGCACCTGGTCGGCCGCAACGCTGCGCGCGTACGCCGGCCCGAAGACCTGTTCCATCCGGCTCCAGAAGTCGGTCCGTCGCACCTGACGCCCTCCACTGCACTTGTAGCCGACACCCGCCCACGACGGTAGCCGGTCGGTGGCCGCATCAGCGGCCGGCGGTCCGGACCCCCGGCAGTCAGGCTCCGTACCGTAGCGGCGGCTCCAGCAGAGCGGTCGCCACGGCGTCGGCCAGCGGGTCGAGTTCGTCGGCGGCCAGCGTACTGACGGTGATGCGCAGTCCCGGCGAACTGCTGATCCGATGGCCGGCCCCGGGCGCCACCACCCACCCGGCATCCCGGAGTCTGGTCAGCGCGGCAGTCTCGTCGGCCACCGGCACCCAGACGTTGATGCCGCTCCTGCCGTATGCGGCCACACCACGTACGGCGAGAGCCTGTCGCAATCCGTCGCGGCGGGCCGCGTAGTGCCGCCGCGCCGTCCCGATCAGTGCGCTGACCTCGGGGTCCTGCCAGAGTTCCAGGACCAGTCGCTGCAGTACACCGGACACCCAGCCGGCGCCCAGTCGCTGCCGGCCGGACACCCTGGCCACCGTGGTCGCATCCCCGGCCAGCACCGCAAGCCGCAGGTCCGGCCCGTACGGTTTGGACACCGAGCGCAGGAACACCCAGGACCGGGTGCCGCCGACCACCGGAGCGAGGCGCTGCTCGGACAGTTCCGCGGCGTGGTCGTCCTCGATGACCAGCACCTCAGGGCTCATCGACAGTACGGTGCGCAGTTCGGCGGCCCGGGCCGCACCGATCGCCGCTCCGGTGGGGTTCTGGGCACGGCTGGTGATGATCACCGCGCGGGCACCGGCGGTCAGGGCCGTACGCAGACCGGCAGCGGTCGGCCCGTCCTGGTCGACGGGCACCGGTACGGGAGTCAGCCGCAATGCGGCGAGCAGATCGAGCAGGTTGGCCCAGCCGGGGTCCTCGACCGCGACCCGGTCACCGGTGGTGAGGTGTGCGGCCAGGGCGCGCTCGATGCCGTCCAGCGCTCCGCTGGTGACGGTGAGCGCGTCGGCTGTGACGCCGTCGTCGGCCAGTCGCCGCCGGGCGATGTCGAGCAGTTCCGGCAGGGGCCCGGCGGTGCCGTAACCGCTGGGGGTCAGCCAGGCGGGATGTTCGGCGAGGCGGCGCAGCCGGGGCCCGAGCGGGGGTAGCAGCCGCGGGTCCGGTCCGCCCTCGGCGAGGTCACGGGCGCCGGCCGGGACCTCCGGGCGGTGCGCCGGCCGGCCCGCCAGAGCCGGGCGTGACCGCACCCGGGTGCCGGCCCGCCCGGCGGTTTCGATGATGGCGCGCTGTCGCAGGTCGCGGTAGGCGGCGGCAACGGTCGCCGCACTGACTCCCAGATGCCCGGCGAGTCGGCGGATCGGCGGCAGCGGATCCCCTGGCGCCGGCACGCCGGTGCGCACGGCCTGTTCGATACTCGCCGCAATTTCCGCCGCGGTCGATCCGTGATAATGTTCCAGCACAGTTCCACTATTGTACTAGAACAAACTCGAACAAGCAAACCGAAGCCGATCACACGGAGCCGCGCCATGTCGGAGACACTCCCCGTCACCGCACGGACCACCCCGCACCGTTACCCGGACCGGATGCGCGACCGCACGACCCTCCATCAGGTCCTCGACGAGGCGCTGCACTGCCATCTGGCCTACGTCACCGACGACGGGCCCCGGGTCCTACCCACCCTGCACGTACGGCTCGACGACACGCTCTACCTGCACGGATCTACCGGGAGCGGGCCGATGCTCGCGGCCCGCGACGGTCTGGACGTATGCGTCGCCGTCACCCTGCTCGACGGACTCGCCTTCGCGCGTTCCCAGTTCCACCACTCGGCCAACTACCGTTCCGCGGTGGTGCACGCCCGGGCCACCCCGGTCACCGATCCGACCGTCAAGAGCAATGTCCTCGCCGCGCTCGTGGACCAGTTGGCGCCGGGACGCGCTGCGGACAGCCGACCGCCCACCGAGCGGGAACTGGCCGCGACGACCGTCCTGGCAGTACCGCTGGCAGAGGCGTCGGTGAAGGTCCGCGACGGTGGCATCAACGAGGACGAGGCCGACCTGGACCTGCCGCACTGGGCCGGTGTGCTGCCCCTGCGCACGAGCGCCGGAGCAGCCGAGTCCGACGACCCCGCCCGACCCGTACCGGACTACCTGCTCGACTGGCAGCGGGGCCCCCACCCGACCCGCTCGCCCTGGCTGACCGCGGCACCGATGACCGGCCGGCTGGTGGGACTGGAGCCACTGAGCCTGACGCACGTCGACGATCTGTACGAGGCCGGCGCCGACCCCGAGGTGTGGCGCTGGATGGGCAGTCCGCCACCCCCCGACCGGGCCGGTCTCGCCCGGCAGGTGGCGGACGCGATCCAGGCCGGCACCGCGGGACTGCGGGCCACCTGGGCGCAGATCGAGCTGGCCACCGGCCGGGCTGTGGGCGCGACGTCCTTCTACGACATCGAACCGGTCCACCGACGGGTCGAGATCGGCTACACCTGGCTGGGCCGCCCCTGGTGGCGGACCGGCATCAACACCGAGGCAAAGCTGCTGCTGATGGGCCGGGCGTTCGACGAGCTGGGTGCACTACGGGTCAGCTGGCGTACCGACATCCGCAACGAACGCTCCCAGCGGGCCATCGAGCGCCTCGGCGCCTCCCGCGACGGCGTACTGCGTAACCACATGAAACGGGCGGACGGCAGCCAACGCGACAGCGTGGTCTACTCACTGACCGACCAGGAGTGGCCGGCCGTACGGGACCGGCTCACCACCCGGTTGGCGCGCGTGACGGCCTGACCGTACGGCCGTGCCGGCGGCGCTTGTCGGACCGGCGCGGCAGGATGGACGGCGTGGACAGCACGCAGGGGGCCCTGAGCGGCTTCGGCCCGGCCACCCGGACCTGGTTCGAGGGTGCCTTCGAGCGCCCGACCGCGGCGCAGGACGGCGCCTGGCACTCGATCAGCTCCGGCGCCAACACCCTCGTGGTGGCACCCACCGGCTCGGGCAAGACCCTCGCCGCGTTCCTCTGGTCGTTGGACCGACTGGCCACCGGTCCGGCGGCCGAACCGGCCCGGCGCTGCCGGGTGCTCTACGTGAGCCCGCTGAAGGCGCTCGCGGTGGACATCGAACGCAACCTGCGCGCGCCGCTGACCGGCATCCGGCAGGCCGCGGGCCGGCTCGGTCTGCCCCGCCCGGACATCACCGTCGGGATGCGCACCGGGGACACGCCGGCCAGTGAACGACGCAGCTTCGCCCGTACTCCACCGGACATCCTGATCACCACGCCGGAGTCGCTGTTCCTGCTGCTCACCTCGGCCGCCCGGGAGGCGCTGGCCGGTGTCGAGACGGTGATCGTGGACGAGGTGCACGCGGTGTGCGCCACGAAGCGGGGCGCGCACCTGGCCGTGTCCCTGGAACGCCTGGACGCCCTGCTTCCCAGACCGGCCCAGCGCATCGGTCTGTCGGCCACCGTACGACCGGTCGACGAGACGGCCCGGTTCCTTGCCGGCAGCCGCCCCGTACAGGTGGTGGCGCCACCCAGCGGCAAGACCGTCGAGCTGTCGGTACAGGTACCCGTCGAGGACATGACGGCGCTCGACGAACTGCCCGACGACGCTACCGACTCAGCGGAACACGATCCGGCCGCGCCGGCCACCCACCGGCCGTCGATCTGGCCGGCGGTGGAGAGCCGGGTGCTCGATCTGATCCTGGCGCACCGATCCACGATCGTGTTCGCCAACTCCCGCCGGCTCGCCGAACGGCTCTGCGCCCGGCTCAACGAGCTGCACGCCGAACGGTTGGCCGGCGGGCCGCTGCCGGAACCGGACCGGTTCCCGGCCGAGGCCATCGCCGAATCCGGGGTGGCGGCCGGCGCCGCGGCGGTGATCGCCCGCGCCCACCACGGCTCGGTTTCCCGGGAGGAACGCAAACACATCGAGGAGGCGCTGAAGTCCGGACAGCTGCCCGCGGTCGTGGCCACCAGCAGCCTGGAGCTGGGCATCGACATGGGCGCGGTGGATCTGGTCGTACAGGTGGAGGCGCCACCCAGCGTCGCATCCGGCCTGCAGCGTGTCGGCCGGGCCGGTCATCAGGTCGGCGCCGCGTCGTTCGGAGTGGTGTTCCCCAAGCACCGCGGTGACCTCGCGCCGTGCACGGTGGTCGCCACCCGGATGCGGGCCGGCGACATCGAGGAACTGCGCTATCCCCGTAATCCGCTCGACGTGCTGGCCCAGCAGATCGTGGCGATGGTCGCGCTGGACGAATGGTCGGTGGACGAACTGGCCGCGCTGGTACGACGCGCCGCCCCGTTCGCCGAGCTACCCGACTCCGCGCTGCACGCGGTGCTGGACATGCTCGCCGGCCGCTACCCTTCGCAGGCCTTCGCCGAGCTGCGACCCCGGCTGGTGTGGGACCGCACCACCGACCGGCTGTCCGGGCGACCCGGGGCGCAGCGGCTCGCGGTGATCTCCGGCGGCACGATCCCCGACCGCGGCCTGTTCGGGGTGTACCTGACCGGCGCGCAGAAGGCGGCCAGGGTCGGCGAACTCGACGAGGAGATGGTGTACGAGTCGCGGGTGGGTGATGTCTTCCTGCTCGGCTCCACCAGCTGGCGGATCGAGGACATCACCCCGGACCGGGTGCTGGTCTCCCCGGCACCGGGCGCCGCGGCCCGGATGCCGTTCTGGAAGGGTGACACGGTCGGCCGGCCGGTCGAACTGGGCCGGGCCATCGGGTCGTTGCTGCGCCAACTGGCCAGCACCGGAGCAGCGCAGGCGGACGCCCTGCTGCACGACGCCGGCCTGGACGACAACGCCGCCGGCAACCTGGTCCGCTATGTCGGTGAGCAGCGCGACGCGACCGGTCAGGTACCCGACGACCGGACCATTCTGGTCGAACGGTTCCGCGACGAACTGGGTGACTGGCGGCTGGTGGTGCACTCGGTGTTCGGCCAGCGGGTGAACGCGCCGTGGGCGCTGGCCATCGCCGGTCGACTGCGCGAACGCTACGGCCTGGACGCGCAGGCGCAGCCCGCCGACGACGGCATCGTGGTACGGCTGCCGGACACCGCGGACGAACCGCCGGGCGCCGACCTGGTCACCTTCGAAGCCGACGAACTGACCCAGCTGGTACGCGACACGGTGGGCACCTCCGCACTGTTCGCGTCCCGGTTCCGGGAATGTGCGGCGCGTGCGCTGCTACTGCCGCGCCGCGATCCGCGTCGCCGCAGCCCGTTGTGGCAGCAACGCCAGCGGGCGGCCCAACTGCTGGATGTGGCCAGGGACTTCGCCGACTTCCCGATCACCCTGGAGGCGGCCCGGGAGTGTCTGCGGGACGTATTCGACCTGCCTGCGCTGGCCGAGCTGATGCGCGCCGTCGCCTCCCGCTCGGTACGACTCGTGGAGGTCGAGTCGCAACGCCCGTCGCCGTTCGCCCGTTCGCTGCTGTTCGGTTACGTCGGCGCCTTCCTCTACGAGGGGGACGCTCCGCTGGCGGAGCGCCGAGCCGCCGCCCTGGAACTGGACGCCACCCTGCTGGCCGAGCTGCTCGGTGCGGCCGAGCTGCGCGAGCTGCTGGATCCTGAGGTGGTCACCGAGACCGAACGCCGGTTGCAGTGGCTGACCCCGGACCGGCGGGCCCGCGACGCGGAGGACGCGGCGGAGATTCTCCGACTGGTCGGCGATCTCTCCGGGCCGGAGGCCGAGCGGCGCGGCATCGCCACCGACTGGCTCACCGAGCTGCGCCGCGCCCACCGCGCGATCACGGTACGCATCGCCGGTACCGAACGTCATCTGGCGATCGAGGATGCCGGCCGGGTACGCGACGCGCTCGGGGTGGCATTGCCGGTGGGCGTACCGGAGGTGTTCACTGAGCCGGTCGGTGACCCGCTGGGCGATCTGGTGCTGCGCTACGCCCGCAGTCACGGCCCGTTCACCGCGGCCGACTGCGCCGTCCGGTTCGGTCTCGGTAGCGCCGTGGTCGAGGAGGCACTGCGGCGACTGCGCTCCGGCGGTCGGCTGGTCACCGGCGAATTCACCCCGGGCGGTACGGGCACCGAGTGGTGCGACGCGGAGGTCCTGCGCATCCTGCGTCGCCGCTCGTTGGCGGCATTGCGGCGGGAGATCGAACCATCCCCGCCACGGGCGCTGGCTGCGTTCCTGCCGCTCTGGCAGCGGGTCGGCGAGGGTAACCGGGGCCTGGACGCGGTGGCCGGTGCCATCGAACAGCTCGCCGGGGTGGCGGTACCCGCCTCGGCGTTGGAGCGGTTGGTCCTACCGGCCCGGGTCGCCGACTACACCCCCGCCTATCTGGACCAGTTGTGCGCCGCCGGTGAGGTGGTCTGGGCGGGCAGTGGCGCGCTGCCCGGCTCGGACGGATACCTGGCACTGGCCTTCGCCGACACCGCAGAACTGTTGCTGCCGCCACCGGACCCGCAGCTGGCCGCCGGCGAGCTGCATGCTGCAGTGCTGGATGCGATGGACGGCGGGCAGGCGCTGTTCTTCCGTGACCTGGCCGACCGGGTCGGTCGGGCCATCGGCGGGATGCCCGTCTCGGGACCGGGTACCCCCAGTTCTGCGACCGACGAGGAGCTCACTGCCGTGCTGTGGGACCTGGTGTGGGCCGGCTACCTGTCCAACGACACCTTGGCGCCGGTACGGGCGCTGCTGTCCGGCTCCGGTACGCACCGCTCCCGCCCGGCACCGGCACGGTCCCGGTATGCCAGGCCGGGTCGATCCGGTACGGCGCTTCGCCGCGGCATGATGCCGGCCCGGATCGGGCCACCGAGCGCGGCCGGCCGTTGGTACCGGCTGCCCGACCGCGATACCGACCCGACCCGACGGACCGCGGCCCGCGCCGAGGCGCTGCTGGAGCGACACGGCGTACTGACCCGGGGAGCGGTGGTCGCCGAGCAGGTGCCGGGTGGGTTCGCGGCGGTCTACCGGGTACTCGCCGCGCTGGAGGAGCGCGGTGTGGCCCGCCGTGGCTATTTTGTCGAGTCGCTGGGCGCCGCCCAGTTCGCGGTGCCGGGTGCGGTGGACCGGCTACGGGCACTGGCCGACCGGTCCTCCGACAGCGACCGGGCGGGTTGGTCACCGCCACCCGCGACCGGCCGACGGGCCGGGGACCGACGTCCGCCGATGGTGCTGGCGGCCACCGACCCGGCCAACCCGTACGGGGCGGCACTGCCCTGGCCGGAGCGGCCGACCGGCGCGGGCGATGCCGCTCCCGGGCACCGGCCGGGCCGAAAGGCGGGCGCGCTGGTGGTGCTGCGGGATGGAGAACTCGTGCTGTACGTGGAGCGCGGCGGCCGGACCATTCTGTCCTATGTGGAGGATCAAGCGACGCTGGCGGCGGCGGCCGGCGCGTTGGCCGGTGCGGTACGTTCCGGCGCTCTGGGCGTCCTCGCGGTGGAACGGGCGGACGGCGCACCGGTGCAGTCCACCCCGCTGTCGACGGCGCTCACCACGGCCGGCTTCCGGGTCACTCCGCGCGGTCTGCGCCTGCGCGGCTGAGTGTGCACACCACCGTACGGGCTTCAGCGGTTGCACGCTCGGGGAGTAACCGCCATACTTTCTTCACTGGTTACGAAAGGACGGCATCATGACTGGCATCGCCCGGCTGAGCACCATCGTGCTCGACTGCCCCGACCCGCAGATCCTCGCGGAGTTCTACCGGGAACTGACCGGATGGCAGCAGCTCGACAGCGATGACGAGGACTGGGTGGACCTCAGCGATGGCGGCGGAGTCCGGCTGGCCTTCCAGCGCGCCCCGGACCACCAACCGCCCACCTGGCCGCAGCCCGACCACCCGCAGCAGTTCCACCTCGACCTGGCCATCGACGAGAGCGAGGTGGCCAGCGCCGAACAGCGGGTACTCGCGCTCGGCGCGGGCCAGCCCGAGACCCAGCCCGGCGGCCGGTGGAAGGTGTTCACCGACCCGGCCGGACATCCCTTCTGCCTCTGCTGGGACTGACCACCGGGCCGGCGCAACACACCTCGACGATCGATCCGGTGCTGGTCAGCTCGAGAGTTGCGGGAGGACCTCCGCGGCCACCAGCTCCAACTGATCCAGATCCGACAGGTCCAGGGTCTGCAGGTACAGCCGGGAGGCACCGAGCTCACCGAACCGGCCGATCTGGTCCACCAGTTCGGCCGGCGTACCGGCCAGGCCGTTCCCCCGCAACTCCGCCAGGTCCCGCCCGATCGCCGACGCACGGCGACGCAGTTGCGCGTCGTCAGCCCCGCAGCACAACACCTGCGCGGCGGAGAACCGGATGCTCGTCGGATCGCGCCCGATCTCCCGGCAGGTCGCACGTACGCCGTCGAACAGAGCGCCGGTCTGCTCCAGATCGGCGAACGGGACATTGAACTCGTCGGCGTAACGGGCCGCGAGCTGCGGAGTACGACGCTTCCCGGCGCCACCGACCAGGATCGGCGGCCGGGGCTGCTGGACCGTACGTACCAGTCCCGGCGCCTCGCTCAACTGGTAGTAGCGACCGGCGAAGGAGAAGGTACGGTCCGCCGGCGTCTCCCACAGCCCGGTGATGACGGCGAGCTGCTCGGCATAGCGGTCGAAACGCTCCCCCAGGTCAGGAAACGGGATGCCGTAGGCATGGTGCTCCTCGGCGTACCAGCCGCTACCGATACCCAGTTCCACCCGACCACCCGACATCTGGTCGACCTGCGCGACCATCACCGCCAGCGGTCCGGGCAGTCGGAACGTCGTCGGCGACATCAGAGTGCCCAGCCGGATCCGGTCGGTGTCGCGGGCCAGCCCAGCCAGGGTCACCCAGGCGTCCGTCGTCCCGGGCTCACCCGATACGTCACCCATCTTCAGGTAATGATCGGAGCGGAAGAACGCGTCGAAACCGCACGCCTCGCTGTGCCGCGCCACCCGCAACAACTGCTCGTAGTCGGCGCCCTGCTGAGGTTCGGTGAAGATACGAAGCTGCATGACCCAGCCGTACCCAATACCGTCCCCTACCTACCTCGGCCGGCGCCGGCCCTCCACGCGTGGCGGGTGCGACCACCTCCGCAGCGGTAGCGTGACCATGGTGGACGAGCCCGGTACCGCCTACGACTGCATCAGCTTCACCACCGACTACGGCACCGTGGACGGTTTTGTCGCCGCATCGTGTCGGCGACACGTTCGGCTCGGTGGGCGCGGGTGAGCTCCTGCTCTACGTGGACTCCGCGGACCAGGCCACGCTCGCGGTGAACGGTGGCTACGCCGCGGAACGGCTCGCACTCAGCACCGGCGACGTACTCCGACTCGCACCCGCCGACGGGTGAACGGTCGACCCGCGCCACCTCAGCGGACACCCGGCACGTCACGGCACCGCGAGCAAGGATGGACAGATGCCCGAAGGTGACACCGTCTGGCTGCACGCCCGGCAACTGCACCACGCGCTGCACGATGCACAGCTCACCTCCAGCGACTTCCGACTACCTGCACTGGCCACCGTCGAGCTGACCGGCTGGCGGATCCCTGAGGTGGTCAGCCACGGCAAGCACCTGCTGATCCGGCTCACCGGACCGGACGGCGAGCGTCGTACGCTGCACTCGCATCTGCGCATGGACGGCACCTGGCGCATCCATCCGGCCGGGGGGCCGTACCGGGCGGCACCACCGGCACACACCATCCGGGTGATGTTGGGTACGACAGTTGTTCGTGCCATCGGCTACCGGCTGCACGATGTCGCACTGGTGCCCACCGTCGACGAGGCCCGGCTGACCGGCCACCTCGGTCCTGACCTGCTCGGCCCGGGCTGGGACCCGGCCGAGGCGGTACGTCGGTTGACCGCCGACCCCGACCGGGAACTCGGTGACGCGCTGCTCGACCAGCGCAACCTCGCCGGGATCGGCAATCTGTACAAGTGCGAGCTGGCGTTCCTGTCCGGAATCTCACCCTGGACGCCGGTCGGTGCGGTACCTGAACCGGCCGCGGTGGTACGGCTCGCCCGCCGGTTGCTATACGCGAACCGGGAGCGGTGGGAGCAGGTCACCACCGGCTCGTTGCGCCGGGGAGAACAGACCTTCGTCTATGGCCGGGGCGGCCGACCGTGCCGTCGGTGCGGGACGCGGATCCGTCGTGCGGAGCAGGCCGGGCAGCCCGACGGTCGGCGCGTCACCTACTGGTGCCCACACTGTCAGCCCGGCCCGGGTCCACCGACCGCACCGTGACCGGTGCGGGTCACCGTAATTCAGCTGATCGGCATGGTCGGATCGCGCAGCTCGGACAGTCCCTGGGCGAACGCCGCCATCCGGTCCGCCGCGTCGGCCAGCCGGATGCTGGCGATCTCGTCGTCGGCCACCCCGTTCTCCGCGGCGCTCGCCGCGGCAGCGGCGACCAGCCGCTCGAAGGTGGTGACCCCGTCCTCCAGACGGACCAGCAGCAGCGCGTGCGACTCGGCGAGTGGCTGACGGGTGTCCGGGCCGGCGAAACGAAGGGCTCGTTCCACGGTGAGGATCCGACCGGCGAGTTCCCGTAGTGAGCGCTCGCCGGCGCTCGCCTCGTGCAACGCGTCGCTGATCTGCTCGCCGAGCGGGCCGTGCAGGTCGGTGAGGGCTGCGGCGGCCGCATCCAGGCGGGCCCAGGCCGGTGCAGCCGCAGAATCCCGGAACCGGCGCCGCGAGGCGCGCCGGCCCATTTCGTCGAGAGCCGCGCGGGCCGTCGGATTGACACCGAGTGCGGCGCGGATCGCCGCTCGCGCGGATCCACCGGAAACCTCCGGCGGCCGGGCCGCTGGCAGTGGCGCAGCGGCCAGCGCCCGGTAGTCACGCCAACGGAAGAGCGCCAGCGCCACGGACGCACCGGCCGCGCCAGCCCATGCGGCGTCCGGCAGCCCCAGCCCCGCGTACGGGGTGAGAACCGCCGCCGCACCGGTCAGGCCGGCGCCCAGTACCGTCCACCGGCGGAAGGCCCGGCGGGCTCGGCGCAGCCGCCGGAAGCGCTGATCGCGAGTCTCCGCCATGCTGCCTCCAGGAAGCCCCGGTGCGGCCGCGACCGGCGTACCCGGCCACGGCCCGTCATGTCACCCACACGGGCATCAGCCCGCCGAGGCGTCGGTGTTTCCGTCCTTCTTCATGTTCGCGCGCAACTGCTCCAACCGGGCGACGCCGGGCGTGTCTGCGCCACTACCGGAGTTGTTGGCACCGGCCGGGCCGGACGACACGGCCTGCTGTGCCGGTGCCGCGGTGAGCTGCTCGCCGGCCATGCTGGCCCGGATCTGCTCGAGCCGGGCATTTCCCGCCATGTCGAGGCTGGATTTCTGAACCTCCAGCATCCGGCCTTCGACGGAGTTGTTGGCGAGCTCCGCACGTCCCATCGCGTTGGCGTACCGGCGCTCGATCTTCTCCCGGACCTCGTCCAACGACGGGGTGTTGCCCGGGGCGGCCAGCTCCGACATGCTCTGCAGCGAGTTGGCGACCTGCTCCTGCATCTTGGCCTGTTCAAGCTGGCTGAGCAGCTTGGTGCGTTCGGCCAGCTTCTGCTTGAGCATCATCGCGTTGTCGTCGACCGCCTTGCGGGCCTGCTGCGCCGCCCCGATCGACTGGTCGTGCAGGGTCTTCAGGTCCTCCATCGACTGCTCGGCGGAAACCAGCTGGGTGGCGAAGACCTGAGCGGTCTGCTCGAACTGCTGCGCCTTCGCCTCGTCGCCCTCGGAGCGGACCTTGTCCGCCATCACCAGCGCCTGCTTGGCCTGGCCCTGCAGCTGCTCCACCTGGGACATCTGCCGGGAAAGCTTCATCTCCAGCTGCCGCTGGTTCCCGATGACCGCGGCAGCCTGCTGCGTCAACGCCTGGTGCTGGCGTTGCGCGTCTTCGATCGCCTGCTGGATCTGTACCTTCGGATCGGCGTACTCGTCGATCTTGGCGCCGAACAGCGCCATCAGGTATCGCCAGCCCTTGACGAACGGGTTCGCCATTGTTCGCGGTCCTCTCTGCGGCTCTGCAAGCGCCGACGTCGACGCGTTCATCCCATCGTGTCAGGCCAATGCGAGCATCGTCACGCCACCCCCGGGTAGTTATCGCGGCATCAACCGCGCAAGTGGCGGGAAAAGCGGCGGCACGGGTCGCGCCCGTCGTCACTCGACTTCCCGGCCGTCACCCAGGCCTGTCGCAGCCACCCCCAGTCGCCGAGCACGTCATTCAAGTGTGCCTGACCGCGCCGGGCAACGAGAGCCCCTGACCGCCTTTCCGGGTTGAACCCGGGTAGCCCTGATCTCCGCTCCGGAACGCTTCCCGGGCTGAGCGGGCAGACAGCGAAAGATGGCGACATGTGACCCCAGGAAGTCCCTGGGTGGGCTGGACACGACAGGGGGCAGGCATCGCGTCATGCCGGTCACCAGCAGCCGGACCTCTCAGGCCGCGCAGACGACCTCGCCGCGACTGTTCGCGGCTGGGCGCTGGGCGGTAGGGCGGACGGCGCGTTGGAGTGTGGCCGTGGCCCGTGAACCTGGTCCCATCGTCACCGAATTCGTCACCGCCCCGGCCGCCTGGGCAGCAGGTTCGGACTCGCCACCGACCGGCTGCAACACCCCGGTCATCTCCTCGGCGAGCGCCAAGGTGTCACTGACATCACGCAACACATCGGACAACTGCACCCCGAGCGCATCGCAGATCGAGGAGAGCAGCTCACTCGATGCTTCCTTCTGACCGCGTTCCAGCTCGGACAGGTAACCCAGGCTCACCTTCGCCTCGGTCGACACGTCACGAAGGGTACGTTGCTGGTCGAGTCGACGTTCTCGCAGCGTATCGCCCAGGACACGGCGCAACAGGACCATCGCACACCTCCTCCGGCGACCACCACACCCACGCCTACCGGCCCGCCGATCCGCGAGCACGGTCGGGAGCTCACGTCCCGCACGTACCGGGATGCTCGCCACGGTACCGCGCCAGGGCGACCCTGGCACGCCACCCCACCGGGTCATTCAACACACCATCGGCAGATGATCTTCCCATCCGGGCCGCAAATCCGACGGTCACCGATGCTCGCCAAGTGCGTCCAGGAGAAGTGTGATCGCCGCGACGACTGTCCCGGCACGCACCGCTGCCCGGTCACCGGGCAGCGCCAGTCGTACGGCCCGCTCGACATCCGGACCGGACACCCCGATGTACACCGTCCCGGCCGGCTGGCCACCGTGCGGTTCCGGGCCGGCGACACCGGTACTGGACAGCCCCCAGGTCGCCGCACAGCGCTGCCGTGCACCCCGGGCCAGGGCCACCGCCACCTCCGGGTCGACCGGCCCCCGTTCATTCAGCAGTTGTTCCGACACCCCTGCCAGTGACGCCTTCAGATCCACCGCGTAGACGATCAGACCGCCACGCAGTACGGCGCTCGCACCCGGCACGTCCACCACCGTGGCCGCCAGCTGACCGCCGGTCAGCGACTCGGCCGTCGCCAAGGTCTCCCCCCGGCCGCTCAACGACGCGACGAGCGCGGTGGCGTCGGCACCCGTCACGCGGTATCCCGTGGTCGGTGCCTACGCAACGCGAAGGCCCTCGCCACATAGTCGAAGCCGGTGAGGACCGTCACGGCCAGCGCCGCCGACATCAACCAGATCCCGGCGCCGGCGAACGGTGCCGGCCATGGCCACAGGTACCAGGCGATGGAGACGATCTGCAGCACGGTCTTGAGTTTGCCGCCACGGCTCGCGGCGATCACCCCGTGACGCAGCACCCAGAACCGCAGTGCCGTGACACCGATCTCGCGCCCCAGGATCAGTACGGTGATCCACCAGGGCAGACCGCCGTAGATGGACAGCAGCAGCAGCGCCGTGCCGGTGAGCGCCTTGTCCGCGATCGGATCGGCGACCTTACCGAACGGTGTCACCAGGTTGCGCGACCGGGCCAGCCAACCATCGGCGAAGTCCGTCGCGGACGCCGCGCAGAACACCACGCACGCCGCGATCCGCCAGTTCGCCAGCTCAAACTGCGAGGTGATGGTCAGCCAGACGAACACCGGTACCAGTACCAGTCGCAGCACCGTGAGCGCGTTGGCCGGATTGACCAGTGGGGCGACCGGTACCGGCTCACGCCGGGGCGCCTCCACCCGACCGCCGGCGGCGCTGCCTCGCGGCGTCGGCGAGGCGGCCTCGGTCACCGGGGACCGCCCCGGGCCGTCCCGGCGAGTGGCGACTCCTGCCGGGGCGCCGCGTCGAGCATGCGCTCCGGCACGGCCACCAGGTCCACACCCACCGAATCGTCCACCCGGGCAAGGACCAGATCACCGGGCCGCAGCCCGGTGGGGTCCAGCGCGCCACCGGCAACCAGCGTGGTCGAGCCGTCGACCTCGGGCGCCTGATGGGCTGCCCGCCCTTCGACGAGACCCCCGTCGACAGAGTCGACCAGCACTTCGACGGTGCTGCCCACGCGGCACTCGGCACGCTGTGCCACCAGCTCGTCGACCAGGGAGCTGAGTCTGGTGACCCGCGCCTCGACCTGCTCGGCCGGCACCTTGTCCGGCAGGTCCACCGCCTCGGTACCGTCCTCGTCGCTGTAGCCGAAGACGCCGATCGCATCCAGGTCGGCGCCGGTCAGGAACCGCTCCAGCTCAGCGAAGTCCTCCTCGGTCTCCCCGGGGAATCCGACGATCACGTTCGTGCGGGCGCCCAGGTCTGGGGTGTACCGACGGGCGGTCTCCAACAGTTCCCAGAACCTCTCGGTGGACCCGAACCGGCGCATTCTGCGCAGCACCGGCTCACTGGAGTGTTGGAAGGACAGGTCGAAGTACGGCGCGAGGCCGGGCGTGTCGGCGATCACCTTGATCAGCCCTGGACGCATCTCCGCCGGCTGCAGGTAGCTCACCCGGACCCGGACTATCCCGGGTACGGCGGCGAGCTGCGGCAGCAGCTTCTCCAGCAACCGTGGATCACCCAGGTCCTTGCCGTACGAGGAGGAGTTCTCGCTGACCAGGACCAGCTCCCGGACACCCTGCTCGGCCAGCCACCGCGCCTCGGCGAGCACGTCGGCCGCAGGCCGGGACAGGTACGCGCCACGGAAGGACGGGATGGCGCAGAACGCGCAACGGCGGTCGCATCCGCTGGCCAGTTTGAGCGAGGCGACCGGGCCGCTGTCCAATCGGTAGCGCAGCACCTTGAGGTGGGCCGGGGTGCGTTCATCGACATCGGCGCCACGATCCGCCCCGTGCCCGGGCACGGCCGCCGGGTGGGCGTGACGCTCGACCGGAGTGATCGGCAGCAACGTACGACGGTCCCGCGGGGTATGCGCGGAGAGCTGTTCACCGGCGAGTACCGAGTTCAGCCGCGCCGAGATCTCCGGATAGTCGTCGAACCCGAGTACCGCGTCCGCTTCCGGAAGGTTGTCCGCCAGTTCCTTGCCGTACCGCTCCGCCATGCAGCCCGCCGCGACCACCTTGGCGCCACCGTCAGCGGCGGAGAGCAGGGTGTCGATGGAGTCCTGCTTGGCCTGTTCGACAAAACCGCAGGTGTTGACCAGGACGACGTCGGCGTCGGAGTCGTCGTCGGTGAGTTGCCACCCGTCGGCGGCGAGCCGGGCGGCCAGCTCCTCGGAGTCGACCTCGTTGCGGGCGCACCCGAGCGTGAGCATGGCGACACGGCGGGGGGAATCGGCAGCGGACACGCACCGAGCCTACCGAGCCCTGCCGTGCCCGGCACAGCACACCGCCCGCCCGCGCACCGGCGGTACGGTTTTGCGCACCATCAGGTACCGGAACGCCAGTGCCCGAATCCGCCGAAAGCGGCGCCCGCGCACCGTCCCACGCGATCCCACGATGGCCCGGACGGGCCTACTCACCCTCGCCGCGGATGCTGGCCAGCATGTCCTCCAGCTCATCCGGCTTGATCAGCACGTCGCGGGCCTTGGAACCTTCACTCGGGCCGACCACGCCCCGAGTCTCCATCAGGTCCATCAACCGGCCTGCCTTGGCGAAACCGACCCGCAGCTTGCGCTGCAGCATCGAGGTGGACCCGAACTGCGAGGTGACCACCAGCTCGGCGGCCTGCAGCAACAGGTCCAGATCGTCGCCGATGTCCTCGTCGACCTTCTTCTTGCTGCCCTGGGCGACGGTCAGTACGTCGTCGCGGAACTCCGGCTCCCGCTGCCGGGTGCAGAACTTCACCAGTGCACTGATCTCCGGCTCGGTCACCCAGGCGCCCTGCAACCGGACCGGCTTACTGGCACCCATCGGCAGGAACAGTGCATCGCCCCGGCCGATCAGCTTCTCCGCGCCCGGCTGGTCGAGGATGACCCGGGAGTCGGCCAACGACGACGTCGCGAACGCCAGCCGGGACGGTACGTTGGCCTTGATCAACCCGGTGACCACGTCGACGCTCGGGCGCTGGGTGGCCAGTACGAGGTGGATTCCGGCGGCCCGGGCCAGTTGGGTGATCCGGACGATGGCGTCCTCCACGTCGCGCGGCGCCACCATCATCAGATCGGCCAGCTCGTCGACGATGACCAGTAGGTACGGGTAGGGCCGGTAGACGCGTTCGCTGCCGGGCGGCGCGGTGATTTCGCCCTTGAGAACCTTGCGGTTGAAGTCGTCGACATGGCGTACCCCGGACGCCGCCAGGTCCTCGTAGCGCATGTCCATCTCGCGTACCACCCACTGCAGGGCGTCCGCGGCCTTCTTCGGGTTGGTCACGATCGGCGTCACCAGATGCGGAATGCCCTCGTAGGTGGTCAGCTCGACCCGCTTCGGGTCGATCAGCAGCAACCTGATCTCATCGGGCGTGGCCCGCGACAGGATCGAGACCAGCAGCGAGTTGATGCAGCTGGACTTGCCGGAACCGGTGGCGCCGGCAACGAGGATGTGTGGCATCTTCGCCAGGTTGGCCAGTACGAAGCCGCCCTCGATGTCCTTGCCGAGTGCGACGGTCATCGGATGCTGGTCGTTGAGGGCGGAGCGGCTGCGCAGCACGTCACCGAGGATCACGTCCTCGCGGTCGGTGTTCGGGATCTCCACCCCGACGGCGCTCTTGCCCGGGATCGGGCTGATGATCCGTACGTCCGGGCTCTTCACCGCGTAGGCGATGTTGCGGGACAGCTGGATGATCCGCTCCACCTTGACACCCGGGCCGAGTTCCACCTCGTAGCGGGTGACGGTCGGTCCGCGGGTGAACCCGGTTACCGCGGCGTCCACCTTGAACTGCTCGAACACCCCGCTGAGTGCGACGATCACCTCATCGTTGGCCCTGCTACGGGCCTTCGCCGGGCCGCCCTTACGCAGCAGGTCCGGTGACGGCAGCCGGTAGCTGCTTGCGGTGCCGCCCAGTTCCAACTGTTCGGTACGCGGCGGAGGCAGCGGGCTGTGTTCAGGCGGCGGCGGAGTCCTGCGGGTGCGTCGGCTGCGGACCGGGAACTCGTCGTCGGTGTCCAGTGGTGGCGGTGCGGGAATCTGCTCGAACGGCTCCTCGTCGTCGCTATCGAGCAGTTCCGGCACGCTGCTCTGTCTGCGCCTCGTCGAGCGTCGGGAGCGAGCCACCGGCGCCTCGACGCCGTCCTCGGCATCCTGTCCGTCGACCGCTGGGCCGGACAGGGTCGCCCGACCTAGCGCAAGGTCCCGGATGTGACGCAGCCGGGCCGGTATCCGGTTCACCGGAGTCGCCGTCACCACCAGGATGCCGAAGACCAGCAGCAGGAGCAGCAGCGGTGCCGCAACCCAGGGCGTGACCGCCCGCGCCAGCAGGCCGCCGACCAGGTCCCCGACGATGCCGCCGGCATACCCGCGGCCGGTCGACGACCGTGGCTGACCACGGAACAGGTGCAGCAGACCGAGCAGGGACAGCAGAACCGAAGTCCAGCCGACCAGGTGGCGTCCCCGGTGTGCCGGATCCGGCGCCTGACGCATCACCCGGATCGCGGCGGCGAGCAGCAGCAGCGGCAGCGCCGCGGCGAGTGCACCCACACACCAGCGGACCGCGAAACCGACATAGCGTCCGACCGGGCCGGCCGCCTGGAACCAGACCGCGACAGCCAGGATGATGCCGCCACCGAGCAGCGCCAACCCGAGCCCGTCCCGCCGGTGCGCCGGGTCCAGTGCCCGGGCGCTGGCCGCCTGGCGCCCGAGGGCCCGGGCGAGGAATCCGACTCCCCTGGCCACCCCGTTGAATGCCCCACCGGCCGCCCGTGCCGTGCCCGAACTGGACTTGCGAGTGGGTTGGCGAGGAGCCGGACGACGGGACGCCGTCCGGCTGGACGCGCCGGGCTTCTTCTTCTGTGAGCTCCGGGCACGGCTCGCAGCAGACGTACGGCCAGCCATAGTTCACCACCGTAGCGGGAAGCGGCCAGTAAGCCCGCGCTCGACACGGCCGGGCACGGAACGGATCACCGACCATCCAGTGTCGTGCTCATCACCCGAATGAGGTAATTGCTGGTCAGGGCGATGACGACGGAACCGCGAAGCAGTTCATCTGGCGGGACCATCGGGCGTCGCAGCAGTGGCTGACGGTAATCTCCGGGCATGCGAATCGGGATCGTCGGAGCCACCGGTCAGGTCGGCGGTGTCATGCGCCGCATCCTCGCGGAACGCGAGTTCCCCATCGATGAGCTGCGGCTGTTCGCCTCGGCACGCTCGGCCGGTCGGGTGGTGCCGTGGCGGGACACGGAGGTGCGCATCGAGGACGCCGGGTCCTCGGACTTCAGCGGGCTCGACGTCGTGCTGTTCTCCGCCGGTAAGCAGGCCTCCCGCGATCTCGGCCCGAAGGTGGCGGCCACCGGCGCCGTGGTGATCGACAACTCGTCCGCGTGGCGGATGGATCCCGAGGTGCCGCTGGTGGTCGCCGAGGTCAATCCGCAGGCGTTGCGCGACCGGCCGCGCGGCATCGTGGCCAACCCCAACTGCACCACGATGGCCGCGATGCCTGTACTCGCTCCCCTGCATGCGGAGGCGGGGCTGGTCAGCATGGTCGTGTCGACGTACCAGGCGGTGTCCGGCAGCGGGCTGGCCGGTGTTGCCGAACTCGACGAGCAGACCCGCAAGGTCGCCGATGGAGCGGCCGCCCTGGCGTTCGACGGCAACGCCGTACAGTTCCCGCCGGCGGCGAAGTTCGCCCGACCGATCGCGTTCAACGTGCTGCCCTTCGCCGGCGCACTCGTCGACGACGGTTCGTGGGAAACCGACGAGGAACAGAAGCTGCGCAACGAGAGCCGCAAGATCCTCGGCATCAGCGGGCTGAAGGTGTCCGGCACCTGCGTCCGGGTGCCCGTGTTCACCGGCCACTCCTTGCAGGTCAACGCCAGGTTCGCGGCACCACTGAGCGTCCAGCGAGCACAGCAGCTACTGGCGGCGGCGCCGGGGGTGGCGCTGTCGGACATCCCGACCCCGCTGCAGGCCGCCGGCCAGGACCCGACGTACGTGGGCCGGATCCGGGTCGACGAGACCGCCGACAACGCGCTGGCCCTGTTCATGTCCAATGACAACCTGCGCAAGGGTGCGGCACTCAACGCCGTACAGCTCGCCGAGCTGGTCGCCGCCGAACTGTCCTGATCCACCACTCCCGGGGGCATCGCACACCGGAGTCACGATCGACCGGCCTGCGATGCCCACCAGCGGAGACGACAGCGCCGCCGGGACTAGACCTCGACGACGTTGGGCACGATCATCGGCCGGCGCCGATAGGTGTCGTTGACCCAGCGACCCACCGAGCGGCGGACCAGTTGCTGCAGCTGGTGCGGATCGCTGATGCCGTCCTTGGCCGCCCGGTCCAGCACGTCGGTGATCAACGGGACGACCGGGTCGAAGGCCGTCGGGTCCTCCGAGAATCCCTTCGCCGACACGGTCGGCCCGCCGACCACCTTGCCGGTCACCGAGTCCACCACTACGGTCAGGGCGATGAAGCCGCCGTCGCCGAGGATCCGACGCTCGGTCAGCAGGTTCTCCCCCACGTCGCCGACGGTCAGCCCGTCGACGTAGACGTAGCGTGAGGTGACGTGACCGACCAAGCGGGCCGCGCCGTCCACCATGTCGACCACGTCGCCGTCCTCGCACAGGACGACCCGATCGGCCGGGACACCGCTCTGGATGGCCAGCCGGGCGTGCGCGCGCAGGTGGCGCCACTCCCCGTGCAGCGGGATGAAGTTGCTCGGCCGTACCACGTTGAGCAGGTAGAGCAGCTCGCCGGCGGGCGCGTGCCCGGACACGTGCACCCGCGCCACGTCCTTGTGGATGACCGTCGCGCCGGCCCGGGACAGTGCGTTGATCACCCGGTAGACGGAGGTCTCATTGCCGGGTACCAGCGAGGATGCCAGCACCACGGTGTCACCGGGTTCGATCTTGACGTGCCGGTGGTCGCCGGAGGCCATCCGGCCCAGCGCGCTCATCGGCTCGCCCTGCGAACCGGTGGACATGAACACGATCTCGTCGGCGGGCAGCGCGGTCGCCTCCTCCAACGACACCACCAGACCACCCTGGATGTGCAACAGCCCGAGGTCACGCGCGATCCCCATGTTGCGCACCATGGACCGGCCGATCAGCGCCACCTTGCGTCCGTGCTCGGCGGCGGAGTCGAGGACCTGCTGGACCCGGTGCACGTGGGAGGCGAAGGACGCGACGATGATGCGGCCCTTCGCGGCCCGGAAGATGCCGTCGATGACCGGACGGATCTCCTGCTCGGAGGTGACGAACCCGGGGATCTCGGCGTTGGTCGAGTCCGACATCAGCAGATCGACGCCCTCGCCGCCCAGCCGGGCGAACCCGGCCAGGTCGGTGACGCGGCCGTCCAGCGGAAGCTGGTCCATCTTGAAGTCACCGGTGTGCAGTACGGTGCCCGCCCCGGTACGGACCGCCACTGCCATGGCGTCCGGGATCGAGTGGTTCACCGCGAAGAACTCGCAGCTGAACGGACCGAGGTTCTCGACACCACCCTCCTGCACGGTCAGTGAGTACGGGGTGATCCGCCGCTCAGCGAGCTTCGCTTCCACCAGAGCGAGGGTGAACTGCGAACCCACCAGCGGAATGTCGGGCTTTCGGGCGAGCAGGTAGGGCACCGCCCCGATGTGGTCCTCGTGACCGTGGGTCAGCACGATCGCCTCGACGTCGTCGAGACGGTCCACCAGTGAGGTGAAGTCCGGCAGGATGACGTCGACCCCGGGTTGATCCACATCCGGGAACAACACTCCACAGTCGACGACCAGCAGACGGCCCTCGTACTCGTAGACCGTCATGTTGCGGCCGATCGCACCGAGCCCGCCCAACGGAGTGATCCGCAACGTGTTCGACAGCAGCGGGGGTGGCGGGGCCAGCTCCGGATGTGCCTGGCTCACAGGTATCTCCTATTCACTTCGCGTACCGGCTCTGCGCCGGTGTTGTCACAGGGCGACGCCGGCCTCCGCGCAGTCCGCGGTCAGCTGCTCGATCTCGGCATCGGAGGCGTCCACCAGGGGCAGCCGTACCGGCCCGGCGGGCAGGCCGCGCCGCCGTAGTGCCGCCTTGACCAGGATCACGCCCTGGGTACGGAAGAAGCCGGTGAACACGGGTAGCAGGCGGTGATGCAGCTCCAGCGCGCCGGCGGTGTCGCCGGCCTCGAACGCGGTCACCATCTGCCGGGTCTCCCGGCCGATCAGGTGGGTGGGGGTACCGACGACCCCGACCGCACCGACCGCGAGCAGCGGGAGAGTCAGCTTGTCCTCGCCCGAGTAGTAGGCGAGGCCACCCTGCCGGGTAAGTACGGAGGTCGCGGCCAGATCGCCCTTGGCGTCCTTGACCGCCACGATGCGTGGATGCTCCGCCAGCCGCAGCAGGGTCTCGGTGGCGATCGGGGTGGCGGTGCGCAGGGGGATGTCGTACAACATCACCGGCAGTCCGCTGGCGTCGGCGACCTGCCGGAAGTGGGCGGCGAGCCCGGCCTGGGGTGGCCGGGAGTAGTACGGAGTGACCACCAGCAGTCCGTGTGCGCCGGCCTTCTCCGCGGTGCGGGCGAGTTCGATGGTGTGCGCGGTGTCATTGGTACCGATACCTGCCACCACCTGGGCCCGGTCCCCGACCGCCTCGACCACGGCGCGCAGCAGCGTCTCCTTCTCTGCGTCCGTGGTGGTCGGGGCCTCGCCGGTGGTCCCGCTGATCACCAGTGCGTCGTTGTCCTGCTCGTCGACCAGGTACTCGGCGAGGCGTTGGGCACCGGGAACGTCAAGGGACCCGTCGGGCTGGAACGGGGTCACCATCGCGGTCAGCAGCCGGCCGAACGGGCGGCGCGGATCGAGCGTCATACCACCAACCTATCGTCCCTCGGACCGGCGGTCGGCCGATCGGTGGCGCGAGTGTGTCGGGCATCGCGGACCGGACATGGCAGACCGGGCCACCGGGCAGTGTCGCCGGCCCGCACCATCGATGGCGCGTCGCCAGCGTTGCGGTACATCCCGAACCGGCACGGTACGGACGCGGACCGGGTCAGCCTTCGTTGACGAAGGGGCTGGCCGCGATCTCGGTGCCGTCGGCGAGAGTGGAGATGACGAAGTCACCGAACACGTTCGGTGCCACTTTCTGAAGTTCCCGCAGGCAGGCGACCGCCAGGCCGCGGATCTCCACGTCGGCGTGCTCGGTGGCCCGCATCCCGACGAAGTGGCGCCAGGCCCGGTAGTTTCCGGTCACCACGATGCGCGTCTCGGTGGCGTTCGGTAGTACCGCCCGGGCGGCCTGCCGGGCCTGTTTGCGCCGCAGCGTCGCGTTGGGCAGGTCGGCGAACCGCTTCTCCAGGCCCTCCAACAGTTCGGTGTAGAGGCGTACCGCGGCCTCGGTGCCGGCCAGGAACTTGGCGTGCAGCTCCGGGTCGTCGGCGATCACGTCCGGTTCGACCATGCCGGCGTCACGCTCGGGTACGTAGCGCTGGGAGAGCTGGCTGTAGGAGAAGTGCCGGTGCCGGATCAACTCGTGGGTCAGCGACCTGGAGATGCCGGTGAGATAGAACGTCACGCTGCCGTGTTCCAGGACCGACAGGTGACCGACCTCCAGGATGTGGCGCAGGTATCCGGCGTTGGTGGCGGTGGCCGGATTCGGCTTCTTCCAGGACTGGTAGCAGGCCCGCCCGGCGAATTCGGCAAGCGCCTGCCCACCATCGGCATCGGTCGACCAGTCGACGTCCGTCGGCGGCGCGAACTGCGTCCAGGCGATGGGCCGCACGGTGGGCGGCACGATCTCGGGCACAGGCTCCCCCTTGTGATTGCGCGAACGGCACCGGACCTGACGCAGGTCACCGCCGTGGATCCGACGGTACCGGTCGGCCGTTCACCGGTTCGCGTGACATCGGGTTCGATGTCACTATGACATTGACTGACGCCTAGTTAGATGTCATAGTGACGTCATGAGTACAGCGGAACTGCAGATGGAACTCTTTCGTCAGACCCGGCCCGACCGGTGGCGGGCAATGCATCGACGCCGCACCGCGCTGAGCCCTGCCCGGTTGGTTGACGTCATTCGTGGTGTCAGGATAGTGCCATGGATCTGAACCCGTACCTGGACAATCTCCGCCACGATCTTGAGGCCAGTGCCGCTCCCGGCGGCGAGGACGTCAGCCGTGCGGCCAGCCTGCTCGCCGGCTCACTGGAAGCCTCCGCCCGACTCTGTCTGTTGGAAGCACTGTCCGACGCGGCAGCCGAGATCACCACCAAACTGGACAACGCCTCGGTCGAGGTACGGCTCCGCGGCCGCGCGGCAGACCTCGTCGTCAGCGACCTGGCCCCAAGCACCCCGGCAGCCCCACCACCGCCGACCGAAACCGACAGCGGTGACGTGGCCCGCATCACGCTCCGGCTCCCCGAGCAGCTCAAGAGTTCCGTCGAGCGCGCCGCCTCCGCCGAAGGCATCTCCGTCAACGCCTGGCTGGTCCGAGCCATCGGCGCCGCGGTACACGGAAACGCCACCCCGGGCAGCAGCGGTGGCCGTGCCCGGTTCGGGCGCCGACTGACCGGCTACGCCCAGGCCTGAGCAGACAGGCACACGGTCAAGCAGCACCGCACCGGGTCATCCGGTGCCTGAGCAGGAGAGCAGAGCAGTCATGTACGAGTTTCCCTGTGACACCGCCGTGTCCACCGACATCCGTATCTCCGCCGGACGCTGTGACATCACCGCCGAGGAACGTTCCGATGTCACGGTGCAGGTGGATCCGGTCAACGCCCGCGACGAACGGTCCCGGCAGATGGCCGCCGACACCATCGTCCAGTTCAGCGGCGACACCTTGCTGATCAAGACACCCGACACCAGTAGCGTGGGCTGGTTGTTCGGCCACCGCGGCGCTCAGGTACAGGTCACCATCCACCTGCCCACGGACTCCGCCCTCGACGTCAAGGTCGCGTCCGCGGACCTCAACTGCACCGGCCAGGTCTCCAGACTCAGTGTCAACAACGCGTCCGGCAACGTCTACGCCGAGCGGGTCTCCGGCGATGTCTCCGCCACCAGCGCCTCCGGTGACATCCGGCTCGGCCAGGTGGACGGCGACATCAAGGTCAACGCGGCCTCCGGCGACCTGACCGTCGATTTCGCCGGTGGTGACATCACCAACCACTCAGCCAGTGGCGACACCTCGCTGGGCAGCGTCTGCGGAGTGGTGAAGGTCCGCAGCGCATCCGGTGACGTGCGGATCGGCAACGCCCGGTCCGGCAAGATCAAGGCGAGTACCGCGTCCGGCGACGTGACCGTCGGCGTACCGGCCGGTACCGGCGTCTGGTTGGATCTCAACACCGCGAGTGGCACTACGACCAGCGATCTCACCGTCGGGGCACAGACCCCGCTCAGCGGGCACGACCTGGAACTGCGGGTCAGTACGGCCAGTGGCGACATCGAGGTGCACCGGGTGGGCGCTGCCTGATCAGGGCCGGCGTGGACCGGGCGGCGGGCGGCGCTCAGACGAACAGGTACGTGAACGGAGCCCACGGCAGGTTGCGCAGTACGGCGAAGACCAGCCAGCCACCCATGAACATGCCCAGCGCCGTCGGCGAGGCGCTGGGCATGGGCAGTCTGGTGCCGAACACCCGGTTCAGCGACCAGGCAACGTAGAGGTAGACCAGGAACGGGGCGGCGAACACCGCGATCATGTGGTTGCGCGCCGCCTCGGGCAGGTTGCCGTGCAGCAGATACCAGAACGCCCTGGTGCCACCACAACCCGGACAGTCCATCCCGGTCAGCGCGCGGAAGATGCAGCCACCGGTCGGGCCCGATTCGCCGGTGGTCGGATTGAACTTCTCCACGTAGGCCACGGTCATCCCGAAGCAGGCCAGCAACGCCATCGGCGCCAGCCAGGCGGGCCTGGTCGCCAGCGTGTGCATCAGCCGTGCCAGCCGACCGGGCGGCTTCACCGGATTGGCCGGGTACTGCCCGTAGGGCGCGGGCGGGACCGCGGATGCGGGCTGCGGCTGGACCACCGACGTCATCTGCCACTCAACCTCTCGTACCGGTAACCACCCCACCGTACCCGACCCATGCCGCACGTCCGGATCAGCGGAGTTCGCCGGCCAGCGCGGGAGCGAGATCGCCCCGCTCGGGTATCGCGACAGAACTCAGGCCCAACCACTGCGCCAGGGTGCGCAGCTCCGCCGCAAGCTCCGTCACGACCCGGGCACTACCCCCCGCGACCGTGTTCTCCGGCTCACTCCACGCCGCCGGGATCCGTAGTATCCCGGCAGACCGGTCGGCCTTGAGATCGATGCGCGCCACCAGCTGATCGTCCAGCAGGAACGGCAGGACGTAGTAGCCGTAGACCCGTTGCGGGGCCGGTACGTAGATCTCGATCCGGTAGGTGAAGCCGAACAGGCGCTCGGTCCGGGAGCGCTCCCAGATCAGCGGATCGAACGGGCTGACCAGGGTGCGCGCCCGGATCCTGTGCGGCCGTCGGGCGGCCGGGTCCAGGTAGGCGGGCTGACGCCAGCCGGACACCTGCACCGCGGTCAGTTCCCGTGCCTCGACCAGCTCGGCCACCGCCTGCCTGGCGGCCGGCCCCGGCAGCCGGAAGTAGTCACGCAGATCGGACTCCGTGGCGACGCCGAGCGCGCCGGCGGCCACCCGTACCAGCTGCCGGTACGCGTCCTCGGGTGACGGGGTCGGAGCCGCCACGACGTGGGCCGGCAGCACCCGCTCGGTCAGGTCGTAGCGCCGCTCGAAACTGGGCAACCGGGCAGCCGAGGTGACCTCACCGGACCAGAACAGCCACTCCAGCGCCGTCTTGACGTCGCTCCAGTTCCAGCCCCAGTTCTCGGTGCCACGTGGGGTGTCACTCTGGATCTCCCGGGCCGTCAACGGGCCACGGTCGGCGACCTCGTCCCGTACCCACTGCACGAACCCGGGACGCTCGGCCGCCAGTCGCCGCATCCCGCCCCAGGCGTTGCGTTCGGCAGCAGCCATCCGCCAGCGCAATGCCGGCTGCAGCTCCACCGGCAGCAGAGATGCCTCATGCCCCCAGTACTCGAACAGCTCACGCGGCGCGACATGTGCGGCCCGGTCCAGCAACCGGGTCGGATAGGGGCCGAGGCGGGAGTATGCGGGCAGATAGTGCGCGCGCTGCAGCACGTTCACCGAATCCATCTGGATCAACCCGATCCGGCGCAGCACCCGGCGCAGGTGCCGTACGTCCGGCCGCCCGGTGGGGCGTGGATCGGCGAACCCCTGCGCGGCCAGCGCGATCCGGCGTGCCGCCGGCAGCGACAGGCGGGGCAACCGGGCCGCCGCGACCTGGGCGGTACGGTTCGCCGGCTTTCTGGATCCTGCGAGCTTCACGGTCCGCACGGTACCGCGCGGCTGGGACAGCCAGAGTCCCACAGTGCGCCGTACCGCCACCGGTACCCGACGCGGTCCGGCCGGGCCACCGGCCATATCGTGAAGCCCATGGCGCTGGGATATGTCCGTACCGCACGGGCCGGAGAAGCCGCAGAGATCGCCCGGGTCCAGCTGGACACCTGGCGTGCCGCCTATACCCGGATCGTGCCCCCGCAGATCCTCGACCAGCTCGACGAGGCGACGCTCGCCCAACGATGGAACGAAGCGATCAACGACCCGCCATCGGCCCGCCACCACGTCCTGGTGGCGGTGGAACAGGCGACCGACAGCCATCTGGTCGGTTTCGCCGCCATCGGCCCAGCGGACGAAACCGCGCTCGCGCCCGAGGAGCCAGCCGACGCACTCGACCCCTCGACCACGGCCGCCATCACCGACCTGCTGGTCGAGCCACGATGGGGGCGACGCGGACACGGCAGCAGACTGCTCGCCGCCGCGGTGGACCTGTGGCGCGCGGACGGCCACCACCACGCCGTAGCCTGGCTGTTCGAGCGTGATCGGGCGACCCGGGCACTGCTACGCAGTTCCGGGTGGGAGCCCGACGGTGCGGCCCGGGCCCTGGACATGGACACCACTCTGGTGCGCCAGGTCCGACTGCACGTACGTCTCGACCCGGCCGACTGACCGCCCCGGGCCCGGTGGGCACGGGTCCGTCTCAGGCCTCGAGCAACGATCCGAGCCCGACCGTCAGTCCCGGAGTACGCAGTACGCCACGCACCGCCATCAACACGCCGGGCATGAACGACCGCCGGTCGTACGAGTCGTGCCGTACGGTCAGCGTCTCCCCCGCAGTGCCCAACAGGACCTCCTGATGTGCCACGAGGCCGGCGGAACGTACCGAATGCACCCGGATGCCGGCCACATCGGCGCCACGCGCACCGGGCATCGTCGTCTCGGTGGCGTCCGGTACCGCGCCCAGGCCGGCGCGCTGACGGGCCGCGGAGATCATCTCCGCGGTACGGATCGCCGTACCGCTGGGCGCGTCGATCTTGTCCGGATGGTGCAGCTCGACGATCTCGGCCGACTCGAAGTACCGGGCGGCACGCTCGGCGAGTTCCATCATCAGTACCGCACCGATCGCGAAGTTCGGTGCGATGAGGACACCCACATCCGGCTTGACCGACAGCCATTCCCGTACCTGTTCGATACGTTCACTGGTGAACCCGGATGTGCCGATCACCGCAGAGATGCCCTGGTCGATGCACCAGTGGAGGTTGTCCATCACCACATCGGGGTTGGTGAAGTCCACCACCACCTGGGCGGCGGCGTCGGAGACGTTGAACAGCCACTCGCCCGAATCGACCATCGCGACGAGTTCCATGTCCGCCGCGCCGTCCACAGCGCGGCACACCTCGGTGCCCATCCGGCCGGCGGCACCGAGCACCCCCACCCGGATCGGTTGCTCGGACGCGACCTGCGCTGCCGCCTCGCTCACCCTGTTCCCCTGCCTGTCGTCGTCACCGCTGGCACCGGATCCGATGGCACCGGCCCCCTGCCTGGTTGGAGGTGATGGTAGACAACCCGGCCGGGCCGACGGTGCCGACCCGGCCGGCGCCGGTCAGGTCCAGCCGAGCACCGTACCGAAGTCGTGATCGCCGAAGGGTCCGACAACCGCGAGTGACATCGTGCGCGACAGCAGGTCGGCGGCCACCTCGCGCACCTCATCCAGGGTCACCGCATCGATACGGGTGAGCATCTCGTCGACCGTCATCAGATCGCCGAAGAGCAGTTCGCCCTTGCCCAGCCGCGTCATCCGCGAGCCGGTGTCCTCCAGGCCCAGTACCAGCGAGCCTTTCATCATTCCCTTGCCCCGGGCGACCTCGGTTGCCGACAGACCGTCCCGGGCCACCGTGGCGAGCTCGTCGGCCACCAGCGACAACACCTCGTCAGCCTTGCCCGGGGCACAACCGGCATACACCCCGAACAGTCCGGCGTCGGAGAAATGGGTGTGGAAGGAGTACACCGAGTAGGCCAGTCCGCGCTTTTCCCGGATCTCCTGGAACAGCCGGCTGGACATGCCGCCGCCCAGGCTGTTGTTCAGCACACCGAGGGCGAAGCGACGCTCATCGGAACGCGGATAGCCGGCGCAGCCGAGGATCAGGTGGGCCTGCTCGGTGTCCTTCGCGTCCACCGCGATCCGACGCTGCCGGGTCGCTGCGGTACGGGCCGAACGGTGCGGCGCCGCCTTCGTCGCGGCGCCTTCAGCCGGCTGCGCCGTCTGCCCGAACGCCCTGCGGACCCAACGGGTCACCTTGGCATGGTCCAGATTCCCGGCCGCTGCGACCACAATGGACGGAGCGGTGTAGTGGCGTCGGTAGAAGTCGCGTACCTGCCGGCGGGTCATCGCCGAAACGCTCTCCACCGTGCCGGAAACCAGTCGTCCCAACGGATGCTGCCCGAAGACCGCTTCACAGAACAGGTCGTGCACCGCATCGCCCGGTTCGTCGTCGGTCATGGCGATCTCCTCGAGGATCACGCCACGCTCGGTCTCCACGTCCGCCGGTTCCAGTACCGAACTGGTCACCAGGTCGCCCAGTACGTCCACGGCGAGCGGCAGATCGTCGTCGAGCACCCGCGCGTAGTAGCACGTGTACTCCTTGGTGGTGAACGCGTTCGTCTCACCACCCACCGCTTCGATCTCCGCGGAGATGTCCAGGGCGCTGCGCCGTTCGGTGCCCTTGAACAGCAGATGCTCCAGGAAGTGCGAGGCACCTGCCTGCCGGAGCGATTCGTCCCGGGAGCCCACCGAGACCCAGATACCGATCGACGCGCTGCGCATCGCGGGCACCGCTTCGGTGATCACCCGCAACCCGCCGGGCAGTACGGTACGCCGGACCACCCCACCCAGCGGGTCGAGAGCCAGCGTCGTGGTGTGTGCCCGGGTAGCGGAGGTCTCCCGCCCGCTACCGTCCTTGCCGGTTCGCTCGCTCACCGCGCCTCCTGTACGGCCGCCTCACGGCGGAAGTCGACATACACCGGGGCGCCGGATCCCGGTGGGACCCGACGCCCCGGATGGACTGCCGTTCACCTGTCCGACCGTCGGCACGATCGTGCCGACGGTCGGCGGCTGTCAGTGCCGGCTACGGCGGCGCCGCCGGTCACCGTCGGAACCGCCCTCGCGCCGCTTCCCCGCGTCGTCACCGGACTTCTCGCCGGCCGGCTCCTCGGTGGCGGCCGGTGAGTCGGTGGCGGCCGGAGCGGCCTCACCGTCCGGGCGCACCAGGTCGAGGTACACCTTGCCGCGACCATCGACGTCGGCGATCTCGACCTCGACCTTGTCACCGACGTTGAGGTGGTCCTCGACCCGCTCGACCCGCTTGCCACCACCCAGCTTGGAGATGTGCAGCAGCCCGTCCCGGCCGGGTACCAAGGAGATGAACGCACCGAACGCGGCGGTCTTGACCACCGTGCCCAGGAAGCGGTCGCCGGTCTTGGGCAGCGTCGGGTTGGCGATCGCGTTCACCCGCTCGACCGCGGCCTGTGCCGATGGCCCGTCGGAGGCACCGATGTAGATGGTGCCGTCGTCCTCGATGGACAGTTCGGCGCCGGTCTCGTCCTGGATCGCGTTGATGGTCTGGCCCTTCGGCCCGATCACCATGCCGATCTTGTCGACCGGGATCTTCACCGTGGTGACCCGCGGCGCGTAGTCGGACATCTCGGCCGGCTGCGCGATGGCGGCGCCCATCACCTCGAGGATCGCCCCGCGGGCCTCCCGGGCCTGCTGCAACGCCCGGGCCAGCACCTCGGACGGAATACCGTCGAGCTTGGTGTCCAGCTGCAGCGCGGTGACGAACTCACTGGTACCGGCGACCTTGAAGTCCATGTCACCGAATGCGTCCTCGGCGCCCAGGATGTCGGTCAGCGCCACGTACGAGGTCTCGCCGTCGACCGTGTCCGACACCAGGCCCATGGCGATACCGGCCACCGGCGCGGCGATCGGTACACCGGCGGACATGAGGCTCATCGTGCTGGCGCACACCGAACCCATCGAGGTGGATCCGTTGGAGCCGAGGGCCTCGGACACCTGACGGATCGCGTACGGGAAGTCCTCGCGCTTGGGCAGCACCGGGACCAGCGCCCGCTCGGCGAGCCGGCCGTGCCCGATCTCCCGGCGCTTGGGCGAACCGACCCGGCCCGTCTCACCGGTGGAGAACGGCGGGAAGTTGTAGTTGTGCATGTAGCGCTTGTGCTTCTCCGGCGACAGCGTGTCCAGGCTCTGCTCCATTCGGAGCATGTTGAGCGTGGTGACACCCATGATCTGGGTCTCGCCGCGCTCGAACAGCGCGGAGCCGTGCACCCGGGGCAGGATGTGCGTCTCGGCCGACAGCGGCCGGATGTCGCGTGGCCCTCGCCCGTCGATACGGACCTGGTCGCGCAGCACCCGCTGGCGGACCAGCTTCTTGGTGACCGACTTCAGGGCCGCGCCGATCTCCTTCTCCCGACCTTCGAACTGGCCGCCGACCCGCTCGAACAGCAGTTCCTTGATGCGGTCGAGTTCGCTCTCGCGCTCCTGCTTCGGGCCGATGCGCAGCGCGTCGGCAAGCTCCGTGGCCACGGCGGTCTCCACGGCGGCGAACACGTCGTCCTGGTAGTCCAGGTACAGCGGGAACTCCACGGTGGCCTTGCCCGCCGCGTCGGCCAGCTCGGCCTGCGCCCGGCACAGCTCGGCCAGGTGCGGCTTGGCCGCTTCCAGGCCCTGCGCGACGATCTCCTCGGTCGGCGCGGTGGCGCCGCCCCGGACCAGGTCGACGGTGTGCGTGGTGGCCTCGGCCTCGACCATCATCACGGCCACGTCGTCACCGACGACCCGACCCGCGATAACCATGTCGAAGGTGGCCCGTTCCAGTTCCTCGTGGGTCGGGAAGGCGACCCACTGGCCGTCGATGTGCGCGATCCGGGTCGCACCCACCGGGCCGGAGAACGGCAGGCCGGACAGCTGGGTGGACGCCGACGCCGCGTTGATGGCCACCACGTCGTACGGGTGGGCCGGGTCGAGCGCCAGTACGGTCTCGACCACCTGGACCTCGTTACGCAGCCCCTTGACGAAGCTGGGACGCAACGGACGGTCGATCAGCCGGCAGGTGAGGATGGCGTCCTCGGAGGGCCGACCCTCGCGGCGGAAGAACGAGCCGGGGATCCGGCCGGCCGCGTACATCTTCTCCTCGACGTCGACCGTCAACGGGAAGAAGTCGAACTGCTCCTTCGGGTGCTTGCCGGCCGTGGTGGCGGACAGCACCACCGTGTCGCCGAGCTGTGCCAGCACGCTGCCGGCGGCCTGCTGTGCGAGCCGGCCGGTGGAGAAGGTGATCTCCCGGGTGCCGAAGGACCCGTTGTCGATCACCGCGCGGGACGAATGGGTCCCCAGGTTGACGATCTCGGGCTCGCGCCCGCTACCACTGGCAGAACCGGTGGTTTCGTTCATGATGGAAATGCTCCTAGCTCTATCGGTTCCCCGACAGGGCCACTCCGGTCGCCGGCTGAGCGGCGTCAGGAACTTGTCCGCGTCCGGTCTTCGATCGAAGCTCCCGGGGAGTCACCGTGGTGCTGTGGGCGACGCTCGGGGGCCACTACCGAGGACCGGTGCGACCCGCTCCCGTTCCGGGCCGATGGTCCAGCTGTCGGGAGATGCGGGGACACCGTGCCCTCCGCATCGGTTCTCCGGCCCACGACTGCGCGTGGCACGAAGAACCGGGCGGGAGAAGCGACATCCGTCACTTCTCCCGCCCGGGACGTCAACGCCGCAGGCCGAGTCGCTCGATGAGCGAACGGTAGCGGCTGATGTCTTTACGCTGCAGGTACTTGAGCAGCTTACGGCGGCGGCCGACCAGCTGCAGCAGACCACGACGGCTGTGGTGGTCGTGCTTGTGCATCTTCAGATGTTCGGTCAGGTCCTGGATCCGCCGGGTCAGTAGCGCAACCTGCACCTCGGGCGAACCGGTGTCGCCCTGCTCGGTGGCGTAGTCGCTGATGATGGTCTGGCGGGTATCGACGTCGAGCGCCATGATCTCCCTCAGTTGTTGTCGGCCATGGAAACCGGCCCCACACCCACGGCGCCGTGCAGGCAGGCGGGGCCACACCGTTGACACGGTGCGCTAGCCAACGGTACCAGCCGGCCCGCAGACACCACCCGTGGACCCGCCCGCCGCTCAGGGCGCGGGTGGGAGGGCCAGTGCGGTCCGGGTGTCCCGTACATCGGTGCCGATCTGGGCCACCAGGTCCTCGACCGCGTCGAACCGGCGCATCTCCCGCAGTCGGGCGATGAAGTCCAGCTCCATCCGGGCACCGTAGAGGTCGCCGTCGAAGTCGAGTACGAACGCCTCCACCCGACGGTCCTTGCCGGAGAACTGTGGATTCGTCCCGATGCTGATCGCCGCGGGCAGCCGGTCCGTCGTGCCGCGCCCGGAGGTCCCGTCCCGGTCGGGCCGGTCCCCTACGGTGTCGCGTAGCAGCCAACCCGCGTACACCCCGTCGGCCGGGATCGCCGCACGCGGTGCGCAGAGCAGGTTCGCAGTCGGGAAACCGAGCAGCCGACCGCGCTGGTCGCCACGCACCACCACGCCCCGCAACCGGTGCGGCCGGCCGAGCGCGTCCGCCGCGGCCCGGACATCACCAGCATCGATGCAGGAACGGATGTAGGTCGAGCTGAATACCGTGCCCTGCTCGGAGACCAGCGGTGCGCCCTCCACGGTGAACCCGAACTTCTGCCCCAGCTCAGCCAACAGGGCGACATCGCCGGCCGCCCGGTGCCCGAACCGGAAGTTGTCCCCGACCACCACGGCCGCCGCGTGCAGATGTTCAACCAGCACATCGTGTACGAAGGACTCCGGTGCGAGCCGACTGAACTCAGCGGTGAACGGCAGCAGGCAGAACACATCCACCCCGAGCTGCTCCACCAGCGCGGCCTTGCGGTCCGGATCGGTCAGCACGCTGGGATGACTGCCCGGCCGGACCACTTCGGAGGGATGCGGATCGAAACTGATCACCACGCTGGCCATGCCCAGCCGACGGGCCATCCCGACGGTATGTTCGATGATCTGCTGGTGCCCCCGGTGCACACCGTCGAACACTCCGATGGTCACCACCGAACGACCCCAACCGTTCGGCGCCGCATCGACTCCCCGCCACCGCTGCACGCAGACCTCCCACGGTCCCTTGGTCGGCGGCCGACCGGCCACCGGCGGTCCGCGCCGACCGGGCGGCGGACCGACATCGACTCCACGGTACTTAGGGTGCGGTCAGGTCCTCGGGCGCGGCCAGTACGATCTCCGGGCGGGCCAGCCGGTCCCGCTCGGCGAACACGCCCAACAGCACCCCACCCGGCGCGTACACCGCGTACGAACCGGTCCGGCCCTCCGCCGGCAGGGGTGCGCCGTGCACCACCCGGCGGGCCAGCTCCGCGTCCACCTGGCGACCGGGCAGTACACGTCCGGCCGCTGCCGGCATATCGAGGTTGACCGGATCGGCACGCTCGGCCAGTTGGTCCAGCGTGGCCGCCTCCGCAAGGGTGAAGCCACCTACCCGGGTACGGCGCAGTGCGGTGAGATGCCCCCCGACGCCCAACCCGGCGCCGAGGTCACGGGCGATGGCCCGGATGTAGGTGCCGGACGAGCAGTCGACGGTGACGTCCACGTCGAGCATCCCGTCCGGTTCGCGACGCAGCGCAGTGACCTCCAGCCGGGACACCGTCACCGGGCGGGCCGCCAGCACCACGTCCTCCCCGGCCCGTACCCGCCGGTAGGCGCGCTGTCCGTTGATCTTGATCGCGCTGACCGAACTGGGGACCTGCTGGATCTCGCCGGTCTGTGCGGCCAGCCCGGCCCGTACCGACGCCTCGTCGATCCCGGCCGCCGAGCTGCCCCCGGTCGGCTCCCCTTCAGCGTCGTCGGTGAGCGTCGACCGACCCAACCGGATCGTCGCCTGGTAGCTCTTGTCGCAGCCGGTCACGTAGGTGAGCAGCCGCGTCGCCCGGCCCACCGCCAGTACGAGTACCCCGGTGGCCATCGGGTCCAGGGTGCCCGCATGACCGACCCGCCGGGTATGCGCCAAGCGGCGCATCCGCGACACCACGTCATGGGAGGTCATTGCGGGCGGCTTGTCGACCACCACGAATCCGGGCGTTTCCACGACCAGCCAGCCTAGCCTCCGGGTCGGCCGGACCGGCGACAGCTCCGGACCTGGCGCGGACCGGCGCCGGAGCTGTGGCCCCCGCGCCGGTCCATATCCTGGCCGGTTGGTCAGGCGGTACGCACCAGACTGCTCCCGGTGCTCGAACCGGCGTTGATCCGGGCGATCGGCACCCGCGCGGTCTCCGGGATGCGCAGGATCGGCACCAGGGCGATCACCGCCGCCGCGATCAGGTAGTACGCCGGCCAGTCCGCGTTCCCCGTGCTGGTGATCAGCGCGGTGACGATGACGCCGCAGGTACCACCGAACAGTGAGGTGGACAGGTTGTAGCCGATGGCGAACGAGCCGTACCGCACCCGGGTGGGGAACATCGCCGGGAACGTCGAGCCGATCACCGCCAGCATCAGCACCAGCAGGATGGCCACGATCGCAAAACCCAGCACCAGCCACAGCAGGCTGCCGCTCTGCATCAGCTTGATCGACGGCCAGCTCAGTACGATGAAACCGACGGCCGCGGTGACCAGCAGCGGCTTACGCCCGATCCGGTCGGACAGGGCGCCCAGCGGGGTGATCAGCGCGATCTGCATCAACTCGACGCCGATGATGATCAACGTCGAGGTGTTGTCGTTGATCTTCAGCGTGTTGGTGAAGTAGGTCGGCATGGTGGTGAGCAACATGTAGTCGGCGATGTTGAGCAGCAGCACAATGCCGATCAGGTTCAGGATCATCCGCCAGTTGCGGGTCAGCGTCTCGAGCAGCGGTGCCTTCCTGGGCTTCTCGCCGACGCTCTCCAGCCGCTTGAACTCCGGCGTGTCCTCGAGCCTGTTACGCAGGTACAGACCGATCAGCCCGAGGGGCAGTGCCACGAAGAACGGGATCCGCCAGCCCCAGGCCGTGACCTGATCGGAGCTGAGAGTCAGGGTGACGGTCAGTACCACGACATTGCCCAGGATGTAGCCGGACAGGGTGCCCAGTTCCAGGAAGCTGCCGAGGAATCCCCGACGCTTCGTCGGTGCGTACTCGGCGATGAAGGTCGCGGCACCGCCGTACTCACCGCCGGTGGAGAACCCCTGGATCAGCCGGAGCACCAGGATGAGGATGGGTGCGGCCAGCCCGATGCTGTACGAGGAACCCGCGTAGGTGGGCAGGCATCCCACCAGGAACGTGCAGCCCGACATCAACAGGATCGTGATGGCCAGCACCTTCTGCCGACCGAGCTTGTCGCCCAGCGGACCGAAGAATGCGCCCCCGAAGGGGCGCACGATGAAGCCGACCGCGACCAGAGCCAACGACTTGAGGATCGCGTTACCGTGGCCGGGAAAGAACACCGTGCCGATGGCGGCGGCAATCGCACCCGAGGTGAACACACCGTAGTCGTACCATTCGGTGGCGTTGCCCATCGCCGATGCGATGACCGCTCTGCGCACGGTTCTCGGATCTACCTCGGTCCTGTCCACCTGCGCCTCGGTCATGCTCGCGTCAGCCTCCCTGACCCCGTGCACCATTGCGGTGACACTCCGAATTCGCCGCGCGGCCGGCCCGGCCCGAACAGCCCGCGGCAAAATATGCAGAGATGCCCTGCCCACTGGCCGCGGTTTTCTAACCTCCATCGCCCGGTGGATCCGAGAAACGAACGACCCGGCGGCGGCGACCGGTATGGTCGCCGCCGCCGGGTGGCGTTGCGGTCACCTCGGGTGAGGCGCGAAGCTCCAGCTACTTCGGTACTCAGGCGGTGTTGTTCGCCAGCGCCAGCAGACGGGCATCCGACCCGTTGAACACGTCGCGGTCCACCGCACCCGAGATGCCGGAAACGGAGCCGTTGTCGGCGTACTGCCAGAAGGTGTAGGTACCCCAGCCGGCCGGCATCGCCGGACTGCTGACACCCCAGTTCGCCACCCACATCGGGTTGCTGGAGCCGAAGGCCGTACTGCCACCGGTGCAGGTCGACCACCAGGAGCGCGTGGTGTAGAGCACGACGTCGCGGCCGGTCTTGGACTTGTAGGTGTTGGCGAAGTCGTGGATCCAGCTCACCATCGAGGCCTGCGAGATCCCGCTGCAGCTGGCTTCCAGGTCCAACGCACCCGGCAGGGTCAGGTTGTCGGCCGACCAGGCGCCACCGTGCGCGACGAAGTACGTCGCCTGGGCGGCACCGCCTGAGCTCGCCGGCCGGGCGAAGTGGTACGCACCCCGGATCACCTTGGCGTTGTAGGCACCGGTGTAGTTCGTACCGAACGCGGAGTCGATGACCGTGGTGCCCTCGGTCGCCTTGATGTAGGCGAACTTGATCCCGGCGTTCTTCACCGAGCCCCAGTTGATGCTGCCCTGGTAGTGCGACACGTCGACGCCGGGAAGGCCGGCGGGTGCCGCTTGCGCGGGCTGCGCGGCGGCCACTGCGGCGCCGGCGGTGGCGAGCAGGACCGCAGTGGTCGACAGCAGGCTGCGCCACCATCGTCGACCGGACACGACACCACTAACGGCGGGAAGTTTCATGATGCCTCCACATGGGGGTAGCTATCTGCCCGCCTATTAGAGCCCATCATCCGGAGAAAAGCCATAAGAAACCGCTAATTACCCAAGACGGATATCTCGTCCGATTACAGCGGGATAACCGCAGGCAAGATCAGCGCGCCGCCTCGTACCAACTGCAGTACGGGCATGGATACTGGAGCGCCTCCCACCGGCCGGAACGGTCAGTCGTGGTGTTTCCCGGGGCCGGGACTGGCCCATCCCCCACCGACCGTCCGGGCGAGCATGGTGACCAGGCGGACGCCGATGAACACCCCCAGTCCTGCCCACACCCCACCGAGTCCGAGACGCAGGGCGTACGCGAACCAGATTGCCGGCAGGAACCCGCACAAGGTGGCGAGCAACGTCAAATTGCGCAGATGACGTACATCGCCGGCACCGATCAGGACCCCGTCGAGCGCGAACACCACACCCGCCGGCGGCAACAGACCAACGAACCACGGCCAGGCGAGCATGGCCTGCCGGTGCACCTGCGGATCTGCGCTGAACACCGCAGGAAGCACCGGCGCACCGGCACCGATGAGCGCAGCGAGCCCGACACCGCACACGCCGCCGGCGATCGCCACCCGTCTGGCGGTGCGCCGGGCATCCGCCACGTGGCCGGCGCCCAGATCGGCGCCCACCAACGACTGCGCCGCCACCGCCACCGAATCGAGCAGCAGGCCGCAGAAGTTCCACAATTGCAGGGCGATCTGGTGCGCACCCAGCGATGCGGCACCGAACCGGGCCGCCACCGCGGCCGCCGAGGTGAAGCAGAGCTGCATCGACACGGTGCGGACGACCAGGTCCCGACCTACGCCGAGTTGGGCCGCCAGTACCGCCGGCCGGGGCCGCAACGACACCCGCGTACGCAGCAGCGCGACGACGAACAGTGCGCCGGACAGTGTCTGCGCGGTCACGTTGGCCACTGCAGAGCCCGTCAGGCCCAGTCCCGCGCCGTACACCAGGACCGGGCCCAGCACACCGGACAGCACATTGGCGCCCAGTACGAACAGCAGCGGGCGCCGGCTCTCCTGCACCCCGCGCATCCAGCCGTTGCCGGCCAGGGCCAGCAGGATCCCGGGTGCGCCCAACGCCGCGATCCGCAACCATCGCGCCGCGCCCGCGGCGATGGCCGTACCTTCCGGGCCGCCACCGGCCAGCGTGGCGGCCACCGGCGCGGCGAACAGTTGAGCGAGGAGTATGAACAGCAGGCCGCCGACCACCGCGAGCCAGGACGCCTGTACGCCTTCGGTGAGCGCACCGGACCGGTCCCCCGCCCCGTAGCGGCGGGCGGCACGGCCGGTGGTGCCGTAGGCAAGAAAGTTGCCGACGATGGCCGCCGCCGACAGCAGGTTGCCACCCAACGCCAACGCCGCCAACGGGATCCGGCCGAGATGACCGACCACGGCGGTGTCGACCAGCACGTACAGCGGCTCCGCCGCCAGTACCACCAGGGCCGGCAGCGCCAGCGCGACGATCCGCCGGGCGCTGGTCGGTCGGGCTGAGGTCGTGATGGTCACGGGCCCATGGTGACACGGGACTGTAATTGGCGAGTAGGCAGACCACCCGTTACTTCAGTGACGTCTCCGGCGGTCGGGTCACACCGCTACCGGCACTGCGATCGCGACCGCGGCGGCGACATGGCGACGGCGCATCGTATCGGTGCAACAGGAAGGGCGATCCGGTCAGCTGACCGGATCGCCCTTCCTGTCATCACTCACCTGGCTGCTACCAGCGGCTCTCCAGCGAACGTTGCAGCGCCTGCTGCGCCTCACGCCGCGCGTCGTCCTGCTCCTGCTGCCTGCTGCGGTCCTTCTCGCGCTCCATTGTGGGTCCTTCCGGTACGGCTCCGCATGCCGCGGAACCGGTGGTCTCGACTGATGTGCCGTCCAGCACCCGGTGACGGGGGTCGCCCGTGCGGGTCCCGTGCGGCTCGCGATACGGAAGGAGTCAGCGGATCAGCGTCGACCCCGATGCGAAACCTGTGGTGTACAGCTGCACCCAAGTTAACGTTCGTTCCGGAATCTGCGCAGCAAATCCCAGAATGCGGGACGGTACTTGATATCGACGCTGGTCAGCGAGCGAAAAAATGGAACCCCATCCACCACCAGAAGCCGATCAGCACGATCCGGCCGAGCGGTACACGCCCGATCCGGACGCTCATCACCGCGGCACAGGCACGGCCGAGCGTGGGCACCCGGGCGCCGGGACGGCGACCTGCGAACTCCAGTACGGCAAGCAGCACCAGCGCCATGGCATAGGCGACCAATGTCGCCACCCGGGTGGCGCTCACCGCCGGACCAGTGCCCAGAATCCGGCCAGCCAACCCGCGCAGGCCGCCGCGCGGAGCCAGTAGTGTTCCAGTACCGGATCGGCGAGGGCGGACAGGGTCGGATGGGCCGGGGTCGAGCCGAGCAGGAAACTGGCCAGCTCCACCCCACCCAACAGCACGGTGGGCAGTAGCCACCAGAGTGCCGCACGACCCGGCACGGGCTCCGGACATCGGCCGGAGCCGCGGGCCAGACCCCACCAGCACAGTGCCGTACCCAGGCCGATCACGGCGAGCGCAGAGCGCCACGAGAAGGACGGGAACGCAGCGACGGTCAGGGCGGCGACGGCAGATCCGGTGACCCGTAGAGGTCGGTGCCACCACGGCGGGGCCACGGCTGGGGCGGGGCGCGTCTGTTGGTCCACGCCTTCCGATTCTCGACTGCGGACCGACAAGATGACACCCTCCACCCCGTCGGGTGGGTCGGCCGTCTCTGCGGATCCCGGCTACCGGCGTCGGTCGAGTTTCCCGCGCAGCAGATCCAGCACCTCATCGACGCTTCCGTGGCCGGTGAACCCGGCCGCGAACCGGTGACCGCCACCGCCCAGAGCTACCGCC
The DNA here is from genome assembly GCA_963815125.1 of uncultured Actinomycetota bacterium. Taxonomy (GTDB): domain Bacteria; phylum Actinomycetota; class Actinomycetes; order Mycobacteriales; family Micromonosporaceae; genus Actinocatenispora. The sequence continues at coordinate 1,350,133 of CAWFFM010000002.1, forward strand.
ACCTCGCTGACGTCCACGGCTCCCTTGCTGCGCAACGAGACGGCCCAGCGTGACTCGTCCAGTTGTTTGGCCACGCAGGCCACCTCGGCTTCCTGTGCGCTGGCCACCACGGTGATCAGGCTCTCCAGCACCTCGGGACGCTGGTCGAAGCGCACCAGGTCAGCACGGGTGGCATAACTCCAGATCAGCCCGGCACCACCGGCAACGTCGGGTTCGAGTACGGCACGCGACAGCGCCGCGCCGAGCAGTTGCACCGCGCCGAAGGGTCGGCTGTCGTAGAGCCGGCGACTGATCTCGTCCTGCCGGATCCCGGTGGCCAGCAGTCGCGCCGCCAACTCGTGCACCGACGGAGTGGTGGCCTCGTAGCGGAACGAGCCGGTGTCCGTGGACACCGCGACGTACAGGCATTCCGCGATCTGCGCGGTCAGCGGAACGTCGAGGCGGCGCAACAACTCGTCGACCAGCACACCGGTGGCCGCCGCGGCGGGGTCGACCAGGTGCTTCGTGCCGAAGCGGGTGTTCGACGCGTGGTGGTCGACGACCAGGGTGTCGCCTGCGCTGTCCAGCCGGTCGATCAGGTCACCGAGTCGGTCGGCACTGCCCGCGTCGAAGGTGATCAGCAGATCCGGTGACAGGTCCGCCTGCGGCGCGGGGACCAGCAGATCGCGTCCGGGCAGCTCTGCCAACGGCGTGGGCAGCTCGAACGGACCGGGAAAGCTCGCCTGTACCCGGTGGCCGAGCTGCCGTAGTCCCAGCCCGGCAGCGAGCATGCTGCCCAGTGCGTCACCATCCGGATTGAGATGGCAGACAAGCAGGATGCTGCCGGCTCCGTCGATCGCACGCAGCGCCGCGTCCCAGTCGGCTGGAGAGATCGCCCCTGCGACGACCGGTTCGGTGGCGCGCGACGACGGGACGGCCCCGGTCACCGGACGCCCCGATCCGGTCCATCTGCACTCGACGGGTCCGCGACGGCCTCCGGTTCCTCCTCGTCCAGATCGTCGGCGTCCTCGTCGTCGTCCTCGTTCAGCTTGTACGGCTGGGCATCGCCGGCATAGTCCGCGGCTGCGGCCCGCCGCTGCACCTCGGCATCCGCGGCACGGGCGGCGGCGAGCAATTCCTCGATGTTCTTGGCCTGCTCGGGTACCACGTCGGTGACGAATGTCAGGGTCGGCGCGAACCGCAGACCCAACCGCTTGCCGACGATGCTGCGCAGCAGGCCGTTGGCACTGGCCAGGGCCGCGGACGTGGCGGCCTGCTCGGCCGGGTCGCCGAGCACCGTGTAGTAGAGGGTCGCATCGTGCAGGTCGTTGGTGAGCCGCGCGTCGGTGATGGTCACCATGCCCAACCGCGGATCCTTGACCTGCTTTCGGAGGGCGGACGCCACAAGTTCCTTGATCCGTTCGGCGTGCCGGCGCACCCTGGCTGGGTCCGTCATGACTCCTCCTGCGCTCGTTTGACCTCTTCGACAGTACTGGAATGCCGTCGGACCACGACCGACGGCCGGACCCGTACGGGTGGCGGGCCGTAATGCCCAACTGGATGCAAAGACTGCTTTGCAAAGCAAGCGTTGGAAAGCTATCTTTGCATCCATGTCCGATCCCTCGCATCGCATCATCGAACTGACCGATCCACGTGCCCTGCGTGCCCTCGCCCACCCGCTGCGCCTCGCGCTGGTCGGCATGCTGCGCAGGTACGGCCCCCTCACCGCGACCCGGGCGGGCCAACTGCTCGACGAATCCTCCGCCAGCTGTTCGTTCCACCTGCGCCAGCTCGCCAAGTACGGGCTGGTCGAAGAGGCCGCCGGGGGCACCGGACGGCAACGCCCGTGGCAGGCGACCGCGCTGGCCACCCGGCTGCCCACGCTCGCCGACAACCCCGAACTCAACGAAGCGACCGACACCCTGACCTCCGTCATCGCAGAGTGGTACCTGCGCGGCATGCTGCGCTGGATCGAGACACGCGACAGCGAACCGGTCCCCTGGCAGCAGGCGGCGTCCATCGGCGACGCCAGCCTCTGGCTCACCGCCGACGAACTGGCCACGCTCAATCAGCGGGTGGAGGCACTGCTCGCCGACTACGACTACTCCCACCGCAGGGCAGACCCGCCGGCCGGGGCCCGACATGTCACGTTCCTACAGGTGGCATACCCGACGCCGGAGAATGAGGGGCCGGCACGGTGAGGCGGCCACCCGGCCCGCTCGGCATCCCGGATTTCCGTCGACTATGGACCAGCCACACCGTCTCGTTGTTCGGCGACCAGGTGTCCGTCCTGGCCCTACCCCTGACCGCGGTCCTGATACTGCACGCCGGCCCCGGCGCCATGGGGCTGCTCACCGCCGCCGACATGCTGCCCAGCCTGCTCTTCTCGCTGTACGCGGGCTCCTGGAGCGACCGGTACGGCCACCGCCGGCTGACCATGGTCGTCGCCGACGTGACCCGCGCCGTACTGCTCTGCACCGTGCCGGTCGCCGCCGTACTCGGCGTACTGGGCCTCGCCCAGCTGTTCGCTGTGGCGTTCACCGTCGGCACCCTCAACGTCTGGTTCTCGGTGGCCAACGCCAGCCTGTTCGTCGCGGTCCTCCCGGACGAGGGCTACGTCGGCGGCCAGTCTCTGATCCACGGCAGCCGGGCGTTCTCCTCCCTCATCGGCCCTGGCCTCGGCGGCGTACTCGTACAGGTGTTCACCGCACCGTTCGCGGTACTCGCGGACGCCGCATCGTTCCTGCTCTCCGCACTGGCGTTGACGCGCATCCGCTCAGCCGAACCGCCCACCGAACCGGCTCGCCGGGGCGGGGTCACCGCCGGACTGGCGTACCTGCGCAGATCACCCACGATGCGTGCGCTGCTGTCCGCCACCACGACGGTCAACCTGTTCAACTTCATGTTCGCCGCGCTGTTCACCCTGTACGCCACCCGTACCCTCGGCATGCGGCCCGGCACGCTCGGCCTGGTACTGGGTGTCGGCGCGATCGGCGGTGTGCTCGGCTCGTTCCTGGCCGGCCCGCTCACCCGGCTCATCGGGGTCGGTCCCACCATGATCGTCGGTACGGCGCTGTTCCCCGCGCCGCTCATCCTGGTACCGCTCGCCGGCGGGCCCGGACCGACGGCTGTCCTGCTGGTACTCGCCTCGGAGTTCGGCTCCGGGATAGGTGTGATGCTGTTGGACATCGCGATCGGCTCGATCATGGCCGCGACCGTGCCGGCCAGGATGCGTGCCCGCGTCTCCGGCGCCTACCAGGCGGTCAACTACGGGGTGCGGCCGATCGGCTCGCTGCTGGGCGGTGCGCTCGGTACGGTCCTCGGGCTGCGACCGACCCTGTGGATCGCCACGGTCGGCGCGCTGGCCGGGGTGCTGTGGCTGCTGCCCAGCCCGGTACGACGGATGCGGGCACTACCGGTCGCGCCGGAGGAACCAGCACTGGTGCCGTCGTCCTGACCGGTCCCACGACCCGACCAAGAGTGCGGGGGGCGGCCCGTCCGGCGGCCCGGACCTCAGTCGTCGTCGCCGTAACGGCGGTGGCGCGCCGACAGCAGTTCCAGTTCCGGACGCCCGGCGACCAGCCGCTCGCAGCGTTCCAGGATCTCGGCGACGTGCCCGGCGGCGCCGGCCACTGCGGCAACCCCGAGCTGGCTGCGCCGGTGCACATCCTGGTCACCCACCTCGGCCACGGCCACGTCCAGCTTGCGCAGGGCGGCCACCACGGGGCGTACATAGGAACGTTTCGCCTTCAGCGAGTTGACGTCCTCGGGCCACAGGACATCGAACAGCGCGGTACCGGTATACACAAGATCAAGACTACGGCTTCGTGGCCACCAGCAGGTCGCGCAGGATCGCCTGGTCCACCCGGTGCTCGAAACCCTGGTACGCGGGGCCGTCCAGCACGCTGAGTCCTGCGTCGGTGAGGATCTCGGTCAGCTCGGCACGGCGCGATACATGATGGTTGAACGACAGCCCGAGGGCGCCACCGGAGCGCAGCAGATCCGCCCAGCTCGGTGCGGCGGCCCGGATGAGTTCGATCGGACTGCGCGACAACGACTTGCCGTAACTGCCGTGCGCGACCCCGTACGGCGCGTCCGCGACCACCACGTCGAACGACCGGTGCCGGAAGAACTGTCCGATATGGACGGTGTCACCGCTGATGGCGGTCACCTTGCTCACCTCACCGGCCTTGTACTGCTCCTTGCTCGGCGCCAGCTCCACCTCGAACCGGCGACCCAGCACGGCCCGGTTGCGCCGGATCGGTACGGTCTGCGCCTGGTGCTTGATCCGGTTGTTACGCAACCAGGTCTTCAGGAACGCGGCGTACGCGTCGATGTCCTTGCTGTCGATGTCCACCCCGGACACCGACAGGCCGTACATCATCGCCTGGTTGAGCGTGGTACCGCGACCGCACAGCGGATCGAGCACCCGCAGCGTACGGTCCAGCAGGTCACCCGGCCGGTCGGTGGACAACGCCGTCACGTTCAACAGCAGCTTGGTGAACTGCTCGTTGGTCTTGCCCGGGTACTTCTGGATGGTCAGCAGGTCCGAGGCGAACAGGTCCAACGATTTCGCACCCACCGGCCGCAGCAACTCACCGACCCGCTCGAACATCGCGTACCGCGCGGACAGGTTCGCCAGATACGCCAGGTCGCCGTCGGTCAGTCCGTCGGCGGTGAACGTGACGTACGGTACGCCGCCGATCTCGGTCTCGGTGGTCTCGCCCAACCGTCCGCCGAGCACGGTCGCGTTGAACACGGCGAGTTCCCGCTGGGTCAACGTCACCGCGGTACCGGAATACACGCGGTTGAGCGACGGCAGGATCAGGATCGCGTAATCGGCCATGACGGTGGGTACCGCTCCATTTCTCACCCGCGGTACGGCCGGGCCGTAGCGCATGATTCTGCCACTGTGCCGAGCAGTTGCCGGTATCTTCCGCCCCGGACCTGCGATGGCAGCATGATCACAACATCGGAGGGAGTTGCTATGCCGCAGCAGTCCGCCGCGTGGCGGGACCACCTGGCCAACGAACGTACCTACCTCGCGTGGCTCCGCTCCGCGCTGGGGGTACTGGTGCTGGGGCTCGCCATCGCCAAGTTCGGCGGCGGCGGGGGTCTGGTCGCCGGAATCGTACTGTCCGTGGTCGCGGTCGCCGGGCTCGCCTTCGGCGCCGTGCGGTACCGGCAGGTCCGCCACGCCATCATGATGGGCGAGCTGCCCACCGGTAGCGGGCTGGCTCCGGTCGTGGCCGGCGCAGTACTGGTACTGGCGCTGATCGTGTCGTTCATCGTCCTGCAGGGAACCTGACCGGCCCCTGAGGCAGAAGCGGCGGCCGGGCAGATGCCCGGCCGCCGCCGTGTCACCGCCCGATCAGGCGCGCGGCTTCTCCCGCATCTCGAAGGTCTCGATGATGTCGCCCTCCTTGATGTCGTTGTAGCCGGAGAGGGTGATACCGCATTCGAAGCCCTCGCGGACCTCGGTCGCGTCCTCCTTCTCCCGGCGCAACGACGCCACCGTCAGGTTCTCGGCAACCACGGCACCGTCACGCAGCAGACGGGCCTTGGAGTTGCGTCGGACCAGGCCGGAGCGGATCATGCAGCCCGCGATGTTGCCGATACGACTGGACTTGAAGATCGCGCGGATCTCCGCCGTGCCCAGCTCGACCTCTTCGTACTCCGGCTTGAGCATGCCCTTGAGGGCCGCCTCGATCTCCTCGATGGCCTGGTAGATGACCGTGTAGTAACGGATCTCCACGCCCTCGCGGTCGGCCAGGTCGCGGACCTTGCCCTCAGCCCGCACGTTGAAGCCGATGATCGTCGCCGTCGAATCCGAGGTGGCGCTGGCCAGGTTGACGTCGTTCTCGGTGATCGCACCGACGCCGCGGTGGATGATCCGCAGCTGGACCTCTTCCGGGATGTCCAGCTTGACCAGGGCGTCTTCCAACGCCTCGACCGAACCGGACACATCGCCCTTGAGAATGAGGGCAAGAGTGGCCTTCTGGCCCTCCTTGACCTGCTCCATCAGGGTCTCCAGCGTCGCCCGACCACGCGAGTACGCGTTCTGCGCGGCGCGCTTGCGCGCCTGACGCTGCTCGGCGATCTGGCGGGCCGTGCGGTCGTCCTCGGCCACCAGGAAGGTGTCCCCGGCGCCGGGTACCGCGGTCAGACCGAGCACCAGGACCGGACGGGACGGGCCGGCCTCGTCAACCTGCCGACCGTACTCGTCGAGCATGGCCCGGACCCGGCCGTAGCCGGAGCCTGCCACGATCGACTCGCCGACCCGCAGCGTGCCCTGCTGGACCAGCACCGTGGCGACCGGGCCGCGGCCCTTGTCGAGGTGGCCCTCGATGGCGACACCGTGCGCCGAGCCGTCCACCGGAGCCTTCAGGTTCAGCGAGGCGTCCGCGGTCAGCAGCACCGCTTCCAGGACGCCGTCGATGTTGAGCCGGGACTTGGCCGAGATGTCCACGAACATCGTGTCGCCGCCGTATTCCTCGGCGACCAGGCCGTACTCGGTCAACTGCTGACGTACCTTCGCCGGGTTGGCGCCCTCGACGTCGATCTTGTTGACCGCGACCACGATCGGTACCTCAGCCGCCTTGGCGTGGTTCAACGCCTCGATCGTCTGCGGCATCACGCCGTCGTCGGCCGCGACCACCAGGACCACGATGTCGGTGACCTGCGCACCCCGGGCACGCATGGCGGTGAACGCCTCGTGACCTGGGGTGTCGATGAAGGTGACCTTGCGTTCCTGGCCCTCGTGCTCGACCTCGACCTGGTAGGCACCGATGTGCTGGGTGATACCACCGGCCTCGGCCTCGACCACGTGGGTGGACCGGATCGCGTCCAGCAGTTTGGTCTTACCGTGGTCGACGTGACCCATCACGGTCACCACCGGCGGCCGGCTGACCAGTCGCGACTCGTCCACATCGGCTTCCAGGTCGATGTGGAACTGGGCGAGCAGTTCACGGTCCTCGTCCTCGGGGCTGACGATCTGTACGTCGTAGCCGAGGTGCTCACCGAGCAGCAGCAGGGTGTCGTCGGTGCACGACTGCGTCGCCGTGACCATCTCACCCAGGTTGAACATCTCCTGGACGAGCGAACCCGGGTTGGCGTTGATCTTGTCGGCGAAGTCGGACAGCGAAGCGCCCCGCGCCAGCCGGACCGCCTGGCCCTGCCCACGCGGCGCACCCGAGCTCATGGTCGGGGCCGACAGGTTGTCGAACTCCTGCCTGCGCTGCTTCTTCGACTTGCGGCCACGACTCGGCCGACCACCGGGACGACCGAACGCACCGCTGGTGCCGCCACGGCCGCGACCACCGCCACCGGGACGACCGCCGCCACGGAAACCGCCACCGGCTGGTGCACCGCCGCCGCCACGGAAGCCACCGGCTGCGCCGCCGCCACCGCCGCCACCGCCACGGAAACCGCCGCCGCCGCCACCGCCGCCGCCACCGCCACGGAAACCGCCGCCGCCGCCACCGCCGCCGCCGCGGAAGCCGCCACCGCCGCCACCTGGGCGGCCGCCACCGGCGCCGCCGCCACCACGGCCACCTGGGCCGCCGCCGGGCCGGGCCGGGCGCTGGGAGGGCATCTGGGAGGGGCTGGGACGCGGCGGCATCGAGGCCGGGCTGGGACGCGGCGGCATCTGGCCGCCGCCGCCCGGACGCGGGCCGCCCGGACCAGCGGCCGGCCGTGACGCATTGCCCTGGCCGATGCCGAACGGGTTGTTACCGGGCCGTGGCGTGCCCCGACCACCCGGACGCGGCGGGCGCTGGCCCGGACGACCGGTCGGAGTCGCCTGCTGCGGCGCCGGACGCGGGCCGGGACGGGGTCCCGGCCGTGGCGTGGCGCTGGTGGCACCGCCACCATCGGACGCGGCGGCCGGTTGCTGCGGTTCCACCGGCGCGGAGGACGCGCGCTGCCGGGCTTCCTGCGCTGCCCGTACGGCCGCTTCCTGGTCCTTCTTCAGCTGGGTCGCCCGTGCCTCGGCCGCAGCAACCTCGATGTCGTGCGCGCTTGCGGGCTTGCTCGCCGCCGGCACATTCTGCCGCGGACCCGGCTTCGGCCGGGGGCCCGGCTTGGGCATCGGACGGTCTGCGGGCTTCTTGTCCATCGACGGTTCGGTGGCACGGTCCACTGCCTGCTCGGCCGCTTTCGGCGCCGGCGCGGCCTTGCGCGCCGCAGGCTTGGGTGCGGCGGTCTCGGCGGGAGCAGCGGACTTCTGCTGCTCGGCGGCGAGCACGTCGCGCAGCCGACGCGCCACCGGCGCTTCGACGGTACTGGACGCGGACTTGACGAACTCGCCCATGTCTTTCAATTTGGCGAGCACGCTCTTACTGTCGGTACCGAACTCCTTCGCGAGTTCGTGTACGCGGGCCTTGCCTGCCACTGCACTCCTCATCTCGAGGCCGGGCGGGCAGACCCGCTCGACCTCACTCGTGCAACACCAGAAGCCTGTTCATCACAGTGACTTCATCGTGCGCTCATGTCGGTCGACCTACCTAGTTCGTCTCGGGCCGGGTCTTGCGACCCGTTCCTTCGGCTGTTCCGCTCACTGCATGCTCACTCACATAGACCCGCACCAGGTCCGGATCGAGATCCGTTCCCGCTTCGAGCCGGAGCGCCCGCCCGAAGGCGCGACGCCGCTCAGCAAGCGCGAGGCATGCCGCGTCAGGATGCAGATGCGCACCACGACCCGGCCGGCTGCGTGTCGGATCGGGGACCAGTCGAACCACGACAGATTCCCTGACCCCGACAATACGCAATAGCGCGGAGGCAGGCGCATGCTGCCGGCAGCCCACACAGGTGCGGACCGGAAGCATGCGACGTACCACCGAGAAGTTTACCCCTCAGGTCCGGGACAGGCAGCGGCCGGTGTGTCGATCAGCGTGATCCGACACACCGCCGCCGTTCGGGCACAGTATGCGCGGTCAGCGCACCGGGTGAGCTGTGACCGCACCACCAGGCAGATCAGGCGGAACCGGACCCGCCGGCGCGGTGTCGGAACGGATGTCGATCCGCCATCCTGTCAATCGGGCGGCAAGTCTCGCGTTCTGGCCCTCGCGGCCGATCGCAAGGGACAGCTGGTAGTCGGGGACCACGACCCTGGCTGCCCTTGCGGTCGCATCGACCACCTCGACCCGCAGTGCCTTGGCCGGGGACAACGCGTTGCCGACAAAGTCGGCCGGGTTCTCCGACCAGTCGATGATGTCGATCTTCTCGCCGGCCAGTTCACTCATGACCGACCGGACCCGGGCGCCCATCGGGCCGATGCATGCACCCTTCGGATTGACTCCCGGGACGCTGGAACGGACCGCGATCTTCGTACGGTGCCCTGCCTCCCTGGCGATCGCACAGATCTCCACGGTGCCGTCCCCGATCTCCGGTACCTCCAACCCGAACAGTCGCTTGACCAGGTTGGGGTGCGAGCGCGAGAGCGTGATCTGCGGGCCCCGCAGGCTCTTGACCACATGCACGATCACGCACTTGATCCGTTGTCCGTGCTCGTAGGGCTCACCGGGTACCTGCTCGGGCGGTGGCAGCAGCGCCTCGATCTTGCCCAGGTCGACCACCACGATGCCCTTCTCCGCGCGGGCCTCGTGCGCCTGGATCACACCGGTGACGATGTCGCCTTCCTTGCCGACGTACTCGCCGTAGGTGACCTCGTCGGTGGCTTCGCGCAGCCGCTGCAGGATGACCTGTTTGGCGGTCATCGCCGCGATGCGGCCGAAATCGGCGGGGGTGTCGTCCCACTCGCGGACCACTGTGCCCTCAGCGTCGAGTTCCTGCGCGTACACCCCGGCGATGCCACTGCGCCGGTCGATCTCCACCCTGGCGTGCGAGTGCGCACCCTCGGTGTGCCGGTACGCGGTCAGCAGGGCCGTCTCGATCGCGTTGAGGATCGTCTCGTAGGGAATGTCGCGCTCGCGCTCGAGCGCGCGGAGGGCGGCCAGGTCGATGTTCATGCCTCCTCCTTCCCTGGCTCCAGATCGTCGTCACTCTTACCACTATCCGGCCGACCGAACTCGATCTGCACCTTCCCTGGCCCCAGGCTCGCGTACCGGAGACGGTGCGCCGTGCCCTCGTCGTCCAGTTCGATGCCGGCTTCGCCGGAATCCTCCGCGTCCGCGGCGCGGATCCGGCCGACCAGTGTCTTGTCGCCGACCTGTACGTGCACCATGCGCCCGACATTGCGGCGCCAGTGCCGGGGCTCGGTCAGCGGCCGGTCCACCCCCGGCGACGTGACCTCCAACGTGTACGCCTCCATGCCGAATGAGCCGCTGTCGGACTCCGCGCCGTCCAGCCCGGTGGAGATCGCCCGCGAGATGTCCGCGATCGCATCCAGATTGACCCCGTCGTCGGAGTCCACCACGATGCGCAGCACGCTGCGCCGCCCGGCCCGGGAGACCGCCAGGTCCTCCAGGTCGTAGCCGAGTTCCTCGATCACCGGGCGGATCGTCCTCCGCAGTCGCTCGGTGTGCTCGGCCATGCTGCCCGCCCCGGGCCCGCCGGCCACCGCCGCGCCACGCCGCTCACCCCGCTGACCGGGCGTGGCACGGCCGGACCGGGTCCGCCCCACGGCGCCCGGCCGTTCACTTCGCGAAACCATGCCGCACCTCCCCCCTCCGTCATCCACGGCTCTGGCATCCCGCCGCCACTCCACCGGCCCGGGAACCGTCAGCCGGTACCGGCCACGTCGGAAGATCCAACGCGGCTTGGCGGAAAGCGTAACCCCACGTAGCGAGAAACTGCGCCCAGCCACCCGCCCGGGTGCGACCGACCGGAGGGCCGGGTGGCGGTGGCCCGCCATCGGGCCGTCGCCGCGTCGCGTAGTGTTTCATCACGCAGCGCACGCAGCGACGGCAGGCATCCCCAGCGTGCTCGTTGTCGTGCCGGTCGATCGTGGGTGACACATGCGGCAAGGACGGATGGATGGGTTCAGCGAGACTGACGCGTCGTGCGGCACTGACCGGTGGGATCGCTGTCACGGCTGCCCTGACCGGCCTGTCTGCCTGTCGATCGGATGATTCTCGCGGCGCCGCGCCCAATCCGTTGCTCTCGGTGCTGTCCACCACTACCGCGCTGCTGGCCGACTTCGATGCGACCCTGGTCAGCCATCCCGATCTGTCCGGACAGCTGACCCCCTTGCGCGAGGACCACCAGCGCCATGTCGACCGGCTGATGCACGAGTTGGGCAGTGCGGCGCCGTCGCCATCTGCCGGCACACCGAGTGGCAGCTCGTCGGGTGCCCAGGTGCCGGACGACAGGGACGCCGCAGTACAGGCACTCGTGGCGGCCGAGCGTCATGCCCAGCAGTCCGTCGCCCGTTCCTGCCTGCACACACCCGACCGGTACGCGGCCCTGCTCGGCTCGATCGCCGCCTGTCGGGCAAGTCACCTGGCGGTGCTGGCATGAGCCTGACCCAGCAACGTCTGCAGGCCGCGCTCGCCGCCGAGCACGCGGCGGTGTACGGCTACGACATCGTCGGTTCCCATCTGACCGGGGCACCGCAGGACCGTGCCCGGGCGGCCGGGGAGGCCCACCGCGAACGGCGGGACGCCCTCACCCTCGCACTGAGCCGGCGACAGGCCACACCGCGACCGGCCGCACCGGCGTACGCGCTGCCGATCGTCGTGTCGAATGCGACCGGCGCACTGCGGTTGGCCGTCACGCTGGAGGAGCGGACCGCCGTGGTGTGGGACACCGGGTTGCCGGATCTGCACGGCGCGGACCGCAAGCTGGCGTTGGATGCGTTGACCGACTGCGCGGTACGCGCGACCGGCTGGCGGCAACTGGCCGGGGACAAGCCGGCCACCGTGCCGTTCCCTGGGCAGCGCTGAGCGCGCGGCCAGCCCTTTCATCCCGTTTTCACACTGTGACAACTTGTGAGTTGCATCATGCCCTTGTTTGCCGCTACCAATCATTCCGACACCGGAGGTGATTGGTGCAGAGCCGAGAGATACCGTCCGCACTGAGCAGAATGCTCGTCATCGTGCTGCATTCGGGCGATGAAGCTGTCGAGGCGGTCACCCGCGCCGTACGCGAACACGACATCCGTTCCGCCCAGGTCATCGGCGTCGGTGGGTTCAGTGACGCCACACTCGGCTACTTCGAACCCGAACTGCGTGACTACCGGGCGATCCCGGTGCCCGGCCAGTCCGAGGTGGTGTCCTTCCTCGGCGACGTGGCCTGGCACGAGGGCGAACCGGTCCTGCACGCCCACGCGGTACTGGGCCGACCGGACGGCACCACCCGTGGTGGGCACCTGCTGTCGGCCACGGTGTGGCCGACGCTGGAGATCGTGGTCACCGATCTGTCCACCACGCTGGCCAAGCGCGACTATCCCGACGCCGGGGTACCACTGATCGATCTCGATCTGCCGGTGTCGACCTGACGACCGGCCCGGCCGACCTGACACGCGCCGTCGGCCAGCAGGGACAAGAATGGTGTGGTGAGTACTCAACCGGACCATCCGCCACCTGTGAGCCCCCGCTGGCGGGTGGCGGAAGCGATCAGCGATGCGATACGGCGCAGGTACCGGGCCCAGGTACTGGCCGTCGGCGTACACGGTGCGCTCGCGCACGGTGAAGACAGCGAATTCAGCGACGTCAACATGGTCGTGGTCACCTACCAGCAGAGCGCCGGGCCACGACCCGGACGGCGCCGAATCGACGGTGTGGTGGTGGACCTTGGCGTGATCGGCTCCCGCGAATACCTGGAACACGCGCGGACACTCTCCACCTCCTGGCCACTGGCCGCCGACCAGTACCTCACCACCACGCCGATCTACGACCCGAACGGCTGGCACCGGGAGTTACGGGACACCCACCTCGCCCGGTTGGCCGAGGCCGGTGGTCGGGAGTTCGCCACCCTGGCACGAGAAGCGTGGTTGACGGCCCGCGCCCGCTACGACGAATCCGCCCGACTTGCCGAGTGGTACGACACCGACGGTGCCGTACTCGTTCTCGGCGAGGCACGCACGGCGGTGGCCGTGGTGGAGGGCCTGTTGCACCGCACGTACTTCCGTGGCAGCGCCGACGCGGTACGACGCGCCAACCTCGGTGACGCCGGCATCACCGCCGTAGCGGACCGGCTCGCGTCGCAGGCTGACGAGTTGGCCAGTCGTGGCCGACCGGTCGACGGCTCCATCGACGACCTGCTCGGCTGAGCCGTCACTGACCGTACAGTCGGATGACGCTGGAGATGCTCAGCGTGCCGACGCCGTACCGGTGCGGACCACGATCGCGGCGAGGCCGGCCCGTGAGGTCACGTCGAGTTTCTGGTAGATCCGCGAGAGATGGGCGTCGACCGTACGCGGGCTGACCCCGAGACTGCGAGCGATCGCCCGGTTGGTTCCTCCGGTCGCGGTGAGCCGTGCCACCTCCAGTTCCCGCTGGGTCAACAGATCCAGCGCCGAGCTGTCCGACTCAGCCGACGGTGGCGCCGAGACCGCTGCGCCGGCGACCATCTCGGCGAGTCGGGCGGATCCGCACTGTTCAGCGAGGATCCGGGCCCGGCGCAGCAGGGGTGCGGCCGCCGCCGGACGCCCGGCCATGGTCACCGCCCGCGCCCCAAGAACCAGGGTCCCGGTCTGTTGCAGAGCGAACCCAGCCTGACGGAACAGCGTTCCGGCCAGTCGGAAACGTTTGCCGGCACCGACCGGATCCTCTGCGGCGAGCAGGACCTCGCCGCAGGCCGCCTCCGCATGGCCCCGCTGTCCCTGCAGGCCCAACTGGTCGGCCGCGACCTGGGCCTGTGCTGCCCAGTGCCGGGCCTGCCCGAAGTCACCGACACACAGCGCCGCGGTGCAGAGCTGGTGGAGCCATGTCGGGCGTAGTGAAGCCTGAAGTTCCGTGAGGTCCGGGCCTCCCCCGGCCTCGAGCAGGACCACGATGCAGCGCTCCGGGTCACCGTCCGCCCACAGTGCCTGGGCCAGGATGCAGGCCGCCGTCTTGGCCCACCACCCGTCCGGTACCGGCGCCCGCATCAGGGCCTGTTCCGCCTGACTGATCGCGGCTGCCGCTGAGCCTTCGCCCCCGGCCCACAAGGTGCGTAGCGCGTCCAGGGACAGCGCCAACGACACGATGTCCCGGCTACCGGTCTCCTCCGCGGTCTGGATGGCCTCCTGAAGCAGCACCGCCGCCCATGGCAATCGCCCGGACCAGCAGGCCAGCTGGCCCAGGCCGATCAGTACGTGCGGAAGGGTGTGGCGCTGACCGGCCCGTCGAGCCAGTCGCAGTCCGCGGTCCAGATGCCGTTCGGCATCACGGTGATGCTCCAGGAAGACCTCGGCCCAGGCGAGCTGGTAGAGCGCCTCGGACCGGTCCAGCAGTGCCGAGTCCGGCAACGAGTCGACGATCCGACCACCGCGGGCCGCCGCGTCGCGAGCGGCCGCCACATGGCCTTCACTCGCCGAGGCCAGCGCGGACAGCCCGGACAGCTCCACCTGTACCGGCTCGCTGGTCCGGCCGACCAGAAGCTGGTCGGCCGAGGCGAGAGCCTCCCGTACCGCGCCGAAATCCCGCAGTTGCAGGGCTACCGCTGCGTACTCGGTGGCGACCCGCAGTCTGGACGGCGCCGGGCCGGATCCGGTGCCGTCCGGCAACCAGGGTCGCAGTACGGCCAGCGCCTCTGGGTAGTGTCCGAGCAGCCGCTCCATCTGCGCACACGCGACGACCGCGGGGATGCGCGCCTCGTCGTCGGGTGCCAGGGCGTGGAGTATCTCGTGCAGCACGTCCCGGCTGTCGCCCAGCCGCCCGGCGGTGCCCAGGATGCGGGCCCTGCGCATCATCAGCTCCAGGCGGCGCGCGCGGTTCGCCGAATCGTGCCCCACCAGCCGCAGCGCCACCTCCAGGTAGCGGACGGCGGACAACGGCGCGGTCGGCTCCAGACAGTCGACCGCAGCCAGCAGTACGGTCAGGTCGCCGTCTGCGTGGACCGCACCGGGCCAGGAGAGACAGCGGGCGAGCTGTTCGGCCCGCTGCGCAACCGGAGCGCACCGACGATGCAGTGCCCGCCCCGCCCGACGGTGCGCGTCGAGCCTCCACAGTGGATCCAGCTGCTGATAGACCGCTCGGCGCAGGGTCTCGTCGCGAGGTACGAACAGCGTGCCGCGCACCCCCGGTCGCAGCATGCCCCAACCGATCAGTCGGCGTACCGATTCCTGCGTCTGTGTGGCGGACAGTTGCGCCACCGTGCCGAGCAGGTCGGTGTCGGCCTCGGCATCGAGTACGGCCGCCGCGGCGATGACCGACGCCTCCGCCGCGGGCAGGCGCCGATAGTCCTGGAGCAACTGCTCGACAGCGGGGCCGCTGGTCGAGGAGGCGAGTTCCCGGGCGGCCAGCAGACCCAGCGGGCTACCACCGCACTCCCGGTGCCAGTGCTGGTAGGTGAGATCGGAGATCGTCATGCCCAGAAGGCGGGCACCGTCCTCGATGCTCAGTGGCGCCAGGGGCAGCCGGTCCGACGCGGGCAGCGCCGGCCAGCTCAGCTCGGCCTCGGCCAACCGGGCCGCGAACTGGCGGGGACGGTTCACCAGGATGACCAGCAGCGGGGCCGGAACCGGATAGCGCGCCAGATGGGTCAGAAACCGCAGAGTCGCTTCGTCCGCGTGGTGCACGTTGTCCAGCGCGAGTACCAGACCGCTGCCGGCCCGCTCCGCGAGCAGGACACCGAGTTCCTCGTACTGCGCGAAGCCGGGTGTCGCGCCGCGCAGAGCAACGGTACGCAGCGCCTGTTCCCATGACCCGCTGCCGCGCGGCCGCCCGAAGGCATGCAGCAGCGGGTGCAGCGGAACGTCCTGCTCGCCATCGCTGGCGGTGCCGCGTACCGCGGACACCCCACCGCGCTCGGCATACCCGATCACCTCGCCGAGCAGATGCGTCTTACCCAGCCCGGCCGGAGCGGAGATCTCCACCAGCCGCTGACCACCACCGTCGAGATCGTCCACCGCCTGGCAGAGCAGTCGGAGCTCATCGCTCCGACCGATCAATGTGCCACCGTGTCGCCTCACCAGAGTCGCCTGCACTTCCCTCGGTTGCCCCCAGCTGCCCCCGCTGACCGACCGAGGGTGACTGTACGAGGCGTTCTTCGAGCGTGACAGGGTGAAATTACCCTTGGCCGAAGGGACCACACAGACTCGACTTTCGG
Organism: uncultured Actinomycetota bacterium; assembly: GCA_963815125.1. GTDB lineage: Bacteria > Actinomycetota > Actinomycetes > Mycobacteriales > Micromonosporaceae > Actinocatenispora. Next base: position 1,366,264 of record CAWFFM010000002.1, read on the forward strand.
CTCATCCAGCCCAGTTCCCGTCGATACCGGCCCGGTCGCATCCGCTACCGACCTCGCCCGATGATTGCCGGTGCCCGATGTGTCGGCAACCATCGGGCCACGAATTCGGTACAGAAAGACCGGACGCGATGTTCGGTCGTTCTTCATCTCGCAGCACTGCTGCGATTCGTCAGGGGCATCATAAAATAGCGAAACTCGTTAGGATCGTCCCGTTCTGCCATCGACTGGGCTGCATTGCCCGACGACGGAACACCCGGTTCCGGGCCACCTCGCGCGGCCCGGACCAGACCACGCGGGCATCACCCCATGAGTGCCCGCAAACCGGCACGGTCCGGCCGAGAATGCCGGACCGGTGAGGAGGTCTCCGGATGGACGAAGTACAGCACGCAGTGGCTCCACGGCATCGCTCGTGGCGTCTACGGGTCGGCGGCACGGCTGCAGCGCTCGCCGCGGCGTTTGGCCTGGCTCTCGGCGCTGCCTGGTTGTCCGGCGGTTCGGGTGACGGCGGCGGAGGAGGCGGCGGCGGCAGCTGGCTCGCCGACGGTGGTGGCTTCGGCGGCGGCGGTGGCGGCGGCTGGGTCGTCCAGCAGGGCGTCGGTGACGGTGGCGGCGGCGGTGGCGGCGGCAGCTGGGTCGTCCAGCACGGCGCCGGCGGTGGAGGCGGTGGTGGCGGCGGCGGAGGCTGGGTCGTCCAGCAGGGCGCCGGTGACGGTGGCGGCGGCGGTGGCGGCGGCAGCTGGTAGGTCGACGCAGTACCTCGAGGGTGTGGCCCGGATGAGCGGGTCGCACCCTCGAGCGTGTAGCGACCGACAAGTGTGTACCGACCCACAGAGCCGGAACTGACCGGAACGCCAACCGTTGATCATATGCCGCGAAGGGGCACCACCGGAAGACGGTGTTTTCCGCATTTCATGGCCGTGCGAGCGACCGTAGGTTGGCTGAGACAGCCAACACCGACATCGGTCCCACGTTCACGCGCGATGAGGACAGGAAGAAGCCATGACCGTCACCATGACCGGCCGCCCCATGATCAGCGACTCACCGGCCGGGCGGTACACGGTTGACCAGCTCGCGAGCAAAGTGGGCATGTCGCCCCGTAACATCCGCGCCTACCAGAGCCGGAAGTTACTGCCACCGCCGGCCAGAAGCGGCCGCCAGGTCTACTACGACGAACGGCACCTCCGCCGGCTGGAAGCGGTCCGATCCCTGCAACGGCAGGGTTTCAACCTTGTGTCCATCGAGGCGATCCTCGGCGTACGGGCCACCGAACCGCGCAGCGATGTCCTTGCCCGGGTACTGCACCAGCTCCACACCGAACAGCTGCCGCTGGTGTACGCGCTGGCGCGGCACGGGGTGGTGGGCTGCGACGGCGACGGCACTGTGCAGGCCACCCGCCCTCGGGCCCTGCGCGCAGCGCTGGCGCTGCAGCAGGCCGGTGTACCGGCACCGGCGGCTCTCCAACTGCTCAGCGAGGTGCTCGACCGCGTCCAGCCGCTCGCCCACGGGCTGATCCGTGAGGCGGGTGCGCGGGTTCTGGCGCTCTCCCCGGACTGCGGCGCGGATGCCGAACCAGCGGGGCGCACCGGCACTGTCGACCTGGCCCAGGCCCTTGTCACGCTGCTCGCCGAATCGTTCCGGACAGCGGCTGAGAACTGTGGTGAGACGACGGTCGGCGACCTCATTGCCGACCGCACGGCCGACACGACGCGCAGATCGGCCGGATGACACGCCATCCGTCGGCGCGGTGCGCGCATCGGACACCCGATGCGCGTACCGCCCGGGTCACTCGGCTCCGCCAGGCTGGCCGATCTCGATCATGCGCTGGACGGCGGCCCGCGCCCGCTGCGCGATGTCGGGTTCCACCCGTACCTCGTCGGTACCCTCACGGACCGAGCGCAGTAGTGCCTCGGGTGTGATCATCTTCATGTAGCGGCAGGACGCGCGTTCGTTGACCGGCTGGAAGTCCACGTCGGGCGCGGCCCGCCGCAGCTGGTGCAGCATGCCGATCTCGGTGGCGACCAGGACGCTGGACGAGGTGGTGCTCCGGGCGGCCTTCTGCATGTCGCCGGTGGACAGCACCTTGACCCGGTCTGCGGGTACGACGCCCTCGCCGGCCAGGTAGAGCGCGGAGGTGGCGCAGCCACATTCAGGGTGGATGAACAGCTCCGCGTCCGGCACCGCGGCGACCCGCTCGGCAAGCTGGTCACCGTTGATACCCGCGTGCACGTGGCATTCGCCGGCCCAGATGTGCATGTTGGTACGGCCGGTGATGCGACGGACATGTGCGCCGAGGAACTGGTCGGGGCAGAACAGCACCTCGCGTTCGGCCGGGATGGCGGCCACCACGTCGACGGCGTTGGAGGAGGTGCAGCAGATGTCGGTCTCGGCCTTCACCTCGGCGGTGGTGTTGACGTAGGACACGACGACCGCATCGGGATGTTCGGCCTTCCAGGACCGTAGCTGCTCGGCGGTGATCGAGTCGGCGAGCGAACACCCTGCCCGGGCGTCGGGGATCAGTACCGTCTTGTCCGGGCTGAGGATCTTCGCGGTTTCGGCCATGAAGTGCACCCCGCAGAACACGATCGTGCTGGCGGAGCTGCTGGCCGCGATGCGACTCAGGGCCAGCGAGTCCCCGGTGTGATCGGCAATGTCCTGGATCTCGGGCAGCTGGTAGTTGTGCGCCAGGATGACCGCGTCCCGTTCCCGGGCCAGCGCACGCACCTCCTGCGCCCAGCGGGTCTGCGCGGTGGTCACGGTGTCGGATGCGGTGCTCATCTTCGGACCCTCCCGGTACCGATCGGCGGTTCGATTGGCCCGCCATCGGTTTTCGCCTTATAGTCAAAAACTATGCTCGACACTACCAGCGGGAGAGTCGGAACGGAACACGAAGCCCTCGCCGCAGTCCTGTCCGTGCGAGCCGGATCACTCCAGGTCCTGCTGTGGCAACGCGCCCGCCAGCCCGCCGGTGGACGCTGGGCGCTGCCAGGCGGTCGGCTCGCCGACACCGAGGATGTGGACACGTCGATCCGCCGCCAACTGGCCGAAAAGGTGGATGTCGCCCGGCTCTCCCACCTTGAGCAGCTTGCGGTCTTCTCGGATCCGGATCGCTTTCCCGGGCGCCGGGTGATCGCCACGGCCTTCCTCGGGCTGGTACCTGCCGACCAGGACCCGGCGGTACCACCGGACACCCGGTGGCATCCGGCCGACCAGCTGCCGGCAATGGCCTTCGACCACGGCACCATCACCCAGCGCGGACGCGAACGGCTGCGCGCCAAACTCTGCTACACCAACCTGGGATTCGCCATCGCGCCAGACGAGTTCACCATCTCCGGGCTACGGGAGATCTACTCGGCGGCGCTGGGCTACGACGTCTCGGCAACCAACATGCAACGCGTACTGACCCGCCGCAAGGTGCTGACATCCACCGGGTCCTCGGCACCCTCCGGCCGGGCCGGCGGACGACCGGCGGCACTGTTCCGCTTCGCCGAACGGCGGCTACGGGTCACCGACCCGTTCGCCGTACTGCGTCCACCCCGGCGATGACACCCCGGGGAGGTCCCAGCCGCAGGGCGCACGATCGTTGCGGCGCACCGCAGGTCCAGCGGCGTACGGACCTCTCAGGCCGCGGCCACGCCGATGAGATGGCCGATCAGGAACGTGGCACCAGCGGCCAGCCCACCGAGCACCAGTTGTCTGACCCCGTTGGTGAACCAGCGCCGCGCGGTGAACCGGGCCACCAGCGCCCCGGCCACGAACAGCCCGACACCACCCACCGCGAGCCCCAGCCAGAGCTCACTGAAACCGAGCAGGAAGGTCAACAGCGGGAACAGCGCGCCCACCGAGAAACAGATGAACGACGAGATCGCGGCAAGCCATGGGCTCGGCACCTCTTCGGGATCGACACCCATCTCTTCACGCGCGTGCACCCGGACCGCCTCGTCCAGATCGCGGCCGACCGCGGTGGCGACCTCCCGGGCAAGTTGCGGCGACAGGCCGCGGCGCTCCCAGGCGGCGGCCAGTTCGGCGGCCTCCTCCTCGGGATGGCGCTCCAGTTCCCGCCGTTCCTTGGCCACTTCGTGGGCGACCTGCTCGTTCTGGGTGCGTACGGAGGTGTACTCGCCCAGTCCCATCGAGATCGCGCCGGCCACCAGACCGGCCACTCCGGTCAACACGATCGCGTGCCGTGAGACTCCTCCACCCCCGACCCCGGCGATCAGCGAGATGTTGGTGACCAGACCGTCCATTGCGCCGAACACGGCCGGTCGCAGCCACCCACCCGACACGTCGGCGTGGTGATCGTGCTGTTCTGCAGCCGGACCGTCGGCAGCTCGGGAAACGCCAGACACAGTGGACACCCGCTAGGCCAAGGTGAGGATCTCGGAGCCCTCGTCGGTGACGACGAGGGTGTGCTCGAACTGAGCCGTCCAACTGCCGTCCCGGGTCACGGCCGTCCAGCCGTCCGGCCAGGAATCGTGCCGGTAGTCACCGAGGGTGATCATCGGTTCGATGGTGAAGGTCATCCCCGATTCGATCACCACATCCAGGTCCGGCCGGTCGTAGTGCGGTACGAACAGGCCGGAGTGGAACGTCTCGCCGATGCCGTGGCCGGTGAAGTCGCGGACCACCCCGTAGCCGAAGCGCTTCGCGTACGACTCGATCACCCGACCCACCACGTTGAGCGCCCGGCCGGGTCTGACCGCCCTGATCCCGCGCATGGTGGCCTCCCGGGTGCGCTCGACCAGCAGCCGGGCCTCCTCGTCGACGTCACCGGCCAGGAACGTGGCGTTGGTGTCACCGTGTACGCCGTTGATGTAGGCCGTCACGTCGATGTTGACGATGTCGCCGTCCTCGACGACGGTCGAGTCCGGGATGCCGTGACAGATCACCTCGTTGAGCGAGGTGCAGCACGACTTCGGAAATCCCCGGTAGCCCAGGGTCGACGGATAGGCGTGGTGGTCGCAGAGGAACTCGTGCACGACGCGGTCGATCTCGTCGGTGGTGACGCCCGGCTTGACCGCCCGACCACCCTCCTGCAACGCCTGCGCCGCGATGCGACCGGCGATCCGCATCCGCTCGATCAGCTCCGCAGATTTGACCTCCGGGCCGAGATAGGGTGCGGGTGCGCTCTTTCCGACATATTCGGGACGCGGAATGGCGCCAGGAACGTCCCGCCGCGGGGACACGGTGCCAGGAACGAGGGGCGCACGATCTGCCATGTGCCAAGCGTATCCGCCGGCTACGACACACCCTCCCGGTGGTACGCGGGAAGGATCCGGCGCTGCTCGCAGCGACGTTCGGCGGACCGCCGGCAACGCTCCTATGCTGACAGCTGATGAGACACCCCCCGGTACCGCACACCCCAGCACCCGGCCCGGCCACCCCTGGTACCGGGAGCGCGCCGTCCGAGCAGCTCGTCTGGTATGTCGCCTACGGCTCGAATCTGCTCTCCCGCCGGCTCGGCTACTACCTGGCCGGCGGGCGACCACCCGGTGCCCGGCGTACGTATCCGGGGTCGCGTGACCCGCGTCCGCCACGTGACGATCGCCCGGTCATGCTCGACGGCGGTGTCTACTTCGCCCTGGAGAGTCCGACCTGGACCGGTGGACTCGCCTTGTTCGACCCGGACCTGCCCGGCCGCGCCGCCGCCCGCGCGTACCTGATCACCGCGGGACAGTTCAGTGACATCGCCGCGCAGGAGATGCGCCGGCAACCGGGCCGGGAGCTTGACCTGGCCCGGGCACTCACCGACGGACGGGCACAGCTCGGCCCCGGCCGGTACGACACGATCATCCGCGCCGGCACCGCGGACGGCCTGCCGATGCTGACGTTCAGTGCACCGTGGCGCGCCCATGAGGTGGCGTGGAACGCACCGTCCGCCCGCTACCTGGGCATCCTGGCCAGAGGGCTGCATGAGGCGCACGGCTGGCTGCAGACCCGGACCCTCGCCTACCTGCGGGAACTACCCGGCGTGGCGCGACACGCGGTCGGACCGGTGATCGAGCACGCGTACCGGTGCGGCTGCGACGGCTGGTCACCCGTCGACGGCGAGCACCATCGGCAGGACCGCGGCTGCGCCGGCCCGGCGGAGTTCGCGAGCGGCCACGGTCAGGGTCCAGCGGGAGGTGCTGACGTCGTCGACCAGCAGCACCGGCGTGCTGGCCAGCTCGGCGATCCTCCCGGCGAGGTCGTCGGGTAGCGCGAAGGCGTCGTGCACCGCGGCGAGCCGCTGGACGGCGTTGCTGGCGGTGCCGGCCCCCGCCGGGGCGCCGCCCACCCGGGTCAACTCACCCAGGTAGGTCAGGCGGCCCACGGCGGCGATCCGTTCGGCCAGCGAGCGCACCAACATCGGCCTGGTCCGGGACGGTACGGACACCACTGCCCCGGGTCGCTGGTCCCAGTCCCAGTCGGCCAGCACCGCCACCACCCCGCGGAACATCTCGTCGCTGAGCGCCGTGTCCGGTGCGCCCGGCCGCAGCAGCTCGCGCAGCCTGGTACCCCAGCCGATGTCGGACAACCGGCCCAACGCCCGGCCGGGCTGCGCCATCTCGTCGGCGGGAATCTTGCCGGACCGTGCGATTCCGAGGGCGGCACCGCCGGTCGGCCACAACCTGCGCGGCTCCACCAGCACACCGGGACGGCCCAGCCGTCGTTCGGCGAAGCCGAGCGCCGCCGACGAGACCTCGGTGGGGAACCACCCGGCCCCACGGCAGGTGTCACAGCGCCCACAGTCCTGCGCGTACGGATCGTCCAGCGCCTCCCGGAGGAAGCGCAACCGGCAGATGTCGGTGGTCAGGTAGTCGCGCATGGACTGCTGTTCGCGGCTACGGGCCTGGGCGATCCGCTGGTAGCGGGCCTCGTCGTAGCGCCACGGCGTACCGGTGGCCAGCCAACCACCCTTCACCCGACGTACCGCACCATCGACGTCCAGGACCTTCAGCATCAGTTCCAGCCTGGTGCGACGCAGTTCCACCCGGGCCTCCAGGGCCTGGGTGGACAGCGGCCGGTCCGCAGCCTCCAACGCGGCCACCGCGGCGCGTACCTGGTCCTCGGGTGGGAAGGCCAGCGAGGCGAAGTAGCGCCAGATGGCCTCGTCCTCCCGACCCGGCAAGAGCAGTACGTCGGCGTGCTCCACCGCGCGACCGGCACGCCCCACCTGCTGGTAGTAGGCGATGGGCGAGGGCGGCGCACCGAGATGCACGACGAATCCGAGATCAGGTTTGTCGAAGCCCATGCCCAGTGCCGAGGTCGCCACCAGGGCCTTCACCCGGTTCTCCAGCAGGTCCGCCTCCGCTGCGGTCCGCTCGGCGGTGTCGGTACGGCCGGAGTACGCGACCACCGGATGGCCCCGTTCGCGCAGGAAGTCGGCCACTTCGTCAGCCGCCGCGACGGTGAGCGTGTAGATGATCCCCGAGCCGGGCAGGCTGTCCAGGTGTTCGGCGAGCCAGCCGAGCCGGTGCGCGGCGCTCGGCAGTGCCAGTACCCCGAGCCGCAGGCTGCGGCGATCCAGCGGGCCGCGCAGTACCAGGGCCGATCCCGCTGCGTCGTCACCGACCCCGAGCTGTTCGGCGACGTCCGCGGTGACCCGGGCATTGGCGGTCGCCGTGGTCGCCAGGACCGGGACACCTGGCCGCAGACCGGCCAGGAAGCTCGCGATCCGACGGTAGTCGGGGCGGAAGTCGTGTCCCCAGTCCGACACACAGTGCGCCTCGTCGACCACGAGCAGGCCGGTCGTGGCGGCGAGTGTGGGCAGCACCCGGTCCCGGAAGTCGGGGTTGTTGAGCCGTTCGGGGCTGACCAGCAGCACATCCACCGCGCCGGAGGCGATGTCGGCCTCGACGGCCTGCCATTCGGTGACGTTCGCGGAGTTGATGGTCGCCGCCCGGATCCCGGCACCGGCCGCCGCCTCCACCTGGTTACGCATCAGCGCCAGCAGCGGGGAGACGATCACGGTCGGTCCGGCGCCCTGTGCCCGGAGCAGGGCCGTGGCCACGAAGTAGACGGCGGACTTTCCGAACCCGGTCCGTTGCACCAGCAGGACCCGTCGGCGCTCACCGACCAGTGCCGCGATCGCCCGCCACTGGTCGTCGCGCAGCACCGCGTCGGGTCCGGCGAGTCGGCGCAGCACCTCTCCGGCCCGGTCACGGTCGACCGTGCGCTCACCGTCGATACCCGTACCGGCCTGCGTCATCCTCCGTTTGTACCCGTCGGCGCGGGCCGGGCGAGCGCCGCCCCACCAGTACGCGGCGGCGTCGTCACAACGGTGTCACGTACGCCCCACTGATCCCGCCGTCGACCAGGAAGGTCGATGCGGTGATGAACGACGCGTCGTCGGAGGCCAGGAACGCCACCGCAGCGGCGATCTCGGACGCCTCGGCGAACCGACCGAGCGGTACGTGCACCAGCCGCCGGGCGGCCCGTTCCGGATCGGCGGCGAACAGTTCCTGCAGCAACGGGGTGTTCACCGGTCCAGGGCAGAGTGCGTTGACCCGGATCCCCTCCCGGGCGAACTGCACCCCCAGTTCCCTCGACAGCGCCAGCACGCCACCCTTGCTCGCGGTGTACGAGATCTGCGAGGTCGCGGCGCCGAGCACGGCGACGAACGAGGCGGTGTTGATCACCGAACCACGCCCCTTGCGGCGCATCTGCTCGATGGCGTACTTGCTGCACAGGTACACCGAGGTGAGGTTGACCCGCTGGACCCGCTCCCAGGCCTCGAGGCCGGTGGTGAGGATCGAGTCGTCCTCCGGCGGGGAGATCCCCGCGTTGTTGAACGCGATGTCCACCGCACCGAGATCCCGGGCGACCTGTTGGTAGAGGTCGCGTACCGCGTCCTCGTCGGTGACGTCAGCGGCGATGAAGGTGCCGCCCACCTCGTCGGCCGCCGCGGCGCCGGACGCCTGGTCGATGTCCACCGCCACCACCCGGGCGCCCTCGGCGGCGAACCGGCGCACGGTGGCCAGTCCGATCCCGCTGCCCGCGCCGGTGATCACCGCGACCCGGCCGTCCAACCGACCTGTCATCTGCACACTCCTTTGTCGTTGCGACTCCGCCCGCCGGCCGGATGCGGTGCGGCGGGGGGCTCAGGCCCCGGTGGGCCGGAGAACCTCAGTGGGCCAGAAACACGTTCTTGGTCTCGGTGAAACTGTTCAGGGCGTCGGGGCCCAGCTCCCGGCCGAGACCCGACTGGCCGAACCCACCGAACGGGGTGGAGTAGCGCACCGAGGCGTGCGAGTTGACCGACAGGTTGCCGGCCTGCACCTCCCGGCTGACCCGCAGGGCGCGGCCGATGTCGGAGGTCCAGATCGACCCGGACAGGCCGTAGGAGCCGTCGTTGGCCAGCGCCACCGCGTCGTCCTCGTCGTCGAAGGGCAGTACCGAGGCGACCGGCCCGAAGACCTCCTCCCGCCAGGCCGGCTCCTGTGTGGAGCGGGTCTCAAGGACCGTCGGTGGGTACCAGAATCCGGAACCCTCAGGTGCGCTGCCGCGGAACGCGACCTGTGCCGCGGACACGTACGACTCGACCCGGTCGCGGTGCGCCGCCGAGATGAGCGGGCCGACCTGGGTCTGCTCGTCGGTCGGGTCACCGACCCGTACCTCGCCCAGTGCCTTCTCCAGCGCGGCCAGGAACGGTTCGTACACCTGGCGTTGCACCAGGATCCGGCTGCGCGCGCAGCAGTCCTGACCGGTGTTGTCGCAGAACGACATGGGTGCGGCCGCAGCGGCTTCGGCCAGGTCCGCGTCGGCGAAGACGATGTTGGCGTTCTTGCCGCCCATCTCCAGGGTGACGCGTTTGACCTGTTCGGCGCAGCCTGCCATGACGCCACGGCCGACCCGGGTGGAGCCGGTGAAGCAGATCTTGCGTACCGCCGGGTGGCTGACCAGCCGCGCACCGACCACATCACCCGCGCCGGGCAGTACGGTCAGCACGTCGGGCGGCAGGCCGGCCTCCAGCGCCAGCTCGCCGAGCCGCATCGCGGTCAGCGGGGTCAGCTCGGCCGGTTTGACCACCACCGTGTTGCCGGCGGCGAGGGCCGGGGCGAACCCCCAGGACGCGATCGGCATGGGGAAGTTCCACGGCACGATGATGCCGACCACCCCGAGCGGCTCGGCGAAGGTCAGGTCGATCCCTCCGGCGACCGGGATCTGACGGCCGGCGGGCCGTTCCGGTGCCGCGGCGTAGTAGGTCAGGACGTCGCGGACCTGACCGGCCTCCCATCGGGCGTTGCCGATCGGGTGACCAGAGTTGCGTACCTCCAGATCGGCCAGTTCCGTAACGTGCCGGTCCACCACGTCGGCGAAGCGGCGCAGCAGTCGGCCCCGGTCCGCCGGCGCCACCCGCCGCCAGGTCCGGTACGCCTCCGCGGCACGTTCGATCGCCGCATCGGTCTGCGCGAGAGTCGTCATGGCGACCGTGGCGAACGGTGTGCCGGTCGCGGGGTCGACCAGTTGCGCTTGCGTCATGTCCGCACTCCTCGGTCCGGTCGTTCAGAGGCGTTCGAACCCGCGGTACAGCTCCCAGTCGGTGACCGCGGCGTCGTAGGCGGCCAGTTCGATACGGGCGGCGTTGGCGTAGTGCGCCACCACCTCCGCACCGAACGCGGCATGCGCCAGTTCACTGTCCTGCCATCGGGCCAGCGCGTCGCGCAGCGTACCCGGTACCCGCGGCCCGTCCTCGGCGTAGGCGTTGCCGGTCGAGGGCGCGGGCAGCGCGAGCTCGTGTTCGATGCCGTAGCGGCCGGCGGCGAGGATCCCGGCCACCGCGAGGTAGGGGTTGACGTCCCCGCCGGGCACCCGGTTCTCCACCCGCAGCGACTCACCGTGGCCGACGGCACGCAACGCGCAGGTACGGTTGTCCACGCCCCAGCGCACGGCGGTCGGCGCGAACGAACCCTCCTGGTAGCGCTTGTACGAGTTGATGTTCGGCGCGTAGAGCAGAGTGAAGTCGGACAGGCAGTGCAGCTGACCGGCGATGAAGTGCTCCATCAGCGGGGAGAAGCCGTATTCCCGGTCGCCGGCCATGACCGCCTCCCCGGTCAGCGAGCACAGCGAGCAGTGGATGTGGCAGGAGTTGCCCTCCCGCGCGTTCGGCTTGGCCATGAAGGTCAGCGACCGGTCCTGCGCGGCGGCGATCTCCTTCGCTCCGGTCTTGTAGATGCTGTGGTTGTCGCAGGTGGACAGCGCGTCGGTGTAGCGGAAGGCGATCTCGTACTGGCCGAGGTTGCATTCGCCCTTGGCGCTCTCCACGGTCATCCCGGCGCCGGTCATGCCGGTACGGATGGCCCGCAGCAACGGTTCCACGGCGCTGGTACCCAGCACCGAGTAGTCCACGTTGTAGTGGCTGGTCGGCGTGAGATCCCGGTATCCGCGCCGCCAGGCATCGGCGTAGCTGTCCTGATAGACGCAGAACTCCAGTTCAGTACCGACGTAGGCGGCCCACCCGTGCTGCGCGAGCGCGGCCAACTGGCCGCGCAGGATCTGCCGGGGACTGGCGGCGATCGGAGCGCCCTGCACGGTGTGCAGGTCGGCCAGCACCAGCGCGGTTCCGGGCTGCCACGGTACGGATCGCAGCGTGTCCAGATCCGGCGCCATGGCCAGGTCGCCGTACCCGGTGGACCAGCCGGAGTTGGCGTAGCCGTCCACGGTGTTCATCTCGACGTCGACCGCGAGCAGATAGCCGCAGGCCTCACTGCCGTGCCGTAGGACCTCGGTGAGGAAGAAGCTGGCATCCAGCCGCTTGCCGACCAGCCGGCCCTGCATGTCGACCGCGGCCAGTACGACGGTGTCGATCTCGCCGGCCGCCACGCCGGTGCGCAGTGCCGGTACCGACAGCGGCGCGACCCGGTCCGCCGGCTTGTCCTGACCCATGGTGGAGACCCCTTCCCGGCCGCGGCCCGACCTGGCGGCACGGCGCGCCGGTGAGTCTACGGGCCGACCGGTGCCCTCACAGACGACACAGCATCCGGGTGTTGCCCAGCGTGTTGGGCTTGACCCGGGCCAGGTCGAGGAACTCCGCGACGCCCTCGTCCGCGGAGCGCAGCAGTTCCTGGTACGTGGCGCTGTCCACGGCCGGATCGTCGAGGATCTGGAAGCCGTGCCGGGCGAAGAACTCCACTTCGAAGGTGAGCACGAAGACCCGGGTGATGCCCAGTTCACGGGCGGTCTCCAGCAGTGCGGTGACGATCTGCTCGCCGATCCGGTGGCCACGCCGGTCCGGCCGGACCGCGACGGTACGGATCTCGGCCAGGTCCTCCCAGAACACGTGCAGCGCGCCGCAGCCGACGACCTCACCGTCGAGTTCGGCGACCCGGAACTCCTGGATGTCCTCGTACACCGTGACCGCCGGTTTGACCAGGAGCCGCCGGTCGGCCGCATAGGTGTCGATCAGCCCGATGATGCCGCGGACATCGGCGGTGCGGGCCCGCCGGAGCACGAACGAAGGAATGGCTATGCATGATGTTGCATTCCTATCCACGCGAGCGAGCGTACACCGCATCTGCGGACAGCGCCGGATCTCCCAGTCGGGCGCCACCCGATCCGAGGGTCCAGTGCCCGGTCCGACAGACAGCCGAACGGCCAGCAGTCCGCAGACTGCTGGCCGCGATCACGGCTGGAACCATCGGTCAGTCGTCGGCCACCCTCGACCCAGGGGCGTCCGGCCGGCCAAGTGCCACTCAGGCTGCCACCTTGCTGGCCGAGGCGCTGTGCAGCGGGGCCGCCGTCGCGGCGGTCGCCTTCTGGGCGGCGTCCTCCACCATCCGCTCGTAGAGCATGCCGACCTGGTGGGCCAGGGCGCCGACCACGGCCGGCACCACGGGCAGCAGCCAGTCGGCGACGAACCCGTGCGCCGACATGTTGACCACCAGGACCGCGGCCCCCGCAGCGCCACAGCCCATCACCATCGCACGCCAGAGCGCACGGCCGGTGTCCACGATCGCGGCCTTGCGTGCCGCCGCGACCTCAGGAAACTTGTGCAGTGCCCGGGCATCCCGTCGACCGAAGTTGAGGCCGGCGACGCCTGCGGTCACCGAGGTGCCCAGCACGGAGGCCCACAACCCACTGTGGGTGAGTAGCGCGACCAGGGCGAGAACGACCAGCCCACTGCCGAGAGAGATTGCGGCCTTGATCCAGTCCGTCTTCTCGCCCGGGTACCAGTAGTATTTGGTGACGCCCTCGCCCCGAGTCTTGACGATCCTCCCCATCGCGACCACCCTGTCTGTTCTCGACCAACGAAAATACGTTGCTCATTACTCTCTGTGTACTAACAATTATCCCAACGTGCGCAGAGAGTGTCATCTACGGGACCAGTCAGGCGCAAATATCCGACAGATGCATCGGGACAAAAGGGATATAACCGCCTAGAGTGGCCGTCCCGCCGTATCCAGCTACCTGGAAATGAGCCACCCGGCGAGGCCACTCAACGTACAAGATCGACACTGCCGTCCGAGCTTACGCGTGCGCCTCAACGGGTCAGAACAGGACCGTGGCAAAGGTGCCGACCGTACGGAAACCGCACCGCTCGTACACACTGCGGGCCGCTTCGTTGTAGTCGTTGACGTACAGGCTCACCGAGGGAGCGACCCGGCCCAACGCATCGGCCAGCACTGCCGCCATCCCGGCTGTCGCCAGGCCCCGGCCCCGGTAGCGCGGCGCCACCCAGACGCCCTGGACCTGTGCGGTGTGTCGGGTCACCACCGCAAGTTCGGCCTTGAACACGACCTCGCCGTGGTCGAACTTCGCGTACGCACGGCGGGCGCGGACCAGCTCAGACACCCGTTGCCGGTACACCCGACCACCGGCCTCGGCGATCGGCGAGACGCCGACCTCCTCGGTGTACATCGCCACCGCCGCCGGGAACAGCGCACCGACCTCGCTGTTGCGCACCAGCCGCACATCCGGATCGGGTGTGACCGTGGCCGGTCGGTCCGCCAGCATCAGTGGCTGGCTGGAGCGGACCTCCCGGGCCGGTGCCCATTCGTCCTCCAGTCGCGACCACAGGCCGAGTACCGCATCGGCGGGACCAACTATGGAGGAACATCGGCGCCCCTCACGACGAGCAAGCTCGGCGAATCCGGCGATCGCGTCCGAACCCGCATGTACCGGGATCAGGTTGGCGCCCAGCCAGCACAATGACTCCAACTGACCGGGCGGGCCATAGCCGAACACCCGGGCACCAGCCCGCCACCAGGTCAGACCACCCGCCGCGACCCGCTCCGCGACCTGTGCCGCAGCGATCGGCTCCTGGTCCAGAAGTCGCTGCGCCTCGGCCCGGTCCGCATCACTCAGCAACCGGGCCGGAACCGTCAACACAGCCCGCCTCCGGGCACCCCGTCCTGCACCCTTCCAGCGTGCCAGACCGCGTACCCGGTCGGGTGGGTCCGATGCTGTTGTGCTGGCCGCACTCCCGGCCCGATCCGGCGTGGACACCGATCGCACTCCGTTGTACGGCCCGGCCCTCAGTGCACCTCGACGGTGGCACCCATACCGCGCAATTCCTCCGGCAGTTCAGCGCCGGACTCCTCCGCGATGCGCAGCGCCTCCTCGATCAACGTCTCCACGATCTGGGCTTCCGGCACGGTCTTGATCACCTTGCCCTTGACGAAGATCTGCCCCTTGCCGTTACCCGATGCCACGCCAAGGTCCGCCTCACGTGCCTCACCGGGGCCGTTGACGACGCAGCCCATCACCGCCACCCGCAGCGGCACCGGCAGTCCGTCCAGACCGGCATGCACCTCTTCAGCCAGCTTGTACACATCCACCTGAGCGCGACCGCAGGACGGGCAGGAGACGATCTCCAGACCACGTTCCCGCAGTCCGAGCGACTCCAGGATGCCGATTCCGACCTTGACCTCCTCGACCGGCGGCGCGGACAACGAGACCCGGATGGTGTCGCCGATGCCCTCGGCCAGCAGCGCGCCGAACGCGGTCGCGGACTTGATGGTGCCCTGGAAGGCCGGGCCGGCCTCGGTCACACCGAGGTGCAGCGGGTAGTCGCACTGCTGCGCGAGCAATCGGTAGGCGCGGATCATCACCACCGGGTCGTGATGCTTGACCGAGATCTTGATGTCCCGGAAACCGTGCTCCTCGAACAGCGAGCACTCCCAGAGGGCCGACTCCACCAGGGCCTCGGCGGTCGCCTTGCCGTACTTCTCCAGCAGCCGCTTGTCCAGCGAGCCGGCGTTGACGCCGATCCGGATCGGCGTGCCCGCGGCACCGGCCGCCTTCGCGATCTCCCGTACCTTGTCGTCGAACTTCAGGATGTTCCCGGGATTGACCCGCACCGCGGCACACCCGGCGTCGATCGCCGCGAACACGTACTTCGGCTGGAAGTGGATGTCGGCGATCACCGGGATCTGCGATTTCTTGGCGATGGCCGGTAGTGCCTCGGCGTCGTCCTGGGATGGCACCGCGACCCGGACGATCTGGCAGCCCGATGCGGTGAGCTCGGCGATCTGCTGCAACGTCGAGTTCACGTCAGCGGTGAGCGTGGTGGTCATCGACTGCACGCTGACCGGTGCGCCGCCACCGACCGGCACGTTGCCCACCATGATCTGCCGCGACTGCCGGCGGGCGGCCAGCGGCGGCGGGGGGAGCACGGGCATGCCCAGACTGACGGTGGTCATTGTGAGCGCCTCAATTCAGAGTGATCGGATTGATGATGTCCGCGGCGACGGTCAGCAGGCTCAACCCGCCGAACACGATCACGACCGCGTAGGTGATCGGCATGAGTTTCAGATAGTCGACCCGACCTGGATCGGGACGTCCACGACGGGCCGCCCACCAGGAGCGGAGCTTTTCGAACCAGGCGATCGCCACGTGCCCGCCGTCCAGCGGCAGCAGCGGCACCAGGTTGAAGACCCCGACGAACAGGTTCAGCTGTGCCATCAGCATCAGGAAGAACCACCAAGCGTGCAACTGTACGGTCTCGCCACCGAGCCGGCTCGCGCCCACCACGCTGATCGGGGTGTCTGCGCTGCGCTTCTCCCCCGCCAATGCGGTGACCAGATTCGGGATCTTGGACGGGATGCGGGTCACCGCATGCCCCATCGCGGTGAAGGTCTGCGCGTAGACCCTGCCGGCCTCGGGAACGCCGCGGACCGCGCCGTACTTGACTGTCGTAGGGATGCCCAGCTGAGCCCGGCTGGCCAGGGTGACGCCCAGCACGGAGACCTCGGACAGCACTGGCTTGTCCACCGAACCGCCGGTGGGTCGCTGCGCCTTCACCAGCGTCACCGTCGTGGTGTGCCGCTGCCCGTCCCGCACGTAGCTCACCGGTACCCGTCCGGGCGGTGTGTGCTGGGTGCGGGTGACGAGGTCCTTGTAGGTCGGTGTGGGCTTTCCGGCGATCGAGGTGATCCGGTCGCCGGACTTCAGACCGGCGGCCTTCGCCGGGCCCGCCGGGTCACCGGTACGGCATTTTGTCGGCGCCTTGGCGTCGTAGGTGAGCGGCACGCACGTGCTCAGCGGACCGATCACCGCAGGGATCCTGAGCGCGTAATAGTCGTTGATCTTCGGGTTCGGCACGCCCACGAACGCGGCGGCCACCCAGAACACCACGAATGCCAGGATGAAGTGCGTCACAGAACCCGCGACAAGAACGATGGTGCGCTGCCACACCGGCTTACGCCAGAACACCCGGTCGCGGTCCTGCGGAGGAACCTCTTCGGCCTCCTCCAACGGGGTCATCCCGTCGATCTTGCAGAATCCACCGGCCGGAATCGCTTTGACACCGTATTCGGTCTCGCCCCGACGGAAGGAGAACAACGTCGGTCCGAAACCCACGAAATACCTGCTCACCTTCATGCCGAAACCCTTGGCGGTGAACATGTGCCCGGCCTCATGCAGGCAGACCGACACCAGGATGCCCAGGGCGAACAGAACCACCCCGATCGCGTACGCCATCAATGTCCCTTCCGGAATGCCGAGCACAGTTGCCGCGCACGCTGTCGGGCCCAACTCTCGGCGGTCAGCACGTCATCGACGTTACCTGGTACACCGAAATCCGGAGCCTCGTCCAGAACCTGGGCGATCGTGTCCACGATCGCGACGAATGCCAGCTCACCGGCGATGAACGCCGCGACGCACTCCTCGTTGGCCGCGTTGAACACCGCGGGACGGCACCGGCCGGCCGCTCCGACCTCGCGCGCGAGCTGGACCGCCGGGAACGCCTCGGCGTCCAGCGGCAGGAACTCCCAGTGCTGCCCGGCCGACCAGTCCATCGCGGGTGCGGCGTCTGCCACCCGGTCCGGCCAGCCCAGCGCAAGGGCGATCGGCAACCGCATGTCCGGCGGGCTCACCTGCGCCAACGTCGACCCGTCGGTGAACTCCACCATCGAGTGCACGATCGACTGGGGATGCACCACCGCGTCGATCCGGTCGTACGGGATGTCGAACAGCTCGTGCGCCTCGATGATCTCCAGACCCTTGTTGACCAAGTTGGCGCAGTTGATCGTGACCACCGGGCCCATGTCCCAGGTGGGATGGGCGAGCGCCTGCTGCGGGGTGACCTCGGCCAGCTGCGCGCGGGAACGGCCGCGGAACGGCCCACCGCTGGCGGTGACCACGAGCCGGCGGACCTCCGTGGCCCGGCCTCCGCGCAGACACTGGGCCAACGCACTGTGTTCGGAGTCCACCGGTACGAGTTGTCCTGGGCCGGCCACCTTGCGGACCAGTTCACCGCCGGCGACCAGCGACTCCTTGTTGGCCAACGCCACCGTGCGGCCCGCCACCAGTGCGGCCAGGGTGGGGCCGAGGCCGACCGAGCCGGTGATGCCGTTGAGGACGAGGTCGCACGGCCAGCCGGCGAGCTCGGTGGCGGCCTGCGGACCGGCCAGGATCTTCGGGATCCGGTACTCCCCGGTGGCCCAGCCGCGCCGCTGTGCCTCGGTGTAGAAGGCGAGCTGGAGGTCCTGCGCGGCGCTGCCCTTGGCGACCGCCACCACGTCGACGGCAAGTTCCAGTGCCTGGCGCGCCAGTAGTTCGACGTTGCCGCCACCACCGGCGATCCCCACCACCCGGAACCGGTCGGCGTTGCGGCGGATCACGTCGATGGCCTGGGTGCCGATCGAACCGGTCGAGCCGAGCAGTACGACCTCACGTGGCGTCATGACCGCCATTGTTCCGCACCGGCCCGACGGCCCGGCGCCAGGCGGGCCACCGGCGCTTGCGGTCACCGACGCAACGACCGGGCGATCAGTCCGATCAGACCAGTTTGCCCGGGTTCATTATGCCCTGGGGATCCACAGTGGACTTGACCGCCCGCAGGATCGACACCCCACCCGGACCGATCTCGTCAGCCAGGAACGGCCGATGATCGGCGCCCACCGCGTGATGGTGGGTGATCGTGCCACCACCCGCCACGATGGCCGCCGTCACCGCGCGCTTCGCCCGGGTCCACTGACCGACCGGGTCGGCCCGGTCCCGGGCGGCGAGCACCGTCACATACAGCGAGGCTCCGGTGCGGTACAGGTGCGAGACGTGCGTCATCACCAGGGTCCGGCCGAGCTGCTCGCGCAGCGAGTCACGGATCGATTCGTACAGCGCTGGCAGTGCCGACCACTCCGTCGCCGTCTCCAGGGTCTCCACCAGAAGCCCATGATCGAGTAACGAGTCACGCAGGTCGGGTGCGGCGAACCTGCCATGCCGCCAGGACGTGCCGGGTGCAACTCCGAGGGTCACCGCGCCGTGGGCGCGCAACAGACGGGCCGCCGCCCGGTGCCGGAACCGCACCTGATCAGGTTCCCCCTCCCAGCCCAGGATCGCCAGGCAACCGTGGCCCTGACCGCGCAGCGACAGATAGCCCCGGGCCAGCCGGCTCGCCGGCGAGCCGGAGAGTAGGAAGGTCACCTGGGTCTCGTCGGGGTCCGAGAGCCGGCACACGTCCGGCGCCAGCCCCGGGCCCAGGCGCTGCGCGAGTGCCCGGAACGCGGCCAGTCCGGCCGGCAGATCAGGTAGCGACCAACCCTCGTAACGACGCACCGCGGGCAGCTTGCGTACCTCCAGCGTCGCCTCGGTGATCACGCCGAGGGTGCCCTCGGAACCGACGATCAGTTCCAGTAGTCGGGGACCGGCCGCCGACGCGGGGCCCCGGCCCAGGTTGAGCTCACCAGCGGGCGTCTGGCAGCGCACCGCACGCACCAACTCGTCCACCCGGCCGTACCCGGTGGACGCCTGACCGGCCGAACGGGTCGCCACCCAGCCGCCGACGGTCGCGTACTCGTAGCTCTGCGGGAAGTGGCCCAGCGTGGCGCCGTGCCGGGCCAGCGCCGCCTCCACCTCCGGGCCTCGCATGCCGGCCTGCAGGGTGGCGGTGTGCGCGACCCGGTCGATGCGTACCAGCCGGGACAGTCGACCGAGGTCGAGCGCCACCACGGCCGGATGCGGGCCACGGCGACCGGAGACCCCGCCGACGACACTGGTGCCGCCGCCGAACGGCACCACCGCGACGCCCTCGGCCGAGCAGACGTCCAGTACGGCACGGATCTGCTCGTCGTCCTGCGGGCACAGCACCGCGTCCGGGGCGTCGGTGGCCTCACCGGAACGCAGCCGCAGCAGGTCGAGGTAGCTGCGTCCGGCGGCGTGCCGGATCCGGTCCTGGTCGCCGGTGCGGACCTGCTCGGCGCCGAGCACCTTTCCTAGCTGTGCGGCGACGTGGCCGGACAGAGCGGACGGCGGTAGCGAGACCTCGTCGATCGACACCGACGGCGTGTCGGCGGTCGACGCGACGCCGAGCCGGCGACTCAGCTCTCGCAGGGCGGGAACGGGCAATTCCGGGCGTGGGCCGTGGCCCCAGCCGTTCCAGAGCGGAGTGCGCACCGCCGGATCCACTGTCATGCGATACAGTGTTACACATGTCGTCGCTTCGTAACACGACCACGCGGGCGCCGGACGGTGCCGGCCCTGACGAGGTCATCCTCACCGCCGCCCGCGAGTCGGTGCTGCAGGTCGGCGTGCGGCGCACCACCGCGACCGAAGTGGCCCGGCGCGCCGGGGTCAGCCGGATGACGCTCTACCGGCGTTTCGGCGACGTCGAACACCTGATCGTCACCCTCCTCACCCGGGAGGTCGAGACGATGCTCACCGACCTCGCCATCCAGACCACCGGGCTGGAGACCGGACGCCAGCGCCTCGTCGAGACGGCACTGCTGGGCATCGAGCGGCTCGCCGCGGACCCGCTGCTGACCCGGATCATCGACCTCGACCCGGAAATGCTGCTGCCCTACCTGCTGGACCGGGCGGGCAGCAGTCACCACCTCACCCGCACCACGCTGACCCGGGTCCTCGCCGACGGACAGGTCGACGGTTCCATCCGGCCGCTCGACGACAACGCCACCAGTTGGGTCCTGGTCGTGGTCCTGCAGGCCTTCGTGTTCGCTGCGCGGATGCTCGGCGCCGAGACCGAACCGGCCACGGTGCGTGCCGAACTGCGCCGCCTCCTGGACGGATACCTGAGACCATGACCACCAACACCAGCTGGTTGTCCGCCCAGCGCCGGGATCGTGACCTCGCCCAGCTCGCGCACGACGGCGCGGTCGACATCGTGGTGATCGGCGGCGGCGCCGTCGGTGCGGGCGCAGCGCTGGACGCGGCGTCCCGCGGCCTGTCCGTCGTTCTGGTCGAACGCACCGACCTGGCGGCCGGAACCAGCTCCGCGTCCAGCAAGCTCATCCACGGTGGCCTGCGCTACCTGGCCCGTGGTGACCTGACCATGGCCTGGGAGTCCGCCCGGGAACGGGAGATCCTGATGGACCGGGTCGCCCCGCACCTGGTGCGAGGCCTGCCCTTCCTCACGCCTTACGGGCCCGGATACGCCAGCCCGCACGGCAGCCTTGCCACGTTCGGCACCCACCTGGCCGACGTGCTCCGCCGGGCCGCCGGCAGCCGCCGCATACAGCTCCCCCCGCCCCGCCGGGTCACCGCGGCGGAGGCACGGATACTCACCCCGGCGCTGCGCGGGGCAGGACTGGCCGGTGCCGTCGAACACTGGGACGGCCAGCTCATCGACGACGCCCGGCTGGTGGTGGCACTGGCCCGCACCGCGGCCTCGTACGGCGCCCGGATCCTGACCCGCTGCACGGTCGACCGGGTGTCGGGCGGCCTGGTCACCGGGCGCGACACCATCACCGGTGAGTCCTTCGAGCTGCGGGCGTCCGCAGTGATCAACGCCACCGGAGTCTGGGCCGGACGTATCGATCCGACCATCCGCCTGCGTCCCAGCAAGGGCGCGCACCTGGTGGTGCCTGCCGCGTTGCTCGGCTCGCCACGCGCCGGTCTCAACGTCGCCGTCCCCGGCGAGCGCAACCGGTACGTCATCGTGCTACCCAACCTGGACGGCACGGTCTACGTGGGCCTCACCGACGATCCGGTGGACGGCGAGGTCCCGGACCGCTGCGAGGTCGCGCCGACCGACGTCGATTTTCTGCTCGGCGTCCTGAGCACAGCGTTGGAGCTGCCGGTACGGCCCGCTGACGTGGTCGGCGGGTACGCCGGGATGCGCCCCCTGGTCGCCGATCCGCACCACCCTGGCGGCGGCACCGCCGACCTGTCCCGCAGACACGTGGTGACCGACAACGCAGACCGGCTGATCACCGTCGTCGGCGGCAAGCTGACCACCTACCGGCGGATGGCCGCCGATGCGGTGGACCGTGCCGTACGGGCCTACCACCTTCCCGCCGGCGCGTCCCGCACGGCCAGGCTCCCACTCGTGGGCGCCGCCCCACCGGCCCGGTTGGGCCGCATCGACGCGCCACTGCGACTCATCCACCGCTACGGCACCGAGGCGCCTGTGGTGGCCGGACTGGCCGCACCGGACCCGGGCCTGTTGCAGCCGGTCGCCGACGGTGTACCGGTGCTCGGGGTCGAACTGCTGTTCGGTGCCCTCGCGGAGGGCGCGACGGACCTCGACGATCTGCTCTGTCGCCGCACCCGCTGCGACCTCGTGACCGGCTGGTCGGAGGCCGCCCGGCCGGCGGCCCGGGCCGCCCTCGCCCGGGCACAGGACCCGACCACCGGCTTCACCCCCGCGACGCCGCTGTAACGCTGGGGTTGCGGGTGTGATGGCGTACCGGAACGACACCGGCCCAGGTCGGTACGGCACGCTGGTGCCGTGCAGACCTACCGGCTCCGGCCCACCGGGATCATCGGCGTACTCCTCCCGCTACTACCGGGTGTGCTACTCAGCGTCGTCGGGCTGGACGCCGTACTGCGGGCCGGCGGCGTACTGGCCTGGGTGCTGTTGATCGTCGGGGTCCTGTGGATGGCGCTGTGGCTACGGCTGCCCTGGGTCGTTCGCCTGGCCGAGGCGACATCGACAGGTCCGGCCACCGTCACCCTGCTCGGGCCGCTGCGCCGTACCAGCATCCCGGCCACGGCCATCGCTTCGGTGACCGGGCGATGGTCAGGTGGAATGAACCGATGGTTCCTGGCCTCGGTGTGGGTGGACCTGCACCACCGGGTGGTCGGATTTCCGCTGCCGATCGGGTTCAGCGACCCGGAAGCGGTACGTGAGCACCTTCTGTCGCTCAACCCCGACATCCGGATGTCGGACTGACCCTCGGTACGCCGAACCCGTTGTCCTCCGGGCTCTGCGTCACCAGGGCCGGACCGCCCGACTCACCGATCGCCGGCAGGCTCGTCTCTGCGTCGGGACCGGATCTCGTGCCCCACGCTGGTAATGCAGCGGCCGGAGCCGAGATCGAACTTCCAGCCATGCATCTGGCAGGTCAGTACGCCGTCCTCGATCTTGCCGAACCGGGAGAGGTCGGCCTTCAGGTGCGGGCAACGGCGCTGTACGACCCAGTCGTCCAGGACGATGTCCTCGGCGTCCGGTTTCTGCTCGGCGTACCAGCCTTCCGCGTAGTTGATCCGCTCCTCGGACAGGCACTTGAAGAACGTGTACACGAATTCGTTGTACTGGCCGATCCGCGCCGCAGAGAACCGGCAGGACAGGAACAGGCTGTTCACCCAGTCGATCTCGTCGGTGTGCAGCAGGTGCTCGACCAACCGCCGCTCGGTACGGAACCGGTACCGGACCTTCTCCCCCGCGTACGGCCGCACCTCACGGTCGGTGAAATCGACCACGATGCTTTCCACCTGCTCGGGCTCGGCGCCGTCGTCGTCGGCCTTCACCCCGACCAGGTCGAAACGCACCGGTCCGGCGATCCCCCGGGCCATCTGCTCCGCCTCGGCCAGCAGCGGCTCGATCCGCTGCTTCATCCCCGCCAGCACATCGATCTCCGGGTGTGACCAGGAACGCTTCGCCGCCTCGATGACCGGACGCTGACGGTCCCGGTATTCACGCAGGTGCTGTTCCTTGTGCGCGAAGAACTCCTTGACGTCCGGCACCGGATGGCTGACCTGGCATCCGTCGGTGGTGATCTCCGCAACGGTGCCCGGCAGTGGGATGACCGTGTTGCGGTAGCCGAGTTCGGCCATGTGGTCGGCGAACACCTGCTGGTCGGGAAAGATGTTGCCCTCGTCGCCGAAGATATCGTTGAGCTGCCACAGTTCGTCGTCCAGGAAGCACGGCGGGCCGGCGATCGGAAACACCCAGCTGGCCTTCAGGTCATCGATGTAGCGCACGGTCCGGTCGAACTGCCGGGCACGCTTCTGCTTACCGAAGGCGGTCTTCGCCGCCTGGGGCAGCTCGTACACCATCGGATACCAGATGGCGCCGGAGAACTGCAGCAGATGGGCGTGTACATGCCCGAGGTCACGGAAGACAGTCAGGTCGGTCGGACGCGCGTCGTTCTGGTTGAGCAGCCGCACCCCGTCGTGCTCGACCCACAGTGCGGAGTCTCCGATCGGCCCGTCAGTCGGCGAGGTGAGCGACTGGATCATGATGTTGAGCCCGCCATCGAGCTCGGTCACCTCGTTGCTGACCGTCTCGATGAAGTTCCGGAAACCCAGTTCCTCCAGCTCATCACGCAGTTGGCTGGTCGGGAACGCCGGGAGCAGCACGGTGGTCTTCTTCGAGATCCGCTCCGCCAGATGCTTCGCATCGAAGTGGTCCCGGTGCAGGTGGGACACGTAGAGATAGTCACAGCGGCCCAGCCGGTCCCAATCCAGGCCGGAATTGTCCGGGAAGGGGAACCAGGAGGCGAAATACGCGGGATTCACCCATGGATCGGTCAGGATACTGCCGGCGGACGTCTCGATGAACATGCTGGCGTGACCGGTACCCGTCACTCGCACCGCGTGGTCCTCCGTTGCGCTGGCCGATTGTGCTGGCGGCTTGCTTGCTGACCGACAGTCCGTACTGGTCGACAGCCTGGCTACGGTCCCGACGGTGCCGGGCCGACGATGGCGATCGGATCGGTCCCGTCGAAACGAGCGGTCGATTCGGACCTCACCCGGCGGCATCCACCATATTGCCGCCGACCGTACCGCAGGCCACCGACCACACCGGGACCACCCGCGCGATACCGGGCGGGCGACCAGATCACCTGGGAGGGGCTACGTCACCCGCTGTCGGGCACCGTGCCAGACTGTGCGTGTCCACGTGCCGGAGGAGGCCGCAACCGTGTCCGATCAGATCACTTCACCCGATCAGCGCAAGCCGATCAGCCGCAAGGCCGCCCGGGTCGGCGCGATCGTGTGCGCGGCGATCCTGCTCCTGATGATGATCGGCAACCAGAAGGGGCACGTCGAGGACGTCTTCCTCGTCGTCACCGCCGGCATCCTCGTGCTCGCCGTGGTACTCGACTCACTGCTGCGCAAGAACGGCCTGCGTCGCTGACTTCGTCGTAGCACCAGCGGTACGCCCAGTACCGGTACGCGCAGTGCCGACACCCGCGGGGCACCCCAGCAGTACGGCACGAACAGGGGTCCAGTCCGGAGCAACCGGGACGGGCCCCTGAACGCTGTTCCGGCGCCGGGCACCGTGGGCGCCCGGCGTCGGCCGACGTCGTGTGCCCGGCCGGCCGGCAGCCGGTCGGACATCACCGTCAGCGGGCGATACCTCGCCGGGCGAACAGATCCCGGACATCACGCAGTGCCCCGTCCACCTCTGCCTCGAACAGTCCACCCTGGACGAGACTGAACTGACCGGGATCCAGTTCCCCGTCGGACACCTGCACCGTCGCCCGACCCGACATCGTCGCGGCGATCGCGTCGAACAGTCGGTTCACCTGGGTCGGGTCGTAACCGCTGCCGAAACGGCGGACCTGGAAGGTGCGTCGTGCCTGGTCGAGATGGTGCAGATCATCCGGGGTGAACGGCGAATCGGGTGCCGGGATCTCCCGGGTCATGTCCACCTTGCCGTGCCGACCCGGCTCGAAACCCGTCTCGAAACGACCGGTGTTCTGCTCCTGGTGCGGGTCGTAGCCCTGCCGCTGGTCGACCGGTTCACCGCGACCGCGCTGGTCGACCGGTTCACCGCGACCGCGCTGGTCGACCGGTTCACCGCGACCGCGCTGGTCGACGCCCGGCGGCTCGTAGCGCGACGGCTCAGGGTCGTAACGGCGCGGCTCCGCGCCGTACCCGGGCCGGCCGGTGTCGTAGCCGGCTCCTCGGGGCGCGTCGAAGCGCGCCGCCGGTTCCGGTTCGTAGCGCTGCGGCGGTGGCTCGTAGCGCGACGGTTCGGGGTCGTAACGGGCCGGTTCAGGCTCGTAGCGGGACTGCTCGTGCCGACTGGGTTCAGGCTCGTAGCGGGACTGCTCGTGTCTGCTGGGTTCGTGCCGGTTGGGATCCGCTTCGTACCGGTAACCCTCCCGCTCGAACCGACGACCACTCGCCGGCGGGAAATCTCCCGTTTCATAGCCTTCGTTCACCGGTGGAAGCTTCTGGGTGAAGTCCTCACCCTCGGCGCCCGACTGATGGCGGGACGGTTCGGGTGATGGAACCCGGCCGGGAGACGGTGCGCCACCGGACACCGGGGCACCCGAGGTGGGCCGGCCCGCAACCGCACCAGAGTGCGACCGGCCGGGCTCCGGGGACGGTACCGAGGCTGCGGCACGGGCCGGCCGCACCATGGTCGGCTCGTCCTCCCGGGACGAGCGCATCGGCTCGGGATGCGGCTGAGGGAAGTCGCCGTGGTGCTGGGGAAAGTCGCCGTGGTGCTGCGGAAAATCGCCGTGGTGCTGCGGGTATCCGGGCTCGATGGCGGCACCGTACGGGTCGCGACCCGAGGACAGCTGAGCTGGCTCCGCGGGCTGCATCCCACCGCCCTCCTCGAGGACCGCGAGCTGACGTTCCACACGGTCCAGGTGCATGTCCACCTGCCACTCGTCGTAGCCGCCGAACCGGACGCGGAAGACGAAGTCATGGACGTCCCGGGAGGCAACCGGCGCACCGATCGGGTCACCAGCCAGAGTCGCCTCGACACGCTCGAGGAACTCGTCGACCTCGTCGACCTTGTAGCCGCGACGCAGCGCCCGCCGGCGGAACCGCTGACCCTGCTGACTCACTCGTCCACCTCCGCAGCCGCAAGCTGTCCACACGCACCGTCAATCTCACGACCTCGCGTATCCCGCACAGTGGTCGGCACACCCGCAACCCGCAACCGCCGGACGAACTCCCGCTCGACAGACTTGGGACTCGCGTCCCATCGACTACCCGGCGTCGGGTTCAACGGGATGAGGTTGACGTGTGCCAACCGCTGGGACAGCAGGCGGCCCAATAGGTCCGCCCGCCATGGCTGGTCATTCACATCCCGAATCATTGCGTACTCGATCGACACTCGCCGTCCGGTACGCGACGCATAGTCCCATGCCGCGTCCAATACCTCGGCGACCTTCCACCGGTTGTTGACCGGCACCAGCTCATCGCGGAGCTCATCATCGGGCGCATGTAGCGAGACCGCCAGAGTGACGTTCATCTCTTCATCGGTGAGCTTCCGGATCGCCGGTACCAGCCCCACTGTCGAGATGGTGACATGCCGTTGGGAGAGCCCCAGCCCGTCGGGGGCGGGATCGGTGATCCTGCGCACTGCGGCGATCACCCGCGCATAGTTGGCCAAGGGCTCACCCATGCCCATGAAGACCACTCGGGACAGTCGGTCAGGAGATCCCGCCAGGGCACCGGACGCCGCCCTCCGGGCCGCAGCGACAACCTGCTCGACGATCTCGCCGGTGGACAGGTTCCGGGTCAGGCCGCCCTGACCGGTGGCGCAGAACGGACACGCCATCCCACACCCGGCCTGAGAGGAGACGCAGACCGTCGCCCGGTCCGGATAACCCATCAGCACGCTTTCCACCAGAGCGCCGTCATGCAGACGCCACAGCGTCTTGTGAGTCGCACCACCATCGGCGGTCAGTTGCCGTACCGGCTGAGCCAACGGAGGGAGCAGGGCATCGACGAGCCGTTGCCGGGATGCCGCCGGGACATCCGTCAAGGCGGCGAGCAGGTCGGGCGCGACAGGGTCGACAAGGCGGCTGAAGTAGTGCTGGGAGAGCTGGTTTGCACGGAAGGCAGGCTCACCGAGCGCGGCGACCGCGGCCCGACGTGCGGCCATGTCGAGGTCGGCCAGATGTCGGGGTGTAGGGGGGCGGCGCCGGTCGCGGGACTCGGCGATCAGTGGCAGGGCTGTCATGTCTCTGCCAGTGTCCCACGCCCGCGCTTGTTCGCCCGCCCCGGCAGGCCCCCGCTCTCCCGACGTCATCCCGGCGGCGCCATGACGCTGAGTAGTGCAAACGCTACCGGCATCGCGAAGAGGATCGAGTCCAACCGGTCCATCACTCCACCGTGACCGGGCAGCAGATGGCCCATGTCCTTGATGCCGAGATCGCGCTTGAGCAGCGACTCGGCCAGGTCACCGAGTACTGAGACCAGGCTGAGCGACATTCCGAACACTGCGCCGTACCACCAGGGGCAGTCCAGGACGAAATGCAGCAGGGGTGCACCGACCAGCGCGCTGGTCGCCACCGAACCTCCGAACCCTTCCCAGGATTTGCCCGGACTCACCTTCGGCGCCATCCGATGCCGACCCAGGAGCACTCCGACCACATAGCCACCGGTGTCACTGCACACCACCATGGCCAGAGCGAGCACCACCCGGGAGGCCCCGTCCTCCGAACGTGCCAGCAGCACCCCGAAGCCGGCCAGGAACGCAACGTACGTCGCCACCAGCGTCGCGGCGGTCACGTCCCGTCGGTAACCGGCCGGGCCATCGGCCAACCGCCAGATCAGCACGGCGGCGACGGTGAAGACCAGACCGAGGGTGAGCGCCTCCTCGCCGCCGAACCAGGCCAACCCCTCCATGGCGAGGGCACCGACCAGCAACGGCACCAACGGTGGGCGGGCCCGCTTCGCCGGTTCCGCGGCCCGGCCCAACGCCCGCACCATCTCCCAGGTGCCGAGTACCACGCCTGCGGCCAGGACGAGAAGGAACGCGGGACGCCAGATGAACAGGGAGGCAAGGACCACGGCGCCCAGCCCGACCCCCACTCCGATGGCGGCCGGAAGGTTGCGACCCGCCTGCCGCTTGGGTGGCGGCCCGCCGGGCACCACCGGCCGTTCGGGCGGGTCGGCGGCCGGACCCTGTGGTGGACCCGACCGACCCCAGGATTCGGGCCGGCCCGGTACGACCGGCTGCCACGCGGTCTGGTCGTTCGGCGGCACCGGACCGACCGGTGGCTCTGTCGGCCAGTCCTGAGCACCGGGTGGCGCGGGTGCGTCCGGTCCGGGCGGCGGGTAGCCACCCGGAGCCGAGGAGGACCACCCGGGCGCTGGGGCCGGCGGGTAGACCGACTCACCCGGCCCGGGACGGGGATGTACCGGCGACTCCGCGTGGCTCGACTCGTCATCGGCATCGCGGGCCCGGTGCCGGCCCCGCGCCGAGCGGTCCGCGGAGGCCTCGAAGGAAGAGTACGGTCCGGTGTTGGTCATCAGACCTCGAGCAGCTCGGCTTCCTTGTGCTTGAGAATCTCGTCGACGTTGCTGACGTGGGCATGGGTCACGTCTTCGAGATCCTTCTCGGCGCGGCGTACCTCGTCCTCGCCGGCCTCGCCGTCCCGCATGATGCGGTCCAGCTCCTCTTTGGCCTTGCGGCGCACGTTCCGGATCGCCACCTTGGCCTCCTCACCCTTACCGCGCACCACCTTGGCCATCTCGCGGCGCCGCTCCTCGGTCAACGGGGGCAGCATGATCCGGATCTGGGTGCCCTCGTTGTTGGGATTGACGCCCAGGTCGGAGTCACGGATCGCGCGTTCCATCGTGCCGATCTGCGAGGGGTCGTACGGCTTGATGATCGCCATCCGCGCTTCCGGAATGGCGATGGATGCCAGCTGCGGTAGCGGAGTGACCTCGCCGTAGTACTCCACCATGATCTTGGAGAACATTGCCGGAGTCGCTCGCCCGGTCCGAACTGTGGCGAAATCTTCCTTGGCGTGTTCGATCGCCCGTTCCATCTTCTCCTCTGCTTCGAGGAGTGTGTCGTCGATCACTTTGTCGTCTCCTTAGGCGCCGTCTTCAGAAGATTGTCGCCGACCGTGCACGGTTACCGGCACCGGAGCCGTACCGTGAACGGCCGTGGAACCGGGCATGGGCCAGGCTGCGGTCAGCCCGGCTGACCCGGGGTCAGCAGAGTACCGATCTTCTCACCCAGGATGGCCTGCACCACGTTGTCGGCACCCTCCGCGCCGAAAACCAGCATCGGCAGGTTGTTCTGGTCGCACATGCTGAACGCTGCGGCGTCCGCGACGGTCAGTCCCCGCTGCAATGCCTCCACCAGCGTCATGGTGTCGAGCTTCGTCGCGGTCGGATCGACCCGCGGATCCGCCGTGTACACACCATCCACGCCGTTCTTGCTCATCAGTACGATGTCGGCCTTGATCTCCAGAGCCCGCTGCGCGGCAACCGTGTCCGTGGTGAAGTACGGCATTCCGGCACCAGCACCGAAGATCACCACGCGGCCCTTCTCCAGGTGCCGGATCGCCCGCCGGGGAATATAGGGCTCCGCGACCTGGCCCATGGTGATCGCGGTCTGTACCCGCGTCTCCACGCCCAACTTCTCCAGGAAGTCCTGCAACGCCAGGCAGTTCATCACAGTACCGAGCATGCCCATGTAGTCACCGCGGGCCCGGTCGATGCCCCGCTGGTTCAGCTCGGCGCCACGGAAGAAGTTGCCTCCGCCGACCACCACCGCAACCTGTACGCCGCGGCGGGCCACCTCGGCGATCTGTCGAGCCAGTGCCGCGACCACATCCGGATCGACGCCGACCTGACCGCCACCGAACACCTCACCGGACAGTTTCAGGACCACGCGGCGGTACCGACCTGCGGGGGGAGCTACCTCCGACGCGTTGTCCGGCACCGCTGTCGTCGCCGGGGTCCCTGCCGCCATTGCACTCGCCTCCGCTGTCGCTGTCCAGGTCTCATGATGCGGTATGCACGGTACCGACCTGGCCGGTCCCTACCTGTCCGATGTCCTCCGGACGCGACGCACGCCACGATCGTGGGAACGGAACAGTCAGACGCCCCTGCTGACGGTAACCGTCAGCAGGGGCGCCGGCGATGCTCCCAGGTCAGGACTGACCGACCTCGAAGCGGACAAACTTGGTGATCGTCACGCCCGCGGCATCCAGCAGCTGCTTGACGGTCTTCTTGTTGTCGGTCACCGAGGCCTGCTCCAGCAGGACGAAGTCCTTGAAGTAGGCGTTCACCCGACCCTCGACGATCTTCGGTAGCGCCTGCTCCGGCTTGCCCGCCTCGCGCGCGGTCTCCTCGGCCACCCGACGCTCGTTCTCCACGATGTCGGCCGGTACCTCGTCACGGGTCAGGTACTTCGGACGCATGGCGGCGACCTGCATGGCAGCCGCGCGCACCGCGTCGGTGTCCGTACCGCTGTAGGTGGCCATCACGCCCACCGCAGGCGGCAGGTCCGGGCTCTTGCGGTGCAGATAGATGGCGATCGGGTCGTCCAGTACGGCGTAGCGGCCGAGGACCAGCTTCTCGCCGATCTTCGCGGCCTCCTCCTCGATCGCCAGGGACACCGCCCGACCGTCGGTCAGGCTCGAGGCGAGCAGTGCGTCCAGGTCGGCGGGGCGAGCTGCATCGGCGTGCTCGACAAGGGCCTGGGCGAACTCGATGAACGCCCCGTTCTTGGCAACGAAGTCGGTCTCGCAGTTGAGTTCCAGCATGACGTTGCCGGACTGCGCGATCAGACCGTTGGCGGCGGTGCGACCTGCCCGCTTGCCCACGTCCTTGGCGCCCTTGATGCGCAGCAGCTCGACAGACTTGTCGAAGTCGCCGTCGGCCTCGGTCAGGGCCTTCTTGCAGTCCATCATGCCGGCGCCGGTCAGGTCACGGAGCCGCTTGACATCCGCGGCGGTGAAGTCAGCCATGGTTCTCTCTCTAGTTCCCCGGGAATCTGTGCAGTTCAGATCGGACCGTCGAAAGACGGAGGACCGCGCAACGCCACAGTGGCGGGCTCGACCGGACCGGTCGAGCGCCGGTACCGGCATCGGTACCGGGTGGCGAGTCGGGCCGCGCGTACGGCGATGGACCACAGATCCGGCCACCGCCGTACGCGCGGACACGCTCAGGACTCGGCGCCGGCCTTGGCGGTGTCGGCGGATTCCTCGGCCGGCTTCTCGTCGGCCGGCTTCTCGTCGGCCGGCTTGTCTGCAGCCGCCGCTGCCGACTCCTTGGCCGGCCCGTTCTCCAGCAACTCGCGCTCCCACTCGGCGAGCGGCTCGGCCGACACGCCAGAACCGGACGGCTTCTCCGTGTCGCCCATCGCGGCACCGGCGCGCGCGATCTGGCCGTCCGCAGCGGCCGTGGCGACCACCTGGGTCAGCAGCGTGGCCGAACGGATCGCGTCGTCGTTACCCGGGATCGGGTAGTCGACCTCGTCCGGGTCGCAGTTGGTGTCCAGGATCGCGATGACCGGGATGCCAAGCTTCCGGGCCTCGTCGACCGCGATGTGCTCCTTCTTGGTGTCCACCACCCAGATGGCCGCGGGCAGCTTGGACATGTCGCGCAGGCCGCCGAGGGTGCGGTCCAGCTTGATCTTCTCGCGCTGGAGCGACAGGCGCTCCTTCTTGGTCAGACCCTGGTCGGCGCCGATCTGCTCGATCGAGTCCAGTTCCTTCATCCGCTGCAGGCGCTTGTGCACGGTGTTGAAGTTGGTGAGCATGCCACCCAGCCAACGGTGGTTGACATAGGGCATCCCGACCCGCGTCGCCTGCTCGGCGATCGCTTCCTGCGCCTGCTTCTTCGTACCGACGAAGAGGATGTTTCCTCCCGTGGCAACGGTGTCCTTGATGAAGTGGTAGGCCTTCTCGATGTAGTCGAGGGTCTGCCGCAGGTCGATGATGTAGATGCCGTTGCGGTCGGTGAAGATGTACCGCTTCATCTTCGGGTTCCACCGGCGGGTCTGGTGCCCGAAGTGGACTCCGCTCTCCAGGAGCTGCCGCATTGTGACGACGGCCACTGAGATCTCCTTACATTGGGTGCGGGCAGGCCCGCACGTCCCTGGTTGTCGCGGTGATCCGGTGATCACCGCCCTGGTGCCCGAATCACCGGATGGCACCCGCCAGGAGCGGGACCAGGGAGCCGGTATCCACCGGAAGAGCCAGTGGTGGGCACGCGAGGTCGACCACCGCAGTGGTCGCCATTCTCAAGTGTACGGGGTCAGCCGCGCCACCGGCGGGCGGGCAGCTGGCACCAGCCCGCCATGATGCCGAGTGGGTGGGCAGCCGGCACCCACCCACCACGACGTCAGCTCACCCCGCAGCGAGTCCGGCAGCCAGCAGGAGCACCAGCCCAACCAGCAACAGAGCCGCCGGACGGCGCAGCAGGGCGGCCACACCCTCCCCCGGACGTACCGCGATCTGGCCCGAGAACAGCTGGTAGAGGCCGGTGGCGAACAGCGGCAGGCCGGGCAGCAGGAACAGGCTGGCCACCACGCCGGACACCGACATCGTCGTACCGACCAGCGAACGCACCAGCACGATCGCCACCGGCACCTCGAACAGGATGGCGACAAGCGCGAGCATCCAGGCGAGTTGCGCATGGCCGCCGGAGCGGGTGGGTCCGCCGCCACCACCCGGGATCTCGACCTGCTCAGTGAGCTGGGCACCGCCGTACGGCCCGGCCTGTGGCGGTACGGGTTGGGGGGCTCCGGCACGCTGCTCGATCCGGTACGGGCCCTCCGGATGCGGCGGCGCGGCGTCCCCAGCGCCCGGAGGTCGGGGGTCCGGGCCCCGGCCATGCACTGCCACATCTTCCGGCGATGGATGGGGCGGATAGCTGGGTGGCGCCATGCCGTCGGGTGCCGGGTGGGCCGGATAACCGGGCTCGGGCCTGCCGGAAGCTGGGGGTCGACCGGGCGTCTGCGGGTAGGCGGCCGTCGCCTGGTCCGGTCCGGGCGCGGGGCGCATCCTCGGCAGGTCGGTGTCCACCAATCGAAGGTCCTCGTCCAGCGGCGGGCGACGGTCTGCCGTCGACTCCCGCCGGTGGAACGGATCGGACTGCGCTACGGGCACATCGGCGGACCGAGCGGGTGGCGGGTCCATGTCGTTGCCATCGGGACCGGGGCCGCTCTCGGGATAGCGGGGAATCCGCTCGGCGTAGCGCCGCTGCCCGTGACCGGTCGCCTCATCGGCGGGTCCACTGTTGTCGGACTGCGCCGGGTAGTCGACGCTCCTGCTCGGATAGTCCACGCGCGAATAGGCTGGGTACGCGGGATCGGCGGGTGTGCCGGGATGGTCGTTTCTGTGTGGGGCCACGGTGGGGGACGCTAGGCCACGGGCGCGCGCCACGCCAGAGCCGTTCAGCGGGCGTATCGAGACTCACTCCGATTTCTCGGTGAGATGTCCATATATTGACTCTTGTCAATATTTCGTCATCCACCCGGGTCGGACCAGACCCACCCGGGATCGGTCGTAGGGTGACGGACATGACGACGACGGGATCCGATCCGCTGGTAGCCCGCATGCGCGAGTTCGGTACCACCGTGTTCGCCGAGATGTCGGCGCTCGCGGTCCGTACCGGCGCCATCAATCTCGGCCAGGGCTTCCCGGACACCGACGGTCCGACAGAGATGCTCGACGCGGCGGCTGCAGCGCTGCGGGACGGGCACAACCAGTACCCGCCCGGTCCCGGCATTCCATCGCTGCGTGCCGCCCTCGCCGAGCAGCAGCGGCGTGACTGGGGCCTGAACTACGACCCGGACTCGGAGATCGTGGTGACCGCCGGCGCGACCGAGGCCGTCGCCGCAGCGATCCTGGGACTGTGTGAAACCGACGACGAGGTCGTCTGCTTCGAGCCGTACTACGACTCCTACGCCGCCTCGATCGCGCTCGCCGGCGCTCGGCGCCGGCCGGTCACCCTGCGCCCGGACGGTGAGCGGTACGGCTTCGACCCGGACGAGTTGCGTGCCGCATTCGGCCCACGTACCCGCCTGATGCTGCTCAACTCCCCGCACAACCCCACCGGCAAGGTGTTCAGTCGGGCGGAGCTGAGCCTGATCGCCGAACTGTGCATCGAGCACGACGTGTACGCGGTGACCGACGAGGTCTACGAGCACCTGGTCTTCACCGATGCGGGTGGCCCGCACCTCCCGCTCGCCGGGCTACCGGGGATGCGTGCACGTACCATCCGGATCTCCTCGGCGGGCAAGAGCTTCTCGTGCACCGGATGGAAGGTCGGCTGGGCCAGCGGGCCGGCCCGGCTGGTGTCCACCGTGCTGCGCGTCAAACAGTTCCTGACCTTCGTCAACGCCGGACCGCTCCAGCCTGCGGTGGCGGTGGCGCTGGGACTGCCACCGGACTATCTGACCGGGCTACGCGACCGCCTGCAGAGCGGACGCGACCTGCTCAGCGCCGGACTCACCGACGCCGGGTTCCGGGTGTACCGACCGGAGGCCACCTACTTCGTCACCGCCGACATCACCGATCTGGGCGGTAGGGACGGCATCGAGTTCTGTCGCGCACTGCCCGAACGCTGCGGTGTGGTCGCCGTTCCCACCCAGGTCTTCTACGACTCGGTGGAAGCGGGCCGGCGGCTTGTCCGCTTCGCCTGCTGCAAGCGTCCCGAAGTGCTCGCCGAGGCCGCAGACCGGCTGCGCAGACTGGGCGCACCGGCCTGACCGCCACACCGGTGTCCAACCACAGCCCATAGCACACGACAGCGCCTGCGGCGAGCCTGTCCACAGGCCACGCTACGGCTGTCCACAGAACGCGCCGACGGGGTTGGCGGTGCCGTCCTACCGCGCGATGCTGCGCCGGTGGGAACCATCATCACCTTGAACAGAAAGCCGCGCCCCGGCCGACCGTGGGCGATCCGATGGCTGCGCCGGCCACGGACCACCGCGCACCGTGACCCGGCAGTGCCCGGGGCACACGAGTGCTGTACCTGCCCCGCCCCGCGGCCGTACGCCGCACCGGCGGTCGGCGAGTACGAGGCACTTCCGCGCACCCGGCCGGGGCGGCCACCGCTGATGCTGGCCGCGCCGCCGCCTGATGAACACCCCAGACCCGGCGGCGCCCGGCGTGCGCTGCTCGCCGCACTCGGCGCGGGCGTACTGGCCCTGGCCACGGTGGCCGTGACCGGTCATCCGGCCCACGGGCACCCGGCCGGAGAGGGACCGGTAGCCACATCCACCGCACCGCGCGCCGGTTACCGCTGGCCGCTGCCCGGTGGACCAGCGGTGGTTCGCCGGTTCGATCCACCGCCGCGCCCATGGCTGCCCGGCCACCGCGGCGTGGATCTGGCCGGCAACCCGGGGGAACCGGTACTCGCCGCTGGGCCGGGACGCATCAGCTTCGCCGGCCCGGTCGCCGGTACGGCAGTGGTCAGCATCCGACACCCGGGCGGGCTGCTCACCACCTACCAGCCGGTCCGCGCCACCGTACGGGTCGGCGAGCAGGTCGACGCCGGCGACCGGATCGGGATTCTGCTGCCGGGCCACCCAGGATGTCCGGCCGCCGCCTGTCTGCACTGGGGGCTGCGACAGGGGCACGAATACCTGGATCCGCTCGCCTTGCTCGGCATCGGCCAGGTACGGCTGCTGCCCAGCGACGATCTCGACGCATGACGATCCCAGCGGTCAACCATCGGCCAGCAGGGCTGGCAGCTTCTCGGCGAGCCGTTCATACTCCTCGGCCCGGTTGTAGACCTGGGCGCAGATGCGCAGCAGGCCGGCACCGTTCCAGGACCCCACCGCGACATGGGTGCGAAGGTGGCGGGCGATCCTCTGGCGGAGCGACACCGCCGCCGATTCCGTGTCCGCGACACCGGCGGGCAGCCGGACGACCCGCATGGGCAGGTTGTCCGCCCCGGTGACCGGTTCGGTGCCGAGCGCTCGGGTGAGCAGGCGATGGCCGTAACCGACCAGCCGTGCATTGTGCTCCCGCACCGCCCGTAGTCCGAGACTGTTCAGCACGAAGGCTCCGGCCGGTGCGGCCAACCAGCCGGAGTGGTCGGCGGTGCCCTGGTACTCGACGTTTGCCGGAAAGCCGGCGTCGCGCTGCCAGGACACCGCCGGCGGTCGGACCCGGGCACGATGCGCCGGGGCGACGGCCAGTAGACCGGTGCCCCGAGGAGCGAAACACCACTTGTGCAGGTTTCCGCACCAGAAATCCGCCTGGCCGGCCACCCGCGTGTCCAGCGCGCCCGGCACGTGGGCAGCATCCACGATCACCACGACACCCCGACGTTGAAGCTCCGCAACCAGCCGTCGGGCCGGGAAGAGCCGGGCCGTCGGCGAGGTGACCTGGTCGATGACCGCGATCCGGGTACGGGAACTCACCGCGTCGCAGACCACCCGCACGATCTCGTCATCGGTGGCGTTGAGGGCTATACCGACCCGCCGCGGCACCGCGCCGGTCTCCGCGCACCGACGGGCCACCTCGAAGGCCACTGCGCCGTACGTATGGTCGGTCAGCAGCACCTCGTCACCGGCGCGCAGCCGTACCGAATGGAGGGCGATCGCCACCCCGGTCGTCACGTTGGCCACCAGGGCGGTGCCGTCCGGATCAGCACCGACGAACCGGGCCAGATGCCGACGGGTGTGCGCGATCCGCTCGACGAGGCCCTCGGTGAAGAAGCGCATCGGGTCCGCCTCCTGCTCGGTACGCAGGCGGTCGGCGGCACGCTGGGCGGCAACGGGAACCGCACCGTACGAGCCGTGGTTGAGATGGGCGTAGGAGAAGTCGAGGGAGAACAGCAGCCGGGCGCCCGGGAACGACTCCGGCGGTCTGACGTCAGGATCCGGACTCACCAGGTCCGCCTCTCATGCGCGGGGATGCGCCTGACGGTACGCGGCGCGCAGCCGTTCCACCGACACGTGCGTGTAGATCTGGGTGGTGGCCAGCGATGCATGCCCCAGCAATTCCTGTACGGAGCGCAGATCGGCACCGTTGTCGAGCAGATGGGTGGCGGCGGAATGCCGCAGCGAGTGTGGTGAGACAGCGGGCAACCCGGCCGATTCCGCCCGGTGTGACACGATCCGCCGCACCGAGCGTGGATCGAGCCGGCCACCGCGAACCCCCAGCAGCAGCGCCGCGCCACTGTGCGGGGTGACCAGCAACTGCCGGGCGGAGCGCAGGTAACGGTCCAATGCCCGTTCCGCCGGCACCCCGTACGGCACGGAACGCTCCTTTCGACCTTTGCCGAGTACCCGGATCAGCCGCCGTCCGCGGTCCACATCGTCCAGATCCAGCCCGCAGAGTTCCCCCACCCGCACTCCGGTGGCGTAGAGCAGTTCCAGTACCAACGCATCGCGCACGGTCACGGGGTCCATATCACCCTGGGGCTGCCCCGTGCCGGAGCCCTCATCCGAGGGTCGGCCTGGACCGGCGTCGGCGCCGGGCTCTGTGTCGCGGTGGTCACCACCGGTGGTGTTCAGCGGTGGACCAGCCGCCGGTGCTGCCGCGACAGACCCGGGCTCATGGCACCTGCCGGGTCTCACCGAACGGTTCGGCTCCCGGGTGGGCGCCTCCACGAGTGCGGCCGCCTGATCTGCGCGCAACACCACAGGCAGCCCGTTTCGTGACCGGGGCACACCCAACTGCTGGGCGGAGTCCTCGGCCACCAGGCCGGTCCGGTAGGCCCAGGTGGAGAACGTACGGGCCGCGGCGGCCCGCCTGGCCAACGTGCTACGGGCCGCCCCGGTGCTGCGCATCCGACCGAGCCAGCTACGTAGTACGGTCAGCTCCAGGGCCGCCGAGAGCTCGGTGATCTGCATCCTCGTGGCGTGATCCAGCAACGCCACCACGTCGCTGACGTAGGCGCGGGTCGTGTGCGGTGAACGGTCCCGTTCCCGGGCGAGATGGCGCGCGAACGCGTCCACGGCGTCCCGGAGTGGCTCCGGTAGGGCGTCGTAGCGTGATCCGGTGGATGGACGAGTGCGTGCCATTGCCACGACCGTCGGCGGAGAGTCCGCTCAGGTCAAGCCGACGCGCCGGGTCACGCGGCTTTCCGCTATGGATCCCGGGTTCCTGGATGCAGTGGGCCAGCACGACAGGGAGGATCCCGAGGGCGGATCGGCCCGGACCACCGCCCCCAGGTCGACTACGCGCTGGATGGATGGGCAGCGCCGGTGGGCTCGGCAGTCCGGTAGCCGGTCGCGGTCTCATCCACGAAACCCAGCAACGCCAGCACCGGGAGCGCTCTGCGTACCGTCACCGGTGGCAGTCCCGCTTCGACCGCGATCTCCTCCACGGTGGCGGGCCGGTGTCGCGGCACCGCGTCCAGTACCCGTCTCGACGCGGTCTCCAGCTCGTCGCGCGCCGTGACCGGTCCGCGGGGAACGGGTGCCAGATCGGCGCCGATCCGGCCGATCTCCTCCAGAACCTCGACTGCCGAGGTGACCAGCCGGGCGTCCTCCTCACGGATCAGTACGTGTGGTCCCACGCTCATGGCCGAGGTCACCGGGCCGGGCACCGCCATCAGATATCGGCCCAGTTGCCGGGTACGACGCGCAGTGTTACGTGCACCGCTGCGTGCCGAGGCCTCCACCACCACCGTGCCGCGGCACAACGCCGCGATGACCCGGTTACGGATCAGGAACCGATGTCGCTGCGGGGTGGCTCCCGGTGGCCACTCACTGATCAACAGTCCTTCCTGCCCGATCCGCTCGAACAGACTGGCGTGTCCGAGCGGGTAGACGACGTCGACGCCACAGGCAAGTACGGCTGCGGTGGGTTGACCTGCACCGAGCGCACCGCGATGGGCGGCCGCGTCGATGCCGTACGCCCCACCGGAAACCACGGTCCAACCGGCGTCGGCCACGCCGTAGGCGATATCGCCCGCGACATGGTTGCCGTACCCGGTGGCGGCCCGGGATCCCACCACGGCGACACTGCGTTCCATCGTCGCGGCAAGGGAGCGCTCTCCGCGTACCCACAGGCAGGTCGGCGGGTCGGAGTGAGGGCCGAGGGAGCGGTCGCCGTCACTGCTGATCCGTTCCAGCGCCTCGACCTGCCAGGGCCACTCCTCGTCCTCCGGGATGACCAGCCGGCAACCGAGGCGGTGCCCGTCCCGGGACAGCCGCTCAGCCACTCGGCGGGGATCATCGGCCGCCAGTCGAGCGGACACCGCGCTGCGTACCCGCTCGGGTACTTCACCGGCACGCACCTGCCGCAGCGTCTCCACCGCACCCAACGCCCGGACCAGTTGCCCAAGCACCCGGTGTCCCGGTTCGCACAACCAGCTCAGTGCGAGCCGGGCGAGCCGGATCTCCTCCAGTTCGTCGCTCATGCCGCCGCCCTGGTCCGGAGCTCGATCGCCTCGGCGACGTCGCCCTGGTCGGGCCGGTCCCGGCCCGACAGATCGGAGATCGTCCAGGCGACCCGCAGGATCCGGTCGTAACCGCGGGCCGACAAGCTTCCCCGGTCCACCAACCGTTCGGCGATCCGGGTGATCTGATGCGGCAACCGCCACTTGGAGGTGCGCAGCACGGTGCCGGGGATCGCCGCATTGAGCGGGTTGTCCGACCGTGCCCAGCGCTGTGCCGCGACGGCACGGGCCGACCGGACCCGGCCGGCCACCACCTTCGAGGAGTCCGGCACCACCACATCGGCCAGCAACTGGGCCGCCCGGACGGGCAACAGGTCGATCTGCAGGTCGACCCGGTCGAGCAACGGACCGGACAAGCGGCCCAGGTAACGGCGCCGGGCGAGCGGGCTGCAGACGCAGCCACCACCCCGTTCTCCACAGGGA
The DNA here is from genome assembly GCA_963815125.1 of uncultured Actinomycetota bacterium. Taxonomy (GTDB): domain Bacteria; phylum Actinomycetota; class Actinomycetes; order Mycobacteriales; family Micromonosporaceae; genus Actinocatenispora. The sequence continues at coordinate 1,406,365 of CAWFFM010000002.1, forward strand.
CAAGGATTGGCCGCGAGCACCAACTGCACCCTGGCCGGATAGCAGGTGCTGGCGGCAGCCCTGGCCAGCCGGATCTCACCGTTCTCCAGCGGTTCGCGCAGGGCGTTGAGTACGGCCGGCCGGTATTCCGGAGCCTCGTCCATGAACAGCACTCCCCGGTGTGCCAGGGACACCGCACCCGGCCGGGGTATACCGGCGCCTCCGCCGACGATGGCCGCCGAGGTGGAGGTGTGGTGTGGCGCCTGGTACGGAGGTTGACGGATCAGGCCGCTTCCGGGCGGCAGTACGCCGGCTATCGAATGCACCGCGGTGACTTCAAGTGCCGCCGCGTCGTCGAGCTGGGGAAGGACCGAGGGAAGGCGTTCAGCGAGCATGGTCTTACCCGCCCCAGGTGGCCCGAACAGGGCAAGGTTGTGTCCACCTGCCGCCGCGATCTCCACACCACGCCGGCCCCGTTCCTGGCCGACCACGTCACACAGGTCCGGCATGTTCGGTGTCGACGGCCCCGGCGCGGCCGGATCGGGCCCGGGCAGTGGACCGGTTCCGCGCAGATACTTCAGCAGGCTGCGCAGACTGTCCACCGATCCGACCGTCACCGCAGGAACGAGCGCCGCCTCCTGACTGTTGGCCGCCGGTACCAGGATCTGGCCGAAGCCCGCACGGACCGCCGTCAGGACACACGGCAGCACCCCGCGGACGGGCCGGACCTGTCCGTCCAGTCCGAGTTCGCCGAGCAGTACGGCACCACCCAGCCGCCCGGCCGGTACGACACCCGCGGCGCACAGGATCGCCGCCGCGAGCGCCAGATCGAACATCGACCCGTGCTTCGGTACCGAGGCCGGCAGGAGGTTGACCGTGATCCTCCGGTTGGGCCAGCTCACCCCGGAGTTGATGGTCGCCGCCCGGATACGTTCCCGGGCCTCGTACAGCGCCGCGTCCGGCAGACCGGACAGGGTCAGACAGGGCAGCCCGTCCGAAAGGTCGGCCTCCACTTCGACGATGTGGCCGGTCAGCCCGGTCAGCCCCACGCACAGCACCCGCGCGTAGCCCATCTCAGAACGCTCCACGCAGGTGGTCGAGTTCGTCCTCGGCATCCGCACCGCGCGACATCACGGTGATCACGTCGAAGCGGATCTGGGTCATGTGGATCCCCGTGTCGTTCATCCACTGGGCCGCGAGCCGACGGATCCGGGCCGCCTTGACGCCGACCACTGCCTGCGCAGGTGGCCCGAACCGAGTCGAGCGGCGCGTCTTGACCTCGCAGAACACCAAGGCTCCCGGGCGGGGCAGCGGGTCCCGGGCGATCAGGTCCAGCTCGCCGTACCGGCAACGCCAGTTACGGTCCAGCAGCACCATCCCGTCGGCGATGAGGTGCGCGGCGGCGAGCCGCTCCCCGTACGCGCCGAGGGTCACCCGGTCCTGGTACACCGATCGTCCGGACCGTCGCGGCGGACGATCGGGGCGCTGTTCCGTCGTTGGACGGACCGTCGGCGGACTGATCTCGTCCGGTTGACTGTCGTGGATGAGCATCCGGTCACCTCCTGTGTCGGAGGCAACCGTTGCCTGTTCCTACGGGCGTGCCCGGCCCCGCAGCGTCACCTGTGGATGACGCGAGGGGTTGTGGACAAGCTTGACAACTCGACAACGGGCTGGCTTCATACCGAGGGCCATCGAGCCGATCGATATTTCCGCAGGTCAAGCATTCGTTCGCGGAGCCGGCGAGGGAGACGACGAAACCCGGGCACCAGCGGTATGAAGAATTTTTCAAACGGCATGCCGTTCGGCGCGGATCCGCTACTTGTCGCCATCCGACGGCGCATCACCCGGATGTGGTCCACGAGCGGTCCGCGCGCGTCCCGGTACCGGATGATCGCCGGTGTCGATGTCGCGCCCACCCGGCCCGATGTCGGGACGGTATACGCCCTGCACCGGTTCGGCTTCCTCCGAGGTGCCGGGCATGGCCTCCGGGTTCGGTCCGGTGTCCGCCGGCATCCGTACGTGGCCCTGCCTGTCTCGGTCGGTCGGCGCCTCATGGCGTCCGGTACGGTCCCGCGCGACCTCATCGTCTTCAGCCATGTCGGACTACTACCCACGGCGCGGCATGGCAACCCACCCGCAGCTGGACATCGAGCGGGATCAGGTACCGAAGCTTGCATCGTTCGGTAATGAGATGTCCGGTTTATCCAGCTCCTCGATGTTGACGTCCTTGAACGTCATCACCCGCACATGCTTCACGAAACGCGCAGGGCGGTACATGTCCCAGACCCACGCGTCCGTCATCTCCACTTCGAAGTACACCTCACCGTCGGTGTTGCGTACCGACAGGTCCACCGCGTTGGCCAGGTAGAAGCGACGCTCGGTCTCGACCACGTAGGAGAACTGGCGAACGATGTCCCGGTACTCCCGATAGAGCTGAAGCTCCATCTCCGTCTCGTACTTCTCGAGATCCTCGGCGCTCATCTCGTCCTGTCCTCCATGCCGATATTGTCGCCCACGCCGCGCCCCTGGTCATCGTCGGGACGCACCGACACCCCGACGGGATCATGCATCGGTCGTTCCCTCCGCGATCACCGTTGCGCCCCGGCGCTGGGACCGGCCCGCCGAGGTGCATCCCCCATGGGCCGGGTCGAGCCGTTCTGCGGCGGCCGCCACGTTGGCGTAGGACCAGCGATGCTCCGGGCACGGCCCGTAGCGCTGCAGTGCAGCCGTGTGTACCGGTGTCGCATATCCCTTGTGTTCCGCGAATCCGTACCGCGGCCAGCACGCGTCCAACTCGGTCATCATCCGGTCGCGGGTGACCTTGGCCAGTACGCTGGCCGCCGCGACGCAGGCGGCGATCTGGTCGCCCTTCCAGACCGCCAACCCGGGCACACCCACCCCGTCCACACTGAACCCGTCGGTCAGCACGTAGTCGGGTCGTTGCCCCAGCCGGGCCAGCGCCCGACGCATGCCGGCGAGATTGGACACATGCAGGCCACGACCGTCGACCTCGGTCGGTGGGATGACCACCACCGAATAGGCGGCGGCCCGCGCCAGCACCTCCGCGTACACCCGTTCCCGCGCCGCCGGGGTGAGCAGCTTGGAGTCGGCGAGCCCGGGTATCTCACCCCGACGTCCGGCCGGCAGGATGGCCGCCGCGACCACCAGAGGTCCCGCGCACGCGCCCCTACCCGCCTCGTCGGCACCGGCGATGTGCCGGAAGCCCCGCCGGCGCAGAGCCTGCTCAAGGGCGTACATACCGGCATCACGACGAATTACGGTCCGTTGTGGCGCCAACACGACCCGGCCACCTCCGTCATCGCCGACCTCAACCTGGCCTGCCACCCATCGTCTGCTGGCGACCTCCAGCGTACGGCCGGCCGGTCGGCGGCGGACACCGCAGCACCGCTCATGGATCCGGCACCGCGTCGAAGACGCCCGGTACCCCCAGCCACTCCGGACGCAGCGGCCACTGGCCCTGGCCGTCATCGGCGTTGGGCTGCCAGTACAGCGCGAACGCGTGCCCGATCACCGAACCGTCCGGAATCGTCGCGTTGTCGATGTCGCGGTCCTGCAGATAGTGCTCCCGCGAGTCGCCGGACGCGGACCGGTGATCGCCCATCACCCAGAGCCGATCCTTCGGTACGGTCACATCGAACGGTGCCTCGCTGGGCGGATTCGGCACCCCGCGCAGATCGCGGTAGAGGTAGGCCGATTCGTCCAGGGCATGCCCGTTCACCGTGATCCGGCTGGACCGGTCGCAACAGACCACATGGTCACCGCCCACCGCGATCACGCGTTTGATGAAGTCCTTCTCGGCCGGGTCGCTGCGCCAGGAGACCGGTGAGGTGAACACGATGATCTCCCCTCGCCGAGGGTCGCGGAAGTCGTAGACGAGCTTGTTGACCAGCACCCGGTCCTGGATGTTGAGCGTGTGCTCCATCGACCCGGACGGGATCCAGAAGGTCTGCAGGACGAAGACCCGCACGACCACGGCCACCAGGACCGCCACCACGACGAGAATGGGGAGTTCGCGCCAGAAGGAACTGCGCCGCTTGGGCTGCTGCGCGTCGGCCGGCTCATGCCGTTCGTGCGTTTCGGTCACCCGCGAAGCGTACGACGTCCACCGGAACCACGCCGCACGGACACTGCCCCGATACGTAACGTCATATCGGCGCCCAGTCGGGTACGCTACGGCACCTTACGGAACGTGCCCGGAACACCGAGAACGCGCCAGTGTCCGGGAGGCCAGGCGACCGCGATGGCGCGGCCGATGACGTCAGCCCGGGACACCACACCCCGACAGCGCGAGTCCTGGGACACCGCACGATGGTCACCCAGTACGAACAGACCACCGGCAGGCACCCGGTACGGGCCGAACCGGCGGGCTCGGCACTCCCCCGGGCTGGGCGGGGTGTCCACCGGCGGGTCGTCGAACACGTACGGCTCGTCCAGCGGGTGCATGTCGACCGTCACGCGGCCCCGGCGGTCGCAGCACGCCACGACGTCGCCGGGCAACCCCACGACGCGTTTGACGTAGTCCTCCTGGCCCGTCGGCGGGGCACCCAGCAGACGGTTGACTGGGCTGGCCCCGGCCGACCCGGTCTCGGGCGCCCAGCCATCGGTGCCCCGGAACACCACGACCTCACCGCGTCGTGGTGTCCGGAGGTCGTAGGCGGTCCTGTCGACCAGGATCCGGTCACCGACCCGCAGGGTCTGTTCCATCGAACCGGACGGCACCAGGAACAGCGCCACCAGGAAGGTCCGCAGCAGCACCGCCACCACAACGGCGACCAGTACGAGCAGCAGGCTCTCCTGCCACCAGCGCAGACCACGCAACCAGCGGCGCAGCGCAGAGCCCGACCGCGCTACGGCCCGGCCGTCGGTCGTCATGAACAACGGCCGACGCACGAAACGTGCGTCGGCCGTGATGCGGACGAGCCACTCGCCGGCCGGGCGGTCATCTCACTCACCCGAACCCTGCGACAGCGGTCAGCTGGCGCTCGGCTCGCGCTTCTCCTTGATCTTCGCGGCCTTGCCGCGCAGGTTGCGCAGGTAGTAGAGCTTCGCCCGGCGGACGTCACCACGGACCGCGACCTCGATCTTGTCGATGACCGGGGTGTTGACCGGGAAGGTCCGCTCCACGCCCACGCCGAAGCTGACCTTGCGGACGGTGAACGTCTCGCGCAGACCGGCGCCCTGGCGGCGGATCACCACGCCCTGGAAGACCTGGATACGGGACCGGCTGCCCTCAACGACGCGGACCGAGACCTTCAGCGTGTCACCCGGACGAAAGTCCGGGATGTCTACCCGCTGGGACTGAGCATCGAGAGTGTCCAGCGTGTTCATCGCGACTGCTTCCTCAAACTCAAGGGCGCGCGTGAGCGCCGGTGGAAGATTCCTTCGAGGTGCGGGCCGTACCAGAGCAGCTACCCGGGCTCCCCGGGGCGTCTGCTGCCCGCGGCAACCCCATCACTCTGCCACACCTGATCCGTGGGATGGGTGACCACCCTCGGCGAGTACGGCACGGTCCGTCCTGTCCAGGGTACCGGGTGGCAGAGAGTCGAAAAGATCGGGGCGTCGGGTGACGGTCCGCAACAGGGCCTGATCCCGCCGCCACCGGGCGATCCGGCCGTGGTCGCCGGATCTGAGCACCTCGGGAACGGCACGCTCACGCCAGACCGCCGGCTTGGTGTACAGCGGCGCCTCCAGCAGGCCGTCCGTGTGGGACTCCTCGACCAGGGAGTCGGCATTGCCCAGCACGCCGGGCAGCAGCCGGGTCACCGCCTCGACCACGGCGAGCGCGGCGACCTCACCGCCGAAGACCACGAAATCGCCCAGGGAGATCTCGGTAACCGGCATCCGCTCGGCCGCACTGTCCAGTACCCGCTGATCGATCCCCTCGTACCGGCCGCAAGCGAAGAGCAGCCACGGCTCGGCCGCGAGATCCTGTGCCACCCGCTGGGTCAGCGGCATCCCGGCCGGGCTCGGTACGAGCAGCCTGGGCGGTGCCAGACCGGCGGGCGCCAGCGCGTCCAGCGCGGCGCCCCACGGCTCGGGGCGCATGACCATACCGGGGCCACCGCCGTAAGGCGTGTCGTCGACCGTGCGGTGCACATCGGAGGTCCAGGTGCGCAGATCATGCACGTCGAGCTGGAGCAGACCGGCCCGCCGGGCCCGCCCGATCAGCGACAACTCCAGCGGCGACAGATAGTCGGGAAAGATGGTGACGATGTCGATCCGCACCAGCCCCGCCCTCCTCGACCCGATCTGCGGGCAGCGTCCGAGCCGGCGCCTGCGGTCCACGGCGCCGGACTGATGTTCACAGGTCCAGCAGGCCCTCAGGGGGAGTCAGTACGATCCGACCCGCCCGAAGGTCGACCTCGGGGACCATCGCCGTGACGAACGGCACGAGGGCCTCCCGGCCGTCCGGACGCAGGATCACGAGCAGGTCCGAGGCGGGTACGTGTTCCACCCGGACCAGTTCGCCGAGCGGTTCACCGGCGATGTCGACCGCGGTGAGACCGACCAGTTGATGGTCCAGGAATTCGTCCGGATCGTCCGGCTCGGCCAGCCCGACGCTGTCCACCAACAGGACAGTGCCCCGGACAGCCTCCGCCGCGTTACGGTCCATGATCTCCGCGAAACCGACGATCAGCGCAGCGCCGCCGGGCCCGGCCATCGCGGTGTGCCCACGGGCGTACTCCACGGTGAGCGGGCCGACCTCCGCCGGCTCGGTGACCAGCACCGAGCCGGCGGAGAAACGGTCCATCGGATCGTCGGTACGCACGCTCACCAGGACTTCGCCTCGTACGCCGTGCGGCTTGCCGATCCGTCCGACAGTCAGCAGCACATCAGTAGCTGTCGACGATCTCGACACGGACCCCGCGACCACCGACAGAGCCGACCACCTGGCGCAGCGCCTTGGCGGTACGGCCACCACGGCCGATCACGGTACCCAGATCGTCGGGGTGCACCCGCACCTCCAGCCGCTTACCACGGCGGGAGTTGACCATGCGCACCCGAACGTCGTCAGGGTGTTCGACGATTCCCCGCACCAGGTGGTCGAGAGCGGGGCGAAGCGTGTCAGGACTCTGCGCCGGCATCCGTACCGGGCTTTCCCTCGGTCTTGTCGGCCGCATCGGCCTTGCCTGCGTCGGCCTTCGCCTCGGCCTTACCGGAATCGGCCTTGGCCTCGGTCTTCTTGGCCGGCTTCTTCTTCTCGGTCTTGGCCTCGGGCTTGCCGTCGGTCAGACCGCCGGCCGCCTTGGCCTCCTCCTCGTACCGGGCCTGCCGGTCCTGCTTCGGCGCGGCGACCTTCAGCGGTTCCGGGGCGGGCTCGCCCTTGAACTTCTGCCAGTCGCCGGTCCGGGACAGGATCGCCCGTACCGGGTCGCTCGGCTGCGCGCCGACGGTCAGCCAGTGCTGCACCCGGTCGGATTTGACCTCGATGAACGAGGGGTCCTCCTTCGGGTGGTACTTGCCGACCTCTTCGATGACCCGACCGTCCCGCTTACTGCGGGCGTCGGCCACCACGATGCGGTACTGCGGGTTACGGATCTTCCCCAGCCGCTTGAGCCGGATGCGTACTGCCACGGTTGTGTTCGCTCCTGTGTCGGATAGCTCCGGAATACGGCCCCTGCAGACCACGTGGGGCATGGCCAGCAGGCGGCGTATTGCCGAATGCTTGTTGACTGGCGACGCACCGGGTAGAGGGCGCCGGACACGCGCCGGTTCAACCAGCCATTGTGCCAGACACCCGAGGAGCGGACGAACCCGCCACCGCCGAGCCCACCAGATCCCCGGTACGGCACACGGTGACGAACTCCTCATGCAGGTTGGTCGCGGTCGCCCGGGCCAGTTCGTCCGCACCGATCAGTTCGCCGCCCGGACTGGTCCGGTCGAAGGTGAAGGTCGCATCGATGGGCAGCAGCACCTGGTAACCGAGATCGCTTCCCACCCGGCTGGTGGTCTCCACGCAGAAGTTGGTCTGGATGCCGGCCACCACGAGCTGCCTGGCGCCACGGGCGGTCAGCCAGTGGTGCAGGTCGGGCGTGCCGTAGAAGGCCGCGTGGACGCTCTTGACGATCTCCAGGTCCGGCGTCAGGTCGGCGACCTCGGGCTTGTACGCCTGCCCTGGTGCGTCCCGCGCCAACGGTGACCCGGGCTCGACCGAGACGTGCCGGACCCGTACGACCGGCCGGCCCGTGCCCGCCCAATGCTCCACCAGCCGGGCGATGTTGGCCTCGGCGTCCGGATTGTTACGGCGGCCCCAGTAGCTGCCGTCGTCGAAGGCACGCTGCACGTCGATCAGGACCAGCACGGCGTCGGAGGCCACGGTGATTGTCATGACCCCAGCCTGCCCGCCTGACCCGGCGTTCGCGGCGCCGGGCACCCGTTTCAGGTGCCCGACCGTACGGCCCGGATGACGCCGCGGTCAGTAGGCGCGGGCGACGTACGCGACGAGGTCCGGCTCGTTCTCGGACTCCGGCACCGAGCCGTCCGCACGGACCAGGCAGCGTACGGTCAGCGCCTGCTTGTTGAGCATGGCCTCACCTTCGGCACCGACCTGGGACCAGGGCAGCCGGGCGAAACCGGTGGCCGCGGCGGCGATCGCGTCGTCCAGTGTGGACACCTCGGCGGTACGCGACTCGCGCAGCGCCAACGCCTCGTCGTACAGCGCCCGCTGGTCGGCGTCCAACGCGGTCCGGATCTCCTCCACCGCGCGGTCCAGCGACACGGGGGTCTTGGTTCCGTCCGTGCGGCGGGCGATCACCACGTTGCCGTTGGCCAGGTCGCGCGGTCCGACCTCGACCCGGACCGGGAAGCCCTTCAGTTCCGCATCGACGGCACGACGGCCGAACGGCGTGTCGGTGCGGTCGTCCAGATCCGCCCGGACACCGGCGTCACACAGCGCATCACGCAGCTTGACCGCGGCCTCGAGTACACCCTCACCGGCCTTGACGACCATCACCCGGGCCTGCACCGGCGCAAGCTTCGGCGGCACCCGCAGCCCGTTGTCATCGCCGTGGCACATGATCAGCGCACCGATCATCCGGGTCGTGGTGCCCCAGGAGGTGGTCCAGGCGTGCTCGCGCGAGCCGGCCTGCGAGGAGAAGTCGATGTCGAAGGCCCGGGCGAAGTTCTGGCCCAGCTCGTGCGAGGTGCCCATCTGCAACGCCTTGCCGTCCCGCATCATCGCCTCCAGCGTGTACGTGCTGGTGGCGCCGGCGAACCGCTCCCGGTCGGTCTTGCGGCCCACGATCACCGGGATGGCCAACAGGTTGGCCATCAGGTCCTCGTACGCCTCGTGCAGGATGCGCCGGGCGTAGGCACGGGCGTCGGCCTCGGTGGCGTGCGCGGTGTGCCCCTCCTGCCAGAGGAACTCCGAGGTACGCAGGAAGATGCGCGGCCGCAGCTCCCAGCGCACCACGTTGGCCCACTGGTTGAGCAGCAGGGGCAGGTCGCGGTAGCTCTGCACCCACTTGGCCATGAACTCGCCGATCACGGTCTCCGAGGTGGGCCGGACCACGATCGGCTCGTCCAGCTGCTTGCCCCCGGCATGGGTGACCACGGCCAGCTCCGGCGAGAAGCCCTCGACGTGCTCGGCCTCACGCTTGAGGTAGCTCTCCGGGATGAACAGCGGGAAGTACGCGTTCTGCGCGCCGGCCGCCTTGATCCGGTCGTCCATCTCCGACTGCATCCGCTCCCACAGGGCGTAGCCGGTCGGTCGGATCACCATCGTGCCGCGCACCGGCCCGTTGTCGGCCAGCTCAGCCTTGTTGATCACGTCCTGGTACCAGCGGGGAAAGTCCTCCGCCTGCGGGGTCAGCACTCGCGCCATGACCGGTCATCTTAGGCGCCGTACGCCGACGGGCTGAACGCGCGGTGCCGCGGGCTGTACCGTGCCGGTCGGTCCGACCTACCGTCGGTCCTGATCAGACCGGACGGGCCGGTACCTGGCCGCGGCACCAGCCGGCGATTGCAGCGACGTCGACCGGCCCGGTGGTGTCCACCCGACACACCGGTCCCAGCCCGAGCGGGGCAGCGGTACGTGCCCAGTGCGACCAGCGTTCGTCGCCGTGCGGTTCGCCGACATGCACCGGATGACGTGGTGAGCGCTCGACGACCCGCCGCCGCGCCAGCTCGACGGGCACCTCACACCACACCTCCAGCGGCCTGACCACTCCGGCCCGGGCCAGACCTGCGGCGGCCAGCTCCGCCACCCCGATCCAGGCGCTCTCCAGTACCGCACCGCCGGGCGCGTCGGCGAGCAACGACCACATCGTCTCCGAGGCGGCCGCCCCCAGCCGGCCGGCCGCGGCGCCATCGCGCAGGTAGTCGCCACCGAGGTGATCGGCGAGCGTCTCCTTGATCGCGTCCTTGCTGAACAGCGGCAGCCCCAACTCGACGGACAGGGCGCGGGCCAAGGTGGTCTTACCCGCCCCGGACAGGCCGTTGACCAGCACCACCGGCCGGTCAAGGGTCATTTGACGACCCGGCCGCGCAGGATGATCCGGGACGGCTCGCGTACCACCGCCAGGTCGGTGCGTGGATCCCGGTCGTACACCACCAGATCGGCCAGTCCGCCCTCGACCAGTCCGGGCAGCCCCAGCCAGTCGCGGCCACGCCAGGACGCGGCGGCCAGGACCTCGGACACCGGCATTCCGGCCCTCTCACGCAGCAGCAGCATCTCCTCGGCGGCAAGACCGTGCTCGATGCCTCCGCCGGCGTCGGTGCCCACGTACACCGGCACACCCGCCTCCACCGCAGCGCCCACCACCTGCGGGAAGTTCTGCTTCAGTTGTCGCATGTGCTCGGCGTAGCCGGGGAACTTCGGCTCGGCCTGCGCGGCGATCCCGTCGAAGGTATCGATGTTGATCATCGTCGGCACCAGCGCGGTCTGCCGGCGCGCCATCTCGTCCAGCAGGTCCAGCGACAGTCCGGTGCCGTGTTCCACCGAGTCGACACCCGCCCGTACCAGGAACGCCACCGCCTCCTCGCTGAAGGTGTGCACCGCCACCTTCGCCCCGGCGGCGTGCGCGGCGGCGATCGCCGCGGTCACCGACGCCTCGTCGTAGGTGGGGCTGAGGTCACCGCGCTCCCGGTCGATCCAGTCGCCGACCAGTTTGATCCAGCCGCTGCCGCGCTTGGCCTGTTCGACGGCCGCGGCCGGCAGTTCGGCGGCGGTCACCTCGGCCGCGACGCCGCGCAGGTAGCGCCGGTGCGGCGCGAGGTGCCGGCCGGCCCGGATCAGCCGGGGCAGGTCTGGTTCGTCGGCCAGTTCCGGGTAGTGCAGCGGCGATCCGGCATCCCGGATGGCCAGTACGCCCGCGTCCCGGTCGATGCGCGCCAGCGCCCGGGCGGTGTCCAGGTCGGTGACCGGTTTCGCGCCCAGCGCGATGCCCAGGTGGCAGTGCGCGTCGACCAGTCCGGGTAGTACGTACCCGCCGGTCGCGACGGTCTCTGCGTCCGGCACGGGTTCCAGGGTGACCCGGTCATCCACCAGGTAGAGGTCACGGACCTCGTCGTCGGGCAGAACCACACCACGTACGTGCAATGCCATGCTGCGCACCTCCCACCGGCACGGTAGCCGGTGACAGGGTGCTCAGGCCGCCTCGGTGGTGGGTGTCCAGGGGCTCTGCAGGTGCAGGGCGATGGCGAAGGTACGGGCCATCTCCCGGTACCCGGCGCGGTTGGCGTGCAGGTTCGGTCCGGTCGGCGGCGGTGCGCACATCCAGGTCCACTGACAGATGCGGGCCACCGCGACCGGCAACTGGTCGCCGGTCAGGGACATCGGCACCGTCATGTCGTCGGTCCGGTAGGTACGGGCGACGTCGGCCACCGTGGTGCCGGTACGCCGGCAGCTGGTCGTGATGATGCGGTTCAGCGCGTCGAATGCCGCGACGCTCTGCCGTATCGCCGACCGGGCGGAACGCTCGGGGTAGCGGGCAAGTTGAGGATCGTAGAAGGTCATCGCGGCAATCCGGGCGTCCGGCGCCGCGGCGCGCAACCGGCTCAGGATGATCGGCAGGTTGTGCCGCACCTGGGCCAGCCCGTGGCGTACGCACCGGTGATCGACCTGCGGACCGTACATGCAGTGCATGATGTCGTTGATGCCGATGTCGACGGTGATCAGACTGGTCGGCGCATGCCGCTGGGAGATGGCCCACAGCGCCGCGTCCAACTGCGAGTCGACCCCCGGGTACGAGCAACGGCCGCCGTAGAGCAGTTCGGTGCTGGTTGCGCCCGAACAACCGAGACTGGTGAGCTGGACCCGATGGTCGCGCCGGCTGATCGCAGCGGCGAGCTGGTCGGGGTAGCCGGCCCGGGTGGCGTGCCCGCCCCCGCTGATCGCACCGACCCGAGGTTGCACGCCGACTGACAGCGAGTCACCGAGCGCCAGGTAGTACGTGCCGGGGAAGCCGGCGTCGGCGGGCGTGGCGAACGCGACGGCCGCGGCGACCGCGAGACACAGTGCGGTGGCCGCGCAGGCGCGGAGCAATCTGCGGATCACTGTCCTACCGTACGAAGAACCCGGTGGGCAACGAATCATCCGACCGGTGACAGTTCAGTCAGCCGTACCGATGAGTCGATGGATCAGCTGATCCTTCGTGAGTCGGACATCGACCCGGAGTGTTCCCGGATCCCGTACCGAGTCGGTGCGGGACGGTCACCCCGGATGGGATACTGCCCGGCCAACGCTGTGACCGCGGTGCTCAGCCCTTGCCCTTGCCGAACTTCGACAGGTCGATCTTGGGCATCTCGAAACCGGCAGGCAGGCCCTGATCGGAGCCACTGTCGTCCTTACCACCGGTCGGCAGGCCGCCGAAGCCCGGCGGCAGGCCGGCCGGCATCCCCGGTGCGCCACCACGCTGACGGTTCTGCTGCTTGCCCTTCTTGCCCTTGCGCTTGCTCTTGGGCGACTTGGTCGCCTTACGGCGACCCGGCAGGCCCATCATGCCGCCCATCTGCTTCATCATCTTCTGCGCCTCGGTGAACCGTTCCAGTAGCTGGTTCACGTCGGTCACGGTGGTACCCGAGCCGTTGGCGATGCGTACCCGGCGCGAGCCGTTGATGACCTTCGGAGCGTCGCGTTCCTGCGGCGTCATGGACCGGATGATGGCGGTGACCCGGTCGAGGTGCTTGTCGTCGACCTCGGCGAGCTGGTCCTTCATCTGTCCCATGCCCGGCATCATGGACAGGATGTTGCTGATCGGGCCCATCCGACGGATGGCGATCAGCTGCTCCAGGAAGTCGTCCAGGGTGAAGCGTTCGCCGCCGACCAGCTTGGCGGTCATCCGCTCCTGCTGATCGGCCTCGAAGACCTTCTCGGCCTGCTCGATGAGGGTGAGCACGTCACCCATACCCAGGATGCGGGAGGCCATCCGCTCCGGGTAGAAGACGTCGAAGTCCTCCAGCTTCTCCCCGGTCGAGGCGAACATGATCGGCTGGCCGGTCACCTGCCGTACCGACAGCGCGGCACCACCGCGCGCGTCACCGTCGAGCTTGGAGAGCACCACCCCGGTGATCCCGACACCGTCGCGGAACGCCTCCGCGGTGGCGACCGCGTCCTGACCGATCATCGCGTCGATGACGAACAGGACCTCGTCCGGGCTGGTCACGTCACGGATCGAGGCCGCCTGGGCCATCATCTCCGCGTCCACACCCAACCGGCCGGCGGTGTCCACGATCACCACGTCGCGCTGTACCCGACGGGCGTAGTCGATGGACTCGCGGGCCACCGCCACCGGGTCACCGACCCCATTGCCCGGCTGCGGCGCGTACACCTCGACGCCGGCCCGCTCGCCCAGGACCTGCAGCTGGTTGACCGCGTTCGGGCGTTGCAGGTCGGCGGCGACCAGCAGCGGCTGGTGTCCCTGGCCGTGCAGCCAGCGGGCCAGCTTGCCGGCCAGCGTGGTCTTACCGGCACCCTGCAGACCGGCCAGCATGATCACCGTCGGCGGCTGCTTGGCGTACGAGAGCCGGCGCTCCGCACCACCCAGGGTGGTGACCAGCTCCTCGTGCACGATCTTGATGACCTGCTGCGCGGGGTTCAGCGCCTGCGACACATCCGCGCCGCGGGCCCGCTCCTTGACGTTGCGGATGAACTCCTTGACCACCGGCAGCGCGACATCGGCCTCCAGCAGCGCCAGCCGGATCTCCCGGGCGGTGGCATCGATGTCAGCATCGGACAGTCGACCCTTCCCGCGCAGCTGGGTGAAGATGCCGGAGAGCCGTTCGGTCAGCGAATCGAACACGTCGGAAGGTCCCTCTTTGTCGCATAGTCGGCAAGGAATGCAGGTCGGCAGGGAATCTGGGCAGCGGTATCCTCCCTGAGCCTACCGGGCGTCCCCCGGGACCTGACCAGGCCCGGCCGCCGCCGCCAGGACCGCCTCGGTCACCTCCCCCCGACGTGCCCCCTCCGACCAGTCGCCGACCAGATAGAAGCTGTCCACCGCGGCCGCGCCCAACGTGCTGATGCGGGCCGCCCTGACCCGTACGTCCGCCCCGGCCAGCGCCCTGGCGACCTCGAACAGCAGTCCGATCCGGTCGGCGGCACGCAGCTCCAGTACGACCGCGCCGGTGGCGGCGCCGTCGTGCCAGACAACCCGCGGTGCGGCGGACGGCGTGTTGCGGGCGTACCCACGCTCCCGGGTACGCAGGCGCTGCGCCACCGGCAGCTCGCCGCGTGCGGCGCGGCGCAGGTCGGCGGTGAGCCGCCCCGGGTCGGGACCGCTGCCGAACTCGGGACGTACCGCGCACACCACCGCCACCGGTCCGGGCCCGGGTCCGTCGGCGGGCAGGGCGGTGATGTCGGCGCCCAGTACGGTCAGCTGATGGGCGGCCAGACAACCGGCCACCGCGGCGAGCAGACCGGCCTCCGTACCGGCCGCCACCACGCTCACCTCGTCATGCCGGACCCGTACCGCCGGCAGCGGACCACCGGCCAGTTCCCGTACCGCCTCCGGCGCCACCGACGACTCGGGCAGCTCACCGGTACGAAGTACCGCGCCCACCCGCTCCACCAGGTCGCCGATCAGCCGGAGCCGCCAGCTGGACGAGGCGAGCGGGCCGGCGGCCGTGGCATCCGCCTGGGCCAGTACGGCCAGCAGCTCCAGGGTGTTCAGGTCCACGACGGCCTCGGCCACATTGCCGACGGTGACCGGGTCGGTGAGGTCCCGGCGGGTCGCGGTGTCCGGCAGCAGCAGGTGCCGGCGTACCAGCCGGGCCACCAGCAGCACGTCGGCTGCGGGCAATCCCATCCGGCGGGTGATCGTGCCGGCCAGTTCCGCGCCGGCGACCGCATGGTCGGTGCCGGTTCCCTTGCCGATGTCGTGCAGCAACGCGGCGAGCAGCAGCAGGTCCGGCCGGGCCACGGCATGTACGTCCTGAGCGGCGCACACCACGGTCTGCACCAGGTGCCGGTCCACCGTGTGCCGGTGCACCGGGCCGGGCTGCGGCAGGTTGCGTACCGCCTCCCATTCCGGTAGCCAGCGGGTGATCAGCCCGTACCGGTCGGCCGCCTCCCACGCCGCCACCAATCCTGGACCTGCACCCAGCAACCTCAGGAACGCCTCCCGTACGTCCGCCGACCACGGCTGTGCCGGGGCAGGGGAGACCGCGGCCAGCCATTCCAGCGTCGCCGAGGCGACCGGCAGGCCGGACCGGGCCGCCGCGGCCACCGCACGGACCGGAAGCGCGGCGTCGGCGCGTTCCGGCCCCAGCGCCGCCCGGGCCAGCACCACCTCACCGTCCTGTTCGACCACACCGTCGTCCAACGGGCGGCGGGGTGGTCGGTGCAGCCGACCACCGAGCAGGGGTCGACCGGACCGCAGCCGCCGTACCGCCCGCCAGGTGTCTGCCGCCGCGTAGGAGATGGTGCGCGCGTCGTCGGCCAGCCGGGCACGCAGTGCCAGTCCGGGATCGCTCTGCCGCCAGTCCGCCGGGTCGGTGCGGGTGCCGGTGGTGTCCGGCAGTACCCGGTCGTCCGGGTCGAGATCGGCACCGGCGACGGCGACGAGTTCGGCGACCGGCCCGGTGAGTTCGGTGACCAGCCGATCCAACCGGCGGCCGGCGCACAGATGCACCGCCTCACGTACGGTCAGCAGCCGCCGGTAGGCCGCCAGTACCGCGCTGCGCGGCCCGGGGACCAGCTGCGCCAGCGCGGCACCGCGCAGTACGGCACCGTCGCGCAGGCCGCCGCGCGCCTCCTTGATGTCGCCTTCCGGTTCGAAGGCCAACTCGCCGAAGCGTTCCCAGCGGTCCATGGTCAGCTCGTGCAGTGCCGCCAGCCGGGTGCCGGCCTGCCGGCGCCAGTCGACCCGCACCGCGGCGCGGATCCGCTCCGCCATACCGCGGTCGCCGGCCACGTACCGGGCGTCCAGCAACCCGAGCGCGGCCTTCACGTCGTCGCGCCCGACGGCCAGCACCTCGGGTACGGTGCGTACCGCGTGGTCCAGCGAGAGCCCGGCGTCCCAGATCGGGTACCAGACCGCGTCGGCGACCCGGTACACGTCCGGTCGTCCATTATGGACAATGACCAGGTCCAGATCGCTGTGGGGCAGACACTCCTGCCGGCCCAGCCCACCGACCGCCAGCAGGGTCACCTCGCTGACCGGTGGCAGCAACCGGGCCAGCCACCCGTCCAACGCGGCGGCCCGGGCGGACCTGGCCGCCGGCCCGATCCCGTCCACCGCCGGAGGTGGGACCGCCGCGCCGGACGACCGCGGCGGCGCCACCGGTAGGTACTCAGAGGGCATCCACGCCACGCTCTCCGGTGCGGACCCGGATCACCTCCTCGACCTCGGTGACCCAGACCTTGCCGTCACCGATGCGTCCGGTCCGGGCCGCCGCGACGATCGCGGCCAGTACCTTGTCGGTGTCGAAATCGTCGATCAGCACCTCGATCCGCGCCTTGGGTACGAAGTCCACCGAGTACTCCGCCCCCCGGTAGACCTCGACGTGCCCCTTCTGCCGGCCGTAACCGGAGACCTCACTGACCGTCAGACCGGCGATCCCGAGGGCCTGGAGCGCCTCCTTCACCGCATCCAACTGGAACGGCTTCACCACCGCTGTGACCAGTCGCATCGCCTACTCCTTCCCCACCGTGGCGGCGGACAGGTCGGTGTTGCGGGAGCCGACCGGCGCCGCCACACGTGCGGCCCGGCCGCTGATCAGCGCACCCCAGTCGTACCCGCTCTCGGCATGCTCGGCGCCGTCGATGCCGGCGATCTCGGCCTCGGCGGACAGCCGGAACCCGATCGTACGGTCGATGACCTTGCCGATCACCCAGCTCAGGACGAAGGAGTACACCCCGACTGCCAGTACCGCGACCGCCTGCTTGCCCAGCTGACCCAGGCCACCGCCGTAGAACAGGCCCTCGGCGCCACCGGTCACGCTCGCAGTGGCCAGCAGGCCGATCAGCAGCGAACCGACCGCGCCCCCGATCAGGTGCACCCCGACCACGTCCAGCGAATCGTCGAAGCCCAGTCGGTACTTCAGCCCGACCGCCATGGCACAGACCGCTCCACAGACCACGCCGAGCACCACCGACATGAGCGGGTTGAGCGCCGCGCACGCCGGCGTGATACCCACCAGGCCCGCCACGGCACCGGACGCCGCGCCGAGGGTGGTGGCCCGACCGTCCCGGATCCGTTCCACCAGCAGCCATCCCAGTACCGCCGCAGCGGTGGCGACCTGGGTGTTCATGAACGCGGTGGAGGACAGCCCGTTCGCCGCCACGGCGGAACCGGCGTTGAAGCCGAACCAGCCGAACCACAGCAGACCCGCGCCCAGCACCACCAGCGGCAGGTTGTGCGGCTTGAAGCGTTCCTTCGGCCAACCGTGCCGCTTGCCCAGTACCAGGGCGAGTGCCAGACCGGCCGCGCCCGCGTTGACGTGCACCGCGGTCCCGCCGGCGAAGTCCAGTGCACCGAGCCGGTCACCGATCCACCCGCCGTGACCGCCGTCGAACATGAAGACCCAGTGCGCCACCGGGAAGTACACCACCGTCACCCAGATCGCCGCGAACGCGAGCCAGGCGCCGAACTTCGCCCGGTCGGCGATGGCACCGGTGATCAGCGCGGGTGTGATCACCGCGAACATCAGTTGGAACGCGGAGAACGCCAGCAACGGGATCGAATCGCCCTTGGCGCCGGTCACCGCCGCCAGGGTGCCCTTGAGTCCCACGTAGTCGAAGTTGCCGATCAGTCCGTGGAACGAATCGGGACCGAAGGCGAGCGAGTAGCCGTACAACACCCACAGGACGCTGACCACCGCGATGGTCGCGAAGCTCATCATGAGCATGTTCAGTACGCTGCGGGCGCGCACCATACCGCCGTAGAAGAATGCCAGCCCCGGCGTCATGAGCAGTACCAACGCACTGCTCGCGAGCACCCAGGCGGTGTCACCCGAGTTGATCACCCGAGTCCCCTCCCCTGCCGTACCAGGTCCGGCCTGGCCCGGGCGGCGCTGCCCCTGACCGGACAGCACCACCCTGACGGCGGGGTGTTTCATCGACCACACGCCTTGCGTTACCAGGGTGTGCCGAGATGTTTCGAGCCGATGAACGACGCGGAGCGACGGCCGGGGAACGGTGGGGCGTCACCCGGTCACGCCGGACCGACGCTCAGCGCATCGCGTACTCCAGGACCTGCCGCTCGTGGTCGATCAGCCGCAGGTCGCGCATCGGGCGGCGAAGATGTCCCTTGTGCACGATCCGGACGAAGGCCGGCTCGCCGGCCGCCGCCATCCGGCGGATGCCCTCCACGTGGTCCACGATCCGCTTACGGATCACCCGGATCAGTCGGTGCCGGTCGCGGGGTGTGAGCCCGTACGCGTCGGCGAACATCCGCAGTCGACGCGGCCGGTTCGGCCTCTTCCAACCCAGGGTGAAGGAGTCCCGGTCACTGAACAGCGGCACCCAGGTCCACGCCGCGTACGCCACGTCGTAGATCCGCGATCCCGGGCTGGACAGGTCGAAGTCGATCAGCGCCAGGGTGCCGTCCGGACGCCAGATGACGTTGTGCGGCGCCGCGTCGTGGTGACACACCACCTCGGTGTCGGGTGGCGGCGGACCGAACGAGCGCCACACGGCGTTGGGCGGCAACCGGAACCCGTACTGCGCGTCGTGGAACATCCGCAGCATCTTGGCCACCGTGACCAGGGCCTCGTCGGTGGCCCAGTGCTCGGCGATCGGGTATTCGCCGCACTCGCCCTCCAGATAGGACAGGACCTCCCGGCCCTGTTCGTCGATTCCCAGGGCGCGCGGCGCGCCGGTGAAACCCACCTTCTCCAGGTGTCGGAGCAGGGCATGGACCGCCGGCGTCCAGGGACCGGCGTTACGTCGCACGGTGTCGCCGACACGCACCACCGTGCTGGTGTTGCCACCGTGCAGTTGGACCTCGTGCTGCGTCACCGACCACCCCGGGGGTTCAACGTCAACAGGTTCAACGTCAACAGGTTCAACGTCAACTCTGTCCGGCCGGTTCGCCGAGAAGTGCCTCGACGAACTGCCGGGGATCGAAGGGTGCCAGGTCGTCCTTGCCTTCACCCAGTCCGACAAGTTTGACTGGAATGCCGAGCTTGCGCTGCACGGCGATCACGATGCCGCCCTTGGCGGTGCCATCAAGCTTGGTCAGTACCACCCCGGTGACATTCACCACCTCGGTGAACACCTGGGCCTGAGCCAGGCCGTTCTGCCCGGTGGTGGCGTCCAGGATCAGCAACGTCTCGTCCACCGGGCCGTGCTTCTCCACCACCCGCTTGACCTTGCCCAGTTCGTCCATCAGGCCGACCTTGTTCTGCAGCCGCCCGGCGGTGTCGATCAGCACGGTGTCGACCTTGGTCTCGATACCGCGCTGCACCGAGTCGTACGCCACCGACGCCGGGTCCCGGCCCTCCGGCGCGCGGACCACCTCGGCGCCGACCCGCTCGCCCCAGGTGGCGAGCTGGTCGACCGCGGCGGCGCGGAAGGTGTCCGCCGCACCGAGCAGCACGCTGCGTCCATCGGCCACCAGCACGCGGGCGATCTTGCCACAGGTGGTGGTTTTGCCGGAACCGTTGACCCCGACCACGAGCACCACCGCGGGCCGGCCCGGGTGCGGCAGGGTCGCCAACGAACGGTCCAGCTCCGGGCCGAGCGCACCGACCAGTTCGTCGACCAGCAGGCCACGCAGGTCGGCGACCGAACGGGTGCCGAGTACCCGGGTACGCTCCCGCAACCGCTCGACGATCTCGGTGGTCGCGGCGACCCCGACGTCCGCGGTCAGCAGCGAGTCCTCGATGTCCTCCCAGGTGTCGTCGTCCAGCTTCTCCCGGGACAGCAGGGTCAGCAGGCCCCGGCCGAGCAGGTTCTGCGACCGGGCGAGCCGGCCCCGCAGCCGTACCATCCGGCCGGCGACCGGCTCCGGCGTCTCGACCTCGGGGGCCACTGCGGCATCCGGGGCGGTCGGCGCGGTCGGTTCTGCGGTCTGTTCGACCGGCGGCGCCGGTGCCACCTCCGCGGGCGGCGCCGTGGCGGTGGCCGTCCCGGTGGACCCTCCGGTGCTTTCATCGGTCCGGTCCGTGGACCCGGTGCGGGTTCGGCGCGCCCTGGGCACCACGAAGGCCAGCAGGCCGGCGAGCGCCAGCAGCACGACGAGCCCGACGGCGATGAGCACATACTCCATGTGCAGAATCCTGACAGACGCGCGCCGCAGGCTTGCGCGCACTCCGTCGCTCCGCGTGGCGCACCTCACCAGGTGGGTCGCTCATCGACCGGACGGCCGGATTCCCTCGCCTCCCGGCGTGGCGAGGTGTCAGAGCTGTCGGATCGGGGAATGAGGCGCTCGTGAACGGATCTGCGCGGGACGCGTCCCAGGGACCACTGCTCCTCGGACCAGTACTACGTCGGGTGACCGAGACCACGGCCAGCATCTGGGTGGAGACCAGCGGGCCGGCCAGGGTCGAGGTCCGGGCGGGTGATCGGAACGCCACGGCGCGTACCTTCACCGCCTTCTCGCACCACTATGCGCTGGTACTCCTCACCGGGCTGCAGCCCGGTGAGGACCTGCCGTACCAGGTACTGGTGGACGACCAGCAGGTCTGGCCGCCGAGCGATTCGGCCTTCCCGCCGAGCCGCATCCGGACCGTGACGACCGAGCACGACACACCGGTACGGGTGATCTTCGGCTCCTGCCGTGAGGGGTCGCCGCGTACCGACGACAGCTACCCACCGGACGCGCTGGACACCTACGCCCGGATGCTCGTGGACACCGAACAGGGCCCACGGCAGCGCCCCGACCTCCTGCTGATGCTCGGCGACCAGGTGTACGCCGACGAGACTTCCCCAGCGACGCAACGGTTCCTCGAGCAGCGTCGGGAGGACAGCGGCGCCGGCACCGCGGTACCCCCGCAGGACGAGGTCGGCGACTTTGAGGAGTACACCCGCCTGTACTACGAGTCGTGGCAGGATCCGGAGATCCGGTGGCTGCTGTCCACCGTCCCGACCGCGATGATCTTCGATGACCACGAGATCGTCGACGACTGGAACACCTCTGCGCCCTGGCGGGAGACGATCGGCCGGCAGCCGTGGTGGCACCGGCGGATCACCGGCGGTATCGCCTCGTACTGGATCTACCAGCACCTGGGAAACCTGACTCCGGAGGAGATCCGCAACGACCCGGTGGTCACCGCGATCCTGACCGCCGGGGACGCGACCGATCTGCTGATCGAACTCGCGACGGCCACCGACCGGTCCGCCGACCAGGGAACGCGCGCCGAGCAGGAGCGCATCCCGGCGCCGGCCCTCACCGGGCCCGGGGCGCACGACCCGGCGCCGGCGCCACGCTGGAGCTACCGCCTCGACCTGGCCCGGACCCGGGTGATCGTACTGGACAACCGCGCCGGTCGGGTCCTGACACCAGGGGACCGGCAGATGCTCTCCGCCACGGACTGGGAGTGGTTCGACGAGCAGCTGCACGGCGACTACGACCATCTGGTGATCGGCGCTTCCCTGCCCTGGCTGCTCCCGCCGGCCATCCACGAGTTGGAGACCTGGAACGAACGGCTCTGCGACTCGCCGCACCGGCCGGTCGCGGCCTGGGCGGAATGGTTGCGGCAGTTCTCCGACATGGAGCACTGGGCCGCGTTCCGGTCGTCGTTCGAACGGCTCGGTCGGATGCTGGAGAAGGTCGGCCGGGGCGGCTACGGCAGCGGACGAGCGCCGGCCAGCATCTCCGTACTGTCCGGGGACGTACACCACAGCTACGTCGCCGAGGCACTGTTCGGTCCGGATACGGCAAGCCGCGTCTACCAGCTGACCTGCTCCCCCACCCACAACCAGGCACCGCCGGAGATGAAGGTCGGCTTCCGGCTGGGCTGGAACCGCGGCGCGGCGGCGATCGGGGCCGGACTGGCCCGGCTGGCCGGCGTGCCGCGACCGCAACCGAGGTGGCAGCGGCGCACCGGGCCGTTCTTCAGTAACGCGATCGGCACCCTGGAACTGACCGGCCGGGCGGCGCGCGTCCGTCTGGACGGCACCGAACGGACCGGCGACGGGCACCCCAGGCTCCGTCCGCTCGCCCAGGTCCCGTTGGCCTGGACCACCGCGGAGCGACCCGACCGGGCAGCGGCGGCGAGCTGACGTCGCTGCCCTGGTCCAACGGGTAGCGTGTGCTGCCGGTATCAGGGAGGACACATGCTCGCACTGTTGGCCGACCAGGAACGGGCGGCCCGGGACCGGCTGCCCGGCGCCGTGCACGACTACTACGCCACCGGCTCCGGCGACGAGGTCACCCTCGACGAGGCGTCCCGGGCGTGGTCACGGTTCCGGTTCCGCCCGCACATCCTGCGCGATGTCTCCACTGTGGACACGTCGACGTCGTTGTTCGGTACGCCGCTGCGCACACCGGTGCTGGTGGCGCCGACCGCGTACCAGGGCCTGGCACATCCGGACGGCGAGTGCGCGACCGCGGCCGGAGTCGGCGCGGCCGGATCGCTGCTGGTCCTGTCCTCCCGCTGCTCGCGGCGGATCGAGGAGGTCGGTGCGGCCGCCACCGGCCCGTGGTGGTTCCAGGTCTACATGCTGGGCGATCCGGACGTCAGCCGGCAGATGATCCGCCGCGCGGTCGCCGCAGGTGCCGGCGCACTGGTACTGACCGCCGACACCCCGTACACCGGGGTGAAGAAACGCTCCGCTGTGCCACCGGTGGACGACGACCAGTACCTGGTCAACATGGCCGAGCACCTGACACCCGGGGCGGCGATCGAGGCCACCGGACAGAATCCCGGCTGCACCATCGACACCGTGCGCGAGCTGACCGAGCTGGGAGTACCAGTACTGGTCAAGGGTGTGCTGCGGGCCGACGACGCGGAGGCGTGCCTGGCCGCCGGTGCGGCCGGGATCGTGGTGTCCAACCATGGCGGCAGGCAGTTGGACCGGGCCGTGGACACCGCCAGCGCCCTGGTCGAGGTGGCCGGCCGACTGGCCGGCCGCTGCCCGGTGCTGGTGGACGGGGGCATCAGGTCCGGCCGCGACGTACTGACCGCCCTCGCGCTCGGCGCGGACGGTGTCCTGCTCGGCCGGCCCGTGCTGTGGGCACTCGCCGCCGACGGCGCGAACGGCGTCACCGCCGCGTTGGAGGCGGTACGTCTCGATCTGGTGGAAGCACTGGCGCTCAGCGGTCTGGCGCGGCTCACCGAGATCTCCGCAGACCTGGTGACGCCCGCCGCGCCATCCGGCGAGACGGGCGTCAGCTCAGGCTGAGCAGCTCCAGGTCAGGCGGAGTGCCGCGAGTTCCAGCGCGGCTTGCGTTCGCTGCGCGGCTTCCAGTCGACACCCGAACCACGATCCGCGCCATCACGGTCCGAGCGGTACCGGTCGCTGCGCTGCGACGGCTCGTCGCGGCGCGGACGGCGGTCGTCGAACCGGGGTGCCCGGTCGTTGTGGCGCACCGAGCGGTCGTGCGGACGACCCTCCGCAGCGTCCCGACGGACGCCACGGTGCTCGCCATCCTCGCGGCGCGGGCGGCGCGGGCCACGGAATGCGTCCCGGTCCCGACGGGCCGCGGAGTCACCCGGCGCTCCGCCGTCCTCGCGGCGCGGGCCACGGTAGCTGGGACGGTGGGTCGACTCCGGGCGGTCACCGAAGCGGCGCGGCCGGCCGCCGCCGCTGCGGCCCGGGGTACGGACCGGCTCCACCGGAACCGGGATCCCACTGGGCTGCTGGGCGCCCGTGACCTCGGCGAGCAGCGAGTCCACCGTGGTCTCCCGGTCGTCCATACGCACCCGCAGCTTGCCGGCGTTCACCCCGGCCTGCCGGGTGATCTGCTCGGTCGAGCGGCGCTGCCGCGGCGTCACCAGGGTGACCACCGTGCCGGAACCACCAGCGCGGGCGGTACGACCGGCCCGGTGCAGGTAGTCCTTGGAGTCACCAGCCGGGTCGACGTGCAGCACCAGGCTCACGTCGTCGACGTGGATGCCGCGGGCCGCCACATCGGTGGCGACCAGCGCGGTGACCCGGCCCTCCTTGAAGTCCCCGAGGGTCCGGGTACGGACCGCCTGGGTCTTGCCGCCGTGCAGGGCGCGGGCCCGTACACCGACGGCGCGCAGCTCCTCCTCGAGCCGATCGGCGAAGGTACGGGTCCGGACGAACAGCAGGGTCCGTCCCTCCCGCCCGGCGATCTGCGCGGTGATGGCCGCCTTGTCGCGGGGTGCCACGAAGACCAGGTGGTGCTCCATGGTGGACACCGACGCGGTGCCGGGGTCGGTGGAGTGCGTCACCGGGTCGGTCAGGTACTTGGCAACCAGATTGTCCACGTCACCATCGAGCGTCGCGGAGAACAGCATCCGCTGGCCGCCGGGGCGTACCTGGTCCAGCAGCGCGGTGACCGCGGGCATGAAGCCCATGTCACACATCTGGTCGGCCTCGTCGAGCACGGTCAGCTGCACGTCGGACAGGTCGCAGGCGCGCTGCTCGATGAGGTCGGTCAACCGGCCGGGTGTGGCGACGACCAGTTCGGCGCCCCGACGTAGCTGGCTGATCTGCTTGCTGAACGGCGCGCCGCCGACCACGACAGCGATCCGTACGCCCATCGCGCGGCCGAGCGGTTCCAGGGCGTCCCGGACCTGCATGGCAAGTTCCCGGGTCGGCACCAGTACCAGTCCGCGGGGACGGCGGGACGCGGCCGGCTCACCGGACAGCCGGATCACGGCGGGCAGGCCGAAGGCCAACGTCTTGCCGGAGCCGGTACGGCCCCGACCGAGCACGTCGCGACCGGCCAGCGCGTCCGGCAGGGTGACCGCCTGGATGGGGAAGGGGGTGGGCATGCCGCGCCGGTGCAGCAGCGACACGAGGTTGTCCGGTACGCCGAAGTCGGAGAAACTCACAACCGGTGCGGTCTCGGTCTCGGCGCCCACGACATCAGCGTTGTCGGACAGTTCGGCGTTCTCGGGCAGACTGGGCACAACAGGGCTCGTCAAAGCAGGCCTTTCGGAAAGGGGCACGTCTCTCCGCAGGCTCCACGGCCGACCATCGGGCCACCAGGAGGAACAGATCACCGGGCGGTAGAACCACCGGCATGAACAAGACGAGCCCGGCGCACGGTGCGCCGATAAGCGGTTACGCCGGAAGTCTACCCGGTCACCACGACCCCGATCATCGCGCACCGGGTGCTGTGACCGGTGCCTCCCGTCATCGAACTCCTGACGCGCAGCAGCAACGATGACCCCTGTCACACTGACCCGATGACCTCGGCGACCGGAGTCCTCGTCCTGACCGGCATCATGGCGGCCGGCAAATCGACCGTGGCACAACTCGTCGCGCAGCGGCTACCCAGGTCCGTGCACGTACGCGGAGACGTGTTCCGACGGATGGTGGTCTCCGGCCGGGACGAGCCCCGACCTGGGTTCCCGGATGACGCCCGCGCCCAGCTTGAGCTGCGCTACCGGTTGTCCGCACAGACCGCCGACGGTTACGCCGCAGCGGGTTTCACCGTCCTCGTACAGGACATCATCCTGGGCGCCGATCTGCCCTGGTACCTGTCCCTGATCAGCACCAGGCCGCGGCACCTGGTCGTACTGGCCCCCGACCCTGAGTCGGTCGCCGAGCGCGAGAAGCACCGGGCCAAGACCGGGTACGTCGACGGCTGGACCCCGCAGCAGTTGGACCGGGAGCTGCGCGCGGCCCCGCCGCTGGGTTGCTGGCTGGACACCTCGGCACAGACCCCGGAGCAGACCGCCGAGGCGGTTCTGGCCAACTGGGACAGGGCACGGATCGACCCGCCCATCTGACCGGCCGGCGGGACCGCCCTCACCTCAGGACGGATCCGACGGCTGCCCCGGATCCCGCAGCAGCCGACCCTCCATCCCGCCGGCGACCGTCACGATCTCACCGGTGATGTGACCGGACAGCTCGTCGGAGGCCAGCACCACGGCGGTACGGGCCACGTCGACGGGTCGTCCCAGCTTCGCCAGCGCCATGGTGGCCGTGCGGCGGCGTACGAAGCTCTCGTCGGTCAGCCGCTCGGCGTTGCGTGTGGTGGCCGTCCAGCCGGGTGCCACCACATTGACCCGACCCGCCGGGGCGATCCGGACGATCTCGTTCTTCAGGCTGCGCGCCAGCCCGTGCAGGCCCGCCTTGGCGGTCGCGTAGTCGGCGTGGTCAGCCTCGCCGAACCGGCCGGCGGTGGAACCGATCAGCACGATCGTGCCCACCCCGGTGCCGGACACGTGCCGCAGGAACGCCCGGCAGGTCAGGAAGACCGCGTCCAGGTTCGCGGCCATCGTGTCCCGCCACCGCGCATGCTCCATCTGCCACAGCGGCACGTCCGCCACCGGAAAGCTGCCCGCGTTCGCGACCAGTATCTCCAGCCCGCCCAGACCGGACACGGTGGCCGCCAGCAGAGCGTCCACATCGGACTCCACGGTCAGGTCGGCAGGTACGGCCATGCCACCGTGCTGCGTGGCCAACGCCTCCGCCCGAGCGGCCCCGGTACGGTAGTGCACCGCCACCCGGGCGCCCTCGGCCGCGAACGCTGCGACCAGGTCACCGCCGATGCCGCCCGCCGCGCCGGTGACCAGTACCCGCTTACCCGCCAGGCCGGTATCCATGCCCGCCACCGTAGTGCCCGCGCGGCGGGCCGGCCACCGCCCGATGACGGGAGCGACCGGCAGCCGTACGAGACCACCAGGGTCCGGCGCGCGGCCCGGGCGATCAGGCAACAGCAGCCAGGGTGGCCCGTACGTAGCGCAGGTCCGCCGGACCGGTGTAGCGGATCGCGGCCAGCCCGGCGGCACGGGCGCCGCGTACATGTCGTTCGCTGTCGTCACAGCACAGGCACATCTTCGCCGGGACGCCCAGCAGGTCGCAGGCCGTACGGAAGAACTCACCGGACGGTTTGGCGTGCCCCAGCTCGGCGGAATTGACCACCACGTCCACTTCACCGACCAGACCGAGCGCGCGCAGGTCGGAGTCGAGCAGATCGGTGGCATTGGTGGTCAGTGCCACCGGGATACCCTCGGCACGCAGCTCACGGATCACGGCCAGCACCTCGCCGTCCACCTCGCCCCGGTAACCGTTCCACTCCTCGACGGCACCTCGGGCCCGTTCCGGGTCCCCGATCTGTCGGGCGATCGCGGCGACCCCGTCCTGCATCCATCCGGCGTGGCTGACCTGACCGAGAACCGCCGGACGCAGCCGGTCCGGGTCGAACAGGGTACGACCCAGCAGCCCGGTCGGCAGCTCGTACGCCGTCTCCACGCGTGCCGCGTGCGCCGGGTCGAAGCGGCGCAGTACGCCGTCGAGATCCAGTAGCAGTGCCTGACAGGGTGAGCGGAGCATCATGCCGGTTCCGTGTCCTTGAGTCGTTGACTGATCACCTGGGTGATGCCGCCGCGCATGGTGACGCCGTACAGCGCGTCGGCGATCTCCATCGTCCGCTTCTGGTGGGTGACGACGATCAGCTGGCTCTCCTCCTGCAGCAGCTTCATGACGTCCAGCAGCCGGCCCAGGTTGACGTCGTCCAGCGCCGCCTCCACCTCGTCCATCACGTAGAACGGGCTGGGGCGGGCCCGGAAGATCGCGCACAGCAGGGCCACGGCGGTCAGCGAACGTTCACCTCCGGACAGCAGGGACAGCCGCTTGACCTTCTTGTTCGGCGGCCGGGCCTCCACCTCGATACCGGTGGTGAGCAGATCGTCCGGGTCGGTGAGTACCAGCCGGCCCTCGCCGCCGGGGAACAGTACGCCGAAGACGATCTCGAACTCCCGGGCGGTGTCCTCGTACGCGCTGCGGAACACCTCCAGGATCCGGTCGTCGACCTCCTTGACCACGGTGAGCAGGTCCCGGCGGGTGGCCTTGAGATCCTCCAGCTGCTCGGAGAGGAACTTGAACCGTTCCTCCAGCGCCGCGAACTCCTCCAGCGCCAGCGGGTTCACCTTGCCCAGCAGGGTCAGTTCCCGTTCCGCCCGCGCGGCGCGCTTCTCCTGCACCGGCCGGTCGTACGGTCTGGGCTCCGGTACCGGTTTGTCGTCCGCCTCGGCCGCGGCGAGGTCCGCCGCCGACGGCGGTACCGGCTGCTGCGGCCCGTACTCGGTGAGCAGGGTGTCCAGGTCGAGGCCATAACCTTCGGCCGCCTTGGCCTCCAGTTGTTCGATCCGCAGGCGCTGTTCGGCGCGCGCCACCTCGTCGCGGTGCAGCGCGTCGGTCAACCGTTCCAGCTCGGCGGCCAGTTCCCTGACCTGGCCGCGTACCTCACGCAGCTCGGCCTCCCGGTTGTCGCGGGCCGCGGCCACCGCGTCGCGTTCGGCTGCGGCCGACACCAGCGACTCACCGATCCGGTGCAACGTCGCCTGCGCGGCCAGCGACACGGCGCGGGCCACCGAGGCGCCCCGGGCCCGACGCTCCCGGCGGGCCGCGGCACGTTCCCGGGCAGCGCGTTCCTGGGCGGCCTGGCGGGCCAGACCGTCGGCCCGGCCGGACAGCGCGCGGGCCCGTTCCTCGGCGGTACGGACCGCCAGCCGGGCCTCCATCTCCGCCTGCCGGGAGGGGCCCACGGCGGCGGACAGCTCGTCGCGCAGGGTCGAGTCCGGCTCGTCGTCCACCGGCGTCGACTCCACCAGGCGAAGTCGTTCCTCCAGGTCCGCGAGTCCGGCCAGGTCCGCGTCCCGGGCCCGTTCGGCCTTCTCCCGGGAGGCAGCCAGCCGGTCCGCCTCGCCCTGGGCGGATCGTGCCCCGGCACCCAACTCGGCCAGTCGCCGGGACTGGGCGTGATGCCGCTGTTCGGCCTCCCGGCGGAGCCTGGTCACCTCCTGGGTTGCCTCCTTGCGCGCGGCCACGTCCTGCCGGGCACCGGACAACTGGGCGCCGAGCAGATCCACCCGCTGCTCGAACTCGACCCGATGTTCGCGTGCCTCGTCCATCGCGGCCTGTACCTCGATGAAACTGGGCGATGAGGCAGAACCGCCGGCGACCAGGTCGATGCCCAGCACGTCACCTTCCACGGTGACGGCACGCAACGTCGGATCAGCGTCGATCAGGCTCCGGGCCGCGGCGAGATCGGTCACCAGCGCGGTGTGGCCGAGTATCCCGGCCAGCGCGGGGCGCAGCTCCGCCGGAGCCTTGATAACGTCCAGCGCCCACCGGGCGCCATCGGGCAACGGCGCGGACCCGTCCGTGTCCGTCGGATCGGCGGCACCGACCAGCAGCGTGGCCCGGCCGGCGTCGTCGGCCTTCAGCAGTTGTACGGCGGCCACGGCCTGGTCCACCGCCCGGACCGCGACGGCGTCGGCGTACGGGCCGAGAGCGGCGGCCAGCGCCACCTCACATCCGGGTTCCACCGCGAGCAGCGCCGCGACACTGCCCAGTACGCCCGGCAACCGGTCACCCGCGGCCAGCAGGGCACCCGCGCCGTCCTTGCGGCGCAGGCCCATCGACAGGGCCTCCTCGCGGGCCTTCCACTGTGCCGCCTCCCGTTCGGCAGCCCGTTCCGCGTCGGTCAACTCCTTGACCCGCGCCTCGGCATCCTGCTGCTCCTGGCGGGCAGCGGTCAGCCGGTTCTCCAGATCGGTGTCACCGGAGTCCAGCCCGTCGATGTTCTCCTGGGTGACGGCCAGTTCCTCCTGGGCCGCCGCGGCGCGTTCGCGCGCCTCGGCGAGCGCGGTCGACACCCGGGCGATCTCGTCGGACGCGGCCTGCGAGCGGGTACGCAGGGCGTTGACCTGACCGGTCAGCGTCGCCAGTCCCTCGCGCCGGTCGGCCACCGCCTTGACCGCGGCGACCAGTTCCCGCTCGGCCTGCTGCAGGTCGGCCTCCACCTGCTGGCGGTATTCCACCGTCTCGGCGAGCCGGGCATGTTCCTCCTGCAGGGCCTCACGGAGCTCGGCCTCCTGCTCGCGGACCCGCTGTGCCTCGTTCTCCAGTTGTTCGGGGTCGCGGCCGGGCCGTTCGTCCTCGCGTTCGGTGGACAGGAACCGCAGCCTCTCGGCGGCGAGCTGGCCGGTCGAGCGGAACCGTTCCTGCAGGGCGGACAGCCTGTACCAGGTCTCCTGGGCCCGGGCGAGGATCGGGGCGTCGGCCGCCAGTTCGGCCTCCAGTTCATTGAGCCGACGCTGGGCGCTCTGGTGGGCGATCTCGCTGCGCTGTCGACTGATCCGGACCGACTCCTCGTCGGCGACGTCCTTCTGCAGCGAGCCGCGGAGCCCGGTCAGATCGTCGGCCAACAACCGGAGCCGGGCGTCCCGCAGGTCGGACTGGATACCGGCGGCCCTTCGGGCGATCTCGGCCTGCTTGCCCAGCGGTTTGAGCTGGCGGCGTAGTTCCGCGGTCAGGTCCTGTACCCGGTTGAGGTTGGCCTGCATCGCGTCGAGCTTGCGCAGCGCCTTCTCTTTGCGCTTGCGATGTTTGAGGACACCGGCGGCCTCCTCGATGAACGCCCGGCGGTCCTCCGGCTTGGCGTGCAGCACCGCGTCCAACTGGCCCTGCCCGACGATGACGTGCATCTCCCGGCCGATGCCGGAGTCCGACAGCAGTTCCTGGATGTCCAGTAGCCGGCACCGGTCACCGTTGATCTCGTACTCACCGTCGCCGGACCGGAACAGCCGACGGGTGATCGACACCTCGGTGTACTCGATCGGCAACGCACCATCGGTGTTGTCGATGGTCAGCGTGACCTCGGCGCGGCCGAGCGGGGCACGTCCCGAGGTGCCGGCGAAGATGACGTCGTCCATCTTCCCGCCGCGCAGCGCCTTGGCACCCTGCTCGCCGAGTACCCAGGCGATCGCGTCCACCACGTTGGACTTACCGGAGCCGTTTGGTCCGACCACGCAGGTGATACCTGGTTCGAGCTTCAGGGTCGTGGCCGTGGCGAACGACTTGAAGCCCTTCAGGGTAAGGCTCTTGAGATGCACTGGCCTGTCGATCTCCCCATGGAGGCTGATACGGAACGCGCGGCATGCTGTCGACCGCAGGCGTCACGTACCGGGAGCTGCCCTTCCTGCGGCGCCCGGATATGCACCTTCCGGCAGGCTACCGCGCGGTCCCCGGTGGACCGGGTACCCGACACCCCGTCGGGCGTGCCCTCACGGACCAGCCGCGATACACACTCCCCCGACGCTACCTGGCCTGGTACCAGACAGCAGGGACGTACCGGGTACTTATCCTCCAGGCTGGACAGAAATCAGCGCGCCGACGCTGTCACCAGTGTCGGCGCGCGATAGTGCAGGCAGGCTCCGCTGCTGTCAGGTGAGCGCTGGCTCGGAGATCCTGAGCAGCTCGTCGGATGCCTGAGCCGCAGCTGTCAGCCGATCATTCTCGGCCTGCAACCGTGCGACCTCGAACTCCAGCGCCCTGGTGCGGGCGCGTAGACGGGTGACCTCGTCCAGCATGCGCCGGTCTGGCGCACTGCCGACGTGGCCGTAGAGGGCCTTCGCCATGGTGTCTCCTTGCGAATGCGTCGCCGGGTGGCCAGGAAGCACACCCCGTTACCTGGTGGGCACCTCGGTCGGGTGCACGAGGCGACGTCCATATAGTGTGCCCGACAGCCCAACATCGTCAAGATGACGTGAGTCTCGTCGACTCAATCGTTTCATCCTGCTATAAAGCTGTTCATATCCCCGCGTGGGGTCTCGGACCGTTCGTCGACCTCGTCCACCCGTCCCGGGGCCCCGGGTCCGCGCAGCGCGTCGAGCAGAGCCCCACACCGGGCAACGGGTCCCTCGGCCACCACCTCGACCGAGCCGTCCGCCAGATTCCGGGCCGATCCGCGCAGTCCCAGGTCTAGCGCGTGGGAACGGACCCAGGCTCGGAAGCCGACACCTTGGACCCGGCCACGCACCAGTGCCACCAGTCGGATGGTCGTGGTCTGTTCGGCTCCGCCCATGACTGGTGATCTGCTCCGTGCCCGAGATCTCTCGGTGTTCACCCATCACCACCACTCTAACGCCGGACGCAAGTGCCGGAGGATGATACGCGTCCTGACCCCCGATCCATCACCTCCGTGGCTGGCGAGGTACCGGCTGGCAGCGGGGACAGCGGTACGAGGAACGGTTCATGAACGGCTCCCGCCGGATCACCGAGCCGCAGCGTGGACAGGGTTCACCGGCCCGGCCGTACACCGCCAGGGACCGGTCGAAGTAGCCACTTTCGCCATTGACGTCGACATACAGCGCGTCGAAGCTGGTACCGCCCGCACGCAGCGCCTCAGCCAGGACCGCACGCACCGTGCCGAGCAGTCCGAGCAGTACCGGCCGGGTCATGTTCTCGGTCGGCCGGGCCCAGTGCAGTCTGGCCCGCCACAGCGCCTCGTCCGCGTAGATGTTGCCGACCCCGGAGATGAGGCTCTGGTCCAGCAGCGCCCGTTTGAGACCGGTCCGACGCCGACGGACAGCGGCGACGAACTCCGCATCGTCGAAGGCGGGGTCGACCGGATCACGGGCGATGTGCGCTATCTCGGCGGGCAGCTCGGCCCCGCCCGCCGACAACGACAGGCCACCGAACGTCCGCTGGTCGACAAAACGCAGACCCGGGCCGCCGTCGGTGAATTCGATCCGAACCCGCAGATGCCGTTCCTCCGGCGCCTGGGACGGCTGCATCACCAGTTGACCGGACATGCCCAGATGGGCCAGTACCGCGTCACCCGGCACGCCCGGGCCGTCCAGCGGCAGCCAGAGGTACTTGCCCCGTCGGCGCACCCCGACGATCGTGCGACCCACCAGCCCGGCGGCGAAGTGCTCGGCACCCGGCGCGTGGCGGCGTACCGCCCGGGGATGGTGCACCTGCACCTGCGCGATGGTCCGGCCGGTGATCCACCGGTCCAGTCCGGACCGGACGGTCTCCACCTCGGGCAGCTCAGGCACATCGGAACGGTACCGCCCAGCTTCCGGGCACCGACCCGGGCCGCCGTCAGATCGAGTACGGCCAGATCGTGATCATGTACGCGCCGAACCAGCAGCCCGTGAGACTCAGCCCCGTCAGCGCCGGTACGAGGATGCTGGTGCGGGCCACCGACAGCGCCCGGGCCACCGGAAACAGCGCCGACAGCACCGGCACCAACAGTCGCGGCCGGGAGTTGTAGTAGCCGGAGGAACCGATCACCGTGCCGTACGCGAGCAGACCGTACAGAGCCAGCGGCCACCACTGCCGGTCCATCAGCGCCGCCAGAACCAGGATGCCGGTGACGATAATCACGAAGGCGGCGGCAACGGGGATGAACCCGTCCGAGGAACGCAAGGTGTCCAGCACGAAGCTCGTACTCGCCGCTCCCCAGTCGATGCCGGTTCCCCAGCCCTTCCGCTGCTCCACGAACCAACCGTCGAGGTGGCCCACCCGTAGCCCGACCCACAGCCAGAACGCCGGTACGGTCAGCAGCGCGCCGACCGCTGCGAGCACCGGCCGCACCCTCGGGCTACCGGCAACACCACGGTCGGACCACACCCGGTACACCGCGAAGCAGGCCAGCGCGACCGCCGCCGCCAGCCCGGTCGTACGGGTGAGCCCGGCAAGTATCCCGAACAGCCCGGCGACCAGCCAGTAGCGCCGCCGCAGGGCCAACAACATGGCCAGTACGAGCGTGCAGAACAGCGCCTCGCTGTAGGCCATGGAGAACACCACCGACATCGGCTGGGCACAGAACAACACCGCCAGCACGTACCCGAACCGCCGGTCCACCAGTTCGGTGCCCAGCAGATGGATCAGTACCGCGCCGGCCGCGCCGGCCGCCAGCGACACCGCGATACCGGCTGCCGCATCGGACAGACCGAACAGTGCCAGTGCCCGCACGCATGCCGGGTAACCCGGGAAGAACGCCAACGTGTTGCCCACGAAGTGACCCGAGTCGTCGTAGGTGTAGCCGTGGTCGTAGCCGTGCCGGGCGATGCGGAGGAAGAAGTCGGCGTCCCAACTGGTCAACCGCTTCCCGACGGTGGTGTCCGGTTTGGCCAGCAGAGCCACCAGCACCCACTGCACGATGCGGTTCGCGGCGTAGATCGCCGCCGGCACCCCGACCTGCGCGACCAGCACGGCACGACGATCCGGTACCGGAGAAGTATCCGAACTGTGGTCACGTACCGGATCGAGGGTGCTCATCGGGCGGGCCGGACAGCACCCGGTGCCGTACGCCGGACGGTCATGCCGGATCGGGGTCCGCGCCGCCGCTGCTGGTCATCCGCTCGGACAACTCCCGCCAGGCCAGCTCGGCGGCCCGCTGCTCGGCTTCCTTCTTGCTGTGGCCGGTGCCGGAACCGAACTGCTCGCCGGCCACCAGCGCCCAGGCGGTGAAGGTCTTGGCATGGTCCGGGCCGTCCTCGGTGACCCGGTACTCCGGTACGCCGAGCCCGTGCGTGGCCGTCAGTTCCTGCAGACTCGTCTTCCAGTCCAGACCCGCACCGCGGCGCGACGCATCGGCCATCATCGGGTCGAACAACCGGTGCACCACCTGTGCGGCGGTGTCCAGACCGTGCTCCAGGTAGACGGCGCCGAGCAGCGCTTCCGTCGTGTCGGCCAGGATGCTGGACTTGTCCCGCCCCCCGGTCGTCTCCTCGCCCTTGCCCAGCCGCACGTACGCGCCCAGTCCACGGGGCCCCATGCCGCGCGCGACCTCGGCCAGCGCCCGCATGTTGACCACACTGGCCCGAAGCTTCGCGAGCTGGCCCTCGGGCAGATCCGGGTGGGTGCGGTAGAGCGAGTCGGTGATGACCAGCCCGAGCACCGCGTCGCCGAGGAACTCCAACCGCTCGTTGGTGGGCAGACCACCATGCTCGTAGGCGTACGAACGGTGCGTCAGCGCGCGTTCCAACAGGTCGGGTTCCAACCCGACCCCCAGCGCGGCGATCAGCTGCGCCGGCGGCGCCGGTCGGGTGAGGCTATTCATCTGCACCATCCGTACCGGCCGGATACACGGATCGAGCAATCACGTGTGAAACACCTCCAGGTGACCGGGTCGGGCTCTCCCGGAAAGCTTGATCCATCCGCGCAACCCGGGTCGGTACGGACCGGATCGCCAGCTGGTGGGCCAGCGCGATTCCGGAGGCGAGATCCGCGCCGTCGGCCGCCCCGTGGCAGACCACCACGGTGCCGGTCACGCCGAGCAGGGCTGCCGCCCGGGCGACGCTCGGGTCATCCACCGTCGCCACGTCGGGCGCCGCACCACCGGACGTCCGGCCGGCACGCATCCGCAGCGCGCCCTCGATGCCCTTCAACAGCACGTTCCCGGTGAACCCGTCGGTCACCACGACATCGGCGGTGCCACCCAGCGGCACGTCGTAGCCCTCGACCGGGCCCACATAGCGTGCGCTGCCGGGCAGCGGGCTGGCAGCCAGCAGTTCATCCGTGGCGCGACGCAGCGCGTCACCGCTGCCCGGTTCGGTACCGATGGACAGCAGGCCGATGCGGGGAGCGGTGACCCCCAGGGTGGCCAGCGCGTAGCCGGCACCCAGGACCGCGTGCCGGGCGAGGTCCGCCGGGGACGGGCTGGGTGAGGCACCGACGTCGAGCAGGACCAACGGGCCGTGCAGGGCGGGGATCGTCACCGCCAGCGCGGGCCGGGACAGTTGCGGGTACCGACCGCAGCCGGCCACCGCTGCGGTCACCGTCAGTCCGGTCGAGCCGGCCGAGACCAGGGCATCGGCCCGCCCGTCGGACATCAGCTGGGTCGCCACCCGTACCGGAGGGACTCCGTCGGGCTGGACCGGTACGGGCTCCACCTGGCTGCGCAGCGCAGCCGGCAGCCGGGCCAGGAGGTCATCGATGACCTCGGGTGGCCCGACCGGCACCAGCCGGAGCGAGGTATTGGCACTCAATGCCAGCAGAGCGCCGTCAACCACCACGTCGGGGGCGTTGTCCCCGCCGAGGAGGTCGACGGCGATCCGCGCGGCAGGCCGCTCGGATCGCGTCATGTCCCTGGGAGGGTCAGACCTCCACGACCTGGCGGCCGTTGTATGTGCCGCACACGCCGCACGCAGCGTGCGGAAGCTTCGGTGACTTGCACTGCGGGCACGGCTGGGTCGCCACCGCGCTGGTCTTCCACTGGCTGCGGCGGGACCGCGTGTTGCTCCGCGACATCCGGCGCTTCGGAACAGCCACGTCACTCAC
Organism: uncultured Actinomycetota bacterium; assembly: GCA_963815125.1. Taxonomy (GTDB): domain Bacteria; phylum Actinomycetota; class Actinomycetes; order Mycobacteriales; family Micromonosporaceae; genus Actinocatenispora. The sequence goes on from CAWFFM010000002.1 coordinate 1,442,912, forward strand.
TCCTGATGATCTACTCGATGGTGGGAACGCGCCGCGCTTCGCGCACGCGGCACTGCTCGGGTCGCACGAGCTACCCCGGCTATTGTGGCGCATACCGGCGGACGGGCCACCGGCGGCCTGGTCAGGACCGGGCTGGCGGCTCCCCGGATGACCGGGAACCCTGCTCGTCCGGCTGTTCCAGCAGGCCTTCCAGCGCAGCCCAGCGCGTGTCGACGCGCTCGTGTGCATGGTCGGCCGGCAGTTCGTCCAGGGCTACCCCGCACTCGGGGCACAGTCCTGGGCAGTCCGGGCGGCACAGCGGCGTGTTGGGCAGATCCAGGACGACCGCGTCCCGGACCGCTGGTTCGAGGTCGGCCAGCTCGTCCTGCAGTCGACTGACCTCATCGGCGGTCGTGGTCTCCTCGGTGGTGCTGCCCGGATAGGCGAACAGCTCCTGGATCTGCGCGACCACGGTGTCGGAGATCGGCCGCAGACACCGGCCGCACTCACCCCGGACCGGCGCGGTCACCGTGCCGGAGATGAAGACTCCTTCGGAGGCCGACTCCATCCGCAGGTCGAGGGCCAGATCGGCACCCTCCGGCACACCGATCAACGGAAGCCCCAGGTCGGCCGGCGCGGGAACCTCACGGACAACCGGGCGCATCTCGCCGGGTCGCCTCGGCAGCTCACGGGTGGACAGCACCAGCGGCGCCCGCGGGTCCAGATGGGTCTGTGATGTGCGGTCGGACATCGTCGCTCGACTGGCCCCTTGTACTCGGATGATGATGCTCGGGGTGATGACCTCGACCCGGAGGGCCGACGTGCCAGGCTACCCGAGCCGGGCGGGCAGCGTCGAACCGCCGGCTACCGGCCCGGCGGTCGTCGAACCGGTCAGGACGGGAACGCCTGCATCTCGTCGTCCTCGTCGGGAGCGAACGAGCCGATCTCCCGCAACGCGTGCATCTTGTCCCTACCGCGCTCGATGGTGGTCAGCGACTTGTGCAGCAGCCGTTCGAAGTTGCCCAGGGTGGTGTCGACGTATTCCTCGCATTCCTCCCGCAGCCGTTGTGTCTCGTCCCGGGCCTCCCCGACGATCCGGTTCGCCTCGTGCTCCGCGGACACCGTGACCTCGTTCGCCGAGACCAGACGGGCATGCTCGGCCTCACCCTCGGTGATGATCCGTTCGGCCTCCCGCTGTCCGGCGGCGATGATCTTGTCCCGCTCCTCCAGCAGGGCCTGCGCCCTCCGTAGCTCACCGGGCAGCTCACCGCGCAGGTCGTCCAGCATGGCGATCATCTCGCCCCGGTCGACCATGCAGTTACGCGACGACATGGGGACCGAACGGGCCCCCTCGACAAAGGACATGATCTCGTCAATGCGTTCGAGCGGATCCAACCTGCGTCCCTTCCCCTCTGACAGGGGCACGCCCCGCCAGCCCAGCTCGCTCCGCCGCCCGGTTCGGGGCGGTCAGTCACCCTGCGCGGCCAGCCTCTCGGTGAGCCGGCGCGCCACGATGTCGGGTACGTGTGGCGACACGTCCCCGCCCCACTTCGCGACATCCTTGATCAGACTTGACGACAGGAATGAGTAAAGCGGGTTGGTGGCCATGAAGAGGGTTTCCACGCCGGCCAGCCCCAGGTTCATCTGAGACTGCTGCAACTCGTAGTCGAAGTCGGTGACCGCGCGCAGGCCCTTGACGATCACCGAGATGTCATGGGTCCGGCAGTAGTCCACCGTGAGGCCCTCGAACGAATCGACCGAGACGTTCGGGTACTCGGCCGTCACCTCGCGGAGCATCTCGATGCGTTCCTGGATCGGAAACCAGCCGACCTTGCTCTGATTGACAAACACCGCCACGATGACATCGTCGTACAGTCCGGCCACCCGGCCGATGATGTCCAGATGTCCGTTGGTGACCGGATCGAAGGATCCTGGGCAGATCGCACGCCTCATGACCGGCGACCGTACCAAAGGGTGGTCTCCCCGTAGCGTCGCGAACGGATGGGCGCGGTGCCCGGAACCCACTGCAACTCACCGGAACGGGTGGCGCGTTCGACCACCAGTACCGCGTCGTCGGCCAACCAGCCACCATCGACCAGCGTGGTCAGTACCGCGGCCAGGCGGTCGTCGGCGAGTGCATACGGCGGATCGCAGAAGACCAGGTCGTACGGCTGCTCCGGCGGCTCGGCCAGCAGCCGCTCGACCGGGCCGGCGGCCAGCCGCACGCTGGCGGCCACGCCCAGAGCGGCGATGTTGCGGCGCAGTGCCGCGACCGCACGGGTGTCGGATTCGGCCAACAGGGCATGCACGCAACCCCGGGACAGCGCCTCGAAACCGATCGCGCCCGAGCCCGCGTACAGATCCGCCATCCGGGACCCGGGCAGGTCGACCAGCGCCCCCAGGGAGTTGAACAGCGCCTCACGTACCCGGTCGGAGGTGGGTCGGGTGCCCCGGCCGGCCGGCACCACCAGCCGCCGCCCGCCCAGCTCCCCCGCCACGATCCGGGTCACCGGCCCGCCCCGCCGGCTGGTCCCGCCACTGGTGTCACGGGCCGAGCGTACCGGGAGACCGGCCGGCGAACCCCAGCACGCCACGGGCCGGAGGTCGGCAGACAATGGCCCGGTGCGCTACGAGCCGGTGGATCCCCAGCGACTCACCAGGCTGCTGGTGGAACGCATCCACGCCGTCACCCGAACGCACCCCGTACGGGTACTGCTCGACGGCGCACCGCCGGCGCAGCCGGAGCAACTGGCCGGGCGGCTGGTGGCCCCGCTGCGGACGTTGGGTCGGGAGGTGGTCCGGGTCACCGCCGGTGACTTCCTGCGGCCCGCCTCCCTGCGGCTGGAGCACGGCCGCAACGACCCGGACGCCTACTACCAGAACTGGTTGGATGTCGCGGCGCTGCGCCGCGAGGTACTCGACCCGTTGGGGCCGGGCGGATCCGGTCGTTACCTGCCGAGCCTGTGGGATCCCGGTACGGACCGGGCCACCCGGGCGCCCTACCGCCGCGCGCCGGACTCGGCGGTGCTGCTGGTGGACGGACCACTGCTGCTGGGTCAGGGTCTACCGGCCGAACTGACCGTGCACCTGGACATGTCCCCCGGGGCCCTGCACCGCAAGCTCGGCGCGGACCAGCACTGGACGTTGCCGGCCTACCGGCGCTACAGCGCGGAGGTCGGGCCACGCGACATAGCAGACCTGGTGCTGCGCTACGACGACCCGCAACACCCGGCGCTGCGTACCGGACCGGACTGACCGCTCAGCCCTTCTCCAGGAACTCCGCCCGGTCCTCGCTGACCAGGGCGGCCACCGTGGCGGCGAGCAACGGGTGACGGGTCAGTTCGCGGTCCTCGTCGATCATCGTGCTCGCCTCGGCCCGTGCCTGCGTGATCAGGTCGGCATCGCGCAGCAGCGACAACAGCCGCAGGCTGGAGCGCCGGCCGGACTGGGTGGCGCCCAGTACGTCGCCTTCCCTACGCTGCTCCAGGTCCAGTTCGGCGAGCCGGAAGCCGTCGAGGGTCGAGGCCACCGCGGTCAACCGCTCGTGCGCAGGGCTCCCCGGTTCCGCCTCACTGACCAGTAGACACAGCCCCGGTGCCCGCCCCCGGCCGACCCGCCCACGCAGTTGATGAAGTTGGGAGACGCCGAACCGGTCGGCGTCCAGGATCACCATCGCGGTGGCATTGGGTACGTCGACGCCGACCTCGACGACCGTGGTGGCCACCAGCACGTCCAGTTCCCCCGCCGCGAACCGGCGCATCACGGTGTCCTTCTCGTCGGCCGGCAGGCGGCCGTGCAACACACCCGTACGCAGCCCGGCCAACGGCCCGTCCGTAAGCTCCGGCGCCACCTCGGTGACGGCCAGTGGAGGGCGACGCGACTCCTCGTCCCCGGTCGCGGTGCCGGCCTCGTCCTCGGGACCGGCGCCGATCCGGGGGCACACCACGTACGCCTGGTGGCCGGACCCGACCTCCTCCCGGACCCGGGCCCAGGTGCGGTCCATCCACCGGTCCCGGTCCCCGGGTACCACATGGCTGGCGATCGGGGACCGGCCGCGCGGCAGTTCGGTCAACGACGAGACGGTCAGGTCACCGAACACCGTCATCGCCACCGTGCGCGGGATCGGCGTCGCCGTCATCACCAGGACGTGCGGCGGCTGATCGGCCTTGGTCCGCAGCGCGTCACGCTGCTCGACGCCGAACCGGTGCTGTTCGTCGACCACCACCAGCCCGAGGTCATGGAACTCGATCCCCTCGTAGAGCAGGGCGTGCGTGCCGATCACGATGCCGGCCCTACCCGTGGACAGGGCGGCCAGCGCCTCCCGGCGGGCAGCGGCGCCCAGCGACCCGGTCACCAGGGCCAGACTGGTCGCCTCCGGTGCGCTGTCCAACTGGCCGCCCCGACCCAACGGGCCCAGCAAGTCCCCCAGCCCTCGGTAGTGCTGCGCGGCGAGCACCTCGGTCGGGGCCAGCAGTACCGCCTGTCCACCCGCGTCCACCACCTGCAACATCGCCCGCAAAGCGCACACCGTCTTGCCGCTGCCGACCTCGCCCTGCAGCAGTCGGTGCATCGGGTGGGCACCGGCCAGGTCCGCGGCGATCTCCTCGCCCACCTGGCGCTGCCCGTCGGTGAGTTCGTACGGGAGGCTCTTGTCGAATGCGGAGAGCAGTCCTTCGTCGCGGGGCTCCCGGCGTACCGCCGGCCAGTCCGCAGCGCGCGCCTTGCGTTGTACCAGGGACAGCTGCACCGCGAACGCCTCGTCCCACTTCAGGCGGTGCCGGGCGATCGCGAGCGCCTGCTGGCTCTCCGGTCGGTGGATGTCGCGCAGTGCGGTGCCCAGGCCGACCAGCTTGCGGGACCGGCGCAGCGACGGGGGCAGCGGTTCGGGTGGTTCCTCGAGCATCTCCAGCACCACCCGCACACAGCGGGCGATGACCCAGGTGGGCACCGACTGGGCCGCCGGATACACCGGGATCAGGGCACCAAGAAACTCCTCGATCTCTCCGGAGTCCTCCGCCGTGCCGGGATCGGCGAGCAACTGGTAGTCCGGGCCGTTGAGCTGCCGTTTGCCCCGGAACTCGGTGACCTTCCCGGCGAACAGCCCCCAGCGCCCGACGGTCAGCTGGTTCTGCCGCCATGCCTGGTTGAAGAAGGTCAGGCTCACGGTGTTACGGCCGTCTCCGACCGTGACCTCCAGCAATTTGCCGCGACGCTGGCGCATGGGCCGTACGTTGACCCGCTGGACCTGGGCCATCACCGTGACCTGCTCGCCCACCTGCAACTGGGCCAGGTCGGTGTGCTCGCCGCGTTCGGCGTAGCGGCGCGGGAAGTGGTAGAGCAGGTCACCGACCGTATCCAGGTCGAGGGTCTCGTGCAGCGCCTTGGCGGTCTTGTCACCGACCGCGGCACGCAGCGGGGAGATCAACGTCAACGGACCGGGAGCCATGGCCTGAGCGTAGCGAGACGCTCCGACAGCCGGGCGGAGTGCGGGTATCCACACCGCCGCCCGGTCCGGCTCAGGCCCGGATGTTCAGTGATGCGGCTGCATCGGTCATGTCACTGATCTGATCGTTGTGGCCGTCCGGGACCGTGCCCCAGAACGCGCCGGCCTTCCCGCTGCCGGTGTCCAGGATGGCGATCACCACCGACTCGCCGCTGGCCACCGTCGATCCGCTGTAGGTGACGTGGTAGGCCCACAGCCAGGCCTTGTGCCCGTACTGGGTGAGTGCCTCGTCCTTGATCTTGGCGTCCTTCTTGGCGCCGTCGAAGTAGTAGTTCTTCAGGATCGAGTCGACCAGTTCACCCCGGACCTTCTCCAGGTCCTCCGGTCCGGTGTAGCCGAAGTCGTCGGTCAGCTGTCCGATCTGGACGGCGGAGTAGTTGCTCGAACCCAGCGGGACGTACTGGCCGACCGGGTGGTCGAACTCCTTGGCGGTGGAACCCGCCGGCACCCCGACCTGCCAGTCCGATCCGGTGATCTTGGTGAAGTACAGGCCGGAGTCGACGTCGACGATCTTGTCGCCGTAGACGCCGTCGGAGTCCGGGCCGTCGGTGGGCGAAGGCGAGCCGCTCGGACTGGCGCTGGCCGAGTCGCTGGCCGAAGCCGACGGTCCCGGGGTGGGGTCACTGCCGTCCCTGGTCGCGACGATGACCACGGTGAAGATCACCGCGAGCACCGCGATCAGGCCCACCCCGCCCAGGATGAACGGCAGCGGCGAGCGGGATCCACCCGGCGGCGTCGGTTGCGGTCCCATCGGATAGCCGGGCGGGCCGCCCTGCTGGTAGGCGTGCCCGGCAGTCGGGTACGGCTGACCGGACTGCGGCTGCCCCGGGTAGGGCTGACCGGAGTACGGCTGGGCGGACTGCGGCGGACCGGAATACGGCTGGGCCGGTCCGGGGCCGGCATCGTACTGCGGCGGACCGTAACCGGCCGACTGTCCGTAGCTCTGGTCGTAGGGCTCGATGTCGTAGCGGACCGGCTGCTGAGGTTCGTCAGGTCCGGGCCGGTCGGGCCAGCCCGGACCTGGCTGCTGCGGCGGATACGTCACCACAGCAGCGTAAATGGCGCTGCAAAACAGTTCTCCGCTGAGTCCACTCAGGACTGGACGTTGAGGGTCCCGGCCGCCGCCATCATGTCCTTTTTGAGTGTGTCATGCCCGTTGGGTACCGAACCCCAGAAGGCTGCGGCCTTTCCGTTCCCGGCATCCAGCACCGCGATCACCACGTACTCACCGGTGGCTGATCCGGCGCTGCTGGTGTAGTTGACATGGAACGCCCACAGCCAGGCCTTCCGGCCGTACTGGGTGAGCTTCTGATCGGTGTGCTTCTGCTTCGGGTCGACCTTGGCGCCGTGGCCGTAGTAGTTCTTCAGGATCGAGGTCGCCAGAGCGCTCTTGACGTCCTCGAGGTCACTGGGCCCGGTGTAGTGGAAGTCCGAGCGCAGTTGGCCGATCTCGATGCAGGCGGACAGCCCACCGCTGAGGCTTACGGTCTGACCGACCGGGTTGAGCAGTTCAGACGCGGCGGGATTCACGGTGTCCTTCCAGTCACCGTCCCGCTTCTTGAAGAACCAGCCGGTCGCGGTGTCCACGATGTGATCGCCCTGCACGCCGTCGCCGGCAGCTGCCGGGGCGGACGGCGAGGCAGATGCCGACGGGCTGCCGCTCGGACTCGGCGAGCCACTGGTCGACGCCCGGTGGTTGCCGTCGTCCGTGGACCGGTTGACGAACACCACGACACCGACCACGACCGCCACCACGATCAGCAGCGCGACGCCGCCGAGCAGGAACGGCAGCGCCGAGCGCTTCTTCGGCGGAGGGCCGAACCTTCCACCCGGCTGGTACGGCGGCGGCCCGCTCATCGGTGCGCCGCTCATCGGTGCGCCACTCATCGGTGCACCGCTGGCCGGCGGCCCGCTCATCGGCGACTGCTGGAACTCCGGGCCGGGCTGCCCGTAGGACTGGCCGTACGGCTGTCCGTACGGCTGGGTGGGCTGGCCCCAGTTCTGCTGGCCCGGATCTGACTGGGGTTCGAGGCTGTACTGCTCGTAGCCGGAGGACTGCGGACCGGGGCCATGCGGGTCAGCGGCGGCGAACGGCGACTGCTCGGGAGGCTGGCCCGGCGTTGGCTGCTGTGGCGGCCAACCAGGTCCGGGCGGCTGCGGGGGGTAGCTCACGGTAGGCAGGGTAAGCTGCAGCGGCCAAGGCTGAACCCGCAGAGGTCCCGAAAAATGCGACGGGGCCACCGCAACGCACCTCGGTGTGGAACGCGACAGCGGGTCAGGTAGGCTTGCCAGGTTGCCCGGCAGTGCTCGGGCCTTCGACTTTCGACCCAGGAGAGCAACCCGTGGCTAGCGTGTGCGACGTCTGCGGCAAGGGACCCGGCTTCGGTCACAACGTGTCCCATTCGCACCGGCGGACGAACCGTCGATGGAACCCCAACATCCAGACGGTGCGGACCGCTGTCGGCGGCTCCCGGCGTCGACTCAACGTGTGCACCTCGTGCCTGAAGGCCGGTAAGGTCGCCCGCGCCTGAGCGCCGGCCACCAGCCAGCAGGTTCCGCACGACCGTCGACCAGACCGGCATCCACCGGCAGGTCGGCGGTTTTTGTGCGCCCTGACCGTTTCGCGCCTAGTGGTCCGGTGGACATTCCACGGCCATCGGGTCACCAGCGCCCGCCGGGTCGGTAGTCAGATCCCGGCCATACGAGACACAGTCGGCGGCGGCAGCGTAGAAGCCGTAGTTGGGCACCCGCCGGTAGCCGCACTTCTCGTACAGTGACAGCGCCTCCGGCTGCCGGGTACCGCACTCCAGGATGATCCGGTGCCGTCCGGCCCGCCGGGCGTCGTCCTCGATCGCCGACAGCAGGGCTCGCGCCACGCCGGTCCCCCGGGCCTGCGGCATGGTGTACATCCGTTTCAGCTCGGCCACCCCGGCGCCGTGCGAGCGCCAACCGCCGCAGCCGACCGCTGTCCCGCCCCGCCAAGCCACCAGGAACGCGCCGGCCGGTGGTTCGAACTCGGCAGGCTCGACCGGGGTCTCGTCGCCCTTCCCGCCGTAACGCTGGCCCAGGTCCGCCAACACCGCCCGGACCAACCGGCGGGCCACCGGCCCGGAGTAGGGGGATGGTGCGATCCGCAGCGCCGACGCGGCGTCCTGCGGATCCCGTGCAACGGCACTGAGAGTGGGTTCGCTGCTCACCCAGCAATCAGAGCAGCACCGGCCGGGATACCGGGAGCCGCTGTGAGCAAGATCTACCGGAAGTGGTCCCAGCCCCCCGGGCCGCTGGTGAAGGGTCGCCGGTCGACGGTGACACCGCGGCCCTTGCCGACCTCACCGATCACCGTCCAGTCCGCGCCCAGCACGCTGCCCGGCGGGAAGGTCGCCACCAGCGCGTGGTCGTCGCCGCCACCGAACACCCACTGGTAGGGGTTGACGCCGAGCGCGGTCGCGGCGTCCTTCATCTGCGGCGGCACCATGAACGCATCCCGGTGCAGGTTCACCGACACACCGCTGGCGGTCACCAGATGGCCCAGGTCGCCAACCAGGCCGTCGGAGATGTCGATCATGGCGGTGGCACCCTGCCGCGCCGCGGCCGGCCCACACCGGTAGGGCACCAGCGGGCGGCGGTGCGCGTCGACCAGTGCGCGCGGTGAGCGAAAACCCCGGGACAGGACCGTGTAGCCAGCTGCCGCCCAGCCCAGCCGGCCGGCGAGCGCCACCTGGTCACCGGGCCGGGCGCCGGAACGGGTGACCGGATCGGCGCCGCGCAGATCGCCCAGCGCGGTGACCGCGACCGTCAACGTGGGACTCGCCACCACGTCACCGCCGACCACACAGGCGCCGGCCAGCGTCGCCTCGTCCGCCATGCCGCCGGCCAACTGCTCGGCCCAGTCCACCGGCAGATCGGGGGGACATCCCAGGCCCATGACCAGTGCAGTCGGCGACGCGCCCATCGCGGCGATGTCCGCCAGGTTCGCCGCCGCCGCCCGGTGCCCGACATCCGCGGCGCTCGACCAGTCCCGGCGGAAATGCCGCCCGTCGACCAGCACGTCGGTACTGACCACCACCCGGTTGTCCGATGCGGTCACCACCGCGCCGTCGTCACCGGGACCGAGCAGGCAGGTGGGTCCGAGTCCCATCCGCGCGGTGATCCTGTTGATCAACCCGAATTCGCCCACCTCGCCGACCGTCACGCTGCCTCCTGCCCGCCGTGCGGGCGTCGGCAAATCAGTTGCCGGCACCCGGTCCGCGGCCGACCACCGGATCGCCCGGCATGTCGACTCGCTTGGCATCCTGCCATCCGGTGCCACACAAGCCGAGTGCCGCGCGGCCACCGTACGGTACGTTCTGTTTCTGCACCTGTTTCCGCACCGCCCCCGCGCACCGACGGTAAAGGAGTCTGGTCGTGGTCCAGGCGTACATCCTCATCCAGACCGAGGTTGCCAAAGCACGCGAGGTTGCCACCTCGATAGCCGGACTCGCCGGCGTCGTACGGGTGGACGCGGTCACCGGTCCCTACGACGTCGTCGTACTCACCGAAGCCCACAATGTCGACGAGCTCGGCAAGATGGTGGTCAGCAAGGTCCAGTCGGTGACTGGCATCACCCGTACCGTGACGTGTTCGGTGGTGCATCTCTGACCGCCGACGGGCGGCTGTGACCAGGCATCGCGGCTCCGGCAGAATCGGCACCGACCCGCCGATCCGTACGGAGGTATGTCGGTGCCCGATCCGGTCTCGCGCGGTGCGGCACGAACCGCCACGTTGGTTGCGGTGCCGGTCGCCGCGCTGGTGGGTGTGCTGGTCTTCTGGTCGCTCGGCGGAATGCGCGACGGTGGATCGAAGACCGGCACGAAACCCGGTCCCGCACCGTCCGGTACGGTCAGCGCCGCGGCGCCGCACCTGAGCGACCGGGCCGCGACGGTCTGCCGCGCCTTCATCGCGCAACTGCCCGGGAAGATCCGCGACCGGCACCGCCGACCGGTGTCCGCCGGCGCGGAACAGAACGCCGCCTACGGACAACCCGCACTGCGGGTCGGGTGCGGCGTCGCGAGGCCGAGCTTCCCGCCGACCGCCACCGTGTACCCGCTGTCCGGGGTCTGCTTCTACGCCAGCAAGGTCGCCGGGCACAGCGTCTGGACGACGCTGGACCGCGAGGTGCCGGTGGCGATCACCGTGCCGAACTCGTACTCCGGCCCGGGACAGTGGGCCGCCGAGTTCTCCGACACCATCGCCGGCGCCGTCCCGTCCGCCGAACATGTCCCGTCCGGCTGCTCCTGACCCGTCAGGGGGCCGTACCGGCGCGGCCGGATCCGGTCAGCGCAGCCCGGTGCCCCGGTGCAGCGCCGTACGGATCAGTCGGGAGATCAGTTTCGGATACTCCAGACCGCTGGCCGCCCACATCTTCGGAAACGCCGACGCCGCGGTGAAGCCGGGCATCGTGTTGATCTCGTTGACGTACACATCCAGTTCGGGTGTGACGAAGAAGTCGACCCGGGCCAGCCCGGCGCAGTCCAGCGCGGTGAAGGCCCGGCAGGCGGTCTCCTGGATCTCGGCCACCACGTGTTCAGGCAGTTTCGGCGGGATGTCGAGTTCCGGCACGTCGAGGTACTTGGCCTCCAGGTCGTACCAGCTGTGCCTGCTGTCGATGTGCACCTCGGCCGGCAGGCTGGCCTCCGGGCCGCCGTCGTACTCGCCGGCCAGCACGCCGCACTCGACCTCCCGGGCGCCCACGAAGGCCGCCTCGACGAGTACCTTCGGGTCCACCGCGCGGGCCGTGGCGACCGCCTCGGACAGCTGGGCGGCGTCGTCGACCCGGGAGATGCCCATCGAGGAACCCGCCCTGGCCGGTTTGACGAACACCGGCAGGCCGAGGCGCTCCAGTTCCTGCTCCGACAGCGACTGGCCGGGACGCAGGACGGCGTACGGGCCGGAAGCCATACCGTCGGCGGCCAGCAGCTTCTTGGTGAACTCCTTGTCCATGCACGCGGCCGACGACAGCACACCGGCCCCGACGTAGGGCAGGCCCGCCATCTCCAGCAGACCCTGGATGGTGCCGTCCTCGCCGTAGGCGCCGTGCAACAGCGGCAGCACCACATCGACGTCGGAGAGCGCGGCGGCGCCCTGGCCCGGTTCCAGGGAGACCAGCCGACCGCCCGGACCGGCGGGGAGCACCACGCTGGTACCTGCGGCGTCCGTGATCTCCGGGAACTGGCGTGCCTCGATGGACAACTGGCCGGGGTCACCGTCGGTCAGCATCCACCGACCTTCACGGGTGATGCCCACCGGGATCACCTCGAACTCGTCCCGGTCGATGGCCGACAGCACACTGCCGGCACTGACCGCGGAGATCGCGTGCTCGGTGCTGCGGCCACCGAAGACGACGGCGACCCGGGGTTTGCGCGGCGTAGTCACGCTCCGGCACATTACTCGACCGTCCGGGCGGACCTGTTGCGCATCGCCACCAGACACCCGACCGGAACCATCCGCTCGCGGAGTGTGGCCGGCGGCGTCACCACCTCAGGTGGTACCGACAGCTGATCCGGGACGCCCGAGAACAGACCGGAAGAACGTCGCAGATCTGCGGTCAGGACAACGGCACTCGCCAGAGTGCCTCGGTACCTCCCTGCCGTGCCGGCCCAACGACCAGCTCGCCCCCCAGAGCATGCGCCCGGTCGGTCAGGTTGCGCAGTCCACTGCTCCGGCCACCGCCGCCACCCATGCCGATCCCGTTGTCACATACCCGCAGCAGCATCATGCCGTTGCCGACCTTCACCTCCACCTCGACCCGGCTGGCCCGGGCGTGCCGGGCGATGTTGGTCACCAGTTCACGCAGCGCAGCCACCAGATGTTCCCGCACCTTCGCCGACACGGTCTCCTGCCCCGGAAGCACGAACTGGACGGTGGGAGCGAACCCCAACGCGTCCGCCGCATGGTCGGTGACGGCCAGCACCGCGCTACGCACGTCCTCGCCGAGATGCGCCACCGGAGATTCCAGCTGGTAGATCGTGGCGCGGATCTGTCGGACCGTCTCATCGAGATCCTGGAGCGCCCGGTCGAGCCGTTCCACGACCGAGTCGTCCTGCACCCCCCGGATCGTGCCCTTCAACAGCATGCCGGTCGCGAACAGCTGCTGGATCACATGATCGTGCAGGTCGTGCGCGATCCGTTCCCGGTCGGCGTAGAAGCTCAGCTGCTCACGCCAGCTCCGCTCACGGGCCAGGTGCAGGGCGACCGCGGCCTGGCCGGCGAAGGATTCCAGCATCCGGACCGTGGTGTCCGGGAAGATCGGACGACCGGCCAACCGGGCCACCAGCACCACCCCGATCGCGCGGTCCGCCAGTCCCAACGGCACCAGCGTCGCCGGACCGAGCGGCGGTACGACCCCGTCCATCGACCGGGCCCGTCGAGGATCGTGCCGCAGCTCGGTGACGACCACCGGTGCGCCGCTGGCGAGTACCTCACCGGCCAGCGACACCTCCTTCGGCATGACCCGTCCAATGGTGTTCGCAGCTGCGGCCCCGTCCGCGGTCCGGACGGTGATGTGCTGACGAACCTCGTCGGTGACCAGCAGCGCGGCGTAGTCGGCGCCGGAGAAACGTCGGGCGGTGCGGATGATCCCGGTCAGTTGCTCGTCCGGATCGGTACCGGCGAGCAGTTGCTGGAGGAGTTCGTCATTGGCGCCCAGCACCTGTTCGCGCTCCCGGACCGCCTGGAAACGTCGGCCGGCGGTCAGTACGACCGTGGCCGCGCCGGCGAAGACCTCGGCGAAGGTCTCGTCCTGCGCGTCGAAGGGCCGGCCGTCGGTACGGTCGGCCAGGTACAGACCGCCCAGTACGGTGCCGTCCTCCGATATCGGTGCCGCCAGCAGACTGGTCATGGCGGGATGGTGGGCCGGGAATCCGGCCGCGGCCGGATGCTGGTCGACCCGGGCGACCCGGACCGGGCCGCCATGCTGCAGCACCTCGCCCAGCAGCCCCCGGAAGGACGGATGCCTGCCGATCTGCCGGGCACGCTCACTGGACAGTCCGGTGTAGAGGAAGAATTCCACCGTGCCGGCGGCGGTGAACACACTCAGCATGGCGAAGCGGACCTGGACCAGATCAGCTGCCTGGTCGACCACCTGTTGCAGTCCGGTACGCAGGTCGGCGGTACCGACCGCGCCGGTGAGCAGCTGCGCGTACCGCCGCTGCGCCTCCCGTAGCCGGCGCATCCGCGCCTCAGCACCGCCCGGCTGCCCAGCACCGACAGCGCCCTGCTCACCGCTCATGACCCTCCGCTATCAGTCTGCCACCGACCGCTCCAGTGCCGCCCGAAGATCAGCGAGCAGATCGGCGGCATCCTCGCAACCCATGGAGAGTCGGATCAATCCGGGCGCCACATCGTCGCCCCACTGGGCCCGTCGGTCGGCGCAGGTGTGCAGGCCGCCGAAGCTGGTCGCCGCCGCCACCAGCGTGGTGGCCCGCAGGAAGGCCACTGCCTGCTGCGCCGAGGCCAGTTCGAAGGTGACCACACCCGGAATCCGGCGCAATGTCCGGGTAGCCAGGCGGTACCCGGGATCAGCGGGATGACCCGGCCAGCGCAGCCCGGTGACCTCCGGACGGGAGGCGAGCAACTCCACCACGGCCGCCGCGTTGGTCTCCTGCCTGGCCAGCCGCAGATCCAGGGTACCCAGCGAGCGGTGGGCCAGCCATGCCTCGAACGGGCCGGGCAGCGCGCCGGTCACCGCCCGCCAGTCCCGTAGCTGGCCCACCAGTTCACCGTCGGTCCCGGCCGCGTAGCCGAGCAGCAGGTCGGAATGGCCGGTCAGGGCCTTCGTACCGCTGGCCACGACCAGGTCCGCGCCGAGTTCCAGGGGCCGCTGACCGAGCGGTGTCGCGGTGGTGTTGTCCACCGCCAGCAGCGCGCCCGCGGCGTGCGCAGCGGTGGCCAGGGCGCTGATGTCACACACGTCCAGCCGAGGGTTCGCCGGCGTCTCCAGCAGGACCAGGGCCACCCCGGTCAGGTCACCGTACGGCCCGGCGGTCGGCGCATACCGCACCGTGATGCCGCGGGGGGCGAGCACCGTACGGGCGAAGCGTCGGGTCTCGAAGTAGCCGTCGGCCGGCAGCAGTACGGTGTCCCCCGGCGCGAGTCGCGACAGCAGCAGCCCGGTGACGGCTGCCATACCGGTGGCGAACGCCACCACCTCGCCGCCTTCCAGCTCACCGATGGCGGCCTCCAGTCGGCGCACCGTCGGGTTGCCGGCCCGGGCGTAGCCGTCCACACCGTTCTGCGGCCCGGCCGGGTCCAGATGGTAGGGCGCGGCGAAAACCGGACCGGGCAGGAAGGCCGTACCGGGCTGCGGCTCGGGCAGGCCGGCCCGGACCACCCGCGTCCCGTCGCCCGCCCGGGCCGGGGTCGATGGGGCCGGGACCGACGCTCGCTGATCATCCATGCCGCAGGCTAACCCCGGCACGGTGCAGGGTCGAGACGCTACTCGGCCTTCATGTCGCGGCTCATCAGCTCGGTGACGGCCACCGACGGCGGTACGTTCTCGTGACAGACCCGTTCGACCTGTTCGGTGATGGGCATCTCCACCCCGTACCGGTGTGCCAGGTCGCGGATGGACCGGCAGCTCTTGGCACCCTCGACGGTCTGCCGGGTGGCGCGCTGAGCGGCGGCCAGGCTGTCGCCTCGACCCAGGTGCTCGCCGAAGGTGCGGTTGCGCGACAGCGGTGAGGAACAGGTGGCGACCAGGTCGCCGAGCCCGGCCAGCCCGGAGAGGGTACGGCTGTCGGCGCCGAACCGCTCACCCAGTCGGGCCGTCTCGGCCAAACCACGGGTGATCAGCGTCGCCTTCGTGTTGTCGCCCAACCCCAGTCCGGTGGCCATCCCGTACGCCAACGCGATCACGTTCTTCACCGCGCCGCCAAGTTCACAGCCGACCACGTCGGTGTTCGTGTAGGGCCGGAAGTAGGGGGTGGCGCAGGCACGCTGGACAAGCGCGGCCCGGTCCTCCTCCAGGCAGGCGACCACGCTGGCGGTGGGCTGCCCGTCGGCGATCTCGCGGGCCAGGTTCGGTCCGGTCAGTACCGCGACAGAACCCTCCGGTATCCCGGCGACCTGGACGATCACCTCACTCATCCGCAGCGAGGTGTCCAGTTCGATGCCCTTGGCCAGACTGACGACGGTGACGTCCGGATCGAACAGGCTCGCCCACCCGGCGAGGTTTCCGCGCAGCGTCTGGCTGGGCACGGCCAGTATCACCAGGTGCGCGTCAGCCAGCGCCTCGGCCGGGTCGGCGGTGGCCGACAGCTGCTCCGGCAACCGGATCCCCGGCAGGTAGTCGGGATTGGCGTGCCGTTCGTTCACCGCCTCGACCACCTCCGGCCGCCGGGCCAGCAGCCGCACGTCACGCCCGGCGTCGGCGAGGACCTTGCCGAAGGTGGTGCCCCAGGACCCGGCACCGAGCACAGCCACGCGCTGAATGTCAGTCATACGTCCACCTTCGCGGTACGGGGTTGCCGGATGCGCCCGATCACCGGGATCGCCGACCCGGCCCCTGATACAGCTCCGGCGCTTCTGCGCCACGGATCTCGGCCAGCATGTCCCGGATCCGGTACATGATCGTGTCGGCGACACTGTCCAGCGTCGCCCGGTCGGCGGAACCCTCGCCGCGCCATCGGGACAGGTCCAGTGGCGGTCCGGCCACCACCGTCACCGGGGTACGCGGACGGGGCCGGACCCTACCGGCCACCGGATCCTGCAGCCGCTGGGCGCCCCATTGGGCGACCGGGATCACCGGCGCACCGGTGGTCAGCGCCAGCCGGGCAACCCCGGTACGCCCGCGCATCGGCCAGTACTGAGGATCGCGGGTGGTGGTGCCCTCCGGGTACACGACCACGACCTCACCCCTGGCCACCGCCGCGACGGCCTCGTCGAGGGCC
Organism: uncultured Actinomycetota bacterium; assembly: GCA_963815125.1. Lineage (GTDB taxonomy): Bacteria > Actinomycetota > Actinomycetes > Mycobacteriales > Micromonosporaceae > Actinocatenispora. The sequence goes on from CAWFFM010000002.1 coordinate 1,459,319, forward strand.
TTCACCGCATCGGTGCTGCCCCGGTAGACCGGGATCTGCCCGGCGGAGCGCAGCGCCGGACCGATCAACGGGGCGTCCAGCAGGCTGGCCTTGGCCAGGAAACGGGGCACCCGACCGGTCTTGTACACGAACTGGGCCAGCACCATCGGGTCGACCATGGACAGATGGTTGGCCGCGATGATCGCGCCACCAGTGGCCGGAATGTGCTCGGCACCACGCCAGGTGTGCCGGCTGAAGATGGTGAGCGTGGACCTGATCACGCCCATCCCGAACACCACCCAGAATCCGCGTCGCGCCACCGCGCCTCCCCACGATCGGTCGGTACCCGCTGCAGGTACGCACCGATGATGCCCGGCGACCCGAGGCGGTGTCGCACCGGCCACCGCGGCCGGCGGCGGATAGGTCAGGATGTGAGCATGTGGTCGGCGGTTCTGCCGGTGAAGCGGCTGTCCGGGGCGAAGACCCGGTTACGCGGCGCGGTGGCGGGAGTACCCCATCCTGCGTTGGCGCTGGCCGTCGCCCTGGACACGGTGACGGCGACGTTGGCCTGCCCGCTGGTGGAGCGGGTGCTGGTGGTGACCGACGATCCCGCGGTACGAACCGCGGTGGCCGGCCTGGGCGCACAGCCGGTGTCGGAGGGCCCCGGTGGTGGCCTGAATGCGGCTTTCCGCACCGGATCGGAGGCCGCCGTACGGGCCGGCGCGGCCCGGGTACTGGCGCTCACCGGCGACCTGCCGGCACTGCGACCCGAGGAGCTGGCCGCCGCGCTGCGTACGGCCACCGACCGTGTCCGGGCCTTCGTCGCGGACGAGGAGGGCACCGGTACGACCCTGCTGACCGCCGTCGGTGTCGCGCTGGATCCACGCTTCGGTGGCCTGTCCGCCGCGGCCCACGAACGGTCCGGCGCGGTACGACTCACCGGTGCCTGGCCGTCGCTGCGCCGTGACGTGGACACCGCGGCCAACCTGGCCGCGGCCGCTCGGCTGGGTCTGGGCCGGCACACCGCACCGCTGCTCGGCGCGTGTTCGGTCTAGCACACGTCGGCGGCGCATCGGCCCAGGGCGGTACGGTCGGCGGTATGCAGGCGACGGTGGCTTCGTTCGATGCGACGACCCGGGACGGGACCCTGCTGCTCGACGACGGGATACGGCTGGCGTTCGACGCCGCGGCCTTCGCCGCGTCCGGGCTGCGGCACCTGCGCAGCGGGCAGCGGGTACGAGTCGACACCGATCGGGACGGACACATCGTGCGGGTGAACATTCCGACAATGCCCTGAGCCCGACCGGTACGGCGTATGTGCACCCGCGCCGGTCAGTCACGCCGCCGCCGGGACGTTACCCGAGGTACGTCCGCTGTTCATCGACGACGGGCGATGATGGGCAGATGGATGTCCCCGCCGGCAACGCGGTGCCCGAGCAGCTCTCGTCGGAGCCGTCGACGCGCGAACCGGAGCCGACGGGTCCGGCCGCGCCGGAGCCCGCCGGGCCGGAGTCCGCCGGGCCGGCGGAGGAGCCGTTGCCGGAGGGCCGGTTCCTCAACCGTGAGCTGTCCTGGCTGGAGTTCAACGCCCGGGTCCTGGCCCTCGCCGAGGACCGCACCCTGCCGCTGCTGGAGCGGGCCCGGTTCCTGGCCATCTTCGCCAGCAACCTCGACGAGTTCTACATGGTGCGGGTGGCCGGGTTGCAGCGGCGGCTGGTCACCGGGTTGACCCTGCGTACCCCGGACCGGATGCCGCCGCGCGAACAGTTGGAGCTCATCGCGCAGCGCTCCACCGAGCTGGTCGCCCGGCACGCGGCCTGCTTCGCCGACGACGTACAGCCGGCGCTGGCCGAGGCCGGCATCCGGATCCTGCGCTGGACGGATCTGACCGACGAGGACCAGCGGTGGCTGCGAGGGTACTTCAGCGACCAGGTCTTCCCGGTGCTGACGCCGCTGGCGGTGGACCTGGCGCACCCGTTCCCGTACATCTCCGGTCTGTCGCTGAACCTCGCGGTAGTGGTGCGCTCCCCCGGCGACGGGACTGAACGCTTCGCCCGGGTGAAGGTACCCAACAACGTGCCGCGGTTCGTGGTGGTGCAGCGGCCGACGGGCGGGCGTTCGGCGTACCTGCCGCTGGAGGAGCTGATCGCCGCGCACCTGGACCAGTTGTTCGATGGCATGGAGATCGTCGACCACCACCTGTTCCGGGTCACCCGCAATGCCGATCTGGAGGTCGAGGAGGACCGAGACGAGGACCTGTTGCAGGCTCTGGAACGGGAACTGGCGCAGCGGCGGTTCGGGCCGGCCGTCCGGCTGGAGGTGGCCAGCACCATCACCGAGCACGTACTGGACCTGCTGGTACGCGAACTGGACATGGACAGTCCGGTGGTGGTGCGGGTGCCGGGTCTGCTGGACCTGGCCGCGCTGGGGCAGGTGGCCGACACCGCCGACCGCGACGACCTGGGCACCCCACCGTTCGTACCGGTGACTCCGAAGGCGTTCGGCGAGGGTGAGACGCCGCGCAGCGTGTTCGCCGCGCTGCGGGACGGCGACGTGCTCGTGCAGCACCCGTACCATTCGTTCTCCACCACGGTGCAGCGGTTCGTCGAGCAGGCGGCCGAGGATCCTGGGGTACTGGCCATCAAGCAGACCCTGTACCGCACCTCCGGAGACTCGCCGATCGTGGATGCTCTGATCAGCGCGGCCGAGGCCGGCAAGCAGGTGGTCGCGGTGGTCGAGATCAAGGCCCGGTTCGACGAGGAGGCCAACATCAGCTGGGCCCGGGCGCTGGAGAAGGCCGGCTGTCACGTGGTGTACGGACTGGTGGGTCTGAAGACACACTGCAAGGTCGCGCTGGTGGTACGCGCGGAGAGCGGCGGGATCCGCCGCTACTGCCATCTGGGCACCGGCAACTACAACCCGCGTACCGCCCGCGGCTACGAGGACTTCGGGCTGTTCACCGCCGACCCGGAGATCGGCGCCGACGCCACCGACCTGTTCAACGTGCTCACCGGATACAGCCGGCAGACCGACTACCGTCGGCTGCTGGTGGCGCCGCACGGCATCCGGCAGGGCATCGTGGCCCGCATCGAGCAGGCCACCGCCCGGGCCCGCGACGGGCAGTCCCCCCGGATCCAGTTCAAACTGAACGCGATCGTGGATGAACGGGTGATCGACGCGTTGTACCGGGCCAGTCAGGCCGGGGTGGACGTCGACCTGGTGGTACGCGGTATCTGTGCGCTGCGGCCCGGCGTGACGGGACTGTCGGAACGGATCCGGGTCTGTTCGATCCTGGGCCGGTTCCTGGAGCATTCCAGGGTGTTCCGGTTCATCGGCGGTACCGACGACGGTATCGACGAGTTCTGGGTCGGTTCGGCCGACCTGATGCACCGTAACCTGGACCGTCGGGTGGAGGCACTGGTCCAGGTGACCGACCCGGGTGTCCGCGCCGAACTGGCTGAGGTGCTGGATGCCGCAGTGGCCGACCGTACGGCCGGGTTCGACCTGGCGGCCGACGGCACCTGGCACCGGCGTACCGGCGACGACCTGGTCGACATGCAGGAGGCCCGGCTACGCCGGCTCATCGCCGAATGACCGGCCGGGCCCCGCGGGCGCGGGCCCGGCCGGAAGGCTCAGACCGACACGTCCAGCCGGGGCGTGAACGAGGGCCGACGGGCCTCGTAGGCGGCGATGTCGGACTCGTGGCGAAGGGTCAGTCCGATGTCGTCGAGACCCTCCAGCAGCCGCCACCGGGTGAAATCGTCCAGCGGGAAGTCCCAGTGCCGACCGCCGGCACGGACCTGGCGCTCGAGGAGGTCGACGGTGATCTCGGTGCCGGGGTCGCGCTCCACCAGTTCCCAGAGGGTGTCGACGGCCGACTGTGGCAGCTGTACCGGCAGCAGCCCGCCCTTGAGTGCGTTGCCCCGGAAGATGTCACCGAACCGTGGTGCGACGACCGCCGCGAATCCGTAGTTCTGCAGCGCCCAGACGGCGTGCTCCCGGGAGGATCCGGTACCGAAGTCGGGGCCGGCGATCAGGACCGTCCCGCCGGCGTACTCCGGGCGGTTGAGTACGAACTCCGGGTCGGAACGCCAGGCCGAGAACAACCCGTCCTCGAAGCCGGTACGGGTGACCCGCTTCAGGTAGACGGCCGGGATGATCTGGTCGGTGTCCACATTGGAGCGTCGCAGCGGCACTCCGGTGCCGGTGTGTACGGTCAGCTTCTCCATCACTGTGCCCCCTGTAGGTCGCTGCGCGACTGAGCCCCCGGTAGGTCGCCGGGCGCGGCCAGGTGCCCGGCGACCGCGGTGGCGGCGGCCACCTGTGGCGAGACCAGGTGGGTACGCCCGCCGCGACCCTGTCGACCCTCGAAGTTGCGGTTGGAGGTGGATGCCGAGCGTTGGCCCGGCTCGAGTACGTCGGGGTTCATGCCCAGGCACATCGAGCAGCCGGCGAACCGCCATTCGGCACCGGCGGCGGTGAACACCTCGTGCAGTCCTTCGGCCTCGGCTGCCTCCCGGACCTTCGCCGAGCCCGGCACGACCAGCATCCGTACCGTCCCGGCGACCTGCCGGCCGGCGATCACCTCAGCGGCGGCACGCAGGTCCTCCAGTCGCCCGTTGGTGCAGGAGCCGACGAAGACCACGTCCACCGCGACGTCGCGCAGCGGGGTACCGGCGGTCAGCTGCATGTACTCCAGGGCCCGCCGTACCCCGGCCTGTTCCACCGGATCAGGGTAGGACTCCGGGTCGGGTACCGACGCCGACAGGGGCGCGCCCTGCCCGGGATTGGTTCCCCAGGTGACGAACGGCTCGACGGTGCCGGCGTCGATGCTGACCTCGGTGTCGAAGACCGCGTCGTCGTCGGTGGCCAGTCCGCGCCAGTATTCCAGCGCGGCGTCCCAGTCGGCGCCCTGCGGCGCGTTCGGTCGACCCTTGAGGTAGCCGAAGGTCGTCTCGTCGGGCGCCACCATGCCAGCGCGGGCACCCCATTCGATGGACATGTTGCAGATGGTCATCCGGCCCTCCATGGAGAGTTGCCGGATGGCCTCCCCGCGGTACTCCACCACGTGGCCCTGGCCGCCACCGGTACCGACCTGGCTGATCAGCGCGAGGATCAGGTCCTTGGCGGTGACACCGGGCCGGAGCGACCCGGTGACGTTGACCGCCATGGTGCGCGGCCTGGTCTGCGGCAGGGTCTGGGTGGCGAAGACGTGCTCGACCTCGCTGGTACCGATCCCGAACGCGAGCGAGCCGAAGGCACCGTGGGTGGAGGTGTGCGAGTCGCCACAGACGATGGTCATGCCCGGTTGGGTGACTCCCAGCTGGGGTCCGATCACGTGCACGATGCCCTGTTCGGCGTCGCCGAGTTGGTGAAGCGGGATCCCGAACTCGGCGCAGTTGCGCCGCAGTGTCTCCAGTTGGGTGCGCGACACCGGGTCAGCGATGGTGAGCAGGGTGTCGGTCGGCGTGTTGTGGTCCTCGGTGGCCAGGGTCAGGTCGGGCCGGCGTACCCCTCGACCGGCGAGCCGCAGGCCGTCGAACGCCTGCGGGCTGGTCACCTCATGGATCAGGTGCAGGTCGATGTAGAGCAGGTCGGGTTCGCCCTCGGCGGACCGTACGACATGCGCGTCCCAGATCTTCTCGGCGAGTGTGCGCCCCATCTCACTTCTCCCACGATATGGACTTCCCGAATGATGGGAGGTATGTTTCGGCTTGTGGGACACAGTATCAGTGGAGTCGGGGTTCTCGACAAGGCCGTGACGATTCTTGAGGCGTGCGTCGACGGCGCGAGCCTCGCCGAGCTCGTCGAGCGCACCAAGCTTCCGCGGGCCACCGCACACCGGTTGGCCCAGGCCCTGGAAACGCATCGCATGCTGGTCCGCGACCAGCAGGGGCGGTGGCGTCCGGGTCCGCGGCTGGGTGAATTGGCCAACTCCGCACCGGATGTGCTGCTCACCGCCGCCGAACCGGTTCTGACCGCACTGCGTGACCAGACCGGCGAGAGCGCCCAGATGTATCTGCGGCGGGCTGACGAGCGCCTCTGCGTCGCTGCAGCCGAACGGGCCAGCGGCCTGCGCGACACGGTGCCGGTCGGCTCGGTGCTGCCGATGACGGCCGGCTCGGCCGCTCAGATCCTGCTGGCCTGGGAGCCGCCCGAGGCGGCGCTGCCGCTGCTGCCGCGCTGCAAGTTCACCGCACGGACGCTCGCCGAGGTCCGACGGCGGGGCTGGTCGCAGAGCGTGGCCGAACGTGAGGCCGGCGTGGCATCGGTGTCCGCACCGGTACGCGACCGTACGGGCCGGGTGATCGCCGCGGTCAGCGTCTCCGGACCGATCGAGCGGCTCGGTCGCCGCCCCGGTGACCGGCATGCGATGGCCGTGGTACGCGGCGGACAGCGACTGTCCGGCCTGTAACCCCTGTTCGCCGAAGGGCCGTCGACCACAAGGTCGACGGCCCTTCGGCAGCTCTCGGCACGGTGCTCGGTGGACCGGTGGACCTCGATTCCACAAATGGCAGGCTCCCGCCATGGCATATTTACGGATATTGTCGACACATTCGCCATGTCTTACGATTCGGACATCGGTCGACGTCAATGATGACGACGCCTGTCGCAACGGTCCTCCGGGCCGGATCCCTGCGTCGACCGGACGGAAAGGACCCGTCAGATGGCTCGACGCCTCCTGCACACCCTCGCGGTGGGCCTGGCCGCCGGCGCACTCGCCGCGGCCGGCGCGCTCACCACACCCACGGTCGTGGCCGCCGCACCGGCACCCGAGAAGCACGCCGCGGCAGTCGACTACACCGGCATCCTCGCCCTGAACAACTGCTCCGGCGCACTGGTCCGGGTACCCGGTTCCAGCGACGACGACCCGGCCCTGGCCCTCACCAACGGCCACTGCAGTGAGAAGGGGATGCCCGACCCGGGCACGGTCAACGTCAACCAGCCGTCGAGCCGTACGTTCGACCTGCTCGCCCCGGACGGCCAGAGCACCCTGGGCACGCTGACCGCCAACGAGATCCTGTACAACACGATGACCGACACCGACGTCACGTTGTACCGGCTCAACACCACGTACCGGCAGATCCTGCAGACCTACGACACGCCGGCACTGGAGCTGTCCACCACCCACCCGACGCAGGGCAGCGACATCGACGTCATCTCGGGCTACTGGCAGCGGACGTACTCCTGCTCCATCGACGGGTTCGTCTACCGGTTGAAGGAGGACGGCTGGACCTGGAAGGACTCGATCCGGTACACCTCCGCCTGCGACACCATCGGCGGCACCTCCGGCTCGCCGATCGTCGACCCGGCCAGCGGCAAGGTCGTCGGCATCAACAACACCGGTAACGACAGCGGCGGCCAGTGCACCCTGAACAACCCGTGCGAGGTGGACGAGAACGGCAACATCACCGTCCACCAGGGCATCTCGTACGGTCAGCAGACCTACATCCTGGCCAACTGCATCGGCGCGGGCAGCACCGTCAACCTGGACGATCCCGGCTGTCAGCTGCCGAAACCGCCGACGACCGCGGTGGAACCCACCTTCGCGGGCACGGTGGCACTGAGCAACTGCTCCGGTTCGCTGGTCCGGGTGGCCGACGCCACCGACAGCGACCCGGCGCTGGTACTGACCAACGGTCACTGCATCGAGACCGGTTTTCCGGCCGCCGGTGAGGTGATCGTGGACCAGCCCTCGACGCGCAGCTTCACCGTGCTCGACGCCAGCGGTGGCAGCCTCGGCACGGTGCACGCCAGCAAGGTCTCCTACGCCACGATGACCGACACCGACGTCACGCTCTACCAACTGACCAGCACCTACGGGCAGATCCAGCAGCAGTACGGCATCTCCGCGCTGCCACTGGCCAGCAGCCACCCGACCCAGGGCGCGGACATCCGGGTGGTGTCCGGGTACTGGAAGAAGGTCTACTCCTGCAATGTGGACGGCTTCGTCTACCAGGTGAAGGAGGGCGACTGGACCTGGAAGGACTCGGTTCGCTACACCCAGCCGTGCCAGGTCATCGGCGGTACGTCCGGTTCTCCGGTGATCGACACCGCGAGCGGCAATGTGGTCGCGGTCAACAACACCATCAACGAGAGCGGCGAGCAGTGCACCCTGGACAACCCGTGCGAGGTGGACGAGAACGGCAACATCACCGTCCACGAGGGCATCGGCTACGCCCAGGAGACCTACATCCTCGCCAACTGCATCTCGGGTAGCACGGTGAACCTGGACGACCCGTCCTGTCAGCTCCCGCGCCCCTAGTTCGACGGACGCACCCGTACGGTGATCGCTCTGGGAACGGCCGGTGGACGCACAAGCGTCCACCGGCCGTTCTTGTGTCCGGCCGGTACCCTGCATCAGTCGATCGGCCAGCTCCGGGAGCGCAGATGACAGTCCACGCGATGGCGCCACAGCCGGCTGCCCGCCCGCGAACCGTGACCTCGTCGGCCGGGGTACTGCTCGGACAGACCGCCGTGGGACTGGCCATGGCGGCCATCGCGGTCGCCTCGGTGAGTCTGGTGTCGGACCGCTACCACAGCGTCACCGGAGCCGCCGGCACCTCGTACGACCAGAGCCAGTACATCCTGACCGTACGGATCTACTGCATCACCCTGATCGTGTACTCGATCATCACCGCGGTGACCAGTGCGGCGCTGGTCGTTCCGGTACTGCGGGGCAGCCGTACCGCACGGACCCTCACCTTCATCGCCTGCCTGGCCTTCACTCTCGGAGGTCTGTGCGGCGGCTTCGCGCTCATGCTGTCCCGGCAGATGCGCTTCGGGATGAGCCATACCGACGCCTACAGCGGCAGCGAGGTCTCACCACCGTCGGTGGCCGACCTGATCGGGCCCGGGTTGTGGATCCTGCTGGTACTGCTGGCGGTGCTCCAGGTGGCCCTGGTCGTCGCGGCGGCCATGCTGCTGACCGCGAAACCGTCGGCAGCGTTCTTCGCCCGCCCGGCGGCACCGGTGCACCGCCCCGTCGGGGCACCACCAGCCGGAATCTGACGTACAGCGCGGGTCGCGGTGAATGTGCTGCCAGCGAGGCCGCGCGGAGAGAGTTTTGCCTGGTAGCCCCGACCGGATTCGAACCGGCGCCGCCGCCTTGAGAGGGCGGTGTCCTAGGCCGCTAGACGACGGGGCCCTAAGCACCTTCCAGCCTAGTGGACCGGTGCGCCGCCTGGCGTTTCGGGTCACCCCACGCCGGCTGCGGTAAAACCCGCACACGGGACAGCAAGGGTTCAGCAGACACCAGGAGATCCACAGGCAAAAGGGCCACATCGTCGATGTGGCCCTTTGTGATGGTGCTGGTAGCCCCGACCGGATTCGAACCGGCGCCGCCGCCTTGAGAGGGCGGTGTCCTAGGCCGCTAGACGACGGGGCCCTAGGTGGTGCGCGGACATTTGCTGGGGTACCAGGACTCGAACCTAGACTAACTGGACCAGAACCAGTCGGGCTGCCAATTACCCCATACCCCATCGGTGCCCGCGCACCGGAGAGAACTGTACCCGACGGCCCGGCGGCGGCTCAAATCAGGTCGGCCGCCGAGGTCATAGGGGATGTCCTCGCCCCAAACTCTGGCATAGCCATCAGCTCCGTCAAAGCGGTTATCCGTCGCACCCGGGCATCAGCACGCACCACGTCACTGCTCGAACGGTCCAACCAGACCCCACGCAGACCTGCGTCGTGCGCCGCCACCGCGTCGGTGGCCAGCTGGTCACCGACGTACAGCGTCTCCGCCGGGGGCACGCCCAGTGCCCGGCAGGCATGCCGGAAGATGCCCGGCGCCGGCTTGGCGCAGCCGGCGGTGTCCACACAGACCACGCACCGGAAATGCGCCAGCAGACCGGTTCGGTCCAGCTTCTCCCGGGCCGCGGCCTCATCGTTGTTGCTGACCACACCCAACGCCACGGTGGATGACAGGCCGGTCAGGCAGTCGACGACGTCGGCGAACACACGCAACGACAACTGGTGGTGCCGCCGGTACCCGGCGAACCAGCCGGCCAGCTCCTCGGCACCGGACAGCGCGGGCAGGCCGAGCCAGTCGAGCATCCCGGCCGCCCGGGCGCGTTGCTGCCCGGGGAAGTCCACCTCACCGGCCAGGAACCGGCCGAAGTGCTGTTCCTGCAGCTGATGCCAGACGTCGGCGCCGGCGGCGCACCGGTCCTCGGGCAGCCCCAGTTCGGCCAGGTAGCCGAGGATCCCGCCACGTTCGGCGGCCGAGTAGTCCAGCAGTGTGTCGTCGATGTCGAACAGCACCGCGCGCACCGGCATCACCGCCGCCCACCGACCGGGCCGACCGGGCCGAGAGAGCGCCGGCCCATGGGCCGGTCCGGTGACTCGTCAGCTACGACGGCCACCGGACCGGACGGCCGGCCGGACCGGATGTTCACGCAGGCAGACCGGCCCGGGCGGCGTGCAGCCGCGCCATCGAACGGTCCCGACCGAGCAGCTCCATCGATTCGTAGAGCGGTGGCGAAACGGTACGGCCGGTGACCGCGACGCGTACCGGCGCGAAGGCCTTACGCGGCTTGAGACCCAACCCGTCCACCAGCGCCGCTTTCAGCGCCTCCTCCAGTGCGGCCGCGCTCCACGACGGCAGGTCTGCCACCGCGGCGATGCTGGCGTCCAGTACCGGCGCGGCGTCTGCACCGAGCGCCTTCGCCGCGCTGGCCTCCTCCGGGGTGAACCGGTCGTCGGCGACGAACAGGAAGCCCAGCATGTCGGGTGCCTGCCCGAGGGTCTGTACCCGCTCCTGGATCAGCGGCGCCGCCGTCGCGATGACCTCCTGCTCGGCTGCGGTGGCGGGCTCCGCGACCAGCCCGGCGGACGCCAGGTACGGGGTGATCCGGGCGGCGAACTCGTCCGCCGGCAGCAGCCGTACGTGTGCGGCGTTGATGGCCGCCATCTTCTTCGGGTCGAAGCGGGCCGGGTTGGGGTTGACGTTCGAGGCGTCGAACGCCTCGACCAGCTCGGCGGGCGAGAACACGTCCCGGTCCGGCGCGATCGACCAGCCCAGCAGGGCCAGGTAGTTGACCACGCCCTCGGGCAGGTAGCCGGCGTCGCGGTACTGGAAGATGTTGGCTTCCGGCGCCCGCTTGGACAGCTTCTTGTTGCCCTCCCCCATCACGTACGGCAGGTGACCGAACTGCGGCACCCGGTCCGCGACACCGATGGCGACCAATGCCCGGTACAGCGCGAGCTGGCGCGGTGTGGAGGGCAGCAGGTCCTCGCCCCGCAGTACGTGCGTGATCTTCATCAGTGCGTCGTCGATCGGGTTGACCAGGGTGTAGAGCGGATCCCCGGTGCCACGCACGATGACGAAGTCGGGCACGCTGCCGACCTTGAAGGTGACCTCGCCACGGACCAGGTCGGTCCAGGTCAGGTCCTCGTCGGGCATCCGCAGCCGCAGCACCGGCGCGCGACCTTCGGCCCGGAACGCGTCCTTCTGCTCGTCGCTGAGGTCCCGGTCGTGGTTGTCGTAGCCCAGCTTCGGGTCCCGTCCGGCGGCCCGGTGCCGGGCGTCGACCTCCTCCGGGGTGGAGAACGACTCGTACGCGTACCCGGCCTCCAGCAGTTGCTTCGCCACCTCGGCGTAGCGCTCCCGCCGCTCGCTCTGCCGGTACGGTCCGTACGGCCCGCCGACCTCGGGGCCCTCGTCGCAGTCCAGCCCCAGCCAGGACATCACGTCCAGCAGCATCCGGTAGCTGTCCTCGGAGTCGCGGGCGGCGTCGGTGTCCTCGATGCGCAGCACCAGTACGCCACCGTGGTGGCGGGCGTGCGCCCAGTTGTAGATCGCGGTACGCATCAGCCCGACGTGTGGGACGCCGGTCGGGGACGGGCAGAACCGAAGGCGGATCGGGTCGTCAGTCAAGGTTCACCACCGGGTTGGAGAGCGTGCCGAGGCCGCTGACGGAGACGGAGACGTTGTCGCCGTCGGTGAGCGGCCCGACCCCGGCCGGGGTCCCGGTCAGGATCACGTCACCGGGCAGCAGCGTCATCACGTGCGAGATGTAGGACACCAGCGTCGGGATGTCGAAGATCATGTCCTTGGTACGGCCCTGCTGACGTACCTCGTCGCCGACGGTGCACCGCACCTCGACGTCGGCCGGGTCCAGCTCTGTGTCGATCCAGGGGCCGATCGGGCAGAACGAGTCGAACCCCTTCGCCCTGGTCCACTGACCGTCGCTGGCCTGAAGGTCGCGGGCCGTGACGTCGTTGGCGCAGGTGTAGCCGAAGACCGCGGCCGGCGCCGTGGCCCGGTCCAACCGGCGCGCACCGGTCATGCCGATCACCACGGCCAGTTCCGCCTCGTGTTCCACCCGCTTGGACTGGGTGGGCAGACGGATCGCGTCGTCGGGACCGACCACCGAGGTGGACGGCTTGAGAAACAGCAGGGGTTCGGCCGGCACCTCGGCGTGGTGCTCGGCGGCATGTTCGGCGTAGTTGCGGCCGACGCAGACCACCTTGCTGGGCAGGATCGGCGACAGCAACCGGACGTCGGACACCGCCCAGCGCTGGCCGGTGGTCTGCACCTGACCGAAGGGCAGCCCCTCGATCTGCTCGACGGTCAGACCCGCCGAGCCGGCGTCGGGGTCACCCTCCACCACTCCGAAGGACATTCCGCCACCGTGGGCGAAGCGTGCGATGCGCACAACACAACCTTCCTGCTGTCGGTACCAGCGGCCCGACGTGATGTGCCGGCCCCCGGCCGGTACGTCGCCGGGTCGCCCGGCACTGGTCACCTCTACTGAGGAATCTAACGACCCGGGGTGTCCGTACCGCCAGCGGATTGCCATCGCCGCCGCTGGCACACTGGCCGGGTGGGCAGTCAGCAGACCTCGGCGGTGCCGGTCGGCACGGGTCACGTTCTCACCGGGCCGCAGTGGCGGGCACGGCAGGCCGCGCACCGACGGCGGGTGGACGGCTGGACCGGTACGCACCTGGACCGGCACCGTCAGGGGCGCCGGCACCCCGTGGAGGACTTCCTGTTCACGTACTACTCGTTCCGCCCGGCCCAGTTGCGGCGCTGGCATCCCGGGCCGGGCGTGGTGCTCGCGGAGGCCACCGTCGAGGAGTTCGGCGGGCGCTACCGCCCGGTGCCGGGCGGGCTGACCCTGGACGTGACGGCGCTGCTGGCCCGGCGCCGGGACAGCATCGGATGGGTACGCGAGCTGCTGGCCCGCACCGCGGCGCGCCCGGCACAGCTGGGCTGCTTCGGCATGCACGAGTGGGCAATGGTGTACCGGCAGACAGCCGAGCAGCTACGGCACTCCGACTGGCCGCTGCGGCTGTCCGCCGACGACACCGACCGGGTGGTCGAGGATCGCGGCGTACGGTGCAGCCACTTCGACGCGTTCCGGTTCTTCACCGCCCCGGCCCGGCCGCTCAATGTGCTGCAGCCGAGCCGGAAGAGCCAGCCGGAGCTGGAGCAGCCGGGCTGCCTGCACGCCACGATGGATCTGTACAAGTGGTCGTACAAGTTGTCCCCGCTGGTCGACAGCGATCTGGTCGCCGACTGCTTCGAACTGGCCCGCGAGGTACGCGAACTGGACATGCGGGCCTCCCCGTACGATCTGCGGGCATTGGGCTACCAGCCGGTGGCGGTGGAGACACCGGAGGGCCGGGCGCAGTACGTCGCGGCGCAGCGGGAGTTCAGTGAGCGCGCCGCACCACTACGTTCCCGGCTGGTCGCCGCCTGCGACCGACTGCTCGCCGGCTGACCTCGGTACCGCACCGGCCTCACACCATCGGGCCTCACACCACCGCCGGCGCCACCTCGGTGACGGACACCGCGTAGGTCAGCGAGTCGACCAGGGCGTGCCAGCTGGCTTCGACCACGTTGTCGTGCACCCCGACGGTCGTCCAGTCGGCGCGCTCGTCACCGGACCCGACCAGTACCCGGGTGATCGCACCGCTGCCGTGGCTGCCTTCCAGGATCCGTACCTTGTAGTCCCTGAGGTCCACTGTGGATAGTTGTGGGTAGTGCCGGACCAGCGCACCGCGCAACGCCGCGTCCAGGGCGTTGACCGGGCCGTTCCCTTCGCCGGTGGCGACCATCCGCTCGCCGCGTACCCGTACCTTGACGGTCGCCTCGCTGACCACCGCGCCGTCCTGCCGGTGTTCGACGATCACCCGGTAGGACTCCAGGGTGAAGGGCCGGGGCCGGGCGTCGTCGAGTTCGGCGCGGACCAGCAGTTCGAACGAGGCGTCCGCGGCCTCGAACGACCAGCCCGCGGCCTCCTTCTGCTTGACCTGTTCGGTGACCCGGGCCAGCACGTCGGGCCGGTCGGCCAGTTCCAGGCCCAGTTCCCGGCTCTTCAGTTCCACGCTGGACCGACCGGCCATCTCGGTGATCAGGATGCGCATGTCGTTGCCCACGATCGTCGGATCGACGTGGTTGTAGAGGTCCGGATCCACCTTGATGGCGCTGGCGTGCAGGCCAGCCTTGTGCGCGAAGGCACTGCCACCGACGTAGGGCTGATGGGTGTCCGGTGCGATGTTGGCGATCTCCGCGATCGCGTGCGAGACGCGCACCATCTTCTCCAGGCAGCCGTCCGGCAGGACCTGGCGCCCGAGCTTGGTGGTGAGGTTGCCGATCACCGCGAAGATGTCCGCATTGCCGGGCCGCTCACCGTAACCGTTGGCGGTGCCCTGTACGTGCATCGCACCGGCCTCCACCGCCGCGATGGTGTTGGCCACCGCGCAGGAGGTGTCGTTCTGCGCGTGCATGCCCAACCGCGGTGTCCCGCCGAGCCGGCGGCGCAGCTCCGTCACGGTACGGGCGATCCCCGAGGGCAGCATCCCGCCGTTGGTGTCGCACAGTACGACCACGTCGGCGCCGGCGTCGAAGGCCGTACGGACCACCGCGAGCGCGTAGTCGGGATCGGCAGCGTAACCGTCGAAGAAGTGCTCGCAGTCCAGGAACACCCGGCGACCCTGGGCCACCAGGTAGGCCACCGTGTCGGCGACCATGGCCAGGTTCTCCTCCCGGGTGGTGCGCAGAGCGCGTTCCACATGCCGTACGTCGGACTTGGCCACCAGACACACAGCCGGGGTCTGTGCCTCCAGCAGGGCGCGGACCTGCGGATCGTCGGCGACCGCGGTACCGGCCCGCCGGGTGGCGCCGAACGCGACGAGTTCGGCGTGGCGCAGGCTCAGTTCGGTACGCGCGCGCCGGAAGAACTCGGTGTCCTTGGGCATCGCACCCGGCCAGCCGCCCTCGATGAACCGCACACCGAGTTCGTCCAGCAGCCTGGCCACCGCGAGCTTGTCGGTGACCGAGTAGCTGATGCCCTCCCGCTGGGCACCGTCACGCAGGCTGGTGTCGAACAGGTGGAACTCGTCCGCGCTCGGCGCGGACGGGGCCGGTTGTCCGGATTGCATGGTGTGTGGTCCTTTCCAGGATGCTGCTCGCTGACGGATGGTGGCGTACGGCCCTGCCGTACACGGGTCCGGGCCCGGAAAACGAAAAGACCCCCCGGGTCACGGGAGGTCTGCGCGCTGGCTCGACGGGTTGGTCGGCTCGGCGCGCTAGGTGCCAATAATCAGGCCGCGGAAGGTCCGGGTCACGTCCACCACCCTGCCATCGGCGAGTGCACGGTGGGTAGTCGATCCCAGATAGCGGGCGACCAGGTGACCGACTTCACGTCGCTGATCAGCGAACGGGGCCGGGACGTGGTCGCCCAACGATCACCAAGGGTGCGGGTGATTGCCGCCCCCGACCTGGGACCGACGATCACCGGAGCACTCGACCCCGGCGCCCTGGCGGGCCCGGGGATCAGGTCAGCGGGCCCGTTCGAAGATCAGGATCGTGTTGTTGTTCTGTACGAACACGTCCTTGAGCGCCCAGCCGTCCTTCCACCGGTCGTTGAGTGTGTCCTTGAGCCAGTGCATCGACAGCGAGTCGGTGTTGAGTTCGACGTCGTAGTGATCGTCCTTGCCGAACATGTGCTCCCCCTCCGGTTGGTCGGCAGCAGCCGACCACGAGTGTGAGCCGCACACGATACCGGCCGCCCGCACCCACCGACCTCACTGCCGGTGCCCGCAGAACACACCGGCAGCGTGGGAACGTCGGTCAGGCCGTCACCACAGACGGTGCACCCAGCCGAACGGGTCCTCGGTCCGGCCGTGCTGGATGTCGAGCAGGAGTTCCCGCAACCGCCGGGTGACCGGGCCTTCGGTGCCGCCGGCCACGGTGAAGTCGGTGTCCACGCCACGGACCCGACCGATCGGGGTCACCACCGCGGCCGTACCACAGGCGAACGATTCGCGCAGCAGACCGGACTCGGCGTCGGCGCGCCACTCGTCCATCGCGTACGGGCGCTCCTGCACCCGGTAGCCCAGCCGGCCGGCCAGCGCGATGACCGACTCCCGGGTGATGCCCGGCAGGATGGTGCCGGCCAGCGGTGGGGTCACCAGCGTGACGTCGTCGCCCTCCCCGTACACCGCGAAGATGTTCATGCCGCCCAGCTCGTCGACATAGCGCCGCTCCACCGCGTCGAGGTAGACGACCTGGTCGCAACCCGCCTCGATCGCCTCGGCCTGGGCCCGCAGGCTGGCCGCGTAGTTGCCCGCGCACTTGGCCGCCCCGGTGCCGCCGGGCGCGGCCCGCGTGTAGTCCGCCGACACCCACACGGTCACCGGCTTGACCCCGCCGGCGAAGTACGAACCGGCCGGTGAGGCGATCACGCAGAACAGGTAGTCCGAGGACGGCTTGACGCCCAGGAACACCTCGGTGGCGAACATGAACGGCCGCACGTACAGGCTTGCTCCCGGCTGGGTCGGGATCCACGCCTTGTCCTGCTCGACCAGAGCCTTCACCGCCTGCAGGAAGATCTCCTCCGGCAGGTGCGCCATCGCCATCCGGGCCGCGGTCACCTGCATCCGACGCGCGTTGGCGTCCGGGCGGAACATGGTCACGCCACCGTCCGCAGCGTGGTAGGCCTTGAGACCCTCGAAGATCTCCTGCGCGTAGTGCAACGCCGCGGTCGCCGGGGACAGCGGGATCGGACCGAAGGGTTCCACCCGGGCGTCGTACCAGCCCTTGGCCTCGCTGTAGCGGACGGTCACCATGTGATCGGTGAAGACCCGGCCGAAACCCGGGTCGACCAGCAACGCCTCCCGTTCGGCGTCCGGTACCGGCTGCGGGCTGGGATGGACCTCGAACGCCAGTCCAGTTTCAGAGACGAGGCTGTCGTTCCGGCTGCTGCCACCACTCATGGTTCTCCAACCTCCAAGGCACACGCTCGATCCGCGGTACTGCGGCAGAACTTACCGTCCGTTCAGACGCGACTGGCAAGACGCGTGGTGTGCCGGTCGAGCCAGGTACCGGGTAACCGCGGACGAATCATCCGGAAGGGTGCGTGGCACGTCGGATACGACGCAGCGGGGCGACCCGGCCCGCGGACCAGCCGGTCGGCCTGACGCGGACACCGTTTGCAGCATAGCGAACACGCTGAACGCTGCCTCAGCGTTCAGTCGTCCGGCGTGGCGCCGGATCCGTACGACGGCCTGCGACCATGCCCGACGGCGAGGGTCAGCCGGCGAGTCGGGCGGCGATGGCGTCGCCGACCGCGGCGGTGCTCAGCTGTCCACCGGTACGGCCGGCGACCTCGGCCCCCACCGCGGCCTCCACCCGGCGGGCCTGCTCGGGGTGACCGAGGTGGTCCAGCAACAGTGCGGCGGACAGGATGGCGGCCGCGGGATCGGCCACGCCCTTGCCGGCGATGTCCGGCGCGGAACCGTGTACCGGCTCGAACATGGACGGGAACATCCCGGTCGGATTGATGTTTCCACTGGCGGCCAGCCCGATCCCACCGGTGACCGCGGCGGCGATGTCGGTCAGGATGTCACCGAACAGGTTGTCGGTGACCAGTACGTCGTACCGCTTCGGATCGGTGACCAGGAACATCGCCGCGGCGTCCACGTGCTGGTACTCGGTCTGCACGTCCGGGTAGTCCGCCGCGACCTCGCGGAACGCGCGATGCCACAGGTCACCGGCGTGGACCAGGACGTTGTTCTTGTGTACCAGGGTTACCTTGCGGCGGGGACGACGCATGGCCCGCTCGAAAGCGTCCCGTACGGCTCGTTCCGCCCCGTAGCGGGTGTTGATGCTCTCCTCGGTGGCGATCTCCGCCGGGGTGCCCCGACGGACCACTCCGCCGGCCCCGCAGTACAGGCCCTCGGTGCCCTCCCGGACCACGACGAGGTCGATGTCACCGGGTCCGACCCCGGCCAGCGGGCTGGTCGTACCGGGCCACAGCCGAGACGGCCGGAGGTTGACGTAGTGGTCGAAGGCGAACCGGAGTTTCAGCAGCAGCCCACGTTCCAGCACACCGGAGGGCACGCCCGGATCGCCGACCGCACCCAGCAGGATCGCGTCGTGCTGGGCCAGTTCGTCCTGCACGCTGTCGGGTAGTACCTCGCCGGTGCGGTGGTAGCGCGCCGCGCCGAGGTCGTACTCGGTGGCCTGCACATCGGGCAGGACCACGTCCAGCACCTTGCGGGCCTCCGCGACGACCTCGGGGCCGATGCCGTCTCCTCCGATGACTGCAAGCCGTACCGTCACCACAACCTCCCACCGCTCAGGTCAATGTGAACAGTCTTGCCGGAGCTCACCTTCATCTCAGTTTGCGATACAGGTTTCTCATGATATGAGACGCCCCGCCCAGAGATCCGCGACCACATCCCGAACGGGAGGTACGGACATTGGGACCCACCATTCTTCATCCCCATTCTTCTGTCAGATAACCGACAGTGGGGAATAAGAGTGTGGATGTCGAAGAAACGCCATCACGTCTCACCGGGCAAGAGAAACGCGAGCCCGGCAATAGCGGAGAAAGGACCCGTACTGGCCGGAGGTAAGCGCGGCCCCCGCGACCGCGGCCTGGTCGCGAGGGCCGGCAGAAGCGCGAACGCGGGGGGATGGCGTCGCGCCCTGGGGGGGTGCAGGCCCGCACGTTCCAGCTCAACATCGGGATGATTCAGAACATGCCGCCGCAAAGCACTGATGCGTCGTAATCTTCCGAGATCCGGCAGATGTGTCGCTGTATCGTGTAGCCGACATGAACAGTATCCGGAATGACGACGCTGCGCAAGCACGCTGCGCCCCTCTGTTGCACTGATCGGTCGTTCCGGGACGTCAGGTCTCTGATCCGAAACCGCGATCATTGTTCCCACCTGCGGGAACAATGGACAGTACGAACTGCGGTCGGATCCGTCAGGTTGATGCCCGACTGCTTGAACGGTCGGCGCCCGCATACCCCTTTCCATCCACAATGGCCACTGCGGGGGCAGAGCGTACGTCCAGCCGTTTACGTCACAGATCATGACGATCTTGGCTAGGCGATGAGTACCTTCCACAATGCGGGAAGAGGGTCTTTGACCGGGCGCCCAGATCCGGAAAACGCCGATACCATCGCAGTCAGGCACTTACCCGGGAGGGATTGTTCGTGACGTTGGGTGACCGGCCAGGTCGCACCGCCAGCCGCCCCGACCGGCTCGACGGAATGCCTGTTCCGCCGGCTGCTGATGCCGATGACCCGACGCCGGGCGGCGCCACGCAACCAGCGGGGCCGTCCACGGATCGTCACGAAGAGGTGGAGCAACCCGTCTTCGGGCCCTGGCCACCGCCGGGTCCCGGTCGCCGGCCCACACCGCCACGACGCGACGACCCTGCCCGCAGCCAGCGCCCGGATCCGTCGCCCGACGGGACGGACACCGCCCCGGGCCCGGTTCCCTGGGCCACCACCAGCCCGAGCAGCGCCCGATCCGGCGGCCCGGACACCGGTAGCCGGTACCAGTACGGTCGCACCGACGAGCCCGCCATCGATCCGTTCGCAGGCCCGGAGGCAGGGGCCGGCGCCACCCCGGATCCTCCCTGGGCACGCACGACCGGCTCGCCACCCTTCGGTGGACAGCGGACAGCGGGTCCGGCCGACGGTGGCGGGTACGACGGCGCTGCCCGGCCCGCAGACCCGGGTCCAGCCGCGGAGGACACCGGCTCACCACCACCGGACGAACTGATCCCGCCGGTGGCGGACGAGCAGGAGCCACTCGTCGTCCAGTCCCCGCACCAGGTCGTGGCCACCCTGCAACCTGCCAACGTCAGCCGACTTCCGGTGCTCGCAGCACCGCTGACACCTGCCGGCGAACCGCCGGCGGGCGCGATGGTCGCCGCGGTGCTCTCCGGCATCCTGTCCGTACCGATGCTGGCCACCGCGGGTTCACTGCTGGGCGGGGGCGTCGGTACCTTCGGCGTACTGCTGCCGGTGGTGACCCTGCTGATGGCCGTCGGCTGCGTACTGGGCGGCATCCGCCTCATGCAGCGCGGCAGCCCCCTGCTGGCACTGCTGGATGCCACCTTCGTCCTGGTCGCCGCGACCGGGAGCCTCGTACGGCTGGTCAGGCCGACCATCCTCGACGCCATACTGGCCGTGATCTGGGCGCTGGCCGCACTGATCGCACTGATCATGGTCGGTCTACTACGTGGTCGGCGGGTACGACGCTGGCTCGTCGCCCGCAGCCGCGAGTGGCAGGCCGGCAGGCCACCGCCACGCCGCCGGCCACGGATGCACCTGCCCGACTGGCCGGGCCGACCCGACTGGCTCCGGCTTCCCCGACGCTCCCGCGCCGGGCGCACCCGCCGCCCGCGCCGGGTCAGACAGCTCGGCCGGCACGTCAAGGCCCGCCGCGGATTCGGCTTCGCCCGCCGACGGGGGCCGGTCAGCTTCGTCGGCCGCGACTCGCCCGACAGCGCCCGCTCGCGCGAGCGCCGGTAGTGCTCCGTCACCGGCCCGGGGCCGCCACACGATGCGGTGGGCCAGGGCCGGTGACGCTGGCCGTACAGCTCAGGCGGTCTCGGTGATCGGCCGGTCCACCCAGCTCATCATCGAACGCAGCTTGGCGCCGACGACCTCCACCGGGTGCGCGGCACCTTCCTCGCGGTACTTGGTGAAGTTCGGCCGACCCTTGTCGTCCTCGGCGATCCACTCGTTGGCGAACGTACCGTCCTGGATCTCGTCGAGGATCTTGCGCATCTCGGCCTTGACCCGCCCGTCGATGACCCGCGGGCCGCGCGTGTAGTCGCCGTACTCCGCGGTGTCCGAGCAGGAGTACCGCTGCCGGGCGATACCGCCCTCCCAGATCAGGTCGACGATCAGCTTCAGCTCGTGCAGCACCTCGAAGTACGCGATCTCGGGCTGGTAGCCGGCCTCGGTGAGGGTCTCGAAACCGGCCTGGATCAGCGAGGACACGCCGCCACAGAGCACCGCCTGCTCACCGAACAGGTCGGTCTCGGTCTCCTCGGTGAAGGTGGTACGGATGACGCCGGCGCGGGTGCCACCGATCGCCGCGGCGTAGGACAGGGCGGTGGTCAGTGCGTCACCGGTCGCGTCCTGCTCCACCGCGACCAGGTCCGGTACGCCCTTGCCGTCGGCGAACTGGCGGCGGACCAGGTGACCGGGGCCCTTGGGCGCCACCATCACCACATCCACGCCCTCCGGCGCCTGGATGAAGCCGTACCGGATGTTGAAGCCGTGACTGAACAGCAGCGTCTTGCCCGGCGCCAGGTTCGGGGCGATCTCGTTGGCGTACAGGGTGCGCTGCACCGTGTCGGGCGCCTGGATCGAGATCAGATCGGCCTCGGCGGTGGCCTCGGCCGGGGTCAGTACCCGCAGGCCCTGCTCCTCGGCCTTGGCCCGGCTCCGGGAACCCTGCTGCAGACCGACCCGGACATCCACCCCGGAGTCGCGCAGGTTGAGGGCATGCGCGTGACCCTGGCTGCCGTATCCGATCACGGCCACCTTCTTGCCCTGGATCACCGACAGGTCGGCGTCGTCGTCGTAGAAGACCTCAGCGGCCATTGTTTCCCTCTCTCGATGTGTTGTCTCGCCGCGGATGACCGCGGATGTGGCGGATGGCGTCGACGACCGCGGCCCGGACGGCCGGTACGGTCACCGTCGCTCAGGCGGTACTGCGCAGGGTCGGACTGGTGATCGAACGGGCGCCGCGCCCGATCGCCACCAGGCCGGACTGGACCATCTCCTTGATGCCGAACGGTTCGAGCATCCGTAGGAGGGCTTCCAGCTTGTCGCCGGTGCCGGTGGCCTCGACGGTCAGCGCGTCGGGGGCAGCGTCCACGACCTTGGCCCGGAACAGCTGCACCGCCTCCATCACGTGCGTACGGGTCTGCAGGTCGGCACGGACCTTGACCAGCAGCAGCTCACGCTGTACCGACGCGTCGGATTCCAGCTCCACGATCTTGAGTACGTTGACCAGCTTGTTGAGCTGCTTGGTCACCTGTTCCAGCGGTGAGGACTCGACGTTGACCACGATCGTGATCCGGGAGATCCCGGGATGCTCGGTCTCCCCGACGGCCAGCGAGTCGATGTTGAAGCCGCGCCGGCTGAACAGTCCGGCCACCCTGGCCAGAACGCCCGGCTTGTCCTCCACCAGAACGGAGAGTGTGTGTCTACTCATGGGATCGCCCCTCTACCGAGGTCATCTGTCGTCTCCCTAGCTGGCTGGTCAGAGGTCGTCTTCATCGAACGAGGGCCGGACGTCCCGGGCGAAGAGGATGTCGTCGTTGCCGACGCCGGGCGGCACCATCGGCCACACCATCGCGTCCTTGCCGACCACGAACTCGACCACCACCGGGCGGTCGTTGATCTCCATCGCCTGCCCGATCACCGCGTCCACCTCGTCCGCGCTCTCGGCGCGCAGGCCGACGCAGCCCAGCGCGTCGGCGAGTTTGACGAAGTCGGGCACCCGCTGCTTGTGCGTGCCGAGATCGGTCTGTGAGTAACGGCCCTGGTAGAACAGCGTCTGCCACTGCCGGACCATGCCCAGGTTGCCGTTGTTGATCACCGCGACCTTGATCGGGATACCTTCCAGTGCGCAGGTGGCGAGTTCCTGGTTGGTCATCTGGAAGCAGCCGTCGCCATCCACCGCCCAGACCGTCCGGTCCGGGCAGCCCATCTTGGCGCCCATCGCCGCCGGCACCGCGAAGCCCATCGTTCCGGCACCGCCGGAGTTGATCCAGGTGTTCGGCTTCTCGTAGCTGATGAACTGGCTGGCCCACATCTGGTGCTGGCCGACACCGGCCACGAAGATGGTGTCCGGACCGGCGATCTCGCCGAGCCGCTTGATCACGTACTGCGGCGCCAGGCTGCCGTCGGCCGGGTCCTCCCAGCCCAGCGGGTAGCGCTCCCGCAGGTCGGACAGTTGGCGCCACCAACCGACCAGATCGGGGCCCTCGCCGTCGTTGGCCTTGATCTCGGCGCGCATGGCGGTGATCAGTTCGGTGATGACATGTCGGGCGTCTCCGACGATCGGCACGTCCACCGGTCGGTTCTTGCCGATCTCAGCAGGGTCGATGTCGGCGTGCACGACGGTGGCGCCCGGCGCGAACGAGTCGAGGCTGCCGGTGACCCGGTCGTCGAACCGTGCACCGAGAGCGACGATCAGATCCGAGCGTTGCAGCGCGTACACCGCGCCGACAGAGCCGTGCATCCCGGGCATGCCCAGGTGCTGCGGGTGGCTGTCCGGGAAGGCGCCCCGGGCCATCAGTGTGGTGACCACCGGGATACCGGTCAGTTCGGCGAGTTCTGCGAGCTCGTCGGTGGCGTGTGCCTTCAGCACGCCGCCGCCGACGTAGAACACCGGTCGTTGAGCGTGCCGCATCAGCCGGGCGGCCTCCCGGATCTGCTTTCCGTGCGGATGCATCGTCGGGTGGTAGCCGGGCAGGTCGAGCGCCGGCGGCCAGGAGAAGACGGTGGACGCGGTGAGCACGTCCTTGGGGATGTCCACCAGGACCGGGCCGGGGCGGCCGGACAGGGCGAGGTGGAACGCCTCCGCGACGGTGCGCGCGATCTCCGCCGGGTCGGTGACCAGGTAGTTATGTTTGATGATCGGCAGCGTGATGCCGCAGATGTCGGCTTCCTGGAACGCGTCCGTACCGATCAGCGCCGTGGACTGCTGTCCGGTGATGGCCACCAGCGGGACCGAGTCCATGTACGCGTCCGCGATCGGGGTCACCAGGTTGGTGGCGCCCGGGCCGGAGGTCGCCATGCAGACCCCGACCCGGCCGGTGGCCTGCGCGTAGCCCTCGGCGGCGTGCCCGGCGCCCTGTTCGTGGCGTACCAGCACGTGCCGGATCTTGACGGAGTCGAACAACGGGTCGTAGGCCGGCAGGATGGTGCCGCCCGGAATACCGAAGACGACCTCGGTACCGAGCGCTTCCAGGGCGGCGATCAGTGCCTGAGCACCGGTCATGGGCGTACTGCCACCAGCCGCCGGGCGGGCGGTGGGTGGGGCCGGCCTCGGTTCTGAACCTGTCGCGGGTTTGGTCATCGCAGTCCGATCCGGGTTGAAGATCGAGTATGGGCAGCGGGCGGGCGGTGTGCTTCGGGCCACATGCCCCGTACCGGCCCGGGTCGGACCGGCATGAGGCAAAAAGAAAGGCCCGCGTGCCACACGCACACAGGCCGCGCACCGTCACCGTAGTGACAGTGCGCTAGGTAAGTACTACGAGGAGGTGCCGAGTCGACTGCATGGGCCTACTCTGACGCATCCGAGGGCGCCCGTCAACTCATCCCACATCGTGGTTAACGAAAGTCACATGTCGGCAGATACGCAGGATCCACGCTGACCAGAAGCTGAATTAGGGTTAAGTCAATGTCTCGCCAGATGGAACGCACGTACCCGGGGTGGGTGTTCGCCGGCTCTGCCGCGTGACAGACTTGTCGGATGCCAGAACTGCGGTCCAGGACCTCCACACACGGCCGGAACATGGCCGGAGCGCGCGCGCTGTGGCGTGCCACCGGGATGACCGACGGCGATTTCGGCAAACCCATCGTGGCCGTGGCCAACAGTTTCACCCAGTTCGTCCCCGGCCACGTACACCTCAAGGACCTCGGTCAGCTGGTGGCCGGCGCCGTCGAGGAGGCCGGCGGGGTGGCCAAGGAGTTCAACACGATCGCGGTCGACGACGGCATCGCCATGGGCCACGGCGGGATGCTCTACTCACTGCCCAGCCGGGAACTCATCGCCGACGCGGTCGAGTTCATGGTCAACGCGCACTGCGCGGACGCGCTGGTCTGCATCTCCAACTGCGACAAGATCACCCCCGGCATGTTGATCGCCGCGATGCGGCTCAACATCCCCACCGTCTTCGTCTCCGGCGGACCCATGGAGGCCGGAAAGACCGTGGCGATCGAAGGTGTGGTCCACGACAAGATCGACCTGATCGACGCCATGATCGCATCGGCCAACGACAGCGTCACCGATGACCAGCTCGACTCCATCGAGCGCTCCGCCTGCCCGACCTGCGGTTCCTGCTCCGGCATGTTCACCGCGAACTCGATGAACTGCCTGACCGAGGCGATGGGGCTGGCACTACCGGGCAACGGCTCCACCCTGGCCACCCACACCGCGCGGCGGGCGCTGTTCGAACGGGCCGGCCGTACCGTGGTCGACCTGGCCGCCCGCTACTACGGCAAGGACGACCATTCCGTACTGCCCCGCGCCATCGCCGGACGGGAAGCCTTCGAGAACGCGATGTCGCTCGATGTGGCGATGGGCGGCTCCACCAACACGGTCCTGCACCTGCTGGCCGCCGCCCGCGAGGCGGAGCTGGACTTCACCGTGTCGGACATCGACACGATCTCGCGCCGCGTGCCGTGTATCGCCAAGGTCGCCCCGAGTGTCGCCGGCCCAGGGAAGATCTTCCACATGGAGGATGTGCACCGGGCCGGCGGCATACCCGCCATCCTCGGTGAGCTGGACCGGGCCGGCCTACTGCACCGGGGCGTGACCTCGGTGCACGCCGCCTCCCTGACCGAATGGCTGGACCAGTGGGACCTTCGAGGCAACGACCCCTCCCCGGAGGCGGTGGAGCTCTACCACGCGGCGCCCGGCGGCGTACGCACCACCGAACCGTTCTCCACCGGTAACCGCTGGGACCGGCTGGACACCGACGCCGCACAGGGCTGCATCCGTTCCGTGGCGAACGCCTACACCGCCGACGGCGGCCTGGCCGTCCTGCACGGCAACCTTGCGCAGGACGGTTGCGTGGTCAAGACCGCCGGCGTACCCGAGGAGGTGTGGGTCTTCCAGGGGCCGGCGAAGGTGTTCGAGTCGCAGGAACAAGCGGTGGACGGGATCCTGTCCAAGCGGGTCGTGCCGGGCGATGTCCTGGTGATCCGGTACGAAGGCCCCAAGGGTGGCCCGGGCATGCAGGAGATGCTGCACCCCACCTCGTTCCTGAAGGGCCGTGGGCTGGGTAAGGCCTGCGCGCTGATCACCGACGGCCGGTTCTCCGGCGGCACCAGCGGCCTGTCGATCGGCCACGTCTCCCCCGAGGCGGCCGGCGGCGGGCTGATCGCACTGGTACAGGACGGCGATCAGATCTCCATCGACATCCCGGGACGGTCCATCCAACTGGACGTGGACGACGCCGAGCTGGCGCGCCGCCGCAGCGCCCAGGAAGGTAGGCAACGTCCGTACACCCCGGTGGACCGTCAGCGGCCGGTGTCCGCGGCGCTGCGTGCCTATGCCGCGATGGCGACCGCTGCCAGTGACGGCGCCTACCGCGACGTCGACCAGATCAGCAACCGCTGACCCCGAGGGCGTACCGGCCGGGTCACGGCCCGTGGTGCGCCGCCGGTTGCCGACATCGCCGGGGCCAGACCATGGTCGGGTCCGGCCACCGGGACCGGACCCGACCCGGGTCAACCTCCGGCCACCGACGGGATGATCTGCAACTCGGCGCCGGGTGGTAGTGCCGTGTCGAGCCCGGCCAGCACCCGGCACTCCTCACCGTCGACGTAGAAGTTGACGTAACGCCGCAGCGCACCGCGCTCGTCCCGCAGCCTGCGGGTCAGTCTCGGATGGGCGGTGGCCAGGGCGTCCAGCGCGACCCGCAGCGTGGCACCCTCGGGCAGTTGCAGGCGCAGCGAGGAAGCGCCGCCCGCCTCGGCCCGCAGCACCCCTGGCAGTAGCACGGTGACCATCGTCAGGCCACCACTGCGGCCCGGACGCACAGTACGTCCGGCAGATGTGCGGCGATCTGCTGCCAGCTGTCCCCCTCATCAGCGCTGCCGTACACCTCGCCGGACCGGGTGCCGAAGTAGATGCCGGCCGGGTCGGCGTCGTCGGCACTCATCGCATCGCGCAGCACGACCGTGTAGAAGCCTTCCTGCGGCAGCCCTTCGGCCAGGCCGACCCAGCTCTCGCCGGCATCCTCACTGCGGTAGACGCGACACCGACCGTCAGGCGGAAGTCGCCGGGAGTCGGCGGTCAGCGGGAAGGTGTAGACCACACCGGGCCGGTGCGGATGGGACACGATCGGGAAGCCGAAGTCGGCCGGAAGCCCGTCGGCGATCGAGATCCACTTGTCGCCAGCGTCGTCACTGCGGTAGACGCCGTGATGGTTCTGCGCGAAGAGCTGATCCGGTCGCCGCGGATGCGCCGCCACCTTGTGTACGCACTGGCCGAACTCCGGATACTGATTGGGCAGGAAGTACGCCTTGATCCCGGCATTGCTGGCCTGCCAGTTGGCGCCGCCGTCGGCGCTGCGGTAGACCCCTCCGGTGGACATGGCGACCGTCAAGCGGTCCGGATCATCAGGATGCGGTAGCACAGTGTGTACGGCCTTGCCGCCGAAGCCCGGCTCCCACTGCGTCCGGTGCGGGTGGTCCCACAGCCCACGGAGCAGCTCGAAGCTGCGCCCACCGTCTGCGGAGCGGAAGACCGCGGAGGGTTCCACCCCGGCATAGACGACGTCGGGCTGGTTGGCCGGCCCCGGGGTCAGCTGCCATACTCTGGCCAGCGACGCCCCGGTGTCCTCCGGGAACGCCACCGGAGCATGCTCCGGCTCCTGCCAACTGGCACCCAGGTCGTCGCTGAACGCCACACTGGGGCCGAAGTGCTCGCTGGTCATGCCGGCCAGCAACCGGGGTCGGTCACGCCGGGTGTCGATGCCGATCGCATAGACATCGGTCATCGGGAAATGCGGGCCGGTCAGTTTCCAGTCCCGCCGGTCGGTGCTGGTGGCCAGGAACAGGCCTTTGCCGGTACCCACGGCGAGCATCACCGTGCCGCCGTCGTTCGTCTCCGCTGCCATCGTCGGCCGCCTCTCCTGCTCACGACTCACGGTGCGGGCCGCTCACCTACGTGACTCCCCGCTGTCAAATGAGAGTCAGTATGCGCCGGGGCTCTGACATTCCGTCGCGGTACGGAGCAGCTCGTCCAGGTGACGGCGTACCGGCTGGCGGCGTTGGCGCCACCGGTCCCGACCCAGCATGCTGCTCGGGTACCCAGACCTGCCCGGGCATCCGGACAGTCGGCCGGGTCGGAAAGGGCGGGATGGTGTCGGAGGCGGTACTCCGCCCACCCGACGGGGTACGACAGGGGCACCGTTCGCGAAAGGCGTGACCATGTTCGAGACGCTGGGCCTGTCCGGCAACGCGGAGGCGCTGTATCTGGACCTGCTGGACCAACCGGGTACCACACCGACCGCTCTGGTCACCGCGACCCGGCCCACCGCCGCGGTCACCGCAGCGGTTGCCGAACTGCTGGAGGTGGGTCTCCTGCTGCCGGACGCACGATGCACCCCGGTGGCGCCCGACCTGGCCGTCGAACTGCTGGCCCGCCGGCAGGAGGAGCGTCTCCGGCGGGCCCGTGCCGCCGTGGAGCCGTTGCTGACCCGCTACCAGCAGACCGGCGGCGGGGTGGATCTGGTGGAGGTGATCAGCGGCGCCGAGCAGATCGCCCTCCGCTACGAACAGCTGATGCGCTGCGCGCGTCAGGAGATCCTCGGCTTCGACAAACCCCCGTACGTGCGACCGGTACGCGACCTCGCCATGGAGCTCGCCGGGCTGGACCGCAAGGTACGGTTCCGCGCTGTCTACGCCCGCCCGTCGCTGGCCGTACCCGGCCGGCTGGGTGACGTGGACGCCCTACGATCGGCCGGCGAACAGGCCCGGGTGCTCCCCGACGTGCCGTTCAAGCTGCTGATCGTGGACCGCAGGTGGGCGATGGTGCCGGAGTCCGCGGGCAGCGAGGCGGATCGCGCCATCGTGGTACGACCCTGCTCCCTGTTCGACGCGTTGCTGGCGATGTTCGACCTCTGCTGGGAGCGCGCCGTACCGTTCGGTGATCCGGTCGGACAGGACGATGCCGCCGTACTGTCCGAGGCCGAGCGGCAGCTGCTGTCCCTGCTGGCCACCGGCCTGACCGACGAACGGGTCGCGGCGCACCTCGGGCTCGGCCTGCGTACCGTGCAACGTCGGGTCCGGCG
This sequence comes from uncultured Actinomycetota bacterium, assembly GCA_963815125.1. GTDB lineage: Bacteria > Actinomycetota > Actinomycetes > Mycobacteriales > Micromonosporaceae > Actinocatenispora. Next base: position 1,488,603 of record CAWFFM010000002.1, read on the forward strand.
GCTGATGGACCGGCTCGGCGCCGGGAACCGTTTCCAGGCCGGTCTGCAGGCCGCCCGGAGCGGGCTGCTGTGAGGCAGCAGCGCCGGCCGGGCCGCGACGGCACCGGACCGTACGGTCAGGTCGTGACGACCGGGCCGGCCCCGTCATCGTGCAGATCGAAGAACGCCTCCACGTGCTCGACCGGCACCGGCATGCTGAACAGGTAGCCCTGCGCGTACCCGCACCCGGCGTCGCGGAGCGCGGCGAGCTGCTCGGCGGTCTCCACACCTTCCGCGATGACCTGCATACCGAGCCGTTGGCCGAGCCGGACCACCATCTCGGTCAGCGGGGCACCCGGCGTACCGGAACCGTTGTCGGGCTCGGTGACCAGCGTCCGGTCCACCTTCAGCACGTCGATCGGCAGCCGGCGCAGGTAGGTCAGGGAGGCCCCACCGGAGCCGAAGTCGTCCAACGCGGTCCGTACGCCCAACGCGCGCAGCCCACCCAGTTGAGCGACCGCCTGCCGCACGTCGCGTACCACGGCGTTCTCGGCAACCTCCATGATCAGCCGCTCCGGCGGTACGTCGTAGGCGTCGAGCACCGCGGCGACCTCGGCAAGGAAGTCCGGTTGGTGCAGCTGGGTGGCGGAGACATTGACCGCGACCTGCAGGTCACGGCCCTCGGCCAGCCAGCCGGCCAGGCACCGGCACGCCTGGTGCAGCACCCAACCGCCGATGGGACCGATCATCCCGGCCTCCTCGGCGATCGGAATGAGTTCGGCCGGCAGGATGGTGCCCAGCTGAGGATGCCGCCAGCGCAGCAGCGCCTCGGCGCCGATCGGTCGCCGTCCGTCCAACGCCACGATCGGCTGGAACACCAGGTCCAGCTCACCCCGCTGGTCGGCGCCGGGCAGTTCGGCGGTCAACAGGCCGTGCCTCAGCAGCTGCACCTCCAGCGACTCGTCGTAGCTGTGCACCCGGTTGGGGCCGCCCTCGCGGGAACGGCGCATGGCAACCTCGGCACCGGCGAGCAGCTCGGCGGGGGTCGCCCCCGGGGAGTGCTCGGCGACGCCGATGTTGGCGGTCAGCATCGTCCGACCACCGCCCAGCTCGTACGGCGCACCCAGGGCCAACAGCAGCCGGTTCGCCGTACCGTGTGCCACGTCGGCCGGTTCGCTGGTGAGCACGGCGAACTCGTCGCCACCCAACCGAGCGACCTGTTGGGTCGGTACCAGACAGTCCTGCAACCTGCGCGCGACCTCGATGAGGATCCCGTCGCCCACCTCGCGGCCCTGCGCGTCGTTGACGGCCTGCAGCCCGTCCAGGTCGATCACCAGCACGCTGCCCGACCACGGGACGCCACCGGCCGCCGGCTGGCCGAGTTCGGTGAGCGCACGCAGCAGCGCCCGCCGGTTCGACAACCCGGTCAGCGGATCGGTGAACGCCATCCGGTGCATGGTGCGCTCCAGATCCCGACGCTCCCCGACATCCCGGATGTGTACCACCAGCCCAGCGACTGCGGGTTCCGCACGATGGTCCACCGCGGTGGACTCGGTGTGCCGGTAGTGGCCGAAGCCGTCCCGGATCCGCGCGGCGGCGAGCACCGGCCGGTCCGGTGGGTCCAGCAGCAGGCCACGGAGCTGCTCCGCCAGCAGCGGGGCGTCCTGCGGGTGGAACAGCGAGCTGAACGCCCGGCCGAGCACGTCGGCATCGGACAGGCCGAGCTGGCGGGCCGCGGCCGGCGACTGCCAGCGCACCACCAGGCTCTGGTCCAACAGCATCGTCACGTCGCTGGAGCCGGACACCATGGACCGGAACCGGGCTTCCTGATCGACCAGCCGGGCGGCGTAGCGGCGTACGTCGAACACCGCGAAGACCTCCCGGGTGGCGACCGCGACCACGACCAGTACCCCGATCGCGGCACTGTAGGTGCCGAAACTACCCACCGTCGCCAGGTGGTAGATCGCCGCGGACATGGCCAGCGCCACCGGTATCGACAGCAACGGCATCCCGGCGAACGAGCCGCCGTCCTCCGCCGGGCGCAGCGCACCCAACCGCATCCCGTTACGCCGCGCACCGAACCACATCAGCATCGGACCGAGGACCATCCCGCCCAGCGCACTGAACAGGTACGGCACCGCCGCGCCGACCAGCAGCAGGACCACCAGCAGCGCCTGCCCGCCAAGGGCCAGCAGCACGCCGGCGCCGCACAGCATGGCCGAGCCCCGGTAGCGCACGGCACGCACCGTGATGAGCGCCGCGCTCGCCATCGCGGCGGAGGCGATCAGCCACACCAGCACCGCCAGTATCGCGCGGGGGCCGGCCGGGCCCGGCCCTTCGCCCGCGAGGGGCACGATGATCAACATCCAGGCGCCGAAGAACAGGCTGATCCCGACCCCGAAGCCGTCGAGTGCCCGACGCAGCCGGGACCGCCAGTTCGGGGCCGTACCGGGAAGCAGCAGAAGGCCGAGCAGGTACAGGCCGGCAGAGAGGACGAAACCACCGGTCAGACAGGATTCCCGCCAGTCGGACCGGACCATGGCGGCGCTCACCAGACCGACCCCGCCGGCGAGTACGCCCATGGCGAGGAAGCCGGCGCCCCGGCAGGCGCCGTGCGGCAGCAGCAGGGCGAGGCGTACGAGCAGGACGGTGAAGGCGACCGCGGCGGTGACACCACCGGCCGACAGCGCGGCGAGCAACGGTACGACACCGGTCAGGGCAGCACTCGCCGACCACAGGAACACCACCGGCGACACCGCGACCAGGACCCACTCCACGGTGGGCCAGGCGCCGTGCCGCAGCACCCGCGAGACGGCCGTCATGTACCGCGATCCCCTCCCGGTACGACCGTGTCGTCCCCGCAGCGCTTTCCGGAGTTCACCCGAGCCGTTCCGGGAAGCCGCACGGCGCCCGCCCGCGCTCATCGGGCACCGCGCGTGGACACGTCCCGATCGGGCGATATCCGCCAACACCGAGCCCAACGACCGAACGCCGCCGGGGTTTCGTCCGGATGCCGGACAAACCTACCGACCCTCGACCGGATGTCGTTCAGGCCGGCTGCCGGCCGCCCCCACCCGGGTGCGACGATGGGCGGGTGGCACACCAGGTGACGGCGAAGTTCCGGTACAACGCGGCACTCGCGATCGCGGGCTTCATCGCCCTCTGCGGGACGGTGCCGTTCGCCACCACCCGGTGGTACCTGGCGTTCGTCCTGCTCATCCCGCTGGGGGTGCTGCTCTGGGGTTGGCGTGCCGGGGTGGACGTCCGGGACGGCACCGTCGTGGTGCGCTGGGCGTTCGGCTCCCGACGGATCGAGCGTGCGCAGATCCAGGGATTCGCGATCAGCCGGCGCCGGGTCCGGGTAGTGCTGACCGACGACCGCACGGTGTGGCTACCCGCCGTCCCGGGCACCCGTGTCCCCGTCCTCGCTGAGGCGGTGGGCCTGCACCTGTCCGGTAGGGCCGCCCAGGAGGAGCCGCAGCAGAGCCGTCCGCAGCCGAGCTGACCTGGAACCCGCCCGGAGCGTGGGGCGACACTGCGGTCCGGGCCGCCGTGCCGGAGCCGATCGCCGGTGCCGTACCGGTCCGCTCCGTGCGACCTCCTAGGCTGGGATGGTGCGCACCCACCTCGCCTCTTCCCGGAGCCCGCTGATCCGCCGTCGGCTGCTGGCTCTCGGTACGGCCGGTCTGCTGACCTTCCTTGCCGCCAGCGGCTGCGCCTTCGGGCCACCGGACGAGTCCCAGGACGGTACGCCGCCCAACCTGCCCACCCCCTCCACCTCGTCGGGTTCCGACGACGGCGGCGTGTCGGTACAGGTCGTGGCGAAGAACCTCGCCGTGCCGTGGGGCATCGCCTTCCTGCCGGACGGCACCCCGCTGGTAACCCAGCGTGATGCCCGTACGATCCTCAAGCTTGGCGACGCCGGGGCGAAACCGAGCACGGTGCAGACCATCTCGCAGGCGAAGGCCGGCGGTGAGGGTGGCCTGCTGGGCATCGCGGTGTCGCCGAAGTACCGGACCGACAAGACGATCTTCATCTACTACTCGACCAGCCAGGACAACCGGATCGCGAAGTTGACCTTGGGGGGCACGCCGAAGCCGATCGTCACCGGGATCCCCCACTCCAGCGTGCACAACGGTGGGGCGCTGGCCTTCGGTCCCGACGGCGACCTCTACGCCGGCACCGGCGACGGGACGAACACCGCGGCAGCGCAGGACAAGTCCAGCCTGGGCGGCAAGATCCTGCGGATGACCACCAACGGTAAGGCAGCTCCGGGCAACCCGTTCGGCAACTCGCTGGTCTACTCGTACGGGCACCGCAACGTGCAGGGGCTGGCCTGGGACCGGCAGAAGCGCCTCTACGCCACCGAGTTCGGACAGAACCGCTTCGACGAGGTGAACCTGATCCGACCCGGTCGCAACTACGGCTGGCCGAAGGTGGAGGGCACCGGGAAGGATTCCCGCTACACCAACCCACTGCAGACCTGGAAACCGTCCGAGGCGTCCTGCAGCGGCGCGGCGATCTCCGGCAACATCCTGGTCACCAGTTGCCTGTCCGGCAAACGCCTCTGGCTGCTCCAACTGGACGGCAAGGGTGGGGTGCTCGGCGCGCCGCAGCACACCCTGGACGGCAAGTTCGGCCGGCTCCGGGCGGCGGTCGCCGCACCGGACGGGACATTGTGGGCCAGTACCTCCAACAAGGACGGCCGGGGCACGCCGGTCGCCGACGACGACCGGATCCTGCGGATCGTGGTGTCCGGTGGGAACCGGGTCGACAAGTCCTGACCAACCCCTACATGCGCGGGCAGTCATTGATCCACAGCGGTTAGCTGTGCCACACCGGCCGGTGGTCAGGGGCCTGTTCGGCGCGCGCGCCGGGCGCGGGACGGGAGATGATGGACCGGTCCGGCGACCCAGGATCCGTCCGCCCGGGGCACCGGCCGACCGGCCGCGCCCGGCACGGAAGCCTCCGTGCTCGGCGGGCCGGCCACCACCCCCGCCAAGATCTGGAGTGCAGCGTGACGAGCGATCCCGACCGGCAGACCGAGCAGGACAGCGCGGTGGATGCCGACGACGGGTCCACGACCGCCGCACCCCACACCCGTACCGGGATGCTTGCGCTGAAGGCCCGCGGGGCCGGCCGGCAGCTGGGCACCGTGCTGCGCAGCCGCCCCACCCGGATCACCGGCCGCTACCTGCTGGTGCTGCTGGTCACCCTGGCCGGGATGACGGCCGGACTGCTGCTGGGCGGGCAGAGCGCCGCCGACGTGGGACCGTTCCGCGCCCATCTGGCGCTGACCCCCAGCCTCAGCGGCGGCACCCAGGTACAGATCCCGCCGTTGGGTTCGTTGTCGATGGACTCTCATGCAGGGCCGCTGCACTTGACCATCAACCTCGGTTCGCTGGACCGCAAACGGGCCGAGGCACTGGTCAGCGATCCGGACGGGATCCAGCTGGCCAGCCAGCACGCCATCTCCGACCTCAAGACCGGGCTGACCTCGCTCGCGATACAGGCCGGCCTGTCCATGCTGCTCGGTGCTCTGGTACTCAACGCGCTGGTGTTCCGGCGGTTCCGGCGCATCGCGGTGGCCGGCGGGCTGAGCGTGCTGCTGCTGGCCGGCACCGCCCTGTCCACCGCGACCACGTTCCGCCCCGAGTCGATCGAGGAACCGCGCTACGAAGGTCTGCTGACCATGGCGCCGGCCGTGGTCGGTGACGCGCGCAGCATCGTCAACAACTACGGCCAGTACTCCCAGGAGCTGCAGCGGCTGGTCGACAACGTGGCCAAGATCTACGGCACGGTGTCCAATCTGCCGGTGTACGAACCCAGCGAGGGCACCGTACGGGTGCTGCACATCTCCGACATGCACCTCAACCCCTCCGCGTGGGGGGTGGTCGACACAGTCGTCAAGCAGTACAACATCGACCTGGTGGTGGACACCGGGGACATCGTGGACTGGGGTTCCAAGCAGGAGGACGCCTACCTGGCCAACATCAGGAAGGTCACGGTGCCGTACGTGTATGTGCGGGGCAACCACGACTCGGCGGCCACCGCCAGGGCGGTCGCCAAGCAGGGCGCGATCGTACTGGAGAACAAGGTCCGCACCGTCCGGGGCATCACCTTCGCCGGGATCGGTGACCCCCGGTTCACCCCGGACAAGAAGGTCGAACCGGCCGATCCGAAGGCACCCGAACCGCGCGACGACCAGGTACTGGACACCGGGATGCAACTGGCCGGCACGATCACCGGGTACAACGGTGAGCACCCGAAACAGCCGGTGGACGTGGCGCTGGTGCACGACCCGGGCGCGGCACCCCCGCTGGCCGACACCGCGCCCCTGGTACTGGCCGGCCACCTGCACCGCCGGGAGGTCAGGAAGCTGTCGGACAACACCATGCTGATGGTGCAGGGCTCCACCGGTGCCGCCGGACTGCGCGGTCTGGAACCGAAGGACCCGACCCCGATGGACCTGTCCGTGCTGTACTTCACCGCACAGCACGACCTGAAGGCCTACGACGACATCACCGTCGGCGGCACCGGTCGTTCCGAGGTGACGCTGCAGCGCCATCTGGTGGGTGAGCCGCCTCCGCGGCCGGGCGACTCACCGTCGGGCTCCTCCTCGCCGAGCGTCAGTCCGACGCCCAGTTCCCGACGCCGCTGAACCGACCGTCCGGCGGGCCCTAGTCTGGGCGCGCCGGACGGTGCCGGTCAGTCCTCCTGAACGCCCAGGCGTTCCAGGATCAGTGCCCGTACGGTCTTGGCGTCGGCCTGGCCGCGGGTGGTCTTCATGACCGCACCGACCAGCACACCCGCCGCGGCGAGCTTGCCGGACCGGATCTTCTCGGCGATGGGTGGGTTGCCGGCGATCGCCTCGTCCACCGCCGCACCCAGCGCCCCGGTGTCGGACATGACCTCCAGGTTGCGCTCCCGCATCACCTGCTCGGGTGTGCCCTCACCGGCCAGTACCCCGGCCAGCACCGTACGGGCCAGCTTGTCGTTGAGCCGGCCCGCGTCCACCAACGCCTGCAACTGCGCCACCTGCTCGGGCGTCACCGGCAGCGCGACAAGCTCCACAGTGGACTCGTTGGCCACCCGGGACAGTTCGCCCAGCCACCACTTGCGGGCCGAGTCGGGTCCGGCGCCGGCCGCGACGGTCTGCTCGATCAGGTCGAAGGCGCCGGCATTGTCGATCGACTGCATGTCCGATTCGGACAGTCCCCATTCGGTACGCAGCCGCGCCCGCCGCGCCGCCGGCAGCTCCGGCAGACCGGCACGCAACGACGCCACCCAGGCCGGGTCCGGCGCGATCGGCACCAGGTCCGGCTCCGGGAAGTACCGGTAGTCGGTCGCGGTCTCCTTGGTCCGGCCGCCCATCGTCGCGCCGGTGTCCTCGTTGAAGTGCCGGGTCTCCTGCACGATCCGGCCGCCGGCATCGAGGATCTCGGCCTGCCGCACCATCTCGTACCGGACCGTGCGTTCCACGCTGCGCAGCGAGTTGACGTTCTTGGTCTCGGTACGGGTGCCGAACTCGGTCGCGCCGATCGGCATCAGCGAGACGTTCACGTCGGCACGTACCGAGCCCTGGTCCATCCGGGCGTCCGAGACGCCCAGTGCCCGGACGATGTCACGGATCGCCGCCACGTACGCCCGGGCCACCTCCGGCGCTTCCGCGCCGGTACCGACGATCGGCTTGGTGACGATCTCCACCAACGGGATGCCGGCCCGGTTGAAGTCGACCAGCGAGTGGGTGGCGCCGTGGATGCGACCGGTGGAGCCGCCCACGTGGGAGGACTTGCCGGTGTCCTCTTCCATGTGTGCCCGCTCGATGCCCACCCGTACGGTCCTGCCGTTCACCTCGATGTCGAGGTGACCGTCGAAGCAGATCGGCTCGTCGTACTGGCTGGTCTGGAAGTTCTTCGGCATGTCCGGGTAGAAGTAGTTCTTCCGGGCGAACCGGCACCACTGCGCGATGTCGCAGCCCAGGGCCAGACCGATCCGGATCGCCGACTCCACCCCGATCTCGTTGACCACCGGCAACGCGCCGGGCAGGCCCAGACAGACCGGACACACCTGGGTGTTGACCGGGGCGCCGAAGGTGGTCGAGCAGGCGCAGAACATCTTCGTACGGGTACCGAGCTCGACGTGCACCTCCAGTCCCAGCACCGGCTCGTAGCGGGTCAGCACGTCGGCGATACCGTCCGTGGTCTCGACGCTCATCGGTCAACCTCCGCGAGATCCGGGGCCTGGTCGGCCAGGCGGGACTCCTGAGTGGACTCCAGGGCGGCGGCCACCCGGTACATCCGGTCGTCGGCCATGGTGGGCGCCATGATCTGCAGACCGACCGGCAGTCCCTCCGACAGTCCACAGGGGACGGAGATGGCCGGTCCACCGGACAGGTTGGACGGGATGGTGAACAGGTCGGCCAGGTACATCGCCACCGGATCGGCGGTACGGGAACCGAACGGGAACGCCACGAATGGCGTTGTCGGTGCGACCAGCACGTCCACCTGCTCGAACGCCGCGGTGAAGTCGCGGGTGATCAGCGTCCGTACCTTCTGCGCCTGCCCGTAGTAGGCGTCGTAGTAGCCGGCGGACAGCGCGTACGTACCGAGCATGACGCGCCGCTTCACCTCCGGCCCGAAACCCCGCTCCCGGGTCAGCGACATGACCTCCTCCAGCGAACGGGTGCCGTCGTCACCGGACCGCACGCCGTAGCGGACACCGTCGAAACGGGCCAGGTTGGAGGAACACTCGCTCGGCGCGATCAGGTAGTAGGCCGGCAGCGCGTACTCGAAGTGCGGGCAGCTGACCTCGACGACCTCGGCGCCCAGCTTGGTCAACGTGGCGACCGAGGCCTCGAACGCGGCGAGCACGCCGGCTTCGGCGCCCTCACCGGAGAACTGGCGTACCACGCCGACCTTCACCCCGGTCAGGTCACCGCCGGCACCCTGTCGGGCCGCCGCCGCCACCGCCGGCAACGGCGCGTCGATGCTGGTGGAGTCGTGCGGGTCGTGCCCGCCGATCACCTCGTGCAGTAGTGCCGCGTCGGTGACCGTACGGGTCACCGGGCCGGCCTGGTCCAGCGAGGAGGAGAACGCGATCAGGCCGTAGCGGGAGACCCCGCCGTAGGTGGGCTTTGCGCCGACCGTACCGGTCACCGCACCGGGCTGGCGGATCGAGCCACCGGTGTCGGTACCGATCGCCAGCGGCGCCTCACGGGCCGCCACCGCCGCGGCGCTGCCGCCACCCGAACCACCCGGGATCCGGCCGAGGTCCCACGGGTTGTGTGTCGGCCCGTAGGCGGAGTATTCGGTGGAGGAGCCCATCGCGAACTCGTCCATGTTGGTCTTGCCGAGGATGACCAGGCCCGCCTCACGCAACCGCCGTACCAGCGTCGCGTCGTACGGCGGGACCCAGCCCTCCAGGATCTTCGACCCCGCGGTGGTCGGCATGCCCTCGGTGACGACCACGTCCTTGACCGCGATCGGTACGCCGGCCAGCGGGCCGAGCTTCTCGCCCGCGTCCAGCCGACGGTCCACCTCGGTCGCCTGCGCGAGCGCGGCGTCCCCGGCCACGTGCAGGAATGCGTGTACGGCGCCGTCCACCGCGGCGATCCGGTCCAGATGCGCCCGGGTCACCTCGACCGCGGACACCTCACGGGCCGCGATCGCCGCACCGAGCTCCTCAGCGGTACGCCTGGTCAGTTCGCTCATCTCAGCCCTCCTCAACCAGGATCTGCGGTACCCGGAACCGGTCGCTCTCGGCGGCGGGCGCACCGGACAGTGCGGCCTCACGGCTCAGCCCGGGGCGTGGCTCGTCGGGACGCATCACGTTGGTCAGCGGAACCGCGTGCGAGGTGGGCGGAATGTCCTCCGCGGCGACCTCACCGATGCGTGCCACCGACGTCAGGATCTCGTCCAGCTGACCGGCAAAGGTGTCCAGCTCGTCCTCGGTCACGGCGAGCCGCGCGAGACGCGCAAGGTGCGCAACCTCATCGCGGGAGATGGCGGCCATCACTGGCTCCTCAGAATCTCTGCGGGTGCTTGTCGGAAGTCTTGTGTCCATCGCTGAACTGGCGGTACGCCGCCGTCAGTGATCAGACGAGTCTATTGCGCGGACCATCGGTCCCCCGCGCCTCCCCCTTCGTACGGGTCCACCGTGCCGGTGGCCGGCCGCCCGGGGGGATCAGGCGTTCGCCGCGTCCGGGGCCTGTGGCGCCGTGGGAGCGCACGAGCGCAGCACCGGTGGGGGCCGGTAGCGGGCGAGCCAGCTGGTCAGTTCCGCACCGGGCATCGGCCTGGCGTAGAACCAGCCCTGGGCGACCTGGCAGCCCAGCGCGGACAGCCGACGCCAGGTCCGTTCGTCCTCGACGCCCTCGGCAACCACCCGAAGTCCGAGCGCACCGGCCAGCTCGATGATGGACCGGACGATCGCCGCATCGTCGTCGTCGGAGCTCATACCCATCACGAAGGACCGGTCGATCTTGACCTCGGACAGTGGTAGCCGACGCAGGTGCAGCATCGAGGAGTAACCGGTACCGAAGTCGTCCAGGGACAGCCCGACGCCGAGCCGGTCCAGCTGTCGTACGGTCGCCAGGACCCGACGCGGATCGGCCATCAGCGCGCCCTCGGTGATCTCCAGTTCGATCTGGGACGCCGGAATACGGTGTTTGGCCAGTTCGCTGGACAGGTAGTCGACGAGGTCGGTGGTGTGCAGGTCCCGCACGCTGACGTTGATCGCCGCCCGTAGCCGCAGCCCGTCCAACGCCCACCGGGCCAGCTGGCTGACCACCTCGTCGATCACCCGGTAGGTCAGCAGCCGCATCACCGCAGTGTGTTCGGCGGCCCGGATCACCTCGTCGGGGCCGACCATCCCGTGTTCCGGGTGCCGCCAGCGCAGCAGCGCCTCCACCCCGACCACCGCGCCGGAACTCACGTCGACCTGTGGTTGGTAGAACACGCCCAGCTCACCGAGCTCCGGCCGGTCCGGACGTTCCAGGGTGCGGCGCAGGTCACCGAGCAGACTCAGCCGGGCCGCCGAGTTGTGGTCGAACTCGGGTGCGTACACGGTCACCGCATCGTTGCGCGCCTTCGCCTCGTACATCGCCACATCGGCGTGCTGCAGCAGCTCGTCGAAGTCCGCTCCGTGCTCGGGGTGGACCGCGACGCCGATCGAACCGGCCACCTCCAGCGGCATGCCGTCGAGGTGCACCGGACCGGCCAGGACGGCGGCGACCTTCTCGGCGAAGGCCAGCGCCACCGACAGGTCGGAGACCTCCGCGAGCACCACCGCGAACTCGTCCCCGCCCAGGCGCGCCACCAGTACATCGGCCGGCAACCTGGCCCGCAGCCGCCGACCGGCCTCCACCAGCAGCCGGTCCCCGACACCGTGCCCGAGCGCGTCGTTGACCTCCTTGAACCGGTCGAGGTCCAGGACCAGCAGTACCGGGCCGGGACGGGCCCGGTCGCCGGCCGGCCGGCCGGCGATGTCCTCCTCGATCCGGTTCTGCACCGCCTTGCGGCTGGCCAGCCCGGTGAGAGGATCGTGCAGGGCGGAGCGCTCGCGTTCCTGGGCCACCCGACCGCTGTGGTACACGGCGAACAGCGGCACCAGGATCAGCGCGATCAACCACGGGCTGGTGCGTACCGCACCGGCCAGTACCGGCGCGAGCAACAGCAGCGCACCGGTGGTGATCAGTTCGTACCCGAGGGTGTCCAGCGTGGTGGCCCACCATCCGCCGCCGAACCGCAGCCACACGGTGGTGGCCACCAGCAGGTGGCTGACCAGGAACCAGGCGAGCGCCGCGAGCACCGCTGCGACCGCCTGCCGCAGACCGGTCGAGGCGATGATCCGGTGACCGTCCAGCAGGTGCAGCATGAGATCGGCCGCGCCGAACGCCAGGACGTACTGCGCGATGTTCAACGCGGCGCGCCACGCCACGGAACGCAGCCGCCACGACGATGCCAGTACGGCGACCACGCTGAGTAGCGCGGCCGGACCCATGCCCCACAACAGCAGCACGGTGAAGCCGAAGCACACCGACGGGAACACCCGGGCGGTCCTGTTGGCGCGGGTGGGCGGGGCGAAGGGCCGGGAATCCACCGCACCGGCCAGGAGCGTCAACAGCCAGAAGGCGGGTGGTAGTGACGGCAGTCTGTCGACCAGTTGTGGTGCCGCCAGAGCCAGGACGACACCGCCGCCGAGCACGACGACCGCGACCCAGCCGACGAACACACTCCGGTGCCGGGGTGGCGCGGTGTTACGCGGTTCCGTCGACGACTCCATCCACCCTCCGCTGCGGAAGAATGAGGCCGGGCCGACATGCATCTGTCCGCACAACACCTGTCCGTCTACCGGTCACCGGCGGCCGCGCCGGTGTCCCGAAACGCGCACCGAAGGTCTTGTGGTGAGCAACGATACCGATCAGGGACGGTGACGCCTGCCTGCCGCAGTATGAACCGGTCATCCAGACATTTCTGGCACAGATCGGCTGGAGAGCCGGGATTGTCGGCCGTTTCGTTACCTTCGACCAAGCTACCCCGATCTGAGCCGACACATACCCGAGTTGGCGAGCAACCCACCCGATGTCGCGCTCAGAACGATATCGGGTCCGATCAGGAAAAGGGCCGACCCGGTCGCGTACCGTGCCGGCCCCGCTACCTGTGCCAGCTCAGGCGCCGTCGGGCGCGTCATCATCCGGCTCGGATCCCGGAGCGCCGACGACGGCCACGGCACGGGCCGCGTCCGGTCCGTCGGCCAGCAGAACCCGGAACCCTGCCTCGTCGAGTACGGGTACCTTGACCTGGACCGCCTTGTCGTACTTGCTGCCGGGGTTCTCGCCGACCACCACGAAGCCGGTCTTCTTCGACACCGATCCGCTGACCTTGCCACCACGTTGCTGCACGGCGTCGGTCGCCTCGTCCCGGGAGAAGCCCTCCAGCGAGCCGGTCACCACCACGGTCAGGCCCTCCAGCGGACGCGGCCCCGAATCGGTGCGCTCCTCGACCATCCGGACACCGGCCGCCCGCCACTTCTCCACCACCTCGCGGTGCCAGTCGACGGTGAACCAGTCGAGCACGGCATCGGCGATCGTCGGACCTACCCCGTCCACCGCGGCCAGTTCGTCCCGGTCGGCCGCAGAGATCCGCTCCATCGAGCCGAACTCGCGGGCCAGAGCCTGCGCTGCGGTCGGCCCCACATGCCGGATGGACAACGCGACCAGCACCCGCCACAGCGGACGGGTCCTCGCCTCCGCGAGGTTGTCCAGGAAGCGGTGCGCGTTGCTGCCCAGCGAACCGTCCTTGTTGACGAAGAAGTCGCACCGGGCCAGCGCGTCCGCGTCGAGCGAGAACAGCTCGCCCTCGTCGGTGATCACGCCGGAGGACAGCAGCGCGGTGCCGGCCTTGTAACCGAGAGCCTCGATGTCGAAACCGCCACGACCGGCCAGATGGAACACCCGTTCCCGCAGCTGCGCCGGACAGGAACGGGCATTCGGGCAGCGGATGTCGGCGTCACCCTCCTTCTCCGGCCGCAGCGCGGTGCCGCACTCCGGGCAGTGCGTGGGCATCTGGAACTCGCGGGCATCGTCCGGCCGCAGGTCCGTGACCGGACCGACCACCTCGGGGATCACGTCGCCGGCCTTGCGGATGACGACGGTGTCACCGATCAGCACGCCCTTGCGGGTTACCTCGGAGGCGTTGTGCAAGGTGGCGAACGCGACCGTCGACCCGGCCACCCGTACCGGCTCCAACACGGCGTAGGGGGTCACCCGACCGGTGCGCCCGACGTTGACCCGGATGTCGAGCAGCTTGGTGTTGACCTCCTCCGGCGGATACTTGTACGCGATCGCCCAGCGCGGCGCCCGACTGGTGGAGCCGAGCCGGCGCTGCACGCTGACCTCGTCGACCTTGACCACCACACCGTCGATCTCGTGTTCGACGTCGTGCCGGTGCTCGCCGTAGTGCGCGATGAACGCGTGCACCTCGGGCACCGAGGCGACCACCTTCCAGCGCGGCGAGGTGGGCAGACCCCAGGCGCCGAGCGCCTCGTACGCCTCGGACTGGCGGGACGGCTCGAAGCCGGTGCGGGCCCCGATACCGTGCACGACCAGCCGCAGCGGGCGGTGCGCGGTGATCCGGGGATCCTTCTGGCGCAGGCTTCCCGCGGCGGCGTTACGCGGATTGGCGAACGGTGGTTTGCCCTGCTCGACCAGGCTCGCGTTGAGCTCCCCGAACGCCTCCACCGGGAAGAAGACCTCGCCGCGTATCTCGACCAGTTCCGGTACGGGGAACTCCTCGGTGCCGGACAACTTGTCCGGGATGCCCTGTACGGCCCGTACGTTGGGGGTGATGTCCTCGCCGGTCCGGCCGTCGCCACGGGTGGCGCCGCGTACCAGCCGACCGTTCTGATAAGTCAGGTTGACGGCCAGACCGTCGACCTTCAGCTCGCACAGGTAGGACACGGTCATGCCACTGGCTTCCCGTTCGACCCGTTCGGCCCAGGCGCCGATCTCCTCGTCGTTGAACGCGTTGTCCAGACTGAGCATCCGCTCGGCGTGGTCGACCGCGGTGAACTGGGTGGAGTAGGTGCCACCGACCCGCTGGGTCGGCGAGTTGGGCGTGCGCAGCGCGGGGAACTGGTCCTCCAGCTTCTCCAACTCGCGCATCATCCGGTCGTATTCCGCGTCGGAGGCCGTCGGCGAATCGAGCACGTAGTAGCGGTACTGGTGGTCGTCGATCTCCTGAGCGAGAGCGCCGTGCCGTTCCCTGGCCTCAGCGGTGGGTTCCACGCCGGCCTGCGCCTCCTGCGCGGCGGTGGGTGTCGTGTCCACGTCCCCGGTCACCTCGTTGCCCGGGCCGTCGGTCTCCGGGACCTCGGCCTCCGCAACGTCGGTGCTCGATGCGGCCCGGACCGTCGCACCTGTCTTCTCCACCTGCGTACCTCCCCTGTTCGCCAAGGGCACGGTAACCGGTGACAGCGACAGTTTCGCCGGGACATGGAAAGCAGCCGGCGCTCAGCGCTCCGGGTGGTACTCCGGATCGTCGGCCAGCTGCCTGGCCACCTCCCGGGCCGTGGCCAACGCCGTACGGGCCTGCCCCTCGCTGCTGCCCGCCAGCCCGCACGGCTGGGTCACCACGACCTGCCGGCTCAGCCGCTCGACCGGCAAGCCGAGCCGGTGCCAGCAGCGGCGGACCGCGTCCGCCGGCCCGACGGTGTCCGGTTCGGTATCCGGCCGGGTCGGTACTACACCGGCGAACAACCCGAAGCCGGCGTCCAGCACCGTACCGAGCCGGTCCAGCGCGGCACCGTCACCGTCGGGTACGAGCAGATCGAAGTCGGCCGCGACCGCGACCGCACCAGCAGCCCGCAGCAGATCCAGCGGGACGTCCGGGGCGCAGCAGTGCACCAGCACCGGCACCCCGACCCGGTCGATCACCCCACGCAGCATCTGCTCGGCGTCGGCGGTGGGTACCGGCGGAAACACCCCGAGGCCGGACTCCGTACGGATCCGTCCGGCCAGCACCGTCGGCAGGGTCGGCTCGTCGAGCTGCAGGATCACCCGGGCGCCCGGCACCCGCGCCGACACCTCGGCGACATGCCGGGCCAACCCTTCGGCCAGCGAACCGGTCAGATCCCGCAATGCCCCCGCGTCACGTAGCACCGCGCCGCCCCGGGGCAGGTCCAGACCCGCAGCAAGGGTGAACGGCCCCCCGGCGGAGATCTTCAAGGTTCCGGTGTAGCCGTCGGCCACCTCGACCAGCTCGTCCAGGTCGCGGGCCAGCAGGTCCCGGGTGCGGCGCAGGTCCCGCCCGGGCCGCGACACCAGCCGCCAGCGCGACGCGTACAGCTCGACCGGCAGTTCGACCAGCATCCCGGCGGTACGGCCGAGCAGCTCCGCGCCGGGTCCACGGTTCGGCAACTCCGGCAGGTACGGCAGGTCGGGCAGCTCGCCGAAGACCAGCCGCTGCACCTCGGCGGGGTCGGTGCCGGGCAGCGACCCGGCCCCGGTGGCGGCCCCGGCGGGCCACGGCGTACTGCTGCGCTGTTCGTCGGTCACGCTCGCGGACACTACCCGCGCTGCGGGCCCGGTCGGCCGGGCCCGCCGAACGGGTGTGTGTCGAGCCGGCCGACGGGTATGAAAGGAACATGGCGATCGCGACCGTGAACCCGGCGACGGGTGAGACCCTGCAGACATTCGAGGCACTCAACGACGAGGAGGTCGGCGAGCGGATCGCTCAGGCGCACTCTACGTACCGCAGATACCGCACGACCACCTTCGCGCAGCGGGCCGGCTGGATGGCGGCGGCGGCCGACCTGCTCGACGACGAGACCGACCGGGTCGCCGCGCTGATCACCACCGAGATGGGCAAGACCCTCGCCGCGTCCCGTGCCGAGGTGGGCAAGTGCGTGGCCGGGATGCGCTACTACGCCGAGCACGCAGCGGAGTTCCTGGCCGACGAGTCGGGCGACGCCGGCGCGGTGAAGGCCCACCGGGCGTTCGGCCGCTACCAGCCGCTGGGCGTGATCCTCGCGGTGATGCCGTGGAACTTCCCGCTGTGGCAGGTCATCCGGTTCGCCGCACCGGCGCTGATGGCCGGCAACGTGGGGCTGCTCAAGCACGCCTCGAACGTCCCGCAGACCTCGCTGTACCTCGGTGAGCTGTTCACCCGGGGCGGCTTCCCGGCGGGTTGTTTCCAGGCGTTGCTGATCTCCTCCAAGCAGGTCGAGCCGATCCTGCGCGACCCGCGGGTGGTGGCGGCGACCCTGACCGGCAGCGAACCGGCCGGCCGTTCGGTGGCGGCGATCGCCGGCGACGAGATCAAGAAGACCGTACTGGAGCTGGGCGGCTCGGACGCGTACGTGGTGATGCCCTCGGCGGATCTGGAGGCGGCGGCGAGCACCGCGGTGACCGCCCGGGTGCAGAACAACGGCCAGTCCTGCATCGCGGCGAAACGCTTCATCGTGCACACCGACGTCTACGACGACTTCGCCGCCCGGTTCGTCACCCGCATGAAGGCGCTGCGCACGGGTGACCCGACCGACGAGAAGACCGATGTCGGGCCGCTGGCCACCGAGCAGGGGCGCGACGATGTGGAGGAACTGGTAGCCGACGCGGTCGGCCGGGGCGCCACCGTACTGTGCGGCGGGGTCAGCCCGGACCGGCGCGGCTGGTACTACCCGCCGACGGTGGTGGCGGACCTGACGCCGGACATGAAGCTGTACGGCGAGGAGGTCTTCGGGCCGGTCGCCGCGCTGTACCGGGCGGAGGACCTGGACGACGCGATCCGGATCGCCAACTCGACCAACTTCGGCCTGGGTTCCAACGCGTGGACCAACGACCCGATGGAACGCGACCGGTTCATCGACGACCTGGAGGCCGGCGCGGTGTTCATCAACGGGATGGTCACCTCATACCCGCAGCTGCCGTTCGGCGGGGTGAAGCGTTCCGGCTACGGTCGGGAACTCGCCGCGCACGGCATCCGGGAGTTCTGCAACCTCAAGACGGTCTGGATCGGCTGACGACGCGCGTGGCCCGGGCCTCCTCGGCCCGGGTCACCGTTCACATCCAGTCGGCGGGTGCCAGCTCCAGCTCGAACGGCTCGCTCACCGTCAACCGCTCACCCGGCCGGATGGTCCGCACCTCGTCCCAACTGCCGTCCGGCCGTGGCCGCGTGTAGACGTGCGTGGTGCCGTCCCGCTCGATCCGCCAGTACGCGTCGATGCCGCGCCGGGCGTACAGCTCAGACTTGATCTTGCGGTCACGGTGTTTCGTCGTGACGGACTCCACCTCGACCACGAGCCTCAGCGCGGCTTCGCCCCACTGTTGTTCGACATCGGGAAGCTCAGCGTCTGTGACCGCGAGATCGGGGATCAGATGGGCGTCCCCGATGACGAAACCCGCATTCGTGTACGTGGCCCAGCCATCGGGCAGCGCACGGAGTATGGCGAGATGCATGCGTCGGATGCGGTTCTCATGCGACCACGTGGGAGGGGGATCCACGACAAGTTCTCCACCAAGAATCTCATAGCGGTACCGGTCATCCGGTGCGGCGGCGATGACCTCCCTCAGCTCCGCGAGGTCGTCCTGCATCCCAGAATCGGACAGGTAGTAGTCGACGGGCTGCGCGCTCATCGTGGCGTCCCCCTCCTGGGCTGGGTCGTCCTCGCGGTTGCTCATGGTGGCTCCGGACCTGGTGCAGACTAGGACGTCGCGTCAAGTACCCCGGTCTTCACGGTACCGATGAAGGTGGCCCACTGCCCGGCACTCACGGCCAACGCACCGCCGGCCCGGTCCTTGGTGTCGCGTACACCCACTGCGGTACCCGCGAACCCCACCTCGACGCAATTGTTTCCACCGCTGCCACCACTACGGCTCGACTTCCGCCACGCCGCAGACTCGTCCAGCACCGCGACCTCGACGCAGCCGTTGCCGCCGCTACCGTTACTGCGGCTGGATTTCCACCACGTCGCCCGGGTCAGGTCATAGGTGGTCATGATCCGGCTCCTCCCTTGCTACTGCCCGACCGCTCCACCCGTCGACCGGATCGAGTGCCGGCAGTGGGGCTAGGGCCTGTGGACGCCCTTGCGGAGCACTTTGATCGTAGCTTCAGGGCTGAGCGCCGTCGCTTGCAGCTTTTCGAACTCCCGCTGATAGCGCTTCACTTCCGGCGGCTCTTCGATGGTCTGGTCGCTAGCGGCTCCTTCCAGATAGACAGCGTCCAGGTCGAACAGCTCCGGGAACTCGACAATCGTCACAGGCCCACCGTGCATGGCATGTGCATCTGCGTCGAGCGGCAGGATCTGGATCAGAACATTGTCGAGCTTGGCGAGCGAGATGAGCTGCTCCAATTGCGGATGCATCGTTTCCAGGCCGCCGATGACCCGGTGGATGGCCGACTGGTCGATGACGGCCGAGACCTGCAACGGGTCGTCTCCGGTGAGACGCTTCTGTCGGTCCATGCGCAGCGCGAGGTGCTTGTCGAGGTTCTTGCGCTCCTTGGGCGGCAGCCCGGCCTCCATCAGTGCCCGTGCGTAGTCCGCGGTCTGGAAGATGCCCGGGATCAGGTTCGGCTCCCAGTATTTGGCGATGTCGGCGTCGGTCTCCAGGCTGATCAGGTCGCCCCGGATGACGTCGCGGTACTGCGTGTACCAGCTCCGCTGCTTGGCATTACGCGACAGCTTGAGCAGTGACTCGCGCAGCTCGTCGTCCTCGCTGCCGTACAGCGCGAGCAGGTCCTTGACGTCGCGTGGGGTGATGCCCGAGCGGGCGTTCTCCATCCGCGCGACCTTGGCGGTGTTCCACTCGAAGTGCTGCGCGACCTGGTCCTGGGTCATGCCCGAGCGTTCGCTCTCCATCGTCACGTGCGTATCGGTGATCCGGCCGTCCGGCTACATCCGGTCCGGCGGATACCGGCACGCGCCACCGGTGGTGGACCGGACAGCGAAACCGAGGAAACAGACCCAGAAACGTAGACCCGGCGGCGGATCCGGTGCCGCCGCGCTTAGGGTCGTCGGATGGGGACCTTTATCAAGTCAGTGACCTTCGACTGCGCGGACGCCCTGGTGATGGCACGGTTCTGGGCCGCGGCACTCAATTCCGACGTGGACGAGGACTCCACTGTGGACAAAGCGTTCGTGGAGGCGCCGGGCTGGGGCGGACCGAACGTGTGGTTCGCCCGGGTACCTGAACCCAAGTCCGCCAAGAACCGGATGCACTTCGATCTGCGCGCACCCGACGGCATCGACGCCGAGGTGGCGCGGCTGGTCGGTCTGGGAGCCAACGTCCTGCACCGCTTCGACGGGCTGACGGTCATGGCCGACCCGGAGGGCAACGAATTCTGCGTCGAGTGAAGACAGCCGACGATTCACCACACCCGCGCTGATGCTCGCGCGGCGGCAGGCGGCAGGCGGATGGGTGCCCCAGGGCTCTGCACCGGCCCGAGCGGCCGTGATCGTGAGGAGGCGATGATGCGTCGGATCGAACTCGACGATCCCCCGGGGGTGCGCCACGTGCCCGCGGACCCGTGTGGAACAGGGGTCCTCATCCTCGGCGGATCGAGTGGTCGGATACAGGACTTCCGGGCTCAACTTTTCGCCGAGGGTGGCGCCGTCGCCGAGAGCATCCAATGGTTCGGTGGAGCCCACCAGAGCCCCGGTCCCTGGGAGGTCCCGCTCGAACTGTTCCAGTCCAGGGTGAAGGACCTGCGACGGGACTGCGACCGGGTGGCGCTGATGGGAACGTCGTTCGGCGCCGAGGCGGCACTGGTCGCTGCCTCCCACACTCCCGAGGTACACACCGTCGTCGCGTTCGCGCCCAGCGATGTCGTGTGGGCCGGGGTTCGCCCCGACGGCACGCAGACATCGCACTGGACCCTGGCAGGTCGGGCCCTCCCCTTCGTCGCGTTCGACGAGCAATGGGAGCCCGACACCGACCCACCCGCCTTCCGGGGTCTGTACGAATCGTCCTGGCGGAAGGCCGCAGACGTGGCGCGGTCGACGATCGCGGTCGAGCGCATCCAGCAGGTCGTTCTCGTCACCGGTGGTGACGACCAGGTCTGGCCGGCTGCGGAGCATGCCCGACGGATCGTCGAGCGGCGACGGTCGGCAGGCCGTCCGACCGTTCAGGTCCATCACGCGGAAGCCGGTCACCATGCGATCCTTCCCGGTGAGGAGACTCCCACCGGAGGACAGCGCATGTCGCGGGGCGGCTCTGTCCCGGCCAACCGGGAGCTCGGCACCAGGGCCTGGCCACACATCGTGCAAGCCCTGTGCCTCAACAACACGGCGCGGGGCCGGTGAGCAGCGAGTCGCAGTAGGACAGGACTGCTGGGCCGGCCGACTGGCTGTCCGTCGTCGCTGCCGGCACGCGCCTGGTGCACGGCCATCGGATGCGGTGGGGTGATGCGTTCCTGTTGTGCGTCATGCGAGGTGGAGTTAATCTCATCACGCCCTGATCCCATCTCGGAGGAGTTGCGACATGAGGGACTACGTACGCGCACTCGCTCGGCGAATCGGCCACATCCGCGCCGGGGTTATTACCAGTACACCATCTACGGATAGATCGCGGCGTTCGCGTCTGGATGCGGCCGGCGTTCCTGCGGCGTATCCAGACACCATTGTCCGGGCGGAGCCTTAGCGGAGAGTGAGTGCTGTCTGCATGTCGCCAACGGATGCGCGCAGGATCCCCGGCCCTAAGGGTCAGTTCCTCATCGGCAACAGCCTCGCCTTCGACCGGGATCCCCTCACCTGGCTACGCACCGCACGCGACGAATTCGGCGATGTCGTCCGCCTCGCCTTCGATACGGTGGTGGTCCACCACCCCACCGATGCGCGTGCTGTTCTCGCCGCCACCAATAGCGGTTTCATCATGGACAAGCCTCCGGTCCGGCGTACCTCCAGCCAGGTACAGGACCACGAGGTGCGAATGCGTATCTGGCTGCAGGAGAACAGCCATGTCTGGCGCACCTTCAGCCGCTCCACCGTCGCCACCCATCTGGACCGGATCACCGAACGACTGTCCGGCCTGTTGGCTCAGGCCAACTACGAGGTGGATGTCTTCACCGCCGTACGCAGCGCATCTGCGGCTACACGACCGCAGAGTTCCTACTGGGGCGCAGCGACACGGTCGACGACGTTGCCAGCGCAGCCTCGGAGATCGCCGCCGCCGAGGTGGATCTGAACGAGAACCCGGAATCGCGCTTCGCCTTCACCCGCAAGAGACGGAGCCGGTTCGTCTACGCCAAGCGGGACCAACTGCAGGAAGTGATCGGAGGCCGAGGTGGAGGCCCGCCGGTCCGTTGACAGCCTGACGAAGGCCCAGGACGCGCTAGACACGATCATGTCGGAGTTTCCGGACCTGGACACCTCGATCATCGCCACCGTGCTGCGCGACACGGCCGGTGCCGGCTTCAGTGCCCCGGGCACCGCACTGACCTGGCTGATGCTGCGCCTGGCGAACCATCCCGAGTGCGCGCAACGGATCCGGGACGAGGTCGGTGACGATCCGGGCTGTCCACCGGAGAAGATGGGCGAACTCAGCTCGTCGTACGCGGGCGCCTTCGTCAAGGAGGTCCTGCGACTGCACCCGCCGCACTGGCTGCTCGGCCGCCGAACGGCGCAGGAGGTCGTCGTCGGCGGTTACCGCATCCCGCCGCACGTACACCATCCTGTCCGTGCCGTATCTGCTGCACCGTGACCCGCGCTGGTGGCAGGACCCGGACAAGTTCGATCCGCAGCGCTGGCTGCGCTCGGGGGTCCCGTACACCGACGGTGCGTACCTGCCGTTCGGCCACGGTCCGCGGATGTGTCCGGGCCGGTACGCCGGCGAGACCCAGCTGATCCTGGCCGCCCGGATGCTGGCGACCCACTACACGCTGCGGCTGCCCGGGCTCGACGACGTACAGGTCAGCTACCGCTCCCTGATGATTCCTCAGCACCTGCAGGGCAGTTGGCAGCAGTGCCCGCACAGCTCCACCAGCCGGGAACAGGTGGACAGACCCGCAGCCACCCCATAGACGGTAATAGAAGGACACGGGTAGGTGGCGGCGCTAGGGTCGTCGCATGCCAGCTCCCTATCCGACGGAGGCGGTCGCCTCCCGCAACGAGCTCTACAACCGCTACCTCGACTACTTCCGGACCCGCCTCATCGATACCTGCCGGACGCTGTCCGTCGAGCAGCTGCGTACGTCGGTGGTCTCCTCCGGCTGGGCTCCCCTGGAGCTGCTCAACCACCTGCGCTATGTGGAGCTGCGCTGGCTCGTGTGGGGGTTCCTCGGCGAAACGGTGGACAGCGATCTGTTCGCCGACCAGGGCGAGAAGCACTGGGCAGTCGACGTACGGGCCACCCTGGACGACGTGGCGACGGCACTGGTGGCACAGGGCGAGAGGACCCGCGAGATCGTCGCCCGCCACGACCTGGCCGAGGTCTCCCGCGCCGGCCCGGCATGGGATGCCGACGAGGATCCGGCGCAACTGGAGCGGATCCTGATGCACCTGGTGCAGGAGTACGCGCACCATGCCGGCCACCTCGACATCGTCGCCGAACTGCTCACGGCTGCGTCCGACTGAGCCGGCTGCTCGAGCGTCAGGTCGTCGTCGAGCGGCGGTCCAGGCGCAGTACGGCGATCAGTGCGGCCAACGCCAGGGCAGCGACCGCGATGGTGAAGGAGATGCCGGCGGTACGCAGCCCCCACACCGCACTGCCGATACCGACCAGGATGACCGGCACCGAGATGCCGACGTAGGCGACCACGAAGAAACTGGACACCGTTTCCGCGCGCCGGTCCGGCGGGCTGTGCTCGGTGACCGCGGCCATACCGGCTCGGAAGCTGACACCCTGACCGGTGCCGACCACCACCGTGCCGACCACCAGCAGCGCCAGCGAACTGAACTCCAGCGCGGCGCCGATCGCGCTCAGCCCGGCGACGAGGATCAGACAGCCGGTGGGCAGCGCGGTCCGTTCCGACAGCCGCGCCATGCTGACCTGGCCGACCGCCGAGCCGGCGAACATCGAGAACACCATCGCCCCGGCCAACGCCTCGCTGTGCTGGTGCAGCAGCTCGGACAGGAAGCCCGGTTCGATCGAGGTGATCAGGCCGAACACCGAGAACGCGGCGAACACCGCGACGGCGGCCGGTACGAACACCGCCCGTACCTCGGCCGGTACGGCGGGCCGTTGCGGACGCGGCCGGGCACCAGGCTTGACCGCTACGGTCTCCGGCGCGAACCAGACCCCGATCACGGCCGGCACCAGGATGATCAGGTTGGCCAGGAACGGCAGGAACAGCGGGTACGGCAGATATTGCGCGAGCAGCCCGGCCAGCAGCGGACCGCAGCCCAGGCCGAGCATGTTGACCACGGTGGCCAGCAGCGTGGCGGTCGGCCGGCGCCGGGGTGGCGCCAGCTCCAGCATCGCCACGGTCGCGGTGCCGGTGAAGATCCCGGCCGAGATCCCGGACAGGATCCGGCCGACGAACAGTGCGGTGAGGCCACCGTCGGTCAGGAACACCACGGCGCTCAGGGCGGAGACGACCAGCCCGGCCAGCAGCAACCGCCGGCGGCCCAGCACGTCGGATGCGCGGCCGAACAGCAGCAGCGCGGCCAGCACGCCGCCGGCGTACACCGCGTAGATGACCGTGGTCAGCAGGTTGCCGAAGCCGAACTGCTGTTGGTAGAGGTGGTATAGCGGGGTCGGCAGGGTGGTGCCGACCATCGTCGCGCCGAACGCGTAGGCCACGAAGACGAACGCGACCCGTGGCCGCAGTTGTCTCCGGCGAGCGGTGGTGTCGCCGGTCATCAGATGCGGGCGTGCCGGGAGGCGCCGCTGATGGTGGCCGAGCCGAGCACGATGTCGCCACCGGGATCCGGCCGGTAGACCACGATCGCCTGGCCCGGCGCGACCCCCCGTGCCGGCTCGTGCAACCGCGCCGTCAACGAGCCGTCAACGCATTCGACCGTGGCGGAATGCACCTCGCCGTGCGCACGCAACTGCACCTGGCATTCCAGCGATCCGGTCGGCAACCGACCGTCCGTCCACACCGGACGCTCTGCGCGTACCTCGTCGACGTCCAGCTCCTCGCGCGGCCCGACGGTCACAGTGTTCTGCACGGGAGTGATGGACAGTACGTAGCGCGGCTGACCGTCCGGAGTCGAGCGGGTCAGCCCCAGCCCCTTTCGCTGCCCGACCGTGTAGCCGTACGTGCCGTCGTGCTGGCCGAGCACCTCGCCGGTGGCCGAGTCGACGATGTCACCCGGCGAGGAACCCAGTTCGCGGGACAGGAAACCGCGGGTGTCGCCGTCGGCGATGAAGCAGATGTCGTGGCTGTCCGGCTTGTCGGCGACGGCCAGCCCACGTCGCGCGGCCTCCTCGCGTACCTGCGCCTTCGTGCTGTCTCCGAGTGGAAACATCGCGCCGGCCAGCTGATCGGGGCGCAGCACCGCCAGTACGTAGGACTGGTCCTTGCCGTCATCGACCGAACGGCGCAGTATCCCGTCGGCCAGGCGGGCGTGGTGGCCGGTCACCACCGCGTCGAAGCCGAGGGCGCGGGCCCGGTCCAGTACCGCGGCGAACTTGATCTTCTCGTTGCAGCGCAGGCACGGGTTCGGGGTCCGGCCGGCAGCATATTCCGCGACGAAGTCGGCCACCACGTCCTCGCGGAACTCCTCGGCCATGTCCCAGACGTAGAACGGGATGCCGATCACGTCGGCGGCCCGCCGCGCGTCCCGGGAGTCCTCCAGTGTGCAGCAGCCGCGCGCACCGGTCCGGTAGGTCTGCGGGTTCGCCGAGAGCGCAAGGTGCACCCCGGTCACATCATGCCCGGCGTCCACCGCACGGGCGGCCGCGACCGCCGAGTCCACCCCGCCGGACATCGCCGCGAGCACCCTCATCGTCGTCAACTCTCCTGTCACTCGGGTCCTCTGGGAGCCTAACCGGCCCACCGAGGTCGCGGTCAGCGGGATTTTTTGACCGCCGTGGCTTTCCGTGCCCGTTCCACCGCCGCCGGGAGCACGTCGATCAGCGCGTCGACGTCCCCGACTGTCGAGGAATGTCCCAACGAGAAACGCAACGAGCTGCGGGCAAGGTCGGCGTCCGACCCCATCGCCAGCAGTACGTGGCTCGGCTGTGCCACGCCGGCCGAACAGGCCGAGCCGGTGGAACACTCCACCCCGGCGGCGTCCAGCAGCATCAGCAGCGCATCCCCCTCACAGCCGGGGAACGAGAAGTGCGCGTTTCCGGGCAACCGGTCGACCGGATCGCCGTTGAGTACGGCGTCAGGCACCGCGGCACGGACCCGGGCGATCAGATCGTCACGCAACGCGGTCAACCACGCCGCCCGTTCGGTCCGGCGACCGACCGCCAGTTCCACCGCAGTGGCGAAGGCCACGATCCCGGCCACATCCAGCGTGCCGGACCGTACCTCGCGTTCCTGCCCACCACCGTGCAGAACCGGCGTGCAGGCCACATCGGTACGCACCAGCAGCGCACCCACCCCCACCGGGCCGCCGATCTTGTGTCCGCTGACGGTCATCGCGGCGGCACCGGACTGGGCGAAGCCCACCGGCCGGACGCCGAGCGCCTGTACCGCGTCGGTGTGCAGCGGAACACCGTACCCGGCCGCCACCTTGACCAGTTCCGGCACCGGCTGCAAGGTGCCCACCTCGTTGTTCGCCCACATCACGCTGACCAGCGCGGCCCTCTCGCCGTACTCGGCCAGCGCGGCGGCCAACTGATCAGGGCCGGTACGGCCGAGCCCGTCAACCTCGAGGGTGACCAGGGTGGCACCCTGCCGTTCGGCCATGAAGTGCGCGGAGTCCAGCACGGCATGGTGCTCCGCCGCCCCGGCCAGGATCACGTCCCGGGCCGGGTCAGCGGCCCGACGTGCCCACGCGATCCCCTTGACCGCGAGATTGTCGCTCTCGGTGCCGCCGCTGGTGAACACGACTTCGCTGGGACGTGCGTCCAGCGCCAACGCGACCCGTTCCCGGGACTCCTCCACCTGACGGCGGGCCGCCCGGCCGCTGGCATGCAGCGACGAGGCGTTGCCGGCCCGGCCGGCCGCAGCGACGTACGCCGCCAGCACCTCAGGCAGGACGGGAGTGGTCGCCGCGTGATCGAGATAGGCCATGGCTACCGAGCCTAATCCGACCGGGGCGGAGTTCCACAGGTGCCGGCCACCAGTACGGTGTCCGGACCGTCACTCAGCGCCCGGCTTTGCGCTTGACCTTGCCGTACACCACAGCATTCTTGATCAGCGAGTACCAGTTGAGGACGAGAACCGAACTGATCGACCACCAACCGGCGAGCAGGCAGTGCTGCTGCGCCGAACGGTAGGCCTCGGTGATCTCCTCGAAGCTGCCCTCGGTGGTGCTGGTGGAGTCCTGCCACAGGATCAACATGCCGGTGTGCTTGACGAAGCGCGCGGTATAGGTGCCGCTCGGAGCGTGCTGGTACTGGCCCTGCTGGTACTGGCCCTGCTGTTGCGGCGGGTACTGCTGTTGCGGGTACTGCTGACCCTGCTGGTACTGCTGACCCTGCGCGTACTGCTGGTGCTGCCCCTGCTGGTACTGCTGTTGTGTGTGCTGCTGGGCCGGCGGGTACTGGCCCTGCTGATACTGCTGCTGCGGGTACTGCTGGTACTGCTGCTGGGCCGGGGCGTACTGACCGGGCTGGCCGTGGGGCGCTGTGCCGGTGTTGGTCGGTTGCTGCGGGTAACCGGCACCCGATACGGGATATGTCATGGCGTCACGCTAGACGACCCCGCATAACGCCCCGAGTCAGCGCCATACCCGACACAGTGGCCTCAGTTACGGTTACTCACTGTAGATAATGGTCGACCTCGGACTGTGGCCGGACCCGCTCGGTGTCCGGGTCCTGGCCGGCATCCTCCCGAGCCCGACGCCGCCGCAGCAGATCCCAGCACTGGTCGAGCTGGCGTTCGACCACGGCGAGTCGGGCGATCTCCTGCTCGCGGCCGCCCTGCTGGCGCAGCCGGTGCTCTTCCTCGACAAGCTGGTGGATCTCGCCCAGTACGTCCCGGTCGTCCATCGTCGTGTCACCTCCATGGCGACCCCGCGCGGCGCAAGCCACCCACTCCACCGTACGGCGCAGCCCGGCCGGGCGCCGAGCGCCGGGCTCAACCAGCTGCCGGTGCTCAGTTACCGCCCGGGACCCGGGACGACCATTCGTGGCCCGGGTGGATCAGATCGAGCGCACCGCGCAGCCAGCGGCGAGCCGGCGCAGACAGCAACGGCACCGTACCGGCGAGATCGGCGTCGTCCTTGGCCCTGCGGTGCTTGGCCTTCATCAGCAGCACCACCTCGGGACGCTGGTAGGGCACGCCATCGGAGCTGACCGCGATCATCTGCGCCAACGGCAGCCGCAGCCGGTCGTCGCGCTTGCAGACCCACTCGTCATGATCGCCCGGATCCAGGAACGTGTCGGTACGGAATGCGCCGCACTCCCGGTCCCGGGTCCACACCTGGGTGTACTCCCCGGGTGGCATCGACCCTGCGGCCAGCGGGAACAGCCGGCCGTTGCCGGCGTAGTACTGCTCCAACCGTGCATCGGCGAGCAACGCGTCCCGTACGGCCGGAAAGTCGTCCCGGCAGATCGCGAACTCGATGTCCTCGTGCTCGCGGGTACGACGGCCACGGAACAGGTCGATCGCCCAGCCGCCGCACACCCACCAGGGCGCCTGGACATCGGTGAGCCGACCCGCCAGTTCGGTCGGTGACCACGGCTGCCAGTGTTCGATGTCGACGCCGTCCGGTGCGCTCGGACCAGAGCCGGACGGCCCCGCAGCCTGCGACCGCGGGGCCGTACCGGATGTCACCCTGTCGAACCGGTCGTTGGCCGGAACACTCACTTGTCGGAGTCGGCGAACCGGCGGACCAGCGCCCAGGTTCCGGGCAGTACGCCGGCGGCGAGCGCGATCTTGATGGCGTCACCGAGCAGGAACGGCACGATGCCCACGCTCAGCGCGGTCGTCGGTGCGAGCCCGGCCACACCGACCAGCCAGGAGACACCGAACGCGTAGATGACCAGGTTGCCGAGCACCATGGTGCCCACGGTGCGCAGCGGCGTACGGTCCCCGTGCCGGCGGGCCAGCTCACCGACCAGCAGCCCGGCGGCCAGGTAGCCGAGGATGTAACCGAACGAGGCGCCACCGGCGCCGTGTGTGCCGCCGGCGAACCAGGGGAACCCGACCATGCCGACGACCAGGTAGAGGGCCATGGAGGCGAGCGCACGCCACGGCCCAAGCGCGGCGGCGACCAGCAGGACCGCGAAGGTCTGGCCGGTGACCGGCACCGGGCTGATCGGCTCGATCGGTACCGACAGCTGAGCGGCCAGGCCGGTCAGTGCGGCACCGCCGGCGACCAGCAGCCCGTTGCGCACCAGGGTGCCCGGGATCAGATCGGCAAGGACACTGCGGGGTACGGCGACCGAATCGGTGGACACGGCATCCTCCCGGTAGGGGTGAAAGGCGGCCCGCGTCGAGCAGGGGTACGGGCCGGAGGTCATCGACAGCTTAGGACACGTTCAGCCGGACCTGACCACCTGTCGGGCGGTATCCGGCCTGGTGTGGCGTTGATGACGACCGCGCCGGCCGCCCGGCGTGCGGGTCCACCCGAGCAGGAGTGGCCGCGGCGTCCGCGTCAAGTGCTCCGACCAACATATCGACCGGGCAGACCCTGTCGCAGCGTCAAGCGGGGGGGCGGTCCATCGATGGCCCCGCCGTTCCGCGGCCCGACAGACTGCGGGGCGGCCGGAGCAACTCCGACCGCCCCACCAACCCTGGCGCTGCGTTCAGCCCTGCCGCTTGCGGATCTCCTCGTTCGCCTGAGGCACGACCTTGAACAGGTCACCGACCACACCGAAGTCGGCCAGTTCGAAGATCGGCGCCTCGTCGTCCTTGTTGATCGCGACGATCGTCTTGGACGTCTGCATGCCGGCCCGGTGCTGGATGGCACCGGAGATGCCGACGGCCACGTAGAGCTGCGGCGAGACCGTCTTGCCGGTCTGTCCGACCTGGAACTGGTGCGGGTAGAACCCGGAGTCGGTCGCTGCCCGGGACGCGCCGACCGCACCGCCGAGCAGGTCGGCGAACTCTTCGATCAGCGAGAAGTGTTCGGCACTGCCGACGCCACGGCCACCCGCGACCACCACGCCGGCCTCGGTCAGTTCCGGCCGCGAGCCCTTCTGCTCGGTGACCCGCTCCAGCACCTTGGCGCCCTTGGCCGCATCCGACACCTTGGTGTCGACGCTGACCCGCTCGCCGGCACCGGCCTTCTTCTCCGGCGCCACCGAGTTGGGCCGCACCGTCACCACCGGAACGCCCTTGGTCACCTTCGCCTTGACGATGGAGGCGCCAGCGAACACGACCTGTGTGACGGTCAGGTCCTCGGCGATGTCGGAGACGTCGGTGAGCAGCCCGCTGTCCAGCTTCACTGCCAGCCGACCGGCGATCTCCTTGCCCTCCTGGGAGGAGGCCAGCAGCACGGCGGCGGGCGAGACCTCGCCGACCAGCCGGGCCAGGATCTCCGCCTTGGGGCCGACCAGGTGCCCGGCGACCTCGTCACTCTCGGCCACGTACACCTTGGCGGCACCATGGGCGGCCAGGGTGTCGGCGACCGCGTCGGCGGTGCCGGGGGCACCGAGTACGACGGCGGACGGCTCACCGATCCGGCCGGCCAGGGTGAGGGCCTCCAGGGTGACCTTCTTGGTGGTCTCGCCGCTTGTCTCGACGACCACGAGTACTTCAGCCATTTGTCGTCACCCTCCCGCTCAGACGAACTTCTCGGTGGCCAGGAACTCGACGAGCTTCGTGCCGCCCTCGCCGGAGTCTTCCACCCGGGTGCCGGCCGTACGCAGCGGTCGTGGTGCGGCCTCGAGCACCGAGCAGTACGCGTTGGCCAGTCCGACCTCGTCCGCGCCGACCCCGAGGTCGGTCAGTGCGAGGGTCTTCACCGGCTTCTTCTTGGCCGCCATGATGCCCTTGAAGGACGGGTAGCGCGGCTCGTTGATGGTGTCCCAGACGCTGACGATCGCCTTGCCACTGGCCTGAACGACCTCGTAGCCCTCGTCGGTCTGGCGCTCCACGGTGCGGCTGTCCCCGTCCAGGGTCAGCTTTCGGGCACCGGTGAGGGCCGGTACGCCCAGCCGTTCGGCCAGCATGTGCGGGATGACCTGGACCCGACCGTCGGTGGCCTCCGCGCCACAGAGCACCAGATCCCATTCCAGGGTGTCCAGCGCGGCGGCGAGCACCCGGGAGGTCTGTACCGCGTCGGAGCCGGCGATTGCGTCGTCCACCACGTGGACGGCGCCGTCCGGACCCATGGACAGGGCCTTGCGGATCGACTCGGTGGCCTTGTCGGGGCCGACGGTCAGGATGGTCACCTCCCCACCCTGGGCCTCCTTGATCCGCAACGCCTCCTCGATGGCGTACTCGTCCATCTCGTTGATGACGTTGCTGGCCGACGCGCGGTCGACTGTGAAGTCATCACCCTTCAGCGTGCGCTCGGCACCGGAGTCCGGTACCTGCTTGACCAGGACGACGATGTTCATCGCTTGCGATGACCTCCTGCTCACCCGAGCCTGACGACCCCACGAACGGCAGTCGGACGACTGCCCGGGGTCAACATAGCCCGGCATCAGAACGTGACTTTCACCGCCATGTTACTAGCCAGTAGAATATGTTGTGGCAGGTGGCGAGCGACACTTCTCACAACGATCCGTAAGGTGATCCGGCGTGCAGGCACAGACCACCCCACGGACCGGTGGGCAACCGGCCACAGAAGAGCCCAGCGTCGAACCGATGACCCTCACCGGTGAACGCACCGTGCCGGGCATCCCGGTGGAGAACTACTGGTACCGCCGGCACGAGGCCGCCTACCTGGCCGTCGCGCGGCTGGTCCCGCCCGCCGGCCGGGTACTGGAGGCCGGAGTCGGCGAAGGGTACGGCGCGGACCTGCTCGCCGACGGAGCGCGACAGGTGGTGGGACTCGACTACGACCCGCAGAGCGTGCGGCACGTCCGACGCCGCTACCCCGAGGTGCCGGTGGTACGCGGCAACGCGGTCGGCCTGCCCTTCGCCACCGGCAGCTTCGACACCGTACTCAGCCTGCAACTGATCGAACACCTGTGGGACCAGCCCCGCCACGTCGCGCAGTGCGCCCGCACCCTGCGCCCCGGCGGCACGCTGGTGGTCAGTACCCCGAACCGGTTGACCTTCTCCCCCGGCTACGACCCGGCGACGGACCGGCCGCGCAACCTCTACCACACCCGGGAACTGGCCGCCGCCGAACTGGCCGGACTGCTCGCCGCGGTGCCCGGCCGGCACACGATGTACGGGCTGCACGCCGGGCCACGACTGCACGCACTGGACCGACGCTGCCAGGACCTGTACGGTGCCGGGCTGGTGGAGGCGCAGCTCGCCGTGCCGGCGGAGAACTGGCCGGCGGAACTGGCCGCGATGGTCGCCGAGGTCCGGGCCGACGACTTCGTGGTGTCCGCCAGCGACCCGGACTCGTCGCTGGACCTGCTGGCAGTGTCCACGCTGGCATGACCCCGACGGCGCGGTCGGGCTCGCCGATACCAAGGCGCAACCCGACCGCCGGCCGCGCGGCCAGGTACATTGCCCGCCATGGACGCACGGTTGCGCGCGCTCTGTGACCTGATGGTGCCGACCGCACGCGAGTCGGTCGGCCGGCACGAGTACGACGGCGAGATCCAGGACCTGTCCCCGGACGGGGTACGTCGGGCCCTGGCCCGGCTCGCCCCCGAGGGCGCCCACCCGTATCCGGACCCGCACGACGAGGCGCACGCACAGGCGGCCGAGGAGTCGACCCGGGTCTCCTACGGCGAACTGGAACTGCACCGCGGCAACCCGCTGTACCACGTGGGCAACCTCGACCTGGCCTGCTACGACCGGGAGTACGGCCCGGCCGCCGAACGGGCGCAGGCCCGCGCGGCGCACCTGGCCCGCTGGCCGGAGGCGGTGGACGCCGCGCTGGCGGCGCTGGACCGGGTGCCCGCGCCGGTGGCCCGCGCGACGGTGTCGGCCGCCCGCGGACTGGCCGGTCAGGTACGCGACGACGACGGTGCGGCGGGCGCTGCGGCGTTGGCCGCGCACGCTCGGTTGGTGGCCCACCTGGAGGAGTGCGAACGCACCGGCGACCCGCAGACCGCGCTGGGCGGCCCGGCCCTGACCCGGCTGCTGTCCACCGCGGAGGCGCTGCCGGTCGACCTGGGCAGGCTGGCCGAACAGGCCGATGCGGAACGTGACCGGCTGCATGCGCTGCTCGACGATGCCTGCCAGCGGGTGGCTCCCGGCGCACCCACCGCGGACACGGTGGCGACACTGCTGGCCGACCATCCCGACATCGACGGGGTCATCGCCGAGGCGCGGACGCTCACCGACGAGGTGATCGACTGGACCGCCCGCCACGAACTCGTCCCGTACTCCGACGGCGACTGCCGGGTCGGTCCGGCACCGGAGTCCCGGCGCTGGGCGATGGCGATGATGGCCTGGGCGGCACCGTACGAGCCGGACGCGGCCAGCTGGTACCACGTGACCCCGCCCGAACCGGACTGGCCGGCCCGCGACCAGGCCGAATGGCTGGCCGTGTTCAGCCGTACCAGCCTTCCCGCGATCACCGTGCACGAGGTGGCGCCCGGCCATTTCTCGCACGGTCGGGCGCTGCGCCGGGCACCCTCGGCGGTACGCCGCACCCTGATCGGCGAGTCCTTTGTGGAGGGTTGGGCGCACTACGTCGAGGAGATGGCCCTGCAGGAGGGATTCCACGCCGACGATCCGCGGTTCCAGGCCGGCGTGGCGTTGGAGGCGCTGGTCCGGGTGGTCCGGCTGTCCGCCGCGATCGGCCTGCACACCGGCGCGATCACCGTCGACGAGGCCGCCCAGCAGTTCCGTACGCACGCGTTCCTGCAGGGCCCGGCCGCGCTGGCGGAGGCGTACCGGGGCACCTTCGACCCCACCTACGGGCGCTACACGCTGGGCAAGTTGGCGATCCTGGAGCTGCGCGAACGGGCCCGTACGGCCTGGGGCGCGCAGTTCTCGCTGCCCCGGCTGCACGCCGCGCTGATGGAACTGGGCTCTCCCCCGCTCGGTCTGCTGGACACCGCGATCGAACGCGGCTGAACGTCACCCCGCCGGCCGGGTACCGGGAAGTAACCGGCCTTTGCGAAAATCGGTGACCATGCGCGTGCTGATGCTCTCCTGGGAATACCCGCCGGTGGTGGTCGGCGGTCTCGGCCGGCACGTCCACGCCCTGTCCACCGCCCTGGCGGCGGCCGGGCACCAGGTCACGGTGGTGACCCGGCACGGCGGAGACGCACCCTTGGAGGAGGTACGCGACGGCGTACGGATCGTCCGCGCCCCGGCCGACCCGCCGCTGTTCCCGTTCAGCACCGAGACCCTGCTGGCCTTCACCATGTCGCTCAACCACGCGCTGACCCGCGCGGCGCTGCGGGTCGCCGCGGACAGCGAGTTCGATGTGGTCCACGGGCACGACTGGCTGGTCACGCACGCGGCCGTGACGCTCAAGCACCATCTGCGGGTGCCGCTGGTGGCCACCGTGCACGCCACCGAGGCGGGCCGGCACTCCGGCTGGCTGCCGGCCGAACTCAACCGGTGCATCCACTCGGTCGAGTGGTGGCTCAGCTACGAGGCACGCCGGGTACTGGTCTGTTCCTCCTACATGCGCTGGGAGGTCAGCCGGCTGTTCGAGCTGCCGGCCAGCAAGGTACGGGTGATCGCCAACGGGGTGGACGAGACCGCGTTCCGGGCCACTCCGGCGGCCGTACGGGCGATCCGGGAACGCTTCGACGCGACCGGCCCACTGGTCGTCTACGCCGGGCGGCTGGTGTACGAGAAGGGCGTGCAGGACCTGATCGCCGCGGTGCCGCGGCTACGTCGGCGCTTCCCCGGCCTGCGAGTGGTGATCGCCGGGGA
The DNA here is from genome assembly GCA_963815125.1 of uncultured Actinomycetota bacterium. Classification (GTDB taxonomy): domain Bacteria; phylum Actinomycetota; class Actinomycetes; order Mycobacteriales; family Micromonosporaceae; genus Actinocatenispora. The sequence continues at coordinate 1,523,051 of CAWFFM010000002.1, forward strand.
CGGCAAGTACGCCGACCAACTGGTGGCCGAGGTGGCCCGCCGACGGGTCGGCCGCAGCGTCACCTTCGCCGGCTTCCTCGGCGCCGAACTGTCCGCCCTGCTCGCCGCGGCCGACTGCGCGGTGGTACCCAGCCGGTACGAACCGTTCGGCATGGTGGCGTTGGAGGCTGCCGCGGCCGGTGCGCCGTTGGCGGTGTCGGCGACCGGCGGGCTGGCCGAGTTCGTCGAGCCCGGGGTGACCGGGGTGAGCTTCGCGCCCGGTGATCCGGCGGCGCTGGCCGACGCGGTGAGTACCCTGCTGCGCGACGAGGTACTGACCCGCCGGGTCACCCGCCGCGCCCGTACCGAGGTGACCGAACGCTATTCGTGGTCGGTGATCGCCGAGCGGACCGTCGAGGAGTACCGGCAGGCGCAACGCGACGAACGGGCGCTGCGGGCGGCCGGCACCGCGGACGGCCCGGTGCCGCCGATCGTCGTACCGGACGGCAACCTGCTGGCCGCCGACGGAACCGCCTGACCTACCCGCCGACCGCAGCCCCCATCCGCCGTACCGCTTCGGTGAGGATCGAGCGGGACGTGGCGAAGTTGAGCCGGACGTGGCCGGCGCCGCCGGCGCCGAACGCCGGACCGGCGCTGACCGCGACCCGCCCCTTGTCCAGGAACACCGCCGCCGGGCCGGCACTGGAGGACACCACGCCCCGGGCCCCGGCGTCCGCGCCGTCGTCGAGGCCCAGCCGACGGCAGTCCAGCCAGGCCAGATAGGTTGCCGCGGGCGGGTCGTAGCCGACCGTCGGCAGATGCTCGGCGAGCAGGTCGGCGAGCAGCCGACGCTTGGCGTCCAGCCCGACCAGCAGCGCATCCAGCCAGTCGCCGCCGTCGCGCAGCGCAGCGGTGTGCGCGATGAAACCGAGATGGCTGGGGCCGTGGCTGACCTCTTCGGGCAGCCGGGCCAGATCCGCGGCGGCGTCCGGACCCGCGATGGCCAACGCCGCCTTGAGCCCGGCGAGATTCCAGCCCTTCGACGCCGACATCAGCGACAGCGCGGTACTGCTGCCCGGCACGCTCAGATACGGCACGAACTGTGCGCCGGGCAGCACCAGCGGCGCGTGGATCTCGTCCACCACGACGCGTACCCGGTGCTCGTCGGCCAACGCCGCGACGGCGGTGAGCTCGGCGCGGGTGTGTACGGTCCCGGTCGGGTTGTGCGGGCTGCACAACAGGTACGCCGCTGCCCGGCCGCCCGCGGTGGCCCGTCGGAACGCCTCGGCCAGGGTTTCCAGGTCGATCCGGTGTCCGGCGGTCAGCGGCGCCTCGACGATCCGCCGGTCCAGATGCTCGACGAACGGGTAGAACGGCGGGTACACCGGGCAGTTGACCACCACCGCATCACCCGGCGCGGTGACCAGGCGCAGCATCTCCACCACGCCCATCATCACGTCCGGCACGGTCGCGGTCCGCTCGACGGCCAGGCCGTCCCACCCCCACCGGCTCACGGCGAAGTCGCGCAACGCCTCCGCACATGCGGTACCGGCCGGGTAACCCGTGTCGCCCCGGGCGATCGCGTCGGTCAGTGCCCGTGCGATCGGCTCGGCCAGCGGCACATCCATCTCCGCGACCCACAGTGGCAGTACGTCCGCCGGATGCGCCCGCCACTTCATGCTGGTACGAGCCCGCAGTTCGGCCAGGGACAACTGCTCCAGCGGGTCGCTCACCTCTGCGGACATCGTCACTCCCTCCGGCCGGGTGCTCACCGCTGCCCAGTCTAGGTTCGTGCCGGCTGCCCGCCACCGGAGTCGGCGGGGGACCGCCCGACGGTCCGGGCGGTCCGCCGGGGATCAGGTGAGGGTGGCGGTACGGGGGTAGGCGTCGGTGGGGTCGGTGAGCACGTTGACCAGGTAGGGCACCCCGGAGTCGAATGCGCGACGCAACGCCGGACCGAGGTCGGCGGCCTTCTCGACCGTCTCACCGGCACCGCCCAGTGCGGACACCACGTCGTCGTAGCGCACCCCGGGGGTCAGGTCGGCGGCCACGTCGTAGCCGTACACCAGCTTCATCGGGTGCTTCTCCAGCCCCCAGATGCCGTTGTTGCCGACCACCATCACCACCGGCAGCTTCTGCCGGGCCAGCGACTCCACGTCCATCAGGGAGAAACCGGCCGCACCGTCGCCGAGCAGCAGGCAGACCTGACGGTCCGGGTAGGACAGTCGGGCGCCCATCGCGTAACCCAGGCCGGTGCCCAGGCACCCGTACGGGCCCGGGTCCAGCCAGCTGCCCGGCCGGGCCGGGTCGAGGTACTTGCCGGCGTAGGAGACGAAGTCGCCGCCGTCACCGGCGACCACCGCGTCCGGGTCGAGCACCTGGCGCAGTTCGCCGTACACCCGGGCGGGCTTGATCGGGTCGGTGTCGGCGGTCAGCAGGTCCTCGTCCTTGGCCCGGGCCGCATCCTCGACCGAGCGCAGAGCGCTCACCCAGTCGTCGTGGCCGGCCCGCTCGCCCCGGAATTCGGCCATGCCGCCGAGGATGAGCCGCAGGTCGCCGGCCGGCGAGACGGCCGGGGTGACGTGACCGGCCCGCTGGTTCGGCGCGTCCACGATGTGGATCAGCTGCGCGTCGCCGAAGTCGCCGAAGCTGAGCCGGAAGTCCAGCGCGGTGCCGATGACCACGACCACGTCGGCCTGCTTGAGCGCCGCACGGCGGCTGCGGGAGAACGCCAACCGGTGCTCCGGCGGCAGCACCCCGCGGCCCATGCCGTTCGGGAACACCGGTACGACGAGGGTCTCGGCGCATTCCCGCAATGCGGCGACGGCATCGCCGGTGTAGACGTCGGAGCCGGCGATGATGACCGGCTTCTCGGCCCCGGCGAGCAGCGCCGCGGCCTTGGTCACGTCGGCCGGGTCCGGTTCCAGCGGCGCGGGCGGCGTCGCGGCCGGGATCTGCACCTCGGCGCGGGAGAAGATCACGTCCATCGGGAAGTCGAGGAACGCCGGACCGCGGTGCGCGGACAGCGCGGCCTGCACGGCCTGCTGTACGTCGTTGGCGACGTTCTCCGGCGCGGTCACCGTGGCGGCATGCTTGGTCACCGAGGACACGATCGGGATGTGGTCGAGTTCCTGCAGGCTGCCGGCACCCCAGCGCCACTGCGGTGCCCGGCCGGCCAGCACGATGACCGGGGAGCCGTTGAAGTAGGCGGAGGTGATCCCGGAGATGCCGTTCGTGACGCCGGGGCCTGCGGTGAGCGCCGCGACGGCGGGCCGGCGCTGCAGCTTGGCCACCGCCTCGGCGGCGAACACGGCGGTCTGCTCGTGCCGGACGTCGACGATGCGCACCCCGGTGCGGTGCGCGGCGTCGTAGAGCGGGAAGACGTGCCCACCGGACAGGGTGAACAGTTCCTCCACCCCGTAGCCGCGCAGCGCGGCCAGGGCGAGATCCCCGCCGTGACCCTCCAGCTTGTCAGTCATGCGTCCTCCTCGGCGGCACTGTCGGCCTCGAATGTTACCGGCGGGTAGTCCGGTACGCGTAGCCGGCTCACTGATCCCTGATCCGGTTCGGCGAGTCTGCTGCGCAGCAACCGGGCCGGCACGCCGCCCATGATCGCGTACGGCGGCGCGTCCCGGGTCGCGACCGCGTTGGCGGCCAGTACGCTGCCCTGCCCGAACCGCACCCCGCGCGTCACCGTGGTCTTGGTGCCCAGCCAGCAGTCCGGGCCGATGCGTACCGGCGACTTCACGATGCCCTGGTCCTTGATCGGCCTGGTCAGATCGGTGGTGACATGGTCGAAGTCGCAGATGTACACGTCGTCGGCGACCAGCGTCGCGGCGCCGATCTCGACGTCCAGGTAGCAGTTGACCGTCACCCTGGAACCGAGGACGACCTTGTCGCCGAGCCGCACCGTGCCCTCGTGGGCGCGCAGGGCGCACCCGTCACCGAGATGTACCCAGCGGCCCAGTACGAGCCGGCCGTGGCCGGGCCTGGCGGTCAGCTCGACCTTGCGCCCGAGGAACACGAAACCTTCGGTGACGATGTCACCTCGACGCAGCAGCAACCGGGCGAAGCGCAGGTAGCGCAGCAGGTAGTGGGGGGTGAAGGCGCGGTGCCGCCAGATCCACCGCAGCGACGCCACGGTCAGGAACCGGGCCTGCCGTGGATCGCGCCGCCGCCTGGACATGCCCGGAAACCTACCGCGCGGTCCGGTCCCGGACGCCGACGGTGCCCGCTGTACCGGTTCAGCGCAGCGCGCCGACCGCCTGGCGGGCCGCGGCGACGGTGTTGGACTCCAAGCCGGGATCGTCGCCGGTGATGTCGAGCCGTACCACGAGGTTGCTCACCCGCGAAAAGACCGCGACCCCGGTGCTCTGCCGCAGCAGTACGGCCTCCTCACCCGTTCCGGCCAGGGCACCTCGGGACTCGCCACCGTCCTGCATCTCGTCGGTGACCGCGGTGTTCAGGCCGGCGTGGGCCATCCTGGCCGCGGACAGCGGGCCCTTCGTGCCGTACCGGGTCAGCGAGAACCGCACCACGATGGACCGGCCACTGGCCGCGCCGCCCCGGTAGGTGCAGCTCGACTCGTCCCGTGCGCCGGTATGGTCGGCGCGGTACAGCCCCTCCCCGTACGCCTGCTGTACCTGCCGGGCGCCGAACCGTCCGCAGGCGTCGGGGGCACTGCCGAAGCGCCCCTGGTCGGCGAACGCACCGCTGAGAAACAGCACCCCACCACCGCACGGCACCAGGATCACCAGGGCCACCACGGCGAGCGCCCCGACCAGACCCGGGTAGCGCAGCCAGTGCCGGCGCGGCTCGGGACCGTCGGCGTCGGCGTCCATCGCCGAACTCAGGGTGTCCAGCTCACCGACGTCGTCGAGATCGACGACCTCACGGTCCGGATCGTCGCCAGACGGCTCCTCGTCGTCACCGACCGACGACGGCTCGGTGTCGTCGCCGGTCGGGCCGGTGGCCGCGCCGGCCACCGGTTCCTCTGCGTCGCCGTCGGGCGTGGCGGGTTCGGGCACTAGTGCTTCACACCTGTGATCTCGACGTTGTAGAACAGTTCCTTCGGTACCACCCGGGACAGCACCTTCTCGTCCACCGCCGAGAGGGTCCGCCAGGACCGGTAGGCGAACCGGGCCCAACCCCAGCCGAGCTTTTCCTTCGGTACCGCGGCCTCGAAGGTACGTACCGGCCAGCCCAGCAACGCCGCGGTCAGCTCGTCGGTGGCGACCTCGACGTCGACCGCACCGGCCCGTTCCGCGGTACGGCGCAGTTCGCCCGGATCGAACGTGTGCAGGTCGACCACCGCCTCCAGGGCCGCCGCCTCGCTCGACGAGTCGAGTTCGGTCTGCGGACGGCGCCACCCGGTCAGCCCCGGCAGTCGGGTCAGGTTCGTGGTGGCCCACCAGGTCAGTTGGCCGAGCTTACGGGCGTACCAGTCGCCGACGCGGGTCGGCTCGCCGCAGAAGACGAACCGGCCTCCCGGCCGGAGCACCCGCAGGACCTCCCGCAACGCCTGTTCGACGTCCGGGATGTGGTGCAGCATGGCATGCCCGACGACCAGATCGAACGAGTCGTCGTCATAGCCGATGGTCTCGGCGTCGCTGACCCGCCCCTCGACGTCCAGACCGAGCTGGCGGGCGTTGCGCAGCGCCGCGTCCACCATGCCCGGCGAGATGTCGGTGACGTGACCCTTCGAGATCACCCCGGCCTGCATCAGGTTCAGCAGGAAGAACCCGGTGCCGCAGCCCAGTTCCAGAGCGTTCGGGTACGGCCAGCCGTCGGCTCCCGCCACATGCCGGAACCGGTCCCGGGCGTAGTTCACGCACCGCTCGTCGTAGGAGATGGACCACTTCTCGTCGTAGGTGTCCGCCTCCCAGTCGTGGTACAGGATGTTCGCCTGCTTCGGATCGTCGCGGGCGGCCCGCACCTGGGCGGCGGTCGGTACGTCTCTGGCGCCGGGCATGTCCGCGCTCACTCCCCCGTGAAGTCCGGCTTGCTCTTGGCCATGAAGGCTGCCATCCCCGCCTTCTTGTCGGCCGTGCCGAACAGCGCGGCGAACAGCTGACTCTCCAGAGCGAGTCCACTGTGGAGATCGACCCCCAGGCCACCGTCGATGGCCTGCTTGGCCGCGCGCAGCGCCTGGGCCGGGCCGGTCAGGAACGGGCGCACCAGTTCCAGCGCGGCGTCGAAGACCGCACTGGACGGCTTGTCACCGACCGGTACGACCCGGTCCACCAGGCCCATCCGGGCGGCTTCCTCGGCGCCGACGTGCCGGCCGGTGAACACCAGGTCCTTCGCCCGGGCCGGGCCCACCAGCCGGGCCAGCCGCTGGGTGCCGCCGGCACCGGGGATGACACCCAGCAGGATCTCCGGCTGCCCGAGCCGGGCGTCCGCGGCGGCGACCCGGAAGTCGCAGGCGAGTGCCAGCTCGCAGCCGCCGCCCAGGGCGTAGCCGGTGATCGCGGCGACCACCGGTTTGGGGATGCTGGCGACGGTGTCGAAGGCGCTGGACAGGTCGGGGGCCCGGGCCGCCATGTCGGCGTAGCCCATGTCGGCCATCTCCTTGATGTCCGCGCCGGCGGCGAACACCTTCTCCCCGCCGTACACGATGACGGCGCGGATGTCCCTACGGCCGGCGGCCTCGGTCGCCGCGACCCGTAGTTCCTCCTGGACGGTGGTGTTCAACGCGTTCATCGGCGGGCGGGTCAGGCGGATCACGCCGACGCCCGGATGCTCCTCGACCGTTTCCAGTCGGACAAACTCCCCCACGACACCTCCTGAGGTACGACAGCGGGCGCGGCCCGCCGGATCACGACGGCGCCGCGCCCCGCAGCCTATCCCGCCCGCCGGACGGGTCCGGTGATCGCCACCGCCGGGCGGCCGGCGATCTTCGTGGAGGTCAGACGGCCCGGGCGGTGTACCGGTCGCCGAACCGGTCGACCCGCAGCCGCAGCCCGAAGGTCATGCTGAGGTTGTCGCTGGTGACCACCTCGGCGGCGGGGCCGGCGGCGACCACCGCACCGTCGCGCAGCAGCATCGCATGGGTGAAGCCGGGCGGGATCTCCTCCACATGGTGGGTGACCAGTACGGTCGCCGGCGCGTCCGGGTCCGCGGCCAGTTCGGCGAGCCGCCCGACCAGGTCCTCACGGCCGCCCAGGTCCAGCCCGGCGGCCGGCTCGTCGAGCAGCAGCAGTTCCGGGTCGGTCATCATGGCGCGGGCGATCTGGGTGCGCTTGCGCTCCCCGTCGGACAGCGTGCCGTAGGCGCGTCCGGCCAGCGTGCCGACCCCCCACTGCTCGATCAGCGCGGTGGCCCGGCCGGTGTCCAGCTCGTCGTAGCGTTCCCGGAAGCGGCCCGAGACGCCCCAGGCGGCGGTCAGTACCGCGTCGTGGACACTCTCGTCGGCCGGTAGGCGTTCCCCGGCGCGCGCCGTCACCAGCCCCAGTCGGGTACGCAGCTCCGCCACGTTGGTACGGCCGAGCTTCTCACCCAGCACGTACGCGGTGCCGGTGGTCGGGTACAACCGCGCCGAGGCGAGGTTGAGCAGGGTGGTCTTGCCGGCGCCGTTGGGCCCGAGCAGCACCCAGCGTTCGTCCAGCTCGACCTGCCAGTCGATGCTCTTGACCAGATGGTTGCCGTCCCGGGTGATGGTCACGTCGTCGACCACGATCACCAGGTCAGGATCGACCGTCACCTCGTCGGGCGTCTGTGCGCTGTCCGGATACCGTGCCACCACGCGCACATCCAATCATGCGCCCGGCGTCCCCCGGTCCGGCGGCCCGGTCCGGTCGCGATGACCCACAATGCTCGGGGAACCGTACCGAGGGAGGAGGCCGGCCACGATGGTCGAGTTCGTCGTGTACCCGGGGCGACCGGAACCGCTGGGCGCCACCCCCGACGGTGACGGCGTCAACTTCGCGCTCTACAGCGCGCAGGCGTCCCGTGTCGAACTGTGCCTGTTCGATGCCGACGGCACCGAGCACCGGGTGCCGCTGGGCTGCTGTACCGAGTCGGTGTGGCACGGCTACCTGCCCGGCGTACGGTCCGGCCAGCGGTACGGCTACCGGGTGTCCGGGCCGTGGAGCCCGGCGGACGGCCGCTGGTTCAACCCGGCGAAGCTGCTGGTCGATCCGTACGCGCGCGCCCTGGTGGGGCCCCTTCGCCGGCATGACGCGCTGTGCAGTGGGCCGGCGGACGGCGTACCGGACCCGCGTGACTCGGCACCGTACGTGCCCCGCTCGGTGGTCGTCGACCGGGTCACCGAACCCGAGCGGGTGCCGCTGCGCCCGTGGCACGACACGGTGCTGTACGAGGCGCACGTACGTGGCCTGACCGCCCGGCTGCCCGGTGTGCCGGCTCGGCTGCGCGGCACGTACGCGGGGCTGGCGCATCCGGCGACGGTGGCGCACCTGGTGGACCTCGGGGTGACGGCGGTGGAGCTGCTGCCGGTGCAGTACAGCGTGACCGAGCCGTCGGTGGCGGCCCGCGGCCTGACCAACTACTGGGGCTACAACACGCTGGGCTACTTCGCCCCGGACGAACGGTTCGCGGCCGGCGACTGTGCGGTCACCGAGTTCCGGGAGATGGTCGAGGGCCTGCACGCGGCGGGCCTCGAGGTGATCCTGGACGTGGTCTACAACCACACCGCGGAGGGTCCACCGGACGGTCCGACGCTGTGCTGGCGCGGCATCGACAACCGGACCTACTACCGGCTGGAGCCGGGCGCGGCGTCGCACTACCGGGACTACACCGGCTGCGGCAACACCCTGGACCTGCGGCAGCCTCCGGTGCTGCGGATGGTGCTGGATTCGCTGCGGTACTGGGTGTCGGCGATGGGTGTGGACGGCTTCCGGTTCGACCTGGCCAGTGCCCTGGCCCGGTCCTCCGACGGGGTGGACCGTTACTCCGGTTTCCTCGCCGCGGTCGGTCAGGACCCGCTGCTGCGGACGGTCCGGCTGATCGCCGAGCCGTGGGATCTGGGCCTGGACGGCTACCAGGTCGGTGGTTTCCCCGCGCCGTGGGCGGAATGGAACGGCCGCTACCGCGACGCGGTACGGGACTTCTGGCGGGGTGCGGCACCAGACCTGTCGGAGCTGGGTACCCGGCTGGCCGGTTCGGAGGACCTGTACGGGCTCAGCGGCCGGGCACCGTCGGCGTCGGTCAACTTCGTCACCGCGCACGACGGTTTCACCCTCCGCGACCTGGTGAGTTACCTGGGCAAGCACAACGCGGCGAACGGCGAGCAGGGCGCCGACGGTACCGACGACAACCGGTCGGTCAACTTCGGTGTGGAGGGCGACAGCGACGACCCGGCGGTCTCCTCGGCCCGGCATCGCCAGGTACGCAACGTGCTGACCACGTTGCTGTTGTCGGCGGGTACCCCGATGCTGCTGGCCGGCGACGAGTTCGGCAACACCCAGTCGGGCAACAACAACGTCTACTGTCAGGACAACGAACTGTCCCACCTGGACTGGTCCACTGTGGACGCCGAGCTGCTGGACTTCGTCCGGCGGTTGTTGGCGCTGCGGGCCGCGGAGCCGGTGTTCCGGCGCGCGACGTTCTTCACCGGTCGGCCCGACGGCACGCCACCACGCCGCGACATCCGCTGGTATCTGCCGGACGGCTCGGAACTCACGCACGCCGACTGGCACCGGGCGGGTGGCCGGACGCTGGGGATGTACCTGGACGGTACGCGTACCGGCCGGTGCGACGAGCGGGGCACTGCGGTGACCGGCGCGACGTACCTGCTCTGGCTGCACGCCGCCGATTCGGAGGTGACGGTGAGCCTGCCGGCGGAGCCGTTCACCGCCGTACTGGACAGCTCCGGTCCGTGCGAGCAGCGGTACCCGGCACTCGCCCGGGTGCGTCTGCCGGCCCGCAGCGTGCTGCTGCTGCGGGCCGACGGTGACGGGGGCGCGGCTACCGCCGGGACGCGCTGAACGGCCTGCTCAGCCGGCCCGGACCAGCGACATGTACTTCGACCAGTCCCAGTTGGGGCCGGGGTCGGTGTGGGTGGCACCGGGCACCTCGACGTGGCCGATGATGTGGGTGCGGTCGATCGGAATCGAGTAGCGGTCGCAGATGTTGCGGGTCAGCTTCGCCGACGCCTGGTACATCGCGTCGGTGAACCAGGACGGGTCGTCGACCCAGCCCTCGTGCTCGATGCCGATGCTGCGGGTGTTGTAGTCCCAGTTGCCGGCGTGCCAGGCGATGTCCTTCTCCCGGACCATCTGGTCGATGTAGCCGTCCGAGGAGCGGGTCACGTAGTGCGCACACGCCGCGTGTGCCGGGTCCTGGAACAGGCTGATGGTGTCGGCGAACGTCTCCTGGGTGACGTGGATGACGACCATCTCGACCGGGTAGGTGTTCGGCCGGTTGGACGCGGTGTAGTTGCTCGTGCTGGCCGGTACCCAGTTCGCGCCCGGGTAGTCGGTGGTGCCGGCGTGCGGCTTGGCCGCGAACGCGGCGCCGGCGGGCAGCAGGCCCGCGGCGGCGGTGCCCGCCGCGGCCGCGAACAGGGTACGGCGGGACAGTCCGGTAGGGCGCCGGCTCATGACCCCTCCTCCAGGCAGAGTGAAAAGGAAGTTCTGGACATGACGACTTAATACGTCCAGAACCGACTTGTCAATAGTTGCCAAAGAAGGACCTTGCAATCGACGCTTTCCTACGCACAGTGCCGGGCCCCGGACGGCAGACGCTCGTCCGGGGCCCGCCGGTACACCGCTCAGTTCGCCCGCGGGTAGGTGACCAGCCCCAACTCGGCGGGACCGGACAGCAGTGGGTGGCGGGGCACCACCCGTACCGTGTAGCCGAACGCACCGGCGCGGGCCAGCGGCAGGTCGACCTCGTAGCGCAGCCGTCCGACGTCGTCGCTGCCGGTCGGCCGCATCGGTACGGTCCGGACCTCGGTCAACTCGTCGCTGTCACCCTCGGCCAGCCGACCCGAACACGCCTGTACGACCACGTCGTCGGGCGACAGCCGACCCAACCGGACCTCGGCACTCAGCCGCAGCGCCGCACCCAGCCGTGGCGTCGTGCCGCCCTCCTCGACCCCGGACGACTCGACATGCTCGACACACACCTCGTCCCAGGCGTCGTGCATCCGCCCGGCGAAACGGGCCAGGTCCCGGCCCGGCGTACCGCCGTCGGCCGACATCACCCGGGACGCGGCACCGGCCGGCAGGTACAGCCGGTCGACGTAGTCCTGCACCATCCGGCTGGCCAGTACCTTCGGCCCCAACGAGCGCAGCGTGTGCCGCACCATGGCCACCCAACGGCTCGGCAGGCCGCTCGCGTCCCGGTCGTAGAACAGCGGGACGACGTGGTTCTCCAGCAGTTCGTACAGCGCTGCGGCTTCCAGGTCGTCCCGCCGGTCCGGGTCGACCACCCCACCGGCGGTCGGGATCGACCAGCCGTTCTGCCCGTCGAAGAACTCGTCCCACCACCCGTCCCGGATGGACAGGTTGAGACCACCGTTGAGCGCGGACTTCATCCCCGACGTACCGCACGCCTCCAGCGGGCGCAGCGGATTGTTCAGCCACACGTCGCAGCCCGACACCAGGTAGCGGGCCATGCCCATGTCGTAGTCGGGAAGGAACACGATGCGGTGGCGCAGACGCTGGTCGTCGGCGAACCAGACCATCTCCTGGATGAGTTTCTTGCCGCCCTCGTCGGCCGGATGCGCCTTGCCGGCCACCACGATCTGTACCGGCCGGTCGGTCGAGCCGAGCAGCCGTTCCAGCCGCTGGCGGTCCCGCAGCATCAGGGTCAGCCGCTTGTAGCTGGGCACCCGCCGGGCGAAACCGATCGTCAGCGCATCCGGATCCAGCGCATCGGCCACCCAGCCCAGTTCGGCCTCGCTGAAACCGCGGCGCAGTGCCGAGGAACGCAGCCGACGGCGTGCCTCACCGACCAGTTCGCTGCGCAGCGCGCGGCGTACCGACCAGATCTCCTCGTCGGACACCTTCCCGGTGAGGTCGACGCTGTCGACCGATGCCGGGTCCGTGTCGTCGCCGCCGGCCCGGGCCAGCAGGTCCTGAGCGGGCCGGGCCACCCAGGTCTGCGCGTGCACACCATTGGTGACCGAGGTGATCGGCACCTCGTCGGTGTCGAAGTCCGGCCACAGCGAGGCGAACATCTCGCGGCTGACCTGGCCGTGCAGTACCGAGACACCGTTGCAGCGCTGCGCGAGACGCAGACCCATGTGCGCCATGTTGAACACGTTCGGATCGGATTCGGCGCCCAACGCGAGGATCCGTTCCACCGGCATGCCGGGGCTCGCGTTGTCCCCACCGAAGAAGTGCGCGACCAGGTCACGCGGGAACCGGTCGATGCCGGCCGGTACGGGAGTGTGCGTGGTGAACACGGTGCCCGCCCGCACCACCCGCAACGCGGCGTCGAAGTCCAGACCACCGGGCTGCTCGACCAGTTCCCGGATGCGCTCCACACCGAGGAAACCGGCATGGCCCTCGTTGGTGTGGTAGACGCCCGGCTCGGGGGCGCCGGTCAACTCGCACCAGGCCCGTACCGCCCGGACCCCACCGACACCCAGCAGGGTCTCCTGCAGCAACCGGTGCTCGATGCCGCCGCCGTACAGCCGGTCGGTGACCGCACGCTCCGGCGGCGCGTTGCTCTCCAGGTCCGAGTCGAGCAGCAGCAGGGTGACCCGGCCCACCTGGGCCTGCCAGATCTGCGCCCGCAGCAGCCGCCCCTCCGGCAGCCCGAGCCGTACCTGCACCGGCGCACCGTCGGCGTCACGTAGCCGGGTCAGCGGCAGGCCGTGCGGGTCCAGTGCCGGGTACTGCTCGGCCTGCCAGCCGTCCGAGGTCAGGCTCTGGCTGAAGTAGCCGGAGCGGTAGAGCAGGCCGACACCCAGGACCGGTACGCCGAGGTCACTGGCCGCTTTCAGGTGGTCACCGGCCAGGATGCCCAGGCCACCGGAGTACTGCGGCAGTACCTCGGTGACGCCGAACTCCGGCGAGAAGTACGCGATCAGTCCGGGGCTGTCCGCGCCCAGTTCCTGATACCAGCGGGGTTCGCTGAGATAGGTGCGCAGATCCTGGTGGGCCGCCCGGAGCTGGTCGAGGAAGTCACCGTCGGCGGCCAGTTCGTCCAGCCGGTCGGCGGAGACCTCACCGAGCAACCGCACCGGATCCTGGCCGCAGCGTCTCCACAGCACCGGGTCGACCGTTTCGAACAGGTCGAGGGTGGGCGGATGCCAGGACCACCGCAGATTGGTGACCAACTCATCGAGGGCGGCCAGAGGGGCGGGCAGTGCCGCCCGGACCGTGAACCGACGTAACGCTCTCACGGGAGACCGACCATACTCCCCCGCGCCGTCCGCCCCACGGGTATCGCCTCACCTGCGTCGGCGTCACGCGTGGCCGTGACCTGCCGGTTATCTGCGACCGTTGCCGGTCAGGTGGCGTCCGCGGTCTCCCCGACCGGCTCGCCGGTGGACTCGAAGATCTCCTCCCGGGCCGCCTCCAGCGCGGTGAGTACGGCTCCCTTGAGCACCGGGTCGGCCGCCATGCCGGTACTGACGATCTGCGGGGCCACCGGGGCGAGTTCGCGTACCTCGCGTTCCACCCGACCGGCGAGTTCGGCGCCGCCCGCCCGGCCCACTGCGCCGGCCAGTACGACCAGGGCGGGGTCGAGCACCACCGAGACCGCGGCGGCGCCCAGCGCGATGCGGCGGGCGACCTCGTCCAGCAGCGGCCCGCCCGTCTGCGGGTCGGCCACGGCGGCGAGTACGGCCTCGCCGGCGGTCCGGGCCTCGAAGCCATGTTCCCTGGCCAGTGCGAGTACCTGGTCGCCGCCGGCCAGCGCGCTGTAGGGGGCCTTGGCCCGCCGGGTGACCCCGTGCACCACCTCGGCGCCGGGAACGGGCAGGTAGCCGACCTCACCGGCGGCGCCCATCACACCCTGGTGCAGCCGGCCGCCGAGCATGACGCCCACGCCCATCCCCCGGTCGCACCAGAGCAGGACGAAGTCGTCCACCTCACGGGCGGCGCCGAACCGGTGTTCGGCGACGGCCGCCAGGTTGACGTCGTTGACGATGCGTACCGGTCGGTTCAGTTCCGTGGTGAGGGCCGCGAGCAGGCCGCGGTGCCAGCGGGGCAGCTCCCAGGAGAACGAGACCTCACCGGAGCGCGGATCGATCACGCCGGGCGAGCCGAGCACCACGTGCCGGATCTTGTCCAGGGGCAGTTCCGAGGTCGTGGCGACCTTGTCCAGCGCGGCCTGCACCAGGCCGACCGGATCGGCGGAGATGTCTGCCTCGAGGTCCACCCGGCCGCGTTCGGCGCCGGTGATGTCGGCCGAGACAGCGGTGACGCCGGTGGGCTCGACGACCATGCCGACGACGTACGCGGCGGCGGGTACCACGGCGTACACCTGGGCACTGGGGCCGCGTCCGCCGACGGAGACGCCGACCCGCTCGACCAGGCCGCGCCCCTCCAGGCGTTCCACCAGTTGGGAGGCGGTGACCTTGGACAGTCCGGTCAGTTCGCCGAGCCGGGCGCGGGTGAGGGGGCCGTGCGCGAGGAGCAGTTCGAGCGCCGCCCGGTCGTTGAGTTCCCGCAGCAGGCGGGGGGTTCCGGGCTGACGCGGTCGACTGATACCCATTTGTCCTCTAGTTTTAAGGAAAGTTTCCTATTAGATTTCCCCTCGGCAGGGACACCCGTCAGCTTACGGTCCGACGATCGCCGGGCCGGCGGCCGTCCGAGGCCACCACCGCCCGTACCCGGGCCAGAGCCCAGGAGCGACGCCATGACCGGACCGGTACTGCGGACCCAGGCACTGCGCACCCTGCTCGCCGCGTTCGCCGGCACCACCACCCCCGACTGGGTACGCCGGCTCGGCGACGAAGGGCTCGGCGGCGTCGTACTGTTCGGCCACAACATCGACCACGCCGGGCAGGTCGCGCGGCTGGTCGGTGAACTGCGTACGGGACGACCGGAGCTGATCGTGGCCCTCGACGAGGAGGGCGGCGACGTGACCCGGCTCGGCTACGCGCGGGGCAGCCGCTACCCGGGCAACGCGGCGCTCGGCGCGGTCGACGACGTGGCCCTGACCCGGCAGGTGTACCGGGCGCTGGGCGCCGAGCTGTCCGCACTGGGCATCACGCTCGACCTGGCACCCACCGTCGACGTCAACTCCGCCGACGACAACCCGGTCATCGGCACCCGCTCGTTCGGCACCGACCCCGCCCGGGTCGCCGCGCACTCCGCAGCCGCCGTCGCCGGGCTCGCCGACGCCGGCGTGGCGGCCTGCGCCAAGCACTTCCCCGGGCACGGCGCCACCCGGGTCGACTCGCACGACACGGTGCCGGTGGTGGACGCGTCCCTTGCCGTACTGCGGTCCCGGGACCTGCCGCCGTTCGCGGCGGCCGTAGCCGCCGGGGCGCCGGCCGTGATGACCGCGCACATCCGGGTACCGGCGGTGACCGGCGAACTGCCGGCCACCTTCAGCCGGGCCGCCCTGCACGACCTGCTCCGTGGTGAGCTGGGCTTCACCGGGGCCATCGTCACCGACGCGCTGGAGATGGGCGGCGCGACCGGTACGCACGGCGTGGGAGTCGCCGCCGTCCGCGCCCTGGCCGCCGGCGCCGACCTGCTGTGCCTCGGCGCCCGGATCACCGAGGAACTGGTGGAGGCCACGGTGGCGGAGATCGTGGCGGCCGTACGGGACGGTCGGTTGCCCGCCGACCGGCTGGCCGAGGCCGCACGCCGGTCGCAACGGCTCGCGGCACTGCGCCCGGTCGACCGTTCCGCGCCGGGCACCGGCGGCCCGCCGGCAAGCGCGCAGGACGGGACGGGTGTGCAGGACGACGTCGGCCTGACCGCCGCGCGCCGTGCGCTACGCATCCACGGTGTCCTGCCGACGACTGGCCGTCCCCTGATCGTGGAACTGGACGCACCACCTACCGTCGCCGTCGGCGAGGTGCCGTGGGGTCTGCTGCCCTACCTGAACAGCACCACCATCGAGGCCGACGTGGTCCGGTTGCAGCCGTTGGACGACACCGCCCCGGTCGACGTCGACCGGCTGGTACGACGCGCCGCCGGCCGGCCGATCATCGTGGTCACCCGCGACACCCACCGGCACCGGCGGATCCGTGAGCTGATCGAACGCATCACCGCGGCCCACCCACAGGTGGTCATGGTCGAGATGGGCTGGCCGGCCTGGCGGCCCCGGCGGGCCCTGGGCTACCTCGCCACCTACGGCGCCGGGCCGGCCAACGCCCGCGCCGCAGCCGAGGCGCTGCTCGCCTCTCCCTGACGCGGCCCCGAGTCGGCAAGGTCCGGACCCCCGGGGGTGCGTGCCGCGCTGCGGGCCGTCCGGGCTGCGGATACCGTAAAAAGCGATGACCGGACGAATTCCCATTGAGCGCGTCACCCCCGTGGTCGACTGCGGCCGGCACCCGGCCAAGGCAGTCGTCGGCGAGCGGGTGAGCATCGGCGCCACCGTGTACCGCGAAGGCCACGACGCACTCGGCTGCAACGTCGTATGGCGTACGCCCGGCGGTGTCAGGCAACCCTTCACCCGCCTGTCCGAACTGCCCGAGGAGCGGGACCGCTGGGCGGCACAGATCGAACCCGACCTGATGGGTCGGTGGACCTTCGCCGTCGAGGCGTGGAGCGACCCGTACCGCACCTGGCACCACGCGGTGACCGCCAAGATCGACGCCGGGCAGGGCCCGGAGGACCTGGCGAACGATCTTGCCGAGGGCGCCGAGACCCTGATCCGGGCGGTACGCCTGGTGCCGAAGGAACGCCGGGCCGAGGTGAGCGCGGCGGCGGAGGCGCTGCGCGACGAGCGCCTCGACCTCTACCACCGGGCCTCCCCGGCGCTGGGTCTGGCCGGACTGCTCTGGGAGTTCCCGGTCCGTGATCTGGTGTCCCGGTCGGCGACGTACCCGATCTGGGTGGACCGGCCACGGGCGCTGTTCGGTTCCTGGTACGAGCTGTTCCCCCGCTCGGAGGGCGCGGTACTGCCCGACCCCGGCCGTGACGCGGTCTCCCCGCCGGTGCACGGCACGTTCAAGACCGCCGCCGAACGTCTCCCGGCGGTCGCCGCGATGGGCTTCGACATCGTCTATCTGCCGCCGATCCACCCGATCGGTACGGTCAACCGGAAGGGCCGCAACAACGCCCTGGTCGCCGAGGCCGACGACGTGGGCGTGCCGTGGGCGATCGGCTCGGCGGAGGGCGGCCACGACGCGGTGCACCCGCAGTTGGGCACGCTGGAGGACTTCGACGCGTTCGTGACCCGTACCCGCGAGCTGGGCATGGAGGTCGCGCTGGACCTCGCCCTGCAGTGCGCGCCGGACCATCCGTGGGTGAGCGAACATCCGGAGTGGTTCACCCAACGCGCCGACGGTTCGATCGCGTACGCGGAGAACCCGCCGAAGAAGTACCAGGACATCTACCCGGTCAACTTCGACCGGGACCCGAAGGGCATCCGCGCCGAGGTGCTGCGGGTGGTCCGGCACTGGATCGGGCACGGGGTGAAGATCTTCCGGGTCGACAACCCGCACACCAAGCCGGTCAACTTCTGGCAGTGGCTGATCGCCCAGGTGCACCAGGAGCATCCGGACGTGCTGTTCCTGGCCGAGGCGTTCACCCGGCCGGCGATGATGCACGGACTGGCCAAGGCCGGTTTCACCCAGTCCTACACCTATTTCACTTGGCGCACCGGGAAGCAGGAGCTGGCCGAGTACGGCACCGAACTGGTCGGCTCGATCGACTACATGCGGCCCAACTTCTGGACCAACACCCCCGACATCCTGCACGCCAGCCTGCAGCACGGCGGCCCGCCGATGTTCAAGATCCGCGCCGTACTGGCCAGCATGATGACTCCCAGCTGGGGCATGTACGCCGGCTACGAGCTGTACGAGCATCAGCCCCGGCACGAGGGCAGCGAGGAGTACCTGGACTCCGAGAAGTACCAGCTGCGGCCCCGGGACTGGGCCCGGGCAGCGGCCGAGGGCACCTCGCTGGCGCCGTACGTGACCCGACTCAACGAGATCCGGCGGGCCAACCCGGCGCTGCAGCAGCTCCGGGACCTGACCTTCCACCAGATCGACAACGACGCGATGCTCTGCTTCTCCAAGCGTGACCAGCGCACCGGTAACACCGTTCTGGTGGTATGCCTGCTGGATTCGCACAACACCCATTGGGGCAATACAGCCCTGGAGATGCCCGCGCTCGGCCTGGACTGGGCCGAACGGTTCCGGGTACGCGACGAGATCACCGGTGTGGAATACGACTGGGGGCAGTTCAACACGGTGCGGCTGGATCCGACCCAGGAGCCGGCGCACGTACTGACCGTTCACCCGTACCGGTGACGCGCGACAGCCCGGCAACGTGGCAGGGATGTGGCAGGCAGGATCTTCTCGGATACGAGCGCGAGGTGTGCGGTGAGTGAGACAGCGGTCCGGTCCGACCATGAGCTCGGCGAAGGCAGCCATGTCACCGCCGACGGGCAGGTCACCCATCCCGGCGCCGAGGACTACCGGTCGGCCCGGGCGCTGCCGACCGACCCGCTGTGGTTCAAACGCGCCGTGTTCTACGAGGTTCTGGTACGGGCGTTCTTCGACTCGACCGCCGACGGCTGCGGGGACCTGCGCGGGCTCACCGCGAAACTGGACTACCTGTCCTGGCTCGGGGTGGACTGCCTGTGGCTGCCGCCGTTCTACCAGTCGCCGCTGCGCGACGGCGGCTACGACATCTCCGACTTCTACCAGGTGCTGCCCGAGTTCGGTACGGTCGAGGACTTCGTGCTGCTGCTGGACGAGGCACACAAGCGCGGCATCCGGGTGATCACCGACCTGGTCATGAACCACACCTCCGATCAGCATCCGTGGTTCCAGGAGTCGCGCCGCGAGCCCGACGGCCCGTACGGCAACTACTACGTCTGGTCCGACGCCGACGAGCGTTACCCGGACGCCCGGATCATCTTCGTGGACACCGAGGAGTCCAACTGGACCTACGATCCGGTCCGCCGGCAGTTCTACTGGCACCGGTTCTTCTCCCACCAGCCGGACCTCAACTACGACAACCCGGCCGTCCAGGAGGAGATGCTCAACGTCCTGCGTTTCTGGCTGGACCTGGGTATCGACGGGTTCCGGCTGGACGCGGTGCCCTACCTGTTCGAGCGGGACGGCACCAACTGCGAGAACCTGCCGGAGACGCACGAGTTCCTGCGCAGTGTGCGCAAGGTGGTGGAGGACGAGTACCCGGGCCGGGTCCTGCTGGCCGAGGCGAACCAGTGGCCCAGCGACGTGGTCGAGTACTTCGGCGAGGCGCAGAGCGGCGGCGACGAGTGCCACATGGCGTTCCATTTCCCGCTGATGCCGCGCATCTTCATGGCGGTACGCCGCGAGTCACGGTTCCCGATCTCGGAGATCATGGAGCAGACGCCGGCCATCCCGTCGCACTGCCAGTGGGGCATCTTCCTGCGCAACCACGACGAGTTGACGCTGGAGATGGT
Organism: uncultured Actinomycetota bacterium; assembly: GCA_963815125.1. Lineage (GTDB taxonomy): Bacteria > Actinomycetota > Actinomycetes > Mycobacteriales > Micromonosporaceae > Actinocatenispora. The sequence goes on from CAWFFM010000002.1 coordinate 1,542,530, forward strand.
CACCGACGACGAACGTGACTACATGTACGGCGAGTACGCCAAGGATCCGCGGATGCGGGCCAACATCGGCATCCGGCGCCGGCTCGCCCCGCTGCTGGACAACGACCGCAACCAGCTGGAGCTGTTCACCGCGATGCTGCTGTCGCTGCCCGGTTCGCCGATCCTGTACTACGGCGACGAGATCGGCATGGGCGACAACATCTGGCTCGGTGACCGGGACGCGGTCCGTACGCCGATGCAGTGGACCCCGGACCGCAACGCCGGGTTCAGCCAGGCCAACCCGGGGCGGCTGTACCTGCCGACGATCATGGATCCGATCTACGGTTTCCAGACCATCAACGTGGAAGCACAGCTGAACTCCTCGGCGTCGCTGCTGCACTGGACCCGCCGGATGATCGAGGTACGCCGCCGCCACCCGGCGTTCGCCCTGGGCGAGTTCCACGACCTCGGCGGCTCCAACCCGTCGGTCCTGTCCTACCTGCGGGAATACCGTGGCCCGTCGGATCCGGGTGATCCCGACTCGGCGGAGATCCACGACGTGGTGCTGTGCGTCAACAACCTGTCGAGGTTCCCGCAGCCGATCGAGCTGAACCTGCGGGCGTGGGAGGGCCGGGTGCCGGTGGAGCTGTCCGGGCGGGTGCTGTTCCCGCCGATCGGGGAGCTGCCGTACCTGCTCACCCTGCCCGGTCACGGATTCTTCTGGTTCCAGATCAGCGCCCGCGACGAGGCCACCTGACCCCTGCCCTGGTGGAGGAGTACCCGACCGGGCCAGCACCCCGACACCGACGGACCCGCCGGTCCGCCAGAGGAAGGTAGTACAGATGAGCGACGACGCGAGGCGTCCACCGGAACCGCAGGATGTGGCGCGCACCGAGCGTCGACGCGCCTCGCCCGGCCCGGACTCCGCCGACGGGCGGGCCGCGTCGATCGTCGACGGGCTGGCCGGGTGGCTGCCGGAGCAACGGTGGTTCGCCGGTAAGGGTCGGCAGGTCACCGACGTGTCGGTGGTCCGGGCGGTGGAGCTGTCCGCTGCCACCGGCACCGACGGGCCGCTGCTGGACCATCTGGTCGTGGAGGTGTCCTACCGACAGGGCCCGTCGGACCGCTACCAGCTGCTGGTCGGTTACCGGGAGACCCTGCCGGAGCGGCTGGAGCATGTACGGATCGGCACGGCCGCCACGCTGAGCGGCTACGCCGCCGAATGGGACGAGGAGCTCGCCGAGACGCTGCTGCGCATGATCGGTGCGGGCGCCACGCGGGACGGCATGGTCTTCCGGGCGGAGGCCGGCGCGCAGATCCCGACCGGTCTGCCGGCCCGGGTGGTGGACGCCGAACAGTCCAACACCAGCGTCATCTACGAGGAGTACGCGATCCTGAAACTGTTCCGCCGGCTCACCCCCGGCCGCAACCCGGACGTGGAGCTGAACCGGGCGCTGCGCCGGGCCGGTTCCGGCCATGTCGCGGAACTGCTCGGCGAGATCGAGGGTGAGCTGTCCGGCGCACCGGTGTCCTACGCGATGCTGTCGGCGTACGCGGAGAACTCCGCGGAGGGCTGGGCGATGGCCACGGCCAGCGTACGGGACCTGTTCGCCGAGGGCGATCTGCGCGCCGACGAGGTGGGGGGCGACTTCGCCGGTGAGGCGGAACGGCTCGGTGAGGCGATCGCCTCGGTGCACGCCGACCTGGCCGAGATGCTGGGCAGCACCGAATGGGACCACACCGGATATGTCGAGCTGTCCGAGGCGATGATCGCCCGACTGGCCGGGGCGGTGGACGTGGTACCGGATCTGGCGGAGTTCGCCGCACCGTTGCGCGCGGAGTTCACCGCGGTGGCCGAGCTTCCCGGCACGCTGCCGGTCCAGCGGGTGCACGGCGACCTGCATCTGGGTCAGGTGCTGCGTACCCCGACCGCCTGGCTGGTCATCGACTTCGAGGGCGAGCCGGTGAAGCCGCTGTCGGAGCGGCTGCGCCCGGACTCACCGCTGCGCGACGTGGCCGGAATGCTGCGTTCCTTCGACTACGCGGCCGAGCATCTGCTGGTGGCGGAGGGTTCCGATCAGCACCAGTTGGAGTTCCGGGCACAGGAGTGGGCGGAACGCAACCGGCAGGCGTTCTGTACCGGCTACGCCTCCGCCGCGCCGGTCGACCCGCAGCGGCACGCCGTTCTGCTGCGCGCGTACGAGCTGGACAAGGCCGTGTACGAGGTGGTGTACGAGGCGCGGCACCGCCCGGCGTGGCAGAGCATCCCGCTGCGGTCGATCGCCCGGATGCTGCGCGGCGACGTGCCGCCGCTGCCACCGGGCAGTACCGGCCAGCAGTAGGACCGTGTCCCGTGCTGCGGCGGCGAGCCCCGGAGAGAAACCGCTGTCGGATCACGGCGGCCGCTGCTAGCCTGCCGGAAGCCGTGCGAGGAACGAGGAGGTGGTACCCGTGAACGTATCGACATGGGTGCTCCCCTCCGGGGTCACGGTCGGACGATAGGTCGTCCGGGAGCGCCGTTCAGCAGCACTCCCGAAAGGCACGACCATGCAGTTCACCTCCGAACAGCACCTCGACGATGGTGTCCTCGAACGCGAATTCACCTTGGGCGAGATCCCCGGCATCCTGTGGACGCCCGGATCCGTTTCCGCTCCGGCCCCACTGATCCTGCTCGGCCACCCGCCCCTCGGGCTGCGCAGGATGTACCCGCGACTGGCGGACCGGGCCCGCCACTGCGCGGCGGACGGTTTCGCCACCGCGACCATCGAACTCCCGGGAAGTGGTGACCGGCCCCGTTGGCCCGCAGTCGAGCAGGCCCGCGCCGACCTGCGCCGGGCGATGCAGGCCGGCGAACCGGTCGACGACGAGATCGTCGACCGGCTGGTCCTCCCGCTGGTCGACAGGGCGGTCCCGGAATGGCGGACGGCCCTGGACGCACTCCTTTCGCTGCCCGGGATCGGCGGCCCCGTCGGGTACTCGGGAGGGGTGATCTCCATCGGCATCCGGCTGGCGGTGGTCGAGCCACGCATCGTGGCCGCCGGTTTCTTCGCCGGAAGTCTGGTGCCTCGCGCCATGTTCGAGGAGGCCCGGCAGGTGACCATTCCGCTGCACGTCCTGCTGCAGTGGGACGACGAAGGGAACGACCGGCAGGCGGCCCTGGACCTGTTCGACGCCTTCGGCTCCAAGGAGAAATCCCTGCACGCCAACATGGGCGGGCACACCGGCGTCCCGCAGTTCGCCGGGGACGTCGCGGCCCAGTTCTTCGCCCGGCACCTGAAGTGAGGTCAGGCCGTCGGGCCGACCGCAGACGGTGTGAGCTGTCGGCCGACGGCCGTCCATCGAGGACAGTCCCCGGCTCCCGCCGATGACGGCACGGCCGGTGAACGCAACGCCGGGCCGGGGATGCCGTGTCCGCTGGCACGGTAGATGGTGAGGTGCAGCTCGTCCTCGACCTGCTCCTGCAAGCTGGCGAGGTCGCGGATGCGGTGGATGGTGCGCTCTGCGTCGAACAGCATGGTTGCCCCCTTCTGATACACCTAACGCCGGAAGGTGACGCCGATGCCACCAATCGTGTCGGCATCCTCTACTTATCGGCAATGATCCGTGACGGCATGTGTGCAATTTGTTGATCGATTGCTCTTGACCGGTTCGTCCAGCCCTACTAGCTTGTTACAAATCGTTGCTAATTTCGTACGATCTGTAACGGAGGTCAGGGTGTCCGACGAGACGACCGGTTCCACCGTGCCGCGCCGGCAGTTGGGCCGGGAGCTGCGCCGGTTACGGGAGGCGGCCGGCATCACCGTCGAAGCCGCCGCCGAGATGCTGGAGTGGTCCCGACCGAAACTGTGGCGCATCGAGAAGGGTGCCGTGGCACTGCGCTCGCTCGACGTGGAGGCCATGTGCCGGTCCTACGGCGCCGACGGCGAGATCACCACCGCGCTGATGGGCCTGGCGAAGGACACCAAGGCCAAGGGCTGGTGGCAGTCCTACAACGACGTCATTCCGGCCTGGTTCGACGTCTACCTCGGGCTGGAGGCCGCCGCCGACTCGATCTGCGAGTACGCGCCGGAACTGGTGCCCGGCCTGTTGCAGACCGAGGCGTACGCCCGCGCGTTGTTCGCGCTACCCGGCGGCCCGACCGACGGGTCCGAGATCAACCGCCGGGTGGCCCTGCGGCTCGGCCGCCACCAGTTGCTGACCCGCCGCTACCCGGCGCCGTTGAAGGTCACGTTCATCCTCAACGAGGCCGTACTGCGCCGCCCGGTCGGTGACCACCAGGTGATGGCCGCGCAGTTGGCCCACATCGTCCAGGCATCCGAGCTGTCCACAGTAGACGTACGGGTCCTGCCGTTCGACGCGGGCGCGCACAGTGCGGCGGTGGCGGGCTGGTTCACCACCATCGAATTTCACAACCCGAATGAACCTGATGTCGTGTACTGCGAGGGACTCACCGGCGCTCTCTACCTCGACAAGACCGTTGAGATTGATCAATACAGGATCGTCCTGAAGGATCTGATGGACAAGTCGCTCAGCGAGACCGAGACACGGGACCTGATCGCCAGCATGGCAAAGGAGTACTTTCATGGTTGATCTGAGCAGCGCGCAGTGGCGCAAGAGCACCCGCTCCGGGCAGAACGGGGGAAGCTGCGTCGAGGTCGCGGACAACATCGACGACATCGTCGCCGTCCGCGACTCCAAGGACCCCCACGGACCAGCGCTGGTCCTCAGTCCCGCCACCTGGAGCAGGTTCACCAGGCAGGTCAAGGCCGGCGCACTCGACGGCTGACCGGATCAGAGCAGGCCGGATCAGAGCAGGCCGGCGCCGATCAGGTAGCCACGGGCCGCCTCGGCGCCGGTCCAGCGCTGCGCGGTGAGGCCGGCGGCGCGAGCTCCATCCACATTGGACTGCTTGTCGTCCAGGAACACGCAGTCGGCCGGCCGGGCACCCAGCTGGCGGGTGAGCAGGCGCCAGATCTCCGGGTCCGGTTTGGCGCAGTGCAGGTCACCGGAGATGACCACGTGCTGGAAGTGGGCCGCCCAGGGCTGGTCACGGAACGCCCGGCCGTGCGCGACCGGCGCATTGGACAGCATGGACAGCGCCACGCCGGCCCGGTCGAGTTCACCGAGCAGCGCGAGGGTCGCCGGGTCCAGATCCAGCCAGCCCAGGATGTCGGCCTCGGTGAGGGCGACGGCCTGCCGCTCGCTGATCCGTACGCCGGCCTGCTCGCCGACCGCCCGCCAGTAGTCCAGGTCCGGGCAGCCCCGGTCGTAGGGGTCGCGCAGTTCCCAGTACGCGGTACTGAACGCCTCCTCGGGTGCGCCGACCAGCGCCGCGAGCGCGGGTACCGCCGTGGTGCGACGGGCGATGACCTCACCGAAGTCCAGTACCACCCACTGCATCCGGCTCTCCCCTGAATCCGCGGCGCCACTGTTCGATCGGACCGGAGTCCGTACAGTGCGACCCTAGCGGGCCGACCCGGTGGCGCACCATGCCGCGTGGCACGATTCGGGCACCGGGCGCAAACCTGTCGGAGGGCTTTACTAGGGTGTGCGGCCATGACAGGACGACCACTTTCCGAGATCGTGGACGCGAGCTGGGTGCCGGTGCTGGAACCGGTCGCCGACCAGATCGCCACGATGGGCGAGTTTCTGCGCGTGGAGAACACCGAGGGCCGGGGCTATCTGCCGGCGGGCGACGCGGTGCTGCGGGCCTTCCGCCAGCCACTGGCCGATGTCCGGGTGCTGATCGTCGGGCAGGACCCGTACCCGACTCCCGGCAACCCGGTGGGCCTGTCGTTCTCGGTGGCGCCCGACGTACGGATCCCGGCCAGCCTGCGCAACATCTTCAAGGAATACTGCGAGGACCTGGGCTACCCGAAACCGGCCAACGGTGACCTGACCCGGTGGACCGAGCACGGTGTGCTGCTGCTCAACAGGGTGCTGACCGTGCAGCCGGGCAATCCGGGTTCGCACCGGGGCAAGGGCTGGGAGCAGGTCACCGACGCGGCCATCCGCGGTCTGGTGGCCCGGGGCGGTCCGCTCGTGGCGATCCTGTGGGGCCGCGATGCGCAGTCGTTGGAGCCGCTGCTGGGCGACACCCCGGTGCTGCGCAGCGTGCACCCGAGCCCGATGTCGGCGGCCCGGGGGTTCTTCGGCTCGAAGCCGTTCACCAGGTCCAACGAGCTGCTCGTCCAGCAGGGGTCCGCGCCGGTGGACTGGAAGCTGCCCTGATCCGACCGCCGGGTGCCAGCGGTGCTGGCACCCGGCGGCGCGTCAGGCGGTGGGGCCGTCGGACCAGGTGACCTGCGACGAGTGGTAGAAGTTGACGCCCTGCACGCTCCAGCGGGGCGCCTGCGCGCCGAGCCGGTGCGCGAACGCGGTCCAGTCGTGGCTGCTCTGCGGTGACCAGCCGATCTCGGCGGCCGAGGTGAGCCGCGGGAAGGCCAGGTACTCCAGATCATCCGAGGTGCTGATGGTCTCCGACCACATCGGCGCCTCGACACCCAGCACGGCCGACGGATTCCCGCCGTTGAGGAAGGTCGCGGGGTCCCAGTCGTAGGAGTCCTTGACCTCCACATAGCCGGCCCAGTGCAGGCCGAGCTTGGTGGTCTTGTCGTACTTCTGGTCCAGGTAGATGTGGTTGGCCGGGGACATGATCAACTTCACTCCGTGCTGGCTGGCCTCGGCCAGGTCCGGGTTGTCGCTCTTGGTGTCCCAGTCCTGCGCGACGGTGCCGGGGGTCAGGGTGCCGCCGACGATCTGGTTGAAGCCGACCAGCGTCTTGTGGTGACGCGCCACGATCGGCTGCACCTTGTTGATGAAGGTGGTGTAGTCGGTGTCGTCGACCCCGTACGCCTCGTCCCCACCGATGTGCAGGTACGGCCCCGGGGTCAGCGCGGCGAGCTGTCCGACCACCGTGTCGATGAAGCTGTAGGTGGCGTCGCTGCCGACGCACAGGGCGGTATTCGGGCTGCCGATCTTGGTGTACGCCGGCGGCGCCTGGCCGTCACAGGCCAGCTTGCCGTAGGAGTGCAGTGCCGCGTTGGTGTGCCCGGGCATGTCGATCTCGGGCACCACGGTGATGGCGTGCCGCTTCGCGAAGGTGACGATCTTCGTATAGTCGGCCTGTGTGTAGTAGCCGCCGGTGCCGCCGCCCACCTCGGTGGCGCCGCCGACGCTGGTCAGGTCCGACCAGCCGTCGATCGCGATCCGCCAGCCCTGGTCGTCGGACAGGTGCAGATGCAGGTAGTTGATCTTGTACTGGGAGAGCTGGTCGATGTAACGCTCGACCGCCGACACGCTGAAGAAATGCCGGGCCACGTCGAGCATGGCGCCCCGGTAGGCGTAGCGCGGGTGGTCCAGGATGTGCCCGGCCGGCACCGGCCAGGTCCCCGGCTGCCTCGTGGTCCGGTCCACCGCGGCGGGCAGCAACTGGTGCAGGGTCTGTACGCCGGCGAACAGCCCGGCGCCGCTGCGAGCCCGGATCACCACCGCCTTGTCGCTGACATCGAGCTGGTAGCCCTGCTCACCGACCTGCGGGTCGGCCCCGGACAGCAGCAACGACACCCCGGTCGGAGCGGCAGCCCGCGCGGGCACCACCGGGAGCCGGTAGCCGGTGGACCGGCGCAGCAGGTCGGCCAGGTAGTTCGCCGCGTCACCCGAGCCGGCCTGGGCGTGCAGGACCGTACCGGGGGTGAGCTGGAACTGGTGCCCGGGTTCGGGGGTGGCCGACACCGGGGCCGGCAGCACGGCGTCGAAACTGGCCGCGGTCCGGGTCGGATGCTGGTCGGCGACCAGCTTCGGGCCCCCACCACCGCCCGATGCGGAACTGCAGGCGCCCAGCATGGTGACCGCCAGCACGGCTACGGCCAGCGGCCCGTGCAGCTTCCTTCGCGCCACGATGTCCTCCCAATCACAGCGGGGATACCCGATGTGCTCGAAGTGGGGACAGAACACGCCCGAAACTACTCCAAGTTCGACATCTGTTGTCAAGGAGTACTCGCCGGGCGGGCGCCGTCCGAGGTGTTGACGCGCGGAGCCGGCGCACTCGTCTTAGGGTTGGCAGGTGGCGAGTACCCGGACTTCGATGACGGACGAGTTCGACCGGCTGGTACGCGGCGAGACCCATGACCCGCATGGCGTGCTCGGTGCGCACCCGGTCGGCGACAAGACAGTCGTGCGTACTCTACGGCCCGGCGCGCAGCAGGTCGTGGTGGTCGACGGCGAGCAGCGGTACGAGGCCGACAAGGTGCACGACGGCGGGGTGTTCGCCGCGATGCTGCCCGGCCAACCGCGTGACTACCGGCTGGAGGTCACCGACGCCGAGGGCAGCAGCACGCTGGTCGACGACCCGTACCGGTGGCTGCCCACGCTGGGCGACACCGACCTGCACCTGATCGGCGAGGGCCGGCACGAACGGCTCTGGCAGGCGCTCGGCGCCCATCCACGCAGCTACCCCACCCCCAACGGCACCGTCGCCGGGGTGTCGTTCGCGGTGTGGGCGCCCAACGCCCGCGCGGTGCGGGTGATCGGCGACGGAATCGGCTGGGGCGCGTACGACGGGCTGTCGATGCGCTCGCTCGGCTCCTCCGGCGTGTGGGAGCTGTTCGTACCGGAATTCCCGGCCGACGGGCTCTACAAGTACCGGATCCTCGGGCCGGACGGCACCTGGCGGGAGAAGGCCGACCCGATGGCGATGGCCACCGAGGTGCCGCCGCGTACCGCGTCGAAGGTGTTCGAGTCGACCCACCAGTGGCAGGACGAGGGCTGGCTGACCCGGCGGGCCGGCACCGCGTGGCACGAGCAGCCGGTGTCGATCTACGAGGTGCACCTGGGTTCCTGGCGGCCCGGACTGTCCTACCGGCAGCTGGCCGAGCAACTGGTCGACTACGTCACCGGCCTGGGCTTCACGCATGTGGAGTTCCTGCCGGTCGCCGAGCACCCGTTCGGTGGTTCCTGGGGCTACCAGGTGACCAGCTACTACGCGCCGACCTCCCGGTTCGGCAGCCCGGACGACTTCCGGTACCTGGTGGACCGGCTACACGACGCCGGGGTGGGCGTCATCCTCGACTGGGTGCCGGCGCACTTCCCGCGCGACGCGTGGGCGCTGGCCCGCTTCGACGGCACCCCCTGCTACGAACACGGCGACGCCCGGCGCGGCGAGCACCCCGACTGGGGCACGTACGTGTTCGACTACGGCCGCCGGGAGGTGCGCAACTTCCTGGTCGCCAACGCGCTGTACTGGTGCGAGGAGTTCCACATCGACGGGCTGCGGGTGGATGCGGTCGCCTCGATGCTCTACCTGGACTACTCGCGCAAGGAAGGCGAGTGGGTACCCAACATCCACGGTGGCCGGGAGAACCTGGACGCCGTGTCGTTGCTGCAGGAGACCAACGCGACCGTCTACAAGCGACACCCCGGCGTGATGATGGTCGCCGAGGAGTCGACCGCCTGGCCCGGGGTGACCCGGCCGACGTACCTGGGTGGGCTCGGCTTCGGCTTCAAATGGAACATGGGCTGGATGCACGACACGCTCAGCTACGCCGAGAAGGACCCGGTGTACCGGCAGTTCCACCACCACCAGATGACGTTCTCCCTGATGTACGCGTGGAGCGAGAACTTCATCCTGCCGATCAGCCACGACGAGGTGGTGCACGGCAAGGGCTCGCTGTACGGCAAGATGCCCGGCGATCAGTGGCGCAAACTGGCCGGCGTACGGACCCTGCTGGCGTTCATGTGGGCGCACCCGGGCAAGCAGCTGCTGTTCGCCGGATCCGAATTCGCCCAGCCCGGCGAATGGAGCGAGGAGAACGGCCTGGACTGGGCCGCCGCCGACGACCCCGCGCACGCCGGGGTACGCAGCATGGTCGGTGATCTCAACCGCGCCTACCGCGACACGCCCGCACTGTGGACCCAGGACACCGACCCCGACGGGTTCGCCTGGATCGACGCCAACGACGCCGCCGGCAACGTGTTCTCGTTCCTGCGCTGGGGTTCCGACGGCAGCGCACTGGCCTGCATAGCCAACTTCTCCGGCAGCCCGCACCCCGACTACCGGCTCGGCCTGCCACGTACCGGCCGGTGGGAGGAGGTCCTCAACACCGACGCCACCTCGTACGGCGGCTCCGGCTGGGGCAACCTCGGCGAGGTGCACGCCAGCGACACCGCCTGGCACGGCCAGCCCGCCTCAGCCACCATCCAGGTCCCGCCGCTGGCCACCGTCTGGTTCCGCCACATCCCCGACTGACCCGCCGCCCTCTGCGGTAGATCCCCGTGGATCTGCCGCAGAGGGATCACCACTGCACAGTCGGCCATCCGGCCCGATCGGGGCGCCGGCGGCACGCGATGCCTGTATCTGGCGTTCGTCCAACCGACGATGCTCGCCCTTGCGGGCGATCTCGTCCGCGGCGATGAGCAGGTTCCCCGCTCTTATCTTGCGCAACCTCAGGTACACCTTGGGTGCAACGACCCAGATGTACGACATGGCCGGCGAACACCCATTGTTACCTCTTCATTCCCGCCCGGCTCGAGAGGGCCTACTGGGGATCTCCACACCGGTGCGTGGATCCATGCACGACCGCAAGGCCCTCACCGAGTGCTGCTGGGAAGAACTCCTGACCGACACTCCGGTCATCGGCGACCCCGCCTACCAAGGAACCCGAGCCATCACACCACGCAAGAAACCGAAGGGTGGAGAACTCTCCACAAGCGACAAGGAAAACAACAAGACCATCTCCTCGATCCGCTCCGTCGTCGAACGATGCATCGCGCACACCAAGAACTGGAAAATGCTCGCTACCGGCTACCGAGGACGACTCGCCGAACTACCCGCCATCATCCACATCATCACATCACTCGAATTCTATCGGCTGGGCCGGTAACCCACGCCTGAATAACGCTCGCAATATGTCACGCAGCCATCATGGATAGTATCATAAGGTCCCAGGTTTGCACCTAATGAAGCTATCTGCGCCACGTGGATCTACGTGCCTATGTCGCTTTCAGTCTTGAGAGTCGCCACGCTATACCTAGACCGGATGCGTGCGGATCCACTCTTCAATTAGACATAGCGCTAGCCAATGTCCAGTCACCAGCGCCATATGCTCCGCCGAGGTACCTTTTCCCATACCAGATCGGCGGCGCGGATCAGCACCGCGGGCGAGTAGGTAGGCCGTCACATCCACATGAAGAGGGCCCCCAGTCTGGGTGTGTCCGTCGATCTCGACATCGATTGCGTGATGCAAGAGGGTCAGGCCATGGTGCTCCTCATGGATGTCAGCTCCACGATCTATGAGGTCGCGGAGAGCCTCCAGGTCTTCCATCTCGACAGCATGATGCGCGGGCGTCATATCGTTCACGATCTTCACCTATCCAGTCGTTATACCCAAGTGAATGTTGGGAAACGCTTCTCTGAATTGCGATACTACTGAAGTACACGAGGGACACATAGGCAATTCTGAATGGAGATTGATTGATCCGCTAATTGACTCCGAAGCCGACCCCAATCGATTTGCGATATTGTTGAGCAATTTGAATTCAGTGTCAGAAAATCGCGCATTATTCCCCGTTGCTTGCGGAATGAAGCGCTGCAGATTTCCTTCTAGTGTCGCGTGAGTAAAGTTCTTGTACGGTGGGGCGGGGTGCGGTTGAATGGGGTATGCCTGTTGCCGTGCCGTTGGCTGTGTCGGATGGTGACCGTGAGGTTCTGCGGTCGTGGGTGCGTTCGCCGTCGGTGGCGTCGGGGTTGGTGACGCGGGCTCGGATCGTGCTTCTTGGCGCTGAGGGTGTGTCGAACGCTGAGATCGCGCGGCGGTTGGGGCTTTCGAGGCAGACGGTGGTGACCTGGCGGGGCCGCTACGCTTCGGCGGGTCTGGCAGGGCTTGAGGATCGGCCGCGTTCGGGTCGGCCGGGAACGGTGGACGAGGCTGAGGTGGTGGTGCGGACTCTGGAGGGTCCGTCGGACAGGCTGGGTGTGACGCACTGGTCTTCCCGGCTGCTGGCCGCGGAGTTGCGCCTGTCCAACGTCACTGTGGCCAAGGTGTGGCGTAAGTGGAAGATCCAGCCCTGGCGTAGTGAGACGTTCAAGTTCTCCACCGATCCGGAGCTTGAGGCGAAGGTGCGTGATGTGGTGGGGCTGTATCTGGCGCCACCGGAGAAAGCGGTGGTGGTCTGCGTGGATGAGAAGTCACAGATCCAGGCACTGGACCGCACGGCGCCGATGCTGCCGGTCCGGCCCGGGCTGGCGGAGCGACGCACCCACGACTACGTGCGTCACGGCACCACCACACTGTTCGCGGCCCTGGAGGTCGCCACCGGCAAGATCACCGCCGATGCCTGCTACGACCGGCACCGCAACGACGAGTTCCTGCGTTTCCTCAAGCAGGTCGCCAAAGCCCACCCGAGAGTCGCGTTGCACGTCATCGCCGACAACTACGCCACCCACAAGCATCCCCGGGTAAAGGCGTGGCTGGCCAACAACCCGCGCATCCGTCTGCACTTCACCCCGACCTCCTGCTCATGGCTCAACCTGGTCGAGATCTTCTTCGGCATCATCACCCGCCAGGCCATACGCCGCGCCACCTTCACCTCCGTCACCGACCTCACCGGCGCCATCCGCCACTACATCGACGCCTACAACGACCACTGCCAGCCCTTCACCTGGACCAAAACCGCAGACGAGATCCTCGAACACGCCACCCCCAAACGTCCAAGGACTTCATTCACGCGACACTAGTGCATCACATTTGGATGGCTCAGTGAATCAGCCGTCCGTGTCGATCAATCCGCTTGCGGGCGGACCCTATGGTCCTCTGCCCGCAAGCAACTGATGGCGATCCTTGATTCTTCCGAGATCCAAACCATGTAGCCGTGTCGAGGTGTGGAGATCAGAGCGAACCAGACCTTGTTACCGCTGTAGGACTCTAGGTCAGATACCACCCGTTTTAAGTCGGAAGCAAGCGTCGAACTTCGCTCTACAGCATCATCGCGACGCCTTCGGTAGACCGTCAGCCAGTATTCTCGATCGCCGGAAGTTACATCGACTTCCGTTCCTCGAAGAATTTCGAGTAGCTCATCGCACTTGTGCACACCTTCATTGCCGCGAGCATCGAAGTAGTTGCGCAGTAGGGCCACAAGCTGCGACCCTTCCATCTTGCGCCGCTCAGTCATCGAACTCGTTCCGCTGCTCGAACCGGACCAAAGATTAAAACCTCAGCTTCATCGAAATAGTCCGGGGATTCGACCTCCGAATAGGTCCCGCGAGGAATCCTCAGAACCACACCGTCCTTCGCTCTTTTCTCCGCAAGCTTACGGCTGGTCGTCCACGAGGTGTGATCACTCAATCCTATCGCACCTCCATTGTGCTCCTCTGGAGTGAGCTTCGGCCCAGGCTTCCCCCAGCCTGTCGGAGTCACGTCGCCGTTCAGAGCCGCATTGTAATCAGGATGTTCTGGCCATACACCACGGTAAAGATCCCCGCAGTTGTGGACGAGTACGGGTGTACTACCGGCGGTGACGTAGTAGGTGTGGAGGTGGTGGATGGTGAGGTCGTAGGTGGTGTGGGTGGTGGTGTAGCGGTGGATGGCGGTGATGGTGATGGTGCCGGTGTGGGGTGTGGTTTGGAGGTGGTGGCCGGGTTGGAGGTTGGTGGCGTTGGTCCAGGTGTGGGTGGTGGTGTCCCAGAAGGGGTGGTGGGTGGTGGTGGTGAGGGTGCGTGGTCCTTGGGGGGTGGTGAGGGTGAGGTCGACGAACTGGTGGTCGGTGCGGGTGGTGATGACGCGGTCGACGCGGTGGGTTTCGGTTTTGTGGCCGTCGGGGGTGGTGTTGCGGATCTTGTCGCCGACCTTGACCTTGCTGATCTTCTTGGTGCTGCCGTCGGCCATGAGGACGGGTGTGGTGGCGGTGAAGCTGTGGAACTCACAGCGGGCTACGGAACGGGCGGCGGAGCGTCCGGCGCCTTCACCGGCTTCTTCTGCGGCCTTTTCGGCGCCGGAGGTGACGGCGCGGGTGATGAGTTTGCGGGCGGCTCCGGCGACGAGTCGGGCTCCTGCTCCGGCGGCGAGGCCTAAGGCTCCGCCCGCGGCGCCGGTGAGTGCTCCGACGGTGGCTTGGATGGCGAGGTCTTTGCCGTTGCAGTTGTGGGCGGCGGAGCATTCCAGTCCGTAGGAGACCGCGGAGCCGACGGCTCCGGCGACCGCTCCGCAGGCGACGGCTCCGACCCCGGTCCAGCCGACCGCGGCTTCACAGCCGACGCCGACGGCGATGGACACGACGGTGGAGACCAGTACGGGGTGTTGCTGCGCCCAGTGCACGGTGGCGTGCCAGGCGTGGCGGGCGTGGCAGGCGATGTCCCAGCCTGAGCATTTGGGTGCGGGGTGTTGGCGTGGTTGTGGTTGTGGGTACCAGCAGCCGGAGTGGCAGGGGTTGCCGCCGGCGGTGGAGCCGATCGCGGCGGCCTGGGTGCCGGCCGGGTCGGACATGCTGACCGGGCTGGAATTGGCGTAGGTGTAGCCGTTGAGTTGTTGCGGATCGCTAGGGTCGGTGACCGGGTCGTCGGAGACGAACCTGCCCACACCCGGGTCGTACTCGCGAGCACCCAGATGCGTCAGCCCGGTCGGATCCAGTGTCCCGCCGACGAACCCGCGGGTGCCCGACCAGGTCGCAGGGAACGCCCCGCGGGTGTTACCGAACGGGTCCTGACGCCGCCACGACACCTGCTGATCGGACTCACGTACCTGTGCCTGGGCGGTGCCCTGAACATCGTTGACCAGCCAGGTCAACACCCCCGCGGCACGTACCGCGATCGTCTGACCCTGAAACGAGTAATACCTGGCCCCGGTCCTGGTACCTGTCGCGGGGTCGTAGCGCACTTCCTGATCAGGCAGGTAGAGGGTGGAACCCTTCGTGTCATGCGCGATCAGCCGCGCACCATCGGCGTCGTAGATGTAGGAATTGCCATCGGCAGCTTCGGTCAGTTCCGACAGGTACCCTTCCGGATCCCAGGTCAAGGTCTGGGTGTCCGTGGCGCCCGGGCGCGAGATGGTGTTCCCGGCCGGGTCGTAGGTGTAGGCGCCGACCGTCGAACCGCTGCTGTCGGTGGTGATGGCACTGGTGAGGGTGTGCGGCTGCGCCGCTCCAGCCGCCGGGTAGTTGTAGGTGGTGCTGTTGGCCACGCCGTTGGTACTCAGCGAGGCGTGGTTGACCAGCTGGGTGCGGTTACCCGAAGCGTCATACGAGTAGCTCTGCCAGTAGGGCGCCGGGCCGCCGAGGGTGCTGGTGGACGCCGCCACGTCGCAGTTGGTGTTGCTGTCTGGGGTTCAGGCTTCCGACAACCGGTTGAGATAGTCGTAGCTGAAACACTGTGTGTCGCCGGTGGTGCTGTCGCTGGTGCTGGTGATCGTGCCGGCCTGGTTGTAGGTGTAGTGCAGGTCCGATACCGAGGTCGGCTCAACCTCACGGTCTATCAGCGTCTCGGACAGGCGGCGGGTCGCGTCGTCATACTTGCGGGTCTGCTGAAGGTGGTAGCCACGGCCTGTCGCGGTCCAACCGGTAGCACGGCAGCGGGCTTCATCCGGGCGACCTACGGCCCGGCACACGGCACCGAGCTGCTGTGTGTGAGCAGCTCCGATTCCAGCTACAGATGTCTCACCTGCCACTCCAGATCGAGTGGTTCCCGTCGGGCTGCATCGTAATGGCGGGCTAGTGTCCTGAGTCAGTAGTTTGTTGGTAGCTGTAGGGTGTGGCGATGCCGAGCCCGAAGCTTGTCCCGGTGGTGTTGTCCGAGCAGGAACGCTCGGTGTTGACCGGGTGGGCGCGTCGGCGTAAGACGGCGCAGGCGTTGGCGGTGCGGGCGCGGATTGTGTTGCGTTGCGCGGAAGGCAGGTCGCTGGGTGAGGTCGCTGCCGATATCGGTGTCTCGCGGAACACGGTGTCGAAGTGGCGGTCGAGGTTTGTGGCCGGGCGGTTGGACGGGCTGTGTGACGAGCCGCGGCCGGGCCGGCCCCGGGTGATCACCGACGAGCAGGTCGAGCAGCTGATCACACGGACGCTGGAGGAGACGCCGGGCCGGGACACGCACTGGTCGACCCGGTCGATGGCCCAGGCCGCGGGCATGTCGCAGTCGGCGGTCTCCCGGATCTGGCGGGCGTTCGGGCTCAAGCCACACGCGGTGCAGACCTGGAAGCTGTCGACCGACCCGCAGTTCGTCGACAAGGTCCGTGACGTCGTCGGCTTGTATATGGCCCCGCCGGAGAACGCGCTGGTACTCGCAGTCGACGAGAAGTCACAGATGCAGGCCATCGACCGCACCGCGCCGATCCTGCCGGTCATGCCCACCACACCGGCGCGAATGACCCACGACTACGTCCGGCACGGCACTACCAGCCTGTTCGCCGCCTTCGACATCTCCAGCGGCTCGGTGATCGCCACGCACTACCGCCGACACCGCCAGCAGGAGTTCCTCCGGTTTCTGAAACTCATCGACACCGCCGTGCCCGCCGATCTGGATCTGCACCTGGTGCTGGACAACTACGCCACCCACAAGACCCCCAAGGTCAAGCAGTGGCTGCTGCGTCACCCGCGCTTCCACCTGCACTTCACCCCTACCAGCTCATCCTGGCTCAACCTCGTCGAACGCTGGTTCGCCGAACTGACCACCCGCAAACTCCGCCGATCCGCCCACCGCAGCGTCACCGCACTCGAAGCCGACGTCCGCCGCTGGATCAACGAATGGAACGCCAACCCCAAACCCTTCGTCTGGACCAAAACCGCAGACCAGATCCTCGACACCCTCGCCGCATACTGCCAACGAATTAACGACTCAGGACACTAGCGCGTCCTTGACGCCGAGGAACATCCAGGACCAGAACACCGGCCGCAACAACTCCCACTCGGCCGCTGACAGCGGGCGTACGTCGTTGTAGCCGCGCAGCACATCGTCCTGGTAGCCGCGCCAGGAGAGCGCGAAGTCAGCAACCTGAAAGTTGTGGTGGGTAGCTTCGAAGTCCAGGACACCGGTGAGCCGGCCGTTGTGGAACAGCAGGTTCCACGGGGCGAAGTCGCTGTGGATGACGCTGCTCGGCGCGTCGAGGCCGGGATGGCAAGCGAACCATTGCGCTGCCGCATCCCGGTACGTCCGGAGAATCCTGCCTTCCTCAGGGTTCACTGCCTCGTGGACACGCAGCCACCGCTCCAGTTCAGGATCCGCGACGAGCGCTTCAGGACCTGTAAATCCGGCTCGCTGGTCCGTGATCCCCGTGGCGACGGCAGCCTGGTGGAACTCGGCCAACAGCCGACCCCGTGCAATCTGCTCAGCTGGCTTGTCGCCGGCGGCAGGCTGTTTCGGCTGCCCCGGCAGCTCATGGAACATCACCCACGCGCCGTCCGTACGCACAAGGGGTGCTTCGACCGGCTCAGGCGTCGGCCAACCCTGCTGCCGCAAGGCCGCCGCGACACGCAGGACGTAAGGCCAATCCGGTAGCGACTCCGGGCCGAAGTGCTTGACCACGAACCCCGCCCCCTGCCGGGCCGCCTGCCACGTCGTGGTCAACCGATGGCTCAGAAGCCTCACCCCGGTCAGACGCCACTCCCGCGCTACTTCGGGATCAAGCGCCGGGTCACTCCTGGTCGCGTCGGTCATATTCGCCTCACCGTCCTGCCGGCCGGCGACAGCCTGTCGGTCTCTCACACTCCCGCAGCCCCAGCACGGTACACAGGTCTTGTCCTAGTTTTCGTCGACCAGTCCGGCCTTGTAGGAGCGCTGGTGGCGATGCGCCGACAGTGCGCTCGGGTCGTGAGCGCACCGCCGGCCGTGTGCGGGGCTAGTTTGTGGCCATTGCGGCGATCTCGGTGGGGGTGAGAGCGCCAGCCCAAACGGAGACGTCGTCGATCGCGCCGTTCCAGAAGTCGGTCAGCGCGGGCGATCCGCCGTCGGTGCTGTCTGGCCGGCGCCGACGGTGAGTGCACCGGTGGCGTTCCAGCTCGCCGTACGCGGAGTGCTCGCCACCTGTACGCCGTCCACGTACAGGATCAGCTGTCCGGCCGCCGCGTCGTACACGCCGACCAGATGGACCCAGCGGTCCTTGTCGGTGTCGGCGAGCGTCGGCGACTGTGCGGTACGCAAGGTGACGCCGCTGCTCGCATCGCCGTCGGGGGCGGCGAATCCCCATGCGGGTGCTCCCGCGTTGGGTCGGTAGCCGAGGTAGAAGCCGCTGACCGTCGTTCCGGACTGGGCCACGGCGGTCTGGTCGGTGTCGAGGAACTCGCTGAGCTTGACCAGCGCGGACACGCTGAACGACTGGTCCGTGCGGACGACCGGGCCGGAGACCGCCCCGGATGCCGACACCCCGTCGAACGTGCCGGCGGCCATCCCGTTCGGATCAGTTTCGTACGAGACGGACGAGCTCAGTTCCAGGGGCCGCCCCCACGTGGTCAGGTCGTACGTCTCACCGCAGCAGGCGTCGTCGAACCCCCAGGCTCCCACCTCGGTCGACTTCATCAGCGGATCGAACCCATAGGCGCCGTCGGTGATCTCCTCCGGCGTGATGACACGGTCGTAGACGCGAGCCGCCGCGATCTGCCCGGCGAAGAATTCGGCGTTGCTCCCGTTGTCCTTCGCCCGGCCGATGGTGGTCGGGCCGGTAGCGTTCCATCCGTCGGTGAACGCGGCCGTGGCGGCGAGGGTTCCGTTGACGTAGAGCCGGATCTCGCCTGCGGCGTCGTCATATACACCCGCCAGGTGCGTCCACCGGCCCGCCACCGGGGCTACTCCACAGGCAGCGGTGCTGCTCCCGGTCGACGCGTCGGCATCGCGGGCCGTCATGCACCAGGTGCCGGTGGTCTCCCGGTACTGGAGGCGGAACGAGCTCGTCGTCTGCCCGTCCTGCGCCATCACGGTCCGGGACCCGGAAACGTCGTCGAGCCGCGCCCAGGCAGCGAAGCTGAAGCTGTGACTGGTGTCCACAACCGGGCCGGTGGTAGCCGCGTAGCTTGTCGCCCCGTCGAAGTCGGCCGTGTCCGCGTCGACCAGTCGCGCGTTGGAGCTAAACCCCACAGCCGTCGTCGTGGTGAGGTCCGTTGCTGGCCCGGATTCACTCGTGAAGGCATGGGAGTTGTAGGGCCACTTCTCCAGGCTCCACCCGGCCACCGCAGGGTCGGGCCGGGCCACCAGGAAGCTGTACGAGCCTATCGAGCTGGTGTAGCTGACGCCGTCCGTCGCCTGCACATAGAGCGTGTTGCCCCCGTAGCTCGGCGGGGTGAGCGACAGGGTCACCGGCGTGGTTCCGGTTGCTGTGTGGCTGTATTCCGGTGAGCTTGACCAGCCGTACATGATCTTCACGACGTCGCTGTCGGCGGGCGTGATCGTGAAGGTCCCCGCTACCCCGGGGCCGCCGTGCGCCATACCGTCGTCCGGGTAGTCCGCAGACCTCACGGTCGGTGCCGCGTGCGCTGTGGTGTTGGTGCTGGACCCGCACGAGCCGGTGGCGTGCTGGGCCGATACGCAGGCGGGTGCGGCCATCGCCGGGGACAGGGCCACGAACGGCGCGCCACCCCCGATCAGGACCAGAGCTGCGGCAGCCGCGGTACGGCGGAGCAGACCCACTCGCGTTACGGCACGACGTTTCTCCGGGCAGCCCAGAGCGACCATCAGTTTCCTTTCCCGACGTCAGCACCCAGCGGCCGTGCAGGAAGTGGACAGCAGACACGCCAGGAAGAGCAAGGGAACTCTAACCACTACCCACAGCGGTACGGAAGACGCAGAACGTCATAACTTTGCGCTCTCCGCACTTCGGGCATAGCCGCCCCGAAGGGGCAAGAACCCTCACCGATCGTCGTAATGGGTGGGGACAGCACCAGATCGTCACGCGATGATGTCTGCATGAACGATGAGGTTCTGGCTGGGCAGATCGACTACTACCGTCGGCGGGCCGGGGAGTACGACGCGACGGCGTACGGCGATGTTGCGACGGTCCGGCCGCGCATCGCGCGGTTGGTCGCAGAGATGCGGCCGGCCGGGCGGGTCCTGGAGATCGCGTGCGGCACCGGCGTGTGGACCGAAGCACTGGCACCGTTCGCCGACACGGTGACCGCGGTCGACGCGGCACCGGAGGCGGTACAGCTGGCGCGTGAGCGGGTGCACTCGGACAACGTCACCTTCGAGGTCGCCGACGTGTTCTCCTGGCGATCCGATACCCGGTTCGACGTCATCTTCTTCTCCGCCTGGCTCTCGCACGTACCGATCAGTCGCTTCGAGCAGTTCTGGGATCAGCTGCGGGGACTGCTGGCCGACGGCGGTCGTGTGCTGTTCCTCGACGAGCACGTCGACGAACACGCCAAGGAGAACTACCTGGCCAGCGAGCCCGAGATCGTCGAGCGACGACTGCGCGACGGCAGCACGTTCCGTGTGGTCAAGAACTTCATCGACCCCGACCAGCTCGTATCCCGCCTGCGCCACCTGGGCTGGGAGTGCACGATCCACCGCGACGGCAACGACTGGGTCCACGGCGAAGTCCGTCCGCTCGCGACAAGTCAGTGACTCCGTCGACGCACCACGCCCACGGACCTGTCACGTCGGTCCATGGGCGTGCCGACATCACTTCAAGTGCGTGGTGAGGTCATCCACAGTCCAATTGGCCTGCCGAAGAAGCGAGCGAATCGTGCCCGCCGCGATGCTGCGGTGCAGGGGCACGATGACGGTGCGCTCACCACTGCGGTACTTGGCATGGCTACCACGGGTGGAGATGTGTTGAAACCCGCCGCGCTCCAGAGCCTTGGCGATGTCGGCTCCGGACAGCCCAGCGGGGACGGCTGGGCTCACGCGACGCGAACCTCGACCGGTGCTGTGATGACGTCGGTGACCTCGGGCGCCGGGGCGTCCTCGAAGTAAAGTTCCAGGGCTTCACGGAGGTTGACCAGCGCTTCTTCGATGGTCTCGCCCTGGCTGGTGACCTCGACCTGGAGGCAACGAGCCACGTACCACTCGCCCTCGTGAGTGATCGCAGCTGTCAGATGTAGAGCGTGCGACGTCATGCCAACAGTTTGGCATGCCGCACCCCACGGCACGAGCCTCTGACCTTTCATGTCATCTGCTCCCGAACCCTCATAGCTTGTATTCACGAAAAACACGCATAAGCACTAAACAGGCTCTTACAACGCGCCAAGCTGACGCGGGGCCAAACCTTCGATGATCTGCAAGGGCTCAAGCCTCGATACAGACCGGCATCGACGGCAGGACACACCACTGTCGCGGTCCACGACGTATCAGCGTGGCAGGGGATCAGTCCACAAGAGACTGAGCCCCGCCATTGGTCAGACGTCAGGCGGCGTCTAGGTTTCCGGTGCGCAGGGTGTCGGTGAACGCGGACCAGGCCGTACCACTGACGGCGAGTACCGGCCCCTGCCGGTCCTTGGAGTCGCGCACGTACCAGGTGCTCGACGTACCGGCGACCTCAACGCACTGGCCGCCCTGGCTGCTGCTCCGACTACTGGTGTGCCATGGCAGATCGCCGGCGTGGGCGACTTCGACACAAGCGCCGCCCTGGCTACTGCTCCGGCTACTGGTGTGCCAGGGCAGGTCTTCACACGGCAACCTCGACACAGTTGCCACCCTGGCTGGTGCTACTGCTGCTCTTCCACCACCGCAGGCTCTCAGGCGTCTTCATAGAATCTCCCATCATGCGGATCAGTTCGGCGGACTCTTCCAAGGAAGTGACTGCGCGAGGATCGTGTCAAATGCTGTCGCGCAGCGTCCCACATCTTCCGTGCCGAGATGATCTGCCCACTGGCCGGACCTTCGACATAAGCCAGTTGTCTCGCGGCGGGGCAACTCCAATCAGGACGAATGCACCGTCCACTGGGAAGACCCGCGCTGCGGGCCAGCGGTAGTACCAGCACTCGGACGAAAGGCAGTTCGGCGGCGGACATGAGTCGCTGCATCTGTTCGGCCATGACTGCGGGGTGCCGACAGGGCGCATGCAGTACCGACTGGTCGAGCACGAACCAGAACATCGGTGGCGAGCCCCGCTCCAGAATCTTCTGCCGCTCCAGTCGCGCGGCCAGTGACTCCTCCAGTTCGTCGCTCGACTTGGGTGGCCAAGTGGCGCAAGGTTCGCCCGCGCGTACGCCTCGGTCTGCAACAGTCCGGGAACCGCCAGGATCTCGAACTCGTGCAGGGCCACGGCGTCGGCTTCGAGGGTGACGAAGGAGCGGAACCACTTCGGGTGGATCTCCCTGGCCAGCATCGGCCACAGCTTGATCAGGGCGCCGTCAGCGCCCAGCACCTTGTCGCAGCGTTCGGTGAAGTCCTGCGACGGCATCCGCGAGCAGGTCTCCACCATGCTGACCAGTCCGCCGGAGTACTTGATCTGCTCGGCCAGTTGCTCCTGGCTCAGTTTCGCGGCGTGTCGCAACCGGCGCACTTCGGCGCCGAAGTATTCCCGGAGGGTCTCCGGCGGCCAGTTCTCCAGCGACCGGGCGGGATCGGATACGGCTCCCAGGCCGGACGGCTCGGATGACGGGTTGGACTCAGCTGATGATGTCATCGAAAGGCGACCTCTCCGCTACGTAGTGTGTCGGCTACGTCAGAAGAGGCATGCTACAACCTGCTAGCAAATGTCTCCGTTGAGTAGAGGACACACGTCCCCAGCAGTCCCGGTACGTGCGCGACGTCACGCCCCGACTGGTGCGACTTGCGGCAGGCTCAGACCTGTCGTACCGGATGCCTAGAATCCCGACGGCGTGATGGCGAGAGAAGCGGGGACGGTATGTCACGGGGCGGCGTCTTCTGCGTGGAAGGTCAGTGGGAACGCGACCTGAGCAGCCGGGGTTCGGTGCTGCCCACCCTGGAACTGCTCGAACGCATCCAGAGCCTGCGCTTCATCCACAAGGACGTCGCCACCACCCAGGAGCTGGAATATTATCTGGACCGCTGGACCCTCAAGCAGTACGACGACTACAACGTGGGGTTCTTCGCGCTGCACGGCGAACCGCAGCGGCTGCTGCTCACCGAACACAACCACCACGACAACGCGATCGAACTGGACGAGGTCGGCGAGATCCTGGCCGGCAAGTGCGCCGGCCGCCGGCTGTTCTTCGGCAGCTGCGCCGTACTCAAGGGGCCCGACCGGGTGCTGCGGGACTTCCTCGATCGCACCGGCGCCGCGCTGATCTGCGGATACACCAAGGTCGTCGACTGGGTGGAGGCCGCCGCGTTCGAGACGGTACTGCTCGACCGGCTGGTCAACGGCCGCCGGGTCGACTCCGCCGAATCCACCATGCGCTCCGCCCGGTTCGCCCCCTTCGCCGAGCACCTGGGTTTCCGGGTGCTCTACCGCAACGGCCGCTGACCTCCGCCGCCGCGCGGCCGGGAACCGCGCGGTCGGGAACCGTGCGGCCGGAAACGTCGCAGCCGGAACCGTGCGATCGGGGGACATAGACTCGGCGCCACCGGAACCGCGAGGTGATGCAGGTGAGCGAACCAGACGTCGATGTGGTGGTCGTGGGCCTCGGCGCGATGGGCAGCCAGGCACTCTGGCGGCTGGCCCACCGGGGCGTACGGGTGCTGGGCCTCGAACGCTTCCGGCCCGGCCACGACCGGGGCTCCAGCCACGGCGAATCCCGGGTCATCCGCAGCGCGTACGCCGAAGGCGCCGACTACGTACCCCTCATCCAGCGGGCCTGGACACTCTGGGACGAGCTGGCCGGCATCTCCGGCGAGCCGGTCGTCACCCGTACCGGCGGGTTGATGATCGGCACCCCGGACGCGCCGATGGTGGCCGGTGCGCTGCGCTCGGCAGAGGTACACGGCCTGGAACACGAACTACTGTCCGCCGCCGACCTGCGCCACCGCTTCGACCAGCACCGGATCGACGACGACATGGTCGGTTTCCACGAGCGGGCCGCCGGGGTGCTTCGACCCGAACTGGCCATCCGCGCCGCCGTACGGGCCGCGGTCGCCGCGGGCGCCGAGGTACGCACCGACACCACGGTGGACGCCGTACGGGCAGACCCGTACCGGCCCGTGGTCAGCGTCGACGGTCGCGACATCACCGCCCGGCATGTCGTCGTCGCGGCCGGCGCCTGGCTGCCCCGGCTGGCACCCGCACTCGCCGAACACTGCACGGTGACGAGGCGGGTGATGGGCTGGTTCCGGCCGCACCGGCCCGAGGCGTACACGCCCGACCACTTCCCGGTGTTCCTGCGAGACGACCGCACCGGTCAGGTCACCTGGTACGGCTGCCCCGCCCTGGAGCAGGGCACCGTCAAGGTCGCGCTGCACACCGACCCGTCGCTGACCGAGACGGTAGACCCCGACCACGGGCCGCGGCCCGGCGACGGGGACGACGCCGCCGCGCTGAGCCGGATCGTCGCCGACACCTTGCCGGGCCTGGACCCACATCCGGACAGGCTGGTGTCCTGTATGTACACGGTGACGCCGGACGAGCACTTCCTGATCGGCGGCCGGCCCGACCTGCCCGGCCTCACCCTGCTCGGCGGCTTCTCCGGGCACGGCTTCAAGTTCGCCTCCGTGGTCGGTGAGATCGCCGCGGAACTGGCCACCACGGGACGCAGCACGCTCCCGGTGGGGATGTTCGCGCCGGACCGCTTCGAGACATGAGCGCCGGAATTGGCGTCGCGGGTCCGACCGGTGCGCCCGTAGAGTGGGAGCCATGACCGCCCCGCTGCCCGTGAGCCGCTCGATCGCGATCCCCGCGACCGAGCTGAGCTGGCGTTTCTCCCGCTCCGGCGGGCCGGGCGGCCAGTCGGTCAACACCGCGGACTCGCGGGTCGAGCTGACCTGGCATCCGGGCAGCTCGCGGGCGCTGCCGCCCACGCTGAAGGAGCGGGCGCTGCAACGCCTCGACGGCAGGCTCGTCGACGGGGCGGTCACCGTCACCGCCTCCGAGCACCGGGCCCAGCTGGACAACCGCCGGGCCGCCGCCGACAGGCTCGCCGCCCTGATCCGGGAGGCGATCGCGCCACCACCGAAGCCGCGACGCGCCACCCGCCCGTCCCGGGGTGCCGTCGCCCGCCGGCTGGCCGGCAAGAAGCGCCGCAGCGAGACCAAACGGCTGCGCCGCGACACCAACGACTGATGGCAACCGACTCGTACCTGACCATCGCCCGTCCCGGTACGCACGAGATCGAGATCAAACGCTCCCGCTTCCTGTGCAGCCTGGCCCGCGCCGCCGACGAGACGCAGGCCCAGCAGTTCATCGAGCAGGTACGGGCCCGGCACTGGGACGCCCGGCACCACTGCAGCGCGTACGTGGTCGGGCATCCGCAGCCCCGGGAGAAGTCCAACGACGACGGCGAACCGGGTGGCACCGCAGGCACGCCGATGCTGGAAGTGTTGCGGCGCAGGGAACTCAGCGACACCGTCGCGGTGGTCAGCCGCTGGTTCGGCGGCGTACTGCTCGGCGCCGGTGGCCTGGTCCGCGCCTACAGCGGTGCGGTCAGCGCCGCCCTGGAGCAGGTCGGCACCCTCACCCGGCACCGGGTCGCGGTGGTGTCGGTGCAGGTCAGCCACGACCGGGCCGGCGCCCTGCAGCACGCGCTGCACGCCGCCGGCCACCAGGTCGGGGAGGTGGACTACGAGCCCAGCGGCGTACGCATTGAGGTGCACGTTCCGACCGCCCGGCTCGACGGGTTCCGTGACTGGCTGGCGACCGGTACCGCCGGCAGCGCCGAGGTGGAGCTGCGCGGCGAGACCTTCACCGACGGGGACTGACCATGACCGAGCGCATGATCGAGGTGCAGCGGCTGGCCGAGGGATTCAGGCCGCGCGCTGGCCGGCCCGCAGCACACTGAGGTAGTGGCGTGGCACCCGGTTGCCCATCCGGGTGCGGATGCGCTCGGCGACGGCGTCGAGCAGAGGTTCCCGTACGTCGCGATCGAGCCTGCGGTAGATCGAGAGGGAGCGCAGCAGGTCGGTGAAACCCTCCGCGTCGAACCACTGCACGGTCGGGTACCAGCGCACGATCGTCGGACCGAACCGCTCGCCGGGGTCGGTGACCTGACCCCAGCCCTTGTCCGTGGCGCGTACCTCGTCCTCCAGCGGCGGGTGACCCCAGTCCGGGTTGCCCGGACAGAACCGTTCGTGCAGGTCCGCGGTCTCGGCGTAGACCTCCGGCTCGCCCGGCCGGCGCACGACGACGTTGCCCAGCAGCGCCACCCACCCGCCGGGGTGCAACAGCTCATGCGCCCGCGGCCAGCCGACCACCGGGTCCACCCAGTGCCACGCCGACGCGGCGACCAGCACATCGAACCGTCGACCACGGTCGGGCCACTGCTCGAACGTCGACACCTCGACCTCGACGTTTCCGCAGCCGGCGAGGTGCTGGCGGACGAGCGCGGCCATCTCCGCACCCGGTTCCAGCGCGGTCACCGAGCAGCCGAGCGCGGCCAGTGGGCGCGTCGCCTGACCGGTCCCGCAGCCCACCTCCAGGACCGCCGAATCCTCGTCCACGCCGGTGACGGCGACAAGGTCGGCGAACAGCTCGTCCGGATATCCGGGCCGGACCCGGTCATAGAGCTGCGGTACCTCGTTGAACACCGCGCCGAGATCGCGTCGGTTCACGCCTGCCATCACACCATCCTGCCGGAGCCCGGTCCGGGCAGTGAAACCGCCCGGACCGACGGAGCCTCAGTTGGTGGCGATCGACGAGGTGCGCACCACGGTACGGATCTGCCGCAGCAGCACCGACAGCGCCGCCAGGTCGGCCTGCGATCCTTCGAACTCGCCGATCGCGTGCAGCGCACGGGCGATCGTGGTGGCGTTGTCCTTCGCCCACACGTCCACCCGGTCCTCGGCCGGCTGCCCGGCCTCGGTGGCGAGCAGCGCCTCGGTGGTCAGTGCGGCCAGCGCCGCGTACAGGTCGTAGCGCAACGCCTGCCGGGCCTGGGTCTGCCAGCGGTCCTCACGGGGCAGTTCGGAGATCTTGCCGAGGATCTCGTCCACCCGGAACCGTTCGGACATCGTGTAGTAGACCTCGGAGACCTCATCGGTACCGCGGTC
Organism: uncultured Actinomycetota bacterium; assembly: GCA_963815125.1. Classification (GTDB taxonomy): domain Bacteria; phylum Actinomycetota; class Actinomycetes; order Mycobacteriales; family Micromonosporaceae; genus Actinocatenispora. Next base: position 1,569,519 of record CAWFFM010000002.1, read on the forward strand.
GGTCAGATGCGCGGTCTCCACCACGTCCAGCAGGCCGAAGCCGTACAGCACCCGGGTGGTGCGGTCCGCCAGGTCGGCCGGGATGCCGGACTCGGTGAGGGTGTCGCAGTGGGCCTGGTACGCCTCCCGCTCGACCCCCCGGTACAGCGTGCCGACCTTGGGCAGCAGTTCCTGTACGCCGTCCCGGAACCGCTCGATCTCGTCGGCCACCGACAGCGGGCTGCGCCGGTTCTGCAGGATCCAGCGCACCGCCCGGTCCAGGGCGCGGCGGGTACGCAGTAGCGCCTGTGTCTGCGCCTCGGCCGACACCTTGTTGTCCAGGGCTTCCAGGTCGCGCCACAGTTCGGTGAGGCCGAAGACCTCCCGGACGATCAGGTAGGCGCGGATGACGTCCGGTACCGTCGCGACCGTCTCCTCGACCGCGCGGTAGACGAACGACGAGCCGCCCCGGTTGACCGTCTCGTTAACCAGCAGGGTCGTCACGATCTCGCGGTGCAGCGGGTGCTCGGTCATGCTGTCGCCGAAGCGTTCCCGCAGTGCCGTCGGGAAGTAGCTGACCAGCGTGTCACGGGTCCATGGCTCGTCCGGCAGTTGGGAGTCCAGCAGCTCGTCCTCCAACGCGATCTTCACGTAGGCGAGGATCACGGAGAATTCCGGCGAGGACAGGCCCTCGCCCTGCTGCGCGCGGACCTCCAGCTCGGCGTCGGTGGGCAGGCCCTCCAGCGCACGGTCCAGCCGACCCGACTGCTCCAGTTCGTTGATCAGCCGGCGATGTACCGGCAGCAGCGCGCGGGACTGGATCCGGGCGCAGGCCAGTGCGGTGTTCTGGTCGTAGTTGTCGCCCAGGACATGCTCGGCGATCTCGTCGGTCATGCTGAACAGCAGGTCACGACGGTCGTCCTCGGCCAGCGTGCCGGCCTGGGTCGCCCGGTTGAGCAGCACCTTGATGTTGACCTCGTGGTCGGAGGTGTCCACCCCGGCGGAGTTGTCGATGAAGTCGGTGTTGATGCTGCCGCCGGCCCGGGCGAACTCGATGCGACCCAGCTGGGTGAGTCCCAGGTTGCCGCCCTCACCGACGACCCGGCAGCGCAGGTCCGCGCCGTCGATCCGCAGCGCGTCGTTGGACTTGTCACCGACCTCGGCGTTGTTCTCGCTGCGGGCCTTGACGTACGTGCCGATGCCGCCGTTCCACAGCAGGTCCACCGGCGCGGTGAGGATCGCCCGCATCAGCTCGGTCGGCGACAGCTTCGTCACCGGCTCCTCGATCCCCAGGGCAGTACGCATCTGCGCGGAGACCGGGATCGACTTCGCGGTACGCGGCCACACCCCGCCGCCGGGCGAGATGGTCGAGGTGTCGTAGTCGGCCCAACTGGACCGGGGCAGGTCGAACATCCGGCGCCGCTCGGCGTACGAGGTTGCCGCGTCGGGGTCCGGGTCGACGAAGATGTGCCGGTGGTCGAACGCGGCGACCAGCCGGGTGTGCTCGCTGCACAGCATCCCGTTGCCGAACACGTCGCCGGACATGTCACCGACGCCGACCGCGGTGAACTCCTCGCTCTGGCAGTCCACCCCCAGGTCACGGAAGTGCCGCTTGACCGACTCCCATGCGCCGCGGGCGGTGATCCCCATCTTCTTGTGGTCGTAGCCGACCGAGCCGCCGGAGGCGAACGCGTCACCCAGCCAGTAGCCGTAGTCGTTGGCGATGGCGTTCGCCACATCGCTGAACGTGGCGGTGCCCTTGTCGGCGGCCACCACCAGGTAGGTGTCGTCGCCGTCCTGGCGGACCACGTCGGCGGGGTGCAGCACCGTACCGTCCGGGCCGATGTTGTCGGTGACGTCCAGCAGCGCGGAGATGAACAGCTGGTAGCAGGCCACACCTTCGGCCTGGAACGCTTCGCGCTGCGACACCGGCGGTGCCTGCTTGAGGACGAAGCCGCCCTTCGCGCCGACCGGTACGATCACCGCGTTCTTCACCATCTGCGCCTTGACCAGACCCAGCACCTCGGTACGGAAGTCCTCGCGGCGGTCCGACCAGCGCAGTCCACCGCGGGCCACCGCACCGAAACGCAGGTGTACGCCCTCGAACCGGGGTGAGTAGACGAAGATCTCGAAGTGCGGCCGCGGCTTGGGCAGCACCGGGATCTGCTGCGGGTCGAGCTTGAACGCCACGTACTGCTTGGGCCGCCCCGTCGTCGCCCGCTGGAAGAAGCTGGTCCGCAGGGTCGCCATGATCAGCGTCAGGAAGCCGCGCAGGATCCGGTCCTGGTCGAGGCTGGCCACCTCGTCGAGCTGCTCGGTGATCGCCTCCACCAGGTGCTCGGCATGCTGCACCCGGGCGCTGCCGGCGAGCTGGATGCGGGGATCGAAGCGGGTCTCGAACAGCGCGACGAGCAGTGTCGCGATGCCCGGGTAGGCCAGGAAGGTGGACTCCATGTAGTCCTGGCTGAACACGGTGCCGGCCTGCCGTAGGTATTTCGCGTACGCGCGCAGCACCACCACCTGCCGCCAGGTCAGCCCGGCGCGCAGCACCAGCTGGTTCAGACCGTCCACTTCGGACTCACCGCGCCATACGGCGGAGAAGGCGTTCTCCACCTTGGAGCGCACCTGGCTCATGTCCAGCGCGTCGGCCGGTGGGCGCAGCCCGAAGTCGTACAGGTAGACGGTGTCGTCCTCGCGGCGGATCTCGTACGGCCGCTCGTCGGCGACCCGCACCCCGAGCGAATGCAGCACCGGCAGCAGCGCGGAGAGCATCATCGGCTCGCCCAGCCGGAACACCTTGAAGCGAAGGTCGTCGTCGTTCTTGCGGCGCCGGTAGAGGTGCATGGCCAGCTCGCCGGTCTCGTCCAGCAGCTCCAGCTTGGCCAGGTCCTTGCTCGCCTCGTGCGGGTTGTGCTCGTCCTTGTAGGTCTGCGGCAGCGCGTCGGCGTACCGGTCGTAGAGGTAACGCGCCTGCTCGTCACCGAGCGTACGGTCCAGCAGGACCCGGAAGTCGTCCTCCCACAGCCGGGTCGCCTCGGCCAGCTCGTTCTGGACCTCCTCGAAGTCCACGTCGGAGGGCGGATCCGTCGGGTCGGTACGTACGGTGACGTGGATGCGGGCCAACTGGCCCTCGGTGACCCGGGTGCTGTAGTCCAGCCCCACCCCGTGCAGCCGGTGCAGCAGGATCTCCTGGATACGCAGCCGGTTTCGAGTGGAGAAGCGGTCCCGGGGCAGGTAGACCAGGCAGGAGATGAACCGGCCGTACGCGTCGCGGCGCATGAACAGTCGCAGCTGCCGGCGACCGGCCAGCCGGAGCACCCCCATCACCGTACGGAACAGCTCGTCGGTGGAGATCTGGAACAGCTCGTCGCGCGGGTAGGTCTCCAGGATGCCCATCAGGTCGCGGCCCGAGTGGCTGCGCGGGGAGAGCCCGGAGCGGCGCAGTACGGTCTGCACCTTGCGGCGTACCACCGGCAGGTCGCGTACCGACTGGACATAGGCCGCGGCGGTGAACAGGCCGAGGAACCGCTTCTCCCCCACGACGTTGCCCTGCTCGTCGAAGGTCTTGAAGCCGATGTAGTCGAGGTAGGCGTGCCGGTGCACGGTGGCCCGCGAGTTGGCCTTGGTGATGATCAGCAGCCGCTTCTCCAGCAGCTTCTCGTACGCCTCCGGTGCCAGCGAGGACAGGCTGCGCGGGTGCGGCTGATCGGCGCGCAGGATGCCCAGCCCGGTGCCGCCGACCGCGGCGAGCACCTGCTCACCGTCGACCTCGTCCAGCCGGTATTCGCGGTAGCCGAGGAAGGTGAAGTGGTCGTTGCCCAGCCAGGTGAGCAGGTCGACCGCGTCGGTCAGGTCGGACTCCGGCACCGGCAGCTTGGCCGAGCCCAGCTCGGTGGCCAGCTCGCGGACGCGTTCCAGCATCCGTGGCCAGTCCTCGGCGACATCGCGTACGTCGTTGAGTACCCGGTGGATGTCGGCGCTGAGGTCGGTGAGGGCGGCGGGGTCCTGCTGCCGGTCGACCTCGAAGGTCATCCAACTTTCCACCGTGTGGTCCGGGCCGGCCTCGTCGGGCTCCAGGTCCGGGCAGAGTTCGATCAGCTTGCCGAGCGGCTCGCGGCGTACGACGACCTGCGGGTGCACCACCAGGTGTACGTCCAGCCCACGGGAGACCAGCGCCGCGGTGACGGAGTCGACCAGGAACGACATGTCGTCCACGACGATCTGCAGGACGGTATGACCGTCGCCCTCGGGTGTCCGCAGCTCGACCTTGAGTTCGCCGGACAGCCGTTGAGCAGCCAGTTTCCGGTGTTCACAGGTGGTCTTGAACAGTTCTGCGGGGGTACGGCCGACGAGTTCCTCATCGGGTACCAGACGCCAGTACAACTCGACGAGGTCAGCCAGACCGGCGTCGCCGTCGGCGCGCGAGGCGGCCGTGGCGAGCAGTTCCTCCCGGTTCTTGACCGCATCCTCAAGAGCGGCGTCGGAATCATCGTCGAGCCCGGGATCGGTCCGCTCGACAGCGTCGCCGTCGACTGCCGGAGCTATCGGATCAGCCGGACTGGTCCCGGATTCCGCCTCGATGCCATCGGATACCGGAGCCGCCGCACGGCGATTCATGGGTGTGCCTCTCCCCTCGCCCACCACACTGTGGGTCATTCGGTTCCACCCTAGGACCTGACGATCGTCTTGTCCCACGCGGTGGTACTACGACGCGCGGAGTGCGGATGCCACTACAGCGTGCCAGGGACGGACCGACTGTCCCTGCCGCACCGCACTCCTACGTGCCAGCGCCCGGGCCGACGCAGGACCGCACGGTAGGGCTACCCGCCGGACGGCAGCCTAGTCCTGTGCTCAACCGACCACCAGGGATGCACGTCACGCCGGGGACCGAAAGTGACGCAGACGTCACCGAAAGGGCTCAACGGTGGCCGGTCGCACCATGCCGACCAACCCGGCCGGACACCGCGTACCGGTCATCGCAACCTGGCACGCCTGCCCGACTCAGATACCCTGCGTGACTCCCCCATCCACCAAAAGGGTTACCCCGGTGATGAAGCCGGCCCGCTCGCTGGCCAGGAAGACCGCCGCTGCCGCCAGGTCCGCCGGCGCACCCACCCGACCCAGCGGGATACCCGCCGCGATCTCGCCCAGCCCGGCGTCCGGGTCGGCGAACTGCGACTCCAGCGCGGGCGTCCGGTGGTAGCCGGGCGCCAGTACGTTGACTGTGACGCCGGCCGGCCCCAGCTCGGCGACCAGCGACTTGGCGAACCCCACCAGCCCCGGCCGTACCGTGTTGGACAGCCCGTAGCGCGGCTTGGGCTGACGTACCGTCTCCGAGGCGATGATCAGCACCCGGCCCCAGCCGGCGGCACACAGCCGCGGCACCGCCGCCTGCACCAGTCCGATATGACTGAGCAGGCACAACTCCAGCGCGTCCCGGTAGGCGTCCAGGTCGAAACCGGTCACCGGGCCGGGTGGTGGGCCGCCGGCGTTGCTGACCACGATGTGCAGGCCGCCGAGTTCGGCGTCCACCCTGGCCACCCAGTCCGCGACCGCCGCACCGTCGCGCATGTCCACCTGGTCGGCCAGTACCCGACCCGGGCCGGCCGCGTCGATCTCGCGCGCGGCGGCGGCCAACCGGTCCGGGTCACGGCCACAGATGGCCACGTGGGCGCCCTCGGCGGCAAGTTCGCGGGCCGTGGCCAGGCCCAGGCCGCTGCTGCCGGCGGAGACCAGCGCCACCCGGCCGGCGATTCCCAGATCCATCTCAGCTCCTCGCCTGCGTCGCCGGGGCCCGATGACCCGCCGGCTGCCAGTGGTATCCGTACCGGCGCAGCCACGGCGCCGCCAGCGCACTGGCGGCCAGCCGCGCCGGGGCGGGCTGGGTGTGCAGCCACCGGTCGTCCGGCCGGATCTGGACCTCGCCGCGCCGCAGCCGGTCCGGGTTGCCGGTCACCGTGTGGTTGACCCCCAGGGTGACCCGGCCGTCCGCCGAGACACCGGGGTCGCCGGCGAGCTGCCAGCGGTCCAGGACCTCACCGAGCACCTGACGCGGCGCCGCCACGAACTGTTCGTACCCGATCCGCTGGCAGCGGTCCGGGAACTGCGCGCCGATCTGCGCGGAGGCGTGGTTGAAACCGACCCAGTAGAGGGTGCTGCGGGCCACGCCCATCGCCGGGATGTACTCCTTGGCCGAGCGCCAGGATTCCGCGGTGGCCCGCGGATCGCGTACCACGTGCAGGATCCGGGCGTCCAGCTCGGTGCTGCCGCAGATGGCCGCCGCCTCGGCCGGGAACTTGCCGCTGTCGATGATGATGTTCGAACCGCTGACCTCGGCGATGGTGCGATACAACCGGACCAGGTCGGCCAGTGCCTGCGCGGCAGGCTGCGCGGTGGTACGCCGTCCGGTCGCCTCTGCCAACCGTGCGGCGGTGTGCCGGGTACGCAGACAGTCGCGCTGGCGGGCGATCAGCTCCGGCGCGAGCCGCTCGGCGTCCGAGCGCGTCAACACCTCTGACCACAGTGGACATTCGGTCAGTACGGCGCCGCAGCCGCACCGGTTGTTCGTACCGGCGCCGGCCACCCCGTTGAGCCACAGGTACCGCAGCTCACCGACATGTACGGCACCTGGCAGCTCGCCCAGTATGTTGCCGATCAGGGTGGTTCCGCTGCGGCACCAACCGGTCAGGTAGAGCACCGTCAGCCGCTGGTCGGTCACGTCCAACGTCCTGGCAGGGCCGCCATCACCTTGCCGACGACCTCGACCAGCTCGTCGCAGTCCTCCTCGGTGAGGTTGGCCGACAGCGGGATGTCGATCACCCGGTCCAGCAGATCCGCGGTCACCGGGCAGGCGGCGCGCGCCGTCGCAGCGTCCGGGAACAGGAACCGCCAGTTCCAGAACGCCCGGACGTTGCAGTCCGCCGGGTCACCCAGCGCCCGTGCCGAGATACCCTCCGCACGCAACGCCGCGGCGAACCAGGCGACTGCCGGTACTGGAACGTCGATCAGCCGGAACAGCAGCGCCTCACCGAGATAGGCGCCCTCCGCGACCGGCTGACGCACCTTGATCCCGGCCTGTCCGGCCAGTCCCGCGGCCACCCGGTCGTAGTTCCTGCGGTGCGCGGCCAGCCGGCCCGGCAACCGGTCGAGCATGGCGCCGGCCAGCGCGGCCCGGATCTCGTCCATCCGCATGCTGAAGATCGGCATGGCCAGGTCGTCGATCTCCGGCGGGTCGACGAAGTGCCGGCTCATCCGGCCCTCGTAGGCGCCCGAGTAGACGATGGCGCGCGCGTACGCCTCCTTGTCGGCGGTGAGCAGGAACCCGCCCTCACCAGTGTTGAGGGACTTGTCCGACTGCGTACTGAAGGCGCCGAAGGCACCGTAGGTGCCCAGCGGCCGACCGTGCAGCTGGACGCCCAGTGCCGGCACCGCATCCTCCACGACCGGCACCCCGTACTCGTCGGCCACCGCGCACACCGCCGGCATGTCGCTGGCGAACCCTCGCATGTGGACAGCCACGATCGCGCGGACGTCGGCGGTCATCTTGCGCCGCAGGTCGCCCACGTCCAGGTTCAGGTCCTCGTCACAGTCCACCAGTACCGGTCGGTGGCCGGCGAGCAGGATCGACGAAGGGGTGGCGGCGAAGGTGAACGCCGGACACATCACCAGCGAACCCGGCGGCAGGTCCAGCGCCATCAGGCTGAGCGCCAGCGCGGCGGTGCCGCTGGAACAGGCCAGCGCGTACGGGGAACCGAAGAAGCCGCACAGCGCGCGTTCCAGCCGGCCGGTCTCGGTCTCCGCCTGCGGCCGGGAGTCGTAGCGGAAGTACCGCCGACGCCGCAGTGCCCGCAACGCCGCATCGATGTCGGCGTCGTCGATGAAGGAGTCCCCCGTGTCGTACGTCGGCCACCGCCGACTCCGCACCGGTGTTCCGCCGTCTATCGCCAGCGTGACGGGACGCGATTCTACGGTCATCGGGTGCCTCCTGAACGGATCGGGTGGCAGCGCTGCCACCCAGTTGGGGATCGGCACAGGCTGTCCGTGCGGGCACGGGAACGTTGCCGTCTTCGTGCCGCCAATCCGACATGACATCGGCTTCGAGCGCAAGATGCAACGAGACATCGCTTCCCTGCCAGGTCCACCCTCAGTGGGTATACCGGGCGGTCAGGCAGCACCGGTACCGGGATATCTTCGGACAAAATTATCGCGAAAAATTGCACTGCGGCCGGTACAGGCGAAAAGAGTCTTCTCAAACCACACCCAATGACCTAGTCTCGGTGCCACGGGCGGACGGACCAGGGGTAGAAGTCTGCCCACACGCTGCTCTTCTTCAGGGAGAAAAGGTTGCTGCGCTACCTCGTCGATGACCCGGACCTCACCACCCGCACCCCCGGTGAGGAACTCGCCGTCGCGGCCTGCCGGCCGGGAAGCTCCGATCCGTCAGTGGTCATACACTCCGCGTTGACCACACACTTCCCGCTCGCCGCGACCAGGCCCCGCCCACCGGTACGCGACCTGCTCAAGGTCGCCACGATCCGCGACGAGACGGTCACTTTCGTACGGGAGCAACGGGCCGCCCGGCACGGCACCACCAGCGACACCAGCTACACCGCTACACCGGAGGCGCACCTGCGGCCCGAGGCGGTCAAGGCGGCACTGACCTCGCTGGCCGTCGATGTGCCGCTACCGACCGAAACCTGCGACGATCCGGCGATGCTGGCCCGCTTCGTCGACCACCGGGTCATCGTGCGGATGTGCACCGTCGAGAACGACGTACTGCTGCACGGCAGCGCCGACGGCGCCGTGACCGGACTGCTGAAACAACCCGAACTCCACCAGCTCACCGCCGGGACCGGCGACACCCTGCAGACCCTGATGGCCGGCGCGGCCGAGGTCGAGGACCAGGGCGGCTCGTGCGACGCGCTCGTCATGCATCCCCGGATGTACTGGCAGCTCGTCGCGCTCGGTGCACTGCCCACACTGGACGCTGCCGGGCTGCGCATCACCCGTACCCGCATGATCGACCCGCATCAGGTGCTGCTCGGCGACTTCCGCGCCGGAGTCACCCTGCTCGACAGCGGCAGCTCGACACTCACCTTGCGGCGCGAACAGGAACGGGCCGTCATCGAGGCCCGGATGCGCATCGGCCTCGCGGTCCACCTGCCCCAGCACTTCCTGCTGCTGACTCTGCCCGCCGGGACGATCCCGCCGGTCCCCGGTAGCAACTGACAGCCATCGGTGCGCAGGCCGTGCGGCCCGCGCACCGGAGCACTGTCGGAACGTGCATCCCGGCTCACCGGGATGCACGTCGGACTACACCAGTTCCCCGACCCGCTTCTCCACCCAGTCGAAGACTCCCGCCAGGACCGCCTGGTGCTGCCGGGTTCCGAAGGCCCACAGGCCACCCGGGACCGGATTGACCTCCAGGATCACGTACCCGTCCCCGTCGGGCAGGACATCCAGCCCGGACAGGGTCAGACCCATCAACCGGCTCGCCCGTACCGACAGGTCCACCAGATCGTCCGGCGCGTCGAACCGCTCGAAACTGGCGTCCTCGGCCGTCTTGCACCGCCAGGTACCGGCCGCCGGAAGCTTGAGCATGTTGATCGGGGTGACCTCACCGGCAACGGTGATCCGGTACTCGCCGTACCAGGTGGGGTAGAACGGCTGGCACATCAGCGTTCCGTACTCGCCGAGCAGCCCCTCGATGGTGGCGCGCTGGGCGGTCGGATCGGTGATGCGCTCCACGTCGATGCCCCGGTAGCCGTACGACGGCTTGACGATGACGTCGCGCCATTCGTCGCAGGCGGCGCCGACCTCCTGCACGCTGGTCGCCGAACGCAGCGGTGGCACCGGGAAACCGGCCTTCGCCAACTTCTGCAGCATGAGGAACTTGCTGTAGCTGCCCACCCAGACCTCGGCCGGGTCGAACATCCGCGGACCGAGTACATCTGAGACCATGCTCAGCCGCTCGACCCGGTCACGCCAGTCACCGAACAGCTTCGCCCGGCAGATCACCGCGTCGAACGACGCGACGTCCTCGTCACCGAGCAGTACCTGGGCGCCCCGTTGCCGGGAACGGTAGGACACCTCCTCCAAGGTGTGCAGACTCATCTCGTGCCCGCGCTGGCGACCATGCTCCAGCAGACTGGGTCCGTCCGGGTCCATCTCCCCGTAGTCCCAGGCGAGTACGCCGATCTTCACAGTTGCCCCCGTCGTCGAACTCGTCAGCCGATCTGTGCAGCGGAACCACCCACACCCAGTTCGGCAGTACTCTTCTCGACCCAGTCGAACACACCGGCCAACGTCTCCTGGTGCCGCTCCGGCCCGAAGATCTTCAGGAACCCGGGTACCGGGTTCACCTCGAGGATCCGGTAGCCGTCCCCGTCGGGCAGGACATCCAGGCCGGAGAGGGTCATGCCCATCAACCGGGTCGCCCGGATGGACAGGTCCACCAGGTCGTCCGGCGCGTCGAACCGCTCGAAACTGGCACCCTCCAAGGTCTTGCACCGCCAGGAACCAGCCGCCGGCAACTTGAGCATGTTGATCGGGGTCGCCTCACCGGCCACCGTGATCCGGTACTCGCCATAGCAGGTCGGATAGAACGGCTGGCACACCAGAGTGCCATGCTCGGTCAACAGATCCTGCACGGTCGACTTCTGTCGGGCCAGGTCGGTGACCCGTTCCACGTCGATGCCCCGGTAGCCGTACGAAGGCTTGACGATGACGTCGTGCCACTCGTCGCAGGCGATCCCGACCTCTTCCAGCGTGGTCGCCGAACGCAACGGTGGCACCGGGAAGCCGGCCTTCGCCAACTTCTGCGCCATCAGGAACTTGCTGTACCCGGTCACCCACACCTCGGCCGGGTCGAACAGCCGGGGCCCGAGCAGGTCTGAGACCATGCTCAGCCGCTCGACCCGGTCACGCCAGTCGCCGTAGAGCTTCGCCCGGTTGATCACCGCGTCGAACGACCCGGCCGGCTGCCCACCGAGCAGCACATCCATACCCCGCTCACCCGGTAGGTAGGTGACCTCCTCCAAGGTGAACAGGGACATCTCATGTCCCCGCCGCTGTCCGTGCTCCACCAGACACGGACCGTCCGGGTCCATCTCGCCGTAGTCCCAGGCGAGTACGCCGATCTTCACGATGTTCCTCCACGGTCAGTACCCGGACGGCCGAAGGACAGTGCGGCGACATGGACACCTACCGGCTTCTCGGAAGCCTGCCCTGCGCACGGCAACGTACCCGGATCGGAGACAGGACGTCGGTCCACGGTCAAGGATTTCGTCGGCGCGACAGGGTGTCAAGATGCCCGGTCCCGTCAACCGGGTCCAGGGCTTCCTCCTGCCACGGGGTGGCGGTAGGGTTCGGTCACAATCCCGGGTCGTGGCGCAGAAAGGCGTAGCGTGTCGATGGACGGTTCACTTCTGCTTCCCACGGCCAGCATCGCGGCCCAGTACCGGGCCGCCGGGTGGTGGCGGGACCAGACATTCCTCGACGATCTCGCCGCGACGGCCCGCGACCATGGCGACAAGCCGGCCCTCATCGCCTACCAGGGCGGGGAACTGGCCCGCACGGTCAGCTTCCGGGAGTTCCAGGCCCTGGTCCAACGCTTCGCCGCCGCGCTGCACGAACTGGGTGTCGGGCGTGGCGACGTCGTGGTGATCTACCTGCCGAACTACTGGATGTTGCTCCCGCTCTACCTGGCCTGCAACCGGATCGGTGCGATCAGCTCACCGCTGATCCCGATCCTGGCGGAGCGGGAACTGCGGCATGTGCTGACCGCCAGTGCAGCCAGCGTGTGCATCACGGTCGACGTCTGCGACGGGGTCGACTACGGCGCCCGCCTCGTCGAGGTGGCGCCGCCGACGCTGCGGCACCGGGTCGTGCTCGGCGACTCGGCGGCCACCGGCGCGATCGACTTCACCGGGTTCTTCGTCGAACGGGACGACGAGCAGGGTGCCGAGTTGGACCCCACTCTCGCGCTCGGCGCCGACGAACACGCCATGCTGCTCTACACCTCAGGCACCTCGGGCCAGATGAAGGCCGTCGCGCACAGCCACAACACCGTATACTCCGCGGTGCGCAGCGTCACCGTGCCCTACGGCCTCGGTTCCGACGACGTCATCTCCGTGCCCAACTACCACACCCACATGGCCGGAATGACCTACGCGCTCTACATGTCGCTGTGTCTGGGCACCACCTGCGTGGTGCAGGACGACACCGACATGGACCTGATGCTCGATCTCATCGCCCGGCACGAGATCAGCTGGTCGTACCTGTCCCCCAGCTACCTGGTCGACCTGATCGCCGCCCAACGCCGCAATCCCCGGACCATCACCAGTCTGCGGCGGATCGTATCGGGTTCGGCGCCGCTCCAGCCACACCTGATCACCGCCGTACGGGAAACCTTCGACGTACCGCTGGAAGCGCTCTGGGGGATGACCGAGAACGGCGGGGTCACCGTGACCCGCGACGACGACCCGGAAGGCTGGGCCGCGCACAGCGACGGCCGCGCCGAGCCGTGGATGCAGGTACGCATCGAGTTCGAGGACGACGACGCGGAGTGCGGGCGGCTGCTCGTACGGGGCGCCTCGCAGTGCCTGGGCTATCTCGGCCAACGTGAGGTCTACCAGGCGTGCCTGGACGCGGACGGCTGGTTCGACACCGGCGACCTGGCCAAGGACGACGGCCGTGGCGGTATCCGGATCTTCGGTCGCCGAGGGGATCTGGTCACCCGGGCCAGCGGCATGAAGGTTCCGATCCTGGAGATCGAGGCGATCCTGCAGGCTCTGCCCTCGGTGAAGGAACTGGTCCTGGTCGGCTACCCGGATCCGGACATGCCCCGTGCCAATCTGGTGTGTGCCGTCGTGGTCCCGGAGGATGCTCCACCCACTCTGGAGGAGATCCACGAGTTCCTGGCCGACAAGGGCGTCGCGAGGATCCTGTGGCCCGACCGGGTGCAGTTCGTCTGGGCGCTACCGAAGAACTCGATCGGCAAGGTCCTGCGGCAGCCGCTGCGGCAGCGCCTGGAACTGGCCGCGTCCCGACCATGACCACCGCGCGGGGAACAGCCGGCGGCCCCGCCGGGCCGGACCCTGCCATCGACATCGGCCGCACCGAGTGGATCGCGCTGACGGTAATCTCGGTCGCGCAGATGATGTTCCTGATCGATGCGACCATCGTCAACATCGCGTTGCCCGGGATCCGGTCCGCGCTGGGGTTCAGCGGTGCCGGCCTGGAATGGGTGGTCACCTCCTACTCGCTGGTCTTCGGCGGGCTGCTGCTGCTGGGTGGCCGGGCCGGTGACGTACTGGGCCGGCGCCGGATCTTCGTCGCCGGACTGGCCCTGTTCACCGTCGCATCGTTGGTCGGCGGTTTCGCGACGGCGCCGTGGTGGCTGCTGGCCTGCCGGGCGGCGCAGGCGGTCGGTGCCGCGGCGGCATCCCCGGCTGCGCTGTCGCTGATCGCCACCACCTTCCGGGAGGGTCCGGCACGCAACCGGGCGGTCAGCGTGTACACCGCGCTGGCCACCGCGGGCGGCGGGATCGGGCTGCTGGCCGGCGGCCTGATCACCAGTTACCTCTCCTGGCGCTGGGTCATGTTCGTCAACGTCCCGTTCGGCGCGGTGATGATCCTGTTGGCGCCACGGGTACTGCGGGAGAGCGACCGCCGCGGGCGGCGGTTCGACCTGCCCGGCGCGGTCACCGGAACCCTCGGTGTCACGCTGCTGGTCTACGCCCTGATCCGGTCCGCCGCCGACCGGTCGGGCAGGCCGCACTGGTCCGATCCACCCGTACTCACCGCGCTGGCCGGCGCGGTCGTTCTAATCATCGCGTTCATCGCGATCGAGCGGCGCAGCCCGCATCCGCTGGTACCGCTGCGGATCTTCGCCAGCGCCCTACGCACCGGCACCTACCTGGTGATGGCGCTGACCAGTACCGCGATGTTCGGCATCTTCTTCTTCAGCACCCTGTTCCTGCAACAGGTCTGGCACTACGGCCCGCTGCACACCGCGTTGGTGTACCTGCCCTCGACCGGACTGCTGGTGTACGGGGCGCGGGCGAGCGGCCGGCTGCTGCCCCGGCTGGGGGCGCGGACCCTGGTGCTCGGTGGACTGGCGCTCGCGTCGGTGGGGATGCTGTGGCTGTCGCGCATCGGGGAGTCCGGCGGCTATCTGACCGGGATGCTGGTACCGGTCTCGCTGACCTATCTGGGGCTGGGGCTCACCGGGGTACCGCTCACCCTCGGGGCACTGAACGGTGTGCACGAGCGGGATGCCGGCGCCGCGTCAGGGTTGTGCAGTGCGGCCCGCCAGATCGGCGGCGCGACCGGGTTGGCGGTACTCGGCACGGTGACCTGGACAACCGTTGCTGCCGCAGTGATCCGGCCGGATTCGCCGGCCGGGGGCCGCACGCTGGCGGACCAGGCGTTGGCCACCGGAGTGGACCGTGGTTTCGTTGCTGCCACCGGACTGACCGTGCTAGCGCTTGTCGTTGCGGCGGCCACGATGCGCCGGGACCGTCCCACGGCTGACGGCCGGTTGTCCGAGCGCCTCGCGCAGGAGCGCCCGGCAAAGGGAAGCCCCTCGACCGATCCGACTGGATGAACGGTCATCCAAACTGGGCATCCATCGTAGGACATTCACAAAAATATGCACAACTACCGGTTCGCGTGAAAACGGTCTTCCAAACTCTTCTTCCATGACTTAGTCTCAGTGGCATCACGTGCCCCTCGGCGGCAGGAAAGTTCTCCCGCCACCGCGCGACGCGCTGAGACTCTCCCCCTCCCCCGGGGCGGAGTAGGACGAGTTGGAAGGAGGGAAACCATGAGTTGGCCAGCCTCTCGCTGCCCGGCCACCCGTTGCCCGGCCACCCGTTGCCCGGTCGGCCGGTGCGCGAGCAGCCGCTGCCCGAGCACGCGTTGCCCGGTCGGTAGCTGATTCAGGTCGCCAACCGGCGACCACCATCCACTCAACGCCGTCACCGTCCTTCGAGCATTTTGCTCCACCGGACCGGCCGGCCGCGTCAACGCTCCGGGTACGATCCGGAACGCTGAAGCAACCAGCACCGGCGGGATCTGTTCATCAGACCCCGCCGGTGCTGCGTATCCGGGCACGGAACACACCACGGTCAGGGCAAGTGCCCCTGCGCCGGGGCGGCTCCGACACGGCCGGCCGCCAGCACCGCGACCAGCGCGCCCAGTAGGCACACGGCGATGCCCACCCAACTGGCCGAGAAACCGGCCGCGGACGGTACCGCCAACGCACCGGCCAGTGCCGCCACCCCGAGCACCGCACCCAACGAGCGGGACATCATCGTCAACGCCCCCGCCATCCCGAAACGCGACTTCGGTACCGCCGACACCGCCAGCGTGGTGACCGCGACGCCGGCCAGCGAAGCACCCGCGAATCCCAGCACCAGGGCGGGCAGCAGGCGGGAAAGGTACGCCGGATGCGACCCGGCGGTCAGTGCGAAGAAGCCCCAGCCCGTCGCGCCCAGCACGGCACCGACCACGGCGACCGTACGGTAGCCGAACCGGGTGACCGTACGCGCGCCCAACAGTGCCGCCGCCGCCGAGACAGCCGGTCCCGGTGTCAGAGCCAGACCGGCCTGGCTCTCCGAGTAGTGCCACCGGGTAGTGAGGAACAGTGTCACGCACAGCACCACGCTGAACTGCACAACGCTGAGCAGTACGGTGCCGACATTGCCCAGCGCCGTCGCCCGCGCCCGCAGCAGCCGCAGATCCAGCGCCGAACGCGGATGCGACCAGGACCGGTACACACCGAAACAGGCGAGCAGCACCGCGGCAACCACCACGGCCAGCGCCGGCAGCGACACCCACCCCCAGGCACCGCCCTGCACCAGGTACAGCGCGAAGAGTCCGATACTCACCGCCAATGCCACGGCACCGGGAATCTCGGGCAGCCCCGCTCCGGCACGTGGCGGGTCGCCGGGCAGACCCCACACCCCGCAGATCACCAGGACCACCGCTATCGGCACGTTGATCAGGAAGATCAGATGCCAACCACCCACCGCCAACAGCGCGGCACCCAGCGACGGGGCGCCCGCCGTGGACATCCCGCCGACCGCGCCGAGCAGACCGGCCATCCGGCTCCGCCGCTCCGGCCACGCCGCCAGGGCCAGGGCCAGGGTCGTGGTGACCATGGCGCCGCCGCCGATCGACTGGACCATCCTCGCCACGATCAGCGCACCGAGCCCGGGCGCGAAGGCACAACCCACCGATGCCACGGTGAACAGCACGACGCCACCGAGGAAGAGCCGCTTGGCCCCGAGCCGGTCGGCCAGCCCACCGGCCGGCAGCAGGGTCGCCGCGAACATCACGGTGTAGCCGTTGATCACCCACGAGGTGTCCGGCAGGGTGGCACCGGGGAAGGACCGCAGCAGGTCCGGAATCGCCACGCTGACCACCGTGTAGTCGACCACGGCGAGCACATTGGCGAGACTGATCGCGACGATCGCCAGGACTGCTCGTCCCCGGCTCAGCACCGCCTCATCCGTCGCCCAGCCGGTCCCGCAGATCCCGCCGCAACACCTTGCCCGCCGGGTTGCGCGGCAGCTCGTCAAGGTAGAGCACCCGGTCCGGCTGGTACCCCGCGGACAGCCCGGCCGCCAGCACACACGCACCGAGGGCCGCCAGGTCAGGGCCGGACGCCGAGGGGTCCGCGCGCACCACGAAGGCGACGATCCGCTGCCCCAACATACGGTCGGGCTCACCGATCAGCGCCACGTCGCGTACCTCCGGTGAGGAACGCAGCACGTCCTCCACCACATCGGTCGGAACGTGCACACCCTGGCGGTTGATCTCGTCCATCAACCGTCCGACGATCTTCACGGCACCACGCTCATCCGCCGTGGCCAGGTCACCGGTGACAAACCAGCCGTCGTGCAACTGCTCGGCGTACAGCTCGTCGGCACGGTAGTAGCCCAGGCACTGGTTCGCGCCACGGATCTCCAGCGACCCGGCCGTACCGGTCGGCACCGGCGCACCGTCCTCGGCCACGATCCGTACCTGCATCCCGTCCACCGGCAGGCCGTCGCTGCGGGTCGCCTCGTCCCAGGCGTCGCCCGGCCGGCCGATCGTCACCCCACCGTTCTCCGTCATGCCCCACAACGGATGCAGCGACACACCGAAGGTCTTCTGTACATCGGCCGGCAGGCTCGGCGGGATCGGGGCCGAGCCCGCCACCAGCCGACGCAGCGACAGCGACCGTTCCTGCCTGCGCTGCTCCTCGGCCAGTTCCTCGACCAGCATCGGCAGGCTGTACATGGCGGTCACGCCGTACTCGGCCATGCTGTCGAGCATGCCCGGCGCACGGAACCGGTCGCCCCACACGACGGTGCCGCCGATGATCAGCGGCGCCAGCAGCCCGTACAGGAAGCCGGCCTGGCCGCCGACCGCCATCGGCGTGATCAGCACGTCCTCGGAACCGAGCTCCATCGGTACGGTGAACGCCCGCGTCGCCGCGTACAACGTGTTGTGGCTGTGCAGTACGCCCTTCGGTGTCCCGGAGGTGCCCGAGGTGTACATGATCTGGAACGGGTCGTCGGCCCGGGGGCGCAGCGCGTCCAGGTCGACGTCCTGCTCCGCCGGCCGATCCAGCAGCAGATCGTCGAAACGGACCGCGCCGTCCGGGACCGTGTCCCCGTCCACCACCAGGTGACGCAGGGCCGGCAGGCTGTCGCGCGCCTCGGCGACGGGGGCCGCCACCGGAACGTCGGCGTGCGACGCGGTAGCGCACAACACGCTCGCCTCGGCCAGCCGCAGCAGGTTGAGTACCTCACCGGTCCCGGTACCGACGAATACCGGCATGACGACGGCGCCGATCCGGGCGCAGGCCAGAGTGGTCACCGTGGCCTGCCAGGAATTGGTGAACTGCATGGCCACCCGGTCCCCCGGCGTCACGCCGAGGCCCACCAGCCCGGCGGCGAACCGGTCGACCTTGGCCGCCAACTCCCGGTAGGTGAACGCAACGGACGAACGACCGGGCTGGGACCAGTAGCAGTTGACCACCGCGGTACGGTCCGGCGCATCCCGGGCCAGTGCCAGCAGGTCGTCCACCACCGTCCGGTCCCGCCACAGTCCGCGACTCCGATACTGCTGAGCGTCGCGTTCGCTGCCCACCATCTCCCGACCTCCCGCGTCCTTGCTGGGTGTGCCGAGCTGATCGTGGCCGAACATCCGTTATAGGGCAAGCCCGTCAGGCGGCAAAGACCAGGCGGATCAGGATCCGTCCGATTTGGACGGCCAGCCGAGCGGCGTCGCGGTGCCCACCGCCGAATGTGGCGCGGAGGATGTCTCCTCCGCCGGCCAGCCCAGGTCGGTCGGCTGCCGCCCGTTCGTCGCCGCTACGGCATCGCCGCCGCTGTCAGCGTCGAGCTCGGTGGCATCGCTGTTCCCGTCGGCGCCGTCGTCGACGGCGGCTGCCCGGTCGGTGACCGCGCCGTCCAGCGGCTGCCCATCCTTGGCCGGAACCGCCATCGTGACCACATGGTGCCGGTCCGGCGCCGCGGCGCTCAGCGCAGCGCTGCCCGTGCCGTTCGTCTCCCGCGCGGCCGACCTGTCCGCGGACCGCGTCGATGGGCGGTGCCACAGCGGACGCAACCCGGCCACCAGCGCGTCGGCCAGCTCCCGCGCGTAACCACCGTCCTGGTCGTAGTCCGGGTCGAACACCGTGACCTCGATACCGAGACAGGCCGATGACGCCACCAGATCGGCGAGCAGATTCTCCAGCTCGCCGTAGCCGATCCCGCCCTCGCTCGGCGCGTCCACCGCGGGCAGTACGGTCGGATCGAGCACGTCGGTGTCCAGGTGGATCCAGAACCCGGCGGTATCGGCCAGCATCTCCACCGCCCACGCGGCGGTGCGTGGCATGCCCTCGGTACGCAGTACCGGAACCGTGCGGTGCGGTATCCCGGCGGCCGTGATGTCCATCCGGTACTCGTCCTGGTCCCGGATACCGAGCACGACCACGTCGTTCTCCCGGAAATAGGGCCGCAGCCGGTCGATGTCGGTCAGCCGGGACTGGCCCCGTCCGGTCACCAGCGCCAGGTCCTCACCGGCGGCGGCACCCACATATTCGGCGTTGCCCGGATGCCGGAAGTCGGTATGACCATCAATGAAGACCAGGCCGTAACGCTGACGGTCGGCGACGCCCCGGCGCCGTAGCGCCAATGCCGAGCCGAGCAGGATGGAGCAGTCACCGCCGAGTACGACCGGGAAACGCCCCTCATCGAGCAGCTGTTCCAACCGGTCGGCCAGTCGACACGTGTAGTCGGCCACGTCGATGGCCTGGCAGACCCCGTCACCCGGACGCCAGTCGCCGGGATCGTAGCGGGGTGGGGTGACACAGCCGGCGTCCACCGCGGCGAGCCGCGCGACCAGACGATGGTCACGCAACGCGCCGGGCGCCTTGGCGCACCCCGGGACCGAGCCCGGGGTCGGTGGCTGCAGGCCGAGGTTGGACGGTGCGTCCAGCACCGCGACCTTGCAGTCGGCTGGCCGGGCCACTAGAACAGCGCCGAAGCCAGGTCCCGGCGGGCCTGCGCGACAGCCGGGTCGTCCGGACCGGCCACCTCGAACAGTGCCAGCAGGTGACGACGTACCTTGTCGCGGTCCTCTCCGGTGGTGCGCCGCACGGTGTCGACCAGCCGCTGGTACGCCTCCTCGGCCCGACCGCCCATCACCTCGAGGTCCGCGGCCAGCGCCTGGGCCGTGCCGTCCTGCGGACGGGCCTGCGCGTCGGCCAGCGCCTGCCGGGCGTCCACATCCTGTACCCGACGCATCAGTTCGACCTGGGCGAGGCCGGAGGTGGCCAACGAGTCCTTCGGCCGCTCGGACAGCACCTCGCGGAACAGCTCCTCGGCAGCGTCGAGGTCACCGGCGGCAAGATGGTCGTCCGCGTCGACGATCCGCGGGTCGACCTCGACCTCGGCGGGCGCGGCACCACCGGCGGCGCGTACCGCGTCGATCCACTGGCGCAGCTGCTGCTCGGGGATGACGCCGGTGAAACCGTCCACCGGCTGACCACCGACGACCGCATAGACCGTGGGGATGCTCTGCACCCGGAACGCGGTGGCCAACCGCTGATTGGCGTCGACATCCACCGTGGCCAGCACCCAGGAACCGGCGGCCTCGGCGGCGAGCTTCTCCAGCATCGGGGACAGCTGCTTGCACGGGCCGCACCACTCGGCCCAGAAGTCGACGACGACCGGGACCTGCAGGCTGCGTTCCAGCACCTCGGTCTGGAAGTTGGCCTCGGTGACCTCGATCACCTGTGCTCCGCCGGAGCCGGCGCTGGTCGGCGGGCCGGCCGGCCCGGTGTCGTCCGGCGCCTGGCCGGCGTCATGTCCGGGGGCAGATTCTGTGGGGCGAGCCGGCGACGGAGGGGCCGGCCGCAACGCGCCGAGGTCCACGGCGCCCCGGGTGAACGCCGATGGAATCGTGCGGGGGTCGAGCTGACTCATGGCCTCTAGTCTTCCACTCTCGCGCATCCCGCTGCCGCCCGGCGTACCGCGACGGCGAACCCTGCCGTACGGATCTTATGTCGGAATGATCCGGTACCGGCACTCTTCAGGACCGCGAGTTCACCGCGAGCGGGACGGTGCGCGCGGCGAGCACCGCCGCGCTGGCCAGACACGCCGCGAGGATCTTGAGCGGGTCAGAAGCGGGCGGGCTCGGTGTAGGCGCCCCATTCGTCGCGCAGCACACCGCAGATCTCACCGAGAGTCGCCTCGACCCGTGCGGCGTCCAGCATCGCCGGGATCATGTTCTCGTCGGTGCGCGCCACCTCGACCAGCCGGCGCAGCGCTGCGTCCACCACCGCAGCATCGCGACCCTTCCGTCGTGCGGCGAGCAGGTCGCGCTGTTCGAGTTCGACCTCGTGTGAGACGCGCAGGATGTCCAGCTCCCGGCTGACCGTGCCGGTGTGGCAGTTGACCCCGACGATGCGCTTCTCGTCCTTCTCCAGCGCCTGCTGGTAGCGGAACGCGGAATCGGCGATCTCCCCGGTGAACCAGCCGTCCTCGATTCCCCGCAGGATCCCGGAGGTCATCGGTCCGATCGGGTGGCTCACCGAGTCTCCGCCGCCCATCCGCAGGATCTGCGCGAAGATCTGTTCCGCCTGCTGTTCCATGCGGTCGGTCAACGCCTCGACGTACCAGGAGCCGCCGAGCGGATCGGCGACGTTGGTGACGCCGGTCTCCTCCATCAGTACGGCCTGGGTGCGCAGCGCAACCTCCGCGGACTCCTCGGTCGGCAGCGCCAGGGTCTCGTCAAGTGCGTTGGTGTGCAACGAGTTCGTCCCGCCCAGTACGGCGGCGAGTGCCTCCACCGCGGTACGGACCACGTTGTTGTACGGCTGCTGCGCGGTCAACGAAACACCGGCGGTCTGTGTGTGGAACCGCATCCACAGCGCCTTCTCACTGGTGGCGCCGTATTTCTCGCGCAACCAGCGGGCCCAGATCCGCCGGGCCGCGCGGAACTTCGCGATCTCCTCGAAGAAGTCGAGGTGCGAGTCGAAGAAGAACGACAGTCCGGGGGCGAACGTGTTGACGTCCAGGCCGCGGGACAGCCCGAGCTCGACGTAGCCGAATCCGTCGGCGAGGGTGAAGGCCAGCTCCTGGGCGGCGGTGGAACCGGCCTCGCGGATGTGGTATCCCGACACCGAGAGCGGCTTGTAGCGCGGGATCTCGGAGTTGCAGTAGGCCATCAGGTCGCCGATGAGCCGCAGGTGCGGTTCGGGCGTGAACAGCCACTCCTTCTGCGCGATGTACTCCTTGAAGATGTCGGTCTGCAGCGTGCCATCCAATGTGGACAGATCGACACCCTGCCGCTCGGCGGCGACCAGGTACATGCAGAAGATCGGTACGGCCGGACCGGAGATCGTCATGGAGGTGGTGATGTCGGCCAGCGGGATGTCGTCGAACAGCACATCCATGTCGGCGGCCGAATCGATGGCGACACCGCAGTGGCCCACCTCCCCCAGCGAACGCGGGTCGTCGGAGTCGCGGCCCATCAGGGTCGGCATGTCGAACGCGACGGACAGGCCGCCCCCACCGGAGCGCAGCAGCATCTTGTAACGCTCGTTGGTCTGCTGGGCGTTGCCGAAACCGGAGAACTGCCGGATCGTCCAGGCCCGACCCCGGTAGCCGGTCGGATAGAGCCCACGGGTGTACGGGTATTCCCCCGGCCAACCGATCCGCTCGAAACCGGGCACCGAGGCACCCTCCGGTGGACCGTAGACGGGATCGACCTCGTCACCGGACAGGGTGCTGAAGTCGGCGTCGCGCTTGCGGGCGGCATCGTACCGGCGCTGCCACGCCTCGCGCCCCGCCTGGATGTCGGCCGCGTCCATCGACTGCCCCCTAGCCCTGTCCTTAACGATCCTTCAGGAAGGATACTAGGGGGCGGTACCATCTCCAAGCACAACGGACCCACGTCACCACTGGTACGCGAGGGCCCGCGCCGGACGGGCGAAGATCAGTCCGGCACACCGGGAAAACGGACAAAGACCAGTTCATCACCGGCGCTGACGCACCGTCAGTCCCGCGCGGCCAGCCGTTGCTCGATCCGCTCCACCTTGCCGGTGATCGCGTCCGTCGCGCTCTCCCGGATGTCCGCCTTCAGCACCAGGGAGACACGCGGTGCGCGGGCCCGTACCGCGTCGGTGGCCCGCTTGACCACATCCATCACCTCGTCCCAGGAGTCACCCTCGATCGTGGTGAACATGGCATCGGTGCGATTGGCCAACCCGGACTCGCGAACCACCCGGACCGCCTCGGCCACCGCATCGGCGACCGACTCGCCGACCCCGCCCGGCGCCACGGAGAACGCCACCAACACTGACATGTCTAGTCCTCAACGTGGATGTCGTCGATGATCACATTGCACTCGGTGACGTCGAGCGCCATCATCGTCTCGACCGCGGCGATGACATTCTCCCGGACCTGCTCGGCAACCTGCATCGCCGGATGGCCGAACTGCACGACCAGCGTCAACGTGATCCGTACCTGGTCACCGGACTGTTCGACATGCACCCCGCGACGCGACGTACCCTCGCCCAGGCCGAGCCGCTCCTTGATGGTGTTCATCGCCCGCGCAACGTCGCCACCCAGATCGAACACCCCGTCGACCTGTTCGGCGGCGAACCCGGCCACCTTCTCCACCACGTCGCCGGCCACCGCGGTGGTACCCCGCATCCGGGCCGCGAGCCGGTCGTCGGTCGGCTCGACCACGGCCACCGGCCGCGGGCCCTGGGCGGTCGGCACCGGCACGAACCCGCCCAGGTTCACACCGGGAGCCGGCGGCTCACCGTCCGCAGAGATCCGCGGCAGGATCGTGGTGGAGTCCAGGCCCGCGGGCCGGCGCATGGCCACACCTTCGGGCAGGTCCGCCAGCGCGGTGCCGGATCCGTTCAGCCGCGGTCGCGGCGAGTCGTCGGCGGCGTGTGCGGGACCACCACCCGAGCGCGATCCCCCCGCCACAGGTGCTCCCCCGTTACGCCCAGCTTCGGTCTCGGTCATACCCTCTCCCCGATCTCGACCCGGCCCCTCGACCGGTGGTACGCGAACGCGAGGGTACCGGGCCGCCGCCGGCCACGAAACGAGCCGTGCCGAGGGCCATCCAGCCGGCGTCGTGACCCGGGTGACATTCACCCATCAGTCTGGTCCAACGACTCAGCGGACAGATAGCGGCGCGGCCGGTACCGGCCACTGTCCGTCGCGATCAGTACCGGACCAGTTCGGCGCGCCCGTCACGCAGCTGCAACTCCGCATCGCAGGCCGCCGCACCCTCCGGGTCGTGCGTGGCGAACACCACTGCCGCACCCCGCCATGCCTCCGCCTGCAACATCTCCAGGACCAGTTGACGGTTCTGCGCGTCCAGTTCGCTGGTGACCTCGTCGGCCAGCAGTACACCGCCTCGACAGGCCAGGCCGCGGGCGATCGCGACCCGCTGCTGCTGACCGCCGGACAGTTCCTCGACAAGCTGGTCGGCCTGCCCGGCCAGGCCCAGCTTCTCCAGCGTCTCGGCGGTACGGCGCTCCGCCTCGTCGGCAGGTACGCCGGTGGCCAGCAACGCCACCATCACGTTCTCCTCCGCCGTGAGGATCGCCGCCAGCCCGTTGTCCTGCGGGATGAGCGTGATGCCGGCCCGTACCGCCTGCGGCCGGTCCCGCACCGTCGAGCCGTCGACGCTGACCTGCCCGGTGCCGGGACTCAGCAGGCCAGCCATCGCCCACAGCAGCGTGGTCTTGCCCGCACCGGACGGCCCGGTGACCGCGAGCAGTTGACCGGGCCTGGCCGACACCGACACGTCCACCAGCACCGGGTGCGCGCCATAGCTGACGGTGATCGCCTCGACCTCGAGTACCGTGCCCAGTTCACCGGTGCCGTCCACGACATCGGTACGGATCCCGGTCACCACGCACCACCCCGTCCCCTCGATCCGTCCGTGCCCGGTCGCCCGGACACCGCGCCGGGTCCGTCGACACCTTCCGCCGGAACCAGGCGCACCGCACCCTCGGTGGTCAGCTCGACCCGCAGCAGCGTTCCCGGTACCACTTCGGCCAGTACGTCGGGCGGCAGGTGCACCGCGCCGTCGCGGCCCACCACCGAGTACTCCTCACCCCGGCGTCCCTCCGCGCCGACCCGACCGTCGCGGATGGTGACGGTGCGGCCCATCCGCAGCCCCACGTCGGGGTCATGGGTGACCACCACGACGGTGCGGCCGGTGGCCCGTACCTGCGCCAGGATTTCCAGGACCTCGTCACGTGCCTGGGTGTCGAGCTGGCTGGTCGGCTCGTCGGCGAGCAGCAGTCCGGCACCGTTGGCGATCGCACAGGCCACCGCCAACCGCTGACGCTCCCCGGGAGCCAGCTGCGGCGGACGTTGCTTCTCCCGGCCCGCGAGTCCGACCAACTGGAGCAGTTCGCCCGGCGGTTCCAGGGCGGAGCGGCGCTGCGCGGGTACCCCGCTGGCCGCGAAGCGGATGTTCTCCGCCGCCGACAGGTAGGGCAGCAGGTTACGCATGGCGCCCTGCAGCATCACGCCCACGTCGGTGGCCCGCATGTACTGCAACTCGGCCGGGCTCGCCCGGGCCACGTCGTGGGTACCCACGTGCAGCCGACCCGCGGCCGGGGTCAGCAGTCCGGCCAACAGGGACAGCAGAGTCGACTTGCCGGCACCGGACGGGCCGAGCAGCGCGACCGACTCGCCCGCCTCGATGTCCAGGTCCACCCCGGCCAGCGCGACCACGTCGTAGCCGTCCAACCGGTAGATGTAGACCAGGCCACGACAGCTCACCCCGATGCCGGTGCCGGACCGGGTCGTACTGTCCGTTGTCGTGCTCCCGGTAGCTGTCACACCAATCCCTCCCGGAGACGTCGCGGGCCGCTACGGCGCAGCCCGGTGGCCACCACCACGGCGGCCACCAGCCCCAGCAGCAGCGCCGAGGTGAGTACCGCGCCGCCGGGCCACCAGGGGTCCGGCCACCACACGGGCGGCGGAGCGCCGGCCGTGTCCGCGATCTGCGGCAGATGCGGTAGGGCCAGCGCCGCACCGACCCCGCCGGCCAGCGCCCCGGACAGCAGCGCGGCACCCAACAGCAGCGCATACTCCCGCAGCCCCGCCCGACGCAGCAGAGCGGGCGACACCCCCGCGGTACGCAGCGCGGTCAGCTCGTGGGCCACCGGCCGGGCCGACAGATACTCGGTGACCAGCACCGTCCCGGCGGCCATCAGCAGCGCCAGTACGGCGGCGATCAGGTACAGGCGCAGAGCGAGCGCCGGCCCCTGCCGGGCCGCCCGGTCGTCCCGGGCGGCCAGCCTGTCGGTGCCGGTCACGGTGACTCCCGCTGCGACGAGCCGGTCACGCAGCCCGGCCGGCGCCCCGGACACCGCCCAGACCTGGTAACGCAACGGGGTGTCCAGCGCGTCACCGTCCGGTGCGGCCCGGTCCGCGTACGCCAGGTCCACCATCATCCCGTCGTGTACGGCGGGTAGCACGCGGACCCGGCCGACCGGACGGTAGGCCTGGTCGAGCCCGTACAGACCCGGGCCGCGGAACACCGGGCCGGTACGGGCGGCCCGGCCGGTGGTCACCGCAGGCACCGGGTACGGCGCGTCGGAGCGCAGCACCCGCAGATCCTCGCCGCCGGTGGAGTCGAACCGGACCACGGTTCCGCTGTGCCCCGGCGTCACGGCACTGACCGGCTGCCCCAGGGTGGCGTCCACGCCCCGCCACTCGGTGCGCGCGGTGAAGTCCACCCCGGCCGGTCGATCTGCGTCCCGCAGGCCGGTCAGGGTGAATGAACCGGTGAGGTGGTCCGGCGCCTGCGGACCGGGGTACAGGTCGAAACCGACGAGCCGGCAGCCGTGCGGACAGTCGGCGAGCGAGGCAGCCAACCGGTGCCGACCCGGGTGCAGCACACCCAGCCGGGCCACCTGCTGACGCCGACTGTCGTCGGCCAGCAGCGCCACCAGTGTCACGTCCCGGCTCATCGCGGCGACCGTCACGGTCACCGTGACAGGCCCGCGCAGCAGGGCCGGTCGCGGTGCTGCGGGACTGATCCGGGCAGCCAACGCCGTCGGGCCGGCGCCGTCCTGCGCGGCCGGCCAGAACGCCACCCGGGCCAGCCGGCTGCTGTCCACCGCGAGTACCTCGGTGGTGTTTTCGCCGGTCCCGTACAGCCCGTGCGCGACCGCCATGGCCTGCCGCCCGGACGGGTCGGCGCGGTCCACCGCACGACGCAGCCCGGCCGCCGAGACACCGGCCACCTGGTAGACGATGCCCGCACCCAACGCCACCCCGTCACGCTGGTGGATGTTGCGGCCCGCCACGTCCCAGGTGACCGTGCCGAAACAGAGCAGCGCCACCGCCACGGTCACCAGCGCCACGGTGCGTGGCACCGACCCACGCCGCGACAGCCTCGCCGCCGCCAGCAGCGCCGGTATCCGCCCCCGGCGGCGGGCCCGCCGTACCGCGCCGCGCAGCAGAAGTGGCACCACCCGGCCGGCCAGCACACCGGCCAGCACCGCGACCAGACCACCGGCCAACAGGCCGAGCCGACCGCCGGCAGCGGTGAGCAGCTCGTAGCAGGCGGCCCCCGCGACGGCCACCAGGGCGCCGTCGGTGACCCCGGCCCGCAGCCGGCCGGAACGTACCGGGACCCGGCGCAGCAGGTCGATCACCGGGGTGACCACCGTACGGCGTACCGCCAGCGCGGCGGCCACCATCGCGCCGCCGAACGCCGCCGCGGCGGCCAGCAGTATCAGCGGTCGGAGTTCGGCATGTACCCCGTCGGCCAGTCCGGCCCGGGCTATCACCTCGGTGGCGAGCAACCCGACCAGTACGCCCGGCGGGGTGGCGGCCAGTACCAGGACACCGATCTCGGTCAACCCGAACCCGGCGACCCGCCCCGCGGACAGTCCGCGCAGCTTCGCCAACCCCAGCTCCGGCCCACGCTCGTCGGTGGCTCCCCGGACCACACCGAACAGCACGAACCAGCAGAGCAGCACCAGTTGCACCGCCACCAGCAGGGACACCAGCGACACCTGACGGCGTTCGGACTGCACGCCGGCGAGCACACCGCGTACCGGCGCGTACAGGGTGAGCCCGGCCCGCTCCAGCGCGCGCTGGCCGGCGGTCAACCGGGCGGTCAGGCCCGGCAGGTCCACCAGGTCGATCTGCCCGGTACGCAGCGCGAAGTCGGCAAGGGTCAGGTAGCTGTTGACGCCCAGCGAATGCACGGTGGCTTCGCTGCCGAAGTAGCTGTCCTCCTTGCGTAGTTCCTGGCCGTCCTTGGTGAAGACGGCACCGTCGAAGTACCCGTGGTTGAACCAGTAGCCGGAGTCGGTGGCCGGTGGGGGGCGTAACGGCCGACGATGGTGACCGTCGTACGGCCGGGCGAGGCGGTGCCGGCGGCAGCGTCGGCTCCACTCAACGCGACCTTCGCGCCGGTGCGCAGCAAGGAACGCGTACTGGCCAGCACCTCGCCGGTACGGGCCGGGCAGCGACCCTCGACGACGTGCAGCCGGGCGCAGTAGCCCTGCCGGTAGACCAGCCGGCCGGTGGTCGGATCACCCTGCTGGTCGGGCAGTTGCACCGAGGTCTGTACCCCGCCGACCGGCCGCTGGAAGTACCGGTCCGCGAGCATCGTGCGGGCCGCGTGCGTGGCCAGGTACGGCACCGGGATGCGGGCCAGCGCATCGGAGCTGACCTGCTGCGCGCCGCCGGCACCGGACGCACCGGCCGGGTCCTCGTCGCCGGCGAGACCCGCTGCGGACACCGTGAACCCGGTCAGCCACATCGGCGCCGCCCTCAGGTGGTCGCGCAGTACGGACTGCTCGGCGGCCCGGGCGTACCCGGGTCCCAGTACCGCGGCGGCGGTGGCCAGCACGGCCAGCGCCGCGACCACGGCCGACCGGCTGCCACGGTAGCGCAGACCGGCCAGCGCGAGGCGCACCGTACGTACCATCAGCCGACCCCTGCCCGGAGCCGGTCCGTACCGGTACCACCCAGCATCCGGGCCACCAGCAGCGCGGCACCCGCCAATGCCAGCACCGCGGCCAGCACCGCACCGGGGACCCAGTACGGCCCGAGCTGGTACACCCGGTACGCCCCGGCATCCCCCGCGGTCACCAGACTCACCGACGGCAGCATCAGTACCGCGCCGGCCGCACCGGCGAGCAGACCCGCCAGCAACGGCACCCCCAGCAGCAACCGGTACTCCCGACGGATCGCCCTGGCCTGATCGGACCGGCTGAGGCCCACGACCCGCAACGCCGCCAGCTCGTAGCGCCGCCCCCCGGCGCCGATCTGCGCGGTGAGCAGGGTCGCCCCGACCGCCAGCAGCAGCGCGGCGGCACCGGCGATCAGGTACAGCCGCAAGGCCAGGGCGGGAGCGCGGCGGCCGAGCCGGTCCAGGGTGTCGGGCAGCGAATCGGTCCGCTGTACCGGTAGGCCGGCTGCGGTGAGCCGGGCGGCCAGTCCGGCCGGTGCGCCGGGCGACGCCCACACCTGGTACGAGGCCTGCGGCTGGTCGGAGCCCGAGGGCTGGACGGAACCACGACGCTGCACCAGGGTCAGGTCGACCAGGAGCGCGTGCCTGCCCGCCCTGGGGATCACCCGGTCGGTGCCGGCGAGTTGGAAGGGGACCGGATCGTCGCCGAACGCCGGGAAGGAGAACTGGTCGCTGTGCGGGTCGTCGGAGGGGGTCGCGCCGGCCACCACGGCCGGCCAGCGCTCCGGCGTCGTGGCGTAGCTGACCAACGGACCGTCCGAACCCGCACCGCGGTAACTCACGGTCAGTCCCCGATCGGCGCGTAGCCGGACGCTCCCCTCGTCGGCGTTGGTCACCGGCGCCCGCCAACGGCCCGGGGTGCCCAGACCCATGGCGAGGGTGCGGCCATCGTCATGCACCGCGGTGATCCGGAAGGTGGCCCTGATCGGGTGGAAGTCACCGGGATAACGGGACAACCCGAGGCCGGTCAGCTGGCAGCCTGCGGCGCAGCCGGGCAGCTCGGCCCGGTAGCTGTCCCGTGCGCTGCTCAGGACGCCGAGCGGGACCTCCGTCGACGGCTGATCGGGCCGGGCCAGCAAGGCGATGAACTGTACCGGTTTCGCCGAGTCGAGCACGTCGGTCGCCACGTCGACACGCAACGGCCCACGCACGGTCGGCGGCGCGGGGGCCGTGTCGGTGATGCGCCGCGCAAGAGCGCGTACCTCGTCTGTGGAGCGACCCGACCAGGTCGCCACGGCCGGTAGACGCGCCGGGTCCACCGCGAGCACCGACTCGCTGCCGTCGCCGTAGTGCACGTCGGACTGCATCACCGGCATCAGGTAGCGGCCGGCCGGGTCGATCCGGCGCACCGCGTCACGCAGCGCCTGCGGCCCGGTCGCACCGACCGTGTACACCTGCTCGGCGCCCACCTCGTCCTGGGCGACCTGACGCCGGTTGTGCGCGGCCACGTCCCAGGCGGTCGCGGCGAAACCGAGCAGCGACACCGCGACCGTCACCGCCAGGACGATCCGTTGCGCGATGGGCCGGCGGGCCAGCTGCGCGGTACTCAGCAACCTCGGCGCCGGCAACCGGCCATGGCTCGCGCGCAACCGGCGACCGGCGAGGAAGCCGAGCGTACGGGCAGCGACCAGCCCGACGACGAAGGCCAGCAGCGGCGGTGCGAGCAGGCCGAGCGTCGCCGACGGATCGGACAGCACCTCATACAGCGCCGCACCGGCCAGGGCGACCAGTGCGCCTTCCGCGATACCGGCCCGCCACCGGGAACGTTCCGGCACCCGACGCAGCAACCGCAGTACCGGTAGGCGGATCGTACGGCGGGCGGCCAGTACCGCCGCGATCAACGCACCGGCCAGCGAGATCAGCGCCACGACCAGCACCGGCCACCGCAGCTCGACCCGACTGCCGTCGCGCAGCACGGCCAGTGCGGTGAGCTGTACGACCGCCTCGCCCAGGGCGAGGCCGACCGGGGTGGCGAGCAGGATCAGCAGCAACGCCTCACCGAGCCCGAACCGCAGCACCGCCGGGGTCCGGACACCCCTGAGCTTCGCCAGCGCGATCTCCGGCCCACGGTCCTCGGTCAGTGACGCGACCATCAGGTACAGCACGAACCAGCAGAGCAGCACCAGCGGCACGGCGACCACGGGGACGGCCGTACCGATCGCCCGTTGCTCCTTCCGCGCATCGTCGAAAGCGCTGATCATGCCCGTACCCACGGTGATCTGGTCGGCCTCGGCGACGGTGTCCAGCCGGGCGAGGGCGGCCCGCAACGCCGGCACGGTGTCCATGTCGATGCGCTCCGGTCGTACCGGGAAGTCCAGTTCGGTCCGTGATCCGCTGGCGCCGGGCCAGCGGCGCGCCGCGACGTCCCCGGTCAGCACGGCCTCCACCCGGTCCCGCGGGTCGGCGGTGGTGCCGGGCGCACCGGCCAGCTGCCCGCCTCCCCACCAGTACGGCTCGGCCGCGTCCCGTACCTGGTAGATGCCGGCGATCCGGTGCCGGTACAGCGCGGCGTGGGCCGGGTCGCGGTCGGTACCGCCGAAGCTGAGCTGCCCACCGGCCCGGAGCCCGTAGCTTCGCGCGGTGGTGGCGCTGACCAGTACGCCGCTGGTGTCCGACCCCGGGCAGACACCGGCGGTGATGCGCAGGTGACCGCAGATCCCGGAGCGGTAGATCAGGTGGCTGGTGGGCGTGCCGGTCAGGGACTTCAGCACCACGGTGGACACGGTGCCCTGGTAGGGCGCCCCGACGACATCGTCGAGCGTGCGCTGGGACCGGATCCCGGGGGACAGTTCGGCGAACAGTCCCTGCGGGTCGTCCCCACCGGTGACGGTCAGCCCCAGCGTCGGCGCCGGTACGTCACGCAGCTGGTCGGACAGTGCGGACTGCTGAGCGACACGGGTGTAGGCGGGTGCGAGTACCGCCGCGGTCGTGGCGAGGGCGGCCAGCAGGAACACCACCAGGGAACGCCCGGAGCGGTACCTGATTCCACGCAGCGTCACCAACCATGCCGCCACCGCGCCTCCTCGACCGTCGACCGCCTCCGGACCTGGCCGCGCGGGCCACCGGTCGTCCGATGGCGCGCGCGATCATGAGGTCCCGACCACTCGACATCATCAGACCTGTCGGGGTTCAGCCCGGGCCGGCGACGTGACCGGATCGTTGCGTCGGCGAGCGGTGGTGCCGGCGCGGCCGCAGCTGCCGCGGGCCGCGCCGGTACGGCTCAGCTCACAGGTCGCGGAGGATCTCGTCGGCCGCCGTGTACGGGTCGAGTTCCCCGCTGGTGACCCGGGCGGCCAGGTCGGTGAGCACCGTACCCTCGCCGCGGCCGTCGATCCGCCGCCGCAACGCGGCCAGCGCGATCGCCTGGATCTCGGCGGCGGCCCGGGCCTGCCGACGCCGGTCCAGTTCACCGTGTTCGGCCAGGTGAGCGTGATGTTTGTCGATCGCGTCGACCACGTCGGTGATGCCTTCGTCGCGGGCGGCCACGCACCGCAGGACGGGTTGACGCCACTCGTGCGGTTCCCGCCGGGCCAGTGCCAGCATGCCCCGCAGATCGCGGGCGGCGGCGTCGGCACCGTCCCGGTCTGCCTTGTTGACCACGAAGATGTCGGCGATCTCCAGGATGCCGGCCTTCACCGCCTGGATCGCGTCCCCCATGCCGGGGGCGGTGAGCACCAGGGTGGTGTCGGCCAGGCTCGCGACCGCGACCTCCGCCTGGCCGACCCCGACGGTTTCGACGAGTACCACGTCACAACCGGCGGCGTCCAGGATCCGTACGGCCTGCGGGGTGGCGGCCGCGAGCCCGCCGAGGTTGCCCCGGGAGGACATCGAACGGATGTAGACGCCGGCGTCGGTGGCGTGTTCCTGCATCCGGACCCGGTCACCGAGGATCGCCCCGCCGGTGAACGGCGAGGACGGGTCCACGGCCAGCACACCGACCCGCTGTCCACGGGCGCGCAGCGCGGTCACCAGAGCCGAGGTGGTGGTCGACTTTCCGACCCCCGGGGCCCCGGTCAACCCGATCACCCTGGCCCGCCCGGCGAACGGAACCAGTGCGGCAGCGATCTCGCGCAGCGTCGGCGCGTCGTCCTCGACCAGGCTGATCAGCCGGGCGACGGCACGCGCGTTGCCGTCCCGGGCCTGATCGAGCAGTTCCGGGACCGGAAGTTGGGCCGACCGGGTGTGGGGCATCCCGGGTCAGTTCCCCGCGACCCGCAGCAGCAACGCGTCACCCTGACCGCCGCCACCGCACAACGCCGCCGCACCGAGTCCGCCGCCACGGCGGCGCAGTTCCAGCGCGAGGTGCAGGGCGATCCGGGCGCCGGACATGCCGATCGGGTGGCCGAGCGCGATGGCGCCGCCGTTGACGTTGACCCGCTCCGGGTCGATGCCCAGTTCGCGGCTGGACTGCACGCCGACGGCCGCGAACGCCTCATTGATCTCGACCAGGTCGAGGTCGGAGACCTCCGCGCCGGCCCGTGCCAGGGCCCGTCGGATGGCGTTGGCCGGCTGGGACTGCAGCGAGTTGTCCGGGCCGGCGACCGTGCCGTACGGGCCGATCTCGGCGAGCCAGCTCAGCCCCAGTTCCTGGGCCTTCTCCTTGCTCATCACCACCACCGCGCAGGCACCGTCGGAGATCGGCGAGGCGCTGCCGGCGGTGATGGTGCCGTCCGAGGCGAACGCGGGACGCAGCCGGGCGAGGGTCTCGGTGGTGGTGTCCGGCCGGATGCCCTCATCGTCGGTGACGACCACCGGGTCGCCCTTGCGCCGCGGTACCGACACCGGGGTGATCTCCTCGGCGAACACACCGTTCTTCTGCGCCAGTGCGGCGCGCTGGTGGCTACGGGCCGCGAACGCGTCCTGCTCTTCCCGGGTGAGGCCGAGCGGACCGTTGTGCCGCTCGGTGGACTCTCCCATCGCCACCTCGTCGTAGGCGTCGGTGAGTCCGTCGTAGGCCATGTGGTCGTGCAGGGTCACGTCGCCGTACTTGTAGCCGCCGCGCTGGCCGGACAGCAGGTGCGGGGCATTGGTCATCGACTCCATCCCGCCGGCCACCACGATGTCGAACTCGCCGGCGCGGATCAGCTGGTCGGCGGTGGCGATCGCGTTGAGCCCGGACAGGCAGACCTTGTTGACGGTCACCGCCGGCGTGGTCATCGGGATGCCCGCGGCGACCGCGGCCTGGCGGGCCGGCAGCTGGCCGGCGCCGGCCTGCAGCACCTGGCCCATGATCACGTACTGGACCTGGTCCGGGGAGACGCCGGCCCGGCTCAGCGCGGCACTGATGGCCAGCCCACCCAGCGCGGTGGCGGGAAAGTCCTTCAGACCGCCGAGCAGCCGGCCCATCGGGGTACGGGCGCCGTGCACCAGCACACTTGTCATGACGCTTGTCCTTCCAGGTGACGTCCACCGGTCGGGCTGAACCACCGAAGAGGTACGGCGGCTGACCTGAACGACCGTTCACCAGCCAGACTACCGACATGGGAACGGCGGATGAGCAGGGGCGTGCACCCCATCACAGCATGGATCTCGGTCTGCTACGTATCGACCATGTCGGAATCGCGGTGGCCGATCTGGACGAGGCGATCACCTTCTACACCGATGTGTTCGGAATGACGTGTGTGCACAGCGAGACCAACACCGAGCAGGGCACCCGGGAGGCGATGCTGCGGGTCGGCACGGATCCGACCGGTCCGATGATCCAACTGCTCGCGCCGGCGGATCCGACGGCCACCATCGCCACCTTCCTGACCCGGCACGGGCCGGGCGTGCAGCAGGTGGCGTACACGGTGCGCGACGTCGCGGCCGCCTCAGCGGTTCTGCGGGCCCGCGGCCTGCGGGTCCTCTACGACGAACCGCGACCGGGCACGGCCGGCTCCCGGATCAACTTCGTCCATCCCAAGGACGCCGGTGGCGTCC
Organism: uncultured Actinomycetota bacterium; assembly: GCA_963815125.1. GTDB lineage: Bacteria > Actinomycetota > Actinomycetes > Mycobacteriales > Micromonosporaceae > Actinocatenispora. The sequence goes on from CAWFFM010000002.1 coordinate 1,603,956, forward strand.
TGGTGGAACTGGTCGAACCCGCACGGCGCTAGCGGCAGCACCACGAAGTAGATACAGTGTCGGTCGTCATGTCAGCAATGACACAGTGACAGTGGCGACACAGTGACCCGGCCGGTCGGTCCGGGGCGACCAGCGGACGTTCCTCGCACCGGAGCCCTTGATGCCGGAACGGGAGGCGCCGGTCCGGCCGGTGACAACTCCATCTGTTCAGGTCGGGCCGTGGCCTGAGCGGGCGCTGCCTCGTTGAAGCGATGGGAGTGCCACCGGCACCGGGCGCGACTCCAGTCACCCCGATCGCTCCATCGTCGGCAGCGCCGCCGACAGCGGGATCCACCAGTGTGTGCCGGGTGGAGTATCCGGAGTGGAGCGAATAGAGTGTTCAAAGTCACTCAGATCGTCTACCGTCGCGTCCAGTCCACGGGAGGACGATGTCGGCTGTTAGCGGTGTGACGAGTACGAGCTAGGCATTGCCGGAGCGAGTAGCATCAGTTCCGGCTCATTCCCAAAAATTCCGGCAAACCGACAAAAGACTCCCCCCGTACGTCGGTGGCCGCGGCCCTCTCCACCCGGCTCGGTACGGAGGCTTGCGGCCATGTACGGCAGCCGGGGGGTCTGCGAGGATGTGTCAATGGCCCAGCAGCAGCCCTCCATGAATTTCTTCGAGCAGGCGAACAGTCAGCCTGACTTCACCGTCGTCCTGCGCGGCTACGACCGCGCCCAGGTGGACGACTTTGTGCAGCGCCTGAACGCCGCGCTCGGCCAGTCCGAGAGCGCGCGCGGCGAGGCCGAGCAGCGGATGACCGACGCACAGCGCCGCCTCCGACAGGCCGAGCAGCGCGGCGTCTCCCTGGAACAGAAGCTCGGCGACCAGTCCAAGCAGCTTGAGGAGAACAGCCGCCCCACGCTGGCCGGGCTGGGTACCAAGGTCGAGCACATCCTGCGACTGGCCGAGGAACAGGCCAACGAGCACCGTGCCGAGGCCAAGCGGGAGGCGGAGGGGATCCTGTCCGCCGCCCGGCTGGAAGCGCGCGAGATCACCGACAAGGCACGGGCCGAGTCCGCAGCAGTCAAGTCCGCCGCCGAGCGGGAGGCCAGTGGCACCAAGACCACGGCCGAACGGGAAGCCGCCGAGACCCGGGTACAGGCCCGCCGCGAGTCCGACAACCTGCGCGCCGACGCGGACCGGGAAACCAAGCAGCTGCGCACCGCCACCGCGCACGAGGTGGCTGAGCTGAAGGCCAGCGTCGAGCGCGAGGTCTCCACCATGCGGGCCACGGCGGAGCGGGAGATCACCCAGCTGCGCGCCAAGGCGATGCGCGAGGCCGAGGAGCGTCGCGCAGAGGCGGCGAAGCTGCTCGCCGAAGCCAAGGACAAGCGGGACAAGGAACTCCAGGCACTCGCCCTGGAACTGGCCGAGCGCCGGGAGAAGTCCGAGCGGGAAGAGTCCGAGCGGCACACCGCAGCGGTCGCGCAGACCCAGAAGCTGGTCAGCGAGGCGGAGGCGCGGGCGCGCGCCGCCGAGGACCGGGCCAAGGAGATCGAACAGCGTTCCGAGGCTCGCCGACTGGAGTCCGAGCGGACCGCCAACGAAACGGTCGACAAGGCCAAGGCACTCGCGGACAAGACGCTGTCGGACGCGCGCTCGGAATCCACCCGGATGACCTCCGAGGCCCGCTCCGAGGCCGACCACGCGACGAACACCGCCCGCCGCGAGGTCGAGGACCTGGGTCGGCAGCGCGACCAGATCACCGCCCAGCTGGGCCAGCTGCGCGAAATGCTCGGTGGCCTGGCCGGTATCGGTGGAGCACCCGCGGCTGCCGCGCAGAAGGCCGAGGAGAAGGTCGAGGAGATCGCCGCGGCGACCGACAAGATGGCCGACAGCGCCGAGAAGGCCGCCGCGAAGTCCGACACCGACGACCAGACGCAACGGATCCCGGCCGCCAGCGGCCGCTAGGATCTGTCTCACACCACTGATCGGGCGGGCCGGATCCCGCCCGATCATGGCATCAGGGCACCTGCACGACCGCTTTGCGGTCCTCGGTAGCCTGCCATCGTTCAGTGGTAGAAGTATTGTGCGATAAGGACATCCGGCCAACAGTCTGCGCGGCGACGCATCACCGTGGCGGTTTCGCGCTCTGCACATCGCTCTGTGCCGGGCCCAAACGCGAGACCCGTCACCCTGGTGCCTTCCGTGTGTGACAGGCCGTCACGTGTGAGGATTGGACCATGTCGCAAGGCGGGGATCAGGGTCTCTTCTCTTTGAATGACGGTGGCTCGCGCAATGAGGCGAGCTTCGAGATGGTGCTGCGCGGATACGACCGAAGGCAGGTCGACCGGTTCGTCGCCCAGGTCGAGGCTGACCTCACCGCACTGGCCACCGAACGCAACGACTCTCACCGGCAGGTGCAGCAGCTCAGCGCCCAGTTGCAGCAACTGCAAGCGGAGATGGTCGATCTGCGCCGTCGGGCGGCGGTGGACGGGCAACCGTCGTACCGGCACCTGGGCCCACGGGTGGAACAGATCCTGTCGCTCGCCGAGGAGGAGTCCGACGCGATCAAGCAGACGGCCCTCCAGTCGATCGAGGATCAACGCGTCGAGGCAGAACGGATTCTGACCGAGGCGCGGGAGAAGGCCGAGCAGGCCCGCCACGACTTCGAAACGACGTTGAACAACCGCCGCGCCGAAACGGAAGCAGCCGAGGAGGCCCGCCGCACCGCGGTGGAGGAGGAACTCGCCGAGAAGTCCGAACAGGCTAAGCGGCTGGTCTCCGAGGCCGAGCAGCAGGCGTACGCCCTGCGCAGCGCTACCGAGGAGCACGCCGCCCGGCTCCGGGAGCAGACCGAACAGGAGATCGCCGCCCTGCGTGCCGACGGTGAGCGGGAACGTGCCGCGATCACCGAGGAACTGCGCACGCTCAAGGAAGAGACCACCAGCTACGCCAACCAGGTCCGCACCGATGCGGACGAGTACGCGGAGAAGACCCGGTCCGGGGCCGAACAACATGCGGCCGAGCTGCGTACCAGCGCCGAGAGCGAAGCGGAGCAGATCCGGAGCGAGGTCGCCGCACACGACTCCAATGTGCGCAGCGACGCCGACGGATACGCCGAGAAGACCCGGCACGACGCCGATTCGCACGCCGAACAGGTCCGGACCGAGGCCGAGATGGCGGCGCAGCAGTTGCGTGAGTCCGCCGAGGAACACTCCACCCAGATCCGTACCAGGGCTGAGGAATCGGCCCGCCAGGCGGCGGAATCCGCGCGGCGTGACGCCGAAGCGATCCTCGGCACGGCGCGGGCACAGGCCGACCGGATCGTCGCGGAGGCGGGTCGGAAGGTCGGCGAACTCGACGACCGGCGCCGGCAGATCAAGCGCGACATCGGCAGTCTGCGCGAGACGCTCACCCGGCTCACCGGGGCCAGCGCCGCTCTGCTGGACGACGACGATGACGACGACGAGCAACCGGCGCCGGCGGCCACCGCGCCCTGGACCGGATCATCGGACCCGGAGTCGCCCGATCTTGAGGACCGCAAGTCCGACGACCGGGACTCTGCGCAGCAGGACGGTCAGCGGCCCGATGAGCACGGCCCGTCCGCCGGCGCCCCCGATGCTCCCGTGCACGCGATTCAGGGCGGGGAGAAGGCCGCGGCCGGTGGCTCCGGCCCAGACGACGACCGGGCCGCCGGGAGCATCGCAGCGTCGGACGAACCGTCACCCAACGACAGTACGACCATCCTCGAGTCGATCTCCCCGGACGACGGCGCGGATCAGCGATCCGAGACCGAGAGCCAGGAACGGCGCGCGGTACCGAGGCGCAGTCAGTTCCTCTGACCACGGCGGCCGGCGGCGAAGTTCGCCGGTCGGCCTCTACACGAGCGGCAAGGACCGGCGGTCCCGGGAACGGGTCGCCGGTCCTTGGCGTCAGCGGGCCTGCACTACCCGGCCGTAACGCCGGGCGGCTCCCCGGTGGCGACCGGACGGTCCGGATCGCTGACCCAGTCACTCCAGGAGCCTATGTAGACGACCGGTCGGAGACCGGCAACGGTCATCGCCAGCGCGGTATGCGCGGCGGTGACACCCGAACCGCAGTAGGCGCCGACCCGCACTCCCTCGGTCACACCATGCCGGGCGAACAGCGACCGCAGTTCCCCGGCCGGCAGCAACCGACCATCTTCTCCGGTGGTCGACGACATCGGCAGGTTCACCGCACCGGGGATGTGCCCGGCCACCGGGTCGATCGGTTCGACCTCCCCGCGGTAGCGCTCGGCGGCTCGGACGTCGAGCAGTACGCCCTCGGCGGCGGTACGGGCCGCACCGGCGGCGTCCAGTACGGGCATGTGACCCGGTGTCACGGTCACGTCCCCCGGTTCCGGGTGCGGTACCTCCGTCTCGACCGTGCCACCGGCAGCCAACCAGGCCGGATATCCACCGTCGAGTACCGTGACGTCGGCAAGGCCCGCCCAGCGCAACGTCCACCAGGTGCGGGCGGCGGCCAGTCCGTCCCCGTCGTCGTACACCACCAGCCGGCTGTCCTGCCTGACCCCGGCACCGCGCAGCACCCGTTGCAGCCCGGCCGGGTCCGGCAACGGATGCCGCCCACCGGGGACAGCTGGTGGCCCGGTCAGCTGATCCTCATCGAGATCCAGGAAGATCGCGCCGGGAAGGTGTCCGGCAAGATAGTCCGGGCGCGCCGACGGCTGGTTCAGCCGCCACCGCACGTCGAGAAGTGTCCGAGGCATCTGATACGAATTGCCACTGCCCCGGCCGGTGAGTAGGTTTTCGACGCTGACCAGCGGGTCAGCGTCACTCATGGACGCCACGCGGCAAGTATCCCGCAATGATTTTCAGGTAGCATGGCGACCTGGGAGGGCGCGTTGAACGACCTGGTTGACACCACGGAGATGTACCTCCGCACCATTCTGGAACTTGAGGAGGAGGGCGTCGCGCCCCTGCGTGCCCGGATCGCCGAACGGCTGCACCAGAGCGGACCGACAGTGAGTCAGACGGTGGCCCGGATGGAACGGGACGGGCTGTTGACCGTCGAAGGGGACCGCCACCTCGCGCTCACCGATACCGGCCGCAAGCACGCAATCGCTGTGATGCGCAAACACCGTCTGGCCGAACTGCTGCTCATCGACGTGATCGGGATGCGCTACGAGGCCGCACACGACGAGGCCTGCCGCTGGGAGCACGTGATGAGCGACGACGTCGAGCAGCGCGTCTACCAGTTGCTCGGACGACCGACCCATTCGCCGTACGGCAACCCGATCCCCGGCCTCGAGGTGTTCGACCCGGCCGCCCTTCCGGCCGCCGCGCCCGGACCGGAACACAACCTGACCAGTCCGGTGGTCACCGGCGCGGTGACGGTCGGACGGATCTGCGAGAGCGTACAGACCGACGCCGCGCTGCTGGAGCGCTTGCACGCGGCGGGCATCGACCCGGGTGCGACGGTCAGCGTCGCAAGGGAGGACGACACGGTGGTGATCCGGCACGAGGATGCCGAGCTGCGGCTGCCTCAGTCGGTGGCCAGTCGGGTCTTCGTGACGACCTGAGTCGTCGGATCCACCGGATGGGCCTGCGGATCATGGGTTCCCGCAGGTCACAACACCGATTCCAGACCTCCGGGCGGTCCATGACAAGGTGACGGTCTCCCGTGCGCGTCGTCTTTTGGGCGTTCCTGGTTTGGCCGGCCGGCCTACGTGGTACCCAGTAGTAACCATGAGCGCACCCGTACATCCGGCGGACGGTTTCCTGTTCGGGCCGGACGAGAAGATTCTGTGGTGGCTGCGGCCGAGGGTCGCGGGGACCCACCGCAACTACCTCGTGCGCCGCTTCACCCGCGCCGTGCTCGCCCTTTCCGTGGCGGCCGTGGCCACCCTGGTGACGATGCTGGTCATACTGCCGATACTGCGCAGCGTCCGATTGGACGTCACCACCTGGATGCTGCCGTTCCTGATGGGTGCCGGACTGGTCGTGTCGGCCGGTGTGCTGCTGACCGTTGTCGGCCTGCTCGCGCTGCTGATACCCGAACCGGCCTGCCCGCCGTCCCCACGCGTGGTGGCGGACATGTTGTATGTGATCACCGACCGGCGGGTGCTGGTGGTGCGGGCCTCCCGCGGATCGGGTCGCGCCTACCAGCCCGCTGACCTCGCACCGGACGACGATCAGGCGCCGTCGACGTACCGGATCGATGAGGTGCGGCCCGGCGTGGGCAACATCCTGGTCGGCGTGCCCGGCCCGGCCGGCTGGGTGCCCAGGATGACCCTGTGGAACGTGCCGGAGCCGGCAGAGGTCGTGGCTCGGCTCCAGCAGTGGAGTACCGGCGGGAACAACGTACCGGACATACCGGGCACGCAGGCCGCCTAGGCACGGTTCAGCGCTTTGCCTCCAGGGACCGGGCGTAGTCGATCAGCCTGCCAACCGAGCCGACCGCCGAGTCGCCACTGACGTCCTTGGCGTACGTGTAGCGAAGGGTGACGATCTGACTGTGCTTTCCCAACCAGCCGATCTCCACCATCGGCCCGGCACCGTCACCGGCGGCGATGACCCGGCTGTACGCGGCGCTGCCCAGGTTCTTCACCGTCGACGAGTTGTCCGGCGCGGCCTTTCCGAATGCCTTGGCATCAGCGTCGGTACCGACCACACTGACCACCATGTCCGGATGGTCGGAGTACAGCACCTGAAGGGCGCAGCTGTGCGCGCCCGACGCGGTACTCGCGGCGGCCACGTCGAAGTGCGTGCCGGTGATCCGCTCGATGCTGTCGTAGTCCAGCAGCCGGCAGGTACCGCCGGCTGCCTGCGCCGGGGTCGGCGACGGCGACGGGCTGGGCGCCGCCTCGAACTCACCGACGCCCGCGGGCATGGACGTCGAGGGCTGCGGGGCGACCGTAGGGTGCTCGACCCGGGCGCAGCCGGTCGCGGCGAGGCCGGCGACCAGCAGAACGCCGGTGGACAGGATGACACCACCGCTGTGACGCATGTATGAGATCTCCCGTGTCGGTCCGGCTCCCCCGCCGGCCATGCCGGCCGGCGCAAACTCGGCGGAGCGGAAGCTGGGCCGGTGGGCCGTCAGGATCAGGCGCCTACCGGCGGTCGCTACGGCTCTCCACCGTACGCGCGGTGCGCCACCAGCGACGGACCGGCAGTGCGTGACCTCCACTGCAACCGACCGGTCACCCTCGGCGGAGCGGCGCGCAACCTGCTGGACGAGCTCTGCTGAGGCTCAGAACCGTCGACGCAACGCGGGATGCTCGCCGATCACCGTGACCGAACCGGGCGCGATCTCGGTGAAGCCGGCGTCGCGGACCATCGGCAGGCCGGCGCCGCTCAACCGCTGCCAGCGGATCCGGTCGGCGGTACGGACCGCGAGCGGGAACCCCGCGCCGGCCCAGGCCGACCGGTCCGGGCCGGCCAGGGCGGCGAGGGTCAGCTGCGCGGCGTGCCCGGCCTGCGCCATCGCCTTACCGGCCGTCATGCTCAGATCCGGGTTGAGCCACAGCACCGTCGTCGCAGGTCCGGGTGCATCCGGATGCTGCGAGTCGGCCAGCTCGGTGCCGCTGACCTGAAGCCGGGCCAGCTCCCGCGGCCAGCCGTCGAGTGGCACCGGCGGGAAGACCCGGACGCTGGCCGTACGGTGCTCCAGGGTCATGCCGTCAAGGGTCGCGGCCCGACGCCATTCAGCACCGCGCGCGCGGCGCACCACCTTGCGGATCCGACCGTCGGTCCAGGCATCGACCGCGGCGTGCCACGGACCGTCGGGCTCGATGGTCCGCGGGTCGGTCAGGAACGTCAGCACCGCACGGGCCGAGGCCTCCAGGGCGTCCGTACGTTCCGGCGGCCGGTCCCGTTCCAGCCGCACCACCAGGGGAAGCACGTACTGCGGTGCCAGGTCCCGCTCGCTGTGGTCCTGGATCGGCGCATTCACGCCTGGCAGCATGCCACGGCGGTACGCACCCTCGATCGCCCCACCGGCTGGCCGGGTGCGCGCCGCCGTGCGGGCACCAACCGGCAGAATGCAGTCTTCGGATCATTGGCAGCAGGCGCAGCGTGGAGGCGGAGCAGATCGTGACGATGTCAGTGCATCAGCGGATCGCCGAGGAGCTCGGCGTACGGGAGGGCCAGGTACGGGCCGCCGTCGAACTGCTCGACGGCGGCGCGACGGTGCCGTTCATCGCCCGGTACCGCAAGGAGGTCACCGGCACGCTGGACGACACGCAGTTGCGCACCCTGGAGGAGCGGCTGCGCTACCTGCGGGAACTGGAGGAGCGGCGTACCGCCGTACTCGACTCGATCCGCGGTCAGGGCAAGCTCGACGACGCGCTGGAAGCGCAGATCGTGGCGGCCGACTCGAAGGCCCGGCTGGAGGACATCTACCTGCCGTACAAGCCCAAGCGGCGGACCCGGGCGCAGATCGCCCGGGAGGCCGGGTTGGCACCGTTGGCCGAGTCGTTGCTGGCCGACCCGGGCCTGGATCCCCGGACCGCCGCCGCCGGGTACGTCGACGCGGACAAGGGGGTCGCCGACGTCGCCGCGGCCCTCGACGGCGCCCGCGCCATCCTGGTGGAGTCCTTCGGCGAGGACGCCGACCTCATCGGTGAGCTGCGCGAGCAGATGTGGTCCCGTGGCTGGCTGGTGTCGCGGGTACGCGACGGCAAGCAGGAGGAGGGCGCGAAGTTCTCCGACTACTTCCAGTTCGCCGAGCCGTACGCCAAGCTGCCTTCGCACCGGATCCTGGCCATGTTCCGGGGCGAGAAGGAGGAGGTCCTGGAGCTGACCTTCGCCCCCGACCAGCCGCCCGCCGACGACGCCGCGCCGGTTCCCGGCCCGACCGACTTCGAGCGGCGTATCGCGGCCCGGTTCGGGGTACGTGACGAGGGGCGGCCGGCGGACCGGTGGCTGGCCGACACGGTGCGGTGGGCGTGGCGTACCCGCATCCTGGTGCACCTGGCCATCGACCTGCGGACCCGGTTGTGGCAGAGCGCCGAGGACGACGCGGTGGCGGTGTTCGCCGCGAACCTGCGTGACCTGCTGCTCGCCGCACCGGCCGGCAGCCGTACCACGATGGGCCTGGACCCGGGGTTCCGTACCGGGGTGAAGGTCGCCGTGGTCGACGCCACCGGCAAGGTGGTGGCCACCGAGACGATCTACCCGCATGTACCGCAGCGCCGGTGGGACGATTCGCTCGCCACTCTGGCGAAGCTGTGCGAGCAGCACCAGGTGGACCTGATCTCGATCGGCAACGGCACCGCGTCCCGGGAGACCGACAAGCTCGCCACCGAGCTGATCGCCCGGAACCCCGCGCTGAAGATGACGAAGATCGTGGTCTCCGAGGCGGGTGCATCGGTCTACTCCGCATCGGCGTACGCCTCGCAGGAGCTGCCCGGGATGGACGTCTCGCTGCGTGGCGCGGTGTCCATCGCCCGCCGGTTGCAGGATCCGCTGGCCGAGCTGGTCAAGATCGATCCGCAGTCCATCGGGGTCGGCCAGTACCAGCACGACCTTGCCTACACCAAGCTGTCCCGCTCGCTGGACGCCGTGGTGGAGGACTGTGTCAACGGTGTGGGCGTGGACGTCAACACCGCCTCGGCGCCGCTGCTGACCCGGGTGTCGGGGATCGGTACCGGCCTGGCCGAGAACATCGTGCTGCACCGCGACCAGAACGGCCCGTTCCGGTCCCGTCGTGCCCTGAAGGAGGTGGCCAGGCTCGGGCCGAAGGCGTTCGAGCAGTGCGCCGGCTTCCTGCGTATCCCGGGCGGCGACGACCCGCTGGACTCCTCCAGCGTGCACCCGGAGTCCTACCCGGTGGTCCGGCGGATCATCGAGCAGACGGGTAACGAGCTCACGGCGCTGATCGGCAACACCCGGATGCTGCGTGGTCTACGGCCTGAGGCGTTCGTGGACGACACATTCGGTCTGCCGACCGTCACCGACATCCTGCGTGAGCTGGAGAAGCCGGGCCGGGACCCGCGCCCGGCGTTCAAGACCGCGACCTTCGCCGAGGGGGTCGAGACGCTCGGCGACCTGACTCCGGGAATGGTGCTGGAGGGGGTCGTCACCAATGTGGCGGCGTTCGGTGCCTTCGTCGACATCGGTGTACACCAGGACGGCCTGGTCCATGTGTCGGCGTTGTCGAAGACGTTCGTCAAGGATCCCCGCGAGGTGGTGAAGTCCGGTGATGTGGTCCGGGTCAAGGTCCTGGACGTGGACATCCCCCGCAAGCGGATCTCACTGACTCTGCGACTGGATGACGAGGCCGCGCCGGACGGGTCGTCCCGGCCGGCGGCGGAGCGTCGCGGGCAGACTGCGGACCGCCGGGGCCAGCGTGGCGATGGGCGGCAGGGCGGCGGGCAACGCACCGGCCGGCAAGGTTCCGGCGGTCAGCGTTCCGGTGGGCAGCGGGACCAGCGGCAACGTCAGCAGCCGGCCGGCGACACCGCGTTGGCGGACGCACTGCGGCGGGCCGGGCTGGTCAAGGACTGATCAGTGGCGTGACCTGATCCGGATCGGCCGTGGGCCGGTCCGGATCAGCAGGTACCCACCGGTGGGTCCGGGTTCAGTCGTTGTGGTCAGTCGGGTTCGGGTGGGCGTGGACCCGGCGCGGGCGGCTCCGGTGCGGGTGGGCCCGGTGCGGGCGGTTCCGGTACCGGCGGCCTGGGCAGCGGCGGCTCCGGTTGCCCGGGTCCGGGCCCGGGTGGCGCCGGTGGGGTGGGCGTGGGACCCGGCGGCTCGGGGGTCGGCAGTGGCGGGCGCTGCGGTGGCACCGGGATCGGCCTGGTCGGATCCGGAACGGTCATCGCGGACGACTCCTCCCATCGGGCCCGGGTGCCGGGGAACGCCACCTTGTGGCCGACCGCCCGGCCGGATGGTCACGCCGGACGCTCCCCCGGGATCAACCAACCGGGAACCACTGTCGGATGCCCGGTGCCGGCCGGGATCAAACGTACGGATCGGACAGTGTCAGGTCCGCCCGTTAAGGTACGGCCATGCCGACCGCCGGGGACCCGTTCGCCGAACCGTCGCCGCAGCTCGCCGATCCCGGTGAACTGCTAGGCGGTTTCCTCGACTGTTACCGGGACACCCTGCTGCGCAAGCTGGCCGGACTCGACGAATCCGATCTGCGGGCCAGCCGGCTGCCGTCCGGTTGGAGCCCGATCGGACTGCTGCGGCACCTCACCTTCGTCGAGCGACGCTGGGTGCGGTGGGGTTTCGCCGCCGAGGACGTGGGCGAGCCGTGGGCCGACAGCGATCCGGACGACCCGGACGCGCCCTGGCCGGTGCCGGAAAGTGAGCCGGTCGACGGTGTCTACGCCGCGTACCGCGCGGAGATCGCGCGATGCCGCAAGATCATCGCCGCGAACCCGATCTCCGCTCGGTCGGCCACCGGCGGACGGTTCGCCGCCGAGGACGGACCGGCACCCACCCTCGGCTGGATCCTGTGCCACCTGATCCAGGAGTACGCCCGGCACGTCGGGCAGCTGGACGTGGTCCGCGAACTGATCGACGGCGCCGTCGGTGAGTGACGGCGCCATCTATCAGCCTGCGACGGCCTGGGGCTGACGTTCGGCGGCGGGAGCGGGGTCCGGGGTTCGGCTACCACCCGGGTGGCGGCGGAACAGTCTGCCCGGCCACCAGGCCCATCGGCCGAGATCGACCACCAGCGCCGGGACCAGCAGCGAACGCACCAGGAAGGTGTCGAGCAGTACGCCGAAGGCGACCAGGAACGCTATCTGGGCCAGGAACAGGATGGGCAGTACGGCCAGCGCCGCGAACGTGGCGGCCAGCACGATTCCGGCGGAGGTGATCACACCACCGGTGGCGTGCAGTCCCCGTAGCGTGCCCTCCCGGGTGCCGTGCCGCAACGACTCCTCGCGTACCCGGCTCATCAGGAAGATGTTGTAGTCCACCCCGAGAGCCACCAGGAAGACGAACGCGAACAGCGGGATCGCCGGGTCCGCCCCGGGAAAGTGCAGTACGTGGTTGAAGACCACCGCGGCCACTGCGAGGGTCGCGCCGAAGGACAGTACGACCGAGGCGACCAGTAGCAGCGGCGCGGCCACCGCACGCAGCAGCAGCATCAGGATCAGCAGGATCACCACCAGCACGATCGGGATGACCACGTTGCGGTCCCGCTTCGAGGTGGCCTGGGTGTCCGCCTGGATCGCGGTCACCCCGCCCACCTTGGCCGAGGCACCCGGCACCGCGTGCACCGCGTCGCGCAACCGGCCGACGGTGTCGACGGCGGCGTTGGAGTCGGGTGCGGCGGTCAGTGTCACCTCGATGAGTACCCGGCCATCCACCACCTTGGGCGCGCCGCCGGGCCGACCGCTGGCCGATACCGCGGCCACCGATTCGGGCACCACTCCGGACACCCGGCGGGCCGCGGAGAGTACCTGGCCGGCGGAATCGGCGTCGGCCACGACCTGGGTGGGGCTGCCCGCACCGCCCGGGAAGTGCCGGCCGATGGCCTGCTGTCCGACCACCGAGTCCTGGGTGGTCAGGAACAGGTCGGTCTGCTTGGTGCCGCTGGACTTGAACTGCGGCAGGAAGGCCGCCGCGACGGCGAGCAGGACGAGGGTGACGACCAACCAGATGGTCCGTGGCCGACGACCGACGAGTCCGGCGACCCGACCCCACAGCCCTGGGCGGTCCTCTTCGGTGGTGCCGTGTTTCGGGCGGGCGGGCCAGAACGCGGCGCGGCCGAGCAGGACCAGTACCGCCGGCAGGAAGGTCAGCGCGGCGAGCAGTGAGGCACCGATACCGATCGCGGCCACCGGCCCGAGTGCCTGGGTGGACTTGAGGTTGGTGAACAGCAGGCAGAGCACACCGAGGATCACCGTGCCGGCGCTGGCCGCGATCGGCTCGACCGCGGCCCGGTAGGCGGCTCGTAGCGCGTCCACCCGGTGAAGGTTGGCTCTCAGTTCCTCGCGGAACCGGGACACCAGCAGCAGGGAGTAGTCCGTACAGGCGCCGATCACCAGGATGAACAGGATGCCCTGGCTCTGCCCGTTGAGATCGATGACGTCGTGCTTGGCCAGCTGGTAGATGACCGCGCCGGCCACGGCCAACGCCAGCATCGCGGTGAGCAGTACGAACACCGGCAGCAGCGGCGAGCGGTAGACCACGATCAGGATGAGGAAGACCAGGACGCCGGTGACCACCAGCAGCGTCCCGTCGATGCCGGCGAACGCCTTCACCAGGTCGGCGGTGAGTCCGGCCGGGCCGGCCACGTGCGACCGGATCCCGGGGTGTCCACCGATCCGGTCCCGGATGGTGTCGACCGCGTCGCCGGGTTCGGCGCTGGAGGCCAGCGGCACGATCAGCTCGGCGGCCTTCTTGTCCTTGCTGGGGATCGGTCCGACGATCGTGCCACGCAGGGCCGGTAGCGAGCCCAGTTGCTTGGCGTCGGCGCCGATCTCCCGCAGCTGCTCGGGACTCAGTCGGCCGGAACTCTCGTACACCACGATGGCCGGAATGACGTTACGGGTGGTGAACCGGTCCGCCAGGTGCGCCACCTCGGTGGATTCGGCGTTGGTGGGCAGGAACGCGGCGTTGTCGTTCTTCTGCACGTCGGCCAGCTTGCCGAGGGAGGAGCCGAGCGGGCCGGCGCCGAACAACCACAGGGCGACCAGGACGGCGGGCAGCAGCCACCACACTCGTGGCCGTCGCCGTACCTGCGGTCGGGTAGATTCCGGCTCGGACACCCAGCTCACCTCCGCACAGGGGAAATCATCAGCACGCTGACGATTTTCTCAACGTACCAGCCGGTCGGCTTCCCAGCCGCCCGGCCCCAGCCAGCAGCACGGAGCACCGTTGCACGTGACCGGCCCACCGGACCCTGATCCCGGCCTGCCTCCGGACGAGTGGCCGATCGGCCGGCTGCTGGCCACGGTGGCCCGGATGCTGCACAGTTCCTTCGACGCGGACCTGGCCGCGGTCCAGCTCAACCACGCAGGGTTCATCACCCTGCATGTGCTGCGCTCCGGCCCACTCAGCCAGGCCGACCTCGCACATCGCTGCCGGGTCACCGCACAGACCATGAGCCGTACCGTCGAGCGGCTGGAACGTTCCGGCTACGTGACCCGGCACCGTGATGCGCTCGACGCCCGCCGCCAACTGGTCGCCGCGACCCCGGCCGGGCTGGAGGTCTACCGCACCGCACCGGGTCGCGACTCGGCCCGGGCATTGGATCAGCTCGCCGACCCGGTGGCGTTCCGGGCCGAACTGCTGCGCCTGATCGAGCACCTGCGCGAGCACCGGCGCTGAGGGTACGGACGCGGCCGGCGGCGCCCCCATCCGCACGGAACGCCGCCGCACCATTCCCTCAGAGCCGCATCGTGTCCGGTAGGACGAAGTAGTAGAGCAGTCCGACCAGGATCAGCCAGGCCAGGACGATCAGCGTCCAGCCCATGTTGTACCGGATGACCTCACCCTCGTTGCGGACGAAACGCGTCGTGGACACCCCTACGCTGGCCGTCTGCGGCGCGACCGGCTTGCCCACCTCGGCACCGACCGAGTTCAGCGACGGGAACAGCAGTGGCGGCGCACCCAGAATCCGCGCCACGGACAACTGGAACTGACCGAACACCGCATTCGACGAGGTATTGCTGCCCGACAGGGCGACCGCGATCCAGCCCAGTATCGGCGCGACGATGATGAACGCGGTACCCAGCTTGGCGAAGCCGTGCGCCATCGAATTGGCCATCCCGGCGAAGTTGAACACGTACGCCAGGCCGAAGATGAACGGGCCGACCAGCAGCGCACCCCACATCTGGCGGAACGTGTCGGCGAACACCCGCCCCAGCGCACGTACCCCGGGCCGCAGGTATGCCAGCACCAGCAGCCAGCTGGCCAGGATCGCGGTACCCGCGACGAACGGGGCGAACTTCCACGTCGACGCGTCCGCCTTACCGGACAGCGAACCGATCGCGGACACCGAGGGCGCGAACGGGATCCACTTGGGCAGCGGTGACCACGGCCCGGTCCAGGCGATCACCACGACCACCAGGATCCCGAACGGCACCAGCCCGCGCAGCGCCGGACGCCAACCCGCGCCACCCTCCGGCGCACTGCGTGCCGGTAGTTCCTTACCGCCGAACCCCAGGGTGGTGGCCGGGCGCCAGAACCGCAGCAGGATCAGCAGGGCCGCGAAGCACACCAGCGAGCCGGTGATGTCGGGCAGATACGGTCCGACCCACTGCGAGACCGGGAACTGCCCGGCGATGTAGGCCAACGAACCGACCACGGCCAGCGGCCACCCGTCGCGCAGCCCGCGCTTGCCGGAGACCAGATAGATCAGGATCCACGGGGGCAGCAGGGCCAGTACGGCGACGATCTTGCCGATCGAGGCCGACAGGTCCAGCAGCGGCAGTCCGGTCACCGCGGCCAGTCCGATGATGGGCGCGCCGAGCGCACCGAAGGACACCGGCGCGTTGTTGGCAATCGCCGCAACCCGGATCGCCGCGAGGTCGGCCACCCCCAACGCGACCAGGATGGGCGCCACCACGGCCCACGGGTAGCCGAAGCCGACCAGGCCCTCCATCAGCGCGCCGAACGCCCAGGCCAGCAGGATCGTCTGGACCCGGATATCGGCGGTGGCCTGCCGTACCAGCCAGGACTTGAACGCCTCGAAGGCGCCGGTGACCACCATCGTGTTGTAGATGACCACGCCCCAGAACACGATCCAGTCGACGGACCAGATACCGGTCGCAGCCCCCAGCCCGTACGCGGCGAGCGTGCCGCCGACCGGTGCGTGCCAGATCAGTACGCCCATCGCGACGGTGACCACTGATCCGACGATCACGGCCTGCCACGCCGACCATCGGAACACCGCCAGCAGCACCAGCAGTACCGCCACCGGCACCAGGGCCAACAGGGTACTGACCAGAGTCCCGCCCCACGGGACGAGTATCTGGTGGAACGGACTTGCCTGCACGAGCGGAGTCATGACCCCTCCATCCGACCCCGGTACGCACTGCGCGCCGGGGATGAATCACCCGAAATGATCAGTTGGCCGGATAGGGCCATTGTGCCGATCAGGTCAGGTGAGGGCCATACGTGCGAGTGATATTCATCCGATCTCCGTGCACCGCACGACTGATTTTCGTACTCTGCGCGATCCGTCAGGGACTCTGCGGCGAGATGGCGCCGCTCACTCCGGCGAACCGTTCCCGGTGACCTGCTCGCGGGGCATCGCGGCCAGCATGCTCAGCGCCTGCAGGAAGCCCTGCCGGTCCCGCGCCGGTAGGGGCGCGAGCAACCGCTCCTCGTGCCGGCGGATCGCAGCACGTACCGAGTCGTGCAGCCGACGGCCCGCCGGGGTGACCGAGAGCAGTCGTACTCTCCGGTCGGTCGGGTCCGGGGTCCGGGCGATCAGCCCGCGGTGCTGCAGTTCGTCGAGTACGCCGATGATCCTGGTCTTGTCCGCCCCGACCACCCGGGCCAGCGTGGCCTGGCTGCGTACCGGCTCGTCGACCAGCGCGGTCAACACGATGTAGCCCCACATGGACAGCTGGTGCTCCCGCAGGACCGGGAGTTCCGCATCGACCAGCGCGCGGCCCAGCGGCACGATCATCGCGGCGAGATCCGGGCGGTCAGGCGGCCCCGGCGGCGTACTGGCTGCCATGACGACGAATCTACGCCTTGACAGACCGTACGCAGGCGCGGATCGTATGCGCATGCCTACTGATTCCGAACCCGGTGCCGACCCCACCAGTCAGCTGCGGTTGCTGGACGCGCACGTGGTCACGGCCGGCCTCGAACTGGTCCGCCAGGTCAAACCGGCCGACCTGAGCCGCGCCACCCCCTGCGCCAGCTGGGACCTCGGCGCCCTACTGGCACACATGACCGCCCAGCACCACGGGTTCGCCGCCGCGGCGGCCGGCCGGGGCGCGGAGCTGTCCGTCTGGCAGGTCCGACCGGTCGGCGACGACCCGGCCGGCGTCTACTCGGCCGCCGTCGAGGAGGTGCTCGCCGCGTTCGCCGACCCGCAGGTCGGCGCCCGGGACTTCGCCATCCCGGAGATCACCACGGAGCAGAAGTTCCCAGCCCCACAGGCGATCGGCTTCCATCTGGTCGACTACGTGGTGCACGGGTGGGATGTCGCCCGTGCCCTCGATCTGCCCTTCACCGTTGCGCCGGAAGCGCTCGCAGTGGCGCTGACCGTCGCGCAGATGGTGCCCACCGGAGCGCCCCGTGAGGCACCGGATGCGATGTTCGGCCCGGTCATCGAGGTTGCCGGGGACGCCTCCCCGATCGACCAGATCGTCGCCCTGCTCGGCCGGGATCCACACTGGTCACACTGATCCCTCAGCGTCCCCGCTGACCCTCTCGGACAGCACCCCGCATGCATTCCGGCGGGCCGGTTTACCCGAAGCCGCCGGACACCACCGGCGCGGCGGGCAAGCTGTGGCTGACCGCCACGCGTACTGAGGGGGAACCATGGCTGTCTGCGAGGTCTGCGGAAACGACTACTGGCTGTCGTTCGAGATCCATACGGTTGGCGGGCAGGTGCACACCTTCGACTCGTTCGAATGTGCCGCGCACCGGCTGGCCCCGGTGTGCGAATACTGCAGTTGCAAGATCATGGGACACGGCACGGAGGTCGGTGGCCACTTCTTCTGCTGCGCGCACTGCGCACGCAGCAGCGGGACGGAGCGAGCCGACCAGATCCGCGACACGGCCGGCTCGCACCCGGGCTGAGCCCGGCGCACCGTCGGGTGCCACCACCCGGTACGGGATCGGTGGCACCCGAGGTCTCCCCGCACCCGACCGCCCGAGCACCCGGCCGACCGAGCACCCGGGCGCCACCCCGCGTGCCGGCCGCGCCGAGGACCCGTACAGCGGCTAACGTCGCCGCACACCGGTAGGTCGACCGGAGCGCGCCGCTCGACGGCAGCCACCGGTACGGGGAGAGGCGGGCGGACGTGACAGCAGCGGTGAGCCACGAACTCGCGGAACTGGCCGAGGCGTACGGGGTGGCCAGCTGGTACCTGGACGGCGCGCGGCGCCGGGTCAACGTGGCGCCCGAGGTCGTGGTCGCCGTACTCGCCCAACTCGACGTGGCCGCCGGGAGCAGCGCCGAGATCCGCCGGTCGCTGGAGGAGTTCCGCAGTCGCCGAGCGCAGCGTGCCGGGCTGCCCGGGACCCTGACCGTACGCCGGGGCGAGAGCCACGCACTGCCGGCCGGTACGCTGCGCGGCTCCGACGGCACCGAATACCGGATCACCGACGCGCTGCCCACCACGCTTGCGCCCGACTGGTACACGCTGACACACGGACGCTGGGAGACGAGCGTGCTCGTCGCCCCCGACGCGCTGGCCCCGGTGCCGGACGCCTGGGGCTGGATGATCCAGCTCTACTCGCTGCACTCCCCCGGCTCCTGGGGCATCGGCGACTTCCACGACCTGCGCGACCTGGTGCACTGGAGCGGTCGGGAACTCGGCGCCGGACTGGTGCTGTGCAACCCGCTGGACGCCCCCACGCCGGTCACCCCGCTGCAGACCTCCCCGTACTCACCGAGCAGTCGACGCTTCACCAATCCGGTGTACCTGCGGCTGGCCGACACCGCGGAATACGCCGCGGCGGAGCCGGAACTGCGGCGCCGGGTGGACCAGCTCTGCCCGCCGGCCACCGAACTGATCGACTACGACGCGGTGTGGGCCGCGAAGCTCGGTGGCCTGTCGCTGTTGTGGCCGCTGGCGCGCCGCACGCCGATACCGGGCGACGGAGCACTGCGCGAGTTCGCCACGTTCTGCGCGCTGGCCGAGCGTCACGGCGGTGACTGGCGGCGCTGGCCCGCCGGGCTGCGCCGGCCGGACGGGCCGCAGGTGGCCGCGGCCAGCGCCGAGCTCGCCGAGCGGATCGCCTTCCACTGCTGGGTACAGCACCTGTGCGCCGAACAACTGGGCCGGGTACGGGACGCGGCGAGCGACGCCGGCATGCCGATCGGTGTGGTACACGACCTGCCGGTCGGGGTGGACCGGGGCGGCGCGGACGCCTGGGCCTGGCAGGACGTACTCGCCGGGGACTGCTCGGTCGGCGCGCCGCCGGACGCGTTCAACGCCGCCGGACAGGACTGGGGGTTGCCGCCGTGGCGGCCGGACCGGCTCGCGGCCACCGGTCACCGGGCGTACCGCGACGTGCTGGACGCGGCGCTACGGCACGGCGGTGGTCTGCGGGTGGACCACGTCGCCGGCCTGTTCCGGCTCTGGTGGATCCCGCCGGGCGGTTCCCCGGCCGACGGTACGTACGTGCGGTACGACTCGGCCACCATGATCGGCGCGCTGACCCTGGCCGCCCACCAGCATGGCGCGATGGTGGTCGGTGAGGACCTCGGTACGGTCGAGCCCGAGGTCACCGAGGCGCTCCGGCAGCGGCACATGCTCGGCTGCGAGGTGCTGTGGTTCGCCCGGGACGAGTCGGCTGACGGTGCCCCGCTACGCCCGCCGGCCGACTGGCCGCGGGAGGCGACCGCGAGCATCTCCACGCACGATCTGCCGACCGCGGCGGGTTTCCTGACCGGCGAGCACGTACGGGTCCGTGACCAGCTCGGGCTGCTGCGCCGGCCGGTCGACGAGGAGTGGGCCGAGGCGGACGCCGCACGCGCCGAACTGCTGGCACTGCTGCGCGCCGAAGGGCTGCTGGATGGTACCGACCCGCAGCCCGCCGAGCTGATCGCCGCGATGCACGCGCTGCTGGCCCGTACGCCGTGCCGGGTGAAACTGGCCGCGCCCACCGACGTGTCCGGTGATCCCCGTCAACCCAACCTGCCGGGCACCACGACGGCGTACCCGAACTGGCGGTTGCCGCTGCGGTTGAGCCTGCCGGAGCTGATGGCCGATCCCGGGGTGGCCAGGGTCGCCGAGCTGCTGCGCGAGCGGCACGGCGACCCCGACGGGACGCGCTGACCGGAGTCGGGGGTACGCGGGCCGTCTGCCGGGTATTTTGCGGACAGGGAACACCGGCGGACGCATCGGAGGCGCGGATCGTGAGCAGCACGGTGGAGGGGCTGGACCCGTTCGACATCCTGGACGCAGAGTCGGCCACGCTGGACCGGTTCTTCTCCTCGCGGGAGGCCGCCGACTGGGACGCCCCGACCCGGGCGACCGGCTGGTCGGTCCGTGACGTACTCGCCCACCTGGCCGGGGAGGAGGGGTACAACCATGCCTGCCTGGACGACGAACTCGACACCTTCACCGAGAAGCTGCGCGATTCCGGTGTCAACGGGCTGGACGACTTCAACCAGTGGTGTGTGGACCAGCGCCGCAAACTGCCGGTCGAGGACGTACTCGCCGAGTGGCGTGCGGCCAGCGCCCGTACCCGGCGGGAGCTGCGTGCTCTCGGCCCGGACGCCCAGTTGTCCACAATGGCCGGACCGTACCCGGTCGGTCTGCAGGCCCTGCACTTCTGCTCCGAATACGCCACGCACGCCGACGACGTGGGTGCGCCGGGCGACATGGCGACCGAGCCGTCCCGTACCGACTGGCGGGTGCGGTTCGGACAGTTCGCGCTGACCGAACGGGATGCGGCGGTGTCCGTGGAGATATCCGAGCCGAGCGGACGGGTGCATGTGGAGCTGCCCGGTGCCAGCGCCCGGCTCTCCCCGGCCGAGTTCGTGGGCGCCACGGTGGGCCGACTGCCCGACGACCATCCGATCGATCCCCGGCTCCGCGAAGCGCTGCGCTGCCTGGCCTGAGCCACCGGCCCTGGATGCCGGCGACCGCAGCGAATTCGGTGGCGATTTCCTCTGTCGTGTCTACAATGGCCGGGGAGTCACCGGTAGGTCGATCGAAGGAGTGCCGCAGTCATGGACCTCGCGCTGTGCGACCGCACGCACCGCAGTCCACACTCCGGCGATCAGAGGACACTCCTTGACCATTCAGCTTTCCCTTCGGGGCATCTCCAAGTCCTACCGTGACGAGGTCGTCCTCGACCGGGTAGACCTCGTCGTAGCACCCGGCGAACGGATCGGCGTCGTCGGTGAGAACGGCTCCGGTAAGTCGACCTTGCTGCGGCTCGCGGCCGGGATCGAACCGCCCGACGAGGGCAGCGTCCAGCGCCATGCCGACGGTGGGACCGGTTACCTCGGTCAGGTACTCGACCTGCCGGGCAGCCACACCGTCGGGCAGGCCGTCGACGTCGCACTCGCCGACCTGCGGGCGATCTGGGCCGAGTTGCGCGAGCTGGAGACCGATCTGACCGGTCCGGACCGGATGGCCCGCTACGGTGCACTGCTGACCAGCTTCGAACTGCGCGACGGCTACCAGGCCGATGCCCGGGTGGACAAGGCGCTGCACGCCCTCGGTCTGGCGCACGTCGAGCGCATCCGACGGTTGGACAGCCTTTCCGGGGGCGAACTGGCCCGGTTGGCGTTGGCCTGTGTACTCGCCGCAGCGCCGGAACTGCTGCTCCTCGACGAGCCCACCAATCATCTGGACGCCGACGCCGCCGCCTGGTTGGAGGATCGGCTGCGGTCACATCGCGGCACCGTGGTCGCGGTGTCGCACGACCGTCAGTTCCTGACCCGGGTGGCGACATCGGTGGTCGAGGTGGGCAACCGGACACTCACCCGGTACGGCAACGGCTACGCCGGCTATCTGGCCGGACACGCCGCAGCGCGGGCGCACTGGGAGCAGCGCTACGCCCGGTGGTGCGACGAGGTACGCGACCTGACCGCCTTCGCCGCGACCACGGCACGGGAGGTGGCGCCGGGCCGTGCGATGAGCGACAACAACAAGCTCGCGTACGACCGTGCCGCCGGGCGGGTGCAGAGTTCGGTGGCCAGCCGGGTACGCAACGCCCAGCAGCGGCTGCACCGGCTGACCGAGGACCCGGTACCACAACCGCCCGAGCCGCTGCGGTTCACCGGCCGGCCGGCCGGCGGCGGGGCCGAAGGGCTGCTGCTGGAGGTGGACCACGTACGGGTCGCGGACCGGCTCGCCGTCGACGAACTGTCCGTGTCCGCCGGTACCCGGCTGCTGGTGCACGGGCCGAACGGGGCCGGTAAGTCCACGCTCCTGCGGCTGCTCGCCGGTGAGCTGGTACCCGACAGCGGGACCGTACGGCGCCGGGGCCGGTACGGCTACCTGCCCCAGGAGACAGCGCCGGATCGTTCCTCTCGCAGCCTCCTCGCGGCGTTCGCGCACGGCCGACCCGGCAGCAGTGACGAACACCGCGCCGCGCTGCTCGGCCTTGGACTGTTCGCCCCGCAGACCCTGACGGTGCCGGTGTGCGCGTTGTCCGTGGGTCAGCGGCAACGACTCGCGCTGGCCCGGCTCCTGGTCACCGGGACCGACCTGCTGCTGCTCGACGAGCCGACCAACCACCTGTCGGTCACCCTGGCGGAGGAACTGGAGCAGGCCCTCGCCGACTATCCGGGTGCGCTGATACTGGTCTCGCATGACCGGGCGCTGCGCAGCCGGTTCGCCGGGCGACGGGTGGACCTGTCCGACGGTCGGATCGCCAGCTGAACCGCGCCGCGCGCCTCCGGCAGTCGTCCGACAACGAGCACAGCGGCCGACTTGGGCTGCCAGGCGACTGCTGACCGGTTCGCCCGCTTCATGAGATCCGTTGCGGCCCAACGGGACCGGCAACACCGACGAACGATCCGGGATAGCATGAGGGTATCCCGCTCGGCATCGGTGGCAGGGCCCCGCAGCGCCTGCCCGGTCGGCAGGTGTGCGCGCAGAGGAGTGGCCATGACCGATCTTGTGGTGCTCTCATTCGACACCGTTGCCGACGCGCGGTCCTTCTGGCGGCATGGTCGGGACCGGGCCGCCCGCCGGTTCGTCGCCCACACCGATGCGGCCCTCGTCTCGCGTGGCCCGGACGGGACGGTCCAGGTGGTGACCGCCGCCCGGCACCGTGGGAGCACCGCGGCGACAGTGCAGACGAACTGGGCCACGCTGGTCAGCGTGCTGTTCATCGTGCCCGTCGTACACGCTGCCGGCGGGGTGCTGCGGCGGCCCCGGGACGCCGGTCTGGCCGACGACCTGGTCCGGCGTACCGCCGGGCTGCTCGCGCCGGGCACCGGTGCGGTCCTCGCCCTGGTGCAGACCGGACGCTCGGAGCGGGTGGAGATGGTCGCGCGCCGGTTCGGTGCCCGGGTCCTGCGGGTGGCGATGACCCCGGCTGAGGAGCGGCGCCTGGTCCGGGCCCTGGCGCTCACCCCACCGTGACCGGCTGCGGCGCCATACCGCGGGCAGGCTGAAGGCCAGGAACCGTCGGTACGTCGTGGACACGGCTGCCTCGAGGCTCACCGAGCCGACGTTCGCCAGGAACCCCCGCAGCAGCAGCGGGTGGTACGGGTCCTGCGCTGTCCGGATCATTGCTTCACTCTGGGCAACCGCCCGCCGTGGTACATCCGGGTCCGCCCCCCGGATCACCCCCAGAGACAACGCACCGACCTCTCCGCCGGTTCCTCCACTGTGGACCTCCCTAGCTGGCCGGCACCGTACTGACCAGCGGTGATACTGCAGATACAAGACCCTTGCAAGGGTTCGCGCAAGCGCAGTCTCGGGGCTGCCGGTCAGGGTCAGATCGGGGTAGCCCTACGCCGATTTCAGGGGAAGCCAGCATGTTCTCTACGCCCGGGAGCTGACAGTGTCGTACCGGCCGGCGAGATCATCTCGTCGGCCGAAGCAGACCGACGAAGCTGGAGAACGATCCCCGATGCCCAGGGTGAGCCACTCCGTACCGACGAGCCGACCGGACAACCGGGGTCGGCCGAACGCTCTCCGGCGCCCGCGCCGCCGCCCGACCGTGGTCCCGCCGGCCCCGTGCACCGGAACCGGTCCAGGTTCCCGGAGCACCACGACGGTGGTCGTGGTGTCGGCCAGTGTCGGCGGTGGACACGATGCCGCTGCGAACGAGATCGCCCGACGGCTGACCGCCGAGGGCCACTCCGTGCGTACCCTCGACTTCATCGACATGTTCCCACTGCGGATCGGCGCACTGCTGCGCCGGGCGTACGCGCTGGAGCTGTCCGTGGCCCCCGGCAGCTGGGGTCCACTGTGTTCGGTGCTGGCCCGCCGGCCCGTGGTGGCGCTGACCGCATTTCTCTGCACTGTCCTTACTGGACGGAGAATCCTGCGCAGGACCGGATCCGCCTCAGCGGTGCTTTCCACCTATCCGGTGGCCGGTCAGGTACTCGGCCGACTACGCCGGCAGGGGCGGTTGGACGCACAGGTACTGACCTATCTGACCGACGTCTCAGTCCATCCACTGTGGATCGCGCCGGGTACGGACACCTACCTCGCCGCGCACCGGGTCACCGCCGAGCAGGCCGGCGCGCTGGGTGCCGGCGACGTACGGCACGTCGACGCCGCGGTACGCCCGATGTTCCGTCGCGCCGACCAGTTGTCCGTCGTCGCGGCCAGGCAACGGTTCGGCCTACCGGCGAGCGGCCGGCTGGCACTCGTGGTCGGAGGTGCATGGTGTGTCGGCGACGTGGCCGGCACCGCACGCGACATCGCCGGTACCGGCCTGGCCACGCCCGTGGTGGTCTGCGCCACCAACACCGACCTGCACCGGGAACTGGCCACGGCGGGTACGGGCATCGCGCTCGGTTGGGTGGACGACATGGCCACCCTGATGCGCGCCTGTGACGTAGTGGTCACCAACGGCGGCGGTGTCACCTCCATCGAGGCGACCGAGGTGGGGGTGCCGGTGGTGATCTACCGCGAGTTGCCCGGGCACGGCCGGACCAACGCGATGGCCTTCGACGCGGCCGGACTGGCCAGCTGGGTGCACGGGCTCGACGGCCTCGCCACCGCCCTGGCCGCGCCGCGGGCACCCCGGACCGACCGGACCGTGAAGGTCGATCCGGCGGCGGTGGTGGCCGCTGCGACCGGCCCGGGCCACATCGACGGGCGGCCAGGCTCTGGTCATCGGATGCCCCTACCGGTCCGGCGGGCGGCATGAACGGCGCAGCGCTCGCCGCGGGGCTCACCGCGGCCGGTCTCGCCGGGTTCGCCGCGGCACAGGCCGTCCCCGCCCTCGCCGCGCTGCCCGGACCGCGACGGCTGCTGTGTCCCGGCCTGGCCGGCATCGGCCGACCTGATCATGTCGCACTGACCTTCGACGACGGACCGGACCCGCGGTCCACCCCACGGTTCCTGGAACTGCTCGCCGAGCGGGGGGTGCAGGCCACCTTCTTCGTGGTCGGCGAACAGGTCGCCCGCCATCCGCAACTGGCCCGGGAGATCGCCGCCGCGGGCCACGAACTCGCCGTGCACGGTCTGCGACACCGGCTGCTGCTGCGCTATCCACCGGGTCGGGTGTACGCCGATCTTGCCCGGGCCCACGAGCTCGTCGGCTCGGCCGCCGGTACGCCGCCGCGGTGGTTCCGCCCGCCGTACGGGGTGCTGAGCACCGGCGCGGTGGCCGCGACCCACCGGCTGGGCATGCGCAGCGTGCTGTGGACGGCCTGGGGCCGCGACTGGACCGCCACCGCGACCGGCCGGTCGGTGTGTGCGCTGATCGCCCGGGACCTGCACGGCGGCGGTACGGTCCTGCTGCACGACACCGCCAGTGACACGGCGGCACCCGGCTCGTGGCGCTCGACCCTGGATGCGGTACCGAGGCTGCTGGACCATTGCCGGGACCACGGATGGTCGGTGGGGCCGCTGCGCGAGCACGGTCTGACGGCCGGTGCCCGCCAACCCGCGGACCGGTTGCTCACAGCGGCGCCCAGCCGCAGCACACCTGCCAGTGCCGGCCGGCACTGAGATGCTCGACCACGGCCCGCTCCAGCGTGCTGTGCTGCGGCAGGTCCGCGAGATCGGCTCCGTGACGCCGGAAGACGAATTCGACGATCGCCTGGTCACCCGGGGTACTGGCCGGCAGGGGGCGGAACCGGCGTTGGAACCGCACGATGTTGGAGTCGGCCGCCAGATACCCGGCGAGCTGCGGGTCGAGCAGCCAGGACTGGCAGGTGACGGCCGTGACCTGGACACCGAAATGCCGGGCGAAGAATTCGCGGGCACGGCCGAACGAACGGTCACAGGCGGCCGGGTCCAGCGGGCCGGTCTCCGGGATGTGGCAGGCCAGTACGAGGGTGTCGGCGGGCGGGCCGTCCGGGTCGACGCCGGTCACCGCGGGATCCATGCGCGCCAGATGGAACTGCAGCCGGCCCAGGGCGTACAACGAACCACGGAAGTGCTGGGTGAACCAGTCCTGCCGGTCCATCCCACCGGTCCCGTGGATCCGCCGGTGCAGGCCGACCTTCTCCCCCACATCACCGAGGGTGGCCGCGCAGATGTCCTCCGGTACGCCCAGCGCAGCGTGGTAGCGCCGGACGTCGGGCAGCGTGGCCAGCAGCACCGCAAGGTAGAAGTACCGGCCCCGGGTGCCCAGCGCGGCGGGCAGGTTCGGCCATCCGTCCGGCCACTGGTATCCCCCCAGGTCGCTGACCAGCCAGTGCCGGCAGCGTTCGAGCAGCCACCACAGTTCCGGATGACGGTCGGGGTCGGGCAGTACCGCGACCGCCTCTGCAGCGTCCTGTTCGGCGACCAGTAGCCGGGTCAGCTCCCGATGGGCCTGTGCCGGCCCGGGCAGACGCGCCGCGCCGGGTTCGGGGCGTAGCCCGGCGAGTTCGGTCAGAAAGGCGTCGAAGGTGTGGTCCAGGCCCAGCTCACGCCGTACCGTCCCAACATCGGTCCCGTGTCCCACCGGCTCCACCCCGTTCACTCGTCGACCTCGGCATCCTTCTACGGCGGCGTTCCGTACGCCAGTGGATTCGCCCGGTACCGGACCCGAACGGACAGGTGGTCCGTGGTGTCCACATAAGACGATCCCGTCCGGTGCCGGGCCGGAGCGGACCAGCAGCTGACGCCGGCCGGCAGCGCCTTATGATGCAGCGGCGGGCAGAGCACCGTCGAGTGCCGTCACCGACCTCGGTGGCCGGCCCGGAACCGACCTCGGTGCGCCGGGGCACCGGTCGAGGGGAAGGACACCGAAGTGCCGCCAACGGGCCGTGCAACGCCGGGCACCGTACCGTCCCGGGAACTGACCATGCAGGACGTCGCCCGGGTCGCCGGGGTGAGCGCCAGCACCGTGTCCCGGGTGGTCAACGACGACCGGTATGTCGGCCAGGCCACTCGATCGAAGGTCGAGAAGGCCATCGACGAGCTGGGATTCCGGCCGAACCGGATGGCCCAGAAGCTCCGGCCCGGGCGACCCACCGACACCATCGCGCTGGTCATCGAGGACGTGTCCAACCCGTTCTACGCCAGCATCGCGGCCGGGGTGGACGCCGTGGCGCAGCAGCACCGGCACATGCTGATCCTCGGCACCACCCGCCGCAGTTTCGAGCAGGAACGCGACGTGTTGGAGGAGCTGCTGCGCCGCCGGGTGGATGGCCTGCTCGTGGTGCCTTCGACCCAGGACCACCTGCAGACCTATCAGAAACTGAGCCGCTGGGCGCCGATGGTCTTCATCGACCGCCGGCCGCGCGGGATGCCGGCCGACGCGGTGGTGCTGGACAACCAGGGCGGCGCCCGCCAGGCGGTCAGCTCGCTGATCGGGCAGGGGCACCGGCGGATCGGCTACGTCGGCGGCGCCCCGTCGGTGTTCACCGGTGAGCGGCGCCTGACCGGTTACCGCAGGGCGTTGAGCGACGCCGGCATCCCCTTCGACCCGGCGATGGTGCGGTTGAACAACCACGACACCGGTGCGGCCCGGGCCGCCGCGCTGGAGCTGTTGTCCGGTGACCCGGCGCCCACGGCGGTGTTCACCGACAACAACCGGATGACCGTCGGCGCCCTGGAGGCCATCCACCGCATCGGCCGGGACCGTACCGTGGCCGTGGCCGGGTACGACGACGTGGAGCTCGCCGATCTACTCAGCGTGCCGGTGACGCTGGTGTCCTATGACGCGACGGCGCTCGGCCGCCGGGCCGCGGAGTTGCTGTTCGCCCGGATCGACGGCGACGACCGGCCGGCCCGCCGGATCACGGTACCTACCCGGATGGTCAGCCATCCGGCCCCGCCGCTGCGCTGATACCGGCGCGGATAGGCCGCTTTCCGATATATCCCACCAGATCCCCGGCCCCTTCGGCACCAAGGGCTTCCTGGGCATCTCCGCTGCGTCACCGCTCGCGGCCGGCGCGCCGCGACAGCGGCAAGAGCGTCCGGTCGGGGGGTGGCGTTTCCCCAGGTTCGGCAATATTCTTCCCCCGCAAACGGCTGGATGAAGTTCTCCACCGTAGAGTCCTCGAAGGGATCGACATGGCATTCCAGCAGCCGGAGATCGACCGCCGCACCCTGTTCAGAGCCACACTCGGCGCGGCCACCGTCGCCGTGGTCGGCAGCCAACTCGCCACCGCGGGTCCTGCGGTCGCGGCGCCCGACGCGGAGTTCCCGTGGATCATCGGCTGCGACGACTGGGGCGCCCGTCCCCCGGCCGACCCGCTGTCGGTCAGCACCAACACCACTAACAAGATCATCGTGCACCACATGGCGTTCCCCAACGTCACCGACTACTCCCGCGAACATGCCCTGCAACTCGCTCGGGACTGCCAGGACCTGCACATGGACACCAACGGCTGGTCCGACACCGGGCAGCACTTCACAGTCAGCCGCGGCGGGTACGTCACCGAGGGCCGGCACGGCAGCCTCGACACCCTCAAGGCCGGCGAACACCAGATGGTCGCGGCGCACTGCCCCGGCGAGAACGGCAACGCGATCGGGATCGAGAACGAGGGCACGTACGTCACCGAGACCCCGCCGCAGGCGTTGATCGACTCGCTGACCAAGCTGTGCGTCACGGTCTGCCAGCAGTACGGGCTGCACGCCTACGACATCTTCGGTCACTGGGATTTCCGCGCCACCGACTGCCCGGGGGCGGCGTTCTACCGTGAGTTCCCGGCACTGCGCCGTGGCGTGGAGGCCGGGCTGGGCGAGAACGCCCGCAACGCGCCGGCCCGCCGCTGGCCCGACATCTGGCGCTTCGTCGGCGGACCCGTCGTGGAGATCGCCCAGTATCTGCTCAAGGCCCGGGGCTACGCACTGACGCCGGACGGCGTGTTCGGTTCCGGTACCACCGCGGCGATCCAGGACTGGCAGGCAAAGCAGGGACTCCCGGTCGACCCCGACGCCACCATGACCACCGCAACCTGGGACAGCCTCGTACCGGTCCTGGGCAAGGACGCGACGGGACCGGCGGTGGAAGGCGTGCAGTACATCCTGAACCACAAGGGCTACTCGGACGTGACCGTCAACGGCAGCTACGACCAGCCCACCATGAAGGCGGTCCAGGCCGTACAGCGGCTGCACGGGCTGCACCCCAACGGCAAGCTCGACACCGGTACCTGGTGTGCGGTGGTCGGCGGCATCGTCCGCCAGGCCCTCTGAACCATCGACCGGACCACCACGGCGGGTCGGCGACCTCTGGTCGCCGACCCGCCGTTCGTCGGTGAGCCGGTGACGGCCGATGCCCGTTGCACCCCGGGACCGCGTAGGCCGCCAGATACCGCAGATACGCGGGAAATCCCTGTGCTGCCCGGGAATCCCCACCCGCCCCAGGCGTCCCGTCCATCCGCTTCGCGGGGTCCGCACCCGGGGGCGTACGGGCACCCGTACGTCCCCGGAACCGGCCCTGAGCGTCCTCCCGCCCACCGGCCCATGCCAGGGGGACCGGCACGCCGTCCGGGTGACTCTGGCGGCAGCGTGTAGCGCGCCCCGGCGTGGCCCTGTGCGCCGGGGCGCCGGCGGCCCGGGGGCGCCGGAGCCTCTAAGGACTGAAGATCTGTGAGGACCTGCGCCGACCCCCGGCGACTTCTACGATCGGGCTTGAGAAGGGTTCCGCCGCGTTGGCGGCATCGCCATCCCGCCGGGAACGGATGCCGCCCGCGAAGTCGCGACAGTCGGCGCAGTGTTGCCACCTACCGCCAGGGAGCCACGATGACCGTAGCGGTACGCGTGCGAACGGCCGGGGCGCTCCGGCCGGTGACGCCGACCAACGCCGGGTACCCCGAGGATGATCGGCCGGTCCAACTTCTGTATCAGTGGGTCGAACTGTCGGTCCGCGACCCGGACCGCGATGCGTTGCGTTGCAAGGTGATCGAGGCTTTCCTGCCCCTCGCGGCGCGGCAGGCCAGGCGTTATGCCCGGCGCGGTGAACCGACCGAGGACCTCATCCAGGTGGCCACCATCGGCCTGATAGCCGCGATCGACCGGTACGAACCGGAACTGGGCAGCAACTTCTACGCGTTCGCGATCCCGACCATCCGTGGTGAGCTGAAGCGTCACTTCCGGGACAAGGGCTGGATGATCCAGCCACCGCGCCGGTTGCAGGAGCTGACCCGGTCGGTGGAGGCCATGGCGGGCCGGCTCTCCCAGAGCCTCGGGCGCGCACCGACGACGATCGAACTGGCCGACGCGCTGGACACCGGTGTCGACACCGTTCTCGAGGCATTGACCGCGGCGGACGGATACCGTGCCGTGTCGCTCAACATGCTGGCCGGACGCGATGCCCGGGCGCAGGACTCGGTGGAACTGGGGGACCTGCTGGGTGCACCCGACCCGGCCCTGGAATGGGCCGCGGACCGGGTGTCGCTGCCGGCAGCGCTGGCGATCCTGTCCCACCGGGCCAGGACCGCGATCGCCCTGCGGTTCTTCCACGGCCTGACCCAGACCGAGATCGGTGAGCACCTCGGCCTGTCCCAGATGCACGTTTCCCGGCTGATCAGCCGCTCCCTGGCACAGATGCGTGCCTTCCTCAACGGCGATCCGCCGGTTCCCGGTGTCACCGCGCGTGGGGTCCGCTATCCCGACGGTACGAGGGTCGGTCGCCCACGGCTGTCCGTACCGCCCCGGGCTGCCTCCTGACCGCTCCACGAGGTAGCTGCGGCACCGGCCACGGGGTCACGGGATCGACTGGTCCGCCCGGCCGTCGGGCGGGACGTCCAGGTCGGTCCGCTCGGCGACGTCCGCGCAGTCGACCACCCGGGGCCGATGAGCGGCCAGGTAGTCGCGCGCACCTCGGTCGCCGGTCGCCGACGCCGCCACCCCGGCCCAGTGCGCGCGCCCCAGCAGTACCGGATGACCTGTGCCGTCCGGGTACCCGGCCACCGCGAGCGCGTCCGGTCCGGCCAGCCGGCGCAGTCGGGCCACCGCCGCCCCGCTCACCCCGGGCATGTCCACCAGCAGGACCAGTACGGCAGCGGCCGGTGTCCGCGCCGCCGCGGCCAGACCGAGCCGCAAGGAGGAACCCATCCCGGTGCGCCAGCCCGGGTTGTCGAGCAGTACGGCGTCGAGCGTGGCCTGTTCGCGTACCTGGGCGGCGGCCGCGCCGAGGACGACCAGTACCGGATCGGCGCCGCCCTCGGCGAGGGTCCGGACGGCCCGCTCCACCAGCAGTGATCCCTCGTAGGCAACGAGCGCCTTGGGCCTGCCGTAGCGCCGGCCGGCGCCGGCGGCGAGGACAAGTCCGGCCGCGGTGTAGCGGGTGGGTGCGGGCCGGCCGGCGCCCGAACCGGGTCCGCCGGCACACCGGGGTTCGGCGTCCATGATCCGACCCTAGCCGTCGGCGTGGTGCGCCGGAGCCTTCCGGGCACACGCTGGCGTCGTTCCGGGCGTCCCCCTGGGAGGGGATCTTGCCGGTAGGGTGAGCCGCGCAGACACGGCGGCCGACGTTCCCGCACCGTGCTGCGCGGGCCGTACCGCGAGGATCCAGTGCGGTACCGCGAGACCCCCACTGGACCGGCGAAAGAGGACTGTGATGGCGCTCAACGTGTCACTGGTCGGCCGTACCTATCCACCGACCGAGCCCTACGAGGTGAGTCGCGAAGCGATCCGGGCCTTCGCCACCGCGCTCGGCGACACGAACCCGCTGTACTACGACCGGGAAGCGGCGATCGCAGCCGGCCACACCGACGTCGTGGCCCCACCGAGCTTCCTCACGGTCCTGGAGGACCGGGCCGAGCGTCTGCAGGTCGCCGCCGACCCCGAACTGGGCATGGACTACAGCCGGGTGGTGCACGGCGCCCAACGCTTCGTCCATCACCGACCGGTACGACCCGGCGACTCACTGGTCATCGTGGCGCGGATCGATGACATCAAACGGACCGGTGTGCACGGCATGGTGACGGTCGCCTGCGACGTACAGGCCAACGGGACCGAACACGTCGCCACCATGTTCTGCACGATGGTGGTCCGGGGTAGCGAGGAAGCCGCCCCCGCATAGCTGTCCTGCCATGGCAGGACAGCTCGGTCCAGGTCGGCCAATTGCAGTTTTTGCCGGTTTCTGCAGCATCTGCGACCTTCCGGCAAGGCTTGCATGGCAAGTTCTTGCCATGCCGAAAGACGAAGTCTGGCGAGATCCTGCGTGTCCTGCCATGCCCTGTTCGCCCTACAGTCCTCCTGAGGATGTGCACAGAATCGCGGTCATAAATCCGCTATCCGACATCGTGCAAGCACCGCCTCAGCGAGATCACGGGGACGTCGACGAGCGAGAGGGTTCAGACGCATGCCGGTGTACACCGACAGACACGACATTCCGCAGCCCGGCGGAATGCTGCTCGACCGGGACACCGAGCACACTGCGATCGACCACGCCGTGGAGCAGTTGGCCGGCGGACGGTCCGGACTGATCGTGATCGAAGGCAACGCCGGCAACGGGAAGACCTCCCTGCTCAACAGGGTCGTCGCCAGCGGTCGCAGGCACGGTACGCAGGTCCTGCTCGCCTCCGGTAGCCAGGGCGAACGCGAGATGCTGCTCGGGCTGGGCGGCCAGCTGTTCGACCTGTCCGCAGGACCCGACCCGGACATCGCGCGGCTCGGTCCACAGTGGCCGGGCAACGTGCTGGCGGAGACCTTCATCTCGTTGCACCGTCGGGTGGCGGAGCTGGCCAAGGCCGGCCCCCTGGTCATCGCGGTGGACGATCTGCACCTGGTGGACGACCTGTCCCTGCGCTGGCTCGGTTACCTCAGCCGGCGGCTCGCCGACCTGCCCGCCATCCTTGCCATCACCGTCCCCACCGGGGAGATCCGTTCCGGCACCCGGCTGAATCTCATGGCGGATCTGCGCAACAGCCTGGACGCCCTGACCCTGCGGCCGGCACCGCTCAACGCCACGGACGTCACGACTGTCCTGAGCGCCCACCTCTCGCGCCCGGTACCGGAGGCCTTCGGTGCCGCCTGCCACGCGATGACCGGCGGAAACCCGCTCCTGGTCAACGAACTGTGCCAACTTCTGAGCCAGGAGAACATCGACCCGGCCAGCGCCGACCTCGACGACCTGCGCAGGATCGGCCCACCCAACGTCGCCCAGTACGTGCTGAGCCGGGTGCAGCGCCTGTCCCCCACCGCGCCGCCCGTCGCCCGCGCCATCGCAGTGCTGGGCAGCGCGGACCCGACCCTGATCGCAGCGATGTGCACGATCGACGAGGAAGAAGCGAGTGACATCATCGCCGGGCTCAGCCAGCTCGGCATCGTACGCAGTACACCGCCCATCTCGTTCGTCCACCCGATGGTCCGCAACGCGCTGCGGGAGAACATGCGCTCCGCCGAGCGTCAGCGCTACCACCGGAAGGCTGCGGACCTGCTCGCGGAGCGGGGCGGTGCCGCATCGGAGGTCGCCCAGCATCTGCTGGCCACCACACCGACCATGGATCCGGCCACTGTGGAGGTGCTGTGCCGGATCTCGGTCGAGCTGATCTCCCAGGGCAACCATGCGCTCGGCGCCGACTGCCTGGAACGTGCCATGCAGGGTTCGATGTCCCCGACACACCGGGGACGGCTCGCACTCACCCTCGGGGCGACGCTCGCCGCACATGACCCGCAGGGCGCCATTGCCCACCTGCGGCACGCCAGTTCGGTGGTGAAGCAGCCCGACCAGATCAACATCGCGCACCGGGCCCTGGGTCACACGCTGGCCAGCAACGGTCAACTGCTGGAAGCCATCGAGGTCTTCACCGATGGTGCCGCACAACTGGAGCAGGCGCGTCCGGACCTGGCCGCGCAGTCCCGCGAGTCACGGCTGCTGCTCTCCCTGCTGCACGCCGACACCGTGGGCACGGCGAGCGACATCATCGCCGCAGATGCCGCCGCGTCCGTCGGGTCCCTGCCACTCACCCGTTTCCTGCACCCGGTCGCGGCGGCAACCCGGAACTCCTGGTCCGGACTGGACCGCACCGGTACGGTCCGGCGGCTGCAGCGGGCGTTGACGGACGGGACGCTTCCGACGACCTGCCCGATGGAGTACACCGCCGCCCTGCTTCCCCTGATCCACGCAGACCGACTGGACCTGGCAGAGCGCCACCTGGAACTGTTGACCGGCGAGGACAACTCCTACGCCGCCGAAGCAGCGACCCTGCGCAGCATGGTCGCCCTGGTCAAGGGCGACGTGCAGCTCGCCGTCGACCAGGCCCGCCAGGCGGTGGGGGTGGTCACCGCGGGCGGCGGCGTACCGCTGTTCACCGACCAGCACGCCGCGCTGGTGGCCGGCTTGATCGAGCTCGGCGAGCATGACGAGGCCGCCACCATCATCGGCCGCACCGGCCTGGTACACGAGATCCCCCTGCAGTGGCGCTTCAACGACCTGCTGGAGGTACGTGGCCGGTTGCGGGTACTCGGTGGTGAGTTGCACGCCGGCCTCGCCGACCTGATGGAATGCGGGCGCCGACTGCGGCTCTGGGGAGCCGACAACCCTGCGGTCAACGCATGGCGGTGCACGGCGGCCGTCGCTCTGTACCAGATCGGCGACCGGACGAAGGCCGTTCAACTGGCCGACGAGCAGCTCACCGCTGCCCGGGCCTGGGGATCGTACCGGGCGCTGGGGCGCAGCCTACGGGCCCGTGGACTGGTCGAGGACGATCCGGTCGCGCGCATCGACCTGCTGGCCGAGTCGGTAGCAGAACTCCGTAGCTCCCCGGCCGTACTGGATCTCGGCCGGTCGCTGGTCGACCTGGGCAGCGCGATGACGGCCCGCTCCACCCCCCGGCCGGCCCGGGAACTGCTCCGCGAGGGTCTCGACATCGCGCAGCGCTGTGGTGCCACCCAGTTGGCCGCGCACGCCCATCGGGAACTGGTCAACAGCGGGGCGCGGCCCCGGCGCCGGGCCCAGTCCGGTCGCGACGCGCTGACCTCCGCGGAACTGCGGACCGCCACCCTGGCCGCGAGCGGCAGTACGAACCGCCAGATCGCACAGGCGCTGTTCGTCACCCAGCGGACCATCGAACTGCACCTCACCAACGCCTACCGCAAGTTGCAGGTACGCAACCGGGCCGAGCTGAGCCGGGTACTGGACACCAAGGGCGCCACCGGGCTGGCCCAGAAGGACGCGGCCCGGTAGAAACCAGCCCACCTGCGGGCACCCGACGATCAGTACGCTGCGGCCCGACCGGAACCGTCCCGGTCGGGCCGCAGCGTCGTCGGTGAGGCCGGCCGCGGCCCGCTCCTGCGGGTCGCGGCCGACCGCTGCTCAGTGGTGCCCGAGCCCGATGCGGGCGTTGATCCGCTTCATCCACCGCGGCGACCACCAGGCGGCCCGACCGGTCAGCCGCAGGAACACCGGCACCAGGACACCGCGGGTCAGCGTCGAGTCCACGATGATCGCCAGGCCGGCACCGATGCCGAACAGCTTCGCCACCGAGACACCGGAGATGGCGGTGGAGAAGAACGTGATGGCCAGGATCACCGCAGCGGCCGCCACGATCGGACCGCCGATACCCAGCCCGACCCGTACGGCACCGCGCGGATCACCGGTCTGGTCGTAGGTCTCCTTGATCCGGGAGAGTACGAACACCTCGTAGTCCATCGACAGTCCGTACGCCACACACAGAACCAGAACCGGCATGGACACCGCGATCGGTGACCTGGTGAAGTCCAGCGGGCCGGACAGGTGACCCTGCTGGAAGATCCACACCAGGATGCCCAGGATGGCGCTGAGCGTCAGCACGTTGAGCAGTACCGCCTTCAGCGGCAGCAGCACGCTGCCGGTGGCCACGAACAGCAGCACCATGGTCACCAGTACCGCGATCCCGATGGCCCAGGGCAGCCGGCTGGTCAACGCGTTGGTGATGTCCACCAGCTGCGCGGACATTCCGCCCACGTACACCGTGCGACCACCCGGCACCGACTTTGCCCGGATCGCCTCGGCGAGGTTCTTACCGTCCACAGAGTACGGCGTGACGTTGTTGAGCACCTGCAGGTAGGTCGCGTCACCGGAACGGAACTGGCCGACCAGCAGCCGGTCGGGCGGTGCGACCAGCGCGCCGTGCGCGAACCGACCGGCCGCGCTGTTGACCGCGGTGACGTGCGGCAGCGAGGACAGTTCGGTGGCGTAGCTGGCAAGGTCGTTGCCGCCGGTGTCGCCACTCCACCGCGACGCGGTGACCGCCAGCGCGCCTTCCTGTTCCCCCGCTCCGGGGAACTGCGACTTGATGGTCTCGGTGGCCTGACGTGCCTCGGAGGACGACGGCAGTACCCGCTCATCCGGCACGTTGACCTGCATGGAGGTCAGCGGTACGGCAGCGATGACGAACATCGCCACCGCGATCAGACCCAGCACCACCGGCCGGCGCAGGCTCAGTGCGGCGATCTTGCCCCAGAGCCGGTTCTCCGGCTCCTTCTGCGGGCGCTTACGACGCAGCGACCACTTGTCGATCCGGTCACCGAGCAGCAGCAGCGCGGCCGGCAACGGAACCAGGGCACCGATCGCGGTCACCGCAACCACGGCCACACCCGCATAGGCGAAGGAACGCAGGAAGTACTGGTTGAACACCAGCATGCTGAGCAGTACCGCGGCCACGATGCTGGCGCTGAACAGTACCGTCCGGCCGGCGGTACGCAGGGTCGCGGTGACGGCCTCGGCACCCACCAGGCCGCGGGCCCGTTCCTCCCGGTACCGGGACACTATGAGCAGGCTGTAGTCGATCGCCAATCCCAGGCCGAGCGCGGTGATGAGGTTGATCGCGAACACCGAGATCGACGTCAGCTGGCCGAGCCCGTACAGCACCGCGAACGAACCGAGGATCGCGAAGATCCCGATGAACAGCGGCAGCAGTGCGGCGATGACGCCACGGAACACGAAGAACAGCAGGATCAGGGTCAACGGCAGGGCGACCAGTTCGGTGGTGGCCAGGTCGTTGCCGAGTTCCTCGCCCATGTCGTTGTTGACCTGCAGGATCCCGCCGAAGGTGACCTTCACGCCGTCGTGGCTGCCGACGTACTTGTCGTGCAGCCGGGACGCGGTCTTGCCGCTGGCGTCGTCGTCACCCTTGACGCGCAACAGGATCAGCCCGTAGGAGCTGTCCCGGGAGCGCAGCGACGGATCCTTGGTGCCGAAGTAGGATGCGACGAGCTGGACGTCCTTCTCCTTACCCAACCGCTGTACGAGGCTGCCACCGGCACGCTGCGCGGTGGCACCGTCGACACCGTCGGCGCCGGCACGCACCAGGACCGTCAGGTTCGGCTGGCTGGTCGGGAAGTGCCGTTCCAGAACCTTGGTCGCGGTCACCGAATCCGACGACGGATCGTCGAAGCCGCCGTTCTTGAGCAACGCGGTGGCGCTGCCGGACAGCAGTACACCGACGACCATGACCAGGAAGGTGACGACCAGGATGAGACGCGGTCGACGCAGCGCGAACGCCAGCCGGCGTCCCCGGCCCGGCCCCTCCGGGGGTCCGGCCCCCACTGCGACATCCGTCTCCTGGGTCGGTGTGACACTCACAGGACTGGCTCCATTCGGAATTGGGTGGGAGATTCGGCGAACCAGACGGTCCGGCCAGTAGGGCGGAACAACACCATGTGGCGGAAGGTCACGGAAGGCGAGATTGGCATATCGCTACAAAACGAAAGTCTGCCAGCGCATCCCGTCGACCGGACCGTGGGACTTTCCGAAGTCTTTGCGACAGTGGGCCGGAGCATCGCAAGGACGCTCCGGCCCACTGTCAGGGCGGTACGGGTAGCTCAGTGGCCCATGCCCATGCCGCCGTCGACCGGGATGAGCGCACCGGTCAGATAGCCTGCGTCGTCACTCACCAGGAACTTCGCCACCCGGGCGATCTCCTCGGGCGCAGCCGAACGCTTCAACGGAATGGATTCCAGCGCAGCTGCCCGTACGGCGTCCGAGAAGCCTGACGTCATGTCGGTGTCCACATAGCCGGGCGCCAGCACGTTGGCCGTGATGCCCCGGCTGCCGACCTCACGGGCGAGCGAGCGGACGAACCCGACCATGCCGGCCTTGGATGCGCCGTAGTTCGTCTGCCCGGCGGCACCCTGCATCGCGACCACCGAGGACACCGCCAGGATCCGGCCGTACCGGGCCCGCATCATCGTACGGATCGCCCGCCGGACCACCCGGAAGGTTCCGGTCAGGTTCGCGTCCATCACCACCGCGAAGTCCTCATCGGACATGGTCGCCACCAGCTTGTCGCGGGTGATGCCGGCATTGGCGACGAGCACCTGTACCGGACCGTGCTCCGCCTCGATCTGCTTGAAACCGGCGTCGATCGACCCGGGATCTGTGACGTCGCAACATACTCCGAGAAGTCCGGCCGGCGGCTCCCCGGACCGGAACGTCACCGCGACCTTGTCACCACCGTCGGCCAGCTCACGTGCGATGGCCAGACCGATCCCCCGGTTCCCACCGGTCACCAGTACCGAACGGCTCATGCGCCGACCTCCCCGTCCCGTGCCGCGGCGCGCGCCCGGCGCTCCTCGCGGCGTTCCTCGAACCTGCTGGCCTGTGCGTCCAGTGCGGACAGGAAGGTAGCGAGCTCCTCCCGTGCCTTCTCCCCCGCCGGGGAGAGATCGGTGCGCTCGAAGACCTTCCAGAATCGCAGCACCGGCATGATGACCCCGTCGTGGTGCAGACGCAGATCGTAGACGCCCTCGTTGGCCATCAGTACGGCGTAGCGCATGAAGTCGGGCTGGCCGCCACCGGGCATCTCGAAGTTCAGCACCACGTTGCGGATGGCCTGCATCGTCTCGTCCGGCGCCAGATCCAGCGCCGCGGCGGCCAGGTTGCGGTAGAAGACCATGTGCAGGTTCTCGTCCGCAGCGATCCGGGCCATCATCTGGTCACCGATCGGGCAGCCGAGGGTCCGGCCGGTGTTGCGGTGCGTCACCCTGGTGGCGAGCTCCTGAAAGGACACGTACGCGACGTTCTCCAACGCGCCCTGCGGCCCGTCGTCGACTCCCTTGGACATCAACCGCATCCGGCGCTGTTCCAGATCGACCGGGTCCACCGCGCGGGTGACCGTCAGGTAGTCGCGCAGCACGATCGCGTGCCGGTTCTCCTCCGCCGTCCAACGATCCAGCCAGAACCGCCAGGCGCCGTCCGTACCGAAAGCTGTCGCGATGACCCGGTGGTAGCCGGGCAGATTGTCCTCGGTGAGCAGATTCATCAACATCGACGCCCGGGCCACCGGTGTCAACCTGGACTCCTCCGGCGACCAGTCCTGCCCGCCCAGGAACGCGAAGTTACGGCCCTCACTCCACGGCACATAGTCGTGTGGATGCCAGTCACGCGCCACTGACAGATGTCGGTCGATGTTGCTCGCCACGACCGGCTCAAGTTCGGTGAGCAGATCGTACTCGCGGGAGATGTCCAGGATGGTCATGCCTAACCTTTCTCGGCCGGCGGCTCGGCACTGGCGCCCACCTGCACCGGGCCGCCGTCCAGCGGCCGGAAGGGGCAGGACCAGTCGTCCTCGACGAGTCGGCCGGAATACATCACGGTCTCCGGGTTCTTGGCGTCGAACTGCCGCAGGCTCGGATTCTCGCTGCCCTGCACCCTACGGTCACGCATCCGCACCGTCTCCTGCATCCGTTTCATCCGACCGGAGTCACGGAGCAGGTTGAACTGCGCATGCGAGTTGAAGATCAGCGTCGGCCAGGCCGTGCGTCGGGCCCATCGCGAGGAACCGGGGTGCATACCCACGATGAAGAAACCACGGCTGGCGAAGCTGAAGGAGAAGCCGTACTCGGCGGGATCGGTGAGTACCTCCGGATCCCACTCGCTGTGCACCACGTCGAGCTCGTGCATCAGCTGCAACTGCTGCCACATCACGTCCTCGAACTGCTTCTCCGAACCCGGCGAGGGCCCGTCGAAGCTGGCCACGAACGAGGCGAAGCGATCCTGCTGAATGGGGAACTCCCGGACGAAGTCCCACAGGTCGGCGACCACGGCACGGGCCGCTTCCGGGGTGCCCAGGGCCGGGTAGCACCCGAACCGGTAGTCACCGCGCCGCATCGCCGAGCGCGCCACCACACAGGGATAGGTCTCGCTGAGCGCGATGGACCGGAAGGACTCGTGCACCATCACGGCGGCGGCGTCGGCGGGTCCCTCCTCGGGCAGGATCCGGACCAGCCGTTTGCCGCGCATGCCGTGGTAGGAGCGTCGCTCCGCGACGCTCGCATAGGGGTTCTGTTCGCCGTCTCGCATCTGCCACCCTCTAGAGCGGAATGTTCGCGTGCGTCCCACGGCGGTCCGCGGCCTCGGCCAGCGTCATGGCCACCATCCGCCGGGTGTCCGCCGAACTGATCACCTGGTCCACGGCACCGGCCGCCACCGCCGGCCGCACGCCACCGGTCGCCGCGTGATGCTCGGCGATGTACTGGGTGCGCAGTTGTTCGCGCTGTTCCTCGGGAGCGGCCGCGAGCTGCTTGCGGAACAGGATGCCGACCGCCGCCTCATCGCCCATCACGGCGATCTCCGCATCCTCCCAGGCGTACACGGCGGTGGCGCCGAGACTGCGGGAGTTCATTGCGATGTAGGCGCCGCCGAACGCCTTACGGGTCACCACGGTCACCCGGGGCACCACCGCCTCGACGAAGGCGTGCAGCAACTTCGCGCCGCGGCGTACCACACCGTCGCGTTCCTGGCCCAGTCCCGGCAGGTAGCCGGGTACATCCACCATGACCACCAGCGGTATACCGAAACCGTCGCACATCCGCACGAACCGCGCCGCCTTCTCCGCGCTCTGCGCGTCCAGGCAACCGCCGAGCCGCAGCGGATTGTTGGCGATCACCCCGACCGTACGGCCAGCCAGCCGGCCGAGCGAAGTCACGATGTTCGGCGACCACTTCGCGTGCAGCTCCACCGGCTTGTCGTCGAGCAGGTCGGCCACCATCGGCCGTACATCGTAGGCACGGCGCGGACTCTCCGGCAGACGAAGACCCGGATCAGGTCGTGGCGCAAGGTCCGCCACCTGCACCGTGCCGGGTGCGCCGAGAAGTTGCACCAGGTCGCGGGCCATCTTCAGCGAAGCGGCATCGGTACCGGCCTTGGCCGCGGCCACACCGCTGTGCCGGCAGTGCGTGTCCGGGCCACCCAGTTCGGCCATGTCGACGTCCTCGCCGGTGACGCTGCGGACCACGTCCGGCCCGGTGACGAACACCCGGCCGCCCTGGCTCATCACCACGAGGTCGGTCAGTGCCGGACCGTACGCGGCGCCCCCGGCGGACGGTCCGAGGATCACCGAGATCTGCGGCACCCGCCCGGAAGCGCGGACGATCGCAGCGAACACGCTGCCCACCGCGTCCAGCGAGCGGACACCCTCACCCAACCGGGCGCCGCCGGAATGCCACAACCCCACCACCGGTACGCCGTCGACCACCGCACGGTCGATCGCCTCGACCACCCGCGCGCAGCCCTGCATCCCCAGGGCGCCACCCTGTTGGCGTGGATCGTTGGCGTAGGCGATCGACGGCACACCGTGCATCGTCCCGATCGCGGCCATCACACCCGAGTCGTCCGGCGGTGCCAGTGGAGTCCAGCCCGGGTCGAACAGCGCGTCGAGGCGCAGCAGTGGGTCCCGCGGAGACGGATCGGTGAGTTCGGACGCCTCCGTGGCGGCGAGGATGGTCACTGGTCGCCTCCTGTCTGGGATGGAGCAGGGAAGGTGGGGCAGGACCGAGCAGGCGTGGGACAACCGGGCCCGTGTCACCGGGCCCGGGGACCGGGATGCTCCCGCGCGGGGTCGGGGAGCATCCCGGGGTATTCCGGAGACGTCACGCCGGGGTCGGCGCAGCCGCCTTCTCGATGTAGTCGACCACGTCGCCGACCGTGTGCAGGTGCTCCAGCGCGTCGTCGGACAGGCTCACGCCGTACTTGTCCTCAATGGACACGACGACCTCGACCATGGACAACGAGTCGACGTCGAGGTCGTCCTTGAGCGACTTGTCCGCGGTGATGTCGGCGGCCGGAACGCCGGCCACCTCCTCGATGATGGCGGCGAGCTGGGCGTGGATGCTCTCGTTGGTCATGCTCTCTCCTCATGGGACTCGGCAGTCGGTCGACTGCCAGGACTGTCGGGACGTCTCAGGGCTGCCAGCGCCGAACCACGGCAACCGCGTTGTGACCGGCGAAACCGAAGGAGTTGCTCATCGCCACGTTGGTGACGTGTTCCTGCGGGCGGTGCGGCACGTAGTTGAGTTCGGGGTCCTCCGGGTCGTCACAGTTGATCGTCGGCGGCACCTGGCCGTCGAGGATCGCCTGCACCGATGCGATCAGTTCGACGGTGCCGGCCGCGCCGATCATGTGGCCGGTCATCGACTTGGTGGAACTGATCGGAATGTTGCGGGCGTGCTCCCCGAGCACCGCGCGGATCGCCTCGGACTCGGTACGGTCGTTGAGCACGGTGCTGGTGCCGTGCGCGTTGACGTAGTCCACCTCGGTCGGTTCGATACCGGCGTCGGCCAGTGCCAGTCGCATGGCCTGACGCGCACCGCGGCCCTCCGGGTGCGGAGCGGTCGGGTGGTGGGCGTCGCTGCTCGCGCCGTACCCGATCACCTCGGCGAAGATCGGCGCGCCGCGACGGATCGCGTGCTCGGCCTCCTCCAGTACGACCATGCCGGCGCCGGCGGCCATCACGAACCCGTCCCGGCCCTTGTCGAAGGGGCGGCTGGCGGCCTGCGGGTCGTCGTTGCGCCGCGACAGAGCGCGCGACATCGCGGCCGATCCGATGTCGACGGAGGTGACCGCGTTGTCCGAGCCACCGGCGAGCACCACGTCCGCGCCGCCGTACTGGATCATCCGCATCGCGTCACCGATCGAGGTGGTACCCGACGCGCACGCGGTACTGATCGCCCCGGACGGGCCCTGCGCGTTGA
Source organism: uncultured Actinomycetota bacterium (assembly GCA_963815125.1). GTDB lineage: Bacteria > Actinomycetota > Actinomycetes > Mycobacteriales > Micromonosporaceae > Actinocatenispora. Next base: position 1,647,008 of record CAWFFM010000002.1, read on the forward strand.
TCCGCAACGCGACCTCACCGGCGGCACTGTCGATGGCGGCACCGGCCGACACCCATGGGGCCAGGCCCCGGTAACCCTTCTCGGTGACGTTGAGCGCGCTGTGGTGCAGGATCAGGGTGGCACCGAAGCCCGAGCCGACGAGCACCCCGACACGGGGAGCGAGATCGTCGTCGATCTCCAGCTTCGCCTCCTCCAGCGCCTGCAGGGTCGCCGCGACTGCGTAGTGCGCGAAGCGGTCGATGCGCCGGGCGGTCACCCGCGGCATGTAGTCGGTCGCTTCGAAGCCGTGTACCTCACCGGCGATCTTGACCGGGAAGTCGGTGGCGTCGAAGGAGGTGATCGGACCGACGCCGCTGCGTCCGGTCAGCAGTGACTGCCAGAAGTCGCCGAGCGTCAGCCCGACCGGGCTGATCACGCCACGGCCCGTGATCACGACCCGGCGTCGTCCGGTGCCTGTGTTCATCGCAGTTCTCCGATCGCTGTGTTGCGGTTGTCCGCCGTGTCCGGTGTCCGGGCACCGCTTCCGGTGTCCATCAGTGGCCGCCTTCCTGGGCCGGGAAGTCGCCCTCCAGCTCGCTGAGGTCGGCCGGTACGTCGGTGAGCGCCACCGGCACCTCAAGGACCGCGACCCTGCCGTTGGAGCATTCCTTCAACGCGCGGTCCAGCTCCTCGGCCAGTTCGCTGCTGTGCCGTACCACCGCGTGGTGCACGCCGTCGGGGAGCACACCCAGGGTGTCCTGTTCGGAAACGAACCGGAACCGGGAGTCCGGCGCGCACAGCTTGTCCAGCTGCGACTGCAGCCAGCCGTAGCCACCGTTGTTGAGTACCACATACAGCACGCCGATACCTTCGGCCGCAACGACTCCGAGGTCACGGCCGAGCATCCCGAACGCGCCGTCACCGACCAGTGCGACCACGGTACGGTCCGGTGCGGCGAGCTTAACCCCGGCGGCGGCCGCGGCACCGAAGCCGAGGCTCGTCTGCTCCGAGGGAACGATCGAGCCGGCCGAACCGGTGGCGCGCCAGAACGGGTAGAAGTACGACCACATGTCCTGCAGGCCGTTCTCCTGGACCAGCACATGCTGGTCGGTGAGCCGGCTGGACAGCTCGGACAGCAGCGTCGCGATGTGCGGTAGCGGTTCGTCGCGCAGTCGGGTCAACTCGTCGCCGACCCGGGTCTCCGCCTGTTCCCGCGCCCGGCCGATGCGACCGACCCAGTCCTCGTCGGCGGTGTGCGCGACGTCGGACAGTGCTGCGCACCAGTCGCGGACCACCGTGCCGCCGTCCGCGATCACGGCCGGTCCGGGGAACTCGGTGGACAGTTCGGTCGCGGAGACGTTGACCTGCAGCACCGGTACACCGGCCGGTGCGAAACCGGCGCCAAAGGTGGCGGTCTCCTCCAGCCGGCTGCCCAGCGCGATCACCAGATCGGTGTCCTGCCACAGGCCGGCGGCCTCGGCCGGGGAGTACAGCCCGGCGAGTCCGCAGAACGAGCCGTGGCTCTCGTCGAAGGCTCCCCGTCCGGACGCGGTGGCGAACACCGCGGCACCGGTACGGGTGGCCAGGTCCTCCAGTGAACGGTCCGCGTTGCGGTGCCGCATCCCGCCACCCACCAACAGGACCGGTCGGCGGCTCGCCCGTACCGTGTCCAGCGCGGTGCGGTCGGCTTCCCGGTCCGCCGCCGGGTACTGGGCGCTCACGTCACGCCACGGACGCTGCCGGAGCACCTCGGTGTCCAGCAGGTCGTCGGCGATCTCCAGGTACACCGGCCCCGGGGTGCCGTCGGTAGCGGCCAGGAAGGCCTTCTCCACGGCGGATACCACGCGGTCCGGGTGGTCGATCCGGTACGCCCACTTCACCAGCGAGCGCACCATCGATACCTGGTCGAGTTCCTGGAACGCGCCGGAGCCACGGACCCGGCCGGCGGTACCGGCGGCCAGTACGACCACCGGCGCCGCCGAACAGCGCGCCTCCAGCAGACCGGTCAGCACGTTGCTGCTGGCCGGGCCCTTGCCGACGAGGCAGACCGCCGGTCGTCCGGTCTGCAGCGCGTGCCCGGTGGCCATGAAACCGGCGTTGCGCTGATCGCGGGTCAGCAGGAACCGGATGTCGGTGTCCTCCAACGCACGCAACGCCACCAGGTCGTCGGCGGGAAGCCCGAACACCGTCCGGGTGCCGCAGGAGCGCAGGAAGTCCACCACCGCGTGCCAGGCACCCGGATAGCGTTGTGTACCGGTCAACTGCGTGCCGGGCATTCGTCCGCCACCACCTTCGAGATCAGCAGGGGTTGCGCCCAACGGCGCTTACGGTGACTGACGTAGTTGGCCATCATGCCGCGGCCACCGAAGGGTCGGTTGCCGTCGTCGATGTCCAGCAGCGTCTGGTCGACGGCGACGACGTGTCGCTTCGCCAGTTGCTCCACCAGTTCGGGATCCTCGCCGTACACCATCGCGCCCATCGCCCGGTCCTGGAAGGACGGTTCGGTGAGCCTGGCCCGCAGACGTTCCGGATCGGTGTAGGTGACCACGTTGAAGATGGGACTGAACAGCTCGGTCACCACCATGGGCTCGTCGAACCCGCGTACCAGAATGGTCGGCTGCACCTGCCGGGTACGGAAGTCCACCGCACCGCCCTGCACGATGTACTCGGCGTTGCGCGGCAGGTACTCGGTGGCCGCGGACAGCGCACTGTCGTAGCAGATCGGCCCGTAGTCGGCCCCGGGGTCGGCGTAGCTGCCGAACGTCATGGCCGCCAGCCGCTTGCCCAGCGCGTCGACGAAACGCTGCGCGTCCTCGGCCGGTACGAAGAACACGTCCGGGCCGAAGCAGTCCTGGCCGGAGTTGAGCATCCGGATCCGGATCGCGTCGTGCACCGCCAGGTCCATGTCCGCCTCAGGCGCCAGCACGAACGGGTTGGCGCCCTGGCCGAACAGCATGAACAACTGGTCGTCGGCCAACTGGGCGCGGATCGTCTCGGCGTTCTGGTAGGTACCGGTGAAGACCACCACATCGGCGGCGGCCACCGGTCCGTCCATGAACTTGCGCTGACTCAGCCCGGCCAGTTCCACCGGCAGCTGGTGTACCGGCGCGAGCAGCTCGTGCAGCTGCCGCGTCGCCTCACCGACCTGGCTGGACGGACGGAACGACACCTGCTCGGTGTAGAGCGAGGGCACCAGCAGGTAGAGCACGTAGGAGTAGAGAAGCACGTTGGAGGGCATGAACACCGCCATCCGGCGTACCGCTGCGGGGCCGTTGCGCAGTACCTCCTCGACGGCACCTTCCAGTGTCTCGATGGCGCCCTCGATCTCCAGGTCCACCGCGCGGTGGATGGAGATCTGGGTGAGGATCTCGCTGATCTGCTGGGGCCGCTCGCGCAGCAGGTCCATCACCGCGTGCAGACCGGCGATCCGGTCCGGGAACGGGACCTCCGTACTGCCCTGCGGTGCCGGTGCCTCCACGGCCGGTGGGGGCAGTGCCGCGGCACGGGCGGTCGGGGTGGGGTTGCGTCGCAGCCCGGTCACCGCGTCCTGGGCCATCTGACGCAGCCGCAGCAGATCGGGCTTGCCGTTGCGGTTGAGCGGGAAGGAATGCAGCACGTTGACCTTGTTGGGCCGCTCGTACGCCGGCAGCAGCGCACCGATGGAACGCCGCCACTGCTGTGCCGACTCGTTCGCCGGGTCCTCCACGAACATCACCAGCTGGGTGCCACGGCCCTCGTCCTCGACCGCGACGATCTTCACCGGACGACCGCAGACCTCGGCCTTCCTCTCGATCGCCTCGGGGTAGAGGGTGTGCCCCATGCGGTGCACCGCGTACTTGCGGCCCAGTACGCACAGGTTGCCGTCCACGTCCTGGAAGCCGAGGTCGTTGGTGCGGTACGGCCGGTCGCCGCGGGACTCCACGCTGCCGTCCTCGGCCAGGTAGCCGCGCATGATGCTGGCCGAGTGGACCCAGATCTCGCCGGTCTCCCCGGTCGGCACCGGAGTGCCCTCACCGTCCACGATGGTCACATCCACCCCGGGGAGCGGCCGACCACAACCGGTGTAGTTGTCAGGCGTCGCCAGCGCCACGTTGCCTGCCTCGTTGCTGCCGTAGCCGTCCAGCAACGGGTGGCCCAGTCGCTGCTGGAACCGTTCGCTGAGCGACTGCGGCAACGGCGAGCCACCGACACAGAACATCCGTACCGTGTCGAGGTCGCGCGCGGTGTCCGGGCGGCGGTCCAGCAACTTGAGCAGGCTGTGGTAGGTCGACGGGGTGGCGTCCAGGACGGTGGCCCTGCTCTTGGCCGCCAGCTTGACCGCCTGGTCCAGCCGACCCAGCGGTGCGATGGCCAGGGAACAGCCCAACGTCCAGGAGATCACCAGCAGGGTGAGGCCGTAGAAGTGCGAGAACGGGACCAGCGGTAGCAGGACGTCGCCCGGCTGGTATCCCATCCGTTCCCGGGTGCGCTCCAGGTCGCTGAGGAATCCGCGCCCACTGCGTACGATGCCTTTGGGCACCCCGGTGGAGCCGGAGGACCAGGTGATCAGCGCGTCACCGCGCTTGTGCCAGGCGCTGAAGGACAGTACGTCCACATCGGACTCGGCCTGGTTCAGCTCACTGACCAGGGTGGCGAGCGGGAGTACGTCCGGAGTGACGGTGGGGTCGGCCCGGCGCCCTTCGATGGTCCACCGCACCCGGGCGCGACGGGCCATCCGCTGCCGCTCGTCCGCGGTCTCCCGGTCGTCGGCCAGCACGATCGACACGTCGAGGTGCATCAACGCGAGCAGCGCGACCATGTAGTCGGCGGAGTTCGCGGCGGCCAGCATCACGCGATCGCCGGCGACCACGCCCTTGCCGCCCAGAACTGCGGCCATCCGCAGCGCACGCTCCTCAAGATCCACCAAGGTGCGTACCGAGTTGCCGGTGAAGATGTTTCCCGTCGACCATTCCACTGTGTCGTCCGTTCGTCGTCGGGTACGGGGGGTGTCCTGCCGTCGTCCAGGTGTGTCGGTGTGGGCCGTGGGCGGCAATCGGACCTGATGTCCGCGCCGCCCCTGGGCGCCGTCTCCCGCCGGTCAGGCGGGCGTGGGCGCCAGCAGAGTCGCCGGCACGCCGAGACGGCTGAGCTCCTCCGCAAGAATCTGGATGGTGCGTTCGATCTGTTCCGGCGTGTGCTCGGAGGTGACGAAGAACCGCAGCCGGGCCAGTTCGTCCGGGACCCCCGGGTACATGATCGGGTTGACGCTGATCCCCCGGTCGAACAGCGCGTGGGAGAGCGCGAGGGTGCGCTGCGAGTCGCCCACGATGCACGGGATGACCGGGGAGTCCTTGCTGGTTCCGGTGTTCACCCCGGCCTGCTGGGCCAATCGTAGGAACAGCCGGGAGTTGGCGGCGAGGCGGCTGATCCGCTCCGGCTCCTCCCGCATCACCTTCATCGCGCCCATGGCGGCCGCCGCGTTGGCCGGGGTGATGCCCACGCTGTAGACGAAGCCGGGAACGGTGTACTTCAGGTAGTCGATCAGCGTACGGTTCCCGGCTACGTAGCCGCCGCAGGAGGCCAGCGCCTTCGACATGGTGCCCGACCACAGGTCCACCGCGGAGCGGTCCACGTCGAAGTACTCCCCGACGCCACCACCGTGTGCACCGACCACCCCGATGCTGTGCGCCTCGTCGATCATCAGCAGGGCGCCGTGCCGCTGCTTGACCTCGATGAGGGCGGGCACGTCGGCGAGGTCACCGTCCATGCTGTACGCGCCCTCCACCACGACCAGGCAGCGGCGGTGCGACTTGCGGTGCCGGGTCAGTACCGCGTCCAGCGCAGCCGGGTCGTTGTGGGTGAACGGTCGTCGGGTCGCGCCGGACAGCGCACAGCCCTGCATGATGCTGTCGTGCGCCAGCTCGTCGTGCACGATCAGGTCGCCGGGGCCGACGAGGTGGCCGATGACCGAGACGTTGGTGGCGTGGCCGCTGACCATCACCAGTGCGTCGTCGGTACCCAGCAGCGCGGACAGTTCCGATTCCAGCTCGTCGTGCAGAGGTCGGTTGCCGGACAGGAACCGGCTGGCCGACACCGATGTGCCGTACCGGGTGACGGCGGCGATCACCTCGTCGTTGACCCGGGGGTGGCCGGACAGTCCCAGGTAGTTGTAGCTGGAGAAGCAGATCAGCTCACGGCCGGCGACCCGGGTGGTGTCCTTGATGTTCGACTCGTGGGTGAGGAAGTAGGGGTTGCGTCCCAGCTCGGCCAGTGCCGCGTCGTGCTCGACGACCTCTGCCAGCTCGGCCAGTCCGTTCTCCGGCCGGACCGTGGATTCGGTCTCGGTGGGCAGCGCGTGCCGCGGCCCGGGAACCGGCTCGGGAACCGGCGCCGCCGGCGGCAGCCCACCGAGCACGGCGCTGGAGGGCTGCGGCGCCGGGCCACGTACTCCGAGGACCTCTGCGATCGCCGCGACCATCTCGGTCAGCGTCGGCCGCTTCGGCAGCGCGGCGGTCGAGCTCTTCAGCTGTGGCCAGGTACGGGCCAGTGCGGTGAGCAGCTCGGTGACCATCAGGGAGTCGAAGCCGAGTTCCTGTACCAGCAGCTCGGTACCGGTGAACTGCTCGACCGGGAACGCGCTGATCCGGGCGACCTGCCCGTACACCACGTCGCGGATCTCGGTGAAACGGCCGTCCGTCGGTGGCGTCACCGCCGTCGGGACGATCAGTGCCGGCGCGATGGCCGGGGCCGTGGCCGGTGCGGTGGCCGGTGCCGCGGACACCGCCGGGGAGGTGCTGTGGGGTACGGGCGGCTGCGCGGACGGCTGGGTTCCCGAGGTGGCGTCGGCAAACCGGACGCCGTTCGGGTCCAGCGACCGCAGCAGCGCGATCTGGTCCCGGAACAGGTTCACAATCTCGCTCACCGGCTGGTCCTCCTGCACACGGCTGGGCGCTGTTGACGTGATCTCTGGTTCGATCGAGCCGACCATCACCGGCTCGGCCGACGGCCGTTCCAGCAGTTGGTCGACGTCCGGCCACGGTGGTAGCGGGTAGCTGCGGTTGGCCAGCGGCGACACCGGCAGGTCCAACAGCTGTCCGCGGCGGCCGGTGAGCGGCGTGGCGTCGACGTCGACGCCCAGCGCGACGAGCTGCGCGAGCCCGTTGAGGAAGCTTCGGCCGTCGTCCGGTTCGTCGCCGGACAGCGCGACGTAGTGACAGCCCTCGGCTTCGGCGAGGTTGTGCCGCAGCGTCGCCAGCATCGCCTGTCCGCCGGCCACCTGCACGAAGATGCGTGCTCCCGCCTCGTACGCGGCGAGTGCGGCCTGAGCGAAACGCACCGGCGACGAGGCGTGCCGTTCCCAGTACTCCCGCAGCACCGCGGGGTCGTCGTTGGCCTCGCCGCCCACACACGACACGAACGTGCGTTCGGGGCGGGTCAGGGTACGGCGGGTCACGGTCTCGCGTACCCGTTCCCGTACCCCGTCCAGCAGCGGGGTGTGGAAGGCGTTGGAGACCGCCAGGACGTGCGTACTGATCTGCTGCTCGGCGCAGCGCGCCTGGAACTCCTCCAGCGCGGCGCTGGTACCGGCGACGACCGTCTGCCGCGGATGGTTGTAGCAGGCCGGCCAGATCCCGGCGATCCCGGTCGCCAGCCCGTCGATGCGCTCGGCTCCGACCTGTACGGCCATCATCCCGCCGCGCCGGTCCGCCTCGGCGGAGCGCATCGCCGCACCCCGTTCGGCCATCATCAGTACGGTCTCGGCGTCGCTGATCACGCCGGCGGCAGCCGCCGCAGGGAACTCGCCGACGCTGTGACCGAGGGTCACGCTGGGTACCACGCCGCAGGCCTCGACGAGCCGGGTGGCCGCCAGTTCCAGTACGCCGAGGGTCGGCTGGCAGACGTCGGTACCGGTGAGCCGCAGCTGTCCCTCGGTGGTGGCGGCGGTGTCGCCGTACACGGCGCGCAGGGCGGAGAAGCCCTGTGAGCCGCCGACCACGTCGTCGAGTTCGTCGGCGTGACGCCGGAAGGCCGGGTAGCGCTCGTAGAGATCGAGCAGCATGCCGGGACGCTGGCTGCCCTGTCCGGGGTAGACCAACGCGACGGCGCGGTCCGTGGCCCGTACCGCCCGACCGACCGCGTAGCTGCCCTCACCGAGGGCCCCGGTACGCCCGTCGGCCAGCAGCGGCAGCGCGGTGCGGATCTTGGTACGCAGCTCGTCCCAGCTGTCCGCGACCACCGCGAGCCTGGCCCTCAGCAGACTCCGGCTGGCCAGGGTGGTGGCCAGATCGGTCAGCGACATCGTCGGGTCCTCGGTGGACAACCGCAGGAACCGGACCAGGTGGTCGCGGAGCAGATCCATCGAGCCGGCGGAGAAGACGAACAGTTCGGGTGTCGGGGTGGCCGGTTCCGGTGCGCGGGTGACGGGTGGCGCTTCCTCCATCACCACATGCACGTTGGTGCCGCCGAAGCCGAAGGAGTTGATGCCGGCACGGCGGGGCACCCCGCCTTCGGCCTGCCACGGGGTCAACGTCTCGGGCAGTTGCAGGCCCGCGTCCGTCAGACCCAGCGACTCCTCGATCTCGGTGGCCGGCTGTGGCGGGATCTCCCGGTGGTGCAGGGCCAGCGCTGTCTTGATCAGACTGGCCAGGCCGGAGGCGGTCAGCGAGTGGCCGATCTGGCTCTTCACCGAGGACAGGTAGCAACGCTCGACGCCGCCGGTACCTCCGGCGGTGCCGGCGGAGACCCGGACGCTCTTCAACGAACTCAGCTCCACCCGGTCCCCGACGATCGTCGCGGTGCCGTGTGCTTCGATCAGACCCACCGAGTTGGCGGGAACGTCCGCATCGCGGTACGCCCGGAGCATTGCCCGGACCTGACCGTCCTCCCGTGGCGTCATCGGGCCATCGGTGGTGCCGTCGTTGGAGCAGCCCACACCGCGGACCACCGCGTACACGCGGTCCCCGGCGGCGAGCGCGTCGTCGAGCGGCCGCAGGACGACCGCGCCGACCCCCTCGCTCAGTACGAACCCGTCGGCCCGCCTGTCGAACGGTCGGCAGACCCCGGCACTGGACAGCGCGCCCACCCGGGAGAAACCGACCAGGCTGACCGGGATCAGGTTCAGGTAGGCGCCACCGACCAGGGCCTCGTTGCAGACACCGGCCCGCAGCGCGGTCACCGCCTCGGCGAGCGCGGTCAGCCCCGACGAGCAGGCGGAGTCCAGCGTGAAGCTGGGGCCACCCAGGTCGTAGTACTGGCTGACCGTGGCGGCGGCCATGTTCAGCAGCGAGCCCGGCACCGAGTAGGGCTCCATCCCCATCACACCGGGGGTGAGCTGGACGAAGTCCGCGGTGCTGAGCGCGAAGTAGACGCCGGTGTTGACCTTGTCGTACGGGCGTCGCTCCCAGCCGGCGTCCTGGATGGCTTCCCGGCTGACGTCGAGCAGCAGCCGATGCTGCGGGTCCATGGACCGCACCCGACGCGGCGACATCCGGTAGTGCACGGCGTCGAACTGGTCGATCGGGTCGAGGTAGGCGACCTGGTCGGTGTAGCTCTTGCCGCTGGAGCGCTTGTCGTCGGGATCGAAGTAGGGGGTGTTGTCCCACCGGCTCTCGGGCACCGAGTGGAACTGGCGTGCCCCGGACTTCAGCAGCTTCCAGTAGCTGTCCAGATCATTGGCGCCGGGGAAGCGGCATCCCATGCCGACTATCGCAATGTCCCGCATGCCCATACCTCTGAATCCTCGACCTGACCGTCGGTGGTCGCCAGCTATGTGCTTCCGATACCACTTCAGCATTTCCGGGTACTGCTTCTGTCATTCGTACGATCCCGGTCCGCAAGGTCGCCATGGTGCTCAGCGCTCATTCTTGGTACCGGTTGACCTGGATCAGGATGCCACCCTCCCCTAGGGGTGAATACCGATGACATACCCGTAGTGTTTTGACTTCGGTACCTCTGGACGACCGTTGTGGAATACCGGACATACTACTATAAATTTCCTTTGCCACGCTGGGATTATGCACAGAGAGCATCACCCTCGGTGCCGAGCGTCAATAGCGCTGTCATCACATCGGGACAGATCTGACAACTAGTCCCGACGCGGCTCCGTCAAACGGTTTCCAGACCCCAGCACCCACTGGGCCACTTCGATTCTGGAGCGACAATCCAGTTTCCGCATGACGTGCCGTAGATGGTTGATCGCGGTCCACTCCGAGATAGCGAGTTCGGCCGCAACCTGACGATTTGTTCGGCCCTGCGCGACCAGTTCCGCCACTTCCCGTTCGCGGGCCGTCAGGTTTTCATTCATCGGCATGGAATCGCGTTCCTGGATCGGCGCATGATCAGTCGAGAGGGCCTCGGCGACCGCATCTGCCAGAGACAGCGCACGGCCCGCCTGGCGTTCCCGCTCGAATGTCTCACCGCCCAGCAACTGCCGCAACGAGGTCCGTGCCTGCTCCATCAGCCCAGGTCCACACGTGGGAAAGACGCAGCAGGCGGCGGACCGGATCGATTCAGCGGCACCCAGCAACCGGGCGGCACGCAGATAGCGGGCCGGCCCGTCCTGCGTACTCTCCAGCAGCACCAACGCCTCGATACCGAACGCGAGCCCGGGGAGATGCTTCATGGTCTCGAACTGACGGATACCGGCGCCGTAGAGCGATGCCGCCGAGGTGAAGTCTCGGCGGGCCGCTCGTACCATGCCGGTCCGGATGGAACAGATCGCGGCGAAGGTCGTATCACCCTGCTCGGTGCACAACTTCATCTGTTCGGCGCACAGCTCCTCGGCCCGCGACAGGTCCCCGCGCAGCAACGCGAGCAGCGCCATCCCCCCGCGTGCCGACGGATAGCTGGCCAGCGAGTCCACCTCGTCGAGCATCCGCTGGCTCTCGATCCACATTTCCTGCGCCTGGTCGAGGTCGCCCTGGATCAGCGCCAGATGGCCGAGCATGCTCAGCGCCTGCGCGCAGCCCTGCGCGTCCCCGGCCTCCCGGAACCGGGCCAACGCCGTACCGAGATGGGTCTTCGCCCGGGCATCCTGCCGGATGCTGGCACACAGGGTGCCGAACATCAGCCACGACTCGGCGCCCGGCACGCTGCGGGCGCCGCCACCGAGGATGTTCTGCAACCAGCGGTGGGCCTCGCTGACGTGCCCACTCGCGATGATGTACCGGTGCAGGTCGGCGATGAGCCGGACCGCGGTGGCGATCTCGCCACGCTCCACCAGGTGCCGGAAGGCCAGATAGAAGTTGTCGTGGTCACGGGCCAGCGCCTTCAGCAGGACCGCCTGGTCGGGCCCGTTCAACCGCTTGCCTGCCGCGCGGGCCTGCGCCAGGAAGTGTTCCGCATGCCGGGACGCGACGACCTCGGCGCGCCCGGACTCGAGCAGACGGTCCCGGGTGTAGGTGCGCATCGTCCGCAGCATCTCGAACCGTGGCTCACCGTCGGCCTGATGATCGGCGATGGAGATCACCGACTTGTCCACCAGAAGCTCGGTGACCCGTTCGGCGATCCGGGGCGTGGCTCCGGTGACCGCCTGCACCGCCGGCAGGTCGAACCCGCCGGCGAAGATGGAGATGGCACAGAGCATGTCGATCTGTTCCCGGGTGAGCAGGTTGAAACTCCAGGCGATCGCCGCGCAGAGGGAACGTTGCCGGCTGGGCTTGTCGGCCAGGCCGTGTTCCAGCACGTCCAGGCTGTCGCGCAGCCGGGTCAGCAGTGCTCGGGGACGGAACAGCTTCATCCGGGAGGCGGCCAGTTCGATGGCCAGCGGCAACCCGTCCAGCAACAGGCAGATCTCCCGCAGATAGTGGGCGTCCTCGGCGGTCAGCCGGTAGCCGGGCTGCACCTGCCGGGCGCGCTCCAGGAACAGCCGGATCGACGGGACCTTCGCCAGTTCGGCGGTGGACAGGTCCGCCCGGTAGGCCACCGGCAGCGGGCGCACCGGGAAGATCTGCTCCGAGTACAGGTGCAACGGCTCACGGCTGGTGACCAGGAACTGCAGCCCCGGGCAGCAGGGCAGCAGCAGACGGAGCAGCTTGGCGACCGACACCGCGACCTGCTCAGCGTTGTCGATGATGGTCAGGCCGTGCCGGACGTTCATGTCACGTGGCATGAATTCCTTGCCGACCAGCGGCGACGGGAGCCCGAGAGTCTCCGCGAACGCCTCGTACACCGCCTCCGGGCAGGTCGCCAGCGCCAGGTCCACCACGCGAGCCTCGGAGGTGAACTTGGCATCCACCTGGGTGGCAAGCTCCCGGGTAAGCCGGGACTTACCGACCCCACCGGGTCCGACCAGCGTAATGACCCGTACGCCGCGGTCAAAAATGAGCTCCCGTAACTCGGCAAGCTCGTGCTGGCGTCCGACGAAGGGCACCTGAGCACGTTCCACACGCATGACGACCTATCCCCAGCGACGTCAGAAGCTACCTGCTCACTCTTTGTTATTTCTTGGCGCTATTTCCTCCTGCCAATCTGGTGAGTCAGCCTAACCAACGGGTACTCGCTACGCCTGTCCAGCACATGAACGGTAGGCGACCGAGACCTCCCAGTTACCTTCGAGGTGACCAGGCTAAAGACTAAACAACGCGGTCCAATCGGGGCGACGCGCGGCCCCGTGGAGAATCGTTGCGGACAGAACAGTTGGCCCGGCAAGTAACTGTGATTGACGATCGCTACTCGCGAAAGCGGCCCGACAGACCCAGAATCGGGCCGTGAGCAGCGCAATGGTCCCGGGACGCTTTTCTGCCGGAGAGTGACGAGGAGTCATTCCTACGGTTCCGTAAAGAATGTTGCCGGCTTCCGTTCTAACGGACCGGACGATCCGCCCCACCGTCATCGGCGTACCGGCCGTACCAGGATCGGTATCCGACCAGCCGGCCGAGCGCACCGAGCGCACCGCAGCCCAGCACCAGCGCGGGATACGGCGGCGCCGCGAGCCGGTACTCCCTGCGATAGGCGAACATCAGCAGGGCACCCTGCAGCAGAGCCGGACGCGGCTGACCGTGCCGACCCATCCGGCCGTCCGCTGCGAGCCCCCAGAGCACCTCGTACATCCGCTCGGTCCGCAGTGCCGGCGAGGTGCGCCACCGGAACCGGGCGTGCCGGTCCGACCCGTTCCACACGGTGTGCCGCCGGCCACGCGGGATGTCGAGCGCCTCGCCGGGCCCGACCGTCAGCCGTTCCCCCTCGATCTCGAAGTCCAGTGCACCCTCCAGGACCTCGAAGTGCTCGTCCTGGCCCGGATGTGAATGCACCGGCGGCCGGATGTCACGCATGGGCGCGTACCGGGCCTCCACCTCCACCCGGGCACCCGCGCTGGCCACGGTGGTGGTCCGGAAGATCAGCTCGTCGCTGTCACCCTGCCGTAGCGTGCTACCGATCCGCGCCATCTGTCTCTCCGTGACGATCTCTGCGTATCCGGTACCGGGCCAGGGCCGGTCGACACCTGGTCGGTCAGGCCAGCGCGGGCATCACACCCGCCGGGCGACGAGCCTGGACGGCACGATCACGAAGGCATACCCGTACGCAGGGATGTGTCCAGGTAGCTCTGCGCGTTGAAGATCGTGCGGTCCGCGTCCAGGATCTCCCGCCGTCCGTGCATCACCCGGCTGTTGTCGATGACCACGACGTCGCCGTCCTGCCAGTCGATGTCCTCGGTCACCGCGGCGGTCACGTCGCGTACCTCGGCCAGCAACGGCGCCGGGATCGGCGAACCGTCGGCGAAGGTGATCCGCGGTGCCTCGTAGTTGTACGACGGTCCGAAGATACTGTTCGCCCACGCCGGCCGGGTGTCGAACAGGGTGGGCAGCCGCACCGCCGGCTCCCGGTGCGCATAGAACACCGATCCGTCGCCGTTGTCGCGTACCGTGGTGCGCTCCGGTTCCGGCGCGAAGCTCATCAGGTCCTCGATGGTCACCTCGGCAGTGGACTTCACGCCACCCAGCAGATGTACCGCCAGCGCCCGCCAGGCCGGCTCCGCCACGTTGCGCGCGTAGCAGATCTCCTGCCCGGTGAACGCCTCCCGGGCCGGCCCGGACAACTGGTCGTACACCCGGTAGCCGTCGCACACGGTGGTCTGGGATCCGGCACGGGCAGCCCGCTGGCAGTAGAACCAGTTCAGGTCCGGGCGGAACGGACTGTTGCCGTTCTCCAGGTGCAGGCCGACCCCGTGCAGCCCGGCATCGACCTTCTGGGCGACCGTACCGAAGAACTCCCGGGCCGGGTCCGCGACCACCATGCTGCTGAGCCGCTTGACCGTGACCGCGAACGTCTCGATGTCGGTCGCGAATCCGCGGAGCACCAGGAATCCGGCCGCCGCCAGCAGATCGACCAGGTCGGCCGGATCCACGCCGGCCAGGTCGCCGTTGCCTGCCGACACCAGCATCCGGCCGGTACCGGCACCGTACGCGCCGAGCTGCACCCTGGTCGTCACTTCCGGCCCTCCTCAGCGTGTGGCGGACTTCCTGGTCACGGTGTCCGGCGTCACCGGACCCCGGTCCCGGACCAGTGCCCAGATCCGGGCTCTGCGTGCCCGCCCGGTCACAGTGAACAGGTCCAGCAACCGCGGATCCCCGGCCCGCATCGTCTCGATCCGCCGGACCCGTTCGACGGCGGAGAGGTGCTCGGCCCCGAAGCGCTCCATGTCGGCGCGCAGTTCCGCCTCCTCGACGCTGTCGGAGATCACGAAGAAGCCGACCAGTTCGTCGAGCCCCTCACCGAACACCACCGCGGCCACGATGTCGGGTAGTTCCCGGTACCGGGACGCCACCCAGTCCGCAGCGACGTTGCGGCCGGCGGAGGTGATGACGATGTTCTTCTTACGACCCCGGATGTGCAGGAAGCCGTCGTCGTCGATCGCGGCAAGGTCCCCGGTCGCCAGCCAGCCATCCGGTCCGGTGACACAGCTGGACGGCTCGTCGTCGCCGTCGTACCCGGCGAACAGCGAGGTACTGCGTACGAACAGCTCACCATCCTGCGCGACCCGCAGCCGGACGTGCGGCAACGGTCGGCCGACGCTACCGGGGCGCAGGTCGCCGGGGGTGTTGAGGGAGACCACCGAACTGTTCTCGCTCAACCCGTAGCCCTCGTACACCGGGATGCCACGGTCCAGCAGCTGGTCGATCACCTGCGGGGAGATCGGGGCACCCCCGCAGGCCAGGAACGCCGGTTCGGGATGGCCGAACAACCGCTGGCAGAGCCGGGCCGGGTCGTCGTCCGGATGCGCCGCCGCGGTACGGGCGAACGCCTCGAACAGTGCGGGCGGTCCCTGCATGGCGCTCGGTCGGGCCTGGGGAATCCGGGCCAGCACCGCGGAGAGCGCGCCGGGCGCAGCGCCCAGCAACGGGACCTCCGGCGACAGCAGCACCACGGTGCCGGCGCTCAACATGGTCAGGTACGCCGCCGACACCTGCTCGATCAGCAGGCTCAGCGGCACCACCGACAGGTAACGGCGCCCCACCTCGGCGGGAATGGACTGCTTCAGTGAGAAGAGCAGGTCGTCCAGACCGGCCGCACGGATCCGTACCCCTTTGGGCACCGAGGTGGTGCCGGAGGTGTGCACCACCTTGCACACCCAGTCCGCACCGTACGGTTCGGGGGCCGGCTCGTCCCGGCCCGCCGGGCCGAGCGCGCCGAGGTCGATGCGGCGCGGCAGCGTACCGCAGGGCAGTACCTCCGGGCCCCATTCGGCGAGGCGTGCGGCACCGGCGTCGTCCACCAGGCAGACATCGACGTGCCGCAGCAGGCTGCGTACCTGGTCCCGGCTGAAGGCCAGCGGCACGGACACCTCAACGGCGTGACCGAGCAGACAGGCCAGATCGGCCACCAGCCACTCCGGTGAGTTGTCCGCCAGTATGCCGACGGACAGCGCCCCGACCGGCTGATCCTCGGTTCCTCCGGTCAGCTCCGCGGCCAGAGCGATGGCCGCGTCGAAAACCGAGCGGTAGGTCAGGATCCTTGCCGTCCCGCCGTCGGCCGCCGGGATCTCGATCAGCGGCATGTCGGAATGACGGTGGGCCAGTACCTGCCTAAGCCAGCGCAAGGGTGCGCTCCTTGTCCTTGTCGATACGGTCCTCGCTGCTCCGGTCCCGGCCGGCGCGGCCCCAGTGGGCCGGACCCCCATCGGCAGAACCCTCAACGGTGCGGCCCCGAGTGGCACGGTCCCGGTCGGCACGGTCCCGATTGATCCCGTCCTCGCTACGACGGTCCCCGTCGTGGCGGCCCAGCGTCGCCCTGCCGTACTCCGGACGGGTGGGCCGGTAGCGACCCGCTGCGCGGGCACACGTCGGGACGAGCCGCTCGATCCGGATCAGGCCGGTCTGCGGCGCCTGCTGGTAGTAGGTTCCCCACTGCCGACGCTCGGCCGGTGGCAGCCGGTCGCTGCGCGCCGCGGCGATCGGTTCGAAGGAATACCCGATCCGGCGCAACAGTGCGATGAGCTGGCGGGTCACGGTCATCACGCCGTAGCGCCGTCCCAGATCTCGTACCAGCGTCGGCAGGATGGTGATGAGCTCGGCGCCGTCGCCGGCGGACTCGGCGGCCAACGGACCGACCTCGACGATCTCGGTACGCTCGCACGGCTGGTCCATGTGCGCCCGCAGTACGTCCTCGGCCCGGCCGGACAGATACCGTTCGCAGAAGAAGGGACGGTCGACACCGAAGGTGAGTCCCACGCTGGAGCGCACGGTTCCGGTGCCGCCACAACGGTTCGCGGGCTCGTACGCCACCACGAAGCAGTCGGGGTCGGAGGATGGCACCGCGTCGAAGACCTGTGCGTACCGGCGACGGACCTGCTCCAGCGCCATGGACCACAGTGCCGTTCCGCGTACCGCGCTGATGATGTGCATGCCCCCCCTCTCCCCCGGACCGACACAGCGGCGGCCCCCGCCCACCCGCGCCCGGTGCGGCAGGCGCTGGCGGACGGAACGCCGCCGGGTCATCAGCGTCCCATCCCGCGCAGTGGCCGAAACCGGCGAAATTACCGAAGGGTTTGCCCGGTTCCCGTACGGTCCGGGCCGGGCAGCGCGGTCGGATGCCGCGACGCCACGGCCGATGGGTCGGTGGCCGCCGCTGGACCAGGGGTCCGATTGACTTCAACCTAGGTTGAGGTTCTAACCTGGAAGAACGTCGGTGCCATCAGGTATGACGTGCGCGAGACTCCGAACCGACACGTACCCGACAGCCTTTTCTCCCTGAGGTAGGTAACCGATGGACATGCAGGTCACTGCGTGGACCTCACTGCATTCCACGATGAACGCGCAACGCGACCGCCGTCCGTTCGCCAAGGGCACGCTTCGACGCATCGCCCGTTTCGCCCGCCCGCACCGCCGCCACCTGGCGGCGTTCCTTCTGCTGAGCGTCGTGACCGCGGTCCTTGCCGTCGCCACGCCGGTACTGGCCGGACGCGTAGTGGACGCGATCGTCCGCGGTCGCGCCCTGCACGTGGTGACCGAACTCGCCACCCTCATCGCGGTCATCGCGGTAGCCGAGGCGGGTCTGGGCCTACTGACCCGCTGGCTGTCGTCCACCATCGGCGAGGGGCTCATCCTCGATCTGCGTACCGCGGTCTTCGACCATGTGCAGCGGATGCCGATCGCCTTCTTCACCCGCACCCGGACGGGTGCGCTGGTGAGCCGGCTGAACAACGACGTCATCGGCGCCCAGCGCGCCTTCAGTGACACGTTGTCCGGTGTGGTCAGCAATCTGGTCACGCTGCTGCTCACGGTCGGGGTGATGATCAGCGTCTCCTGGCAGATCACGCTGCTGGCGCTGGCGCTGCTGCCGGTGTTCGTACTGCCGGCGCGCCGGATGGGCGGCCGGTTGGCCCGGCTGCGGCGCGAGTCGGCGAACCTGAACGCGTCGATGAGCACCCAGATGACCGAACGGTTCTCGGCACCTGGCGCGACCCTGGTGAAGCTGTTCGGCCGGCCCGCCCACGAGTCGACCGAATTCTCCGTACGGGCCCGGCGCGTGCGCGACATCGGGGTCCGTACCGCCATGGTGCAGTGGGTGTTCGTCACCGCACTGACCCTGGTGTCGGCATTGGCGCTGGCCCTGGTGTACGGCCTCGGCGGGTTCTACGCATTGCGCGGCCAGCTGCAGGCCGGCGCCGTGGTCTCCCTCGCCCTGCTGCTGACCCGGATGTACGCGCCGCTGACCGCGCTGGCCGGCGCTCGGGTGGAGGTGATGAGCGCGCTGGTCAGTTTCGAGCGGGTGTTCGAGATCCTCGATCTGGTCCCGCTCATCGCGGAGAAGCCCGACGCACGGCCGGTGCCCGACGGGCCGGTCTCGGTGGAGTTCGACTCGGTCCGGTTCGGTTACCCCTCAGCGGACAAGGTGTCGCTGGCCTCGCTGGAGGAGGTCGCGACGCTGGACACCCGGGGCGGGGTCGAGGTGCTGCACGACGTGTCGTTCCGGGCCGAACCGGGCCAGATGGTGGCGCTGGTGGGCTCGTCGGGTGCCGGCAAGTCCACCATCGCCCAGTTGCTCCCTCGACTCTACGACGTGGACAGTGGCGCGGTACGACTGTCCGGAGTGGACGTACGGGAACTGACCGCCGATTCGGTCCGGGACACCGTCGGCATGGTCACCCAGGACGGCCACCTGTTCCACGAGTCGATCCGGGCCAACTTGCTGCTGGCCGCGCCCGAGGCGACCGAGGACGAACTGTGGGAGATGCTGCGTCGGGCCCGGCTGGACGAGCTGATCTCGACACTTCCCGACGGTCTGGACACCATCGTGGGCGAGCGCGGATACCGGCTCTCCGGTGGCGAACGGCAACGGTTGACCATTGCCCGGCTGCTGCTGGCCAGGCCCCGCGTGGTCCTCCTCGATGAGGCGACCGCGCACCTGGACTCCACCTCGGAGGCGTCGGTCCAGGAGGCTCTGGGTGAGGCGCTCGCCGGCCGGACCGCCGTGGTGATCGCGCACCGGCTGTCCACCATCCGGGCCGCCGACCTGATCCTGGTGATCGAGGACGGTCGGATCGTGGAACGCGGCACCCACGCCGACCTGCTCGCTCTCGGCGGGCGGTACGAACAGCTGTACCGGACCCAGTTCGACCAGCAACCGGTGGCGCAGCCGACCCACTGAGTCGACCGGACAGCACCACGCACCCCGTCACCGGCCACCGGCGGCGGGGTGCGTGGCGTCCAGGTGGGCAGACGGCGGGCCGCCCCACGCCGCACGGGACGGTCCGGCAGGGGTTCAGAGGAGACCGGAGGAGCTTTCACAACTGAAAGTCATCATAACGACACGGAAACGGTACATTGACTCTATGCTGACCGGTCTAAGGACGGTTCGCCGTGTTCCACTCCGGATGGGATGTCGTTGTGTTCAGATCAATGAGGTCGCGGATCGCCGTCGCGGTGACGGCTGTGATCGGCGCGATGCTGGTATCGGCCGGGTACGCGGTGTACCTGACGCTCGCGCAGACCTCCCAGCTGCCCGCCCCGCTGTCGCCGGCCAAGCCGTGGAGCTTCGCCATCGGCGGTGCCCTGCTGATCGCCCTGCTGATCCTGACATGGATCTTCGTGGTTCCCCGGCACACCATGAGCCAGCTGCACAAGCTCCGAGAAGCGGCGAACAGCTTCGCCGACGACCAGCTCGCCACCGTCGTCGAGCAGTTGCGGCGCGGTGAGACCGTCGACCTGCAACACGCCGTGGTGCCGGTGGACTTCGGCGCCGACGAGTTCGGTGACGTCGGCCGCGCCATCAACCACCTGGGCCGATCCGGCATCCAGGCGACGGTCGACGCCAGCGCGGTCAACAACCTGCGCAACGTACTGGGCGGAGTGGCCCGCCGGCTGCAGACCCCGGTCAGCCGCCAGCTGCAGATCCTGGAGATGCTGGAGCAACGCGACGACATCGATCCCGACGTGCTGACCCAGCTCTACGAACTCGACCACGCCGCCAGCCAGCAACGCCGGGCCACCGAGAACCTGATCATCCTCGCCGGATCGACACCGGGACGACGGTTCCACCAGGCGATGCCGATGCTGGAGGTCATCCACGGCGCCAGCGAGACCGCCGAGCACACCCGGGTACACGTGGTGTCGGTCCAGGCGCCGGCATACCTCGCCGGGCGCGCGGTGACCGACGTCATGCACCTGCTCGCCGAGCTGGTCGAGAACGGTATCCGGTTCTCGCCGCCGCACACCAGGGTGCGGATCACCGCCGAACCGGTCAGCACCGGATTCGTGGTGGAGATCGAGGACCGCGGACTGGGCCTGTCGGAGGAGGAGCTGGAACGCTACAACGAACGGCTGAGCCAGCCGACCGGCTCCACCGTGCTGACCGAGATCACCCAGGTGGGGTTGTTCGTGGTCGGCCGGCTCGCCCGCCGGCACGGCATCACGGTGACCCTGCGCTCATCACCGTTCGGGGGGGTCAGTGTGATCGTGCTGATCCCGGAGGACCTGTTCGAACGCAACGACCGGGCCGCTGCCGAGCTCACCGGCGGCACTGCACCCGCCCAGCCGGTACGCAGTTCCGTCACGCCCGGGTAGGCACGGATGCCGGTGTACGGGCAGCACCCGTACACCGGTGCCGGCGCCCAGCGGCCGGCCCGTCACACCGGCAGCGGTGCCTCCGACTGCCCCGCACGCAGGTCGTCCACCGCCCGCCGGCCCGGACCGCACGCCTCGACCAGTGCGGCCCGGTCCTCGGCCGAGATGTCCCGGACACCGGCACCACCGACCGACGGCCGTACCAGCGAGGTCGCCGCGGTCAGCCACTGCGGATCCGCCTCGACCCCGAGGAAACCGGCCAGCGCGGTGAACCGGTCCGCCGGAGCCGCCAGCACCTCCTCGTAGGACAGATACATCAGCCGGTCCTCCGGCAGACCTGACAGGTAGCCAACGCCGTCCAGGATGAGCTGCGACCAGATCATCCCGAAGAACGGCACCGGGATCGGCCTGCTCATCAGAGCGTCCGGGTCGAACCGGCCCGGCAGGTAGCAGCGCAGTTCCGCAGGCAACTGGTCGGCGTGGTCTGCAGCCGGACTGTCGAACGGATCGACCCCCAGCAGCTCCATCATCTCCAGGTTGCAGACCTCCAACCGGAACGTGGTGTGCCGGCTCATCGACACCGCCGCGGCGACCCCGTCCCGGTCCAGGTACACGTATCTGGCGTCCGGGAAACAGGACGTGATCCCTTCCAGGAAGCGCAGCGAACCACCGGAACGTTCCACGATCACATCGCGGTCGAACCGTTCGCACAGCCATCCGAACAGTCGACCGTATTGCTGCGCCACCGGCGCGGACGGCCACTGCGGGATCAGTCCGGACAGTTCATCGAACAGCGCGTCCGGGTCGTCGGTCAGATGCGGCAAGGTGACCAGACAGATCGGCGGGATACCGGTCTCCAGGGTGAACCGCCCGGATCCGACCGGGTAGAGGAACTCATCCGGCGGGACCCCGTTACGCAGCAGGGTCATCGCCTTGGGCCGCGGCCTGCTGAGGATCTTCCAGAACTCCGCTCCGTCGACCGGTCCGGCCGGGAACGCCTCCGGATCGATGGCGGTGAAGAACTCGCTCAGGCTGAGGACCCGCGGGTGGCGGCCCATCACGGTGGACAGCAACGTCGAGCCACATCTGCCAGTGCCGATGATGAAGGTCAGTGGGCGCACGGATGATCCCTTCTCCAGAACCTCGGCGGACGATGTTGCGCCCGACCGGTCGGGGCGGACCGGTCGGGCGGAGGAGGTTCGATCAGGCGGGTGTGGCCACCGCATCGGGCTGCGCGACCCCCGGCTCGTCCACGGCATCGTGCTGAGCCGTGGAGGTGGCGGGATCACCGGTACCGGCCGACCAGACCAGGTCGATGTTGCGCCGCCACAGCATCACTCCGACACCCACGTACCAGATCAGCGGCAGCAGGGTGGAGAACAACGGATACAGCACCGCATAACCCAGGTCGGTGTTGCCGGTCATCCACAGCACGATCGCGGTACCCATGGCACCGATCCCGCTGACCACACCGAGCCAACCCAGCCAACGGGGGAACCGGGATCCGGTGAGCATGGCGGTGCCGTACGCCAGCGGCGCCAGACCGAGCAACGCCACCATGGAGGCCAGCTCCATGCCCAGCGTGGTCTTGATACCGGAGGAGAAGATCGGCAGCCACATCGCCTGGCCACCACCCGCGTGCTCCCAGCCGGTCGCCATGTACTCGTGCACGTAGCCGTCGTTGACCATGGTCACCAGGAACAGCGCCACACCGACAGCGGCGAACGCGTTGGCCATCCGGACCAGCGGTCGGGCCGGCCCCCGGTCGAGCACGTCGCCGAGACTCATCAGTCCGGCCAGCTTCAACAGGATCAGGAACGCGAAGGACAGGTGCACCGCGAGCCATACGTTGCGCGCGACCAGGATGCCGTGCATGTAGCGGGCCGCGGGGATATCGGCGAACGGGTCCTGTACGGCTCCGTACAGCACGATCGTGGTGATGATGCCGCCTACCAGGGCAAGCAGCAGTGCTCCCCCACCGATACGGTAGGCAAGTCGGTTGTTCACGTCAGTCTCCCATCGCATGGAAGCCGCCGTCGGCGTGGATGACCTCGCCGCTGGTCACCGGCAGCCAGTCGGACAACAGTGCGACACAGGTACGGGCCACCGGGTCAACCCCGTCGGCCTTCCAGCCCAGCGGTGCCCGGGACGCCCAGGCGTCCTCGAACTCGCTGAAGCCCGGCACGTTGGTTGCCGCCATCGTCCGAAGTGGACCGGCGGCGACCAGGTTGGTACGGATGCCACGGGGACCCAGATAGCGGGTCAGGTAACGGTTGCAGGACTCCAGTCCGGCCTTCGCCACGCCCATCCAGTCGTACGACGACCAGGCGACCTGGCCGTCGAAGTCGAGTCCGACGATGGAACCGCCCATCCGCATCAGCGGCGCGGTCGCCACCGCCAGCGCCTTCAACGAGTAGGTGGACACGTGCACCGCGGTCGACACGTCCGCCCAGGACGTCTCCAGGAAACTGCCGCCCAGTGCGCCCTCGGGCGCGAAGGCGATCGCGTGCAGGACACCGTCCAGGTGGTCGACATGTTCGCCGACCCGCTCGGCCAGCGAGTCCAGGTGCTCCTGGTTGGTCACGTCCAGTTCGACCACGGGAGCAGGCTGCGGCAGCCGCTTGGCGATGCGGTTCACCAGGCTCATCCGACCGAAACCGGTCAGCACCAGCTCCGCACCCTCCTGTTGAGCCAGCCGGGCGACGTGGAAGGCGATGGACGCCTCCGTCAGCACGCCGGTCACCAGGATCTTCTTACCGTCAAGCATTCCCATCGGTAGCCACTTCCTTCTTCTTGACAAGCACAGACAACTGGGGAGCCGGTGTCGGCTCCTGATGCAATGGCAGGTCCGCACCGACCGGCTCGGGTACCAGATCGACCGGGATCAGCTCGCCCGGGCCGGTGGGGACCTCGGCAGCGTCCAGTTCGACGGGTTCCTCGGGGCCGGAACGCATACCGCCCAGCAGCGGGCCGGTCATCAACGTGGTGAACACGCCCATTCCGATCAGGACGGTGAACAGCCGTGGACCGATGATGTGTAGTGAGACACCGATGTTGAGCACGACAGCCTCGGTGAGGCCGCGGCAGTTCATCATCACGCCGAGCCGGGTGGCGGCGGGTAACGGCACACCGGCCAGGCGGGCCGGCAGGATCGTGCCGAGCAGTTTGCCGATCACGGCTACCACCGTCACCGCGAGCATGACCCACCAGCCGGAACCCAGCCGGTCGAAGTGCACGTCCAGGCCGATCACGGCGAAGAACAGCGGCAGCATCAGCCAGATCGTCAGTCCCTCGACGCGCACGGAGAAGTCCCGGACCGGTTCGGAATCACGGGGAACGACCAGACCGGCCAGGAACGCGCCGAAGATGGCGTGCACCCCGATACGGTCGGTAGCCAGCGCCGAGAGCAGCACCACGACCAGCATCAGGATCATCACGCCGTGCCGGGCACGGGTACCGGCCCGGTCGACCAGGATCCGTAACAGAGGCCGGACCGCGTACCACATGAGAAGTGCGAACACCACGGTGCCGCCGATGGTGAGCGCCGCACCGAGCGCCGAATCGCCCCGGGCCACGGTGATCACCACGGCCAGCGCACACCAGACGGTGACGTCACCGATCCCGGCGATCGACATGCCGAGTGCGCCGAGCGGCGTCCTGCCCAGCTTCCGGTCGGTGAGGATCCGGGCCAGTACAGGGAAGGCGGTGATGCTCATACACAGACCGATGAAGGCGGCGAACGCCACGCCTCCGCTGGTCGATGTCTTGTAGCTGGAGGGCACGAACAGCGCCGTGACCACCCCGAACAGAAACGGTATCGCGGTCGCGGCGTGCCCGACCAGCAGCGCCGTCGACTTGCCCCGCCGCAGCAGCGACAACGGCAGTTCCACACCGACGAGGAACATGAAGAAGATGACACCCAGCTGGGCCAGCATGTTCAGATACGAGTGGACCGCGGCCGGGAACAGATAGTCGGTCAGGCCCGGGAACAGCTTTCCCAGCACCGAAGGACCGAGTATCAGGCCCGCCGCCATCTCACCGAGCACCCGGGGCTGACCGATCCGGCGGGCCAGCCCGCCGACCAGGTGCGCCGCCCCGACGATGACCGCGACCGCGATCAGCAGCTGGTAGAGCGTCTGGTCGTTGAACTCGGTCAACGTCGTCGCCGTACCGGCCCGGCTCGCAGCGGAGGATGGTTCGTGCGAGAAGGGCCCGAACCGAAGGACGGCCAGCGCGAGCAGTCCGGGCACGACCGCGAAACCGAAGTATCGCAGCAGCCCGGCCCGCGCGCTGGTCCTGTCGGGGTGGAGCGAGACCTCATCGACGGATCTGGTCAGCATCTCGCCCACCCCCTCTTCAATGGTTGACGGTCAGTCGGCTGAGCCGGCGGCGACCAGACCCGGCGCCGCACCGTCGGCCGGTCCGACGCCGACCACACCGGCCCGGATCAGCAGCTTGAGGAACAGCAGCTGGGTACCGTTGAGGGTCTCGCGCAGTTCCCGGTAGCTGTGCGGTTCGGCGAGCGCCTCCCAGACACCGATGCCACCGTCCTGGTCGGCGAAGCTGCGAACCTCCTCGCCGTTCGGGCTGACGAAGCGGTGGCAGGGCTTCGGCGTCTTCAGCGGGGACTCGACCATGGCGCCGTTGGCGACCGGGTCACGCCAGTACTCGGCGACGGCCTCGCGGTACTCCTTCGGTACCTCGAAGGCGATCGGCGGCAGGTTGCCCTTGAAGCCGGGCAGGTCCAGGCCGAGGCTCTCCCGTACGTGCGCGCCGTCGGTACGACGCAGGATGTCGGTGTCCTCCGGGTCACCCGGGTCGGCCAGGTCAACCGCCTTCATGTACGGGCCTTCGGGGTGCAGGTCCTGCTGTGCGTAGGTGTCCTTGGTCATGACCCGCAGCAGCTCCGGGTCCATCGCCGTGCTCAGCAGGATCTGGAAGGTCTCCTCGCGGACCCCGAGATCGACGGTGTTGCCGCGGGAGCGCCAGTACACGCTGTCCGGGTGGTTCTCGCCGATGGCGTGGTACCACTGGTCGATGGACAGCGAGAAGGACTCGGCGATGCCGTGCCACTCGTGGTCGTAGTCGGTCCACAGGTCACGCTTCTGCTGCTCGGGGACCGACTCGTCGGCGGCGGTCTTGATCAGCAGTGCGGCCGACAGGCCGTGGTGCATCGCGAACGCGACGCCGGAGGAGAACAGCGGGTCGACGAAGTATGCCGCGTCACCGACGAGGATCCACTTCTCGTCGAAGTTCACGAAGTCGTCGTTGATCATCGAGTAGTTCGTCGCGGTGGACATCTTGTCGTAGACGGGCTTTCCGTCCTTGAGCAGATCCTGCACCAGCGGAACGTCCTTGATGGCTTCGCAGAAGATCGCCGGGTCGGTGAAGTCCTTGCCAGGCTCCTTGAGCACCTCCGGGATCGTCACGATGCCGATGGAGTGGGTGACCACCCGTTCGCCATCGATGATCTTCGGGACCGGGATGAACCAGCACCAGCCGTCCTCGAACGCCGAGCAGACGATCGGGGACTTGCTGCCCTCGTTGAAGATGTTCCAGTCTTCCTCGATGGTGTACCCGTGGTCGCAGCCGCGGAAATGCTGCCAGATCGCGATGTTCTTGTAGCCGGACAGGTACGCCCGCTTCTGCTTGGAGGTGATGCTGTTGCGTCGACCCGACGCGTCCACGAAGAACCGGCCGTGCACCTTCTGGCCGTTGCCGAGGGTGACCTCGCAGCCGTCCTCGAGCGAGTCGAACGCAGTGACCGAGGTTTCCTCGAACACGTTGACGCCGAGCTCCTCGGCGTGCCGCAGCAACATCTCGTCCAGCTCGGAACGGTTGACGTGACCGGCGAACCGGTGCGCCCCGTCCTCCTTCCACGCCGCGTGGTCGAAGAAGCCGGCGCTGGGCTCCTTGCCGTCCCAGTAGAAGATGCCACCGAACTTCTTGACCGCGAAGTCGCTGGACATCATCTTGTCCAGCGCCCCGATCTCCTCCAGGGCGGCGGTGGTGGGGTGGGCGAGCGACTCGCCGATGTGCTCACGGGGGAACTTGACCTTGTCGAAGATCGCAACACTCAGGTCCGTGGTCCGGGCCAGCTGGGCACCCAGGGTGGAGCCGCCGGGGCCACCACCCATGATGATGACGTCGTAATGGGCACCGATCTCATGACTCATTGTCGTCCCATCTTCCTTCTCATCCACTTGACGAATCGACGCGCCCGGAGCTCCGGAACGGCTGGTGCTGTTGCTCTGACGACTGTTATCGGTACCTGGAAGGTCGGCCCGATCCATTACCACCGCGGAGCGCGGACGGCAGGGTCGTCGCAGGTGCACCAGACGATCACCGGACATTGTGTTGATCGGGCTCCACCGCTCTCGAACCGTGTCACGCGAGAGCGGCGAAGCCCGCTGCGCCACAGCGTGCCAGCAATCACCTCATTGCCCACCGAGAACATCACCGAAGTGTTTGGGATGCGGTGCGGGAAGGGGCGATCGAACCAGTATGGTCGGTCCACAACCTCAGGGGCACCGTACGATTCCTCGATGCCGGGCCATGCATCAGGCACCCCGCAGGCAACGCAGCATTCTGACGAACCGGTTTGGGGACACGGCCGGCAAACGGGAGCCACCAATGAGTAGCGAGTACCGTGACCTGCTGGCCATTCCGCACGCGCGCGGCTTCGTCATCACCGGGTTCATCGGTCGATTGCCCATGTCCATGCTCGGAGTCGGCATCATCCTGCTGGTCACCGGAACCGTCGGCTCCTACACTCTGGCCGGTGCGCTGAGCGGGACGATTCTGCTGGCCCAGGCCCTCACCTCGTCGCAGCGCGGCCGGCTGGTCGACCGGTGGGGCCAGCGCAAAGTACTGCTGCCGATGGTGTTGGCCCACACGACCGGGCTGACCGGCATCCTGGTGACCTGCCTGCTGCACGGCCCACAGGTTCTGGTACTGGTGTTCGGCCTCGCTGCCGGCGCGACCTTCCCCTCCATCGGCGCGATGGTCCGGTCCCGGTGGACCGATATCCTGACCGGGCCTGGTGCGGCGAAGGGCGGTCCGAAGCTGGCCACCGCATTGTCGCTGGAATCGGCCGTCGACGAGGTCGTGTACATCGTCGGGCCGGTCCTGGCCACCACACTGGCGACCGCGATCGCCGGTCCGGCAGGCTTCATCTGCGCGATGCTTTGTACCGCGGTCGGTGGCACGCTGTTCGCGACCCGGCCGGGAGGCGGACTGCCGAAGGAACCGACCGGGGGCCCGAACCGCTCGGTCATCAGGATCCCCGGGATCCGGGTGGTGGCCGTGGTCTGCGTGGCGCTGGGCACGATCCTGGGAGCCGTCGAGGTGGCCGTGGTGGCGTTCGCCCGCGAGCATCACCACACCGGTCTGGCAGGTCCTCTGGTTGCCGCGTTCTCGATCGGCAGTCTCGCCGCCGGACTGATCTACGGTTCCCGTAAGTGGCTACGTAAGCCGGGTTTCCGGTTCGTCGCAGCGGTACTCGCGGTCTTCGTGGGCACCATCCCGGTCATCGTGGCGCCCAACCTGCCACTCATCGCGGTCAGCGTCGTCGTCGCCGGTCTGGCCGTCTCGCCTGCTCTGATCGGTGCACACGAACTGGTCCAGGCGTTGGTACCGGCCAGCAACATCACCGAGGGCTACTCCTGGATCCAGACCACCGTCGGCCTGGGCCTCGGCATCGGGGTGGCCGCTGCCGGTGCGGTGACCGACGCAGTGAACGCGCACAGCGCGTTCCTGGTAGCCGGACTGGCAGCGGTCCTCGCTGTCCTACTGGTACTGCCGTTCCGCAGGGCGCTGGACACCCCGGCCGTGCCCGTTGACGTCGAAGATCCGGTGCAGCGCCAGGAACCGGAGAACGGGGCACTCACCCCGTCCGCGCTGTCCTGAACAGGACGCACAAGCTCACCACA
Organism: uncultured Actinomycetota bacterium; assembly: GCA_963815125.1. Classification (GTDB taxonomy): domain Bacteria; phylum Actinomycetota; class Actinomycetes; order Mycobacteriales; family Micromonosporaceae; genus Actinocatenispora. The sequence continues at coordinate 1,675,398 of CAWFFM010000002.1, forward strand.
AATTGCCGTGGGGGCGTTCCGATCCTCTCGATCGGAACGCCCCCACCTCCTGCTGATCAGTTCTCCTGATAGGACAGGACCGTCGACATCCCCTGAGCCATGTGATACGCGTTGTGGCAGTGCAGCAGCCACTGTCCAGGGTTGTCCGCCTGCACGGTGATCGCCACCGTCTTTCCGGGCAGTACCACGACGGTGTCCTTGCGTACATCGGCGCCGCCGCTGTCCTCACCGGTCAGCGCGAAGGTGTGTCCATGCAGATGCATCGGATGCGCCATCGCGCTGGAGTTCACGAACTCCAGTCGTAGACGTTCCCCCGGATGCGCCACCACGGGATGCCCGTGCGGTGCCGCTTTGTGGTTGATCAGCCAACGGTGCCGCGTCGGATCCTGGCTCAGCAGCAGCCGGGCGGTGCGGTCCGGAGTCCGGTGCGGCAGCGCAGTGTCCCTGCCGGGTCGCAGGTCCCGGTAGGACAGCAGCCGACGACCGAGTTCGGTAGGGCGGGCACCGATGTCCGGTGTCGCTGCGCCACTTCCGGTACGCAGAATCGTCCGGGCCCGGAAGTTCCGACCCTCCGCGGATGCCACGAGCGGAAAGGCACCGTCCCCTGCGGTGACAAGCACGTCGTAGCGCTCCCCCATGCCGATCAACAGTGTGTCCACAGTGACCGGTGTGATCGGCCATCCGTCGGCATGGGTGACGGTGAGCCGGTGTCCACCGAGCGCGACCCGGTACACGGTGTCGGCCGCCGCGTTGATCAGCCGGAGCCGGATCCGTTGCCCCGGCCGGGCACGGAAGGTGGCAGGGTCCGCCGGCGGTCGGCCGTTCACCAGGTGCAGCGGGTACGCCACGTCCCCGAGCATCGGCCCCCACGGTGAGGCGCCGTCGATCGCGGGCTTCAGCATGCTGCCCTTGGTTCCGGTGCTCAGCTGGTGGAGTATCGCATCGGGGGTGCCCAGTACGCCGTCGGCCCAGTCGTCAAGGATGGCGGTGAAGTCCTGATCGTAGTCGCCCAGCTCGTGCGGATCGTCGACGATCAGAGGCGCGTACAGCCCCCGGTCGCGTTGCATCTCGACGTGCGAATGCAGCCAGTAGGTGCCGGGGTCGGGGACGGTGAAGTCGTAGTCGAAACTCTTTCCGGACGCGACCGGTTCCATCGTGAGACCGGGTACACCGTCCATGTCGTTGCGCAGCGCCAGTCCGTGCCAATGCACGGTGGTGGCTTCCGGCAGTTGGTTGTCCAACCGTGCCCGCAATCGGTCGCCGGCACCCAGTCGTACCACCGGGCCGGCGAGTTGCCCGCCGTACAGCCAGGTATCGACGGTGCGGCCGGCCAGATCGACGGTGCCCGGGTTCGCGGTGAGGGTCAGTTCCTTGACCCGGCCGGAGGGATGCCGGCGCCGCTCGGTCTCGCGTACCCGCCGGTCGTGTGGACCGATCATCCGTCCGGTTGGGCGGTGCGACGGCTCCCCGGTCTGGTCGGAGCGGGCCAACAACCAGCCGGCACCGGCGAGCCCTGCCGCCGCGACTCCGCCGCCAGCCAGGGCCAGGGCGCCGCGCCGGGTCAGGAACCGATGGTCCACCGACCGGTCTGCGGGACCGGGGTCCGGCGGATCAGGCTCACCCACCGGCGCTCACGACGAGCGTTCCGGTCATCCCCTCGGCCTTGTGCCAGTCGCAGACGAGCGTGTAGCTGCCGGCCCTGGTCACGGTGAAGGTCACCTGCTTGGTCTCGCCGCCGAGCACGAGCGGGATCGTGGAGTGGGCAACACCTTCGACGTCCATCCGGTGCGGCAGGTCACCGACGTTGTGCAGCCGGATGGTGACCTGGCCCGGATGCACCCGTACGGTGTCGGGCTGGAAGCGCATCTTCGCGGTGGCCTCGATGGTCACCACCTGGGCGTGGCCGGCGCCGGCCGCCGATCCCTTACCTGCGGCCGGCGCGGAGGACGGGGCGGGTGCGGAACTCTTCGGCGCGGACCGGGACGGCTGATCGGTCGTGCCGTCGCCACCGGCGTGTCCACCGGCGGTCGAGCCGGTGGAGCAGGCCACGAGACCAGCGAGCAGCGTCGTGCCGAGCAGCGCCACCGTGACGGCACGACGCCCGGTCGCACCCGCCGTCGGCGGCGTGCGCTCGTCGGTTTCCGTACTGGCATTCACGTCCATGAGTAAGTCCTCGTGTCTGTGCATCGGGGAGCGGGAGCGGTCCCGGATCGCCGGCCCCTTGGGCTGAACCGGCCGGAAGAGCCCGGTATCGCCACCCTGCCAGGGAACTTGCGAACCATCACCGCTGGCATTGCCGAAGCATTTGTCCGGTCCGGCCGGTCGGGTACGGGTGCGGCGACGGGACCGGTACGTACCGGCCCGCACCGCGCTGCCCTCAGGCCGGGTCAACGGACAACTCCGGGGTGACGAGACCGTCGAGGTGTGTGTCCACGACCCGCACCGCGCGCTCCGGGGACATCTGGGAGGACATCGAGACCAGGTGGACCACCAGGCCGTCGACAAGCGCCTGCAAGCGGGTGCCCTCGCGTTCCACGTCGAGCGTCGCGGGCATCTCCCCGGCCTCCACCGCCGCTGCGACCAGACCGACGAGGGCCGCGTGCAACCGGGACCAGACCTCGGCAGCCAGCGACGCCAGCTTCGGATCCACCGCCGCGTGGGCCACGAAGGAGAGCCATACCAGGGCCTCCTCATGGCGCACCGCGTCGAGCGGAAGCAGTTCCAGCACCACGGCGCGCAGCCGGGCGGCCATGCTCGGGTGCTGACACAGGTCGGTCAGCCGGTCCTCGATCCGGTCGCCGGCCCGCCCCAGGGCGAATTCCAGCAGATCTTCCTTGGCGGTGAAGTAGTAACGCATCGAGCCGATCGACCAGCCGGCCTCGTCGGCCACACGGCGCAGCGAGACGTTACCCAACCCCTCGCGGGCGATCACCCGACATGCCGCGTCGGCGAGCTCCCGTCGGCGCAGATCGTGGTCCACTTCTTTCGGCACCTGGACAATATAGCATGGTCATACTAATATGAGCGTGCTAGATAATCCCGCGGCCGTTCCACGACCGCGTGCAAGGGGGAACCGGATGAAGAAGCGTCGGTCGCGCGCCCTGCTCATCACCGCGATCGTCATCGCGGTGATCCTCGTCGGCATCGGCAGCCTGGTCGGGTACGTCTACGTCAAGTACGTCGCGGTCGAGAGATACTCCGCGAAGGGCGCCACAGTGACGGTCAACGCCCACGAGGTCAAGGGCTTCGGCACGATCCTGGTCACCGACAACAACTTCGCGCTCTACATGTTCCCGCCCGACGAGCGCCGGAAGGTGACCTGCACCGGCGACTGTGCCGGCAGTTGGCCACCCCTCGTGGCGTCGGCGGGCAAGAAGGTCGTCGCCGGACACGGGGTGAACGCCGACCTGCTGGGCACCGTGGCCAAGCCCGGTGGTGGCCGGGTCGTCACCTACAACGGCTGGCCGCTCTACACCTTCGTCGGTGACCCCGATCCACTCCGGGCCCGAGGCCAGGGTGTGGACGCCGACGGCGGCCTGTGGTGGGTGATGAACCCCGCCGGCGACATCGTGAAGTCGGGACCGCGCGGCAACTGACCGTCGTCCACCGGGCGCCGACGGACGGGGCCGGCATCCGGTGGACGTTGTCAGCCGAGACGGCCAGGTGCCGCGCAGACCCCGAGCCCGATGGCGTACAACGACGTACCACCGCAGATGAAAAGCCGGTTACGCCGTGGTCCGCCAAAGGCCACATTGGACACGACCTCCGGCACCCGGACCCGGCCGAGCCGGGTGCCGTCGGGGTGGTAGCAGTTCACCCCGTCACCGGACGCCGCCCAGATCCGGCCGTCGGCATCCAGCCGGAAGCCGTCGAACACGCCCGTACTGATCTCCTCGGTGAACACCCGGCCAGCGCTCAGCGTGCCACCGTCGTCGACATCGAAGACCCTGATGTGCCCGCCCCTGGTGTCGGCGATGAACAGTTGCCGTTCATCGAGCGAGAACGCCAGACCGTTGGGCCGTACGAAGTCGTCGGCGACGATGCGTACCGCACCGTCCACCGGGTCGATCCGATAGACATGGCACGCCCCGATCTCGCTGTCCGCCCGGCATCCCTCGTAGTCGCTGTCGATGCCGTAGCTCGGATCGGTGAACCACACCGAACCGTCGGAACGCACCACCACGTCGTTGGGACTGTTGAAACGGCTGCCCTGATAGCGGTCGGCGAGTACGGTGACCGACCCGTCCGGTTCGGTACGGGTGACGCGTCGGTGTCCCTGTTCGCAGCTGATGAGGCGACCCGACGCGTCCACGGTATTGCCGTTGACATATCCGGCTGGCTGCCGGAACACCCCCACGGTGCCGGTCACCTCGTCCCAGCGCAGCATCCTGTCGTTCGGGATGTCGCTCCACACCAGATAGCGGCCGGCCGGAAAATATGCCGGTCCCTCCACCCAGCGCCCGCCCTCCCACAGGTGCTCCAGTCGGAGATCGCCGCGACAGCCGAGGAAGCGTTCGTCGAGCACATCGTACGGATCCGGATAAGGACTCTGCATACCGACAGCCTAGCGACCGCGCCGACGATCACCGCCCACCGAAAGCACCCGGCCAGGGCCGCCGGGAGAGCCGGTCACTCGCGATAGGGCACCGGGCTGGCTACGCTGGGGCGATCGCCGGCACCCGGACCGGTAGCGACAGGAGGCCGTCATCGACACCTCGACGCAGGCTACCGCCGGAGGCGACGAGCTGTGGCAGCGAGCGATCGTGACCTTACGGGGCAACCGCTCCGGCACGGTCACGCTGCCCTCACCGCACCAGTACCCGCACCAGTGGAGCTGGGACTCCGCGTTCATCGCCATCGGCCTGGCGCATTTCGACCCGGCAGCGGCACGTACCGAGCTCACCGCGCTGTTCGACGGGCAGTGGCCGACCGGTCGGCTGCCGCACATCGTGTTCAACCCGCAGGCCGGTGCCGCCGACTACTTCCCGGGCCCGGACTTCTGGCACAGCACCGCCATGCCGACACTGCCGCGCCGCACATCAGGCATCGTCCAACCACCGGTGCACGCCCGCGCGGTGCTGGCTGTGCACCGGGCCGACCCGACCGGCTCGGCGGCTTTCCTGCGCGACATGTACCCGAAACTGCTCGCCTGGCACCGGTATCTGACCCGGTCACGTAACGTCGGCCGGTCCGGACTGGCCGCCATCGTGCACCCGTGGGAGTCCGGCCTGGACAACAGTCCACTGTGGGACGAGGCGGTCGCCGGTGCCGGCGCACTCGACCCGGGGCAGTTCACCCGGCGCGACCGCAACCATGTCGGGTCCGGGCAGCGACCGACCGACGCGGACTACCGCGCGTACGTCGGTCTGGCCACCCACTACCGCACGCTCGGCTACGACGACACCGCACTGGCCGACCACCCGTTCGTGGTGGAGGATCCGTTGTTCAACGCGCTCCTGTTGGACGCCGAACTCTGCCTGGCCAGCATCGCCGAGCTGCTCGGCGAGGATCCGGAACCACGCACGGAGTCCGGCCGGCGGCTGCACCACGCTCTGCTGGAACGGTTGTGGGATCCCGCACGCGCCGCGTTCAGCGCTCTCGACGTCCGTACCGGCATCCGATCGGCAGCGGACACCATCAGCGGCCTGGTACCACTACTGGATCCCTGGTTGCCGGACGGGACACGGCAACGGCTGCTCGATCGGCTGGACTCGGCGGACTTCCTGGGCGGTTGCGCCTTCCCACTGCCCAGTACGGCGACGGGATCGCCGGCCTTCGACCGGCACCGCTACTGGCGCGGACCCACCTGGATCAACACCAACTGGCTGGTCTGGCTCGCTGCCGGGGCGGCCGGCCGGCCGGACCTGGCCGACCGAATCGCACGCTCCAGTCTCCAACTCGTTGCCACACAAGGTTTCCGGGAATACTACGATCCGTTCGACGGTTCCGGTCTCGGTGCCCGGGACTTCAGCTGGACGGCCGCACTCACCCTGGACTGGCTGGCCGCTGGAGCGGTACCGACGGATCCGGCCACGACCTGAGCGGTCAGGCTCAGGTCGTGGCACGGGAGCAGGTCGGCGGCGGTCAACCCTTCAGTCCGCTACGGGCCACGCTCTGGATGACATGCCGTTGCGCCGCCACGAACAGGATGATCACCGGGACACTCGCCACCACCGCACCCGCCATGATGATCGGGTACTTGATCGTCGCGGCGTCCTGCAGGGTGGACAGACCCGCGGGCAGCGTCAGGCGTTCCGGACTGAACAGTACGTAGACCGGCCACAGGAAGTCGTTCCAGTTGGTCAGGAAGGACAACACGGTCAGGGTGGCCAGACCCGGCCGGGCCAGCGGCAGTACGACCCGGGTGAACACCTGCCACTGGTTGGCACCGTCCAGGATGGCCGCCTCCTCCAGTTCACGGGGCAGGCTCAGGAAGAACTGGCGGAGGAAGAACACGCCGAAGGCACCACCCGCACTCGGGATGATCAGCGCCCACAGTGAGTTGAGCCAACCGAGCTGGCTGACGATCAGGAAGTTGGGGATCAGGAACACGAATCCCGGTACGAAGATCGTGCCGACGACGGTGGCGAAGATGATGCGACGTCCGGGGAATGTCAACCGGGCCAACGCATAGGCGGCCATCGCGTCGACCGCCACGATCAGCAACGCGTTGACCGACGCGGCGACCAGACTGTTGACGAACCAGCTCAGTACCGGCGTCTGTGAGGAACTGGCGAACAGCTGCACGTAGGCATGCAGATCGAACGGATGCGGCAGCCAGGACAGCGGCAGCCTGGTGGCGTCCTCGTCGGTCTTGACGGAGGTGACCAGCATCCACAGCAACGGGGCCACGAAGACAACTGTCAGGCAGATCATGACCAGCCAGAACAGCACCCGCGTCGCGCCGAAACGCCGATGTGCCGTCGCAGCACCGGTCTTCGGAGCTGGGCTCTGCGTGTCGACAGGCCCCTCCGCGTCCGCATCCACCGGAGTCCGCAGTGTCACGAGGAACCCTCCTTCTGCCGGAAGAGGCGGAAGTTGAGCAGGCTGATGCCGATCAGGATCACGGCCAGTACGTAGCTCATCGCCGCCGCGGCACCCTGCCGGTTCTCCCGCAGTCCGGTGGCGGCGATGTACATGATCGCAGTACGGGTCGAGTTGCCCGGCGCACCGTTCGTCACCAGGAACGCCTGGCCGAACATGTTCGCCGAGGCGAGGATCGTCACCGTCAGCACGAACAACACCACCGGCCGCAGACCGGGGAGGGTGACGTGCCGGAATTCCTGCCAGCGACTCGCACCGTCCACCCGTGCCGCCTCGTACAGTTCTGCGGAGATGTCCTGCAACCCGGCCAGGTAGATGATCGCGTTGAAGCCGAGCGTCCACCACACGGTCATGGCGACCAGCGAAACCCAGGCCCACGGCACCTGCGTGGTCCACGGCGTGTCGTCGGGCAGCCCCAGTACGCCCAGGGCGTAGTTGACCATGCCGATGTTCGGGTCCAGCAGGAACCGGAACAACACGCCGACCACCGCGACGCCCAGCACGTACGGGGCGAAGAACACGCCACGGAAGAAGGTCCGGCCCGGGAAATTCCGGTTCAGCAGCAGCGCCACCCCGAGCGGGCACAGCAACAGGAACGGCACGCTGGCCACGGTGAAGATTCCGGTGGCCGTCATGCTCTGCCAGAAGTTCCCGGAGTCGCGGCTGTCCGGCAGGAACAGGTTGGTGTAGTTGTCCAGCCCGACCCACGGCTTGCCGGGCAGCAGGTAGTTGTAGTCGTGCAGGCTGATCCACAGTCCGTAGACGGCCGGCACCAGCACGAATCCGATGAACAGCACCAGGTACGGCGCCAGGAACAGGTAGGGCGTGGCCCGTCCGTGGCGGCGCACACCCTGACGCCGTGGACCGATCGCGGTGCGCGCCGAGGGATCCGCCCCGGTGTCGGCCGCCATGTCAGTCTCCGTACTTCTTCTTGTTCTCCTGCACGATGCGGGTGGCACGCCGGGCCGAGTCCTTCAGCGCCTGTGCCGGCGATTGCTTGCCCAGCACCGCCTTGTTGACGCCGGTGTACATCTCGGCCATCGCGTCGCCGATGCCGGCCACGGACGGCGGGAAGTGCACATCGGGTACCTCCGCACCGAACGGCGCGAGGTCGCTCATCGCCTTGAACTGCGAGCTGCCCGCGAGGTCCTTGCGGGCCGGTACCTTGGCGCTCTTGGCCCAGTCCAACGCGTTGCGGGTGAACCAGTTGATGAAGTAGCGGCTGGCGTCGGTCTTGTTCTTGTCCGAACCGTCGGTGCGGGGAAGCACGAACTGGTGCGAGTTTCCCCATACTCCGCCCTGGCTGCCGATCTTCGGTAGCGGCGCGAGCCCGATCTCGGGGGTCTTGAGCTTCTTGACGTCGGCGACCTGCCAGATGCCCTGGAAGTTGAACACGTTCTTCGAGTTCTTCAGCGCCACGTAGTCGGCGTCCTGGCCGACGTTGCGCGGACTGTAGCCCTTCTTGATCAGGTCGGTCATGAAGGTCAGCGCCTGTACACCGGCGTCGGAGTCCCAGGTCGCCTTGCTCACCGCGTGGTCGAAGATGTCACCGCCGTGCTGCCACAGCAACGACTCGAACATGAAGCCACCGGTGAACTGGAACGGGCTGACCCAGCTGCCCTTGATCCCTTTGCCCTTCAGGTGTTCCAGCGCGGCCAGGAAGTCGTCCTTGGTCTGCGGCGGCTTGTCCGGGTCCAGACCGGCGGACTTCATCACCGTCTTGTTGTAGTACAGACCGAGGTTGTGCACGTCGATCGGGATGCCGTACCGGGCGCCCTTGTACATCCCGCCCTGCCAGACGGCCGGGCTGAAGTCCGACTCCTTGAGCCCGAGTGCCCTGGCCACGTCGTCGATCGGCACGATGACGCGCTGCGCGGCCTGGGTGGGCATGTCGTCGATGTGCATGGCGGCCACATCCGGACCGTTGCCGCTCTGCACCGCGGCGGGCAGCTTCTGGAACAGGTCCGCCCACTGCATGATGTTCATGGTGACCTTGATGTTGCTGGTCTGGCTGTTGAATTTGTCGACCATCTGCTTGGCGTAGTCGCCGTCGCTGCCGGTCCAGCCGTTCCAGAAGGCGATGGTCACCTTCGGCCCGGTGTACTTCGCGCCGCCCGCACCGGTCGCCTTGGGTGCCGGTGGGGTACTGGTCCCGCCGCAGGCGGCGAGAGCCATCGCGCCGCCCACTCCCCCGGCCAGGCCGAGGAACCTTCGGCGGTCCACAGAACTGGGAAGTTCAGACATCTCTGCTCCTTGTCGCCGCGCGACCGTCGCACGCATCGGCCCCGTACTCATCGGAGACGGAGGACAACCGTCGGTCGATCGGACCGACACGCAGAGCAGGATCGGGGATCGGGACGACCTGCTGCACGGTGTTGCCTCCTCGGGCTGGCTGCACCGTGTTTACAACGGTGGTACCAACGTTGTAAAGACCCTGGGGTCAAGTTGTAAAGTTCCTCCGTGACCACGGCACCGGAGCAGCCCGACGGAAAGCGGGACGGCCAGCTGCGCGTCCGCCTCAAAGACGTCGCCGAGCTGGCGGGTGTATCGGTCAAGACGGTGTCCAACGTGGTCAACGGCTACACCCATGTGAGCCCACGGATGCGCGAGCACGTCCAACGCGCCATCGACTCCCTCGGCTACCGCCCCAACATGACCGCGCGCGGTCTACGTGGCGGACGTTCCGGCGTGATCGCCCTCGCCGTACCGGAGCTCGACGTACCGTACTTCGCCGAGCTCAGCAGACTGGTCGTCAACGCCGCCGAGGAACGTGGCTGGACCGTACTGATCGACCAGACCGGCGGCGCCGCCGAACGCGAACAGGTCGTCGTGGCCGGTATCCGCGACCACCTCGTCGACGGCGTCATCTTCAGCCCGCTGGCGCTGGCCGGCGCCGATCTGTCCGACGGTGCCGGCCATACCCCGATGGTGCTGCTCGGGGAGCGGATCCACCACGGCCCCGCCGACCATGTGATGATCGACAACGTGGCCGCTGCCCACGACGCCACCATGCATCTCATCGGGCAGGGACGTCGACAGATCGCGGCGATCGGCACCCAGCTGGTCGAGGCCGGCGCTACCGCACGCCAACGGCTCTCCGGCTACTACCAGGCGCTGACCGAAGCCGGTCAGCCGGTGCAGCCGGAACTGATCGCGCCGGCGCGCGCCTACCATCGGGCCGACGGCGCGGCAGCCATGCTGAGCATGCTCGACAGCCATACGCTGCCGGATGCGGTCTTCTGCTTCAACGATCCCTTGGCCCTCGGCGCGCTACGGGCACTGCACATGCGCGGCGTACGAGTTCCCGACGACATCGCGGTGATCGGCTTCGACGACATCGAGGACGGCCGGTACAGCACCCCGACACTGTCCACCATCGCGCCGGACAAGCAGCAGATCGCCCGGGTCGCGGTCGAGCTGCTGGCCCGCCGGATCGAGGGCGGCGAGCGGGATGTCGAACCGCAGGAGATCCAGGCCGACTACGAACTGGTGGTCCGGGAGAGTACGCGGTCCGGCTGACCTCGGCGTCGACCTGACGTTCGCACGGGCTTCGTAGACTTCGCGGGGTGAGTAACGGTGACCCCCGCGACGACGCAGCCGGCCGGCCTCTACCCGATCCCACCGCCATGCCGGCGCCTCAGCCGTGGGCGGCACCCGCACCGACCGACTTCGGCCCTTCCCCCGTGCCCAGCGCCCCGGCCGACACCTGGCAGTCACCCGGAGTGCCCACCGGGCCACCGCGCAACGACAACTCGCCACCACCGGCCGGCAACGGGCCGGTGTACCAGCCGGGCCCACCCTGGCAGCCAGGATCGTTCCACGCCACACCCGCCGACACTCCCGGCCCCGGCAACGTTCCGCCGTCCGGTGCCGCACCCGGCCAACCGGCACCACCGTGGGCATCGCAGCCCGGACCGTACGGAACCGGCAGCATGCCACCGCCGCCCCACCGCACAGGGCAGGGGCTGAAGGGCGCCGTGTTCGCGGGCGCCGTCGCGGTCGTGCTACTGGTCGGGCTCGGTGTCGTGGCGGCCGTGAAGATCGGCCAGAGCTTCCGGCCCGACCCCAAGTCCGGCCCCACCGCGAGTCCACAAGCAACCGGTCACCTCGCCGACGGCGGGGCCCTGACCACCTCGCTGGGCTCACCGACCAACGGGATCATGCCCTCGGACGCGAGCGGTCCGGAAACCTACACGCTGGCCCACGCCCTGTTCACCGGACTGGTCCGATTCGACACGGAGACCGGTGCCCCGGTGAACGCCCTCGCCGAGCGGATCAGTACCAGTGATCAGAAGACCTGGACCATCAGCATCCGCAAGGACAGCACGTTCGACAACGGCGAACCGGTGGACGCCGCGGCGTTCATCCGGTCCTGGAACTACGCCGCGTACGGGCCGAACGCCGCGGTTGCCGGCTACGACTTCGACCACATCGACGGCTACCAGCAGTTGCAGGGCAGCTCACCGAAGGTCCGGAAGCTGCGCGGGCTGACGGCGGTCGACGACTACACCCTCAAGGTCACGTTGACCGAACCGTACGGCTGGTTCCGCTACCAGCTCGGCGAACCGGCGTTCGCGCCGATGGCTGCGGCCTGTGAACGCGACCTGACCGCTTGTAAGTCGAAGCCGATCGGCAATGGTCCGTTCTCGGTACGCGACAGCTGGCACGAGGGTGCCGATCTCACCCTGGTACGCAGCGACACGTACCGCGGCCGCAAACCGCACCTGGACACGGTGACGATGAAGGGCGGGTCCGATCAGGCCGCGGCCTACGAGTCGTTCGACCGGGGTGAGATCGACCTGCTGACCGCGCTACCTCAGGAGCAGTATTCGCGGGCCCACGACAACCACCGCGACGGACTCGTCCAGCGACCCTCGCTGAGCACGTACTTTCTCGGCTTCCCGATGAAAGACAGCAGATTCACCGACAAGCGGGTACGCCAGGCGTTCTCCATGGCCATCGACCGCAAGGCGCTGGTCCGCACGGTCGATGGTGCGGGCACCCCACTCACCAGTTTCGCGCCGGCCGGCGCGGTGGGTGCGCGGAGGACCGGGCCGTGCACCAGTTGCACCCTGGACGTCCAGAAGGCGCGCGCCCTGCTCGACGCCGTCGGCTGGAAGAAGGACAGTGCGGTCACCCTGTCCGCGCCGGGCACGGGAGCCGCACGCCAACAGATGGAGCTGGTCTGCCGGCAGCTGGCGAGCAATCTGAGCATCCGGTGCAGCGTCTCGGCCGATGACGACGGCACCGGTTTCTACCAGAAGGTCCTCGAACACCGGGTGACCGGGCCGTACCGGGTTCCCTGGGTCAGCGACATGCCCACCGTCGCGGAGTACGTACAGCTGTTCACCGGCGAGCTCGGCGACTACTTCGGCTACCACAGTCCGATCGTGCAGTCCGCCTACCGGGCGGGCAACGCGGCGGCGGACGCGAATGCGGCATCCGACGCCTACCAGAAGGCCTGGCGTCATCTCGACGAGGACATGCCGGCCGTGCCGCTGTGGCAGGGTGGCAACGCCGCGTTGACCGGCAAGGGCATCGGCGGGGTCGCGCTGGACACGCAGGGTGCGGTCGATCTTGCCTCGGTGGGCCGGAAGAACTGAGCGGCCACGGCGCACGGGCCGGGCCCCGCTCGCGGAGGCCCGGCCGGCTACCGCGCGAGGTAGGCTCGCAGCATGTGTCGCAGCATCAAGACGCTCCGGGAGCCCTACGCCCAGGATGTAGGGCCGGCGGACGTGCGGGCCGCCGCCCTGCAGTACGTACGCAAGATCAGCGGCTTCCGGGCGCCGGCCGCACACAACGCGCAGGCGTTCGACCGGGCCGTCGAGGACGTCGCCGCCGCAACCCAGGCGCTGCTCGATCAGCTTGAGGTCCGCGGCCGGCAGACCGCGCCGGCCGGGTCTTCCTGACCGACTCTTCCTGACCGACACGGTGCCGCCGCGTGCCGCAGCGGCAACCATCCAGCACGGTGACGGTCAGGGCGCCGGGACCGCACCATCGGGTGGTGTGGTCCGGACAGTCTGCAGCACCACGGTGTCGGGCCGGTTGATCACGTCATCTGTGAGTTCCGACAGCCGCTGACGATGCGCGCGGGCGTACGACCGGAGCGCCTCGAACGCATCCTCCAGGCTCATACCGAACCGTTCGGCGACGATGCCTTTGGCCTGTTCGAGTGCTATCCGACTGGTCAACGCGGTCTGCAACTGGCCGGTCAGTACCTGCGCATCGTGCAGGGAGCGCTGCTGGAGCAACGCGATGGTCGCGACATCGGCCAGCGCCTGCCCCAGATGGACCGCCTCCGCGTCCAGGTCGCCGGGCCGCCGGAGGAACAGGTTGAGGGTGCCGATGATCTTTCCCCGCAGCCGCAGCGGCAACGCATGGGTGGAGACGTACCCGCTGGCCCGCGCCCTGACGCTGAACCGGGGCCATCGGGTGTCCGCGGTCGGTCCCGGGTTGATGATCGGCTCGCCGGTACGGAAGCAGTCCAGGCAGGGGCCCTCGTCGTTCTGCACCTCGAAGAGTTCCACCAGCCGCGCCTCCTCGACGGAACTCGCAGCCACCTGCAGAAAGCCCTGGGCATCGGCCAGCATGATGCCCGCAGCATCGACGGACAGTAGATCAGCGCATCGTCGGGCCAGCGTATGGAGAAAGTCGATCACGTCGAAGTCGTCGACGAGGGTGTCGGCCAGTTCCACGAAGGTCTCGGCTACCCGTTGTTCCCGCGTGCCGTCCATTGTCATTCCTCTTCACGTCCTGGTGACCGCTCATGGGTGGTCACCGTTGACTGTCGAACCGCAACCGGCGGGTCACCACATCGGCCGCGACCTCGTCGATCGCCCGCTCGTTGCCGAAGGCGAAGGCCCGCATCCGGATCAACGCCTCCGCGAGGGTGATACCCAGTTGGACGCTGATCATCCCGGTCGCCTGGTGGACCTGTGCCCGGACGATGTGGGACGGTCCAGCGGCCAGACGTGGCACCACCTCACCGTCCGATGCGGACAGATCAAGCAGAAGCAGGGCGATTGCCTCTGCGAATACCCGCAGATCGACCAGTTGTTGATCTGTCAGAGGCCCCGGCACTATTCGGTACGCCGCGAGCACACCAGCATGGATGGCTCCAATACGCAACGGTACCGCGAATACGGCAGCGGCACCGAGCTCGGTCGCCGCCGGTGAGTAGATCGGCCAGCGCTTCTCGGTGACCAGGTTGGCCGCCAGGGTGAGTACGCCGCTGGCGGCGTCCACGCCGGGACCTTCGCCCAGGGTCAGTTCCAGGTCCTCCAGCGGACCCACCAGCACGCCACTGGACCAGACCGGTTCACCGCCACCGTCGAGGGCGCCGGTCGTCCGGCCGGCCGCCATCCGGACACCGACACCGGACACGGCGAGCACTTCGACGCAGGCGACCGCAGATCCGGGCGAGAGACCGGATCCGTCCTCTGCCACCATCCGGGAGAGCGCACGGGCCATCTGTTCGGAGACGCTCTGTCCGCTCCACAGGCCGTTCGCCATGCCACCTCCCGGTCGCCGATCGCGTATCGCGTCCGCCAGCACCAGGTGACTGCTACGGGCCAGGCACGCCGCGCTAGGCGCTACCGGTGCGTAGGGAATCGCCCACGGAGTACAGATGCCGCAGAACGAGGCCGTAGGACCGGAGAATCCCGGTCTCGGTGTAGGCGATTCCGTGCTGTTCGCAGAACGCGTGCACCACGTGCTGTGCCCGCCGCAGGTTGGGCCGCGGCATGCTCGGGAACAGGTGGTGCTCGATCTGGTAGTTCAGTCCACCGAGGGCGAAGTCGGTGAACCGTCCGCCACGCACGTTGCGCGACGTGAGCACCTGCCGGCGCAGATAGTCCCACTGGTCGGCCCGGGTCAGTACCGGCATTCCCTTGTGGTTGGGCGCAAAGGACATGCCCATGTACAGACCGAACACCGCCTGGTGTACGGCGATGAACAGCAGCCCGTGCAGTGGGGACAGCACCAGGAACACCGCCGCCAGGTAGCCGCCGATGTGGGCCAGGAACAGGAGCCGCTCCACCGTGCGGGCCGCACGGGAGCGTGCTGACCGACCGGTCAGCGCGCGTCCACTGGCCACATGCAGATTCAGCCCTTCCAGCAACAGCATCGGGAAGAACAGATAGGCCTGGCTGCGGCTCAGCAGCCGACCCGGCAGGCTGCGCTGTGGCACCTGCTCGGCGGTGTAGACCAACGCGCCGACGTCGATGTCGGGATCTCTGCCGATCTCGTTCGGGTGGGCGTGGTGGCGGTTGTGCTTGTCGATCCACCAGCCGTAGCTCAATCCGATGCCCAGGTTGCCGAGCAGTACCCCGGAGAGGTACGCGCCGCGCCTGGTGCGGAAGATCTGCTTGTGCCCCGCGTCGTGACCGACGAAGGCGACCTGGGTGAAGGCGATACCCAGATAGGCAGCGACCACCAGTTGCCACCAGGAGTCACCGATCAGGAAGAACGCCGCCCAGCCGGCGAGCAGCAGCCCGAGCGTGAAGCTGAGTTTCGCGGTGTAGTAGCCGGGGCGTCTGCCCAACAGCCCGGCAGCCCTGATCCGGTGGGACAGCTCCGCATAGGCACTGCGGCCCGTATCGCCGACTGTGCTGGGTGAAGTATCCGTCGTGGGAACCGTGTACATCATCCGCCGCCTCTGACGCCGTGTCGCGCCGAGGTCCAGGGCGCCTTCAACGGGCACCGACCAGATGGACGGAGCCGTCTGCAGTCTACCTCTAGAGGGGCGTTCTGGTCGCGGGAACAGATCCGGGCCGTTCGGTCCATGCGAATGGGTAACCCCGCCGTAGCCGCAGTTGGCCGGTGCGCGACAGCCCCCCGGCAAGATCGGAATACCCCCCAGAACCCCAACCGCGCCTGTACGCCGCTACCGCCCGATAGCGTGGTCTGGGCTACGGCGGGGTTATCCACAAGCCTCCCCGTGTGGGAGCCGAAGAGCAAGCGCTGAACAGGCAAAACATCGCCTGCGACGGGTGAATTTCCGACTCGGACCTCGCAGGTATCCGGTTGTTGTCGACTACCGCGTAGATCGGATCAGTCCGAATCGGTACCGTCGGGGTCCGCAACCTCGCAAGCTGGCGTCCCGCGGTGGCATGCTGTCCGGCCCGGCCATCGACATCACAGGTCAACGGACGTACGGTATCGACCATGATCAAAGCGTCGCGTTCGGTGCTGAAAAGGTCACTGGCCCTGATGCTGCTGGGTGTCGTCCTTTTGCTGGCGTTGACCGACCTGTTCTCCTACGCCGAGCGCACCGGCGACTGGCGGTTCCTGCTGGGCTGGCTGGCCAGCGCCGTCACGCTGGTGGCGATCCTGGTGCCGGTCACCCGGAGCCCGACGGTGAACCGGCGGTGGGTGGAGTGGCGGTTGCGCCGCCATCCGCAACCGGGCAAGCGGCTGACCCACACGCTGGCCGAGGTCCGGATGGAGCTCGTCGGGCCGGTGCTGGCCGCTGCGCGCGTGGACCCCAATCTGGACGCGCTGCTCGAAGAGACCGCGCGGGCCATCGCCGCGTGCCTGCGCGAGGCGAAGGGCTGGGAACAGCGCCGGTACCGGCAGGTGCTGGTATGCGGCTACCTCAACGGAGTCATCAACCAGGCCACCGAGCCCGGTCGGCCCCGGGAGAGCTACCCGTACGGCCAGTTCTCCCGTACCGCGATCGAGATGGCCGGAGCCTGCCGGCTGATCGACAACCGCCGACTGCTGCACGCCTGAGCGGCTCCGGCTCCGAGTGCGTCGGCCGACACCGACCTGGCAACCCTCCGGATGGATACTTACACTTAGGGTAACCAATGCCTGTTGGTGCCGACACGGCCCGATACGCCCCAGTCCGCACCAACACAAGCGCCTGACCTGCCCCAATGAGTGTGCGTTAAGTTACTAAATCGCTACGAAACGTTGCATGACGCCCGTCAGGCATTGTCGTTTATCAAGTTGGCAGATAACCCATCAATACCTTGTCACGCAGGGCAACGGCCTGGCGGAACGCATCCGCGGGCGGCACACCACTGGACGTAGCGAGGGAAGACCAGGTGCTCCTGAACAGTGAACTGATGGCCGCGGCCGGCAAGTTCCACTACATGATCATCGACAAATGGCCCGGTACCGGCCCGGCCGACGACTACTTCCACCAGGCGAAGGCACTCCGCCGCTACCTGGAGGGCATCGCGTACATCGAGCACGGATTCCGGGACGGCGTGGTGGCGCTCGCTCTGCTGCTGGCCGGTAACCAGGGCACCGCGCAACTGATCTGTGTGGACAGTCCGGAGCACTTCGCCGCGTACGTGGGGAAGATTCCCACCCACGTACCACCTGCCACCGCCGACCGGCTCATCGTCACCATGGGGAACTGGGACATGGCTCGGGAAGGGTTGGTCCACATGATCGCCACCATGCGGAAACTGGCCGGCGAGGAGTCCGCGTACAGCCGGCAGGGCAAGCTACGTCCGCTGCCCGCTTGACCGGCCCTACCGTCACCCAACGAAAGACCGAGCAAGCACGTGCTGATCAACGAACGCATCCTGACCGGTCCCGACACACTGCGCTTCCTGGTGCTGGAGCGATGGTCCGGCGAGGAGTTGTGCTCCGAGTACGACCAGCAGGCCCGGATCCTGCGCCGCGCGCTGGACTCCGTCGAGCACGTCGAGAAGGTCTTCACCGAGCAGGACATCGTCGGCTTCGCCTACAAGGGCATCTCCTACCAGTGCGTGTTCACTGTGGTGTGCGTCGAGGACCTGAACCAGTTGGATGCCTACATCGTGGAGAACGCGCCCCACGTACGGGTCGGCAGCGACTGCCGTCAGGTCTGGCCGATCGTGGACTGGGGCACCGGACGTGACCGCCTGTACGGCGTGCTCCATCGTCTGGAGGAACTCGCCGGCGACGAGCAGCGGGCCGGTTGACCATCAGCTCACCGCCGGCCGGAGGAAGACTCAGACGACCGGCAGGTGCACGTGCAGCCAGTGCCGCAGTCGCGCCGGCTGGTCCGGGTGGTCCAGCCAGTCAATGCCACCGACCAGTACAGCGCCCGCGAGCACCGCGACCGCGATCCCGAGCAGGATCGACAGCAACGCGGTAACCCGCCCGGTGATGTGCGGCTTGCGGGTGGCG
This sequence comes from uncultured Actinomycetota bacterium, assembly GCA_963815125.1. Taxonomy (GTDB): domain Bacteria; phylum Actinomycetota; class Actinomycetes; order Mycobacteriales; family Micromonosporaceae; genus Actinocatenispora. The sequence goes on from CAWFFM010000002.1 coordinate 1,693,569, forward strand.
GCCAGCCCGATACCGGAACTCAGCACGCCCAGGCCGGCCAGCACGATCGCCACCGGGGCCAGTGCTCCGGTCAGTACGGTCAGCGCGGCCGAGACGTTGAGCACCAGCCCGAGCACCACGAAGGCGCTGGTACGGGGGTGGTGCAGGGCTGCCGACACGACGCCCGGTGACGTCGGTTCCGGTGCCGGCCGCTCAGGTTCGGAAGGCTCGGGCGGCGTCTCCTCCGGCTCCGGGCGCACCTGCTCGATCCGTGCCGGCCCACTACGGTCCACGCTGTCCCGGTCCGGAGCACCCGCTGATTCTGACCGGAACCCGGCACTCGTCTCGGCCGGACCACCCGGGATCAGCAACCGGCCGGTCCCCGGTCCGTCGGTGGGCGGCGTCGCATCCGGCCCGGGTTCACGCAACGTCGTGTCGGTCACGACTCACCTCCAGGTATGACGCCTGCCTACCCGGATCGGTGATTCCTCACACCTGTGCCGAATGGGTTCACCGCGGTTGGGCGCGGCCGATCCGGCGCCACCACGGGATCCGGGCCGGTACCGGGTCACCGCAGGCGTCGTCCCGGTGCCGGACCGACGCGACCGCGCTGCGGGCCGCGGCCCGCCGGTCGGCCCGCCACTGCGCCACCACGCCGTCGGCCCTTACCGGGCCGACCCGGGCGGCCGGACCGGACGGCGCCGTCAAGAATGCGACGATCCGATGATTCAGTTCCCGTACGGTCTCCCGTACGGCCTGCTCCGAGGGCAGCCCGCGGACCGTCTCCGGCAGTCGCTCGATCTCCTTGCGCAGTTGCAGCGAGGGAGGCAGCAGCGCCTCACCGGAGAGTCCCTCACGACGTAGGTAGCCCTTCAACCACCACAGTTCGTCGTCCGGGGCACCCAGGTTCGTCAACGGTTTGCCGGCACCGGGCAGATTGTCGAACTCCCCGCGCTCCTCGGCCAACCGGATCTGTTCGTCGATCAGGCTTTCGTAGCGGGACCGGTATTCGTTCACGGCGTCGCCTCCCAGCACGGTGCCATCAGGACTGCTCGTCGCAGACCCAACGTTACCGGCCAACCCGGCTGCCAGCGCCGGCCGTCCTCGCGGCAGGGCGGCCCAGCCTCCGGCCGACCCATCGGGATCTTCGCAGACGGTACGGAGTCGAGAATAATGCAACAATATGCGCTGGTGATGTGACGTAGCGCTGAAAAGCGACGACGGCGTGACCTTCGACGGAGGAGGAACAGCGGTGGGCAACGGCGGTTACCTGGTCTCCCGCGCCGGGACAGGGGCGATGAACTTCGGCGTGAACCGGGCGGACGGCGACACCAGCGCCGGACACTACGGCGCGCACTACTGGGCGGTCGGACTACCCGACGGCCGCGAGGTCTTCCTCAACGCCGACCGGGTCGAGGTCAACGACGTCGGTGCCCTGCTCGCCTGGCGCGACACCGAACCGGCCGGCAAGGACAAACGCAAAGCACTGGACACACCGCAGTTGACGATGGTGCTGGCACCAGGCCAGTGGGTACATCTGTACGCCGCCAGCGTGATGGACGGCGGGCCGGTGGTCGTGGCCCATCTGGACAGCCCGCCGAAGTACTGAACGCCCAGCTCGGGTTGCCGGACGTGGCGGAAGCGCTGAAACCGTTGCTGGAGCAGACCCAGGACCATGTGATGGAGTTGCAGACAGCACTCGGGGAATGAGGCAGGTCGGGCCAGCCGACGGCTGGCCCGATGGTTCAGCGGTTCAGAATGGCCGCGATCGGGCTGTCCCGGAGACGATCCAGAAGCTCCGCAGGACTTCGGTAGACACCGTCCGCACCGGCGCCCCGCAGCTCCTCAGCCGAGATTCCGCCGCAGGTCACTGCCACGCAACGGATCCCGGCCCGACGGGCGCTCGTGACGTCCCAGACCGAGTCGCCCAGCATCACCGTCCGGTCCGGGTCGAGGCTGCCACGCTGACAGGCCAGTACGACCGGATCGGCGGCCGGCTTTCCGCTGTCGGCCTCCGCCGAATCCACGGTCCGGTACACGGTGTCGGGCGCACCGGTCGCCGCCAGCAGCGCCTCGACGTCGTCGGGCTTGGCGGAGGTCGCAACCACCAGGCGGAGTCCGGCATCGTGCAGGGACCGGAGCAGATCACCGGCGCCCGGTGTGGCGGCGAGCCGCTCCCGGTACGGCGCGTAGTTCCGGGAGTGGGCGGCCACGATGTCGTTGCGGACCTCGGAACTCACCTGCGGTGCGAGTTCACCGACCAGGTCGCCGGACGGCCGGCCCAACAGATGGTGTACGTCGGCTGCGGTGACCGGCACGCCACTCTCGCAGAACGCCTCCCACCATGCCGTGACATGAAGGTAGTTGCTGTCCACCAGGGTGCCGTCCAGATCCAGCACCACGCCTGCGACTGCCGTCACGTCCACCACCGATCGTCCGCGGCCGGCCATCCCTCCCGCCGGCCTGGCACCGGCCACCGACGCTAGCGTGCCGAACCCGGCTCCGCACTTCGGCACACCGTCGGATCAGGGCGCGTCGGGCAACCTGCGCTTGTGCGCGGTGGCCTGGTAGCGCGCCAGGATGGCGCCGGCGACGTCGGCCTCCACCGGCCGGCCCTCCAGGAAGTCGTCCAACTGCTCGTACCGGATGCCGAGCGCGTCCTCGTCCGCCCGACCGGGCGCCAGGCTCTCCAGGTCCGCCGTCGGCACCTTCTGGACCAGTTCTGCCGGCGCACCCAGCGCACCGGCCAGGGCGCGTACCCGTCGCTTGGTCAGTCCGGTCAACGGGGTCAGGTCGGCCGCCCCGTCACCATGCTTGGTGAAGAAGCCGCAGAGCGCTTCGGCGGCGTGGTCGGTGCCGACCACCAGGCCACCGTACGCACCGGCCACCGCGTACTGCGCGACCATCCGCTGCCGCGCCTTGATGTTGCCCAGGACGAAGTCGCGCTGCACGTCGTCACGGAAGGACACCCCGGCTTCGAGCAGCGACTGCAACGCCGCGTCGCTGGCCGGCCGGACATCCACGGTCAGTACCTGGTCGGCCCGGAGGAACTCGACCGCCCGTTGTGCGTCGGACTCGTCGTGCTGGGTGCCGTACGGCAGCCGCATCGCGATGAAGGTCGCGGCCCGGCCAGCGGCCCGGAGCTGTTCTGCGGCGAGCTGACACAACCGGCCCGTGGTGGTGGAGTCGACGCCACCACTGATCCCCAGTACCAGGGTGGTCAGGCCGGAGGTGGTCAGTCGTTCGGCCAGGAAGGCGACCCGACGGGCGATCTCGCGGTCCGGATCGAAGGACTCGGTGACCTGCAGGTCCTGCGCGATGCGCTGACGTTCGGCACGCTGCTGTTCGGTGCGCTGCTGTTCGGTGCGCTGCTGTTCGGTGCGCTGCTGTTCGGCCGAAGCGAACTCTGTCGGGCCGCCCATGTCGACTCCTCTGGCCTCGAATTCTCCGTCGGGCATCCAGCGGACACGGCCGTCCGGGCCACAAGTCCCGTTGCAGCGGCCTGCCCTGCGGAATTATCCAGTACCACCGGTCGCCCCGGTCAGGCAGGCGGCGCCCGTCCGGGACAGGGTCAGGGTGCGTAGCGGGTGAGGAACGCCGCCTCGGCCCGTAGCGCGGTCGGCGGTGCCGGAGGCGCGGCCAGGTCGATGCCGTGCAGCGATCCGTCCACCAGAACCTGGTGCCGGAAGCGGTACGGCACCGAGGCGGCGATCCGGCGGGCGTCGGCCCCGGAAACCCACTGGTCGGTCCGCGCGGAGACGAGCAGCGTCGGAACCCTCAGTTCCGGTACGGCGGCGAGGACGTAGTCGCGGCGTTCCGCGGACAGCGCCATGACCCCGTCGACCCGTGGTGTGATCCTGGTGGCTGCCACCAGGGCGTCCCGCGCGCCGGCCGACGCGCCCACCAGTACGACATGGCGTACCCCGCGACGGCGCAGTTCCGCGGTGGCCGCGATCAGGTCGGCGACCGTACCGGCATCGCCGGTGTTGAAACCCAGGTACCGGCGGGCCGGGTGTCGCATGTCGCCCAGCCCCGAAGGTAGCGGGAACCAGCCGCACCAGTCCCGGTCGCTCTGGTTGACCAGGACCACGGCGCTGTCGCCGTGGCCGTACAACGGTCCGGACGCCCGGTCGGGCCCGAAGGTGATGCGGGTACCGCCCGCCTCCGGGCAGGTTGCGGTGGGGGCCGGGGTGGGTCGCGACACCTGGCCCGCCGTTGGACGGTCACCACCGGGGCTGCTCGTACCGCATGCGGTGAACAGGACGCTGGCGAGTGTCGCGGTGACCGTCGCGGCCATCGTACGACGCCGGGTTCGCATGTCCCGTACCTTATGCGGCGTAGCGTCGCGAATCGATCACGGTGCCGCTACGGGCCGGGTCGTGCGCTGCGCCGGACGGCCGGCCCGGACCGAACCGGTCCGCCGTGCTCGGCCGGACACCTATGATCGCCTGGAAGATGCCGATCACCAGCGGTCTCTCACTCCAGCGGCGTCGAATCTTTCCAGCCGGAAGGTGACACCGTGATCGTGGCCGGCATCCTGCTCGTACTCGTACTCGTCTGGTACCTGCTGCGCGCCTTCGCCCTCTTCTCGGCTCCGGTACGCCGACTCACCGGTCACCTCGGCGTGGCGACCCACCGGCTGCACGGTTGGGTGCTCACCGCACCGGCGACCTTCGGCTACATGGCGATCTTCACGGCGTCGACGCTGGTGCAGATCTCCGCACCGCCCAAACTGATCGATCTGCTGACCACGATCCAGAGCACGAACCTGGCCCGGTTGAGTACCAAGCCGGTGAGCGCGCTGATCGACAGCGCGCTGTGGGTGGCCGACCGGGGTACCGGCCTGGCCGGCTACCTGCTGGTCTTCGGCACCGTGGTCGCGTGGGCGGAGCGCCGGTACGGCACCCCGCGGATCGTACTGATCGGGTTGAGTGGGCACGTGTTCGGTTCGCTGCTGACGGCGATGGTCGAGACGTACGCGATCCGGCACGGCAATGCGCCGCGCTCGCTCGCGCTGTCCACCGATGTCGGGGTCAGCTACATCATGGTGGCCGGCTGCGCGGCGGCGGTGCTGGTGATGCACGGCTGGTTCCGGCTGGCCGCCGCCGCGGCGCTGGCCGTCGCGGTCGTCCTGCCGGTCCTGATGCACCGTACGGTCTGGGACCTCGGCCATCTGCTGGCCACCGTGTGCGGCCTGGCCATGGCCCTGCTCACGCTCCTCCCGCACGGTTCGTACCGGCCGATCCCGGTGACCACCGCCGCGGCGCCCTTCCAGCACCGCGACCTGCGCTCCGACCGACGGCAGCGGCATCCCGACAGGGACCGGCACAGGGATCCAGGTCGGCGATGAGGCCGGGGTGCGGTATCGCAATTGCCAGCCATCAGTGCTCCATCAGTCGCATCTGCCAGCACTGACACCTATCTTTGCTTGCATCTGCGCCCTATGCTGGCGCGGTGACCCGGTATCGGATCGGACAGGCCGCAGAGCTGCTCGGCGTCAGCGTGGACACCGTGCGCCGGTGGATCGACGCCGACCGGCTGGCGGCCGAGCGCGACGAACTCGGACACCGCAGCATCTCCGGCGCGGACCTGGCGGCGTTCGCCCGGTCCCTGGCCGACCAACCGGACAGCGGCGCAGGCCGGTCCTCGGCCCGTAACCGGCTGCGCGGCATCGTCACCGCCGTGGTCCGCGACACGGTGATGGCGCAGGTCGACATCCAGGCCGGACCGTTCCGGCTGGTCTCCCTGATGAGCCGGGAGGCACTCGACGAACTCGACCTGCAGGTGGGCTCCACCGCGGTCGCCGTCATCAAGTCGACCACCGTGGTCGTCGAGCAGGCAGGACCAGCAGGGAAGGGCGCAGACCAATGAGCACAGCAGGCCGTGCGATGCGGATGCTGGCCGGGCTGGCGCTCGGCGCGCTGCTGCTCACCGGTTGCGCAACGGACAAGCCCACGGAAAGCGCCACCGGCCGGGTCACCGGGGCGGTCACGGTACTGGCCGCCGCCTCGCTGACCGAGTCGTTCCACCGGATCGGCGCGGACTTCCAACAGACTCACCCCGGCACGAGCGTGAAGTTCTCGTTCGCCGGCAGTTCCCAACTGGCCCAGCAGATCACCGCCGGGGCACCGGCCGACGTGTTCGCCTCCGCCAGCCCGGCGACCATGAGGACCGTCACCGACGCGGGCGACAACGCCTCGGCACCCCACGTCTTCGTCCGCAATCAGCTCGTCATCGCCGTACCGCACGGCAATCCGCAGCATGTCACCGGGCTGGCCGACCTGACCCGGCCCGGCATGAAGGTCGCAGTGTGCGCTTCGCAGGTGCCGTGCGGTGCCGCCGCGCACACCGCACTGCGGGCCGCCGGGCGCACCCTCACCCCGGCGACCGAGGAGCAGGACGTCAAGGCCGCGCTGTCCAAGGTGAAACTCGGCGAGGTGGATGCCGCGCTGGTCTACCGCACCGATGCCCGGGCCGCCAGTTCCGACGTCGACGGGATCGAGTTCCCCGAATCGGCGAAGGCCATCAACGACTACCCGGTCGTCGCGCTCAAGGATGCCCCGAACGCCGCCGGCGCCCGCGCGTTCGTCGCCTATCTGAAGACCGGTACGGCACGCCGTGTCCTCACCGGTGCCGGGTTCCAGTTCCCATGACGCTGCTGCGGCGACCGGCCCGGGCGCTCAGGCCCGGTGACCGGCGAAGCACCGGACGGGTGCCCGTCGCGCTGGGCGTACCGGCCCTGCTCGGTCTGGCGTTCCTCGTCCTGCCGTTGACCGGGCTGCTGATCCGGGCTCCGTGGACGACACTGCCGCACCGTCTCGCCGAACCCGGCGTACTGGCCGCGCTGCGGCTGTCGTTGCTGACCGCCACCCTGGCCACCGTGCTGTGTCTGCTGCTCGGCGTGCCACTGGCCTGGGTACTGGCCCGTACCCGGTTCACCGGGCGTCGGGTGGTCCGTGCCCTGGTCACCGTGCCGCTGGTGCTGCCGCCGGTGGTCGGTGGGGTCGCCCTGCTGCTGGTGTTCGGCCGGCGCGGGCTCGTCGGCGGATGGCTGGACCGTACGTTCGGGGTGACCCTGCCGTTCAGCACCGCCGGCGTCGTACTCGCCGAGGCGTTCGTGGCGATGCCGTTCCTGATCATCGCGGTGGAGGGCGCGCTGCGCGGTGCGGACGCGCGGTACGAGGAGGCCGCCGCGACCCTCGGCGCCACCCGCTGGACCGCGTTCCGCCGCATCACGCTGCCGCTGGTGGCACCGGGCATCGCCGCCGGTACGGTGCTGTGCTGGGCCCGCGCGCTGGGCGAGTTCGGCGCCACCATCACCTTCGCCGGCAATTTCCCCGGGCGTACCCAGACCATGCCGTTGGCCATCTACCTCGCTCTGGAACAGGACCCGTACGCGGCCATCGTGCTGAGCCTGATCCTGCTGGCCGTATCGGTGGTCATCCTGGCCAGTCTCCGGGACCGTTGGACGACGAGCGGATGAGCGGATCGCCGGACAGCCCGCTGCTGGATGCCCAGCTGGTCGTCGAACGACCGGCGTTCACCCTCGATCTGCGGCTGACCGCGGCGCGGGGCGAGGTGGTGGCGTTGCTGGGGCCCAACGGCGCCGGCAAGACCACGGCACTGCGCGCGCTGGCCGGTCTGCTGCCGCTGTACGACGGGTTCGTCCGGCTCGACGGGCGGCCCCTCGACGACCCGGCGACGCGGACGTTCCGGCCGCCGGAACGCCGGTCGATCGGCGTGGTGTTCCAGGACTACCTGCTCTTCCCGCACCTGTCCGCGCTGGACAACGTGGCCTTCGGGCTGCGCTGCCGGCGGATGCCGCGGACCGCCGCCCGGGCGCGGGCCGGGCAGTGGCTGGCCCGGGTCGGCCTTGCCGATCACGCCCGACGCAGGCCGCATGAGTTGTCCGGCGGGCAGGCGCAGCGGGTCGCACTGGCCCGCGCGCTGGCGGTCCGACCCGACCTGTTGCTGCTCGACGAACCGTTGGCCGCGCTCGACGCCGGTACCCGGATCGACACCCGTGCGCACCTGCGCCAGCATCTGACCGAACATCCCGGCGTCGCGCTGATCGTCACCCATGACCCGCTGGACGCCATGACGCTCGCCGACCGCCTCGTCATCGTCGAGGGCGGCTCGCTGGTCCAGCAGGGCGACGCGGTCAGCGTCACCACCCGCCCCCGTACCGACTATGTCGCCCGGTTGGTCGGACTCAACCTCTACCGGGGACAGGCCGACGGCAGCACGGTCCGACTCTCCCCCGACTTCGCCCTGGCCGTCGCGGCGCCGCTGCACGGCAGTGCTTTCGTGGCCTTCCCGCCGTCCGCGGTCGCGCTCTTCCCGTCCAGGCCCGAAGGCAGCCCACGCAATACTTGGCCGGCCACGGTGACCACGATCGCACGGAGCGGTGACGCCCTGCGGGTCGAGCTGACCGGCCCTATCACGGTCGGCGTGGATGTCACCGCCGCCGCGGTGGCGGCACTCCAGCTGGTACCGGGCCGTGAGGTCTGGGCCGCGCTGAAGGCCACCGAGACCCTCGCCTATCCCGCGGACGGGCCGGACACCGACGGCTAAACGCCCGACCCCGCCGCGCAGCTGCGTGGGCAGCCCCGGAGGGTACGAACTCCACCTACGCGCGCCATTGGAAGAAATCTTCCGGCAGAGTCCGACCGGTTGGCCGATACCTACCTGACCCGCCGGCTGGCATGGTCTGCTCATGCACAGGCCGCACCGCACCCGCAGACGCCGCAACGACGGCGAGACCCGTGACGGCGACCTGGCGTTCCACTGGCTGACCGGCTACCGGGACGGAACAGCACGGTTGGCCGCTGAGCTCGACGTGCTCACCCAGCGGGACCGCGAGCGGGCCGACAGCCTCTCCGGGCCCGACGCGCAACTCACGGTCCTCAGCCCGTCGTCATCCGGGACAGGCCGACCGCATCGCCGTTGAACACGTCCAGATCCACCTCACCGGGGGTACCGCCGGAGCTGCCCTGGCCGTACCGCCAGAGGGTGTAGACGCCGAAACCGGCCGGGACTTCACCACCCGCACTGCCCACGACCCACAGCGGAGCGCCAGCTCCGGATGATCTCCGCACAGACCGAGCCCCGCATGTGGGCGCCGGTGCAGGCGGTGGCGCCCTGCGGTCGACGATGCCGGTCGACCCGGTCGCCTTCCCCAGCGGCAACCCCGTGGTGCTTCCACGATGGCGTTCCGAACTCTGCGATCCGCGCTCCGTACTCCGCGTTGTGCACGTGAGCCGAGGGTTTACAAGCGACACTGTTCGGTGTACAAATTCGTGTCATCTGGACTTAACAGACGAATACTGCCGTATCGCCCCTCCTTCGATCCCCAGGAGTGCAGAATGGCCACCTCTCCACTGGGTCCACCCGTACGTCGGCGGATGGCCGCGGCGCTGGCCGCGCTCGCCGTGTCCATCGGCATCGGCCTCGGTAGCACCGGCGGCGCGCAGGCCGCCGGCGAACCCGAAGGCATCGACGTGTCGCACCATCAGGGCGCCATCGACTGGGCCGCCGTCAAAGGCGCCGGCATCAGCTTCACCGTGATGAAGGCGACCGAGGGGACCACCTTCCAGGACCCCAACTTCGGCGCCAACTACGACGGTTCCGCCGCCGCCGGACTCATCCGCGGCGCATACCACTTCGCCCAGCCCGCGAGTTCGGGTGGCGCGACACAGGCCGACTACTTCGCCGACCACGGCGGCGGCTGGTCCGCCGACGGCAGGACCCTGCCCGGCATGCTGGACATCGAGTACAACCCCAGCGGAGCCACCTGCTACGGGCTGAGCCAGAGCGCGATGGTCGGCTGGATCACCGACTTCCTCAACGAATACCACAACCGGACCAGCCGATGGGCCATCATCTACAGCACCACCGACTGGTGGACCACCTGTACCGGCAACTACGCCGGCTTCGCCGCTAACAGTCCACTGTGGATAGCCCGGTACAGCAGCAGTCCCGGCACCCTGCCCGCCGGTTGGGGCACCTACACCTTCTGGCAGTACACCAGTACCGGTTCGGTGCCGGGCGTGTCCGGCAACGTCGACCGCAACATCTTCAACGGCAGCCCGGACCGCCTGCTGGCGCTGGCCAACAACACGCCCTGACCCGGCCAGCGCGCCCAGGATCCCCGACGAGAGCGAGTTCAGCATGAGCACACCCGCACGATTCCGCAGACAGGCCGCAACACTGTTGGCCACCGCCGCCGTGACGCTGGCGGTTCCCACCGCGGCGCAGGCCGTACCACAGCCGGTGGGCGGCGGATCCACCAGCGCCGAAAGCTGGACCGCGCAGCTCGCCCACTCCGCCGGGCAACAGGTCAACGCTCGGCACCAGAACGGCGCGCTGCGCATCGCCGACGCGCGGCGTTCGCCCGCCTCGGTCGGTGCGGCACAGGGCTACGCCAGCGAGATCCTCGCCAGTCATCGACTGGACCGCCCACAGAACCGGGTACGCACGAGCGTCCAGGCACAGCAACCTGCCGGCAGCACGGTCACCGTCGACGTCCGGGGCAGGTCGGCAGGTGACCGGTGGACGGAGTGGCAGCCGGCCGGCACGACGACCCGGGCGGTCTTCGCCCACCGGATCGACCAGGTACAGGCCCGCATCACGTTGACCACCGGAACCGCCGGTTCCTCCCCTGCGGTACGCAGTGTCCACTTCACCGCCGACCGCACCACCGCACCGCGGGTCCGGCCGCAGCTGACGGTCGGCGCCCACGTGTTCGCGACCAGGGAAGGTCTGGTCGGCGGAACCACCGCCAACGGGCACGTGATCGTGACCAACGACCACTTCGTGGCGTTGCCCTCCGGCCGCGGACTGTCCCCACGGGACACCACCGACTACTCGGTACACATCTGCAACCCCGCGAACGGCGTGTGCCTGGACGCACCGGTCTGGGACATCGGGCCGTGGAACACCCACGACGACTACTGGAGCCCGTCGGATCAGCGGGAGAACTGGCAGGACCTTCCGCAGGGCACGCCGGAGGCACAGGCGGCGTACCAGAACGGCTACAACGGCGGTCTCGACCAGTTCGGGCGTACCGTGCTCAACCCGGCCGGAATCGACCTGGCCGACGGCACCTTCGCCGATCTCGGCCTGTCCGACAACGGTTATGTGGATGTCACCTATCTGTGGACCGCCGCCGGCTGACGGACGCGGGGCGAACCTGGGCCCCGGTCTCCCGTCGCGGCGGGAGACCGGGGCCGCTCGCTGTGCGGTGCGCCGCAGCAGTCTCGCGAACCAGTGTCGGCGCGGTGATAATGGTCCGCACATCGCCGGCCGCCCGGCGACAAGGGAGGACCGATGACCCGCCACCGGCCCGTCGGACGGGTACTGACCCCCGCCCTGATGTTGGTCGCCCTGCTCGGCTTCGGATCGAGCTTCCTCACCGTGTCCTGCGGCGCACCCGGCGGTTACGGGCGTTCGACACAGGCCGGTACGACAAGCTATTCGGGCGTCGCACTGGCCACCGGCACCGCGCCACGGGTCGACACCGCGCATCTGCGGCCCGCAGCACAACGGCGGGACGACACCCTTCCGGTACAGCCCCTGCTCCTCGTCGCCGGGATCTGCGTCGCGGGTATCGGTGTGCTGGCCGCGACCAGGTACCGGTTGCGTCACCTGCTGGTCGTCGGCGGCGTACTGATCGGGGCGGACAGTCTGCTCGCCGGCGTGGTGCTGGCCCGCGCCGAGCTGATCGACCGGCTCGGCGCCCAACTGCACGCGCCGCTGCCGGCCGGCCGGCAACCCGCCGACTACGTCGGCATCGACCAGGGCACCTGGCTGGTACTGACCCTGCTCGCCCTGGTCGGCGCCGGTCACCTCGCCGTCGCCGCCGCACAGTGGCGCCGGCGTCGAGGTGCCCGACGGCTCCGCGCGCAGGGTACGAACGCGGGGAACAGCTGATCCGCTCTCCGGCCGGCCGGCCCGATCCCGCTGATCATCGGCGCAATCACCGCACCGACCGGCAATCCGGCTCACCCGTTGAGGGTGAGGACACGCCTGTGTGCGCCCCCCATAGTGGGAACCGGAAAGGAGACTCCTATGACTACTGAAATGGCCTCGGAACAGATGCTGACCGCGGTGGCACGGGGTGATGCACCGGTTCTGGAGACACTGGCGCAAATGCACCTGGACACGCTCGGACGCTCTGAGCTGCCGGAGAAGACCTACCACATGGTACGGCTCGCCGCACTGGTGGCCATGGACGCGCCACCGATGTCGTATCTCGCGAACCTGGAGATGGCGAAGGAAGCCGGCGTGACGATCCACGATGTGCAGGGGGTGCTGACCGCGATCGCGCCGATGGTGGGCGGCCCCAAGGTGATGGCCGCTGCGGCGAATGCCATGAAGGCGATGGGCATGGCCGAACGGCTCGACGAACGAATGTCGAGGTAACCGGACCATCTGTCCCGCCGGGCGCTCAGCGGCGCCCGGCGGGCGGGTCCATCCACAGTAGACCCATACTGCGTGCCCGCCGTACCGCGCTGCGGCGGCTGTTGACGTCCAGCTTCCGGTAGAGGGTCCTCAGATGCGCCTTCACCGTGTTCACGCTGATGTGCAGGTCCGCGCCGATCTCATCGTTGCTCGACATGGTGGGCAGGTAGCGCAACACGGTCAGTTCCCGCTCGGTGAGGTGTTCCAGCAGTGGTGTGCCCTCCACCGAGGCGGCCGGCGCCTCCGCGAGCTGCTCGGCGACGATCGTTGCGGCGAAGCCGGGATAGCTGCCCATCAACTGCTGCTGCCGACGGATGAGTGGAAGGATCCGCTCCCCCAGGGCACGGAACGGGTAGGTGATCTCCTCACCCTCGGCCAGGGCCATCGCCCGGGTGACCGCCTCGATCGCAGCACCGTCCTGACGCAACGCGTCGTCGGCGAGCGCCACGACCAGCCAGTCCTGTACCGCGACCGCCACCGCATCCGGTTGCGGCTCGGTGCCGGGTACGATCCGCTGCTTGGCCCGGGCCGGTTCACCCATCGCCAGATCGGCGCGGGCCAGACAGACCCGCGCCCAGGCACTGAGCTGCCCACCCGGCCCGGGTCGCGCCAGCACCGCCGCCGGATCACCGGCGAGCAGATGTACCTCCGCCTCGACGTCACGCATCCACTGCGCCAGCAGATCCGGTACCGCGAAGCCGTCGGTCATCCCGACCGGGAGCCGGGCCACCGCGGCCAACGCCCGTTCGGTGTCCCCGCGCTGCACCAGCAGCTGGACCTCAGCGATCCGCAGTGCCAGCTCGGCGGCCCGGTCCGGCCGACCCTGTCCGGCGGCCAGGCCCTGGCTCAGCTGCCGGCCCGCATCCGCCAGCTTGTCGTGCTGCAGTTCGGCCAGGGTGATGGCCAGGTACGCGCTCATCAGCTGCGGCTCCAGCGTCCAACCGCGCCGTTCGGCGTGCCGGAGCGCGGCACGGGCACGTCGTGTGCCGGCCCGCAACCGGCCGTGTGTCACATCGACGACCGCAAGGTGCGCCAACGCATCCAGACCGGTCAGGTCGAGGTCGAGGTTCTGCGCACGGCCGACGACCGTGGACAGGTTCGCGGCCGCTGAGCGGTTCTGACCCGACCACAGTTGAGCGACCCCGAGATCGTTGCGGGCCAGTACGGCGTAGTGGGCTGCGGCCGGCAGGTCCGTCGCCGACGTGCCGTCCAGCAGTGACAGCGTTCGACCGGCCCGATCCAGCACGGTGGCGATGTCACCATCCGCCCGGGCAACGGTCGTCTCCCCCAGATTCAGCACGATCTCGGCCGGGGTACGCAGTTCCGCAGCGGTACTGTCCAGCAGCGTCCGGGCCTGCCGGAGATCAGCGCCCATCCCGGTGAACTCATGCCGGTGGTAGTGCCAGACGGCCGAGCAGAGCAGCGCGGGCAGCGAAGGCTCCGTACCGGCCCGCGCGGCCACCGGTCGCAGCGCGGCGGCCAGTGCCGGCCCTTCCGCAGACTCGATCCGGGGCAGCGCATCGGTACACAGGATCCGGCCGACCTCGTCCATGTCACCGGACAGTACGGCGTGCCGTACCGCCTCTACCGGCATGCCGTGCCGCTCCAGCCATCGGGACAGTGTCCGGTGCAGGCCGGCCACCTCGCCCGGTGACTCCAGCAGCAGTTGGTGGCGCAGGTACTCGCGCAGCAGCGTGTGGAAACGGAACCATTCCCGGTGGGTACCGACCGCGGTGACCAGGGCGTGGTCCGCGGCCAGTTGCTCCAGCAGCCCCAGGCTGTCCGGCCGGCCGGTGAGCTCGGTGGCCAGGGATTCGCTGACCTGGTCGGCGATGCTGGTGACGAGCAGGAACGAACGCGTACGCGCGGGCAGCCGGTCCAGTACCTCGCCGACCAGATACTCCGCGACGGGACGCAGATCCCCGGAGAAATCGGTGATCCCGGCGTCAAGGTTTCCGGGATCCAGCGACATCGCGGCGAGCCGGAGCCCGGCGGCCCACCCTTCGGTACGGGCGAGCAGCGTGTCACGCTGCGCGGCGCTGCAGTCCAGCCCGTGCTCGGCCAGCAGCCGTGCCGCTTCGGGCGGGTCGAACATCAGGTCCTCGGCCCGGATCTCGGTGAGCGCTCCGGCCAACCGGAGCCGGTGCAGGCGCAGGCCGGGATCGCTGCGTGTCACCAGTACCAGCCGCAACGGCGGCGGTGGCCGGCTCAGCAAACGGTTCAGACTGTCGAGTACCCGACTGCTGCGGATCTGTTGCAGGTCGTCGAGTACGAGGGCGACCGGCACGGGCAGCTCCGCCAGTCCGGTCCGTACCGTGTCGACATCGTCCGGTCCGAACCGTGCCCCCGGTGTCAGGTCGTACAGTCGGTTCTTCCGGGGCAGCGCATGTGCCTGTCGCAGCGCGGTGAGCACATCGGACCAGAACGTCCGGAGATCGTCGTCGGTGTCGTCGAGGGTCAGCCAGGCGACCCGGGCCGGTAGCCCGTCGCCGGACAGTCCGTCACCGGCCGCCAGTCGGGCAGCCAGGACGGTCTTGCCGGCCCCCGGTCCGGCGCTGATCAGGGTGACCGGACCGCGCAGTCCGTCACTCAGCATGGCCTGCAGCCGCGGCCGCGGTACGGTGCGCGTCGGCATCCGGGGCGGCGACACCCGGGCCGTCAGTACCGGGTGCAGATCCGGCGTCGCCGACGGATCTGGTCGAGCCTGCGGCACATCCGCGGTGCCGGCACTGCTGTCCATCGCCACGTACCACCTGGTTCCGGTTGGTTGCACCGCCGAGCGTAGTGGCCCCCGGTCGTGGGCTCCGGCGAATCCACGCCCTCTGGCCGTACGGCCGGACCGGCCGGGCGAACGTACGACGCTCCGACGTGCGACGGGCCGGGCGCAGGCGTGCGGGCCACCCTAATCGGGTGAGGTCCATCGGCCGGTGAGCCTGCACCGTGGAACGTGGTACTGACACCGGTGCGGGGAGGCGGCCATGACGGGAATCAACTGCGAGATCAGGGTGTCCGGCCTGGTACCGGACGCGGATCTGCAGGAGTTCGAGGACATGACGGTGACGGTGGAACCGGCGGAGACGGTACTGCGTGGCCAGCTACCCGACCAGGCCGCGCTGTACGGCATGCTGCACCGCATCCAACTGCTCGGAGTGAGTCTGATCGAGCTGCGTCGGCTGCCGGACGGTTCCGACGATGATCCGATCGACCGGCGTCGCCGGGGATCGGCATGAGAGCCCGTTATGAGCTGCGGCTGGTCGGTGCGTTCGGACCGGTGCTCCGCGGAGCTCTGCCCGGTTTTTCCGCTTCCGCACGGGAACCACACACCGTCCTCAGAGGACGATTGACACCCGCCCGGCTCCGTCGGGCGTTGGAGGTGTTGAGCTGGGAGCGGATCACGATCCGGTACCCGCCACCGGACGCTTCCTGATCCCTTTCAAGGCCCGCTGACCGCTGCGGCTCACCCACCATGGGTGAGCCGCAGCGAGTTCACCGGAAGCACCCTGAGAAACGCCGGAGGACCGCGCGAGGTTCCACCGGCCATGGTCCCGCCGTCCGCGGGGCCGGAGCCCCGTGGAGCATCTGGAGCAGACCATGCGACGTTTCCTGGTCGGCCTGCTGATCACGATCAGCATGCTGGCATTGATTCTCAGCAGCACGTCACTGTGGACACGCCGACATGTGGTGGACACGGGCGGCTTTGTCAGCACCACCGAGCAGGTCGCGAACGATCCTGCCGTACGTGCCCGGGTCACCCAGCAGATCGTCAACGGGATCCTCACCCAGCCGAAGGTCAAGGCCGCCGTGAACCAGGCGATCGCCACGCTGCCACCGGCTCTGCAGACCTTCAAGCCCAATCTGCAGAGCGGTGTCCGGTCCCTGCTGACCACCGGCGTGAACGCGCTGCTCACCACGAGCGCGTTCCAGCAGCTCACCCGCAGCGCCGTCACCGTCGCGCACAACGACCTCGTCGCCGGCAAGGACATCCGGTTCACCGTAGGCGATGCCAGACAGGCGGCACCGGCCTCGGCCCGTAACGGACCGGCCGGACAGCTCCTCAGCCTGGTACCGGACAACGTGGGTGTCACGGTGCTGCAGAAGAGTCAGGCACCGCAGTTGTACTCGGCGATCAACGTGCTCAAGTCCCTGTGGCTGTGGGCCGGCCTGGTCGCGCTCGTCTCCTTTGCCGGTGCGGTCGCGGTGTCACACCGGCGACGTCGGACGATCCGTTCCTGGGCGGTGAGTACGGGCGTCGCCGGGCTGATCGTGGCCCTGGCCCTGACGGTGGCCCGGCCCGTGGTGCTGTCCAAGGTGGATCCGGGCGGGAAGAACGCCGCCGCGGCGATCTACGACATCGTGATCGACAGTCTGCGTAACTGGACTCTGTGGCTGGTACTGATCATGGCGGTCCTCGTGGTGGTGACCTCACTATGGGGCCGGCTTCACCTGGCGGCTGCGGGCCGACGTGCCTTCAGCGCGACGCGCTCCGGCGCCACCAGGCTCGGTGCCGCGTCGAAGGCCGGAGTGGCTGGTGCCGCCGGTACGGTCACCGCAGCGCACGCGCAGCACGAGCCATGGCACCGTCGGCTGGCGGCGAACACGACCACGATGCTCGACGACTCCGAACTGCCGGCCCGGCTGAGCGGGCCGGCAGCGGCGATCCAGCGCCACCCGCGTGCCTGGCGCTGGGGTGGCGTGGTGGTCGGTTTCCTGTTCCTGCTCTTCTGGCCGGGGCACACCCTGACCGTCCTGTTCTGGGTCGCCGCACTCGTCGCGCTCTATCTGGGTGCCCTCCAGCTGATCCAGACCCTCGCCGCGCGCGCCGCGACGCCGGACACCGGTACCGCCGCGCATCCCGTCGACGCATCGGCGCACGCTGGTACACCGCGGGTGCCGGAGCCTGAGGCAGCTGCCACCAGTTCCGGTCCAACCGAAGGACCCAGCGATGTCGAAGGACCCAGCCCAGCCGAGAGCCGCAGCCAGCTGGCGACGTTGGCCACCGCGGACACCGGAACCCTCACCGCCCGAGAAGAGTCAACGGCAGCGACCATGACGGTGGCCGACCAACTGGTCACCACGGACGCCAGGCTGAAGCTGCTGTCCCGGCTCGGCGAGGCGCACGAGGCGGGCCTGCTCACCGATGCGGAGTTCAAGCGGGAGAAGCGGCGGGTGCTCAACTACCAGACGTCCACGCCGCGCCGCTGAGAGTTCAGCTGGTCGGGGGGCGTGGCTCGCGCGGGCCCGGGGAGAATCCCTGTACCGCTGCGACCAGGAAAGGACCGGCGATCGCGGTACGGGCCCTGGCCGGTGCGGTGAGTTCGATGACCGCACCGCCGTCCAGCTTCAACCGGAGCCGTACCGGACCGTGCCCGAGTCCGCTGACCTCACCGTATGCGGCCTTACGCACGCTGTCCTCCGGGAACCGGACACCGAGGGCATGCACTCTGGACAGTCCATGTCGGACAAGCAGTACGTCGTGCACCCACGCACCGCGCATCCGGTGCGCGCCGAGCGGCAGGTCCGGCTGGATCCCCTTGACCAGGCGGATCCTGCAACGGAAGGTGCCGTCCGCTTCGGAGAGGTTCCGGCGACTCGACCACACCCGTACCACCAACGGGGCGAGACAGACCAACTCGGCCGCTATGATGATCAGGGCGATGTAGAGCAGCATTGTCCGGCCTCTTCCAGCTCGCTGGCGGCTCCCGCCCACGGCCTGCCGGGAGATTGGAGCAGGACACCCGATCCGACCGTGACCGGCTTGTCTGCCATCGTCGCCGGGCGACGGCCGGCCGTCTTCACCCGCAAGGGGTGACGACCCGGAAGGACCCCGTCATGGCCGGAGCGAGCGCGGGGAGTCCCGGCACGACCGGCACTCCGGATCTGCGTCGGACCCTACGCAGCAAGGGTTTCCGGAAGCTGCTGATCTTCGCCGCACTCGCCGGGTTCGTGGTCTCGATCGCTTCCTGGGTCTTCCTGGAAGCGGTGCACGAGACCCAGCACGCGGTGTTCCGGGCCCTGCCGGCCGCACTGGGCCTGCACCCGACGCCGTCGTGGTGGCCGCTGCCGTTCGTCTGCCTGGCCGGAATCCCCGTCGCCTACGCGATCACCCGGCTGCCCGGCAACGGCGGACACGTCCCGGTCCATGGCCTGGGCACCGGCCCGACCGGCCCACGCGATCTGCCCGGCGTTCTGCTGGCGGCGTTCGCCAGCCTCACGCTGGGCCTGGTCATGGGGCCTGAGGCACCACTGATCGCCCTGGGCAGCGGCCTGGCCCTGCTGGCGGTGCGACTGGTCGACCGGGAGGCCCCGGACCAGCTGGGTATGGTGCTGGCCGCATCGGGCAGCTTCGCCGCGCTCTCCTTCGTCTTCGGTTCGCCGATCATCGCGGCGGTGGTCATGATCGAGGCGGTCGGACTGGGTGGCGCGTCATCGAGCCTGGTCCTGTTACCCGGGCTGCTGTCGGCGGGCATCGGATCGTTGACCTTCATCGGCGTGGGGTGGTGGACCGGTCTGAACACCAGCGCTTTCGCGCTGAGTGCACTGGCACTGCCGAAGTTCCTCCGGCCGACTCTGGCGGACTTCGGCTGGTCGATCATGCTGGCAGTGGTCGGGGCGGTCCTGGTCGTCCTGATCCTGCGGATCGCGCGAAGTACCGAGCGGATCGTCACCAGTCGACCGTTCCTGCTGCTGCCCGCAGCCGGCGTCGTCGTCGGCGTGCTGGCCCTGGTGTTCGCCACCGTGACGGACAAGGGCCCCGACGAGGTCCTGTTCTCCGGTCAGGACCAGTTGACTCCGCTGGTGGAGCATGCGGCCAGCTGGTCACATGCTGCGCTCGCACTGGTCATTGTCCTCAAAGGACTCGCTTGGGCGGTCTGCCTCGGCAGCTTCCGCGGCGGACCTACGTTTCCGGCCATCTTCATCGGTGCCGCCGGCGGGCTGTTGGCCGGGCACCTGCCCGGGTTCAGCATGGCACCGGCCGTCGCAGTAGGTATCGGTGTCATGGTGGTCGCCGTCCTGCGGCTGCCGCTGTCCGCCATCATCCTCGCCGAGCTGCTCACCAGACAGTCCGGGTTGGGTGTCTCGCCCCTGGTCATCGTGGCGGTGGTGATCACCTATCTACTCGTCGTCGCGCTCACTCCGCCCCGATCCCCCGCCGACGGGAAAGAGCCGTCGACGGCGGAATCCCCATCCACCCGGTGAGGTGTGGTCAGTGCGCGCCACGGTCGGGCCCGTCCGGTGGCGTGTCGCCCCTCGCTGACCGGGTTCCGCCGGCCCGCCGTTGGAGCCCGACCTGTACCGCACCGAGGATGACCCGGGCGAGCAGGCCGACCGCGACGAGGTCGGCGAGCATCTGGATCATGGCCAGGATCCGGGTCACCTGGCTGAGCGGCAGAATGTCACCCAGACCGACCGTCGAGAACACCGTCACGGTGAAGTACAACGCGTCGGTACGGTCCAGCGGTTGGTTGAACGACCCCGGCCGGCTCCGCTCGATCAGGTAGTACGCCGTCGCGAAGATCACCAGGAACAGTGGGAGGGTGGTGGACAACGCCTCCACGGCACGTACCCGGGGGAAGTCGGACCGGATGATCTCCTGGACCTGCCGGATGCTGAGCAGTGCGAAGAGAATCAGACCGCCCACCACCTCGAGCACCGCGACGGTGTCGAGTCCCCGGTCGTACGGCAGGACGTAGTACAGAATCACGACCAGGACGGCGGAGAGGGACGCCCGCACCAGTGAGCGGACCATCATCCGGTGCTGGACCCGCGACGGGGCGCTGGGCGCGGCGGGAGCCGGGGTCGGGTCAGCCACCGCGAACCCACCGACCGGAACGGCACGGGTCGAAACGGCGCATCGGCATCTCCCGGGCAGTGCCGGGCACACGAGGCCAGGCACCGTCACGGGCCGGGTACCCCGATCCGGGCCCCGATCACCTAACAACAGGCATCGACCCGGGTACGGCGGTCCGGGTCAGCGCAGGGCGTCCACCAGATGCCGGGCCACCGCGACGGCCTGCTTACGCGCCTCGTCGTAGCCGAGGTTGGTGCCGGTGAGTGTCCTGCCGTTGCCCGCACCGCCCGGGTACGTCGCGGCCACCCACTTCACCTCCAGCACCACGTTGCGCGCCCGTACCTCGACCATCGCGCCGCCCATGTTGTAGGTCTTCGCGTCCTGTTCGGTCTCCCCGTACACCACCGGACTGTCCACCTGCGCGGTGAACGCATCGTCCCCCAGCTTCTGTACTGCCCGCGGGTTCTTGCGGTAGCCGCCGTTGTCCCCGCTGTCCCCGGAGTAGCGCAGGTCGTCGCGGAAGGTGCGGGTGGCGTCGTCGGTGCCGTCCGAACCCTCGGACAGGTCCATCGTCACGTCCAGGTCCATGGCCTTGTCCGAGTGGTAGACCTCCCACCGACAGTGGTGGTGGGTCACATCGCCGTTGTCGCCGTCACCGGTCAGCCCGGCGGTACGCCGTGGCTTGCTGCCGCCCAGCGAGCAGGCGTCGGGCAGCGTGCTGAAGGTCGGTGCGGCGCTCGGCGATGGACTCGACGATGCCGGCGGGCTGGTCGCGGCGGTGGACGCTGCCTGGTGACCGCCCTGATGACGCGCAGACCGGGCGTGTACGACGAACAGCACGGCACCAACCAGTACGGCCACTGCCAGCAGCGCACCGCAGGCGACGAGCGGTACGAGCCAACCGGGCCGCCCCGACGACGGCGGCCGGTACGGCGGGTACCCCGGCGGGCCGCCCGGCCCCATGGGCGGTCCACCGGGCCCTCGGGGCGGGCCGGGTGTCCCGGGCTGCGGGTGGTACGGCGCCGGGCCCTGCTGCCAGCCCGCCGGGGGCCCACCGGATGGGCCGGCACCCGGGAACGGGCCGCCGGGCGTCGACCGCCACGGTGACTGTTCGTCCCCGGACGGCGTCCACGGGTCGGGCTGACCGGAAGGTGCCGGTCCGTACGGGGTTCCGTTCACAATCACCGATTGTGCACCCGTTCAGCCACCCTGCCCTGGCGGGTACTGCCGGGACCGGGGACGTGCTGCGGCCCTCGCCAGGGTCGGCGGGGACCGCAGCGGCCGTACGTCAGCCGGCGGCGAGCGCCTGGAGGCGGTCGTACGCGCCGTTGAACACGTCCTGGTCACCGGGGAAGGTGCCGGAATCGGCGAACTGCCAGAAGGTGTAGAAGCCCCAGCCGGCCGGCAGGGCGCCGGGATCCGCTGCGTACCGGGCGATGAACAGCGGGTTGTTGCCGCCGAAGCCACCGTTGTTGCCGGTGCAGGTGCTCCACCAGTCGGTGGTGGTGTAGATGGTCGGGTACCGACCGGTCCGGGCGGCGACCTCGTTGCTGAAGTCGGCGATCCAGTTGGACATGTCGCCCTGGCTCAGCCCGTAGCAGGTGGCGCCGTACGGGTTGTACTCGATGTCGAGCATCGGCGGCAGGGTCATGCCGTCGGGGGACCAGCCGCCGCCGTTGCCGACGAAGAAGTCGGCCTGGGCCGCGCCGGAGGAACGGTCCGGCAGCGCGAAGTGGTACGCACCGCGGATCAGCCCGGCACCGTAGGAACCGTTGTACTGCTGGGCGAACGAGGGACTCGTGTAGCTGGTGCCCTCGGTGGCCTTGACGTAGGCGAATCGTCCGCCGCTCGCCGCGACGGTGGCCCAGTCGACGTCGCCCTGGTAGCTGCTGACGTCCAGTCCGGGAGTCGAGTCCGTGACAGTGGGTCGGATGACGTTGCGCCGGACCGCCTCGTGTGCGGCGATGGTGGATCCCATGTGGTCGGCGTCGGGGTGGCTGACGGGACGGCTGGCTGCGGCCGGATCGCCGGCGGGTAGGGCCTGGGCCGGTGCGGCGAGGCCCAGCAGCGCGGTTCCGGCGGCCAGTACGCCGACTGTGACGGCCCGCGCGATGCCGGTGGCACAGCGGGGCAGGGTTGGGAGCATGCCTTCTCCTTCGGGGACCGGCGCGCGGAGGGGTTCGCGCAGCACAATGTCCGATAATGCCCTGTTTTCCTGGGAAAACAAGCCTTGTCGGGAAAACGGCACAAGACCACTACTCTTCGCATAACGGTCAGCGCTGGACGCTCACCCCGGTGCCGGAACGCGACATGGCCCACATCGGGGCGCAGACCCCGCACGATGCGGGCGTCGCGCCGCCGGGATGGGTGCCAGCCCCCGCCCCCATCGACGTACGGACTCCGGCTAGTGGCAATGCAACGTGAGCGGGACGGGGCCATTCTCGGATACATGGCCATCCGCTGCCTCATCGTCGATGACAGCGCCCGGTTCCTCCAAGCGGCCAGAGGTCTGCTGGAGAGGGAGGGCGTTCAGGTCGTCGGTGTCGCATCGACAGGCGAGCAGGCCCGCCGGCAGATGAGTGAACTCCGCCCCGACATCATGCTGGTGGACATCGACCTCGGTACCGAGAGCGGTTTCGAGGTGGCCAGGCGGCTGTCCGTTCTCCCGACGGACAACCAACCGGCCGATCAGCCGCGGATCATCCTGATCTCCAGCCACGACGAAGAGGACTTCCAGGACCTCATCGCATCCAGCCCGGTGATCGGTTTCCTGGGCAAGTCGCTGCTGTCCGCCGACGCCATCCAGCAGCTGCTGGGCCGCTCCGGTGGTCACCCGTACGGCTCGAAGCTCTAGCCCCGTGATCCACCGGGACGGAATGTCAACGGTTCTCCAGGAACGCCACGACGGCGAGCACCCGACGGTGGTCGTCATCGGTCTCCGGAAGTTCCAGCTTCGTCAGGATGCTGTGCACATGTTTCTCCACCGTGCCCTCGGTGATCCACAGGATGTGCGCGATACCGGCGTTGGACCGGCCCTCGGCCATCAGCCGCAGCACCTCACGTTCCCGTGAACTCAACCCACCGAGCCGGTCGTCCCGGTGATGTGCCGACACCAGTTCCTGTACCAGCGCCGGGTCGAGTACCGACCCACCCTGGGACACCCGGTCCAGTGCCTCGGTGAACTCACTGACGTGCGTAACACGGCTCTTCAGCAGGTAACCGACCCGCTGTCCGGTGGCAAGCAGGTCAGTCGCGTGCTCTACTTCGACATAGGCGGAGAGGACCAGGATGCCGATCTGCGGGAACTCCTCGCGGATCGTACGAGCGGCCTGCAGCCCCTCGGTGGTATGAGTGGGTGGCATCCGGATGTCGGTGATGACCAGATCAGGAACGTGTTCCCGGACCATTGAGGTCAACTCCCCCCCGTCGCCAGCCTGCGCAACCACGGTGAACCCGACCCGATCCAGCAGACTCGCCAGCCCCTCCCGGAGCAGTACGTCGTCGTCGGCCACGACCACGCGCCGCGGTGCCGGCGTCGCGTCGGCGTTCGTGTTCGTCGGTTTCGGTTCCATGGATCCTTCCCCGCAATCAGTTCGACCGTCTCCAGTGAACACGCTGGCGGGGCATCGGTGTGCTGACTCGCCTACAGCGGGGCCACTACATCCGGTATGCCCGCCCGGCCCGGCCGGGTCCGGCCCGGTGGACCGTACAGAGGGCCGTACATGCGACGCGGTCTGATCTTCCGGATGATCGCCGCCAGCAGCGTGCTGGCGATCCTGATCAGCATCGTGTTCGCGGTCCTGCTCAGCACCGTCAGCGCACAGCGCTACGATGCGTCGCGGTCCCGACAGGCACAGGAGTTCCTGGCCACTTCGAACCGGTTGGAACGGCTCGTCGTCGACGTAGAGACCGGCGAACGCGGCTACCTACTGACCAGACAAACCCGGTTCCTACAGCCATGGGAGGAGGCGCAGAAAGAGATACCACAGCTCAGCCAGCATCTAGTGGACCTGGCCATCCGCCCGGAACAGAACCGGCGGGCATTGAAGATCCAGTCGGAGGCCAACTCCTACGTCTTCGCCTACTCGGTCCCGGTGATCGACTCGGCCAAGCGCGGAGATCCGTCGGCGACCAGCGCCGCGACAACCGAGGAGGGGAGGATCCGGATCGACGCTCTGCGTACGACCTTCAACCAGGCCGCCGCCACCGCCCGGGCCCGCGGTGTCATGCGGGAGGCTCGGTCCCATCAGGCGGCCAGGACCGCAACGATCGTCGGGGTGGCCGGTGCCACCGGATCGGTGCTGCTCATCGTCGTCTTCGCCGGCTACCTGACCAAGGCAATCGTCCGGCCGGTCCGGTCCGCCTCGGTGATGGCCGGCCGGCTCGCCGGCGGTGATCTCGCCACCCGGATGCCGGAGACCGGTGTCGGCGAGATCGGTACCCTGGAACGGGAGTTCAACACCATGGGCCGCTCCCTGGAGCAGAGCCGCGACCAGCTCGGCCGGCTCGCCGAGGAGCAGGCCGCCCTGCGGCGGGTGGCGACCCTGGTCGCACACAGCGTGGCACCGTCCACGGTGTTCGCCACGGTGGCCGAGGAGGTGGGCACTCTGCTCGGCGTGGACGGCACTCGGATGCTGCGCTACGAACCGGACGGTGGCGCCACCGTGATCGCCGCCTGGGGTGCACCGGGCAGCGACGTACCGATGGGTACCAAGGTTCCGGTCGCCGAGGACGACGTCGCCGGGCTGGTGCTGCGCGACGGCCGAACCAGCCGGATGGACAACCTCGCGGGCGGCTCGGGCGTACTCGCCCAGGACCTGGAACGGCTCGGGGTGCGCTCGGCGATCGGTTCCCCGATCGTGGTGGAGGGCCGGGTCTGGGGCGTGATGACCGCGCTGTCCGCAGAGGACGAACCGCTGCCGGCGGACTCCGAGGCCCGGTTCGCCGACTTCACCGACCTGGTCGCCACGGCGATCGCCAACACGCAGGCCCGTGCCGACCTGATCGCGTCACGGGCCCGGGTGGTCACCGCCACCGACCAGACCCGACGGCAGATCGAACGCGACCTGCACGACGGGATCCAGCAACGGCTGGTGTCGCTCACCCTCGACCTGCGCACGGTCGAGGCGGGTGTCCCCGACGAGCTGGGTGAGCTGCGCGACGAGCTGTCCGAGGTGGCGAACGGGCTGTCCGGCGCGCTGGACGACGTACGGGAGGTCTCCCGCGGCATCCACCCGGCGATCCTGTCCGAGGCCGGACTCGCCGCCGCGCTGCGCGCGCTGCGCCGCCGTTCCAAGATCCCGGTGGAACTGGATGTCCAGCTGAAGGGCCGGCTCCCCCAGCAGATCGAGGTGGCCGCGTACTACGTGGTGTCCGAGGCGCTGACCAACGCGACCAAACATGCGCAGGCCGACGTGGTGCGGGTGAGCGCGGCGGTACGTGACTCCCGGCTGTGCCTCACCATCGCCGACGACGGTGTCGGCGGCGCGGATCCGAAGCACGGTACCGGCCTGCTCGGCCTGATCGACCGGGTCGAGGCGCTGGGCGGCACCCTCGATGTGAGCAGCCCACCGGATCAGGGCACGACAATGCGTATCGAGCTGCCCGTCCAGGACGCCTGAGCACCATCCGGCAGGTGTCCGTCATCCACCGCGACGACCCGATCCCGGAAGCGCCGACCAGCCATTGCCGGGCCTTGTTTCATCCGGTTCGTGCGGCGGATGTCCGACAGTTGAGCCGATTACTTCCCGGTACGACTACCGGTTAACCGGTAGCGCAACATGCCGGGCGGCAGTAACCACAGATGCCGGCTGGCCCGGAAGACACCGGGCCGTTCGACCTGGAAGCTAGATAGCAGGAACACCAAAGAGCGACCAGGACTCGGAGGCATCGCGATGCGGCAGGTACGGACCCCCAGGGCACACCGGGTGGTGCGGGCTGGCCGGTACGAGGTCGCGTTGCCGCTGGATCCCCGGGATCCCGAGCTGGTCAGAGTGAAGCGCCTGCAACGGCAGGCGCGTACGAGCGACCCGGTCGAGCATCGGGACGCACACCGCGGACCGGTGCCCCCCGCACCGGGCCCGGCGACCCCCCACGCCGGCTCGCGGATAGCAGAAGGCGCGCCCCCCGCGTCGTGACATTGCCTGGGAGTGGCCCCGTACCCCCCGGGGGGCCACTCCCAGGCAGATCTGCAGAAAGAGGACGAGGACGATGTACGGATCGCAGAACCGGGCGCTGGATCTGCTCGACCGGGCAGTCACCGGCCGCGACCATGCGGACCGGACCTGGCGCTCCGCCATTCGTGAGGCGCTGGCCAACGAGGTGCCGATCGAACAGGTCGCCACCCGGGCCAACATCACCATCGACAATGTCCTGAACGTCGTCGACACCCTCTACGCGGAACGCGTCTAGGCGACACCGTCCCGGCTCCCACCCCCAGCCGGGACCTGACTACAGCTCCCGGCATCAGCCTCAGGCGGTGCCGGGAGCTGTCTGTGTCACCTCCCTTCTCCACCCCCGGGTGCAGCCCGGGGGTGGACCCTTCTCTCCCGGTTCATCGAGAACGGGCCGGTATCTCCCTCCGTACGCCGAGGCATGCGGGTGCCGGACCCGACATCCTCGATACGGCCGGACCGGTTGACGGTGACACGGCGGATCGCCGTGCCACCGTCCCCGGCTCCCGGTCCACTGTCGCTGGACCGTCCACAAGGGAGACAGCATGTCCGACAGAACCGTCCCCGGGCACTCCGGGACACCGACAGAAGGGTGGGCCGGCCGGCAAGCGCGCCGCACCCACCCGGTCCGCCCCAGGATGGCCAGATTCGGCCTGAGCCTCGCCGCAGTGGTGCTGCTCGCCGTGTCGTTCGGCGGCGCCGCAATGGCGGGTGCCAGCCCAACACCGCACAGCCGGTACGTCACCGGGTCCCGGGTGTCGACCGAGGACCGGTACGCCACCGTGTCCAGCTTCGCGTCACCGGACCTGCTCGCCGGTGACGACGGGCTGCCGTCCTCGCCGGACCTGCCGCCGCTGCGGTACGGGCCGACCAGTACCCCGGTCGACGTACAGGGCAATGCTCTGGACGCGCACGAGGGCCAGTACATCGGCTATTTCGACGGCGCGTACCACCTCTACGGCACGCAGTACGGTTGCGGCACCCACATCGACCTGTCCGACGACGCGCCGTTCTGCGGCTTCGTCACGTACCG
This sequence comes from uncultured Actinomycetota bacterium, assembly GCA_963815125.1. Classification (GTDB taxonomy): domain Bacteria; phylum Actinomycetota; class Actinomycetes; order Mycobacteriales; family Micromonosporaceae; genus Actinocatenispora. The sequence goes on from CAWFFM010000002.1 coordinate 1,721,005, forward strand.
CTCCGACGACCTGATGCACTGGAGGCTCACCGACCGGTACCTCAGCAAGGATCTGCGCCGGGTCTGCGCCTCGTACTGCGGGCGGCCGAAGGTCATCTTCAGTCCCCGGTTGCACCGTTACCTGCTCTACTTCTCCTCCGACAACGGCGGCAACTTCGGCGACACCGTACCGGCCAGCCGCTGGCTCGCCGACGCGCCGACCCCGGACGGTCCGTGGCGCCACCTGCGGAAGCCGACGCTGCTGCACGGCAGTTCCGACTCCTACGGGCTGACCGTCGGCCGCGACGGCAAGGCCTACATGTACGAACTCACCGACAAGGGCGGCCAGGACACCGAGATCTGGGCCGAGCGGCTCAACGCCGACTACACCGGCACCAGCGGTACCGCCACCCTCGTCGCGACCGCCCCGTACTCGCACGTCGAGGTGTTCCAGCGCGGCCGGTACTGGTACCTGACCGCTCTCTCCGACGCCAGGTACTTCGGCCCGGGCAAACTGCTGTATCTGCGCGCCCCGGGCCCGACCGGACCGTGGCGGGCACCGGGCGGAACCAGTACCACCGCCGTCCAGCTGAGCAGCGACACCTGTGGCGGTTCCGCGCAGGCGGTCTCCGTACTGCCCTCCCCGGCCGGTCCGGTACCGGTGGAGATGGTCGACCTGTACCGGTCCAGTCCCGGCGATACCAGTCCGCGGCTACCGGAACGGGCCCGGCACGGTGACTGGAACCAGGCCATCGGCGGTCGCTACTGGGCGCCGCTGCAGTTCGGGCCGGACGGCCGGATCCGGCCGCTGAGCTGTCACGCCGCCACCCGGATCCCGCTGGCGCACCCGGTACGGCGCGGGCACGACGGCCCGCCCCCGGTCGAGCAGGCGGACTGCCGGGTGACCGCCGGTGGTGTCGTGGAGCAACACTGGACGGTGCCGCGCGGAAAGGCCCTGCGCAGCCTCCAGGTGCCGGTCTTCCAACGTGCCCGGGTGCCGAGCCCGATGCTGAACCCGCCGGTGCAGCCGCCGACGCAGGTGGACCGACCGCTCACCGTGCGGCTGACGACGCCGACGGGCACGCGACACTGGGAGTTCCGGCCCGGCGCGGTCAGCTGGGCGCCACGCTCGGTCGACCTGCGTCTGCGCCGCCCGGTACCCGCCGGCAGCACCGTCACACTGCGGCTGAGCAGCACCGCGACCGACGGGTGCTACGGCGTACTGGTCGCGCCGGTCCGACAGCACGGCGCAGCCTCGCTGGACGGCTGGTACGCCGCGGTACGCAACGGTCGGACCGTCACCGCGCCGGGTGCCCGGATGCAGTTCGGTACGGGACCCGCCACGTCCTGACGATGTCTCCGGCACCGGGCCGCCCGACGTTTGAGTCCCGGGCGGCCCGGGCACCCAGCCTCCGGACACGATGGCGACGCGCCGGAGGTGGCGGATGAGCAAGGTCGAGACCGGAACAGTGCGCACCAAGGTGCCGGCCCGGCTCGACCGGCTGCCCTGGTCGCGGTGGCACTGGATGATCGTCATCGGGCTCGGCACGGTGTGGGTACTCGACGGTCTGGAAGTGACCATCGTCGGTAACATCGCCGGCCAGCTCGCCAAGCCGGGCAGCGGCGTACACATCAGCGCCAGCCAGGTCAGCGGCCTGGGTGCCGCGTTGTACGTGGCCGGCGCCTGTGTCGGCGCGCTGTTCTTCGGCTGGCTGACCGACCGGTTCGGACGCAAGAAACTGTTCCTGATCACCCTCGCGGTGTACCTGGGCGCCACCGCCCTGACCGCGCTGTCGTTCAACGCCTGGTGGTTCCTCGCCTTCCGGTTCATCACCGGGCTGGGTATCGGTGGCGAGTATGCCGCGATCAACTCGGCGATCGACGAACTGATCCCCAGCCGGCACCGCGGCCGTATCGACATCATCATCAACGGCACGTTCTGGTTGGGTGCCGCGCTCGGCGGTCTGCTGACCATCCCGGTACTCAGCGACCTGCCGGTGAACGTCGGCTGGCGGGTGTGCTTCGGCCTGGGTGTGGTGCTGGGGCTGATCATCCTGCTGGTGCGGCGCAACGTACCGGAGTCTCCACGCTGGTTGTTCATCCACGGCCGGGCCGAACAGGCCGAACGTCTCGTCGACGGGGTGGAGGAACGGATCAGGGCGGAAAGACAGACCCAGCTGGATGAGCCGGGCGAGGAGATCACGATCCGGCAACGCCGGACCATCGGCTTCGGCGCCATCGCCCGTACCATGTTCCAGCAGTATCCGCGCCGGTCGATCCTCGGACTGGCCCTGTTCATCGGCCAGGCGTTCCTGTACAACGCGATCACCTTCGGCTACGCGACCATCCTCAGCGCCTTCTTCAAGGTACCGGCCAGCAGTACCGGGTACTTCTACGTGGCCATCGCCGTGGGCAACCTGCTGGGGCCGCTGCTGCTGGGCCCGCTGTTCGACACCGTCGGGCGCAAGGTGATGATCGCCGGCACCTACCTGCTCTCCGGGGTACTGCTGCTGGGCACGGCGCTGCTGTTCAACAGCCACGTACTGACCGCCACGACGATGACCATCTGCTGGTGCGTGGTGCTGTTCTTCGCCTCCGCGGGTGCCAGTTCGGCGTATCTCACGGTCAGCGAGGTCTTCCCGATGGAGACCCGCGCCCTGGCGATCGCGTTCTTCTACGCCGTCGGCACCGCCGCCGGCGGGATCACCGGGCCACTGCTGTTCGCCAAGCTGGTGGCCACCGGCAAGGTCGCCGACACCGCGCTGGCGTTCACGATCGGGGCGGTCCTGATGATCGCCGGCGGACTGGTGGAGATCGCATTCGGAGTGAAGGCGGAAGGCCGCAGCCTGGAGCACATCGCCCGACCGTTGACCGCGCAGAAACCCGCCGCAGCGACCGTACCCACCGCGCCGGCGACCTGATCCCGCACCGCCCGGCGGGCCGCCGCCCGTTCTGGTCGTACCCCGGGCTCCGGGTACGGAGGAAGTATCCTTCGTGCACCAGAGTCCGGGAAAGGGCGATTCATGAGCGATCACGACGACGCATGGGATGCCATCGTCATCGGGGCGGGGCTCGGCGGCCTGGCCACCGCCGCCTATCTGACCACCAACGGTAAGCGCACCCTGGTCCTTGAACAGGCGGACCGCGTCGGTGGTTGCACCCACGTCTTCCGTCGGCGGGGCCGGTGGGAGTTCGACGTGGGCGTGCACTACACGGGCGGTGCCGGTCCCGGAACCGCCACCGGCACCGTGCTGCGGGGCCTCGGGCTCGCCGACCGCATCGAGCACGTCCAGATGGACCCGGACGGTTTCGACACCCTGGTCTTCCCGGATCTGACCTTCCGGGTGCCGGCCAGCTGGGACGGTTACCTGGAGCGGCTGATCGAGACGTTCCCCGACGAGGAGCGTGGGTTGCGCCGGTGCATCGGGATCCTGCGCCGGATCGCCAAGACGGTGTACACCCGCCGGCCGACCGGGCTGCTCGGTCGACTGGCCGCACTACCGGCACTGCTGCAGCTGGCCTGGTGGATGCGGCGGTCGCAGGACGCCCTGTTCGACAGGTGCCGGCTGGGGCCCGGTCCACGCGCCGTGCTCACCGCGCAGAACGGTTCGTACGCGACACCGCCGTCCAAGGCGCCGGTGCTGATGCAGGCGGGTCTGCTCCAGCACTACTTCAAGGAGGGTGCCTTCTACCCGAAGGGCGGCGGTCAGGTCTACGCCGGGCACCTGGTGGATGTCATCCACAGCAACGGCGGCGGGGTGCGTACCGGCGTGCGGGTGGCGAAGATCGTGGTGACCGACGGCCGGGTCAGCGGGGTACGGCTGGTGGACGGCACCGGGTACGACGCACCCGTGGTGGTGTCCAACGCCGACCTCAAGCGCACCTACCTGGAACTGCTGGAGCCCGGCACGGTGTCCGAACGCACCCTCACCCGGGTACGCGGATATCGCATGGCCCCACCGATGTTCAGTGTCTACCTGGGACTCGACATCGACCTACGGGACCGGATGCCGGCAACCAACTACTGGGTTCATCCGCAGTTCGGTACCGAGCAGGCGTACCAGGACGCGGCGGCGGGGCGTGAGCCCGAGAACTGGTTCGTGTTCGTCAGTTCCGCCTCGGTCAAGGATCCGGGCAACCCGCACATCGCGCCGCCCGGGCACTCCACAATGGAGCTGCTCACGGTGGTGCCCTCCGACTACGAGTTCTGGGGTGTCACGGAAGGTCCGGCCGACGGCGGTCGCTACAGCAACGGCGAACAGTACCGGGCGGTCAAGGAACGCATCATCGACCACATGCTCGACTGCGCCGAGCAGGTAGTACCGGGTCTGCGGGATCACATCGTCTGGCGCGAGGGCGGTACGCCGCTGACCCAGGAGCGCTTCACCCTTGCCTCCGACGGGTCCAGCTACAGCCTCGAACTGTCGGTCGGTCAGTTCGGCCCGTCGCGGCCGGATGCCCGGACCGAGGTCGACGGCCTCTACCTGACCGGGGCGAGCCTGCGGTGGGGCCATGGCATCGCCGGAGCGCTGAGCAGCGGACTGGGAGCGGCGAGCGCCGTTCTCGACCGCGACCTGCGAGAAGAGGTACTGGCCGGACAGGTGTTCGGCGATCCGGGTCTGTTGACCGCCGGCGGGGAGGACTGGGATCCGCTGGAGGCGTGCCGCAAGCTGACCGGAGTACCCCGTTCCGGTCGACGGCGTACCGGCGGCCCCCGACGGGTGTCGACGCCGAGCAGCTGAGTTCCCACCGGTCTCCGCGGCGGGGGTCGTGGCGGGCCGACCAGCGCCCGGGTGCGGGTCCGCCGGATGGCCGTGGCCATCCGGCGGACGGGCCGGGAGTTCAGGCCGGCCGGATGTGGTCGGCCTGCACTATCAGCTGCGACGGCCCGCGTAGGGTGACCGTCGGCTTGTAGCACAGCAGGGACTCGTCGAGTTGCGGTGCCACCACCCGTTCGGCGAAGCTGCGCAGCGCGATCGCTCCTTCGATGCGGGCCAGCCCGGCACCGAGGCAGAAGTGCGGGCCTGCGGCGAAGGCCAGGTGCCGGCCGGCCGGGCGGCGGATGTCGAAGCGGTCCGGCTCGTCGAAGACGGCCGGATCCCGGTTCGCCGCGGCGATCAGCAGCAACAGGACCGCGCCGTCGACCATCGGGGTGTCGGCGATGCGCATCGGGCTGCGGGCGATCCGGGTGGTCATCTGGATCGGCGGGTCGTGGCGCAGCGACTCCTCCACGGCCGCGTCCGCCAACTCGGGGTCCTCGCGTAGGGCGGTGAGCTGATCGGGATCGCGCAGCAGCGCGAGGATCGCGTTGGCGATCAGGTTGGCGGTGGTCTCATGCCCGGCGACGATCAGCAACATGCACGTGCCGAGCAGCTCATGCTCGGTCAGCCGATCACCCTCATCCTCCACACCCACCAGGTAGGACAGCAGGTCGTCACGCGGCTCCGCGCGCCGTGCGGCGACGAGTTCCTGGAAGTAGGCGGCCATCTCGCCCCGGGCCTGTTCGGCCGTACTGTCGCTGCCCGGTCCGGCGGTGACGAGATCGGGTTCCAGAGCGTGCGCGAGCACCTCGGACCAGTCGTGGATGAGGTGGTGGTCCGCGGTCGGCACCCCGAGCAGTTCACAGATGATCCGCACCGGCAGCGGGTAGGCAAGGTCGGCGACCACATCGAGTCGACCGCGTTCCGCCGCGGCGTTCAGCAGTTCGTCGGTGACCTGCTGGATGTGCGGGGCCAGCGAGGCGACGACCCTCGGCGTGAACGCCTTCGACACCAGGCGTCGCAGCCGGGTGTGGTCCGGCGGGTCGAGGTGGACGAACGAATTCGCCTGCGGGGCCCGGTCCGGATCACCCAGCCGGGAATCGGTACGGACGCTGCTGGCGTGCGGTGAGCGCAGCACCTCCCCGCAGTGCCGGTAGCTGCCGACGAGGACCAACGCACCGTCACCGACCAGCAGCGGGGAACGCTCCCGCAGGTCGCGCAGCATCGGGTACGGATCGGCACGGTTCGCCGGATCGCCCAGAGTCCGCAGATCGAAAGCCGGTGCGTACGTCACGCCGGAACACCTGCGCAGAATCGCCACATCAAGGTCATGAAGTCGTATATATCATCACTCAACGCGGGCGAGCTGCCCCTATTTTGTGTATTACAGGTAACTTACGAATAATTTACTTGTCAATGCACAGTCATACGATTCGGGAATATGAGCGGTTGGGCCGGAAGGTCAAAGGCCGGGCCGCCTGCTCGGCGACCCGGCCTTGCCGTACGGGATGTCGTGGTGGTCAGTCGGTGCGACGCCGACGGCCGACCACGACGAGTGCGACCCCACCAGCCAGTACCGTCGCGCCCAGGCCGGCCAGCCAACCGGACGCCTTTCCGGTGACCGGCAGCGTCCGCGCACTGTCCGGCGTCCGCGGGTAGTACGTCGTGTGGGTGCTGTGACCCGGCGACGAGACGCTGGGCGACGGCCGGTGCCGGGACGCCGTCGGACTGGGACCCGACGACGGCCGGTGATGCGATGGCCCGCCCTGCGACGCCGATGGCGAGACGCTGCCCGGCGGTCGGTGCGGCCCCCGCACCGGTCGCCCGTTCGGCACCGATGCTGGAGCCTGCACCGCGGGGCGACCGTATCCGCCGTATCCCGCCTGCGGTGCATCGGGCGCTGCCTGGCCGGGTGCGGCCTGATCGGTCGCACAGGAGCTCTGGATGTAGTGGTTGACAGAACAGTCGACGGGACGGTCTGGGCTGGCGGCCGCCGTCGTACTCAGCGCGAAGACGGTGGCAGCACAGAATGTCAGCAGAGCCGTTCCAGGTAGCCAGTTGCGCATCGCAGTCCTTGCCGTCGGAGAGCAGGGGCACTGATCGGAAGCAGTGCAAAACATAGAGTAATGAGAAGAGCACCGTCAGTCACGTCAACGCGCCGAGTCATCCTCGCCGATCCGCGCGAGCTGACCACCCGGATCGCCGCGTTGCTGCGGATGCGGACCTCACCGTCCACCACCGGGCCCCGCCGGGATCCTCAACCGGGCGTCCTGCTTACGTACTGACCGGCTCCCGGTCAGTACGCCACCCGACCGCCGACGCGAACCGGCCTAGCCGGCGGCGAGCAGTGCGAGCTGCGTGCGGTTCTGACAGTCCAGCCGGGACATCAGCCGGGACAGGTGGCCCTTGACGGTGCCTTCACTCAGATACAGCCGGGCGGCGATGTCGGCGTTCGACAGACCCTCCGCGAGCAGCGCGAGCACCTGGCGTTCCCGTTCGCTGAGCCGCGCGATCCGCGGGTCGGTCAGGGCCGGCCGGCCGGTCGGTCTGTCACAGCGCGCCCGTAACCGGTGCATGGCCTCCGGGGAGAGCACCGCCGCTCCCGAGGCGGCGGCGACGACCAACGGCACCAGCCGGGCCGGCGGGGTGGTCTTCAGCAGGAACCCGCTGGCGCCGGCGTCCAGCGCGCTCAGGATGTGCTCGTCGGTATCCAAGGTGGTCATCGCGACCACGGCCGGCGGATGCGACAGCGCACGGATCTCGGTGGTGGCGGTGACACCGTCGACGCCCGGCATCCGCAGGTCCATGAGGACCACGTCCGGCTGGTGACGCAGCGTCGCCTCGACCCCGGCAGCACCGTCGTGGGCGGTCGCGCTGACCTCGATGCGGCCCGAGCCGGCCAGGATCGTACGGAGAAACTCGCACACCATCGGCTCGTCGTCGACCACCACGACACGGATCGGTGAGCGGTCACCGGTGGTGGCGTTGCTGTCGTCCATGCCCGGTCCGTTCGAGGTTCTCATCCCGCCAGCGGCAGGCGTACCCGCAGAGCGTAACCACCATCGGCGGTGCTGCCGTACTCGCAGTTGCCGCCGAGCAACGTCACCCGGTGCCGCAGCGCCGCAAGGCCCCGTCCGGTACCGGGGCTGACCGGCCCGGACACCGCTGCCGCATTGCGTACCGTGACATCCAGCGCAGTACCGCGCGCCGCGACGGTGACCTCCACCGTCGTGTCCGGCGCGTGCCGGCGCGCGTTGGTCAGTCCTTCCTGCACGACGCGGTGCGCGGTGTGCGCGATCGTGGGCGCCAGCGGGTCCCGGGCGCCGTGCAGTTCCAGCCGCACCGGTTGGCCGGCAGCCTCGGCCTGGGCGACCAGCGGCCCGATCAGACCGTCCAACGCCACCGGCACCTCCGGGTGGCCGACCCGTTCCCGGGCACCGGCCGCCGGCTCGTCCTCGTGCAACAGATCCAGTGCCTTCCGTAGTTCCCGTACACCGTCTCGACCCAGCCCGCTCATCTGCTCTCCGGTGGCCCGTACCGCCGGATCGGTCGAAGCGACGGCGAGCGCGTTGGCGTGCAGTACGAGCAGGGTGAGTACGTGCCCGAGGGTGTCGTGCAGCCGGGCGGCGAGCTGCCGACGTTCGTCCGACCGGGCCTGCCGGGCCAGCGCCGCCCGTTCCCGCAACAGTTCGGTGACCCGGTCGCGGCGGGCCTGACGCAGTCGTACCGCGAGGCTCACGCACATTCCACCGAGGATCGGTACGCCGGCGTCGATGCTGGCGGTCACCGCGGTCGCAGGATGGCCGTGGCGCACCGCCCAGGCGGAGCCGACCACGACGCAGTACGTCACCGCGGCCACGGCGGCCACCCGCAACTGGCGCGGGGTACGGGCGTCGCGGACCACCCGCACCGTTGCCCCGGCCAACGCGACCGGCACCCAGGGCACGGCCTGGCCGACGACCAGGGCCCGCCACGGTGAGTCCAGGACGGTCAGCACGAGCGCGACCGCCGTGACTGCGAGGAACCCCAGGTGCGGCCGGCTCCGCTGGCGGGCAAGCAGGAGGGTGGCGAGCAGTTGCGCGGCCAGTCCGGCCGCCATGGCCGGGAACCGTGCGGCCGGTGGTGTCGGCGAGATCAGCGCACCGAACAGTGCGCCGAGCACGGCGAGTGAGGCGAGTGAGGGTACGAGCCAGCGCTCGTACCGGTTCAGCGGGGCGGGGGCGGCGCTGGGTGCGGTGTCCACCGGGACACCGACCTGGCTGGTGGTCACCCCGGGAGGATAGGCCAGCTTCCCTTCCTCTGGCCGGTGTGCAGCGCCGGCCCTGACCTTCGTCGGGGTGCGGGGTGACTTTCGTCCGGCCCGGTCCGGTCGATCGGTCCGCCGCGGTGGTCGTTCGCGTCTGGTCCGCCCACCGCCCGGCCCGGCAGGCTCCTGGTGGACGTGACCCGGCGGGAAGGGATGCTTCGTGGAACGTGCGATCAGACGGTCGGCCCATAGCGGGCTGCTGGCGCTGGCGGTGGGTGGGGTACTACTGCTTTCGGGGGCAGCCACCGCGGTGACAGCGGATCCGACGACGGTGACCGTCCGGGGTGGCACGCTGCACGGCGTACGAACCGGCGGCACGGTCGCGTTCCGTGGCGTCCCGTACGCCCGTCCCCCGGTCGGGGCACTGCGCTGGAAGGCACCGCGCCCTGCCCCGACCTGGCGCGGGGTACGGGACGCCGCGGCCTCACGGCCGGCCTGCTGGCAGCCCGGTCTCCCGGCGGCGCAGGTCTCCGAGGACTGCCTGTACGTGGATGTCACCATGCCGATCGGGCACCGCGACCGGCGGCGTCCGGTGCTGGTGTGGCTGCCCGGCGGTGGGAACACACAGGGCAGCAGCGCGCAGTACCGGGCCGAGCGGATGGCCTCCCGGGGTGACGTGGTGGTGGTGAGCGTCAACTACCGGCTGGGAGTGTTCGGGTTCTTCGGCCACCCCGGGCTCCCCGGCTCGGGCACGTTCGGCCTGCAGGACCAGCAGGCCGCGCTGCGCTGGGTACACCGTAACGCCGGTAGCTTCGGTGGCGATCCGGGCAACGTGACCCTGTTCGGCGAGTCCGCCGGTGCCATCGACAGCTGCGCACAGCTCACCTCGCCGGCCGCGGCCGGACTCTTCGAGCGGGTGATCCTGCAGAGCGGCAGCTGCGGCTCGCAGGTCGGCATGGTCACCTTCGGGCAACCCACGCCACCGCCCACGGTCCGGTCCTACTTCCGGCCACTGGACGAGGTACTGTCCGCCGGTACCACCGCGGAATCCACAGTGGACTGTTCGCCCGGCGCTGGGGCGCTGCCCTGTCTCCGTCAGGTGACACCGGCCCGGTTACTGACACTGACCGCGCAGTTCGGTTTCCCCGCGTACGGCACACCGACCCTGCCGATCCAGCCGGCCCGGGCCGTTGCGGCCGGAGCGTTCCACCGGATGCCCACACTCACCGGCGTCACCCGCGACGAGTTCCGTCTGTTGGCCGCCCTCGCCGAGTACTCCGACGGACACATCGACCACGACCGCTACCTCGATATGCTGAACACGGCGTTCGGCCCTGACGCACCAGCGGTGTACCGGCGATATCCGGACAGCGCCTATGACTCCCCCGGCGAGGCATGGGCGAGCCTGGACACCGACCGCGACATGATCTGCCCCAACCTGTCGGACGCTCGTAGAATGGCGTCGGGCACGAAGGTCTACAGCTACGAGTTCGCCGACCGCGGCGCCCCACCGTTCTCCGGGTTCCCACCGGACGCGATGCCGCCGGGCGCCTCGCATGGATCGGAACTCGCGTACCTGTTCGACCTCAGCGGACGGACCAGCACGCTCACCTCCGAGCAGATCGCGCTCTCCGACACCATGATCGACTACTGGACCGGCTTCGCCCGTACCGGCGACCCGCATGCGCCGCACGCGCCCCGGTGGGCCCCGCTACGCCCGGCACGCTCTGATGCGCAGACGCTCGCCCCGGGCCCGCACGGGATCGGACCGGTGGCCATCGGACAGCAGCACCAGTGCGACTTCTGGGACCACCTCGACCGGCCGACCGGTCCACGGTGAACACGACGCACCGACAGCAGTACACCGAACACAGGAAGAGGACAGGACATGACCACGAGATCGGCACGGCGGACCCGATTCCACCGACTGCTCGGACTGGTACTGCTGGTCACCGGCGTCACGGGTCTGGGCATGCACCCCGACCCGGTCGTGGTGAGCACGGTCAGTTCCGCCGCGTCCATCCTCGTCGGACTGGTCCTGCTGGCCCGCAGTCGCCGCACCAGCAACGGCTAGATCCACCCCGGCCGCTGGCACCCACTATCGGGAACGGTGGTGGGCCAGGGCCCGGTCGATCAGCGCGTCGGCGCAACCGGTGTAGTGGGCCGGGTCGAGCAGTTCCGGAAGCTCACCGAGATGCTCGGACAGCGCCGGGTCGGCCCGCAGTACCGCGTCCAGCGACCGCCCGGTGTCCGCAGCCTCCAGTGCTGCGGCGGTGAGCAGCTTTTTCGCCCGGGCCTTGCCCAGCAACGGCGCCAGCGCCACATTAAGCCGTTCGGCCAGGATCCCCCCGTCGGTCAACGCGAGGTTGGCCGCCATCCGGTCCGGATGTACGGTCAGTCCCTCGATCAGTTCCACCGCAGCATGGCAGGCACCGCCCGCGAGCCGCAGCGCCTCGCGCAGCGACTGCCACTCGGCGTGCCACTCCCCCGCCGGCCGCTCGTCCTCGGCGACCATGCACTGCGCCAGGATCAGCGCATGCGCCGGAACCTGCCGGGCCGCCGACAGCATCAGGGTCGCCAGCACCGGGTTGCGTTTCTGCGGCATCGCCGAGGACGCGCCGCGACCGTCCGCCGCCGGTTCGGCCAGTTCACCGATCTCGGTACGCGACATGGTCCGTACGTCCACCGCTATCTTGCCGAGCGCACCGGTGACCAGAGCCAGCACCGCGCCCAGTTCGGCGATCGGGGTACGCACGGTGTGCCAGGACAGCACCGGCTCGGCCAGCCCCAGCTCGGCGGCGAACGGCCCGAGCAGTTCGGTGGCGTCGACGTCCGGCCGCTCCAGCCGGGCGTACTCCTGGTAGGCGGCCATGGTGCCGGCGGCGCCGCCGAGCTGTGCGGGCAGCGAACCGGCCAGGGCACGTACCCGGTCCGCCACGTCGAGCACCAGTTGCAGCCAGCCGGCCGCCTTGAGTCCGAACGTGGTTGGTACGGCATGCTGGGCGAGGGTGCGCCCGGCCAGCACCGTTGCGCGGTGCTCCTCGGCCAGTCCGGCCAACGCCGACGCGGTCCGGTCCAGATCGTCGGCCATCACCAGCAGTACCCGGCGAGCGATCAGCATGGCGGCCGAGTCCAGGATGTCCTGACTGGTGGAGCCGCGATGCACGTACTCTGCCGCCTTCTCGTCCACTGTGGACACCTCAGCGGTGAACGCCGGTACGAGCGCCACCACCGGATTGGCCGCCGCCCGGGAGGCGCGGGCCAGGGCGGTGACATCCAGTCGGGCGGTGGCGGCGGCGGTGGTGATCGCCGCAGCGGCGCCGGCTGGCGCGAGCCCGAGCCGGGCCTGCGCCCGAACCAGCGCCGCCTCCACCTCCAGCATGGCGCGTACCCACGCCTCGTCGGTGACGGCGGCCTCGACCGGCGCACCGGACCAGGTCGGCGCGAGCAGGCCGGAGTCCGTACCCACCTCGTGATCCACCTGCGGTTCCTCCTGAGCTACCGACACCGACGGTACGGACGACTGTTCAGCCGGCGGCCAAGGTTCCGGTGGCCGCACCGGTACGGGTCGGCGGCAGGCTGAGCGCGGCGCGCGCGATGGCGTCCGCGTCGGCCAGGGTCACCGAACCGACGCCGGGCCGGATACCGGCGGCCGTGACCCAGTGCACCGCCTCGGTCGGTACGCCGAACGCGAAGCGGCGCGGATGCGGCCGACCGGTCCGGTCCAGCACCCGGTACGGACGGGTGGTGACGGCAAGTCCGCCGGTGACGTACTCGTCGCGGCCCGGGTCGGGCAGCCGGTAGAGCTGACACTGCCCGGTGCCCAGCAGGTAGCGCAGCAACGGGTTGACGCTGCGCCGTAGGCCCGGGTCGGGCAGTCTGGCCTCGATCAGCCCCCGTACCGGCACGGTCGGTCCCGGTACGCTCGCCGAGTCGAGCATGAAGCCCTCGTTCGACACGAACGGCCGGGCCCGGATCCCCGGGCCGACCGGATGCAGCACGCCCGCCTCGATCAGCGCGATCATCTCCTCGATCCGGCGCGCCGGAGGGCCGATCGAGGTGAACGCGTTGAGTGGGTTGTACCAGCCTTCCAGTTCATCGCGGTACGAGCCGCCGGCGATGCCGCCGTGATCGACCACGAGCCGGATCTCGTTACGCAGGTCGCGCAGGACGTCCAGGGCCGCCTTGAGCGGTCCGGACACGTTACCCATCCGGGCCTGCGTGACGTCGCGGCGCAGATAGCCCAACAGCCACTCGCGGAACACCTCGGGGCTGCGGCAGTCCTCGTCGGCGTACGGCTTCTTGATCCTGTCCCAGCTCCACCGGTCGGGCACCGCGATCCCGTACCGGTCCAGCAGCTCCTCCACCCCGTCGGCCGGACAGTCCACATAGGACGCCATGAAGCGGTCCGCGGTGTCCGCGCCGACTGCGGCACCGAGCATCGCGTGGTAATAGACCCCGCGCACCTCACGGTCGATCAGCGGCCAGATGTCCCGGCCGAAACTGACCGGCTGGCCGGTGTCGGCGCAGCGTCGCAGCTCCGCGATGACCTCCCCGGTCAGGAATCGCGCCTCGTGCCGACCGGTCGCCCCCTTCTGGTTCTCCCCGCGGGAGTGGTACGGCACGCCCCGGCGCGATCCCGCGTACATCACCGGCTCCTGGCCGGACGGCTGGTAGACCAGCCCGTCGGGTCCCGGAACGAAGCTGCCACCACGCCCGACGGTCAGCAGCGCCAGGTAGTCGAAGAAGCACAGCCCCAGCCCACGCAACGCCACCGGCATCCCGGGGCGCACCCAGGACAGGTCGGCGTCCGCCGGGTTCGTCGACGCCACATAGAACAGCCTGCGCTGCTCACGTTCGTGCTCCCAGAGACTGTCGTGCTGGGCCGGGCCGTGGCCGAGGGCGAGCACCACCGCGTCCAGACCGGCGAGGCGGGTGCCGTCCTGCAACGTCACCGCCTGGCTCTCGTCGACGTCGGTGTCCAGCGCGACCGCCGTGGAGCGGTGCACCTCGATCCGTACCTGGTCCGGCGCGGTCCGCAGCAGCCGCTGGAACACCCAGTTCAGGTAGTGGCCGTAGAACGATCTCGACGGGTAGTCGTCCGGGCCCAGTGCCGTGGCCTCGGCCCGTACGTCGGCGGAGTATTCGCCGTCGAGCTGGCCCGCGACGAGCTGCTGCGCCCATCCGTGCAGGCTCGGGCCGTCCACGATCGGCCCCGCGCAGTCGACACTCGCATCGGTGAATGCGCTGACCTGCGAGGACACTGTGTTCATCAGCAGTTGGGCGGGCTGGCTGGTGCGCCAGACACCGCCGCCGCCGGACGGGAACGGGTCCACCACGTGGACGACGGCCCGGCGGTCGGTGCCGAGCAGCCCCACGTTGGCACAGATCCGTTCCAGGGTCGAGGTGCCGCGTGGGCCGCCGCCGACCAGGCAGATCCGCAGTTCGCGTGTCGTACTCGCCGGTGTCTGTGCACTCATCGGTGGGTCGGCCTCTTCCTGCGCCGGCACCCGGGTGCCGGCTGGTGTCCGATCGTCCTGTGGTGGTACCGGTGACCGCGCCCTGCAAGGGCGTCAATATACCGTTGGTCAGGCGATCATCCTGCTGCGACCGGACTGTCCCGTCAAGCACCGGTGACCGGATCGCAGCATTCCGGCGAACGGCGCACAGCAGCCTGTCCGGTCGTCTGAGACAGCTCCGGGCCGACAGGCGCTCCGGCGGCGCTGTCCACCCGCAATCCACGCGGGGCAGCGACGCCCACTTGACCTAGAGTCGGCTCTAGGTCGTAGCGTGACCCAATGACCACACCGCAACGCAGGATCGGTTCCGGTTTCGGCGCCCGGACCACCGCAGCCGAGGTAATCCGCGGCGTTGACCTGTCCGGCCGACTCGCGATCGTCACCGGCGGCTACTCCGGCCTAGGGCTGGAGACCACCCGGGCACTCACCGGCGCCGGCGCACACGTCGTCGTACCGGCCAGGCGTCCGGACGCCGCCCGGGAGGCGCTCAGCGGCATCGACGACGTCGAGGTGGACGAACTCGACCTCGCCGATCTGGACAGCGTGGCCGGGTTCGCCGAACGCTTCCTCAGCACCGGGCGCGACATCGACATCATGATCAACAGTGCCGCGATCATGGCCTGCCCGGAGACCCGCGTCGGTCCCGGCTGGGAGGCCCAGTTCGCCACCAACCATCTGGGCCACTTCGCGCTGGTCAACCGTCTCTGGCCGGCGATCGCGCCGGGCGGTGCGCGGATCGTGGCGGTCTCCTCCGCCGGCCACCGCCGTTCCGGCATCCGATGGGACGACGTGCAGTTCAGCCGGGACTACGACAAATGGCAGGCGTACGGCCAGGCGAAGACGGCGAACGCGCTGTTCGCCGTACACCTGGACGCGCTGGGCCGCGACGCCGGCGTACGGGCCTTCTCGCTGCACCCGGGCGGCATCATGACACCGTTGCAGCGCCACCTGTCCATCGAGGAGATGGTCGCCGCCGGGTGGATCGACGAGCACCGCAACCCGGTCAACTCCGCATTCAAGACACCGGAGCAGGGCGCCGCCACCCAGGTCTGGGCGGCGACCTCCAGCCAACTGACCGGTATGGGCGGCGTCTACTGCGAGGACTGCGACATCGCCGAACCGACCGACAGCGGCGCGGCGGGCGGGGTACGGGAGTACGCGACCGATCCCGACCAGGCGGCCCGGCTGTGGGCGCTGTCGGCCGAGCTCACCGGCGTCGACGCCGTCAGCAACGCCCGCTGATCCCACCCGGGGCAACGCAGCGACCGGTGGCATGGACCGGTGCAGACCCGGGTACGCGGCACGGGAGCGGCGAACGGAAGGTGGGACGACATGCGGGTGACGGTGCTCGGTGGGACCGGTCACGTCGGCGGATATCTGGTGCCACGGCTGGTGGCGGCCGGCCATGAGGTGACCGTACTGACCCGGGGGCGCAGCACGCCGTACCGCCGGCACGGTAGCTGGGAGCGGGTCACCCGGGTGACCGCCGACCGGGAGGCCGAGGAGGCCGCCGGTACCTTCGGCGACCGGATCGCCGCGCTGGAACCGGACGTGGTCATCGACATGATCTGCTTCACCGAGGACAGTGCCCGGCAACTGGTGGACGCGATCGGTGGTCGGGTCGCGCATCTGCTGCACTGCGGGACGATCTGGGTGTACGGGCCGAGCGCGGAGGTACCCACCACGGAGGACAGCCCGCGCCGGCCGTTCGGTGACTACGGCGTACGCAAGGCGGCGATCGAGCGCTACCTGCTCGACCAGGCGCACCGGCACGGCCTGCCGGTGACGCTGATCCATCCCGGCCATATCTCCGGTCCCGGCTGGGTCCCGGTCAACCCCGCCGGCAACCTCGATCCGACGGTGTTCCAGCGGCTGATCGACGGTGCGGAGGTAGCGCTGCCCAACCTCGGGATGGAGACCGTGCAGCATGTCCACGCCGATGACGTGGCATCGTTGTTCACCGCGGCGATGGCGAACCGTTCGGCTGCGGTCGGCGAGAGCTTCCATTCAGTCGCCCCGACGGCGTTGACCCTGCGCGGCTACGCCGAGGCGGTGGCCGGATGGTTCGGTCGCGAGGCCCGGCTCACCTTCCTGCCGTGGGACCGGTGGCGGCGGACGGTGAGCGACCGGGACGCCGCCATCACCCACGACCACATCGCGCACAGTCCACACTGCTCGATGGAGAAGGCCGGTCGGCTGCTGGGGTTCCGGCCCCGCTACACCGCGCTCGAGGCCGTCGCCGAGGCGGTGGACCGGCTGGTCGATACCGGCAGCCTGACCGTCGGAGCGGACCGACGGTGAACGGACCCCTTCCTACGGCAGCGGATAGTGCGCCGGGGACAGGTGCCGGCGATATCCGTCGCGTCGCCCCGCTCCGACGTAGGCTGGAGGCACCGGGGAACTGTTGAACGTCGACCACCATTCGTGGTGCCATCGCCGACGTCGCCCTGAGCGAACCAATCCCGATGGCCGACGATCGGTCAGGTCAGGACAGCCATGAGCGGCACCCGCCCCGGCACATCCACCAGCACCGGAACAGCAGATCCAGCTCCCGACGTCGCGGCACCACGGTCCCTACGGTTGCGGATGCACACCCGCCGGACCGATCACGGTGTCCTGGACGGTGCGTGGTGGCCCTACTCCACCGATCTGGTCGCCGAACTGCCCGCCCTCGTCGCCGGTCTCGACACCTGGCTCGACAAGCAGGGCCCCGGAGCGGGTGGGTACATCAGCAGGATCGCGGTCAACCCGGTGGGCTGGGACACCGTACCCACCCGCGTCGAGGTGGCCGGGCGGCGGATCCGGGTGGCCTGGTACCACAGCATCGACACCCACACCGTCAGCGTGTCGTGCCCTGACACCCGGCATTTCGATCTGCTGGTCGTGCCACCCGGCACCGTTGAAGGCTCCGCGTCGGCCGCGATGACCACCGCGGCCGACGGGAAGAACACCCGCAACGGCAGCCAGATCCTCGGTGGACCCGTACGGTTGGTGGCGCCACCACGCCCCCGGCCCGCATCCGACCCGGCACCGAAGGACGGCCGGGATGCCGGAGGCGGCGCCGCCGGGCGGTGAACGGCACGGCGCGGTCAGCGTACGGTCAGCTTGGCCTTCATGAAGGTGTGGATGGTGCACAGGTAGTCGTACGTGCCGGCCTTGGTGGGTGCGGTGAACGTTGCGGTGGAACCGTCCGCAATGTCACCGGTGTCGAACGACTTGTTGTCCTTGGCGGTCACGGTGTGCGCCGTGGTGTCCTTGTTGGACACGGTGACCTTCGCCCCCGGCTTGACCGTCAGATCGACGGGCGTGAACTCGAAGTTCTTGATGACGATGCGTGCCGGGCCCACCGCCCCTGACGGCGACGCACTCGACGACGAGGAACTTCCACCACCGCCGGAACAGGCGGGCAACGCTGCCACGCAGAACGCGACGGCTGCCAACAGGATGCCATTCCGGTGCGCGCGGATCATGGGCTCTCCGGAGTCTCGGTCCGTCAGGGCAACGGCACGGCGGGGTTCACCGGGCGCCGACAGCGTCATTGTCCGCCGGGATCGCCGCGACCGGACCCGAGTTGACCAAATCAGCGTCCCGGCCCGGGCATCCCGCCGATCGGCGGGCCGGTGGTCAGCGGAAGGCGGCAGCGCTGGAGTGCTGCTGGCAGCGGACCTCGTGCCGCTCGGTCCAGTCGAACTGCGCGGCGAGGCGCTGGAACTCCCGGCCGAGCGTGGTGTCCGACGTGGTCCGTGTATCGGTGCTGATGGTCACAACCAGCCCAGCGGCGAGCAGGACGTCGGCCGGGTGGCCGGCCAGATCCAGGTAGCTCAGGAAGTCCGGCAGGCTGGCACACCGGGGTGGCGCGACGACCTTCTCCGCGACCGGACCGTCGACGGCGACGCCCTGTCCACCCGTACCGAACCGTCGAGGTGGCAGTGCAGTTCCACTCGCGGCCCGGGCGTCCCGCCCGGTACCGGACCGGTCATGACCTGCCGTCGGCGGGTGCCGAGGTGCGTGACGCGATCGCGGACTGGATCCGCCGCAGGGTGCGCAGGGCCTTCTTCGCCGCGACGTTGACCCGACCGTCGAACACGGTACTGCCCCGGTCGGTGGCCATCAGCCGTTCCAGGGTCGCCACGGCCCGGTCGTCGCCGGTCGAGCCGAGCGCGACAGCCGCCCAGTAGCGCTGGTCCGGGTCGTCGCTGCCGGCCGCCGCGGTCAGCCGGGGAATGACCTGCGGACCGAAGGTCGCCAGGGCGCTGGCGATGTATCCGATCCGCTGGAAGCTGCGGTGTTCGAACGCGTCCCACAGCGCCGCCAGCGCCGCGTCGCCGCCTATCTTCGCCAGAGCATCGGCACTGCGCTGGCGCATCCATTCGGCCGGGTCGCTCAGCAGCGGCGCGAGCAGCGGCACCACGGTGTCGTCACCGAGTTCCCCGAGTCCGATCACCGCCTGCTCACGGGCCAACCACTGGTCATGCTCCAGCAACGGGATCAGGTCGGGCACCGCGGCGCGCAGGCCGAGCGCGGTGACCCCCATCGCGGCCCAGGCCTGGCAGTTGTAGCGGGTGTCCGTCAGCGCCGTACGCAACGGCCCCTCGAGGCTCGCGTCACCGAACACCGCGGCCTGGTTGAGGGCACGGCAGTACAGCGTGCGGTGGTAGTCCGGGTAGTCCCGGACCACCTCGCGCAGCGTCGCCGCCGCGGTCTGGTCACCGTGGCTGCTGGCACGGTCGAGCAGTTGGTACAGGTAGTCGGACCGGGCGTCCAGCGTGCCGTCCTGCAGCGGATGCGGCTCAGCGGAGTTCACCGCGGCCACGGTACCGGTCGGGCCGTGGCGGTGGCGCGCTCACCCGGGCGGGCCCGATCCGATGATGTGCGGTACGCCACCGGGCCGGACCAGCGGCGCCGGTCGCGGCAGACTGTCCATTACCGGAGCAGACGGGCAACAGCGTCGACACCCCTACGGAGGCGGGCATGGCGACAGATCAGGTGACGGGTTCCCGGACCTGGATCGAGCTGACCGTGGACCTGCCACCTGCGCAGCTGTGGGACCTGGTCACCGACATCGGCCGGCAGGGTGAGTGGAGCCCGGAGTGCGAGTACGCGGCCTGGCTGGACACCGCCGACCCGGGGCCACGGGTGGGTGCCCGGTTCCAGGGCCGCAACCGTTTCGCCGACGGCCGGGTCAACGAGGTCGTGTGCGAAGTGGTCGCCGCGCAACGCCCGTACAGCTTCGCGTGGGTGGTCGGCGAGGACCCGGCCCGACCCAGTACGACCTGGCGCTACGACCTGCGACAGGGCAGCACGCCTGGGCGGACGCTGGTGCGGCACTCCTTCGAGCACGGCCCCGGCGACAGCCGGCTACGCACTGCCGTCGAGCGCTACCCGGACCGGGCGGAGCACATCGTGGCGAGCAGGATGCAGCAGCTCCGGGAACACATGCGAGAGACCCTGACGGCGATGACGCGGGGCTGACCGACCGGCGCGCGGACAGCGGTCAGGCGCAGTCGAGCCGCCGGGGTTTCGGGGAGGGCGCCGGCGCGGCGCCCCGGCAGGTCGGGCAGCAGTGCCGGCCGGTCGGCGAGTCGTGGCTGGCGTCCCATCCGGCGAAGGACGCGGCGTTGCGTAGTAGACGCCAGTCGTGACAGGAGTCGTCGTAGCACAGGAACGCGGTGCCGCAGCCGTCACACAGAAGCTGGTAGTAGGGCTGATCATCGCTGTGCCACCACACTCGCCGCGTCATCGTCGCGGTGCCTCCCTCCGGGTACCGATGGGGCCGGATGGCGTTGCCACCCGCGACGGATGGACACGACGCGGGCGGGCAGACCGGAGTACACGATCCTGCGCCAGTCACGGCCCGTAAACACTCAGTGGTTGCCACATAGCCTATTTCGATCGATACAGATTTTGTGGTACCCGTTGGGCAGTTATTGCCGTGAGGCGCGTCTCAGTAACGTACTGAGGCGGTCGAGCCGCCGGGTGCGTACCGGAGTCAGCCCGCGACCCGGGCGGAATCCTCGGTCACCACCGCGTCCTGGCCACGCAGCTGGCGACGGCCAGCGAACAGCACGAACACGCTGACCGCAGTGGCCAGACCGCCGAACGAACCGGCCCAGCCCGGGGTGCCCCGTTCCAGGATCGCGCCGACGACCGCGGCGCCGACCGCCATTCCGGAGGTGAAGACGGTGATCAGCCAGGCGAACGCCTCGGTGGTGGTGCCGGGCGGCGCCAGCTGGCCGACCAGCACGAAACTCACCGTCAACAGGGGCGCGAAGAACAGGCCGGTGACCAGCATCAACACCACCATCAGCGGTGGCGCGGGCAGCAGGGCCAGCAGGCCGTAGCCGATCACCAGCCCGACCGCCAGCAAGAGCGCCCGGCTCGGCAACGGCATCCTCCACCGGACCAGCCCGTAGCCGATCGCGCCGGCCAGTGCACCGGCGGCGTTGAGCGCCAGCAGGGTGCCGGCACCGCCGGCGATGTGGTGGCGCTCCGCGTAGTAGACCACCAGCACGTTGAGGGTGCCGATGGCCAGGCCGGTGCCGACCAGGCCGAGGAACAGTACGACCAGCCCACGGCTACGCAACGGGCCCAGCCAGTCCGGGGACCGCTCCGGCGCACGGTACTGGCGCGACGGCGCCGCACTGGCCACGACCAGTACGCCGACGGCGCCGAGTGCCGCCGCCACCCACAACGCCAGGGCCGGGAAGGCCACCGCCGCCAGACCGGCGACCAGCAGCGGGGCGCCGACGAAGATCAGCTCCTGGGAACCGGAGTCCACCGCGTACGCCATCTCCAACCGCGCCGCCGGCACCAGCGCCGGCCACAGCACCCGCAGGCAGGGTTCCAGCGGCGGGGTCGCCGCCCCGGCCAGTACGGCTCCGGCGATGACTCCGGCACGATGCTCCGGTGCCGCTCCGATCAGCAGGAAACCGGCGCCGGCCAGCATCGCCGTGGCGAGCAGTACCCGGGGCTGTCCGACGCGGTCGACCAGCCGGCCCAGCAGCGGACCGCCCACCGCGGAGGAGACGGCGAAGGTACCGGCCGCGACACCGACGAAGCCGTACGACGCCCCGACATGACGTAGCGCAAGGGGGATGGCCAGGATCGCCATCGCACTGGGCAGGCGTCCGACCAGCGTTCCGATCAGCAGGCGGGCCACGTACGCGGAACGCAACAGGCTCAGGTAGCCCATCGCAGCGCCCCCGGGGTACCGGTCTGCATCAGCATCGTCCGTCACTCCTCACCGGAACCCGTGCGGCCCGGCGGCCCGGACCCTCGACCATCGTCCCGTACGCCGCTCCGGCCCTTTACCGGTGGCTCAAGCCGACCCGCCTCGTGATGAACCCACCTACCGGTCGCGTAATTACGGACTTATATCGCGATAGGTGATATCCAACCCAATCTTTGACCTCACGAGAAAGCCTCCATTAGGTCGCAAGGGGCGTCGGGACCTATCCTTCATGCCCATGGTGGCTGAAGCGTCGGGTTTCGGCACTGTCGTCACGGCCCGTAGCCGTTCGCTGCCAGATCGACGCATTCCCCACTGAAGGAGATCCATGTCCGTCCCGAGAGTCGGCCTCCGTAACCACCGTCACCGGATTCTCGCCGTGGCAGCGCTCGCGACACTCGCCGGCGGCCTGACCGGATGCGGGGGCTCGGCATCCCTACCGGGCGACGGCAAGGCGAAGGGTGGCAACCCCTCCGCACTCAGCCAGGAACAGATCGTCAACTCCGCCCCGGTCGCACCGGCCTCGGCGATCAAGGCCGGCTCGTGGATGGACAAGGTCCGCAAGCGCGGCACCCTGCTGGTCGGCGGCACCGATGCCGGTGCGCTGTTCTCCCAGAAGAACCCGGTGAGCGGGAAGTTGGAGGGCTTCGACGCCGGCCTCTCACAGATGCTGGCGAAGTACATCATCGGAAAGCCCAGCACGAAGCTGTCACTCACCACAGTGGACACCCGCGAGACGATGCTGCAGAACGGCACCGTGGACAGCGTTTTCGCCACGTACACCATCACCCCACCGCGGGCCAAAAAGGTCGACTTCGCCGGACCCTACTACGAGTCCGGCGACTCGATCCTGGTAAAGGCCGGCAACAAGTCGATCAAGGGCCCATCCGATCTCAACGGCAGGACCGTGGCCACCGAAGGCAACTCCACCGCGGCGCTGGACATCAAGAAGTTCGCGCCGAAGGCCAAGGTGCTGCTGTTCCAGGAGGACGGCGCCTGCGTCGCGGCGGTCAAGCAGGGCCGTGCCGACGCGTACGTGCTCGACCAGGGCATCCTGATCGGTGACGCGGCCAACGACAAGCAGCTGAGCGTCGTCGGTCAGCCCTTCACCAAGGAGCCGTACGGCATCGGGCTGCCGAAGAAGAGCCCCGAGGCCAAGGCGTTCGTCAACGCATGGCTGAAGAAGATCTACGCGGACGGCGAGTGGGAGAAGCTGTGGAAGGCCACCATCGGCACCCAGGTTCCCGGCAAGGCGCCGGCCCCGCCGACCATCGGTTCGGCCGACGGTTCCTGATGGATCGCCGTGACTGAGATCCTCAAGCACATCGGGGTCCTCGCCGGTGGCCTCGGGCTGACCCTGGAACTGTCCCTGCTCGGGTTCGCCGGTGCCCTCGTCCTGGGCACCGTGCTGACCATCATGCGGGTCAGCCCGATCACGCCGTTGACGGTCGCCGGCACCGTCTACGTCGAGGTGTTCCGCAACGTACCGCTGCTGGCGTTCCTGGTGCTGTTCGTCTTCGGCCTGCCCGACGCCGGGATCTCCTACTCGCTCTTCACCTCCGAGACGGTCTGCCTGGCGCTGTACTTCGCCGCCTACGTCTGTGAGGTGATCAGGGGAGGCATCAACGCCGTACCGGTCGGCCAGGCAGAGGCCGCCCGGGCGGTGGGCATGACGTTCACCCAGTCGTTGACCACGGTGATCCTGCCGCAGGCGTTCCGGACCATGGTGCAGCCGCTGGCGAACGTGTTCATCGGTGTCGTACTCGCCTCGTCGCTGGGTGCCGCGGTCGGCGTCAGTGAGCTGACCGGACGTACCCAGATCCTCGACCTGCAGTACGACGAGCCGATCCCGACGTTCCTGCTGGCGACCCTCGGGTATGTCTCGGTCACCCTGGTGGTGGCCCTGCTGGCCGGTCGGATCCAGAAGCGGATGGCGGTGCGCCGATGAGTACGGCCAACCGGGTGCTGTTCGACCCGCCGGGCCCTCGGGCGCAACGCCGGATCAAGCTACTGACCGGCCTGTCGGTGTTCGTACTGGCCGCGCTGATCGGACTGGCCACGCTGCAGTTCGGTCAGCACGGCCAGCTCACCGCCGAGAAGTGGCGGCTGTTCGGGCTGTGGCCCTACCAACGGTTCCTGCTCCAGGGCCTGCTACTGACGCTGAAGGCCGCTGTGGTGGCGGCCGTGATCGCGCTGCCGTTCGGGGCACTGCTCGCGCTGGGACGGCTGTCCAGTCATCGGCTGCTGCGTACGCTCGCCGGCGGTTTCGTGGAACTGTTCCGGTCGGTACCGCTGCTGCTGGTGCTGTACATCTTCCTGCTCGCGGTACCCAAGGCCGGTTACACCTTCCCGGTGTTCTGGGAGCTCGTACTGCCGATCGTGCTGTGCAGCGCGGCACTGCTGGCCGAGATCTTCCGGGCCGGGGTGCTCGCCCTGGACCACGGGCAGACCGAGGCCGCGTACGCGATCGGGATGCGGCGTGGTCAGGCGATGCGGCTGGTGATCCTGCCGCAGGCGATCCGTCTGGTGGTACCGACCCTGGTCTCCCAGATGGTCAGTCTGCTCAAGGACACCACCCTGGGCTACGTGGTCAGCTATCCGGAACTGCTCAACGAGGGCAAGGCGTTGGGCTCGTACACGCACGACTTCGTGCAGAGCTATCTGGTGGTCACGGTGGTCTTCGTGATCATCAACGCGGCACTGTCCCAACTTGCCCAGGCTCTGGAACGGCGGGCCGCCCGGCGGTCCCGGGCATCCGGCACCGGGCCGGGCGTCGAGCCCGGCTACGACGGGCCCGGCAGCAACGAACCCACGCTCGACAGCGGCGCACCGGCCGGCGTCGGCGTCCGGAACTGATCGACCGGCCACGCGAGGGCGTCGACCGCGTCGGCGGACCGGCGGCGGCGGGCCAGGGCGGAACGCTGCCGCTGGGCCCCGCCGCCGGTCTTCCGGAGCCGGGCCAGTGCCCGCAGGGCGAAGTCCTCGTCACCGCTCTCGCGCAATTGTGGACGGACATGGTCCACCAGGGAGTCGACCAGGCTCCAGGCCGGCGCCACCGATCCGGTGAGCGGGTCGATGCCGCGCCCGGACAGCCCGTCGTGTGCGGCACGCCAGAGTCGCGCGCGAAGCATTTCGTGGGGCAGGACCCCGATCGGATCCGGAGCCTGCAGCGCCCGCGCAGCCAGTGCCCGTACCAGAGCGGCGAGCAGTCCCGCTTCCTCCACCGAGGCCGCGACGTCGGAGATGCGGATCTCCAGGGTCGGTTCGTGCTCGGACAGCCGGGCGTCCCAGTAGACCATTCCGCGGTCCAGGATCGCGCCGGAGTGCAGCAGTGTCTCCACCAGGAACTCGTAGTGGTCGACGGATTCGAAGTGCGGTGGTGGTCCGGCCGATGGCCACCGCGACCACAGCACGTGCCGCCAGCTCGCGTACTGGGTGTCCATGTCCTCGTGCAGCGGCGAGTTGGCCGTCAACGCGAGCAGTACGGGTAGCCATCGGCGCAACTGGTTACTGATCGCCAGACCGCTGACCCGGTCGGGGATCCCGATGTGGACATGGCAGGCGCAGGTCAGGCAGGCCCGCGCGAGTTCCCCGAATTCGCGCGCTATCTGTTCGTACCGGGCGTCCCGGGTGAGCAGTGGACCACCGTTGACGCCCAGCGGGGCGGTACCGCTGGGCAGCAGGCGCAGGTCCTGCCGGCCGGCCTGGACGGCCAACCGGGTGCGCAGTGCCGTCAGGTCCGCGACCACCTCCTCCGCCGAGGAGCACACGCCGGTGGCGGACTCCACCTGGCAACGCATCAGCTCCTGGGTGATCCGACCGGCACCGGCGGGTGCACCGTCGGCCACCTCCCAGCCCCGGGACGCGACCTGCCCCTCCCGATCGACGAGCAGGAACTCCTCCTCGACGCCGATCGTCAGCATCCGTTCCGACACGGCGCAGCCTCCAGTACGTGTCGACGATGTGACACCCTGTACTCCACCATCCCACCGATCCGCCGCCCCGGCATCACAACCGTCCGCCATGGGCTGCACTACGACCGATTTCCGCGTTACTTCGGCCTTGTTCCGGGGCATCCTCATTCGCCCACGATCGTGCACCACCTGCCGTACGGTCGGTCGGTTTTCCCACCGAACGACCGGGCACCTACGAGGAATGGCCATGAAGGACCAGGATCTGGTGGACCAGTTGATCGAGCGGTACGGGACGACCTACGCGGCGGCGGCCGGGATCCGCCTGTCCGACACTCCGTCGCCGCTGTACCGGTTGCTCGTACTGGCGAACCTGCTCGCCGCCCGGATCAGCGCCGACATCGCGGTCACCGCCGCCCGTGAACTGTCCGCCGCCGGATACCGCACGCCACGGGCGATGGCCGCCGCCAGCTGGCAGGACCGGGTCGACGCGCTCGGCCGGGGCCACTACCGGCGATACGACGAGCGGACCGCCACCATGCTCGGCGACGGCGCAGAGCTGCTGATGGAGCGCTGGCACGGGGATCTGCGCCGGTTGCGCACCGATGCCGACGGCGATGTGGACCGGTTGCGCGCAGAACTCACCAGCTTTCCGGGCATCGGACCGACCGGCGCGGACATCTTCCTACGGGAGGTGCAGGGCGTGTGGCCGGAGGTTGCGCCGTACGAGGACCAACGGATGCGGCGTGCGGCCGACGCACTGGGCCTGCCCAGCGCACCGGAACGACTCAGCCGGCTGGTCGTACCCGCAGAGCTGCCCCGACTCGCCGCGGCCCTGGTCCGGATCGGCCGACAGCGCCGCGCCCTCGCCGAGCTGGTGGAAACGCGAACGCGCCCGACCTGACCGCGTCAGGTGGCCTGCTGCTTGTCCGCCTCGGCGGCCAGCAGCTGGGCGGTCACCAGATGGGTGAATCCGCCCGCCTGGTTGAGCTGGATCGCATCCACCAGGTCGCTGAGCACCCACGTCACATAACACCAGAGCGGTACGAGGAGCCCCTGGTCACCGGCCATCGCCGTGCCGTCCGGCTCGACGCTCCAGCCGAACGGATCCTGCCCCAGCGCGGCAGCGGTCAGTACGCCGGCGATCAACGGCAGCTGCGCGGCACCCACCGTCCGCAGGTTGAGCGCCTGGAGCCGACCGAGGACCCGCGGCACCACCAGCTCCACCCGACTCGGCTCCCCGCTCTCGGGTACGACCAGGTTCGTCGCGGCACTGATCAGCAGGGCGAAAGCGGACGTCAGTTCGGCGCTGTCCCAGGATTCGCGCAACACGGCGATGTCCTGGTTGACCTCGTCCTCGGACCGCCCGTCGGCGAGCCCTTCAGCCAGCTCGACCATGGTGAGCGCCGCGACGACCGCGCCGGGCAGTATCGGATCGTCAACGGTCGATGTTATATCGGCGTTGCCCTGGGGATCTGTCATCACGACAAGGTATCCGCAGTCCGCCAAGGCCGCGATTTGAGTCGATCGGACAGCCGTGGTCGATCGCCCCGGACGGGTACCGCACTCCGGATCAGGGGTTCTGCACCAACTCCGTCCACTTGGGTGCGGGAACTTCCCGGCCGACCCGCCCCACTGCGCATTTTCCCCGAAAGAACAGTTTGTCGGGAATCTTTCCACCGGACTTTCGGGAAAAATGCACCTTTGAGGCACCCAAGGAGAGCATTTTTCCCGAATGTACCTTTTACAAAACGGACTTAACGACGATTCGGGGAAAATGGCCATGCGGGGTGGAGTGCTGGAGGATCCGCTTCGAGTGCCTCACTCGTATCACCGCTGAACCCTCAGATGAACGGGCGCCGGATCCTGTACCGCACTCGGGCGGTCCGTCACACGTGTCGACCGGCGACGGGCGGGTAGTCGGGACAGGTGGCCGGGGCCTCCGGCCAGCGCACACAGCTACGGGGGGGCTGCCGTGAAGCGATTCACCGGGGCGCAGCAGCGCCATCAGCTGCTCACGATCTATCTGAGCGACCACCTGGCCGGCGCCACCGCCGGCGTGGAACTCGCACGCCGCATCGCGTACGCCCGGCGGCACTGCTCCGATGGGGTGCAACTGCGGCAGCTGGCCGGGGAGATCGCCGCGGACCGGGCCGCGCTGATCGAGATCATGCACCAGATACACGTACCGGTGCGCCGGGTGAAGGCTCTCGGCGGGTGGTTCGGTGAGAAGATCGGCCGCCTCAAACCCAATGGCAGCCTGTTCTCCCGATCACCACTCAGTACGGTGATCGAGCTGGAGACCATGCGTCTCGGGGTCGAGGGCAAGTCCGCCGTCTGGCGTTCGCTGCGTGAGGTCGCCGAGACCGATGCACGACTGGACCGGGGCCGCCTCGATGCGCTCATCGAACGGGCCGAACGCCAGTCCCGGACGTTGGAACAACGACGCCGCAGCGTGGCCCGGGTCGTACTGGCGGGTCGCGACGACACCGCGGTCCAGCAGACGCACTGAGCGGGTGCCGACCACGGCACGCCGCGGTGCCCGCTCTGTGCACGGACAGCACGCTCGTCCCGACTCTCCCCGCCGGGGTACGGCGATCGGGTCTCGGTAGGCTGGTCACACACCCGCACCGAGCTGTTGCCGAATCAAAGGAACGCGCCGTGAGTGACCAGCCCGCTTCCCCGTCCACTCCACCCACCTCCGGCGACGCCGCCGCCGAGGACCTTCCGGAGCAGATGCGGGTACGCCGGGCCAAGCGCGACGCGTTGCTGGAATCGGGCACCGACGCCTATCCGGTATCGGTGACCCGCACCCACACGCTCGCACAGATCCGGCAGGCGTACGCCGACCTTCCGGTCGATCATGCGACCGGCGACATGGCGTCGGTGACGGGTCGGGTCATGTTCGTCCGCAACACCGGCAAGCTGTGCTTCGCCACCCTGCAGGAGGGCGACGGGACCCAGTTGCAGGCGATGCTGTCGCTGAACACGCTGGGCGCCGAACGGCTGGACGACTGGAAGCGGCTGGTCGACCTCGGCGACCAGGTCTGCATCACCGGCGAGATCATCACCAGCCGGCGTGGCGAACTGTCCGTGCTGGGTTCGTCCTGGCAGATGGCGGCCAAGGCGCTGCGCCCACTGCCGGTCGCGCACAAGCCGCTGTCGGAGGAGACCCGGGTACGTCAGCGTTACGTCGACCTGATCATGCGTCCCCGGGCGCAGGAGATGGTCCGCACCCGCGCCACGGTGATCCGTAGCCTGCGCGATTCGTTCCACGAACGGGGTTTCATCGAGGTCGAAACCCCGATGTTGCAGCCGTTGAAGGGTGGCGCGGCCGCCCGGCCGTTCGTCACCCACTCCAACTCCATGGACACCGACCTGTTCCTGCGGATCGCTCCGGAGCTCTACCTGAAGCGCTGCGTGGTCGGCGGCGTCGACAAGGTCTTCGAGATCAACCGCAGCTTCCGCAACGAGGGCGCCGACTCCACCCACTCCCCCGAGTTCGCGATGCTGGAGTTCTACCAGGCGTGGGGCGACTACAACTCGATGGCGGCGCTGGTCCGCGATCTGATGCAGGAGGCCGCGCACCGGTTGACCGGATCGCACGTGGTCACCCTCGCCGACGGCAGCGACTACGACCTGGGCGGAGAGTGGCGTTCCATCACCGTGTTCGGCTCGTTGTCCGAGGCGCTCGGCGAGGAGATCACCGTCGGCACCCCGTACGCGCGACTGGCCGAGCTGGCCGAGAAGGTGGGCCTGGGCGTCGACCCGATCTGGGGTCCGGGAAAGCTGGCCGAGGAGCTGTTCGAGGAGGTCGTCGTACCCTCGCTGCACGCGCCGACGTTCGTGCGTGACTACCCCGAGGAGACCAGCCCGCTGACCCGGGCGCACCGCGACGAGCCTGGCCTGACCGAGAAGTGGGACCTCTATGTCCGGGGTTTCGAACTGGGTACCGGCTACTCCGAGCTCGTCGACCCGGTGATCCAACGGGAACGGTTCGAGAAGCAGGCGAAGCTCGCGCAGTCCGGCGACGACGACGCAATGCCGCTCGACGAGGACTTCCTGCGGGCGATGGAATACGGCCTGCCGCCGACCGGCGGCGTCGGCATCGGCATCGATCGGCTGCTGATGGCCTTCACCGGCCTCAACATCCGCGAAACCATCCTGTTCCCGCTGGTCCGCTCGGAGTGACGTGCACGCTGGCCCCCGCACGGGGGGCCAGCGTCCCGGGTTACCGGCCCGCCGACAGGTCGTAGACGGTGGCGCCGCCGATCGTACGGGCGGTGAAATGACCCGCCACCCAGCTGCTGATCTGGCTGCTGGTACCCGAACCACCAGGGCCACCCCGTCCGCTGCCCGGACCGCCCATGCCGGGGACGAAGTACCGGACCTGCCCGGTGGACACGTAGTGTCGGAACTGGGTCAGCGTCGGATAGGCGTCGCTGCCGCTCCATCCGCCGACTGCCAGGACCGATGCACCGCTGGACAGTTCGAGATCGGCGGCCGACTGTGAGCCGACCGTCGCCGCCGCCCACCGGACACCAGCGGTCCTCCTCAACAGGACGGTCAGCGCGGCGTTGGAACCTTCACGCCCCGGCATCCCACCGCCTCCCGGCATCGCGCCGGTGCCGGCCTGCCGAGGGGGCACCGTCACCTTTCCGCCCGCAGACCCGAGGCCGCCCGGCACCATGCTGCCTCCCCCGGGGCCGGCGGCGGGGATGCTGCCGTTGTGCGGCGTCGCCGCGGTGTCCAGGGAGTAACCGGCCGGAGCGGCGAGACCGGCGACGACCAGCACACCGGTAACGGTCAGCGCCAGCCGATGTAGCGGCCGGTCGTCGACGATCAACCAAACCGCGGCAGCCAGCGCCAGTACGAGCACCGTGTAGCGCAGCCACGGCTGCCACGACGGTGTGCGGTGCAGCAGCGCGTACGACCAGGCTCCGGTGACCACGACCATGGCGGCCAACGTGACACGGGCCGCGACGTGTGCCCGCCGCGCCCACAGTGCGGTCGCGCCGATCCCTGTCACCGCACCGATCGCCGGGGCCAGCGCCACCGTGTAGTACGGATGGATGATGCCGGCCATGTAGCTGAACACGCCGCCGGTGACCACCAGCCAGCCGCCCCACAGCAGCAACGAGGCGCGGAGGCGGTCGGTACGCGGCGCGCGGCGGGTCAGCCACAGTCCGGCGCCGAGTGCGATCATCGCCGCCGGCAGCAGCCAGGAGACCTGGGCACCGAACTGGGTGCTGAACATCCTGCCGAGCCCGGTCGCGCCACCGAACCCGCCACCGGCGGGGCCATTTCCCCCGCCCGGCCCCCCGTTGCCCAGCACCCGGTCCAACCCGTTGTAGCCGAACGCCAGCTGCAGCAGGCTGTTGTCGGTGGAGTTGTCGATGTACGGCCGGCTGACTGCCGGCCACCATGCCACCAGCGCCACGTACCACCCAGCGCTGAGCGCCGTGCCGACGCCCGCGACGAGCAGCTGCCAGATCCGTCGGCGCAGTTGTACCGGCGCGGCCACCAGGTAGGCCAGCGCGAACGCCGGCAGTACCAGGAAAGCCTGCAGCATCTTGGTCAGGAAACCGAACCCCACGGTGGATCCGGCGAGGGCGAGCCAGCCCGTGCTGCCCTGCTCGATCGCCCGCACCGTCGCGTAGCCGCCGACGCACAGCAGCAGTACCAGCAGCGCATCCGGGTTGTTGAACCGGAACATCAGCACGGCGACCGGGGTGGTGGCCAGCACCGTACCGGCCAACAGACCGGCGGCATACCCGGAGACCCGACGTACCGCCCCGTAGGTGGCGGCGACGCTGCCGATGCCGCACAGTGCCTGCGGAACCAGCATGCTCCATGAGGAGAAGCCGAAGATCCGCCCGGAGGCCGCCATCAGCCACAACGCGGCCGGCGGCTTGTCTACCGTGATCCCGGCGCCGGGGTCCAGTGCACCGAACAGCCACGCCTTCCAGCTCTGCGTACCGGCCTGTACGGCGGCGGCGTAGAACTCGTTGGCGTTGCCGGAAGCACCGAGTCCCCACAGATACAGCAGGGCGGTGGTACCCAGGAGGATCGCCAGGCCGGGCCGTACCCACCGTGGCCGGCGGGCCGGCGTGTCCGGGACAGGTCGGGGTACGGGCCGGGCCAGCGTCGAGGCGCTCATAGATTCTCCACAGTAGACGGTCGATGGGCGGCGAAGACCCACAGTCGCAGTAAGAGGAAGCGAAGCGCGGTGGCGAGTAGATTCGCGGTCACCAGGACGACAAGCTCGGCCGCCCGCGACGGGGAGATCACGACCGCGTGCAGCAGTGCCAGGGCACCGCTGGTGAGTCCGAGACCGAGCAGGAACACCAGCAACCCCTGTACGTGGTGACGGTACGCCCCGCGTACCCCGGTCACGCCGAAGGTCAGCCGACGATTGGCAGCGGTGTTGGCCACAGCGGTCACCAGCAACGCCAGCAGGTTGGTGCTCTGGGCACCGAGCGGTCCACGCAGACCGACGTACAGCAGCAGGTACACCAGTGTGCAGCCGAGTCCCACCACACCGAACCGGATCAGCTGACCGGTCAACCCGCTCGGTACACCCGGCCGGTCGGCCAGCGGCTGTCGACCCAACGCCTGTCGCACCTCGGCCAACGGCAGTCGGCCTGCGGTCAGGTCACGACCGAGCCGTACGATGCCGCGCAGGTCGGCCACCGCGGTGGCCACGATGTCCACCCGGCTGTCCGGATCGTCGACCCAGTCCACCGGCACCTCGTGCACCCGTAGTCCGGTGCGCTGCGCCAGCACCAGCAGTTCGGTGTCGAAGAACCAGCCCGTGTCCTGGATCAGGGGCAGCAGTCGACCGGCGACCTCCCGACGTACCGCCTTGAAGCCGCACTGCGCATCGGACGGGCCGAGGCCGAGCGTACTGCGCAGGATCAGGTTGTAGCAGCGGGAGATCAGCTCCCGTTTCGTTCCGCGCACCACCCTCGATCCACGGCACAGCCGGCTACCGACCGCCAGGTCCGAGTGCCCGGAGACCAACGGCGCGACCAGCGGCAGCAGCGCCGCCAGATCGGTGGACAGATCCACGTCCATGTAGCACAGGATGTCGGCGTCCGAAGTGGACCAGGCAGCCTTGAGTGCTCTGCCACGGCCCTTGGCGCCCAGATGTGACACCCGAAGCTCCGGATGTCGTGCGGCGAGCCGGTGGGCCATCGCAAGGGTGTCGTCGGTACTGGCGTTGTCCGCCACCGTAATCCGGAAACTGTACGGCAGTTGCTCGGTGAGATAGCTGTGCAGTCGGCGTATGCACGGCCCCAGATCGTCCTGCTCGTTGTACACCGGCACGACCACGTCGAGCACCGGTGCGGGGCCGTGAGGTTGGCGGCGCCCGGCGGGCGAGGCCTCGGGATGCGGTGAAGTGACCATGGACCGACCCTGTCGGCCGGCGCTTTGCCGGCTGTGTGGCCTGTCTGTACGGGCCCTGTGAGCCATCCGGGTCACCGGCCGCTGAGGTCGTAGAGGGTGACGCCGCCCAGCAGGTAGAGCAGACCGGTGCCGGTCAGTAGCGCGGCCGCCGAGGGCCGTACCCAGGGCGGATCACCGGTCCGGCCCCTGATCAGGTGCCACGGCGCCGTGACAGGTCTCGGAGGTACGGCGGTGTCCCCGGTCATGGTGGGCCTTCCACTCGGCGGTGTCGCCGCCATGCTCACCGACCGCCTTGTGTGGTCCCGGTGCCGTGGCTGTGCGCGAGCTGTGTCGAACGGGGTGCGACGACGGCCGCGGATCACCGCGGCAGCCGCACCGTGACTCTGGTGTCGCCCGGCGCGCTACTCACCGAGACGTCCCCGTCGTGCGCGGCGACCACTGCCGCGACGATTGCCATGCCCAGTCCGGTACTGCCGGCGGCCCGGGACCGGGAACTGTCGCCCCGGACGAACCTCTCGAACACCTCCGGTAGCAGTTCCGCCGGGATTCCTGGTCCGTCATCGGACACGGTCAGTTCGACCCGGTCGTCGGTGACCCGCAACCCCGTGGTGACCAGGCAGCCGGGTGGGGTGTGGGTACGGGCGTTGGCCAGCAGGTTCGCCATGACCTGATGTAGCCGGGCACCGTCGCCGGGCACGGTGACCGGCTCGTCCGGCAGATTCAGCCGCCAGTTGTACCGAGGCCCGGCCACATGCGCGTCCGACACGGCATCCACCACCAGCCGGCTCAGGTCCACCTCCTCGTACGCCAGCGGGCGCCCCGAGTCCAGCCGGGCCAGCAGCAGCAGATCCTCCACCAGGGTGGTCATCCGGGCCGACTCGGACTCCACCCGGCCGATCGCGTGCACCACGTCGTCGGGCAGCTGGTGAGCGCCCCGGTGGGTCAGCTCCGCGTAGCCGCGGATCGCCGCGAGCGGGGTACGCAGTTCGTGGCTGGCGTCCGCGACGAATCGGCGTACCCGCTGTTCGGAGGCGTGCCGGGCGCTCAACGCGTTCGCCACGTGTCCGAGCATCCGGTTGATCGCAGCACCGACCTGGCCGACCTCGGTACCCGGATCGGTGTCTCCGGCCGGTACCCGTACCGACAGTGCCACCTCACCTCGGTCCAACGGCAGTTCCGCCACCCGGGCCGCGGTGGACGCCACCCGCCGCAGCGGACGCAGCGTCCGGCGGATGATCAGCGCCCCACCCGCGCCGCCGACCACCAGAGCGGCCGTGGCGATCAGCAGTTCGACGAGTGCCACCTGCATGAGCGTCTGGTTGACCGGGCCCAGCGGCAGCGCGGTGACGACGGTGCCGCCGGTGTCCGGTTCGGTGTAGGCCACCACCCGGTACGGTCCGAGCCCGTCCCCCAGCTGCACCGTCCTCGCCCTGCCACCCGCCGGCACCGTCGCGAGCTGGCGCGCGACCGCCGGATCGCCGACCGTCTGCCACTGTCCGGAGTGGACCAGGAAGACCGGACCGGTACCGCCCGTCGCCGGTACCTCCGCACGGACCAGTTCAGGTGGCAGTCCCGGCACCGAGAGCGGTCGGCCACCGCGCCGGTCGTCGGGCAGCCCCGGCGGGCCTTCCCGGTGTATCCGTACCGCCATGTGCCCGGCGTCCCGCAACTGCGAGTCGAGCTGGGCGAACAGGAAACCGCGCAACGCAAGCTGGGTACCGATCCCCACTGCCAGACACACCACGGCCAACAGGCCGACCAGGATCACGGTCAGCCGGGTCCGCAGTGACCACCGGTGCAGCGACAGCCGGTGCCGGCGCTCAGCTGGCCGGTTTGAGGACATACCCCGCACCGCGCATGGTGTGGATCATTGGCGCCCGGCCGGCGTCGATCTTCTTCCGCAGGTAGGAGATGTACAACTCGACGATGTTGGCCTGACCGCCGAAGTCGTAGCTCCATACCCGGTCCAGGATCTGGGCCTTGCTCAGCACCCGGCGCGGGTTGCGCATCAGGAAACGCAGCAGCTCGAATTCGGTGGCGGTCAGCGAGATCTCCTCGTTGGCGCGGCGTACCTCGTGGCTGTCCTCGTCGAGCGTGAGGTCACCGACGACCAGCACCGCCTGGGACACCGTGCTGGCCACCGAGGCCCGGCGCATCAGCGCCCTCAGCCGTGCGACGACTTCCTCCAGGCTGAACGGTTTCGTCACGTAGTCGTCGCCGCCGGCCGTCAACCCGGCTATCCGGTCCTCCACCGCGTCGCGCGCGGTCAGGAACAGCACCGGTATGGTCGGACGTTCGGCATGCAACCGCCGCAGCACCGACAGCCCGTCCATGTCCGGCAACATGATGTCCAGGACGACCGCGTCGGGGCGGAACTCGTGTGCGACCCGGACCGCGCTCTGTCCATCCGCGGCGGTACGCACCTCCCAGCCCTCGTAGCGCAGCGCCATCGACAGCAGTTCGGTGAGGGTGGCCTCGTCGTCTACGACCAGGACCCGTACCGGCTGGCCGTCCGGGCGGGTCAGCTGCGGACGCGCGGCAGGACCGGCCGCGCCCGTACTCAGGCTCACCATGTCGACATCCTGCGCCGGCATTCTGTACCGACTTTGAGCGTCACCTGTGTGGATGCTGTGCGCGGCCGCACAACCATGCTCTCCCGGGATGTACAGGTCTGTCACAGCGACGGCACAGACAACGGCGGGACCGTCACAGTCACAGGCGGCCCCGGCCGCTGTCGATTCTCCAACGAGGTGGACGATGCACGACTCAGAGCCGGCACGGCAGCACCCCCTACCTCAGGCTACGGCTGCTGACGGCGGACCCACGGCCGGCGCCGGGAGCCGGGACACGGCTGCCCCCGTCGACCCGCAACCGCAGACCGGCAGCGCCAGCGACCCGCAACCGGCGCCGGGTGTCGTGGAAGGGCCGCCGCCACCGGAGGGACCGGTACGCTCAGCGCCGTGGTCACCGCGGCGGAGGGTCGCGGTGGGCGCGGTCGCGCTGGTCGGCGCGTTGGCGGTCGGGGGTGGCGTGGTCTATGCGACCTCGCATGTCGCCGCCGCGGACGGCCAGGACACCCGCGGGCCGGGTGGGCCGTGGCGCAACGGCCCCGGTCGCAATGGCCCGCTCCCCGGCGGGCAGTTCCCCGGCGGCCAGGGACCGGGCGGCCAGAACCAGGGGGGCCAGGGACCGGGCGGTGGCATGGCCGGGCCGCAGCAGGGTGCGGCCGGACCGGCCGGCGCGTTGTACGGCGAGTACGTGGTGCGCTCGGGCAAGGGTTATGCGGTCATGTTGACGCAGACCGGCACGGTGACCGCGTCCGCAAGTACCTCGCTGACCGTACGCAGCGCCGACGGTCATACCGTCTCGTACGCTGTGGACGCAACGACCACAGTGGACAACGGCGCAGCGAAGTTCAGTGCTGTCAAGGTCAAGGACACGGTCAGTGTGCTGGCCACCAAATCTGGCCGGAAGCTCACCGCGGTCACCGACGGCGCCCTGCTGGGCAGCTCCGGTGGCGGCGCACGGCCTCCGGGTTCGACCACCACCCGCTGACCCGGGGCCGGGGCCGGCCGGTGCCGCTGCTCAGCCGCCGAGGTGCAGGTGGGCGTTGACTGCGCGCGACCGGTCGGCCAGTTCGGGGAGTTCCACGACGCTGACCCCGGCACCGGTGAGGGTTTCCACGCCCTGACAGTCGGCGACGAACAGGGCGGGTTCACGCCAGGCGATGACGACGCGGCGGATGCCGGTGGCGAGGATCAGCTGGGTGCAGGTGCGCGGCCGGGATGCCCGCTGTGAGCACGGTTCCAGCGTCGAGTAGATCGTCGCAGCGGGCAGCCGCGGGTCGTCGGGGGCGAGCTTGGCCAGGGCGGATTCCTCGGCGTGCACCGTGTCGTCGGTCTCCCGTGAGTATCCACGCGCGATCTCGGTGCCCGCGTCGTCGACGATCACCGCACCGACCGAGTACGCACCGGCCACCGGCAGGCACCGGTGCGCCAGACCGATCGCCAGCTCCATCCAGTGCAGATCGTCCTGAACTGACAGCATCCGCTCGCTCCTCGCCAGCTCGGCCCGACCCTACGACAGACGGTACCGCCCGACAGGCGGGAACCGCGGGGATCCCGGTTGCGTACGCACGCGGATGCTCGCCCCGCCCGGCTGGTGGGCCGGGCGGGGCGAGCGGTGTCATCCTGGCGTGTCAGGCGCCTGACTCAGCAGACCCGGCGTCAGTGCTGTCGACGGCGTCGTGCGAGCACGATTCCTGCGCCCCCCACGGTGAGCAGCCCGGCTCCGGCCAGCGCCGTCAGTCCGACCGCACCGCCGGTGATGGGTAGTGTTGGTGGGCCACCGGATCCGTTCGGCGGTATGGCCGGTCCTGATCGCGTCGGGGTGCTGGTCGGGAAGCCGGTGGGGATCCCGGTCGGTTGCCCGGTGGGGATCCCGGTCGGTTGCCCGGTGGGGATCCCGGTCGGCGTTCCGGTCGGCGTTCCGGTCGGCGTTCCGGTCGGCGTTCCGGTCGGCGTTCCGGTCGGCGTTCCGGTCGGCGTTCCGGTCGGCGTTCCTGTCGGGCTCGGCGACGTATTGATGCAGGTACGTCGCCTGATCAAATTGTTGTCGAGGCTGACCTGTCCGTTGCGGGCCAGTACCCGACCGTCCACAGTGGTCGTGGTCTGCACGGTGATCGAGGTCAATGCGAGGATGCTGCCGACGAACGTGGTATTGGTACCCAACGTAGCGGAGCTTCCCACCTGCCAGAACACGTTGCAGGCGCGTGCACCGTTGATCAGCCGGACGGCGCTGCCGGAGGCGGTGATAAGGGTCGATCCAGCCTGGAAGATGAAGACCGCGTTCGGGTCACCCTGGGCGTCGAGAGTCACGGTGCCTGTCAGCCCCATCGAGGACGCCGCAGTGTAGACACCGGAAACCAGGGTCTGTCCACCCAGATCGGCTGATACGGTCGCGGTCGTCGAACGGCCGGCCGCATCGTCGTATGCGGTGGTCAGATCGGACTGGGCCTGCAGGGCAACGGCATCCGCCGCATGCCGCACCCCGTTGATCACTGTTCCCGGTGGGAATCCGGTCACCGCGCTACCGGGGCTGACACCCAGGTTGCCAGTGACGATGGATGGTCCCGTATTGGTGACGGTGGAGCCTGCCAGTACTGCGAAGGATGTCGAGGTACCCAGATCCACCTGGGACTCGGCCGCCGATGCCGAGGGAGTTGCGGCAAGGCTGACCAGCCCGGCCATCACCAACGCTCCGGCCGGGGCGAGCACCAGCGCCGACCATCGGCGGACCCGCCAGCTCCGCGCAGACCTGGTTGTCGAACTCAACACACTTCCCCCTCGCCCGCCCACGGCCCGATCAACGGGCAGTTGCTATCAGCAATTGGCCGTGAGCATAGTGTTACCAGCTTAGGGAACGTAAAAGCGGATACGCCACGCGGAACGTCCCGGATCCGCAACCATCGTGTCGACGGCCACCATGGAAGCGCTCCGGCACCGGCCCCGGACAGACGTCAGACCCGGACTCCCTGACCGGACCCGGAGGTGGCGTACTCAGCGGCGGACGAGTCGCCGACCGCCGTCGCTCGGCGGGGTGTAGGTCATGCCGTACCGGCGGAAGGCCCGTTCCTCGTCCTCGCCGGACAGTTCCTCGTCGGGTCTGGTGGTCGGGGTGCCCTCGATGTCCTGCTCCGACCAGGGGATGGTGAGCCGGTCCGGGGTGACCTGCACCTCGCCAGCGGGGACCAGGACCTGTTTGTGGGAGAAGAGGCTCGACTTGACGCACAGGAACGCCGGTTCGTGGGTGTCGGCGTCGTAGTAGAGGTCCTCCAGCTTGCCCAGTTTGTCGCCGCTGGCCAGAAAGACGTCGTACCCACGCCAGTCACCGAGATTTGCGGAGACGTTCATCGCTATCGCCTCTTCCGCTGTGTCGACGGCGGCGCGCCGTACCGAACCTTCACCGTACGCGGAACTGCACCGCACGGCGAAGGAACAGACAACAGGGCTCAGGACGCTTGTCGGTGACCGAAGGAGGGTCGGCGCCGACGGCAGATCATCGGCAGGAATTAGGGGAGCCTTGCCTATGGTAGGGTCTCCCGCGGCCACCGTCCGCGCTGCTCTGGAGCTTTCATGTCCGCTTCTGAGATCGCCCTGCTCGGCGCCATCGCCGGTTTCACCATCTACCTCGGGCTGCCGCTCGGGCGCATGCGTGCCCCCGCGCCCCGACTGAAGGCCGCGCTGAACGCGACCGCCATCGGCATCCTGATCTTCCTCGTCTGGGACGTCCTCGCGCACGCCTGGGAACCGGTGGACACGGCGCTCGCCGCCCAGCGCTGGAGCGGCGCGCTGGTGGACGGTCTGGTACTCGCGGTCGGGCTGGGCGTGGGTCTGCTCGGGCTGGTGTACTACGACCGGTGGATGGCCGGCCGCCGCAGTACCAGCGTCGGCAAACCGGGTCCGGGCGCCGCGGCCACCGCCGAGATGACCGCCCGCGGCGGCACCCGGTCGGCCGCGTCCGGGCTCGCCCTGATGATCGCCATCGGGATCGGGCTGCACAACTTCGCCGAGGGACTGGCCATCGGCAACTCCGCGGCCAAGGGGGAACTGTCCCTGGCCATCCTGCTGATCATCGGTTTCGGCCTGCACAACGCCACCGAAGGTTTCGGCATCGTCGCTCCGCTCGCCGCGGCCGGCGAACGCGTCTCCTGGGCCCGGCTCGGCCTGCTCGGTCTGATCGGCGGCGGCCCCACCTTCCTCGGCACCCTGATCGGGCAGAACCTGGTCAACGACATCCTGTCCATCGCGTTCCTGGGACTGGCGGCCGGCTCGATCCTGTACGTGGTGGTCGAGCTGCTCGCCGTCGCCCGCCGGGCCGCGCTCAAGCAGGTCACCACCTGGGGCATCCTGATCGGCCTGCTGCTCGGCTTCGCCACCGACGCCATCGTCACGGCCGCCGGCGCCTGACGCCCCAATTCCCGGCTACCGGGCACCTGCACGCCGGGAAAGACCGAAGATCATCTGGTGGAACCGGTCACCAGTGGTAGCAGCCAGCGTCGAATCGCGATCCGGCCCGGTGTTCCGGGCACCGTGACCGGCCGGCAGCCGGACACCAAACACCGCAGTGCGCGGCGGTGGTGGCGCCGGTTCGGCCGTGACCTGCTGATACTCGGCTGCTACCTGGCCCTGGCGGTGTGGGTGACGCAACGCCTGTGGGCGGCCCCGTACACCCAGGCGCTGACCAACGATCCGGTCGACCAGAAGTTCCTGGAGTGGGCGCTGGCCTACGGGGTGCACATG
Source organism: uncultured Actinomycetota bacterium (assembly GCA_963815125.1). Taxonomy (GTDB): domain Bacteria; phylum Actinomycetota; class Actinomycetes; order Mycobacteriales; family Micromonosporaceae; genus Actinocatenispora. The sequence goes on from CAWFFM010000002.1 coordinate 1,761,359, forward strand.
GTGGCGCATCCGGGCAACCCGTTCTACACCGTCCAGGTCAACGCACCGGTCGGTGCGAACATGATGGTCAACACGTCGCTACTGCTTCCCGGCGTGGTGCTCGCCCCGGTCACCATGATCTTCGGGCCGGCGGTGTCGTTCGTGCTGCTGGAGACGGTGGCGCTGGCAGGCACCGCGGCCGGCTGGTACGTGGTGCTGCGACGGCGGCTGGCGCTGCGGCTTCCGGCCGCGGCACTCGGCGCCGGACTCATCGGCTTCGCACCGGGCATGGTGGCGCTGTCCAACTCGCACACCCACCTGACCGCGCAGTTCTTCGTACCGTTCATCGTGCTGCTGGTGCTGCCGACCGCCCCGGGCCGACCCGAGCATCCGGTACGCCGCGGCGTACTGCTCGGTCTGCTGGTCACCGCGCAGTGCCTGACCGGAACCGAGATACTGCTGATCGCCGGTATGGGCGTCACCGTACTGGTGGTGCTGCTGGCCCTGCTGCGCCCGGCCGACGCGCGCCGCACATGGCGCGCATTCGTACTGCGTACCGGTACCGGCGCCGTCGTGGCCGGTGCGCTGCTGGCGTACCCGATGTGGATGGCCCTGGCCGGGCCGATGCATGTGCACGGCACACCGTGGTTCATCTTCTCCTCGAACACCGATGTGATGTCCTGGTTCTGGTACAGCGGCTACGCGCTGGTCGGCGGCCCCGACATGGCGGCCCGGGTGCATTCGGTCAACACCATCGACGAGACCAGCTACCTGGGTTTCGGGCTGGTCGCGCTGCTGCTGGCGGTCGTGGTGTGGCTGCGACGCAACCGCACGGTCCTCGCACTGCTGGGCACCGCGCTGGTGTTCGTGGTGCTGAGCTTCGGCACCACACTGCGGGTGTTCCGGGTCAAGACCGGTGTGCCGGGGCCGTGGGCACTGCTGCAGCATGTGCCGGTACTGGAGCAGGCGTTACCGGACCGGCTGGCCCTCGTGGCCACCACGGCATTCGGGGTGCTGCTCGCGATCGGGCTCGACCGCGCGGCCCGGGTCGGGATTCCGCGACCGGTCCGGTTCGCGGTACTGGCCGTGGCGCTGGTCCCGATCCTCCCGGTGCCGTTGCCCACCGAACACAGGGCGCCGGTGCCGGTCTTCTTCACCAGCGGGCGGTGGCGCGAGCACGTCCGGCCCGGTCATACGATGCTGGCGGTCCCGCTGCACAACCCGGTGGACCGGCGGGCCCAGTACTGGGCCTCGGTCACCGGCGACGACCTGGCGGTGCCCGGCGGCGCGATCATGGTGCCGATGGCGGACGGGCAGGCGCACTGGGGTGCGTCGCGCAGCCGCATGTCGGTCCAACTGGCCGGCATCGCCCGTTCCGGCCGGGTGCCCCGCTTCAGCACGGCGCAGCGCGCCCGGGCGCTGCGCGATCTGGCCGCCGCCCGTACCGACGCGGTGGTACTGGACCGGCACGTGCGGCACACCCGCGCGCTGCGTACCGCGATCACCCGGCTGCTCCGGCGCCCGGGTCGGGTCCAGGGTGACGTCCGGGTCTGGGACGTCCGGTCATGAGCCCGCTCGGCGCCCGCCCGGTGTCAGCTCGCCGATGACTCCCACCCGGAAACCGAGCCACGGATAGGTGAGATTGAAGAACGCGTTGTCCTGCGGCTGGAGCCCGACCGCGGACAGCCACAGTTGTACCGCCGGCGCGTTGGACACCCCACCATGCGCCCGCCGCCACACCCGCGCCGAGGGCCGCCCGGAGGGTGGGGCGGTGATCGTGTCGGTCCACTCGACGGCGTTTCCGCCCTGGTCGAGGGTCCCCCACGGGGAGGTCGTCCGTGCCTGGCCGACCGTGGAGAGGCTCCCCTGGTAGGCATTCGCGTAACTGGTCGGGTCCAGCCCGAACGGGTTCAGCGTGGTGCAGTCGTCCGGCGCGACCTGGCCGGGACACCAGGTCGGTGCCGGCTGACCGTCGGCCCGGTACGAGGCGAGCGGCTGGGTCGTCGCATTGGTGACATCGCCCGTGGTCGGATCGAGCACGGTGGGCGCAGGCGCGGTGGCGTCGCCGTCACCGAACACACCCGCGTTGGTCGGGTACTTCCAGTACGAGTACCGGCCGTGACCGTGCGGGTCGTAGTACGCGGCCTTGATCCACTCGTTCTGGCTCGGCACCACGAAGCCGGTCGAGTGGCTGCGGGTGGCGTAGCGCTGCGACAGGTCGTACATGCCGCGTTCGGTGCGGGCCGACAGCATCACCCGGTAGGTGGTGTAGCGGAAACCGCCGCGGCTGCTGCTGTGCCGGTCGATCAGCCGTCCGTTGTAGAGCGAGTTGACGAAGCGCGCCGCTTTCAGGAACGTGGAGAAACCGTAGGGCTTGTCGGCCCACTGCGGGTACGCCACCGAGTAGTGCCGTCCATGGCCGGCGCGGCTGGAGCGGTTGATCTGACCGTACTTCGGCCAGTCCGCCGCGCTCTCCGTTTCGGTGTAGAGCCTTTGCCGGTTACGGCCCTCGGGGTCGACCAGGTTCAGGAACGTCACCCACTGCGCGACGGTGATCTCCAGCTGACCGATCCCGTACCGGTAGCGCACGCCGCCGACCATCAGGCACTTCGGCGGCGTGCTGGGCGCGTCCGCGCAGGTCCGGTATACCGCGTCGGCGAACGGCACGATGCCGACCGGGCGGTTCCCGGGCGCGCCGACCCCGACGGTGGTCACGGTGATGGCGGCGCGTCCGGCCGGGGCGTGGTCCTCTCCGGGTTGCGGTGGGGCGGCCGACCCGGTCCCGGCCACGAGCAACGACAGGACACCGCACATCGAAAGGAGTGTGCCGCGCAACAGACCACGGCGGGAGACGAGGCGCATGGCGTACCTTCCCTGCCTCAGCCACCCGGCCGGGAATCCGGCGACAGCGCGGGACGGCCCGGCAGCGGTTGATCTGACGCTAGCCCGGCTTGTGGTACCTCGCACCGAATTGGGCCGCAATATGTCCGGCCGGTGGATATCCGGTGGCACTGCGGTTCGAGCCGGCCGGGCACCGGCAGCAGCTGCCACACAAGGCGCAGGTAGCCCGTTCGGGGCACTTGTCCCACCCGATGACGACGACACGCGAGCGTGCACACACAAAGTGTGGCGACGACCACGTTCAGATATAGCGCGAGCATTCCGTCATGCCACGCGCGCCGTCGCTGCTGCACTTATAGTGCATATTTAACTACTGACTGGTGATCATCGTTCAGCTCAGTGGTGGGGCTCGTGCTGACTGGTGATGACTTCGACGACTAGTAGGCACCATGCCCCGCTGCCAGGATTCGTCATGCATCCGAGAGCGGGAGGTCCTTGGTGGACAAGCGCTACGAGAACTACTGTGCAGCCGATCCGGTCTTCTACGACCGGTTGACGGCCGCACCACGCAAGCGGGACTTCCCGCTCGCGGCCCGTGCGCTGCCCGCCGGTTGGGAGCGTCAGGAACACGACGACTGGCTCATCCACACCCCGGTCGACCGGCAGCTGCCGGCACAGGGTTGGAAGATCCACGCCTCGGCGTGCCTGGACAACGCGGAGCAGGTTCTCGACGCGTGCTGGGACTACTGCACCAGCCATGGTGTGGCCTTCAAGTACCTGCGCGGCCCGCACATCCTGCTGATGCGCAACTCCAAGTACGCGGCCCGCGGCTCCAGCGGCAAGCTCGTCACCATCTACCCCGACGACGACGCCGACTGCGAACGGATCCTCACCGACCTGGACGCGTTGATCGGCGGGCAGCCCGGCCCGTACATCCTGAGTGACCTGCGTTGGCGGCAGGGCCCGCTGTTCGTCCGCTACGGCGGCTTCGCCAGCCGGTACTGCCTGTCCGAACAGGGCGACATGGTGCCGGCGATCACCGACCCGGGCGGCACACTCGTACCGGACCGGCGTGGCCCGGTGTTCGCGTTGCCGGAATGGCTGTCACTGCCCGGATTCCTGGCACCGGAACTGGCCGCCCGCAACGCCGTCACCGTGGCCGACCTGCCCTACCGGGTGGAGAAGGTACTGCACTTCTCCAACGGCGGCGGCATCTACCAGGCGGTCGACACCCGCGACGGCAGCACCGTGGTACTCAAGGAGGCCCGCCCGTACGCCGGGCTGGACTCGGTCGGCGAGGACGCCGTCACCCGGCTCGACCGGGAGGCCCGGATGCTGGGTCGGCTGACCGACGTGCCCGAGGTGCCCGCCGTACTCGACCGGTTCCCGGTCGGCGAACACCGGTTCCTGGTGCTCGAACACATCGCCGGCGTACCGCTCAACAACGAACTCGTCGCCCGCTACCCGCTGACCAACATCGATGCGACACCGGCGGACCGTGCGGCGTACCGCGACTGGGCGTTGCGGATCATCGAACAGATCGAGTCCGCGGTGCACGCGGTACACGAACGTGGCGTGGTCTACGGCGACCTGCACCTGTTCAACGTGGTGGTACGGCCCGACGGCACGGTGTGCCTGCTGGACTTCGAGGTCGCCGCCGGCATCGAGGAAGGCCGCACACCCGCCCTGCGCAACCAGGGTTTCGCGGCGCCCCGGGACCGGACCGGTTTCGCCGTCGACGACTACGCGCTGGCCTGCCTGCGGCTCTCCCTTTTCCTCCCGCTGACCGACCTGCTGCGACTGCGTCCCGCCAAGGCGCGCCACCTGGCCGCGGTGATCGCCGAACAGTTCGAGCTACCGGCCGACTACCTGGACGGTGCCGTCCAGACGGTCATCGGCACCGGCGCACAGCACGCCGGAGTGGGATCGCCGGGCCGGGGCGACGACCTGTCCGAGGTGACCGACCCGGACCGGTGGCCACAGGTACGCGCCGCGCTGACCCGGGCCATCCTGGCCAGCGCCACACCGCAACGCGACGACCGGCTCTTCCCCGGCGACGTGGAACAGTTCCGGTCCGGCGCGCTGAACCTGGCGCACGGCGCGGCCGGTGTGCTGTACGCGCTGTCGGTCACCGGCGCCGACCGGTATCCCGAACACGAACGGTGGCTGCTGAACCGGGCCACCCGCAGCGGCCTGGACATCCGCCTCGGCCTGTACGACGGCCTGCACGGTGTCGCGTTCGCGCTGGAACACCTCGGGCACCGGCAGCCGGCACTGGACGTACTGGACATCTGCCTGGCGCAGGACTGGGAGAACTCCGGCCCGGACCTGTCCGGTGGGCTGGCCGGCATCGGACTCAACCTCGCCCGACTCGCCGACCGTACCGGCGAGGAGGAACTGCACAAGCTTTCCGCGCACACCGCGGACCTGCTCGCCGAACGGCTCGGTGACGAGACGTCGGTACCGGAACTGTCCGGCGGCAAGCACCCGCGCGCCGGGCTGCTGCACGGCTCGTCCGGTCCGGCACTGCTGTTCCTGGACCGCTACGACCGGTGCGGCGACACCCGCTACCTCGACCTGGCCCGTACCGCCCTGCGGCAGGACCTGCGTCGTTGCAAGCTGCGCGACGACGGCGCGTTGGACATCGACGAGGGCTGGCGCACCATGCCGTACCTGGAGGCCGGCAGTGTCGGGGTCGGTGTGGCGCTGGCCGCGTACCTGGCCCGGCGGGCCGACACGGAACTCGAACCGTTCGCCGCCGGAATCCGCCGCGCCGCGGAATCCCCGTTCTACATCCAGTCCGGTCTGTTCGCCGGGCGCGCCGGCATCGCGCTGTACCTGACCGAACTGGCCCGCTGCGCTGGCCGTGACCCGCTCACCGGACCTTCCGGGGACGCGCTGCGCGGGCAGCTGCGCGCGCTGAGCTGGCACGCCATGCCGTACGGCGGCGGGATCGCGTTCCCCGGTGCACAGCTGCTCCGGCTGTCGATGGATCTGGCCACCGGCACGGCCGGCGTACTGCTGGCGCTCGGTGCGGCCTGCCACGACAGGCCGGTCGGCCTTCCCCTGGTGTCGGCGTCCGCGCCGGGCACCACCACAAGCTCCCGCGCAGGTAGCGCGGGTGGGTCCCACGACCTTCGTGGGTAGTTACAGAAAGGTGTCCACAATGGCACTGCTCGACCTGCAGGGTATGGAGACGGCGAACTACGGCGACGGCGGCGGCAGCCGGGCCAGCCTGCTGCTCTGCGGCAACAGTTCGCTGAGCCTCGTGACCTGCAACTAATAGCAGTATGCAGGCACGGCCCCGGGACGGTGTCCGCCGTCCCGGGGCCGTACATCGTGGAGGGCCGATGAGCGACGAGAGCATCCCCGGCACCAGCACGTCGCTCGACCACACCCGGCAGCGTCGGCTGCTGCGGCAACTGGCCCGCCGGGCCGGCGTACTGCTGCCGGTCCTGGCCACCGCCGCGGTGCTGGACACCGCGGCCGAACTTCTTCTCCCGGCGACCCTCGGCCGCGCCGTGGACGCGGCACTCACCCACGGATCCTTCCCACGGTGGGCGAGCGCTGCGGTCGGGCTGGTCGCCGTCGCGGTCCTGGCCGAAGCCCTGATCGCGCTGGGTATCGGCAGCTCCACCGCAACCGCGACCCGCTGGCTGCGGCACCGGATGATGGCCCGGTTGGTGGCGGTGCCACCGCACCGGTCCACCGCGTTCGGCGCGGGCGACCTGGTGGGTCGGGTCACCGCACAGGCCGCCGACGCCGGGCAGGCCGGCCCCGCTCTGATCCTCGCCGGACTTGCCTGGCTGCCACCCGTCGGCAGCCTCGTCGCGTTGGCCTGGCTGGATCCCTGGCTGGCGGTCGCATTCGGCGCGGGCACCGTGGCCGTGGCGGCGCTGCTGCGGGCCTTCGGCCGCAACGCCTCGGCCGCCGCGTCCGGCTATCTGCAATCCCAGGCCGACATCGCGCAGCGGCTGACCGAGGCGCTGGCCGGTGCCCGTACGATCGCCGCCGCCCGTACCCAGGAACACGAGAAGCAGCGCGTCCTCGGGCCGCTCGGCGAACTGGCCCGGCACGGCGTACGCAGCTGGCGGGTGCTGGGCAACGCCGCCGCGCAGGCCGCGCTGGTCGCGCCGCTGGTACAGATCGCGGTCGTCGGCACCGGCGGCTGGGCGCTGGCGGCCGGTCACATCAGCGCGGGCCAGTTGTTCGCGGCCAGCCAGTACGCGGCGCTGGGCACCGGCTTCGGCGCACTGGTCAGCCAGCTGCAGCAGGTGGCCCGGGCCCGGGCCGGGGTCCGCCGGGTCGGCGCGGTCCTCGATGTCGAGCCGCTGACCTACGGGTCGTCGACACTGCCACCCGGACCTGGTGTGCTGTCGCTGACCGGCGTCACCGTACGCGAATCGGGCATGACACTGCTCGACCACATCGACCTGACCGTGCCCGGGGGCATCACGGTCGCCGTGGTCGGCCCGTCCGGCGCGGGCAAGTCGACCCTGGCCGCGGTGGTGGGGCGGCTGCGTGATCCGGACGCCGGCACGGTCCGGCTCGACGGTGTGGGTCTGCCGGCACTGACCGAGCAGACACTGCGCGGTGAGGTCGGGCTGGCCTTCGAACGGCCGGTACTGGTCGGCCGTACCATCGCCGATGCGCTGGGCCCGGACCGCGATCCGGACCGGGTCCGCGCCGCGCTGCGGGCCGCCGCCGCGGATCGGTTCGTCGCGATGCTGCCCGACGGTCCGGACACCGCGCTCACCGCCGCGCCGATGTCCGGTGGCGAACGTCAACGGCTCGGGCTGGCCCGTACCTGGCCCGGTGGTCGGCTACTGATCCTGGACGACGCGACGTCCAGCCTGGACACCGTGACCGAGATGCAGGTGGGACGGGCGTTGCTGGCCGGGCCGCGGCGTACCCGGTTGATCATCACGCACCGGCCGGCGATCGCGGCCCGCGCCGACCTGGTGGTGTGGCTCGACCGTGGCCGGGTACGGGCCGTCGGCCGGCACACCACCTTGCGCGACGACCCTGCGTACCGGGAGGTCTTCGCGTGAAACCCGTGGTGGCGGCGGGCTGGTCGGCGCTGCGTCGCCGTCCCCGACGGACCCTGGCGCTGCTCGGTTGGGCGCTGCCCGAGGCGCTGCCCACCGCGGCCTGCGGCCTGATCATGGCGCGGGCGGTGGACCGGTTCCTGACCGGCGACACCGTCACCGGCCTGAGCTGGCTGGCGTTGCTGGCCGTGGTCGGCGCCATCGGTGCCGTCGGTTCCCGGCAAGGTTTCCGCCGGCTCTCCGACATCGTCGAACCGTTCCGCGACGAACTGGTCGTCGCGGTGGTCGGCGCCAGCATCGACCGGGCGACCGGCGACACCGGCCCGGCCGGCGACGACGGCGCGGTGGCCCGGCTCACCCAGCAGGTGGAGATCGTCCGGGACACGTACGCCGGCCTGCTGGTCACCATCCGCGGCTTCGCGCTGGGCAGCGTCGCCGCCATGCTCGGCATGCTGTCGCTGTCCCCGGTACTGGCCCTGTTGCTGGTACCGCCGTTCCTGCTCGGGTTGGTGCTGTGCCTGGCGACGGTGCCACGTTCGGTCCGCCGCCAGCGCGAGTACGTACGGGCCAGCGAGTCCACCGCCACCCGCGCCGGCCTGGTGGCCTCCGGTACCCGGGACGTGGTGGCCAGCGGTTCCGGGCCCGACGCCCGCGCCTTCGTCGGCGAATCGGTGGACCAGCAGGCCGCCGCCGAACGCTCGCTGGCCCGGCTGAACTCGCTGCGCACCCTGTGCCTGGGGATCGGCAGCTGGGTGCCGCTGGTCGCGGTACTGCTCGCCGCGCCGTGGCTGATCCGGCGCGGGCTGACCGCCGGCCAGATCGTCGGGGCACTGACCTACGTCCTCCAGGGGCTGAACCCGGTGTTACGTACCGTGGTCCAGGGGATCGGTGCCGGCGCCCTGCGGTACGCGGTGACCCTGGAACGGCTCCTCGACGCGGGCCGCACGCACCGCGTCGGTGGCTCCGCCCGGGATGCGGGCGCGGTCCGCGACACCGGGCTCCCCGCGGTCGACGTGGTGCTGCACGACGTCACCTTCGCGTACGGCCCGCACGCCGAACCGGTGCTGGACCGGTTGAGCCTGACCGTTCCGGTCGGTGACCACCTTGCCGTGATCGGTCCCAGCGGCATCGGCAAGTCCACCCTGGCCGGACTGATGTGCGGACTGCTGACGCCGGACCGGGGCACCGTACTGCTCGGTGGTCGGCCGGTCGGCGAGCACCCGGCGATGGCGCTGGCGGCGACCCGCACGCTCATCCCGCAGGAGGCGTACCTGCATGGCGGCACGCTGCGGGAGAACCTGACCTACCTGAACCAGGGGGTGGACGACGCCGAGGTGGACGATGCCGTACGGACCCTGGGCGCAGAACCGCTGGTCGACCGGATCGGCGGGTACGACGCACCGCTCCGTCCGGTCGAACTGTCCGCCGGGGAACGGCAGCTGCTCGCGCTGGTCCGCGCCTACCTGGCCGAGGCCCGGCTCGTGGTACTCGACGAGGCGACGTGTCACCTGAGCCCGGAGGCCGAACGGCGGGTCGAGCTGGCCTTCGCCGCACGGGAAGGTACCTCCCTGGTCGTGATCGCGCACCGGCTCAGCTCGGCGCTGCGCGCCCGACGCATCCTCATCCTGGACGGTCGACACGCGGTGATCGGCGACCACGACAGCCTGCTGGCCGGCGTACCGCTCTACGGGGAGCTGATCGGTCACTGGACCGTCGAGACGGAGCAGACCGTCTCCCTGCCGGTCACCGCGTCACCGGATCCAGCCGGCTTCGCGGGCGATCCGGATCGCCTCGATGCGGGTACGGGCGCTGAGCTTGCCGATACCTCGGGATAGGTAGTTGCGTACGGTGCCCGCGCTCAGGCTCAGTTTGTCGGCGATCTCCCGTACAGGGGCGCCGTGGGCCGCGATCGCGAGTACCTCCGCCTCCCGGGGGGTCAGCGGGCTGTTGCGGGCGGTCAGTGCGGCGACCGCCAGGTCCGGGTGCAGTACCCGTTCGCCGTCGACGAGTCGACGGATCGCCTCGACCACTTCCTGGGGCCGAACCTCGCTGGGCAGGAAACCGAGCCTGCTGTCCTGCGAGCGGCGCAGTTCCATCGAATGCTGATGGTCCATGAGTACGAGGTACCGGCAGCAGCGGTTGCCGGCCCGTCGGGTGTCCAGCGGGTGGCTGTCGAGCAGGTCGAAGTCGGTCACCACCACATCGGGATGTCGGCGCCGGATGCTGGCGGCGAGGCTTTCGTCCTCACCGAGTTCACCGACGACGGTGAAGTCGTCCTCGCGGGACAGGAAGGTGGCCAGCAGTGCGCACAACAACCTGTTGCGCTGCGCGAGTAGCAGCCGGATCACCCGACCTCCTCATTGGCTTCGGCCCCTGGGCCTGGTGATGTGGCACACGCGCCATCCCCGCCCTGCGGTGACGACGGCGTGGGCCCGACGGTGCTACGGACGCGGTATCGACACACAGGCGCCCGTCCGGTTCTTGTCCGGTAACCCCTCAGCCGAACGTCGCGGGCGCGGCACCCGCCTTGCCACCCTTGTCATCTGGGTTCACCTCAGGTGGCGTACCTGCGTAGATACTCCTTACGTCAGCCACATCGCCGATTGTGCCCGGACGGTCACAGGGATACTACTAGTCTCCTCTGCGTTACGTAGCGGTGAAAATCAGCCTTCTGTCTGGTATTCACGTCACTTTTCCCGAGGGTCTGCGCACATCTGATGTGCGTGCGTCGATACGACCGCCCTGCGTACAGTGCGGACCCGGCGGCGCGGGGCCCCGACGTGGTGTACACATACGGGATGGACGCACCGACCCCGCGAGCAGACGAAGCGTCGGAGTCCGAGCCGAGCATCACCCTCAGGACCGAACCCGGCACGATCGAGGACGACTTGCGGGGGCCGCTGGAGGAGCAGTTGACCTCCGCGCTGCAGGCCGCGATCTCGCGGCTGACGGATGAGGCGAAGGGCCTATCAGTCGACGAGGTGTACGAGAAGCTGCGGGCCGGGATCTCGGACGGACTGCACCCCGACATCGCCGCCCGCTTCAGCCCCAACGAGGCCGAACTACGGGCCATCGCGACCCAGCTCTCCCGGGGCGAGATCCCCGCCGGCTGACGGCCGTCAGCCGGGCGGCAGGCCGGCCGCAGCGGTACGCGGCGCGACGGACGGCAGTGCGCGCAGACCCTTCACCGCAAGGACGGCCAGCGGTACCAGCACGACCAGTACGGCCGACTGCGCCACGGCCGCGACGGGCAGCGCGACGAGCCACGGGCGGGGTTTCAGCGCGACGGAGTCGCGATGGAAGGCGGCCAATGCCAGTACCGGAAGCAGTTGCACCAGCAGACCGATGGTGTGCGTCGCGAGATACGGCCCGCCGGCGAACAGCTCGACCCCGAGGTGCGCCAGGTCGGGCAGCAGCGCCACGACCGCGAGCACCCGCGCCGTAGCCCAGCTGCCGACCACGAGCAGCACGTACGCCGGAACCCAGAGCAGGGCGGCAAACGCCCAGAGGGCGGACATCCGGTCGGATCCGGCCAGGTCCGGATGCCGTACCGGCGTCCACAACAGCAGAGCCACGCCCGCGACCGCCGCCACGGCACGCAGCAGCAGACCCACGGTGGCGACCCGGCGGACCGCCTCACCCCAGGCCAGGTAGCGGGGCGGCGCGCCGTCACCGCCGAGGCGCAACCGGACCGCCAGCGCCACGACTGCCCGGACCTCCGCCCCGTCCGGGCGGCCGTACTCCGCGGCGAACTCGGCGTCCTCGTCGTCGTCCGGGACCGCGCCGTCCAGAAAGGTGGCGACCATGTCCTGTTCCCATGCCTGCCGGTAGGACGCCGGGAGCAGGCGCAGCAGACGTCGGTAACGCTGCTCCAGTGGGGTCATGCGCCGCCTCCTGCGTTTCCGGGGCGCCAGGCCCGCAGTTTGCGGGTCGCCACGCGGGCGTTGGCCGCCTGTCGCCGTGCCTCGTCGGCGAGGCTGTCGCGGCCCTGTTCGGTCATGCGGTAGTAGCGGCGCAGCCGTCCCGAGACGACCTCTTCCCGGTCGAGTTCGACGACGCCCTCACCCATCAGCCGGTCCAGCACGCCGTAGAGCGTGCCGACCTTGAGCTGGACCCGGCCCGCGGACAATCCGTCCACTTCCCCGACGATCCCGTAACCGTGGCGGGGCTGATCCACCAGGGCCATCAGGATGAAGAACGCCTGCTCCGTCATTGCCTGACCAGTCACGCCACCGAATATATCGGAAGGCATGATATCTGTCAGCACAAGTGCTGCACGATCCTTGGCGAATCTCGTTCAGGAAGCGCTGCCAATTTTCGAACATATGTGCGAAGATGCTGGTCATGGGCGGTGAGGCAACCATCCTGCATGCCGATCTGGATGCGTTCTACGCATCGGTCGAACAGCGCGACGACCCGCGCCTGCGGGGCCGGCCGGTGATCGTGGGTGGCGGTGTCGTACTGGCGGCCAGCTACGAGGCCAGGGCGCGCGGGGTGCGTACCGCGATGGGTGGCCGGCAGGCCCGGTCGTTGTGCCCGGATGCGGTCGTCCTCGCGCCGCGGATGTCGGCGTACACGAAGGCCAGCCGGGCGGTGTTCGAGGTGTTCCGGCACACCACACCGGTCGTCGAGCCATTGTCGATCGATGAGGCGTTCCTCCAGGTCGCCGGGCTCCGCCGGATCCGGGGCACACCGGAGAGCATCGCCGCAGGGCTGCGCCACGACGTACGCGAGCAGGTCGGGCTGCCCATCACGGTCGGCGTCGCCCGTACCAAATTCCTGGCGAAGGTGGCCAGCGGCGTGATCAAGCCGGACGGGCTGCTCGTGGTGCCGCCCGACGGCGAACTGGCCTTCCTGCACCCTCTTCCGGTACGCCGGCTGTGGGGCGTGGGCCCGGTCACCGCCGACCGGCTGACCGCGCTGCGGATCACCACCGTCGGACAGGTCGCCGCACTCAGCGAATCCGACCTGGTGTCGATGCTCGGCCAAGCGGCCGGACGGCACCTGCACGCCCTGGCGCACAACCGCGACCCCCGGTCCGTACAGGTCGGGCACCGTCGCCGGTCGATGGGCGCGCAGCACGCGCTCGGAGCTTCCCGGCGCTCCGCCGCCGACATCGACGCGTCGCTCGCGGCGCTGGTGGAACGGGTCGCCCGGCGGATGCGCGGCGCCGACCGGGTCGGGCGGACCGTGACGCTGCGGCTGCGCTTCGGCGACTACTCGAAGGCCACCCGCTCACGCACCCTGCCGCAGGCCACCGCCCGTACCCAGATCCTGCTGGACGCCGCCCGGGAACTGCTCGCCACTGCCGGGCCCACGATCGCCCGCCGTGGCCTGACCCTCGTCGGTGTCGCGGTCGGCAATCTCCACAATGGACACGAACAGCTGGAACTACCGTTCGACCGGTTGCGCGGCACCGATCTGGACACCGCGCTCGATGCGGTACGCGACCGGTTCGGCGCCCGCGCCGTGACCCGCGGGACCCTGCTCGGCCGCGACACCGGCCAGAGCATGCCCATGCTCCCCGACTGACCCGCCGGATGGCACCTTTGTCCGAATTATTTAGTCGGACTTTCGGGGAAAATGCACAGCGGTAGTGGAGGGATGAGGAGATTGGTCGGGCGAGTTGGCCGGCGCCCTCCAAACTTCTGAGGGTCGCAGCAGAGACGCGCTCAAGATCCACGGCAGTGGGACGCCAGCCCCCATGAACAGCACGAACTGCCACGATCAGCGGGGTACGCAGCCCACTGCCTCGGATCTTGACCGACCCAACGCCACGTCAAGGAGCGACGTTGGGCCTGGTCGTTGATCCTGGCCGCAGTGCAGTCCCACCTGCGTGACGCACCACTCACGCCATGGTCAACACCACACCATGATCAACGCAACGCAGCGCGCCGGTCCGCAATGCCGCGCCGGCGCCGCGGCACCGCACCGCGGCACCGCACCGCATCGCTACTGGAGGTCGGCCGCCGTGCGGGCGAAGACATAGCGTTCCGCCGGTTCCTCGGCAAGGTTCCAGAGCCAGCCGGTGGTCTTGTCGTACGACAGGTCCTCGGTGTGCGGAAGGTTGTCGTTGTAGTTCACCGTGTTGCCCGGCACCCAGGTCAGGATGTTGCCGTTCAGGTTTCCGTTGCTGCGGCTGATGAAGTACTTGCCGTCGACGCTGGTCGCGCCCTGCATCTCGTTGATGTCCACGACCGCGGCGAACGTCGCGGTGGCCACACCGCCGCTGGCGGTCAGCAACCGGGTGGTGTAGTCGAGATCCCAACGGAACAGCCGTTTTCCGTCGCCGGGTGACGCGTACTCGCCGACCACGATGCTGTCCGGGGAGGTGGTGCGGTCCAGCGAGATGAACGACCACTGGATCGCCGGTTGCCCACCGGACACGGCGGCATCGTAGGCGAGGGTCTGCGGCAGCACGTACAGGTAGTTGTGTGCGGTGTAGCTGCCGTCGGACTGGCGACCGATGGTGGTGGTGTCGCCGGTGGAGCTGACCTTCATCATCTTGCTGGTATCGAAGACGCGGATGCCCTTGCCGGTCTCCACCACGTACAGCAGGTCGCCGTACCACATGATTCCGCCGGCGTGCACATTGACCGCACGGAAGTCCGGTACGCCGGCGCCGCCGGTGCTCTCGTAGTACGGCTCGACCAGCAGTACGTGCCGGTAGGTCGGCGCGGACGGGTCGGTCATGTCGACGAAGCTGATCCGTACGCCCTTGCCGTTGGTCGGATCGTTGTGGTCGTACCACGAGACCAGGATGACCTTGCGGCCGTTGTACACACCGTCGTCGTGGTAGTCGGCGCTGGTCGTGATCCCCTGCGGGTACCAGTTGGGGTCGGTGTCGTCGCCGTCCTGCCAGATCCAGCCCTGCGCGAACGCACTGACTCCCAGCGGGTGACTGGCACCGGTGCGGTTGGCGGAGTTGAGTACCTCGTCGACACCGGCCCAGGGCAGGGCACCGCCGACGTGCAGGTCGTCGATCACAGCGCTGTACGTTGCCGTGGTTCCGATCGGCGTGGTGTTCCGGTAGTGCAAGGTGAAGTCGCCGGCCGGCGGGTAGGTCGTGGCGGCTGCGGGTGCGGGATCGAGGGCAGTTCCCAGAGCCAGAGCGGCGGGAGTGACTGCGAGACCGGTGAGAAACGCGCGTCGGCTGATGCTCATGACGTTGACGCTAGGCCGATCCGGATTCGGCGCTCAATGGTCGACATCACGTGAGAGAATCATCTTCCGGTGTCACAACTTCGCGGACGCGACATAGGATGCCGCTCCGGTCAGAAGTCCCGGGCCCAGCACAGATCCCGGCCCGGCACAGATCCCGGCCCAGCACAGATCCCGCTCCGACAACATCGGGGACCGGCTGCCGTCCGACCGCAGAACCTGAGGGTTTCGCGGGACATCGGGTCCCGACAGTGCACGGTCGACCCTTTACAAGAACTAGTACAACGTTGTAGAACCAACCTGGCGCTCACGAGGACGAGGGGTACGGGATGAGAAATCGACGACCGCGACGGCGTGACACTCTCATCCTGGTGGCCGCGGGCGCTCTACTGCTGGCCTCGGCGCCGGCCCCGGGCTTCGCCGCCGACAGGCCGGTCGTGCTGCAGGTGCAGACCCATCACCGCATCGGTCCTATGTCGCCCTACCTGACCGGCGCCAACAACGACCAGTTCTGGGACAACTCCCACGGCCTCTGGGATCCGGCGACCAACTCCCCCGATCCCACCGTGGTCGACCGGACACGCCGGGCCAACATCGGCATGATCCGCTTCCCGGGCGGGACACCGGCAGCGCTGTACGACTGGAAGACCGCGATCGGGCCGGTGGACCGGCGTGCGTGCCAGACCCCCGGGCAACCCAACGGTGGACCGGGCCCGGTCGATGGCAGCTTCGGGCCGGACGAGTACATGAAGTTCGTCCGGGCGGTGGGTGCCAGGCCCGACATCATGACGCCCATGATCAACGAGACGCCGGCGGACGCGGCCGACTGGGTGGAGTACATGAACGCCCCGGTCGGCACGAACCCGCGTGGCGGTACGGCCTGGGCCGAGCTGCGGGCACGCAACGGCCACCCGGCGCCGTACGACGTCCGGACCTGGGAGATCGGCAACGAGCCGGACCGCACGACGCAGACGTACTGGCGCAGCACCGACCCGGTGACCAACCTACGGGAGTACGCCTTCGGTGGCACCGAACCGCAGGTCGGTCAGAGCCTGCAACGCGGCTGCGACCGCCGGGCCGCAGCGTCGATCAGCAACGGTGCGGCCAACCAGCAGTTGACGGTCTATTACGCGCCGGTGGTACCGGGCAGCCAGACGATCCATGTGGGGGGTACGGCGTGGACCGCAGTGGCGGACCTGCACTCGGCGGGCCCCACCGACACGGTGTACTCCTTCGACCCGCGGACCGGAACGGTCCACTTCGGTGACGGGGTACACGGAGCCGTCCCGGCCGGGCAGGCCGCGTTCACCGCGGACTACCTGCCCGAGCGCAAGCCCGGCTACACGGACTTCTACGCGGAGATGAAGAAGGCCGACCCGTCCATCGACGTCTGCGCGACCTGGGCGCCGATCAACACACAGACGGGTCTCGGCGTCGCCTCCTTCGCCGCGCTGATGAAGCGGTCTGGACGCGCAGACGGCTACGACTGCCTGATCGCCCACCCGTACACCAACTTCAGGACCGTCTTCGGGGACGGCGACTGGAACAGCGCGCAGGAAGGGCACGACGAATACTTCCTCGGCGAGAAACAGGCCACGGACCTGATCGCGGATCTGACCGAGGACGTGCACACCAACGGATCCGGCCGGCAGTACGTCGCCACCTCCGAGTACGGGGCGCTGTGGTTCGGTGGCATGCATGACATCTCCGCCTACCCGCACTGGGACACGGCGATGTCGCATGCCCTGTACATGGCTTCCCAATGGGCGTCCTTCTCTCAGCTCGGTCTGCCCTGGGCGATGGGCAACACGCTGATCGGCGATGATCCGACCGTCCTACGCTCCGTCCTCGGTGGGTTGCCTGACCTCGTCTACACGGCGGACGCGGTGCTGCGCGAACAGTTCCGGCCACTGGTCGACGGCGGCGGCACGACCGTGCCGGCCACCGTGCGAAACAATCCCCGGATCACCCCGGTGGCCGCGTCGGACGTCCCGTTCGGCACCTACCGTGCGCTGGCCACCACGGCGGCGGTCGGCCACGACGGCGTACTGCGCATCGCGGTCGTCAACCGGGACGCCGGCCGGGCCGTCACGGCGCAGGTCGTACCGACCGGCTACCGGCACGGCGACCGGGCGCTCGTCAGTACCGTTGCCGGGCAGGACTTCACCAGCTACAACAGCGCCGAGCAGCCCGATGCCGTACGGATCCAGCGCGACCAGCTGACCGTACGGGGTACCGCGTTCCGCTACACGTTCCCGGCCCACTCCACGACGATCATCGAACTGCGTCCCGCGGCGCACCAACAGGAGACGCCATGAGCGCGACCATGACCGGCGCGTACCTGCCCGGGGGCCGGCGCGTCGAGCTGAGGCAGGTACCGGTACCCACGGCCGGACGCGGCCAGGTGCTGCTGCGGGTACGGGCCTCCACCATCTGCGGCTCGGACCTGCGCGCCATCTACCGCGAGCACCTCGGACACGGACCCGAGGCGTACCAGAATGTGGTGGGCGGCCACGAGCCGGCGGGCGAGGTGGTGGAGGTGGGTCCCGATGTCGGGTCCCTGCGCCGCGGTGACCGGGTGACCGTCTACCACATCAGCGGCTGCGGAATCTGCGCCGACTGCCGGATGGGCTACCAGATCAGTTGCACCTCACCGTCGCGGGCCGCCTACGGCTGGCAGCGCGACGGAGGACATGCCGAGTTCATGCTGGCGGAGGCACGGGACTGCATCCGGCTCCCCGATTTCCTCACCTACCTCGACGGGGCGTGTTGTGCCTGCGGCTTCGGCACCGCCTACGAGGCGCTCTGCCGGATCGCGCCGTCCGGCCGGGACCGGCTGCTGATCGTGGGTACGGGTCCGGTCGGGATGGCCGCCGGGCTGCTGGCGCGCGGCCTCGGTGTCTCCCGCCGGGTCGGGGTGGACACCAGTGCGGACCGGCTGGAGCTGGCCGTACGGCTCGGCGCCATCGACGACGGCGTACTGGCCGACGGCGCGGCGCTGCCGACGGTGGTGGAGGCCTCCGACGGAGGCTTCGAGACCACAATGGACTGTTCGGGGAGCACGGCGGGACGGGCTCTGGCGGTACGGGCGGCCCGCCGCTACGGCCGCTGTGTACTCGTCGGCGAGGGCGGGCGGCTGGAACTCGACGCCAGCCCGGACATCATCCACCAGCAGCTGCGGATCGAGGGTTCCTGGGTCGTGAGCACCTGGCGGCTGCAGGAACTGGTCGACAACCTGGCCCGGTGGCAGCTGCACCCCGAGATGATCGTGACGGGACGCTACCCGCTCGCGGAGGCCGCTTCGGCCTATGCGGAGGCGGACGCGGGCTCGTCCGGCAAGGTCGGCATCGTCACCTGACGTCTGAAGACGGCGGTTTCCCGGCAGTGCGACAGACGTTCCGAAGTGGCAGGATGAGGCACCGGCCCCACGACGGCCGAGCCCTCTCTAGGAGATTCCCGATGCTTCGACGTACCAAGATCGTCTCGGCTGCGGCAGCGACCGTTGCGGCGGCCGCGGTGGCAGCGGTGTCGCTCACCGCAACCGCCGGCGCCGCACCGACCGCCGCGCACCGGCACGGCGCCACTCTCGACCACGTGTACGTGATCATGCTGGAGAACCATTCGAAGTCCAGCGTGATCGACGACGCCAACGCCCCGTACATGACGAGCCTCGCGCACAACTACGGCATGGCCGACCACTACTACGGCGTGACGCACCCCAGCATGCCCAACTACCTCGCCTTCCTGGGTGGGGACAACTTCGGCGTGCAGGACGACGAGGACGAGAACCTGGTCGACCTGGACCGTACGAACCTGGTCGACCAGCTGGAGTCGCACCACGTGTCGTGGGACGCCTACTTCGACACGCTGCCGGCCAACAAGCTCGACCGCTTCGGCCCGGGTGACCCCAACGGCGACCCGAAGCTGTACGCCAAGAAGCACAACCCGTTCGTACTGTTCTCAGACATCAACAGCAACGCCGACCGGATGTCGCACGTACGCGACTACGGCCAGCTCGGCGCGGACCTCAACAGCAGCAACGCACCCAGCTTCGTGTGGATCACCCCGAACCAGTGCAACGACATGCACGGCGGGGTCTACTCCTCGGTCGCCGGGCACCCCGAGACCCCGTGCCCGTACGGCTCGACCAAGGACGACGCGAACGACGCGGCGCTGAAGGCCAAGTCCGACCAGTTCGTCAAGGGCGCGGTGGACACCATCCGGCACTCCCGCTCCTGGACCAGGCACAGCGCCATCGTGATCGTCACCGACGAGAACGACTACACCGGCACCGACGAGACCGGCGGCTGGGAGTCTGCGGACGCCTGCTGCGACTCGCCGTACGTCGGTAAGGGCGACGCACGGGTCAGCGCCAACTGGCCGGGCGGCACGTACGGCGGCGGGCTGATCCCCGCCATCGTGGTCACCGGCTCCGGTGCGCACCCGGTCGTGTCGCACACCCCGTACAACCACTACTCGCTGCTGACCACCATCGAGGACAACTGGCACCTCGGGCACATCGGGCACGCCGGTGACACCGCCAACGGTGTCCGGCCGATGTGGGACCTGTTCACCCCGCAGCACTGATCCAACCCGCAGCACCGACCGCGGATCCCGGCCCGGCGTACGTTCCAGTACGCCGGGCCGGGCTGCGTCGAGAGCACGAACAGGAAGGCGCTACCGCGTCGTTGCGGGCACGTGATCAAATGTCCGGCGTGACCGACGATATCGAGCGACGGCTCGCGGAGGCCGCTGAAGCGTCCCGCGAACACGAGGTGACCACCGAACGCCTCGCGGACCTGCAACAACGCCGGGACGAACTGCAGGCGCAGGTCGACGAGCTGCGCGCGGTGTCCGCCATCGAGGATCAGGACGTCGAGCGGCTGGAGACCCGCTCGCTGTCCCGGGTACTGGTGTCGCTGCTGGGCACCCGGGAGGAGAAGCTCGGCCGGGAACGGGCCGAGGCCGATGCCGCCCGCTACCGGCTGGACGACGCGGAGTCCCGGCTCAACGCACTGATCAGTGAGCACCGGGCGGCCGAGGAACGGATGTCCGTACTCGCCGAAGCCCCGTACACCTTCGCCGCCGTACTCGAGGAGAAGGAACGCCATCTCGCCGCGTCCGGCGATCCGCGCGCCCGCCGGGTACTGGAGATCGCCGAACTACGCGGGAAGATCAACGGCGAGCTGCGGGAGCTGACCGAGGCCACCGACGCCGCCGACGCAGCGTGGGAGGCGTTGTCGACGCTGCGCGACGCGCTGGAGGGTGCCTTGGGGCCGTCGGTACTCGACACGTTCTTCGGCAGCGGCGCGCTCACCGCCGACGAGAAGCACGTACTGCTGGACGAGGCGGCGCAGGCCGCGACGCACGCGGACAAGTGCCTGGCGCTGCTGCGTACCGAACTGCTCGACGTACACGATCTGCCGCTGAACGCGCCGCATCTGGCCACCGAGACGGTGGTGCGGTTCGCCGAGGTCTGGTTCGACAACATCTTCGCCGACCTCGCGGTGCACCGCCGGGTCAAGAAGGCCCACGAGGGTGTCGAGGAATGCATTCAGCACGTCGGCTACGTGGTCAACCGGCTGGCGCAGCAGACCGCGCACGCCCACGACACGCTGCGCGTACTGGACACCGAGCGCCACGACCTGCTGGTCGGCTGAAGCAGCTGCTGGAGCGCGGGCCCGGCCGGGTGGGATCGCATACCGGGGAGGCGGCGCCGACCGGGCCCGCGCGTCACGGGACCGCTGCAGCGGCCGGGCAGCAGACCGGCGGCGGCACGCTCTGCCGGTCGGCGATGAGCGACAGCGGTCGTACCTCCATCGCGTACTGGTGCGGCCGGTCGTCGGCGCGGTGCACGTCGCCCAGGTGGCGCGCCCAGGCGGAGACCGCGTCCCAGGCCCGGTCGTACACCGCGATCCTGGCCGGGGTGAGCTGGCGGGTGCGGAAGTTCAGGTACTCCAGTCGGTCCACCACGCAACCCGGTGCCGCGTCCCCGCACCAGTACTCCCCCGGCCAGTCCTCGCCGCAGCGGCCGGTGCCCAGAGATCGCAGCACGATGACGAAGCCGGTACGGGCACCGAGTTCGTACGGCCGCCACGGCGGCGCGGCATCGTCGCTGGTCTCCTGGGTGCGCAGTACGGCGGTCATCGTCGACCTCCCGCTGACGGGGCGAGGTTGCGGTTCCGATCGTGCGCCGGGCTGGTCGAGCGCGGCTCGTGGACGGGTATCGGTTCCGGCTGTTCGGATTGTGCCGGCTGTGTTGATGCGGCCGGCGTGAACGGGCCGAACACCGAGCGGGCGAACGGCCGGGCGGCATCGGTCAGCGACCAGCCGTCCGGGGCGGAGCCGCCGCGCGACGGGCGGCGGTAGCGTCGCCGCGCCGACCAGCCGAGCTGCTCCATGTCCAGCAGCGCGCGCCGTACCGTGCCCGTCGACCGGCCGGTCGCGACCGCGAGGGCGGCGACGCTGAGCGGGGTCGGGGCGTTCATGAGTACCTCGATCACCGCGAGCAGACCGTCGGTGATCGTCGGCGTTCCCCGTGACTGGTACATCTCAGCGGCACCCGACCAGATTCCGTTGCGGCGCACCGAGCTGGGAGGCGGTCACGGCACGCCGCGCCGTACGGTGCGCCCAGCACTCCCAGGGCTGCCCGCAGCTCAGGCAGACCCCGTCGATGCCCGGCTGATGTACGGCCAGGACCCGTTGCGCGTCGCGCCACAACAACCGGTTGCGTACATCGGCCGGCGGCTCCAACTCCCGGTACACCGGCGCGACGGCCGGCAACCCCGCGAACTCCACAGCACACACTCCTTCACTCAGGCATCTGGACAGCTCAGCACTGCGCTCTGTGTCCACAGTGGCCGCTCATCCGGATGTGCGGAATGCTCACTTGCCGGGAGGGAGAGGGAGAGTTGTGGGGAGGATCGAAACGAACACGGAGGTCGGGCCGCGAAGGACCCAGCCCCGGCTTGATCAGCCCCTACGCCCGATGGCATGCTGACTGCTGAGCGTGTTGGTTCGTCGACTGTCCGCTCAGCATCTGAAACCGAGCATCCTCGGGAGGTCGGCCGTATGGGCACCCAGATCCGACCCAACAACCTGCTCCGAGACGCCCGGCTCAGGCTGCGATCACCTTCCGGCTCCGGCCGGACGCTCTCCCGTCAGGAACTCGCCGACCGTGTCAACAGCTACCTGTTCCGAGTCAAGGGCCGGATCGGTGCGATAGATGCCAACTACATCGGCAAATTGGAGCGCGGCATCCATCGATGGCCCAACCCCGACACCCGTGAGGCTCTTCGATCCGTGCTGATGGCTCCGGCCGACTCCACACTCGGCTTCTACATCTCCCGCGGCATGGCAGCCCTTCCAGCAACGACGGGACCCACCGCCAGGGACCTGGCTACGATTTCCGGTGTGACTACGCGCTCCGGGCAGGACGACATGCAGCGACGGACGGTACTGACAGCGTCTGCCCTCGTTGCCGCGCGTGCACTCTTCGGCGGTACCCCGGCCAGCAGCCGGTCCGGGCAGATCGGGTTCGGCACGGCGACCCATCTCCGCAATGCCGCACACAGTTACCGCCGCGCGTATCGCGCCGTACCAGCTGCCCAGCTGTTGCCGGCTGCTCGCGCACATATGAACCTGGCATTGTCGCTGGACCCCTCCAATCAACCGAAGTCGGTCCAGACCGAGCTGGTTGCCACCATCGGCGAGATGGCTGCACTCTGTGCAGCATTGTTGGCCCTCGATCTTCGACGCCACACCGCCGCAGCAACCATGCTGGACACCGCCTGGCAGGCGGCCCGAGCCATCGGATCCGCCGAGCTGCAAGCCGTTGTGCTGGGGACGAGATCGTTCGTGATCAGCGACGGTACGGGCGATCACCGAAGCTCCCTACAGTGGGCAGACAAGGCGCGAGAGATCGCCAGCAGGGGCGCGTGTGCTGAGACCCAAGGATGGGTCGCCGCTGTCGCCTCCGAGCGCTGCGCCTCGCTGGGGGATATGGGTGGTTGTCAGCGGCGGCTCTCGGAGTCGGCCAGTGCTCTGACTCGTCACGATCCTGACGCCACGTGGCTGGGCATCGGCGACTTCAACCAGGACAAACTTCGTGCGTACGAGGGAGGAAACCTGGTCCGCCTCGGCCGGTACCGTGAGGCCGAGCCCATCCTCACTGAGGCAATCGACGGATTCGCCGACGAAACGAACCGCCACCGTGGGACCGCACTCATCGATCGCGCTGAGGCCCGGGCTGGTGCCGGCGATCTCGATGCCGCCTGTGATGACGCCACGTCAGCGCTAGGCATCATCGCTTCCGTTCAACATCTGGGGAACCTTGCCCGCATTGAGGCCGTGGCCCGGCTCACGCAGAGCAAAGGCACAGCGCACGGTCGCTTGTTGATGCGCGAAGCGATGCTGGTCCGTGCCGACGCTGCCAGTCTGACACTCGCGGAGGATTTCGCGTGAGCGCGATGCCTACCACGCTAATCGTCGACTATGGCGGCGTGCTGACCAGTGATCTCTGGGCGTCCATCCGGGCGTGCGCCCAGCGCGAGGGCCTCCCCGAGACGGCGATCCTGGAGCTGATCCGGTCCGACCCGCAGGGCCGTACACTGTTCGCCCGGCTGGAGCGTGGCCAGGTCAGCCAGGAGTACGTCGAGAGCTTCATCGGTGAACATCTGGGGATCAGCCCGGAACGGCTGCTGAGCCGGATGTGCGCGGATCTGTGTCCCAACCAGCCCGTGCTCGATGCGCTCACGGTCCTTCGCTCCACGGGCGTACGGACCGCCGTGCTGTCCAACTCGTGGGGTGCCGGCTACTTCGACCCGTACCTGCTCTGCGACCTTCACTCGTACGCCGAGGTCGTCATGCGCTCCGACGAGGTCGGCATCCGTAAACCCGACCGCGCGATCTACGAGCTCATGGCCACTGCTCTCGACGTCGACCCCACCGACTGTGTCTTCGTCGACGACGTGGCCGCCAACCTGCCGCCTGCCCAGAGCCTCGGCATGCGGACCGTCCATCACACCAGCAACGACACGACCCTCTCAACACTCAGGTCCTGCTTCGCGCAACCCTCGTCACAGGGCTGAGCGCCCAGTCCACATACATCCCATCCGGCAGAGCGATGAGTTTTCGTCTCACCGGACGTCCATCCTGGAGAACACACGATGCGGCTCAGAAGGCCACGACGTATCCGACGATCCGCTCACGACAGGAGGACCGATGGCAGGCGAACTGGTGTCACCGGAACTGGCCGGTACGGCGTGGGCCACCGTGCCGCGGCTGCTCGCCGGACACCGGTACCTCGTCCTCGGTACCGCCGACGGCAAGGGCCGCCCATGGGCCACGCCGGTGTTCTTCGCGGCTGACGGCGAGTACCGGATCCTGTGGGTGTCCGCGCCGGACAGTCGACATTCCCGCAACATCGCGGCGCGTCCCGAGGTGGCGGTCACGGTCTTCGACACACACGCGCCGATCGGCGGGGCGGAGGCGCTCTACCTGGAGGCGACCGCCGGACCGGTCACCGGCGACGCGTGTGCCGCGGCCCTCGCCGTGCTCAACACCCGCCTGCCACCCAGGCACCAGCTGGGGCCGGAGGACCTCGGTCCGGACGGGCCGATGCAGGTCTACCAAGCCCTGGTCACCAGACATTTCGTGCTCATCCGGGGCGGTGACAGCCGGTTCGACAACGTCACCGACGCCCGGCTCGAAGTCACCCCACCGGAGTCGGGCGCAGCCCGTAGCCCGGAACAGTAGAGAAGAAGCACGTCAAGGAGGACCTGTGGGCACAGTGATCATGCACAACGTGGTGTCGGTGGACGGATTCATCGCCGACCCGAACGACAACGTCGGACCACTCCACGAGTGGTACTTCAATGGCGACACCCCGATCGCTGCGGACAGCGACGAGCAGTACGACCACTCCGGGGCCGGCAACGCCTTCAAGGTCTCCCGCGCCTCGGCGGACTACGTCCGGTCGATGTGGGAGTCGATCGGCACGATCATCATGGGCCGCACGCTGTTCGACCTGGTGAACGGCTGGGAGGGTCGGCCACCCGCGGGCGAGCACGTGGTCGTGGTCTCGCACCGGCCAAAACCCGAGGGCTGGCACCCGGAAGCGTCGTACCACTTTGTCGACGATGTGACGGCCGCGATCGACAAGGCCCAGGAACTCGCCGGGGAGCGGACGATCGCCGTGAACGCCGGCGACGTGGGCAGTCAGATCCTCGCTGCCGGCCTCGTGGACGAGGTGGCCATGGACGTGGTACCGGTGGTGTTCGGGTCGGGTAAACGCTACTTCGGCAGTATCGAGGGGCAGCAGCTGCTGGAGGATCCGCACGTGGTCATCCAGGGCGAAGGGGTTCTACACCTCAGGTTCGCGGTACGCCGCTAGGTCTTCAGCGTCAGGGAACCGTGGACGCCTTTCATCGATCCGCCCACCACAGACGGCGTCGCTCGGTCAGAGTGGACGGAGTCCGTCCGCTCATCCTGATACCGGCGAGGGGAACACGTGGGCATCAGCGTAGCCGTCTGGGCCATCACCATCGGTCTGATCGTCGTGCTGTTCGCGGTCGACCTCGTACTGGGCGCCGTGCGCCCGCACCGGGTCGGGTTCCGGGAGGCCACCGCCTGGTCGGCGTTCTACATCGGTATCGCGGTCACCTTCGGCGTCTGGGTCGCCGGCCGCTACGGCGGCGAGTTCGGCACCGAGTACTTCGCCGGCTACCTGGTCGAGAAGAGCCTGTCGGTCGACAACCTGTTCGTCTTCGTCATCATCATGACCACGTTCGCGGTGCCGGAGAAGCATCAGCACAAGGTGCTCACCTTCGGCATCGCGCTCGCTCTGGTCATGCGCGCGATCTTCATCGCGCTCGGCGCCGCGCTGCTGTCACTGTTCTCGGTCGTGTTCCTGCTGTTCGGTCTGCTGCTCATCTACACCGCAGTGCAGCTGTACCGGCACCGCGACGAGGACCCCGACATCATGGACAACGTCGTGGTCAAGGCCGCCCGCCGACTGCTGCCGATCACCGACGAGTACGCCGGCGGTCGGCTCACCACGCGCGTCGAGGGCCGCCGGATGGCCACCCCGCTGCTCCTGGTTCTGCTCGCCATCGGCGGCATCGATCTGCTCTTCGCACTCGACTCCATCCCCGCGGTCTTCGGCATCACCGACGAGCCTTTCATCGTCTTCACCGTCAACGCGTTCGCCCTGCTCGGCCTGCGCGCACTGTTCTTTCTGGTCAAAGGGCTACTCGACCGGCTCGTGTACCTGTCCACCGGCCTGGCGCTGATCCTGGCGTTCATCGGCGTCAAGCTGATCCTGCACTGGGCGCACGTGGACATCGACCAGCGCGTACCGGAGATCCCCACCATGCTCGGGCTCGCCGTGATCCTCGTCGTGCTCGTGGTGGTGACCGTACTGAGTCTGCTGAAGACCAGGCGCGATCCGGGCACCCGGGCCCACGCTGGTTCGCTGCGCGCCCACCGCGACAAGGACACCGACCCCGGTCAGGGCTCCTGAGCAAAACTCGGGTGATCGCGACACGCGGGCTGCGTACAGTGGCCCGGTGTCTGAATTGCAGCAGCTGGATGCCGGCCATGCGGCGGCGGTACTGACCTTCGAGCTGGACAACCGCGCCTACTTCGCCGCCTCGGTCTCCGACCGTGGTGACAACTACTTCGCGCAGTTCGGCGAGGGGTACCGTGCCCTGCTAGCCGAGCAGGAGTCCGGGGTCTGCGCCTTCTACCTGCTCGTCGCCGAGGATGGTTCGATCCTGGGCCGTTTCAACCTGTACGACCTCACCGACGGCGTCGCCGAACTCGGCTACCGTGTCGCGCAGTGCGTCGCCGGTCAGGGTGTGGCGACCGCGACCGTACGGGAACTGTGCACGCTGGCCGCCACCCGACACGGCCTGCACACCCTGCGGGCCGGAACGTCGAGCCGCAACATCGCCTCCCAGCGGGTGCTGGCCAAGGCCGGTTTCGTGGAGGTCGGCCCCGCGGACCCGAGCAAGCTGGGCGGCAAGCCTGGCACCTGGTACCAGCGCGACCTGCGGCACTAGGCCGGTTCCGACTGGATCTCGTCCAACAGTTGGACGGCGGCCAGTCCCGCCCCATCGGTACGGACCCTGCCCGCCACCGCGGTCGCTCGCGTACGGACCTCCGGCGTCAGGGCTGTCCGGAGCGCAGCCGACAGGGTCTCAGCGGTCGGGGCCGGGCCGTCGTGCGCCGCCCCGATACCCAGTTCGGCCACCCGAGCCGCCCAGTAGAGCTGGTCCCCGGCCTGGGGGATCACCGCCTGCGGCGCGCCGGCCCGGGCGGCCGTGGTCGTGGTGCCCGCGCCGCCGTGGTGCACGACGGCAGCCACCCGGCCGAACAGGGCCTGCTGATTGACCTCGCCGACGGCGAAGCAGTCGGCCTCCTCGTCGATCACAGCCAGGTCCGCCCAGCCCCGGGCGACGAGTGCGCGGCAGCCCTGCGCCCGGATCGCCTCGATGGCAACCCGGGCGGTGTCGTCCGGGATGCCGCGCATGCTGCCGAAACCCACGTACACCGGTGGGGTGCCGGAGTCCAGAAACTTCTCCAGTTCGGCCGGCAGCGGGCGGTCGTCCGGCAGGATCCACGCACCTGTCTGTTCCGGCCCCTGCCAGCCGCTCAGGTCCGGGTCCGCTGCGATCCACGGGCGGTCGGTGAACATGAACCGTGCGACGTCGTCCACCGGCGGCAGACCGATCGACACCCGGTGGTCGTTGATCGACGGGCCGAACAGTGGGTTCCAGTTCTGGGCGTCCAGGTCGGTCAGCACGCTCGGGCAGAAGATCACGTACCGGTGTGGGATGGCGAGCGTCTCGGCCACCGAGCCCGCGACGAAATGCGACATTGCGGTCGCCACCAACACGTCGCATTCCTCGGCCGCTGCGGCGACCGTGTCGTACTGCGCGGCGATGAACTCGGCGACGCGGCGGGTTCGTTCCTCCGGTGTCGTCGGGCGCTGCCAGGAGCGCCACGGCCGTTCGAACGGCACCATCGGCACCCCTGCGCCGGCCAGCAGGTCGGTGAACTCCGCATCCGGCGGCGCGCACATCCGTACCTGCGCACCGCGTTCCTGTAGCTGCACCGCCAGCGCCACCATCGGTTCGACATCGCCGCGTGACCCGTACGTCGACAACAACACGCGCATCTCGTGAGTCCCACTTCCCCGTAGTTTTCGGCTCCGGCGCACGATTCTGCGTCACGACCAGGGTCTTGCCGCAAGCCCCCCGGTGCGCTATACGTTAGGAGTGGGAGATGATCATCCCCTCCCCTTCAACTGTCCGTTGTGGACAGACGTCACCGGACCCGTGGCGGGACCGCCGCTGACGCGTCCCGATCACCTCGTCGAGCCAGGGCCGGGCAGTACGTCGACGTCGCCTGCGTGCATCGGTTCGGCGCAGTGGGCGCAACGCAGTTCGGCGCTGGTGACCTCGCCGCACGCGTGGTGCCGGTAGAGCACCGGCGGGCCGGCCTTCCCCGCGAGCCACCGGTCCCCCCAGCCGACCATGACCATGAGTACGTCGATCAGTTCGGTGCCCTTGTCGGTGAGGACGTACTCGTAGCGGGGTCGCCGGTCGTAGGGCCGGCGCTCGATCACGCCGTGCTCGACGAGGTGGTTCAGCCGCTCGGTCAGTACCTTGCGGGAGATGCCGAGGTCGGCCTGGAGCTGCTCGAACCGGCTGAGTCCGACCCAGATGTCCCGCAGGACCAGCGGTGACCAGGGCTCCCCGATGACGTCGAGCGTGCGGGCGATCGAGCACGCCATCTCACCGAAATTCGTGCGTTGCATGCGAACCAGTCTAACCATCGGGGTTCCTTGAGGGAACCTCATGTGCTACGGTACTGGAGTCTCTTGAAGGAACTTCGGAAAGGTCGTCGAGATGAGCAGCAAGGTCTTCAGCGCCCTGGCCGTATCGGTCGACGGCTACATCACCGGTCGCGACCCTGGCGCCGGGCACGGCCTCGGCGACGGCGGAATGCTGTTCGACTGGTACTTCAACGGCGACACGCCCAGCCAGGTATTCGACGGCTTCCGGCTCAGCGCACCCAGCGCCCCCGTCTTCGACTCCCTCGCCTCACGAGTGGGCGCGGTCGTGGTCGGCCGCAACACCTACGACGACTCCGAGCACTTCGGCGGTGGCAGCCCGCACCCGAAGGCACGGCTGGTCGTGCTCAGCCACCGGCCCGTACCGGAACTGACCGACCAGCAGACCCTTGTCACCACCGGAATCGCCGACGCGATCGCAGCGGCCCGGGATGCCGCCGGAGGCAAGGACGTCGGGCTCATGGGCGGTGGAGTGGTGACCGAGGCGTTGAAGGCCGGGCTCGTCGACGAGCTGATCCTGCACCAGGTACCGGTCCTGCTCGGCGCCGGCCGACCGTTCTTCCAGAACCTTCCCGAGCACGTACGGCTCCGCCTCGTCGAGGCCGTCCCCGCGCCCGGCGTCACCCACCTGCACTACGCCGTCGAACGCTGACCCCCGCCGCCAGTCCTCACAGCATCAGGAGATGACCACCATGCTCGACCCCGACGTACGCCGCGTACTCGACGGCACCTCGATCGCCCACATCGCCACAGTGCTGCCCGACGGCTCCCCACACTCCGTGCCCGTCTGGGTCGGCACCCACGGCGAGCGCATCGCGATCCTCACCGGCCCCGGCAGCCGCAAAGCCCGCAACCTGCGCCGCGACCCGCGCGTCGCGCTGTCCCTGACACCTGCCGACAACCCGTTCCAGCCGCTCATCATCCGCGGTCGGGTCGTCGACTGGCTCACCGGCGACGCCGGCTGGGAGATCATCGACCAGATCTCGACCAAGTACATCGGCGGCCCGTACTCCCGCGCCGAGGAACGCATCGTCGCCCTCATCGAGCCCGACCACCAGCGCCTCGGCTGACAACTCCTCAGCGATGCCTCGGGGCTGGATCGTCCAGACACCTCTCCGGGCACGCGACCAATCAAGTGCCCGCCTCACCAAGATCACGAACAATCGAGGCTAGTGTCCTGAGTCGTTAATTCGTGTGCAGTATGCGGCGAGGATGTCGTCGGCGGTCTTCGTCCAGAGGAACTGTTCGGATTGCCAGTAAGGCGATGTGCCGTGATCGGCCCTTTACTCATGACCAGGCGGTTCTTCGCTTGAACCTTCAACTAGCCTCTCCACATCATTGGAGCCAGTCGTATTGCAGGTAGCCAGGGCGCCGGCGTCACAGAAGAAATACGCGCCACTCACCTACCAATCTAAGAGTTCCCGAGGCAGTAATCCCAGAATCAACAGCTCAAGAGAAATCGGAGCCATTTTCGCTAATCCGCGCATGCAAATCCGATAGAGAATTCTCAATTACGGTCACACAATCTCGCAAATCAGGAAGACGCAACGATGACTCCAGGAAGAAGATTGCGCGACGCGTCAGTCGTCGGACAGAAAGCCCACATGCCGTAATTAAATCGATACAAGCAGTTTTGGCATCAAGACTTGAACTCCCTTCGAGTATCTCGACGTATCCCACGAAGCCTTGAGAGATCTCTTGCAGACATTCGAAGTGAATTAAAGAATAGACTTCTTCGCCCAATTTCTCTTCTTCATAACCGGCAGCGAAGTCGGCAAGCAGGCCAAGCACGAGATCGACAACCACACCATTGCATGCCCAAAGTCCATGCACTAAAGCCGAAGCCGCCGCCACCGAGGCCGGCGATAGGCTCTCATGCGTGGGCAACACACGGCTTATCCGACTCGCAGCCAACTCGGCAGTCGACCGGTCAGTTGCTGTGCATAGCTGCCGGATCGCGTCCGGAAGAAGAGCGCCATCCGAATATGGACTGGCGAGACTAGGCCACTGGTGACGTGCAAGTTCGAGTTCCATCGAGATCCAAGCTAATCAAATAGGCGAAGGACATCAGTGCCGAAGGTAGTGCCAGGTAGAGGGAAAGCGCCTCTTCCAAATGAAGCCTCACAGGTTGGGCAGATAGCGACCTGGGCACCCGTTCTCGGCCGGACAGCAGAAGTGAAGGCGATTTTTGAGGGATCTCCCCCAAGT
Organism: uncultured Actinomycetota bacterium; assembly: GCA_963815125.1. Classification (GTDB taxonomy): domain Bacteria; phylum Actinomycetota; class Actinomycetes; order Mycobacteriales; family Micromonosporaceae; genus Actinocatenispora. The sequence continues at coordinate 1,792,454 of CAWFFM010000002.1, forward strand.
TCGTTTACTACGCAGGCTTCAGCACAAACCCCGTTCTTCGAAGCACCAGCTGCATACTGTCTAGTTTCCGCGTTGTATCCTGCCGTGACCGTTGCTGGCCGCTTACTCTGCGAGTAACTGGTCAGCAGGTTGCGTAACTGGTTGATCTTGGGCTCGTTGGGTGGGTGTGCCTGACGATCGGCGGCCCTCCTATGCGGAGCTGGCTGAGATGGTGAGGCAGTTGCGGGTCGAGGTGGCCGAACTGCGGGCGCAGAACGCGGAGTTGCGGCGGCGGTTGGATCAGGGTTCGTTGAACTCGTCGCGGCCGCCGTCGTCGGATTCGCTGTTTGTCAGGCCTGCACCGCGCTCGTTGCGGGGCCGCAGCGGCCGGAAGCCGGGTGGCCAGACGGGTCATGAGGGTCGCGCGTTGCGCCGGGTTGAGGCGCCTGACCAGGTCGAGTGGCATGAGCCGGTCGCCTGTGGTGGCTGCGGGGCCGGCCTGCCGGCCAGCGCGGGTATGGCGAGCGTGGTGTGTCGGCAGCTGTTCGACATCCCAGCGATCCGGGTGCGGGTGACCGAGCATCGGCTGGTGGAACGCCGTTGCCACTGCGGGAAGCTCACCCGTGCTGCGGCGCCGGCCGGGGTGCGGGCACCCACCCCCTACGGGCCGCACGCGGCGGCGATCGGCGTGTACTTGTATACGGGGCAGTTCCTGTCTCGGCAGCGCACCGCTGAGGCTCTGTCGGAACTGTTCGCCACGCCGGTGTCGGCTCCTGACCATACCGCGAGCCCACTAAAAAATCTTTCGGAATCCGTGGAAACACGTCCGACATCAAAAGTGCACTGCTATTGGACGAAGCCTATTAAAGATACCGCCTCGCAATTGAAGGCTTGACAACCCCACCTCACTACTCCAGTAAATATAAATCCAGCCAATCCCAGTCCGATCTCATCGCACGTAGTGCACGAAGCCCTCCAGCGAGACAGTCGGTGAAGCTGCTACGATCGGTCAATCGAATGTCCATGCCACTAATTGCAGGGCCCGACAAAACGACAGTCCATTGACTAGTGCCCGAACCCGAAGTTTGGCGACTCGCCTGAATTAACAAAGTAATTCCATTAGTTGCCAGTTTCTCGAAAAGGCCTTCAATCTCTTCAGCATTTAAATCCATCTAATACCTCCCGCCAGTACGCAAGAACCTAAGATTGACAGATATACCACCGATCAGATCGGATAGAGATCAAGCCATTCCCAGGTCGTCACTTCTCGCAGTTTGTCAAGTATGGATCTCACGCTTTCTTCGAGTGATCGGCAGTCCCAGCGGATGACGCTTGATTTTCCTATGGCCGGTCCCGATAAGAGAATCGTCCAAGGTCTACCCCCGTGCGCCATCCTCTCATGATCGATCTTGAGCATGACAGTGAGCCCAGCCTGGCTGACATCGGACATCAGTTCCGCAATGTCAAGATCTTGCATGTTCATTAAGCAAACCCTCGCAACATATTGGCAATCTGATCAATTTCCATTGAGGACCCACCTGGCTTACTGACCGTCGATACTACACTCCAAAGCTCATCAGACGACGGACCGTACGCGATCCCATTGCGGGCCATCAGTTCGGTAACTAGCCAATGTGCGGTTCGCTTATTTCCATTGTCAAACATGTGATCGCCCGCAATATTCCGAATCAGCGATGCTGATTTGCGATAAAACCCATTGTGTCGGCCTGCGTTAATCAACGCATCATTGGGGCCAGCCGCATCTGGCCGTACGCCGCTTCCGCCAAATCCGCGGTTAGCCGCACTGATCTCTTCCCCTGATGCCCCATGCTTGAAGCCGGCACCGCAGTTGTGTACGAGCAGCGGCGTATTGCCGGCGAGTACGTAGTAGGTGTGGAGGTGGGTGATGGTGAGGTCGTAGGTGGTGGCGGTGGTGGTGTAGCGGTGGATGGCGGCGATGGGTGCTGTGGTGGTGGGTGTTTGGAGGCGGTGGCCGGGGTGGAGGTGGGCTGCCTGGGTCCAGTGGTGGGTGGTGGTGTCGTAGAAGAGGTGGTGGTCGGTGGTGGTGATGTGGGCGGGTCCGTGGGGTGTGGTGATGGTGAGGTCGACGAGGTGGCGGTCGGTGGTGGTGACGATGAGGCCGGTAACCCGGTGGGTCTGGCTGGCGTGAGAGTCGGGTCTGCTGTTACGGACCTCGTCACCGATCTTGATCTTGCTGATCGGAGTGGTGGTGCCATCGGCCATCGCCACGGGTGTACTTCCGGTGAAGCTGTGGCAGCCGCGGGTCGCCGACGAAGCCGCCTGTTCCGCGTCGTCGCCCGCCTCCTTGGCTGCGGTGGCGACCGTACGTCGGGCGCCCCCACCACCAGCGCTCTTCGCGGCCCCCGCTGCTGCGGACTTGACCGCAGAGCCAGCTTCTCCTTCCGCCAGGCCAGCCCCGGCTTTCACGCTGGCCCTGGCAGCGGCTTTCGCCGCGACGACCTCAACGACCTTCGAGCCGAGCCTGATGACGACCTTGCCGCCGAGTTTGATCAGTTTCCCGGCCGGTATCAGCCCCAGCGCCGCGAAGCCGAGGGAGAACCCGGCCTGTTTCCAGTTGCCTTCCGTGGCGTACCAGACTGCGTTGCCGGCATCCGCAGCGATACCGACGACGGGAACGTAGCCCAGCCAGTTGAGAATGTCGTGGCGATGCTCATACTGCTTACGCTGCGCCGCCTTGTCCGCGGCGTAGGCCCGGTTGAGCGCGTAATAGTCGTTCTGCCAGCTGGTACCACCCGTGTAGGCGTCCTGATGGTCGCGGAACGCCTCATCGCTGTAGTCCCAGATCGTGCCCTGCTCGATGACGCGCGCGACCATCCCCGACGGGTCGGCATGCGTCACCGGACTGTTGTCGGCGTAGGCGAACCCGTTGAGCTGCTGGGGGTCGGTCGGGTCGACGACCGGGTCTGCGGACAGGAAACGTCCCAGCGACGGGTCGTACTCCCTCGCACCTAACGTCGTCAGCCCGGTATGCGGATCCTGCGTCCCGCCAACGAATCCCCGGTCACCCACCCAGTCGGGTAGCGTCGACCGCGGCGCGCCGAACGGATCCGTGTATCGGTGCGTCGCGTTCGTTGTCGTCGCATCGACGGCGACCGTGTCCGTGCCGACCTGGTTGGCGATCAGCCAGGTCATCCCAGCAGCTGTACGCACCCCGATCGTCGCTCCGCCGAACCCGTAGTACCGGGTACCGGTCGCAGCCGACGGTGTATGGCCCGCGTACGACTCAACGCAACTCGGTAGACCTGAGGGTCATGTCGGGGTACGGGCAGGGTCAACCCCGATTGGCGTACGGCCAACGGACTGCGAGGCTGCTGGCATGATCGACACCCCGCCGCTCGTACGGTTCGCGGCGCTCACCGGACCGGTCCTGATGCTGCTGTACGGCCTGCTCCGGCTGATCGACGGCCTCGACGGATCGCACGGTTCGGAACCGTACTGGAGCATCGGCCATGCCTTCTTCTTCCTCGCCATCGTGCTGTTCGGGGTGCTGGCCGTCGGCCTGTTCAGGCTCGTACCAGCACAGGGCCGTGTGGTGGCTGCGGTGGCGATGGTCGCCGCCCTGTTCGGCGCCGTCTGCTTCCTGTGGGTCATCACCGGCGACCTGTTCGCCGACTTCCATGACGCCGCCCCGCTGCCGGACCCGCTGATGCTGTTGGGCCCGTTGCTGTTCGAGCTGGGCGTACTGACCCTGCTGACGATCCTCGCTGCCGTACGCCCGCGCCGCCTGAGGTCCTGGAGTCCACTGCTGGTGCTGGTCGGTTTCGTACTCCTGTCGCTGAACCTCGACCTGCTGCCGGCCGCCGCCGTCCTCGTGCTCGCCGGCCTCGCACCGATCGCCCGGCGTCCACGACTGGCGACCCCCTGACGCAGTCGGGGGTGCAGGATCCGGGTGCGTCCAGCACGATGGACGCACCCGGTCGACCTGTCAGTACTTCTGCAGCGTGGTGATCTCCGCCGACTGGGACCTGATGATCTGTCCGGCCAGTTTCTTCGCCGCGGCGTCCCGACCGTCCTTCACTTCGGTCCGGGCCATCGAGATCGCGCCCTTGTGGTGGGCGATCATCATCCGGGCGAACATCGCGTCGAACGCTCTGCCCTTGGTCGCCTTGAGTTTGGCCATGTCCGCGGCGGACATCATCCCCTCGCCCTTGCCCATGTCCATCTGCGACGAGGTCGGTTCACCCCACGACTTCAGCCACGTGGTCATGGTCCGGATCTCGGGGTCCTGAGCGCCCCGGATCTGGTCGGCGAGCCTACGGACAGCCGGATTCTCGGCGCGTTGCGGCGCAAGATCGGCCATCTCGACGGCCTGCCGGTGGTGCGGGATCATCATCTGCGCGAACATCACGTCCGCGCTGTCGTGGCCACCGCTCGGACTGTTGTGGTGGGTCATGTCGGAGTGGCCGTCCATGTCGGAGCAGCCGGCCGCCAAGGCGATCGCGGTCAGTCCCGCGGCGGCAGTCAGCAGGGCACGACGAAGGTACGTACTTCCCATGGAGATACTCGCTTTCGCTGTCAGTTGCGGAGATGCGTCATCTGGTGCCGGTCATGCCCATGCGGGCGGCGGCATCTAGATGCGCATCACCGACAGCGCGGCGACGCTACGTCCCACCGGTGTGCCGGGCGGCGCGCGGGGCCGACCGGCGACGCGTGGGCAACTGCGTGACGCGACTCCCCGCCCGGTGCGCAGGATCCGGTACGCGGCGGCGGCGAGCAGCAGGAAAGTGGTCAGTACGGCCAGGCACATCACGCTGGGATCCATGCCGTGCCGGAACGGCAGCGGGTCATGTACGCTCCGGCCGGCACGAACCAACCACCGGTCGGCCAGACTCGAGGCGAACAGCTCACCGGTTGCCGCGGTGGGCAGGTCGGCCATCACGTCCCGGTCAGGCGCCGACGCCGCGGCACCGACGGCCATGCCGGGCATGGCCGGGGAACGGGTGTGGACGCTGTGCCCCAGGGTGTGCATGAGAGCGACACCCAGCGCCAGGGCGACGATCAGCAGCGACCATCGCGTCGTCCGTGCCACCACCCGACCTGTCCCCCTCCGCCGTACTGCCCGGTCCCACGGCGACAGCGCCGGACCGGAACGGCCATGCTACCGGTTCTTCCGCCACTCCGGCGCGAGTACCGACCAGACCTCCAGGTCCCGGCGCGTTCCCCGGTACAGGTAGCTTTCCCGTAGTACGCCGTCCTTGGTCATGCCGAGCCGGCGGGCCACCGCGATGCTGGGCGCGTTCGCCGCCGAGACCACCCATTCCATCCGGTGGATGCCCCGCTCCTCGATCGCCCAGTCGATGAGTATCCGGCTGGCGCGGGTCACCAGACCCTTGCCGACCGCCGCCGGCTCCAGCCAGCAGCCCGCCTCGGCGGTGCCGCGCTCGACGTCCATCGTGCGCAGCAGAACCCCACCGACCAGCGTGCCGTCCGCCCAGATCCCGTAGATGCGCCCGGTGTCGGCGGCGGCCTTGTCCGCGTACGAGCGGAGCATCGCCCGGGCGGAGGTCAGGTCGGCGACCGCGTCGGCGAACCCGATGTACTGGCCGATGAACTCCCGTCCCCGGTCCATGTGCTCCAGGAACTCCGCGGCCTGCCACGGTTCGAGCGGGCGCAGTTCCGCACCGTCGTCACCCAGGGATCTCGCGAACATCGCCACTCTCCACGCTCGTACCGGACACTGCCGGGTGGATCTTCGCACGGCCCGCGTGCGGGCCCGCAACGGTTTAGCGGCCGGGTCGGACCGCCGAGGGAATCAGCGATGCGCGATGTCGCAGGTGCCTGGCACGATGCCCGGTATGACGACGACCGTCCCCGAGCCGACGAGTGCGCGCAGCCGCGAACAGCTTGCCGAGATCATCGCGGCCGGCGGAGCACCGGAGTGGCTGATGTTCTGGGGCCACCGACCTCAGGCCGACGGCAGCGTCGGGAAGGGCTGCCTGAGCCAGTGGTGGCCCTGCCGATTCAGCGTCGACGGTGTGGCGTACGCCTCAGCCGAGCATTGGATGATGGCGGGCAAGGCACGGCTGTTCGGCGACGACGACGCGCTCACCCGAATCCTCGCCGCCGCCACCCCGGCGGAAGCGAAGGATCTCGGTCGGCTGGTCCGCGACTACGACGACCAGGTCTGGGCGGCGCACCGGTTCGAACTGGTGGTCGAGGGCAATGTGGCCAAGTTCGGGCAGGACCCCGCGCTGCGTGACTTCCTGGTCGCGACGAGCCGGCACGTACTGGTGGAGGCCAGCCCGCGCGACCGGATCTGGGGCATCGGCCTCGGTGCCGCGAACGAGCGGGCCACCGACCCGGCCCGATGGCGCGGCCACAACCTGCTCGGCTTCGCACTGATGGAGACCCGGCAGCGGCTCGCGGCGTCCTGAACCAGCCTGACAAGCCCCGCGCTCGACCGGCCCGGAAATCACCTTGCCGGACCGCCGGCGGCTCGGCACACTCGTGCGGTGATGCAGCAGCAGTACGCCGACGGCCGCGCCGGGATCGACGTCGACCTGGTGAAACGCCTGATCGCGAGCCAGTTTCCACAGTGGAGCGACCTGCCGGTCCGCCCGGTACGCGTGGACGGCTGGGACAACCGCACCTACCGGCTCGGCGAGCACATGACGGTACGTCTACCCACCGCGGAGTACTACACCCCGGCGGTGGACAAGGAGAACACCTGGCTGCCGCGGCTCGCGCCGTCGTTGCCGGTGCCGATCCCCGTACCGCTGGCCAAGGGCACGCCGGGCGAAGGCTACCCGTACCACTGGTCGGTACGCCGCTGGCTGGACGGTGAGACGGCGATGGTCGGCCACATCGACGACCTGACCGCTTTTGCCGTCGCGGTGGCCGAGTTTCTCGTTGCGCTGCAACGTATCGACCCGACCGGCGGCCCGGAGGCCGGACCGCACAGCTTCCAGCGCGGCGCACCACCGGTCCACTACGACGACGAGACCCGGCGGGCGTTGCGTACGTTGGCCGGTCGGATCGACACCGCCGCCGCGACCGCCGTCTGGGACGCCGCCCTCGACGCGACCTGGGGCGCCGCGCCCCGCTGGTTCCACGGTGACATCGCCGGCGGCAACCTGCTGGTACGGAACGGTCGGCTGACCGCCGTCCTCGACTTCGGTACCTCCGGTGTCGGTGATCCCGCCTGTGACCTGGTGATCGCCTGGACGATGTTCTCCGGTGAGAGCCGGGAGGCGTTCCGCGCCGCGATGGACACCGATGCCGGGATGTGGGCGCGGGCCCGCGGCTGGGCGCTGTGGAAGGCGCTGATCACTCTCGCCACCGATATCGACACCGACGGGCAGAAGGCCGCGGTCAACCGTCGGGTGATCGATGAGGTGCTGGCCGACCACGGGCGGTCCAGCTGACCGCCCGGGACACGAAACGGGTGCCACCCCCGTGGGCGGCACCCGGTCGTCGGTGAGGAGAAGGAGCGCGCTATAGGCTGAAAGCCCGCTTTTAGAGAGCGGAGACAGAAGGAAGCGCCCTCATAGCCTCGCCGGTCATCGTACTCTCCGGCACACTACGACACCAGCGCGACAAGCTGCTCGGGGGTGATCACCTCCGAGCCCTCCGGTAGATCGTCCGGGCGCTCAAGGCCGATGAAGGTCACCGGTTCGGTCAGCTCCGCACCGGGCACGTACGGCCGGTAGGTGCGAGCCTTGCGCATCAACACCGCCACCAGGTACGACACGGCCAGGTACCGCCGTTCCAGGACCGAGCGGGCCAGCAGCGTCACACTGGGCCGGTTGGTCTCGGTACGGTTCCCCCACGCGGTGCCCTGCAGGTAGAGCTGCAGCCACTTCGCCGACCAGAATCCGTGCTCGTCGCGGGCGAACAGCACCGGCAGCGCGACCCGACCCGGACCGCGCATGGCGGAACGGGCCTGTACGGTGCTCGGTTCGAACGGGGCACCCCGCTGGTCCAGCTCGCGGGTCATGAAACCGAACATCGACTCGGCGACCTCGTCGAAACCCTCGCCGGAGTAGATGTTCACCTGCGGCACGATGTAACGGGCCGACACCGCGCCCAACGGGACGTCGATGAACTCGGTCGCCCCGTCGGCCGCCTCGATGACATCCCCCGAGTGGTACACCCCGTCCTGCTTCAGATTGGTCCACGACACCTGGCCCTCGACCTGGAAGTCCTCGTCGAGCAGCAGCACGGACAGGTCGAAGTCGGTCGTGCGCTCCGCCTGCTTCCAGTAGGTGAAGAAGCGCAGCAGTTCACCACGGACCGGCAGCTCCGACCCGCGGGGCAGTACCCGGAAACCGTCCTCGGCGGCCCGCCCGGTCAGCGGCAGCGCCACACCGACCACCGCAGGATCCGCCATCAGGTTCTCGTACGCCGGTACCCGGCTGGTCAACTCGTCGTCCACTAGCTCCGCGAGTTGCTTGACCAGCATCGGATCCAGCATCGACCGCCGGTCCGGCGTCACCCACCCGCGCCGACCCCGGTTGACGAAGATCCGCGCGGTGTCCGGCTCGCTGCGGTTGGCCAGATGCTCCCGCAGCGAGCACAACACCCGGCCGGACGCCCTGCCGGCGGCGGCGCGTACCGCAACGACGACCGCGGTCGGATCGGCGGGCGGATCGGCCCGCAACACCCTGTCGAGCTGACGCAGCAGCATCCCGGGGGCGGTGCCGAGCAGTTCCACGGCACGGTCGGTGTCCCCGGCACGAAACGCCGACTCGACCCGGCCGGCCAGGGAACTGGCCTTCCGTTCCCCCCGCGCCACCGCGAACACGGCGCGGGCATGCGGCAACTCGTACTCGTGCGGGTGGAGCCGTTCGCCGAGGCGCTGCCACCGGCGGGAGTACCGGGCGACGTCGCCGAGCTTGCCCGGGTTGTCGGCCACCACCCGCTCCAGCGCGGCCAGCAGCTCCCGGCGCTCCGCACGCCGGAACGTACGGAACCGGGTCGGGGTCCGCAGGCTCACATCACCGTCGGAGACCTGGCAGGCCAACCTGAGTACGTCGGTGACGGTGTCGATGGCCACCAACGGCCGGCCGGCGGCGAGCCGTACGGCGTTGAGTACCGCGCGGTTCTGCCGTACCGGAACGGCCTGCGGCTGCACGCCGTCCAGCAGCTCGCCGGACAGTTCGGTGAGCAGCGCGAGATCGGCCTCACCCAGCGGTACGGGACTGCCGGCCAGATCCAGGTACAGCGCCTGGATCTCCGCGTCGAGCGACCCACCGAGGTGCAGCACGGTGAGCCGGTCGCCCGCCGAGCGCACCAGTTCGTCGTGCACGGCGAGCATCTGTAGGTACGTGTGCTGGTAGGTGCCGTAGGTCGGCAGGTCGAGCAGGTTGACACCACCGAGCCTCGAGGAGTCGATCTCCTCGACCGGCACACCACCGGCCAGCACCGCATCGCGCAGGCAGGTCAGCCAGAACTCGACCGTGTCGGGCACACCGGCCGGGAAGTCGATGAAGTACGGGTTGTGCGCGACGTGGTCACCCACCAGTTCCCGGACGGCACCGATCACGTCGACCGCCAGGTCCATGGCCGTACCGGCGGCCAGGCCCGACACGTGTTCCAGCACCTCGCGGGATGCGGTGAAACCGGCGCCGACCAGCACCGCGTCCAGCTGCCGGGCGACCCCGGCGCCATCACCGGAAGGGCCGGCCGCGGCCGGGATCCGCAGGGTCCTGCGGATGATCTGCCTACGCATCATGTTCTGCCCGTCTTCCCTTCCGTCCTACCGGAGTCGCCCCAGGGAAGCACGAGCGCGCCACCCTCCGGTCCGGCAGCACCGTCATCCCGGTAGCGTCGATCATCGAGGAGGTGCCCATGACGGTACTGACAGGACGCACCGCGCTGGTCACGGGAGGCTCGCGGGGCATCGGGCGCGCGGTGGTCGAACGGCTGGCGGCCGACGGGGCGGTGGTGGTCTTCGGATACCGCACCGATCAGGCTGCGGCGAAGGACGTCGAGGAGTCCGTACGGGCCGCCGGCGGCACCGCGCACGGGGTGGCCGCCGACCTGGCCGACCGCGAGGGCATGGCCGGTCTGCTGGACGGCGCACAGGCATGGCTGACCGGACAGGGGCATGACGGGCTGGACATCCTGGTCAACAATGCGGCACGGGACTTCCGGGCGGTACCGCTGGCCGAGATGACCGACGACGAGTTCGATCAGATACTGGCCGTCAACACCCGGGCCGCGTTCGTCGCCATGCGCTACGCGGCGAACCATCTGCGCGACGGCGGGCGGATCGTCAACGTGTCCACCCTCAACACCGTACGACCGGCACCCGGGATCGGCGCGTACGCGGCCAGCAAGGGCGCGCTGGAGCAACTCACCGCGGTCGGGGCCTGCGAACTGGGCCGGCGGGGTATCACCGTCAACACGGTGTCGCCGGGCGCCACGGACACCGATCTGTTGCGGGCGACCAACAGTGCCGAGGGCCTGCAGCGGATCGAGCAGTGGACGGCGTTGGGTCGCATAGGCACGCCCGCCGATGTCGCCGACGTGATCGGTTTCCTCTGCGGGCCGGACGCCCGCTGGATCACCGGCCAGAACCTGCGCGCCACCGGCGGACTCGGCTGAGCTCCCCGCAGCGTACGGGCAGTCGGACGGGGTGGCGGACGTGACAGTGGCCAGTACGATGAGCCCCGCCTTGTCGTCGCTCCACCCGCGCGGAAGGTCGCACCGTGCCCGCTCCGTACCGCTACAGCCGCAAGATTCCCGGTGACCTGACCTTCGCCCTGCGACCGGGCCCGGTCGCCCGGGTGCTGCTGCTGATTGCCTGCCTGGCGCCGGCCGCGTTCGAGGTCGTCATGATGCTGACGACTGTCGGGATCGACCCGCGCTACCTGCGGCTCGACCTGTCGTTGGGGGCGATGGCCGTCGCGGCGGCCCTCCTCGGGCTCCTCTGCTGGCGGGTCCTCAGCCGGGCCCGGCTCGCAGCCGACGGACACGGGGTCTGGGTGTGCGTCCGTTGGTGGCCGGTCAAGGCGATCTGGCTGCCCTGGTACGACGTGGCGCACATCGGCGAGGCCACCAACGGCGGTCTACTCAGCGGTTCCCGGGGCGCGGTCCGGGTGGTACCCCGTGACGAGAACGCCGGTCGTGGTCTGGGCGCGCTGGCCGATGCCGAGCAGGCATGGAACCGCATCAGGTTCGGCGGCCGGTTGGTGGCCAGGATGCCACCCGGGCGCCGGATGTCGTCGGTGCTGACCGCGCTCGCCCGGTTGGCCGGTACCGGTGCGCCCACCGGTGCGCCCGGCGCTGCTCCGGTTCCGCCCGGCACTGCTCCGTCAGGGAGCCCGTACCGGCTCGCACCGACCGCACCGACGGGCCTGCCGCTCACCCTGACCGCGAACCGCACACCGCAACTGCGGGTGATGGGCCTGGCCGCCGGCGTCGTCATCCCGGTACTGGTGATCGTCGGGTTCCTGATCACCCGAGGCCAGCCGCTGGTCGGCCAACTGACCGCCATCGGGGTGATGGCCGTGGTCATCATCGTGGTCTTCGGTGTCCTGCTCGGCAGCGCCGCGTACCGGGGGCCGGTCTTCTCGGCCGATCCGTACGGCGCCTGGGTCTGTTACCGGCGCATCACGCCCGGCCGGCACGACGCGGTGTTCCTTCCCTGGGAAGCGATCGGCGCCCTGCAGGTGCTGTCCGGCAACAACGTCGTAGCGCTGCGGATCCAGCCCCGCGGACCCTGGATCGCCAACCAGTCCACGATCCCGACGCCCGAGGACCGGATGCTCGATGCTGTGTTCCGTACCGGCATGACCGTCACCGTCGATCCGGGGTACCAGTCACCGACGGACCTGGCCGGCATCCTGAGCGCGCTGTCCGCCGGCCGCTGCCCGGTCACCCTCGCCGCTCCGACCCGGTCCGGCGGCGTGGGCCCGGTCGTGCCGGGCTGATCACCGGGGCTCAGTCGGCGTGGTAGCGGGCGGCCAGGGTACGGACGGTCCCGGCGAACCGGGTCCGCAGTTCCGGCGGCCCGATCACCTCGATGTCGGTGCCCAGGGCGAGGAACTGCTGGTGCGCGTGCTCCAGCGATTCGATCGGCAGTACCACCTCGGTCCAGCCGTCCGGCGCTGCGCTGCCGGTGTCGCGCGCCGCCCTCGCCGCCGCGCCGGTGAGGCGGGCGACGCCGCGCGCGCTCAGCCGTACCTGCGCCTGCCCCTGGTAGAGCCGGGCGTGGAAGTCGGCCTCGTAGTGCTGCCAGTATCCGGCTAGGTCGAAGTCGTCCGGCGGCCGGCACCGATCATCCAGTGTGGACAGTGTGAGGATCTGGTCCACCCGGTAGGTACGCGGCCCCGGCCCGGCGACCAGATACCACCGGCCCGCCTTGAGTACCAGGCCGTACGGCTCCAGCCTGCGATCGACGTCCGTGGGCTCCTTCCAGCGGCGGTAGCGCACGTCGAGCAGCCGGCCGCGCCACACCGCGTCGGCGACCTGCGGCAGGAACGGCACGTCGTCGTCCCCGGCATACCAGCCGGGTGCCTCCAGGTGGAAACGGGAGCGCATCCGGTCTGCCTGCTCCCGAAGCTCCGGCGGCAGGGCCGCACGCAGCTTCAGCTGGGCGGCGGCCAGCGCGGGCCCGAGTCCCAGTTCGGCGGCCGGACCCGGCAGCCCGGACAGGAACAGCGCCTCCGCTTCACCCGCGTTCAGGCCGGTCAGTCGGGTGCGGTAGCCGGCGAGCAGCTGGTAGCCGCCGCGGTGCCCGGCATCGCCGTAGAGCGGGACGCCGGCGGCCTGCAACGCCTCGACGTCCCGGTAGACGGTGCGCACCGAAACCTCCAGCTCGGCGGCGAGCTGGTCGGCGGTCAACCGGCCCCGGGTCTGCAGGAGCAGCAGGATCGACAACAGGCGACTGGACTTCACTGACACAAGATGTCAGTGAAGCAGCCGTACTGTCCAGCGGTGCCTTTCACCGAGAAACATCTGCTCGTACTGCCACCGATCCAAGTCGGCGGCCGTCATGTCAAGCGCTACCACGTCACCCCGGACCCGGCCGGGATCGAACCGGAGGTCGAGAAGGCGGCGTACGCGGTCCTTCCCGACCTGTTGCCCGAACCGGACGCAACCCCACCGGGCACCTTCGTCGTACTGCACCGGGGCACCGACGACGGCGCCTATCTCAACGCCTACAGCTGGGTGTGGGACAACGCCCTGCACTTCGCCGCCGCGGCGGCCGGGCAACCGTTCCTGAACTGCCCGGACCGCGATCCGACGAACTTCGTACGCCTCGACGGGTCGCTGATCGGGTGCGTGTTCGAGTTGCCGCCGATCGCCCACGAACGCGACGCCTGGGTGCGGCACGTCCTGGCACCCGAACGACCAGACCTGGCCGGCTACCTCGCCGACGCCGCCCCTGAAGGAAACACCGGAGGACGCTCATGACCGACAACGACATCACCGATTTCGACTTCTTCGTCGGCGACTGGCAGGTGGCCAACCGGCGCCGGACCGACTTCCTCGACGAGACCAGCGACTGGGAGGAGTTCCCCGGCCACAGCCACGCCACGCGTCACTTCGCCGGCGCGGCGAACTTCGACGAGATCGAGTTCCCGACCAAGGGCAGCGCCGGGATGACCGTACGGCTCTACGACCGCGAGCGCCGCCAGTGGCAGTTGTACTGGTCCAGTAGCCGTACCGGCACGTTCGAGCCGCCGGTGGTCGGCGGGTTCACCGACGGCAGGGGCGAGTTCTACGGCGACGACACCCATGACGGCCGGCCCGTGCGGGTGCGCTACCTCTGGTCGAACATCAGCGCTGACACCGCCCGCTGGGAGCAGGCGTTCTCCCTCGACGGCGGTGACACCTGGCTGACCAACTGGATCATGCAATTCGCCCGCCGGTGAACCTGGGGCGGCTGCGCTCGAGCGCAGCCGCCCCGCCCGTCAGGCAGCCGGCACCCGCTCCGCCCGCCGGGCCATCCGGTGGGCGCCGAGCAGGCACAGGCCGGCGGTCAGCGCGGCGATCACGACCAGCCCGACCCGGTCCACCGTGGTCCTCGCCGCCAGGACACCGAACAGGCTGTGCGCGACCATCGCCCCACCGGCCAGGGCCAGCGCGTGGCGCCCGGTCCACCGTGCCGACGCCGACCAGCGCCGGACCAGTCGGTAGCCGACCACCGCGAGCACCGCCCCGACGGCCATCGGCACCAGTACCCACCAGCCGTGGGTGAATCCGGGCTGTCGGCCGCCGAACAGCCCCAGCGGGTAGAGCAGGCCGAGTTCCACGACCACACCCAGCGCCCCGAACAGGATCAGTGTCACGGGTGTGGGTGTCCGGGCGTCGCTCGGCGCCGTGGCGCCCCGGCGTGGGACCACGACCAGTGCCACGACCGCCAGTATGGCGACGACCGCCACGCAGCCGAGCGTCACCCACAACGGCGCGCTGTAGCCGGGGTCCTGGCTCGGCGGTACGACGATGCGCAGCAGGCCCACACCGAGCAGCGCCACGATGCCGGTGACGACCAGACCGGTCCGCTTCAGGTACGGCACCCCGCGATGCGCCGGGAACAGCAGGTTGGTCAGCACGATGGGTACCGTCGCGCTGAACACCACGTGGTAGAAGGCGTTGACCTCCCAGTACGGCAGGTTCAGGCCGAACAGTCGGGCACCCCACTGCGCCGCGTGGTACAGGTGCGGGCTGGACAGCGCCTGCAGCCCGATGCCGTCCTCCACCACCTCGTACGCCAGGCCGAGCAGCAGGATGCTCGGCCAGCCGCGGCCGGTCCTGGCCACCGCCTCGCGGATCAGCAGCACCCCGCCGCCGTAGATCGGCACCCACAACAACACCAGGAACGCGTAGCGTACCGGCGTGCTGAAGGCCAGTTCGGCGACCAGCGGCGCGAGCGCCAGCAGGGTGAACGCCGCCTTGCGGCTACCGGCCCGGACCGGGGCGGCGACCGGGCCGGTCGGGCCGGTCGTGGTGGTCACTGGTGTACGCACGTGATCTCCAACGACACGTCGAGGTGGCGGCCGGCCAGGCCGGGCGAGGCGGTGATGCCGAACGCGGTCCGGTCGATGCGCGTCGTGGCGCGGACGGTGAACTCGGCGGCGCACTGGTCGACCAGTTCCACCGACAGGTCAACGGGCTGACAGACCTCGCCCACGCTGAGTGTGCCGGTCAGGCTCGTACCGGTCACCTGCGTGGACACGAACGTCATGACCGGGTGACGGGCGGCGTCCAGGAAGGCCGGGGACCGTACGTGCTCGTCCCGTCGGTCGTTGCCGGTGCGGAAACTCGCCGTCGGGACCTCGGCCCGGACCCGCGAATCGCCGAGCGGGCCGGCGATGTCGACGATGCCCTGCCCGACGCCGAAGCTGCCGCGTACCGGCAGGAGCCCGAACAGGTGCCTGGTCCGGAACGTGATCCGGGAGCGGTCGGTATCGATCTCGTAGCGGCCCAACCGGGGTGCCACGGTGTCGCTGTGCTGACTGACATCCATGCACCCATTGCACGCCGGGCGAGGGGTTCGTCGACAGCGGAGGCGGTCGCGTCCGGGACCGACGAAAGCCTGACCGCGAGGTGCGGCGTACGACTTTCGTCGGTTCCGCGCCGCCCGAACGTCGCCCGGGTGACCGACAGTCATGCCGCCGGGCACCCGGGACGCCGGTCAGGAGACGGCGGTGCGCTTGGCGAGCCGCGCCTTGTCGGCGTCCGAGCCGTACCGGCGGTCCAGTGCGCGGGTGGCGGCCGCCCAGTCGTTGAAGGTGTGGACCGAGTTCAACGTGTCCCGCACGAACGGTTCCTGGCGCCACGCCAGCGCGCGCTCCCACAGCGTGTCGATCGGCTCCTGCAGTACGTTGCCGACCTTCGCCTCGTAGATACCGAAGGCACGCAGATCGCCGTCCGGTTCGATCATCGCGATCGTCGCGGACTCGTCGGCCAGCGGCGAGGTCGGCAGGAAGAGCCGTACGTCGGTGACGGACACCTCGACCCCGTTCGCCGCCCGCGCCTTCAATGCCGGTTGCGATCCGATCAGTTCCTCGAGTTCTGTGTCGTTGAGCAGTTCCTCGGCCTCGAACTTCTTCTCCTGCGCGAGACCCACCGGCATGACCGCGCCGATGCGGACGTAGTCGAGTCCGGGCACCCGCCGGGTCACCTCCTCGACGAGGGTCTCCAGGCCGTCCTTGCCGGTGCGCGTGACGGTGCAGTCCATCCCCAGCTCATAGCATTTCTCTCCGCGCGCGGTGCGTTGCAGCTTGAGCGCGCTGAGCCGTTCCAACGCGGCCATGGCCCGGTCGAAGGAACCGGCGCGGCCCCGGATCTTGTCGTGTATCTGCGCGTTCGCCCCGTCCACGCTGACGGTCACGGCGGTCACCGACTGAGCGAGCTGTTCGGCGATCTTGTCGTTCATCAGCCATCCGCTGGTGAACACGGTCACCGCCACCCCGCCGGCGTTGAGCATCTCCGCCGCCTCATGCCACCACGGCACCGACAACGGTTCTCCGCCTGCGAGCGAGATGCGCTGGGGTTTCACCGAAAGAATGACATCCACGACCTCCCGCATCCGGGTGCGGTCGAGCATCCGCGCGGGACGTCGCCCGGAGTCGGTGGAACAGTGGATGCAGCGCAACGGGCAGGCGTAGGTCAGGTCCCAGACGAACCGTTCCATGCGTGTACTGTGCTGCGACCCTGTCGAGTCCGGTGATGGCATGGCCTCTCCCACTTCTGCATGTCGTCCACCCGGGCCAGGGACAGGTCATGTCCGCGCGGCGGTACGGGTGGTGTGTCGGCACACCGTCCGGCGCACGGCACGGACAGCGGTGCCGCGAGCGCTGGGACAGATGCGTACTCGTGGATCGTCGCTGTGCCCGGGTCGGCCAGCGCACGGTCCGGTCCCCCGTCGGCCTCCCTACCGGTCCGCCGGTGTCCCCGGCGAACGCCGGGGGCACCATCCACACAAGACAGTGGAATCGTGACGATGAGTAGCTTCCATGCTCCTGCCGGCCAATATAGCGGATCCTATCGCCACGGCTCAATATCTTGTTGGCAGATTCCGCCAACGCCCGGCGCCCAGCTGACGACGGTGTACGCCACTGCCACGGTCTGGGTGCCCGCCGCATCCACCGCGTGCAGTCGCACCGACACCTGGTGACCCACCGCCGAGGCCGGGGTGACGAGAGTGACCGAGTACCGACCGTCACTCCTCGCTGCTGACCGCACCCGAATGATCGGCGTCGGAGTCCAGTACAGGCGAGATCGACAGCTCCATCCCGGACGGGCGCCGGCAGGCCACACAGTACGGCCGAGGGAACGGCGCCGTGCCGGCGAAACCCGGTGCGAGCGACTCAGCGAACCAGTCCGCCCGGTAGGTCGATGCACGACGATGGCGTGCCGGTCGAACAGCGCCGCGAAGTCGTCGACCACCAGGTCGGCGTCCGTACGGTCCGCTCTTCGGTCCGACACGCCCACGTCTGCATACTGCTCCAGCGTCTGTCTCGGGCTCACATCTGCTGTTGCCCGAAGAGCGCCGGACGGTTCACGGGTACGGTCAGCTGGCCGCGCGGGCAGCCTCCCGTACCGCGTTGTCGACGTCCTTGGTCCGCACGTCCAGGCGCCGCGCGACCCGCTTCTCGGCCTTCAGCCCGGCCCGGTCCACGGCTTCCTGGACGGTGTTCTCACCGATGATCAGCAGCGCCGCCTGCCCGGAGTCGATGATCTCCCCGAGTTCCTTGACATCCGAGCGGGACAGGCCTCGCCACAGATGTCCGCCCACACCACCGATGGCAGCACCGGCCAGTGCCGTACCGATGATCGCGGGTGGGAACAGGATGCCGACCAGCGCACCCGCCGCGGCACCGCCCCACGCGCCGCGCCTGGTGGCCGTCTCGTCCTTGTCGACGTGCACCTTGCCCGACCGGTCCTTGGTGACCACGGCGGCGTCATAGGTGCCGACCGCACCCACGGTATGCAGATCCTTGACCACGTCGTAGTCGGTCCGCGCCGCCGCCTCGCTCGGGTAGGTACCGATGTAGATGAAGACTTCCTCGGACTTCGCCATGTCGCCCCCCTGTACGCATCGCACCCCGGAGTGACCCGACCACTCTGCGCACCGGCCCGGTCAGTCACACGATAGGCGCCAGACCTGGACCGCTGGGCTGTTTGCCCACATTGCCGGGACCCTGCCCGGGCGCCCGGCCGGGCCGGGGCACGGTCCCGACAGGCGGTCAGGCGGACGCGGGCGCAGTGTAGGTGACCGGCAACGCCGTCACCCCGTGCGCGCACAACGACGGGGTCGGGGTCAGCTCGCCGTCCGGTACCGCCAGACGCAGATCCGGGTAGCGGCCGAACAGCGCCGGCAGCCCGATCGAAGCCTCCAACCGGGCCAACGGCGCACCGATGCAGTAGTGCGAGCCGTGCCCGAACGCCAGATGCCGTTGCCGGGGCCGGGTCAGGTCGAACGCCTCCGCATCCGGGCCGTGCTGCTGCGGATCCCGGCCCGCGGCGGCGAAGCAGGGCAGGATCGCCTCACCGGCCCGGATGCGGGTACCGGCGAGGGTGAGATCGGTGGTCGCGTACCGGAACGGCAACGTACTGATGCTCGGGTCCCGGCGCAGCGTCTCCTCGATCACCACGTCCCAGCCGACCTGCCCGGAAGTGACCAGCTCCCGCTGCTGCGGATGGGTCAGCAACGCGCGGATCGCATTGCCCAGCAGGTTCATCGTCGTCTCGTGACCGGCACCGATGAGCAGCAGCAGGGTACCGACCAGTTCGTCCTCGGTGAGCCGGTCCGCATGGTCGCGGGCGGCGATCAACGCGCTGGTCATGTCACTGCCCGGACGGGAACGCTTCGCCGCGACGAGGTTGTGCAGGAACTCCGCCAGCCCGCGCTGGGTGGCCAGCACCTCCTCCGGCGCGGCGAGCGCGTTGAACACGCTGTTGCACAGCCGGTGCAGCTCCGGGCGCTGCTCGACGCCGACCCCGAACAGGTCGCAGATGACGGTCAGCGGCAGCGGCGTGGCGAACCCGGCCTTCAGATCGGCGCTACCGCCCGCCGCGTCCAGCTCGGCCAACAGACCGGCCACCACAGCCTCGATGCGCGGAGCCATCGCCTGTACCCGGCCCGGGGTGAATGCCGAGGACACCAACGTACGCAGCCTGCGGTGCTCCGCGCCGTCGGCGAACAGCATGTTCTCGACCCGCACCATCCCGATCAGCGGCCAGTCCTCGGCGATCCGCCCGTCGTTGAGCGCAGCCCAGTGCCGGTAGTTCTTGGCGACGTCCGGGTGCGCGAAGACCTCCAGCAATGTGGCGTGGTCGGTTACCGCCCACGCCACCACCTGGCCAGGAAGTTCAACCCGGACCACCGGGCCGGCCCGGCGGAGTCGGGCCGACTCACCGGGGAGGTCGGCTGCGGTGGGGTCGAGAACGATGGGCTGGGCCATGACCGGTCTCCCATGGTGTCGCGGTGGACAGGGCTGAAACGCACCGGCAGCGACTGCGGTGCCCGGGCGAACGCCGACGGACCCCAGGTCAGCTGCTCGGCGGGAACAGCCAACCGCAGGTCCGGCAGGCGGTCCCGGAGGGTGTCGATCGCCCGGGCCACGATGCCCTCGGCGATCGTGGGCGCCGGGCAGCGGTGCGGCCCGGCGCTGTACGCCAGGTGCGCCCTGTTGCCGCGCGGGATGCCGGCGGCGGCGACGACCGGGTCGTGGTTGGCCGCGGCCAACCCGAAGACGATCACGTCGCCGGCGCGTAGCGGGATCCCGTTCAACAGCACGTCGTGCCGCGGGTAGCGGGCGGCGAAGTTCTGGATCGGCGGGTCGCGCCACAGCACCTGGGTGATGACGTCGGCCACCCGCAGCTGCGCGGCGGCGACCTCGCGACGCAGCTGGGTGTCGGTCAACAGGATGCGCAGCGTATTACCGAGCAGGCCGGTCGTCGGCGCACTACCCGCACCGATCAGCAGCACCAGATGGTGCACCACCTGCTCGAAACTGAACCCCTCGGCGATCAGGTACGACGGCACGTCCTGCCCGGGTTGCTGCCACTTCGCGTCGGCCAGCCCCGCCATGTACTGCTCGTACTCCTTGCCGGCCCGCACCGCGTCGTCACCGTTACCCGCCCAGATCCGACCGATGATGGCGACCAGCCGCTCCCCTTCGGAGTCGGCCAGCCCGAAAGCCCGGTTGAGCACCAGCAGCGGCAGCGGCATCGCGTACTGGGCCATCAGATCCGCGGTACCGGCCTCGGCGAACTGGTCGATCAGCCGGTGCGCCACCGCGTCGATGGAACGCGACAACTGGTCACCCGCCGCCTTCTCCAGGCTGGCGGCCACCGCGCGACGCAACTGGCCGTGCTCGGCACCGTCGGCGAACAGCACGTTGGGCCGGTACTCCATCATCGGCAGCACCCCGGAGGTGTCGGGTACCAGTCCCTCGGCCCGGTCCCGCCACAGCCGGGAATCCTTGGAGAACCGGCGTTCATCGGTGGCGACCTCGGAGATCAGCGCATAGTCCAGGACCAGCCAGGCCGGTACCCGCGGTTCCAGCAGAACCGGGACCACAGGACCGATCTCGCTACGGAGCCGCTGGTAGAGAGCGTGCGGATCCCGCTCGAACTCAGGCCCGTACAGCGGGACCGGTTCGACCTTGGGGCGCGGAACGTACGCGGGCCCATCGTCGAGCGCGGTCCGGGACGGTC
This sequence comes from uncultured Actinomycetota bacterium, assembly GCA_963815125.1. Lineage (GTDB taxonomy): Bacteria > Actinomycetota > Actinomycetes > Mycobacteriales > Micromonosporaceae > Actinocatenispora. The sequence continues at coordinate 1,813,094 of CAWFFM010000002.1, forward strand.
GGTGCATCGTGGTGCTCCTTGACTGTTGAACCCGTGAGCGCCGAGCGTAGCGGTAGCATTTGTCCCCGGAACGTCCTGTCCGTACGCTGCAGTAACGATTGTGTCCCGTCCCCGATGAGCCGCAACGCGGCTCCGGCGGAGGTCCGCTCAGCGCGTCGCGCGGCGCGGTCGGGCGGTACTGAACCGCGCCGCACGCCGACGCAGATGGCGTCGCCCGGCGTACCGCGGCGCCGGCACCGGACCACCCGCCACCATCCGGTAGAACACCAACTTGGCCACCTCGATCAGGGCCAGGTAGCAGACCACCATGCCGACGAGCGCGGCGAAGAACGCGACCGGCAGCGGATGGAACCCGAGGGTCGCGGCGAACGGGGTCGCCGGGAGTACCGCGCCAACCACGGCCACACCGGGAACCGCCAGGGCCAGCGGCAGACTGGGCCGACTGCGGAAGAACGGGACCCGTCGGGTACGGATGGCGAAGATGACCAGGGTCTGGGTGGCCAGCGACTCCACGAACCAGCCGGAGCGGAACTGCGCCGGCCCCGAATCGAACACCCACAGCATCACCCCGAAGGTGATGAAGTCGAACACCGAACTGAACGGTCCGAAGTAGAGCATGAACCGGCGGATGAAGCCGATGTCCCAGTGCGATGGGCGCCGCAACTGCTCCTCGTCGACGTTGTCGGTGGGAATGGCCAGCTGACTCGAGTCGTACAGCAGGTTGTTGAGCAGGATCTGGGACGGCAGCATCGGCAGGAAGGACAGGAACAGTGAGGCGCCCGCGGCACTGAACATGTTGCCGAAGTTGCTGGACGTACCCATCAGCACGTACTTGATGGTGTTGGCGAAGATGCGCCGCCCCTCCACCACGCCGTCGGCGAGGACGTTCAGGTTCTTCTTCAACAGGATCACGTCGGCGGCGTCCTTGGCGATGTCGGTCGCCGTGTCCACCGAGATACCCACGTCGGCCGCGTGCAGCGCCAGGGTGTCGTTGACGCCGTCGCCGAGGAACGCGACATCGCGGCCGGTGGCCCGCTGCGTACGGACGATGCGCGCCTTGTGTTCGGGGCTGACCCGGGCGAACACGGTACTGCGGGTGATCGCGCCGGCGAGCTGGTCGTCGTCGAGTGCGTCGATGCCGGCGCCGCTGAGCAGGCCCGTCACCGGCAGACCCAGGTCGGCGCAGACCTTGGCGGCCACCGTCGGGTTGTCCCCGGTGACCACCTTGACCGTGACACCGAGGCCGGCCAGCCGCTGCAGCGCCGGCGCCGCGTCGGGCTTCGCCGGATCGAGGAACACCAGAAAACCCGTCAACAGCAGGTCATGTTCGTCCGTCACGGTCAGCCGGGTGCCGCCCGCGGCGGGCCGGGTGGCGACCGCGACGACCCGGTTCCCGGCGGCGAACTCAGCCTCCAGCGCACCGCGCGCGACGGCCGGTACGTCCCGGCAACGGTTCAGTACCGACTCCGGCGCGCCCTTGGTGATCAGCGTGACCGCATCGGTGTCCGGCTCGCCGACCAGTACCGAGACCATCCGGCGCTGGTGGTCGAACGGCAGCACCGACACACGCCGGTACGCCGCGACCGCAGTGCGCTGGTCGGCCGCCCCGGCCGACTCCCACAGCGCCCGGTCCAGCGGGTTGCCGCCCACCGCGCGCCCGGCCGGCGCGTCGATCTCAGTGCACAGCAGCCCGTAGCGCAGCAGCTCCGCCGAACTGCCTCCCGGTACGGGGACCGCGCGCGCGTACGTGATCCGGCCCTCGGTCAGGGTTCCGGTCTTGTCGGTGAACAGCACCTCGATGTCACCGAGGTCCTCGATGCAGACCAGCCGTTTGACCAGTACGTCACGTCGTGCCATCCGCCGCGACCCGGCCGCCAGGCTGATCGACACCACGGCGGGCAGCAGTTGCGGGGTGATCCCCACCGCGATCGCCAGGGAGAACAGCAGTGCGTCGAGGATCGGCTTGTGCAGCACCACGTTGATGACGAAGATCGTCGCGGTCAGGGCACCCGCCACGTACACCAGCAGCAGGGAGAAGCGCCGCAGCCCGGCCTGGAACGCCGTATCGGTCTGGTGGGTACTCAGCCCGGCGGTGATCCGCCCGAACTCGGTGCGCGCCCCGGTGGTGACGACGACACCGCGCGCCGCGCCGGCGTGCACCACCGTGCCCATCAGCGCGCAGCCGGACAGCTCCGCCAACGCCGCGCCGGCCGGGACGGGATCGGTGTCCTTCTCCACCGGTACCGACTCGCCGGTCAGCGCCGACTCGTCGCACTCCAGACCGGACACCGACAGCAACCGTAGGTCGGCCGGGACGATGGTGCCCAGTTGCAGGTCGACGAGGTCCCCCGGAACCAGGTGCGTGACATCGACCGACATCCGCTCACCGTCGCGACGTACCAGCGCCTGGTGATGGATCTGGGAGTGCAGTGCCTCCGCTGCCCGCTCCGCCCGGTACTCGTTGACGAAACCGAGGCTCACCGACAGGGCCAGGATCACCCCGATGATGATGGCGTCGTTTCCCTGACCGAGGAAGTACGAGGCCAGTGCCGCCGCGAGCAGCAGGCCGAGCAGCGCGGAACGCACCTGGTGCCACAGTACGAGCAGCAGCCGTGCCCGGTGCGAGGACACCGCGTTGGGCCCGTACCGGGCGCGGCGTGCTGCCGCCTCCTCCGCCGACAGACCGGCGTCGCCGACTCCGAGTCCGGACATGACCCGCCCGGTGGACAGCGTCGCGGCAGCGGACACGTCCAGCTGCGCATTGGCCGCTGTGGGGTGCTGCCGGTTCACCATCGCCGCGGTTCCGGATCCTGGTGCCCACGACACAGAACGCCGTGCATTCTAGGTAGCTGGGCTTTATGCCGATGGGAGCGACGCGTCGCGCCACCGACACCGTTCGTCGTACCACTGCAGCCCGATGATCCGCGATCACCGGCTGCATGGTCCGTATCTTCCGGGAGCCATCTGATGAGCCCAGCATTCTCCTCGACCGGACCGCATGAATACGGAATGCTCGACACCGGCGACGGCAGCCTCGCGTACGGGAAGGCGCGTACGGGAAGCTCTGCCGGCCGGCCCGCTGGCGGTTCGGTCAGCCCTGACGACGGGACCGGCGGGCCCGGCGAGCGGCATGCTTGAGCCTGTCGTCGGCCGAGGGCAGCGGGACCTTGCGTTCGTCCTGGATCCGGATCTCGAACCGGAACTCGCGGGCGGCCGGGTGCCAGATCTCCTCGAACGGTCCCATCACCTCACCGCCGACACCCCGGCGGCGGGCCCAGTTACCCAGCCGGACCATGCCGTAGAGAAACGCGGCGAACACACCGAGGACCGCGACGGCTGCGAGGATCTGACCCATACCGGCGAGCGTACGGCATCAGCCCGGCACATCGGACGTCGTCGGTTCGGCGCGGGCCGGCGGCGCGGCAGTACTGGCGTCGCGCTGCGCGGCAGACCTTCGTACCCCGACGAACATCGTGACCAGCGCACTGCCGACGACCAGTACCCAGCCGCGACGAAGGTCAGCCGCGTCCACGCCGCCGCTGGTACCGAGGACTGCGACAAGCAGAGCCACGCCGAAGGCCGAGCCGAGCTGGCGCGCCATGGTGAGGACCGCGGAGGCCGACGAGAGGTCCGACACCGGCGCGGCGGACGCGCTGGCGAACAGGGCGGGCTGCATCAGTCCGTTGGCCGACCCCCACAGCAGCAGGCTGGGCAGCACCACGTACACGTAGTCCGGGGTGGTGCCGGGCGCCGCCCACAGCCATCCGCCGGCGAGCGCGAACAGTACCGATCCGGCGAGTACGGTCCCACGGAATCCGACCCTGCGAGCGATCCGGCCGGCGAACGGCGCCACGACGCTGGAGACGAGAGGGCCCGGCACGATCCCGAGCGCGGTACGCAGAGCGGTGTAGTGCCACACGTCGGTCTGCAGCAGCGTCACGCCGAGCAGCATGACGGCAAAACCCAGGTAGTAGGCGAGGATCCCGACCGCACCCGCCCGGAACCGGGGTACGGAGAACAGCGCCGGTGCGACGATCGGCTCACGGTGACGCCGCAGATGCACGACGAACCAGACGCCGAGCAGCGCCGCGAACCCGAACACCGTCCAGACCAGCCCGGCGGGCCATGCGCCGGTCTGGACCAGTCCCACGCAGGCAGACCCGGTGGCGAGGAGGACCAGCAACGCACCGGGCAGGTCCAACCGCCGGGTACGCCGCGCACCATCCATGGGCAGGTGCCGCAGCCCGATCAGTACGGTCGCGAGCACCAGAGGAACGTTGATCAGAAAGATCCACCGCCAGCTCAGGCTGATCAGCATCCCACCGAGCACCGGTCCCGTGCTGGCGGCGACCGCGCCGACCGCCGCCCATACCCCGACCGCCGTCCCACGGTCGCGGTCGTCGAACGCGGACACCACGATACTCAGCGAGGTCGGCATCAGTACGGCCGCGCCCACGGCCTGCAGCGCCCGACTGGCGATGAGTACCGGAAGAACGGGTGCGGCCGCACACCCGATGGAGGCGGCGCCGAACAGCATCAGCCCGGCGAGGAAGCACCGGCGCCGGCCCAGGCTGTCGGCGAGACGGCCGGCGGTGATCAGCAGCGTCGCGAGCACGATCGCGTAGCTGTCGAGCACCCACGAGACGTCGGAGACGGAGGCACCGGTGAAGTCGTGCTGCAGGGCCGGGTAGGCGATGTTGACCACCCACAGGTCGAGGCCGGTCAGGAAGGTCGCGGCGGAGGCCACCGCGAGCACGAGCCACCGCCGGCGTACAGGTTGCGCGGTCATGCCACGAATCTGCCGGTGACCGGACCGACAATCCAGTGGCAATAACGACAGTGTCCGCTAAATTAATGACATGCCTGCGCATCGGATCGCCCTGGCCCTCACCGAGGGGATGCCCATCTTCGAGGCCGCGATCCCGTGCGAGGTGTTCGGCCGGGTCCGCCCCGGTCTGCCCGACCCCTGGTACGAGTTCACGATCTGCGCGCAGGAACCCGGACGGACCTCGACCGGCTCGGCGTTCGTGACCGCCACCCCGTACGGGCTCGACGGGCTGGCCGAGGCGGACACGGTCATCGTTCCGGCCTGCGACAACGTCCTTGACGACGTACCGGCGCAACTCGTCGCCGCCGTCCGTACGGCGTACGACCGTGGGGCGCGCATCGTGTCGTTGTGCACCGGCGCCTTCGTGCTCGCCGAGGCCGGGCTGCTCGACGGCCGGCGTGCCACCGTGCACTGGTTCCACGCCGACCTGCTCGCCGAGCGCTACCCGGCCGTCGACGTCGACCCCGCGGTGCTCTACATCGACGAAGGGCAGGTACTCACCAGCGCCGGCACCACCGCGGGGCTCGATCTGTGCCTGCACCTGGTCCGCCTCGACCACGGTTCGGAGGTCGCGAACCTGCTCGCCCGACGCCTGGTCATCTCACCGCACCGCAGTGGCGGACAGGCACAGTACGTGGATTCACCGGTGGCGCCCACCGCCGACGACAGCCTGGCACCGTTGCTGCAATGGGCGACCGCGCACCTGCACCGTCCGCTCACCATCGCCGAACTGGCCGCGCACCAGCACCTGACACCTCGTACGCTGATCCGCCGGTTCCACGCTGCGACCGGCACACCGCCACTGCGATGGCTTCTCGCCCAACGGATCCAACGCGCCCGTACATTGTTGGAGTCCACCGACGAGTCACCCGCCCGGGTGGCCGAGCTCTGCGGCCTCGGCGGTGAAGCCAACCTGCGGCACCATTTCGCCCGCATGCTCGGCGTTGCGCCCGGCGAATACCGCCGTGCATTCAGGAAACAGGCGAACTCCTCAGCCTCGTCGATCTGACACCGGGCGGCATCGGGGCCGGATCCCGACATCGCGGCCGATCGGCACTGCTGCGTACAGTTCGTCGTCGCCGGATCCGCTCCTACAGTGGAAGGTGATGGTCGCCGGACGACCTGACGTGGCTCGTACCCCCAGCCGGCGCGGCGGTGCAGTGCACTGCCGAGCGATCGCGACCGAAGGGGGCGGAAATGGCGGAGAAAGACCTGGAGCAGGACGACTACTCCGACGACGATCCGGACTTCTACGACTCGGATCACCAGGACGAACACCGGGACGAGGCCGACGTCTTCCTCGACGTACCGCAGGTCAAGGTCGAGGAGATCGACCTGGAGGTCGAGGATCTGCGGGCCCGCGTCTCCCTGCAGGCCGAAGTACTGGATCTGGTCAAGCTCAACGTCGGCGCCGATGTGATGCTCGGGAAGGTCAAACTCAACATCCAGGGCGTCGAGGCGCAGGCTCAGCTCAAGGTGCGGTTGGACAACGTACGCGACATCCTCACCGGCGTACTGAAGACGATCGACCGCAACCCCGAGATCCTGGAGTACATCGGACGCAGCGTCGAGTCAGCGGCGTCCAGTATCGGGCAGGGTGCTGGTGATGCGGCACGCGAGGTCGGCACCGGCGCAGGACATGCCGCCGGAGAGCTCGGCAGCGGTGCAGGTGATGCGGTGCGGGAGGTCGGCGGCGGGGCCGGGGATGCGACCCGGCATGTCGGCAGCGGCGCGGGCCGGGCGGCGAGCGAGCTCGGTGACACTGTGGACCGGGCAGCTGACACGGCGGACAAGCTCGGTGGCACCGCCGCCGAGGTCGGCCGGTCGGCGGGCGGAAGCGCCCGACAGGCCACCGATCTGGAGGACGAGGACGAGGAATTCGACGAGGACCGGGACGACGACGGCTACGAACCCGAGGACAGCGACGAGCACCCGGACGACGACGAGCAGGAGCGGCCGCGGCGACGGCGGTCGGCCAGACGCTCCGTGCGCCCGTCGGACGAGAGTCGTCGTGGCGAAGTTCTGCACCGCCGCAGCCCCGCCAGGAGTCGCAAAAGATGACCCGACGTCCGGCCCCGGTACGCGACGACAGTTCGCCCGGTCCGCCGAGATCGGTTTCACCGCAACGGTACGGGCCCAGCGTCTGCGCTTCAGCGTCCGGCCCGAGGTTCGCGTCGGGTTCCCCGGCGACGAGCGCAACGAGTCCATCTCCGCATCCGCGCGCCGTAACCTGACCCACCCGGTGGCGGCGGGTACCGACTACCCGCACCCCCGGATCAGCTACGTGCTCGCGTCCTGCATCGATCCGGATACCGTCCTCGACGACGTCCGGTACTCCGTCGAGGACGAGGAGCCGAGGCCGTCGGATCCGGCCTAGCTAGTCGGCGCCCGGGAGGCTTATCTCGATGTGCCCGTCGACGACCCGGGTACGGAAGCACGGCTGTGGGCTCGTCGCCGGCCCGGCGGCCACCGTGCCGTCGGTGAGCGTGAACGTACTGCCGTGCCAGGGACAGGAGACCGTGCCGTCGCGGACCTCGCCCTCGTGCAGCGGGCCGGACAGGTGACTGCACCGGTCCGACAGTGCGGAGACGCTGTTGCCGTTGCGGTGCAACAGAACCGGATAGTTGTCCACCATCCGCATGACCGGCACCCCATCCGGCAGGACGGTGATGTCGTCCAGCCGGTGCCAGCCCGCGGAGATCAGGTGCGGTACGTCCTCGGCATGGTTGACCGCCGCCGCCTGCCGGTACGCCAGATGCCCGCCGAGGTACGCGCCTACGCCGGCCACCCCGTACCCGGTGTAGGCGAGGAGTCGACCCACGTTGCGCCGTCCGCGCAGCCGCGCGACCAGCGAACCGGCGTACAGGCCGATCGCGAGTACGTTTCCGGCCGCGTGTACCAGCCCGACCCGCTGCTGCTGCGGATGCAGGACCGACCAGTCCGTCCAGCCGGACAGGGCGGCGGGCGGCGCGGCCAGCACGCCGAGGGCGATCAGGATGTCGGCGGCGCACTGTTGTCCGGGGAGCAGGTCGAGCAGCGCCGCACTGGTCCACGCGCCCACCGGTATCTGTACCAGTACCGGGTGCAGGGCATGACCGAGCGGCACCCCGTGCAGCAGATCACGAACCGGCCCCGGCGGCAGGATCCCGCTCACCGCGGACGTGATCGGGCCGGTCACCCGGTCCAGCACCGACCAGTCGGCGATCCGGTCGATCAGGCGCGTCAGGTCCATGCGGCCATCCTCGCACCGGATGCCGCTGCGCCGCCGGAGATCGGACAAACGACCGCCGACGCAGGGCAGCGCCTCCTCCCACCAGGTGGCAGGAGGAGGCGGCTACCGGATCGCGGTCAGGGGTTGACGACGTGGAAGGACGCGGTGCGACCGGAACCCTTGATGACCAGTCGGCCGACCCGGCTCTTGCGGTCCCTGCCGGTGTTTCCGGTCAGGTAGTTCCAGGTGACCCACGGCTGGCCGTCCCGCGCACGGTAGACGTCCATCGCGCCCGGGCCACGCTTGTTGCCGGGCAGCCCGTAGTGGCGCATCTTGGCCGGATAGTGTGCCCGCGGACCGGCGTAGGAGAAGTAGGCGCGGGCCGCGGCCGGCTTCGCCGAGCAGGTTCCCTGGTCGATGTGGGCGCCGCAGTATGCGATGCCGGTGGCGTAGTAGTTGTTCTGCCACTTGTTGCCTGAGTAGAACAGGTACCAGGAGCCGTTGTCGTACAGGGCGCTGGGGTTCTCGATGACGGTGACGCCCTTGCCGTCCTTGTAGTGCGTCCAGCCGAGCTTGTTGCTGCGCAACATCACATGCGGTGCGGACGCGCGCTTGACGCTGCCCTTGCGGCCGAACGACAACCGCACGACCGACAGCGCCGACTCGGACCCGACGGCGCTCTGCCCGTCCCGGAAGGTCATCCATGCCTCGCCGGACGGTCCGGTGGTCACATCGGCGTCGATCGCCCAACGGTTTGCCTTGGCCGGGCACACCAGCGGCTGCGCCTGCGCCTTGAACCCGGAGGTGGGGCTGGTGGAGGCAGCGACGCCGACGCAGTGCTGACCGGCGCTGCCGGCCTTCACCGCGGTGAAGAACAGGTAGTAACGGCCGACGCCCTTCCTCACGTGGTAGAAGGCTCCCGGCGTCCAGATACCGGAACCGCCCTTGACCCACGCGCCGGCGCCGTGCGGCATGGCGTCCCCGTTGATGGTGGGCGCGGTCGTGACCGTGTTGCCGGAGCCGCTGATGGTGTACGGGACCTTGCGGCCGTGTGCGCTGGCCCCGTAGGTGATGTACTGGTTCGACCCGTCGTACAGCGCGAGTGTGTCCGCGCCCGGGAACTGGAAGTCCTGCGCCCCACTGTTGCCGGACCTGGCCATGACGGCGCGCGATGAGGCAGCGCCCGAGCCGGCCGGTACCAGCATTGCCAGGGAACATGCTGCCAGGGCAGCGGGCGCGAGGAGTCGACGCCGCCAACGGGCGCCGCGGATGGTCGTGTTCCGCACGGAGGTTCTCCTTCGGGGATCGGTGTCATATTGCCGAAGTAGGGGACTCTCCCGGGCAGAACAGTATGACGGGGACGCAAGCACGTGACGTACAAGTTTGCGTACGGTGGGTCAGGTCAGGCGTCGACGGTCAGCCGGACGGACACCACATCGCCCAGCCCGAGCCCTTCCGCCCGGCGCACCCACGTCTTCACGGGCACGATGTAGCCGCCGTCCTTGGGAAACAGTGCGGTGCTCCACCTGGTTCCGCCGATCTGCGCGGTGCCCGGGATCATTCCCCAGCCGTAGCTGACGGAGGCCGAGACCGCCTCCAGCGCGGCGCACTCGTCATCGGGGACGGTGATGAAGTGCCACGGTGCCGGGCCCTTCCAGAACCACAGCGCGCCAGTGAACTCCAGGTCCATCCGCCCAGCTTAGGAGCCGGCCGTCGGCCGGTTTGCCGGGGCAGGGCATGCTGATGGCACTGGGCGACGCCTTCGGGCGGTACGCCCATGGGCCGGCGACGCTGCGCCGCACCGACCAGGACGACAACCCGGCCAGCGTTGGCGATGGCCCCGCCCCGCTCCGGGAACGACGGGAGTGCATCGACGTTGCATCGGGCAGGTGGGCCGCCGACCGGGCGGCAGCTGCGCAGGACGGTTCCGGCCGCCGTACTGGTCGTGGCGCTGATGCTGGTCGCTGGTTGTGCCGCCAGCAAGGTCGATCCCGGTGCATCGGTCGATCTGCACGGCACACTCCGCAATCCGGACGCAACCGCGGCGAGCGGCGTCTCCGTCGGGCTGCTGCGCGCGCCGGATCCGTTGGAGATGCTCACGGTCGGGCTCACCGCCGGCGCCGAACTGCTCAGCTGCCTCAGCCGCCACGGCGCACCGATCTGCCGGACGGTGCAGTACAGCAGGACCGACGCACACGGCGGCTACCGGTACCGGATGCGCGGGTCGGACGTACGCGGCGACGTCGGCGAGGCCAGCCCGTTCGAGTTGTCCGCCGCGCTGCCCGCCGGGCGCGGCGAGGTGGCCGGCCCCAGCTTCCAGAGCGGTTTTGAGATCCAGCGCACCGAGCTGACCATGCCGACGGTCACCTTCTGGCATCCGTCGACGCTGTCGGCGTCGGTCTCCGGCCGGGACGTCACCGTACGGTGGAGCGACTTCACCGCGCCCGGCACTGCCCACCCGGCCCGTTACCTCACACAGTTCACCGACGGTCGGGGCAGCATCGTCTGGAGCCGGCCGGCCGGTAGCGGCGCCACTCTCGACGCCCGGGCGCTGGAGGACACCGGCACCATCTTCCATGTGGACGCCGCGGTGCCCACCAAGGGTCCGGACACCACCTTCGAATCCTCGTACGGCAGTCAGTCGGTACGCGCGCACGGCGGCGTCGGCGCCCCACCTTCACGCGGTGCCGTCTGCTACGTGCGGGCCGGCTCCAGGCCGGTACGGCTGGCGCACTGCCCGTTGACCGACGGGAAGTTCGACGCGAGCTTCCCGGCCCAGGACTGCACCGGACGACCATCGGCGTCACCGGCCGGCTCGGCAACGCCGTGCCAGGCCAACTCCTCGTTGTATCTGGACCTGGGCGGGCCGCAACGGGTGGGCGCGGTGTTCGTACACGGTCTGTCCGGCGCTGTCGTGGTCGACACCAGCGACGACGCGGTGCACTGGACCCGCCGTACGGACGTGCGCTCCGACGCGTTCGACGCCATCTCGCTGCCCCGGCCGGTCACCGCGCGCTACGTACGGCTGCGTAACCCCGACGGGGTGGCCATCCGGAGCCTGACCGAAATGTCGGTGTGGCCCGACCGCTGATCTCCGCAGCGGTCGAGTGTGACCATCAGCGACCCTGGCCGGGCTCGATCGCACCGGACACGGCGTCGAAGATGGGGTGAAACCTTCACCGCTCATCGGGCGTGAAGAAGATGCGTGATTCCCTCACCGAACCGGGAGCCCCACCATGCATCGCTTCCCCCACTGGCCTCTCCGGCCGCGCAGACGACCGAAGGTGTACGCGGTCCTGTTGTCTCTGGCGGCCGTGACCGGCCTGCTGACCGCAACGCTGACCGCGCCCGCGCTGGCCGACACCAGCCCCGACCCCTCCCCGTCGACCCCGTCAGCATCGTCGAGTCCCAGCTCCGCACCGAGCACTACTCCGAGCAGTTCTCCGAGCACCAGTGCCAGCCCGGGTACGAGCACCGCACCGTCCTCGGACCCGTCCGCCGGCAACCTGGAGGTGGAGGTCGTCTTCGGCCCCTGGATGGCGTACGAGGGTCAGGTCGTCACGATAGTGACCAGTGTGGTCGCCAACCCGGACCACCTCACCGGGACCGTATCCATCCCCATCACCCACACCGGTCCGCTCACCTACATCGGGCCGGGGCCAGACACACACGGTTGTGTCACCGCCAGCCCGCCGGACCACGTGACCTGTCCCCTGCCCTCGGCGATCAACACACTCTCCCAGGTCCGGTTCCGCGTCGGGAAGATCACCGGCGGTGATCTCATCACCTACGCCACGAACGTCACGGTGACCGCGTCCGACGGCGAGACATTCACCAGACACCCGGGCATCAAGCTGGCCGTCAGTCACGTCCCCGGGTCACCATCCCCGTCGACGGCCTGGTCCTACCTGCACGGGACGTACAAACCGTCGACCGCGGCGCCCGGCGACACGGTCGCGCTCACGGTGAGCTCACAGCACACCATTGTCGGGGGTTCCATCGACATCTCGGGCAGCAGATGGCTGATCTACCAGAAGTGCTGGCCCGTGGCGGGGGGCGGATACTGCGGCCCCAACAAGTTCGGCCCGCCCTACTTCCGGTGCACTCCCGATGACGAAAACTCGCCCGGTATCCTCTGCACGTTCTACTTCCGGGTGGCCAGCAATGCGCCGGCGCAGATCTCGCAGAACCTGATCCTGGAGGACGACGAGATCATCGCGGCACGCAGCACGGCGTACCTGACGATCCGCCGGCATGGCGGCAGTTCGGTACCTCCGGTCAGTCCCGTGAGCAGCAACGGCGACCTGCCCGTCACCGGAGCCTCGCTGCCCCTGTACGCCGGTCTGGCGGCGACGCTGCTGACCGGCGGGGCCGCCCTGATCCTGCTCGCTCGTCGACGGACACGACGAGCACGCTGACGACGCCGGCTGACCGGCGGATCTCCAGGATCCGGGGAACCGTCGGCCGGCCGGCACGGCCGGGGTGGTTCCGGAGCCCCGGTCAGGATCCCGGTTGCGACCAGTCCGGGTCGGCTGCGAGTTTTTCGGCGATCCGCTCGTGGAAACTCCTGCGGGTCAACGCTTCCTCGATGTCGGTGACCACTCGACTGAGCGGGTAGGGGATCTCGTCCTCAAGTTCGGCGATGGCGGCCTCGGTGGCGCGCCACTCCGCGGCGAGCCGACCGACGATGCGGCGCGCCCTGGCGGTGAGTACGACGTTCTTGCTGCGGCCGTCCCTGCCCTGGGTCGTGCGGACGAGTCCGACGGCCCGCATCGCCGCGACCTTCTGGCTGATCGCCGAGTGGGTGCGCTGTACCGACTCGGCGAGCTCGCCGATCGTCATGGGGCCGCGCGCATGCAGCCTCATCAGCTCCATCACGAAACTCGTCTTGAGCCCTTCCACCCCGGCGTCGGCGTAGACGCGCGCGATGTCGGCGTCCATGGACTGCTGCAGGATGCGCAGCGGTCGCCAGCGGCTCTGTTGTGTCGGGTCGTCGGCCGCCCCGGGAGCGGTGTCGCTGTCCATGGGAAAATCATAACAGCACTCATGTAAGTACTGTTATAGTTCACGGTCCCGCCCGGCCCACGGCAGTAAAGGGATCGACCCATGAACCACAGGTCACTTCGCCACAACCGCGACTTCCTGCTGCTGCAGATCGGGCAGTTGCTGTCCACCACCGGCAGTCAGGCCGCTGCGGTCGCCTATCCGCTGGTCGTGCTCATGGCCACCGGCTCGCCCGTACTGGCCGGTGCCGTGTCGTTCGCGCGGACGGTGCCCGCCGTACTGTTCGGTCCGCTCGCCGGCGTGCTGGCCGACCGCGTCGACCGCAAGGTGTTGATGATCGCCTCCGATGCACTGCGCGCGGTCGCGGTCGGCAGCATCGGCCTGGCACTGTGGTGCAACGTCCTGCCGTACTGGCAGATCCTGCTCGTCGCGTTCGTCGAGGGCTCGTTGTCCTCACTGTTCAACCCCGCGGCGGCAGGAATGCTGCGGTCCATCGTGCCGGCCGGTCAGCTGTCCTCGGCCGTGGCCACGCAGCAGGCACGCTCGTCGATGGCGCAGCTCGCCGGACCCCCGGCCGGCGGTGCCCTCTATGCGGTCGGCCGCGCCCTGCCGTTCGTGGCAGACGCCGCGTCGTACGTCTTCTCCCTGCTCGCCATCCTTCTGCTGCGCGCACCGTCGCAGGTCGGGAGCGTGCGGCGGGACAGGCGACTGCGTAGCGACCTTGCCGAGGGCTGGCAGTTCCTGTGGAGGCAACCGTTCCTGCGCACGACGACGTTCCTGTACTGCCTGACCAACCCGTTCGGCCCCGGCGTGCTGCTCGCCCTGGTCGTCGTGTGTCAGCGGCAGAGGTTGTCGCCGACGATCATCGGCGTGCTGCTGGCCGCGTTCACCGGTTGCCTGCTGCTCGGCTCGCTGCTGTCCGGGCTCGTACGCCGCCGTCTGAGCACCCACATGATCATGCTTCTCGAACTCTGCGCCTGGCCGGGTCCGTTGCTGTTCGCGCTGTGGCCCAACCCGTACGTCCTCGCCGTGTCGATCCTTCCGGTGGCGTTGGCCATCCCCTCCACCGACTCCGTCGTCGTCGCCTACCGCCTCGCCGTCACGCCGGACCGGCTGGTGGGACGGGTGGAGAGCGTGCGCAGCACCCTTGCGTTGGCACTCGCGCCGTTCGGGTCGTTGCTGGCCGGGCTGATGTTGGACACCATGCCGGCGCGACTGGCGATCCCGCTGTTCATGTCGCCGACGGTGGTACTGGCGATCTGGGGTGCGCTCAGTCCAGCTCTGCGGAATCTGCCCGGACTGGACGAAGCTCCTGACGGGGTTGCGACCCCTTCCACGTCCGGCGCGCCGGGCGGATGAGTCGTCGGTTGTTGCCGCCGCCTCTTGATCACAAAGCGGACCTCCGGTTAGGTGTGAGTTGCTGACGCACACCACCACCCGAGGGCGGAACGCTTGCCGATGAACGACGACGATCCAAGGACGCTCCAGCTGCTCTTCGAGGATCGCGTACGGAGGATGCCGGACAGCATCGCGCTGGATTTCGAAGGCGACCGGGTCAGCTACGGCGAGCTGAACCGGCGCGCCAACCAGCTGGCCCACCATCTGCGCGGAACCGGCGGGGTACGCCCCGGTGACCGGGTGGCGATCCTGGCCCGGCACCCGCTGCGGGTGGTCGTCGCCATCCTGGCCGCGGTCAAGGCCGGTGGCGCCTACGTCCCCCTGGACCCGGCCAGCCCACCGAAGGTGACGCAGCAGATCGTCGAGGACGTGGCACCCCGCGCGATGGTGATCGAGTCCTCGGTGGCGGCCGGGGCGATGTTCTTCGACGGCGAGCTCGTCGTCCTCGATGTCGTGGCAAACACGCTGTCCACCCCGGACACCGATCCCGCGCCGCTGGCGGGTCACGCCGATCTCGCGTACGTGATCTACACCTCGGGAACGACCGGGAAGCCCAAGGGGATCGCCGTCGAGCACCGGGCCATCGTCAACACGGTGACGTGGCGTAACGCCTACTACGGATTCGGTCCGCAGGACGTGGCGTTGGCCATTTCGCAGCCGTCGTTCGACAGTTCCGTCGCGGACACCTTCTGCGCGCTGACGGCCGGGGCACGGCTGGTGCTGCCCCGGCGGGACCGGATCACCGACCGGCGTTATCTGGCCGGACTGGTGACAGACCGCGGGGTCACCCACTTCCTCGTCACTCCTGCGCTGTACACGCGCATCCTCGGCGGGATCGACGCACGTTCGGCGACATCGCTGCGGGGCGTCACGATCGCCGGCGAACAGTTCACCTCGAGCCTCACCCAGGAGCACTTCCGCCGACTCCCCGACGTGAAGCTGTTCAACGAGTACGGGCCTTCCGAGAACGCGGTCTGCTCCACCGTCCACCCGCTCGCCGCCAGCGACACCAGCGTGCTGATCGGTAGACCGATCGACAGGGTCGAGGCGTTCGTACTGGCCGGGGACGGTACAAGGGTGCAGCCGGGCGAAACCGGGGAGCTGCACCTGGGCGGGGCCGGGTTGGCCCGGGGGTACCTGGGCAATCCGGAGCTGACCGCGGAGAAGTTCTTCACCCTGCCCACACCCGCGGGCAACGGGCAGCGGGTCTACCGGACCGGAGACATCGTCCGCCTGTGCGCGGACGGCAATCTCCAGTTCGTCGGGCGCGGGGACGCGCAGGTGAAGATCCGTGGCCGTCGCGTCGAGTTGGGCCACGTGGCCGAGATCCTCGCGGGGGACGGGGTGGTCGACCACGTCCATCTGCTGTGCCACGACACCGATTCCGCGGTGTCCGGCCTGATCGCCTTCGTCCAGGGGCCCGCCGACGACGACATCGGTCGACTCGATGCGCTGGCGCGGGAGAACCTTCCGGAGTACATGGTGCCGACGGCGATCATCCCGATCGACGCTCTGCCCCTCACCGGCAACGGCAAGGTGGACGAAGCGACCCTGACCGAGCTGTACACGGCAACCGTCGGCCGGGGAGGCCCCGACTCGCGGTCGGCGACGCCGACCGAGGCCGCGCTCCTGGAGGTCTGGCAGGGCATCTTCGCACCCCTGCGCGTGGGCCTCGACGACGACTTCTTCGACCTCGGCGGAGACTCCCTCAGTGTCATGGATCTCACCGCCGGGGTGGAGGAACGGCTCGGCTTTCCCCTGGAAAATTCGGCTGTGTATGCGGACCGGACCATCCGGAGTCTGGCGCGATCCATCGACAGCCGACGGACCGACAAGGCGGGTCTCCTGTGAGCGATCAGATCGGAACCGACTCCCTGTTCACCGGTGTGGACTACGACGTGGTCATCGCGGGCGGCGGTCTGGCCGGTCTCTGCCTCGCCAAACAGCTCAGGGACGCGTACCCGGGGCTCTCCGTCGTCGTCTGTGAGCGCGAGCGTTCCCCGATCCCGTTGTCCGCGTTCAAGGTCGGCGAATCGTCGGTCGAGGTGGGTGCCTACTACTTCGCCGAGGTCATCGGCCTGCGGGACTATCTGGAGGAGCAGCAACTGGAGAAGCTGGGCCTCCGGTACTTCTACGGCGGCGGATCCGGCCTGCACGAGGAGACCGAGTTCGGTGTCCGCCGCTTCCTCCCGGCGAAGTCCTACCAGCTCAACCGCGGTTCCCTGGAGGAACACCTGCGCCTGGTGGTCCAGGACGCGGGAGCCAGGCTGATCCAGGGCGTGAAGGTCCTCGACATCGAACTCGGCGGGCAGGACGACGCGCACCGGGTGACCTACCAGCCGGCCGAGCAGGAGGACGCGGAGCCCGTCACCGTCACCTGCCGCTGGGTCGTCGACGCCACCGGCCGGCACCGTCTGCTGCAACGCAAGCTCGACCTCACCAAGCGCTACCCCAAGCCACACAACTCGGTCTGGTTCCGTCTCGAGGGGCGTCTGGACACCGACGATGCCGTCGCCGCCGACCACACCGCCTGGCACGACCGCGCGCAGGAACCGCGCTGGCACTCCACCAACCACTTCATGTTCGAGGGCGGCTGGGTATGGGCCATTCCGCTGGCGCCCGACCACACCAGCGTCGGCATCGTCGTGGCCGACGAGCTGCACCCGGTCACCAAGTTCAACCGGATCGAGAAGGCGATCGACTTCGTGGCCGAGCGGGTCCCGGGCTTCGACCCCGCCATCCGCGAGCTACCGGTCCTCGACTTCCGCGTGCTGAAGAACTACAGCCACTCCTCGAAGCAGGTCTTCTCGCCTGACCGTTGGGCCTGCGTCGGCGACGCCGCGGTCTTCGCCGACCCGTACTACTCGGTGGGGTCCAATCTGATCGGCTACGCCAACACCTTCGTCACGGAGATGGTGGGCCGGGACACGAAGCAGTCCCTCGACGAGGACTACCTGCGTTACGCCAACCGGTGGTTCCTCTCCCTGGCCGAGGAACTCACCCGCAACATCCAGGGCTCGTACGGGTTCCACGACAACGCCGTCATCATGTCGCTCAAGACCATCTGGGACTACTACGTCGGATGGTCCTTCTCCGACCCGCAGTTCTACGGGCGCACCTTCCTGGACGAGTCGGCGAGTACGACGCTCAGCGCCCTCGGTGCGCACGCGGTCGCGACCCAGGGCACGATCATGCGGCTGTTCCACGAGTGGGCGGCGAGCTACCGCGGGGTGTTCGACTACGACTACATCGACTACTACGACGACGTACCCACGCTCGCCCGCCTCTTCGTACAGAACCTGCCCGGGGCGGAGCCGACCGATTTCGGCACGGTGATCACCAGCGTGCGGGACGGCCTGCAGCGCATCGAGGAGCTCGCCCACGTCATCTTCTACCTGGCACTCGAGGACGCCCTGCCGGAGCGGCTGGCGGAGGTCCGTTCCCGCGGCTGGCTCAACGTCTCGGCGCTGAGCCTGGACCCGCGGCGCTGGGAGGCAGACGGGCTCTTCACACCGAAGAGCCGACCCCGCCTGGACAAGGTCCAGGTCCTGGAGGAAGAGATGCGCAACCTCTACCGGGTCACGTCGCCCGCGGGTGGGTCCGGGGTGGCCCAGATCAAATGACCGAGCCCACCACGCTCGCGGCTGTCCGGCTGACGCCGTGGCCGGATCCCGACGGGCTTTCCGAACGAAAGGCACTCTTGGCCTATTGCACGACACTTTGACCTACTCGATACTCCTTGCAGATATATCCGAGCGGGATCCCCTACATCCCACATCCGGGACCGTTGACCCGGTCCCGGGCACTCCTGAGGAGGAGTCTGTGAGGATCACCCGTAGCCCCCACCGACGCGCCATCAGCCGTACGGCGAAGGTTCTCGCCGCCAGCGCGGGCCTTGTCGCGGCGTCCGCATTCACCCTGCCGGCCGCGGTCTCGGCGGCCCCCCAGCACTACAGCGCCAACCAGCTGTCCAACACGCGCGCCGCGGTCGCGCAGTCAGGTGTCGCGGGCATCGCCTGGTACACCGACGCCGCCACCAACCGCGTCGTGGTGACCGCGGACAACACCGTGTCCAGCGCCGAGATCGCCACCATCAGGCGCACCGCCGGGGACAACGCCGGCGCGGTCCAGATCAACCGCACCAGCGGCACGTTCCGGCCGCTGCTGTCCGCCGGCAACGCGATCTACGGCGGCCAGTACCGCTGTTCGCTCGGGTTCAACGTGACCAAGGGCGGCGCGTACTACTTCCTCACTGCCGGACACTGCGGCAAGGTGGCCAGCACCTGGTACACGAACTCCAGTCACACCACGCTGATCGGCTCCAACGTCGGTTACAGCTTCCCGGGCAACGACTACGCCCTGGTCCGCTACGACAACGCCTCGCTGAGCCACTCCGGCGGTTTCAGCGCCGCCAACGCGGTCGTCGGCGAGTCGGTCAAGCGCACCGGTTCGACCTCCGGCACCCACGGCGGTACGGTCACCGCCCTGAACGTCACCGTCCGCTACTCCGATGGCGGCACCGTCAAGGGCATGATCCAGACCAACGTCTGCGCCGAGCCCGGTGACTCCGGCGGCCCGCTGTACGACGGTTCGAAGGGCCTGGGCATCACCTCGGGCGGTAGCGGAGACTGCAAGACCGGCGGCACCACCTTCTACCAGCCGGTCCCTGAGGCGGCCAGCGCCTACGGTGTCAGCCTCTACTGATCCACAGACCCACCGCGCCATGATGCAGGGCCCTGCCGGATCCTCACCGACCCGGCAGGGCCCGCTGCTCTTCCGGTTCGTGTCGTCCGGCGCCGACCACCACCCAGCACGATTCCGAGGGTGTCGGTGATGCTTGGCCGCCGCCTGCGGTCATCGTGGGTCCGCGGGCGACTCGTCGGGCTGGCGGAGGCGTCGTATCGCGGGTGCGAGCATGGGCAGCGCCGAGAAAGCCATCCCGAACGCGCCGAGGGCGACTCCGGTCCTGCTGCCGAATGCCTCGCCGAGTATCCCGGCCAGGGCGCTGCCCAGCGGAATGGAGCCGAAGCAGCCCGGGAGAGGGAGTCGTCCGAATCACCCGGGAAGTGGGCCTGGCAGGACCCGCACCTCGACCTCACGACTCCCCGTGACCGGATTGTGCGCGCGACCCTCGATCTGGTCACCCGGCCCGAACTGAGGTTGCTGCACCAGTGCGCGGACAAGATGTGCGGATGGGTCTACCTCGACACCTCGCCACGCCACAATCGTCGATGGTGCAGCGCTACCGGCTGCGGCAACCGCAACCGGGCACGTCGCTTCTACGAGCGGCGTCACGCCGGTGACGAGCGCAGCTAGCGGCAGGCGCACAGTCACGGATCTTGACACAAAAAAGCCCAGGTCTATGACCTGGGCTTTGGTGCGCCGTCAGGGACTTGAACCCCGAACCCGCTGATTAAGAGTCAGCTGCTCTGCCAATTGAGCTAACGGCGCGACGGGATAGAACTTAGCACGGCCTCCCGGGCGGCGCGAAACCGATACCCGACCTCACCCCCGGCCCCGCGCGAACTACCGAGCGTACCGAGCCGTTCGTCCCTTTTGAGTAGGAAGACCACGGTACGGGCGGTGCGCCCGTACCGTGGCCGCCGCTCGTCAGGACGGTTCGGCGAGCAGTTCGAGCTGCGCCAGCGTGGGGTTCGTCGCACCGGTGGTGGCGGTGATGTCGAGCCGGTAGTACGCGTACCGGCCCGGCTTGTCGACCTGGAAGGGCCGGGTCTGCAGCCGCCAGCGGAACGTCTCGTCGCGGCGCTCGTCCAGCACCGTCCAGTGTGTACCGTCGCTGGACCCGCTCAGTCGCCAGCCACTCGGGTCCCCGGCGACATCGCCGGAGGTCAGCGTGTAGTACGTGGCTGCCGGAGTGCCGGAGGCGAACTGATAGGCCACCCACGGGGTCGCCGAGCCGAAACTGACCTGGGTGGCCGACGTATCGTCGAACAGCGCCGACACGTCGGTGCCGCCGCTGGCCGTGGCGGTGCCCTTACCCGCACCGGTCGCGTCGGCCAGCGGCCGGGGCACCTCGTCGCCGTGGGTCAACGACGGCGGCACGTCGGCATGCCCGCTGCCCCACGACGACGGCTCCGCGCCCATGGTGAAGTCCAGCCGCGCACCGTGTGCCAGGTCCGCGTGGTCGAGGTAGGTCCGCGCATACCCGCGCCCGTTGACCCGCAGATCCTGTACGTACACGTTGTGTACCGAGTTGTGCGCCGCGTCGATCACGATATCCCGGCCGTTCTCCAGGTGCAGGGTCGCCCGACGGAACAGCGGCGAGCCGATCGCGTACCGGGGGCTGCCCATCTGCAGCGGGTAGAGCCCGAGCGCCGAGAAGATGTACCAGGCGCTCATCTCGCCGTTGTCCTCATCACCCGGATAGCCCTGGCCGATGTCGCTGCCGGTGTAGAGCCGGCGCAGCACCTCGCGCGAGCGCGCCTGCGCCTTCCACGGTTGGCCGGTGTAGTCGTACATGTAGATGATGTGGTGCGAGGGTTGGTTGCTGTGCCCGTACTGGCCCATCCGAACGTCGCGGGCCTCCAGCATCTCGTGGATGGTGCCGCCGTACGAACCGGGATACTGCGCGGTCTCCGGGGTGGCGAAGAACGCGTCGAGTTTCGCGGCGAGCTTGTTCCGGCCGCCGTACAGGTTGGCCAGACCCTGCCCGTCGTGCGCGACGTGGAAGGCGAAGTTCCAGCCGTCGGTCTCGGTGTAGTCGTTGCCCCACACCCGCGGGTCGTACTCCGAAGGGGACAGTCGCGGCTTGTGGTCGGCGTCGAAGCCCTGGAAGAAGCCGATCGCCGGGTCGAACAGGTGCACGTAGTTGCGGGCCCGGCTCAGGTAGTAGCCGGACTCCTCGCGGTAGCGGCGGGCCTCCGCACTGCCGGGCTTCGCCCGCCGGGCCAGTTCGGCGGCCATGTTGCCGATGCCGAAGTCGTTGAGGAAACCTTCCAGCGCCCAGGACACGCTCTCGTGCGTACCGTCCGGGGTGTAGCCGAGGAAGATCGAGGTGGCCAGGCCCTTACGACCGACCGCGGCGTTGGGCGGGGTCACGGAGGCGTTGCGTACCGCGGCGGCGTAGGCATCGGTGGCCCGGAAACCCTTGACCCCCTTCAGGTACGCGTCGGCGAACGCCACGTCGGAGCTGGTGCCGGTCATCAGGTCGGCGTAGCCGGGTGAGGACCAGCGGGCGATCCAGCCGCCGTCGGTGTACTGCTGGACGAAGCCTGCGACCAGTTCACCGGCCACGCTCGGGTACAGCAGGCTGTACGCCGGCCACGCGGTGCGGTAGGTGTCCCAGAATCCGTTGTTGACGAAGATCTTGCCGGGCAGCACCTTCGCCCCGGTGCGTGTCGGCGTCGACTCACCGACGGGCTTGACCACCGGGCTGGCGTGCTGGTAGTCGGGACGCTGCGCGGTACCGGTGTTCTCGTACCCGGAGTTGGGGTACAGGTTGAGCCGGTACAGGTTGGAGTAGAGGGTGGTGAGCTGGTCACGGGTGGCCCCGTCGACCTCGATGACACCGAGCCGGCGGTCCCACAGTGCGCGGGCCCGGTCCCGTACGGTCTCCAGCCCGGCGCGGCCGACCTCCAGGTCAAGGTTGTGCTTCGCCTGGTCGATGCCGAGCAGCGAGGTGGCGATGCGCATGGTGACCTGGCGTGAGCTGCCGGCGTCGAAGCGCAGGTAGCCGGTGACCTTGTCGCCGCCACCGCCGGGCAGCATTCCGCCGGCGGTCGCCGGACGGTCGAAGGTGGCGTACACGTAGAGCCGGGAGGCGCCGGCGTGGTAGCCGTCGATGTTGACGTCGGAGTAGCCGGTGAGGGTGCCGTTGGCGGTGTCCAGGCTCAGTCCGCCGGAGTTGTTCACGTTGTCGAAGATCAGGCTGGCGTGCTCGTCGGGGAAACTGAACCGGAAGACCGCGGCGTGGTCGGTGGGCGCGATCTCGGCCCGGATGCCGTTGTCGAAGGTGACTGCGTAGTAGTGCGCCCGGGCGGTCTCGTGTTCGTGCCGGAACGCCAGTGCACGGGCCGAACGCTTGGCATCGGGTGTCCCGGTCGCGGCCGAGGGCAGCACCTGGAAGGTCTGCCGCTCCCCCATCCAGGGGCTCGGTTCGTGGCTGACCGCGAACGCCTGCAGTTGCGGGCGGTTGTCGGTGTTGTTCCGGGACTGGTAGTGGTACAGCCAACTGGTGGATCCGGCGTCGGTGACCGGGATCCAGAAGTTGAAGCCGTTCGGCACGGCGGTGGCCGGGATGTTGTTGCCCCGGGAGTAGTCGCCGGAGGAGTTGGTGCCGCGGGTGGTGACGACATGGTCGGTGGGTCGGGTGGCGGCCTGCGCCGGGACCCTGGCGATGCTGATGTCGTCGATCCAGCCGTGGAACAGCACCGGTCCGTGCGGGTTGTCGTACCCGACCAGCACGCGGCTGATGGTCCTCCCGGCGGCGACGGCGCCGAGCGCGCAGCGCTGCGAGTTCCACTGGTTGGCGTACAGGATCTTCCCGCCGCCCTGCCCGTCGGGTGAGATCGGGATGCCGTGCTCGTCGGTGGCGGCCAGGTCGGACAGGTAGCTGCCGTCGGAGAAGGCCAGGTCCACGGCCACGTACGTGCTGGGGTAGGCGAGGTCGCCGGCGGTCAGTTCGGGGAAGATCTTGTACGACAGTTCGGTGTCGGGGTGCACCTCGATGTGCACGTCGTAGATCTTGTTGTACGCCCAGGCGTGCCCGGTGGCGGTGTGCTGGCCGGAATATTCGAGTGCCTTGAGTCCGGTGAATCCCGCATGCGGCAACATGTTCGGGCCGTTGACCGGGCCGCTGGAGATGAAGGTCTTCATGTCCTCCTCGGGCGGCGGGGTGGTGTCGCCGTCGGAGAGCTGCCATTCGGCGAGCTGCAGGATGTCCTCGCCGTGGTTGGCGGTGACGTTCAGCCGGTAGTAGCGGTAGGCCGTGGTGTTGCCGGTGTGGTACGCGACGAGCTGGTAGCGCCGGTCGAAGCTCTGGTCGTGCTGGCTGTCCACGTCGACCCAGGTGCTGCCGTCGGTGGAACCCTGCAGCGTCCACGCCTTCGGGTCACGGCCGGCGGCGTCGTTGGCGGAGGTGAGCGCGTAGTCGACGACGACCACCGGTTCGGACAGCGTGACCTGGGCCCAGCCGGTGGCGGAGAAGGTCAGCCACTTGGTGTTGATGTCGCCGTCGGTGAGGTTGGTGGCGATCTCGCCGGGCGGGTTCTCGTCGCTGGCCGTGGTGGCGGTGATCTTGTCGGCGATGCTGCCGGGGATGCCGGTGGAGGAGTTACCGGTGACCCCGGACATCTTCTTGTGCCCGGCGGAATCGGTCTCCGCGGTGCTGGTCCAGCTCAGTGCCGGGTCGGTCGACTCGAACGAGGAGCTGAAACCGTCCTGCGTTCCGACCGGCCGGGCCGGTGCCGCGGTCGCCATGCTCGGTATCCCTTCGCCCAGTGCGACCAACGATGCCCCACCCACCAGGAAAGATCTGCGTTTCACGCGCACACTCCATCGAGAGTCAAACCGGCCGTTCGCACACAACCGGAATCTGACATCGTTGTCAAGAGCGTATGACCTGCATCTGGTACAGCTCGGTACCGCCGTCGGCACGACGCGGCGGCGGGTCCTCAGCCGGCGTCCGACGACACACTCGTACGCACCTCGAACGGTGGCCGTCCGGTCCCCGACACCCGGTAACGACCCCACGGGTCGACGTCGTTGAGCGTCGTGACCGCGGCACCGTACGAGGTGCGCAGCGTGACACCGCGCGCGTGCCGTGACGCCAGCTCGGTGACCTGCTGATCGGCGGCGAGCCTGCCGTACCACTGGTAGCGGCCACTGATCGGTTCGAACGCACCGCGTAGCTCGGCGGCCACCTCGACCTGCCGGCCGGCGGCCTGCAGCTGCACGGTCCCCCGGTAGCCGTCCTCGCCGGGCACCTCGTCATCCTCGGTGAAGCGCACTACTCCTCCTTGCTCGCCCGTCGGGTCGGCAGCGGCAGGTCCGGGTCGAGTACCGCACCACGGGCGCGCAGGTTGCCGTCGATGACGTACCAGATCGAGTCGCTGAGCGTGGCGATGAGCTGGCGTTGGCTGCCCTGCCCGTGGCGTACCCACCAGTCGCCGGCCGCCTCGACCATGCCGATCAGACCGAACGCCAGCGGTTGTACGCTCTCGCCGCGTACCCCCAGCATCGCCGTGTAGTGGCCGAGCAGGTCGGACAGTTGCGCGGCGAACAGCGTCTCGCCCTCGGCGAACGCGGCCGGCCCGGCCGTACCGGTGGCGGAACGGGCGGCGATCAGCCGGTACAGCTCGGGGTGCCGGTCGAGCCAGCGCAGGTGCGCGCGGACCACGCCGGTGATCATGCGTCGCGGGGTGGTGCCGGAACGCAGCGAGCGGGTGAGCGAACCGACCAGCAGGCCGACCGCCCGGCGGGCGACCGCGAGCTGCAGGTCGTCGCGGCCGTCGAAGTAGCGGTACAGCACCGTACGGGAGATGCCGACGTACGCGGCGATGGCGTCCACGCCGATGTCGGCACCTTCCGCCTCGATGGCCTCGATCGCGGCGGCGACCAGCGCGTCGCGTCGGACACGACGGTGCTCGGCCCAGCGTCGGGCCCGTCCGTCGGGGCGCTGCTGAGCAGGCTGGTCGGTCTTCAGTTCCTCAGAGTTACCACGTTCAGTACCGGTTCTGGCCACACCGACACATTACCTGTGACATCACGTCGCACAATCCTTGACTTCGGGACGATGTGCCGCCCATAGTGGATGCACGCGACAGAGTGTCACAGACACTGTCCTTGTGGAGGGCGTTTGCCATGGCCACCAACGGTGACACCACCAGTAACCGACTCCTGTCGGCGTCCAGCCGGCACAGCTATGATCCTGATCTCGACATCGACTGGTCCGCTCCGCTGGACCCGGACCGTCACAGCCTGCCCGCGCACCGCGTCTCGCTGTACGGCACGGCATTGTGGGAACAGCTCAGCAGCGCACAGCAGATCACTCTCGGTGCGCAGGAACTGGGCAGCCTCACCCGGTTCGGCATCTGGTTCGAGACCCTGCTGATGCGGATGCTGACCCGGCACATCTACCCGCTCGACCCGGCCGGCGCCGCGGTGCGCTACGCGCTGACCGAGATCGGCGACGAGACCCGGCACAGCATCATGTTCGCCCACGAGTTGGAGAAGCTCGACGCCACCGGCTACCCGCCGAGCCGGGCGCTGCTGCGCCTCGGCAGCCTGTTCGGCGCGCTCGCGCCGCGCGGCCCGGCGATGTTCGCCACCACCCTGCTGGCCGAGGAGACCCTCGACCGGCTGCAGCGCGAGATGATGGCCGACGAGACGCTGCAGCCGTTGACCCGGATGGTCTCGCGCATCCACGTGGTCGAGGAGGCGCGGCACGTACGCTTCGCCCGTACCGAACTGGTCCGCCAGCTCGCCGGCACCTCCAGGGTGCTGCTCGCCCGGCACCGGCTGCTCACCGCCGAGGCCGCGCTGGTGATCGGCCGCAACCTGCTGCACCCCGGGGTGTACGCGAGCGTCGGCCTCGACCCGCGTCACGCGCGGCGGGTGGCGCGGGCGAATCCGTACCACCGGGAGACGCTGCGCTGGATGGCCGAACCGGTCACCACGTTCCTCACCGAGGTCGGCATGATCGCCGGCCCCGGCCGCGCCCTCTGGCGCCGCGCCGGCTTCCTCGCCTGACCCCTGCTGAAACTTGGGGAGTTTGTGGTTTTGTGGTCGCTACAGCGACCACAAAACCACAAACTCTCCCAAGATCGGGCTCGCAATCCGGGCCGAAGACTCGGGCAGGTCTATGCCCTGGTTGCCTGCCAGATGGTGGCCGACCGGCGCACTGTCCAGCCACCTCGGGCGTCGATTCGCGCGCAGATGTCCCGGTACAACTCGCGACGCCTGTCGTCAGGCAGTCGCTTGGCGAAGGTCCCGGCACCGTGGCTGGTCATCCAGCGCCAGTACGTGTCACCGTCCGGTACGGGAATGGCGATGTCCACCGACTCGCTGGTGAGGTCCCATACTCCCCGAGCCTTGAGTAGTTCCTGCTCCTCGGCGTCGTTGCCGTGCCGGCCGTCCCCGTCCGGCTGGAACCGTCGATACGACTTCACCAGGTCGTTGACCTCGTCGTCCCACGGATCAGGCGAGCCGTCAGCGCGCCCCGGCACGGTCAGCACGATGCGCCCGCCACGCTTGAGAACTCGGAGGGCTTCGTCCATCGTGGCCTCCGGCCTCGGCACAATATGAATCAGGAAGCTGGCCACCACCAGGTCGACCGATCCGTCCGGCAGGTCCAGCGCATCCGCTGACCTGACACGCGCGTCGGCGCCCGGGTGATCGCGTTGCAGCAGCTCCACCATCCTGGGCGCAGCGTCGACGGCAACGACCCGCAACCCGCGAGCCAGTGCCCGAGCCGTCATGGCTCCACGACCAGCACCCAGATCCAGCACTGTGGCCGGCGGGTCCGGCCACAGCATGCGCTCGTCGAATCGGGCCGCGAACGTCGCGAAAAACGGAATGACCTCGTCATACGCCTCAGCGACCTCGTTGAAGTGGCCAGCAACCGGATCCATCACCATCCCGCCAGCCTGACCAGCAGTCCCACCTACGGCCACCGATTTCCCGTCGCTCGTACGCTGGTCGGCCGGGGCAGCATGCCTCGCGTGTGGCTACCGCTCCAAGTCGGCAAGCCAGGCGCGAAAATCATCCTCATCGTGTAGGTAGATGCCGGGCCCTTCCCGAAGGTCAGCGCCCGCCAGCCGATCGAGCCCCGTCCACAGAGTTTCGCAGGACGAGTAGTCGGTTGATTCGTCCTGCACACGCGCCATCGCCCACGCTGCGGCTGCCTCACGACTCAACGACCCGCCTGCCAGGCCAGCAATACGGTCCTTGACCTGCTGAAAGATGTCATCCATGCCTTGGCTCCAACAGCGTATCCTTTGATCGCAGGTTCACAGAACTGATCTTGTTGGACCCATTCCAACAGGAAATCATTTGACCGTCAAGATCATTTCCCTACCTCATGAACGGATGGATATCTCATGGCGGCCTACTTTGACGTCGAAGCCCACGGTGACACCAACCTCGTCCGATATCAATTCGGGCGAGGCGAGTGTGTCGCCGCCATCTGGAATCTCGAAAACAGTCTTGCATGAATAGCTCTCCGGAGGCCAGAAGTAATCTGGCGCCTCCGAACCACTCCTCACTTCTAGCCGGATCGACCAGTCAGTCCACACAGTGCATACCAGGGAGCGCCCATCCAGGAGCAGGAACTGCAGTGCCGCAGGCTGCCCTTCTGCATCAACGATCTCCAGGATCTGAGCCACCCGCATCACGTTGATGACATCTTCAGATCCAACCGGACCAATGACCAACTCATCAAGTTTTTCCACTGCTCTCGGCTCTTCAAGTTCATCCGACATCGATATCAATCGCTCATAGAATGAGTGCGATATCGGCAACGAATCTTCATACAACCATGAACAGAGAGTATCGAAGGCGAGACTCACCTCGCCCGCCTGCACGGACTCCCTGACATCCTGCACAACAGACGCAGAAGTTATCGGCGAATTCTCAAGAATCGTCAGTAGGCTTGCCTGTATCTGCCCAGATTCCACAACTCACCTCACTTGCTCGACCCTTGCTCGATGCTGCAGCAGAGGGGATGCGATGGTCGATGTGCGTGCAAAGTTCGCCTGACCGGGAAGCGTGACTGAAGATCCAGGTCAATCCAACTTTGCGAGTGCGAAGCTGCTGAGTGGCGTGCGCGTGCCCCACTTCACGCCGCGCGGGCGACTATTGCGCCAGACTCGGCACCAACTCCTGAAATTGCCCCTTCGCCAGAACCTCTACCGCCATTGAAATATGAGCCCTGGTTACAGATTCAACGACGAGTAGATTCGATACCGCAAAATAGGCACGGTCCGAGTTCAGTTCGTCGTCAAGTTCCTGAACCAGGCGGGCTCGGTCATAGACCGTTAGGTCGAACGTCCGACCGCCCGCACTGACTGCCACTCCCACCAAGTATCCCTTCGCCGCGGTCTCGGCCTCATAGCCATCGAGGTACTCGGGAAATCTGATGTCATACGACCTTGCCACCGCCACCCGCCTCCACCCTGTAGGCATTGGATCTTCGATAGCTCCCCGGTGTACCACTCAGGGGTTAGGTCCACACCGATGCGGGCACGTCTTTGTAATGGTCCAGATCCCTTCGCGCCCGAGTCCACGATTGCAATTCATGACCCTAACCACCTGGACGGCGGAACCGTTCTTCGATAGGATCCCGATTCTATCGATGAATATTGGGAGAATGACTAAATTGATGCTCGAAGCGTCGGCCGTTCCGAGTTCCCTGCTGACTTCAAGCGAGATCAGTTTTCTGCGGAGGGCGTTGGCAGAGTGGGGAGGGCCGGCGCGTTGTAGCGACGAGCTGGCCTTCGGTATGGGGTTTGATTCAAAGACTGATCTGCTGGATAGATGTAGATCATTCAAAGCTGCACTGATGAATGATGCTCCGCTGGCTCCCGCAGATTGGGCGCGGATGCTCCTTGCGGTGGAGATAGTCTTCGTCAGCGATCTTGCCGGTTCAGGCGTAGATTGGCGGACGACCACGGGATTTAGCGATGCCACGACCATCGACACTCTACGCCTTATTCAGCGTAAGCTGGCGCAGACCGTGCGTGCTTTTTATGGAAAAAGACCCTCTAGCTGACGGGTTTTCGCGCCTGTTGCAGGTCTGCGCGCCATGACCACTCCTTCATACTCACCCGACGACAACCGAGCATCGAATCGAGGAAGAGTGTCCGTAATCAGCCCTAGCGATCCAGATTTTCGCGTGTGTCGGATCGAATTCGATACTCTGCTTGAGATTCAGCGCGAGGCAGAAATTTGAAGCTTGTCGAGTCGATGGACTTCGGTGGAGGCGTTGCGTAGCCAGGTCGCCGAGAGAGCTGTGCTGCTCCGGTCGTTCATGCGGGAGGAGCGCGGCGGCGCCCTGCGCGCCTACAGATGCCTTGTCCTCTTCTCAGGCGCCGACGGAGACGGAGCCGGCGGGGTCACCACTCTCGATCTTGATCCAGCACGGTTCGAATCGCTGGAAAGGCTCGATCGGCACCGAGATGTCGGAGAGGCCTTCGCCCGCGTGTTCGGGCTGGCTACCGGAGGGATCTCGATGATGTCGAAAGGGTAGCCCTGCCACTGACATCTGGTGTTGCCGCCCGAGAAAGGCTATAGGTTTGTGGGTTTGTGGTCGCTATAGCGACCACAAACCCACAAACTCTCCCAAGATCGGCCCGGCGCGCGGCAGTCCCGGGTCAGCGGGAGGAGAGGCGGCGGCCGGTGATGGCGCGGGAGACGACGAGGCGCTGGATCTCCGAGGTGCCCTCGAAGATGGTGTAGATCTTGGCGTCCCGGTGCATCCGTTCGACCGGGTGTTCCCGGCTGTAGCCGGCGCCGCCCAGCAACTGGATGGCCCGCTCGGTCACCCAGACCGCGACCTCGCCGGCCTTCAGCTTCGACATCGAGCCCTCGGCCGCCTCGAACGGCTTGCCGTTGCGTCCCATCCACGCCGCGCGCCACACCAGCAGCCGGGCGCAGTCGATCTCGGTACGCATGTCGGCCAGGGTGAACGCCACCGCCTGGTTGTCCACCAGCGGCTTACCGAACTGCTCGCGGGTGCCGGTGTATTCCAGCGCGTACTCGTACGCCGCGCGCGCGATGCCGATGGCCTGCGCGCCGACGGTGGGCCGGCTCAGCTCGAACGTGCCCAGCGCGGCGTGTCCCCTGCTGCCACTGGACTCCTTGGCCTTCGCCAGCCGCTCGTCCAGCTTGTCCTTGCCGCCGAGCAGGCAGCGACCCGGCACCCGTACGTCGTCGAAGAACACGTCGGCGGTGTGCGAGGCGTGCAGGCCGTGCTTGCGGATCTTGCGGTTGGACACCACGCCGTCGGTGCCGGGCGGTACCACGAACGCGGCCTGACCGCGGGTACCGAGCGACGGTTCGACGGAGGCGACGACGACGTGCACGTTGGCGATGCCGCCGTTGGTGATCCATGCCTTCTGGCCGTTGAGTACCCACTCGTCGGTGGCTTCGTCGTAGCGGGCCCGGGTACGCATCGCGGCGACGTCGGAGCCGGCCTCGGGTTCGGAGACGCAGAACGCGGCGACCTTCGGGTCGTCGGCCTCGCCGAAGCATTCCGGTACCCATTCGGCCAACTGGTCGGGGGTGCCGGCGGAGAAGATGCCGGCCACGGCGAGGGTGGTACCGAAGATGGCCATGCCGATCCCGCCGTCACCCCAGAACAGTTCCTCGTTGGCGATCGGCAGCGACAGGCCGGCCGGGTCGGCCCACAGTTCGGCGAGGGTCTCGAACCCGTACAGGCCGATCTTGGCGGCCTCGCCGATGATCGGCCACGGGGTCTCCTCGCGCTCGTCCCATTCGGCGGCGGCGGGGCGTACTACGTCGGCGGCGAAGCCGTGTACCCAGTCGCGCAGTTCCCGCTGTTCCTCGGACAGTTCCATGCTGAAGCTCATCGTCACGCCTTCGGGATGTCGAAGTAGCTGGTCAGGCCGGCGCCGAGGGCGAGGTCACCGGCGAGTTTCAGCTTGCGGGTCATGAACAGGGCCGGTCCGGAGGCGTTGCCGGAGACCAGTTTGAGGAAGCTGACGGCATCCGTGGTGATGGTCAGCCGAGGCTCGGCATCGCCGGGTTCGCGGATGGTGCAGGTGCCGTTGTCGATGAGCTGTTCGTAGCTGTCACGGTGCTCGGGCTCGTCCACGATGTGCCAGCGGATCAGGGCGGACAGCGGGCCGGCGCGTTCGACGCGCAGCCGGCTGGACATCCGCGCGAACACCTCGTCGAGTACGTCCCGGCGCAGCGGCCCGTTCATCGCGTCGGCGAGTTCGCGCCGCGGGGTCTGTTTGACCAGCCGGGCGAACTCCACCGGCTCCATCGCGCCGAAGTCCAGTGAGGCCAGGTCGAGTTCCGCCATCACACGCTCCTTACTCTGGAGTAACCCTACTTCGGAGTAAGGTTACTGGTTGGCCCGGTAGAGTGGCAACCGTGGCAGCGCAGGCACGACGACAGACGAGCACCGCCAAGCCGAAACGCCTGCCCCGCGCCGTACGCGAACAGCAGATGATGGACGCCGCCGTCGCGATCTTCGCCGAGCAGGGCTATCACGCCGCCTCGATGGACGACGTAGCCGACCGCGCCGGCATCTCCAAGCCGATGCTCTACCTCTACCTCGGCAGCAAGGAGGAACTCTTCCTCGCCTGCATCCGGCGCGAAGCCGCCCGGGTGCTCGCCGCGGTCACCTCCGCCCTCGACCCGGAACTGCCTCCCGACCAGCAGCTCTGGCACGGGCTGCGCGCCTTCTACGCGGTGGTGGCCGAGCACCGGGACGCCTGGACGGTGCTGCACCAGCAGGCCCCGGCGCACGGTGACCCGTTCGCCGCAGAGGTCGCCACGTTGCGTACCGCGATCGTGGCGTTCGTCGCCGACCTGATCCGTCGCGCCGTCGCCGAACGCCGTCCCGACGCCACGACACCTCGACGCGGGCCCCGCGCGCAGCGGCTCGAGGAGGAGGTGTCCGCGCTGGCACACGCCCTGGTCGGATCGTGCGAGGCGCTCGCCGACTGGGCGGTCACCCGGCCCGGCGAGGACGCCGAGGTGACCAGCGCCCGGCTGATGAACTTCGCCTGGATGGGCCTGGACAATCTGATGCACGGCAGCCGCTGGCAGGACCCGGCGCTCAGCCCGGCGCGAACGTCCCGCTCACCAGCACGCGCCCGTCGCGCGGCGCGCTGACCGCGAACTCCCATCCGGTCTCACCCAGCCGCGCACCGAACCCGACCCGCGAGGGCAGCGGCACCGGCCGGGTGAACCGCACCGCCATCCGGTACGCCGCGGGCAGCCGGCCACCCAGCACGGCCAGGCAGCGGGCCGCGCTCCACATACCGTGCACGATCGGCGTGCGGTAGCCGAACAACCGCGCAGTGGGGCGGGACAGGTGGATCGGGTTGCGGTCCCCGGACACCGCGGCGTAGCGGCGCCCCAGCCCTGCCGGCAGGATCCAGGACATCTCCGCCGGCGGTGGGTCTTCGGCGACCTCCGACGATTCCGTACGCGCGGATGCGGGCGCCGGGCCACGACGCAGGAAGGTGGCCGCGGCGGTCAGTACCGGCTCGCCCCCCACCGCCACCCGGGTCAGCAGGTCGACCGTACGGCCGCGCCGGTGGCCGGCCAGCGCTCCGGCACTCACCCGCAGCGTCAACGGCTCATCCGATCCGATCGGGCGCAACTGGTGGACGCTGTTGCGGATGTGCACCAGCCCGGGCAGGGCGAACGGGAACCCCGGGTCGCCCATCAACCGCAGGCTCAGCGGGAACGCCAGTACCTGCAGATAGGTGGCCGGCAACAGGTCGCTGTCGGGGAACCCGCACACCTGCCGGTAGCGGGCCAGGTGCGCGGGGCGTACCGCGAGGTCGGGCAGTAGCAGTTCGCGGTCGGGCACCTCCAGGATGCGGCGGCGCGGCAGTAGCGCCGCCACGTAACCGCGCAGCAGGCCGGGCCGGCGGGTGTAGCGCACGGTACTCATCAGGCACCCGGCAGGCTCTGGCCGCAGACCCGTACGACCTGGCCGGTGATGCCGCCGGAGCCCGGCTGGGCCAGCCACGCCACCGTCTCCGCCACATCGACCGGCAGGCCGCCCTGGGCCAGGCTGTTGAGCCGCCGGCCGAAGGCCCGTACGGTCGCCGGCATGCTGGCCGTCATCCGGGTCTCGATGAACCCGGGCGCCACCGCGTTGAGCGTCACGTCCCGACCGGCCAGTTCCGGCGCGAACGCCTCGACCAGTCCGATCACGCCGGCCTTGCTGGTCGCGTAGTTGGTCTGGCCGGCCGCACCGGCGATGCCGTTGAGTGAGGACAGGCAGACCACCCGAGCGCCGCTGTTGAGTACGCCGTCGTCGTAGAGCCGCCGGGTCAGCGCGTACGGCGCGGCCAGGTTGACCGTCAGTACGGTGTCCCACTCCGCTGCGCTCATCTTTGCCAGGGTACGGTCCCGCAGCACCCCGGCGTTGTGTACCAGCACGTCCAGTCCGTCCACCCGGGCGGCGGCCCGGCCGATCGTCGCGGCGGCGTCGTCTGCGGTGATGTCCAGTTGCAGGGCGGTACCGCCGATCCGGTTCGCCAGCGCGGACAGTGCCTCGCCCTGTCCCGGTACGTCGAGGCAGATCACCCGGGCGCCGTCGCGGGCCAGGGTCTCGGCGATCGCGGCACCGATCCCCTGCGCCGCGCCGGTGACCAGGGCACTGCGCCCGGCCAGCGGCGGTTCGGCGTCGGTCGTGGCGGTTGCGTCCTCCGGTGCCGGACCGACGTCGATCACCTGACCGGACACGTACGCCGATCGGCCGGACAGCAGGAAGCGCAGCGTGGAGCCGAGTGCGGCGTCGGGCGCGGCCCGTACCAGCTGGACGGTGCGGCCCTGGCCGATCTCCTTGCCCAGCGAGCGGACGAACCCGGTGAGCGCCCGCTGCGCGACCCCCGACTCGGGGTCACCAGCACCCTCGGGTCGGCCCAGCAGCACCACCCGACCACCCGATCCGACGCTACGCACCAACGGGGCGAAGAACTCGTGCAGCGCGCGCAGCCCGGCCACGTCGGTGATGCCGGTGGCGTCGTAGACCAGTGCGGCCGGCTCCGGATGCGCCTCCACCGGCTCGGCGCCGGCTTCGGTCAGCAGCGCGCGTACCGCGCTCAGCAGTTGGCCCTGGGTCGGGGCGAGCACGACCGGTCCGCGCACCGGCGGGTCGTCGGGG
The DNA here is from genome assembly GCA_963815125.1 of uncultured Actinomycetota bacterium. Classification (GTDB taxonomy): domain Bacteria; phylum Actinomycetota; class Actinomycetes; order Mycobacteriales; family Micromonosporaceae; genus Actinocatenispora. The sequence goes on from CAWFFM010000002.1 coordinate 1,847,369, forward strand.
CGGTGCCGACGCAGCGGTACGGGCCGGGGCAGGCCGAGCTGGCGGGCCAGGGTGCGGCCGGGACCGGAGGAAACGAAACGCTGGTACCGATCAGCCATACGCCTATCCTTACTTGCGAGTAAGTCTACCCGCAAGTATGGTCTGGTTCGTGAAGGTCGGCGTACTCGGCGGCAACCGGATCCCGTTCGCCCGCGCGAACGGGCCCTACGCCACCGCTTCCAATTCCGACATGCTGACCGCCGCGCTCGACGGGCTGGTCAGCCGGTACGGACTGGCCGGGCAACGGCTCGACGAGGTGGCCGGCGGCGCCGTACTCAAACACAGCCGCGACTTCAACCTCACCCGCGAGTGCGTACTGGGCAGCGGACTGGACCCGCGCACCCCCGCCTACGACCTGCAACGCGCCTGCACGACCAGCCTGGAAGCCGCCGTACAGGTGGCCAACAAGATCGAACTCGGTCAGCTGGGCGCCGGCATCGCCTGCGGGGTGGACACCGCCAGCGACGTACCGATCGGGGTGAACGAGGGCCTGCGTAGCGTGCTGCTGCGGGCCAACCGCAGCCGCGGGATGTGGGGGCGGGTACGCGCGTTCGGCGGCCTGCGGCCCGGCCAGATCGTGCCGGAGATCCCGCGCAACGCCGAACCCCGCACCGGGCTGTCCATGGGCGAGCACGCCGCGCGGACCGCCGCGCACTGGCAGATCAGCCGGGCCGAGCAGGACGCGCTGACCGTGGCCAGCCACCGCAACCTGGCCGCGGCGTACGAGCGGGGCCTGTTCGACACCCTGGTCACGCCCTACCGGGGGCTGACCCGCGACGCGAACCTGCGGCCGGATTCCACAGTGGAATCGCTGGCCCGGCTGCGTACGGTGTTCGGCAGCGACACCATGACCGCCGGCAACTCCACCCCGCTCACCGACGGCGCCGCCGCGGTGCTGCTGGCCAACGACGAGTGGGCGCGCGAGCACCGGCTTCCGGTGCTGGCGTACCTGACCGACGCGCAATCCGCCGCGGTCGACTTCGTCGACGGTGACGACGGGCTGCTCAGCGCCCCGGTGTACGCGGTGCCCCGGCTGCTGGCCCGTAACGGCCTGACCCTGGCCGACTTCGATCTGGTCGAGATACACGAGGCGTTCGCCTCGCAGGTGCTCGCCACCCTGGCCGCCTGGCGGGATCCGCAGTTCTGTGCCGAACGGCTGGGACTGGACGGGCCGCTGGGCGGCATCGAACCGGACCGGCTCAACGTGGCCGGGTCGTCGCTGGCGACCGGGCATCCGTTCGCCGCGACCGGCGCCCGCATCCTCGCCACCGCGGCCACCCTGCTGCACCAGCGCGGTGCCCGCCGTGCCCTGATCTCGGTATGTGCCGCAGGCGGTCAGGGCGTGGTCGCCATCCTGGAGAACCCTGCGGCTGAACGGAGTCCGGCGGAGTCCGCCGACAGCTGACCTACGGGAGGGCGTGTGCCCGAGCAGAGCAGCCCGGCGCTGGTCGCGCCGCCGGAGCACGGTGGCCTGGCCGACAGCCTGTACACCAGCGCCGCCGAGCACCCGCAGGCGCTGCTCTACCGGCGGCGTACCGGCTCGGGCTGGCGGCCGGTCACCGCCGCGCAGTTCGCCGAACAGGTCGCGCGGGTCGCCCGGGGACTGCTCGGCAGCGGGGTCGCGCCCGGTGACCGGATCGGCCTGATGTCACGCAACCGGTACGAGTGGGCGGTACTGGACTACGCGATCTGGAGCGTCGGCGCGGTGTCGGTGCCGCTGTATCCGACCGCGTCGGCCGGGCAGATCGGCTGGATCCTGCGCGACAGCGGCGCGGTCGGCTGCGTGACCGAGACCGCCGAGCACACCGCCCGGCTGGACTCCGTGGCCGACTCTCTGCCGGAGCTGACGCGGCGCTGGGAACTGGACTCCGACGCGATCGGGCAACTGGTCGCGGCCGGCGCCGAGGTGACCGACGCGATGGTGGATCTGCGCCGCGCCGCGGTCACCCCGCAGGATCCGGCGACCATCGTCTACACCTCCGGCACCACCGGCCGGCCCAAGGGCTGCGTACTGAGCCACGCCAACTTCGCCGCAGAGGCCGACAACGCCATCGAACTGCTCTACCCGGTGTTCCGCGCGGTGGTACGGCACCCGGCGAGCACCGTACTGTTCCTGCCGCTGGCCCACGTGTTCGGCCGGCTGGTACAGGTGGCGTGCCTGCGCGCGGAGGTGTGCGTGGCGCACGCGCCGAGCGTACGGCCCGACGACCTGCTGCCCGACCTGACCGCGCTGCGACCCACGTTCCTGCTGGCCGTGCCGTACGTGTTCGAGAAGGTCTTCCACACCGCACGCGCCACCGCGGCGCGGATGGGTCGGGTCTCCTCGTTCGACCGGGCGGTGCGTATCGCCGGCCGCTACGCCGAGGGGCTGGAACGCGCCGCGCACGGTGGCGCCGGTCCCGGGCTGCGGTTGCGGGCCGCGCACGCGCTGTACGACCTGCTGGTGTACCGGCGGATCCGGGCCGCGCTGGGCGGTCGGGTCCGGTACGCGATCAGCGGCGGCGCGATGCTGGGCCGGCGGCTGGCGCTGTTCTTCGCCGGTGCCGGCATCATCATCTACGAGGGCTACGGGCTGACCGAGACGACCGCAGCCGCCACGGTGAACCCGCCGCTGCGTCCCCGGTTCGGCACCGTGGGTCTGCCGCTGCCCGGCACGTCGGTACGCATCGGCGACGACGGCGAGGTACTGGTGCGCGGCCCGCACGTGTTCGCCCGGTACTGGAACCAGGAGGCCGGTGCGGACGACTGGCTTCCGACCGGGGATGTGGGGCAGCTGGACGACGACGGCTACCTGACCATCACCGGGCGCAGCAAGGACCTGATCGTCACCAACGGCGGCAAGAACGTCGCGCCCGGCCCGCTGGAGGACGCCGTACGGGCCGAGCCGCTGGTCAGCCAGTGCCTGGTGGTCGGCGATAACCGGCCGTACGTGGCGGCGCTGGTCACCGTGGACCCCGAGGAGCTGGCCCGGCGACGCGAGGCGGACCCGGAGTTCTCCGACGGGACGCTGCGCTCGATCGTGCAGCAGGCGGTGGACCGGGCCAACGCGCAGGTGTCCCGGGCCGAGTCGATCCGCCGGTTCCGGCTGTTGGACGGCGATTTCACCGAGGACAACGGGATGCTCACGCCGTCGTTGAAGATGCGCCGGCAGCAGATCGTCGAGGTCTTCCGTACCGAGATCGAACGGCTCTACACTCCAGTACCCACATCCGTGCCCCGCTGAGCGCAGGAGGCGGTCCACAGTGGACCTGCATGGCACCGACAGGCAGCTGGTCGCCGAGACCAGGGTGACGGTCTGGCCCGCACCCCGGCCGTGGGGACCGGGCCGGCGGGCCCTGCTGGGCCTGGCGTTCCTGCTGGTGGTGGGTGTGTTGGTGGCGGTGTCGGTGGGTGCGTATTTGAAGGTGTTCACGCCGACGGTGTGGGTGAGTGTGCGGGCGGATCGGTCGGGGTTGGAGTTGGAGCGTGGTGCGGATGTGAAGGTGCGGGGTGTGGTGGTGGGTCGGGTGGCGGGGGTGTCGTCGTCTGGTTCGGGTGCGGTGTTGCGGGTGGGGTTGGATACGGGGTCGGTGTCGGGGGTGCCGTCGAATGTGGTGGCGCGGTTTGTGCCGAAGACGTTGTTTGGTGAGAAGTTTGTGGATCTGGTGGTGAATGGGTCGCCGTCGTCGCGGGCGATTTCTGGGGGTGCGGTGGTGTCGCAGGATCGGAGTGTGCGGGGGGTGGAGTTGGAGCGGGTGTTGGATGATTTGTTGCCGGTGTTGCGGGCGGTGGGTCCGGAGAAGTTGTCGGTGACGTTGGATGCGGTGTCGCGGGCGGTGGCGGGTCGTGGTGATCGGTTGGGTGGGACGTTGGTGGGGTTGGATCGGTATTTGGGGGTGGTGAATGGTCAGTTGCCGGTGTTGCGGTCGGATTTGGAGAAGTTGGCGGGGGTGTTGGGGACGTATTCGGGGGCGTGGTCGGATCTGGTGGAGGTGTTGCGGAATGTGACGGTGACGGCGGGGACGGTGTCGGATCAGCGGGAGCAGTTGGCGTCGTTTTTTGGTGAGGCGACGGGGTTGGCGGATAGCGGGTCGGGGTTTTTGTTGCGGCATGAGGGCAGGTTGGTGCAGTTGGGTCGGGTGTCGCGGCCGGTGTTGGGGGTGTTGGCGGAGTATGCGCCGGAGTATCCGTGTGTGACGGCGGGGATGGTGCGGTTGCAGCGCAATATCGAGGGTGCGTTTGATACGGGTCGGTTGCATATCACGTTGGAGATCACCCGCGACAGCGGGAAGTACGTCGACGGGGACCAGCCGGTGTACGGGGGGCCGGACATCGGGCCGAAGTGCTGGGGCCTGCCCGACCACGCGCCGGTGCCCGCGCCGGAGGCGCCGGTGAACGACGGGTACAACCGCTCGGCCGACCACGGCGGTCTGCTGACCGGGCTCCCGCAGGTGCCGATCGTGGACAGTCCGCCGATCCCGAAGGAGAGCGCCGGGCAGGGCGGCGGTACGGGCAGCGACCCGACGATGGGGTACGCGGGCACCAGCGAGGAACGGGCGATGATCAACCCGCTGGTCGCCGCGGCGACCGGACGCAACGTCACGCAGCTCGGCGACATCACCGACCTGCTGTGGGGACCGTTGATGCGCGGGGCGGTGGTCAGTACGAACTGACCGGGGCGCCCGCGACGATGGGCGGGCGCCCCGGCGTACCGGTCAGCTCTTCCGGGTCTTACGCGGCACCGGGGAGACCTGGCCGCGGGTCATCAGTGCCAGTACCGCGATCACCAGGACGTTGAGCGCGCCGATGGTGGACTGGGGCAGGTGCAGGCCGTACGCGGCGGCCAGCGCGATGACGGCGTTGGCCGCACCGGTGAACAGCGACGGCGCGATCGGCCGGGTACGCCACGCAGTGATGATCGCGGCGATCGCGTTGATCGCCGCCACGATCAGCGCGACCTTGCCCGAGGACAGGCCGTGGATGCCGAGGGTCGCGGCGAGGCCGAGCGCCGCCGAGATCACGGCGATGATCAGTGCGGGTTCGCTGGGGGCCTTCGTGGTGGTAGCGGTACTCATGCGGATCCTTCCGGGGGTCAGGCCGCCCGATCGGGGGGCGATCCGGACAAGATAAACCGATCCGGCGTCCACTGCCCGTTGTGCACGAGCTCCGTACGAACCATGACTAGCGCGGCAGGTGGGTGCAGTGCACGACGGTGGCATCGTCAGGGGCTCCGGCACCGGGATCACCCGCTTCGGCCTGCCGGACGCGGCGGATGATGCCGTCCGGCCCGTCGGCGTGGAGCACCTCGATCAGGCCAGACCAGTCGGTCAGGCCGTACGGGTGGACGATCCGGCTCGCGCCGTTGCTGAGCAGTGCGGCACCGTCCAGTTCGTCGAGAGGTCGGCTGCCGGTCACCGCTTCGTACGCGGCGAGCGGGTCGTCCTTGGCGATCCAGTACCCGCCCGGCCGGTTTCGGCGGGCTCGCATCGCCTCGACGCAGGTGGCCCGGATCTGCTCGTACTCCGGTGTTGCCTCGGGGATGCCGGCGCCGTCGAGCAACACCACAGCGCCGGGCACCGCACCGGCGAAGTCCTCGTTCGGCCGGCCTGCCGTACCGGCACTGGTCGCCATGTTGATCTGCACTCACGCACTCCTCACTGACGACTATGGCTGAGCTGCGTCATGCGGGCCGGCCGGGCATCGGCTCCACGTCGTTTCTGGTACTCCGACAAGCCGGAGCAAGCTACACGGAACGGGCGCAGTCTGGATGAAGAATCTACTCAGTACTGGAAGAATTTCTGAAAAGAACCGCCTTTGGGCCTTGAAGTTCTTCTGGCCGCGATGAGAGCCTGTGCCCTGTCCAGCCCGTATCCCCCTTTGTTGGGCTGGTCGACAAGGAGGTTCCCCATGCACAGCTCCATCCCCTTCCGGCGACTGCGCCGAGTGGTCCTCGCAACTGCGGCAGCCGCGGCCACCGCGGCGGGACTGCTGGTCGGCGCGAGCCCCGCGAGCGCCCTCGCTACCACCGTCCCCGGCATGGACGTGTCGCACTACCAGGGCACCGTCAACTGGGCGTCCAACTACAGCAAGGGCGCCCGGTTCGCCTACATCAAGGCCACCGAGGGCACCAGCTACACCGACTCGGAGTTCAGCCGCAACTACACGAACTCCTACAACCAGGGGTTCATCCGCGGCGCGTACCACTTCGCCCGACCCAACATCTCCAGCGGGTCCTCGCAGGCGCAGTTCTTCTCCAACCACGGCGGCGGCTGGTCGGGCGACGGCAAGACGCTGCCGCCGGCCCTGGACATCGAGTACAACCCCTACAGCGGCGGCACCTGTTACGGCCTCTCACACTCCAGCATGGTCAGTTGGATCAAGTCCTTCTCCAACTACATGCACACCCGCTGGAACAAGTACCCGATGATCTACACCACCTGGGACTGGTGGAACACGTGCACCGGCAACTCCAGCGCGTTCGCCAGCACCAACCCGTTCTGGATCGCGCGCTACAGCTCCAGCGCACCGACCCCGCCGGCCGGCACCGCCACCTGGACGATCTGGCAGTACGCCAGCTCCGGCACCTTCGCCGGTGACCAGGACAGGTTCAACGGCGGCATGACGGGCCTGCGTGCCCTTGCCACGAACCACGACTGAGCGACGATCAACTGCATCACGAAGGCCGGCCCGGCGCAGCACGCGCCGGGCCGGCCTTCACCGCTCAGGTGAGGAAGTCGCGGACCTGGCGGTTGAGTTCGTCCGGGTTGCCGCTGGGCATCGAGTGGTGGGACACCCCCGGCAGCACTGCGGTACGCACGTCGGGCAGCAGCCGCCGGGCCGTCGCGGCAACCGTACCGATGTCGTGCTGTCGGCTGTGCTCGGCGAGCAGTACGAGCGTCGGCGTCTGCATCGTCCGTAGCTGCGCCGGCCTTGGCCGGGAGCCCACGACCACCTTCGTGGTCGGGCGGTCGACCGCGAGTACGGCCAGTTCCAACCACTCCTTGTCGACCTCGCAGTCACCGATCTCCCAGGTCAGGAAGCGTCGTACGCGGTCCCGGTCGGGCCGCAACAGCATCGGCAGCGCGTGCCACATGTACCCGGCCCGCATCCCGGCGAAGCAGCGGCTGGGTTCCAGCAGCACCAGCCGTCGCAGCCGGCCCGGTGCGTGCAGCGCGTAGCTCAGCGCGATCCAGCCGCCGTACGAGTGCCCGCACAGGTCGAAGCCGGTCAGCCCCAACGATGACGTGGTCTCGTCCAGCCAGGTCATCAGGTCGCCGGGGGTACGGATGTGCGTCTCGCCGGGGACGCTGCGCCCCGCGGCGCCGAGCAGGTCGAGTGCGTACACCCGCTGGGTCTTGGCCCACTCCCCCACGTTGTCCACCCACACGGTGGAGGTGGCGCCGCCGCCGTGCAGCAGGACCAGCGGCTGCCCGTCTGCCGGGCCGCACACCAGCACCCGGGTGGTGCCGAAGCGGCCGGTCACGTCACGCTGCTCGACCGGAGCCGGCCAGCGGGCGACGAGCGCGTCGTACGCGGTGTCGAAGGTGCTCACCGGAGCCCCAGCACCGCGCGGTAGAAGGCGGCCTCGATGAAGTCGACCAGTCGGGTACGGTCCACCGGACCGTCGGGTGTCCAGGAAATGATGGCCTCCTCGGTCAGTGCCAGCCAGGCCCGTACGGCGATCGGCAGCAACGGATCGCCCGCGGTGCCGCCCAGTTCGGTGACGCCGGCCATGATCCGTTCGACCAGGCCGGCGCGGGTACGGTCGAAGATGTCGCGCATCGTGGCGTCGCCGCTGGCTGCGCCGCGTACCAGGGACAGGTAGAGGTCGCGGCGGGCGGACACGTAGCTCACCGAGTCCTCGATGGATGCCCGCAGTTGCGCGCCGGGGGGCAGCGCCGGGTCGGGTTCGGTACTGGCCAGCAGGTCGGCGGCGGCCGCTTCGACCACGGCGAGCTGGAAGCGACGTTTGGAGCCGAAGTAGTGGAACAGCAGCGCTTTGGAGATTCCGGCCTGTGTGGCGACGGCCTCCACGCTCAGGTCGTACAGGCTGTGTTCGGACAGTGCGGACAGCCCGATCTCGACCAGTTGCGCGCGGCGGGCGTCCGGGTCGAGTCTGGTTCTACGGGCGGTACTCACCGATCCATCCTGCCCTGCACTTGACGTTCCAGGGGCACCGACATAGCTTATTGACCAACAGTCAATAAGCTACTCCGTGCAGAGCGGAGACACCATGCACCAACAGCAGGCCCACGAGCATCACGATGTACTGATCGTCGGCGCCGGATTCGCCGGCCTCGGCACCGCCGTACGGCTCGCCCAGAGCAACCGGCACGACTTCGTCATCCTCGAACGGGCCGCCGAGATCGGCGGCACCTGGCGGGACAACTCCTACCCCGGTGCCGCCTGCGACGTGCCCTCGCACCTCTACTCCTTCTCCTTCGCGCCCAACCCGAACTGGAGCCACTCGTTCTCCCGGCAGCCGGAGATCCAGAACTACCTGCTCGACTGCACCCAGCGCTACGGCCTGCGGCCCCATCTGCGGCTCGGCCACGAGGTGCTCGACGCCCGCTGGGACGACGAGGCCGCCCGCTGGCAGGTACGTACCAGCCGGGGCAGCTTCACCGGCCGTGTCCTGGTCGTCGGCGCCGGCCCGCTCAGTGAACCCCGACTGCCCGAACTGCCCGGACTCGGCGACTTCGCCGGCACCGTGTTCCACTCCTCCCGGTGGAACCACGAGCACTGGCTGACCGGTGAACGTGTCGGCGTCATCGGCACCGGCGCCTCGGCGATCCAGTTCGTGCCGCGTATCGCCCCCAGAGTTGGCCGACTGCACATCTTCCAGCGCACCCCACCGTGGATCATCCCGCGCGCCGACCGGCCGATCAGCGCGGCGGAACGCTGGCTGTTCCACCGGGTGCCGGCCAGCCGGGCGCTGCTCCGGGCCGGCATCTACGCCGAACGCGAAAGCCTGGCGGTGGGACTGACCATGCGGCCCGGACTGCTACGTATCCTGGCCCGCGCCGCCGAGATGCACCTGCACCGGCAGATCGCCGATCCGGCGCTGCGCGCCGCCCTTCGGCCCGACTACCAGATCGGATGCAAGCGCATCCTGCTGTCCAACGACTACTACCCTGCCCTGACCAGGGACAACACCGAGCTGGTGACGTCCGGGATCGAACGGATCGAGCCGCACGCGGTACGCACCGCCGACGGCCGGCGCCGCGAGGTCGACACCCTAATCTTCGGTACCGGCTTCGAGGCCACCCGGCCGCCGATCGCCGACCGGCTGACCGGCCGGGCCGGGCTGCGGCTCGCCGACGCCTGGCGGGACGGCATGCGGGCCTACCGGGGCACCACCATCGCCGGGTTCCCCAACCTGTTCATGTTGATCGGCCCGAACACCGGCCTGGGCCACAACTCGATGGTGTACATGATCGAGTCACAGCTCAACTACCTCGTCGACGCACTGTCCAAGATGGACGAACACGGTATCGCGGTGGTGGAGGTCGACCACGGCGCGCAGGAAGCGTACAGCGAACAGTTGCAACGCCGGCTGGGCCGTACGGTCTGGAACACCGGCGGATGCGCCAGCTGGTATCTCGACGCGCAGGGCCGCAACACCACCCAGTGGCCGTCGTTCACGTGGCGATACCGGCAACTGACCCGCCGGTTCGACCCACGCGGCTACCACCTGCGACCCGGCACCGCGAGCCGGAAGGAGCTGTCGTGTCCACAACAGACACCCGTACGGTGACCGCGGCCGACGGCACCACGCTGGACGTACGGATCTGCGGCGCCGCCGACGCCCCGCACACCGTGGTTCTCGCGCACGGTTGGACGCTCTCCCAACACTCCTGGGATCCGGTCGTACGGCTCCTGCGGCTGCTCGCGCCGCCGGAGCAGGTGCGCATCGTCAGCTACGACCAGCGCCACCACGGCCGGTCCGGGCGTGGCGACCGGGCACCCGACATCGACCTGCTCGGCGACGATCTGCACCGGGTGCTGACCGAGGTGGCACCCACCGGTCCGGTGGTGCTGGGCGGGCATTCTATGGGCGGCATGACCATCATGGCGCTGGCCGCCCAGCAACCCGAACTGTTCCGCGAGCGGGTGCGCGGTGTCGCGCTGGTCTCCACCTCGGCCGGTGGGCCGGCGCCACATCCCGGTCGGTTGCAGCGGCTGCTCGGCGGGCCGGTGCTGGCCGCCGCGCTGCGCCGGCACGTCGCAGTGGATCTGCTGCGCCGGCTCGCCCCACCCGGACTGCTGCCGCACCGGATGATGGCCCGCCGGATCATGTTCGGTGCCGGAACCGCCGACGAGGTGGTACGCGCCGGCGCCGAACTGGTGCACGGTACTCCGGCACGGACGATCCTGGAGTTCTGGCCGGCGCTGGAGACGCACGACAAGACCGGCGCGCTGGCCACCCTGGCCGAGGTGCCGGTGGAGATCCTGGTCGGTAGCCGGGACCGGCTCACCCCGGCGAACCAGTCCCGATACCTGGCCGCGCACATCCGCGGGTCGCGGTTGACGGTTCTGCCCGGCTACGGGCACATGCTCACCCTGGAACGGCCCGAACTGCTGGCCCGCACGCTACTGTCGTTGGCCGGCACCACATCCAGCATCGCGAGGTGACCCGTGTTGCACTCCCTGCGCGACCGCGTCGTGTTCATCACCGGCCCGGCCCGAGGTATCGGCGAACAGACCGCCCGGCTGGCCGCCGCGCGCGGGGCCCGGGTCGCACTTGCCGGGCTGGAACCCGACCGGCTACGTGCGCTGGCCACCGAGTTGGGTGACGGGCATGTCTGGTTCGACTGTGATGTCACCGATCAGGACTCGTTGCAACGTGCGGTGGACGCCACGGTGGCCGCGTTGGGCGGCATCGACGTGGTCGTCGCCAACGCCGGCATCGCCAACAACGGCACGGTCGCGGTGAACCCGCCGGATGCGTTGGCCCGCACCATCGAGGTCAACCTGATCGGGGTGATGCGTACGGTCAGCGCCACACTGCCGGCCGTCACCGCCAGGCAGGGCTATGTGCTGCTGATCTCCTCGGCCGCCGCGTTCACCGTGCTGCCCGGGATGGCCGCCTACTGCGCGGCGAAGGCCGGCGTCGAACAGTTCGGCAACGCGCTGCGGCTGGAGGTCGCGCACACCGGCGTACGGGTCGGCACCGCGCACCCGATCTGGGTCGACACCGATCTGGTCCGCGACCAGCAGCAGGACCTGCGTACGTTCCGGGAGTCGATCCGCAAGCTGCCGTACCCGCTGTCCGCGACGATGACCCTGGAGCGATGCGCCCACGCGCTGGTCGACGGGATCGAGCACCGGCGGCACCGCATCTTCATCCCGCGCAGTCTGGCCTTGGTGCAGGCGCTGCGTACGGTGTTCACCGGCCCGGTTGCCGGTGCGGTGCTGCGCCGCAAGTCCGCCCGGCTGGTACCGCAACTGGAGGCCGAGGTACGCGCACTGGGCCGTGCGTTCGGTGAGCGCAGCGCGGCCCGGACGCCGCGGCCGACTCAGGAACCGACCGGCACGGGCGGCGACTGAGCGGACGTACGGCCGGCCCGCCGGCGCAGATACCACTCGATGAACAGCACGTTGGGTACCCAGCACAGCCATGCACTGGACAGGTACGCGGTCTGGAAGAGTCCGTCGAAGTCACCACCGTAGACCGGCTTGAGCAGCGGTAGTTGCGCGACGATCAGCAGACTCAGCCAGATCCGCAGGGTGACGGCGGCGAAGGTCACCGCGAAGTTGCGCGTCATCCAGCGTTCGTGACTGCGGTAGCGGTGCGCCCGCACCGCCCGGTAACCCTGTATCCCGGTGACGATCCAGGCGATGTCCAGCAGCACGAAGCCGACATTGGCGATCGGCCCCGCGGTGCTCAGCACCGCGACCACCAGCCCGGAGAGAGTGGCCGGGATCAGAGCGATCAGGTACGTACGGCCGAGCAGCCGGTGCACCCGGGGCGCCCGGCGCCGCAGCGTGCCACTGAACTGGAACGGGCCGGTGAGCAGCGCGATCGCGGCGCTGAAGATGTGTACCAGCAGCACGGGGAAGTGGAACGGGACGTCGGGGCGGATGCCGACCCGGCTGTTGTCGGGGTCCAGCGGGAGGTAACCCGGCACGATGGCCGCCACGATCACGATGCTCAGGATCGCGACGACCACGACGGTACGGCGCCGCCCACGGCCGGGCGGCGTGTCGGTGGGACGTTCGGAACGTCGAGATGGTGTGGGCACGGTACGCGGACCGGTGGTGGCGGATTCCATGACGAGGTCCTGTTCTGGAGAACGTGAAGCATCACTATCGATAGTGATGCTATCGATAGTGCCGCGTGCTGTCCAGCTCGAAATGAGGTATGAAGGACCCGTGCGGATCGGTGAACTGAGCAGACGCACCGGGGTACCGGTGCCCACCATCAAGTACTACTCGCGCGAAGGGCTGCTGCCGCCCGGCGAACGTACCCACGCCAACCAGGTCAGCTACGCCGAGACGCATGTACGACGGCTGCGTCTGGTACGCGCCATGGTCGAGGTCGGCAACCTGCCGATCAACTCGGTACGCGAGCTGCTTTCCACGGTCGACTCCCCCGACCGCGACATCGACAGCATGCTCGGCTCGCTGCAGAAGGCCATGACCCGGCGCCGGAGCACCGACACCGGGACGCCGGCCGACCTGTCCGGCGCCACCGATCTGGTCCGCAGACACGGTCTGGACCCCACCAACCGCGAGGATCACCTGCAGACCATCGCCGAGGTGCAGGCGAGCTTCCAGGAACTCGGCATGACCCGGCTGACCGCCCTGGCCGACACCTACGCGGAGGCGGCGAAGATGGTCGCCGCGGCCGACGTCGCCGCCATCGCCGAGCTGCCCGACCGGGACAGCACCGCCGAAGCCATGATCATCGGTACGGTGCTGGGCGACGCCTTCTTCGCCGCGCTGCGGCGGCTCGCGCACATCGACGAATCACAGCGCACCTTCCGCCGCCCGACGCCCTCGCCGGCCGGAAAGGACTGACCAGGGCACCGGACATGGCGTGGGAGCCACATGATGCGGCCCCCACGCCCCCCGTTCATGCCGTACCGGCGATCAGCCCTCCCGACCTGTCTGGCAGGGGATCCTTGTGTGATCCGGATAGCTGATCTTGTCCTGCGAGACCAGCCCACCCGAGCCCATGTCCAACACCAGGCGTTCGGTGAAGCCGCGACCACCGTCGTCGGCCAACAAGGTCAGCCGCTGGCCGGTGTAGTCGACCGCAACCCATTCGGACAGTTGAGCCGGGTCACGGTAGCCCTTGACATCCGACAGCCTGAGCGATGCATCGCTCCTACCGGTCCGGAGGTCGAGCAGCCGCACCGTGGTGGCTCTGCCGATCCTGGTGAGCACCGCGGCGTGCCGACCGTCCGCCGTCGTCGTCATCAGGCCGGTGACACCGGTCCACCCGTAGGTACCGGTCTTGTCGGGCCTCTGCTCCGTGGACCACACGGTGGCGTCGGTGACCGTCACATCGCTGCGCACCGTGCCCGTCGCCGGATCGAACGCCCGCAACACCAACGAGCCGAGCGTCTGGTGCGGGTGCGAGGTCGCCGCCGGCCTACCGGCCGGGCGTCCGAACACCACCTCCCCGGACGGCAGAACACCGGACACCTCCGACCATGGCCACGGCTTCGTGCCGACCCGGTCGCTGAAGCTCAGCATCCGACCGCTGTGCAGGTCGACCCGGACCAGCTTGTCACTGAGGTCCGTCCCTCCCCGGCTGTGCGAGTGCGCCACCCGGGCCACCATCCACCGGTTGTCCGCCGACCACGCGAGCGGGTAACCGACGTCGCCCGCGGCGGGAACCCGGAGAACCTTCGTACCGGTCAGATCCCGTACCCGCAGCGCCCCGTCATGCTGGTAGGCCACGAAGCGGCCGCCCGGCGACAGCAGTGTGCCGAAGCTCCGTGACGCATCCACGATCCGTGCGGGCAGTTCGTAGCGATGGCCCTGGGCAGTCACCACCACCGCGGTGCAGTCGGTCTCACTGCAGATCTGTTCGACCCGTGAGGCCGCCCCTACCGCACCGGCCGGAAGGGTGCTGGCTCCGTGTCCCGCCTGCCCCGTCAACTGTCCATCCATCGGCAGCTGATCGGTGCCCAGCCCGATGCCGGTGGCCAGCACGGCCACGCCGGCAACCGCCACCAGCCCTGCCCGCAGCGCCCGCCGGCGCCGTAGCCGTACGGTGACCACCTGGGTGAACCGCTCCGGCGAGGTCGCCGGTACGTGCTCAGCGGCCTCGGACACAAGTCCTCGAATGTCCACCATCACAACACCTCCGATGTCAGCATGGTCCGGGTAGCGGTCGCCAGTTCCGGTGCGAGTTCCCGGAGCCGGGCCAGGGCGTAATGGGTCTGGCTCTTCACCGTGCCGACAGCGCATCCCATCACCTGCGCGGTGGCGGCCTCCGACAGGTCCTCGTAGAAACGCAGCGCGATCACGGTCCGCTGCCGGGTGGTCAGCTTGCGCAGCGCCGCCGCGAACACCGCGCGGCGGGTCACCGCTTCGGCGGTGTCCTCGTCGCTGACCCGTTCCGGCACCGAGGCGAGCGCGTGTTCCCGGCGTCTACGCCGGAACCATGATGTGTTCTCGTGGATCATGACCCGCCGGGCGTACGCGGCCGGGTTGTCGATCCGACGCCACCGCTGCGCGAGCTTGAGCAGCGAGTTCTGCACCAGATCCTCGCCCAGCTGGTAGTCACCGGTGAGCAGGTATCCCAGTCGGACAAGTGCCGCCGACCGCGCCACGACGAACTCGTTGAATCCGTCCAGATCCTTCACGACCACCTCCCTTTCTTCACCCCCTAGAGCCAGGGGTGGCATCGGAAGGTTCGAACCCTCAGCGGACTTTCTTGCGCCTCTTCGCTCAGGCGGTGAGGTCGTCCAGGGCTCGTTCGATCCGCCGGTCGGAGATCGGGTACGGGGTGCCGAGCGCCTGGGCGAAGTAGCTGACCCGCAGTTCCTCCAGCATCCAGCGGATCTCGGTCAGCGCCGGGCTGGCCGGCAGGGTGGCGGTGAGCTGCTGGTACTCCTGCTGCAACTGCTGCACACTCTGCATCAGCTGCCGGTCCCGGTTGGGATTGGCGGGCAGCTTGTCCAGCCGTCGCTCGATTGCGGTGAGGTAGCGCGGGATGTCGGCGAGCCGCTGCCATCCGGTCTGAGTCACGAAACCGGGGTGGATCAGCGCGTCGAGCTGCGCACGGATGTCGGCAAGCGCGGCCAGCAGCAGTACATTGCCGGTGTGGTCGACGCGTGACTGCACTCGGCGACCGGTCGCCAGGATCCGTTCCACCGCGGTCAGGGTGCCCAGTACGGTCGGGTTCAGGCCGGCGCACACCGCGTCGCGCAGCCGGTGGAAGCCTGCCTCGTCGAACACCACGCCGCCCGCATCCGCCATCAGCTTGTCCGCCGCGCACCGGGTGCAGTCGGCCAGCAGCGCGGCGATGCTGCCGTGCGGGTTGTTGCTCAGCGCCAGCTTCGCGGTGTTGGACAGGTGGTTCAGCACGTACTTCGCCGGGGACGGCACGGTCAGCAGGATCAGCCGACGCAGTCCCTGCCACATCGCCACCTGCTGCTGTCCGGGAGTGTCGACCAGCCGGACCGAGACGCTGTCGCCGTCGTCGTGCAGCGCCGGGTAGGCCCGTACGTTCTGGCCGCCGATGCTCTGCTCGTACTGCTGCGGCAGGGTGCCGATGTCCCAGTCCCGCAGACCGTCGCGTTCGATACCGCGGGCCGTACGCGACAGTGCGGTGCGGGCCTGGTCGGCCAGCTTCTCCTTCAGTACGGCCAGGTCCCGGCCCTCCGCGACCGGCTGACCGGACTCGTCGACCACCTGGTAGTTCATCTGCAGATGGTCCGGCAGCGCGGCGGTCTGCCAGGCGGCCCGGGGCACGCTCACCCCGGTCATCGAGCGCAGCTCGCGCTCCATCGCGGTCAGCAGCGGTCCGTCGGCCGGGGAGATGCGCCGCAGCAGGGCGCGGGCGTGGTCGGGCACCGGTACGAAGCTGCGCCGTAGCTGTTTGGGCAGTGCGCGCAGCAGCGCGGTGACGAGTTCCTCGCGCAGTCCCGGTACGAGCCATTCCAGGTCGGTGGAGCGTACCTGACCGAGGATCGGCAGCGGGATGTGTACGGTCACCCCGTCTGCCGCGTCGCCGGGCTCGAACTGGTAGGTCAGGGGCAGCCGCAGACCGTCGGCGGACCACGCATCCGGATAGTCGGCCTCGTCGACCCCGCCCGCGCTCTCGTTGACCAGCATGGAGATGGAGAACGTGAGCAGGTCGGGCTGCTTGCGCCGGGCCTTCTTCCACCACGAGTCGAAGTGCGCGCCGCTGACCACGTCGGCCGGGATACGCGCGTCGTAGAACTCCACCAGGGTCTCGTCGTCGACCAGGATGTCGCGCCGCCGGGCCCGGTGCTCCAGGTCCTCGACCTCGTCGAGCAGCGCTCGGTTGGCGGCGAAGAACTCGTGGTGGGTCTTCCAGTCCCCCTCCACCAGGGCGTGGCGGATGAACAGGTCCCGGGCCACCGGCGGATCGATCCGGCCGTAGTTGACCTTGCGGCGGGCGACCACGGGAACGCCGTACAGGGTGACCCGCTCGTACGCCAGTACCGCCGCCTGCTTGGCTTCCCAGTGCGGCTCGGAGTAGTTGCGCTTCACCAGATGTCCGGCCAGGCTCTCGACCCAGCCGGGTTCGACGGCGGCAACCACCCGGCCCCACAGCCGGGACGTCTCGACCAGTTCGGCGGCCATCACCCAGTGCGGCTGGGTACGCGACAGCGCGGAGCCGGGGAAGATGGAGAACCGGGCACCGCGTGCGCCCTGGTACTCCACCGGCCCACGCTGCGGCGCCTTGGCGCCAGCGGTCTTGGCCTGCGGCTGCTTCTTCTCCACGTCCTTGAGCCCGATGTGCGACAGCAGCCCGGACAGCAGCGCCTGGTGTACCCGCTCGGGCGGCGCGTCCTGGCTGTTGCGTTCGATGCCCATCCCGGACACCACCTGGCGCAGCTGGCCGTGCAGGTCCTGCCATTCGCGTACCCGAAGGTAGTTGAGGTATTCAGTGCGGCACAGCTTGCGGAACTGGTTGCCGGACAGTTCCTGCTGCTTCTCCCGCAGGTAGCGCCACAGGTTGAGGTAGCCGACGAAGTCGGAATGCTTGTCGGCGAACCGGGCGTGTGACTGGGTTGCGGCCTGCTGCGCGTCCGCCGGCCGCTCCCGTGGGTCCTGAATGGACAGTGCGGCGGCGATGATCAGAACCTCGCGTACGCAGTCGTTGCCGTCGGCCGCAAGCACCATCCGGGCGAGTCGTGGATCGAGCGGTAGCTGCGCGAGCTGCCGCCCGACCGGGGTGAGCTGCTGTTCGCTGCCCTGACGTCCGAATCCCTTGCCCGCCTTGGCTTTCCCGCCCTTGGCTCGGTCTCCTCTAGCCTTGTCTCCCCTGCCCTTGTCGCCCTTGGCCGGGGGCGCGTCGGTGGTCAGGGCGCCCAGCTCGTGCAGCAGCTGTACGCCGTCGCGGATCTGCCGGGAGTCCGGCGGTTCCAGGAACGGGAAGTCCTCGATCTCACCCAGCCGGGCAGCGGCCATCTGCAGGATCACCGAGGCGAGATTCGTACGCAGGATCTCCGGGTCGGTGTACTCGGGCCGGGAGAGGAAGTCCTCCTCCTCGTACAGCCGGATGCAGATACCGTCCGCGGTACGTCCGCAGCGGCCCTTGCGCTGGTTTGCCGACGCCTGCGAGATCGCCTCGATGGGCAGCCGTTGCACCTTCAACCGGTGGCTGTAGCGGGAGATGCGGGCCGTACCGGGGTCGATCACGTACCGGATGCCCGGTACGGTCAGCGACGTCTCGGCCACGTTGGTGGCCAGTACCACCCGGCGACCGCTGTGCGACTGGAACACCCGGTGCTGCTCGGCGGCGGACAGCCGCGCGTACAGCGGCAGTACCTCGAACGACGGGCCGGCTCCGCGCCCGGTCTCGTGTTTGCGCAGTGCGTCGGCGGTGTCACGGATCTCCCGCTCGCCGGACAGGAAGACCAGGATGTCGCCAGGGCCTTCGGCGCGCAGTTCGTCGACCGCGTCGCTGATGGCCTGTACCTGGTCGCGGTCCCGGTCGTCGGCATCCTCGATGATCGGCCGGTAGCGCACCTCGACCGGGTAGGTCCGCCCGGACACCGACACGATCGGCGCCGGTTTCCCGGCGGTGCCGAAATGTTCGGCGAAGCGTTCCGGGTCGATGGTCGCCGAGGTGATGACGACCTTCAGGTCCGGGCGGCGCGGCAGCAGCTGTTTGAGGTAGCCGAGCAGGAAGTCGATGTTGAGGCTGCGTTCGTGGGCCTCGTCGATGATGATCGTGTCGTAGCGGCGCAGCAGCCGGTCGCGCTGGATCTCGGCCAGCAGGATGCCGTCGGTCATCAACTTGACCAGGGTCTGCTCGCCGACCCGGTCGGTGAACCGCACCTGGTAGCCGATCGCACCACCCAACGGCACGTCGAGCTCCTCGGCGATGCGTTCGGCCACGGTACGCGCAGCCAGCCGGCGCGGCTGGGTGTGGCCGATGACCCCGTGGATGCCCCGGCCCAGTTCCAGGCAGATCTTCGGGATCTGGGTGGTCTTACCCGAGCCGGTCTCGCCGGCCACGATCACCACCTGGTGGTCCCGGATCGCGGCCATGATCTCATCGCGGTGCTCACTGACCGGCAACTGCGGCGGGTACGTGATCTCCGGCCGTCCGGCCTGCCGGGCACTCACCCGCCGCTCGGCGGCCTCGACCGCTCCAACGAGGGAGGCGAGGCTGCTCTCCCGCCGCGTCGGGTCGGTGATGCCGCGTACCCCGTCGAGCCGACGGGCCAGCCGGTGCCGGTCGGCGAGCATCAGCTCGCCCAGACGGGCTTTGAGGTCGGAAACTGAGGGCGGTGCGGGCGGCGTGTCCATCTCAGTGCCAAGAATAGGCAATCACCCGTCGGCACCGCCTCCTGGTTTCCGCCCCGCGCTGACCAGCGGCAGTGCTCGGCCAGGGCCGTACCAGCGGGGTTTGAGACGTTGCTCATGGCCTCATCGCCACTGCTGAGCGCAGCGTGGACGGCGCTGCCGTCTGAGCCACACGCACCCAACCACCACTGCGCATTTTCCCCGAAAGTCCGTTTTACTCCGGACGCCAGGGAAGACATTCGGGAAAAATGCACCTCCGACAGGCGCAGGCAGGGTCATATTCCCCGAATGTCCGTCCAGCCCGAAGCGACGAAACGGCTTATTCGGGGAAAATGCCCACGCATGCGTGGCGCCCTCGCCTACGGCCCGCCGCGTCGTTCCTTGCCGCCTACGGCGCTCTCACCGGCACGAAGCCTGCGACGTACGGGCTGGTCATGGATGCGGTCGGCCTTCCTCCCGCCACCCGGGAGGCCACCACTGTTCGGGTCCCCGGCCGAGCTTGAGCGACTCGACCAGTGGCTCGGGTACGTGGTCGGTTCCGACGATCAGCTCTGAGCGTCCGGTGGTGTCAGTGGAATCGATCGGACCTCGTCGCGTCCACGAACGCCTGCCATGCCGGTCCGGAGAAGGCGAGCACCGTGCCGGTGGGCCGGCGGCTGTTGCGTACCGCCACCTGCCCGGAACCGTCGAGTACCGCACCAGCCTCCACGCAGTTCCCGCTGCCGCTCGGGCTGCGACTACTCACCCGCCACGCAACACTTGATGGAATCTGGTCTGACATTTCATCACCGTCCGGCACTACATGGCGCGCATTATCCGTTTGATGAGTCTAACGGATGCGGTTGGCTCCAGCGCCGCTCCGAACAGCCGCTCGAACCGTGCCGCCAGGGTATCCACCTGTTCTGCTTCCACATATGCGCCACCGCCGGCGCTGTGCGAGTAGGCGACCGGCGGGAATGGATCTGGCAGGTGGACCACCAGGAAAGCGCCGTCGGGACTGGCATGCGCACCAGATTCGAAGTCGAGTACCCGCAGTTCGATGTTGGGGTACTCGCTGAGTTCCAGCAGATGTGCCAATTGTCGGCGCATGACAGCGGCTCCGCCGATGCGGCGGTGCAGTACCGACTCGTCAAGCACCGCAGTCACCTGGGGCGGGTCCTCGCGAGTGAGTACCTCCTGCCGGCCGAGCCGGTAGCTCACCCACCGATCGATCTTCTCGGCGGGCTCATCGGGATCCGCGGCGATGATGAGTTCCCTGGCGTAGTCCTCGATCTGGAACAGGCCCGGGATCGAAACTGGCTCGAACCATCGGATCCGTTCGGCGCGTGCTTCCAGCCAGGCGTGGTCGATGAAGGACTCGGCGACGGTGTCGGCGTAGCCCTCCCACCAGCCCTTGTACCAGATCTCCCGGCTCAGTTGCTCGAACGCCGGACGCATGTGGGCGCCGACGTTGTAGAGGTTCATCAGCGCCCACACGTCGGTCACGCGGGCCGGGGTGATGCCGGCCTCCATCCGGCTGACCGCTGAGCCGTCGCGCTGCAGGTACTCCCCTGCTTCCTTGTTGGTCACTCCCGCCAGTTCTCGCTCTTTGCGCAGCAACTGACCCAGCCACTGTGCGCGGAGCGTGGAACCGCGCTTCGGGGTCGGCATCGACCGTGCACCTACCTTGGATCGTCATCATGAACTGACACATCGAACTATGAACACATACTTGCGCCACAGAGCAGAACGTGTCAAGCTGTCGCGTAACCGCGGGTTCGACGTTGCGTAATCGCCGTGGGGAGAAATGTCCGCAGGACACAAGCGGCCGGGACGAGCTGGTTGGCGCCCGCCTCGTCCCGGCCTAGCCGAAGAAAGGCTGCACTATGCCAACACAGCCCGTCTCCGACCAACCGACTGTGTACCACGAGGGCCTGACATCCAGCATCGGCGAGGGCATCACCTCAGACGATGTCGAGGAGTTCGGCGCGTACATCGTCGTCTGCGTCGTACCGGAGAACGCCGAGCACTATGGCTACCAGCCGGACGACACCGGCCTGAAGGTACGGCGGCACGGCGAGCACCTGGCCGACGTCACCGACCTCGCCGAGGCGGTACGGATCGTGCTGGCCGACGCCGGCCAACACATCTGCCTGGTCGAGAGCGACCGCGAACACGGCCGCTTCTACGAGGCGATGCTGCGCATCCCGCAGCCCGTACCAGCTCTCTGACCAGCCACGACGCGGCGCCCACCGGTTGGTACGGGTGGGCGCCGCGTCTTCACGCCGCTCGTACCCGGCCCAGCGGCACCCCGGTTGCGTTGATCATGGCCTCAGTGCCAACGCCGTTCATCTGACGACAGAGCTGGCTCCGGCACCTCACCCGTACCAGGGCCGGCCGTCGGCCAGCACGATTACCCCTGATGCCCAGAAAACCGGAGAGTTTGTAGGATCTGGGTCGCCAGGGCGACCTGTATCCCACAAAGTCTCCGCGTTTCGTACTGTCCTGCCGCCACAGCCGGTCGCAACGCCCCCGCCGACGCGACCGAAACAGATATTCCGGGAAAATGCTATGGGTCTTGGCGCCCGCAGCCGGACATGCCGCGTAACACCAGCCCAAGATCCCGCCCAGCATCCCACCTACGCCGATGTAGAGGCGATATCGCGGGCCAGACGGCCCACTGCCGCGGATCTTGTACATCCGCGGCGCCGGAAGCACCCGAGCCAGCCCAAGCCCGCAGACAGCGCGGCCCCACCCGCAAAGCAGGTGGGGCCGCGGAGAACCGCAGAACGGTCAGGAATGCTGCGCGAGCCGGTGCGCCTGCTGCAGCAACACCTTGCCGGCGGCAAGCTCAGCACGCACCGCACCAGAGGACGGACGGTGACCCGCCGCCGCCCGGGACAACTGCACCTTCAGCACGCCGGCCAGCACATCCCGACCATCGGCCAACCGGCGCAGCTGCCGCTGCTCCTGTTGGAAGGCCCGGTCGTCGCCGGCCGAACCGCCGGCGAGCGCCGCGCTGTCGGCGATCAGCGTGTCCGTGGCAAACGTACCGACACTGGAATTCAGCTGCTGGTACAGCGAAGCCAGCGATTCGGTCCCCCGCAACGCCGCCGGCGGCGAGGACAGCGCCTGGCTGACCACCCGACCGTCGGTCTGGTAGTCGTCACGCAGCCCGGCCAGGTAGAGCATGGTCGGGCGGATGTCGGTCTCCTCCACCCAGGTCCCGTGCGTACTGGCCTGCGGCACCGTACGGGTGGAGTTCGGGTCCTGCGTCTGGTTGCCACCGGAGGGATCGGGGCCGTCGATGCCGCGGGCGGCCACGCCGGGGCCGACCAGCGCCGCCCAGGTGATGTCGATGTTGGGCGTGTAGTACCCGTGGTTCCAGGCGTATTTACCGGTGATGCTGACGTCCGGCCCGGAGGTGGAGAAGTAGTAGTCGGGCTTGGGGAAGATCGTGTACGTCGGAGTGCGCCTGGGATCCGCGGTCTGCACGTGCAGGACCCGCTGCTCCAGATTCCCGGCCTGGTAGTTGACGATCTTCTCGTTGTGCACCCCGGTGTACGGGTCGTCCTCGGCGGTCATCGCGGCGGTGTCGCGTTCCAGTTGCCGTACCGTCGGGTCGTCGGCGGAGGGCTGACCGTGCACGTACAACGAGGCGCCCTGCGGTTCCAACTCGTACGGGGCGTCGCTGCTGGCGCTGCCGGACAGCAGGCCCTTGATGTTGGCCTGCAGCTCGCCGGCCTGGCCGTCGGCGTAGTGGCACGGGATGTGCACCCCGTCGCAGCCGGTCGGGGTCGGCTGCATCGCCCGCCCCACGTTGGCGCCGTCGAACTGGTCGTTCTCCTCCGAGCTGATCGCGAAGACCGTGTTGGCCGGGGTGATGCCGTCGGCGCGCAGCCGGTCGAAGAACTTGGCGAACGCCGCGTCGTAGACCTTGGCGTTGTCGACGTAGCAGCTGTCACCGGGGCCGATCGCGGCGCCCTCGGTGGTGGCGCTGGCCGTGGTGCAGCCCGAGGTGCCCGCCTTACGCGCGTGCAGGTCGGAGATGTAGCCGTAGGTGACCGGCACCCCACTCTCCTGCATGTCGGCCAGGTAGGCCAGGCTCTGCGCCGGGGACGGGTCGAACCCGGGGAAGCCGGGGGTGTGCGAGTAGTCGTTGATCATCGGCGTGCCGTCGAGGTCGGTCAGGACGCCGTTGGCGTCGGTCACCGGGTAACCGTGATGCGACACCGACGGCGTGCCGGCCCCCAGCTGCGGCGCCACGTACCGGGCACCGAACAGCGCCTGGTAGCCCTGGTAGCCACCGGGTTCGGTGGGCAGCCGGTCGTCGACCGCGCTCGGCGAGGGCGTGCTCTGCCCGTACTTGGTCGCCTTCGCGTCGGCGCAGATCTTGTCGCCCTTGCCGCAGTGCACGGCCACCCCGACGTAGTCGGTGGTCTCGGCATTCTTGTACGGGTTGGAGTCGTCGTTGTACTGGGCGGCCTCGGGCGAGTCTGCGCCGAACACCGACGGCAGGTCCAGCTTCGTGTTCTCCAGCACCATGTTCGCGGTGGAGAAGTTGCCGACCGAGCAGCCGGCGCGGGTGAACGGAACCCACGGCGCCGGGGTCTGCTTCCCGCTGTCGCTGGCGCGGGCCGGCACCGTGTCGGAGTAGGCCATCGTCGGGGTGGCGTCGTGGCCGGCGGTGGGGGTGGCCGCGGTGTCGTACACCGGATCGGTCCAGTAGGCGAACGAGCCGGCCGGGTCGGTACTGCCGTCGGCGTTGTAGGTCTTGTACGAGTTGCTCAGCGCCTGGCCGTGCCGGTCACCGTACAGTCCTGTGTAGAGGGTCAGGCTGTCGTCCGCGGTGTGCGCGATCATCGGTGTGTGCATGTTGGACAGCACCGTGCCGTTGCTGCGCAGGAAGTTCAGCAGGTGCGGCATCTGCTCAAGGTCGGACGGCACGTTCGGGTTGTCACGGAAGAAGTGCACATTGTCGAAGACAATGTTGATCACGTGCTGCACGCCGTGACCCAGCTGACAGCGGCCGCTCTGGTCCGCCTGCGCGGGGCCGGTGACGGTCGCTGCGACCGCACCGGCTCCCGCGAACACGGCCAGCGTGCCCACTGCTGCGGCCACACGTCTGCGTATGCCGGATCGAACTCGCATCTACTCGTCCCCTCGGGAAACGACAGGTGGGGGTGTCAGGTCGACGCATCACGCTATCCCAGTACGGGGTGATTGCGGAGACCCTGAGATGACGGATCGCCGAATTCCGACGTGCGCCGTCGATGCGGGTTCCCGGTTGCTCAGGCTCCGGTGACGCCGTCCAGGTGCTCGCGCACCATGTCGGCGTGGCCGTTGTGCCGCGCGTACTCCCCGATCATGTGGAGGTAGACCAGGCGCAGTGAGAATTTCTCATCGTTGTGGGTGAAGACATGATCCAGATCGAAGTCAGCCACCGCGGCGTCGCACTGCTTCCACTCGTCGATCAGTGCGGCGTAGTCGGCCTCCGCGGTCCTCGGGTCGACGTCCTCGAAGTCGGCGTCCCGTCGCTTGGCGGTCTTGTGTACGAAGCCGACACCCTGACCCGCGCAGCGGTTACGGAACCAGATCCGTTCCACGTCGGTCATGTGCCGGATCAGGCCCTGCAGCGACACCTCGGACGGTGCGGCGGCACGCTGAGCGAGCTGTTCGGCGGTCAACCCGGCGCACTTGTACAACAGGGTCGAGCGGTGGAAGTTCAGTATTCCCCGTAGCAACGGGCGTTCCGGATCGGTGAGCGAACCGTCGGGACGTTCGACGTCCGGCGTAGTCCATGGCATCCGATCATCATGCCCGACCTGGTGGGCTACCGACGACAGGATTTACCGGGTGCGGTCAGCGGTCCTTCTGCTCCCGCAGATAGCGTTCGGCGCCCGCGTGCAGTGGCACCGGGTAGGTGGCCAGGGCCAGTCGTGGATCGAGTTGCCGGCCCTCCGGATGCGCCCGGGCCAACTGCGGCTTCGCCGCGAACAACAGCCGGGTCAGCTGGTAGGCCAGATCGTCGGTCATCGTCGGCGGCACCGCCAGCACGTTGGGGATGCAGACCGTGTGCGCCGAGGGGACACCGTACGTGGAGTTCGCGATGAACCCGGCGCTGTACACCTCACCGTACTGGCTCTGCAACGTCTCCAGGTACGGTCGGAGGTCGAGCAGGCTGACCTGCGGCGAGTTCGTCGCGACCAGCTTCGCGATGGCCGGGGTGGGTAGACCACCGGAGAAGAAGAACGCGTCGATGATGCCGGCGCGCAACGCGGCCACCGACTCGATCAACCCGAGCCGGTGCCGCTCGAAACCACGTACGTTGATACCGGCCGCCGCCATCATCCGGGCCGCCACCACCTCGGTGCCCGACCCCGGCGCCCCGGTGGACACGGGCCGACCGGCGAGGCCGTCCAGATCGTTGAAACTGTCCGCACGTATCACCACGTGCACGAAATCGGAGTACAGACCGGCCAGCGCCTGTACGTCGAACTTGCCGCCGAAGCTGCCCAGTCCGCTGCGCGCCTGCGACGCCGCGTCCACGGCGCAGAACGCCATCCGGGCGTGACCGCTCACCAGACGCTCCAGGTTGTCCACCGACGCCGCGGTGAGCAGCGCCTCGGCCCGCCAACGCGGTTGCATCGCGCGGACGAGCGCGTCGCCGAGCGGTCGGTACACCCCGCCGCGCCCGCCGGTGCCCAGGAGCATCGGCTGCCGGAGCGGCGGATCACCGGTACAGCCGGACAACACACCTGCACCGAGGGAGGCGGCCAGGCCACCGAGCAGCTGACGCCGTCTCACGACCCGTCCCTTCCCCGGCCACCGACGAACACGGGTGAGTCGGCGCCCGACCGCTCGTCCTCGACGGAACCGGGCATGTGCGGCGCCGGCTCGTCGTTCCGTTCAGGACACTCATGCCGTTGCGTCGTCATAGCCGGCAGCTCACTGCCCGGTTCCCCGACCTCGGGTTCGTCGGAGTCGAAACGCAGCCGGATCCGTGCGTCGAGGCCGTGCGGATGCGCCCGGCGCAGAGTCAGCTCGCCGCCCGATGCATTGACCAGGGCGTGTGCGATGGCCAGGCCCAGCCCTGCGCCGGCCACGTTGCGGTCCGAGGGATGCCGCCAGAACGGTTGCATCGCCCGGCACAGCGCCTCGTCCGACATGCCCGGCCCGTCGTCGATGACATGGACATCCACCCACCGGGCGCTGGCCCGGACCACGATGCGGATCTGGGCGCCGTCCCCACCGTTCTTGATCGCGTTGTGGATCAGGGCATCCAGGACCTGGTCGAGGGTCTCGCTCGCGGCGCGGGCCGGTGCGGTCTCCACCCCTGAGCGGGTCAACCGTATGTTGGCCTGCTCGGCCATACCCTGCCAGGCGACCAGACGCGCGTCGGCGATGGCACCGGCGTCGATGGTCACCAGCTCGGCGCGTTCCGCACCGGCCCGTACGAAGGTCAGCACCGCCTCGAAGATCGCCGACAACCGGTCCACCTCCTCCAGCACCAGCCGGTGGTCCTCGGCGCTCTCCGGCCGCAGCGAGTCGCCTAGGTTCTCCACCCGCAACCGCACCGTGGCCAACGGCGTACGCAGCTGGTGACTGGCGTAGGAGATGAACGCCCGCTGTCGCTCGATGAGATTTCCCAACCTGTCGGCCATGGTGTTGAACGAGGCGACGAACCGTCTCAGCTCGGGCGGTCCGGTGTCGTCGTGTACCCGCTCGGTCATCTCGCCCCGGCTGATCGCATGGGTGACCTCGTCGAGCTCATTGAGCGGACGGGCCATCCACCTGGTGATCGGTACCGCGACCAACGCGCCGATCACCAGGATCACCAACCCGATCGCGGCGAGAACCGCCCACTGATGCCAGATCGAGGTACGGAGGTGGTCGGTCGGTGACACCGTCACCACGACGCCCAGGATGGTGCCGGAGCTGCCGATCGGTTCCGCCACCACCATCGGGGAGTGCTGCCACGGCCACCCGATGCCCCCCGGCAGGGAACGGGACCCCGACAGTGCCGCCTCGAACTGCTCGCGCGTCGCACCGTGCTCCGGATCGATGCCGCCACGCGAGGACATCCGGACCACACCGTCGGGTTCGACGATCGCCACACCTATGCCGTACAAGCGGTCGTACTCGGAGATCTCCGCCTGCAGCGCCGACATCCGCAGATTGGGCAGCGCAGTCTCGGCGGCGGAGGCGAACCGGGTCGCGTCGTTCACCCGGTCGATGAACATGCCCTGGGTCTCCCGGGAGGCGATCGTCACCGCCAACGGCACGACGAACGCCACCAGTACGACACCCAGCAGCGACAGGTAGGTGATCAGGACCCTGCGGCGCATCAGCTACTCTCCAGCCTCGGCATCGACGGGGACGAACCGGTAACCGACACCATGTACTGCCTCGATCCGGCCTGCGGTCGCGATCTTGCCCCGCAACGATCCGATGTGGACCTCCAGGGTACGGGCCGCGCCGGGCCAGGTGGCCCGCCAGACCTCCATGATGAGCCGGTGCCGGGCCACCACCGCACCGGACTCCCGGGCCAGCACGACGAGCAGCTCGTACTCCTTGGGCCGCAGCGCAACCGTCTTCCCGGAGACCAGTACCTGCCGGGCATCCAGGTCTATGCGCAACGTACCGGTGGAGACCGGGCCGGCGGGTCGGGGCCGGTGGCGACGCAGTACCGCCTCGATCCGGGCGGTCAGCTCGGCCATGCTGAACGGTTTGACGAGATAGTCGTCGGCGCCGGTACGCAGGCCCTGTACCCGGTCACGTTCCTCACCGCGTGCGGTGAGGATGATGACGGCGACATCGGAGCGCTCCTGTAGTGTCCGGCACACCACCAGGCCGTCGATGTCAGGCAGGCCCAGATCGAGCAGCACCAGGTCGCATGGCGGCGCGTCCAGAGCCTCCTGACCCGACGCCGCGTGCGACACACCGTAGCCACGCCGTCGCAGTGCGACGCACAGTGCGTCGGCGAGCCGCACGTCGTCCTCAACAACAAGGATGTCCACGTCGTACCCCATATTCGGCTGACCTGGCAGCACATCGAGCGGTCCGGGCTGCTCAACGTTTTCTCAAGGATCGTCGCTCAGCCACGCCGAGCCGTCCAGATGGTCCTATCGTCACGATCAGTTCTACCCGTGATATCGGGCACAGCGGGACAAGGGTTGCATCGTCCCGGCGGATCGGCCATTTCACCGGTCCACTGGAGTACACGATGTGCAGTTCTGTCCCGCTTTCCCCGCCACGTGTCACGGGCTGCCGACAGAGGAGGACACCATGCTTCCAGACCTCGCGGCTCTGCGTCGACGGCTTCAGGTGAGCCCGGTCGACGACCGCACAGCCCTCATCGAGGCCGCGGTGCTGTACCGCTCGGTCGCCCGCCCGATCGCCGGCGCGAGCGGATCCGCCGGTGGCAAGGCGCGCCAGGCATCCATCGGCCTGCTCGAACTTGACACCCTGACGTCCTTCGACACCGCCGCCGCCGCGGCCCGGTTCGCCGGCACGATCAGGCACAGCACCGGCGTGACACCACGCGTGGAGAGTCGGGTCCTGGGTATCCGGCACCGCCACGAGATGCATTTCGTCCGGATCGGCGACTCCACCGGTGAGGCCGTGCTCACCGCGCTGTCCGGTGCCTGGCGCGAAGCTCAGGCCGCCGTGTCGACCCCCGCACGCAGCGGCACCACCGGGTCCGGCATCACCCCTCTGAACACCCGTCGCGGACCCGCCACCGCCGTGGCCATCTGGCGCGCACTGCTGCTCGCCACCACCCCGGTACGCAACACACCCGGGCTACGTCTACGGATCCGCGACGCCGAACTCCTCGCGCTCGCCGTACGGTCCGCGCAGACGCTCGGCGTCTCTACCAGTGCCCGGTCGGTCTCCGGCCTGGGCGTGCTGTGCATCGACGAACCGGAGCAGGTCAACCGGCTGCTGGAACGGCTGGTGATCCGGCCGTTGGGACTACGGCGGGTACCGACACCCCGACCCAGCACCCGGGTGGCCGCCGGCCCGGCCGGCGAACCGCTGCGCTCCGCGCTGCGCAAGCTGCGTCGCGACGCACATGACACCACCCCCGCCGGTTCGACCCGGCCCGGTCGGGTCAGTTCCCCGCCCCGACCCGGACACCGCCAAGCGGCGGGCTGAGACCCGCTGCGGCGATCGGCCGGGCCCCAACCGCCGGTCGCCGTGGCGCCGAACCACTCCGGAACCCCGCCGCCGGTACGCATGCACACCGCGTACCGGCGGCGGGGTTCCGCCGTTGCGGTATGCCGCCACCTGGTGGCCACCGTCCGGACCGTCCCTGCTCTTCCGCCGGCTGCTCTCGACCTCTAGGGTTCTTCTCGGCAGAGCAGCCGACTTCGGGAGGAACGAGTGGATACCGCGCAACGAACGCGCATCCGGCGGGGCCTGGTGGTGCTGACCACCGGGCTGTGCGTGGCCGGGCTGGCCGGCACAGGTGCGGCACCGGCCGTCGCCGCGCCGCACGATGTGCACCTCACCGTGCTCGGTACCACCGACACGCACGGGCACGTACTGAACTGGGACTACTTCAAGAACAAGCCATACAGCGACGCGGCCGGCAACAGCGTCGGTCTGGCCAAGGCATCCACCGTCATCAATCAGGTACGGGCCGCCCGTGGCCGATCCAACACCATGCTGGTCGACGCCGGTGACGTCATCCAGGGCACGCCGCTGGACTCGTACTACTCCACGGTCGAACCCATCACCGAGACCGGCGCCACGCACCCGATGGCTGCCGCGATGAACACGATGGGCTATGACGCCGAGGCACTCGGCAACCACGAGTTCAACTTCGGGCTGGACTACCTGCGGGCGTACCAGAAGCAGCTGAACTTCCCGATCCTCGCCGGCAACGTCACCGACCACCGCACCGGCGGCCCGGCGTTCCAGCCGTACGTCATCCGCACCATGCACCCGCGCGGCGCCAAGCCGGTCAAGGTCGGCATCCTGGGCATCACCACCCCCGGCAGCGCCATCTGGGACGGCCCGAAACTCGTCGACCGGGTCGACTTCACCGGCGCGGTGGAAGGCGCGAAGCGCTGGGTGCCGAAGGTACGCGCCGCCGGCGCCGACGTGGTCATCGTGCTCGCGCACTCCGGCATCGAGACCTCCTCCTCGTACGGCGACGCGCTGCCCTGGCCGGAGAACGCCAGCCGGCAGATGGCCGAAGAGGTTCCCGGCATCGACGCGATCCTGGCCGGGCACACCCACCAGAACAACCCCGAGGTGGTGGCCACCAACAAGCAGACCGGCCGCAAGGTCGTCATCTCGCAGGCCGGCATGTGGGGCGAGCGGATCTCGCAGTTCGACCTGACACTGCAGCGCGCCCACGGCCACTACCAGGTGTCCACAGTGCACTCGTCGCTGCTGAACCCGGCCGACGCCACACCGGACCCGAAGGTCGTGGCCGCCACCAAGACCCAGCACGACAAGACGATCACGTACGTGAACTCGGTGATCGGCACGTCCACCGCGGACATGTCCGCGGCCACCGCACGCTACGAGGACACCGCCGTACTCGACTTCATCAACTACGTACAGACCGACACGGTGAAGAAGGCGATCGCCGGCACACCCGACGCCGATCTACCGGTACTGTCCATCGCCGCACCGTTCAACCGCGACGGCGGGATCAGCTCCGGTGACGTGACCGTACGCGACATCGCCGGCCTGTACGAGTACGACAACACGCTGCTCGGCATCAAGCTGACCGGCGCGCAGATCAAGCCGTACCTGGAGAAGTCGGCCGAATACTTCAAGCAGGTCACCGGCACCGGGCCGTACCCCGCCGACGACGTGACCAACGCGAAGACCACCGACTCACCCAGCGGCACCCCGGACTACCTGTACGACACGATGTCCGGGCTGAAGTACGACATCGACATCGCCAAGCCGGCCGGTCAGCGGATCGTGAACCTGACCTTCGACGGCAAGCCGGTGGACGACTCGGCCCAGTTCATCCTGGCGATCAACAACTACCGCCAGTCCGGCGGCGGGAACTTCCCGGGCGTCAAGGACGCGCCGATCGTCTACAACGAGCAGGCCGAGATCCGTCAGACGCTGATCGACTGGGTGCAGGCCAAGGGAACCATCGACCCGAGCGAGTTCTTCACCCAGGACTGGAAGCTCGTCGCGAACGGTCAGCCGGTACAGATCACCGGCTGACGCGCACCACCGACACGGCACTGCGGCGGTCACCCGATGGGTGGCCGCCGCGGTGCCGTTCTCCTCAGCGCCCCCGTTGCCTGCGGTACCGGGCGATCAGCGCGGCCGTCGAAGGATCCGCCTCGCCCGGCTCCCCGGCCAACAGCGGCGCCAACTGCTTGGCCATCTCCTTACCGAGTTCCACACCCCACTGGTCGAACGAATCGATGTCCCAGATGGTGCCCTCGGTGAACACGATGTGCTCGTACAACGCCACCAACTGGCCCAGCGTGGCCGGCGTCAGCTTCGGCGCCAGGATCGACGTGGTCGGGTGGTTACCGGCCATCACCTTGTGTGGAACGATTTCCGCCGCCACACCCTGCGCCTCGACCTGCTCCCGGGTACGGCCGAACGCCAGCGCGGCGGTCTGCGCGAAGAAGTTCGCCATGAACGCGTCGTGCATGTCACCGACGTCGTAGTTGGGCTCGCTGAAACCGATGAAGTCCGCCGGGATCAGTTTCGTACCCTGATGGATCAACTGGTAGAAGGCGTGCTGACCGTTGGTACCCGGTTCACCCCAGAACACCTCGCCGGTCTGGTGGGCGACCGGCTCACCGTCACGGGTCACCGACTTGCCGTTACTCTCCATCGTCAACTGCTGAAGATAAGCCGGGAACCGGTGCAGCAACTGCGAATAGGGCAACACCGCGTGGGTCTGCGCGCCAAGGAAGTTGTTGTACCAGACGTTCAGCAGCCCCAGCAGTGCCGGCACGTTGCGCTCCAGCGGCGTACTGCGGAAGTGCTCGTCCATCGCGTGGAAGCCGGCCAGCATCTCGGCGAACCGCTCCGGGCCCACCGCCAGCATCAGCGACAGCCCCACCGCCGAGTCGAACGAGTACCGGCCGCCCACCCAGTCCCAGAACCCGAACATGTTCGCCGGGTCGATACCGAAGTCCCGGACCCGTTTCTCGTTCGTACTGACCGCGACGAAATGCCGGGCGACGGCGGCCCCGTCGGACCCGACACCGGCCAGCAGCCAGTCCCGCGCCCGCGTCGCGTTGGTCAACGTCTCCAAGGTGGAGAACGTCTTCGACGCCACCACGAACAGGGTGCTCGCCGGATCCAGGTCGGCCAGCGCCAACGACACATCGGTCGGATCGATGTTGGAGATGAACCGGCAACTGATCCCGGCATCCCGGTAGGGTGCGAGCGCCTCGTACGCCATCACCGGCCCCAGGTCCGAACCGCCGATCCCGATGTTGACCACCGTACTGATCCGCGCGCCGGTGTGCCCGCGCCACTGCCCGGACCGTACCCGCTCGCTGAACTCGCCCATCCGGTCCAGTACCTCGTGCACGTCGGCCACCACGTCCTGGCCGTCCACCGTGAGCGACGCGGTACGCGGCGCCCGCAGTGCGGTGTGCAGTACGGCACGCCCCTCGGAGGTGTTGATGTGCTCACCGGCGAACATCGCCGCGATCCGGTCGGTCAGCCCGGCCCGGTCGGCCAGCGCGACCAGCAGTCGTACCGTCTCGTCGGTGATCAGGTTCTTGCTGTAGTCCACGAACAGGTCCGCACCCTGGACCGCGAGACGGGTCGCCCGCTGCGGATCGGCCGCGAACGCGTCCCGTAGATGGATGTCGCGCAACTCTTCGGCGTGCGCGGCGAGCGCCCGCCACTCCGGTGTCGTCGTCATGTCCGCGGTCATCGCGGCAGCCTCCCGTGAACGGTGATCTCTCCCGGCACCCGATCATGCCTCATCCACCCCCGGTACCCACCCCCACCAGCAGCCACCAGGCAAGCTCGGGGCCGCAACATCAGCGGGCCGGCGCCCCGACCGCTGGACAAGGTCGCGGCGCACGTGACCGGCGGTCAGGTCGTCACCGGAACCGGCCGACGACCTGACCGCCGGACCAGGTCAGCTCGCCGGACCAGCCACCTGCGGCGCGGACAGCAGCATCCGCACCTCGTAGTTGCGGTACCCGGCCCGCTCGAACGCCGCAGCCATCGGTTTGTTCACCACATCGGTCGTCGCGGTGATCCGTTCGGCACCGGCTGCCGCATGGAACCGGGTGATCTCACCGAGAATCTCGTCGATGTGGCCATGGCCCCGGAACTCGGGCAGCACGCCCAGGTACCCGACATTACGCGAATACGGGTTGGCCGACGGGATGGCGAAGCCCACCAGCCGGCCGTCCCGGTCGTTCGCCAGTCGCCACCAGGACCGGTCCCCCGGCATGCTGAGGTAGAAGTCCAGGTCGTCGCGAGCCGTCCGGTCCACCCCGTGCGCCGCGATACCGCGGCTGGTGTGTGTGTCCAGACTGGCCACCGAGACCTGCCGGAACACGTCCAGGAACACCTCGTCGTCCGACTGCTCGGTGAAGACCAGCCGCTGCGGCGCTCCGGGCACCGGATCCCCGGGCATCCACCGGTACTGCAGGCGTTCCAGTTCCTCGGTCAGGCCGGCCATCGAGGCGGCCTGTCGCCGCCAGGCCAGTACAGCGGTCACGGCCGGATCGTCGCGCCAACCATTGGCCAGCCGCATGTGGTATTCCGGCGGCTCGGGCGAACCGTCGTCGGCGAACGCCCGCTGCCCCCTCGACAGCAACTCGCCGGTCACCGCGACCGGATCGCTCACCGAGTCATGTACCGACACTGCGTCCAGCGCGCGGGGCCAGGTGTGCTCGGGCATACCCCACCACACCGCGCAGGCGAGGATCCGGTCACCCTCCTCGGCGACCCAGATCCACTCCGGCCGGTACTGGCAGGCGGCCAGCTCCTGACGGAGACGCTTCTCGTCGACCCAGCTGAGCGGGTCGGCCACGACAAGCGGAAGTACCCGGTCGAGATCAGCCTCGACCGTCGGTCGGAACAACATGATGCCTCCACGAACTGTGCAGAGGCGCTGCCAACGTCAGCGGGAATTCCCGTGGTGACACGGAAGCGCCGGATGATTCGGATACATCGCGGCCCTCCTTTCTCGATCTGCGCGGCGATCTACCGCGGCCCGGACAAGCTAGATCCCGGTATCCGCCCGGTCAACCGGTTTTCGCCGATCCGGCGCCCGTCACACAGCACGGCGGCTCAGCCGGGGTCACCGGTACGGACCCGTACCGGGTGGCGGCCGAGCAGGAAACATGCGGCGATACCGCGCGCCTGCGTACCGGACACCCCGGCGATCTGCAGTTCGCCACCGGTGATGGGACTCTGCACGGCCGGCGCCGACACCACCACACCCGCAGTGACGATGGCCAGTTGCCGACCAACCTGCCGACTGGTGAGATCCGCCAGCCTGCGGCCACCCAGCGCGGTCAACGACACGTCCACCAGCCAGCTGCTGTCCCCCGCGACACGGTGGTAGCTCGCGGAGCGTACCTGCCCGCCGGTCACCGCGGCCGGCCCGAGCGTGTAGAAGGTGGTGCCGTCCGACGACGGAAGTCGGCCCGAACCGCCGGTCGGGGACGGGACGGCCGGCGACGGAGAGGCCGCCGACACCGTCGGAACCGGTGTCGAGGGCGAGTCGGGGCCGACCACCGCCAGCACCGGCCGCAACGACACATCGGTACGCAGCGGCAACTGGGACCGGAACCGGGTCAGCCGGGACCGCTGCGCGCGCGGTACCCCGATCCGCACACCGCGCGGCCGGACCACGTACCGGGCCTGACCGCCGATCCGCGCCACCAGCAGTTGACCGACCTTGTCGCGGGTCGTGGTGTCCGGCCCGGCGGATGTCGCATCGACGGTGAACCCGACGGTAACCCAACCGGACGGCAGCCCGGGGGACTCGTGCAGGCGCTGGTACAGGTAGGAGCCGACACCGACAACCGCGGTGAGCAGCAGGAGCGGCACCGCGATGAGTACGACGATCAGTACGCCACGTCGGCGCCGAGGTCCCGGCGCCGACGGTGGGGTCCAGTCCGGTTGCGCCGGAGGCGGCGTCCACCCCGCTGGAGGAACTGGGGACGACGGTGGCTGCATGCGACCTTCCTCACCGGATATCCCGACCGGAGCGCGATGCCAAACAGGACATCGGGCGATCGGACGGTACAGAGTCGTCAAACTACACCGTGCCGTCCACCCGGGCCGTCGGCAACCACGACAAGGGGAGCCGGCCACCGGCCGGCTCCCCTTGTCGTTCAACGGTTCTCACCTCGGGTGCAAGCCCCGAGGTGATCCGCCCGGCCTCAGCTGCAGCCGGACGTGGAGCCGCAACCTTCACACACGTAGCAGCTGCCCGCCGGACGCATCTTCGTACCGCAGGTGAAGCACAGCGGCGCGTCGGCCGCCTTGCCCTGTACGGCCTCCAACAGCTCCATCGACGAACCGGCGCGCGAGGAGTCCGGCAGTTCGACCGGCACGTCCTCGACATGCCGGCGCTCCACCGCGGTCGGTGCCGACGCCGCCAATCCGGCCAGATCCATCTGCTCGTCGCGTACCGATGCCGGGTCCTCACCACGCACCTCGGCGGCCCGTTCCGCCGCGGTCAGGATGCCCATCTCGGCCCGCCGCTCGAACGGCAACGAGTCCAACGCGATGCGGCGGAACACGTAGTCCATCACCGAGGCGGCCATCCGGATGTCCGGGTCGTCGGTCATACCGGCCGGCTCGAACCGCATGTTGACGAACTTCTCGACGTAGGTCTCCAGCGGCACCCCGTACTGCAGCGCCACCGAGATCGCCACCGAGAAGGCATCCATCACACCGGCCAGGGTGGAACCCTGCTTACCGAGCTTCAGGAACACCTCGCCGAGCCCGTCGTCGGGGTAGTTCGACGCGGTCAGGTAGCCCTCCGCGCCGGCCACCGAGAACGACGTGGTGCGGCTCGGCCGCGACTTCGGCAGCCGGCGCCGGACCGGCCGGTACTCCACCGTCTCGGACCTCGGTGCCTCGACCGCGGCCGGCTCCTTCTTCTTGGCCGACAGCGGCTGACCGACCTTGCAGTTGTCCCGGTAGATCGCGAGCGCCTTCAGGCCGAGCTTCCAGCCCTCCAGGTAGACACCCTTGATGTCCTCGACCGTCGCACTCTCCGGAACGTTCACAGTCTTGGAGATGGCCCCACTGAGGTGGGGTTGCAGCGCCGCCATCATCCGGACGTGACCCATCGGCTTGATGGACCGCTCCCCCATCGCGCAGTCGAACACCTCATAGTGCTCCGGACGCAGCCCCGGCGCGTCGACCACATGACCGTGCTCGGCGACGTACTCGACGATCGCCTCGACCTGCTCCTCCTGGTAGCCCAGGGTGCGCAGGGCGCGGGGCACGGTTTGGTTGACGATCTGCATCGACCCGCCGCCGACCAGCTTCTTGAACTTCACCAACGCCAGGTCCGGCTCGACACCCGTCGTATCGCACGACATGGCGAGACCTATGGTTCCAGTCGGAGCCAACAATGATGCCTGTGCGTTACGCCAGCCGTTCTTTTCGCCGATCTCCAGACAGGCCTTCCACTCCTGACCTGCGGCAGCGAGGATCCGCTTGTCGTCGGCGCCTACGGAGCGTACTTGGTCGTTGGCGGCGGCGTGCTTGCGCATCACCCGGGTGTGCGCGGAGGCGTTGCGGGCGTAGCCGGCGTACGGACCGACCACACCGGCCAGTTCGGCCGAGCGCCGGTACGACGCGCCGGTCATCAGCGAGGTGATCGCCGCGGACAGCGCCCGCCCGCCCTCGGAGTCGTACGCGTGCGCGGTGGCCATCAGCAGCGCGCCGAGGTTGGCGTAGCCGATTCCCAACTGCCGGTACGCCCGCGTGGTCTCACCGATCTTCTCGGTCGGGAAGTCGGCGAAGCAGATGGAGATGTCCATCGCGGTGAACACCAGCTCGACGGACTTCACGAACTTGTCGACGTCGAAGGTGTTGTCCTCGGTGAGGAACTTCATCAGGTTCATCGACGCCAGATTGCACGACGAATTGTCCAATGAAAGGTATTCACTACATGGGTTACTTGCGGTGATTCGTCCGGTTTCCGGGTTGGTGTGCCAGTCGTTGATCGTGTCGTCGTACTGCATGCCCGGGTCGGCGCATTCCCAGGCGGCCTTGGCGATCTTGCCGAACAGGTCCCGGGCGCGGATCGTCTCGATGACCTCGCCGCTGGTACGGGAACGCAGCCCGAAGTCGGCGTCGTCCTCGACGGCCTTCATGAACTCGTCGGAGACCCGCACCGAGTTGTTGGCGTTCTGGTACTGGACGCTGGTGATGTCCTTGCCGCCGAGGTCCATGTCGAAACCGGCGTCGCGCAGCGCGCGGACCTTGTCCTCTTCGCGGGCCTTGGTCTGGACGAACTCCTCGACGTCCGGGTGGTCGACGTCGAGCACCACCATCTTGGCCGCACGTCGGGTCGCCCCACCGGACTTGATCGTGCCGGCGCTGGCGTCCGCGCCCCGCATGAAGCTGACCGGGCCGGAGGCAGTACCGCCGGAGGACAGCAGTTCCTTGCTGGACCGGATCCGGGACAGGTTGAGTCCCGCACCGGAGCCACCCTTGAAGATCAGACCCTCTTCGCGGTACCAGTTGAGGATCGAGTCCATCGAGTCGTCGACGGACAGGATGAAGCAGGCGGACACCTGCTGTGCGGAGCTGGTGCCGACGTTGAACCAGACCGGCGAGTTGAAGCTGAAGTACTGGTGTACCAGCATCCAGGTCAGTTCGTGCTCGAAGATCTCGGCGTCGGCGGAGGTGGCGAAGTAGCCGTGTTCCTCGCCGGCCGCCCGGTAGGTCTTGACGACCCGGTCGACGAGCTGTTTGAGACTCCACTCGCGCTGCGGTGAGCCGACCGCGCCGCGGAAGTACTTCGAGGTGACGATGTTGGTGGCGTTGACCGTCCAGAAGTCCGGGAACTCCACGCCCCGCTGCTCGAAGTTGACCGAGCCGTCCCGCCAGTTGGTCATCACGACGTCCCGGCGTTCCCAGGTGATCTCGTCGTACGGGTGGATCCCGTCAGTGGTCCAGACCCGCTCGATGCGCAGTCCCTTGCCGGGCCGCGCCTTCTGTCCGTTCTTCGCCCCCCGTTGGCTCCTGCCGCCTGCCTCTGATGAGGTGCCCACCGCCTCGGTCATCGTCTTCCCCCTCTGTACCGCGCGCCGCGCGGATCGCTGCTGTCCCGGCCCACCGACCTTGTCCAGGGGCGGGCCCGGCGACGCTGTCCGGTCGCCGTTCTGGCCTGGCTGTGCGTGTTGTCGGTACCGGTGTTGATCGGTACCGCTGTGCGGGCGGCGCCGGGGCGCCGTCGTCGTTCGCGCGGCCACGCCCGGGAGCCGCAGTGCGGTCCGTTCGGTTCGGCCGAAGCATTCCGGGGTGCTCCCCCGTGGTCTGTGGTGTTCTGTCGGGTGGTCCGGGTCGCGCCGCTCAGCTCCCCGGTACGGGGGCCGGGCCGTCCCGTTCACCGGGTGCATCCTCGCCCGTGACGGTGCGCAGGGTGGCGATCTCCTGTTCGAAATCCGCCAGCGACTCGAACGACCGGTAGACGCTGGCGAATCTCAGGTACGCCACCTCGTCGAGATCGCGCAGCGGACCGAGGATGGCCAGGCCGACATCATGACTGGGTACCTCGGCTGCGCCGCGGGCCCGTACGCTCTCCTCCACCCGCTGGGACAGCAGAGCAAGGTCGTCGTCGTTGACCGGCCGGCCCTGGCAGGCCTTCCGCACGCCGGACATCACCTTGCCGCGGCTGAACGGTTCGGTCACCCCGCTGCGTTTGACGACGGCGAGTACCGCTTCCTCGACGGTGGTGAACCGTCGACCGCACTCCTGGCAGGCGCGGCGGCGCCGGATGAGCTGACCGTCCTCGGCTTCCCGGGAGTCGACCACCCGGGACTCGGGATGCCGACAGTACGGGCATCTCATCTGTGAACCCCTCCTTGTCGCCGGACGCTCCGTCGTTACGGTCGTCCGTGCGGTGCCTCTGACAACCACCGGCATCAGCGCAGCGTGAAGTGACCCCGGACGGGGTTACCGGCAGTGCGACGAAGTGAGCGCCGTGGGTTGCTGAACCCCAACCTGTGGACATCTTACAGGCTTGTAACTACTAGATGTTGGGCCTGACGCTATTCCGTCGGACTCGATATCGCAAGCTGCCCCGCCGGTTCGGCGCATCACTTCCGCGGGCCCCGCCGGAAGCGGAACAGACCCGTACGGGTATCGCACGGCACCGTTCCGGCCGGTCGCCGGGACAGACCGGGCAACCGTCACAGAATCGCCCGGGTGCCGATCGCTCATCGCCCGTCGGGCACCCGCAGTAGTTGACCCACCCTGATCGCGTACCCGGACAGATGGTTCAGGTGGCGTATCCGCTCGATGGTCCGCAGCGGATCGTGGGACGCAGCGTACCGGTCGGCCAGCGACCAGAGTGTGTCGCCCTGTCGTAC
The DNA here is from genome assembly GCA_963815125.1 of uncultured Actinomycetota bacterium. Lineage (GTDB taxonomy): Bacteria > Actinomycetota > Actinomycetes > Mycobacteriales > Micromonosporaceae > Actinocatenispora. Next base: position 1,886,872 of record CAWFFM010000002.1, read on the forward strand.
CTCCACGGTCCGGGTCTGCGGTTCGGCGCCGCCCGCCGAGCCCACCAGCAGGCCGGCCGCCACGGCCACCAGGAGCAGCAGGATACCCAGTACGATCCGGCCACGACGGGTCAGCCGGAGTGGTGTCGGGCGCGCGCCACACTGAGCTCCGGCACCGTCCGTTGCGGTGTCGCGTCGTGGACGGGAACCGGACCGGACAGCGACAGCAGGTCGCCGACGAGCCTCGGGTGGTGTGGGAGCAGCGGATCGTCCGGAGGCAGCCGGTCGTCCGGAGGCGCGGCGCGGCGCGGCGGCGGATGTGCGGCCGGACCGTCCGGCGACCGGCACCCCGTCCACGCTCACCAGTCGGAGCTGGCCGGCCCGCACCGGGCTGGAACCGGTCCGGCGTGCGGCCGAACCGCCGGGACCGGACCGGACGACCGGAACGCTTCTTCGGCCGGTGGCGTCCCGGCGGCGTCCGTTGCCTGTGCGGAGGACTGGAAGTGTCACGTTCCCTGCCGGCATCGTTACCCCCCAAGTACACGACTTCGCAAGATCGAACGCATGTTCGATGAACGCACGTACGATTGTTACCAGAGGTCAGCCCGGATATCGAGAGTTTGCCGGCGTGTCGAGTCGAACACCTGTTTGATATGGGGCGGGTGGCCCGATACGGTCGACAGTGATGACGACGTGACGATGTCGGCCGGACAGCCCACCTGAGCGTGGACTGCCGGCCGGCACCGGTCGGCCCGCCGGGCACCGGCACGGGTCGGCGGGCCTGCACAGGCCCGGCCAGAGAAGGGGATGCCGACGTGGACACCGACAGGGACGGGCACAGCGTTTCCGACGACCGCGCCGCCGACGACCGCAGCGCGGATGTCACGCCGCTACCGGCGCGGACGGCCCGGGCCAGGACACGCAGCACCAGGTCCCGCAGCGGTGGTGGTCGTCGGGCGGGCGCGACCCGCTCGGCAGACGACCAGGGGGGCACCGCTCCGACCTCCGTGGTGGCCGCGTTCCCGGACAGCCCGGTCGGCGAGTTGACCAAGCGGCAGAAGCACATCCTGGACGTCATCCGCGAGTCGGTCGACGAACGTGGCTATCCGCCGAGCGTGCGCGAGATCGGCGAAGCGGTGGGGCTCACCTCCCCGTCCAGCGTGGCCTACCAGATGGGCATCCTGCAGCGCAGGGGTTACCTGCGCCGGGATCCGAACCGACCGCGCGCGGTGGACATCCGCCCGGCGGGCGAGCCGGCGGCCACGCAGGTCGCCAGCATCGCGGACGGCAGCCCGGTGAACCCGCAGCCGGAACCCGCGTACGTGCCCATGGTCGGTCGGATCGCCGCCGGTGGACCGATCCTCGCCGAGCAGTCACTCGAGGATGTCTTCCCGCTGCCCAGGGAACTGGTCGGGGAGGGCACGCTGTTCCTGCTGAAGGTCAGCGGCGACTCGATGGTCGACGCGGCGATCTGCGACGGCGACTGGGTCGTGGTACGGCAGCAGCCGGTGGCCGAGACCGGTGACGTGGTCGCCGCGATGATCGACGGTGAGGCCACGGTGAAGACCTACCGGCGGCGCGACGGGCACGTCATGCTGGTCCCGCACAACCCGGCGTACGAACCGATCCCCGGTGACGAGGCGACCATCCTCGGCCGGGTGGTCACCGTGCTGCGCAGGATCTGATCCCCGCCCGACACCAGCGCGCAGGCCGCCGTCAGCGCAACCGCCGGTTGATACGTCCCGACGTGTCGCTGTCCGGCGGCTCCCGCCTCGGCGGCGGCCGGTAGGAGTCCGGTGAATCGTCCAACCAGTCGATGTCGTCACGTCGCCCCGGCGGCGGTTCCCGGTGGCTCCGCGAACGTGGCGGGGGTTCCTGGTAGCGGTCCCGCGGCGAGGGTGGCGGAGGTTCGCGCCGGCCTCGGGACGGCGGTTCGCCGTAGCGACTCCCGGACGACGGTTCGCCGTACCGGCCTCCGGGCACTGACGGTGGTTCCCGGCGCGCCCGGGGAGGTGGCGGTTCCCGGTCCGAGGTGAGGTCGATGACGGCGGTCTCGGCGTTCGACGACCCGGCCGGGTCCTCGGCGTAACGCCTACGACGGGGTGGACGCGGCTCGTCGCCGTCCATCCGGTTCGCGCTGGGCCGTCCCCGCTCGGAGACCCGCGGCAGGACCACGGTCTCGGCATCCTCGGGAAGATCAGGGTCGGGTCCGCGACGTGATCCGCCGGGCCCGTCGGACGGCGGTGGACCGCGGCGCGAACGACGTATCCCGAAAACACCCAGCGCCACCAATGCAAGGCCGATCACACCGACTGCGATCACCGCGTCGGTGATGTCGCTGAGGCTCAGGTTGGACAGGAAGCTACCGCCGGAATCGCCGGCCTGCCTGGTGGCCCGGTGCGACGGCGCCGGAGCGGCGGCCGGGGCGTAGCGCAGGATGCGCGGCGAGGCGGACGAGTTCTCGGTGTCCGACACGGTCAGATATCTGGAGCCGTCACTGGTGTAGGTGATGGCCTCACCGGCCGGTTCGTTCGGCAGCGGGGTACGCCGAGGTTTCCCGCTGGTGATGCTCTTGGCGATGTTGGCGCCGTTCACCGTCCACTCGTACGCGTCGGTGTAGGTGCGCAGGACGGCCTTCCTGCCGTCCGGGGAGACCGCCCCACCGGTGAAGACCAACTGGCCGAGGGGACCGACAGCGCCGCCGGGCGTATCCGTCGCGGTGAGCCTGAGCTGCCCGACCGCCTTCATCGGCGTGGGCTGGTCAGGGTCGAGCGAGCCGGTCGGCTCGTACAGGTGGCCGGTCCCCCGCTCGTAGGTCACCACGATGGGGGTGCCGTCCGGCTGCATCAGCAGTGCCTTGGCATCCTTACGGTCCCCGGTGTCCGGGTAACTCATCCGGTAGAGCGTGGCCTGCTGGTCACCGGGCTTGAACTTCCACAGCGCGATGGTGTCGCGCTCCTGGTCCTTGTCCCCGGTATCGGCGACCCAGAGGGTGCCGTCCGGGGTGGAGGCCAGGTCCTCCGGGTCGAACGGCGGCCGAGAATCCTCGATCACATCGGTGACCTGGCAACTCTTCGTGTCCAGCCGATAGATCGCCAGTCCGTTACCGCCGGTGTTGTTGATCACCGCGTAGCCCTTGCTGGTGGCGGTGAGACCGGACAGTGCGTCGAGTCGCTCGTCGGAGATCGAACAGACCTTCTGGCCAGGTGTGCCGGTCGACGGCGCCGCCGCCGCAGGCATGGACGACACCGCACCAGCGAGTACCGGTCCGGCCAGCATTGTGCCTGTCATCACCGCCACCTGCGCCAGCCGCCCCGGTCGAACCGCCGTTACCGGGCGGTCGGTCCGGTTTGTCCGGAGGTGCCGGCGCGACGCCTGCTCACGCTCCATCACGGCGTCAGTCTGGCAGAGAGGCCACCCTGTTGGACAGCTACCCCGGCCCGACACCCGACGAACGGGCAATTCGCGGCGCAGCACGGGCTTGCCGACTGCGGGTGACTGCCTCCCGGGGGTGGCAGCTCGACATCGCCGGGCCGCCAACACCGAGCGTCACTGAGTCTGCGGAAGATCCGACCTGACATAAGGGGCAAGTTCCGCGGCGAGCGTCGCATCGACCCGCGCGTGCAGGAGCGTGCCGTCCGGGGTGTGTTCGGTGTCGAGCACCTCGCCGTGTTCCCGTGCCCGGTTGACCAGGTCACCACGGTCGTAGGGCACGCAGGCCCGGAGCGTCACCGCGGGTCGGGGCAGCCGCGCCTCGATCGCGGCGCGCAGCTCCGCCACCCCAGCGCCGGTGCGGGCCGAACAGAACACCGCGTCCGGCCAGGTACGTCGCAGCCGCTGCAGGGTCATCGGGTCGGCTGCGTCCACCTTGTTGATGGCGAGCAGTTCGGGCCGGTTCGCCGCGTCGATGTCGGCGAGCACCTCACGTACGGCGGAGACCTGCAGTTCCGGATCGGGGTGCGAGCCGTCCACCACGTGCAGTACGAGATCGGCGTCGCCGACCTCCTCCAGGGTGGACCGGAACGCCTCGATCAGCTGGTGTGGCAGGTGCCGGACGAACCCGACCGTGTCGGAGAGGGTGTAGATCCGACCGTCGCCGGTACGGGCCCGCCGGGTCGTCGGGTCCAGGGTGGCGAACAGCGCGTCCTCCACCAGTACGCCGGCTCCGGTCACCCGGTTGAGCAGACTGGACTTGCCGGCGTTGGTGTATCCGGCGATGGCCACCCCGGGAATCTGGTGGCGCTGCCGGTCGGCGCGTTTGGTGTCCCGGGCCGACCGCATTGCGGTGATTTCCCGGCGTAGCTTCGCGACGCGCTGACGGATCCGCCGACGGTCGGTCTCCAGTTTGGTCTCACCGGGGCCACGCAGACCCACGCCGCCGCCGGCGCCACCGGCGCGGCCACCGGCCTGCCGGGACAGGCTCTCGCCCCAGCCGCGCAACCGGGGGATGAGGTACTGCAACTGGGCCAGCTCGACCTGGGCCTTGCCCTCCCGGCTCTTCGCGTGCTGGGCGAAGATGTCCAGGATCAGGGCGGTCCGGTCGACGACCTTGACCTTGGTCCGGCTCTCCAGGTTACGCAACTGGCTCGGGGAGAGCTCGCCGTCGCAGATCACCGTGTCGGCGCCGGTCTCGATCACGACATCGCGCAGTTCGTCGACCTTGCCCCGACCGACGTAGGTTGCCGGGTCGGGTCGGCCACGCCGCTGGATCAACGCCTCCAGCACCTGTGAACCGGCCGTCTCGGCCAGCGCGGCCAGCTCGGCGACCGAGTTCTCGGCTTCAGCGAGATCGCCCTCGGTCCACACTCCGACCAGCACCACGCGTTCCAGCCGGAGCTGCCGGTATTCCACCTCGGTGACGTCGGTGAGCTCGGTGGACAGGCCGGCGACGCGTCGCAACGCGTGCCGGTCGGCCAGCTCCAGATCGCCGAGTGTGGCCTGATCTGGCACCAACTCGTCGTCGAGGACCTCTGCGTACTGTGAATCAGCCATCGCGTCGATCGTGTCACGCCGGAGTACCCGACCGCACCCCTATTCTGTTGGGCACGGCACCAGGAGGCGGCCCTCCGGGTATGCCTACACGCCCGCGGGCGATACTGTCCGATCTGGAAGTCCGACGGAACGGCGTTCCCCGTCAGCCCCGGCGGTGGTCAACTGTCCGGTTCGTCGGGCAGCTGTGCGCGTGTCAACGACGACATATCGCGGCGTCCGGTCGATCCGGACGTCCGCGCATCGGAAGGAGCACCGTGACCACCCGCAGCCTGCCCAGCGCCGGCTTCTCGATCACCGTGCGGGTCTCGGTACCCGCCGACTCCACCTCGATCGGCCGGCTGACCACGGCGGTCGGTACCGCTGACGCGATCGTGACGGCGCTGGACGTGGTCGACTCCGACCATCAGGCCGTGATCGTCGACCTCACCTGCGACACGGCCGACTCGGCACACGCCGAAACGGTCGTGCAGCATCTCCGGGCTCTCGACGGGGTCCAGGTACGCAAGGTCTCCGACCGTACGTTCCTGCTGCACCTCGGCGGCAAGATCGAGGTCACCCCGAAGGTCGCGCTACGCAACCGGGACGAACTGTCCCGCGCGTACACGCCCGGAGTGGCCCGGGTCTGCCTGGCGATCGCGGAGAACCCCGAGGACGCCCGCCGGCTGACCATCAAGCGCAACACGGTCGCGGTGGTCACCGACGGGTCGGCGGTACTGGGCCTGGGCAACATCGGCCCGGCCGCCGCGATGCCGGTGATGGAGGGCAAGGCCGCCCTGTTCAAGCGCTTCGCCGGGGTGGATGCCTGGCCGGTGGTGCTGGACACCCAGGACACCGACGAGATCGTGTCGATCGTACGGGCGCTGGCCCCCGCCTACGGCGGCATCAACCTGGAGGACATCGCCGCACCACGCTGTTTCGAGATCGAGGAGAAGCTGCGCGCCCTGCTGGACATCCCGGTGTTCCACGACGACCAGCACGGCACGGCGATCTGCGTACTGGCCGCGCTGACCAACGCGCTACGGGTGGTGGGCAAGGAACTCTGCGACGTACGGGTGGTGGTCTCCGGTGCCGGAGCGGCCGGCACCGCCATCATGAAACTGCTGCTCAAGCAGGGTGTCGGCGACATCATCGCGTGTGACCGGCCGGGCGCGCTGCACCGCGGCATGACCGAGGGCAACGGCAGCTGGGAGTGGCTGACCCAGCACACCAACAAGGACAACTACTCCGGCGACCTACGTGGCGCGCTGCGTGGCGCGGATGTGTTCATCGGGGTGTCCGCACCGAACCTGCTGGACGGCGACGACATCGCCACCATGGCCGCCGATTCGATCGTGTTCGCGCTGGCCAATCCGGATCCGGAGGTGGACCCGCGGGAGGCCCGGCAGCACGCCGCGGTGGTCGCCACCGGGCGTTCGGACCAGCCCAACCAGATCAACAACGTGCTGGCCTTCCCCGGCGTGTTCCGGGGCCTGCTCGACGCGCAGGCCCGCCGGTTCTCCGACGACATGGCGTTGGCTGCGGCCCGGGCCATCGCCGACGCGGTCGGTGCGGAGAAACTCAACGCCAGCGTCATCGTGCCCAGCGTCTTCGACTCGAGTGTCGCCCCGGCGGTGGCCGCCGCGGTCCGCGCGGTGGCCAAGGGCCCGGCCACCGGCATCGAAGTGGACGAGCCGGAGGACAGCCACCCGCTGGCGGTGCGCTGACACAGGCCTGCCCGCCCCGGCGTCACGACCGGGGCGGGTCGGCCGGTCCGATGCGCAGGGACAGGTCAGCCGAGCACGCCGGTGGCCACGATGACGGCGGGGCCGGCGAGGGTGCACACACCGCCGTCGGTCACGGTGGCGGTGAGCCGACCGCCCGGTACGTCGATCGCCACGGTGCCGCTGCGGTGGCCGGCCTCGCGCAGCACCACGGTGGCCACCGCACATGCGCCGGAGCCACAGGACTCGGTCTCCCCCGCACCACGCTCGTACACCCGCATGCGCACGTGCAGGTCCGCGCCGGGTACCGGGTCGCCCAGTACGGTGGCGAACTCGACGTTGGCGCCGTCCGGGAAGGCCACCGGGTCCAGCTCCGGCAACCGGCTCAGGTCCAGCGTGGCGAGTTCGGTACCGGCGTCGGGTGCCAGCGGGCAGACCAGGTGCGGGTTTCCGGCGTCCACCGCGACACCCGGGTAGCCGATGCCGGCCACACCGGCGCCGGTGGTGCCGAGCAGGACCGGTACGCCCATGTCCACCGCGATGTCGTGTGGACCGATCCGCCCGGTACGCAACCCGGAGCGGGTTCCGATGGTCAGCTCGTCGCCGCTGGCCAACCCCGCTTCCAGCAGGTAGCGCAGGTAGACGCGGATGCCGTTGCCGCACATCTCGGCGACCGACCCGTCGGCGTTGCGGTAGTCCATGAACCATTCCGCGTCCGGGGCGAAACGCTGCGCCTCGGGGTGCTTGGCGCACCGCACCACCCGCAGCAGCCCGTCGCCACCGATCCCGCCGCGCCGGTCGCAGAGCGCGGCGACCAGGCCGGGGGTCAACGGCAGCACACCGTCATGATCGGACAGCACGACGAAGTCGTTGCGGGTGCCGTGACCCTTGGCGAACGGGACTCCGGCCAGGGCGGCGAACTCGGTACTCATCACGGCCAACTCTACTGGCGGCCCCGGACCAGGACCGGAGCCGGCGCCCGCACGCGCCGGGGGTAACCGGCGCGTGCGGGCAGTTGTCAGCTGGCCGTACCGATGGCGAAGATGTGCATGGTTGCCGACGGGTTGGGCAACGTCACGCTGGCCACCGTCTTGCCGGCGGTCAACGCACCGGACGTGGCAAAGATGTACGTCTTGACCTTTTCGGCCTTTCCGCTGGTGGAGTTCCGGTAGTCCATCGACGCCACGGTCGTGTCCCCGGGCAGCGGCTGGTAGTCACCGGCGCCGAGGGTCCAGTCGCTGAACCCGAGGGTGATCGACTGCTCGCTGCCGTCGGTGTAGTGCACCACCACCGCACCCACCGCGCCGGTCTCGTCGGCGTTGGTGGCCGAACCGAGCAGCCCGAGCCTGGTCGCCCCGGCCGGTACCACCAGCGGGATCGTCTGGCCGGACGCCTCGATGTTGTCCAGCTCACCGGACGGCGCGTCCGGCCAGGTGTAGTCGACGCCGTCCGCGTCGACCGCGCCGCCCGCGGTCAGCCCGGCCGCCGCCAGCGCCTGCGCCGAGTAGGCGTAGCCGCTGGTGTCCAGGCTGGCGGAGGTGGGCTTACCGTCGTCGGAGATGCCGGCGTTGGTGTAGTACGGCCACAGCTCGCCGGGTTTGGCGACCGCCAGGTGCGCCGAGGCACCCGGCAGGGCCGTACCGTCGGCGAGACTGAGCTCGAACGACACCGTGTAGCGGCCCTCGGTCCCACCGGCGGTCACGGTCACCGGCGCGCTGCCGGTACTGCCGGCCGGTACGTCGAACGAACCCGAGGTCGGGGACACGCTGACCCCGTCGGCGGGTTTGGCGTTCCAGCGCACCGACAGCGGTGTGGAGCCGACATTGGTGACCCGTACGTGCAGTGTGTCGTGCCCGCCGGGCGCGATGACCAGACCGTCGGACGGGCTGACCGAGGTGAACGCGTTCTGCTGGCCGGTGCCGTCCGACGGCGGTGCGGCAGCCGGGTCGGCACCCCACGACCTGTTCGGGATGCTGGTCAGGTCGTAGTCGAGGTTGCCGCCGTTGGTGAGGTCGGCGTAGCGCAGCCACGGGCGGTCCCAGCTCCTGCCGTCGACCTTCAACCCGTCGACGTACGGGGACTCGACCGCGGCATCCGGCGCGGAGACGGTCAGCTTCTTGCCGTTGGCGAGAGTCACCACCGCCCTGGTGAACACCGGGCTGCCCAGGGCCAGTACGTCGGTGCCCGGGGTCTCCGGGTACATGCCCAGTTCGGACCATACGTACCAGGAGCTCATCGCGCCCAGGTCGTCGTTGCCGAACTGGCCGACCGGCGCGTCGAAGTACAGCTGCTGCTGCGCCTGCCGGACGACCTGCTGGGTCTTCCACGGGGCGCCGACGTAGTCGTACTCCCAGGGGATCTCGATGCTCGGCTCGTTGGACAGATCCGCGTTCGTCGGTCCCGGCGAGTCGATGCTGGTGAACAGGCTGTCCAGGTAGCTGCGATAGGCCGCGTCGCCGCCCTTGGCGGTGATGAGCGAGCGCAGGTTGTGCGGCACCATCGGGGTGTACTGCGCTGCGGTGCCCTCCACCATGCCGGTGCCGGTGCCGGGTGAGAAGCCGGGCACGAACTCGCCGTCGGACTGACGTGCCTGGACGTACCCGGAGCCGGCGTTGAAGGTGTTCTGCCAGTTCTGCGAGCGGGTGGCGAACCTGGTGTAGGTGGGGGTGTCGCCCAGCGCCCTGGCGTACGCGGCGATCGCGTAGTCGGCGCTGTCGTACTCCAGCTGGGTGGAGACCGGACCGTAGAAGTTGCAGCAGCCGTACTTCAGGTCGTACGGCAGGTAGCCGTACTTGTCCAGTTCGGTTTGGCCGGGCCGGATGTTGCTGGTGGCGGTCGCCTCGTCGACCATCGCCGCCAACGCGTGCCGGGTGTCGAAGTCGCGGGCGCCGAAGGCATACGCGTCGGCGATGATCGCGTCGGCCGGGTCACCGACCATCACGTAGCTCTCGCCATTGGCCAGCGACCATTTGGGCAGCATGCCGGACTGGTCGTAGTCGGCGAGCATGGAGCGGATGGAGTCGCTGGTCTGTTTCGGCGCGATCATCGCGGCCAGCTGCACCTGGGAGCGGTAGATGTCCCAGCCGGAGTAGTTGGCGTACTGCGCGTGTCCCGCCGCGGCGCTGTGCACCTTGCCGTCCATGCCCAGGTACTCGCCGTTGACGTCGGAGAACACATTGGGATGCAGCAGCACGTGGTAGAGCGCGGTGTAGAACTGCTGCTGCTGCGCGGTGGAACCACCGGCGACGGCGATCCGCTTGAGCAGCGCGTTCCAGTCGTCGTGGGTCTGCCTGCGCACCTGGTCGAAGCTCCAGCCTGGGATCTCCGCGGCCAGGTTGGCCTTCGCGTTGGCGTCGCTGGTGAAGGAGATGCCGACCTTCGCGGTGACCTTCTGGGTGCTGGTGGCGTCGAAGGTCAGGTACACCCCGCCGGGTCCGGTGGTGGCGCTGGGTGCCTGCTGGTCGTGGATGCGCGGCTGCGGACGTACCGGTTGGCGGAACGCAGGTTTCGCGGTGCCGTGGAACGGTGTACGGGCCGCGCCGGTCGGCTTCGTAGGTGCCGGCGCGGCGGTGCTCTCGCTGTGCCGGGTGGTGGCGTGCTGGCGCAGGCTCCGCGAGCCGGCGCTGGTGCTGCCGTCCTGCCACGTGCCGTATCCGGCGAACGGCCGGTCGAAGGTGATGTCGAAGTGCAGCGTGTAGTCGTTCTCCCGCTGGCTGGACTGCCCGCAGAAGTGGCCGGAGGTGACCGATCCGGCGACCTCGTGGTCGCTGACCACGGTGGCGCTGGTGCCGTCCACGGTGCTGGCGCTGTCGGCGACCTTGAGCAGGAGGTTGGCCTGGCTGGTGCGGGGGAAGGCGAAGGTGGCGATACCGGCGTGGGTGGCGGCGGTCAGCTGGGTGCTCACGCCTGATCCCTGGGTCACCGTGTAGTAGCCGGCACTGGCGGACTCGTTGATGTGCGAGTAGGTGTCCAGGGTCGAGCCGGGTTTGTCACCGACGGCGCCGACGGTCGGCAGGATCGGTACGTCGCCGAACGCGTCGCAGCCGGGCCCGGAGATGTGGGTGAGGCTGTAGCCGGCCAGCTTGGTGTCGTTGTACTCGTAGCCGCCGCCCTGGGTGCGGTGCGGCGAGGTGTCGGGGCTCCACTGCAGCATGCCGAACGGGGCGGCCGCACCGGGGAAGGTGTCGACCGCCCCGGAGGTACCGATCAGCGGGTTGACCGCGGCTGCCGGGTCGGTCACCGCACGGGGTGTGGTGGCCGGCGCGGCGATGCCGGGGGTGGCGTACGGCAGCAGCGCGGCCGCGGTGGCGACCAGGGTTGCTGCGGAGCGGAGCGCCCATCGGCGCGATGTGAGATGCATTGCCCGTCCTTTCGCAGGATTCCGGATATGCCATGCGCACATCCGGTACCCGGGGATGGCTGGGGTAACGGGCCGGCGGAGCGTGGCCCGGGGCGAGGGAGGCCGGGCTGCGGGGTAGACGACGGAGCTGTCTGACAACGTTGTCAGACATGCCGGAGGACCTCCGAGTCCGGATCGTAGAGCCCAGGAGGCGCCGTATCAACATCCATCAGCTGCAATCGGCATTTTCGCCCCGAAATCAGCGAACGGCACCACGTTCACGCACCAACCCCAGGGCCGACTCCAGCAGCTCCGCACTGGTCGCGTCCAGCCAGTGGATCCGCCGGTCACGACGGAACCAGGAGCGTTGCCGGCGGACGAACCGGCGGGTCGCCCGTACCGTCTCCTCCCGGGCCTGCTGCTCGGTGCAGTCACCGGACAGCAGACGCAGCACCTGCTGATAGCCCAGGGCCCGGCTCGCCGTCCGACCCTCGGCCAGGCCGCGCTGCGCCAACCCGCGCACCTCGTCGACCAGACCGGCCGCCCACATCCGGTCCACCCGGTCGGCGATCCGCTCGTCGAGCAGCTCGGTCGAGCAGTCCAGACCGATGCGCACCGTGTCGTACACCGGCTGCGGCTCGGCCGGCAGTGCCGCCCGGAACGGCTGCCCGGTCAGCGCGAGTACCTCCAACGCCCGGACGATGCGCCGACCGTTGCTGGGCAGGATGCCCGCCGCCGCGGCCGGGTCCTGCTCGGTCAGCCGGGCGTACAGGCCGGCCGGCCCGCTACGGGCCAGTTCCGCTTCCAATCCGGCGCGCAGCTCCGGATCGGTACCGGGGAACTCGAAGCGGTCCAGCACCGCGCGCACGTACAGGCCGGAACCACCCACCAGGACCGGTGTCCGGCCGGCGGCCAACAACCGGTCCAGTTGCCCACGGGCCAGCTCCTGGTACGCCGCGACGCTCGCGGGCTCGGTGACCGGCCAGATGTCCAGCAGGTGGTGCGCGACCCCGGCCATCTCCTCGGCACCGATCTTGGCGGTACCGATGTCCATCCCCCGGTACAGCTGCATCGAGTCGGCGTTGACCACCTCGCCGGACAGTGCCGCGGCCAGCCGTACGCCCAGCGCGGACTTACCCACCGCGGTCGGGCCGAGCACCGCGACCACCGGGCCGGGCAGCGTGTCGACGGCGCTCACGCCGGCCGCCAGGTGCCGGCCAGGTAGGTCACCTCCAGCGGCGTACCCACGTAGCGCAGCTGGGCATGCCAGCGGCCCCTACCGAGCGCCCCGGCCAGTACCTGCCACGGTGCCCGACCCACCGCGCCGACCCGGGCCGCCAGCCCCGCGTCCAGGTCCCGGAGTGCGGCCGGATCACCGGAACGCAACGCCGCCTCGGCCCGCCGGTCGAATGTGTCGGCCTCCTCGTCGGGCGCGCCCGGTGCGGCGGTCGCCCGGCGCGCCGCCGCGTCACCCATCACCAGCAACGCCACCCGGGTATCGGGGTCGTGCAGGCGGCCCTCCTCGGCGAGCTGCGTTCCCAGCGCGACACAGTCATCGGTGGGCAGGTCGGCCGGTACGCCCACGCCCACCCGACGTGGCCGTTGCGCCAAGGGCCGGTCGGTCAGGGCCCGATCCAGCAGCCAGCACCCGACCAGCATCGACAGCTCGTCGAACGGCGTGCCGTCGTTGCCCTCATCGCCGAAGCCGACCCGCAGGTCGACACCGTACGCGGCGAAGCTGCCATGATCGGCGGACCGGAACCTGCGCTTCCGGTCACCAGCGCCCAGCATGAGGACAATGCGCGGGCGGGCCGCCAACAACGAGTCCACGGCGGCCGTACAAGCTCCACGCAGCTCGCCGAGGTCACCGGCGGCGCCCGCCGCCAGCGCCGGTACGAGCATCGGCGGGTGCGGACACACCGCGGCACAGACGATCACGCGGACAACGGTAGCGGCGGGTACTGCGGCCGTCGGGCACCGGTGTCGGGGGCCCGCCCGGAAGGTCACGATCGGCACCGGGACACCATCAGGTCACGGTTCGGCTTCGACCGGTTCCCGAAGGCCTGGACAGACCTGTGACAATGCTCCGGGATGCATGACACTCATGGGCTGGACGGCATGACGGCGGCCCGGACGCACCGTCCGGGGCCGGGAGGAAACCAGAAGGTGGATCTGATGAGCGGTGACGGACGCGACTGGACGACATTCGGTCGGGTCGACGCGAACGGCACGGTGTATGTCAAGACGGCGGCCGGTGAGCGACCGGTCGGCTCCTGGCAGGCCGGTACGCCCGAAGAGGGCCTTGCACTGTTCGCTCGTCGGTTCGCTGACCTGGTGACCGAGGTGGATCTGGTGGAGAAGAGGCTGGCCTCCGGCAAGGCCGACGCCACCCACTCGGCCGCCACCATCCGGCGACTGCGTAACGAACTGTCCACCGCACACGTGGTCGGCGACATCGACATGCTGTCGGGCCGCCTCGACCAGTTGGCCGTGGAGACGCAGAAGAAGGCCGAGGAGGCCAAGGCGGCGCGAGAGGCGGCCAAGGTCGAGGCCGTCGAGCGCAAACGGATCCTGGTCGCCGAGGCCGAACACATCGCCACCGACGCCACCCAGTGGAAGACCGCCGGCGACCGGCTCAAGGAGATCCTCGACGAGTGGAAGACCATCCACGGCGTCGACAAGAAGACCGACGGCGAGCTGTGGAAGCGCTACTCCGCCGCCCGGGACGCCTTCACCCGTCGTCGGGGGACCCACTTCGCCAGCCTGGACGCGCAGCGCAAGGAGGTCCAGGGCACCAAGGAGCAGCTGGTCACCGAGGCCGAGACGTTGGCCACCTCGGAGGACTGGGGCCCGACGGCGACCCGGCTCAAGCAGCTGATGGCCGACTGGAAGACCGCCGGGCGGGCGTCCAAGGAGGTCGAACAGCGGTTGTGGGAGCGCTTCCGCGCCGCGCAGGACGCCTTCTTCAAGCGCCGCAGCGAGGTCTTCGACGCCCGCGACGCGGAGTTCAACGCCAACCTGACGGCCAAGCGTGAGCTGCTCGCCGAGGCCGAGGCACTCGACGTGGACGGCAACCCGAAGCTCGCCCAGCAGAAGCTGCGGGAGATCCAGGGACGCTGGCATGACACCGGCCGGGTACCGCGGGAGGCCGTCAATGGTCTGGACCGGCGGATGCGGGCGGTCGAGGAGAAGGTCCGCGCCGTGATGGACACCGCCTGGCGGCGTACCCCGATCGAGCAGAACCCGCTGCTGACCCAGATGCGCGCCCAGGTCACCGAGGCCGAGCAGCGCCTGGAGCGGGCCCGTACGGCCGGCGACTCCCGCCGGATCAAGGAGGCCGAGTCCGCGCTGGCCGGCAAGCGGCGCTTCCTGGAACTGGCCGAACAGGCCAGCTGAGCAGGATCAGAACCCCGGAGCACGGAACGGACCGGTACGGCGTGGCGGACGAACCGCTGCGTCGTACCGGTGACCGGTCCCTGCCGCGGGTTGGCGCCGGGCGATAGGTTCGCGTCATGGGATCCGAGCGGCATCTACCGTTCTCGTCGGTGTTCAACTTCCGCGACCTCGGCGGCTATCCGACCGCCGGCGGGCGGACCGTGCGGCAGGGCGTGCTGTACCGGGCCGACGGGCTGTTCCGGCTGACCGGCGAGGACATCGCCCGGTTCGGCGAACTCAACGTGCGTAGCGTGGTGGATCTGCGCCGGCCCGACGAGCTGGACAGTGACGGGCGGGTGCCGCACAGCCCGACAGTCACATATCACAACGTCTGCCTACAGCTCGCCCCGTGGACCGCTGCCGATATCGCCGACGAGGAGATGCCGCGCTATCTGGCCGACCGGTACGCCGAGATCGCCGAGGAAGGTGCCCGGACCGGCGCCATGGGCACAGTGCTGCGATTGATCGCCGACAGCTCCCGGGCGCCGGTGGTGTTCCACTGCGCGGCCGGCAAGGACCGCACCGGTGTGGTCGCCGCGCTCGTACTGGCGCTGCTCGATGTGCCCGACGAGACCATCGCCGAGGACTACGCGGCGAGCCGGACCGCCGAGGACCGCTACCGTGTCTGGCGCAGCGTCAACCAACCGGACCTCAAACCCCTGACCGGCAACAACCCGGCACCGGCCGAGGCGATGCACTCGTTCCTGACCGAGGTACGGGCACGGTACGGCTCGGTGGTCGACTACACCGAGCACGCCGGCCTGACCTCGACGCACCGCACCGCGCTGCGCGAACACCTGCTGGAACACCGGGCCGGGACGGCCGACGCGGCCACCCGCTGAGGCTCACCGGGTCTACCCGACCGCGTCTTCCTGCGCCGTGCGCTGAGGGCTGGTGGGGTCAGTGGTCCAGCCGAGGATCCCGATGATCTCGGCGGCGATCTCGGTCACCCCACGACCGTCCGTACCGATCCGGTGTACCCAGTCGGGTGCGGTCTGCTCGAGTTCTCGCGCGGCCAGATCGCTGCGTTCCAGGTGGTACTGCAGCGCCGTACCGATCTCGCGGCCTTTCAGCCGGCCGTGCGCGGTGGCGTCGGTCGAGGTCAGCAGTACGGCGGTGACTCGTGGCCGGTCTCCCATGGCGGTCACCAGGTCGTCGATGAACCGGACGCTGGCGGTGTTGGTGTAGATCAGCCGTCGGTACCCGATCCGCCGGTAGTTGCGCCACATCGCGGTCAGATTCTGCTCGGCCAGGCCGTACGCGGTCGGCGACGGGTGGGCCTGGTCCAGGTTGTCGCCCTCGATCAGGCAGTGCCGGATGCCGGCGGCGGCGAGTTGGGCGTGCAGTTCGTACCCGACGCTGCTCTTACCGACACCGGACCGGCCGCCGATGAACAGCGCCGCACTCTCGGAAGTCATCCGAGCAGTATCGACCAGGGCCGCCCGTGCGAGCATGATGCCGTGTCCGACCCACGCCTGGCAGCCGCCGAGCACCGGCCCACCTCGGCCGCGCCAGGGCCTGGCGTACGGCGTCTGCGGCTGCTCGGGCTGGCCGGTTCGGTACTGCTCGCCCTCGCCGGCTACGGCGTGGGTGCCCGGCCCGCCGCGAGTCCGTTCGGCCGGCTGCCCGACCTGCCGCAGCTCGCGCAGCCGCGGTACGCGCTGGGCCTGGCCGGCTGGTCGTTGGGGCTGCTGATGCTGGTGTCGGCCTGGTGTCTGCTGCGCCGGCCGGCGTACCGGGGTGAACTGCCGACCCGCTGGATGGTGGCGACGGTCGTGCTGTGGGCGGTGCCGTTGCTGTGTTCGGTGCCGCTGGCCAGCCGCGACGTGTACGCCTACGCCGCGCAGGGCGACCTGTACGCGCACGGCCTGGACCCCTACCGGGTGGGTCCGGCCGCCCTGCCGTCGCGCTGGCTGGCCGAGATGTCGCCGTCGTGGCGGGACAGTCCGGTGCCCTACGGGCCGCTCGCCCTGCTGACTGCCCGGCTGGCGGCGACCGGCAGCGCCGGGAACCTGGTGCTGGTGCTGTGCCTGCTGCGCCTCGTCGCGCTGCTCGGTGTACTGCTGCTGGCGGTGTACCTGCCGCGGCTGGCACAGCGGTGCGGGGTGCCGGGCGGGGCGGCGTGCTGGCTCGGTCTGGCCAGCCCGGTACTGCTGCTGCATCTGGTGTCCGGTGCGCACAACGACGCGCTGATGCTGGGTCTGCTGGTGGCGGGTCTGTGCTGTGCCGCCGGGCATCGGCGGGACGGCTGGTGGGCGCGCTGGCTGCCGGCAGGTGTACTGCTGGGACTGGCCGCGGCGGTGAAGATCACCGCGCTGCTGGTCGTACCGTTCGCGGTGGTGCTGGTGCTCCCTGCGTTGACCGGCAGCGGACGTTACATACGAGCCACCGCCGGGGTGCTGGCTGCCGCCGCGGCGGCGTTCGGAGCGGTGACCGCGGTGTCCGGGCTCGGCCTGGGCTGGGTGTCCGCGCTGTCGGGTACGGAGGCGTCGGTGCAGTGGACGTCGCTGCCCACCGGGGTCGGCATGGCGGTCGGGTTCGTGCTGCGGGTGGCCGGCCTGCCGGGCTCGGTCGGCGCCGGGCAGGTCTGCCGGTTCCTCGCCTTCTACCTGGTGCTTCCGGTGGTCCTGGTGCTGCTCTGGTGGCCGGTACGGCACGGCGGTCCGGTCCGCGTGGTGGTGGCCCGGGCCGGTACGGCTTTCGCCGCGCTGCTGCTGGCCTCACCGACGGTGCACCCGTGGTACGTGCTGTGGACGGTGGCGCTGCTGGCCGCCTCGGTACGGGACGAGCGCGTACTGCGGCTGCTGACGGTCCTGCTGGTGGTGCTGACACTGCTGGTCCTGCCGGACGGTTACAACCTGGCCCGGGTCACGGCCTGGGCCGGCGGACCGCTGGACCTTCTGGTGCTGTTCGCACTGGGGGCCGTCGCGGTACGCCGACTCCGTGGCCGGATGATCACATCGAATTTGTAACGTTCAGCCCGGTATTGCCCGATGGAAGAACGGAAAGACCTAGTGGAGGGTCAGAATCCGAGGGCCTGCGCGCGGCGTTTCACTTCGGTGGCCCGATTGTCACCGAGTGCTTCGGCCGGGACGCCGGGGAGTGAGTCGTCAGGTGTGTAGAGCCACCGGAAGGCCTCTTCATCGTCGTAGCCCGCATCGCGCAACAGGGTGAGGACACCGGGGAGGTGCTTGAGCACGGTGGGCGTCTGGACAAGTTCGGCGGGTACCCGCAGCACCCCGTCCCGGCGCAGGGCCAGGATCCGGCCCTCCCGGACAAGCTGGCGCACCCGGTTCACCGGCATCTCGAAACGTTCGGCCAGATCGGGCAGGACCAGCCAGGACGCTGGTTCGTTTGGCGTGTCGGTCACCCGGACAGAGTGCCATGCCGCACCGCGGGTTTCCCAGCAAGCCCCACAGGTGGTTATGGTCTGCACTGGCCCGCGCCACCCCCGCACGGGTCGCGATCCGAGAGGACTCAGGTGAGTTTCTGGCAGGCTGCACGCCGCGAGGCATCCGGCGCGCTGCGTACGGTCCGGTACGACTTCGTCCAGGTACTGATCAGCCAGGGCGGCGCCCGCCGGGCGGTCGCGGTGACCGGACTGACCGCATTACTCGCGGCCGGCGGCATCGGTACCGCCTTCGCTGTCACCGCGGGCGACGGGCACAGCGGTCCGACGCAGGCCCGACCGGCGGTGTCGGCGTCCGACCAGTCGTCCAACGCCGACGGCACCCTCACCGATGCGGCCAAGACGCCCAGTGCGTCCCCGGACAGGTCACCCAGCCACTCGCCGTCCGCCTCGGCGTCGGCCAGCGAAGGGGGACCCACCCCGGCGCCGACACCCGGCGGGCACTCCCCCACCGCACGACCGAGGCCGACGCACACGACCCCGAAGCCGACGCACACCACGCCGAAGCCGACCCCGACGCCATCGCACAGTCCGAGCCCGTCGCCGACCCCCTCGCCGACCGACACCACACCGCCGAGCGACACGTCGCCGCCGAGCTCTACCGGGTAGGACACTTCGAAGAGCCGCGGGTTGCGATCGCAGGCAACGGCAGGATGCAAAAATACGGCGCCAGGGCACGAAACGGCGCCAGCCGGGGCCGCCTCCCCGGCATCTGCCCCCGACGATCGTAGACTCGCGGTCGATGGACGCGACCGTGACCGACCCGCTGGTCGGCGAACTCCTGAGCGGCCGGTACCGGATCCGGGCCCGGATCGCCCAAGGTGGCATGGCCACCGTGTACCAGGCGATCGACACGCGCCTGGAACGTATCGTCGCGATCAAGATCATCCACCCCTCGTACGCGGGCAACGCGCACTTCCTGTCCCGCTTCGAGCGGGAGGCCAAGACGATCGCCCAGCTCACCCATCCCAACGTGGTGGCGGTCTTCGACTCCGGGCAGCACCGCAACCTGCCCTACCTGGTGATGGAGTACGTGCCCGGACGCACCCTGCGCGACGTGCTGGGCTCCCGTGGCCGGCTCAGTCCCGCCGAGGCTCTGGCCGTCGCCGAACCGATGCTCGCCGCGCTGGCCGCGGCGCACCGGGCAGGGCTGGTACACCGGGACGTCAAGCCGGAGAACATCCTGATCGGCGAACCGGACGGACCCGCGCCCGGACCGCTGCTGAACCCCGTGGTGAAGGTCGCCGACTTCGGTCTCGCCCGCGCCGTGGAACACAGCACGGAAGACGCCACCGGCGGGCAGCTGATGGCCACCGTCGCGTACGTGGCACCGGAACTGGTCCGCTACGGGCAGGCCGACGTACGCAGCGACGTGTACTCCGCCGGTGTCGTACTGTTCGAGCTGCTCACCGGTACGGTGCCGTACCAGGGCAAGACGTCGATGGACGTGGCGTACCAGCACGTCGAGTCCGACATGCCGGCGCCGTCACGGCTGCTGCCCGGACTTCCACCGGCACTGGACGCGCTGACCGTACGGGCCACCCGGCGCCAGCCCGACGCCCGACCGGCCGACGCTGTCGCGTTCCTCGCCGAACTGCAGCACGCGCACCGGCACAGCGATCTGACCGCGCCGCCGAGCATGCACACCGTCGCGCTGCAGCCGGGCGTCCAGCGTGCCATCGCACAGCGTCCGGTACCGCCGCAGTCCGCCCCACCGGCGCAGTGGGATCCGGCGCCGCCACCGGAGGTCGGCTGGTCACCACGCCAGCGCACGATCCGGCGCGGCACGCTGATCGGGCTGGCCGCCCTGGTCGTACTGGGCCTGATCGCCGGCATCGGCGGCTGGTGGCTCGGCGCAGGGCGCTACACCACCGCACCGTCGCTGCTGACCGTGAACCGGGCCGACGCGCTGGACCGCGCGCACCACAAGGGTTTCCAGGTCGAGTGGGGCACGCCGAAGTTCTCCGAGACCGCGGCGCAGAACACCGTCCTGAGCCAGGACCCACAGCCGGGTGACCGGATCCTGCCCGGCGGCACGATCACCGTGGTGCTGTCCAAGGGCCCGGAACGCTACACGGTCCCCGACCTGGTCGGCCAGGACGCGGGCCGTGCCACCGAACGGTTGCGCGGCCTGCACCTGACACCGTCGCAGACCGAGAAGTACGACTCGAAGATCCCGTCCGGTGACATCGTCTCGGTGTCGCCCCGGGCGGGCACCGTACTGCGACCCGGCAGCGCGGTCCACCTGGTGGTCAGCAAGGGCGTCGCACCCATCACCGTGCCCGACGTGCGCGGCTCCCCCGTCGACGACGCGAAGCAGACACTGTCCGACGAGGGACTGAAGAGCCAGATCAGCAAGAAACAGAGTGAGGACGTGCCGGAGGGACAGGTGATCAGCCAGAGTCCGGCAGCCGGCAGCCACGTCGGCGACAACACCGTGGTCAAGCTGACCGTCAGTTCCGGTCCGCCCATGGTCCAGGTCCCCGACGTGGTCGGTGAGAAGGTGCCCCGGGCCAAGCGTGACCTGGAGAAGGCCGGCTTCGAGGTCCAGGTCTTCGGGCTCAGCGGCAACGGCGCCAGCGTACGGGCGCAGAACCCGGACGGCGGCGCGGACGCCCCCAAGGGCAGCACGATCACGCTGTGGGCGGTCTGATGAGGTTCGGTGCGCACGTGGCCGCCGGCACCGGCGGCCTGGCCTCGACGCCGCAGCGGGCCCGCGCGATGGGCGCCGACTGCGTGCAGGTCTTCGTGGGCAATCCCCGGGCCTGGCGGACCAGCCGACCCACCGACGACACCGTCGAGGCGTTCCGGAAGGGCTGCGCCGACACCGGCGTCGAGCCGTTCATCCATGCCATGTACCTGGTCAACTACGGCACCATGGACGAGGCGCTCCGGGACCGGTCGATCGCCGCGCTGCGACACACCCTGCAGGTGGCCGACGACCTGGGCGTCACCGGCGTGGTCACCCACCTCGGCTCGCACAAGGGGGCCGGTTTCGCCGCCGGGCTCGACCGGCTCTGCGATGCCCTGGCGACCGGCCTCGCCGACAGCCGGCACACCCGGCTGCTGGTGGAGAACTCGGCCGGCTCGGGCGACAACGTCGGTGCCACCATCGGTGAGCTGGCCGCCATCGCCGACCGCCTCGACCGTCCCGAACGCCTCGGGTTCTGCCTGGACACCGCACACCTGCTGGCCGCCGGCTACGAGATCCGTACCCGCAGCGGACTGGACACCCTGTTCGACGAGTTCGACACCAGGATCGGGCTGGACCGGCTGCGGCTGCTGCATCTCAACGATTCCAAGTCGGGCCTGGGTTCCCGGGTGGACCGGCACGAGAACATCGGCGACGGGCACATCGGATCCGCCGGTTTCGCCGAGCTCCTCCGCCACCCTGCGCTCACCGACGACACCCCGGGGGTCCTGGAGGTGCCCGGCGTGTCGGGCGACGGGCCGGACGCCGCCAACCTCACCCGCCTGCGCGCTCTGAGCTGATCCGCCGCACCCGGTCGCGTCACGGTGCGCGGCGGCCGACCGGCGCACCACCGGACGGGGTGGGCAAAACTACCGGTACTGACATTCGCCGCGGGCTGGGATGATACCGGGCATCCACATGGCTACTCCGCAGTAGGGAGAACGCACATGGCCCCCACCCCCCAGGTGCTCCGGCGAGCCCTCGCCGCCGCCACGATCGGCGTACTCACCGTCGCACTTCCCGTCGGCTCCGCCGCCGCGAAGCCCGCCTCGGCACACCTCGCCAAGCCCACCGCCGTCGTCTCCATGGGCGACAGCTTCATCTCCGGTGAAGGCGCCGGCGACTACGAATCCGGTACCGACCAGCCCGGCAACTTCTGCCACCGGTCGGCCAACGCGGAGATCAAGAAGACCACGATGGCCGTGGACGCGCGGATCAACATCGCCTGTTCAGGCGCGGTCACCGACAACATCTCCATCGGTGGCACCCCGCAGAACGGTGAACAACCGGAGGCCGACCACCTTCGTCAGGTCGCCACCGACTACGACGTCAAGCTCGTGGTCCTCACCATCGGCGCCAACGACGTCGGCTTCACCCCGCTCGTACTGGACTGCATCAAGGCCTACTTCCTGATCGGGCCGCGCTGCCAGGACGCCTGGGCGCAGAAGTTTCCGGACGCGCTGGCTGCGGCCGCACCGAAGGTGGCCAGCAACCTGGCGGACATCCGTACCGTGATGCGCGAGGACGGCTACGCCGACAGCGACTACCAGCTCGTCCTACAGAGCTACTCCTCGCCGGTCACCGAGGACAACCGGTACGGCCTGACGAAGACGTTCGAGGGCTGCCCGATCCGCGACGACGACGCCGGCTGGGCGCGCAACGTCGTCGTACCGGCCTACAGCTCGACGCTGGGTCAGGTCGCCCAGCAGTCCGGTGCCCGGTTCCTGGACCTGGGTCCGGCGGTACGCGGCCGTGAGGTCTGCGCCAACGGCATCAACCACGCACAGGAATGGGCGAACGGTGTGGTGATCGACCTCGCCGAGATCGAGAACGGACTCGGCGAGAACATCGTGCGCCAGTCACTGCACCCCGATGCCCTGGGGCACGCGCAGTTCGGCCGGTGCCTGACCGCGTTCTACGGGCTGTCCGCGCAGAACGCCCGGTGCGTCCGTGGCGACGACGGCAACCTGTCGCCGATACCGGAGTCGGTGGCCGCCGCGACCGCACCGGTCCAGGTGCACGCCCTGCCCCGGCAGGCGGAGCCGAGCCCGTACGCCGACCGGCGCAACGCCGCCGCGACCCGCGGTCACTGACCCACGGTCGGACCCGCGAAGGCCCGCCTCCCAGCACTCTGGGTGGCGGGCCTTCGCGCTGCGTGCTACCGGCCGTGCGGTGGCGGGCCGGGCAGCGGGATCGTCAACCGTGGTGTGACCGGTTCCGGTGGGACCTGCGGCAGACCGGCGGACGGCGCCGGTACCGGCAGCGCCGGCGCAAGGTGCTGGGGCGCTGCCACGGCGCGGCGACCGGCGCCGGGGATGGCAGGGGCGGCGGGGGCGGCGGGCCTACGGCCCGGACCGGGACCCGGGCCGGGGATGCCGAAGGCCATCGGTGGCGGCGCGGGAACCGCACCCGGCGCGGTCGGCACCAACACGAAGACGTTGGCTCCCAGGTTCAGTACGTCCCCCGGACCGACCAGGCTGGCGCTCAGCAGGCGGGCGCCGTTGACCCAGGTGCCGTTACGCGACCGCAGGTCGGTCAGCAGCCAGCCGGTCGGTACGGACCGCAACTGGGCATGCCGTGCGGACAGGGTCATGTCGTCGCCGATCACCAGGTCGCAGGTGTCGCCGCGGCCGATCAGGATCGGTGGTGCTCCGGGCGGAGGGAGCATCAACCGGATGCGTTGCGGGCGGTGCAGCGCCGCGCGGGCCGTGGTCACGGCGTCCCGGCACACGCCCGCCAGGGCGGTGCCCACGCGTCGCACCCGTCCGGCCGGCAGGTCGTCGGTCAGGGTGGCGAGGTCCCGCTGGTAGCGGGCGTCGAGCGCGGCGTCCAGCCGCCAGGCGAAGGTGTCCGCGGAGATGCGGCCCTGCCGCAGCCGGCGACGCAGCAGCGCGGCGACCCGGATCCGGTCGCGCTCCGAGACCCGCTCACCGGCGGAATACTCCTCGTCCGCACTCATCGTGCCATGTTCCCAAGGTATGTCCCGCGCTGTCCAGACAGCACACCCCGCCGATCTACGGTGCCGCGCCGCCGTCAGGTGTCGAGCAGCCCGGCGAGCACCTCGATGGCCCGGTCCACCCCGGCGTCGTCGACGTCGCGATGGGTCACCACCCGGGCGCTGCGTGGCCCCAGTACGGAGATCAGTACACCGTGCGCACGCGCCGCGGCAGCCAACGCCGGCCCGTCCAGAGCGGATTTACGCAGGTCCAGCGACACCAGGTTGGTGCGTACCCGAGCCGGGTCGACGACACCGCACGGCGCGAGCGCCCCGGCCAGCCGGGCGGCCCGGACATGGTCGTCGGCCAGGGCGGGCAGATGATGGGCCAGGGCGTAGCGTCCCGCCTCGGCCAGTACGCCGACCTGACGCATGCCGCCCCCCAGGCGACGGCGCAGTACGCGGGCGGCGGCGACACGCTCGGCGCTGGACACCACCAGCGAACCGACCGGTGCGCCCAGCCCCTTGGACAGGCACACCGACAGGGTGTCGAACAGCTCCCCGTACGAGCTCAGCGGCACCTGATCGGCGAGATGCGCGTGCCAGATGCGGGCGCCGTCGCAGTGCAGCGCGACCCCTGCCGCGTCCGCGACGGACCGCAGCCGACGCAGTTCGGCGAGCGGCAGCACCGTACCGCCGGACATGTTGTGGGTGTTCTCCACCGCCACCGCAGCGGTCCGGATGGCCGGGAACCCGGCCGGGCGGATGTACTCGGCGATCAGGTCCGCGTCCAGCGTGCCACCGTGCGAGGGCCAGGTACGGGTCGACACCCCGCCGATCGCCGCCGCGGCGCCGGACTCGAAGTTGACCACGTGCGCGTCCGCGTCGGCGAGCAGTTCGTCCCCGCGGGCCACCAGCAGCGCGATGCAGATCTGGTTGCCCATCGTGCCGGACGGTACGAACAGCGCCGCCTCGTGCCCGAACAGCGCGGCGACCTCGCGTTCCAGCGCGGTGACCGCGGGATCCTCGGCGAACACGTCGTCGCCGACCTCCGCCGCTGCCATCGCCGCCCGCATTCCGGCGCTGGGCCGGGTCACCGTGTCACTGCGCAGGTCGATCACGTTCATCTCAGTCCACTCCGCCGATGGGGTGCCCTACCGCCGGCACCTGGGTTCCGCACCGATCCTGCCACGCTCCGGTTCGCAACCCTCGCCCTGCGCTGGTACAACCGGACATGTGGATGAGGATGCGAGCCGACAGCCCGAACGGCGCACGGGGAACGACGCCGTGCGCGGCTCGGGGTCGGACCCGGGCGAGCCGGGCGTCAGCGCACACCCTCTCACCGCGCCCGGTGTCGACCGGGCCGCGGTGTCGGATGCCGACCGGGTGACCGGGTCGTCGACGGATCCCGGAGCGGCCGACGAGGCAACCGTGGCGCCGGCGCCGACCTGGCACTGGGTGGTGGCGTCGTTGGCCTCGTTGATCGTCATGGTGGGGGTACTGATCCTGCTGCTCGCGTTCATCCCGACGATGGCACACGAAGCCAGGCACGGCGCTCGTTTCGGCATGCTGGCACTGGAGATCCTGCCGCTGGTGCCCCCGGTGCTCGGCGGGGTGATCGGTGGCCGGACCGCGCGTGGCAACGCGCCGGCCACCGTCTGGTGTTTCACCGCCCTCGGCGCGTTGGTCGGCCTCGCGGTGGTCGCCGTCGTGCTGTACGGCCTGGTGGCGGTGGTGGCCTACCTGTTCGTCCGGGACTGGCAGTTCTGAGCCGGATCAGCCGGATCAGCCGGATCAGCCGCGGAGCATCTCGGCGACCAGGAAAGCCAGTTCCAGCGACTGCTGGGTGTTGAGCCGCGGGTCACACGCGGTCTCGTAACGGGTGGGCAGGTGTAGTTCCTCCAGCGCCTGCGCACCGCCGAGGCACTCGGTGACGTCCTCGCCGGTGAGTTCGACGTGCAGACCACCCGGGTGGGTGCCGAGACCACGGTGCACCTCGAAGTATCCGAGGACCTCGTCGACGATCCGGTCGAAGTGACGGGTCTTGTAGCCGTTGGACGATTCGATGGTGTTGCCGTGCATCGGGTCGCACTGCCAGACGACCCGCGCACCGGATGCGGCGACCTTCTCCACGATCGGCGGGAGCGTCTCACGGATCCGCCCGTTGCCCATCCGGCTGATCAGGGTCAGCCGGCCAGGGATGTTGTCGGGGTTGAGCCGCTCGCACAGCTCTATCGCCGTCTCCGGGGTGGTGGTCGGCCCGATCTTGACACCGATCGGGTTGGCGATGCGGGAGACGAAGTCGATGTGCGCGCCATCCAGGTCGCGGGTCCGTTCACCGATCCACACGAAGTGTCCGGACAGGTCGTACGCCCGCTCGCCGGCCACCCGGGTCAGTGCCCGTTCGTATTCCAGGACGAGTGCCTCGTGGCTGCCGTACAGGGTGACCCGGCGCAGTTCGTCCTCGTCGGACAGACCACAGGCGCCCATGAACCGCAGTGCCCGGTCGATCTCACGGCCGATGGCCTCGTACCGTTCTCCGGCCGCGGAGCTTCGGACGAAGTCCTTGTTCCAGGTGTGTACGGCGTGCAGGTCGGCAAGGCCGCCGGACAGGTAGGCGCGCAGCATGTTCATCGCGGCCGCCGCGTTGGCGTAGGCCCGGATCATCCGTTGCGGGTCTACGGTGCGGGCCTGCGGGTCGCTCTCCAGCGAGTTCACCATGTCACCGCGGTAGGCGGGCAGCCCGAGGGCATCGGTCTGGGAGGAGCGCGGTTTGGCGTACTGCCCGGCGACCCGGCCGAGCTTGACCACCGGCATGCTGGCGCCGTAGGTGAGCACTATCGCCATCTGCAGCAGCGTACGGGCGTTGGCCAGCAGGTGCTGCTCGGTGTTGTTGACGAAGGTCTCCGCGCAGTCGCCGCCCTGCAGCAGGAACGCCCGGCCGTCGCAGACCTCGGCGAGCCGCTCCCGCAGCTGGTCGACCTCGTAGGGCGCGACGACCGGCGGGACGGTGGACAGCACCTGGCAGACCTGATCGACCTCGGCCGTGTCCGGCCAGTTCACCGGTTGGGCGCGGGGCAGGTCGCGCCATCGGTCGAGACCGAGCGCGGCGACCTCGTCGGCCTCGGCCGCACGGGTGGTCAGCACGCTGGTCGTCTCAAGACCCGGGAACCGGAGATCGTGCCATTCTCGACGCACCCTCCCACCCTACGGTCCTCGCGGAGCATGTCTGCTCCGAGGCCCGTCATCCGGGGCCCGATGGGCATCCGCCCGTTGCGGTCAGATGTCGGGCACGTCAGCCGCGCCGCTATCCGATATATTTGACAGCCACTCTCATTTGGGATCTACTTTCTTTAGAGAGTCAATTTCAGTTTCTGAGGTGGGCGATGCCAGCGGTGACCGTGATACTCCCCGGACCCGGCAGTGGGCCGTACTCGCTCGCGCTGTGGCTGGCGACCCTCGTCGTCGGACTGGACATGATGGTGCTGAGCGTCGCGCTGACCTCGCTCAGCCGGGATCTCGGCGCCACCACCGCCGAGCTGCAATGGATCACCGACGCCTACACGCTGGCGCTGGCCGTCGTCGCTGCTGCCGGTCGGGCTGCTCGGCGACCGGCTCGGTCGCCGCACCGTGCTGCTGGCCGGACTGCTCGTCTTCGGTGCCGCCTCCGCCGCGTGCGCGGAGGTCCACACCCCCGGTCAGCTCATCGCCGCCCGCGCCGTGCTCGGACTCGGCGCCGCGGTTCTGCTGTCGGTGCCCCTGTCGGTACTGCCGACGGTGTTCGGCACGCCGGACGCGGACGCGCGATGAGCATCATGGTGTCCGGCATGATGCTCGGCCTGCCGCTGGGCCCGGTACTCGGCGGCTACCTGCTGGAGCACTTCTGGTGGGGCTCGGTCTTCCTGATCAACGTACCGGTGGTGGCTGGTCGCGCTCGTCGTCGTCGCGCTGGCCGTACCGGAGAGCCGGGCACAGCGTGGCCGCACGGCCCGACGTGGGCGGTGTGGCGCTGTCCACGCCTCGGGCTGGTCGCCCTGGTGTACGGGATCATCGAAGGGCCGGACCCGAGGCTGGAGCGATCCGGTGGTGCTGGCTGTGCCTGGTCGGCGGCGTACTGCTGCTGGCCGCGTTCGGATACCGGCAGTCCCGCGCCGCCAAGCCGCTGCTCCGACTGTCGTTGTTCACCGACCGGCGCTTCAGCATCGGCGTGGCGGCCATGACCCTGGCCTCGTTCGCGCTGTTCGGCGTCGTGTTCGTGCTGCCCCAGTACCTGCAGGTGGTGCTCGGGTACGACACCCTGGACGGCGGGGTACGGCTGCTGCCGCTGATCGCCGGCATGCGTGGCCGGCGCACCGTTCAGCGACCGGCTGGCCCGCCGGCTGGGCCGACGGCTACCGGTGGCCGGCGGGCTGCTGGTGATCACCGTCGGTCTGCTGATGCACTCCCGCGTCGGCGTGCACAGCGGTTACGGACTCACCGCCGCCGCGCTGCTGGTGGAGGGTTTCGGGCTCGGGCTCGCCCTGGCACCGGCGATGGACGCCGCACTCAGCGCCTTCGACACCGGACCGGCAGGGACCGGCTCGTCGCTGATCCAGGCGATCCGCCAGGTCGGTGCCTCGCTGAGCATCGCGGTACTGGGCAGCGTGCTCAACGCGGCATACCGGCACCAGATCGACCCGGCGCTTCGCCGGCCTGCCCGCCGAGCCGCGCCCGCGCGCGCGGGGCTCGGTCGGCGGCGCCGTCGGTGGTCGCCGCCCGGCTCGGGCCGGCCGGCATCCGGGCTTCGGACCGCGGCGAACGCGGCGTTCACCCATGGCATGTCGGTACTCCTGCTGGTCTGCGCCGGCGCCTCGCTTCTCGGTGCGCTGCTGTCCGCTCTGCTGCTGCCGACCGGGCGCGGACCGCCAGGCGCCACCGGGGAAGGGCGGCGGCGTCGGCGGACCCGTCGGCGGGTCCATGGCCGTCGCGCCGGCCAGGCCGGACAATGGGCGGCATGAACGCCAGTGACACGCCCCGCCCGTCCGCCGGCGCCGGAGACAGCGCACCGGCGGACGGCGGCGGCCTGCGGGAACGCAAGAAGCGCCGGACCCGGCGAGAGCCATCCAGCATCACGCCCTGCGACTGTTCGCCGAACAGGGGTACGAAGCGACCACGGTGGAGCAGATCGCGGCCGCCGCCGAGGTGTCACCCAGTACGTTCTTCCGCTACTACCCCAGCAAGGAGGAGGTCGTACTGCAGCGACGACTACGACCCGATCTGGCGCGCGTGCGCTGCTGGACCGGCCGGCCGGCGAGACACCGTTCGAGGCGGTACAGCAACTCCTGATCGCGCTGGTCCCGGAACTGCTCGGCGATGGCGCTGCGGATCTGCGGGCCCGGATGCAGACTCGTACTGGCCATGCCGGCGCTACGCGGGCGGATCATCCAGAACACCGCGGCCAGTACCGCCGTACTGGCCGGCGCCCTGGCCGAACGGGCCGGCCGGGACGAAGCCGACTACGTCGACCGGGTATGGCCGCGGCGAGCGTCGGGGTCGTCCGTGGTCGCCATCCTGGACTGGGCCGACTCCGACACCCCGGACCTGGAGGGCCTGCTGCGCCACGGATTCGCCGCGCTCGGCAAAGGGATGCCGGAGAAGTGGTAGTGCGCTGTCGGCGGGCTCAGTCGGAGGGTGCCGCTCCCGCCGCGTCGTAGACGGCCCGGGCCGCGCTGATGGCGGAGCGGTGCCGCTGGGCCCAGTCCAGCAGTCCGGACAGGCACGAGTAGAGCTCCCGAGCCATCGGGGTGAGGGTGTACTCCACCTTCGGCGGAACCGTGGGGTACACGGTTCGCACCAGTAGGCCGTCGCGTTCCAGCCTGCGCAGATTCAGCGTCAGCATCCGCCGGCTGATGCCCTCGATGCTGCGTTCCAGCTCGGTGAAGCGGATCGGTCCCTGCGCCGCGGCGACCAGGATGCCGATACTCCACTTGCCCGCAACGTGATCCAGGACCTCGGTGAGCGGGCACGCCTCCGTGCTGACCTGCTCGGACACATCGGTGTGACTGCGTGACACGAAAGTGCCTCCTTCCGCTGGCCGCCATGGTTACAGAAGATGACCGCTGTAACAAGTGGTGCACCATGGAGGAGATCCGGAAGATGAACCTGCCCCGACCGAGCACACCCTCGTGGCTGACAGTCACCGTGCTCTGCGCGTACCAGCTGATGATCGTGCTGGACCAGAACATCGTGAACGTGGCGCTGCCGGCCGTGCAGTCAGCTCTCGGATTCAGCTCCGCCAGCCTTGTCTGGGTCGTCGACGCCTACGTGGTCCCGTTCGGCGGCCTGCTGCTGCTGGCCGGGCGCCTCGGTGACCTGCTCGGCCGGAAGGTCGTCCTACTCACCGGAGCCGGCCTGTTCGGTGCGGCGTCCCTGTTCTGCGGGCTCGCCGCCGAGCCCGGCATGCTGGTCGGCGCCCGGTTCGCGCAGGGGATCGGCGGCGCGATCGCCTCGGCCGGCATCCTGGGCATGGTCGCGACCACCTTCCCCGAGCCGCGCCGTACCGCGCAGGCCATCGGCGCCTACAGTTTCGCCTCCGCCGGCGGCGGTGCGGTCGGCCCACTGCTCGGCGGCCTGCTCACCGACCTGCTCGACTGGCACTGGATCTTCTTCATCAACGTCCCGATCGGCGCCGTGCTCGTACTGGCCGGTGCGCGCACGGTCGACCGGCGGCTGCGGTTCGGGCACCGGAAGGGGCGTCGACGTTGCCGGGTCGGTGACGGCCACCGCCGGCATCATGGCGCTGGTGTACACGATCGTGGCCGCCGCGCAGGTCGGCTGGGCGACATCCCGGACCCTGCTGCCCGCCGCGCTGACCGTGCTGCTGCTCGGCGGCTTCGTGCTCCGGCAGGCCACGGCCGCCCGACCTCTGCTGCCGCTGACGCTACTGCGGTTACGGCGGTTGGTAGCGGCCAACATCGTGCAGTTCCTGACCATCGCGGGCATGTTCGGCCTGCTGTTCTACGGCACGCTCTACCTGCAGCGGGTGCTGCGCTACAGCGCGCTGCAGGCCGGCATCGGGTTCGTACCCATCGCCGTGGTCATCGCGGCGGTGTCGCTGGGTCTGTCGGCACGACTCGGCGAACGGTTCGGCCAGCGACGGATGCTGCTGGCCGGCCTGGTGCTGATCGTGGCGGCGTTCGTCGCGCTGGCCATGGCCCGGGTGCACGGCACGTACCTGCTGGACTTCCTGCCCGCGAGCCTCGTCATGGGCCTCGGCTTCGGCCTGGCGGCACCGGCGATGATGGGGCTCGGCATGGATGCGGTCACTCCCGCCGACTCCGGTGTCGCGTCCGGGCTGTTCAACACCACGCAGCAGGTGGGCGGCGCAATCGGGTTGGCCGCCTTGAGCGCACTGACAGCCGCCCGGACAGCAGGGCTCTCGGCCGCCGGCAGCGGCACGACGGCCTCGCTGCTCGGCGGGTACCACGCGGCGCTCCTGGCCGCCGCCGGTCTCGTACTGACCGCTCTCCTCGTCGCCGCTGTGCTGCTGAGGTCCGCAGCCCGTCCGCTCGATCAGGAAGGTCGTGCTGCGTCCGCCACGGCGCGCTGAGACCCGGCAACGATCTGCGGATGCACCGCGGTGGGCGGAAGCCAGCGGGCACAGAACAGGGGACCATCCATCATGGACGGTCCCCTGTTCGGCTACAGACGGTCAGGAGGTCATGCTCTTCACGAAGTCCGGGTTCTGCTTCATCCATTCAGTGACGCCAGCCGCAGCGTCGTCCTTGTGCTTGTTCAGCGCAAGGTCTTCAAGCGTGCCCAGCTGCTGGTCGTCCAACTTGAAGCTCTTGAACCACTTCGCCAGCTTCGGCTGGTTCTTGGTGAAGTTCTTCGTGGCGTACGAGTGGATCTTCTCCGTCGCGCCCATCAGACCCTTCGGGTCCGCCAGATCCTTGACCGGGAACGTCGAGTAGGCCCAGTGCGGGCGCCACAGGGTGACCACGACCGGCTTCTTGGCGTCGGTCGCCTTCTTCAACTGGCTCAACATGCCGGCCGTGGAGGAGGTACGCAGGTCGTACCCGCTCAGTCCGTAGCCCTTGATGGCCTTCTTCGCCGCGGTGGTCAGGCCGGCGCCGGGCTCGATCCCCACGATCTGGCCGTTGAACTGGCCGCCCTTGCCCTTCAGGTCGGCGATCGAGTTGAGCTTGACGTACTTCGGTACCGCGATGGTCAGCTTGGCGTTGGAGTACCACACGCCCAGGTCCTCGAAGCTGCCCTTGTACTTGTCCACGTACTGCTTGTGGGTGATCGGGCAGCCAGGTGTCCAGGAACAGGTCGATGTCACCGCCCTTGAGGCCGGTGAACATCGGCGCCGGCGTCCGGGATGTTCTTGAGCGTGACGTCGTAGCCCTTCTTGTCCAGCACCTGCTTCCACAGCTCGCTGGTCACCTGGTCCTCGGCCCAGCCCTGCAGGACCCCGATGGTGATGTGCTTGCCGCCACCGGACGAACCTTCGCTGCGCTTACCGCAGGCGGTCGCCGTCATGGACAGCGTCGCCGCTATCGCGATACCGGCGATCGGTCCTTGCCACACCTTCCAATGCCGCACGTAGTATCCCTTCTCGGTACTGCGCTGCACGCCGGACGTGCCGGCGCGGTCCTGTCATGTACGGCGGACGTGTCCGCTGGCCGGCCGGCCCGCAGGGGTCTGCCGGTCGCGAGCCGTTCAGCCGCGGAGTTCGCCAGTGCCGGCCCGGTGGCCGGATCAGCGGTGGCCGCCTGTCCGCCGGGCTGCGTCCGGCGGAGGCTGCGGCGCGGACGCCGCCGGGTCGCGGCCGACCGGACGCCGAGCGCTGCGGTCAACCGGTCCAGGTAGATCGCGAGGATCACCACGGCGAGACCGCCCTCGAAACCCGAGCCCGACCTGGATCTGTGAGATCGCTCCGGTCACCGTGGTGCCGAGGCCGTCCGCGCCGACCATGCCGGCGATCACCACCATCGACAGCGACAGCATGATCACCTGGTTGACACCGGCCATGATCGTGCCCACCGCCAGTGGCAGCTTGATGCGGGCCAGCACCATCAGCGGCGAAGCACCGAACGCCTCGCCTGCCTCCACGACCTCCCGGTCGACCTGCCGGATACCCAGTTCGGTGAGCCGTACGCCGGGTGGCATCGCGAAGATCACGGTCGCCACCACGCCGGGTACGGTACCGAGCCCGAACAGCGTGACCGCCGGAATCAGATACACGAACGCCGGCATCGTCTGCATGAAGTCCAGCACCGGCTTGACGATCCGGCTGACCATCCGGTTCTGCCCGGCCGCGATCCCGATCGGCACCGCGAGCATGTACCGCTATCGCGCCGGCCACCAGGACCAGCGCCAGCGTCTGCATCGCGGCGTGCCACTGCTGCATGGACACGATCACCAGCGGACCGAGCACCGCGAAGATGGCGAACTTCCAGCTCCGCAGGGCCCAGCCCAGTGCGGCCAGCAGCACGATCATGATCGGCCAGGGCACGGCCACCAGTACCGAGGTGAGGCTGGAGATGCAGGAGGAGATGACCGATCTCGATGCCGTCGAACAGCGGCCCGAGGTTGTCGTTGAGGAACTTGACGGCCGATTCGACCGCAGCCCGAGCGGGAAGCGCGGCACGGTGAGGCCGAAGATCGTGGGATCAGACATGGGCCGGCTCCTCTCCGTCGCCGTCGGCCGGGACGTCGTCGACCGGGACATCGTCGACCGCACTGTTGGCAGGCGGGATGGCGTCGACCGGGCTGCTGGCGGCCGGACTGTCGTCGGTCGGGTGGTTGCTGCCCGGTGCCGGGGTGCCCAGGGCGGCGAGCAGGGTCACCCGCGGGCACAACACCGAGCAGGCGAGCGCGACTCGTCCACCACCGCCAGCGGTACGGGACTCTCGGCGGCCGGCGCGAACAGCTCCGCGACCGGGGTGTCCGCCGTGACCGTGGCGACCTCCTCGAAGAGGGCCTTCTCGATGGTCTGTTCGTTGCGGCGCAACGCTTCTGCGGCGTCGCTCTCCCGGACCACGCCAACCAGCTTGCGGTCCCGGCTCAGTACGAACACCGCGGACAGCTGGTGCTCGCGCATGGTCTTGACCGCTGCGCGGGGGCCGCTGCCGGTACCGATGGTGGCGACCGGCGGCTCCATGATGGAACTGGCGGTCAGTACCCGGGCCCGGTCCACATCCGCGACGAACTGGGCGACGTAGTCGTTGGCCGGGTCGGTCAGGATCTCCTCGGCCGTACCGATCTGTACGATCCTTCCGTCGCGCATCACCGCGATGTGGTCGCCGATCCGCATGGCCTCGTTGAGGTCGTGGGTGATGAACACGATGGTCCGGCCCAGCCGGCTCTGCAGTTCCAGCAGCTGGGTCTGCATGTCCCGGCGGATCAGCGGGTCGAGTGCGCTGAACGCCTCGTCCATCAGCAGCACATCGGTACCGGCGGCGAAGGCCCGGGCCAGTCCGACCCGCTGCTGCATACCGCCGGACAACTGGCTGGGCAGGTTGTCCTCCCAGCCCTCCAGCCCGACCAGGGCGAGCGCCTCGGCGGCCTTGTCACGTCGCTCGGCGACCGGCAGGCCCTGGACCTCCAGCCCGTACGCCGCGTTGTCCAGCACCGTACGGTGCGGCAGCAGCGCGAAATGCTGGAAGACCATGCTGACCTTGCTGCGCCGCAGCTCCCGCAGCGCCTTGGGACGCAACGTGGTGATGTCCACCCCGTCGATCTCGACACTGCCGGCGGTCGGCGGCAACAGGCCGTTGAGCATCCGGATCAGCGTCGACTTGCCGGATCCGGACAGACCCATCACGACGAAGATCTCGCCGGGGGTCACCTCGAAGGACGCGTCGATCACGGCGGGCGTTGCGCCCTGCTGACGGACGTCCTCCCGGCTGGCACCCGAGGCAAGTGCGGCGGCGGCGTGCTCCGGACGTTTCCCGAACACCTTGTACAACGATTCTGCGCGTACGGCTGGCACGATCTCCTCTTCGGTCCTGGCCACGGCGTACGGGCGTCGGCCTGTCGGTGTTCCGCAGGCGTCGAAGCCTCGTACGCGACGCGGCCCGTGGGGGCTCGACCCTGGTCCTGCACCACCGGCACGACCGGATCCACATCGGCGGGACCAGCCGCTCTCGAACGCACGGGCCTGGAGTGCTCCCGGGTCGGTGCGGCAGGTACGGACTCCCGCAACGCCCTGCACCCTAGCGGAGACGTGCGTGGGCGCAGCCGGGCTGCGCTACCCGGCCATGACGGTGCGCAGTCAAAGGAGGCAAATAATGCCCCTTCAGGGCATTATTGTGGATAAACGCGGCCACGATCAGTTATCGTTCTGTGATCAGCTCCATTGGCGACGGACCCCGGACACCTCCCGACTCGGGGCACGTACCACACACTAGAGGTGACTCTGGGTAACTTTCAGCTGTAGTCCGCGGCGATCTCCCGGGCCCGGTCCCGGGCCGCCTCCAACGCGGCCAGCAACGCCGCCCGGACCTTGTGGTTCTCCAACTCGCGGATCGCGTTGATGGTGGTACCGGCCGGTGAGGTGACCGCCTCGCGCAGGCGTACCGGATGCTCGCCGGAGTCCCGCAGCATCACCGCCGATCCGATCGCAGTCTGCACGATCAGCTCGTACGCCACCTGCCGGGGCAGACCCAGCAGAATGCCGGCGTCGGTCATCGCCTCGACCAGATAGTAGATGTACGCCGGCCCGGAACCCGACAGCGCGGTCACCGCGTCCTGTTGCGACTCCGGCACCCGGATGGTGTGCCCCAGCGGGGTGAACATCTCCTCGGCCAGCGCCAACTGTTCGGCGGTGGCGTGGCTACCGGCCGAGATCGCCGTCATCGCCTCGTCCACCAGCGCGGGGGTGTTGGACATGACCCGTACCACCGGGGTGCCGGGCGGCAGATGCTTCTCGAAGAACGCCGTGGGCAGGCCGGCGCAGATCGACACGACCAGTACGCCGGCCGGCACCTGCGGCCCCAGTTCGGCCAGCAGCGCCGGGGCGTCCTGCGGTTTCACCGCGATGGTCAGTACGTCGGCCTCGGCGAGCGCGACGGCGTTGTCCACCACCCGTACGCCGTAGCGGGCGGACAGCTCCTCCGCGCGTTGCGGGCGACGGACGGTGGCCAGCAGCCGCCCGGCCGGCCAACCTGCCCGCAACAGCCCGGACAGCAGCGTCTCACCCATCTTGCCGGCACCGATCACGGCCACGGTGTGTTGACGTTCCATCCGATCACCGTAGTGGCCGTGCCGTGCCCGGCCGGGCGGACCCGGGGGACTCCCATTCCTTGGCCGACCCGCCCTGCCGCTCGGCCGGACGGATCCGCCACGACCAGCTTTGCCGGACCGGACCGGACCGGACCGCGACCAGGGCCGCGGACCGGTCGTGACTCAGCCGAAGAAGACCTCGGCCTCGGCGTAGCGCTCCGCCGGTACGGTCTTGATCTCCCGGGTGGCCTCGGCCAGCGGCACCCGGACGATGTCCGTACCGCGCAACGCGACCATCTTTCCCCAGTCCTTGTCGTGCGCGGCATCGATGGCGTGCAGCCCGAAGCGGGTGGCCAGCACCCGGTCGTACGCGGTCGGCGTGCCGCCACGCTGGATGTGGCCGAGCACCACGGCCCGCGCCTCCTTGCCCGTGCGCTGCTCGATCTGGTCGGCCAACCACTGGCCGACACCACCGAGCCGGATGTGCCCGAACGAGTCGAGTTTGTCCGACAGCGTCACCTCACCCGCGTCCGTCGGGGTCGCACCCTCGGCGACCACCACGATCGGCGAGTACTGGCTGCGGAAACGTTCCTCGATGTAGCCGCACACCTGCTCGACGTCGAACTTGCGCTCCGGGGTGAGGATCACGTTCGCGCCACCGGCCAGGCCGGAGTGCAGCGCGATCCAGCCGGCGTGCCGGCCCATCACCTCGACCACCACGGTGCGGTGGTGGCTCTCCGCGGTGGTGTGCAGCCGGTCGATCGCCTCGGTGGCGATGTTCACCGCGGTGTCGAAACCGAAGGTGTAGTCGGTGGCGCCGAGATCGTTGTCGATCGTCTTCGGTACCCCGATGACCGGTACGCCCTCGCCGTGCAGGCGGGCCGCCGCGCCCAGGGTGTCCTCGCCGCCGATCGCGATCAGCGCGTCGACCCCCTGGTTGGCCAACTGCTCCCGGATCCGGCGTACGCCGTCCTCGGAGCCGAAGGGGTTGGTCCGCGAGGAACCGAGGATCGTGCCGCCGCGCGGCAGGATGCCGCGGACCTCGGCGATCCCCAGCGGCATGGTGGCGCCCTCCAGCGGGCCGCGCCAGCCGTCCCGGAACCCTACGAACTCATTGCCGTACGTCTTGACGCCCTTGCGGACGACCGCACGGATCACTGCGTTGAGACCTGGACAATCTCCGCCGCCAGTGAGCACGCCGATACGCATGATCGCTCAGCCTTCCCGTCGAGTTTGCGATCTTCGGTCGTCCTGTCGGGACGACCCTACGGCTGTCGACCTGGGTTCCGGCGCCGTTGCCGCCCAATGCTTGCCAGCCTGCCGCCCGGCCGTGGTCCGGCCCGGGCACAAATGTGGCAACGAATCCCCCGCTGTCCGGGCAATGCCTGGATCCGGACGGATTCGGTACCTCCCACGGTAACCCCTCGCCCGATCCGATCATGCGATCGGCCGGACCTGCGCACCCGATCATGCGATCGGCCGGATCAATGCAACCGATCATGCGATCGGCTGTGCCGCCTGCATCGCCCGCCACCGGGCCAGGCCGAGCTTCGCGTCGGCCAACGCGTCATGCCGGTCGCTGCCGTGTCCGGGCAGTTCCGGGGAACCCAGATCCTCCCA
Source organism: uncultured Actinomycetota bacterium (assembly GCA_963815125.1). Taxonomy (GTDB): domain Bacteria; phylum Actinomycetota; class Actinomycetes; order Mycobacteriales; family Micromonosporaceae; genus Actinocatenispora. The sequence continues at coordinate 1,924,183 of CAWFFM010000002.1, forward strand.
GCGTTGCCGCAGCTCGTGGGTGAAGCGTGGGATCTCCCGGGGCAGTGCGGGCATGGCACCCCACAACTGGGCCAACACGACATGGTCGTACGCGGCGAGCCAGGCCCACAGTTCGATCCTCTCGACGCTGCCGTCCCGCAACGGTGCGGTCAGGTAGTCGTACAGATCGTCACGGATCCGCTGCCGGGAGCGCCACGCCGGATCTGCCGGTGAGGGCAGCTTGTCCAGTACGTGACGTCGTACCCACTCGATCGCCCGGGTCGGGTCGAATTCCGTCGACACCGCATAGAACTCCCGGTCAGCCTCGTCCACCACGCCGATCGAGACGAGATCGATGGTCCGACCGTCCTCGATGAACTCGCAGTCGACGAAATACCGGCGTACCCGCTCGGGCCGTCCCCTCGCCATGCCGGCACCCTACGCTGCGCCACCATCGAGCGCGCTGACACACCCGGCGCAACGCCCCCGGTCCCGACATGGTTCAGTATCGGGCTCGCCACTCCGACAGACCGTGCCGGGGACATGAGGTGTCGTGGTGCCCGGCGAAGCCGTAAGGTGCCAGGCCATGACGTTCTCCATCGTTGCACGCACCACCGGCACCGATCCGGACGGCGGCGTGCACCACGTGTTCGGCGTGGCGGTCGCGAGCAAGTTCCTCGCGGTGGGTGTCGCGGTACCGGCCGCAGACCCGGATCTGGGCGCCATCGCCACCCAGGCGGCAGCCAACCTGGCCTACCGACCGCAGGGGCTGGCGATGCTGCGTACCGGTGTGGCCGCGGCCGATGTGATCGCCGGGGTGACCGCGGCCGACCCACAGCGCGACAGCCGGCAGCTCGGGGTGATCGGCGCGAGCGGCCCCGGCGCCACCTTCACCGGCGCCGACTGCATGGACTGGGCCGGCGGGGTGACCGGGCCGGACTTCGCCATCCAGGGCAACATCCTGGCCGGGCCCCAGGTGGTGGAGGCGATGCGCGACGCGTACCGCTCGACCGACGCGGACCGGCCGCTGGCCGAGCGGCTGCTGGCCGCGCTGCGTGCCGGCGACGAGGCGGGCGGAGACAGCCGCGGACGGCAGAGCGCAGCGCTGCTCGTCGCACGGCAGGGCGCCGGGTACGGCGGCTCGGACGTTGCCGTCGACCTGCGCGTCGACGACCATCCGGCACCGATCGGGGAGTTGCAGCGGCTGCTGGAACTGCACACCCTGTACTTCGGCCGCCCCGACCCGGCGACGTTGCTGGAGCTCACCGGCGAGCTGGCCGCCGAGGTCGCCGCACGACTGTCCCGGCTCGGGTACACCGCGCAGCCGCTGGAACGCGCGCTCGCCGACTGGGCCGGCGTCCAGAACTTCGAGGAGCGGCTGGTTCCCGGACGCCTCGATCCGTTGGTACTCCAGCAGCTCCGGGCCGTCGAGGGTGCGGAGGTGGACCGGTGAGCGTCCTTGCCATCGACGCCGGCACGACCGGGGTCACCGCCCTGGTGGTGAACGCCGAGGGTGCCGTGGTGGCCCGCGGCTACCAGGAATTCCCGCAGTACTTTCCGCAGCCCGGCTGGGTCGAGCACGAGCCGGAGGAGATCTGGCTGGCGACATTGACCGCCTGCCGTTCCGCGCTGTCCGGCGCCACCGACGCCGGGGCCGACCCGGTCACCGCGATCGGCATCACCAACCAGCGCGAGACCGTGGTGCTGTGGGACCGCCGTACGCTGCGGGCACCGCGCCGCGCGATCGTCTGGCAGGACCGTCGTACGGCATCCATCTGCACCGAACTCGCCGATGCCGGCCACGGGCCACGGGTCACCGAACTGACCGGGCTGCGGCTGGACCCGTACTTCTCCGCCACGAAGCTGACCTGGCTGGCCCGCCACGAGCCGGACACCTGGCGCGGGGTCACCGAGGGCCGACTGGCGGTCGGCACCGTGGATGCGTACCTGGTGTCCCGGCTGACCGGCGGCGAGGTACTCGCCACCGAGGTGTCCAACGCCAGCCGGACGCTGCTCTACGACACGTTCGGTGGCGGCTGGAGCGCGGAGCTGTGCGAGCTGTTCGGTGTACCGGAGGCCGCCCTGCCGGAGGTGGTCCGCTCGTCCGGGGTACTCGGGCACACCGACCCCGACGAATTCCTCGGTCTGCGGCTACCGGTGGCCGGCATCGCCGGTGACCAGCAGGCCGCGTTGTTCGGTCAGGCCTGCTATGAGACCGGGCAGACCAAGTGCACCTACGGCACCGGCTCGTTCGTACTGACCAACACCGGGGACACCCCGGTGCGCTCCGAACACGGCCTGCTCACCACGCTGGCCTGGGACATCGGCGATGGCCCGGTGTACGCGCTGGAGGGCTCGATCTTCGTGACCGGCGCCGCGGTGCAGTGGCTGCGCGACGGGCTGGGCATCATCGGCGCCGCACCGGAGATCGAGGGCCTGGCCCGGACCGTACCGGACACCGGCGGAGTGGTGTTCGTACCGGCACTCACCGGGCTCGGCGCACCGCACTGGGACCCGGCGGCACGGGGCGCGATCATGGGACTCACCCGCGGCACCACCCGCGCGCACCTGGCCCGGGCGACCCTGCAGGCCATCGCGTACGAGGTCCGCGACGTGATCGACGTGATGGCCGGTGAGATCACCGACGGTGCTGCGCCCGGCCGGGTGGTACCGGAGCTGTCGGTGGACGGTGGCGCCAGCGCCAACGACCTGCTCTGCCAGTTGCAGGCCGATCAGCTCGACATTCCGGTACGGCGCCCCAAAGTCACCGAGACCACCGGGCTGGGCGCCGCGTTCCTCGCCGGGCTGGCCACCGGAACCTGGTCCAGTACCGCGGAACTGGCCGCCACCTGGCAGTTGGACGCACGGTTCGAGCCGTCCGGGGACACCGGTGTGGACGGCTACCGGCAGTGGCGTACCGCGGTGGACCGGACCCGCGGCTGGGCGACCTGACTGTCCGCGATCTGAGCGTGACGGCCCGGCCGCGGGGCGCCTGCCCGGTGGCCGGCCGGGGCCGTCACACCGTCCATGGCGGCCAGGGTGGCCGGCCGGAGCCGTCGCGCCGGCAACGACGGCTGCGGTGTGACCAACGCCGCATCATGCAGAAACGCCCCGGTGTCCGTCCCGAGGGACGGGCACCGGGGCCGGCGGCCGCGTGGTCGCCGATCCTGACGCGACGAATCCGCCGCACACCTGGCCGCCAGCACGGACACGCCCCCGCACGCCGGCTGGACAGCCGCTGGCGGCACCATCGGCCGTCGCGTCAGCCCCCGTGACCGACGTCGAAATCCACGTGGTCGGGGCCAGCCTGCCAGGTCCGGACCGACCGAACTGTCGGCTGGCCGATACGTCAGGTGTAGACAGCACGACACTTCGACTTGATCCTGTAATAAGCGCATTGCGCTCCGCTGGCATCATGGACACGTTCCGCCGCCAGAGCCGCGCACCATCACGGCCCGGTTACTACTGGTAGGGATCGGCGGACAGGAGGGAACCAGGGGTGGACAGGCAGCTCACGAACTTCGACGACGGGCTCTCCGGCGTGGAGATGTTTGCCGGCCTGGACGCCGAGGTGCACCGCCGTATCGCGGCCGCCGCCGTTCCCCGGACCTACCGCAAGGGTCAGCTGCTGTTCGTCGAGAACGACCCCGGCGAGTCGCTGATCGTCGTACGACGCGGCGCGGTCGCCGTCTTCCGCACCTCCCCGGCTGGCGAACGCGCGCTACTGCACGTGGTCCGGCCGCCGGGCGTACTGGGCGAGGTGTCCCTGCTCGACGGCGCACCCCGGTCGGCGTCGGTGGAGGCGATCGAGAACTGCCAGGCCCTGGCGCTGTCGCGGGCCGCGTTCCTGGAGCTGGTACACGCCAATCCGCGGATCCTGGACAGCGTGCTGCACGCCCTGGGCGGGCTGATCCGCCGGCTCACCGAACAGAACACCGACCACGTGTTCCTGGACCTGGCCGGCCGGGTGGCGAAGACGTTGGTACGCCTCGCCGGCGGGGGCAGCGCCGCGATGGTCACCGTGGAGCTCAACCAGAGTCAGCTGGCCGAGATGGCCGGCGGTTCCCGGCAGAGCGTCAACCAGGCGATCGGTACGTTCGCCGGCCGTGGCTGGCTGCGCACCGAGGGCCGGCGCATCGTGATCACCGACCTGGCGGCGCTGCGCCGCCGCGCCGGGGTCACCGACAGCTGAGCGGCCGAGGCGGTGGCGGTCCTCATCCGTCGGGCGCACTGCTGACACGCAGATGGCGCGGCCGGTCGGCCGCGCCATCTACCGTGAACTGCTGTCAGTAGCGGTAGTGGTCCGACTTGTACGGGCCCTCGACCGGGATGCCGAGGTAGTCGGCCTGCGCCTTGGTCAGTTCGGTCAGTCCTACACCGAGCGCGTCCAGGTGCAGCCGGGCGACCTTCTCGTCCAGGTGCTTGGGCAGCCGGTAGACGCCGGTCGGGTACTCGTCGAGCCGGGTGTGCAGCTCGATCTGCGCGATGACCTGGTTGGCGAACGAGTTGGACATCACGAAGCTCGGGTGTCCGGTCGCGTTGCCCAGGTTGAGCAGCCGGCCCTCGGACAGCACGATGACGGTGTGGCCGTCGGCGAACGTCCACACGTCGACCTGCGGCTTGATGTTCGTCGACGAGATACCGGGCAGCCGGGACAGGCCGGCCATGTCGATCTCGTTGTCGAAGTGGCCGATGTTGCCGACGATCGCCTGGTGCTTCATGTTCGCCATGTGTTCGGCGGTGATGACGTCCTTGCATCCGGTGGCGCTGACGAAGATGTCGGCCTGGCCGACCACGTCTTCCAGGCGGGCGACCTGGTAGCCGTCCATCGCGGCCTGCAGCGCGTTGATCGGGTCGATCTCGGTCACGATGACCCGGGCGCCCTGGCCGCGCAGCGAGTCGGCGCAGCCCTTGCCCACGTCGCCGTAGCCGCAGACGACGGCGGTCTTGCCACCGATCAACACGTCGGTTGCCCGGTTGATGCCGTCAATGAGTGAATGGCGGCATCCGTACCGGTTGTCAAATTTCGACTTGGTCACCGAGTCGTTGACGTTGATCGCCGGGAACAGCAGTTCGCCGCGCTCGGCCAACTGGTAGAGCCGGTGCACGCCGGTGGTGGTCTCCTCGGTCACGCCCTTGATGCCGCGCGACAGCGTCGTCCACTTCTGCGGGTCGGCGGCCAGCGAGGCGGCCAGCAGCCGCAGCACCATCGACTCTTCCTCGGACTCCGCGGTGTCCGGAGCCGGCACCGCACCAGCCTTCTCGAACTCCTTGCCCTTGTGTACCAGCAGCGTGGCGTCGCCGCCGTCGTCCAGGATGAGGTTCGGGCCCTCACCCGCGCCGGCACCGGGCCAGGTCAGTGCCTGTTCAGTGCACCACCAGTATTCCTCCAGGCTCTCGCCCTTCCAGGCGAAGACCGGTACGCCGGCCGGCTTGTCCGGGGTGCCGTTGGGACCGACGGCCACCGCGGCGGCGGCGTGGTCCTGGGTGGAGAAGATGTTGCAGGAGGCCCAGCGGACCTCGGCACCCAGGTGGGTCAGGGTCTCGATCAGCACGGCGGTCTGCACGGTCATGTGCAGCGAGCCGGTGATCCGCGCGCCGGCCAGCGGCTGGCTGGCGCCGTACTCCTCGCGCAGTGCCATCAGGCCGGGCATCTCGTGCTCGGCGAGATGGATCTCCTTGCGGCCGAACTCGGCCAGGCTCAGATCGGCGACCTTGAAGTCACCGGACGGGTTCTCGGATGGGGCCACGTCATCTCCTACTGTCGACCTGTGCCGCCGAGTGTAGGGAACAGAACTCGAATCCTGCACGGACGGCTGGCTATTCCTGACACAGAAATGTCAGACTTGGCTGATGCGCATCACGGAAGCTGCCACCCGGCTCGGACTGTCCCCCCGCATGGTGCGGTATCGGGAGAGCCTCGGGCTGCTGCCACCCGCTCACGACGGACGGGCCGCCGGCGCGCACCGCAGGTACGACGATACCGACGTGTCCACCGTGGCTCTCGCCCTGTCGCTGGAGCAACGCTACGACGTGAGCCCCGCCGCACTCGCCTTCGCGGTCCGGGTGCTGGCCGAGCCGGACGTGGCCCGGCGGGTACGGGAACTGGGCCAGCGCCTCGGTCGCGTCGCGCCGCCCCCGGTACGGGCTCTGGACTTCGAGAAACAGCGCGCCCTGCGCTGGCTCAACGGCTCACACTGAGCGCCTGCCGGGGCACACCACTGCCGCGGTCAGCGGGTGCCCTGGCGCCACGAGCTGAGGTATTCGCGCTGATCAGCGCTGAGTGCGTCGATCTGCACCCGCATCGCGGCCAGCCGCAGCCCCGCGACCTCGCCGTCAAGTTCGTCCGGTACCCGATGCACGCCGGGAGCCAGCTCCCGACCAGCCAGCCAGGCCGCCGTCAGGGCCTGGCCGGCAAATGCGATATCCATCACCGCGGCCGGATTACCCTCGGCGGCAGTGAGGTTCACGACCCGCCCCTCGGCGAGCAGCAGGAGCCGGCGGCCGTCGCCCAGCACGAACTCGTCGGTGTGCGCACGGACCCCGGAGCGGCGCTCCACCGCCAGGTCGGTCAGTGCCGGTATGTCGATCTCCACGTCGAAATGCCCGGCATTGGCCAGCACCGCGCCGTCGGACATCAAGGCGAAATGCTCGGCCCGTAGCACGTCCCGGTTGCCGGTGGCGGTCACGAAGACCTCGCCGACGGTCGCGGCCTGCTCCATCGGCAGCACCTGGTAACCCTGCAGGGTGGCGTCCAGCGCGCGGACCGGATCCACCTCGGTGACCACCACCCGGGCGCCGAGCCCCCGGGCTCGTTCGGCGATCCCGGTCCCGCACGGCCCGTAGCCGGCGACCACCACCGTACGGCCGGCCAACAGCATGCTGGTCGCCCGCATGATTCCATCCACTGTGGACTGTCCAGTGCCGTACCGGTTGTCCACCAGGCGACGGGTCGCCGTCTCGTCCACCGCCACCATCGGAAAACGCAGCACACCCTCCCGGTGCATCTGACGCAACCGCAGCACCCCGCTGGTGGTCGCCTCGCATCCGGCCCGTACCGCACCGGCCCGGTCGGTCTGGTCGGTGTGCAGTGCGTTGACCAGGTCGCCGCCCTCGTCGAAGACCAGTACCGGGTCGATCCCCAGTGCCGCAGCCAGATGGCGGTGGTAGGTGTCCTGATCCACCCCGCTGCGGGCGAACACGCCCACGCCGTACTCGCGAACCAGCGCCGCAGCCGTATCGTCCTGTGTGGACAGAGGGTTGGACGCGGCCAGCCGTACCTCGGCACCCCCGGCCACCAGCGCCCGGAGCAGTCCCGCGGTCTCGGCCGTGACCTGCAGACAGGCCGCCACCCGCAACCCGTCGAAGGGGCGCTGCACGGTGAAGCGTTCCCGGACGGCGCGCAGTACGGGCATCGAGCGTTCAGCCCATTCGACCCGCCGCACCCCGGATCCGGCCAAGTCCAGATCGGCCACCTCGTACTGGCTGCCGGTGTCCATCAGTCCCCCATCCCCCCGATACCGTGCACCCTATTCCGCCGAGCGGACCGGCCCTGGGTGCCATGCGGAGGCGCGGTGCCGTTGGCCCGGAAAGTACCGCGGTGCGAGGTCAGCAGCGGCCGGTGCCACCGTTCGTGGGAGCATTGGCCTGTCCGGGTAGCCGAGGTGAGGTGACGATGGCCGGCACACAGTACAGAGCGACCCGGCAGCGCGCCGCGGTCCGCGAGGTGCTGTCCGAGACCGACGAGTTCCGCAGCGCCCAGCAGTTGCACGACCTGCTGCGCCAGCGCGGCAACCCGATCGGTCTGACCACCGTGTACCGGACGGTGCAGCAACTCACCGAGAGTGGCGAGCTGGACGTGATCACCATCTCCGGCGATGAGAAGCTGTACCGGCAGTGTGCCCGGCAGGCACACCACCACCATCTGGTCTGCCGCGACTGCGGTCGTACCAGGGAGGTCGACGTACCGGCAGCGGAGCGTGCTGCCACCTCGCTGGCCAGCCAGTACGGCTACTCCGACGTACACCACACCCTGGAGATCTTCGGCCGCTGCCCGCAGTGCGCCGCGACGCACCCGGCACCGGAGCCGACCGCCGACTAGTGCCGCGTCCAGGAAGGTTGGCGGTGTCGGGCCGAGGGCCCGGCCCGTTCAGCGGTCCAGGATCACCCGGAGTGCGTCGTCCAGCAGGGCCGGGTCGGCGCCCGCAGCGGTCCGCCAGCCGATCACACCGTCCGGCCGCACCAGCACCGCGCCGCCGGCCGGTACCCGATAGGCGGTGAGGAACCGGCCGTCGGGGTCGACCAGGTCCGGGTCGGCGTGCTCGGCGCCGAGGACATGGGCGTCCAGCCGGATCCCGAACTCCTGCGCGGACTTCGCCGCGGCCTCCGCCCACCGCCGGTCCCCGGTCAGCAGGACGAAGCCCCGGTAGAACAGCTCGCGGGTGGACACGTCGGCGCCGTCGCGGGTCAGCCGTACGTGCGGGGCCCGGGTGCCGGGCCGGCCACTCGGCCGGGTCGGGTCCTCGAACAGTTCATCCGCCGCCACCTCGTCGATGCGTTCCTCGGCCACGAACGCGCCGGTGGGACGGACGTAGCCGAACATCAGTGCGTTCGGTTCGACCGGCGCCGGCAGGGACTCGTCGACGAGGTCCGGGCGCTGCCGTTCGATCATGTTGGCGTACTGCCAGTCGGCGATGGCCTCGTCGTAGGGCAGTTGTTCGGCGCTGTGACCGGCCAGCAGACCGGGACCTGCCTCGCCCTTGACGACGGCGGCGAGTTTCCAGGCCAGGTGCAGTCCGTCGATCATGGCGGTGTTGCCACCCTGCCCGCCGGTGGGCGGCATCAGGTGGGCCGCGTCGCCGACCAGATGTACCCGGCCCACCGACATCCGGTCGACCACCCGGTGACCGATCTCCCAGGTGCTCTGGCCCAGCACCTGCAGTTCCAGGTCCGGTATGCCGACGATGGTGCGGACGATCTCCACGACCTGCTCGTCGGTACGGTCCGGGTCGGCGGACATCGCCGCCACGTACTCTCCGCGCCGGTCGGTGGACACGAAGGCACCGGAGCCGTCCGGCAGCGCCGGGTTCTGCGTGTAGTACATCAGGACCGCGGCATCCGGCAGCCGGTCGTCGAGGTCTGCGGTGAACAGCACCGTGGTGGACTGGCCGAACGAGCGTCGGCTGTGCGTACCGATGCCCACGGATCTGGCGATGTCGCCCCGGTGGCCGTCCGCGGCGATGAGGTGGTCGGCGGTGAGCTGGTAGGTCTGATCGGTGCCGAGGTCGCGCAGTACGACCGTCACCCCGCTGTCCTCACAGGTGAAGGACTCCATCCGGGTACCGAACCGCAGGTCGGCACCAAGTTCGATGGCCCGGTCGGCGAGCGCCCGTTCGGCCCGCTGCTGACTGGCCATGCCGGGCAGCGCCGGCGAGAGTGCGCCGAAGTCGGGGAAGGACTCGGCGAAGCTGTGCATCACCCGGCCCACGGCGCTCTCGCAGATCGTGATGACCATCTCGGGTCGGCCCTCCGGCATGGCGTCGTGGATGGCGTCCGCGAGCCCGGCGGCGCCGAGCGCTTCCATGATCGGTGGCATCTGGCCGCGTGCCTTGGGTTGCCGGGAGGTGCCGGGGTGCCGGTCGACGAGGGTGGCCGCCACGCCGTGCAGCCCCAGGAACAGGGCGGTGGACAGGCCGGACAGGCCGGCGCCGACGATCAGTACGGGCGTGTGCTGGTGGTTCATGGTGCTCCCCGTTCGAGGGTAGGATAGTTCGATGTCTGGGATATCTCACTGGATCGGAATATCTCGACAGATCGAAATATAGAGTGAAGTCAGAGTGACGTCAAGGAGCATCGTGGTGATGTCAGATAATCGTCGCCGTCGGCTGTACGCGGAGCTGGCCGAGACCATGCGCGAGTCGTCAGCGCGCACGGTGATGCTGCACCAGACGATCGCGGACCGGTTCGGCCTCAACTCCACCGACGTCAAGTGCCTGGACCTGGCCCGCGACGAGGACCACCTCACCGCCGGCCGGTTGGCCGAACTGACCGCCATGAGCACCTCGGCGGTCACCGCCGTACTGGACCGGCTCGAACGACGTGGCCTGGTCGAACGCCAACGCGACCCGGCCGACCGACGCAAGGTCATCGTGGTGGCCACCGGCGCGCACCTGGCCGCCGGAAAGGACATCTTCGACCGGCTGGGCAACGAGGTCGACGCGGTGCTGGAGGACTACAGCGAGGACGAGCTGACCGCGTTCGTCCGCATCATGACCCGGTTCAACGAGCTGGCCCGCGACTTCACCGCGACCCTGGCCGCCGAGAACGGCCGCGACAGTGGACAGCGGATCGCTCCGGCCCGGCGAGCCGACCCGGTACAGAACTGACGTCACCGGTGACGTCCCGGAGTGGGAGATTCAGTGCCGGGAAGCCCGGTACGTGGGGCGCGGGTGCGGTGGCGCCGATCCCCTGGCCCGTACGGTGCCCGGCCGGGCCGGCGGTGCCGGCCGGTGCTTCGGTACCGACCCGGGTACGGTCGGCGCGGCGAGCGGCGGGCTGAGCTGGCCGGACAGCCAGTCCAGCGCCGGCGCCTCCACCACCCGCCAGGTCACCGCGTTGTGGCCACCGTCGGGCAGCCTCACCACGGTGGTACGCAACGGTCCCCGTGCGGTGGCCGCAGCGAACTCGCGCGCCTCCCGGCACGGCTGCGGATCCGGGCTGGCACACGCCGCGTAGAAGGAGATGCCGGGCAGTCCGGCGGTATGGGTCGCCTGGTACAGCGGATCGTTGGCTTCCCGGGCCAGTTGGTCGCCGCGGAACAGGTTGCCGGTACTGGAATCCTGGTACGGCACGAAGTAGCCGGACAGGCTGGCCGCCGCCGCGTACCGGTAACCGGGTTGCAGCGCAAGGTTGTTCGCGCAGAACCCGCCGGTCGAGTAGCCGAGCAGCCCCCAGCCGCGCCGGTCGGTCAACACCCGGAAACGTGCGCTGATCACGGCCCGTACGTCCCGGGTCAGGTAGGTGCCGAACTGCGCGCCGCGGACCGCGTTCACGCACTCGGTGTCCTGCCACGGGTGGCGGGTCTGCTCCGGCAACACCGCCACCGTCGGAGCCATCCGACCCGCCGCGATCTCCGCGTCCAGATACTGCGCGAGGCGCAGCCCCCGGACCCAGCGCTGTGGGCTGCCCGGGAAACCGTCCAGCACCTCGATCACCGGGAACCGCCGGTGCCGCCACGCCGGCTGGCTGTACCGGGCCGGCAGGTACACCTCCGCCGGCAGGTCGATGCCGCTGTGCGCACCGGGTATCCGCATCGACACCACCACACCGTGGTCCGGCGAGGTGTTCGCGGCCCGGGCCGCCACCCGACCGTCCCACTGGCCCGCCCGTACCGGGGTGGCGTGGGCCTGCACCGACCTGCCCAGCAGATCCGACCAACTGGTGAAGAAGTCCTGTTGCCGGTTGACGGCCAGACCGAGGGCCAGACCGAACAGCAGCTGCCCACAGACCAGCAGCGCGGCGGTACGGGTCACCCGCAGCCGGCGCCACCGCCAGCCCAGTACGGCGAGAACAGGAAGGGCCGTCGCCGCGACAGCGACCAACACCAGCAACGGCAACCCGGTAAGGCTCATACCCCTAAGCTAGGTAACGGTATGTAAGCGGCCGGTTAGCCGGGCGCCAAAAGCTCGGTGTCGGCGGCTACCCCTCGTCACCACCTGCCGGTCCGAGTACCAGGACCGGGGTGGCGTCCGGGTGGCTGCGTCCAGCCGCGCGCAGCACCGTACCGGCGTCGGTACCGGAGGCCACCACGCGGCCGTCCAGTACCGCCCGGTAGTGGCCGATGCCTTCGTTGCCGCACCGGTCGGCGATCGGCACCGCGGCGGCCAGGTCCGCCTCCGGTCGTGCCGGCGGCACCACCAGCGGCGGAAGATCCGGATGCCGGGACACCTCGTACTCGCCGGCGGTACGTTCCCGGCGGTGCCGGCGCCGCAGCCACCAGAAGTGCACGACGATCGCCGGGCCCATCAGCACCATGCCCGGTATCGGCCGGGTCAGGATATGCAGCTGGTACAGCGTGGTGATGGTGGCGACGCAGCCCAGCGTCACGACGACGGCCGCCCGGCCGGCGCCGGCGGAGTACGCCTTCTCCGCGACCAGCGGCCACAGCACGATGAACAGCAGATCGCCCAGTCCGGTGAACACGGCCGCGCTGCCGGTCCCCCAGCCCATCATCGGCGCGAACGGCAGCGCCTGCAGCCGGGTGGCGAAGTCCAGCGTCGTCGGCATCAGACCGGTCGCGACCACGTCGTAGCCGGTGACGGCGATCGCGAAGACCACGGTGTCGCGGGCCCGGATGCCGCTCTGCGCCCAGGTGTTGCACACCCCCACCACCAGTAGGAGCAGCACCAGGTCGTTGAGCCCCACAAACAGCGCCGAGCTGGCACGTCCGCTCAGCACCAGGGCGACCTCGCCGCCGGCGAGCAGCACCGCCATACCGAACGCGGGGAGCTTGCCGGTCAACGGGCTCAGCATGAAATACAGCAGGCCCACCCCGAACAGGACGAGCATCGTACCGATCAGGGCCCGGGGCAGTTGCAGGTACAGCGGCGGTACCACGACCAGCACGATGAAGCTGAACCCGACGTCACGCAGGTTGAACACGCCGACCGGCGGACGATCCACCCGGACCCGGTGGAAGTAGATCCGGGCAGCCAGCACGGTGAGCAGCACCAGGCCGGTCGTCACCAGTACCGAACTCAGCGGAGCGTCCACGTACCGGCCTCCTCGTCACGGGCAACCACGGTCTCGCGCAGCAACGACCGGACGAACTGCGGCCGGCCCAGGCCGGACAACTCGCCGTGCACCACGATCTTTCGTACCGGCAGGTCCGCCGCGGATGCCTGGCCCTCCAGCCGGGCCACCAGCGCCGGGTCGTCCTCCGGCCCCAGTACGTGCAGGTCGAAGCCGTCCGCGGCGGCCTCCGTGCGGTAGCGCACCGGCAGCGGCAGCACCGGCTCAGCCTCCAGCAGTTCCAGGATGTCGCGCTGGTAGAGCCGTACGCCGTCGGAGCCGGGACTGAACTCGGCCTTGCCCAGCAGCGGGGAGGTCGCCGGCTGCCCGGCCATCTCGCAGCTCACCGGGCCGGGCAGGACCCGTACCAGATCGCCGGTGGCGTAGCGGAGCAGCAGCGTGGTCTCCCGGTACGGCTGGAACGGGGTGACCACCAGCGTGCCGACCTCACCCGGCCCGACCGGCTGGTAGGTCTGCGGGTCCAGTATCTCCAGCAGGCCCTGCTCCGAGGCGAAGTGCAGGTGCCCCTCGGTGCAGTTCTGTCCGGAGACGGGGAACGTCTCGGTCATCCCGTACGTGTCGCGCACCGGCGCGCCGAACAGTTTCTCCGCCCGCCGGGTCAGTGCGGCGGTGAGGATCTCCCCGCCACAGGTGATCTGCTCCAGCCCGAAGTCCGCGGCCCGGTAGCCCAGCCGCTCACCCAGCTGAACCAGTTCGCCCAGATGGCTGGGGTTCACGGTCAACGCGCTGACCTTCGGCTTCTTGCCGGGCAGATGGACCGGAGTGGCCAGACGGGTCAACGCCTCAGCCGGATCGACCACACCCATCAGGACATAGCCGGCGCCGATCAGCTGTGCGGAGTTCAGCGTGGTGTGCACCGCCAGCGCGGCCCGGGAACTGACGCAGATGGCCAGCACGTCGGACGGGCCGAGGCCGGCGTTCATCATCCGGAACATGGCGCTGTACCCGGCGGCCAGGGACAGCTCGTACGCCGAGAACCAGCAGGACGTCGGTATCCCGGTACTGCCCGTCGTATAGGCCTGCAGCACCGGCTCGGACCGGGCGCTGACGAACGCCTCGGGCAGCGCGCGCAGCGCGGTCTTCGTCGTCGGCGGTAGTTCGGCGCGACGCTTGAAGGTCAGCTCATCGGGCTTCAACCCGAGGCGGTCCAGGGTCTGCCGGTAGTAGATGGTGTCCCGGTACGCCGTACGGACCGCGGCACGCCACCGGCGGGCGTCGCCGACCTCCCGTACGTCGGGGTCGGTGACCCGGCCGAGCGCTTCCATCACCTGTTCGTGGTCCAGCCGACCGAACTCCGCATGGGTACGGCGTACATGCCGGGCCAGGGTCTCGACGTCGGCTGCCCGGATCCGGCGGCCGAGGGCGACCGCCAACCCGTGCCGCAACTGGCGCCATGCGGTGTCAAGCATCGTCCACCATCCGCGCGGATCGGAGGAAGGCGCGCGCGGAGACCGCGCGCGCCGACCAGGTGTTGTTCGATCAGGACGTCTCCAAGCACATGAAGACGATCGCCGAGAACGAGCTGAGCACGTACTTCAGGTGCTTCGCCGAAGCCAGCATGGGACACCTCCCTTCGCCGCGGGTGACGTACCCATATCCAAGCGTCGGCAGGTGGTGCAGAACCACGAACGTCCGCTAGCAGTCTGACCGGATCTTTCCCGCTAGACTCGCGCAATGGCCGAGGAACCGCCCGTCGCGGCCGATTCACTTCTCGCCGATCTCCGGCGGGCCGCGGGACTGACCCAGGAGGAGCTCGCGGAGCGCACCGGTCTGAGCACCCGTGGCATCAGTTCGATCGAATGTGGCCGGGTGACCCGCCCGCACCGCCGGTCGCTCGAGTCGATCGCGGTCGCACTCGACCTCGGCCCCACCGACCGGTCCCAGCTGCTCCGCCACTACCGACGCCGTACCGGCCCGGCGGCACCGGCCCAGCCCGACGATGCGGAGCGCACCGGCCGTACCGACCCGGCCGGCCCGGTCCTGAGCAGTCCGGCGTTGCGCCCGGCCCAGCTACCCGCGGCACTGCCCGGATTCGTCGGGCGCGCACCGCAGTTGCGCCGACTCGACGCCCTGCTCGCCGGCGCGGACGCCGGGCGCTCGATGCTGATCGCCACGGTGGACGGGACAGCCGGGGTGGGCAAGACCGCGCTGGTGCTGCACTGGGCGCACCGGGTACGGGGCCGGTTCCCGGACGGTCAGCTGTACGTCAACCTCCGCGGCTACGGGCCGGGCACGCCGGCCGACCCGGCGGTGGTACTGGCGCAGTTCCTCGCCGCCGTCGGCGTACCGGCCGATCAGCTACCGGCCGACACCGAGGCACGTGCCGGGCTGTTCCGCAGCACACTGGTGGACCGGCGGATGCTGGTGGTATTGGACAACGCGCGTAACGCCGGCCAGGTACGTCCGCTACTGCCCGGTGGTGCGGGCTGCGTGGTGGTGGTGACCAGCCGCAACCAGCTCGCCGGGCTCAGCGTCCGGGACGGCGCGTACCGGGTCAGCCTCGACCAGCTCGACGACGAGGACGCCACCGCGCTGCTCGGCCGGTACGTGGGTGCCGCCCGGCTGGCCGCCGAACCGGGTGCGGTGGCCGGGATCCTCAGCCAGTGCGCGGGGTTGCCGTTGGCCCTGAGCCTGGTGGGCGACCTGGCCACCCGCGAGCGGACGCTGCCCGAGGTGGCCACC
This sequence comes from uncultured Actinomycetota bacterium, assembly GCA_963815125.1. GTDB lineage: Bacteria > Actinomycetota > Actinomycetes > Mycobacteriales > Micromonosporaceae > Actinocatenispora. Next base: position 1,939,654 of record CAWFFM010000002.1, read on the forward strand.
GAACTGGCCGACCACCGCACCAGGCTGGCCGTACTGGCCGACGAGGACGACGACACCAGCGTGCGTACCGTGTTCTCGTGGTCCTACCAGGCCCTGCCGATCGAGGTCGCCGGGCTGTTCCGGCTGCTCGCACTGCACCCCGGGCCGGACATCGGGCTGCCGGCCGCCGCGGCGCTGGCCGGCCTCACGCCACAGCACACCCGGCGGCTGCTGGACACACTGACCGGCGGGCACCTGATCGAACAGCGGCGCGCCGGCCGGTACGAGTTCCACGACCTGCTCCGGGCGTACGCACGGGACCTGACCGAACAGCAGGACAGCGGACCGGAGCGCAGTGCCGCCGTACACCGGCTGCTGGACCACTACCTCGGTTGTGCGCTGGCCGCCGGCACGCTGCTGGACCCGGGCGACGGGAGCCTGCTGACCAGGCTCGCCACCGCCGCCGGACCCGCCGTGTCCGGTGAGTCCGGCCGGTTCACCGACCTCGACGGGGCACGTGCATGGCTGGACGCCGAACGGGCCAACCTCGTCGCCGCCGCCGGGTACGCCGCCGCCGAGGGCTGGGCCGCCCATGCCGGCGACCTGTCCGACGCCCTGTGGCGCTACCTGCACCAGGCGGCCTGGCACGACGACGCCCGTACGCTGCACGCCGGGGCACTGGCCGCCGCCCGGGCCACCGGCGACCGCAGGCGGGAGGCACGGGCACTGTTCAACCTCGGTACGGTCCATCACCGGCTCGGCGCCAACGAGGTGGCGATCGGGCAACTCACCGGATCGGCGGAGATCGCCGGAACGCTGCACGATCCCGTCGGCGAGGCGCGGGCCCGTGACTACCTGGGGCTGATCCACACCTCGGTGGGTGATCTGGACGGGGCCATGCGCGACCACGAAATGTCCCTGACGCTGTTCCGCGACGCGGGCCACCGGGAGGGCGAAGGCTGCTCGCTCAACAACCTCGGCCTGGTCTGCCGCCGCCTCGGCCGACAGGAGGACGCGCTCGGCTACTTCGAGCAGGCCCGCCAGATCACCCGGGAGGTCGGCGACCGGGCCACCGAAGGCGGTGCGACGAACAACATCGGGCTGATCCTGCGTCGTCTCGGCCGGTTCGACACGGCGTTGCAGCACTTTCAGGACGCGCTGGCGATCGCCCGGGAGATCGGCCACCGCGAAGGTGAGGGGTTCGCCGCGTCGAACATCGGCAGCACGTACGCCTCGCTCGGCCGCTACGACACGGCCGGCGAGTTCCAGCAGACCGCGCTGCGGTTGGCCCGCCGTACCGGGATGCCGGCGCTGGAGGCGATCGCGCTGAACCAGTTGGGCCGGATCGCCCGGCTGCTCGGTGACAGCGCCGGGGCCGCGGCACGCTACCGGGCAGCGCTGGCGGTCAGCGACCGGATCGGTGCCCGGTACGAGCAGGCACTCGCGTTGGAAGGGCTCGGCGAAACCGAGGACGGCCTGCACCGGCCGCGTGAGGCGGCCCGCTACCGGCAGCAGGCGTTGGAGATCTACACCGAACTCGGTACCGACCGTGCCGACGAACTGCGCCGCCGGATCACCGCCGCCGCTCAGCTACCGGGCGCTCCGGGTCCTCCGGAGCCGGGTGCGCCGGGGTCGGTGGACGGTTGACCGCGTCGAGCCGGGCAATCGCGCCCGGATGGGCCCACGGCGAATAGCGCGGCACCCAGCGGACCAACGCGCCGGCCGCCAACAGACCCACCCCGCCCATCACCACGATGCCGCCGGCCAGGCTCGCGAGCCCGGCGACGACCGACACCACGAACGGGCCGGCCGCATTACCGGAGTCCGCGCACAGCCGCCAGATCCCCAGGAACTGCGACCGGGCCTGCGGCGGCGCGACGTCGGCGCCCAGGGTCATCAGCATGCCGCTGCCGATACCGTTGCCCAGGCCCATCACCATGGCCACCACGCTGAGTGCCAGTACGCCGTGGGTCAGCGGCAGCGCCATCTCGCCGGCGCCGAGGATCACCATCGACGGGATCGCCACGGGCAGCCGGCCGTACCGGTCCATCACCTTGCCGGACGGGTAGAACAGCAGCATGTCCACCGCGCCGGCGATACCGAAGACCACACTGGTGGTGGCGGCGTCCAGGCCGATGTGATCGGCCCACAGCGGCAGTACGGTCTGCCGGGTGGCGCGCACCGCGCTGACCATCAGCGCGGCGGTACCGAGGGTGGCGAACAGCCGGCGCCGGTCGGCCAGTACCGCCCGGAACGACATCGCACCGGAATGCGTCGGGCGCTCGTGATGCGCCACGTCCGGCACGAACAGCACCACCAGGCCCGCAGCCACCGCCGCGATCACCGCGACCGCGTACGCCTCACGGGCGGGCACTCCGCCGCGCAGTACGGTGGCCCCGATGAACGGGCCGAAGAAGGCGCCGATGCGGGCGGTACCGCCGAGGGTGGACAGCGCGCGGGAGCGTAGCCGGACCGGAATCGCCTCGGTCAGGTACGACTGGCGGGCCAGGTTGAACACCGAGTTGGTCATCCCGGTCGCGGTGACGCAGCCGGCGAGCAGCCACGCATGGGTGGCGGTCAGGCAGCCGGTCAGGGTCAGTACGGCCAGCCCGGCGGCGACCAGCATCGCCTTCCGGTCACCGAGCCGGGCGGCGAGCGCACCGGCCGGTACGTCACCGAGGATCTGGCCGAGGCCCATCAGCGCGAGTACCAGCCCGGCGGTACCGACCGAACCGCCGAGCTCGCGGGCGCTCAGCGCGATGACCGGGGTGACGGCGCCCTGACCGGTCTCGAACAGCAGGGTCGGCAGGAACACCGCAGGGGCGATGCGGCGCAGGGAGGTGACCGGGGGTGTCATGTCCTGCCCACCCTGCCGTACCCGGCACGGAACTCAGTGGGCCGGGTGCGCTGGTGTGGCGTTTCGCGGCTCCGGCCACGCTACGGTGTCGACCGTCACGGGCTGCCGGCCTGGTATGCGCACAGTTCTCGGAGACGGGCCGCGGTACGGGCCGGAGCGCACGGCCACGGTACCGGTCGACGCCACACCCGCCGGCACATGATGCAGATGCCTTCCGGGGTGGGGAAATGGTCGGCCTCGACCCGGGCACAGTCGGCTGCGATGAGCCGTTCGATGCCCGGGCCGGTATCCGGGGAGGTCATGGTCACGGTACGTCCATCGCTACCGGTGTGGCCGTGCCGTCCCGCCACAGGTAGCCGCGGACCCGCTCGACCGGCGGGTCGGCCCAGATCTCGTAGCCGTTGAGCAGGTACGCACCGGGCGGGTCGGCCGGGGTGGCGTCCAGCACCCGGTACATCGGTCCCCGCTCGATGGCCAGTAGGTCGCCGAGGGTCGGCACGGTTGGCGGGACGTCGTCCTGCATTGCTGTTCCGGATACCCACACGTCCGCCGTCCTCTCCTCAACCAGCCACACTATGGCCACAATGAGTGAGGTTATGACTACTTTGAGGCGAAGTTATTTCTCGCGGTAATGGGCATAGAGGCCGACACTGGCCGCCAGGGTACGCAGCGAGTCCGACTCCGACCGCCGGTGCGCCCGCCGGACCATCGCGAGCACCTGGTCCTTGACCACCGGACTGGCCCGCACGTACTGCGGGGCCGACTGCTCGGCGTTGAGGAAGCAGGTCAACGCCTCCCGGTCGCGCTGGCCGGCCATCACCAGCGCCCGCCCCAGGTCGGTCCAGTACGCTGCCGACCGGTTCGCCGACCGCAGCCGACCGGGGGTGACGGTTTCGGCCACCGCAGCGGTACGGGCCGGGTCGCCCAGTTCGTTCATGATGTTCATCCGCCACAGTCCGACGTTGGTCGGCCCGAAGCTCAGCGAGTTGAAACCCGCACCGTCCTCGGGGTCGCCCAACGACTCCGCCTCCCGCTCCGCCTCCAGCAGATGGGCCGTGGCGTCGCCGGCCCGCCGCCCGATCGCCGCGGCGAGCCCGCTGGCCAGGTGCAGCATGCCGTACACCTGCCGGGCACGCGGATCGGACAGATGCGGCTGCAACGCGTCCGCCGCGGTCCGGGCGATGTTCGCGGTGGACGGCGTCTCCGGTGGCAGGGCACCGACGAAGGCATGCTGCGCCACACCGATCCAGGCCGGGTCACCGGATTCCCGTGCCGCCTGAACGGCAAGGTTCGCGGCATGCCAGGCGAGGTCCTGGAATCCCAGCCCACGCAGCGGGGAACTGGCCAGATACGCACCTTCGGCCAGGTACCGCGGCCCGACCGTGGCCAGGTCGTAGAGCAGCCCGGCGCACATCGGCATCAGCGCTGCGTAGTCGGCTTCCGCCCGGTACCGCTGCGCCCTGGCGAGATCGGCGCGTAGCTGCCCGGTCGAGCGGGACGCCGGTCGGCGCTCACCGGCAGTGAGCTCCGCGATGGCCACCCGGATCGCCGGCATCGCACCCACCGCACGGTCGTGGGACGGGTTCACCGGCTCCCCGGGATGGCACAGATCGGCCACCGACACCTGGAGCGCACTGGCCACCGCGACCAGGGTGGAACGCCGGTCGATGGTCTTCATTCCGGCTTCCACCTGGCTGAGGAACGACTGGGACAGTCCCGCCAACCCGGCGAGCACCGACTGGCTCACCCCGCGTCGGACCCGCCACAACTTGATCCGGGAGCCGGTGTAATCCTGCGCCACGGCGAAACCTCCTGCGTCATTCCTGATCATCCGAGCTGACCGATCTGGAATGCATAACTACGCACCGCTGTTGACGATGCTGGCTAAGTAGTCGACACAGTGAGTGAACATCACATCGTGGGCGCTCAACGGACCCGGTGTGCGCCCTCGCCGTACGCAGCGATCGCGATAGCACATGGACGGAGCGGACCGGCCGTCCGGATCGACCGGCGGAGCCGGGTCCGCGCGGTCACCCTCGGGCTGCAGGGCGAACAGCCGCGCGTACCGGGCCCCGTAGCGCCGGTAATGGACGCATACCAAGCCCGGCGGGCCGCGGCGCCGTCCAGCGGACGGACCGGTGCGGGACCTAGCTGTCGGCGGACACGGGCAGGTCGGTGCCGGTCAGCCGGGCGGAGAGATCCCAGAGCTGACGGGCGATCGTACGGTCGCTGTTGAGTGCGCTGCGCTTCTCCACCCGGGGGGTACCGCCACCGCGCCCGGCCGGTCCCAGGTAGGTGTCGCCGGGCAGGTCGGCGGTGGCCGCGTAGAGCGTGGGCAGCGCACCGTGGTCGGCATCCTGGAAGACGAACCGACCCAACTGCTTCATCACCAGGGCCTGCGGGCCGCGCAGATGGCTGCCCAGTTGGGTGGTGGCGACGCCGGGATGCGCGGCCAGCGCCCGCACCGCGCTGCCCGAGGCGGTGAGGCGACGTTGCAGTTCCACGGTGAACAGCAGGTTCGCCAGCTTCGACTGCCCGTACGCCAGCCATGCCTGGTACCGGCGCTTCTCCCAGTTCAGATCGGCGAGGCTGATGCGCCCGAACCGGTGGGCCGCCGAGGCGACGGTGACCACCCGATCGGTGACGTGGGGCAGCAGCAGGTTGGTCAGCGCGAAGTGACCGAGATGGTTGGTGCCGATCTGAAGTTCGAAGCCGTCGGCGGTACGCCCCCGGGGCACCGCCATGATTCCCGCGTTGTTGACCAGGACGTCGAGGTCACCGGACCATTCGTCGGCGAACGTGCGTACCGACGCGAGATCGCTCAGGTCCAGCTGACGTACCTCGGTCTTACCGGTGATGGTGTCGGCGACCCGCTCGCCCTTCGCCACGTCGCGGACGGCGAGGACCACCCGCGCACCCACCTGGGCGAGGTCGCGGGCAGTGACGGTACCGATGCCGCTGGAGGCGCCGGTGACCACGACGGTACGACCGGACATGTCGGGCAGGTCGGCGGCGGTCCATGTGCTGTTGGCCATGCCCCAGTCTCCCGCGCCGCTGGCCCACGCAGAAGACCCGCCGGACGCCGGTCTGGGTCGACGCCGGTGCCGGAACCGACGAGATCATCCGCACGATGCAGGAGCACAGGTTCCGCCGCCTGCCAGTGATGGAGTCGCATCACAGGAACCATCCCACCAGCACCAGCCACATGGGCGTGATCAGCGCCGACCAGTGCACCCGGACCGGTACGCCACTGATGGCCCCGACCCGCACCGTGTGCCTCATACCCGACACTCCCTCTACAGGGTTGATCACCAACCGCTGTCAGAACAGGGGCCTTGCGCCCTACTGTGGACGGTCCTTCGGCTCGGTGTCCAACGACCAGGGAACCGGTGGCTGATCGCGGTGCTACGACGTGCCGGGCGACCGGCTGGCCTTGGCGCCCGTTGTTACCCTGGCGCGGTCCGGCCGGCCCCGGCACGGTCGGGTGGTCGGCGCTGCTGGCCACACCGGTCGTTCCACCGACGCGAAGGCGAGGCAGCCGAGATGGTCCATCCGATCTCCGTACCGCTGTCCGGACCGTGCGCGCGTTGCGGCATGCGGCTGGACTACCCGCCGGACATCGACGTGCTGCGTTGCCCGAACTGCGGTCAGGAGCAACCTGCGGCGGGGTCGACCAGGCCGGTGTGGGAGCACCCGATCGAGGAACTGCGGGCGCTGCCACGCAAGCCGGTGGCGCAGATCGCGCCGTACCGGTACCTGTGCCACAACTGTGGCGCCCACACGCAGAGCCCGTCGCTGTCGGAGGTGTGCCAGTTCTGCGCCACACCACTGGTCGCAGAGCCCGGTGGCGACGGTCAGATCGTGCCCGAGGCCGTACTGCCTTTCGCGTTGGACCGACGGGCCGCCTGGCAGAGCCTGCACACCTGGGCCACCTCCCGGTGGTTCGCGCCGTCCGCGCTGAAGAGGCTGACCGACGCGTCCCTGCGCGGTGTCTACGTACCGCACTGGACGTTCGACTCGTACACGCTCTCCCAGTACCAGGGTGCCCGCGGTCGGGACTACTACACCTCGAGCAGCTCCACCGACTCGAACGGCAACACGACAACCAGTCAGACGCAGCACACGAGTTGGACGCGGACCTCCGGCGAGGTACGGCACTTCTTCGACGACGTACTGGTTCTCGCGTCCGGCCGGTTGGACCCGGCCAAGATGACGAAGCTGGAACCGTGGCCGTTGACCCAGTCGGTCGCCTTCCACCCCGACCATCTCGCCGGCCACCACACCCTGCGCTACGAGGTGGAGCCGGAGCAGGGATTCGAGCTCGCGAAGCGGCGGATGGACCCGGTCATACGCACTGTGGTACGCCGCGACATCGGTGGTGACCGGCAGCGCATCACGACACTACGGACCTGGCACTACCACGTGCACTACAAGCTCATGCTGCTGCCGGTCTGGCTGGCCAGCTACCCGCTCGGAGGCAAGCGGTACGAGGTGCTGATCAATCCGCGTACCGGCAAGGTGGTCGGTGGGCGACCGTTCAGCGCCGGCAAGGTCGTCGCCGCGACCATCACCGGCATACTGCTGCTCGTCGCGTTGCTCATCCTGCTCCTGGTCCTCGGCGGCTGAGCTCCCGGCCTGCACAGGCTTCCCGGCCTGCACAGGCTTCCCGGCCTGCACAGGCTTCCCGGCCGGTGCCGCGGTTCCGTCCCGCCACCGGTACGGGCGTACCCGCAAGGAGGGACGGAAGGTGACAGAACCTGCACGTACGCGACGGAACTAGGACGTGACGTCCTAGTTCCGTCGCGCGCTGAGCGTCCGCCGACGGTACGGCCACCGACGGTGTGTCCGCCGGCGGCGATGTTCACGCCCCGGCGGAGATCCGGGTGTGCTCCCGGATGAGCTGCGCGAGCCGGTCCGGCTGATCCAGCGGGATGAGCGTGTAGCTGTCCGCTACCTCCACCAACCGGCCCTGTGGCAAGACTTCGGCGAGCCGGCGGCCATTTTCGCGGTACATCACACGGTCCTCGCTCGCCCACACCACGAGAGCCGGGCGGTCGAACTCCGGCAGGCGTGCGGCCGCGGCCGGCAGGACCTCCCGGTCCGAGAACACCGCCCGCAGCATCCGTACGGTGTCACGGCAGATCTCCCTGCGGTGCAGGATCTGCTTCATCCACCGGGCGGTGACGGCGTCCCCCCGTTTGGTCATCCAGCCGAACGCGATCGGCAATCGACGCAGTGCCCGCACCCGCATCTGCTGCATGAACAGTCCGAACAGCCGGGGCGAGAGCTTCCCGCTGAGCGCGATCGCACGACCGGTCAGCCCGGGCGGGAAATTGTCGAACGCGTCGCAGGCGACGAGTACGACCCGTCCGACGCGGGGTGTGGCCGTACCCATGATCACCTGGACCAGCGCCCCGCCGGTGTCGTTACCGACCAGGGTGACGTCCTGCAGATCGAGGCGGTCCAGGAACTCGACCACGAGTCGGGCCACACCGGGCAGGGACAGATCCGCGTCAGGCGGCATCGCGTGCCGGTGCGCACCCATCGGCAGGGTCGGCACCACGCACCGGTGATCGGCGGACAGTGCCGCGACCTGGCCGTCCCACAACGAGCCGTCCATCATCACCCCGTGCAGCAGCACCACCACAGGACCGTCCCCGCCGCTGTCGGTGTACTCGATCGTCCCTGCGGTCAGCTCGATGTCGGGCATGCCGTCTCCTCGTACGAGATGAACAACTCTCACGCTAAAGTTCGCGAAAGCCATTTTCGGTATCTAAGTGAATAAAACCAAAAATAGCATTCCAGTGCAGAAACAACAGTATCTACGGTGCCCGGCAGTAAACAGCGACCCGGACAGTCTTCTATTTCCGACTTAAGTGGAATATAACTTTGCCTGTCACCCCCCACATTCAAGGGAGTCAGGCATGCGCAGCTCACGAAGATTGCGTACCACTCTCGTCCTCGCCAACGCGGTACTGGCGATCGGATTCCTGTCCGGCGTCACCGGCGCCGCGGCCGACGCCGCACCGGCCGGCACCCATCACGCGGTCACGCCGCATGTCAGCTCACCGGTCCGGGTACTGTTCGACGACACCAAGGCGGAGACCGCCGGCAACGCCGACTGGATCATCAGTACCAGCATGCCCGACCCACTGGCCCAGAACGCCAACCCGCAGAACGAGACCGACTGGACCGGAGCCCTGTCCGCCTGGGGCGTCGCTCTGCAGAAAGCCGGCGGATACAGCCTGAAGACGCTGGGCGCCGGCAACACCATCAGCTACGGCACCGGCGGCGCGCTGGACCTGTCGAACTTCGACGTCTTCGTACTGCCCGAACCCAACGTGGTGCTCAGCTCGGCGGAAAAGACCGCCGTCATGACCTTCGTACGCAACGGTGGCGGACTGTTCCTGATCACCGATCACAACGGCAGCGACCGCAACAACGACGGCATCGACTCGGTCGGCGTGGCCAACGACCTGATGACCAACAACAGCGTCGACTCCACCGACCCGTTCGGCTTCGCCGTCGACGTCAAGAACATCACCAGCGACACCCCGAAGGCGATCTCGGACGGTACCGACCCGGTACTGCACGGCCCGTTCGGCACCGTCACCACCTCCAGCATCAACTCCGGTACCACCCAGACCCTCAAGCCGGCCGACAATCCCGCGGTCAAGGGATTGCTGTACCAGAGCACGGCCACACCGGGCGGCAACACCGGCTCGTTCTTCGCCACCAGCAGCTTCGGTACCGGCCGGGTCGCGGTGTGGGGTGACAGCTCCACCATCGACGACGGCACGGGCCAGTCCGGCAACACCCTCTACAACGGCTGGAACACCGCCAGCAACGCCGCACTCGGACTCAACGCGACCGCGTGGCTCGGTGGCGGTTCCGGCGGCGGCGGTGGCGGGGGCTGCACCGCGGCCCAGCTCATCGGCAACCAGGGATTCGAGACCGGCAGCGCCGCACCGTGGTCGGCCTCCGCGAGCGTGGTCTACGGCGGCAGCGCGGAACCGGCGCGTACCGGTTCCTACGATGCCTGGCTGGACGGCTACGGCACGGCGCACACCGACACCCTGTCCCAGTCGGTGACGATCCCGACCGGCTGCACCACCGCGACGTTCAGCTACTGGTTGCATGTGGACACTGCCGAGACCGGCAGCACCGTGTACGACAGGCTGACCCTCGACGTCCTGAACTCCGGCGGAACGGTGCTGCAGACCCCGGCCACGTACTCGAACGTGAACGCCGCCTCCGGCTACCAGCAGCACAGCGTCAATCTCGGCGCCTACGCCGGGCAGAGCATCACCGTACGCTTCACCGGTACGGAAGGCTCCAAGCTGCAGACCTCGTTCGTCCTGGACGACGCCGCACTCAACGTCTCCTGAATCGGCGCCGGTGTGGGTGCGGCAATGGCCGTACCCACACCGGGCCGGGCCGCACCTCAGGCATCGTCGAGTCGCCTGGCCAGGGAATCGCGCCGGGCCTCCAGCGCAGCGAGTACGGCTTCCTCTTCCTGGACCCCGGCCAGATCCGACGCCGCCTCTTCCTCGTCCTCGACCTCACCAGCGCTGCCGCCACCCTTCTTCAGCTCGTCGGTGGTTCGACGTAGCCGCGCGATCTCGGCATCCAGTTCCTGAAGTTCCTGACGCAGCCGCTCTGCCCCGGTCCGATCCGCCATCCCTTGTCCCCCGCGCTGTTCCGACCACCATGCCGCTACCGGGCCCGATCCGTACGGCCCGGGGCGGTCGGCACTCTGGTGCGACTGTTTCGCTTCGGCTCAAGACTGCCAGGCGATCCGGGCCGGCACGGGCAGATGACCGCTTTCCCCGGACACCGGACCGCGGTCGGCACGCGCGCAGCCACTCACCGGCCCATAACGAAGACGGCCCGCCCGACACAGTGCCGGGCGGGCCGTCTGTCGGCCAGGTGCTGTTACGCGGTCTGGCCGTTGGCCCTACGAACCTGCTTGGGCAGCGTGAACAGGTCGATCAGCATGCCGATACCCAGCCACCCGAAAGTGAAGATGTAGCTGATGGCCCGGCCGGTGCGGCCCAGGTAGAACTGGTGCGCGCCGACAACGCCCAGGAAGAACCACAGGGCGTAGGCGACACCGACCGACTTCTCCCCAGCAGCAGGGGTGGGGGGAGCTACCGGCGGCGTCTGAGTTGCCTGACTCATTGGGGCGGTGTTCCTCTCGGGGTGACAGCTCCAGCATCTTTGCTGGAGTCCACGGAGGCTACCCGACACACGCAAACGACCATCCGGCACACTACCGGACCATGGCCCCACCGAGGCAGAGAACACACTGCACGTCGGCGGCTTCCCCGTACCCGGGGGTCACTGACCTTCCATCCCGGACAGTGACAGATGCCATGCGGGGCAACAGGTTCCGTTGATCGGTCAGCGGGGTGAACACGATGTCAGTCCCGGGAAACGGCCATGCGGTAGGGCGAATAGTCGGCCACAACCCCGGGTAAGGGGAAGAGGCACCGTCCGGGCAAGTCACCGTTGGGGGCCGTTGTGAGCCATGCCGATCTTCCCGATCCCGTACGCACGGTCCCGCACGCGGGTGAAGCGGTGGACACCCGCCGCCTGGAGCGTGCCCTGCAGGAACGGGTGGACGGTGAGGTGCGTTTCGATGCCGGTAGCCGCGCGGCGTACGCGACGGACGCATCGAACTTCCGGCAGGTACCGATCGGGGTGGTGGTACCGCGCAGCGTCGACGCGGCGGTCGAAGCGGTGGCGGTGGCCCGTGAGCATGGCGCGCCGGTGCTGTCCCGGGGTGGCGGCACCAGCCTGGCCGGCCAGTGCACGAACACCGCCGTGGTAATCGACTGGTCGAAGTACTGCCACGCCGTGGAAGCCGTCGATGCGGACGAGGCGACCTGCGTGGTACAGCCGGGCATCGTACTCGATGTGCTCAACCGTCAGCTCAACCCGACGGGACTGCGGTTCGGGCCGGAACCGGCCACGCACATGAACTGCACGCTGGGCGGGATGATCGGAAACAACTCGTGTGGCGCGACGGCGCAGCGTACCGGCAAGGTCGTCGACAACATCGTCGCTCTGGAGGTGCTGTGCTACGACGGCACCCGGTTCTGGTGCGGTCGGACCAGCGACGAGGAGTACGCCGCGATCGAACACCACGGTGACCGACGCGCCACCGTGTACCGGCAGCTGCGCCGGCTCCGCGACGCCTACGCCGAGCAGATCCGGCAGGGTTTCCCCGACATCCCCCGCAGGGTGTCGGGCTACAACCTCGACTCGCTGCTACTCGAGCACGGCTTCGACGTGGCCGGGCTGCTGGTGGGAAGCGAATCCACGCTGGTGACGGTGCTGCGCGCGAAGCTCAAACTCGTACCGGTGGTCAAGGAACGCACCCTGGTCGTACTGGGCTTCCCCAGCGTGGACAGGGCCGCCGACGCGGTACCCGCGGTCGTGCAGCACGAGCCGATCGCGTTGGAAGGTCTGGACGCGAAGCTGCTGCGCGACGAACGGATCAAACACCTGAACCAGCAGGCGGTACGGGAACTGCCCGAGGGAAACGCGTTCCTGATGGTCCAGTTCGGCGGCGACACCGTCGAGGAGGCCGACGAACGGGCGCACCGGATGCTGGACGCGATCCACGAGTCCGAACACGACGCCGACACCGCGGTGCTGGACGATCCTTCACACGAGGCGCAGCTGTGGCAGGTCCGGGAAGCGGGACTGGGCGCCACCGCGCATGTCCCGGGTAAGCCGGACACGTTCGAGGGCTGGGAGGACTCGGCGGTTCCACCGACACGGCTGGGCGACTATCTGCGGCGGTTACAGGAGCTGTACGCCGAGTTCGGCTACGCCAGCGACACCGGTCCCGCGCTGTACGGGCACTTCGGCCACGGCTGCGTACACACCCGTATCCCGTTCGACCTCTACACCGCCGACGGGGTCGCCACCTACCGTCGGTTCCTGCAACGCGCGGCGGACCTCGTCGTCGAGTTCGGCGGCTCGCTGTCCGGCGAGCACGGTGACGGGCAGACCCGTGGCGAGTTGCTGCCCCGCATGTTCGGGCCGGAACTGATGCGGGCATTCGCAACGCTCAAGGCGATCTTCGACCCGGGTAACCGGATGAACCCGGGCAAGGTCGTACCGGCCGAGCCGCTGGACGCGCATCTCCGGCTGGGCGGTGACTGGTCCCCGGCCACACCGCAGGACCTGTTCTTCCGCTTCCCGCAGGACGGCGGATCGTTCGCGCAAGCCGCCAACCGGTGCGTCGGGGTCGGCCGCTGCCGCCAGCACAGCACCGACGGGCAGCAGGTGATGTGTCCGTCCTACCAGGTCACCGGCGAAGAGGAGCACTCGACGCGGGGCCGGGCCCGGCTGCTGTTCGAGATGCTCGACGGGCACGGTGACGGCCCGATCCGCAACGGTTGGCGCTCCCCCGAGGTCCGGGACGCGCTGGACCTGTGTCTGGCGTGCAAGGGCTGCAAGACCGACTGCCCGGCCAACGTCGACATGGCGTCGTACAAGGCCGAGTTCCTCGCCCACCACTACCAGGGGCGGCAGTGGCGACGCCCCCGCGCGCACCTGTCGATGGGCTGGATGCCGGCGTTCGCTCAGCTGGTTGGCCGCACCAGGGCGGGGCGGGTGGTCAACGCGGTGACCCGTGCACCGGTACTGTCTCGCCTCGCGGTGACCGCCGCCGGGATCGAGGACCGCGACATCCCGCTGTTCGCCGGGGAGACGCTGCAGCAGTGGTTCACCCGGCGCGCGCGGCACGGCGCCGCCGGGACAGGGACCCGCGGCACGGTGCTGTTGTGGCCGGACACCTTCACCAACCACTTCCACCCGCACATCGGCCAGGCAGCGATCCGGGTCATGGAGGCCGCCGGCTGGACCGTGACCATGCCCAGCACGCCGGTGTGCTGCGGGCTGACCTGGATCTCGACCGGGCAGCTCGCCACCGGCAAGAAGATCCTCACCCGCACGGTACGCACACTGGCCCCGCATCTCCGCGACGGTGGCCTCATCGTGAGTCTGGAACCCAGCTGCACCGCGGTGTTCCGGTCCGATGCCGGCGACCTGTTCCCCGAGGACCTCGACGTACGGCGGCTCAGCAGGCAGACGGTGACGCTGGCGGAGCTGCTCACCCGACACTCCCCCGGTTACCAGCCGCCGCGGGTCGCGCAGCAGACCGTACAGGCACTGGCACAGGTGCACTGCCACCAGCACGCCGTACTGGGCTTCGACGCCGACAAGAAGCTGCTGAAAGCGGCCAACGTCGAGGTGGAGCAGCTGGACTCCGGCTGTTGCGGGCTGGCCGGCAACTTCGGCTTCGAGCCCGGGCATCTGCCGGTCAGCGAGGCATGCGCCGAGCGGGTGCTGCTGCCACGGGTACGCGACGCCGACCGGTCCACCGTGGTACTGGCGGACGGGTTCAGCTGCCGGACGCAGATCGAGGAGCTGGACAGCGCAGGCCGTAGCGCCGTGCACCTGGCCGAGCTTCTGGACGGCGCCACCGCGGATGCTGCCGACACCGACGGGACACCCGAAGAGCGCTACGCGCGTCGACCCACGCCGCCCGGCTCCGCGGCGAAGGCGGCGGCTGTCGCCGCGGGCGCTGCGGCGGGTGCCGCCCTGATCGCCGTGGCCGCGGCGATAGGCGCCCGGATACTATGGTCGGAGGGAAGGCGATGAATTCCCCCGGGCCGTCCATCGACGGTGTCGCGGCCACCGCCTACCGGATACCCACCCGTTCTCCGGAGGCCGACGGCACCCTGGCATGGGACGCCACCACGATGGTGGTCGTAGAGGTCCGGGCCGGCGGCGTCACCGGCACCGGGTGGACGTACGCCGACGCGGCATGCGTGCCGCTGATCAATGGCATGCTCGCCAGAGCCGTACAGGGGTGCCCGGTTCTGGATGTGCCGGCGCTCTGGGCCGCCATGCAGCGTCAGGTCCGCAACCTCGGTCGACCGGGGCTGGTGTCGTGCGCCCTGTCCGCGGTCGACATCGCGCTGTGGGACGCGGCCGCGCGGTTACTCGACGTGCCGATCAGCCGGCTGCTGGGCCGGGTCCACGACACGGTCGACGTCTATGGCAGCGGCGGCTTCACCAACCACAGCGTCGCGCAGTTGCGGAGCCAGCTCGACACCTGGGTTCAGGACCAGGGCATCCCCCGGGTGAAGATCAAGATCGGCGAGTCCTGGGGCAGCGACATGACCAGGGACCTCGAACGCGTCCGTACCGCCCGCGCCGCGGTCGGCGCGGACGTGGAGCTGTACGTCGACGCCAACGGTGGCTACACGCCCGGACAGGCCCGGCGGGTGGCCAGGCAGCTCGAACAGTACGACGTCCGTTGGTTCGAGGAACCCGTCTCCAGTGACGATCTGTCCGGGCTGGCCATGGTCCGCAACGCCACGACGATCGACGTCGCCGCCGGCGAGTACGGCTACGACCTGCCGTACTTCGCCCGCATGGTCGGCTTCGCCGCGGTCGACTGCCTTCAGGTGGACGTCACCCGCTGCGGCGGGTACACGGAGTGGCGGCGTGCCGCGGCCGTCGCCGCGGCCGCCAACCTGCAGGTGTCGGCGCACTGCGCGCCGAACCTGTCGGCGCACGCCGGGGCCGCGACCGCCAACTTCCGGCACATCGAATGGTTCGTCGACCACGAGCGCATCGAGTCGATGGCGTTCGACGGAACCCTGGACCCGTCCGGTGGCACGGTCACGCCGGACCTGTCGACGCCAGGACACGGCATGACCGTCAGACAGCGCAAGATCGAGCGCTACCGGGTGGGATGATCCGCCCTCCTCCGAAGGAGGACCATCCCACGGCCGGCCCGGTGGTCACGCTCGCTTGCCTCAGTCTCCCGGCCGGATCACTGGTGCCGCCGCCCGGTCGAGTCACCCGGCAGCATCTCCTGCACCTTCGACTTCACGCCCTCCTTGACCATGCTCCACCGTTCCGGGTCGCCCTTGACGATGGACGCCGCCGCCTTCTCCATCTGGTCCCAGCTCGCGGCGGGCGGGATCGGTGGCACGGTCGGGTCGGTGACGAACTCGACCACGCAGGGCCGGTCGGACTCCAGCGCCTGCTGCCAGGCACCGACGACCTGGTCCGGCCTGGAGACCTCGATACCGGTCAGGCCGATCAGCTCCGCGTACGCCGCGTACGGGAAGGCGGGCAGTCGCTGCGACGGCTCGAACTGCGGGGACCCTGACATGGCCCGCATCTCCCAGGTGACCTGGTTGAGGTCGCCGTTGTTGAGTACGCCCACGATCAGCCGGCGGTCCGTCCAGTCCCGGTAGTACTTCGCGGCGGTGATCAGTTCGTTGATGCCGTTCATCTGCATCGCCCCGTCACCCACCAGGGCGATCGCCGGGCGGTCGGGATGAGCGAACTTCGCGCCGACCGCGTACGGCAGGCCCGGGCACATGGTGGCCAGGTTGCCCGACAGCGAGCCCCGCATCCGGCCCCGCATTCTGATGTGCCGGGCGTACCAGTTGGCTGCCGAGCCGGAATCGGAGGTGATCATCGCGTCGTCGGGCAGCATCGGCGACAGGGTGTGGAACACGTACTCGGGGTTGATCGGGTCGGCGCTCACCGCGGCGCGCCGGTCCATCACCTCCCACCACCGGGTCACGTTCGATTCGACCTTCTCGCGCCAGGAACGGTCCTCCTTGCGCCGCAGCATCGGGATCAGCGCCCGCAGCGTCGCGGCGGCATCACCGACGAGGTTCACCTCATACGGGTAGCGCATCCCGATCATGGCCGGGTCCCGGTCGATCTGCACGCCTCTGGCCTGATCGAATTCGGGCATGAACTGCGTGTACGGGAAGCTGGAGCCGACCGTCAGCAGGGTGTCGCAGCCCATCATCAGCTCGTAGCTCGGTCGGGTACCGAGCAGGCCGATGGCGCCGGTGACATAGGGCAGGTCGTCGGACAGTACGTCCTTGCCGATCAGAGCCTTCGCCACGCCCGCGCCCAGCAGGTCGGCCACCTGCCGCACCTCGTCGACCGCGCCGGCAGCACCCTGCCCCACCAGGATCGCGGTCTTCGATCCCGCGTTGAGTGCCGCTGCCGCGCGACTGAGGTCCGCCTCCCCCGGCACCGGCACGCTGTCGGACAGCCCGATGCTGGACGGCACCATCTTGAACGCGTGCGACGGAGCCGAGTACTCCAGTTCCTGCACGTCGGCCGGGATGATCAGGGCGGTGACGGTACGACGCGTCATCGCCACCCGCATCGCGCGGTCCAGCACGTTGGGCAGCTGTTCGGGCACCGTGACCATCTGCACGTACTCGCTGGCCACGTCCTTGAACAGGGACAGCAGGTCGACCTCCTGCTGGTACGACCCGCCCATCGCGCTGCGGTTGGTCTGCCCCACGATCGCCACGACCGGCACGTGGTCCAGCTTCGCGTCGTACAGGCCGTTGAGCAGGTGGATGGCACCCGGACCTGAGGTGGCCGCGCAGACTGCCACCTCGCCGGAGAACTTCGCATAGCCACACGCTTCGAAGGCGGACAGTTCCTCGTGCCGCGACTGGATGAACCGCGGCTTGTCACCCGCACGCTCCCACGCCGCCAGCAGCCCGTTGATGCCGTCACCTGCGTAGCCGAACACCTGTTCCACGCCCCATGCGCTGAGCCGTTCCAACAGGAAGTCGGAAACCTTCTGAGTCATCTGCCCTCCTCGCTCAAGCACAACCTCACCCTGTGTCTACCCAGGGTGGCGTGGACTATCCGTGAGCGCGATGTTCGGTTTCTCACCGTTGGGCGCTTCAGCCGTACTCCTCCCCCGTCGCCCCCGTGCCCACCTCTGGTCAGGGCCAGACCGTCGCCTGCTCGTCGAAGTCGGGGGTGTGCGGCGGGATCACACAGAACACGATCCCACCGGGGTCGACCATCTGCCAGAACCGGCCGTTGTCCTGGCTCTCCAACCGCTTGGCCCCCAACGCCTCCAGTCGCGCCACCTCGGCTTCGACATCGTCGGTGTCGATGTCGAGGTGGACCCGCGGTGCGGTGCCCTCCCCGACCTTCTGCAGCTCGATGACGACATCGCCACCGAAAAGCCCCAGAGAACGGTAAGGATCACCCGTGTCCTCGTCGGGTTCTGGTCGGCGGCCGGTGGCCGCCAACCAGAACCGCAGACTGGCCTCGAACGCAGACGGCGGATGATCGATGAAGATCCCGCCCACACGACTCTTATGCATGCTCGGGCACTACCCGCCTGCCACCCCGTATACACGCACGGGCCGTCAACAAGGTCCTGGCTCCCGGAGCGGGTCTCATCGACCGGCTCCGCGGCGCGCTGACCGGCCGGGGACGACCGCCCGCTGATGCCCGCCCGGCCAGGTGCGGGCGGGCCTCAGCGGGAGTGCCGGAGTCCGGGTAGCAACCCTGCCCGATCCGTTGCCGGTGGCCGAATCTAACGGACCTTGGGCAGCACATGCTCGGCGTACGCCTGGAAGAAGGCATCGGCATCGCTGCCCATCTGGCTGACGTACACGTCGTCGAAGCCGGCACCCAGATGGCGGCGCATCTCCTCGATGTGCCGTCCCAGATCTGGGCCGCAGACCACGGAATCGGCGACCATGTCCTCGGTCACCAGTTGCGCCGCCTGCTCGAAGTGCCTCGGCTGCGGCAGCGTCTGGTTCAGCTCACCGGGCAACTGCTCACTGGCCCAGAGCCGGTGTGCGGTCGCGCGGGCGGTGGCCTCGTCGGCACCGAAGCACACCTTGTATCCGACCTGCACGGGTTTGCCGGCGCCGCCTGCGGACCGGAACTCCTCGACGATGCCGGCGTCCGGCATCATGGTGATCAACCCGTCGCCGATCCGACCGGCGAGCTGCGCAGCCTTCCTGCCGAACGCGGAGACGTACACCGGCGTCGGCGTGTCAGGCACCGTGTACAGCTTGGCGTTCACCACCTTGTAGTGCTCGCCCTCGTGGTTGACGTTGCGCCCGGACCACAGCGCACGCATGACCTCGACCGACTCCGCCAGCATGTCCAGTCGCTCATCCACAGCCGGCCACGGGTCACCCAGGATGTGCTCGTTGAGCGCTTCCCCACTACCGATCCCCAGAACGAACCGGCCCTCGGTCTGTACGGATGCGGTAGCGGCGGCGTGTGCCACCACGGCCGGATGCATGCGAACGGTAGGGCAGGTGACGGCAGTGGCGATCGGCAGGCGGCAGACCGCCGAGATCGCCCCGATCACCGACCATACGAACGGCGCCTGGCCCTGCTCACCGGTCCACGGGTGATAGTGGTCGGAGATCCACAGTTTCTCGAAGCCGGCGCGTTCCGCCAACTTCGCCTGCCGGACCAGTTCGGCAGGACCATGTTCCTCACAGGACAGGAAGTACCCGATGGCCATGGATCTGCTCGACCTCCAACTCTCGGCAACCGCGGACAACCACGTCCCGGTGATGGTTGAGTGTCAGGCGCCGAGCGCCTTCTCGAGCTGCTTCTTGTTCATCGACGAGCGGCCCTTGATGTTGCGCTGCTTCGCCTCGTTGTAGAGCTGTTCCTTGGTGCGACCGCGCGGCCCGGGCTTTCCGGAGCGTTCGCCGCCACGCTGCCCCGGCGACTTGTCCTGCACCGAGGACCTGCTGGCGCGCCGGGCCTCACCGGTCTGAGCACGGCTCTTGTTGACCGTACGGGCGGCGATCTCCTCGGCGCGGCCAGCGCTGGCGCCCTGGTCACGGGCCGAGGACCTGACGTGCTCGTACTGACGTTCCCGCTTGTCGTTCCACGCCTGCTGAGGCATGACCCGCTCCTTTCGGTCTCGCGCAGTGCTTGTGCCCGGCTACCCCGTTCCGGAGTCAAATATTCGTACCCGTTCCGGAGTCGAATATGCATACGCAGCACCACTCTCGGTACTCCGCCGCTGATCAGCAGGTTCGGGGCCACCATCGACGCCCGGGACGCGATACGGGCCCATGGCGCCACAGACCGCCCGGCGCACCTACCGGGTGGTCAGCTCCGGCTCTTGGCTGTCGCCGGGCCGGGTCGGGCCGGCGCAGACGCACAACCCGTGGGCGATGACCAGGCTGGCCCGTTCGTCGGTGTACTCGCCCGGGTCCAACGCCCGCAGCGGTCGTCTGCAGTTCGCGCACACCCGGGTCGATGGGGGCTGCACGGTCTCGCTCATGTCCCGTTCCTCACATGTACGCCAGGAAATCCGAGGGTTGGCTGTGGTGGCGTTCACCGCCCACCAGATTCCCCGTCGGCACGCATCGGAAACGCACCGCCGGCGTAGCGGTCAGGACCGGCGGTTCCACCTGGGCGATCCGGGCGGAAACGCCTGCGGAACGGCCAGGTGTCCCGATCGTGTGCCCCGGGTCGCTCGCGTCAGGGTGACCTTGCTGACCGGTCCAGCAGCCGCGCCCACAGCGCCGCCAGGGGCACACCCATGTGGAGCGCGATCCGTTCGTACGTATACCCCTTCTCCAGCAGACGTGCGACCTTGGCGGCAAATTCTTCGGCCCCCGTACCCGTCGCCCCGCTATCGCCACGGTCGGCATCAGTCATGACCTCTCCCAGAGCCACCGCAGACGGCTTGATCCAGTGCTGATGACCCGCGACGGCCGGGCGAGGTCGCGCACCTCGCCCGGCCACGTTCACCGACGTCGTACTCCGGTCAGTTGCTGGCCGCGCCAGCGATGACCTTGTTCGACTGCGATCGCCCCACGTCGATCCGGCGTGGCTTCGCCTGTTCCGCGACCGGGATGTGCACGGTCAGCACGCCGTCCTGGTAGTCGGCGGCCACCTTCGTGAGGTCCAGGCCGTCACCGAGCACCATCTGCCGGGAGAAGACGCCCACCGGGCGCTCGCTGATGAGGTACTGGGCGTTGCCCGGTGCGGCCTCCCGTCGCTCGGCCCGAACGGTCAACGTGTTGTTCTCTGCCGTGACGTCCAGGGAATCGGCGTCGATTCCCGGCAGGTCCAGGTGCACCACATAGGTGTCGCCGGCGCGGTAGGCATCCATCGGCGCCAGCCGAGGGTTGCGAGTGCCACTGAGCAGGCCACTCGCCACCCGGTCGAGGTCCCTGAACGGGTCAAACCGCAACATAGTCATCGATCCCACCCTCTCAACCGTCCGCTCTCGCCCTTGTGGGCGCACGGAATAGACGTGAACAAGCCCGCGAGACGAGGCGGGAGATCCGCACATCGCCTCGCGATGGCACATATTCTATGTCGGCGATTGGAGTTTTGGTGAGCGGGAGTCGCGCAACTCTGTGAAGTGGATCTCAGTACCCGCGACGTCCCCACCGTCTTACAGAACACGCAGCGCCGAGCCGGCCGCACGCCTGCCAGCCACGCCGGGCCGTTCACCCCGACCTGGAAAGCGCCACGATCCGGACGATGGAAAGCAACATGGGTGCGGACATACTGCCCGCGGACCGGATCGACTTCGGCAAGCACCAGCCGAACCG
This sequence comes from uncultured Actinomycetota bacterium, assembly GCA_963815125.1. GTDB lineage: Bacteria > Actinomycetota > Actinomycetes > Mycobacteriales > Micromonosporaceae > Actinocatenispora. The sequence goes on from CAWFFM010000002.1 coordinate 1,960,915, forward strand.
GCTCCCGGCCCAGGAATGACCGGACCGGCATCGGGGTACTCCCTGCTCAGGTACGTGGCTAGGAGGCAACGATGGCAACGCAACTGGGCGCGATGATCCCTGCGGCCGAACTCAACGACGACGACGTGACGAACGCTCGCCGCCTGATCGCCCGCCACACGGCAGGCGACGGCGACGGTCCGTGCTCCGTCTGCGGCCAGACTTTTCCCTGCCTGCCCCGACGCATCGCCGAGACGATGCTGCGGACGGCCGCCGAACGGAAGTGACCCACGTCCGGTCAGCACTCCCCTTGTGACCTGCCACGGCGGTCACCCCAGCTGTTCCCGGTGCAGGGAAGGCCGGACCGCAGGTGTGGGAGATGGCGCGACCGGGTAGGCGACGAGCGTCCCTGTGACACGACGTCGAGGGCTGCGGCGGCCACTGCGACGGCCCCGCACCGGAGCGCCGACAAGGAGGTCTCTACGCAATGAACGCCATCATGGAATCGGTCGATGTGGCGGTGGATGTACCGACCGCCTACAACCAGTGGACCCAGTTCGAGGAATTTCCCCGGTTCATGGAGGGCGTCGACGAGGTAAGGCAGACCACCGACGAGATGATCCACTGGCGGGTCAAGATCGCCGGGGTCACCCGGGAGTTCGACGCGCGGATCACCGAGCAGCACCCGGACGAGAGGGTCGCCTGGCAGTCGGTGACCGGACCCAAGCACGCCGGGGTGGTCACCTTCCACCGGCTCGACGACAAGCACACCCGAGTCACGCTGCAGTCCGAGACCGATCCGAGCGGTGTCGCGGAAAAGGCCGCGGACGTCGCCGGCCTGTTGAAGCGGCAGGCCGCGGGCGATATGAAGCGGTTCAAGACATTCATCGAACACCGCGGCTCCGCCACCGGCGGATGGCGCGGGGATGTGAACCCATCGCACACCTCCTGATGCACCAGGACTCCCGCGGCGGCGCGCCGGATGATCCGGTGCGCCGCCGCGTCGTACCGGACCCCGCGCGAACCCACAGCGGACGGGGGCCACGGACGGCAGGTAGCTACGGCAGGCGTACCTGAGGGGTCCGGCCCAGGAAGCGCCCGTACTCCTCGAATGCCTCCTCGACCACGCCCCGCTCGGCGCTACCCCACGGTATGAGCGGATGCACGGCGATCCGTACCGCGGTAGTGGTCAGGGACCGCTTCCAGGTGCCGATGACCCGGCCGTCGCGTACCACAGTGGACTGGAACATGCCGTTGTTGCCGGGAATGATGGCCGCCCTGTGCTCATCTGCCAGCATCAACGACCGGTCCTTGTAACCGAGCAGATACTCGTCGAACCCGGGTAGCACCAGGGTCTCGCCGCTGTTCCGCTCGGCGACGGTGCGGTCGAGCTGCGCAGGATCCAGGTATGTCTCGACGTCGTCGACGCTCATGCTGGCAAGCCGGTCGCCGGCGGCGGCGATGCCGCGCTTGGCGTCCGTCGCACTCAGCCCGGTCCACCCGGCGAAATCCTGCCGGGTGGTCGGCCCGTGGCTGCGGAAGTAGCGCACCGCGACGGTGGCCAGCGCCTCGTCCCGGTCGAGCCGGTGCGGGTCGGGCACCCATTCGTCGAGCAGTACGAAGCTCTGCTCCTTGCCGATGTTCGGGGCGATGCACAGCACGCCGCGCTGGCTCGCATACCACAGCAGGTGGTAGCCGACCTGGCCGGAGGTGTCGATGCCCGCGTCTGCCAGTACGGCCATGCACTGCGAGCGGGTCAGCCGGCCGCCACCGACGAGCGCCGCCTGCAGCACCTCGATCGCGCGCTCGGCGACCTGCTCGGTCAGGCCGAGACGCTCGCGCCGCTTCGCAGCGCCCGCCAGTATCCGCGGACTCATCAGCTCCAGCATCCAATGGGCGTCCCGGGATGGCACGAAGTGCACGGTGCCGCGCATCGGCCAGGTGCGCAGCGCCTCGCGCCGTTCCAGCGCGGCGGTGACATCCTCGACCGTCCTTCCGGGCAGACGTACCCCGAACGACCACAAGCCGCTGGCCAGATCCTGCGCCTGCATCGCACCGAGCCAGGTCGCGACGCCGGCCACGTCCGCGGGCCGGTCCGCCCCGGCATGCCGATCGCTCAGCAGCAGACTGCGCATCCGCAGGGACAGTGCCTGCGCCCGGGTGATCCGCACCAGCACCGCCTCCTCAGCAGGCAGGGTACGCGGGGCCTGCGACAGGCGCCGGCAGAGCCGATGGTGTGGGGTCCGGGTACGCCGTACGCTTCCATCATGTCGGTGGGATCGCGCCGTGCGCGCGTCGAGGACGTGCACGAGCTGGCTCTGGGCATGCCCCATGTCACGGTCGTGCACGGCTCGGACAGCAATCCCGTCTACCAGGTCGGCGGAAAATCGTTCATCTTCTTCCGCACTCCCCGACCCGACGCCGTCGATCCCGGGACCGGCGAACGCTACCCGGACGTGATCGTGTTCTGGGTACCGTCGGAGTCCGACAAACAGGCCGCCGTCCAGGATCAAGGGTCGCCCTTCTTCACCACTCCACATTTCGACGGCCACCTGTCGATACTGGTCCGGGCCAGCCGGCTCGGCGAACTCACCCTGCAGGAGCTGACCGAGGTCGTCCAGGACGCCTGGCTGTCCCGGGCCTCACCGACCAGATGTGCTGCGTGGCTCCGTAGCCAGCACTAGATGACGTCGGCGGCCAGCTGTCGATAGGCGGGGTGCAGTTCCTCCCACCGCACCCGGGCGTCACAGCGTCCACCACCGGTGAGGTAGGCGGCGAGATCCTCGACGTGAACCTGGTTTCCCGCCCCGTACGCGGCGATGTTGTCCAGCGGCACACCGCGGTCCTCGATGACCAGGATGGTGTGATCGCCGTCGGCGGTCAGCGTCGCCTCGATGACACCACCCGGGCTGTCCGGGGATGCGGTCCGGATCAGCAGTCGCTGCGGGGGCTCGCACACCTCCACCCGGCAGGTGCCTTCCCACCCGCTGGCGTAGTAGCGTGCCCGGAACTCACCGCCCGGGCGCAGATCGCCCTCGACCTCACCGAGCCAGCGGGCGAGACGCTGCGGATCGGTGAGGGCCGACCACAGGTCGTCCACATCGGTGGGGAACCGGTCCTCAAGCCGTACGACGCCCTTGCCGTCCGCCGCGCGCAGCGTCCCCAGGATGCGCACGCTTCCCGGTGTGTTGGTGGCCATCAGGTGCTCCTTCGTTCACGCTTGCCGCGTGCTATCTCGGTGTGCAGGGCATCCAGCCGGTGTTCCCACATCGACAGGTACCGGCTCAGCCAGTCGTTGACCTCGACGAGCGGCTGCGGGCGGAGGCTGTAGACCCGACGTTGCGCTTCCTGGCGGACCTCGACCAGACCCGCCTCCCGCAGCACGCGCAGGTGTCGCGAGACGCCCGGACGAGCGATCGGCAGGAGCGCCGCCAGCTCACCCGCGGTCGCCGGACCTGCCGCCAGGGCCTCCAGCACCGTCCGGCGGCTGTCGTCCGCGAGGGCTTTCAGAGCGGCTTCCACGGGTTCTTTGTACCAAGACAGTTACGTAACCGTCAAGGTACATAAAATCGAGCTCCCCACCCGGCGCAGGAGGTCAGGAGCGGCGACATGCCCACCTCGACGTGGCCGGCAGACCCGATCTAGGAGATCTTGCGGCGGTAGATGACCATCGCGACGGCGTAGGCGACGACGAGGATGCCGACCATCCAGGCGAGCGCGGTCCAGACGTCACCGCTGACCGGCCGCTGCGCGAACAGGTCGCGGATCGTGTTGACGATGGGCGTCACCGGCTGGTTCTCCGCGAACCAGCGCACCGGTCCGGGCATGGTGTCCGTGGGTACGAACGCCGAGCTGATGAACGGCAGGAAGATCAGCGGGTAGGAGAACGCGCTGGCGCCGGAGATCGACTTCGCGGTGAGGCCGGGGATGACCGCGACCCACGTCAACGCGAGGGTGGTCAGGAGGATCATGCCGGCCACCGCGAGCCACGCCCCCACCCCCGCGCCCGTACGGAATCCCATGACGAACGCGACCCCGAAGACCACCGCGACCGAGATGACGTTGGCGACGAGCGAGGTCAGTACGTGCGACCACAGCACGCCCGAACGCGCGATCGGCATGGACTGGAACCGCCCGAAGATCCCGGTGGTCATGTCGGTGAAGAGCCGGAACGCCGTGTACGAGATACCTGAAGCGATCGTCATGAGCAGGATTCCCGGCAGCAGGTAGCCCACGTACGTGCCGCTGCTGGCTCCGTGGCTGATCGCGCCGCCGAAAACGTAGACGAACAGCAGCATCATGGCGATCGGGATGATCGCGGTGGTGATGATCGTGTCCATGCTGCGGGTGATGTGTTTCAGCGAACGCCCGGTGAGGACAGCGGTGTCGCTGATGACGTGCGTGGCCATGGTCGGTTCCTCTCTCACTTCGCGCTTGCGCCGCTGGCCGCGGTCTTCTCGTTGTCGCCGACCAGGGCGAAGAAGACGTCCTCAAGGCTCGGCTGCTTCTCGACGTACTCGACCTGGGCGGGCGGGAGAAGCTTCCTGAGTTCGGCGAGCGTGTCGTTCACGATGATCCGTCCCTGGTGGAGGATCGCGATCCGGTCGGCGAGCTGTTCGGCCTCGTCCAGGTACTGCGTGGTCAGCAGCACCGTCGTGCCGCCCGCGGAAAGCTTCTTGACGGCCTTCCAGACCTCGATGCGCGCCTCCGGGTCGAGCCCGGTCGTCGGCTCGTCGAGGAAGATGACCGACGGGTTCCCGATGAGGCTCATCGCGATGTCGAGACGACGACGCATACCACCCGAGTACGTCGCGACCTTCCGCCCCGCCGCATCGGTCAACGAGAAGCGCTCCAGCAGTTCGTCCGCGACGCCCTTCGGCCCCTTGACATGCCGCAACCGGGCCACCAGCACCAGGTTCTCGCGCCCGCTGAGCACCTCGTCGACGGCCGCGAACTGCCCGGTGAGGCTGAACGACTCGCGCACCTTCGCCGGCTGCCGGGCAACGTCGAAACCGTCGACGCAGGCGGTGCCGTTGTCTGCTTTGAGCAGCGTGGACAGGATGTTGACGATGGTGGTCTTGCCCGCACCGTTCGAGCCGAGCAGCGCGAAGATGCTGCCACGGGCCACGTCGAAGTCCACGCCGCGTAGTACCCGCTGCTTCCCGTACGCCTTCTCCAGGCCCTGCACCTGGATCGCCGGCGTCTGCTGTGTCGCCATCAGACCTGGTCCCCTCTGTCGTCGCCTGCGGCGCGGTCCACGTCGCGGATCAACCGGTTCCGTGCACGCGCCGGTGTGTAGCCACCGTCGGTGTAGTTCTCGGCAAACGTCCGTACGAACGCGACCGGGTCATCCCCGACGACGTCGCGTATCGGTGTGCCGTCGGCTGCGGCCTGCTCGAACAGGTCCGCGAGATCCTCGAACTGCGTCTCGATGCGTACGCCGTCCTTCGGCACGAAGAGCATCAGGAACCGCTCGATCGCGTCGACCGCCATGCGGTAGTTCTCGGGAAGCGCCCGTACGCGGGCCTTGTAGGCACGCCACCGCTTCTTGGGGCCGATGATCTTGGCGAGGATGAAGTTTTCTCCGGTGTCGGACATGGTTACCTGCTCCCCTCTCGGAGCTGTTCAAGTCGGTCGGCGAGGAAGTCCCAGGTCTTCCAGAACCCGGCGAGGTAGTCCCGCCCCTGGGCGTTGAGCGTGTACACCTTGCGCGGCGGTCCCTTCTCCGACGGGACCTTCTCCACGTCGACGAGTCCGTGCCGCTCAATGCGGACCAGTAGCGCGTAGATGGTGCCTTCAGCGATGTCAGAGAAGCCCCGGTCGCGCAGCCACGCCGTGATCTCGTAGCCGTACGCCGGCCGTGTGGACAGCACCGCGAGCACGATGCCCTCCAGGATTCCCTTGAGCATCTCGGTCGCCTGGTTGCCCATGGATGCCCTTCTACTCGGCGTTGCTAGGTACCGCTAGATAGTAGCGCTGACTACCGGTAGATAGCAACACTGAATAGCTGGCCCGTCGTGGCGGAATTCGTGCAGCAGGTCACACCCGCCGCGCCGCATCCTCGTGCGGCCACACCCGCGGTACATCGGCCGTCATGGCACGAACCCGGGCTCGTATGGTGGTCACGGGTGACCGGTCCGGCGGTCCCGGCAGTAGGAGGAGATCGCGTGAGCGATGAAGGTGCATGGGTCGCGTACGTCGTCGACGACGAGGGCGAGCGACGCTACCTGCGTTCGGCGACCCGACAGACCACGGGTAAGGACTTCACCCGCCACAAGGGGCGCGCAGCGCAGTTCGACAGCGAACGGGGCGCGCTGGCCGCCGCCAAGGACCTCAAGCAGGACTACGAGAGCCGCGACAACTACAAGGGCTGGATCGTCCGGGTCGAAGCCAAGCGCGTCGCCTGAGCCCTGGCACCGCCGGGAATGGCCCGAGCGCGGCCAGTTCCTCGTTGCATTCGTCGGCGAAGAAGGTGACCAGGCAGATCGGCTCCAGGAGCTCGAACATGCGGCGGGCGGTGTGCGTCATGGCCTCATGGGACCTGCTGCAGTGCGCCGAACACTGGGCCAGCGTTTCAGCACGTCAATGACCCGATCTGGTGGGGCGGGTGGGGCTCGAACCCACGGCCAAGGGATTATGAGTCCCCTGCTCTAACCGGCTGAGCTACCGCCCCCAGCGGGGCTCAGCCTATCCGATCACTCCCCGGACCCGACCACAGCACGCCACCACCCAGCACCGCTTGGACACCGTCATCCATCACCAGATGTCCACCGGCACCTCTCACTGACATCGAATCCCCGACGCCGCTGATCCACGTCGGAACCCCTGCCCCAGATTCCTCGCTGACCAGTTGATACTTAACCCCCACAACTCACCCAGACGACCCGAAATGGTTCAGATTGCTCAGGCTGGTCAGTGCGAAGACTCGACCGTATCTATCCAGCCGTCCCAGGTAGATAACACTCGACAAGGCTCTCGATGTGTTCGCGTGCAGATGCAGTGCTCTCGCTCCGTGCACCTGACAGGAGCGAGATCGTTCTGATTGTTGAGACCAAGCGGTTGCTCGAAGTCCGGGACGTGGCCGCGATGCGTGGGCAGCTCACCATGATCACCGCTCGTCGACCCGGAAGCATAGGCGTGATCGTTGCCCGCTACCTGTCGAAGTCGACGCGAGCACGCCTCGCCGAAGCCGGACTTTCGTATGTGGATGCGACCGGCAACATGCTCCTCCGAGCTGACACGCCGGGACTGTTCATTTCCGACCACGGTGCTGACAGCGATCCCTGGCGCGGCCCGGGTCGGCCACGAGGCACGCTCAAGGGCGAGCCAGCGGCCAAGGTCGTTCGAGCGCTGGTGGACTTCACCGGCCCTTGGAAGGTCCGAGAGCTGGTAGACGTGTCGGGCGCCTCAACCAGATCGGTCTATCGGGTGATCGAGTTCCTGGAAACCGAAGGTCTGGCTGGCAGGGACGACACCGGACTCATCGCCATCACCGACTGGAAAACTCTGCTACGGCGATGGAGTGAGGACTACCAGTTCCTCCACGCCAACACGGTGACCCACTGGATCGCGCCCCGTGGTCTACCCGCATTCCTCGAGCAGGTACGCAGATCCGACTTCCAGCAATATTCCCTGACCGGGGACCGCAGACCCGCGGGTCGCGAATCCCGCCTCATGACAAGAAGGCTCTTCGACGAGCCAGAGGCCTCGAGGCGGCACTTGTCGATCACGACGAGATGTACGTAGCGGCACTCGATCCGGCCGACCACCGCACGATCGGCGTCAACGTCGCAGGACCAGCCGCCCTACTTGTCGCCAAGCTGCACAAGATTGCAGAACGCGTCGAAACTCCACATCGACTCAATGACAAAGACGCCCACGACGCCTACCGACTTCTGCGAGCCGTCGAAACAGGGCCGCTCCGTGACGCCTTCACCGTGCTCCAGAATGATGAACTCAGCAGGGCCACACCTCGAGAGGCACTTGACAGTCTCGACAAGTTGTTTGCCTCCGGTCCCAGCGCGCTGGGCTCGACCATGGCCGGACGAGCTGAGGAAGGTGTGGGCGAGCCTGAGTAGGTCGCGGTCGCAGTATCCATCCTCGCCAACGACCTGCTCAACAGCCTTCCCAAGCGCTGAGGCCGGCACACGTTCGATGTCTGGTCACGCGGTTCGTCGAGGTGGTCGGCGGCGCATCCACTGTTTACCTTCCGCGGCGATGCCCTCCAGCACGTGCAGTGTGTGCGGCAGGTTGGAAATCTCCAACGTGAGCTTGGCCGCCTCGAACGGGTCGTAGGGCTCAACGGTCGACTGAGGTTCCGGGTTGGCGGGCGCGGTCCGGTCGCGTCAGAATGCCGGCTGCCTGATTTCCCTTACCCACCAAGGCAAGCGCAATTCGGCAACCACTTCCCACCAATTGCCCCACCTCGAAGCGGGTGCCCTCGTGCGTACGTCGGCGAGCAGTGCACGGACCGCCGCATATTCAAGGTTCAGCGCGGTCAGGATCACCACGATCCCATCGCTCATCGAGCAGTCTCC
>CAWFFM010000003.1:0-1164462 GCA_963815125.1 uncultured Actinomycetota bacterium
AGCTGATGTTCTGCCATTGAACTACACCCGCAGTGGCGGCCTCAGCGCATGAGGTCGAGCCGACAACACTCTACAGGTCCGGTACGTGGGGGCGCGCCCGGCCCGCCGTCGGGGGCGGGGCGGGCCGGGCGCGGGTGGAGGAGCGGTCAGTGGTGTCCGGCCGGACGGCGGTGCCGGCCCTGCGGCCCGTCGATCAGCCGACGGATGCCGTCGGTCAGACCGCGCAGGCCGTGCGGGCGCGGCTGGTCCTGAGCGTCCGGCGTCCGGGCAGGCTGCCCGTACGACGCGGGCTGCCCTGCGGGACCCGGGCCGGCCGGCCAGGCACCGGACGGCGACGGGCCAGCCGGCGCGGCACCGGCCTGCGCCCACATGGGGCCGGGCCACGCCGACGACTGCGGCGCACCGCCGGCAGTGGACTGCCCGGCCGGGACGCCGCCGGCGGTGGACGGATGGACGGTCAGCCCGAGCCAGCGGACCGACAGGTTGGACACATCGCGATGGCCGGTGAGCCCGTCGGGACCCGCGGCACCGAGGTGGACGAGTTCGCCGACCAGCGTGACGCCGGTGCCGGGCGATGAGGCGGCGCAGGTGGTCACGGAACCTCCCGGATCGTGGGTGCAGCAGCGGACATCGAAAAGTCGGTCTCGGGGGGTGGGGTCATGCCGGGCGACCGGTCGCCTGCGGCCGGATCGCGCCAGATCTCGTGGCGCACACCGGGCTCGGTGAACGCCGGACGAACCTCGGTCGGCCGGGGTTCGGCGGACCGGGTGCCACTGGACTGGGCAGGAATGTACTGCGTCACCGGGCTCGGCGACACGCAATTTTGCGGCAGTCCGCTCTCCCGCCGGGCGAGCATCGCGGAGTCGATGGTGAACTCGTAGAGCGACCAGTCGACCGAGCCGGCGGCCCGGCACAGATGCGCCAGCCGCGCGCGGCGTACCGGATCGGCGACGGGCACGGCGCGCCCGGTCAGGCACGCCTCGTCGTCGCAGTCCTCCGGCGGGAACGAGTGCAGCGCGTAACGACCGTCGCGGTCGAGGTCGCGCCGCTTGGGCGAATCGATCACGAAGCAGAACAACCCGTCGTCGGTGATCAGCGGACTGACCGGATGGACTCTGGGACCTCCGTCGCCACGGACGGTGGCCAGATAGCCGAAGCCCGGTCCGAACTGGTGGACCAGGCCCCGGATCGACGCCGCGAGTTCAGGGGCGGCGTCGGCGAATTCTGTCCAGGTGGCCATGGGAGGTATTCTATCGAACAAGTGTTCGAACTGCCAGGTTATTCGGGTCAAGGTGCGGTCGCGGTGGGTGCTGGGCCAGCCGCGACCGGACCCCTGCCCGGAGCCCCGCGACGGTGGTGCCCGGGCCGCGCCGCGCTGATGCCGGCCCCGCCGGGCCGAGGGGGCTTCGGTACGCTGCGTGCATGTTGCTGTCCGACCGCGATCTGACCGCCGAGATCGCCGCCGGCCGACTCGGGCTCGACCCGTACGAGCCGGGCCTGGTCCAGCCGTCCAGCGTCGACGTGCGCCTGGACCGCTGGTTCCGGGTGTTCAACAACAGTCGGTACACCCACATCGACCCGTCCCAGCAGCAGGACGATCTGACCAGCCTGCGCGAGGTACCCGACGACGAGCCGTTCGTGCTGCACCCGAGCGAGTTCGTACTGGCCTCCACGCTGGAGGTGGTCACCCTGCCCGACGATCTGGCCGGCCGGCTGGAGGGCAAGTCGAGCCTTGGTCGACTGGGGCTGCTGACCCACTCGACCGCCGGTTTCATCGATCCCGGCTTCTCCGGCCACGTCACCCTGGAACTGTCCAATGTGGCCAATCTGCCGATCATGCTCTGGCCGGGCATGAAGATCGGGCAGTTGTGCCTGTTCCGGCTGTCCTCGCCGGCGGAGCACCCGTACGGTTCGGCGGTCTACGGCTCCCGCTACCAGGGCCAGCGCGGTCCGACGCCGAGCCGTTCCTGGCAGCGTTGGCGTACTTGGCCCACGACGGGCTGACCTGCCTTCCGAACCCCTTTTGTAGCAGTAACATCGCTCGTCGACCTTCGGGTGTTACGGGGAAAAATGGGTACTTCCCAAGCCCGTTTCGGGTGGCTACGCTCCGGTTGATTCCACCCCCGGGATCACACCCCTCAGGAGGTCACCATGCCTCGTACCTTCCGTGTGGTCGCGGCAGCCGCCGTGGCCGCGTCCGGACTGGTCTGGGCCGCGAGTGGCGCCGCGCAGGCCAGCCCCGCGCCGGTAGCGAACACCCACTCGACCCTGCACTCGTGCGCCAATCCCACCGCGGGCAACGCCGGGTGCCTCGCCCAGATGCGTACCGACGTGCACACCTCGAACGCCGCGCTGCGTAAGGCCGCCGCCGCCCCCTCCGGCTACGGCCCGTCGGATTTGCAGTCCGCGTACAAGCTGCCGTCGGCGAGTGCCGGCTCCGGTCAGACCGTCGCGATCGTGGACGCCTACGACGCGCCGACCGCCGAGGCCGACCTCGGTGTCTACCGCAGCCAGTTCGGCCTGCCGGCCTGCACCACCGCCAACGGTTGCTTCCGCAAGGTCGACCAGAACGGCGGCACCAGCTACCCGCGCAAGAACGGTGGCTGGGCGCAGGAGATCTCGCTGGACATCGACATGGTGTCGGCGGTCTGCCCGAACTGCCACATCCTGCTGGTGGAGGCCAAGAGCGCGTCGTTCGCCAACCTGGGTGCCGCGGTGAACCGCGCCGCCACCATGGGCGCCGACGTGATCAGCAACAGCTACGGCGGCTCGGACGCCTCCGACGCCAGCTACGGCTCGTACTACAACCACCCGGGTATCGCGGTGACGGTCAGCTCCGGTGACTCCGGCTACGGCACCGAGTACCCGGCGTCCTCGCACTACGTCACGGCCGTGGGCGGTACCTCGCTGCGTACCGCGAGCACCACCCGTGGCTGGTCGGAGTCGGTGTGGAACGGTGCCGGCTCGGGCTGCTCGACGTACAACACGGCGCTGTCCGGCCAGGCCGGTGTCGGTACGGGCTGCGCCAAGCGCGCGGTGGCGGACGTGTCCGCGGTCGCCGACCCGGCCACCGGTGTCGCGGTGTACGACAGCACCGCGTACCAGGGTTACGTCGGCTGGATGGTGTTCGGCGGCACCAGTGTCGCGGCGCCGGTGATCGGTGCGGTGTACGGCCTGGCCGGCAACTCCGGCAGCATCGACAACAACTACCCGTACGCGCACGCCGGCTCGCTGTTCGACGTGACCAGCGGCTCGAACGGGTCCTGCCCGACCACCCAGTGGTGCAACGCCCGTACGGGTTGGGACGGCCCGACCGGTCTGGGTACCCCGAACGGCACCGGGGCCTTCTAGGCCGTGGTGCGTCGGCCGCCGCGGTGGCCGGTGAGGTGAACGCAGATGTATTGCCCGGGTCGGTACGCTGACCCGGGCAATACTCATTTTTGCCCCGTACCGGACGAATATTTCCGCCAGCGCGAATGCCTTGGCGGGCAGGTATTGACGAAGCGTGTCGGTGGGACAAGGGTGATCGGCGAAAGGTCACGCGCCCTGACCGGCAGAGACCGTCCGGGCCGGACCCGCCCAGCCGAAGGAGATTGCCGGATGAGAGTCACCCCGCGGTTTGTCGCCGCGGCCGCGGCCGGAATGGTCGGGGCCGCGTTGCTGGCACCGTACGGCGCTGGTGCGCACGACCGCACCGGCGACCGCCAGGCGGCGTTCCAGGCCGCCGCGCAGGAGTTCGGGGTACCGGCGGGCGTCCTGCTCGCGGTGTCCTACCAGGAGTCCCGGTGGGAGGCCCACCACGGCGCGCCGAGCACCTCCGGTGCGTACGGGCCGATGGCCCTGACCGATGTACCGGCCAGCGCGCTCGACCAGCGCGGTGACGGGGTGACCCGGTCCACCGACGCGCCCACGCTGCACACCCTCGACACCGCGGCGACGCTGCTCGGCGTACCGGCCAGTCAGCTCAGGTCCGACGAGGCCACGAACATCCGGGGTGGCGCCGCGCTGCTCGCCCAGTACGCGAAGAAGCTCGGCGCGGGCAAGGTGTCCGCCTCGCCGGCCGACTGGTACGGGGCGGTGGCCCGCTACTCCGGCTCGTCCACCCGCGACGGTGCCGCCGCGTTCGCCTCCGACGTGTACGGCACGCTGCGTTCCGGCGCGTCCGCTCGTACCGACGACGGCCAGCGCGTCACGCTCGCCGCCCAGCCGGACGTACGGGCCAACGCAGCGCAGCTCGACAAGCTGGGCCTCAAGGCAGCCGCGACCGACCCGACGATCGAGTGCCCGAGCACCCTGGACTGTGACTTCATCCCGGCCGCGTACCAGCTCAACGACCCGGCCGACCCGCAGTCGTACGGCAACTACGACGTCGCCGACCGCCCGCACGGGCTGAAGGTCGACACGATCGTGCTGCACGACACCGAGGAGACCTACGCCGACACGCTCGGCACGTTCACCAACCCGGCGGCGTACGTCAGCGCGCACTACGTGGTGCGCTCCGGTGACGGGCACGTGACCCAGATGGTGCCCACCAAGGACGTCGCCTGGCAGGCCGGCAACTGGTACGTCAACATGCACTCGGTCGGCATCGAGCAGGAGGGCTTCGCGATCAAGGGAGCCACCTGGTTCACCGAGCGGCTGTACCACTCCACCGCCCGGCTGGTGCAGTACCTGGCGGCGAAGTACCGGATCCCGGTCGACCGGGAGCACATCATCGGGCACGACAACGTACCGGGCATCGCGCCCGCCTACGTCAAGGGCATGCACTGGGACCCGGGCCCGTTCTGGAACTGGTCGCACTTCATGGCGCTTGCCGGCCGGCCGATCCGGGCCACCGGTACCTCGCACAGCCCGGTCGTGACCGTCAACCCGGCGTTCGCCGACAACATCCAGCAGGTCACCGACTGCGAGCAGCAGACCGACGTGCCGGCGCAGGCGACCAGCTTCGTCTGGCTGCGCACCGCGCCGAGCGCCGACGCGCCGCTCTACAACGATCTCGGCCTGCACCCGGACGGTACGGTCGGCACCACGTGCGCGGCCGACTGGGGCGACAAGGCCAGTGCCGGGCAGCAGTTCGTCGTCGCCGGTCACCAGGGTGACTGGACGGCGATCTGGTGGGAGGGCGACAAGGTCTGGTTCCACAACCCGGACCAGGATGCCGTCACGCACAGCTCCGCCCTGGTGGTCCGGCCGAAGGCCGGCCAGACCTCGGTGCCGGTGTACGGCCGCGCCTACCCGGAGGCCGCCGCCTACCCGACGGACATCCCGGTGCAGTCGGTGGTTCCGTTGCAGTACACCATCAAGGCCGGACAGTCCTATGTGTACGGTGGTGCGGCCCCGGCCGACTACTACTACGCGAAGACGATCGACAACAGCCTGCCGGACGACCACACCGTGGTGTCCGGGCAGGACAAGTACCTGCGGATCCAGCTCGGCCACCGGATCGCCTTCGTACGGGCGGCGGACGTGGACGTGGTACCCGCAATCGGCTGACCAGCTCGGTCGGCTGACCAGCTCTGATCGCCTGACGACGGCCCCGGTGCACCCGCACCGGGGCCGTCGCCGTCGGTCCGCCCCGATCTGGCGAAATCCACCACAGCAGCGTTCCTGGTAGGAAACCATTGACGGCAGCGCCGGAACGGGCGAAGGTGTGAGCGCCGGTGTGAAACAGGTCCCCCGACCCGGAGGCTGCCCCATGCGTCGACCACCACCCGCCCTGGCCCGTTCGGCCGTGCTGCTCGTCACCGCCGGGCTCACCGCCCTGGTACCGGTGACCGCGGCGCACGCCGACCCGGCCGCCGCCCGGCAACAGGCGTTCGCCGCCGCAGCCGACGAGACCGGGGTACCGGCCGCCGTACTGCTCGGCGTGTCGTACCTGGAGTCGCGCTGGGACGCGCACCGCGGCCAACCCAGCAGCGCCGGCGGGTACGGCCCGATGAACCTGACCGACACCGCGTACGTCAGCGCCCAGGCGCTCGCCGCCCACCCCGGCGACGCCGCCGGGGATCCGCGCGGTGACACGGCCCGTCCGCTGCCACCCGCCGGACTGCAGCTCACCGGTACGCCCCCGGCGGATCCGGACACGCTGCGGACGCTGTCGACCGGCGCCGAACTGACCGGCGTGAGCCGGCAGCGGCTGCGTACCGACCCGGCCGCGAACATCCGCGCCGGCGCCGCGCTGCTCGCCTCCTACCAGAGCGACCTCGGCCAGCCGGCCAGTACGGACCCGGGCCGGTGGTACGCCGCCGTGGCCCGCTACAGCGGCGCCACCGACACCGCCGGCGCGCGCAGCTTCGCCGACGAGGTGTACGAGGTGATCGGTACCGGCGCGCACCGCACCACCGACGACGGGCAGCGCGTCACGCTCACCGCCCGGCCGAAGCTGACCCGGCGTACCGGCCAGCTCGCCGCGCTGGGTCTGCCGGCGACAGGTGGTGCCGCCGACGCGCCGACCCCCGAATGCCCGGCCGGCCTGGGCTGCGACTTCGTCCCGGCCGCGTACGCGCAGAACAGTGCCGACAAGGGCGACTACGGCAACTACGACCTGGCGGACCGCCCCGGCGACATGCGGATCCGCTACATCGTCATCCACGACAACGAGGGCTACTACAACGGCACCCTCAGCTGGTTCCAGAACCCCCACGCGTACGCCGCGGCGCACTACGAGCTGCGCAGCTCCGACGGGCACGTGACGCAGATGGTGCAGAACACCAACGTCGCCTGGCAGGCCGGCAACTGGTACATCAACAGCCACTCGATCGGCATCGAGCACGAGGGCTTCGCCGCCTCCGGCGCCACCTGGTACACCGAGGCGATGTACCGGCAGTCCGCGAAACTGGTCCGCTACCTGGCCGACCGGTACGGTGTGCCGCTGGACCGCCAGCACATCATCGGCCACGACAACGTGCCCGGCACCACCGCGGCCACCATCAAGGGGATGCACTGGGATCCGGGCCCGTACTGGGACTGGAACCACTACATGGACCTGGTACGCGGGCATGCCCTGCACGCGGCCGGCGGTCCCCGGGCCGGCATGGTCACCATCGCGCCGGACTTCGCCACCAACCAGCAGCCCGTCACCGGCTGCGACAAGTCCGGTAGCGGAACCCCGTGCGCCGCGCAGGGCACCAACTTCGTCTACCTGCACACCCAGCCGGCGCAGGACTCGCCGCTGGTGAGCGACCCGGGCCTGCACGCCGGTCCGGGTACCGGGAACATCGCCGACGTGGCGGCCCGCGCGGTTGCCGGCCAGCAGTACGCCGTCGCCGACCGGCGGGGCGACTGGACGGCGATCTGGTATCTGGGGCAGAAGTCCTGGTTCCATGACCCGGCCGACGCGCCGACCACCCGGCCGGCGGTGGGCAAGGTGGTCGTACCGCGGGCCGGGCTGGACTCCGTACCGGTCTACGGGCGCGCCTACCCGGAGGCCGGCGCGTACCAGGGTGGTCCGGTGCCGGTGCAGACGGTGTCGCCGCTGGGCTATGTGTTCGGCGCGGGGCAGCGCTACCCGCTGGGCGACACCCGGGTGACCACCGACTACTACTACGCACCGACCATCGACGCGTCGATGCCCGGTGACCACACCGTCGTGCGGGGTCAGGACCGGTACTACGAGATCCAGTTCGGTCACCGGATCGCGTTCGTCAGGACCTCCGACGTACGGATCGTGAACTCGCAGCGCCACTGATCCGCAAACGCCGCCCACGCCCGGCCCCGCCCCTTTCCAGGGACGGGGCCGGGCGCATTTCCGTTGCCCGCAGAACAATTGATTCCGCAATCTCCGCCACATCATCAGCGGAAACAGTACGAGTATTTACCGTAGGATTTTCCGCCCACCCGGACCGGCCGAAGGAATGTCTTCCCTGGTAAGCGGCGGACTATCCGGAACCGTGCAGTGGAACGTGCACATCGCTGCGACATCCGGTGCCTTCTCCGACGCCCGGCACCACGCTACGGTGAGCCACCCCCTGTGAAAGGAAACAAGTCGGATGTTCGACCGCAGATCTGTGCTCAAGATCGGTGCGTTCACCGGCACCGCAGCCGCACTTTCGGCAATTCCCGCCGCCAGCGCGACCGGTGAAACGGCGCCGAAGTCGGCCGCCCGGAAGCGGCCGGCGAGTGCGGTCGAACCCTTCACCGTACGGATGCCGCTGCTGCGCACGCTGCGCCCGAGCATGAAGCTGGCCGGCTCCGACGTGTACCGGCTCACCGCGCAGGCGGGCACCGAGCAGATCCTGCCCGGCGTCGCCACCCCGGTCCTCGGCTACAACGGCTCGTACATCGGCCCCACGATCCGCGCCCGGGCCGGCCGGCCGGTCATGGTACTGCACCAGAATGCGCTTTCCGAACCGGTTTCCCTGCACCTGCACGGCGGCCACACCCCCGCCGTCAGCGACGGCCATCCGATGAATTCCATCGACCCCGGTGGCTCCCGACTGTACGACTATCCGAACGGTCAACAGGGCGCAACTCTCTGGTACCACGACCATGCGCACCATGTCTCCGCCGAACACGTGTTCCGCGGAATGCACGGCTTCTACCTGTTGGAATCCGACGACGAGAAACAGCTCCAACTGCCGTCCGGTGCCTACGACGTACCGATCATGCTGACCGATTCCCGGTTCGCCGACGACGGCAGCATGGTCTTCGAGATGGACGACTTCACCAACCGCAACACCGTCCTGGTCAACGGTCGCCCACAGCCCTACCTGCCGGTCGAGGCACGCCGGTACCGGCTCCGCCTGGGTAACGCGTCGAACATGCGGTTCTTCATCCTCGCGCTCAACGGCGGGGACCCGATGACCCAGATCGCCTCCGACGGCGGGCTGCTGCCGGCGCCCGTACCGGTCACCTCCCTGATCATCTCGCCCGCCGAACGCGCCGAGATCGTCGTGGACTTCTCCCGGTACCCGGTGGGCAGCCAGATCGTCCTCGCCGACGCGCTGTCCGCCACCCCCGTCATGCAGTTCCGGGTCGGTGCCGCGGGCGCCGACGACAGCCAGGTCCCGGACGTGCTGCGGCCGGTCACCCAGCTCGGCGCGTCCAGCACGACGCGCCAGATCTCCATGGGGATGAACCCGGCCACCGGCAAGATGTCGATGGACGGCAAGTTGTTCGACATGGACCGGGTCGACCAGACTGTGAAGCTCGGCAGTACCGAGACCTGGAAGATCACCAATACCGACACCGAACTGAACGTCACCCACAACATCCACGTGCACATGGTGCAGTTCCGGGTGACCGGCCGTACCGCGGGCGCGTTGGCCGGCGAGGACGGCTGGAAGGACACCGCCATCGTCCGGCCCGGCGAGACGGTGACGTTGCAGATGAAGTTCTCCGACTACACCGGCCGGTTCCTGTACCACTGCCACCTGCTGGACCACTCGGCGATGGGGATGATGGCCCAGTTCGAGGTGGTCCGCTGACGGCCGTCCCACCTGACCACCGGCCCACCGGGTACGCGACACTCTCCTCCGCGCGCCCGGTGGGCCGGCACCATAGACGGTGGTGGAGGTCGGCGAGTCGTTGCCGCAGCGGGCTTTCGGCGTTCCGTCGGCGGTTGTCGGACCCGGCTGGAAGGCTGGAGCGATGACCAGTACCCAGTACTACACGGCCACCAGCATCGACGGCTTCATCGCCGACGAACACAACTCGCTCGACTGGTTGTTCCGCTGCGCGCCCAGTGACGACAAGGAGAACCGCTTCAGTACGTTCTTCGCCGGTATCGGTGCCATGGCGATGGGCGCCACGACGTACGAATGGGTACTGGCGCACGAGGACATGCTGTCCGCGCCGGACAAGTGGCGCGGCTACTACGGCAACACCCCGTGCTGGGTGTTCAGCCACCGCGACCTGCCGCCGATCCCCGGCGCGAACCTGGTCTTCGTGCAGGGTGAGGTGACCGAGGTACACGCCGCCATGGTCACTGCGGCGAACGGGAAGAACGTCTGGCTGGTCGGCGGCGGCGACCTGGTCGGCCAGTTCGCCGACCAGGGGCTGCTCGACGAGATCCTCCTCGGTGTGGCGCCGGTGATGCTCGGCGCGGGCGCACCGCTGCTGCCCCGACACCTGGACACCGGGCTACGCCTGACCGGCGCCGAGCACGACGGCGACTTCGCCTTCCTCACCTACCAGGTCACCGCCGGCAAACCCAGCGCCGGATGACCGGTCAGGCGACGACGCCGGGCGCCGGCTGCACCTGCGAGGGCAGCACCGTGGTCAGTACGTCGGTGCCCTGGTGGTCGGAGAACTCCACCTGGTAGGCGACCGCCGGGTCCTGGAAGACGTGTACGACGGTGCCCGCGGCACCGGCCCGCAGGCCGTCCCGAGGCAGATCCTCCAGCAGTAGCACAACGTCCAGCAGCTCCATGATCGTCATCCCTTCCGGGTGCGACGTGGGACCGTGGCAGGGCGTGGCGGTGGAACGTCCGAGCTGTCCGTCACCCCCAGTGTGCCGCCCCTGCCGGGGGACGGGACAACCGTCCACCATTTCCACCCTGCCCCCGCGTGGCTGGTACCCGGGCGGCGGTTCGGAGCTGCCGTGGACGATCCCATATGACATATGGAGTCCTATTCGTCTGTGCGGCTTACTGTGTGCCCATGAACATCCATCACGGGGGAAGCGGGTCACTACGGTGGCAGTGCGTGGTAGCGACGGTCGTCGGGGTGGTGGCCAGCACGCTCGGCGTCGGTGCCGCCGCCGCGGCGGCACCTGACGCGCCGGTACAGGCCACGCTGTACGCGGCGCCGGACGGTCACGGTGACGCCTGCACGAAGGACCAGCCGTGCTCGCTGACCGGCGCGCGGGACAAGGTACGGCAGCTCAACGGCGACATGACCGGTGACATCGATGTCGACCTGCTGGCCGGCACGTACGCGATGACCGGACCGTTGACACTCGCGGAGAACACCGGCACGCACGACTCCGGTACCAACGGATTCGACGTGGTCTACCAGGCCGCGCCCGGCGCACACCCGGTGCTGTCCGGCGGTCGGCGGATCACCGGCTGGTCCCGCGTCGACGAGAGCCGCAACATCTGGCGGGCCGACGTCGGTGACCTGCAGACCCGCCAGCTGTACGTCGACGGCGTACGTGCCGTGCGCGACCACGGACCCGTCAACCCCGCCGGGTTCACCCTGACCTCGACCGGCTGGCAGGCCCCGGACGATTCGATGGCCAGCTGGAAGAACCTGCGCGATGTCGAACTGATGGGCTTCTACCGGTGGAAGGCCCTGCTCTGCCCGATCGACTCGATCAACGGGCGCGACATCACCATGCAGCAGCCGTGCTGGGAGAACGCCACCCGCGGCGCGTTCGGCATCCACACCGTGACCTGGGTGCAGAACGCGTACGAGCTGCTCGGCACGCCCGGCCAGTTCTACCTCGACCGGTCCAGCCAGGAGCTGTACTACGTACCGCGTACCGGTGAGGACCTGACCACCGCGGACGTCGAGGCACCCGTGGCACAGACCCTGGTCAGCGGCGTCGGCACCCGGACCACCCCGCTGCACGACGTGGCCTTCCGCGGCATCGGTTTCCAGTACGCGACCTGGCTCGGACCCAGTTCCGCTGTCGGCTTCCCGGGCGCACAGTCCGGCATGTTCGCCCTCACCGGCGGCACCAAGCCGAAGTGGAGCAAGATGCCCGGCAACGTGACGTTCTCGTACGGCCGGAACCTGCGGTTCGAGGGCGACACCTTCACCCATCTCGGTGCCGCGGCCCTGACGCTGCAGAAGAGTCCGCAGCACGACCGGATCGTCGGCAACGTGTTCGCGGACGTGTCGAACAACGGCATCCAGGTCGGCGAGTCCGACGGTGCCACCGCGACAGACCCGGACGACCAGACATTCGACAACACCATCAGCGACAACGTCCTGCGCAACATCGGCGCCGAGTACCCGAACTCGGCTGGGATCTGGGTCGGCTACGCCGCGGACACCGTCATCACCCACAACGACCTGGAGAACCTGGCGCACACCGGGATCTCCGTCGGATGGGGCTGGGGCACCGACTCGTTCGCCCGCCACAACGTCATGTCGTACAACCGGATCCACCGCATCGGGCAGGTGCTGTGGGACCTCGGCGGCGTGTACACGCTGTCTGCGATGCCCGACAGTGAGATCCGGTTCAACGACATCGACGGCGTCGGTCACGACGAGGACCAGGTGAACAACGGGATCTACCTCGACGAGGGCAGCGGGTACGTGCAGGCGCACGACAACCTGGTCCGCGGCGCGCACAACTGGCTGTCGATCTGGAACGTCAGCCAGCACGACAACGTGGTCACCGACAACGTCGCCGACCGCGACTTCGCGCAGTGCCCGGTGAACCAGTTCGGGCCGACCGCTGCCTGCAACGTCGGCACCAACGTGGTCACCGACAACCTGCTGGGCTCCGAGGGGCAGCAGACCTCGGCGGGTCAAGGCGCCGGGCTGGCCGGTGGGTACCGCGACCTGGCCGTGCCGGACATCGGTCCGATGCCGTGGGCCGCGTACGGGAAGACCCTGCGCCCGGCGACGCCGACGCCGGGGCCGGAGGACCTCGCCGCAGCCGGACACCCGAACACGTACCACCCGCAGGGCAGCCCGCGCGGCTGACCGGCACCGTCGGGGTCACCGGCAAGCTTCCGCCGCTGACCCCGACCGGTCCGCCAGCGGGCGAACCGGTCCGGTGCGGCCGACCCGGTGGCCATACTGGACGGGTGGTCGAGATCTTGTTCGTACTGGCGGAGGACTGGTCCGTGGTCCACGACCCGGCCAGCGGCGACAGTTTCCGCGAGATCCACGAGGTGGACCGGTTCGCCACCGAGATGACCAGAACCGGGCAGGTGTCCGTACGGGTCCTGCTCCCCGCCGAGCTGCCCGACCGGCTCGGCGACGAGATCGTCCTGTGCGAGGAGCCGCTGGTCGACGAGGTGGCCCGGCGCCTCGGCACCGATCGCGCCGCGCTGTTCCCGCGACTCGTACTGTTCGCCACCGGTCGGGGCCACGACGTGCCGCACCGGGTGGAGAGTCTGCACGGCGCCGGCGCCCTGATGGGGTACGTGTACTGGAGCAGGTTCCTCGCCGCTGACGCACCGGACGACATGGACAGCTACGGCCTGCTGGGTCGTAAGGACGTCGCGACCCGCATCGGCGCCTGGTGGCGCGGCTTCTGGGAGACCGAGCACTACTGCCTGATGGGCCACGCCGAGATCACCGGCCTGCCCGAACTGCTCGCCGCCTACCTGGTCGACTACTGCGCCGCCGGCTACCAGCACGCCAGCACGACCTCCGACTGAGTCCCGGACGCCGCCGGCCACAGCGACCCGGGCTGCTCCCGTCAGAAGCGGAAACCGAACAGACCGCCGTCGTCCAGCGCATCCGTCAGGCGCGGACTGCGAATGTACGGGGTGGGATCGAACCCGCGACGCCGCGCCTTGTCGAGATCGTCGCTGTTGAGGGTGGCGATGTACTGCAATCCCTCCTCACGTGTGACCTCCGTGGTCAACTGGAGAGCTGCGGCCAGCTGCCGGTCGTCCACCCCGTCGTACAGGTGGCTGTCGTGGATGAGGAAGTCCGGCCCGCGGCCGTGTCGGTGGGCGAGTACGGCAACGGTGAGGTCGAATCACCCAGATTCCCGTGCGTCCGCACGTCGAGGAAGTCCGGGTCGCCGGCACACATGAGTTTGTGGAAGAAGTCCTCGAACGCCGACCCGTGGAGGTCGGCCATCAGGTCCAGGAACCGGAGTCGCGCATACATACGCTGCTCGAACTGCATCGCACTCCTTCACTCTCAAGAGTGCGATGGTAGCGATAGGTGACAAATCCTGCTGCCGGGCTGTTGGTGGCGCTGACGAACGGGATCAAGCAGGCGGAGTGGTGCCGTCGAGATAGACCCAGCGGCTGTCCTCCCGGCTGAACCGGCTGCGTTCGCGCAGGGTGTCGGCCCGGCCGTCGTACCGGTAGTGGGCGTGGAACTCGACCGTGCCGGTGTTGTCCAGCAGCCCGCCCCGTTCGGTGTCGACCACGTCCAGCCGGAACCACCGCTGTCGCGGATCCAGGGTCAGCTGGTCCGGACGGGTGCGTGGGTGCCAGGTCCTGAGCAGATAGGCGGTGTCGCCCAGCGCGAACGCACTGAACCGGGACCGCATCAGCGCCTCGGCGGTGGGCGCGTCGGTCCGTCCGTCGTGCAGCGGCGCACAGCACTCGGCGTACGGGCGGGTCGAACCGCACGGGCACACCGGCGCCGATGCGGCGGCTGGTTGCCGGTGGCGTCTTGTCATCCGGGCATTCTCCCGAAGGGGCTGCCGGACCGGTCAGGCGGTCGGGGTGTGGGCGCCGACGACGGCGGACAGTACGTCGTCGAGGGTGACGATGCCGAGCGGTTCGCCGCCGCTGCCGACGAGCACGATGTGGTGGCGGTCGCGGCGCATCGCGAGCAGCAGCTCGGCCAGCGTCCGGTCCGGCGGTACCACGGCCAGCGGCCGTACCAGTTCCTTCGCCAGCGGCCGGCGACGTTCCGGGCCGGTCGCCTTCAGTACGTCCTTGACGTGGACGAATCCGCTGACCTTGCGGGTGGAGCGGGCCACCACCGGGAACCGGGACCGGCCGGTACGCGTCGCCGCCAGCTCCAGCGCCGCCGGTGAGATGTCGTCCGGTACGGTCGCCACCTCCCGCCACGGGTGCAGCGCGTCGCGGGCGGTGCGGCGGGTGAGGGCCAGCGCGCCGGAGATGCGGGCGTGTTCCGACTCGTCCAGCAGGCCCTCGGTACGCGACTCGGTGACCAGCCCGGCCAGTTCCTCGGCGGTGTACACGGTCTTCGCCTCGTCCGGCGGTTCGATCCGGAACATCCGCAGTACCAGCCGGGCCAGCCACTGTACGGCGACCAGTACCGGCCGGGTGACCGTACAGAACAGCAGCAGCGGCGGGGCCAGCCAGAGCACCGCGCGTTCCGGACCGACCAGGGTCAGGTTCTTCGGCACCATCTCGCCGAGCACCGTGTGCAGGTAGGTCACGATGGCCAGGGCCAGTACGAACGCGATCGGCTCGTCCAGGCTCTCCGGGATGTGCAGCCATTCGAACGGGTGCACCAGCAGATGCGACAGGGTCGGTTCGGCTGCCGCGCCCAGGCCGAGCGAACAGATCGTCACGCCCAGCTGGGTGCCGGCGACCATCAGCGGCAGTTGCTGCATCGCCGACAGGGTCCAGCGGGCCCGCCGGGACTCCTGCGCGAGCGATTCCACCTGGGTCCGCCGGGAGGCGATGACCGCGAACTCGCCGGCGACGAAGAACCCGTTGCCGGCCAGCAGCAGGATCGTGATGAGCAGCGCTCCGACGTTCACCGCTGCCCCGTCCCCGGCATGTACCCGTTCGGTGGTTCCCAGTCCGGTGGTGTCTGTACCCGGACCTGCTCGATGCGGCGCCGCTCCACCGACGTGACGGTGAACTCCCAGCCGTGCCGGGTGACGATCTCGCCCTCCACCGGGATGTGGCCCAGTTCGGCCATCAGGAACCCGGCGAGGGTCTCGTACGGGCCGTCGGGCAGCCGGAAGCCGCACTGTTCGGCCAGTTCGTCCTCCCGCAGCACGCCCGGGACCAGGCGGGTACGGTCCACCCCCGGTGCGGTCACGTCCTCGGGCCCGCCGTCGGTAGGTCCGGGTTCGATGGGTTTCCCGGCGACCGTCGTACCGGACGGGGACAGCGGCGCGCTCTCCAGCCCGGCGGTACTGGCCTGCTCGGTCGGGTCGTACTCGTCCTCGATGTCGCCGACGAGTTCCTCGACCAGGTCCTCGATGGTGACCACGCCGTCGGTGCCGCCGTACTCGTCGACCACCACGGCGAGGTCGAGCCGGGCCGCGCGCAACGCTTCCAGTACCCGTTCCAGGTCCAGGCTCTCCGGTACGTACACCGGCTCGCGTGCGACCCGCCGAACCAGGGTGGCGGCCCGCCGACTGGGCGGTACGGCCAGCGCGTCGTTGACCACGGCCACCCCGACGATCTGGTCGAGGGTGTCCACGTACACCGGGAACCGGGTGCGGCCGGTCTCCTCGGCGGCCTCCAGCAGTTCGCTGACGGTCGACTCGGCGGACAGCGCGACCACGTCGACGCGGGGGGTCATCGCCTCGGCGGCGCGTTTCTCGCCGAACCGGATGGTCCGTTGCAGCAGCATCGCGGTCTCCCGGGGCAGCGCACCGGCGCGTGCCGACATGGCGGCGAGCAGCCCCAGTTCCTCCGGCGAACGGGCGCTGGCCAGTTCCTCCTGTGGTTCGACGCCGAGCCGGCGTACCACCGCGTTGGCGGAACCGTTCAGGATCTTGATCAGCCAGCCGAGGATCGCGGAGAAGCCGCGCAGCAGCGGGGTGACCGCGAGCACCGCGCCCATCGGCTTGGCCAGCGTCGCGTTCTTCGGGATCAGCTCACCGAACAGCATGGAGAACAGCGTCGCGATGATCAACGCAAGTGCGGAGGCGATGTTGGCGGCGGCCCGCCCGCCGAGCCCGGCCAGGGCCGGTTCGATCAGGGTGGCCAGCGCGGGTTGGGCCAGGTAGCCGGTGAGCAGGGCGCTGAGCGTGATGCCGAGCTGCGCGCCGGACAGTTGGAAGGACAGCCGGCGGAACGCACCCAGTACGATCCGGGCCCGCCGGTCGCCGTCCGAGGCGAGCTGTTCGATCCGCGCCCGGTCGGCGGTGACCAGCGAGTACTCGGCCACCACGAAGAATGCGTTCGCCACGGTGAGCAGTACGAACGCGACGAGCGGCAGGATCGTGCTCAGCACAGGATCAGCTCTGGGCCGGCACCGCTGCGCAGGGCGGTGTCACAGGGGTCGGGCATCACTCAACCGTCCGAGTCGATCCGTACCTTGCCGACCTGCACGGCGTGGTCGCCGTCGATCCGGTACAGCCGCAGGCTGTACTGCCCGCTGGGCAGCGGCATGTCGACATGTGCCAGCCACCGGCATCCGGTCAGCTTCGCCGGCTGGCGGACCACTTCCGCCCTGGTGCCGGCGCGGGATTCGGTACCGGTGACGCTGAGCCGGTCGCCGGTCAGCCGCACCGAGGAGGCGCCGAGGGTGACCGCGTACCGGCCGGCGGCGCCGGTGGCGGCCCAGTAGACCGGGTTGCCGGTGCTGACGTGGCCGGTACTGGTCGCGATGGCCGGCTTCCCGCAGTTCGCCCCGGGGGGCCACCGCTTGTGTTGGCTGCCGAGCGCGACGGCGCCGATGAACAGCACCACGATCAGGAACGCCAGGATCACCCGGGGCTGGTAGTAGAACGGCGGGCGGTGCTTGACCCAGATGGGCTCGTCCGGGTCGGCCGGTCCGTCCCCGGCCGCGCCGCCGCCGGCCGGACCGTCCCCGGCCGCGGCGCTGGCGGGTTCCGACGGGGTCAGTTTCGGCTGGTGGCCGTTGAGCCGGCGGATCTCCGGGTGGCCGGAGGTGGGCTGACCGTCCGGACCGACGGGGCCGCCCGGCGAGGACCGCCCCGGTCCGGGGCGGTCCTCGCTCTCGCCGGGCGCCCCGGCTCCGTGCTCCACGTGCTGAGGCTACCGCTGGCCGCGTTCACCGAGCGAACGGAGCAGTACGGTCGCCACATCCACGACCTCGACGTCGTTCTCGGCGTCCACGTCGTCGGGTTTTGTGGCATTCACCCCGTCGCTCATCATCGTCATGCAGAACGGGCAGGCCACCGCGAGCGTCTTCGCGCCGGTGGACCGGGCCTCCTCGACCCGTTCCACGTTGATCCGCTTGCCGATCCGCTCCTCCATCCACATCCGGGCACCACCGGCGCCACAGCAGAAGGAACGTTCCGCGAACCGCGGCATCTCGGTGAGCCCGTCGCCGCCGGCCGTACCGTCGGTGGCCCGTGCTGCGGTTCCGGTGGCGGCGCCGGTCAGTACCGGCGGTGCGGACGCGCCGGACTGCGCCGTACCGGCACTGGAACCGGACGCCGCGGCGCCCAGTACCTCGCGCGGCGGGGCGAAGATCCGGTTGTGCCGGCCCAGGTAGCACGGGTCGTGGAAGGTGACGCCGCCGTCCAGCGGGGTGACCGGGGTGAGCCGGCCCGCGGACACCAGCTCGGCCAGCAACTGGGTGTGGTGTACGACCGAGTACTCGCCGCCGACCTGCGGGTACTCCCGGCCAAGCGTGTTGAAGCAGTGCGGGCAGGAGGCGATGATCTTGCGCTGCGGCTGGTCCCGGCCGTCGAACGCCTCGTTGAGGGTCTCCACGTTCTGCTGGGCCATCATCTGGAACAGGAATTCGTTGCCCATCCGGCGGGCCGGGTCACCGGTGCAGGTCTCGCCCTCGCCGAGGATCGCGAACTTGACGTCCGCCTCGTGCAGCAGGGTCGCCACCGCCTTGGCGGTCTTCTTCGCCTTGTCGTCGAAGGCGCCCGCGCAGCCCACCCAGTAGAGGTATTCGAAGTCGGCGGCCTCGTCCGAGCCGACCCGGGGGATCTCGAAGTCCAGGCCCTTGGTCCAGTCCTCCCGGGTGCTGGGGTTGGCGCCCCACGGGTTGCCCTTGCTCTCCAGGTTGCGCAGCATGACGCCGGCCTCGGTGGGGAAGCTGGACTCGATGAGTACCTGGTAGCGCCGCATGTCGACGATGTGGTCGACGTGCTCGATGTCCACCGGGCACTGCTCGACGCAGGCGCCGCAGGTGGTGCAGGACCACAGCACGTCCGGGTCGATGACGCCGTTCTCCTCGGCGGTACCGATCAGCGGCCGTTCCGCCTCGGCCAGCGCCAGCGCGTCCACCTTGGCCAGCTGCGCCTCGGTGGCCTGCTCCTCACCGGCCGGGTTCTTGTGCCCGCCGGCCAGGATGTACGGCGCCTTGTTGAACGCGTGGTCCCGCAGGTTCATGATCAGCAGCTTGGGCGACAGCGGCTTCTCGGTGTTCCAGGCCGGGCACTGGGACTGGCAGCGCCCGCACTCGGTGCAGGTGGCGAAGTCGAGCAGGCCCTTCCAGGTGAAGTCGTCGACCTGGCCGATGCCGAACGGCACCTTCTCCGGGTCGGCCTCCTCGAAGTCGATCGGCTTGCCCTGGTCCATCATCGGCTGCACCGGGCCGAGCGCATTGGGTAGCCGCTTGGTGACCACGTTGACCGGGGCAAGGGCGATGTGCAGGTGCTTGGAGTACAGCACCAGGATCAGGAAGCCGAAGATGACGCCGATCTGGCCGAGTACGAACACCGTCTCGATGACCGCGTTGGCTCCGGTGCCGAGCGGCGCGATGGCCGCGCCGGTCAGCCAGGACGCGAACGCCCAGTGGCTGTGGTCGAACGGGAAGTGCCCGGTGTTGAACTGGGCGCCCCGGTAGAGCAGGAGGGTCACGATGACCAGGAAGATCATGCCGAGTACGGCCCAGGCCGCGCCGTTGTGCGAGCCGTAGAACCGGGACGAGCGGTCCAACTTCTCCGGTGCCTGCTGGCGGCGCATCAGTGCGAAGGCGATGATGCCGGCCAGGACGGCGACCGCGAAGAAGTCCTCCAGGAAGCCCAGTACCGGTGACGTGCCGATCAGCGGGATGGCGAAGTCGCGGACGAACAGCGCGCCGTAGGCCTCGATGATCGTCAGGAACAGGACGAGGAAGCCCCAGAAGGTCAGGAAGTGCGCGACGCCCGGTACGGACCAGCGCAGCAGTCGCCGCTGGCCGAACACCTCGGCGAGTTCGGCCTTGATCCGGCCGGGTACGTCGTCGAGTCGGCCGGGCGCCGGCTGGCCGGAGCGGATCAGTCGGAACAGCCACCAGACCCGCCGGCCGGCGATGGCGATCGTGGCCACGGTCATCAGCAGCCCGATGACCAGACGTACCGTCATCACGAGTTCCTCCCAGGGGCAGTCGGCACCGTCGGCGCACGCCAGTGTAGGGGCATACGTTACCGGTCAGTAGCTTCGGCGGTCACTCTACTGTCCTGTGCGTTGCACTGTCCCGCCTGTTGGTGGTGCACGCTACCGGAATGCGGGCCGGCGCTCCGCCTCGTCAGGCGGGGCCGGGGGTGGGTGAGTGCCGCGCCGCCGTGGGCGGCCTCCCGGAGGTCGCTGCCGGTACGCCGCCGCCCGGGTGGTCCGCGTCACTAATGTCGCGTAGTTCTTGTTGCTTTCCGTAAATGCGTGACTGCAATCGGTCGTCACGCGTTACTTCGGGTACAGCCGGACCGCCCGGGGTCCCGTCGGTGTCGCCGGTGCCCGAGCTTTCGAGGAGGCATCAGGACTATGCGCAGTCCGTACACCCTCGACGACCCGCCACCGTTGCAGCCGCCCGGGCCGGTCATCGAGATCACCGCCTGGTCGATCGCCGCGGACCGGTGGCACGAGCATCATCCGGACACCCTGCTCGGCGCCGACTGCATGCGCTGCCGGTGCGCCTGGCCCTGTCCCACCTGGGAGGTGGCGGACGGGATCATCGCCGGCGTGTACGCCGAACACCTGCACGCGGCGCGCGCCGCGGCACCGGCCCGAGCTGCCGCCGGCCGTACGCTGGCACTGCCGGCGGCACCCGCCCGGTCCGCGCCGACCGGCCCGCCGCCACGGATGACCAGGTCCGCCGGCCGTCTCCCGGCGGGGCCGCCGCCGTTGCGTCCGGGCGTCCCCATCGACGTCTCGGCACCAACCGTGATGTCGGTGGGCGCCGTCGACGACCCGACGGTGGTCTCACCCACCCTCGCGGCACCCATCCCGAGCACACACGCCGTGACCGACACCACCATGGTGTCACCGGTTCTGACCGGACCCGATGCCTCAGCGGGGAACCCCGTCCGGGCTGCGGGCGGGGACGCAGCGCCGGAGTATGAACTGGCACGGTACGGATCGGGCACCGAGGTTGCGGGCGGCGGCCCGGTCCCGGACCGCGACGCCGGCGTACTGCTGTCGGGCAGCGGCGACCCGGGGAGTGTTGCGGCCGGCAGCGTCGGGTCCGGCAGCGCGGGGCCGGTAGAGCAGTTGGACCGGGCACCGGTGACGGGACCGGACCGTACGAGCAAGCGGATCATCGTGGCCCGGCGGATCCGGGACGCGCTCTTCCACCCGGCGGAGGCCAGTTCGGCCCCGCTGGCACAGCCTGCGGCCCTGGCCCGTCCGACCGACCGGGCCACCTCGGTACGCGACCCGGACCCTGCGGGACCGGTCCGCCTCGCGGACCCTGCGGCTCCGGTCCGCCTCGCGGACCCTGCGGGTCCGGGACGGCAGGCTGGCGGGACGCTCGATCCGGCGGCCAGGATCCAGCTCGCCCTGCCGGCCGGGACGACACTCGCGCTACCGGGAGACCCGTCCCGGGCCTGCGGCTGACCGGCACGGGCGTACCGGTCAGTGGCCGGAGACGGCCCGCTCCACCCCCGGCTCGTGCCGACCGAGGAAGGTCGGGTCGGGCTGGACGGTCATGTCGTACACCGCCTTGACGTCGGCGAGCTGGTCGCGGAACCAGCCGCGCCAGTAGGTCACGGTGTGCGGCTGGGTACTGTCGCCCACCGCGTCCGCGTCGACCCCGACGGCGCGGCAGAGCGCGACCGCGCGCGGTACGTGGAAGTCCTGCGACACCATGATCGCGTGCCGGACCCCGAAGATCCGTCGGGCCCGCGCACACGACTGGTAGGTGTCGAACCCGGCGTAGTCGGCGACCACCTTGTCGGCCGGTACGCCGTGGTCGATCAGCCAGGTACGCATCGTGTCCGGCTCGTCGTAGTGCCACTGGCCGTGGTCACCGGTGACGAGCAGGGCGCGTACCTTGCCGTCCCGGTACAGCCGTCGGGCCACCTCCAGCCGACCGACCAGGAACGGTGACGGCCGGCCGCTCGGGTACACCTCGGCGCCGAACACCAGCGCGACCGGGGCGGCCGGTACGGAACTCTCGCTGTACACGTGGTCGTGCGCGGCCGCGCGTACCCAGCCGATCGAGCCGCCGAGCACGAGTCCGACCAGCAGGATCCCGGCCAGTGCGACGGCGATGATGCGGCGCGGACGCAGCCAGCGGCGTACCGGTGCGGGCAGTCGGGCGATCCGCCCGGCGAGACGGGCCCGCCGGGTGGGCGTGGCGAGGTCGGTCGTCATCGCGGACATCCGTTCGTCAAGGAGTTCCACCCTTCCGGTACTGCCAGCTTGTCAACCGGCCGCCGGACACACAGGCGATCCGGTGCGTGTCCCAACCGCAGGCGCCGGGCCCGCTGGCGTCGATGGTGCCCAGGTCGGTGTGCCGGTCGCCGGTCAGGTCCAACCCGGTCAGGGTCTGCTGCCGGGTCTTCTGCTGCCGGGTCGTGTGCGGGGAGAACACCAGCACGGCCCGGTCGTCCACCAGATACCCGGTGCCGGGCTGGCTGCGGACGATCTTTCCGGCGCGGGCGTCGTACACCCGGGTCTGCGGGTGGCCCTTGCCGTCCGAGGTGACCAGGACGACGTTGGTGGTGGTGGCATCGCCCCAGTAGCCGGACAGGTTCAGGCCGGTGACGTCGATGTGCCCGACGGGCCTTCCCCGGGCGAGTTCGTACGAGGTGAGCCGCAGGTGATCGGCATCCTTGGCGGGGGCGTCGATGACGCACAGGTTCCCGCCACACAGCCCCATCCACCGCGCGGTCCGCCCCGGTACGGGTCTGCTCCAGCTGCCCGCCGCCTCGGTCCGGCGGACGAACGGGTGCAGCGCGAGCGTGTACCCGTCGCCGGTCGGGTCGGCGATGAACGCCTGGCCGGCGGCGGGACGCGTGCGGTCCGGGCGGATCGCGGCGAGGGCGCCGGCGCCGTGTACCCCGATGCTGAGTTCGGGTTGCCGGGAGAGCCAGTAGTGGTACGCGTCGATGCTGGTGCGGCTGCCGGTGACGGTCCATTCGCCGTCCTGCACCAGTCGGCTGCCCGCCGGTACCGGGTAGCTGACCGAGCCGGACTGGTCGACGAGTCTGCTGGTGCTGGCCGGTTCGAGCCGGCGGAACTGGTTGCGGGACGGGTTGAAGACCTGCATCGCGTCCCGGGTGTGTACCAGGCTGCTGCCCTTCGGCAGGTTCAGTTTCCAGCTGCCCTCGATGCGCTGCGCGCCCTTCGGCAGCGTGCCGACCAGCTCGACGGCGGTGTACCCGGAGCGGTCCGGTGCGGCGGTCACGGCGAGCACGTCGACCGCGTCGTCCCGGTAGCGGCGTACGGAACGCCACGTCGTGCCCTGCGCCAGCGCGGTACGCCGGCCCGCGGTGCCGTCGCCGGCGTCGTAGCTGATCAGCGTGGTGCCGCTGTGGCCCGGTACGGCCGCGTCGATCTGCCCGCCGTCCACCGACAGCGGCACCGCAGCGGCGGTGTCGGTGAGTTCCAGCGGTACGCTCGCGCCCTTCGCGAGCCGCTGGAAGGTGTACGCGCGCTGGTCGGCGGCGTGCAGCAGGGCGAGGATGACCGTGCCGAGCAGTACCACGACGCTGCCGAGTACGACCAGCCGACGCAGCCGGTGCCGCCGTGGTGCCGGTACGCGGGGTGGGAACCCGGCCGGCCGGTACGCCGCGCGGGGTGGCGCGGGGGCCGGGTGGACCGGTGCGCGGGGCGCTGGGGACGCGGCCGGGCCGGGAGCGGGCCCTGCAGGTACCGGGGCGCCGTGCGGCGGCCGGAGCACCCGGGTCGGCCCGGCGGCGGACGCTACGGGCCGGCCCGCCGGCCGGGGTGGTGCGCCGACCACGAGCCGGGTGGTCGCCTCGTCCGTGGCGCCGAGCGCGCCCTCCGCGACGGGCATCTCGGGCTGTTCCAGTACCGACGGCGCGATGCCCAGCGCCCGGTGCAGCCGGCTGGACACCAGCGGGATCCGGCTGGCGCCGCCGACCAGGAAGACCCCGGCCAACTGGCGCGGCGCGAGCCGGCAGCCACCGATGGTCTGCATGGTGCTGTCCACCGCCCGGTCCAGCAGCGGCCCGGCGAGCTGCTCGAACTCCTGCCGGGTCAGGTGCACGGGCTGTTCCAGGCCCGGTACGGCCACCGGGGCGGTGCTGCTGCGCGACAGCATTTCCTTGGCGGCCCGTACGTCCTCCCAGAACAGCCGGTGGTTGCGCCGCTCGGCCGGCCCGGTCGGGTTGCGCAGCGAGGCCCACAGGTCCGGGTCGGTGTCGGCGATCCGTTCGCCGAGGTGCTCGACCAGGGCGGCGTCGAAGTCGAGGCCGCCGAGATCCTCCAGGCCGCCGCTGCCGAGCACGGTGAAACCCGTCGGGTCCCGCCGGACCACGGCGACGTCGAGGGTGCCGCCGCCGAAGTCGAAGACGGCCAGCGCGCCGCCCGGCGGCAGCGGCCGGGCCAGTACGGAGGTGAAGTACCGCGCCGCGGCGACCGGTTCGTCGACCAGCCGGACGGTACGCCAGCCGGCCCGCGCGGCGGCGTCCCGCAGGATCGCCCGTCGCGCGCTGCCCCAGGCCGCGGGGCAGGTCAGGGTGGCCGGCGGCAGCGAGCCGCAGGTCTCGACGGCCTTGTCGGCGACCCGGCGCAGTACGGCGGCGAGCAGGTCGGTGACGGGCAGCTCCCGCTCGCCGAGCAGTACGGTGCCCTCGTCGATCCGGCGTTTCGGGTTGGGTTCGAACCGGGCCGGGTCGAGCATGCCGAGCCGTTGCGCGTCCTGACCGGCCTGCAACCGGCCGGCGTCGTCGAGGAAGACGGCGGCGGGCATGGCGGGGGAGCCGTCGAACAGCAGGGGCCGGGTCCGGCCGTCCGGCCAGCGCAGCACCGCCACCGTGTTGGAGGTGCCCAGGTCGACGCCGATCTGGTGCCCGACCGGTGGGTGTCTCACCAGATTCCTCCCGCAGTGCGAAGCTCCCTGGCCGACCGTACCCGGTGAACGCCACCACGCCAGTGGCGTTGATCATGCTGTTTGTCCTGGTGAGGGCACACACATCCAGGTGCGGTGCAGGTACCGGGTCACCTACGATGGCCACGCACAGGGCTGCAGGTCGATGTTCGTCGTCGACCTGACCGGCGCGCTGAGGGTGGGTTAGCGCGCCGTCCCGACCGGTTCGTTTCGAGCCTGTCCGGGCGGCCGTCGTGGCACCCGGGCAGGCGGAGTCAGGAGTGACCTGTGCCCGCCCTCCACGCCTATCGTGCGCTGCTGCGCGTCACCGGACCGTACTTCCTGGTCCTGTCCTTCCTCGCCCGGCTACCCAACGGCATGGGCCCGCTCGGCGTCCTCACCCTGGTCGTGGCGACCACCGGCTCGTACGGCACCGCCGGGCTGGCCGCCGCCGCACTCGGCCTGGCCGCGGCGCTGGGCGGGCCGCTCGTCGGCTGGCTGGCCGACCGGTACGGGCAGCGCCGGGTGGGTGTCCTGACCGCGGTACTGGACGCCGCCGGGTACGTCGGGGTGGCGTCGGCCGCGCTCGGTCACGCGCCGACCGCGCTGCTCGCCGGGTGTGCGGCGCTCGCCGGACTGGCCACTCCGCAGGTCGGTCCGCTCATGCGGGTGCGATGGGTGGCGCTGCTGGCGCGGCGCCGGCAGCCGGAACTGCTACCCACGGCGCTGGCGTACGAAGGTGCCGTGGACGAGGTGTCGTTCGTGGCCGGACCCGCCCTGGTCGGACTGCTCGCGCTGGTCGGGCCGCCGGCCGCGGCGATCCTGACCGCGGCCGGGCTGGTACTCGTCGGTGCGGCCGGCTTCGCGCTGCACCGCACCGCGCCGCCGCCGTGCCCGCGGAGGGCGTCGCCGCAGTTGGCGCTGCCGCGTGTCTCGGTGACGATCCTCGTACTGGCGATGCTGCTGCTGGGCATCGTGCTCGGCGGCGCGCAGACCGGGGTGAGTGCACTGGCCCGTACGATCGGCCAGCCCGGCGCCGGCGGGTTGATCTACGCGGCGCTCGGGCTGGGCAGCGCCACGGCCGGTATCGGTACCGCCTGGCTGCCCCGCCGGTTCGGGTACCTGGCCCGGTACGCGGGTGCCGCCGCCGCGCTGGCCGTGGCCGGCGCCGGACTGCTGCTGGTGCATGCGCCGGTGCCGGCGATGCTGCTGATGACGTTGCTGGGGCTGGCGGTCGGGCCGTACCTGGTCACCGGGTACGGCCTGGCCGAACGGATCGCGCCACCCGGTCGCGGTGGACTGGTGATGACGCTGCTGGCCAGCGGGATCGTCGCCGGAGTGGCGGCCGGGTCGGCGGTGGCCGGGTGGCTGGCCGACGGGTACGGCTATCCCGGGGCGTTCTGGGTGCCGCTGGCCGGTGGCGTGCTGGCGACGGTGCTGGCCGCGGTCGGCCTCGGGCGACTGCGGCGCGACATGGGCGCCGACCCGGTACCGCGCCAGCACGCGTTGATCATGGCCTGAGTGGCAACGCCGTTCACCGAAGGGTCCGTAGCCGCGTTTCATCCACCGGCCGCCATCCCCGCCATCCCCGCCATCCCCACACTGCGCCATCCCCGCCATCCCCACACTGCGCATTTTCCCCGAAAAGATGGTCTCGTCCGAATTTTCAATTCGGACTTTCGGGGAATATGCACCAAAGATTGTCTCGGGGGTAGCATTTTCCCGTAATGTACCTTTCGTTGAAAGGTACATTACGGGAATTCGGGGAAAATGCTCGCGCTGGCGCGCTGGCAGGTCCGCCTCGGAGCCTCACTCGCATCACGCTGAATCCGTAAGTGAACGGCGGTGGGGGTTTGCCCGGTGTCATCGGGCGGCCTACATGCTGTGCAACATCGGATTCCCGGCCTGCCGGGCGTTGATCATGGCCGTTGCCCACTGGTGTTCGGGCAGGTGGTGTTGGGCTGGTCAAGATCCGAGGTGGTGGACTGTGTACCCCGCTGATCGTGGCAGTTCGTGCAGTTCATGGGGGCTGGCGGCCCACTGTCGCGGATCTTGAGCGCCGCTCGGCTGGCACCAGCGCCGTTCGGCTGGCGCCAGCGGCGCCCGGCTGGCACCAGCGCCGCCCGGCCAGTACCAGCGCCGCTCGGCTGGCACCAGCGGAGCTCGGCTGGCATCAGCGCCGCCCGGCCAGTCTCAGCGGCGCTCGGCTGGTGTCAGCGCCCGTGGAGTCAGTCGGGTGGCAGGTCGAGCGGGTCGAGCGGGTCGAGCGGGCGGGGTGTGCTGCGGGCCGGTCCGGCGATGGTGCCGACGCGGGCCGGCGACCCGGTGAGCCGTTCGGTGGCGTCGGCCAGGTGGTGGTCGACGGCGGACAGCAGTGCGTCTCGTCGCCGGTACGGACGGCCTCGATGAGTGCGGCGTGCCGGTCGGGCAGGTCGGCGCTGACCCGGAAGGTCTGGTCGAGCGAGTAGCTGCACAGTCGGGTCTCGATGAGCAGGGTGGACATCTGTCGGGAGAGTCGTGGGCTGCCGGCGGCGTCGACGAGGGTCTGGTGGAACTCGAGGTCGGCGTCCCCGGCGCTGCGGGCATCACGCCGGGTGGTGGCCCGGACCATCCGTTGGTGGATCTTGGTCAGGGCCCGTACGGTGCGTGCCCGGTCGCCGTCGTGCAGCAGTAGCCGGCAGGCGGCCTGTTCGACGGCGGAGCGGGCCCGGTACACGTCGATGACGTCGTCGTGGGCCATGCTGGCGACGGCGAGCCCGCGCCGCCGGGTGGTGGTGAGCAGGCGTTCCTGGACGAGTCGTTGGGCGGCTTCGCGTACGGGTCCGCGGCTGACGCCGAGTTGTTCGGACAGTTCGGCTTCGCCCAGGGGCGCCCCGACCGGCAGGGTGCCGTCGAGGATCGCCCGGCGCAGCCGGTCGGCGATGAGGTCCACAGTGGACTCGCGGGGGACCGGGGCGAGGCTACGGGACGGTGGCGTAGCAATGGGGCGAATGGGGCGACGAGGGAAATTCGTCACCAGACACCTCCCTGGATCGGCGGCGACCGGAGCGCACCGCCCACGAGTCACCGGAACCTTATTGCCCGCCCTCGGTGGCGTTCGCGACGAGGCGGCGCTTCTGCCGCCGCTCACTCACCGGACCCTCATGGTCACGCGCTGCCCTGTCTCGCGTGTCCGGCCCTCGGTCGTCGTTGGATTGTTGCAGACTATCGACGATCCTATTGTCGACAAACCTACGTGCGGTGCTAGCGTTCAGCACCGAACTTGGGCGCAGGCGAGATCCGGCTGCGCTCTCCGCGTCTCGGAAACGCCTGTCACCAGCGCCTTCTGGGTCGTGACCCGACGTCTGAGGAGGTTCACCCGTGACCGACAGCACCCGATGGTCCCGCCGTACCTTGCTCCGTACCGGTGTCGCCGCCGGTGGTGTACTCGCCGTGCCCGGCCTGCTCGCCGCGTGTTCCCGGACCCAGACGGGCACCGGGTCAACCAAGGAGGACACGCTCGCCAAGATCAAGAAGCAGGGGTTCGTGACCATCGGCTTCGCCGGTGAGCAGCCGTACGGCTTCAAGCAGGGCAACGAACTGGTCGGCGAGGCGCCGACGCTGCACAAGAAGATCTTCGCGGCGATGGGCATCAAGAACGTCAAGGGCGTACTGACCGACTTCGACGCGCTGATCCCGGGCCTCACCGCGGGCCGGTTCGACGTGGTCAGCGCCGGTATGGCGATCACGCCCGAACGCTGCAAGCAGGCGATCTTCTCGGAGCCCGAGTTCGTCGGCGCCACCGCGCTGATGGTGAAGAAGGGCAACCCGAAGAAGCTCACCGACCTCAAGTCCGCGGCGAAGGCCAAGGCGAACGTCGGCGTACTCACCGCCGCGGTCGAGAAGGGCTACGCCACCGCCGCCGGTGTCCCGGCCGGCAACATCAAGGAGTTCGCCAAGCAGCAGGACGGCCTGGACGCGCTGGTCGCCGGTCGGATCGACGCGTTCGCGCTGACCGACATCTCGCTGCGCTGGCTGGCGAAGATCAACAGCGGCAAGCCGGTCGAGGTGACCCCGTCGTTCCAGCCGGTCGTGGACGGCAAGAAGCAGTCCAGTGCCGGCGGCGCGGTCTTCCGTACCGCGGACAAGACGCTGCGCAACGACTTCAACAAGCAGCTGCTGACCATCACGTCCAACCCGGACGAGTACGTCAGCCTGATCGGCAAGTACGGCTTCGGCAAGAACAACGTGCCGCCGGCCAGCCTGAAGACCGCCGACCTGTGCAAGGGATGAGCGGCCGGGAAGGCTGACCTGCCATGGGTAGATTTCTCGACAAGCTGCTCAGCTCGTGGAGCAACATCGGGGCCGGGATGCTGGTCACCGTCGAGGCGACCGTGCTCGGGGCGCTGCTGGCGCTCGTGCTCGCGTTCATCCTCGGCATGGCGGCCAGGTCCCGCTTCATGCTGGTCCGTGGGGTGGCCCGGGCCATCATCGAGTTCTTCCGGGGCACCTCGCTGTACGTACAGCTGTTCTGGCTGTTCTTCGCGCTCCCGGTGCTGGGCTTCAAGATCAGCAGTGCGCTGCTGTGCGGGGTCGTCGCGCTCGGTCTCAACTTCGGTGCGTACGGCGCGGAGGTCGTACGCGGTGCGATCAACGCGGTGCCGAAGGCGCAGTGGGAGGGCGCGATCGCGCTCAACATGAGTCCGTTCCAGCGGATGCGGCTGGTCATCCTGCCGCAGGCCTGGGTCGGCATGATCCCGCCGTTCAACAACCTGCTGATCCAGCTGCTCAAGTCGACGCCGCTGCTGTCCCTGGTGACCGTCGCGGACCTGACCTTCGAGGGTCAGCAGCTGCGCGGCGCCACCGGTGCCAGCGCGTTGTCGTTCCTGTTCCTGCTCATCGCGTACTTCATCCTGGCGTACATCTTCACGCTGCTGATGAACGCGCTGGAGGTCGTCGCGAAGGCGCGCCTGGGCCGGGGTCGGGGACTGCGCGAGCTGTTCAAGATCCGGGAAGCAGATCCCACCGGCGAGTCCGCGATCGGCGGTGTCTGATGCCCATCTGGAGCTGGGATATCGCCTGGCAGGCACTTCCGTTGCTGCTGAAGGGTTTCGCGGTCACGCTGGCCGCCACGATCGGCGGTTCGCTGGTGGCGATCGTGCTCGGCCTGGTGCTCGCCATGCTGCGGCGGGTGCGTACGGCGTGGGTACGGGTACCGGTCCGGGCGTTCGTCGAGTTCGTCCGCAGCACACCGGTGTTCGTGCAGCTCGTCGCGGTGTACGTACTGTTCACCTCGATCTCGCCGTTCACCATCGGCGTGGTCGTACTGGGCATCCACTACGCCACCTACATGTCGGAGGTCTACCGCGCCGGCATCGACGGCGTGCCGAAGGGGCAGTGGGAGGCGGCGACGGCGCTGTCCCTGCCCCGGTCGCGTACGTGGCGTGCGGTGATCCTGCCGCAGGCGGTCCGCAACGTGCTGCCGGCGCTGGGAAACTACGTCATCTCGATGTTCAAGGAGACGCCGTTCCTGGCCGTCATCACCGTGCACGAGATGGTGTTCCAGGCGTCCACCTTCGGTGGCGAGCACTTCAAGTACCTGGAGCCGTTCACCATCGCCGCGCTGATCTTCCTCATCGCGAGCTACCCGACGTCGATCCTGGTACGGAAGTTGGAGAAGCGCCTTGGCCACTGACGACAGCAACCCCGATCCGTCCACTGTGGCCGGTACGCCGGACCTGCCGCCGGGCACCCCGATGGTGCAGTTCGACCAGGTGGTGAAGCGCTATGGCAGCAACGTGGTGCTCGACCACCTCGACTTCACCGTGGAGCAGGGCGAGCGGGTCACGCTGATCGGGCCGAGCGGCTCGGGCAAGACCACCATCCTGCGGCTGCTGATGACGTTGGAGAAGCTCAACGACGGCGTGATCTACGTCGAGGGGCAGCCGTTGTCGCACATGCAGCGCAACGGCAAACTGGTGCCGGCCAACGAGCGCTACACCAGTACCGTACGCAAGAAGATCGGCATGGTCTTCCAGCAGTTCAACCTGTTCCCCAACATGAAGGTGCTGGACAACATCATCGAGGCACCGATGCACGTACTGGGCCTGTCGCGGGCCGAGGCCGTGGAGCGGGCCAGGTCCCTGCTGGAGCTGGTGGGCCTCGCCGACCGGATGGACCAGCACCCGACCTCGCTGTCCGGTGGCCAGCAGCAGCGGGTGGCGATCGCCCGCGCGCTGGCGATGCATCCGGACGTACTGCTGCTCGACGAGGTGACCTCGGCGCTCGACCCCGAGCTGGTCGTGGATGTCCTCAACGTGCTGCGGGACATCGCGAACTCCACGAACATCACGATGCTGATCGTCACGCACGAGATGCATTTCGCGCGGGACGTGTCGAACCGCATCCTGATGTTCGACCAGGGTCAGATCATCGAGGAAGGCCCGCCGGACCAGATGTTCTCGCAGCCGGAGAACGAGCGGACACAGACCTTCCTGCGGGCGGTACTGGAAGAACGCTGACCGGTGGGCCGGTCTGTCCACACTGAACGGCTGGCCGGCTTCGTCAGGGCTGACCGGCTTCGTCAGGGCTGGCCGGCGGAGCCGGTCGGATGGGGGTGTACGGCGATGCGGGTGGTGGGAGTCTCGGAGCCACGGCCGGGTCAGCAGAACGAGGACCTGCTGGCCACGACCGACGATCTGGTGGTCGTCCTGGACGGCTGCGGTACGGCCGACAGCATGGCGGGCACCGTACGGCGCGGCTGCGTGCACGGCGTGCCGTGGTACGTACGGTCGCTGGGCGCCGAACTGGTCCGCTCGGCCGGCGATCCGCGTACGCCGCTGGCCGACGCGCTCGCCGAGTCGATCGGCGTGGTCACCGCCGCGCACCGGGACACCTGCGATCTGACCAGCGTGGACACCCCGGCGTCGACCGTGGCGGTGCTGCGCCGGCGCGGCGACCTGCTCGACTATCTGC
The DNA here is from genome assembly GCA_963815125.1 of uncultured Actinomycetota bacterium. Taxonomy (GTDB): domain Bacteria; phylum Actinomycetota; class Actinomycetes; order Mycobacteriales; family Micromonosporaceae; genus Actinocatenispora. Next base: position 31,660 of record CAWFFM010000003.1, read on the forward strand.
TGCTGTCCGACTCGTCGGTGGTGTTCGACCGGCGACCGGCCGGGGATGTCGAGGCGCTCTGCGACGACCGGATCGCCCGGGTGATGCCGCACTTCGAGCGTCATCCGCTGGGCAGTCCGGAGCGTGCCGCCCGGGACCGGGAGTCCAGCCTGGCGCGTTCCGCCCTGCTCAACCGGGCCGGTGGCTTCTGGGTGGCGTCGACCGATCCGGCCGCGGCGACGCAGGCGCTGACGGGGACCGTACCGGTGGCCGGTCTGGCTGCGGTGCTGGTGGCCAGCGACGGCGGGGTCCGGCTGCAGGAGTTCGGCGAGCTGGACTGGCCGGCGCTGCTGGACCTGGTCGCGGTGGAGGGGCCAGGTGGGCTGGTGGCCCGTACCCGTACCGCCGAGACCGCCGATCCTGTGGCGGCGCGGTGGCCGCGCGGGAAGCGGTACGACGACGCGACGGTGGCGTACTGCACTTTCGGGTGAACCTTCCCGGTTACCTGGTGTGGTGAGGTGTCTGCCCTGTGCTGTCCGGTTGGGGACAACTCTGTGGAAAACCCTGGGTATGCCTTGTGGATAACTGTGGATAACGCTGTTCGCCTGTGGATAACCCGTTCGGGCAGGGGCCTTCCGGGCTCAGGTGGGTGAGGCGTTCGGGGCTCGGCGAAGGCGTCCGGGGGTCGTACGGTTCAAGGGAAGCCGGTCCCCGCAGGGAGGTGACGCGCGTGTCCGCCGTACCGGAGCTGCACCTGCGGCAGGTCGCCCGATGGTGTGACCGGCATGCGCCCGCCCGGCTCCGGGACCAGCTGCGCATCGAATACCACATACGGGGCAGAACCATCACCATCGTCGAGTCGCGTCCCCCGCTGCTCCCCGAGCTGGGGCCGGACTGGAGCGAGACCCGGGTCGCCCAGCTGCGCTACCTGCCGCCACCGCCCGACGCCGGCCTGTGGACCCTCTACTGGTCGGACAGCAACAACCGGTGGCACCCGCTGGCCGACGTACCGCCGGCGTCCGGCCCTGGACCGCTGCTGTCCACCATCGAAGCCAACCCGCACGGGGTCTTCTGGGGCTGACGCTCCTGGCGCGGAGCCCAGCTCCCCCTCTTGGCATTTTCCCCGAATTGGCGTTATGTCCGCTTGGGCTCGACGGACATTCGGGGAAAATGCTCCGTACCGTGCTTCGTGAGGGCCATTTTCCCCGAATGTACGTTTCGCGAAAAGGTATATAACGCCTATTCGGGGAAAATGCTCAGAGCGGTGGGGCGCGCGAGTGGGGTGAAGGGTGCGGTACGGCCGGCGAGCGGTACAGGTGGCTTGCGGGTGTGGGTGCGGGTGCGGGTGCGGGTGGCGGTGCGGGTGGGGTGGGTGGTGTTGGTGGAAGATCCGCAGGATTGGGCCGTCTGCCTCGTGATTTCCGGCAGATCACACGGCTGCGTGGGGCTGCGCGACCGCTGCTGCGGATCTTGGCGGCGGGTGGCGGCGGTACGGGCGGCGGGTGGTACAGGTGGGTGCGGCTTGGCTCGGGTGGTGGGTGAAGATCCGCAGTGGTGGGACGTCAGCCACGCTGACTTGAGCTGATTCGCGCTGATCGTGTGGCTGGCTGACCTTTGCTGCGGATCTTGGCTGCGGGTTGTGGACCGCGCGGGTGTGGGCCGCGCGGGTTGTGGACCGCGCGGGTTGTGGACCGTGCGGGTTGTGGGCCGCGCGGGTTGTGGGCCGCGCGGGTTGTGGACCGTGCGGGTTGTGGACCGCGCGGGTTGTGGGCCGTGCGGGTTGTGGACCGCGCGGGTGTGGACCGCGCGGGTTGCGGACAGGGTCAGAGGATGGTGGTGGTGTAGGGGCCGTTGGGGTAGCCGTTGTCGGTGTCCCAGGGGTAGTTGAGGTGCTGGGCGATGTGGGTGCGGCGGCCGGTGGCGGTACAGACGGGATCACCCCAGATCCAGGCGAGGAGCTGGGCGATCGTGGTGTCGGCGACGTCGCGTACGGGCTGTGGTTGGTGGTTGAGGTGTGGGTCGTTGAGTACGTCGATGATGTCGCGGGGGTCGATGCCGGGGCGGGCGTTGGTGCGGTGCATCCAGGTGAGTACGGCCTGCAGGGCGTGGTGTACGCCGTGGGTGTTGGTGTGGTCGGCGGGGAGCCGGAGTTTGTCGAGTGCGGCGTAGGTGAGGTCGACCGGATGGGTCGAGTACGCCTTGAGTACGTGGGCGAGCATGCCGGCGGGTGAGGCGAGGGTGAGCGGATCGGTGTCCACTGTGGTCAGTCCTTCGGGGTGGTACGGCGGCGGTCACATGGCGGCGACGGTGGCGGGTCAGGCGGCGGTACGGAGCGCGGCGAGTCGTTGCAGGCTGTCGTGCCGGGTGGGCCGGCGGCGGCGTAGCAGCGAGCGCAGGCTGCGCCGTGGTGGGTCGAGACTGCGGTGGGCGTGTCTCGCCCGGAAGGTGAGTACGGTGCCGGGTCGGGCAGGAGCTGGCTGGTAGGGAGCGGTGCCAGGTCGGGAGGGGGCAGGAGCTGGCTGGTAGGGAGTGGTACCGGGTCGGGAGGGGGCAGGAGCTGGCTGGTAGGGAGCGGTGCCAGGTCGGGACGGGGCAGGACCTGGGTGGTACGGGGCGGCATCCGGCCGGGGTGGTCGGCGCAGTGGTGGTACGGGTGTGGTCGGGCGCGGTGAGCTGGGCGTACCGGGGGCAGGCGGCAGGCGGTGTCGGCCGGTGGCGCGGTAGCGGGTGGTGGGTGCGGTGGCGGGCGTGGCCTGGGTGGGTAGGCACATGCCGCAGAGCGGGTCGCGGCAGGGGAAGGCGCCGCCGGGTCCGGCGTGGATCCAGACGGTACGGCCGGCGGCGGTGACCTGGCGGATGGGTTGGGCGCACCAGCGGCAGGTGGTGGCGGGCGGCGCAACGGTGGCGGTGAGGTCCATGGGTGTCCTTTGTGGAGGGTGCGGCGCCGCGCGCGGGAGGGTGCGCGCGGCGCCGCACGACGTGGCCGCGGTGATGCGGCGGGTACCCGTTCAGTCGAGGTCGGTGGGGCGGACCGCGGCGGCGGGCAGGTGCAGGGTCTGTTCGGTGAGGAGTTCGGTGTCGAGGTACCAGCCGGTGAGCCGTACCTGTCCCGGTGCGGTGGTGTCGGCGTCGATGACGCGGAAGCGGGCCGGTTCCGCGTGGTCGGGTCCGGGCACGAGGACGATGTCACCGAGGCGCGGAACCGTTGTGGGCGGCGGAGTTCCGCGTGGTCGGCGGCTCCGCGGGATGCGGGCAAGGTCTTCGGCGTCACGGGCGAGCCGGTACGGCTGGCACGGCCACGGCTGGTGGCACTGGCCGCAGCGCTGCAGAGTGGCGGAGTCGGGTGCGGGGGACCGCTGTGGCCAGTGACGTTGCAGTACGGCCTGCGCGGAACGCCACAACAGCAGATCGTGTACCCGATCGGCGGCGGGCTCGGTCGGCTGTGTCACCGCCACCACTCCAACCGCCGGCAGATCCGCGTGTCGGGGGACACCTCGTGCGTGTCGGTCTGCGGTCGGCGCTGTCGGTACTGGTCAGCGATGCGCAGGGCATCGGCGTACGGATCGGCAGGCACGTCGTGCTGTAACGCCCGCAGTCGGGTGTCCAGGGCGCGATGCCATATCCGGATACGATGAACGAGCCTCACGTAGACCTCCAAGGTGTGTGAGGCGGGGACGCGGCGTAGGTTTCGAGGCCCGCCGCGTCCCACTTTTCTCGGTTAGACCATCACCTGTTGTCGCTGGCTGATGCGATATCGGTGACGGTAGCCGTCATTAGACACCCCAAAAGACCTTTGTGCAACGTGGCTCCTTGTGCGTGTCGTTCCGGTGTGTCCTTGACGATGTGTCCTGTTGGGGCGAGAATCGAGCTGAAGCTGACTCTATGTGTCTTGAGGACACACTTTGCGTGCTCCACGCTGCGAAAAATATTGGAGGAAAAGTGGCAGTTGGCTCGACAGTCCCTCGTCGTCAACTCGGTCGCGAACTGCGTCAGCTCCGCACTGTCGATGGGCTGAAGGTCGAGCAGGTCATGAACAGGTTTCGCTGGTCCCGGTCGAAGCTGTTCCGGATAGAGAACGGTCAGGTTCCGGTCAGTCGAACCGACGTCATGGCGCTGTGCCAGCTCTACAAGGCAAATGACCAGCTCACTGACGCGCTCATCGCGCTGGCAGACGAGTCGAGGAGCAAGGGCTGGTGGCACTCCTACGGGGACGCCATTCCTAACTGGTTCGAGCTGTACGTCTCGTTGGAGGAGACCGCATCTCGGATGCGGCAGTACGCCGCGGAGCTGATCCCGGGCCTCCTCCAGACGGAGGCGTATGCCAGGGAGATCATCGTCGCTGCCCGTACCGGTGCCGACATCGACCGGACGGTCAGCATTCGAATGGAGCGGCAAGCACTCCTGACTCGCGAGACGCCACCGCCGCCGCAGCTTGAACTCGTACTCAACGAAGACGTGATCCGCCGCGTGGTGGGCAGTCGCGCCGTCATGGCAGAGCAGATGCAGCGACTCCTGGATGCCATCGAAGGGATGTTCGTGACCGTGCGCATTTTGCCTTTCGACGCGGGTGCGCACGCGGGCATGACTGGGGCCGTACCTGATCCTGACCTTCCCCGAAGAACAGCAACACGACGTGGTGTACGTCGAGACGGAGACCGGTGCGCTGTATCTGGAGAAGCCGGCCGAGCTGGCTCGATATGGCGTCCTGTTCAGCGATGCACGGGACAAATCGCTCAGCTTCGACCAGTCACGGGACCTGATCGCCGCAGCGAAGAAGGAGTTCACATGATCGACCTGAGCCAAGCAATCTGGCGCAAGTCAACCCGCTCTGGTGGCAACGGCGGTGAGTGCGTCGAAGTCGCTGCCAACCTGCCCGACCTCATCGCCATCCGCGACAGCAAGGACCCTGGGGGCCCCGTCCTCACGACCAGCCCTTCGGACTGGCTGAACTTCACCGCCGCCATCGAGGCTGGTCACTTCGACCGGTGACCCTTGGCTGCTGGTTGCTTTTCGCAGCAAGGGAAGCGTGAGGGTGGGTCGCCTTGGCGATCCGCCCTCACGCGCAGGTACTCCGAGGGTCAGTCCTCCAGAGCCTCGTTGACGACGGTGGCAAGTGTCGCGTCGTCGGCGTTGAGGCTGGAGAAGATGTCGTAGGCGATCAGCATCTGGTGCGGAACGATGTCCTCGATCGACAGCCCTTCAGCGAGTTCTGTCTCGCCGTACTGCACCCGGATGATGCGTTCGAGGGTGTGTGCGTTGACGACGATCTCATCGCTGGAGTAGGAGTCGGCCAGATGCCTGGCGTAGCGGGATATGTCGTCGAGGCTCGGCTGACCTGACGGGTACTTCCGATCGAGTACTGACGCGTCGAGATTGGTCAGTAGAGCCGTGACGCGTTTGATCCCGAGCTTGTTGCTGATCGCCACGATCTCGTCTTCGCTGTGCAGACTGCGTGTCAGCACGTACTCGGCAAGCTTCTTCTCGTCCTCAACCGTCATGGTGTCGTCTCTTCCACTTCTGCGCTATGAGGCTTCCGGTGTGCTCGGTACCGACGATAAGTGCAACGAAGCTGACCACCACGTTGCCTACCGCGTCGACCGCGTTGAGTTGGGTGGGCGGTGCGTTGATCGAGATCGGGACGCTCGGCTGGGTGACCGATGCGTGGGTCTGGGTCGGCGGCTGGAACTCGGGTGGAGGTTTGTGGATGCTCAGACCCGTCTTGACAAGCCCGGCCGTGTCCTTCGAGAAGTCTTGAAGATCGCCGGCGACCTTGGTGAACGCGTCGGCCGCGTTCTTGCGTCTCGCCCGGGCAGTCCTGATCGGTGGCTCGCCACCTGGGCCTTTCTCCATCGAGGACTGCAACTGCGCTCCGGCCCTGGCGCCGGGGTCGGGGACCTGGTCACCGATCGACTCGAATCGTTTCGGTGGGGACAGGTCGAGTCCGGCGCTGTTGCTGCCCACGACAAGTTGACCGGCCTTACGGGCTTCGATGACGGCCGCTTCGGCACCGTCCTTGACGGCCTGGAACCTGTGCCGCGCGGGGACGAGCAGCGTGTCCACCATGGCGTCCACCAGCGCGAGCAGCTTCTCCGGTCTGCCGCCGTCAAGTGTCGCGGCGATCCGTTTCCTGATCGCGCCGTATTCCTCGATGAGTCCCACCGTGGCCGAAGCAGCCGCACCAGCGGTCGCGGCCACGGCCGACAGTTGCGTGATCACGTCCTTGGGCGTGCTGTCCTCACCGATGCTGCTGATCGGCCCCGAGCACGTACGAGCCTTGCTCGCTACCGCCGCCTGATTACCCTGCGCCGTGGTGAGAGCCTGGCGAATGGCCGCGAGCCCGGACGCGATCCCGTTCAGCCCGATCCCGAGCATCTGAGCGTGCACCCCGGCCACCCGGGCATCGATGTTCGCCGTGGCGATCTGCGCGTTGTCCAGCCCCTCCAACGCGCTGGCCAGGTCACGACCGATCTGTCTCGTCTCCACCACGGCCCGCACGCTACCGCGTTGATCTTGCGAGGCAGGCCACACTGTCGCCCGTCAGACATTACGACCAGCAAGAGAACAACCGGAGCGCTCGAACCGTCACGATCTTCACGGGCCGGATGACGCTGACCCGGCTGCGCGTACGGGGCGTGGTATCACTGTCCGGTGTCTCTGACCCTCGGTCTCCTTCCCGCTGTCACGTGCGTCCTGGTGGCGTACGCGCTGCGGCCCGCCGGCGGTGTCGCGGCGCTGCGGCTGGCGGCGGTACGGGCCGGGCTGGTGGTCGGCGCCGGCGCCGCGGTGTCGGTGGAGCTGCTGTCGGCGGTGCACGCGCTGACCCGTACGGCGGTCGTCCTGGCCTGGTCCGTTGCCGTCGCCGTGGCCCTCATCGCGGCGCTCGTACGGCGCCGACGTGACGGGCGTGCCCCGGCCCCGCTGCGGCGGCTCCGGCGGAGGTGGGCGGAGGCCGGGCGGGCCGAACGGGTCGCGGTGGGCGTACTGCTCAGCCTGTTCCTCGCCGAGCTGATCGTGGCGCTGGTGTCGCCGCCCAACAACTACGACTCGTACACCTACCATCTGCCCAAGATCGAACACTGGGTGGCGCAGCACGACGTCGACTTCTTCCAGACGGCGATCCACCGGCAGCTGACCCTCGCGCCCGGCGCGGAATACCTGCTGCTGCACCTGCGGCTGATGACCGGCGACGACGGGCTGTACAACCTGCTCCAGTGGACCGCCGGCGTCGGCTGCGCGCTGGTCGCGTCCCGGATCGCCGCGCAGCTCGGCGGCGGCCGGCGCGCGCAGGTACTCACCGCGTTCCTGGTCGGCACCACCCCGCTGGTCGCGCTGGAAGCCAGCAGCACCCAGACCGACCTGACCGTCGCCGCGTGGGTGGCGTGCGTGGCCACCGTCGTCCTCGACGGCCTGCACCGCCGCGCCACCCCCGGCGCCGTCGCGCTGCTCGGCCTCGGTACCGGCCTGACCGCGCTCACCAAGGCCACCGGTCTCGTCGCGGTCGGCCCGCTGCTCCTGCTGTGGGGGCTCGCCCAGCTCAGGCAGGCGCAGCGGCCCCGGCACGTACTGGCCGTCGCCGGTGCCGCCGTGCTGGTGCCGGCGCTGGCCGCCGCGGTGTTCGGGCCGTACCTGCACCGGGTGGACACGACGTACGGTCACCTGCTCGGCCCCACGTACCTGACCGCGTCGATCTCGATGCAGCGCCACGACCCGGCCGCCGTCGCCGTCAATGCCCTGCGCATCGGCCACACCGCGCTGGAAACCCCGATCGTGCCGCTCAACGACGCGACCGCGACCGGCATCGAACGGCTCTCCCGCGCGATGGGCGTCGACCCCAACGGGCGGGACATCACGTTCTGGGGTTCCCGCTTCCCGTTCCTGTCCTTCTCGCCCGACGAGGACCGGACCTCGTTCCCGATCACCGGCCTGGCCGTACTGGTCGGCGCGGCCGTGGCGCTGCTCCGACCGCGCCTGTCCCAGCGGAACGGGGCACCGGCGGTGCGCGCGTACGCCGCGGTGTTCTGGCTGGCGCTGCTGCTGCACGCAAGCACGGTCAAGTGGCAGCCGTGGGGTAACCGGCTCCTGCTGTACGTGCTGATCCTCGGCGCACCCCTCGCCGGCCTGTGGTTCGACGCGGTGCTGTCCCGCGCCACCGTCCGCGAGCCCGCCACCGTACCCAGGGGGCGCCGCGTCGCCGCCGGTACGGTCGCTGCCGCGCTCGTACTGTCCGGGTGCGCCGCCTGGGTCGCCATCGGAGTCGGCGATCCGCGCCCCCTCGTCGGCCCCGACTCCGTGTTCACCCTCGACGACCTGCACGCCCGGTTCGTCCGGCGGCCGGCGTGGCTGCCCGGCTACCGGTGGGCGGCGGCCAACGTACGGGCCTCCGGCGCGCACACCGTGGGACTCGTACAGGGCAACGACTCGTGGGAATACCCGTGGTGGCTGCTGCTGCGCGGCGACACGATCGTCTCCGTACAGGACGAGCAACCGGATCTGCCGACCGTACGGCCGGACCGCGTCGACGCGCTGCTGTGCGCGGCGCCCCGGTCGACCTGCGCCGGGTACCTGCCGCGCGGCTGGCAACTGCACATGCACGGCGCGGTCGGGTACGCGCTCCCGGCGCCACCCACGGCCCCCCGACCGGCCCGCTGACCCCGCCGGCCCGGAGCGGCGTAACGGCGCGGCGTAACCGCGCAGCAGCCGTCAGCCGCCGGACGGGAACGGCGGCACCGGCGCCCGGCGCGCCACCCGCTCCCGGGCCAGGATGCCCAGCGCCTTCACCCCGTCCACCCAGGTGATCTTCTTGCCCTCGTCGCGGGTGCGCGCCGCGTAGCTGATCGGCACCTCGAACGGCCGGATCCCGCGGCGCAGCAGTTTGCCGGTCACCTCCGCCTCCATGCCGAAGTCGCGGGAACGGATGTCCAGCGACCGGTACAGCCGGGTGGGCATCAGCTTGAAGCAGGTCTCCAGATCCGACAGGTAACAGTTGTAGAGGATGTTCGCCGTCGTGGTGATCGCCTTGTTGCCCATCACGTACCAGAACGAGAACGCGGCGTGCCCGCCGAAGCTGCGGTTGCCGTACACGACCTGCCCACGGCCGTCCTGGACCGGTTCGAGCAGCAGCGGGATGTCACGCGGGTCGTACTCCAGGTCGGCGTCCAGTACCACCACGTAGTCGCCGGTGGCCTCCGCGACACCGGTGGTGATGGCCGCGCCCTTGCCGCGGTTGCGCGGATGCCGGATGACGCGTACCGGATCCTTCTCCAGGCCCGCGAGTATCTCCGCGGTGCCGTCCCGACTACCGTCGTCGATCACCAGCAGCTCGTACTCGCACGGGTAGTCGACCTCAAGGGTCTGCTTGACGGCCCTGCCGACCCGGTGGCGTTCGTTGTAGACGGGCATGAGGATGGACAGACGCACGCCGGAACACTCCACATCGGCTGCCGGGGAAAGAGCACTGTTCGCGCCATTCTAGAGGTCGGGGGCACGCCGCCTTCCCCGGCCGACAGCGTTCCCGCTGGTGACGCCGCCGTACGGCTCGCGGTGAGCCGTCGGCGACGCCACCATCGACGTCCTCGCCGTCAGAGGCGGGCGAGCGTGGCGCGCAACGGATCCAGGCCGATCGATCCCAGGTCCAGCGCCGCGCGGTGGAACTCCTTCAGGTTGAAGTCGGCGCCCTTACGGCGCTTCGCGTCCTCCCGGGCGGCCAGCCAGATCCGCTCACCGACCTTGTACCCGGGTGCCTGACCCGGCCAGCCCAGGTAGCGCATCAGCTCGAAACGCAGGAACTCCTCCTCCATCCGGCAGTGCCCGCGCAGGAAGTCCCAGCCCAGCTCGGGGGTCCACCGCTCACCCTCGTGGAAACCGGTACCCCGCGGGATCTCCAGCTCCAGATGCATCCCGATGTCGATGATCACCCGGGTGGCGCGGAACGACTGGGCGTCCAGCATGCCCAGCCGGGCACCCGGATCGGACAGGAAGCCCAGTTCCTCCATCAGCCGCTCCGCGTAGAGTGCCCAGCCCTCGCCGGAACCGGACACCCAACCCAGCAGGCGCTGCCACCGGTTCAGCAGCTCCTGCCGGTACACGGTCTGGGCGATCTGCAGATGGTGGCCCGGAACCCCTTCGTGGTACACGGTGGTCACCTCGCGCCAGGTGGCGAACGTGTCCACACCCTCCGGTACCGACCACCACATCCGGCCGGGCCGCGTCCAGTCCTCGCTGGGACCCGTGTAGTAGATGGCGCCGTCGCTGGTCGGCGCGATGCACGCCTCGATCCGCCGCATCGGTTCCGGAATGTCGAAGTGGGTGTCGGCCAGCGCCGAGATCGTGGAGTCCGCCAGCTCCTGCATCCAGTTGCGGAACGACTCCTTGTCCGGCAGCTGCCGGGCCGGGTCGGTGTCCAGCGCCGCCACCGCGTCGTCGACCGAGCCACCCGGCACGATCTCGTTCGCGACCGCCCGCATCTCCGTCTCGATGCGCGCCAGCTCCTGCCAGCCCCATTCGTACGTCTCGGCCAGATCCACGGTGGCGCCGAGGAAGTAGCGGGATGCGCGCTGGTAGCGCTCCAGGCCCGCCGCGTCCGACTCCGGTGCCAGCGGCAGCAGATCGGTGGTCATCAACCGGGTGAACCCGGCCAGTGCCTCGCGCGCCCGGTCGGCCGCCGTACCGAGCCGGTCGCCCAGCGTTCCCGTCGCGCCGACCCGCCGGACCAGACCGCCGAAGAAGTCGTCGTGACCCACCCACTTGTCGAACTGGGTGGCGCACGCCTCCAACTGCCGCTGGGACGCCACCCGACCCTTGCCCGCATCGGTACGCAGCGTCTGCGCGTACTGCTCCAGCGCGGTCGGGATCGCCTCCAGCCGGGCGGCGATGTTGCTGGCCGCCTCCGTACCTTCCAGCGGCATCAGGTCGAACACCTGGCGCAGGTCGTGTACCGGGCTGCTGATGACGTTCAGTTCCCGGTCCTCGATGGCGTCGGCCCGTTCGACCGAGATGCCGAGGCGTTCCTGCATGGCGTCCCGGGCCGCCCGCTCCCGCTCGTCGGCGGGCTCGATCCCGGCCAGTTCGGCGAGGGTCCGGCGGTTCAGCTCGGTACGGGCCGCGTACCCGTCCGGGCTCAGGTCGGTCATCTCTGCGTCGTGTCCGCCGATGCCGACGCCGGTGGCCAGGACCGGATCGAGTACGGCCCACTCGTCGACGTAGCGGTTCGCTGTCTCATCAATTCGTCCCACCTGCCGGACCCTACGGCAATCCAGGTCAGCGGGGTGGCATTGCCCAGTCGAGCAGTTGGTCCACCGGCCAGGTGTTGACCACGTCGGCGGGGTCCAGGCCGCACGCGGCGGCGCGGGCGCAGCCGTACGGGAGCCAGTCGAGCTGACCCGGCGCGTGCGCGTCCGTACTGATCGCGAACCGGCAGCCGGCCTCGATGGCGAGGCGCAGCAGCCGCTTCGGCGGGTCGAGGCGTTCCGGCCGGCAGTTGATCTCCACGGCGACACCGGCCCCGGCGCAGGCCGCGAAGACCCGCGCGGCGTCGAACTCGCTCTCCGGGCGGGAACGGCCGCCGCCCCGACCGCTCCGCTTCCTGGGGGCGCTGTCGGTCCTGCTGTCCGTACCGTCGGGGCGATGGTCCGGGCGGGCCGAGGCGGCGAGCAGTCGGCCGGTGCAGTGACCCAGGATGCGGGTGTGCGGGTCGGCGATCGCGGTCAGCATCCGCCGGGTCAGTACCGCGCGGTCCGCCCTGAGTCCACTGTGGAGGCTAGCCACCACGATGTCCAGCCGGGCCAGCAGATCCGGGTCCTGGTCGAGTGAACCGTCCGCGAGGATGTCCACCTCGATCCCGGTCAGCAACCGGAACGGGGCCATCTCCCGGTTCACCGCGGCAACCTCGTCGAGCTGGGCCGCCAAACGCTCGGCGGACAACCCCCGGGCCACCGTCAGCCGCGGCGAATGGTCCGTGACGGCCAGGTAGTCGTGCCCCAGCCCACGTGCCGCCTCCGCCATCTCGCGCAGCGGCGAACCACCGTCCGAGGCGTCGGTATGGCTGTGCAGATCACCGCGCAACGCCCCGCGCAGCTCGTCACCCGCGGCATCCACCGACCGGCCGGCAGTGGCCGCCAGCCGCCGCAGGTACACCGGCTCCTCACCCTGCAGCGACTCGGTGATGCACCGGGCGGTCACCGTACCGACCCCGGACAGCTGCGTGAGGCCGCCGTCGGCGGCGCGGGTGGCGATCTCCCCGGCGTCCAGCCCGGCCAGCGTGTCGGCGGCGGTACGGAACGCCCGTACCCGGTAGGTGGCCTCCGCGGACCGTTCCAGCAGGAACGCGATCCGGCGCAGGTCGGCCACCGGGTCGCGGGACGCCGGTGGGCTCATCACCCGATCCTAGGCCGGCCGCAGCGACCGCGCCCGGCTTCCGCGCCCCGTACGACTCCGGCGTCCCGTCTCCGCCCGGCTTCCGCGGCGGCGGGCGGGCTTCGTCGGTCGGTACGGTGAGCGGCATGCGCACGATTGACTGGGTGGGCCCGGCCGACGGTGGTCCGGCCGTGGAGATCATCGACCAGACCGCCCTGCCGGCGCAGTACCGGCGGCTGGTGCTGCGCACCGTACCGGAGGTGGTCGACGCGATCCGGAGGCTGGCCGTACGCGGTGCTCCGGCACTCGGCGTCGCCGGTGCGCTCGGCGTGGCCCTGGCTGCCGCCCTCCGGGCGGCACCCGCCGATCCCGCTGCCGCCCTACGCGGCAGGATCCGCGAATCCTGGGGGGACGGACCTGGCCGACGAGGTGGCGGCGCTCCGGTCGGCCCGACCGACCGCGGTCAATCTGGCCCGGGGCGTGGACCGCGCGGCCGGACGGCTGGCCGACGGGCCGGCGGCCGTACTGGCCGAGGCGCTGGCCCTGCGCGACGAGGAGATCGCCAGCTCCGCCGCGATGGCGACCCGGGGCGCGGACCTGGTCGCCGAGCTGTGCGGCACCCCGGTACGGCTGCTGACGCACTGCAACACCGGCGGGCTGGCCACCGTCACCGAGGGCACCGCCCTGGCCGTGGTCGGTGAACTGCACCGGCGCGGCGCGCTGGCCGAGGTGATCGCCTCGGAGACCCGGCCGCTGCTGCAGGGCGCCCGGCTGACCGGGTGGGAGCTGCGCGAACTGGGCGTACCGTGCCGGCTGGCGGTGGACGGCGCCGGGCCGTTCCTGATGGCCCGCGGCATGGTCGACGCGGTGATCCTGGGCGCGGACCGGGTCTGCGCGAACGGCGACGTGGTCAACAAGGTGGGCAGCTACGCGCACGCGCTGGGCGCCGCACGGGCCGGGATCCCGTTCCTGGTCGTGGCACCGGAGTCCACAGTGGACGAAATGACGGCGACCGGTGCCGACGTGCACATCGAGGACCGCGATCCGGCCGAGGTACTGACCGTCGCCGGTGCCCGGATCGCGCCGGACGGAGTGACCGCGGTCAACCCCGCCTTCGACGTCACGCCGCACGATCTGGTGACGGCGATCGTCACCGAACGCCGGGTGATCCGCCCGAACGCCGGCATCGCCGCACCGGCCGGCGGCTGACGCCGGCCGCGCCGACGGTGGCCGGCGCGGCGCGGCGCGGCGCGGTGCGGTGCGGTGCGGTGCGGCGCGGTGCGGACAGCACCAGCAAGGTCGGTGCCGGTCAGCGCGGATAGCAGACGGTCAGTTCGTCGCTGACCGGGTCGATCGCGGTGATCCAGCCACCGGCCCGCCCGAGGGCGAGCAGTTCGGCCCGGTCCGGCCGTAGCGTCCCGGTCCGCCCGGCCACCGGCGGCCACGCCGTACGTACCTGGTGGCCGCGCCGGAACCAGTCGGTCAGCGCGCCGATCGGGTCGGCGCCGTCGAGCAGCGTACGGGCCGTGTGCAGCTCGCGCAGCAGGTCGTCCAGCGCGTCGCGTACCGCATCCGGGTTGCCGCCGCAGATCGCACCGGACAGTGCCGGTTCACCGGCAGCGACGCGGGTGCCGTCGTGGAACGAGCCGGCCGCCAGGGTCCGGGCCAGGGCCTGCCCGTCGCCGGCGGCCCCGGCGGCCAGCGCGGCGGCGGTCAGCCGGGGTACGTGACTGATCCGGGCCACCGCCGCATCGTGCTCGGCCGCGTCGACCGGTACGACCCGCGACCCGAGCGACAGCACCAGCCGGGCGACGGCCAGCCAGTCGGTCAGCTCGGTCTCCGGCTCCAGGACCAGTACCCAGGCGCGGTCGTCGAACAGGGCCGCATCGCCGGCGGCGAACCCGGCGAGTTCCCGGCCGGACATGGGGTGGCCGCCGACGTACCGGGCGGTGGGCAGACGCTGAGCGACCGCGTCGCGTACTGGCTGCTTGGCCGAGATGGCGTCGGTCAGCAGGCCGTCGTAGCCGGCCAGTTGGTCCAGTACGACGGGCAGTGCGGGGAGCGGGACGGCGAGCAGGACCAGGTCCGTACCGGCGACCGCCTCGCTGAGCTGGTCGGCGACATGCCAGCCGGGGTCGCCCTCTCGCGCCTGGTCCCGGGTGGCCGGGTCGGCGTCGTAGCCGCGGGCAGACAGCCCCGCGCGGGTTGTCGCACGCAGGACCGATCCACCGATCAGGCCGAGTCCCACGATTGTCACGGTGCCCAGGGTCACGCCGTCCACCCTGGCACAGGGACCGGAGTTGACCGAAGAAGGGCTTCCACCATGAGGTAGCAATTAGTATTAGCTCGATAACCGTCAGTGAAAGGGAGAGCTTGTGTCGATAAGGCTGAACCATCCGGGTTCGCGGGGCGAAGCGGATACAGTCGTCGGGCACACGGCCGGGCGATGGACCGGTCGAGGACTGCTCGGCGGGTTTCTGCTGGTCAGCATGTTGGCCGCTCCTCTCGCCGGGACGGCTCTGGCCGCGCCGGTCGTCGGGCCGACTTCGGCCGCGCACGGCGTGGCAGCGAGTGCTGCGCCGCAGGTTCCGGACGCGATCGGTGCTCCTCGGGCGAGCATTCTCGCGCCGACCACGGTGAACAACACTCCCAAGCACACCGTCGGCTTCAACAATCTGGTCACCGCCGAGGTGTACTCGGGCAGCACCGTCTACGTCGGCGGTCAGTTCAGTGCCGCCGTGAGCGGCGGCACCAGCACTCCGCGCACCTTCCTGGCCGCGGTGAACGGTGCCACCGGTGCCCTGCTCCCGTGGGCGCCGAAGCTGAACGGAGTGGTGACCGCACTGCTGGTCAAGGACGACGCCGTCTACATCGCGGGCAGCTTCACCAAGGTGAACGGGCAGCCCCGGAACCATCTGGCGAAGGTCAGCCGGACCACCGGCGTGGTCGATCCCAATTTCAACCACAGCATCAGTTCCGCCCCGAAGGCCCTGGCCCGGGGCAGCTCCAACCTGTACGTGGTGGGTGACTTCGGTACGGTGGACGGCCATGCCTGGTCCCGGGCGGTCGCGTTCAGGCTGTCCAGCGGCCAGCAGGTGACGGGCTTCCACCCGGCGCTCAACGGCGTGGTCAATGCCGTCGCGGTGTCCGGCAGTCGGGTCTACCTGGGCGGCAATTTCCTGCAGGTCAACGGGGCCGGCGGGCATGCCCGACTGGCCGCGGTGGACGCCAGCACCGGTGCGACCGTCACCGGCTTCCAGGGCGGCGCGCCGTACGTGATCAACGACCTGGAGGTCGGGTCGGCCGGCGTGTACGGCGCCATGGGCGGTCCGGGCGGACAGCTCGTCGCGTACAACACCGCGGACGGCACCCCGGCCTGGTCGCTGACCGCGGACGGCGACGTGGAGGACGTGGTGGTGCTGCACAACGCCATCTACGCCGGCGGCCACTTCGACCACGCGTGCACCACGGCCCGGGTGTCCCAGCAGAACGGGGACTGCCTGGACGGCAACCTGCGCCGACAGAAACTGTTCGCCGCCGACGTCGCCGGTCACCTGCTCGGCTGGGACCCGGAGGCCAACTCGATCCACGGCATCTTCGCGATGGCCGCCAACGGAGACCTGGACCTGCTCGCGGTCGGCGGAGCATTCACCACCTTCGGCGGCAACATCAGTCAGCAGCGGTTCGCCGAGTTCGAGACGGGCTGACCCGCTGTCCGGGCGGAGCGGCCGGGACGTGCGCGGCCACGCGTCCCGGCCGGTCCGCTGGGCCGGCGCGGGTACGCTCCTCGACGAGGAGGTACCCGTGGACGAGCGCAGTGAGCCACCCCGGCAGGGCCCACAGGCGGGCGGCTGGGTGACGCCGGACTCGGCGCCTCCGGGGCCTCCACCGCACCGCGGGATACCGGTGGCCACCGGACCCGTACCGGGACGGCCAGGGCCGGGGGGACCCGGTCCGCTGCCACCACCGGTGACCATGGGGCCGCCACGTCCGCCCTGGGCCGGCGGTCGGCCCGCACCACCGTGGCCACGGCCCGGGATGCCCTGGCCGACCACCGCGTTCGGCGCCCCGGCCAGGCCGGAGTACCGCGAACCGCATCCCGTTCGCACCCGTGCGGTCTGGGCGGGCATCGGCGCCACCGCACTGTGGTTCGTGATGTTCGGTGCGGTCAGTTGGAGCGTCCCGGTGTACGTGTGGAGCGCGCTCGTCGCGGCGGTTCTGGCCCTGACCGCCGCACTGGCCCTGACCAGGTACGGGGACCGTGGGGTGGCGGTCGGGGTCGCCGGGACCACCGGCGTCGGCCTCGGTGTCGCCGGGATCGTGGTGATGGTCAACGCGATCGGCGGGAACTGGCTGCTCTGGTGACCGACTCGCGCCGGTAGCGGAACCGTCCTGCCGGTCTGGTCGCCCGTGACCCGGTAGAGACCTGCCGATGCGCCGCGCTGATCGTGACGTGACTGGTTGTACGACATCGAGCTGTGGGGTGGCGGAGACAGTGACCGGGTATGACTCGTTACTCACACCAGGTGCCGAAATGGCGCCTTACGGTGTCAGGGTCGACACATACCGTGTGTGCTCGACGGCAAAACGCCAGGCGGACTTGACGTCCACCTCGTCGGCCGGGCACATTCGCGGCATGCCCCCCATGAAGCTGCAGCGGCTCGACCCTGAGCGGCGGCGGCGGCGACTGCAACTGCTCGCCGAACTGTCCGACGCGAAGGCCCTCCGGGACCGGGTCCGGCCGCGTCGCGCCCAGGTGGACCGGTTGCGGGACCTGATCGCCACCCGCCGGCGCCAGTACATCTGACCAGCATCGGAACCTGAGCAGCGCCGTCTCCGCCACCAGGTCCGGGTCACCCGGACGCGCCGTGTGGTGAGCGCCTCCCACCGGGTCCGGCACAGTGGCGTGAACCGACCGACGGGTTCGGTCTACGATCTCGCTGCGGGCACCTTTTCATACCGGTGCCCGGCACACATCATCTTCGATAAACGTCCGCGATTCTCCGACGCTCCGCGCTGCGACGCGTCAGGCTGATCGAGGACGGCGAGAACCGAACTCCAGGTGACCCCGGGGGGACCGTGTCGTACTTCGCTGCCGCTGTGACTCGTGGGCCGAAGGGTTGGGCCGCTGCGGAACTGAACCTCGGCCGTGCAGCCGACATCGCCGATGTCGAGCAGGTGGCCGAGCTGCTCCGCGACTCTGACATCGAAGCTGAGGTGTCGCTGCTGTTCGTGGAAGTGGACGACGAGTATCTGGCGATCCTCCGGCTCGACGAGGGCGAGGATCTGCGGGTGTTCGGATCGGACGCCGCATTCGTCGACGAGTCGCCGTTGGGCGCGGCACTGCTCGGCGAGGAGGACCGGCCCGGCGCACTCGATCTGCCCGACGACGACTTCGACCCGTCCGGGTCGGACGACGACGAGGGCGACGACGAGGACGAGGACGAATCCGCGGTCACGCCGGTGGTTCCGGTCGCCGACGACGCCGAGCCGATCGGCGATCCGGATCTGTTGGCCGACCTCGGCATCAGCGGTCCGCGGTTGCGTGCGCTGTGCGTACAGGAGGGCATGATGCCCAGCGACATGACCGCCGAGATCTGCGCCGTACTGGGCTGTGCCGACGACGTCGAGGAACTGCGCTGAGTGCTGCGGCACGGCACGAGGAGCTGATGCGGCGGGCGCTGGCCGTGGCGGGTGCTGCTTCCGCGGCGGACGGCGGTGCTTCTGCGGCGGGTGCTGCTTCTGCGGCGGACGGCGTGCCGGCGGTGGACGGTGTTTCGGCGGCGGGTGACCGGACCGGTGACGTACCGGTCGGTGCGGTCGTCTACGGCCCGACCGGCGTCGAACTCGCGACCGGCCGCAACGAGCGGGAACTGCACGCCGACCCGACCGCACACGCCGAGGTGGTGGCGATGCGCCGGGCCGCGGCCCGGCTCGGAAGCTGGCGGCTGAGCGGCTGCACCCTGGTCGTCACCCTGGAGCCGTGCACGATGTGCGCCGGCGCGATAGTCCTTTCCCGGCTGTCCACCGTCGTGTTCGGCGCGTGGGATGCCAAGGCCGGCGCGGTCGGTTCGCTCTGGGACGTGGTCCGCGACCGTCGGCTCAACCACCGGCCCGAGGTGTACCCGGCCGTACTCGCCGACGAGTGCGGCGAGCTGCTGCGCGACTTCTTCCACCAGCACCGCGGCTGACCGGTGGCTCGGTGCCCGGCACCGGCATCGGGCACTGCTGGCATCGTGCCCGGCGGCCCTCCCGCGTCCGGGTTGCGCCGGGTCGGCGTTGCGTCTGACAGTCGGGACGGCGCAGGGGCGGAGTGGCCGGCGGCGCCCGGGTACGGCAGCATGATGACCATGACCGCTGGCGAGCAGAGGATCGCGGAACCGCGCGATGGTCGTCCGATCGTGCCGCTGGTCGCGCCGCCGGACGCCCGGATCGTCGTGCCCGGCTCGAAGAGCGTGACGAACCGGGCGTTGCTCTGCGCGGCGCTCGCCGAAGGGGACAGCGTACTCACCGGCAGCCTGTTCGCCGACGACACCGAGGCCATGATGGGTGCGCTGCGCGACCTCGGGGTACCCGTACACGCCGATGCGGCGACCGGCACCGTCACGGTGACCGGGACCGGGCCGGCGATCGGCTCCCAGCCATCCGTGGTGGACGCCCGCAAATCCGGCACCACCTCCCGGTTCGTACTGCCGGCAGCGGCACTCAACGACACGCCGGTGGTGGTGGACGGCAGCAACCAGTTGCGGGCCCGCCCGTTCGGGCCGCTGCTGACCGCGATGGCCGACCTCGGAGCAGTCGTACGCCCGCTCGGCACGCCCGGCTTCCTGCCCGTCGAGGTGTCCGGTCCGCTCACCGCCGACGAGGTGACCATCCCCGGACACCTGTCCAGCCAGTTCCTGTCCGGGCTGATGCTGGCCGCGCCGCTGCTGCCCGGTGGCCTGACCGTACGGGTGTCCACCCCGCTCGTATCGGTGCCCTACGTACAGATGACCGGCCGGGTGATGGCCGCGTTCGGCGTCACCCCCGAGGTCACCGAGGACCTGGTGGTGGTGCCCGCCGGGCGCTACCGGGCCGCGCAGTACCCGGTCGAGCCCGACGCCAGCGCCGCCTCGTACTTCTTCGCCGCTGCCGCGATCACCGGCGGGCGGGTCACCGTACCGGGGTTCGGCGACGATCCGTTGCAGGGCGACGTGACATTCGTCGACGTACTGGCCCGGATGGGCGCCACCGTCACCCGCGCCTCCGACGGAGTGACCGTACGCGGAACCGGCCGGCTGCACGGCATCGACGTCGACATGGCCGACATCTCAGACACCGCGCAGACCCTTGCCGCGGTCGCCGTACACGCCGACTCGCCGACCCGGGTCCGGGGAATCGGCTTCATCCGGCACAAGGAGACCGACCGGATCGGCGCCGTCGTCACCGAACTGCGCCGGGCCGGCATCGAGGCGACCGAGGACCCCGACGGCTTCACCATCCACCCCGGCGTACCGCGCCCCGCCGTGTTCCACACCTACGACGACCACCGGATGGCGATGAGCCTGTCCCTGCTCGGACTGCGCGCGCACGGCATCCGGATCGCCGACCCCGGTTGCGTGGCCAAGACCTTCCCGACCTACTTCGAGACCCTCGACTCCCTACGCTGACCCCGGCCCCGGACCCGCACCCCGCCGCCTCGGTGCGCATTTTCCCCGAAAGCGGCGTTTTGGGCGAATTGTCAATGGGATATTACGGGAAAATGCATCCTTCGCGGCGCTGAAAAGGCTATTTTCCCCGAATGTACCGTTCGTAAAAGGGATATAACAACCATTCGGGGAAAATGCTCGTCCGGTGGGTGCGGGACCTTTCTGGACGTGACCAATGCTCCGGGGGCCGACGCCGTGAGGTCAGGTGGATGTTGGACCGGTCAAGATCCGAGGTATTGGACTGTCGGCCCCGCAGATCCTGGCGGATCGTGGCGGTTCATGGGGCCGGCGGCCCACTGCTGCGGATCTCGCGGCACGGCAACGGCCCACTGCTGCGGATCTTGCGGCACGGCAACGGCCACGCTGTGGATCTTGCGGCACGGCAGTGGGCCACGCTGTGGATCTTGCGGCACGGCAACGGGCGTGACCGCGGACTCAGGCGTCCCGGGTGACGGCCTCCAGCGCGACTTCCACCATCTGGGAGAACGTACGTTCCCGGTCCTCGGAACTGCTCGCCTCGCCGCGCAGGATGTGGTCGGAAACGGTCAGCAGCGCGAGCGCGCGTACGTCGAACTTCGCGGCCAGCGTGTACAGCGCCGCAGCCTCCATCTCCACCGCCAGGACGCCGTACCCGGCGAGCCGCTCGACCAGGTCCGGCCGGTCGGAGTAGAACACGTCGGCGGACAGTACCTGGCCGACCTTCATGTCCAGGCCCTGCTCGGCGGCGATGTCCACGGCGCTGCGCAGCAGCCCGAAGTCGGCGACCGGGGCGTAGTCGATCATGCCGTCGAACCGCTGCCGGTTGATCGCCGAGTCGGTACTCGCGCCGATCGCCGCGATCACGTCCCGCAACTGGAGCGACTCGGCGAGCGCGCCGCAACTGCCGACCCGTACCAGGGTTCGTACCTGGTAGTCGTTGATCAGTTCGTGCGCGTAGATCGAGATCGACGGGATGCCCATGCCGGAGCCCTGCACGGAGACCGGCACCCCGTGGAACGTACCGGTGAAGCCGAACATGTTGCGTACGGTCGAGTAGCAGGTCGCGTCGTCGAGGAAGGTCTCGGCGATCCACTTGGCGCGCAGCGGGTCACCCGGCATCAGTACCCGTTCGGCGATCTGACCGGGCTGCGCGCCGATGTGTGTGCTCATGCTCGTCCCTCGTTCGGTCGACCTGGTGCTTGCACCTGATCCTCTCAGCCGGTGCCGCCGACGGGACGTGGGGGACTGAAGGCCCCGACGGTCGATCCGGTAGAGTCCTTCGCGGTGGTGTGTCCGAGCGGCCGAAGGAGCACGCCTCGAAAGCGTGTGAGGGCTTACACCCTCCGTGGGTTCAAATCCCACCACCACCGCCATCGTCAGCGGAAGCGCCGGTCCACCCCATCGGGAGGGCCGGCGTTCTCGCGCGTGGCCCCAGTTCGGGATCTTCCTGAGGCACGCCTGCGGGTCCAGAACCCGAAGTCGAGGACGACGTTCGTGCCCAGTTCCGTGGCGCGCATGCCGATCTGTACCAACTTGCCTTCGACCAGATCGCGCTTGTCCGGTACGCCGGGTGACCCGATCAGGCCGACCCGGCGTACCGGCTCCGCTCAGGCGTACGGCGCCAGCAGGGACTCCAACGCCTCCCGGTCGTGCAGCTTCTCTGACCCCGCCGCCGACGCGCGTGGCCGCGGGGCGGGCATCTCGGCGAGCAGGCGGCGTACCGTTCCGGCGACGGCCGGCGAGGCGATCGCGCGTTCGTCGTCGATCATGTGGAAGGCCCGCATGTAGTGCCGGAACAGGTCCGGGTCGGACATGGCGGCCTGCTCGATCTGGGTCGAGCTGACCGGGTGGCCGTCGGGCAGTTCGACCCGCGGGGCGTTCGGCGGCACGGTGTCGCCGGCCAGGTTCGCGCGGAACTTCCGGCCGAGGGTGACGCTACTGGCCGCGGCCTCACGGTAGTAGACGGCCAGTACGTCGCGCTGCCATGCGGCGTACGCCATCGTCAGCGCCTCGGCGTCCGGTCCGTGGGTGAGGGCCAGGTCGTGCAGCTTCCCGACCGCGGCCAGGCCCGTCCCGACGCCGCGCCCCGCGATGGGGTTGGTCGTCGCGAGCGAGTCACCGGCCTGGTGGAGGCCGAGGACCACGGGCCGTCCGTCGGCCACCAGGCTGCGCATCCGGTTGTCGGGCGTACCGAAGGCGTACACCGGTGTGATGGGTTCCAGCAGTTCCAGCCACTGGTGGTACGCCTCGTTGGCGGCGAGTACCGCGTGGTACGCGCCCGGGTGGCGCAGCTGCTTCAACAGCGGGTCGCCGGAATCGATGCAGACGCCCACCGTCACCGTGTCGTTGTCGCCGGGCACGAGCATCTGCAGGTGGGTCGGGAATTCGTGCACGTCGACGATCCCGTACGCCATCTGCGGGCGTTCGGTGCCCCGGACCAGGAACTGCCGGGAGTAGTAGTGCAGGCCGCACCGCGCTTCGGTGACCGGCTGGTGGTGGCCGGCCCCGGCGAGCCAACCGTGTACGGGTGAGCGCCGACCTCCCGCGTCCAGCACCATGTCTGCGGTCACGATGTTTCCGCCGTCGAGGCCGAGCCCGGTGACCCGGGGCGGCGTGCCGTCCTCGATCACCAGCCCTGTTGCCCGCTGATGGATCCGTTGGATGCCGGGTTCCTGAGCGACCAGGTCGGCGAGGACGCCGTCCATGGTCACCCGCCGGGTGCAGATGGCGGTGAGGTCCTCGTCGCCCGGTCTCCCGCCGTCGTAGTGCCGCGCGTGCATCATCGTGCCCAGTGGCTGCTCGCGTACGCCGGCTGCGAGAAGCGCGGCAAGGACGTCCGGTAGTCGGCTCGCCAGCTCGACGCGGGTACGGGCCATGAATCCGTGCGGCTGCACGGTGTGCGGTGCTCCGGGTCGAGGTTCCGCGCCGACCTTCGGTCCACTCAATCGGTCGAACTCAGTGTCGATCAGTGCCACCTGCCACCCACTGCGGGCGAACTGTAAGGCGGCCACTGAACCAACGACAGATCCCCCGAGTATTGCAATCGTCGTCATGGCACGAAACGTACTCCAAATAGTCTTTACCGTTATCAATGGGATGGCGTGCCGTTCTCCGCCAGGTAGACGTGATTGCGCCTGTTTCTGTGACTGCACCCGACGGGCACTGCTAATTCGGGCGCTCCGATGCAGGTGGGAGGCGGGGAGGGGAGCTCGGAGGGGTTGACAGGCGGACCGTCGGCATTATTAACTTCTGACGGAAGCAAAGCAGTCCGGTCGCGAGCGCTGGAGGCGGAGGCTGATGACGGACCGCCCGAACGTACTGGTCGTCATGGCTGACGAACAGAGCTGGAACACCATGGGCTGCAACGGAAACCCGGCGGCGAGGACGCCCAACCTCGACAGGTTGGCGGACGAGTCGACGAGCTTCGACGCGTGCTACACGCCCTATCCGCTCTGCTGCCCCTCGCGGGCCAGCCTCTGGACCGGACTGATGCCACGCCACCACGGCGTCCTCGGGAACTGGCGACCGATCGAGGAGCACCTGCGCTCCGCCGGTGTCGCGCAGACCTTCCGGCGGGCCGGCTACCACACCTACTACAACGGAAAATGGCACGTACCCGGCACCACCCCGGCGCAGATGGGCTGGGCGGCGACCAGCGCGATTCCGGCGGTACTGAACGGCCAGGACCGCGGGCGGTACATCCCCGACTACCGGTCATGGGCCGCCGGGCGCGGGCACCGTTTCGACCCCCGGCACATCGAGAACCTCACCGACGGGGACCTCACGGCGCTCCGGGAACGTCCGTACACCACGTCCAGCGTCCCGTTGGACGACTTCCTGGAGACGTGGCAGTGCGGGACCTTCCTCGACGGCCTGCACGAACGCCCGTCCGACAGGCCGTGGTTCGCGGCATGCTCGTTCAACGCCCCGCACTTCCCCATGGTGGTACCCGAGCCGTACGACCGGATCATCGACCGCGGGCAGGTACGCCTGCCGCCGAGCCTGGCCACCGGCCCCGGTACCAGACCACGCGAGGTCCGGGAGTCGCACTTCGCCCGCGACTTCGAGCACCTCACGCAGGACGACTGGGTCGAGGTCACCAGCCACTACCTCGGTCTGTGCGCGCTCGTCGACACGCAGTTCGGGCGGATCAGGAGCTACCTCGAAGAAGCCGGGGAATGGGACCGCACCATCGTCGTGTTCACCGCGGACCACGGCGACATGATGGGTGCGCACGGCCTGATGGAGAAGGGCCACTGGTTGCACTACGAAGAGGACCTGCGCGTCCCGCTCATCGTCCGGCACCCCGACGCGGGGCGCGCCCGGAACTCGTCCCTCGTGTCGATCTGCGACATCGCCCCGATGCTGAGTGAGGTCGCCGGTGTGCCGTGGGACGAGCAGCACGACGGGCGATCCTTCGCGGCGCTGCTCGGCGACGGAACGGCCACCGGCGGACGCGACCACGTCACCGCCGAGACCATGCTGCACGACGGAAAGCCCGGCGGACACGGGGATCCGTTCCATGCGCGGGACTGGCAGTGGCCACGCGACAGTCTCAACGCGTCGGTCCGTACGAACCGTCACCGCTACGTGTTCCGCTCCCACGACGAGGCCGAACTGTACGACCTGCGCACCGACCCCCACGAACAGCGCAACATCGCCACCGAACCCGGGGCGAGCGCAGACGTGACGCGCCTCGGCGAACTACTGGCCGCCGAGGTGTCCGACGCCCTGCCGCAGGCCGCAGCGCTCATCCGGGAGAACTGCCGTACGGCACCCGCAGGCAGCCTTCCTGCGACCCACTGACGCCCGAGGTCCAACCACCCACCCGCTCGCATCGAAAGCGCAGGCATCGGCCATGAGTTCGTTCACGCGCACGCAGATCTCCCGGCGCACGCTCCTCCAACTGGGTGGCGCGGCAGCCGGCACAGCCGTTCTCTCGTCCTGCTCGAGAGGTTTCGGTGGCTCGTCCGCCGGGTCGAGCAGGACCCTCGACGTCATGTTCTGGGGTGAGGGCGACCAGAACAAGAAGCTCGTCGAAGCCCTCGACGTCTACCAGAAGAGCGACGGCGCGTCGAAGGTCAACCCCCAGTACTCGGGTTTCTCCGGCTACTACGACAAACTCGCCACCCGGGTCGCCGGTGGCAACCCGCCCGACGTCTTCCAGATCCACCTGCCGTACCTGATGGAGTACGTCAAACGTGGTGCGGTGCAACCCCTCGACAAGTACGCCGACGATCTCGGGCTGGGCTCCCTGCCGCACTACATCGCCACCACGACAAGGTCGGCGGGCAAGTACTGGTTCGCCCTGCTGGGTGCGGCGACCCAGCCCGCGGTCATCGTCGACGTCACCAAGCTGAAGGCTCTCGGGCTGTCCGCACCCGGCGCCGACTGGACCCTGGACCAGTACAAGGCGACGATGGCCGAGGCCCATGCCAAGAGCGGCGGCAAACTCAACGGAACGGCCGATCTGGGCGGCAACCCCATCGCACTCGAAGCCTTCATGCGCGGGCGGGGCAAGCTGCTGTTCACCGACGGCGGCAAGCTGGCGTTCGGGCCGGACGACATGGTCGCCTGGCTGCAGTTCTGGCAGGGCCTGCGGGCCAGCGGCGCGGCCGCGCCGATGAAGGTGACCGCGGCGGCCACCGGCTTCCAGAACGACCCGCTGACCATCGGCAAGGCCGTGTACACCGGCACCGCGACCTCCCGTGGTCTGCCGTCCATGCAGAGCCTCACGAAGGACGCCCTGGCCCTGGCGACCTTCCCGTCCGGTGGCGCCGGCGCCCCGTCGGGAACCAACATCATCCCGGCGGGCTGGTTCGCCATCTCACCCAAGTCGAAGAACGTCGAGGGTGCTGTCGCGATGCTGAAGTTCCTCACCAGCAGCGCCGACGCCGCCAAGGTGATGGGAATGGCCAGGGGCGTACCGATCCGCAAGGAGATCCGGTCCACCGTGGCCAGTTCGGCGGAGAAGCTCGACAAGGTCGTACTCGACAACTACGCGCTCGTCGAGTCGAAAGACCCGGCGCCGCTGCAGATGTACCCGCCGGGTGCCAGCAAGCTGCTGCAGACCACGCTGCCGAACGTCAACCAGGTCGTCGGTTTCGGGCAGAGTACGGTGTCGCAGGCCGCCGCCAAGTTCTTCGCCGACGCGAAGGCGGCGCTGGGATGAGCGCACCAGCACGGGTCCGGGTCGACCTCACCCGTGAGCTCGGCCGGGTCGACCCGAACATCTACGGTCAGTTCCTGTCCCGCCGGCGCTGGGTCGTCGAGGACGCACTGTTCCAGCCGGGGCATCCGGATGCGCGCGAGGACGGTGTCCGACGCGAGGTGGCCGACGCCGTCGAGGAGATGGCGCCACCGGTCGTACGGTGGCCCGGCGGGTGCACCGGCACCAGCTACGAGTGGGAGCACGGCGTCGGAGACCCGGCGACCCGGAGTCGTACGGTGGACTGGCATTTCGGCTACGACGTCGGCAACGGGTTCGGCACTGTGGAGTTCGTGGACTTCTGCCGGTCGGTCGGGGCGGAACCGCAGATCAACCTCACCACCGGTACGGGAACCCTGCGCGAGGCGCTGGCCTGGCTGGAGTACGCGAACGGCAGCGGCCCCTCGCACTACGCGCAGCTGCGTCGTTCGCACGGCCGCGAGGAACCGCTCGACGTACGGTACTGGCAGATCGGCAACGAGGACTGGGGCGAGTGGGAGATCGGCCGGATCTCGGCCCGTGAGCACGCCCAGCGGTGCCGGGAATGGGCCCGCGCGCTGCACAAGCTGCCACCGCGGGTCAAGGTGCTGGCCACCGGTGCCTGGCGCAACGACCTGGCCGTCGACTGGAACACACAGCTGCTGCGTGAGGCCTGGGACGACGTCGACTACCTCACCGTGCACACGTACTGGCGCTTCGACCCGGAGCGGCCGCACGGTGACTACGACCGGCTCATCGGGGTGGCCGTCGAGGAGGAGCAGGGCATCGTCGCGCTCAAGGGCCTCATCGACCTGATCGGCCGGGAGAAGCGCTCGGCGCACCGCCCGCTACTGGCGTTCACCGAATGGAACTGCGCCAACCTGGCACACAAGGAGATGTCGCCCGGGTGGCGCCCGGGGCGCACCCAGTACCGGCTGCTCGACGCGCTGGTCTGCGCGTCGTTCCTCAACGTGCTGCAGCGGCAGTGCGCCACCGTCGGCCTGGCCAACTTCGCCCAGACGATCAACGTCGTCGGCGCGCTCATGGTCGACCAGGAACACGTGGTCAAGGAGGCGGTCTACTGGCCGCTGTGGATGCAACGGCACCACAGCGGTGAGGTGGCGGTCGACGCGCTGGTGTCCGGCGGCACGGTGGAGTGCGCGGATCCGACCGGCGCACCGAGGCGGGTGCCCGCTCTCGACGTCAGCGCCACCCGCAGCGTGGACGGTCGCACCCTGTGGCTGTCGGTCGTCAACCGGGACCGTGCGGCCGGACACGACATCGACCTGGAGGTCTTCGGGGGTCGTCCCGTCTCCGCCAGGACCTGCCTGCTCACCGCCGACGACCTGTTGACCCGCAACACGATCGAGGAGCCCGACGCCGTACGGCCGCGCTGGGTCGACGTCGACGATGTCGACGCGCCTCTCACGGTGCCGGCCACCTCGTACTCCGTCACCGAGATCGCTCTGGAGGCGACCGGGACCCGGGGTGCGCAGCGATGACCGGCGGCCCGGGGCTGAGGCGGGGTGGGTGTGGCTGATACAACCTCCGCCATGTCGGACGAGGAGCGGGACGCCAGGTCGACCCGGGGACGTCAGCGCTCGGCGCAGCCCTACGACCTGCGTCGACAGAACTATTCGGCCATCCTGCGCACCGTCATGCAGAGGGGGCCGATCGCCCGTTCGGAACTGGCCGGCCTGACCGGTATGGCGACGGGCACCATGACCAAGCTGACCAGCCTGCTCAGCGAGGTGAACCTGCTGCGCGAGCTGCCGGCGACGGTCGGGCAGGGGGCCGGGCGGCCCCGTACCCCCATCGTCATCGACGACAGCGTGTACCGGGTCGTCGGCGTCCACTTCGGACTCCGCCGTACCACGGTGTGCCTGCTGGATCTGCGTGGCCAGCTGCTGGCCGAGGCCCGGCTCCCGCACCGCAGGCGGGGCTTCGAACCACTGGTGGCACAGGCGGTCGAGGGCGTCCAGGCGCTGATCGCGGAGAACCCGGGCACCGTACTGGGTGTCGGTGCGGGCACCGGTGGCTGGGTGGACCGGGAGGCAGGTGTCGTACGGGACCACCGGGTGCTGCGTTGGCGTGACGTCCCGCTGCGTGCGGCGCTCGCCGACGGCCTGGGCATGCCCGCCGAGGTGGATTCCAGCTTCCGCGCCCTGGCCATGGCCGAGAGATGGTTCGGTGGCGCCCGGGACGTCGACGACCTGGTCAGCCTCTTCGTCGGCAACGTCGTCGGCGCCGGTTTCGTGCTCGGCGGCCACGTCTTCCGTGGCTTCACGGCCGCGGCGGGGACCATCGACCACCTCTCGGTCGGCGTCGACGCCGACGAGCCGTGCAGCTGCGGGCGGCGCGACTGCCTGCATGTCACCGCGAGCGATCTTGCGGTGCTGGAACGGGCGCGCAGGCAAGGTCTGATCGGCGTTCGGGGCACCCTCGAACATCTGGTGCAGGTGGCCCGCGACGGTATGACCGAGGCAGGGGCACTGCTGGTCGCCAGGGCCGAACTTGTCGGGGTCGCCGCGGGCACCCTGATCGACATGCTGGACCCGGAGATCGTCGTGGTCGCGGGTGGAGTGGTCGATGCACCCGAGTACCTGCGCTCCGTACAGCGCGGAGCGCGGGACTACCTGCGGGACAAACGGGCCGTCGACGTCGGCTCCGTGGTGCGGTTGAGTGCCTTCGGTACGGAGAGCGTCGGGGTCTCCGCGGCGAGCGTCATCCTCGACCGGATCTACGCCGCGCCGGCGGAGTTCGTACCGGCCCTGCGTGCCCTGCGGTACGGCTGAGCCCGTGCCGCCTGCCCCGATGCTCCTGCCCGGAACGGATCGGCTTCTCCAGCACGGAGAACCAGCAACGGAAGGTCGACGTACGTGACATCGGACCAACGGGTGAGCGGTGTGGCCGTGTGGTCCCACGCCGCGTCCCGACGCAGCACGTGGGTGATGGTGCAGATCGTCGCCGACGGCGTGCGGGGAGTGGGCGAGCTCTCCGACGGTGGTGCGGTGGACCCGCTGGTCGCGGCTGCGCGGGCGGTACACGGTGCCATCGTCGGCCTGACGGTGGGCCAGGCGCGGACCGCGGTGCGGCGACTCGTCGGTGACCGCCGGGCGGCGGCAACGGACCGGCGTGACCTGTTCCTCTGGTCCACCGTCCTCGGCGGGTACGAGTCCGCCTTCGCGGACCTGGCCGCGCGGCTGGCCGGCCGCCCGTTGTCCGCCGCTCTCGGCCTCGGCGCACCGGGGCCGGTACGTGCCTACGCCAACGTCAACCGTCGGTTCGGCGCGGACGGGCCCGAGGTGGTGGTCGCCGAGGCGGTACGCGCTGCCCGGGACGGGTACCCGGCCGTGAAGATCGCCCCCTTCACCGGGATGCAGCGGCCCGGGGCGACCGGGGCGAGGGTACGTGCAGGTCTGTCGCTGGTGTCCCGGGTCCGGGCCGCGATCCCGGCCGCCACCCTGCTCATGGTCGACTGCCACCATCTGGTGCCCCTGGCTCTGGTGGACCGGGTGGCCCGTGACCTCGCGCAGCTCGACGTGCACTGGGTCGAGGACCTCGTCGACGTCCGTGACCCGGCCGCGCTGCACCTCGCGGCCTCCGCCGGCATACCGCTCGCCGGTGGCGAGCACATCGGGGAGCCGTCCGCGGCGCGGATCGCCTGCGCCACCGGAGCCCTGTCGTACTGGCTGGTCGACCCCAAGCACGCGGGGGGTCCCGACGGCGTGGCCCGGATCGCCGAAGCGGTCGAGGGCGCGGTCCTGACCTTCCACAACCCGAGCGGACCGGTGGGAACGGCGCACGCCGCCCAGCTCGCCGCTCTCGGCGGCGGTGGAGACATGACCTGGCTCGAGGTGGCGTGGGGTGAGCCGGACCGCGCCGACTTCCTCGACCCCGGCGAGGCCGTGGTCGCCGGGCGGTTCCGGCCCGCCACCGGACCGGGGATCGGCTGCGTTCCCCGCCGGCGCCCCGACGACGCTCCGGCCGTCGACGACGGCCCGGACCCGAGCCTCGCCGGGTCGACCAGGGAGGGCACATGAGCTGGTTCGGACCGGTGGCGACGCTGGGCGAGTGTCCCCGGTGGGACGCCGGAACCCGGACACTCAGCTGGGTGGACATCGACGGCGGGAACCTGCACCGGGCCAGCTGGCACGCGGACCGCTGGGTCGTCACGGCCGACCGGATCGGTGTTCCGCTCGCCGGTGCGGTGAGCACCGGGACGAACGGGTCGGCCGCCAGTCACATCGTCGCGATCGGCGGCGACCTGGTGTGCTGGAGCGAGAGTGCCGGACCGGGCCGGCGCATCCCGGTACTGGCGCCCGACAGCACAGCAGCGCTGCGGCTCAACGAGATGGTCACCGACCCGGCGGGGCGGATCTGGGTGGGCAGCATGGCGTACGACTGGACGCCCGGTGCCGGATCGTTCTTCGTACTCGGCCCGGACGGCCTGGCCCGGGAGGTCATCACCGGCCGCACCATCACCAACGGGGTGGGCTGGTCCCCGGACGGCACGGTGATGTACACGACGGAGACCCGACCGGGCTGCATCACGGCGTGGCGGGTCGGTCCGGACGGCGACCCTGTGGACCCCCGACCACTGGTCAGCGTCGACGGCAGCGACGGGCAGCCGGACGGCCTCGCGGTCGACACCGACGGCAATCTGTGGAGCGCGTTCGCCGGTGGCGGCCACATCGCCTGCTTCTCGCCGCGGGGGCGGCTCCTGCACCGCGTCGAGGTGCCGGCACCGCTCACCACGAGCTGCTGCTTCGCCGGGCCGGGTCGGGACCGGTTGGTCGTCACGACCGGCACCAAACGACTCGATCGGGGGACCCTTGACCGCTTCCCCGGCTCGGGCAGAGTCTGGGACGCCGGGGTGGTCGGCGCCACCGGTCTGCCGCAGGTTCCCGCGGCGACCAGTACACGAGACCGGTTCCCGGTGGCCGGTCAAGGCTGAGCCGGGTCAGAGAGGAGCCATCCATGGCGATCACCGCTGCCGCTGCCCGCGCGGCGGGCCGACGACAGGGCCGGAAACAGAACGGGTGGGCCCTGCTCTTCCTCGGCCCCTGGCTCGTCGGTTTCCTGGTGTTCACCGCCGGGCCGATGCTCATGTCGCTGTACCTGTCCTTCACCGACTACGACCTGCTGAGCGCGCCGCACTGGATCGGCCTGGGCAATTTCACCCGGATGCTCTCCGACGATCCGCTGTTCGTGCAGTCCCTCACGGTCACGGCCGTCTACGTCTTCGTCGGTACGCCGCTCAGCCTGTGCTTCGCGCTGGCCGTCGCGGTGGTCCTCAACCGGGGTCTCCGCGGCCTCGACTTCTACCGGTCGGCGATCTACCTGCCGTCGCTGTTCGGCGGCAGCGTGGCGATCGCGGTGCTGTGGCGCAAGGTGTTCAACGGGGACGGGCTGTTCAATCAGCTTCTGGCGGTTTTCGGCATCCACGGCCCGTCCTGGATCTCCGAGCCGCACTACGCCCTCGGCACCCTCATCGTGCTCGAGGTGTGGCAGTTCGGTGCACCGATGGTGATCTTCCTCGCCGGGCTCCGGCAGATCCCCCGGGAGTACTACGAAGCAGCCCAGGTCGACGGGGCGACGGTGCTGCGCCAGTTCCGCAGTATCACCATCCCGTTGCTGACACCGATCATCTTCTTCAACCTCACGCTGCAACTGATCAAGTCGTTCCAGGCGTTCGCGCCGGCCTTCATCATCAGCGACGGATCGGGTGGCCCCGCGGACTCCACCCTCTTCTACTCGCTGTACCTCTACCAGGAGGGGTTCGTGAACTTCCACATGGGCTACGCCGCGGCGATGGCGTGGATGCTGGTGCTGCTCGCCGGCTCCGTCGTCGCCATCAACTTCCTCTTCAGCCGGTACTGGGTGCACTATGGCGACTGATACGGACACCGCACCGGCCGTTCGACGTACGACCGGGTCGGCGCCGTCGCAGCGCCGCCGACGGATCAGGCTCCGGCCGTACGTCTATCACGCCGCTCTCATCGTGGTCGCCCTGGTCATGCTGTACCCGTTGGTGTGGATGGTGGCCAGCTCGTTCAAACCGACCAGCGAGATCTTCTCGCAGCCCGGTCTGATCCCGAAGCATTTCGAGCCGTCCAACTACGCCAGGGGCTGGCAGGGCGTCAACACGAGCTTCGACATCTTCATCGAGAACTCGATGATCATCTCGCTGCTCGCGATCATCGGCAACGTCTTCTCCTGCAGCCTGGCGGCCTTCGCCTTCGCCCGCCTCAACTTCACCGGCCGGCGGATCGCGTACGTGACGATGCTCGTCACCATCATGCTGCCCACGCATGTGACGCTGGTACCGCAGTACATCCTGTTCAACAAGCTGGGCTGGGTGAACACGTTCTATCCGCTGTTCGTACCGCACTTCTTCGCGGTCGACGCGTTCTTCGTGCTGCTCATGGTGCAGTTCATCCGTACGTTGCCGCGTGAACTCGACGAGGCGGCGCGGTTGGACGGCTGCAGCCCGTGGATGACGTACCGCTACGTCGTCTTCCCGCTGCTGCGCCCCGCCCTCGTGACGACCGTGATCTTCACGTTCATCTGGACGTACAACGACTTCTTCAAACAGCTCATCTACCTCAACGACGTACAGACCTTCACCGTGCCGCTGGGCCTGAGACAGTTCCTGGACTCGACCGGCGACTCGTCCTGGGGGCCGATGCTGGCGATGAGTGCGCTCGCCCTGATGCCACCGCTCGTCCTGTTCATCACCTTCCAGCGGCAGATCGTCGACGGCGTGGCGACCTCGGGACTGAAGGGATGAGCGGCGACACCCCGGTGGCCATCGTGACCGGCGCGGGCGGTGGCATCGGGTCGGCGGTCGTCGACACGCTCGTGTCCCGGGGATGGGCGGTGGTCGGCGTCGACCTCGTGGACCGGCCGACCGGGATCGGCGGTGCCGCCGCGGCCCAGGTCGACTGGGTCGTCGGTGACGTACTCGACGACAGCGCGGTGGCCGGTGCGGTGGACCGCGCCGGCCACCTCGGTACCCTGCGGGGACTGGTCACCGCCACACTGACCGAGCGCCGTGGCCCCCTTGAGGACCTGGGTCGGGGAGCGCTGTCGTCGGTGTACGAGGCGCAGGTGGCCGCGGCGTGGGCGTGGAGCACGGCGGTGGTGCGGCGTGCCCCGGCCGACGGCGCCTCGCTCGTGCACGTGTCGAGCGTGCACGCCGAGCGGGCCGCCACGGGTATGGCCGCGTACGCCATGGCGAAGGCGGCGCTCGGTGCGCTCGTGCGGGCCGGGGCGCTGGAATGGGGTCCGCGCGGGGTGCGCTGCAACGCGGTCCTGCCGGGTTTCGTACCCGTCGACCGGAACGCCGGACGGTGGGCGGAGGAGCAGGCGGCCCGCGAACTGCTGACGCAGCATCCGTTGGGCCGGTTCGTCCTGCCCGCGGATGTGGCCGAGGTCGTCGCCTTCCTGCTCGGCCCGCAGGCGCGGGCGGTCACCGGGGTGTCCCTTCCGGTGGACGGTGGCATGTTGGCGATGCTTCCGAACTGGGCCTGAGCAGGCTCCTCCGGCAACGGCCGGCGCGCTCGGGACGGTACTGTCGTGGGTTGTCGCAGGCGGGAGGTGTGCGGTGAGCGGCGCGTGCTGTGCCCCGGGCGGTGGACGAGGTCCCGTCCGGCAGGCCACCGGCCCCGGACGTTCCCCGGCGCATGCCGTGGCCGGCCGCGACGAGCTGCCGCCGATGGTCACCATCCCCGCCGGCACCTTCCTGATGGGTTCGGACACCCGGGACGCCAACCCGGGTGACGGGGAAGGGCCGGTACGGGAGGTGACCCTGGCGTCCTTCGAGATGGCGCGGCACACCGTGACGAACCGCGAGTTCGCCGCGTTCGTCGACGCGACCGGGCACCGTACCGGTGCCGAACGGTTCGGCTGGTCCTTCGTGTTCGCCGGCTTCCTGCCCGCCCAGTTGCGCCGCGGCGCGCAGCGTCCCCCGTCGGCGCCGTGGTGGTGCCGGGTCGGCGGCGCCGACTGGCAGCATCCGGAAGGCCCGGGCAGCGACATCGGGGACCGTGACGAGCATCCCGTGGTGCACGTCGACCACGACGACGCGGTGGCCTACTGCGCCTGGGCGGGCGTACGGCTGCCCACCGAGGCGGAATGGGAGCGCGCGGCCAGGGGCGGGCTGGCGCAGGCGACGTACGCCTGGGGCGAGGAGCTGACGCCCGGCGGTGCACACCGGTGCAACATCTGGCAGGGCCGGTTCCCGGTGAAGAACACGGCCGAGGACGGCTACCGGGGTACGGCCCCGGCGGAAAGCTTCCCGCCCAACGGTTTCGGCCTCTACAACACGGCCGGGAACGTGTGGGAGTGGTGCGCCGACTGGTGGGGCACCGCGCACGATCCGGCGCCCACGGACAGTCCGTCCGGCCCCGCAGAGGGCACCGCCAGGGTGACCCGCGGCGGGTCGTACCTCTGCCACGAGTCGTACTGCAACAGGTACCGGGTGGCGGCCCGTACCGCGAACGACCCCGACTCCTCGACCGGGAACACCGGGTTCCGGGTGGCCCGTAGCCTCTGACCCCGGGCGTTCCTGCCGGTTGTGCTCAGATCGATTCGTCCAGGTGGGCGTTCCAGACCGGCGCCGCGTCCTCGTGGGAGTCCACCCCGGTGAAGAACGACCCGGCGAGCGTGTCGAGGTCCGGATCGTCGAGGCCGGTGATCTCGAAGAACTTGGGGCGGTGCACGGCGAAACCCTGCGGATCGGACTGCGGGCGGTACGGCACGGCCATGGTGAACGACCAGGGCGTCGCTCCGTACTCGACCGCCTCGATGATCAGTGCGTCCATCTTGCCCGCCGCTTCGAGGTGGATGAACGCGTCGGCGACGAGCGCCGCGTGCTGCCACCCTTCCGGGTTCGCCTGGAGTTCCTCCTGTGCGGCGCGGGCACCTTCGGCGGAATCCTCGTGCAGGTAGCGGGTCAGGCCACGTTCGCCGTTGGGCATCTCGTGGATCAGGAACGGCACCATGCCGTCGGTGTCGGAGATGGTCCAGATTCCGTGTGCGGCGCAGAACCCGGCCAGCTCGGCGGTTTTCTCCATGGTTGCAGGCTGTCACGGCAGTGCAAGTCCGGCATCGTTCGGGACAGGCCGAACGGTCCCGGGCCTAGCCTCGGTGGATGCTGTCCACCGAGCTTCCTGCACCCGCCGTCCGGCGACGCACAGTGCTGTTCCTGGCCATGTGTGTGGGGATCTTCCTGGTACTGCTCGATGTCACCGCACTCAACGTGGCGTTGCCGGCCATCGGCGCCGGGCTGCGGGCCGGCGGCCGGCTGGCCTGGGTGGTGGACGGCTACTCCGTACCGTTCGCCGCCCTGCTGCTGCTCGGCGGCACGCTCGGTGACCTGACCGGGCACCGGCGGGTGGTGCTGGCCGGGCTCGCCGTGTTCGGCGCCGGCTCGTTGGGCTGCGCGCTGGCGCCCGGCCTCGCCGTACTGGTGGCGGCCCGCGCCACCCAGGGGGTGGGTGCCGCGCTGCTGCTGCCCGGCACGCTCGCGGTGATCACCCGGGCATACCCGCAGCCCGCGGAACGGGCCCGGGCGATCGGGCTGTGGGCGTCGATCGGTGCGCTGTCCGCGCCGGCCGGTCAGGTGGTCGGTGGGCTGCTGGTGCAGTGGACCGGCTGGCGCGCGGTGTTCTGGTTGAACCTGCCGTTGGTGGCGGGTGCGTTGCTGGCCACCGTACTGGCCGTGCCGGCGGACCGTGGTGAGCACCGACGCCGGCCGGACGTGCCCGGTACGGCCCTGGCCGTACCGGGACTGGCCGGGGTGGTGTACTCGGTGGTCGAACACAGCCTGCCGGCGCTGGTCGCCGGTCTGCTGATGCTGGTGCTGTTCGTACTGGTGGAGCGGCGGTCCACGGCGCCGATGCTGCCGTTGACGCTGTTCGGCAACCGTGCGTTCGCGCTCGCCAACGGTGCCGCGCTGGTGATGAACGCTGCCACATTGGGCAGCCTGTACCTGCTCAGCCTGCTGTTGCAGCGGGTGCAGGGCCGGCCGGCGGCGATCGCCGGACTCGCCGCGCTGCCGGCGTTCCTGCTGCTGGTGGTGGTCGGCCCGGTCGGTGGCCGGCTGATCGGGCGCTACGGCGTACGGCGGCTGATCGTCGCCGGGGCGACGGTCAGCGCGGTCGGCCTGGCGTTGCTGGCACTGTCCGGGCCACACACGTCGTACCTGCTGATGGCGCCGGCGTTGGTGGTCTGGGGAGCAGGACTCGGCCTGCTCACCCCGGCGGTGGTGACCGGTGCGGTGAGCGCGGTGCCCGCGCAGCGGGCGGGTCTGGCCAGCGCGGTGAGCAACACGGCGCGGCAGACGGGTGGCGCGATCGGGGTGGCCGGCTGCGCGGCCGTCGCCGGTCCGGCGGGCTCGGCCGGCTTCCCGGCCGGTTTCCGGTACGCGGTACTGGCCGGTGCGGCGGCCCTCGTCGCCGTCGCCGCGCTGACCGCGCTGGGACATCCCCGCGAGCCGGCGCCGGATCGTGCCCGCGGTACGGGAAGCTGAACCGGCCCGGATGCTGGTTCACAGGCCGATCGGTACCTCGGACAGGTCTGTCCACAGTTGGCGGAGCTCGGCGTAGTTGCGGTCCGGCAGGGTGTCCAGGATCTGCAGCAGCGCCTGGCGGGCATGGCTGGTGTGCGCCGCGGACAGCAGCGCGTCGCGGTTGGCCGGCCCGTGGTCGAATGCCGCCTCGACATGTTCGGCGATCTCGATCCGGGTCAGTGGGGCATGACCGGACTGCTCGGCATGGTGTGTGTCGAGTAGCCCGGCGGTGGCGACGCTCATCGGAACTCCATGGGAGATAAGGGGTCCACGCGGCTGCGTCGGCCCGACCCGCTGTTACCGGGACCAACGATCTGCTGCTGCTCCGGATTCGCCGCCGGTCCCTCGGACGGGTGTCGGTGACCACGCCACGGTCTCTCCGGAGGGGTGCTGCGCAGGGAATGCAACACTACGCAGTGAAATCGGGCGACGACTGAATATGATCGTGCTGGCCCAGCCCGGCCGTCCGGAACAGAGCTGACCGTGAAAGGAGGGGCCGTGCGGCCATACCTGTCACTGGTGGTTCTGCTGGCACTGCTGCTCGGGTTCTCCGCCCCGGCCGGGGGACCGGGTCACCGGTCACGGCGGTCCCGTCCAGCGCGGCGGCGGGTTCGTCGCCCGGTGCCCGGCCCGCTCCGCACGCGTCCCACCCCCGGCGGGCCGTACCGTCGGTGACGCCGAGCCCTACCGTCCCGCCGCACATCCTGCAGGGTCCGGAGGTGTCCATCACGGTTCCGGCCGGGCCGGTCAGCGTCGGCAGCACCACGCCGGGCGGCACCCTCACCGCCCAGCTGGGCACGATGCGGGTGGACGACACCCGGCTGCTGCTGGCCAGCTGGGTCGCCACCGTATCGGCAGGCACCTGCACCACCACCGGCGGCGCGATCAGCAACGCCAATGTGGCGTACTGGTCCGGCGGGGTCACCGCGTCCACCGGGCTGGCGAACCGGACCCCGGGTCCGCCGACCTCCGCGAGCAGGGTCGCACTGTCCGTGGCGCGTACCGCGTTCAGCGCACAGGCCCTGGTACTCGGCACCTCCACCAGTTGGAATCCGACCCTGGTCGTCGCGGTCCCGGCCACGGCGATCGCCGGCACCTACACCTGCACCGTCACGCACACGGTCGTCTGAGGCGAACGACAGCGGGGCCGCCGGCAGAACTGCCCGGCGGCCCCGCTGTCGTCAGTGGACGGTACTCAGTCGAACGGGGTGATCCCCTTCGGAGTACCCAGACCGGTCGGGGCGTCGTAGCCCTTCAGCCCGGTGCACAGGTAGTCGCCGCCGCAGTAGCCGTTCGAGCCGCCGACCGCGTCGAAGAACGCCGTCGGTTCGCCGTACAGCTTCTGCGGTGTCACCGTCTCCGGGTGTCCGGCCAGCGCGATGACACCGGCCACGAACGGCGACGACGCGCTCGTACCACCGACCACGAGCCAGCCGGAGTCCGAGCCCGTCTCGTACGAGTCGTGGACGGCGACACCGGTCTCCGGGTCGGCGACCGCGGACACGTCGGCGACGGTACGCATCGAGCAGTTCTCGTCGTGCTGCCAGCTCGGCTTGGCGATCCAGGCGGAGCAGCCACTGCCCGCGCCTTCCCAGGCGCTCTCCGACCAGCCGCGGGCATTGTCGGCGTGCTTCAGCGTGGTGCCGCCGACGGCGATGGTGGAGTCCAGTACGGCGGGGAACGACGCGGCGGTGAAGCCGGCGTCACCCGAGGAGGCCAGAACCGGTACGCCCGGGTGCTGGTAGTAGTGCGCGTACTGGTCCATGCCACCGAACTCGTCGGTGCCGTAGCTGTTGGACACCACGGATGCGCCGAGCCTGACCGCGGTGTCCACCGCGATGCCGAGCGAGTCGAGGTCCGCACTGTCGCCCTGCACCAGCAGCAGCTTGCAGGACGGGCACGCGGCGGACGCCATGTCCAGGTCCAGTGCGCTCTCCACGGCCCAGCCCGGGTCCGGGTCGGGCAGCGGGGACGGCTCGCCCTGCTGGTTGACGATCCGCAGGCAGCCGCTGGCTGTCGTACACGCCGGCAGCCCGTACTGCTTCCGGTACCCGGCCAGGTCCTCGGCAGCGCTCGGATAGCCGTACGCGTCCACGATGGCCACCGTGCCGGTGCCGCCGTTGGCGGGCAGCTGGTACGCGGCGCGCAGGTCCTTCGGCCCGAAGCCTTCCGGGGTGGCGGTCATCGCCCGGTGCGCCGAACCGGTCCGGTACTGCGCGAGGCAGCGCGCCTCGCCGGGGCCGGCGGTCCCGCACGCCGCCCGGATCCCGGTGGCGGGTGCGGCGGTGGCCGTACCGGCGGCCAGCGGTGCGGCGGCGACCGCGACGGTGGCGGCCGCGATCAGCAGCCGACGAACTGTTCGTCTCATGTTCTGCTCCTTCAGCCTGCGGTGACGGTCAGGGCGTCGTGCACGGTCTGACTGACGGTGGCGCCGGACGCGTCCCTACCGGTGACCTTGATCGCCACCGTGCTGCCCGCCGCCGAGGCGGGGTTGGTCCAGGTGGCGCGGAACTTGCCGGTGCCCAGGTCGCGGACCTTGGTCGGCGTCCACGTGGTGCCGTCGTCGTACGACACCGAGACGACGGCCTGCTCGACGGGTACCTGCGCGGCACCGGGGCTGTGGTCGAGGGTCAACAGCATGGAGTCGGGCCCGGGTTTCACCGAACCGTCCATGCCCTGGGTGAGCTGGTAGCGGGGCTGCAGCAGGGAGATCGGTGAGCAGTGCGTGTTGCCCTCGTCTCCACAGTTCCACCGGGCCGGCACGGTGGTGCTGCCGGAGTGCTTCGAGGAGAAGCCCCATTCGGTGTGCGTACGGGTGGACTGCCTGGTCCACGGCGTTACCCGGGTCTGGTCGTACACCATCCGGTACTTCGCGTCGGCAGCCGGTACGTCGAAGCTGCCACCGACCTCGTCGGTGAGGTCCGCGACCTTGGTGCTGCCCCGGTAGAGCTGGAAGTGCGAGGTGGACACGGTGCCGGGGACACTGGGGTCGTCCAGCCAGCCGTTGTGGTCCGGAGTCGAGTCGGTCACCGGGGCGATGCTGAGCGACAGGGTGTCGTCGATCCGGCAGGCGCCGCAGGCGTAGTAGCCGTCGCCGATGTCGGCGGGGATGCCCGGGGCGAGCGGGCCGCGCAACCAGTCCACCCGCAGGTGCTGGCCGGCCTGGAAGTGGCGCTCGCCGCTCATCATCGGGCCGCCCCACTCGCTGTCGTCGGACACCGCGTCGATGTCCTCCTCGGCCAGCATCGTCGGGCCGGTGCTGAGGTATTCGGTCCGCTGGAGCGGCTGGGTGATCGTGGCGCTCTGACGAAAGATGACCGTCTCCCAGGGCAGGCTCTGGAACCAGACGCTGTCACCGACCCGGCCCGGCTTGTCGCTGTAGTACCGGTCGTCCACAGTGGCCAGACTGTTCGCGGTGGCCCGGTAGTGCTGGCTGGTCGGCACGGCGCCGTCGTTGGGGAACTCCACGTCGTATTGGTACGGCTTCGCCGCGTCGGCCGGCGAGGTCAACATGGAGTGCACGTAGTAGTGCTGGGCGCCGGGGCCGGTCGGACTGCCGGATGTGTAGATCGGATGATCCGCCGAGGTGCTGATATCCCAGCCCAGCATGTAGCTGTCGCTGGATCCACGCGCCCAGGCGAGGTCGATGCTCTGGGAGACAGCCGGCCGGGGGGTCGCGACGGTCACGGTGTGGGTGGCCCTGCTGAGGTCGACCGTGGTGCTGGTCGTCGCGCCGGCCACGGTGAACTGGCTGTACACCGTGCGTTCGGCGATGACGTTGCCCTGGGCGTCGAACTTCGGCTGGTACGCCATCAGCGCGTAGCGGCCGTCCGGCACACTGATCCGGGTCTCCCCGGTGGTGTCGGCGTAAGGGAAACCGACGTACTTACGGGAGTCGTCGACATTGACGACGCCGAGGTCGGCGTCGGTCGGCCTGCCCTGCGCGTCGGTGACCTTGATGCTGACCGTACGCATCGGGAAGTGCGGGTGCACGGTGTCACCCGCGGGCCGCCCGGCGACGAGTGCGGAGACGTCGAACCGGGAACGGTCCAGGTTCTTGCCGAGGGCACGGGCCGGGATGATGTACGTGTCGGCGCCGACGTGCTGGGTCAGGTACGGCCCCTTGGCGCGGTCGACCGGCACGGCGGACCGTACGGCGCCGCTCGGATCGGTGGTGACGCGCACCTTGTCGCCGGTGCCGAGGGTGACGGTGCGGGTCTGGGCCTGACCGGTGACGGTCCGGGCCGCCCGGGTGGTGGGTGTCGCGGTGACGCTGCCGGGCAGGGCGCCGACGCCGGCGAATCCGCCGACGGCGACGACGGCCAGGGCCGCGACGACCTGCCGCGGTCTTCCTGCTGAAGTTCCGGCTGGCGCTCGCCCGGCCGGTGGGCGTGGTGTCGTCATCTTTTCCCCCGTGTCTCGGCGACCGATAGGGACGGCCGCGTCGGAAAGGTATCGGCAGGCTAGGTCCCGCATAAAGCACTGCACCAGGGCGAAAAGTGATTTAGAGATTAAAGCTACTTTGTGCAACCCTCCACCGGAAGAGGTCGTAATTCATGACATACCGCTTGTCGTGACCGGACACGGCGGTGTCGGTGACCTGACAGGCGCGTGATGCGCTGCGCCGGTTGACGACCGGTCGGGTGGTGGCGCATTCTCTATAAAACCGATCGACTTTCAGGAAAATGGAGAGCCAATGGTCCGACGACCCCGCCGCCTGCGTTCCCGCGCTGCCGCCGTGGTGCTGCTGATCGGTGCCTTCGGGTTGGCCGCCTGCTCCTCCAGCGGCGACACCGGCTCCGGCCCGGTGAAGCTGCGGCTCGGCTACTTCCCCAACGTCACCCACGCCGTACCGCTGGTCGGCATGGGCAAGGGCCTCTACGCCAAGGCCCTGGGCTCGACCGCCAGCATCACCGGCACCTCCTTCAACGCCGGCCCGGACGCGGTCACCGCGCTGCTCTCCGGCGCCATCGATGCCGCGTACATGGGGCCCAACCCGACCGTGAACGCCTGGGCGCAGAGCCACGGCAGTGCGGTCACCGTGATCGCCGGTGCCGCGTCCGGTGGCGCCTCCCTGGTGGTCAAACCGTCCATCACCAGTTGGGCGGCGCTGAAGGGGAGGTCGATCGCCACCCCGCAACTCGGCAACACCCAGGACGTGTCGGCCCGCTACTTCCTCGGCAGGCACGGGCTGTCCACCAACAAGCAGGGTGGCGGGGACGTACACATCAAGCCGCAGAGCAACGGCGACGCGGTCACCGCGTACAGGTCCGGTGCGCTGGACGGCGCGTGGGTGCCGGAACCGTACGCCAGCCAGCTCGTCAACGCCGGCGGTCGCACGCTGGTCGACGAGCGCTCGCTGTGGCCGGGTGGCAGGTTCGTGGTCACCGACCTGGTGGTACGTACCGACCTCCTGAAGGCGCACCCGGACACGGTGAAGCGGCTGCTGCAGGGGCAGGTCGCGGCGACCGACTATCTGAAGGCACATCCGGCGCAGGCGCAGCAGACCGTCTCCGAGCAGATCGGCAAGCTGTCCGGCAAGCCGCTCGCGGTCAGTCTGGTCAAGCAGTCCTGGCCGCATCTGGAGTTCACCAACGATCCGCTGGCCAGCACCCTGGTCACCGGGGCGAGGCACGCGGAGAGCGTCGGACTGCTCAAGCACGTGAGCCTGAGCGGCCTCTACCAGCTGGACCAGCTGAACAAGGTACTGAAGGCCGAAGGTGAGCAGCCGGTGCCGGCGGGTAGCACGTGAGCGCGCAGCCCGACTCCACGACGGCCACGCCGGTCGGGTCCGACTCCCGGCCGGCGGTCGTCGTGGACGCGGTCAGCAAGCTGCACGGCCGCGGCCCGACCGGGGTGCTCGCCCTGGACCGGATCTCGGTACGGGTCGCGCCCGGCGAGTTCGTCTGCGTGGTCGGGGCGTCCGGCTGCGGCAAGTCCACCCTGCTGTCCCTGGTCGCGGGGCTGGACGAGGCCACCGCCGGCAGCATCGAGGTACCCGGCGGTACCCCCGCCCTGATGTTCCAGGAACCGGCGCTGTTCCCGTGGCTGACCGTCGCCGGCAACGTGGAACTGCCGTTGCGGCTGCGGGGGATGTCCCGGCCGGAGCGGCGGGCCCGCGCGGCCGAGCTGCTCGACGCGGTACATCTGGGGGAGTTCGCCCGCCGCCGACCGCACCAACTGTCCGGCGGAATGCGGCAGCGGGTCGCGCTGGCCCGCACCCTGGCGCTGGACGCACCGGTACTGCTGATGGACGAGCCGTTCGGCGCGCTCGACGCGATGACCCGGGACCTGCTGCACGACGAGCTGGAACGGCTGTGCCAGGAACGCGGCCTCACCGTGCTGTTCGTGACCCACAACGTACGGGAGGCCGCCCGGCTCGGTGACCGGATCGTGCTGCTGTCCAGCCGCCCGGGGCGGGTCGTCTGGGAGACGACCGTACGGGCCCCGCGCCCGCGCCGGATGGACTCCACACAGACCGCGACCGTCGCCGCGGAGGTCACCCGACGGCTGCGCGAGGAGGTACGTCGGCATGGCCGTTGACACCCCGGGGCGTGAGCCGGGCGCCGGTACCGAGATCGCCGGCCTGGACGCACTGGAACTGCCGGTACGCCGGCAGGCCGGTGGTCGGCTGCCCCGCATCCTGTCCGCCATCTGGCCGAAGCTGCTGGCGCTGGCCCTGGCCGTACTGATCTGGCAGGTGATCGTGTGGACCGGCTGGAAGCCGGAGTATCTGCTGCCCGGCCCGGGTGCGGTGGCCGGCGGCCTCGGCGACATCGTGTTCACCCGGGAGTTCGGTTCGGCCGTGGTCACCACGATGCGTCGGGCGGTGACCGGGTTCGCGCTGGCCACCGTGGTCGGCGTGGTGCTGGGCATCGCGGTGGCCCGGATCCGGGTGCTGCGGGCGGCGCTCGGCTCGATGATCACCGCGCTGCAGACCATGCCGTCGATCGCCTGGTTCCCGCTGGCGATCCTGCTCTACCAGCTCACCGAGAGCGCCATCCTGTTCGTCGTCGTACTGGGCGCGGCGCCGGCCATCGCCAACGGCGTGATCAGCGGCGTCGACTACGTACCGCCGGTCCTGGTACGGGTCGGCCGAAACATCGGCGCGCGGGGCATCCGGCTCTACCGGTACGTGATCGCACCGGCGTCGCTGCCCTCCATCGT
The DNA here is from genome assembly GCA_963815125.1 of uncultured Actinomycetota bacterium. Taxonomy (GTDB): domain Bacteria; phylum Actinomycetota; class Actinomycetes; order Mycobacteriales; family Micromonosporaceae; genus Actinocatenispora. The sequence continues at coordinate 75,587 of CAWFFM010000003.1, forward strand.
GGCCGGCCTCAAGCAGGGCTGGGCGTTCGCCTGGCGCAGTCTGATGGCCGGTGAACTGCTGGTCACCATCGCGAACCGGCCGGCGCTGGGCGAGCTGCTCGACGTGTACCGGGAGCAGTCCGATTCGCTGCACCTGATCGCCATGATGATCGTCATCCTGGTGGCCGGGCTGCTCATCGACGGGCTGTTCGGGGTGGTCGACCGGGCGATCCGGCAGCGGTGGGGGATGCTCGGCTGATCCGCACCGTGGGCTCGGCCGAGCTGGCGGTGCGGTTCGGCCGAGCTGGTGGTGAGGTCGGCCGATCCTGACGCTGGGTGACGGCGAGCGGATGCCGGATCCGCCGGTGCGGCATAGGCTCGGGGCATGCCACGGTATGCGAGCGCACAGCAGGTGGAGCGGGCCGAGTCGGTGGAGTTCCTACGCACCCGGCACCACGCGATCCTGATCACCCGCCGGCGGGACGGACGTCCGCAGGCGTCGCCGGTCAGCTGCGGGGTGGACGGTGCCGGCCGGCTGCTCGTCTCCACCTACCCGGAACGGGCCAAGGCCCGCAACGTACGGCGCGACCCGCGGGTCTCGGTGTGTGTCCTGTCCGACGACTTCGACGGACCGTACCTGCAGGTCGACGGCACCGGGGAGGTGCTCGACCTACCGGACGCGCTGGACGACTTCGTCGAGTACTACCGGTGCATCGCCGGCGAGCACCCGGACTGGGACGAGTACCGGGAGGCGATGCTGCGGCAGGGAAAGTGCCTGATCCGGGTGGAGATCGACGACTGGGGACCGATCGCCACCGGTGGCTTCCCACCTCGGCTGGCGGAAGACTCCTGAGTCTGTCCACTATGGAGGTTTGGCGCTGCCCGTTATCGTGTCTGAGGAATGGGCGCGTGGTTGCACAGCGTGACTGCCGCGTCCGACACGACGGTGAAGGAGGCGGGCAACGGCATGACGAACGTCCCGTACGACCGCAAGGACCAACTGCACCAGATCGAGAGCGGGCTGCTGCAGGGTGAGCAGGTACTCGCGGTGTACGACGCGGTCGGCACCGGCACCGGGTTCATCGGCCTGACCGACCGTCGGGTGATCATCCAGGACCGGTCGTTCGTCGGCAAGAAGGTGGCCATCACCAGCATCCCGTACTCGAAGATCACCAGCGTCAGCGTGGTCAGCAACAAGTCGTGGGCGGGATCGTTCTTCTCCACCGGCTCGATCGCCATCCACGTGGGCGCACACACCTACGAGGTGGACTTCCGCGGCGAGCAGAAGAGCCAGCACGTACACAACGTGGTGCTGCACTACATCGGCCGCTGACCGCCCACCGCCTGCTACGCCGCCGCCCGGTGCCAGGCTTCTTCCCTGGGGCGGGGTCTCCTGCCGCTCTCCTGCCCTGGCGCACGGCACAAACTGGTGGCCGAGCGCGGCGGTGGGCAGCACAATGCCGGCATGGGTGATGCCGCGCAGGTGACGTTACGTCCGATGACCACCGAGGAGTACGAGGAGTTCGTCGAGCGTTCGGTCCGGGAGTACGCCGACGACAAGCTACGCAGCGGCGAGTACGCCGCGGAGACTGCGCTGCAGCAGTCCGCCGCCGAGTTCGACAAACTGCTGCCGGACGGTCTGGCCACACCGGACACGCTGCTGTTCACTGCGGAGGGCCCGGACGGGGCCGCAGTGGGGCTGCTCTGGCTGGCGCTGCCGTCGGGCCGGCGTCGGCAGGCGTTCGTGTTCGAGCTCTGGGTGGGGCCGGACCAGCGGGGCCGTGGATACGGTCGGGCGATCATGCTGGCCGGTGAGCAGGAGCTGGCCGAGCGGGGGGTCGGCGAGCTGGGGCTCAACGTGTTCGGCCACAACCCGGTGGCGATCGGCCTGTACGAGAGCCTCGGCTACCAGGTGACGACGCAACAGATGAGCAAGAAGATCATGACAGAGTGAGGGCTGCGAATAGTTGCCGTCGGCGTTCCTTTTGTAATCTGAATCGCAGTGGCGCACCTGTCGACCCGGACGTTCGTTTCACCGGGTGACCGCGATCCCTCCGCCGGGCATGCCCTTGCGGCATATCCGGCGGAAAGCATTGTTCCCCGCCAGAGATGCCCCCGACCGTTCCGACGGTCGGGGGCATCTCGTCGTCCAGCGCCGTGTCCCCGCGCCTGCTGAGCACCCCGTACCGGCCCCGCGAGCCAGCCGCACCCCACCCGCACCCACGCACACACCCACACACCCACACACCCACCACCACCACCACTGCGCATTTTCCCCGAAAGGTTGCTTTGTCCGGATCATTACGCGCGACATTCGGGGAAAATGCGTTATCTCAGCGCGACGAGAGTGCCATTTTCCCCGAATGTGCCTTTCGGAGAAAGGTACTTAACGGTTATTCGGGGAAAATGCCGAGGTGGTGGGTGGGTGGATGGATGGGTGGGGTGCCGAGTTGGTTGCGCGTCCCCGAGTGGCTCCCGGCCCAGGGTCTGTACGGGCTCTACCGCGCCCGCGCCACTGCGGCTGGCCTGCGCTACCCGGCTGACCTGCGTTGGCGTGGGCTCGGGGGAATGCCCGAGCGGGTGGCCGCGTTGTGGAACTATGAGTTGCGTGTGATGGACTCAACTCCAGGTTGACGACAGTGGATCGGCGAGTCAGCATTGAGTCAGGTCCACTCAACTAGACATTGAGCTCCACATCGGGAACCAGCTACGGAGGAATACAAGATGGCACGTGCGGTCGGCATCGACCTCGGGACGACCAACTCGGTGGTGAGCGTCCTGGAAGGTGGCGAACCCACTGTAATCGCGAACGCCGAGGGGGCGCGCACCACGCCGTCGATCGTCGCGTTCGCCAAGAACGGTGAGGTGCTCGTCGGCGAGGTCGCGAAGCGTCAGGCGATCACCAACCCGGACCGGACCATCCGGTCGGTCAAGCGCCACATGGGCACCGACTGGTCGGTGGGCGTCGACGACAAGAAGTACACCTCGCAGGAGATCAGCGCGCGCACGCTGATGAAGCTGAAGCGCGACGCCGAGGCCTACCTGGGCGAGCAGGTCACCGACGCGGTGATCACCGTCCCGGCCTACTTCGAGGACGCGCAGCGCACCGCGACCAAGGAGGCCGGTGAGATCGCCGGCTTCAACGTCCTGCGCATCATCAACGAGCCGACCGCCGCGGCCCTGGCCTACGGGTTGGACAAGGGTGACAAGGAAGAGACCGTCCTGGTCTTCGACCTCGGTGGCGGCACCTTCGACGTCTCGCTGCTGGAGATCGGCGACGGCGTGATCCAGGTCCTGGCCACCAGCGGTGACAACCACCTCGGCGGTGACGACTGGGACGAGCGCGTCATCAAGCACCTGGTGCAGACCTTCCAGGGTCAGTACGGGGTGGACCTCGGCAAGGACAAGATGGCCCTGCAGCGGCTCAAGGAAGCCGCCGAGAAGGCCAAGATCGAGCTGTCCGCGACGTCCAACACCACGATCAACCTGCCGTACATCACGGCCGGTCCGGACGGCCCGCTGCACATGGACGTGTCGCTGTCCCGTTCGGAGTTCCAGCGCCTCACCCAGGATCTGCTGAACCGCACCAAGGCGCCGTTCGAGCAGGCCGTACGCGACGCCAACATCAAGGTGTCCGACATCGACGACGTGATCCTGGTCGGTGGATCGACCCGGATGCCGGCGGTGTCCGAGGTGGTCAAGGAACTGACCGGCAAGGACCCGCACAAGGGCGTCAACCCCGACGAGGTCGTGGCCGTCGGTGCCGCGCTGCAGGCCGGTGTGCTCAAGGGTGAGGTCAAGGACGTCCTGCTGGTCGACGTGACCCCGCTGTCGCTGGGCATCGAGACCAAGGGTGGTGTCTTCACCAAGCTCATCGAGCGCAACACGAAGATCCCGGTCAAGCGTTCGGAGATCTTCACCACGGCCGACGACAACCAGCCCTCGGTGCTGATCCAGGTCTTCCAGGGTGAGCGCGAGATCGCGGCGTACAACAAGAAGCTCGGCACCTTCGAGCTGACCGGCATCCCGCCGGCACCGCGCAGCGTCCCGCAGATCGAGGTCTCGTTCGACATCGACGAGAACGGCATCGTCAACGTGTCGGCCAAGGACTCGGGCACCGGCAAGTCCCAGTCGATGACCATCTCCGGTGGCTCCTCGCTGCCGAAGGAGGACATCGAGCGGATGATGCAGGAGGCGCAGGAGCACGCCGACGAGGACAAGAAGCGTCGGGAAGAGGCCGAGACCCGCAACCTCGCCGAGGGCCTGCAGTTCCAGACCGAGAAGTTCCTCGCCGAGCACGGTGAGAAGATCCCAGCCGACAAGAAGTCGGAGATGGAGGAGGGCCTCAGCGAACTCCGTGGTGCGCTGGGTGGTCAGGACATCGAGACCATCCGGACCGCGCAGGAGAAGCTCTCCAAGGTCTCGCAGGAGGCCGGTGCCGCGATGTACGCGCAGGCCCAGGGCAGCGGCGAGGGTGCGTCGGCCGGTGCCGACGGTGCCTCCGCCGGTGGCGCGGGCCAGCCCGGCGGCGAGCAGGCCGGCCCGACCGGCGGTGCCACCGGCGCCTCGGCCGGCGGCAAGGAAGATGTCGTCGACGCCGAGATCGTGGACGAGGACGACAAGAAGTGACGCAGCACAACTCGGCGGACAACGCTGGACGGGTGCCCCCGGTCTCCGGGGGCACCCGCCCGCCCGACGATGAGCAGGAGGAGCGGATAGTCGTGCGCGACCGGCGCCGGATCGATCCGAACGGGACCCAGCCGCGGGAGTCCGCGGACAGCCCCGACACCGCCGCTGCCGAGTCGGAGGCAGCGGATACCACCGAGCCCGCGGCGGCGGGTGCCTCTGAAGCCGCGTCCGCTGGCACCGCCCAGCCCACTGCGGCTGGCACCCCGGCGACCGACGGTTCGGCCCCGACCGGTGATGCCGAATCGGCGGGGGCCGGGTCGGCGGAGACCGGCGCAGCCGCGTCGGCCGATGCCGCGGCACTCCGTACCGAGCTCGACGAACGGACCAGGGACCTCAAGCGGGTCGTCGCGGAGTACGCGAACTACCGGCGCCGGGTCGACCGGGACCGCGCGTTGGCCGGTGAGCAGGCGACCGGTGCGGTTCTCGCGTCGCTGCTGCCGGTGCTCGACGACCTGGACCGGGCGCGTGAGCACGGTGATCTGGTCGGTCCGTTCGCCACGGTCGCCGACCAGCTCGTCTCCGTGCTGACCAAGGCGGGGCTGACGCCGTTCTGCGAGGTCGGCGATCCGTTCGACCCCATGCACCACGAAGCGGTGGCACACTCGCTGTCCGCGGACGTCACCGAGCCGACCTGCGTGATGGTCATGCGGCGCGGATACCGGCACGGGGAGCGCATGCTGCGGCCGGCGATGGTGGCGGTGGCAGACCCGGAGGAACCGGCGGCCGAGCCGGCAGCCCAGGAGTCCGGTGACGACCGGGGCGACGACGCGTCGGAGAAGTGACGGGTGTACGGCGTTCGTGAGGTGGAAGGGGGTGCGGTCTCCTGAGTACCAAGGACTGGCTGGAGAAGGACTACTACAAGATTCTCGGCGTGGCCAAGGATGCTTCCGCCAGCGAGATCAAGAAGTCGTTCCGGAAACTGGCCCGGGAACTGCACCCCGACCACAATCCCGGTGACGACGCGGCCCGGGAACGCTTCAAGTCGGTGTCCGAGGCGTACTCGGTGCTGTCCGACGAGAAGAAGCGCAAGGAGTACGACGAAGCCCGGTCGCTGTTCGGCGGTGGGATGCGGCGCGGTGCCGGCGCTCCCGGCCCGGCGGGCGGTGGCAGCATGCCCTTCGACCTGTCCGACCTGCTCGGCAACGCGCAGAGTCGGGCCGGTGGGTTCAGCGACCTGTTCGGGTCGCTGTTCGGTGGTGGCGGTCGGCGCGGTGCCGGTGCCACGAGTGCCGGTCGCGACATCGAGGCCGAGGTCTCGATCGATTTCGCCCAGGCGGCCGGCGGGACCGTACTGCCGTTGACTCTCCGCTCGCCCGGGGTGTGTGACACGTGCCAGGGTTCCGGCGCCAAGCCGGGCACCACCCCGCGCACCTGTCCGACCTGTCGCGGCAGCGGGCTGACGAGCAGCAACCAGGGTGCGTTCAGTTTCTCCGAACCGTGCCGGGACTGCCAGGGCACCGGGTCGGTGGTGGATGAGAAGTGTCCGGAGTGCCGAGGCTCGGGTGGCGTCACCAAGAACCGGGCGCTGACCGTACGGCTGCCGGCCGGTGTGTCCGACGGGCAGCGCATCCGGATCCGGGGCAAGGGCGAACCGGGCGAGCGTGGCGGCCCGGCCGGTGACCTCTACGTACTGGTGCATGTGAAGTCCGACGATCTGTTCGGTCGGTCCGGCAACGACCTGACCCTGACCGTGCCGGTGACGTTCGCGGAGGCCGCGCTGGGTGCCGACCTGCGGGTGCCCACCCTGTCCGGGGTGGTCACCCTGCGGGTCCCACCGGGCACGCCGAGCGGGCGCACCCTGCGGGTCCGGGGCCGGGGCGTGAGCGGGCGCTCCGGGGTGACCGGCGACCTGCTGGTGACCATCGAGGTGACGGTGCCGAAGGATCTGTCGGAACGGGCCCGTAAGGCGCTCGCGGAACTCGCTTCGGAGACCCCGCCTGCCCCCCGGGACAAGCTCGACGCGCGGGTACGGCGGCAGGAGCACTGATGAGCACGCATTTCTTCATCGAGATCGAGGGCACTTCGGACGCGAAGGTCATCGTGATCTCGGTGGCGGCCCGGATGGCGGGGATGCATCCGCAGACCCTGCGCCAGTACGACCGGCTGGGCCTGGTGCAGCCGGGCCGTACGGCCGGCGGTGGGCGGCGCTACAGCGCGCGCGATGTGGCGCTGTTGCGTGAGATCCAGCGGTTGTCGCAGGAAGAAGGCGTCAATCTGGCCGGTATCAAGCGCATCATCGAGCTGGAGCAGGCGACCACAATGCTGCAGAACCGGGTCGAGGAGTTGGAGGCGCAGTTGCTGGCGGCCCGTCAGCAACTGGCCGAGGCGCAGACGATGTCCGGCTCGTACGGACGTGATCTGGTGCCGATGCGGGAAACCGCGCTGGTGGTCTGGCGGCCACGTAACCAGGACCGGCGCCGGTAACGGCGACGGCCACGTAACCGGGGCTGGCGGCTGCAGCCGTGACCGGCGCCGGTGGTCGTACCGTTCGGAGTCTGCACAGTGGGCGCCCAGCCGTTTCCCGGCTGGGCGCCCACTGCCGTCGTCTGTGTGTCGGCGGCAGGGTCGAAGATTCGACGCTACCGGGAAATCCTGCGTATGGCGCGCTCCACGCGGGTTCCCGACAACTCGGCGTGTCGTACTAACTACTGGTAGTAGCGTCGAGTCTGCGGCGGCGCATTTGTGGACGGCTTCCCGTACGGGGATATGTCCCTGATCTGCTGCGCCACCCGTGGTGGGTGGGCACTGCCCGCCTCATCCCGACATGCAGTCGAGGAGGAACCGTCATGGGCATGAAGAACAAGATGGGCAAAGCCAAGGACAAGGCAAAGAACGCCGCTGCCGGACACGAGGAGCAGATCGACAAGGGCATCGACAAGGGCGCGGAGAAGGCGGACCAGCGCACCGGCGGTCGGCACGGCGAGCAGATCGACAAGGGTGCGGAGAAGGGCAAGGAGGGCATCGGCCAGTGGGCCGGCTCTGACGACGAGTGACGGCATCGCTCATGGGTAGGTGAGGTGCGGACCATGCGGTCCGCACCTCACCTGCGGTCGTTGTGGCCCGGATCGGGGATGATGGAGGTCCGACCCCTCCGCCACCGAAGGGACTGCCCGATGAGCTTCAAGGACAAGTTCGACAAGTTCGCCGACCGGGCCACCGAACTCGCGGAGCAGGCCACCGAACGCGCCCGCGGCCTGGCTTCCGAGCACAACGACACGATCGACCAGAAGTTGGACAAGGCCGCCGGCTACCTGGACGAGAAGACCGGTGGAAAATACTCCGACCGGATCGACAACGGTGTCGGCCGTGCCAAGGAAGGTCTGGACCGTTTCGCTGAGCGTGACGGCGGCTCCGACCAGCGCTGACGCTGCTCCTGGCCGGCCAGGGCGGCGGGTCCTCGTCCCGGGTGACCGCCCGGCCGGTCAGGGTACGGGCCGCCACCGGGCATGCCGCTCGGTCGGTGCGGCCTCGCCGGTCAGTGACAACCTCGGCCTGGCCGCGTCGGTACGGCCGGCCTGCGGTCGGCGTGCACCGGGCCGGAACTGTACCGGCCAGTCCACCTCGGTGAACTCCTGCTCGGCCGCCGCGTGCAGGGTCCACTGCGGGTCGTACAGGTGGGTACGCCCCAGCGCGCACAGGTCCGCCCGACCAGCCAGCAGGATCGAGTTCACGTCGTCGTACGAGGAGATTGCGCCGACCGCGATCACCGCCATCCCGGTGTGCCGGGCCACCTCGTTGCTGATCCGGTCGGCGTACGGGGTCTGGTACGACCGCCCGTAGGCGGGCTGTTCGTCGCTGACCACCTGCCCGGTGGACACGTCGATGCCGGCGGCGCCGTGTTCGGCGAACGCGCGGGCGATGCCGATCGCGTCGTCGGCGGTCAGGCCGCCGGGGGCCCAGTCCGTGGCCGAGATCCGTACGGTCATCGGCCGGTCTGCCGGCCAGGCGGCCCGGACCGCGTCGAAGACCTCCAGCGGGTAGCGCAGTCGGCCATCGAGCGTGCCGCCGTAGTCGTCGGTGCGGTGATTGGTCAGCGGGGACAGGAACGACGACAGCAGGTAGCCGTGCGCGCAGTGCAGTTCCAGCAGATCGAAGCCGGCGTCGGCGGCGCGTCGGGTGGCCGCGACGAACTCCTCGCGGATGGCGGCGAGTTCCGGTCCGGTCAGCTCGTGCGGGACCTGGCTGTCCGGCGCGTACGGCAGTGCGGACGGGCCGACCACCGGCCAGTTGCCGGCCGGCAGCGGCCGGTCGATGCCCTCCCACATCAGCCGGGTGGAGCCCTTACGACCGGAGTGTCCTAACTGGACACTGATAAGGGCGGTGCTGTCCCGGTGTACGAAGTCGACGATGCGCCGCCACGCGGCGGCCTGCCGGTCTGAGTACAGGCCGGTGCAGCCGGGCGTGATCCGGCCGTCGGCCGACACGCACACCATCTCGGTCATCACCAGCGCGGCACCGCCGAGTGCCTTGGATCCCAGATGTACCAGGTGGAAGTCGGTGGGTAGACCGTCCACCGCCGAGTACATGTCCATGGCGGACACGACGATACGGTTCTTCAGCGTCAGGCCGCCGAGCCGGAACGGTTGGAACATCGGCGGTCGGAGCACCGGCGGACCGAGGGTGACGCCACGCGCGACCTCGTGCTCGGCGTACCACTGTTCGACGTCGGCGGCGAACTGCGGGTCGCGCAGCTTGAGGTTGTCGAAGGTGACCCGCCGCGATCGGGTCAGGATGTTGACCGCGAACCGGGTCGGCGGCTGCCAGGTGTACTGGCCGATCTGCTCGAACCATTCCAGGCTGGCCTGCGCGGCGCGCTGGGTGGAGGCCACCACCGGGCGACGTTCCGTCTCGTACGCCGCCAGCGCATCGTCCACAGTGGAGTGTTCGGTCAGGTTCGCGGCCAGCGCCAGGGCGTCCTCCATGGCCAGTTTCGTACCGGAGCCGATGGAGAAGTGCGCGGTGTGCGCGGCGTCACCGAGCAGTACGACGTTGCGGTGCCGCCACTGTTCGCAGCGCACGGTGTGGAAGCTGATCCACCGGGAGTTGTTGCCGCGCAACCGGTGTGCGCCCAGCAGGGGTGTCAGCAGCTCGGTGCAGCGGGCGATGGACGCGTCGTCGCTGTGCCCGGCGGGCAGTTGCGCGGCTTCGGCGGCGAGCCGGTCGAACCCGTGACCGCGCCAGACCGGTTCGGCCATCTCCACGATCAACGTCGACGAGCAGCGGTCGTACGGATAGGCGTGCACCTGGATCGTGCCGTGCGGCGTGTCGGCGATCCAGAAGGTGAACGCGTCGAACACCTTGTCGGTGCCCAGCCAGATGTAGCGGCAGCTGCGCTGTTCCACGCTGGGCCGGAAGACCTCGGCGTGCTGCTGGCGGGAGGCGGAGTTGACCCCGTCGGCGGCCACCACCAGGTCGTGGCTTGCGGTCAGCTCGGGAAGCGGCGGCGCCTCGCGACCGGTGAGTACCCGTACGCCGAGCTTCTCGCAGCGTTGGCGGAGGATCTCCAGCAGCCGTACCCGGCCGAGGGCGGCGAAGCCGTGGCCGCCGGAGGTGGTGACGCTGCCCCGGTAGTGCACGTCGATGTCGTCCCAGCGGGCGAACTCGGCGGCCATCGAGCGGTAGATCTCCGGGTCGGCGTGTTCGATGCCGCCGAGCGTCTCGTCGGAGAACACCACCCCGAAGCCGAACGTACGGCCGGCCGGGTTGCGGTCGTAGACGGTGATGTCCCGGTCGGGGTCGAGCCGGCTGGCCAGGGCGGCGAAGTAGAGGCCGCCCGGCCCGCCACCGACCACCGCGACGCGCATCTGCTGAGCGTATGTCGCCTGGCTGACGACCGTCAAGAAGAAGACATGATTGCTGCGTCGGTGGCGCCCGGACGGCGTGTCCGGGGGCTCATGTCCGGATCGGCGGCGTGTCCTCGACCCGGGTCCACGCCCGGGTGCCGAAGGAACCGCACGACCGCGCCGCGACCTGGGCCGCCGAACCCAGCGCCGCAGCGAAAAGCTCGTCCGTCACGGTGTCCGCACCGGTATGCGCGACAGACTCTGTGCTGGTCAGTGCGAAGATCAGGGCACCGTGCAGGACGTCCCCGGCGCCCAACGTGTCCGCGACCCTGACCGCCGGTACGGCCACCTCCCCGCCGCAGCGCGGCCCCTGCCAGACGATCGCCCCGGCGCCGCCGGTCACGGCGGCGAACCGTACGTCGGCCGCGCGCAGGAACTCCAACGTCTCCTGCACGCCGTCCGTACCGGGCGGATGGAAGTCGGCCGAGCACACCGCCACGTCCAGCAGCGGGAGCAACTGCTCCGTACCGGGTTTCCAGCTGCCGCCGTCGAACACGGTCAACCGACCGGCCCGCGCCGCATGTTCGGCCACGGTACGGGCCAGCGCCAGGTGATGACCGTCCAGCTCGACAGCGTCGGCGGCCCGTACCAGATCGGCGATGTCGTCCGGCGCGGTCAGCTCCCGGCCGACCGCGTTGGTGGACACCACCGCACGCTCGCCGGTACCGGCGGTCACCAGGACCGACGACAGGGTCGGCGGGTCCGCCCGGTCGGCGTCCAGATCGACGGTCCGTACGCCGAAGTCGGCCAGGTCGGCGTGGATCCCGGTGGCGAGTGGATGGTGGCCGATGCCGGTGAGCAGCGTGGCCGCACCACCCAGATGGCGGTACGTCACCGCAGCGTTGGTCGCCGGCCCGCCCGCGGCGACGGTCTGCTGAAGGGCGGTGACCTTCTCGTCGGGCCCCGGCATCCGGTCGACGAGCTGGATCACGTCCAGCGTGCACAGACCGACGAACAGCGCCGCCCCACCATCGGACCCGGTCATGCCCGTTCCGCCGCGTCATCCGCCGCAGCGCCGGCCACTGTCGCACTGCCCGCCGTCGCATCGGCCACGGTGGGATTCTTCGGCGCAGGTGCCGGTTCGGCTTCCCGCAGCACCGCCACCTCCTCCGGTCCGACCAGGTCGGTGACGCTCACCGCCGGTCCAGCGGCCGGAACCGTCGCCGATCCGCCGGCCGGGACCGCCACCGGTTGCCGGGGCCGGGTCGCCGGGCGCCGCCGACCCAGATCGGTCAACCGGGCCAGCAGCGGCCCGACCACCACCGTGATCATCACGTACGCGGTGGCCAGCGGCCCGACCTTTCCTTCGACTCCGGCGGCGACAGCGAGGCCGGCGATGACGATGGAGAACTCGCCGCGCGGCGTCAACGCCAGCCCGGCCCGCCACCGGCCGCGCGAGCCGATGCCGGCCCGGCGCGCAGCGACGTACCCGGTCAGCACCTTCGTGGCCATCGTGACCACGGCCAGCGCCACCGCCGGCAGCAGCACCGGCGGGATCGACCGCGGATCGGTGTGCAGGCCGAAGAAGACGAAGAACACCGCCGCGAACAGGTCCCGCAGCGGGCTGAGCAGCTGGCTGGCGTTCTCCGCGAGTTCGCCGGACAGCGCGATGCCGACCAGGAACGCGCCGACCGCCGAGGACACGTTCAGCCCCTGCGCCACCCCGGCGACCAGCAGCGTGACACCCAGTACGCCCAGCAGCAACGACTCGGCGCTGCGGGCCGACACGATCGCCGAGATGATGCTGCCGTACCGGGTCGCCACGACCAGTACGACGGTGATCGTGAGCACCGCGATGCCCAGGGTCGCCGCGCCGCCGAGCAGGCCGGAACCGGCCAGCAGCGCGGTCAGGATCGGCAGGTACAGCGCCATCGCCAGGTCCTCGGTGACCAGGATGGACAGTACGGTCGGCGTCTCCCGGTTACCGAGCCGGCCCAGATCGGTCAGCACCTTGGCGATCACCCCGGACGACGACACCCAGGTGACCCCGGCCAGTACGACCGCCGCCACCGGACCCCAGCCGAGGATCAGCGCCAGCGCCGCACCGGGCAGCGCGTTGAGTACCGCGTCGATCAGCCCGGCCGGCGCGTGCCGCCGCAGGTTGCTGACCAGCTCGTCGGCCGAGTACTCCAGGCCCAACATGACCAGCAGCAGCACCACGCCGATCTCGGAACCGGCCCGGGTGAACTCCTCGCTGGCCGACAACGGCAGCAGACCGCCATGCCCGAACGCCAGGCCGGCCAGCAGGTACAGCGGGATGGGGGTGAGGCCGATCGCGGCGGGCGAACCGGCCGAGCAGGGCCAGACCGAGCAGCAGCGCGCCGATCTCGGTCAGCAGTGCCGAGGTGTCCACCGGCTACCCCGTCCGGCCGTGCGCGAGGATGTCGGCCACCCCGTCGACCCCGTCGCGGGTACCGACGACCACCACCAGGTCGTCGGCCTCGAACCGGAACTCCGGCCCGGGTGAGGCGAGTGCCTCACCGCGGCGCAGCACCGCCACGATCGAAGCCCCGGTGTCGGTACGGGCATGCGTGTCGCCCAGCGGCCGGCCGGCGAACGGTGAGCGGGCCCGGATCGGCAGCTGTTCGATCACCAGCGTGCCGGACACCTGGTCGTGCAGCCCGGCGAGCTGGCTGAGTATCCGGGACGCATCCAGTACGACAGCGAGCGCATCGGCCTCGTCGTCGGTCAGCGGTACCGTGTCGCTGCTCGCATCCGGATCGTCCGGGTCGTACAGGACCAGATCCCGTTGTCCTGAGCGGTGTGTGATCACCCCGATCCGCCGGCCGGATGCCGTCGCCATGTCGTGCCGTACCCCGATGCCTGGAAGTACAGCCTTCTCGACCTTGACCCGCACCGTGTCCACCGCCCTGCGCTGCTCGTGCCGCGGCTTCCCCGCGCGCTGTGCCGTCCATGGTGCGGCATAGCCGTCGTCGACGCCTCGTGTCGGCGACCGGGGCCGACACCCGTCCAGCCGTTCTGTATACGTGCTGGTCGCTGGGCGGTTGCTATGAGGCGCTGTCCGTTCGCGCGCTGGGCGTTGCGTGTGCTGGGCGTTGCGGTGGGAGTTTGTCGGTTCGTGGTCGCTATAGCGACCACGAACCGACAAACCTTCCAGGTTTCGTGGCGCCGGGATGGATTGCGCGCGCCGTCAGCGGTAGATGCCCGACCGGCCGGCGATCAGGTCGGCGAGCGCGTCCCGGTGCTGCGGGCTGAACAGTGTCGGTGCCTCGTGCAGGTCGAAGTAGCGCACGTCGAGCGTCTCGGCGTCGTCGGCCCGCAGGTCGCCGCCGGTCGGGGTACAGCGGAAGAACACCGTGATCGGCTGGGTGACGTCACCGTTGGGGTAGCGCTGCTCGTACCTGGTGTAGACGCCGAGCAGGCTGTCCACCCGTACGGTCAGCCCGGTCTCCTCGCCGATCTCGCGTATGGCTGCTTGCTCGGCGGACTCGCCCAGTTCGATGGCGCCGCCGGGGAAGCCCCAGGCATCGAGGTCGGCGCGGTGCTGGAGCAGTACCCGGTCGCTGTCGCAGACGCAACCACCGGCGAAGTTGAGCTGGATGGGCGCGGAGCCCACCCGCTCCCGCAGCCATCGGATGTAGTCCGCCATACGCGGCGATCACACTCCTCTGAACCTGGGCGTGTCAGCCGGAAGACAGGACCCTGTCGCCGTGTGCGGCCAGTCGTGGGGGCCCGGTGCGGTCCAGAGACAGCGCGGTACGGGACGTGTCGGTGTCCGGAGGCAGCCAGACCCGGAGGTGCCGCTCAGCTCCGTTGCGGGTGTTCGCGGGCAGGAGAGACCCGCCAATGGTCAGACCTCGGCCGACCCGGTCACGGAAGATGACCGACGCGCTGCGTCAGGAGCCAGCCGAATCCCCGGAAGGGAGCATGGATGTCACTACTTGAGGAGAGTCATCCACCGTGGGGGTGTGGAGCGCCGTCTGAACGACTTCCGCCGCGAGTTTTCGGCTCACCAGGACGCCGCGGCCGGGTGGAAGTTTAGTCATCCGCACATCGCCTGCAAGGGCGCCCTCGTCTCTAGGGCCACTCATCAACAACGTGGGAGTCGCGTATTCGTACAGGAGCCGCGCGACGCGTTCAAACATTGCTCTGCTCGCACCTCGAGCTTGCCTTGCAATGATCAAGTGGAGACCAATGTCCCGCGCCTGTGGGAGGAATTCGGCTAGTGCTTCGATCGGGTTAGAAAACGTCGCGTTAGTTAAGAGGTCGTAATCGTCCACGAGTAGATACAGATCTGGCCCATTCCAACAGGTCTTGTCGCCGAGATTCTTCGAAGTCGCGCCCGAGGCGGATAGCCGCTCCCTCATTACCGCAACCACCTGGTCAATTAGGTTCTGTAACTCTTGACTGGTCCTGGCGTAAGCGAGTAGATTGTCCGTTCTAAGCCCATTGATAAACGATCTGCGGTAGTCTACAACGATTATGCGAGCTTCATTCGCCGTAAACCTCGCGGTCAGCTGACGAGCTATTATTTGTAAAAGGTTAGACTTGCCGCATTCGATGTCGCCAATTATAAAGAAATGTGGATCAATCTCGAAGTCGAGGTAAATAGGTTCAACGTGCGTTTCGCCTAAACCGATGGGTATCTGCTTGCCGTTCGCCTGAGATCTGTCGGCCAATTCTCTTTCGAGCAAGATGTTCGGCAGTAACGGTAAAGTCGGCGCTTTCGGGCCAGCCCAATTGTCTGCAATCCGTGAAATCAGGCCATTAACCGCCTGGCGCAGATCCTCCGTCGCGGGTGAGCCATCGATGCGCGGCAGAGCTGATAGGAAATGCCATCCTTGCGCGGACAGGCCGTGGCCGGGTCTAGCAGGTACACGCATAGCCTCGTGGCGGTCGACTTGTGAGTCGGTTGGGTCGCTAAGGCGAAGCTGAAGCGAGTTCGGATCAGTTCTTGAAGGCTTGGTCCGAGTTCTGCCCATCTCGTAGTCGTTAGTACTACGTGAATCCCGAGCCTTGAGCCACGACTTGCGAGGGCCATTACTGCATCTACGAGCCCTTCGTCATCCATTCGGAGTGAGCCCCAGCCATCAATGGCAAGCAGCACATCACCGAACGGGTCATCTGACAATGGGCCGGCAGCGCGGCGGAGCCGGTACGCACGCATCGATTCAATACCAAACTTCGCAAAATGTGCCTCCCTCTTATCGAGAAGGTTAGAGACTTCTGTGATCGCGCGGCGAACGGCTTGTGGTTCCAATCGGGAGGCGACGCCGCAGACATGAGGCAGGTTTCGTAGCGCTGTCAACTGGCCGCGACCGAAGTCCAGGCAGAAGATTTGGACCTCCCGCGGCGTGTGGGTCAACGCAAGGGCTAGCAGCAGTGAACGGAGCATGTTTGTCTTGCCGGACTGCGGACCACCCAGGATGGCTACGTGACCGTCTTCTCCAGAAAGATCTACCAACAGCGGTTCCTGTGCCCGCTTCGAGGGTTTGTCGGCCATTCCCACCGGGAAGCTCAGATAGTTGGTGGCGCCCTGATCGGTGGAATTCAGTCCACGCGCTGGATCAATCGCCAATGTAGGAAGCAACTGATCGAGCGTTGGCGGAATATTTAGTGGTGGCAGCCATAGTGGATCCGCGGGCACTGCGTACCGCTGCCGCAGCCCGTCGACAATCTGATTGAGAACAGTGCCTGAGTTCGCTCGAGGCGGCCACTCCGGTGGGTCGGAGGGTTGCGATAGATTCAGTAGCTGGCAGGATACGGCAGCACGGAATTGTAACATCCCTGTACCAGTCTTCAGTAAACAATGGCCAGGAGTGCGGGGAAGATTGTATGCATCAGCTGAACCTAGGACGACCCGGGACTCCTCTCGTGTGGAAGTACGTAAGGCGATTCGGTATGACAAGTGAGTGTCCAAGCCGCGGAGATCCATTGCTTCCACTTGTCGGGAAGTCAGCAGTAGATGCATGCCCAGCGTTCGACCCAGGTTGCCGATCATCAACAGCGCATCCGCGATGTTTGGGCTGGCGGCGCGCAGGTCTTGAAATTCATTACAGAAGATCATCAGTCTAGGCATAGGGGCTAGAGACGGATTCGATGCGCGCGCTGTTACGTATCCCAGCCTGTGAGTATGCCCGGATTCGCGCAGCAACTTCTGCCGCTGACGCAACTCTCCCCGTAAGGTTGCAGCCAGTCGATCAATCAGTTCGGGTCTCTGACCTAGATCGGTGATGAATGCGCAACGGTGTGGAAGGCTGGAAAGCTCTGCAAATATGCTTGATGGTCTACTATCTACCAGGGCAATTGCCAAATCCTCCGGTGATTGCCTGCCAGCAAGGCCAGCAATAATGGTGCGCAATAATTCGGCCCTGCCTGAGCCAGGCGCACCAACGACCAAACCGTGTGGGCCGATGCACTCGGGGCCTTCCTCATCGAAATCGAGCGCGGTGATCCTGTCATCGCTACTCTTGCCGATCGCGACGCGCAGGTGCCCGGGGTGGATGTCGGAATCCAGGTCGAGCACATCACGGATGTCTATGATCTCGTCCGGGTGATCGGGTTCCCGGTGTGGCGAGCCCGGTGATTCTTCCCACGCCTCCACGATCCGGGCGACGGACCTCGCGGCGCCATCATCGAGATGGCCCGTGTCGGGAAGAGGCAATTTTTCTGTATCCGGCAGGGCAGTCCTGAATACCTGATGTCCGTAGACTCCCCAGCCGGGTCGGTCGCTGGGCAGGGGTGGCGACGTATTGCCTGGAGGCGAGGTCGATCCATCACCGAGCGGTAACTGGATCCGGCTCTGCGCGAGTTGAGTCAGGTCCTCAGAAAAATCCTGCCAGCGTCGAGCGCTCACTATGACGCGTACGCCGTATTCGCTTCCGCTGTTAGCAATCTCGTACACTGCGTGATCGAAGTCGTCGTGTGTCTCGGCGAACTCCCGCCAACGATCGATGATGAGGAAGACGTCGGGATGTGGCCCGTGCGGGAGTTGTTGAAGCTCCCGAGGCGAGGCGAAACCGTGTTTTCGGAAGAGCCGCTTGCGTTCCGCCACGAGAGTCTGGAGTTCATGGAGTATATCGGTCACCTGCTGGGGCTCGTCATCACCAGCGATTTTCTTCAGGTGCTGCAGCGCTTGAAGCGAGCCTAGCCGGTTACCCCCCGACTCCAGACAATAGAGCCAAACCTCGTCGGGTGAACGAGTGAGTGCGAGTCCGAGGATCAGAGTGCGCAGTAGTGTGCTCTTCCCACTGCCAGGCCGGCCGACGATCAAGACATGGCTAGCAGGGCCGTCAAGCTCCAGAATTACGGGTTCACCTGGAGGTTGCCCTGCCCGATGTGCGCGGCCTATCGGTATCGCCAACCTGCCAAGTCGACGCCAGTCGACTGCGCAGAGCTTCATGTCGCCAGTCTGCTCAAGCTCACCGAGTAGGTCACCTAAGCGGATCCGATGATCACCCGTCGCCTGCCATTGACGAGTGTCACGCACCCGTGCCAAGTAGACGTCCTCTTGGACACTGCCGTCCATCGTGGGGGTCTGCCCAGGTGACCGCTCAGGTAAATGGGTCCGCAGATACCGTCCAAGATCCTCAGGCGTGATCCGGCCGAGGCCATTGATGTCGGCGCTACCGGTGCTCAGTGCTTCAATCATCAGTGCGGTGAAGGGCGATGAGATGCCGGTGGCGCCGTCAGACGCTCGCTGAACGGCGTTGGCTGAGGTCAGCACATAGCGACCGCGGCCGGCATTGAGCTGTTGGTTCGCCTCTATCGTTGGCGAGGTGCGCACACCTTCATGGAAGGCTCCCCCGTAGCAGCAGTCCAACACGATGACTGTACTGGCCGCGTCGGACTCGTCGAGCAACTCACGAACCCAGGAAGCAGCGATTGCTGTCGATGGGAGCCGGTCTGCTTCTGAATTGGTCACTGCAAGATACAGCCGGCCTCGGCTGGACAGCTCCCCGTGGCCGGAGAAGTAGATGAAGACAAGATCGTCGGGTCCTGCAGATCGCAGTCGACCATCCAGCGCACGTTCGACGCTACTCTTTGAGTCGTTGACTACGAGATCTACCTGATCGAATGCTCCTACATCCGGGTCCAGTAGAAGTCCCCGAAGCTCGTTGGCTTCCGATACGGGTGAGTAGAGATCAGCGAAGACTGGGTCGCTGTACCGGTCGTTGGCAATGAGTATGGCCCAACGACGGGACATCAGATATCCCGGCTAATCGGATCCTCAGACGTGGTCAGTAGTGCGGGTAGACGGTTGAGCGTCTCCGACACCTGATCCTCGGTCGCACCAGCGATGATGATTTCGACATCACCGCGTCGCACCGTGATCTGGCCCGCCTTCCGCTTGGTGAGCCAGGTCCGCAGCACGGAAGCGACCGCTGTGACTGTTGCAGTTGAGAAGATGCCCGTCATCGCCAGCTTGCCGATTTCGTGCCCGAGGCCGGTCCGGGTGCCATCCGGCGCCGAGGCTGTCTTTGGCTCGACCAGTAACCTGGTGGCGGCTCGTAGATCGGCGGCAAGTTCGCGGGTCATCCGGTCTAACCGTGGCCCATCCGTACAAAGAGGAGCGAGGGTTAACTCCAACTGGGTCATTGATCCCTTCCCGCTGCCATACCTGTCTCGGGTGTTGAGGGTGCCCGCGACTACCGAAACCCCTTCACAGTATGACGGTCTTGCCCAAATAGCGGGCACACGAGGGACGACACCTCTATGCCTGAGACGGGTTCCGCAGGTCGTGAGACGTAGGCTCATCGCCTTGACGTCGTCTCAGACATGAATGAAACAGCTGGAATCAACGTCGTGGCATGCGCGATGGCCTGGCCTCACCAGGATTTCCTTAGCGACTTCCGGTTGCTATCGAGCCGAGAACGTTCCGCTGTGGGCCTGAATGCCCAACGCCCTTGTCCTGGTGTGCCGCAGGTGCGTCGAGAGCTAGGCGTTGATTACCTTCACGTTGTTGGCGAATGCTGTCCATGCGGCGGGCTCGACGACCAGGGCTGGTCCTTCGGGGTCCTTGCTGTCGCGTACGGCGACGATGCCGGAGAGGTTCTGAGCGACCTCGACGCAGGCGCCGTTGCTGCCTGATCGACTGCTCTTGCGCCAACGGGCGCCGGTCAGATCTGACATGAGCTACCAGCCTCCCTGCTTTGCGTCTGCGGACTTCACGTCGTCGGTGAATGCGGACCACGCGGCCGGACCGATCACGAGGGTCGGTCCTTCGGGGTCTTTGCTGTCGCGTACGGCGACCATGCCGGGCAGGTTGCGAGCGACTTCGACACAGGAACCGTTGGTGCCTGAGCGACTTGACTTACGCCATCGGGCGCTATGGAGAAGGGCACTGTCTTCGCGCATCACGCACTCCTCACGGCATGGCCGACGGACTGCACAACCCGCCGGCTCAGAAGCGGGTACGTGTCCGAGAGTACGGCCTCATGTGCGAAGAGTGTAGCGATGTGCGGGTGATCCAGCTGAGGATGAACGACTCGAGTCTCCGACACCAGGTGTCGGAGACTCAGTCAACGCTATGCGTTGATCGACTTCACGCCGTCAGCGAACGCCGCCCATGCGGCTGGTTCGACGACGAGGGCAGGTCCCTCGGGGTCCTTGCTGTCGCGGACTGCGACGATGCCGGGCAGGTTCTGAGCTACCTCGACGCATTGGCCGGTGCCGTTGCTGCGGGTGCTCTTGCGCCAGTGGGCGCGGGTCAGGTCGTGCTGGGGCATCCCGCGCTCCCTTCATGTCAGCTGGGCTATTGCCTTGCTGAGTATGTCACGGGACCGCCGGATGCTGGCAGCTGTGGCTTTGAGGTGCTCGAACAGTTCGGCGTAGCGCTTGATCTCCTGCGGCTCTTCCAGATAGAGCCCACCGACGTGGTTTTCCAGGTAGACCACGGGTGTATCGCGGGGGTCGGCGAAGGACAGGATCGTGAACGCGTTACCGATGCTGCCGTGTTCGCCTGCATCGAGGGGCAGGACCTGGATGTCGTGGCCTGGTTGTTCGGCCGCTTCGAGTGCCCGTTTGAGCTGTGCTCGCATGATGTCCCGGCTGCCGACCGGGCGAACCAGCGCAGCCTCATCGAGCACGAGCCAGATCGCGGGTGGCGTCTCCCTCTGTTGGCGTTTCATGCGCAGCTCGACGCGCCGGGACACCTCCTGCTCTGTGTCGTTGGGATGTTCGGCCTGGACCAGGGCGCGGGCGTACTCCTCGATCTGCAGGATGCCCGGGATGAGGGCCGACTCGTACTCGCTGATGTGGCTGGCATCGGCTTCCAGTCCGACGTAGGTGTCGAACCAGTCGGGTAGGACGTCGGCGTAGCGCTGCCACCAGCCACGTTTCCGGGCCAGTTTCGCGAGCTCGACCAGCATCCGAATGTCGTCCTCGGCCACGCTGTAGAGCCGCAGCAACGCTTCGACATTGCCGGGCATGACGCCGACCTCGGCGCGTTCGATCCGGCCCATCGTCGATCGGGAGACCCCGATGTGTTGGCGCGCCTGGTCGACGCTCATCTCTCGCTCTGCGCGCAGGCGGCGTAGCTCGGCGGCGATGCGCCGACGGAGAACTGTCGGGCTTGTCCATGACATGTGTTCAGTCTGCACGCCTGACGCCGGTCTGTCCATCAAGACATGACTCAGTCATGGCAATTGCATTTCTCCGAACCAGCGCTACTGTCTGCGGTGTCGGACGTGACGTTCTGTCGCTGGAGACGGCGCGGAGCGTGGCGGACGGGTGTGCCCGCGGGCGCCGGGCGAGCTTCCTCCCTGGCGCGTTCGGTGTCCGTGGCAGACCGACCGGCGGCGTCGACCACACGCCCGCCGGTTGTCAGCGGCCCGCCGATCCCAAGGCGGCGGGTCGAAAAAGGGGGCGCGGTGTCTGGCCTGGAAACCACACCGCGCCCCCGCCCCATCGACCCTTTGGAGACAACCGATGGAGTTCCGTCATCGTATCCGTGCGTGGCGCGCCCGTCGCGTCGCGTACCCCGCCGTCGCACCGGCAGACCCGTACGCGCAGTCGCTCGCGACCGCATCGCACCTGGTCATGCTGCGCCGCTCGATGACCGGCGAGCAGACACCGGCGAGGTGGTACCGGTGAGCCTCGCCATGACCGGCATGGTGCCGCGCGCGGGCGACATCGTACGGATCAGCGAACACGCCGCGACCCGCTTCGCCGGCGCACCCGTCGAGGAGTTCCGCGTCATCGCCGCCGCGCCGATCCCCGACCGGCCCGGCTGGTGCACCCTCGACGGCTGGGACCTGGCCACCGACCCGCAGCGGTACGAACGCGGCGTCCCGGTACTCGTCGCCGCCCTCACCATCCACCCCGGCGAGGCCTGGGGATACCAGAGATGAGCAACCTCGACACCTGGCTGTGGCTGTTCATGCTCGCCCCGTTCCTCACCGGCGCGATCATCGGCGGCACCGCCGCCTACGTCGTACGCGCCGAGCGCGCCGCCCGCGACCTGTGGGCCGCCGACGAACGCGAAGCCCACTGGCGCCGCGAACTCGCCCGCACCCGCTGGCCCCAGCTCTACCCAGCACAGCACCACCCCTACCGACCGTCCAGACGCGGCGGCCGGCCCCGCCACCGGGCCGTACCCGCGTGAGGTCAGTTAGTTCGGTGGACCGTGCCGTCCGCGAGCCAGTAGGCGGTCAGGGTCAGCTGGTCGGCGCTGCCGGGGAACCAGAGTGGAAAGGGATCGGCGACGTTGTACCCGCTGCGTCTGATGAACTCCTCGTCGGACACCAACGGGATATTCGGTCTGGCCAGAGGGTCCTGACCGCCGGTGACGATGTGCCCGGATCGGTCTCGTGCCACGACAGTCACCGTCGTGTCGTCGGGATCCGGTACCGACCGGGTGGTGGCCAGAGTGAACACAAGATCGCGTTCGCCGTGGTACGGCTCACCCTTCAGTAAGCGCACACCCCGGACGTGGGGATGGGCATCGATCAGCTGGCAGAGTGCCCGCCCCTGCTTCCCGATCGTGCGCAGGTACTTCTCGGTCGTCCATTGGACGTTGTTGATACGGACGCTGACGTCGGCAGCCTCGGCCAGGGGAAACTCCGGCGAGTCCGGATCATCAGAAATGTAGTCGGCGATGGCGGTATCGGCGCCCGGCGCCAAGGCTGCGATGCTCTGCGCTCTGTAGGCAGACAGCAGATCCGTGCTCCCCAGCCTGGATCCGTCCCTCGCCATCGGGAGCACGACGACCGAAACATTGACAGCCATGTCCGGGCACGGGTTGTGGATGATCGCCGCGTAGTGCAGCTTGTGCCAGTACGCATCCGGAGAGGCGCCGTGGTCGGTCACCTGCAGCTGGCACGGTGGTCCGGGCGTCGCGAGCCCGGTCAGCTTCTGTGGCGTTCCGTGCAACGTAGGGCCGGCCGGATTGTTGTAGTCGCGCAGCTTCACGACCGTAGCGGCTGCGATCAACAGCACGGCGACCACCGCGGCAGCAGCAATGAACCCCGGCCGCAACCACCTGTGTACTGCGGTCCTGGTGGGAGCCAGGGCGGCCTCGTCCGCGGAGCCGGCCGGGTCCTGCGGTGAGGCGTCACTCGGGGCGCTGTCCTCTGCTGCCACCAGAAGCTCCATTCAGTCACTAGGGCGTACGATCCCGCGTGCGCTGCGAACGGTAGCGACACCATGCCAACCGGTTGCCCGAGGTGGCTACTGTGCCGCACAGCCGATGGAGGTACCGAAGGAGGCGGGCGGTGTCGCACGATCAGCAGGACAAATCAGAACCCGTCGATGACTCTGGTACCGCTCCATCGTCGGCCGAGAAGGAGAAGAGCCCGCGTCGGCACTACCGGCGCTACCTGCTTCTCGCCGGCGCACTCGTCGTGTTCCTGGCCGTTGGCATCACCGCTGTCGTAGTCGATATGGGAGGTGACTACGACAACAGCGCGCTCGACGGTCTGTGCGGCAGGCTCGACACCACCCCCATGCGGACGGCTGATCCCCTCGCGACTAGAACCTTCGCTGACCCGGTCTCCCGCACCGACAACTACTTCCGTGACGGTGGACGGGCCCAGTACTGTGAGCGGTCCTACGCGGGTGAGGACGGTCAACCCCTGCTCAGCGAGCTTCGTGTGGCCGCCGCTGTGTACCCCAACCGGCGGGGCGCGGCGCTGGCGTACAACCAGACTGAGCGGGGCGATATCGGCAGCCAGGACAGTGCAGCGGGTTCGTCCGACTACGAGGGTCCACTTCTACTCAACGAGATCCCCGGCGTCAGATCAGGGCGCATACGCGCAGCCGCCGGAATCGATGCGCCACAGGCGTTCTGCGCCACGACCGACACAGCGACGATCATGGAGCAGTACATCCAGAGCGGGTACGTGATCGTGGCGCGGGACAGCAATCTGCTGGTCGAGGTGTACGTGCAACTCACCGGGCAGCGGATGGATCCGGCGCGACGCCGGTGGGCGGCGGCGACGATCATGCACCAGGTCCTGCCGCTGCTGCGCAGCTGAGTGGCGTACGGGCCGGCCGGATCACCTGCGCGACCGTTTCCGCGGTACGGCTGCGGCCACGGGTTCGCTGAGCCGCTTGCGTTCGCCGTGGATCCCGAACCAGAGGACCGCGACCAGGGTCACGGTCAGTCCGGCGATCGTCCAGCCGAGATCCCAGCGGACAGTGACATCCGAGGCGAGCTGTGGGCTGACCGTGCCGTCCGGATCGACGACCAGGTTCTTCGGCTTGTTCCGGTCGGCCGGGAGCTTGCCCAGTACCTCCAGTCGATGGCCGCTGCGGGTGCGTAGCTCGGTGTAGGTGGTGAAACCGGTGTGCATGTCGCCCACCTCCCGGTAGCCGGTCACCCACGCCTGCTCCTGGTGCCCGTACCTGGAGAGCACGACGTCGCGTCCCAGCTCGCCGGCCGCGAGGGCCGTGGTGGCACCCAACACCAGCGCGAGCAACCAGACCGCCGAAGTTGTGCGTTCCACAGTCGGCGCATCATCGTGCCCAGCGCCACGGCGCCACCCCAGGCCAGGATCAGCGTCAGTGCTATCAGGCCGACCGACGCCAACCATGCGCCGATAGCCGCGACCACCATCGCGCCTGCCGCCAGCACGGACACCCGTCCCACGGATTTCAGTACGACCATCCTCCGGTCCACGCCGCACCTCCTGCTCCTGGACCTGTTGTGCCCCAAGCGTAGACGGAAGGTGCACGGAAGCAGCCGCTCAGTGAACGTTGTGGCTGTGACCTGCCGGAGTGCGGTGGGTGAGGTTGCGGCCTGCCTTGTGCGCCGGTCGTCCTCTCGGCGTCGAGTTGGGGGGCGCATGGTCAGGGGAGTGAGACAGGGCTGGACGCGAACCAGTACGCCGACAGAGTCAGCTTGTCAGGATCGCCGGGTAGCCGGAGGCGCAAGGGCCGGTGGATCTCATCCTCCCAGCCGTAGCGTGTGTAGGCGTCGTCCATGGACATCAGTGGGGTGTTCAACCGGACCGATGAGTGCCGCGCACCGGTAACGATGTGCCCGGACCGGTCACGTGCGACGACGGTCACGGTCACGTCGAAGGGGTCAGGGACCGGCCGACTGGTGGCCAAGGTGAACCCCACCTCCCGTACGCCGTCGTAGTTCTTGCCGTTCAGCAGACGCAGGTCGCGGACGTGAGGATGCGCGTCGATCATCTGGCAGAGAGCACGTCCCTGCTTTCCCATGGAGCACAGGTGCTTCGGATTGATCCACAGGGCGTTGCTGATGTGCACGCCGACGTCGGTGGTCTTCGCCAACGGGAACCGGGATTCCTCAGGGGTAGTGCTGATGTAGCTGGCGATTGCGGTGGTGGATCCCGGTGCCAGCGCCGCGATCGTCTGCCGATCGCCAGGGGGCCGGCTGTTCGAGAGCCCCCAGCCTTGATCCGTCCTGCGCCACCGGATACACGAGGATCGAGACCTTGACGGCCATGTCGGGACACGGGTTGTGGATGACCGCCGCGTAATCCACATCCTCTCCACGGGTGTCCGGGGCTGCGCCATGGTCGGTCACCTGCAACTGGCACAGTGATCCGGGCGCCGCGAGTCTGGTCAGGTTCTGCGCCGGCCCGGGCAGGGCGGGAGCGGTCGGATTGTCGTAGGCGTGCACCGCTGCCGGCGCACCGGCCGCGAGCAGCAGCACCGCGACCGCTGCGACGGCAATCAGGATTTTCGTCCGCGCACGGCTGCGGGATGCGGTGTCGGCAGGCTTCGGTGCGGCGCCGTTCTCGGACGGCAGGCCCTCGACGTAGTCGACCGCAGGTCCTTCATCGGCACCGCCATCCACTGCCACCACCAATACCTCCGTTCGGTCGACCCCACGTACGAAGTCCGGCATGCGCAGCGAACAGTAGCGGTCCCGTGCCAACGGGTTGCTCTGGCCGGCTACCGTGCCGCACAGCCGCGGGAGAGGCAGAAGGAGGTTGATGGTGTCGCATCAGGAGCAGGAGCCAGCACCGGTGGTGGAAGGTCCCGCCGGTGAGCAGGCAGTGGGCGAGGAACGGCGGCGCCGGCGCCGGCATTACCGTCGTTATCTGATCGCCGGTGTGCTCGTGGCGCTGCTGACCGCCAGTATCACCGCATCGGTGAACCAGCACCGGCGCGACTACGACGACGCTGCGTTGGACAACCTCTGCGACAAGATCGACATGACCCCTCTCCACCAGGCCAATCCGTTCGCTACCAGGTCCTCTTCCACGGCATCCGACAGCGACGGTGACCTCGGTGGCAGTGGCTACAGAGACGGCGGCAGGGTGCAGTACTGCGACCATGCCTACGTCGGTGACGATGGTGAGGCTGTGCTCAGTCAGGTACGCGTCGCTGCCGCTGTCTACCCCAGCCAGCGGGACGCGGCCCTGGCGTACAACCAGGCTGCGAGCGGTGACATCGGCAGGGACCGTTTCTTGGACTCGCACAGCTTTGACGGTCCACTGGTGTCAGTGGTGCGTCCCATCGTCAGGATCGGGACGATACATACAGCCGCCGGAATCGATGCGCCGGAAGCATTCTGCGTCCCGCTCGCGACAACGCTGGATCTAGCTATGAAGAGCCACAGCCAGAGCGGGTACGTGATCGCGGCGCGGGACAGCAACCTGCTGGTCGAGGTGTACGTGCAACTCACGGGCAGCGGATGGACCTGGCTCGCCGCCGGTGGGCGGCGGCGTCGATCATGCACCAGGTCCTGCGGGCTCTACGCAGTTGAGCGCCCGGTCACCGTCCGGTCAGCTGAGCGGGGTCCACGGTGTTGCCGGCAGCGCGCTCGCAGACCTCGACACGTACTGCGCTGATGCCGTACCCGAGGACCACGGCCAGGACCAGTGTCAGTCCGGCGACCGACCAGGCCAGGTCGGAGCCGACCGTGACATCCGAGGCGAGCTGCGGCGCCACGGTTGCGGCCGGATCGACCAGCACGGTCACCGGCCCATCGGTGTCCGGCCGGATGCTGCCGGAGACCTCCAGGTACCGGCCGTCGTGGGTGACCAGCTCGGTGTAGCTGGAACTGCTGTGTACGCCGGACGAGTGCCGGTAACCGGCCACCGTCGCCTCTACCCGCTGCCCATGGGATGTGAGCACGACGTCACGTCCCAACGCGACCGCCGGAAGGCTCACGGTGGCACCGAACACCATTGCGGCCAGCCATACCGCCGTACGGTTCGCCCGCCACCTTCCGGTCACCACCACGCCCAGGGCGATCCCCCCGCCCCAGGCCAGGATCCAGGTCAGCCCCGCAACGCCGACAGAGGCCAACCACGCTCCGGCCACCGCCACCAGCACCACGCCCGACGCCAGCGCCGCCAACCGCCCCACGGCCGGCAGTACCGTTCGATCCCTGGTCCGCACCGCGCCTCCCGCTCCGGTCCGTTGGCGACCGAAGCATAGACGGACATGGCCGGGTCGCGGCGCCAGCGCACACTGGTCAGCATGGCCGACGTTCCCCGCAGGTACCAGCTTCCCGACAGCCATCATGCGCTCGGTGAGGGATGGTGGCCGCTGCTCGAACGGCTGCACGAGCAACTGTGCGCCGTCGACGCCGACTACCGGCTGAGGGACGTCAAGGAGAAGTTCGGTGGCCTGCGGGTGAGCGTCCAGCTTCCGGACGGGCTGGACGTCGAGGCCGCCACCCGGTACCACGCCGAGACCGCCGTACCGATCAGGTCCGCAGAGCACGCATCCCTGGGCATCTGCGAGAACTGCGGCCGGCCCGGTCAGCAGCACCGGCCGGAGGGCCGTCCCTGGGGCTGGATCAAGACCCTCTGCGACACCTGCCAGCGCGATCGCCGAGGCCCCGTGCGGTCAGCCCGCTAGCCTGCCTCAGCCGCGCAGGTCGGTGTCCAGCAGTCGGATCAACTCGCCGACCCGGCCGCCACCATCGGGCGCCGCGGGAAAGCGGCGCAGTACCTCGACGACGACCGGTGTCGTGCGCCGTGCCAGCTGCTGAATGTGTTCAGTACCAACGGTTCGGTCGTCGCCGGCGACAAGCTCGGCGGCTCGGGCCGCGTACGCTGCCGCACCGAGGATGTGCTTGACCTGCGTGGCTTTGGCCAACGGATGCAGGTACGCGGCACCCGCCGCAGCCATCGCCGCCTGCGCCGCCTCGCGGGCCGCGAGCGTGTCCGCGTCCTTGCCCGCCCGCATCGCCGCCCACGCCGTGTCGCGCAGCGCCTTCCCGCGCTCACCGCCCCGGGCGAACTCCCACGCAGCGTCGATCGCATCCCGGGGCCGTACGTCGTCCGGCCGGTCGGCCTCGAAGATCGCGAGCGCCGCCTCCGCACATTCCGCCGCGAACGCGGTGACCGTACGAAGCTCCTGCCTGGTCAGAACGACTTCTGCTGTCACGACCCCATCTTCGACCATGTGGACGAGGGCGGGTCAGTGGACGGTGTAGACGCCGGTGGGGACGGCGTGGTAGCCCTTGGCGCCCACCGCGCGGGCCAGCGGGCTCCGGAAGTCGTCGCCGGCAGCCAAGCGGTCGAGGATCTGGCGGAAGTCGTACCGGGGCGTCCAGCCCAGCTCGGTGCGGGCACGTTCGTTGGCGTAGACGCGGTCGAGCTGGGGCGGCAGCGTCCAACCCAGTCGGCCGTACTCCTCGTCGATGTCCGGGAACAGCCGGCGTACCACGGCTGCCGCGTCCCGGCCGAGTTCGGCGGCGTCACCGGGAGCGAACGGCGTGGTGGCGCTGAGGACGTACCGGCCGAATCCGAGCTGCGGCGCGCGTTGCGCCGCCAGCAGGTGCGCGTCGACGACGTCCTGGATGTCCACGCGACGGTACAGGTACTCGTTGGCCTTGAGATTCGCGTCGTCGTACCGGGCACGTACCTCGTCGCGGTCGTCGGCCTCGGGGAAGAACCGCGCGGTACGCAGTACCACCACCGGCAGCCCGTGCCCGTGGTGGACGAGTTCGCAGAGGTTCTCGGCCGCGACCTTGGTCACGCCGTAGATGTTCTTCGGGATCGGGGTGACGTTCTCGGTGATCCAGGCTGCCGGGCTGCCCGGAGCAGGGGTCAGCGCATGCCCGAAGGTGCTGGTCGTGCTGGTGAACACGAAGCTCGCGACGCCGGCCGCGACGGCCTCCTCCAGCAGTACCAGCGTGCCGGTGATGTTCGTGTCGACGAACGCCTGCCGGTCGTGCGAGCCGACGTGCGGCTTGTGCAGGGTCGCCGGATGCAGCACGGTTCCGACACCGCGCAGACAGTCCCGAACGGTCTCCCGGTCGGTGATCGAACCCACCACCGTGGTGAAGGGCGAGTCGTGCACATCGAGCCCGACGACATCGCGTCCCTGCTCGCGCAGGACCCGTACCAACGCCTCGCCGAGATGCCCGGCGCTGCCGGTCACCAGTACCTTCTGGCCAGTCACGGCGCGATCGTAACGGCCTGCCGGCGCCCGGCCAACGGAAAACCGCCCCGGCGTCTGCCGGGGCGGTCCCGTCGGTCTCCGACCGCACTGATCTCGGTGTCCTCAGCCCCCGTTCATCCACGTTGTGGACTCGCCGGAGGAAACGAGGTCAGGCGGCGGTTGTCCTACGGCGCAAGGTGAACCAGAACGTGGGTACGTCGTTCGTGCCGGGCGTGACGTCGATCAGGTCCCAGCCGGCGAACCGGGTACGCAGTTCCTCGGCGGTGACGCCCGAGATGGGGTCGTCCCACGCTTCGGGCCCGTACCCGAACATCAGCAGCCGGGCGCCCGGGGCCGCACGGTCGGTGAGTCCGGCGGCGTACGCGTCCCGCCGGTGGGGCGGAACGCCGCAGTAGCAGCTGAGATCGAAGAACAGGTCGTACGGGCCGGCTGCGTCGAGGTCGTCGAGGCGGGTGGCGTCCCCGCACAGCAGCCGTACCGGCAGTTCCGCCGCCTCGGCCTTGGCTCTGGCCTGCTCGATCGCGATGTCGATCAGGTCGACGGCGACGACGTCCCAGCCGTGCCGGGCGAGGTACGTGGCGTTGGTGCCGGTGCCGCAGCCCAGTTCCAGCGCGCGGCCGGCGGGCAGCGCGTGCTCGCCCTCGACCACGGCGATCAGTTCCGGCGGGGTGATGCCGCAGTCCCAGGGCGGTGTGCCGGCGCCGTAGTAACGCTCCAGCTCGCGCCGTACGGCGACCTCCTGGCTGCGCTCCACGTCCCGTGTCGACATGTCCATGACGCTCTCCCGTGAATTAAGAGTTGAACTCTAGTGACTGACTCTAGATGTACACTCACAGCATGGCCACCGTCAAGCGGCCCGACAAACGGGCCGAACGCTCACGCCAGACCCGGGCAAGGATCATCGGGGCAGCGCGGGAGCTGTTCGTCGAACATGGGTACGGGGCGACGAACCTGCAGGAGGTAGCCGACCGGGCAGGCGTGGCCGTACAGACGATCTACTTCGTCTTCCGCAACAAGCGCACCCTGTTCAAGGACGTCGTCGACACCACCATCGCCGGCGACACCGAGCCCGTCGCGACCATGGACCGCGCCTGGTTCCGCGACGCCTGCGCGGCACCCACCGCCGCCGAACAGCTCCGCGCCCACGTCCACGGCACCCGGCAGATCCTCGACCGGGTCGCCCGGATCACGCCGCTGATCGCCGCCGCCTCCGCCACCGACCCGGAGATCGCCGCGCTGTGGGCCGACGGTCCTGACCCGCGCTACACCGTCCAGCACGCGGCGGCGCAGGCCCTCGTCGGCAAGCCCGACGCCCGGCCCGGCCTGACCGCGGCGCGGGCCGCGGACCTGCTCTTCGGACTGCTCAGCCCTCAGCTGTACCTGGTGTTCGTCCAGGAGCGCGGCTGGTCACCGGAGCGGTGGGAGCACCAGGCACGCGCCCTGCTGAGCGCGCAACTGTGCACCGGACCAGGCGCGGACCAGCCGTAACTGGCGCGATCCTCCGCCGCTCCACGGTGGCATTTTCCCCGAATAGCCGTTAAGTCCCTTTTTCCAAAGGTGCATTCGGGGAAAATGCCATTCCTGAGCGCGCCAAAGGTGCATTTTTCCCGAAAGTCCGATTGGGCGATCCGGGCAAAATCGCCCTTTCGGGGAAAATGCGCAGTGGTGGTGGGGTGGTTTCACGTGGTGGGCAGGGATCGCGGCGTAGTGCGGGCGGCTTGTCAGGGTGCGGCCGGTGTGCGGTCGCGCAGGGCGTGACGCATGAGTTTGCCGGTGGAGGTGCGGGGGAGTTCGGGCAGGAAGTCGATCCGGCGCGGGCACTTGTACAGGGCGATCCGCGACGTGCAGTACGCCCGCAGTTCCTCGTGTTTCGCCGGACCACCGGCGGCGCCGGGGCGTAGCACCACGTACGCATGCACGGTCATCGTGCGTTCCGGGTCGGGTGCGCCGACGACGGCGGCCTCCAGTACGTCCGGGTGGCCGAGCAGTACCTGCTCGATCTCCGGACCGGCGATGTTGTACCCGGACGAGATGATCATGTCGTCGCTGCGGGCCTGGTACCACAGATAGCCGTCGTCGTCGCGGATGTAGGTGTCGCCCGTGACGTTCCAGCCGTTCTGTACGTAGTCGGCCTGCCGGGGATCGGACAGGTAGCGGCAGCCGGTCGGGCCGCGTACCGCCAGCCGGCCCAGCTCCCCGGCCGGTGCCGGGCGACCGTCAGGATCCAGCACCGTGGCGGTGTAGCCGGGTACCGCCCGGCCGGTCGCACCGGGCCGGATGTCACCGTCGGCGGCGGACACGAAGATGTGCAGCATCTCCGTCGAACCGATCCCGTCGATGATCTTCACGCCGGTCGCCTCGTGGAACTGCTGCCAGGTGGCCCGGGGCAGCGGCTCGCCCGCCGACACGCAGCGGCGCAGGGCCGGCAGCCCACCGTCGGGCAGATGGCTCAACAGTCCCCGGTACGCGGTCGGCGCGGTGAACAGCACACTCACCCGGAACTCGGTCAGCGCGGCGAGCAGGGCGTCCGCCGTCGGATGTTCCAGCAGTACGCTCGCCGCGCCCGCGTAGCACGGGAAGACGACCAGCCCGCCGAGTCCGAACGTGAACCCCAGCGGCGGCGTACCGGTGAACACGTCCTCGGCGGTGGGTCGCAGTACGTGCCGGGCGAAGGTGTCGGCGTTGGCCAGCACGTCCCGGTGGAAGTGCATGGTGGCTTTCGGGCGGCCGGTCGTACCGGAGGTGAAGGCGAGCAGCGCCACGTCGTCGGCGGCGGTGTCCGCGGCGGTGAAGTCGGTGCGCCTGCCCGCCGCCCGTACGGTCACATCGTCGGCGCCGCCACCCCCGAGGATCGCCAGCGGCGCCAGGTCCGCGGCGGCCAGCTCGTCGACGTACCGGTGGTCGCACAGCGACAGGTCGATCCGGGCGATGTCGCCGACCGTGCGTAGCTCACCCTCCCGCAACTGCGGCACCGTGGTGACCACGACCGCTCCGGCCAGCAGCGTGGCGAACCAGGCCGCCACCAGCCACGGGTTGTTCGGGGAGCGCAGCAGCACCCGGTTGCCGGGGCGTACGCCCAGGTCGTCGACCAGTACGTGGGCGAGCTGATGGGACCGGGCGAGCAGGTCGCCGTAGGTCCAGGTGCCGGTGTCGGAGAGCAGCGCGCGCCGGTCCGGTCCGTACCGCTCGATCGTGTGGTCCAGCAGGGCGGTTGCTGCGTTCAGCCGCTCCGGGTAGCGCAGTTCCGGCAGGGTGAAGGTGAATTCCGGCCAGGTCCGCATCGGCGGCAGGTGGTCCCGGGCGAACGTGTCGACGTGCGCGGAGCGGGTGAGCTGCATGGCAACTCCTCGGTCGATCACCCCCAGTATGACGTTTCTGTGACGCTAGTCAATGGGCCGCTAGACGGATGGGGTGACCGCTCCACGGGCGGCACGCGGCGGCGTACCGCAGGCATATCGTGTCCGGGTGACGGCGACGCCAGATCCGACCGACAGCGCGCCCGGTCCCGCCCTGACCCCCCGCGCCCTGATCGTCACCGTGTACGGCATGTACGCCCGCGAGGTCGGTGGCTGCCTGCCCGTCGCCGCCCTGGTACGGCTGCTCGCCGAACTGTCCGTGGACGAGCCGGCGGTACGCTCCGCGATCTCCCGGCTCAAGCGGCGCGGACTGCTCGAAGCGCAACGGATCGACGGCGCCGCCGGGTACGCACTGTCCGAGCAGGGCCGCGCCGTACTACGGGAAGGCGACGAGCGGATCTTCCAACCACCCGGCCGGGCCGCCGCCGACGGCTGGCTGCTCGCCGTGTTCTCCGTACCGGAGACCGAACGGCAGAAACGCCACGCGCTGCGCTCCCGGCTGACCTGGCTGGGTTTCGGTACCGCCGCGCCGGGCGTGTGGGTGGCCCCCGCACACCGCTACGAAGCCACCGTCGAAGCACTGCGCCGGCTCGGTATGGAGTCCTATGTGGACCTTTTCCGGGCCGACTACCTGGCGTTCTCGGACCTACCCACCGCCATCGGTACCTGGTGGGACCTGGCCGGCCTGCGCCGGCAGTACGAGGACTTCCTGACCGGATACCGCCCGGTACTGGACCGCTGGCGCGGTAGACAGACCCGGGGCCGGGAAGCCGCAGCATTCCGCGACTGGGTACACGCACTCACCGTCTGGCGCCGCCTGCCCTACCTCGACCCCGGTCTGCCGCCCGCGCTGCTGCCGGCGGGCTGGCCCGGTGCGCGGGCCGCGCTGCTGTTCGGTGCCCTTCAGGACCGCCTCGCCGAACCGGCCCACCAGCACGTCCGTACCGTCACCGCACCAGCAGGCGACTGACCGCCCTGGTCAACCCTGCAGACGTGCCAGGCCGTCGGCCACCTTCGACGCCACGAACTCCACCACCTCGTACTCGGCCAGCCCACGCCGACGGAACGGGTCGGTCGCGAGGCGCCGGTCCAGGTCGCCGCGGTCGGCGGCGGTCGCGAGCAGCACACCACCCACCCGGGGTACCCGCCGCCCCGAGGCGACCAGCACTCCGGCCGCGTACTGCTCCTCCAGCCATGCCACGTGATCGGGCAGCGCCGCGTCGATCTCGCTCAGATCGGCGGTGTAGGTCAAGGTCACCACGAACATGCTCCGAGCCTAGACCGCCACCACAGCAGGGATCCCCGGCCGTGCCCGGCGCACCCAGGCCGCCGTACCGGGCGGTGTCGTACTCAGGGCAGTACGGCGATCCCGTCCAGTTCGATCAGCGCCGCCTCGTCCCACAACCGGGTCACCCCGACCGCCGCCATCGCCGGATAGTCCCGACCCGCCAGGCGCCGCCACACCTGACCGATCTCCCCGGCCTGCTCCCGGTAGTCGTCGATATCGGTCAGGTAGCAGGTCACCCGTACCAGATGGGACGGGTCCCCACCGGCCCCGGCCAGTACGGTCAGCAGGTTGCTCAACGCCAGCTCGAACTGGTCGACAATGTTGTTGCCGAGGATGACGCCGGTACTGTCCAGCGCGGTCTGCCCGGCCAGATAGACCGTACGGCTGCCGGTCGCCACCACGGCGTGCGAGTAGCCGACCGGCCTGGCCAGCTGTACCGGATTGATCCGCTCACTGCTCATCGCGTACTCCCGTGGTCCCTCGCGGTCCGTCGTCGTGTTGCGGTGTTGGCGGTGCTCGGTCGTGGTTGGCGGTGCTTCGGCGTCGTGCAGGCTCAGGCGTCGTGCAGGCTCAGGATTGCACCGCGCCGCCGTCGACGTTGACCGCCTGGCCGGTGATCGCGGCGCTGGCCACACAGAGCAGTACGACGTCGGCGACCTCGTCCACCGTGATCAGCCGCCCGATCGGCTGCTTCGCCGCCAGGACGTCCCGGGCCTCGTCGGCGGACCGCCCGGTACGCGACGCGATCGCCGCCACGCTCGCGTCGGTCAGTGGAGTGTCCACATAGCCCGGACAGACCGCGTTCGCGGTCACCCCGGTACCCGCCAGCTCGGCCGCGATTGCCCGGACCAGTCCCAGTACGCCGTGTTTGCTGGCGGTGTACGCGGCCAGGTACTTCTCCCCGTGCCGGGCGGCGGTCGACGCGATCACCACGATGCGGCCGTACCCGCCGGCCACCATGCCCGGCGCGGTCCTGCGTACGCAACGGAACGGTGCGGTCAGGTTGACCTCCAGCAGCCGCCGCCACTCCTCGTCGGTGACCCGGTGCAACGGTGCGGCACTCGCCGCGCCCGCGTTGGCGACCAGTACCTCCACCGGCCCCCACCGCTGCTCGACCGCGCCGACCGCCTGCTCGACCCCGTCCGGCGCGGTCAGATCCGCCGCCACGACGAGCGTCTCGCCGGGACACTGCGAGGCGGTTTCGGCGAGCTGGTCGGCACTGCGCGCGGTCAGCGCCACCCGGTGCCCTTCGGTGGACAGCCGCCGCGCCACCCCCCGGCCGATGCCCCGCCCGGCCCCGGTGACCAGCACCGTTCGCCCCACCATGCCCGCACCCTACCCAGCGCACCCTCCCGGGTACGGCCCGAACCGCTCGCCCGGTTCCGGCGGCGTGTTGAGCATGGCCGTACGGCAACGCCGTTCATTCCAGGGTTCCGCTTGGTGCGGGTGAGGCACTCGAAACGGCTCTTGCACCGCGCCCCGATGGGCATTTTCCCCGAATAGTCGTTACGCCCCTTTTGACGAAAGGTGCATTCGGGGAAAATGGTCTCTCGGGGCGGCTCGAAGGTGCATTTTTCCCGAAAGTCCGATTGGATGACTCTGGCAAACCTGGACTTTCGGGGAAAATGCGCAGTGGCGGTTGGGGAGACCGGGCCGCGTTCAAGATCCGTGGCAGTGGGCCATCAGCCCTCATGAACTGCATGAACTGCCACGATCAGCGGGGTACACAGTCCGCCACCTCGGATCTTGACCAGTCCCAGCGCCAGGTGGATAACGCTGTTGTGAGTAGCCAGGCCAGAAACTGGGCCGACGACGGTGGGCGACACCACCCGGTCGCTTCGTCTCGCCAGGGGCCACACCCAGAGTGACCCAGCAGCAGGCCCGGGCGCCGGCGACGACCGGTGACGCGCGGGGTACGGACAGGGCGCTGCCGAGTGCCGAACCGGCACTGGAGCGGGTCAGTAACTGTCCAGAGTGGACGTACTTCTACGACTGCAGGGTCGGGCCCGGTCCCACATGGTGTCGCGCGAGTTGACCAGGGCGGAATGTCTTACCTGGTGAGGACCCGTACCGGCGGCGGTCGGCGGGAAATGTGTGGCTGCCGCAGGGCCGGGGGTCGTACGGTCGCGGCATGAAGCTGCTGTCGGTCAATGTGGGCAGGCCCCGGCCGAATCCGTGGAAG
This sequence comes from uncultured Actinomycetota bacterium, assembly GCA_963815125.1. Lineage (GTDB taxonomy): Bacteria > Actinomycetota > Actinomycetes > Mycobacteriales > Micromonosporaceae > Actinocatenispora. Next base: position 111,722 of record CAWFFM010000003.1, read on the forward strand.
GGGATCAACGCGACAGGTATCGACAAGCGGCCGGTGGACGGCCCGGTCGCGGTCACCGCCCCCGGGCCGAAGGGCACCGGCGCGGTCGGGCTCGCCGGTGACCGGGTGTACGACGTGAAGAACCACGGCGGCGCCGATCAGGCGGTGTACGCGTACGCCCGCGAGGACCTCGACACCTGGGAGCCCGAGCTCGGCCGCTCGTTGTCCGACGGGATGTTCGGCGAGAACCTGACCACTCTCGGTGTCGACGTCAACGGCGCGCTGATCGGCGAGCGGTGGCGGATCGGCGCGGACGTGCTGTTGGAGGTGTCCTGCCCGCGCATTCCGTGCGGCACGTTCCAGGGCTGGCTGGAACGCGACGGCTGGATCAAACAGTTCACCCGGGCCGCCGTACCGGGTGCCTATCTGCGGGTGGTCGAGCCGGGGGAGATCCGCGCCGGTGACCCGGTCGACATCGTGTACCGGCCGGACCATGAGGTCACCGTCGCGTTCGCGTTCCGCGCGTTCACCCTCGAACGGGAGCTGCTGCCCCGACTGCTGGTGGCCGATGCCCTGCCGCAGGAGAGCCTGGATACGGTCCGACGCCGTACCGGGCTCTGAAACGCGCTCCCGGCCGACGACCGACCTGCCGACCGACCGACCTGCCGACGTCGACCGACCGACTGCCCGACTTGCCGACCGGTCCGCGTCTGCCACGCCATGGTCAGGCAACCGCACCCTTCACCGTCGTTCCATCGGAAGGGGTCAGGACCGTACCGGAGAACCCGGGCGGTGCAACGCCGAGCAGACACGCCTGCTTGACCCAGCAGGGCAGGATGAGCTGATCGGACCGGGACGGCTGTGACGGGGGTGTCGACAGCGGCTGTTCGCGTTCCCTGTCGGTAGGGGGTGCGGTGGAGTTTCGGGTACTGGGGCCGGTCGAGATCCGCGATGGAGATCGGCTGGTCAGGCTGGGTACGCCACGCATCCGCGCCGTCGCTGCGATTCTGCTCGCCCGGCGCGGTGAGCTGGTCTCCATCGACGGGTTCATCGACGAGCTGTGGCCCGAGCGGCCGCCGGACACGTGCCGCGCGCTGGTACACGGGTACGTGTCGCGGCTGCGGCGTGGCCTGACCGGGCCGACCGCCCGGGACCGCCTGGTCACCCGCAAACCCGGGTACCTGCTGCGGGTCGCCGACGAGGAACTGGACCAGTGCCGGCTGGAGCTGTTGGTCGCGGAGGCTCGTGCCGCCCGTCGAGCCGGCCAGCCGCAGCGGTGCGGCGCGTTGTTGAGCGAGGCGCAGACGCTGTGGCGGGGTGCGCCGTACGCCGACGTGCCGGCGACCCCGACGGTACGTGCCGCCGCGGCGGCGCTGACCGAGCAGCGACTGGCGAGCGTGGTGGAACAGTACGACGTGACGCTGGCGCTGGGACAGCATGCCGAGGCGGTGGCCGGTCTGTCCGCGCTGGTCGCCGAGTACCCGTTGCAGGAACGGCTGGCAGGACAGCTCATGCTCGCGCTGTACCGGTCGGGCCGTCAGGACGATGCGCTCGCGGTGTACCGGCAGACACGCGGACGGCTGCGCGACGACCTCGGGGTGGAACCCGGTGCGGAGCTGCACCAGCTGCACCAGCGGATCCTCGCCGGGGAGATCGTCCCGCAGGTGGTGACCGCCGATGAGCCGCGCCACGCGACCGCCGCGGGCGCACCCGGCGGCCGAAGCACCGGGCCGGGCCGGGACGGTCCCGGCACCGCAGCGGACGGGCAGCCCGCACTGCCGGTACCCAGGCAACTGCCCGCCGACCTTGCCGGGTTCACCGGCCGGTGCACCGAACTGGCCGCGGGCCTGAACCTGTCGGCCGGTACGGACCCGGGTGGGATACAGCTCTGCGCGATCGACGGGATGGCCGGCGTGGGCAAGACGACCCTCGTCGTGCACTGGGCACACCGGATCGCGGACCGCTTCCCCGACGGCCAACTGCACGCCAACCTGCGCGGCTTCGATCCCGGCGGCGCGGCGACCCCCGAGGAGGTGCTGCGGGACTTCCTGGAGGCGCTCGGCGTGCCGCCGCAGCGGGTACCGACCGGCGCGACGGCACAGGCGAATCTGTACCGCAGCATGCTGGCCGGCCGCCGGGTACTGGTCCTGCTGGACAATGCGCGCAATGCGGAACAGGTACGTCCACTGCTGCCCGGCACCGAGGGCTGTCTGGTGCTGGTGACGAGCCGCAACCGGCTGTCCGGACTGCTGGCCGCCGACGGTGCGCGCAGCGTCAGCCTGGGCCCGCTGCCGACCGACGACGCGCGGCGGCTGCTCGCGTCGAGGATCGGCCCGGACCGGGTGGCGGCCGAGCCGGCAGCGGTGAACGAGATCGTCGCGCGGTGCGGACGGTTGCCGCTGGCGCTGGCCATCGTGGCCGCCCGGGCCGCGATCAACCCGACCTTCGCCCTGCACGCGCTGGCCGATGAGCTGGGCGAGGCCGGCGGTGATCTGGACGTGTTCGGTGACGGGGACGCGGCGACCGACCTGCGCACCATGTTCTCCTGGTCGTACCAGGCGTTGGGCGAGGATGCCGCGCTGATGTTCCGGGCGCTGGGCGTACATCCCGGCCCGGACATCGGCCTCGCCGCCGCGGCCAGCATCGCCGGGGTGCCGGCCCGGCGGGCGCGGGCGATGCTCGCCGAACTGGTCCGGGCGCACCTGCTCACCGAGCCCGTACCCGGTCGGTACGCGATGCACGACCTGCTGCGCTGCTACGCGGCGGAACTGGCCGCGGGCAACCCGGTACGGCAGCGGTGCGAGGCCCGGATGCTCGACCACTACCTGCACACCGCGTTCCGGGCGGCCCGGCAGCTGAATCCGGCCCGGGAGGCGATCACGCTGACCGCACCACAGCCCGGCGTGGGTGTCGACCGGGTCGACGACCGGCAGCAGGCGATGGCCTGGTTCGGCGTCGAGCACCTGGTCCTGTTGGCCGTCACCCGCCAGGCGGCGGCGAGCGGATTCGACACGCACACCTGGCAGATGATCTGGGCGCTCAACGACTTCTTCGACTGGCGGGGTGAGTGGCACAGTTGGACGACGGTGGAGCCGGCGATACTGGCGGTGGCGCCGCGGCTGACCGATCCGACGGAACAGATGCTCGCGCACCGCGGACTGGCCCGGGCGTACGCGCGGTTGGCGCGCTATCACGACGCCCGCTCAAGGTACGAGTACCTGCTGGATCTGCACACCCAACGCGGCGACCGGGCCGGCGCGGCCGAGGTGCACCGCTGCCTCGGCTGGGTGTTCGAGCAGATCGGCGAGTACCGGCCAGCACTCGGACACACCTGGCAGGGCCACGTACTGCTACGGGAACTGGGGAACGAGGTCGGGCAGGCGCGGGCACTCAACGCGGTCGGCTGGTGCCATGCGCTGCTCGGCGAGTACCGGAAGGCTCTCGCCTGCTGCCGACCCGCCCTCGAGGCGCTGCGGGACGTGGACGACCGGTACGGCCAGGCCGCCACCTGGGACAGCATCGGCTACGCGAACCATCATCTGGGCCGGTTCGATGAGGCGACCGCGGCGTACCGCGAGTCGCTCGCGCTGTACCGGGAGCTGGGCGACCGCTACGACGAGGCGGGCACCCTGACCCGGGCCGGGGACGCCCATCGGGACGCCGGTGACCAGGTCGCCGCGCGGCGGGCCTGGCGCGAATCCCTCGAGATCCTGGTGGCTCTGGGCCACCCGGATGCCGCGGAGGTCCGCGCCAGGCTGCGTCCGCGTGCGCCCCGGTCGTCGACGGACCCGCTCCCGGCGGAGGGGGTCAGCTGATCTGCGGGCTGCCCTGCAACTGCCAGGTGAACGCGCCCTTGCCGTCGCCCTTGACGTCCCAGGTGACGTAGCCGTCGGAGGTCCACCCGCCGCTCGTGGAGCTGGCGTAGCCGGCGGTCGCGCACGGCGGGACGGTGTGCGTGCCCAGGTGCTGTGCGTAGTAGAGCCAGTGGCAGGAGTGATGGGTTCGGGTCGACTATCCCGTCTTCGGCTGCACCGAACATGGAAGAAAACTGGACCGCGGTCCGCGGCAAGCGCATGACTGCTCCGCCGGCAGGGACGATGATCGGATGGTGGCCGATGATTCCCGTCCGACTGACGGCTGGGTGGGTGACGCCGGGCTGGTGAGGTTGCCCGGCGGCACCCGGGTACGTGGGCGGCCGCTGGGCCGGCCGGCGAGTCCCGCCGACTTCACCCTGGTGCTGACCGCCGGCGCGGCGCCGGACTGGCCGTACCGGCGGATCCGCTGGCCGGACTTCTGGGTGCCGACCGACCGCGACGACGCGCTGGACGCGTTACGCGAGGCGTACCGCCGGGTCCGGGACGGCGAGCGGGTCGAGGCGTGCTGTCGGGGTGGCGTCGGGCGAACCGGGACCGTGCTCGCCGCCCTGGCCGTGCTCGACGGCATGCCCGCCGCCGAGGCGGTGCGCTGGGTACGCCGCGACTACCACCGCCGGGCGATCGAGACCCCCTGGCAGCGCCGCTGGCTCCGGTACGTGCACTGACCGCGCCGCGCCGTCCTCGACCAGCAGCTCCGTGTACGGCACTGTCAGGGGCCTGCGGAATGCTGTCGGCACAGGATCGGCGAGAGGGGAAATGGCAGTGGACACGCTCGGCTACATCGAGGCAGTGCGCCGGGAGGGCCTGTCGTTGCTGGCGGCGGCCGATCAGGCAGATCTGGACAGCGCCGTACCGTCCTGCCCGGGGTGGACACTGCGCGGGCTGCTGGCCCACATCGGTTACGTGCACCGGTGGGCCACGAGATACGTGGCGGAGGGGATCGAACGGCAGGTCGACCGGTACACCGAGCCGGAGGTGCTGGCCAACGCCCCGTCGGACGACGTGCTGCGCAAGTGGGTGGCCGAGGGCCACGCGGCGCTGCTCCGGGCGCTGCAGGACGCTCCCGCGGACCTGCGCTGCTGGACCATTCTGCCGGGGCGCCCACCGCGTGAGTTCTGGGCGCGGCGGCAGGCGCACGAGACGGCTGTCCACCGGGTCGACGCCCAGCTCTGTTCCGGTGGTCCGGCCGCGACGGTGCGGCCGGACCTCGCCGTGGACGGGGTGCACGAGATGCTGTTCGGGTTCTTCGCCCCGCCCGACGGTGCGGAGGAGCCGGCCGGACCTTCCTGGACATTGAAGATCGAGGCCACCGACGATGCGGCGAGCTGGGTGATGCGCGTGTACGCCGACCATGTACGGCCCGGTACCGACGACGAGCCCGTCGATGTGGTCGTCCGGGGGACGATCTCCGACCTCTACCTGCTGCTGTGGAACCGACGGTCGCTGGCGGACGTGGAGACGAGCGGAGACATCCTGCTGCTGCGCGACTGGCGGAAGTTGTTCCAGATCACCTATGCGTGATATGGCCACGGCCAACTGCGCAATGACACGAGGGAGCCGGGCCGGGTAGCGGATATTCCGGGGATGAATGCGGCCGCACGCCGAGAATGCCCTGTTCGTCGGGATGCTGTATCCCAGCGGAACCGCGCGGGCCGCCGCCCCTGTGCCCCTTCTCGCAGCTTCTCCACATCCGCATGTTGAGTGGAATAGACTCAACTCTGACCTGGTTGAACCAGGCGTCGTACGGGGTGGTCACGGCCGGCCGCCCCGACGCGCTGATGCCGGAACACACGCTCGACGCACTGCGGGGAGTCAATGAACGTTGAACGACTGACGACCAAGAGCCGCGAGGTGGTCACCGCGGCCGTGTCGTCCGCCACCAGCCATGGCCACGCCACCGTGGAGGCATGGCACCTGCTCGACGCGCTGCTGTCCACCGAGGGCTCCACCGCGACCGCGCTGCTGCGGGCCGCCGGCGCCGACCCCGGTCGGGTGGAGAGCGCCACCGAGGCCGCGCTCGACCGGTTGCCGTCCGCCTCCGGCAGCACCATCGCGGAGCCGAGCATGGCCCGCGAGTTCGTCAACACGCTCAACGCCGCCGAACAGATCGCCCGGCCGCTCGGCGACGAGTACATCTCCACCGAGCACCTGCTCGCCGCGCTCGCCCAGGTCGGCGGGGACGTCGCGCGCGCGCTGAAGGAGGCCGGCGCCACCGAGGAGAACCTGGTCGCCGCGTTCCCGATCGTGCGCGGCGGTGACCGACGGGTCACCACCGCCGACCCGGAGCAGACGTACAAGGCGCTGGAGAAGTACGGCATCGATCTGACCGCGAGCGCCCGGGAGGGCAAGCTCGACCCGGTCATCGGCCGTGACGCCGAAGTACGGCGCGTGGTCCAGGTGCTGTCCAGGCGTACCAAGAACAACCCGGTGCTGATCGGTGAACCCGGCGTCGGCAAGACCGCCATCGTCGAGGGACTGGCCCAGCGGGTGGTGGCCGGCGACGTACCGGAGAGCCTGAAGAACAAGCGGCTGGTCTCCCTCGATCTGGGGGCGATGGTGGCCGGCGCGCAGTACCGCGGCCAGTTCGAGGAACGGCTGAAGAGCGTCCTGGAGGAGATCAAGAACTCCGAGGGGCAGGTCATCACCTTCATCGACGAGCTGCACACCGTGGTCGGCGCGGGTAAGGCCGACGGCGCGATGGACGCCGGCAACATGCTCAAGCCGATGCTGGCCCGCGGTGAGCTGCGCATGGTCGGCGCCACCACGCTGGACGAATACCGCGAGCACATCGAGAAGGACCCGGCGCTGGAACGCCGTTTCCAGCCGGTGCTGGTCGGCGAGCCGAGCGTGGAGGACACCATCGGGATCCTGCGCGGCCTGAAGGAACGCTACGAGGTGCACCACGGCGTACGGATCACCGACGCCGCACTGGTCGCCGCGGCCGCGCTGTCCGACCGCTACATCACCGACCGGTTCCTGCCCGACAAGGCCATCGACCTGGTCGACGAGTCGGCGTCCCGGCTGCGGATGGAGATCGACTCCCGGCCGGTCGAGGTGGACGAGATCGAGCGGGCCGTACGTCGGCTGGAGATCGAGGAGATGGCACTGTCCAAGGAGGACGACGAGGCCTCCCGGCAGCGCCTGGCGAAGCTGCGCCGCGAACTGGCCGACAAGCGGGAACAGCTGACCGCGCTGAACGAACGCTGGCAGAACGAGAAGCAGCACATCACCGCCATCTCCGACACCAAGGAGGAGCTGGACGCGCTGCGCCGGGAGGCCGAACGGGCCGAACGCGACGGCGAACTGGGCCGCGCCTCCGAGCTGCGCTACGCCCGGATCCCGGAGCTGGAGAAGCAGCTCACCCGGGCCGGTGCCGAACTGGCCGAACTGCAGGCGTCCGGCGCCATGCTCAACGAGGAGGTCAGCCCGGACGACATCGCCGATGTGGTGGCGTCCTGGACCGGCATCCCGGCCGGTCGGCTGATGGAGGGCGAGTCGGCGAAGCTGCTGCGGATGGAGCAGGAGCTGGCCCGCCGGGTGGTCGGGCAGCGCGAGGCGGTCGGCGCGATCGCCGACGCGGTACGCCGGGCCCGTTCCGGCATCGCCGACGAGAACCGTCCCACCGGATCGTTCCTGTTCCTGGGACCGACCGGGGTGGGCAAGACCGAGCTGGCCAAGGCGCTCGCCGACTTCCTGTTCGACGACGAGCGGGCGATGGTGCGTATCGACATGAGCGAGTACGGCGAGAAGCACAGCGTCGCCCGGCTCGTCGGCGCACCCCCCGGGTACGTCGGCTACGAGGAGGGCGGCCAGCTGACCGAGGCGGTACGCCGCCGGCCGTACTCGGTGGTGCTGCTCGACGAGGTGGAGAAGGCACACCAGGACGTGTTCGACATCCTGCTGCAGGTGCTCGACGACGGTCGGCTCACCGACGGACAGGGCCGTACGGTCGACTTCCGTAACACGATCCTGATCCTCACCTCCAACCTGGGTTCGCAGGTACTGGTGGAGCCGACGCTGTCGGAGGAGGAGAAGAAGCAGTCCGTACTGCGCCTGGTACGGGAGCACTTCAAGCCGGAGTTCGTCAACCGGCTGGACGATGTGGTGGTGTTCCACGCCCTCGGCACCGACGAGATGGCGTCCATTGTGGACATCCAGCTGGCCCGGCTGGCCCGTCGGCTGGCCGACCGTCGGCTGCACCTCGCGGTGTCCGACGACGCGCACACCTGGCTGGCCGAGAACGGCTACGACCCGCTCTACGGTGCCCGTCCGGTACGGCGGCTGATCCAGACTGCGATCGGTGACCAACTGGCCCGCGCCCTGCTCGCCGGTACGGTCCGGGACGGTGACTCCGTCGCGGTGGAACGCTCACCGGACGCCGCCGGCCTGGTGGTGGAGCGCGGCACTCAACCGGTGGCTGCCGCCGACTGATCCCGCCGACCGACCGCGCCCGCTGACCGCAGGTCCGGGCCGCAGCAGCACGCTGCGGCCCGGACCTGCTGTGCTGTTCCGACCATGACCGGGCCGGCCACCGGTGTCGTACGGGTTGCGCGCCTGACCTAGTGTCCGGGGCGGGTTGGGCGAAACCGGGGGAGCGAGGGGGCGGGAATGTACGGTGCGCCGTACGCGCCAGGGGCGGTGCCGCCGCCGACGCGGCCGAACGCGCTGGTCATGGGGGCAGGGGCCATCTTCGTCACGATCGCCGCGTGCCTCGCGGAGACCGCGTTCGAGGTGCTGCTGTTCAACAGCTTCACCGACGCGTTGAGCAGTACGGACAGCACCGGGACGGTGGCCTCCTCGCTGCGGCCGTACCTGATCTCCACGATCCTGCTGAACGCGCTGGTGGCGATCGCGCTGGGCATCGCCACGCCGTTGATGCTGCAGCGCCGCAACGCCGGCCGGATACTCAACTGGTCCGCCGGCGGGGTCTGCGCCCTGGTACGGATGTGCTGCCTGAGCGGCATGGGCGGGTTCAGCCTCATCGCCGCCGAGGTCAACCGCAGTGCCGGCGACACGACCCTCAGTCAGATGGCCCCGGGCTGGGAGATCGGCGGTGCCGCGATCTGCAGTTCGATCGCGCTGATCGCCGTCGTGGTCGGCATGATCATCACCGGTGTGCCCACGGTGAACCGCTGGTTCCGGGGCAACCGGGCGCAGCAACCGCAGCAACCGCAGGCACCGGCCCCCGGGTACTACCGGTACTGACCGTTCCGCCGGTACGGTGTGCGGCACGTCCGCGCCAGGGGACGGTGCGATCCTGCACACCGGGCCGCCCGTGGTGCAGCAAGGCTGTCAGGAAGGACCTTGATGAACTACCCCCCGCAGTCCCCGTACGGCCAGATGCCGCCGAACGCCGGGCCGGCTCCGAGCCGTACGCGACCCACCACGGTGACCGCGGCCGTCGGCTTCATGATCCTCGCCGTACTGCTCATGCTGGTCTCGGTGGCGGTGTCCATCGTGGTCATCTCGACCCTCAGCAGCAAGTTCGACGACATGGCGGGTCAGACGGGTGGAGCCAACTTCGGCACCATCTTCAAGATCACCCAGGTCGTGACGATCGTGCTGTACCTGCTGGTCTCGGTGACGATCATGCTCCTCGCCGTGGGTAACCTGCGCGGCCGTAACGGCACCCGGATCGCCAGCTGGGTGATCTCCGGCCTGTTCGCGCTGTGTGGTCTGTGCGGCAGCCTGAGCGTGTTCGGCACCGGGATGGGCACCTCGTCGGTGGACACGTACGCGTTGATGCCGTCGTGGTACAAGCCGGTGTCCCTGTCGCTGGCGGTCCTGATGATGCTCGCGCACATCGGCGTGATCATCCTGCTGGCCCTGCCGAAGTCGAACGCGTTCTTCCGTAAGCAGCCGGCCGGGCAGCCGCAGATGCCGGACCCCGGCTACCCCGCTGGCGGTCAGCAGCGCTGGTGAGCGATGATGGCCTCCGCTCAGGAGGTGGTCCGTCATGCCCACGGCACTCGTCACCGGTGCCACTGCCGGGATCGGCGCGGCTTTCGCCCGCAGACTGGCTCTGGCCCGCTACGACCTGGTGCTGGTGGCCCGTAATTCGGGCCGCCTCGCCGACATCGCCGCCGAACTGACCGAGCGGTGGACGGTGGCGGTCGAGCCGCTGGCCGCCGATCTGTCCACTGTAGATGGTTGTGCGCAGGTCGAGGCGCGGCTGGCCGAACCGGAGCGCCCGGTCGATCTGCTGGTCAACAATGCCGGGATGGCCCTGCACGGTGCGTTCACCCGCAACACTGTGGACGACGAGGAGCGCCTGCTGTCGCTCAACGTACGGGCCGTGCTGCGGCTGACGCACGCCGCGCTCGGCCCGATGGTGGAACGGCGCAGCGGGGCCGTCGTCAACGTGTCGTCGGTCGCCGGGTTCGCCACCATCTCGCCCGGCTCGACCTACCCGGCCAGCAAGGCGTGGGTGACCAGCTTCAGCGAGTCGATCGGCCAGTCGGTACGCCGCCGCGGCGTCAAGGTGATGGCGTTGTGCCCGGGATTCACCCACACCGAGTTCCAGTCCAGCGCCGGTATCGACATGAGCCACCTGCCCTCGTTCGCCTGGCTGAACGCCGAGGAGGTCGTCGCGACCGCGCTGCGCGACCTGCGGCACGGCAAGTTGGTCAGCATCCCGTCGGCCCGGTACAAGGTGGCCACCGCCGCGCTCACCCACCTGCCACGCTCGGTACTGCACCGGATACCGAACCTGGGTCGTCGCGGTGGCCCTCACTGACGGCGCCTAGGCTGGGGTCGTGTCGGATCGAACAAGCCTGCTCCAGCTGATCAAGGACCTTGCCGTGGTGCACGGCCGGGTCGTCCTGTCCAGCGGCCAGGAGGCCGACTACTACGTCGACCTGCGCCGCATCACCCTGCACCAGGAGGCCGCGCCGCTGGTCGGTCGGGTCATGCTCGACCTGACCGCCGACTGGGCGTACGACGCGGTCGGCGGACTGACCCTGGGCGCCGACCCGGTGTCCACCGCCATGCTGCACGCCGGGGCCGCCCGGCACCGTGGCCTGGACGCCTTCGTGGTCCGCAAGGAGGGCAAGGCGCACGGGCTGCAACGCCGCATCGAGGGCCCGGACGTCGCCGGCCGTCGGGTGCTCGCCGTGGAGGACACCTCGACCACCGGGTCCAGCGTGCTGGCCGCGGCCGAGGCGCTGCGCGAGGCCGGTGCCGAACTGGCCGGCGTAGCAGTCGTGGTCGACCGGGGTGCCGGTGACGCGGTCCGCGCCGCCGGGTTCGACTACCGGTACGCGTTCACCATGGACGACCTCGACCTGTCCTGAGGCTGCTCGCCCCGTCCGGGCAGACCGCAGCTGGCCGTCAGTGCAGGTCAGTGACCCGGTCGTGGCGCCACGGCAGGCTCGACGGTGAGTGTGCCCGCGTCGGCGTCGAGCACCGCCCGGGTGCCCAGCGGTACGGTCCGCCGTACCGCGCCGTGCCCGATCGGCAGACCACCCAGCACCGGTACGCCCAGCGGGTGCAGCCGTTCGGCCAGCACGTCCAGTACCGACGGGCGCTCGCCCACACAGTCGGTGAACTGGCCGACCGCGACGCCCGCGACCCCGTCCAGTACGCCGCTGCGGTACAGCTGGGTCAGCAACCGGTCCACCCGGTACGGCGCCTCGGCGATGTCCTCGATCAGCAGGATCGCCCCGCCGACGCTCGGTGAGTCCGGCGTACCGACCGACGCGGCCAGCATCGCCAGGTTGCCGCCGATCAGCCGGCCGGTGCTGCGTCCGGTGGTGGTGACCCGGCCGGTCGGCTCGTCCGGGCTGGTCCCGACCAGTACCGGCACCGGATCGAACAGCGCGCTGCGCAGCCCCGCCACGGTCACCGGGTCCGGCTCCGCGGCGAGGGTCAGCGCCGGACCGTGCAGGGTGGCCAGGCGGGCGGTCCGCCACAGCGCCAGGTGCAGCGCGGTGATGTCGCTGAAGCCGACGAGGACCTTCGGGTCGTCGCGTACCGCCGCCGGGTCGATGCCGTCCACGATGCGCTGGGCGCCGTAGCCGCCGCGGGTGCACAGCACGGCGCGTACCGTCCGGTCCCGCCAGGCGTCCCGCAGATCGGCGAGCCGGTCGGCGTCGGAGCCGGCGAGGAACCCGTACCGGTCGTACGCGTGGCGCCCGGTGGTGACGCAGAGTCCCCAGCTCTCCAACAGTGCGACACTGTGCCGCAACTGCTCGGGCCGTACCGGGCCGGACGGTGACACCAGCACCACGCGATCTCCCGCGGCGAGCGCGTGCGGCCGCCGGATCTCGTCGTCGCGCCAGCTCCGGCCAGCACCGACAGGTTGATCGAGCGCTCCGGACGCGGTCATGGCGGACAGCCTAGAGCGGCCCGTACGCCGTCGGTACGGGGCCCGTCCGGGGCGTGCCGGACCAATTTCATCCAGGCTTCCTGGATCGGGCCGTTACCTACCGCAAGTTACTTCCGTTAACGCTATAGGTACCCACGAATATTCAAGTTGCTGGATGAGTGCAGGGGGGATGAGGGCAGTGACCGCTGTGCTCACGCAGACCGAACAGCTGGCACGTTCACCACTGGTGGGTGAGCCGCTGGCGGCGGCCGAGGCCGATCAGTTGGCCGGAATGTTGAAAGCTCTCGCCGACCCCGCGCGGCTGCGACTGCTGAGCCTGATCCAGGCCGCGCCGCGCCGCGAGGCCTGTGTCTGTGACCTGATCGGGCCACTCGGACTCAGCCAGCCGACCGTCAGCCACCACCTGCGGGTGTTGACCGAGGCCGGCCTGCTGGAACGGGAGAAGCGGGGTGTCTGGGCGTACTACCGGATCATCCCGTCGGCGCTCACGGCCGTGGCGAATCTGATCGCGCCGCCGCGACGGCGCTCCCGGCAGTCGCGCTGACCGTACGCCCACCACGCCTGCGGGCCGCCCGGGTGAGCCGTGGCGGCCCGCGGGCCGGCGTACGGGGCTCCGCGGAGACGTAATTCAGAAGAGGAACAGCAGCAGGTACGCGCCGACCAGTAGAACCAGTACGCCCAGCGCGATCAGGCCGAGCACCAGCAGCACGATCGGCAGTGCCCGACCGGTGCCGGGCGGGGCGATCGGGCGTGGCGCGGCCGTGTAGGCGCGACCCTGGTAGGCGGGCATCGGCGCGGGCGGTGGTGGGGGCAGCATCTCCTGACCCGGCCGCTGCTGCATCGGCGCCGGGGCGGACACCGACCGGGCGGTCGGTGGCGTGCTGGGGACGGCGCGTACGACCGGTGGCGGCTCCACGATCCGGGGCAGCTGGCCGGTCGGCGGCCCACTGGCCCGGTGTTCCCGCCGGGGCGTCTGATGCGGTGCCGGTGCCGGTGCCGGTGCCGGTGGCGGTGGCGGCGTGTGCGGTGCCTGGTGCGGTGCGCCGGGCGGCGGGGGCACCGAGATCGGTGGGCGGTGCCTACCGGGCTGCTCCGGCGGTGCGCCGCCGGAGCGCGGCCGGTGCACCTGCTGCGTACGGTCGCCCGGCGGCTGGTCGGTGACCCGCGGGATGCTGCCGGTGTCGGTGACCCGTGGGATGGATCCGGTGTCGGTGATGCGCGGGATGCTGCCGGTGTGCTGGCCGGGTGCCGGCGGCCGGATCGAACTGACCAACCGGTCGAACACCCGACGGACCCCGGCCGGCCCACTGCCGTCCAGGCTGGCGATCCACGGCTCCTCGCCGGTGAGATCGGCACCGAGGAACTCGCCCGCACCGGGGCCGCCGGTGGCCCGGGCCCATTCGTACACCTCGCCGAGGGTGGCGCGCAGCGAGCTGTCCGAGGCAGCGGAGGGGCCCATCGTCAGGATGGTGACCCGTCGGTTCTGGTCGTCCTTGCCGCGGCAGATCTCGTACCCGCCGTGCACCCGTACGGTGGTGACGCCGCGGAACGGTCCGACGTCACGCCCGGCGCTGTTGGCCCGCTTCGTACGCTGGGAGGTCGGCTCCTCGACCGGTTCCGTCCCGCTGGAGTCCGGTGCGGGTTGGTCCGACACGGTGGGCAGCGCCACGGTCGGCCCGGCGTACGACGATTCCGCAGAGTTGCGCTCCGCAGGCGTCTGCTGCGCCGACGTCTGTTCCGCCGGCCCAGGCTCCATCGGCCCAGTAGGTTCCATCGGCCTCTCCGGCGGTACCGGGGGTCTCCCTCGACAGTGTTCGGTCTGGTGGCGCTGGTGAATCGGGTGGTGCTGTCGCGCCGGATGGCGCTGTCGCACCGGTGGTGCTGTCGTACGGCCACGGAAACGTCACACTGCGACACAATCATGACGCATCCCCGCCCGTTCGGACTGGGTCAGGGTACCCGCCCGGATTCATCGTGGCGGTCCGCCGGTGCCTGTTTCGTCGGCCCGCCACCCGCTGCCGCACGTCGCCGGCGCAGCGCGCCCTTGATCAGCTCGGTGAACATCGGTACCACGGAGATCACCACGATCAGCGCGATCACCGGCAGCATGTACCGGTCGATCACGCTCGGCGGGATCACCCCGGCCAGCCGGTTGCCCAGCAGCAGGATGCCGTCGGTCCACAGCACACCGCCGACCACGTTCCAGACGAAGAACTGCCGGGCCGGCATCTCCAGGATGCCGGCCACCGGGTTGAGGAACGCGCGGACCACCGGGATGAACCGGGCCAGCACCACGGCGCGGGAGGCACCGAACCGGTTGAAGTAGTACTCGGCCTTCTCCACGTACTGCGCCTTGAAGATCCGCGACTCCGGCCGGTCGAACAGCCCCCGGCCGAACCGGGCGCCCAGGTAGTGCCCGAGCTGCGCGCCGGCGATCGCCATCACCGGCACACCCACCATCAGCGCCGGCAGCGACAGGTGGGTGCCCAGCAGCTTCGCCGCCAGCGGCGAGGTGGCCATGCCGGCGATGAACAGCAACGTGTCGCCGGGCAGGAAGAACCCGAAGAACAGGCCGGTCTCCGCGAAGATCACCAGATAGACACCGATCAGCCCGAAACTGGCGATCAGGGACTTGGGATCGAGCAGGTTGACCGAGAGGAGCTCGGAGATCGCCCTGGTCCTGCCGCCGTGGTCCACCACCGAAGACTACCGACCCGCAGAAGCTCCCCCGGCACCCCGCGTACTCACAGCCGTGGATCGACCGGCTCGGACTCGCAGGCCAGTACGGCGGCCACCACCTCGTGCACCCGGTGCAGCGGTTCGCCGGCGGCCGTACGGTCCAGGGCGGCCAGCCCCAGTACGTGCTCCCGCCAGGCCATCGACCGCTTCCGGGACAGCTTGCGGTCCCGCAGTCGGGTGAGGTTCGCCGGCTCGGTGTAGTCCGGACCGTAGATGATCCGCAGATACTCCCGGCCCCGGCACTTGATCCCCGGCTGCACCTGCCGGCCCTCCGGTACGGACAGCCCCTGGTACGGCTTGACCACCATGCCCTCGCCGCCCGCTCCGGTCAGCTCCAGCCACCAGTCCGTACCGGCCGCCACCGAGACCTCGTCGGTGGTGTCGACCACGATCCGGCGGGTACTGGTGAACAGCTCCGGGTCGGCTTCCACCAGTCGGTCGGCCAGCGCGAGCTGACGGGCGTGGTCCAGGCCGGCGTGGCTGGCCCCCGCGCTGGCCAGCAGCGCGAACGGGGCGACCCGCAGCCCGGACGAGCCTTCGGTGGGCCAGCAGTAGCGCTGGTAGACCTCGGCGTAGGCATCCATCGCGGTCGCCTGCCCGGCCAGCCGACCGCGCAGTTCACCGGCCGGTACGCCCCGGGCCAGCGCGGCGTCCAGCACCGACAGCGCGGCCGGCAGCGCGGCGCCGGCCGCCGCGGCCACCCCGGCGTACTGGTCCCGGACCAGTTGGCCGGCCTTCGCCGACCAGGGCAGCAGTTCGGTGTCCCACAGCAGCCAGCCGGAGTCGAACTCGTCGAACAGCCCGGCCGCGCTCGCCGCGGCTCGCAGCCGGCTCAAGAGCTCGATGGTGGTGTCGTCGGCGAAGAACGCCCGCCCGGTGCGGGTGTGGATCGCGCCCGGACCGGCCACCCCGAAGGCGTCCGCCAGGGCCTCGTCGTCCCGGCTGAGCAGGACCACCGCCCGCGAGCCCATGTGCTTCTCCTCGCACACCACCCGCTCGACCCCGGCCTTCCGGTAGTCGGCGAACGCCTCCAGCGGGTACTCCAGATAGCCGTCGACCTTGGCCGTGCTGCACGGCGTCATCGTCGGCGGCAGCCAGCGCAGCAGCCGCGGGTCGATGGCGAAGCGGCTCAGCACCTCCAGCGCGGCGGCCGACTCCTCGGCGCCGACGGTGATCGCGCCGTACCCGGTGTCGATCCGGCGCCGCCCGGTCACGTCCGCCACGTCCAGCAGGTCGGGCTCGCGGGGCGGCGGGGCCAGCGGACGTACCGGCTCGTACCAGGTCTGTTCGGCCGGCACCGAGCGCAGTTCGCGTTCCGGCCAGCGCAGCGCGGTCAGGTTGCCGCCGAACGAGCAGCCGGTGTCGATGCACAGCGTGTTGTTGACCCACTCGGGGATCGGCACCGGGGTGTGCCCGTACACCACGGTCGCTGAACCCCGGTAGTCCTGCGCCCACGGGTAGCGCACCGGCAGGCCGTACTCGTCGGTCTCGCCGGTCGTCTCGCCGTACAGGCAGAACGAACGGACCCGGCCGGACGAGCGGCCCTGGTACGCCTCCTTCACCCCGGCGTGCGCGACGACCAGCCGGCCGCCGTCGAGGCGGTAGTGCGAGACCAGCCCGTCGCAGAAGACGCGGAACTGCTCGACGGTGTCCGTGTCGAGCTTCTCGAACTGTTCCATGGTGCGCTCCAGGCCGTGCGTCACGGAGACGTCGCGGCCGGACAGTTTGCGTACCAGCTTCTGCTCGTGGTTGCCGCACACGCACAGCGCCGTACCGGCCGCCACCATGCCCATCACCAGGCGCAGTACCCCGGGGGAGTCCGGCCCCCGGTCGACCAGGTCACCGACGAACACCGCGGTACGGCCCTCCGGGTGCCGCGCGCCGACCGGCCGACCGGTGGCGTCGCGGTCCAGCTGCCAGCCCAGCGCGGTCAGCAGCGACTCCAGCTCCGACCGGCAGCCGTGCACGTCGCCGATGATGTCGAACGGTCCGGTCAGCTCGCGCTTGTCGTTGTACTGCTTCTCGTAGCCGATGGTGGCGGCCCCGACCTCGTCGACCGAGTTCAGTACGTACACCTTGCGGAAACCCTCACGCCGCAGGCCACGCAGCCCGCGCCGCAGGTCGGCCTGCTGCCTGCTGATGACCCGCCGACCGACCTGCCGGTCAGCTCGCGCCGCGTCGCGCTCCAGGCACACCGACTCGGGCAGGTCCAGCACGATGGCGGTGGGCAGTACGTCGTACTCGCGGGCCAGCGCGACCAGGTCCTTGCGGGCGAACTGCTGGGTGTTGGTGGCGTCCACCACGGTCAGCCGGCCGGCCCTCAGCCGCAGCCCGGCCACGTGGAACAGCGCGTCGAAGGCGTCCTTGCTGGCCGACTGGTCGTTCTCGTCGTCGGCGACCATCGCCCGGAACATGTCGGAGGACAGCACCTGGGTCGGCGCGAAATGTCGCCGCGCGAAGGTCGACTTACCCGAGCCGGACGCGCCGACGAGGGCCACCAGGGACAGATCCGGTACCAGCAGTTCGCTCACAAGACCGCAGTATCGTCCCCGCGCGCCACCACCGCCCACCTGATTCCCGCCCCGGCGACAACATTCCACTTCCGGTTCTGTGGTCGAACGGGCGTCAGGGCGTCATGTACGTCTGCTCACTCCTGTACCTCGACATCAGTTTCGGCCAATCCGTGTGCCTCCTGCCGGTAGTCGGCAAGTTCGGCGGAGTTGTCTTTCAACCGTGCGATCGCTTCAGACGCGCGTCGTCGGAACTCCAGCCCGTCGGGCGGTGCCGTATGAGCTGAACCGGTTGTCCTGCCCAGCTTCAGCAGGGCGCGGGTGTGCTCCGCGACGATCTCCGGTCGTTCGGCCTGGATGAAGTGTCCACAGTCGACGCTGACGAAGCGGCCGTCGGGCAGGCTCTCGGCGTAGCGCCGCTGGTGTTCCCGGATGCCGTCGTACTGCTCCTCGCGCCCCTTCGGCGAGCGGGCCGCGGACAGCAGGACCGTCGGGCACCGCGGTAGCCGGGGCGGCTGCTCGCGGAAGCTCGGGATGGCGGCGGCCACCGCGCGGGCCTCCTTGCGGGTCTGCGCGACACCGTCCGGTACGAAGTCCTCGGCGACCATCGTCTCGTAGGTCTCGGCCGGGAACAGGCTGCGGAGGTTGCCGCCGGCCAGCCCACGCAGTGCCGGGAGGTGGACCAGCGCCTGACCCACCGCCAGCATCCGGTCGACCTTCCTGGTGGTCTGCTCGATGGTGTCGTACGCCGGCGCGGTCTCCGGGGTCGGATCGACCAGCAGCAGGCCCTTCAGCCGGGGCTCCAGCAGTTCTGCGGCCCGTCGCGCGACCAGCCCGCCCATGCTGTGCGCGACGAGTACGAGTTCCCCCGGCACCACGGCCTCGACCATGGCGGCGAGGTCGGCGGCCATGTCGTCGATGCTCAGCTGGGTGGTGGTCCGGCCGCTGCGGCCGAATCCGGCGCGGTCGTAGGCCACCAGGTGCGCGTCGTCGGCCAGCAGCGGGAGCACCGTGTCCCAGCAGGTCCGGCCGCAGCCCTGGCCGGCCTCGAAGACGACCCGGGCCGGCCCGCTGCCGGACTCCTCGACGTAGACGGAGCGGCCGTCGACGGCGATCTTCCGCCCGGATGCTTGTCTCACGTGTCCTCCACCCGCAACGTTTTCAACTTCGATAATGGTAACGCATCTGAGATAGTAGACCCTGTGGACACCGTCGACCTGCTCCTGCACCCGGTACGGATGCGCATCGTGCACGCCCTGTCCGGCACGGGCACCCTCACCACCACCCAACTGTGCGGCCGGCTGCCCGAGGTCTCCAAGGTCACCGTGTACCGGCACGTCGCCCTGCTGGTCGAGGGCGGATTCCTGGAGGTGGCAGGCGAACAGCGGGTACGCGGTGCGGTGGAGCGCCGGTACCGGCTGCGCAGCGAACGGCCCGTGATCGACGCCGCCGACGCCGCGTCGATGTCGCTGGAGGACCACCGTCGGGGATTCGGCGCGGCGATGGCCGTACTGCTCGCCGAATTCAACGCCTACCTCGACCGGGACGGCGCAGATCCGGTCGCCGACGCAGTGTCGTACCGGCAGGGCACGGTCTGGCTCAGTCCTGCGGAGATCGGGGCGATGCTCACCGAGATGGCGAAGGTGCTGCGCGCCTCGATCGGCCACGGACCCGGGCCGGGTCGGGCGCCGTACCTGCTCAGCACGATCCTGTTCCCCGCAGGTCCGGCACTGCCGGAGGATTCCCCCGCAGGTCCGGCAGCGCCGGAGGATTCCACGGCCGGTCCGGCGCCCTCGCGCGGACCCGGACCCTCAGGTGCTGGCGATGAGTAGGTCCTCGCCGCTCGATGGGCGCAGACCGTCGGCCCGACCGGCGAAGTAGCGTTCGGCGAGCGCGCTACCCGGCACATGCCGGGGGTCCGTGAAGCCGGCGTCGCGGGCCAGCGCCAGCATCTCCTGCGGGGCGTAGAGGCTGATGAACGGCGTACCGGCTGCCTGTGCCTGTGGTCTGGTCGCCTCGAACGCTGGGCGGTCGGCATCATCGAGAAGCTCGCTCGGCAGCATGAACGTCATGGCGACCGTCGAGCCGGGACCGAGGCTGGCGAGCTGGCGCAGGGTTGCCACGGTGGCGTCCCGGGTGAGGTACATGGTGACGCCGGTGCAGGCGACGACCGTCGGCCGGCCGGGATCGAACCCGCTGTCGGCCAGCTGCTGCCACCAGTCCGCACCGGCCTCGAAGTCGACCGGCACCAGCCGCAGCCGGTCGGGGACCCCGTAGCCGAGTTCGATCAGGCGTCGGCGTTTCCAGGCCAGGGTGTCCGGCTGGTCGATCTCGAACACCCGGAGGTCGGCGGCGGTCTCCGGCCTCCGCTGGGCGAACGTGTCGAGCCCGGCGCCGAGTACGACGTACTGGGTGACGCCGTGCTCCGCCTGCTCGACGACCAGGTCCTCGATGAACCGGGCCCGGGCCACGATCGCGGCACGGAACCCGCTGGTGGCGTGCGGGTCCATGTCGGGGCGGCGTTGCCAGCCCTCATCGGGATCCACCAGCCGCAGTCCGACTTCGTCGGAGATCACGTGGGGCGGCGCATCGACCCGGGTGTGCAGTGCCCGCCAGAGGGCGACCCGTACGGCGGTGCTGTCCGGTGCCCCGTCCTGTTCGTTGGCCACGACCGTCACTTCCGGGCCGGAGCCTGGAGGCTCCACAGCCGGCCGTCGGGGTCGCGGACGGTCATCTCTGCGGTCCCGTAGTGGGTGTTCTCGAACGGCGTGACCACCTCGACGATCGGGTCGGCGCGGAACGTGTCCGCGTCGGGCACCTTCAGCATGAGCTGGGTCCGGGGCTCCCGGTCCTCGGGGATCTCCGCGATGAACACCGAAGGGCCGTCGCCGTTGCGGAGCTGGCCGGAGTTGTGGCCGGTGTCGAACTCCAGCGTGAAGCCCAGGGCCTGGAAGAATTTCGCGGCCTTCCCCCAGTTGTGGGTCTCCAGGAACACGGTCTCGATGCCGTCGGTCGTCATGTCAGATCTCCTTCTCGGATGGCTGTCCTGCCTGCCTGCGGGTGTCGTCGAGGTAAGCGCGGAGGGCGTCCGCGACCAACGCCGAGAGGGACAGTCCCGACTCGATGGCGTGGTGTTTGACCTGCTTGATCAGCCCGAGAGGCAGGTACACGTTGAACTGCTTGACCTCGTCGTCGCGCACCTTAGGATGCTAGCATCCTAATCGGCTAGCTGACTAGCGCCTGCGCTGCGCTAGCGTTCTCCGGATGCGCCCGGAAACTGGACAGGTCCTGCACTTCTCCGAGGACCCGACGATCCGCCGGTTCGTACCGCACGTGGCGGCGACCGCTCAGCAGCCCGAGGCCTACGTATGGGCGGTCGGCACCGAACGCGCCCCGGACTACTGGTTCCCCCGGCAGTGCCCACGCGCGATGGCCTGGGCCGAACCGGACACCACAGCCGTCGACCGGGCCCGCATCCTCGGTGTCGGCTGCGGGGACCGCGTACACGCCGTCGAGTACGGCTGGTTGGAGGCGATCCGCAGCGTCGAGCTGTACGCCTACCGGCTGCCCGCCGCGCGGTTCCGGCCGTTCGCCGAGGACGACCCGTACGCGCTGGTGGCCACCGGACCGGTCGAGCCGCTCGGCGCACCGGAACGGGTCGGCGACCTGTACGCCCTGCACGAACAGGCCGGCATCCAGCTACGGGTACTGCCCAACCTGTGGCCGTTCTGGGACCACGTCACCGCCAGCAGCCTCGGCTTCAGCGGCATCCGGCTGCACAACGCCCGCCCGCGACCGACCTGACGCCCGCCGGTCGCTCTCGGGATCAGCGGGGCCGGTAGGTGGCGATGAGTACGCCGGTACCTGTTGTCGTCGAGTCGACCAGGCGGAAGGTCGACAGATCCGAACCGGAGTCCGGGAACAGGCGGTGGCCCGATCCCAGCACCAGCGGGTGGATCATCAGGACGAACTCGTCGACGAGGCGCGGCGGCATCAGCGATTGGACCAGCACCCCGCTACCGAACACCACCAGGTTCTCGGCCAGTTCCTTCTTGAGCCTGGCCACCTCCTCCACTGCGTCGCCACGCAGCAGCGTCGAGTTCTGCCACGGCAGCGGCTCGCTCAGCGTGGTCGACGCCACGTACTTCTGTACCCGGGTGAGCGCCTCGGTGAACGGGTTGGGTTCCTGCGCGGGCCAGTAGTTCGTGAAGTGCTCGTACGTCGTCCGGCCGGCCAGCAGCGACCAGGCGCTGGACATCCGCTTGCCGATCACCTGCTGCATGGCCGGGTCCTGGCCGGGCTCCGCCCAGCCGCCGTGCTCGAAGCCGTCCCGGCGATCCTCGTCCGGCCGCCCCGGACCCTGCATCACGCCATCGAGCGACAGGTGTTCGATCACGATGACCTTGCCCATGGTCTGCTCCCTTCGCGTAGGGCGCCGCGACCTCCCCGCGGCACCGTCACCCTCTACACGAACGGCCGACCTCCATATCGACATGTCCGAGCTGTCAGTTCGGGTCGATAGGGCGGGACGGGGAGGCCGGCGCGGGCACTGTGCGGGACTCACTGCCGTGCCACGGGCACCCGTCCGGGTCGTCGATCATGGCCTCACGTCAACTCGTCACGTCGCGTGGTTTCGGGGTTGGTTCAAGATCCGAGGCATTGGGCTGTGTACCCCGCGGACTGCCGCAGTTCGCTGCGGTTCGTGGGGGCTGGTGCCCATTGCCGCTGATCTTGAACCCTTTCGCACCACGCGCCACCCACCCGCCTACTGTGCATTTTCCCCGAAACGGCCGTTTTGCGGTGATTTCTTAATCGGACTTTCGGGAAAAATGCACCTTCGGTTCGTCCGGAGAGTGGATTTTCCCCGAATGCACCTTCGACAAAAGGGACTTAACAGATATTCGGGGAAAATGCCAAGCGGGGGTGGTGGGAGGTGCGTAGTGAGTGCCCCACTCGTATCACGCTGGTCCCATGAACGGCGTTGTCCCGTGCGGCCATGATCAACGCGCCGGGAGCGTCGCCCGAGCCCATGGGCCCGGTGATGGACCTGCGGGTCAGGGCCTGTGGGTGAAGGTGGCGAGCTGGGTGGGAGCGCCGACCTCCGGGTCCTCGTCACCGACCGGCGAGAACTGCACGGTGTAGCCGTACTGTGCGGCCACTTCCGTTGCCCAGTCGGTGAACTCGGCGCGGGTCCATTCGAACCGGTGGTCGTGGTGGCGCATCCGGCCCGCGGCGAGGCCGGGGTAGCGCACGTTGTACTCCGCGTTGGGCGTGGTGACCAGTACGGTGCCGGGGACGGCGTGCCCGAAGACGGCGCGGGCCAGGGCGGGCAGCCGCGCCGGGTCGACATGCTCCACGACCTCCATCAGTACCGCCGCGTCGTAGCCGCGCAGTCGCGCGTCGGCGTACGTGAGCGCGGTCTGCAGCAGCGTGATCCGCTCCTGCTGCCGATCGGCCAGCCGGTTCACCCGACGCTCCGCGATGTCCAGCGCGCGGGCCGAGACGTCCGCACCGACCAGCTCGGTGTACCGGGGGTCCTTGGCCAGCGCCACCAGCAGTGAGCCGGGACCGCAGCCGAGGTCCAGTATCCGACGGGCGCCCGAGGCGGCGAGGGCGGAAACCACCGCGTCGCGGCGCCGTTCGGCCAGCGGCACCGTCCTCTCCGCCGCGGCGCCGGCTGTCGGGACGGCGGCGTCCTCGTCCAGCGCATCGTCCGCAGCGTCGGTCGGCACCCCGTCGGCCTCGGTCAGCCGGTCGAGCGCCAGCCGGTCCAGCGCCTCCCGGGACAGCGCCCGCTGGTGCGCCAGGTACCGGTCGGTGATCACCTTGCGTTCCGGGTGTTCGGCCAGCCAGCCGGAACCGGCGCGCAGCAGCTTGTCGATCTCGTCCGTACTGACCCAGTAGTGCTTGTCGCCGTCCAGCACCGGCAGCAGTACGTACAGGTGGTTGAGCGCGTCGGCGAGGCGCAGCGTGCCGCGCAGGGTCAGCGCCACGTACCGGCTGTCGCCCCACCCGGCCGGCACCAGCGGCACGGTCCGCGCCTCGACCTGCCAGCCGAGTGGTGCGAACATCCGCTCGACCAGTTCCGGGCCGCCGGAGCAGGCCAGCGCCGGTACGGACAGCTCCAGCGGGATCGGCGTGTCGGCGAGTTCCGGGCGGTCCTTGCTGCGTCCGTGCAGCGCGGAGGAGAACACCCGCGACATGGCGACCGCCAGCAGCGAGGAGGCCGCGTACGGGCGGTCGTTGACGTACTGCGCGAGGGCGAAGCCGGCGCCGGCCCCGCGCAGTTTCGCCAGCCGCTGCGGCTCCACCTCCAGCACCAGGGCCGCGGTGCAGCGGTCCGCGTCGGCCTGTGGGTACAGCACGTGCGCGGTACCCACCGAGGTCGCCGCGGTATGCACCCGGTCGGGGTGTTTGACCAGCAGGTACCCCAGGTCGGTGGCGGGCTTGTGGGTGGTGGTGATCGTCAGCAGCACGCCCACATCCTGCCAACCCGGCACCAGCTGTGCAGGTGGGTTTGTCCGCACGCATCCCGCCGGCGGCCGGCGGCGCTGGTTGACCGGGGCGGTCCCCGGCTAGCGTGGTGCCGGGAGGTGGCGCGACATGACCGAGGTCGAGGTCGACATCGAGCAGCCCGACCGGTTGAGCCTGTCGGACGAGTACACCGTGTCGACCGGCTACTGGCACGAGCTTCCGGACGGCCGGATCCAGTGCGACGTCTGCCCGCGCGCCTGCAAGCTGCGCGAGGGGCAGCGCGGGCTGTGTTTCGTACGGGGCCGGGTCGACGACCGGATCGTGCTGGCCTCGTACGGCCGCTCGTCCGGGTTCTGCGTGGACCCGATCGAGAAGAAGCCGCTGAACCATTTCCTGCCCGGCAGCCCGGTGCTGTCGTTCGGTACCGCCGGCTGCAACCTGGCCTGCCGGTTCTGCCAGAACTGGGACATCTCGAAGTCCCGGGAGATCGACACGCTGTCCTCGTCGGCCGGCCCGGAGACCCTGGCGCGGGCCGCCGAGCAGCTCGGCTGCCGGTCCATCGCGTTCACGTACAACGATCCGACGATCTTCCTGGAGTACGCGATGGACGTCGCGGACGCCTGCCGGGACCGGGGGATCAGGGCCGTGGCGGTGAGCGCCGGCTACATCAACGAGCCGGCCCGCCGGGACCTGTACGCGCACATGGACGCGGCGAACATCGACCTGAAGGCGTTCAGCGACCAGTTCTACTCCAAGGTCACCTTCGCCAAGCTGCCGGCCGTGCTGGACACGTTGGAATACCTGAAGAGTACGGATGTCTGGGTCGAGATCACCACGCTGCTGATCCCGGAGCACAACGACTCCGACGCCGAGATCGCCGGGCAGTGCGCGTGGATCGCCGAGCACCTGGGCCCTTCGGTACCGCTGCACTTCACCGCCTTCCACCCGGACTTCAAGATGCGCGACACTCCGCGTACCCCGCCTGAGACGTTGCGGCGGGCCCGGCGGATCGCGCGCGAGCACGGCCTGAAGTACGTCTACACCGGCAATGTGCACGACGCGGACGGGCAGACCACGCACTGCCCGTCGTGCGACGAGCCGGTGGTCGTACGGGACTGGTACGTACTGAAGGACTACCGGCTCACCGACGACGGTCACTGTGTCCACTGTGGATCTGCTGTGGACGGTGTGTTCGACGGCCCGGCCGGGGAATGGGGTTCCCGGCGACAGCCGGTACGGCTCGGTGAGCGCAGCGGAAACTATGGCCGGCACGACCGCCGCGCCGCCGGGTAGCATGAGCCGTCCTGTCGGTGGGGAGGAGCGGTCTGTGTCGAGCGTGCGTCCGCCGGCAGTTGCCGGACGGTTCTACCCGGCGCAGCCGGACACGCTGCGCGACATGGTGTCTGCGTTGATGGACGCGGTGGACGTGCCGGACGACGACCGGCTCTGCCCCGCCTACGTGGTGCCGCACGCCGGCTACCGGTTCTCCGGCCCCACCGCCGCGCACGTGTACGCCCGGCTGCGTCGGCACGCCGGCCAGGTCCGCCGGATCGTACTGATCGGCCCGGCCCACTTCGTCCGACTCGCCGGCTGTGCAGTGCCCACTGTGGACAGTCTGGACACCCCGCTGGGCCCGCTGCCGCTGGACCGTACCGGCCGCGACGCGCTGGTCGCCGCCGGCCTCGCCGTCGCCGACGACGAGCCGCACGCGCCGGAGCATTCGCTGGAGGTACAGCTGCCGTTCCTGCGGCAGATCCTCGCCGCCGGACACGCCGGTGCTGCCGGTGGTCACCGGGCCGACGCCGCCGGAGAAGGTGGCGGAGCTGCTGGCGGAGACGTATGTCAGCCGGGCACCGTACTGCTCTGCTCCACCGACCTGTCGCACTACCGCGACGATCCGAGTGCCCGGGAGCAGGACGCCGCCACGATCAGCGCTGTGGAAGACCGGGCACCGGACCGCATCGGCACCCGCGACGCCTGCGGCGTGTTCGCGCTGCGCGGCCTGACCGCGTTGGCCGCCCGCATCGACTGGACGCCCCGGCTGCTGGACTATGCGACCTCCGCCGACACCGCCGGTACCCCGGACCGCGTGGTCGGCTACGCCGCCTTCGCCTTCGCCGCCTGAGACCCGGGCCGGTCGACGGCATCGTGTGTTCCGGCACCGCGACGATCGAAGCAACCCCGGCGGGAGCCCTGCGTCAGGGCGACTCGTCGCGACGGGCGCGGGCGCGGCGTTTGCCCTCGTGCATCGCCTGTACGCGGGCCACCGGGATGGTGTGGCCCTCGGCCACCAGGTCGTCGGGCAGCACCTGCGGCGCGGGCATCTGCGCGGCCCACGGGTCGCCGCTGCCGATGAGTTCCGGCACCGTACGGATGGTGAAGTCGCCCGGCGTGGCGTCGTCGAGTGCGTCCCAGCCGACCGGGTACGACACCGGCACACCGGGCCGGATCCGTGGGCTGTACGCCGCGACGACGGTGGCGCCGCCGGCCCGGGTCGAGTCGAGGAACACCTTCCCGGCCCGGTCCTCACGGATGAACGCGGTGGTCGCCACGTCCGGACCCAGCCGCTCGGCCCGCGCGCCCAGAGCCCGGGTTGCGGCGGCGACGTCCCACACGTCCTGACCCGGCGCGAGCGGTACGACCACGTGCAGGCCCTTGGCACCGCTGGTCTTCACCGCCGCGTCCAGCCCGTCGTCCGCGAGCGCACGCCGTACCAGCTTCGCCGCGCGGACGGCCAGCGGGAACTGCTCGCTGCCCTCCGGCGGGTCGATGTCGAGGATGAGCACGGTCGGGTGGTTGTCGTCGTCGGCGCGGGACAGTGTCGGGTGGTACTCGATCGCCCGCTGGTTGGCGAACCACAGCAGCGTCCGGCGGTCGTCGCAGAGCGCGTACCGGATCTGCCGCTTCGACGCCTCCGCCCATACCGACACGCTGCGTACCCACTCCGGGGTGTACTTCGGCAGGTTCTTCTGCATGAACGGCTGCTGCCCGCGCAGCACTCGCATCACCGACAACGGTCGGCCGGCCAGTTCGTGGACGATCCGGTCGCCGACCGCGTCGAGGTAGTCGACCAGGTCGCGCTTCGTCGCCTCCGCGCCGTCGAACAGCGGCTGGTCGAGGTTGGTCAGCGACACGCCCTCGCGCGTCTCCTCCGTGGCCATGACCGCAGCGTAGGCGAGGGCACCGACAGCCGTGGCCGATCCACGGCGAGCCGCCGGGCTTCGCATTACGGTGGGCGGGACGCAGGAAGCCGGCCATGGGAGGCAGCCATGATCTTCATAACCGCGAAGTTCCGGGTACGGCCCGAGGACGCGGACCGGTGGCCGGAGATCACCGCCGAGTTCACCCGGGCCACCCGGGGCGAGCCCGGCTGCCTGTGGTTCGACTGGTCCCGCAGCCTGGCCGATCCGACGGAGTACGTACTGGTCGAGGCGTTTCGCGACGATGACGCCGGTGCGGCGCACGTACGGTCCGAGCACTTCCAGCAGGCCCGCAAGACGCTCCCGCCGCACCTCGCGGAGACCCCGCGCATCGTCAACTTCTCCGTCCCCGGCGAGGACTGGTCCGAACTCGGGGAGATGGCCGTGTCCGGCGAGTAACAGATTCTCGATGGACCTGATCGCTGGCTGGTTATCCGGCCCGAACGCCTCGACCGACGTTTCCGCGGTTTCATGAGTTTGATGCCCCCATGCAGGCCGGGGGCGCTGCGGAGGGGTGCTCTCGTGGTGGTGGTCGCGCGTTGATCATGGCCTTCTGCGCTTGAAGCGGCTCTTCCGCAACCCCAGCGAAGGCATTTTCCCCGAATGGACGCTATGTCCCTTTCGGCGGACAGAACATTCCGGGAAAATGACCCTGCTGCGCCACCGCGGAGGTGCATTTTTCCCGAATGTCGCCCCCGGCGTCCTGGACAGAACGGACTTTCGGGGAAAATGCGCAGTGGTGGTCGGAGCGGGCGGCTTGGGCGGTCAACTCTGGCCACTCAGTGAATGGATCCATCGTCAACGCCCGCAGGCGACTGCCGCGTCGGCGGCCCCGGTGCCTGCACACCCTGAATCGGCTGACTGCTGTCCTGGGTCAGCCGTAATCCCGGGAGTTTGTCGGATCGAGGTCGTCAGGGCGACCTCGATCCGACAAACTCCCCGAGTTTCGCGCGGCACGGTGCGGCACGGTGCGGCACTACGGAGTGCTGACGTTGCAGTAAGTGACTGCGCTGAACTGACGAGGCCGTCCACCTGCTGGTACGTCGGTCACGATCGCAACTCTGGGTGAGTCGCACCTGTTGACAGTCGTCCCGGGCGGGCTTAGGTTGCATCCCAATCAACGGGTCACTATCCCGATGAACGGTGCGATGAGGATGTGCATTGTCAGCTGAGACCGAACCAGCGGGAACCGAACCGGCGGGAACGGAGAATCTCGACCGGCGGGCCGGCACGCTGGAGCGGGGGCTCGCGATCCTGGAGCTGCTCGCCTCCGACCACACGATGAGTGCCGGTCAGATTGCCGAGCGTCTCGGCCTGTCCCGCAGTGCCACGTACCGGATCCTCGGGTTGCTGCGCCAACGCGGCTACCTGGACTGGGACGGCACCGCCGAACATGTCGCACTCGGTCAGCGGATCGTCACCATCGGAATGGCCGCGCTGGCCAGCTTCGATCCGTTCCAGGCCGCCCAGGCGCACCTGCGGGACCTGTCCCGGGGCCTGTCCGAGGCGGCGCTGATGGCGGTACGCGACGGCGAGCAGATGGTCTACATCGCGCACGAGGACGTCACCGACCACTACATCGCCGTACGCCGGCTGCTCGGTGTCCGCCGCCCGATGCACGCCACCTCGCTGGGCAAGGCGTACCTGTCCGCACTGCCGATCGAGCAGGTCGACCCGCTCATCGACCGGCTCGACCTCACATCGCTGACCCCGACCACGGTGACCGACCGGGCGCAACTGCGGGCCGAACTGGACGAGGCCCGTACCCGCGGCTACTCGGTCGACAACGGGGAGAACGAACCGGACGTGATGTGCTACGGCGCGCCGATCCGCGACGAGCGCGGGATGCCGATCTGCGCGATCAGCGTGGCCGGACCCCGGGACCGGATCCTCGCCAAGTCCGATGTCATTCCGCAACGGCTGTCCGACGCCGCCCTCGCGGTGTCCCGCCGACTCGGCTTCACCGGGTCGGCGAACTACGTGAAATTCGGGAGGTAACAGCACCATGCGACGCATCCGCGGGCTGCTGGCGGCCGGTGCACTGCTCACAGTGCTCGGCGCCTGCGCACCAGGTACCGGCACATCCGGCGACGACACCGGACAGTCGAGTGCGAAGAAACTGACGTACGTCTACTTCACCGACGGCCCGGACGAGAAGGCGACCCGCGGGCTGATCGCGGAGTACGAGAAGAAGACCGGCGTCAAGGTCGACCTCCAGGTCGTCCCGTACGACAGTCTGGAGCAGAAGCTGCAGGCCCGGCTGTCCGGCGGCAACGCGCCGGATGTGGCCAGGCTCAGCGGCATCGACCCGTTCCGTGACGACCTGCTGAACCTGGACAAGTTCCAGAAGTCCACACTGGACGGTCAGTTCATCGACGGCGCGAAGGGCTACGTGACCGGCAAGGACGGCGGCCTGGTCGCCGTACCCAGCGACCTGACCATGAACGGCCCGCTGATCAACGTGGACCAGTTCCGTAAGGCCGGGGTGCCGCTGCCGGACGAGAAGAAGCCGTGGACCTGGGACCAGATGGTCGCCGCCGCAGCGAAGGTCAAGAAGGCCAACAAGACCCAGTACTCGATCGCCATGGACGTCTCCGGGCACCGGTTCGCCACCATGCTCAGCGAGTACGGCGTCAACTACTTCAGCGGCGACGGCAAGCAGGTCGGGTTCGACCCGGCGAAGACCACCGCCGCGATCAAGCGGTTCGCCTCGCTCAACGCCTCCGGCGCGATGCCCTCGGACCTGTGGCTGCAGGCCGGCTCGAAGTACAAGGGCGCCAACGAGATCTTCCTGGCCAAGCAGGTGCCCGTGTACATCTCGGGTAACTGGCAGGTCAGCGCGTTCGCCGAGTCGGCGAAGTTCAACTGGGCGGTCGCACCCAACCCGTGCCAGGCGCGCTGCGGCGGCTACCCGGGAGGCAAGTTCATGGTCGGGTTCAAGCAGAGCCACCACCAGAAGCTCGCCGCGGACTTCATCGCGTTCATGAACTCCAAGCACGCCCAGCAGACGCTGGCCCAGCAGGCCAACTTCATCCCGACCCGCAAGGATCTGCTCGCCTCCGGTGTGCAGTACCCGAGCCGGGGCAAGGACATGGGCGTGTACCTCGACGAGGTGAAGCGCACCCCGACCGACACGTACCCGAGTTCCTACAGCCCCGCGTTCGCCGCCACCGCCGATGCGGTCGTCGCCGAACTGAGCAAGGTACTGGCGCACAAGGAGACGCCCGCCCAGGCGACCACGGCGATCCGTACCGCAGCCGGTAAGGCGCTGAAGGACGCGCAATGACGGTGGTGACCGACACCGCCGCACCCCCGCGCCGGACCGGCCCGGGGGTGCGGCACCGGAAGGCCAGGCCGTGGAACCAGCGGCTCGCGCCGTACCTGTTCGTGCTGCCGAACATGGTGATCTTCGGGGTGTTCGTCATCTACCCGGCGATCAACAACTTCACCATCAGCACGTACGACAGCCACAACGGCCGTACCTTCCGGTACGTCGGCGGCGCGAACTACCACGAGCTGCTCAGCGCCACCGACTTCTGGGCCGCGGCGCGGGCCACCGTACTGTTCGCGTTCTGTTTCGTGGTCCTGGTGACGGCCTGCTCGACCGGGCTGGCGCTGCTGCTCAACCAGCGGATCCGGGGTCGGGCGTTCTTCCGCTCGGTGTTCTTCCTGCCGGTGGTGCTCTCCCCGGTGGTGGTCGGGCTGATCTGGGGCTGGATCTTCGACCGGAACAACGGGCTGCTCAACACGGTGCTGCACGGCATCGGGCTGCCCGGCCCGGGCTGGCTGGTGAACGGCAACCTGTCGATGGCCGTGGTGATCTTCGTCGGGCTGTGGATCCACGTCGGCTTCTACACCCTGATCATGCTGGCCGGGCTGCAGAGCATCGACCCGGTGTACTACGAGGCCGCCGCGATGGACGGGGCGTCGAGCTGGCAGCGGTTCCGTACGATCACCTGGCCGCTGCTGCGTCCCACCACCATGGTGGTACTGATCCTCAGCCTGATCGCCGGATTCCAGTCGTTCGACTACATCTGGACCCTCACCGGCGGCGGCCCGGTCGGCGCCACCACGCTGATGATCCAGTACATCTACCAGAACGTCTTCCAGTCACCGATCCGGTACGGCCTGGCCGCCGCCGCGTCGGTCGTACTGTTCTGCACCGTCTTCGCGTTGACGCTGCTCAACTTCCTGTTCAACCAGCGGAAGGAGTCGAGGTGAGTCTGTCGGTGGTGCGTGACCCCCGCTCGCCGCGGACCTGGAGCTCGACCACCGGTCGGCGCCGGCCGAGCACGGCACGGGTACTCACCTACGCGCTGCTCGTCGCGCTGTCCATCGTGGTCCTGGTGCCGGTGGTGTGGGCGGCGCTGTCGTCGTTCAAGACGCAGGCCGAACTGGCCGCCCGGCCGCCGTCGGCGTTCCCGTCGTCACTGGCGCCGGACAACTACACCGGCGCGCTGAGTTCCTTCGACTTCACCGTGTACCTGAAGAACAGCGTGATCGTCACGGTCGGCGCCACCCTGCTGACCGTGGTCATCAACACGATGTGCGCGTACGGGCTGGCGAAGTACAACTTCCGTGGCCGCAACCTGCTGTTCCTGGTGGTGCTCGGCACGATCATGATCCCGCTGCAGCTCATCCTGATCCCGGTGTACCAGGTCGCCGCCGACCTGCACCTGGTGAACTCGCTGTGGGGGCTGATCATCCCGCCGGCGGCCACCCCGACCGGGGTGTTCCTGCTGCGCCAGTACATGCTGACGATCCCCGACGACCTGATCGAGGCGGCCCGGATGGACGGCGCCGGCGAGTTCCGGATCTTCGCCCGGATCGTCGTACCGCTCTGCGGCGCCGCCATCGCCGTGGTCACCATCTTCTCGGTGATCTGGCGCTGGAACGACTTCCTGTGGCCGCTGATCATCAGCCAGGACCAGTCGAAGTACACCCTGCCGGTGGCGCTGGCCCAGTTCAACAGCCAGCTCGTGGTGCCGTTCAACTACATCCTGGCGATGTCGGTGATCAGCATGCTGCCGGTGGTGCTCATCTTCCTGGTGCTGCAGCGCTACATCGTGCGCGGCATCGCCAACACCGGACTGAAGTAGGAGAGATCGCACGGCATGGCTGAGTACGACGTCCACCGCGAACCCGGCACCGGCCGTACGGTGCACGCCCTGGACGAACGGGGCACCGTACGGGACTGGCTGGTCGGCCCCGCCTGGTCGGAACCGGCCGACGACCTGGCCGAGCACGTCGATGCGGCCGGCGACCCGTGGGGCGAGGGCCGCTGGGTGCTGACCAACGGGCCGGACGTCACGCCGCTCAAGCAGCGGCTGTACCGCGGCCGGCCGCTGCGCCCGGCCACCCTGTCGGAGCCCGTCGAGGGCGCATCCGTGGTCTACACCGGCCCGACCGGGATCGAGCATTCCGGTACCTGGCAACGGATCCATACCAGCGCGGACGGTCTGGTCGACTGGAGCGAGTTCTGCTTCACCCCGGAGTACCGGCTGGCGCTGGCCGCCACCACGTTCGAGGTCGACCAGGCCGAGTGGCGGACACTGCGGCTCGCCTCGACCGGCCCGACCCACCTGTACGTCGGCGGCGAACTGGTGGACCAGAACGACGGTTTCACCTACATGGAGCCGGCCGAGCGGGAGATCCGGGTCTGGTTGCCGTCCGGGGAGACCACCGTGTCCGTCGCGTCCTGGCAGGTGGCGTTCCGGGAGTGCCGACAGGTGCTGCGGCTGCGGGTGGACGGCCTGCCGGTACGGGTCGTCGTGCCGAGCCCCGGTGCCTGCGAGTACACCAGCGCGGTCGCCGAGCAGGTACTCGACGCGGTCGGGGTGACCCGCTGGGGCTCGACCGACGGCGTCGTACCGCTGGTCGGTCCGGCCGGGGCCGCGCTGCGGGTGTCCTGCGCCGGCCGGGAACAGCGGGTCCGGTTGACCGACGGCGAGGCAACCGTGAGGCTGCAGGACCTGGCACCGCGCGGGGAGGCCGGGCCGCGCGGGGAGGCCGGGCCGCGCGGGGAGGCCGGGCCGGACGGCGGGGCCGGCGACGCCCGGCCAGAGGGCGAGGCCGAGGTTGGCAACGCCTCCATGCTGTCGACCGGGTCGAGCATGCTGCGCATCGCCTGCGACGACGACCGGGCGCCGGTGTTCCGGGAGTTCCCGGTCGCGGTACTGCCGGACAGTTACCGGTCGCGGCCGGTCGGCGACCCGGACACCTGGCGCGCGGAGTTCCTGGCGCACGCGGCCGGGATCGCCGGGGTGTCCGCCGCCGAACTGGCCCGGCACGTACGCGATCCCGACCACGTGATCACCGCCGCC
Organism: uncultured Actinomycetota bacterium; assembly: GCA_963815125.1. GTDB lineage: Bacteria > Actinomycetota > Actinomycetes > Mycobacteriales > Micromonosporaceae > Actinocatenispora. Next base: position 145,148 of record CAWFFM010000003.1, read on the forward strand.
GGCCTGGAACGGGCGCTGTGGATGATCGACAACCGGGCCGACTGCGCCGACTTCGAGGCGGTCGGGTTGATGCACCTGTGGCACCGGGTACCGGCCGACCACTGGCAGCCCGACCTGCGGGACCGGGTACGCGACGCGCTGCTGGGTTTCAAGTACTGGATCGACCAGCCCGGCCTCGACGCCATGTGCTACTTCACCGAGAACCACCAGTTCGTCTGGCACACCGCGGAACTGCTCGTCGGTGAGGCGTTCGCGGACGCCACGTTCGACAACGCCGGCCGGTCCGGCGCCCGGCACGCCGAACACGGTCGGGAACTGGCGGTGGCCTGGCTGCGCCGCAAGCTGGCCGGCGGGTTCAGCGAGTTCGACTCCAACGCCTACCTGGCGATCGACCTGCTGGCGCTGGTGTCGCTGGTGGAGTTCGCGGCCGACGACGAGATCGCCGCGATGGCCGCCGGGCTCGCCGACCGGGTGCTGTTCAGCCTGGCCGCGAACTCCTGGCACGGCATCCACGGCGCGGCGCACGGTCGCTCGTACGTACAGACGCTGCGTTCCTCCCGGCTGGAGGAGACCGCGCCGATCATGTGGGTCTGCTTCGGGGTCGGCGCGCTCAACGACGCGGTACTGCCGGCGGCGGCACTGGCCACCGCCCGCCGCTACCGGATGCCGGCGGTACTCGCCGAGGTCGCCGACGATTCGTCGGCGCACTGGTGGGCGCGGCAGAGCTACCGGGGCCGGTACCGGTTCGCGCACGACCTGCTGAGCCGGCCCTACGGCTCGGACGTGACCGTGTACAAGACCCCGGACATGATGCTCGCCTGCGCGCAGGACTACCGGGTCGGCCTGCCCGGCCTGCAGGAACACATCTGGGGAGCCACCCTCGGACCGGAGATCCAGGTGTTCGTCACGCACGCGCCGAACACGTCGATCTCCCCGTCGGCGCGGCCCAACGCGTGGGCCGGCAACCGGATCCTGCCCCGGGCCCGGCAGTACCGGGACACCGTACTGGCCCTGTACCGGCTGCCCGCCGACGATCCGATGGGCTACACGCACGCCTGGTTCCCGGTCGCCCACTGCGACGAGTGGGTACGCTCCGGCCCGTGGCTCGCCGGCCGGGTCGGGGACGGCTACGTCGCGCTGGCCACCGACGGCGGCGGCCCCGAACCGGTACGTACCGGGCCGGACGCCTGGCAGGAATGGCGGTCCGGCGGTGCCGGTACCGGTTGGGTGTGCACCGTGGGCCGGCGCCACACCCACGGCGACTTCGCCGACTTCGTCGGGGCCCTGGCCGAACCGGAGTTCGGCGCCGACTCGGTGTCCGTACGCGTCGGCGGCGACACCCTGCGCCTGGACCGGTCCGGACCGTTCACTGTGGACGGTGTGTCGGCCGATCTGGCGGCCGACGGCAGGATCGCCGACCCGCCGCAACTGGCCAACCCGTACGCCCGGCTGGAGTTCGGTGCGCCGGAGCTGCGGATCGGCCGGGACGCGGGGCCGCAGCACGTCATCGACCTGGCCCGGGGCCGGCCCCGGGCCGGTGGGGAGGAGGGCTCATGAGCAGCGGAACCAGCGACGTGACCCGCGACGGGACCGGACTCGACACCGCGACGGCCGCCCTGGCCGAACCGCCCCGCCCACCGGCCGACCCGGCGGATCTGACCCGGGACGTACTGACCGGCACCGCGCAGCGGATCACCGATCGCGCCATCGCGATGGGCCTGACCCGCTGGTTCTGGGGCGAGGGTGTGGTACTGCAGGGCATGCTGCGGGTGGCCGCCGCAGCCGGGGCGCCGGTCCCGCAGTTCGTCGCCGGATTCGTCGACCGGCACCTGACCGACGGCATCGAACTGGGTCATGTCAACAACCTGGCACCCGGCAGCGCCTGCGCCGACCTGTACGCCGCGACCGCGGAGGACCGGTACGCCGACGGCTGCGCGCGGCTGCTGCGCTGGCTGCACACCGACGACCGGGTCACCCGGGCGCCGGGCGGCGCGATCGAACACTGGCCGGGTGGGGTGTGGGCGGACACCGCGTACATGGCCGGCACGTTCCTCGCCCACTACGGCGAGCACACCGGCCGAACCGAACTGGTCGCCGACGCCGGCCGTCAACTGCTCGCGCACGCCGCGATGCTCCAGCACCCGACCACCGGCCTGTACGCGCACGGCTCCCACGGGGGCCGCACCATCTGGTGCTACTGGGGTCGGGCCAACGCGTGGACCGCCCTGGCCGCGGTGGAGTTCCTGGAGGCCGCGGCGCGCGTCGACGGAACCGACCTGCGTGCCCTGACCGAACAGGTACGTGCGGTGCTGCTGCGCCAACTGCTCGCGCTGGCCGACTGCCAGCCGGTACACGGGGTGTGGGACGTACTGGTGGACGGGCAGCCGGAGAACCGCGGCATCCTGGAGACCTCGGCGGCGGCCGGTATCGCCGCGGCCATGTTCCGGGCCGCCGCACTGGGTCTCGCGCCGGACCGGTTACGCGGGGCGGCCTGGCGGGCGCTGGCCGGCGTACACGCCTACCTCGCCGATGACGGCACGCTCACCCGCACCAGCGCCGGCACCATCCTGCAACTCGTGCCGTTCGGCTACTCGGTGATCCGTACCGACCTGATCCAGCCGTGGGGGCAGGGCCTGGCGTTGCAGGCGTACGCCGCCGCCCTGACCGACCTTGCGCGGCCCGGAACCGCTCGTGACACCGAACGACCGTGGTAAAGATCAACGGAGGTAGCAGCATGGATGTCAGGCACGCCACCGATCCGGCGCAGATACCCGGGTTCGACACCGCCGCACTGCGGTCCCGGTTCCTGGTCGAGGACCTGTTCGCGGCCGACGAGGTCCGCACCGTGTACAGCCACGAGGACCGGATGGTCATCGGCGGCGTACAACCGGCTGCCGGTACGTCGGTGCCCCTGGAGACCGCCGACCCGCTGCGCGCCGGCCACTTCCTGGACCGCCGGGAACTCGGCGTGGTCAACGTCGGTACCGGCGCCGGCACGGTCACCGTGGACGGCGAGGCGTACGAGCTGGCCGCCCGCGAGGTGCTCTACGTCGGCCGGGGCAGCCGCGAGGTCAGCTTCGCCGGCTCCGGTGACGCCGCGTTCTACCTGGTCTCGGCCACCGCGCACACCACCCACCCGACCCGCCGGGGAACCCTCGCGGACGCCGCGCCGGTGCACCTGGGTGGCCCGGAAGGTTCCAACGAACGCACCATCTACAAGTTCATCCACGCCGACGGCATCGACAGCTGCCAGCTGGTGCTGGGCATGACCGAACTCGCGCCGGGCAGCATGTGGAACACCATGCCGGCGCACACCCACCACCGCCGTACCGAGATCTACCTGTACTTCGGGTTGGACGCCGAGCAGCGGGTGGTGCACCTGATGGGGGAGCCGCACGAGACCCGCAACCTGATCGTCGCGGACCGCCAGGCGGTCATCTCCCCGGCCTGGTCGGTGCACTGTGGCTTCGGTACCGGCAGCTACACCTTCGTCTGGGCGATGGCCGGCGAGAACGTCGACTACGGCGACGTCGAGGGCGTACCCGTGACGGAGCTGCGGTGAGCGGCGGGCTGTTCGACCTGACCGGCCGGAGGGCGCTGGTGACCGGTGCGCGTACCGGCATCGGCCAGGCCATCGCCGTCGGGCTCGCCGAAGCCGGCGCCGACCTGGTGCTGCACGGCCACCACGACGACCTGGCCGACACCGAACGGCAGGTACGCGCCGCCGGACGGCAGGCCACCCGGTGGGTACGGGACCTGTCGGTCACCGCCGGCCTGGCCGCCGAGGCCGCCGAGCTGGTCGCCGACACCCGGGTCGACATCCTGGTCAACAATGCCGGGATCATCCGGCGCGGCCCGGCCACCGACATGCCGGTCGAGGACTGGGACACCGTACTGGCCACCAACCTGGACGCGGTCTTCCTGCTCACCCGCGCCGCCGGCACACAGATGGTGGCCAGGGGCAGCGGGAAGATCATCACCATCGCCTCGCTGCTGTCCTTCCAGGGCGGGGTCAACGTGGTCGGCTACACGGCCAGCAAGCACGCGGTCGTCGGGATGACCCGGGCGCTGGCCAACGAATGGGCGCCGGCGGGCGTACAGGTCAACGCGATCGCGCCGGGCTACATCGAAACGAACAACACCACCGCGCTGCGTACCGACCCGGTACGGGAGCCGCAGATCCGGCAGCGGATCCCGGCCGGCCGGTGGGGTACGCCCGACGACCTGGTGGGTGCCGCGGTGTTCCTGGCCGCCCCGGCGGCCGACTACGTCTGCGGTCAGGTGCTGGCCGTGGACGGCGGCTGGCTGTCCCGCTGACCGCATGCCGGGCGGGGCGCGCCCGGATCCGGGAGCATGGACGGCATGACGCAACGGTTGGTGGTGATCGGCGGGGACGCCGGCGGCATGTCGGCGGCGTCGCAGGCCCGCAGGCTGCGGGGCGCCGACGAGTTGGAGATCGTCGCGTTCGAGCGCGGCCACTTCACCTCGTACTCGGCCTGCGGCGTCCCGTACTGGGTGGGTGACGTGGTGGACGGGCCGGACGCGCTGGTGGCGCGGGACCCGGACACGTTCCGGGACCGCTACGACATCGACGTACGCACCCGGCACGAGGTGACCGGCATCGACCTGGACCACCGGGAGGTGACCGTACGCGCGCTGGACGCCGGGGGAGAGCGCACCGTCGGCTTCGACCTGCTGGTCCACGCGACCGGAGCGGTGCCGGTACGCCCACCGTGGGCGCGGACCGCGCTGCGTGGCGTGTACGGGGTGCAGACCCTCGACGACGGCACCGCGCTGCGCGCCGCCCTGGACCGCGACCCCGCGCCGGAGCATGCCGTGGTGGTCGGCGCCGGCTACATCGGCATCGAGCTGGCCGAGGCACTGCACCGGCGCGGTCTGTCCGTCACCATCGTGGACCGCGCCGACCAGCCTATGTCCACATTGGACCCCGAGCTGGCCGCGCTGGTCGCGGACGCGATCAGCGGGCTGGGCATCACGCTGCGCACCGGGGAGAGCGTCAAGGAGCTGGTCGGTACCGACGGCCAGGTCAGCGGCGTACGCACCGACTCCGACCTGCTGCCCGCCGACCTGGTGGTGCTCGGTCTCGGTGTCACCCCGAACACCGCCCTGGCCCGGTCGGCGGGGCTGCCGCTCGGCGCCTCCGGTGGCGTGGTCACCGACCGCAGGATGCGGGTGCCGGGAGTCGACGGCGTCTGGGCCGCCGGGGACTGCGTGCAGGTACGGCACCTGGTCAGCGGCGCGGACACGCACATCCCGCTGGGTACGCACGCGAACAAGCAGGGCCGGGTCGCCGGCATCGACATCGGCGGCGGCTACGCCACCTTCCCCGGCGTACTGGGTACCGCGGTGACGAAGCTGTGCGACCTGGAGGTGGCCCGTACCGGGCTGGGCGAGGCGGAGGCCGCGCGGGCCGGATTCCGTACCGTCACCGCCACGATCGAATCGACCAGCCGGGCCGGTTACTTCCCCGGTACGGAGGCCATGACGGTCAAGATCATCGCCGAGTCGGGTTCCGGGCGGTTGCTCGGCGGGCAGATCGTCGGCCGGTCCGACGCGGCGAAACGGATCGACACGCTCGCCGTCGCGCTCTGGAACCACATGACCGTCGACGACATGACGTCGCTGGATCTCGGCTACGCGCCGCCGTACGCGCCGGTCTGGGACCCGGTCCTGGTCGCCGCCCGGAAGGCCGCCACCGCCCTCCGCCCCGGCATGACAAAGGAGTCATCCGTTCACGGAATTGACGTTCGCGGGCGTTGAGGGACCAGGTTGGAGGCTGTTTCAAGTCGCCAGGTCGTCGGGCAGCGCTGTCAGCCGAGGGAGGCATGCAATGCTCAGTTGCCTGGGCCTGACACGCCGACGACGGGAGCGGGCATGGGGACAGCGGCGTACGACGAGATTGCGGACTGGTACGCGACGGAATTCCTCGGCACCAGGGAGCCGGGCGTCCCGGACCCCGACCCGCTGGGTATCCAGCGTGCCCTGACCCGACTGCTCGGCACCGGCACCGGCACGTGCCTGGAGATCGGCTGCGGCACCGGCGTACATGCCGACCAGGTCCGGGAACTGGGCTGGACGCCGCTCGGCGTCGACCTGTCCGGCGGCATGTTGCGTCATGCCCGGGGCAGGCTGCCCATCGCCCGGGCGAATGCCGAGCGGTTGCCGGTACGTACCGGCTCGGTCCCGGCGGTGATCGCGATGATGGTGCACACCGACATGCCCGGATATCCGGCCGTGCTGCGTGAGGTTGCCCGGGTACTCCGCCCCGGCGGCAGGTTCGTGCACGTCGGCGTACATCCCTGTTTCTGCGGCGGGTTCGCCGACCGCAGTGACACCGACGCGGTGCTGATCCGCCCGGGCTACCTGGACGGGCACTTCACGAAGGCGTCCTGGACCGACCGTGGGGTACGCAACAAGGTCGGCGCCACGCACTGGCCGCTACCGGAACTGCTGCACGCGTTCCTGGACGCAGGCCTGGCCCTCGACGGGTTCGCCGAGGGTGGCGCTCCGACGCCGGTCGTACTGGCCGCCCGGGCGGTCATGTCCTGCTGAGTCGTCCGGTCAGCGGCGGTCGTCGTCCTCGTCCGGTACGACCTGCGACTGCTCGACGGCGTCGTACTCGTCGACCTCGAAGCCGACCACCGGCCGGCGTGGGGAGTCGTCGCGTACCGACCGGTACTGCTCGGCGCTGTCGGCGTCCGGTGCCTCCGGGTCGTCCCGGTCGGGCCCGTCGTCCCGGTCGTCGTCGGGTTCCCGCTCCCGCTCCGGCTCGCTCATGCGACTCCCTCGGCGTATTCGTCGGTCCGCGACCCGGTGTCCGTACCGCTGGGCGGCCGGGTCTTCCCGATGTCCGGTGTCCCCACCGTAGCCGTGGTACGGGGCTGCCGCAGCGCGACCGGTGGGACGGGTGGAGACTGACCCGCCGGGCGACAGCTTTCTGCGGGATACTCGGCGGGGTGGCGGCCGGCGGCGAGGCCGGCGCGACCTGAGCGGGACAGCGAAGTCCGGCACAGCCACATATACCCGGTGTCGACCCCACCCGGGCGCCGACGCCGGTTACTGCCGAAAACGGACAGTACAGCGAGACGGAAGTACACAGCGAAGGAGCAGGCATGCCCATTGCGACGCCCGAGGCATACGCGGAGATGCTGGACCGCGCCAAGGCGGGGAGCTTCGCCTACCCGGCCATCAACGTGACCTCGTCGCAGACCCTCAACGCGGCGCTGCGCGGGTTCGCCGAGGCGGAGAGCGACGGCATCGTCCAGGTGTCCACCGGTGGCGCCGAGTACCTGTCCGGCCCCACCATCAAGGACAAGGTGACCGGGTCGGTGGCGCTGGCGGCGTACGCGCACGAGGTGGCCGCACACTACCCGGTCAACATCGCCCTGCACACCGACCACTGCCCGAAGGACAAGCTGGACAGCTTCGTCCGGCCCCTGGTGAAGATCTCCCAGGAGCGGGTGCAGCGCGGTGAGGAGCCGCTGTTCCAGTCGCACATGTGGGACGGCTCGGCGGTGCCGCTGGACGAGAACCTGCAGATCGCGCAGGAGCTGCTGGAACAGGCCCGGATCGCCAAGATCATCCTTGAGGTGGAGATCGGTGTGGTCGGCGGCGAGGAGGACGGCGTCGTCGGCGAGATCAACGACAAGCTGTACACCACGACTGCGGACGGTCTGGCGACCGTACGGGCGCTCGGCCTCGGTGAGAAGGGGCGCTACATGACCGCGCTCACCTTCGGCAACGTGCACGGCGTGTACAAGCCGGGCAACGTCAAGCTGCGCCCGGAGATCCTGAAGCAGATCCAGGACGAGGTCGGTGCCGAGGTCGGCAAGCAGCGCCCGTTCGATCTGGTGTTCCACGGGGGTTCCGGGTCCAGCCTGGAAGAGATCCGCACCGCCGTGGATCACGGTGTGGTCAAGATGAACATCGACACCGACACCCAGTACGCCTTCACTCGGCCGGTTGCCGAACACATGTTGCGTAACTACGACGGCGTACTGAAGATCGACGGTGAAGTCGGCGACAAGAAGAAGTACGACCCTCGTGCCTGGGGAAAGGCTGCCGAGCAGGGCATGGCTGAGCGCATCACGGCCGCCTGCGAAGCGTTGCGGTCCGCTGGGACGACCGTCACCAAGTAGCGTCCGGCGCCGGGTCTGCGCGTAACGCTCATCACACAGGGGCTCGTGGACAACACCGAAAGTGTGGTACGAACGGCGCTCGGCCCCGACACGCATGTCGAGGCCGAGCGCTGAACGGACCGTGAGTCGGCCGAACACCGGCCGGCGAAAGCCACTGACCTTCCGATCACTGACCAGCAGGGTCATGTTGATCTTTCGCGATACGGAATGGGGTCGCGCGGCGATGAGTGGATTTGGCTATCTGGAGGGATGACCACCTTCTACCTCGTGCAGCACGCCGAGAAGCAGCGCCGAGGCGGCGACCCGGGACTGACGGTCACCGGGCGCGCCCAGTCGCTGTGGACCGGCTCATGCCTGCGCGGCCGAGGGGTCCGTCAGGTGTGGTCAAGTCCGCTGCGCCGGGCCCGGGAGACCGCAGAGATCCTCGCCGCCGTGCTCGGCCTGCCGGTCCGCACCGACCCTCGCCTGCGGGAACGGCTCAACTGGGACGGCAGCCAGCCGTTGGAGGACTTCTTCGCCGACTGGGGCCGGTCCACCGCCGACCGTGACATCAAGCCACTGCTCGGTGACTCGTCCCGGGAGGCGGGCGCCCGGTTCGCCGAGTTCCTGGCCGAACACCAGGATGACAACGGTGCCACCGTCGTGGTCTCGCACGGCGGGGTCACCATGGACCTGCTGCGCACCCTGTACGGCGACGAGCGGTTCGCCGACCGCGCCACGCTGCTCAGCGAGGGCGTACCGGCCTGCGCGATCACCCACCTGACCAGGTCGGCGAGCGGTTTCGAGCTCACCGGGCTGGCCGACGACGGTCACCTGCACGTCGCCGAGGCGCCCAAGGGTGCGTTCACCCACCAGCTCGGCGGCTACCGGCCCCGCTGGCTCTACTCGGCCCGCGAGATCCTCGACGTGCACGGTGGCCGGCTCGCCAAGCTGGTCGGTCAGTCGCTACAGCACACCTGGCTGCTGTGGGACCAGGACCTGGACCAGTGGTACGCGGAAGGGCCGGTCGTCTTCGACTTCGCCCGCACCCGGCTCACCGTCTGCCACCGGCGTACCGGTGAATGCTCGCTGAGCTGGGACGATCTCGACCCGGCCGAGCCCGTCGACGCGGGGGACGAGAGCCTGCGGCTGGTCTGGCGGGAGGACCCGATGCCCTCGCTGGGCACCGCCGCCGGCCATCGGCTCCGGGTACTGGACCTGATCGAGGACGGCGACCCGGACGGCCGCTGGATGATCGAGGCACTGGAGTTCGGCTTCGGCGACCCGCACCTGCGGCTGACCAACATCGACGGCCGCAACACGTTGTCCTCCGGTATCGCGCCGGCCAGCAACACCCGCCGCCGCATCCGGGTCGCCTGACCGTTCCAGCGCGTGCGCAGGTCACGCCGGGACGTCGGTGAGGATCCCGACCGCAGTGGCCACGTCGTCCACCAGATGTACCGAGCTGTTCAGATCACCGGCCGGAGTGTCGGCGAACAGCGGTTCCAGCAGGGTGCGTACCGGCAGGGTGTCGGTCCAGAACGACCGGTCCAGGAACACCAGCGGGCCGGTCGCCCCGTCCACCCGGTAGAACAGCTTCGTCGCGGCCTGGAAGACCTCCTGCACGGTCCCGGCCCGGCCGGGCGCGAACACCACCCCGCCCCGGGAGAGGCTCAGGATCGTGTCCTCGCGGATCGCGTTGGAGAAGTACTTGGCGATGCCGCCGGCGAACAGGTTCGCCGGCTCATGCCCGTACAGCCAGGTCGGTACGGCCAGCCCACCCGCCACGCCGTCCGCCGGATACCGGTGCCGTACCTGCAACGCGGCCCGGGTGTACCGGTCGTGCTCGGCGAAGTCGGGTGCGGTGGCCAGCGTGCCGATCGCGTCGTCGAGTGCCTCGTCCGGCCGGCCGGCGAGGTAGCTGCCCAGGTTCGCCGCCTCCATCACCCCCGGCCCGCCGCCGGTGACGACCAGCGCCCCAGCCGCGGTCAGCGCCCGGCCCAGCTCGGCCGCGAGCCGGTAGCCGACCGAGCCGCGGCGCTCGGCGTGCCCGCCCATCATGCCGACGACCGGGCCGGGCTGTGGCCGGGCGTCCCATGTAGTCATCGTGTCCTGCAACGCGTCGTCCACACCCGCGTCGTGCAGCCGTTGCGCCAGCGCGGTACGCACGTCCGGGCGACTGCCGCCGTGCCGGAGGAAGTGCTGGTACACCCGGGTGTCGTACATGCCGTCGAAGCCGCCGTCGGCGAAGCCGGCGACCAGGTCGTCGGCGGTGTACAGCCGGGACGGCTGGGTGCCGAACGGCAGGTCGGCGAACTCCGGCACCACGTGCGCGCCGCGTCGTACCAGGTCGATGACGGTGTCCGGGCCGGTGAACCGGCAGCCGACGAACAGGGTGTCGGTCACGTCCACGCTGCCGAGGTCCACCGGTGGTCCGGTGTCCAGGCGCAGACCCTGTACGGTCAGCCCGGCCAGACCGCCGTCGGCGATCCTGGCCAGCAGCTCGGCCCGGGACTCGACCTCGTCGGGACTGCCGTCCTGCTGGTACGCCGTGGACGGCGGAACGGGGGACAGGGGTGCGGCCGGTGGTCCGGCGGTCCGGGGGGTTGCCACGCCGACCATCCTCGCGAAGGCCCGCAACCTCGGGCAACCGGGGCCGGTACAGCGTGACGGCCCATCGCGCTGGGGCGATGGGCCGTCACGGTCGCGGTTCCCTGGGGAGGCACCGGACATCCCGTATGTCGTGCCCCACCCGACCGGCGTTACAGCCCTGCGCCAGAAATTCGTACTGACCGGGCAGGTAGCGTCTGGACGGTCGGCGCCGCGGCGTCGACCACAGGTACCACTGCGAAGGAGAATGCCGTGCCACAGCACAACCTGCTCCCCGAGCCGCCGGAGACCCTGTTGCCGGCGGAGCCGGAGCCCGCCCGGGAGCTGGCGACGGCGCTGGCCGGCGGTGATGTGGCCGCCGTGGCCGGAAACCACCCCACCTACAGCGCGGCCTGGGCACAGCTCGCCGAACGGGCGCTCGCCGAGGGCGACTCGGTCACCGCGTACGCCTTCGCCCGGACCGGCTACCACCGTGGACTCGATCAGCTGCGCCGTAGCGGCTGGAAGGGTTTCGGCCCGGTGCCGTGGTCGCATGAGCCCAACCGCGGCTTCCTGCGCAGCCTGCACGCACTGGGGCAGGCCGCGAGCGACATCGGCGAGACGGACGAGGCGGCCCGCTGCGCGACGTTCCTGCGCGACTGCGACCCGGCCGCGGCGGACGCGCTGGACGGCTGACTGGTTCCGGCGCCGGCCCGTCTCCCCATCTGAACAGGGAGAACGGGCCGGCCCGGGTCAGAGTCCTTCGGCGACCGAGGCGGCGATCTTCAGCCAGGCGTCCTTGCTGGACTGGCTGAGTCCGCTGTAACGGATCGGCTCCCCCGAGTCGAGCAGCTTCTCGTACGGCGCGAGCAGTACCGCCCGGGTCCGGGCCGAGAAGTGCCGTTGTACCGCCGGCAGGTCCAGGTCCTTACGGTGCGCCGGCATCGAGACCACGGTGACCGCGCGGCGTACCAGATCGTGGCGGCCCGTCTGCTCCAGATGGTCCAGCGCCCGGGCGGCGGTCTCGGCCGAGTCGTTGCGGGCCGACATGCACACCACCAGTTGGTCGGTCGCGTCGATCGCGGACTGCCAGTTCGCGGCCCGTACGTTGTTCCCGGTGTCCACCACGATCAGCTTGTAGAACCGGCTGACGACCTCGCGGATGTCCCGGAACGCCTGCGAGGTGAGCATCTCCCCGGCGGTCGCCGACTCGTCCGAGGCGAGTACGTCGAACATCGCCTCGCCCTGCGAGCGGACGTACTGGGAGAGGTCGCCGACCCGCCCGGTCGGACCCCGGAAATGGGTCAGATCGCGGAGCAGATCCCGTACCGTCCGGTTGTGGAAATCCTGCTGGGCACGCATGCCCAGGGTGCCCTGCGTCTCGTTGTTGTCCCATGCCAGTAGGTAACCGCCGCGCTTCTGCCCGAAGGTCATCGCGATCATCAGGACGGCGACCGTCTTGCCGGCGCCACCCTTCGGATTGATCACGGTCACCTGGCGCAGCCCACCGAAATTGCGGCGGACCATGTCCACGGCGTGCCGCTGGTCCTGCTCCTTGCGACCCGGACCCATCTTGAGCAGGCCGAACGATCCCACCCGCATGGCTTTCCGGACGCCGTTGTTGGCCACCGGGTCGGTGGGCCGGGCGGCCCGCCGCTGGGCGAAGTCGTCGGCGGTCGGTGCGTGGTCGTAGCCGGGCAGCGGCGCGGTCGGTGGCGCCGGCTGCTGGTACGGGCCCGGCGACTGCGGACCGTGACCACGTGGGGTCGCGTAACCCTGCTGCGGTTGTCCACCGACCTGCTGGTAGCCCTGTGGATAAGTCTGTGCATAACCCTGTTGCCAGTCGGGCGTGGGTTGTTCGTAGCCGCCACCCTGCGGACCGGGGTACTGCTGTTCGGCGTAGGGGGGGCCTCCGTACTGCTGCTGACCGGCGTACTGCTCCGTGTACTGGGGCGGTGTCCCGCCCGGCGGTGGACCCGCTGCGCCGTCGTCCACCGGCTGACCACCCGTCGTGGCGGGGCCGGGTGCGCCGTGCTGGGCACCGTCCGCTGCCGGGTACTGCGGTTGGCCCGGAGCGCCGTGACCGGCTGCGGCCGGGTCCGGTGCCGACTGCCCGCCGGCACCGGACACCGGTGGGAACGCGCCGGTCTGATCGCCGGGGCGGGCCGTACCGTCAGCCTGGGCGTGCCCCCACGGTCCACCCGAGGTCGCCGCGCCCGGACCGGGGAACGCCACCTCCTGCTGGTGGTCGTAGAAGTTGTCGTCCGGCGGCGGGGCTGTGGCGGGGCCTGCCGGCGCCTCCGCGTCGGCCGGGAACTCCGGCCAACCCCCGGTCGGTGCGGCCGACCCAGGGCCGGGCGGCGTACCGGCGGGTTGCTGACCTGACGCGTCCCCGAACGGGTCGAGCGGCTGGTCACCCCCCATCGGCGGCCAGGACTGGTCGGAGGGCGGAGCATCGGCCGCGGGCGTCTGCTGTGGTGGGCCCCACGGTGCCTGCCGGTGCCCGGTCGGGGCGCTGGTCGCCGCACCCGGCGCGCCGGTCTGCTGCCCGGAGACCGGTTGCCCGGAGTCTGGTTGCTCGGAGTCGGGTTGCCCTGCGTCAGCCTGCTCGGCGAAGGGCGGCCACGGCGCGGGCGGGCCGGCCGGCGACTGGTCGTCCGACCCGTCCGCCGAGGGGAACGGGGCCCAGGCGTTCGGTGCGCCAGCAGCCTGTGGCGGCCACGAGTCCGCCGGTGGCCAGGCATCCGGCCCCGGACCGTCCTCGGCCGGCGGAGGCCAGGCGGCGGGCGAGGATTCGGCGTGCGGTGCGGAACCGTGGGACGCCGACCCGGGTCGGTCGTCCGTGGGTGCCTGCCCGTCCCCCTCGCCCGGCGGTGGCGCCGACTGTGGGTTGGTGCGGGAATCCTCCACCAGTTCCCCCTGTACTGCCTGTGTGGTCGCCGACTGGGACGTCGGGATCCGTCGGATGCTCTCCTGGCACATTGTCAGGCATCAGCGCCGTCCATGCCGAATGCCCCGTCACCCGGGAGCGGGCCGGGCTGTCACGCTCGTCACTGTTGGTGCCCGGAGGGTCAGGCCGCTCAGCGGTACGCGGCCCACGCCGCGTGCTCCATCCACCAGGTCCGTTTGCGGGTCAGGTCCCCCGTACCGCCGTCGTCGGAGTACGGCACGTCGGAACTGGGCGTGACCGCGACCGCGCGACCACGGGCACGCCGTACCTCGATACGGTGCCGGCGGTTGCCCAGCCACCGGTGCCCGGCCCGGCCCAGTACGGCGACCGCCACGTCCAGTACGCCGTCGGTCGGCTCGGCCCGGGTGACCAGCGGCAGGCCGTCCAGCTCCGCGTAGCCGGGGCCGTCGGCGTTCACCACCGCGCAGGCCAGCAGCGGATCCGTACCGTCGCTGAGCACCGTGTCGTCCACGTTCACCAGGCCCCGCCACGGCACCGGTCGGCCCGAGTCGTCCGCGCCGCCCAGCAGCGCGCCGTGCAGGGTGACCGAGCCGCTGTCGGTACGCAGCAGATCGAAGCGGGTACTGCGGTCGGCCAGTACGGCAGCGGCCAGCTCGGCCGGGTCGCGGGGCAGCCCCAACCGGGCCACCAGGTCACCGGTACCGGGACCGAGCGGTAGCAGGCCGATCGGCGGCAGATCCGGTACGGTCCGCCCGGCCGGCAGATCGTCCGGGCGCTGGCTGGGCGGCGGGGCGTACCGACGGACCATGCGGCGGACCACCGCCCGGGGTTCGCCGTCGGTGTCGCCGGCCACCACGAGCCGGCCCGTACCGTCCAGCAACGTCTCCTCGATCACCCGGTCGATCTCGGCGTCCGAGTTCGCCTCCACGATGCGTACCGTGGCGCCACCGTCGCGCAGCGCATCTCGGCAGGTCAGTACCGGTACCCGGACGCCGCCGGTCGGGTCGGCGGTCCCGCCGCACCCGCCGCCGCAGTCGTCCTCGCAGTCCGAGCCGTGTCCCAGGCTCAGCAGCACCACCTCAACGCCCACCCGGCAGACAGTACCCAGGGTGAGGTGACCGGCCGCAGCCGCGCATACGACGCAGGCGACCCGGGTACGCCGCTCGACTGCGGACAGCCGGTCGGCGAGCGACACACGTCGCACGCCGTGTGGGTGGTGGCATGTGCCCCGCTGCCAGCACATAGGGTGCCGGTGGGCAGGACGCGGCGCAGAGAGGGCGGACGGTATGCCGGCAATCGTGGTCGTCGGGGGACAGTGGGGCGACGAGGGCAAGGGCAGAGCCACCGACCAGCTGGGCGAGCGGGTCGACTATGTGGTGCGCTACCAGGGTGGCAACAACGCCGGGCACACCATCGTGACGCCGGACGGGGAACGCTTCGCGCTGCACCTGCTGCCGTCCGGGGTGATCACACCGAACGTGGTGCCGGTGATCGGCAACGGTGTCGTGGTCGACCCGAAGGTGCTGATCGAGGAGATGGACGCGCTGGCCGCGCGCGGCGTCTCCACCGACAAACTTCTCATCTCCGCTGATGCGCACCT
Organism: uncultured Actinomycetota bacterium; assembly: GCA_963815125.1. GTDB lineage: Bacteria > Actinomycetota > Actinomycetes > Mycobacteriales > Micromonosporaceae > Actinocatenispora. Next base: position 160,386 of record CAWFFM010000003.1, read on the forward strand.
GATCATGCCGTACCACCGGATCATGGACAAGCTCATCGAGCGGTACCTGGGCGAGGCCCGGATCGGCACCACCGGGCGGGGCATCGGCCCCGCGTACGGCGACAAGATCGCCCGGATCGGCATCCGGATGCAGGACCTGCTCGACCCCGGCATCCTGAGCAAGAAGATCGACGGCGCGCTGCGCGAGAAGAACCAGGTACTGGTCAAGGTCTACAACCGCAAGGCCATCGACGTCGAGGCGATCTGCGCCGAGTACCTGGGCTACGCCGAGCGGCTCAACCGGCACATCGCCGACACCCGGCTGGTGCTCGACCAGGCGTTGCGTGACGGCCGCACAGTACTGCTGGAAGGCGCCCAGGCCACCCTGCTCGACCTGGACCACGGCACGTATCCGTTCGTCACCTCCTCCAACCCGACCTCCGGCGGCGCCTGCGTCGGCGCCGGCATCCCGCCCACCCGCATCGACCGGGTGGTCGGCGTCAGCAAGGCGTACACCACCCGGGTCGGCGCCGGACCGTTCCCCACCGAACTGCACGACGAGGCCGGCGAGCACCTGCGCAAGGTCGGCCAGGAGTACGGCACCACCACCGGCCGGCCCCGCCGTACCGGCTGGTTCGACGCGGTCGTCGCGCGCTACGCGGTACGGGTCAACGGCCTGACCGACCTGGTACTCACCAAGCTGGACATCCTGTCCGGCCTGGACCGGGTACCGATCTGCGTCGGCTACCAGGTCGACGGGGAACGCCACGACGACATGCCGATGACCCAGACCGCGTTCCACCACGCCAAGCCGATCTACGAGTACCTGGACGGCTGGTGGGAGGACCTGTCCACGGCGCGCGAGTTCACCGACCTGCCGGTCAACGCGCAGCGCTACGTACAGCGGGTCGAGGAACTCTGTGACACCCCGGTCAGCGTCGTCGGTGTCGGCCCGGGCCGCGACCAGACCATCGTCCGCCGCGACCTCCTCTGACCTGCTCCTCCGATCTGCCCCACGGCCAGTTCGCCGTCCTTTGCGCGGTACGCGCATCGCGCTGCGCCATGCGTACCGGGCCATGATCACGTCCCGCGCCGCGTCGATCATGACCCGGTGGCCGACGCCATTCATCCACTGGAAGATGAGCTCTGCCGCCGACCCGTCAGACCACCAACCGCCACCACCACTGCCACTGCCACTGCCACTGCCACTGCCACTGCCACTGCCACTGCGCATTTTCCCCGAAAGGATAGTTTTGCCCGAATTTCTGAGCGGACATTCGGGGAAAATGCACCTCTAATTGACCTGAGGAGAGCATTTTTCCTGAATGTACCCTTCGAAAAAGGGACTTAACAGCTATTCGGGGAAAATGCTCTCCCTAGAAGGGTGGAAGATCCGTTTCGAGTGCCTGACTCGGAATAGGCGGAATCTTCGGGTGACGGTGTTGGTGCGTTGATCATGGTTTGAGCGACAACGGTGTTCAGGCACGTGGGTGTTTGGGCTGGTCAAGATTCGAGGTAGTGGGCCGTGTGCCCACTGATCGTGGCCTTTCACGCAGTTTATGGGGGCTGGTGGCCCACTGTCTGAGATCTTGAGCGCGGCCCTTCCACTCCGCACCCCAGAAGGTTGGAGCTTGCCGGCCACTCTGCCTGAAGACCACCCGCCGGGGGGCGCCGCGGGGAGGTCGGGAGGGCCGGGAGCTGGGCACGTAGGCTCGTTGCGTGCGGGTACTGCTGATCGGCACCGGTGGGCGTGAGCATGCGTTGGCGCTCGCACTGGCGGCCGACCCTGAGGTGGAGTCGTTGGTCTGCGCGCCGGGCAATCCCGGTATGGCGGAGCTGGCCGAGCTGCGCGAGGTGGCGGCCGACGATCCGGTGGCGGTGACCGGGCTGGCCGCCGAGGTCGGTGCGGACCTGGTGGTGGTGGGGCCGGAGGCGCCGCTGGTGGCGGGGGTCGCCGATGCGGTACGCGCGGCGGGCATCGACTGTTTCGGTCCGTCCGCGGCGGCGGCCCGGTTGGAGGGTTCGAAGGCGTTCGCCAAGGCGGTGATGGGTGCGGCGAAGGTACCGACGGCCCGGGCGCACACCTGCCGTACGCCGGACGAGGTGGGCCGCGCGCTGGACGAGTTCGGTGCGCCGTACGTGGTGAAGAACGACGGTCTGGCCGCCGGCAAGGGCGTGGTGGTGACCGACGACCGGCAGCTGGCCCTGGATCACGCGGCGGCCTGCGGCACGGTCGTGGTGGAGGAGTACCTGGCCGGGCCGGAGGTGTCGCTGTTCGTGGTGACCGACGGTACGGCGGCGGTGCCGCTGGTGCCGGCGCAGGACTTCAAGCGGATCGGCGACGGGGACAGCGGACCGAACACCGGCGGGATGGGCGCGTACGCCCCGCTGCCGTGGGCGCCGCCCGGCCTGGTCGACGAGGTGCTGCGTGATGTGGTGCACCCGTTGCTCGCCGAGCTGCGCGGACGGGACGCGACGTTCGCCGGCCTGTTGTACGTGGGGCTGGCGCTGACCGCCGACGGCCCGAAGGTGATCGAGTTCAACGCCAGGTTCGGCGACCCGGAGACCCAGGTGGTACTCCCGTTGCTGGCGTCGCCGCTGGGTGGGCTGCTGCGCGCGGCGGCCACCGGCACGCTCGCCGACCAGCCGCCGTTGCGGTGGCGGGACGGCGCGGCGGTCACCGTGGTGCTGGCGTCCGCCGGCTATCCGGGCACCCCGCGTACCGGCGAGGTGATCTCCGGGGCGGACCTGCCCGGTCTGGTCCATGCCGGTACGGCCCGCCGGGCGGACGGCGCGCTGGTCTCGTCGGGGGGCCGGGTGCTGTGCGCCACCGGTACCGGAACCGACCTGGCCGCCGCGCGCGACGCCGCGTACGCGCTGGCCGACCGGGTGGTACTGCCCGGCGGGCAGCGACGTTCGGACATCGCCCTGGCCGCGGTCCGCGGCGAGATCCGGCTGCCCGGCACCTGACACCTGCCCGGACCAACGGGCCGCCCGGCCGTAGCGGGTCGCCCGGCCCAACGGGCCACAGCAGGCGGCCGCCCAACGGGCCGCAGCTGGCCGCCGGGCACCGGCCCGGGCACCGGCCCAGGCACCGGGCGAGGCACCGGGCGAGGTAAGCGACACCGAACCGCAATCGTCCTGACATCGGCCTGAACCCCCCTGTCTGCTGCCCTGTACGTCACGGGGGGCCGGTAAATGGGGTGATGATGTCGGCCGGGTCAGAGTGGGAAGGCGAGTTCGCCGAGTACTTCGCGGCACGCGGTCAGGCGCTCCGGCGGACCGCGTACGCGCTCTGCGGTGACTGGCACACCGCCGAGGATCTGGTGCAGTCGACGTTCATCCAGCTGTACCGGCACTGGCGGCGGATCCGGCAGGAGACCGTCGACGCGTACGCGCGGCGGACCCTGCTGAACATGTTCCTGTCCAGTCGACGCTCCGCCTGGCGGGAACGGGTGGTGCCGGAGGTGCCTGAGCAGGTGGTGGTCGGGTCGGGCAGTGACGACCGGATCGACCTGTCCCGTGCGTTGTCCCGGTTGTCGCCGCGGCAGCGGGCGATGGTGGTGCTGCGCTACCTGGAGGACCTGTCGGTGGCGGAGGTGGCCGACCTGGTCGGGGTGGCGGAGGGCACGGTGAAGAGCCAGACGGCGCGGGGTGTACAGGCGCTGCGTACGGTGCTGGGCGGCCAGCGGACGGCGTCGTTGACCGGTCCGACGCGGGGGTGGCCCGGTGGATGATCCGGTCGTACGGGCCGCCCTGCACGCCCACGTACGGTCCGGCGAGCCACCGATGTCCTTTGGTTCGGACCAGTTGATCGCCGCGGGCCGGCGGGCCCGGCGTACCCGTACGACCGGGGCGTTGCTCGGCACCGGCGTCGCGGTGGTCGTGGCGGTCGCGGCGGGCGCGGTGCTGCGGGTCGGGGTGCCGACCCGGCCGGCGCCGCCGGGAACGGTGCACCGGGCGGATTCCTCGACGGGCCGGCGGATCGATGCCGCTCTCCGGGCGAATCTGCCGGAGCGTGGCGGGCTGGTGCTGGAGCGGCTGTACCCCGGGGACTGGAACCGGACGACCGCGTTGCCGTCCGGGCAGGCGGACCGGGCCACCGAGTGGCACGGCGTGTGGCGCTCCGACCGGGGTGGCGCTGTGCAGACGGTGCTGGTGGACATGACGTTCCTGGCCGCGCCGGAGCCGGGGCCGCGGTGTGGTCCGGCCGACGGTACGGACTGTCTGCTGGGTTCGGGCCCGTACGGCACCTGGCTGAGCAGTTTCGTCCAGCGGTCGGGTACCGGTGACGGGGCCACGTTGTGGGCGGAGCAGCTGCGTACCGACTCGTTCGTGGTGCGGGTCGGTGACCGGGTCGCGGACGGTTCCGGGTTCCGGTTCAGCCGGTCGGAACTGACCCGGGCGGTGACCGCCGCCGCGTTGACCATCCCGGTGCCGGCGCGGTGGCCGGCGCGACCGTCCGCGGCGCCGGGCGGCGCGGTGCGGTACCGGCCCCCTGCGGTGAGCGCAGCGCAGCCTGCCGCGGAGATCCGGAGCCGGTTGGACCGGGCGGTCCGGGACGGCCTGCCGGGCGGTGCGTCACTGCGGGTACGCCGCTCGCCGATGCCGCTGGAGCTGACCGCGACCCGACTGGTGCCGTTGTCGGATGGCCGGTCGACGCGGGCGACGCGGTGGTACGCGGACTGGACCGGGCCGGGCGGCGCCGTACTGGCGTTGCAGGTGGCTCAGCCGGCGACGGGCCCGGCCACCCGTGCCGGTGGTGTCGCGCTGTGTGGTTCGGCGGACCGGATGGCGAGGTCGTCCTGCTCGGTGTCGCCGTTGGACGGTGGTGGCTGGCTGGTCCGTACCGACCTGCGTAGTGGCGACGGCGCCGAGGAGGCGGTGCAGCGTGAAGTGGCGGTGTTGCGGGTGGACGGGTCGCGGGTCCGGTTGACCGAGTCGGTGCGGGTCCGGGACCGACCGGTGCCGGTGCTCCCGTTCAGCGCTGAGGAACTGGTCAGTGTGGCGACGGGCGCCGAGCTGTACGTTCCGCCGGCCCGTCGCTGAGCGCCCGGCACGCCGCACCCTCAACTGTCCATAGTGGACTCTCTGATCACGGGATGGTAACGAGAACTGGTAGGGTTGCTCTTCGACTGCGCCATTTTCCGCCCAAAGAGGCAAGATATGTCCACTACTCGGCGGAGTGGTCCCAGCATATGAGCTACTAAATGGTGTGACCAAGCTATCTCGCGGCGGCTGATTAGCGTTGCGGGCAGAAGTGGGTCCGCGTTCGAGCGAAGGGAGTCAACGTGCGACGGCCTGTCGTGGGCGTCACGGGGTACCACATCGAACCGGAGAAGGCGGCCGAACTCGGGTTCGGTCCGCGCGGCCTCGAGGTCACCCCAGGCACGTACCTGAAGTGGGTACGTGAATCGGGCATGTTGCCCGTACCGGTGCCGACGCACCCCGACCAGGTACACGGTGACTACCTCGACCTGCTCGACGGCCTGCTGCTGACCGGCGGCGCGGACATCACCCCCGAGCTGTACGGCGCACCCACCCACCCGCTGTCCAAGCTGGAGCCGGACCGGGACACCTTCGAGCTCGGGCTGCTGCGCGCGGCGCTCGACCGCGGCATGCCGGTCCTGGGCGTCTGCCGGGGCCTGCAACTGCTCAACGTGGCCTTCGGCGGGACACTGCACCAGCATCTGCCGGACCGCTCCACCGAACTCGTGCACTCGAGTGAATACCGGGACGGTCGGCGCCACTCCGGTGACATGTGGGTCCCCGCGTTCCACGAGATCACCGTGACCGATCAGGAACTGAGCGAACTGACCGGCGGGACCGTGCACACCAACAGCTACCACCACCAGGGGGTGGCCCGGCTCGGCGAAGGTCTCGCCGTGGCGGCCCGTGCCGCCGACGGCCTGGTCGAAGCGGTGGTCGGAATGGACCGTCAGGTCCTCGGCGTGCAGTGGCACCCGGAGATGCACGGCCTGGACGAACGGGCCGGAATCGCCCCGTTCCGCTGGCTGGCCCGGCGGCTGGCCGGTGAACCCGTACACCTCGCCACGACCGCCGCGCCTGTCGCGGAGGTCGCCCCGGCCGGCGCGGACGTCCTTGCCGCCCGCTGACAGCTGGTTGGTCGTACCGCTTCGTGGTCGGCGAGAATGGGCCGGTGACAGCAGCCGCGAAACCCTCGTTCGGAAACGTCCTCGCGGGGCGGTACGCCTCGCCCGAGCTGGTCCGACTCTGGTCGCCGGAACACAAGGTCGTCCTGGAACGCCGGCTCTGGCTGGCCGTCCTGCGTGCCCAGCGTGAACTGGGGGTCGGCGTACCGGACGGTGTCGTCGAGGCGTACGAGAAGGTCGTGGACCGGGTCGACCTGGCCTCCATCGCGGCCCGCGAACGGGTCACCCGGCACGACGTGAAGGCCCGGATCGAGGAGTTCTCGGCGCTGGCCGGCCACGAGCACATCCACAAGGGGATGACCAGCCGGGACCTCACCGAGAACGTCGAGCAGCTGCAGGTCCGCGAATCGCTGGTGCTGATCCGGGACCGGATCGTCGCGGCGCTCGCCCGGCTGGCCCGACGGGCGTCGGAGTACCAGAGCCTGGTCATGGTCGGCCGGTCGCACAACGTCCCGGCGCAGGCCACGACCCTGGGCAAACGGTTCGCCTCCGCCGCCGAGGAACTGCTCGGTGGCTACCAGCGGATCGGCGAACTGCTCGACCGGTACCCGTTGCGCGGCATCAAGGGCCCCGTCGGTACCGGCGCCGACCAGCTCGACCTCCTCGACCGCGACCCGGCCCGGCTGGCCGAACTGGAACGCCGGGTGGCGGCGCACCTGGGGTTCGCGCACGTGTTCGACAGCGTCGGGCAGGTGTACCCCCGCTCGGTCGACTACGACGCGGTGTCCGCGCTGGTACACGCCGCGGCGGCGCCGTCCTCGCTGGCACTGACGCTGCGCCTGATGGCCGGCCAGGAACTGGTCACCGAGGGTTTCAAGCCCGGCCAGGTCGGGTCCTCGGCGATGCCGCACAAGATGAACACCCGGTCCTGCGAGCGGGTGAACGGCTTCGCGGTGATCCTGCGCGGCTACGCCTCGATGGTCGGTGAACTGGCCGGCGGGCAGTGGAACGAGGGCGACGTGTCCTGCTCGGTGGTGCGCCGGGTCGCGCTGCCGGACGCGTTCTTCGCCGCGGACGGACTGTTCCAGACGTTCCTGACGGTGCTCGACGAACTCGGCGCGTACCCGGCGGTGGTGGCCCGCGAACTGGACCGCTACCTGCCGTTCCTGGCGACGACGAAGGTACTGGTCGGCGCGGTACGTCGGGGCGTCGGGCGGGAACAGGCGCACGAGGCGATCAAGGAGCATGCGATCGCGGTGGCGTTGGCCCTGCGCGGTTCCGACGGTGACCGCAACGACCTGTTCGACCGGCTGGCCGACGACCCCCGGCTCGGGCTGAGCCGGGCCGACATCGACGCCCTGGTGGCCGACCCGGCCAGCTTCACCGGTGCCGCCGCCGACCAGGTCGGCGCGGTCGTCGAACGGGTCGGTACGGTCCTCGCCCGGCACCCCGGCCCCGCCGACTACACCCCGCCGCCGATCCTCTGAGCGGAGCGCCGGCGCGGGCCGGCGTGAGCCGGCGTGGGGTGGGGCGGCCGGCAGCCGCGGACGGCGGCCGGGGCCGCAACTGCGTACAGCTACCGGAACGGCCCGCGCGGGGGCATAACGACGGCGCCCTGCCGGACCCGTGGCGTACCGGCGGGTACGGCGTCCCGACCACCCGGCGGACCTCCTCCGACCTGCCCGCCGACCTCCCACAGCGCCAGATTGAGGCCATGTCACAGCAGGTGGTAGCCATCGCGGTAGTCTGAGCAAGCTCGCGCCCAGCAACTATTGACAGGAGCGCCGCGTGCCTCGCGTCGTCGTCGACGTCATGCTCAAACCCGAGATTCTCGACCCCGCCGGCCAGGCCGTGTCGGGGGCGCTACCGCGACTGGGTGTCACCGACGTGACCTCCGTACGGATCGGTAAGCGCATCGAGATCGAATTCAGCGGGAAACCGGACCTGGACAGGGCCCGGGAGATCGCGGACCGGCTGCTGGCCAATCCGGTGATCGAGGACTTCACCCTGCACGTGGAGCCGCCCGAGGAGCCCGAGGTGCCGGCCCGGAAGTCCGCGGCCGGCCAGCTCGACGCCATGGCGGCAGGGGATCCGGTCGAGCCGGACGCGCCGTCGGTACGGGCCGGGAAACCGACCCCGGTCAGCCACGTCAGGCCGCTGCCGCCGGGCACCCGGCTGATCCCGGCGAAGCCGGTCACCCCGGGCCCGGCCACCAAGCTGGCCGCGGTACCGGATCCGGCCACTCCGGCCGAGGCGGCCCGGGACACCGCGCCGCCGGTGGCCGGGGCCACGAAGGCCAGCCCGGCCGCCACCTCGGGCGGCGGCGAGGTTCCCCGGTGACCCGGGTCGGTGTGGTCACCTTCCCCGGTTCGCTGGACGATCAGGACGCGTTGCGTGCGGTCCGGCTCGCCGGTGCCGAGCCGATCTCGCTCTGGCACGACGAGGCCGACCTGCACGAGGTCGAGGCCGTCATCCTGCCCGGCGGCTTCTCCTACGGCGACTACCTGCGCTGCGGTGCCATCGCCCGGTTCTCCCCGGCCATGGAGGCGGTACGCGACGCCGCCCAGGGCGGCATGCCGGTGCTGGGTATCTGCAACGGATTCCAGGTGCTCTGCGAGGCGCACCTGTTGCCCGGCGCGCTGACCCGCAATCAGCACCTGCACTTCCGCAACCGGGACCAGTGGCTGCGGGTCGAGGACGCCGGTACCGCATGGACCAGCGGCTACCAGACCAGCCAGGAGATCCTGGTGCCGGTCAAGAACGGTGAGGGCTGCTTCGTGGCAGACCGACGGACCCTCGACGAACTGGAGTCCGAGGGCCAGGTCGTGCTGCGCTACGTACGCGGCAACCCGAACGGTTCGCAGCGCGACATCGCCGGGATCCGTAACGCCGCCGGCAACGTGGTCGGCATGATGCCGCACCCCGAACACGCCGTCGAGGCGCTGACCGGCCCTTCCATCGACGGGCTCGGCTTCTTCAGTTCGGTGCTGACGCATCTGGCCGAGGCGGCCAGCGCGGCGTCCGCCGCCGAACCGACCGGCCGTTCGCGCCGGGCGCGCAGCATGGCCCGGGACCGGTAGGAGAAAAGATCTATGAGCATCGACAACCTGGTCGAGCAGGACACCAACCCACCGGAAGGGCAGCCACCGGCGTCACTGGACACCGTGCAGCGCGCGGCGGCCACCCCGGACGAGGAACAGCCCTACCGCGAACTGGGCCTGGCCGACGACGAGTACCAGCGGATCCGGCAGATCCTGAACCGCCGACCCACCCGGTCGGAGCTGGCCATGTACTCCATCATGTGGAGCGAGCACTGCTCGTACAAGTCCAGCAAGGTGCACCTGCGCCAGTTCGGTGAGAAGCAGCCGACGCACACCCGGATGCTCGCCGGGATCGGTGAGAACGCCGGTGTGGTACAGGTTTCCGACACCCTCGCGGTCACCTTCAAGGTGGAGAGCCACAACCACCCGAGCTACGTCGAACCGCACCAGGGCGCGGCGACCGGCGTCGGCGGCATCGTACGGGACATCCTGGCGATGGGCGCCCGGCCGATCGCGGTGATGGACCAGATCCGGTTCGGTGCCGCGGACCATCCGGACACCGCCCGGGTACTCCCCGGCGTGGTCGCCGGCATCTCCAACTACGGCAACTGTCTCGGCCTGCCCAACATCGGTGGGGAACTGGTCTTCGACAAGTGCTACCAGGGAAATCCGCTGGTCAACGCGCTGTCGATCGGTGTACTGCCGGTGGACCGGTTGCAGCGTAAGGAAGCCGAGGGCATCGGCAACATCGTGGTACTGGTCGGCGCCAAGACCGGCCGGGACGGCATCGGTGGGGTCTCCGTACTCGCCTCCGCGACCTTCGACGACACCAGCCACCAGCGCCGGCCCAGTGTGCAGGTGGGTGACCCGTTCACCGAGAAGCTGCTGATCGAGTCCTGCCTGGAGTTGTACGACGCCGGCCTGGTCGCCGGTATCCAGGACCTCGGCGGCGCGGGCCTGACCTGCGCGTTGTCCGAGACCGCCGCCGCGGCCGGCACCGGCATGCGCATCGACCTGGACAGGGTGCCGCTGCGGGAAGCGTCGATGGACCCGCACGAAGTACTGGCGTCCGAGTCGCAGGAACGCATGCTGCTGGTGGTGGAACCGCCGAAGCTGGCCGAGGTGCTGCGGGTGTGCGCCAAGTGGGGCGTACTGGCCACCGCGCTCGGTGAGGTCACCGAGGGCGCGCACCGTACCGGCCGGTTGGACATCCGCTGGCACGGGCACACCGTGGTGGACGCCCCGCCGGCCAGCCTGGCCGACGACGGCCCGGTCTACTCCCGCCCTCTCGCGGAACCCGCGGACCGGGCACTGCTGGTCGCCGATGCGGCCGAGACGCTGGAGCGTCCGAAGACCGTCGAGGAACTGCGCGCCACCCTGCTGCGCATGGTCGCCGCGCCGAACCTGGCGGACAAGAGCTGGGTCACCGAGCAGTACGACCGGTACGTGCTGGGCAACACGGTGCTCGCGCAGCCGGAGGACGCCGGCGTACTCCGACTGTCCGAGGAGAGCCACCTGGGCGTGGCGCTGGCCACCGACGGCAACGGCCGTTACACCCGGCTCGACCCGTACGCCGGCGCGCAGCTCGCGCTCGCCGAGGCGTACCGGAACGTGGCCGTCACCGGTGCCGAACCGATCGCGGTCACCGACTGCCTGAACTTCGGCAGCCCCGAGGATCCCGGCGTGATGTGGCAGTTCGCCGAGGCGGTACGCGGCCTCGCGGACGGCTGCCAGGAACTGGGGATCCCGGTCACCGGCGGCAATGTCAGCTTCTACAACCAGACCGGGATCACCCCGATCAACCCGACACCGGTGATCGGCGTACTGGGGGTGCTGGACGATGTGCGGCGCCGGATCCCGATGGGATTCCGCGCCGACGGCGACGTACTGCTACTGCTCGGCGAGACCCGACCGGAGCTGTCCGGCTCCGAATGGGCGTCCACCGTGCACGGCCATCTCGGCGGGAAGCCGCCCAGGGTCGACCTGGCGCACGAGAAGAACCTGGCCGAGCTGCTGGCCGACGCCTGCCGGGTGGGCATGCTCTCCGCGGCACACGACGTGTCCGACGGTGGCCTGGCGATGACCCTGGTCGAGTCGTGCCTGCGGGAGGGCTACGGTGCCCGGGTCGTCGTACCGGAGGAGTTCGGTGCGGTCGCCGACCTGTTCGTGTTCCTGTTCGCCGAGTCCGCGGGACGGGTCCTGGTCTCGCTGCCGGCCGGCCGGGAGGCCGCGTTCACCTCGCTGTGCCGTGGCCACCGGGTGCCGTGGCGGTCGGTCGGTCAGGTCGTCGCGGCCGAACGGTCGCTGGAGTTCGTGGACCAGTTCTCCGTACCGCTGTCCGAGCTGCGTAGCGCCTGGTCGGCCACCCTGCCCGAGCTGTTCGGGCTGCGCACGGGCTGACCGTTCGGTCCCGTCCCGGTGCCGTCCGCGCCGGGCCGGGGTGTCGCCGGCGCCGGGCCGCGGTGACGGCATGTCGGGCGCTGGGTGTCGCCCGTGCCGGGCACGGAGTGTCGCCCGTGCCGGGCACGGAGTGTCGCAGCACACCGGAAATCCCGGCGCCGGGTCGGCCCGCGCGGCGGTAGCTTTCGCTGCGTGACCGAGTCGGTGTACACGCAGCCGCACAGCGGCGTCCGGTTCGACTGGGGCCTGGCCGGTGCGGCCGAGCTGAGCCGGGTGTGTTCCGTACTGGTGGTGGTGGACGTGCTGTCGTTCAGCACCTCCGTCACCATCGCGGTGGAGCGCGGCTTCCGGGTACACCCGTTCCCCTGGAACGATCAGGCCGAGCAGTACGCGAACCGGGTCGGTGCGGTGGTGGCCGTGGGGCGCGGAGCCACCACCCGGGAGCGGCCCTGGTCGCTGTCCCCGGCGGCGTTACGTACCGCTCCCGTGGTGCCCGACCTGGTACTTCCCTCACCCAACGGTGCGACCATCTGCGCGGCGGCCGAGGCGGTCGGCATCCCGGTGGTGGCCGGCTGCCTGCGCAACGCCCGGGCGGTGGCCGAGCTACTGCGTTCCGACGGGTACGGCACGCTGAGCCGGCCGATCGGCGTGGTCGCGGCCGGCGAACGGTGGCCGGACGGCACGTTGCGGCCGTGCGTGGAGGATCTGCTCGGTGCGGCGGCGATCCTGGACGGTCTGGCCGTCACGGCCGCTGAGCTGTCCCTGGAGGCCGCGACCACGCTCGCGGTGCTCTCCAACGTTCCGGACATTCCGGCCGCGGTCCGGGGCAGTGTGTCCGGACGGGAACTGATCGACCGTGGCTTCGGCCTGGACGTGGAACTGGCCGTGCAGCGCGATGCCAGCCGGGAGGTCCCGGTGCTGCGGTCCGGGGCGTTCGCCGGCAGCCGTCCCGCGGTGTACCCCTGACGGCGCACTCATCGACCCGGCCCTGAGTTGCCGGTACGTGGCTGCTCCGGTCCGGCGGCCGGTCGGCCGGCCGCCGTCACCTGGTGCCGGCGGTCAGCCGTCCAGCCAGTCGACCCCGTCGGCCCGGTCCAGCCGGGTCTCGTCGGCGCTGGGTCGGGCACTGGGCGGCTGTTGCCGGGGCTGTTCGGTCTGCTGCCAGGTGCGGGTGGGCTCGTTCACCCCGTGCCGCTGCTGGCTGTGGCCGTGCGCCGGGCTCTGTGGCGCGGCCGCGGGCTGACCGGAGCCGCCGTACTGGTGCTGCCCGCTGCCCGGGTAGCCGGACCCGCTGGTGGGTTGGCCGTAGCCGCTGTAGCCCGGTGCGCCGCTGGTGGGTTGGCCGTACCCGCTGGTCGGGGCGGCACCGCTGGTCGGTGCACCGCTCTGGGCCCCGTAGCCGGGTGCGCCGCTGGTGGGTTGGCCGTAGCCGCTGTAGCCGGGTGCGCCGCTGGTGGGTTGGCCGTACCCGCTGGTCGGAGCGGCACCGCTGGTCGGCGCGGCACCGCTGGTCGGCGCGGCGCCCGGACCGGACCGGCCGTACGTGGTGCCGCCGTAGTTCCCGGTGCGGTCCGGCTGCTGCCACGGCTGGGTCTGCTCGCCGTACTGCCCCGGTCCACCGGAGGTGGGCGGTACGCCACCGGACACCGGGCCGGTCGCCTCGTGGCCGCCGGACTGCCAGTTGCGGGTGCTCTCGTCGTAGCGCTGGCCGCCACCGTACTGCTGGGTCTCGCCCGCGTACGGTCGGTTCTGCTGTGGGCTCTCCGCGCCGTACTGCTGGGTCCGGCCACCGTACTCGGGCTCCCCCGCGTACGGGGTGCCGCCGCTGTACTGCTGGGTCTCCCCGGCGTACGGGGTGCCACCACCCTGTTGGTAGTTGTTCGTCCCGTAGTTGCGGGCGAAGTTGTCGTAGTCGTCGTACTCGTCGCGCACCGGTGGCACGTTGTGCACCATGGTCGCCGCATCGCCGCCGGGGATCGCGTTCATCACCGAGGTTTCCTGCGCACTGGACGCCGGGTATCCGGAGGCGGGGTAGCCGGACGGCGGGTTGTGGTCGAACGGTGCCAGCGGGCTGTCCCCGGCGCCCCCGTCGTCACCGTCGTCGTCCTTCTTCTTCAGCAGCATCACGATCGCGACGATGCCGCCGATCACCAGCAGCGCACCCAGGATGATCAGGACCCAGGTGACGGTGCCCAGGCCGGTGTCGTCCTTGGTGGCGACGGCGGTCGGGGTCGGGCTGGTGAGGGGACTCGCGGTGGTCGCGGTGGGTTTGGGCGCGGCCTTGGCGGTCAGGGTCAGGCCGTTGAAGGTCAGTGGCTGCCCGGCGGTGCCGGGCTGGGTCTCCTTCTTGACCTTGTATCCGTCCGCCCTGATGGTGGCGGTGATGTTGCCGGGGACGAGCCGGTCGCTGTCGCTCGGCGTCCACTTGAAGTTGCCGGAGCCGTCGGTGTTGGTGCGGGCCGTGCCCCCCTTGGCGTCGGTGAGCGTCACGTCCGCGCTGGCCACCGGCGAGCCGTCCTTCTCGCTGGTCACATTGCCGGAGATGGCACCGACCGAGTTCGGCTGGTCGTTGGACACGGTGATCGCGTAGCCGACGCTGGCCGGCTGTGCGCCGGGCGCCGAAACCTGGACCTGGCCCTGACCGTTCTTGCTGTCGCCGGGTCCCAGGTCGCTCTGCCCGGGAGGGCCGATCTTGACGTAGATCGCCTTGGCGGAGTGGCCGTCCAGCACGCCGAGCGGACAGTTCAGGTTGCCCTGCCCGTCGGTGATGCAGCCTGCGGGCTGGGAACCCTTGATGGCCACGCCGAGCTCGGACAGCGGAACCGAGATCACCGCGTTCACGTTCGCGATGGGTTCGCTGCTGGTCACGTTGATGCTGAGGGTCCGGGCCTCGCCACCGACCTTCAGGTCGATGTTCCCCGGGCTGGCGGTGACCGCCAGGACCGGTGCCGCGTGGGCCGGGGCCGCACCGACGGCCGCCGCGCCCAGAGACACGCCGGCGAGTACCACCAGACCTGTCAGACCGCGACGCAGGCGTGCGCGCGCTGGCGTTGCCATCTCCACCGCCTCCGGTGCGTGTGACTGGACGACGTGGTGCACGATACTGCCGGGGCGCACCTACCTCGCCTATTGTGTACTACCCTCTTGGTCCAACCGCCGGGAACTATGCCCTGTGCGGGCGCGGTTTGGCGACCCGGCCACTGGCCGAGTTGCGGATGTCTCCCCGATGGGCCGCTGGTCCGGCCTCCGATCACCCACGCTGACGGTATCGTCCTGCCGTGCCTCCTCCCACCCCTGCCCCGTCCTGGGACCCTTCGACGGTCGCTGCCGTCCTCGCTGACCTGGATGTCGGCCGCACCCCGGCCTCTGCGGCGTTGCGGGACGCGACCCGCGCGCTGTTGGGGCGGCTCGCGGAACAGGTACCGGGCCGGTCGGTCGAGGTCCGGGTGCCGCCGTACGGCGCGGTGCAGTGCGTGCCGGGTCCGCGGCACACCCGGGGTACGCCACCCAACGTGATCGAGACCGACGCGTCGACCTGGCTGCGGCTGGCCACCGGTCGGCTGAGCTGGCCGGACGCGGTCGCCGCCGGGAAGGTCCGGGCCAGCGGCAACCGCGCCGACCTCACGGCGTACCTGCCGGTCGTGGCGTTGCCCTGACCCGGATCGATACCGGACGGCGGCCACCTATCCGGGATGTTCCTGTCTTATGCGGTAGTGCAACGACAAAGTGCCACCAGACCATGGCTCCAGGTCATCGACTGTGCCTCGCGTACACTTGGTGACGACCGCCATCCCCAGCTTGCGAGGAGCGGCAGTGCCCCGAGGCGACGGGCTACTGACCCACGACCTTGACCCCGACTCTCCCGGACCACAGGATGCCTGCGGCGTCTTCGGTGTCTGGGCGCCCGGCGAGGAAGTGGCCAAACTTTCCTTCTTCGGGCTCTACGCACTGCAGCATCGTGGCCAGGAGGCTGCCGGCATTGCAGTCAGTGACGGTTCGGGTGTCGTGGTCTACAAGGACCTCGGACTGGTCTCCCAGGTCTTCGACGAATCCTCGCTGGCCAGCCTGCGCGGGCACATCGCGGTCGGTCACTGCCGCTATTCCACTACCGGCGGCTCCAACTGGGAGAACGCTCAGCCGACGCTCCGTTCCACCAGCGCGGGCACGACCATCGCGCTGGCCCACAACGGAAACCTGGTCAACACGGTCGAACTGGCACGGAAGGTCGAGGAGCTCGGCCTGGAGGCCGGTGCCACCAACGACACCACCCTGGTGACCACGCTGCTGGCCGCCCGGCCCGACCTGTCCGTCGAGGCGGCCGCGCTGCAACTGCTGCCGGACCTGCGCGGCGCGTTCAGTTTCGTGTTCTGCGACGAGGACACCCTGTACGCCGCCCGCGACCCGCAGGGCCTGCACCCGCTCGTACTCGGTCGACTGGAACGCGGCTGGGTGGTCGCTTCGGAGACCGCCGCCCTCGACATCGTGGGCGCCGCGGTGGTCCGTGAGGTCGAGCCCGGCGAACTGCTCGCGATCGACGAGAACGGCCTGCGCAGCGAACGTTTCGCCGCACCGGAGCCGAAGGGCTGCCTGTTCGAGTACGTCTACCTGGCCCGGCCCGACACCACCATCGCCGGGCGCAACGTGTACGCGACCCGGGTGGAGATCGGTCGGCGGCTGGCCCGGGAGTACCCGGTCGAGGCCGACCTGGTCATCCCCAGCCCGGAGTCGGGCACCCCGGCCGCCATCGGCTACGCCAACGAGTCCGGCATCGCGTACGGCATGGGCCTGGTGAAGAACTCGTACGTCGGGCGCACCTTCATCGAGCCGTCCCAGACGATCCGCCAGCTCGGTATCCGGCTCAAGCTCAACCCGCTGCGCGAACAGATCCGCGGCAAGCGGGTCGTGGTGGTGGACGATTCGATCGTGCGCGGCAACACCCAACGGGCGATCGTACGGATGCTGCGTGAGGCCGGCGCACTGGAAGTCCACGTACGGATCGCTTCACCGCCGGTGAAGTGGCCGTGCTTCTACGGCATCGACTTCGCGACCCGGGCCGAGCTGCTGGCCAACGGGCTCGACCTGGACGGCATACGGCGCTCGGTGGGCGCCGACAGCCTCGGCTACGTCTCGCTGGACAATCTGATCGCGGCCACCGAGCAGCCCCGTAACCGGCTCTGCCGGGCCTGCTTCGACGGCGTCTACCCGGTGGAGCTGCCGGCCGAGAGCCTGGTCGGCAAGCACGTCCTGGAGGGCATCGGCCGGCGCACCAACGACGCCAAGCCCGCCGGGACGCCACGACCGCAGCAGCGGACGGACGGGCCGGACCGGTCGGGTCAGACCAGTGCCGACCGTGACACCGACGGTGATCGCACCGGGCCGCGCGCCGCCGAGATCCTGGCGTCGAGCCCGGGTGGTGCGGACGCGCTCCGGCGTCCGTGATGTCGCAGGCCGACAGGGCCTGCCTGAGGGGAGAACCGGTGACCCAGTTGACGCAGCCTGGTGGTGCGGGCGAACCGACCGGTGCGACCGGGTCAGCGACCGGCCCGCGGGCCGGCACGGTGCCGTGGTCCGGCAGCGCGGGGCGCCCCCGTCGGCGGGGCTCCAGCTACGCCGACGCCGGGGTGAACATCGAGGCCGGTGAGCAGGCCGTCGAGATGATGAAGGCCAAGGTCCACAAGACCTTCCGGCCCGAGGTGGTCGGCGGCATCGGTGGATTCGCCGGGCTCTTCGCGCTGGACACCACGAAGTACCGCAAGCCGCTGCTGGCGTCCTCGACCGATGGTGTCGGCACCAAACTGGTGATCGCCCAGCAGATGGGCATCCACGACACGGTCGGCGTCGACCTGGTCGCGATGGTCGTCGACGATCTGGTGGTGTGCGGGGCCGAGCCGCTGTTCCTGCAGGACTACGTGGCCTGCGGCGAGGTCGTACCGGAACGGATCGTGGAGATCGTCGCTGGTATCGCGGACGGTTGTCGGTACGCGGGCTGTTCCCTGGTCGGCGGCGAGGTCGCCGAACACCCCGGCATGCTGCGTCCCGACGAGTACGACATCTCCGGCACCGGCATCGGTGTGGTCGAGGCCGACCAGGTGCTCGGCGGCGACCATGTCCAGGTCGGTGACACGCTCATCGCGCTCGGCTCCTCCGGACTGCACTCCAACGGTTTCTCCCTGGTCCGGCACGTGCTGCTCGGTGCCGGTCGGATGAAGCTCGACACGGTCATCGACGACCTGGGCAGCCAGCGCACGCTCGGCGAGGAACTGCTCGTACCGACCCGCATCTACGCGCAGGACTGCCTGGCGCTGATCCGGGAGTGCGACGTGCACGCCTTCGCCCACATCACCGGCGGCGGCATCCCCGGCAACCTGGTGCGTTCCCTGCCCGAGCACCTCGATGCGATCGTGGACCGGTCCAGCTGGCGCCCGCAGCCGGTGTTCGACCTGGTCGCCACGAAGGGCCGGATCGACTCCGACGAGATGGAGCGCACCTTCAACCAGGGTGTCGGCATGATCGCCATCGTCGGCCCGGCCGACGTCGACCGCGCGATCTCGCTGCTGGCCGCGCACGAGGTCGACGCCTGGGTCCTCGGCGAGATCATCGAGGGCAGCGGCCACGTACAGATGCTCGGTTCGCACACCCGCGGCTGATGACGTCCGCGTGCTCGCACAGCCCGCCACCGCACCGCCGGCCACCGCACCGTCCCGCTACCGCACCGCCGGCCCCCGGTCGCCGCACCGTAGTGCATTTTCCCCGAAAGTAACGTTATCTACCTTTTGCTCCGCCGGGCATTCGGGGAAAATGCACCATACAGGATGCGTCTGAGGTAGATTTTCCCCGAATATTCCTTTCCCAAGGGAGAGCAAAGCGCGCTTTCGGGGAAAATGCCCCCAAGGAGCCAAGGAGCCAAGGAGCCAAGGAGCCAAGGAGCCAAGGAGCCAGGAGCCAAGGAGCCAAGGAGCCAAGGAGCCAAGGAGCCAAGGGCTGGGTCAGCGGCGTGGGGCGGCCGGCGGTGCGGTGAGGGCGTCGGCCAGGGCGGCGCAGATCGGCAGGCCGGTCTCGTGTTCGATCCAGCCCCACTGGCCATTGGGGTTGAGGTCCAGGAACACCCAGCTGCCGTCGGGGCGGACGGCGAAGTCCATCGCGGCGAACCGTAGGCCGAGCTCGGCGAGCATCCGGGTGACGGCGTGCCGGACCTGGGTGGGCACCTCGGCGACCGCGTACTCGACGTTGTCGTAGTCGGAGCGCCAGTCGATGTGCGCATCGGTGGATCGGCCGGTCAGTCGCGCGGCGAAGAACTGTTCGTCCACCACGGTGAGCCGGATCTCGTGTTCCTTGTCGATCCATTCCTGGAACTGGTGTGCGGTGTAGCGGACGGTTCCGTCGGTGAGGGCGGCGGCGTCGACCGGGGTGGTGTAGATGAACCGGGGCCCGGCCGGTTCCCGTACGGTCGAGCAGAACGCCTTGTACACGGCGCGGGGCAGCTCGCCGACGAATCGTCGGGCCGCGGCGGGGTCGTTGGTGATCAGGGTGCGTGGGGTGGTCAGTCCGGCCGCGGTCGCCGCGGCGAGCTGTACGGGCTTGTACTCGGCGTGGTCCATCCGGTCCGGCCGGTTCAGCCAGTGCGGTACGGCGGCGAGCAGCCCACCGAAGCCGCCGCGGGCCTCCAGTACGGCCCATTCGTGGTCGGGCGGGGCGAGTTCGGTACTGACCGCGACACCGCCGGGCCGTCGGTAGTAGCCGGACCGGATGTCGGTCAGTGCGAGTTCCCGGTGCGCGGTACGGATCGTTCCGCGCCACCCGCCGTCGAACTCGGCGCAGACCTGGAGCCGTTGGGGGAAGTCGGCCGGGTCGCAGCGGAAGACCGGTACGGACCGGCGGCGCAGTTCGCTCACGACCAGATCGGCGGTCGGGTCGAGTGGTGCGGTGAGGACCAGTACGGTCCGTTTCATCGGGACGACTTGTCGTAGATTTCGTCCTCGCGCGGGGTGCTGCCGCTGGTCTGCAGGGTGACGCTGAGGGAGTGGTCGGTGAGCGGCACCCGCTCGGTGCCGTCCATGGCCGTGGAGATCTGGCGCTCCTCGTCGTACTCGATCTGGTCGAGGTCGAGGTCGACCGGGTTGCGGGGTGCCCGGGCGAAGCGCAGCCCGAAGGGTCGGCGGCTGTGTCCTGCTTCGGGGTGGTCCTGCCCGGTGGGTACCGTGGTGTGCATTCCTGACCCCCTGTTACGTTGCTGCCGGTGGCCGTGGGTTCGGGATGGCACAGGCCGTTCGGCCGCGCCCAGCGATTCGTCCGCTAGTGTCCCCCGCTGTCGAGCGTGCCGTAA
The DNA here is from genome assembly GCA_963815125.1 of uncultured Actinomycetota bacterium. Lineage (GTDB taxonomy): Bacteria > Actinomycetota > Actinomycetes > Mycobacteriales > Micromonosporaceae > Actinocatenispora. Next base: position 180,242 of record CAWFFM010000003.1, read on the forward strand.
ACCGTGTGGGTACGGCCAGCCGGATTGTCGCAACTCACCTCGCGTTCTGGCCGTTTTGCGAGTTTTTACCGACCCTTGCGGCTAGCAATCCGGGGCGTCACAGGATACGAATACCAACGTGGCCTTCGACATCGATGGATTCAAGAACAATTCCGTACGAGTCAAGTATGACGACGTCGACTACGACGCGTTCCGTGAGCGTCCGCTCTCCCCGGCGGCGCTGCGGACACTTCGCTACATGTCGGACGTGGAAAGTCATACGATCTGCTATCTGCGCGACCTGCTGGTGACGCCGTCCCACAAGGACCCCGAGGTGACGGCATTCCTCACGCACTGGGCGTACGAGGAGTTCTGGCACGGTGAGGCGCTCGACAAGGTCCTCCGGACACACGGCATGCTCGCCGACTACGCGCACATCCGTGAGGTACGGCTGGCGCAGGGCGTGGCGGACCGGCTCGCGCCGATCAACCAGGCACTCGCGGCCAACATCATCGGCGAGGACTTCGTCGCCGTACACATGACCTGGGGTGCGATCAACGAGTGGTCGGCGCACGCCGCGTACGCCCGGATGATCCAGCGCGAGGATCACCCCGAGCTGGGCAAGCTGCTCAAGCGCGTACAGAAGCAGGAGACCCGGCACCTGGCCTTCTACGCCTCGCAGGCCAAGGATCGCCTGGAACGTTCGGCCAGGGCGCGCAAGCTGACCCGGTTCGCGCTGAAGGCCTTCTGGGCACCGGTGGGCTCGTCGATCCAGCCCAAGCGGGAGACCGCGTTCGTGCTGAACTACCTGATGGGTGGCGCGGAGGGCAGCAAGTACATCGAGCGCATCGACCGCAAGCTCGATGAGCTTCCCGGTCAGGAGGGCCTGAACCTGGTCCGCCGGGCCGTCGCGAAGTACGGCGTCGGTCCGGGCGTGGCCGACCGCAAGCGCATGCTGATACACCGGCTCACCGGGCTGCGCGACGCGGCAGCACCGCGGGCCCGCACCGTGGCCGGTGCGCTGACCCGGCCGGTGGACGTGACGCAGCACGGTTCGGGCAGCAACGAGTCTGCCGCGACCGCCTGAGGCGATGCGCACGACGACGACCGGCCGGTCCGCCCCACTGTGAACACGGGGCGACCGGTCGATCTACGTCGTCGGACCGTACGACCTTGGCGGACCGTACGGTGTCACCGCGCCGGTGACGACCGGACCGGGAGTCTGGATCAGTGGCCGTTGGCGGCGCGCTGGCCGGACTCCTCTTCGTACGGTTCCCCGTACTCGTCCATGCCGTCGAAGGTGTCCCCGTCCGAACGACCGGTCCCCAACTCACGCTGCAACGCGTCGAGGTCGGTGTTAGGGGTGTGGTACTTCAGCTGCCTGGCCACTTTGGTCTGCTTGGCCTTGGCACGGCCGCGCCCCATGGCTCGACCCCCTCACGCGGTAATGACGGGGTGCCGGAGGCGACCCCGGTGATTTAGGCATCTCTCGTGGGTAATACGGTACAGCGCCCGTCGGCGATTCGGCACCTTGGCCCACTGTTCGGTGGGCGCGTCGTGGCCGTGGCGGCAACCCCCGCCACCCCGGCGCGGTGGCTGTCCGTACCGCGCCACGCCGGGGGTGTCGCAACTCGTTCGTCGTAACGGGTGGGACGGCTGCCGGACGCTACCGCCGGGACCCGGGGAGCATGATGTTGCGCAGCCGGCCGCACTCGGCCATCCGGCGCTCGGCGAGCCGGTCCGCCGCCACCGCCGGTGGCACCCCGTCGGTGTCGGAGAGCTGGAGGATCTGCCGGGTGGTGTCGTAGATCCTGGTGGCCCGCGACTTGGCCCGCTCGAAGCTGAACCCGTCGATCTCGTCGGCGACCTGGATCACGCCACCGGCGTTGACCACGTAGTCGGGGGTGTACAGGATGCTCCGGTCGGACAGCAGTTTTTCGACCCCGACGTGCGCCAGCTGGTTGTTCGCCGCACCACAGACGATCTTGGCGCGCAGCGTGGTGACGGTGTCGTCGGACAGCGCCCCGCCGAGCGCGCACGGCGCGTACACGTCGATGTCGCTGCTGATCAGGGCGGGGGTGTCCGCGACGACGTCGACCTGCGGGTAGGCGGTCCGGACCCAGTCGATCGCGGCCTCGTTGACGTCGGTGACCACGACGTGCGCGCCGTCGGCGGTCAGGTGCTCGATCAGGATCCGGCCGACCTTGCCGATCCCGGCCACCCCGACCCGGCGGTCGCGCAGTGTCGGAGCGCCCCAGACGTGCTCCGCGGCGGCCCGCATGCCCTGGAAGACGCCGAAGGCGGTGAGGATCGACGAGTCGCCCGCGCCGCCGTGCTCGACCGACCGGCCGGTGACGTACCGGGTCTCCTTGGCCACGATGTCCATGTCCGCGACGTACGTGCCCACATCGCACGCCGTGTAGTAACGACCGGCCAGCGACTCGATGAACCGCCCGTACGCCCGCAGCAGCGCCTCGCTCTTGTCGGTGTTCGGGTCTCCCCAGATCACCGCCTTGCCTCCGCCCAGGTCCAGCCCGGCCAGGGCGTTCTTGTACGCCATGCCGCGGGAGAGCTCGAGGACGTCATGGATCGCCTCGGCCTCGCCGGAGTACGGGTAGAAGCGGGTGCCGCCGAGGGACGGCCCGAGAGCTGTCGAGTAGATCGCGATGATCGCTTTCAGCCCGGATTGTTTGTCCTGGCAGAAGACCACCTGTTCGTGGCCGGTGTCGGCGGTGAATACACCCATGACTTGCTCCTAGCCTGCTTGGCCGCGCCCTTGTGGGGCGGTGGCGTACCGCCGGCGGGTGCGCCGGTAGGCCCGAGCGTAGTGCGCGCGGCCGCCCCCGACCGGGCATCAGGTACCGATCTTCTCAGGCCCCGGTCGGAGCTCTGCGGCGGGACGCCGACCGCCCGGTAACCTCGCGCCGACCAGGCAGCCACCCGTCCGGGCGGCGGAGCGGGGCAGTGGTCACACCGCCCGGCGGGGCCGTCGGTGGGCGTGGGACGATCGGCGCCGTGCCGCCTTTCGCCGCGTACCTCCGGGTGTACGAGCCCCTGATCGCGTTCGAGCGTGCCCGCCAGCAGCACTGGCGCCGCTACCTCACGGCAGATCGGGCGGTGCCGCAGTCGGTCGGCCCGCGCCGGCAACGCCGGGCCGTGCTCCAGGCGCTGGGTGCCGGATGGACCAAGCTGCCTGTGCTGCCGGACGACGCGTACGTGATCACCGACCGGGACATGACCCTCGTCTGCCCCTGGGACCTGCGTATCCAGGTCGCTCAGGGCGCATTGTCGGCCCGCCACGGGGTACCGGCGGCGATCGCGGATGCGTTCGTTCCGCCGGCGCTGACCGGCGCCGCCGAGCAGGCGGTGTCGGAGTGGACGACGGCGGCCAACCCGCTGGGGGACCGGCCGGTCGCGGGCAGCGGCGAGGGTTCGGCGCTGAGCCACGACCAACTGCTGCACGAGTTGGTGTCGGGCTGGTCGGTACCGGCCCGGTGGTTCGCGTTCGTGGAGTACGACGAGCGGCAGGTGACGCTGGCCGAGGACGACCGGCATCTGCGGTACCGGACGTCGATGGCGAAGGCACGTCGGCGGGCGCACCGTACGCTCGCGGTCCTACGTCGGACGATCGGTGAGATGGCGCCCATCACGGTCGCGGCCGAATCGGATGTGCGGTGGCTGGAGGAGTTTCATCCACGTTCCGTGGTCGAACTGGACTACGGAGGGCTCGCATATCTGTTGGGGGACCGGGAGTTGCTCGACGATGACTCTCCGCAGGTCGTGGCGGATACTTTGGCGGCTCTTGCGCGTGACGATGCTCAGAAGGCCGGCGAGTTGTACTCCCACCTGATCGAACGATGGCGGAAGGTGCAACTGCGTGAACGACGTAACTAGCTTTTATGGGATTGATTCGGAAAAATGAGACTTGAATCATCCTGTCGTCCAGTGCAGTTCATCCGTTCGGCCCATGTCGGACATCGCGGACAGGACGGACCATGGAAGAGCGTTGGCCGGCGGGACCCCGGTCGATCGCTGTGAGTAACCATGGAGGAGTAACCGATGGCATCGCGTACGCACGAATCAGAGCCCCTGCTCACCCCGGCTGAGGTCGCCTCGATGTTCCGCGTCGACCCCAAGACGGTGACGCGTTGGGCCAAGGCCGGGAAGCTGAGCGCCATCCGGACGCTGGGCGGCCACCGTCGCTACCGCGAGTCTGAGGTTCGCGCCCTGCTTCAGGGTCAGATCCCTCAGCAGCGGCAGGGCGACTGACCCAGCTGCGGACACAACGGTCGCGCAGCACGGCGGCAACACACGACCATGTCGTGACGTGACGGGACGTGCCCAGCATCCTGGGGTACGTCCCATCGTCGTATCCGGGCCCTGACCGGGCTCAGTCGTCGAGGTGCTCGGCCGGGTCGCCGTGCGCCAGCGCGGCGAGTACACCGAGGGCGTCGGACAGCGTCCCGGCCGATGGCGTGGCCAGACCCAGCCGTACCGCGTTCGGCGCACTGCCGCGTTCCACGCAGAATCCCGAGCCCGGGGTGACCGCGATCCCCCGGCGGGCCGCCGCTGCCACGAACGCCTCCGCCCGCCACCGGGCCGGCAGCTGCCACCAGCAGAAATAGCTGTACGGGTCGGTCCGTACCGGGAATCCGGCCAGCTCTCGCGCCAGTACCGCCTGGCGGGCCGCGGCATCCTCGCGTTTCATCAGGCCGATGCGGTGTACGGTCCCGTCGGTCAGCCAGCGGGTAGCCGCCTCCAGTGCGAACCGTCCCGCCAGCCAGCATCCGGAGCGCAGCGCGGTCGCGACCGCCTCCGACCGCGCCGGCGGCGGTACCAGGAAGCCGACGGTCGACCCGGGCGCCAGGCGCTTGGACAGGCTGTCGACGTACACCACGTGCCCTGGGGCGAGCGCGGCCAGCGGCGGCAGGTCGGCACCGAGGAAGCGCCAGATGCCGTCCTCGACCGCGCAGAGGTCCAGCCGTTGCAGCGTCCCGGCGAGTTCGGTCCGCCGGGACAGCGGCATCGTCGTGGTCAGCGGGTTGTGCAGGGTCGGTTGCAGGTACACCGCCCGCAGCGGGTCGCTGCGATGTGCCGCGGCGACCGCGTCCGGCCGCAGCCCGGCGTCGTCGCAGGCCAACGGCACCAGGGTCACTCCGAGCCGGGACGCGATGGCCCGGACCACGGGGTAGGTGACCGCCTCGACGCCGAGTCGCCCGCCGGTCGGTACCAGGGCGGCGACCGCCGCCGCGAGCGCCTGCCGGCCGCTGCCGGCGAACAGCACGTGGGCCGGGTCCGCAGCCCAGCCCGTACCGGTCAGCAGTTCGGCGGCGGCGGCGCGGGCGGCAGCCGTACCGGTCGCGCCGACCGGCCGCAGGGACAGTTCCAGTATGTCGGGGCGCAGCAGCGGGGTCAGGCCGGCGGCCAGCAGGGCGGCCTGACCGGGCACGGTCGGGAAGGTGAGGGTCAGGTCGACCGCGGTGCCGGACGGTTCGGCGAGAGCGGGCTCGACCGGCCGGCCGAGCCGTACGAAGGTGCCCCGGCCGACCTCGCCGGTGACCAGGCCGCGCCGGGTCAGTTCCTGGTAGACGCGGTTGGCGGTGGAGTTGGCGATGCCGTGGCGGCGGGCGAAGGCCCGCTGCGCCGGCAGTCGGTCGCCGGGCCGCAGTCGGCCGTCGGCGATCTCCCCCGCCACCGCGTCGGCGACCCGTCGGTAGTCGTCCATGTCCACCTCGGTTCATCTATGCATTGCACTCAGTGCAATATAACTATTGCACTGAGGCGGCGTGCTGCATAGCATCGGCACCAGTCGATCTCCGGACGGAGCCCATGATCAGTACAGCTGCCCTGCTCGGGGTCGGCGCCGTTGCCCTGGGCATGGTGCTCACCCCCGGGCCGAACATGATGTACCTCGTCTCCCGCAGCATCACCCAGGGCCGCCGGGCCGGCATCGTGTCGCTCGCCGGCGTACTGCTCGGCTTCCTCGCCTACCTGACCGCCACCAACCTCGGGCTGTCGGTCGTGTTCGTCGCCGTACCGGAGCTGTACCTGGCGGTGAAACTGGCCGGCGCCTGCTACCTGGGCTGGCTGGCCTGGAAGGCGATCCGGCCCGGCGGGGTGTCGGTGTTCGTCCCGCAGGACCTGCCGGTGGACTCCGGCCGCCGGCTGTTCGCCATGGGCCTGCTGACCAACCTGCTCAACCCCAAGGCCGCGGTGATGTACCTGTCGCTGATCCCGCAGTTCGTCGACGTGTCGGCGGGCCACGTACTGGCCCAGGGGTTCCTGCTCGGTGGCGTGCAGATCGCGGTCAGCATGCTCGTCAACCTGAGCATCGTGGTCGCCGCCGGTGCGATCGCCGGGTTCCTCGCCGGCCGCCCCGGCTGGCTGCGGGCGCAGCGGTACCTGATGGGTACGGTGCTCGGCGCGCTCGCCGTGAAGCTCGCCACCGACCACGCCCGCCCGGCGCTCACCTGACCCGCTCAAGGCTCAGCCGGCACAGGGTGCCCGGCGAGACCCGGCGTTCAGCTGAACCGGATGCCGATCGTGCCGGTGCTGCCCCGGCGCAGCCAACTGCCGAACAGCGTCAGGTGGCCGGTGATGCCGTACCGGCGTCGGATCAGCCGCCGGGCCCGCGCACTGCCGGCCGCGTCGAGCAGTTCGCCACGCGCGGTCACCTCCTCACCGGTCGGCTCACCGCGGAACGTGCACGGCGCGAGGCGTACCTCCGGATCGTTGCGCAGCCGCTTCACCTTGCCGGCGTCGCGCACCGTCCAGATCACCAGCCCGTCGCCGTCGGGCGCGTGCCAGACCGGGGTCGGTACCGCCGTGCCGTTCCGTCGGAACGTGGTGACCAGCACGTACTTGCCGGCCGCCAAAGTCTGTAGCGCGGACGCGTCCATCCGGTGAGGATATCCACGATGGACGACCTCAAAGCCAGCAAGAAGCTCTCGTACGTGCTGCGGCACGCGCCGGAGAGCATCGGCATCACCCTCGACGAGGCCGGCTGGGTGCCGGTGGCCGACCTGCTCGCCGCGCTCGCCGCACGCGGCTGGGCGGTCTCCCCCGATCAGCTCGACCGCGTGGTCACCAGCAGCGACAAGCAACGGTTCGCGCTGGCCGACGGTCGGATCCGGGCCAACCAGGGGCACTCCGTACCGGTCCAGTTGGGTCTGGCGCCCTCGACACCGCCCGCCGAACTGTTCCACGGCACGGTGTCGCGGTCGCTGTCGGCGATCTGGGCCGAAGGGCTGGCCCGGGGCAACCGGCACCATGTGCACCTGTCCCCGGACCGGGAGACGGCGACCAGGGTCGGCGCCCGCCGTGGCCGGCCGGTGGTGCTCACCGTCGCGGCCGGGCAGATGCTGGCCGACGGGTACCTGTTCTACCGCAGCGCCAACGGGGTCTGGCTCACCGATGCGGTGCCGGCCCGCTATCTGTCCCTTTCCGGCTGACGTCTGCTCACCACTGCCCGAAGTGCAGTACGTCGGCCGGTCGGCGGTGACCGCGGCGCAGCGACGGGGACCGCGGATCCGGTGCCCGGTAGCCGATCGTGATGGCGCCGATCGGGGTGTGGCCGGCCGGTACGCCGAACTCCCGCCGGAACGGCTCGACCCGGTCCACCGGGATGCCGAAGAAGCACGCACCGAGATCCTCGTCCACCACGGTGAGCAGCATGCTCAGCGCGGCGAAGCCGGTGTCGATGTGCCAGTACGGCATGGCCCACGCCGAGCTGTCGCGGTCCGTACGGCCCTTGTCCGGTTCGGCGTACCGGTCGAGATAGGCGTCCCGGTGCGACATCGGCACCACGATGAGCGGCGCACGCGACATCCGGGTCAGCCAACCGGTGGTGGCGGCCGGATCGGGGCTGGTGGCGGCCCAGAACCGGGCCCGGTCCGTACCGGTCTCCAGCACCAGGAACGCCCAGCCCTGGGTGAAGCCGGCGCTCGGCGCGCGCAGACCGTTGTGCAGGATCCGGTCCCGTACCTCGGTGGGTATCGGGCGGTCCGGATCGTAGTTGCGGACCATCCGACGGCGGCGGACGACCTCGGAGAACTCCATACCGACAGATCCTGCCCGCTGCGCCGGAGGCCGGCCCACCGGGCGCAGGGTGACCGGAGAATCACCCGGTACTTGATCATCGGGGCCCTCGGACGCAGGATGTGGTACTGGGGTTGACCAACACTACTGTTCGGTAGACTGGGACGGTCCGCAGCGCAGTCGCTACGTAGCGCGGCATCATATCGCGCGAAAACGCGCCGTCCGCTACATTTTGGCTGGTCACCACCGCCTCGGAGAAGGTGGGGATCGCGTGCTCCGACTGAACCTGTACGGCAGTCTCGCGGTGCTGGCCATCGTGGGTGTGATCGCCGTCGGACTGCCGAGCATCGACCGGGCACTACCCGCGGGGAGGTCCGTACCGGTCGGTCGACGCATCGACGTCGGCCTGGGCGTGACGGTCGGCGCCGCACCCGACACCGTCGTGGACGTGACGAAGACCGTACCGTCGCTGCGTCGGCTCGTCATGGTGGTGCGGGGTGTCCGGGTGGTGATCGAGTCGACGGAGTACCGCGGGGATCTCGCCGGCCTCAGCGCCCAACTGCGTCGCAAGATCCAGAGCAACCCCGGATACCAGGCCTCCCAGCGCGAACACCGCACCCGCACCTTCGCCGGCGTACCGGGACTGCAGAGCAGTTACTCCACCCCCGGCAGGATCGGCCTGTACGCGGTCTTCGCGTACGGCGGCGTCGGGGTGGAGATCAGCCTGGCCGGTACCGAGACCGATCTGCGGCGGGGCAACGACGAGCTGCTGTCGACGGTCCGCAGCGTACGGTTCGGTGCCCCGTGACCCGGGGCACGATGCCGGCGGACGACGCGAATTCCCGACCCGTTGCCCCGGAGATCGACCTTCACCTGGCAGTCAGCGAGCAACGGCCACCGGTCCAGCAGCCGCCCGATGTCGGCGGAGCCTGGCGGACGTTGCGGTTGCCCGCGTTCTGGCTCGTCGTACTGCTCGCCGCCCTGGGCGCGAGCCGGATCGGTCTGATCTTCGCCGATGCGGTGACGCTGTATCCACGCGCGTCCATCACCGCCTTCGTCCTGTTCACGTTGTACGCGATCCCGTTCGTCATGCTGGTGCGCGAGGTCGACTACCTGGAACGGGAACCGGTGGTGTTGCTGGCCACCGCGATGGGCTGGGGTGGGCTGGTCGCCACCGCGATGGCCAACCTGGGCAACACCGCGGCGCAGGACATCCTGGCGAAGCTGGTCTCGCCGAGCTTCTCGGACCGTTGGGGGCCGGCGATCGTGGGCCCCACCAACGAGGAGACGCTGAAGGCGCTCGGCGTGGTGGTGATCGTGCTGCTGGCCGGCCGGCACGTGAACAGCGTGGTCGACGGTTTCGTGTACGGCGCGCTGGTCGGTCTCGGCTTCCAGGTGGTGGAGGACTTCGTCTACTCGATCAACGCGGTCGTGCTCGCCGGTGCCGGGGACCAGATCACCCCCGTACTGGCGATGTTCCTGGTACGCGGGTTCCTCGGTGGTCTGTGGAGCCACACCCTGTTCACCGCCCTGGTCGGTGCCGGAATCGGGTACGCGATGGTGCGCACCGAACGCTCGATGCGGGTACGGGTCGGCGTGGCGGTGCTGGCCTTCCTGGGTGCCTGGACCCTGCACTTCTTCTGGAACTCGCCGCTGCTCGCGGACGGTTTCGGGATGGGCGTGGTCGGATTGATCGGTGCTCTGCTGCTGAAGGGGATACCTGGTTTCGTCGCGGTACTACTGCTGCTGCGGGTGGCGCGTCGACACGAGGCCGGCTACTACCTGGGCCGGTTGACCGGTATCGAGCCGATCCTGGTGGCGCCGGAGGAGATGGACGCTCTGGTCACCGGCCGGGGCCGGACCGCTGCCCGCCGGTGCGCCGCGGCACAGGCCGGGCTGCGGGCCGACCGGGCGGTACGCCGGCTGCAACGCGCCCAGTCCGGCCTGGCGGTGGAGATCAGCCGCAGCGGCCACGGGTCGTACCGGGACGCGGCAGCACACCCGAATCCCCGCTCGGCGGCGCTGGAACGCTGCGTGCAGGACATCCTGGAGGCGCGGGAGAGGCTGCGGGCACTGGGTATCAGGTCCGCCGGTCGGTACGGCCGGGAACAGCGCACCCCGCTGGGCATCTGGTCGTGCGTGCTCGCGGTGCTCGGGCTGGTCGTACCGGGATTGTCGGTACTGGCACTGGCACTCGTGGCGCTGGGCACCTGGCAGGCCAGACGGCAACGGATCTCGCCGGACAACCGGCTCGGCCTGGCCGGTTCGATCGGCGTACTGGCCACCGCCCTGTGGATCGTGGTGTACCTGCTGCACGGCTTCAACGGCGGCTGACGGCCGCCCTGTGGCCGGGATCGCGTGATTGCCGTCGGATCGCGGTACGCGGCACCGTCTACTTCGGACTGGTCCACCTCGGACACTGGAACTGGCTACCACCGGCAACCATGGAAACCCGGAAGGTAAGGGAATCCGGAGTTGGACAGACCGGACTTGACCGCCCAGGGTATTCCTGTGGGAAAGTGTCAGAGCTGGGATTGATCCCTACTTCCGTTCCACTCTTCCGCGCCGGTCCGGACGCTCATGTCCCCGGCGCGCCGCGTACCGGTGCATGCCCTGCACGCCGTACCGGTACGCCACTCTGCCAGGAGGTTTTGGAGTGCTGTCCTCTGTTCGCAAGCGGTACCGCACGGGTCTGCGACTCGCGCTGGGCACCGCGGTGGCCGCCGCTGCCGTCACGGCGTTCACCGTCCCGGCACAGGCCGACCCGGCCGCCAACCCGGGCACCGTCCACGGAACCTTCACCGATGAACCGGTGAAGGGCTTCCCCATCCCGTTGACCGGCGAGAACCACGCCGTGAACCCGGCCCTGTTCACCCTGTCGGTGGATGGAGGGGGTGACCTGTCGGCCTACTGCATCGACCTGCACACCAGCACCCGGACCGGCAACAAGTACCGCGAGGCGGACTGGTCGGCGAAGAACGTCGGATCCGATCTGACGAAGATCAACTGGATCCTGCACAACTCCTTCCCGTCGGTGCAGCCCGACGCGATCGGCAAGGGCGCCGGAGTGACCGGCCTGCCGAGTGCGGGGCTGACCAAGGAGGAGGCGGTGACCGCCACCCAGGCGGCCATCTGGCACTACTCCGACCACGTGGACCTCAAGATGGAGTCGCACTCCGACTCGTCGAAGGCACGGTGGGACCGGATCTACAACCTGTACAAGATGCTGACCAACGACAAGATCAACACCGGCATCGAGAGTGAGCCGGCGCCCACCATCGCGCTGGGCGACGGGCACAACCTGGCCGGACACCCGGACGAGCCGATCGGCCCGATCGCGGTGCACACCTCGGCCGGCAAGGTCGAGCTGAAGCTGGCCGACGCGCCCGCCGGTACCAAGCTGATGGTCAAGCACGGCTCGTCGACCACCGAGTCCACCACCGCGGTGAACGGCGACGATCTGTTCGTGAAGGTGCCGGCCGGCGCCGACCCGGGCTCGACCAGCGTGAGCGCCACGGTCAGCGGCCAGGTCGCGACCGGCCGCGTGTTCGTCGGCGACCCGGCCGACTCGATCCAGAAGCTGATCCTGGCCGGTTCCGGCTCGGTTTCCGCGAGTGCCTCGGCCGAGGTCACCTGGAGCACCAAGGAACTGCCGGCGTTCACCGCGAGTTCGGAGAACGTCTGCGTTCCGGCCGGCGACAAGGGTTCGAGCGGCATCAAGGTGAAGGTCGACAACAGCGGCAAGACCGCCGGTGACGTCAAGGTCACCAGCGGGGACTTCAGCCAGTCGCTGTCGATCGAGGCCGGCGCTTCGCAGAGCGTGCAGGTCCCGGTGAAGGAGGGCGCGAAGTACACCATCGAGGTGACCTCGGGCGACTTCCACCAGGAGTTCAACGGCACCCTGCAGTGCGCGGTGGCCAGTTCGCCCGCAGCGCCGAGCCCGTCGGCCAGCGGCCAGGCCGGTGGCGGCCTGCCGGTGACCGGTACCAGCCTGCCGATCATCGTCGGCTCCGGTCTGGTGCTGCTGGTGGCCGGTGGCGTGCTGCTGTTCATGCTGCGCCGTCGTCGCAACCTGACCGCGGGCGCCTGACGCCCTGACGCGGTACCCCGCTGCCCCGGCTGTCCACTGGACACCGGGGCAGCGGTGTGTCCGGCCTTCATCGCACACCGGGGCAGCGGTGTGCCCGGGACGTCGTAGGCTCGCCCGGACAGCGTGGTCGGGACCGGGAACGCCTGGCGGGCGTGGACCGGGTCTGCGGAGACGGAGGTACACCTCGGGTGGACGAACGGCTGGTGGTGATCGGCGGCGGCACGATGGGCGCCGGGATCGGGTACGTGGCGGCCGGTGCGGGATACCAGGTCGAACTCGTCGAGGTCGACCCGCAACGGGCCGACGCGGCGGTGACGGCGCTGGCCGACCGGTGGGACCGTGCCGTACAGCGTGACCGGATGACGGCGCAGGACGCGGCGGCGGCCCGGGGCAGACTCCGTACGGCAGGCGCGGTGGGTGATCTGGAGCCGGGGCCGGCGGTGGTCGTGGAGGCGGTACCGGAACGCCTCGAGTTGAAGCGTTCGGTGCTGCGGGCCGCCGAGCAGTTGGCACCGGACCTGCTGGCCAGCAACACCTCCAGCATCTCGATCGACGCCCTGGGCGCCGGACTGGACCGGCCGGAACGCTTCTGCGGCCTGCATTTCTTCAACCCGGTCTGGGCGATGCCGCTGCTGGAGGTCGTGGTCGGATCCGCCACGTCGGACCGTACCCGGCAGGACGCGCTGCAACTGGCCGCCCGGCTCGGCAAGGACCCGGTGGTGGTGGCCGACGCGCCCGGCTTCGCCAGTTCCCGGCTGGGCGTGACGCTCGGCCTGGAGGCGATCCGGATGGTCGAGGACGGGGTGGCCTCGCCCGCCGACATCGACAAGGCGATGACCCTCGGGTACCGGCATCCGATGGGGCCGCTGGAACTGACCGACGTGGTCGGGTTGGACGTCCGGCTGGACATCGCGCGCACCCTGCGCGGGGCGTACGGTGACCGGTTCGCGCCACCGGCGCTGCTGGAGCGGATGGTCGCCGAGGGCAGGCTGGGCCGCAAGTCCGGTCAGGGCTTCTACCGGTGGGTGGACGGCCGGCGCGTCGAGGAGGCGTCCGGTGAGTGAGCTGCGTACGGTGCGGGTCGAGTGGACCGACGAGCGGGCCGTACTGACCCTGGACCGCCCGGAGAAGCGCAACGCCATCGATGCGGAGATGGTCGACGAACTGCACCAGGTGTGCGCCCGGCTGGAGCGCGAACCCCGGCTGCTGCTGCTCACCGGCGGCGCGGACGGCATCTTCGCCGCCGGTGCCGACATCGCGCAGCTGCGTGACCGGGACCGGTACGACGCGCTGGCCGGCATCAACCACGGCATCTTCGCGCGGATCCGCCGGTTGCCGATGCCCAGTGTGGCCGCGGTCGACGGACCCGCGCTCGGTGGTGGTGCCGAGTTGTCCTACGCCTGCGACATCCGGATCTGCTCCGACCGGGCGTTCTTCGGTCAGCCGGAGGTACGTCTCGGCATCGTGGCCGGCGCCGGTGCGCTGTACCGGCTGCCACAGCTGGTCGGCGAGTCGTTGGCGAAGGAACTGCTGTTCACCGGGCGTCGGATGACGGCCGCCGAGGCGCTGTCGGTACGTCTGGTCTCGCAGGTGGTGCCGCCCGCCGACCTGCTGTCCGCCGCGCACGCCGTACTGGACCGGATGGCGAAGGTGTCGCCACTGGCGTTGCGGCTGACCAAGCTGGCGGTGGACACCCCGCCGTCGGCGCATCCGCAGGTGGAGCAGCTCGCCCAGGCGGTGCTGTTCGAGGACGACGAGAAGTACCGGCGGATGACCGAGTTTCTGCAGCGCTGATCGTGCGGTACGTCCGGTGGTGCCGCCCGCGCGGTGTCGCGCGGTGTGGCGCGGCGTTGGTCGTGCGGGGTCGCCGGTGGCGCCGATCGAGTTGCCGGCAGGTCGGCGCCGGCCGGTAGCGTCGGACCCATGACGGAACCGGTGGATGAGACGGCGGCCGGCGCGGGACTGGCGGCGCTGCGCGAGGTGTTCAGTGGTGTGGGTGCGCTGGGCGAGCGGATGGGTATCGAGCTGCTCAGCGCCACACCGGAGCGGGTGGTGGCGCGGATGCCCGTGGAGGGCAACACCCAGCCGTACGGCCTCCTGCACGGTGGCGCGTCGTGCGTACTGGCCGAGACCCTCGGGTCCATCGGTGCGGCCCTGCACGCCGGCCGTGGTGGGCGGGCCGTGGGTGTGGACATCAACGCCACGCATCACCGGGCGGCCCGGTCGGGCATGGTGACCGGAGTGGCGACCGCGCTGCGGCTGGGTCGTGGGGTGGCGACGTACCAGATCGAGATCGTCGACGAGAGCGACCAGCGGGTGTGTACGGCCCGGCTGACGTGCGTGGTGCAGCAGCCCCGGCAGCCGGCTGGGTGACTTTTCCGGCACTGTCATCAGCGAAAACTACTCTTAGTAGTTTGGCGCCTACTATTGACAACGGCCGGTCGGGACACCAGGCTGTGAGGTGGTCGTACCGATCCTGTGAAGGTCGGACGGGCCGAGGGGTCCTGCGGTCGGCGTAACTGGGGGGTGACGCCGACCAGGGGGGCGGGACACCAGCAGCCGGGCGGGCTGCGATCACCGGTGGATCAGCGAGGAACCGGTGTCGCGGGCTCGCCCGGATTTGCCTGTCCGGGCCACATTCTGTCGCTCCTGCGCGCTGCACGGACACATCAACTACCCAAAACGGTACTACCAGTTAGTGTCGTGCCGATGTAGGACGACAGGGACGTGCATGCCTGCGGAACAATCATGTGATGAGTCAGGGGTACAGAACCGGCGCAGCATCGCACCTGCTGTCCGATATCGCGGCGGATCCGATCGAGGCCAGGCTGGCCGCCATCATCCGGGAAGTGCGACCGGGTGATCGACTGCCGTCCGAACGGGAACTGGCCAGCCGGCTCAAGGTGAGCCG
The DNA here is from genome assembly GCA_963815125.1 of uncultured Actinomycetota bacterium. Classification (GTDB taxonomy): domain Bacteria; phylum Actinomycetota; class Actinomycetes; order Mycobacteriales; family Micromonosporaceae; genus Actinocatenispora. The sequence continues at coordinate 195,259 of CAWFFM010000003.1, forward strand.
GACCGCGTTACGCGACCGACTACGTTCCCTGGAGTCCGCCGGCATCCTGCGTCGACGCAGCGGCTCCGGTACCTACGTCGAAGCGGTCAACCCGGAGGGCCTGACCCGTACCCTCGTCGCCGCCGTCGCCTTCTCCGGCCTGCCGGTGGACTCGCTGCTCACCGCGCTGGAGGCGTTGGACCGGCAGAGTGTCCTGGGCGCTGCCGTACGGGCCGACCAGGCGGCGCTGGACAGCCTGTCGGCCGCCCTCGACGCGATGCGGCACGCCGCCGAGCCGGCCGACGCGATGGCGGCGCACCAGACCTTCCATGAGGTACTCGTGGAAGCAGCCGCCAGCCCGGCGGTCCGGTTCCTGCGCACCGGGGTACTCGGCGCGCTCCGGGATGCGGGCATGCTGTGGCCCGACTACAGCACCGGCGACACGCCGCTGGTCGTACCGGCCGGCCTGTACGAGCGCCATGAGCGCATCTACCAGGCCATCGCCCGGCACGACCCGTCCGCCGCGATGCTGGCCTTCGACTGATGGTGCGCGGGGCGTGGACCGCCCGGTCCACGCCCACCTGGCAACGAGTTGTCGTGTCCGGCGCAGCCGGTTCACGGGGCAGCGGGTCAGGCCTGGGCCTGGAACATCCAGTGCTGCTGTTCGAGATCCTGGGCCACAGCGATCAGTAGGTCCTGGGTGACCGGGTCCGCCGTCTCGGTCTCGGCGATCCGCTGCCGGAACCGCGCCACGATGTCCGCCAGCAGCGCGGTGAACGCGGTCACCACGTCGGTGTCGGAGATGTAGCCGTCGTCGAGCTGCCTGGTGTGCGCGGACTTGGCCACGGTCTCGGCGCGGCCGTCCGGGTTCACTCCGATGGCGATGGCCCGTTCGGCGAGCACGTCCATATGCTGCCGCCCGATGTCGACGACCTCGTCGAGTTGCAGGTGCAGCGAGCGGAAGTTCCGCCCGATCAGGTTCCAGTGCGCCTGCTTGGCCTGCAGTGACAGGTCGATCAGATCGACCAGACCGGCCTGTAGTGCGCTGCCGGTGATGGTCCGGGCCTCATCGGACAATGGGCTGGAGATGGTAGCCACGGCGCCCCCTCGCATCGTGTCGCCGGACCGCCGACGGCGCTACCCGAGCGGCGGGCCACGTCCCCGTACGGCCGGCGAGCATGGTTCCTACCCTGTCCCCAGGGGGCTACCCAGTCGTGGCCGGCCTAATCTTGATTCCCTCCAGAAAATTCCCTCGCACAGTTGCCGATGCCGCGAGCCTCAGTGACTGTCAGTAGTTGCGCCACTCGGACCGTTCGTAGTCGAGCAGGCGCGGGTGGGTGAGGGTCGAGGGCGGCAGGTGCAGCCGGGGCCGGTCCGCCGGGAAGACCGTCGCCGCGCGCAGCACGTCCGGGGTGAGGAACCGCAGCCGCGGCACCCGGGGAGACAACCTCAACCCCGGCGCGGCGCCACCCTGCTGGGCCAGTACGTAGCCCCAGTCGCCGAAGGTCGGCACGTCCACCTGGTACGGCGTGGTACGCCAGCCCGCCGCCCGGATGCTGGCCTCGATGCACCAGTACGACTTCGGCGCGAAGTACGGCGAGCCGGACTGCACCACCATCCGCCCGCCCGGCGCCAGCACCCGCCGGGCCAGCCCGTAGAACTCCTCCGAGTAGAGCTTGGCGGTCGCCGTCGCGTCCGGGTCGGGCATGTCCACGATCACCGCGTCGTACTGCGACCGGGCGCCGCGCAGCCAGTTCAGCGCGTCGGCGTTCACCACCTTGACCCGGGGGTCGTCGAACGAGTGGTGGTTCAGCACGCTCAGCCGCGGGTCGTGCCGGGCCAGCCGGATCATCGCCGGATCCAGCTCGACCAGCGTGGCCGCGGCGACGTCGGGATAGCGCAGCACCTCGCGCAGGGCGAGGCCGTCGCCGCCGCCGAGGATCAGTACCCGCCGGTGCGCGCCGGCCAGCACCGGGTGCACCAGCGACTCGTGGTAGCGGTACTCGTCCACCGAGGAGAACTGCAGGTCGCCGTCGAGGTAGAGGCGCAGGTCCGGGGTGCCGCCCAGCTCCACCGAGCGGGTCAGCACGATCTCCTGGTAGCGGCTGCGCTGCGAGTACACGATCGGATCGTCGTACAGTGCCTGCCGGGCCGAGGTCTCGAACTGGTCGGCGTAGACGTACGTACCGCCCAACGTCGCCGCCACCAGGACGGCGAGCACCGCGAGCACCGCGCGGGAGCGTACCGACACCTCGTGCCGGAACACCGTGACCACCAGGGCCAGGCCGGCGACCGCGTTCAGCGCACCCACCAGCAGCGCGCCGCGGATCAGGCCGAACACCGGCAGCAGCAGGAACGGGAAGGCCAGGCCGCCGAGCAGCCCACCGACGTAGTCGGCGGCGAACAGGTCGGACACCGCCGCACCGGCCTCCTGCCGCCGGATCCGTTGCAGTAGCACCATCAGCAGCGGGATCTCCGCACCGATCAACAGACCCACCACGAACGTCACCAGGACCATCACCGGTGTGTACAGGTCCAGCCAGGCATAGGCGGCGTACAGGGAGAGCACGGAGAAACCACCGAGCAGCGCCAGTACGATCTCCACCCCGGCGAACGCGGTGGCGGCCCGACGCTGCAGCGGCTTGGCCGCCAGCGCGCCGATACCCATCGCGAACACCATCACGGCGAGCACGATGGATGCCTGCCCGATCGAGTCGCCGATCAGGTAACTGCCGAGAGCGACCAGGGCCAGTTCGTACACCAGCCCGCAGACCGCGCAGACGAAGACGGTGAACAGTACGGCGAAGCGGGCCAGTGACGGCCGACGCCGGACGTGGTCCGGCGTGGCCCCGTCGTCCGGATCCTCGGGTGCACCGAGCAGGGGTGTGTGTTCGACGGTCACGAGATGGCGGCGGCGATGATCGCGCCGAGGGCCAGGTTGATGGTGGCCGTGATCCAGACGGCGGGGTGCGGTTCCTCCTGTACCAGCAGCGCGCCGAGCCTGCCCGGGGTGGCGACGTCCAGCAGCAGGAACGCCACGGCCATGAACACGATGCCCAGTACGCCGTACAACGCGGTGGACAGCAGTCCGGCCGCGAGACCGTCCTCGCTGGTCACGATCGCGGTGGTGACGATGATGGCGACGCCGGCGAGACCGGAGACGAGTACCAGCGCGGCGTTGCGGTTGCGGTCGGCCCAGATCTGCTGGTGCAGCTTGCCCGGCGTGACGAGGTCGACCAGTACGTAGCCGAGGGCGAGCAGCAGGGTGCCGACTGCCCCGAAGGCCAGGGCGGACAGCAGTCCCGCGCCGATGGTGCTGAACATGGCTGTGTCCTCACGCTTGGTGGTCTGATGGCGGTGTACTGGGCCGGTCCGGCGCCCAAGGGTCCACGGGTGGTGCGGTCGGCCCTTCCTTGGGCGGGGTCCGGTCCGGCTCGGGGCGGTGGCGGTGGCGGCGTGCCGATGTGCGGCCCGGACGTGGTCGGCGGTCCGGACGGTGTCGGCGGTCCGGACGGCGTCGCGGGTCGGTTCGGTGTCGCCGGTCGGGCCGACGGAGCCGAATGCTGCGGGGCCGGGCGGTGCTGCTGAGCCGGCGGCCCCGATCGCCATGGCGGCCCGGATTCCTTGGCTCGTCTGCCGCGCCGCCAGGACAGCAGTCCGCCGGTGAGCAGCAGGATGCCGGCGAGCAGGCCGATCCCACCGAGGATGATGTACGTCTTCTGCCCGCGCCACAGGTCGGAGCCGGCACTCGGCGGCGGGGTGACCGAATCGACGGAGGGATCCTCGGAGCCGACCGGCAGCGGACTGGCGACGCCCTTCTCGGCCAGCAGCAGCGGCAGCGCCTCCATCACGGTCTCCAGTCCGCCGGCCGGGTCGTCGATGACGACGTCGTCACCGCCGCCGACGTCGGACAGGTCGGAGCTGCTGGGCAGCCGACCGCCGAGGTCCGCCGACCCGGACAGCGACGAGCTGCCGTAGTCGTTCGACTCGCTGGAGCTCGACGTCCAGGTCACCGAGGCGTCGTAGACCACCCAGCGGCTGCACCTGCTGCGGTCGAGTGGGTGACCGGCGCCCTGGTTGGAGCCGATGCTGTGCCCGCTGTGCGAGGAGTAGTCGTCGTAGAGGGTGAGATCCCAGCCGTAGCAGATGCCCTGCTGCTTCGTCGCGTCGGCAAGGTCGGCCGCGATGGACTTCTCGTCCGCCGCGGTGGGCATCGGGTCACCGTCGTCGCTGCTGCTCGCGCCGCTGATGGCCATGGCGGCGATGCCACCGAGCACAGCGAGGACGATCAGTACGGTGACGACCCGGTTGGCCGGACTCTTCCGGTTCTGCGCTGGCCGGGCATGCGGCCGGTAGCCCTCGCTGGCCGCCGGTTGGGGTGGTTCACTTGCCGGCTCCCGGTCCGCCGCCGCGGAACCGTTCACCGCTGCCACCGATGGGCAGCCAGTAGCCGCCGACATGGGAGTAGTAGTGGTGGTAGCCGTTACGGAACCCGTCCACGGTGATCAGCGAGCCGCGTCCGTGCGGGCGTACCGCGACCATGTCGTCGGAGTAGCGCAGGTAGACCCCGGAGCCGTCCACCACCCGGCCGGCCGGCTTCCAGTGACTGGCGATGGCTGCGGCCACGATGCTCGGCGCGGCGCTGGAGGTGTACGCCCGGCCGGTGCCGCTGTCGAAGCGGGACGCGCGGCTGTAGTGCCCGGAGACGTAGCTGCGCGGTGAGCCGCTGAACAGGAAAAGCCCGGTGAACAGGATCCCGACGCCGCCGAGTACGCCGGCCAGGATGAACCAGTTGCGGGTCTTCATCGTGCTGCCTTTCCCGACGGCGGTACGGTTCGCCGGCGCGGAGTCGCCGTGGGCTCACTCACCGGGGTAGATCCGCAGCTCGGCCCGGGCGAGCGTTTCGCCGCGGGCGGCCTCCCACTTTCCGCTCGGCCCGTAGTCCTCGAAGGACAGCAGTGCGCCGTCGCCGGCCTCGTAGTCGTGGTAGCGCACGGTGCCCTGCGGATCCAGGCCCGTGGTGCCCTCCGCGGTGAACCGCGCGGTGCCCGACTCGTCCTCGCGGTAGTGCCGGCCGTCGAAGTCGATGCTCTTCGGGCCGGGTGCCACGGTCGCGCCGCGTACCTCCGTCCACAGGGCCAGTTCGAGGTCCGGGTCCTCCTCGACGGACAGCCAGCGCTTCACTCCGGCGGCGTCGTCGAGCAGGTGTTCGGCCCAGGTGTAGCTGCCCTCGCGCATCCGCAGCGTGCCGCGTACCGCCCAGCTCTTGGCCCGGAACTCCACGATGTCGCCGACCTTGATCCGGCGTGGGTCACCGTTGAGCGCATCGGTGTCGCGGTCGGCGAACGGGTCGACCCGTGGCCCCTGCTGCGTGCCCGCGGCGGTCTGCTTCTGCGCCTTCGACCGGGCGACCAGCACGATCACCAGGACCGCGACCAGCACCACCAGGATGGCGACCAGAAGTGCTATGACCAGACCTGTCATGACGGTCGCTCTCTTCCCAGTTCGTTGGACGCAGCCGACCGTAGCAAACGACGGCGAGACCGGCCGTACCAGAAGAGCAGTCGGATATTCGAGGATGTTCGACGTGCATCACACGAAAAAGTGCGGGTCGGCGGGCTGCCGCGGGACCATGGTGGCGGTGCCGGCGGTGCCGGCGGTGCCGGCGGCGGGGACCGGGAAGGGGGCGGTGGGCGTGATCGGGTTGCGCTGGGTGCTGGACGCGATCGGCTCCGGCCTGCTGGATCTGGTGGTCGCCGAGTCCGACCCGGGGGTACGGGACGTCGTGGTCGCCGAACCGGACCTGTCCGACCAGGACGCCTGCCAACGTGGCGACGCGATACATCCGGGTGACCTGGTGCTCGGCGTCGGCGTACCGGACGAGGACCGTGCGGTTGCGCTGGTCGAGCGGTGCGGTCGGGCCGGTGCGGCGGCACTGCTGCTACGTCCGCCGGTGGTGGACGGGTCGCAGGTCGCCGACGCGGCCGGTGCCGCGGGCGTGGCGCTGGTGTCGGTACGCGGTCAGGTCTCCTGGGCGCAGCTGGTCTGGCTGCTGCGCAGCGTGGTGGACACCGGCAGCGTCGGGATGGCCAGCGGCCCGGAGTCGCCGGCGTTCCACGACCTGTTCGCGCTCGCCGACGCCGCCGCTGCGGTGATCGACGCGCCGGTCACCATCGAGGACGAGTACTCCCGGGTGCTGGCGTACTCCCGGCGGCAGGAGCAGGTGGACGCCGCGCGGTTGTCCACCATCGTGGGTCGCCGGGTGCCGGCGACGGTACTGCGCCAGTTCCGGTCCCGGGGTGTGTTCCGCAAGCTGGGCAGCGGGTCGGAACCGATCTTCGTACCGGGCCAGTCGGACGGCACGATGCCCCGGCTGATCGTGCCGGTACGGGTGGGTGGCCAGTTGCTCGGTTCGATCTGGGCGCTGGTCGCGGAACGACCGTCGGACGAGCGGGTACACGCCTTCGCCGACACCGCCTCGGTGGTGGCACTGCACCTGCTGCGGGTACGCGCCTCGGCCGACGTGGCGCGCCGGCTCGCCGCGGACCGGCTGCGCGGTGCGCTCTCCGGGCAGCAGCCGGTACCGGCGCGGGAACTGGGGTTGCCGGCCGGGCCGTACCGGGCGGTCGTACTGGATCTGCTGGTACCGCCGGATGCGGCGGACCCGCCGTCAGCGCGGATGAGCGTACCGGCGGGGGAGGACACCGACGGGTCGGACGGTCCGCAGCGGTGGCCCGCGGCGGGTGCCCGGCCGGAGGAACGGATGTTGGCGCTGTGGGAGTCGGTCAGTCGTAGCCGGGGTTGGCGTCGGCCGGCGCTGACCGATCTGGACGGTGTGCTGTACGCGGTGGTGACCGGCTCGGGCAGCGAGCCGGGTTCCTGGACCTGGCTGCGCCGTACGGCGGCGGAGGCGTTGGAGTCGGAGCCGGGCGTACGGGTGGCGGCGGGTGGTGCGGTCGACGAGCTGGCCGACCTGCCCCGGTCGGCGGCCCAGGCCGCGTCCCTGCGCAGGCTTGTGGCCAGGGGTTTCGTGACTGGACCGGTCGCCGAGTACGAGGAGTGCTGGGCGGCGGCGGTGCTCGACCGGGTGACCGGCGCCCTGGAGCTGGACGAGCTGGTGTCGATGGGTCCGCTGGAGGATCTGCTGACGCACGATTCGACCCGTGGTGGGTGGTATGCCGTGACGCTGCGCGCCGAACTGGAACATCCGGGCGATCCGGGCGCGGCGAGCCGTCAGTTGCACGTACATCCGAACACCTTCCGCTACCGAATGCGACGACTGCGCGCGGCGCTCGCTGTTGATCTGGAATCACCAGAGGTACGCTTGGCACTACAGATCCAGTTGTCAGCGCTCCGTCTGCACGGTTGAGTTGTGCGCCGCGGACAAGAAGCGCCGCACAGCTCGTATTCCGAAAACGATGACTGAGTGTGAGGCTTGGCCGCACCATAGGGCCTGTACCAAAAGTGTGTGCCCAGCCGGGCACGTGCCGCGTTACGGGCGGTTCATCCGGAGTTCCGAGCGTTCGGAATTTCCTGGAGCGGGCTTCCCGAGGGGCAATCTCCCGTGGGGCAACGGAGCCCCGGAACCGGAAGGGCAAGCCAGCATGAAGGTCGGCGTTCCTCGCGAGGTCAAGAACCACGAGTACCGGGTGGCGATAACCCCGGCCGGGGTCCAGGAACTCACCGCGCACGGGCACGACGTGTTCGTGGAGCGTTCCGCCGGGGTCGGCTCGTCCATTCCGGACGACGAGTTCGTCCACGCCGGCGCCAAGATCCTGGACACCGCCGACGCGGTGTGGGGCGAGGCCGACATGATCCTCAAGGTCAAGGAGCCGGTCCAGGAGGAGTACCACCGGATGCGCAGGGGGCAGGTGCTGTTCACCTACCTGCACCTGGCGGCGTCCCGGGAGTGCACGGACGCCCTGCTGGAGCGCGGCGTGACCGCCGTGGCGTACGAGACCGTACAGCTCGCCGACCGCTCGTTGCCGCTGCTGGCGCCGATGAGCGAGGTCGCCGGCCGGCTCGCGCCGCAGGTCGGCGCGTACCAGCTGATGCGTTTCGCCGGTGGCCGGGGCGTACTGCCCGGTGGGGTGCCGGGTGTGGCGCCGGCGAAGATCGTGGTGCTGGGCGCGGGTGTGGCCGGCTGGAACGCCGCCGCGATGGCGGTCGGCCTGCAGGCCGACGTGACCGTACTGGACCTCAACGTGGACCGGCTGCGCACCATGGACCGCATCTACCAGGGCCGGATCCACACCATCGCGTCCAACCAGTACCAGACCGAGCGGGCCGTCCTGGACGCCGACATGGTGGTCGGCGCGGTGCTGGTGCCGGGTGCGAAGGCACCGAAGCTGATCAGCAACGAGCTGGTGTCGCGGATGCGGCCGGGCAGTGTTCTGGTGGACATCTCGATCGACCAGGGCGGCTGCTTCGAGGACTCCCGGCCGACCACGCACGCAGAGCCGACGTACAAGGTGCACGACAGCGTCTTCTACTGCGTGGCGAACATGCCGGGTGCGGTGCCGAACACGTCGACCTTCGCGTTGACCAACGTGACCCTGCCGTACGCGGTGGCGCTGGCGGACAAGGGCTGGCAGCAGGCGCTGGCCACCGATCCGGCGTTGGCGCTGGGGCTGAACACGCACGCGGGTGAGGTGACGTACGAGCCGGTCGCGGAGGCGCACGAGCTGCCGTACCGGCCGCTGGCCGAGGTGCTCGCGGGCTGACCGCAGCGCATCACGTGACGGGTGGCGGCGCCGGGGGGTGCCACCACCCGTCTGCTGTGTCCGGAGCAGTCCGGGTCACATTGAAATTGATAATCGTAATCATCTAGGCTGTCGGGCATGGCAGTCGTACTGACTCTCGTCGCACTGGTCGCCACTCTGCTGGGCGGCCTGGTCGCATCGCGCGCCCGGGACAAGCTGCACCTGATCCTCGGGCTGGCGGCCGGAGTGCTGCTCGGCGTGGTGGCGTTCGACCTGGTCCCGGAGATGCTCGAGCAGAACCGCTACCACGTCCTCGGCGTACCGGCCGTGATGCTCACCTTCGCTGCCGGCTTCCTGACCCTGCACATCGTCGAACGCGGTACGGCGCTGCACCGCGGCCACGAGCACGAGTACGGCGCGCACGGCCACCACTACCCGAGTGTCGGCGTACTGGCCGCGACCGCGCTCATCGCGCACAGCTTCATGGACGGACTGGGTATCGGGCTCGGTTTCCAGGCCGGTACCGGCATCGGGGTGACGGTCGCGCTGGCGGTGATCGCGCACGACTTCGCCGACGGCTTCAACACGTTCACCATCACCACGCTGTACGGCAACGCGCGGCGGCGTGCATTGACCCTGCTGCTGCTGGATGCGGTGGCGCCGGTGGTCGGGGCGACGGCGACGTTGTTCATCCGGGTGCCGACCTCGCTCCTCGGGCTGTACCTCGGATTCTTCGCCGGTTTCCTGCTGTACATCGCGACCGGCGACATCCTGCCCGAGGCGCACAGCCGACACCCGAGCCGGCTCACCCTGGCGATGACCGTACTGGGCATGGCATTGATGTTCGTGGTGGTCGGCCTCGCCGGATGAGTCCGGCTCGCGGTGCGGGATCCCGGCTCAACCGAATGGCCAGGATTGTCGGACCGAAAAGCTGTCGCACGTCAACTAAATGTGGCGAGCGTAACGCCGAAAGGGTTTGTTGCGTTACACCGGACCGTTTTTCTCAGGTCCCAGACAGCAAGAGCGCTTACCGTGTCTTGCATGTACCGCAGTCGGGACGGTCGCTGGACCGTCGAGCACATCATCGCCGAGGGCCCTGACGGCCACGGCGATGGTGAGCTGCTGCGTGTCAGTCACCGCGGCCATCCTGTCGCGCTGTGCCGCACCGTCGACCAGGTCGCCGAGCTCGTGTCGCTGGCCGAGCTGGAACTCGTCGACGACGGTGACCGTCGTCGGATGCCGGTGCACTGACCCGCCGCACTCAGACCACCTGTCGTCTCCGCGCCGCTCCTGCCGTCCGGCCGGCGTGTCGGGAATGTTGATCTATCGGACATAGGTCGCATGTAACCGGTTTCGCGCTATATTGAGCACGCCCTAGCGGACCGATTCATCCCCTCTCGTCGTGCCGCGTCCGATCCATCCCCCGCTGTCCCGGCAACGACGCCGGGCGGCGCAGAAAGGTGCTCGCATGTCCCCACGAGTACGACGAACCTCCCTGGCCGCCGCCGCTGTCGTGGCGATCGCGCTGGCCGTACTGAGTCCGGCCGGCGCGTCCGCGTCGACGGCGCGAACCCCGGCGGCCACCACCCCGACGATGACCGCGCAGGTCGTACACGCTCTGCGCGCCGGTGACGCCCCGTACGTCGGTATCCAGTTCCACCAGCCCGGTCTGCGCGACGGGTACCTGTCCTGCAACGTGTACCTGCCGCTGGTCACCAGCCACTACGACACCCGCTCGATGGACTGGCAGGCCGGCACCACCTGCAACATGCCGGTCGTCATGTCGGGCACCACGTACGTGTTCTGGTGGGGCGGCAGCAACATCGCGCAGGGCACCACGTACAGCACCTGGCCGGGCGGTGCGCTCGGCGCCAGTCAGGGCACCATCTACGGCGTACAGAACGGCACCTACGGGGTGTCGCACGACGTGACCGTGGACATCCCGGCCGGCGTCACCACCACGGTCGGCAGCGGCTGCACGTACGTCAACAACAACCAGTCGATCCACTGCCACGTACTGACCGGCCCGATCTACTTCCAGCCGATCTGATCTGCTGATCCCTTGCCCTACAAGGGATCAGCGCGCTGCAATACCTGGAGGGTTTGTGGGTTTGTGGTCGCTCTGGCGACCACAAACCCACAAACCCTCGCCATTTCGTGTGACCGCGACTGGCGGCCGGCTCGGCCTGGCGCAAACCAGGTACTCGGTGGCGGCTTGGCTGACTCAGTGCCAACGCCGTTCACTTGAGCGTTCAGATTGATGCGAGTGAGGCGGGATCCGCGATCGGAGTGACTCTGCCGCAACTCCAGCACAAGCATTTTCCCCGAATAGGCGCTATGTCGCTTTCAGCGAAGGAACATTTCGGGAAAATGACCCTCTTGCGCCATCTCCGAGGTGCATTTTTCCCGAATGTCTCCCCCGACCCCCCTGGACAGAACGGACTTTCGGGGAAAATGCGCAGTGGGGGTCGGGGCGCCGGCGGGCTGGGCGGTCGGCTCCATCCACTAAGTGAACGGCGTTGACCCTCAGCGCCGTGGCGTGTGGCTGCATTCCCGACGCAGTACGGATGTGCAGTCAGAGAGCTGTGGCAGGCGCCGGGTCCATGGGACTGCCGAGAGCGGTCGCGAGCCGGGCGCGGCTGCGTACCCGGGCCGTGTGCCGGGGACGCAACAGTCCCATGAGGACACTCGACAGCCGTTCGCGCCCGGGACGCCGTCGGTGCCGGCCTGTCCTGCGTGGCCCGGTGGGCGAACCCGAGGTGCGGTACGGCGCGGGCGACGGTCGGTGCGCTCGCGGCACCTGCGGTACGCATCCGCCGCCCGGTGCCGTCCGCTCCCCGACGGTGGCCACGGTCCGGCCCGGTTGCGCGGCCGGCGTGGCGAACGTCGACAGACACATGCTGGTGAGCGGATCGCGGCACGGATACGCGCCGCCTCTGCCGTCGTGTACCCAGTCGCTGCGGCCGGAGTTCACGACGGTACGGATCGGCTGCGCGCACCAGCGGCAGCGTGGCCGGCCCGGCGCGGTCACGGTAGATCCCGCAGGTCGATCCAGCCGTTACCGAGGTCGGCCTGCATGGCGAGGAACGGCCCTTCCGGGCCGAGCGCCCGGTACACCGCATCGGAGAGGATCATCGCCGTGGCCCGCGCGGCGACGACATCGACGGTGACCGGGGAGCTGTCCGGGTACCTGAGGGTGACCCGGCGCGATCCGTGATCGATGCTGGCGCAGACGTGCTGCGGCATTTCGCCGTGCTCCCAACGGATCCGGTACCCGCGCAGTCGCGTGTCGGGGATCATCGCCGGCTCCTCCCCGCGGCCAGACGTAGTGCGCCGCCGTAGATCGGATCCGGTACCCCGGGGTGCGGCGGGCGGCGCGTCGACCGGCCAGGCGCGGCCCGGCGGATACGCTGGAACAGCCTCATCGTGTGTTTCTCCGTTCCGCGGTGGGGTCTCAGGGGCGCGATGCGTGGCTTTGGATGGCCGCATCGCGCCCCTTCTCCGTGCGCGCACCTCACGTCTCGCCAGGCCAGCGGCCATGCGATATGCGCACTGTGAGAGTTAATCACTGTGAGAGTTTTGATGCAACCTCATGTGCATGTCAGGTTGCTGACAGTTGCGTCACCGTGATGCGCTGAGGGCCGGGACCGCATGCGGTCCCGGCCCTCAGTTGCAGGAAGTGTCGGTGCTAGCGGTCGATCTCGCCGTGCCGGAGCGAGTGGACAAACATCGTCCACTGTGCACTGTCGACGATCAGTTGGCCGGCGGCGCGGCACTTGGTGTCCCGGATGCCGACAAGACGGCCGTCGGTGCTTCCGGCGACCTCGACACAGTTGCTCTGGTTGCCGCTGCGGGTGGATTTACGCCAGCCGACGAAGTTCACGGTCATGCACCGTCCTACCAGTCGATGTCTTGCGCAGCAGCCCGAATGAGCTTAACGGAATCCTCCGGTGGCAAGGATGCCTCGTGGAGCTGGCGGTAGACGTTCTGGTACCAGGTGACATCCGCGCTGTCGTGCGACACGGGATCGCGTGTCAGGGTTTCCACGAAGACCGCATCCGATGCGTCCGGGTCCTGGTAGGACAGGAGCGAGAAGGCGGTGGTCCAACTGACATGTTCGTGGGCCGGTGACTTCAGCGGCAGAACCCGGACCGTCGTATTTGGCCGGGACGAGACCACCTCGGCAAGATGGCCGAGTTGGCCGCGCATTATGTCCGCCGGTGCGGACCGTCGGAGCAGTACCGCCTCATCGAGAACCACCTCGTAGCGGAAGTGTTCGTCGGAGAACAGCACGGACTGCCGGGTCAGTCGAGCCTTGAGCGCCTGCTCCATGAGGGAGGGCTGGGAGAAGGCGGGGAAGTCGGCGAAACGCACCCTGCTGTAGTCCTCGGTCTGGAGCAGCCCGGGTATGAGCGGGGTTCCGAACTCCCTGATCTGGGAGGTGCCCGATTCCAACTCCGCCAGCGCCCGCTGACGTTCGTGCGCGGGGCCGCGGAAAGCCTTCCACCAGCCCTTGTCGGCTGCGCTGCGGGCCAGCCGGACGACCGTGTCGTACACGGGTGGTGCGACTTCCAGCCGGTCGAGGATCGTCATGACCTGACCGACGTCCGGCCGCCATTTCCCGTGTTCGATCCTGCCGAGCTGGGTCCGGTCGATACCCACCCTGGCGCCGAGTTCCTCCAGCGTCAGACCCTGGTCGCGACGGAGGTATCGCAAGGTGTCGCCGAGGCGCTTCCGGCTGCCCGCCGGGTTGTGCTCGGTGACCATTCGACATCCTCTACGTGTCCGTTGTGAGCGAGACGCCCAGACAGCGTACGCGTTCTGCCGCGCTGACCGCCGTCAACGCTGGTCAGCTCGGAAGTGCGGTCGCAGATCAGATCATGTCGTCGAACTCGCCGGCCTTGACTCCGGCAACGAAGGCGGCGAACTTCGCCCGGTCGGTCACCGTCACGACTTGGCCGGGATCATCGGACTCGCGGATGGCCACCTTGTCGCCGTCGCGCGCAACGTAGATGCACTGCGCTGAATTCTGGCTCCGGCTGGACTTACGCCAGTTGTCAAAGCTCACCGGTCAGCTCCTTCCGATTGGTGCGCCGTATGCGCGTTCACCGTCAGTCGACTCCAAACGCGGCGAGGGCGACCCGAAAACTGGAGAGTTTGTCGGATCATGGTCGCTATAGGCGCCCTAATGCGACAAACTCTCCACCTATCGTGTGCGGGGAGGCGGCGGTCCGGCTGGCGGCGGTACGAAAGTCCAGGTCAGGACTGTGCGGCACGGGTGGGCGTACAGGGGGCGGGCGGCGCGGCGCGGAAAAGGGTTCGACGGACCGGGGGAGCCCCGACACACTGGCGCACTGTGACGAATGTCGAGCTTTTGACCGCCGCGGACGTGCAGCTCATGCAGGGTCTGGCGCAGCGGGTCACCGCCATCAGTCCCGCACTGCTGAACGCCGAAGCGACGTACGGTGAACTGGCCTGGAACTGGGGCAAGGACAACGCCCACCTCGGTACGACCTGGCCGCGCCAACTGTGGTTCGTCGACGGTGAGCTGGCGGCGTGGGGCTGGGCGCATCTTCCGCACCGGTTGCACCGTACGGACGGCTCGGTCAAGGACGTGACCGGAACCAACCTGACCTACCAGGTCCATCCCGATCACGCCGAACTCCTCGACGAGGTCATCGACTGGTACGAAGCCGTCGCGGCGGAGCATGAACGCACGGTGGCGCCCACCGTTGTCGACGAGTACGCCGTGCAACGGTGGACGGCGCGCGGGTACGACACCGACCCGTCCTCGCTCGGGGACAAGGGCGCGTGGCACCAGTACAACGAGCGTGACCTGACCCACCTGGCCGAGCCGGTGCTGCCGGACGGGTTCCGGTTCCGTACCGCCGACAAGATCGACCCGCAGGCCGTGGTCCAGGCCCACGTGGATGTCTGGGCACCGTCGACATTCTCGGCCAGGTCCTATCAGAATCTGCAGCGGACCGCCGGGTACCGCGGTGACCTGCACGTTCTGGTGGAGGCGCCGGACGGCACGATGGCGTCGTACGCGATCATGTGGTTCGATCCGGCGAACCGGACCGCCGAGTTCGAGCCGGTCGGGACGCACCCGGACCACCGGCGTCAGGGACTGGGCGCGGCGGTGCTGCTGTACGGGATGCGCCAGGTGCGCGCCGCCGGTGCCACCCACATGACGGTCGCCTGCCTCGGCGCGCCGGGATATCCCGGGGCGTGGGGGCTGTACCGCAGCCTCGGCTTCCGGGAGATCTCCCGCGACGCGATGCTCCTCAAGCCGGCGTAGCCAGGGCTCAGATCCGCAGCAGTGGGCGCTCACCAACGTGACCGGCACGGTTGGGGGCCGAAAGTGCGTGGTTGGCGTTCCCCGCGGATCTTGGTGCCGCGACCCGGAGGCCGGCGCAGAACGTGACGAGGTCGGCGCCGCAAGGCGGGAAGAGCCCAGCACGCGGAGCTGTTGGCGCTTTACGTGACCGTTTCTGCTGACGTCAAGCTGTCGGTACTGGACCTGGCGCCGGTACCGGCCGGTGCCGAGCCGGCCGTGGCCCTGCGCAACAGCGTCGAACTCGCCCAGCTCACCGAACGTCTCGGCTACCACCGCTACTGGGTCGCCGAGCACCACAACATGCCGGGCATCGCCTCGTCCTCCCCGCCCGTACTGATCGGCCACCTGGCCAGCGCCACCACCAGCATCCGCGTCGGCTCCGGTGGCGTGATGCTGCCCAACCACGCGCCGCTGGTCGTCGCCGAACAGTTCGGCATGCTCACCGCACTGCACCCGGACCGCATCGACCTCGGGCTCGGGCGGGCACCCGGCACCGACCAGGTGACCGCGCACGCGCTGCGCCGCGAGGCGTCCCCGGCGGCCGACGAGTTCCCACGCCAGCTCGGTGAACTGATCGCGTTCCTGGACGGCGGGTTCCCCGACGATCATCCGTACCGGCGGATCACCGCGGTGCCCGGGGTCGGCTACCGGCCGCCGATCTGGCTGCTCGGTTCCAGCGGCTACTCCGCACAGCTCGCCGGCCAGCTGGGTATGCCGTTCTCGTTCGCGCACCATTTCAGCGGGGAGAACACCGTACCGGCGCTGCAGCTGTACCGGTCGTCGTTCAAGCCGTCCGCCGAGCTGGCGGAGCCGTACGCGATGATCGGGGTGGCGGTGTTCTGCGCCGACACCGAACGCGAGGCGCAGCGGATGGCCAGTTCGCAGGGCCTGTCGTTCCTGCAGCTGCGGTCCGGTCGGCCCGGCCCGCTGCCCAGCCCGGACGAGGCGGAGAACTACCCGTACACCGAGCTGGACCGGTCGTTCCTGGCGCAGCGCGCCGTCCACACGGTGCTCGGCACCCCGGATTCGGTGGCGTCGCAGCTCACCGAACTGGTGGACCGTACCGGTGTGCAGGAGCTGATGATCACCACGCTGGCGTACGACCACGGTGCCCGGCTGCGCTCGTACGAACTGGTCGCCCGGGCACTCGGCCGCGCCTGAGGGTGCCGCCGAGGACGGAGGCTGGTGGGCCGAACACCCGCGTGCGGCCACCCCGGCTGCTTATGGTGTGACCGGCTGCGCTCCCTGCCACGGCCGAAGGGGAACGCTGGATGGGTTACGCGATCGCGATCGTCGCGGCGCTGGTGGCCGCCTGCTGCTTCGCTCTCGCCGCGGTCGTCCAGCAGGGCGCCGCGCAGCACGCCACCAGGCGACCGTTGGATCCGCGGCTGCTGCTGGCCCTGGTCCGAAAGCGACGCTGGCTGGCCGGGCAGGCGCTGGGTGGGCTGTCCTGGGTGATCCAGGCGGTGGCCCTGGCCTTCGGGCCGCTCACGCTCGTGCTGCCCCTGGCGGCCACCGATGTGGTGTTCGCACTGCCGATGATCGCCATCACCCACCGGTACCGGCCGACGCCCCGGGACTGGGCCGGGGTCGCCGCGGTCGGCGCCGGGATCGCCGTCTTCCTCACCGTCTCACCTCCCGGCAGCGGCGCGCGGGTGCCGGCCTTCTCGGCGTGGGTACCGGCAATGCTGGGCGCCGCGGTCCTCGTCGGGGTGTCCGTGGCCGCTGCGACGCGCGTACGTGGCCGAGCACAGACGATGTGGCTGGGGGCCGCGGCCGGGGTCACGTTCGGCATGCTCGACGCGCTCACCAAGAGTTCGGTCGGTCTGCTGACCGACCTCGGCGTGGGCATCCTGGCACGGTGGGAGCTGTACGCCACGCTGGCGGCCGGGCTGGTGGGCCTGCTGCTGGCGCAGAGCGCGTTCCGGGCCGGGGCGCTGTCGCTGAGCCTGCCCATCATCGACACGGTGGAGCCGATCTGCGCGGTGGCCCTCGGCGCCACGGTGTTCGGTGAACAGCTCGCGTCCTCCCTGACACATCTGATCCTGCAGGTCGCCGGCGGTACCGTCGCGGTGGTCGGGATCGCGCTGCTCAGCCATTCCTCGATAGCCGCTGTGGAGACCCGCGCTCAGAGCGGGTCCTGAACGGCGTCACGGTGATCGGTGGGGCCGGCGGTCCTGGCCTCGTCAGCGAGCAGACAGCAGAACACGGTGGCCGGCTGGATCCCGACCACCGTGTTCCGTACGTACTGCCTGGTGTATCAGCCTTCCACTAACGTGTTCCTGTCGTTCGCGCCCATGTTGCTGCTCTGCTTGCCGCTCTGCGCGGGAACCGAGGCAGCGTTCCGGTGTTGCGAGCGCTGCGCTCCCACGGTGCTGGGCGAGCGACTCGTGCTGGGCGAGGTGCCCACCACCGCCGCAGGACCCTGCGAACCGCTTACCGCAGGTGCTGCCGTTGGCGACGCTGCCAGCGCCGTGAACGCAGAGCAGTCGGTCGCGACGTTGATGGGCGTAATCAGCGATGGGCACACTGACCGGTAGGTGGTGCCACCCGCCTCGATGGTGACGGAGAGCTGGGCCAGACCGGCGGCCAACGACACGTTGACAATGCCGACCGGGACACCACCAGGCACCAGCGACATGTCCTGCCAGATGCCGGTGTCGCTTTCGTGGAGGTACAGGTTCCCGTCGCCGGGTGCGTAGCCGGTAAAGGTGATGAGACCGTCAGTGGCCGTGTCGAGGCCAGGCACGCTCGGTCCCTGCGGTCCGGTCGCACCGGGGTCACCCTGAGGTCCAGCGGCTCCGGTGGCACCCGTTGCTCCGGTCAGGCCCTGCGGTCCCTGGGGCCCGGTGGCACCGGTGGTACCGGTGGCTCCGGTGGCGCCGGGGTCGCCTTGTGGTCCGGTGGCTCCGGTGGCGCCGGTGGCACCCGGGTCGCCCTGCGGTCCGGTGGCTCCGGTGGCGCCAGTTGTGCCATTGGCGCCCTGCGGTCCCTGGGGCCCAGTGGCACCGGTGGTACCGGTTGCGCCGGTGGCGCCGGGGTCACCTTGCGGTCCGGTGGCTCCGGTGGCGCCGGGTCGCGCCGGGGTCGCCTTGCGGTCCGGTGGCTCCGGTGGCTCCGGTGCGCCGGGGTCGCCTTGCGGTCCGGTGGCTCCGGGTGTGCCGGGGTCGCCCTGTGGTCCGGTGGTGCCGGGGTCGCCTTGCGGTCCGGTGGCTCCGGGTGTGCCGGGGTCACCTTGTGGTCCGGTGGCTCCGGGTGTGCCGGGGTCGCCTTGTGGTCCGGTGGCTGCCGGGGTCGCCCTGTGGTCCGGTGGCTGCCGGGGTCGCCTTGCGGTCCGGTGGCTCCGGGTGTGCCGGGGTCGCCTTGTGGTCCGGTGGCTGCCGGGGTCGCCTTGTGGTCCGGTGGCTCCGGGTGTGCCGGGGTCGCCTTGTGGTCCGGTGGCGCCGGGGTCGCCTTGTGGTCCGGTGGCCCGGGGTGCCGGGGTCGCCTTGTGGTCCGGTGGCGCCGGGGTCGCCTTGTGGTCCGGTGGCTCCGGGTGTGCCGGGGTCGCCTTGTGGTCCGGCGGTGCCGGGGTCGCCTTGTGGTCCGGTGGCTCCGGCGGTGCCGGGGTCGCCCTGTGGTCCGGTGGCGCCGGTCGCCTTGGTCCGGTTGCTCCGGGGTCGCCCTGCGGGCCTTGCGGGCCTTGCGGGCCCTGTGGGCCCTGTGGTCCCGGCGGTCCCTGTGGTCCCCGGTGTCCGTGCCTGTGGTCGAGCGTCGGCTGTATCGACAAGTGCGTCGCGGGATTGGCCGCAGCGCTCGCGATCGCCGGTACGGCCATGCTTGCCATGATCGTGGATGCGATAGCAACGAAGGTCGCGACGATCAGTTTCCGCCACCGCCTCCACAGGACGCTGACAGAACTCGATCGGTTTCTCAAATTCACTGCACCCTCCTACCTATGAATGATGTGGCCGCACAACACGATTGAGCGCAGGTAGAAACTCGGTCCGCCAGTTCGGCTCGTACCGTCGATGCGGTCAGGGATCGCCATCCGTACGTGCGGAGTGCCCACCAGCCATCGACGTCCCGGAGATCGCCACTGGACAACCCATCGCGACTGATCAATAGCTTAGAGTGACCATTAGTTCTTATCAGACAGATCGGCTTCCTGGCGGTCCAACCCGGATATCGACCGCCGTGCGTCCGCCGGCGTGCCGGGTTCGATGCCCATGCGGGCACATGGGGAGGGTCAGCCCACTGCCGATACGGCGCGGGCCGGTCACGGACGTTCGAAGAACTGGAGTACGCCGCCGATCGCGAAACACGACGCGCCGGTGAGCGTGCCCCAGTTCGCGACGTCCACGTTGACGAGGCTGCCGGTCGCCGGGCGGGTGAACGCGGCCAGCGCCGAGACCATGAACAGCACCGAACCGAGCTGGTTGAGCGCCACGATCCACCAGCCGAGGCTGCGTGCCTTCAGGCAGAACCAGCGGTGGCAGAGCTCCGCGAACGCCAGCTGCCCGGAGATCAGGAACAGCAGACAGCCGATGATGTCCGGCGTCCAGATCAGCCGGTTCACCTGCCGCACCGTCAGCCCGGACAGGAACGAGTCGGCCAGGTTGATGCCGAACACGAGCGTCCCGGTGAACAGTACGAACGTGGTCAGCCAGCTGATCCGCATCGGCTGGTACCCCCACCACTGCCAGCGCACCGTGTGCAGGGTCGCGTCCCCGTCGCCGTGCCGAGGTGCGTTGATGGCCTGCAGCAGTGCGGCGTACGCGCCGGAGGTGAAGAACACGCCGCCGACGAAATAGACCGTCACGTACACCGTCGTACCGCGCGCCCCGGTCTGGGCGAGTGCGGCGCCCAGGGCGAACAGCACACCGCCGATCGTGAACGCCAGCGCGGACGCAGAGTTGAGCAGCCGTATCCGGCGTAGCGCGAGACTGTCGGCGTGCCGTACCCGGTCTGCCGCCCCACCGGTGCCGCGGACGGTGACGCGGCCGCGCTTGCGTACCGCGCGGGACTCCCAGACCGCCGTCGCCCCGCCGGCCAGCCGCCAGACCCGCCGGCTGGTGAACGGGCCAGGCCCGTCGCCCTGCTCCCCGGAATGCTCCACATCGGACCAACGACCGAGGTGCGCGGCACGGTCCGCGTCAGGTGCCGGCGGATGGCGTGCTGTTGTGAGCGGGCGCCCACGACAGCAGGTGAAGCCGCGCGGCCCGGGCGAACTCCCCGTTCGTTGTGGGGGCGGCGACCACATGAACGGTGGAGTTCGTACCGTCCTACCGGGACCGGAGCTGGCTCGGTGGCGCGATGCGCGTGCGCTCCTGCTGTGGGCGGCTGTCGATGTCGTCGAGCTGAGCCCGGATCGTCGCCCGCAGGTCGTCGTAGCTACGGAAGAAATGGTCGTTGTACAGGGTGTATCCGGTCCACATCAGATTGGCGCACACCTGCGCCGGCACCCGTCCGGTCGCCGCGCCCAGCCCGACCAGCGCCACCGAGGTGATGCTCCCCGGCTCCCGGTCGTTCTGCAGGTGGATGGCCTGGAACGCGGCTGCGCAGGCCATCGCCACGTTCAGCGTCTCGCTCACGTTCTGTACCGACTGCACCATGGTCGGCGTCGAGATCAGGAACGTGGGATTCGTGGCCCCGGACCGTACGCACACCGCGCTGCCCACCGGCAGCGAACCGTCGAACTGGTCCCGGATCGCCCGCTGGACCCGCAGTTGGATCCCCGCACCGAGGTGTCGCTTGATGACCGCGTCGACCCCGCCGTCCATCCGTCCTCGGGAGTTGGTCGGACTGACCCAGGCATCGACGCGCTGATCGGTGATCGACCCCTGCTGGATGCCGACCTCAGGGGTGTCGGCGAACGCCGCCCGCCACTGCCGCACCACCTCCGCGTTGACGTCCGCCAGCACCACCCGCAGCTGTGGCTGCACCGCATCGACGGTCATAGGTCACTCCAGTCGCAGAAAGGATGTTCGCAAGCGGCGATGACGCTACGTCATGGGGGTGACAGAACCCCTCTACCAGCGGCAACCGGATCTGTCGCACCGGGCAGGCATAATTCGCCACCTCGACAGCCGGTGCGGCACCGGCGCAGCACCCCGGGAGACCACGACGATGAGCGACACCGACAACGACCCGCTCGCCCTGGCGGAACTGTTCCACGGCGGCGGCGAACCGTGGCTGCCGCTGCTGAAGCCGGCCATCGAGGCGCAGCCGGGTGCCGCCACGTTCATCGGCCCCGAACGCAGTCCGCAGGTCGTGCCCGTACGGGAACTGACCTTCCAGGCACTCAAGCCCCACCCGCCGGACAAGTGGAAGGTCGTGGTCTTCGGGCAGAACCCGTACCCGCGCACCGAGAGCGCCACCGGCATCGCGATGTTCGACAACACCTTCCACGACTGGGCCGACAGCCAGTTCGGCCGGGTCATCAGCATCCGCTGCATCATCAAGGCAGCGGCCATGTGGAAGCACGGCATCCCGAAGAAGACGCCGATCGCGCAGATCCGGGCGCTGCTGAAGACCCACGACACCGTGCAGCCGCCGGAATGGTTCCAGGCGATGCTCACCCAGGGCGTACTGCTGCTCAACGCGGCCCTCACCGCCAGCAGCGACGGCGCGATGGCCACCGACCAGCACACCGCGTTCTGGCGGCCGGTCGTCGAGCGGCTCGTCGAGGAGATCCTGCGGGCCAAGCAGAACACCGCTGACGAGCAGGACCGCGGTGTGGTGTTCGCCTGGTGGGGTGCGCACGCGCGCAGCCTGAAGGGCGTCGTACAACGGATCCAGAAGAAGTACCCCGACGTGCGGGTCTGGCACATCGACCACCCCAACCCCGCCGCGCAGGGCGACATCTTCTGCGACGGCAACCACTTCGCCGAGGTGAACAGCGCACTGGCGGCTCTCGGCGCCGACGAGATCGACTGGCTGCCCAGCAAGGGATGGGCCGCCACGGCGCACGGCGGCGGGACCGACGCGGCCACCGCGGACCGGATGGGCGCGTTCATCGCCTCCACAATGGAGCTGCACAAGCTCTACCTGGAACGGCTCGCCAGCGTCAAGGACGAAGGGCTGGTCCTGCCCGCCATCACCGGCGTGTTCGACACCCCGCTGATGGACTTCCGGGAAGCCGTCGCCCCGGTCGCCAAGCTGCTGTCGGGACTCGACTGGCATGTGACGCAGTCACACCGGTTCGGCGAGAAACTGACCTCCGGGGAAACCGTCGGCCTGTCCGCCGACGAGGCCGCGGCACTTTACCTCTACACCTGCGAATCGGCGTTCTACCGGCAGATCAACGCCACCCTGCGCAACCCGGACCGCACCCGGATCGTCCCGTACCTTGCGTACCTGCGGCTGCTGTTCTCGGCGGTGTCCCGGCTGCCCGCCCGTACGGAACCGTTGTGGCGCGGCGTGTCGGTGGACCTGCGCGCGCAGTACCCGGTCGGCCGTACCGTGGCCTGGTGGGGCGTGTCCTCCTGCACCTCGAAGGTGAGCGTCGCGCATGGGTTCCTCGGCGCGCGCGGCAAACGAACCCTGTTCGAGGTGCAGCCCGTACGGGCCGTGGGCATCAGTGGCTTCTCCGCGTTCACCGGGGAGGAGGAGTTCATTCTGGCGCCCGGCACGCAATTGCAGGTCACCGAGGTGAAGTCCGCGCGGGGTGGCCTGTACACGGTGAAGCTGACCGAACTGGCCGAGCAGACCCTGGTCGCCTGACACACGGGTCCCGCGCTCAGGTCCGGCGCCACGCGGCGAGCAGTTCCTCAGGACCGTACGTCGCCTGGAGTCCGGCACAGCTGACCCCGTTGCGGGAGACCGCCACCAGCGGTACCGGTTCGTCGGTGATCGCCGCCCGGTGCTTCTGCAGCGCAGCAAGGTCGTGGCTGTCGAACGCCGAGTTCTCCAACCACTTGATCGAGCCGACGAACAGCAGCTGTTTGGCCACCGGTTCCCGGTCGGCGCCCACCAGATCGATCTCGACGTCGTGGCTGCGGGTCCAGTACGCGCCGATCGCCGGTGCGGCCGGCAGCGCATCGTCGGGCAGCAGCCGGGCCAGGGATTCCCGGACCAGCGGTTCGACCGCGCGGCCCCGCCAGCTCGTCCACTGCTGGGTGATCCGGTGCAGGGTGAGGTCGCCGCGTCCGCGCTCGATCTCCGCCATGTGCGGACCCAGGAAAGCCAACCAGAACCGCAGGTACGGGTCCGCCACCCGGTAGCGGCGTTCCTTCGACGGCCGTAGCGACAGCGGCAGCTCGGCGGCCACCACCCCCTTGCGGGTCAGTACGTCCGCCGCCCGGGTGAGCGTGGTGGCCGCGATGCCGCCGGCGGCACGCGCGATGTTGGTGAAGGTCCGCTTGCCGCTGCCGATGGCCCGCAG
The DNA here is from genome assembly GCA_963815125.1 of uncultured Actinomycetota bacterium. Lineage (GTDB taxonomy): Bacteria > Actinomycetota > Actinomycetes > Mycobacteriales > Micromonosporaceae > Actinocatenispora. The sequence continues at coordinate 218,645 of CAWFFM010000003.1, forward strand.
CACCTCGGCGCCCATCGCCTGCGGCGGGAACTCGGCGGCGAACGTGGCGCGCTCGGTCAGGGTGCTGCGGGAGACCGCGACGAGCGGTACGGGCCGAGATACTAGCGCCAGCGATACTATCGCTGGCGCTAGTATCTCGGCCCCATGTGACGTGCTGAGTCACGGGGATGGCTGTCCAGCTGGGGAGTGCTTGTCTGCGGCGCGAGACGCAGGATTCTGGAGACTGGGCGCTCGCTGCGCCGCCGCACCCACGAAGCATTTTCCCCGAAAGTCTTATTTGGCCTGTGCGAACAAACGGCACTTTCAGGAAAAATGCACCTCCCAAGCGGGTCTGCTGGTGCATTTTCCCCGAATGTCGCGGTCGGCCATTCGGGCATATATGTTGTTTCGGGGAAAATGCAAGCAGGGGCCGGCGGCGGGCGCTGCTCCGGACTTCGTAAGGCGTGGGCGGGGTCACGGCAGGAAGGGTCGGTGGCCGAATAGTTCGGGGTCCGTTGTAATTTCGGAGCCATGGCCACCCCCTCCACGCCTGGCTCGCTGCGCAGCCGTTGGCCTGCCGTACTCACCACCGAACGGGCCCGCCCCGACGGGATACGGTCCCGGCCCAACGCCTGGTGGCTGGCCGTCGGCACGGTCTGCTTCGGCGCGTTCATGGGACAGCTCGACGCCAGCATCGTCACGCTGACCTACGGCAGCCTGCGTACCCAGTTCCACGCTTCGCTCGCCGCGGTCGAGTGGGTGTCGCTGGCGTACCTGCTGGCCCTGGTGGCGCTGCTGGTGCCGGTCGGGCGGCTGGCCGACGCGCACGGCCGCAAACTGCTCTATCTTTACGGCTTCGCCGTCTTCACCCTCGCCTCCGCCGCGTGCGGGTTCGCGCCGTCGCTGCTGCTGCTCGTCGTCTTCCGGCTCGTACAGGCGCTCGGCGCGGCCATGATGCAGGCCAACAGCGTGGCGCTGGTGACCACCAGCGCGCCCCGGCACCGGATGCGCAGCGCCCTCGGCGTACAGGCCGCCGCGCAGGCACTCGGGCTGGCGCTCGGCCCGACCGTCGGCGGCGCGCTGGTGTCCACATTGGACTGGCGCTGGGTGTTCTGGGTCAACGTGCCCATCGGGGTGATCGCCCTGGTGGCCGGGCACTACCTGCTGCCGCGTACCCGGGCACGCAACCAGCTGCGCCGCTTCGACTGGGCCGGCCTCGGGCTGCTCACCGTCGCCACCACCGGCGCGCTGCTCGCCGTCTCCGCGGCCTCCGGGCTGTCGGTACCGGCCTGGAGCGTGCTCGCCCTGTTCGCGTTCGCCGGCGTGGCGGCGTGGGGTTTCGTACGCCGGCAGCAACAGGTCGCCGCGCCGCTGCTGGACCTGTCCCTGCTGCGGGAACGCGCGGTCGGGTTCGGGCTGCTCGGAGCGCTCAGCGGCTACCTGGTGCTGTTCGGTCCGCTGGTACTCGTGCCGGTCGTACTCACCACGCGTGGCGTCGGCGAACTGACCGCCGGAGCCGTACTGACCGCGCTGCCCGCCGGGTTCGCCGTGGCCGCCGCCGGCAGCACCCGGCTGCTGCCACGTAGCTCCACCAACCGCAGCCGGTGCGTGGTCGGTGCGGGCATGGCCGCCGTCGCGATGGCCGCGCTGCTGGTGGTGCCGCTGAGCGTCGGCTGGCTGGTACCGGTCCTCGCGCTGACCGGTCTGGGACTCGGTACGTTCACCCCGGCGAACAACACCATGATCATGGCGTCCATCCCGGCGCGGGCCTCCGGTACCGGCGGGGGACTGGTCAACCTGACCCGGGGACTGGGTACCGCACTGGGTGTCGCCCTGGTCACCCTCGCCCTGCACGTGGGGGCCGGCGCTGTGGCCGGCGCGCGCTGGTCAGCGGTGATCCTGCTGGTGGTCTCGTTGCTCGCGGTCGCCTCGGCCCGGCTCGGCCCGGAACACGCCGCCGGGGCGGGCCGTCCCCGGTCCTCCTGAACCGCGCCGCCGCTGCGTCCTCCTGAGCGGCCCCGCCGCTACCCTTGCCGCATGTCTGAGCAGCGGGGCTCCGGGACGCACGCGTCCCACCGGCCCGGTGAGGTACCGGATGCTCGACTGCTCACCGAGGCGGTCACCCGACTACGGCGTGCGTTGCGAGCGTCCATCCGTACCGAATATCCGTGGGAGACGCTGCCCATGGCGCAGGTCGAACTGCTGCAGGTACTCGGCGAGCACTCGCCCGCCCGGGTCAGCGACCTCGCCGCCCGGCAACGGCTCGCGCCCAGCACGGTGAGCGGACTGATCGGCCAGATGATCAACGCCGGACTGGTCGCCCGCGAGGTCGACCACGCCGACCGCCGCGCGTCCGTGGTCACCCTCACCGACGCCGGCTCCGACCAGCTCGCCGCCTGGACCACCGCGCACGAACGCCGGATGGACGCCGCGCTCGCCTCCCTCGGCGACACCGAACGCGCCGCCATCTCCCTCGCCCTGCCCGCCCTGTTCCAACTCGCCGAACACCTCGGCGAACCACGCCCCTGAGCAGAGCTCGGCGGCCGGCTGAGTGCCGACCGCCGAGCCCCTGTGCGTACAACTCACCGAATCGCGGCCGGCGGCGGCGTGCGCTGCCGGACCGGACGGTTACCGACGGTGCCAGCAGTGACGGTCGTGGCCGCCACGGTGGTGCCAGTCGTGACCCCAGCCGTTGTCACGGTTCCGACTGTTTTCGAGGCCCCAGTGTCCCCAACCGTGGCCCCGGCCGTGGTGTCGGTCGCACCTGTTGCCGTGATGGCCGCGGTCGCACCACCACCAGTCACGGTTCCAGCCCGGCCGGCAGAGCGGGTGGCTGATCGGCCCGAACTGTGACGACTGTGCCGTCGGAATGGTTGCCGCACTCGCAGCCGTCGGTACGGCCGCGCCGATCATGCTCGCGGACGCGATCGCGAACATCGCGGCGACGACCGGCTTCCGCCACCGCATCCGCGGGGTGCCTGCAGACTTCATGGCGCCTCCTCCTCCTTGGTGCTCGGATACCGCGTCAGCCGACTGAGCGGGCGCATCACGTCGGCACCCGTGACCAGGCTTGGTCAGGGTGGGCATGGTGGGTACCGGCTCGGCCGTCGGCGCGGCCATGAATGTTCCACTCTGTGCACAAGCAGTTGGCAGAGTCGGCTCTCACCATTCCTTGGTCGAGAGTGACTCCGCGTAACTGCAAGTGACTGTTTGTTCTTACCAGGCGAATCGGGTGCGAGGCCGGCCAATCGCGATATCGGCCACCTGGCGTGCTCTCTGGACGGTCCGGTACTGAGGTAGCCCTCCGGCCAGCGTCTGGGGACGGTGGCACGTACCGCTGTTCTTCCTCGGCGATACCAGCCAGCACGCCAAGGACCGCCCGCCCCGGACCCGTACCGCCCCGGACCCGTACCGCGCTGCCAAGATCTCCGGTAGTGGGCGCTCAGCCTCGCGAATAGTTCGGTTTGCCCGAATGCCGTGTGGCGGACGGCCCACTGCCTCGGATCTTGCACCGCCCAGGTCATCACCCGGCGGGGCAGGCAGGAAGCCGTGGTGATCGACATCGACGAGTATCTGCGCCTTCGGCGGATAGCGGACGACACCGAGGAGGCACGGCTGAATCGCCTGGCGGACGAGTCGGAGGCAGCGGGCCTGGAGGGGTCCGTCTCCCCGGAGGAGATGGCCGCCATCCTCCGCGCCCACGAAAGCTGACGCGCGATGGGATACGTCACGCGCTTCGCTCCGTACGGGTGATGCTGAGGATCGCGCGGCCTGATGCTCTACGGCCAACTGATCGTGTGGGTCCTGGCCGTGGGCAACCGGGCCGACATCTACCGGCAGATTCCGTAGCGGATCGAGTGGGTCTCGCGCAGGACCACGTAACGCCCGGCGGACACGACGCCGGCCCGGACTCAAGATGAGTCCGGGCCGGCGTTCTGCCACTTCAGGTGGCGGAGGATACGAGATTCGAACTCGTGAGGGGTTGCCCCCAACACGCTTTCCAAGCGTGCGCCCTAGGCCACTAGGCGAATCCTCCGCCGGAGACGATACCTGGACGCCCTGGCCTACTCCAAGCCGGTATGCACACAGCCGGTGGGGGAGTCCCCGAGGCACACGGTACAGTGTGGGCAGCCCCTCGTGCGGCGCTCACCTCGTCAACTCCCCCAGGGCCGGAAGGCAGCAAGGGTACGCGAGCTCTGGCGGGTGCACGGGGGGCCCTTTTCGTCTCCTGACCAGTCGGCCGACCAGCACAGAGTGACCGCCCCGTCGACACCGCGGGCCGTCGGATCCTGTCGGCACGCTGGCCTAGACTGCCCCGCAGGGCGCCCTGCGCCAGGGGCTCGTCGGAGAGGAAGGCGAGACGCGGGTGGCGAACATCGCTCTGTACCGCAAGTACCGGTCGCGGACCTTCACCGAGATCATCGGCCAGGACCATGTGACCGAGCCGCTGATCGCCGCGCTGCGTAACGGTCGGCTGAACCACGCGTACCTGTTCAGTGGGCCGCGCGGCTGCGGCAAGACCTCCAGCGCCCGGATCCTGGCCCGTTCGGTCAACTGTGCGAAGGGCCCGACGCCCGACCCGTGCGGCGAGTGCGACTCGTGCCGCGCGCTGGCCTCCGACGGTCCCGGCTCGATCGACGTGATCGAGATCGACGCGGCCAGCCACGGTGGCGTCGACGACGCCCGGGAACTGCGCGAGAAGGCTTTCTTCGCGCCGGTCAACAGCCGGTTCAAGGTGTACGTCATCGACGAGGCGCACATGGTCTCGTCGGCCGGCTTCAACGCGCTGCTCAAGCTCGTGGAGGAGCCGCCGGAGTACGTGATGTTCGTGTTCGCGACCACCGAACCGGACAAGGTGCTCGGCACCATCAAGTCCCGTACCCACCACTATCCGTTCCGGTTGGTGCCGCCCGGCACGATGCGTACGCACCTGGAACGGGTCTGTGACAGCGAGGGCGTCAAGGTCGACCCGGCGGTGTTCCCACTGGTCGTACGGGCCGGTGGCGGTTCGGTACGGGACTCGATGTCGGTACTCGACCAGTTGCTCGCCGGTGCCGGCGACGACGGGGTCGGCTACCAGCAGGCGATGGCGCTGCTCGGGGTCACCGACATCGGCCTGATCGACGACGCGTGCGACGCCCTCGCGGCCTCCGACGGCGCCGCGCTGTTCCGTACCGTCGACGGGGTGGTGGAGGCCGGGCACGATCCCCGCCGGTTCGCCGCGGACCTGCTGGAACGGCTGCGCGACCTGATCGTGCTCAACCAGGTACCGGACGCGGTCAGCACCGGCCTGCTGGAGGTGCCGCCGGACGAGGCGGAGCACCTGACCGGTCAGGCCCTGCGGCTCGGGCCGGGCACCCTGGCCCGGATGGCCGACATCCTGCACGGCGGCCTGGCCGAGATGCGCGGCGCGACCTCACCCCGGCTCGTACTGGAACTGCTCTGCGCGCGGATGCTGCTGCCCGGTGACGAGTCGACCGCGGACCTGCTGCACCGGATGGAGCGGCTCGAACGTCGGCTCGAACTGGCCGGCAGTCTGCCGTCGGCGCCGACGCTCACTGTGTCGTCGCAGCCGGACACCCCGGCACCGCCGGTACGGGCCGCCGCGCCGGAACCGCAGCCCGCGCCACCCGCCGCGACGTCCCGACCGGCGGCAGCACCGCCCGCCGGCCAGATAGCGTCGGCCGCTCCGCCGGCTGGCCCGTCCGCGCCACACGCAGCCGGGCCGGCAACTCCCGGCCCGCAGCACGGTCCGGAGAATCCGGAGAGCCAACCGGAGCCGCATCATCCGGAGGGTCACGGTGCGTCGGTGACCCGGCAGCCGGACGTACCGGTCGCGGCGCCCGACTCGCAGGTCGATGTACCGCTGATGTCCCCGCGCGTCTCCTCCGGCGTACTGGACGTTACGGCGGTCAGCCAGGCCTGGCCGCAGGTACTGGAGGCGATCAAGCGGCGCAGCCGTAGCCCCCGGGTGGTCGGTGTGGTGCGCAGCGCCAGCGTCGTGGCGGTGGACGGGGACACCATCGTGCTGAGCGTGCCGTCCGCGTTCCACGCCCGTGAGATGGCCAACCCGGCGACCGAGGAGACGGTGTCCGCCGGCGTGGCCGAGGTGCTCGGTGAGGGCTGGAAGGTCCGCACCGAACAGGTCGGCCCCGGCGGCAGTCGCGGCGGTTCACGGGCGTCGGCCCAGCCGGAACCGGCCCAGTCGGGATCGGCCCAGCCCGGACCGGCCCAGTCGGGATCGGCCCAGCCCCGGCCCGGGGCCGCCCGCCGGCCGCGCCGGCCGCGTCGGCACCGGAGCACGGCGGCTGGCCGGAGACCGCCCGGCCCGGCGGCGCCGTACCGACCTCCGGACCGGCACACGACGCCGCACCGGGCGGCGGTCAGAGCAGTGCCGGCCAGAGCAGCGCGGGCCAGAGCAGCGCGGGCCAGAGCGCCGCCGGCAACGGCGGACACAGTGCACAGCGCGGTGGTGCGGCCGGTGGGGGAGCGACGGCGGGTCTCGCCACGGCGCGCCCGGACACCGCGCCCGGCCAGCAACGACCTTCGGTGCCCGGCCAGCAACGGACCGGTGGATCGGCCCAGCGTGTGGCCGTGACCCCGGCCACGAACCCGGCCGGCGCCGTGACGACGGCGGAGCGGCCGGCAACGGCGGCGGGTACGACACCGGCGGTGAGTACGGCGGACGGCTGGCCCGACGGCCCGACCGACTTCTCGCCGGATGATCCGGTACCCGCCAACCTCGGCAGCTATGACGGGTTCGCCCCGGGGGACGAACCGTCGGACGAACCACTCGACCCGGCAGCCGCACCCCCACCGCCCCGCAGCATCGAGGACGAGGCGTTGTCGCTGCTGCAGGCCATGGGAGCGGAGAAGATCGAGTGACCGACCGCCCGGCCCGGTGGGCGCGGGCTGGTACGGCGGTGGCCGGCTAGGCTTCGCAGTACCAGAACGAACGAACACCGAGGAGTCGCCGTGATGCCGGGTGGCGGGCAGCCGAACCTTCAGCAACTGCTTCAACAAGCACAGAAGATGCAGGAACAGCTTGCCTCGGCGCAGGAGGAGTTGGCCGACACCGAGGTCAAGGGCAGCGCCGGCGGCGGCCTGGTGACCGCCACGGTGACCGGCAGCGCCGAACTGAAGAGCATCACGATCGACCCGAAGGCGGTCGATCCGGACGACATCGAGCTGTTGCAGGACCTGGTCGTGGCGGCGGTACGCAGCGCCACCGAAGAGGCGCGCAAGGTGCAGCAGGACAAGATGGGCCCGATCGCCGGTGGACTCGGCGGCATGGCCGGCGGTCTGCCCGGCCTGGGAATGTAGGCCGCTGCCTTGTACGAAGGCGCGATCCAGGACCTCATCGACGAGCTCGGTCGGCTGCCCGGGGTCGGACCCAAGAGCGCGCAGCGCATCGCGTTCCATGTCCTGTCCGCAGACCCGGCCGATGTGACCCGGCTGGCCGTCGCGCTGCGCAAGGTCAAGGAGCAGGTCCGGTTCTGCCGGATCTGCTTCAACGTGGCCGAGGCGGAGGAATGCCGGATCTGCCGGGACGTACGGCGCGGCGACGAGGTGCTGTGCGTGGTCGAGGAGCCCAAGGACGTCGTCGCCATCGAACGCACCGGCGAGTTCCGGGGCCGGTACCACGTGCTCGGTGGGGCGATCAACCCGCTGGAGGGCGTCGGCCCGGACCACCTGCGGATCCGGGAACTGATGACCCGGCTGGCCTCCGGTGAGGTGCAGGAACTGATCCTGGCCACCGACCCGAACACCGAGGGAGAGGCCACCGCCACCTACCTGGCTCTGCTGGTCAAGCCGATGGGGCTGCGGGTCACCCGGCTCGCCTCCGGCCTGCCGGTCGGTGGGGATCTGGAGTACGCGGACGAGATCACCCTCGGTCGCGCCTTCGAGGGACGTCGTTCGGTCGACGTCTGATCAGCAACGGACAGCTACGTACGCGAGGGGGACAGCACCGTGGCACAGGTACGGGAAGGTCGGGAGATCAGGCTGGCGGAGCGGCCAGACGGGTGGCCGACGGCGGCCAACTTCGAGCTGGCCACCGCGCCGGTCCCGGACCTCGCGGACGGACAGATCCTGGTACGCAACCAGATCATGTCCGTCGATCCGTACATGCGCGGCCGGATGAACGACGTCAAGTCCTACGTACCGCCGTTCCAGGTCGGTGCGGCGATGGACGGTGGCGCGGTCGGCGAGGTGATCGGGTCCCGGTCACCGGACCGGGCGGTCGGTGACCTGGTGCTGCACGCGCTGGGCTGGCGCGAGTACGCGGTGCTGGACGCCGCCCAGTCGGTGCCGGTCGATGCGCAGCTGGCGCCGCCGTCGGCCTACCTCGGGGTGCTGGGCACCACCGGGCTCACCGCGTACGCCGGTCTGGTCACGATCGCCGCACTGAAGCCCGGCGACGTGGTGTTCGTGTCCGGCGCCGCCGGCGCGGTCGGCAGTGTCGCCGGCCAGATGGCCAGGCTGCTCGGCGCGTCCCGGGTGGTCGGCAGTGCCGGCTCGGCGGAGAAGGTCGCGCACCTGACCGACGACCTGGGCTTCGACGCTGCGTTCAACTACAAGGACGGTCCGGTCGCCGGGCAGTTGCGCGAGGCCGCTCCGGACGGTGTCGACGTCTACTTCGACAATGTCGGCGGCGACCACCTGGAAGCGGCGATCGGTGCGATGCGCCAGTACGGCCGCGCCGCGATCTGCGGCGCCATCTCGCAGTACAACGACACCGCCCCGCCGCCCGGGCCGCGCAACATGGCCAAGCTGATCGGCTGGCGGCTCACCCTGCGCGGCTTCATCGTGACCGACCACTACGACCTGCGCGACGAGTTCGTCTCCCGTACGGCCGGCTGGCTGGCCGACGGCAGCCTCAAGCACCGGGAGACCTTTGTGGACGGTCTGGAGAACGCGCCGGAGGCGTTCCTGGGCATGCTGCGCGGGGAGAACACCGGGAAGATGCTGGTACGCATCACTCCGTGAGCTCGGTGAGGTAGCGGCGGCGTACGGTGTCCAGCACGTCGTCCGCCCCGGCGGCCCAGATGTCGCCGTTGAACAGTTCCACTTCCAGGTCGCCGGTGTAGCCGGCGGCCCGGACCATCGCGGCGAAGTTCCGGAAGTCGATGTGCCCGTCGCCCATCATGCCGCGACCGAGCAGGGTGTCGGCGGGCAGCGGCAGGATCCAGTCGCAGAGCTGTACGGCGGCGATCCGGCCGGCGGCGCGGGCCACCTGGTCGGGCAGTGCCGGATCCCACCACACGTGGTACGTGTCGACGACCACGCCGACCTGCTCGGCCGGGAATGCCTCGGCCAGATCCAACGCCTGCCCGAGGGTGGACAGCACACCCCGGTCGGCGCAGAAGATCGGGTGCATCGGTTCCAGCGCGAGGCGTACCCGGTGGGTGGCCGCGTACGGAGCGAGTTCGGCGAGCGAGTCGGCGACCCGACGCCGGGCGCCGGCCAGGTCCCGCGATCCGGCCGGCAGCCCGCCGACCACCAGGACCAGCGTGTCCGTACCGAGGATGGCGGCCTCCTCGATCGCTCGCCGGTTGTCGGCCAGGGCCCGGCGTACCGCCTCGGGGTCGGGGTCGGTGAGGAAGCCGCCCCGGCACAGCGACGACACCCGCAGCCCGCTGTCGCGTACCAGCCGGGCGGTCTCGGCCAGCCCGTACCGGGCGACCGGTTCGCGCCACAGGCCGACCGCACCGATGCCGTGCCGTACGCAGGCGTCCAGCACCTGCGGTATGTCGAGCCGGTCGACGGTCTTCTGGTTGAGCGACAGCCGCGCCAGCCGCGGGTCACCGGGCGCCGGGGTCAGGATGGTGGCTTCCCGGCCGGACGGTACGTCGACCGGCACGTTCACCCCTCGATCCCGTACACCGCAAGCAGCTGGCGCATCCGGTGTACCGCCAGCGCCGGGTCGGGCAGCAGTCCGGCCCGGTCGGCCAGCCGGAACGTCTCGGCCAGGTGCGGCAGGCTGCGCGCGGCGTGCTGCCCGCCGACCATGCTGAACGCGGCCTGGTGGCCGGCCAGCCAGGCCAGGAAGACGATGCCGGTCTTGTAGTGGTACGTCGGCGCGCCGAACACATGCCGGGACAGCGGTACGGTCGGTGCCAGGATCCTCTGGAAGGTGACGGGATCGCCGGCGTCCAGGTGGCCCAGCGCCACCGAGGCGGCGGGTGCGACCGGGTCGAAGATGCCCAGCAGCGCATCGGATCCGGCCGCGATCAGCTCCGGGTAGTGGAAGTCGTCGCCGGTGTAGAGCCGTACGCCGTCCGGCAGCGCGGCGCGCAGTGCCGTTTCGTGCGCGGCGTCCAGCAGCGACACCTTGACACCCTCCACTGTGGAGGAATGCGCCCGGATGATCGACAGCAGTGTGTCGGTGGCGGTGGGAATGTCGGCCGAACCCCAGTACCCGGTCAGCGCCGGGTCGAACATCGGACCCAGCCAGTGCAGGATGGCCGGCCGGCGCACCTGGCCCAGCAGCTTCCCGTACACGGCCGCGTAGTCGTCCGGTCCCCGGGCGATGCGGGCGAGCTGCCGGCTGGCCATCAGGATCGGCGTGGCGCCGGCGTCCTCGACGACGCCGAGCTGCTCCTCGTACCCGGCGACGATCTCCTCCACTGTGGACACATCGGGGGCGAGCTGGTCGGTACCGGCACCGCAGGCGAGCAGCGCCCGCCCGCCGGGTGCACTGCGGGTGTACGACCGGGCCTCGGCGCCGGAACGGCGGATCAGCTCCCGGGTCGCGGCCCAGTCCAGGCCCATCCCGCGCTGCGCGGTGTCCATCGCGTCGGCGACCCCCAGCCCGTACGACCAGAGATGCCGGCGGAACGCCAGGGTGGCGTCCCAGTCGACAGCCGCCCGGGCGCCGGGGGTGTTGTCGCCGAGCGGGTCGGCGACCACATGCGCGGCGGCGTACCCGGTCCGGCAGGTCGGCGGGCGCGTGGGCCGCGGCCAGCTGACCGGTTCGCGCAGCCGGTAGCGCGCCACCGCACCGCCCGGACCGGGCAGCGTGATGTACGCGGCGCCGCTCACAGCTCGACCGCCGGAACGGTCAGCCGCCGGCCGTCCTGTGAACTGGCGTAGCCGAGTTCGGCGAGCTGCACGCCGCGGGCCGCGGACAGGAAGTCGTACGGGAACGGGGTGCCGGCCACCACGTGCCGCAGGAACTGCTCCCACTGCACCTTGAAACCGTTGTCGAAGGTGTCGTTGTCCGGTACCTCCTGCCACTGCTCCCGGAACGGCTCCGGGGTGGCCAGGTCGGGGTTCCAGACCGGTTTCGGGGTGGTCGAACGGTGCTGTACGCGGCACCTGCGCAGTCCGGCGACCGCGGAGCCCTCGGTGCCGTCGACCTGGAACTCCACCAGCTCGTCGCGGTTGACCCGCACGCACCACGACGAGTTGACCGTGGCGACGATCCCGCCGGCCAGCTCGAAGATGCCGTACGCGGCGTCGTCGGCATCCGCGGTGTACGGCGTGCCGCGCTCGTCGACCCGCTCCGGCAGGTGCGTGACGGCCCGCGCGGTGACCGCCTGCACCTCACCGAACAGCGTTTCCAGTACGTAGTTCCAGTGCGCGAACATGTCCAGCACGATGCCGCCACCGTCCGCGGCCCGGTAGTTCCAGGACGGCCGCTGCGCGGACTGCCAGTCACCCTCGAACACCCAGTAGCCGAACTCGCCGCGTACCGACAGGATCCGGCCGAAGAAGCCGCCGTCGACCAGTCGCCGCAGCTTGCGCAGGCCGGGCAGGAACAGCTTGTCCATCACCACGCCGTTGCACACCCCGGCGTCGCGGGCGGCGCGGGCCAGGTCGAGGGCGCCGGCCAGGCTGCCGGCGACCGGCTTCTCGGTGTACACGTGCTTGCCGGCGGCCAGCGCGGCGTGTACGGCCTTCTCCCGGGCAGCGGTGACCTGGGCGTCGAAGTACACCGGCAGGTCGGGGTCGGCCAGTACGGCGGGCAGGTCGGTGCTGACGTGGCTCAGGCCGTACCGGTCGGCGAGGGCGCGCAGCTTCTCCTCGTCCCGGCCGACCAGTACCGGCTCGGGCATGACCCGGCTGCCGTCCGGCAGTGCCACACCGCCCTGGTCGCGGATGGCCAGGATGGAGCGGACCAGGTGCTGATGGTGGCCCATCCGGCCGGTGACACCGTTCATCGCGATGCCGAGGGTGTGCACCGGCATGGGTCCTCCGTATCGTGAAAGAACTGTCGGTAAGCGCTTACCGGGAAAGCGCTTACCGTACCGTAGACTTCGATCTCTGAACGGGTCAACCCCGCGCCGGTCGGCGCGGCGCGTCGACACATGATGGGATATCCGGACCGGAGAACGAGCGCAGAGGGGGCGGCAGTGGCCACACTCGCCGAGGTTGCGCAACAGGCCGGCGTCTCGCTGGCGACCGCGTCCCGGGTACTCAACGGCAGTACCCGGGTGGTCCGGCCGGAACTGCGCGACAAGGTGCTCGCCGCCGCGGCCGAGCTGCACTACACGCCGAACGCGCACGCTCAGGCCCTGGCCGGCAACCACACCGCCAGCGTCGGGGTGATCCTGCACGACGTGAGCGACCCGTACTTCGCCGCGATCGCCGGTGGCGCCATGCGCCGGGCCACCGAACACGACCTGCTGGTCATGATGTCCTGCACGTTCCGCGACCCGGACCGGGAACTGGCCTACGTACGGATGCTGCACCAGCAACGCGCGCAGGCCATCATCCTGGCCGGCTCCGGCTACCACGACCGGGACCGCACCGAGCAGTTGCAGGCCGCGCTCGCCGCGTACCAGTCGGGCGGTGGCCGGGTCGCCGTGGTCAGCCAGCACCGGTTCGACGTGGACACCGTGCTGCCGGACAACCAGGGTGGCGCCCGTGCCCTGGCCCGTGCCCTGCTCGACCTGGGGCACCGTGACTTCGCGCTGGTCACCGGCCCGGAACACCTACTGACCGTGCGGGACCGCTACCTCGGTTTCCGGCACGAGCTGGGTCGGGCGGCGGCCAGGCTGCCCAACGAGCGGGTCGCCGACGGCGGATTCACCCGCGACGGCGGGTACGCGGCAACCCGCGAACTGGCCGAGCGCGGCATGTTCGCCGAGGTGAGCTGCCTGGTGGCGCTGTCCGACGTGATGGCGATCGGCGCCCTGGCGGCGCTGCGTGACCTCGGTCTGCGGGTGCCGGAGGACGTGTCCCTGGCAGGTTTCGACGACATCCCGACCGTACGGGATCTGTCCCCGCCGCTGTCCACCGTACGGCTGCCGCTGGAGCAGATGGGCGCCCGCGCGGTGGATCTCGTACTGGCTCCCCGCGGGGACGACGAGCTGGAGCTGCCGTCGCGGGTCGTACAGATCGATGCCGAGGTCGTGCTGCGGGCCAGTACCGCGCAGCACGCCGTGGCGGTGTCGTAGTGATCGCGTTCGCCACCCTGGGCTGCCCGGGGCTGCCGTTGGACGAGGTGATCCGGATCGCCGGCCGGTACGGCTGCGACGGGGTGGAGTTCCGCTACGCCCCGGGCGAGCCCGTGCATCCGGGCTTGTCCACCGGGGAACTGGCCTCGATCGGGCGCCGGCTCGCCGACGCCGGTGTCGTCCCGCTGGCGTTGGACTCCTACCTGAAGGTGGCGGCCGAGGGGCCGGAGGATCCGGACGACGACGAGACGGTGGAGGAGCTGCGCCGGCATCTGTCCGTCGCGGCGTCGCTGGGCGCCCGGTACCTGCGTGTCTTCCCGGGCGGTGACCGGCCGGGACCTGTCGCGGACCGGTGGGCCGCCCGGCGGTTGGTCGAGGTGGCGTCGATGGCCCGGGACGTGGGTGTGGGCGTACTGCTGGAGACGCACGACTCGCACCGGCGTGCCGGGGACGTGGCCCGGGTCCTGGCCGACACCGCGCGGCGTGCCGGTGGGGTCAGCGCCGAGGACGGCCACCCGATCGGTGCGATCTGGGATGTGATGCACACCTGGTTGGGTGGTGAGACGCCGGCCGTATCGCTGGCCGAGCTGTCGCCCTGGCTGGGCTACGTCCAGTTGAAGGACTGCACGCCCGATCTGACCCCGGTGGCTCCCGGTGCCGGGGTCCTGCCGCTGCCGCACGTGCTCACCGCCCTGCGTGGTGCCGGCTATCAGGGCTGGGTGTCGCTGGAGTACGAACGTGCCTGGCATCCGGAGATCCCGCCGCTGTCCGACGTACTGCCGGCCTTCACCGGCTACCTCGCCGGGCCTCACTGACCGGGGCCCGAGCCCACCGGACCGACGGGTTCTGCCGACGGAGCCGGTACGGATCGCGGTCGGCGACTCGTGTGCAGCGCGACGACCAGGCAGGCCACCGCCACGGGTAGCTCGCAGCAGAAGGCCAGCAGCAGGGCCTGGCCGAGGTCGCCGGGGCCGGCGGTGAGTACGTCGAACCACGCGTCCACCAGCAGCAGCGTGCCGGTGGCGGTGGCGGTGAGGGCCAGTCGGCGGCTGCGCCGCCAGGCCAGGATGCCCGAGCCGGCCAGCCCGCAGGCCATCAGCAGGTCGAAACCGATCCAGGCCAGGGACCAGTTGTGCGCCCGGGTGCTGGTGGGCAGTTCCTGGGCCAGCAGCAGCATCCACGGCACCATGACGACGGCGGCGAGGACGAAGGCCGGGCCGATCAGCCGGCCGACCCGCTGGTAAGCCTGGCCGTGGGCCAGGTCGTGCCGCTGGTAAGCCTGGCCGTGGGCCAGGCCGTGCCGCTGGTAAGCCTGGCCGTGGGCCAGGTCGTGCCGCTGGTAAGCCTGGCCGTGGGCCAGGCCCTGCCGTGCGGTTACCCGACGTTGAGGCATTGGGCGCTCCTTCGAGGTGTTGCCTCAACGCTAGCAAGCCACAGAGACTTCTCTGCAAATTTTTCTCTGTAGATGTACCCTAAGGGTCATGCCGGAGCCTGTGCAGCGACGAATCGCTGATCCGGAGACCCTCAAGGCGCTGACCCACCCGCTGCGGCGGCGCATCATGCGCGAGATCGACCGGCACGGCACGGTCAACTCCACCTCGCTGGCCGACAAGCTCGACCAGAACACCGGCACCCTCAGCTACCACCTACGGCAGTTGGAGCGTTACGGCTACATCGAGGACGCGCCCGGGCACGGCGACGGGCGGGAACGTTGGTGGCGGCGTACCAACACCACCTGGCGGACCATGGACCCCACCCGGGCCGACGAGGACGGCCGGGCCCTGATCGAACAGGTCACCCGGCGCAAACTGGCCGAGGACGTGCAGGACATCGGTTCGCTGGTCGACGTCCTCGCCACCGACTGGGAGGGCGAGCACCAGTGGATCAACTGGTCCCGCGGCGGCACGTACCTCACCCAGGGGGAGTTCACCGCGTTCTACGACGAGTACATGCAACTGCTCGAACGCTACGGGCACCGGGTCGACGAGGCGCCGCCCGGCGCTCGCGCCATCCGTACCCGCTTCTACATCTACCCCGCCCCGCCCGAGGACGAGGACGAGTGACCACTCGTCTCACGTGGGAGACGAGTGGCTCGACCGAGTGGGAGAGACTACTCGGCCGCGGCGGTGAGCTGGTCGGGCATCCGCCGGATCCGGAACCGGGACGTACGGCCCTGCCGCCGCTCGATCACGTGCGCCACCCGGATGATCAGCCAGTTGACGATCATGTACAGCGCCGCCACCACCATGTACGTCTGGATCGGCGCGTGCACGAACTCGCTGAGGATCTTGCCCGAGTACAGCAGCTCGGCGTAGGAGACCACATAGCCCAGCGTGCTGTCCTTCAGCAGGTTGATCAGCTGCACCAGCAGCAGCGGCAGCAACGGCCGGATCACCTGCGGCAGCACGATGAGACGCATCGTCTGCCCGTAGCTCATGCCCACCGCCTGCGCCGCCTCCGTCTGGCCGTGCTCCAGGGCCAGGATGCCGGCCCGGAACACCTCGGCGATGGTCGCCGTCCCGGTCAGACAGATCGGTACGGCCAGCTTCCAGAACGTCGGCAGGTTGATCCCGACCGGTGGTAGCGCCAGCAGGAACACGAAGATCAGCAGCAGTGTCGGCAGCGACCGGAACAACTCGGTGAACACCACCGCCGGCAGGCGGATGAACCGGCGTTTCGACAACCGGCACAGGGCGACCGCCGCACCGGCCGGCATCGAGATCGCCGCGCAGACAGCCGTCACGATCAGGCTGTAACCCAGCCCGGTCAGCAGGAAACGCAGGATCGGCCACTGCGCGAACGGCTCCCACTTGGCAGCGGTCAGCTGCCCGTTCACCTCGAACTGCCGGACCGCCAGCACCGCCAGCGCGGCCAGCACCACGACCGCTACCACGGTCGCGACCATGATCCGGCGCCGACCGCGCGGCCCCGGCCGGTCGAACAGAACCTGCTCCACGCCCTTCACAGCCACCTCACCACGGAAACCACAGCCCACTCACCGCTGGAACCGGACACGCCGCTCGATGCGGCCGAAGATGAAGCCACCGCCCAGCGTCACCACGATGTACAGCACGGACGCGCAGCCGAACCAGAGCAGCGCGTCCTCGTACCGCAGGGTGAGCACCTTGGTGGCGTAGGTCAGTTCCTGCGCCCCGACCGCAGCGCACAGCGAGGTGCCCAGCACCACGCCGATGAACACGTTGCCGAACGGCTGGACCATCGCCCGGAACGCCTGCGGCAGCACCACATGACGCAACGACTGGCCGAACGTGAAGCCGAGCGCGCGGGCCGCCTCGACCTGACCGAGCGGTACGCCGCGGACACCGGAGCGCACCGTCTCGCAGACGATCGCACCCGCGTACAGAGCGATGCCCATCGACACCGCGGCGAACGGAGACAGGGTGATCTGGATCCAGGGCAGCCCGAACACGCACAGCACCAGAAGGACCAGCAGCGGTACCGACCGGAACGCCTCGACGTACAGCCAACCGAACGCGCGTAGCGGCACCACCGGTGAGATCCGGCAGATCGCGATGACCGTACCGACGACCAGTGCGCCGAGGTAGCCGAGCGCGGTGATCTCCAGCGTGGTGACGAACGCGCTGCCCAGTTCACCCACGTGACTCAGAACGTCCACCGCTCCCCTTCCCGCGGTACGTCGGTGCTGCCGTACGGGACCCCGGTGGTGGGCCGGGGACCCGCAGGCCGGTCAGTTGTCCGGATGGTCAGGAACCCGGATGGTCAGGAACCCGGAACCGAGCCGAGCTTCGGCGGCTTCGGTGCGTCACCGGAGACGACGGTGCCGATCGTGGCCTTCCACAGCTTCGCCCAGCTGCCGTCCTGCTCGATCTTGGTGAGCCAGTCGTTGACGAACTTCTTCATCGCCGGGTCGTCCTGGGCCACCCCGATGCCGTACGGCTCGGCGGTGAAGGGCTGCCCGACCACCTTCACGTCGGTGTTGGTGCTGGCGTCGCCGATCAGGATGCCCTGGTCGAGGACGTACGCGTCGACCCGGCCCTGCTGTACCGCCTGGAGGCAGTCGTTGTTCTCCTCGAACAGCTGCACCTTCGCCTTCGGCGCGAACTTCTTCAGCTCGTTGGCGGCGGTGGAACTGGACTCGGTGGCCACCTTCTTGCCGTTCAGGTCGCTGACCTTGGTGATCGACGAGTTGTCCTTCTTCACCAGGATCGCGTCACCGGAGGAGTAGTACGGGCCGGCGAAGGCGATCTTCTTGGCCCGCTCCGGGGTGATCGTGTAGGTGGCGAAGACGGCGTTGACCGAATGGTTCTGCAGCAGCGTTTCCCGGGTCTCGATCTGGACTTCCTTCATGTCCACGGCCGGCTTGCCGGTGATGTACTTGGCCAGCATCTTGGCCAGGTCGGCGTCGAAGCCGGTGAGTGTCCCGGTGGTCGGGTCCTTGAGGGAGAACAGCGGCGCGGTCGCGGTGCCGCCGTAGACCAGCTTGCCGTCGGCCTTGATCTTCTTCAGGGTGGGGCTGTCCGGCAGGCTCTTCGCGACCGGCGCGGCTGAGATGATCTTGTCCGCGGCGCTACCACCCTTGCTGCCGCCCGCCTTGTCGCCGCTGCCGCCGGGGGCCGCGGTGTTACCGCCACAGCCGGCGGCGGCCACAGCCACCCCGATCAGAGCCACGGTCACGATGGACGCTCGCCGGCGCAGCCCGGCGGTCTTCCTGTCGTTCATGCTTCCCTCCCGCCGGAGACCGCGCCGCGAGGGCGAGGGCCTGCCGGGTCCCTGTCGCTGAACGCCACCGACACGGAAGGCACTCTCCTGTGCACATTCCGCGAGGTGGGCACTGTCCTACCTGGCTCGTTACTCTTGCACCCTGCCGCCGACTTCGCTACACCGCACCGGCCGCCTCGCTGGTATCGGGTGTCGTCGCGGGGTGGGGGTGGCATCGTGGACCGGGTGAGTTCCGCAGCCGGCACGGTGACCCTGTCCAGCGGGACGGGCCGTGGTGTCCTGCTCGCCACCGTGCTCGCCTCGGGCATGGCCATGCTCGACTCGACCGTGGTCAACGTCGCGTTGCCCGCCATCGGACGGAACCTGGACGCCACCCTTGCCGGTCTACAGTGGACGATCACCGGGTACACCCTGACCCTGGCCGCGCTGATCCTGCTCGGTGGCTCGCTCGGGGACCGGTACGGCCGTCGCCGGATCCTGCTGGTCGGCATCGTCTGGTTCGCCGCCGCCTCCGCCCTGTGCGGCCTGGCTCCCACCATGCCGTTCCTGATCGGCGCGCGGCTCCTGCAAGGTGTCGGCGGTGCGCTGCTCGCACCCGGTTCGCTGGCCCTGATCCAGGCCACGTACCGGCCCGAGGACCGGGCGAAGGCCATCGGCGCCTGGTCCGGCCTGGGCGGCGTGGCCACCGCCATCGGACCGTTCCTCGGCGGCTGGCTGGTCGACGCCGTCAACTGGCGCTTCGTCTTCTACCTCAATCTGCCGCTCGCGGTGCTGGTGGTCGTGGCCGCGCTGCGCTACGTCCCGGAGAGCCGCGACGACCAGGCACAGCATTTCGACCTGGCCGGCGCCGCGATCGGCGCACTCGGCCTGGCCGGAGTGACGTACGCGCTGGTCGAGGCGCCGGACAAGGGTGCGTCACCGGTGGTGCTCGGCGCCGTACTGGTCGGCATCATCGGCCTGGCCGCATTCGTGGTGCTGGAACGGCGGCGGGCGCACCCGATGCTGCCGCCGGACCTGTTCCGCTCGGTGACCTTCAGCGCCGTCAACCTGGTCACCTTCATGGTGTACGCCGCGCTCAGCGGCATGCTGTTCTTCGTCGTGGTGGAGCTGCAGACGGTGGCCGGGTTCTCGGCGCTCGCCGCCGGTGTGTCGCTGCTGCCGTTCACCCTGATGATGCTGCTGCTCTCCGCGACGTCCGGCAGCATCGCGCAGCGGTACGGGCCGCGCTGGCAGCTCATCGGCGGCCCCGCGGTCGCGGGACTCGGCACCCTGGCGATGCTGCGGATCGGGCCCGGAGCCAGCTACCTGACCGACGTGCTGCCCGCCGTACTGCTGCTCAGCATCGGCATGACCGCGGTGGTGGCGCCGCTGACCGCGACCGTGCTGGCCGCGGCGGACGTACGGCACGCCGGGGTGGCCAGCGGCGTCAACAACGCGGTCGCCCGCGCCGCCGGGCTGCTGTCGGTCGCCGCGCTGCCGCTGATCGCCGGCCTGTCCGGGGCCGCGTACCGGCAGCCGACCCAGTTCCAGCACGGGTTCCGTACCGCCATGCTGTGCTGCACCGGCCTGTTCTGGGCGGGTAGCGTGCTGTCCGCCGCGCTCGTACGGCACCCGGAACCGGTACCGGCCGAACGCGCACCGGAGCGCCACATGACGTGCGAGATGTGCCCGCCGGTCGAGGCCGGCCGGCCGGTGCCCACCGATCCGGCGGAGAGCCGTCCCTGACGATGGCACCACCCGGCGACGCCCGTGACCTGGAGGAGAACGACATGCTGCTCGCTGCCGAACGGGCCGCCATCGTGGCGTACTGCCAACGACTGTGCGACGAGCGGCTGGTGGTCGGTACCGCCGGCAACGTCAGCGTCCGGGTCGGTGACCTGGTGGCCGTCACCCCCACCGGGGTGGACTACCGGACACTGACCCCCGAGCAGGTCGGTGTACACCGGCTGGACGGCAGCCCGGTCGAGGCACCGCTCGCCCCGACCAGCGAGGCACCGATGCACCTGGCCTGCTACGCGGCCAGCCGTACCGGTGCGGTGGTGCACACCCATTCGGTCGCCGCCACCGCGCTGTCCTGCCTGGTCCCGGAGGTTCCGCCGGTGCACTACTACCTGGGCCTGTTCGGTGGCGGGGTGAGCGTCGCACCGTACGCGGCGTACGGCACGCCGGAACTGGCCGAGGGCATGGTGCGGGCGCTGGCCGACCGGTCCGCCTGCCTGCTCGGCAACCACGGCGCGGTCACCATCGGCGACACCCTCGACGAGGCGTACCAGCGGGCGTTGTACCTGGAGTACGTGTGCGACGTGGCGCTGCGGGTGCTGGGTTCCGGACATCCGGCGCGGCTGCTCGACGGTACCGAGATGGCCGATGTCACCCGACGTCTGGCCGGCTACGGTCAACCGGACAGTACGCCCCGGTGACCCGCCGGGTGCCGCTGACCGTCTGTCAGGAGCGCCCCGTCAGCCGGCCGCCTGGTCGCCTTCGCCGCCCCGGGCCAGTACGCCCAGCACCAGCTTGTGTACCGGCTCGGCGTCACCGGCGTCGTGCAGTGTGCAGCTGCCGCCGGTCACCGTGTACCACTCGGCGGCATCCTTGTACTGAACCTTGAGGGTCAGCGCGCCGGCCCCGTCGACCTCGGTGCGCAGCGTCACCGGCCCGGTGATCACGCCGACCTCGTCGGTGAACACGCCACCCTGACCGGTGGTGAAGTCATCTGAATACGACTGGCTCATGGCCTGATGGTGCCGGTCGTCGGCGTACGGCGCCACTGTTGCGTCGGATGGCCGTCGCAAAGACGCGGTACGCCGTCGGATGGCGTACCGCGTCTCTGCGTCACTTCCACGCTTCGTGGGGGATCGGTACGAGGGGTCAGCAGCTACCGCTCAGCGTGCTGGACAGCGTCGACTTCTCGGCGCTGGTGATGGTCAGGTGGTAGTAGTACTTGACCTGGATCCAGTTCCGCACGTAGTAGCACCATTCGCCGGTGTTCGGCGGCATCCACTCGGACGGGTCCTGGTCACCCTTGGACTCGTTGCTGGACGCCGACACGGCGATCAGCTGCGGGTTGGTCAGGTCGTTGGCGAACGCCTGCCGTTGCGGGGTGGTCCAGTTCTTCGCACCGGAACGCCACGCGTCGGCCAGCGGCACGATGTGGTCGATCTGCACCTTGCTGGGGTCGCTGGTGGTGGTCTGGTCGTACGCGCTGTACCAGCTGCCGCCGGTGGGGTAGCAGTTGGAGCCGACCGTCACGTTGGTGCCGTCGCGCTTGAGGACGACCTCGCGGGTGTCGCAGTTGTTGCCCTGACTGATCCAGTGCGGGAACAGGTCGCGGCTGTAGCCGGTCATGGACAGTGGGGCGGCGACCGTCAGCGTGGCCAGGTGCGCGGCCGATGTCGAGGCTGACGGTGGCGGCGGCGGATAGGCGGCTGCCGGTGTGGCCAGCCCGATCGCGGCGACCGCGCCGGCCACCAGTGCCA
Source organism: uncultured Actinomycetota bacterium (assembly GCA_963815125.1). Lineage (GTDB taxonomy): Bacteria > Actinomycetota > Actinomycetes > Mycobacteriales > Micromonosporaceae > Actinocatenispora. The sequence goes on from CAWFFM010000003.1 coordinate 240,204, forward strand.
TGCCCAGGACCCGTCTCATGCGCATGTGTCCACCTCCATAGTGGTATGAAAAGTTGTAGGTATCATGCCCCTTTACGTGGCAAAACGAAAGAAACAGTCAGTTTAAGTTACTTGCAGGTAGTTGAACATCGGGCTCGGGCTCAGGCTAGGGACCGGGTTCGGGGCGCGAAGAGATGTGGCCCGGACCGTTCTGGTCCGGGCCACTGTGCGTGGCGGGTGTGGCGGGTGCCGGCAGCGCGTGCAGGTGCGGCGCTACGACTTGCAGCGGCCGAGCATGTCGGTCAGCGCCGACTTCTCCTTCTCGGTGACGGCCAACTGCCACCTCGTCTTGACCGAGATCCAGCTGCGCGCGTAGGTGCACCAGTCGCCCTCGTACGGTGGCTTCCAGGTCGACGGGTCCTGGTCGCCCTTGGCGCGGTTCGACTTCGCCGACACGGCGACCAGCTGCGGGTCCTTCAGGTCGTTGGCGAACTGCTTGCGCTTGTCCGTGGTCCAGTTCCTGGCTCCGGAGCGCCACGCGTTGGCCAGTGGCACCACATGGTCGATGTCCAGGGCGCCCGGATCACTGATCACCTTGTTGTCGTACACGCTGGTCCAGTGCCCGCTCGTGGGATGGCAGCCGGCCGACTCCTTGACGCCCTTGCCGTCGCGCTTCAGGACCACCTCGCGGGTGTCGCAGCCGCCCGACTGGTCGATCCAGTGCGGGAACTTCTCCCGGCTGTACCCGGCCATCGACAGTGGATCGCGCACGGTCAGCTTCTTCAGCTGCGCCAACGACTCCTTGGCGGCCGGCGCGGTGGGTGTTCCGCCCGAACCCTGCCCGGACGCACCCCCAGGCAGGTCGACGCCGAGCTTGTCGTGGTTGCGGGCCAGCAGCGCCGCCCCTACGGCAATCACCAGTACCAGGAGGAACGGCAGGTAGGCGCGCTTCTTACGGGCCACGGCACACCTCATCGGGGGTCGGCGAGTGTCGCAATGATTCTCACCAATACACCGTCGACCCGCCACCTGAGCGCTCTGTCCGGTACCCGCGGCACCGGTCGCACTCGCCCGCCCGTACCGTCCGCGCGTGCACCGCGACGGCCGCCGCGCCGGCACCTCGCCGCCTGTCCGTACCGCGTGCCGGGTGTACCGCGTGCCGGGTGTGCCGCGTGCCGGGTGTGCCGCGTGCCGGGTGTGCCGCGCCGCCGGGTGTGCCGCGCGGTTGGACCGTGCCGATGGTGCCGCGCCGTTGGACTGTGCCGATGGTGCCGCGCCGCGCCGCTCGGCTGCTCAAGATCTGTGGTGGTGGGCCGATACCTACGCATTTGGCGACCTTCAGCGGTCTATCAGCGGGGCGGCCAGTCCATTACCGCGGATCTTGACGCGCTGGCCCGCCGCCGTCTGCGCTCATAGCGCGCGCCGGCCCGTGCTGTTGTTCCGCGCCACTCTCCCGTTGAAGATCCGTGGCCGTGGGCTAGTACCTACGTGTTTGGTACCTATCAACGCGTGTCGGCGGGGGATCCGGCCCATTACTGCGGATCTTGACCCGCCACCGCACGGCAGCAGAACAAACGCGTTCGCATACCACACAGCGGCGCGACGACTGCAGCGTTGTCCACAGGAGCTTCCCGATCATCCACAGGCGGGCCGGTGCCGCTGGTCGTGTTGCGATCGGGCTGCCAGGGTACGGGCATGCATGCGCTACTCGCGGATCTGGTGACCCGGCGACAGGGTGTCGTGTCCAGGGCACAGGCGCTGCGGGTCGTCTCGGCGAGATGTCTGGAACACGCCGTCGCCCGCGGCTACCTGATCCGCATGCACCCCCGCGTGTACGTCGACCCGGCGCTCCGTATCGACTGGCGTACCCGCTGCCGTGCGGCACTGCGTTACGCGGGCCCCGGCGCGGTGCTCAGTCACACCAGCGCGCTGGCGTTCTGGGGTGTGACCGAACCCGACGAGAGTCGTGTACATGTCACGACGACCGGGCGGCGCCTGCGTGCCCCGAATGTCGTCGTCCATCGTCGCCCAAACGCGGATGTCAGTGTTCGACACCGCCAGGGCTTCCGGATGACCGACATCAATCAATCCATTGTGGACAGTTGGCGGCTCCTGCCGATCCGATCGCGGCGGATATCGGTCATCAAGGCTGTGGCCGTGCGACTCACCACTGCGGAGCGACTGCGTGCCGTGGTCGCCGCGACGAGCAATCTGCCGGGACGACAGGAGTTGCTCAGGTTGACCGGCCTGCTGGCGGCCGGGTGCCACAGTTGGCTGGAGCTGTGGGGCTACGAACGCGTACTGACCGGACCCGAGCTGGGCCACCTGCGCCGCCAGGTGCCCGTACGGCTGGGCCGCCGTACGATCTACCTGGACACTTTCGCGGAAGCCGAGCAGGTCGATTTCGAACTGGACGGTCACTCCTGGCACTCGGCCAAGCCTGACCGGGAACGGGACCTGCGCCGCGATGCCGCACTGGCGACCCTGGGCATCACCGTCGTACGGTTCAGCCACGACCGCCTGTTGTCCGAACCGGAGGCGGTACGTGCCGAGGCGATCGCCATCCTGCGCGCCCGCCGCACCTCTGCCCGCTGAGCTTCCGTTCGCCGTGCCTCTGGTCGACCTACCTGACCTGGCCTTCCGCGCCACCGCCGATACGGACACCCCGCAGGTTCGGAACTCTGCTCAGGCAAGATCTGTGGTCGTGGGCCGGGAGCCACGCAGGATCGGGTACGAGAGCGTCAATTAGTGGGGTAGGTAGCCCACCACTCCAGATCTTGAGGCGAGGTGCTTGCGACACGACACGGTATAGCCGATTTTCCCCGGATGTTCCTTCGGTTATATCGCCCATAATTGTGCATTCGGGGAAAATGGCCGGGGTGGTCTGACGGCGGCGACCGGCGACCGGCGACCGGCGACCGGTGGTCAGGACTCCATGCTGGCGGCGGCCCACTGCTTGGTGGTGCTCGCACCGTCCAGCGATTCGCGGATGATGTCGGCGTGGCCGCAGTGGTGTGCCGTCTCCCGTAGCAGGTGCAGCAGGATCCGGCGCGGCGACCAGAACTGCGGCTCGGGGAACCACGGCGCGGACGGCAGCGCCACCGGCAGGTCGAGTTCGGCGACCGACGCGGCAGCTTCCTCGGTCTCCCGCGCCACCTGGTGGTATGTCTCGATCAGCGCGGCCAGTGTGTCGTCCGGGGCCATCGTGTACTGGCCACCTGCGGTGAAGCCCGCTGGTGGTTGGCCGATCATGATCAGCCGCCAGGTCCGCTCGACCGCGATGAGGTGGACGAGCAGCCCACCGAGGGTCAGTTCGCTCACTGTGGTGCGCTTGCGGGCCTGTTCCTCGTCGAGGCCACGCATGGTGATCAGCAGGCTGCGGCGCTGGTCGCCGAGCATCGCCAGCATCTCGTCCCGCTCGCTGGTACGCCCGTTTCCGGTGGTTGCCATGTCCGCTCCCTGTTTCGCTGAACAACTCGACAACGTCAGACTATGGTCCTTAGCGGTCAGTTTCCGGCCGCAATGTAAGCGCGGCCATGCGTGACCGGAGTCTCAATCACCGGGAGCCGCCTTGCCGATCTGATCCAGTCACGTAACGTGAACAACATCATGTACCGCGGCCTGCTCCTTCTGTGCCGCGACGGGGTCTGCTGAGACCGGCACCTCGTCGCGGGGTTGCCGCGTGCCGGTCGAATCGCATGGCCATCCGCCTTTTCCGGATCTGCGACGACGGCACCACCCTGCGCCGTTCGCCGGAGCATCGTCCGAAGCCAGCTCAGCCGGTACGGACACATCCGTGCCAGGTCGCCACCCATGACCGGGCACCGCGCGCCGTAAACCTGACGGCCGGTCCGTACCTCATCGCGACATCCGGTACCAGCAGCCGAGGGAGCATCACATCATGACCGGGAAGGTCCACCCGGATCCGTCCAACCGCCAGCAGTCGTCGCCGATGCCGTACCACCGGTACCAGCCGTTCCACAAGATCAACAAGGTGGAGCTGCCGGACCGTACCTGGCCGACCCGGCGCATCGACCGCGCGCCGCGCTGGCTCACCACCGATCTGCGGGACGGCAACCAGGCGCTGGTCGATCCGATGAGCCCGGAACGCAAGCTGCGCATGTTCGACCTGTTGGTACGCATGGGTTACAAGGAGATCGAGGTCGGCTTCCCGGCCGCCAGCCAGACCGAGTTCGACTTCATCCGGCACCTGGTGGACAGCGACCGGATCCCCGACGACGTGACGATCTCGGTACTCACCCAGGCCCGCGAACACCTGATCGAGCGCACCGTACAGAGCCTGGTCGGCGCCGACCGGGCCACCGTGCACATGTACAACGCTGCGGCGCCGGTGTTCCGCCGTACCGTGTTCGGCTTCCCCGGCGACGGCCGCGCGCAGACCGCGGCGATCGCGGTGGACGGTGCACAGGCGGTCGTCAAGTTCGCCGAGCAGTACCTGCCGGGCACCGACTTCGGCTTCGAGTACTCGCCGGAGATCTTCATGGACACCGAACTGGACTTCGCCCTGGAGATCAGCGAGGCGGTGGCCGATGTCTGGCAGCCCGCAGCGGGCCGCGAGTTGATCCTGAACCTGCCCTGCACGGTGGAACGCTCCACCCCGAACGTGTACGCCGACCAGATCGAGTGGATGAGCCGGCACCTGTCCCGGCGCGAGCACATCTGCCTGTCCGTACACACCCACAACGACCGCGGCTGCGCGGTCGCCGACGCGGAACTGGCCGTACTGGCCGGTGCGGACCGCATCGAGGGCTGCCTGTTCGGCAACGGCGAGCGCACCGGCAACGTGGACCTGGTCACCCTGGGCATGAACCTGTACAGCCAGGGCATCGACCCGCAGGTCGACTTCAGCGACATCGACGAGATCCGCCGCACGGTCGAGTACTGCAACCAGATCGGCGTGCACGAACGGCATCCGTACGCCGGTGACCTCGTGTACACGGCGTTCTCCGGTTCGCACCAGGACGCCATCAAGAAGGGTTTCGAGGTGCAGGCCGCCGAGGCGGCGGCGAGTGGCCGTACGGTCGAGGAACTGCCGTGGGAGATCCCGTACCTGCCCATCGATCCGCACGACGTGGGCCGCAGCTACGAGGCGGTCATCCGGGTCAACTCGCAGTCCGGCAAGGGCGGCGTGGCGTACCTGCTCAAGTCCGAGTACGGGCTGGACCTGCCGCGACGGCTGCAGATCGAGTTCTCCGGCGTGGTGCAACGGCACACCGACAGCGAGGGCGGCGAGGTACCGGCGGCCCAGATGTGGGACATCTTCCAGCGCGAGTACTCGGTGGCCCACCAGAGCGACCAGCGCGTCCGGATTCACGACTACGTGACCCGTTCGGTGCCGGGCGATCGGCTGGAACTCGGCGTCACCTGCACCGTGGACGGCACCCGGCACGAGACGACAGCGGTCGGTACCGGTCCGATCGACGCCCTGGTCCGCGCGCTGACCGGGCTGGACGTACCGGTACGCGTACTGGACTACGCCGAGCACGCGCTGACCGCCGGTGGCGACGCGGTGGCCGCCGCGTACGTCGAGTGCGAGGTGGACGGCGTACCGCTGTGGGGTGTCGGGGTGGACGCGAACATCACCACGGCGTCGCTGCACGCTGTGGTCAGCGCGGTCAACCGGGCCCGTTAGCGTGCCCTGAGGCCATGACCGATGCGAACTGGCGGAGGGCGGCGGACGCGTCGCCCACCCCGGGTGCGGTGACGCAGAGTCAGACGTGGTCGAATCGTCGGCGAAACGTCACGGTGCACGGGCACCCCCGACCGCGATGCGGGGCACACAATGGACGACACCTCGGCCGAACTGCGCCGGGTCGCAGAATCACCGTTCGGACTTGCCGCGACAGGCGATCCGCGCCGGCCGGCCGTGCTGCTCGCAGTACTGGGCGTTGCCGGTACGGCACTGCTGTGGCCGGTGCTCGCGCCGTTCCCCGGTACCGGCCGCGCCTACCTGGCGGCCACCCGCGGTGACAGTGTGGGACAGCTGCTCGGTGGGCTGCTGCTGGCCGGTGCCGGGGTGGCGGTCTCGGTGGTGGTGACCCGGTTGACCCGGATCGCGCAGAGTGTCGCCGGTGGCGACTACGGTGCGGTGGCCCGGGCCGCCGCCACCGGTTGCACCGCGATCCTCGGCGTCGCCGCCGCCGCCCTGGCCGAGCCGGCGGCCGTGCGGGTGCTGCACGGTTCGCCCGGCGTGGATCCGGCGATGCTGCCCCGGCTCGGGTTCGTACTGCTCACCGTCCCGGCCATGGTGTGCGGTGCCCTGGCTGTGTTCGGTACCGCGTTCGCGGTGTGGCGGGCCGGCCGGATCGGTACGGCCCTTGCCGTGCTGGGTTTCGTCGCGTCGGCCGGACTGCTCGCCGGGTTGCTCGTGGTGCCCGTGGTACTGCTGCCGGCCTGGCTGGTCGCCGCCGCCTTCGTGATCCGCCGGCACTGACCCCGGATCCGAGAGTGTCCGGATCCGACGGTGCCCGGACCCGACGGCACAGTGGGCGGCCGGTGCGGGCGCCAGCACAGGGCAGCGGGAGTGCGGTGGGCGTGGCGTCCCACCGCTCTCCCGCTGCGATCCGTTCTAGCCCAGCGGTACCGTCGCCGACCCCACCCGGACCTGGGCGGCACCCGCCGGTATCAGTGCGGCGTCACGACCCGCGTCGTGCCATCCGGTGTCGTCCCCGTATGCCAGCGTCTCGCCCTTCGCGGCGACCACCCAGCCACCGCCCGGTAGCGCCACCCGTACCGGCAACGTGGCGGTCCGATCGGACACCCCGACGTAGTGCACCGTGTGCCCGATGAGCGCGTAGATGTGGCTCGGTTCGCTGTCGTACTGCACCTCACCGACCGCGAAGCGCTGCCCGTCCGGGGTCTGCCCGTACACCACCCACGGTGGTACCGGCGCCCAGTAGGCGAACGGATCGTTGTACGGCCCCGCCTTCATCGCCTGGGTGAAGATCTTCGCCGCCCCACCGTGCCGGGCCCACGACAGGCTGCCCGCGTCGGGTGTCGCCGGTATCGCCACCACGGGACCGGTCGCGCCACCTGGCACAGGCTTGGGACCCCAGCGGAGCGTGTGATCGGTGACATCCGGTGAACTCATCGGCTGGCCGCTGTAGACGTCACCGGCGCGCGGCCGGTCGGTACGGGCCACCACCATGGAGCCGCCCGCCGGTACCGGCAGCATCGCGTAGCCGTGCGCGAAGCGGACCCGGTGCCAGACCCGGCGCGTCGCGTCGGCCGTGTACGTGTGCCGCGTCGAGTAGTACGCCGGTGCGCCCAGGTCGAGTACGAACACGGCACGGTTGTCGAAGACCGGCTCGGCCAGCCCGGCCACGCCCGGGTCGGTCACCTCGGCCGACGCGATCCGGAACGGTCCGTTGCCGGTACGGGTGAACACACTCACCGGCACCCGCGTCGGGTGTGAAAGGTGCTGGGCCGTTACCGCCACATCGCCGTACCTCGTGTGGCCGATCCAGGCCAGGTGCCCGCTCTTGCGGTGCGTGTTCGCCCGGTACGCCGCGAGGGCCGCAGCCACCGCTGCCCTGTCTCCGGCCAGGTCTCCGCGGGTGGGCCCGCTGGTCAGGTCATCGATGGTGGTGGGTGGCCGGGCCGGTGCGGGCCGGGTGGCAGGCTGGGTGGTCAGCACCCCGGCGACGGCGAGTGCCGCGACGGCCGCGACGCCACCGGCGAGCATCCCGCGCCGTCGGTACAGCCGGCGCCGCCCACCCTGCCGTGCCCGGCTCACCACGTCGGCGCGTGGCGCGATGTCCGCTGCCGTCTCGTGCAGCGCGGTACGCAGATCCTGATCGTTCATCGGTCGTTCCTCGCTTCCGCGCCGGTGGGGTGGAGTTCGAAGTCGGGCAGTACGGTGCGCAGTTGGGCCAGGCCACGGTGGGTGTGGCTCTTGACCGCCCCCACCGAGCAGCCCATGGTGCGCGCGGTGTCCGCTTCGGACAGGTCGTCCAGGTAGCGCAGTACCACCGCGGCCCGCTGACGGGACGGCAACCCCCGCAACGCGCCCAGCACCGTACGGCGTGCCGTCACCACCTCGGCCGGGTCGCCGGCGCCGGCACTGCCGGCGGCGTCGATCGAGGCCATCTCGGCGTCCTCGTACAGCGGTGTCTCCCGGACCCGCCGGGACCGTCGCCGCCAGCCGTTGATCGCCTGGTTGGTCAGGATCCGTCGGGCGTACGCCTCGGGTGACCCCTTGATCCGCCGCCACTTCACGTACAGCCGCTCCAGCACGTCCTGGAGCAGGTCCTCGGCCGCGTGCCGATCGGTCGTCAGCAGATACGCCGAGCGCAGCAGCGCCGTCGAACGGCTCCTGACGAACTCGTCGAAACCCGTATCTCGGTCATTCACAGAACCTCCCGGTGCCTCACCAGTACCGACACCGGCGTCATGGCCGGGGTTTACCGGTACGGGTGGGATCTACCGGAAGTACGGGCCGATGCGGCGCTGACCCGTCCGACGCGGAGCCGGACCGGGTCCGCCAGGCGACCGGCAGGCTGCCGGCGACCAGTACCGCCACCGCGGCGAACGCCCACGGGTAGCCGGCCCGCCCGGCCAGTAGCCCCAGCCCCGCCGCGCCGAGCCCGGTGCCGGCGTCGTACGCGACGTTCCAGGCGGCGCTCGCCGTGCCGTGCCGGCCGGTCGCCGGCCCGGTCGAACAGCACCACCAGGGTCTGGTTCTGCGCGGCACCGAAGCCGGCCCCGAACGCCGCTCCGGCCAGTACCGCCAGGGTCGTTGGCGCAGCCGGCCGGGCGGCCAGCGCCAGTAGCCCGAGCCCGGCCGCCGCGATGAGGGTTGCGGGTACCAGCAGGTTGATGCCCCGGTCGGAGGCGAGCCCGGCACCCCAGCGGCAGGCCAGGTTCGTGACGCCGAACGCGGCCAGCGCGGCGGCCGAGGCGGCCGGTACGGCCAGCGGCCCGAACGTGGTGACCGCCGCGCTGCCGACCGCCACCGCCAGCATCACCGCCCACGGCCCGGCCAGCGTGCCCACCCGCGGCCGGTTGTGCGTAGGCGTCGGTACGGTCGCGTGTCCGGTGTGCCGCATCCGGAACACGGCGATCAGCGCGGCCAGCGGCAGTACCGTCGACGCGGCGAACACGGCCTGGTAGTTCAGCTGCGCCGAGACGGCGATGCCGGCGGGCAGGAACACCACGTTGGGGACCCCGACCGCCAGCCCGTACTGGCCGGTGGCCCGGCCCCGCCGGCCGACCGCCGCCAGCTCGGCGACCAGCGCGGCGCCGGCCACGGTGAGCAGGCCGAAACCGGTACCGCGCAGGGCACTCAGCCCGATCAGCGCGGGCAGGTCGGCGGTGAACAGGTAGCCGATCGTGGGCGCGCCGAGGGCCAGGACACCGACGGCGAGAACGGCGCGGTAGCCGTACCGGCGGCCGAGGGTCGGAACCGCGAGCTGCGTGAGCACCGTGGTCAGCATGAACACCCCGGTGGTGGCGCCGGCACCGCCCGGTCCGGCGCCGCCGCGCGCGGCCCACGCCGGTACCAATGGGAGCAGTACCGCGTAGTTGGTGAACGCGCCGGAGGTGGCGAGCAGCAGCAGCCGGAAGTCACGTTCGGGGCGGGCCTCGGCCGGGTTGGTGGTCACCGCTCCTTTCTAGGCGATGCCACTTCTGCCGGCCTCTTGGCGCGCTGCTTCTGGCCGCCCGCCCAGGGCGAGCATTTTCCCCGAATAAACGTTAAGTCCTTTTTGTGGAAGGTACATTCGGGGAAAATGGTCGTTCGCGCGCCATCGAGTGGTGCATTTTCCCCGAATGTCGTCTGCGGGGAGTCGGACAAAACTATCTTTCGGGGAAAATGCGCAGAGGGGTGGGGTGGGTCCGGCGGCGCCCGGGTCAGTGCAGGTCGAAGGTACCGGTACGGACGGTGTCGAGGAACGCGGTCCACTGGGCGCCGGCGAACACGAACACCGCGCCGTCGCGGTCCTTGCTGTCGCGTACCGCGACCCGGGCGGAGCCGTCCGGCACCGGCCCCAACTCGACGCAGTTGACGCCGCCGCCCTGGCTGCGGGTGGACTTGCGCCACTGCACGGCGGCGAGTTCATCGAGGGTAACCGGGATCAGGGTGCTGGGGGTCATTCGAGCTCCTTCTCCAGGGCGGCGAACAGCGCGATCGACTCGCCGGGATCGAGGGATGCCTTCTCCAACGCATCGTACGCACGGGCGAATCGCTCCGCATCGTCCGATTCTGTGAACAAGGAGCCGCCCAGCGTCTCCGCATAGCCCACCAGCGCGTAGGGGTAGGGCTGGGTGAACACCTGAAAGGCGCCGTTGTGGGCAGCATGCGCACCGGCGCCGAAGGGCAGTACCCGCAAGGTGACCCGGTCGTGCGCGGCCAGTTCTCGTAGCCGGGCAAGCTGCGCCCGCATCACCTGCGGTCCTCCGACCGGTCGCCGCAGCACGCCCTCGTCGATGACGCCTCGGAACAGGAACGGTCGCTCCCGGTCCAACACCCGCTGACGCTCTATTCGATATTCGATGCCCCGCGCAATGGTCGCCTCGGGCTCATCCGGGTCAACTGCGCGGATCGCTGCTTCTGCGTACTCGCGGGTCTGGAGGAGCCCTGCCAGTACCAGGCCGTCGTACGAGCGGACCTCGCTGGCGCGCGCCTCCACCCAGGCGTAGTCGATAAAGCTCGTGTTGAGCGTCCGGCGGTACGGGTCGAGCCAGCCCTTCTGCCACACCTCGCGGGCCAGTAGTTCCAGGTTCGGCGCGCTCGGTCTTGTCGTTCACGCCGTAGAGGTTCATCAGCGCGACGACGTCACCGATGCGGGCCGGGACCTCGCCGGATTCGGACCGGCTGATCGAGGAGCCGTTGCGGCCCACGTACTCGCCTGCCTCGCTGAGGGTCACCCCGGCGCGTACCCGGTGCTTGTTGAGCTGCTGTCCGCCACTCGACGGTCCCGGCGGCCCGGTGCAGTTCGGCCCGACCGCCCGCCCCCTGCCCGCGCGTCCGCGCGGCTGACCTGTCGACGCGCTGCCTGCGCGCAGTGTAAGTATTTTCCATGAATAGCCGCTAAGTCCCTTTTGTGAAAGGTGCATTCGGGGAAAATGACCCTCCCGACCCCACCTCAAGGGGCATTTTCCCCGAATGTCCGCCGCAAAGATTCGGACAAAACTATCTTTCGGGGAAAATGCACAGAGGTGCGTGAGGTCTGGGCGCGCCGGACCAGCGGGCATGCGCCGCCGGGCAGTGTACGGGCTGGTCAGACGGCGAACGAGTCGGCCGGGTCGGTGCTGGGCTCGGCCGGCTTCGCCTTCCACAGATGGGTGGCCTGTGCGCCGAGCCGGGCCAGGTAGGCCGGGTTGAGGATGAGGTAGCGGCGCCACAACCGCTTGGGCTCCAGGCCCAGGCGCCACAGCCACTCCAGCCCGCGCTGCTGCATCCACGGTGGCGGTTTGCGCAGGTCACCGGCGTGGTAGTCGAACGCGGCGCCGACCGCCATCAGTGGCATCGGCAGCAGCGACCGCATCGCGTGGACGAAGATCTCCTGCCGCGGGCAGCCGAGCCCGACCAGCACGAGTCGGGCGCCGGAAGCCTTGATCCGTTCGGCGATCTCGGCCGGCTCGCCGGGCTGCGCGGCCCGGAACTTCGACGGCTCCGATCCGGCGATCTTCAGCGCGGGGAACTGTGCGGTGAGCGCGGCGGTCAGCTTGTCCAGCACCGGCTGGGTGCTGCCGTACAGGTAGACCGGCAGACCCTCCTCGGCCATCCGCTCGACCACCTTGAGGGTCAGCGTCGGGCCGTACGTACGGTCCGGCAACTGGGCCTTGTGCATCAGGTTCAGCGCCCAGCGGACCGGCTGACCGTCCGGGGTGACCAGGTCGAAGGAGTTGAGCCGGGCCCCGTGCGCGTGGTCCTGTACCCCGGTCATCACGCCGTGCACGGCCAGTGCGGTCAGCGCGAGCGACCGGCCCTCCCGGGCCGCCTCGACGACCCGTTCGGTGGCGGCGGCGTAGTCGACCGCGTCGACGTAGACACCCAGTACGTTGCGCTTGCCTGCGTCGATCATGGCAGTCCGATCACTGGCGGTCAGATCAGGGGACGGTACGGGGTCAGGACGCGGACGGGCGCCAGCGGTCCACGTTGGCGTCGTGGATCTCCCGCAGGATGGCCGGCACGTCGTAGGTGAGCTTCCAGTCCGGGTAGTGCTCGGCGAACCGGGTGTTGGAGCCGATCCACCACTGGTGGTCGCCGACCCGGTTCTCCGGTACGTAGGTGGAGCGCATCTCGATGCCGGAGATCTCCTGCGCGATCGCGAACCCTTCCAGGTGCGAGCAGTTGGAGTGCCGGCCGCCGCCGATGTTGTAGATCTCGGCGCTGCGCGGGCTACGGAAGAACGCCTCGAACGCGCTGACCACGTCGTTGCAGTGGATCGCGTCGCGGACCATCTTGCCCTTGTAGCCGAAGATCTTGTACGTGCGGCCCTCCATGTTGCAGCGCATCAGGTACGCCAGGAAGCCGTGCAGTTCGGCCGCGGAGTGCGCCGGCCCGGTCAGGGTGCCGCCGCGGAACACCGCCGTCTTCATGCCGAAGTAGCGGCCGTACTCCTGGGTCATCACGTCCGCGGCGACCTTCGAGGCGCCGAAGATGGAGTGCATGGTGTCGTCGATCGACATGTCCTCGCGGATACCGTCCACATAGGTGTGTGACGGGTCGATCTCGTACCGGGTCTCCTGCTCGATCAGCGGCAGCCGGTTGGGTGTGTCGCCGTACACCTTGTTGGTGGAGCAGGTGATGAACGGCGCGTCGATGCAGTGCTGCCGGGCGTACTCCAGCAGGTTGAGGGTGCCGCCGGCGTTGACGTCGAAGTCGGTGAACGGCTCCTTCATGGCCCAGTCGTGGCTGGGCTGCGCGGCGCAGTGGATCACCACGGCGATGTCCGAGCCGTACCGGGCGAACAGCGCGGCGAGCGCGTCGCGGTCCCGGATGTCGATGTTGTGGTGCTCGTACGACGCGCCCAGCTCGGTGCTCAGCTGCTGGGTGTTCCAGGCGGTGGAGCCGTCCTTGCCGAAGAAGTAGCCGCGCATGTCGTTGTCGATGCCGGCCACGGTGAGGCCGAGCCGGGCGAAGTGCCGGGCGGCCTCAGAGCCGATCAGGCCACCCGAGCCGGTGACGAGTGCGACGCTCAACTGGATGACTCCTCGTACGGATGGCCGGTCAGTATCGCCTCATCGTAGCGACGTGGCGCGTACCACTCCGGCGCGCCGGCCCCGGGTCGCCCCGATGGTGGGGCCGGAGCTGACCGTGCCGGATCAGTGACTTCTCTGCTGAGGCTGAGGCTGAGGTCGAGGCCGGGCTGCGGGTCCGGCCGCTGGGCGTGGGCGATGGTGACGGCGAGCGGGTCGGTACCGCGCTGCCACCGGTGACCGGGCCGGGCAGGGTGACCGAGCCCGGCGCCGCGGCCGGCCTACCCAGCAGCGTGACCGTACCCAGACCCAGCGAGGCGCCGGTCACCGTGCCGTCCGTGGCCAGGCAGTACACCCCGGACGGAACCGGCGCGGACAGTGACGCGGCGGTCGGCTCGACCGAGAAGCAGTGCCCGGAGTCCTTGGCCAACGGCTTCGAGGTGTCCACCGACAGCGCGGCATTGCGGTTGCCGAGGCGCCCGATCCACACGGTGAACAGCCGTTCGACCCGCGGGTCGTACCGGGCCGGTACGCTGCCGCCCGGTTCGGCGACCCGTACGCAGGACGGCGGTTCGGTCAGTCCGCACTGGTACACCCCGTTGCGCGTGCCGGCCACCGTGACGTCCCGGCCACCGCCGAGCGCTCCACGCGGTACGTCGACCCGCCAGGAGCCGTCCCGCGCTGTGGTCACCGTGACGGTACGGGCGCTCCCGCCGGACGGTGTGTAGGTGTAGCTGGCCGTGTAGTGCCGGTCGGCGGCGAGCGCCACCAGACCGGCCAGCCGGTCGGCGGGGCTGCCCGGGTCGGCGGCCGGGGTCGGGGACGGAGGCTCCGCCGCAGGGCTCGAACCGGTGCAGCCGCTCAGCGTCCCCGTTCCCGCCAATACGACCGTGCCGGCCAATGCCACCGTGAAACCTGCAATCCGCCCACCTCGCACGTGATCATTGTGGTTCGGGACCGCGCCGATACCGGGTACCGCCACGCCCGCTGGCGCCGGGTGGGCGCTGATGTGAGCCATTCGTCGGTTCCGGAGCAGAACCTGGCGCGGACACGTTCGGCCGGTACCCTGGCCAGGCCAGATTGCCGACTAGAGCCAGAGGAGCCGTCGGGCACCTCGCGAAGGGGCAGTGCTGTGACACTCGTCGTCCAGAAGTACGGCGGCTCCTCGGTCGCCGATGCGGAACGCATCAAACGGGTCGCCGAACGCATCGTGGCGACCCGTAAGGCGGGAGACGACGTGGTGGTCGTCGTCTCGGCGATGGGTGACACGACGGACGAGATGCTCGATCTGGCGCACCAGGTCAGTCCGCTGCCACCGGGCCGTGAACTGGACATGCTGCTCACCTCCGGTGAGCGCATCTCGATGGCGCTGCTGGCGATGGCCATCCACAACCTGGGCTACGAGGCGCGTTCGTTCACCGGCTCGCAGGCCGGGGTGATCACCACCTCGGCACACGGCAAGGCCCGCATCATCGACGTGACCCCGGGCCGCATCCAGGGTGCCGTGGATGAAGGTGCCGTCGCCATCGTGGCGGGCTTCCAGGGCATCGCGCAGGACACCAAGGACATCACCACCCTGGGCCGCGGCGGCTCGGACACCACCGCGGTGGCGCTGGCCGCCGCGCTGCACGCCGGTTCCTGCGAGATCTACTCCGATGTGGACGGTGTCTACTCGGCGGATCCGCGGATCGTGCCGGACGCGAAGAAGCTGCACACCGTGACCTACGAGGAGATGTTGGAACTGGCCGCGTGCGGGGCGAAGATCCTGCACCTGCGCAGCGTCGAGTACGCCCGCCGGTTCAACATGCCCCTGCACGTACGTTCGTCCTACTCGACCAAGCCCGGCACCATCGTGACCGGTTCGATGGAGGATCTTCCCGTGGAGCAAGCACTCATCACCGGGGTCGCCCACGACCGCAGCGAAGCCAAGATCACCGTACTGGCGGTGCCCGACGAGCCCGGCCGGGCGGCGAAGATCTTCCAGGTCGTCACCGACGCCGAGATCAACATCGACATGATCGTGCAGAACGTGTCGACCCAGGCCACCGGCCGTACGGACATCTCGTTCACGCTGCCGCGCGACGAGGGACCGACCGCCATGGCGGCGCTGCAGAAGATGCAGGACAAGATCCAGTTCGGCGGTCTGCTGTTCGACGACCACATCGGCAAGGTTTCGCTGGTCGGCGCCGGCATGCGGTCCAACCCCGGTGTGGCGGCCAGCTTCTTCGAGGCGATGGCCACCGCCGGGGTCAACATCGAGATGATCTCCACCTCGGAGATCCGGGTGTCCGTGGTGTGCCGCGACACCGACCTGGATGCCGCGGTACGTGCCCTGCACGAGGCGTTCGACCTCGGCGGGGACGTAGAAGCCGTCGTCTACGCCGGCACGGGCCGGTGATCGCGGGTGGCCCGCATCGCGCCGCCTGAGCAACTGCCCACCCTCGTCGTGGTCGGCGCCACCGGCGCCGTCGGTACCGTGCTGTGCGAACTGCTGTCCAGCCGCAAGAACGTGTGGGGCGAGATCAGGCTGGTCGCCTCGGCCCGGTCCGCCGGCCGCCGGCTGACGGTCCGCGGCGAGCAGCTGACCGTACGGGAACTCGCGCCCGAGGTGTTCGACGGTGCGGACGTCGCGGTGTTCGACGTACCGGACGAGGTGTCCTCGGTCTGGGTACCGGTGGCCGTACAGCACGGCGCCGTGGCGGTGGACAACTCGGCCGCGTTCCGGATGGATCCGGACGTGCCGCTGGTCGTACCGGAGGTCAACCCGGAACGGGCCAGGGACCGCGCCAAGGGCGTGGTGTCCAACCCCAACTGCACGACTCTGGCGATGATCGTGGCGGTCGGTGCGCTGCACCGCGAGTACGGGCTGCGTGAACTGATCATCTCCTCGTACCAGGCCGCCTCCGGTGCCGGTCAGGCCGGCATCGACGCGCTGCACGACCAGCTCGCCAAGGTGGCGGGGGACCGGACGATCGGCACCCGGGCGGGCGACGTACGGCAGGCCGTCGGCGACGAGCTCGGCCCGTTCCCGGCCCCGCTGGCGCTCAACGTGGTGCCGTGGGCGGGTTCGCTGCGCGACCACGGTTGGTCGTCGGAGGAACTGAAGCTGCGCAACGAGTCCCGCAAGATCCTCGGCCTGCCCGACCTGAAGGTGTCGGCGACCTGCGTACGGGTCCCGGTGGTGACCGGCCATTCGGTGTCGGTACACGCCGTCTTCGGTACGGAGGTCACCGCGGACGCGGCCGCCGAGATCATCAAGCAGGCGCCGGGTGTGGTGCTGGTGGACGACCCGGGCGAGGGCGAGTTCCCGACCCCGGCCGACGCCGCGGGAACGGACCCGACCTGGGCCGGTCGGCTGCGCCGGGCACTGGACGATCCGCGCGCACTGGACCTGTTCCTGGTCGGTGACAACCTGCGCAAGGGTGCCGCACTGAACACCGCCCAGATCGCCGAACTGATCGCCGCCGAGCCGCCACGCCGCTGACCCGTTGCTCAGCTCGGATGGTACGAGGTGATGTCCGGCGGAAGAACCAGCAGCGACCGGGCGACCGGGCCGGTGTCGGCGAGCCGGGCGGCGTCCCGGCCGGCCCGTTTCACCGCGTACAACGCCTCGTCGGCCCGGCGCAGGGTGTTCTCCGCGGTCTCACCCGGCTCGCGCAGCGCGACCCCGACGCTGATCGTGCGACCCACCCGGCGGGCGGCGGCGACCAGGCGTTCCGCGACGGCCAGCGCCTCACCGGAGTGCCCGACCTCCATCACCGCCGCGAATTCGTCGCCGCCGATCCGGTAGAGGTCGTCGTCGGCCCGTAGGGTGCCCTGCACCGCACGGACCAGTTCGACCAGCAGCCGGTCACCTTCCTGGTGGCCGTATGTGTCGTTGACCGTCTTGAACCGGTCCACGTCGATGGCCAGTACGGCGGTGTGACCGGGTCTGGCCCGGGACAGCCGCTCGGAGAAGCGGCCATGGTGGCCGAGTCCGGTGAGCGGGTCGGAACTGGCCCGCAACCGAAGCTGTACCACCAGTTTCACCCGTTCCAGGCAGACCAGTGACTGCGCGGCGAGCAGTTCCAGCAGGCTGACCGTACCGGTGTCGGTCGGGACGACCTCGTGGTCGACGGCCAGCAGTACGCCGCCGTCGTCGTGCCGGCCACCGATCGGTACGGCGATCATGGTCCGGATGCCGGCGCCGGTCAGCCGTTCGAAGCCGCGGGCGTCCAGCGAGGCAGGGTCGCCGAGACTGTAGGTGGAGCCGTGCCGTCGGGTCCGGGCCGCGAGCAGGGCCAGCGCGGTGCGGTCCGCGATGACCAGGAGACCGGCCAGCGGGCCGCGGGCGGCGGTGACCTGGATGTCAGGGCCGGAACCCATCGCGATGGCGGCCGAGGACAGCCCGGAGATGTCCCGGACCGCCTCCAGCGTGCGATCCAGGATCTCCGGCTCGTCCGGTGCGGAGCTGAGCGCGACGGCGTGCCGGAGCAGTCGTTGCCCGGCAGATTCGGCCGGGACGCCGCCCAGTTCGGCGATCCGTTCGGAGAGCAGGCCGGCGGCCCATTCCAGCGCGGTGGTCACCGCGGCCAGGTCCCGGTTGTGCGCCGACTCGATGTTGACCACGCCGATGGTGGAGCCGTCCGGCCCGGTGACCGGTGCGCAGACCTCGGTCAGTACGCCGGGCCCGAGCGGGATGTAGTCGGGGTCGATCCGGACGTCGGGCACCACGGCGGTCTTGCCGGTGCGGTAGACGCGGCCGACCACTCCGGCGTCGGCGGGTACGCCGTCGAACACCTGCCAAGCGCCGGTGGCAGCGAGGCAGCGCAGCGGTCCGTTCACATTGACGAGGACGGCGATGGTGCCGGACAGGGACGCGCCGAGCGCGGCGACCGCCGCCTGGCAGGCAGCCTGTACCGACGGCGCGATGGTCACGGTGGTGTCCAGTGCGTCGACGAGCCGGTCCTGGTCAATGCTCACGCTCAGTGGCCAAACCTTCCGGTCACGTGGTCCGTTGACATGCCGGCAATCTCAGAACGTCGGATTCAAGTATACGGTCGGTAGTGAGATTTCAACACCTGGTCACATTGTTCTGCTGTAGCGTGCTATGTCGGCATTTTGCCACCCGGTGGTGTTGGACACACCCGTTCGGGGAGCACATCGCGCCACGACTACCTCACATTCACGGCATCATGACGGAGATGACCAACGCCGCGCACACTCTGCCATCGCAGGTGCTTCCCCAGTACATCGCTCTCGCCCAGGGTGAGGTCCCCATACCGGGACAGGTCGTGCACCTGACCGGCCGGGCCTCCCCGCAGTTCCTCCGCGAATCGATCCTGTTGCAGGTGACCGAGGTCGAACCGTCCAGTGTGGACGCCAGTCGCGGTCGGTCGTCGGACCGGGCCGGCTGGCTCTACCTCACGGGATGGGAACTGGACCACAACAGGCACCAGCGCGCGGTGCGTACGGTCCTGGTCAACGCGGCGGGACTGCTGGTCAGACGCTGATGAGCGGGCTCGCGCGGCAGGCTGTCCCGGCCGGCATGCTGTCCCGCCCGGTTCCGGGCCGTCGGGCGTCCGGCGCCCGGACGACAGAAATGCCGCGACGCTGATGCGCCGCGGCATTTCCGTACGGTAGGTCGACGGGTGGCGAGGTCAGTGCGAACCCGTCACGTGTTCGGCCCGTAGATCGGCGAGACTGCGCCGGATCGCCCGGTGCTGGCGGGCAAGACGCTGCGCGCTCTCGTACGGGTCGGCTACCGGGGTCCTGGCATCGGTACGGTGCGGCCAGGCGGGCAGCCGCCGGCGTATCCGGTCCAGCATGGTTTCCCTCCCTGCTCGGTGAAGTGATGCGGGAGCCCGTCCCGGAAATGGGTACCGGAGGTGCGATGGGCGGTTCCTGAGCGGTCCGCTCGGGTTCTGCCTTGCCCAACGCCATGCCGGACCTAAGGTCACGGTTCGATTTCGTACAGTCACCATTCCGGTGGCGCCGTTCCCCGCTGGCGCGGGCTGGCGCGGGGTCAGGCGGTGCGGGCGTGGTCGGCGAGTACCTCGCGGATCGTGTACCGGGCGTTCGCCGCCATCACCGGGTTGGTGTGCTGGTAGTACGGGAGCTGGATGAGCGCGATGAACAGCGCCCGCCCCCGACCACGCGCCCAGGTCGTGTCGTCGACCTGCAGCGCGGACCGGAAGACCTCCCGGGCGCCGGCCGGCAGCAGGTTCCACGCGACGATCAGGTCGCAGGCGGGGTCGCCGACGCCCACGGTGCCGAAGTCGATGACGGCGCTGAGCCGACCGTCGGCCGTGAGCAGGTTGCCGGGCATCAGGTCCGCGTGCAGCCACACCGGCGGGCCGGACCATTCCGGTACGGCCAGCGCCGCATCCCACGCCGCGGTTGCCGCATCGGTGTCGATCAGCCCGCGCCCGCGCAGTTCCCCGATCGCCCGGCGGGTGCCGGCATCGTGCGCCGCCACCGGGCCGCCCCGGTAGGCGGCCGGGCCGTCCGGAAGGTCGATCCGGCGCATGGCCGCGACGAACTCCGCCAGATCGCCGGCCAGCGCATCCGGATCGGTGAGGCGCTCCTGGACCGGATTCGCGCCGTGCAGCCAGCGGTACACCGACCAGTGCGACGGATAGTCCCCGGTCGGCGTGCCCAGCGCGAGCGGAGCGGGTACGGGCACCGGCAGCAGCGGCGCGAGGCGGCCCAACCACCGCTGTTCGGAGTCCAGGTCCTCGCCGGGTGCCGGCCGCCGGGGGAGTCGTACGACCATGTCGTCGCCGAGCCGGAAGAGGACGTTCACCGTTCCGGTCGAGGAGACCGGTCGTACCGGCAGCGCCGCCCACTGCGGTAACTGCCTGGAGACCAACCTGCTGACCAGTTCCGCGTCGATGTCGAGCTCATCGGCATGCAACTTGTCAGCGCACATGGGCACTCCGGGAGTCGGTACGAAACCGCCGTTCGGGCGGTCGGGCCGTGGCCGGCCCGATCTGTACCTATCCGAACGGTTCGTACTCCCGTCCGTCAACCCGATTCCGCTGACGCGTGGCCGGCCGACCCACGCCGGTGGTCACGGTGCCTTCGCGGCGGGGCCGTGGACCGGTGTGGCGCCAGGGCGGGACCACTGTGCCGTCGGGCGACCGTGCAACCGCCACGGGTGCCCGCTCACCTTCGGCCAACCGTCAGGAGAGTCTTCCCAGTTCTCCTGCCGCCCGTACACGGTGAGGTCGAGTGCGTGGTAGCTGGTCATCAACGCCTCGGTGCCCCGAGCGTCGATCCAGTTGGTCTCGTAGACCCGGTCGCCGTCGCGGAGATAGCACGCGACGAAACCGAAGCCACGGCCGTCCACCAGGGCAGGATCGGAATCCCGCGCCGAGTACCACGCGAAGGGGTAGCCCATGAACCGCGCGTACCCGGCACTCTCCTCGTAGGCACCCTGGCAGAGCACGGCGTAGGTGACGTCGCGGGCGTGCAGGTAGTCCAGCGTCTGCAGGTGGCAGGTCGTGAAGGTGCAGCCCTCGCACTGGTCCTCGAAC
Organism: uncultured Actinomycetota bacterium; assembly: GCA_963815125.1. GTDB lineage: Bacteria > Actinomycetota > Actinomycetes > Mycobacteriales > Micromonosporaceae > Actinocatenispora. Next base: position 260,864 of record CAWFFM010000003.1, read on the forward strand.
GGCGCGCCGTCATGCCACATGTGGAAGTCGGCGATCAGCATTCGGCGGCCCTCGAACACGTCCACAAGTGGGGTGTCACCGTGGGGACCGCGTACCGACACGGCCGGCATCAGAGTCATCGGCAGTCGCCGCCGGGCCGCGGCGATGGCATCCCCTTCGCGGGTATGGGCCTTCTCCCGGTCCAGCAGTTCATCGCGTGCGCGCAACCAGCTGTCCCGATCCACGACCGGGGGCATGGCGGGCGGGGTCATCGTCGTCTCCTTCGAGGTGGTCATGCTGGTACAGACGAACTGACCGGAGATCGCCATCGGTGATCGGGGACACCGCAGCGTGGTGGTCAGGACCGATGAGACAGCGGGCCGACCATCGTCAGTACGGTCGTGAGTACGACCCACCTGCGGGGAGAGCAGATGCCCGAGCTGACCGAGGGGTGGCTGCCGGGCGCCTTCCGTCAGTACCGGCGTGAACTGCACCGGCACTGTTACCGGTTGGCCGGGAATGTCGCCGACGCCGAGGACCTGGTCCAGGAGACCTTCCTGCGTGCGTGGCGGGCGCGTGACCGCTTCGAGGGGCGGGCATCGGTGCGCAACTGGCTCTACCGGATTGCCACGAACGTCTTCCTGGACAGCCGTCGGGCCGCCGGTCGGCGGAGCGTGCCCTCCGGCGACCCGCTGGAATGGTCGACCGGGCTGGGTCCCTATCCGGATGCACTGCTTGCCGACGACCCGCAGAACGGTCTCGTCGCCCGGGAGACCGTCGAACTGGCCCTGATCGCGGCGCTGATGTACCTGCCTGTCCGGCAGCGGGCGGCCTTCGTCCTGCGCGACGTCTGCGGGTGGACCCCAGCGGAGATCGCCGACTCGCTCGACCTCGCCGTCTCGGCGGTCAACAGCCTCCTGCAACGGGCCCGCCACACCCTGCGGCGACATGTCCCGTCCGACCCGCAGCTCTGGCGTCGCCCGCAGCTGACCGCCGAGGACGAGCAGATCCTGCGCCGTTACGCCGCCGCCAGCGGTCCGGAGGAGTTCCGGGCACTGCTCGCCGAGGACGTACGGATCACCATGCCGCCGTCGCCGCCGGTCGTCGGGATCGACGCGGCCGCGCAGTTCCTCGGCCGGCCGCTGGACTGGCGTACGTTCCCCACCTCGGCCAACGGCCGGCCGGCACTGGTCGGCTATCTACGCCGGCCCGGCAGCCCACGGTACGAGTCGCTGGTGGTGGATGTCCTGCGGATCGAGGACGGAACCATCGTGGAGATCAACGCCTTCGTCGGCGCCCACCACGTCACCGCGTTCGGCCTGCCGCCCTTTCTCGCACCCTGAAGCCGTGACGGGTTGAGCGGCGGTACAAGATCCGAGGCAGTGGACAGGCAGCCGGGTGTCTGTGCGGTGAGCAGCCGGGTAGAGCGACCAGCACCGCGGATCTTGACCGCCGCTGCGGCCGGGTGCTGGGTGCTGGGTGCTGGGTGCTGCGTGCCGGGTGCTGCGGTGTGCTGCGCCGTGCTCGAAGATCTGCGGCAGTGGGTCGTCAATCCCACGGAATTCGAGCAGATCGGGTGGTTGTGTGCGGCTGGGTGTCCAGTGCTGCGGATCTTGACCGAGGGCCGCGCACAGCTGGCGGCGGCGCCGCGCTATCGGTCGATCCACTACCCGAACCAGGGGCGGCAGGGTTCCAGCCCTTCCACCGTCACCCCGCTACCTCGCCCGGAGGCGCGCCAGTCCTGCGCGGTGATGCGCAGGTGCTGCAGTTCGACGAGCCCGTGCCCCGAGTCGTTGAGGCTGACACCGTTGTCGGTATAGCCGACCCTGCGGCTGACGCCGAGCGATGCGGCATTGTCGTTGCGCGCCGACGTGACCGCGGCAAGGGCGCCGAGGTGGTCGAACGCCAGCCCCAGCACCGCCGTACGCATGGCCACGCCGACGCCACGACCGCGTACCGACCTGATCAGCCAGGAACCCGAGTCGACCGTACGCAGCGTCGGGAAGTCCTCGGCCTCCAGCGACTGCACGCCGACCACCGAGCCCCGGTACCCGACCGCGAAGTCCAGGCACCACGAGGTGGGCGACCAGGTGCCCAGCGAACGCCAGTAGCCCTGGTACACGAGCCGGGCGCGATTGCGCCGAAGATCCAGGCCGGTCAGCATCTCGGCGTGCGGATCGTGCTCGTAGTCGTCGGGCTGGACGGTGGCCAGGTGTGGCAGGTCGGCCTCCCGTACCGGCCGCAGCGCCACCTCACCGAACCGGATGCGCAGGTCGAACAGGGGCCATACCGATGGGTCCATACCGACAGAGTGCGCCATAGCACTACCCGTCGGCACTGTGTTTCCGCTGGGCCGGGCGGCAATGCGCAGGGCCGGACGTCATCACACACAACGAAGCCCGGACCCACATCATGTGGATCCGGGCTATGTCGATGTCCTGAGACATCACCTGGTCGGGGTGGCGGGATTCGAACCCACGGCCTCTTCGTCCCGAACGAAGCGCGCTACCAAGCTGCGCCACACCCCGAGGTGCGCGGGCCAATACTAGCGGACCCGTACGGGCGGCAGCGCGTGCGGGGTCAGGACTTCGGGACCAGGGTGAGCAGCGTGGCCTCGGGCGGGCAGGCGAACCGTACCGGCGCGTACGGGCTGGTGCCCAGGCCCGCGGAGACGTGCAGCCAGGCGGGACCGTACCGGTGCAGGCCGGAGACCCGACGACGGTCCAGGCCACAGTTGGTGACCAGCGCGCCGTAGAACGGTACGCAGACCTGCCCGCCGTGCGTGTGCCCGGCGACCATCAGCTCGAAGCTGTCCTCGACCATCTGGTCCAGTACCCGGGGTTCCGGCGAGTGGGTGAGACCCACGTGCACGTCGGCGTCGTGCTGTACCGGACCGGCGACCATCTCGTAGGAGTCCCGGTCGATGTGCGGGTCGTCCACCCCGATCAGCTCGACCCGCCGACCGCCGGCCTTCAGCACGGTACGGGCATTGTTCAGGTCGGCCCAGCCGGCGCTGACCAGTACGTCCCGGAGGTCCTCCGCGGGCAGCGCCACGCCCTGCCGGTACTCCAGGTTCGGGTTGAAGTAGCCGAACGGGTTCTTCAGGATCGGACCGTTGTAGTCGTTGGAACCGAACACGAACGCGCCCGGGGTGCTGGCCAGCAGCGGTTGCAGGGCACGCAGTACGCCGGGCAGTGAGCCGGGATGTGCCATGTTGTCGCCGGTGAGCAGCACCAGGTCGGGGTCGAGCGCGGCGAGGCTCGCCACCCAGTCCTGTTTGCGCCGCTGGTCGGGCATCATGTGCAGGTCGGAGATCTGCAGTACGCGCAGCGGCTCGGCGTCCGGCGCGAGTACCGGCACGTCGTAGCGACGCAGGGTGAACCGGTTCCGCTCGATCAGGCTGGCGTACGCGAAGGTGGCCAGGCCGGCGCCCAGTATTCCGGCCACGGTGAAAACGGTACGGTTCCGCATGGGTACCAGGGTAGTTTCGTCGTTCATGAGCGAAGACGCGAGGCAGCGGACGGACGGAACGCAGAATGTGCCCGGCTCGGGTGGGAGCGCGACGGGCAGCCTGTCCGAGCGCCTGCGGGCCGATCTGACCACCGCGATGAAGGCCCGCGACGAACTGACCCGGGACACGTTGCGGATGACGCTGACCGCGGTACGTACGGCCGAGGTGTCCGGTAAGGAACCGCGCGAGCTGTCCGACGACGAGGTCCGCACGGTGCTGATCAAGGAGACGAAGAAGCGGCGCGAGGCCGCGGAGGCGTTCGACACCGCGGGCCGTACCGAGTCGGCGGACCGGGAACGGGCCGAGGCCGGCGTACTGGCCCGCTACCTGCCGGCCGAGCTGTCCGACGACGAGTTGGCCGGTCTGATCCGGGGCGTCATCGCCGAGGGCGGCTTCACTGGACCGCAGCAGATGGGCGCGGTGATGAAGCTCGTCCAGCCGAAGGTGACCGGCCGTGCCGACGGCAAGCGGGTCGCCGGTGAGGTACGTCGCCAGCTCGGCGCCGGCTGACCGACTGGAAATGCGACGGGGGCCCGGCAGATGACATCTGCCGGGCCCCCGTCGCGTCAGTGGGTTCAGCCGCCCTGCGGGAAGAACGGGTTGTCGGGGACGGTTCCCTGCGTGTTGTTCGCGCCATGTCGGCCGCCGCCGGGACCACCGCCACCGGGGCCGCCACCACCTGGGCCCCCGCCACCGGGACCGCCACCACCGATCGGGCCACCGGGGCCGCCGGACGGCTTGGTCTTCTTCTTCGGTGGGGCCGGCGGTTCGCGCAGGTAACCCTTGTCGCCCAGGGCGATGGCCTTCGACTCCTTCTTGAAGTCGATCGGTTTCTTGCCCTCCAGCGCTGTCTTCATGGTCATGGTCACGGCCCGGTCCACGCTCTGCGCGACCCCTCCACCCACATAGTTGTGCGGGTTGGCCGGGTCCACGGCGGTTCCGGCGGCGGCCACCTGGGTGGTCATGCCGGCGAAGCTCTCGGTGGCCTCGTTCTCCGAAGTACCGGTCTTGGCCGCGAACTGGTGGTCACCGAGCAGGCCGGTAGCGGCGGGCCAGGCCGTACCGTTGCTGCCACCGACACCGTTGCAGTCGCCCCAGTAGGGCTTGTTGTTGACGGTGCAGCGGGCCGCGTCGGTGGCGGCGCGGGCCACGTCCGGCTTGATCGCCTGGTGGCAGTCCGGCTTGGCGGCCGGCACGTTCTTGCCGGTGCTGTCGGTGATGTTGAGCACCGGCAGTGGGCTGCAGTATTTGCCGTCCGCGGCGACCGTGGCGTACGCGTTGGCCAGTTGCAGCGGCGTCGTGGCCGACACGCCCAGGGTGAACGCGCCCCACTGCTCGGCGTGGTTGGAAAGCCAGGCGTCGGTGCTCTGCTGGTTCGGGTCGCCGGTGAAGGTGATGCCCAGCTTCTTGGCCATGGCCACCGCCTTGTCCGGCCCGATCTGCTGTTCGAGCCAGACGAAGTAGGTGTTCACCGAGTGGGAGAAACCCGTCCACATGTTGCGGTAGCCGACCATGTAGTTGGAGTTGTTGTCGTTGGTGACGCAGTAGTCGTAGCCACCGTTGCCGTCCGGGCAGGATGCAGAACCGCCCGGTGCGACCGGATAGTCCGTCTTGTAGCGCACCGGTGCCTGAAAGCCGGTGTCCAGCGGCTTGCCGGCATCCAGTGCGGCAAGCATGGTGAACATCTTGAACGTCGACCCGGTCTGGTAGCCGGTCACCGCATCGCCGCCGGTGATCAGCGGGTTCACCGTGTTCGGGTAGTTGTTCTGACCCTTCGGGTTCTTCGCCAGGCTGTAGTTGCGGTTGACCGCCAGGGCCAGTACGTGCCCGGTGCCCGGCTGCACCGCCGCGATCGGCAGCGCGAACTGGTTGTCCTTGGAGTAGACGTTGGTGGACTCGGTCATGGCGCGCTTCTGCACCTTCGGGTCCATCGACGTGACGATCTTGTAGCCGCCCTGCTTGAGCCGGGTCTCCCGCTCGGCCGAGGAGTCACCGAAGGACTTCTGCTTCTTCCACCACTGCACGACATAGTCGCAGAAGAAGCCCCAGTCCTTGTGGTTGCTCGGTACGCTGCTGCACCCGTTGGGCGTGGTGCCCAGGTGCAGGGAGATCGGCTTGGCCTGCTCCGCCTTGGCCTTCGCCGCGCTCAGGTAGCCCATCTTGACCATGGCGCCGAGCACGTAGTTGCGGCGCGAGGTCGCGTACTTGATGTCCTTGGTCGGGTCGTTGTCCGGGGCCTGCACCATGCCGGCGATCATCGCCGCCTCCGGCGCGGTGAGCTTGCTCGGCGGCTTGGAGAAGTACGCCTGGCTGGCCGCGTAGATGCCGTACGCGCGGTGCCCGAAGTAGGAGATGTTGAGGTAGCGCTCCAGGATCTGGCTCTTGCTGAGCTTCTTCTCCAGGGCTACCGCGTACCGCATCTCCTTGAGCTTGCGCCCGGCGGTGTCCTGGGTCGCCTCGACCTGCTCCTCGGGGGTGAGGCTCGGGTCGGTCTTGAGCACGTTGCGGACGTACTGCATGGTCAGCGTCGACGAGCCCTGGGACACCTCACCGCTGCGGCCGTTGGCCACCAGCGCCCGCATGACGCCCTTCAGGTCGACACCGTGGTGCTGGTAGAAGCGGGTGTCCTCGGCGGCGACCATCGCGTGCTGCATGACCGGTGAGACGTCGGAGATCGGGACGTCCTTGCGGTACTCGTCGTACAGCTGCGCGATGAGGGTCTTGCCGTCCTTCGCGTAGAGGTACGAGATCTGCGGCTGCGGCGGGATCTGCAGATCGTGCGGCAGGTTCTCGAACGAGTCGGACCCTGCCTTGGCGCTCAGCCCGGTGAAGGCCACGGCCGGGAACGCTGCCGCGGCGACCACGACGCCGGCCAGCAGTCCGCAGATGATCAGCGAAGCAGCGCTGGAGAGCAGGGAACGTTCGCGCATCCGAATCACCGTCTCAGAGTACGTGAGGGGCTGACGACAGCCTGGTGTTGGTAGTGGCCCCCGGGGCCCCGGGTGCGGCAGATGTGCCGGAGGGTGCGCACCGACCGCGGGATGCCGGCCGCGCACCGTACGCAACGGCGACCCCTACGTGTCAGACGCGGTACGTGGTGACCGGGTTGCGAGGTATGTCGAAGCGTTGCGTAGGTCACCCGAAGCATTTGCCGCAGGTTGGGGCAACAAAGTTCGCCCGCGACATTGCGTAACTGGTTAACTACAGAGGATCATATCTGGGCGGCGGACCATGTCTCTTCTCACGCGAGAGAGTGACGAAAGCCGTACGCACGGTTGTGGTTTGGGGCGGGGGGCTCCTAGTCTGCGCACGGGGGCAGCTCCAACCCACACCGGCGGGCCCGTCAGGGCACGTCAGGGGGACCAAGAGGGGGGTCTTGGGTTATGGGGCTGAACGCCGAATGGGCAACAATTGCCGCGTGCCGGGATGGGGACCCGGACGCACTGTTCGTACAGGGGGCGGAACAGAACATCGCTAAGCGGGTCTGCCGGTCGTGCCCGGTCCGCTTCGAGTGCCTCGCAGACGCACTCGACAACAGGATCGAGTTCGGCGTGTGGGGTGGCATGACCGAACGGGAACGGCGCGCACTGCTACGCCGTCACCCGCAGGTTCGAAGCTGGCGAGCGGTATTCGAAGCGGCGTTGGAGAATCAGCGGACACCGGTCGGCGCACTGGCCGGCTGACCTGATCGCGGCGGTGCGCTGAGCAGGGGGTTCAGCACGACCGCCGGGGCCAGGAAAGTTCCGAAACGGTGAGATCGAGCGCGAAGACGGAGTCGGGCATGTGACCTGCATGCCCGGACCGTGGAGCTGCCCACCGGGCGCTCGAACACGATCATCAGGCTGGCAGTCCGGCCCGCACCGCAACCGGTGCGGGCCGGATCTCAGTCCTCGGTCGGTACCGGTCCGCCACCCAGCCCGGCACCGATGATCCGCAACCCGGCCAGATCGTGTACGTCCGACGCCTGCGCCGGCACCGCGGCGACCGGCACCGTCGGGTTCGCGTGCACGAACCGTTCCGCCAGCGACCGTTCCACCTCCACCCGCCGCCGCAGTCCCGCGTGGATGCGCAGTACCCCGGCGGTGACGTCGGAGTCGCCGGACGCCTCCAGCGCCTCCACCCCGCCCAGGCTGCGCTCCACCGACAGCGCCGGCGCGGCCACCTCGTGCACCCGGTTGAGTACCAGCCCGTGCAACGGCATCCGGTCCCGCGCCAGCCGCTGCGCGAAGTACGTCGCCTCCCGGATCGCATCCGGTTCCGGCGCTGCTACCAGCAGAAACGCCGTCTCACGATCCTGCAGTACGCGGTAGGTGTGCTCGGCGCGCTGACGGAACCCGCCGAACGTGGAATCCAGTGAGGACACGAACGTCGACACATCCGAGATCAGCTCGGTGCCCAGCACCTTGGTGAACGCCCGACCGACCAGCGAGAACGACGCCGTCATCAGGCGCAGCACGCTGCGGCCACCGGTCCGGGCCGGTACGAGCAGCAGCCGCAGCATCCGCCCGTCCAGGAACTTCGCCAGATGCTGCGGGGCGTCCAGAAAGTCCAGCGCCGAACGGGACGGCGGGGTGTCCACCACGATCAGGTCCCACTCGTCGCTGGCCCGCAGCTGACTCAACTTCTCCATCGCCATGTACTCCTGGGTACCGGCGAAGGTGGAGCTCATGGCCTGATAGAAGGGATTCGCGAAGATCTCGGCCGCCTTGGCCGGATCGGTATGGGCCAGCACCACCTCGTCGAAGGTGCGCTTCATGTCCAGCATCATGGCGAACAGCTCGCCACCGGCGGTGGAATTCACCTCCGGTACCGGACGCGGCGCGTTGTCCAGTTCCGACAGGCCCATCGACTGGGCCAGCCGACGGGCCGGGTCGATGGTGAGTACGACCGTACGGCGACCGTTCTCCGCCGCCCGCAGCGCCAGCGCCGCCGCCGTGGTCGTCTTGCCCACCCCACCGGCCCCGCAGCACACCACGATCCGGATCTTCGGATTCCGGATGATCGCGTCCACGTCCAGTTCCGGCGAACCGGCCGGTCGGCTGGTCGTCGGCGCGGCCTCCGCTGCCCGGTCGGTCACGCCGGCACCACCCCCTGTGCGGTCAACGCCGTGGCCAGGTCGTACAGGCCGGACAGGTCGACACCGTCGGGGACCATCGGCAGATCCAGCATCGGACGCCGGAGCGCGGAGAGTTCGTCGCGCAGCCGGTTCTCCAGCGCGAGCCGGGTGCGGTAGTCGGCCGCCTCCTCGGCCAGCCCGGACACCGTGGCCCGGTCCGTGGGCAGGCCGGCCGCGGCCAACCCACGCCGCAGCTCCGCCTGGGTGACCCGGCCCTCGCCCAGCAGCGGCGGCCGGGTCGCGTTCACCATCACCGCACCCACCGGCAGACCCAGCCCGGCCAGTTCCGCCGCCGCGTCCGTGGTCTCCTGGACCGGCATCTCCTCCAGCAGGGTCACCAGATGTACCGCCGTCATCGGTGAGCGCAGCACCGCCGAGACACCCTCGCTCTGCGTCTTGATCGGGCCGACCTTCGCGAGCTTCGCGGTCTCCGCCGTCACGTTCAGGAACCGGGCGATCCGACCCGTCGGCGGCGCGTCCAGGACCACCGCGTCGTACACCCGGGCACCGTTGGTGGTGCGGGTGACCGCCTCCTTGACCTTGCCGGTCAGCAGTACGTCCCGCAGCCCCGGCGCGATCGTGGTGACGAAGTCGATCGCACCCAGCTTCTTCAGCGCCCGACCCGCGCCGCCCAGCCGGTAGAACATGTCCAGGTAGTCGAGCAGTGCCTCCTCGACATCCACCGCCAGCGCCCGGACCTTCCCGCCGCCGGGCGCGACCGCGACCCGGCGCTCCGCGTACGGCAGCGGAGGCGAATCGAAGAGCTGGGCCAGGCTCTGCCGGCCCTCCACCTCGACCACCAGGGTCCGTCGGCCGCCCGCGGCCAGCGCGAGCGCGAGAGCACCGGCCACCGTGGTCTTGCCGGTGCCACCCTTGCCGGTCACGATGTGCAGACGGGCCCGAGGCCACCCGGGCAACTCGGCCGACCTGGACTTTCCGGTTGGTCGCGGCACGCTGCCGAGGGTACCCGGCTGTCCGGGGCTCACCTGCCGGTGTTGATCCCGCACACCCGCCAACCGTGCTCGTCGACCACGGCGAACCGCCACTGCTGATGCGCGTATCCGCTCCCGGTCCCGGTGCCCTGGCGTAGCCGCAGCTCGGCGCTGACTTTGGCGCTGTCCGCGGCGCGGCTCTCCTGCTTCGGCGCGCTCCAGGTGACCGTGCCCTGGTACCGCGCGGCCTGGGTGAGCAGCTGCTGTACCGACCGGGCGTCCCGCTGCTTGGCGCAGACGTACTGGCTGGCGGCCTTCTCGTCCTGCTGCTTGAAGATCGCGTCGAGCAGCCGGTCGGCGGCCGACGCCGGGGTGCTGGCACCCGGACCGACCCGTACCACCAGCAGGTAGCCGGTGGTGCCCACGCCCAGGCACAGCAGGATGACGCCGATCAGGACCACCACCACGACGGTGCCGCCGCGGGTCCGGGTCGGGCGGGGTGGAACACCGTACGGCGGCGGCGCAGGGTAGGGCGCAGTCATGCTGTCACCCTAGAGGCTGCCGCCCACCTGCGCCGCCGCGCCAACCGCCGCCCCACCACGCTGCGCCGGCCCGCCGGAGCCGCGTCGACCTGCCGGGATGGGGCCGCACTACGCTGCGGTCATGCAGAAATGGGAGTACCAGACCGTGCCGCTGCTGGTGCACGCGACCAAACAGATCCTGGACAACTGGGGTACCGACGGGTGGGAGCTTGTCGCGGTGATCCCCGGGCCGAACCCGGAGAGCCTGGTCGCGTACCTGAAGCGCCCGGTGGAGCAGGGCTGATGGCCGCCACCGTCTCGGCGCGGCTGGCCGAGCTGGGGCTGACCCTGCCCGAGGTGGCCGCACCCGTCGCCGTGTACGTACCGGCGGTGCGGGACGGCGACCACGTCTACGTCTCCGGTCAGCTGCCCCTGGTCGCCGGTGAACTCGCCGCGACCGGCAAGGTCGGCGCCGAGGTTGCGCCGGAACGGGCCGCCGAACTGGCCCGGATCTGCGCGCTCAATGCGCTGGCCGCGATCGGCTCGGTCGTCGATCTGGACCAGGTACGGCAGGTCGTGAAGGTGACCGGGTTCGTGGCCTCCGCGCCCGGCTTCACCGGCCAGCCGGTGGTCATCAACGGGGCGAGCGAGCTGCTCGGCGCGGTGTTCGGGGATGCCGGCCGGCATGCCCGCAGCGCCGTGGGCGTGGCTGAACTGCCCAAGGACGCGCCGGTCGAAGTGGAACTGATCGTCCGGGTCGCTGGCTGATCGACCGGATCGCCGGGCTGGCCGGTTCCCGACCGGCATGCCGGACTGATACCCCGACTCCGGGCGCAGCGGGGTGACAGAAGGGTGACGGCCGTGTGGGGATTCGGCCCCCGGCGCCGTACGATCACTGCCGTGGGCAGCGCGGAGCCGGACGGCAGTGTGGGCAGCCCCCGGGCGGGGGTTCGACTCGCCGGTTCGGCAACCGCACCGGCGAGCGGACTGCCCCCGTGGGCGGTGCTGGTGCGTGCGCCCAATCCCGGGCCGATGACCCTGACCGGTACGAACTCGTGGGTGCTGCGCGCACCCGGCGCCACGGACTGCGTCGTGGTCGATCCCGGCCCGGCCGACGAGGAGCACCTGGCCCGGCTCGCCGGCAGTGGCCCGGTGGCGCTGACGTTGATCACCCACGGCCATGCCGACCACGTCGAAGGCCTGCCCCGGCACCGCCAGCTCGCCGGCGGCGAGGTGCGCGCGGTGGACGCCGCGCACGGCACCCCGCTGACCGACGGCGAGGTGCTGCGGGCCGCCGGACTGCGCATCGAGGTACTGGGCACCCCCGGCCATACCGCCGACTCGGTGTGTTTCCTGGTCAGCACGGACCAGGAAGACGACACTCCGGCGGTGCTGGCTGGAGCCGGCGGTGCGCCGGCGGTGCTGGCTGGAGCCGGCGGTACTCCGGCGGTGCTGACCGGGGACACCGTTCTCGGTGCCGGCACCACGGTGGTGATGTGGCCGGACGGCGATCTCGGCGCCTACCTGGCCAGCCTGGCGCGACTGACCCGGCTCGGTGCGCTGCCCGTACTGCCCGGCCACGGCCCGGCGCTGGCCGACTGTGCCGCCGCCGCCGGGTTCTACCTGGCCCACCGTGAAGCCCGGCTCGACCAGGTACGGGCCGCGGTGGCAGTCGGCACCGGCACCGTCGACGACGTACTGGACCGGGTCTATCCCGGCCTGGACCCCGCGGTACGGCCGGCGGCCGAGATGACCGTCCGAGCACAGCTCGCCTACCTGGGAATTGGTGAGCGGGAACACCATCTGCGCTCCGAACCGTTGGACTATCTGTGACCTGCCCGGTATGCGGAACTGTCGCTGTCCCCGGCGCCCGGTACTGCCATCAGTGCGGTAGCCGGCTGCCGTCCGTGGCGACCCTGCCGTTGACCGAACGCCGCGTGGTGACGGTGCTGTTCGGTGACCTGTCCGACTTCACCGCCTGGTCGGAGGACCTTGACCCGGAACGGGTCAGTTCGGTCACCGACCGGGTGTTGGCCGCCTTCGCCGGGGCCGTCACCACCTTCGGTGGGCACGTCGACAAACTGACCGGCGACGGCATCATGGCCGTCTTCGGCGCACCGGTCGCCCACGAGGACGATCCGGACCGGGCGGTACGCGCCGCCCTGGCCATGCAGCGGGCCGTACGGCGGGTGCTCGACGCCGAGCAGGGCGGCGGCGTACCGCTCGGCCTGCGGGTCGGTCTCAACACCGGCCAGGTGGTGGCCGGCGTGCAGGCCAACCTCGAGTACACGGTCATCGGCGATGCGGTGAACACCGCGTCCCGGATCGCCGACGCCGCCACGGTCGGCGCCGTGTACGCGGGGGCGACCACGTTCCACGCGACCGTACAGCGGGCCGCCTGGCGCAAGCTGCCGCCGCTGCGGTTGAAGGGCAAACGCGAGCCGGTCGACGCGTACGAGCTGCTCGGCCTGCGGGACGCGCCGGGCACCCGGTCCGGTCTGGGCGACGAGGCCCCGTTCATCGGCCGGGAGCCCGAGGCGGGCCGGTTCGACGGACGACTCAACGAGGTCATCGACCGGGGCCAGCCGCGGGTACTGGTGATGACCGCGGAGGCCGGGGTCGGCAAGTCCCGGTTCGCCGCCGAGGCCGGTCGCCGCGCCGGGGAGCACGGCACCCGGGTGCTGTCGGTGCGTTGCGAGGCGTACGGGGAACGTCGCCGGCTCGCGCCGCTGGCCGACCTGGTCCGGCAGGCGGCCGGATTGTCCCGGGAGGACGGCCCGCACCGCAGCGAACGTCGGGCCACCGCACAGACCCGGCTGAACCGGCTGGCCAAGCGGCAGGCCGGGGACCAGCCGCGGCTGCCGATCGATCTGCTGATGGCGCTGCTGGGCCACGGTGACCTGCCGGGCCGGCTGGACCGGCCCACCGGCTCCGGCGGCGACGGTAGCGAGGCGGTGCCCGCCGCGGTCGCCGACCTGCTCAACCTGCTGGCGGTCGAATCACCGCTGGTGGTCGTCGTGGACGACGTACACGATGCCACCAGCGAGACCCTCAAGGCGCTCGGCGCGATGATGTCCCGGCTGGCCGGCCCGGTACTGGTGCTGCTGCTGGGCCGCCCCGAACTGACCCGGACCGCGGGTCTGCTCAGCCGCATCCCGGATGCCGAGCTGGCCCCACTGCCACCGCTGCGCGGTGAGGACGCGGGCCGGTTGCTGCGCGCATACCTCAACGGCGGACGGCTGTCCCCGGCCGACGAGAGCCGGTTGCTGGCCACCGCCCAGGGAAACCCCTTCTACCTGGCCGAACTGGTCACCCTGCTGATGGAACGCGGTCGGCTGGTCGAGGAGTCCGAGCCCGGTCAGGACGACAAGGCGCGCTGGTCGCTCGCGGACGGTTCGATGGGCGGCCGGCTGCTCTCCCGCGACCTGGCCGCCGTACTGGCCGCCCGGATCGACACGCTGTCACCGGTCGCCCGGTCGGTACTGCGCGACGCGGCGGTCGTCGGGGACGCCGTACCCACCGCGGCGCTGGTGTGGTTGCAGCCCGGGGTGCCCGAGGACGAACTGGACAAGGCGCTGGACGCGCTGGTGGCCCGCAACATGCTGCGCCGCGCCGGGCACGACGAGTTCACCTTCGCCACCCCGCTGATGCGGGAGGCCGCGTACGCCGGGATCGGCAAGGCGGACCTGGCCGACCGGCACGCCCGGCTGGCCCGCTGGGCCGCGCAGAAGGTGCATTCGGAGTTCACCTACGGCCCGGGGGACGAGGCGAACCTGGGCGACGACGCGTTTGTGGCCGAACACGCCGAACGGGCCGTACTGCTGGCCGACGAGGTCGGTCTGCGCGACGACGCGGACGCCCGGTCGGTGGCGCCGCTGGGTGCCGCGGCACTGTCCCGGATGGCGGTCCGGGCACTGGACGACAGCGAACCGGCCCGTACGGTGGAGCTGACCCAACGGGCCGCCCGGGTGGCCGGCGGTACGGGTGGCGGCAGCCTGCCGGCGGCCGACCGGCTGGTCCGGGCCAAGGCGCTGCTGCAACTGGGCCGGGCCGGTGAGGCGTGCCGGGAGGCCGAGGAACTGGCCGGCACCGCGATCAGCGACCAGGTCCGGATCGACGGGCTGATCCTGGCCGGCGAGGCGTACAAGACGCTGGGCAACCGGGAGCAGGCCCGCGAGTCGTGGCAGGCGGCGTTGCAGGGCGCGGAGAGCGCCGACCTGCCGAAACAGCGCGCCGACACGCTCTGCAAGCTCGGTATGAGCGACTACCTGTCCGGCCGGTTCCAGGAGGCGGAGGAGCAGATCGCCGCCGCGTACCGGGTGTCCGAAACGGCCGGGGACAAGCGCAACCAGGCCTGGTCGTTGCAGCACCTGGCCTGGGTGTCCACCAGCCGCGCCGACTTCGCGGGTGCCGATGCCGCGCTGGGTCGCGCCGCGAAGCTGTTCGCCGAACTCGACGACGACACCGGCCGGGCCTGGGTACGCGGCACCACCGCGTTCGGTCGGTTGCTGGCCGGCCGGCTCACCGACGCCGACGGCCTGGCCCGGGCGTTCCTGCCGTTCGGCGAGCGGACCGGGGACACCTGGGCGGTCGGTACGCTGCGCAGCGTGGCGGCGTTCGCGTCCGCCGAACTGGGCCGGCTGACCGAGGCGACCCGCGCCGCGGACCGGGCGTACCGGGACTTCGAGGCGATGGGTGAGGACTGGGGCCGCGGACTGGTACTCACCGCGCGGGCGATGGTGGCCCGCGGTTCCGGCGAGGTGGACCGGGCGATCGAACTGCTGACCGAGGCGGAACGGTTCGGCGAGAAGATCGGGCACCCGTTGCTGATGGGGATGTCGCGTACGACCCGTGGATTCTGCCAGCTGGACCGGTCCGATCCGGTCGCCGCGGAACGCGACGCCCGGGCCACCCTCGAACTCGTGGAACCCTACGACGTACTGGACGCCGCCCGCGTCGGGCCGACCGTACTGCTCGCCGAGGCGTACCGGGCGCAGGGTGACGTGTCCGCCGCGCTGCGGCTGCTCGACGAGGTCGACGAGGCGCCCCAGCAACCGGCCCTGTTGCTGTCCCGGCGGCAGGTCGGCGCGGTGCACGCGCTGGCCCTGCTGTCCGCGGGCCGGCCGGCGGACGCCGTGGCACGGGCCAGGCTCGCCGTACAGGTACCTGCCGAGGATGTGCGCAGCGGTGTGCTGGCGTACTGGGCACTGGCCCGTACCCTGCTGGCCGCGGGGGAGCAGGACGAGGCGCGGCAGGTGGCGCGGCAGGCGGTGGAGGCCGCGTACGCCACCGAACAGACCGCCGACCGGGCCGGCGCCGACGCGCTGCTCGCCGAGATCGACGGTCTGCTGGCGGTGGGCCGGGCCTGACCGGCCTCACCGCTGGCCGAGCTTGACCTTGACCTTCCGGGTGGTGCCGTCGCGCTGCACGGTCACCTCGACGGTGTCGCCCGGATCGTGGTCGACCAGCGCCGTGGTCAGCCCGCCCGGATCGGTGACCTGGGTGCCGTTCACCGCGGTGATCACATCGCCGGGCCGGATGCCCGCCTTGGCGGCCGGCCCGCCGGACTGCACGCTCACCACGCCCGCGCCGGCCGGCTGGTAGCTGTTGTCCAGTACCGGTCGTACGGTCACGCCCAGCACCGGCCGTCCGGATCGGGTGACCGAGCCGTTCTTGACGATCTGGTCGGCGATCCGGGTGACGGTGTTGCCGGAGATGGCGAAGCCGATCCCGGGGGCCGGGGCGCTGGTGCCCTGCTGCTGGTCGGTCGCGGCCAGCGTGGGGATCCCGACGACCCGGCTGTTCATGTCGACCAGGGCACCGCCGCTGTTGCCCGGGTTGATCGCCGCGGAGGTCTGGATCATGTCCGGGATGGCGGTGCCGGGCGAGCCGCCGGTACGGGGTTCCTGCACGGTACGGCCGACCGCGGAGATGATGCCGTTGGTGACGCTGCCGGACAGCCCGAGCGGGCTGCCCATCGCCAGGACGACCTGACCGACGCGCAGTTTGCCGGAGTCGCTGAACGTGGCCGGTGGCGCGGACATCGTGCCGGTCACCCGGATCACGGCCAGGTCGCTGGGCGGGTAGCTGGACAGCAGGGTCGCGTCCAACGACCGGGTGCCGGTCGCGGTGGTCACCTTGAACTTCTTCGCGTTGCCGACCACATGCGCGTTGGTGACGATGTCACCCTTTCCGTCGTACACGATGCCGGAGCCGAGCCCCTGGCTGGTGGTGATCTGCACGACGGACTTCAGTACGTCGCTGACGACCTTCTCGTACGCGGTGCTCTGGCCGCTGGGGTCGGCGGTGGACCGGTCGGTGGACGGGCGTGCCGGGCCCGCCGTTCCATGACCGCCGGTACAGCCGGAGACCACCAGCATCACCGCGGTGACCAGGGCAATTCGGTACGCACGCATGACAAGGACCTACCACGCTGCGCCGACCGGCCGGTGGCGTTCGCGGATACTGCCGCCGGTCCCGGACGCCGCCCGGCATACTGCCCGGCACCCGGCCGGATCTGCCCGGCGGTCAGTGCCCCCGGGCGATCCATTCGTCGAGTTGCGGTGCCTCGGCCGCGAGCGTGGTGGTCGGGCCGTGCCCGGTGTGCACCGTGGTGCGCGGCGGCAGGGTGAACAGCCGTTCCGAGATCGACCGGATGATGGTGTCGAAGTCCGAGTAGGAGCGGCCGGTGGCACCCGGGCCGCCGGCGAACAGCGTGTCGCCGGTGAACACGGCCTCCAACTGCGGTGCGTGGAAACAGCACCCGCCCGGAGAGTGCCCGGGGGTGTGCAGCACCCGCAGGTCGACCCCGGCGACGGTGAGGGTCTCCCCGTCGGCCAGTTCGGCATGCGGTGCGCGGTCCGGGTGCACCAGGTCCCACAGCACCCGGTCGTCCGGGTGGAGCAGGATCGGCGCATCGACCAGCGCGGACAGCTCCAGCGCGGCGTCCACATGGTCGGAATGCGCGTGTGTGCAGGCGATCGCCACCACCCGTCGGCCGGCGGCCAGGCCGGCGATCGCGGCGGCGTCGTGCGGCGCGTCGATGATCAGGCACTCCTGCTCGTCGCCGACCACCCAGACGTTGTTGTCCACGTCCCAGCGGCCACCGTCCAGCTCGAAGACGCCCGAGGTGACGATCTGCTCGATGCGGGTGGCCATCAGCCGGCCTCCGGTCCCGTACCGCCGCTCACCACTGCACCACGCTGCGCAGTACCTCGCCGCGGGTCATCCGACCGAACGCGGCCTCGACGTCGTCGATGCCGATGGTCTCGGACACGAACGCGTCCAGCGGGAACCGGCCCTGCCGGTACAGGTCGATCAGCATCGGGAAGTCGCGGCTGGGCAGGCAGTCGCCGTACCAGGACGACTTCAGTGCGCCGCCGCGGCTGAACAGGTCGAGAAGTGGCAGCTCCAACCGCATCTCCGGGGTCGGTACGCCGACCAGTACGACGGTGCCGGCCAGGTCGCGGGAGTAGAACGCCTGCCGGTACGTCTCCGGCCGGCCGACCGCCTCGATCGCCACGTCGACGCCGTTCCCGCCGGTGACCGCCTGGATCTCGGCGACCGGGTCGGCCCGGCTGGAGTTGACCGTGTGGGTGGCACCGAAGTCGCGGGCCCAGGCGAGTTTACGGTCGTCGATGTCGACCGCGACGATGGTGGTGGCGCCGGCCAGTTTCGCTCCGGCGATGGCGGCGTCACCGACCCCGCCGCAGCCGAACACCGCGACCGAGTCGCCGCGTCCCACCCCACCGGTGTTGATCGCCGCGCCGAGGCCGGCCATCACACCGCAGCCGAGCAGCCCGGCGGCACTCGCCGGTGCGGTCGGGTCGACCTTCGTGCACTGGCCGGCGGCGACCAGCGTCTTCTCCGCGAACGCGCCGATGCCCAGGGCGGGCGACAGCGCGGTCCCGTCGGCCAGGGTCATCCGACTGGTCGCGTTGTGGGTGTCGAAGCAGTACCAGGGGCGGCCCCGACGGCAGGCCCGGCACACGCCGCAGACCGCACGCCAGTTGAGGATCACGAAGTCGCCCGGTACGACCTCGGTGACGCCCTCGCCGACCGACGCGACGGTGCCGGCCGCCTCGTGGCCCAGCAGGTACGGGTAGTCGTCGCCGATCCCGCCCTCGCGGTAGTGCAGGTCGGTGTGGCAGACCCCGCAGGCCGCCACGTCGACCAGGACCTCGCCTGGTCCGGGATCCGGCACGGTGATCGTCTCGACGGTGACCGCGGCACCTTTCGCGCCGGCGACCACGGCGCGTACCTGATGTGACATGGCACCGATCGTTCCGTGCGGCGCCCCCGGGCGCAACAACACGGCCGGTTCCGCGTGGCGGGTCTTGTCGTGGGATTGGCGGGACCGGCGGCGCAGATCGTGGCAGGGTCACGCGCAGTGACACCGGAGGCGGCGCCCTTCGCTGGGCGAGTGGTCGGAGATGAGCTCAACTGTTGGAGCATGGAGGTACCACGATTGCCGGCCCGCACCGAGCTGATCGACGACGCTGTCGCCGGCACCGCCGGCCTGCCCAGCGGCGTCGTCACATTCCTGTTCACCGACATCGAGGGCTCGACCCGGTTGGCCCACGCCCTCGGTCCGACCTACCGGCAGGTGCTCGCCGACCACCGCCGGTTGATGCGCGACAGCCTGCGTACCGGGGGCGGCGCCGAACTGCTGACCGAGGGCGATTCGTTCTTCGCCGTGTTCGCCGACGCCGGCGCTGCGGTACGGGCCTGCGTCCGGGCCCAGCAGGCGCTGGCCGCCCATCCCTGGCCCAGTGCCGGTGCCCGGCCGAAGGTACGGATGGGTCTGCACACCGGGTACGCCGAGGCCCGTGGCGGCGAGTACGTCAGTACGGAGGTGCACCGGGCGGCCCGTATCGCCGCAGCAGCCGCCGGTGACCAGGTGTTGTGCTCGACGGCGACGGCGCGCGCCGCCGGGGAGTACCTGCGTGCCGGCGAGGTCCGGCTGGCCGATCTGGGCGCCCACCAGCTGCGCGGTTTCGACGACCGGACCGGCATCCACCAGGTGCTGGCCGATGGTCTGCCACGGGACTTCCCGCCGCCGCGCACCCTGGGCAGCCGGCCGGACAATCTGCCGCTGCCGGTGAGCGGGTTCGTCGGGCGCGGGCCGGAGCGGGTGGAGCTGGCCGTACTCACCGGCGAGCACCGGCTGGTGACGGTCTGGGGGGTCGGCGGGGTGGGCAAGACCCGGCTGGCCACCGAGGTTGCCCGGGACATCGCCAGCCGGTACCCGGCGGGCGCCTGGTTCTGCGACCTGGCCGGCGCCGGCACCCCGGACGACGCGGAACGACTGCTGGCCGGCGCGCTCGGTGTGGTACCCGGGTACGGACAGTCACCGGCTGCGGCGCTGCTGGAGCACCTGGCGGACCGGCGGTGCCTGCTGCTGGTGGACAGCTGCGAGCGGCAACGGCCGGCGCTGGCTGCGCTGCTGGTCCGGCTGCTCGCCGGTTGTCCCGGGCTGACCGTGCTGGCCACCAGCCGGGAGCCGCTGGGCGTACCGGGTGAACTGGTCTGGCGGCTGGCCCCGCTGCGTACCGACGACGCGGACAGCGACGCGCTCGCACTGCTGGTCTCCCGGGCCGGTGGCGGTAGCGACCGGCGGCGGGCCGACCTGGCCCGGCTGGCCCGGGTGCTCGGCGGGCTGCCGCTGGCGATCGAGCTGGCCGTGCCCTGGCTGCGGTCGTTTCCGCCGGCCCTGCTGGTCGAGCGGTTGACCACGACGGCCGGCGGACTGCTGGTGACAGCCGCCGGCCGGTCCGCGCCGGAGGCCCGGCCACCGGACGGTCCGCTGCCGGAACGGCACACCAGCCTGGCCGCGAACCTGAACTGGTCGTACCGACTGCTGGGTCCGGACGCCGCCCGGCTGCTGCGTGCCCTTGCGGTCTGGCCGGGCCGGGCGCCACTGCCCGCGGTGGAATGGCTCACGTCGGCCTGGCTGGACCGGGCCGGGACCTGCGCGGCGGTGGCCGAACTGGTCGATGCCGCGCTGCTGGAGGTCGAGATGTCCGACACCGCGGCCAGCTACCGGATCCTGGATCCGGTCCGGTGGGCGGCCCGGCAGTTGGCGCTCGACGCCGACGAGAGTGCCGCGGTACTCGCCGGGTACCGCTCCTGGCCACCTGTGGAGCAGGCCCGTTCCCCGGTGCTGGAGGTGCCGGAGTGACCTGACCGGACCCGCCCCGGGGGTCTCCGACAACGCGTAGAAGCACCTGCCACAATGGCGGGGTTGTGACTTCACGAGACTCGAGCGCCGGCGCCAGCTACCCGAGTGACGCCCCCGCCTCCCAGGCCCTGTTCGACCGCGCCCGCGCTGTGATTCCGGGCGGGGTGAACTCACCTGTCCGCGCGTTCCAGGCGGTCGGTGGCACCCCCCGGTTCATGGTCCGCGGATCCGGACCCTACCTGTACGACGCGGACGGGCGGCGCTACGTCGACCTGGTGTGCTCGTGGGGCCCACTGATCCTCGGGCACGCGCACCCGGCCGTGGTGGCCGCCGTGACCGAGGCGGTGTCGCAGGGCACCAGCTTCGGCGCACCCACCCCGGGTGAGGTGGAACTGGCCGAGGAGCTCGTCGCCCGCAGCCCGGCCGAGCAGGTACGGCTGGTGAACTCCGGCACCGAGGCGGTGATGAGCGCCGTCCGGCTGGCCCGCGGCTGCACCGGCCGGGCCAAGGTGGTCAAGTTCGCCGGCTGCTACCACGGGCACGTCGACGCGCTGCTGGCGTCGGCCGGTTCCGGGGTGGCCACCCTGGCCGAGGCGGCGCAGCGGGCGGGCAGCGCGGTACCCGACTCGCCGGGTGTCACCGGTGCCGCAGCGGCGGACACGATCGTGCTGCCGTACAACGACATCGGTGCCGTGGAGGCCGCATTCGCGGCATATCCGGACAGCATCGCCTGCATCATCACCGAGGCCGCTGCCGGCAACATGGGTGTCATCGCACCCCGCGACCAGTTCAACCAGCGGCTCGCCGACCTGGCCCACCGGCACGGGGCGCTGCTGATCCTCGACGAGGTGATGACCGGTTTCCGGGCCGCCCGGGGCGGCTGGTCGGAACTGAGCCCGGCCGATGCCGACCTCTACACGTTCGGCAAGGTGATGGGCGGTGGCCTGCCCACCGCCGCGTTCGGTGGCCGCGCCGACGTGATGGCGCAGCTGGCCCCGGCCGGGCCGGTCTACCAGGCCGGCACCCTGTCCGGTAACCCGCTGGCCTGCGCCGCCGGCCTGGCCACCCTGCGCGGATGTACCCCGGCGCTGTACGAGCGGCTCAACCACACCGCCGGGCGGATCGCCGAACTGACCGACAAGGCGCTCACCGACGCGGGCGTACCGCACCGGGTGTCCTTCGCCGGCACGCTGTTCAGTGTCTTCTTCACCGACGCCGACGTACCGGACTTCGCCGCCGCGAAGACCCAGCACACCGCCGCCTACGCGGCGTTCTTCCAGACGATGTTGGCGCGCGGGGTGTACCTGCCGCCCAGCGCGTTCGAGGTCTGGTTCGTCTCCGGTGCGCACGACGACGCGACGGTCGACCAGATCGCCGAGGCACTCCCGTACGCGGCGCGTGCCGCGGCCGCCGCCCGGGAGACGTCGTGACCGCCGCACCCACCCCATCGGGTGTCCGTACCGCCGAGCAGCGAAGCGAGGCAGCGCAGTGAGCACAGGCACCACGATCGTCCACCTGCTCCGGCACGGTGAGGTGCACAACCCGAAGGGCGTGCTGTACGGCCGGCTGCCCGGCTACCGGTTGTCCGACCGGGGCGTACGGATGGCCGAGGCGGCCGCCGCCGCGCTGGTCGGGCGCGACGTCAGTTACCTGGTGGCCAGCCCGCTGGAACGGGCGCAGCAGACCGCCGGCCCGGTCGCCGACAAGCTGGGCCTGCCGATCGACACCGACGAGCGGCTGATCGAGGCCGGCAACTGGTTCGAGGGCAAGCAGTTCGGTGTCGGCGACGGCGCGCTCACCCACCCGGGGGTGTGGCCGAAGCTGCGCAACCCGTTCCGTCCCTCCTGGGGCGAGCCGTACCAGGAGATCGCCCGCCGGATGACCGCAGCGCTGCACGACGCGCGGGAACGGGCCGCCGGGCACGAGGCGCTCTGCGTCTCCCACCAACTGCCGATCTGGACGGCCCGCCGGTACGCCGAGGGCCGCAAGCTGTGGCACGACCCACGGCGCCGCGAATGCGCGCTGGCCAGCCTGACCTCGTTCCACTTCGACGGGGCCCGGCTGACCGGCATCTCCTACTCCGAGCCGGCCGCCGACATCGTCGCCGACTCGCCGGTCGCCGACGAGCACGGCGCCTGACATGCGGCGCCTCGCCACCCTCACGCTCGGTCTCGTGGCGCTCGCCGCGCTGACTGCCGGCTGCTCCACCGGTAGTGACGCCGTGGACCAGAACAACGGCGGTCAGAACCGGTACGTGGTCGGCAACGGCGAGACGCAGACCTTCGCGCCGGGGCACCGTACGGCGGCCCCGAAGGTGTCCGGCGAACTGCTCTCCGGCAAGCATTTCAGCCTGTCCTCGCTGCGCGGTCACGTCGTGGTGCTCAACTTCTGGGCATCCTGGTGCAATCCGTGCGCCGCGGAGGCGCCGGACATGGCGAAGGTGGCGAAGGCGACCAGCGCGGACGGGGTCCGGTTCGTCGGGGTCAACATCCGCGACCACACCGACGCGGCGCGGGCCTTCGTACAGGGTCGCGGGATGACCTACCCGAGCCTGTTCGACCCGATGGGCAAGGTGGCGTTGGCGTTCCGGCAGGTACCGCCGAACACCATCCCGGCCACCATCGTGCTGGACAAGCAGGGCCGGGTGGCGGTGGTGCTGCGGCGCGCCGTACTGGCCGACACGTTGCGGCCGCTGGTCGACAAGGTCGTCCGGGGCCGGTGATGGGTACCAGCTTCGCGCACGTCGCCGCGTCCGGCCCGCTGCTGCTCGCCCTCGCGGTCAGCGTGATCGCCGGGCTGGTCAGTTTCCTGTCGCCGTGCGTGCTGCCGCTGGTGCCAGGCTATGTGTCGTACGTGACCGGCCTGGCCGGCGCGGACCTGGACGCGGCGCTGGGCACCGACCCGCGCGGCCGACCGGTGTCCGCCGACCCCGGCGTGGGCGCGGTGGCGACGCTGAGCCGCGGCCGGGTCCGGGGCCGGATCGCGCTCGGCAGCCTGCTGTTCGTCGCCGGGTTCACCGTGGTGTTCGTGCTGTCCGGGGTGGTGGTCGCCGGCGTCGGGCATGCCCTGCTGGCGCACCGTACGGCGGTCGAACGGGTGATCGGCGCGCTGGTGATCGTGCTCGGGCTGGCGTTCCTGGGCGTGGTACCGGGGCTGCAACGGGAGGCCCGGGTGCACCGGATGCCGGCCACCGGCCTGCTCGGCGCACCGGCGTTGGGCGCGGTGTTCGCGCTGGGCTGGACCCCGTGCGTCGGACCGACCCTGGGCGCGGTACTCAGCCTCGCCACGGTGCAGGGCTCGGTGGGGCGCGGCGTGCTGCTGGCGGTGGCGTACTGCCTCGGCCTGGGGTTGCCGTTCCTGGCGTTCGGGTTGGGTTTCCGGCGGCTGTTGCAGGTGTTCACGGTGGTCCGCCGGCACAGCCGGTGGGTGACCCGGATCGGCGGCGCGCTGCTGATCGGGGTCGGGTTGGCGCTGCTGACCGGCGCATGGGACGCGTTCACCATCTGGTTGCAGGTCACGCTGGGGGCGGGAGGGGTGAGCGTCTAGATGTCGACGACCGAGCAGCAGTCGGCGGAGCAGCAGGCCGGTGTGCCACAGGGCCTGGAGCAGGCCGGCCGTGAGGACGAGAACGCGCTGTCCAGCCGGCCCGACGCGGGCGCCGCCCGACGGATCTCCGGCAACGGGGCGCTGGCCACCGCACGCCGCTGGTGGCGGCAGCTCACCAGCATGCGTACCGCGCTGCTGCTGCTGTTCCTGCTCGCGGTCGCCGCCGCGCCGGGTTCACTGCTGCCGCAACGCAACCTGAACGCCGACAAGGTCACCACGTACTACCAGCAGCACCCGACGCTCGCGCCGCTGATGGACAAGATCGGCCTGTTCGGCGTCTACTCCTCGCCCTGGTTCGCGGCGATCTACCTGCTGCTGTTCATCTCCCTGGTGGGATGCCTGACCCCGCGGATCCGGCTGCATGCCCGCGCGATGCGCCGCCAGCCGCCGGACGCGCCGCGCCAGTTGAACCGGCTGCGAGTGCACGACGAGTTCACGTCGGCCGAACCGGCGCCGGCCGCCGCGGAGCGGGTACGCCGACTGCTGCGCGCCCGCCGTTTCCGTTCGGTACTGCGCAGCCACGACGACGGCACGGTCACGGTCAGCGCGGAGAAGGGTTTCCTGCGCGAGACCGGCAACCTGCTGTTCCACTTCTCGCTGGTGGGCCTGCTGGTCGGTATCGCGCTAGGGTCCGGCTACGGCTGGCACGGCGGCCGGTTGCTGTTGCAGGGCAACGACAACGGCTTCTGCAACAGCCTCCAGCAGTACGACGAGTACAGCCTCGGTTCCCGGGTCTCCGGCGGTGACCTGCCGCCGTTCTGTGTGACGTTGGACAGCTTCCACGCCACGTACCAGCCGAACGGGACACCACTGACCTACTCCGGTCAGATCCGGTACGCCAGTGGTGACAGTGACACGACCCGGCCGTACCGGCTGGAGGTCAACCATCCGCTGCGCATCGACGGGGCCTCGGTCTACCTGGTCGGCCACGGGTACGCGCCGGTGCTGCGCTACACCGACCGGTACGGGCACACCCAGTCGACCACCGCCCCGTTCCTGCCCACCGACTCGAACCAGACCAGCGACGGGGTGGCGCTGTTCCCGGACGCCAACATCGATCCGAAGACCGGTAGGCGCAACGTCGACCTGCAGGTGGCCTTCCAGGGGATCTTCTTCCCGACGGTTCCCGACCAGGGCGGGCACGGCTCGACCTATCCGGCGCTGCGCGACCCGGCGGTGCTGTT
Organism: uncultured Actinomycetota bacterium; assembly: GCA_963815125.1. Taxonomy (GTDB): domain Bacteria; phylum Actinomycetota; class Actinomycetes; order Mycobacteriales; family Micromonosporaceae; genus Actinocatenispora. The sequence goes on from CAWFFM010000003.1 coordinate 285,893, forward strand.
GTTCGGCTACCGGGGCAACACCGGCACCGATGCCGGCATCCCGCACTCGGTGTACACGCTGGACCAGAACCAGATCTCCAACGGTCAGCTGAAGCGCATCCAGAAGAACCCCAAGCTGCTGCGGCCCGGGCAGAGCTGGACCCTGGACGACGGTACGAAGGTCGACTTCGTCGGGGTACGGCAGTGGGCCTCGATCCAGGTCCGCCGCGACCCGGGGGAGCCGGTCGTACTGGGCGCGGCGATCGCGCTGCTGCTCGGTCTGCTGGGGTCGCTGACCCTGCGGCGTCGCCGGGTCTGGTTCCGGTTCACCCCGGACGGGGACGGCAGTGCGGTGACCTCCGGCGGACTGGCCCGCACCGACTACGTCGGGTTCTCCGGTGAGTTCGACCGGCTGGTGGGCGCCGCCCGGGGCGACACCGCCGACGCCGCAGCGGAGCCGTCGGCAGGGCCCGCCGGCACCGATGATCCGGCACGAGGAAAGGACTGACGACCGTGTACTCCTCGATCTCCGACGACCTGCTGGTGGTCGCCGTCCTCGGCTACATGGTGGCGATGGTCGGCTACGCGGTCGAGTACGCGTTCGGTCGGCAGGGTGCGGTGGCCCGGATCGCGGGCCGCAGCACCGCCGCCCGGTCCCGTACCGGTTCCCGGGTGCTGGTCACCGCCGGTGGCGGCGACGAACTGGTGGAGGACCCGCCGGTCGACGACACCGACCGGCCGGACGTACCGGGGCCGGTCAGTACGGCGCGGGCCGCGCTGATCGGCAAGGTGGCGCTGGGCGTACAGACCCTCGCCGCCGTGGCGCACCTCGGTTGCCTGCTGTGCCGCGCGTTGGCCGCGCACCGGGTGCCGTGGGGCAACATGTACGAGTACGTGCTGACCGCGTGCCTGATCGCCACGGTGGCCTGGCTGGCGGTGGCCTACCGTCGGCCCGCGCTGCGGCACCTGGGCCTGTTCGTCGCGCTGGTCGTGGCGGTGCTGCTGTGCGTGGACGCCGGGAAGCTGTACGCCACGGCCGGACCGCTGGTGCCGGCGCTCAACTCGTACTGGCTCTGGATCCATGTCAGCGCCATGACCCTCGCGTCGGGCGTGTTCATGGTGGGGTTCGTGGGTGTGGCGCTGTACCTGATCCAGGAGCGGCGGGAGGTCTGGCTGGCCGAGGACCGGCCGCTGCGCTTCCCGCTCACCCTGGGCGACCGGCTGCCCCGCGCCGAGGCGTTGGAGCGGCTCAGTTTCCGCGTGCACGCCCTGGCGTTCCCGATCTGGACGTTCGGCATCATGTGCGGTGCGGTCTGGGCCGAGCACGCCTGGGGCCGGTACTGGGGCTGGGACCCGAAGGAGACCTGGTCGTTCATCTCCTGGGTGGTGTATGCGGCCTACCTGCATGCGCGGGCCACGCCGAGCATCCGGGGCCGCTGGTCGAGCTGGATCGCGCTGGTCGGTTGGGCCACCATGCTGGTCAACCTGTTCGGGGTGAACCTGGTGGTCTCCGGCCTGCACTCCTACGCGGGCGTGGGCTGACCGGCCGTCGACCGTCCGCTGGCGCTGGCGCTGGCGTCGGCGGCGGTGTCGGCGAGCACGGTCTTGAGCGCCGCGATGCCGTTCAGCGCCCGGGGAAACCCGGCGAACGGCGCGGTGTGCATGATCGCCTCGACCAGCTCCTCGACGCTGAGTCCGACGTTGAGCGCGGCGTGCAGATGGGAGGTCAGTTGGGGCTCGGCTGCGCCGATCGACACCAGGGCGCCGATCGTCACGAGCTGCCGGTCCCGCAGCGGCAGCGACGAGCGGGCGTAGATGTCGCCGAACGCGAACTCGGTGGCGAACCGGACCAGGTCCGGTGCCAGGTCGGCGATGCCGTCGAGGTGCGGGTTGCCGTAGCCGCCGAACAACTGGCCGGCCACCTGCCGGCCACGCGTACCGCGATCGTCACGGGCTGCTGCTGACTCTGTCATCGCTGTCCTCCAGGATGGTGATGCGGGTCTTCCCGCGCTTCTGCATGACGAACACCGCCACCAGCACCAGTACGGCGCCGCCGAGCTGGAGCAGGGTGACGCTCTGGTGCAGGAAGACCATGGCCATGGCCAGGCCCCAGACCGGTTCGAGGTTGAGGAACACCGCGGTCCGGCTGGCACCGATGGCGGCGACACCGCGGTTCCACAGTACGAACGCCACGACGGTGCTGAAGACGGCGAGGAAACCGACCGACAACAGGACCGTCGGCGCCAACATCCGGTCCGGTGCGGGGTGCGGCGCGAGCACCATGACCGGTACGAACATCGCGGTGCCGAACAGGCTCGCCCACGCGGTGACCTGGGAAGGGCTGTAGCGGCCCAGTACCCGCCGGCCGAGCACCGAGTACACCGCCCAGCTGACCGCCGCCAGCAGCAGGAACAGGTCCCCGAGCAGGGTGTGGTCCGAGCCGCCGGGCCCGGACCGGGCGCTCGCCTGGAGCACCAGGACGACCCCGGCCAGCCCGAGGGCGATGCCGAGCACCCGCCGACCGGTCAACCGTTCACCGAGGAAGACCGCGCAGATCAGTACGGTCCACACCGGTGGGGTCGCACCGATGAGGGCACCGTGACTGGCCGTGGACAGGTCCAGGCCGAGGAAGTACAGGGTGTTGTAGCCGAACACGCCGACCGCGCCCATCAGCGCCAGCCAGCCGAGGTCGGCCCGCCGTACGGTCAGCCGCTGCCGGCTGCCGGCCAGGAAACCGAAGAGCAGGACCGTGGCGATGAGGTACCGGCTCCCGGCGACGAACAGCGGTCCGCTGGCCCCGACCGCCACCTCGCCGACCACGAGCGTCGCGCCCCAGCAGGCGGTGCACAGCACCAGGAGGGTGTAGGTGATCCACGGCCTGCTCGACGGTCCGACCGGTACGGATCCGCTCATCGGTCAGCGTTCGCGGGCGGGTACCGGAACGGCACGCTCGGGGTGCACCTCGACACCCGGCCCGGCCTCGCCGTCCTCCCTCGGCAGGACAGTGCTCGCCGGTACGACGGTGCTCGCCGGTACGACGGTGCCCGCCGGTACGACCGTCTTTGTTGGTACGACCGTCTTCGCCGGTACGGCGGACATCCGGGCCGGCTTCAGGTCCGCCAACGGTGCCACCATGTGCGCGCCCGCGGGTACGTCGTCCAGTACGAACGCCTGCGCCCCGATCACCGCGCTGTCCCCGACCACCACCGGGCCGAGGATCGTCGCGTTGGTGCCGATGACCACCTTGTCGCCGACGGCCGGGTGACGACGCTGACCGGTCGGCCGCTGGTTGTCCCGCCACCAGCCCACCGCGCCGAGCGTGACCTGGTGGTACAGCGTCACATCGTCACCGATGACGGCGGTCTCCCCGATCACCACGCTCGCGCCGTGGTCGATGAACAACCGGCGGCCCACCGTCGCGCCCGGGTGGATCTCGATACCCGCGGACATCAGCCGGCCGAAGACCGAGATCGCCTGGGCGATGAACCGGTGCCCACGGCGGTGGAACACGTGCGCCACCCGGTACGACCACATGGCCGGCACCGAGGGATGCAGCAGCGCCTCGGCAGTGCTCTGGACCGACGGATCACGCTCGACGATGACGCGCAGGTCCTCCCGTGCCGCGGCCAACATCCGTGGTCGCCTCATGCGTCGTCCACCTGCGGTTTCCCGTCCCGTCGACGGTACGCACGCTGCCACTCCTCCGGGGATCCGCCGTCGGCGAAGATCGTCACGATGGTGTCGTCCGGCGTGAGCTCCTTCGCCAGTTTCCAACTGACCAGCCAGTTCGCCGCTGCCGAGGTGCCGATCCGGCGGCCGGTCTCGTCCTCGAAACGGACCATGGCGTCCAGCAGGTCGTCGTAGGCCACGTCGTGGTGGGTTGCATCCGGGAACAGTTCGGCCACCAGCGGCTGACAGATCTTCCAGCCCAGCCCACCGGAACCGGCGAACTTCGGTAGGCCGTTCGGCGCTTCCTCGGTGCCGTACGGCATCTCCCGCGGGGTGTTGCCGACGATCCGCACGTCCGGGTACGCCGCGCGCAGCGCCCGGCCCGTACCGGCCAGGGTGCCGCCGGTACCGACCGCGGCGACGAGGCAGGTGGGCGTACGGCCGTCGAGCTGGGCGACGATCTCCCGGCCCGTCGTGAACTGGTGCATCTGTACGTTGGCCACGTTGCGCATCTGGTGCAGCATCGTCCAGCCCGGCTCGGCTGCGGCGATCTCGGTGGCCCGCTCGATCGTGCCCATGATGCCGGTCGCCGCATCGACGGTGGTGACCTCGATCCCGGACTCCTCGATCACTGCGCGCCACGTGTCGGAGATGGAGGACGGTACGACGAAGCGCATCGGGATGTCGGTGAGCCGCCGGAGGTGGGCGAAGGCGCGTACCAGGCTGCCGCCCGAGTAGTCCACCAGTTTCAGCGGTTCCGGGTCGTCCCCGTGTTCGAGGATCGCCCGGCACAGCATGCCGTACGCGGGCCGGTCCTTGATGGATCCGGCCGGGTTCTCGAACTCGCACTTGCCGAGGATCGTCGCCCCACCGGCGGGTGACGGCGCCGTCATCAGCGTGGTGTTGCCCAACTCGGCGCGGAACTCACGCAGCCGCGGGTAGCGCGCGAGTACCGGGGTGTCGTCGAACAGCTGGTCCGGTACCGCATCGAGTGGTTCGTCGAGCTGGAAGGAACTTGATGGGGAGGTCATCCCACTGCCCTTTCAGGAGGTGTGCGTTGCCGCACGGGATTCGGGTGCACCGGTCGCCGCGGTCACGGCGGCCGGGCGGCGGCGGAACAGCACATGCAACGTCATCCGGAACACCACCTCACCGGCGGCATCGGTCAACTCGCACCGTTTACGGACCAGCCCGCAGTCCGGTCGACTCAGCGACGGCCCCACGTTCAGCGGCGTCACCGTGCCGGTCAGTACGTCACCCGGTCGCACCGGCCGTACCCAACGGAGTTCGTCGCAGCCCGGTGAGCCTTCCACCGCCGCGTCGTGCAGCAGCCCGTCGACGTACAGCCGTTGGAAGATCGCCGCAGTGTGCCAGCCACTGGCGACCAGGCCGCCGAAGTGGAAGGCCCGGCCCGCCTCCTCGTCCAGGTGGAAGGGCTGCGGGTCGTACGCCGTACCGAACTGCCGGACCTCGGCCTCGGTCACCTGGTAGGTGCCGAGGTCGAAGCTCTCCCCGGGGGCCATGTCTTCGAGATAGCGCATTCGCGTCCTTACCGGGTAGTGAAGAAGTTCTCCTCGATCTGGCGCAGGGTTCGGAAGTGGTCCACCTCGACCTGCTGTGACTGGACCGGACGGCCGCTGAGCTGTTCCAGCAGGAAGAGGAACTCCACGAACGACAGCGAGTCGATCAGCCGGCTGTCGATCAGGTCGGTGTCGGGCGACGGCTCGGGAGCGTCGGGCGACTTGGCCCTGATCCACGAGACCACCTCGGTCATCGGATCGACGCCGGATTGTGCGTTCACGGTCCCTCGTTCTCCTCACGCCCGCCGTACGGGCCTGCCGTTGTGCCGGTATCGCTGTACTGGTGTCGCTGTGCTGGTGTCGCTGTTCGGTCTCGCCGTGCTTCGCTGTCCTCGCACCGCGTCGGGTCGGCGGCGAAGAGGTCAGGTGCCGCCGACCGGTCACCCCGCGTCGCGGGTGGGGCCGGGTGACCACCGGTCGTCCGCCGGCGCCGGGTGTCGTACCGGTGGACTGCGGGGCTAGTCCACCCGGCTGCGGGCTTCGCTGACCGTCTTGCTGATGGATTCCCAGTCGTTGTCGTAGTGCTGGGACAACGCGTGCAGCCAGCGTTCGTAGCCGAAGCCCACACAACTCGTGTACGCCACCTCCCCGGCATCCCCGTAACGGATGTCACACCGTTCTCCGAAGAAGTTCCGGTGCAGATTCACCGAGGCGATGGCGGTGCCCTCGAACAGGAACTCGTGCTTGACCGGAACGAGCTTCTGCAGGAGCGCCCGGGGGCCCTCCTTGTCGAAGAACGGGTCGGTCGCGACGTGCTTGACCAGTGGCAGGTTGAGTTCTGCGGCGAACTTCTCGATCAGGGCCGAGAACCGTTCGAGATGCTGTTGGGTGTATTCCAGCGAACCGACGGCGATCACCTCCCGCATCCGGAAGGCCATCAGCCGGCGTAGCCCGTCGTAATGGGTCTCGTTGCGGAAACACAGTCCCTGCACGGTGACCAGCGTCGATTCTGGTAGCCGGGTGCCGGCGAAATGCCAGTAGACCGGGTAACAGACCGTGGAGGGCAGGGCGAGTCCGGCGTCCCGGAGCGCGGCCGAGGGGAAGGATTCCTCGTCCGCGGCCACCGACCGGTCCGGATCAATGGTCGAGGCGACCAGCGCCAGGTGCGGGAAGTTCTTGTAGAAGTCGAGCTTGGCGAGCTTGTCGACACTCAACAGCGGCGGCATCGTCATGGGTTGGGCGCCGAGCTTCCGGGCCCATCCCAGGAATATGTCGTCGAGCAGGTGCAGAAGCTCCGAAGCCACCGGTCCGAGGGTCGCGAATCCACCGTCGGTGGAGACTGCCGTATCCATCTGAGTCATGTCGTGAATCCCGTTGTCCTCGTCCGACGTCGGCCGTTATGCCACTTCCAGGTTGTCGTCCTTGAATATCCCGGTCTTAACGAAGAAATTGAGCGGCTTACGGGCGACCCGCTTGCCGATCGCCTTGCGGGCCGGATCCCGCAGCAACTGCTGCCGGAATTCGATCGGGTTCTTGATGCCGGCGTCCTGGTAGGCGTGCAGACTGTAGAAGGAGCCGAGGCAGAAGCCGATGTACTCCTTCAGGTACCGTTCGAGGTCGGCCCGTTCGTCGTCGCTGAGCCGGTCCTTGAGTTTCCGGTACAGCACGGACACCAGTTCGCGACCGAACGCGATGTGCCGGGACTCGTCGTGGTGGTGGGTCTTGTTCACCAGCCGGACGGTCGGGTGCAGTGACTCGTCGTCGGCCATGTGCAGGTTGTAGTAGTCGACGATCTCCTCGAACAGCAGGATGCGCGCGAACACGAGGAAGTGCTCGGCCTCCGGGTCGTCCGGTGTCGTGGTCTTGGCCCGGGGGAAGGGGTAGACCTTCTTGCCGTAGCGCCGGCAGAATTCGGCGAAGAACCACATGTGCTCGTTCTCCTCACCGATGAAATGGTGGAAGAATTCGGAAGGAATCTCGAATCCGGGCATGTGGATCCGGTTGACGACCTCCATCAGCAGCTCACGGATGCCGTGTACGTTGAGGCTGTAGAAGTTGATGCTCTCCCACTTCGCCAGCTGCAGCACCTGGTGCTCGTCGAGCTGCTCCATGACGTCGGTGCCGTACGGGGTGAGCAGATCCCGGCTCATCCAGAGTTCGTCCTCGGGCAGGGTCTCCGGCCAGTCGAACATGCGGTACGGGTTGTAGTAGTCGTCGACCGACCGCTGACCCAGGCGTTCCAGAATCTCCAGGAAACGCGGAGGTACGTCGGTGAATCGCGCCGAGGAATCGTACACGGCAGCACGCATGGAGTTGCCCCATCATTGAGTAAAAGGTGACCGACAATGGCGCCAAAACGTTTGTGACGCTACCGGGAATACGCAGCGAAACGTATGTGACCGAGCTGACAGACCTCCGCTGATGTCCTATTGGCGTCGACATTGAATGGCACTCTGCCGTTGGCGTGAACTATGACTTATGTGCCCTATGCCGAACGGCGCCGGTAAGTAGATCACGGTCTATGTTTGATGTCAATGGTTGCCAGTCGGGCCGATGGAATGGGCGGCTGAGGGGATCTTTCTGCAGGTTGGAGCGATGTACGGCGATTCTCAAAGGTGTGACCATTCCGCATGCTGGGATGGTTTCTTTCCGGCCGGTAACGCGGCAATGGTCACGTTCAGTTATCGCCACAGGAACCGGGGAGGGAACCCCAATCGATGACTCTGAGTTGCCCTCCCCGACCCGTTGATCTGCTGGTCGGAAGGGTTGCCGAGGGCATGATGCGGTCGGCATGTCTCGGCGCGGTATCGGAACCTGTGGCATACGCGTCAATGCAGTACTCTCGCGTTCTTGCCGACGGAATGTACGCTGCCGATGTCGGCGCTCCGGTATCTTCGTCGCGGGACTCAACGTTGGAGAGCAATGCGGGCCATCTATCAGGTTGACGCGTTCACCCAGGAACCTTTCTGTGGGAATCCAGCGGGCGTCTGCGTACTCGACGACCTGGACGATGCCGATTGGATGCAACACGTCGCCGCCGAGATGAACGTGTCGGAGACCGCGTTCCTGTGCCGGGACGGCGCCGGCTACCGGATCAGGTGGTTCACCCCGACCACCGAGGTGAGCCGGTGCGGGCACGCGACCCTGGCCGCGGCGCACCTGCTGTGGGAGGACGACCCTGGCGCGGCCGGCGGGGCCATCCGCTTCGACAGTGCCAGTGGCCCGTTGCTGGCCACCCGTGCCGACGGCACGATCTGGCTGGACTTTCCGGCAGACCCCCCGGCGGAGGTCACCGACGTTCCCGACGCCCTGCTGGACGCGCTCGGCGGGAAACCGGTCTGGGTGGGGCGTAACCAGCTCGACTACGTGGTGGAGCTCGCCGACGAGGATGCCGTGGCCGGGCTGCGGCCCGATCAGGCCGCCCTCGCGGCACTGCCGGTACGGGCCACCATCGTCACCGCCGCGGCCAGCGGTGACACCGACTTCGTGTGCCGGTTCTTCGCCCCCGCCGTCGGTGTCGCCGAGGACCCGGTGACCGGTTCGGCGCAGTGCGCGCTCGGGCCGTACTGGAACCAGCGCCTGGGTGCCGGCACCCTGCGCTGCCGCCAGCTGTCCGGGCGCGGCGGCGAGCTGCTGGTGCGTACGGAGAATGACCGGATCCAGTTCGGAGGCACGGCCATCACCGTGCTCCGCGGCACGATTGGCTGACTGAATGGCTACCCAGAACGTGCCGGGCTCCGCACCGGCGCCGCGCCGTGTCCTCAACCCGTACCTGGCTCTGTTGCTGACGATGATCGGTTGGGGGTCGGCGTTCCCCACCTCGGAGATCGCGGTCGACTCCGTACCGCACGAGGTGGCCGCGCTGCTGCGGTTCGGTGGCGGCGCGGTGATGCTGCTGATCCTGTTGATGGTCTCGCGCGGCGCGGCGCGGCGTATGTCGGTCGGTAACCTGCTGCGCTCGATCGGTACCGGACTGGTCGGCGTGTTCGCCTACAACGCGTTGTTCTTCTGGGGGCTGTCGTTCTCGCCCGCGCTGGACGCCAGCCTCATCGTGCCGGTCCTCAGCCCGGTACTGACCACCACCGTGCTGGTCCTGGTGCGGTCCGAACGCGCCGCGCCGGCCCGCATCCTCGGCCTGGGTATCGGTGTGGTCGGCGCGGGGGTGTTCTTCCTCGGTGTCGCCGGCGGCCTGCACGGGGACAGTCGGCGGCTGTGGGGTGACCTGATCTTCCTGTGCGGCGCCGTCTTCTGGGCCGGCTACACGCTGCTGAGCAAGAAGGTGCTGGCCGGTGTCGATCCGCTGCCGGCCACCACGTACGGGATGCTCGCCGGTGCGGTCGCGCTCGCCCTGTACGCCAGCCCGGAACTGGTCACCGTGCACTGGTCGGGACTGTCCACCGGCTTCTGGGTGGACGCGATCTACCTGATGACCGCACCGACCGCGCTCGCGTACGTCCTCTACTACCTGGGCATCCGCGCGGTCGGCGCGTCCACCGCGACGGTGATGATGTTCGTGGTGCCGGTGATCGGCTCGGTCGGCTCGTTCCTGCTGCTCGGCGAGCGGATCAACCTCATCCAGGGCCTCGGCGCCGGCGCCATGCTGATCGGCGCGCTGCTCGCCGTCACCCAGGGTTTCCGGCGGCGCAGGCCCGCGGTGCCCGACACCCCCGAACTGGTGGCCGAGATCGAGCCGGTCGGCGGCGGCGTACCGCGTCCGTGAGAACCGACCGTGTCCGTGGCGCACATGCCGGTTCTGGAAGGACGACATGACGCAGCTGCTGTTCCCGTACGAGAGTCCGCCGGAACGCGACGACGAACCCAGGCACGCCGAGCTGCGCCGGGACGACCCGGTTCCGTTGGTACGACTGGCCTCCGGTGGCGAGGCATATCTGGTGAGCCGCTACAGCGACGTACGCCGGGTGTTCGTGGACCGGGTCTTCAGCCGGGCCGCCGCCACCCGGCCGGGGGCGGCGACCCTGCGGCCCGCCCGGATGAGCCCGCACGTGCTGGTGAGCATGGACCCACCGGACCACACCCGGCTCCGGGGCCTGGTGAACCGCGCGTTCACCCCGCGCACCGTCGAACGCATGCGTCCGGCCATCCAGCAGATGACCGACCGGCTGATCGACGGGATCGTCGCGGCCGGTCCACCGGCGGACTTCGTCGAACTGTTCGCCCTGCCGCTGCCGGCGATGGCGCTCGCCGCGATGCTCGGGGTGCCCGACGAGGACCATCTGCAACTGCGGTCCTGGATGGACGTGATGATGTCCATCACCGCGTACACGCCGGGACAGATGCGCTCCGCCAGCCGGCAGATGCTCGTCTACCTGGCGCATCTCGCCGCCGCGAAGCGCGCCGAACCGGGCGAGGACCTGCTCAGCGGCCTCATCGCGGCGCGCGACGGTGACAACCGGCTCTCCGAGTCCGAACTGCTGCACACCGCGCTGATCATCCTCACCGGCGGCTACGAGACCACCGCGATGCTGCTGGCGAACTCGGTACTCACCCTGTCCCGCAACGTCTCCCAGTGGGAGCTGATGCAGCGTGACCCGGGCATCATCCCGGCCGCGGTCGAGGAACTGCTGCGCTACACCAGGATCTCCCGGGCCAGCCTGGAACGGGTCGCCACCGAGGACGTGGAACTGAGCGGGGTACAGATCCCGGCCGGTTCGACCGTCATCGGCCTGAAGTACTCCGCGCACCGGGACGAGGAACTGATCAGCGACCCGGACCGGTTCGACATCACCCGCAACCACATCCCGCACCTGGCATTCGGCCTGGGCGTACACCACTGCATCGGTGCCTCCCTGGCCAGACTGGAGCTGACCATCGCGTACGAGACTCTGGCCCGGCGCCTGCCCGGCCTCCGACCGGCCGTGCCGGACCAGGACCTGAACTGGAAACACGGCCTCATCACCCGGGGCCCGGAGAAACTACCGGTGACGTGGTGAGCGCCCGGTACGCGCCGGCGGTGGTCGGCGACACCCTCGACGAGGTGCTCACCGCGGTCGCCGCGGCACCCGGCGGGATGACGTTCCTGGGCAGCGGCGAACTACCGTTCGCCGAACTCGACGCCCGTACCGCCGAACTGGCCGGGCACTGGGCCGGGCTCGGCGTACGCGCCGGTGACCGGGTGGTCCTGGTCCTGCCCGACCCCGTCGAGTTCATCCTGGCGCTCATGTCGGCGGCCCGCGCCGGGGTGCTCGCGGTGCCGTTCTTCCCGCCGCTGACGTTGGCGCAACGTGACCCGTACATCGAGACGCTGCAGAGCGTCTGCCGGACCGCGGGTGCCCGGCTGTGCCTGGGCAGCGAGGCGGTACTCGGGCTGATCGGGAGCGGCCAGCTGCCGTGCGCCACCGACTCGTTCGACGCCCTGCTGGCGGCGACACCGGGCCCGGTGGCCCGGCCCGCCCCGGGCGATCCGGTACTGCTCCAGTTCACCAGCGGCACCACCAGCGCGCCGAAGGGCGTACTGGTCACCAACCGGGCGCTGATGGACCACGCCCGCGCGCTCGGTGCCGCGATGGACATCCACGGCGAGGTTGACCGCGGCGTCAGCTGGCTCCCGCTGTACCACGACATGGGCCTCATCGGGAAGGTGTTCGCCGCGGTCCTGACCAGGACCAGCACCTGGCACATACCGCCGACGAAGTTCGTCCGGGATCCGGCCGGCTTCCTCCGGCTGCTCACCGAGGTGCGGGGCACCATCTCGTTCGCACCGAACTTCGCCTACGGCCTGATGGCCCGACGCGCCGTACTGGACGGACTCGACCTGTCGTCCTGGCGGCTGGCCGGCTGCGGTGCCGAACCGGTACATGCCCCGACGCTGCGCCGGTTCGCCGAGGTCTACCGCGCGGTCGGCTTCCGACCCGGGGCCTTCGCGCCCTGCTACGGACTGGCCGAGGCGACCCTGGCGGTGTGCGTGACACGGCCCGGTGACGGGGTGGGCAGCATCACCGTCGACGCCGAACGGCTGGGCACCGACGGGCGGGCCGAGCTGCGTACCCCGGGCACGGCCGGCACCACCGAACTCGTCTCCTGCGGCCGACCGATCCCGGGCACCGAGGTACGGATCGTCGACCAGCAGGGCAACGAGGTGGCCGACGGTACGGACGGCGAGATCGTGCTGCGCAGTTCCTACTACGGCGCGGAGTACTACGGCAATGCCGGCGCCACCGCCGCCACCTGGCGTGACGGTTGGCTGCACACCGGCGACAGCGGCCTGCGGCGCGACGGACAGCTGTACGTGACCGGACGGCTCAAGGACCTCATCATCGTCAACGGCCGGAACTACCAGCCGCAGGACATCGAGCGGGTCGTCGACCTGGTCGACAACGTACGCCCGAACAACGTGGTGGCCCTCGGTGTGCGGTCCGGTGACGGCGAAGCGGTCCACCTGGTGGTGGAGGCGGTGCGGCACAAGGAATCCGCGGGTCTGGCCGACCGGATCGGTGAGGCGGTACGGCGCAGGTTCCCGGTCCCGGTCGCCGGTGTCACCGTGGTCCGCAGCGGCACGCTGCCGCGCACCAGTTCAGGCAAGGTACGCCGGCGCCGCACCGCCACCCTGCTGTCCGAGGGGAAGTTGGCGGCACTGACCGAGGCACAGCGGACCGTTGAAGGGACGACGACATCATGAGCGACACCCGGCCGGTGATCGGCGAGAAGTACACCGTGCGGGACGGCGACACGATCACCGAGATCGCCTTCCTGGCCTACGACGACGCCCGACGCTACCGGGAACTCGCCGCACACAACGCGGACGTACCTGGTTTCAACCCGGCCCGGCTCACCCCCGGCCTGGTGCTCGACATTCCACAACCCGACTATCTGCCGATGCCGGGTGGTATCGGCGGCATGCGCAGCAGCGCGGGCCGGGTGCTCAGCCTGCGTGCCGCAGAAGGAGGCCGTTCATGACCGAGTCCGACCCCGTGTTCAGCACGGTCGCGGGAATCATCGCGAAGGTCGCCAAGATCCCGTTGGAGCAGGTCAAGTCGGAGAACTCGGTGACCGGGCTGACCAACGTCGACTCCATCGTGCTGCTGGAGATCGTGGCGACGACGGAGATCGCGCTGGACATCGAGATCGACGAAGAGGAACTGTTCAAGATCGACACGGTCGGCGACTTCGTCACCGCATGTCGCCGGCTCACCTCGGTAGAGGCCTGAACCCAAGGAGCACCATGGCACGCCGACGTACCCTCCTTCTCATCTCGCCGCGTGCCACCTTCTTCGGTGGCAGCACCGGGCACCAGCAGTTCAAACGGGAGTCGCGGGAGTTCCAGTTCTTCGACTACACCTGGACCGGGTTCGCCACCGGACTGCTGGTGGTCGGTTCCCTGACCCCGCCCTCCTACGACGTGTGCTACATCGACGAGAACATCGAGCCGGTCGACTTCGACACCGAGGCCGATCTGGTGGCGTTGACCGGGATGACCGCACAGGCCGACCGGATGTACGAGATCGCCACCGAGTTCCGGGCCCGTGGCGTCCCGGTCGTGGCCGGTGGTCTGCACGCGAACCTTCTCCCGCACGAGGTCGGCGGATACGTCGACGCTGTCTGTATCGGTGAGGCGGAATCGGTGTGGCCGCAGGTGCTCGCCGACTTCGAGCGCGGTGAGCTGCAGCCGATGTACCGGCAGCGGGGACGCGCCGATCTGACCGCGGCGCCCCGGCCCCGCTACGAGCTGGCCCAGCAGCGCTACTACCCGAGCATCTGGGTGGAGTCGTCGCGCGGCTGCCCGCACACCTGCCGGTTCTGTGCGGCCACCATCCGCTACCGCGACAAGCTCGGCTACAAGACGATCGACCAGGTCGTGGCCGAGATCGAACTCATCCGGGAACGCTGGGACAACCCGTACATCCTGTTCTCCGACGACAACTTCGTGGTGGACCGCAACCGCACCCGGGAACTGCTGAAGCGGCTCATCCCGCTCGGCATCAAGTGGAGCGGCCAGTCCGACGTGTCGTTCTACAAGGATCCGGACATCCTCGAACTGATGCACGACAGCGGATGCATGACGATGCTGATCGGCTTCGAGAGCGTCTCGGACGCGACGTTGACCGGTATCGACGAGCGGAACTGGAAGCTGCGCGCCCTCGGCAAGTACGTCGAGGCGACGAAGACCATCCAGGACGCCGGTATCGGTGTGTACGGTGCGTTCACCCTCGGCCTGGACACCGACGACAAGGACTCGTTCGAGGCCACGTCGCGGTTCGTCAAGGACAACTACCTCGCCGGTATCCAGGTCTCGTGCGTCACACCGTTCCCCGGTACGCCGCTGCGCGACGACATGGAGCAGGCCGACCGGATCCTGCCGGGCCGGCCGTGGTCGGACTACACCGTGTTCGACTGCGTGTTCCAGCCGCGCAACATGACCCCGGAGGAACTGGAGGCCGGCACGCTCAGCGTGTACCGCGACTTCTACAACCGGGAGTTCTCGCTGCGCAAGACCCGGCACTTCAAGGGGATCTACCGCAACCTGGTGAAGAAGAAGGTCGAGCGCGAGCAGGCACTGGCCACGTCCGGGCGGAGCATGGTGTGAGGGTCGTCGTGGTCGGTGCCGGTGGCATCGGCGCCGAGGTGGCCGCCGTGCTCGCCGGGCGCGGCCACGACGTGGTGGTCGGGTGGCACCGCAATCCGGTGGCGGACCTGCCGGGCCGGCAGGTCGACGTCACCGACCCGGTGTCGTGCCGCGCGTTCGTCACCGCGGTGTGGCGCGAGATCGGACCGTTCACCGCACTGGTCAACTGTTTCGGCGCGGTGGACGGCGCACCGCTGGTCAGCAGTTCCGCCGAGGACATCACGAAACTGCTGGACCTCAACCTGCGCGGCGTGCTGAACATCTGCCAGGCGGTGGCGTTCCGGCTGATGAAGGCGGGTGGCGGCACCGTCGTCAACGTCGGGTCGGTGGCGTCGCGTACCGGGGTACCCGGGCTGTCGGTGTACGCCGCGTCCAAGGGCGCCCTGGCCAGTTTCGGCCGCACGTTCGCCATGGAGTACGCCCGCTTCGGTGTCACCTGCAACACCGTGTCGCCCGGTTTCATCGACGCGGGTCCGACCGCCGAGCGCGGCCCGGAATGGAAGGCGGTGGTCGAGCGGCACATCCCGCTCGGCCGCCTCGGTACCCCCGCCGACGTGGCGGGGCTGGTCGCCTACCTCGTCTCGCCGGAGGCGCGGTACGTCACGGGCCAGGAGTTCGTGGTGGACGGTGGCTGGTCGGCCGGCAGCCCGGTACTGGCCGCCGATCTACGGGAGGTGACAGGTGGCTGAACCCCGCAAGACACTCTGTACGTTCTGCGGTGTCGTCGACCAGGTGACCATCAACGAGGCCGGCAAGGTGAAGGGCACCGGGAGCCTCGGGGTGTGCGTGAAGGGTGCGCACTACTTCCAGAAGCACCTGGGGTCCAACCCGAGTGAGGTCACCCGGTTCACCGGGCCGATGCTGCGGTCCCCGTACGGCTGGGAACGGGTGTCCTGGGACTACGCGATCGACATGGCGGCGGACACGATCCTCGCCGACCGGCAGGAGTTCGGCCGCGACACGCTCGGTGCCTACGGCGTCGGTCAGATGACCCTGGAGTCGCTGTGGACCGCGAAGAAGTTCTTCCAGGGATATCTGGGCACCAACAACATCTGCTCCAACGCCGAGCAGTGCCTGGCCAACAACGCCGGCGGGCACGAGCTGGTGTTCGGCAACGAGGGCCCGTTCTCCTGCTACGACGACTACCGGCACGCCGACGCGATCTTCTTCTACGGGCACAACCCGGCGGCGAACCACCCGACCATCTTCCAGCGCTACGCCCGGCAGAACCGTGACGCGGTCAAGGTGGTGATCGACCCGCGGCGTACCGACACGGTGGAGATCCTGCTGGCGGACAACCCCGCCAACATCCACCTCCCGGTACGAAGCGGCAGCGACGTACTGCTGAACTGCCTGTTCGCCCGGTTGCTCGTACAGGACGGCGGCTGGGACCGGGAATACCTGGCGCAGCACGTCGGGAACGTCGACGCCTACCTGGCATTCCTGCGCGACGGACCGTTCAGCGTGGACGAGGTGGTTCCCCGGATCACGCCCGCCGGGATGGCCGTCGACGACATGCGCGACCGGGTCCTGCGGGCCTGTGACCTGTGGCGTCGTCCCCGGGTGGTCACCACGAGTTCGGTGGGCATCAACCAGACCGTGGGCAGTGCCGGTGTCGCCTCGATCCTCAACCTGCACCTGCTCACCGGCCAGCTCGGCGAGCCGGGCCGCGGTCACGTACGGCTGGCCGGGCAGTCCAACGCGTCGGCGGAGCTGGCCATGGGCTATTCGGGTCGGCTGCTGCCGTTCCGGATGCCGTTGGACGACCCGGCGAACCGGGCCCGGATGGCGGACATCTGGGGGTTGCCGGCCTGGCGGATCAACGAGACACCGGGGCTGCCCATCGCCTCGCTGGCGACCTCCGAGCTGCTGCGTACGTTGTTCATCTTCGGTACGAACCCGGCCCGCAACTTCCCGAACCTGCACCGGTGGCGGGAACGGATGATGGATCTGTGCGTGATCTACATCGACTCGTACTACAACCCGGAGATCATGGAGTACGCCGACATCGTGCTGCCGTGCCGGAGCAAGCACGAGACGTCCGGGATCTTCCTCAACGGTGAGCGTCGCTTCCAGTACATGGACGCTGTCGAGGAACCGGCCATGGAGGCGTGGAGCGACACCCGGATCATCTGTGCGATCGCCCGCCGGGTCGCCGAGCGGCTGGCCGGGTCCGAGGCGCCGCCGGCCGACGCGGAGCTGACCACCGACGAGGTGGAGGCGTTGGTACGGAAGGGAAACGCGGACATCTCCGCTCCGGGGCTGGACGCCGCGTTCACCTACCGGACCGATGCTGCGGGTGAACCGTACAGCGCGGAGATCTGGGCCGAGATCCAGTCCGCGTCGCGGGGCTTCTACAACGAGTTCGTGGACGGTGCGGGCGATCCGATCACCCTGGAGGCCATCCGGGCCGGTGAGGGTGTGCAGTGGTGCGGGGAGCGACGCTACGAGCGGGGTTCGCTGTTCCCGGGCCTGTACAAGGCCGACGTGCGCCGGGCGAACTTCCACCTACCGGCCCCGGAACGGCTGGTGCCGTTCACCGAACGCAACAAGGGCGGGTTCGTACTGATCACCGGCCGGGGTGCGATGGGTGGCAAGGCGGCGCGGCGGCACAACGTGGCCATGTTCAACTCGTCCACGGCCACGGGTGAGTCCCAGTGGCCCGAGGAGAACAGCGTGTACGTCAACCCGGCGGACGCGGAGCGTCTCAAGGTGGACACCGGCGACCGGGTGACCCTGCGCAACGAGCTGGGTTCGCTGACCTGCCGGGCGGAACGCAACGTCGACGTGCCGGCCGGGCACCTGTACCTCACCTTCCACCCGGACCGCGCGAACACCTACCCGAACGTACTCACCAGTTCGGAGAACATCGATCCGCACACCTGGCAACCGCTGCTGAAGGACACCCGGGTCGAACTGTCGGCGTGCCCGTGAGCTACCCGGTCCGGCAGTTCCGCCGCTTCGCCTGGCCGACCCCGGCGGCGAGTTTCGAGGTCCCGGCCGACTACGGGTTGACCCCGGCGGCGTTCCGTACGGTCTCCGTGGACGGCCTGGCGATCCGCGGCTGGCGGTTCACCCCACCGGACCCGTGGGGCACGGTGGTGGTCTGCCATGCCCGGGGCGCCGACAAGTCCCGGACGTTGCGGCATGCCGCGCTGTTGTACGAACGGGGCCTGAGCGTGCTGACGTTCGACTTCCGGGGCTGCGGGGAGAGCGACGCCCCGCGGCGGCGGTGGCGGGGCGCGTTGTGGGATCCGTTGCGTGACCTGGACGCGGTGGCGGGTCTGGCGGCACAGGACACCGACCGGCTGGCGCTGCTCGGCTGTTCGTTCGGCGGCAACATGGTGATCGCGCACGGCGGCACCGCCACCCGTCGCTACGACGCGGTGATCCTCGATTCCACGCCGGTGGTGCGTTGGACCGACATGCTGGACTCCCTGTTCGCGGTGGAGCGCCGGGGAGCCCGGTTCGCTACGGTCCGGGCCGGTACGGACCGGGTGGTGAGCCGTGCGTTGGCGTGGTGGACCCGGTCCGACGCGCTGTACCGCTACGCCCGGCGTTCGGTGGCCAACATGCCCACGACGCCGTTGCTGCACATCGTGGGCCAACGGGAGAGCATGTTCGACGTGGACGAGAGCTGCCGGACGTTGGCGGAGCACTGTGCCGGGCCGCTGGAGGTGTGGCGGGTGCCGCGCGCCCGGCACCTGACCAACCACGTGGTGGATCCGGGCGGGTACGCCGACCGGGTGACCGGATTCCTGGCCAGGGCGTTCGGTCGGGTACAGCCGGAGCGGACATGACCGACGAGGTGACCGGGGAGCACGTCGTGTCGCTCGGCATCCCCCAGCTCGATCTGGATTTCCGGCTGCAGTTCCAGGCGATGCTGGCCGCCGGCCCGCTGGTGGACGGCGACCTGCTGCGGCATGTCGACGTGGCGGGGCTGCGCCGGGACGGGTACAGCCTGGTCGCCACGTCGGTGGAGCTGGTCCGGTCGGGTGGTCCGCTCGCGGTCGGATCGCCGTTGGGGGTGCGGATCAGGATCCGGCAGGTCGATCTGGCCGAGCCCGGTCGGATGTCCCGCATCGGGCTGGAGGTCTGCTACGGGTTCCGCGCGCCACGCGGCACCGGTGACCCGGTCCGGCCCCGGGACCTGCTCTCCGACGACCCGGTCGGCTGTGGGAGTGCCCGCATCCTGCTCACCATGATCCGACCGAAGGAGCGCCCGGCCCGTCGGCTGGTCGGCGAACCGCCGCCGCAGACCTCGCACCTGACGGTGCATCCGATGCCGGCACCGGCCGGTCCGGAACCGGTACCGGCATCGTGGCGGCAGGTCGCCGCGGACGTACCGCACGGTGGGGTGTTCGGTCCGCAGCACACCGACACCAACCAGCACGTGTACACCGGCGCCTATCTGGGACTGCTGGAGGATCACGCGTCGCTGCTGGTCGCCGCGGCCCAGCTGCCGGTGGCGCAGTGCCGGGTGGAGCGGATCACGGTCGCCTTGCGTCGGCCGATGGATGCCGGTACCCCGTACGCGGTGCGTGGCACGCTGTCGCGCGGCGACGGTGGCTGTGCGGCGGTCGTCGAGGTGGGTTCTGCGGTGGGTGGTCGACCGTCGGTCGTCGGGCGGCTCGACGTCCGGCTGCCGGTTCCCGGGGCTCCGTCCGTCGGGTGAGCCCGGCCCCGTCGGCACCGGTGTGGACACGACGGTGCCCGGATACGACGGTGCCCGGATACGACGGTGCCCGGATACGACGGTGCCCGCCGGGTTTACGACGGGCACCGCAGGTGGAGCGCTACGGGTGGGTCAGCAGCCGCAGCTGTAGTACGTGATGTCCCAGTGGCTGCCCTCGTCGCAGTACAGGTTGCCGGAGCCGGCCTGCCACTGCGGGTAGCCGTCGCCGCGGTTGCCGATCCGGGTGAAGGCGTTGTGTACGTAGCTGTCGATGCAGCTGTTGTGGCTGATGTCGACCTTGTAGCCGTTCCAGTGGCTGTAGGTGCCGCTGGCGTGGCCGGTCTCGGTGCCGCCGGTGATGTTGATGGCGCAGCCGCTGGCGTGCTTGAGGGTGATGACGCCGCTGACCGTGCTCTGGTTGATCTGCTCGAACGAGGTGCAGGTCGAGTTGTTGCGGTTGGTGCAGCCGCCGCTGGAGGACCAGGTGACGCCGGCGGCGCTGAGCTGGGAGGCGGCCTGCGCCTGGGACAGCTTGGTGACCATCGGCCGGATCTCGGCGCTGGCCGGGGCGGTGGCCACGAACATCGTGGCGAGGCCACCGAGCAGGGCGACGACCAGGGTGCGCAGGAGTGTGGTTCGGGACAGGGACATGCTGTCTCCCGACGGGGTAGGGGATCAGAGGTCGGTCGATCGTCTGATATCACGCAATATCAGACGATCGATGACGCATGATTACCGTAGAAGGTCCGTACGATCCCGTCAATAAGCGTCGTATGGGACACTCTGCCCGCTGGATACCTTCACTGGTCGGAGCGGCGCATCGGACCCCGGTGCACCTTGTGCGCGGCGGCCTGCGCCAGCGGTCGTACCACCAGTTGGTCGATGTTGACGTGGTGCGGCAGCCGTACGGTCCAGGCCACGCAGTCGGCCACGTCCTCGGCGGTCAGCGGGTTGTCCACCCCCTCGTACACCGCTGCTGCCCGGTCCGCGTCGCCGTGGAAGCGCACCAGCGAGAACTCCTCCGTCGCCACCATCCCGGGGGCGATCTCCACCACCCGTACGGGTCGGCCGGAAAGCTCCAGCCGCAGCGTGCCGCCGACCGCCTGCTGGGCGTGCTTGGCAGCGGTGTAGCCGGAACCGCCCTCGTACACGTCCCGGGCCGCCGTCGAGGTGATCATGACGATGGTGCCCCGGCCGCTGGCCTCCAGCGCCGGCAGCAGCGCCCGGGTGACCCGCTGGGTGCCGAACACGTTCACCTCGAACATCGTCCGCCAGTCGGTGAGATCGGCGGAGACGACCGGGTCGAGACCGTACGCGCCGCCCGCGTTGTTCACCAGCACCTGGCAGTCACCGGGCAGCGCCGCCACCGCTGCGGCCAGCGCATCCACCTGCGGCTGGTCGGTCACGTCGCAACGCACGGCGGTGCCGCCGATCTCGGCGGCGAGCTTGTCGATCCGGTCGGTACGGCGGGCCGCCGCGACCACATGGAATCCGTCGGCCGCCAGTAGTCGCGCGCTGGCCGCGCCGATACCGCTGGACGCGCCGGTCACCACCGCGACCGGTGGGTGGGCCGCCCTCGCGCCGCTGCCCGTACCGCCGCCCTGTGCTGCGCCGCTGTCCCGTGCTGCGCCGCTGTCCTGTGCCGCGCCAGTGTCCCGTGCCGCGCCGCTGTCCCGTGCCGCGCCGTGCGCGGAGTCCGTACCACTCGACATGGGCCGATCCTGTCACGCACCGGTCGGACCGGCTCATGCTGGCGGGGCGGTTCCGGCGGCAGCCGAACGGGTAGCGGGAGTCGGATGCGTCACTCAACGCCGACAATAGTTCGCCAATCGTCGTACCAGCCGGGGAGGATGCGGGGAGTGGCAGCGCGTCGCAGCCAGAGGAGGATGCGGATGGCTCCCCCCAGTAGCCGGTCCCCACGGTGGTGCGGTGGTTTCGGGCCGCGCCGGGTCATCGACCCCGGCCCCGAACTGCCCCGTCGCGTCGCACTGCTGTCCATGCACACCTCGCCCCTGCATCAGCCGGGCACCGGCGACGCGGGTGGCATGAACGTCTACATCGTCGAGGTGGCCCGCCAGTTGGCCGCCAACGGGGTCGCCGTCGAGATCTTCACCCGCGCTACTGCCAGTGACGAGCCCCCGGTGGCCGAACTGACCGCCGGCGTCACCGTCCGGCATGTGGAGGCGGGCCCGTTCGAAGGGCTGGCCAAACCGGACCTGACCGCCCAACTGTGCGCGTTCTCCGCCGGCGTGCTGCGGGCCGAGGCGTCCCGACCACCCGGCTGGTACGACCTGGTGCACTCGCACTACTGGCTGTCCGGGCAGGCCGGTGCGCTGGCCGCGGACCGGTGGGGCGTACCGCTGATCCACACCGCACACACCCTGGGAAAGGTCAAGAACGCCCGGCTCGCCGCCGGTGACACCCCGGAGCCGATGGACCGGCTGATCGGCGAGGAGCAGGTGGTTGCCGGCGCGGACCGGCTGGTCGCCAACACCGAGGCGGAAGCCCAGGAACTGACCGGGCTCTACAATGCCGACCCGGAGCGGGTCAGTGTCGTACTGCCCGGCGCGGACCTGGCGCGATTCAGCCCGGGGGACCGGTTCACCGCATCCGGCCCGGACACCACGGCCGCACTGCGCCGCGAGCACGGGCTTCCCGCCGATGCGCTGATACTCCTGTTCGTCGGCCGGATCCAGCCGCTGAAGGCGCCCGAGGTGATGTTGCAGGCGGTGGCCCGGCTGCGTGAACGTGATCCGGAACTGGCCCGCCGCGTGGTACCGGTGGTGGTCGGCGGGGCCAGCGGCAACGGTCTGGCCCGACCGAACTACCTGCACGAACTGTCCGGTGAACTCGGTATCTCCGATCGGGTCCGGTTCCTGCCGGCCCAACCGGCGGACCGGCTCGCCCAGCTCTACCGGTGTGCCGACCTGGTCTGCGTACCCAGCCACAACGAGTCCTTCGGGCTGGTCGCGCTGGAGGCACAGGCGTGCGGCACGCCGGTGGTGGCCGCCGCGGTCGGTGGTTTGCGGACCGTGGTCTCCGACGGGGTGACCGGTGCACTGGTCGACGGGCACGATCCGGCCGCCTGGGCCCAGGTGGTGGGTGGCCTGCTCGCCGACCCGGCCCGGCGGGCCGCGCTGTCTGCCGCGGCCGTACCGCACGCGGCCCGGTTCGGCTGGGCCCGCACCGCCCGTGGCCTGCTGACCGTCTACACCGACGCGATCCGGCGCCACGACTGCGAACGGACCATGACCGCGTGAGTACCGACGCGGAACGGCATCGGGGCAGCGTGGTCTGATGGCGGTATGAGTGACGTCGCGCGGTTGATCGAGAGCACCCTGGACGACGCGGAACTGGCGTGGGAACGTACCGGTGACTCGTCCTATGCGGTGACGCTGCCCGGCAGCCACAAGCTCAAGACCACCTGCAACCTGCTCGTCGGGGAGCACGCACTGCGCATCGAGGCGTTCCTGATGCGCCACCCGGACGAGAACCGTGAGCAGCTGTGGTCCTGGCTGTTGCAACGCAACGCCCGGATGTACGGCGTCTCCTTCGCCATCGACGCGGTGGGCGACGTGTACCTGATGGGTCGGGTACCGCTGCATTCGGTCACCGCCGACGAACTGGACCGGCTGCTGGGCGCCGTACTCAGCTACGCGGACGACAGCTTCGACCAGATGCTGGAGATCGGCTTCGGCTCGGCGATCCGGCGGGAATGGGACTGGCGGGTCAGACGCGGTGAGTCGCTGGCCAATCTGCGGGCATTCGCGCACTTCGCCGACCCGTCCCGGCGCGACTGACCGGCGACACCGACGCGTCAGCGGGTCAGCGGGTGACCGGGTCGTGGTGGACCGCACCGGCCGGTACGCCCAGCCGGCTGAGCGTCGCGTCCAGCGCGGTGACCAGACCGGGGGGCCCGCACACGTACACCTCGTGCTGCGTCCACGGCCCGCCCGCGGCAACCACCTCGGGCAGCGTGCCGCGCACCCCCGGGAAACCGGAATCCTCGGTGACGACCGGTACCAGGGTGAGCGCCGGGTACCGCTCGGAGAGGGTGGCCAGCGTGGGAAGGTCGTAGAGCTCGGCGATGTGGCGCACCCCGAAGACCAGCTGTACGGGCCGGCCCGGTTGGGTGGTCAGCACCTGCTCGACCACCGCCCGGCAGGGCGCCAGGCCGGTGCCACCGGCGATGCACAGCAGCGGGGCGGTGCCGGTCGGGTCCACCACCGCGGTACCCATCGGCGCGCCCAGCCGGAGCTGGTCGCCGACCGCGGTGTGGTGTACCAGCGTGGTACTGACCTGGCCGGCGCCCAGCGCCCGTACGTGGAACTCCAGCACCCCGTCGGCGCGCGGCGCGTTCGCCGGCGAGTACGGCCGCCAGGTCTGCGGCAGCTGCGGCACCTCCAGGGTGGCGTACTGCCCGGCCCGATAGCGGTAGACCACGTCGGTACGTACCTGGATCACCGCGATGTCGTGGTAGCGGAGTTCATGCCCGACGACGGTGCCCTGCCAGAACGGCGGGTCGGTGGAGGCGGCCTCGGCCTCCTGCATGATCGCGGCGGTCAGGTCGTACGCCCGGGTCCAGGCCTCACCGTACGCGGTGCGCCAGGCCGGCCCGGCGTGCTCGGCGAGGGCGCCGACCAGGGCGTCGCGTACCGCGTCGTAGTGCGCCGGGCGCAGGCCGTACTTGCGATGGTCGCGACCCAACTGCTGGAGTACCGGGACGAGCTGCGGCAGGTTGTCCAGTGCCTCGGCCAGCCCGATCAGCGCGCTGAACAACCGGTCGGTGGTGGGGCTCAGGTCGGCCGGGAACAGGGCCCGCAGGTACGGCCGGCCGGTGAACAGCCGGGCGTAGAACTCGCGGACCACCTCGTCGGCCGCGGATCCGATGGCCTCCAGGCTGTCCACCAGCAGTACCTGGTCGGTCAGCCGTTGCGGATAGTCGGCCGGTCGACGCCGGGCCTTCGGCACCTGCGGCCCGTCGTCGCGCAGCGACCGCCGCAGCTGCATGGCATGGTGCAGCGCGAGCAGCTGCTCGTAGTCCTTGCCCGCGTCGCTCATGACGACTGCTCGCTCCGGCGGTTCATCCGTGTCCTTCTGCAGCAGGTTGTCCGAGTCCGGATAGTGTCAGGAAACCGGCCGTGATGTAAGCCCGGACGATGCGTGATACTCAGCCGGTTCGGGATCGACGCACATGAGCTGACGATGACCGCCCGCCCCTGTTCTTTCGAAGGTTCGCTGCGTACCAGCTTGTCAGATCGGCACCGGTCGCTCCGCACTCCGGTGTGCGTCGGTACGCGATACTGCCGGGGTCAGGAAGGTTCTTCCCGGAAGGTGTGCATGTACCCGACCAACCAGATGCACGAACACCGTTGGCTCAAGGTGGATGTGCTGGCGGCGAATCCGCAGGTACTGATCGACTACCCGCACCGGTACGTCTTCCTGGTCACCGCCACGACGGGGTACGGCGAGGCGCCGGAACTGTTGCAGCACACGCTGGGGTCCACCAACCAGCTGTGGCCGGCGCAGCTGTTCTGGGCGGTGGAGGTGCTGGAACCGCAGGGCTGGGAGCCGGTCGCCTGGGACCTGTCCGGCCAGACCGTGGGCGTGGTGATGCGGCGGGTCGCCGGCGCCGGCTACGACGCCCCCACCAGCTACGAGGTGACGCCCGCCACCAGCTACGACGTGACGCCGCCGACCAATCAGTGGACCTGAGTACCGCCGCTTCCCGGCCCGTACGCCGGTACGCCATGATGGGCGCCATGAGTGTGGGAAGACTGGTGCTGGTACGGCACGGCGAGAGCGAATGGAACGCCAAGAACCTGTTCAGCGGCTGGGTCGACGTGAACCTCAACTCCACCGGTGAGGACGAGGCCCGGCGCGGCGCCGAACTGCTGAACGCGCACGGCATCGCGCCGGACGTGGTGCACACCTCGCTGCTGCGCCGCGCGATCCGTACCGCCGAGCTCGTACTGCACGGCATCGACCGGCACTGGATCCCGGTGCACCGTTCCTGGCGGCTCAACGAGCGGCACTACGGCGCGCTGCAGGGCAAGAACAAGAAGGAGACCCTGGCGGAGTTCGGCCAGGAGCAGTTCATGATCTGGCGCCGGTCGTACGACACGCCGCCGCCGGAGATCGCCGAGGACGCCGAATACTCGCAGGCCGGTGACCCGCGGTACGCCCAGCTGCCGCCGGAGCTGATGCCGCGTACCGAATGCCTCAAGGACGTGCTGGAACGGGTACTGCCCTACTGGTACGACGCGATCGTGCCGGATCTGCTCGCCGGCCGCACCGTACTGGTCGCGGCGCACGGCAACTCCCTGCGCGCCCTCATCAAGCACCTGGACGGCATCTCCGACGACGACATCGTCGGGGTGAACGTGCCGACCGGCATCCCGCTGTGCTACGAACTCGACCAGGCGCTCCGGCCGGTCAAGTCCGAGTACCTGGACCCGGAGGCCGCTGCCGCCGGTGCCGCCGCAGTCGCCAACCAGGGCCGCTACCACGACCCCACGACCCCACGACCCCACGACCCCACGCCACGACCCACGACGCCACGACGCATTTTCCCCGAATTGTCGTTAAGTGAGTTTTGTTCCGCGGACATTCAGGGAAAATGACCCTTGAAGGCGCGCGGTTGGTGCATTTTCCCTGAATGTCCGCAGCCCGAAAGGTGCATAGCGCGCTTTCGGGGAAAATGCCGGCCCGTGGTCCGTGGTCCGTGGCCCGTGGCTCGTGGTCCGTGGCCCGTGGCTCGTGGCCCGTGGCCGTGGCCGTGGTGCTGGTGCTGGTGCGCTGGCTACGGGTCAGTGCATTCGGGGGCCGGAGCTGGTGGAGCGGCGGACCACCAGTTCAGGGGCGAAGACGAAGTCGGCGTGCGTGGTGGGGGTGCCGCCGATCTCTTCCAGCAGGGCGTCCACGGCGGCCAGGCCCATCGCCTCGACCGGCTGGCGGATCGTGGTCAGTGGCGGGTCGGTGAAGGCGATCAGCGGTGAGTCGTCGAACCCGATCACCGACACGTCGCGCGGTACCCGCAGCCCACGGTCCCGGATGGCCCGGATCGCGCCGAGGGCCATCAGGTCGCTGGCGCAGACCAGCGCGGTGCAGTGCCGGTCGAGGAGGGCGCCGGCGGCGGCCTGGCCACCTTCGACGCCGAACAGGGAGTGCTGTACGAGGTCCTCGTCGGCCTGGCCGAAGTTCTCGGTGAGCGCGGCGGCGAAGCCTTCGATCTTGCGCAGTACCGGGACGAACCGGCGTGGCCCCACGGCGAGGCCGATCCGTTCGTGGCCCTGCCGGGCCAGGTGGTCCACGGCCAACCGCATCGCGGCGGTGTCGTCGGTGGAGATGAACGGCGCGCTCACCGCGTCGCTGTAGCCGTTGATCATCACGAACGGCACGCCCAGGCCGACCAGTCGGGTGTAGCGGCTCATGTCGGCGGTGGAGTCGGCGTGCAGGCCGGAGACGAACACGATGCCGGTGACCTCGCGTTCGATCAGCGACTCGACCAGTTCGTCCTCGGTGGAGCCGCCGGGTGTCTGGGTGCACAGCACCGGGGTGTACCCGTACCGGGTCAGGGCACGTTCGATGACCTGTGCGAACGCGGGGAAGATCGGGTTGTTCAGTTCGGGGGTGATCAGGCCGATGAGTCCGGCGCTGCGTCGGCGGAGTTTCGCGGGCCGCTCGTAGCCCAGTACGTCGAGGGCGGTGAACACGCTCTGCCGGGTGGATGCGGCCACGCCGGGCCGGTCGTTCAGCACGCGGCTGACGGTCGCTTCGCTGACACCGGCCTGTGCCGCGATGTCCGCCAGTCTTGGCCCCACGTCCTGAGACTGTACCGGCCCGCCGGCGCGGCTGTTCCCAGCCGGCCGACGGGCCCGCACGCTCAGCGCCACGTGTCGTTGATGTCCATCGTGGTGCCGCCGGCGGTGGCGGTACGGTTCGGGTCGCTCTCCCAGGTCACCGTGCCGTTGCCGTCCTTCTTGATGTACTTGTACTGGAATGCCGTGCCGGTCGGCAGGCCGGCGGTGCCGGCCCAGACCGGGTACGTCGCCGCGGACAGCGGCACCGCGCGGGAGGTGTCCCAGGAGCCGAGCGCCGGGATCGAGCCGACCACGTACACGTTCTGACCCAGGTTGGTGGTGGCGTTGACGTGGAAGGTCACCGCGGTGGTGCCGGAGGTGCCGCCGACCCTGGACGCCGCGTCGATGGCGACCGAGTCCATGGCGCCGACCTGGATGGCGGCGTTGCCGGATCCGTCCACGGTCACGGTCGGTCCGGTGCAGCTGCCGCCGGAGACGCTGCCGTGCACCACGTCGCAGTACACGCCGGACGGCAGCCCGGTGGCGAAGGTACGGCTGAGCGTGCCGCCCTCCTTGTCGATCGCCATGAAGCCCTTGTCACCGCGGCTGAACGCGATCTGGTTGCTGCCGTCGGACCACCAGTTGCCGATGCCGGTTCCGGCGACCGCGTTGTGGAAGCCGACCATGCCGGTGACCTGTGCCCGGCGGTGCTCACATTCCCAGCCGTTTCCGCAGGACACTGTGGACACCATGCCGTTGCCGTCGGCCGGCGGTGACTGGTCGTTGTTGCTGAAGTCGAAGCTGGACATGACATTGGGCGTGCCGTAGTTCCAGCCGAGCATGAACTCGTCGGCCAGCGTGTACGTCGTACCGTCCTTGTAGGACAGTGTGCTGCCGTTGCGCTGGGTGTCATGGTTGTCCACGAAGGACACTGCCTTGCCGCTGGGTTCCATGCCGGAGTTGCCGAAGTTCTGCAGGTCGGCGATGTTGCCGCCGCCGAACGTCGACTTGAGTGTCTGGCCGTAGCGGAACTCCAGCAGGCTGCCGGTGCCCTCGTACTGTGAGGGCTGCACCGCGTCGCCCGCGCCGTACATGACCTCCTGGAAGATGTACGCCGAGCGGGTCAGCTTGCTCTCGATCGCGGCCAGGTCGTTGGTGTTGATGTGCTTGGCGGCGTCCACCCGGAAGCCGTCCACGCCGAGGCCGAGCAGGTCGTTGAGGTAGCCGGCGATCTTGCCGCGTACGTAGTCGCTCTCGGTGCGCAGGTCCGAGAGGCTGACCAGTTCACACTCCTGTACCTCGGTCTGGCTGCCGTAGTTGTGGATCTGGCCGTCGGACTCGGGGCAGTCACCGGGGTAGTGGTGGAAGTCGTTGCTGGAGTAGAGCCCCGGGTAGTCGTACTTGTCCGGGAAGGTGGTGCCGCCGTAGCCGGTGTTGCCCTGCCCGGTCATGTGGTTGATGACCGCGTCGGCGTACACCTTGACGCCGGCCGCATGGCAGGCGTTGACCATCGCACTGAACTGGCTGCGGTTGCCCATCCGGCTGGTGAGCTGGTAGCTGACCGGCTGGTACACCTCCCACCAGGGGTGGTTGGCGACGGTCACGGATTCCTGCGGCGGGGACACCTGTACGGCGCCGTACCCCGCGGGCCCGAGGCGGTTGGTGCACTCGCCGGCGACCGAGGTCCATGGCCACTCGAACAGGTTGGCGATGACGTCGTGGCCGGCCGTGACCCGGGGCCTGCCGGTGGCGTGGTGGGGGTGGTGCGCGGCGGCGTGGCGGGCGGCGGCCGTCTGTGGGGGCGCGGCGAGTGCCGGGCCGGTCGAGGCGAACAGTACGGCCGCCGAGGCGGCGGCGAGCGCGGTGGACGCGAGCCCGCGGGTGAGGGTTCTTCGGCTGAGGATCAACGGACCTCCCGGAGGTGACAGCCGCTGCGACGGGGTGGCAGCGAAATGAGGAGTGTGCGGCCATCTGATGACATATGACCCTGGCGGCACACCCGTACCGCTGTCAAGACATTCCTGGAAGTCTTTGTAAAACTTTGCAGAAAGATCTTGCAAGCATGCGGGCCGAGCCTGCCCGACCGGGCAGCTCCGAAGAGACATCCGGCAGGGACGACAGATCCGCCTGTCGCAACTGCAGCTGCGACAGGCGGATCTCGTACCAGCACGGACCGACGGTGGCTACGGCAGCACCTTTGTCCGTCCCGGATCGTCGAGCGTTTCCGAGGGCGGCTCGGCGGACTGCCTGATCGGGTCGGACGCCAGGCCGGGCAGATTGTCGGGGTTCTCGGTGGTGAACCGGCGCCGCCGGGCGTAGAGGTAGATCGCCAGCGCGATGCCCAGACCCAGCGGGATCGCCGCGATCAGCTCCCGGAAGAACCATCCTCCGGCGCCCAGCTCCAGGCGGGTGGTGGCGGACTGGTCGTCCTTCTCCCGTACCTTGACCGTCTCCCCGACCTGCTGGCGGGTGGCACCGTCGATACCGCCATGGTGGATGACCCCGTTATCGGCCAGCCAGTGACCTGTGCAGTAGGCGTCGGCGCCCTTGCCCTGACAGTTCGTGACGCTGGCCGTGACCACCGGGTTCGACAGGTATGACGGTCCGGTCGCGTAGTACGCGCCGCCGGCCAGGAGGGCCACCGACAGGACAGCGACGGCCACGCCACGCCGATTGATGTACATGGGTGAAAGCCTAGAGGTACCGGGCAACTTCTCCCGTTCGCCGCCGGGCGGGCGCCGGTCAGGCGTTGTCCGGTGCCTCCCCGGTGACCAGGTAGATCACCTGTGCGGCGGCGTTCACCGCATGGTCGGCGTACCGCTCGTAGAACCGGCCCAGCAGCGCCGCGTCGACGGCAGCCGCGACACCGTGCTTCCAGTCGCCGAACAGGATGCCGAACATCTGTCGGTGCAGCGCGTCCATCACGTCGTCGTCGCTGTCCAGTTCGGCCGCGACGGTCGCATCCCGGGCGGCCACCACCCGCGCCATCTTGTCCGCCATCCGGCCGGCCACCTCGGCCATTCCGCCGAACACCTCGGTCAGTTCCGAGGGCAGGGTCCGTTCCGGGAAGCGGCGCAGCGCGGTGGTCGCGACGTGCTGCGCGAGGTCACCCATCCGTTCCAGGTCGGCGGCCACCCGCTGGGCGGTCAGTACCATCCGCAGGTCGGACGCGACGGGAGCCTGCAACGCGAGTAGACCGTAGGTACGTTCCTCCACCCGGGCCCGCGCCGCGTTGATGAGGGGTTTCGCGCTGATCACCCCTTCGGCGGCGGTCGCGTCGGCATCCAGCAGCCCACGGGTCGCGTCGCGCATGGCGGTACCGACACCGTCCGCCATCTCCGACAGCAACTCGCCGACCTCGGTCAACTGGACCCGGTATTCCTCGCGCATTCCCGCTGCCTTCCGCTGTGGCGGTCCGTCCCTACCTGGCCGAAGGTAGGTCGGTCCGGCGTCCTGCCGGTGAACAGCGGTGAACTCTGTCTTCCCGGGGTGTGAACAATCCGGAAACCGGGAGTGCTTTGTCCTGGATTGCCGCTTCGTTCGGGTGTTCTCCGACCTACCATCTCCCCGTGGACCTGGCTGGAACGTTCGCCCTCGGCGCGGTCGCCGGGGCGGCCGTGGGATGCGGCGTGGGCGCCGCCATCGCCGCCGGGCTCGGCCGCCGGTCCCGCCACGGCAACGGGACACACCGCAACGGGCCGGCCCGGGACGGCGCCGGACGGGCGGGCAACCGATCCATCCCGGACGGCCCACCGGCCGGCCATCCGACCAGTGAGGTGCCGGACGTGCTGACCTCGTCCCACCCGGATCCAGGGCCGACGACCGCCGTCAACGCGAGCGTCGGTACCCGACCGGCCCAGACCGCAGAAACCCGGGCCGACGCCGCACCGACCGCAGCAGTGCTGCCGGGCCAGCTCGCCCAGGCGGGGGTGGCCGCGCTGCGGGTCGGCATCCTGGTACTCGACTCCGCCGGGCAGGTGGTCCTGGCCAATCCGGCCGCACACCGGCTCGGCCTGATCCGCTCCGACCGCGGCGGGCCCGCCGCACACTCCGTACTGCGTACGATCAGCGCCCGGATCACCCAGCCCGGCCAGCGGCGCGACGTGGACCTCGAGTTCAACCGCCGGGACCTGCCCGGACAGCTCGCCGATGCCGGGCCCGGCGACGGGCCGGACTGGTTCGGCGTACGGGTACGTCTGGTCGGGCTCGCCGAAGGCTACGTGGTGATGGAGGCCGAGGACGTCACCGAGGCGCACCGGGTTGCACGGGTACGGCGCGACTTCGTGGCCAACGTCAGCCACGAACTGAAGACCCCGGTCGGCGCCCTGCAACTGCTCGGCGAGGCGCTGGTGGACGCACTGGACGATCCGGTCGCGGCCCGCCGCTTCGCGGAACGGATCGCGCACGAGTCCACCCGGCTCGGCCGGCTGATCACCGAACTGCTGGAACTGTCCCGGTTGCAGGGCGGTGAGCCGCTGCCCGAACCCGAGCCGGTCGCCGTGGACCGGATCGTCGCCGAGGTGGTGGACCGTACCCGGACCAGCGCGCAGGCCAAGAACATCAGCGTGGCGACGACCGGGCCGCGCGGGCTCGTCGTGTACGGCAACGAGACCCAGCTGGCCACCGCGCTGGCCAACCTGGTGGAGAACGCGCTCGCGTACAGCTCGGAAGGCACCACGGTGACCATCGCGGTACGCCGCCGCGCCGGTTCGGTACTGCTGTCCGTCACCGATCAGGGCATCGGCATCGAACCGTCCGATCTGGACCGGATCTTCGAACGCTTCTACCGGGCGGACAAGGCCCGGTCCCGGGCCACCGGCGGTACCGGTCTGGGACTGGCGATCGTCAAGCACATCGCCACGAACCACGGCGGCCGGGTGGAGGTGACCAGTACCGTCGGCACCGGGTCGACGTTCACCCTGCGGTTGCCGGCCCGACCACCGCACGCCATCGCCGTGGAGCACAACCCGGGTGAGATCGCGGAGGACATCGGCCATGCTGACGTACAACTCGGTGCGACCGGGCGTGCCCGGCGACCGTGACGAGAGGACAACCGTGACCCGCGTGCTGGTGGTGGAGGACGAGGAGTCGTTCTCCGACGCGCTGTCGTACATGCTGCGCAAGGAGGGCTTCGAGGTGTCGGTCGCCGCGACCGGTACCGAGGCGCTGGCCGAATTCGACCGTACCGGCGCGGACATCGTGCTGCTGGACCTGATGCTGCCGGAGATGTCCGGCAGTGAGGTGTGCCGGCAGATCCGGCAACGGTCCAACGTACCGATCATCATGGTGACCGCCCGGGACGCCGAGATCGACAAGGTGGTCGGCCTGGAGATCGGCGCCGACGACTACGTCACGAAGCCGTACTCGCCGCGTGAACTGGTGGCCCGGATCCGTGCGGTACTGCGCCGCCGCGCCGAGCCCGGCGAGCTGACCCCGCCGACGCTGGAGGCCGGGCCGGTCCGGATGGACGTGGACCGGCACGTGGTGACCGTCGGGGGTGACGGGGTTCCGTTGCCGTTGAAGGAATTCGAGCTGCTGGAGCTGTTCCTGCGCAACGCCGGGCGGGTACTCACCCGCGGCCAGCTGATCGACCGGATCTGGGGCGCCGACTATGTCGGTGACACCAAGACGCTGGACGTGCACGTGAAGCGGCTGCGTTCGAAGATCGAGCCGGAGCCGTCCACGCCGCGGTTCATCGTCACGGTGCGCGGTCTCGGCTACAAGTTCGAGGCCTGACCCGGCGCTGCGGCTCAGCTACCTCGGCCCGGACCGGGCTGGAGGAATGCCCGGTCCCGCAGTGTCAGTTGCGGCGCTT
Source organism: uncultured Actinomycetota bacterium (assembly GCA_963815125.1). Classification (GTDB taxonomy): domain Bacteria; phylum Actinomycetota; class Actinomycetes; order Mycobacteriales; family Micromonosporaceae; genus Actinocatenispora. Next base: position 318,933 of record CAWFFM010000003.1, read on the forward strand.
GCGGGGCGCCGCCACGGTGGCCGGGTGCTGTGCGATGAGCCCACGCTTCTCGCGTTGGGCGCACAGCTCGGCCAGCAGGCCGTAGGCGTCCTTGCCGATCAGTTCGGTCAGCTCCGGCCCGTACGAGCGGTACACCGGCTCACCGCCGGCGTGCGCCTCCGGTGCCGACGTGCACCACCAGTGCAGGTCGTGGCCACCCTCGCCCCAGCCCCGGCGGTCGTACTCACCGAGCGAGTCGACCAGCACGCGGGTGCCGTCCGGCCGGTCCTCCCACTCCTGCAACCGTCGAACCGGCAGCTGCCAGCACACATCCGGCTTGTACTCCAGCGGGTGCACGCCGTCGCGCAGGGCCTGGGCGTGCAGCGCGCAGCCGTAGCCGCCCTCGAAGCCGAGCCGGTTGTGGAAGATGCAGGCGCCGTCGACGACCGCGGTCTTGCGGGAGTCGCTCTCCCCGTCCACGGTGTCGACCTCGGTCCAGTTCTTGATGCTGGGCTGGAAGTGCTGCCAGGTCTTCGGGGTGAGCTTCTTGACCGCGGCGCGTACCCGCTTCTCGTCGTCCTTGTCGGTGAAGAACGCGCCGTGCGAGCAGCAGCCGTCCTCCCCGCCGCCGGGCACGATGCCGTGACAACCGGCGCCGAAAATGCAGTTCCACCGGGACAGCAGCCAGGTCAGATCGGCCCGGATGACGTGTTCGTCGTCTCCCGGGTCGGTGAACTCCAGCCATTCGCGCGGGAAGTCCAGCGGCACCTCACGACTGCGGGGTGCCTCGGGATCCTCGACCGTCACCTGCACCTTCGGGTACTTGCCAGCCACCCGACAAGAGTACGCACAGCCACCCCCGGCACTGGTACTCGACCCGTCGGGTCGGCGTTGCGCGTGTCGACGCCGTCCGGTCTGTACGCAACCGACCGGCCCGGCCCTGTCCGTACGCCGGGCCGGACGGTGCCCGTGCTCGTAGGCTGGTGCGGTGCGGCTCGGGGTGATCGACGTCGGCTCCAACACGGTCCACCTGGCGGTGGTGGACGCCCATCAGGGTGCCCATCCATGGCCGGTCGAATCGGAGAAGACGACGTTGCGGCTGGCCGAACGGATCGGTACGGACGGCCATCTCGACGAGGTGGGTACCGAACTGCTGGTCGCCGCGGTCCGGCAGGCCCGGAAGTCCGCCGACCGGCTCGGTACCGACGATCTGCTGGCGTTCGCCACCTCGGCGGTACGCGACGCCGGCAACGCGGCCGAGGTGCTGGACCGGGTACGCGGTGAGGCGGGCGTCGATCTGCAGGTTCTGTCCGGGCCGGACGAGGCCAGGCTGACCTTCTTCGCGGTACGCCGCTGGTTCGGCTGGTCGGCGGGTCGGTTGCTGGTGCTGGACATCGGCGGCGGCTCGTTGGAGGTCGCGTACGGCATCGACGAGTCGCCGGACGTGGCCCGGTCCGTTCCGTTGGGCGCGGGCCGGTTGACCCGGGGTTGGCTGTCGGCGGACCCGCCGCCCGCCGCGGAGGTCACGGCGCTCACCGGGCACGTGACGGACACGCTGGAGGGCCTGGTCGAGGAGTTGGGCGAGATCTGTCCGGACCGGGTGGTGGCGACGTCGAAGACGTTCCGCAGCCTGGCCAGGTTGGCGGGTGCGGCGCCGTCCGGTGCCGGGCTGCAGGTCCGCCGCGCCCTCACCCGTACCGCGCTGCACCAGGTGCTGGGCTTTGTCCAGCGGATCCCGTCCAGTGCCCTGGCCGAACTGGACGGGGTGAGTACGGGGCGGGCCCACCAGTTGCTGGCGGGTGGGCTGGTGGCGGAGGGGGTGATGCGCGCCCTGGGCCTGTCGAAGGTGGAGATCTGCCCGTGGGCGCTGCGGGAAGGGGTGATTCTGCGCCGGCTCGATTGGCTCCAGGGATCCTGAAACGGCCCATCAAGTCGGACAACTCTGACTGTTCGGAGTGTAACCACAGCACAGGGTGATGGTGCCGGTATCGTTTCCGGGCACTACCCTGTAGACGTGACTTCCGACGCCAAGGAACGTGACGCCAAGGCCAGTCGGCACCCGGTTCCGGTCCTGCTGTCGACCTCGGCGGTCTATCCGGAACCGACGGCGGCAGCCTTCGAGCTGGCGGTGAAGCTCGGCTATGACGGCATCGAGGTCATGGTCTGGACCGACGCGGTCAGCCAGGACGCCGACGCACTGCGCGGCCTCTCCGAGCACTACAACATCCCGGTCGGCGCCGTACACGCGCCGTGCCTGCTGATGACCCAGCGGGTCTGGAGCTCCGATCCGTGGGAACGGATCCGCCGGGCCGCGGTGCTCGCCCGGGACCTCAACGCCGGCACGGTCATCCTGCACCCGCCGTTCTTCTGGCAGCGTGAATACGCGCGGGCCTTCACCAGCGGGCTGGCCCGCCTCGCGGCCGAACACCACACCGTGAAGTTCGCGGTGGAGAACATGTACTGGGTGAAGATGGCGGGCCGCCGCTTCGTGCCCTACGCACCCGACTGGGATCCCACCACCAGCGGGTTCCCCCACTACACCCTGGACATCTCGCACTGTGCCGCGTCCGGCGCGGATCCGTTGCAGATGGCCGAGCGGATGGGCGCCGGGCTGACCCACCTGCACCTGGGTGACGGTCGCACCCCCGGCCGGGACGAGCACCTCGTACCCGGGCACGGTGACCAGCCGTGCGACAAGGTGCTGGCCAAGCTCGCCGCGGACGGCCACGTCCAGTCGGTCGGCGTCGAGGTCGCGACCCGCAAGATGACGCGCCCGCAGCGCGAGGCTGCGCTCGCGGAGACTCTCGCCTATGCTCGCGGGCACCTCACCATCCCTTCCACAGTGGACGTGTAGCGCTCCGGCACCGAACGGTTGTCGGGCCGCGCCGGTGTCGGGCACGATGCCGGCGCCTTCGCCGGTCCACCGGCGCCTGGACGCCCCGTGGCGTCCGTCCCGCCCGCCCTCGGCGCCTGCGCGACTGCGACGCCACCGGGTCAGGAGTTTGCAGATGGCTGTCACGGGAAGAGCCAGGCCCCGTCGTGATCTGATCTTGCAGGGCAGTCCGGCCTGGCCGGAGGTCAGTTCCACGCTGTCGGACACCGCCGTGTCGGTCGAGATCCTGCCGGTCGACCCGGCCGCCGGCGAGCAGAGTGTCCGTACGATCGGCGCCACGCTGGACAGTTGGCTCGGCGCGATGGCCCTGCACACCGGTGGCGTACTGGTCGACCACGGCTGGCTGCGGGTGTACGGCGGCGGCTGCCCGAAGCGCCGGTTGGCCGACCTGGCGTCGGTCAATGCCGGGCCGGAGCAGGCGAGCTACCTGCTGGTCGGCGCCGACGTACTGGGCGGTCGGTACGTGATCCGGGGCCGTGACAGTGGTGACGGTCGTGACCCGGAGCCCGGGGAGACCCCGGTGGTGGCCCTGCCCGGTGAGCCGGGCGAGATCTGCTACCTCGGCCCGGACTCACTGCGCTGGGAACCACTGGAATGGTCGTACCGCGACTGGTTGTCCCTGATGGTCGGGGGTGCGGTCGCCGACTTCTACCACGACCTGCGCTGGTCCGGGTGGGAGGCGGAGGTCCCGACGGTCCCGCTGGACCGGCTGCTCTCGCTGTACCCACCGGTGTACACGAAGGAGGGCCGGGCGCAGTTGGCCACCGCGGAACGTCAGGCCGTACCGGCCCCGGATCTGTACGGCCTGATCGACGAGCTGACCGCCGAGCGGGCCTGACCCCGGACAGCGCGGGCGGTCCGGAACCGGCCGAGTCAGCCGGTGAGCGCGGCGGCCCGTTTACGGGCCCGGTGCGCGGCCACGTGTGAGCGGGTCGCGCACCGCTCGGAGCAGAACCGACGGCAGTTGTTGGACGAGGTGTCCAGGTAGACGTTGCGGCAGTGCTCGTCGGCGCAGACGCCGAACCGGTCACTGCCGTGCTCACACAGCCAGACCGACAGCCCCCATACGGCGCCGGCGATGAACTCGGCGCTCACCGTGGACCCCCGACTGGTGGCGTGCATGTGCCAGTCGCTGGCGTCGTGCCCGGAGATCCGCGGCTGTACCGGATAGGCGACCAGCAGTGCGTTCAATTCGGTCACCGCTTCACTGTCGCGGCCCGCGGCACCCAGCTCGAACACCTGCCGCAGCCGTCTACCCGCCCGTCGGGCGGTGACGAGGTCACGTTCGACGGCGTGCTCGGCGGTGTAGGTGTTCTCGCCGAACAGTGCCCCGGGGTCCGGTGGATCCTCCTGCGGTGCGTTGGCCAGGTCCACTGCGGTCTGGGCGTATGCGTCGAAGTCCACCCCCCTACCGTAGACACTCTCGGCGCGGTAAGCATCAGATGCCATACCTGATCCTTACCTATCGAGGAGCCGGGACGCTGGGGCCGCGGTGGGTGTGCCGGCCGCGGTATGCGGTCGTCCGGCCCGGCCGGGTCGTTCCGACGAACCGACGACCGGAGATCGATCACCGTCACCTGATCCACGGTGTGTGGTCGTGTGGGCAGTGGAACGTGAAGGAAATCGGAGAAGGTGGAGGCGGTGTCAATGGCTGGGACAACGGCGCTACAGTCAGCCCATGCTCCGATCGGTGATCCTCGCTGCATCCCGTAGTGACCGGGTTGAGCGGCTCGTCGGCACTGCCCCGGTGAGCCGCGACGTCGTACGCCGTTATGTCGCGGGCACCGCGACCGACGACGCGCTGCGCATCAGTCGTGACCTGGTCGACCAGGGTCTGGCGGTCAGTCTCGACCACCTCGGTGAGGACACCACCAGCGCCGATCAGGCCGAGACGATCAAGCAGGCATACCTGGAGCTGCTCGGCGCGCTCTCGGAGTCGGGTCTCTGCCCGCCGACCGAGGTCAGCATCAAGCTCTCCGCGCTGGGCCAGAGCTTCGACGAGCAGCTGGCCTACCGGCACGCCCGGGAGATCTGCCGGGCCGCGACCAATGCCGGCACGACGGTCACGGTCGACATGGAGGACCACACCACCACCGACTCGACGCTGGAACTGCTGATGCAGCTCCGCAAGGACTTCCCGGATACCGGCGCGGTGCTGCAGGCCTACCTGCGGCGTACCGAGGCCGACTGCCGCGAACTCGCCTATGCCGGCTCCCGGGTACGGCTGTGCAAGGGCGCCTACTCCGAGCCGGAGTCGGTGGCGTTCCAGTCCCGGTTGGACGTGGACCGCTCGTACGTACGCTGCCTGAACATCCTGATGTCCGGCGAAGGACACCCGATGATCGCCAGCCACGACCCGCGGCTGGTCGCGATCGCCGAGGACCGCGCCAAGTGGTTCGACCGGTCGCCGGAGACGTTCGAGTTCCAGATGCTGTACGGCATCCGCCCGCACGAGCAGCGCCGGCTCGTCGACGACGGTTACCTGGTCCGCATCTACGTGCCGTACGGCGTGCAGTGGTACGGATACCTCATGCGCCGGCTCGCCGAGCGTCCGGCGAACCTGCGGTTCTTCCTGCGTTCGCTGAGCAGCCGCGGCTGAACATCGGACCCGGTCGGTGTCGACCGGGCGTTGGTACCGGACCCGGTCGGTGTCGACCGGGTCCGCCCGCCGCACGTCGCGTACGGGCCGGTGTCGCACTTCCGCAGTCTGATCATGACCCGGAGTCCGGGACGGGCGCGACTCCATGCTGCGTGCTTCGTTAAGTCGGGCGAAGATCAGTTACCGCTCATCTGATGCCGAAGGCGCCATAGGCCCTATGATCGCCGAATGCTACGCAAATGTCACTCACGGTCGTTTGCGGGTACTTTGGTGGCGAGTTTCTCTCAAGTGACACGTTCCTAACTCTGTGCAGGGGCCTGCCGGGGGTGCAAGATCAGCGGGGGGTCGGGCGGGTCGCCCGGCCCTACCGATGTGGCCGGCACTGCCCCGAGGAGGTAGGCGATGACGCTTCGACGACGCAGCCCCACGGCTCGACGCCGGAGGCTTGCGATCGAGTTGCGCCGACTACGCGAGGAATCCGGACTCACCATCGATCAGGTCGCCGGGCAGATGGAGTGTTCCGCGTCGAAGATCTCGCGCACGGAGAACGCGCAGGTGGCGCCCACCGCGCGGGACGTCCGGTTCATGCTGCACATCTACGGTGTGACCGGCGATCGCTGTGAGTCGCTGGTGCAGATCGCCCGGGAGGCGCGGCAGAAGGCCTGGTGGCACCCCTACAGCGATGTGGCTCTCGGCCCGTACGTGGGCCTGGAGGCTGCGGCGCACACCATCCAGGCATACGAGGCACTGCTGATTCCGGGGCTTCTCCAGACCCGGGAGTACGCCCGAGCGGCGATCCGCGCCGCCCGGCCCGATCTGCGGCCCGAGGAGGTCGAACGCAAGGTCGACCTGCGGCTGGCGCGCCAGCAGCTGCTCACCGACGGGGATGCACCGGAACTGTGGTTGGTGCTCGACGAGGCTGTGCTGCGTCGCCGGGTGGGAACCCGGGAGGTCATGCGCGAGCAGCTGCACCATCTCGCCGCCGTCGCAGATCTCACCAACGTCACGATCCAGATCGTTCCGTTCGATACCGGAGAACACGCAGGTATGGACGGCGCGTTTGTGATCCTCGGTTTCCCGGATCCGGAGGATCCCGATGTCGTCTACCTCGATAATGCGACCGGCGGCCTTTATCTGGAAACCGAAGAGGAAGTTCGTCGTTATAACTTGATGTTCGACCATTTACGTGCGGCGGCGCTCAAGCCAGACGATGCCCTGGAACAGGTCGTCGCGCTGACAAAGGAGTTTTGATGCACTACGAAGGCACGGCCTACCCTCCGGAACTAGTCTCTGCGGAATGGCGGAAAAGTAGCCGTAGTGGTGGCGGGAACAACTGCGTCGAGGTCGCGTTCGTCTCCGCCGGAGTCGGCGTACGTGATTCCAAGAATCGCCTCGGCGCGGCTTTCGTCTTCGGTTCCGAGGCGTGGGCGTCATTCGTGAACAATATTCGCGACAGCGGCTCCGGGCGTCGCTGAAACAGCCCCTGAATGTGTAACGCCGGGTGCCGGACCGATTCCCGGAGACCGGCACCCGGAGGTGTACCCGGCGCTGCCCGCACCGCGAAGCGCGTGGCGCGGTGAGTGCCGGCTACCCTGTAGGCGAGGATCGAGACCCCTCCGGACCCAGTACGCCGGACCGAACGCCATCTGCGAGCAGGTGTGACGTCGGTCCGAGCGTGTACCGGCCGCCGTACCGGCCGCCGATGGGTCCGGATAAGGTCTGGTGTTCACTACCCGACGCTGGTCGGCGCATGCCCGCACCGGCGATGACCGCAACTCAAGGGGACTGACGTATGGGCTCCGTCGTCAAGAAGCGCCGCAAGCGGATGGCGAAGAAGAAGCACCGCAAGCTGCTGCGCAAGACCCGCATCCAGCGTCGCCGCCAGGGCAAGTGAGGTCGGTCGGCCCACTGCTTCCGGTGGGCTGACAACTGCTCGCTGACCACCTCGCGCTGGGGGCGCGCATGATCGGACCGTCCAGGTTCCTGACATGGGTCCCGCGATGAACCCGCGGGTGGTACTCGTGACCGGTGTGAGCCGGTACCTTGCCGCCCAGATCGCGGGTCGGCTCGCCGCCGACCCCCGGATCGAGCGGGTCATCGGGATCGACGCGACCCCACCGACCGGTGAACTGGCCGCGATCATGGGCCGCACCGAGTTCGTCCCGGCGGACATCAGCAGCCCGGCGATCGCCCGACTCATCCGTGAATCGGCCGTCGACACCGTCGCGCACCTGGCCGTGGTGGCCGGACCGATCGGTGCCGGTGGCCGGGATGCGATGAAAGAGCTCAACGTCATCGGCACGTTGCAGCTCCTCGCCGCATGCCAGTCGTCGGACACCGTACGGCGGCTGGTGGTGCGTTCCTCCACCGCCGCGTACGGCGCTTCGTCCCGTGACCCGGCGATCTTCAGCGAGGACACCACGCTGCGCGCGCTGCCGCGCGGCGGGTACGCCAAGGACATCGTGGAGATCGAGGGCTACGTAAGGGGTTTCCGGCGCCGTCGACCCGACACCTCCGTCACCGTGCTGCGCTTCGCGCCGTTCATCGGCTCGCATGCCGACACCACGCTCACCCGGTACTTCTCCCTGCCGCTGGTGCCGACCGTGCTCGGTCGGGACCCACGCATCCAGTTCATCCACGCCGACGACGCGCTGGAAGTGCTGCAACGTGCCGTACTGGAGGACCATCCCGGTGCCTACAACGTGGCCGGCCCCGGGGTGCTGCTGCTGTCCCAGGCCGTACGGCGGGCCGGCCGGGTACCCGTACCGGTCCCCGACCCCGGAATGACCGCCATGGCCGGGCTGGCCCGGCGCAGCGGACTGGTGGACTTCTCCCTCGACCAGCTCGACTTCCTGGTACACGGGCGGGTCGTCGACGTACAGCGGCTCATCGACGGCTTCGGCTACCGGCCGCGCTCCACCCCGGTGGCCTTCGACGACTTCATCCGCGGGCACGGCATCGGCGCCCCGGTCCGCGCCACGAACGTGGACCGGTTCGAACAGGTGCTGCTGACCGGCGGGCGGGCACTGCTGTCCGGGGTCCGGGCACTGGCCCGACGCGACGAGCTCTCCGAGGAGGACCAGCGGTGACCGCCGACCCGGAAACGAGCGGAACGGCTCCGACGACCGGACCGGCGCCCGCAGGCTCGACCGGTGACGGCCCGGGCCGTCCCGGACCGGACGGGACCACCGAGGTGGACGTCTGGGACAAGCGGGTCGCCGGTGCGCTGGCGTTCCTGCGCCGCCGGATCACCGGCGACTACCCGGTGGACGACTTCGGCTTCGACCCCGACCTCACCGAACAGGTACTGGCCCCCGCGCTGCGGCCGCTGTACCGGTCCTGGTTCCGGGTGGAGGTCTCCGGGCTGGAACACGTACCGGAGGACGGTGCGGCGCTGCTCGTCGGCAACCATTCCGGCACCATCGCCATGGACAGCATGATGCTGCAACTGGCGCTGCTCGACGAGCACCCGGCGCACCGTCACCTCCGGCTGCTCGGCGCCGACTTCATCTTCCGTACGCCGCTGCTCGCCGAGTTCGCCCGCAAGTCCGGCGCCACCCTGGCCTGCAACCCGGACGCCGAACGGATGCTGCGCGACGGTGAGGTCGTCGGCGTGTTCCCCGAAGGCTTCAAGGGCGTCGGCAAGCGCTACACCGACCGGTACAAGCTGCAACGCTTCGGCCGCGGCGGTTTCGTGGCCGCCGCACTGCGTACCGGTGCGCCCATCGTGCCCGTCTCCATCGTCGGCGCCGAGGAGATCTACCCGCTGATCGGTGACATCAAGCCGCTCGCCCGGCTGCTCGGCATCCCGTACTTCCCGGTCACCCCGCTGTTCCCGTGGCTCGGGCCGCTCGGCATGGTGCCCCTGCCCAGCAAGTGGCTCATCGAGTTCGGCGAACCCATCGACACCACCACCCTGGACGCCGACCCCGACGACCCGATGGCCGTGTTCAATCTGGCGGACCGGGTCCGCGAGACGATCCAGCAGACCCTGCAACGGCTGCTGGACCGGCGGGGTACCAGCTTCTAGCCGCGGCCTTCTAGGCGCGGCGGCGGTGGTGGAGGTAGCCGAAGGCGGCGACGGCGATGGCGGCGGCCGGTACGGCGTAACGGGCGGCCCGTCGGCCGGTGCGGAAGTCGTGTACCTCCCAGCCGCGGGCGCGGGCCAGGCGGCGCAGGGCCGGGTCGGGATTGATCGCCACGGCGCTGCCGGTGGTGGTGAGCATGGGCAGGTCGTTGATGGAGTCGCTGTAGGCGACGCAACGCTCCAGGTCGAGATGCTCGGCGCGGGCCAGCGCCCGTACGGCTTCGGACTTGGCGGCCCCGTGCAGGATGTCGCCGACGAGGCGGCCGGTGTAGCGGCCGTTGCGGGTCTCGGCGACGGTGCCGAGGGCCCCGGTGAGCCCGAGCCGGCGGGCGAGGATACCGGCCAGTTCCACGGGGGCGGCGGTGACCAGCCAGACGCGTTGTCCGGCGTCCAGATGCAGTTGGGCGAAGGCCCTGGTGCCTGACCAGATGCGGGCGGCCATCAGTTCGTCGTAGATGTCCTCGCCGTGCTCGACGACCTCCGAGACGGGCCGACCCGCCACGAAGGCCAGGGCGCCGTCCCGTGCGGTGCGGATGTCCTCGCTGTCCTCGGTGCTGGTGGCCCGGAACTTCAGGTGCTTCCAGGCGAATCGCAGCAGGTCGCCGGTGGCGACGTAGTCGCGGGCGGCAAGGCCGCGGGCGAACCAGAAGATCGAGGCACCGCGCAGGAAGGTGTTGTCCACATCGAAGAACGCGGCGGCATCCGGGTCGGGTCGGCGGCGCAGCTCGGCGACCGGTACGCCACCGTCGGGGCCGGACAGTCCGATGCCGGGATCGCCGGTGCTCGGTCCGCCGGTGCTCGGACCGCCGGGGGTGCTCGGTCCGCCGGTGCCGGGACCGCCGCCGGTGAGGCCCCCGGTGGCTCTGGCGGCGCTCGCCGCGCCAGCGGCCCGGGCGCGCGCAGCCTGCCGATGTCGGCGACGTCGCAACCGGGCAAATACGTCCACTCGCAGAGAATATCCGGCCGACGGCCCAGGATCAGAGCAGCCCGCCGAGGATCTTGCCGATAGTGCCGAACAGGCCGCCCCCGTCGTGGTGTCCGTCGGTGCCCGGTGTCGGGCTGCTCGAGGCGGATGGCCGTGCGGTGGACCCCGGTACGCCCGGGACACCCGGTAACAGACCACGCCCGGCACTCTCCGACGGGCTGGAACCCGGCGCCTGCGGGGCGCTGCCCTTCGGTGACGCCGATGTGCTGGACCGGGGTGGCGAATGTGCGCCTTCGGTGGACCGACCGTTGCCGGACCCACCGGACGGTACGGTCACCGGCCCGCCGGGCATCGCCGAGCAGTTCTGTGGGATGGGCCCCAGCGCGTCCCGCTGGACCGTACGCCCGGCCGTGCACAGCAGCAGCCTGCGCAGCTCGCCGGAGCGCCGTTCCACCTCGTCGACCAGGGCCAGGGACTGCAGCGCGCGGGTACGGGCGTTCCCGTTCAGCCCGCTGAGCAGTCCGGCGACGTCCGGGCGCTGGCGGGCCACGAACGCGTTGACCTTGGCCAGCGGCGCGGCGTCCCGGCGGGACACGGCGGTGGAGTCGAGCAGCGCGACCCCGGAGCGGGTCTGCCGGTCCAGGTCGGTCAGCACCCGGATGAGCCGGTTCGGGTCGTGTCGTACGGCGACGGCCTCGGTGGCCCGCTTCCGGGCGAACTCCAGGTAGAGCTGGCCGGAGTTGATGTCGGAGCCGGCCAGCGCGATCTGTGCCTGCTCGGTGGAGCGTTTGACGTTGTACAGGGCATCGCCGGGGACCGCTGAACTGCTCGCAGCGGCGACACCGGACACGGCCAGGGCGCCGACCGCGACGCCTCCGACGAGGGCGAGCCGGACCCGGGGCCGTCGCGGGGCCGGGATCGTCCGGTACCGGTCGGGGGCGCTGGGAACGGCGTCGCGGCCGTGGCTGTCGGTGTCGTCGACGCGGGTTGCGCCGATCCCGTGCAGCGCGGCGTCGGCCATCAGTCGTTGCCGCAGGCTGGCCCGGAAGTCGGGGTCCGGGCCCGGTCGGGTCAGCAGCGGCGACCGGTCGGCAAGTTCCCGACTCAGATCTACCAGACCTGCCAGCGAATCGTCCCGGCCACGGGTAGGGTGACCGAATCGGCCGTGGTGCGGCTGACCGGTTTCCTGGTCCGGCCCGGACCGTCCAGGCCCGGACAGCGGGTTTCGGCGTGCCACGGTGGAGTCGCCAGAGTGGCTGGCGGACCGACGGACCCGGCCTCGTGGCCCGATCGCGTTCTCCACCAGCTCTGCGAAGCGTTGCGCCCGTCGGCGCAGGAACATGTTCACGGCCACCGCGCGCACCTCCTTCCGTTTAGGAGCACGCCGGACCAGCCTGAGGCCCCCGTTGCCGGGGTGCCCAGTCCGCAACCGGTGATGCGCCGCAGTACACCGTCGATCTCGTGGATACCAACGCATACTGACGGGTAAGGGTTACGCCCGTTACAGCAGGGTCCGACATTCCCTGCAATTCCGCGCCGGGTGGCACATAGTTCCGCACCGTCCGGGGCTGTGTACTGATGGCTCGTCTCACGGGGTGAAGCCCTCCGGCAGAAGCCTGGCCAGGGATCGTACGGCGCGGTACTGCAGAGCCTTGATCGCGCCCTCGTTCTTGCTCATGGTGCGTGCCGTCTCCGCGACGGAGAAGCCTTGCAGGAATCTCAGTACGATGCATTCCTGCTGTTCGGGGTTGAGTCGCTTGACGGCTTCCAACAGCGTCTGGTTCGTCAGTTTGTCCAGTACGGCAGCTTCCGGGCTGCCCTCGGGGCCGCGGTCCGGCCGGTCTGCGTCCAGGACTTCGGCAGTGGACACCTCCAACCGGTACCGGCCCGACTTGAAATGGTCGGCAACCAGGTTACGGGCGATGGTGACCAGCCAGGCCCCGAGGTCGCGGCCCTGCCAGGTGAAGCTGCCGATCCGGCGGAGGGCGCGGAGGAAGGTCTCGGAGGTGAGGTCCTCGGCCAGCTGCCGGGTGCTGACCCGAAAGTAGATGAACCGGAACACGGTGTCCAGGTAGCGGTCGTAGATCAGCCCGAACGCTTCGGTGTCGCCGGCCTGCGCCCGCTGTACGAGCCGCCAGACGTCGGTGGCCGATTCGGGTACCTGGTCCGGTAGTTGGTCGTCGTCCGGCGGCACCGGGTCGGCCTGCGGTAGCGGTCGGCTGGGCGCTTCGCCGGCGTCCGCGGCCGAACGCTCGGACCGGCCCGAAGGTCGGGGGCTGGGCTTGTCGCGGGTGGTGGTGCCGCGCAGTACCTGGCCAGCCAGGGAGGCGAGGGAGGTGACCCTGGAGGGTCGACCGGCCCCCATCTCGGTGATGAGGTCCCGGAGTACGGCCAGGCCGTGAGCGACGCTGGGTAGGACTGGAAAGGGTTCCCCGGGTAGGAACGGAACGTTGGTCGCGCTCACCGAGTCCACCCCGCATGGCGGCGACTGCCGTACCGGCGGGTGTGACCAGCCGGCACAGGGCGGTGGGACGGTGCTTCGACGGGCACTGCGGCCTCCTCGGGCGAGGGGTTTCGGTTCCCAAGGCTCAGGTGAGACGACCGGGTCATGATAGGCCGTACATCACGCTAAGTGTGTCTACTCGACTACTACGAGCAACATTGTGTCGGAGCACCTACTGTCGGTGGCGGACTCTCTGTCCGTCATTTCAAGCGGGATTCTGTGTAGCAACTTTCGTTCTGCATCTGGCACGCTTTTCTGCGGCGCAGCGCGGCGCCGCGCGGGGTGAGCTGCGGTAGCTTGGAACGATACTCGCGGCCGTTGTGTGCCGACGCCCCTGTGATATGCCAGACTCGGTGGCCGTGCAGGACGACATCGGCAACCTCGTCCAGTTTCTGGCCCGGGCTGCCCTCCAGAAACCCGACCACCCCGCGCTGCGTGCCGGCGACAGCTCCCTGACCTGGGCCGAACTGGCCGCTCAGGTGGACGCCGTCGGTGCCGGTCTGCGCGGCCTCGACCTCTCACCCGGCGACCGGGTGGCGATCGCTCTACCGAACAGCATCGAGTGGGTCACCAGCTACTTCGGCACACTCGCCGCCGACCTGGTCGCCGTACCGGTCAACCCCTTCTACACCGGACCGGAACTGAACCGGCTGCTGGCGGACTCGGGTGCCCGGGTACTGATCGGCAGCCACGACGTACAGGCCACGATCGATCCGCCGGACACCCTGGCGCACCGCTACACCGTGGGCGGGCCGCACCCCGGCACCCACCCGTACGGTGACCTGCCCGCGCCGGGCAGCCCGACCGTCACCCCGCAGCGCGCCGGCGACGACCTGGCCGCCCTGCTGTACACGTCCGGTACGTCCGGGCAGCCCCGGGGCGCCATGCTCAGCCACCGTGCGCTGATCGCCAACGCCGACCAGCTCGCCGGCCTGACGCCGCCGCCGCTCGGGACGGACGACACCGTACTGCTCGCGCTGCCGCTGTTCCACACCTTCGGGCTCGGTCCGGGCCTGCACGCGGTCACCCGGCACGCGGCGACCGGGGTACTGGTGGAGCGTTTCGACGCGGCGGCGAGCCTGGCCACCATCGCCGAACAGGAGGTCACCTGCGTACTGGGCGTACCGGCCATGTACCTGGCCTGGACCCGGCAGGACGACTTCGCGAACCGGTTCAGTCGGGTACGGCTGGTGGTCAGCGGTGCCGCCCCGCTCACCGCTCCGATCCTCGACGAACTGAGCCGGGCCGGCGTGACCAGGGTCTTCGAAGGGTACGGCCTGACCGAGACGGCGCCGGTGGTGACCAGTTCGCTGGCCAGCCCGCACCCCAAATCCGGCTCGGTCGGTCAGCCGATCCCCGGTGTCGAGCTGCAACTGATCGGCGCCGATGGCCACCGATTGTCGCCGGAGGACTCCGAGGACGACGAGAATGCCAGCCCCGGTACCGACCTCGGTGAGATCTGGGTACGTGGTGACAACCTGTTCTCCGGCTATTGGCCGGACGGTTCCGGCGGGCCGGACGAGGAAGGCTGGTGGTCCACCGGTGACATCGCCTACGAGGACGAGGACGGCGACCTGTTCCTGGTCGACCGGATCGACGAACTGATCCTGGTCTCCGGCTTCAACGTCTACCCGCGCGAGGTCGAGGGTGTGCTGCTGACCCATCCGGCGGTACGCGAAGCCGCGGTGATCGGCGTGCCGCATCCGCAGACCGGATCCGCGGTGACCGCCTTCGTGGTAGCGGTCGAGCAGGTCAGCGAGGCGGATCTGCTGGAGCACTGCAGCCGCTACCTGGCGCACTTCAAGCGGCCGGTCCAGATCGACTTCGTCGAGCACCTGCCACATTCGGCGACGGGCAAGATCCGCAAGAGTGAGCTGCGTACCGGGCGGGAGCACTGAGCGGGACGGTGGACGAGGTACGGGTGGTACTGCTCAGCCGGCCCGGCTGTCATCTGTGCGCCGCGGCCCGGGAGGCGATGACCCGGGTCGGGGCGCGCAGCGGGGTGTCGTGGCGGGAGGTCGACGTGGAGACCGACATCGAACTGGAGCGGGAGTACGGTGACCGGCTGCCGGTGATCCTGCTGGACGGCCGGGAGCACGGCTACTGGCGGGTGGAGGAGGAACGCCTGCTCCGCGACCTGGGCACATGACGGGCCGGACGGGCGACCCGGTGCCGGTGGCCGGTCCTGGCCCGGCGACCGACGCCGATGTGCCGGCCTTCGCCGCCGACCTGGGTCTGCCCGGCCTCGCCGACAGCCACGTGCACTTCCTGCCGCCCCGGATGCAGCGCAAGGTGTGGGCGCACTTCGACGGCGGTGGACCGCTGATCGGCCGGGAGTGGCCGATCCGGTACCGGGGCAGTGAGGCCGAGCGGGTCGAGATACTGCGCTCGTTGGGGGTGCGGGCGTTCACCGCGCTGCCGTACGCGCACCGGCCCGGGATGGCGGTCGACCTGAACGACTGGGCCGGCGGATTCGCCGCGGCGACGCCCGGCTGCCTACGCTCTGCGACGTTCTTCCCGGAGCCTTCCGTTGCCGGGTACGTGGCCGCAGCGGTGGACGCCGGTACCCGGGTGTTCAAGGTGCACCTGCAGGTCGGCGGCTTCGACCCGCGCGAAGCGGTACTGGACGAGGTATGGGGCCTGCTGGCCGAGGCCGGGCTGCCCGTGGTGGTGCACGCGGGCTCCGGGCCGGTGGCGAACACCTTCACCGGCGCCGGACCCATCGGTGACGTACTGGCCCGCCACCCACGGCTCCGGGTGGTCATCGCGCACCTGGGCGCACCGGAGTACGTCGACTTCTTCGCCCTGGCGGGGCGCTACGAGCGGGTGCTGCTGGACACCACGATGGCGTTCACCGGCTTCTTCGAGGAGATGGCCGCGTTCCCACGCGAGCTGCTACCCCACCTGCGGGACCTGGGGCTGGCCGGCCGGGTGCTGCTGGGCAGCGACTTCCCGAGCATCCCGTACCCGTACGCCGAGCAGTTGTCCGGGCTGGCTCGGCTCGGCCTGGGCGACGACTGGCTGCGGGCGGTCTGCTGGCACAACGCGGCGGAGTTGTTCGACCTGCGGTGACGGTCCGACGATCGGGGCCGGGCACCATATGGTGCCCGGCCCCGATCGTCAGACCGCCTGCTTGGACTCCTGCTGTGCCTTCTTGCGGCGCCGGCTGCGGCGCGGCTTCTCGCTACGCTGCTCGTTCTCCGGCTCGCGTTCCTCGGCGCTCTGCCGATCGTCGCGGCGTCGGCGGGGATCGGGCTTCGGCGTGGCAGCAGCGGAGGAGTCGGCGGCGAGCTGGTCGACGGTGGCCAGTACGGTCCGGATCTCCTGCTGCATCTCCTCGTAGCGGGCCTGCAGGGCAGCGGCCCGCTTGTGTGCCCTGGTGATGATCTGTTCGCTGCGTTCATCGGCCTCGGCGTGGATCCGGGCGGCATGGCTGCGGGCATCGGACAGGATCCGGGCCGCCTCCGAGTGGGCGTCACCCCGGATCTTCTCGCCATTCTCGCGAGCTTCCGCGCGGAGGTGCTCGGCTTCCTCCCGGGCCTCGGTCCGGGTCTGTTCGGCCTGCCGGGTCAGATCGTCGGCCTGGCGTTCCGCAGCGATCAGGATCCGGTCCAGTCGGGAACCGAGCTGCTGGGCGGCGGGTTGTTCGTCGGCGACATGCTCCCGTTCACACGCGAGCAGCTCGGCCCGTACCGCGACGACCTGGGCGGTGAGGTCGCGGATCTGCTGCTGCGCATGTGCATGTCGGGTGACCAGTTCGGTCACTGCGGTCTGTACTTCCTTGACATAGCTGTTGACCTGCTTGCGGTGGTAGCCGCGCAGGGCTGAGTCGAATCCGCTGTCGAGGTGCCACGGGGATTCGGAGAGTGTGAAGTCGTGTTCGCCGGTCTGCTGTCGTCGCATCGCCCGTCCCTGCCCCTGCTGTTCGCGACCTTCCGGTCGATGGTCTGTGGTGTCGGCACCTCCTTCGGCGCTGGTCCGCGCCCGCGGTCGAATTGACTCTATTCACTACCCTATATCGACCATTTCGGCCACCTGGTAGCTGGGATGTCGTAATGACATGACCAAGGGTATCGATGAACATCACCGTCTGGCACTAGGCTCGCGAGCATGTTGGGACACCTTGTGTGGGACTGGAACGGCACCCTGCTCGACGACTTCGCCATCACCGTGGCCGCGACCAACGCGACCTTCGCTGCCCACGCAGGCCCACAGGTCACCGGCGAGCAGCACCGGCGGCTCTTCCGCCGGCCGATCAGCGGCTACTACGCCGAGATGCTCGGCCGGCCGGTGGACGAGGTCGAGTTCGCCGTGATGGACAAGGTCTTCCACGACGAGTACCACGCCCGGTTGGTCGACTGCCAACTGTCCGCCGACGCCGCGCAGGCACTGGCCAGCTGGTCGGGCACCCAGTCGCTGCTGTCGATGTGGTTCCACGACCAGCTGCTGCCCTACGTCGACGGGTTCGGCCTGAGCGGGCACTTCCTGCGCATCGACGGCCTGCGGGTGGCCACCGGCGGGGGCTCCAAGGCCGAGCATCTCGTACGCCACCTGGCCGAGCTCGGCGTCACCGGTCCGGACTCGGTACTCATCGGCGACACCCTCGACGATGCGGCCGCCGCAGAGGCTGTGGGTGCCCGCTGCGTACTGGTCACCGGCGGGTTCACCGACGTGGACCGGCTGCGGGCCACCGGCCTGCCGGTCGCCGGCTCGCTGACCGAGGCGGTACGGCTGGCGAACGCCTGACGCGGTCACCGGGCCACGGCTCGCGGTACGGCCCGCCGGCCGGATGCGGACAGCGAGCGGGGCGGGAGCCATCCGCAGCTCCCGCCCCGCTCGGGCACCCGCCAGTGCCCAGGATTCAGGTTCCTGTGACTACTTGAACGACACCTGGATCGTCATGGTGCCGTTGTCGGCCTGGCTGACGACCTTGATCACGGTGCCGCTGCCGGCGACCTTGACCGAACCCTGGGGGTTGGCCGGGTCGTAGTAGCGGTTCACGTCGCTGTCGTCGAACTGCTTGACAGCGGCCTGTGCCGGCAGCGAGGTGGTCAGGCCACCCGCGTGGTGCAGGCTGATCGGGCTGGTCTCGGTCAGACCGAACGTGGCGTCGAACGGCTGGATCCGGTTGTTCACCTTGCTGCCGTCGGACCACGTCATGGCGGTGGAGTGCGCGTCGACCGGCAGTACGAGGCCGCCGCCCGGGTGGGCGCTGGTGTTGTCGTCCTCGAACGCGTAGTTCACGTACCAGATGAGCAGGCCCTTCTGGTACGGGAAGTGCTCCACCCAGTCGGCCTTGGTGTCGCCGAACCCGAAGTTGTACGGGCCGGTGCGCAGCGTGTCGTCGTAGTCGACGTACTGGCGGTTCTCGGCGATGTAGTAGCGCGACTTGAACTCGGTGGTGGTGCCGGTCATCCGGGTGAAGCCGTCCGCGGTCCAGTCCGAGGTCGCCGACTCGACGTCGTCGGTGGTGGTCTGGCCGTCGACGGTCAGGGCCAGATCATCCAGGAACGGGCCGGCGTAGTGCACGCCGCCGTCGCTCTTGTAGTGCCAGCGGAACTGGACCGACTTGCCGGCGTAGGCCGACAGGTCGTAGCTCAGGTCGACCCACTTCGAGTCGGACGAGCCGGTCACGCCGTCGCCGTTGAGCGAGGTCCAGGTCGCGCCGTTGTCGGCGGAGACCTCGGCCTGCAGGAAGTCGTAGCCTTCCTCGATCTCGTACCAGGCCTTGGCGCCGATGCTGGCACTGGTGGCCCCGGTCAGGTCGACCGTACGGGTCAGCGTGGTGTTCAGGTTGTCGCCACTACCGCCCCACCATTCGTAGCTGCCGGAGGCGGGGGTGTTGTAGTTGTTGACGATCTTCTGCTCGGGCAGTGTGACCACCACTGCCTGCGGGTTCCTACCCTGTCGGGCCGACGGGTTGAGCTTCACCTTCGTCTTCGCACCCTGGTATGCGACGACGCTGTAGTCCAGCCAGCCGAGCTGGTACTTGTCCCACGCGTTGACGTAGCCCGGGGTGGTGCCGATGGAGTCGAAGCCCTTGCCCAGCCAGGAACCGGCCGACATCAGCGTCCAGAATCCGGTCGAGTTGTCGCCACCGGAGGTGTCGTACTCGTCCGGCAGGCCGAGGTCGTGGCCGAACTCGTGGGCGAACACGCCCAGGCCGCCGTTCTCCGGTTCGGTGGTGTAGTCACCCACCCAGTACGACGCGTCGCCGACCTGGGTGCCACCCTTGAGGTCGCCGGTCGGACCGGTCTTGCCCTCGTCGGTGGAGTATGCGTACCAGCGGTGCGACCACACGGCGTCGGCGCCCTGCGGGCCACCGCCGGCCTCTTCACCTTCACCGGCGTGCACGACCTCGATGTGGTCGAGGTAGCCGTCCGGCTCGTTGAAGTTGCCGTCACCGTCGTAGTCGTACCGGTCCCACTTGTCGAACTGGGCCAGGTACTGGTTGATCTGCTCCGGGGTGGAGCCCTGAGCCAGCTCGTCGGCGTACCAGGAGTTCACCGAGTCGCGGACCAGGTTCCAGTAGCCGTCGGACTCCGGGATGTCGTTGCTGCCGTACCGGGCCTCGTTGTAGGGCACCGTGACCCAGCCGCTGACGTCGCCGGCGACGCTGAACTTGCCGCTGGACTCGTGCTGGTAGAAGTCCTTGAACGAGTCCTTCTTGCCGAAGAACATGTCCAGGTAGTGCTGGCGGTCGAACTTCGGTACCCAGTACGTCGAGTTGTTGTCCGTACTGCTGCCGTCCCAGTTGCGGTCCGGCATGGCGATCTGGCCGTTGGCGGGCCCGGCGGTGCCGCCGGCCCGGGGGTCGGTCTTGTCACCGAAGCTGACCAGGATGGTGAAGATCTGGTCGACGCGGGTGGTGCTGGTCTCGACGTACTGCGACTTTCCGTCGGACCGCTTGCCAAGCTTGACGACCTTGGACTTACCGATCGCCTTCGGGGTGACCTTGCCCTGGGCCTGCTTGTCGGCCGCCGCGCGCATCAGCGCCCGACGCTTGTCCGACATGGGGCTCGGCAGGTCGTCCTTGGCGTGTGCGCGGGCCTTGGGTGCAGCCTTGTGCGCGGTGATGCTTCGCCCGGTGGCCGGCGAGGCGAGCACCGGCGAGGCGAGCACCCCGGCGGCGAGCAGGCCCGCACCGGCGACCGCGACGGCGCCGATCGTGAATCTCCGCAACGCGTTCCTCCTCCCAGTCCGCCCGGGGCTGGTGGGCGCCGGACGGATT
Organism: uncultured Actinomycetota bacterium; assembly: GCA_963815125.1. GTDB lineage: Bacteria > Actinomycetota > Actinomycetes > Mycobacteriales > Micromonosporaceae > Actinocatenispora. Next base: position 339,150 of record CAWFFM010000003.1, read on the forward strand.
TGCGATCCCTGAGGGTGTGGGATCGCGCCGAGGATCACATTGGCACAACCCGGGGCTCCGGCAGAGAAAGGAAATCACGTTATGACCTGTTCTTAAGGTTGTCTTATGGTGGGTAGGGACGAGCTACGACGTTTCGGACCGGCTAGGTGTACTGACAAAGATCAATGCAATGGAGCCGGAACACCGGAAATTTCCGGGGAACCCGTCATGCCCGTCCGTTCGATGCGGTCGTGCAGGCCCGGTTTCAGCCCGTCCGGGGGTGCTTCGCCGGTTCTCCGCGGCCGCCTGCGGCATGCAGCGCGGCGAGCAGTGGCCATAGTCGTCCGGCCACCTCATCGGGGGTGCCCGTGATCCGTCCGTGCAGCCAGTCGGCCAGCACGCCGGTCACGGTGGCGGCGACCGCACTGGCCACCACATCTTCGGCAGGGCCGGCGATCCCGCGCCGCCGACGCTCCACAGTGGCCCGTTCGGCGAGTTCCGCGTGCAGTCGTTCCCCCAGCGGACCGCCACCGCCGGGCCGGGTCAGCGCCCGGTAGAGCGTTGCCTGCCGGTCGATGTCGGTGAACAGCTCTGCGACCTCGACCGGTGGTGAGACCGGATCCGGTCGGGATCCGAAGGCGTGCAACGCATCCACCGCGGTACCGACCGTCGCCGCGCAGGCGTCCAGGGCCAGCGCGTCGAGACTGTCGTAGTGCAGGTAGAAGGTGGCGCGGCCGAGTTCGGCGCGGCGTACCACGTCGGCGATGCTGATCTCGGTCAGCGGCCGTTGCACGCAGGCGTCGAGCAGCGCGGCCCGGAGCCGTTGGCGGGTCCGTTCCGGGCGCGGATCACCTGCCACCGCGACTCGTCCCCCCGCGCTCGATGTGCATGCCCGGCCCAGCATATCGGGGCCGGCGCGCGCGTACCGGGGTTCGACGCGGCGTGGCCGGTCGAGGTGCGGGCCGGTCGGGGTGCGGGCCGGCCGGTGTGCGTACCGACCGGCGACCGTACGCCGGTGTGTCAGTCGTTGTCGTTGTGGAAGGTGATGCCCCGCCAGTCGGTCACGCAGGAACGCGACATGAACACCCAGCCCAGTGCGGAATCCCGGACCACCATCGCGGGGCTGGAGGTGTTGGTGGTGTAGCGGTACTGCACGGTGGACGACGGCGTACCGGCCGCATCGCGCAGACTTCCCGAGTCGTAGCTACTGGCCGTGAAGTAGTTGTAGAAGGCGCCGCAGCCCGGGTTGACGGTGATCGCGGTGCCATCGGTCGCATCGTGCGCCACGGCGTTGAAGTCGTGCCCGACGGTGAGCCGGTGCGCCATCGCCGAACGGGTCGCGTCGCTGCAACTGGCGGTGGCGGTACCGGTGGGCGACGAGCTGAGCGCGCCGGGCGGGATCCAGCCGCAGAGGTTGTTGTTGCCGTAGTTGCGGCCGAAGTGGTAGTCCGACGAGGCGGTCTCCTGTACGTCGAACGACGAGCCGGCCATGGCCGTACCGACGAAGTAGCCGCAGACCTTGTTCTGGATCCAGGTGCCGGGCGCGATGGTGCCGGAGTTGTTGCAGGCGGCGGGCTTCGGTGAGTTCGCTTGGATCGTGTAGCGGTTGACGGTCTGCGCCTGCGCTGCCGGGGCGGCGGCGCCGAGCAGCAGGGCGGCTGCGCCGAGTACGAGGGGGATTCTGCGTACGGACTGCTTCACGGGGACTCCCTGGGGGCGGCTCGGGTGGGGATGGTCCGAGAGTGCGGGGCGTGCACCGTTCCGTACGTACCGTGCTGTTCTAGTTCATTGCGTACGTATCGGTCACGCGCTCACGATATACCGTGCCGCCCGGATTTCCTGTACAGTCGTACAGAAAATAACCCGGACGGAGTGACGATGCAGGTAGCAGCGGCAATACTGGTCGGCCTGGTCGCGGTGATCCACCTGTACTTCCTGGTGCTGGAGATGTTCCTGTGGGATCGCCCGCGTGGCCGGAAGGTCTTCGGCACCACCCCGGAGTTCTCCCGTCAGAGCGCGACACTGGCCGCCAATCAGGGCCTGTACAACGGATTCCTGGCCGCCGGCCTGATCTGGGGACTGATCGCCGCCGACCCGGTCGGCTTCGGTGCCCGGGTGTTCTTCCTGTGCTGCGTACTGGTCGCCGGGGCGTACGGTGCACTGACCGTCAACCGCCGGATCCTGTTCGTCCAGGCGCTACCGGCGGCGCTCGCCCTGGTGCTCGTCCTGCTCGCGCACTGAGCCGACCGACCACCGGACAGAGGCTGGTTCGGGCTCACCGCCCGGCGACGGCGCGGTGCTGCTGTCGGTGCGCCGGCGGGTGGTCCGGCCAGTCGAACGCATAGGCCGGATCCTGGCCGGCATCGAGCCGCAACCAGCGCAGCAGTTCCCGTACGATGCCCGCGTTGCCCATCGCCCAGCCGGTCCGAGGTTCCAGGCTGCTCGGGGTGGCCCGGTGCTCGACGTTCGACCACCGTACGCCGGCACTGTCCACAGTGGCCCGATCGATCAGGTCGGCGAGCAACACGTCGGCGAACTGCGTACCGTCGCCGCGTTCGACCTGACGGTCACAGGCCAGGGCCAGTACGCCGGCCGTCCCGCAGCACCGGCCGTTGTTGTCCCAGAAACCGGGCCGCAGCCGTTGCGGCAGGCCGGAGGTGAGCACGGTGTGCCAGCAGCGGTCCGCGAGCAGTGCCCACGCCGGATCCTGATGGATCGCGCCGAGCAGGCGGAACACCTGGGCGTCGCCGGCCGGGCCGTGGCACCAGCCGTACGTGTAACGCTGGATCAGTTCCGGCTTGTGCTGCGGGTCGGAGTGCGGCACCAGGAATCCGGACGCGTCCGCCTCGTTGCGTGACACCACGTCCGCCGCGCCGGCCAGCGCCAGGTCGGCCATCCCGGCGTCACCGGTCGCCCGCGCCACGGCGGCCAGCGCGTACACGATGCCCAACGTGCCGTGCGAGATGTGGTGGAAGCGCGCCGGAACGCCGGTACGCACCTCCCAGTGCACGCCGCCCGCTGTCGGTTCGGCGGTGCGCAGGTACGGGCCCACCGCAAGCTCGGCGAGTTCGAGGTCACCGACCGACAGCGCGCCCAGCGCGACACCGGCGTTGCCGCCCAGCAGCTCGAACTGCTCGCCCCAGCGCGTGCCGTCGAACAGGGCACGTACCTTCGTCAGCGCCCGACCGGCCGCCGCGCCGGCATCCGCGTCACCGAGCCGGTCGTGTACCGCGTGCAGCGCGACGGCCATCCCGGTCAGCCCGAAGTACAGGTTGCCGATCGCCCACTCGTCGATCATGGCCGCGATGCTGCGGGCGCCGCGTACGGCTGCGTCGGCGTACCGGTCGTCGCCGAAGTGGCGGTGCGCTTCGAGCATGGTCAGTACGTTGCCGGCGGCGCCGCCGTAGAGCGTCGGGTCGAGTTCGTCCTCGCTCGGTCTGGTCGCCCAGGCGAGCCCGGCGCCGGTGTCGCGCGCGGTGTGCAGCAACCAGTCCAGTCCGCCTACCGCCAGCGATGCGACCTCGTCCGATCGGTTCATGGGAGGAGACTCGCATGCCGGTCCACGGCCTGACGTGGCGCGGTGCCGGCGGGTGACCCCACCGACACCGCGACCCGGCGGTCAGTGGGTGTCCGGGCCGTCGTCCGGCGGGTCCAGCCAGAGCAGCTCGACGTCGAGGGCGACGGACAGCAGGTCGCACATCCGGTCCGCAGAACCGGCATGCCAGTCGGAACGACCGTCCACAGAGAACGCCCGGGTGGCCGTGGTGGTCTGCAGGCCCCAGTACCGCAGCTGCGGTGTGTCGTTCTCGTCGTACTCGCAGACCGCGAAACGGCGCGGTATCTCGGGCAACGTGAAGCCGGGCAGTGCGGTGGCCGGTCGGTCGGCGACGGCCGTGTCGGTACGGGTCAGGTCGTTGCGAGCGCTGTCGCTCGGGGAAAAGTCCGTCATATGACAGACCTTGCCGCTTGAGATGTGCGGATGGTAGGGGTTTAGTCTCTACAAGTAGTGCTGTGTCTGCGGCGTTGCTGCATGTGTCGATCGGGAGGTGCGGTGTGGAATGAGTGTGACGACGACCGAACCGGGGAGTGGGTCCAGTGTGGACTCGGCCCGTCGACTGTTCTCCGACGAGCTGCGTCGGTACCGACATGAGCGTGGGCTCACCCAGGGGCAGCTGGGCGGTCTGATCAACTACTCCGGCGCCACCGTGGGCATGGTCGAGAAGCTGCAACGCCACCCCACACTTGCTTTCACAGAACTGTGTGATCAGGTGTTGGATACCGGTGGGGCGCTGACCCGGCTGCTGCCGCTGCTGTCCCGCGAGGCGTACCCGTCCTGGTTCCGTCCGTTCGTCGAGATGGAATCCGAGGCGATCTCGATCCAGGACTTTGAAGTGCAGGTGATTGCAGGACTTCTACAGACTGCCGACTACGCGCGGGCAATTCTCAATAGCTGGCCGCCTAAGAAAGCCGACGAGATCGAACGTCGTCTAGCCGCCCGTCTGGATCGGCAGAGCATCGTCACCCGCGACGATCCGCCGCTGTTGACGTTCGTACTGGACGAGAGCGTGTTGCGCCGTCCCATGGGTACGCGTGAACTGATGGCCGCGCAGCTTCAGCACCTGACCGCCATCGCGGAGCTGCCACACGTTCAGCTGCAAGTTCTCACTTTTGATCGGGCCAATCAAGCACCGACCGATGGGTCGTTCGCGTTGTTGGAATTGCCGAAACGCGACCGTTACGTCTACGTCGATGGACCCGGGGGTGGGCGACTTGAGCCTGATCAGGCCTTGGCGGAAGGTTACAGTCGGGCTTTCGATGCGGCTCGAAGCCAGGCACTCCCAACGACAGACTCGATCGAGATGATCGCCAGAGTAAGGAGCGAGCTCTATGGCTGAGACTGATAGCAACCTGCGTTGGTGGAAGAGCACTCGTAGTGGCGGTTCCGGCGGGAACTGCGTGGAGGTCGCCGCTACCAGCCCCGCGTGGCACGTGCGGGACAGCAAAGACCCCGATGGTGGACTGCTTGCGGTGACGCCCGAGGCGTGGAGTGCCTTCATCGCCTCGGTCAAGGAGATGCCATGACCGCGGAGAACCTGACCTGGCGGAAAAGCACTCGAAGCGGCGGCTCCGGCGGCGCGTGCGTCGAGGTTGCCGGGACCGATGTGGCGTGGTTCGTGCGGGACAGCAAGGATCCGCAGGGTGGTGTGCTCGCCGTGGCGCCCGAGGCGTGGACCGCGTTCCTCGCTGTGGTGACACGGGCGCGCTGAGCAGGTCGCGGACGGAGTGGCGCGGTGATCGCGCCACTCCGTCCGCGTGCACAGTGCCGGTCCTGCGAAAGGCGGTCGGTTCACGGCACGTTTCGCGGGGCGGAGTTCAGCGAGAGTTGACGGGTGGCTGCTCGGCCGGACGGCGTCCCCAGGCGGAGATCAGCGGCGCGAGGGTCAGGTCGAGTTCGCCGGCGTCGATGGCGTCCAGGTGCGCGTCGATCTCGGCGTCGTCGGTCAACCCGGCCGCGAGCAGCTCGCCGCGTACGTGCCGCATGGTCGACGCCTCCAGCCGGTCGCAGGCCAGCCCGCCCACCGGGAACGAGCCCGCCGCGGCGACATCGACCAGGCCGACCTCACGCAGGGCCCGTGGCAGTGTCCGGCCGTAGCGCAGGTCCGCGCCGCGACGGGCCAGCAACTCCCGTACCGCGTCGCGCAGCCGGTTGGCCCGCCGCTGCGCCGGGCCGCTGTCGTCCAGGCATGCCAGCGGCTGCAGAGCGGTATCGGCGTCCTCGATCAGCAGCCAACCGCCGGGCCGCAGCGCCGCCGCCATGGTGGCCAACGCCCGGGCCCGGTCGGGTACATGGACCAGCACGAGCCGGGCGTGCACCAGATCGAACGTCCCCGGCTCCGGCGGTGGATCGGCGGCGACGTCGTGTCGGCGCACCTCGTACCCGACGCCTGCGCCCAGCCACGACGGGTCGATGTCGGTGGCCAGTACGTGCCCGGTCGGGCCGACGGCCGCCGCGAGTGCCTCCGGGATACTGCGGCCCCCGGCCCCCACCTCCCAACAGCGTGAGCCGGCCCCGACCCCCAGCCGGGCACAGTGTCCCCGCGTCACACCATCGAACAGTTCGGCCAGCCAGACGAACCGCTCGCCGGCCTCGGCGCGCGCGTTGTCCAGCAGGTACCCGCTTGTGGGGGTGGATTTCCCCCCGGGTGCGGTGGTCCCGCCGATCGGATCCGGTCGGTCACCGAGGTTGGGCGGGTGGGGCGAGGAGGTCATGACCACATTGTCGAGGTCCCCGGGTCGCCAGCGCCTGACGACACGGGATGACATCTCACACAGCCGGTGAACCGGTCATGAGGGGCGACCTACCTGCAGCCTGACCGTTGTCTGCCACGCCGCCGTGCTCCAGCACAGGTCAGGGCGAAGGTTTGTGGGTTTGTGGTCGCTACAGCGACCACAAACCCACAAACCTTCAGACTTTCGGCGGCACGGCCATGATCGACGGCGCCACAGGTGTCAGCGCGTCCAGATGTCGGTGAGTGGGCTGCGGTGGGCGGCGTTGCCGATGCCCGGTAGTCCGTACAGTGCTTCGAGGGTACGCAGGATCGTGTAGTGGTCGGCGCGTTCGTCGTACGTGCCGGGCTTCACGTGTTGACCGGCCACCAGGGTCGGGATCTGGTTCGGTTGCCCGGCCGGACCCTCGTCGAACGTGACGACCAGCAGACTGTTGTGCGTCCGGGCCCAGCGCAGGTAACCGTCCAGTGTGGACTTCATCCACCGGTCACCGGTACGGGTGTTGCAGCTCGTGCATGTCGTGGCACATGTTCGGCAGCACGAACGACAGGTCCGGCAGCGTGGCGTAGTGGGACGGGAACGATCCGAACGACTTCTGCGTACCGGCCGGCACGTTGGTGAAGTTCGTCCAGGGCGCGTGTTTGCGCGCGTAGAGCCCTGACTTACAGCCCAGGTAGCCGGTCGACGGGAGGCTCTCGGCGTACGAGCGGTAGGTGTGCCCGGCGGCGAGCAGTTGGGAGCCGAGGTTGGGTGCGTTGATGCTCGTCAGGCACTTGTCGGAGGTGACGCCGTGCGTGCTGCCGGAGAACAGGGCCAGATAGTTCGGTTGGCTGGGATGGCTGACCGCCCACATCCGGGTCAGATTGGCGCTGCGTCGGGCGAGCGAGCTGAGGAACGGAGCCTTGGCCGGGTTCATGATCTTGGCGTACGGCTTGTTCTCCAGGACGACGACGACCACATGGTCCGGCCGGGGAACCCCTGCGGCCACCAGCGTCTGACCGGTGGCCGCAGGGCTTTCCCGGCCGGCTACGCCGCCCATGACGGCCATCCCGAGGGCCACCGTCGTTGCCAACAGATAGCGCACACCCGTGAATCTCATATCGGCTCCCTGAGACTGTCGGTAGTGGCAGACAGTAGTGATGCTACGGATGGCCCTAACTCGCCGAGCCGAATCGGCAATCCATTGACCAGCAGCATTACCGCAGGCAGCGGAAATGGGCGCCGCACTGTGTTCACCAGTACGGCGCCCATTTCTTGTACGTTCTGTCACCGATCGGCGGTCATCGCCGCAGCTGCGTACGGTCAGCAGGCGCCGGGGCCACCGAAACGGAACGACGTGGCCGTCGTGGCGCCGTGGTCGTACCAGGAGGCGTTGGTGTCGGAGACCGCGAGGTTCGCCGCGCCGGCGCCGTTGACCAGGGCGAAGTTGCTGATCTGGGTCGATCCGGTCGCGTGACCGAAGGCGCCGTTGCCCATGTCGGTGCACGGGGTCGCGCCCGCCGATGCCACCTCACCGAACGCCTGCACCAGCCCGGCACGCGTGTACCGGTTGCCCCACAACGAATCCGGGAAGTAGCCGACCTCGGTGCCGTTGTACCAGGTCTGCCACTGCCCACCGACGTGCACGATCCGGTACTGCCCGGTCTGCCCGGCACCGACCGGGTCACCGGCATGCACGCTGCCCGACGTCGGTACGAACCCGCAGCCGTTGTAGCAGGAGGTCTGCCGGTCCACCCAGTGGTAGACGAACAGGTGCGGCTTGCTGTCGCCGTTGAGTCCGGCATCGACGGTCCAGCCGATCTCCACGATCTGCTGACCGTCCGCGGACTGTACGGCCAGTTCGGCGAGCGAGTGGTAGTCGCCGCCCGCGAGCGCCGGATCGGCCTGGGCGATCGACACGTCCGCGCCGTCGGTGGCGACCGACTGGGCGCCGTACACGTACGTGAACGTGGCAGCGTCCAGCGTGCGGACGGTGCGGTGCGCGTACAGCCCGGCGCCCGGCGCGACCACCGGAGTGGCCGTGGGCCGGACAGGCGCGGGTGCGGCCTGCGCGGGTGCGGTGGTGGCGACGGCGATCGACGCGACGGCGCCGAGTACGGCCGGCAGTACGGTGCGGAGACGCATGGCTGCTCCAGGGGACACACTGCCCGGGTCGGGGCATGAGGGGCGAATTACCCCCGAGCATGACAGTTGTCCGCTACGTCAGCGCGCTCCGGCGCAGGTTTGTCGGTTTATGGTCGCTCTAGCGACCATAAACCGACAAACCTTCCACCTTTCGGTCCTACTCCTCGTCGGACTTGCCGGCGTCCAGACCCTGCGAGATCAGGTCCATCACCGAGGAATCCTGCAACGTGGTGACGTCACCCATCTTCCGGTGCTCCGCCACGTCGCGCAGCAGCCGGCGCATGATCTTGCCGGAACGGGTCTTCGGCAGGTCCGCCACCACCAGGATCTGCCGCGGCTTGGCGATCGGGGAGATCTCCTTCGCCACGTGGTTACGCAGTTCCTTGGCCAGTTCGGCGCCCTGCGCCTCCTCCTGCGGTACCGAACCGCGCAGGATCACGAACGCCACGGGCGCCTGGCCGGACGACTCGTCGGCCGCACCGACCACCGCGGCCTCCGCCACCTTCGGGTGGCTGACCAGCGCCGACTCGATCTCCGTTGTGGACAGTCGGTGGCCGGACACGTTCATCACGTCGTCCACCCGGCCGAGCAGCCACAGGTCGCCGTCCTCGTCCTTCTTCGCGCCGTCACCGGCGAAGTAGCGACCCGGGAAACGGGACCAGTACGTGTCCACGTACCGCTGGTCGTCGCCCCAGATGGTGCGCAGCATGCCCGGCCACGGCTCGGTGAGTACGAGGTAGCCGCCCTGCCCGTTGCCGACCGGCTCACCGGCGTCGTCCACCACATCGGCGGCGATACCGGGCAGCGGGGTCATCGCCGAACCCGGCTTACCGCGCGTGACACCCGGCAACGGGCTGATCATCTGGCCGCCGGTCTCGGTCTGCCACCAGGTGTCCACGACCGGCGTACGGTCGTGGCCGATGGTGTGCCGGTACCAGATGTACGCCTCGGGGTTGATCGGTTCGCCGACGCTGCCCAGGATCCGCAGCGTGGACAGGTCGTAGCGGTCCGGTACCTCGGCGCCCCACTTCATGAACATCCGGATCGTGGTCGGCGCGGTGTAGAGGATCGACACCTTGTACTTGTCGATCATCTCCCACCACCGACCCTGGTGCGGGGTGTCCGGGGTGCCCTCGTACATCACGCTGGTCGCGCCGTTGGCCAGCGGGCCGTACACGATGTACGAGTGGCCGGTGACCCAGCCGATGTCGGCCGCGGTCCAGAAGATGTCCTCCTCCGGCTTGAGGTCGAACACCGCCCAGTGCGTGTACGAACAGTGCGTCAGGTAGCCGCCCGTGGTGTGCAGGATGCCCTTCGGCTTGCCCGTGGTGCCCGAGGTGTACATGACGTACAGCGGGTGCTCGGCGTCGAACGACTCGGGCGTGTGCTGCTCGGACTGCCGGTCCACGATGTCGTGCCACCACACGTCGCGGCCCTCGGACCAGTCGACGTCCTGGCCGGTGCGGCGGACCACGAGCACGTTGCGTACGTCCGGGCAGTTGGACACGGCCTCGTCGACGGCCGGCTTCAGCGCGGCCTCCTTGCCGCGCCGGTACTGCCCGTCCACGGTGATGACCACCCGGGCGTCGCAGTCGACGATCCGGTCGGCCAGCGCGGTGGCGGAGAACCCGCCGAACACCACGGTGTGCGGTGCGCCCAGCCGGGCGCAGGCCAGCATGGCGACGACCGTCTCCGGGATCATCGGCATGTAGATGGCGACCCGGTCGCCGGCCTGCACGCCCAGTTCGATCAGCGCGTTGGCGGCCTGCGACACCATCTTCTGCAGGTCCGCGTACGTGATGGTGCGGGTGTCGCCCGGCTCGCCCTCCCAGTAGTAGGCGACCCGGTCGCCGTTGCCGGCCTCGACGTGCCGGTCCACGCAGTTGTACGCGGCGTTGAGCTGGCCGCCCACGTACCACTTGGCGAACGGTGCCTTGGACCAGTCGAGTACCTCGTCCCAGCGTTTGGTCCAGGTCAGCCGGTGTGCGGCCTCCTCCCAGAAGCCGAGCCGGTCGTCGGCGGCCCGCCGGTAGGCCTCGGCCTTGACGTTGGCCTCGGCCGCCAGGTCGGCGGGCGGTTCGAACCTGCGTGTCTCGTGCAGCAGGTTGGACAGCGTGCCGCCGTTCCCGGCGGCGCCATCGGTGCTTGCGGTATCAGTCATGAGCGCGACTCCCTCTCCGGCGTGCCTGACCGCCAACCTAGTGCGATCGGGCACACAGCGCGAGTACCAGGGGTCACAGATCATCTGTCAGGGGTGATCGGTGCACGATGCTTCCGGTCAATTTCGCGCAGCCGGCACGCACCTCCGTACGCTGTCCGACCATGCCGGCCGGTAGCGTTGCCTGTCGTGACCGTACTGATGCCGCTGCTGGAGCTGCCCGATGTGTCCGCCGCCCTGGACGACGCCCGGGCCTCGGTCGACGCGGTACTCGCGGAGCGTTCGCTGCGGCGTACCGGCGGCCGGGTGACGGTCGAGGCGTCGCTGCGCTGCGCCCGCGCCTCCGCCGCGCTGGACGGTACCGACCTGCCGCTCGACGACGTACGCGCCGGCACCGTCACCGACCCGCTGGTGCAGGGCGCGCTGCGGGTCGCCGAGGCACTGCCCGGACTGGCCGACACCTGGACCCGGGCGCCCGGCCAGGTACTGGCCCGACTGCACCTGCTGGCCGCCCGGGGCACGCTGCCCGAGGCCGGGCTGGGCCGACCGGAGGTGGCCGGCGGGGCCCGTGCCCGGTTCAGCGCACTGCTCGACCTGATCGCCGCGCCGGAACCCGGGCCGGGCCTGCTGCACGCCGCTGTGGTGCATGCCGAACTGCTGGCGATCGCGCCGTTCCCCGGACCGAACGGGGTGGTGGCGCGCGCCGCGGCCCGGCTGACCCTGATGGCCCGGGGCGTCGACCCGCGCGGGCTGATCGTCACCGACGCGGGTCACCTGGCCCGGCAGCCGGAATACCAGGGCGCCGCGAACGCGTACGCCACCGGCACGCCGGACGGGATGCGTTCCTGGCTACGGCACTACGCCGCGGCGGTGACGGCCGCGGCCGGGGAGACGGCGGAGGTCTGCGCCGCGATGACCGCCTGACGGTTGCCATCTCCGACGAACTGGGCGATCCGTGGACGGCGTCGAGCATTCGTGGACTGTTCGACGCCGCCAACGTGCCGCGGAGTGATCAGGGCTTCGGTGCCTGGTCCGCGGTGAACGGCGGCAACCCGCCGCCCGCAGGCGCGTCGTTCTGCGGCCACAGCGGCTGGTCCCGCTGGGCCGGTGGCGGCGGCGGTGCCTGGCGGGAAGGCTGCTGCGGGCTCGCGCTGGTCGGCGCGTTCGCGGGCTGCGGCAGGCCGGACGTCGGCGCTGCGGGCGGCTGCCCGTACTGGCCCGGGGTGCCGTACTGGACGGGTGTCACGGGCTGGCCGGGTGTCACGGGCTGGCCGGTGTCACGGGCTGGCCGGGTGTCACGGGCTGGCCGTAGGTGGCGGCGGCTGCGGGCTGACCGTACTGAGCTTGCGGCGCGGGCTGACCGTACTGGCCGGGCTGGCCGTACTGGCCCTGCGGTGTCTGTGCCCCGGACCACGCGGGAGCCGGCTGCCCGTACTGGCCCTGCGGTGTCTGCGCTCCGGACCACGCCTGTGCCGGCTGGCCCGGCATGCCCTGAGCGGGCTGACCGTACGGCTGCCCCGGGTGCTGCTGACCTGCGAACGGCTGACCGGGGTGCTGCTGGCCGGGGTGCTGTGGTGCACCGTACTGGGGGGCACCGAAGCCGGGCGCCGCGTTGTTCGCGCCAAGGTTGGGCTGCTGCTGACCGGTTTCCTTGCGCTTGCGTACCGCGCCGACGATCGCCTGGATCAGCACCAGCACCGGCAACAGCATGATCTTGAACGAGATCCAGATCGTCTCGGAGTCACCGAACACGATGTACGCGGCATAGCCGAGGCACGCCACGCCGATGATGCCGGAGAGGACCCGTCGACCGGTGCCCGAGCCACCGAAGCCGCTGATCGCGACGATGAGACAGACCAGACCGCCGAGCACGTACCCGATGGTGACAGCCATTACGCCGCCGGCGCCCAGGGTAAGGAGGGCGAGATTCGTTGCGTGGTCCATGGGGTGTGTCTTCCGTGAGAGGTTGCCGGCCTGACGCCGGCGTCGCCTGAGCCTAGGCCACCCCAGCCAACGACGGAATCCCTGGTACTCGCGGGTACCAGGGATTCCGTGGAGGGTCGCGGTGCTACGGCGCCGGCCACTGGCCGCCGGACTGCTCCGGGCCGCCGTACTGCTGGCCCGGCGCCTGCGGTGGCCCAGCCGGTCGGGCGCCGCCCTGCTGCGGTGGCGGCACCACCTGCTGCGGGTACTGCTGCTGTTGCCCGACGGTCGGGTAGACCGCGGTCGCCTGGTTGACATCGGCCTGCGGGTACGGCTGGCCGCCCGGTGCCGGGTAGCCCATCTGCGGTGGTGCGGCCGGACGTGGCGGCTGCGGGTACAGCACCGGGCCGAGTTCCAGGTGGCTCATGACCGCGCCGACCACCGCGATGAGGGAACCGAACAGCAGCAGCCAACCGCCCCAGCTGAGCGACATCGCGGTACTGACGTCGGAGTCGTCGCCGTACAGCACGGCCAGATCGTGGCCGAAGAAGACCCGCTTCGCCGAGGTCGCGTAGCCGAACATGGCCAGGAACATGAACAGGGTCACGCCGATGTGCAGGTGGCTGGCGCGGAAGCCGGCCGCTTCACGATCGCGCGGGATGGCCAACCGGGAGGCGCTGATGCTGATCGCGACGAGGCCACCGAGTACCACGAACCAGGTCAGCGGCGCCATGAACGTCTCGGTGGCCCAGGCGCTGAACCAGTTCGGCAGGTGCCGCTGGTCGAGTTCTCGGCTCAACCGCTCGTCGTCGTAGGACACGAACGGGGCGAAGGAGAACAGGAAGACGAGCAGCCCACCGAAGGCGGCGAGGGCGTCGCCGACGAGGATCCGCAGCTCCGGCGCCCAGCCCGGACCTGGCACCCGCGCGTACGGGCCGCCGGGCTGCCCGACCGGCCCGGCCTGGTAACCGGCGGGCTGTCCGGACACCGGTGCCGGACCAGCGGCCGGCTGCGGCATGCCCGGAGCTGGTTGCTGGCCCGGCCATTGGCCGCTGGACTGCTCGGCTGCCTGGCCCTGCGCCGGTGGTTGTCCCGCACCCGGGTACGCCTGGCCGGTCGGTGGCTCGACGGGTCGTCCCTGCCCTGGGTGGCCCTGCCCTGGCTGGGGTTGCCCGTACGACGAGGGAGGGCTCGCCTGTGCCGGGTCGGTCGGCTGCATCTGGGGGGCTCCTTGCTGACAGCGTCGGGAGATCCGCAGAGTAGCCCAACTGGCGGTGCCTGGCAGCGGCAGGCGGAGGGGGCCGGACAAGCGGACGGCGCCTCGAATGAGGCGCCGTCGCGGCACGTCCTGCCGGGCTACCAAGCGTGCACATTCTCGTCGGTGCGGGACGATGTCCCGGTCGACGCGCCTCCCGCGGCTGGTCGCGCGTGGGTACCCGGTGTTCATGCCCCGGATCTCGACCTGGGGTGGGGAACTTCCGCCCGCACGCTCGAACGAGGTCCGTACCTCCTTTCTACGCCGCTGACGGTCGTGATGCCAGACCCCGACGGCAACGAGGTACCGGCCGGGGGACACCTGATCTACCGCGCGGCGCGCAGAATTAGGTGACGCTAACCGAATATTTCGGTCATGGACTCCGTCGCCGGCCGCATGTACCGGGTCTCCCGGCCGGCCGCGGCCAGGTCGTGCAGGCCGACCATCTGTCCCATGTGGAGAGTCGAGGGCGGGTCGATGAGGTGGTGATGATCGGCTCAGATCCCACCAGGGTCAGGTCATGCGGGTCGTGCCCGGCGGGTCGTGCCGGGGTCGGCGGGCACCGACGCCAACTCCCTGGCCGAGGCGCGGGAGCGGCGGTGGTGCCCGTACCAGACTGCGCCGACCAGGACCACGCCCGCGCCGGCGGCCAACGCGGCCGGTACGGGCCTGGCCCGCAGCAGGGCGAGCGGGGCCGGCCGGGACCGTAACGCGCTGACCCACTGGACGGTCCGGGTCGGTACCGGTCGGCGGAAGCTCGACACCGGCCAGTGCCGGTCTGCAGCGGCACGCCGTAAGGCCCGATCCGGGTTCACCGCTGTCGGATATCCGACAGTCTCCAGCAAGGGAATATCGCTGACTGAATCGGAATAAGCGTATGATCCCGCAAGGTCATAACCCTTTTGGGCAGCCAATTCGCGTACTGCCAGTGCCTTGTTGGAACCGGCCGCATAGAACTCCACCACGCCGGTGAATCGACCATCCTCCACCGCCATCCGGGTGGCGATCACATCGTCGGCGCCGACCAGTTCCGCAATCGGTCGCACCATCTCCTCACCGGATGACGACACCAGGATCACGTCCCGTCCCGCGGCCCGGTGCTGCTCGATCAGAGCCAGCGCCTCGGCGTAGACGTACGGTGCGATCAGTTCGTCCAGGGTCTCCGCGACGATCCGTCTCACCTGGTCAACGCGCCATCCGCGACACAGCGAAGCCAACTGGTCGCGGATCCGGCCCATCTGTTCGTCGCCGGCGCCGGCGAGCCGGTAGACCAGCTGGGCGTACCCACTGGCCAACATGTCCCGACGGCTGATCAGACCATCCCGATAGAACGGTCGGCTGAAAGCCAACGCGCTCGATGTCGCGATGACTGTTCTGTCGAGGTCGAAGAAAGCGCCGCACCGGGCCACAGCGGAAGCTTAGCCGGGCGGTGCACGCGTACCGTGCCTGGTGCATTCGTCGGATGATCCGGAGCGGTGATTCGGTCCGTCGGGCCCCAGCACCGGAGCGACCATCCGATTCCGGGGATTCCCGGTACCTCTCGACGGCATGGCGCACTCTCGGGCATCCTTACAGGAGGTACCGGTCTGCTCCCAACGTGCCATCCTCCGGTGCGTGTCCAGCCCTCGGCGGTTGCACCCCCCCGTGACCGCTGAGTGGGTTCGGCTTCATCCCCCCCGAAGCCGGCCCATGACGACCCCCGCCACCCCGGCGGGGGTCGTCCCTTCCCCGGACCGGTCCGGCACTGCGCCTTCCTCAGCCGCTTTGTGGCCTGCGCTGTCGGCTGTCCGGTACGCCTCCGGCCGTGTGGTAGGACAGCTGCATGGCCATCTCGCTCGGCACCCAGTGCCGGATCTCGCTCGCCGTCGCACTCCAGGTGGGGGTCGTGGCCGTCATCGAAGCAGGCATGTCGGCGCTGGCCTTCAGGTCCGCGTCCACGATGTGGTTGGGCTGGGTGTTCGGCGTACTCACCCTGATCTTCGCAACGGGCAGCGTCCTGCTCGGGATCCACTGGCGCCGGCTTCGACAGCGCCTCGGCAGTGAGTCCTCCGCCGAGAGCTGATATCACATCCGCACCAGCTGAACGTCAGTTGTCCACAGGGTCGTCCGTCGTTGTCCACAGGTTGCTGATGGGCAGTGGTCGATGCCGGCCCTCCCGGTCACGGTGGTGTCGTTCGACCACCGACCCGGAGGGCAAGCATGGATACCGACGACCGGCCAGACACCGGATCCGCCGACGGAGACCGGCCCGTTCCGGCCGACCCGATGGTCGCCACCGCACCGCCCGGCGGCCGGCCACTGATCGTCACCTCCGACGTACGGCTGCTGGACGAACTGCTTCCGTTGGCAGCAGCCGGTTGCGGAGACGTCGATGTGGCAGGTGACGCGGTCGCCGCCCGGCGCTGTTGGCGATCTGCCACCCTGGTGGTCATCGGCGCCGACGCCGCAGCCGGTTGCGTACGGGCCCGGTTGCCCGACCGCCGGGACGTGGTGCTGGTAGGCCGTCTGGTCGACGGCCAGGCCGACGAATCGTCGTGGCAGGCCGCCGGCAGCCTCGGTGCCGATCACGTCGTGGTGCTGCCGGCCGCTACCGCATGGTTGACCGCACGCTTCGGCAGCGCGGGCACCAGTCGACGGGACAGCGCACCGCTGATCGGCGTGCTCGGTGGGCGTGGCGGTGCGGGCGCCAGCGTGCTCGCCGCCGGCCTGGCGGTGACCGCCGCCCGCACCGGGGACCGGGCCATGCTCGTCGATGCAGATCCGCTGGGTGGCGGGATGGACCTGTTGCTGGGCTGGGAGAGCAGCGCCGGGCTGCGCTGGCCCGAACTCGCCGCGGCGCGCGGCCGGGTCGACGTCGCCGCGCTCTACGAGGAACTGCCACGGCAGGGCGAGCTCATGGTGGTGTCCTGGGACCGCGGGAACACCTTCGACGTACCCGTCGAAGCCATGGACGCCACGCTCGATGCTGGCCGGCGTGGCGGCGATCTGGTGGTCGTCGACCTGCCCCGACAGCTCGACGAGGCCGCCGTCCGCGCGGCCCAGCTCACCGACCTGGTCGTGTTGGTGGTGCCCGCGGACATCCGGGGTTGCGCGGCTGCTGCGCGGGTCGCCGCCGCCGTCGGCCCGCACTGCCGCGCACTGAAGGTCGTGGTCCGTGGCCCGGCGCCGGGCCGGCTGCGGGTCACGGACATCGGCCAGGCACTGGGCCTTCCGATACTCGGCTCACTGCGACCGGAGCCGGGCCTCGCCGAGGCGCTCGAACACGGTGAACCGCCCGCAGCCACCGGACGGGGTCCCCTTGCCGAGCTCTGTACGGACCTGCTCGCCCAGCTGCCCCGGTCCGCACCAGCACGGGAGGTGGCCTGATGCCGGTCGGGCACGAGCAGCTGGCCGAACGGGTACGCCACCGGCTCGCGCGCAGCGGCCAGACCGCCACTCCGGCGGCGATCGTCTCCGCGGTGCGACAGGAATACAGCGGCGCGTTGGGGGACAGTGCCCTGCTCACCCTGGCCGACGGGCTCCGCCGAGACCTGACCGGTGCCGGCCCGCTCGAACCGGTACTGGCCGACCCCCTGGTGACCGACGTCCTGGTCAACGGCACCCAGGTCTGGCGGGACCGGGGCGCCGGACTGGAGCGGGTGGCGGTCGACTGGTCCGGCCCGGACCCCGTACGCCGCCTGGCGCAACGCCTCGCCGCCAGTTGCGGTCGCGCGTTGGACGATGCGCATCCGTTCGTCGACGCGCGACTGCCGGACGGCACCCGGCTGCATGCCGTGCTGGCACCGGTGGCGACCGACGGACCGTGCCTGTCGTTGCGCACCTTCCGGCAACGCGCCTTCACCCTCACCGAACTGGTCGGGGCCGGCACGATCGACGAGCCCGTCGCCGAGCTGCTCCGGGCGATCGTCTCGGCGAAGTTGGCCTACCTGGTGACCGGCGGGACCGGCTCGGGCAAGACCACCCTGCTCGCCGCGCTGCTCGGTCTGATCCCGGACACCGAGCGGATCGTGGTGGTGGAGGACGCCGCGGAGCTGCGCCCGGTCCACCCGCACGTCGTCGGGCTCACCGCGCGCCAGGCCAACGCGGAAGGCGCCGGTGAGGTGACCTTACGAGATCTCGTACGACAGGCTCTACGGATGCGACCCGACCGGGTCGTGGTCGGTGAATGCCGGGGTGCCGAGGTGGCCGAGTTGCTGGCGGCGCTGAACACCGGCCACGACGGCGGTGCCGGCACACTGCACGCGAACACGCCGGCCGACGTACCGGCACGGCTGGAAGCCCTCGGGATGCTCGGCGGGCTGGGCCGCGATGCGTTGCACGCCCAGGTACGGGCCGCGCTCCAGGTGGTGGTCCACCTCCGACGGTTGCCCTCCGGACGGTCGGTGGACGAGGTCTGTGTGCTGGTCGCCGATGCTTCCGGGCGGGTCGGCGCCGAGCCCGCCTGGACACGACGCAGCGGCCTGTGCGCGGCGGCATCGATCCTGGCCGAGCTGCTCGACGACCGGAACGTCCCACCGCCGGGGATCCTCTGTGGACGGTCCAGCGTCGGTGCTCGATGATGACGCATGCGGCGGCCACCGGCACTGCCGCCGTCGGCGCGCTGCTGGTGCTGTTGGCGGCCGCAGCACTGGTCGCTCCGGCTCTGGTGGCCCGGGGACGCCTGCGCGGCCTGGCGTCCCGGGCATCGTCCGGCGGACCGCTGGGTGCCGTACGCGCGATGCTGCACCGGGCCGGGCGATCGGAACGCACCGCTGTCGCCGGGGCTGCACTTGTCGGTGCGGTGCTCGGGCTGATACTTGCCGGTCCGGTAGCGGCACTGGTCTGCGGCGGCTACCCGGGCTTCGTGGTCCGGATGATGCTCCGGCGTCGGCATGCCCGTGAAGCGGAACAGGCGCGGTCCGAGGCCCTCGATGCGGTGACCGCGCTGTCCGACGACCTGCGTGCCGGGCTACCTCCGACCGCCGCGCTCGGTCGGGTCTGGCCACGGCTGATCGGCCCGTCGCGGGACGGCAGATATCCCGGCACCGGCACATCGGCCGGTCCCGGGGCCGGGCGGACAGGTTCCGTCGACGTGGAGCGTGCTGGCGTAGCTCCTGTACTGCCTGATGATCCAATGGTGGTGCTGCGACACGACAGTGACCCTGCGCGGGCCGCCGTGACCATCCGCCTCGCGTCCGCCTGGCAGTTGGCCGCCCGCACCGGCGCACCGCTGGCCGAGCTGTTGGAGCGGCTCGACACCGAACTCGCCGACCGGGAGAAGGTACGCCGTCGTGCCCTCGCGCAGACCGCGGGCGCCACCGCGACCGCGGTGCTGCTCGCGCTGTTGCCCGCTGCCGGACTCGGCCTCGGCTACGCCATCGGTGCCGATCCACTCCGTGTCCTGCTGCACACCGGAATCGGTGCAGCCTGCGCGGTGGTGACCCTCGTACTCCAGGTCGCTGGTGTGCTCTGGACAGCGCGACTGGCCCGGCTCGACGGGGTGGAGGCACTCACATGACGGTATGGGGCGCCCCACCGCTGCTGCTGGACTCGGCGCTGGCCGCCGTCCTGGTCGGTGCCGCCGGAATACCACTGGCCCTGCGTCGAGGCCGCCGGACCACCGGCCGCCTGCACGATCTGCGGCTACGTGTCGCGCCGCTGCGCTCGGGCCGTCGGCACTACCCGGCACGGCTGCTGGCACTGCCCGTCGGCGTGGCGGTGGCACTGCTGATCTCCGGATGGCCCGGACTCGTGTGCGGGGCCCTGGCCGGTTACGCCGTCGACCGGGTCATCCGTCGGATCGAGCCGCGCGGCGTACGGGCCGCTCGGCTCCGGGCGCAGGCGGACCTGCCGTTCGCGTTGGACCTGACCGCTGCCGCGCTGCGGTCCGGCGCGCCACCGAGCGTCGCCGTACTGACCGTCGGCGCCGCATTGGGCGGACCACTGGGGGAGCGGCTGGACCGGGTGGGACGGGCGCTCGGACTCGGTGCCGCACCCGAGTCTGCGTGGAGTGCGCTGCACGACGTGCCGGCCGCACACCGGTTCGCCGCCGCAGCGGTACGCGGCAGCGGCAGCGGCGCCGCGCTCGCCCGGTCGCTGTACCGGCTGGCCGACGACCTGCGCTCGGCCCGGCTGGCGGAACTGGAGACGAGGGCGCAGCGGGCCGGGGTCCTGGTCGTACTGCCCCTGGGGTTGTGCTTCCTGCCCGCCTTCGTCGCGGGCGGGCTGGTGCCGGTGGTGGTTTCGATGCTCGGCACCGTTCTGCCCTGACCAGCCGGCGGTCAGGGGACGACGGCGCCGGGACCGTCCCGGCGCCGGAGAGGAGAAGAACACCGATGTTGTGGCACAGGATGCGTGGTCGCCTCCGTGGCGACCAGGGCATGAACACCGCGGAGTACGCGGTGGGCACCATCGCCGCGGTCGCCTTCGCGGGACTGTTGTTGAAGGTGCTGACCTCCGGCGCCGTTCAGTCGGCGCTGTCCGCGATCATCCAGCGGGCACTGGGCTGAGCGGGACGCCGTGACGACGATTCGTCGCGGCAGGGGGCCGACCGGCAGCAGGCCGGCCCCCACAGCCCGCGTCCCACATGCACCACACCGACGTCGTGACCGCGGGTCGGTGACCGCGGAGTTCGCCGTCGCGATGCCCGCCGTCGTACTGCTCCTGCTGGCCGCGCTGACCGCGGTGTCAGCGGTACTGACCAAACTGGAATGTGTCGACGCCGCCCGTCAGGCGGCGCGGGCCGCCGCGCGGGGCGATTCCGGCGTGACGGCCGGCAGCCGCGCCGCCCCGGATGGCGCTTCGGTGTCCGTCACCTCCGACGGCGGTCGGATCCGGGCCACCGTACGTGCGGTGGTCCGCCCGTTGGGTGGGGTGGTACCCGGCCTCAGCGTCTCGGCGGACGCGGTCGCCGAACCAGAACCCGGTGTTCCCGGATGAGCGGCTCCACTGGTGCCCCCCGCCGCGATGCGGGGTCCGCGTCGATCCTGTTGCTCGGGATCGGCCTGGTCGTTCTGCTGCTCGGACTGGCCGGCGCCTCGGTGGGATCCGCCGCACTGGCCAAGCACCGGGCGGGGGCCGCTGCGGACCTGGGCGCACTCGCCGGTGCGGTGCATGCCATCGAGGGTCGAACCGCCGCCTGTGCGCACGCCGGTCGGATCGTCACCGCAAACGGTGCCGAGCTGGACAGCTGCACCGTACGCGGCCTGGAAATCCAGCTCCGCGTGTCGGTGACGCCACCCGGCCCGGCCGGCCGCTTCGGCCGCGCGACCGCCGTCGCCCGGGCCGGTCCGGTGCAGGACATCGTCGGTGTCGGTCGTCGCGACGGGTTGCCGGACCGGTCAGGCGAGCCGGGACAGCTCGGCCGGGTCCACCAGGCCGAGCAGTGGCACGCCCGCGACCAGACGCTCCACTTCGGACACGACGAAGTCCCCGAAACGCCGCAGCTCCCGTCCCCGGGTGCCGGCAAGGTGCGGGGTACACAACACGTTGGGCAGACCCAGCAGCGGATGCCCCGTCGGCAACGGTTCGGGATCGGTGACATCCAGCACCGCGTCCAGGCGGCCGGCCTCACAGTGGCGTACCAGCGCCCCGGTGTCCACCAGCGAACCGCGCGCCGTGTTGATCAGGATCGCGCCGTCCCGCATCAGCCCCAACCGGCGGTCGTCGATCATGTGCCGGGTCGCCGGCAGCTCGGGTGCATGCACGCTGACCACATCGGACAGTCGGCAGAGGGTGTCCAGGTCGACCGGTTCGGCACCGAGCTCCCGTGCCTCCGCCGTCGACAGGTACGGGTCATGTACCAGTCGGCGTACACCGTGCTCGGCGAGCATTCCGAGGACCAGTCGACCGATCCGCGAGGCACCGATGATTCCGACCGTACTGCCGTACAGGCCCGAGTCCTCGCCCGCGCTGTAGCCCGGTGCCACGCCACCCGCCCGGTAGTCGGCCGCGTGCCGGAACGACCGCTTGCTGGCCAGTACGGCGGCCGCCACGGTGAACTCGGCGACCGGCCGCGCGTTGGCCTCGACCGCCGAGGACACCAGCACCCCGGCGGCGAAGAGTTCCGGTGTCGTGTGCCCCTTCACCGAGCCCGCCGCGTGGATGGCGGCCCGCAGCCGTGGCGCATGGGTCAGCGCCGCCGCGTCCAGTCGAGGGCATCCCCAACCGGTGATGAGTACGTCGGCACCGGCCAGCAACGTCCGCCCGGCCACCGTGTCGAGGGTGGTCAGCACTGCCGTCGGAGCGCAGTCCACCTGCTGTCGGAGCCGGTCGAGCAGCGGTCCGGGAAAGATGTCGTCGATCAGCTCCGGTTGGAGCGCGAAGACCGCAACGGGGCGAGCGTCCACGATCCACCATCCTCTCTCACGAAGATCCGGTCCATCGGAACTCACGCCCGGCCGGAATCCGGCCTGTCAGAGCCCGGCCCGGGGGAGGTCCGGTCCAGCGGGAGTCTGGCCCGGCCGGGATCCGGTCCGGCCGGAGCCCGGTGCACGGGAATCCGAGCTCGGGGTCCGGACCGGTCGAGCGCGGCGAGTACCAGTTCCAGTACCCGTACCGCGCCGGACTTGTCCAACGGCTCGTTGCCGTTGCCGCACTTGGGCGACTGCACGCAGGACGGGCAGCCGGTGTCGCAGCCGCACGCGCGGATCGCGTCCCGGGTGGCGCTCAGCCAGTCCTGCGCGACACCGAAACCGCGTTCGGCGAAGCCGGCCCCGCCCGGGTGCCCGTCGTAGACGAAGACCGTGGGCAGGCCGGTGTCGGGGTGCGCGGCGGTCGACAGCCCACCGATGTCCCACCGGTCACAGGTTGCGGTGAGCGGCAGCAGCCCGATCGCGGCGTGTTCGGCGGCGTGCAACGAGCCGGGCAGGTCGACCTCGGCGAGGCCGGCGGCGGCGAGCGTGTCGCGTTCGATGGTGTACCAGACCGCCACGGTACGCAGCTGTCGCGGCGGCAGATCGAGCGGTCTTTCGTCCATGAACTCGCCGCCCGGTGAGCGTCGCCGCTGGTACGACACGACCTGGCTGGTCACGTCGACGACACCGAGATGCAGCGACACCGGCCCGGCCGGCGCCGACCGGGTGCTGCCGACCACCGACACGTCGGTCTGTTCCCGGGCGTGCGTGGTCCAGGAAGGTTCCTCGGCGTGCACCAACGCCACCGAGTCCGCGAGGTCCAGTTCATCCACCACGAAGGAGGCACCCTGGTGCAGGTAGACCGCGCCCGCATGGACCTGGCTGTGCGCCGCGCCGGGGTCGACGGTGCCCAGCAGCCGTCCGGTACCGGCCTCCACCACGGCGACCGGTTCGCCGCCCGAGCCGCGCAGGTCCACGTCGGGCCGGTTGCGGTCGGTCCAGTACCAGCCGGTGGGTCGGCGCCGCAGGGATTTCACGGCGACCATCGCCTCCACCGCGTTGCGCGCGATGTCGCCACCGAACAGCGCCAGATCCGGTTCGGTGAGCGGCATCTCGGCCGCGGCGCAGCACAGGTGCGGGCCCAGTACGTACGGGTTGCCGGGGTCCAGCACGGTGCGTTCCACCGGCCGGTCGAAGATCGCCTCTGGATGATGCAGCAGGTAGGTGTCGAGCGGGTCGTCGCGCCCGACCAGTACGCACAGCGCCTCACCGGCCCCGGAACGCCCGGCCCGACCGGCCTGCTGCCACAGCGAGGCCAGGGTGCCCGGGTAGCCGGCGAGCACGACCGCGTCGAGTCCGGTCACATCGACGCCGAGTTCCAGCGCCGTGGTGGCGGCGAGCCCGAGCAGGTCACCGCAGCGCAGCGCCCGTTCCAGCGCGCGGCGTTCCTCCGGCAGGTAGCCGGCCCGGTAGGCGGCGATCCGGCCGTCGCCCAGTTCCGGTACGGCCTCGGTCACCGCCCGCCGCGCCATCGCCGCCACCAGCTCGGCGCCGCGCCGGGACCGGACGAACGTCAACGTGCGCACCCCGCAGGTGACGAGGTCGGCCAGCAGGTCGGCGGATTCCCGCAGCGCGGACGTACGCACCGGCGCCCCGTGTTCGCCGCGCGCGTCGTGGATGGGCAGCAGCGGCGGTTCCCAGAGTGCGACGGTACGGGCGGCCCGGGGTGAATGGTCCTCGGTGACGGCCCGCACCGGTACGCCGGTGAGCCGGCCGGCCGAGTCGGCGGGGTCGGCGACGGTCGCCGAGGCGAGGACGAAGACCGGGTCGGCTGCCCCGTACCGGGCGGTCAGCCGTCGCAGCCGGCGCAGTACCTGGGCCACGTGCGAGCCGAACACGCCACGGTAGGTGTGGCACTCGTCGATCACCACGTAGCGCAGTCTGCGCAGAAAGGTGGCCCACCGTCGGTGTCCGGGCAGGAACGCATGGTGCACCATGTCCGGATTGGTGAGCAGCAACCGGGCATGTCGCCGGGCCCAGTCGCGTTCCGCGGCAGGGGTGTCGCCGTCGTAGCAGGCGACCGCGATCGTGTCGGCGGGTACCAGCGCGGTGATCGCGCGGAGCTGGTCTGCGGCCAGGGCCTTGGTGGGTGCCAGGTACAGCGCGGTGGTCCGCTCGTCGGCGAGCAGGTCGGCCAGCACCGGCAGCTGGTAGGCCAGCGACTTGCCAGAGGCGGTGCCGGTCGCGATGACCGTACTGGTGCCGGCGTGCACGGCGTCGGCGGCGGTGGCCTGATGCCGCCAGGGCGCCGTGATGCCCTGGGCGGCCAACGTGGTGAGCAGTTCGTCGGGCACCCAGTCCGGCCACGGCGCGCTCTGGCCGACCCGGGCGGGCAGTTGGCGCACGTGCGTGATGGGTCCGGTACCGTCGGGGTCCACCGGCCGCCCGGCACTCAGTCGCCCCAGCAGGTCCCGTGCGTCCACCGCCGAAACTCTGCCACGTGA
Source organism: uncultured Actinomycetota bacterium (assembly GCA_963815125.1). GTDB lineage: Bacteria > Actinomycetota > Actinomycetes > Mycobacteriales > Micromonosporaceae > Actinocatenispora. Next base: position 363,714 of record CAWFFM010000003.1, read on the forward strand.
CCGGTGGCCCGAGCCACGCCCCTGGGGAGGGGACCTCGGTAGAGTTCGCAGTTGCAGTGAAACGGCGTCCAGCGCACGGCGCCAGCCGGCCGATGGCAGGGAGGTTCTGCATGGAGCTGTTGTTGCAGACAGACACCGTCGCCGACCGTACGGTGTTGCAGGTCACCGGAGAGATCGACGTCTATACCGCGCCGAAACTCCGGCAACGGCTCGTCGAGCTGGTCGACGAGGGCGTACGTCGGCTCGTGGTCGATCTGCGCCGGGTCGAGTTCCTCGACTCCACCGGGCTCGGCGTGCTCGTCGGCGGGTTGAAACGGGTACGTCCGTTGGGCGGCACCTTTGTGCTGGTCTGTGCGCATGAGCGGATCCTGAAGATCTTCCGGATCACCGGGTTGGACCGCATCTTCACGATCGTGGACACGGTCGAGGAGGCGGTACGCATCGACGACGCCGCCGACGCGGACGGTGGCTCCGCCGCCGACGATGCGCCGGGGAGCCGGCCGGCCGGAGACCGGGCGGTACCGCCGGCGACCGACCGGTAGCGGCGGCTCCGGAATGGCAACGGTTCGGTTGGGGTTCTCGCCGGCTCCGGCGCACGTGCGGACTGCCCGTCTGGTGGCGGTCGCCGTGGCGCGTCGGGCGGGCGTGGCCGAAGGGCTGCTCGACGAGGTACGCCTCGCCGTGGGTGAAGCCTGTTCCCGAGCCGTGGCGCTGCATCAGCTGCATCTGCTGACCGACCTCGTCGACGTGGAGATGACCGACGGCGACCGGTTCACCGTACGGGTGCTCGACCGGGGGCCGGCCGAGACCAGGGTGGCTGCCGGTGCGCTGCCCGACCCGGTTGATCTTGTCGCCTACAGTGGCGACCTCGGCTCCTCCGAGCCGTTCGGTGAGCAGTCCGTGACGGTCGGCATGGGTCTGGCGCTGCTGGCCGGCCTGGTCGACGATCTTGACGTCGCCCCGCGCGGGGATGGCCCCGGCACCGCTGTACGGATGTCCTGGCCCACGGACTGACGTCCGGCGCCCGGCTGTCGGTGAGCCCGGCCCCGGTCGCTCGGCGGTAGGACCTACGGGAAGGCTGCCGGCTCTCGGGCGTCAGCGCCGACCGCAGTCAGGCACGGCCGGACGGTGATCATGAATCCACGGAATTACACAAAACCGGACCTTGCTATCCGGTCAAAATGGACTATTGGCCTGATAATGGCCGCTTCCACACGCTGAGTCGGCGTACGACCGGCAGGTTGTAGTAATTCCGTAATGCCATTCGTATTAACACAGTGGTGTGGCCCACAGTGCCCACCGGGGCATGCGTGTGAGGATGAGCACGTTCAGCCCGCTACACTCCGCGGGTTGCTGCTGGTGCCCGCTGTCGCGGGCCCACCGGACCGGCCGACCGGCCGGCCGGATACAGACGCGGTACAGGAGGACGGATGGACACCAATCTCGCCACTGGCGGCGAGACCCTGTCCCTGAGTGATGTATCCCTGACCGGCTCGAACCTTGTCTACGTGGTCATCGCGGCAGTGATCGCACTGGTCGCGTTGGGGTTCGCCGCGGGCTTGGTCAAGCTGGTACTCGCCACGGACCGGGGCACCCAGAAGATGCAGGAGATCGCTGGCGCGGTGCAGGAGGGCGCCTCGGCGTACCTGACCCGCCAGTTCCGCACCCTGGGCATCTTCGTGGTGGTCGCTCTGCTGTTGCTGCTGGCATTGCCGGTGAGCGAGGGTGGCTGGGGGATCCGGATCGGACGGTCTGCATTCTTCGTGGTGGGCGCCGTGTTCAGCGCCTTCATCGGGTGGGCCGGCATGTCGCTGGCGACCCGGGCCAACCTGCGGGTGGCAGCCGCTGCCCGGAGCACCCGCGAGGGTGCGATGCAGATCGCGTTCCGTACCGGCGGCGTCGTCGGCTTCATGACGGTCGGCCTGGGCCTGCTGGGCGCCGGCATCGTGGTGCTGATCTACCGGAGCAACGCACCGACGGTGCTGGAAGGCTTCGGTTTCGGCGCGGCACTGCTGGCCATGTTCATGCGGGTCGGCGGCGGTATCTTCACCAAGGCCGCTGACGTGGGCGCCGACCTGGTCGGCAAGGTGGAGCAGGGCATCCCCGAGGACGACCCGCGGAACGCGGCGACCATCGCCGACAACGTGGGCGACAACGTCGGTGACTGTGCCGGTATGGCGGCCGACCTGTTCGAGTCGTACGCGGTCATGCTGGTCGCGGCGCTGATCCTGGGCCGCACCGCGTTCGGTACCGAGGGTCTGGTCTTCCCGCTGATCGTGCCTGCGATCGGGGTTGTCACCGCGATCTTCGGGGTGTTCATCACCCGGCTGCGTAAGACCGACAAGTCTGGTATGACGGCGATCAACCGGGCGTTCTTCATCTCGGCCGCCATCTCCGGTGTGCTGTGTGTGGTCGCTGCGCTGGCGTACCTGCCGGCGACGTTCTCCGGCCTGCACGGGGTCAGCGGCGCGCTGCAACACGACTCGCACAACCCGCGGACCATCGCCATCGTCGCGGTACTCATCGGTATCGTGCTGGCGGCGCTGATCCAGCTGCTCACCGGCTACTTCACCGAGACCAACCGCCGCCCGGTACGCGACGTCGCGAAGACCTCGCTGACCGGTCCGGCCACCGTGGTGCTGGCCGGTGTCAGCCTGGGCTTCGAGTCGGCGGTGTACTCGGCGCTGCTGATCGCCGCGGCCGTCTACGGCGCGTTCCTGCTCGGTGGCGGCAGTATCGTGCTGTCGCTGTTCGCGGTGGCACTCGCCGGCACCGGTCTGCTGACCACGGTCGGCGTGATCGTGGCCATGGACACCTTCGGTCCGATCTCGGACAACGCGCAGGGCATCGCGGAGATGTCCGGTGACGTGGAGGGTGAGGGCGCGCAGATCCTCACCGAGCTCGACGCGGTGGGCAACACCACCAAGGCGATCACCAAGGGCATCGCGATCGCGACGGCTGTACTGGCCGCGACCGCACTGTTCGGGTCGTTCACCGACACGGTGGTCTCCGCCGCAGGTAAGGCGGGCAAGGCCGGCGTGGACGCGCTGGACCTGCAGCAGTACGCCGGTGTACTGAACGTCGCGAACCCCGCGAACCTCGTCGGTCTGATCATCGGCGCGGCCGTGGTGTTCCTGTTCAGCATGCTCGCGATCAACGCGGTGTCCCGGTCCGCCGGCGCCGTGGTCTTCGAGGTGCGCCGTCAGTTCCGGGAGTTCCCCGGGATCATGGACGGCACCCAGCGCCCCGAGTACGGCAAGGTCGTGGACATCTGCACCCGGGACGCGCAGCGTGAGCTGATCACCCCGGGCATCCTGGCCATCCTGGCGCCGATCGTGGTCGGCTTCGGGCTGGGTGTCGGTGCGCTCGGCTCGTACCTGGCCGGCGCCATCGCCACCGGGATCCTGATGGCGATCTTCCTGGCCAACTCGGGCGGCGCCTGGGACAACGCCAAGAAGCTCGTCGAGGACGGGGTGTACGGCGGCAAGGGTTCCGAGGCGCACGCCGCGACGGTCATCGGTGACACCATCGGTGACCCGTTCAAGGACACCGCAGGCCCGGCGATCAACCCGCTGATCAAGGTGATGAACCTGGTCTCGCTGCTGGTCGCGCCGGCCGTGGTGATGTTCTCCATCGGCACCGACAAGAACAACGCCGTACGGATCGCCATCTCGCTGGTCGCCCTGGCGATCATCGTGGCGGCGATGGTCGTCGCCAAGCGGCGCCCGATCGCCGTGGGTGAGGAGAACGGTGACGCAGGCAAGGACACCAAGCAGCCGGTGAAGGCATCCGCCTGATCGAGCTGACTGGTACGGCAGGTGCCCCTGTGGACCGGATAACGTTCCGGTTCATGGGGGCACCTGTATGTCGTGTCGTGGCCGTGGTGGTGAGTGCTGTCCTGCTGGGATCCGGTACGGCCGCCTGCAGCTCGTCCGGCGTCCCACCGAAGACCTGGGCGAAGCACGTCTGCCAGGTGCTGAAGCCGTGGAGCGCCACGATCACCGACCTGACCGGCCGGACCCAGCGCGACATGGCCGGGGTGCGGACACCGGACGCGGCGAAGGTCAGCATCGTCGGGCTGCTCGACGCGGAGGCGAAGGCCAGCGACAAAGCTCGGGACAAGCTGCTGGCGGCCGGGGTACCGGACGTCGACGACGGCAAGAAGATCGCGGACGAGTTCAGCGCCGCGTTGCGCAGCGCGGGCGCCGCGTACGGCTTTGCCCGCGACTCGATCCGCAAGCTGCCCACCGACCACGCCACGACCTTCTACCAGGGCGTGACCTCGGCGATCGACCGGTTGAACCGGCAGTACAACGCCGGTGCGCTGGACACCGACAAGGTGCGCTCCACCGAGTTGCAGCAGGCATTCGACCAGGTACCGGAGTGCCGGTGAGCGCGGCGGCGGGAACCGTGGATCGGTGGCGTACCGGACCGGTGGGCGCCCGATGACCGAACCGCTGTTCCCGTGGGAGGAGCCGGCCGCAGCACAGCCGGCCGGTTCGCAGCCGGCCGGTCGGCCCGCCGTGTCGCGCCGATCACGCGGGTCGGTCGAGCGGCAGCCATCGCTGTTCTCCGCCGAACTGGCCGAGCCGACCCCCGGTGACCTGGCCGGGGTCCTGGCCGGCGCCGGGCAGGTGGTCCGGATGGGCGGCACCGCCCGGGTCTCGGTGGTGGTGGCCGAGGAGTGGCGGGCCGCCGCGCTGCTCGCCGCGTTCGACGAGCGGGGACTGTCGGGCAGCCGGGTGCCGTCGGTGGAGGGCAACGTGGGGGTCCGTACGGCCTTCTGTACGCCGCTGGCCGCGCTCGCCGACGGCTGGCTGCGCGGCACGGTCAAACGGCCGCCGGTCGGGTTCCGGCTGGCCGGCCTGGTGCCCCGGTTGTGGGCGCTGACCGGGGGGCATGCCGACAGCACCGGCTATCTGTTGCCGCTGCCCGCCGACGATGCCGGCTGGCAGGACCTGCGGTCCGCACTGCTCGCCGCCGGGGTGGTCGCGGAGCTGCTGACCGGTGGCCCCGCACTGCGGGTGGTCGGGCGCCGGCATCTGCTCCCGCTCGCCGATCTGCTCGGCCCCCGACCGCGCGGTGCACCGCCGGGTGCGTGGCCGTGATTCCTACCCTGATGTCCGCTCACGCGTGTGATGGGCATCTTGTTGGCGCGCGGCGCGTTACGTTTGACAGCCTGTGGGCACACCGGGTAGAGCGACTGTGTCATCCTGTCCCACTGGTAGCTGATCGTTTCACCCGTGCCACCTGTTCGCCTGAATGACCTGATCGCAGCCTGACTGGAGTACCGTGCCGCGTACCGAGCGCACCAACCGGTTGGTCATCGTCGAATCGCCGGCGAAGGCCAAGACCATCTCGGGCTATCTGGGCCCGGGATACGTCGTGGAAGCGAGCCGTGGGCACATCCGGGACCTGCCCCGGGGTGCCAGCGAGATACCCGCCAAATACCGGGACGAGCCGTGGTCGCGGCTCGGTGTCGACACCGAACACGACTTCACCCCGCTGTACGTGGTCAGCCCGGACCGTAAGGCGCAGGTCACCCGGCTCAAGACGTTGCTGAAGGACGCCGACGAGCTGTACCTCGCGACAGACGAGGACCGGGAGGGCGAGGCGATCGCCTGGCACCTGTCGGAGATCCTCAAGCCGAAGGTGCCGGTACGGCGGATGGTCTTCCACGAGATCACCCGGCCGGCCATCCAGGAGGCCGTCTCGCACCCGCGTGAGATCAACCAGGCGCTGGTGGACGCGTACGAGGCACGCCGGGTACTGGACCGGCTGTACGGCTACGAGGTCAGCCCGGTGCTGTGGAAGAAGATCATGCCGAAGCTGTCGGCTGGTCGGGTGCAGTCCGTGGCCACCCGCATCGTGGTGGAGCGGGAACGCCAGCGGATGGCCTTCCACACCGCCGACTACTGGGACATCCAGGCGTCCCTGGCCGTCCAGGGCCGTACCGACGACGGGCCGGGCACCTTCAACGCCACCCTGATCGCGCTGGACGGCGACAAGGTGGCGTCCGGCCGCGACTTCGACCCGGCGACCGGCCGGGTCCGGCCCAACTCCGGTGCAATCCATCTCGACGAACAGGGTGCCCGGGGTCTCGCGGCACGCCTGGAGGGTCGGCCGTTCGGCGTCACCCGGGTCGAGGAGAAGCCGTACCGGCGCAAGCCGTACGCGCCGTTCATGACCTCCACGTTGCAGCAGGAGGCGGCCCGTAAGCTGCGCTTCTCCTCGCAGACCACGATGCGGGTGGCGCAGCGGCTGTACGAGAACGGCTACATCACCTACATGCGTACCGACTCGACGACCCTGTCGGACACCGCGCTGACCGCGGCGCGTACGCAGGTCCGTGAGCTGTACGGGGACCGCTACGTACCGGCCGAGCCCCGCCAGTACACCCGCAAGGTCAAGAACGCGCAGGAGGCGCACGAGGCGATCCGCCCGGCCGGCGAGGCGTTCCGCACCCCGGGTGCGCTGGCCGACGAGCTGTCCGCGGACGAGTTCCGGCTGTACGAGCTGATCTGGCGACGCACGATCGCCTCGCAGATGATCGACGCGGTCGGCAACTCGGTGTCCGTACGCATCAGCGCGTCCTCCGCAACCGGCGAGCAGTGCGACTTCGGAGCCACCGGCAAGACCATCACCGAACCCGGCTTCCTGCGCGCCTACGTCGAGTCGCTGGACGACGAGACGGCGGAGACCGAGGACACCGAACGTCGGCTGCCCCAGTTGGAACGCGGCCAGCAGCTCGACGCGCAGCGCCTCGAACCGACCGGGCACACCACCCAGCCGCCGCCCCGGTACACGGAAGCATCGCTGGTCAAGGCGTTGGAAGAGCTGGGCATCGGCCGACCCTCCACGTACACCACGATCATGCAGACCATCCAGGACCGCGGCTACGTGGTCAAGCGCGGGCAGGCGCTGATCCCGTCCTTCGTGGCCTTCGCCGTGGTCGCCCTGCTGGAGGGCTACTTCCCCCGGCTCGTCGACTACGACTTCACCGCCGGCCTGGAGAACGAGCTCGACGACATCACCGCAGGTGACACCGCCGCGCTGGGTTTCCTGCGCAGCTTCTACTTCGGCGACGAGGCCGGCGCCGAGGGCTCGGTGGCCCGCTCCGGCGGGCTGAAGCGCCTGGTGACCGAGCGGTTGTCCGACATCGACGCCCGCGGCGTCAACTCGATCCCGCTGCATACCGACGACGAGGGCCGTGAGGTTGTCGTCCGGGTCGGCCGGTACGGGCCCTACCTGCAGCGCCGCAAGCCCGACCAGGACCCGAACGAGGGCGAGCGGGCCGCGCTGCCGGAGGGTGTCGCACCCGACGAACTGACCCGCGACAAGGTCGAGGAGCTGTACAAGACCAACTCCGGGGAACGGGCGCTGGGCGACAACCCGGCCACCGGAGAGGCGGTCGTGGTCAAGTCCGGCCGGTTCGGTCCGTACGTGTCCTCCGGCGACAAGAACGCCTCGCTGTTCAAGACCCAGTCGATGGAGGACCTGACCCTCGACGACGCGCTCCGGCTGCTCACCCTGCCCCGCGTGGTGGGTGTCGCGCCGGACGGTGAGGAGATCACCGCGCTGAACGGGCGGTACGGCCCGTACGTCAAGAAGGACACCGACTCCCGGTCGCTGGAGTCCGAGGAGCAGCTGTTCACGGTCACCCTGGACGAGGCGTTGAAACTGTTCGCCGAGCCGAAGCGGCGTGGCCGGCGGGCCGCGGTCGAGCCGCTGCGTACCCTCGGCGACGACCCGGCGTCGGGCAAGCCGATCGTGGTGAAGGACGGCAGGTTCGGCCTGTACGTCACCGACGGGGAGACCAACCGCACCCTGCCGCGCAGCGAGACCGCCGAGTCGATCACCTTCGACCGGGCCGTCGAACTGTTGGCGGACAAGCGTGCGCAGGGTCCGGCGCCGCGCAAGAAGGCGGCGCCGAAGAAGGCGGCGGCCAAGAAGACGGCGGCCAAGAAGACCACCGCGAAGAAGACGGCCGCGAAGAAGGCGGCGACCAAGAAGGCGGCGACCAAGAAGGCCGCTACGAAGAAGGCGGCGAGCAAGAAGGCCGCCACCAAGAAGGCCGCACCGAAGAAGGCAGCGACGAGGGCCAGCACCTCCGACGACTGAGGTTCCGCGTCCAGCGGTCGGTACCGGTGACCGCTGGACTCCTCGTGTACCTCATCTATCCACTGTGTACTCACCGGCTCCCAGAGTCAGGACATCGACACCGCTTGTTGTGGTCGTTCGCTAGCGTGTTGTCCTGTCCATCCCGGTACGTGCCAGTGGAGGTAAACGACTCTTGTCGCGCAACGAGGACGACCCAGGGGAACTGGCGGAGCTGAAGCTCCCGCCCGGCGTCGAGCAGTTCGGTAATCACCGGGCCTCACGGCCGCGCCCGGGTGAGAGCGACCCTCGGACGCTGCGCGGCACGGACCCGACCGGTTCGCTGATGGTGCAGGTGGATCCGTCGGGCCGGGTAGTCGACGTACGGGTCGCTGGCTACTGGCGCAGCGAGATCGCGCCGGACGAATTCGGTACGGCGGTGTTGACTGCGTACTGGGCAGCGGTCGAGGCTGCGCTCACCGCTGCGCGGCAGTCGCCGGGGAATCCTGAGGAACCCGCCGCCACGACCGGGTTCGGCGCCGATCTACCGACCACCTGGACCGATGAGGCACTACAGGACTGGTCGGCCCGGACCATGGCCACGATGCGGGAACTGGATCAGCAACTGGACGAGTTTGCCGAGATGTCGGCGAAGCAGCCGGCTCCGCCACCGGATCGCGAGTTCACCAGTCCACAGGGCCACATCACCGTACGCACCAGCCAGGGCGCGATCGTCGACATCCATTGCGATCCCGCAATCGCCCGGCTCACCGACACACAGCTGACCGGCGAGGCATGTGCTGTCCTGCGTGCCGCAGTGCCGGCCCGGGACAGCGCTGGCGAAGGGGACGAAAGTGTCAGACATTGAGGTCATCACAGACGCCCTGCGGGAAGAAGCTAAGAAGTGGATCAAAGCCTCCGACGACATCGCCGCAGTCGGGAGTGACCTACGCAAACTCGATCTTGCCCGGACGGCATTCTTCCTCGGTGACATCAGCGCCAGCGGCCATGCAAAGCTCTATGGAGAGGTCAGGTTGCAGATGGCCAAATGGTTCATGGAAGCCCACCTGCAGTTCGACGGCATGGCGTCAGCCCTCCGGAAGATCGCTGACGCCTACGACGATGCGGACTCTCAGTCGGCTCTGGACCTCTCGGAAATCTTCCCGCATGGATCTGATCACAGATAAGGAGATTCTGATGGCTCCCCCTAAGAGGAATGACCCTTCATTGCTTCTCGCGCCGTACCAGTCCGGGTTCGTGACTTGTCGGCAGATCGAAAAGCGGCTCATCAGCGAGTACAACAAGATGGTGGACAAAGTCAACAACAGTTTTTTTATGCCACCAGTGGTAATCGCAACGGCCGGTGCAATCGACGCCATCCGAAAACATCTTCAGCAGGTGTTCAAGGAACTCAAACATCTGTACAAGCACGAGACGTCGGTACTATCTCTGCTCTATGCCAGCGTTGAGTGGCTCGACGTGGAGGGGAAACTGGCCGCCATCTCCGGCGACGTGAACTACCATCCGACCGACAACATCTACACATGGCATAGTGACGCGCAGGCCGCGTATGACAAGGAGTCAGGACGTCAGCTCGCTGCAGTGAATGTCGCTACTGATACAGCAACTGCTGTCCGGCAGTTTCTGGTGAAGATCGCCGCTGTCAACATCGAATTCGTCACCGGCATTGCCAAGATTATGACTAAATTAGTCGGCATCCTCGCTCAAGCCGCGAGCGACAGCATGACGGGCATCGATATACCCTTCGCTATTGATGCGATCGCGAAGGGTGTCAAGGATGTCGTGACTGGGGAACTCGACGTGCTCGTCGATTCTATGGGTAAGCAATTTATCGCCGGCCTTTCTGCCAGCGAGGACCTAGCAGGAAAATCGAGGAGGAACAGGTCGGTCCTTGAAGATGGTCACTGGCCGGTCTCGGTGGCTCGGTAGTTCCAGCAATCTAGATCAGATGCAGAAAGCGGGCGACGAAATCGACCAGAATAATGCGGACACCGAAGTTGTAGTGATGCTGTCAGTTCATGAGATGGCGAGCTGAATGAGGTTCGCGGCGACTGCGCGTGTTACCGATTTCAATACTCGTGGCGAAGCGTACCCGGGCGCGATGTCATCGAAGTAGGCGGTAATGACGAGGTTGTCCTTGCGTGCAATGATGTAGTAAGAGTTGCTCTGGAGGCCCGGATGATCGACGCCGGCAAATCCGGTCGCTGAATCGCCTAGGTCGACGATGGGCCCGTCAATTCGGATCTTGTCGTTCGCGAAATCTCTCACGAGATGCGAGTAGTACTGGTCGCTATATTGTGACGAATTGCAGGCCTCAATCCCGACGTCTATATCTGAATCATGCTTGACTGGTGCGGTGTAGTCGCGTGATGTAAAGGTGCACTCCGCGCTCGAAGTGAAATTCATGAACGGAGAAGACTTTGGGCCAGGAGTGGCGTTGTCGGTCTTCCAGTGGATCTTCGCCAAGGGTTTGCGGTCGAGCTTGTTGCACAGGTCCAGCCCGGCCACGTTGTACCGGGGACTGGGGGAAGCGCTCGGGGTCGCAGAGGCGTGGGTGCGGGTGCCCGGACGTGAGGTGCATCCGACTGTGGCGACAGTAAGAAGAGGTATAACCATGGCGACTGTCAGTCGAGTGCGTGCTGATGCACGCCTTTGCGATCCGCCACTGGCGTGTCGTTTCACGGCTACCTCAATTCCGACGGACGGGACAGACGGGAAGCAGTCTAGCGATACACGCCAAGTCGTAATCCGACCGCAGGATTCCCGCGTTGCGACGAACAGTTGCGCATCAAGGAATTGCGTGGAACACGCTGGTCGTATTGGCAGTTGTGCCGGTCAGCTCCGGAGTGCGACGTCTGGGGATGTGGGCAGCGGCTGGTTGTGGCCGACGTGGATGTAGCCGGCCCACCGGGTGGGCGTCGAGGTGAACTCGTCGCGCGCGGCCCGGATCGTGTCGTTGAGTGCCTGCGCCGCGGCCGCCGTGTCCGGCGGTCGGGTGCCGTCGCGGGTCAGCGCGCGGTAGAAGGCTTTGGCGATCCGCGCGGTATCCGTCGTACGCCACATCGTGCCGACGACCCCCCGGAAGCCGGCGAGCTGGAACGCCGAGGCAAGGTGCAGCGGCTCGTCGGTGAACGTCGGATGGATCTCGGCCGTACTGCACGCCGAGAGGAACGCCAGCTCGGAATGGTCCAGCTGGTAGGACTGCACCATGTGCGGGCTGAGCGTCTCGGAGCCCAGCCGCAGACCTCCGAGCAGCATGGCATCGGCGGTGGTGTCCGCCCTGCCGTGGCAGGCGAAGTGCGCGATCGGGTGTATCCGCAGCATGTCCTCGACGTCGCGGGTCGCTACCTCCGCCCCGGTGAGTACGGCGGAGCCGGGGATGAGTCGGGCGACCTCGTCGGCCTCGGCCCGCACCTCCGGTAGCGCCGCCGCACCCTCGGCGCCGGGTACACCGACGATCGTCGCCGTGGGAGTGCTGAGCCGGGGTGGCCGCTCGGCCACAGTATCGGCGAGGGCGGTGAGAGTCGGGGTGTACGACGACACGACGCGGTCGAGTACGGTCCGGGTCCGCCCCTGCTCCCGGTGATGCCCTGCGGCATGCAGCGGGAGCCGGGCCAGGTTGCCGACCGGGCACCACCAGACCCTGGGAGGCTGCCCGCCGACCGGGGCGATCAGGTCGAGTATCGGCCCGGTCACCGCGTCCCACAACCAGGCCAGTACACCGAGCAGGTCCTGTTGAGCTCGGAGCCGGCGGTCGAACGGCATGTCCACGTTCGTGGCGTCGGCCACGGCCCGGTGCAGCTGGACGACCCGCTCCCGTACGACGGTCTCATGCAGCTCGGGCAGTCGGATCGGTTGTACGGGGCGGTCGGGTTCCGCCGGTACCAGCAGCGCGTCGCCCCGGTCGCCATGGGTGGTGACCATGACGACCGGCAGGCCGCGTAGCCGTTCGCGCAGCACCGGCAGCGACGGTGGGCGCAGTAGGTCGTCGAAGCCCGGCAGTGCGCGGATCCGGTCTACCAGCCGGTCCCGCTCGGCGGCGAGCTTGCGGGTCAGCGGTACCCAGATCGGCCGTGGGTCCCACTCCGTCGAACTCTTGTCCAACAGCTCACCGGAGGCCGACCTGCGCTCGACCTCGATGGTGAAGGCCGCGATGCTCGTGTACGAGTCCGCTGTGGACAGTTCCCGATCGACCCGCTTCAGCTCCGCGGCGACGCCGGGATCGACGGCTCGAAGACGCGTCCGGGCGGTACGGATGCCCAGCGCCTCGTGGAACAGCAGGCCGCGGCCGCGCTCCAGCAGTTCCACGGCGGTGTCCGGCTCCTGTGCCGCGACGGCGGCTGCGGCGGCCTCGGCGGCCAGCCCGCCGACGCTGCCGAGCGCGGTGAGCCGGCGGCGACCGGCGGTGGACCGGGTGGCGATCTCCGGCATCCGGCGTACGGCCCGCTCCAGCGCTGCCAACCGGGCCGCGGGATCGGCTGCCTCCTGCGCCAGTTCGGCCCGCTGGCGTTCGGCGTCGATACGGGCTTGCGGGGCGGTGACCGGCGATGTGGCGAGCGCGGCGTAGGTGTCGCTGGCATCAGCCCGTGCTCTCTCTGCATCGGGTCCGCCGAGCCTGGCCAGGTCGGTCGCCGCCCGTGCCCTGATCTGGGCCCGGATCGGCCACCAGTGGTTGTCTGCGGGCGTCTGGTGGAGGGCCTCGCCGGCCAGTTCCACGGCGCTGCGCAGCACGGCGAGGTCGCCGCTGACCCGGTACCGCTCGTGCCGGGCCTCGGCGATCGAACTGTTGATCCGTGGATGGTCCGGGTGCCCGGTCGGGAGCAGGGCGAGCGCGTCCTGGTAGATCCGGTCAGCGGCCAACAGACCGTCCGTGTCCCTGCGACGGATGGCGTACCGCGTCAGGCTGGACGCCAGGTTGTAGGTGAAACCGACGCGGCGCGAGTCGTCGTGGGGCAGGACGTCGAGCGCACGCCGGTTGGCTCGTACGGCTTCCGCGAGCAGCGCGTCGTCGGGCGCCAGCAGGTCGGCCTGCGTCAGGATGGCGCCGAGGTTCATCAACCGCAACGGATAGTTGTCGTCGTCGGTCGATGTGTGCTCCAGCGCCGCTCGCTCGTACCGCAGCGCCTCGTCCAGCACCACCGGGTCCTTCCTGAGATGACCCGCGTGCGCGAGGACATCGGCAAGTGTGGCGAGCTGGCCCGCATGGTGTTCCGAGCTCTCGTCGGTCAGGTCCAGTGCGGCGCGGGCGGCTTCCACTGCCGTGTCGACTTTCGCTTCGGACCGTCCGTGCAGGCCGGCCATGCTGGCCGTGTACGCGAGCAGGCTCAGGATCCGCCGTCGCAGCGGATGTCCCTGCCCGGCCGCGATCAGGGCGACGTCCGCCCAGGTCGCGGCTCGTACCGCGCCGTCCAGTTCGCCGCCGTGCTGCCAGCGGTCGGATTCCGCATCGGCCAGGGCGAGCAGCGCACGCGGTCGCTCCTGATGGAATGCGGGTACGGACGCGAACAGCATGAGGGCTGCGTCGCGCCGTTCGGCCAGCGACTGCGGTGACGCATCGACCCTTACCCGGTCGTCCAGTGCCTCCACCTGGTGGAACAACTGGCCAAGGGTCCCGGGTTCCGGTGCGGCGGACAGGATCGTCTGTACGGGACCTACACCGACGGCGTCGACCAACAGGTTGGCGGTCTCGTTGAGCCGTCGCAGCCGCACTTCCAGCTCTGGATCGTCCGGAGCGGTGCGGGCGACCGCATCCCGCCATGCTGCGGTCGCCTCGAGCACCAGCTCGACCGGGGAGACTGCCGCGATCTCGTAGAGTCGGCACAGAGCGGAAGCCAGCCGCGCGACGCGGTTCAGGTCGGTCGGCTGCTGCTGCTGCCAGCCGAGTTGCGCCGCCTTGCGGTACGTGTCGACAGCCAGTTCCAGTGCCCGCCTACCGGCGCCCCGGTCGAAGTACAGCTCGAACAGCCGGCCGTGAACGGTGAGCCGGGACGCGCGGTGCGGGTCACGGGCGGTCGTGGTGGCCACCGCGTCTGCGGCAGCGGCCAGCGCATCGGTGTGGCTGTACCTGCCGCCGACCTGCTCGGCGAGGGTGAAGAGGGCGTCGGTGAGGTCGGTGCGCAGCGCGGCCGGGAGCAGAAGGCCGGGCATGGAACGCTGACGTTCCATGGACTCCGACCATTCCCGGTACAGCGTGACCAGCATCGGCAGCGCTCTGCCGTCGCCGGCATGGTGGCGTTGCCAGAGTCCGGCGATGCGCTGAGCCTGCTGGGGGCTGAGCAGAACGGTGGACAGGTCATCGGCCCTGGGCGCCGGGTCTTCCCGGCATTCGTCGCGGAGCGGCTCGGGTACCGCCTCGCGGTGTCTGCGAAGGAGACCCCGGTAGAGCCGGACCGCGGCCCGGCGTTTCCGCAGACCGTCGAGGCCGGGCAGGAGCAGGTAGCGGTACCAGTGCAGTCGGGCCAGCGTCGTCGCGGCGTCCCTGCCCCGGCGCCGGCTCCCATCGCCGGCCTTCGTGGCGAGGTGCTGCTCCTCCGCCGACAGGTCCGCGTCGAGCAGGACGGTGGGCTCGCCGGTGGCTTCGTACCGGTCCAGGACAGCGGTGACGCGCTGCAGGGCGGCTGTCGACATCGCTGGCCCCTTCCCGCCGGCTCCGGACCGTGTGCACCATCCCCACCCAGTGTCGTCGACCATCACAACCCTGGCGATGCTGCGGAGCCGCCGGTATGTGACGCGGTCGCTACTGTGTCAGCGGGATCCGCCGGACGGCATGCAGGGAGCGGACATGGACCTCGTCGCGCACCGTGTCGGGCGCCTGTGCCATCAGGCCACGGGCGGTCAACTGCGGACGTACGCGCAGCAGTTCGGTGCCCTCGACGTCTTGGACCGCATCGTCGACGCGATCGGCCGGGGCCGGATCGATGCCCGTCTGGAAGCCGACCTCGACGCTCTCGACGGCGCCTTCGCGCGCCACGGCGTCGACGGGCTGACCACCGGGAGCCGTGGCTATGAGACCTGGCGTGGCTCGGGCCACCGGAGCTTCACGGCCTGGGCATGCCCGCAACGGTGGTCGTGTCCGCGCCGGGTCCAGCTCGACGACGGCGACCCGCCGGTGTGCGGGCTGACCGGCCGGTCCTTCACCGAGCTGCGGATCGACCTGTGACCGCGTTCCTCGCCGAGCTCGGCAAGCAGCTGGCGACCCGGTGGACCGCCACGGTGATGCTGCCGGGTGCACTGTTCGCCGGGGTCGTGGTCCTTGCCCGGGTACTCGGGCACCGCCACGCGGTGGACGGTACGACCCTGGCGGACCGGCTGCACGGCGTCGCCGCCGGCCCGGCTGGTGACGGTGGTACGACACTGCTGGTGACCGCGGCCGGGTTTCTGTTCGGTGCCGCGGTGGCCGGGCTCGTGGCCGCCGCGGCGGGTCTGCTGGTCGAGTGGATGTGGGGTCTGACCGGCTCGGCGTGGTTGTCGGGCCGGTTCACCGCGTGGCGACGGCGGCGGTGGGCGCGGGCGGACGCCGAGGTGGCGGCGGCGGAACGGGCCCTGCTCATGGACATGTCCGACGCCGAGCTGCGGACACGGACCGCGCGGGCGCTCGCCCGCCGGGACGCGATCTGCCTGGTATCCGCCGACCGGCCGACGTGGATCGGTGACCGGCTGCACGCCGCCGACCTGCGGGTACATCACGGCTATGCGGTCGATCTGGCCACGGTGTGGCCGCGGCTGTGGCTGGTACTGCCGGAGACGACCCGTGGTGAGCTGACCGCGGTGCAGGACCGGTGTGCCTCGGCGGCCCGGCTGACCGGCTGGGGCGTGCTGTACCTGCTCGTCGGCGGGTTCTGGTGGCCGGCGCTGGCCGTGGGGGGCATCGTCCTGTGCACCGCCCGGTACCGGGCACGGCAGGCCGTCGGGGTCTATGCCGACCTGGTCGAAGCCGCCGTCGACCTGTACGGCCGGGAGCTCGCGACCCAGCTTGGCCTGGCCTGCCCCGGCCGGCTGACCGCCGAGATCGGTGCCGAGATCACCGCCATCGCCCGCAAGGACGACGTCGTACGGCGGGCCCGGTCGATCCCGTCCGCTGGGTCGCCCTCACCACCCCTGATCGGTGCCTGACACCGTCACGGCCGCCACGACGGGTTGTGCAGGATGGCGAGATTCTGCCGCGCGGTGACCCCGAGACTGTGCCCGGCGTCGGGTAACGCGTCGAGTACGGCCCAGTACCCTTCGATCGCCTCCCGCCGCCGCCCGGCTAGGGCGAACGTGCCGGCGAGGTTGTTCCGCCGGCCGATGGTCGTGATGTCGTCCGGGCCGTGCCTGCGCTCGGTGTACCGCAGGTTCAGTTCGTGCAGGTCGATGGCCTGCGCGTACTGACCGGCCTGCTGGTAACCGGCCGCCAGGTTGTTACGGAGCACCAGGGTGAGCCGACCGTCGGCGCCGTGCCAGTGCTCTGCCACGCTGACCAGCTCCCGCAGTACGTCCAGCCCGTCGTCGAACTCGCCGGCTGCGAGGTGGGCCTGCCCGAGAGCGTTGCGGACCTTGAGGGTGTCGTCATCGTCGGCGCCGAACGTTCGTTCGGCCTGCACGGCAAGCTGCTTGAGCAGGGCGAGGGCCTCGGCGAGGTGCCCGACCACCCGGTGGTTCTCCGCGACGGCCAGACGGTAGGCCAGGGTGCTGCGGTCGTACAGGGGGGCGTGGCCGAGCTGGGCCGCCTGGATGACGTCGAGCGACACCCGCACCAGGTCCAGATCGTCGGCGATCTGCCGCGGGGCCGGTGGAGGAGCGGCCGGCAACGGGCCGGTCGGCCCGGCCTCGTCCAGTACCCATGAGGTGAGCATCTCCCGGAGCGTCGCGGCGTCCGTTCCGTTGACGTGGAGCCGGAACCGGCCGTGGTCGGTCTCCAGCAGCAGCGATGACCCATCGTCATCCAGTTCCGTCCGGGAGGGTGCCAGGATGAAGGTCACGACGCTGGGGGCCTGCACGTCCAGGCCGCGCAGGTCCGCCCACGCGACGGACAGGAACCGGCGGAGCCGGCGCCGGATCACGATGCCGGACCGGTCGAGTACCACGGTGAGCTGAGGGACCGTGTTCTTCCGGTCGGGATGCCCGCCAAGGTAGGTCACTGTGTGCACCGTGAGCGTCGACATCCTGACATCGTTTCAGCCGGCCGCCACCGGGCCCGACACCCGACGTCGGCGGTACGCAGGGTTGAGGTAGCTGCGCCTGGTCGTTGCACGTCCAGTACTGCCCGGACTGGACGGCCTGAGCGACAGGAGAGACGTCGTTGCGACATCATGATGACGCCGCTATAGTGGCGCCATGATGTCACCTGCACTGGAGGCGGAGATGGGTGCGGTCCCGGAGTTCCTCGACACGACCACGTTGGACCAGCCCCGGTGCTCCACACCGGTCGATCTGGCCGCCGCGATGCGGGCCTGCCATGTGCCGGGGGTGAGCATCGCGCTGATCGACGGCGGCACCGTCGCCGACACCTGGTACGCCGGGGTGCGCCGGCACGGCCACCCCGAGCCGGTGACCGCACGGACCCGCTTCCAGGCCGGTTCGATCAGCAAGTCCGTCGCCGCAGCGTGTGCATTACGCCTGGTCGCGGACGGTCGACTGGATCTCGATGCGGACGTCGACGACCGGTTGCGGTCATGGCGCATACCGGCCAACGACGGCTGGCAGCCGCGCATCACCCTGCGCCAACTGCTGTCCCACACCGCCGGTACGACCGGGCACGGCTTCCCGGGCTACCCGCACGACGCGGCCGTGCCGAGCGTGCCGGAACTGCTCGACGGCCGAGGCAACACCCTGCCGGTACGGGTGACGTCCCTGCCGGGTCTGCGCTACTCGTACTCCGGTGGCGGCTACATGATCATGCAGCAGCTGCTCGTCGACGTGACCGGCCAGGACTTCACCTCGCTCGCCGCGGACCTGGTGCTCGGCCCGGTCGGCATGCGTGACAGCACCTTCGCCCAGCCGCTGCCGGCCGACCTGGTCGACACCGCCGCGACCGGCCACTACCCCGGCCCGGTACCGGTCCCCGGCGGCTGGCACACCTACCCGGAGCAGGCCGCGGCCGGCCTGTGGAGTACCGCCACCGACCTGGCCCGGTTCTTCGTGGCGCTGCGCGACAGCCTGCTCGGCCGGCCCGGTGCGCTGCTGCCCAAATCCCTGGCCGAGCAGATGGCCACCCCGCACGCCGCCAACACCCGGTACGGTCTCGGCCTGCAGCTCGCCAAGGACGGGGAACCGTCGTACATCGGCCACGCCGGCGACGACCAGGGGTTCACCAACCGGGGTCAGCTCTTCCTGGAGACCGGACAGGGTCTGGTGGTGATGACCAACTCCGCCTGGGGGTACGGACTGATGAGCGATGTGATCGAACCCGCCGTACGGGACCGGTACGGCTGGCCGTCCGCTACGGCCGCTGTGCCGGCGACCAAGCGGGCGGCGGGTGAGCTGGCCGGCCGGTACGGCTTCGACGGCGGTGAGTTCCAGTTCCGCGCGGACGGCGACGAACTGGAACTCCTCCTGCCCGGTCAGCCGCCGCTGCGGTTGGCCTGCGGTACCGACGGCGACTGGCACGCCCGCGTGGTCAACCTGGACCTCCGGTTCTCCGGCGAGCAGGTGACGGTCCACCAGGAGGCGGAGTTCACCACCGACATCGAAGCGCACCGCCGGTCCTGACCGCCGGAAACCGCGCCGCCCGGTCGTACCTGCCCGAGGTCGGCGGCGGTCAGTCGCCGAAGATGCGACGGGTGTAGGGATTGGCGAACACGCGGTCCGGGTCCACTCGGTCCCGGACCGCCAGGAACTCGTCGAACCTCGGGTACGCGGGACGCAGCGAGTCTGCGTCCCGCCAGTGCAGCTTCCCCCAGTGCGGTCGCCCGCCCAGGTCGCGCATCACCGACTCGACGGCATGGAAGTACGGTTCGAACGGCATCCCGACGTACTGGTGCACCGCGATGTAGGCGGAGTCCCGACCGTACGATGTGGACAGCCAGACATCGTCGGCAGCGGCGAGGCGTACCTCGACCGGGAAGACGATCGGGATGCCGCAACGGTCCACGGCCCGACGCAGGCCGGCGAACGCCTCGGGCAACGCCTCCCGTGGCACCGCGTACTCCATCTCCACGAACCGGACCCGACGCGGGGTGCAGAACACCAGGTCCGAGCGACCGGTGTAGGTACGGGCGGTGAGCGCGCGGGCGGACAGCTGGTTGATCCGGGGGATCAGCGCGGGGAAACGGCGGGCCAGCCGGCAGACCCCGGAGAACACGGTGTTGGACAGCAGTTCGTCGTCCAGGTAGCCGCGCCATCGGGGCAGCGGGGTCAGCGGCCCGTCCGGCGCGACCCTGTTGTTTCGCTTCACCAGTGCCCGTTCGGTGTACGGGAACCAGTAGAACTCGGCATGGTCGTTGTCCGCGGCGAGTTCGTCCAGCCCACCCAGCACGTCGGCCAGCGGCATCGGCCGTTCGTCCGCCCGCAGGGTGAACGACTCCACACAGGACAGTTCGACCTCGGTGATGATCCCGATCGCACCGACGCCGAGCCGGGCGGCGGCGAACACCTCCGGGTTCTGCTGCGCAGAGCAGCGCAGTACCTCGCCGGTGCCGGTGACCAGTTCCAGCGCGGTGACGAAGGTGGCCAGGCCACCGATCCGGCCACCGGTGCCGTGCGTACCGGTGGAGATCGCGCCCGCCACGGTCTGCCGGTCGATGTCGCCGAGGTTGGGTAGTGCGAGGCCGGCACTGTGCAGGACAGGATTGAGCTGGTGCAGCGGCATGCCGGCGCGTATGGTCGCCGACCGGGCCGGCGCGTTCACCGCGACCAGGTCGGCGTCGGCGGACAGGTCGAGCCGTACCCCGTCGGTGACCGCCGCGCCGGTGAACGAGTGTCCGGCGCCCACCGCCCTGATGGTGCCGCCGTCCGCGCGGGCCGCCGCGACCAGCGCGGCGACCTCGTCGGTGTCGGCGGGCCGGGCCACCCGGGTCGCGGTGGCCCGCTGGTTACCCGCCCAGTTGGTCCACTGTGGAGTGTTGTCGGTGGTCATGGTCATCGGATCTCCAGGGTGACGGCTACCGGTACATGATCCGATGCGGTGGTGCCCACCGCGACGACATCGCGGGAAAGCACACCGGAACTGGTGAGGATGTGGTCGATGTGCTTGACCGGGCGGTCGGCCGGATAGCTTGCCGGTGCCCGGTCGGTGACCAGCCCGGCGTCGCGCAGTACGGCGATCGCCGGCGAGCCGGGCAGCGAGTTCAGATCCCCGGCCAGTACCACCCGGTCACCGAGCTGGCGCAGCAGCGCGGCTGCGGCCCGCGCCTGGCGCAGCGCCGGCCGGTTCCCGTCCGGCTGGAAGTGGGTGGCGACCACCCCCAGCTGCCGACCACCGACGTCGAGTACGACACCCAACGCCTGCGCGCCGGTCGGCCCCTCGGCGGGCAGTGGCACCGCCCGTACCCTGCGCACCGGCAGCCGGGTCAGCACGGCGTCGCCCCACACCGGGTCGGCGGCCGGGGAGAACACGTACGGCAGGTCGAGCCGCTCCGCCAGCAACGCCAGGTCGTCGTGCCCGCCGTTGAGCAACCAGCCGCGGTCCACCTCGTTGAGCAGCACCACGTCCGGGTGCTGCGCGCGCAGCGCGTCGGCCACCCGGTGCACCGCGAACCGTCCGCGCAGGTCGAAACCCATCCGGATGTTGTACGTGACCAGCCGTACGGCGCTGCTCGCGGTGGCCCGGCCGCCGCCGATGTGCGCCGGTCCCGGTCCCGGTCCCGGCACGGCGAGCGCCGCGCCGGCGCCCGCCGCGACGGCCAGGATCAGCGTGACGGCCGGGACCAGTACGCCCGCCCGCGCAGCCGGCGCGCTGCCGTCGCTGCCGTCGCTGGCGGCGCGCCACGGCCCGGTACGCCACGGCCCGGTACGCCATGGTGCCGTGGCCATCGCCAGCCAGAGCGCGGCGACCAGCAGCAGTATCCCGTTCGGGAACCCCAGGTCGGCGTCGTAGGCGGCGTAGTAGCCGAACAGCAGCCCGCCGCAGCCGAGGAACCCGGCGCCGGCCGCCAGTCCGTGCCGCAGTGTCGCGGAACCGGCTGAGTCTGCCGGTGTGTGGGGCGGGTCCGGCCGGGGACCGTCGTTCGGTGTGCGGTTCGCGGCCCAGCCCAGACAGCCGGCCAGGGCCAGCGCGGCGAGGGACTGGGCGAATGGTCCGTACCAGGCGGCGAGCCCGGGCACCCCGCCGTGCGTCACGGTCGGGAACATCAGCGCGACGAGTACCGGTAACGCGAGCGCGGGCAGCCACGGCGTGCCGGTGAGCCGTGGTCGGGCGGCGAGCAGCACGGCCGCGACACCGGCCGCAGTGACCAGGCCGACCGCCACGGGGGCGGGCAGCGTACCGGCGCCGGCGCGGGCGGTGGCGCCGGTCAGTACCCCGTACAACAGCAGTGCGGGGCCGACGGCGGCGAGGTAGCGGGCAGGTACGCCGTGCCCGCCGGCAGGTCGGGAGAGCAGGACCGTGGCGAGGAAGGTCAGGCCCAGCAGGATCTGCGCGGCGCCGGCGAGCGCGCCGGTACGCCAGACCAGGTCGTCGGTGCCGAGTACGGCGTGCAGTACCGTGCCCGCCGCCAGCCCGGTGACCAGTCCCACCGGCGCCCGGTCGGCCGGCCCGCCGGTCAGGTACGCGATTCCGCCGGCCACCGCGACGCCGGACAGGTAGAGCTGCGGCTGGCCGCCGTCGGTCCCGGCCAACGCCAGCCAGCCGGCGGCGAGCAGCACCGCGCCGGTGTAGCGGACGGTGCGTGGTCCGACGACGCGACCGAGCAGGGCGGCGAGCAGCCCGGCGCAGAACCAGAGCAGGGCGAAGCCGCCGAGCTGGCCGGGTGGTGTGCTGCCGGCATCGCCGTAGATGGTGATCAGGGAGGGCAGGAACACGCGCAGCGCGCCGACGAGCAGCAGCACCCCGAGCGCGTCGGCGGCTGTCCCGAGGGTGTTCTGTCGCAATGCAACCATGCTCAAGGTGAATACTCCTCACATCCACCGACGTCAACGGTGTGCAAGATCGGATCGGGCATGATGGGCGCGTGGGCACAGGGAGAGAGGTGGCGTCGGTGGCGGAGGAGCAGCGGGCGTACACCCGTCGGGGCGGCGGGCCGGCGCTGCGACGCATGCCCGTACAGGAACGCAGCGCGGCCCGGGTCCAGCGGATGCTCGACACCTGCGCCGAACTCGTCGACGAACTCGGCTACGACGGCCTGACCACGACCCTGCTGGCCGAGCGCGCCGGGGTCGCGATCGGATCGGTGTACCAGTTCTTCCCGGACAAGCGCGCGATCGTGCAGGCGCTGACCGTACGCAACCTGGAGATCTTCGTCGGGCGGATCGCCGAACGCCTCACCGAGGGCAGGTTCGAGCACTGGTGGGAAGGGGTGGACGCGGTCATCGACGAGTACGTGGCGATGCACCGGACCACGCCCGGCTTCCGTGGCCTGCACTTCGGCGACATCGTCGACGTGCACCTGCTCGACTCCGACCGGGACAACAACACCGTCCTGTCCGACGAACTGCGCGACATGCTGGTGCGGCGCTTCGGGGTGACCGGTGACGAGCGGTTCGAGCTGGCTCTCGCCATCGCCGTGGAGACCGGCGACGCGCTGATCAAACTGGCCTTCCGCCGCAATCCGGACGGCGACACCACGGTCGTCACCGAGGCCAAGGCCATGCTCAGGCAGTACCTCGCGGACCGGATGGCCAGCTGAGTCACCGGTACCGGTCGGATGCGGAAGGCCCCGGGTCAGAGGAAGGCGTGGCCCTCGCCGCGGTAGGTCGGCACGGTCGCCGCCACCCGGTCGCCCTCGACCAGGTGCAGTTCGTTGACGTGTTCGCACAGCTCACCGGCCTTGGCATGGCGGAACCAGACCCGGTCGCCGATGGCCAGTCGGTCGGCGGCCGAGCCGGTCAGCGGCGTCTGCACCTCACCGGCGTACTCCGCGCCCACGTAACGCAGCCCCGCCGGCAGGGACGGGCTGGGCAGCCGGTCCACGCCCGGCCTGCCGGAGGCGATCCAGCCGCCACCGGCGACCGTCACCACCCCCGGCGCCGGGCGCCGGACCACCGGCAGGGCGAAGTACGCGGCCGGTTGCGGGCGCCACGCGGTATAGCCGTCGAAGCTGGTCGGACCGTACAGTCCGCTGCCGGCGGCGATCTCGGTGACCGCCGGTTCGGTCGCGGTACGCGCCACGCTGCCGGTGCCGCCGCCGTTGACGAACTCCAGGTCGGCCACCGCGCGTACGGCGTCCACCGCGGCGGCGCGCCGGGCCCGCAGCTCCGCACCGGACCGTCGCTGCATCAGCCGGACCGCAGCGCCGTACAGGGGTCGGCCGGCGGGTCGGTCCTGCAGTCCGGCGATCTGCGCCTCGTACGCCATCATGCCGACCAGCCGGAACCCGGGCCGGTCGGAGACCGTACGGGCCAGTGTGGCCGCCTGCGCCGCGGTGTGTACGGGGGAGCGGCGTACCCCCAGGTGCACCCGGTCGCCGCCGAGCTGCCAGGAGGCGTCGAGTTCCAGACAGACCCGCACCGTGGGTCGGGACGCGCCCAGTACCGCGTCCACCAGGTCGAGGTGGTCGGTCGAGTCGACCATCAGCGTGACCCGGCCCGCCAGGTCCGCGTCGCGCAGTGCGGCGAGGGCCGCGCGGTCCACTGTCGGGTACGCCACCAGGATGTCCGGCTGGCCGCTGCGGGCCAGCCAGATCGCCTCGGCCAGGGTGAAGGCCATCACGCCCGCATAACCAGGTTCGTCGAGGGCCCGCCCGATCAGGGCACGGCAGCGTACCGACTTGCTGGCCACCCGGATCGGCCGTCCGCCGGCCCGGGTACGCAGCGCGGCGGCGTTGGACCGGAAAGCGTCCAGGTCGACCACGGCGAACGGCGGGTCCAGCGCTGCGGTGGCCGCGTCGAAGCGTGCGCGGAGCGACCCGGTCATACCAGTAACCTAACCCCGCGTCGGGCAGAACGCGAGGACCTTTCATAAATTCCGGACCACGCGCCGGCACCTGACCTGAGATGCTGGGCGACCGGAGCGCCGGCCCGGCCGGGCCGCCAGACGCCGGGTGCGGGACACATGAGGTACAGGACACGTGAGGTACAGAGCACGTGAGGTACAGAGCACGTCGACATGCTGAGCCCGGCCTGAGCGGCGCGGCCATCGTCGGGCACGCCGCCGATACAGTGGAACGCACGTACGGACGGGGAGGGTACTGCCATCGCTAAGCAGTCTGCGGACCACGAGGAGTCGGCGGAGAGCACGTCCGGTCAGATGGATCTGTCCGGCGTTGCCGAAGTGCGGACGATCATGCGGTTCCGCGCATTCCGGCGGCTCTTCATCGTCCTCGGGTTCTCCTCCATCGGTGACTGGCTGGGCATCCTGGCCACCGGCACGTTCGCGGCGAGCCTGTTCGACAACCCGACCGCGCAGGGCGCCGCGTTCAGCGGCACGATCGTGGTGCGGCTCATCCCGGCCCTGGTGCTCGGCCCGGTTGCCGGCGTGTTCGCCGACCGGTTCGACCGGCGCCGCACCATGGTCATCTGCGACACCATCCGGTTCCTGCTGTACGCCTCGATACCGGTCGTCGGCATCGTCGCCGGCAAGTACATCACCGCCAGCTGGGCCGGCATCGCCACGTTCATGATCGAGACCTGCCAGATGATGTGGGCGCCGGCCAAGGAGGCCTCGGTGCCCAACCTGGTGCCCAGGGCCCGCCTGGAGAAGGCCAACCAGCTGGGCATGGCCACCACCTACGGCGTGGCGCCGATCCTGGCCGGTGTCATCCTGGCGATCCTCAACTGGCTGATCGGCGCGCTCGGCTACGGCAGCTCATACTCCGTCGCGCTGTTCCTCAACGCCCTGACCTACGCGGCGACCGCGCTGATGGTCTGGTTCGGCATCAAGGAGATCAGCGGACGGCGCGACCGGGCCCCGGACGCGCCCGAAAAGAGCATGTTCCGGCAGTTCCAGGACGGCTGGCGGTACGTCGCCCGGTTCCCGTTCGCCCGCGGCCTCGTACTGGGCATCCTCGGCGCGTTCGCCGCGGCCGGCGTGGTCATCGGCACCGGCCGGTTCTACGCCAAGTCGCTCGGCGGCGGCGACGCCAGCTTCTATCTGCTGTTCGCGCTGCTGTTCGTGGGGCTCGCCGTCGGCATCACGGCAGGTCCGCGGCTGGTCGGCGCGTTGTCCCGGCGTCGCTGGTTCGGGCTGTCGATCATCCTGGCCACCGGCGCGGTCGCGCTGCTGGCCCTCGCCCCGCACCTGTTCGTCGCCGCGGTCCTGACCATCGTGGTCGGCGCCGGCGCCGGAATGGCCTTCCTGAACGGCATCACCCTGCTCGGCGCCGAGATCGAAGACGCGATGCGCGGCCGGGTCTACTCCTTCATCCAGGTCGCGGTGCAGGGCGTACTGCTGCTCACCCTGTCGCTGTCCAGCGTCCTGGTCGGCCTGGGTTCCTCACACCGGCTCGGCCTCGGCCCGGTCAGCGTCAGCATCAGCGCCACCCGGCTGCTGCTGCTGGCCGCCGGCATACTCGGCGTGTTCGCCGGGTTCGCGGCGCTCAAGCAGATGGACGACAAGCGGGGCGTACCGCTGCTGGCGGACGTCTGGTCGTCGATCCGTGGCCGGCCGCTCGGCCATCCGGAACCGACCACCGGCACCGGCGTGTTCGTGGTGTTCGAAGGCGGCGAGGGTTCCGGCAAGTCCACCCAGGCCATCAAGCTGGCCGCCTGGCTGCGGGTACGCGGCCACGAGGCGATACTCACCCGGGAGCCCGGCGCGACCCGGCTCGGCGCCCGGATCCGGGGCCTGGTCCTGGAGAAGGACGTGCTGCCCGACGAGGGCCGGATGTCACCCCGGGCCGAGGCCCTGCTGTACGCCGCGGACCGGGCACATCACGTGTCCGCCGTCGTACGCCCGGCACTGGGGCGCGGCGCCGTCGTGGTCAGCGACCGGTACGTCGACTCCTCGCTGGCCTACCAGGGTGCCGGACGTACGCTGCCGCGCCAGGAGATCGGCTGGTTGTCCAACTGGGCCACCGGTGGGCTCAAGCCCGACCTGGTGGTGCTGCTCGACGTGGATCCGGTGGTGGGCCTGGACCGGGTGTCCAGCCGGGGCGCCGCCGACCGGTTGGAGTCCGAGTCGATCGACTTCCACGACCGGGTCCGGCACGCGTTCCTCGACCTGGCCGCCGCCGATCCGCAGCGCTACCTGGTGCTGGACGCCAGTGGTGACCGGGACGCGCTCGCCCAGCAGGTACGCGAGCGGGTCGGTCGGCTCCTGCCGTCCACCGCCGCGCCGACGGCGCCCGCAGCGCCGGCCGGGCAGCCCGGCGCCACCCTCACACCGGTGACACCGCCCGCCCCGCCGGTCACGCCACCGGCACTGACCCCGGAGCCGGTCGTACCGGTTCCCGCTCAGCCCGAGCCGGCTGTTCAGGCGGAGCCCGAGGCGCCCGCTCAGCCCGAGCCGGCTGTTCAGGCGGAGCCTGAGGCGCCCGCTCAGCCCGAGCCGGCAGAGGTCGAGCCGGTCAGCTCCGAACCGCTTCGCTCCAGTTCGGAGCGTCGGCCAGTTCGGAGCCGGTCAGGTCCGAACGTGCTACACCGGCGAAGTCCACGAAGCGGGCCCGGTCCACGTCGCGGACGGCATCCGGCCGGTCGACCACACCGGCGAAGTCGGCCAGGCCCGCCGGGGAGGCCGAGCCCGGTGGAAAGGCCGCTCCCCACAGAAAGGCCGAGCCCGACGCGGTACGCCCGCCGCAACCGGCCCGTGCCGCGCAGTCGACCGAGACGACCGTCCTGCCGGTGGTCACCGATGGTCCGGCTCCCTCCGGTGGGCTGACCGAGACGACCGTACTGCCGGTCGTGGACGGAATACCGGGTCGGCGGGCCGACACCAGGGTGTTGCCTGTGGTGGGTGGTGAACCGTCCGCCGAGCGGACGCACCCGACCCCGGTCGATCCGTGGCGTTCCACCGCCGAGACCGCGGTCTACCCGACGATCGAGGAACACGGCGAGCCCGAGCCGTACGACAACAACGAGACGCTCATCATGCCGACCCGCGACGGCGACATCCGGCGCCGCAAGCGGCCCGGCCGGCGGTCCCGCTGAGTACCCGCCATGGCTGACGTCTTCGCCGAGGTGATCGGCCAGCCCGACGCGGTGTCCGTACTGCGTCGGGCCGCTGCGGCCGCCGGCCGCCCGGACGGGGCCGGGGCGGGCGCCATGACGCACGCCTGGCTGTTCACCGGGCCACCGGGTTCCGGCCGCTCGGTCGCGGCTGCCGCGTTCGCGGCCGCCCTGCAGTGCGCGCGGGAGGGCTGCGGTGACTGCCAGGCCTGCCACACCACGCTGGCGCGTACCCACGCGGATGTGCGTTTCGTGGTGCCCGAGGGGCTGACCATCGGGGTGGACGCGATGCGTGCGCTCGTACTCCGGGCGCAGGGCACACCGTCGGTGGGGCGCTGGCAGGTGCTGATCATCACCGACGCCGACCGGCTCACCGAGGCAGCCAGCAACGCGTTGCTGAAGGCGGTCGAGGAACCACCGGCCCGTACGGTCTTCCTGCTCTGTGCGCCGTCGACCCACCCGGACGACATCTCCGTCACGATCCGGTCCCGTTGCCGGGTCGTACCGCTGCGTGCGCCGAGCCAGGAGGCGGTGTCCGCCGCGCTGGCCGCGCAGTACGGGGTCGACTCGGACACTGCCCGGTGGGCGGCGGCTGCCGCGCAGGGTGACGTCGGGCGGGCCCGACAGTTGGCCACCGACCCGGATGCCCGTACCGCCCGTTCCGCGGTACTCGCCGTTCCCCGCGCCCTGACCGGCCTGGCTGCCTGCTTCGACGCGGCCGGTGAGCTGATCTCGGCGGTGGAGCGGGAGAGCGCTGCGGCGACCACCGAACAGTCCACCCGGGAACGGGACGAGCTGGCCACCGCGCTGGGTGCGGGGGGCACTGGCAAGGGCTCGGCTGCCGCGAACCGGGGCATCGCCGGCCAGCTGAAGGAACTGGAACGCAAGCAGAAGACCCGGGCCACCCGGGCGCAGCGGGACGCCCTGGACCGCGCCCTGACCGACCTGGCCGGCTTCTACCGGGACGTCCTGACCACGCTGTTGCGCGCGCCGGTCGCCCCGGTGCATGCGGACACCGCCGAACTGGCCCGGGCCGCCGCGCAACGGTGGAGCCCGGAGGGCACATTGCGGCGACTGGAGGCCGTGCTGGCCTGCCGGACCGCGATCGAGGCCAACGTGAAGCCCCGGATCGCCGTCGAGTCGATGATGCTGTCGCTCTGGCAGGGCTAGCGGCCCGGATCACCGGATACGGCAGCCCGCCCGGCGTGATCCGTCGGCCCGGCCGGACCCACCTGTCTACGAGGGCCTACCGGCCCGGAAAGACCCGCAACGGCAGGATGTGACTGGGTGCGGTGACCGGTAGCGGCAGGATCTGCGCCCTCGCCCCTTCCGCGGTACGCACATCGGCCGGTGCGGCCTCGTTGAACACGGTTCCCCGCGGCACGGTTCCGGGCTGCACGGCTCGTGGCTGCACGGTTCCGGGCTGGGTGGTTCCGGGTTGGTTCGCGCGCAACGGCCCGCACATCTCGCGGAGGTCGAACACGTACGGGGCGTCCGGGTCGAGCGCCCCGTCGGCCCATGAGCATGGGGCGATGATGCGCTGTCCGGCGCCGCTCCGATCGGTGGGTGGTGTCCAGGTGTCGCGGGCCGCGCTGATCGGGTG
This sequence comes from uncultured Actinomycetota bacterium, assembly GCA_963815125.1. Taxonomy (GTDB): domain Bacteria; phylum Actinomycetota; class Actinomycetes; order Mycobacteriales; family Micromonosporaceae; genus Actinocatenispora. The sequence goes on from CAWFFM010000003.1 coordinate 392,611, forward strand.
CGCGACGTCGCGGGACACCACGGCGGTCGGCTGGCCGGAGTCGGCCACCGGCAGCGCCGCCTGAGCCGTACCGGTGCCGAGCAGCAGCGTTCCGGCGGTCAGCGCGGTGGTGGTGATCGTGCGGAGGATCCAGCTGCGGTTCATCGGTTCCCTACCAGGACGGCTCAGGTACGTGGACGGTGGTCGCCGGCCGCGCCGGCGTGCTGGCCGCGGCCCAGATGGCCTGATGGCTGTATGTGGCTATATCTCTACCCATTGTGCATATACCTGGAGAGAGTCCAGCGCAGGCGAACGGCGATACTGCCCGGTCGGGGACCCGTACTCAGGTGGCGCGCAGCAGGGCGGCGCAGGTGTGCAGCGCGCTGCGTACCGCGCCTTCCACGCTCGGGCTGGACAGCCAGTCACCCACCACGTGCACCCGTCCGGCCGGCCCGTCGGACTCCGTCGGGCGGCCGGCACGGTCCTTCAGCGTCTGCAACCAGCCGACCGCGAACAGCGGTACGGCCTCCGGCTGGCGGACCACCGACCAGCCGAGGATGTCGCCGACCGGGCCGCCCAGCAACCGTTCCGCCTCGGCGAGCAGCATGTTGCGCAGCACCCGGTCCGGTACGTGGAGAAGTTCGGCGGACAGCGTCGGACCCGCACAGATCTCCAGGCCACCCCGCCCGTCGGGTACCTGCCCGGACTGCCTGAGCTCCAGCGGCGCCACCCCGGCGAGCGGATGTCGGCCCGCACCGGAGGGGCAGGTCGGGGGCCGGCCGGCCTGCGGTGCAGCGAGCGCCAGATGCAGCTTGACGGCCGGTGAGAACGCCGCCTTCTCGGCCAGTGGCAGATCCGGATGGTCGCCCGGCAGCAGGGCGGTGGCCAGCGAAGGGGGCCCGGCGAGCAGTACGGCGTCGGCCCGGAGTTCGTCACCCGCCGCGGTCGTCACCGTCACCCCGGTCCGGTCCGGGTCGACTGCGGTCACGGTGCTGCCGTACCGGACGTCCAGCGCACTGGCCACCGTGCTCCACAGCGTCGCCAGACCACCCTGCGGGCAGTACAGCGTGACCCCGGGTGCAGCGGCGAACTGCGCCATCCCGACCACCCGGGAGGTCTGTGCCGCCGGTGAGAGCATCAGTGCGTCCATCGTGGCGGGCAGGATGCGTTCGGCGTAGTCGCGACCGATCACGTCGGTGAAGTAGCGGACCGCGTTCCGGTCGTCGAGGTCGGCGGACTCGGCCAGTTTCGACCAGGACGGCGCCTGGCGGGCACTCAGCCGGGCGCCGAGCGCCACCGCCCGTCGCTTGCTGTGCCGCGACAGCAGCGGCGAACGCACCAGTGCATGCAGCGAGGTCGGCAGTGGATAACGCCGCTTGTTGACGACCATTTCCCCGGTCAACGGCAGGCGGACCAGGCTGTGCCTGGTCAGGCCGACCTGACCGGCCAGATAACGGGTGGCCCGGTAGAACGACGCGATGAACTCGGCGCCCCGGTCGAACCGCCACACCTGCTCACCGACCCGCACCTCGTCGAGGCCGGACCGGCCGCCCGGTGCGCTGTCGCGCTCCAGCACGGTGACGGAGGACCCGGCGGTGGTCAGCGCCCGGGCGGCTGTCAGCCCGGCCGGACCCGCGCCCACGACAATCACTCGCCCCGGTACAGCCATCGCACCATCATGCCCAACGACGGCCCGGCCCGGGCCGGTACGTCCACCGGGCCACCGGCGCACCGGACCACAGCGTGGTCCGGTGCGCCGGGATCAGGCCGGGTCGGGTACGTCGATGTCCTGGTATTCGGCGAGTTCCTTCTCCAGTTCGGCGAGCCGGTTGCGCAACTGGATGGCCTCGGCCTCCTTCGCGGTGCGGTGCTCGGCGATGACCGCCTCGACCGCTGCGGTGACCGACTCGATGTTGACCAGCTGAGCGAGCGCGTGCCCGGCACCGACCGGCAGGCTGGCCCCCTTGACCAGCTTGCGGGTGCCGTGGGTGGCCTCCACGGTGGCGCCGTCGCCCGCAACGGTCACGGTGATCACGACGTCGCCGCCGGCGGACCTGGCGGCCTTGCGGCCGGCGGACTTCGCCGGCTTGCTCTTCGTCTTCGCCGGTGCGTCGCCGTTCGTCGCGCCGGCTGCCGGCTCGGTGCCGGCCGGGCCGGCAGCGGCGCCGGCGGTCGCCGGTTCGTCGGCCGACGAACCGGCGTCGGACCGGTCCTGCTGTTGCGGCGCGGACGGATCCGCGGACCCGGTTGCCGCGTCCCCGGCTGGTGTGCCGTCGGCAGCGGTGCGGGCGATGATCTCGGCCCGGGTGCGGGGTACCAGGGACAGAGCGGTGGTCGGGAACGTCACGTCACGGTCGGTGCCGTCGACGGTGACCCGTACGGTGAAGGGCTCGTCCGCGGTGTCGTCGTGGCCGACGACCACGCCACGGGTGCCCGACGGTACGTCGTTGTGTGCGGTGCTGACGGCGACCCGGGGTTGCTCGCCGCGACTCAGCGCGCCTGTCACCGTGTGTACGTCCCGATCGCTGAGTTGACCGGTCGAACCAGCGCTCACGCTGTTCCTCTCGCGAAGGTGGGGACACGTTCCGGCCGCGCGGCCCGCGGGCGGAACGTGCGCCGAGCCGGACTCGGCGCGGTAACCCTCGCACAGGCGTCCGACACTTCCGACAGCGAGTCCGTGCCCGGCCCGGGCAGGGCCGGTAGCACGCACCGGGAGTCGTACGGTCTTCGCAGGTCAGCCGGGTACGCGAACCGCGCCGCACCGATACGGTACGGCGCGGCGCGGGTCGCTCAGACGGTCACGACGGCCAGGCTGACGCCGAACTTCTCCTCCGGGTCGGTCCACCACCGGTGGGTACGGAACCCGGCTGCGGCAAGTTCGGCGGCGACCCCGGTACGACGGAACTTCGCCGACACCTCGGTACGCAGTTCCTCGCCCGCCGCGAACGGGACGGTCAGGTTCAGTGCGGCCAGCCGTACGTCCAGGGCATGCTCGGCGCGCAGCCGCATCTCGATCCATTCGTGTTCGGCGTCCCAGCACGCCACATGCCGGAACGCCGATACCGGGAAGTCGGCCTCCAGTTCGCGGTTGAGTACCCGTAGCACGTTGAGGTTGAACTCGGCGGTGACCCCGCCGGGATCGTCGTAGGCGCGCAGCAGCGTCGGTTCGTCCTTGACCAGGTCGGTACCGAGCAGCAGCCATTCACCGGGTTGCAGCACCCCGCGCAGTTCGGCCAGGAAGTGGGCCCGGTCGGCGGGCAGCAGATTGCCGATGGTGCCGCCGAGGAACACCACCAGTCGGGAGTCGCCGCCGGGCAGCCCGCCGTCCAGCAGGGCGGTCAGGTGCCGGTTGAAGTCGCCGATGACCCCGTGGATGGTCAGGTCCGGGTACTGCTGCGACAGGGTGTCCGCCGCGGTCCGCAGCGCGCTCTGCGACACGTCCAGCGGTACGAACCGCGCCAGGGTTCCGGCGTCGCGTAGTGCGGTGATCAGCAGACGGGTCTTGTCCGAGGCGCCGGAACCCAGTTCCACCAGGGTCTTGGCGCCGGTGATGCGGGCGATCCGGGTGGCCTGCTCGGTCAGTACGGACCGTTCCGCGGCGGTCGGGTAGTACTCCGGCAGCCGGGTGATGTCGTCGAACAGTTCGCTGCCCCGGGTGTCGTAGAACCAGGTCGGTGGCAGCCATTTGGGTGTGTCGGTGAGTCCGCGCCGGGCGTCGGCGCGCAGCGCCTGGGTGAGGTCACGTTCGTCGAGATGGATCTCGAAGGTAGGCCTGGACATTAGACCTCCACGATGGTGACGGCACCGGGGCGGGCGTGCACCAGCCGGCGGTCAGGTACCGGCTGCCATCGTCCGTCCGTGGTGCTGGGCTCGGAGGCGACCGTGCAGGAGTCGCCGGTGTCCAAGTAGGACAGTGAATGGGTCCAGGTGCAGGCGACGATCTGCGTACCGTCGGTGAGCAGCAGATTCAGCCGCGAGCCCGGTGCCGCGGTGAGCACCTCGGTGAGTACCGTGCGGGTCGCGTCGAGCAGTTCGGCGCCGTCGTGTAGCCGACGGCGCAGCATCGTCCAGAGCAGCGCGGAGTCGGTCGGCGCCTCCATCGTGAGCAGATCGGTGACCGGCAGGCGTTCGGCCGGTTTGACCATCGAGCCGGGCCAGTCTGGTATCCGGCCGTTGTGTCCGAACAGGACACGGTCGTCGCAGAACGGTGCGCAGGCGGCCTCGACGACCGGCATACCTACTGTCGCCGAGCGCACCGCGGCGAGCATCGCGTCGCTGCGGGTGACCCGGGCCAGTTCGGCGAAACCCGGGTCGCTCCACAGTGGAGTAACGCGCCGGTACCGGGTCACCCCGGACGGGGTGTACCAGCCGGCGCCGAAGCCGTCCGCGTTGACCGTTCCGCCGGAGCGCATGTCGGCCGGTGCGTACGACTGGTGCAGCAGGCTGTGCGGTGGGTCCAGTAGCACCTCGGCGAGCGTGGCCGGCGGCCCGAGGTAGGCCACCTGACGGCACATCAGCCCTCTCCCGGTCGCAGGTTCCGCGCGCACCGGAAACCGGCGAAGATCTGCCGCCGTACCGGCAGGTCCCAGTTGCGGAAGGTGCCCCGGCAGGCGGCCGGGTCGGTACCGAACGACCCGCCGCGCAGCACCCGGTAACCGGAGTCGAAGAACACCTCCGAGTACTCCCGGTACGGGAACGGCCGGAAGCCCGGGTAACCGGTGAACTCGGTGGCGGTCCACTCCCAGACGTCGCCGATGAGCTGCCGGACGCCCAATGGCGACCGGCCGGCGGGGAAGCTGCCCACCCGGGCGGGCCGCAGGTGTCGCTGTCCGAGGTTGGCGTGCCGTGGGGTCGGTTCGTCGTCACCCCACGGGAACCGCCGGGATCTGCCGGTGGCGGGGTCGTAGCGGGCGGCTTTCTCCCATTCGGCCTCGGTGGGCAGCCGGCGACCGGCCCAGGCCGCGAAGGCGGTGGCCTCGTGGAAGCAGACATGCACCACGGGTTCGTCCGGCGCGATCGGCCCGGTACGGCCGAAACGGGTGTACGTGCCGTCCGGGTGCCAGTGCATCGGCGCGGTCAGCCCGGCCGCGCTGCGGTGGCTCCAGCCGGACTCGGTCCACCAGCGCGGGTCGCGGTACCCGCCGTCGGCGACGAACTCCGCGTACCGGCGGTTGGTGACCGGCACGGTGTCGATCACGAAGCCGGGTACGTCGACCGGATGCGCGGGCCGCTCGTTGTCCAGCGCCCACGGTTCGGTGGAGGTGCCCATGGTGAACGGGCCGCCGGGTACCAGGGTCTCGTCGGTGTCGCAGACCTGCTCGGCGGGCGGATCCGGGTCGGGTGCGGACAGTACGGCTGGACCGGTACGCAACTGGTGGGTGGCCAGCATCGTCTCGTCGTGCTGCTGTTCGTGCTGGATGACCATGCCGAAGGCGAAACCGTCCCGGACCAGTTGCCGGCCGGCCAGCGCGGTCCGGTCGAGTACGTCCAGGGCCTTGTCCCGCACGGTGCGGACGTAGCGGCGGGCCTCGTCCGGGTCGAGCAGCGGCAGTTGCGGGCGCAGCGCCCGAGGGTGCTGGAAGGCGTCGTAGAGGGCGTCGATGTCGGCGCGTACCGGTGCCCGCCCGCCGACGTCACGCACCAGCCACAGTTCCTCCTGGTTGCCCACGTGCGCCAGGTCCCAGACCAGGGGCGACATCAGCGGGGAGTGCTGGCGGACCAGTTCGGTGTCGTCCAGTACGTCGGACAGGGCCAGGGTGCGTTCCCGGGCCCGGACGAGCAGGTTCGCTGCCCTGCCGCGCAGGGCCTCCTGGCCGCCTGCCCCGCTGTGCGGGGCCTCCTGGCTGGTTGCCCCGCTGCGCGGGGCCTCCTGGCTGGTTGCCCCGCTGCGCGGGGCTTCGGCGTCGGTCATCGTTCCGACCCCCGTTGAAAGGTTGTCTCCGACGCTAGACGCCCTGGTCAGGCGGCGCACAGGAGTCCCGAAGAGTGCCAACCCAAGCGGTAGAACCTGCCTGAATATGAACAAATTTGAGCCGGCTTATTGAGAAATGACCGCTTTGAGGAATAAAGTCGCCCTACCCCTCGAACCTTAAGGAGACCTCATGTCCCTCTCCCTCACCCGGCGCTGGCTCGCCGCGGCCGCCCTCGCCGCCGCGGCCGTCGGAGTCGTCGCGGCCCCCGCCAACGCCAGCAGCCACCACCTGCGCTTCGCGCCCAACGCCCACCCGGCCAGCGCGGCCAGCCGGCACGCCGCCACGATCGGCCACTACAACGAGAACGGCTACAACTGGGGTGGCATGGCCGCCACCGGCAGCGGCTTCAGCTCGGTCTCGGCCACCTGGACCGAACCGAACGCGAGCTGCAATTCCTCCAACGACCTGTACGCGCCGTGGGTCGGCATCGACGGCTACGGCAGCTCCAGCGTCGAGCAGACCGGTGTGGCCACCGACTGCTCGTCCGGCTCGCCGCAGGACGAGCCCTGGTACGAGATGTACCCGGCCGCGCCCGTCTACCTGAACACCAGCCAGTACCCGGTGTCCGCCGGTGACAGCATCACCGCGTCGGTGCAGAACACCAGCGGCAGCTCGTACAAGCTGACCCTGTCCGACAACACCAAGGGCTGGACCTTCACCACCACCCAGTCGCTGTCCGCGCCGCGCTCCAGCGCCGAGGTGATCATCGAGTCGCCGACCGGTGCGTACCCGAACTTCGGCAGCATCCAGTTCACCAACTGCACGGTGAACGGATCTCCGCTCGGGTCGTTCTCCCCGACCGCGCTGGACCCCAGCGCGAACGGGGTGACCGAGGCGCACACCAACCCGCTCAGCGGCGGCACCAACTTCTCGATGGACTACCTGCACGAGTGAGTCGACTGCCGACATCCGGCGCCGGGCACCCTGTGTAGGGTGCCCGGTATGTCGGAGCAGGTCACGCGCCTCATGTGCCAGTTCTGCCGGGGCGGTGGCGTGGTCTGGTCGCCGAAGATGGCAGTCCAGTGGGGCAGCAGGGAGAGTTTCTCCCTCGCTGCCCCGACCCGGTGCCCGGAATGCCAGGGCAGCGGATGGTTCGAGATGTCCCGGCCCTCACCGGAACAGGCCGGCGGGGAGCCGCCCGCCGACGGGTGAGACTGCCCACCATCCATCCGACATGGAACGGTGTCGTGACGCCGTTCGTTGAACGATGTTGTGGTGATGACGTCGGCTGAGCAGGCCGGGGAGGCCAACGGATACGTACCGGACCCGCGTCGATGGCGGGCCCTGTCGGTGTGTCTGCTCGCCGGGTTCATGACCCTGCTCGACGTGAGCATCGTGAACGTGGCCCTGCCGTCGATGCAGACCGGGCTGGGCGCCACCGCCACCGACGTCTCCTGGGTGATCTCCGGGTACGCGCTGACCTTCGGGCTGGTACTGGTGGCCGCCGGGCGGCTGGGCGACGACCGTGGTCGCAAACGGATGTTCCTCACCGGGCTCGCGCTGTTCACCGCCACCAGCGCGCTGGCCGGCGTCGCCACCAGCGGTACCTGGCTGGTCGTGGCCCGGCTCCTGCAGGGCGTCGCGGGTGGACTGCTCAGCCCACAGGTCATCGGCGTACTCCAGGAACTGTTCCGGGGCCGGGAACGGGGCCGCGCGTTCGGCCTGTACGGCGCCACCATCGGGGTGTCCACCGCGATCGGGCCGATGCTGGGTGGCCTGCTGCTGCAGGGTTTCGGTACGCACGACGGCTGGCGCTGGGTGTTCTACGTGAACCTGCCGGTCGGCATCCTCGCCCTGGTCGCCGGTTACCGGCTGCTGCCGACCGACCGGGTGAGCGGACCGCGGCGCCGGCTGGATGCGATCGGTACGCTCCTGCTCGGCGCGGCCGTCGTGACGGTCATGCTGCCGCTGCTGTCCGCCGAGGAGAACCCGTCCGGTGCCCCGTGGTACCTGCTCGCAGTGGCCGCCGCGCTGCTCGCCGCCTTCCTCGGCTGGGAACGCCGGTACGCCCGCCGGGGTCATCCGCCGCTGGTCAACCTGGCGCTGCTGAAGACCAGGAGCTACGCCACCGGCGTGCTGCTGGGCCTTGCCTACTTTGCCGGATTCACCGGCATCTTCTTCGTGATCACCCTGTTCTTCCAGCGGGGCCTGCACTACTCGCCGCTGCAGGCCGGCGCGGCGATGCTGCCGTTCGCGGTCGGTTCGGCGGTGGCCGCCGCGGCCGGCGGCCGGATGGTGTCCCGGTACGGGCGGGCCCTGGTGGTGATCGGGGTGTGCACCGTGGCGGTCGGGCTGATCCTCACCGATATCGTCGTACGCTCGTCGCTGAGCGGGCACCTGGCGCTGTGGACGGCGCTGCCGCTGCTGATCGCCGGGGTGGGCAGCGGGCTGACCATCGCCCCGAACCAGACCCTGACCCTCGACGAGGTGCCGCCGACGGAGGGCGGTACCGCCGCGGGCGTACTGCAGACCGGTCAGCGGATCGGTTCGGCGGTGGGTACCGCGGTGGTGGGTGCGCTGTTCTTCGGCAGCCTGACCACCTCGCACGGCGACTACGGCACGGCCACCGCGCTGGGGCTGCGCGGATCGATCGCGCTGGTCCTGGTCGCGCTGCTGGTCGGGGTGACGGAACTGGTACTGGCCCGGCGGGAACGCCGTACCGGTGCTGTGAGCTGACTCGCAGTGGCGGTGTCGGAACCGAGGATTAGCGTTGACGCCATGACAGCGAGCAAGTGCGGAGAAACCGGACGGACAGGCGCTTGACCAGTACGCGTACCCCACCGGCGGCGACGGCGTCGGCCCTACCCGACCTTCCGGTACCGGTGAGCGAGGAGGGTCAGGGCTGGCTGCGCCGGCTCGTCGGATACTGCTGGCGGTACCGTTCCCGGGTCCTGCTCGCGCTCGGGGCCTCGGTGGCCGGGATGGCCGTCACCACCGTGGTGCCGCTTATCCAGCGGGCCATCGTGGACGACGCGATCCTGTCCACCCGCCGCTCGCTCGGGCCGCTCGCCGCGCTTCTCGTACTGGCCGCCCTGGCCAACTACGGAGCCACCTTCGTACGCCGCTACCACGGTGGCCGGCTCTCCCTGGACGTCCAGCACGACCTGCGGAACGGGATCTTCACCGCACTGTCCAATTTGGATGGAGCGCGCCAGGACGAGCTGCAGACCGGGCAGATCGTCGGCCGGGCCACCTCCGACATCACCATGGTGCAGAGCCTGCTCAGCATGTTGCCGATCATGCTCGGCAACGTTCTGCTGTTCGTCATGTCGCTGGTCGTCATGCTCACCCTGTCGCCACTGCTGACCCTGATCGCGCTGGCCGTCGGACCCGGCCTGTGGTGGATCGCCACGCTGGCCCGCAAACGGCTGTTCCCGGCCACCTGGGCGGCGCAGCAGGAAGCCGCCGCGGTCGCCTCGGTGGTGGACGACGCCGTCACCGGCGTACGGGTGGTGAAGGGATTCGGTCAAGAGGACCAGGAACTGTCCAAACTGGAATCGGTGGCGCACCGGCTGTTCGCCAACCGGATGCGGGCCGTACGGCTCAACAGCCGGTACAACCCGGCGTTGCAGGCCATCCCGGCGCTCGGTCAGGTCGGGGTACTCGCCCTCGGCGGATGGCTGGCCGTACAGGGCAACATCACCCTCGGCACGTTCCTGGCCTTCTCCACCTACCTCGCCCAACTGGTCGGACCGGTACGGATGCTGTCCGGCCTGCTCACCATCGGCCAGCAGGCCCGGGCCAGCGTGATCCGGGTCTTCGAGGTGATCGACTCCCGGCCGGTGGTCACCGAGGCGGCGGACGCCGTACCGGTGCCCGAGCCGGCGGCCGGCTCAGGCGGCTCAGAAAGCTCGGTCGGCGGGTCCGCCGCACCGGGCATCGAATTCGACGACGTCACCTTCGGCTACGTCGCCTCCCGACCGGTACTCAACGGACTGACCCTGAGCGCCCGCCCCGGTGAGACCCTCGCCGTGGTCGGCACCTCCGGCTCCGGCAAGTCGACCCTGTCGATGCTGCTGCCCCGCTTCTACGACGTGCAGCAGGGCAGCGTCCGGGTGGCCGGCCGGGACGTACGGGAACTGACCGTCGACTCGCTGCGCGCCACCATCGGCCTGGTGATGGAGGACAGCTTCCTGTTCTCCGAGCCGGTACGGGACAACATCGCGTACGGCCGTCCGGACGCCACCGACGAGCAGATCGTCGCCGCGGCCCGCGCCGCCGAGGCCGACCGGTTCATCAACGAACTCGCCGACGGCTACGACACCAGGGTCGGCGAGCAGGGCCTGACCCTGTCCGGTGGGCAGCGCCAACGCGTCGCCCTGGCCCGCGCCCTGATCACCGACCCGCGGATCCTGATCCTGGACGACGCCACGTCCGCTGTGGACGCCCGGATCGAGGCGGACATCCACGCCACGCTGCGGCGGGTGATGGCCGGACGCACCACGCTGCTGATCGCGCACCGGCGCTCGACCCTCGCGCTCGCCGACCGCATCGCGGTCCTCGACGAGGGTCGGCTCGTCGATGTGGGCACCGAACAGGAACTGGAGCAGCGCTGCCCGCTGTACCGGCTGCTGCTGTCCGGGCCGGGCGACGACGCGGAGGGCATCGACGCCGGTGAACTGCCGGTCACGGCCGCGGTCGAGAGCGGTACGCCCGTCGCCGTCACCGCCGCGCCGGCCGATGCCACCGCCGGGGTACCGGCCGATGTCACCGCCGGGGCGCCGGCCGATGTCACCGCCGCGCCGGACGGTGTGACCGCCGCACTCTGGGACCCGGCCCGCTCACCGGAGAGCGAACTGCGGCAGGGCACCGGCGACGGCGGGGTCGGAACGCCCCGTGGCCGGGCCGGTGCGGTCCGCGGACTCGGGCCGATGGGCGGCGCACTGGCCAGCATGCCGCCCACCCCGGACCTGCTCGCCAAGGTCGACGCGCTGCCACCGGCCGACGACTCGCCCGACGTCGACGACGCTGCGGCCCGCGCCGGTGACCTCAAGTTCAGCCTGGGCCGGCTGATCCGGCCGATGCTGCGCCCACTGCTGCTCGGTCTGCTGCTGGTGGCGGCCGACGCGGTCGCGATCCTCGTGCTGCCTGCACTGATCCGTACCGGGGTCGACTCCGGTGTGCAGCGCGGCGTGGTCGGCGTGATCGGACTGGTCTCGTTGCTCGGACTGGCCGTCGTACTGGTCGACTGGGTCGTGCAGACCGGGCAGATCAGGGTCACCGGGCGCACCGGGGAACGACTGCTGTACACCCTGCGGGTCAAGACCTTCGCGCACCTGCAGCGGCTCGGCCTGGACTACTACGAACGGGAGATGTCCGGCCGGATCATGACCCGGATGACCACCGACGTGGACGCCTTCTCCTCGTTCCTGCAGACCGGGCTCACCCAGGCCGTGGTCAGCATCCTGACCTTCTTCGGCATCCTCGGCGCGCTGCTGTACCTGAACGTCGAACTCGGCCTCGTCGTGTGCAGCGTGCTGCCGGTCATGCTGGTCGCCACGCTGATCTTCCGGGCCCGCTCGTCCCGCGCCTACACCGAGGCCCGCGAGAAGGTCAGCATCGTCAACGCCGACCTGCAGGAGAACGTCGCCGGGATGCGGGTCACCCAGGCCTACCGGCGAGTCACCCACAACCGGGCACGGTTCTCCTCCCGCAGCGACGACTACCGGGTCATCCGTACCCGGGCGCAGCGCTACATCGCCACGTACTTCCCGTTCGTACAGTTCCTGTCCAGCGTCGCCGCCGCACTGGCACTCGTGGTCGGTGGACACCTCGTCCAGGCCGGCTCACTGACCGCCGGTGCGCTCATCGCGTACCTGCTCTACATCGACATGTTCTTCGCGCCCGTACAGCAGCTGTCCCAGGTGTTCGACGGCTACCAGCAGGCCGCCGTCGGCCTGCGTCGCATCCGGGACCTGCTGCGCACCCCGACCAGCACGCCACAGGCCACCGAGCCCGTCGACGTACCGGACCGGCTGTCCGGCGAGGTCGTCTTCGACGACGTCCGGTTCAGCTACAGCCCGGACACCGCACCCGCACTGACCGGCGTGCACCTCACCGTACGGCCCGGCGAGACGGTCGCCGTCGTCGGCGAGACCGGTGCCGGCAAGTCAACCCTGGTCAAACTCGTCTCCCGGTACTACGACGTGACCGGTGGGGCCGTCCGGGTCGACGGCGTCGACGTCCGCGACTACGACCTGCGCGGTTACCGCCACCGGATGGGCGTGGTGCCGCAGGAGGCGTATCTGTTCCCGGGCACCGTACGGGACACCGTCGCGTACGGCCGCCCCGACGCCAGCAACGCCGAGGTCGAGGCCGCCGCCCGGGCCGTCGGCGCGCACGACATGATCGCCCGCCTCGACGGCGGCTACTACCACCAGATCTCAGAACGCGGCCGGAACCTGTCCAGCGGCCAACGGCAACTCCTCGCCCTGGCCCGCGCGCAACTCGTCGCTCCCGACATCCTGCTGATGGACGAGGCGACCGCCGCGCTCGACCTGGCCACCGAAGCCGACGTCACCCGGGCCACCGAACGCCTGGTCGGGCGCCGTACGACGCTCGTCGTCGCGCACCGTCTCACCACCGCGGCCCGCGCCGACCGCATCGTCGTCCTGGATCACGGCCGCGTCGTCGAGACCGGCACCCACACCGAACTCCTCGCCGCCAACGGCCACTACGCCCGCCAATGGCAGGCGTTCGCGGGGTAGGAGCGTTGCTCGCGGGCTATTCGTCCGGGTCCCAAGGCCCCCGCTCAATGGACTCCCTGCATGCGGCGGCTGATGGCGGGGGCGATCAGGTACATGACGATGCCGAGCAGGATGACGGTGGTGCCGACGATGGCGAAGTAGGCGACCTCGGTGCTGGGGCGGAAGACGGGGACGATCTGGGCGCTGATGCCCTGGGCGGCGGCGTCGGCCAGGAACCACAGGCTCATGGTCTGGGAGGCGAAGGCGGCGGGCGCGAGTTTGGTGGTGGCGGAGAGGCCGACGGGGGACAGGAACAGTTCGCCGAGGATGACGGTGACGAAGCTGCCGACCAGCCACAGTGGACTGGCCTTGACGCCGGTGCCGTCGATGAGGCCGGGGCCGATCATCAGGATGTACGACAGGCCGGCGAGGATCATGCCGGCGGAGAACTTGCGCGGGGTGCTGGGAGCCCGGTTGCCGAGTTTCGTCCAGGCGAGGGCGAAGATCGGGGCGAGCAGCACGATCGCGGCCGGGTTGACGGACTGGAACCAGGCGGGCGGTATGTGGAAGCCGCCGAGCGTGAGGTCGGTGCGTTCCTTGGCGAAGGTGGCCAGTACGACGGAGCCCTGTTCCTCGATCATCCAGAAGAAGACGGCGCCGATGAACAGCGGGATGTACGCGCGTAGCCGGGACCGTTCGGTCTCGGTGCTGCGCGGACTGCGCAGCATCACCACGAAGTACGCGATGGGCAGCGCGATGGACAGCAGGCTGATCAGGTTGATGATCCAGGTGACGGTGAACAGGCCGGCGACGGCCATCCCACCGAGGATGAGGACGACGACGATCGCGCCGATGCCGAACCGGGCGCCGATGCCGCGGCGCTCGGGGCGGGTGATGGGGTTGGGCGCGCGACGTCCGGCGGTGCCGAGCCAGCGGCCGAAGACCACGTAGAACACCAGGGCGAGGGCCATCCCGAAGGCGGCGAAGCTGAATCCGTAGTGGTAGTTGTAGTTGTTCGCCAGGGTGCCGACGACCAGCGGGGCGATGAAGGCACCGAGGTTCGTACTCATGTAGAAGATGCTGAAGCCGGCGTCGCGGCGGGTGTCTGCGGTGCTGTACAGGTCGCCGACGACGTTGGAGATGTTGGGCTTGAGCAGCCCGGTGCCGATCACGATGAGCACCATCGAGGCGTACAGGGCGCCCCGGCCGCCGGTGGGGATGGCCAGGCTGATGTGGCCGAACATGATGAGTACGCCACCGATGAGGATGGAGTGGCGGGAGCCGAGGATCCGGTCGGCGAGCCAGCCGCCGATCACGCTGGCCATGAACACGGCGGCGCCGTAGATGGACATCAGCGCCGCGGCGGTGCCCTGCGGGATGCCGAGGCCGCCCTGGGACACCGCGCTGTACATGTAGTACAGCAGGATGGCCCGCATGCCGTAGTACGAGACGCGTTCCCACATCTCGGTGAAGAAGAGGGTGGCGAGTCCCCGGGGGTGGCCGAAGAAGCCGGTCTGTGGTGCGCCGGCCGGTGCGTCGTCGTCGGGCGTTGTTTCGGTCACGTCCGCTCCTCCCGGTCCCGCTCCATGCTGTCACTTTCGGAGGGCTGCTGATGGCTTTCGATCCATTGTCACCAGGTTCCTACCCTTCTGCCGAATATGTCTACATGTCGGTCCACGCCATAGACTGGTACGGGTGGGCGACGAGGAGCTGCTGGTGCTCGCAGCCAGGGTCTTCGGGTTGGCGCGGGCGGGTGACGCGGCGGCTCTGGTCGCCTATGTCGAGGCCGGGATCCCGGTGGACATGAGCGATGACAAGGGTGACTCGCTGTTGATGCTGGCCGCCTACCATGGTCATCCGGGTACGGTCGGTGCGTTGCTGGCGCTCGGCGCCGACCCGGACCGGTGCAACGACCGGGGGCGGACATCGTTGGCTGGCGCGGTCTGCACGGGGGAATCCGAGGTGGTACGTGCGCTGCTGGACGGTGGTGCGGATCCGGGTGCCGGTAGGCCGTCGGCGCGGGAAACCGCCCGGATGCTCGACCGGCGGGAGTTCCTGGGGTGGTTCGACGCCGGCTGACTACTGACCGGCCGGCAAGTTGGGTCTTTCATCACAGCAAATTGGCTTGTCGCAGGCTCACTGGGAAACACATGCTTGTAGGGACCAACTATTCATCCTCGGATGATCAGCACGGTACGAAAATGTTGGGAGCTCCGTGTCCGGTTCTTACGCTCCGTCGACCACGGACGAAGAACTTCAGCTGGCCGACCGCCTCGGTGACCAACTGGTCCGTTTTCTCCGTCTGATGGCCCATGGCCGCAACCAGCTTCCCGAGGTCTACCAGGCCGGTATCGAGAAGGTGGGCTACGTGCTGCTCTGGCACCTGGTCTCAGACGGCCCGCAACGCACCACCGCGCTCGCCGAGGCGGTGCACTCCGATATCTCCACGGTCAGCCGTCAGGTGACCGCCCTGGTCAAGCAGGGCTGGGTGGAGCGGACCCCCGACCCGGACGATGGTCGGGCCTTCCTGCTGGCCGCCAGCGACGCCGGCCGCCGGATCTTCCAACGCATCCGCGACCAGCGCAACGCGCACATGGCCCGGGTCCTGGCCGGTTGGCCAGCCACCGAACGGGACGAACTGGTCCGGATGCTGGAGAAATTCAACAACGACTTCGAGCACTACCTGCCACGCGCCCAGGGGCAACGGGGCACCACATCGCAACGGGAAGAGAAGGGCGCATGAGCGCAGACGCGAGCCCGCGGGCCGGCTCACCGGGCACACTCCCCGCCGAACCGGCCGGCGAACGGGCCACGAGCAGTACCGGCCCGGGGGCGTCACCCGCCTTCGGCGTACTGACCCACCGGCAGATCATGGTCATCCTGATGGGCCTGATGCTGGGCATGTTCCTGGCCGCGCTGGACCAGACCATCGTGGGTACCGCAATCCGCACCATCGCCGACGACCTGCACGGGCTCGACCAGCAGGCATGGGCCACGACCGCATACCTGATCACCTCGACGATCGCGACACCGCTGTACGGCAAGCTGTCCGACATGTACGGCCGGAAGCCGTTCTTCCTCGCCGCGATCATCATCTTCACCGTCGGTTCCATCGCGTGCACCTTCGCCGGGACCATGTACCAGCTCGCCGGTTTCCGGGCGGTGCAGGGGCTCGGTGCCGGCGGCCTGATGTCCCTGGCGCTGGCCATCATCGGTGACATCGTGCCGCCCCGGGAACGGGCCAAGTACCAGGGCTACTTCCTGGCCGTCTTCGGTACCAGCAGCGTGCTCGGTCCGGTGCTGGGCGGTTTCTTCGCCGGCCAGGATCAGATCCTGGGCATCGCCGGCTGGCGCTGGGTGTTCCTGGTCAACGTGCCGATCGCGGTCGTCGCGATGGTCGTGGTGACCAAGGTGCTGAACGTGCCGCATTCGGCCCGCCGGCACCGGATCGACTTCCCCGGCGCGCTGGCGCTGGTCGTCGGCCTGGTACCGCTGCTGGTCGTGGCGCAGCAGGGCCGGGAGTGGGGCTGGGGCTCCAACCGCTCGATCCTCTGCTACGCGATCGGTGGGGTCGGCATCCTGCTGTTCATCCTGGCCGAGCGTTGGGCCGGGGACGACGCGCTGATCCCGTTGCGGCTGTTCCGGATCCCGTTGATCGCGCTGATGTCGTTGGCCGGTCTGGTGATCGGTATCGCCATGTTCGGCGCGATGATGGTGCTTCCGCTGTACGTACAGATCGTGCACGGTGCATCGCCCACCAAGTCGGGTTTCCTGATGCTGCCGATGGTCGTGGGCATGATGGTCGGCTCGATCGTCTCCGGCCAGATCACCTCGCGCACCGGCCGGTACAAGATCTTCCCGATCATCGGCACCGCGCTGATGATCGGCTCGCTGGTGCTCATGCACGGGATCGGTGCCACCACGCCGTTGTGGCAGTTCGACATCTACATGGCGATGCTGGGCCTCGGGCTCGGTAACTGCATGCAGACACTGACCCTGGCGGTACAGAACGCCGTACCGCCGCGGGACATGGGTGTCGCGTCAGCATCCAGTACGTTCTTCCGCCAGATGGGCGGCACGCTCGGTACCGCCATCTTCCTGTCGCTGTTGTTCAGCACCCTGGGCGACAAGATCAAGGACGCGTTCGCCGACTCGTCCATCCGGGCCGGGATCGGCCAGGCCGCGCACGATCCGAAGGTGCTGCACAACCCGGACAACGTGTCGGTACTGACGCATCCCGGGTCCGCCGCCGCCCGGGTGATGAGCAATTCGTCGTTCCTGCAGGACATCGATTCGCGACTGGCCCGACCGTTCCTGGTCGGCTTCTCCAACTCGATGGACCTGGTGTTCATCCTGGCCGCCGGCATCACCGTGATCGCGTTCGTCCTCTTCCTGTTCACCAAGGAGGTGCCGCTGCGGATGCAGTCCGGCATCGCGGCCCGCGAGGCCGAGGAGAGCGCCGCACCCGCCGCGCCGGCCGTACAACCGCTGGGGTCGGAGCAGCCGGTGTCGGCGAACGCCGGCGGTCGGCACCACGCACCGGAACCGGACGACACGATGCCCAGCCCGGGCAGCCCGGAACGCAGCGGTGAGCGGCTGGTCATGGCGACCCTGGCCGCCGAGCCACCGATGGCCGGTGCCGTCGCGGCACACGGTGGTACCCCGATCCAGGGCACGGTGCGCCAGCACGGCGGCACACCGGTGATCGATGCCGCGGTCACCCTGATCGATCCGGCCGGTCAGCAGATCGGTCGGGGCGTCACCAGCCCGGACGGTTCCTACCGGATCACCGTGTCCCGGCCCGGCAACTACGTACTGATCGCCCGGGCCCGGGCACACCAGCCGCAGGCCACGATGGTGTCGGTGAACGGCAAGCCTGTCGAACTGGACCTGCTGCTGGCCGGATCGGGAATCCTGGTCGGTTCGGTGCGCCGGACCGGCGGTGCGCCGATCGACGGCGCGACGGTGATCCTCGCCGACGCCGACGGCCAGGTGATCGGCTCTCAGAGCACCGACCCGGACGGCGGCTACGAGTTCGGTGAGCTGGTGGCCGGTACGTACACGCTGGCGGTCAGCGCACCCAGCTACCAGCCGCTGGCGCTGCTGGTGGGTGTGCCGGAGACCGGGCGGGTGAAGCAGGACATCGAACTGTCCGGCGGCGCCCAACTGCGCGGCACGGTACGTTCCGACAGCCAGCGTGCGGTGCCCGACGCGCGGGTCAGCCTGCTCGACGAGACCGGGTCGGTGATCGCGGTGACGATCACCGACGATGGCGGGCGTTACGCGTTCACCGAGGTACCGGAGGGCGACTACACGGTGGTGGCGACCGGATATCCGGCCGTGGAGAGTCAGTTGAAGCTGTCCGTGGGGGAGCGTTCCGAGCACGACGTGGCGCTGTCCCACCCGCAGGACTGAACCGACCGACCGCACCGTGGACAGCCGCGGCGGCCCGGTCACCGGGCCGCCGCCGCTGTCGTCATGGTGGCACGTGCGGGTGGAGCAGCGCCGGCTCGTCCGGTGCGACGGCGAGGGGCGCGCGTGGTGGGCAGGTGGTCGCTGGGACGGCAGTTCGGCTGGCTCTGGGCGGCGTACGCGGTCAGCACGCTGGGCACCCGGCTCGCGTTCGACGCGTTCGCGCTGATCGCGATCCTCGTCCTGCACGCCGGCCCGACCGAGGTGTCCGTACTGGCCGCTGCCGGGCTGGCGGTGGGCGCGGTGGTGGCCGTACCGCTCGGGCCGTGGGTGGAGTTCCGCCGTAAGCGGCCGGTGATGGTCGCGATGGACCTGACCCGGTTCGCCGCCGTACTGACCGTTCCCGTCGCGTACGCCCTGGGCCGGCTCAGTTTCGCGCAGCTGCTGATCGTGTCGGTGATCGCCGCCGCCGCGGACATCACCTTCACGGCGGCCAGCGGCGCGTTCCTGAAGGCGCTGGTACGCCCGGCGGACCTGCTCGCCGCGAACCGTCGGTTCGAGTTCACGACCTGGACCGCCACCGTGCTCGGGCCGCCGCTGGGTGGCGCCGCGATCGGACTGTTCGGCCCGGTGACGACCGTGGCGGTCGATGCCGTCAGCTACCTGCTGTCCGCGATCGGGGTGCGCGCGACGGGTGGCCGTGAACCGGTTCCGGTACGGGCCGGTGCGTCCCGGCTGCGGGCCCGCGACGTGTTCGACGGGTGGCGCCACATTCTGACCCACCCGACGCTGCGCCTGCTGTTCGTCAACGTGCTCCTGGTCAACGGGCTGATCATGGCGGTGGCACCGCTGGTCGCGGTGCTCATGCTGGGCCGCCTGGGATTCGCGCCCTGGCAGTACGGTCTCGCGTTCGCCATACCCTGTCTGGGCGGGCTGGTCGGGTCACGGCTCGCCGGTCCGCTGGTCGCCAGGTTCGGTTCGCACCGGGTGATGCGTACCGCCGGGGCGTTGCGCGCGTGCTGGCCGCTCGGTCTGGTCCTCATCCGTCCCGGCGTCGCCGGTCTGCTGGTCGTCATCGTCGTCGAACTCGGACTGATCACCTGTATCGGCGTGTTCAATCCGGTGTTCGTCACCTACCGGCTCGAGCAGACCGCGAACGACCGGGTCACCCGTACGCTCTCCGCCTGGTCGGTCACCAGCAAGGCATCCATCGCCGCGTTGACCGCCCTGTGGGGTCTGCTGGCCGGCGTCACCGGTCTCCGCACCGCGATCGGGGCCGCCGGTCTGGTCATCCTGGCGACGCCGCTGCTGTTGCCCCGGGGTGACCGTACCGGGCAGCCGGACCGGGAACTGGCCCGCAGCCGCGCCTGACGGCCGCTGTGTTCGGGCCGCTCAGTCGAGGCAGAACTCGTTACCCTCGATGTCCTGCATCAGCTGGCACGACTCGTTCTCCTCGTCGGCGACCAGCAGCCGCCCGCGTACCGCGCCGAGCGGGATCAGTCGTGCACACTCGGCCTCCAGCGCGGCGAGGCGTTCCGCACCCACGAGCCCGGTGCCGACCCGTACGTCGAGGTGCACCCGGTTCTTGACGACCTTGCCTTCGGGAACGCGCTGGAAGAACAGTCGCGGTCCCACGCCGGTGGGATCCATGCAGGCGAACGCCGCACCCTGACGCTCGGGCGGCAGCGAGCGGTCGAACTCGTCCCAGCTGGCGAACCCTTCCGGGGGTGGCGGTACGACGTAACCCAGTACCGCGCACCAGAAGCGGGCGACGCGCTCGGGGTCTGCGCAGTCGAAGGTGACCTGGACCTGCCTGACCTGTGCCATCGGCCCACCATAGTGGCGCGTGTGGCACCGGTGTGGAAGGCCCGACCTAGTGGTCGATCAGGTCGAGGGCGACCTCCAGACTGGCCGCGTTCAGTTCGGCGTCGGGGACGTCCAGGTCGCTCATCGCGAAGATGGCCATGTGGATCGAGATCAGCGCCAGACGGGAGCGCATCCGGTCGGCCAGCGGTGCATCCGGATCGGTGAGCAGGTCGAACAGTGCGGCCATCCGGGCCCGCATGGTCTCACCGATGGCCAGGTCCCGCAGGGTCGGCTGGTTCTCCTGGAAGAACCGGGTCAGTTTGCGCGAGCCGCCCACCAGGGCGGCGTAGCGGCGCAGGATCTCCCGCCTGGTCTCCGCGTTACGTGGCTGTTCCCGCGCCCATTCGATCAGGTCGTCGATGCGGGCCGCGCCGTCGGCGAAGATGCTGGCGACGATGTCTTCCTTGGTCTTGAAGTGGTAGTAGAGCGCGGCTTTGGTGACACCGAGGCGTTCGGCGATCTCGCGCAGCGCGGTCTTCTCGTACCCGCGTTCGGTGAACATCTCCAGGGCGACCTGCTGGATGCGTTCCCGGGTTCCGGTCTGCCGTTCCCGGGTGCTCATCGGCCGGCCGGTTCGACGACCTGTGCTGTGCTCATGGCTGGCGACGCGCTCCGCTCCACAGTAGGACGACCCGGCGCTGACCGGGGGTGACGAATACCGTACCGAGTTTACTAGCCGGCCGGCAAGTAAACCAGGGTCCTCAGAGGGGGAGCGTACCCGTGGCCGGAGCCGCGCACCTCCCGGCGCAGCATGGCCGTCGACCGTTCGGCGTACCGTCCCGGACCCGGTGTCGGGATCGCGATAGTCGACCGTTGTGCTCTGGTGCCGACGCGTCTGCCGGCGGATGATGCGTTCATGGCTGACGCGAGGTTCGTACAGGTTCCGGGAAGTACGCGACAGGCCGTTCCGGGTGTCACCCCGGCCGGTGCGGTCGACGGCTCCGCCCAGATCGAGATCACCCTGGTGCTGCGCCGCCGGGCCGAACTGCCCCGCCCCCTGGTCGAGGGGCCGGAGACGGTCAGCAGCACCGAACTGGCCGACAGCTACGGCGCAGACCCCGAGGACCTGCGTCTGGTCCAACGGATACTCGGCGGGCACGGCCTGCGGATCGTGTCCACCGACCGGGCCAGCCGCCGGGTCATCGTCGCCGGACCGGTCGACACCCTGAGCGAGGTGTTCGGTGCCCAACTGCGGCAGGTCACCTCGACCCACCCGGTGTCCGGGGCGGTCGTCTCCTACCGGCACCGGGAGGGCGACCTGCGGATGCCGGTGGAACTGGCGGACGTGGTCACCGCCGTACTCGGACTCGACGACCGACCGCAGGCCCGGGCCCAGTTCCGGCTCGCCGCCGCCACCGACGCCTCGGTCTCCTACCCGCCACCGAAGCTCGGCGAGGCGTACCGGTTCCCGGCCGGCACCGACGGCAGCGGCCAGACGGTGGCGATCATCGAACTGGGCGGTGGGTTCGGCCAGGACGACCTGACCACCTACTTCACCGGACTGCACGTCACCCCGCCGACCGTCACCGCGGTCGGGGTGGGCGGCGGGCAGAACCAGCCCGGCAGTGACCCGAACGGGGCCGACGGCGAGGTACTGCTCGACATCGAGGTGGTCGGTGCCCTCGCGCCCGGCGCCGGCCAGGTCGTCTACTTCGCGCCCAACACCGACCAGGGGTTCCTGGCCGCGATCAGTACCGCCATCCACGCCCAGCCCACCCCGGCGGCGGTCAGCATCAGCTGGGGTGCCTCCGAGGACGCCTGGAGCGCGCAGGCCCGTACCAGCTTCGACGCGGCGTTCGCCGACGCGGCGGCACTGGGCGTCACGGTCACCGCGGCGGCCGGCGACAACGGCAGCGCGGACGGCGCCGACGACGGTGCCGCACACACCGACTTCCCGGCCTCCAGCCCACACGTACTGGCCTGCGGCGGCACCAGGCTGCAACTGGACTCCTCGGGTGCGGTGCAGGCCGAGACGGTATGGAACGACGGCGCGGGTGCCGGTTCGACCGGCGGCGGGGTCAGCGTGGCATTCGACGTACCGGCCTGGCAGCAGCAGGCCGGCGTACCGAACCGCAGCGGCGGTGGCGTGGGGCGCGGCGTACCGGATGTGGCGGGCAACGCCGACCCGGCCACCGGCTACCAGGTACTGGTGGACGGCAAGCAGTTGGTCATCGGCGGCACCAGTGCTGTCGCGCCGCTGTGGGCCGCGCTGGTGGCCCGGCTCGCCCAGCAGACCGGCCGGCGGTTCGGGCTGCTCCAGCCGGCCCTGTACGCCGGCGCGGCGGCAGGCACCGTGGCGCCGGGATTCCGGGACATCGTGACCGGCGACAACGGCGCGTACCGGGCCGGGCCGGGCTGGGACGCCTGCACCGGGCTGGGCGTACCGGACGGTACGGCGCTGGCCGCACTGCTGAAGGGATCCTGAACGGGTGATCCCGCCGCCGGTGCCGGTCGCCCGATACCGCCGGCAGGGCTACCGGGGCAGGTTTCTGGGCGTGGGCGGTGCCGGTCGCCACGGTGACCGGCACCGGCCGCGCTAACGGTTCGGCTTCTCGCTGACCAGAGCGAGGCCGTGCCGGCGGCTCCGGGCGTCCGGTTCGCCGGTCATGATGTGCGCGGTGGTTCCGGCCAGCGTGGCCAGCCGGGTCAGCTCCGTCGGGTGGAACGGGGGCGCGTTGCGCCGGCCGACCACGACGGCGTGGTCGCCGCCGAGCGGGGAGAGTGCCACCCGGCTGCCGTCCGCGGCGGTCAGCGCCCGGGGCCGCAGTGCGCGCAGGTCGGGCGGGGTGATCTTCGGGGTACGCCAGCTCGCATGCGCAAGCGTTCCGGTGGCCGCGACGAATGCCGCCGCCCACTGGGCGTGCAGCAGCCGGGGGAGTGCGTCGACCATCGTCACCAGCGCGCGTTGCGGGCAGGCGACCAGTTCCGCGATGACCTCCAGATCGGTGTCCAGGTCCAGCGTTTCGCCGGTCTGCCAGCAGCCTTCGACCCGTACGCCCGGAATCTCGGTGAGGAAACGGGCGACCGCGCCGGGCAGCATGGCGGTCGGTAGCGCCACGACGAGGTCGATGATGGCCCGACCGGAGTTGCGTTCGAGTGCCTTGATCTGGTGGATGTCGATGCCTGCCTGCCCGAGGGCGGCGGCGGCCCGCCCCAGTGTGCCGGGCCGGTCGGGCAACCGGAGCCGAAGTCTGGTCAGCATTCCGGTCCTCCTCGTACTGCTGGATTGGCTGTGCCCACCCGGGTGGGTGTCGAGGGTGGACACCGACAGTCTTGCCGCATGCCGTTGACGGCGTGTTACGGATCTGCTTCTGCCACGAAACATACGGTCCGTGATCCGGACACGACACCGGCTGTTCGGATCAACTGTGGCCGCCCCAACGCCCGGTTCCGCCCGGTCGCGACGGTCACGGCCAGTACGGTGTGGACACCACCCCAGCGTCCGGGCCGACAGGAGGCCGCTGCAGTGACCCTGCACGAGCTGTACTTCGTGCTGCTCGGTGCCGGGCTGGTGGTGGTCGCCAGCATCGCGGCCGCCCGCCTGGTCAGTCGGGTGGGGCTGCCCGTACTGCTGGCCTACCTGGGCGTCGGGCTGGTGATGGGCGAGGACGTGGCCGGCCTGCAGTTCTCCGACACCCGGATCGCCCAGGGGTTGGGCATCGCGGCGCTGGCGGTCATCCTGATCGACGGTGGACTGTCCACCGAGTGGCGGCTGATCCGCCCGGTGATGGGACGGGCCGCGACCCTGGCCACCCTCGGTGTGGCGGTCAGCGTGCTGGTCACCGCGGCCGGCGCCCGGCTGCTGCTGGGCGTTTCCGTACAGTTCGCGCTGCTGATCGGCGCGGTCGTGGCGTCCACCGATGCCGCCGCGGTGTTCTCCGTACTGCGTGCCCTGCCGTTGCCGCGCCGGTTGGCCGGCCTGCTGGAGGCGGAGTCGGGTTTCAACGACGCCCCGTCGGTCATCCTGGTCCTCGCGTTCGCCACGCCGATCGGGGCCGGTACGCCGCTGCACGTACTGGGTCTGCTGGCGTACGAGCTGGCGGTGGGCGCCGCGATCGGTGTGGTCGCCGGGGCGCTGGGTGCGCTCGGGCTGCGCAAGCTGTCGCTGCCCGCGTCCGGTCTGTACCCGCTCGCCACGTTCACCGTGGGGCTGGTGTCCTTCGCCGCGGCGGGTGCCGCGCACGCCAGCGGGTTCCTCGCCGCGTACCTGACCGCGATCATCCTCGGCAACGCCGGCCTGCCGCACCGGCGGGCGGTACGGTCGTTCGCCGAGGGCCTCGGCTGGATCGCCCAGATCGGCCTGTTCGTCATGCTCGGTCTGCTGGTGACGCCGAGCGAACTGCCGGGGGTGGTGGTACCGGCGTTGATCATCGGGGCGGTGTTGCTGCTGGTGGCCCGGCCTCTGTCGGTACTGGTGTCGCTGTCACCGTTCCGGGTTCCGCCGCGGCAGCAGGCGCTGCTGTCCTGGGCGGGACTACGCGGTGCGGTACCGATCGTGCTGGCCACCTTCCCGGTGGTGGCGAATGTGCCGGGCAGTGGTCGGCTGTTCAACCTCGTGTTCGTCCTGGTGGTGGCGTTCACTCTGGTACAGGCGCCGACCCTGCCGTGGTTCGCCCGGCGGCTGGGCCTGAGCACCGGTGACCCGACCCGTGACCTGCAACTGGAGTCCGCACCGCTGGACGTACTGGACGCCGACCTGATCCATGTGGTCGTGTCGCCCCGGTCGAAACTGCGCAACGTGGAGATCTGGGAGCTGCGGCTGCCGGCCCCGGCGGTGGTGACGATGGTGGTGCGGGCGGGTGCGGCGTTCGTACCGGACGAACGGACCCCGATCCGTTCCGGCGACGAACTGCTGATCATGACGACGCACCGGATCCGTCCCGAGGTGGAGCTCCGGCTGCACGCGGTCGGCCGGGCCGGCCCGCATGTCCGGTGGCGCGACCCGAGAGCGGACGACTCGCTCTGAGCCCGACCGGGCAGGTGACCTGCGGCGTCATCGCCGCTGTTCTGTGACCATGGGTGGGTGGTCGGGCGGGGTCGCGAGGTCGGGCGACGGTTGGAACTCGCCGCACCGGACTGGATCGTCCAGCTGGTGCGGCTCAAACCGGTGCGTACTCCGTGGCCGGACATCGTCCGTACCGCGGTGGGGGTGCCGGGCCCGCTGGCGGTCGGCATCCTGTTCGGCTTCCCGGCGCTCGGCCTGTTCGCCGCGATGGGCGCGCTGGCCGCCTCGATCGCCGACCGGGGCGGCCCGCTGCGGGCCCGAAGTCTCCGGCAGCTCGGTACCGCACTGGCCGGTGCGTGCGGGCTGTATCTGGGACATCTGGCCGCCGGTACCGGATGGCCGTCGGTGCTGCTGTTCGCCGTGGTGGCGCTGGTGTCCGCGCTGATGAGCGTGGTCGACGCGGCGTCCTCGATGGCCGGGATGCAACTGCTGGTGTACCTGTCGATCGGCTCCGGGCTGTCGGTTCCGGTACCCCGGTACCTGCTGCTCGCGCTGTACCTGGCCGGCGCCCTGTGGGCGATGGGGCTGACGCTGCTGCAGGTACTGCTCGTCCGCGGTCGGGACCTGGAGCGAGCCGCGGTCGCCGACGTGTACGCGGCGGTGGCCGACCTGCTCGTCGCGGCCGGTACGCCGCGGATGGCCGATTCCCGGCAGGCCCTCACCGACGCGATGAACACCGGGTACGACTCGCTGCTCGCGGTACGGTCCCGTTCCTCCGGCCGCAACCCGGAGTTCCGCCAGCTCGCCGCGCTGCTGAACGCGGCGACCCCGGTGGTGGAGGCGAGCATCGCCATCGCGCACAGCGGTCACCGGCCGCCCGGCGAGGTGTCGGCGGCGATCCGCGACCTGGCCGACGCGGTACGCCACGACAAGCCGGCGCCGCCGCTGCCGGAGGTGCTGCGTACACCCGAGTCGTACCGGCTGCGGGCGCTGCGTACCGGGGTGAACGACGTACGCGCACAGCTCGGCCCGGACCCGGAGGTCGGTACCCCGCCGTTGCTGCCGCCGCGGCCCGCCGAACGGATCAGCGGCCTGTTCGACCGGGTCCTGACCGGCCCGGACACCTGGTGGTACGCGGCGCGCCTGGTGCTGTGCATGTCGCTGGCCGAGATACTGCGCGGGGTGGTGCCGCTGGACCGCTCGTACTGGGTGCCGCTGACCGTGGCGATCGTACTGAAGCCGGACTTCGGTTCGGTGTTCGCGCGTGGTGTGCAGCGCGGCCTGGGCACCCTGGTCGGGGTGCTGATCGGGGCAGCGCTGCTGGTCCTGTTGCCGGGTGGGGTGTGGCTGCTGCCGTTCATGGCGGTCGCGGCCGGGTTGCTGCCGCTGGCCCGGGAACGCAACTACGGCATGTTCGCGATCTTCCTGACACCGCTGGCCACCCTGCTGATCGACTTCGGCGCGCACCAGGGGCCGCAGATCGTCCTGACCCGGCTGCTGGACACCCTGACCGGGTGCGGCCTGGCGCTGGTCTTCGGGTACCTGTTGTGGCCGGAGACCTGGTCGGTACATCTGGGGAGGCGGGTCGCCGACGCGGTCGATGCGATCGGGGACTACCTGCGCGCCGCATTCGGTCCGGCGGGTGTCGCGCGGGCGCGGCGCCGCCGGGCGTACCGGACCCTGTCGGATGTCCGGACGTCGTTCCAGCAGAAGCTGGCCGAGCCGCCACCGGTCAGTACCAGCGCGTCGGCCTGGTGGCCGATGATCGTGCAGCTGGAACGGACCGTGGACGCCATCACCGCGGTCGCCATCAAGGTCCGCGACGCAGACCGGCCACCGGCCCTGGAGTCGGTGCATCTGCTGGTCGCCGACCTGCGGGACCTGGCCACGGCGCTGCGGGACCGTCGTTCACCGGACGAGTTGCCGTTGCCGGAGGACGATCTGCTCGCGGCGGTCTCCGCCGAGGTGCGTACCGCCCGGCAGTTGGCCACCGGCCCGGAGCCGGCGGAGAGTTCGCTCGGCGAAGTGTGAACGTGCTGCATGCGACGACCGGCCGCACCCGGTGACGGGTACGGCCGGTCGGTGACGCTGGCCGGTGTCGGCCGGGTCGGCGCTCGGCTCAGCTGCCAGCTCGGTCGTCGGTCGGCTCAGTCGTCGAAGTTCACGTCGCAGATCTTCCAGCCGGACTCGTCGACGACGTCCCAGGTGGACTTGAGCGGCTGGGAGTGGCCGTTGAGGGTCATGGTCATGTCGGTACTGACCTTGGCCTTGTCCCCGCTCTTGCTGACCTCGGTCGGCGTCGACCAGGTGACCGAGATGCTGGATCCGCCGGACTTGAACTCGCCCTGGATCTTCTCCGGGTCGGTGTTCGCGGAGTTCTGCTGGGCCGCGCAGACGTAGTCGCGGGCCGCGCTGGCGTCCTTGTCCTTGAACACCGCGGTCAGGTACTTGTCGACGGCGGCGGTCGGGCTGCTCGCCCCGCCACCGAAGGCGAAGCTGGCGATCAGCACGATCGCCACGATCAGGATGACCAGGCCACCGCCGCCGAGGCCGAGGATCAACGGCAGCTTGGACTTCTTCTTCGGTGGCCCCATGGGCGGGAATCCGGGGTTACCGACGCCGCCCGGTGCGCCGTACTGCGGTTGGGGCGCGCCGTAGTTCGGCTGCTGACCGTACGGGTCACCGGGTCCGGAGACCGGCGCGCCGTAGGCGGGCTGGCCGGACATCGGGGGCTGACCGTACTGGCCGCCCGGCCCACTGACCGGGGGCTGCCCGTACGAGCCGCCGGGTCCGCTGACCGGGGGTTGCCCGTACTGGCCGCCGGCGGGTGGCTGCTGCCCGTAACCGGGTTGCTGCCCGCCGGGCTGTTGTCCGTAGCCCGGCTGCTGACCGTACGGGTCGCCGCCGGGTTGTCCGCCGTATTGGCCGGGAGGATAGGTCACGTCTGATCTCCGCAGGGGTGCAGTCCGGGTGAAATGTCTGGGCTCATCGTGTCCGACCGGCGCAACCGCGGGGCACGAATTTTCAGGACGGTTCGGTGAGGTCCGGCACTACCTCACGCAGGGTCGCGAACGGTAACGCGCCGGTACGCACCAGCAGGGGCGGATCCTCCGCACAGTCCACAATGGTCGATGGGGTGGCCGCGCCACATGGGCCGGCCTCCAGGTAGACACTGACCGATGCGCCGAGCTGCTCCTGTGCCTGCTCGGCGGTCGTCGGCGCGGGTTTTCCGGACAATCCGGCACCCACCACGACCAACGGTCCGGTGTCGCGCAGCAACTCCAGCGCGACCGGGTGCAGCGGCATCCGTACCAGAAATGTGCCGTCGGTCTCACCGATGTCCCAGGCGAGACTGGGCGCGTGTTCCACGATCACGCTCAGCTCGCCCGGCCAGAACGCCTCCACCAGGTCGCGGGCCGCCTGTGGGAGGGAGAGTACGAGACCGTCCAGGGTCTGCTGGGAGCCCACCATCACCGGAGACGCGACGTCCCTGCCGTGGCCCTTGAGTCGGCGCAGTTCACCGACCGCATCGGCGTCGAAGGCGTTGGCGCACAACCCGTACATGGTGCCGGTCGGCAGTACGACGAGCTGTCCGGACCTGACCGCCTCGGCCGCAGCCGCGACGCCCTGGTCCCGTTCGTCCAGGGTGCGACAGTCATAGCGCATCACGGTGCGGAGTCTTTCACGACGGGGCGACCCGTGGACACCCGCATCCGGCGCCGCAGACCCGTAGGACATCGTGCCGGAAAGCAGCCCTGCTGTCCGGTGTCAAGCTGTCTGTCGGAAATTCATTGACGGAGCGGTACGGGGTGGCGACCGGCGGGACACGCTCCGTACGCTCAGCGATCGTCCAGGAAGTCTGGATGTGGCATAGCGTTCCGGCCATCGCGCGGTCGGTGAGTGACGGCAAGGAGTTCGCGTGGGCGCCGCAGACCCGACCGGCACGGCCCCGCTGCTCGTCACCGCCGAGCGGCTGCTGGGCGTCGCCGACGACATCGCCGCGCTCGCCGCCGAACTGGCCGGGGCCTGCCCGGACTCCGGCCCGCTCCCCTGCCCGCCCGGTGCGCTCGGAGATCTGTCCGCCCGGCTGTACCGGCAGTGGCAGCAGGCCCTGGCCGCCCGGCAGGCCGAGGCGGGCGCCGTCGCCCACCGGCTCGGTGAGCTCGCCGGCGGGCTGCGGCGTTCGGCGGAGACGTACCGGTGGGCCGACGAGGACGCCGCCGACCGGTTGCGTCACGCCAGCGGCCCCGGTCCGGTCGATCGGCTGCGCGGCGTCGAGGGTGCCGGTACGGACGGGTCGCCGCGGTGAGGTCGGTTTCCGGTGACCCGCCCGCCACGCTGCCCGCCGACCAACTCGTACTGGTTGCCGCCGAGGTGACCGATCTGTTGTCCCGGGTGGACCGGGCACTGGAGTGCTACGGGGTGCCGCCCGGTCATCCGGTGCTCGACGGGCTGCGCCGGTTCCGGGCCCTGCCCGGCACGCTGGCCGACCCGATCGTGGCGCTGGACCCGGCGCCGCTGTGGCAGCGGGCGCAACGGTTGGCCGGCCTACGGATCGGTATCGCGGAGCACGGTGCCACGCTGCGGCGGGCCGCGGACCAGGTGGCCTGGACCGGTTCCGGCGCGGACGGGTTCCGCCGCCAGCTCGCCCCGGTGGTCGGACAACTGGCCGGACCGGGTCTGTCCATGATGGACACCGTACTGGTCACCGCGCTGCACGGGGCGCGGATGGCGTGCTGGTGGAGCGCGCTACGGACCGCCCTGGTGGAATTCTTCGTACGACACGCCACGACGGCGGAGGCCGCGACGGTACGCGCCGCGGCGTTCGACGTCGGTGATCCTGCCGACCTGCCGCGGTCCGCCGGGGTGGCGCTGGCCGCCGCCGATCTCGCCGCCGGCTGTTATGCGGTGCTGCGACCGGTACTGGCCGACGGCGAGGAACTGTCCCGGTGGGCCGGCGACACCCGTACGCCCGTCGCCCGGCCGCCCGGTGCGCCGTGGCCCGATGCGCGCTCGCCCGGTGCGTCCACGCTGCGCGGCGTGCCATTGCTCGATGCGCTGCCGATCGCAGCTCCCGAACCGCCGGCCGGCAGCGGTTCCGGTCGGTTCCAGGTCCGCCGGGACTGACCGGCGACGAGCACCGGTCAGGAGCGCCAGCGATCAGAACCAGCGACGACAACCGTGACAAGCACCGGGGACACGTGACCGGCCAGTGGACCTGGCCGCGGGGGGAGTGAGATGCCGCGCGAGATCGACGAGGCGTGGATCGAGCAGGCGGTCGACCACTACCACCGGCTGGACCGGATGCGGGCCGAGCTGGCGGAGCAGGCTGCCGTCACCGAGGTGACCGTACGGTCCGGGGACGGCCTGGTCGAGATCGTGGTGAGCGCGGACGGTGCGTTCCGCGACGTACGGATCGCCGACGCGGCACTGCGTGGCGGCAGTGGTCGCGAGCTGTCCGGCACGGTGCTGGCTGCCTGTCAGCGGGCCGGGGAAGCGGCCGACTGGGCGCGGGAGAAGCTGTCCGAGCGGATGCTGGTCGCCGCGCCGTACCCGCCGGGCTGAGCTGCGCCGACCCGCTGGCGGGCGCACCGGGCTGAACCGCGCCGGCCCGGCGACGTCAGGCATCGCCGGGCCGGCTACGGATGGTGCCCACACCCCCGAGGGCCCCACATGTCGGGGCGGTGCCATCCCCCCGGTACAGCATGTACGCACCGCGCCCGACTACTGACACAACGTTTGCCCTCCGGTGTCGGTGACGCGCCCGGTGTCCCTTTCACCCGTTCGGGTGATCTTGTCGCCGGACTGTACGGTCACCGCCTCGGCGCCGCTTTTCGCCCGCACTGCGCCCGTAGCCGTGGTGCCAGACCGGCACGTAGGGTCTGCGGCGTGGGCATGCTCTGTGCGGTCAGCTTCAACCGGTACGGCCGGCTCTACTACCTCGACCCCGGTGACGCGTCACCGCAGGTCGGTGACCGGGTGCTGGTGCCGACCGAGGACGGTACCGAGGTCGCGGAGTGCGTGTGGGCGGCCCAGTGGGTCAGCGAGGACACCGACGGTTTCCCCCGGCTGGCCGGGCTGGCCTCCGACGAGGACCTGGACCGCGATGCCCTCATTCGGCAGCGCAAGGCCGAGGCGAAGGTGGCCGCCAAGCGGCTGATCCGGGAGCACGACCTGCCGATGAAGGTCGTCGCGGTGGACCACCTGCCCGGCCCGGCCGACCGGGGGGACGGCGACCGTATCGGATCCGGCGCCTACACCACCGTGTACTTCACCGCCCCGCACCGGGTCGACTTCCGTTCCCTGGTCCGGGATCTTGGCGCGACCCTGCGCTGCCGGGTGGAACTGCGGCAGCTCTCCGCCCGGGACTCCGCCCGGGTGCAGGGCGGTATCGGCTCCTGCGGCCGTGACCTGTGCTGCGCCACGTTCCTGCGCGACTTCGAACCGGTCAGCATCCGGATGGCCAAGGATCAGGACCTGCCGCTCAACCCGTTGCGGATCTCCGGTGCGTGCGGCCGGTTGATGTGCTGCCTGAAGTACGAGCACCCGCTGTACCAACGGTTCCAGCAGACCGCACCGGCCGTCGGTGAGCGGGTGGACACCGATCAGGGCACCGGTCGGGTGGTGGCGCACAGCGTGCCGCGCGACTCGGTGGTGGTACGGATGGATGCCGACGGCTCACGCTGTTCGTGCAGCCGGGCGAGCGTGTGCGGTTCCCGGCAGGCGTACGAGACCCGCTACGACGGCTGAGCGATCGGCACCCACCACGCGAGCTGAGCCGCAGCCCGGCGAGCTGAACCCGGCCGGACTGCGGGATCGGTGCATCAGTGCCGCTGCGGCTCGTCGATCAGCCGTGGCCGCAGTGGCCTGGCCGGC
Organism: uncultured Actinomycetota bacterium; assembly: GCA_963815125.1. Classification (GTDB taxonomy): domain Bacteria; phylum Actinomycetota; class Actinomycetes; order Mycobacteriales; family Micromonosporaceae; genus Actinocatenispora. The sequence goes on from CAWFFM010000003.1 coordinate 424,347, forward strand.
GCGATCCAGGAGCTTTCCGGACTGCCGTCCGGGTCGGCCACCCAGCGGCGTCCGGCCCGGTCCAGGCCGATCGGGTAGATGGTCAGCACACCCTCGGAGTCGATCCGCAACCGCAGGAACGACTTGCTCTCCTTGATGCCCTGCCCGGCGAACAGCTCGTTGACGTTGACCCCGAACTTTCCGGCGACGAACAGGTACAGCGCGGTCAGTTCGGTACCGACCAGCCCGGAGACCGGCAGGTAGATCAGCACGCTGAGCAGCACCGGCAGTGGTCCGGGCAGGTGCACCAGGGGAAGCAGCCACCACAGGTAGGCGCCGAGCCCGGCCAACCCGAGATGCGCCAGTCCATGCCCGAAACCGGCCATCCAGCGCACTGCTTTGTGATGGACGTCCACTTCGGACATTGCGAAGGCGATGGTGGAACCCAGGGTCAGCAGCGCCAGTACGGTCACCGGCGCGGTCAGGATGCGGCTGCCGGCGGTGATGAACGCCCACATCAGCAGGGTGTGCAGGACGCCGAGTACCGCAGCGAAACCGATGTTGTGGCTCAGCAGCCGCCGGAAGATCCCCCAGCTGTACTTGCGTGAGGTGGCTTCGGTCGGGAACGTGGCCGCCAGGTCGAAGGGTTCCGAGGGACTGGCGGCCCGGCGCAGCGTGCCCTCCGGCGGCACGGTGATCTTCTTCGGCAGCAGGTGCGTCGGGTACAGGAACGCGCCGCCACCCCCGCAGGTGATCAACGTACGACGCTGCGGCTCCGTCACCTTGCTGCTCGGTGCCGGTGCCGGTGCTGGTGCCGGTGCCGGTGCGGGTGCCGCGGGCTCGGTGGGCGGTGCTGCCGGTCCGTCCTTCGGCGCAGGCGCCGGCGCCGCTGTCTGGACGGCCTGGATGCCGGTCGTCGAGTCGGTCGCCGGTTGCGTGTCTGTCGCGGGTGCCTGGCCCCCCTCGCACGCGGGTCCGTCCATCCGGTTGTACCGCGCGTAGTGGTGCAGGTCACCGCTGAGCATCACCGGTACGGTCGCCCCGGTCGGTTCGATGATCTTGCGTACGAAGTAGTCGGTGGTGTTGTACGCCTGCGGTTCGTGCGCGCCGTACACCCACTCCGGTCTGGAGGTGCAGAGGATCACCTTGTCGCCGGCGCGCAGCCCGTTCGCGGCCGTACGGAAGTACTCCATCTGCGGGTCGTCGAGGTAGAAGTCGAGGCCGGAGTCGATGGCGAACAGCCACCAGCGGTGCGGCAGGGACAGTGCGAAGTAGCTGCGTGACTGGCGGGTGCGCCAGCCGCCGAACCGGCTGCCCTTGGCGAACAGCCGCAGGAACGAGGTCAGACCGTCGTACCAGTCGTGGTTGCCGGGCAGCGCGTAGAGCGCGGGCCGCTCGGCCGGTGGCTGCGGAAAGGCTGCCAGGTACGGGCCCTTGGTGCGGTCCTCGTAGCCGCGCCAGGACGGTGTCGGGTAGACCTCGTCACCGCCCATCACCAACATCCGGCCGCGGGGCAGGTCGTGGTTCGTACCGTCCGGCCCGGGCACCGTCAGCGACGGCTGGGCCAGCAGCCAGGCCATCGAATAGGTGGCGTCGAAGCCGTCGCCGATGTCCGCGATGTAGTCGAACCACAGCTCGTCCGCGCCATCGTGCTGGTACACGGTGCTGGGCAGCGCGGCCTGGAGTTCGCGCTTGTCGAGGTTGGCGCCGAACATCGCGGCGCTGACCACCCGGGCCGCGGTCGCGGCCAGCAGGCCCGGGGCCAGCCAGCGGACCGCGTGCTGCGGGGTGAAGCCGAGCTCATTGCGGGTGAGATTGCGTGGACGATGCGTGCCCTCATCGTCACTGGGGGTTTGTGGCCCAGGCTGTTGGGGTTTGTCGGATTCTCCGCCACTCATGGCCACGCAGGCTACCGCGCGCAACCCGGTACGGCTGTCCGACCGGACGGCCCACGACGGAGGGTCGGCGGAGCGTTACTCGACCGGTTCGGCGGTGGCCGGCGAGTTGCTCCGGATCCGGACCGCCTCGTACGCGGGCAGTACGACGGCCTGACCGACCACGATCCCCTCGGCGCCCTGGGTGAGGACCGGGGAACCGTACAGTTCGTAGCCTTCGTCGAGGGCGGCACTGACCCGACCGCAGAACTCGGCGTTGTCGGGGCCGGTGATCAGGCGGTAGCGCATCCGCTGGGTGAGGTGCTCCATCGACCGTCCAAGCTCGCAGGGGTACTGACATTCCGTTCCGCTGAACATACCTTCGCCCCGCTCGCCGGGTCCGGCCAGGACGCACCGTCCAGGACACTTGTCGAACTCCACCTGTCCCGAATCTGTCATACTCGAGTTAGACAAGAACGGGGGCCGCCGGTGCCGGGCAAGCTGATGAAACCCGCGGACATCGTGGACCGGGACCGCGAATGGGCACTACTCACCGACTTCATCTCCGACCCGTCCCCGGAGATGCGCCTGGGCATTGTGTCCGGGCGTCGGCGGCACGGGAAGTCCTATCTGTTGGAGGCCCTCACCGAGGTGGCCGGCGGGCTGTATGTCACCGCCATCCGGGAGGAAGGCCGGCGACCTGCCCTGCGACGTTTCGGTGAGGCAATCGCCGCGTACGCCGGCCTGAGTCCCGGCTCGCTCCACCTCGCCGACTGGCATGAGGCCCTGACCAGTGCGCTGGACGTGGTAGCTGGACGGCCGGGCGCGCCGTTGCTGGTCGTCGACGAGCTTCCGTACCTGCTGCAACACTCCCCGGAGATCCCCGGTGTCATGCAGCAGCTCTATGACCGCGCCCAGCGCGGTGCGACCGCAGGCAGCCGGCTGATCCTGTGCGGCTCCGCGATGAGCGTCATGCACGAACTGCTGTCCGGAACGAAGCCGTTGCGCGGTCGTGCCGTCGTGGACCTGCGGCTGGGTGCCTTCGACTACCGCACCGCCCGCGACTTCTGGGCCATCGACTCGCCGCTGGTCGCGTTCCATGTCCATGCGGTACTGGGTGGTGCGCCCGGTTACCGGCCGGTGGCCGCCCGACCGGAGCCGGACGACAGCTTCGAGCAGTGGCTGACCTCAACGCTGCTCGATCCGGGCCGTGCGGTCTACTCCCGTACCGAGACCGGTTACCTGCTGCGCGAGGATCCGAGGATCACCCAGCACACCCTGTACTACGACATCCTCACCGCGATCGCGAAGGGTGCCAGCACACCCACCCAGATCGGTGCCGCGCTCGGCCGGCCACGCAATGCTGTCAGCCATCCGCTGGAAGTTCTGGAATCCACCGGGTACATCCAGCGTGAGCAGGACATTCTCCGGACCCGCCACCCGGTCGTAACACTCACCGATCCCATTATCCGGTTCAACCAGCTGATCACGCTTCCGCAGGCCGCCACGATCGAGCAGGGCTTCGCCGAACAGGTGTGGCAGGTGTCCGCACCTACCTTCAACTCCAAGATCCTCGGACCCCATTTCGAACATCTGGCCCGGGTCTGGACCCGGCAGTTCGCGCACACCGTCCTGCCGGACGGGCTACCCGGCCCGGTGGGCACCACGGAGGTCGCCGATCCCGAAGCGCGAACCCGGCACGAGGTCGACGTACTGGCACTCGCCCTTGGTCAACGACCGCAGGCGCCACGTTCGCGGATCGCGCTGCTGGGTGAGGCCAAGGCGACGGTCGCGCGTCGTGGCATGCCGGACCTGGAACGACTGCAGCACATCCGTGATCTGCTTGCCCGGCAGGGGCACGACACGACCGGTACGACCCTGGCCCTGTTCTCGTTGCACGGTTTCCACGCTGATCTGGCGGAGGTCGCGCAGCAGCGGCCTGACGTCATGCTGATCGACCTGCCCGCGCTGTACGGCACCGGTCCGGTACGCGGCGGTGCCGTGGTCGGCGGCAAGGATTGAAACCCGCTTGTACGGTGAAACGGAAAGGCCGTACGGTTCGACGCAGGATGGGCCGGAGCGGTTCGGTTATCGCTCATAACGAGGAGGTCGCGGGTTCGAGTCCCGCCGGCAGCACCATGTTGTCGTAGCTCAGGGGTAGAGCACCGTCCGGACGCACAACACGTCCATCCTCCTAAGTGAACAGTGACGGGCCGGAGTCGATCGGTTATCGGGATCGACGGGTCGCGGGTTCGAGTCCCGCCGGCTCTGCACACCGCAGAGCCGTAGCTCAGCCTGGCAGAGCAGTTGACTTACCGGTCGGCACAACCATGCCCGTCACCCGCAACGCAGACTCCACCCCCGGGTGGGGTCTGCGTTCTGCATCCTGGAGCACCCATGGTCGACCCGCTCACCACCGTCAACCTTCGTCGTACTCCGCAGTCCGAGCCGGCGGACCCGAGGCAGACCCGCAACAACGCGGGCGGCTTCGCATTCACCGTGGACACTGCCACCCGGCTCAACCGGTTCCTGACGCTGGGCACCGACGGCGGCACGTACTACTCGTCCGCGCCGGAGCTGACCAGGGACAACGCCAAGGTCGTGATCGAGGCGGCGCGTACCGACTGCGCCGCGCTGGTCGACGCCGTGGTCGCCGTCTCCACCGCGGGTCGTGCGCCGCGGCAGAACCCGGCGCTGTTCGCGCTCGCGGTGGCCGCCTCCGTCGGTGACGACGCCGGTCGGGCCGCCGCGCTGGCCGCATTGCCGGCCGTCGCACGTACCGGTACCCACCTGTTCCTGTTCGCCCGCTACATCGAACAGTTCCGTGGCTGGGGCCGGGGTCTGCGTCGCGCGGTCGGCAACTGGTACCTGGGCAGGGATGTGGGCGCGCTGGAGTACCAGGTACTCAAGTACCGGCAGCGGGAAGGCTGGTCGCACCGCGACCTGCTGCGCCTCGCGCACCCGGCGACCGACGAGCCGGCCCGTCGTACGCTGTTCGACCTGGTGTGCGGCCGGGGCCGGGAGGACCTGGCGGAACTGCCGCTGTACCGGGCTTTCCTGGCCGCGCAGCGGGCCACCGAACCGGCGACCTGGGTACGACTGATCGAGGATTCGGCCCTGTCGTGGGAGATGCTGCCCGATGCGGCGCTGACCGAACCGGCGGTGTGGGCGGCACTGGTGGACCGGGGCATGCCGCAGACCGCGCTGCTGCGCCAGTTGCCGCGGCTGACCCGGCTGGGCGTGGTGGGCCGTGGCAGCTCGCGTACCGGGGTGGTGGCGGCACAGCTTGCCGACCCGGAGCGGCTGCGCGCCGCGCGGGTGCATCCGGTGAACGTACTGGTGGCGCTGCGTACCTATGCCTCCGGCCGGTCGGTTCGCGGGGACAGCAGCTGGAAGCCGGTGGGCGCGCTGGTGGACGCGCTCGACGGTGCGTTCTACGCCGCGTTCGGTGCGGTACGGCCAGCCGGCAAGCGGACCCTGCTCGCCCTGGACGTGTCCGGTTCGATGATGGCCCCGGCCGGTGGCCTACCGGTCTCGTGCCGGGAGGCGTCCGCCGCACTCGCGCTGGTCACCGCCGCCACCGAACCGGCCAGCAGCATCGTCGGATTCACCGCGGCCCGTGCCGGGTTCCTGGGTCGCCGGCAATCGGAGGGGCCGTTGACCGAGCTGGCGATCAGTCCCCGGCAGCGACTGGAGGATGCGGTCAAGGCGGTGTCGAACCTGCCGTTCGGCGGTACGGACTGTGCGTTGCCGATGATCTGGGCGCGCAAGCACCACGTCGAGGTCGACACATTCGTGGTGTACACCGACAACGAGACGTGGGCCGGCAACATCCATCCGCACCAGGCGCTCGCCGACTATCGCCGGGAGACCGGCATCGACGCGCGGCTGGCCGTGGTCGGGATGACCGCGACCAGGTTCTCCATCGCCGACCCCACCGACCCGGGGATGCTCGACGTGGCCGGCTTCGACGCGGCGGTACCGACCCTGCTCGGCGACTTCTCCCGCGGCACCGTCTGACCGGGAGCTGCTCCTCAACCCCGGTGTGCGGTGTCCGCGGTCGTGGCGGCGATGGGTTTGCGCATCCGCATCAACGGCACCGGTACGCCGCCTGCGGAGTCGTCGAGCCGTTCGACGGGCAGGAAGCCGGCCGCCTCGTAGAGGGGTCGGCCGGCCATCGTGGACATCAGCTCAAGGGTGGTGAAGCCCTCGGCCGCGGCGGCCTCCTCGCAACGGGCGAGGACCAGCCGACCGACGCCCCTGCGGGTGAAGTCCGGGTGCGTGTACATCGCCCGTACCTTGGCCGGATCGCGGGCCGGATCCAGCAGTGCGGGGTCCCGGCCCGCGGAGTGGTCGCCGCCGTAGAGGGTGGCCCGCCGGCTCCAGCCGCCGCAGCCGGCCAACCGACCGTCCAACTCGACGACGAAGTACGTCCCGTCGTCGATGAGCTGCGTGTCGATGCCCATGATGGCGCGGCTGGACCGGATCTGAGCCTCGTCGAGGAACGTCTTCTGCAACTGGCCGATCGCTGCCCCGATCAACGGCAGCAGCGCCGGCATGTCAGAACGGTGGGCGAGTCGACTCGTCAGAACCATCATTCCCCCGACCTGTCACCGTTCACCGGACCGCGCTGTGCGGTCGGACCTGCCCGAAACTACCCCTGCGGGCGGTTTCTGCGCTGTGGCCGGGGGCGGATGTCAGGGTGTGGTGGCAGGGTGGGCACATGCCACTACGGACGAGGAAGCAGTGGATGGGCGTCGTACTGGACGCCCCGGACGCACGCGAGCTGGCGCACTTCTACCAGCGTCTGCTCGGCTGGCAGATCTTCAACGAGTCCGACGGTTGGGTCGATCTCGCGCCGTCGAAGGACGCCGGGTACAACCTCGCCTTCGCGACCGAACCGGGCTATGTACGCCCGGTCTGGCCGGCCGCCGAGGGGCAGCAGCAGATGTCCATGCACCTGGACTTCGAGGTCGACGACCTGGACCAGGCCGTGGCGTACGCCCTGGAGGTCGGGGCCACCCTGGCGGTCTTCCAGCCGCAGGAGACCGTCCGGGTGATGCTCGACCCGGCCGGGCACCCGTTCTGCCTCTACCTGGACGACTGACCGGCGAGCCCGCGCCCTGCGTGCCGGTCGGAAGCCCTGCGTGCAGGTCAGAAGATGACGGCCCGCCCCAGCACCCCGGTCATGGTGAGTACGCCGAGCGCCAGCAGCGCAGTGATCGCGACGGCGGCACAGCCGACCCACCATCTCCGGGTACGGCCGCGGCCCAGGGCGATCCAGCCGAGCGCGCCGTAGGCGAGGCCCTCCAGCAGGAACCACGGCTCGTTGCCGAACAGGTCCTGCAGGTCGGCGGAACGATGGTCCACTGTGGCCCACATCGCGGCGTACTGGACGTCCACCTCACCGGCCAGGCTGAGTATCCGCTCGGTCATGGACACCAGCGCGTGCATGCAGCAACCCACGGCGACCGCCCAGCACAGGGCCAGCAGCAGCCGGCGCGGTACCGGCCGGGACCAGAGCGGAAGTACCGCGATCGGGAGTACGGCGGCGATCGCGATGACGATGGCACCGAACAGGTTGATGAGCTGGAACTCGTGCTGCGAATCCGTACGGATCGTGCCGGGCAGCAACGCGGTACCGCCGGCGGCGTAGTAGCCGCGGTAGGCGGCGTATGCGAGCGCCCAGATCCCTGCGGCAATGCTGAACCGCAGTAGCAAGCGGTGTGTGCCGCGGTTCAGCGGCGCGGCCTGGTCCGGCACGGGGGTCATCGTCATCGGGGTCACCACGGCCTGATCGTGACATGAGCGTGCACGTACCGGTACCGATTACTCGTGCTGGTGCTGGTGCCGGAGCGTTGATCATGGTGCTACCTGTTGATCATGGCCTCACGGCATGACACGCCGATCGGGGTCGAGCGTTGCCGAGGGACCGGGCCGCGCTCAAGATCCGCAGTGATGGACCGCCAGCCCCCACGTACTGCATGAACTGCCACGATCTGCGGGGTACACAGTCCAATGCCTCGGATCTTGACCAGCTCCAACGCCGCCGAGATGAACGGTCCGGTCAGACCGCGGCACGGGTGGAGCGGCTGAAGTGGGCCCGGATGGCGCGTGCGTAGTAGGACTCCCACGGTTCGCTCGGCGCCTCGTGGATGTACTCCTTGTCCAGCTTCACCAGGAGGTAGACCAGCTCGCTGCGGACCGGGGCGATGCCGATCGCCTGGCCCAGTTCGGAGAGCCGGATGAGCCAGTCCCCGTACCACGATGCCCAGTCGGGATCGTCGCCATCGGTGATCCGGTACACCTGGTGATGCGTCTCGGATGCCTCGTGCAGCAGCGCCGCGACCTGGTCCTTCGCCCCGTTGGTCATCTCCGTCACCCCCACCCTCCATCCTCACCGGCAATGCCCCGGCCGCGGGCCCGAACAGGAATTCTGATCTCTGCCGGTAATGATCCGAAGGCCTGGGAAAAGGCTCCGCAGTGAGGCTGTACGTGATAGCCGGGAGAGGTGGCGAGAATGCAGGGGTCCACAGTCCGTGTCGCGGTCGAATTTCGGGCGAGGATGAGTCATCCGTTGAGGCGGGACGAGTTCCACGCTGAGGGTGAGCGGGTCATGGCTGAGCTCCTCAAGCTTGAGGATTCTGGCTTCGCCGATGCTGCGGTGAGTACGGACCACGCAGGCGGGACGATGACGTTGGAGGGTCTGTTCCAGCTCGAGGGCGACGTCGACGTGATGGAGAAGCCCCTGGCCATCTTCCGCTGCGCGCTGCACGCGACCGGTGGACACACTCCGGACTGGCCCGGTGGCGATGACCTGGAGGTCCAGGACGAACGGACCTTCTACCTACCGGACAGCCGAGCGTCGACTTCATCGCCGCCTGATCCATCCGGCATCGGTTGTGTGGCAAGAGAAGCCAAGATAGATCCGCATGACAGTGACCCCGGCGTTCCAGCGCCCGGGGTCACTTGTCGCACCTAGCTACTCTTCGGCGAGCGTCCTGGTGAACGCGGTCCATGCAACTGGTCCGACGACGAGGGCGGGTCCGTTCCGGTCCTTGCTGTCGCGGACGGCGACGACGCCGATCAGGTTGCGTGCGACCTCGACGCACTGGCCCTGGCCGTTGCTGCGACACTCTTATGCCACTCGGCGCCGTTCAGGTCCGTCACTGCTCGTACTCCTTCGACGCGGATACTCAATAGTTCCCGGGGCGGCAATATCCAGGGCTACATCGCCCCGCACGGAGTAGGACAGTGTTTCGGAAACGCTAATGTTTTCCGATACGAAGTGGGGGCCGGGGCCGTGGCTCACTGCTTCTCGGCGAGTGTCTTGTTAAACGCCGTCCATGCTGCCGGGTCGACGACGAGCGCTGGACCATCCGGGTCCTTGCTGTCGCGGATCGCTACGAGACCAGGCAGATTGCGTGCCACCTCAACGCACTGGCCGCCGTTGCCCCCTGAGCGAGTGCTCTTCGTCCACTCGGCGCCGTTCAGGTCGGTCATGTTCGTACTCCTTCGCCGCCGGGATCAACAGATCACTGGATGCTGAGATCGTCCACGACCATCCTCGCGCAAGCAGAGCCTCGCGACATCTGAATCCAGATGGCCGCTCAAGACGATGATGGCCCCGATGCCAAGGCGTCGGGGCCATCATCTGCGGCTGCTACTTCTTGGTGACCGATTCGGTGAACGCAGCCCAAGCGGCCGGGACGACGACGAGGGCGGAGCCGTCGGGGTCCTTGCTGTCGCGGACGGCGACGATGCCGGGCAGGTTGCTCGCCACCTCGACGCACTGGCCGCCTTGCGTGCCGGAGCGGGTGCTCTTGCGCCACTGCGCGCCGGTCAGGTCTTGTGCGGACATCCTGTGCTCCCTTCTGTCTCAGAGCGGGTCTTGCTCAGGTCATCCGCGATGGTACGCAACAGGGCAACAGAATCGGCCGGAGTGTGTGCCAGGCAGCACAGGGCATCCCAGGCGGAGCCATACGCGATGATCTCCTCGGGCTTTTCCAGGTACCAAGCATTCATCATGGATTCGATGTAGATGAGTCGCGGTTGGATGGTGTCCGGATATCCCGCCGGGGGTGGCGGAAAGTCGATGATCGTGAACGGCCCATCCAGGCCGGGATGGGCTCCGCTTCCGTACGGCAGCACCTGGATCGTGACGCTTGGCCGTTCGGCCACTGTCATGAGGTGTTCCAGCTGCTCGCGCAGCACTTTCGGCCCGCCGATCTCTCGATGCATCGCACCCTCGTCGATCACCACTCGTACTTCCGGCGGGTCGTCGACGTCGAGGAGATGCTGCCGCTGGACGCGAATTGCAAGTTTTTCCTCAAGATCGGTGGTCTTTGGCGTACGGTTGCCGGCCAAGAGCACGGCTCGGGCATAGTCCTGCGTCTGCAAGAGGCCAGGGATTAGCTGTGGCTCGTACTCCCGCAATGACGACGCAGCGGTTTCCAACCCTACGAAGTTCCCGAAGTCCTTGGGCATGATGTCCGTGTAGGAGTGCCACCAGCCGCCCCGCTGGCGCGCGAGCCGAGCCACGCCGAGGATGGCCTGTGCCTGCGTTCCGTTTGGATCAATGCCGTAGTAGTCGAGCAGCACTTTCAGGTCGCCGGTGCTCGGTGTCATCTCAGCTCGCTCGGCCCGGCCGACCCATGAGATCGTCCTGTCAAGCACGGACGCTGCGTCTTTCATGTCTTTCCCGGACTTCTCGCGCAACTCTTTGAGAGTCAGGGCGATCAGCCGCCGCTGCGCAGATGGACTCTTCGGTCTGGCCGGCATGACAGCGAGTCTCCCGTCTCCTCACACTGAGGCCAAATCTGCCTTACTCGCAAGTATCTAACTCGATACTTGCATGTTAGCTCATCGTGGTTTATCGTCCCCCGTGTCGGACGTGACGTTCAGGCCCGAGATGGTGGCAGATCGTGACGTTCGGCGTAGTCCGCAGGCGGCGGGTGTCGACTCGACCCGACTTCCCAATGCCGGCGCCTGCGGATGCCCTGACCGCGAGGAAGAAGCGCGGACAGGTAGAGGGGCGGCGCGATGGATTGGAGCCCGCGCGCCGCCCCGACCCCATCGACCGCTTGGAGGACAACCGATGGAGTTCCGTCAGCGTATCCGTACCCGATGGCATGCGCGACGACCGGCGCGCATCCGGGCGGCAGACCCGTACGCGCAGGCGCTCGCGACCGCCTCCCATCTTGGGATGCTGCGCGACGACCTGGTCGGCGAAGTGACGCCGGCGCGGTGGTACCGGTGAGTGCGGCGATGACCGGGATGGTGCCCCGGGCCGGCGACATCGTACGGATCAGCGAGCACGCCGCGACCCGCTTCCGAGCCGCGCCGGTCGCACGGTTCCGGGTACTGAAAGCCGTGACGATCCCCGGCCGGCCCGGCTGGTGCAGCCTCGACGGCTGGGACATGGACACCGATCCCCAGCGGTACGAGCTGGACGTCGAAGTGATCGTCGCCGAACTGACGATCCGGCCCGGCGAGGCGTGGGGGTCGTCGAGGTGAGCATCGACACCACCATCTGGCTGATGGTCGCGGGACCGTTCCTGGTCGGCGCGATCATCGGCGGCACCATCGGGTACGTCGTCCGCGCCGAGCGCGCGTCGCGCGAGCTGTGGGACGCCGACCGGCGCGAGGCCGAGATGCTGCGTGAACTCGCGCAACTCAGCGGACCACGCCGCCACCCACCGGGCCGGCACCGCCGCAAGCCGCAGCCCCATCGCCGTACATCAGTGCTGCCAGCGCCGTCCTGACCGCCGACCGACCTTGCCGCCGCGGGCCGGCCCCTTGGCCCGTGGCGGCACACGGGTAACTGAGAAATGTGCGTACATCACCGATCCTGGGTGATGGTCGTGGCGACCGTGACAGGAGCAACGCAAATGACGACTGACGACGATGCCTTCCAGGCGTACCTCGACGTGTCCGCGGAGCTGGGCGAGATCCTGCCGATGGTGTGTCTGCGGCATGGGCGACACGTGCCCTGCCGGCAGCCCGAGAAGGACTGCCTACTGACGTCCGACCCGGATGCGGTGACCGCAGTTGCGGACTACCAGCAGGGAACCGATCCGGATGAGGTGTGGGACTGGCGGCTCCAGGTCATGCGCTGGGTGGAGCGGCAGGAGGCGAAGCTCTGAGCGGCGACCGGCCATGTTCCGCAGCGTGAGCTGTCCCACGTCGATGCGGATGGTGGGTGCGTGCTGGATCGGTGCGGACAAGCGCAAGAAAGCGCCTCCCCGGAGTTGTCTTCGGAGAGGCGCTTTCCCTTGCGCTGCAAGTGGAGCCGCCTAAGGGAGTCGAACCCTTGACCTACGCATTACGAGTGCGTCGCTCTAGCCGACTGAGCTAAGGCGGCAGCGCTGGTCAGTGTACGTGACCGCATGGGCGGGCTTCCAACTGGTTGTCGGGGTCCGGTGTGCGGGGTTCCGTACCCACCCAACGATACGATATTCTCTGACTCAGTCAATGATTCTGTTGAGGTGGTCAATGAGTACTGAAGCGGTCGGCCGTCGGGTCGACGCGGTACGGGCGTTCAACCGCTCGTACACCGCTCTGCTCGGACTGCTGGAAGGCGAGCACCTGCACACTCCGTACACCCTGACCGAGGCCCGGGTGCTGTTCGAGGCCGCCCAGTCCGACCGCCTCGACCTGCGTGACCTGCGGGAAACCCTGCACCTTGACCCCGGCTACCTCACCCGCATCGTCGGGCGATTCGTCGAGCGGGGGCTGCTCGGTCGGGAACGTTCCGCGACCGACGCCCGCCGGCAGGTGGTCTGGCTGACCGAGCGGGGGCGTCAGGAATTCGAGACTCTCAACGCCCGGTCCGCGGAGCAGATCGGTGACCTGCTCGGCCGGCTACCCGAACCCGACCAGCACCGGCTGGTCGACGCGATGGGTACGGTCCGTGACCTGTTGTCCGGGCGGGACCGGCCGGCCGGCTACGTACTGCGGGACCTGGAACCCGGTGACCTGGGCTGGGTGGTGTCGCGCAACGGCGCACTCTATGCCGCCGAGTACGGCTTCGACGACAGCTACGAAGCCCTCGTCGCCCGCCTCGTCGCCGACTACGTCGAGCACCGCGACCCGTCCCGGGAACGCGGCTGGATCGCCGAACTGTCCGGTACGCCGGTCGGCTGCGTGTTCTGCGTACGGGCCGACCGGTCCGCCGCGACCGCCGGTACCGCTACCGGTGTCGCCACGACCGCCAGCGGCACCGTCGCCACTGGTATCGCCGCGACCGCCTCGATCGCCGAGATCGCGACCGCCGTTGCCGGTGCCGCCGAGATCGCGACCGCCGTTGCCGGTGCCGCCGATACCGCCGCCGACACTGCGAAGCTGCGCTTGCTGCTGGTCGAGCCGTCCGCGCGCGGCCTGGGCATCGGCGCCCGGCTGGTGGACGAATGCCTGCGGTACGCCCGTCAGGCCGGCTACCGCCGGATCACCTTGTGGACCAACGACATCCTCACCAGCGCCCGGCGTATCTACCAGCGGGCCGGCTTCACGCTCGACGACTCCGCGCCACACCACAGCTTCGGCCGCGACCTGGTCGGCGAGAACTGGAGCCGCGACCTCTGAGCCCTGGGGCGGTCAAGATCCGAGGTATTGGACTGCGTACCTCGCAGATCGTGGCAGTTCATGCAGTTCATGGGGGCTGGTGGCCCACTGCCGCAGATCTTGAACGCGCCCGTTCTCTCCTCCGAACCCTCAGAGGGTTGGAGCCTGTCAGCCAACCGCCGCCCGATCGCCCCTTGTCCCCGGGTGAATTCACGGCCGCTGCGGCGCCGGAGGCATTTTCCCCGAATGGATGGTAAGTCCCTTTTATCTAAAGGTGCATTCCGGGAAAATGACCCTACGGCGCGAGCCAAAGGTACATTTTCCCGGAATGCACCTTTGGCAATTCGGGCAAACATCCCTTTCGGGGAAAATGCGCAGTGGTGGGTGAGTGGTGGGTGAGTGGTGCCGCGGCAGAGGCAGAGTGGTCGGCTGGGTTCAGCCCCAGTCCTCGCGGCGGTTGTGCCACGGGAACGGCTCCGCCGGGACGAGTAGCCCGAGCGCGGCGCAGAGCGGCGGCCAGCCGTCCTTCGCCTGCCAGTCCACCAACCGCTCGGCCGGCACGGTGCTGCGTACCTGGTCGAGTTGCTGCTGGTAGGCGGACATCAGCAGGTCCGGATCGTCCCACCGGCTCGTCCCGGTGAACCGGGTGAGCAGGTTGGTCAGGCCGTACCCGCCGTCGTGGTCGTCGGCGAGCATGCGGCGGGCGACGGGCAGCACGGTGGCGTCCATGCTCTGCCACCACTCCAGCGGGCTGGTACGGCTGGACAGCACCACGACCGCGTCCGGGAACGCGGCGCTGATCTCGTCCCACAGCAGCGAGGTCGGCCAGTCCACCGCGGCGACGAAGTCGCGGTACACGTCGGGCCAGCGCACCTGCCCGCCGGCGATCGCGCGGTCGAACTCGGCACCCAGGTCGAACGGGTGCCCCGGGATGACGCTCATGTGGTGGCAGGGGCCGTCGAGCAACTGGCCCAGTGCCGTTTTCAGCGAGGATGTGCCGGTACGGGGCGGCCCGGCGCCCACCACTCGGAGGCTCATGCTGATCATCCTTTCCGGTCCTGCGTCCCATCATCGCGATCCGGGGGGTGCGGGATGGGGGTCGGCAGCGGTTTCGGATTGTGACTGCGGACACTAACGTGGTCCTCATGCGCAGCACTATGCAGGACGGGCCACTGCGACTGGCCCACATCCTGAAACACGGCAGCACCGTGCACGGCCGTACCGAGGTGCTCACCTGGACCGGCAGCGGCATCCAGGCGACCAGCTACGCGGAGGTGGGACGGGCCGCTGCCCGGCTCGCGAACGCGTTGCGGGACGAACTCGGGGTCACCGGCGACCAGCGGGTCGGCACGTTCTGCTGGAACAACACCGAACATCTGGTCACCTACCTGGCCGTACCGGCCATGGGTGCGGTGCTGCACCCGCTCAACATCCGGCTGCCCGCCGACCAGTTGATCTACACCGCTAACGAGGCCGGTGACCGGGTCGTACTGGTCGACAGCACGCTGATCCCCGTCCTCGCACCACACCTGCCCCATATGTCCACTGTGGAGCATGTCGTCATCGTCGGGGACGGTGACGCGGCACCGCTCGCCGCGTCCGGCAAGGCCGTGCACCGCTACCGCGAACTGGTGGACGGCAGGTCCGACGAGTACGACTGGCCGGACGGCGACGAACGCGACGCGGCGGCCATCTGCTTCAGTTCCGGTACGGTCGGCAACCCCAAGGGCGTCGCCTACTCGCACCGTTCCATGTGGCTGCACTCCATGCAGGTCGGCATGGCCGAGTCGTTCGGGTTCAGCCCGCAGGTCCGTTCCCTGGTCGTGGTACCGATGTTCCACGTACTGGGCTGGGGCATCCCGCACGCCGCCTTCATGAACGGCGCGTCCCTGCTGATGCCGGACCGCTACCTGCAACCCGAACCGCTGGCCGCGATGATCGCCGAGGGACGGCCCACCCAGGCCGGCGCCGTACCGTCCATCTGGACCGGTCTGCTCGCCCACCTCAAGGCTCACCCGTCGGACACCTCCACGCTGCGCGAGGTGATCGTCGGCGGCTCGGCCTGCCCCGAGGCACTGATGCGCGGCTTCGACGAACTGGGCATCCGGCTGATCCACGCCTGGGGAATGACCGAGACCTCGCCGCTCGGTTCGGTCTGCCGGCCACCCGCCGGGGTGACCGGCGAGGAGGAGTGGCGTTACCGGCTCAGCCAGGGCCGGATCCCGGCCAGCGTGCACGCCCGGATCGTCGGCCCGGACGGTACGGTCGCGCCCAACGACGGTGAGTCGGTCGGCGAACTGGAGGTCAGCGGACCCTGGATCACCGGCCGCTACCTGGACCGGGACGACCCGGACCCGGACCGCTTCGACAACGGCTGGCTGCGCACCGGCGACGTCGGCAAGCTCAGCCCGGACGGCTTCCTGACCCTCACCGACCGGGCCAAGGACGTGATCAAGTCCGGTGGCGAGTGGATCAGCTCCGTCGAACTGGAGAACCATCTGATGGCCCACCCGGCGGTACTGGAAGCCGCCGTGGTCGGCGTGCCCGACGCCCGCTGGGAGGAACGGCCACTGGCCAGCGTCGTACTGCGGGAAGGTGAGAACGCGACGGCCGAGGAACTGTGCGCGTTCCTCGCCGACCGGATCGCGCGCTGGCAACTGCCGGAACGTTGGACGTTCATCAGCGAGGTACCGAAGACCACGGTCGGCAAGTTCGACAAGAAGGTACTGCGCGCCCGGTACGCAGAAGGCGCCCTGGACGTCAGTAACCTCAAGGAGCCCAAGAGCTGACCCTCACCGCGGTCCGGTCCGTGCCCGGTCCGGACCGCGGCGCAGCCTAGTGCTTGTCGGGTGCGGGGTAGGGGTGTACGCCCGGGTCGTGGTACTCGCCGGCGGCGACCGCGTCGGTGTAGCGGGTGAAGGACCGCTTGATCTCCGCCTCGGCCTCGGTACGACCCACCCAGGTGGCGCCCTCGACGCTCTTGCCCGGCTCAAGATCCTTGTACACCTCGAAGAAGTGCTGGATCTCCAGCCGCTCGAACTCCGGCAGGTGATGGATGTCGCGCAGGTGCTCCTGACGCGGATCACCGGACGGTACGCACAGGACCTTGTCGTCCGGGCCCTTCTCGTCGGTCATCCGGAACATGCCCACGGTCCGGCACCGGATCAGGCAACCTGGGAACGTGGGCTCCTGGAGCAGTACCAGCGCGTCCAGCGGATCGCCGTCCTGGCCGAGGGTCGTCTCGATGAACCCGTAGTCGGCCGGGTACTGGGTCGCGGTGAACAGCGTGCGGTCCAACCGGATCCGACCACTGAGGTGATCCACCTCGTACTTGTTGCGCTGTCCCTTGGGGATCTCGATGGTGACGTCGAACTCCACGACCCGTCCTTCCCATGCACTCTTGGTAGCGGGCGCCACCAGGAAGAATGTCTGTTCGGCTGCTGTGACCGGTGTGGATGTCCGGCTGCCACTCCACGTCGGACGTCGTCCGCCGACTCGTGCGCCCGGCGCCACGCCGTACTGGTCCAGTAGTCTCGCGCAGGTGCGCGGAACGGGGAGGGGGAGGGGCCGGTGACGAGGGATTGCACACACCTCGACGGTGACTCGCCGGATGGTCCTGATGAGTCCTCCGGCTCCGGGGCTGGTCAGCCACCGACAGGTGACCCCGCTGCGAACGACGACCCGGCGCGCCCGGATCCTGTCCCGGTGCCCGACAGTGCCACGAACTCCGATCCCGATCCCGACGCCCCCGTGACCGGTTCACCGTCCGCTGATACGCCCGATTCCGACGCATCCGGGTCTGTGGATCCTGCTGCGGAAGCTGACTCCGGCGAGGACGTGACGCAGGCCGGTACCGACGATTCGCCGGAAGCCGCCGACGTCGAGCTTGTATCGCCGGACGAGCCCGCGCCGGACGAGCCTGCGCCGGACGAGCCCGAGGTACCGGCTGATCCGGTGCCGGTCGCCGGGTCTGAGGCACCGGATGAGGCCGCGCCGGTCGCGGAACCGGAATCCGATCCCGGCACCGAATCGGAATCCGGCACCGAACCAGAAGCCTGCGCCGAGCCCATGCCGGCTGCTGCGGCCGGGCCCGACGCGGAACCGGAGCCCGCCGCAGAGATCGGGCCGAGCACCGACACCGCCCCCGTCGAGGCGGCCGGGCCCGACGCGGAACCGGAGCCCGTCGAGGCGGCGGGGCCTGTTGCCGAACCTGAGCCCGTCGCGGAGCCCGAGTCTGCATCGGTACCCGAGCCTGACACCGAGCCCGAGACTGCGTCGTCACCCGAGCCCGGTGCGCACGACGAGCAGGTCGCCGAGCCTGGCGTGACAACGGAGCTGGCTGCGGCGCCAGGGGCCGAGGAGGTCGAGTCCGCATCGACGGACGCGACGGATGCAACTCAGCTCATCCGGTTGCCCGACCTGCTCGTGGAGTCCGACCAGAGCACGGCGCCGGAGCCCGAGGCGTCGACCGCCACCACCGGGCCGGAGCCGGCCGCCGAGGCGGACGACGTCGGGTCGGAGACCGCACCGGAGCCGGAGGATCGGCCGCACATCCCGGGCATGGGGGCGGGCCCCGGCGATGCCGGGACCGCGTGGCCGAGCTGGCCGACGCTGGCCCCTCCGCCCCGCCCGGAGCCGACGCCCGGTACGGCAACCCCCGACGCCGTCGAGCCCGAGCCCGAGGACACGGCACCGGAGCCCGAGCCGGAGCCGGCGCCGGCGGACACGGCACCGGAGCAGGCGGAGCCGGACCACGAACCGGTACCGGAGGCTGCGGCCACGGCGCCGACGCAGGATGCCGTCCCGACCACCGACCCCGAGCCGCCCACGGAGACCTCACCGGTCGCTGAGACGCCGGCCGTCGAGGAACCCCCGCCGGTCGCGGAGCCGGTACGGGAGGAGCCGGCCGCCGCCGCGAGCTGGTTCGGGGCCGCGTCACCGCAGACCGTACCGGTGCCGCAGGACGGTGACGTACCCGAACTCAGCGAGCTCGGCAGCGACGCCACCCAGCGACTGGTCCTGCCGCAATCGGTACCGCAGCCGCCGGTCGACGAGCCGGCGACCACGGTGCTGCCCAGGATCCGGCTGGACAGCGAGCCGCCGCCGGTCGACGCCGATGCGACCACGGTGATGCCACGGGTCGTCGACGAGCCGGCAGCCGCGGCCCCGGCACCACCCGTCACGGACGAGCCGACCGTACGGATCGCGCCGCCGGTCACGGACGAGCCGACCGTGAGCACTCCGCCGCCGGTCACGGACGAGCCGACGGCGCGGATCACACCGCCGGTCGCGG
This sequence comes from uncultured Actinomycetota bacterium, assembly GCA_963815125.1. Taxonomy (GTDB): domain Bacteria; phylum Actinomycetota; class Actinomycetes; order Mycobacteriales; family Micromonosporaceae; genus Actinocatenispora. Next base: position 443,055 of record CAWFFM010000003.1, read on the forward strand.
ACGAGCCGACGGTGACGATTCCGCCGTCGTACGCCGACGACCCGACGACCACCATCCCTCGGCAGGAGGAGCCGGCCGAGGACGACGGCCACACGATGACGATGCCGGTGGTGGCGCCGGACGGGCCGCCTCCGACGTCGACCCGACCGCCGGCGCCACCGACCCGACCGTTCTCCTCTCCGCCGCCCCGTTCGTCGGCGCCGCCGGCACCACCCACGGGCCGGGCGACGGTGCCGGTACCGATGTCCCCGGTGGAGCTGCGTCAGTCCCAGACCCGGACCCGACCACCGCAGCAGCAGGTCGTACCGCCGCCCCCGGTCGCGCCGCCGCCGTGGGTGGCGCCGCCCGTACCGGCACCGGCCATGCCGCCGTCGCCGAAGCGGCCGTCCCGCCGCCTGCTGGTGGGGGTACTGGCCGGGGTGCTGTGCCTCGCCCTGGTCACCACCGGTCTGCTGGTGTTCCGGCCCGGTCCGCTGGGCGGGTTGCTGGGTGGGCCCGCCGAGCAGGTGGCCCCGCCGCAGGCGCCGCTGGTACTCAAGCCGGTCGGTGGTGCGCCCGCGCCGACCCCGGCCGGCGTGCAGCGGACCCTGGCGCCGCTGCTGAAGGACACCCGGCTGGGCGACCGGGTCGCCGTGTCGGTACTGGACGTGGCGACGGACAGTCCGCTGTACGGTGCCACGCCCGACGCCAGGGAGCTGCCCGCGTCGGTGACGAAGCTGGTGACCGCGACGGCGGCGTTGCAGACCAGGGGGCCGGCGTACCGGTTGACCACCCGGGTGGTGGCCGGCCCCGGTCCGGGGGAGATCACCCTGATCGGCGGTGGCGACCCGACCCTGGCCACCAACGGGCACAGCATCTACCCGGAGGCGGCCCGGCTGGACAAGCTGGCCGCGACGGTGAAGAAGGCGCTGGGCGGTACCGCACCGACGAAGGTCCTGGTCGACTCGTCGCTGTACAGCGGCCCTGGTCTGGGACCGGGTTGGGACGCCGACATCGTGTCGGGTGGCGACGCCTCACCGATCGTGCCGCTGATGGTCAACGCGGGCCGTACCGATCCGGACGGCGCGACCGCGCAACGCAGCACCGAGGCGGACCTGGCCGCCGGCCGCCGGTTCGCGAAGCTGCTCGGGGTGCCGCCGAACGCGGTGGCGCACGGGATCGCGCCGAAGAAAGCCCGCCAGCTCGGTGCCGTACGGTCCGCGCCGTTGGTGCACATCGTCGAGGAGATGTTGCAGCGCAGCGACAATGTGATCGCCGAGGCGCTGGCCCGGCAGGTGGCGTTGGCGAAGGGTCAGCCGGCCTCGTTCACCGGCGGGGCGGCGGCGACCGTGGCGGTGATGAAGGACCTGGGCCTGGACACCAATGGTCTGCGCCTGTCCGACGGCAGTGGCCTGTCCCGCCGTAACGGGATCTCGCCGGCATTTCTCACCGGGCTGCTGTCCCTGGTGTCGGGGGGAAAGCAGCCGAGGCTGTGGCCGGTACTGACCGGGATGCCGGTGGCCGGCTATTCGGGCACCCTGACCCAGCGGTACACGCAGGGGGCCGATACCGCCGCCGCGGGTGTGATCCGGGCCAAGACCGGTTCACTGAACGGCACCAGCACTTTGGCCGGTCTGGTGGTGGACAGGGACGGCCGGCTGCTGGCGTTCGCGATGATGGCCGAAGGTACGGAATGGAACGCGGCGGCCGAGTCCGCGCTGGATGTGGCCGGTACGGCACTGGCCGGTTGCGGCTGTCGTTAGCCGGGCGCCGGCCGGTGCCCGGCCGGCGCGCATCCGGGCGCAACGGTGGGCGGTGGGGTGAACCGGCACGTACCGTGGGACCATGACGCAGTTTGTGGATTGGGATCTCGCGGTCGGCACGGCAGGGACCATCTCCAAATCCGGCCCCCGGGTCAGCTTCGACGAGGCGGCCGACGTGGTCGGCGAGCTGCGTCAACTGACCGACGAGGCGAGCCGGCACGTCCTGGCCACCACCGGGCTGCCCAGCCAGACGGGCCATCCTCCGGTACGGGTGGTGGACCGGGCCGACTGGGCGGCGGCCAACCTCTACGGGCTGCGTGACGTGATGACCCCGCTGATGCAGCGGGCGCTGAAGGGGCGGGAACCGAGCGCGCTGGCCCAGTCGATCGGGTCCCGGCTGACCGGTGTACAGGCCGGCACGGTGCTCGGTTACCTGTCCGGCAAGGTCCTCGGCCAATATGAGGTGTTCTCCGGCGAGCCGGGCAACCTGCTGCTGGTCGCGCCGAACATCGTCGAGGTGGAGCGCCGGCTGGGTGCCGATCCGCGCGACTTCCGGTTGTGGGTCTGCCTGCACGAGGTCACCCACCGCACCCAGTTCACCGGAGTGCCGTGGCTGCGCCGCTACTTCCTGGACGAGGTGTCGGCGTTCGTCGATGCCGCCCAGACCGATTCCGAGCAGCTGGTGGACCGTATCCGGCGCGGGGTGGCCGCGTTGTCGGACGCGATCCGCACCCCGGACAGCCGGGCGAGCGTGCTGGACCTGGTACAGACACCCGCGCAGCGTGAGGTGATCGACCGGTTGACCGCGCTGATGACGTTGCTGGAGGGGCACGCCGACTATGTGATGGACGCGGTCGGCCCGCTGGTGGTGCCGAGCGTGGAGGAGATCCGGCACAAGTTCAACCGGCGTCGGGAGACGGCCAATCCGCTGGAGCGGGTGATCCGCAAGCTGCTCGGCATCGACGTGAAGCTGCGGCAGTACGCCGAGGGCAACAAGTTCGTGACCGCCGTCGTGGACCGGGTCGGGATGGACGGGTTCAACCGGGTCTGGGAGTCCGCCGCGACCCTGCCGACTCTCGACGAGATCACCGACCCGGCCGCGTGGATCGCCCGGGTACCGGGCACGCCGGTCTGAGCTGAGCGGATGTCGCAGGTACCACCGGGTGTCGCGGCGGGCCGCGTCGCCGTACGGCGCTGTCTGTCCGACCTGGCCGCGCCCGAACTGGTCCTGGTGGCCTGTTCAGGCGGTCCCGATTCGCTGGCGCTGGCGGCGGTGACCACCTTCGTCGCGCCCCGGCTGGGCCTGCGGGTCGGCCTGGTCACGGTCGACCACGGCCTGCAGCCGGGTTCCGGGGAGCGGGCGGAGGCGGTGGCGAGCTGGGCACGGGACGCCGGTATGGCGCCGGTGGAGGTCGTAGCGGTCACGGTGGGCCGGGCCGGTGGGCCGGAGGCCGCCGCACGGCAGGCCCGGTACGCGGCGCTGGACCACGCGGCGGACCGCTACGGTGCGGCGGTCGTACTGCTCGGGCACACCCGCGACGACCAGGCCGAGACGGTGCTGCTGGCCCTGGCCCGGGGCGCCGGTCCGCGTGGCCTGGCCGGGATGGCGGCCCGTCGTGGCCGGTACCGCCGGCCGTTCCTGGCATCGCCCCGTTCGCTGTCCACGACGATCTGCACCGAACTGGACCTGCCGGTCTGGCAGGACCCGCACAACTGCGATCCGCGCTTCGCGAGGTCCCGTCTGCGGTCCGCGATGGGCGAGCTGACCGAACTGCTGGGCGCCGGGTTCGTCGCCAACCTGGCCCGGACCGCGACGCTGGTCGCGGCGGACACCGAGGTACTGGACGCGCGGGCGGCCGAGCTGCTGGCCGCACTGCCGCCACCCGTCGGCTCAGGTGGCACGGCCGGTACGGACGACGGGCTGGACGTGGCGTTGCTGGCCGCCGAGCCGACGGCGATCCGTACCCGGGTACTGCACGGCTACGCCCGCCGGCTCGGGGTGTCCGGTTCGGCCCTGGCGTCCCGGCACGTGGATGCGCTGGATGCGCTGGTCACGGACTGGCACGGGCAGGGTCCGGTGTACCTGCCGGGTGGTGTGACGGTCCGCCGGGTGGCCGGTCGACTGCGGCCGGCCCGCGGCACCGCCGGTTCTGCGGACGGTGGTGCTGCGGACGGTGGTACTCCGGACAGCTGAGGCCGCCGCACGCCGGTCGGCGCCGCCGTCGGATGGTCGGGCGGTCAGGCGCTTTCCGGGCACTGGAAGGTGCTGCGGTACGCGGCGGGTGAGGTGCCGAGTCTGCGGGTGAAGTGGTGTCGCAGGGCCGCGCCGTTGCCGAAGCCGGTACGCAACGCGATCTGGTCGACGCCCAGGTGGGTGTCCTCCAGTAGTTGCCGGGCCAGCAGGACCCGCTGACCGGTCAGCCATTCGTGCGGGGTGGTGCCGGTCTCGGCCCGGAACCGTCGGGCGAAGGTACGCGGTGCCAGGTGTGCGCGTGCAGCCAACGTCTCGACGCTCATCGGCGCGTCCAGGTTGCCCTGCATCCAGGCCAGTACGGGGCCCAGCGACTCGGAGTCGGGTGCCAGCGGTACCGGGGTCTCGATGTACTGCGCCTGGCCGCCGTCCCGGTGTGGTGGCACCACCATCCGCCGGGCCAGTGCGGTCGCCACCGCCGAGCCTTGTTCCTGCCGGATCAGGTACAGGCAGGCGTCGATGCCGGCGGCGGTGCCGGCGCTGGTCAGGATGGGTGGGTCGGCGACGTACAGGACGTTGGGGTCGACCTTGGCGCTCGGGTATCGGCGGGCCAGTTCGTCGGTGTACATCCAGTGCGTGGTGCACCGCCGCCCGTCGAGCAGTCCGGCCTGGCCGAGGACGAACGCGCCGGAGCAGACGCTGAGCACCCAGGCGCCGCGGTCGGCGGCGGCGCGGAGCGCGTCGAGCACCTCGTCCGGTATGGCGTCGGCCAGCGCCGGCCCGGAGGGTGTCTGCCGGATCGCCGGTACGGCGATGACGTCGGCGTCCGCCATCGGGGACAGGTCGTGGTGGGGCGTGAGGTCGAAGCCGGAGAAGACCCGGACCGGACGGCCGCCGGGGGAGCACAGCGCGAACTCGTACCCGGGGAAGCCCTGCTCGGTGCGGTCGACGCCGAACGCCTCGCAGATCACCCCGAGTTCGAAGGCTGCGACACCGTCGAGGGCGAGGACGGCGACCCGTTTCAGCATGCCACCAGTCTAGTGGCAGGAAATCGATGGTCAATGGCTTTGCTGCCACTGTCGAGGAGCGGTCCGCGTGGACACCATTGAGTGGTCGATGCGCATCGGCAGTGCGCCGGCCCGGCCGGGCCGGATCTGACCACAGGAAGAGGAAGTCCCATGTACGCACTGCTGTTCGTCGCCGTTGCCGCGCTGGCGCTCGGTGTCGCCCAACTGCTCGGCTGGACCAAGGACAGCCGCGACTCCCGTGACTGGCAGCCCACCGGGGAGCAACCATCGACCCGGGTACGGAAGCCCCGGAGCCTGCCGATCTCCGTACCGACCGATGCGGTGATACTCACGAACCGCACCGAGCAGCCCCGGCGCGTCTCCTGACCGCCGCGCTGACAGCCCCGGCGCGTCTCCTGACCGCCGGAACGTGGCCGAGCATGAGTCCTGCCGTCGCCGTGCCGCGCCCGGGAATCGGCCACCCCCGGGCGCGGTGTGGCAGAACACATCAGGCAGGCTTGGGGGATGGCAGCGGGTAGTTGGTACGCCGGGGACATCGCCGAGGTCGTCGTCAGCGAGGAGCAGATCCGGGAGAAGACCGCGGAGCTGGCCAAGCAGGTCGCGGCCGACTACGCCGACGTCGACGGGCTGCTGCTCGTCGGGGTGCTGAAGGGCGCGGTCATGTTCATGGCCGACTTCGCCCGAGCGCTCGACCATCCGGTCGAACTGGAGTTCATGGCCATCTCCTCGTACGGAGCGCGCGCCACCTCCTCGGGTGTCGTACGCATCCTCAAGGACCTGGACCGGGACATCTCCGGCCGGCACGTACTGGTGATCGAGGACATCGTCGACTCCGGGCTGACGTTGTCCTGGCTGTTGAAGTACCTGTCCAGTCGGGGTCCGGCCTCCGTCGAGGTGGTGGCGCTGCTGCGCAAGCCCGATGCGGTGAAGGTGGACGTTCCGGTCCGCTACATCGGATTCGACATTCCGAATGAGTTTGTCGTCGGCTACGGACTCGACTATGCGGAGCGTTACAGAGAACTACCGTACGTAGGATTGTTGCGGCCAGAGGTCTACAGCCGCTGATCGGCACCGTTGCGCCGCCGTAGCGCCGGTGTCTCAGTGCTTTCTCAGCTATCCTGGGTCGTAGAGCGCTCCGGTGGCGCGTGATCAGGCAGTTCGTTCCCTATTGCCTGACTCGTCAGGGCGCCATGGTTCACCTCACGCTCAGCCTCGCTGGTCTGGCTCCGCGTTCCTGGTCCCCACGGTGTACCTTCGAATGACCGAGGACTAACTGGTTCACGCCGGTCGTTGACCGGCGAGTCGCAACGACGGTGTGAGATCGGGAGGGCGGGGCGCCCCAGTGGGCCCGCAACAGCATGGAGCGAACTCGATTCTTTCGTAGGCCGCTGTTCTGGATCATTTTGGTGATCCTTGGCGCGATCCTGCTCAGCTCGCTAATCACCGGCGGTGACGACTATAAGAAGGTCGACACCTCAGTCGCGTTGGCGCAGCTCAACTCGGGCAACGTCAAGAGTGTGAAGTTCGAGGACAAGGAACAGATCCTCCAACTCAACCTCAGGAAGAACTACCAGGGCACGGGCAGCAACAAGGTCAACTCGAACAAGATCGAGGCGTCCTTCCCCGCGCTGTCGTCCGACCGGATCTTCGCCGACGTGCAGAAGCAGGTGGCAGCCAAGAAGATCAGCTCCCAGGACGTCAAGGTCACCAAGGACAGCGTCTGGGTGCAGCTGCTGATCAGCCTGCTGCCGGTCGCCGTGGTGGTCGTGCTGCTGGTGCTGTTCATGTCCCAGATGCAGGGCGGCGGCAACCGCGTCCTCAACTTCGGCAAGTCCAAGGCCAAACAGCTCACCAAGGACATGCCCAAGACCACGTTCGCCGACGTGGCCGGCTGTGACGAGGCCATCGAGGAGCTGGAGGAGATCAAGGACTTCCTCCAGAACCCGGCCAAATACCAGGCCCTCGGCGCCAAGATCCCCAAGGGCGTGCTGCTGTTCGGCCAGCCCGGTACCGGTAAGACGCTGCTGGCCCGTGCGGTCGCCGGTGAAGCCGGCGTCCCGTTCTACTCCATCTCGGGTTCCGACTTCGTCGAGATGTTCGTCGGTGTCGGTGCCTCCCGGGTGCGTGACCTGTTCGAGCAGGCCAAGGCGAACGCGCCGGCCATCGTCTTCGTCGACGAGATCGACGCGGTCGGCCGGCACCGCGGCGCCGGCCTCGGCGGCGGCCACGACGAGCGCGAACAGACGCTCAACCAGTTGCTGGTCGAGATGGACGGGTTCGACACCAAGGGCGGCGTCATCCTGATCGCCGCGACCAACCGGCCCGACATCCTGGACCCGGCGCTGCTGCGGCCGGGACGGTTCGACCGGCAGATCGCGGTGGACACCCCGGACATGGAGGGCCGCAAGGCCATCCTGCGGGTGCACGCCCGGGGCAAGCCGTTCACCCCGGACGTAGACCTGGACACGCTGGCCCGCCGCACCCCGGGCTTCACCGGTGCCGACCTGGCCAACGTGATCAACGAGGCGGCGCTGCTGACCGCCCGTGGCGGCGAGAAGGCCATCACCGACGCCAACCTGGAAGAGGCGATCGACCGGGTCATCGCCGGGCCGGAACGCAAGACCCGGGTGATGAGCAGCAAGGAGAAGAAGGTCACCGCGTACCACGAGGGTGGGCACGCGCTCGTCGGCTGGGCGATGCCCCAGCTCGCCCCCGTACACAAGGTGACGATCCTGCCGCGCGGTCGGTCCCTAGGGCACACTCTGGTGCTGCCCACCGAGGACAAGTACTCGCAGACCCGTTCGGAGATCATCGACACCCTGGCGTACGCGCTGGGTGGTCGGGCCGCCGAGGAACTGGTGTTCCACGAGCCGACCACCGGTGCCGGCGACGACATCGAGAAGGCCACCGGGATGGCCCGCGCGATGGTGACCGAATACGGCATGAGCGCCAAGCTCGGCGCGGTGAAGTACGGCACCAAGGACTCGGAGCCGTTCCTCGGCCGCGACATGGGCCACCAGCGCGACTACTCCGACGACATCGCCTCGGAGATCGACTCCGAGGTCCGGTCGCTGATCGAACTGGCGCACGACGAGGCCTGGGAGATCCTGGTCGAATACCGCGACGTGCTGGACCAGATCGTGCTGGAGCTGGTGGAGAAGGAGACCATCACCAACGCCGACATGACCCGGATCTGCGCCCGCGTCAAGAAGCGTCCGCCGCTCGCGCCGTACAACGGCTTCGGCAAGCGTCGGCCCAGTGACAAGCCGCCGGTGCTCACCCCGGCCGAGGCCGTCAAGCTCAAGGAGCAGGCCGAGGCCGACGGTGCGGCGGCCCTGGCCGGCAAGAACACCCAGCACGCCGGCTCGATGAACGCCAACGGCACGCCCCGGGCAGAGGCCGACGCGCCGCAGGACACGCCGCCTTCGCAGCAGGCCGAGTCCGGCAGCGAGTCCGACCAGTCCGGCAACAACGAGTGGGGCCGACCCCGCCCGTTCGGGCAGTCCGGCGGCTTCGCCGGGGGCGAACAGCACTGAGCCGGACCCCACAGCAGTGACGCGAGCCCGGCGGTGCCGGGCTCGCGTCGTATTCGCCGGACACCTGAGGAGGGTGCCGTGAGCGACGAATCGGACCTGGACATCGACCATGTCGCCGCCCGCCTGATCAGTGGCGGACTCAACGGTGGACCGGTCGAGAAGTCCGTCGACCTTGAGCGCATCGAGAAGGCCGTACGGGAGATCCTCATCGCGGTCGGCGAGGACCCGGACCGTGACGGGCTGCGCAAGACGCCGGCCCGGGTGGCGCGCTCGTACGCGGAGATGTTCGCCGGGCTGCGCGTCGATCCGGCCTCCGTACTGCGCACCACCTTCGAGGAGGACCACGACGAGCTGGTGCTGGTCCGCGACATCGAGGTGTACAGCTCCTGCGAGCACCACCTGCTGCCGTTCCACGGTGTCGCGCACGTCGGCTACATCCCCGGCGCGCACGGCCGCATCACCGGACTGTCCAAGCTGGCCCGCCTGGTCGAGGCGTACGCCCGCCGGCCGCAGATACAGGAGCGGCTCACCTCGCAGATCGCCGACACCCTGACCGAGCGGCTCGACCCGCGCGGGGTCATCGTGGTCGTCGACTGCGAGCACCTGTGCATGTCGATGCGCGGTATCCGCAAGCCCGGTTCGCGTACCGTCACCTCCGCCGTCCGCGGCCACTTCGAACGCTCGGTTGCGGCCCGCGCCGAAGCGATGTCCCTGGTCCTCGGCCGCTGACGGTTCCGCATGACCGCCTCACGCAACTCGCGTGTGTGCCCCTCGACCTCATCTGCGCGGCTGACCTGGACCTTCGTCGTGCAGGCGGCCGTGGGTAGTGGGGAACGAGGTCAGCCGTCGAGAAGACCTTCCGGAACAACCATCTCCCGCCGCTTTCGGTTCATGTGCATGCTCCAGAGCAGTTCGGCCAGCTCAGCGGGGTCGGCCGCGGGTATGTCACGTGCGGTCCGGCCCGCGGCCCGTGCGGCTTGGAACCTTTCGTCGGTGGGGGTTCCCGTGATGCGTGCGCCGATGTACAGCATGCCGACGTACACGCCGCAGTCGGAGATCTCGGTCGCGAGGGATTGCAGGTAGTTGCGCTGGGCAGCCAGCAGGGGTGGCCAGCCGGTCATACGCGGTAGCCCCTGGACGGCGGCGGCTCCCTGGGCGGTGAGGATCGCGCCGTCACCGCGCTCGATCATGGGCGGAAGAAATTCCCCGACCAGCGCGAGCAGAGTGTCGAGCGTGATGGGCATCAGCTCGTGCAGACGTTCGGGACGCAGATCGAGCGCGCTGACGAACTCCGGGTCGCCGGGGCCGGGACCGTAGTACAGGACCGTGGGGTCACCGATCTTCGCGCGAATCTGCTCGGCGAGTGCGGCCACACCAGCGGTGTCGGCCAGGTCGCCGGTCACCACGTGTGCGGTGATGCCATGGGTGGCCAGTTCTGCGGCGAACTGGTTGAGCCGATCCTGCCGGCGAGCGATCAGGACGACGTCGTACCCTGCCTGCCCGTACCGGCGGGCAACCGCGCGACCGACGCCGGGACCGGCTCCGAAGACGGCGATGGACTTGTGTGTGTTGGACATGCCACCAGCGAACCGCAGCGTGGGCAGACGATCCATGGTCGATCGTCCTCAATTGCTTTGCCAACGTCTACAGTGGCGGACGTGGATCTGCTGACCGATCTGCTGGACCGTGCACGTGCCAGGACCACGCTGGTCCGACAGTTGATCCACCGACCGCCGTGGTCGATCACGTTCGCCGACAGTCCACCGCTCACCGTGATCGCAACGCTCGGCGGCCACGCGGCGATCCAGTTCGACGACCCTGGAGCCAACCCGGGAACCGCGCCGGTACGCCTGGCGGCTGGGGACATCGCCCTTGTGACCGATGCCGGGCCCTACACGGTTGCCGACGACCCTGGCACCCCGCGCCAGGTCACGATCCGTGGTGGACGGAAGTACGTCGCCGGCGGGGAGTCAGCGGCAGTCAGCCGGAACCTGGCGCCGCGCACCTACGGCGACGGTCTGCCCGGGGCCACGATCATGCTCCGGGCCGCCTACCAGCTCCACGGAGACGTCAGCGATCGATTGCTGGCCCTGCTGCCGCCGCTGGCCGTGGTGCCGGCCGGGCCGCAGACCGGAGCGGCGTTGGACCTGCTCACCGCCGAGGTCTCCCGCGACGAACCGGGCCAGGGCGCGGTACTCAACCGACTGCTCGATCTGGTACTGGTACTGGCGTTGCGAGCCTGGTGCGCCGGTTCGGCAACCCTGCCCGCGTGGTACCGGGCGCTGGGTGACCCAGCCATCGGGCAGGCGCTGCACCTGCTTCACGCCCAGCCCGCCCACCGATGGACAATCGCCGACCTGGCCGCCAGAGTCGGCCTGTCCCGCGCCGCGTTCGCCGCCCGGTTCACCACCCTGGTCGGTGAACCACCGCTCGCCTACCTGACCGGCTGGCGGATGACCCTGGCGGCGGATCTGCTCAGGGACACCGACCAGACGATCGCGGCGATCGCCCGAGACACCGGCTACACGGACGCGTTCGCCTTCAGCGTGGCGTTCAAGCGCGTCCGCCGTGTCAGCCCCTCAACCTGGCGACGCCAAGCCCGCTGACCCGTCCACACCGCGAACATCCCCGGTCGCGCTCCCCGCGTGCCCGGACCATCGGCGTGCCCCCGGCAGGCCGTCACCCGAAGTACGCTGCAAGGTGCCACTTTCCCGAGAAGGATGGCACCTTACTAGTGAAGTTCCGAGAGGTGGTGCGGATGCCGAGCGGTAGGGGAGGCGCGTACCAACGGATCGCCGACGACCTGCTCGCCAAGATCGACAATGGCGAGTTGGCCCCAGGCGACCTCCTGCCGTCGATCAGCGAGTTGATGGCCCAGTACAACGTCTCGAAGTCCACTGTGGCCGGAGCGATGGACGTACTTAGAGCCTCTGGCGCCGTAGTTACGAGGCAGGGCACATCCGCACGTGTGCGGGACTTCCGTACGATCCGGCGCAGCTCGCCAAGCCGGCTGTCCCGTGAGCGTTGGGGGACAGGGCAGATGATCCAGGACGCGGACACGGCTGACCGCCTTCGCGTGGTGGACGTCGTGGTCCAAGTTGGGCGGGCGCCGGAGTGGGTCACCGAGTCTCTGGGACTCGCCGTGGATGGCGAGGTCCTGTCGCGGTCCCGACGATTCATGGTGGAGGATCGGCCGGTCCAACTGGCCGTCAGCTACTACCCGGCGAGTCTGGTGCGCGCGACCGCCATCGCGCTGGTGGACACCGGGCCCGGTGGGTCCTATCAGCGGCTGGCAGAGCTGGACAGGGCACCGGCCCGGTTCACCGAACATCTCCACGGCCGGATGCCGACCAGGCAGGAGATGCGTGATCTGCTGCTGCCTGCTGGCGTGCCAGTGCTGGAGTTGACCCGACGCGCGTTCACGGCCGATGACCAGTGTGTGGAAGTCAATCGGATGATCCTCGACTGCAGCGTCTACCTGCTCGACTACAGCTTCTCGGCATAGCTCGGTCACTTTATCGACCAAGAGTTGACTTTCCCGAGAAAGCCGGGTATCTCTGAGTTGTGCTTGCGCGGCTTTTGGTTGTCGACCATGCAAGCTCGTTGATATCAGAGGGCCAGGACGCGCAAAGCTTGGCGGCAACGCGTCCCGGCCCGTGAGCCGAACGGAGAAGCTATGACCAACCCGTCCGACCCGGTGACTGTCTACCACGGGCCGAGCATCCAGGTCGACTGGGCCGAGCTGGATCAACTGTCCGGCTACAACGTCGTCCGGCGCACTCCCGCTGGCGATGACTCCGGCGTCGCCGACACGCGAGATGGCTTCACGGTGCGCTATCTGCGTACGGATCTATCCGATGTGGACACACTGGCGGCGGCTGCCGGCATCATCGCAGCGCACCTGACCGAACAGCTGGTACTCATCGAGGAAACCAACTCCGCTGGCCCTATCTGGGAAGCCGCACTCACCGCACCCGTACCCGACTGAGCTATCCGTGGTCGGCCCGGCGCCGCGCTGGGCCGACCGCTATTCCGGGGTTTTCAGTCCGCAGACCTTCCAGCCACTCTGGTTCCGCATGTCGAATGTCCACAAGCTCAGCGGGATTGTTGATGGTGGACTCGCCGAACGTTGTCCGCGCTTGGATCGGTAGTGTGACCGGCCACGGTCCTTGCTTGCGGATAAGCTTTGTGACCTGATTCCAGTTGTAGGTGATGAAGGTTCCCTGACTGGGCGTTCTCGAAGGTCTTGATCTGATCGATGATCGTTCTGAGTCTGTTGGCGGATCGGGGAACTGTCGCAGAGATAGTTCTCCGAGAAGTTCATGTCCCTCTCGTTCAGCGTCGCGTCAAGATAGGAGTCGGCGGCTTCCGTTGGCGTGGCCTGGTGGCCGGACCTTGTACGCGTCCTGGAATATGTAGATCCCGGCGGCCAGGGCAAGGACGGCAGCCAATGCGGCGACGCCGAGACCCAGGAAGCCGACCATGGCACCGAACGTACGGCGGATCGGGGGCTTGACCTTGCGCGGCTTCTTCGCCGGTGCCGCGGTGGGTCTGTCCATGCCGATGGTGGGGGTCATGGCAGCTCACTCCGCCCAGATCAGGTAGACCGGAACCTCGGTGCCGCGGGCCGGTTGACCGGTGAACGCCCAGCGATACCAGTCGGGTTCGTCGCAGATCCGTACGCAGATCGTGCCGTCGGCATTCTGGTACGGCTCGGTGGTGGCCCGCAGGTCGCGCCGCTGACTCCTCGGCGAGACGACCACCACGCGGCGTCCCGCCAACCCGATCACATCGCGGGCCGGCACCGGCTCCCGGGCCGGCGGCGCGTCCAGGGTGACCAGTCGGGACAGCAGGTCGCGTGACCCGCCGCCGGTCGAGGGTGCCGGGTCCGCGCCGTCCACCTGCTCCACCCAGACCCGGTCGAGCGGGATCAGCGGCGCGAAGACCTCGACCTGGTCGAGTTCGGCGCGGTAGTAGTCGGCCTCCAGCAGCACCGGCACCAGCCGTTGGCCCTCGGCATCCACCGGATCGTCGGCGCGCAGGTCGTAGCGCCAGCCGTGGTCCGGGTGCCCGGTCACGACCCGGCTGCCGCGCAACTGGTCGCGGTGACGCGCCGGCGCCAGGACGATCCGGGCCGGATCGTCCGGGAACCAGAGGTCCGGGTCGGTGGACTCGCTCATCGGCGTGCCGCCGGTCCCACACTGCCAGTGCTCACGGACCGATGGTAGTGGCGTAAACGCCCGATCGGCATCATGGCGTCACAGGTGTCGCATCCACAGGTTGCTCTCCTGGTAGACGCCACGGTCAGCGCTCCGGTCGATCTCCACCGGATCCAGTGCGTGGGGCACCACGTACCGGCCCGTCTGCGGGAAGGCCATCTCCGTCCAGCTCTCCCACTCCGCGACCGTGCCGGTGATGACCATCGAGCGTTCCGCCGCCCCGAGAACCTCTGCGCCGAGTCGTTGGTGGGTGCGGATCCACGGGTCCAGGTGCAGACCGTCGTCGCGCATCCAGGTGGCGAAGTCGGCCATCGGGGTCAACGGGTACCGGGTCTTCAACGTCGGCCGTACCGGACAGACGGCGGCGGTCAGCCCCGCGTCGGTGGCCCTCGTCCGCAGCGCACCGAGTACCTGTCCAGCGAGCCCGGCGCCCTGCCGTCCGGCCGCGACCGCGGCGGCCATGATGCTCATCGTGTTGGGCTCGACGCCCTGCTCATGCTCCTCGACGCAGCGGACCAGCGCCCCGTCGTACCCGTCCGGCAGATCGGCCATCGTGCCGTCCCAGCGGAACGGCACGCCCCAGCCGCCCGCGACCACCTCCCCGTCCTGCAACAGACGCAGGTCGTACCCGGTGAAGAACTCCTGCACCCGGCCGATGTACTCGCGCGAGATCGGGTCGTGGAAGATGAACTCCGGCCACACCTCGCGCAGTGCCGCTGCCGTCTGCTCGTCGAGGTGCGGGGTGTCCGAAGAGGTGACCACTTCGAAACTCATGGCCGCAAGCGTAGGGCGGCGCCGCATCCCGATTCCACCGGATTCGGCGACGACGATCGGCTCATCCGTCCTTCGGGCCGAGTGCGAAGCCCTGCGCGGCAAGGTAGTCGCGTACCGCGCTCTCCAGTGCGGCGGGCCAGGGGACCGCGGTGGCTGTGGCGATCGACCTGGCTTCACGGAGAAAGACAGTGATGGCGACCTCGCGGGCGTGGTCGACCGATGCCGGGTCGGCGGACGGTACCGGCAGCCCTGCCAGCACCGCGCGTTGCGGCGCGGTGAGCTTGGTACTCCACTGCTTGGGCCCCATGCCCGGCATCGGCTTGTTGGCCTCGGTGAACAGTTCGTAGAGCATCAGCTGGACGCTCTGGACGCCGACCTGGCCGAGAAGCCAGTCCTGACGGACATGGACCACCGGCCAGTTGGCCTGCTGCCGCAGTGTCTCCTCGATCAGCCAGGCGATCCGTTCGGCGTCCGGGCCGGGATCGTCCGGGGCGGGGACCAGGGCGTCCAGGCCGTCCTTGTCGAGTACCACGACGCGGCGGCGCAGCGTGCTACCGGTGTCCGGGAGCGCACTGACCCTGGCGGAGATGACATCGAGGCGTTCGCAGGTCGGGGTGAGGCAGTAGAACGAGCCGGGACCGATCGGGCGGGCGACGACGGTGGGGGTGATGTCGGCGAGCCAGTCACGCCAGCCCTCGGCGAACGCATCGAAGTCGGCATCGCGTACCGCGACGGAAAGGTCGAGGTCGGAGCCGGCGTCGGCAGCGTCCCGCCCGCACGCGCCGTGCAGCCAGACCGCGCGTACCCGTTCGTCGGCAGCGAACACCTCGATCGCCCGGTCGTACAGCGGAAGGTACCGCTCCGGAAGTCCGGACAGCTGAGGTGGCCGCGTCGTCATCGCTACATTGTCGGTGGCGTCGTCCGGGGCGGGCAGGCTGGTCAGGTGCCGACAGGGGCGCCCTTGTCCCGCATGAACGGCACCGGGTCGATGGCGCCGTTGGGCGACATGTCGTTGTGCAGGTGTACCTCGAAGTGCAGGTGCGGGCCGTCGGCGTTGCCGGACTGGCCGACGTAGCCGATGGTCTGGCCGACCTTGACGGTCTGACCGACGTGCACCTCAGGTCGACGGATCATGTGGCAGTAGCGGGTGTTCACCCCGCCCGCATGCCGGATCTCCACATACCAGCCGCAGCCCTGGACGTTGATGCTGCCGTCGACGTCGCAGTTGCCGGTGGACGGTTCGCAGGTCGAGGTGATGACCAGACCGCCGGCCGCGGCCACGATCGGGGTTCCCTTGGGCGGGGCCAGATCCACGCCGGAGTGCATCACGCCGCCGCGCGGTCCGAACGGCGAGCTGATCGGCCCCTTGACCGGTCGGAGCCAGCCGGACGCGGCAGGCTCACCGGCCGGCGCGCAGTCGCTGGCACCAGGTGGCGCGGTGGCGCCCAGCCCGGTCCGGGCCGCGCCATTGGCCAGCGCGTTGACCAGGGCGGTGGCGTCGCCCTCCCACTTCGCGTACGCGTCCGGGAAGGCGCTGTTCTGTACCTCCTGCGCCGCGATCGTGACAGGCAGCTGCTGCCAGCCGTGGATCCCTTTCAGCGCGCTGTAGAACTTGCGGGCCGAGGTCTCCGGGTCCATCAGCTGCCTGACCGTGCCCCAGCCACCCTCGCCCTCCGGCGGGCTCGGCCGCTGCTGGAACAGGCCGACCGAGTCGTGGTCGTGGCCGACCGAGTCGTGCGGCAGCGCCATGCTGTGCGCGACCACCACCGGGTAGGCCGGATTGTCATTGGCGTACACCTGCAGGCTGGACTCCTGTAGCGCGGTGGCGATCGCGACGATCCAGCCGCGCGGCGGGATGTGCATCGCCGAGCCGGCGCGGATGATGCTGTACGCGCGGGAGCGCTGCACCTGGCTGTAGCCCGACACCGCAGGCAGATTGCCGTACTTCGGCAGCGAACCACCGCAGGCCGCCGGGTTCAGCGTCGGCGAGTCCTGCTTGGCGAACAGTCCGCTGACCGCCACCGTGCCACCCAACCCGCAGCAGAGCAGGGTCACCGTCACCGCCACCGACACCCCGACCCACAGCCCGCGTCGGCGGCTCATCGTCTGGGGTTCCAGTCGATGCCGTCCACCTGCCACACCGACTTCGTACTCACCAGCCGGAACACCAACGTGCCCTGGTCGGTCGGTACGTCCACGTCGGCCCACACCGCGCCGTGGTCGGCCAGCTTCACCGCACCGGTACGCCGCTGCGCCGGCACGGTCGCCGGATCCATCGTCGGGATCTGCGCCGCCAGCTTCGTACTCGCATACCGGGTGAGCGACTGCCGCCAGGACTTCGCGGCCTGCGCCGACTTCAGGTACGCCGCACTGAACGTGGTCGCGACCTGGAGCGGGCCTGGCTGGCCCGGCTTCACCACCGGCGCGACCGCGGACGGGGTGCCGACCGGGCCGTCGTCGGGCGGACCGGACTCGTCCGCCCCGGCACTGGCCGGCGCGCCGACGATAGGGCTGGTGTTCGAGTCGCTGCCGTGCCCGCCGAGCCCCATCAGCCGACCGACCAGTACCACCATGACGACCGCCAGCGCGACCAGTCCGGCGATGCCGTACCGGCTGGTCACGAACCGCAGCACCTGGCGCATGACAGTCTCCCGGGTCAGGACCGGTTACGGGCGGAGTCGGGCTGGTAGCGGGCGAACTCCCGGTCGATCGAGTCGGCGTCTGCCGAGATACGGGCGTCCGCCTGCCCGACGCTGTGCGCCAGGTCGTTGTAGTCGTTGCCGCCGTCGGCGTACCGGCCGGTGGCCGGCACCCAGACCCGGTCGTCGTCGCGGGTGCCGGGCTGGTCCGGCGTACGGCTCGGGGCCGGCTGCTCCCGTTGCGGTGGTGAGGATGCCGGTGCCGTCGGGGCCGCCTGCTGCTCCGGCTGCTGCTGGTCGGTCTCGGCTCCGCCGGCCGTGACCGGGGCGGGGCTGTCGGCCGTCTGATCGGAGCGGCGCTGCTTCGGATCCGACGACGCCACGTCGCCCATCACCGCAGCTCCGGCCGCGCCCAGTGCCACGCCCTTCAGATCGGTGAAGAAACGCTTGTGCCAGGACCCGACGCCCGCCAGCTCGCCCATCGGGCTCTTGCCGCCCAGCTGGGTGACCCGCCGGTACGGCCGCAGCAGCAGCCAGCCCACGATCCCGCACAACCAGACCAGGGTGATCTGCAACCAGCCGGGCAACGTCGCGGTGTTCATGATGATGTCCACCGCGAACAGGTAGATCGACGCGCCGGCACCGAAGATGATGATGTTGAAGATCGCCGCGATCACGATGTTGACCAGGCGCTTGAATCCGGCGCTGGCCGGGCGCAGGATCGCGATCGTGCCGATGATCGGGATCGCCACCACCGCCCAGCGGAAGATCAGGAACCCCAGGATGATCAGCAGCGACGCGGCGATGTCGAAGAACGCGAACGCGATCGCCGAGATGATGGAGATCAGCCCCGCGCCGACCCGCGCACTACCCTCCTTGCCCTGCATGTAGCTGAAAGCGTCCGGATCTTCCGTCTTGATCTGCTGAGCGACACGTTGGTAGTCGTCGGACTTCTCTTTAGAAGCCTCGCCCGCCGATTGGGATGACGTCTGGATGGTCCTTGAGCCTCAGCCCAGCTCAACGAGGACGACTGATACAGAGCCATGCCGTACTTGTCCGCTGTCGGTGCTGGTCGCGGAACCGAGAGTGCCCCGCAGCCAGTTGTCGTACAGGATCGCCTGGGTTGCCGTGTCGCTGGCTCGGACTGCCGGAGGGCGGTGATCCTTGCAGATCGAGGGATCGTACTTGACTCCCGGCGGTGGATTCGGCATCGCGTTCGCGCAACTGCCGGTCGGGATGTTCTTCGGCTGCGGGCCGACGGCATCATGCACGATGCCCAATGACGAAACAAGCGTGCTGTCCGCCAGGTGCGCCGAGGTGAGCGGCCACGCGGCCACCGCGGTGACGATAGCCATCACCAGGACCGCCCAGCCTGCCGTGGTGAGCGCGTCGTTCAGGTCGGCCTGACGGGAGCGCCAGATGAGGTAGAGACCCACGATGGCGACGCTGATGACACCGAAGACACTGAACACCTTTTCGAAGACCGCCTTGGTCGCGGTCTTCACCAGCTTGTCGGACCAGCCCCACATCGTGGAAGGTTCGTACGCTCGCTCACGGAAGGCGTCCGCCGCACCGATGATGCCGGTGGAGACCATGAGTTCGCCGTTGGCGATGGTGGTCGTGGCGCTGCTTTCCGACGGCAGCGGTGAGGCGCCAGAGGCGCAGCCAGGGTTGTAGATCGGGTAGGAGTAGCCCGAGTAACCGTAGGTGCTGTAGAGCCCAGCGACACCCGGATGTCAGCTTCGGGTCACGAAGCGAACCAGCCACCGAAACCGCTGTCCGGTGCGCTCGGGCGTCGGGATGTCCATGCATTCGCTGATGGTGCTAGTCGACGCGGGTCAGCTTGCTTGATGCAGTTGGCGACCTGCTGCGGATCGCGCCATTGCTTGAGCACTGCAAGTGGTGCGGTGCGGCGTGGGCGGCGGCGGGCCAGAACAGTACGGCGGTGGCCGCGACCATGATGGCCAGAAGCAAGGAGACGCGACGTTCTCGGCCGGTGGCCGGTCTGGACGAACCACCGGATCGGCTTGAGGGGGCCAGCCGAGCGATCATCACGCCTCCTGACTCGATCTGCCGCGCGTGGCGGACGTGGGTCGGGACGGATCGGTGTGGGCGGCGGCGTCGCCCGGCTGGGTGGGTGTGGTGTCCAGGTATTCCAGCAGCCGCGGCACGTACGACAGGTCGACGCGCATGCGCTGTACCCGGCCGTCCACGTCGCGCATCACGAACTCGCGGTAGCTGAGCCGGTCGGTGGAACTGGCCTCGGACTGCGACAGGGTGCCGAGGGTCCGTTCGTACCCGACGTCGCGGGGCACCCGCAGCAGGCGCAGCGCCTCGGCGGCGATCTCCGGATCCTCGGCGATCCGGCCGACGAAGACCGTGGACACCAGGTTCTGTACGTCCAGGCCGAGGATGTCCTTCGGGTTCTGCGAGGCGACCAGGCCGGAGATGTTCCACTTCCGGGAGTCACGGGCGAGCCGTACGAGGAAGGAGCGGCCGGACCGCCAGCCCTCCATGAAATGCGCCTCGTCCAGGCCGACCAGCTTGCGGGTCCGCATGTCACCGCCGTAGCAGCGACGTACCGCGAGGCGGTGCGCGGTGTGCAGCATCGGCAGGGCGAGCTGTTCCTCGGCCGACCAGTATTCCCGTTCGATCTTGAGGTCGGGCAGCCGCAGACCGGCCATGGTGATGACGGTGAGGACGTCGCGGTTCTCCGGATTGGCCAGGTTCTCCGGCGGTCGGCCGAAGAACAGCATGGCCAGCGGCATCTCCGCCGCGTCCATCAGCAGGTTGGCCAGTTCCTTGCCGTCGTCGTCGGTCTCCCGCAGCGCGCGGACCACATCATCCAATGTGGACGATTCCTCGGCCGGTACCTGACGGGACGCGTGCCGCAGCAGTGCCGCGGTGGACGCCTCCCGGGTGACCTGCGGCGGGATCAGCATCGAGCAGATGTCCTGGACGAGCATCCGGCGTTCCGCACGGGCGTTGGACAGCGAGATGTCGAATTCGCGGTCGCCGGCCGGGCCGGCCGGGAAGTGGTCGCGGTGCGGGGTCGGGATCAGCGCGTACGGGGCCAGGGTGCCCTGGTCCGAGCCGGTCAGGTTGAGCACCCGGGAGTACGGTCGCAGCTCCGGCATGTCGCACAGCCGGGCCAGTGGTCCGGACGGGTCGAGCAGCGTGGTCTGCACACCGCGCCGGGCGGCCAGATAGCCCAGTCCACCGACCAGGGTGGACTTACCGCCACCGGGTTCGGACACGAAGACCGCAAGACCGGAGCGTTCCCGTACCTCCATGGGGAAATGCAGGTCGAGGAAGACCGGTCGGCGGCAGGTGCCCGCGGTACGGCCGATCAGGTCGCCGCGCCGGTCGCCCACCGTGGACGCGGCCTGCGGCAACGCCGCCGCGAACAGCTTCACCGGCATCCGGCGTACGTACCCGGTGTTGGCGATCGGTTCGCCCGGGATGAACTCGCGGGCCAGCCAGTCCTGGTTCTTCGGGTGCTGCAGCGAGACCCGCAGGTCCCGGGAGTACATCTTGGTCAGCGCGCGGGCCCGTTCCAGGCATTCCTCCCGGGTACGGCCGCCGACGGCGATGCGGTGCCAGCCGTGTACCCGGCTGGCGTCCAGCGGCAGCCCGGTCGTCATGTCGTCGCCGACGGTCAGCGCGCGGCGGGCGAGCCGTTCCAGCTCCGGCGGTACGTCCATGCCGTGCTCGACGTAGTCGCTCTGCTGGGACCGGATCATTCGGAGCCGGTGCTCCAGGTTGCGGAACGTGTCACCCGGCCCGAGTACGTCCACTCTGGACGAGATCTCCATCGGCCACGGCAGCCGTTCGTGGAAGTGCATCCACGGCTCGTGCCGTTCCGGAATCTCCAACGGTTCCATCCGGCCGACGGTGAGGATGCAGGCGTGCTGCTCCTCCCCGGTCATCCGGTTCACCAGCTTCACGGTCGAGCCGTACGGGGTGCGGTAGCGCTCCACGTGCTCGGTCAGGGCGAGCAGATCCGAGGTGTCCCATTCGGACTGCCGGATGGAGGACAGCATCTGCGGCGGGTCCATGCACAACGCGACGCTGCGGTAGATCAGCCACTCCAGTTCGGTGGGGCTGACCCGCCGGCCACGCATCCCGAACGCGCCGAGTACCTCGTCGAACTGGCCGACCAGCCGGGCCGCGCGCTTGCGTTCGGATTGGCCGACCCCCTTGCCGCGCAACGCACCCAGCCGTTCGGCGAGATTGTCGCGGAAGGTCCGCCGGGCGAACGTGATACCCAGGTAGGTCTGGCCCTCGGCGTGGTTGACCGACAGCAGGTGCCGTTGCGCGGCAACCAGATGATCCGACCAGGTCGGGGCACCGGCCAGGGTGGGCAGCGGATGCGGCGTGTTGGCGTTGACCACGCGGGCCCACTCGTCGGCCGGGAACGGCCTGGTGGTGCGGCGCAGGTGCAGTCGGAACCCGGCCAGACCGGCGTACTGCTCGGCGATGGCGATGAGCATCGCTTCGCGCTCGGTGTCCGGCCGGAACGCCCAGCGCATCTCGGGCAGCCAGTACCACGCGGTGACGCTGGTGGCGGTGAAGGTGAGGTGACCGGCGATCTCGGTGGTGGCCAGTTCGACCGGGGCGGGCCGGTCCTTGAATTTCGGTCTGCCCTTGCCCGGCGACGTGGCCGGTGCTGTAGTGCGCTGCTTCGTCCGGCGGGGCTTGGCGGGTCGCGCCGGCGGCGGATCGTCCACCACCGGTGGGGCGCTCCGCGGTGGAGCCGAGGTCGGTTGCGCGACCGGCGCGGTGGTCGGTGGCGACGGCACGTGGTGGGCCGGTCCGGCGGGTGGTCGGACCGTCGGGTATCCGCCGGTGGTGGGGCCCGGGGCGGTGACCGTCGGATGGCTGCCGGTCTGCTGACCCGCGGGGTTGGGTGCTGGCCTCCCGCCGACCGTGGGATAGCCGCCCGACTGGTCCTGCCGTGCCGCGGGCACGGTCGGGTAGTTGCCGGACTGGTTTCCCCGGGGTGGCACCGTCGGGTAACTGCCCGACTGGTTCTGCGGTGGCGGGACGGTCGGGTAGTTGCCGGACTGGTTGCCCCGGGCGGGCACGGTCGGGTAGTTGCCGGACTGGTTCTGCGGTGGCGGGACGGTGGGATAGCTGCCCGACCGGTTCTGCGTCGAGGGCACCGTGGGATAGGCGCCGCTGGGCTGCCCAGATGCCGGTTGCCCGGAGACCGGTTGCCCGGAGACCGGCGGCCCGGAGGCGGGGGCCTGCGGCGGACGCTGGCCCTGCTGCGCGGGCTGCTGCGGCGTGGCGGGCCGTTGCGGCTGCTGCCGCGCTGCGGGTGGCGGTCCGGGTCGGGACGGCGGGGGCGGTGGAGCGGCGCCGGGTGCGCGGAAGACCGCGAGCGGTGCCGGACCTACCGCGGCGCCCCCGGCTGGTCCGCTGGTACTCGCCGGTGGCGCCTCGGCCTCGTGGTTGTCCGGCGTGGTGCCGGACGCGTCCGTGGTCCCGACTTCGCCGGGGGCCGCGGACCCGTCGCGTTCCCGGTGCGGCGCGTCGGACGAACGGGGTGGGGTGGTGGTCACAACAGCTCCTGGCGGATGCGTACCTTGCTGCCGACGAAGCCGGGCTCACGTTGCTCGGCTCGGGGTTCGCGGGTGCGCCGCCAGTCGGTGAGCGCGGTACGCAGCACCATCCGGGCGGGTCGGTCCGGGTCGACGTACCGGAAGACCAGCGACGTGGCGACCATCGCCAGCGCGATCTCCCAGGCCGGGAAGAGGTCGACCTTGAGGGTGAGGGAGTAGTGGATCAGCATGAACAGCGGGACAAGTAGCGCAAAAAGCCCATACTGCGCGTACGGCAGGTGGAACGGAAGGGTGTACCCGGGTGGCCCCAGGTACAGCAGGCGTGCCCGATAGATGTCGTCGTCGGTACGCAGCCGCATCCCACTGCCCTCACGTGAAGAAGAGGTTAATGAGGTAGTTGCCGAGGAACAGCAGGGTCACCGCGCCGCCGATGAACACCAGGCCGACGATCGCGATCGCCGAGGACGTCAGCACCCGGGACACCTCGCCCTTGTTGGCCCGGCCGATGAAGATCAGGCCGAGGACCGCGAGCAGGATCGGTGCGATCTTGCTCGCCAGGAACTTGAGGATGCCGTTGGTGTCGATGCCCTTGGGCGCGGCGAGTATGCCGGTCACATGGGTTCCGGGGTCGGACAGCGGTAGCCCGGTGAGTCCCGCCTGTACGAGCTCGCTAAGCATGAGCCCCTCCCAGGTTGCTCACCACATGGTTATCGAGCGTCATTTGCTATCAGCTTCCTCGATAGCCTCACTTGTTGATGTTAGGCAATCACGGCGTGTTGTGGATGCCCGCGTAGAGTGTCCATGACTGTACATTGCACTCAACTATGGGACAAGGCAAGTTGCATGTAACAATGATGCCTTCCTGCCGGCCCTGAGGAGGCGCGCCATGGTCGGGACGTTGGCGACCGCTGTGTTGCTGATCGTCTTGGGAGTCGTACTTGCTGGCCTGGGAGTCCACCAGCTCGGTGTGGTGCGGGCCGCACACAAGTGGCCGGCCGCGCGACAACCACGCATCGGTCGGGGCCTGTCCGGTGTGGAGGTGGCTGTCGGAATTGCCGCGGTCACCGGTGGCGGTGTGCTTCTCACCACACTGCTCGACCTCTCCCCGGTGGTGGGGGTCGGCGTGGCGGCCGGCACCGGCCTGGTCGTCCTGGTGCTGAGCCTGGTGGTGGCGGCCAAGGTGGCCGACCGGGTCGAACTCAATGCACTCATCAGGTCACCTTCTCCGCTATACCGTGCAACGGCGCCCCGACCGGGCGTCCAGCACCAGAGTGCCACTCCGGTGCATCGCCGGGCCAACCCCCCGCTACCCGAAGAGGGATCGACCGGCCCCGACCCGTCGATTCCGGCCGGGGCGCAGCCGGGCTGGGTACTCACCGACCAGGGCGGCTCCTTCTATCTCTGCGTCACCAGCACCGGTGGCTCCCGGATCATCGGGCTGCCCGACTTCCGGCTGGTACCGCCCGATCCGGCCAGGCAGCTGACCCTGGCCGGCACGGTCGAACTCTCGGTCTGGCCGCTGCCCACCGACACCTCCGACGGGAACCCGCCCGGTACCGACGACTGGGCGCTGGCGAGCATCGAAGGGAGCTGACGCGTGGACATCCCTCACCCGGCCTCCCGTCCGACCGGGATCGGCGTACCGGTACCGGCAGAGCCGCCGGCCACACCGCCGCTGGCCCAGCCGTTGGCGCCGTCCGAGCAGTTGACGCCGCCCGAGCAGCTGCCGGTGTACGCCCGTCCGCCGGTCGTACCGAATTCCACCGGGTCGTCGGGTGAACCGTCCGAGCTGATGGTCACCGGGCCCGACCCGGCGTCCGGTGCGGCCGCGGGAGCGGCACCGGCCGGCCTGGGCATCGACCCGGAGGAGCGCACCCCCCGCTCCTTCCATCTCTCCCGGCAGATCCTCGAACGGGCCCGCGCCGCCGCCTACTGGCTCAGCCGCCGGTCCGGCAACGCCGGCCCGACCACGATCAGCGAACTGGTCGAGTCCGCCCTGCGGCAGGAGGTCGAGCGCCTCGAACAGGAACACAACGAGGGCGCGCCGTTTCCGGCCGTGGTCGGCCGGATGCGTACCGGGCCTGGTGCGGCGGGTGCCGAACGGATCCGGCGCGCCCAGCGCGCCCGGCGACGTACCGATGGGTGAGCGCCACGCGCGCCGGCGCCGACCGGCCCGGTAGCGTCGGTACCGTGAGTGAGCACAACACCCGGTACGGCGCCGAGCCGGGCACCGGGCGTCCCACGGTGATGGGCGTACTCAACGTGACACCCGACTCGTTCAGCGACGGCGGTCGGTACGCCGACCTGGACGCGGCGGTCGCACACGGGGTCCAGCTGTGGCGCGACGGCGCCGACCTGATCGACGTCGGCGGCGAATCCACCCGGCCGGGCGCCGACCGGGTGGATCCGGACACCGAAACCGACCGGGTCGTACCGGTCATCCGGCAGCTGGCCGCCGCCGGGGTGCCGATGAGCATCGACACCACCCGGGCCGCGGTCGCGGAGGCCGCGTTGGCCGCCGGTGCCGAGGTGGTCAACGACGTGTCCGGCGGCCTGGCCGATCCGGACATGGCGCGGGTGGTGGCGGCGGCCGACTGCCCGTGGATCCTGATGCACTGGCGCGGCCACTCCCAGCGGATGCAGGACCTGGCCCGCTACACCGACGTGGTGGCGGAGGTACGTGACGAGCTTGCCGCGCGGATCGCCGGGGCGCTCCGCCGTGGGGTGTCCGAGCAGCGCATCATCCTCGACCCGGGGCTGGGCTTCGCCAAGACCGCCGAGCACAACTGGCGGCTGCTGGCCCACCTCGACGTACTGCTCGGCCTCGGTCGCCCGGTACTGGTCGGAGCCAGCCGCAAGTCCTTCCTGGGCCGGCTGCTGGCCGGACCGGACGGTACGCCCCGGCCGGTCGGGGACCGGGAAGCGGCGAGCATCGCCACCAACCTGAGCGCGGTCGCGGCCGGCGCCTGGGGCGTACGGGTGCACGAGGTGCGGGCGACCGTGGACGCGATCCGGGCCTGGCAGGCCAGCCGGGCCGGGGACGCGGCGGCGGCGACCGTGGGAGGACGGCGGGATGGCTGACCGGATAGCGCTGACCGGGCTGCGGGTGCACGGCCGGCACGGGGTGTACGACTTCGAGCGGGAACAGGGCCAGGACTTCGTGGTGGATGCCGTACTGGAGATGGACCTGCGCCCGGCGGCGGACAGTGACGAGGTCGCCGACACGGTGCACTACGGCGAACTGGCCGACCGGTTGGCCGCCGTCGTGGCCGGCGAACCCGTCAACCTGATCGAGACCCTGGCCGACCGGCTGGCCACCGAGTGCCTCGCCGACCGGCGGGTGCGGGCGGTGGAGCTGACCGTACACAAGCCGCAGGCGCCGATCGCGCAGCAGTTCACCGACGTCGCGGTCACGGTGCTACGGAGCCGGGCATGACCACGGCCGTACTGGCGCTGGGCGCGAACCTGGGCGACCGGGCCGCGGCGCTGCGTGCCGCGGTGGCCGGGCTGGGTGACGTCGTGGTCGCCGTGTCCGGTCTGTACGAGACGCCGCCCTGGGGCGACAGCGACCAGCCGGCGTACCTGAACGCGGTGCTGCTGGCCGCCGACCAGACAGCCGGCCCGGCGGACTGGCTGTCCCGGGCGCACGAGTTGGAGGACGCGGCCGGCCGTCGCCGTGACCCGGCCCGCCGGTACGCGCCGCGCACCCTGGACGTGGATGTG
Source organism: uncultured Actinomycetota bacterium (assembly GCA_963815125.1). Taxonomy (GTDB): domain Bacteria; phylum Actinomycetota; class Actinomycetes; order Mycobacteriales; family Micromonosporaceae; genus Actinocatenispora. The sequence goes on from CAWFFM010000003.1 coordinate 469,474, forward strand.
ATCGCCGTGTTCACCGACGGGCTGACCGGACCGGTGACCAGTGACGCGCCGGAACTGACCCTGCCGCATCCGCGGGCCGCGCAGCGGGCGTTCGTCCTGGTGCCGCTGCGGGAGGTGGCGCCGGGGCTGGAACTGCCCGGTGCCGGGCGGCTCGACGAGTTGCTGGCCCGCCCGGAGGTGGCGGCCGACGTACCGGCGGTGCGCAGGTGCGGTAGCGACGACTGGTGGGAGCCGGAGAGCAATGGGTGACGAGCCGGAACCGCAGGTACGGCCCACCAGCCCGGCCGCGTTGGTGCTGGCGGCGGTGGTGGCCGGGGCCGGCGGCTGGGTGCTGTTCGACCGGTTCTACGGGGTTCTCCCGGCGTTGCCGGTGCTGCCCGGTGTGACGCTGCTGCTGGTGGCGGCGGTGGAAGGGATCGCGGCCTGGACGACCGGCCGGCGGATCAACCGCGCACCGGGCACCGAGCCGGTGAACCCGCTGGTGGTGGCCAGGTACGTGCTGGTGGCGAAGGCTTCGGCGACGGCCGGCGCGCTCTTCGCCGGCGCGTACGGTGGCATTCTGTTGTGGGTGGTGCAGCAGCGTGATCAGCTGAAAGCGGCCGGTGACGACGTGGTTCCGGCGGCTGCCGGTCTGGTCGGCTCGGGCCTGCTGGTCCTCGCCGCACTGTGGCTGGAACGTTCCTGCCGGATCCCGGAGCAACCGGAGGACGATCGGGACCGCGACCGGCCGGGTGGTCGTCGGGGCCGCTGAGGCGTCTGACCGGTACGGCCAGCAGAACTGGATCGGGTGCGCCACGATGGAACGTGGCTGGTGTGAGTGCGTCGCGGTCGCAGGGCCGTCTCCCGCCCGTACCGGCTGCCCGCTGTCCGGTCGAGGGAGGCGCAGATGGTGCAGGACGACGCGACGGTCCGACTGCCTGGCCGCGGTGATCCGGGGCAGACGCCCGACGGGTCCGCGCCGGAACCCCGCTACCTCCCCGGTCCCGGGGACCCGCAGGACGGCACCGGCACGGCGGAGCACGCGTTCGGCTCGGGTGGGCCGTACCGGTCCGATGACGGGTACGACGACACGCCGGTGTACCAGCCTGGTTCGGTGACCAGCTACCCGGACGAGGACCGCACCCTGATGCTGGGCCAGGACAACTGGACCGGCCCCACCCGCTCGGCATTCGAACGGGACCGGCTGCTGGTGCACGGTGTCTGGGAGGTACTGCTGATCGTGCTGGTCGGCGGTCTGGCGCTGTTCTGCTACATCAACGCGCCGAAGATGTTCAGCAGCAGCGGCCAGCAGGCGCTGATGATCGACGCCGCGATGCTCGGCATGCTGGCCGTCGCGGTGTCCCTGTCGCTGCGTGCGGCCACCCCGAACCTGGCCGTCGGTGCGTTCTCGGCGGTGGCGGGCGTGCTGTTCATCCGGGACCAGGGGCACGGCACGCTGGGTGCGGTGCTCCTGGCGGTGGGTGTCTCGCTGGCCGCCGGGCTGGCGCTGGGGCTGGTGGTCAGCGTGCTGCACGTACCGGCCTGGGCGGCGAGCCTGGGTGCGTTGTGCGCCGGGCTGGCCGTACTGGCGTTCCTGGACCGGCACGGCGTGATGGTGCTGCCGTCCGGCGCTTCCGTACCGGATCCGGCCCGGCACGCCTCGCTGTGGCTGATCGGCGTCGCCGGTGTTTCGGTGCTCTTCGGCCTGCTGGGGCTGATCGGTCCGTTGCGGCGGATGGTCGGCGCGTTCCGTCCGCTGGGTGACACGGCCGCGCGGCGGGGTGCCGGCGCCGGGCTGATGGCGGTCTTCGCCCTGACCATCTCGGCCGGGCTGGCCGGTGCGGCCGGGGTCGTCGGCACGATGCACACGCGGGTGGCCGGTGAGTCGTTGATGTTGCGGGATCTGCTGCTGCCGCTGGGCGCGGTACTGCTCGGCGGGGTCAGCGCGTACGGCCGCCGTGGTGGGCTGTTCGGCACCATGCTCGGTGTCGCGGCGCTGACCCTGGTGCTGCAGTACGGCACCTTCCGGAACTGGTCTCCCGGCGTGATGGTGTACGCGGTGGCCGGCAGCGCGATCGTGCTGGGTCTGGCGGTGACCCGGATGGTGGAGTGGGGCGGCCGGTCCGACGAACTGGTGGACGCGCTGTGACCGGCACGGGTCGTAGACTCGGCTGATGGTCGACTCCACCTCCGGGTCCGGTACCTCGTTGGACGAGCTGGACGCGCTGTCCACCGAGCAGCTGCGCGAGCGGGCCTTCGCCCTGGCCCGGCAGCGGCACGACCGGCACTTCTTCGCCGATCTGGTACGGCATCTGCCGCATGCCCGGGAGAGTGCGTTGCTGGACGATTCGACCGGTTCGATCGGCGAGTTCTTCGACGAGGTGATCGGGATCTGGCGGGAGTTCACCGGCCGGTCGGCCTACGGCGAGGCGGAACCGCTGATCCGGGCCCGTTTCATCGACTACCTACTGAAGCACTGATAGATCATCATCGATACCTGAATGTTATCTGGCAGCCGGCTGTGCGGTGTATGGATCTTGCTCGCCGGGTATCCGTGAAACATGGCATTCATGTCTGGACGTGTCCGTTCCGCAGCGGGCACCTGTGCGATCGCCACCCTGGTGCTGGTGCTGGCGTTCGGTAACCCGGCGTACGTCGACTGGGCGAACCGCAACGCGAACACCGACACCGCGAGTGGACTGTTTCTGCGGACGCTCGCCTGGCCCACCTGGCATCTGGAACCCGCGAACGGTTCCGGGGCGGCTATCCGTGACCTGCTGGCCGCGGACCTCAAGGCGATCCTGCTGATCCTGCTGGTCGCCGTACTGGTCGGTGCCACCATCACGCGCAGCGGTTTCGGTGCGTTCGTGATCGGGTGGGGCTGCACCATGCTGGCGGCCGGTATCGCCGGCCTGCTCGCCGCATTCCTCGCGCACGACGCATCGCTGCACGGCGCCATGCTGGCCGCTGTCGGCGGTGCGGGGTACGGGCTGCTCGTCGGATGGTTGATCGGTCTGGCCGCCCTCACCGGTAGACACTGACCGCACGCGCACCGGCACCGCACGCGGACCGGCCGCCACCCGATGCGGGTGGCGGCCGGTTCGCGCGCTACGGATCAGCCGACCTCGGCCGGCCGGCTGTCGTGCATCGCGCGGTAGACGTCCTCCGGCGTGAGCACCCCGGTGACCCGGTCGCCGTCGCGGACCGCGACCCAACCCGTACCGCCCTCCAGCAGTACGGCCAGTGCGTCGCGCAGGGTGCCGGTGGCCGGTACGGTCGGCGGGTCGATGGCCCGGTCGAATCCGTCCACGGTGTCCGGTGCGCGCAGCGCGGTGTCCGGGATGCCGGTGACGCTGAGCCGCTTGATGCCACGGTCACCGCCGATGAACTCGGCGACGAACGAACTTGCCGGCTGGCCCAGGATCTCGGCGGGTGGCGCGTACTGCTCCAGCTTGCCGCCCTCGGAGAGCACCGCGATCCGGTCGCCGAGCCGTACCGCCTCGTCCACGTCGTGCGTGACGAGCAGGACCGTCTTGCGTACCTCGGCCTGCAGCCGCAGGAACTCCTCCTGCAGCCGGCCACGCGCGATCGGGTCCACCGCACTGAACGGCTCGTCCATCAGCAGTACGACCGGGTCGGCGGCCAACGCCCGGGCCACGCCGACCCGCTGGCGCTGACCCCCCGACAGCTCGTTGGGATAGCGTTTCCCGTACTGGCCCGGGTCCAGCCCGACCAGATCCAGCAGCTCCTCGACCCGCTGCTCGGTACGGGCCTTCGACCAACCCAGCAGCCTCGGCACCGTGGCCACGTTCTGCCGCACGGTCTGGTGCGGGAACAGCCCGACATCCTGGATCGCGTAGCCGATCCGTCGGCGCAGCGCCACCGGATCGGCGTGCGTGATGTCCTCGTCGTCCAGGCTGATCGTGCCGCCGGTCGGTTCCACCAACCGGTTGACCATCCGCAGGATGGTCGACTTACCGCAGCCGGACGGGCCCACCAGGGTGACGAGTTCACCCGCCGGTACGGTCAGGCTCAACTCCGCGACGGCGACGGTGCCGTTCGGATAGGCCTTGCTCAACCGGTCCAGTCGGATCTCCGCGGCGGCGCTCCCGGTCTCAGGGGTAGCGTCCACTCGTGTCCTCTCTTCACGGAGCTTCATCTCGCGTGCTGGCGGCGGTCACCGACGACGCGGGAAACCCCTGGTTCTCCTGGTCCTACGTGCGCGAGAACAGCCACACGCTGTTGTCCGCCTTCGAGCAGCACATCGAGCTGACCGCGATCTCGGTGCTCATCGCGGCGGTCGTCGCCGTGCCACTCGGCGTACTGGCGCACCGAATATCCTGGCTCACCGGTCCGATCCTCGCACTTTCCAGCGTGCTGTACACCATCCCGTCGCTGGGGCTGTTCGCCATCCTGGCACCCTTCGTCGGGCCGTACGCCAGCACCGTGGTGATCGGACTGGTGTTGTACGCGCTGTTGGTGATCGTGCGCAACACGTTGACCGGGTTGCGCCAGGTACCCGTCGAGGTACGTAGCGCCGCACAGGGTATGGGGTACGGGCGAATCGGTCTGCTGACCCGCATCGAGCTGCCACTGTCGTTACCCAGCATCATGACCGGACTGCGGATCGCGACCGTGTCCACGGTCGCGATGGTCACCGTCGGCTCGGTGATCGGCGGGTACGGCGGCTTCGGGGAGCTGATCCTGGAAGGCTTCCGGAACAATTTCTACAAGGCGCAGATCATGACCGCCACCATCGCCTGCGTACTGCTCGCCCTGGTACTGGATCTGGCCCTGGCCGGGGTCGGTCGACTGGTGATGCCCTGGGCCCGGCGGCGGGCCCGGTGAGCGGGACGCCGATCCGGTACGGGACACCGGATCGGGGACGGCAGCATCGAGGACCGCAGGGTGGTATCGGCGCAGTGCGCGCCCGTGAGGAGGGCCAGCCGGCATGAACGTGTTCAATCAGGCATGGGTGTGGCTCAACGACCCGTTGAACTGGACGAACTCCGACGGCATCATCGCGCTGACCTGGCAGCACCTGTGGATCTCCGCGCTCGCCGTGCTGGCCGCCTGCGTGGTGTCCTGGCCGATCGGGATCTGGCTCGGTCACCAGGGTCGCGGTGGCGGGGTGATGGTGGCGGTGTCCAACCTGACCCGGGCCGTACCGACCCTTGCGCTGCTGTCCATCTTTCCGTTGACCTTCTTGGGTTTCGGGCCCTGGTCCGCGGTGGCCGCACTGGCGATCTTCGCGGTACCACCACTGCTGGCCAACGCCGTGGTGGGACTCAGCGAGGTGGATCCGAGTGTCCGGGACGCCGCGTACGGGATGGGCCTGTCCCGGTGGCAGGTGCTGTTCCGGGTGGAACTGCCGCTTTCGGTGCCGTACCTGGCAACCGGGTTCCGTACCGCTGCCGTGCAGGTGGTCGCGACCGCCACGTTGGCCGCCCTGGTGGGTGGTCCGGGCCTCGGCACGATCATCAACCAGGGATTCGGTCTGGGGCTGGCCACCGGCGGCGGGCAGGTACTTGCCGGCGGTCTGCTGGTCGTGGTGCTGTGTCTGATCATCGAGGGTCTGCTGGTACTTGCTGAGCGGGCGGTCACGCCCGCGTCATTGCGCTCGCGTCGCCAGCCTCGCCGTCGACTGCGCCTCGCGATGTCACGGTGACGATCCGGTGATTATTTCCCCTGACTGCACCAGGTCGGCGGAGGCTGGATAACGAACACGACAAGGACCGCCGTTCGAGTTGCGGCCGGAGCGACCGCAGGGTTGGCTTGTCGGGCGCGGGAGGCACCGTGTCCTGTGCTGCTGGTACACCGGCAGCGCGGGGTGTTGCGCCGACCGCTCGTCGGACACGCGGCTGACCAGGGGGGTTGAGCCGGGACACGGAAGGCGGGCAGTAATGGACAAGCGGCCATCCCGGGTGATTCTCGGGATCTTGGCTGGGCTGTCGACAGCGGCGCTGATCGCCGGGTGTGGGCAGGCCGGGTCGTCCGGAACCAAGAAGGAGAGCGCGGTCAAGGGCGCCGGATGTGCGCCAGTCGCTGGCGACAAACTGGTGCTGCTGAAAGACGACAAGCAGCTACAGAATTCCGACAACATCCTGCCGGCGGTGAACAAGAAGGTCGCGACCCCGGCACTGCTGGCCAACCTGGACAAGGTGTCGGCCGCACTGGACACGCCGAAGCTGATCCAGTTGAACAAGCAGGCCGACATCGACCACAAGTCGCCGCAGAAGCTGGCGGTGGCGTTCGCCAAGGCCAACAACCTGACCTCCGGCGTCACCAAGGGATCCGGCACGGTCACCATCGGGGCCGCCGACTTCAGCGAGAACAAGACGGTCGGCTACCTGTACGAGACGGTGCTCAAGGCGGCCGGCTATGCGGCGACCGTGAAGCCCATCGGCAACCGGGAACTGTACGAACCCTCCCTGGAGAAGGGCGACATCCAGGTCGTCCCGGAGTACGCCGCGACCCTCACCGAGTTCCTGAACCAGAAGGCCAACGGCAAGAACGCCACGCCGCAGGCCTCGGGAGACATCGACACCACGGTGGCGGCACTGACGAAGCTGGGCGACAAGGTCGGGCTGAAGTTCGGTAAGCCGTCCGCGGCCGCCGACCAGAACGCCTTCGGCGTCACCCAGGCGTTCGCGGACAAGTACAAGGTCACGACGTTGTCCGAGTTCGCGGCCAAGTGCAGCGGCAAGGCCACGGTTCTCGGCGGTCCGCCGGAATGCCCGAAGCGGGCGTTCTGCCAGCTCGGTCTGGAGAAGACCTACAAGATCGCGTTCGGCAAGTTCACCCCGCTGGACGCCGGTGGTGCCGGGTCCAAGAACGGGCTGAAGACCGGAAAGGTCAGCATCACGCTGCTGTTGACCTCGGATGCGGCGTTCGCTTCGAGCTGACGACTGATCCGGCAGGTCAGAATGCGGGTCGATCCTCGGATCGGCCCGCATTTGCCGTGTCCGGGGCCGGTCCGCGCCGGTCCCGGACCTCGGTCGCGGCCGGATGATGAGGCATGGCGTAGCCGCTGGTCAAGACCCACTGCGTGGTTGCAAAAAAGTTGCTTTCGCAGGATTGAATCGCTCTGCCGAACGTGTATCGTCCCCGGCACGGCAGACCTTGCGACCGGGCCGGGCTACGGGGTCTGCCGGCAGCTACACGCGATGCGGAGCCAGTCCGCTCTCGCGCCAGTGTGAGACACCGCCCGTGCCCGGGGTCCTCCCGGTACCGGTGCGCGGTCCGCAATGCCGGTGGGAGGAAAAACAGGCGTGTCAACCGCACAGACCCCGGCAGTGGAGACACCGGCGGGAGTCCGGCCCGCGCAGTCGAGTCTGCCGCGTCGTATCTGGCGCAGCTATGCCTTCCGACGCATCGGCAAGGCCCTGCTGACCATCTACCTGGTCGCCACCTTCAACTTCTTCCTGGTCCGCCTGCTGCCCGGCAACCCGGTCGAGGTCTTCATCAACACCCAGATGCAGCGCAGCGGCATGTCCTACGACCAGGCCGCGAACATGGCCAAGGGGCTGTACTCCTTCGATCCCGGCCAGCCGCTGATCGCGCAGTACTTCCAGTACCTGGGTGGGCTGCTGCACGGCGACCTCGGCTACTCGGTGGCCTCGCCGGGTACCACGGTGGGCAGCATCCTGGTGTCGTACCTGCCGTGGACCCTGTTCAGTGTCGGAATCGCCCTGATCATCAGCTTCTGCCTGGGCATCCTGCTGGGCATGGCGATGGCGTACTGGCGTGGTGGCGTGGTCGACCACGTCCTGTCGATCCTGGGTTCCCTGCTGCACTCGATCCCGAACTACCTGCTGGCCATCATGATCGTGGTGTTCCTGGGCATCCAGCTCAACCTGTTCGACATCAGTACGATGCGGGGCGCGTACTCGCCCGGGGTGACCCCGGAGTTCAGCGCCGACTTCTTCTCCGACGCCATGTACCACGCGGGCCTGCCGATCACCACGTACGTACTGACCACCATCGGTTCCTGGATGCTGGTGATGAAGTCGTCCACTGTGGAGACACTCAGTGAGGACTACGTCACGGTGGCCCGGGCCCGGGGGCTGCGGGACCGGCGGATCGCCACCGCCTACGTGGGCCGCAACGCGGTGCTGCCGCTGTTCTCCCAGCTGGCCATCGCGGCCGGTTTCGTGGTCGGTGGCTCGATCCTGATCGAGCAGGTCTTCCAGTACCAGGGCATCGGGTACCTGTTGTTCAAATCGGTCAACGACCGGGACTACCCGCTGATGCAGGGCATCTTCCTGGTGATCACGATCGCCGTGGTACTCGCCAACCTGCTGGCCGACCTGCTGTACGGACGGCTCGATCCACGCATCCGACTGGGCGGAGGTGGGCAGTGACGGCGACCGTCGGCACCAGCTCGTTGCAGGTACCCACCCCGACCCCGAAACGCGCGGCGGTACGGCCGGGCCACACCCTGCTGAAGGCGTTGACCCGCAGTGCGTCCGGCACCGTCGGATTCGCGCTGGTCATGGTGATCGTGCTGGTCTCCCTGATCGGCCCGCTGTTCACCCCGCAGGACCTGCCCACCGACACGAACGCGATCTACCTGGCACCCAGCGCGAGCCACCTGCTGGGCACCGACGCATCCGGCCGCGACATCCTGATCCAGGTCATCAACGGCGGCCGTACGGTGATCGTGGTCGGCTTCTCCGCCGCGCTGTTCTCCACCCTGATCGCCATCGTCTTCGGTTCGCTGGCCGCCTACCTGGGCGGGGTCGTCGACTCGATCATCGTGGCGGCCACCGACATCGTGCTGACCGTGCCGCAGATCGCGCTGCTGGCGGTGCTCTCCTCGCTGTACCACCTGGACAATTCGGTACTGCTGGCCGGACTGATCGGCATCCTGTCCTGGCCGACGCTGCTGCGGGCGGTACGCGCCCAGGTGCTGTCGTTGAAGGAACGCGAGTACGTGGAGGCGGCGCAACTGCTGGATCTGGGCACCGCCCGGATCCTGTCGGTGGAGATCCTGCCCAACATGGCCAGCTTCATCGTGATGAACTTCATGATCGGCATGACCAACGCGATCTACGCCCTGGTCGGTCTGTACTTCCTCGGCCTCGCCCCGCTGGCCGGCCACAACTGGGGGATCATGCTCAACGAGGCATGGACCCGCGGCGCGATCTTCGACTCCGACAGCGTGTTCTACATCCTCGCCCCGGTGATCGCGATCAGCCTGCTGCAACTGGGTCTGGTGCTGATGACCCGGTCCCTGGAGGAGATCCTCAACCCGCGGTTGCGGCAGGACTAGGAGGGTCGGAGGATGAGCGTGGAACCAGTACTCGCGGTACGGGACCTGGTGGTCGAGTACCGGACGCCGGTCGCGCCGGTGCAGGCGGTCCGCGGGGTCACCTTCGACCTGTACCCGCACGAGAGCCTCGCCCTGGTCGGGGAGAGCGGCTGCGGAAAGACGACGCTGGGTCTGGCCCTGCTGCGGCTGCTGCCCCGGCTGGCCAGTACGCCGCACGGTGAGGTCCGGTACCGGCAGGCCGACGGCACGGTGGTGGACCTGCTGGCGATGCGCCGCGAACAGCTGCGCAAGTTCCGCTGGAACGACGCGGCGATGGTGTTCCAGGGCGCGATGAACGCGCTCAATCCGGTGCTGCGGGTCGAGGACCAGATGTACGACACGATCCGGGCGCACCGGTCGATGTCGCGGGAGAAGGCCCGCAAGCGGTGCGGCGAGGTGCTGGAGATGGTCCGGCTGGAACCGGCCCGGGTGATGCCCAGCTACCCGCACGAGCTGTCCGGCGGGATGCGCCAGCGGGTGCTGATCGCGATGGCCCTGCTGCTGGAACCCCGGGTCCTGGTGCTCGACGAGCCGACCACCGCGCTGGACATCCTGACCCAGCGCTCCATCGTCGACGTGCTCCAGGAACTGCGCCGGGAACTGGGTTTCGCGATGGTCTTCGTGACCCACGACCTGTCGTTGGCTGCGGAACTGGCCGACCGGGTGGCCACGATGTACGCGGGCCGGATCGTCGAACTGGGCGACGCCCGGGACATCTTCCGGGCGCCGCGGCATCCGTACACCGGTGGGCTGATCAAGGCGGTACCGCCGGTGGTGGGGGACACCAGCGAGGTCAGTTCGATCCCGGGTGGCCCACCGAGCCTGGCCGCGCTGCCGTCCGGCTGCCCGTTCCGGGTCCGCTGCGAGCTGGCCGAGGACGTCTGCGAGCAGACCGATCCGGAACTGGCGCGGGTAGGCGAGCGGCACCAGGCGGCCTGTCATTTCTCCGACCGGGTCTCCTTCGAACGGGTGGTGGTCACCGATGGGGTCTGAGGACGAACAAGGTGCCGGGACGGCGCCACTGATGTCGCTGGACACGGTCTCGCAGATCTTCCGTACCAAGCGGGGCGAGATCCCGGCGGTACGGGACGTGTCGCTGAACCTGTACGCCGGCAAGGTGCTGTGCCTGGTCGGGGAGAGCGGCTCGGGCAAGACCACCACGGCGCGGGTGGCGGCCGGGCTGAACCGACCGACGTCGGGCCGGGTGCACTTCGACGGCAAGGACGTGTGGGCCGCCGACCGGGCCGGGTTCCGCGACTTCCGCCGCTCGGTGCAGTACGTGCACCAGGACCCGTACGCCTCGCTCAACCCGATCCGCAGCGTGTTCGCGACGCTCGCCGCGCCGATGAAGCGGCACGGCCTGGTGTCCAGCCGGGACGAGGCGTGGCAGAAGGCCGCCGACCTGCTCGGTCGGGTGGACCTGACCCCGGCGGAGAACTTCCTGACCAAATATCCGCATCAGCTCTCCGGTGGTCAGCGGCAGCGGGTCGCGGTGGCCCGGGCGCTGACCCTGGACCCGAAGCTGATCATCGCGGACGAGTCGACGTCGATGCTGGACGTGTCGATCCGGATCAGCCTGCTGGCCATGCTGACCCGGCTCTCCGACGAGCTGGGCGTCGGCTTCCTGTTCATCACCCACGACCTCGCGCTGGCCAAGTACTTCGGCCGGGACGGCGAGATCGCGGTCATGTACCTGGGTCGGGTCGTGGAGTACGGTCCGACCGCACGGGTGATCGCCGAGCCGGCGCACCCGTACACCCAGGCCCTGCTGTCGGCGATCCCGGAGCCGGACCCGGAACTCAACGAACGTAAGCGTGCGGCCGGGACGCTGCTGCGTTCGATGGACACCCCGAGCCTGCTGCGGTTGCCGTCCGGGTGCACCTTCCACCCACGGTGCCCGCGCTTCGAGGAAGGTACCTGTGACGCGAGTGTGCCGGCGCTGCTGCCGGTCGCCTCGTCCACTGTGGAGCGTCAGGTGGCCTGCCATCTGGTGCACCGGGACAGCCGCAGCGAGGTGGGCGCCTGATGTTCAGTCCACAGCTGCTGCGGATGGCTCTCCGGTGGGCCATGTTCATCAGCCTCACCGCCGGGGCCCTGGTGCTGACCGCACCGCACGGCACCCCGCAGTTCGTCATCTCGGTGTTCATGTTCGCGGCCGGTCTGTGCTTCACGGTCCTGGTCGCCGTTCTCAGTCGCATACCTGGCCGGTGACCGGCGCCATCGGGGCGTCGGCACCATCCGTACCACTTCGAGTTGAACGTTGAGCAGGGAGGATCGCGATGGCTGCAGAGCTGTCCGGGAGCAACCTTGAACTGTCCAGGCGGCGGGTGCTGCAGATCTTCGGTATCGGCGCGGCAGGTGTCGCGTTGGCCGGTACCGCTGCGGGATGCAGCCCGAGCGACAAGGCGAAGGGCAAGGGCGAGTTCCACGGTGCCTGGCCGTACGAGGCGAAGCCGAAGGGTCACTTCAACCTGGTGAACCCGTTGCCGGACGCCATTCTCGGCAATTACGGCATCTACATGGATCTGCTGGTACCGCCGCCGGCCATGTACCTGTGGAAGGAGCGCAAGTACGTCGCACTGCTCGCCGAGGACGGCGGCTGGGGTTTCGACAAGGCCGCCGGCACCTACAAGGTGACGCTGAAGAAGGGTCTGAAGTGGAGTGACGGCAAGGCTGTCACCTCCAAGGATCTGGTGACCTCGCGCTGGTTGGCGTACATCATGCGCGACATCCTGTGGGACTTCCTGGACAAGCTGGAGGCCACCGACGAGCAGACGGTGGTCGCGCACATGAAGCAGCCGTCCACGGTGGTGGAGCGCTACATGCTGCGTTACCCGATCTACTCGGACGCGGTGTACGGCAAGTTCGCCAAGCGCGCCCAGGACATCGTGGCCGCCGGCAAGGACATGGACAGTACCGAGGGCAAGGCGCTCAACGCGGACTTCCAGAAGTTCCGGCCGGACAAGGTCGTCGTCTCCGGGCCGTTCAACTTCGACTACAACAGCATCACCAACTCGCAGCTGACCCTGGTCAAGAACAAGACCGGGTACGGCGCGGACAAGACGCAGTTCGAGAAGATCGTGCTGTTCAACGGCGAGGTGCCGGACGTGACGCCGGTGGTCGCGGCGAAGAACGTCGACTACGCCACCCACGGTTTCCCGGTGGCCAGCGAGAAGGCGTTCCAGAAGAAGGGGTACCGGATCCTGCGGCCGCCGACGTACGCCGGTTCGGCGCTCTACCTCAACCTGGACAAGCACCCGGAGTTCAAGGACAAGCGGGTCCGGCAGGCGCTGGCGTACGCGATCGACCGTAAGACCAACGGCACCGTGGCGTTGGGCAAGTCGGGCGTGGGCTGCAAGTACATGGCCGGCTTCTCCGACAACCTGGTGCCGGTGTGGGTGACCGACACCAGCAAGCTGAACGCCTACGACCTCGACCCGGGCAAGGCGGAGAAGCTGCTGACCGAGGCGGGCTGGAAGAAGAAGGGTGGTCAGTGGACCACCCCGCAGGGCAAGCCGGCCAAGTACGAGATCAGCTTCCCGGCCGAGTTCGCCGACTACTCGGCGTCCGGGCAGAACATTGCCGACCAGCTGAACAAGTTCGGCTTCAAGGTCACGCCCCGCGGTGTCACCCAGGTGGAGCAGCCGCTGGACGTGGACAAGGGTGACTTCGACCTGGCCATCCAGACCTGGGGTGCGTCCACCGCGCCGCACCCGCACTTCGCGCTGAAGCAGGCGCTGTTCACCCACAACATCCCGGTGGCGTCGAACAACGGTGGCCGGGGTATCGGCTTCGAGCTGAAGCAGAAGACCACCGCGCTGGGCGCGATCGACCTGAAGAAGGTCGTGCTGGACGCGGCGGACGGGCTGGACGAGAACGCGCAGAAGGGCAACGTGACGAAGGCGGCCATCGCCTTCAACGAGTTGCTGCCGATCCTGCCGATCTTCGAGCGGTACGGCAACAACCCGGCGCTGGAGGGTGTGCGGGTGAAGAAGTTCCCGGCCGACAGCGATCCGATCCTGCAGAACGCGCCGTACGGTGACAACTTCACCGTGATGATGCTGTTCGACGGGCGGCTCAAGCCGGTCTGATCCTCCGCCGACGGCGTGTTGGTCACGATGTGACACCGGTGCTGAGGTTGCGCATCGGTGTCACATCGTGGCGGGTGATGTTGCGTTTCTCCCCACAGGAAGCGTGTTCACCACTTAAAGTGTTCATGTCGTTACATGGTGACCATTGACATAGTGGGGTTCGGTAATGCTTGAGACAAACATCCGGTTCGCGGGCTTCCAGTGCGCCGCGACCACTCGGTAACCTCAAGCACCATGCCAGCCAGCGAGAAACGACCCGCCCGCTCCGGCCGGCTACCCAATGTGCTGTTCTGGGTCGGTGCCGCGCTGGCGCCGGCCGCCGGCCTCGTCGTCTGGTTCGCGCACGGCGGAGGCCCGCTGCGCGCCGCGGCGATCCTGGCCATCCTCGGCACCGTACTGATCGGCCTGTCCGTGGTGCTGCGCCGCAGCCCCGAGGAGATCCGGCTCGACCTCCGGGCCGAGTTGTCCGCCGAGAACGAGGCGCTGTGCGCCGAACTGCGCGACTCGATGCTCACCGCGCTGCAACGCACCCGGGAGCCGGTCCAGGAGCAGATCGCCGACCTGCAGAAACAGGTCGCCGCACTGTCCCGGCGACGTACCGAGATCATCCGTACCGACGCACCCTCGCCGCGCCGGGCACAACCGGTGGCGAGCGGTGAACGCAGCTCCCGGTTCGAACCGCGCCGGACCCGCTCCCACCGGCACCGCGCGGAGGACTGACCCGCCGGGCACCGCTGCGGGACCGGCCCGGTGGAGGCCGCTCACTTGTCGATGTCACCGACCACGAAGAACATCGAACCGAGGATCGCGATCAGGTCCGGCAGCAGACAGCCCGGCAACAGGGTGCACAGCGCCTGCACGTTCGCGTACGACGCGGTCCGCAACTTCAACCGCCACGGCGTCTTTTCCCCACGCGACACCAGGTAGTAGCCGTTGACCCCGAGCGGGTTCTCGGTCCACGCGTACGTGTGCCCCTCCGGCGCCTTCACCACCTTCGGCAGCCGTACGTTCACCGGCCCCGTACTGCGGTCCACCTCCGCCAGGCAGGCGTCGGCCAGGTCCAGTGACACGTGCACCTGCTCCAGCAGGCACTCGAACCGGGCATGACAGTCGCCGGCGGTACGGGTCACCACCGGTACGTCCAGCCGGTCGTAGGCCAGGTACGGCTCGTCCCGGCGCAGGTCGAGGTCGAGCCCGCTGGCCCGCGCCACCGGGCCGGACACCCCGTACGCGGCGGCCTGCTGCGCGCTGAGCACCCCGACGCCGACCGTACGGGCCAGGAAGATCTCGTTGCGCAGGATGATGTCGTCCAGGTCCGGCAGCCGGCGCCGGACCTCGCCGACCGCCTGCCGGCACCGGCGCGTCCAGCCGGCCGGTACCTCCTCCTTCAACCCGCCGACCCGGTTGAACATGAAGTGCATCCGGCCGCCGGCGACCTCCTCCATCACGTTCTGCAGGGCCTCCCGTTCCCGGAACGCGTAGAACATCGGGGTGATCGCACCGATCTCCAACGGGTACGAGCCGAGGAACATCAGGTGGTTGAGCACCCGGTTCAGCTCGGCCAGCAGGGTGCGCAGCCACACCGCCCGGTCCGGTACGGCCATCCCCATCAGCCGCTCGACCGCCAGTACGACGCCCAGCTCGTTGGCGAACGCGCTCAGCCAGTCGTGCCGGTTGGCCAGCATGATGATCTGCCGGTAGTCGCGTACCTCGAACAGCTTCTCCGCGCCGCGGTGCATGTAGCCGACGATCGGTTCGGCGCTGCGTACCCGCTCGCCGTCCAGGACCAGCCGCAGCCGCAGCACCCCGTGTGTGGACGGGTGCTGCGGACCGATGTTGAGCACCATGTCGGCGGTGGCCAGCTCCGGGTCGGCGAACTGCTCGGCACCGGAGCCCATCCCCACCACCAGATCGCGCTCCGTCATGTCCGCATCCTCCCATCCGGCGCGGCGGGCCGGTCCGCGGCGCGACGGGTCGTCACCGCCGTCATGACCTCCGAGGTAATCGACGCACACACCGCAGCCCGGCATCGTTACCCCGGTAACCATGGACCAGGAGGTCGACATGCCTTTCGTGACCAGGCCAGATGGCACCCGGCTGGCGTACGAGGAGTACGGCACCGGCGCGCCGGTCGTGTTCCTCTCCGGCTGGGCGCTGTCCGCCGACATTCTCGCCTTCCTGCACAGCTGACCGCACGCCACAAGCTCACCGGACCGCACCACCGACTGGAGGTACCGACATGACCGGCTTCGCGATCGGGCGACTGCACACCCCGGACACCACCCACCCTGAGGTGCTGGAGTACATGGAGCGCATCCAGGACACGCTCGACCCGTACGGTGGGCGGTTCCTGATCCACGGTGGTCGGGTCGACGTACGGGAAGGGACCTGGTCCGGCGATCTCGTACTGATCGGCTTCCCCTCCCCGGCGGCGGCCCGGGACTGGTACGACTCGCCCGCCTACCAGGCGATCAAGCACCTGCGCAGCGACCACATCGACGGCGACGTACTGCTGGTGGAGGGCGTACCGGCGGACCACGACTCCGCGGCGATGGCCGCCGCGTTGCGGGTCCGGGCCTGACCGGAGCGCACCGGCTCAGGGGAGGGGCACCCCGACCGGCTGGTACAGCCAGTGGTGGCCGCCGAGGCCGGCCGGATCGGTCAGTTCCGCCACGTGGCTGGCCGCGGCCAGGGCACGCAGGTACCCGGCCGGGTCGGTACGCGCCGTGTCCAGCGGCGGCCGGGTTCCGGTGATGCCGAGCGCGTGCAGCGCCACGCGCTGGGTCGTCAGCCTGGAATCCTTCCGTACCAACGGATCCCAGGCAACGTGCGCGGTCACATCGGTGGAGCCGTCCGGGACCGGCGGCACCTGCCGGCCGTGCCGGTACCCGGTCAGGGTGCCGGCCGGCGGTCGGGACCCGGCCAGATGGCCGTAGTCGACGGCGAGCGCGAGCCCCCGTTGGACGGCTGCGACGGCGCCGGACCAGGCGTCGTCGCGCGGCCAGCCGATCTCCGCGCGGGTACCCGGGCGGGTCAGCGGCCACCAGTCGGCCAGCCAGGCGGCGTCCCGGCCGGTCACCACCGGACCGGGGGACTCCGCGCCGGTCCGCGGGTCCACCAGCAGCAGTCGTACCGTCCCGTCGGGCCCGCATTCGGCCACGTCCACCGGTACGTTGTCCAGCCACTCGGTGGCCAGCAGCAGCCCGGTGATCTGCGCGGGAAGACCGGTACGCCACCCGATCCGGTGCGGTAGGCCGTCCGGCCGGGGCGCGGGGTCCACACCCACCGGCCGCAGCCGCGCGGCCAGCTCGGCGGACGCGCCGGCGAGTACGGCGCTGAGCAGTTCACCGCCGCCGGCGCCGACATCGACCACGTCGAGCCGGGCCGGGGCGCCGAGCGCGGCGTCCAGCCGCGCCAGCAGGGTCAGTACCGCCCGGGCCATCGGCAGCGTGTGCGCACTGGTACGGAAGTGCGCGGCCGGGCCGCCTCCGGAGGTGAAGAAGCCGTGCGCGCCGTACAGCGCCCCGGTCGTCGCGTCCCGCCAGCGCAGCATGCTCCCATCCTGCCCGTACCGTGATGGCGTGTTGGGTTTCCTGCGGCGCACGTTCGGTCTGCCGTTGCGTTCGGTCGCCTTCGATGCCGCGCTGTCCGCCTTCGTGGTGGCCGGCTCGCTGATCCCGCTGGCGGCCAACCATGATCCGCGCGGCTACCTGGCCTGGGTGATGGCCCTGGCGCTGCTGGTACGACGGCGCTGGCCGGTGCCGGTGTACGTGGTGGTCGGGCTCTGCGGGGCCACCCAGGTGCTCACCCACGACATGGTCGAGGCGTACGACGTCGCCGTGCTGATCGCCATGTACACCGTGGTCAAGTACGCCGACCGGATGCTCTGGGGCTGGGCCGTGGGCCTGTCGGTGCTCCTCGGCGCCGCCTGGTACGGCGTGGCCGGCCCGGACGGGGTGGGGCTGGGCGGCCGGGTCTGGTACGTGCGGGGCGGGATGATCGTCGCGTACGCGGTCCCGGTCTGGCTCATCGGGCTGACCATGCGGACCCGCCGGCTGTACGTGCGGAGTCTGGAGGACCGGGCGTCGACGGCCGAGCGGGAACGCGACCAGCGGGCCCGGCTCGCGGTGGCCGAGGAACGCGGCCGGATGGCCCGGGAACTGCACGACGTGGTGGCGCACAGCCTGGCGGTGATGATCGTGCAGGCCGACGGCGCCAGCTACGCCATCGACACCGACCCGGGCAAGGCGAAGCGGGCGGTACGTACCGTCGCGGACACCGGTCGGGAGGCGCTCACCGACATGCGCCGACTCGTCTCGGTACTGCGCGGTACCGACCCGCAGCAGGCCGGCTCCCCGCTGACTGCGACGGACACCGACCCGGCGGAGGTGGGCGCCGACGAGCGGCGCAGCGTCGGCCTCGGCCGCCTCGAACCGTTGCTGGACCGGTTCCGGGCCGCCGGGCTGCGCATCGAACTGCACAGGTCCGGTCCGGTACGGGCGCTGCCCGGTGGCATCGAACTGGCCGGCTACCGGATCGTCCAGGAGTCGCTGACCAACGTGCTGAAACACGCCGGGGCCGGCACCGGAACCACGGTGAGCGTGACGTACCACGAGGACCGGGTCGAGCTGTCGGTGCTCGACGACGGCACCGGCGACGGTCGGTTCGTCGCCGAACCGCTGCCCGGCGGGCACGGCCTGCTCGGTATGCGTGAACGCGTCGAGGTCTACCAGGGTCGGTTCGCCGCCGGTCCGCGCGTCGGCCCCGGCTGGCGGGTCACGGCGAGCATCCCGGTACCGGCCGCCATCGCCGAGCCGCCCGCCGGCGACGCAGGCGTCGAGCCGGCCGCCACCGTCGAGGCCACGGCCGAACCGCCCGCCACGAGCGTCCCGGCCGGTGCCGTCTCGACCGGTACGGTCTCCCCGGACGCACCGGCGGACAGCCGGTCACGGGAGGGCGGGGGCGGATGACGGTCAGAGTGGTTCTCGTCGACGATCAGGAACTGGTCCGGGCCGGATTCCGGATGGTGCTCGGCTCGCAGCCCGACATCGACGTGGTGGGTGAGGCCGGTGACGGCGCCGAGGCCCTGGACCTGCTCTCCAGGACCGCCGCCGACGTGGTGGTGATGGACATCCGGATGCCGCTGATGGACGGGGTCGCGGCCACCCGGAAGCTGCTGGAGCGGGCCGCAGCCGGTACGCCGGTGCCCCGCGTCCTGGTACTGACCACGTTCGACAGCGACGGCGACGCGTTCGCCGCACTCAACGCGGGTGCCAGCGGGTTCCTGCTGAAGAACGTCCCGCCGGAGGAACTGCTCACCGCGATCCGGGTGGTGGCGTCCGGTGACTCGATCGTCGCGCCCCGGGTGACCCGTCGACTGCTGGACCGGTTCGCCGGCCAGCTCGCCGAGGCGCCCCGACCGGACCACCGGTTCGACGCGCTCACCGACCGTGAACGTGAGGTGCTGCTGCTGCTCGCCGAGGGCCTGTCCAACGCGGAGATCGCCGGACGGCTGGTCGTCGCCGAGGCGACCGTGAAGACCCATGTCGGTCGGATCCTCACCAAACTGGGCCTGCGGGACCGGGTGCAGGCAGTGGTCTTCGCGTACGAGAGCGGCCTGGTACGTCCCGGTTCCTGACGTCCACCCCGTTGCCCGGACGGTCGGCCCGGGCCGGTCGGGCAGGTGAAGGATCCCACAAGCAGTGTCCGGCGCGTACCGGTGCGGGCGATACTTGCGGCGACCGGTACCCGGGAGGACTGGATCATCATGAGCATGAACCGCGACGTGCGACCGGAGGACCGGCCGGGCCGGCTGGCGGTCGGCGTCATCGGCGTCGGACGGGTCGGTTCGGTACTCGGTGCCGCCCTGCACCGGGCCGGCCACCAGGTCGTCGCCGCCACCGGAGTGTCCGAGACCTCGGTGGACCGCGCCACCCGGCTGTTACCCGGGGTGCCGCTGCTGCCCGCCGACGAGGTCGCCCGGCAGTCCGACCTGCTGCTGGTCGCGGTGCCCGACGACGTACTGGCCGGGCTGGTCGAAGGGTTGGCCGCCACCGCCGCGATCCGCCCAGGTCAGCTGGTGGCACACCCCAGCGGCGCGTACGGCCTCGACGTGCTGTCGGCGGCGACCGAACGCGGCGCGCTGCCGCTGGCGCTGCATCCCGCCATGACCTTCACCGGGCGCTCCGAGGACCTGGACCGGCTCGCCGGCGTGTCGTTCGGGGTGACCGCGCCGGAGCCGCTGCGACCGGCCGCCGAGGTGCTCGTACTGGAGATGGGCGGTGAGCCGCAGTGGGTCGCCGAGCAGGACCGCCCGCTCTATCACGCGGCGCTGACCCACGGCGCGAACCACCTGGTCACCCTCGTCAACGAGGCCGTCGACCTGCTGCGTGAGGCCGGTGTACGGGAACCGGAGCAGATGATCGCGCCGCTGCTGTCCGCCTCGCTGGACAACACGCTGCGACTCGGTGACGCGGCGTTGACCGGCCCGGTGTCCCGCGGCGACGCCGGTACGGTGGCCCGCCACCTCGACGCCATCGCCGGCCGGGCGCCCGACTCCGTGGCCAGCTACCTCACCCTGGCGCGGCGTACCGCGGACCGGGCGATCGCCGCCGGCCGGCTTGCGCCCGGGACCGCCGAGCCGTTGCTCGGGGTGCTCGCCGAGCGTCCGGATCGGACCCGGCCGTGACGGCCGTACGGCACCCGGTCCTGGTCACCGACCGGGGCGGGTTGCGCGCCGCGCGTGGCGCGCTGAACGGCACGGTCGGTGTGGTGATGACGCTGGGTGCCCTGCACGACGGCCATCTGGCGCTGATCGGGGCGGCCCGGCGCAGCTGCGAGCGCGTACTGGTCACCATCTTCGTCAATCCGTTGCAGTTCGGCCCGACCGAGGACCTGGACCGTTATCCGCGCACCCTCGAGGCCGACCTGGCGTTGTGTGCGCAGGCCGGGGTGGACGTGGTGTTCGCGCCGGACACCGAGGTGGTGTATCCGGACGGTCCGCCGGCGGTACGGGTGAGCCCGGGTCCGTTGGGTGAGGTGCTGGAGGGCGCCAGCCGCCCCGGCTTCTTCGACGGCGTACTGACCGTCGTGCTGAAGTTGCTGCAGCTGACCCGGCCGCACGCGGTGTTCTTCGGGGAGAAGGACTTCCAGCAGTTGACCCTGGTCGGCCGGATGGTCCGGGACCTCGACGTGCAGACCGACGGGACACCGGTACGGGTGGTGGCGGTGCCGACGGTCCGGGAGCCCGACGGCCTGGCCCGGTCCAGCCGCAACGTCTACCTGTCGGCGGCGGATCGTACGGCCGCACTGTCGTTGTCGGCGGCGCTGCATGCCGGCGCGGAGCAGGCTCCGGCCGGCCCGGCCGCCGTCGTGGACACCGCGCTACGGGTGCTGGCCGCCGAGCCGGCGGTACGGCTGGACTACCTGATGCTCACCGACGCGATGCTGACCCCGTTGGCCGGTGCCGGGCCGCGCGGGCAGGCGCCGCCCGGGGCCGGTGCGCCGACGGAGCCGGTCACCGCCGCGCCGGCGGGAACCGCCACCGGGGACGGCCGGTTGCTGGTGGCGGCGTGGGTCGGCACCACCCGCCTGATCGACAACGTGCCGGTGCGACTCGGCAGACCTGAGGGGACCGATGTACCGAACGATGCGTGACCGGAGAGGCAGCCGTACGACGGAGACCGGGGCGCTGCGGTGACCCCGGCGTCCGGCGGGCTGGATGTCGTGGACGTGACCGGGCAGTTGTCCGGAGATGGTGGCCCGGCGCTGCTGGTGCCGCGGCTGCTGGCAGCCGGACAGCCCGGCTGGTCCGATGAGACCGACGTGTGTGTGATCGGCTCCGGCGTGGCCGGGCTGACCGCCGCGCTGCACGCCCGGGAGGCGGGGCTGCGGGTCACCGTCGTCACCAAGGTCAACATCGGTGACGGTTCGACCCGCTGGGCGCAGGGCGGTATCGCCGCGGTCCTCGACCCGCACGACACCCCCGCCGCGCACGCGGTGGACACGCAGGTGGCCGGGGTCGGGTTGTGCGACCCGGCGGCGGTGCGGGTGCTGGTGACCGAAGGACCGGCGCGGGTACGGGAACTGATCCGGTTCGGCGCCGAGTTCGACCGCAACCCCGACGGCAGCCTGGCGCTGACCAGGGAGGGTGGCCACCACGCCAACCGGATCGTGCACGCCGGTGGTGACGCGACCGGCGCCGAGGTGCAGCGGGCCCTGGAGGTCGCGGTACGCCGGGACCCGTGGATCAAGC
Source organism: uncultured Actinomycetota bacterium (assembly GCA_963815125.1). Taxonomy (GTDB): domain Bacteria; phylum Actinomycetota; class Actinomycetes; order Mycobacteriales; family Micromonosporaceae; genus Actinocatenispora. Next base: position 491,111 of record CAWFFM010000003.1, read on the forward strand.
TGGTGGAGCACGCGCTCGTACTGGATCTGCTGACCGACCGCACCGGCCGGGCCTGCGGGGTGACCCTGCACGTACTGGACGAGGGCAGCCCGGACGGCGTCGGGGCCATCCTGGCCCGCGCGGTCGTCCTGGCCACCGGCGGCATGGGGCAGGTGTTCGCGGCCACCAGCAACCCGGTGGTGTCCACCGGCGACGGGGTGGGCCTGGCGCTGCGGGCCGGTGCCGCGGTGACCGACCTGGAGTTCATGCAGTTCCATCCGACGACCCTGTTCGTCGGGCGGGACGCGGTGGACGAACTGGCCCAGCAGCCGCTGGTGTCCGAGGCGCTGCGCGGCGAGGGCGCGCACCTGGTCGACTCGGTCGGCCGGCGGTTCATGCTGGGGCAGCACGAACTGGCCGAGCTCGCGCCCCGCGACGTGGTCGCCAAGGGCATCATGCGCACGATGCTGGCCGAGGACAGCGAACACGTCTACCTGGACGCCCGGCACCTCGGCCGGGACATGCTGGAGAACCGGTTCCCGACCATCACGGCGCGTTGCCGGCAGGCCGGGGTGGACCCGGTCGTCGACCTCATCCCGGTGGCGCCGGCCGCGCACTACGCCAGCGGCGGGGTACGCACCGACCTGACCGGCCGCACCTCGGTATCCGGCCTGTACGCCTGCGGCGAGGTGGCCTGCACCGGTGTGCACGGAGCGAACCGGTTGGCTTCCAACTCCTTGCTGGAAGGCCTGGTCTACTCGGCGCGAATCACCGAGGACCTGGCCCGGGAACTGCCGCCGCAGGGTGAGCCGGTGCCGCCCCAGGACTGTGCACAGTGGGTGGTCGCGCCGGAGGTACGGCGGCCGTTGCAGCGGGCGATGACCCGGGGTGCCGGGGTGCTGCGCAGCGCCGACTCGTTGGCCGGCGCCCGGGACGAACTCCGTCAGCTGTCCGGTAGCCGGTCGGTGGCCGGTACCGAGTCGTGGGAGACCACCAATCTGTTGACCGTGGCGGCGGCGCTGTCGCATGCCGCGGCCGTCCGACGGGAGACCCGGGGCTGTCACTGGCGGGAGGACTTCGGCACCGCTGACGACGCATGGCTGGGCCATCTGATCGCCACCATCGACGACGATGGCGCGCTGCGGGAGACCTTCGAGAGGAGTACGGCGTGACCACTGTCGGACTAGGACAGTCCATCGTGGACTATGTGGCGGCGGCCGGGCTCGACCCCGACCAGGTGTCCGACACCGTACGCCGTGCGCTCACCGAGGACCTTGGCCCTGCGGTGACCCTCGGCGGCGCGCACCACCCGCACGGCGTGGACGTCACCAGCGTGTCGACCATCCCGGCCGGGCAGACCGACACCGGTGAGCTGATCGCCCGGGCCGACGGGGTGGTGGCCGGCCTGCCGGTCGCCGCCGCCGTGTTCGACCTGGCGTCCGACGGCGCGACCGCCTTCCGACCGGCCGTACCGGACGGGACCGAGGTGGTGCGAGGCGACGTGCTCGCCGTCGTGGCCGGGCCGACCCGGGCGCTGCTCACCGCGGAACGTACCGCGCTGAACCTGCTCTGCCGGGCCAGCGGCGTGGCCACCCACACCCGGCGCTGGGTACGCGCGCTGGACGGCACCGGCGCGCAGGTACTGGACACCCGCAAGACCACCCCGGGGCTGCGGTTCCTGGAGAAGTACGCGGTACGGGCCGGCGGCGGCGGCAACAAGCGGATGGGCCTGTACGACGTGGCCATGATCAAGGACAACCACGTACTCGCGGCCGGGGGTATCACCGCCGCCTACCGTCGGGTCCGCGAACAGTTCCCGGAGGTGCCGGTACAGGTCGAGATCCGTACCGTGGGCGAGGCGCAGGAGGCGGTGGCCGCCGGTGCCGACTTCCTGCTCTGCGACAACATGTCGGCGGAACTGCTGCATGACGTGGTGGTCGCGGTGCGTGGCAGGGCCGAGCTGGAGGCCACCGGCAACCTGACCCTGGACCGGGCGGCGGAATACGGTGGCACCGGGGTGCAGTATCTGTCCGTCGGTGGCCTGACGCACTCCTCGCCGATCCTGGACATCGCGATGGACCTGCGGGAACGGTCCGAGTAGATGCTGCTGTGCATCGATGTGGGCAACACCCAGACGGTGCTGGCGACCTTCGACGGTGACCAGCTGGCCCACTCGTGGCGGATCAAGACCGACAGCCGGTCCACCGCCGATGAACTGGCACTGACCTTCCGTGGCCTGCTCGACGGCGGGTCCGTACGGATCAGCGGCATCGCGGCCTGTTCCACGGTGCCGGCCGTACTGCACGAACTGCGGCTGATGTTCGACCGGTACTTCACCGGGGTGCCGGTGCTGGTGGTGGAGCCGGGCGTGCGTACCGGCGTGCAGCTGTCGTACAACAACCCGCGCGAGGTGGGCACCGACCGGGTGATGAACACGCTGGCCGCGTACACCCTCTACGGCGGCCCGTCCGTGGTGGTGGACTTCGGTACCTCCACCAGCTTCGACGTGGTCAGCGCCCGGGGCGACTTCCTGGGCGGCGCGCTGGCGCCGGGTATCGAGATCTCGGCGGACGCGTTGGCCAACCGGGCAGCGCAGCTGGTGAAGGTGGAACTGACCCGGCCGCCGCGCGCGGTCGGCAAGAACACCGTGGAGGCGTTGCAGAGCGGCATCCTGTACGGCTTCGCCGGCCAGGTGGACGGCATCGTGTCCCGAGTGGTGGCCGAGGTGGGGGAGATGCGTGCGGTGGTGGCGACCGGTGGCCTGGCGTCCCTGGTGGTGGCCGAGTCGAGCACGATCACCCATCACGAACCGCACCTGACCCTGATCGGGCTGCGTCTGGTGTACGAGAAGAACCAGCTCTGACCGCTGGTGGGCGGCGGGGACGACGCGCCCCCGTTCATCGTCGCGCCGGCCGACCCGTGCCGGCCGACCCGTGCTGGCCCTGAGCCGTCCGACCCCGCCGGCCCCCGGGCTCAGGAGGACAGGCGTACCGCCCGGTAGGCGATGGTGAGGTACGGCAGCTCGAAGGAGTCCCGGCCGGCGAGGGCCGGATGCTCGGCGCACAGCGCGTATATCCCGTCGGTCAGTTCCCTCTGCCGCTGCGGTGCCGCGGTCAGGTAGTACGACCGGGACCTGACGAGTTCGACCAGGCTGTCCGGGGTCATCGGGATGCTGTGCCGGAATTCGGCCCGCTCGGCCGGCCCGAACTCCCCGGGCAGTTGCGGCCCGAGCTGACCGGCATGGTCGCTGCCGTCCTCGGCGCCCAGCAGTTCGGTCAGTGCCACCACCCAGGGCTCGGCATGGTCCCGGATGTTCCAGACCGGGGCGAAGACGCCACCCGGTCGTAGCACTCGGGCGATCTCGGGGTGTGCCACGTCGGTGTCGAACCAGTGGTACGCCTGCCCGGCGACGACCGCGTCCACGCTCGCCGGCTCGACCGGTATCCGCTCGGCCGAGCCGGCCGCCGCGACGACGCCGGGGCTCGACGCGGACAGCCGGGCCAGCATGTCGGCGTCGGGCTCGACCGCGACGACCTCGTGGCCGGCGTCCCGCAGCACGCGGCTGAGCTTTCCGGTGCCGGCGCCCAGATCCACCACCCGCAGCGGCGTGGTGCCCAGCATCCACGTCACCGCCTCGACCGGATAGGTCGGTCGTACCCGGTCGTAGAGGTCGGCGGCGGGGCCGAACGAGTTGCCCTGCAGCCGTCGCTGCTCGGTATCCATACGGGTGAATTTACCGGCCGACCCGGGATTCCGATCCGGATGTGTGGTGACCGCCGGCACCTGCCGAGGTCATGCCGGGTGTGCGGTGCGGACCCGCCGCTCGTTCGTAGGGGTCCACCGCACAATGTGGGCGGCCGACATGCTGGCAATTCCCCGAAGTGATGACTTCCGGACTTCTGTTGTTGCATGGCGGTGTGACAGCGCGACCCTTTGTAACCCACCGGAACACCGGTGTCTCCGGAAGTAAACCCACGAATCGTGTCGGTGCGGTATCTGAAGGGTGTCCGATCCGGCGGAATGGGAACGACTTCGGGATCTGCCGGAACTCCGGTAACCCGGAGGTCGTCCGCACCCACAGCTAAGCGGAGCCGGAGTCCGATACGGGTTTTGTGAACTGTGATAGTGTCGCGCATCTGCTCCGCGACCTCGCTCGGTACGGCAGGTGGAGCGCCGTAGGAACTGCTGTCTACGCGCCGCTCACCACGTTGCTGCCTTCAGTGCTGCCGGCCATCCTGATGTCGGGTCGCCGGTGTCCGGCTCGTGATGTCGGCCGCCGATGTCGGCGGTGTGGAATGTCAGCGGCGCGGAATGGCGCCGATCTTCCGGGCGATCGGGCAGCACGCCACCGATGCTCGTCTTCCGATGTCGTCGTGCTATTCGCGCGATCTGCCGCGACCGGATTTCCGGGTCGGTGTCGGCGACCGCGGTACCGGCGCCGGAGTGGTGCGGTTCGTACCCGACTATCCGGTCGAAATGGTGTCGCACCCGTTTGGATCATGGTCGCACAGCCGGTCGAAAAGCTGATCGGCCGGCAGTGGAATCTCCCCCGCCGGCCGACCGCCCGGGTGGGCCGGGTCGACTGTGCGGCAGCTGCCCGAACCATGACTGGCCTGGTCGGACGGTGATCGGGTGCCCTCTGCCGGCGACCGGACAGGTTCGGCGAATACCGCGGCGCGGGCCTGGTGGACCGGAATGGAGCATTGCCGATCCGGACCTGCCGGGCACTTGGTATCCATCGCCGATCCCACTCGGCGCGATGGTCGGTCCGTTGCCGCACGGTAAGCCGGGGAACCGTACTGGAGGCCCGGCGGGAACCGGTCATTGTGTCCCCGTGAGGCGGAAAGTAACCCGCTTCTTCGGTGAGCCACGCCACGCTCACCAGGAATTCCGGGGCGACCCGCTATTTCTTGGGCGGATGAGTTATTGTCTTTTTCAACTGCATTGTTCGTGACCATCAGAAGGGATCGCGCCGTGGCGCAGAAGGTACAGGTCCTCCTCGTTGACGACCTGGACGGGGGGGAAGCCGAAGAGACGGTTAAGTTCGGCCTCGACGGCACGAACTACGAGATCGATCTCTCCGACTCCAATGCACACGCGCTGCGTGATGCGCTGGCTCAATATGTGGGTGTCGCCCGCAAAGTGGGTCGGGCCTCCGCAGTACGCGGGGTCGCACCGCGAAATCGTGGTGCGTCGTCGGCCACCAGTGACCGTGAGCAGAATCGCGCCATTCGGGAGTGGGCGAAGCGTAAGGGGCTGGAGATCTCCGACCGGGGTCGGATCTCCCAGGAAATCGTCGACCGTTACCACGCGGAAGCCGGTCGCTGAGCGGCCGACCAAGGCAAAGGCGGCCGGGCCCAGCCGCCGTCAGATCAGCGGAAGCACCTCAGTGGAAGTCCGGGACGCCGACGGCGCCCGGACTTCGCTGTCTGTTTCTTCCCGACCGGGTCCTTCCCGAACGGGTCCTTCGCCGAGGTGGCAGTTCGGCCCCGGCCAGGACGCCGCCGGCGGACGGCCCTGGGGGTATGGCGGGTTGCGGAGGCACGCGGTCGGAAACATCGAAACGCCTAGGTAGGCATAGACACGACATAACGTTCGGATCAGATTTCGCTCTGGGCGTACAGCCATGCTGCCTGGAACACCCTGCGGCCGACCGTGGTTGACCCATACATCCTGTACATCAGCAGTACAAGGCCCGGTTACGAGCCCGGCGGACGGCCCGCCGTACCGGTCTCGGCCAGCGCAGCGACGTTGCCGGACCAGGAGAAGTCAGCACTCAGCGATAGAGTGATGACACGGGCACCAGCAGGTGTTCGAGGCAGAGGTGTTCGTGAGGCTCGCTCCCCAAGAGCGACGAGTGCCCCGGCAGGGCCGCAGGGGCACGAGCACGTGAGGAGCACGAAGGAATGTTCGAGAGGTTCACCGACCGCGCCCGGCGTGTTGTCGTCCTGGCTCAAGAAGAAGCCCGGATGCTCAACCACAACTACATCGGTACCGAGCACATCCTGCTCGGGCTCATCCACGAGGGTGAGGGCGTCGCGGCCAAGGCGCTGGAAAGCCTCGGCATCTCCCTCGAGGGCGTCCGCCAGCAGGTCGAGGAGATCATCGGGCAGGGGCAGCAGGCGCCCAGCGGGCACATCCCGTTCACGCCGCGGGCCAAGAAGGTCCTGGAACTCTCCCTGCGTGAGGCCCTCCAGCTCGGCCACAACTACATCGGCACCGAGCACATCCTGCTCGGGCTGATCCGTGAGGGCGAGGGCGTCGCGGCCCAGGTCCTGGTCAAGCTCGGCGCCGACCTCAACCGGGTACGCCAGCAGGTCATCCAGCTGCTGTCCGGTTACCAGGGCGGCAAGGAGCCGGCCGGTGCCGGTGCCGGCAGCGAGGCCACCCCGTCCACCTCGCTCGTTCTGGACCAGTTCGGCCGCAACCTGACCCAGGCGGCCCGTGAGTCCAAGCTCGACCCGGTCATCGGCCGGGAGAAGGAAATCGAGCGGATCATGCAGGTCCTCTCCCGACGCACCAAGAACAACCCGGTGCTGATCGGTGAGCCCGGTGTCGGTAAGACCGCCGCCGTGGAGGGTCTGGCCCAGAAGATCGTCAAGGGCGAGGTGCCCGAGACGCTCAAGGACAAGCAGCTCTACACACTGGACCTCGGTGCCCTGGTGGCCGGTTCGCGCTACCGCGGTGACTTCGAGGAACGCCTGCGTAAGGTGCTCAAGGAGATCCGCAGCCGCGGCGACATCATCCTGTTCATCGACGAGATCCACACCCTGGTGGGTGCGGGTGCCGCCGAGGGCGCGATCGACGCCGCCAGCATCCTCAAGCCGATGCTGGCCCGCGGTGAGCTGCAGACCATCGGCGCCACCACGCTCGACGAATACCGCAAATACCTCGAGAAGGACGCGGCGCTGGAGCGCCGTTTCCAGCCGATCCAGGTGGCCGAGCCGTCGCTGGCGCACACCATCGAGATGCTCAAGGGGCTGCGCGACAAATACGAAGCGCACCACCGCATCTCCATCACCGACCGTGCCCTGGTCGCCGCCGCGACCCTCGCCGACCGGTACATCTCCGACCGCTACCTGCCGGACAAGGCGATCGACCTGATCGACGAGGCCGGGGCCCGGATGCGGATCCGTCGGATGACCGCGCCGCCGGACCTGCGTGAGTTCGACGACCGGATCGCCCAGGTCCGCAAGGACAAGGAGTCGGCGATCGACGCGCAGGACTTCGAACGGGCCGCGCAGCTGCGCGACTCCGAGAAGACCCTGCTCGGTCAGAAGACCCAGCGCGAGAAGGAATGGAAGTCCGGCGACCTCGACGTGGTCAGCGAGGTCGACGACGAGCAGATCGCCGAGGTGCTGGCCAACTGGACCGGCATTCCGGTCTACAAGCTGACCGAGGAGGAGACCTCCCGCCTGCTGCGCATGGAGGACGAGCTGCACAAGCGCGTCGTCGGCCAGGAAGAGGCGGTACGGTCGGTCTCGCAGGCCATCCGGCGTACCCGGTCCGGCCTGAAGGACCCGAAGCGCCCGTCCGGTTCGTTCATCTTCGCCGGCCCGTCCGGCGTCGGAAAGAGCGAGCTGTCCAAGGCGCTGGCCGAGTTCCTGTTCGGTAGCGAAGACTCGATCATCCAGCTGGACATGAGCGAGTTCCACGACCGCTACACCGTGTCCCGCCTGGTCGGTGCCCCTCCCGGTTACGTCGGCTACGACGAGGGCGGCCAGCTCACCGAGAAGGTACGGCGTAAGCCGTTCTCGGTGGTGCTGTTCGACGAGATCGAGAAGGCGCACCCGGACGTGTTCAACACGCTGCTGCAGATCCTGGAGGACGGTCGGTTGACCGACGGTCAGGGCCGCATCGTGGACTTCAAGAACACGGTGATCATCCTGACCACCAACCTGGGCACCAGGGACATCGCCAAGGCGGTCTCGCTGGGCTTCTCGTCGTCCAACGACGCGGACAGCAACTACGAGAAGATGAAGCTGCGGGTCAACGACGAACTGAAGAAGCACTTCAAGCCGGAGTTCCTCAACCGGATCGACGACACGGTGGTGTTCCACCAGCTCAGCGAGGAGAACATCCTCAAGATCGTGGACATCATGATCCGCCGCATCGAGCAGCAGCTCCGTAACAAGGACATGGGGCTGGAGCTCACCGAGAACGCCAAGCGGTTCCTGGCCAAGAAGGGCTTCGACCCCGTACTCGGTGCCCGGCCGCTGCGTCGCACGATCCAGCGGGAGATCGAGGACGCGCTGTCCGAGCGGATCCTGTTCAACGAGATCACGCCCGGCCAGATCGTCGTGGTCGACGTGGAGGGTGACCTCTCCGACATCGACCAGACGAAGCTGGTGTTCCGCGGGTCGGAGAAGCCGGCCGCGCTGCCCGACTCGGTACCGGCCGACCTGAGCTCCGGTTCGGGTGCCGGCGAGGTCACCGACTAGTCCAGGCATGACCCGAAGGGGCGTTCCGGCCATCGGCCGGGCGCCCCTTCGGCGTCGTACGGACGCCGAGGCAGGACGCGAGGTCAGCTCGGCAGCGCGTACCGGTCCCCGGCCATCCGGTCCACGAGACCGTCCTCGATCAGGCCGGCCAGTGCCCTGGCCCGCTGCGCCGCATCCGGCCAGACCCCGTCCAGTACGTCCTGCGGTACCGGCCCGGTGGCTTCCCGCAGCACCGCCATCAGCAGCCCCCGTACCTGCCGGTCGGTCCCGGCGAAGCGCTGCACCGGGCGGGCCGGGCCGGTGTCCGCCGGCCGACCGGCGCGCTGCCAGCCGCACTCCGCGTACACCGGGCAGTCGGCACACCGTGGGCTGCGGGCGGTGCAGATCAGGGCACCCAGTTCCATGAAGGCGATCGACGCCCGCGCCGCCGGCTCCCGGTCGGCCGGCAGCAGCGCGTCCACCGCCGCGAGATCGGCGCTGGTCCGGGGTGCTCCGGCAGCCGCCCGACCGTCCACCGCCCGGGCCACGAACCGCCGTACGTTGGTGTCCACCACCGGGTGCCGGTCGCCGTAGGCGAACACCGCCACCGCGCGGGCCGTGTACGTACCGATCCCGGGCAACGCCAGCAGCGCGTCGACGTCCCGTGGCAGCGCCCCGGCATGCCGGTCCACCAGTGCCTGCGCGCACTGGTGCAGCCGCAGCGCCCGGCGCGGGTAGCCGAGGCGCCCCCAGGCCCGGATCACCTCCGCCGGGGACGCGGCCGCCAGATCGGCGGGCGACGGCCACCGGGCCAGCCACTCGCGCCACACCGGCAGTACCCGTACGACCGGGGTCTGCTGCAGCATCACCTCGCTGACCAGCACCTCCCACGGCGTGCTGTCCGGCTGACGCCAGGGCAGGTCGCGGGCATGTCGGTCGTACCACTCGCTGACCAGTGCCGCGAGCCGCCGTTGCGGTGCGAATGTCCCGGGAGTCGCCATCGCCGCAGAATCCTGCCATGACGAGGGAGCCGTACCGGCAACACCCCGTCGGCTGCCCACCCCGGCGGAGCCGTACGGCGCGTCGGCTCGATCCGAACCCGTGGCCGGACTACGGTGAGCCACTATGCGGATGACGGTCGGCCCGCTCGCCGCCTCCGTCTACTGGCGGCGGCGGGCGATCGTGCTCGGTGCCGTGCTGCTCGTCATCCTCCTCACGATGTGGGCCTGCACCGGTGGCACCACCGGCCAGAACACCGGATCGGGCTCCCACAGCGGAAAGTCCGGCACCGGTGGGCACCGTTCCTCCTCCGCAGGCCCGTCCGACGGCGCGGTGGGCGGCGTGGGCAGTGACGGGCTGGATCCGGCGTCGCCGCGGCCGGCCGCCCAGCAGGGTGGTTCGTCACCGGGCCCGGCCCCGACCGGACCGGTGCCGCACTGCGGTGATCCGGACCTGTCGGTGACCACCAGGACCAGTCACCCCCGCATCCCGGCCGGCTCGTACCCGCTGCTCTACCTGACGATCCGGAACGAGGCGTCCCACGCCTGCACCCGCGACATCGGCGCGGACCAGCAGGAACTGTGGATCATGCAGGGCAAGGCACGGATCTGGTCGTCCAACGACTGCGATCCCAACCACGGTACGGACATCCGCCGGTTCGACCCCGGCACCGCGGTCGTGTTCCACCTGTCCTGGGATTCACGCACGTCGAGCGAGGGTTGTCACGGCACCCGGCGCGTGGTCGGACCGGGTTCGTACCAGTTGGTGGGCCGACTCGGCAGCAAGTCCGGCAAGCCGCTCACCTTCACCCTGACCTGAGGCTGGCTGCCGCTGCAAGGTGCCGCTAGACGTAGCGTTCCAGGATCGAGGCCTCGGCGAGCCGGGACAGCCCTTCCCGTACGCCACGGGCCCGGCTGTCGCCGACGCCGTCCACGCCCTGCAGATCCTCCACGGTGGCGCCCAGCAGCCGCTGCAGGCCGCCGAAATGGTCCACCAGCCGGTCCACCACCCCGGCGGGCAGCCGGGGCACCTTGGCCAGCAGCCGGAAGCCGAGCGGGCTGATCGCGGCCTCCAGCGCGTCCGCGGTCGGCGGGTAGCCGAGCGCCTTGGCCACCGCGGTCAGGTCCAGCAGCTCGGTCGCGGACAGCTCGTCGAGCAGGTCGAGTACCTCGGCCACGGCCGGTGGGGTGCGTCCGGGTGGGAAGTAGTCGCGGATGACCAGCGTGCGGTCCTCGTCCACGCCCGCCATCAGCTCGTCGAGTTGGAGGGCGAGGAGCCGGCCGTCGGTGCCCAGTTCGATGACGTAGCCCTCGATCTCGTCGGCGATCCGGCGCACCATCTCCAGCCGCTGCACCACGGCCATCGCGTCCCGTACGGTGACCAGGTCCTCGATCTCCAGTGCGGACAGCGTGCCGGACACCTCGTCGAGCCGGGCCTTGTATCGCTCCAGGGTCGCCAGGGCCTGGTTGGCGCGGGACAGGATCGCCGCGGAGTCGTCCAGTACGTGCCGTTGGCCGCTGACGTACAGGCTGATGATGTGCATCGACTGGCTGACCGAGATGACCGGGTACCTGGTCTGCCGGGCGACCCGTTCGGCCGTACGGTGCCGGGTGCCGGACTCCTCGGTCGGGATCGACGGATCGGGCATGAGATGTACCGCGGCCTGCACGATCCGGGAGCAGTCGTTGGTGAGGATGACCGCACCGTCCATTTTGCACAGTTCGCGTAGTCGGGTCGCGGAGAACTCCACATCCAGCGGGAACCCGCCGGTGCAGAGCGTGTCCACGGCGGTGTCGAACCCGAGCACGATCAGCGCGCCGGTGTTGCCCCGCAGGATCCGTTCCAGCCCTTCCCGTAGGGCGGTGCCCGGCGCCATCAGCGCGAGCGTCGCGCGGAGCGGATCATCCCGGTCGATTGGCACCTCGCAGCTCCTTCGATCTCGCCGCGCGACGTGACCCCGCGCCGCCACTGCGGTCCGACCCGTCGCCAGCATCAGTCTATGGAGTGTAGGAGCGCCGGTCGGGGCCCCCACGGCGGGCGGCTAACCCTTTGTGTACGAAGGGTAGCGGCCGAGCCCGCTTGCTGCCGCCCGGCCGTCGCGCGACCGGGTATGTCGGCCCGACAGATCGCCCAGACGTGTCCCGCAGCGGACGTACCCGTGACCCGGCCCACGGTCGGATCTCCGACTGTCGTCATGCCGACATGGCACTGGTCGGCGGGATCTCCGGGCCGCACCGTCCACTGGTCGGCGGGTATCCCGGCGCGGATGCTCAGCCGTGCGCCGGGTTCCCGGCGGCGCGCAGAGCGGCACCGAGATCGGTGATCTCCGTGACGGTCAGCCCCGGCGGCGCCGGCGATCCGGTGGCCGCGGGCCCCGACCCGGTCGGTACGAGAGCCCGGGTGAACCCCATCCGGGCCGCCTCCGACAACCGGCGCGGCACCGCGGAGACCGGTCGGACCTCGCCGGCCAACCCCACCTCACCGATCGCCACCAGGTCGCCGGGCAGCGGGAAATCCCGGGCGGCGGAGGCGACCGCCAGACAGACGGCCAGGTCGGCGGCCGGTTCGGCGACCTTCATGCCGCCGACCGTGGCGGCGAAGACCTCCCGGTCGTGCAGCCTGACCTTGCATCGGCGTTGCAGTACGGCAAGAGCCATCGCCAGCCGAGCGGAGTCGAGCCCGGACACGGCCCGGCGCGGTGACGGGATCACCGACGGCGCGACCAGCGCCTGGATCTCGGCGAGCAGCGGCCGGCGGCCCTCCACGGTGACCGTGACGCAGGTGCCGGGTACCGGATCGGCGTGCCGGGAAAGGAACAGTCCGGACGGGTCGGCCAGCCCGCGGATGCCGCCGTCGTGCATCTCGAAGCAGCCCACCTCGTCTGCCGGACCGAACCGGTTCTTCACCGCCCGGACCAGCCGGAGGGTGGAGTGCCGATCGCCCTCGAAGTGCAGCACCACGTCCACCAGGTGTTCCATCACCCGGGGACCGGCGATCGCGCCGTCCTTGGTGACGTGGCCGACCAGCACGGTGGCGATGCCCCGTTCCTTGGCCACCGCGACCAGCGCGGCGGTCACCGCCCGGACCTGGGTGACACCGCCGGGTGAGCCGTCCACCTGGCCGGAGGCCACGGTCTGTACGGAGTCGAGGACGAGCAGGCCGGGGCGTACCGCGTCGATGTGGCCCAGCACGGTGGCCAGATCGGTCTCGGTGGCCAGGTAGAGCTTGTCGTGCAGGGTGCCGGTGCGTTCGGCCCGCAGCCGTACCTGGGCTGCCGATTCCTCGCCGCTGACCACCAGGGACGGTCGGTCGGCGCCGGTCGCGCACCACTGGTGCGCCACCTCCAGCAGCAACGTCGACTTGCCTACGCCGGGTTCACCGGCGAGCAGTACGACCGAACCCGGGACCAGGCCACCCCCCAGCACCCGGTCCAGTTCGTCGACACCGGTGGGCCGGCGTACCGCGGTCTCCATGTCGACGGTGCCGATGGGGCTCGCGGGTTGGCTCGGCGCGCGGGTCGCCAGCGCGGGCACGGCGGCCGCTTCGGTGCCGGTGCCGGTGCCGGGGGTGGTCTCCACCACGGTGCCCCAGCTGCCGCAGTCCGGGCAGCGTCCCACCCATTTGGGCGCGGCGTAGCCGCAGGACTCGCAGTGGTAGGCGGGGCGGACGGTGCGGACCGATGGCTTACTGGAGGAGCTGCGGGTGGCCACCCGCAGAACCCTATGCCCGCCGTACGACAGCCGGCGCAGCTACGCCGTGGCGCCACGCCGCCCTGCTGCCGGCGTGGCGGTCAGGCCGAAGATCAGCCGTTGCCGGGTTCCGCGGTCGCGGCCGGCGCCGAGGAGCGTCCGTTGATCGAGTCCGGGCTGGCCACCGGGACGTTCACCGAGATCGAGCCGGCCCTGCGGAAGTGGAACACCAGCGCAACCGACTGGCCGGGCTGCAGCCCGGTCTTCAGCTTGACGAGCTGGAGGTACTGGCCCTGGTCGGGCAGCAGCGGTACGAAGCCCTTCGCCGGTACGGTCAGCTGGAACTGTGCCTTCCCGGGCGGCTGCTCCGACGGTGACGCCGACGGGGTCCCGGACGCCTTGGAGCTGGCGGAGCTGCTCGGCGAGCTGGACGCGTTGTTGTCGACGTAGACCACGCTGTCGGCGGCGTCGCTGCTCACCGAGGTGAGCGTGTCGGCGCTGTCGCCGGCGTTGGCGATCCGGACCACCAGCGACGCGTTGTCGTCGGCGTTGTACGTCCGGGCCGACTCGCCACGGAAGGCGATGCTCAGGTCGCGCAGCGCGATCGACCCGTCCGCAGAACTCGCGTTCGCTCCCTGTACGGCCGGCTTGATCTTGGCCGTCTCGGAGATCTGGCCCGCTCCGCAGCCGGCGAGCAGCGCGGCGGCGCCGGCACCGGCGACCACGGCGAGGGTGCTGCGACGGAGCACCCGGCGCAACCGGGTTGAAGCGGATGATGCTGGCTGAGCGTCAAAGCGGCTCACGTGCGGATCCTCCTCGCCGAGCCCACCGGGCAGACCACCGGACAGCCTAGTGCGGCCACCGGTGCCCGCCGCGCGGAGGTCCGGAGATCGGGTGTGCGCACCGGTCAGTGCACCGCCGTGCCGGCCAGCACGAGGAGCGTGACATCCACGACGGCGACCAGCAGGACGGTACGGAAGGCGGCCCGGGAACCCGACCGGCGGGCCGCCACCGCCCCGGCCAGCAGCGCCAGCACGGCCACCGCGAGGCCGGCGAGGCCGTAGCCGGTCGGTGGACCGGACGGCCCCAGCGCGAGTACCGACGACGCGGCGAACAGCAGCAGGCTGCCCGTCCACCAGCTCGCCCGGGTACCGAGCCGGTGCGGCAGGCCGTGTATCCCGCCGGCCCGGTCGGCGGCCAGGTCGGGCAGCGTGTTGAAGAAGTGCGCACCGGCACCGAGCAGGGCGGCGGCCAGGCACAGCCACCAGGGCGGGACCGGCCGGCCGGGCAGACCCAGTACGACGAAGGCCGGCAGCAGACCGAACGCCACCAGGTAGGGCAGCACGGAGGCCGGGGTCGCCTTGAGCGGACGGTTGTACAGCCAGCCCGCGGCCACCGCCACCAGATGCACCGTGCCGGCCAGTAGCCCGGACGCGAGCGACAACGGCACGGTGGCTGCGGCGGCGACCAGCGCGGCGGTACGCAGCGTGCCGGCCGGTACGGCGCCGGTCGCGGTCGGCTTGTCGGGGCGTCCGGCGGCCAGGTCGCGCGCCGCGTCCCACCAGTCGTTGCTCCACCCGATGGAGAGCTGCCCGGCGAGGACGGCAGCGGCCACCGCGAGCGCGCCGGGAGCGCCGCGCCCCACGGTCAGCGCCAGTACGGTCGCCACCGCGGTCACCGCCACGGTCGGCTCAGGGTGGCAGCCGCGTACCAGGCCGTACCAGGTCCGTCGGGTGGCGCCCGACAGCTCGGCCCGGTCGGTGTCGTGCGGTTGCGTGCTGTGCGTACGAGCACTGCCCATCCGACAAGTCTGCCGGCTGGCGCCGGTCGCGTCAGGTTACGGATGAACCGAGCGCGGACGCGCTCCGTGTGACAGTCTCGGAAGGTGGTGCTGTTGAGCGGTGATCAGGACGGCGACCAGATACGCAACAGCCTCGGCCAGTACGACGAGCTGGTGGACGAGTGGTGGCGGCCGGAGGGGATGTTCGCGGCGCTGCACTGGCTCGCGGTGGTCCGGGCCCGGCTGGTGCCGCCGACCCGACGTCCCGGCGCCGTGCTGGTCGACCTCGGCTGCGGCGGTGGCCTGCTCGCCCCGCTGGTACGCGGTCGCGGCTACCGGCACGTCGGGGTGGACATGGTGCAGGGCTCGTTGCGGGTGGCCGCCGCGCACGCGCTGACCCCGGTACGCGGCGACGCGCACGCGGTACCGCTGCGTACCGGTTGCGCGGATGTCGTCGTCGCCGGTGAGCTGCTGGAACACGTACCGGCACCAGACCGGATCATCGCCGAGGCGGCCCGGCTGCTGCGGCCGGGTGGTCTGCTGGTCGGCGACACGATCGCGGACACCGCGGCGGCCCGGTTCGTGGGCATCACGCTCGCCGAACGGATCCCGGGTCTGGCCCCGAAGAACATCCACGACCCGGCGCTGTTCGTGGCGCCGCGCGCGGTACTGGCCTACTGCCGGGACGCCGGGCTGCGCGCCGAGGTGCGCGGTATCCGGCCCAGGGGAGCCGATCTGGTCCGCTTCCTGGCCACCCGGCGCGGTCCGGTACGGCTGGTGCCGACGTCGAGCACGGTCGGGTTGTACCAGTTCAGGGCCGTCCGAACGGCCGCTGCGTCGCCGGCCCGGCACGTCGGTGGCCCCGACCGACCGCAGGAGGTCACATGACCGGGACACCCGTACGGTGCGCCGATCCGGACAGCGCCGATGCGGACAGCACCGATCCGGCAAGCGCAGATCCGGAGAGTGCCGTGCAGGCCGCGGGCCGGTTGGTGGCCGGCTTCGCCGAGCGGGCCGCCGGCTACGACCGGGACGGCGCGCTGCCCGCGGCGGACCTGGCCGAACTGCGCGACGCCGGCCTGCTGGGGCTGATGGTGCCCGTACGGCTGGGCGGCGCGGGCGCCGGGTTCGCCGACTACGCCCGGGTGGCGATGGAGCTGGGGCGCGGCAACGGCGCGACCGCACTGATCTACAACATGCACGCGTCGGTGACCGGCGCGTTGGCGCACACCCCGGACGAACTGGCCCGCGCGCTGGGTGCACCCGACGGGTACTTCGCCGCCCGGGACCGGATCCTGGCCGCGGCGGCGCAGGGTGCCCGGTACGCGGTGGCGATGAGCGAACCGCGCGCCGGCTCGCGGCTGTCGGACGTGGCCACCACGTACCGCCGGGACGGCGACGGGTTCGTCATCGAGGGCCGCAAGTCGTTCGTCTCCGGCGCACAGGACGCGGACGGATATCTGGTGGTGGCCCGGTCCGCGGCGGAGCCGGACAAGGTTTCCCAGTTCCTGGTGCCGCCGGGCGACGGGGTGTTGGTCGAGCCGAACTGGGATTCGCTGGGCATGCGTGCGACTGCCAGCCACGACCTGGTGCTGTCCGCCCGGGTCGACGCGGCGGCCCTGCTGGGTGGGATCGAAGGGCTCGCCGTACTGGTCGCCCAGGTGATGCCGCAGTGGTTGGTGGCCAGCTACGCGGCGGTCTACATCGGTGTCGCGCAGGCCACTGTGGACGCTGCTGTGTCGCATGTGGAGGGTCGAGGGCTCGGAAAGCTGCCGGCGGTACGGGCCCGGCTGGGTCGGGCGGACGCGGCGGTGGCCGCGGCCCGGCTGGTGGTGTCGGAGGCGGCCCGGCGGGTCGACGCGGCGCCCGGCGACCCGGACACGAACCGCTGGGTGTGGCGGGCCAAGCTGCTGGCCGGGGACACCGCGGCCCGGGTCGCCACCGATCTGTTGGAGGCCGCCGGCACCCAGGCGACCCGTCGGGGGCACCCGCTGGAGCGGTTGTACCGGGACGCCCGCTGCGGTGCGCTGCAGCCGGCCACCAGCGACGTGTGCGCCGACTGGTTGGGTGTCGCGGTACTGGGCGGCGATCCGCACGCCGACGCGGCGACACCGCGGTGGTGAGCGGTCACGGCGGTAGCGGCCTGAGGCCGACCCTGGCCGGCCTGGGTACGGCCTTCCCACCCGGTGCGGACCAGTCCGAGCTGTGGCGCGACTTCTTCGCGGCGCACTACTGCGACGTCCGGTTGGCCGAACGGATCTTCCGCAACTCCGGGGTACAGCGCCGGCACGCGGCGGTGAGTCCACTGACCGAGGACATCTCGGCGACCAGTACCGGCTCCCGGATGGGCCGCTATCTGACCGAGGCGCTACCGCTGGGCCGCTCGGCGGTGATCGAGGCGTTGGCCGACGCGCAGCTCGACCCGGCCGATGTGGGCCTGTTCGCGGTGGTCTCCTGTACCGGGTACGCCACCCCGGGGGTGGATGTCCTGCTCGCCCGCGATCTGGGCTTCGCGCCCGGTACGCAGCGGCTGCTGATCGGCCACATGGGCTGTTACGCTGCGTTGCCCGGGCTGGCTGCGGTCACCGACTACGTGGTGTCCCAGCGCCGCCCCGCGGTACTGCTCTGCGTGGAGATCACCTCGTTGCACCTGCAACCGCCGACCCGGGAGGTGTCGCAGGTGGTCGCGCATGCGCTGTTCTCCGATGCGGCGGCAGCCCTGGTACTGCGACCGGCGTCCACCGACGCCACGGCCTCTGCCGGCCACGAGGTGGAGGTACTGGAGCTGGCGGCGGCCTGCGACCCGACCACGGCCGACCAGATGACCTGGGAGGTGACCGACCAGGGCTTCCGGATGGGGTTGTCCTCCCGGGTACCGGATTCGCTGGCAGACCAGCTGCCGGGGCTGGCCGGTGACCTGCTCGGCCGGTACGGGCTGCAACCGGCCGATGTGGCTGGCTGGGCGGTTCATCCGGGGGGCCCGCGCATCCTGGATGTGGTGGAGCGGGAGCTGAAGCTGCCGGCCGAGGCGTTGGCGCCGTCCCGGGAGGCGTTGCGCTGGCACGGCAACTGTTCGTCGGCGACGGTACTGGTGGTGCTGCGTGCCCTGCTCGCGGCCGGGGTGCCTTCTGGTGGGTATCTGATGCTGCTCGCGTTCGGACCGGGCCTGACGCTCTACGGGGCACTGCTGAGGGCGCGCTGAGCAGGTACGTCAGTCGACCAGGGCAGGGAGCTGGGCGGCGAAGTCGTCGGCGCTGTGGGTTGCCGGCAGGACCCGTACCAGCAGGCCCTTCCGGTCGATCAGCAAGGCCGCGGCCGACCGGCTGTCCGGCGTGCTGCCGAGGTTGGCGGCGAACGCGCCGGCCAGCGCGCCGGACGGGTCGGTCATCGTACGGATCCGGGCGTTCGCGGGGAGCGGGGGCAGCACCGGCGGTTGCCGGTCGCCGACGACGAGGAGAGGTACCCGGGCACCGGCGATGGCGCGGCTGGTGTCGGTGATCAGCGTGACGCACGCGCAGTGCCGCAGGAGCAGTACGACCGCTGGACGGGTGGCGTTGAGCGGCACGTTGTGCCCTGCCGGGTCGGTGAGTGTCAGTGCCGGTGTGGCCCTGCCGGTCTGTAGCCGCTCGGGTGTGTCGCTGGCGGCCGTACCGGACTGGCGGGCGGTGGTCCGGGTGTGCCCGGTCGGCCAGATCGCGGCGAACAGGCTGGTGGTGGTGACCAGGACGGCCATCGTCACCAGGATGAGCGGTAGCGCGAGGTGGTGGAAACGGCGGCTGGTCCGTAGCCGGTAGCGGCGGAGCAGCTTCCGGCGCCGCAGGCTGCGGCGTACCTTCGCGCTGTAGCGGTCCAGTTCGGCGGCATCGTCGGGAATGACGATGCGCCCCCATTCGGCGGGGAATCCGGGTAGCCCTTCCGGCTCCTGCGGCCTGGGGCCGCCAGCGTCGTCGTCTCCGAGTAGCCCACCCACCGCTGCCTCCTAGGGCCGCCGTGACTCCACTGTCTCGCACCTTCGCGGCCGGCACCAGATATCCGGCAGTGAGAGATCGGATCCCGACCGTTATTATGCCGTTACGGGGGCAAAACCGACAGGTAACTTTCAGTATTCAATAGGCCGCCCATTGTTAGCTGAGGGCGTCCACAGCAGATCAAGGGGTCGTTTGTCAAGTTCAGTAGGCCTACTCACACGTCGCTGACCTGCGATTACGTCGAGGTGCGGACTCCCGATTGATGCGCACTCCGTGTTACCCTTAACACAGCGAAAGGGGTTTCGAACCTATGGCTTTCAGTGTCGGCGAGACCGTTGTTTACCCCCACCACGGGGCCGCACTCATCGAGGCAATCGAGACCCGGACCATCCGGGGCGAAGAGAAGCAGTACCTCGTGCTCAAGGTCGCACAGGGCGACCTGACCGTACGGGTTCCTGCGGAGAACGCTGAGATCGTCGGTGTCCGGGAAGTAGTGGACGAAGAGGCACTCCTCAAGGTCTTCAACGTGCTCCGTGCGCCACACACCGAGGAGCCGACCAACTGGTCGCGGCGGTACAAGGCGAATCTGGAGAAGTTGGCGTCCGGCAATCCACTCAAGGTTGCCGAGGTCGTCCGTGATCTCTGGCGGCGGGAACGCGAGCGTGGACTGTCGGCCGGTGAGAAGCGGATGCTCGCCAAGGCGCGCGACATCCTGGTCGGTGAGGTCGCACTCGCGGAGGACAGCACCAAGGACGAGGCGGAGTCGCTTCTCGACAGGGTGCTCGGCGAAGCCTGACCGGTACGACTGACAGGTGACCATCGAGGACCGTGACGTGACCGCGTCGACCCATCAGCGCGGTGACGTCGCGGTCCTCGTGCCTGCTGCGGGTCGTGGCGAACGGCTCGGCCCCGGGGCGCCAAAGGCGCTGCGGGAACTGGGCGGCAGCTCGCTGCTCGCCCACGCGGTGCGTCGGCTCACGGTGGCCCGCAGCGTCGGCCACGTGGTGGTCGCCGTACCGCCCGGTGGTGCCGCCGAGGTCGCCGAACTGCTGGCTCCGGTCATGGCCGGCGTCGATGTCGGACTCACTCTGGTCACCGGCGGTGCGGACCGGCAGGAATCGGTGGCGCTGGCGCTGGCCGAGGTTCCCGAGCAGTACCCGATCATCCTGGTACACGATGCCGCGCGGGCGTTCGCGCCGGCCAGCCTGACCGACCGGGTCGCCGCAGCGGTACGCGACGGCCACGACGCGGTGATCCCGGTACTTCCCGTCGTGGACACCATCAAACGGGTGGACGCCGGGGGTCGGATCGAAGCCACCGTGGACCGCTCGGTGCTGCGGGCCGTACAGACCCCGCAGGGTTTCCGCCGTGGTGTGCTCGCCGAGGCGCACCGTGCCGCCCGGGCAGCCGGGCATGCTCCGGCCACCGATGACGCCGGACTCGTCGAACGTTGCGGTGGCACCGTGGTCACGGTGCCCGGTGACGAGGCGGCGCTCAAGATCACCCGGCCGTTCGATCTGGAGGTCGCCGCCCTGCTGATCAACCGCTGAGCCTTCCGCGCGTAGGCTGACCAGCCGTGATCGTTCCCAGGGTGGGTATAGGTACCGACGTGCACGCCTACGACCCGACGCGCGAGTGCTGGGTCGCCGGGCTGTACTGGCCGGACACCCCGGGCCTGGCCGGGCACTCGGACGGCGATGTCGCCGCGCACGCGGTCTGCGACGCGGTCCTCTCCGCCGCCGGGCTGGGCGACCTGGGCAGCAACTACGGCACCGCCGAGCCGGAATGGGCCGGTGCTGCGGGCACCATGCTGCTGGCCGAGACCGCACGCCGGGTACGGGCCGCCGGCCTGGTCATCGGCAATGTCGCGGTGCAGATGATCGGTCGTGCACCGCGCCTCGGGCCCCGTCGGGCCGAGGCGCAGGAGGTACTGGCCACGGCGCTCGACGCGCCGGTGCAGCTGTCCGCCACCACCACCGACGGTCTCGGTTTCACCGGGCGCGGCGAAGGGCTGGCGGCGCTGGCCACCGCGCTCGTGTACGCGTCGGGAGCGGTATGAGCCGCCGGACGGACCATGCCGGTGGTTAGGCTCGACTGGTGATGGGGGAGCCGGACGAGGACAGCGGTGCCGCTACCGAGGTGACGGCGTCCATCCAGCGTGCCGATCTGCTCGACGATCTGGGCCGGTACGCCGAAGCGGCCGAGGAACTGCGGGACGCGCTGCGGTTGGCGCCGGAGAACGCGGAGGCGCTGGCGACGCTGGGCATGGTCCAGTTGCGGGCCGGGAGGTTCCCGCAGGCACTCGCCTCGGCCGGGGCGGCGCTGGCGGTCCGCCCCGACCATCTGCTCGGCCAGGTGGTCCGGGGTTACGCCCTGGTCGAGCTGGACGACCGGTCGGCGGCCCTGACCGCGGCAGACGAACTGCTCGCCGTCGATCCGGGTTCCTGGCTCCGGCAACTGCACTTCGCTGCGATCGTGCGCCAGGTCCGTAACGGGCAGGCCAGCCTGGACGCGGCCTGGAGTGCCGTACGGCTGGCACCGGAGGAGCCGGAGACCCACCTGGTACTCGCCGCGGTGGCGGCCGATCTGGGTCTGTGGGAGGTCGCGCAGCGGGCGAACGCGGAGGCGACCCGGCTCGACCCGCGGGCGGCGAGCACCGGTACCGGTGCGGGGCTACGGCTCCGGCCCGGCCGGATGGTCCCGGCGCGGCCGGCGTCGGTACTGCTGCCGACCTCGGCCCCCGGCCGCCGCTCCGCACCGGGTCTGCGTACCGGGGTGTCCCGGTTCCTTGCACTCGGGGCGCTGTACGCCTGGGGCGGTCCGTTGCTCGTCGCGTTGTGCATGCTGGCCGGGATGGTGACGGCGCGGCTGATGGCCGGTGCGGTGGGCGCGGCCGGGGTACTGATCTTCGGTACCTTCCGGGCGCGGACGCCGGACGGCCTGCAACCGGTACTGCAGCTGCTGGGTCGGCTGGACCGTGGGCTCACCGCCGCGTGTGTCGCGGTGCTCGCCGGGCCGCCGATGCTGCTGGCGTTCGCGCTGAGCGGCTCGCCATGGCCGCTGGGCGGGCTGATCCTGTTGGGCGCGTTCACCTTCGCCGCGCTGGTGCTGCGGGCCGACGACACGAACAGGCCGGGTACGCCGGACCGTTGACGATCAACGCCGGCAAGATCACCAATGGTGATGATCAGCGTTACGCAACCGGGTATCTGTTTTTAGGCACGATATGAAAATCGCATCGTTTACGTAGCCTTGTCCGCCCCGCGCATCGTCCATAACATACGTCCGGTACCGCTTTTGTCAGGTACAGATCACTGTGCGTGTACATGGGGGAAGGGCGCAATGGCGCAGGCGAGCAGACATCTGCTGCCAGGCGAGGTAACCCGGATCACCGACCAACTGTTCCTGATCGGCCACGACGAGTACCAGGGGGTACCGCGTGGCAACGTCGAGGCACTCAATCTGGCTCTCGGTGCGGCCGTCATCGCCGAACTGCTGTTTGAAGGATTCGTCACCGTCGGTCAGGAACTCGGGACCGTACGGACCCGCAGGCAGGACGGCGTGCCGTCCACCGGGGCGGGCCTGGACCTGCTGGAGCTCATCCAACGGGAGGCCCGGATGCCGCTGGCGGACTGGATGCGTTTCCAGGCCCGGGAGGACGGTGTCCGGGCCAGCATCGGGCAACGGCTGTTCCGGGAGGGCATCGTCGCGCACCGGGTACGTCGGGTACGGCTGCGCCGGACCGAGACCTACCCGGCACTTCGCCCGGCGGGCAGCCAGTTCGCGATGAGCCGGCTCGGTCACCTCGCCGGACGCCCGGCGGGCACCGTACCGGCCGCCGACGTGGTGGTCATCGCGCTGGTCGAGGCGACCCGGTTGTCCCGCTACGCCGACCGGGAGACGGTCACCCGCATCGCCGTACCGGACCCGTGGCTGGCCACCCTGCCACCCGCTGTCCACGCGCTGATCAGCCACACCCGTGCGGCGCTCGGCGCCGCAGTTCTCCGCGGGTACTGAGCCCGCTTCCACACCTTCCCGCTACCTCCACGCATCGGACGGGAGAAACGGTGTCCCACGCACCGAACACACTCACCGCACCACACCGACCGGTCAGCGTCGTACAGGACTCGCTGGCCGCGGACCGACTCGGGACCCTGTCGGTGATGTTCTTCGAGATCTCCTCCGCCGCACCGTTGACCGTGATCGCCGGGGTGGTCACCACCGCGTTGGCGGTTACCCACGTCATCGCGCTGCCGTTGGCGTTCGCGCTGGTGGCGGCCGCGCTGGCGGTGTTCGTACCGGGATTTCTGGCCATGTCGCGCAGCATCACCAACGCCGGCGCCTTCTACGCCTACGTCAGCCAGGGACTGGGCCGTGCGCTCGGTGTCGGGTCCGCGTTCGTCGCGTTGATCGCCTACAACGCCCTGCAGGTCGGCCTGTACGGAGCCTGGGGCACGGTCACCTCCGGACTGGTCGAGCAGTGGACCCACCGGCACATCGCCTGGTACGTCTTCGCCGCCGCGAGCTGGCTGCTAGTCGGCATCCTCGGGGTGCTCAGCATCGACGTCGCCGGCAAGGTCCTGGCCGTACTGCTCTGCGCCGAGATCGCCGTCGTGGTGCTGTTCGACGCGGTCATCGCCGCGCACCCGTTCCACGGCACCGCGCAGCTGGGCACCCTGGACCCGGCGAACATGCACGGCGGGTGGGGCGCCGTACTGGCCATGGCGCTGCTCGGGTTCGTCGGTATCGAGCAGGGCGCGGTGCTGCAGGAGGAGTCGAAACGACCGCGGATCACCGTACGGCGCGCCACGTACGGCGCGATGGCACTGATCTTCGTGCTGTACGCGGGTTCGTCGTTCCTGATGGCCTGGGGTGCCGGCGACGCCAACCTGGTGGCGCGGGCGGGATCGGAGTCCACCCAGATGTTCTTCGACGTGGCCGCGCCGCAGGTCGGCAGCGTACTGGTGGACGTCGCGAACGTACTGTTCTGCACCAGCCTGCTCGCCGCGCTGATCAGCTTCAACGCCAGCTGCGCCCGGTACGGATTCGCCCTGGGGCGGGAAGGGGTGCTGTTCCGCCGGTTCGGCCGCGCCTCGATGCGGCAGGGTTCGCCGGCATGGGCGTCGCTGGCGCAGTCCGCGATCGGCGCGGTCGCCATCGGGCTCTGGGCAGCCACCGGCTGGGACCCGCTGGTCACCCTGTTCTTCTACGGCGGCACCTTCGGCGGCTTCGGCGTACTGCTGCTGTTCACCGTGACCAGCCTGGCCGTGGTGGTGTACTTCTGGCGGCAGCCGCGTGGGGAGAACCTCTGGACCCGGCGGATCGCGCCGCTGACCGCATTCCTCGCGCTCGGCGCCATCACGGTGTTCGCGGTGGTCAACTACGACACGCTGCTCGGCGTGGCACCGGATTCGCCGTGGCGCTGGATCCTGCCCGCGGTGTACCCCGTCGCTGCGATCATCGGGGTCATGTGGTCTGCCGTACTGCGGGTGTGGAAGCCCCGGGTGTATGCCGGTATCGGGCTGGGCGTGCACGCCGACACCGGAATGGCCGAGCGGACGGTGGTCGGGGCATGAGCGGGTCGTACCCGTCCGGCGGGACGGTCGGTACCTGGCAGCCGGTGGTACGGGCCGGTCGAGCCGCCGACGAGGCGCGGCTGGCCAGGCTGATCGACCGCAGCTTCTTCCCGCTGGCCGCCAACCAGTACCTGGTGCCGGACGAGTCGCGGCGCAGCGCCGTGCTGGAACCGTACTTCCGGCTGTTCGTCGGGCACGCGCTGGCCACCGGCACGGTCGACGTGCTGATCGAGGACGGCACCGCGTACGGGGTGGCGATCTGGTCGGACAGCGACGACGAGGGTCCGGCGGACTACGACCTCAAGCTGGCCGAACTGGTCGGCGACCGGTTGCCCCGGTTCCAGGCGTTCGACACCTGGATGCATCGCCACACGCCGGCCGAGCCACACGCCTACCTGGCGTTTCTCGCGATAGCACCGCATCGTCAGCATCACGGGGCCGGCTCGGCGCTGCTCCGGCACCGGCACCGGCTGCTGGACGGACGGCGGGAGCCGGCGTACCTGGTCGCCTCGAATGAGCGGTCCCGTGAGCTGTACCTGCGGCACGGCTACCGGTTGACCGGGCAGCCGGTCGTGCTGCCCAACGAGGGGCGGATGTTTCCAATGTGGCGGGCCGCGCCCGCGCTCTGAGTACGGTGGCGGGCCGCGCCCGCCCTCTGAGTACGACAGCCGTCGCCGGTGCTCCGGGCACCGGCGACGGACGTCGGATCAGACCTTGCGGTTCCAGGTCCAGGCGTAGTTGGTGTCCTCGCAGGACAGTCCGGGCTCGCACAGGTCGAGCGGCCGGAAGGTGTCGACCATGACGGCGAGTTCGTCGAAGAACTCGGCACCGATCGCCCGTTCCGCGGCCCCGGGCTGCGGGCCGTGGGTGAACCCGGACGGGTGCAGCGAGATGGAACCCTGCTCGATACCCGAGCCGCGCCGTGCCTCGTAGTTGCCGCCGGTGTAGAAGATCATCTCGTCGGAGTCGACGTTGTGATGGTTGTACGGCACCGGAATGGCCAGCTCGTGGTAGTCGACCTTGCGCGGGACGAACGAGCAGATGACGAAGTTGTGTCCCTCGAACGTCTGGTGTACCGGCGGTGGCTGGTGGATCCGCCCGGTGATCGGTTCGAAGTCGTGGATGGAGAACACCCACGGGTACAGGCAGCCGTCCCAGCCGACCGTGTCGAACGGGTGCTGGGCGTAGACGAAGCGGGTCCAGCCACCGCGCTGCTGCACGACGACCTCGACCTCGGCCTCGTCCACCAGTAGCGGCTCGGTCGGACCGCGCAGGTCCCGCTCGCAGTACGGGGAGGTCTCCAGGAACTGGCCGCGTACCGACAGGTACCGCTTGGGTGGCCCGATGTGGCTGGTCGACTCGATCGCGAGTGTCCGAAGTGGACGGTCTCCGGTCGGCACCACCCGGTAGATCACCGACATCGGGACGACCAGGTAGTCACCGGGGGAGACGTCCAGCGCGCCGAACGAGGTCTCCACCCGTGCGGTGCCGTCCTCGACGTAGAGGCATTCGTCGCCGATCGCGTTGCGGTACAGCGGGCTGGGCCGGTCGGCGACCGAGTACGAGATGCGTACGTCGTCGTTGGCCAGCAGGTGCGAGCGACCCAGGATCGCATCGGTGCCGGTGACGTCCAGCTTGTGGGTCTGCAGGTGCCGCGGTTTGAGTGGATGGTTCGGTGCGCGGGTGACGGCCGGCGCGTCGAAGGCCTCGGCGGCCAGGATCGCGGTCGGCGGATAGCGGTGGTAGAGCAGCGAGGAGTCGCTGGAGAACCCCTCCTGTCCCATCAGCTCCTCTTTGTAGAGGGAGCCGTCGGGCTGCCGGAACTGGGTGTGTCGTTTGGGTGGAAGCTCGCCCACCTGCCGGTAGTACGGCATCGGACCTCCCGAGAAGTGGTTTCGCGATGTTCCGCGGAATCTGCTGGACCGTGGTGTGACGCTGGGACGCAGGTCTATGCGACGCTGACACGTGTGTCCGATAATCGGACGCAGTTGTCCTATATACGTAGCCTCAACTAAGGTCGGCCCCATGTCAACCGTGCCACCGAACCCTGGCCTCCCGCCGGGGATCCCGCCGCTACTGCGTCGCCTGGTCGACGACGCGGCACTGTTTCCGCCGGGTAGCGCCCCGATGGAGGTTGCCGTACAGGAGCACCGGATGCACCGCAGGGCGCCGTACGCGGACCTTGTCGGGCCCTTCCTGTGCCCGGTGTCACGGTGGGTCGAACTGGTTGCCGAGCTGACCGCGCGGCCCGGGCCGCCCCTCGAGGTCGGGCTGATCGGCGACACCGGGCCGGGCCTGCTGGCCGACGCCGTACGACTGACCCGGACCGAGCCGACCGTCGTGCTCCGCCAGGTCGAATGCGCGGTACCGGCCGGGACCGGGCCGGCCGACCTGCCCGCCGTCGCGTGCCACGTCGCCGAGATCCTGACCACCGTGACGGCGGGACGGCCCGTGGACTGCTTCGTCGAGATCCCGCGCACCGCCGGCTGGCCGGCCGCGGTACGGGCACTCGCCGGAGGACCGGTCGGCGGCCGGGTCGGCGCCAAGTTGCGTACCGGTGGCCTCGACGCAGCGGCGTTCCCCAGCGATGCGGAACTGGCCGAGTTCCTGGCCGTCAACCTGGCGTTGCACCAGCCGTTCAAGCTGACCTCCGGCCTGCACCACGCCCTCCGGCAGACCGCTCCGGACACCGGATTCGAATACCACGGATACCTCAACGTGCTGGCCGCCGTCATCCCGAAGTGTTCCGGGCCGGTCGCGGGACGCTCCGTCGCCCTCGCCGAGCCTGCCTCCGGGTGCGCCGGCGCCCTCACCGAGGTGCTCGCCTGCCGGGACGCCGCTGCCCTTCTCGCCCCGGTCCGATCCGCCCTCGGCCGACACCGCACCGGCTTCGCCTCGTACGGTTCCTGCAGCGTCGCCGAACCGCTGACCGACCTGGTCGACCTCGGCCTGCTGGATCCCACACTGCTCGAACACCTGCCACCGGCACGAGAGGGAAACGCGTGAACAGCTGGGTCGAGGTACCGGACGGATCGCCGTTCCCGGTCACCAACCTTCCGTACGGGATCGTCAGCCACGGCACCGGTCGACGACACGTGGCGGTGGCCATCGGCGATCAGGCGCTGTCGCTGCCGGCGGTCGTCGGTACCGGACTGCTCGACGACGCGCTGCGCGATGCGGACCTGGGCGTGGTGCACCGCGACGTGTTCGACTCGGCCACCCTCAACCCGTTCCTGGCGCTGGGACATCACGTCTGGGCGGCCGTACGGGACCGGCTCACCGAGCTGCTCACCGATGGCCGGTACGCCGACGCGCTCCGACCGGCGCTGCGGCCGCGGGCCGAACTGCGTACCCACCTGCCGATCGAGGTCGCCGACTACGTCGACTTCTACAGCTTCGAGGAACACGCCAGCAACCTCGGCCGGCTCTTCCGGCCGCAGCAACCGCCGCTGCTGCCGAACTGGAAGCGGCTACCGGTCGGCTACCACGGCCGCGCCGGCACCGTCGTGGTCTCCGGCACCGACGTCGTACGGCCCTGCGGGCAGCGGCTGGTCGACGGGGAACCGGCGTACGGGCCGAGCCTGCGACTCGACATCGAGGCCGAGGTCGGTTTCGTGGTCGGTACGCCCAGCCCGCTCGGCTCCCGCGTGGCCACCACCGACTTCGAGCAGCACGTGTTCGGCGCGGTGCTGGTCAACGACTGGTCCGCGCGGGACATCCAGGCGTACGAGTACGTGCCGCTCGGCCCGTTCCTGGGCAAGTCGTTCGCCACCAGCATCTCGCCCTGGGTGGTGCCGCTGGCCGCGCTCGCGGCGGCGCGTACCGCTCCTCCCGCGCAGGACCCGGCACCCGCCGACTACCTGGCGCCGGCGGGCAGCGCGTACGAGCTGTCCCTGGATGTCGCCTGGAACGGCCGTACGGTGAGCCGCCCGCCGTTCGCCGGCATGTACTGGACGGCCGCCCAGCAGCTCGCGCACCTGAGCGCGAACGGGGCCAGTCTGCGTACCGGTGACCTGTACGCCTCCGGCACCGTGTCGGGCCGCGCACCCGACCAGCGTGGCTGCTTCCTTGAACTGACCTGGGGCGGCGCCGAACCGGTCACCCTCGACGACGGCGGTACGCGCACCTTCCTGCTCGACGGCGACACCGTCACCATCACCGCGACCGCACCCGGAGCGGACGGCAGCACCATCGGCTTCGGCGAGGTGACCGGTACGGTCCGGCCGGCCCGGGAGGACGGTCAGTTGCCGTAGGTGATGATCATCGGCTGCGGTGCCAGTGCCATCACCTGGGCCGGCGTCATCACCCCGGTCGGCGCCTCCAGGTGGTAGAAGAGCTTGAAGCCGCCGTACCGGAAGTTGTGGTACTTCTTCATCGCGGCGGCCACCCAGGTCTTGTACTCATCGGACTTGGCCTTGTGGTCGCCGGCGTAACCGCCGACACCGTCGCAGGCGATGACCACGTCGACCCGGTCCTCGTCGGTCAGGTTGCGCTTGTCGGCGATCTCCGCCGCGCCCGGTGAGTACGGGTCTGCGCTCCCGTCACCGTCCCCGCGGTACTGATGGATCATCAGGATCTTGCGGGGCACGTGGTACTTCGCCGGAATGGCGGCGACCGCGTCGATGATCGGGTTCAGGTCGGCGGCCCGTACGTTGCTCAGGTTGACCCCCGGCACGCCGTTGCGCCGGGGGAACATCCACTCCGGGTCCACGGCCATGTGCACGAAGTCGTACTGCTCCAGGTACGGCAGGAACGCCCGGACCTCCGGCATGATCGGTGACTGGCCGAAGTTGAGGTCCATGAACAGCAGCAGGTCGTGCTTCTCGCAGAAGTCCAGGTACTGCTGGATCGTCGACTTGTCCAGGTGGTGGCTGTAGTTGCCGTTGTCGCCCGGGAAACCGTCCGGCACGCTGGCCACCAGGTCGATGCCGAGCTGCACCGGATGCGCCGGATCGAGCTTCTCGTACGCCGCGCCCTGCGCCTTCAACCGCTGGTACATCGCCTCGCTGAGCGCGTACGCGGGTCCGGTCGCGGCCGCACCCGGGATCGCGTAGTACGCCACCACCCGTTTGGCGGGCAGCACGGCGCCGGCGTCCGGGTCGAACGGGGTGGGCGACGGCGACGGGCTCGGCGACCTGCTCACCGTCCGGTGGCCGGCGGTGGGGCCGGACTGCTGGGCGCAGGAGAACAGCGTCATCGAAGCGGCCAGGGCCAGGGTGACGGCGACGGCGGTGCGGCGCATGGGCGGTGGTTCCTCCAAAGGGGTGGACACGTCCGGCCGCAGGCTGCGGGCCGGTCGATTGCACCGACGTATGTCATGACGTTACGGGCTGATTACGCGAGATTTCAGGAAGCAAGGGGTGTGTTCTTTACCGTTTTATTCGTACTATCCGGACATGACAACCCACACTCCTCACCGCATGACGTTGAGGCGGGCAGTGATCGCAAGCGTCGCGATCGTCGCCGGCTTCTTCGCCATGGGCACCGGTACCGCGCAGGCCCAGCCTGCGGCACCGGTCAGCGCGCACACGGCCGTGCACCCGGCGGCAATCGGTACCTGCTCCCTCGCCGACCTGCCCCCCGAGGCGACGGACACGGTGGACCTCATCCACTCCGGCGGACCGTTCCCGTACCCGAGCAACGACGGTGTCGTGTTCGACAACCGGGAAGGCATCCTGCCGGCCCAGTCGACCGGCTACTACCACGAGTACACGGTCATCACACCCGGTGCGCCGACCCGCGGCACCCGCCGGATCATCACCGGCGGCACCCCGCTGACCGACCCGCCGCACTACTACTACACCGGCGACCACTACGCGACGTTCTGCGAGGTCACCGACGCCTCCGGTGGCGGCGGTGGCGGCGGCGTCACGGCCTGCGGCACGCTGCCCTCGGAGGTCAACGACACCATCGCACTGGTCGAGGCCGGCGGGCCGTTCCCGTACACCCAGGACGGCACCGTCTACCAGAACCGGGAGGGCGTCCTGCCCGCCGAGTCGTCCAGCTACTACCACCTGTACGTGGTGCCCACGCCGGGTGACAGCACCGCAGGCAACCGTCGCCTGATCGCCGGCTCCGGCGGCGAGTACTACTACACCCCGGACAACTACGGCTCCTTCTGCCAGATCAGCTGACGCTGCGGCAATCCTGGTACCCGTGCGGGTCGCCGGCCTCCCGGTCGGCGCCCCGCACCTCACCGGGTCGGGCGGGTTGCGATGCGCGGAATGTCGTCGGCATCGATGATCATGTTCACCCATGACGCGGTGGTCGACAGCGCCACCACACCCGGTGGCGCGCCACCGGGTCCTCCTGGCCACGCGCCTCCCGCCGCGGGACCCGGCGCAGGGCCGGATCGTCGGTGTTGGACGTTGCGGCGGTGGCTGCGGTCGGTGGCGCTCCCGACGTGTTCGGTGGTTCCGCCGGGCGAGGTCATCCGGTCCACGACTCGCACCGCTCCTCGGTGCATTTTCCCCGAAAGATGCTTACGTCCGGTTTTTCATTTCGGACGTTCGGGGAAAATGCACCAGAGACTGCCTCGGTCGGTGCATTTTCCCGTAAAGCGCATTTTCTACAAGTGGACGAAAGTCGCTTTCGGGGAAAATGCTCTCCGTGGCGGGGGTGGGCGATGGCTCAGGTCAGGGCCTCGCGGGCGGCGGTGAGGAAGGTGTCATTCTCCTCCGGAGTGCCGATGGTCACCCGGACGCCCTCCGGGAAGGGCCGGACGATGACGCCGTGGTTCTCGCAGGTCTTGCCGAAGCCGGACGGGTCGTCGATCGGCAGCCAGTAGAAGTTGGACTGGGTGTCGGGCACGGCCGGTACCAGCTCCCGGATCAGCGGCAGCAGCCGGCGCCGTTCGGCCAGGATCAGATCGACCCGGCGCTGCATCTCGTCCGCGGAGCGCAGGGCGGCCTGGGCCGCGGCCTGCGCCAGCATGTTCGTCGAGAACGGCGTGAGCACCTTACGGACCGCCTCGGCCACCTCCGGTGCGGCGGTCAGCCAGCCGCACCGCAGACCGGCCATGCCCCACGCCTTGGACAGGGTCCGCATCACCACGACGTTCGGCCGGTCACCGTATTCCACCAGGCCGTCCGGCACCTCCGGGTCGGCGACGAACTCGCGGTACGCCTCGTCCAGTACGACCAGTACGTCGTCGGGCACGTCGGACAGGAACCGGTCCAGTTCCTCGCGGCGGCATGTCGTACCGGTCGGGTTGTTCGGGTTGCAGACGATCACCACCCTGGTCCGGTCGGTGATCGCAGCACGCATGGCGGTGAGGTCATGGCCGTGACCGGCGGTGTTCGGTACCCGTACCGAATGCACCGCGGCGCCGGCCGCGACGATCGGGTACGCCTCGAAGGACCGCCACGAGTAGACGACCTGGTCGCCGGGCCGGGTCGCCGCCTTCAGCAGCAGTTCCAGCAGCGCCACCGAACCGCAGCCGGTCACCACCCGACCGGCGGACACCCCGTACCGTTCGGCCAGCGCGTCCCGCAGCGCGATCACGCCCATGTCGGGGTAGCGGTGCGACTCGGCGGCGGCTGTCGCGATCGCCTCCGGCACGCCGGGCAGCGGGCCGTACGGCACCTCGTTGGAGGCCAGCTTGATGGCGGCCGGGATGCCCAGTTCGCGGGCCAGATCGGCCGGGTTGCGTCCCGGAACGTAGGCCGGGAGTTCGTCCAGTTCGGCGCGGGTGAGGCGGCGGTTCATCGCGGATCCTCCGGGGGGTCGGTCGCGGTCGGGCCGGGTAGGTCCGCCGGCTTGGCGGACACCACGAGGGTGTGGGCGGACCGGTCGTGCAGGCACTGCGACAGGGGTCGGTCCCAGGTGCACCACAGCGCGTCGACGGCCTGGATCGGTACGCCGCACGGGAAGAACAGGTTCGGGATGGCCATGATCGCCCAACGCCGGAACGAGGAGCCGAAATCGACGGCACTACCGTCCAGCCGCACCACCTTGATGCGCAGCAGGCGCTTACCGACGGTCTGCCCGTTGCGGCTGACGGCGATCACCTCGTAGGCGAACCACAGCGCCAGCGAGATCAGGATCATCGGGTACAGCAGTGAACTGAGCCGCGAGTCCACCTGCGGCTGCACATTCGGATGGTTGAACGCGTCCCGGAGATAGGGGATGAGGATCTGCAGGTAGCGGTAGCCGAGCCAACTGTTGGCGACCAGGCTGAGCAGCGCGACGAGGGCGAAGTCGATCACGCGGGCGCCGGCCCGGCGTTCCAGGGACGCGCCGGTGAAGCCTTTCGGGACGCTCAACGGCGGGCGCGGCAGCACCGTCCCGGGTGGCATCCCGGGCCGACCCGCTCCGGGTTGGCCCCATCGTGGCTGGCCCTGTCCCGGCTGGCCCTGTCCCGGCTGGCCCCAGCCCGGCTGGCCTGGTCCGCCCGGTCCGTAGGGTCCGCCCGGTCCGTCCGGGGGATGTCCGGTGCCCGGCCAACCCGCCGGTCGCGCCGGCTGCTGGCCCATACCGGGCACACCCACAGGTTCCGGTACGGGCGCCGGCGGCGCGGGCGGGGTCTCCGGCGGTGTCGCGTCGACCGGCAGCGGCTCACCGAGCCACTGCTCGCCGTCCCAGTACCGCTGGGTCTCGGGCGCCGCGGGATCCGCGTACCACCCCGGTGCGATCGACTTGCCTCTGTTCATCGCCCTTCCCTGATCACCATCGTGCCGGCGTACCGGTCGTGCAGCGCCTGCCGGGTGGAGGGGCGCCCGAGCGGGGACAGCGCGTCGTACAACTGGTACGCCCAGGCTACGGGTAGCAGCGGGAAGAGGATGTAGCCGATGGCCATCGGGCAGTCCATGACCAGCCAGCGGCGCCGCCGGGTGGCCCGGTCCGGCCGCGCGCCGTCGGCGGCGGACACCACCGCGAGCTTCAGTACCCGTTTGCCGATGCTGACGCGCCGGCCGCCGAAAAGCACCACCTCGTACACGTACGTGGCGATCGCGTAGCTGACGCCGATCACCGCGAACCAGGACGCACCGCCGATCAGTACGCCGATCGGGGTCATGCCGTGGCTGTGCCAGGCGATCAGGGCCATCGGCACCGCGCCGAGAATCTCCGCCACCACCAGGACCGAGGACAGGATGACGTTGTCCAGCAGCCGGGCGATCAGCCGTTCCCACCACTCGGCCAGCGGCCGGCCGCCCGGATCGGTGGGGCGGGGTGGACCGGCACGTGGCCCGCGCGGCGCCGGCCGCCCACCGTCCGGCGGGGTCCGGTGTCCGTGGGCCGGTGGCGCGGAATGGGCGCCGGCAGGAATGCTCACCGGTCCATCCTGCCCAATCCGCGCCAGCCCGGCGTGCCGCCGGAGGAGCCTCAGAGGTTCCCGCGCCGGTCCTGTTCCCGTTCGATCGCCTCGAACAGGGCCTTGAAGTTGCCCTTGCCGAAGCCCATCGAACCGTGCCGCTCGATCAGCTCGAAGAACACCGTCGGCCGGTCCTGCAGCGGCTTGGTGAAGATCTGCAGCAGGTAGCCGTCCTCGTCCCGGTCGACCAGGATGCCGCGGCTCTGCAGCTCCGCGATCGGTACCCGCACGGTGCCGATCCGGGCCCGTAGCTCCGGGTCGGAGTAGTACGAGTCGGGAGTGGACAGGAACTCCACACCGGCCGCGGACATCGCGTCGTACGAGGCGATGATGTCGTTGGTGGCGATGGCGACGTGCTGGGGCCCGGCGCCGCCGTAGAACTCCAGGTACTCGTCGATCTGCGACTTGCGCTTGCTGACCGCCGGCTCGTTCAGCGGGAACTTCACCTTGCGGGTCCCGCTGGCCACCACCTTGCTCATCAGCGCCGAGTATTCGGTGGCGATGTCGTCGCCGATGAACTCCTGCATGTTGCTGAAGCCCATCACCTTCTTGTACCAGTCGACCCAGTGGTCCATCCGGCCGAGCTCGACGTTGCCGACCACGTGGTCGATGGCCTGGAAGAAGCGCTTGGGCTGCAGCCCCGCGTCGATCAGCCGCTGCCGGTCCACCATCGGTGCGCGGGCCACGAAACCGGGCAGGAACGGCCCGGAGTAGCGCGACCGGTCGACCAGGGTGTGCCGGGTGTCGCCGTACGTCGCGATCGCCGCGAGCCGTACGGTGCCGTGCTCGTCGGTCACGTCGTACGGCTCGGCCAGCCCGACCGCGCCCTGGGCCAGCGCGTGCGCGTAGTTGCCGTCGACGTCCGGTACCTCCAGCGCCAGGTCGACGATGCCGTCACCGTGCCGGACCCAGCTCTCGCCGACCTCGGTACCGGCACGTACCTCGCCGGTGATCACGAAACGGGCTGAACCGGAGGTCAGTACGTACTCGGCGTAGTCGCGGTGACCCTGCTCGGGACCGCGGTAGGCGACCACCGTCATACCCATGGCGGAGGAGTAGTAGTGCGCCGCCTGTTTGGCGTTTCCCACGAAGAATCTGAGGTGGTCGAGACCCTTGACCGGGAACGGGTCGGCCGAGATGTCGTGTGCCACCGCGCCGATGAGCTGTTCCTCATCGATCCTGTCGGCAGACCGGTCCATGGCTCTGGTCATCGGAACCCTCCCGCATCGTGGGCGTCTTACCGGCAGCATCGTGGTTACCCGATGGTTGAGCAATAGTGCGAGAAGATGCTGGTCAGGTTGTACAGAGAGTCCGACCGACGAGTTCTGGGAGTGGACAGGATGACCAGTGAAACGGCAACACAACTGGACGATCTGGATGTCCGGTTGCTGCACCTTCTGGCCGCCGAGCCCCGGATCGGCGTACTGGAGTGTTCCCGGCGGTTGAGTGTGGCCCGGGGCACCGTGCAGGCCCGGCTGGACAAGTTGGGCGCCCGTGGGGTGATCCGCGGGTACGGTCCGGACATCGACCCCGCGGCGGTCGGCTACCCGGTGACCGCGTTCCTCACCCTGGAGATCCGGCAGGACCGCGGGCACAAGCGGGTGGCCGGGCATCTGGCCACCATCCCGGAGGTGCTGGAGGCGCACACGATCACCGGCTCGGGCGACCTGATGTGCCGGGTCGTGTCCCGCTCGAACGCCGACCTGCAGCGGGTCATCGACCGCATCGTGGGCGACGAGAGTGTGCTGCGCTGTTCCACGATCATCGCGCTGGACCAGCAGATCCAGTACCGGATCCTCCCGCTGGTCGCCGAGTCCGTGACCTCTGCACCACCTCTGTAGGTCAGAATTCGACCATGCCGAGCGATGGGACGCCGGACGGTGGCTGAGGGTTTCGACGCGCCGAGCTCCCAGGAGGCGGGCCGGGAACCCGAGGGATCTCGGCGTGCCGCGCAGGTCCGGGAAATCTTCCGGCAGGTCGCCGAGCGTGATGCGGCGCTGCTGGCTCGCCTGGGTGACTGCACGCCCACAGGGGACTGAGGCTCTACCGACCCGACGGCATTGTCAATGAAGGTTGACGCGGCCGAGTGCGTCAATGTAAGTTGACGGACATGGACAGTGGAGTGCAGCTGGCCCAGGCGGCCGGCAGTAAGGATCCCGCGGTCGGGCTCCGCGCGGTGCGCGCACTGCGCGAGCTGGCCGAACGGCTGGAGACAGTCCAGGTGCAGAACGCCCGCGCGGCGGGCTGGTCATGGGAGGCCATCGCCGTGCTGCTGCGGGTCAGTCGGCAGGCCGTACACAAGAAGTACGCCAAGGGCAGGAAGGACCGCTGAAATGTTCGAACGTTTCCACGCCGGTGCACGACGGGCGGTTGTCCTGTCCCAGGAGGAGGCCCGGTCGATGCGGCACGGCTACATCGGGGCCGAACACCTGCTGCTCGGCATCCTCGGCGTACCGGACGGCCCCGGCACCCGGGCGTTGACCGGTCTCGGCGTCGACGCCGCAGCGGTACGCGACCGCGTCGTACCGCTGGGCCTGCCGCCCGGCGACGACCTGGATGCCGACGCGCTCGCCAGCGTCGGCATCGACCTGGCCGAGGTACGCCGGGCGACCGAGGCGAACTTCGGCGCCGGCGCCCTGGACCGGCCGAAACCGGAGATGCTCAAGGGGCACATCCCGTTCGACGACGTCGCCAAGAAGACCCTGGAACTCGCGGTACGGGAGGCGGTGCACCTCAAGCACTCGTCCATCTGCGACGGCCACGTGCTGCTCGGCATGCTGCGCGCCGCACCCAACAACGCGACCCGGATCCTGGCCGACCTCGACGTGACGACCGAGGACCTGAGCGAAGCGGTACGCCGGGAACTGCCCGACAAGGCCGCCTGAGCCACCGGGGTCCGGACCCTTCGTCGGGTCCGGACCCCGACGGCTCTCGTCCGGTGCCCGTCACCAGCGGGTACGTTCGCCCGGTGGAACAACTCGACCGCGCCAGCGACGCCGACCGGGCCTGGGTGGCGGAGGCCGTACGCAAGGTCGCCGCCGATGCCAACCGCAGCGCAGACACACACCTGTTGTCGTTCCCGCTGCCCTTCGACTGGGGCATCGACCTGTACCTCAAGGACGAGTCGGTGCACCCGACCGGGTCGCTGAAACACCGGTTGGCCCGGTCGCTGTTCCTGTACGGGCTCTGCAACGGCTGGATCCATGAGGGCACCACCATCGTGGAAGCGTCCTCCGGGTCCACCGCGGTCAGCGAGGCGTACTTCGCCCGCATGCTCGGCCTGCCGTTCGTCGCGGTGATCCCGGCCGGTACCAGCAGGGAGAAGATCGACCTGATCGAGTTCACCGGCGGTCGGTGCCACCTGATCTCCGACGCCGGCAAGGTCTACGAGGAGGCCCGTACCCTCGCCGCGACGGAGAACGGCCATTTCATGGACCAGTTCACGTACGCCGAACGGGCCACCGACTGGCGTGGCAACAACAACATCGCCGAGTCGATCTTCGAACAGCTCGCCCTCGAACGGCATCCGGAACCTGCCTGGGTGGTGGTCGGCGCGGGTACCGGCGGCACCTCCGCCACCATCGGCCGGTACCTGCGCTACCAGCGCTACAGCACCCGGCTCGCCGTGGTCGACGTGGAGAACTCGGCGTTCTACGACGGCTGGGTACGCGACGACGCGGAGTACACCGTCTGCGCCGGTTCCCGGATCGAGGGGATCGGCCGACCCCGGGTCGAACCGTCCTTCCTGCCCGGCGTGGTGGACCGGATGATGCGGGTACCGGACGCGGCGTCGCTGGCCGCGATGCGGGCCGCGTCGTCATTGCTCGGACGGCGCGTCGGTGGTTCTACCGGTACGAATCTGTGGGGTGCCTTCTCGCTGATCGGCGAGCTGCGCGCGGCCGGCCGTACCGGCAGTGTGGTGACCCTGTTGTGCGATTCCGGCGAACGCTACGCGGGCACGTACTACGACGACCGGTGGTTGGCCGGGCAGGGGCTGGAGCTGGCACCGTATCTCGACACGGTGGAGCGTTTCCTGGCCACCGGCGAATGGCGGGAACCCGGCACGGACTGATCGCCGGGCAGGGTCGACCGGCAGGAACACCCGACCGGCCGGCCGGGTCAGGCCAGCAGGAACCACATCGCGATGCCGGCCAGGGCCAGTACCACGACCGCGCCGATCAGGATCAGCATGGTCAGTGCCGTACGCGAGCCCTGTTGAGCATCACCGGCGGTATCCGGCTCGGCGTTGCGCGGGCCGAGGATTCGGCCGGTCAGCGAGTTGGTGGTCTCCAGCGGATTCAGTTCCGCGTACCGGGTCTCCGGCCGGCGGAATCCTCCCGCGCCCGCCGCGACCGTGTCGAGTTGGGTGGTCGCGTTCTGATCCACGGATGTTCCGGCGGGACCGCCCGGTCCCGCCGGGACCGGCTGCGGTGCCACTCCCGCGGGCGGTTGTGCCGGGCCGACGGCGGATTGCGGCGGGCCGGCAGCAGGTGGCTGTGCCGGGGCGGCAGCCGACATCGCCGGATCGGTCGGCTCTTCCGGCGTGGCCATCGGCGGTCGTGGTCCGGAACCGCTCACCGCAGCCCGGTCCGCGTGGGTCCAGGGGCGGGGCGGTGGATCGGTGGGAAAGACGCGGGGTTCCTCGGGCAGCGGTGGTTCCGCCGGTAGCCGGCCGGTGCCGTGCTGCTCGCCGAAGCGTTGCGCCGGAGTCAGTGCGTCGTCCGTGGTACGTCGCTGCGCTGAATGGTCGGCCGGTGGGCCGGTCGACGGTCCGGTGGGCCAGAGCGGTTGCTCCCCGGGACCCCCACCCCCGGTACCGGAGCCGTCCTGGCCGTCCCGCCGGCCCGCCTGCACGGCGGCACCGCTCTCCCGCGCCGATGCCCCGTTCCACCAGGAACCCGACTCCGGATCGGCGTTGCGCGGCGGTTCCACCGGCGCGGGGTACGGATCCGCCCCGCGGTAACCCGGATCGCGGTACGGCGCGCCCCGGTCCGGTGCACCCCGGTCCGGTGCACCTGGAGCGTCGTAGCCGGGTGGTTGCTGGCCCGGTACGTTCGGCGCGTACGGGTCGCCCTGCTGCGGCCCGGTCGGTTGGCCGGGACCGGACACCCCGTACCGCACCGGCTGTGCCGGGTCGGGGAAGCCACCTGGCCCCGGGTCGGGGTGCTGCTCCGGCGCCTGCCGGGTCCACGGATCGTGGTTCGGCTGGCTCTGTTGCGGCGCCCACGGCTGGCCGCCCGGCGGCCAGCTCGCCGGCTGCTGCTGGCCGTGGCCCGGAGCGCCGTGGCCCGGCGCGTCGTGACCTGGAGCGCCGTGACCCGGGGTGTCGTGGCCGGGCTGCCCTGGCTCCCCCGGCTGGCTCGACCAGCTGGGCTCTCCCGGCTGGCCCGGATGACCGGACCGGCCCGGTTGACCCGGGGTCTGCGTAGCCGGATAGCCAGGCTCACCCGGACGACCCGGTACGGCACCGTTGCCGGTGCCCGGATCGCCCGGCTCAGGCCAGGAGGCAGGTTCGTCGGGCGAGGCGGTCCAGGAGGCACGCTCCGAATTGCCGCTGCCGTACTGCCCGGGCTCCGCACCCCAGCCGCGCTGCCCGCCACCGTGGTCCTGGTCCGATGCCGGACCGGTCGGCCACTGCGGCGGCTCCTGCTGCTGCGGGGGAGGCGCGGTCGGCCCGGAGTCCCATCCGCGCCGGTCACCCTGATCGGGTGCGGCCGGCGGATAGCCGGGCGCACTCCAGGCCGGCGGTGCCGCCTCGGCCGATGGAGTGGACCATGCGTCCGATGCCGCGGGCGGCTGGTCCGACTGCGGTGGCGCGGCAGGCGGCGGGGCCGGTTGGCCCGAGACCGGGGCACCTGAGGCGGGAGCACCCGACGCCGGTCTGTCCTGCTGTCCGCCACCGATGCTCGCCAGTACCTCGGCCAGTTCGTCCGCGCCGAGCCGGTTCGCGACCGGAACCGGCGCGACACCCCGGACCGGCCCGGTCGGCGCCAACTCGTCGCCGGGCCAGGGTGCCGGGGCCGGCGGCCAGGCGGCCGGTGGGGCGTCGTCGGGCTGTTGCGGCGGGCGACCCGTCGGTGGCGCGCCGGCCGCCTGCCCGTAGCCGTGTTCGCGGGGCGCAGGGCCGCTTTCCTGGCTCTGGTATCCGCCCCGGCCCTGGTCCGGGTATTCCTGGCTGCGGTGTTCCTGGCTGCGCTGTTCCCGTTCCCGGGGCTCCTGTTCCCAGCGGTCCTGCTCCCGGTATTCCTGCCGGCGCGGTTCCTCGTACGAGGACTGCTGGTAGCCCTGCGCGTCCCGGTTCGGGTTGGACCGGTCAGGTCCGGGCTCCGGTGGGTACGCCGGCGGAGCCGACTGTGGCTGGGGGTCGGCCGGCTTGTCCCAGGCGTTGGCGAACGCGGCCCACGGTGAACCGCTGGTGCTGGCCGCGGCCGCAGCGTCGGTCGCCGGAGAGGAGAACGAACCCGACGACGGGTCAGGCCGATGTTCCTCGGATGGGCGTGGCGGTTCCGGCGTCCGTTCGGCTGGTGGCGCGTAGCGGTCGACCGGTTCCACGTCCGGTACCCCGAAGCTCTGCGCCGGTACGGGGCCTGGCGCGTACCGGTCGACCGGGGTCTCCGCGGGTAGTGCGAATCCGCCCGGGACAGGTGGCGACGCCGGGGCGCCGCTGGCCGGCCGGTCGGCCGGTTCCGCCGAACTCTGCCACGAGGACTGCTCGTCGTTGCGTGCCGGTTGCCCGGTCTCCGCGTCCTCGTACTGCTGGTACTGCGACGGCTCCTGGCGTTGCGCCGGTTCCTGGTACTGCGACGGCTCCTGGCGTTGCGCCGGTTCCTGGTACTGCGACGGCTCCTGGCGTTGCGCCGGCTCCTGGTACTGCGACGGCTCCTGGCGTTGCGCTGGCTCCCGGTACTGCGACGGCTCCTGATGTGGTTCCGGTTGCTGGTACTGCGCGGGTTCCTGGTACTGCCCAGAGTCCTGGCGTTGCGCCGGTTCCGGCGGTTCGGGTACCAGACCCGGGACCCGGGCCCGGCCGACCGCTCCGGACTGGTCCTGCTCCGGGCCCGGCTGCTGGTGACCCTGGTCCGGCTGGGGCCAGGGCGGCGGGGCCTGACCGGTGTCCTGTTGCGGCCAGGGTGGCGGGGCCTGGCCGGTGTCCTGCTGGGGCCATGGCGGCGGGGCCTGGCCGGTGTCCGGCGGTGTTGCGGCCACCGGCTGACCGTTGCCCGACCAGCCGTAGTCAGGTTCCTGGCGGGCCGGCGCGTCCGGAGCAGGTGCCGGATCCGACCAGTACGATCCGCCGGCGTTGGACTGCTCCGGGCCGGTGGACCAGCGGTCGTTGCCATCCTGCGGCGCGAACGGTGCCGGTTCCGGTACGGGCGCCGACTGTGCCGCCCACGGATCGGGCGGCAGGTCGTCGGAGTCGTATCCGCCCATGGCGGGGGACGGCTCGGGTGCGGCGGCGGGCTCCGGCGTCGCGGCCGGGGCGGCCACACCGTTCCAGATCGGACCGTCGGTGGGTGGTGGTGGGGGCTCGTACGGCGCGGGCAGCCCGGCGGCCTCCTCGGCCGGGGACGGCTCGTCGAAGCGCGGTGTGGACCCCGGCAGGGGTGGTTCCATCGGCGGCTCGCTCCGGCCGGCGCCACCATGGGCGTCCGTACCGGTCTGATAACCGGCGCCCTGCTGATGGTGGCTCTCCGCCGGCGGGTCACCCCACGGCGAGGACGACGAGCTACCGGATTCCGGCGCGTACGGCCAGTTGGGTGGCGGATCGTGCTGTTCGCTGTTGCCCTCCGCCATCGGCCAGGACGGTGCGTCCCGGCCGCCGCGCTCGTGCGCGACCTGGTACGAGCCGGACGGCTCGGGGTCGGCGACGGGTGTTCCACAGCGCGGGCAGATGCCTACCGTCGGTGGCACCCGCTCGCTGCATGTCGAACACGTCCGGTCCTCCATCAAGCCCTCCCATGGCATGTCCGCCGAACGCTCAACCCTCACCGTGCCATACGACCGCGACCGGCGGCGACGCCGAGTTGCTGCCCCATGGTGCGGACACCGGTCGACCCGGCCGGTGCGACTGGTCCGGTTCCGTGAGCCTACGAGGCGCGCCGAGCCTGGTGTGGACAGGGACCACCCAGTTGGCCCACTGGTTGGGACGGCGGCGGCAGAATGGCACGCCACCGTGCGCGGATGACGACGTCATGACGCGTACGGGTGACTGCTGCGGTGTTGCCGTCAGTCCGGGCAGGACGCCGACGGTGACGGACTGGGTGACGGTGATGCCTTGGCGTACGGCGACGGGCTCGGGCTGGCGCTCGGCGACGGGCAACCGGAGGTCGTGGCGCCACTACTCTTCGTCGACGGAGAGGAGGACGCGGGCGCGGTCGACGAGGCGGACGGGGCCGCCGACGATGTGGTGGACGACGACGGAGTCGGTGAACCGCTCGACGACGAGCTGGCTGACGGAGATCCCGACGGTGTCGGGCTGCCGTTGTGCCCGGAGCCGCTGGGCGACGGTGTGGGACTGCCGCCGTGCCCGGAACCGCTCGGGGACGGGCTCGGCTTCGGCCCGCTGCGGGACGGCTTCGGTGACGGCGTCGGCTTCCCGCCGGGGTGACCGCTGGCCGGCAGGACCCGGGTGGCGCCGTACATGCCGCCGATCGACAGGTCGACGACCTGCACCGGAATGCCGAATGTCGGCGCCTGTACGACCTTGCCGTGCCCGATGTACATGGCCACGTGGTAGACCGACGTGCTCACACCCGGTGTGGAGCCGTAGAAGATGAGGTCGCCGGGCAGTAGCCGGGACAGCGTCACCGGGCGGCTCGCGGTGGCGCGGTACTGCGCGTCCGCCACCCTGGGTAGCTGTACCCCGGCGGACAGATACGAGGCGAGGACCAGGCCCGAGCAGTCGTACGAGTTCGGCCCCTCCGCGCCCCACACGTACGGCTTGCCGAGCTGCCGGAGCGCGAACCGGACCGCCTGTACCGCCCGCGGGTTGGCCTTCGTGCTGCCGACCTCGGAACCGATCTCACCGGCGAACTTCTTGTCGTACGCGCGCTGCTGGGCGGCCAGCGCGGTCAGTGCGTCCGCGTTGTCGTCGCGCAGCTTCTGCAGATCGTGGGTGGCCTGCGCGTACTGCTTGCGGTAGCCGTGCAGGCGCGTCTCGTCGTCGTGCTGATTGCGTACGGCGTCGTCGTAGATCTTCTGCGCGTCGTCGGCCAGCGACTTCGCGTCCTGGTACGACGATGCCGACCGGTGTCCCTTGCCGGTGCCCTGGTCGTTCATCCACGGCGCGACCTTGGACAGCTCACGCCACTGCCGGGCCAACGGGTCGAGCGGGTCCGGCACCTTCGCCGCGTTCTGGTACGCCCGGCTCGCGTCGTGGCCGGTCTGCTTGCCGAAGTAGGCGAGGGTGCGGTTGGCGAGGTCGAGATTGCGCCTGGCCGCGGTGACGTTCCTCTTGTCCTGGCCGATCTGCTGCTGTACCTGCTTCGCCTGCTCGGCGAGGGACTGTACCTGGGCGGTCTTCAGCATGATCTGGCTGCCCATCGGGCCGGCCGGTGTCGGCCCGCTCGGTACGGTGCTGCCCGGCACGGTGCTGCCGGGGACCGTGCCGCCCGGAAGTCCGCTACCGGTGGGTGCGCTGCCGCCGGCCTCGGGGCGCGCTCCGCTGTCCGGCGCGTCCGGTGGTGCGACGCCGGTGGGTGGCTGGATGGTGTCGCTGGCCGCGTGCATGACCGGATCGGCGTACGCCATGGAACTGCCGGTGAAGAGGACCACTGCGGACAGCCCGACGGCCGCCAACCATGGCCGCCGTCGCATCCGTCGGGTGGTACGTCGTGCCGGACCGCGCATCTCACCGTCCCGTTCACTTTGTCGCCGCAGCGTGCTCCTGTGTCGTAGGACGGACATACCGTACGACGGTTCGTTCGTTCTCTCCACCGGAAGCCAGGTTACAAGTTACTGGGAATGCCTGTTTCTGCTCGCAGAGGCGCCGTCCGGCGCTGTGTCGGACGGCTGCTGACATGCCTCTGACCTGGCGAGCAACCTCACCCGGAGAGAGGCTTGGCGGGAGGTCCGGCGGCTGCCCGTACTCTCCCGGTAGAAGCAAGTATGCCGATCGCTCCGTGCCGACGTGGCCGGTTGGCGAAGCGCGGACGCTATTCTCCGTATTCAGGGAGTGACGTTATGTCGAGCAGTGTGCAGCGGGCCGAAGCCCTCCAGTTCCGCCGCGACATCGAGGCGAAGGTGGCCACCCGGGACCGGTTGACCGCCGCGGACGGTGTGGCGTTGTGCGCCTGCGACGACCTGTCCTGGCTGGGCGGCCTGGCGCACCAGCAGCGCCTGCGGGTGGCCGGTGAACGGGCCAGCTTCCTGGCCGCAGACGGGCCGGGGATGTCACTCGACGGCGACCAGCTCGCCGTGTCCGGACCGGTGGCCG
This sequence comes from uncultured Actinomycetota bacterium, assembly GCA_963815125.1. GTDB lineage: Bacteria > Actinomycetota > Actinomycetes > Mycobacteriales > Micromonosporaceae > Actinocatenispora. The sequence goes on from CAWFFM010000003.1 coordinate 535,270, forward strand.
CGCTGCGCTACACCATCGCCGAGGATCCGGCGCGGCGTACCGGCTTCCCCGGCGACCCGACGAACTGGGTGGAGCAGCTGCTGACCCTGCGCGGCCAGGTGGACGACGGTGCGCCGGTACGGCTGTTCGTACCGGTGCGGGGTGGGTCCGGGGACGAGGCGGCCAGGGACGAGACCGCGGCGCCGTCCCCAGCCGAGGCGATGATGCTGTTCGCGGTGTCCAGGCTGCTGCTGGACAACGTCGCGGATCTGGGCTGCGACCTGTCCACCCATCCCGCTTCCACGGCCGCCCTGCTGCTCAACTTCGGTGCCTCGGACCTGCTGGTTCCCACCGCGGACTTCGACGCGGACACCACCGCGGAGCAGATCTGGGACGCCGGGTTCACGCCGGTGCACCGGGACGGTGGGTTCCAGTTGGTCCGCGACTACGGTCCGGCCACGCCGCAGTCAGAGCGCCGGGCCGAACCGCAGTCGGTGTTCCACTGACCGTGCCCGCGCTGACCAGGTGACGGACACCCCGACCGGGTGCCCGTCCAGGGTCACTGCCGGGGCGGCCCGGAGGTCGGCCCCGGCGGCGGGTACTGCTGACCGTGCGGTCCCGGCGGCGTGGAGTGCGGCGGCGGGGTACCGGGCGGCCCCGAGGTGGGCCCGGCCGGGTTGGTGCCGTTGGCCTGGCCGAACGGGTTGACCTCGTCCGGTGGCGGCGGGCCGTACCCGGGCTGTCCCTGGCCGCCGGGCGGTCCGTAGGGTCCGGGCTGCCCGTACGGGCCGGGCTGGCCCTGCGGTCCGTAGGCCCCCGGCTGACCGGGCTGCTGCTTGTTCTTCTTGTTGCGGTTGACCAGCACGACGGTCAGCACCACACCGCCGGCGATGAACAGCAGCACGATGAGGACGCAGCAGATCGAGAGCACACTCACGTTTCGCACGGCGGCATCATAGCGATGCTTCCGCGCGCCCGCTCTGGCTGCGCAGAGCGGCCAGGCCGCGCCGACCGGCCAGGGCACTGGCGACGAGCATGGCGCCCACCACGCTGTGGGCGCCATGCCCGCCAGGGGGAGAGGAAAGCTCAGCCGTCCTGACGTGACGCCACGGTGCTCGTTCCGGAGTCGGCACGGATGTTCGCCCAGCCGTGACTGATCGAAGAATATTGCCGATCGGCGCCGAGCAACAGACCTGTACGACGGGAGATTCCGCGCCGGACGAGGTTTCCGCCCGACCGTCCGGATCTGCCCCGCGCCGATGTCACGGTTGTCGTTCCTGCGCCCGCTGCCAGGCGGTCTGCTGCCGACCCGACAACCACCACAACCGGTCCAGCGCCGGATCGCCCAGCTCGGCGACCGGTACGCCGAACTCTCCGGCCAGCACCGCCACCAGCTCCGCGCGGTCGGTCAGCTCGCGTACCTGCCGGCCCGCCGGGCCACGCCGGGTCAGCGACCGGGCCTGCAACACCAGCGCGTGATCGGCCCGCGGCTGCTGCACCAGCAGCGTCCGGACGAACGGCGAATCCGGGGCACGGGAGAGCCGGTCGCAGTACGGCGCGAAATCGGCCAGTACCTGCCGGTCGGTACGGAACTCGAACCCCGCACACCCTCCCGACGGGTGATGGACCATCCGCCAGTGCCCGGCCAGGTCCCGGCGCAGCCCGTACGTCAGCGGACCCTGCGGATAGCTGCCCACCGCCAGCGGCAACGGCGCCAGAAAACCGTCACCGAAGCCCACATCCGCCAGGAACGACCCGGTCCCGGTGCCGACCAGCAGCGCCAGGTGGTTTCCCCAGGCCTCCTCGCCGTGCCGGTCGCGGTGCAGCGCGCCGGCCACGTGTCGTACCGGAAACCCGATCGCGGCCAGCAGCAACCCGAACGCGCCGTTCAGTTCGAAGCAGAAACCGCCCCGCCGGCGCCGGACGATCTTGTCGTACAACGCCTCCGGTGCCAGCGAGAGCGGCCGGCCCAACTGGATGTCCAGGTTCTCGTACGGCACCGTGGCCAGATGCGCCCGGTGCAGCGCCACCAGTGTCACCGCATCCGGTCGTACCGGACCGCGGTGACAGATCCGCCGAAGGTACCCGGACACGTCGATCATGTCGCAGATGATGCCGCAGTGGTGCGACGACGGCCGGTGACCCCGGCCCGCGTACGCTCGGCGAGGTATCCGATGGCTGGAGGGCCCGGTGAAGACTGCTCGGCGGGCGACGTTCCCGCGCCGGGACCCGGACGGCCGGGTGGCCCACTTCGGTGACCTGGTCGCCGCCGCACTCGCCGCGCTCGTCCTGGCCTTCGCCGTACTGACCGCCATCGACCTGCTGACCTCGCTGGTCGGTGTCGGCAGCTACGGTTCGTCGCGCGGCTGGCTGACCGCGGTCCTCGCGGTCTGGCTGTACGTGGAGGACTTCCGCGCCTGGCGCGGGGTACGGATGCGCACCGCCATCCTGCTCATCGCACTGTTCAGCGCGCTGCTGGTCGGTGGGGGCGCCGCGTACGGACTGAGCCACCTGATAGCCGGCCTGCCCGCACTGGTCACCGGCTCGATCGGGGCCGCGGTCGGGGTGCTGGCGTACGCGCCGATCTGGTTCTTCGGCATCCGCTGGGTCGAGTAAGGAGATCTCCCGTGAGCCCCGCGATCAAGTACACCCTCGGCCGGGTCGGCCTGTTCGCCGCCATCGTGCTGGCCCTACTGCCGTTCAAGCTCGAACTGTTCGTCACCATGATGATCGCGCTGCTGGTGTCCATGCCGCTGTCGTACTTCCTGCTGCGTCGTTGGCGGGACCAGATGGCCGAACGCATCGACGAGTCCCGCCAGCAGCACCGCAACCAGAAGGAACAGCTCCGCGCCGCACTGTCCGGCGACGACACCGACAACGATCGCTGACCCGGTACGGCGCGGTACGGCGCGCGCCGGGCAGCGCGCGCCGTACCGGATGAGCGGGGCGTGGGTCAGCCACCCCAGCCCGGGTTACGGCGGTCGGTGACCTGCGGCCACGGCAATCGGGACGGCTTGTACAGATACGCCACGCCACCCGAGCCGCTGCCGGTGCTGCCGCTGGTCAGATGCCGCTTCGTCCGCAGCCAGATCGTCTCGAACTGGTGCCGCTCGTACACGTGCCGCACCGCCGCGTCGTCCTTGGACGCGGGGTCGTTGACGACCACGTCACCTTCGGCGGTGAACCCGACGATGACCAGCAGGTGCCCGGAGGTGTTGTAGCCGGCGCCGTCGAGTTCGGAGGCGTAGAACGACACCGAGCAGACCACCGGGATACCGTGGCTGACCAGGCGTTCCGCCTCGTTGAGCGAACGGATCTGGGTGACGATCGCATCCAGGCCACCGTACGAGGCGGCGTACGCGGCGTTGAACGGCCAGTTGCCGCAGCCCTCGTACTGGTAGTCGTAGGTGTAGCGGGCCGCGTAGTCGACCTGCGGGTCGGCGTAGCTCGGGTCCACCCAGGCCAGCTGGCGCGCGGTCGGATGCTTGTGCCAGTACTCCAGCACCATCGTGCTGGATGTGGCGCTGCACCAGGCCTCGCCGCCGTTGTCGTACTCCGGGTACTGGCCGGCGTGGATGTCCTGCGAGTAGGCCGGCACCGGCAGCTCGACCGCGCCGGACAGGCCGAACGTACTGGCCTCGACGTCGAAGCGGGCCGGGATGCTGGAGGCGAACGCACCGACCCGGTAGACCAGCGGGGTCAGCCGGCTGCCGGCGGGGCGGTACAGGGTGACCCGTAGCTGGTACGAGTCGAGCCGGATGCCGTTCGCCGCGTCGCTGGAGTCGACCTGGAAGGTGTCGGTGTACACACCCGAGTAGTCGTCGCCCTGGTCGTCGACGGAGGTACGGCGGATGTCGGCGTCGCTGTCACCGGACGCCCAGCGGCCCATCACGTACCACGGCGTGGTCTTGCCGTCGTTGTAGCTGCCCTGCATCTCGATCTGTACCCAGGTGCCGGCGGGGGTGTCGGCGTTCCAGGAGGAGACCAGTTCGGTGGCGCCGAAGGGCAGCCGGTAGGCCGGCGAGGTCCAGGTGGCGTAGTCGAAGTCCGCGGTCCGGCCGGTGTGCGGGTCGGTGTAGCTGGTTGTGCCGGCCGGGCGGCCGATCACGATGCCGGGTCGGCGACCCGGCCAGACCACGGCGCCGTCGCGGGTGCCGGAGATCCAGTCGATGGCGCGGGTGTAGGAGTGGTAGTTGACCGGTGCGTCGTCGGCGCCGGCCGATGGACGGGCCGGCGCGGCGAACGCGCTGCCCGGTACGACGAGGGCGCCGGTCAGGGCGGCCGCGCCGCCGAGCACGCTCCGGCGGGTGAGCGCACTGCTGCGCTGGGTCGTGTTATCTGGCATAGGTGCTCCCGGGACAGGAAGATGCACGTCGAAGGCAACTATTCCGCTAGTCGAGAACTTTCGCTAGACCTACGGTCGGCCGGCGAATTTCTCGTTCCCCGGCGGTGCGCCGGAGGCCGGCAATTGACGTGGCGTGCAGCACTTCGGGGCTGTGTAACATGCATCGACATCGATACGGTGGCCCGGTGCAGCGGCGACGTAAGCGACAGAAAACCGGGGACAGCGCGACACGTCCGATTCGCCGGAACCTTGCCGATCTGGGATGGGTCAGGCCCGCCCCGCCCGATGTGGACCTGTCCGATCAGCTCGGCATGGACGGCCCCGGGCCCACGCCGGCCGTCCCCCGTCGGCGCCGACGCGGCCTCGTCGGGATCCTCGCGGTCCTGATCCTGGTCATCAGCGCGTCGGCCGGTGGCGTGCTGGGTCTGCGCTGGTACCGGCAGCAGACGCCGCACCATGCGGTGGTCGGTACGGCACTCGACGGCGGTGACCGCCGTGGCGCCGGCGACCGGGCGAGCCGCTCCCGGGCCAGGGCGACCGGTTCCGCCAGCGCCTCCGGTGCGCCGATCGGTACGGTCAGCGCCTCGCCGAGCCGGTCCGCCACGCACCGTGCAGCATCACCCGGCGCGTCGCGTACCTCCGCCGGCGGCTACGGGCAGCCGACCCGTTCGGCGTCCCCGACGTCCGGTGGCTCCACCGCTGACCGGTACGAGCAGAGCGTCGCCGACCTGGTCGACGCCGAACGCGCCAAGGCCGGCTGCGGCCCGCTCCGGTACGACACCCGCCTGGCCGACGCGGCCCGCAAGCACAGCGCCGACATGGCGAACCGCGGCTACTTCGACCACAACACGCCGGAGGGTGTGACGCCCTGGGACCGGGTGAAGGCCGAGGGCTACCAGCAGCCGAGCGCGGAGAACATCGCCGCCGGTCAACGCACCCCGCAGGAGGTCGTCACGGCCTGGATGAACTCGTCCGGGCACCGGGCGAACATCCTCAACTGCTCCTCGCACGCCGTCGGCGTCGGCTTCTTCCAGGGTGGAAGCTACGGCTACTACTGGACCCAGGATTTCGGCTACAGCTGACGGCCGCGACCCGGTGGCTCACCACTCCTCGGCCTCGACGACGAGGCCGGCGAGTCGGACGAAATGGATCCGGGGGTAGAGCGACGGGTCGTCCTGCGGATAACCGCGCAGGTAGATGTGCCCGACGACCATCGCCTCGGCCACGCCCAGCACCCGTAGCCAGTGCGGTTCGACGCCGTGTACGCCGACCTCGGGGGACAGCCAGACCAGGTCCCCGATGGCCGGTGGCAGCGCGTCCGCAGCGTCCATGAACTCTCCTCGGGCCCCGGCGACCGGCCTTTCCGGATCATGGAACCCGATAACTAACTCGCTGACCCCGATTGAACGTTACGGGCGAATTACCCCTTAGCTGAGAAATTCCTCAGCGGCCGGTGGCGTAGCCCTGCATGCCCCGCGGGTTGGCGGCGGCGCGCAGGAAACCGGGACCGGGGAAGTCGGCGTCGCGGGCGACGGCGGACAGCCGGCCCAACGTCCACGGGCCGACCAACTGGACCCGGTGACCACGGCGACGCAGCTCGACCGGTACCGACGCATCGATCCGGTCCTCGACCAGCAGTACGCCGGGCCGTGCGGTACGCGGGTAGAACGAGCTGGGGAAGTGCACCGAGTGGAAGTTCGGCGCATCCACCGCCTCCTGCAAATTGAGTCCCTTGTGGACGATGGAGAGCAGGAAATGCAGGCTCCACTGGTCCTGCTGATCGCCGCCGGGCGTACCGAAGGCCAGGTAGGGGCGCCCGTCGCGGAGCGCGAAGGACGGCGACAGCGTGGTACGGGGTCTGCTGCCCGGCCGTAGCGTCGCGGCCAGCCCGTCGGTCAACCAGCACATCTGGGCCCGGGTACCGAGACCGAAACCGAGCGCCGGAATCGTCGGGGAACTCTGCAACCAGCCGCCACTGGGCGTCGCCGACACCATGTTGCCGTACGAGTCCGCCACGTCCAGGTGACAGGTGTCGCCGTCGACCCGACCGTGGCGCGTCACGCTCTGTGCTCCAGCATCGGCCGGGTAGCGGACCGTCGGCTCGCCGGCCCCGGCTCCGGAGCCGCCCGCCGATGCCGGCCCGGCCAGTACCGGTGTCCGGCCGTCCGGGCTGCCCGGCCGCAGCTCCAGGCTGGCGTCCTGGCTGATCAGGGCACGTCGGGCGGTGTTGTACGCCGGGCTCAGCAGCGTCTCCAGTCCGACGTCGGTGAACCGGGGGTCGCCGTACCAGGCTTCCCGGTCGGCGAACGCGAGCTTCGCCGACTCGGTCACGATGTGTACGAACTCGGCCGGGTCCGCGCCGGTCAGGTCGAACCCGGCCAGCAGTGCGAGCTGCTGCAGCAGTACCGGGCCCTGACCCCAGGGTCCGGTCTTGCAGACAGTGAGTCCGCGGTAGTCGAACGTGACCGGTTCTTCGACGGTGGCCCGCCAGGACGCCAGGTCGTCACCGGCGAGCAGGCCGGAATGCTCGGCTCCGGAGGTGTCCCGCCAGGGCCGGTCGGCGCAGAACGCGGCGATGTGCTCGGCCACGAAACCCTCGTACCAGCACCACCGGGCCGCTTCGATCTCCCGTTCCCGGCCCGGCCCGTGCGCCTCCGCCTCGGCGACGACCCGCCGGTACGTGGCCGCCAGCGTCGGGTTGGTCAGCCGGCTGCCCGGTGCCGGTACGGTCCCGCCGGGCAGCCAGGCCGCCGCCGAGGTGGGCCAGTCGGCGGCGAACATGTCGGCCACCGTGCCGATCGTGTCGCAGATGCCGGGCAGCGCCGGGTAGCCGTGCTCGGCGTAGCCGAGGGCCGGTGCCAGTACGTCGCGCAGCCGCCAGCTGCCCCAGCGTTCCAGCATCAGCAGCCAGCCGCCGAACGCGCCGGGCACGGTGGCCGGCAGCAGGCCGGTACCGGGAACCAGGTCGAGGCCGAGTGATCCGAACGTGTCCAGGGTCGCCGCGGCCGGGGTGACGCCCTGCCCGCACACCGTGGACACCCGCTGGTCGGCCTCGCTCCACACCAGCGCCGGTACCTCGCCGCCGGGGCCGTTGAGGTGCGGTTCGACCACCTGGAGGACGAAACCGGCGGTGACCGCCGCGTCGAAGGCGTTGCCGCCGCGTTCCAGTACGGCCATCCCGGCGGCCGAGGCCAGCCAGTGGGTACTGGCGACCATGCCGTGATCGCCGCTCAGCTCCGGCCGGGTGGTGAACATGAGCGTTCCTCTCCGGTGCGCCGGTACCGCTGGGTGCGGGTACCTGCCGCCACGGTAGCCATCGACGGTGGTCGCGGTTCCCGGCCGTCCGCATGGTGGGCCAGCTCGCGTTCGCCCGGTCCCTGCCCTGGCCCGGCATGCAGTACGGTCAGTGCGGACCGTGTCGAAGCGAAGCCGGTGGGAATCCGGCGCTGTCCCGCAACTGCGATGCCGCCCTCCGGGTGCGGACGAGCCAGGTCGCCTACGACGTGTGTCGCGAATTGCGCTTGCGAGGAACGGGCGCCCCGCACGACAGCTTCCTGTCGGCGACAGCCGTTCCCCACCGACAGGAGGATGCTCCGTGCACAGACCCCACCGAACGTTCCGGCATGTGCTGCCGGCGGCCGCCGTACTCACCGCCGCACTGCTGGCCACCGCGGGCTGCGGCTCCGGTTCCGGTACCGGCTCCGACCACAGTTCGACCGCCGCGTCCGGCGGCGCGTTCCCGGTGACCGTGCAGGCCCGCGGCGGGTCGGTCACCCTGGACAAGCGGCCCACCTCGATCATCTCGCTGTCCCCGACCACCACCGAGATGCTCTACGCGATCGGGGCCGGTAAGCAGGTCAAGGCGGTCGACGACCAGTCGACCTACCCGGCCTCCGCGCCGCGTACGAAACTGTCCGGGTTCAAGCCGAACGTGGAGGCGATCGCCGGCTACCGGCCCGACCTGGTGATCGTGTCGTACGACACGGCGGACGTGGTCAACGGGCTGAAGAAGCTCAAGATCCCGGTGTACATGGCCGACGCGGCGCAGAAGCTGACCGACAGCTACCGGGAGATCGACGATCTCGGCAAGCTGACCGGGCACCGGGACGGTGCGGCGAAGACCGTGTCGACGATGCGGGACGGTATCGCCAGGGCGGAGCAGGGCCTGCCGAAACGGAAGAGGCCGCTCAGCTACTACTACGAGCTCGACCCGCAGCTGCACAGCCTCACGTCGAAGACGTTCGTCGGTGCGTTGCTGGCGCCGATGGGCCTGACGAACGTGGCGGACAAGGCGGACTCCGACGGCAGCGGCTACCCGGCGCTGTCCAAGGAGTACCTGCTCAAGGCGAACCCTGACCTGGTGCTGCTGGCCGACACGAAGTGCTGCGGGCAGTCCACCGCGACCGCGGTGAAACGGCCGGGCTGGAACACCATGACGGCGGTCAGCTCGAAGCGGGTGTACACGCTCGATGACGACGTCGCGTCCCGTTGGGGCCCGCGGATCGTCCAGCTGGTGCAGGCCGTCGCGAAGGCGGTCAAGTCCACCCCGGTGAGCTGATCCGTGTTGTGGCGACGGTCGTCGGGACCGGCGACGACCCCGACGACCGTCGGCCCGGCGGCCACCCCGACCCGGCTGCGGGTCCGGTGGCTGCTGGCCGGCCTGGTGGCGGTACTGGTGGCGCTGGTGGCGGGTCTCGCCGTGGGTCCGGTGTCGCTACCCCCGGCCGATGTGGTGACCGACCTGGTGCACCACGCTCTCGGTACACCCACCGGCATCCAGCCGCGTGACGATGCGATCCTCTGGCAGCTCCGGCTGCCCCGGGTGGTGCTCGGACTGCTCGTCGGGTCGATGCTGGCGCTGGCCGGCGGCTGCTACCAGGGGGTGTTCCGTAACCCACTGGCCGATCCGTACCTGCTGGGGGTGGCGGCCGGTGCGGGTCTGGGCGCGACGACGGCGATCGTCGCCCGGCCCGGCTCCACGGTCACCGCGCCGCTGCTGGTACCGCTGGCCGCGTTCGGCGGCGCGCTGGTCGCCGTCGGGTTCACCTACCTGCTGGGCATGGCCGGTTCCCGGTACCAGGCGACGGCCACGCTGCTGCTGGCCGGGGTGGCGGTCGCGGCGTTCTGCACAGCCATCCAGACCTACCTGCAGCAGCGGAACACCCAGACGATCCAGGAGGTGTACTCCTGGCTGCTCGGCCGGCTCACCACCTCGGGCTGGACCGAGGTACTGACCCTGCTGCCGTACGTGGTGGTCACCACGGTGGTGGTGCTCGCCCAGCGGCGGGCGCTGGACGTACTGAGTGTCGGAGACGAGGAGGCGGCAAGTCTCGGGCTGCACCCGCAGCGGGTACGGATCCTGCTGATCGTGGCCGCCACCCTGGGCACCGCAGCGGCCGTCTCGGTCAGCGGACTGATCGGCTTCGTCGGCATCATCGTGCCGCATGCGGTACGGCTGCTGGTCGGTGCGAGTTACCGGGTGATCCTGCCGCTGTCGTTGCTGTTCGGTGGCGCGTTCCTGGCGTTGGCCGATCTGCTCGCCCGGATGGTGCTGTCCCCGGCGGAGATCCCGATCGGCGTGGTGACCGCGTTCTTCGGCGCGCCGTTCTTCGTCGTGGTGCTGCGTTCCAGCCGACGGATGCCGCTGTGAGCGGGCCGGAGCCGCTGCTGTCCGCGCGTGGCATCGGGGTCCGGATCGGTCCGGCCACCCTGCTGTCCGATGTGGACGTCGATGTGGCGGCCGGTGAGTGGCTGACCATCATCGGGCCCAACGGCGCGGGCAAGTCGACCCTGCTGCGGGTCCTGGCCGGGCTGCTGCCCGCCACCGGAACGGTCCACCTGGACGGTACGCCGGTCGGTCGGTTGCACCGCCGCGCGCGGGCCCGGCTGATGGCGCTGGTGGCGCAGCATCCGGTGGTGCCGCCCGGTATGCCGGTGCTGGACTACGTACTGCTGGGCCGTACCCCGTACATGCCGCTGCTGGGCCGGGAAGGCGGCAGTGATCTCGCCGCCGTGCACCGGGTGCTGGACCGGCTGGACCTGACCGGCCTGGCCGGCCGGGAACTGTCCACATTGTCTGGTGGGGAACGGCAGCGGGTCTACCTGGCGCGTGCGCTGGCGCAGGGTGCCCGGCTGCTGCTGCTCGACGAGCCGACCAGTGCGCTGGACATCGGGCACCAGCAGGAGGTACTGGAGCTGGTGGACGAGCTGCGGCGGACCGGCGCCGAAGGGAGCTCACTGACGGTGATCGCCACCATGCACGATCTGACCGTGGCGGGGGAGTACGCGGACCGCATCCTGCTGCTGTCGTCGGGCCGTGTTGCGGCGGTCGGTACGCCCACCGAGGTGCTGACCGAATCCCTACTGTCACGGCATTACCGCGCACGGGTACGAATCCTGGACGGAACGCACGGACCGGTGGTGGTGCCCGCACGGGGGTTGATCCGGTGACACGACCGCCCAATACGGACGGTAGGGTATCCGGCATCACGGTGCCCGGCGTCACGACGTCGAACCGAAACCCGTTGCTGGCACGAAACGTGGATTCGGTACGTCGGTTGACGGCCCACTATGGGGCTGCACCTACCGGATGAACACATCAGCGAGGTGAGCGATGTCCGCGAAGCAGACCACTGTCGCGTCCCACAGCAGGGCGACCCGGCTGTCCCCGTCGGTTCCCCGACAGCGTGCCGGGGCGACGTCGCCCGGCACCGCCAACGTGTTCTGCTCCGCGCGGGCACTGGAGTACACGGCCGGCGGCTTCACCTGGCGCTGAGCCGCCCTGTCGGCCGTCTGACCGGCGCGGTCACATTCCAGCTCGCGGCCCCGTCCTTCCTTCAGTAGACCTGAGGAGAGGCGGAACCATGACGCACCGGATCGTGATCGTGGGTGCCGGGTACGCGGGACTGGGTGCGGCCACCCGGCTGGCGCGCCGTACCCGGGGCCGGGATGTCCGGATCGAACTGCTCAACGCCACACCGTCCTTTGTGGAACGTGTGCGGCTGCACCAGACGGCGGCCGACACCGGCCGCGCCGAACGGCCACTGGGTGGGATGCTCGCCGGTACCGGTGTGGCGTTGCGGGTCGGCCGGGCCACCGCGATCGACCCGACGGCCCGGACCGTACGGGTCGAGCCCGGCGCCGACATGAGCTACGACACCCTGGTGTACGCCCTCGGCAGCTTCACCGCGGTCGACCAGGTGTCCGGGGTCGCGGAGCACGCGTACACGCTGGACGGGGACAGCCCGAGACAGCTTGCCGGGGCACTGCCGGGGATCGCGTCCGGCCGCGGCACCCTCGCCGTCTGCGGTGGCGGCCTCACCGGGGTGGAGGCGGCGACCGAGTTCGCCGAGGCGTACCCGGGTCTGCGGGTCACCCTGGTCACCCGGGGCGGGATCGGCGCCGGCCTGTCCCCGCAGGCCGGTGCGCACATCCGGCAGGTCTTCGACCGGCTGGGGATCGACCTGCTGGAATCCACGGAGGTACGGGCGGTCACCGCGACCGGTGTACGGCTGGCGGACGGCCGCGAGATCACCACCGCGGCCACGCTGTGGTGCGGGTCCTTCGCCGTACCGGCGCTGGCCGCCGACGCCGGCCTGGACACCGATCCGACCGGCCGGATCCGGGTGGACGAGACGATGCGTTCGGTCTCGCATCCCGACGTGTACGCGGTGGGTGACGCCGCCGCGATCCCGCTGCCCTGGGGGGCGCAGCGAATGTCCTGCCAGGCCGGGGCGCCGGCCGGTGGCTACGCCGCGGATGCGATCGTCACCCGGCTGTCCGGTGGCGAACCGGCCGGGTACCGGTTCCGCTACCTGCTGCAGTGCGTGAGCCTGGGCCGCAGCGACGGGGTGATCCAGCTGGTGCACGCCGACGACAGCCCGGCCCGGGTGCTGGCCACCGGTCGGTCCGCAGCGCGGATCAAGGAGATCGTCTGCCGTGGCGCCGCGTGGATCTCGGCCAACGGACGGCTCAGCAACTCCGCCCTGTATCCCCGGCCGATCGGCTCGCTGGCGCGTCGGCCGGACCCGGCCCCGGCCGACGCCGCGTGAGGACACCCGGCCCCGGCCGTCACGGGGCGGCACGGGGCCGGGATGTTCGGGTCAGGCGTCGGCAAGGGCCGTCGGCAACGCCTCGGCGTGCAGCACCACCAGACGAGACACCGCCCGGGTCAGCACCACGTACAGCCGGTGCAGCCCGCGCGCTTCGGCCGCCACGATGCCGGCCGGTTCCACCACGACCACGTGGTCGAACTCCAGGCCCTTGGCCAGGGTGGCCGGTACCAGGCTGACCCGTTCCGGGGAATTGACCTCGGTCACGTCGGCCAGGCCGATCCCGGCGCCGGTCAGCACCTCGCGCAGCCGGTCGACCGCCGCGTCCGGTGCGATCACCGCCACCGAACCCTCCTCGGCCAGCGCCTCGCGTACCGCTCCCGGCAGTGCGGTGTCCACATCGGACACCGAACGGACCTGCAGGGTGCCGTCCCGGCGCAGCGAGGTGGCCGGCGGCACCTCCACCTCCAGCGCGGGCAGCAGCCGGTTCGCCAGTTCCACCACCACCTCCGGTACCCGGAACCCGGTGGTCAGCGCGACCACGTCGGCGCCTGGCTTGCCCAGATGACCCAGCGAGTCGGGCCACCGGCTGGCCGCCCACGGGGTGGTGCCCTGCGCCAGGTCACCCAGTACGGTCAGCGAACCGTGCTCGTTGCGGCGGGCCAGCGCCCGGCACTGCATCGCGGACAGGTCCTGCGCCTCGTCCACCACCACGTGCCCGTAGCTACCGACCCGTTCGATCAGACCGGTGGCCTCGTCGATCAGCACGTTGTCCGCGGCGCTGAACTTCGCCGACTTCACCGTACGGGCCGGTTTCGCCCAGTGCAGCGCCTCCTGCTCGGCCGGGTCGAGGATGCCCTCCGCGGCGGCGGCCAGCGCCTCCGGCTCGCCGAGCAGCCGGGCCACCAGGGCCGCCGGTTCGACGGCCGGCCAGCAGGTGTCCAGGAAGTCGCGTACCGGCCGGGACCGGCTGATCTTGCGCAGCCAGGTTTCACCGGGCGACTCGCCCCGCGCCTCGGCCTGCCGACGCAGTCCCGCCGCCACCCGGGCGCGGACCCGTTCCCGACCCGTGGCGTACGGCAGTCCCTCCCGCCGGGCGTCGTCCACGATGCGGCGCAGCGCCTCGGCGGACAGCCGCCACCGGGCCGAGCCGTCCGACACCACCACCGGCTCGGTCGGCTTCGCCAACTGTCCGTACAGGGCTCGGCGCAGTACCTCCGCCATCGGGGCCCGGTGCTTGATCCGGGCCGCCATCTCGGTGTCGACGGCCCGTACCGGTACGTGCGCCACCACGTCGTCGATGGTGCGCTGGTCGACCCCGACCTCGCCCAGGGCGGGCAGCACCGCCGCGATGTAGGACAGGAACGCGGTGTTCGGGCCGACGACCAGTACGCCGGCCTTACGCAGCCGTTCCCGGTGGTTGTAGAGCAGGAACGCGGCCCGGTGCAGGCCGACGGCCGTCTTACCGGTACCCGGCGCACCCTGTACGCACAGCGAATCGCCCAGTTCGGCGCGGACCAGGTCGTCCTGCTCGGGCTGGATGGTCGCCACGATGTCGCGCATCGGCCCGACCCTGGGTCGCTCGATCTCGCTGGTCAGGATGCGGCTGGCGGTGCCCAGCTCCTCGCCGGCGGTCAGGTGCTCGTCCTCGAAACCGGTCAGCTCACCGGCGGAGAAGCCGTACCGGCGGCGGCGCGAGACGCCCATCGGTTCGCGCACGCTGGCCTTGTAGAAGGCCCGCGACACCGGTGCCCGCCAGTCGATGATCAGCGGTTCGCCGCCGTCGTCGGTGACGTGCCGGCGGCCGATGTGGAAGCTCGTCCCCGCGTTGTCCTCATGTTCGGTGTCGGCGGAATGGTCCAGCCGCCCGAAGAACAGCGGGGTGTCCGGGTCGTCGGCGAGTTCGGCGATCCGCCGGGCCAGCGCCACCCCCAGCGCCTCGGCGGAGAACGGGTCCCCGCCGACCCCGTCGCCGGTGCGGTAGAGGCCCTCGGCGCGGTCCCGCATCCGCCGCAACGCCTCCCGGGACACGGTCAGGTGGGTGCGTTCGGCGGCGAGCTGGGTATCGAGGTCGTCGGTGTCGGTCGTGTCGGTGGGCAGGGTCATCCAGAGGCCTTCGCTACTGACGTCCCTGGTGAAGGTGGAGCCTTCACCGCCCGGCGCTCCGAGGCGTTTCCGGTGCCGCGTACGCGACCCGGCGCGGGGCGCCGCTCCTGCTGTGGCGCGCTCGGTGCCGTTCAACGGGGCGCGCTCCGACGCGCGCAGACCGAGCATTCTATTCGCCCACCACCGGCGGCGTCACCTGGGTTTCGGCGGGGATGATGGGGTGGTGGCGGATGAGACGCAGAAACTGACCGATCCGTCGGTGATCCGGGCGCTGGCGCACCCGGCCCGGCTGGCGATCCTGGAATACCTGGGCGGTCAGGACTCGGCCACCGCGACCGAATGCGCCGAGGTTGTCGGGCTTTCGCCCAGCGCGACCAGCTATCACCTGCGTGAGCTGGCCCGGCACGGGATGGTGGACGAGGCACCCGGCACCGACCGACGGGAACGGCGCTGGCGCTCGACCGGTGACTTCAGTACGGGCGTGGCCCGGTCCGACGACGATGCCACCCGCGCCGCGACCCGGCTGCTCGGCCGCATGGTGCTGGACCGGGGTGACCAGCGGGCACAGCGGTACCTGGCGCACTCGAAGGACGAGCCGGAGGACTGGTGGTCCGCCGCGACACTGTCCGAGACCAGGCTGCGGATGACCGTCGAGGAGCTACGGGCGCTGGCCGCCGCGTTCGCCGAGCTGACCCGCCCGTACATGCGCCGTGCCCGCAGCGCGCCGGACGGCTCCCGCGAGGTGCAGGTGACCTTCCGTGCCTTCCCGGTCGACCCCTGACCTCGGCGGGGAGATCCGGCCGCCGGAGACAGGTACCGGTCAGCTGACGTCCGAGGTGGTGAGCCCCACGTGCACCTCGCCGGGGCCGGCGAACCAGGCCGGTGCGTCGTCGCTCAGTGCCGTGTCGATCCGAAGCCGGGTGAACGGATGGATCTCCGGTAGGCGGTCCAGCCGGAACCAGCCCACCGCCAACGACTCGTCGTCGTTGACCCGCGCCGTGCCCTCGACCGGGTGGCAGCGGAACCAGACGTTCAGGTACTGGCAGCTGTCGCCGTTCGGGTAGTTGGTGGGGTGCAGCGCCACCCCGGCCAGCCGGTCCACCGCGACCCGTACCCCGGTCTCCTCGTACACCTCGCGGACCAGCGCGGCGGCCGGCTGCTCGCCCGGGTCGACGGTGCCGGCGATCAGCGCCCACCGGCCGTTGTCGGCGCGCTGACCGAGCAGGATCTCGCCGTCGGGATTGACCACGACCGCGCTGACACTGGGCATCATCAACAGGTCATGTCCGATGTGCCGACGCAGGCCGGCCATGTAGGGAGAGATCGCCATCCGCTGATCGTATCGGCGGCCCGCAGCGCCGAGCGGGGTCAGGCCGGGGCGAACAGGTGGCCCAGTACGGCCAGCACCGACGCCGGGTCGGCCCGCCGGGTGCAGCAGCTCAGGTAGCCGTCCGGACGTACCAGGAAACTGGCGCCGTGCTCGGCCCGGTACGTCTCCCGGAAGGTCCCCTCGACGTCGCGTACCACCGGCACCGGCAGCTCGACCGGTTCCATCGCCGAGTCCAGCACCGCGTACGTGCGCAGCATGCCGTGCGCGCGGGAACACGCCCGGACGGCCAGTTCGTCGGCCCAGCTGTGCTCGCCCGGCCGGGTCAGGTACATCAGCAGCACGTGGTCGGTGCCGGCGAACAGGTCGAAGAGGCGTAGCGGCGCGTTCATCCCGTCCCGTACCAGACCGGCCGCGTCGGGTGCCCGGTCGCCCGGCTGCGGGCCGGCGCCGGAACCACCGCCCACCACCGGGCTGTCCCGGTAGCCCAGCAGCAGTTGCGCCTCACGGAGCAGCACCGTCTGCTGGACGTCCGGATCGTTCTCCAGACCGGCCCGAGCGTGCCGTACGGTCCGCCCGACGACCTCCTCGCCGATCGGCAGCCGTTCGGCGTTGTAGCTGTCCAGCAGGCCGGGTGCGGCCACCCCGCGTACCGCCAGGGCCAGTTTCCAGGCCAAATTCCAGGCGTCCTGCACGCCGGTGTTCATGCCCTGCGCGCCGGTCGGCGGGTGGATGTGCGCGGCGTCCCCGGCGAGGAAGATCCGACCCTGCTGGTAGCGGTCCACGATCCGGTGGCTGATCCGGAACACCGAGGACCAGCGCAACATGGACACTGTCGCGGGCTCGGGGGACAGCCGGTCGAACACCGCCTGTATGTCGGCGAGCTGCGGCAGTCCCTCGGACTCCAGCCCGTGCTGTACGCCGCTGCCGCCGGGCCGGGCCAGCCGTTCCGGCGCCAGCATCGACGCCCGGTAGCGGTGCCGGCCGGGCAGCGGAATGCAGACCAACAGGTCGTCGGTACCGTCGTCGGCGCGGTGGCTGGCCCGGACCGTGTAGCCGACCGGTACCGACCAGTCCACCTCGACATCGCCGAGCATGTACGCCCCGGCGAACGCCGCGCCCTCGAAGGTGGTGCCCAGGTGCGCGCGTACCGTGCTGTGCGCTCCGTCGCAGCCGACCAGGTAGTCGACCCGTACGGTCTCGGTACCGTCGGGGCCGCTGAGCGTCGCGTTGACCCCGTACGGGTCCTGGGACAGTCCGGTCAGCTCGACGGATCGCTCGATACGGCAGCCGAAGGTTGCGGCGTACGCGGTCAGCAGCCGTTCGGTCTCGTTCTGTGGCAGGGCCACGAAGCCGTACGGCACCTCGTCGGGCAGGCGCAGTTCGATCCGTGCGACCTGGCGGCCGTCGACGTACACGAGCTGGCCGCGCAGTGGGATCGAGGCGTCCAGCGCTGCGGTCAGCATTCCGGTGCCGGCCCAGAGTTCCAGTGTGCGGGGCTGGATGCCGACCGCCTTGGCCACGTTCATCGGTTCGGCCAGCCGGTCGACGATGCGGGTGGCGACCCCGCGCCGGCACAGTTCGGCGGCGACGGTCAGACCGACCGGTCCGGCACCGACGACCAGCACGCTCGGATCCGTCATGCCACCACCCCCTGGCGTGCCCCGTGGTGGATCCGGTCGGCGGCGCGACCGTCGCTGGCGGAGTCGGGCCCGGACGGCGTGTGCGGTCCGGACCCGACCAGCCTAGGTCACCCTCGGGTGAGGCGGTGGATGCTTCAGGTAATCGCCTGATCGGGTCAGGGGCTCGTCAGGATGACGAGCTGCTGGGTCGCCCGGGTCATCGCGACATAACGGTCGACCGCTCCTTCGATGCCCTTGCCGAACTCCTCCGGATCGACGAGAACCACCAGGTCGAACTCGAGTCCCTTCGACAGTTCCGGGGTCAGCGAGCGGACCCGTGGCGTCGCTGCGAACGTGGGATCGCCGATGACGCAGGCTATTCCGTCGGCATGCGCGGCGAGCCAGGTGTCCAGGACCGCACCCAGATCCGACACCGGTCCGTGTACGACGGGGACACCGTTGCTGCGGATGGAGGTCGGCACGTTGGCGTCGGGGAGTACGGACCGGATGACCGGCTCGGCCTCCGCCATGACCTCTTCCGGCGTCCGGTAGTTGATGCTCAGGGAGGCCTGGTCGATCCGGCGGAACCCGACCCGGGTGAGCCGTTCCTGCCAGGACTCGGTGAACCCGTGCCGGGCCTGGGCGCGGTCCCCGACGACGGTGAAGCTGCGGGACGGGCAGCGCAGCAGCAGCATCTGCCACTCCGCGTCGGTCAGCTCCTGCGCCTCGTCCACGACGACGTGCGCGAACGGGCCGGCGAGCAGGTCGGGTTCGGTGCCGGGCAGGGCGGCCTCATCGACGAGCGCGTCCCGCAGGTCCTGCCCGCGCAGCATCGTCATCACCATCATGTCGGAGTCGTCGGCGGCGATCATGTCGTCGACCACCCGGTCCATCATCTCCCGGTCGGCCGCGATGGTGGCCTCCTGTCGGCGCTGGCGCCGCGCCGCCTCCGGATCACCCAGCCGGAGCCGGGCCGCGTCCAGGAACGGCAGGTCGGACACCGTCCAGGCCCGCGGGTCCCTGCGCTGGAGTTTCCGGACCTCGTCGGCGCTGAGCCACGGCGCGCATCTGCGCAGGTAGGCGGGTACCGACCAGAGGTCTCCGACGAGGTCGGCCGGGTCCAGCAGCGGCCACGCCCGGTTGAGTGTCCGCATCAGCTCCTTGTGCTGCAGCAGTGTCCTGCGGAGCAGCTCAGCGGAGTCGTCACCGTCGTACTTGTCGATCAGGATGGTGAGCAACTCGTTCCGGATCGCCTCACGTGCCTCGTTGTGCGGCGTACCGGGTTCGGCCGCGTCGAACGCATAGGCCCAGTCCTCGGCGCTCAGCCAGATCTCGGACGTGCCGGCCATCACCGACATACCCTCGGTGGGCGGTTCCTCGTAGAACCTGACGGCCGGTTCGATCGCCTTCACCAGGTTCGCCGAGGACTTCAGGCGGGCCACGTCCGGGTCGGTCTCGACCGCTGCCGTGGCCCCCTCGGCCACGAGGTCGCGCAGCGTACAGGTCTGTACGCCCTCCTCGCCCATGCTGGGCAGCACGTCGGAGACGTACGCCAGGTAGGGCTGGTGCGGGCCGACGAACAGTACGTCGCCGCGGTGGTGCCCGAGGCGGGGGTCGGTGTAGAGGAGGTAGGCGGAGCGGTGCAGCGCGACGACGGTCTTGCCGGTACCGGGACCGCCGTCGACGACAAGAGCACCGTGCGATCCCGCGCGGATGATGGCGTCCTGGTCGGCCTGGATGGTGCCGAGTACGTCCCGCATCCGGTCCGACCGGTTGCCGCCGAGGCTCGCGATGAAGGCTGACTGGTCGTCGAGCGCGGCGTGGCCCTCGAAGCCTTCCGTGGTGAACACCTCGTCCCAGTAGTCGCTGATCCGGCCACCGGTCCAGCGGTACCTGCGGCGGCTGGTCAGTCCCATCGGGTTGGCGTGGGTGGCCCCGAAGAACGGCTCGGCGGCGGGGGAGCGCCAGTCGAGCAGCAGCCGGCGGCCGGTGCTGTCGGTGAGGCCGAGCCGTCCGATGTACACGGGCTCGGGGTCGTCCGTGCTGACGATGTGTCCGAGGCACAGGTCCAGACCGAAGCGCCGCAAGGTTCGCAGGCGGGCGGTCAGCCGATGGACCTCCATGTCCCGGTCCAGGGCCCGCTGGCCGCCTCCGGCGGGTGCCCGGCGCTCGGTGGCGAGGCGGTCGGACAGTTCCGCGACGGACTGTTCGAGGGTTTCCGCGATGGCCACGAAATGCTGCTCGTCGCCGGCGATCAGGGCCGGATCGGCTTTGGGAGCGAGATGCTCGGGAAGGTCAAACGCGCTGGTGGTCAGTGGGTTCACCTCATCAACTCTGATCTGAGGCTGTGACCTTAGAGCAAATTTTCGACGCTCATGAACGTGCCCGGATTCTGCTATAAATAAGAAGGGGAGAGTTGTCCTCCCACTTCTCTTTCAGCTTCCTGTGCCGCCGGCGATCGGTGCTGCCGGCCATCGGCGCTGCCATGCACGGGCTGGCGCGGGGCCGTTCGGGCCCGCCCCTTCCTCTGGCACATCCTCGGCGGACCGACGCTGCGCGGGCGTGTTCTGTCCCGACCGCCTGGCGCATGTCCGGCCGGTCACCGGCTTGCGCCAGACAGGTATGAAGGATTATTTTCGAAAAATGAGCTTCATACCTGTCCGGCGGGACGTGGCGATCGTGGCCGTGTCCACCGGGATCTCCTTCGCCGGAGACTTCATGGCCGCCACCGCGCTGACGCTCGCGCTGCAGTCGCACGGCGCGTCCGGGCTCGCCGTCGCCGCACTGCTGTTCGCCGCGACCCTGCCGACGGTCGTACTGACCTCGTGGGCCGGGCGGATCGCCGACCGGTACTCCAGCCGTACCCTGCTCATCTGCGTCGGCGCCGGCCAGGCACTGGTCTGTACCGCGCTGGCGTTCGTCACGACGCCCGCCGCGGTGATCGCGCTGATGGCGGTACTCGCCGCCGGCCTCGCCGTCACCGGCCCGACGCTGTCCGCGCTGGTGCCGGCGATGGTGACCCGGGAGCAACTGCCCCGCGCGGCGGCCAACATCCAGACCGTACGGATGCTGGGCATCCTGGCCGGGCCCGCGCTGGCCGGGCTGCTGGTCGGCGCGTACGACGGACCCCGGGTGCCGTTGCTGGTCGACGCGGCGAGCTATCTCGCGATAGTGGCCGCCGGCCTGCTGGTACGCACGGTACGCCGCGGCGGCCCGCTGACCCGGCCCGATGGCGGACGGGCCGCCGGCGGGGTGGCGCTGGTACGCCGTGACCCGCTGCTGGTCGGTTTCCTCGTCCTGCTCAGCGGTGGCGTCGCCGCGGTGACCGCCGACAACGTCGGCGCGGTGTTCCTCATCCGGGGCACCCTGCACGCATCCGCCTCGGTGTACGGGCTGCTGGAAGCGCTGTGGACGGTCGCGGTGATCATCGGTACCTGGCTGCTCGGCCGGCGTACGCCCGGCGATGTCGGCCTGGTATGGGTCGTGGCGGTGGGGCTGGTGCTCAGCGGTCTGGTGATGTTGGGGATCTCGGCCGTACCGACGGTGCCCTGGCTGGTGCCGCTCTTCCTGGTCGGCGGCCTGGCCAACGGCGGATTCAACCTGGTCGGCGGGGTACTGCTCGGTCGCCGGGTCGAGCCAGCGGCGCGGGGACGGGTCGGCGCGGTGTTCAGCGGGGTGATCAACGCCGGCACCCTGATCGGGTTCGTCGCCGGTGGACTGCTGCTGGAGGTACTCGCACCCCGTACGTTGTTCGCGGTGAGCGGGCTGGCTGCGCTGCTGGTGATCGGCACCCTGGCGGTGCCGGTGCTGCGGGCGGCCCACCGGGCGGCGCCCGCCGCCGGGCTCCCCGCCGATGCGGTCCCCGCCGCCACGGTCCCAGCCGCCACGGTCCCCGCCGGCACGGTCCCGACCGGCACAGTTCAGGCTGGCAGCCTCCCGGCCGCGGACGCGCCAGCTGCCGGGTTGCCGTAGCCCACGGTCCCCGGGCCGGGCGGGCCCGGGGACCGGAGGGATCAGACCGTACCGGACTGCCACCACCAGGCCCGGCCGAGCTCGGCGCGGCTGTCCACGTGCTGGTGGTCCTCGGTGTAGGCCTCCAGGCCGGAGAAGCCGGAGGTCTCGGCCTTCCGGTAGAGGGTGAGGTTCCCGACGCTGGAAGCCAGGTCGGCGGCGCAGCCGTACATGTGCATGCTGTCGCTCGCGCCGCCCACATCGGAGTTGTGCTGGATGCTGCGGAACCCGGAGTTGACGGTGATCGGCACGTTGCCGATCTTCACCCGCACCGCCTCCAGCTTGTACATCAGCCGGCGCGCGTACTCCTTGGCGGTGGTGGCGCTGACCTTGCCGCCGCTGAACGTGCCGGAGATCCGGTCGGTGAACTCGCTCCAGTTGAAGTGTGCGGTGGAGCCGTCGCTGCTCTCCAGCGCGTTCAGCTTGCTCTGCGTGCCGGAGCCGACCACGCCGTCGGCGCCCAGCCCGTACGCGGACTGGAACCGCTTGACCGCCGCGGTCGTCGCGGGGCCGAACGAGCCGTCCACGGCGACGTACGTGTGGCTGGCGCTGCCCGCGGCCCAGCCGGCGACCCGGATCTGCAGTTCCTTCACGGCCGCGCCGCTGGAACCCTGCTGCAGGGTGCCGCCCCACGAGTAGGCCTGCGCTGCGCCCGCGAACAGTGGGCCGACCAGCGCGCCCGCGCCGATCGCGATCGCGCCGCCGGCGACTCCGCGCAGCAGCTGTCGGCGGTTCAGACCGGACGTACGGGAAAGGTTCGTCATGGTACCTCCAAGAGGGGATCGGGTACGCAGCCATGGTGGCTTATTTCGTGTTAGCGCGCTAGAGGGAAGATTTGTGCCGGAACCCGGCAGCCACCCGGCACCGGGAGACCGCGGTCACGCGGTTACTGTCGGGCCGTGAGCATGTTGCGGCGGCCCCGGGTCGGGCACATCCAGTTCCTCAACTGTCTGCCGATCTACTGGGGCCTGATGCGCTCCGGCGCACTCGCCGACGTGGAGCTGACCAAGGCCACCCCGGACATGCTGAACGACGCGCTGGTCGCCGGTGATCTCGACATCGGGCCGATCAGCCTGGTCGAATACCTGCGGCACGCCGACGAACTGCTGCTGCTGCGCGACATCGCGGTGGGTAGCGACGGCCCGGTGCTGTCGGTCAACCTGGTCCACACCCAGCCACTGTCCGAACTGGACGGTCGGCGGGTCGGGCTCGGCTCCACCAGCCGGACCGGCGTGCTGCTCGCCCAGCTGCTGCTCGCCCAGAAGTACGGCGTGACCCCCGAGTACTTCCGCTGTTCGCCGGAGCTGGGCACGATGCTGCTGGAGGCCGACGCCGGCGTGGTCATCGGCGACGTCGCGCTGCGCGCCATGTACGAGGCCGAGCACCGGCCCGGCCTGTCGGTCACCGACCTGGGCGCGGCCTGGCGGGAGTGGACCGGGCTGCCGATGGTGTTCGCGGTGTGGGCGGTGCGGCGGGACTACGCGGCGGCGAACCCGGGCCTGGTCAAGGACGTGCACACCGCGTTCCTGCGGTCCAAGGACCTCTGCCTGGCCGAGCTGGACGAGGTGGTCGCCTCGGCCGCCCGGTGGGAACCGTTCGACGAGGCCACCCTGGCGCATTACTACCAGGTGCTCGACTTCTCCCTGGGCGAGCGCCAGGTGTCCGGGTTGCGTGAGTTCGCCCGCCGGGCGGCCGTCTTCGGCCACGTCCCTGAGCTGCCGGCCGACGGCCCCGCCTTCTTCACCGGCAGCTGACCGCACCGCACCGTTCTCTCCTGGGACCCGCAGATTCGTCGGAGCGCGGCTGTCGGGGCGACCCCAATTCGACCAGATGTCCGGTTCCCCTGCACCCGAGGCTTGTTACAGTTTCTTGCTCGAACGGTCGGATGCTGTAACACTGGACGCGAGGACAGGGGGCGTGCATGGAGCGCGAGTCAGCGACCGGTGGCGGGGCCGTACCCGGCGCGTCCGGCCTGCTTGATCAGGTTGCCGCGGCCGAGGCGGAGCTGCGTGAGGCGGCGGGCCGCGACCGTGCACCCGGCGGCGGTGCCAGCGAGCAGGAGCTCGCCGACTACTTCGATGCGGTGATCGCCGCCGACCAGAAGATCGAGCCGCGCGACTGGATGCCGGAGAAGTACCGGCAGGGCCTGATCCGGCAGATCGCCCAGCACGCCCATTCGGAGATCATCGGGATGCAGCCGGAAGGCAACTGGCTGACCCGGGCGCCGTCGCTGCACCGCAAGGCGATCCTGCTGGCCAAGGTGCAGGACGAGGCCGGTCACGGCCTCTACCTGTACGCCGCTGCCGAGACCCTCGGCATCGACCGTGACGAGCTGTACGACCGGCTGCTGACCGGTCGGCAGAAGTACAGTTCCATCTTCAACTACCCGACGCTGACCTGGGCCGACGTCGGCGCGATCGGCTGGCTGGTGGACGGCGCGGCGATCGTCAACCAGGTGCCGCTGTGTCGCTGCTCGTACGGGCCGTACGCGCGGGCGATGATCCGGGTCTGCAAGGAGGAGTCCTTCCACCAACGGCAGGGCTTCGACATCCTCTACACCCTGGCCCGCGGCACCGACGCGCAGCGGGCGATGGCGCAGGATGCGGTGGACCGCTGGTGGTACCCGAGCCTGGCGATGTTCGGGCCGCCGGACGGCGACTCCACCCACTCCGAGCAGTCGATGGCCTGGAAGATCAAGCGGTTCAGCAACGACGAACTGCGGCAGAAGTTCGTGGACATGACCGCGCAGCAGGCCGACGTGCTGGGACTCCGGCTGCCCGACGACGACCTGCGGCTGGACCCGGAGACCGGGCACTACCACTACACCAGCCCCGACTTCGACGAGCTGATGACCGTGATCGCAGGCGACGGGCCGTGCAACCGGGAACGGATCGCCAGCCGGCGGCGGGCGTACGAGGACGGTGCCTGGGTGCGCGAGTCGGCGGCGGCGTACGCGGCGAAACAGCAGACGAAGAGGGCAGCGGCATGAGCGGCGACGCACACACCGACGAGACCGGCACCCGGGCGGCCTGGCCGCTGTGGGAGGTGTTCGTGCGTCCCCGCCGCGGCCTGTCGCACAGCCATGTCGGTAGCCTGCACGCCCCGGACGCCGAGATGGCCCTGCGCAACGCCCGGGACCTCTACACCCGGCGGCAGGAGGGCGTGTCGATCTGGGTCGTGCCCGCCGGTGCGATCACCGCGTCCAGCCCGGACGAGAAGGACGCCTTCTTCGACCCGGCCGCCGACAAGGTCTACCGGCATCCCACGTTCTATCCCGTACCCGAGGGAGCTGAGCACCTGTGACCGGCGGTGCGACGGCCACGCCGGACGCCGGTCAGCGGTTCGGCCATCTGCTGGCGCTCGCGGACGATGCACTGGTCAGCGCGCAGCGGCTGGCCGAATGGACCGCGAACGCGCCCGAACTGGAAGAGGACGTCGCGCTGGCCAACATCGCGCTGGACCAGCTCGGCCAGGCCCGGCTGCTGCTGACCTACGCCGCGGAGGTGGAGGGTGCCGGCCGGGACGAGGATGCGCTGGCCTATCTGCGTACCGAACGGGAGTTCCGCAACTGCCAGCTGGTGGAGCTGCCGAACGGCGACTTCGCGGTGACCATCGGCAAGTTGCTGTTCTTCGCCACCTACCAGCAGCAGCTCTACGCCGCGCTGCGTTCGTCCACCGACCGTCGGTTGGCCGCGATCGCGGCGAAGGCGGTCAAGGAGACCGCGTACCACTACGACCATGCGGCACTGTGGACCCGTCGGCTCGGGGACGGCACCGAGGTCGGGCACCAGCGGATGGCCGCGGCGGTGGAGCAGCTGTGGCCGTACACGCATGAGCTGTTCACCAACGACTGGATCCCGGCGGAGCTGCTGGCCGCCGGCGTCGCGGTCGATCCGGCCACTCTCCGCGAGCCCTGGCTGTCCACTGTGCAGACCGTACTGACGGAGGCGACCCTGGACCGGCCGGCCGACGGCTGGACGCCCGGTGGCGGGCGCGTGGGCGTTCACACCGAGTCGATGGGCTATCTGCTCGCCGAGCTGCAACACCTGCACCGCAGCGTGCCGGGTGCGTCATGGTGACCGCGACCGGTGCCGACGTACGCGCCGCGGTGGCCGCGGTGCCCGACCCGGAGCTGCCCGTGGTGACCATCGCGGAGCTGGGCATCCTGCGTGGCGTACGGACCGTGGACGACCACACGGTTGTCGTGACCGTCACCCCGACCTACTCGGGGTGCCCGGCGATGCGCACCATCGGCCACGACATCCGGGCCGCGCTCGGCGCTCTCGGCGTGGCCGACGTGGAGGTCCGTACCGTCCTCGACCCGCCGTGGAGCACCGACTGGATCACCGCCGAGGGGCACCGCAAGCTCGCCGACGCGGGGATCGCGCCTCCCGGGCCGGTGTCCGGAGCGACCCGCAGCGGGCCGGTGGAGGTACAGCTGAGCGTACGGTGCCCGCTGTGCGGTTCGCCGGACACCGAGCAACTGTCCCGGTTCGCCGCCGCGGCCTGCCTGTCGCTGTGGCGCTGCGGGTCCTGCCGCGAACCGTTCGACCGGGTCAAGGAGCACTGAGCGGGATGGAGCGGCGATGCCCACGGTGACGTTGCGACGGCCGAAACGGAGCCGGCCGGAGTTCCACAAGCTGCCGGTGAGCCGGCTGGACAAGCTCACCGACGACGCGTACGCGGTCACCTTCGCGGTGCCCGAGGAACTGCGCGCGGAGTTCCGGTTCCAGCCCGGCCAGCATCTGACGGTACGTCGGCTCAACGGTGCCGAGGATGTCCGCCGGTCGTACTCGATCTGCTCCACCCCGGCGGAACTCGCCGGACACGGTCGGTTGCGGATCGGGGTGAAGCTGATCCCGGACGGTGCGTTCTCCGGCTACCTCACCGACGAACTGGTACCCGCCTACGGCGACGCGGAGCCCGACGTACCTGCCCTGGTGGAGGTGATGCCGCCGCTCGGCCACTTCACCACCGCGCTGGATCCGGCCCGCAGCAGGCACTACGCCGCCGTGGTCGCCGGCAGCGGGATCACCCCGGTGCTGTCCCTGGTCGCCACCGCCCTGGCGGAGGAGCCGGCGAGCAGCTTCACCGTGCTGTACGGAAACCGGTACAGCCGTTCGGTGATGTTCGTCGAGGAACTGGCCGACCTGAAGGACCGCTACCCGGACCGGTTGCAGCTGGTACACGTACTGTCCCGGGAGCCGCAGGATGCCGAGCTGCTGTCCGGTCGACTGGACGGCGAGCGGCTGGGACGCATCCTGGGCACGCTGCTGTCCCCGTCCACAGTGGACGAATGGTTCCTGTGCGGGCCGTACGGCATGGTGATGGCCGCCCAGCACGCGTTGGCCGACGCGGGGGTCGCGCCGGGCGCGGTGCACACCGAGCTGTTCCACGTGGCCGAGGAGCCGCCGGCGCCACCCGCAGAGGCCGACAGCACCGGCGACAGCACGGTGACGATCCTGCTGGACGGCCGGGCCAGCACCTTCGCCATGCGACACGACGAGCGGGTGCTGGACAAGGCGCTGGAAGTACGCGGTGAGCTGCCGTACGCCTGCCGGGGTGGGGTCTGTTCGACCTGCCGGGCCAGGGTCGTGGCGGGTGAGGTGCGGATGGCCCGCAACTTCGCGCTGGAGCCCGACGAACTGGCCGCCGGCTATGTGTTGACCTGCCAGGCCAGCCCGGTCAGTGACGAGGTCACGGTCGACTACGACGGCTGAGGCGGCCCTCAGCGCTCGGTGGGGTTCTGCGGTGCCCGGGTCCGCTGTACGGATTCGGGCCACCTCGCGTCCGGCTCGACGATGTTCTTCGCATAGGCGAAGACGGCAAGTTCCGTACGGTTGCGTAACCGTAGTTTGGCCAGCATGCGACCGATGTAGCCCTTGATGGTGGCCTGGGAAAGATGCACCTCGGCGGCGATCTCCGCATTGTTCAGACCATGTGCGACCAGTCGGAGAATATCGAGTTCCCGATTGGTAATACCGAATAGCACATCGGCCATCCGATGCCGGGGAAGTGGCACCCGGTGCGCCACGGATTGCAGCAACCGATGGGTTGCCGTGGGCGACAACACCGCGCCACCGCTGGCCAGAGTGCACACCGCACGGATCAGTTCCTCCGGCGCCGCAGTGCGCGGAAGATAGCCGACCGCACCGGCGTGGACCGAATCGAGCACGTGCTCCTCGTCCTCGTCGACAGCGAACAGCAGCACCCGGCACCCGGTGCGTACCAGCTTGCGCAGCAGGGCGTTGTCGTCATTGCCCGGCAGACGGCCGTCCAGCAGCACCACGATCGGCCCTTCCGCCGCGACCACCAGCGACAACGCCTCCTCGCCGCTGGGCGTCGCCGCCGCCACGGTGATCGCCGGCTCGGGATCGAACAACTGGTGCAGAGCAGCACGCAGCAGCGGCTCGTGTTCGACGATCAGCAGCGTCGTCTGCTTGCCCGGGCTGGGAGAAACACCGGAATGCGAGCGCAGCCGGATGCTGGCTGAGGGCTCGTGCCGCGTCAGATGAAGCGGCATTCTCGTAGCCGACAAGTGGCTCCCTGAGGACATCCGGCCGGAAAACGCAGTAAACACGACAGTACCCAGTCGGCCGCCCGTTTGGCGACCATTCCCCTGCCGCCGATACGGCCCGGCAGGTCATCGGCCCGGGACATTAGCTGCGCCCTCGCGGGCGCGCTTTATACAGCGCCCCGTCACCATTCGTCAACCGACCACGGTAGGTCCCGGAGACGACACGGGGCTGTATCCACCATGCGCGACCGGTCGTTAGCGTGCCTCTGGCGGATATTCGACCATGCTCCACGGCGTGTGCTCCAGCGGTGTCGGCCGAGGGTGTCGCGCCCCGTGGCAGGTGTCCGGGCACGGCGACGAGACCGGTGTCCGGCCGGTTCGGTTCGCGGCAGGTACGCCGCCGGAAGGAGCGCCCGGGTGGTCCAGGACACGTGGACCGGACAACTGCCGCACCGCCTTCCGCTGACGCCCGCCCAGCGTGGAATCTGGCTGGCCGACCAGGTCGCCGGTGGGCACAGCCCGTTCGTGGTGGACCGGTGCTGGCGGGTCCCCGGCCGCCTCGACCGGGCGACGCTGACCGCCGCGTACCGCCGGCTCCTGCGACAGCACCCGGCACTGCGGATGAGCATCGTGGGCACCGTCGACGGGCCGATCCAGCAGGTCGAACCCGAGGTTGCGGCCACCGTGACCGAGCTGCCCGACACCAACGCGCTCGACGGCTTCTTCACCGCCGGATGGGACCTCACCCGACCGCCCGCGCTGCGACTCGCGCTCGCACCGGCCCCGGACGGTACCGACCAGCTGCTCGCGCTGCGGGTGCATCACGCGCTCTGCGACGGCACCGGACTCGCCGTGCTGCTCCGCGACCTGGCCCGCAGCTATGCCGAGGAGGCCGGCGCTGGCGCCACCGGACCGTGGCCGGCCGCCGCCACCTTCCCCGACTGGGTCCGTACCCAACTGGACCGGCTGGCCACCGCGGAGGCCGACGAGGCGGCGGCGCACTGGCACTCGACGTACCGGCCGGAGTCCGCGCGTCTCGCACCACCCGGCGACCTGACCCCGGGCAGCGCGGGTGGGCCCCGGGCCCTGGTCCGTACCGTCACCCTGCCGGGCGAGCTGGCCGACCGGTTGGCCGCGCTGGCCCGCCGGCACCGGGCCAGCATGTCCGTGCTCAGCCTCGCGGCGGCGTTGCTGCTGCTGCGGGCCACCACCGGGGTACCTGACCCGACAATCGGTCTACCCGTGTCCGGCGCCGGCGACGACGTCGCAGAACTCGTCGGACTGACCGTCGGGCTGGTGCCGGTACGGGTCGACCTGACCCGGCCACGCACGCTCGGTGAACTCCTGCACGAACTGCGTGGCAGCTTGGTCGATGCGATGGAGTACGGCTGGCTGCCGATCGAGACGGTGTTGGAGCGCTACGGCAGCAGCGGTGAGCGGTCACCGTTCGGGGTGATCGTCAGCTACCTGGACGCGCGGTCCGAGCCACCGTTGCGGCTGGCCGGACTGGACGCCGTACCGGTCCCGGTACCGGCGGGCGCCGCACGCGCCCGGACCAGCCTGACCATCGTCCTCGCCCGGGAGACGAACGGGCTGCGGTGCCGGCTGGAGTTCGCCGCGGACACCTACAGCGCGCCGCGGGCCGACCGGGTGGTCGGCTGGTTCCGCCAGGTGCTGACCGACCTGGCCGCCGCCGACCCCGCAGCCAACGCCGACCGCGACAGCACCGGGAACGTCGACGCGGGCGCCGATGCCGCAACCCCCCGTACCGCTGCGACGCTGGCCGACATCTCCCCGTTCGGCCCGGCCGAACGCGCCGAGGTGCTGGCCGCGGGCACCGGACCGGTACGCCCGGCCGGGCGCAGCGTGCCGGAGCTGATCTCCGGGCAGGTCGACCGGTGTCCGTCGGCGATCGCGGTGCTGGGCGCCGGGATCCGGTACAGCTACGCCGAACTGTGGCGCGACGCAGGCCGCATCGCCGCGGCGCTGACCGCCGCGGGTGTCGGGCCGGACAGCCGGGTCGGCGTCTGCCTGCGGCGTACCCCGCAGGCGGTGGCGGCGCTGGTCGGAGTGTGGCGGGCCGGCGCGGCGTACGTACCGCTCGACCCGGCCTACCCGGCCGAACGGCTGCGTTACATCCTCGACGACGCAGCCGCACCTGTCGTACTCACCGACCGGGACTCCCGTGACCGGTTGCCCGGGAACGGACCGCAGCGGCGGGTGCTGTGCCTGGAGGACCTCGACCCGGCCGGTCCCGCGGCGCCGGTCGGCGCAGCGCCGCATCCCGCGCAGCTCTCGCACGTCATCTACACCTCGGGCAGTACCGGACGGCCCAAGGGCGTACTGGTCGAGCACCGGGGCGTGGCCAACCTGGTGAACTGGGCCGTACAGGCGTTCCCGGAAGCGACCCGGCGCAGCGTACTGGCCGCCACCTCGCTCTGCTTCGACCTGTCGGTCTTCGAGATCTTCCTGCCGCTCGCCACCGGCGGCACCGTGGTCCTCGTCGAGGACCTGCTCGCGCTGGTGGATGGCCCGTCGCCGATGCCGGCCCGGCTGGTCAACACGGTGCCCTCGGTGCTCACCGCGCTGCTGGGCGACGGCCGACTGCCGGCCGGTACGCGCTGCGTCAACCTGGCCGGCGAGGCGTTACCCGCACAACTGCTGACCCGGCTGGCCGAGCGCGGTGTACGGGAGATCCGCAACCTGTACGCCCCGTCGGAGACCACCACCTACTCCACCTGGTGCGTGGTCGACCCCACGGCCGGCCCGCCCGTACCGATCGGACGCCCGCTGGACAACACCACCTGTTACGTACTGGACGGCCACGGTGCACCGGTGGGTGTCGGGGTGACCGGCGAGCTGTACCTGGGTGGGGTGGGGGTGGCCCGCGGCTACCTGGACCGGCCGGCCGGGACTGCGGCCCGGTTCGTACCCGATCCGTTCTCCACGACACCGGGCGCCCGGATGTACCGCACCGGCGACCGGGCCCGCTGGCGCGAGGACGGCATGCTCGACTACCTGGGGCGGGCCGACCAGCAGGTCAAGATCCGTGGTTTCCGGATCGAACTGGGCGAGGTGGAGAGCGCGCTGCAGAGCTGCGCCGGGATACGGCAGTGCTGCTGCACGGTACGCGAGATCGACACCGAACAGCAGTTGGTGGCCTACGTCGTCGGTACCGGCGACCCGGCGGATCTGCGCGCCGAGCTCGCCGCCCGGCTGCCCGCCCACCTGGTACCCGGTCGGATCGTGCCGCTGGCGGAACTGCCAATGCTGCCCAACGGCAAGGTGGACCGCTCCGCACTGCCGGCGCCGGCCGCGCCGCCACCGGTTCCCCGGCACACGCCGACCACCACGAGCGGTACCGCCCGGCTGCTCAGCTCGGTCTGGGCGAACGCCCTGCAACTGTCCGAAGTGGACGAGACGCGCAGCTTCTTCGAACTCGGCGGCACTTCGCTGGGCCTGGTACGGGTACACGGCACGCTGCGCGAACACGGCCTGCGGGTCACCCTCACCGAACTGTTCCGCTATCCCACGGTGCGCGCGCTGGCCACCGTACTGGCCTCCCGGGAGGGCGCACCGTGACACCGACGAACAGCGCGGACATCGCGGTGGTGGCACTGTCCGGCCGGTTCCCGAAGGCCCGCGACGTCGACGAGTTCTGGGCCAACCTGCGCGCCGGCGTCGACGCCACCAGTACGTTCAGCCGCGACGAGATGGCCGCCGACGGGGTGCCCGACGAACTGCTCGACGACCCGTCGTACGTCGGGGTCCGCGGCTTCCTGGACGGTGCCGAGGACTTCGACGCAGGCGTCTTCGGCTACACGCCGGGCCAGGCCGAACTGCTGGACCCGCAGCAGCGGCTGCTGCTGGAGAGTGCCTGCGACGCGCTGGAGGTCGCCGCGCACGGCGCCGCGGACGGTTCCCGGGTCGGCGTGTTCGTCGGCACCACGTTGAGCAAGTATCTGCTGGCGATGCTCGGCTCGCCCCGGCTACGGGCCCGGATCGACCCGCTCACCATGGTCGCCGCCGAACGTGACTGCGCGGCGACCCGCATCGCGTACAAGCTGAACCTGACCGGTCCGGCGCTGACCGTGCAGTCGGCCTGCTCCACCTCGCTGGTCGCCGTGCACCTGGCGGTGTCGGCGCTGCGCAACGGCGACTGCGACACGGCGCTGGCCGGCGGCGCGTCGGTCTCCGTACCGCGCCGCGCCGGCTACCGGCACGAGGCCGGCGGCGCGTTCTCCGCGGACGGCTCGTCCCGCCCGTTCGACCACCGGGCCACCGGTACGGTGCCCGGCGACGGCGTGGGCGTGGTCGTGCTGCGCCGGCTGGCCGACGCGGTCGCCGCCGGTGACCGGATCCTCGCCGTGGTCAAGGGCACCGCCGTCAACAACGACGGTGCCGCGAAGGTCGGCTACACGGCACCCAGCGTCGACGGGCAGGTGGCGGTGATCCGGGCCGCGCACCGCAACGCGGGCGTCGCACCGGCCAGCATCTCGTACGTGGAGGCGCACGGCACGGCCACCCCGGTCGGCGACCCGATCGAGGTGGCGGCACTCACCGAGGCGTTCGGTGACGTACCGGCCGGGCGGTGCCTGATCGGCTCGGTCAAGTCCAACCTCGGTCACCTGGACTCCGCCGCCGGCATCACCGGGTTCATCAAGACGGTGCTGCAACTGCACCACCGGGAACTCGTACCGAGCCTGCACTTCGAGGCACCGAACCCGCTGCTGGAACTGGACCGTACGCCGTTCCGGGTCAGTACCGAGCTGTCCGACTGGCCACAGCCCCCGGACTCGCCGCGGCGCGCGACGGTCAGCGCGTTCGGGGTCGGCGGCACCAACGCGCACGTGGTGCTGGAGGAGTACCAGGATCCGGGGCGACCGGCCCGGGTCGTCGACGAACCCGGACCGGAACGGCTCGTGGTGCTCTCGGCGGCCTCACCGGACGCCTGCCGGGCGATGCGCGAGCAGTGGGCGGATGCGCTGACCGTACCGTCGCCGGCCGACCCGGCGGACCTGGCCGAGATCGCCGACAGCGCGGCCACCGGCCGACCGGCCCGCCGGTACCGCTGGTTCACCGCCACCCGGTCGCGCAAGGACCTGGTGGAGGCGTTGCGCGCGGACGACCGCAGCGCGGTACGGGCGGCCAGCCCGGCACCCCGCACAACCTTCGTGTTCCCCGGTGCGGGCGGACAGTACCGGGGGATGGCGGCCACGCTGGCGCGAACCGAACCGGTGTTCGCCGAGGCGTTGCAGCGTTGCGTGGCGGCGGCCGGTACGCACGGCGTCCAGCTCGGTCCGCTGCTGGCCCGGCCGGACAGCGCGAACCGGCTCACCGAGCCGCGCGAGGCGGTACCGGCCCTGTTCGCGGTGGAGTACGCGCTGGCCCAGTTGCTCACCGCGTGGGGGGTACGCCCGGAGGCGCTGGTCGGTCACAGCACCGGGGAGTACGTGGCGGCGTGCGTCGCGGGTGTGTTCGGTGTCGAGGACGCCGTACGGCTGCTGATCCTGCGCGCCGATTTGGCGACCTCCGGTGCCGACGGGGCGATGCTGCAGGTCAACCTCC
This sequence comes from uncultured Actinomycetota bacterium, assembly GCA_963815125.1. Lineage (GTDB taxonomy): Bacteria > Actinomycetota > Actinomycetes > Mycobacteriales > Micromonosporaceae > Actinocatenispora. Next base: position 568,796 of record CAWFFM010000003.1, read on the forward strand.
CGGAGCAGGACTGTGCCGGGCTACTGGACGAGCACGTTGCGCTGGCCGCGGTGAACGCGCCGGACATCTGCGTACTGTCCGGTGCCCGGGCGCAGGTGACCGCACTGGCCGACCGGCTCACCGCGGACGGCGTCGAGAACCGGTTGGTGCCGGTACGCGGCGCGGGCCACTCCGCGCTGCTGGATCCGGTGCTCCCGCAGTTCCGGGACGCGCTGCTGGCCACCGAACTGCATCCGCCGGGCTTGCCCGTGGTATCCAGCGTGACCGGCGACTGGCTCACCACCGAGCAGGCCGTCGACCCCGACTACTGGGTACGCCAGTTCCGGCACACCGTCCGGTTCGTCGACGCGCTGCACACCGTGCTGGAGCAGCCGAGCACGCTGTGGGTGATGGGACCCGGCCGGGCCTACCTGGGCTGGTCCCGGCGGGTCGCGGCGACCGGCACCGGCCACGTGCTGCTGTCCTGCCTGCCCGAGGCCGAAGCGCCGGACACCGACCGGCGGGAACTGCTGACCGCGCTGGGCCGGCACTGGGCGGCGGGTGGCGAGGTCCGGTGGGCTGCCGTGCAGGGTGACCGGGCCGGTCGACGCAGGGTCGCCCTGCCCGGCTACCCGTTCCAGCGGGTCCGCTACTGGGCACTGGACCGCCGGGACGCTTCGGGCGCCGCCGTCGGTGCCGGTACGCCCGGCGCGGACGCCGTCGCCGACCCGGCGGCCGGGGCGGAACCGGCCGGCTACGACCGGCCCGGACTGGCCAGCGACTACCAGGCGCCCCGCACCCCACGCGAGGAGCTGCTCGCCGGGCTGTGGTCGACGTTCTTCGGCATCGCCCGGATCGGGGTGCACGACGACTTCTTCGAGCTCGGTGGCGACTCGCTGCTCGCGGTCCGGCTCGGTACCGCGATCCGTGGGCGTACCGGTGCCGCGCTGCTGCCCGGCACGCTGCTGCGGGCCCGTACGATCGCCGCGCTGGCCGAGGCGATGGAGGAGGGGTCCGAGCCGGACGCCGCCGCGACGGGGGCCGAGCCGGCGCCACCCGACCTGGTCGCCGCCCGGCAGGCCGCACTGCACCGGGTCGACGCGCTACTGGCCGACGTGCCGCCGGCGCCGGCCCGTACCGGAACGGACCGGCTGGTCGTGGTCGGCGGCACCGGGCACCTGAGCCCCTACCTGCTGGCCGAACTGCTGGCCCAGCAGGAACTGCCGATCACCGTACTGGTCCGGGGCGCCGACGCGGACGCCGCGCGACGCAGGCTGCGTGACCTGCTCACCGAACGGTCCCTGTGGTCACCGGCCGCCGCCGAACGGCTCACCGTGCTCGCCGCCGACCTGCGTACCCCCGGCTTCGGTCTGTCCGGTGTGGACTGGTCCGGGTTGGTGGCGGAGGCCGTCGCGGTGTACCACTGCGCCGCCGAGGTCAACTTCGTCCGGCCGTACGACCAGATGGAGCCGGCCAACGTACGCGGTGCCGAGACCGCGATCCGGCTGGTCGCCGAGAGCGGCCGGGCGCACCTGCACTTCCTGTCCACGCTGGGTGTGCTGCGGCAGGAGAACCCCACCCTCGATCCGTACCGGGAACTGCCCCTGTCCGCCGAGCCGGGCGCGCTGCCCAACGGCTACCTGCAGTCCAAATGGGTGGCCGAACATGCCGTACGGCGTGCCCACGAGGCCGGGCTGCCCGTGTCGGTGTACCGGATCTGCGCGGTGGCCGGCGATTCGCTCACCGGCTACTGCAACCACCAGGACCTGTTCTGGCGGATCATCGGCACCGCCCTGGCGACCGGTCTGGCACCGCAACGCGACGCCGAGATCGTGTCCACCCCGGTGGACGCCGCCGGCCGCGCGCTCGCGGCCGGTTCGTTGCGCACCGTCGAGGATGCCGGTGTCATCGCCCATCTCGCACCCGAGCCGGTGACCTGGACCCGGATCTGGGCCTGGGTACGCGAGTGCGGACACGCCGTCGAGGAGATCCCGGCCGCCGAATGGCGCGCCGAGCTGACCCGGCGGGTACGGGCCGGTGCGGACCTGCCGCTGACTCCGGTGATCTCCGCGTTGGAGACGTTGATGCCCGACGAGCCGCGCCGGTTCGCCACCGACACGATGGCGAGCCTGCTGGAGGGCACCGGCATCGGAGTACCGGCCCTGGATCCGGACAACCTGGCGGTGTCCGTGGACCATCTGCTGTCCCTGCCGTCGTACCGCAACGGCGACCGCCCGCCGGTCGCCGAAGAAAGGAACAACGATGAGTGAGTCGACGAGTCGTACCTCGGTCCTGGTCATCGGCGGCGGCCCGGCCGGCGCCACCTCGGCCGCGTTGCTGGCCCGGCAGGGCATCGACGTGGCGGTGTTCGAACGGGAACACTTCCCCCGCTACCACATCGGGGAGAGTGTGCTGCCGGCCTGCCATCCGGTACTGGACCTGATGGGTGCCCGGGAAAAGATCATGAACCACGGGTTCCGCCGCAAGGCCGGTCAGTACCTGCGGTGGGGCAACGAGAAGTGGGACTACAAGTTCGGTGCGCTGTCCGGGGCGCAGGTGTACACCTGGCAGGTCGAGCGCAGTGAGTTCGACGAGATCCTGCTGCGGCACGCCGAGGAGCAGGGCGCCCAGGTGTTCGAGGGACGCCGGGTCACCGAGGTGCACTTCGACGACGGCCGGCCGACCGCGGTCAGCTGGGCCGGGCCGGACGGTACGACCGGGCGGCACGAGTTCGACCAGCTCATCGACGCGTCCGGGCGGGCGGGTGTGATGGTCAACAAGTACGTCGGCGGACGCTCGTTCAACGAGTCGTTCCGTAACGTGGCCGTCTGGGCGTACTGGGACGACGCCACCGAACTGCCGCACGCGCCGGACGGCGCCACCGTGGTGTCGTCGGTACAGGACGGCTGGGTGTGGGCGATCCCGCTGCGTACCGGCATGAGCATCGGGGTGATCCTGCACAAGAACCGGTTCACCGAGCTGCGGGACGCGGGCGCCTCGCCCAGCGACATCTACCACCGGATGCTGGCCGAGGCCGACGAGATCTCCGAGATCACCGACGGCGCCACCTGCCGGGGCAACATCCGGGTCGACCAGGACTACTCGTACAGCGCGGAACGCTACTCGGGTCCCGGCTACTTCATCACCGGTGACGCGGCTGCCTTCCTGGACCCGCTGCTGTCCTCCGGTATCCACCTGGCGATGTTCAGCGCGCTGCTCGCGGTGGCCTGCATCGCCGGCGTACGGCAGGGCCAGGCCGACGAGGAGACCGCCGCGGGTTTCTACCACGACAGCTACCACCGCACGTACCTACGGTTCCTGGTGATCGTCGCCGCGGTCTACAACCAGTACGACGGCAAGGAGTCGTACTTCTGGCAGGCCAAGGACCTGGTACAGGACGGCTACGACCTGCCGCAGGACGTGATGGACCCGTTCCTGCGGGTGGTGACCGGTACGGCCGACTTCGAGGACTCGACCCGCAGCACGGTCACCCGGCAGGTACTCGACCGGGCCGGCGAGATGTTCCGCGAGACGCACAAGGTGTTGCAGGACAAGCTGAAGCTGGCCAACCTCAGCGACGCGGAACGCGACACGATCCGTACCCGGGGCCGGTTCTGGAACTCGCTGGTGCGCTCGTCGTCGCTGGGCGAGGACGACGCGGTCGGCGGGCTGTACGTGGTCACCGAACCGAAGCTGGGGCTGGGTCGGGTGACGGTGGTGGCGGACGAGCAGGTGTCCCCGGCCGGCGCCGCCGACTGACCCGCGCAGCCTGAACAGCCCGAGGAGGGCGGACATGACCACCCAGGACACCCGGACGGGTCTGCTCGACGAGCCGGCGGCGCGACGACTGGTCGGCGACTGGCAGGGCCCGCTCGACGGGGCGTTGCCGCGGTCCGCGCCACCGGTCGCCGACCTGGTCGCGGAGCACGCGGCGAGCAGACCCGACGCCCCGGCGGTGATCGACGCGACCACGACGCTGAGCTACCGGCAGCTGGTCGCGGCGGGCGACCGGATCGCGGCCGACCTGCACCGGCGTGGTGTCGGCGGCGAGGACGTGGTGGCGGTCCGGCTGCCCCGCGGTGCCCTGCTGGTCGCCGCGGAACTCGGGGTGCTGCGCGCGGGTGCGGCGTTCCTGCCCGTCGACCCGGACACGCCGGCGGAGCGGTGTGCGCAGGTGCTCACCAGTTCGGGTGCCGTACTGCTGATCGGCGACGGACAGCCGCTGGCCGGCGCCGGATCGGTACCCCGGCTGGTGCTGGACGCGACGACGGTGGGCGGCGCCGGGGTCTCCGGGCGGCCCGCGGATCCGTCCTCGGCGCGGCCGCGACCAGGGCCGGACAGCCTCGCGTACGTGATCTACACGTCCGGCTCGACCGGGCGACCGAAGGGCGTGCTGATCGGCCAGCATGCGCTGGCGAACCTGGCCGCCTGGCACGCCCGGACCTCCGGGCTGGGCCCGGGCGTACGGACCACGGTGGTCGCCTCACCGGGGTTCGACTTCTCCGTCTGGGAGATCTGGCCGGCGCTGGCCGCCGGGGCGACGTTGTGCATACCGTCGGCCGAGATCCTGCTGTCCCCGCCGGACCTGCGGCGCTGGCTGGACCATCAGGCCGTCGAGGTGCTGCTGCTGCCGACCCCGATGGCGGAATCGTTGTTGGACCTGCCCGACCTCGGTACGCAGACCCTGCGGGTGGTGCACGCCGCCGGTGATCGGCTGACCCGCCGCCCACCGGCCGGCGCGCGGTACACGCTGTTCAATTCCTATGGACCGACCGAGAACACCGCCATCTCCACGTCCGGGCCGGTGCCGGCGGAATCCGCCGGGCAGCAACTGCCGTCGATCGGTACGCCGGTCGCCGGGACCGCCGCCTACCTGCTGGACGAGCGGATGCGGCCGGTACCCACCGGCACCGTCGGCGAGCTGTACCTGGCCGGTGCGGGTCTGGCCCGTGGCTACCACCGGCAGCCGGGGTTGACCGCGGTACGGTTCGTCGCCGATCCGTGGTCACCGCGACCCGGGGCACGGCTGTACCGGACCGGTGATCTGGCCCGGTACCGGCCGGACGGCAGCATCGACTTCCTCGGGCGGGTGGACGACCAGGTGAAGATCCGGGGTTTCCGGGTGGAGCCGGCGGAGGTCACCGCGGCGCTGCGGCAGCACCCGGCGGTACGCGACGCGTACACCCTGGCCGATCGGACCGGCCCGGCCGTCCGGCTGGTCGCGTATCTGGTGGCCGCCGGTGCCGTCCCGGACCGGGCCGAACTGCACACGTACCTGGGCCGGACGCTGCCGGCGTACATGCTGCCGGCGGAGTACGTGCCGCTGGACGCGCTGCCGTTGACGGTCAACGGCAAGGTGGACCGTCGGGCATTGCCCGCGCCGGCGCCGGCGCCGGAGCCGGCCGCCGAACCGCGCACCGAACTGGAGGAACGCCTCGCGGCCATCTGGGCGGCGGTACTCGGCCGCCCCGCGGTCGGTCCGGACGACGACTTCTTCGCGCTGGGCGGTCATTCCCTGACGTTGAACCAGGTACGCGCGCGGATCTCCCGTGAACTGGGACGCAAGGTGCCGCTGGCGGCGCTGTTCGAGTACCTGACGGTACGGGAGCTGGCCGCGTACCTGTCGGCGACGGACACGTGACGCTGACAGCGAAAACCCACCCATGGCGTGGTATGGGCTGATATATAACTCTCATGGCTTCTCGACCAGAAAAAGGCAGTATGCCGAATAAGTCGATACTTCTTCTGCTCGGCCTCGGTGCCTTCGCCGTCGGCACCGACGGTTTCATCATCAGTGGCATCCTGCCCCGGATCGCCGACTCGGTCTCGGTGTCCACCGCGACCGCGGGCCAGCTGGTCACCATCTTCACCATCGTGTACGCGGTGACCGCACCGATCCTCGCCGCCGTCACCTCCGCGGTGCCGCGCAAGGCGCTGCTGGCCAGTGCGATGACCGTGTTCGTCGTCGCCAACATCCTCGGTGCGGCGGCCGGCAGCTACTGGCTGATCGTCGTGGCCCGGGTGCTCGCCGCACTCGGCGCCGCCACGTACATCGGTCCTGCGGTCGCCGTCGCCGCCGGCGTCGTACCTGCCGAGTACCGGGGCCGAGCGTACGCGTTCGTGGCCGGCGGACTGTCCGTGGCCACCGCCCTCGGACTGCCGCTGGGCACCCTGATCGGCGCGGTGGCCAGCTGGCGGCTCACCCTGCTGCTGGTCGCCGGGCTCGCCGTGGTCGCCGTGGTCGGGCTCGCCGTGGCCATGCCCACCGTCGCCCTGCCACCGGCGCTCGGCCTGCTGGACCGGGTACGGGTGGTGACCCGCCCGGCCGTGCTCACCGCGCTGGGCGCGAACCTGTTCGTCGCGGCCGCGGCGTACGGGCTGTTCACCTATGTCGCGCCGCTGACCTCGGCGATGACCCCGATCCGCGGCGCCGGACTCACCGTCGTACTGCTCGCCTGGGGGCTCGCCGCGCTGGTCGCCAACCCGCTCGGCGGCCGGTGGAACGACCGGTACGGCCCGCACCGGGTCTATCTGGCCATGACGGTCGCGCTGTGCGTCGTACTGGCCGCGTTCGGGCTGGTCGCCGCCGTCGTACCGGACGACCAGTGGCTCAGCGCCGGGGTTTTCGTGCTGCTGGTGCTGGCCCTCAGTGGCGCGGCCTGGGGACTACAACCGGCCCAGGCCAACCGGATCATGGCGTTCGCGCCGCAGGCCGCGCCGGTCGCGGTGTCCTTCGGCAACTCGGCGACCTACGTCGGCATCTCGGTCGGCAGCGCGCTGGGCGGTGTGGTGGTCAGCCGCTGGTCGGTGACCTGGGTGAGCTGGATGGGGGTCGCGTTCGCCGTGCTCGCGGTCGGCTTCATCCTGCTGGCCCGCCGGCACGTGCCGGCCGCCGGACAGCCGGCGCCCACCCCCGCCGGTGAGCCGGCGAAATCCTGATCGACGTTCCCGGAGGAGCAATGACGACGCCGTCCCGGTACCCGCTCTCGGCCGCCCAGGCGGGTGTCTGGATGGCCCAGCAACTGCACCCGGACCGGGCCATCTTCCGGATCGGTGAACTCATGCGGATCGCCGGTCCGTTGGACCCGGCGCTGTTCGAGACGGCGCTGCGGCGGACCGTCGAGGAGACCGACAACCTGCACCTGCGGTTCACCGAGGACGACGAGGGCCGGGTATGGCAGTCCGTCGAAACACCCGGGCCGTGGCCACTGCCGATCGTCGACGTGACCGGCGATCCCGCTGAGCCGGCTCCGCCGGCGGTGTGTGCTGAGCCGGCTTCGCCGGCGGTGTGTGCTGAGCCGGCTCCGCCGGCGGTGGCCACCGCCGAACCGCCGGCCGAGGTGGACCGGTGGATCCGTACCGATCTCGCCGAGAACATCGATCTGGACCACGGGCCGCTGTTCCGTTTCGCGCTGTTCCGCGTCGGTGAGCAGCTGCACTACTGGTACCACGGCTACCACCACATCCTCACCGACGGCATCGGCTGCGCGCTGTTCGTACGGCGGGTGGCGGCCCGCTACCGCGCGCTGCTGGACGGCGCTGCCGCACCCGAGCCCACGTACGGCAGCGTGCGCCGGCTGTTCGAGGCCGATGCGGCGTACCGGGACTCCGCCGAGTTCAGCGCCGACCGGCGGTACTGGCACGACGCACTGGCCGACTGGTCGACGCCGGTACAGCTGGCCGACCGGGATGTGGTGCCGGGCGCCGGATTCGTACGCCGGGCCACGTACCTGCCGGCGGAGGTGACCGCGGGCCTCGCCGCGCTGGCCGAAAGGCTGGCGACCAGCCGGGCACGGCTGCTGGTCGGTGCCGCGGTCAGCTACCTGGGTCAGGTCACCGGGGTCGACGACGTGGTGGTCGGGCTGCCGCTGACCGGCCGGGTCGACCCGGTGACCAGGGGGACGCCGGGCCTGACGGTGAACGTACTGCCGCTACGGGTACCCGTCGACCGGACCGCGACGGTCGCGCAGTTCATCGCCCGGGTGGCGGACGCGGTACGCGGCGCGGTACGGCATCAGCGTTACCGGGGTGAGGACCTGTACCGGGAACTGCTGGGCCGCCCCGGCCGGCCGAGGTTCTTCGGACCGCTGGTCAACGTCATGCTGTTCGACTACGACCTGCGCTTCGGGCCCTGCCGTACCGTCACCTCGAACGTGTCGCTACGGCAGGTGGAGGATCTGGCCGTCACCGTGTACGACCGGTCCGACGGTGCCGGGCTGCGGATCGACCTGGAGGCCAACCCGGCCCGCTACGACGAATCCACCCTGGTCAGGCTGCACGAAGGATTCGTCGGATACCTCACCCGCTTCGCCGGCGCCGACCCTGCCTCGCCGGTGCCGGCGGCGGCGATCACTCCTCGTTGACCGAGTACAGCGGGAAGTAGGTGTCCAGCTTGTCCGCCGCGTAGTCGGCGGCCAGCTGGGGCACGTCGTCGAAGGAGTACACACCGGCCCGGTCGGACTCGGCCAACCAGCCGCTGGACTCGACGAAGTCCCGGATCTGCGGGCAGTCCTGCTGCCGCCAGACGTGCGTGTTCACGTGCAGCTGGCGGCCGATGCAGGCGCTTGCCCGCTTGTAGGACAGGTCCATACCGGCCTTCCAACCGACCGTGGACACCACACCCTGCCGGGACAGTGCCTTCGTCACCGTGGGCCACAGTGCACCGCCGATGTTGTCCAGGAAGATGGACACTCCCCGGCCGCCGCTGAGTTCACCGATCCGGTTCAGGAACGCGCGCTGTGCGGTACGCCGCCGGTCCTTGGCCTCCGGGCTCCGCCCGTCGACCGCCAGGTTCGCGAACTCGCGCCGGTCCACCCCGACGATCCCGCGGTCCGCCAGCATCCGCAGCCGGTCGTCCCGGCTCGCCGTCATCGCCACCGTGAAACCGGCCTGCCGGGCCAGTTCCAGCTCGGCCAGCGCCACCCCGCCGCCCCAGCCGAACACCAGGTGACCGGCCGGGTCCTCGTCCGGCAACTGGGACCGCCAGCAGGCGTACGAGACCTTCCAGTTGTCCCAGGCGGTGAAGTAGCGGCCGTACGTGGCCCACTGGTGCAGCGGGTAGCGGGTGTTCTCCGGCAACGGCAGCAGTACGTCGGCCGGGAACTTGGTGCGCCGGGCCAGTAGTCCGTACGTGCCCGGGGTGTCGTACGCGTAGGCCAGTTCGACGTAGCCACGGGCGTCGAGCTGACCGAACGGCATCAGCAGGCACAGTTCGCCTTCGGTACGGTCGCGTACCCCGGCGCCGGGGCGCAGTACCCGGACCAGCCCGGCATTGCCGAGGATCACGTGGTCCTCGCCGCGCTGCCGGCACACGTCGATGGGGGAGCGGGCGATCGCGTGGTTGAGATTGGCTTCCCAGGACCCGTACAGCGGCTCGACAAGTACCTCATGGTCTGCGAGGTCGGGAAGGTGGACCTGCGCCCGTTCCAGCGATCCCGGTTCCGGGGCCGCGCCTGCGGTCGGTTCCGGTCCGGCGCGGAGTATCCACGCATCGGTCTCGATCACCACGGCCTCCCGATTCAGCCCGGATTGCTACCTCACGGGAAACTACCGAGCACCGTCGTCGCCGGACATCCTGCAAAAGGCGTGCCGCCATGCGACCAGAGTCGCGCCGTCGCAGTCACCTGGTCGGTGTCCTCTCGCACCGTCGGGACCTGACGGTGAGGCGTGCCGCAGCGGGCCCGGAACGGCGGAGGCCCGGCGGAGTAGCCTTCCGCCGGGCCCGGACAGGTCGCCTCTACCGTTGGGCTACCCCGCTGACCGCGGAGAAGGGAATCGAACCCCTACTGGAACCGACCGCCCATTTGCAGATGTCGGCGCGTTTAAGGGGGAAAACCGGGTCATGATCCGTACCGTGTCGCGGATCACCTCATCGGCCTTGATCTGCACCTTCGTGGACTCCGGCGGCAGCCGCTCGCCCTCCTCGTCCTTCGGCTGGTAGGTACGGGAGATCCCGGACAGTGGCGCCGGCTTCTGCAGGCTCTGGTGCGTGGGCGGTGAGCTCCTGGAACGAGCGGCTCTTGACGCCCTTCTCGACGGCGATGATCTGGTTGAGGCGTGCCATGTCGTGCTCCCGGTCGGTGTCCTGCGGCCCGCGGGTCGACAGCGGGTCCATCCGGACCCGGAGGCTAACGGGGCGGTTCAACCGCGCCGCCTGCCTGTGCCGCGCCGGGCATCGACACGCGAGGTGGGCGGGTTCGCGCACGATGTCGCGTTCGGACCGCCTGCGGGTACGACTTTCACGAACCATCGACCAGTCCGGGTCCGGCTCGGCACCGAATTGAGCGTGACAGAGTTCGGGGTGGCGGGAGGGGAGGCTCCGTGGCATGGAGTCGTCGACGCGCCGGAGGCGCGATCCGGACCGTCCGCGCGGTGCCGGACACACCTGCGGGAGCGTGCCGTGACGAGACCGGTGACCTGCTGCGGCGCATCGCGCTCGGCGACGAGCAGGCCTTCGACCGGCTGTACGAACTGATCGCGCCCCGCGTCTACGGGCTGGTGTTACGGATCCTGCGGGACCCGGCGCAGTCCGAGGAGGTCGCGCAGGACGTCCTGGTCGAGATCTGGCGCACCGCGGCGCGGTACGACCAGACCCGGGGCAGCGGTGTGACCTGGGCACTGACCCTGGCGCACCGGCGCGCCGTGGACCGGGTACGCAGCGCGCAGGCCGGCGCGGTCCGGGACCGGCTGGACGCGGCACGCTCCGCGACCGACTCCTACGACGTGGTCGCCGAGGAGGTGGCGGTACGGCTGGAACACGAGCAGGTACGCCGCTGCCTGAGCGGCCTGACCGAACTGCAGCGGGAGGCCATCACCCTGGCCTACTACGGCGGACACTCCTACCGGGTGGTGGCCGAGCTGCTCGACGTACCACTGCCGACCGTGAAGACCCGGATGCGGGACGGCCTTATCCGGCTACGTGACTGTCTGGGGGTGAGTTCATGACCAGGAGCGGGGAAGATTCCGTGCACACCCTGATCGGTGCGTACGTACTGGACGCGGTGACGGACATCGAACGGCGGGCCGTACAGGCACATCTCGCCGAATGCGACACCTGCGCCGCCGAGGCCGTGGAACTGCGCGCCACCGCGGCCCGGCTCGGCGACGCCGCGGTGAGCACACCCCCGGCCGGCCTGCGCGAGAAGGTCCTCGCCGAGGTGTCCCGCACCCGCCAGGACGGGCCGTCGAACCGTCGACCGGAAGGCTCCGGCCGCCTCGACGCCCGGCGCTGGGCGGTGGCCGCCGCCGCGGCGCTGGTACTGATCATGGTCGCGGTCGGCGTCACCTACGGGATCCAGCAGAGCCGGGTGGACGACCAGCGACGACGTGCGGCGGCGGTGACAGCACAGCAGGACCGGCTGTCCGCGGTACTGACCGCGCCGGATGCGACCGTCACCGCGAACAGGTCGCTGGTCGGTGGCGGTCGGGCCCGGATGGTCGTCTCCCGGAAGCTGGACCGCGGGGTGGTGGTGCTGGCAGACCTGCCCGCCCCGAGATCGGGCCGGGTGTATGAGCTGTGGTTGATGAAGGGGAGTGAGTTGTCCAGCGCCGTCCCGGTCCGCGTGCTGGACCCAGGTCAGCACGCCGCCACCGCGCTGATGTCCGGTGTGGTGGGACACGACACGTTCGGTATCTCGGTGGAACCGGAAGGTGGATCGCCCCACCCTTCGCCGGGTTCCGTCTACGGCGCGCTGCCGCTACCCACCTGACAGGCGGCGTTTCCCCGGGTGTCGGCACCGGTCCGCACAGCCGGGGAAACGCGCCGTAGGGGCACTGGTGTGGGGCATACCGCAGCCCGGCCGGCAGCCGTGAGGTCGGGCGGAGCAGCGCGTACGCTCGGCTTCGTGACTCAGAGCCGGGAAGTCAGCGGGATCCTGCAACGGGCGGCCGACGGTGGGCGGATCACGCCCGAGGAGGCGCTGCTCGCCTACACCGACGCGCCGTTCCACGAGCTGGGCGAGGCGGCCGACGTGGTACGTCGCCGGCGCTATCCGGACAACATCGTCACGTACATCATCGAGCGCAACATCAACTACACGAACTTCTGCGTCACGGCGTGCAAGTTCTGTGCGTTCTACCGGGCGCCGAAGCACGCCGAGGGCTGGGTACGCGAACTCGACGACATCCTGGCCCGCTGCGCGGAGACCGTCGAGCTCGGTGGGACCCAGATCATGTTCCAGGGCGGTCACCACCCCGAGTTCGGCGTGGAGTACTACGAGACGACCTTCGCCGCGATCAAGGAACGGTTCCCGCAACTGGTCATCCACTCGCTGGGGGCCAGCGAGATCGTGCACATGGCCAAGGTCTCCGGGGTGTCGACCGGTGAGGCGCTGCGCCGAATCCACTCGGCCGGCCTGGACTCGCTGGCCGGTGCAGGCGCGGAGATCCTGCCGGCCCGGCCGCGTACGGTCATCGCCCCGCTCAAGGAGTCCGGCGAGCGATGGCTGGAGGTCATGGAGGAGGCGCACCGGCACGGCGTCGAGTCCACGGTGACCATGCTGATGGGCACCGGCGAGACCAACGCCGAGCGGATCGAGCACCTGCGGATGATCCGCGAGGTGCAGGACCGTACCGGTGGGTTCCGGTCCTTCATCCCGTACACCTACCAGCCGGAGAACAACCACCTGAAGGGCCGCACCCAGGCCACCAGCGTGGAGTACCTGCGGCTGCTGGCGGTGGCCCGGCTGTACCTGGACAACGTCGCGCATCTGCAGTCGTCCTGGTTGACCACCGGCAAGGACGTCGGGCAGCTGTCCCTGCACATGGGCGTGGACGACCTGGGTTCGATCATGCTGGAGGAGAACGTCATCTCCTCGGCTGGCGCCCGGCACCGTTCCAACCTGCTGCAACTGGTCTGGATGATCCGCAACGCCGGTCGGATCCCGGCGCAGCGCGACACCCGGTACAACCACCTGGCGGTGCATCACACGCCGGCCGACGACCCGACCGACGAGCGGGTCCGCTCGCACGTCTCGTCCATCGCGATCCCGGACGACGGCGGCCGTACCGAACTGAACCTGGTCGACGCCGGCTGACCCGGTCTGCGCGACCTCTACGCGGTACGGGACAGGGTCGACGCGTGCACCTCATGGCGCAGGGGCGCTCCGTGCAGGAAGGCCTCCAGCTCGTTCAGCACCAGGTCGAGCTGCCGGACGGACTCGACCGGGTTGAACGCACCGGCGTGATGCGGTGAGAGCAGCACGTTCGGCAAGGTCCAGAACGGTGAGGACGCCGGTAGCGGCTCCGGCTCGGTGACATCGAGTACCGCGTCGATCCGGCCGCTGGTCAGCTCGGCGAGCAGGGCGTCGTGGTCGATCAGCGAACCCCGTGCAGTGTTGACCAGGGTGGCGCCGTCGGGCAGCAGAGCGAGCCGGCGAGCGTCCAGCAGGTGCCGCGTCTCGGGCGTGGCGGGAGCATGCAGCGACACCACGTCACTGTCCGCCAGTAGTTCGTCCAGCTCGCAGCGGGTGACCCCGAGTCTCCGGGCATCATCCTCGGACAGGTACGGGTCGGACACCAGCACGGTGAGGTCGAACGGTTCGAGCAGCGCGGCGACCCGCCGGCCGACCCGGGAGGCCCCGACCAGACCGACCCGTTTGCCCAGGTTCCCGGCCGTGGGCACCGCATCGCGGGCATCCAGGCGCTGCCTGCGGCGGTACTCCCGGGCTGCTCGGAACACCTGCTTGTTGGCGAACAGGATCGCCGCGAGAGTGAACTCGGCGACCGGTACCGCGCCCGCATCGGCTGCGGACACCACCCGTACACCGCGCTCGAACAGCGCATCCGGCACGATGTGCCGTAGCGTGCCGGCGCAGTGGAAGACCGCCCGCAGGTTCGGTAGATCGACCGGTAGCGGCGGGCAGTGCCAGCCGGTGACGAGGACCTCGGCGGCGTCCAGCGCCCGCCGGGCGGTGGGCCCGGAGAAGTCGGTCAGCAGATCGGGTGCCAGGTCCAGCATCTCGTCCAATCGGGCGGCCCGCGCCGGTGTCATCAACCAGTCGTAGGTCCGGTGGCTCATCGCCAGCGCCGCGGGTGGCCGGCTCACCGTGCGCCCGTTCGCCGGCTGGTAAGGGGTGCCCGGACGTCGTCCTTGGCCGCGTCCTGGTCTGCCATGTACAGGCCGTACAGCAGCGGCACGCTGGCCCCGAACAGCAGCGGCCCGAGGGGGACCGGGACGGTGAGGATGGTGGCGGCGACCGCGGTGGCCAGCAGGCCGAGCCCGCGGCCCGGCCGGGCGAACGCGAGCACCAGCGCCCAGCGGCGCCACTGCCGCACCGTCTGGTCGGGTGCGCGGCCGGCGCACACGGCCAACGCCAGATGGTAGAGGACGATCAGGGCGAGGATGCCGACCTGCCCCAGGAACAGCGCGAACGCGGCGAGCCCGGACCGGCCGGACAGGAAGTACAGGTTCGTGCCCAGGACCAGCACGGCAACGAGGGCGAGCACGGAGTGCGGCAGCAGCGTACGACGGTAGTGCCGCCAGCCGCGCAGTACCTCGGTGAAGATCCGGGTGGTGCCGTCGCGTCGCCAGGACTGCAGGCCGTACGCGGTGGCGGCGAGCGCCGGCAGCCAGGTGACCACGCCGAGTGCCAGGATCGTCCCGGCAGCACCCGCGGTTGCCGGGTACGCCACATATTCCAGGCCGCGCAGCAGCCCGGTGGACCAGCGTCGCGGCGACCGCGCTGCGACCGTCATCGGTCCTCCTCGGCGGACGGGACGCGCCCGGTGTACGGCGCACCCTCGTACACGGTAATGCCACGGACGGTCAACCGGCTGGCCCCGACCGCGATGAACTGCCCGTCCGCCGAGGTCAGCAGGGCGGCGGCCACCGCTTCGACATCGCCGCAGGCGATCCGCCGGTCCGCACCGCCGAGCAGTACGGTCTCGCCGTCGAGCCGCACCCCGGTGCCGGCACCACAGTCGAGCCGTTCGGCTGTGGGGGGCTGGGGGCGCAGCGCGTCGGTGGGTTCGAGGACCGTCAGGAACCGTGCCGCCGGTGCCCTGGGGCTGGTGACCCGCAGGGTGCGCAACGTGCGGGTGAGCCGCAGGTCCGGCGTACTGGACGTCGGATTGGCCTCGATCACCGTGTCGTGCTGCTCGGCGTGGGCACCGTCCGGCGCCCACTGGCGGACCCAGGCCTGACCTGGTCCGGAACGGATCCGGTACCGGCCAGCACCCAGCGGTTCCGCCGGCCAGTCGGTGTGCAGCAGGAACGTCCATTCCCGACCGGCGTCCGCGGCCAGTTCGTCCAGGACCACCAGCCGCCCGCTCGGGGTGAACACCACGGTCCGGTCCAGCCGCCGGACACCGAGCGCCGGATCGTACATCGCCGCGGTGGACGCGACGGTGTGTGCCCACCCGGACCCGGTGTAGGCATCACGCATCGCCGCCTGGCGTTCGTACGGGATGCCCTGGTACACGTGGTAGCGGTCCTCGTCGGCCCAGCCCCGGCCGTCGACCAGCACCGTGTTGTGGTGCTCGGCGCGCTTGCGGTTGTTGTAGCCGTCCTCGACCACCAGGTACGCGCCGTGCGACAGGTAGACGAACGAACCGGCGTCGGGATGATGGTGGCCGGCGCTGAGGGTCTCGCCCGGCAGCGTGTGTGAGGTCTCCCAGGCGGTGTGCCCGCCGCCGGGTGCGGCCTTCACACTCACCAACGTCGCGTTGTCGTCCCATCCGGTCCGTGCGGCGACCAGGCCCAGGTCCGGGAAGTACGCGGCGGTGCCGCTCGGCGGTTCGGGCGTCACGTCCGGGTCGAATGCCAGCAGTTCCGCGTACGCCTCGGGCAGCACGCCCGGTCTGACCCCCGATGCGTACGCCTCGCGCCAGAAGTACCTCTGCTCCACCAGGTCCGCGAGCCACCGCGCACGGCCGTCCCGGTAGCGGGCGGCGAGGGTGTGGTAAAGCGCGAGACTGTGACCGCTGCGACGGTCGTGGCAGTCACCGTGGTCGACGATCAGCTCGAACCCGGGAGCGCTCTGGTGCAGCCGGTAGTCGAAGGTGTTGGCCAGGAACCGGCACCGCTGCCACCAGTCGATCCCTTCGGTACGGTGCAGCAGGTCCAGGTAGGCCGCCAGCCACGGCACCCCGTAGCGCCAGTACACGACGCCCTCGGAGTCCGATCCGTCAGCGGGCAGCACGTCGATCACGGTGGCGAAGTTGTCCCTGGCCAGCTCTGTCCACTCTGGACGCCCCAGCGCATATCCGGCGGTGGCCAGGCCGGCGTAGCAGATCCAGTTGTGGTTCTGCCAGTACGACGAGGACCACCACCGGCCAACTGTCCGCACCGCGTACTCGTAGAGCCGTTCACCCTGGATCGTCAGTTTGTCCCGCAGGGCGTCCGCGTGCCCGGCAGGTAGCTCGTCGCGCAGCCAGTCGTAAGCCAGGGACAGTCCGTGCAGCAGCCAGCCGGCGTCCAGGTCGTGGTCGGGCAGGTGCGCGCGACCCCAGTGCGGGTACGAGATCGCGGTGGAGATCCACCGCCACGCCTCGTCGAGGTATCCCGGCTGCCCGGTCAGCGTGTACGCCAGGGCCAGGTTCGCCGCGGCCGGGCCGAAGTAGGTGATGCTCGCCCGTGGGTGTTCGGCCGGTGGTGCCTGGATGCGGTAGCTGTCGCACTGGTCGGCGAGCCGTCGCCAGCGCGCCGCGTGGCTGCCGGTGATCTGCTCGCGCAGGTCGTCGAGCCTGCCGTCCAACAACAGCATCCGCTGCCCCCTCACTGCGTGTGTTCGGCGGTGGTGCCGTCCACAAAGCTGATCCGGACCCTGTCGTCGACGAGCTCGACAGCGGCGACGGTGGGATCACCGGCCTGGTAGACGGAGATGTAGGTGGTGTGCGCCGCCCAGGTGACGTGGTCGAGCCGGGTCAGCGCCCGGTGCGGGTCGTCGGCCGTGCCCGGACCGGGGGACGCGACGAGCTCGGCCGGCGTGTGGCAGCGGTGCCAACCGTGCAGCGCCGGCGTGGCGGACCAGTGCGTGACCGGCCCGTCCGGCAACTGCCGCACATCGACCGGTACCCCGGGACGCAGGGCCAGCCGCAACTCGTGCTCGTCCTGCGCGGCCACTGTCAGGATGTCCAGCAGGTACCGCTCGGTGACCTCGACCCGCCGTACCGTCCGTACCCCGGGGTAGGCGTCGGTCACCTCGGCGGTGACCGACGTCGGTGTGTCGGTGATGACCCGGCCCGCGCACTTGGCGGGCTCCGCGTGGTCCACGAGCAGGGCGGGGTGCGCGTCCGCCCCGGCGTAGCGGCGCCGCCAGGACCGGTGCCCGTACGGGACCTGGCCCGGGTCCGGTTGCCAGGCGACGGCGGCGCCGTACAGATAGAGGGCGAGCTTGTCGTGGTGGCCGTGGGACCCGCCGTGCGGACCGTGGTCGAGCAGCGCGTGGATGCCGCCGCCGCGCAGCACGGTGTATCCGGCGTCGGCGAAGCTGCGTACCTGCGGCCCGGCCCGCCGCGGTACGTCGCCGGAGGCGGGTCGTGGGGGACCGGTGAACCAGCCGCCGAGCCGGTCGTCAAGCCCGTCGTAGGCGGCACCGGCTTCCCTCCGGTACCACGCTCTCACCGCGTCGAGACCGGCGTCGGTCATGTACTGGTCGGCGAGCACACACAGTTCGGTCCACTCGACGGCGGTCAGCGCCCGTACGTACGGCCCGTCGTGCAGTGCGGGCAGTATCCCGCCGTCGGTGGCGATCCCGGCCAGTACCCTGACCATCGCGCTGATGCGGTCGCCGACCTGGTCGGGTACCGCGTTCGGGTCGGTGCCCCGCAGCGCCAGCAGGTAGGCCCGGAGCACGAAGCCGTGGTAGTACGTACTGGCTTCCCATTCCCAGCCGTCCGGCCGCGTGGCGGCATTCACGTGTGCCTGTATTCCGTGCTCGCCGGTGATCCACTCATCGCGCGGCTCCGCCGCATCCAGCGCCGCCAGCGCACCGGTCGCGACGGCGCCGGCGGCGTTCAGCCAGGCGGTGTAGTTGGAGTCGAATCTGCCGGCCGTGACCAGTTCGGCGCGGGCTTCCCGGGCGGCATCGGCAACCGTGCGCAGCAGCGGGACCGCGACCTCGATGCCGGGCTGTGCGGCCAGGGTCCAGGCGGCGTGCCCGATGTTCACCGCCCAGATCGCATCGCTGAGCGCCTGCTGGAACAACCGGCCGCGCAGCATCCACGGTGCGGCGGCGGTGTTGTACTCGGCGGCGAGCGTCAGGTACTGCTGCGTGTACGCGCCCAGCAACGCCACCGCCTGCGGCGGGTCGGTGTAGGACAGCAGCCGGATCCTGCGGGCGCATGCCTGGTGGGCGAGCGCTGCCCAACCACCCCGGACCGCCCCGGTGTCGACCAGGCAGCCGTACGGGCAGGCGGCACCGCCGATCGGGAAGGTACCGGAGAGCAGCGTGTCGTGTCCCAGTTCGGTGCCGTGCACCGGACAGACGTAGGCGTGCCACCACCCGCCGCGTCCGGTGGGCAGTACCACTGTCGCGGTCATCGTGGCCACACGCCGCCGTCGACGTCGACCGTCTTGCCGGTGACGAAGCCGGCCTCGACGCTGGCGAGGTAGACCACGCTCGCCCCGACGTCGGCCGGTAGCCCTTCTCTGCCGACCGGGATGGCGTCCACGATGCCCTGACGGGCCTCCGGCGCGGTGAATGTGTCATGGAAGGCGGTCTGGCCGATGAAGCCGGGTGCGAGGGCATTCACCGTGATGCCATCGCCGGCCAGTTCCTTGGCCAGTCCGCGGGTGAGGCCGATGATGCCGGCCTTGGCAGCCGCGTACGCCGACGAGCCTGGGCCTCCGCCGTTGTGCGCGGCGAGCGACGCCATCGTGATGATCCGGCCCCGGCCGGACTCGCGCAGCAGCGGGATCGCCGCCCGTACCGTGCGGAATGTGGCGGTGAGGTTCACCTCGACGGTTTTCGCGAAGTGCCCGTCGGTCATGGTCTCCGTGGCTGCCCGGCCTACCAGGTGGCCGGCGTTGCAGACCAGGATGTCGAGGCCGCCGAGAAACGCGGCCGATTCGGCGACGAGCCGGTCCACCTCTGCGGTGACGGTGACATCGGCGCCGAGTGCGACGGACCTGCGGCCCAGTTGCTCGATGTCGGCGACGGTCTTTCCGGCCGCGTCCGCGCTGTGCCCGTAGTGGACGACGACGTTGGCGCCGGCCTCGGCCAGTGTGCAGGCGATACCGCGGCCGATGCCGTGCCCGGCGCCGGTGACCAGTGCGCGGGTGCCCGTCAGGTCGAAGATCATGAAATCCGTCCTCAGGGATGTCGAGCTGTGCGGCTATACCGGCAGCGGCAGGCAGGTGTGATGTATCGATTTACTGGTGCACCGTTACACCTAAGCTATGGTGGCACAATGCAGCTGTCAACCACTTGTCCAACGTCCGCCGTCGACCACGAGGTTCAGGTGGATGTACGGAGAAGGGATGGTGCGGGTAGGATGTCGGCTGCTGATGAACCGATGCACTAGCGGGAGCTGCTCATGGGCGTGACGATCTACCAGGTCGCTCGCGAGGCCGGAGTCTCCCCGAGCACCGTGTCGAACCTCCTGAACGGCCGTTCTGGTCGGATGCTGCCGGGCACCCGCGCCCGGATCGAGGCCGCCATCAGCCGCCTCGGATACCGACCGAACCGGGCCGCCCGTCAACTGCGCAATGGTCGCGTCCAGGTCATCGGCCTTGTCGTACCTTCGGTGGCCAACCCGTTCTGGGGTGCGTTCGCCCGACACGTCGAAGGTGCCGCCCTCGCCGCGGGCTACCGCGTGCTGCTCTGCAACTCCGAGCGTGATCCCGACCGGGAACGCGGGTACATCGAGGAGCTGTGGGACGACGGAGTGACCGGCGTGATCCTCTGCACGTCGCTGCCGTCGCTGACCCACGTACTGCCGCTGCTGGAGAGAGGGCTGAAGCTGGTCACCTTCGACCGGACCGCCCAGGCCGGCGATCCCGCCGGAGTCACCAACATCAGCGTGGACAACGTGGTCGGGGCGCAGCTGGCCACCGGGCATCTGCTCGGTCTCGGGCACCGTCGTCTCGCCTTCGTCTCCGGTGCGCTCGGTAGTGTCAACCGCAAGGAGCGCTACGAAGGGTTCCGTGCCGCGCTGCAGGGCGCCGATCTCGATCCGGACGGTGCCCTCGTCTGGTCCGATTCCGATTCCGACACCTTCGGCGACCGCGATGCCGCCAGCCTCGGGCGCACCGCGGCGCGCGAGATCCTCGCCTCGCCGGAACCTCCCACCGCGATCGTCGCCATCAACGACATGTGCGCCCTCGGCGTGTACGCCGGGGTCCGTGACGCCGGTGCCCAGGTCGGCCGGGACGTCTCCGTCGTGGGCTTCGACGACATCGTCCTCGCCGAGCTCGTCGACCCCGCACTCACCACCGTGCGTCAGCCGCTCGGCGACATGGCCAGTTCCGCCTTCGACAATCTGCGGACCCGGCTCGACCGCGACACCAACGGTCCCGATCATTCGCTGCTCATCCGTCCCGAACTGGTGGCCCGGGCCTCCACCGCGCCGCCGGCCTGAGTCGTGCCGCCGGTCGCAGACCCGTACCGGACCGCTGACGGCCCCGTGATCGACAGGTCCCGGGGCCATGTGCCCGACCTCTCCCTCCGGGTAGCCATCGTCCCGGCTGTGCTCTGACTACGCCGGCCCCCGGCTGACCGGGCGCCGGCGCCCGGTCAGCCGGGGGCCGGCGGCAGGCATCGCTCGGCCAAAAGGCTAGTGCACCGATTTATCAATCTCGCCCTTCTCTTGGCCGTACTGAGGCACAAGTCTGCGAGAACTTGCTGTTGACTTGCCGAGATATCCCGCTCTAGCATCGGTGCATCGATGCATCAGTTCCTTCGCTCACGCCTCGCCGGAGAGGCGAAATCCCGCGTAGGAGCCTCGACGACAAAGAGGTACCGAGATGGATCTGAATCGCAGATCGTTTCTGGCAGCCACCGGTCTGGGCGCGCTGGGACTGGCCACGACGGCGCTGACCACAGGCTGTTCGGCCCAAGGGGGCGAGGCAGCGAGCGCCTCCGGGCCGATCGAGGGCGACATCAGCATGCTGACCCCGATGTACTCAGGAGCGACCGGCAAGCAACTGCTGGAAGGCACGCTGCTCAAGCAGTTCCACAAGCTGCACCCGAAGGCGACGGTCAAGGTCGACTACACCGACTACGGTTCGCTCAACGAGAAACTCACCACCGGTCTGGCCGGCGGCCTGCTGCCCGACGTGCTGATGATCGGCGTCGGCTGGGTGCCGCCGTTCGCGTACAAGAAGGTCCTCGGTGAACTGCCCGCCGACGCGGGCGCCAAGTACGACTACCAGGACCGCGTACTGGCGCCGTCGAAGTACGACGGCAAGCTCTACGCGCTACCGGTGCTGCTCGACGCCCGGCTGGTCGCCTACCGCAAGGACCATTTCGCGAAGGCCGGAATCAGCGCGCCGCCCAAGAACTGGACCGAGTTGCGGGCGATCGCCAAGGAACTGGCCCAGCACAAGAACGGCAAGCTCACCCGGGCCGGCTTCGATCCGTTCTCCATCGATCTGCGGCAGTGCTGGGAGAACTTCCTGTTCGCCAACGGCGGCAAGATGTTCGACGCCTCCGGCCGCAAGGTGCTGTTCAACGACGATCACGGTGTCGGGGCGCTCCAGTTCTTCCTCGACCTGATCAAGGACCACACGGCCGACCCGGCCCTGGCGACAGGCAAAGGCCAACCGACGACCATCCAGCAGGGCCGGTCGTCGATGATGATGACCGACACCACGCTGTGGATGAATATGCAGGAGCAGACGCCCCAGCTGATCAAGGACGACAACGTCGGCGTGTTCGTCATGCGCAACACGAAGCCGGCCATGTTCCAGGGCGGCACCCTGGCCTGCGTGTCGGCGCACAGCAAACACCGCGCCGCGGCGCAGGCGCTCGTCGAGTTCCTGGCCAAACCGAGCAATGTGCTGCCCGCCGCCGAGCAGCGCGGCACCGTGCCGGGTATCGCCAGCCTGCGCGACTCCACCTACGTCAGGCAGAACAAGCTTGTCGACTTCGCGCTGGCCAACCTGGACAAGTCCGTCTCCGAAGGTGGAACGCCGGCCTGGATGGAGATACGGGAGAAGGTCGCGCCGACCCTGCAGACCGCCATCGTCGGACAGCGCACCGCCAAGCAGGCGGTCGACGACCTGGCCGCAGTGAGTAGAGCGGCCATCGGCCGACTCTGACCCGGGTCCTGACCCGCACCGGCCTGCAAGCGACGAGACGGGAGAACACCACCGTGGTGATGACCTCGGCGCGGACCGCCGCCGGCACCGCACCTACCGGCACGGTCCGGCGCCGTGCGTCCCGGCGGCGGCCGCCCGCGACACTGCGTAGCCGCCGCCGCGCCGGGTACCTGATGGTCGCGCCATCCTTCCTGCACATGGCCCTGTGGACCGGGCTGCCCCTGGTCGCCGCGGTGGTCCTCGGATTCACCTCCTACGACGTACTGACACCGCCGAAGTTCATCGGCCTGGGCAACTTCGTGGAGATCGCCGGGGACGCGGTGTTCCGCCGCTCGATGGTCAACACCCTGGTGTACGCGTTCTTCACCGTGCCCGTGGCGATGGCGATCGCGCTGCTCATCGCGGTGATGCTGAACGGCCGGCTGCGTGGCCGGGCACTGTTCCGTACCGCGGTCTTCCTGCCGCAGGTCACCGCCACCATCGCGGTGGCGCTGGTCTGGCTGTGGATCTACAACCCACAGGGCGGGCTGGCCAACGCGGTGCTGTCGTTCTTCGGCCTCAGCGGCGTGAACTGGCTGACCTCCACCACCTGGGCCATGCCCGCGGTGATCGTGGTCGGTATCTGGCAGGGCATCGGGTTGAAGATGCTCATCTACCTGGCCGCACTGCAGAACCTGCCCGCTGAGCTGTACGAGGCGGCCAGCGTGGACGGCGCCTCGAAGGTGCAGCAGTTCTTTCGCATCACGCTGCCGCTGCTGCGCCCCGCCACCTTCTTCGTCTTCGTCACCTCGATGATCGGCGCGTTCCAGTCGTTCGACCAGATCTACATCCTCACCGACGGCGGTCCGGCCAACACCACGACGATGATGACCTACCAGGTGTACAAGTCGGCGTTCCGCGAGTTCCGGATGGGCTACGCGTGCGCGGAGTCGCTGGTGCTGTTCGTGTTCCTCATCGTGCTCACCCTCATGAACCGCCGGCTGATCGGGGGATCCCGTGACCGTTGAGTACGCAGCCGCCCGACACGGCGCCGGACATCTCGCCGGGCGCGCCGCGCTGTACCTGGCGCTGGCACTGATCGCCGTCGTGATGATCGCGCCGTTCGGGTGGATGGTGCTGACCTCGTTCAAGACACCGGCCGACATCGCCTCGGCCACCCCGCACGTACTTCCGCGCACCTGGGCGTTCCACAACTACGTGGACGCGTTCCGGGCCGCGCCGTTCGCCGTGTACGCCCGCAACAGCTTCATCATCGCGGTCGGTCACACCGTACTCAACGTGGTGTTTGCGTCGATGGCCGGCTACTCGCTGGCGCGCCTGCCCTACCGCGGGCGGCAACTCATCTTCGCCTCGTTCATCGGGGCGCTGATGATCCCCACATACACCAAGATCCTGCCGGAGTTCCTGATCGTCCGCTTCATGCCGCTGGCCGGCGGCAACGACATCCTCGGCCAGGGCGGTACGGGCTGGTTGAACACCTGGTGGGCGCTGATCATCCCGGGCGCAATCACGCCGTTCGCCGTCTTCCTGTTCCGGCAGTTCTACCTCGACCTGCCGGTGGAGCTGGAGGAGGCCGCGCGGTTGGACGGCGTCAGCGAGTTCGGTATCTACGCGCGCATCATGACGCCGCTGGTGAAGCCGGCACTGACCACGGTCGCGCTATTGACCTTCCAGGAATCCTGGAACAACTTCCTCTGGCCGCTGATCGTCACCCAACGCGACAGCCTTCGGGTCATCCAGGTCGGCCTGGCGGTGTTCCAGACCGAGAACAACACCCAGTGGCAGTTCCTGATGGCCGGCACCACGCTCGCGACGCTGCCCATGGTGCTGCTGTTCCTGGCCGGCCAGCGCTACTTCGTTCAAGGGCTCGCCACCACCGGCATCAAGTAGGCCACAGCACCGGGCACCGCTGCCCCGGTGTCCCGCGCACGACCCCCACATTCCTCCCACCTCAGGAGACCCTGGTGAAACCTGCGCATCCTCTCCTCATCCAGACCGTCGCGGCGGCGGTCCACTCGGCGCCACCTGCCGCAGCGGTGGTTGCCGGCCCGTGCGGCACCCGTACCGACCGGTCCGAACCGACGGCGACCTGCCTGAGAATGGCGGTGAGCCATGACTGAGCGCAGGCAGCTTCTCCGCGGTGGCGCCGCGGCGCTCCTCGGCGCGGGTGCGGCGACGCTGATGCCGGTGACCGGCGCGGACGCCACCCCGGCCCGTTCACACCGCTGGTCGGCGAGCTGGTTCACCTCGCAGAGCGCGGCGACCGCCACCGACACGCTGGCGCTGGGCGGGTTCACCGATCGCACGGTGCGCTCGGTGGTTCGGCTGTCGGCGGGCGGACGCCGGCTCCGGCTGCGGCTGGCGAACCCGTTCAGTGACCAGATCGTGTCGGTGGGGCCGGTGACGGTCGCCCGTCGCCCGGCGGGCACGACGGGGGCGAGCGCGGCGATCGACCCGGCGACCGTCCGTCCCGTGACGTTCGACGGCGAAGCCACCGCCATGCTGATCGCCGGCGCCGAACTGCTCTCCGACCCGGTCGAACTGCCGGTCGTGGCGGGCGACGACCTGGTCGTCAGCGGGTATCTCCCCGGACCGACCGGACCGGTCGCCTTCCACCGCAACATCCACGCCACCGGGTACGTGTCGGTCGACGGCGAGCACACCCGCGCCGGGGCCACGCCGTACGCGACGACGACATCGTCGGTGTTCCTGCTGACCGCGGTCGAGGTCGCCGGAGCCGTCCGCGGGCTGGCGATCCTGGGCGACTCGATCACCGAAGGTGTCGGCACCCCCAACGATGCCAACCTGCGCTGGCCCGACCAGCTCGCCGTGCGGTTACCCGGCGTCACGGTGGCGAACCTGGGCATCAGCGGCAACCGGGTGCTGCTGGACGACGACCGGTTCGGGCCGAGCGCGCAGCGACGGTTCGACCGGGACGTGACCGGTCTGTCCGGTGTGGACACCGTACTGGTGTTCATGGGCATCAACGACATTCAGCAGCCGCCACAGCAGTCCGATCCGGCCGCGATCCTGGCCGGGCACCGGCAGCTCGCGCTGCGGTCGCGGGCGCGTGGGCTGCGGGTCGTCGGCGCGACCATCACCCCGTTCGAGGGATGGCTCCGCTACACCCCGGAGCGCGAGGCGGTACGACAGGCAGTGAACGCCGAGCTGCGCCGCGGCCGGATCTTCGACGCGCTGGTCGACTTCGACGCGGCGGTACGCGATCCGCACCGGCCGACCCGGCTGCGGCCGGACTACGCCAGCCCCGACGGCCTGCACCCGAACGCGGCCGGTGCGGGTGCGCTCGCCGCCGCTGTGCCGGTCCACGCCGTTTTCCGTTCGTGACCGCGAAAGGAACTGACATGTCCTTCCTCCACAGCGGCCGCGTGGCGCGCCGTACCCTGCTCGGTGCTGCTGGAGTCGGTACGGTCGCGGGACTGGTCGGCCGACCCCGCCTCGCCGCCGCCGACACGCTACCCGCCAAACCCACCGACGCGCTCCGGCAACGCTGGTTCGACCAGCTGACCGGCGGTACCGATCTGGATCCGGCCGACCCGGACATCGCGGTGGCGATCCGGCGGATCGAGCGCGCCGCCGGCTCCGCGCTGGCCACGCTGGACAACAGCGCCGGGCGGACCGCGCTGTGGCCGGACCTGGCCAGCACGACCGCCTCGCACGACGTGACGGCGAACTACTCCCGCATCGCGCAGATCGCCAACTCGTGGGCGACCGTGGGCACCGCGCACCACGGGGATGCCACGGTGGCCGACACGATCCTCGCCGCGTTGGACTGGATGTCGGCACACCGGTACAGCAGCACCCTGCCGCGGTACGACAACGACTGGGACTGGGAGATCGGGGCGCCGACCCAGCTCAACAACACGATGGTGCTGATCTACGACGTGATCGGCGCCCAGCGGTTGGCCCGGCTCACCGGCGCCGTCGACTTCTACACCCCGGACCCGAACCTGTGGCGGGTGGACCGGCAGATCGCGACCGGCGCGAACCGGGTCTGGATCGCCACGGTCGTCGCCGTCCGCGCCGTCCTGGACGGCGACACCGACGCGCTGCTGCGGGTCCGGGACGCGCTGTCCGACGTGGAAGGCGGTGGCGCCAACTCGATCTTCGCCTACGCCGACGGCGGGAACGGCACCGGCGAGGGCTTCTACGCCGACGGGTCCTACCTGCAGCACTGGAAGCATCCGTACAACGGTGGTTACGGCAAGGAACTACGCAACACCCTGTCCAAGCTGCTGCACCTGATCGGCAACAGCGACTGGCAGGTCACCGACCCGGCCGCGAGCCACGTGTACGAGTGGGTCGACAACGCGTTCGACCCGATCCTGATCCGTGGCGACGTGGTGCAGTCGGTGTGCGGTCGCGAGATAGCCCGCTCCAGCAAGCAGGGCCACGCGCCCGCGCAGACGATCATCGAGGCCACGCTACGGCTGATCCCGGCCGCGTCGGGGGTCACCGCGACGCACCTGACAGCGTTGGCCAAGCGCTGGATCACCGAGGACACCTACCGTGACTTCCTGTCGGTCACGGACATCTCGTCGTTGCTGGCGGCGCGGTCGGTGCTCGGCTCCGGTGTGGCGGCCGATCCGCGGCCGGTGCGGCACCAGCAGTACCCGCAGATGGACAAGGTGGTGCACCGCAGGCCGACGTTCTCCTACTCGGTGAGCGCCTGCTCCAGCCGGATCTACGACTACGAGTCGATCCAGCGGGAGAACCTGCACGGCTGGCATCTGTCCGACGGGATGGTGCTGCTCTACACCGACGACCTCGGGCATTACAGCGGTGACTACTGGCCGACGGTCGATGCGTACCGGCTGGCCGGGATCACCGTGGACAGTGCACCGCTGGCCGACTCGGCTTTCCAGCGCACCGTGTCGGCGGCGGACTGGGTCGGTGGTGCGGCGATCGCCGAACGCACGACCGCCGCGTACGGGATGGACCTGCGCGGGGTCGGCAGCAGCCTGCGGGCGTACAAGAGCTGGTTCTTCGTCGACGACGCGATCGTCTGCGTGGGCAGCGGCATCACCGGTGGCGCCGCCACGGTCGAGACGGTGGTGGAGAACCGGAAGCTGGTCGACGGTTCGGAGCGGTTCACGGTGGACGGTCTGCCGCATGCCGGCACCGGCACGTTGCCGGGGGTGTCCTGGTGTCATCTGAGCGGCACCGGCGGGTACGTCTTCCCGGGGCGGACGACGCTGCGGGCACTGCGCGAACAACGCACCCACAACTGGTACGAGATCAACCACAAGTACGGCACGGACACCCTGATCACCCGCAGCTACCAGACCGTCTGGCGAGATCATGGGACCGCGCCGACCGATGCCGGCTACCAGTACGTGCAGCTGCCGATGGCCTCGGCCGCGACCACGGCACGCTGGGCGGCGCGACCGCCGCTGCACGTGACCTCGGCCGGCGGCGCCGGGCACGCGGTGCGCGGGCCGCTGCTGCACGCGGCGAACTTCTTCACCGCGGGGCGGCTGGATCCGATCTCCGCGGACGGCCCGTGCTCGGTCGTACTGGCCCGCCGCGGCGACCGGGGCACCGCGGCGATCGCCGACCCGACGCAGCTACGCGGCACGGTGACAGTCGACGTCGACCGACCGCTGTCGGTGCTGTCGGCCGATCCGGGGGTGACGGTGACCGCCCGGCCCGGCGGGGCCCGGATCGTCGTGGACACCACGGTGCGCCGGCCCGGCGCGACGGCGTCGTTCGACTACCGGGAAGGCTGATCGGCGTGCTGGTCGACATGCCATTGGAGCGGCTCTGGGAATACCGACCGGAGCGGGCCGAACCGTCCGACTTCGATCCGTTCTGGCAGCAGACGTTGGCCGAGACCGGCGTCTTCGACGTCGAGTTCGCGCCGTACCGGGCGGCGCTGGCCACGGTGGAGGTGCAGGACGTCACGTTCACCGGGTGGGGCGGCCAGCCGGTACGGGCATGGCTGCTGCTGCCGCGCGCCCGGCGTGGGCCGCTGCCCGCCGTCGTGCAGTACATCGGTTACAACGGCGGGCGTGGCATCCCGTACGAGTGGTTGACGTGGAGTGCGGCGGGCTACGCCCACCTGGTGATGGACAACCGGGGCCAGGGCGGGGGCGGCAAAACCGTCGCCGACACGCCGGACCTGGCGCCGGACGGGCATGGCTCGTCGTCACCCGGGTTTCTCACCCGGGGCGTGGAGGATCCGGCCAGGCACTACTACCGGCGGCTGATCACCGACGCGGTCCGGGCGGTCGACGCGGCGAAGGCGTCTCCGGCGGTCGACGCGGGCCGGGTGGCCGTACTGGGCGGCAGTCAGGGCGGCGGTCTCGCGCTCGCGGTGGCCGGCCTGCGCGACGACCTGGCGGCGATGATCGCCGACGTGCCGTTCCTGTGCCACTACCGACGAGCGTCGCAGATCACCGACAACGGTCCGTACGCCGAGATCGCGCGTTTCCTCAAGGGGCACCGGTTCGCCGCCGACGAGGTACTGCGGACGTTGTCCTACTTCGACGGGGTCAACTTCGCGGCGCGGGCCGGCTGCCCGGGATGGTTCTCGGTCGGGCTGATGGACAACGTCTGTCCACCGTCGACGGTGTTCGCCGCCTACCACCGGTACACGGGGCCGAAACAGATCGAGGTCTTCACCTACAACGGGCACGAGGGCGGCGCCGACTACGACGTGCCGCGCAAGCTGGCCGCGCTGCACGACACACTCGGCAGACCGGACGGTGCGGCCCCTGACATCAGGTAGCGGCGACAGCGACCCTACCGGGCTGGACCGGTCTGCTGCCCTGGGCAGCAGACCGGTCCAGCGGGTCAGTGCGCGTCGCGGCGGAGCACCCGGACGGCACCCACCGCCATCGGCACGACGATCCAGAAGGCGACCGACACGGCCAGATGGCCCGCGTCCCGGCCGCTGAAGTCACCGCCCTGCAGGGGCGCGGTGGTCGTGTTGAGATCCAGCCAGCTGGCCAGCAGATGGCCGGTGGAGCCGAGCCGTCCGACCACGCTCCAGATCATCACCGTCGACAGGCTGAGCACGATCGCGGCCGGCGCGTTGAGCAGCAGCATGCCCAGCGCGAGCCCCATCGCCACCACGATGACGTTCGTGGCGACCCAGCCGGCCAGGTGCAGCGGAGCGAAGTGCCAGTCGGCGGGGGTGTCGCGCAGCTTGGCGATGGCGGCGGTCGCCGGCACCGCCACCAGCATCGCAAGCAGCGACGCCGCGACCGCGGTCAGCAGCGGTGGCAGCGCCTTGGCCGTCAGTACCCGGCCACGGCGGGGTTCCAGCGTGAAGGTGACCAGGGCGGTGCGATGGCTCCATTCGCCGGTCACCGACAGGATTCCGAGTACCGGCAGCAGGGTGCCGAAGCCGATACCGGCGGTACCGATCATGGTGGCAAACCTCGGCCCGCTGACCATTCCGCGGCCGATGATCGAGGCGAAGGTCAGGAGCACCAGGAGGGCGGTCATGATGGCGCCGCTGCGGGTGTCGAACAGCTTGCGGGTTTCCGCCGACAGCAGCCGGTGGAACGGTACGGGCCCCGGCGCAGCGGCGTCACGCGTGTTCAGGTCGGCACCCGTACCGGCCCGGTCGGTCGTGGGCGAGACGTGTTCCGGGGTGGTCATGCGGCGCTCCGGTCGGCGTCGGCGGTCAACTGCAGGAAGGTCTGTTCCAGGCTGCGGCCCTGGTTGAGTTCATCGACGGTGCCCTGGACGAGCACCCGGCCGCGGCCGATCATCACGATCCGGTCGGCGACCTGCTCCACCTCGTGCAGCAGGTGCGAACTGAGCAGTACCGCGCAGCCGGAGTCGGCGAGGGAGCGCAGCAGCCCCCGCATCCACCGGATGCCCTGCGGGTCCAGCCCGTTCGCCGGTTCGTCCAGGATGAGCACCTCAGGTCGGCCGAGCAGCGCATGGCCGATACCGAGCCGTTGCCGCATGCCGAGCGAGTACCCGCCGACGGCACGGCTGCCCTCCCGGCCGGTGAGCCCGACCAGGTCGAAAATCTCCTCGACCCGGGACGCCGGCAGGCCGAGGACCGTTGCGCCCAGGGTCAGTACCTCACGGCCGGTACGGCCCGGGTGCTGCGCGCCCGCGTCGAGCAGTGTGCCGACCCGGTAGGCGGGGCAGTCCAGTTCGGCGTACCGCCGGCCCAGTACCGTCGCCGAGCCCGAGTGCGGCCGGCTGAGCCCGACCAGGATGCGCAGGGCCGTGGACTTGCCGGCCCCGTTGGGGCCGAGGAAACCGGTGATGCTGCCCGCCCCGACGGTGAAGGACACGGCGTCGAGTGCCTTCACACCTTTGTAGATCTTGGTGACGTGACTGAATTCGATCATGTGTCGAGTCCACCGGAAACCCGGGCACCGGTCATCGGACCGGGGTCGCGGGTGCCGCCGCTCAGGGCCGAGGCCGACCGGCTCGGCTGTCGACCATCGGCCACGGGATGTCGACCCAGGTCGCTAGGACCCGGTGACCTCCGTCCCTAGGCTGTGGCCCGTGGACGACGGTACGGACGACCGGCCGGCCCTGGACGGGCCCGCCATCGCGCTGCGCTATGTGTGTGCCGGGCTGCCGATGCTGTTCAACGGCGTCCTCCTGGTCTGGGTCGTCGCCCATGACAGCGCCCGGCTGTCCGGCGCGCTGATCGATGTGGCGCTGGGTCTGGTCGGGCTGGCGCTGATGCGGTGGCGCCGGCGGTGGCCGGAACCGGTCGCGCTGCTGACGGCGCTGCTGACCGCGTACTCCTCGGTGGCCACCGGCCCCGCGCAGGTCGCGTACGTGTCCCTGTGCACGAACCGACGCTGGCGTCGGTTCGTCCCGGTCGCGGCGGTGTCCTGGCTGTGTCTGGCGGCGCGGTCGAGCTGGCACGGCATCGAGCAGGCGACGGTGGTCTCGGTGGTGGCCGGCACCGCCGTGCTCGGCGGACTGACCGTGTTCGGCCTGTACCTGCGTGGCCGCCGGGACCTCGCCGCGTCGGCGCGTGCGGCCGCGCTGAACGCGGAGCGGGCCCAGCAGCAGCTCGTCGAACAGGCCAAACTGGCCGAGCGGGCGCAGATCGCCCGGGAGATGCACGATGTGCTGGCACACCGGATCTCCCTGCTGGCGATGCTCGCCGGTGGCCTGGCGTACCGCACCGACCTGAGCGCCGAGGAGACCCGCGACGCGGCGCTGACGATCCAGGAGAACGCGCACCAGTCGCTCAACGAACTACGTACCGTGCTGCGTACGCTCCGGCCCGACGCTGGCTCGCAGACACCGCAACCGACCCTCGCCGACCTCGACGCGCTGTTCGACGAGGTGCGTGTCGCAGGTCAGCAGGTCGACGTGGACGACACCATCAGCCGGCGCGAGTTGCTGCCCGGACAGACCGGCCGGCACGCGTACCGGATCGTGCAGGAGGCCCTGACGAACGCGCGCAAGCATGCGCCCGGTAGCCGGGTGACCGCCCAGCTTGCCGGGTCACCGGGCGACGTACTCCGGATCCGGCTCAGTAACCCGATCACCGCTCCGCCGGCGGCGGCGCCGCGCGATGCCCAGGGCC
Source organism: uncultured Actinomycetota bacterium (assembly GCA_963815125.1). Lineage (GTDB taxonomy): Bacteria > Actinomycetota > Actinomycetes > Mycobacteriales > Micromonosporaceae > Actinocatenispora. Next base: position 600,517 of record CAWFFM010000003.1, read on the forward strand.
GGGCCCGTGCGGGTGGGCGCCCCGGACAGGTACCGGGCGGGGGACTCGGCCTGGTCGGTCTCGCGGAGCGCACCCGGATGGCCGGTGGCGCCATCCAGCACACCGACGAGGACGGGTACTTCGTGCTCGACGTCCGACTGCCGTGGGAGGCCTGAAACGGTGACACGACTGGTGATCGTGGACGACGACGCGATGGTACGGACGGGACTGCGGCTCATCCTCGGCGGCGAACCGGACCTGGAACTCGTCGGCGAGGCCGGCGACGGCCGGGAGGCGATGACGGTGATCGGTGACCTGCGACCCGATGTCGTACTGATGGACATCCGGATGCCGCACCAGGACGGACTGACCACCACCGAACTGCTGCTGGCCCGGCCGGACCCGCCGCGGATCCTGGTACTCACCACCTTCGACGCCGACGACATGGTGCTGCGTGCGCTGCGTTCCGGTGCCGGGGGTTTCCTGCTGAAGGACACACCACCGGCGAAGATGGTCGAGGCGGTACGTGCCGTGGCGGCCGGCGAGCCGGTGCTCTCGCCGAGCGTCACCTACCAGCTGATCGCCGCGGCGACCGGCGGGCATGAGCCGTCGCGCCCGCAGGCCCGGCGGGAACTGGCCGCACTCACCGAACGGGAACGGGAGGTCGCGATCGAGGTGGCCCGGGGCCGCTCGAACGGTGAGATCGCCGAGTGCCTGTACATGAGCGTGGCGACGGTGAAGGCCAACGTGACCCGGATCTTCGCCAAGTTGGGTACGGTCAACCGGGTCCACGTGGCGATGAAGGTACGCGACGCGGGCCTGCTCTGAGCGGAGTGCTACCCGGCCCGGTACAGCACCGGGTTGCGGGGCGTGTCCGGCACCTGGCCGGGCCGTACGCCGGGCATCCAGGACAGGTCGGCCCGTTGGTTGTCGTTGGCCGGTGCACAGATACGGATGTCCGCGTCCATGTAGATGATCGTCATCACGCGGCGGGGTGTGTCTGTGCTGTTGGGCCGTGCGTGGTGGAAGGTCCATCCGAAGTGGAAGCTCGCCTCGCCGAGGGCGTAGGGGTCGTCGACGACCTCGAATCCCCGGTCTGCGACGGTCGCCGCGAGGGCGGCCTCCGACTCGTCGCTGATCGCGAGATCCCGGCCGAAGTCGACCAGGTGGCTGCCCGCGGCGAAGGCCAGGGGTCCCATCTCCTCGGTGGTGGCCTGCAGCGGAATCCACACGGTGCACACCCGGTCGGTGGACAGCGGCCAGTAGTACTGGTCGGCGTGCCAGGGCGTGATGCCGCCGCCGGCCTCCTTGTACAGCGCCTGGTCGTGGTAGAGCCGCACCGCCCGCACCCCCAGCAGGTCCGCGGCGAGCTGCGCGAGACGGCGGGAGAAGACCAGTTCACGGACCCGCTCGTCGTGCTCCCAGAGGTTGACGACCTGGAGGAACGCCCGGTCGTAGGTGGACCGTTCGGACAGCGGCAGGTGCATGGTGTTCAGCTCGATCACCTTGCCGGTGACCACGGGCTCGTACGCGTCGATCGTGGCAGCGTCCAGCACGCCGGGCAGACGGATGAAGCCGTCCTTCGCGAACCGTTCGGGTGCGTCGGGCTCCAGCGGGTACGGAACGTTCAGCAAGGGGGGTGGCATTCTGCGTTCCCTTCGGACGGGTGCCGGATCGGCGGGAGCGTGGCCGATCCGCATGAGGGTAGTCGGCTGAGGGGGCGTACCGGCTGGTACGTGGGCTATCCACAGGTATTGTCCACAGATTTCGTACGGTTCTTTCTTTATTCGGTCGATGCCGATAGCGTGTCGCCTCAGGTCGGACATCCATGCCGTGAGGTGATCGGTGATGGCAGGTCAGCGCGGGCTCGTCCGTCGACGCAGCATCGGTATGGGAACGGTGGTGACGATGATGGCTGCGTTGGTGTCCGGCACAGTGACAGGCGGTCCGGCGATGGCGCAGGCAGCGGCGGGCGGGCCGGACCGTCAACTCGACCACAGCAGTGCGCTCTACCTGCTGACCGGCCCGGACCATGCGGCGGCCCAGGAGTTCCGCACCGCGGGCGGGCGGCTGCACACCCTGAGCGCCTTCGTGGTGAGCAAGGCATCGGTGGGCACCGTCGAGGTCTCGGTACGCAGCCGGGTCGACGACCCGACCAGCGCGGTGCTCGACACGAGCGTCGACATCGCGGCGCTGGGCGGTTCGGGCAGTGGCTGGATCAAGGTCCCGGTCGATGCCGCGGTCACCCCGGACCAGCTCTACTACCTGGTCCTCCAGGCCAACGGCACCAACGACACGGTGGTCTGGAACGGCACCACGGCGGCGGTGGCCGGTGCGCTGCCGAGCTGGAACTACGACCGGTCCTACTGGGGCGGCTGGCACCAGGAGACCGGTCGGCATCTGGCGTTCGGCGTCGACCTTTCCGGCGCGGACGACTGCTCGGCCAGCAACACCTGTTACCGCTCGATACCGCCGGAGGACCTGGCGGTCTACACCACGGGCCTGATCGGAAACGCCGACCATGTGGTCGCGCTGACCCCGCTGGAGGCGGCCGGCGCACGCTACGTTCCGGGCAGCAACGTGCTGAAGCTGCCGGACGGTCGGTGGCGTTACCTGCCGGCCGGTGCCAGCGAGCCGGTCACCGTACCGGCCGGTGATCCCGGTGCCAGCGCAGACATCCGGGAGAGTCGGGCGTGGCTGGCCGCCGGGCGGGTGCCGGGCCGTACCGGTCAGCAGCGGCAGATGAGCGCGCGGGCGCTGTTGGACCTGCGGCTGCTCACCCAACGCAACGGTGCCGTGGCGGCCGCCTGGTACCGGATCTGGGCCTACTCCTGGCCGCGGGACGCGAGCTTCGTGGCGGTGGCACTGGCCCGTACCGGACACCTCGCGGAGGCACACCAGATCCTCCAGTTCACCGCGGGCACCCAGCGCGCCGACGGCACCTGGGAGGCCCGTACGACGCTGGACGGCGCCGGCCCGCCGGACGACCGGCACTGGCAGCTGGACGGCAATGGTTGGGTGCCATGGGCGGTCTGGCAGTACGCCCGGGCCGCCGCCGGGCACCGGGACCAGATCCGGCAGCTCTACCCGACGGTGCGCCGGGCCGCCGACTACGCCGCGGCGAGCCTGGACTCCGACGGTCTCCCGCCGGCCAGCCCGGACTACTGGGAGACGGCAACCGACACGCCGAACCTGGGCACGGCCGCGCCGCTGCTGGCCGGCCTGCGCTCCGCCGTCGACCTGGCCCACCGCTACGGCGAACCGGCCGACGCCGAGCGTTGGCAGCGGGCCGCCGACCGGCTCGCGGTGGGCATCCGGAACACCTTCGGTCGCAACGGCTACCAGCGGACGGTCACCGACGGCAGTGGTCTGGACTCGGCCATCGCGTTCATGGCCGCACCGTTCAATGTGGCGCCGGACGGACTCGCGGGCGACCTGCAGCACAGTTTCGAGGTGCTGCGACGCCCCAACGGCGGCGTCGTACCGGGGGAGAACTGGCAGCACACCGCCACCTGGACGCCGGAGACGATGTTCTTCGCGCTCGCCTGGTCGGGCACCGGACCGACCGCGGACCACCGGCGGGCCGGCGAACTGGTGGACTGGCTCGCGCAGCACCGGACCGTACTGGGCGCGCTGCCGGAGCAGATCGACGAGCAGGGCGCACCGGCGTCGGTGGCGCCGCTGGCCTGGACAGGTTCGCTGGAACTGCTCACCGTGGGGCAGTTGGACGGCCATCAGGTCCCCGTACCGCCGGCCCCGTGAGCCGCGGTCGGCCGTCGGCCTCCCACCGGTGGTCGGGGATCGGCGGCACCGTCCTGCGCCGCTGCCCGGGGCGGGTAGCGGGTCTGGGAGAGTGGAGCCGTGACTGAGCAGCACGGGAGCCGGGCCACCCTGGACAAGCAGCCGCACGAGGTGGCCGCCATGTTCGACGGGGTGGCGGACCGCTACGACCTGACCAACACGGTGCTGTCCTTCGGCCAGGACCGGCTGTGGCGGCGCGCCACCCGACGGGCGTTGGATCTCGGGTCGGGTGACCGGTGCCTGGATCTCGCCGCCGGAACCGGCGTGTCCTCGGTGGAGCTGGCGCGCTCCGGTGCCACGGTGCTCGCCGCGGACTTCTCGTTGGGCATGCTGCGCCACGGGCAGGCGGTGGGCCGTGCCGTGCCGTTGCTCGCGGCCGACGCGATGGCGTTGCCGTTCGCCGACCGGAGTTTCGACGCGGTGACCATCTCGTTCGGGCTGCGCAACGTGGCCGACATCGACCGCGCGTTGGCGGAACTGGCCCGGGTGACCCGACCGGGCGGGCGATTGGTGGTCTGCGAGTTCAGCCATCCGACATTCCGGCCGTTCCGTACCGTGTACGAGGAGTACCTGATGGGTGCCCTACCGCGGGTGGCGCGGCGGGTGTCGTCGAATCCGGACGCCTACGTGTACCTGGCCGAGTCGATCCAGGCGTGGCCGGACCAGGCGGCGCTGGCGGAACGGATCGGTGCGGCCGGCTGGGGTCGGGTGGCGTGGCGGAACATGTCCGGCGGCATCGTGGCACTGCACCGGGCGACCCGCGACTGATCCCGGCGGGGTCCCCTGACAGCCATCTCCGCCGTGGTGACATGGTAGGCGGGTGGGGTGGTTTGTGCCGGAGCGCGTTTCGGCCACACCGACCCCTGCCGGGGCCGCAGTTCATGATCATCTCGGGGGGACGTCGCAGTCATGCAGTGAGGTACCCCTGACCCGCGGCGGCTCCGTGCTGCGTCCTAGACTCCATATCGGCGCTCGTGAAAGTCTTCACAAGCAGCCCGATCGCCCCATCGATCGTTTGAGAGGTCGTTGTGACCGACTCCGGCAGTACACAGGCCACCGGCACGCAGCCCGACGGCGCCCCCGAGGGCGGTCCTGCGCAGGGCAGCGCACCCGGGAACAGAGACAGCGACACCGCCGGCACGACGCGGCGGCGCAGCGCGGCGGCCGGTGAGGTGACCCCGGCGTCCCGTCGTGGCGACGCCGACGTGATCGTGGTCGGTGCCGGTCCGGGCGGCTCCGCCGCGGCGTACTACCTCGCCCAGCACGGGCTCGACGTCCTCCAACTGGAGAAGACCGAGTTCCCGCGTGAGAAGGTGTGCGGCGACGGCATGACACCGCGCTCGGTCAAGCAGCTGATCAAGATGGGCGTGGACATCAACGCGCCCGGCTGGCTGCGCAACAAGGGTCTGCGGGTGGTGGGTGGCGGCATCCGGCTGGAGCTGGACTGGCCGGACCTGGCCACCTACCCCGACTTCGGGCTGACCCGTACCCGCCTGGACTTCGACGAACTGCTGTCCGAGCGGGCGGTCGGCGCCGGCACCCGGCTGCAGACCAACACCAACGTGACCGGTCCGGTCACCGACGCCGCGGGCCGCGTCGTCGGGGTGCGGGCCACCGTCGGCTCGGACAAGGAGCCGGTCGAATACCGGGCGCCGCTGGTGCTCGCCGCGGACGGGGTCTCCGGCCGGTTCGCCCTGTCGATGGGCATCGCCAAGCGCGAGGACCGCCCGATCGGCGTCGCGGTACGCCGCTACTACCAGAGCGAGGCGCGCACCAACGACGAGTACCTGGAGTCGTGGCTGGAGCTGCGCGACGGCCGCACCGGCCAGGACAACCTGCTGCCCGGCTACGGCTGGATCTTCGGACTCGGCGACGGCCGGGTCAACGTCGGGCTCGGCGTGCTGAACTCCTCGTCCAGCTTCGGGCAGGCCAACTACCGGCAGATGCTGACCGACTGGCTGGCCAGCATGCCGGAAGAGTGGACGATGCACGACGAGCAGTACGCCGACGGCCCGATCCGGGGCGCGGCCCTGCCGATGGGGTTCAACCGGGTACCGCACTACACCCGCGGCATGATGCTGGTCGGAGACTCCGGCGGCATGGTCAACCCGTTCAACGGCGAGGGCATCGCGTACGCGATGGAGTCCGGTGAGCTGGCCGCCGAGATCGCGGTGGACGCACTGTCCCGCGCCGCCGGCCCGGCCCGGGAACGGGCCCTGCGCTACTACCCGCGTGAGCTGTCGCACCGTTACGGCGGCTACTACCGGCTGGGTGGCTGGTTCGTGAAGCTGATCGGCAACCCGCAGGTCATGAAGCTGTGCACCAAGCACGGCATGCCTCATCCGATGCTGATGCGCTTCGTACTGAAGCTCCTGGCGAACCTCACCGACCCACGTGGAGGGGACTCGATGGACCGAATCATCAACACGTTGACGCGTGTCGCTCCCGCTGTGTAAAGGGGTGTGTCGGGTATTCCGCCCGGGAGACCCCCGCCATCAGCGGAGCAGCCGACGCGCAATAGGGTGAGTCGGTTTTCCGATCGCAGAGAGTAAAGGCAGACGCGCGCGCCCGGTGCGGCGCGCCGGGAACTGGAGACAAGGCGATGTCGATCGCGCCGTACGTGCCGATTGCAGGACTGTTGGTCCTGGGCACTCTGTTCGCGCTGTTCTCCTGCGCCATGGCGCCTCTGGTCGGACCCAAGCGCTACAACCGGGCCAAGCTGGAGGCGTACGAGTGCGGGATCGAGCCCGCGCCCGCACCGTCGGGCCGCTTCCCGATCAAGTACTACCTGACCGCGATGCTGTTCATCGTCTTCGACATCGAGATCATCTTCCTGTACCCGTGGGCGGTCACCTTCGACCAGCTCGGCGTGTTCGGGTTCGTCGAGATGCTGCTGTTCATCGTGACCGTGTTCATCGCGTACGCCTATGTCTGGCGGCGCGGCGGCCTGGACTGGGACTGAAAGGGCGTGTGAAGCCATGGGTATCGAAGAGAACCTCCCGGGCATCCTGCTGGTCCAGGTCGAGAAGCTGGTCAACATGGCCCGTCGTACCTCGATGTGGCCGGCCCAGTTCGGCCTGGCGTGCTGCGCCATCGAGATGATGACGACCGGCGCGGCCCGCTACGACACCGGCCGCTGGGGCATGGAGGTCTTCCGCGCCTCGCCGCGGCAGGCCGACCTGATGATCGTGGCCGGCCGGGTCAGCCAGAAGATGGCGCCGGTGCTGCGACGTATCTACGACCAGATGGCCGACCCCAAGTGGGTGCTGTCGATGGGCGTGTGCGCCAGCTCCGGTGGCATGTTCAACAACTACGCGATCGTGCAGGGCGTCGACCACGTCGTACCGGTCGACATGTACCTGCCGGGCTGCCCGCCACGCCCGGAGATGCTGTTGGACGCGATCCTCAAGCTGCACGAGAAGATCTCGGTCGAGCCGCTGGGTGAGAAGCGACGGCTGGCGCTGGCCGAGAAGGCCGCGCAGGAGGGGCCGCCGGTGGTCCGGCCGGGCACCATGCCCTCCAGCTACCGCTACAACAAGAACAAGCGCAAGCAGTGGGTGGCCGCCGCGACCGAGGGTCGCGAGGAGCAGCTGCGGATCGAGAACTGGATGCACGACAACAACGACGCGGCGCCCGTGGTGCGCGACCGGTGGAAGGGGTAGTCGGTGGCTGACGAGAAGCTTCCGCACACCGACGGCGCGGAGCACGGCACCGGACCGGACGGCGCGGACGCGTCCGGCTCCGGTCGGATGCCCACCGAGGACGAGCAGCACGGTGGGGCTGCCGCGGTACCCGGTGCATCCGCCGACTCCAGCCCGGCCGGCGAGGAACTCCCGCAGGACGCGGACGCGGCGCGGGGCCCGGCGGACGAGAAGATGAGCCCCGCGCACGCCGCGGCCGGCGAACCGGACACCGGGCCGGACGAGGTGAAGACCTCGACCAGCGACCCGATCCAGGCCAAGGCGGGCCGCGGCGAGGTGGTCGCCGGTGGCGGCGCGCCGACCAGCGCGCCGGTCGGTCACGGCATGTTCGGGGTGACCGGTTCGGGTGACACCTCCGGAATGGGCGGACTGACCCGCCGGCAGCCGCTGCCGGTCATGGCCGAACGGCCGTACGGGTCGTACTTCGACGACACCGTGGACGCGCTGCAGGAGGCGTTCCCGCAGTTCGACGAGGCGATCGAGATGGTCGCGGTGGACCGCGACGAACTCACGTTGTACATCCGGCGGGAGTACATCCGCGAGGTCTGCCAGACCATGCGCGACGACGAGGCGCTGCGCTACGAGCTGTGCAGCTCGGTGTCCGGCGTGGACTACCTGGGCGAGCAGCGTCGGCTGCACGTCACGTACCACCTGGCGTCGATGACCTTCCGGCGCCGGATCCGGCTGGAGGTGGCGGTCACCACCGCCGACCCGCACGTACCGTCGGTGACCTCGGTCTACCCGACCGCCGACTGGCAGGAGCGGGAGACCTACGACATGTTCGGGGTCGTCTTCGACGGCCACCCCAACCTGACCCGGATCCTGATGCCGGACGACTGGGAGGGCTTCCCGCAGCGGAAGGACTACCCGCTGGGCGGGGTGCCGGTCGAGTACAAGGGCGCCGAGATCCCACCGCCGGACGAGCGGAGGGCCTACAAGTGAGCGCGGGTCGACGAGCAGGCCGGGGGCACCAGGTGTCGGCGGCGCAGAACGGCTTCGAACGCAGCGAGGGGGCGGCATGAGTTCGCCGAAGGATCCGTACGCCGCGACGTCGCGGGACACCACCGAGGGCAAGGTCTACACCGTCACCGGTGGTGACTGGGACACGATCGTCGGCTCCGACGATCCGCTGCACCACGAGAAGCTCGTCATCAACATGGGTCCGCAGCACCCGTCCACGCACGGCGTACTGCGCCTGGTGCTGGAGATGGAGGGCGAGACGGTCACCGAGGTCCGCCCGGTGATCGGCTACCTGCACACCGGCATCGAGAAGAACATGGAGTACCGCACCTGGACGCAGGGCTCCACGTTCGTCACCCGGGCCGACTACCTGTCGCCGATCGCGAACGAGACCGTGTACGCGCTGGCGGTGGAGAAGCTGCTGGGCGTGCAGGTGCCGGAGCGCGCCGAGCTGATCCGGGTGATCATGCTGGAGCTGAACCGGATCGCCTCCCACCTGGTGTGGATGGCGACCACCGGGATGGAGCTCGGCGCGACCACGATGATGATCGTCGGCTTCCGTGAACGCGAGATGATCCTGGAGATCTTCGAGCTGGTCAGCGGGCTGCGGATGAACATGGCCTACGTACGCCCCGGCGGTGTCGCGCAGGACATCACCGACGAGGGCATCGAGGCGATCCGGGAGTTCCTGAAGGTCATGCCGGAGCGGCTCGGCCAGTACGAGAAGCTGATGAACGGCCAGCCGGTGTTCCACCACCGGTCGCAGGGTGTGGCGTACCTGGACGTGTCCGGGTGCCTGGCGCTGGGCGTGACCGGGCCGGTACTGCGCTCCGCCGGGCTGCCCTGGGACCTGCGCAAGACGATGCCGTACCTGGGCTACGAGACGTACGACTTCGACGTACCGACCGAGACCAGCGCCGATGTCTGGGGCCGGTGGCTGGTGCGGTGGCAGGAGTGCCACGAGTCGTTGAAGATCGTCAAGCAGGCGCTGGACCGGTTGGCGCCGGGCCCGGTGATGGTCGGCGACCGCAAGATCGCCTGGCCCGCGCAGTTGGCCATCGGCACCGACGGTATGGGCAACTCGCTGGCCCACGTCAAGAAGATCATGGGCCAGTCGATGGAGGCCCTGATCCACCACTTCAAGCTGGTCACCGAGGGTTTCCGGGTACCGGCCGGGCAGGTGTACACGGCGATCGAGTCGCCGCGTGGCGAGATCGGCTGCCACGCGGTGTCCGACGGCGGCACCCGGCCCTACCGGGTGCACCTGCGTGAACCCAGTTTCGTGAACCTGCAGGCGCTGCCCGCGATCTCCGAGGGCGGCCTGCTCGCCGACGTGGTGGCCGGCGGCGCTTCACTGGACCCGGTCATGGGTGGGGTTGATCGTTGATGTCGTACGAACCGCAGGTCCGCGGCGGCAGGTCGCTGGACGACGACGAGGTACGGGGCCGTGCCGGCGCGATCATCGCGCGCTACCCGGCCGGTAAGGAACGCTCCGCGCTGCTGCCGCTGCTGCACCTGGTGCAGTCGGTGGAGGGCAAGGTGACCCCGGCCGGGGTGGCGTTCTGCGCCGAACAGCTGGGCATCACCCGCGCCCAGGTCGGCGCGGTGGCCACGTTCTACACCATGTACAAGCGCCGCTCCTCCGGTCAGCACCTGGTCAGCGTGTGTACCAACACCCTGTGCGGGATGATGGGCGGCGACAAGACCTACCAGGCGCTGTGCGAGCACCTCGGCATCGGTCACGAGGAGACCACCGAGGACGGCTCGATCACCCTCGAGCACGCCGAGTGCCTGGCGGCCTGCGACTACGCACCGGTACTCACCGTCGACTACGAGTTCTTCGACAACGTCGACGAGCAGCGTGGGCTGGAGATCGTGAAGCGGCTGCAGGCCGGCGAGGTACCGCAGCCGGACCGGGGCGCCACCCCGGCCGGCCTGCGCGGCATCGGCGAGCAGTTGTCCGGCGACCTCGACGAGCGGGCCGGCGCGGTGTCCGGCAACGCCACCGGCGAGCCGACCCTGCGCGGCGCGCGACTGGCCGCCGAGCACAACATCTCGGTACCGGGCTTCGACCCGAACACGCCGATCCCGTCCCGGCAGGAGGGGAAGAAGTGAGCGAGCGAACCATGTCAGGCGCACCGTCGGCCGAGGTGCTCGGCAAGCTGACCCCGGTACTGACGAAGCGGTGGCTGTCGCCGGACGCGTGGCGGGTCAACACGTACGAGAAGCTGGACGGCTACCAGGGCCTGAAGAAGGCCCTGAAGGCCCACCCGGACGACCTGATCGCGCTGATCAAGGACTCCGGGCTGCGCGGTCGTGGTGGTGCCGGCTTCCCCACCGGGCTGAAGTGGAGCTTCATCCCGCAGAACGACGGCAAGCCGCATTACCTGGTGGTCAACGCAGACGAGGGCGAGCCGGGCACCTGCAAGGACCTGCCGCTGATGATGAACGACCCGCACTCGTTGATCGAGGGGGTCGTCATCACCTGCTACGCGATCCGGGCGGAGCGGGCGTTCATCTACATCCGCGGCGAGGCCGTACATGCGGCCCGCCGGCTGCGCAGCGCGGTCGCCGAGGCGTACGCCCGGGGCTATCTGGGACGCAACATCCTCGGCACCGGGCTCAACATCGACGTGGTCGTGCACTCGGGTGCCGGCGCGTACATCTGCGGTGAGGAGACCGCGCTGCTGGACTCGCTGGAGGGTTTCCGCGGCCAGCCCCGGCTCAAGCCGCCGTTCCCGGCGACCCACGGCCTGTACTCCTCGCCCACGGTGGTCAACAATGTCGGCACCATCGCCTCGGTGCCCTACATCGTGCTCGGCGGCGTCGACTGGTGGCGCACGATGGGCACCGAGAAGTCGTCCGGCCCGATGATCTACTCGCTGTCCGGGCGGGTGGTCAACCCCGGCCAGTACGAGTGCACGATGGGTATCACGCTGCGCGAGCTGCTGGAGCTGTGCGGCGGCATGCAGCCGGGCCACGAACTGAAGTTCTGGACCCCGGGTGGTTCGTCTACCCCGATGTTCACCGCCGAGCACCTGGACGTACCGCTGGACTTCGATTCGGTGGCGGCGCAGGGCTCGATGCTGGGCACCACGGCCACCCAGATCTTCTCCGACCAGGACTGCCCGGTCTACGCGACGTACCGGTGGATCGAGTTCTACGCGCACGAGTCGTGCGGTAAGTGCACGCCGTGCCGGGAGGGCAACTACTGGATGGTGCGGGTGCTGCGTCGCATCCTGTCCGGCCAGGGCACCCACGAGGACCTGGACACCCTGCTGGACACCTGCGACAACCTGCTCGGCCGTTCGTTCTGCGCACTGGGCGACGGGGCGACCAGCCCGGTCACCTCGTCCATCCAGTACTTCAAGCAGGACTATCTGGACTACATCGAGGGGCGTACCAAGCCTCTGCTCGACGCTCGCGAGCTGGTAGGAGCGCACTAGTCATGACCATTGCTCCGCAGAGAAGCCAGGCTGTCGAGACCGTGACCCTCACGATCGACGGCGTGGAGACCACCGTGCCCAAGGGCACCCTGGTTATCCGCGCCGCCGAACAGGTGGGCGTCGCGATCCCGCGGTTCTGCGACCACCCGTTGCTGGAGCCGGCCGGTGCCTGCCGGCAGTGCCTGGTGGACGTGGAGGGCCAGCGCAAGCCGCTCGCCTCCTGCACCATCACCTGCACCGAGGGAATGGTGGTGAAGACGCAGCTGACCTCTCCGGTCGCCAAGAAGGCGCAGGAGGGCATCATGGAGATGCTGCTGATCAACCACCCGCTGGACTGCCCGATCTGCGACAAGGGCGGCGAGTGCCCGCTGCAGAACCAGGCGATGTCCTCCGGTCGGCCGGACTCCCGGTTCCGGGAGGAGAAGCGCCAGTACCCGAAGCCGCTGGCGATCTCCACCCAGGTACTGCTGGACCGGGAGCGCTGCGTACTCTGCCAGCGCTGTACCCGGTTCTCCGAGGAGATCGCCGGTGACCCGTTCATCGACCTGATGGAGCGCGGCGCGGCCGAGCAGATCGGCGTCTACTCCGACGGCTCGTACGGCCCGGACGGGATCGACGGTGGCGCCGCGGTCAACGCCGAGGGCGACCCGTTCAACTCGTACTTCTCCGGCAACACCATCCAGATCTGCCCGGTGGGTGCGCTGACCTCCAGCGACTACCGTTTCCGGGCCCGGCCGTTCGACCTGGTGTCGTCGCCGTCGATCAACGAGCACGACTCGTCGGGCGACGCGATCCGGATCGACCACCGGCGCGGCAAGGTGACCCGCCGACTGTCCGGTGAGGACAGTGCGGTCAACGAGGAGTGGATCAGCGACAAGGTCCGCTTCGCCTTCCGGTACCAGACCGCGGCGGACCGGATCAACTACCCGCTGGTGCGCGACGAGGAGTCCGGCGAGCTGCGGCAGGCGAGCTGGTCGGAGGCGCTGCGGCGGGCCGCCGAGGGACTGCGGGTGGCCCGTGGGCAGGGCGGCGCCGGCGTACTGACCGGTGGCCGCGTCACCGTCGAGGATGCCTACGCGTACGCCAAGTTCGCCCGGGTGGCACTGCACACCAACGACGTCGACTTCCGGATCCGCCCGCACTCCGCCGAGGAGGCCGCCTTCCTGGCCGACTACGCGGCCGGGGTGAGCCCCAACAACGGCGGCGTCACCTACACCGACCTGGAACACGCGCCGGTGGTGCTGCTGGTCGGACTGGAGCCGGAGGAGGAGGCCCCGTCGGTCTTCCTGCGACTGCGCAAGGGTGTACAGAAGCACGGGTTGAAGCTGTTCACTGTGCAGCCGTTCGTCACCCCTGCGGTGACCAAGACCGGCGGCACGCTGATCCCGACCGCTCCCGGTACCGAGGCCGAGGTGCTGCACGCGCTGGCCGGCGACACCGAGGTGGAGCTGGCGCCCGCCGAGGCCGCCCGTACCGCCCTGCGTGAACCGGGCGCGGTGATCCTGGTCGGTGAGCGGCTCGCCGCCGTACCGGGTGGGTTGTCCAAGGTTGCGCTGCTCGCCGACATCACCGGCGCCCGGTTGGCCTGGGTGCCGCGCCGGGCCGGTGACCGGGGCGCGGTCGACGCCGGTTGCCTGCCGACCCTGCTGCCGGGCGCGCGCCCGGTGGCCGGTGTCTCCGCCCGGGCCGAACTGGCCGACTACTGGGGTGTCGAGGCGCTGCCGGACACTCCGGGTCGCGACGCCGCCGAGATGCTCGCCGCGGCCGCGACCGGGCAGCTGTCCGCGCTGGTGGTCGGCGGTGTCGACCCGGGTGACCTGCCCGACCCGGCGGCCGCCGAGCTGGCGCTGCGCAGCGTCGGTTTCCTGGTCTCGCTGGAACTGCGGAACAGCTGGGTCGCCCAGCACGCCGATGTGGTCCTGCCGGTGGCGCCGAGCGCGGAGAAGTCCGGCAGCTTCCTGAACTGGGAGGGCCGGCTGCGTATCTTCGACGCGGCACTGCCCACCGGTGCGATGACCGACGCCCGGGTGCTGGACGCGGTCGCCGCCGAGATGGACGTCCGGCTCGGCACCGGCGACCCGCGTCGGGTCCGCGCCGAACTGGCCGGTCTGCCGGCGCACGAGGTACGCCCGTCCCCGCCGAGCTTCCCGTCGGCGGAGCCGCCGGCGCCGGAGTCCGGCGAGGCGGTCCTGGCCAGCTGGCATCACCTGCTGGACCTGGGCAGCCTGCAGGACGGTGCCGAGTACCTGGCCGGTACGGCCCGCCGGGCGCGGATCCGCCTGTCGGCCACCACCGCCGCGGAGATCGGCGCCACCGACGGCGCGCCGGTGACCGTCACCACCGACCACGGATCCATCACCCTGCCGTTGCTGGTCACCGACATGCCGGACCGGGTGGTCTGGCTGCCGACCAACTCGGCGGGCAGTACGGTCCGCCGGAGCCTGGCCGTCGGTGCCGGGACCGTGGTGCGGATCGGCGTCGAGGACGCCGGCCAGGAGCCGGGACCGCTGCTGGCGCAGCAGTCCGGTCAGCGTAACGAGGAGGAACAGTGAATCCCTCCGGTCTCGCCGGGTTCGCCGCCGGCGGCCAGCCCGCCGGGTTCGGGCACGACGTCTGGTGGCTGGTTCTGGCCAAGGTGGTCGTCTGCTTCGCCATCCTGATGGTGTTGACCCTGTTCGCGATCATGTTCGAACGCAAGGTCATCGGCGCGATGCAGGTACGGCCCGGCCCGAACCGCAAGGCCCGCGCGTTCGGCTGGTTGCAGAGCATCTTCGACGGCCTGAAGCTGCCGTTCAAGGAAGAGATCATCCCGAAGATGGCCGACAAGGCGGTGTACTTCATCGCCCCGGTGATCTCCGGCGGGGTGGCGTTCCTGTCCTTCGCGGTGATCCCGTTCGGCCCCGAGGTGAGCGTCTTCGGTCACCACACGATGCTGCAGGTCGCCGACGTACCGGTCGCGGTGCTGGTGATCCTCGCGTCGTCGTCGATGGCGGTGTACGGCACGGTGCTGGCCGGCTGGGCCTCCGGTACGAGCTGGCCGCTGCTGGGCGGCATGCGCGCCGCCGCGCAGATGATCTCGTACGAGGTCGCGATGGGCCTGTCGATGGTGGCGGTGTTCATGACCGCGCACTCGATGGCCACCTCGGAGATCGTCGCCGGGCAGGCGCACGGTGCGACGTTCTCGCTCGGTGGTTTCCACACCGCGGTGCCCAGCTGGTACTTCATCCCGCTGCTGCCGAGCTTCGTCATCTACTTCATCTCGGCGCTGGGCGAGTCCAACCGGACCCCGTTCGACCTGCCGGAAGGCGAGTCGGAGCTGACCGGTGGCTACCTGACGGAGTACTCGTCGTTCAAGTTCGCCATGTTCTACCTGGCCGAGTACATCGCCATGATCACCATCTCGGCGCTGTGTGTGACGCTGTTCTTCGGCGGCTGGCGGGCACCGTGGCCGATCTCGCTGTGGAGCGGCGCGAACACCGGCTGGGTGCCGGTGATCTGGTTCCTGGCCAAGACGATCCTGTTCATGGGCGTACTGGTGTGGATCCGCGGCACGCTTCCCCGGGTCCGGTACGACCAGCTGATGAAGCTGGGTTGGAAGGTCCTGATGCCGGTCAACCTGGTCTGGATCCTGGTCCTGGCCGGGTTGCGGGTCTCCGCGCAGAACAACAACCAGACCCGGTACCTGGTCCTGGCCGGGATCGTGGTCACGGTGCTGCTGTTGGTGATGCTGTGGCCGAGCAAGGAGAAGCCGGACGAGGGCGCCAAACCGAAGGCCGATCTGGGTGTGGGTGGATACCCGGTACCCCCGATCGACCTGGTGGTACCGCCCAACCCGCGCTTGAAGCGGGTCGAGGCGCGGCGCGAGGCCGGGGAACCGGTCAGTACGGGCGCCGGCGCCACCAGCCAGGCCGGCGCGTCCGGCAAGGAGGAGTGAGTCGTGTTCGAACCCATCAAGGGTTTCGGGGTCTCCTTCGCGAACATGTTCAAGCCGCATGTGACCGAGAAGTACCCGGAGAAGCCGCGGCCGACGGCGCCCCGCTACCACGGTCGGCACATCCTGAACCGGCACCCCGACGGGCTGGAGAAGTGCGTCGGCTGCGAGCTGTGCGCATGGGCCTGCCCGGCCGACGCGATCTACGTCGAAGGTGCCGACAACACCGACGACGAGCGCTACTCGCCGGGTGAGCGGTACGCCGGCACGTACCAGATCAACTACCTGCGCTGCATCTTCTGCGGCCTGTGCATCGAGGCGTGCCCGACCCGTTCGCTGACCATGAGCAACGAGTACGAGCTGGCCAACGACAGCCGGCAGGACCTGATCTTCACGAAGGAGCAACTGCTCGCGCCGCTGCTGCCGGGCATGGAACAGCCGCCGCACCCGCTGCGGCTGGGCGACTCCGAGCAGGACTACTACGTGGACGCGCTGGCCAACCCGGGAATGTCGGCGGGCGCCGAGCAGTCGCCGCAGCAGATCGTCGTGGAGGCGCTCGACCGCGGCGCCACCCAGGTCTCCACCTCGGACCGGGCGGCCGACGCCAAGAGCGCCACCATCAGCAAGTCGGGGGGTGCGTCATGACCGGCCACCTGCTGGCCGCGCCGTTGACCGGGATACTCGCCGCCGCGGCGCCGGGCTCGATGAGCACCGGCGAGCAGGTCGCGTTCTGGGTACTCGGCATCGTCGCACTGGGCTGCGCGATCGCCATGGTGGCCGCACGCAACGCGGTCCACTCGGCGTTGTTCCTCGTCGTCACCATGTTCTGCCTGGGCATCTTCTACATCATCGAGTCCGGGCCGTTCATCGGAATGGCGCAGATCATCGTCTACACCGGCGCGATCATGATGCTGTTCCTGTTCGTGCTGATGCTGGTCGGACGGGACGTGTCGGACTCGCTGATCGAGACGCTGCGCGGGCAACGTACCGCCGGCATCCTGGTCGGTCTCGGCCTGGCTGCGCTGCTCGGCTCGGGCATCGCCCGGGCGCTCGGTTCGGTGGACGCGAAGGGTCTGGAGTCGGCGAACCAGGCGCACGGCGGCAACGTGCCGGGCCTGGCCGCGCTGTTGTTCACCCGGTACGTGTTCGCCTTCGAGGTGACCAGCGCGCTGCTGATCACCGCCGCGGTGGGCGCCATGATCCTGGCGCACGTACAGCGCACCGGCGAGAAGCGGACCCAGAAGGAACTGTCCCGGGAACGCTTCGCCCCGGGTAACTACCCGGCGCCGAAGACCGGGCCTGGTGTGTTCGCGCTGAGCAACTCGGTGGCGACCCCGGCCCTGCTGCCGGACGGTACGAAGTCGGCGCGCAGCGTCACGCCGCTGGTACCGGCCCGTGAGCTGACCGCCGAGGAGACCCGCCCGAAGGACACCCTGACGGGAGGTAACCAGTGACCCCCACCTACTACCTCGTCCTGTCGGCGGCGCTGTTCTGCGTCGGCGCGGTCGGTGTACTGATCCGCCGCAACGCGATCGTGGTCTTCATGTGCGTGGAGCTGATGCTCAACGCCGCGAACCTGTCGCTGGTCACCTTCGCCAGGATCAACGGCACCCTGGACGGTCAGATCATGGCCTTCTTCGTGATGGTGGTGGCCGCGGCCGAGGTCGTGGTCGGTCTCGCGATCATCATGTCGATCTTCCGGACGCGGCGTTCGGCCTCGGTCGACGACGCCAACCTGTTGAAGTACTGAGGACTTTCGATGACTGTGCCAGCACTGGCTGAACAAGTGCAGTACTCGGCGGCGAGCGGTGCGCTGTCGAGCGTATGGCTGCTCATCGCGATCCCGCTGGCCTGCGCTGCGGTGCTGCTGTTGCTGGGACGCAGGGCGGACAGGTGGGGACACCTGCTCGGCTGCGCCAGCATCGGCGTGTCGTTCGTGCTCGGGCTGTGGTATTTCTTCTCCCTGCGGGGTCTCGGGCACAAGGCCGTGTCGCTGGACCTGTTCAACTTCCTGCAGGTCGGCCGGCTGAAGGTCGACTGGGGGATCCTGTACGACCCGCTGTCGGCGACGTTCGTGCTGCTGATCACCGGCGTGGGGTTCCTGATCCACGTGTACGCGGTCGGCTACATGGCGCCGGACCGCGACCGGCGACGGTTCTTCGGGTACTTCAACCTGTTCGTCGCCGCGATGCTGCTGCTGGTGCTGGGCAACAGCTTCCTGATGACCTTCATCGGCTGGGAGGGCGTGGGTCTCGCGTCGTACCTGCTGATCTCCTGGTACCAGGACAAGCCCGCCGCCGCGACCGCCGGTAAGAAGGCATTCCTGATGAACCGGGTCGGTGACGCCGCCTTCCTGGTCGCGATGTTCCTGATGTTCAGCTACCTGGGCACCACCAACTTCCAGCAGGTGTTCAACGGGGTCGGCGCGCTGCCCAGCGGCGTGACCCTGGCGATCGCCCTGCTGCTGCTCGGTGGGGCCTGCGGTAAGTCCGGCCAGTTCCCGCTGCAGGCGTGGTTGCCGGACGCGATGGAGGGCCCGACCCCGGTGTCGGCGCTGATCCACGCGGCGACGATGGTGACCGCCGGGGTGTACCTGATCGCCCGGGCGCATCCGATCTTCAACGCCACCACCATCGGGTCCACCGTGGTCGTCGCGGTCGGTGCGTTCACCCTGCTGCTCGGGTGCATCATCGGCTGCGCGAAGGACGACATCAAGCGGGTCCTGGCCTACTCGACGGTCAGCCAGATCGGCTACATGTTCCTGGCGGTCGGGCTGGGTGGCGGCGCGTACGCACTGGGCATCCTGCACCTGCTGGCGCACGGCTTCTTCAAGGCCGGACTGTTCCTCGGCGCCGGTTCGGTGATGCACGGGATGAAGGACCAGACCGACATCCGTCGCTTCGGTGGTCTCTGGCGCTACATGCCGGTCACCTGGGCCACGGTCGGGCTCGGCTACCTGGCGATCATCGGTATCCCGCCATTGTCCGGGTTCTTCTCCAAGGACCCGATCATCGAGGCGGCCTTCGAACGGGCCGGCTGGCAGGGCCTGGTGTTCGGCAGTGCGGCCCTGCTCGGTGCGGGCCTCACCTCCTTCTACATGACCAGGCTGTTCGTCCTGACCTTCCACGGTCCGAAACGTTGGACCGACGACATCGAGCACCCGCACGAGTCGCCCGGTGTGATGAAGCTGCCGATGATCCTGCTCGCGGTGGGTTCGGTGGCGGCCGGTGGCCTGCTGGTCTACGGCGGCTTCGTGGAATGGCTCAAGCCGGTGTTCGGTACCACCGAGGTGCCGGAGGGCCGGGTGCTCAACCGGTTCGTGATGACCGGCATCAGCCTCGCCGTGGTGATCCTCGGTGGCCTGATCGCCTGGCTGCTGTTCCGGCGCGGCACCGAACTGGTGGAGCAGCCAGCGCGCAGCCCGCTGGTCCGGGCGGCCCGGGAGAACCTGTACGGGGACGTGTTCAACGAGACCGTGTTCGAACTGCCCGGCAAGTTGCTGACCCGGGCGGCGGTCTTCTTCGACGGCAAGGGAATCGACGGACTGGTGACCGGCCTGGCCGCCGTGATCGGCGGCAGTTCCAGCCGGTTGCGCCGGCTGCAGACCGGTTTCGTACGGTCCTACGCGTTGACGATGCTCGGAGGTGCGCTCGTCGTGGTGGCAGCGCTGATGGCGGTGAAGCTCGGATGAGTGAGCGTCAACGGACCCGCCGGGAAGCCGGTGTGGACACTCGGCGGCGGGTGGATCAGACAGCACAGCGCGGTTGCGCCTACCGGCCGTCCGCAGCGAAGCGAGGACGGCCATGAGTAATTTCCCATTCCTGTCGGTGCTGACCGTGGCGCCGGCGGTGGGTGCGCTGGTCGTGGCGTTCCTGCCGCGCAGCAACCCCCGACTGGCCAAGATCGTGGCCCTGGTGTGGTCGCTGGCCGTACTGGCCCTGACCGCCGTCATGTGCGTGGTGTTCAAGGCCGGCGGCGACCGGTTCCAGTTCCGTGAGTCGTACCCGTGGATCACCCAGTGGGGTGTCCGGTTCACCTTCCAGGTGGACGGCATCGCCCTGGTGATGCTGGGGCTGACCGCGGTGCTGACACCGATCGTGATCGCGGCCAGCTGGCACGACGCGGAGCGCTCGAAGCGTTCGGTACACACCTACTTCGCCCTGCTGCTGGCCCTGGAATGCACGATGATCGGGGTGTTCGCCGCGGCGGACGTCTTCCTGTTCTACGTGTTCTTCGAGGTCATGCTGGTGCCGATGTACTTCCTGATCGGCTCCTACGGCGGCGCCCGGCGGCAGTACGCGGCGGTCAAGTTCTTCCTGTACTCGCTGTTCGGCGGGCTGCTGATGCTGGCCGCGGTGATCGGGCTGTGGGTGGTCGGTGGGCACACCTTCGACTGGAACGCCCTGATCCACGCGGACCTGTCCACCACGACGGCTCGCTGGCTGTTCCTCGGGTTCTTCCTGGCGTTCGCGATCAAGGCGCCGTTCTTCCCGTTCCACACCTGGCTGCCGGACGCCGGTGGCGCCGCGCCGGCCGGTGCGGCGGCCCTGCTGGTCGGCGTACTGGACAAGGTCGGCACGTACGGGATCCTCCGGTTCTGTCTGTCGATCTTCCCGGAGGCGTCCCGCTACTTCGCGCCGCTGGCGCTGGCTCTGGCACTGGTCGGGATCCTGTACGGCGCGCTGCTCGCGGTCGGCCAGAACGACCTGAAGCGGCTGGTGGCGTACACCTCGATCGCGCACTTCGGGTTCATCGGTGTCGGCATCTTCGCCTTCACCACCCAGGCCGGTACGGGCGCGGTGCTGTACATGGTCAACCACGGCCTGTCCACCGGCGCGCTGTTCCTGATCGTCGGGATGCTGGTGCAGCGCCGGGGTTCGGCGAACGTACGCGACTTCGGTGGCGCCGCGAAGTTGGTGCCGCTGCTGGCCGGCTGCTTCTTCATCGCCGGCCTGGCCTCGCTGGCACTGCCCGGCACGTCGCCGTTCGTCAGCGAGTTCCTGGTTCTGATCGGTACGTTCAGCGTGCACAAGGTGGTGGCGATCCTGGCCACCTTCGGCGTGATCCTGGCGGCCGGCTACATCCTGTGGATGTACCAGCGTTCCATGCAGGGCACCGTGAACGTGGAGATGTCCAAGATGGACAGCTTCAGGACTGACCTGACCGGCCGGGAGAAGTGGGTGGTCGCGCCGCTGATCCTGCTGATCCTGGTGCTCGGGGTGTATCCGAAGCCGGTGATCGACGTGATCAACCCGGCGGTGACGGCGACCATGCACGACATCGGCAAGACCGATCCCGTCCCGAATGCGGTGGGGGCAAACAAGTGAACTCTCCAGCGGTGCTGGCGGCCGACATCACGCTGCCGCACATCGACTACGCGGCGATCTCGCCGATCCTGATCCTGCTGGGGGCGGCCTGCCTCGGGATCCTCGCGGAGGCTTTCGTACCGCGCAGATGGCGGTACCTCACCCAGCTGCTGATCGCCCTGGCCGCCGAGGTCGTCGGCCTGGTCGTGGTGGTCGGGTTGGCCGGCCGGCACCTGCTGACCGCGGGCAACGCACTGGCGGTGGACGGCCCGGCACTGTTCCTGCAGGGTTCCCTGCTGGTCCTGGGCATCCTGTCCACGCTGCTGATCGCCGAACGCACCGTGGAACGCGGTGGGGCGTTCGTCGCCCAGGCGTCCGTGGTCGCCGGTACCGAGGCCGACAGTCACCAGGCCCGGCACCAGCCGAGCCAGACCGAGGTGTTCCCGCTGGCGCTGTTCGCGCTGGGCGGCATGATGCTGTTCTGCTCGGCGAACGACCTGCTCACCATGTTCGTGGCGCTGGAGGTCTTCTCCCTGCCGCTGTACCTGATGTGCGGTCTGGCCCGGCGGCGGCGGCTGCTGTCCCAGGAGGCGGCGGTCAAGTACTTCCTGCTCGGCGCGTTCTCCTCGGCGTTCTTCATCTACGGCGTGGCCATGCTGTACGGCTTCGGCGGGACCGTCGAGTTGCACGGTCTGTCGCAGGCGGCACTGTCCGCCACCGGCAACGACCTGCTGCTGTTCGTGGGTCTGGCGCTGCTCGCGGTGGGCCTGCTGTTCAAGGGTGCGGCCGTGCCGTTCCACGTCTGGACCCCGGACGTCTACCAGGGTGCGCCGACCCCGGTCACCGCGCTCATGGCGTCCTGCACCAAGGTCGCCGCGTTCGGCGCGATCCTGCGGGTCTTCTACGTGGCGTTCCTGGACAGCCGGTGGGACTGGCGTCCGGTGATCGGCGTGATCGCGGTGGCGACGATGATCATCGGCGCGGTGCTGGCGGCGACCCAGACGGACATCAAGCGGCTGCTGGCGTACTCGTCGATCGCCAACGCCGGATACGTCCTGGTCGGTGTGCTGGCCATGCGCCTGGACGGGATCTCCAGCTCGCTGTTCTACCTGGTGGCGTACGGCTTCACGGTGACCGCCGCGTTCGGCATGGTGGCCCTGGTACGCGACTCGGACGGCGAAGCCACCCACCTGTCCCGGTGGGCCGGGCTGGGGCGGAAGGCGCCGGTGGTGGCCGGCGTGTTCACCTTCCTGATGCTCTCCTTCGCCGGTATCCCGCTGACCAGCGGCTTCACCTCGAAGTTCGCGGTGTTCCAGGCGGCACTGGGCGGCGGCCAGACCACTCTGGTGATCTTCGGCGTACTGTCCAGCGCGATCCTGGCCTTCCCGTACCTGCGGGTGGTCGTGCTGATGTACCTGTCCGAGCCACCGGCCGACGCGCCGACCGTGGCGATCCCCGGTGCGCTGACCTCGGCGGCGCTGGCGATCGGTGCTCTGGTCACGCTGCTCCTGGGTGTGGTGCCCGGGCCGGTACTGGACCTGGCGAAGAATGCGGCGATCTTCGTCGGTTGACCGGCCGGGCCGGTGAACTGTGTCTCAAGGCGTCCTCGGTGCCGCGTCTGCGGTGTCGGGGACGCCTTGGTCGTGAGTTGGCGGGCAGCAGCCCTCAGCCGTTCGGTCAGTGAGGCGGTGTGGCATCGTGGATGACGTGGCGAGAACGACGCAGGTGGATGCGGTCGCGGGTGCCGGAATGATCGGCGTACCGGGACTGGACTTCAGCGACCGGGCGCTGCGCGAATCGCTGGCAGGTGGGCTGGCGGAGGTCGAGAGCGCACTGCTGTCCGCGGTGGCAGGTGCCGACCCGTTCGTCACCGAGGTTGCGCAGCATCTGCATGAAGCCGGCGGCAAGCGCACCCGGCCGCTGCTGGTACTGCTCGGCTCACACTTCGGCACACCCGTCCTGCCCGCCGCGATCCAGGCCGCCGTGGTGGTGGAGCTGACCCACCTCGCCACGCTCTACCACGACGACGTGATGGACGAGGCCCTGGTACGCCGCGGCGCGCCCAGCGCCAATTCCCGGTACGGCAACTCGGTGGCGATCCTCACCGGTGACTTCCTGTTCGCCCGCGCCTCCGACATCGTCTCCGAACTCGGCCCCGAGGCCGTACGGTTGCAGGCCCGTACGTTCGCCCGACTGGTGCACGGGCAGATCAGGGAGACCAGCGGCCCGCGCGACGCCGACCCGATCGAGCACTACCTCACCGTGCTGGCCGAGAAGACCGGCGCGCTGATCGCCACCTCGGCCCGGTTCGGCGCCATGTTCGGTGGTGCGAAACCGGAGAGCGTGGAGGCCCTCGCCGAGTTCGGTGAGACCTTCGGCGTCGCCTTCCAGCTCTCCGACGACCTGCTGGACATCACCTCCGAGACCACCCAGTCGGGTAAGACCCCGGGCACCGACCTGCGCGAGGGCGTACCGACCCTGCCGGTGCTGTACGCGCTGCGGGACACCGACCCGGCGGCCCGACGGTTGGCCGAGATCGTCCAGGGCCCGGTGACCGACGACGACCTGCACGCGGAGGCGCTGGGCCTGCTGCGTGGCTCCGCCGGCATGGAGCAGGCGCGTGCCACACTCCGCTCGTACGCCGACCGTGCCCGTCGGCAGCTCGACCCGCTGCCGGACGTACCGGCCCGCCAGGCACTCGAAGCTCTCTGCGACTTCGTGGTGGACCGCACCGGCTGAGGTTGTGACCCGCCTTCTCGCTGCCGTATCGGTCGTCGGTGCAGCGTGCTCGGCGCGCGGCGCCGTACCCGGTGATCCGGGCTGATCGGCCACGCCGTGCAGCGGCACTTGGCAGGTCCCTTTACGCTCTGGACTCATGGATTGGAACAGGCGGTCCTGCGCGCGTCGGGGCCACGTCACCTATTCGCCGGATGAGCAGTCATTGCGGGACCGGTTGCACACCGAGACCACGCAGGGCGAGGCGTGGCGCTGCCTGCGCTGCGGTGACTATGCGCTCGGTCCGGTCGCCGGCTCGGGGCCGGCCGATCACGCGCCGCCGGTACCGCGTGGTGCGGCGATCCGGGACCGGTTGATCATCCGGGTCCTCGCGGTGGAACGGATCATCCGAGGGCTGCTGATCGCGGGTGGCGGGTACGCCGTCTTCCGGTTCCGTGACTCGCGTGCCTCGCTGCGTCAGGTGTTCGAGTCGGACCTGCCGCTGTTCAAGCCGCTGGCGGACAAGTTCGGCTACGACCTGACCGACTCACCGGTGGTGAACGAGATCCGGCACAGTTTCACGGTCAGCGGGAAGGTACTGATCGTCGTCGGGGTGGCACTGCTGGTCTACGCGTTGATCGAACTGGTCGAGGGTGTGGGGCTGTGGTTGCTGAAGCGGTGGGCGGAGTACTTCACGGTGGTGGCGACCGCCGCGTTCCTACCGCTGGAGATCTACGAACTGACCGAGAAGGTGACCTGGCTGCGGATCGGCGCGCTGGTGTTCAACATCGGCGCGGTGATCTACCTGCTGATCTCCAAGCGGCTGTTCGGTCTGCGGGGCGGTGCCCGTGCGGTGGAGCGGCAGTTGCTCGGCGAATCCTTGCTGGAGGTGGAACGCGCCGCTGCGGCGAGTCCGGCGCCTCCGGGCTGATCAGCCGCCGGTGCCCGCGCGCGAGTACCGGCGTCCGTCCGACGGGTCCGCAGACTGCCCGGCCGGTACGCGCCGGCGGTAGTGCCGGATCAGGTCCCAGCTGAACACCGCCAGCGCGATCCAGACCAGTACGAAACCGATCAGCTCTGCTGGCGGCATCGGTTCACCGAACAGCACCAGTCCGCAGCCGAGCTGTAGTACCGGCGTCACGTACTGCATCATGCCGACGGCGGAGAGCGGCAGACGGTTGGCTGCCGCGGCGAAGCAGAGCAGCGGGATCGCGGTGGCCACGCCGGAACCGACGAGCAGTGCGGTGTGCCCGATCGACACCGTGCCGAGCGTGCCGTGCCCGGTCGCCGACAGGTACAGCAGGTAGCCGGCGGCCGGTAGGGCGAGTACGGCGGATTCGGCGAACAGCCCGTGCGCAGCCGGGAGCCGTAGCGTCTTCTTGATCAGGCCGTAGCCGCCGAACGCGCCGGCCAGGGTGAGTGCGATCCACGGCGGGCGGCCGTAGTCGACGGTGATCACCAGGACTGCGGCCGTACCGGTACCGACCGCGACCCACTGCCAGCGGCGCATCCGTTCGTGCAGCACGATCACGCCGAGCAGGATCGACACCAGCGGGTTGATGAAGTAGCCCAGTGCACATTCGACGATGTGACCGCTGTTCACGCCGTAGATGTACGCGCCCCAGTTGACCGCGATGAGTACTGCGGCGAGGACGATCTTGCCGACCGTACGGGGCTGGCGTGCGACGGCGGCCAGCCACCGCCACTGCCGGAGCACCACCAGCACCAGTACGCAGCAGACCAGCGACCAGAGGATCCGGTTGGCCAGGATGTCCAGTGCGGTCGACGGGCGTAGCAGCTTCAGGTAGATGGGAAGGAGACCCCAGATGCCGTACGCCGTCAGGCCGTAGAGGTAGCCGTGCCGTGCATTGCCCACCGGGCAACCGTAGAGCGGACACCGGCCCGACCCACACTGTTGTGGCTGTTTTCACCGGCGCGGCCCGGCGCACTCACCCGCAGGACCCCGAGGAGGCGCGCCGAAGGCGCCGCCCCCGCAGGGCTTCTACAGGCCGATCAAGCGCCGGGCGGAGCCAGCGCCTGCCGAGCCGAGCGAAGCGAGCGAGGCCATGTTTCAGTCTCGGTCGTTGTCGCGGCGGGGTTCCGGGATGATGAGGTGCAGCACGAAGCCGACCACGGCCACGATGATCGCGCCCCAGAATCCGGCCCAGAAGCCGTCGACGTGGAACGCCAGGTGCAGCTTGTCGGCCAGGTAACCGGTCAGCAGGAACAGTAGGGCGTTGACCACGAGCGAGATCAGGCCGAGCGTCAGGATGTAGAAGCCGCAGCCGACGACCTTGATGATCGGCTTGACCACGGCGTTGATGATCCCGAAGATGACCGCCACGGCGAGCAGCGTGCCGGCCTTACGCAGGATCGAGCCGTGCCCGAGGGAGATGCCCGGCAGCAGGGTCGCCGCCCAGAGCGCGATGGCGTTGATGATGATCTTTATAAGGATCCGCACCGGACGATGTTCGCACGTCCGGGCCGATGGCCGTGTCCCCCGGCCGATGGTCGATCCACTCGATGGGAACTCATTTGTGACCCCCGCCACGTAGCGCGGTGGAATGCCGTCAGGGTGTGGCCGGTTGTGCCAGGAGGTCGGTGTGGTCGTGTCCCCGGGCCTCACCTATTGCCGTCGCGGAATACCGCCGGGCGTCCACCCGTTCTTCGGGCCGGAGCAGTTCGGGCAGGAGCCGCGTCGCGCCACTCGCCGAGAGGCGACCGCCACACCGGCCCCTCAACCTTGTCCCGCCATATCCGGGTTGCCGCCAGCGCCACGGTCGGCGCAGGATCTGCGCATGCTCGAACTGCGCGCCATCGCCCCGGACGACTGGCAGCTCTGGCGGGACCTGCGGCTCGCCGCGCTGGCCGACGCGCCCGCCGCGTTCGGTTCCCGGCTCGCCGACTGGCAGGATGCCGACGAGCGCCGCTGGCGCCAGCGGCTGGACGTCCCCGGCCACCACATCCTCGCGGTACGCGACGGTGTACCGGTCGGCATGGCCAGCGGCGTCCCGTCCGCAACCGCCGGCGTCGCCGAACTCATCTCGATGTTCGTCAGCCCGTCCGTACGTGGGCAGGGTGTCGGTGACCGGCTCATCGCCGCGGTGCTGGACTGGGCCCGCAGCACCGGCGCGCACTCGGTACGGCTCAACGTGGCGGAGGGCAACACCGCCGCCGCCGCGTTGTACCGACGCCACGGCTTCCGGGAGACCGGGCTGGCCCCCGAACCGGCACCCGACGGGTCCCGGCACGAATGGACGATGATCCGGCCGGTCGACGTACCTGCTGTCGCACCCACCGACTGAACTGAGCTGGCATCATCCCGGCCGATCTCCGCCCGAGCCAATCGGGAAAGGGCAACGGCCCACGGACGAGGTCCGTGGGCCGTTGTCGTCGCCGGGGTCGCCGATCAGACGATCGCCCAGGTGTCGCCGCCGTACAGCAGCTTGTCGAGCTCCTCCTCGGCGGAGGTCACCGTGGCCTGCGCCGTACTGACCTGCTCGCGGACCAGATCGTCGTAGCTGGGCCGGTCAACGTTGCGCAGCACACCCATCGGGGTGTGCGCCAGGCTCTCGCCGGACAGCCGGGACAGTGCGAACGCGTACGACGGGTCCGGAGTGTGCGCGTCGTGCACCACGATGTCCGCCGGGTCGGTGTCCGCGGTGTGGGCCACCCGCAGCCCGAAGCCGTCGCGTACCACGCAGCGTGCCCCGTCGACGCCGAAGGTGATCGGCTTGCCGTGCTCCACCCGGATGATCGCCTCGTCGCGGGTGTCCGGGTTCTTCAGCACCTCGAACGCGTCGTCGTTGAAGATCGGGCAGTTCTGGTAGATCTCGATGAACGCGCTGCCGTTGTGCTCAGCCGCCGCGGTGAGTACGGACGTCAGGTGCTTGCGGTCCGAGTCGAGTGTGCGGGCCACGAACGACGCCTCGGCGCCCAGTGCCAGCGACACCGGGTTGAACGGCGCGTCGGCCGAACCGACCGGGGTGGACTTCGTCACCTTGCCCAGCTCGGAGGTCGGCGAGTACTGGCCCTTGGTCAGCCCGTAGATCCGGTTGTTGAACAGCATGATCTTGAGGTTGACGTTCCGGCGCAGCGCATGGATCAGGTGGTTGCCGCCGATGGACAGCGCGTCACCGTCCCCGGTGATCATCCAGACCGACAGGTCCGGCCGGGAGACCGAGAGCCCGCTGGCGATTGCCGGCGCACGCCCGTGGATGGAGTGCATGCCGTAGGTGTTCATGTAGTACGGGAAGCGGGACGAGCACCCGATCCCCGACACCACCACGGTGTTCTCCCGCTTGATGCCCAGCGTCGGCAGGAAACTCTGGAACGCGGCCAGGATGGCGTAGTCGCCGCAGCCCGGGCACCACCGGACCTCCTGATCGCTCTTGAAATCCTTGGCTGTCTGCTTGCCCTCCGCCTTGGGCACCAGTGTCAGTGCCCGCCGGGGGGTGGGTGTCGGGTCAGACATTCTTCACGATCTCCTCAAGTGCCGTCTCGAGCTCGCCAGCGGTGAACGGGAGACCGAGGACCTTGTTGTAACCGATCACGTCGAGCACGAACTTCGCGCGCAGCAACCCGGACAGCTGACCGAGGTTCATCTCCGGCACCACGACCTTCGTGTAGCGCCGCAGCACCTCCTCGGTGTTGAGCGGCAGCGGGTTGAGGTGCCGCAGGTGCGCCTGTGCGATCTGGTGACCGTTGCGGCGCAGCCGGCGTACCGCCGCACCGATCGGCCCGAACGTGGACCCCCAGCCCAGGACGAGTACCCGGGCCTCCTCGGACGGATCGTCCACGGCCAGGTCGCCGATGTCGCGCGCGATGGCGTCCACCTTGGCCTGTCGCAGCCGCACCATCTTGTCGTGGTTGGCCGGGTCGTAGGAGATGTCGCCGGTACCGTCGGCCTTCTCGATGCCGCCGATCCGGTGCTCCAGCCCCGGTGTGCCCGGGATCGCCCACGGTCGCGCCAGCGTCTCCGGATCCCGCTGGTACGGCCAGAAGCTGCGGGTCCCGTCCGGGTTCTCGTGGTTGGGTTCGGTGGCGAAGTCGACCGGGATCTCCGGCAGCTCGCTGACCTTCGGCAGTCGCCACGGCTCGGAACCGTTGGCCAGGTAGCCGTCGGAGAGCAGCAGTACCGGTACCCGGTAGGTCAGCGCGATCCGGCACGCCTCGATCGCCGCGTGGAAGCAGTCGGACGGCGAACTCGCGGCGATGACCGCGGCGGGTGACTCGCCGTGCCGGCCGTACAGCGCCAGGTTGAGGTCGGCCTGTTCGGTCTTGGTCGGCATACCCGTGGACGGCCCGGCCCGCTGGATGTCGCAGATCACCATGGGCAGTTCCTGCATCACCGCGAGTCCGATGGTCTCGCCCTTGAGCGCGACACCGGGACCTGAGGTGCTGGTCACACCGAGCGCACCACCGTACGAGGCGCCCAACGTGGCGCCCACTGCGGCGATCTCGTCCTCGGCCTGGAAGGTGATCACGCCGAACCGCTTGTGCTTGGACAGTTCGTGCAGCACGTCGGAGGCCGGGGTGATCGGGTACGCGCCGAGGAACAGCGGCCGTCCGCTGCGCACGCTGGCCGCGATGAGCCCGTACGACAGCGCCGTGTTGCCGGTGATGTTGCGGTAGGTGCCGGCCGGCAGCTTCGCCGGGTTCACCTGGTACTGGACCGCGAAGTCCTCGGTGGTCTCGCCGTAGTTCCAGCCGGCCTTGAGTGCGGTGACGTTGGCGTCGACCAGGTCGGGGCGCTTGGCGAACTTCTTGCGCAGGAAGGTCTCGGTGCCCTCCACGGAACGGCTGTACATCCAGGAGAGCAGGCCCAGCGCGAACATGTTCTTGGACCGTTCGGCGTCCTTCTTGGACAGGCTGAGGCCTTCCAACGCCTTGACGGTCAGCGATGTCAACGGCACCGGGTGTACCGCGTAGGACTCGAGTGTGCCGTCCTCCAGCGGATTGACCTGGTAGCCGACCTTCGCCAGGTTGCGCGGGGTGAACTCGTCGGTGTTGACGATGATCTCGGCGGCTCTCGGCACGTCGCGCAGGTTGGCCTTGAGCGCCGCCGGGTTCATCGCGACGAGCACGTTCGGCGCGTCGCCCGGGGTCAGGATGTCGTAGTCGGCGAAGTGGAGTTGGAAGCTCGACACGCCCGGGAGGGTGCCGGCGGGTGCCCGGATCTCGGCGGGGAAGTTCGGCAGTGTCGACAGGTCATTGCCGAGCTGCGCGGACTCCGCGGTGAAGCGGTCGCCGGTGAGCTGCATGCCGTCGCCGGAGTCGCCGGCGAACCGGATGACCACCCGATCCAGTTGTCGGACCTGCTTGGCCACGAGCGGTGTACCTCCTCAGGACGGGCCGGGGAATCGCCGCTTGATCGGTCAGAGGACGGCCCGCTCCTCCTACCGGCGATGCTACGTCCACCGATTAAGGGTGTCCTACCCCAGTGCGTCACACCCAGGTAACCCCGGCAGGTTCGGTGTTGGGTCCGACACGTCCGGACCGGAGCCCACATGACCGCGGACCAATCCGTCGAGTGGGTGGCGCCGAATCGCTCTCTGAGTACGGGGATTAAGCGTACTTAGTCAGCAGATTTAGCCTGTAGGGGGAGAAATGAACCGGAAGCGCGTTCTTGCCGCCGTGAGCCTCGGGGCCGCACTGATGATGCCGCTGGCCGCATGCTCCAGCGGATCCAGCGACTCCAGCAAGTCGGACGCGTCGAGCAAGTCGTCGCCTTCGGCCGCCGCCCCGTCCGAGTCCACGGCGGACACGGCCGGCAAGCCCTTCGGCGCGGCGTGCTCGAAGATCCCGACCGACCCGTCCAACCCGGGTAGCGCCGACGCCATGGCGAAGGTGCCGGTCGGTACCGCGGCCGCCGGGAACCCGCTGCTCAAGACGCTGGTGAAGCTGGCCAAGAAGGAGAACCTGGTCGACTCGCTGAACAGCGGCAAGGCCCTGACGGTGTTCGCACCGGTCGACGACGCGTTCAGCAAGATCCCGCAGTCGACCATGAGCAAGCTCACCGACAAGCAGATCAAGAGCATCCTGACCCTGCACGTCATCCCGGGGAAGTTGGGCCCGGACCAGCTCGCCGGTGACCACAAGACCCTCAACGGTGGCAGCGTCACCGTCTCCGGTAGCGGGGACTCGTTCACCGTCAAGGGCGCCGGCAACACCAGCCCGGCGAACGTGGTGTGCGGCGACGTACAGACCGCCAACGCCACCGTCTATCTGGTCGACACGGTCCTGATGCCCGCCATGTAGGTGGCGGCACGGCCCGGGGTGTGTCTATCGGCGAGGATCGGACATGCCCCGGGCACCGTGCTCTCCGGGCAAGGTGTTCCTCGGATCACGTGTTCTTCGGATCACGTGTTCTTCGGATCACGTGTTCTCCGGGTCATGTGTTCTCCGGAGACCGTGCCCCGTCCCGGCGGCAGGATGTCCGTGGATCGTCACACTTCCGCCACACCCGTCGTCGCGGTACCGGGTGATGCTTGACAGATGAGAGGTGTACGACCATGACCGGCAGGCGTGCGCGGCTGCTCCAGATCGCCATCGGTGCCGTACTCGGACTGCTCGCCGCAGCGGTCGCGATCGGTGTGGCCGAACTTGTGGCCGCGTTCATCCGGCCGGAGGCGTCGCCGATCGCGGCGGTCGGTGCGAGTGTGGTGAAACTGTCACCCGATGCGGTCACCGAGTTCGCCAAGGCGAACCTCGGTACCAACGACAAGACCTACCTGAAGACCGGGATCTACGTCCTGCTGGCCGTCTTCGCTGCCGTCATCGGGCTGGTGGGCCGCCGGTGGCAGAACGCCGGCGTCGCGGGCATCGGCCTGTTCGGTGTGATCGGCGTCATCGCCGCGCTCGCCCAGCCGGGTTCCGGACCGCTGGACCTGCTGCCGTCCGTACTGGGTGCGGTGGCCGGAATGATCGCCCTGGTGCTGCTGCTGCGCTTCGCGAACCGTCCTTCGGTGGCCGGACCCGCCCATAGCGAGCGGGCCGGTAGCGAGCCGGTCGGTGCTGAGACGGCAGGGACCGGCTCGGCCGAGGACGGAACTGCCAGTGCGGAGCCCGTGGACACCGCGGACCGGCGCCGGTTCCTGCTCCTGGCGGCGGGCTCCGCGGCGGTGGCCGCGCTCGCCGGCCTGGGCGGGCGGGCACTGCAGGGGGTGCGGTTCCAGGCCGACAGGTCCCGGGCACAGGTGAAGATCCCCCGCCCGGCGAGCCCGGCGAAGGCGGTACCGGAGGGTGTCGATCTGAAGGTGCCGGGGATGGAGCCGTGGCGCACCCCGAACAGCACCTTCTACCGGATCGACACCGCGCTGACCCTGCCGCAGGTACCGGCCGACACCTGGCAGCTGAAGATCCACGGCCGGGTGGACCATCCGCGCACCATCAGCTTCGACGAACTGCTGAAGCGACCGTTGATGGAACGCGACATCACCCTGACCTGCGTGTCGAACCCGGTGGGCGGCTCGTACGTGGGTAACGCCCGATGGACCGGTGTCTCCCTGCGTGACCTGCTGCGCGAGGTCGGCGTGCACAGCGGTGCGGACCAGATCGTCAGTCGCTCGGCCGACGGGATGACCATCGGTACGCCGACCGCGGCGGTGATGGACGGCCGGGACGCCATGCTCGCGGTGGCGATGAACGGCGAACCGCTGCCGATCAAGCACGGTTTCCCGGTTCGCATGGTCGTACCGGGCCTGTACGGCTACGTGTCGGCCTGCAAGTGGCTGGTCGACCTGGAGGTCACGACCTTCGCCGCGTACGACGCGTACTGGGTGCCGCGCGGCTATTCGGCGAAGGCGCCGATCAAGACCGAGTCACGGATCGACACACCGAAGCCGTTCGCCAACCTGAAGGCCGGCGCGGTGCAGGTCGGTGGCGTGGCCTGGGCACAGCACCGCGGTATCCGCAAGGTCGAGGTGCAGGTGGACAACGGGCCCTGGCGGGAGGCGCGGCTGGCATCCGTACCGTCCACGGACACCTGGCGGCAGTGGACGTACACCTGGCAGGCCAGCTCCGGGGACCACACGCTTCGGGTGCGGGCCACCGACCAGGACGGGAAGACCCAGACCGGGCAGCGGGTCGAGGTCGCACCCAACGGCGCCACCGGCTGGCACAGCATCTCGGTCACGGTGGCCTGACCGTACGCCGAACCGCCGAGCGCTGCGCCCGACCGCTGGACCTGCGCGCGACGCTCGGGTCGCGCGTGGCCGTGGTCGGTGCGTGGCCAGGGTCAGTGCGTGGCCAGGGTCGGTGCGTGGCCAGGGTCAGTGCGTGCCCGGGATCTTCGACGGGGCGCCCAGGAACCCCTGGATCAGCGCGAAGATCACGATGGCCAGGATGGCTGCGATCGCGGCGACGGTCTGACGGCGGCGTAGCCGGCGCTGGGCGGGATCGTCCGGCGACGGAACAGGCTCGAGCGGCTGGTCCGGGTCAGGGTGCTCCGACCGGTCGGAAAGCTCCGGCGCGGCGCCGTTCACCCGGACCGGCATGGGCCGGTTCTTCGCTGATCTCTTCCTCATCACCTGCTCCGGTGCGTGATCAGACAACGGTCCCATGGTGCCACCTGGCCGCGATCGGCTTCTCGCGCCACCCGTCCGGCGGGGTTCGGCGTACGCTCTGCAGGTGTGTCTGGCTATCTCGGCTCGTATGCGGCGCTGGGCATGCTTCTGGTGGTCGGTGTCGCACTGTTCGGCGTGGCATTCGCAGCGAACCGCCTGATCAGCCCGCATGATCCGGTTCCGGGCAAGCTCACCACGTACGAGTCCGGCGTGGACCCGGTCGGCGGCGACTGGGCGCAGGCCGAGGTCCGCTACTACCTCTACGCGTACCTCTACGTGGTGTTCGCTACGGAAAGCGTTTTCCTGTTTCCCTGGGCGCTGGTCTTCCGCCGGCCGGGCTTCGGTACGAGCACCCTGGTCGAGATGGCCGTCTTCGTCGCGGTGCTGCTCCTCGGCCTGCTGTACGCGTGGCGTAAGGGCGTACTGCGCTGGACCTGACCACCTGACCACCTGACCACCTGACCGCCGTGCCGCCCGACGCCGCGCCGCCGGTCGACTCCGTGCCGCCGGTCGACCCGGTGACCGGACCGGCCCGGCGGTAGGTTGGGCGGACAGGTCGGCGCACGACGGAGGTACGGATGTCCGAGCCGGTTCCGCTGCCCGCACCGACCTCCCGGCGTGGCGGCCTGGCCGGGGTCCTCGGCGAACCGATCCGGTTCGTCCTCAACTGGGGTCGCCGCTACTCGCTCTGGGTCTTCAACTTCGGCCTTGCCTGCTGCGCGATCGAGTTCATCGCCGCCTCGATGGGCCGGCACGACTTCATCCGGCTCGGCGTCATCCCGTTCGCGCACGGGCCGCGGCAGGCCGACCTGATGGTGGTGTCCGGCACGGTCACCGACAAGATGGCCCCCGCGATCAAGCGCCTGTACGACCAGATGGCCGAGCCCAAGTACGTGATCTCGTTCGGCGCCTGCTCCAACTCGGGCGGGCCGTACTGGGACTCGTACTCGGTGACCAAGGGTGTGGACCAGCTCATTCCGGTGGACGTCTACGTACCGGGCTGCCCGCCGCGGCCGGAGGCGCTGCTGCACGCCATCCTGCGGCTGCAGGACCGGATCGCCCGCGAAGAGGTCGGCATCGGCGGCACCCGTCGCCCCGACCCGCTCCAGCCCGGCGCCGTTCAGCCGGGTGCTGCCCGGGCCGGCGGTACGGACGCCGCGTCGGTGACCGCGCCGCTGGTACGCCGCGCCGACGACCGGTGACCGGCTGCCGGCAAATAGGATCACGCCATGAGCGCAGCGGACCCCACCGATCCACCCGGTGACCCCGCCGCGCTGGCCGACCGGGTCGCTGCCCAGCTCGGCGAGGGATGCACCGGGGGAGTGTCCGGTGGCGCCGGCTGGGCCAGGGCCACCGTGGACGTACCGCCGCAGCGGTGGGCCGAGGCTGCCGAGCTGGCCCGGGACACGCTGGGTTGCGACTTCTTCGACTGGCTGTCCGCAGTGGACGAACTGGCCGACGGGATGCGTATCGTCGCGCACCTGTGGTCGGTGCCCGGCCGGTACGGTCTGCTGCTGCGCACCCTGCTTCCCCCGACCGCGCTGCGGGTGGACAGCCTGGTCGACGTGTACCCGGGGGCGAACTGGCACGAACGCGAGGCGTACGAGATGTTCGGGGTGAGCTTCACCGGGCACCCGGACCTGCGCCCCCTGCTGTTGCCGGACGGCTTCGAGGGTCATCCGATGCGTAAGGAGTTCGTTCTGGCCTCCCGGGTGGCGAAGGCGTGGCCGGGGGTCAAGGAGCCCGGTGGGGAACGTCCGAAGCGGGCACCGATGCGCCCGCCGGGGGTACCGGCACCCGGCGAGTGGGGGCCGGCACCGGACGGAGACGACTGATGCCGCTGTGGGCCGGTCTGGTGCTGCGGCTGGCCGGGGTACTCGCCGCGTTCCTGGTGCTGCCGCTGGTGGTCGGGCAGGCCGAGCACAAGGTGATGGCGCACATGCAGGGCCGGCTCGGGCCGATGTACGCGGGGGGCTTCCACGGCTGGGCGCAGCTGGTCGCCGACGGGGTGAAGTTCGTACAGAAGGAAGAGGTCGTACCGGCCGCCGCGGACCGTGCGGTGTTCCGCGCGGCGCCGATCGTGGCGCTGCTGCCGTACCTGGTGGTGCTGCTCGTACTGCCGCTGGGCCCCGGCCTGGTTGGACAGGCGCTGGACGTCGGCCTGTTCCTGGTACTGGCGGTGCTCGGGGTCGGGGTGGTCGCGGTGCTGATGGCGGCCTGGTCCAGCGGCAACAAGTACAGCCTGCTGGGTGGTCTGCGGGCGGCGGCGCAACTGCTCGGCTACGAGCTGCCGTTCGTACTGTCCGCGGCGAGCATCGCGATGGCGGCCGGCACTCTGTCACTTCCCGGCATCGTCGAGGCGTGGCGGCCGTGGTGGCTGGCCTGGCAGCTGCCCGCCCTGCTGGTGTTCTTCACCGCGGGGCTCGCCGAGATCCGCCGTCCACCGTTCGACATGCCGGTCGCCGACTCCGAGCTGGTGTTCGGCTACCTGACCGAGTACACCGGGCTGCGGTTCGCGCTGTTCCTGCTGGCCGAGTACGTGGGCATCGTGGTGGTCTCCGCGCTGACCGTGGTGCTGTTCCTCGGTGGGTGGCGCGGGCCGTTCGGGGACGCCGGGCTGGGCTGGCTGTGGACGCTACTGAAGGTGTCCGGGGTGGCCTTCGTGATCATCTGGGTACGGGTCAGCTTTCCGCGCCTGCGTGCCGACCAGTTGCAGCGACTCTGCTGGCTCGGGCTGGTACCGGTCGCCCTGGCTCAGCTGGTACTGACCGTGACGGTGCGGGTCGCGTTGGGCTGAGGCGTACGGAACGTGGCGTGCGGATGGAATAACGCGGGACTGAGGGAGCGCTGTGCGGAACAAGGAGCGCGGCCGTCAGCCGGCCGCGCTCCCGCCCCTGCACCCCCCCGCGCAGTTCTTGGGGCCTGGATCGTGCGGCCCGGTGCACACCGTCGGGACGGGACTGACCCGGTGCGCCGAATAGCCCATCAAGTGACAGAAGGACCCTAACACCCGACTCTCTCAGAGTGAAACTGTCGATCAGCAATTTGCCTATGCTGCGCGGGGCCGGGTTCGGGTCGAGCTGCCTATCGGGCGGTTCGCCGGTAAATCGGCCGTTGATCACTGTTTGGGGTCCACCATACGGCCAGTACAGCTGTGCTCTCTGTGTCGATAACCTCCCACTCCGGCGGACTCCCGCCAGATGAGAAGGAGAGCCCAGAGTGACTGAGCAAGCGGGCGCCGGCCCCTCGCGTCCCACCGGACCTGAACCGGCCGCCGGGCAGAGCCCCACAGCACCGGAGCCCGACCACAGACCCGGAACCGAGCAACGAGCCCGACAGCATCGAGCGCCCGCAGCATCGGAGCCGACAAGCCCAGGAGGCGAGTGCCGCCCCGAGGCGATGGCCCGGAATCGGACACCGCGGAATCAAGCGTCCCGGACCAACCCGGCGTTCCGGCGTCGGGCGTGCCCGCGGTCAGCCCGTCGGGCCGGAACCCATCATGGCGGTGCTCCCGACTCCCGTCGCCGGCCCGTACGGTGGATCGTGCTGGGTCCGAGCATTCGTGGTGCTGCTGGCGGTCGCGGTCGACCGCGATCGTGATCACCGCACCCGGCCGGGTCACCGCCTTCACCGCCAGCCCCGCCAGCCTGGTCAAGGCCGGTACCCAGCAACTGCTCGCCGCGCCGATGGTGCGCTACCGGGGTACGCTGCTCAACCAGTCCGGTCACCTCGTCCGGCTGGACGCGACCTTCACCCGGTCCGGCGACGCCCTGCTGGACGCGCGGTTGGTCGAGAGCAGTGGGCATGCCCAGATCGTCCTACACAAGTACCGCACCATCGTCCGGGCTGACCGGGGCTGGTGGTTGGCGCAGAACCCCGACAATGCCAGCAACTATGCCAACCGTTGGGTCGAGGACGACCACGGGCTGACCTTCGACCCGCATTCGCTGCTCTCGCCTCAGCGACTCGCCATCACGCTGCGTGCGGGCCTGTTCGGTAAGCATCCGGCCGGCCGGAGTGCCGCCGCTGACGTCCTGGCGAAGCCGGCCTCGGCTCGGCGCGCGGCCACCATCGCCGGTACGCGGGTGGCTGCCGTGGCGATTCCGTCGCACACCACCGTGTATGTCAGTGAGCACCAGCCGTTCCGGATCCTCGGCCTGGACGGCCCGTTGCTGGACTCCACCGATGTCCAGAACGGCATGGACGCATCAGCAGTGGCGACCGCGCCGCAGGTCGCTTTCGACGTGTCCGTCCCGGACACGAAGACGCAGAAGACGCTGACCGGACAGCTGGCCCGTACCTGGCGCGCCGCGCTGGCCGGCTCGAAGACACCGCTGCCCGGACTCGCCTACTTCACGGTGGACGATGCGCGACTCTCTTGTGATCCAAGCGGTTGCACGGTCTCGGCTTCTGTGGGGCGGGACAAGAACGGGCCGGCGAACGTCCGCGCGGTGTTCATGGCCCAGGTCTTCAATCGATCCGACGGTAGCGGCCTGCTGGGTTCCTGCTATGCGCTGAGCAGATCGGTGGGGCCGGAAAAAAGTGTCCGGGCTTCCTGCAAGGTGCGCGATCAGCGGCTGCTGAGCTTTTCCGGCGGGGAGATCTGGGGATATGCGATCGCCTACGACCAGACAGGTCTCGGGGTCACCCCCAAGCAGGTGCTCCCGCTCTTCGAACGCCACATGGCCGACGACAACTACTCGACCTCTCTGGAAACCTTCACCCTGATCACTGCCTGGAGCGGCAGCAACTGGTCGATGTCGAAGGTGTCACAGGTGGTGGAATCGGCGTCCTCGTCCCGGATGCTGCCGGCCCTGTACCGGCTGACGCGGAGCCGGAAGTTTCGTTTCGAGCCGGGGCCGTTGACCGATCTGCTGACCGCATCCGGTGATTCGCCCGGTGGGCGGGAATGGGATGCGATCGAAGAGGCGGCCCGACGCTGCGGCAAGACCACCGGCACGGTGTCGGTGGGCAGCTGGCAGGACACCGACGGCCTCACCTACCACGCCGATGTGATCGACACCGGGGCCCGGGATTCGGTGCAGATCGCAGCGGTACGCAGCGACGCGAACCCGAAGGCCACGCGGCGTCAGATCACCCGTGCCGCCGACCGCTTCCTGGGCAACAGCACGCCGTCGGGCTACCACCGGATCGTGCGGGTGGTCCTCGCGCCGGGGCATCGGCTCTACCGGTCCGACCGCGCCGGCGTTCGGGCCGGTTTGCGGGCCGCCGGCCTGACGGCCGGGGAGTTGAACGGTGCCCGGCTGACCGTGGTCGGCCAGCACGGGACCAGCACTTTCACCGCAGCGGACTTCCGCTGACCGGAAGCCGATCTCCGGTCAGGAGTGACCGGAGATCGGCTTCGGCCGGTACGGCGCGGCCAGCTGTTCGAGTTCCGTGTCGGACAGCGCCAGGGTGGTGGCGGCGACCGCGTCGTCCAGGTGGTGCGACTTGGTCGCGCCGACCACGGGTGCGGTGACGCCCGGCTGGTGCAGCAGCCAGGCCAGCGCCACCTGCGCGGGTGGTACGCCGTGCGCCTCGGCGATGTCCGCGACCCGGTCCACGATGGCGTAGTCGGCATCGTCGTAGCTGTAGAAGCTGAGGTTCCCCGGGTCAGTACGGGCCCGTACGGTGTGCTGCTGACCGTCCCGTCCGCGGTTTCCGGCGAGCAGGCCGCGGGCCAGCGGGCTCCACGGCAGGACCCCGACACCCTGGTCCGCGCAGAGCGGCAGCATCTCCCGCTCCTCCTCCCGGTACACCAGGTTGTAGTGGTTCTGCATGGAGACGAACCGGGTCCAGCCGTGCGCTTCGGCGGTGTGTTGCGCCTTGGCGAACTGCCACGCCCACATGCTGGAGGCGCCGATGTAGCGCACCTTGCCGGAGCGGACCACGTCGTGCAGCGCCGCCATGGTCTCCTCGACCGGCGTCTCGCTGTCGTACCGGTGGATCTGGTAGAGGTCCACGTAGTCGGTGCCGAGACGGCGCAGCGACGCGTCGATGGAGGCCATGATGTGCGCGCGGGACAGGCCACGATCGTTGGGTCCCTCACCCATGGTGCTGAACACCTTGGTGGCCAGTACGTAGTCCTCCCGGTGGGAGAAGAACCGTCGTAGCAGCCGCCCCGTGATCTCCTCGCTCACACCCAGTGAGTAGACGTCGGCGGTGTCGAAGAACGTGATGCCGGACTCGGCGGCCCGCCGTACGAACGGTGCCGCGTCCGCTTCCGGCAGTACCCAGTCCCGCCAGTTGACCGGGTCGCCGTAGCTCATCATGCCCAGGCACACCCGGGAGACCTTCATGCCGCTGCTGCCGAGCCGTACGTACTCCACCCTGTTCCTTCCGTCGATGGATCCGTGCTGAACAGCCTAGACACCCCTCGGCGGTACCTGCCGGGCCCGGCAGGCGGCCGATGGCAGGATGAGCGGATGAGTGACGGCGGGAGCAGCGGGTCCGGCGATCCAGCCACCCCGGACGGCCCAGCCTCCGCGGGGGCCCGGCTGCCGGGTGCCGGCCTGGTCAAGGGCCTGGCCACCACGCTGAAGACGATGCTGCACCCGGCGCACACCGAGCAGTACCCGGACGTACAGCCGGAACTGCCGCCCCGGTCACGCGGCGTCATCGCGCTGCTGGAGGAGAACTGCACGGTCTGCATGCTGTGCGCGCGGGAGTGCCCGGACTGGTGCATCTACATCGACTCGCACTCCGAGACGGTGGAGGTGCCCGGCGGCCGGGACCGGCAGCGCAACCTGCTGGACCGGTTCGCGATCGACTTCTCGCTCTGCATGTACTGCGGGATCT
This sequence comes from uncultured Actinomycetota bacterium, assembly GCA_963815125.1. Lineage (GTDB taxonomy): Bacteria > Actinomycetota > Actinomycetes > Mycobacteriales > Micromonosporaceae > Actinocatenispora. The sequence goes on from CAWFFM010000003.1 coordinate 640,720, forward strand.
GCATCGAGGTCTGCCCGTTCGACGCGCTGTACTGGTCGCCGGAGTTCGAGTACGCCGAGTACGACATCCGCGACATGCTGCACGAGAAGGAACGGCTCCGGGACTGGATGTGGACCGTACCGGTCCCGCCGCCGAACGACCCGAACGGTGAGCCGGCGAAGGAGGTCGTCGCGGCGGAACGGAAGTCCGCCCGGGGCACGACCGCGCGACGGCCCGGCACACGATGACCGTTGCCGACGTTCTGCTGCTCGCGCTCGGCGCGGTGACGCTCGGTGCCGGTGTCCTGGTGGTCGGCAGCCGGCAGGTGGTCCGGGCCGGGTTGTGGCTGGTCGTGGCGCTGGGTGGGCTCGCCGGCTGCTACCTGGTCCTCACCGCGGAACTGGTCGCCTGGGTGCAGGTGCTGCTGTACGTGGGCGCGGTGGTGGTGCTGCTGCTGTTCGCGGTGATGCTCACCCGGGCGCCGATCGGACCGTCCGGGCAACCGGACCGGCCCCGTTGGCCGGGTCTGCTGGTCGGTGGCGGCGCCGGGCTGGGGCTCGCCGCACTGTTCGTCGACGCGTACCGGTGGGGCAGCGTACGGCAGCCGCCGCCCGGTACGGCGGAACGGATCGGCACCGAGCTGTTCCGCCGCTGGGTACTTCCGTTCGAGGTGGTGTCGGTGCTGCTGCTGGCCGCGCTGGTCGGGGCGGTCGTACTGTCCCGCCGGGCACGCGCCGCCGGGCACGCCGACCCGGTCGACGGCCGACGGGAGGCGCGCTGATGCACCCGGTCGTGCCGTACCTGATCGCCGCGCTGCTGTTCGGTATCGGCATGTACGGCGTACTGGTACGACGCAACACCGTACTGCTGCTGATGTCGGTCGAGCTGATGCTGGGTGCGGTGAACCTGGTACTGGTCACCGCGGACGCCACGCTGCGCGGACTGCCGCGGTCCGGGCAGGTGTTCGCACTGTTCGTGATCGTGTTGGCGGCCGCCGAGGTGGGGGTCGGGCTGGCGGTGATCCTGCGGCTGTTCCGGCTGCGTGCCACGGTGCTGACCGACGGCCTGGCCGCTGCCGACGAGTCGGCCGGCAGCGATGATGGCGCACCGCCGGTCGGGGCCCCCATCGGGCCGCGGGACCGGGAGACGTCGTGACGGCACCGACCGTACTGGCTGTGCTGCTGCCGGCTGTGCCCGGCGCGGCGGGGCTCGCCGGGTTGCTGCTGCCGTCGGGCGCCCGGCCGATCGCCGGACGGGGCGGTGGGATCCGGCTCGGTGGCCGGAGCCGGCTGGCCGCCGGGCTGGGTATCGGTGCGGGTGCCGTCGCGCTGGCAGCGGCGGTCGCCCTGCTCGTCGGCGGCTGGCGGGTGAGTGCCGGCGTACGGCTGGCCGACTTCGGTGACATCGCGGTGGGTGCCGGCGTACACGTCGATCCGACCGCTGCCGTCGTCGCGGTGGCGGTCGGTGCGGTGACCCTGCTGGTGCAGGTCTACTCGGTCGGCTACCTGCGCGCCGATGAGCACTACCCGCCGTACGCCGCGCAGATCAGCCTGTTCGCCGCCGCGATGCTGACCGTCGTGGTGGCCACCGATCTGGTGCAGCTGCTGGTCGGCTGGGAAGTGATGGGCATCTGCTCGTACCTGCTGATCGCCCACGACCGCGCATTGCCGGCGGCACCGGCCGCTGCCCTCAAGGCGTTCCTGGTGACCCGGGTCGGTGACGTGGGGTTCTGGTTGGGCGTGGTCCTGCTGGGCACCGGGGCGGGCAGTTTCCGGATCGGTACGGTACTGGCCGCCGCCGGCGACGGTGGGCTGTCCGGTGGCCGTACCACGGCCGCCTGCCTGTTGCTGCTGGCCGGCCTGCTGGGCAAGAGCGCGCAGTTCCCGCTGCACACCTGGCTGCCCGACGCGATGGCCGGCCCGACCCCGGTCAGCGCGCTGATCCACGCGGCGACCATGGTCGCCGCCGGCATCTACCTGGTGGGCCGGCTGTACCCGCTGTTCCTTCGGGCACCGGTCGCGCTGGCCGTGCTGGGCGTTCTGGCCTCGGTCAGCATGCTGCTCGGTGCGCTCGCCGCGAGCGCCCAGGACGACATCAAACGGATCCTGGCCTGGTCCACCGTCAGCCAGGTCGGGTACATGGGTGGTGCGTTGGCCGTCGGTTCGACCCGCGCGGCGATCTTCCAGCTGCTCAGCCATGCGGCATTCAAGGCGCTGCTGTTCCTGGCTGTGGGCTCGGTCCTGCAGGCCGCCGGCGCTGCCCTGCTGAGCCGGGCCGGCGGCCTGCGCCGGGCGCTGCCGCTGACTTTCGCGACGATGACGGTCGGGCTGGCGGCGCTCGCCGGGGTGCCGCCGCTGGCCGGGTTCTGGAGCAAGGAGTCGGTACTGGGTGCGGCGGCCGGTGCGACCGGCGGTACGGGTACCGCTGCGTCCTGGACGGCCTGGCTGGTGCTGTCCGCCGGGCTGGTGACCGCCGCGCTGACCGGCTGGTACGCCACCAGGTTGTGGCTGGGCGTCTTCTTCGGCGCCCGCCACGCCGGGGTGACGGCAGCCGGGAACGTGCCGGCAGCGCAGGCAGCGCGCGAGCCGGGCTGGTCGATGCGGCTACCGCTGCTGGTACTCGCCGTGCCGGCGGCGGCGCTCGGCCTGGTCCTGCTGGTGCCGGCGCACACCGTACCGGCCTTCGACGTGACCGCACCGGGGCCGGGGACCGTGCTGGCCGGGCTCGCGCTGACTGCGCTGGGCGTACTGGCCGGGTACCTGGGCTGGCGCCGGGAACGCGGCGGCGCGACGGGTCCGCTGCGGCCGCTGTTCGAGAGCGGCTTCCACCTCGACACCGCGCAGCAGGTGCTGGTGGTCCGGCCGGTACGGGCGCTGTCCCGGGCTGTGCGCCGGGCTGACCGCAGCTGGGTGGACGGTACGGTCCGGGCCGCCGGGTCCGGTGCGCTGCGGGCCGGTGGCTGGCTGGCGCGGCGGCACACCGGACTGCCCCGCTACCTGACCGCGGTACTGACCGGTGCCGTACTGCTCGGTGTGCTCGCGATCGTGCTGGGAGGTGTCCGGTGACGGCGCTGCTGCTGGCCGTACTGGTGCTGCCGGCGGCCGGCGCGCTGCTCGCCGCGGCGGTACCGGGCCGGTACGACCGGGTCGGGCGGGTGGTCGGGACGGGCGCCGCGGCGTTGGCGTTCCTGGCCTCGGTCGGGCTGCTGTTCCACCGGTCCGACTACCTGGGCGCCGGCGCGCACGGTGGTTCCCCGGTGATCGCGCCCTGGCACGAACTGGACGTAGCCTGGGTACCGGCCCTGGACCTGCGGCTGCATCTCGGGGTGGACGGCATGTCGTGGCCGCTGGTCGTACTGACCACGCTGTTGACGCTGCTGTGCTGCGGGTACACGGTGTGGCGGGTGCCCCGGCCCGGTCGGGACCGCCCCGGGACGGATCCCGGTGGTCCGGCCGAGGAATCGGTCGGTACGGACCCTGCTCCGCGCGGCCGTTACCTGGTGGCGCTGCTGCTGGTCGTCGAGTTCGGCATCGTGGGGGTGTTCTGCTCCCTGGACCTGGTGCTGTTCTTCGTGTTCTTCGAGGTCGTGCTGCTGCCGATGTACGCGGTGATCGCGGTGTGGGGCGGCGGGCGGCGGCGGGTCGCGGCGCGTACGTTCGTGCTGTACACGCTGCTCGGCTCGGTCCTGCTGCTGGTCGGGGTGTTCGTACTGGTCGACGCGGCGGGCACGGCGGACCTGGTCCGGCTGTCCCAGTCCGGCGGCGCCGGGGTGTCGCGGGGCACCCAGATCTTCGCGTTCGCGCTGCTGGCGGTCGCCTTCGCGGTGAAGAGTCCACTGTGGCCGCTGCACGGTTGGCTGCCCGGTGCGCACACCGAGGCGCCCACCGTCGGCTCGGTGATCCTGGCCGGGGTACTGCTCAAGATGGGCACGTACGGCCTGCTGCGGGTGGCGGTCGGCACGTTGCCGGCCGGTGCCCGGGCGGCGGCCCCGGTGCTCGGCGTACTCGCCACGGCGGCGATCCTCGTCGGCGCCCTGCTCTGCCTGTGCCAGACCGAACTGAAACGCCTCATCGCCTACTCGTCGGTGGGGCACATGGGTTTCGTGGTGCTGGGCATTGCCACCCTCACCTCGACCGGCTTCCAGGCCGCGCTGGTCGGCAACATCGCGCACGGGCTGCTGACCGGGCTGCTGTTCTTCCTGGCCGGCGCGGTGAAGGACCGTACCCGTACCGGGGAACTGGCCGACCTGGGTGGTCTGCGCGAGGTGGCGCCCGGACTGGCCGGTCTGCTCGCGTTCGCCGCGATCGGCTCGCTCGGACTGCCCGGCCTGGCCGGGTTCTGGGGTGAACTGTTCGCGGTGTACGCAGCGGTACAGCGCGGCGGTCCACTGTGGATGGTGTTGGCGGTGCTGGCCGCGGTCGGCGCCGCGCTGGCGGCGGCGTACCTCCTGCGGTTGCTGCGCCGGGTCACGCACGGCCCGGCGAGCGATGCGGTGGCCCGGTCGGTGGCGCCCGGCCTGGCCGGGGTCGAGCTGGTCAGCTGGGCGCCGCTGGTGGTGTCGGCGCTGGCCGTGGGGGTGGTGCCGGCGCTGGTCGTGTCGTTGACGGCCGGGCCGGTACGGGCGCTGGCCGCGGTGGTGGCGCCGTGACCGGGGTGCGGTCGGTGGACCACCTCGCCCTGGCGCCGACGTACCTGGCCGCGCTGACCGCGGTCGCCGCGCTGGTGGTGGACCTTCTGCTGCCCGGCCGACGAGCCCCGGTACTCATCACCGGAGCGGCCGGTACGGTCGCCGTCGCGCTGGCCGCCGTGCTGGTCGGCACCGGTGGGCGGCGGGCCACCTTCTGCACCGGCGCCGGTACCCTGCCCGGCGGGATACGGGTCCCATCGTCCTGCTCGTACGTTCTGGACAGCACCGGCGCCCTGGTCGCGGTGCTGTTCGCCGGGATCACGCTGGCCGTCCTGGGGCTGTCGGTACCGATGCTGCGGGCCGGCGTGGCGCCGGCCGGCGAGTACGTGTTCCTGCTGGCCGCGTCGCTGACCGGCGGCGTCGTACTCGGCTGTGCACGGGACCTGGTCACCCTGATCGTCGCGGTGGAGACGCTCACCCTGCCGCTGTACGTCCTGCTCGCGCTGCGTCGTCGGATACCGCCTGACCCGGTCGCGTCCGGCTCGGTGACGCCCGGCCCAGCGGTCGCGGGCCCGGGGAACCGTGCCCCGGCCGCCGACCCGGGGCCGGCCGAGGCGGCGGCCGGTGCGGTCAGCTTCTTCGTCGTGTCGGTGGTGTCCACCGCGGTGACGCTGATGGGCGCCGCGCTGCTGTACGCGCTGACCGGTGCGGTGCATCTGGACCGGATCGCGGCGGCGCTGGCGCAGCGGCCGGAACTGCGGCACGTGCCGTTGACCTCGGCGGCAGTGCTGCTGGTACTGGTGGGGTTCGGGGTGAAGGCCGCCGCCGTACCGTTCCACGGCTGGGCGCCGGCCAGCTACGATGGCGCGCCGCTGCCGGTGGCCGCGTACCTGTCCACCGCGTCGAAGCTGGGCGGGGTGGTTGCGCTGCTCTATGTCGGCCTGCTCGCGGCGCGGCCGTGGTGGGCGGTGACCGGCCCGACGTTCGCCGTACTGGCGGTGGCCAGCACGACGGTCGGCAACCTGGTGGCGCTGCGGCAGCACCGGATGGTACGGCTGCTGGCCTTCTCGTCGGTGGCGCAGACCGGCTACCTGCTGGCGCCGTTGGGTGCGGTGAGCATGCTGGCGGCCCGGCAACCGGCGGTGCTGCGCACCCTGGTCGCGGCCACCCTCGGTTATACGGTCTTCTACCTGCTGCTGGAACTGGGCGCGTTCGGTGCACTGGTCGGCCTGCGCGGGGCGCGCTCAGGCGGCCAACTCGACGACTACCGCGGTACGGGCCGGCGGCACCGGACGTACGGCGCCGCGCTGGCGCTCGCACTGATCGGGCTGGCCGGCCTCCCGCCGGGGCTGGCCGGACTGTTCGCCAAGGTCACGGTGGTACGGGCGACGCTGCACGGCGGTGCCGGTTGGCTGGCGGTGCTGATCGCGCTGAACGTGGTGCTGGGCCTGGCGTACTACCTGCGGGCGGCGGTCCTGCTGTACCGGCCCGGTACACCCGCACCACCGTCCTCGTCCGGGCGGCCGGTTCTGCCGGTGCTGCTGGTCGTGGCGGCGGTGACCGGGGCGGCGGTGCTGGTCGGAGTCTGGCCCCAGTGGGTGCTGTCGGCGGCCGGCCGGGCCGCCGACCTGTTCGGCTGACGGCGTTGGTCGGAGCCGTCCAGCGGATTCCCAGCTCGTTCCCACCGGTACGACAGCCGCCCGGGTGATGCTGTGGACAGTGCCGGGAGCAGCTGTCCCGGCGGGGGACCGGGGCCGGGAGTGTCGGTCCCGGCCGGGGATGAAACCGCTGCCCGGCAGCGTTGTACCAGGTCAGATACCTGGCAGGGAGTGATGAAGGTGCCCAGTAACCACCACAACGGCCTTCGTACGGCACTGCTGCTCGGCCTGCTGACCGCGCTCATCCTCGGGGTCGGCTACCTGATCGGCGGCGGTACCGGCCTGATCGTCGCCGTCGTGTTATCGCTGGCGATGAACGCCGCGACCTACTTCTGGTCGGACCGCATCGCGCTGCGTTCGATGCGCGCCCAGCCGGTCGACGAGGCACAGGCACCCGCGCTGTACGCGATGGTGCGCGAACTGTCCAGCGCCGCGCGGCAGCCGATGCCGCGACTCTATGTCAGCCCGACCGCGCAGCCGAACGCGTTCGCGACCGGCCGCAGCCCGGCCCATGCCGCCGTCTGCGTCACCGAGGGCATCACCGGCCTGCTGAACCAGCGTGAGCTGCGCGCGGTCATCGGGCACGAGCTGTCCCATGTGTACAACCGGGACATCCTCATCTCCAGCGTGGCGGCCGCGCTGAGCGGGATCATCACCGCGCTGGCCTACCTCGCCTGGTTCATCCCCTTGGGCAACTCCGACGACGACGAGGGTGGCGGCATCCTGCCGTTCCTCGCCATGCTGATCCTCGGCCCGATCGCGGCCAGTCTGATCCAGCTCGGTATCAGCCGCAGCCGCGAGTACGAGGCGGACGCGGACGGCGCCAGGCTCTCCGGCGACCCGTTGGCGCTGGCCAGCGCGCTGCGCAAGATCGACTCGGGGGCTCGGTCGATGCCGCTCAATCCGACCAGTCAGTTGCAGTCCAGTGCGCACCTGATGATCGCCAATCCGCTGCGTTCCAGCGGTATCGCCAAGCTGTTCTCCACTCATCCGCCGATGGCGGAGCGGGTTCAGCGGCTGGAACAGATGGCCATTTCCGGCGGCCAGTACACCCCACGCTGACACCCGGTCAACTTCGGTGGCGCGACATTTCCGACGTGCTGGAGTGCGCCGAACAACGTCGACATTCGGCGCAGATGCGGACAACGGCGCTGGTCGATGCGTCGGGATCAAATACCCGGCACGTCATGGATATAACGTAGCCACGTATTCAGGTCAGCTCGGACATCGTAGTTGTCAGCGGGAATACCGGGAATGCCGGTCGGGAGTAATCATTTCTTTCGAGTCCATTCATCCGGGACAATTACCCGAACGGCGACCGGTCTTGAGGTGCGGCGGGACGAGTCGTACGACGACGACTTCGCCACCCGCCGCGCCCGGTACGTGGCCGGCGCGGACCGCGCCGACTGGGAACCCAGGGCGGAGGTCCGGTCCCCGGCCCGGGCCGTGCGGTCGCCGACCACCTGGCCCCGCGCGGGCCGTGCGTCGGCCCGGCTGACCCGCCGACGGTGCCGCTCCCGAGGGCGCGCCCGGACGCCTCAGCGGTAGTTGGTGAACTGCAGTGCGATGTCCAGGTCGGATTCCTTGAGCAGGGTGATCACGGCCTGCAGTTCGTCCTTCTTCTTGCCGGTGACGCGCAGCTGGTCGCCCTGGATCTGTGCCTGGACGCCCTTGGGGCCCTCGTCCCGGATCAGCTTGCCGATCTTCTTCGCCTGGTCCTGCTCGATGCCCTGGACGAGCTTGCAGCTGATCTTGTGGGTCTTACCGGAGACCTGCGGCTCGCCGACGTCCAGCGCCTTGAGCGACACGCCGCGCTTCACCACCTTGTCCCGGAACACCTCCAGGACGGCCCGGACCCGGTCCTCGGTCTCGGCGGTCATCGTCACGGCCTCTTCGCCGGACCAGTTGATCTCGGCGCCGGTGCCCCGGAAGTCGAAGCGCTGGCTGATCTCCTTGGCCGCCTGGTTCAGGGCGTTGTCCACCTCCTGCCGGTCGACCTTGCTGACAATGTCGAAGCTCGGATTCGCCACGGATCGTGCTCCCGTACTGCGCTCGTCGATGCTGGTGGGGCCGGACGACGTGCAGTGCCGTCAGGCTCGCTGAGCATGACGGTACCCGTTTGCCAACACCCTGGGCGGTGTGGCTATCCTGTGTCGGCACACGCGTTCGTCGCGTGCGCACCCGGGCGGGTTGCCCGAGCGGCCAATGGGAGCGGACTGTAAATCCGTCGGCTTTGCCTACGAAGGTTCGAATCCTTCACCCGCCACGCCGGGTAGACGGCCCTTGATCAGCGGACACGTTGATCAAGGGCCGTTTCTTCGTACGTGCGCAGGTGAGCCTGGGCATCCGTCCCCGATCGTCGTCGGTGCGTACGGGACCGCTCATGGCCACCCACCGGGCTCCCGGTGTGGCCCCCTCCGGCAGCAGGTCGGTATCCGCCGAAGTGGTGGCGACTGTAGTACTTCCGTGGGATCCGGGGCCGCGGTTGATCGCAGTAGAGTCCAAGATCCATGACAGATGGTCATGTCGCCGGCCTGCCGTCGAGCGTCGCCGCAGCGATGGGCCGCTGCCGGGGTGGGAACCCGAGCCGGACGGCTCGCCGCCGTCATGGATTTCAACTATTAGTAGCTAATCAACTACCTTGCGACAAGGGGACGGTTCTCGGCGTGCGAAGGTGAGTAACATCGCGATGTCTTTTTGCGAAGCTAGGGATGATTGCAGGAGAACGTGCCATTGTCATGACGGCAATGGTGCGACGATTAGTCGTGGGTCCGTTACGGACGGCATAGATCCGTCTTCGGCGCTGGCCGGGCGAGGGAAGCGGCCTTTCCGGCAAACTATGATCTAAAGGGCGGATGCCCCTTGGTTCCCGCAGAGACCGGCCCGGGAAGTCTTCTGTTGTGCTCCCGGTTGCGGCTACCATCAGCCTAGTCGAGTAGCCCCGCTCACCTTGTCGCCAGTTCAGTTGGCTCACTCAGGAGATTAAGATGCGTAAGCTCAAGTCATCCCGCTGGGCGGTGCGCGTGACCGCCGTCCTGGCCTCCGCCGCCACCGGCGCTCTGGTCTTCGCTTCATCCGCGGCTGCTGCCGACTACGGATGGACCCTCGTCGGGCGTTGATCCCGACACCATGACGTGCCCGCACCTAGGCTAGGGCGGGTACGTTGTCTGCCTTGTCTGGTCGTTCACGATCAGACATGCGTCATCCCTAACGGGAGGCTCCGGATTCCGTGGCGCCTGCACTCACCATCACCTCCCGCAGGGCGAGCCTGTACGCGTGGTTGTTCACGGTCGGACTTGTCCTGATTGCGGCAGTTCTCACCGTTCCCACCGCCCGCGCCGCTGCCAGCCACGGCCTGCGTACGGCACAGTCGGCGAACTATGGTTTCGGCCCCTGGTGGCTGGTGGTCGTCCTCTTCGTAGGGTTCCTCGCCGGCCAGGCGATCATGCTCCATCTCGAGGTCGGCCGACAGGGCATGCTGGTGTCGCTGGTCGAGATCCCCTTGCTGCTCTCACTGTTCCTGCTGGGGCCGTTGGGTGTCCTCACCGCCCGCCTCACCGCCGGCGCCGTCGTCTACGCCTGGCGCACCCGCGACGCCACGAAATACTTCTTCAACCTCGCACTCTTCGCCACCTCCACAGCCGTGGCGAACGCGGTGGTGTCGAAGTTCGGTCACCTCTCCATCTCCCATCCGCGCAGTTGGGTCGTCGCGATCGGGGCCATCCTCGCCGCCGAACTGGTGACCTACGCAGGTGTGTCCGCGGTGATCAGCCTGTTCCAGGGCGGCATCGCCACCCGGGAACTGGTCCGTACCGCCCAGCCGATGCTCGTCGGGCTGGTCTGCGCGGTCGTGGGGCTGGTGCTGCTGCTGGCCATCCAGGTGACGCTGTGGTCCCTGGTCCCGCTGCTCGCGCTCACCGTGGTCGTCGCAGTCGGCTACCGGGCGTACGCGCGGTTCCTCAACGAGCACCAGAACCTGGGGCAGATGTACGAGCTGACCCGGGTGGTGCGGGACGCGGGATCAGAGGGGGAACTGGCCGACATCCTCCTGGCCCGGGTCCGGGAGATGCTCCGGGCCGAGTTCGCCACGCTATGGCTGCCGGCCTCGGGTCGTCACCCCGAGCTCCTGCTCACCGCCAAGGAGGGCATCCGCGGACTGCTCGACCACTCGCCGGCGCCGGGCGCGCTGCGTCGCGAGGTGATGGACCGCGATGCGACCGTCGCGGTCGGCCCGAAGCTCGGCGACGACCGGCTGCGGGAATACCTGCGTACCGGCTCCACCAAGGACGCGATCGTGGTTCCGTTGCGCTCCGGCAGCGCGACCGTCGGCTGTCTGGAGTGCGTCAACCGGCTCGGTGACTGGCACCTGTTCGACACCTCCGACGTTGCCCTGTTGGAGGCGATCGCCTCGCAGGTGGCCGTAGCGGTGGAGAACTCACGGCTGGTGGACCGGCTCCGTTTCGACGCCTACCACGACGCCCTCACCGCGCTGCCCAACCGGCACCGGATGATCAGCGCGCTCGACGAGGCGGTACGGGTCCGGGCTCCGGGCGAGGTCGTCGCCCTGCTGCTGCTCGACGTCGCCGGTCTGCGTGACGTCAACGACTCGCTGGGACACAGCGCCGGTGACCAGGTACTGGCCGAGGTGGGCAAGCGGTTGTCCGCCAGCGCGCCGGCAGGTTCGTTGGCGGCCCGGATCGGTGGCGACGAGTTCGCCCTGCTGCTGCGGATCAGCAGCACCGAGGCGGCGGTGGAGCTTGCCGGCCGGTTGCGCCGGGCGCTGCAGGATCCGATGCCGTTCGGCACCTCACACCTCGACGTGGACACCGCGGTCGGCATCGCCATCCATCCCGACCACGGCAGTGACGCCGAGATGCTGCTGCAACGCGCCGACCTGGCGACGCTCGCGGCGAAGGGCACCCAGGCCGCGGTACAGGTGTTCAACCTGGGGCTGGAGTCGCGCAGCGTACGGCGTCTCGGTCTCGCCGGCGACCTGCGACGGGCGATCGACGGCAACGACCTGGAGGTCTACTTCCAGCCCAAGATCGCCATCGGGCGCCGGGAGGTGATCGGGGTGGAGTGCCTGGCCCGCTGGAAGCACCCCACCCACGGCTGGGTTCAGCCCTCGGACTTCGTCAAGGTCGCCGAGCACACCGGCCAGCTCGGCCGGCTCACCGACCAGGTACTGCGCGAGGGGCTGCGCCGCTGCCAGCAGTGGACCAGAGACGGTCACCCGTTGACCGTGGCGGTCAACCTTTCCCCCCGGACGCTGGTGGACCCGGCCTTCACCGGCTATCTGGAGCGGCTCATCGACGAGTTCGAGGTACCGCCGGACCGCCTCACCCTGGAGATCACCGAGGACGGGATGATCGGTGAGACCGACCGGCCGATGCCGACCCTGCACCGGCTGCGGGACATGGGTGTACGGCTCTCCGTGGACGACTTCGGAACCGGCTACTCGTCGCTGTCGTACCTGCGTCGGCTGCCGGTCCACGAGGTCAAGATCGACCAGACCTTCGTTCAGGGCATGGCCACCGATCCCGGCGACTACGCGATCGTACGGGCAGTGGTGGACCTGTCCCGGCACTTCGGCCTGGAGGTGGTGGCCGAGGGGGTGGAGAGCGAGCTGGCGCTCAGTCAGCTGGAGGAGATCGGCTGCGATGTCGGACAGGGCTTCTACTTCTCCCGCCCGTTGTCGTACGAGCGGTTGGCGGCGTGGCTGACGTCGCGTACCGAGCTGATGCCCGCGGTGTCGGGTAGCGATCGTCGGCTCCGCGTCGTGCCATGAAATGCCTGGTCAGAAACCGGTTCAACAGGTCCTGGTGAGGCCGGGGGTGCCGGGTTCCGTGGTCTGCCGGGCAACGTGTACCCTTATCCAGGCACCTCCCGCGAGGGATGGTTGCGCCCCTTTAGCTCAGTCGGCAGAGCGTCTCCATGGTAAGGAGAAGGTCTACGGTTCGATTCCGTAAAGGGGCTCCAGCCGTCGATGTGAAGTCGGCGACGAGTTGGCTAGGTGCTTAGCCAACTAGCGGGCCCAGGTCCGTTCGCGGCGGTGTAGCTCAGTTGGCAGAGCAAACGGCTCATAATCGTTGTGTCGCCGGTTCGAGTCCGGCCACCGCTACGAGACATCGCTGATCGGCGATGTACCCTTGTCCGGGCGCGTCCGCGCCCATGCTCGTGCGAGAACGCTGGCGGTCGTCCGACCAGGGGCGGCCGGTGATCTCAACACCGTAAGAAGAGAAAGGCACTCCGCCGTGGCCAAGGCGACCGATGTACGTCCGAAGATCACGATGGCGTGCGTGGAGTGCAAGGAGCGCAACTACATCACGCGTAAGAATCGCCGCAACGACCCGGACCGCATGGAGCTGAAGAAGTTCTGCCCGCGTTGCAGCAAGCACACCGCGCACCGTGAGACCCGCTAATCTGACCCACGCTCGTACGCAACGGCCGGCACCTACGGGTGGCCGGTCGTTTCGTGTCCTATGGTCCGTTGTGCCCTGGCGGACAACGCAGGACCGCAGGCTCGTGCAGAGTGTTCTGCGAGGTGGGGCAGCTTCGCCGGGCGCCGCTCGGCACGACCCCACTCGTACGTCTGTCCGGTGTCCGTCCGGTCCCTACCGGTCGGCTGGCCGTGGAAGAGATCGACATGCCACTTGATCCGTCCTATGTGGGGCGCACCTACCCGCCCACCCTGCCGTACTACGTGGGTCGCGAGAAGATCCTGGAGTTCGTCGAGGCACTCGGTGACCTCAATCCGCTGTACCGCGACCCGGCTGCGGCCCGGGCGGCCGGTTACCCGGATGTGATCGCTCCGCCGACCTTCCCGATCGTGATCGCCCTGCCGGCCAGCCAGCAGCTGATCCGCGACCCGGAACTCGGCCTGGACTTCAGCCGGGCGGTACACGGTGACCAGAGGTTCCGTTGTCACCGACCGGCGCACGCCGGGGACCGTCTCAGCTGTGTGGTGACGGTGGAGAAGATCCGGTCGTTCGCCGGCAACGACATGATCACCACTCGGACGGAGATCGCGGCGGAGGATGGCGACGTGGCCACCGCATGGTCGACACTGGTGGTCCGAACCGCATCAGCGGGTGGCGAATCGGAGAGGTTGGCATGATCTCGTACGACGATGTCGAGGCCGGCGCTGCACTACCGACCAGTACTTTTCCGGTGACCCGCGCCGACCTGGTGCGTTATGCGGGCGCTTCCGGTGACTTCAACCCGATCCACTGGAACGAGCGGGTGGCCGGCGAGGTGGGCCTCCCGGATGTCATCGCGCACGGCATGTACACGATGGGTCTGGCTGGTCGGGCGGTGACCGACTGGGTGGGTGATCCGGCCGCAGTGATCGACTTCAGCACCCGCTTCACCCGGCCGGTGGTGGTCCCGAACACCAAGGATGGCGCCGAGGTCGAGGTCAGCGGTGTGATCAAGCGCATGCTGGAGAACCGTCAGGTGCTGGTGGAGCTGACCGTCAGCGCCGCCGGGGTCAAGGTTCTCGGCCAGGCGCGGGCCACGGTTCAACTGGCCTGACCCGGCGGCCCGGTCGGCCCGTGGTGCCCCGTCCGGCCCGGATGTGGTACCCGGGCACACAGGCCCGGCCGGGCCTGAGAGGATGACGGTACGGACCGGTTGGGAGATCCTGGCAACAACCCGTACACTGGTCCGCCGGGGGTGGTGACTGCTGCCCGACCATCTGGTCGGCATGGTCTTCGCCCCCGGAACGTGATGTCGTCACCGCTGTTCAGGTGGTGTCGGTGTTGCGAAGGGGCGTGGCGCAATTGGCAGCGCAGCGGTCTCCAAAACCGCAGGTTGCAGGTTCGAGTCCTGTCGCCCCTGCGCCGAGGACATCCCGGCGGTCCGGCTTCGGCCGGACGGGTCGGTTGTGGTCGTGTCGGTGGTACGGCGTGTTCGGTTGGCCGTGACCATCCCTGTCGGGATGGTCCGGACGCACCAAAGGCCAGGATCGAATGGGCCGAGATATGGCTGGGACCTTGTCGACATAGGACCTTGAGAGGGCTGAAGTGGCCGAGAGGAAGCGACGCGGGGACGGCGCCGACGGCGAGTCCGCCGACCGCGATGTCCGCGACAGCCTCGACAGCCTCGACAGAGCCGCCGTTCAGGACGGCGCTGCCGAGGGTGCCCTCAGCGACTCCGAGGGTAGTGACTCCAAGGACAGCTCCGAGAGCGCCGTCGAGGGCGGTGCGCAGCGCAGGTCGGCCCGACGAGGTGCGACCGCGGTGCGCAGTTCGGAGTCCGAGGATTCCGACGACGCGGACGCCGGAGACGAAGAGAAGTCCACGAAGGCCGGTAAGGGCAAGGACGCTGTCGCCCGTAAGGCCGGCAAGGCCAAGAAGGGCACGGCCAAGAAGGACGGCAAGGCCGGTCCCAGGAACAAGCCGAACAAGCCCGATACCAGGGCCCGTGGTTTCGGCCGGATCACCCGCTTCATCCGCGAGGTCGTGGCCGAACTCCGTAAGGTGATCTGGCCGACCCGCAAGGAGCTGGTGACCTACGCGATCGTGGTGATCTTCTTCGTGGCGGTCATCCTGACGATCGTGGGGCTTCTCGACTACGGCTTCGCCAAGGGCGCGCTGTGGGTCTTCGGCACCGGTAGCAAAAAGTAGAAGCCCACGCGGCTTTCGAGTCACAGCCGCCGCCAGGTGTCCGGCCTGGTCGCTGGCCCGTGATCCACATGGAAGTGAGCAAGAGTGTCTGAGTTCGACGAAACCGGCCGACCGACCGACGAGAACGATTCCTCGCCGGCGGTTCAGGCTGCTGCCACGACCGGTGGCGCGGCCGGGGACGGCGCCGCCGAGCCGGGTGAGAGCGTCGTGACCACCGCCGGGGACGAGTCCGAGCAGCCGTCGGACGCCACCGCGCCGGCCGGGTCCGACGAGGCTGCGGTCGATGCCGGAGCCGAGGTCGCCGACGACGAGGACGAGCAGGACGTCGATCCGGTCGAGCAGATGCGTGACGCGTTGAAGCGCAAGCCCGGCTACTGGTACGTCATCCACTCGTACGCCGGCTACGAGAACAAGGTCAAGACCAACCTGGAGAGCCGGATCCAGAGCCTCGACATGGAGGACTACATCTACCAGGTCGAGGTGCCGACCCGGGAAGAGATCGAGGTCAAGAACGGCAAGCGCCAGCAGGTGCAGACCAGGGTCTTCCCCGGCTACGTCCTGGTCCGGATGGACCTGATCCCCGAGTCCTACTCGTGTGTACGGAACACGCCGGGTGTGACCGGGTTCGTGGGCGCCACCGACCGGGCCGACCAGCCTTCGCCGCTCACCATCGACGAGGTGCTCAAGTGGCTGGTCCCCGCGACGAAGCAGGAGAAGGACGTCGCGGGCGGCGCTGCCGGCAAGCCGGAGATCAAGGTCGACTTCGAGGTCGGCGACTCGGTCACCGTCACCGACGGTGCTTTTGCCTCGTTGCCAGCCAGCATCTCGGAGATCAACCCGGACCAGCAGAAGCTCAAGGTCCTGGTGTCGATCTTCGGCCGGGAGACCCCGGTCGAACTGAACTTCAACCAGGTCGCGAAGATCTGATCGGAGCGTCCGCTCCGGATGGACGTCCGGCACCGGGGACAGGCCCGGGCGTCGGTGTGTGAAGAGGAAGCCAGAGGAAGTCCAGGGTCATGCCTCCCAAGAAGAAGAAGCTAGTCACCACGTTCAAGCTTGAGCTGCCCGGCGGCCAGGCCACACCGGCACCGCCGGTCGGCCCCGCGCTCGGTCAGCACGGCGTGAACATCATGGAGTTCTGCAAGGCGTACAACGCCCAGACCGAGTCGCAGCGGGGCGAGATCGTCCCGGCCGAGATCAGTGTGTTCGAGGACCGTTCGTTCTCGTTCATCCTCAAGACGCCACCGGCCGCGAAGCTGCTGCTGAAGGCCGCCGGTGTCGCCAAGGGTTCCGGCGAGCCGCACAAGTCGAAGGTCGGTTCGGTCAGCCAGGCTCAGGTCCGCGAGATCGCGGAGAAGAAGCTGGCCGACCTGAACGCGAACGACCTGGACCAGGCGTCCAAGATCATCGCTGGCACCGCCCGTTCGATGGGTATCACCGTCAACGACTGACCGGTCGGTCACCAGCCGCGACGGCACGCAGGACGTGACCGCGCGGATGAAGCAGAACGACAGCGTGGGAGGGGCAGGCGCTCGCCCCGTACCACGGACCACAGGAAAGGTTGTGGAAGATCATGGCGCAACACGGCAAGGGATACCGTACGGCGAACGAGACCGTCGACAAGGACAAGCTGCACAGCCCGCTGGAGGCCGTGAAGCTCGCCAAGGAGACCTCGAAGACCAAGTTCGACTCCACCGTCGAGGTGGCCATGCGGCTGGGTGTCGACCCGCGCAAGGCCGACCAGATGGTGCGCGGCACCGTCAACCTCCCGCACGGCACCGGTAAGACCGCCCGGGTAGTGGTGTTCGCCACCGGCGACAAGGCCACCGAGGCCATCGCGGCCGGCGCGGACGAGGTCGGCTCGGACGAGCTGATCGCCCGCGTACAGGGCGGCTGGTTGGACTTCGACGCGGCGATCGCCACCCCGGACCAGATGGCCAAGGTCGGTCGGATCGCGCGGATCCTGGGCCCGCGTGGCCTGATGCCGAACCCGAAGACCGGCACCGTCACGATGGACGTGACCAAGGCTGTCACGGACATCAAGGGCGGCAAGATCGCGTTCCGGGTGGACAAGCACTCCAACCTCCACCTGATCATCGGCAAGGCGAGCTTCGGCGCTGAGAAGCTCGTGGAGAACTACGCCGCTGTGCTCGACGAGGTGCTGCGGGCGAAGCCGTCCTCGGCCAAGGGCAAGTTCCTCAAGAAGGTCACCGTCTCCACCACGATGGGACCGGGTATCCAGGTCGACCCGAACCGGACCCGGAACCTGACGGAGGACGAGACCGGCGCGGCCTGATCCCGCGCGGTCACTTTCGTAGGCCACGGCAGCGGCCGGCACGGACCCGAGGTCCGGCCGGCCGCTGCGGTCTGTGCACCTGGAACGCAGTCCGGTCCGGGCACGGGTGACGCCCCGTTGGGGACGCTCTGCCAGGTCGAGTACGATGAATGAGTTACACCCAAAGACCGCTGGTCGCCGCGCCGTCATCGGCGCGGCCGAAGGCTCCGTCAGTCGGAGCGGCCCGCGCAGGGATGACGGACGTGACATGCCGCTGGCCGCCTGGTTTCCGGGCGGTGACGGTGCCGACATTCGCATCAGGGCCAGACGCCGCGCACGACGCGACGGAAGGCCGTGACCCGGATGCCGCACCGGTCGGCTACCCGCCCCGTGCGCCCTGCGCCGGGGCGTTTCTCATGCGCTGACCGGGCCGATGGTGACCGGCCCGAGATGTATGAGAGGAGGGACATGGCGGACACGTTTGGCCGGACCAAGCCAGTACGCGAGGACAAGGCCGAAGCGGTAGCCGAGATCGTCGAACGGTTCCGGAACTCATCGGCGACGGTGCTGACCGAATACCGTGGACTCACCGTCTCGCAGATCACCCAGCTGCGGCGGGCGCTCGGCCCGGATGCCCACTACCGCGTCGCGAAGAACACGCTGGTGAAGATCGCGGCAGCCGAGGCAGGCGTCACGGGTGTCGAGGACCTGTTCACCGGCCCCACCGCGGTCACGTTCGTCACCGGCGACGTGGTCGACGCGGCCAAGGGGCTGCGTAACTTCGCGAAGGACAACCCGGCACTGGTCATCAAGGGTGGTGTCTTCGAGGGCAAGAAGTTGTCCCCGGAAGAGGTCACCAAGCTGGCCGACCTGGAGTCCCGTGAGGTGCTCCTCGCCAAGCTGGCAGGTGCCATGAAGGGCAACCTGTCCAAGGCTGCCAGCCTGTTCCAGGCGCCGCTGTCCAAGACAGCCCGCCTCGCCCAGGCACTGGCCGACAAGCAGGCCAAGGACGGCGAAGCCGCCTAAGTCCCAATGCGGCCGGGCCGACCGGCCGTCGCCCAGTACGGGCACCCAGACCGAGAAAGGAACACCGCCACCATGGCGAAGCTCAGCACCGACGAGCTGCTCGACGCGTTCAAGGAAATGACGCTGATCGAGCTGTCCGACTTCGTGAAGCAGTTCGAGGAGACCTTCGAGGTCACCGCGGCTGCCCCGGTCGCCGTCGCGGCCGTCGGCGGCGGCGCGGCTCCGGCCGAGGCCGAGGCCGAGCAGGACGAGTTCGACGTCATCCTCGAGTCCGCTGGCGACAAGAAGATCCAGGTCATCAAGGAGGTGCGCGCGCTCACCAGCCTGGGCCTGAAGGAGGCCAAGGACGTGGTCGAGGCCGCGCCGAAGGCCGTCCTGGAGAAGGTCACCAAGGAAGCGGCCGAGAAGGCCAAGGAGCAGCTCGAGGGCGCCGGCGCCACCGTCTCGCTCAAGTAGTACCGGTCATGTCCCTGCGGGGCGGTCACCCATTCCGGGTGGCCGCCCCGCAGGCGTACCAGCGCTTGACCCTCGAGCTTGTCGAGCATCGAGACTCTGTCCATGACCGACGACATGATGGGTATCAGCGACTTCGCCCGGACCACCGGCTTGAGTGTCAGCGCCCTGCGTTTCTACGACGGGCTGCAGGTGTTGGCGCCCGCCTGGGTGGATCCGCAGACGAACTACCGCTGGTACGGCCGGCCGCAGATCGCCGACGCGCGGCTGCTCGCCCGGTTGCGACGGGTCGGTATGCCGGTTGCCGGGATGCGACGACTGGTCGCCGGGCGTGACGACCCGGACCTGGTGGACAGCCTGCTCGCCGAACACCTCGGCAGGTTGGAGGCGGGCCTGGCCGACGCTCGTGAGGAACTGGCGGCGGTCCGGGTGGAGATCGCCGCCATGGCTGGAGCTCCGGACGGTACGGGTTCGGTGACCGCACTGTGGGTCGGTACCGCCGAACTCGTACGGGCCCTGGACGCGGTGGGTCATGCGCTGCCCGGCCCGGCCGGGGAACCACTGGACGTGGTGCTGTTCGACATCGCCGCGGAGTCGCTGACCCTGGTCGCCACCGACCGGTACCGGCTCGCGGTCTGCGAGCTGCCGGTGGCCCGTCGGACCGGGCCCTCCGCCCGGGTATCGGTACGGCAGGACCGGTTGGCCGAGCTGCGTGAGCTTCTCGGTACGGCCGAGGAGGCGCGGATCCGGGTGGCGGAGGGAAAGCTGTCCTTCGCCGTGGGTGTCGGGCGGTGCGACTGCCCGGTCTCGGAGCACGAGTTCCCGGAGTACCGCCCGTTGGTCGACATCACCGCGGTGCGGCGGATCACCACCGGGGTGGACGCGCTGCGGTCCGCGCTCGACGCCGCCGTGGTGCACCCGATGGATCATCAGGGCACGAGTCTGGACCTGGTGGCACTGGGTACCGACGACTCCGGTGCGTTGCGGTTGCTGGCCGAGGCGACGGGACCGGACGTACTGGCCGTGGTGAACCGGCAGTTCCTGCAGGAGGCGATCGGCGCCGGGCCGGCCGGCCACCTGCTGCTGGACCTGACGGGCCAGCACACGCCCCTGGCGGTCCGGTTCGCCGATGAGCCGGGCACCTTCTCGATCGTGATGCCGGCGAGGCTGCCGGAGGTCTGAACCAGGCCGTACAACGGATCCATCCGACACCGCCGGTGAGCACTCCCCGGCGGTGTCGTGCGGCCGGTGGTCCGGTGACAGATCCCGGCGCGGGTTGATCTGTTATCTGTGCACGGGTTGCCCTGTTGATCGGCATTGAGGAGAATGCCGTACGAGCAGGATTCTTCATGGCTACCCGGTGAACGAATACAGATACGGAAAGTGACAGAAGGTCGCGACTCCGTGTGTTCGCCGGCGAATCCTGATTTACGTCTCGACTTCGACGTTACTCACAAGTTAACTTGACTCGTTACGACCGGCCGTCCGGTGTTGTCGATCACTGTTGATGACCCGAGGGCCCACCGCGTCCAGCCGTACCGCCGACGAGAGGACGCGGTGGCGGCGGGGGAGGGAACCACGTGGGTGTCGAGGTGCAGATCGAAGGGCTGACGAAGTCCTTCGGCCGCCAGAACATCTGGGCCGATGTGAGCTTCACGCTGCCCGCCGGCGAGATCTCCGTACTGCTCGGACCATCCGGCACCGGTAAATCGGTGTTCCTCAAGACACTGGTCGGCCTGTTGAAGCCGGAACGTGGCCGGATCATGATCCAGGGCAAGGATCTGCCCCGGCTCAGCGAGCGGGACCTGTACGAGGTCCGCAAGCTGTTCGGCGTGCTGTTCCAGGACGGCGCCCTGTTCGGCTCCATGAACCTCTACGACAACGTCGCCTTTCCGCTGCGGGAGCACACCCGTAAGTCGGAGTCCGAGGTGCGGCAGGTCGTCATGGAGAAACTGGACATGGTCGGTCTGACCGGGGAGGAACGTAAGCTGCCGGGCCAGATCTCCGGCGGTATGCGTAAACGGGCCGGACTGGCCCGCGCCCTGGTCCTCGCGCCGGAGATCATCCTGTTCGACGAGCCCGACTCCGGCCTGGACCCGGTGCGCACCGCGTACCTGAATCAGCTGATCGTGGATCTGAACCAGCAGACCGGTGCGACATTCCTTATCGTCACGCACGACATCAACACGGCGCGCACCGTACCGGACAACATCGGCCTGCTCTACCGCCGGCATCTGGCCATGTTCGGTCCGCGGGAGATGCTGCTGTCCAGTCAGGAACCGGTGGTCCGGCAGTTCCTCAACGCACAACGGCAGGGCCCGATCGGGATGGCTGAGGAGAAGGACTCCAGCGAGCTGGAGGCCGAGGCGGCGACGGGGCAGGAACTGCCGCCGCTGCCGCCGATCCCGTTCCAACTGCCGCCCACCGACGGGCAGATCCGTGCCTCGCAGCGGGAACCAGGACGGTGGTGCCGGGACAACGGCGTCACGCCACCGGACGGTTCGTTCGACGAGCCGGATCGTTCCGCCCGCTACGTCCGGCCCGCCGAACAGCAGGAGAACTGGCCGGAACTGCCGCAGCGCGGCGTGCACCGTGCCGATCCGTCGGCGGACACCGTCGTACTGGACCGGCCCGGTACGGCACGCGGAGACGAGCGGTGGTCATGAGCAATCCGGTCACCGGGGCGCTACGGCAGTCCGGTAGCTTCTTCGGATTCTGCCTGGACGGCATACGTGCCGTGCCGCGCCGGCCGTTCCAGATGCGCGAGATGATCCAGCAGGCCTGGTTCGTGGCGAGCGTGTCGATCCTGCCGACGGCACTGGTCGCCATCCCGTTCGGTGCGGTCATCGCCCTGCAGCTCGGCACCCTCACCCGCCAGCTCGGTGCCCAGTCGTTCACCGGCGCGGCCAGCGTACTGGCCGTGGTACGGGAGGCCGGGCCGATCGTGACCGCGCTGCTGATCGCCGGGGCCGGTGGGTCGGCGATCTGCGCCGACCTGGGGGCCCGCAAGATCCGTGAGGAACTGGACGCCATGGAGGTGCTGGGCATCGACCCGATCCAGCGCCTGGTGGTGCCCCGGGCGATCGCCTGCATGATCGTCGCGGTACTACTCAACGGCCTGGTCAGCGTGGTCGGTGTGGCCGGCGGCTACTTCTTCAACGTGATCCTGCAGGGCGGTACGCCGGGCGCGTACCTGGCCAGCTTCCAGGCACTGGGCCAGATCCAGGACCTTATCGCCGGTGAGCTGAAGTCCGTGGTGTTCGGTCTGCTCGCCGCGCTGGTGGCCTGCTACAAGGGAATGACCGCCAAGGGCGGTCCGAAGGGCGTCGGCGACGCGGTGAACCAGAGTGTGGTGATCAGCTTCATGCTGCTGTTCGCGATGAACTTCGTACTCACCTCGATCTACTTCCAGATCGTCCCGCAGAAGGGGACGTGATGGCGAACCTGACCGAGGGCCTACGCGCGGTGGGCCGTAAGCCGCTGGGGTTCCTGGACGACCTCGGCGGGCAGATGTCGTTCTATCTGCGTGCCTTCGCCTGGGTGCCGCGTACCGTCCGCCGGTACAAGCGCGAGGTGCTGCGGTTGCTGGCCGAGGTCAGTTTCGGTTCGGGCGCCCTCGCGGTGATCGGCGGTACGGTCGGCGTCATCGTGGCGATGACCTTCTTCACCGGTACCGAGGTCGGTCTGCAGGGCTACGAGGCGCTCAACCAGATCGGCTCCAGCGCCTTCACCGGCTTCATCTCCGCCTACTTCAACACCCGTGAGATCTCGCCACTGGTGGCGGGGATCGCACTGTCCGCGACGGTCGGCTGCGGCTTCACCGCGCAGCTCGGCGCCATGCGGATCAACGAAGAGGTGGACGCCCTCGAGGTGATGGGGCTGCCGTCGCTACCGTTCCTGGTCACCACCCGGATGATCGCCGGTCTCGTCGCGGTCGTCCCGCTGTACGTGATCGGGCTGATGGCAAGCTACCTGTCCACCCGACTGATGGTCACTCTCTACTTCGGACAGTCCAGCGGTACGTACGACTACTACTTCAACCTGTTCCTGCCGCCGGAGGACGTGCTGTGGTCGTTCGGCAAGGTACTGGTGTTCAGCATCATCGTGGTGCTGATCCACTGCTACCACGGCTACACGGCCTCGGGCGGGCCGGCCGGCGTCGGCCTGGCGGTCGGACGTGCCGTACGCACCGCTCTGGTGACGATCAATGTCGTCGACTTCTTCCTCAGCCTGGCGATCTGGGGAGCCACCACCACCGTACGGATATCTGGATGAGGCGGGCATGAGCGCGAGAGGATCGGCGGCGGTGCGACGCCCATTGCTGGGGTTGGGTTTTGTGGTGGTGGTGGGTGTGTTGGTGGCGGTGTCGGTGGGTGCGTATTTGAAGGTGTTCACGCCGACGGTGTGGGTGAGTGTGCGGGCGGATCGGTCGGGGTTGGAGTTGGAGCGTGGTGCGGATGTGAAGGTGCGGGGTGTGGTGGTGGGTCGGGTGGCGGGGGTGTCGTCGTCTGGTTCGGGTGCGGTGTTGCGGGTGGGGTTGGATACGGGGTCGGTGTCGGGGGTGCCGTCGAATGTGGTGGCGCGGTTTGTGCCGAAGACGTTGTTTGGTGAGAAGTTTGTGGATCTGGTGGTGAATGGGTCGCCGTCGTCGCGGGCGATTTCTGGGGGTGCGGTGGTGTCGCAGGATCGGAGTGTGCGGGGGGTGGAGTTGGAGCGGGTGTTGGATGATTTGTTGCCGGTGTTGCGGGCGGTGGGTCCGGAGAAGTTGTCGGTGACGTTGGATGCGGTGTCGCGGGCGGTGGCGGGTCGTGGTGATCGGTTGGGTGGGACGTTGGTGGGGTTGGATCGGTATTTGGGGGTGGTGAATGGTCAGTTGCCGGTGTTGCGGTCGGATTTGGAGAAGTTGGCGGGGGTGTTGGGGACGTATTCGGGGGCGTGGTCGGATCTGGTGGAGGTGTTGCGGAATGTGACGGTGACGGCGGGGACGGTGTCGGATCAGCGGGAGCAGTTGGCGTCGTTTTTTGGTGAGGCGACGGGGTTGGCGGATAGTGGGTCGGGGTTTTTGTTGCGGCATGAGGGCAGGTTGGTGCAGTTGGGTCGGGTGTCGCGGCCGGTGTTGGGGGTGTTGGCGGAGTATGCGCCGGAGTATCCGTGTGTGACGGCGGGGATGGTGCGGTTGCAGCGCAATATCGAGGGTGCGTTTGATACGGGTCGGTTGCATATCACGTTGGAGATCACCAAGGACAGCGGGAAGTACGTCAGCGGCGACCAGCCGCAGTACGGCGCCGATACCGGCCCCAACTGCCGTGGCCTGCCCGACCCGCCGCGACCGAACCCCTCGACCCCGATCATCGACGGCTACCAGTACGGCGCATCGCATCCCGGTGGGGTGCTGTCCGACGGAGGCTCGGTGCCCGCCGGCAGCAACGCCGCAGGGCAAGGTGGCGGCACCGGCAGCGACCCGACGATGGGGTACGCGGGCACCAGCGAGGAACGGGCGATGATCAACCCGCTGGTCGCCGCGGCGACCGGACGCAACGTCACGCAGCTCGGCGACATCACCGACCTGCTGTGGGGTCCCCTGATGCGCGGAACGGTGGTGAATGCCTCATGAGCGGCCGTAGCAGCAGCCGCAGTGTGGTGCCGTCGCTGGTCAAACTGGCGATCTTCGCGGTGGTCACGATCGCGGCCACCGCGCTGCTGGCCCAGACCCTCGGTTCGTTGGGCTGGCTGGGCGGCACCCGGTACCGCGCGGAGTTCACCGACGTGACCGGCCTGCTGCAGGGCGACGACGTACGCATCGCCGGCGTCAAGGTGGGCCAGGTCAAGGACATCGAACTGGTCCGGCACAAGGTGGCCCGGGTCAGTTTCACGGTGGACGACAAGATTCCCGTACCGCGTTCGGTACGGGTGAAGATCCGGTACCGCAACCTGATCGGCCAACGCTACCTGGACCTCACCGAGGGCAGCGGCAGCAGCAGCAAGCTGCCCCGCGACAGCGTCGTACCGTTGTCCCACACCGCACCCGCGCTGGACCTGACCGTACTGTTCAACGGTTTCCAGCCACTGTTCACCGGGCTCTCGCCGAACGAGGTCAACAAGTTCTCGTACGAGATCATCCAGGTGCTGCAAGGTGAGGGCGGCACCGTCAACGACCTGCTGGCCCGCACCGCGTCGTTGACCAACACACTGGCCGACCGGGACAAGGTGATCGGCCGGGTGATCGACAACCTCAACGACGTACTGGCCACCCTCAACGCCCGGGACCGCAAGCTGTCCGACATCATCGACTCGTTGCAGGACTTCGTCTCCGGACTCGCCGCCGACCGGCACACCATCGGTGACTCCGTGAAGAGCATCGGTGACCTGGCCGGCTCCACCGCGAACCTGGTCTCCGACACCCGACCGGCCCTGAAGGGTGACGTGGCGCAGCTGCGGAAGCTGGCCACCACACTGAACGCGAACACCTCGGTCATCGAGGGGACGCTGGCCCGACTGCCGGTCCGCACCGGTGCGCTGACCCGTACCAGCAGCTACGGATCCTGGCTCAACTTCTACATGTGCAACTTCGACGGCACGGTCGACGTGCCCGGACTGGGCAACGTCAACCCGGCCACGTTCACCGCGACGGCGGCCCGGTGCCAGCAGTCGCAGTCTTCGGCGAAGTCCGGGTCGGGCGGAGGTGTCGGTCGATGAAGCCGTTCCGGGAACGCAATCCGGTGATCCTGGGTGCCGCCGGACTGGCGGTACTGACCGCCGCCGTGCTGGCCGCGTTCAACACCGACAGCCTGCCGTTCGTCGGCGGTGGCGACACCTATTCGGCGGCGTTCAACGACGCCAGCGGTCTGCAGGCGGAGAACGAGGTACGCATCGCCGGGGTGAAGGTCGGCAAGGTGACCGACGTACGGCTCACCCAGCACGACGGCAGACCGCAGGTGCGGGTCGACTTCCAGGTCGACAGCGACGTGTCGTTCGGTACGAAGACCGAGGCCACGATCCGGATCAAGACCGTACTGGGGCAGAAGTTCCTCGGCCTGGACCCGGCCGGCCCCGGCCGGATGGATCCGGGACAGGAGATCCCGCGGTCACGCACCTCGTCGCCGTTCGATGTCGTACAGGCCGTCAACGGGCTGGCCGACACTGTGGACAAGGTCGACGTCAAGCAGTTGGCCAAGGCGTTCGACGTGCTGTCCGACGTACTGAAGGACACCTCGCCGAACGTGAAGGGTTCGCTGACCGGGCTCTCCCGGCTGTCTCGTACGGTCGCCAGCCGCGACGCCGCGCTGCGCGAACTGCTGCGTCGGGCCCGCGGCGTCACCCAGGTGCTCGCCGACCGGGACAAGCAGTTCCAGAAACTGCTCTCCGACGGCAACCTGCTGCTGCGCGAGGTGAAGTCCCGCCGGGACGCCATCCACGCGCTGCTGGTCAACACCGACAAGCTGGCCAAGCAGCTGTCCGGGCTGGTGACCGACAACCAGAAGCAGCTGGACCCGGCACTCAAGCAGCTGCGCGGCGTGGTCGCCACGCTGCAACGCAACCGGGACAACCTGACCAAGAGCATCCAGGGCCTGGCACCGTTCCTCGACGCGTTCACCAACGTGCTGGGCAACGGGCGCTGGTTCGACTCCTACATCGACGCACTGCTCCAGCCGTACCTGCCGGGTGGCGCACCGGCCAGGCCGGCCGCCGGGGACCGGGCCGGCGCCGCGGCCAACGCCAGGAGTGCACCGAAGAGCAGCGGCAGCCGGCCGGGCACCTCGCCGTCGGCCGGTACGTCGGCGAGCCCGACGCCGACGACGTCCGCGTCGGCTCAGCCGGGTCGCAGCGCTGCGACCGGTACACCGTCGAGTGACGGGGGCAGGTGAGGTGATGAGACACGCCGACAGCAGTAGCAGCCGGGCCCTGAGTGTGTTCCGTAGCCCGGTCGGCATCGTGCTGGCCGTGGCGGTCGTACTGTCCCTCGGTACCGCGATCGGCCTGGCGGTGTGGCGTTCCGGGCCACCGCAGCGCACGCTGACCGCGCACTTCAGCCAGGCGGTCGGGATCTACCCGAACTCCGATGTACGGGTGATGGGCGTCAAGATCGGTTCGATCATCCGGGTGCATCCCGAGGGACGCACCGTCGCGGTGACCGTCAGCTACGACGCGAAGTACCGGATCCCGGCCTCGGCAAAGGCGGTCATCGTGCCGCCGAGCGTGGTCAGCGACCGGTACGTGCAGCTCACCCCCGGCTACGCGGGCGGCCCGGTGATGGCCGACCATGCCCAGCTGACCGGTGACCGCGCCGTGGTGCCGCTGGAGCTCGACGACGTGTACAAGGCGTTGGACAACCTGAACGTCGCGCTGGGGCCGAAGGGCGCCAACCGGGACGGTTCGCTGTCCAAGCTGCTGGCCGCGGGTCGGGCCAACCTGGACGGCAACGGCGCGACCATGCACCAGACCCTCACCGACCTGGCCGACGCGCTGGACACGCTGTCCAACGGGCGTCAGGACCTGTTCGGCACCGTGGTCAATCTGCAGAAGTTCACCACCGCACTGGCCGAGAGCGACGGCGCGGTACGGGAGTTCAACCGGCAGCTCGCCGACGTGTCCGACCAGTTGTCCGGTGAGCGGGACGACCTGGCCGCCTCGTTGAAGGACCTGGCCGTGGCCCTGCGTCAGGTGACGCGGTTCGTCAAGGACAACCGGGCGGACCTGACCGACAACGTCAAGGCGCTGACGGACATCACCGGGGTGCTGGTCAGACAACAGAAGTCGATCATCGACATCCTGGACGTCGCCCCGACGGCGTTGTCCAACCTGAACCTGGCGTACAACGCCCGGTCCGGCACCCTGGACACCCGCGACGACCTGCTCGGCCCGTACGATCCGGCGTCCTACGTCTGCTCGATGATCTCGCACCTGGTGCCGGCGAAGCAGATCCCGGCCGCGTGCTTCCAGCTGGCCTCGCTGCTGGCCAAGGCCGGTCAGCCGTTGACCACCGAGCTCAAGCATCTGCTCAGCCTGCTGCCGTTGCCCGGCCTGAACCTGGGCGCCGTTACCGCGCCGGATCCGCCGGGTACGACGGGCGGCACCGGCCGTACCGGCGGTACCCCCGAGGACGGCACCGGCACCTCGCAGTCCGACTCGTCCGGCGCGGTCAACCCGGACCTCACCCTCGGTGGGATCCTCGGTGGAGGTCAGCCATGATCAGACGGATCGGTGTGGCGCTGCTCGGCCTGCTGATGCTGGCCGGATGCAGTTCCCAGGGCCTGTACGGGATGTCGCTGCCGGGTGGTTCGGGCGGTGACGGCTACCGGGTCACGATCGAGTTCGCCAACGTACTGGACCTCGTACCGCAGGCGGCGGTGAAGGTCGACGACGTGACCGTCGGCAGCGTGCAGAGCGTCGATCTGGTCGGCTGGCACGCGAAGGTACGGGTACGGGTGCAGCGCGACGTGCACCTGCCGGCCAACGCGACCGCCTCGATCCGGCAGACCAGTCTGCTCGGCGAGAAGTTCGTGGACCTGCGGGCGCCCGCCGACAGGGCGCCGCAGGGCCGGCTGGCCGACGGAGCGAACATCCCGCTGTCGCGGACCAGTCGCAACGTGGAAGCCGAGGAGGTGCTGGGTGCGCTGTCGTTGCTGCTCAACGGCGGCAGCCTGCAACGGCTGAAGACGATCAACACCGAGGTGGCGAAGATCTTCGACGGCCGGGAGCCGCAGGTCCGCGACACCCTGCACCAGCTCGACACGTTCATCGGCGGGCTGGACGGGCAGAAGAAGCAGATCGTCCGGGCCATCGACGCGTTGGACAAGTTCTCGAAGCAGGTCGCCGACCAGCGGACCACGGTGGCGAAGGCGGTCGACGCGCTCGACCCGGGCCTGAAGGTGCTGGACGGTCAGCGTACGCAGCTGGTGGACATGCTGAAGGCGCTGAAGAAGCTGGGTGTGGTGGGGGTCCGGGTGATCAACGAGAGCCGGGACGACCTGGTGGCGAACCTGCGTTCGTTGCAGCCGATCCTGACCCAGCTGGTGCGCTCCGGCGACAACCTGCCGAAGTCGATCGACCAGCTGCTGACCTACCCGTTCCCGCCGAACGTCAACGGCGCGATCATCGGTGACTACCTCAACCTGCACATCACGGTCGACCTGAACGTCACTGACCTGTTGTCGAACCTGTTGACCAGCACACCGGTCGGTGACCAGAACGGGAACACCACGAACCAGAACGGACCGGTGAAGGACCCGAACGGTCCGAAGTCCGGCACGTCCTCGTCGCCGAAGGTCTCGGTGCCGGTACCGACCGACCGGAACGGCAACCCGTTGCCGGCCGGTGAGGCCAACCCGCGCCAGGGCAACCTGTTGAACATGCTGCTGGGAGGGCTGACCGGATGATCCCGCGCAGTGTGAAGATCAAGGTTCTGGCGTTCGTACTGGTCAGTGTGCTCGGCGTGTGTTATGTCGCAGTCCGCTACGTCGGGGTCGGCGATGCGCTGCTCGGCCGCTCGTACCCGTTGTCCGCCGAGTTCACCACGGCCGGGGGCATCTTCACCAACGCCTCGGTGACCTACCGGGGCAGCCCGGTCGGCAAGGTCACCGCAGTCCAGTTGGACGGGCAGCGGGTCCGCGTCCGGATGCGGATCAACCGCGGCGTACAGATCCCGAAGGATCTCCGCGCCGTGGTCACCGACCGGTCCGCGGTCGGCGAGCAGTACCTGGACCTGCGGCCCTACAGCGGGGATGGTCCGTACCTGCAGGCCGGGGACACGATCCCGGTCAGCCGTACCGGTATCCCGCTGCCGACCGAGACGTTGCTGGTCAACCTGGACAAGCTGGTCGGCTCGGTGGACACCAGGGACCTGCAGGTGGTGATCGACGAGCTGGGGCGCGCCTTCGAGGGCAGCGGGGACGCCCTGCAGCGGATCCTGGATTCCAGCGACAAGCTGCTGTCCACCGCGGAGACGGACCTGCCGCAGACGGTCCAGTTGCTGCAGGACGGTCAGACGGTGCTGTCCACCCAGCAGGCCAGTTCGGCGGACATCCGGCGTTGGGCGAAGGGCCTGGCCCAGTTGACCACGACGTTGCGTACGTCCGACGCGGACCTGCGAAAGCTCCTCGCCAACGCGCCGCCGGCGGCCCGGCAGGTGACGGGTCTGCTGCACGACCTGGACCCGTCGGTCGGGACCTTGTTGGGCAATCTGGTCACGGTCGGCGGGGTCGCCACCCGCCGGCTCGCCGGCATCCGGCAGATCCTGGTGGTCTATCCACTGGTGATAGCCGGTGGTTTCACCGTCACTCCCGGAGATGGCACGGCACATTTCGGCCTGGTGCTCGACGTGGACGACCCGCCACCCTGCCAGTACATCCGGACGGGTGAGAAGCTGAAGTGCACGCAAGGTGAGCAGCAGCAGGGCTCCAGCGTGCGTGGTAACAACAACGCGCCGCGCCCGGGCGGTCCGGAGATCACGCCGGTGCCGGAGGGTGGCCCTGCGCCGTCCGGTGGTACATCATCGGGTGGCAGTTCCGGTACGGGCCGAGGGTCCGCGTCCGGTCCAGCTGCTTCCGGCGTGGCCGGCTACGACCCGTCCACCGGCCTGGTCCTCGGGCCGGACGGCCAGCCGCTGCAGTTCGGCGGCACCGGCGGTCAGTACCAGCTGGCCGGCGACCAGTCGTGGAAGCAGCTGCTGCTGGCCGGCCTGCAGCCGTGAGGCCACCCGCCACGCATCGAATCGAAGGGCAGCATGTCGACGAGTAGGAACCCGCTGCGGCACTGGATCCTGCGGCCAGGACAGGCCGCGTGGCGGTCGGTGCGCGGGATGACCGTGCTGGTCGTAATGCTCGCCCTCCTGGTGGTGGGCGGTGCGGTCGTCGCTGTGGCCGGTGGCTTGCGCGCCTACCAGCAGAGCCTCGACACGCAGGCCCGCAACGCCGCGCTGTCCGCGGCGAAGACGACCGTCAGCAACTTCATGAGCGTCAGCGCGAAGTCCGTCGACCGGGATCTGAAGCGGACACTCGACGGTTCCACCGGGGACTTCCGGCGTGAGTACCAGAACGGTATGAAGCAGACCCGCTCCGCCGTGGTGGAGAACAAGGTCAGCGCCAGGGCGCAGGTCCTCTGGGCCGGCGTCACCACCAGCAAGCGGAAGTCGGCGACCGTACTGGTGGCGATGGACGCGACGGTCAGGAACACCAACGCCCCGGACGGGCGTAAGGCCCACTACCGGGTACGGGTGGTCATGTCCGAACAGAGCCACCACTGGCTGGTGTCGAAACTCGAATTCGTCTGAGCTTGCCGAGCGCCCGGTCCCGCGCGTTCTGAATCTGAGGTACGGAGGACAATCCCGCGATGCCCCGCTTCATCCCCAGGGCGCTGCGTGGTCAGGCACCGCCGAAGGGCGGCCAGCCGCGCCACCCGGCCCGTACCAACGGCCCTGCCGCCGGGCGTCGTCGGACCCCGTCCCGTCCCACGGAACCTCGTCCCGCCGAAACCCGGCCCACGGGTACCCATCCCGCTGAGTCCGGAACGGACCGGGACAGGCTGGACACCTCGAACGGTTCGGACACCGCCGCTGCGGAAGGCGCCTTCGCGGACCCGCTCCTCGACCCCCTCTCGGACGGTGCCGGCTCGGACGGTGCCGGCTCGGACGGTGCCTGCGGCGGGTGGGCCCGGCGGTGTGCCGCGGCGGCCCCGGCCCCGTCCGGCGCCCCAGCCACGACCCGCCGACCGTCGACCGTCGCCGCGCCCGAAGCCGACCGGTGATGATGCGTCCACCGACGCCGATCGGACCGAGGAGCAGGACCCGGACCTGTCCGCGGAGAGCAGCACGGCACGTCCCACCCGGCCGCCGGTGAAGGCACCGGTACGGCCGGGTGGCAGCAACCGCAGCGGACGGGGACACGTTCCGGTCGGGGGGGTGGCCAGTCGGCCGGTGGCCGGCGGGGTGACACGAAGGCCGGTCGGGGCAAGGCGGCTGTCCGTCGGGTCTTCGAAGAGCGCCGGCTCAGGCGACTGCACCGGGTGGCGCTGGTGCTTCTCGTACTCACCGTGCTCGTCGCCGGCAGTGCCGTGTCGCTGTGGGTGGTTGCCGGCGCCGGTGACGGCGTGAACCAGGCGCGCAACGAGGCCACCTCGGTCGCCCAGGCTGCGGCGCCGGCGATCCTGTCGTACGACTACCGGACCTACGACGCGAATGTCGCGCGGGGCCGCCGGTACATCGGTGGTGACTTCGCCAAGCAGTACGCGGCGAGCACCCGGGATCTGAAGAAGAACGCGGTCAAGGCGAAGGCTGTCGTACGCGCGACCGTCGCGGCGACCAGTGTGGTCTCCGCCACCAGCAACACCGTGGTGGTGTTGCTCTATGTGGACCAGTACCGCCAGAACAGCAACATCGACGGGCAGAAGGTCGACCAGAATCGGGTGCTGATGACCCTGACGCGGTCGTCCGACACCTGGTTGGTCACGAAGGTGCTTGCGGTCTGATCGACCCGAATCACTGGGCGTCGTGCCCTGTACAGGCGTTCTGCTCCTTTTGTGCCGACCTTCCCTGGGTCGGTTGTCTGACTTTTCCACCATGTTGACCGCGCGCCAGCTCTTGACGACTCAGCGCCAGACGGGCACGCTGATCTCTAGCTGCTTCTGCGCGCCGCGCGGCGGCCAGCTGCACGGGAGTAGGTGTCGGGTGCCCGGACTCGTTCTGGAGGCGGTCCCACTGCTCCTTGCGGCTCGGCCTGGACAGCGGTGAGCCTTTCGGCTACACTGCTAGTTTGCGCTGCCTTCTGACGTTGAGCTCACCAAAATTGTCTGGATGTTGCCGGTTTGCCGGGGGCATATGGGTGGTTTTAGGGGAGTCGTTTGGGGTGCGCGCGAACCGGCCGTCGCTGACAGGTCCTCGGAAGGACGCATCTTGGCAGCTTCCCGCCCTGCGAAGACCCTGACCACGAGTGCATACGCTCCCCGCCGAGTCTCATTCGGCAGGATCACCGAACACCTCGAGGTACCCAACCTCCTCGCCATCCAGAACGAGTCTTTTGACTGGCTGGTCGGCAATGAGGCTTGGCGTGCCCGCAGTGACGATGACTCCTCCCCCCGTAGTGGACTGGCGGAGATCCTGGAGGAGATCAGTCCCATCGAGGACTTCTCCGGCACCATGTCGCTTTCCTTCTCGAACCCACGGTTCGACGAGGTGAAGGCGTCGATCGAAGAATGTAAGGAGAAGGACCTCACCTACTGCGCGCCGCTGTTCGTCACCGCGGAGTTCACCAACCACACCACTGGCGAGATCAAGAGCCAGACGGTGTTCATGGGCGACTTCCCGATGATGACGAACAAGGGCACGTTCATCATCAACGGCACCGAGCGTGTCGTGGTGTCCCAGTTGGTCCGGTCGCCGGGCGTCTACTTCGACAAGCAGCCCGACAAGACCTCCGACCGCGATGTCTCCAGCGTCAAGGTGATCCCGAGTCGGGGTGCCTGGCTGGAGTTCGACATCGACAAGCGGGACACCGCCGGGGTACGCATCGACCGGAAGCGCCGTCAGGCCGTCACCGTCCTGCTCAAGGCCATCGGGTGGAGCAGCGAGCAGATCCGCGAGCGGTTCAGCTGGTCGGAGATCATGCTGGCCACGCTCGAGAAGGACCACATCGGTGGTCAGGACGAGGCGCTGCTGGACATCTACCGCAAGCTGCGGCCGGGTGAACCGCCGACCAAGGAGAACGCCCAGACCCTGCTGGACAACCTCTTCTTCAACCCGAAGC
Organism: uncultured Actinomycetota bacterium; assembly: GCA_963815125.1. Lineage (GTDB taxonomy): Bacteria > Actinomycetota > Actinomycetes > Mycobacteriales > Micromonosporaceae > Actinocatenispora. Next base: position 674,100 of record CAWFFM010000003.1, read on the forward strand.
GCTACGACCTGGCCAAGGTCGGGCGTTACAAGGTGAACAAGAAGCTGGAAGTCAATGCGCCGGTCACCACCGGGGTGCTCACCGAGGACGACGTCGTCTCGACGATCGAATACCTCTGTCGGCTGCACACGGCCGAAGAGGGCTACGACGCCGACGACATCGACCACTTCGGCAACCGCCGGTTGCGCACCGTGGGCGAGCTGATCCAGAACCAGGTACGGGTCGGTCTGTCCAGGATGGAGCGGGTCGTCCGGGAACGGATGACCACCCAGGACGTCGAGGCGATCACGCCGCAGACCCTGATCAACATCCGCCCAGTGGTGGCGGCGATCAAGGAGTTCTTCGGCACCAGCCAGCTGTCCCAGTTCATGGACCAGACCAACCCGCTGGCGGGTCTGACCCACCGGCGCCGGCTGTCCGCGCTGGGTCCGGGCGGTCTGTCCCGGGACCGGGCCGGCATGGAGGTCCGGGACGTACACCCGTCGCACTATGGCCGGATGTGCCCGATCGAGACCCCGGAAGGGCCGAACATCGGCCTGATCGGCGCGCTGTCCGCGTTCGCCCGGGTCAACCCGTTCGGGTTCATCGAAACGCCTTACCGCAAGGTGATCGAGGGCAAGGTCTCGGACCACGTCCAGTACCTGACCGCCGACGAGGAGGACAGGTACGTCATCGCCCAGGCCAACGCGCCGTTGGCCGATGACGGTTCCTTCGCGGAGAGCACCGTACTGGTGCGCCTGAAGGGCGGCGAGTTCGAGGCGGTCAGCCCGTCCACTGTGGACTACATGGACGTCTCGCCACGGCAGATGGTGTCCGTGGCGACCGCGATGATCCCGTTCCTGGAGCACGACGATGCCAACCGGGCACTGATGGGCGCGAACATGCAGCGCCAGTCCGTGCCGCTGGTCAAGGCGGAGTCACCACTGGTCGGCACCGGCATGGAATACCGTGCCGCGGTCGACGCCGGTGACGTCGTGGTGGCCGAGGAGCCGGGTGTCGTCGAGGACCTGTGCGCCGACTACGTGACGGTGCACCAGGACGACGGCCACCGCCGGACGTACCTGCTGCACAAGTTCCGCCGCTCGAACGCCGGCACCTGCATCAACCAGCGTCCCGTCGTGGACGAGGGCCAGCGGGTCGAAGCCGGTCAGGTGATCGCCGACGGGCCGTGCACCGACGAAGGTGAGATGGCGCTCGGCAAGAACCTGCTCGTCGCGTTCATGCCGTGGGAGGGTTACAACTACGAGGACGCGATCATCCTGTCCCAGCGTCTGGTGCAGGAGGACGTGCTCTCCTCGATCCACATCGAGGAGCACGAGGTCGACGCCCGCGACACCAAGCTGGGTCCGGAGGAGATCACCCGGGACATCCCGAACGTCTCCGAGGAGATGCTGGCCGATCTCGACGAGCGCGGCATCATCCGGATCGGCGCCGAGGTCCGTGACGGCGACATCCTGGTCGGCAAGGTCACCCCGAAGGGCGAGACCGAGCTGACCCCGGAGGAGCGGCTGCTGCGCGCGATCTTCGGTGAGAAGGCCCGGGAGGTCCGGGACACCTCGCTGAAGGTTCCGCACGGCGAGTCCGGCACGGTCATCGGCGTACGGACGTTCAGCCGGGACGACGGCGACGAGCTGCCCCCCGGCGTCAACGAACTGGTCCGGGTGTACGTGGCCCAGAAGCGCAAGATCCAGGACGGTGACAAGCTCGCGGGCCGGCACGGCAACAAGGGCGTCATCTCCAAGATCCTGCCGCCGGAGGACATGCCGTTCCTGGAGGACGGCACGCCGGTCGACATCGTGCTCAACCCGCTGGGTGTGCCGAGCCGGATGAACGTCGGTCAGGTGCTGGAGACCCACCTCGGTTGGTTGGCGAAGAACGGCTGGAAGCTGGACGGTGAGGACACCGCCTGGAAGAAGTCGCTCAAGTCGATCGGTGCGGACTCCTCGGTGCCGGACACCAACCTCGCCACGCCGGTGTTCGACGGCGCGCACGAGGAGGAGATCGCCGGCATGCTGGACGCCTCCCTGCCCAACCGGGACGGCACCCAGCTGGTCAACGGCAGCGGCAAGACCAAGTTGTTCGACGGTCGCTCCGGGGAGCCCTTCCCGGACCCGATCGCGGTCGGTTACATCTACATCATCAAGCTGAACCACCTGGTGGATGACAAGATCCACGCCCGCTCCACCGGGCCGTACTCGATGATCACGCAGCAGCCGCTGGGTGGTAAGGCGCAGTTCGGTGGGCAGCGGTTCGGCGAGATGGAGTGCTGGGCCATGCAGGCCTACGGCGCGGCGTACGCGTTGCAGGAACTGCTGACCATCAAGTCCGACGACGTGGTGGGCCGGGTCAAGGTCTACGAGGCGATCGTCAAGGGCGAGAACATCCCCGAGCCGGGCATTCCGGAATCGTTCAAGGTTCTCCTGAAGGAACTCCAGTCGCTGTGCCTGAACGTTGAGGTGCTCTCGTCCGACGGGGTCACCCTCGAGATGAAGGACAACGACGACGAGGTGTTCCGCGCGGCGGAGGAACTGGGGATCGACCTGTCCAGGCACGAGCCGAGCAGCGTCGAAGAGGTCTGAGTGGTCGTACCGGGCGCGGCAGGCGCCGCGCCCGGTACCCCCAAGGACAGCGGCCGACACCACCGGTAGGGCGGCGTGCACACCGCCACACCATGACCCAAAGGGGACTGACCACAAGTGCTCGACGTGAACTTCTTCGACGAGCTGCGGATCGGCCTGGCCAGCGCGGACGATATTCGGCAGTGGTCGCATGGCGAGGTCAAGAAGCCCGAGACGATCAACTACCGCACGCTGAAGCCCGAGAAGGACGGCCTCTTCTGCGAGAAGATCTTCGGCCCGACCCGGGACTGGGAATGCTACTGCGGCAAGTACAAGCGCGTCCGGTTCAAGGGGATCATCTGTGAGCGCTGCGGCGTCGAGGTGACCCGGGCCAAGGTGCGGCGTGAACGCATGGGCCACATCGAACTGGCCGCCTCCGTCACGCACATCTGGTACTTCAAGGGTGTGCCGAGCCGGCTGGGCTACCTGCTGGACATCGCGCCGAAGGATCTGGAAAAGATCATCTACTTCGCCGCCTACGTGGTGACGAAGGTGGACACCGACGCCCGGCACCGTGACATCTCGACCATCGAGAACGAGATCGGCGCCGAGAAGCGGCAGCTGGAGAACCGTCGGGATGCCGACGTGGACGGCCGCGCCAAGAAGCTCGAGGCCGACCTGGCCGAGCTGGAGGCCGAGGGCGCCAAGAGCGACGTACGACGCAAGGTCAAGGAGTCCGGCGAGCGCGAGATGCGCCAGCTGCGGGACCGCGCTCAGCGCGAGATCGACCGGCTGGACGAGGTGATGGACACCTTCCGCAAGCTGGAGCCCAAGCAGCTGGTGCCCGACGAGCTGCTCTACCGCGAGCTGCGGGACCGCTTCGCCGAGTACTTCGAAGGCGGCATGGGCGCCGAGGCGATCAAGGCGCTGCTGGAGAACCTCAACCTCGACACCGAGGCCGAGAGCCTGCGCGAGACCATCAGGTCGGGCAAGGGCCAGCGGAAGATCCGTGCGCTCAAGCGGCTGAAGGTCGTGGCGGCGTTCCAGAACACCCGCAACAGCCCGCTCGGCATGGTGCTGGACTGCGTCCCGGTCATTCCGCCGGACCTGCGCCCGATGGTGCAGCTCGACGGTGGCCGGTTCGCCACCAGCGACCTGAACGACCTGTACCGCCGGGTGATCAACCGCAACAACCGGTTGAAGCGGCTGATCGACCTTGGTGCGCCCGAGATCATCGTCAACAACGAGAAGCGGATGCTCCAGGAGGCCGTCGACGCGCTGTTCGACAACGGCCGCCGCGGACGTCCGGTGACCGGTCCGGGCAACCGGCCGCTCAAGTCGCTGTCCGACATGCTCAAGGGCAAGCAGGGCCGGTTCCGGCAGAACCTGCTGGGCAAGCGCGTCGACTACTCCGGCCGGTCGGTCATCGTGGTCGGCCCGCGGCTCAAGCTGCACCAGTGCGGACTGCCGCGGTACATGGCGCTGGAGCTGTTCAAGCCGTTCGTGATGAAGCGGCTCGTCGACCTGAACCACGCGCAGAACATCAAGTCCGCGAAGCGGATGGTGGAGCGCGGTCGTACGGCCGTGTGGGACGTGCTCGAAGAGGTCATCTCCGAGCACCCGGTGCTGCTCAACCGCGCACCGACCCTGCACCGGCTGGGCATCCAGGCGTTCGAGCCGCAGCTGATCGAAGGTAAGGCGATCCAGCTGCACCCGCTGGTCTGCGCGGCGTTCAACGCCGACTTCGACGGTGACCAGATGGCGGTGCACGTACCGCTGTCCACCGAGGCGCAGGCCGAGGCCCGCATCCTGATGCTGTCGTCCAACAACATCCTGAAGCCGTCGGACGGCAAGCCGGTCACCATGCCCTCACAGGACATGATCATCGGCCTGTACCACCTGACGCACCGCACTCCGGGCGGGTCGGGCGAGGGCCGGATCTTCTCCTCCGAGGCCGAGGCCCGGATGGCGTACGACTCCGGTGAACTGCACCTGCAGGCCCCGGTACGGATCCGGCTGCGGGACCTGCCGGCGGTCGACAACGGTGCCGGTGCGGCGCCGTGGGAGTCCCCGGAGGGTTGGCAGCCCGGTGACCGGGTGACGCTGGAGACGACGCTGGGTCGGGTGCTGTTCAACGAGGCCCTGCCCACCGACTACCCGTTCGTCAACTACGAGATCCGCAAGGGCCAGCTCTCCGCGATCGTCAACGACCTCGCGGAGCGGGCGCCCAAGGTGCTGCTGGCGGCGACGCTGGACGCGCTGAAGGAGGCCGGCTACCACTGGGCCACCTGGTCCGGGCTGACCATCGGTATCGCCGACGTGGTGGACCCGCCGAACAAGCGGACCATCCTGGAGCGGTACGAGAAGGACGCGGCACAGGTCGACAAGCAGTACCAGCGTGGTCTGATGACCGCGGAGGAACGGCGTGGCGAGCTGATCGAGATCTGGACCAAGGCGACGAACGAGGTCGCCAAGGACATGGAGGCGGCTCTTCCGCAGGACAACACCCTGTGGAAGATGATCAACTCCGGGGCGCGGGGCAACATGCTCCAGCTCCGCCAGATCGCCGCGATCCGTGGCCTGGTGGCCAACCCGAAGGGCGAGATCATCCCGCGGCCGATCAAGTCGAGCTACCGCGAGGGTCTGTCCGTGCTGGAGTACTTCATCGCCACGCACGGCGCCCGAAAGGGTCTGGCCGACACGGCACTGCGTACCGCTGACTCCGGATACCTGACCCGACGGCTGGTGGACGTCTCGCAGGACGTGATCATCCGCGAGGAGGACTGCGGCACCGAGCGGGCCGTGCCGATGACGGTCTCCAACGACGTCGAGGGCACCCTGGTCAAGGACGAGCACGTGGAGACCAGCGTGTTCGCCCGGTCGCTGGCCGAGGACGTACTCGACACCAAGGGCAACGTGATCGCCACCCGCAACACCGATGTCGGTGGACCGCTGGTGGATCGTCTGGTTGCCGGTGGGGTCAAGACCGTCAAGGTGCGTTCGGTACTCACCTGCGAGTCGCGTCTGGGGGTCTGCGCGCACTGCTACGGCCGTTCGCTGCCGACCGGTCACCTGGTCGACATCGGTGAGGCGGTCGGCATCATCGCCGCCCAGTCCATCGGTGAGCCCGGCACCCAGCTGACGATGCGTACCTTCCACACCGGTGGTGTGGCCGGTGACGACATCACCCAGGGTCTGCCCCGTGTCACCGAGATCTTCGAGGCCCGCGTCCCGAAGGGCAAGGCGCCGATCGCCGAGTCCGCCGGCCGGGTCCGGATCGAGGAGGGGGAGAAGTCGCGGAAGATCATCGTGGTGCCGGACGACGGCTCCGAAGAGGTCGTCTACGACAAGATCCCGCGGCGTACCCGGCTGCGTAAGCAGGACGGCGAACATGTCGCGGTCGGCGAGAAGCTGATCGAGGGCACCATCGACCCGCACGAACTGCTGCGGATCCTCGGGCCCCGGTCGGTCCAGCTGCACCTCGTCGACCAGGTCCAGGCGGTCTACCGGGCACAGGGTGTGCTGATCCACGACAAGCACATCGAGATCATCGTCCGGCAGATGCTGAAGCGGGTCATCATCATCGACTCCGGTGCGACCGAGTTCCTGCCCGGTGCACCGGTCGAGCGGGCCAACTTCGAGGGCGAGAACCGTCGGTTGGTCTCCGAGGGCGTCGAGCCGGCTTCGGCCCGACCGGTCCTCATGGGTATTACGAAGGCGTCGCTGGCCACCGAGTCGTGGCTGTCGGCGGCATCGTTCCAGGAGACCACCCGGGTGCTCACCGAGGCGGCGATCGAGGCGCGCAGCGACTCGCTCATCGGCCTCAAGGAGAACGTCATCATCGGTAAGCTCATCCCGGCCGGTACCGGTATCTCCAAGTACCGCAACATCCGGGTGGAGCCGACCGAGGAGGCGAAGGCCCAGGTGTACTCGATGACCGGGTACGGCGACACGGACTACGGGTTCGGGCCGGCCAGTGGGCAGGCAGTGCCGCTGGACGACTACGACCTGGGCGGCTTCGGCCGCTGACACGGCACTGGGCGGCTTCGGCCGCCGACACGGCGCTGACGGCTTCGGCCGTCGGCAACGGCCACTGAGTTCAGTGCGGGCCGTCGGGGACCTTCCGGGTTCCCGACGGCCCGTGGTGTCTGCTGTGCCTGCCGACGAGGTCGGTGGTGCGCCCCGCGGGCTGGTTCCGGCCAGGTACGTTGGGACGGTCAACCAACGGCCGGGGTCGACCCGATACGCGTGGGGGTTTGCGTTGTTTCCGGCAGTCGACGGTTCTGCGGCGGCCCAGCGGGGCACGCCCGGTCCGGCCGGGGGTGCCATGGCCGAGGTGCACGGGCACCGCCATCCGCTGGATCCGGACCCGGTGCGCTCCTCCAAGGCGACCGCCGTCCAGTGGCTCGGCATCGTCGCGGTGCTGTTCTCTCCCGTACTGGCCGGGGTTCTGCCGGCGGTGGTGGCGCTCGTCCTGGCCCGCGACACCGCAGCCCAGATGCGTGCCTCGGCGGGCTTCCTGACCGGCGCCCGGGCACTGCTCTGGGGCGTACGGCTGGCGCGGCTGGCGCTGTGGATCGCGGCTGCGATGATCGTGTTCGGTGTTGTGGCGGCCCTGTTGCGCGCAGGTGGCCCCATGTCGTCAGGTGTCCAGTACGGCCCTGACGTGAACTGATCCGCGCGCTGGCCCTGCCGCGTTGGTGGCGGGCCGGGGAGGAAGAGCATGAGCGAGCAGCCCGGACCGGGACAGGGTACGGGTCCCAGAGGTGACGACCGCCAGGATCCGCCGCCACCGACCGGCTATCTGATTCCGTCCGATGCCGAACGTGGCGTGTCCAGCCAGGACTCCCCGCCACCGCCGCCTCCGCCGGCGCCGCGGGACGATCCGCCGGAGCATCCCGGACCTGCCTTCACGCTGCCGTCGGCCGAGCCGGACTCGCCGGTGAGCGGCACCAACGGTCCTCCGCCGGGCACCGGCCAGCATGGTGCCCAGCGACCGCCGGACTTCACCGCCGGTATGACGTCACAATCGGGTGGTTTCGGCGAGTCCGGCCCGCAGCCCAGCTACGGCGCGGGCGGGCCGACGTCACAGACCGGGTACGGACAGCAGAGTGCGCCGCCCTACCAGCAGACGGGCAATTCGCAGCGCGGCAGCTACCAGCAGGGCGGCCCGCAGCAGGGCAGCCCGCAGCAGGGCACCTATCAGCAGAGTGGCCCGCACCAGGGTTACCCAGCACAGCAGGGTGGCCCGCAGCAGGGTTACGGGCAGCAGCAGAGCGCGCCCCCGTCGTACGGCCCGACCGGTTACGGGCAGCAGCAGGCCAGCTCCCCGCCCGGCTACCCGCAGACCGCGTATCCGCAGGCGCCGGTCTCCGGCTACGCACAGCCCAACGCCGCCGGCTACCCGCAGTCAGCGGGATACGGCGCGTATCCGGGACCGGCTCAGCCCCAGTACGGGGTGGCGCTGCCACCGACCAGTCCGCCGAACAACGGTGTGGCGCTCGGCTCGATGATCACCGGGATCGGCAGCTGCGCCGTCGCCCTGGGCACCTGCTGCGTGCCACTGGCGGCGATCCTGGGGGTGCTCGCCGGCGGCACCGGTCTGGTGATGGGAATCATGGCGCGCAAGCAGATCCGGCAGCCGGGTGTCCAGTCGGGTGGTTCCGGCCTGGCACTGACCGGGATCATCACCGGTGCGTGCGGAGCCGGACTGTCCCTGATCGGGATGGTGCTCTCTTTTGCCGGGGTGTTCGCGCTGAACAACTTCTACTGACGCGGGATCCGGTCCCGATCGGTTGCGGCATGTCCCGGATTACCGCGGGCGTCACCGGAGTCGGGATCGCCGCGGCCGTGCCGGCACCCGTGGGGGCGTTGTGAGTCGCGCCCGGCAGCCCGCTCTCCGGGTGATGCCGGGTGCCGGCTATCCTGATGGATAAACAGGTAGGGCGAGGGCACAGGCCCGGATGACGGGTTCGATCAGGACCCCCGTTTTGACCTCGGTCAGGATGGTGGGTATTCTTGGTCTTCGTGCCTGGGCGCTGCCTGGGTCCGTCGCGTGTGCGTCCGTTCGGCGCTCCGGTGTCGAACGAAGCAGGCCTTCAGTCTGTTTCGGAGGTCTGTCACATGGCGACGTGCAGGGCAAAAGACTGTGTCGAAGTCATCGCGCAGCCGCCGAGGTCCGCGAGAGGGCGACACGCCCGACCGCGGGGGTCGGAAAATCCGGTCGGTCGGCTTGCGTCATGCCGCACCGCGTGCCGGAACGGCTCAGGTGACCACAACCCGGTCCGATGTCAGCAGGACCTCAGACAGCACCACCAGCAACACCGTACCACGACCCGCAACACCGTACGACCCGCAACTCCGATCACCAGAAGATTGGCCCGGCCAGTGATGGCCGAAGGGAGCGAAAGACCCGGTGCCCACGATCCAGCAGCTGGTCCGCAAGGGCCGCCAGGCGAAGACCAGCAAGACGAAGACGCCAGCGCTGAAGGGAAGCCCGCAGCGGCGTGGCGTGTGCACCCGCGTGTACACGACCACCCCGAAGAAGCCGAACTCGGCGCTGCGCAAGGTGGCTCGCGTGAAGCTGTCCAGCGGTATCGAGGTGACCGCGTACATCCCGGGTGTCGGCCACAACCTGCAGGAGCACTCCATCGTGCTCGTGCGTGGTGGCCGGGTGAAGGACCTGCCGGGTGTGCGGTACAAGATCGTCCGCGGCTCACTGGACACGCAGGGCGTGCGGAACCGTAAGCAGGCGCGCAGCCGCTACGGAGCGAAGAGGGAGAAGAGCTGACATGCCGCGCAAGGGACCCGCACCGCGCCGTCCGCTGACCGCGGACCCGGTGCACAGCTCGGTGCTTGTCACCCAGCTCATCAACAAGGTGCTCATCTCTGGCAAGCGCCAGTTGGCCGAGCGCCTGGTGTACGAAGCCATGGAAGGCGCCCGGGAGAAGACCAACACCGACCCGGTCGTCACGCTCAAGCGGGCGCTGGACAACATCAAGCCGTCGCTGGAGGTGCGCAGCCGCCGGGTCGGTGGCGCCACGTACCAGGTGCCGGTCGAGGTCCGTCCGCAGCGCGCCACCACGCTGGGTCTGCGCTGGCTGATCCAGTACTCCCGGGCCCGCCGGGAGAAGACCATGACCGAGCGGCTGATGAACGAGCTGCTGGATGCCAGCAACGGTCTGGGTGCCGCGGTGAAGCGCCGCGAGGACACGCACAAGATGGCCGAGTCCAACAAGGCCTTCGCGCACTACCGCTGGTAGTCCACCGGCCCCGACTCCGCAGCGGTGCCGCCGGCCGCACCATTCCGGCGGCACCGACTCCATGCCAAGCGACGAGAGAAGTAGGTAGCAGTGGCAAACGCTGACGCCGCGCTGGCCAAGGTCCGCAACATCGGCATCATGGCCCACATCGATGCCGGTAAGACGACGACGACCGAGCGGATCCTGTTCTACACCGGTATCACGTACAAGATCGGTGAGGTTCATGACGGCGCGGCCGTGATGGACTGGATGGAGCAGGAGCAGGAGCGGGGCATCACGATCACTTCGGCAGCCACGAAGTGTGAGTGGAAGGGCTACACGGTCCAGATCATCGACACCCCGGGACACGTCGACTTCACCGTCGAGGTGGAGCGCAACCTGCGTGTGCTCGACGGCTCCATCGCGGTCTACGACGGCGTTGCCGGTGTGGAGCCGCAGACGGAGAACGTCTGGCGGCAGGCTGACAAGTACCACGTTCCGCGGATGTGCTTCGTCAACAAGCTCGACCGTACCGGCGCCGACTTCTACCGCTGCGTCGACATGATGGTCGACCGGCTCAACGCCACCCCGCTGGTCCTGCAGTTGCCGATCGGCAACGAGGCTGCCTTCATCGGCGTGGTCGACGTACTCCGGATGAAGGCCCTGACCTGGCGTGGGGAAACCCAGATGGGTGAGGACTACGCCATCGAGGACGTCCCGGCGGACATGCAGGAGAAGGCCGCGGAATACCGCGAGAAGCTCCTGGAGACGCTGGCCGACGTCGACGACGCGGTGATGGAGAAGTACCTCGAGGGCGAGGAACTGTCCATCGAGGAGATCCAGGCGGGCATCCGTCGGGCCACGATCGCCAACAAGGCCAACCCGGTGCTGTGCGGCTCCGCGTTCAAGAACAAGGGCGTACAGCCCATGCTCGACGCGGTGATCGACTACCTGCCCAGCCCGCTGGACCTGCCGGCCATCGAGGGCCTGGCCACCGACGGGGAGACCCCGGTCGAGCGGCACGCGGACCCCAAGGAGCCGTTCTCCTCGCTGGCGTTCAAGATCCAGACCGACAAGCACCTGGGCAAGCTGACCTACGTGCGGATCTACTCGGGCACCCTGGAGACGGCCACCCAGGTGGTCAACTCCACCAAGGACCGAAAAGAGCGCATCGGCAAGATCTACCAGATGCACGCCAACAAGCGGGAGGAGCGCAGCTCCGCCCAGGCCGGCGACATCATCGCGGTGCAGGGTCTGAAGCAGACCACCACCGGTGACACGCTCTGTGACCCGGCGCACCCGGTGATCCTGGAGTCGATGGTGTTCCCCGAGCCGGTCATCGATGTGGCGATCGAGCCGAAGAGCAAGGCGGACCAGGAGAAACTGTCGGTCGCGATCCAGCGGCTGGCCGAGGAGGACCCGACCTTCCGCGTCAAGAACGACGAGGAGACCGGCCAGACGGTCATCTCCGGGATGGGCGAGTTGCACCTCGACATCCTGGTCGACCGGATGCGGCGGGAGTTCAACGTCGAGGCCAACATCGGCAAGCCGCAGGTGGCGTACCGCGAGACGATCAAGAAGCGTGTCGAGAAGATCACCTACCTGCACAAGAAGCAGACCGGTGGTTCCGGCCAGTTCGCCAAGGTGATCGTCAACATCGAGCCGCTGCCGATGGATGCGGACGGCCCGACGTACGAATTCGACAACAAGGTGACCGGTGGCCGGATCCCGAGGGAGTACATCCCTTCGGTGGACGCCGGTGCGCAGGACGCCATGCAGTACGGCATCCTCGCCGGTTACCCGTTGGTCGGCGTGAAGTTCGAACTCGTCGACGGCCAGTACCACGAGGTCGACTCGTCCGAGATGGCATTCAAGATCGCCGGTTCCATGGCGCTCAAGGAGGCCGCTCGGAAGGCCAGCCCGGTGTTGCTGGAACCGTTGATGGCGGTCGAGGTCACCACGCCCGAGGAGAACATGGGCGACGTGATCGGCGACCTGAACTCCCGGCGTGGCTCGATCCAGGCGATGGAGGAACGCAGCGGGACCCGTGTGGTCCGCGCCAATGTTCCGCTGTCGGAGATGTTCGGTTACGTCAACGACCTGCGGTCCAAGACCCAGGGGCGGGCGAGTTACTCGATGCAGTTCGACTCGTACGCCGAAGTTCCCTCGAACGTGGCCAAGGAGATCATCGCGAAGGCCACTGGCGAGTGACCCGAAGTGCAGCAGCAGTGATTGGGCAACATCAATAGCCGTCCGGCGGCTCGGTCCCCGCGTTCGCGGGGGAGTTCCAGAAACAGCAAGTCCACAGGAGGACACCAGTGGCGAAGGCGAAGTTCGAGCGGACCAAGCCGCACGTCAACATCGGCACCATCGGTCACATCGACCACGGCAAGACGACGCTGACGGCGGCCATCACCAAGGTCCTGCACGACAAGCACCCGGACCTGAACCCGTACATGGCGTTCGATCAGATCGACAACGCGCCTGAAGAGAAGCAGCGCGGTATCACGATCGCGATCTCGCACGTCGAGTACCAGACCGACAAGCGGCACTACGCGCACGTCGACTGCCCCGGTCACGCGGACTACATCAAGAACATGATCACCGGTGCCGCCCAGATGGACGGCGCGATCCTGGTGGTCGCCGCGACCGACGGCCCGATGCCGCAGACCCGTGAGCACGTACTGCTGGCCCGCCAGGTTGGCGTGCCGTACATCGTGGTCGCGCTGAACAAGGCGGACATGGTCGAGGACGAGGAGCTCGTCGAGCTCGTCGAGCTCGAGGTCCGCGAGCTGCTCTCCAGCCAGGAGTACCCGGGCGACGACCTGCCGGTCGTGAAGGTCTCCGCGCTGAAGGCGCTGGAGGGCGACGAGACCTGGTCGGCCTCGGTGGCCGAGCTCATGGACGCCGTGGACGAGTACATCCCGGAGCCCGAGCGCGACATCGACAAGCCGTTCCTGATGCCGATCGAGGACGTCTTCACGATCACCGGCCGCGGCACCGTGGTGACCGGTCGCGCGGAGCGCGGCACGCTCAAGGTGAACGAGGAGGTCGAGATCGTCGGCATCCGCGAGAAGTCGACCAAGACCACCGTCACCAGCGTCGAGATGTTCCGCAAGATCCTCGACGAGGCGCGTGCCGGCGAGAACTGCGGCCTGCTGCTGCGCGGTATCAAGCGCGAGGACGTGGAGCGCGGCCAGGTCGTGGTGAAGCCGGGGACCATCACCCCGCACACCGAGTTCGAGTGCCAGGTCTACATCCTGTCCAAGGACGAGGGTGGCCGTCACACGCCATTCTTCAACAACTACCGTCCGCAGTTCTACTTCCGGACGACCGACGTGACCGGTGTGGTGACCCTCCCCGAGGGCACCGAAATGGTCATGCCGGGCGACAACACCTCGATGTCGGTGGTGCTGATCCAGCCCATCGCCATGGAGGAAGGTCTGAAGCTGGCCATCCGCGAAGGCGGTCGTACCGTCGGCGCCGGTCAGGTCACCAAGATCCTCAAGTAGTGCGCGTGTGGGGGCCGGTCCCGCCCAGGTTCATCGGGTGGGTCCGGTCACCCCGGTTTCCGTTCGCTGCACTCGGTACGGCATACTAGACAGGTTGCGTCCGCGGCGCGTTCGCGTGCCTGCCGCCCGACAAGGTGGCTGACATGAGTCGCGTCGCACGGCGTGAGGCCAGCGAACCCGGCCGACCGGTTTCCGGTAGGGCGGTGTGGAGCCAAACGTTGAGACCCGCGCGCAGGGTGTTCCGGCGAGTTTCTCGCAGGCTCACCTGCGGAGCGTGTCATCGGAAGCAGGTGGAACTCCGGTCCGGATGTTTCGGGCGGAGCTTTGACCTCGGATCGGCGACACGCCCGACCGCGGGGGTCGGCCGAGCCGGCTGTTCTAGCTGGCAGGCCGACTGAAGAAGGACCACAGGAGCCTGACGTCGGGATCATCGGAGATTCGCTCGCCAGCGAATTCCCCGCTTCCCGGCCAGGGCAGCGGCACGAGAGAAGGAATCAGAAGCCACCATGGCGGGACAGAAGATCCGCATCCGGCTGAAGGCCTACGACCACGAGGTCGTCGACTCCTCGGCGCGAAAGATCGTCGAGACGGTGACGCGCACCGGGGCGCAGGTCGCTGGCCCGGTGCCGCTGCCCACGGAGATCAACCGTTTCTGCGTCATCCGCTCGCCGCACAAGTACAAGGACTCGCGCGAGCACTTCGAGATGCGTACGCACAAGCGACTGATCGACATCATCGACCCGACTCCGAAGACGGTCGACTCGCTGATGCGGCTGGACCTGCCGGCCGGCGTCGACATCGAGATCAAGCTGTAGGGACCGAGAAGATGGACAGGCAAATCAGGGGCATCCTGGGCGCCAAGCTCGGCATGACCCAGATCTGGGACGAGCGCAACCGAGTCGTCCCGGTGACGGTGGTTCAGGCCGGGCCGTGCGTCGTCACGCAGGTTCGTACCGCGGACAAGGACGGTTATTCCGCTGTCCAGCTGGCCTACGGCGCAATCGACCCCCGCAAGGTGAACAAGCCGCGGGCAGGTCATTTCGAGCGGGCCGGCGTCACGCCGCGCCGGCACGTCGTGGAGATCCGTACCGCCGACGCCAGCGAATTCGAGCTGGGCGCCGAGGTCACGGTCGACGGCTTCGAAGCCGGCCAGCTGATCGACGTGACCGGCCGCACCCGCGGCAAGGGTTTCGCCGGTGTCATGAAGCGGCATGGCTTCCACGGTCTGAAGGCATCGCACGGTGTGGAGCGCAAGCACCGGTCGCCCGGTTCCATTGGCGGCTGTGCCACTCCGGGTCGTGTCTTCAAGGGCGTACGGATGGCTGGTCGGATGGGTTCCGACCGCTTCACCGTGCAGAACCTGACCGTGGTCGACGTCGACCTGGAGAACAACATCCTGCTGGTCAAGGGCGCGGTGCCCGGACCCAAGGGCACCATGGTCCTGGTCCGTACCGCCTCCAAGCAGCCGTTGCGCAAGGGCGGTGTCAAGTGAGCCAGGTTGACGTACTGGACGTGGACGGTGGCAAGACCGGCTCGGTCGAGCTGCCGGACACCGTCTTCGACGTACAGGTGAACGTTCCGCTGCTGCACCAGGTCGTCGTGGCCCAGCTCGCCGCGGCCCGTCAGGGCACGCACAAGGTCAAGACCCGTGGCGAGGTCTCCGGCGGCGGCAAGAAGCCGTACCGGCAGAAGGGCACCGGTCGGGCCCGTCAGGGCTCGACCCGGGCGCCGCAGTTCGCCGGCGGTGGCGTCGTGCACGGCCCGGTTCCGCGGGACTACAGCCAGCGGACCCCGAAGAAGATGAAGGCGGCCGCACTGCGGGGCGCCCTCTCCGACCGGGCCCGCGCGGGCCAGGTCTTCGTGGTCTCGTCGCTGGTGTCCGGGGACGCTCCGAGCACCAAGGGCGCGCTGACCGCGCTGCGCAAGGTGACCGAGGCCAAGCGCGTCCTGGTCGTGGTCGCCCGCGAGGACGACCTGACCTGGAAGAGTCTGCGCAACGTCCCCGAGGTGCACCTGCTCGCGGCGGACCAGCTGAACACCTACGACGTGCTGGTCAACGACGACGTGGTGTTCTTGAGCGCCGCGCTGGACGAGTTCCTCGGCAAGCGCGACAAGGCTGAGGAGGACGGGGCATGAGCGGCGTGAGTTTCAACGATCCGCGGGATGTCATCGACAAGCCGGTCGTCTCGGAGAAGAGCTACGGCCTGCTGGACCAGAACAAGTACACCTTCCTGGTCCACCCGGACGCGAACAAGACGCAGGTCAAGATCGCGATCCAGCAGATCTTCAGCGTGCGCGTGCTGTCGGTGAACACGATCAACCGGGCGGGCAAGCGCAAGCGCACCCGTACCGGGTTCGGGAAGCGGAAGAGCACCAAGCGGGCGATCGTGACCCTCGCACCGGGCGACCGGATCGAGGCGTTCGGCGGCCCGGTCAGCTGACCATGCAGACAGCCGGACCGAATCTGATGGACACCGGCCGCGATCGCAAGCAGGGGTAGAGAGAACGATGGGCATCCGCAAGTACAAGCCGACCACTCCCGGTCGCCGCGGCTCGTCCGTGTCGGACTTCGTGGAGATCACCCGGAGTACGCCGGAGAAGTCGCTGCTGCGTCCGCTGCACTCCAAGGGCGGTCGTAACGCGCAGGGCAAGATCACCACACGGCACCAGGGTGGCGGCCACAAGCGGCAGTACCGCCTGATCGACTTCCGCAGGTCCGACAAGGACGGTGTGCCGGCCAAGGTCGCGCACATCGAGTACGACCCGAACCGGACCGCACGGATCGCGTTGCTGCACTACGCCGACGGAACCAAGCGCTACATCCTGGCGCCCAAGGGTCTGACCCAGGGCGCCAAGATCGAGGCTGGTCCGGCGGCGGACATCCAGCCGGGCAACAACAAGCCGTTGCGCAACATCCCGGTCGGTACCACCGTGCACGCGGTGGAACTGCGTCCGGGCGGTGGCGCGAAGCTGGGCCGGTCCGCCGGTGCCAGCATCCAGCTGCAGGCGAAGGAGGGCATGTACGCGACCCTGCGGCTGCCTTCCGGTGAGACCCGGCTGGTGGACGCACGGTGCCGTGCCACGATCGGTGAGGTCGGCAACGCCGAGCAGTCCAACATCAACTGGGGCAAGGCCGGCCGGATGCGCTGGAAGGGCAAGCGTCCGACGGTTCGTGGTGTGGCGATGAACCCGGTCGACCACCCGCACGGCGGTGGTGAGGGTAAGACCTCCGGTGGCCGTAACCCGGTCAACCCGAACGGTAAGCCGGAAGGACGTACCCGTCAGAAGGGTAAGGACTCGGACCGGCTGATCATCCGTCGTCGCTACGCCACCCGTAAGCGCTAGGCCGGCGCAGACCAAGGAGCAAGTCAGATGCCTCGCAGTCTGAAGAAGGGTCCCTTCGTCGACGACCACCTCATGAAGAAGGTGGTGGTGCAGAACGAGAAGGGCACCAAGAACGTCATCAAGACCTGGTCGCGTCGTTCGACGATCACGCCGGACATGCTCGGGCACACGATCGCGGTGCACAACGGGATGAAGCACATCCCGGTGTTCGTCACCGAGGCGATGGTCGGGCACAAGCTCGGCGAGTTCGCGCTGACCCGTACGTTCAAGGGTCACGAGAAGGACGACAGGAAGAGCCGGCGCCGCTGAGCGCCACAACGCTGACGGTTCGCCGTCGGCGGGGATCGCAACGCGCACGGACGCACGAATCGATACGAGGAAACGAGCAAGGGGACAGCGATGCCAACTAAGGGCGACGCTACTGCGCCTCCCGGCGCGCGGGCGGTTGCGCGACACGTGCGCACCTCGCCGATGAAGGCGCGCCGTGTGGTCAACCTCGTTCGCGGCATGTCCGCGAAGGAGGCCCTCACGGTGCTCAAGTTCGCCCCCCAGGCAGCCAGCGAACCGGTCTACAAGGTGGTTGCCTCAGCGATCGCCAACGCCGAGAACAACGAGCGGCTGGACCCGGACTCGTTGCTCATCAGCGAGGCGTACGTCGACGAGGGGCCGACGCTGCGGCGGTTCCGGCCGCGGGCACAGGGCCGCGCATACCGGATCCGTAAGCGCACCTGCCACATCACCATCGTGGTGGAGAGCGTGCAGACCGCAGGCGGGGACCGGAAGCGTGGGGCCACCAAGAAGGCTGCCGCGAAGAAGGCCGCCGCGCCGGCGAGCACCAAGGCCTCGGAGAAGGAGAGCGCGGAGTAATGGGTCAGAAGGTCCACCCGCACGGGTTCCGGCTCGGTATCAGCACCGACTGGAAGTCCCGCTGGTACGCGGACAAGCTCTACAAGGACTATGTCGCCGAGGATGTCAAGATCCGGCGGATGATGTCCGGTGGCCTGGAGCGCGCCGGCATTTCCAGCGTGGAGATCGAGCGCACCCGGGACCGGGTCCGCGTCGACATCCACACCGCCCGTCCGGGCATCGTCATCGGCCGTAAGGGCGCCGAGGCGGACCGGATCCGTGGCGAACTGGAGAAGCTGACCAGCAAGCAGGTCACGCTGAACATCCTCGAGGTGAAGAACCCCGAGTCGGACGCCCAGCTGGTCGCGCAGGGCATCGCCGAACAGTTGGCCAGCCGGGTGGCGTTCCGCCGCGCGATGCGTAAGGCCATCCAGTCCGCGATGCGTAACCCGCTCGTCAAGGGCATCCGGGTGCAGTGCGGCGGCCGCCTGGGCGGCGCAGAGATGTCGCGCTCGGAGTTCTACCGCGAGGGTCGGGTGCCGCTGCACACGCTGCGCGCCAACATCGACTACGGCTTCTTCGAGGCCCGCACGACCTTCGGCCGTATCGGCGTGAAGGTCTGGGTCTACAAGGGCGAGGCCGTACCGGGTCGTGAGCAGCCGGAGGTACCGTCCGGGCGTCCGCGCCGGGACCGGAACGACCGGCCGCGCCGTACCCGCTCCGGCTCCTCGGGCACCACTGCCACCGGTACCGAGGCGGGCCGCGCCGCAGCTGCGGAGCGGCATGGCCCGACCAAGTCGGCGGCTGCGCCTGCCGACCAGCCGTCCCCCGAACAGACCGGTCAGGCTGCGCAGAACCAGCCGACCGAGACGAGTCAGGAGGGCTGAGCCATGCTGATGCCGCGTAAGCCCCCGAAGGGCTTCCGGAAGCCGCATCACCCGACCCGTCGTGGCAAGGCCAAGGGCGGCACGCGGGTGGTCTTCGGTGAGTTCGGCATCCAGGCACTGGAGCCGGCGTACGTGACCAACCGGCAGATCGAGGCAGCTCGTATTGCCATGACCCGCCACATCAAGCGTGGTGGCAAGGTCTGGATCACGATCTTCCCGGACCAGGCGCTGACGAAGAAGCCTGCCGAGACCCGGATGGGTTCCGGTAAGGGTTCACCAGAGTGGTGGGTGGCGAACATCAAGCCCGGCCGGGTCATGTTCGAGTTGTCATTCCCGAACGAGACGGTCGCGCGTGAGGCGCTGACCCGGGCGATCCACAAGCTTCCTATGAAGTGCCGGATCGTGAAGCGCGAAGTGGGTGAGGTCTGATGGCGGCTGGTACGCCGGCCGGTGAGCTGCGCGAGCTCGCGAACGATGATCTGGCGAGCAAGCTCAGTGAGGCCAAGGCGGAGCTGTTCAACCTCCGCGTCCAGGGTGCTACCGGGCAGTTGGACAACAACCGTCGGCTGCAGGTGGTACGTCGGGAGATCGCCCGGATCTACACGATCATGCGTGAGCGCGAGCTCGGCCTCAGCGCTGCGCCGAGCGAGGTTGCGTGATGACAGAACAGCAGAGTGGGCAGCGGGCCAATCGCAAGACGCGTGAGGGCCTGGTGGTCAGTGACAAGATGGACAAGACCGTTGTGGTGGCCGTCGAGGACCGGGTCAAGCACCCGCTGTACGGCAAGGTCATGCGGCGGACCAGCAAGCTCCAGGCACACGACGAGCAGAACCAGTGCGGCATCGGTGACCGGGTGCGTCTGATGGAGACGCGACCGCTGTCGGCGACCAAGCGTTGGCGGATCGTCGAGGTCCTCGAGAAGGCCAAGTAGTACAACAAGGCCAAGTAGTCACAACACAACGGCGTTCCGCCAGGCTCCGCGACAGCGGAGGACCGGCAGACATCAGGAGTTGACGTGATCCAGCAGGAGTCGCGACTGCGCGTCGCCGACAACACGGGTGCCAGGCAGATCCTGTGCATCCGGGTGCTCGGCGGCTCCGGTCGGCGCTACGCGAGCATCGGCGACGTCATCGTGGCCACCGTCAAGGACGCGATCCCGGGCGCCGGTGTCAAGAAGGGCGACGTGGTCAAGGCCGTGGTCGTCCGTACAGCCAAGGAGAAGCGCCGGCCGGATGGCTCGTACATCCGCTTCGACGAAAACGCCGCGGTACTGATTCGGGACGGCGGGGACCCACGTGGCACCCGTATCTTCGGCCCGGTCGGTCGCGAGCTGCGCGACAAGAAATTCATGAAGATCATCTCCCTCGCACCGGAGGTGTTGTAGACCGTGAAGGTAAAAAAGGGCGACACGGTTCTCGTCATCGCCGGCAAGGACCGTGGAGCGAAGGGCAAGGTCATCATGGCCTACCCGAGGCTTGACAAGGTTCTCGTCGAGGGTGTGAACCGGGTCAAGAAGCACACCAAGATCCAGACGTCTCAGCGCGGGTCGCAGACCGGCGGCATCGTCACCCAGGAAGCCCCCATCCACGTCAGCAACGTGATGGTGGTGGACAGTGACGGTCAGCCGACGCGGGTGGGTCGTCGTAAGGACGAAGCGGGCCGCAACGTGCGCATCGCCCGCCGTTCCGGTAAGGACCTGTGATGACGACGGCAACGACAGAGAAGATTTCCCCGCGGCTCAAGGAGCGGTACCGCAGCGAGATCGCTGGGGCCATGGGGGAGAAGTTCGCGTACGGCAACCCGATGAAGGTGCCGTCGGTAGTCAAGATCGTCGTCAACATGGGTGTCGGCGACGCCGCCCGGGACGCCAAGCTGATCGACGGCGCCGTTCGCGACCTGACCCTGATCACCGGCCAGAAGCCGCTGGTACGTCGGGCCAGGAAGTCCATCGCACAGTTCAAACTGCGTGAAGGCATGCCGATCGGCGCGAAGGTGACGCTGCGCGGCCACCGGATGTGGGAGTTCCTGGACCGACTGCTGTCGATCTCGCTCCCGCGTATCCGGGACTTCCGTGGTCTGTCGCCGAAGCAGTTCGACGGCCACGGCAACTACACGTTCGGTCTGACCGAGCAGTCGGTCTTCCACGAGATCGACCAGGACAAGATCGACCGGGTCCGAGGCATGGACATCACCGTCGTGACGTCCGCAACGACCGACGAGGAGGGCCGGCACCTGCTCAAGCTGCTGGGCTTCCCGTTCAAGGAGAGCTGATCCATGGCGAAGAAGGCGCTGGTAATCAAGGCGGCGCGGAAGCCGAAGTTCTCCGCGCGTGCGTACACTCGCTGCCAGCGGTGCGGTCGTCCGAGGGCGGTATACCGCAAGTTCGGGCTGTGCCGGGTGTGCATTCGGGAGATGGCGCACCGCGGCGAGCTTCCCGGTGTGTCCAAGGCGTCCTGGTAGAAGCCGACGCTGGATAGCAACGCCACAGGCCCGTAGTCGGGAACCGGGGCGAGGAAGGCACCACATCACATGACGATGACCGATCCGATCGCAGACATGCTGACTCGTCTGCGCAACGGTAACCAGGCGTACCACGACGAAGTGACCATGCCCTACTCGAAGATCAAGGCGAACATCGCCGAGGTCCTCAAGCAGGAGGGTTACGTCGTCAGCTGGTCCGTCGAGGAGCCCGCCGAGGGTACCGTCGGCAAGAAGCTCAAGGTTGAGCTGAAGTTCGGCCAGAACCGGGAGCGCAGCATCGCCGGTATCCGTCGGGTCTCGAAGCCAGGTCTGCGGGTATACGCGAAGTCAGACGGACTCCCCCGGGTGCTTGGTGGCCTGGGCGTCGCGATCATCTCGACGTCGCAGGGATTGCTGACCGACCGGCAGGCTCGTAAGCGTGGCGTGGGCGGGGAAGTCCTCGCCTTCGTCTGGTAAGGGAGTAGCTTCAGCCATGTCTCGGATTGGACGCAAGCCGATCCCGGTCCCGGCCGGTGTGGACGTCAAGATTGACGGCGCCACCGTCTCGGTCAAGGGTCCGAAGGGCGAGCTGTCGCACACGCTCGCCGAACCGATCACCGCGAAGCTCGAGGACGGCACGCTGTACGTCGAGCGGCCGAACGACGAGCGTCGTTCCCGCGCGCTGCACGGGTTGTCCCGCACGTTGGTGAACAACCTGGTCGTCGGTGTGACCGACGGATACTCCAAGAGCTTGGAGATCCACGGCACCGGTTACCGGGTACAGGCCAAGGGTTCGGACCTGGAGTTCGCTCTGGGCTTCTCGCACCCGGTCGTCGTAGCGGCGCCGAACGGCATCTCGTTCAGCGTGCAGAAGCCGACCCAGCTCACCGTCACGGGTATCAACAAGCAGCAGGTGGGCGAGGTCGCGGCCAATATCCGCAAGATCCGGCCGCCGGAGCCCTACAAGGGCAAGGGCGTGCGGTACCAGGGCGAGACCATCCGCCGCAAGGCTGGAAAGGCAGGTAAGTAATGGCTGCCACACTGGCTAACCGGAACTCGGTCAAGGGCGGCGCGGCAGCGCGTCGCATCGCCCGGAACCGTCGCCACTACCGGGTGCGTAAGCAGGTCACCGGCACCGCGGCCCGGCCGCGGCTGGTGGTGACCAGGTCACTCCGGCACATCTACGCTCAGGTGATCGACGACGTCCAGGGCCACACGCTGGTCGCGGCGTCGACGCTCGACACCGGGCTGCGTGGTGCGGAGGGCGAGAAGAAGGACCAGGCACGCAAGGTCGGCGAACTGCTGGCGGAGCGGGCCAAGAACGCGGGCGTGACCCAGGTGGTCTTCGACCGTGGCGGCAACGCTTATCACGGGCGGGTCGCCGCGCTGGCTGACGCCGCTCGGTCCGGTGGCCTGGAGTTCTAAGCCACTGAGCATCGCCGGGCCGAGCGGGCCGGTGAGGATCGCAACTAGGTAACGAGAGAGGTAGCGCCTGATGGCAGGTCCGCAGCGCCGTGGCGGATCCGGCGACAATCGCCGGGATCGCCGGGATGGCGGCCGTGGCGGCGCGGCCGCGGAGAAGACGCCGAATCTTGAGCGGCTCGTCAAGATCAACCGCGTAGCCAAGGTCGTCAAGGGTGGTCGACGGTTCAGCTTCACCGCGCTGGTCGTGGTGGGCGACGGAGACGGCACCGTCGGAGTGGGTTACGGCAAGGCCAAGGAGGTGCCCGCGGCGATCGCCAAGGGTGTCGAGGAGGCCAAGAAGCACTTCTTCAAGGTGCCGCGCATCGGTGCGACGATCACCCACCCGGTGATCGGCGAGGACGCCGCTGGTGTGGTCATGTTGAAGCCGGCAAGCCCGGGTACCGGTGTGATCGCCGGTGGTCCGGTGCGTGCCGTGCTGGAGTGCGCCGGTATCCACGACGTGCTGTCCAAGAGCCTCGGCTCGTCCAACCCGATCAACATCGTGCACGCCACCGTGGCGGCGCTGAAGGGCCTGGAGTCCCCGGAGCAGGTAGCGGCTCGCCGCGGTCTGCCGCTGGAGGACGTGGCACCGACGGCGATGCTGCGGACCCGCGCGGGCCTGGCGAGCTGAACGGGGGACATGACATGGCACGCCTGAAGGTCACCCAGGTCCGGTCCACGATCGGTACCAAGCGCAACCAGCGCGAGACGCTGCGTACGCTAGGGCTGAAGCGGATCTCCGACGTGGTGGTCAAGGAGGACCGGCCCGAGTTCCGGGGCATGGTCCGTACCGTGATCCACCTCGTGCAGGTTGAGGAGGTGGAGTAGCGATGGCGCTCAAGGTTCACCACCTTCGGCCCGCACCCGGTGCGCGTACCGAGAAGACGCGCGTCGGCCGCGGTGAGGGCTCGAAGGGCAAGACCGCCGGTCGCGGCACCAAGGGTACGAAGGCCCGAAAGAACGTACCGGCCGCCTTCGAGGGTGGGCAGATGCCCATCCACATGCGGCTGCCGAAGCTCAAGGGCTTCAAGAACAAGTTCAAGGTCACCTACCAGGTCGTCAACCTCGACCGGTTGGCCGCGCTGTTCCCGGACGGCGGTGAGGTCGGCCCGTTGGAGCTGTCCAACGCCGGTGCGGTACGCGCTGGTGAGCCGGTCAAGGTACTCGGCTCCGGTGATCTGGGCGGGGTGAAGATCCAGGTCAAGGCGCATGCGTTCAGTGCGTCGGCCAAGGAGAAGCTCGCCGCCGCCGGTGGTTCGGCCACCGAGCTGTAGATGATGTTGTGATCCGCGCCGTTGTGGGGGCCTGAGCAGGCATTCCACAACGGCGCGGTCTCATGTCGGCACCTTGTCGCCGTCATGGATACCGTCGTAAACGCCCGTACTGTTAGAGTCGCCCAGAGCACCCGACCGAGTCTGTCGGGACACCGGATCGACACCTAGCGCCGCCCAGGCGGTCAGTCTGCGCAGGAGGAACAGTTGCTCTCCGCCTTTGTCAGTGCGTTTCGTACGCCTGACCTGCGCAAGAAACTGCTGTTCACGGTCTTCATCCTGGCCATCTTCCGGCTCGGAGCCGCCATTCCGAGTCCGGGCGTGTCCTACACGAACGTGCAGAAGTGTATTGACATCGCCTCCAAGTCCGGCGGCACCAAGGATGTCTTCACGCTGCTGAACCTGTTCTCCGGCGGCGCGCTGTTCCAGCTGAGCGTGTTCGCGCTGGGGATCATGCCGTACATCACGGCGAGCATCATCCTGCAGCTGCTGACGGTGGTGATCCCGCGCCTGGAGCTGCTCCGCAAGGAGGGCCAGGCCGGCCAGGCCAAGATCACCCAGTACACCCGCTACCTGACCCTCGGGCTGGCGGTGTTGCAGGCCTCCGGGTACATCGCGCTCGCCCAGTCCGGTCAGCTGTTCGGCAACCAGTGCACGGACCCGATCATCCCGACCGTGGGCTCCATCCCGCACTGGGTCAGCCTTGTCACCATCGTGATCACGATGACCGCGGGAACCGGCTGCATCATGTGGCTGGGTGAGCTGATCACCGACCGCGGGGTCGGCAACGGGATGTCGGTACTGATCTTCACGAACATCGCCGCCCGGATGCCGGCCGAGGGTTGGAACATCCTCAAGACCAAGGGCGGGCTGACCTTCGCCATCGTGATGGCGATCGGCATCGTGGTGATCGTCGCGGTGGTCTTCATCGAGCAGGCCCAGCGCCGGGTCCCGGTGCAGTACGCGAAGCGGATGATCGGTCGCCGGATGTTCGGCGGTACCTCGACCTACATCCCGCTGAAGGTCAACCAGGCCGGCGTCATCCCGGTGATCTTCGCGTCGTCCCTGCTCTATCTGCCACAGCTGGTCACCCAGCTGGCCGGGCAGGGCAACACGAACCCGGTGATCAACTTCATCGGCCGGTACATCACGCCACCCAACAACTGGGTGCACATCCTGCTCTACTTCGCGCTGATCATCTTCTTCACCTACTTCTACGTGGCGATCACGTTCAACCCGACCGAGGTCGCGGACAACATGAAGAAGTACGGCGGTTTCGTGCCGGGTATCCGGCCCGGCCGACCGACCGCGGAGTACCTCGACTTCATCCTGAGCCGGATCACCCTGCCGGGCTCCATCTACCTGGGCATCATCTCCGTGCTGCCGAACCTGTTCATCGGTCTCGCCGGTGGTAACGTCCAGAACTTCCCGTTCGGCGGCACGGCGGTTCTGATCATGGTCGGTGTGGGCCTGGAGACGGTCAAGCAGATCGAATCCCAGCTGATGCAGCGCAACTACGAAGGGTTCCTGCGGTAGTGCCGCCGCGCAATGAGGTGGCCACGCACGAGGTCCGGCGGATCGAGGTGACGGCATGAGGCTGGTGCTGGTAGGCCCGCCGGGCGCGGGCAAGGGCACCCAGGCGGAGTACATCGCGTCGCACCTGTCGGTGCCGAAGATCTCCACCGGTGACATCCTGCGGGCCAACGTGGCGGAGGGCACCGAGCTGGGGCGTGAGGCCAAGAGCTTCATGGACGCCGGCAATCTGGTGCCCGACCAGGTCGTCATCAACATGGTCCGGGAGCGGCTGGCCGAGCCGGACGCGGAGGACGGGTTCCTGCTCGACGGCTTCCCGCGGACCGTGCCGCAGGCCCAGGAACTGGACAAGGTGCTCGCCGACCTGGGCACCGGCCTGGACCTGGTGCTGGAGCTGGTGGTCGAGGAGGAAGAGGTCATCCGTCGACTGTCCGGCCGTCGGACCTGCCGGGGTTGCGGAAAGATCTGGCACGTCGAGTTCGACCCGCCGGCGCGGGACGGTGTCTGCGACCGGTGCGGCGGTGAGCTGTTCCAGCGCGACGACGACAAGTCGGAGACCATCGCCAAGAGGCTCCAGGTCTACTCGCGCGACACCCAGCCGTTGGTCGCGTACTACGGCGCTCAGAACAAGCTGGTCGGGCTCGACGCGGTCGGCCCGGTCGAGGACGTGACCCAGCGGGCGTACGACGCCCTGCGCTCGTACGGCGGTTAGGACCGACTTGTTCGCCAAGGATCGCATCCAGCTCAAGACGCCCGAACAGATCACCCTGATGCGGACCGCCGGCATGCTGGTGTCGGACACCCTGGACAAGCTGCGTGCCGCGGTGGCGCCCGGGGTGTCCACCAGGGAACTCGACGCGTTGGCCGAGGAGAACATCCGGGCCGCCGGCGGAACGCCCAATTTCAAGGGCTACTTCGGCTATCCGGCCACGATCTGCGCATCGGTGAACGACCGGGTGGTGCATGCCATCCCGGATGACACCAGGTTGGTCGAGGGTGACCTCATCTCCATCGACTGTGGTGCGATCGTGGAGGGCTGGCACGGCGATTCGGCGATCACCGTGCCGGTGGGTGAGGTCGATCCGGCTCTGCTGCGGATGATCGAGGTGGCCGAGGACGCCATGTGGGCGGGTATCGCCGCGGTGGGCACCGGGCGCCGCCTCACCGACGTCTCGCATGCCATCGAACGGGCGATCCGGGCCGGCGGTCCGTACGGGATCGTGGACGGTTACGGCGGGCACGGCATCGGTACCGAGATGCACCAGGATCCGCACATCCTCAACCACGGCCGGCCGGGCAAGGGGCCGAAGCTGGTCACCGGGATGGCCCTGGCCATCGAGCCGATGATCACCATGGGTAGACCGGACGTGGTCGAGTTGGACGACGAGTGGACCGTGGCGACGGTGGACCATTCGGTCGCTGCGCACGTCGAGCATTCGGTCGCGCGTTGTGCGGACGGCCTGTGGGTACTCACCGCGCCGGACGGCGGCCGGTCCCGGCTCGGTGACCTGGCCTCGTCGCTGGCCCCGGCACTCGGCTGAACGCTGTCGCCGGATTCCCGCCGTACCATGGGGTGAAGGGCCCTGCTCGGTGGGGAGGACGTACCGTGGACCGCCAGAACATGCGCATATCGGATGCGGAGCGGCAGGAGGTTGCAGATCGCCTGCGCGACGCACTCGGTGAGGGTCGTCTGGAACTGACCGAGTTCGATGAACGGGTCCAGTCCGCCTACCAGGCCAAGACGTACCGGGAACTGGTCCCGCTGACCGCGGACCTGCCGTCGTCCCCGATGCCGTTGGCTGTCGCGAGGCGCAATGCGAACCCGGCTGAGGCGTCCCGACGGGCCATGGCGCTGCTGTCGATGGTGTTCGTGTTCATCGCTCTGGGCGTGTTGGTGTCGGTGGCCAGCGGCGGCACCGTCGTACCGTTCTGGCCGTTGTTCATCTTCGCGTTCTGGGGCCTTTCGCGGCGCTCGGGTCGTTACAACGGTCGTTGACCGCGCCGGTCTGCCGTTTCGGTGGCACTGGTTTGGCATCGCCCGGACGGGGCGCGTAAGATACCTGATGGCGCACAGCGCCCATCCCTTCGTGCCCCGGTTCAGCTCACCTCTCGTGCCTGAGTCCGGACGTACGACGGGATCGCGGCTGAGGGCCTGTACGTCGACCATAGGACCCGACTCGTCACGGTTAGCGGAGGACATGCCGAAGAAGGACGGCGCCATCGAGATCGAAGGCCGTGTCGTCGAGCCTCTCCCGAACGCAATGTTCCGGGTGGAGCTCTCGAACGGCCATCGCGTGCTGGCTCACATCAGCGGCAAGATGCGGCAGCACTACATCCGTATCCTGCCTGAGGACCGGGTTGTCGTGGAGCTCTCGCCCTACGACCTGACCCGGGGACGCATCGTCTACCGCTACAAGTGAATCCGGTCCGGTCCGGTTCCGTCTGACGACGGTGCCGGGTCGGAGTGGTTTCGTTCAGTGGCGTACCGACCGGGTCCTGGCATCATGATCCGGTCATTCGTCGCTGCGTGGCCCGGGTCGTCCGTGCCCGTGATCAATGCACGTACCCCAGGTGCGTGCGGGGTTCGGCCTGACCAGCCGGCCTTGCGAACCTGCAAAGGACGCTAGAGAACGTGAAGGTAAAGCCGAGCGTTAAGAAGATCTGCAGCAAGTGCCGGGTGATCCGTCGCCACGGCCGGGTCATGGTGATCTGCTCCGACCCGCGCCACAAGCAGCGGCAGGGCTGACCCGCCCGACCGAGCACTGCCCAGATCACGCAACGCTGAACGAAGAAAGGCCCGTCCAACGGGTCGGTCGGCCGGCAACTGTCGGCGATCGGACCCGATCGCACCGCGGGCGCGGTGTGATACCCCCGGCCCGGAGGCCGGGGCCCCGCTCATTGGGCGGGCGGGGACGGACGGGCGCAGACCTCCGGAAAGACACGAGGAGTACGCCCACTTATGGCACGTCTGGTCGGCGTCGATCTTCCCCGCGAGAAGCGGATGGAGATCGCGCTCACGTACATCTACGGGGTCGGTCGGACCCGGGCGCACGAGACGCTCGCACAGACCGGCATCAGCCCCGACAAGCGCGTCCGTGACCTCACCGACGAGGAGCTGGTACAGCTCCGCGACTGGATCGAGGCCAACTACCAGGTAGAGGGTGACCTTCGCCGCGAGGTTGCCTCGGACATCCGGCGCAAGATCGAGATCGGTTGCTACCAGGGCATCCGGCACCGTCGCGGCCTGCCCGTCCGCGGGCAGCGGACACGTACCAACGCGCGCGGCCGTAAGGGACCAAAGCGCACCGTGGCCGGCAAGAAGAAGGCCGGCAAGAAGTAGCAGTCCCCGATCGCGATCTTGACAGGAGAGACATACAGGTATGCCGCCCAAGGCGCGCGCCGGTGCCAAGAAGGTACGGCGCAAGGAGAAGAAGAATGTGGCCCACGGCCACGCCCACATCAAGAGCACGTTCAACAACACCATCGTGTCCATCACGGACCCGATGGGTGGCGTGATCTCCTGGGCGTCGTCCGGCCAGGTGGGCTTCAAGGGCTCCCGCAAGTCGACCCCGTTCGCCGCGCAGCTGGCCGCCGAGGCCGCCGCACGTCGTGCCATGGAGCACGGCATGCGCAAGGTGGACGTGTTCGTCAAGGGCCCCGGCTCCGGCCGGGAGACCGCGATCCGCTCGCTGCAGGCCGCCGGCCTGGAGGTCGGATCGATCCAGGACGTCACGCCGC
Organism: uncultured Actinomycetota bacterium; assembly: GCA_963815125.1. Taxonomy (GTDB): domain Bacteria; phylum Actinomycetota; class Actinomycetes; order Mycobacteriales; family Micromonosporaceae; genus Actinocatenispora. The sequence goes on from CAWFFM010000003.1 coordinate 702,955, forward strand.
AGCCGCACAACGGATGCCGGCCGCCGAAGCGTCGCCGGGTCTGAGGGGGAGCAGAAGAGTCATGGCTCGTTACACAGGTCCGGATTGCCGCCGTTGCCGGCGCGAGAAGATGAAGCTGTACCTCAAGGGCAGCAAGTGCGAGGGCCCGAAGTGCCCGCTGGAGTCCCGGCCGTACCCGCCGGGGCAGCACGGTCGCGGTCGCCTCAAGGAGACCGAGTACCTGCTCCAGCTGCGCGAGAAGCAGAAGGCCCGCCGGGTGTACGGCGTGCTGGAGAAGCAGTTCTCCCGGTACTACGAGGAGGCCAACCGGCGCTCCGGCAAGACCGGTGAGGTGCTCCTGCAGCTGCTGGAACTGCGGCTGGACAACGTGGTCTACCGGGCTGGCTACGCCAAGTCCCGGGACATGGCCCGTCAGCTGATCCGGCACGGTCACCTGCTGGTCAACGGCCGCAAGGTGGACATCCCGTCGTACCAGGTCTCCGAGCACGACATCGTCGAGGTCCGGGAGAAGTCCCGGGAGATGACGCCGTTCGTGGTCGCTCGTGCCGAGGCCGGCGAGAAGTCCATCCCGGCGTGGCTGGAGGCCATCCCCGGCCAGCTGAAGATCCTGATCCACTCCACCCCGGCCCGGCAGGTCATCGACACGCCGGTCCAGGAGCAGCTCATCGTCGAGTACTACTCGAAGTAACACCGTCGGTCCCCGGGACGTGGTTCCCGGGGACCGCATCCGGTAGGTGTCATATAGCGGGCACCCCGACCATGGAGGAACAACCGTGCTCATCACCCAGCGCCCGTCGCTGTCCGAGGAGTCGATCGCGGAGAACCGGTCCCGGTTCACCATCGAGCCGCTGGAGCCGGGTTTCGGCTACACGCTCGGCAACTCGCTGCGGCGTACCCTGCTCAGCTCGATTCCCGGCGCGGCCGTCACCAGCATCAAGATCGACGGTGTACTGCACGAGTTCACGACGATCCCCGGTGTCAAGGAGGACGTCGTCGACCTGGTGCTCAACATCAAGGAGCTGACCGTCAGCTCCGAGCACGACGAGCCGGTCACCATGTACCTGCGCAAGCAGGGACCCGGACCGGTCACCGCTGGTGACATCCAGCCGCCGGCCGGTGTGGAGGTCCACAACCCGGACCTGCACCTTGCCACGCTGAACGACAAGGGTCGGCTCGACATGGAGCTGGTCGTGGAGCGCGGTCGTGGTTACGTGACCGCGGCGCAGAACAAGCAGGCGGGGCAGGAGATCGGCCGGATCCCGGTCGACTCGATCTACTCCCCGGTGCTGAAGGTCAGCTACCGCGTCGAGGCGACGCGGGTCGAGCAGCGTACCGACTTCGACAGGCTGGTCCTGGACGTCGAGACGAAGAACTCGATCAGCCCCCGTACCGCGCTGGCGTCGGCCGGCTCGACCCTGGTCGAGCTGTTCGGGCTGGCCCGGGAGCTGGACGAAGCGGCCGAGGGTATCGACATCGGTCCGTCGCCGCAGGATGCCCAGCTCGCCGCCGACCTGGCCCTGCCGATCGAGGAGCTGGACCTGACGGTCCGGTCGTACAACTGCCTCAAGCGTGAGGGCATCAACTCGGTGGGCGAACTGCTGTCCCGTACCGAGGCGGACCTGCTGGACATCCGCAACTTCGGCCAGAAGTCCATCGACGAGGTCAAGATGAAGCTGGCAGGCATGGGACTGGGTCTCAAGGACCAGGCTCCCGGGTTCGACCCCGCCAGTGTCGCGGAGAGCTTCGCCGAGCCCGACTACGACGGCAACGACTTCCGCGAGACCGAGCAGCTGTAGAACACCCGGGCGGGCGGCGTCGCGACCTGCGCCCGCACTGAACTAGAGGAGCCTGAGAACGATGCCCAAGCCGACCAGGGGTGCCCGTCTGGGTGGTAGCCCGGCCCACGAGCGGTTGATGCTGGCGAACCTGGCGACGTCGCTGTTCAAGCACGGCCGGATCACCACCACCGAAGCGAAGGCCAAGCGGGTCCGCCCGCTCGCCGAGCGGATGGTGACCTTCGCGAAGCGTGGCGACCTGCACGCCCGTCGCCGGGTCGCCACGGTGGTGCGGGACAAGGACGTCGCGTACCAGCTGTTCGCCGAGATCGCGCCGCGGTTCACCAGCCGCCCGGGTGGATACACCCGGATCGTGAAGGTCGGCCCGCGTAAGGGCGACAACGCTCCGATGGCCGTCATCGAGCTGGTCGAGGAGCTCGCCGAGGCGCCCGCGCCGAAGGCGAAGCGGACCAGCCGCCCGGCGAAGAAGAAGGAGGCCGTCGAGGCCCTGGCACCGGAGGAGACGACCGCTGAGCCGGCCGCCGAGCCCGAGGCCGTCGCCGACGACACCGACGGCAAGGACGACAAGTCCGCCGAGTAACGACTCGCAGCAACTGACGAGCCCGCCCCCGTATGGTGGCGGGCTCGTCCGTATCCGGGGTGGGGGTGGCGTGGCGTGCGGCTGAGGCTGGCGGTGGCGTACGACGGGACCGGGTTCTCCGGGTGGGCGGTCCAGCCGGAACGTCGGACCGTGGCCGGCGAGTTGGCCGCCGCGCTGGACCGGCTGTTCGGTACGCACACCGGGCTGACGGTCGCCGGGCGTACCGATGCCGGGGTGCACGCCACCGGGCAGGTCTGCCATGTGGACGTACCGGACGACGCCTGGCCGAAGGTCGCCCTGGCCCGGGCTGCGGACCTGCCGGACCCGCAGGTCGCGGTACGCCGGCTGGCCGGGGTGCTGCCGCCGGACGTGCGGGTGCCGTCCGTACAGCCGGTGGATGAGCGGTTCGACGCCCGGTTCGCGGCGTACCGGCGGCGCTACGAGTACCGGGTGACCGACGATCCGGCCGGGCCGTCGCCGTTGCGTCGGCTCGACACGCTGGGCTGGCCGCGACGGCTGGATGTGACGGCGATGCGTGCGGCGTCGGCCGGTCTGCTCGGTGAGCACGACTTCGCCGCGTACTGCCGGCGCAAGGACAACGCCACGACCATCCGGGAACTGCAGCGACTGGACTGGTCCATCGCCCCGGACGGGGTGCTGGTGGCGGCCGTGCAGGCCGATGCGTTCTGCCAGGCGATGGTACGCAGCCTGGTCGGTGCACTGCTCGCGGTCGGTGAGGGCCGGCGTCCGGTGGACTGGCCGGCGGGTCTGCTGTCCCGGGGCGAGCGGGCCAGCGAGGTACCGGTCGCGCCGGCGCACGGGCTGACCCTGGTCGGCGTGGACTATCCGGACGATCCGGCCGAATGGGCGTACCGTTCCGTCGCCACCCGCCGTCGTCGGGATGCGCCGAGCTAAGGACGAACGGGTAGTCGCCGGCAGAAGTGAAACCGGAGAGATCGTCCGGGCGTGAAGCAGTCGTACCCCTTGATACGGGGTGCTCTTCTACGCTCGGGGGATCCACTCATGCGTACCGTTCGTACTCTGCTGGCCGTCTGCGCCGGCGGCCTGCTCGCGCTGTCGGGACCCGCGTCGGCCGCGGCGGACATCTCCCCGGCCCCCAGCGCCAGTACCAGCCCCGGGGCCGGTGACGGTTCCTCTCCCAGCACCGGACCGGGTGCCAGCGCGACGCCGTCCGCCCCGACCAGTGCCGCATCGACGCCGGCGACCACGTCCACGCAGAACCTGAGCATCGAGGCCAGCTTCGACCCGGACACCGCGTACCAGGACGAGAAGGTCAGCCTGAACGTCACCGTACGTCGTCCGGCCGACCAGGCGCAGGAGGCGGGTTCGGTCGAGGTCGGGCACATCTACGGACTGCTGCAGTTCGACGGCTTCCGGTCCGAGCAGTCCTGCCAGCAGAAGGAACCCGACGACCTGGTCGTCTGCGCACTGCCCGCGCAGGTCACCACCGCGACCTATCAGGTCACCTACCGGGTGGGCGAGTTGGAGCAGTGGCCGGTCCGGTATTCGCAGTTTGCGGCGGTGCGGGTCGGCGAGGTCCGGAAGGTGGTCACCGCGTACGTGACGCTGACCCTGCGGGAATCCTCGCCGTCCCCGTCGCCATCGACGTCCGCTCCCGGCTCCCCGTCGGCCTCCGCCCCGGCCGGGTCGCCCTCGACGAGCACCCCGCCCGGGGCGGGTGGCAGCCTGCCGGTCACCGGTACCTCGCTGACGCTGGTCGCCGGCACGGCCGCGGTGCTGGTCGGTGCCGGTACCGGCCTGCTCCTGCTGGCCCGTCGGCGCCGGGGCCACGCAGCGGCCGGGTGACACCGGGCGCGCTGTCTCCGGCCGGCGGTAGCGTGGTGGAATGCAGCCTGACCAGGACCGGTGGACGGGTCCGCCGCTGGCGGCGAGCGCCGCTGCGTGGGCCGCGCCGTCGGGTGACACCTGGTACACCCCGGTGCCGGCGGACCCGGACCTGTCCGGGCACCTGCTGACCACCTGGCAGGCGCGGCTCGGCGGGGCCCTGCGGCTGGTGCCGGACGGCTGCGTCGACGTGCTGTGGATCGGCAACGGTACGGCCTGGGTGTGCGGCCCCGAGACGTCCGCCTGGTCGTTCCGGCTGCCCACCGCGACATCGGTGTACGGGGTCCGGTTCCGGCCCGGCCGGGCCGGTGCGGCGCTGGGTTTCGACACCCGGGAGCTGTCCAACCGCCGGGCGGAGCTGGCCGACGTACTGGGTGCCCGCGCGGGCCGCCACCTGGTCGAGCAGGTGGGTGAGGCCCGCGACGCCACGGCCGGTCTGGCGGCGTTCCAGAGCGCCGTACGGGGCTGGGTGGCGGATGCGCCGGAGCCGGGGCATGTCGCCGCTACGGTGCCCCGGTTGCTCGCTGCCAGGCCCGGGATCACCGTCGCCGGGGTGGCTGAGGCGCTGGGGCTCGGCGACCGGCAGCTGCACCGGCAGTGTGTACGGGCGTTCGGGTACGGGCCGGCCACGTTGCGGCGGATCCTGCGGCTGCAACGGTTCCTTGCCCTGGCACGCCGGCCCGGTACGGACACCGACCTGGCCGGTCTCGCCGTGGCCGCCGGCTACACCGACCAGCCACACCTGTCCCGGGACTGCCGGACCATCGCCGGCGCGAGCCCGGCCGAGCTGGCCGGCCGGCGTTCCGGCGGTGCCGGACGGCGGAACGGTGTCCGATCCGTACACGACGATGCGCCGGGGGCCGGACCATACTTGGCCGCATGACCGAGATTTCTACGCGGTACCGCGCCCTCGCCGACGAGTTCGGTCGGCGGTTGGCGGCGGTACCGGCCGATTCCTGGGACAAACCGACCCCTTGCGAGGGCTGGGCGGTACGCGACCTGCTCAGCCATGTGATCGACAGTTACCAGCGGATGCCGGGCGCCGTCGGGCAGCCGATCGAGCCGAAGGCGTCGGTGGCGGACGAGCCGTTGGCCGCCTGGGCCGAGGTGGACACCGCGATGCAGGAGTTCCTGGAGGACCCGGCCCGGGCGGGCGCGGAGTACGACGGGGCCTTCGGGCGGACCACGGTGGCGCAGACGGTGGACTCGTTCCTCGGCTTCGACCTGCTGGTGCACGCCTGGGACCTGGCCCGGGCCACCGGCCAGGACGAGACGCTGCCGGCCGACGAGGTGCACCGGGTGTACGAGATCGCCCTGGGGCTCGGTGACAACCTGCGTTCCGCCGGGGTGTGCGGGCCGGAGGTGAAGGTACCGGCCGACGCGCCCGAACAGGACCGGCTGATCGGACTGCTCGGCCGTACGCCCTGACCCTGACCGGCGGCACCGGGGCCGTTCTGCCGGGCCCCGGTGCCGCCGTGGTGGCTGGGCTCCGGCCAAGCCTGGTGCCGGTCGTCGGTGAGCGCCGGGGTGTGCGGTTCAATGGGCGCGTGCCGAATGATTCCGCCGACCACTACTTCTCCGCCGACCCGGCCACACCGGCGACCCGGCGGCCGGTGGAGTTCACCGTCGCCGGCCGGGAGCTGCGGTTGCAGGCATCCGCCGGGGTCTTCTCGGCCGCCCGCCTCGATCCGGGCACCGCGGTACTGCTGCGCAAGGCGCCGCTTCCCCGTCGCGCCGGCACGGTGCTGGACCTGGGCTGCGGGTACGGTCCGATCGCGGTGAGCCTGGCGGTCAGCGCGCCGGGCGCCACGGTGTACGCGGTGGACGTGAACAGTCGCGCGCTGGAACTGGTGGCGGAGAACGCGGCAACGGCCGGTGTCGCGGACCGGATCCGACCGGTACGTCCCGACCAGGTGCCTGACGACGTGCGGTTCGACGAGATCTGGAGCAACCCGCCGATCCGGATCGGCAAGCCGGCGCTGCGTGAGCTGCTGCTGACCTGGCTGCCGCGGCTGCTGCCGGGCGGGGTGGCGTGGCTGGTGATGGCGCGCAACCTGGGCGCCGACTCGATGCAGGAGTGGTTGACCGGGCACGGCTACCGGGTCACCCGGCACGCCGGCCAGAAGGGCTACCGGGTCTTCGCGGTACAGGCGCCGGACGCGGCGGGTGGGCCCGGTGCGGACCGATAACCACGCGACAGGCATCGGAACTGCCTGCACAATCACGTAGCTGTGGGGTATGTGGATGTCGCCGGGGTGAGCCATGTGCTGCCGGACGGCCGTGAACTGTTCAGCGACGTGTCGTTCCGGGTCGGCGAGGGCGCGAAGGTGGCTCTGGTCGGCGCGAACGGTACGGGCAAGACCACGCTGGTCCGGATGGTCGCCGGTGACCTGCCGGTCGCCGACGGGGTGATCGGGCGCGCCGGTGGCCTGGGCGTGATGCGGCAGTTCATCGGCATGGTCCGGCGACTTCCGGGCACCCCCGGGCCTGACACCGGGGACCAGACGGTACAGGATCTGGCGTTGTCGCTGGCCCCGCCGCGGGTGCGGGAGGCCGGTGGTCGGCTGGCCGCCGCCGAGCGGGCGATGCGTACGGCGGAGCGGCGGGGCCGGTTCTCCAGCGCGGCCCGCCAGGCGCAGGTCCGGTACGCCGAGGCGCTGGGTGCCTGGGGTGATGCCGGTGGGTACGAGGCCGAGGTGGCGTTCGACACCGCGTCGATCGAGGTACTGGACGCCGAATGGGTGGACGCCAAGGACCGGATCCTGCACACCCTGTCCGGCGGTGAGCAGAAACGTTTCGCGCTGGAGCTGCTGCTGGCCGGCCCGGAGGAGGTACTGCTGCTCGACGAGCCGGACAACTTCCTCGACGTACCGGCCAAGCGGAAGTTGGAGGCGCAGCTCAACGCCTCGTCCAAGAGCGTGCTGTACGTCAGCCACGACCGGGAACTGCTGGCCAACACGGCGGACCGGATCGTGGCGTTGGAGAGCGGGAGCTGCTGGACGCACGGCGGCGGTTTCGCCAGCTGGCACCAGGCCCGGGCGGACCGGTACGAGCGGCTGGAGGAGCTGCGCCGCCGTTGGGACGAGGAGCACGCCAAGATCAAGCAGCTGGTGATCATGTACCGGGAGAAGGCGAAGTACAACTCGGACATGGCGAGCCGGTTGCAGGCGGCGAAGACCCGGCTGGCGAAGTTCGAGGAGGCCGGCCCGCCACCGTTGCCGCCGCGCGACCAGGACATCAGGATGCGGCTCGAGGGTGGGCGTACCGGCAAGCGGTCGGTGATGTGCGAGGGCCTGGCGCTGCACAACCTGACCGACGCGTTCGACCTGGAGGTCTGGTACGGCGACCGGGTCGCGGTGCTGGGTGCCAACGGCACGGGCAAGTCGCACTTCCTGCGGCTGCTGGCGTTGGGTGGTACCGATCCGGGGCCGGATGCGACGCCGGTGGACGGGCGGGCGCTCACCCCGGTCGGCCATGACGGTGTCGCCCGGCTGGGTGCCCGGGTCCGGCCCGGCCACTTCTCCCAGACCCATGACCGGCCCGAACTGTACGGTCGGTCGCTGCGCGAGATCCTCTGGCGCGGCGACGAGCACCGCAAGGGCCTGGACCAGTCGGCGGCGATGAAGGCGCTGGACCGGTACGAGCTGACCCGGCAGGCCGAGCAGGACTTCCGTACGTTGTCCGGCGGTCAGCAGGCCAGGTTCCTGGTCCTGATGCTGGAGCTGTCCGGGGCCACCCTGCTGCTGCTCGACGAGCCGACCGACAACCTGGACCTGGCCAGCGCGGAGGCGTTGGAGGACGGCCTGCGGTCGTTCTCCGGTACGGTCCTCGCGGTCACCCACGACCGCTGGTTCAGCCGGGGCTTCGACCGTTTCCTGCTGTTCGGCAACGACGGTACGGTCACCGAGACCACCGAACCGGTCTGGGACGTGCGCGCCTCCCGCTAGCCCTGCGGAGGCGTGGTGGCCGGCTGATTCACTGGACCGATGCCGCCACTCCTCGACGATCTCGCGGTGCTGGCGCGCCGCCACACGACGGACACCGGGCCACCGCGCGTGCTGTCGGACCGTACCGACGGGCTGGTCCTGCGCCTGGGTGACGTGGTGGTCAAGGCGCATCCGGTCGGCACCGACGGGCCGGCGTTGACGGCCCGGCTGCGGGTCGCCGCCGGGCCGGCACTGCGGTCGGTCGTCCTGGCGCCCCGGTGCGGCCCGCTGCCGGTACGCGACCGGCTGGCCACGGTCTGGCCGGCCGGTGACCCGGTCGATCCGGCCGACCCGGACCGGGCGCCGTGGGAGTCCGGTGCCCGACTGCTCGCCGCGCTGCACGCCGTGCCGGTAGACCGCCCGGCGGTACATGCGGTGCCGGCGGCCGGTGGGCCGGCCCGGGTGGTGCGGGCGATGACCCGGCTGGCCGCGGTACGGGGTGCGGCGGCGGACACGGTACGCCGTGCGTACCGGGCCCTGCCCGCGCTGTCCGACGGCGCAGTTCCCGCGACCGCGCGGACGCTGGTGCACGGCGACTGGCACCTGGGGCAACTGGTACGTACCGACGACTGGTACCTGATCGACCTGGACGAGCTCGGGACCGGTGACCCGGCGTGGGATCTGGCCCGTCCGGCGGCGCTGTTCGCGGCCGGCCTGCTCGACCCGGTGACGTGGCAGCGGTTCCTGGGCGCGTACCGGTCGGCGGGTGGTGCCGCGGTGCCGGCCACCGGCGATGTGTGGGGGCGGCTCGACGTACCGGCGCAGGCCCTGGTGGTGCAGTGTGCGGCGCTGGTGGTGGTGTCCGCCGACCGGGCGGGCCGGGCGCTGGCCGACGCGGATCTGGCGCTGCTGGACGCATGTACCCGGATTGCCGCGCCCCGTCGCCTTTCACCGACCATCTACCGTGGAGGTTCGCGCCGTGCGGACGGCCGAACGCCCGATGGGGAGGACTGAACCAGATGCAGTGCCCAAAATGTCATGGCTTCATGCGGGACTACAACCGCAACGGAGTGCAGATCGAGCAATGTGAGACCTGCCGCGGGATCTTCCTCGACTACGGCGAGCTGGAGCACCTGAGCCAGATGGAGGCCCAGTTCCAGGGCTCGCCGATGCACGGTGGGCCGGCCTGGGGTGCCCCGCACCACGGGCATCACGGTCATCACGGTCACCACGAGCGCGGCTGGGCGCACATGCTGTTCTCGTCCTGAGCCGCCGGTCGCGTAGCCGGTGGTTCCGTTGCCGCAGCGGCCGTACGGGTGTCGGATTTCGGCGCCCCGTACGGCCGCTGCCGCGTGCACGGCCACTCTGCCGGTAAATCGGGTTGGGGTCTACCGGGCACCATGCGGGACCATGGGGGCATGTCCATTCCCCAGCAACTGTCGGCGGGCGACGTAGGGTCCGACGGGCCGGTGGAGCCGACCGGCCGACCGGAAACCGGTACCGACGTGTCCGGGGTGCTCCCGATCAGGGTCACCACCGACGATGCGGACGAACCGTACGACGTGGTCGACGCGCTCACCCTGATGCGGTTCGCCAGCGGGGAGCAACCGCACGCGCGGACCAGGCGGCTCGACCGGATCCGGCCCGACGCGACGCTGCTGCCCGACGGCGGGCGGCTGGTCCGGTCCGTACACGAGGATTCCCGGCAGTCCCGGCTGGTGGCCGGGGACGGCTGGACGCTGCGGGCCGTACAGTGGCGCGGCGGTGGCGGCGAGGTGACCGTGACCGCCGAATCGGAGGACCTGGCCCGTACGGTGCTCGACCGGGCGCTCGACGGGGTCACCCCGGAACCGGCGCCACAGCCCGATTCCGTGGAGATGGGGTTCTGGTACCACTCCACCCGGCGCGGCGCATACCGCACCAGCCGGGCGATCGCCGCCCGGGAATGGCCGGAGATCCGGCACAACTACGCGGGCGCGGTGGGGGACGCGCTGGACAGCCTGATGGCGATCACCCCGGAGACGGTCAACGGCCGTCTGCTGCTGCTGCACGGGCCGCCCGGCACCGGCAAGACCACCGCACTGCGTTCCCTGGCGCGGGCCTGGCAGTCGTGGTGCCAGGTGGACTGCGTACTGGATCCGGAACGGTTGTTCGCCGAGCCGAGCTACCTGATGGACCTGGTGATCGGCGAGGACGACGAGGAAGACGACAGCGGGAAGTTCCGGCTGCTGCTGCTGGAGGACTGCGACGAACTTGTCCGGAGCGAGGCGAAGTACGCCACCGGGCAGGCACTGTCGCGGCTGCTGAACCTGACCGACGGTCTGCTCGGCCAGGGTCGCAACGTGCTGGTCGGCATCACCACGAACGAGGACCTGCAGCGGTTGCATCCGGCCGTGGTACGGCCCGGCCGCTGCCTGGCCCAGATCGAGGTCGGCCCGCTGAGCGGGCAGGAAGCAGCGGCGTGGCTCGGTGAAGGGGAGGCTTCACCCGGCGCCGCGACGCTGGCCGAACTGTTCGCCCGGCGCAGCGGCCAGCCGCCGGTGGAACTGCGTACACCGGAGCCGACGGGTGGCTTCTATCTCTAGGACCGGCGGAATCGTCGGTTCCCCGCAGCTGGGCGCGTCGCCGGTGCCACCGGAGCGGGCCCGGGTCGTACCGCTGGGTGCGGCGCCGGCCACCGCGGTGCTGCGCCGGATACTCGCCAGCCATCCCCATGTGGTGGCGCTGCGTGGTGGCTGGCGGGCCGGCCGGACCGTGATCGCGCTGCGCCCGGTCCGTTGGGCGCCGGCCGGTGCGGACCCGTTCCGCCTGCTGCGTGAGGTGCCGGCGACCGATCCGCGGGACGGTGTGTGCGGCGGCTGGTTCGGTACTCTCCGCTACGACCTGGGGGAACGTCGTTACCGGGGTCCGATAGGTTGTGCCGCGGGGGATCTCGCCTACTTCGACCGGGTACTGCGGCAGCGTGTCGACGGGGTGTGGGAACTGGCCGGCCTCGATCCGCTGACGGCACCGGAGGTCGACCGGTACCGCAGGCTGGTCGTCTCGGCGCGGCGGTCGGCCGGCCCGCAGGGCGGTTACACGGTGGGGGCGACGGCGTTCAGATCGAGGTCCGACCATCTGACCGCGGTACGGACCTGCCAGGAGCAGATCGCCGCGGGGGAGATCTTCCAGGCCAACATCTGTCTGCGGATCACCGGCGGGTTCCGCGGCGATGCCGGTGCGGCCTTCGCCTGGATGAGTGAACGGCTGCGGCCGGTACGTGGGGCGTTCGTCCGGCTCGGCGGCGCGACGGTGCTGTCGATGTCGCCGGAGCTGTACCTGGACCGTAACGGCACCGAGGTGACGAGTGCGCCGATCAAGGGCACCACGGCCCGGTACGGCACCGCCCGGGCGGCCCGGCAGGCGCTCCGTGAGTCCATGAAGGACAGATCGGAGAACGTGATGATCGTCGACCTGGTACGTAACGATCTCGGCCGGTTGGCCGTACCGGGTTCGGTACGGGTACCGGGACTGCTGGAGATCGAACCGCATCCCGGTGTCTGGCATCTGGTGTCCCGGGTGACCGCCACCGTACCGTCCTCTGTGGACACAGCTGGGTTGCTGCGGGCCACCTTCCCACCCGGTTCGGTGACCGGGTGTCCGAAGTTGGCCGCACTGGACACGATCGACCGGCTGGAGGCCGGTTCGCGCGGCATGTACACCGGCGCGGTCGGCTATATCTCCGGTGCGGAGCAGGCCGAATGGAACGTGGCCATCCGCACCCTGGAGATCGGTACGGACCGCTTCGAACTCGGCGTCGGCGGCGGTATCACCGCGGATTCCGATCCGGCCGCCGAATGGGCCGAGTGCTGGATGAAGGCGGCACCGCTGCTTCGGGTACTGCGTGCGGGTTCATCACCGTCTCCACCGCTCTGACCTGCGACGACGATCACAAAAGGCAGACGAATATCACGGTGCGTACCGGTGCTGACGGCGGGATGATTCACAGGGTGACCACCCCCCGTCAGCACCCCGGGCCCACGCCCGATCCCGCCAGATCACTGCCGATCGCGATGCACATCGACGACGCGGACACCACGTACGACGTGGTGGACGCGCTGGCCCTGGCGTCGTTCGTGGAGGGTGCCCAGCCCTGGGCGCGGTCCGCGCGGCTGGACCACATCCGGGCCGACGCGACGCTGCTGCCGGCCGACGCCCGACCGATCCGGCAGGCCGCGGGCGACCGGCAGGAATCCCTGCTGGCCAGCGGTGACGGCTGGACCCTGCGGGCGGTCCGGTGGCGGCGCGGTGGTGGCGAGGTCACCGTCACCGCGGTCACCGACGAGCTCGCCCTCGCCGTACTGGCCGACGCCACCCGCGAGGTCGCCGTGCCGGACCTCGAACTCGAGGGAAGGGTGGAGCTGGGGTTCTGGTACCACTCGGTACGCCGTGGCGGTTACCGGACCGAGCGCCCGGTGTCCGCGCCGGCGTGGCCGGAGATCCGCGGCAACTACGCCAACGGCGTGGTGGCCGCCCTGGACCAGGTGATGGCCTACCGGCCCGGGCCGCGTACCGGCCGGTTGCTGCTGTTGCACGGGGAACCCGGCACCGGCAAGACCACCGCGTTGCGTTCGCTCGCCCGGCAGTGGCAGGACTGGTGCCAGGTGGACTGCGTACTGGACCCGGAACGGTTGTTCGCCGACCCGGGGTACCTGATGGACGTCGTCCTCGGCTCGGCCGACGACGAGGACCCACGGTGGCGGTTGCTGCTGCTGGAGGACTGCGACGAACTGATCCGCGGGGACGCCAAGCGGACCAGCGGTCAGGCGCTGTCCCGGCTGCTCAACCTCACCGACGGGATGCTCGGGCAGTCCCGCCGGATCATGGTCGCGATCACCACCAACGAGGACCTCAGCAGGCTGCACCCGGCCGTCACCCGACCCGGCCGTTGCCTGGCCCAGGTGGAGATCGGGCCACTGCCGCGCGACGAGGCGGTCCGCTGGCTCGGCCCCTCGGCACCGGACCTGCCCGGTACCGAGGGAGCGACCCTGGCCACGCTGTTCGCGCTGCGCGACGGTGCCCCGCCGGTCGGCGTACCCGTGACGGCCCGGCCGACCGGCGGCTTCTACCTCTGAACCGACATTCAGCCGGTACCGCTCGTGGCGGCCGGTGTCGGGGTCGCGGAGGCACTGCCGGTTCCGAAGGCGATGCCGCGGGCCTCCTTGCCGATCGCGGTCATGATGATCACCGCACAGAACACCGGGATGATGGTGACCGCGAGAGCGAACGGATAGCCGTGGCTGGCCGCCAGGTGTTCCTGGATCGGCAGGTTCAGCGCGGCCAGCAGATTGCCCAGCTGGTACGTCACGCCCGGGTAGAAGCCACGGATCTCGTCCGGGGACAGTTCGGTGAGATGAGCCGGGATGACACCCCAGGCGCCCTGCACCATCACCTGCATCAGGAACGAACCGAGGCACAGCAGCCCGGCGGCGTGCGAGTACGCGAACAGCGGGACGATGGGCAGGCCGAGCACCGCGCAGACGATGATCGACGCCCGCCGGCCGAACCGTTGAGACAACGTACCGACCAGGGTGCCGCCCAGGATCGCGCCGACGTTGTAGATCACCACGATCCAGACGGCGGTGGTCGGGTTGAGCCCGGCGCCGCCGTCGTCGCTGGCCTTCAGGAACGTCGGGTACACGTCCTGGGTGCCGTGGCTCATCCAGTTGAACGCCGTCATCAGCAGCACCAGGTAGGCGAACCGGCGCAGCGTCTTCGCGTTGAACAGGATCTGGCTGATGGAGGTACGGGTCATCCGCCGCCGCTCCTTCGCCTTCTCCCATACCTCCGACTCGCGTACCCCGAGCCGGATGATCAGCGCGATCAGCGCCGGGATGATCGACAGGGCGAACATCCACCGCCAGGACAGTCCGAGGGTCGAGTGGACGAGCAGGAAGGCCAGGGAGGCGAGCAGGTAGCCGAACGAGTAGCCCTCCTGCAGCACGCCGGAGAAGAAGCCGCGGCGGCTGGCCGGGATCTTCTCCATGGCCAGTGCGGCGCCCAGGCCCCATTCGCCGCCCATCCCGATCCCGTACAGCAGGCGCAGCACCAGCAGGACGGTGAAGTTGGGCGCGAAGGCGCAGACGAAACCGACCACGGCGTAGAAACAGACGCAGGTGATCAGCGGTATCCGGCGACCGACCCGGTCGGCCCACAGGCCGAACAGTGCGGCGCCGACCGGGCGCATGACCAGGGTGACCGTTGTCACCACGGCCATCTTCTCCAGCGAGACGTGGAAGCTCTTGGCTATCTCGGCGTACACGAGGACGACCACGAAGTAGTCGAAGGCGTCCATCGTCCAGCCGAGCAGCGCGGCGGTGAAGGAACTGCGTTGATCCCGGGTGAGTCGCTGCCGCCCGGCCGGCGCCATGATACTCATGCCGGCAGTGTGCCCCTCACCTCCGCAAATCGCATTAAATCGATCTTGCGGAGATGTCCGCGGTGGCCCTCGCACGGGCATCCGGGCTCTCGGGTACCCTGGCCAGCGAGCGTGGGGTCACTTTGACCGTGCGGGACGATGCCGGGTATCGTTGTGGGCTGTTGCGTGAACCGTCCAGGCACGCCCGGGCTCGCACGAAGAGCCGGACGTCTTCTCCACAGGCGGCCGCACCCCGAGACACCGACGACGAGACAAGGTAAACCTGTGCGTACGTACAGCCCCAAGCCGGGCGACATTGCGCGCCAGTGGCACGTCATCGACGCCACGGACGTCGTGCTCGGCCGCCTCGCGAGCCAGGTCGCGCAGTTGCTCCGCGGCAAGCACAAGCCGATCTTCGCGCCGCACATCGACACCGGCGACTTCGTGATCGTGGTGAACGCGGCCAAGGTCGCGCTGACCGGTAACAAGCGCGATCAGAAGATCGCCTACCGGCACTCCGGTTACCCGGGCGGCCTCAAGCAGATCGGCTACACCGAGCTGCTGGCCAAGCGTCCCGACCGGGCCGTCGAGCTGGCCGTCAAGGGCATGCTGCCGCACAACAAGCTCAGTGCCCAGGTCCTGAAGAAGCTGAAGATCTACGCCGGCCCGGAGCACCCGCACGCCGCGCAGATGCCTCAGCCATTCGAGATCATCCAGATCGCTCAGTAAGGCAGGGAGAAGCGTGACCAGCGCCATCGATGACACCGCCACACCGGGCCCGGCGGCGCCGGCCGCCGAGCCGATCCCCACTCCGCGCGCCGCAGACCGTCCGGTCCAGACCGTAGGCCGCCGCAAGGAGGCCATCGTCCGGATCCGTCTCGTGCCCGGCAGCGGCCAGTTCAAGCTGAACGGCCGCAGCCTGGAGGAATACTTCCCCAGCAAGGTCAGCCAGCAGCTGGTCAAGGAGCCGCTGGTCACCTCTGACCGGGTCGAGGCCTACGACGTGCACGCCAACCTCAAGGGCGGCGGCATCACCGGCCAGGCCGGTGCGCTGCGGCTCGCCATCGCCCGGGCGCTGTGCGAGGTCGACCCCGACCACCGTCCGGCCCTGAAGAAGGCCGGCTTCCTGACCCGCGACGACCGCGCCGTGGAGAGCAAGAAGTACGGCCTGAAGAAGGCCCGCAAGGCGCCTCAGTACTCCAAGCGCTGATCAGCAGCTTCAGACCGGCACCTGTGCCGGAACCGCATTCGGCCGGGCACATGCGTTGTGCCCGGCCGAAGTGCTGTCCACCCGAGGTGCCGCTGAGTTGATCCGCCGTTCACCTGTGGTGGTGCGGAATCGCAGTACCGTATGGCCGTACGGTTGAGGTGGCCGGTCGGTGACGGGCGGCCGCCGCGGCGGCGTCGGTCCGGCGCCGGAACCGTTCCCTGGCCCGATGTCCGGGCCGTGACGACGAGCGATTGAGGCGGTGTGGATGGGCCGGCTGTTCGGGACCGACGGGGTCCGAGGGCTTGCGAATACCGAACTGACCCCGGAACTGGCGGTGTCTGTCGCGGTGTCCGCGGCGCACGTGCTGGCGCCGCAGGAGCCGCAACGCCGCCCGGTCGTCGTGGTCGGCCGGGACCCCCGGGTCAGCGGTGACATGCTGGAGTCCGCGGTGGTCGCCGGGCTGCTGAGCGCCGGTGCCGATGCCCTGCGGGTCGGCG
This sequence comes from uncultured Actinomycetota bacterium, assembly GCA_963815125.1. Taxonomy (GTDB): domain Bacteria; phylum Actinomycetota; class Actinomycetes; order Mycobacteriales; family Micromonosporaceae; genus Actinocatenispora. Next base: position 719,227 of record CAWFFM010000003.1, read on the forward strand.
TACTGCCCACTCCGGCGGTCGCCCACCTGGTCGCCGAGACCGGTGCCGATTTCGGTGTCGTCCTGTCGGCCAGCCACAACCCGATGCCGGACAACGGCATCAAGCTCTTCGCCGCCGGGGGACAGAAGCTCCCCGACGAGGTGGAGGAGCGTATCGAGGCGCTGATCGACGACCCGGACGGTTGGCGTCGGCCGACCGGTGCGGGTGTCGGCCGGGTCCGCGACTACACCGAGGGTGCCGAGCGTTACCTGGGCCACCTGCTGGCCACCGTGCCGCACCACCTGTCCGGGCTGAAGCTGGTGGTGGACTGCGCGAACGGCGCGGCCTCGACGGTCTCTCCGGAGGCGTACCGGCGGGCCGGCGCGCAGGTGACCGCGATCCACGCGGCGCCGGACGGCGAGAACATCAACCGGGACTGCGGCTCCACCCATCTCGGCGCGCTGGCCGAGGCGGTCCGGCGGGCCGGTGCCGACCTCGGTATCGCCCACGACGGTGATGCCGACCGGTGTCTCGCGGTGACCGCCGACGGGGACACCGTCGACGGCGACCAGATCATGGGCATCCTGGCACTGGGCATGAAGGAGGCCGGCACCCTCACCGACGACGTACTCGTGGTGACGGTGATGAGCAATCTCGGACTGCACCTGGCGATGCGTGAGGCCGGCATCGAGGTGACCACGACCGCGGTCGGCGACCGGTACGTGCTGGAGGAGCTGCGGTCGCGTGGCCTGGCGCTCGGCGGGGAACAGAGCGGCCATGTGGTCATGCCGGGATACGCCACCACCGGCGACGGCACGTTGACCGCGTTGCACCTGCTGGCGCGGATGGCCGAGACCGGGCGTTCGCTGGCCGAGCTGGCCTCGGCGGTACGGCCGCTGCCGCAGGTGTTGACGAACGTACGGGTGGCGGACCGGCGCTCGGCCGGCATTGCGGAGCCGGTACGCGACGCGGTGGCCGCGGCCGAGCGTGAGCTGGGTGACACCGGGCGGGTGCTGCTCCGGGCGTCCGGCACGGAGCCGTTGATCCGGGTGATGGTGGAGGCCGCGTCGCAGGAACAGGCGGCCACCGTCGCCGAGCGGATCGCCGGTACGGTCCGCGCCGCGAGTCCGGTCTGACCTGGTACGCAGCCGTCGGGGCGGCCAATATGTGGTGTCGGCGGCACGTACGGCTCATGAAATGAACAACAGGCCAGCTTGAAACAAGGGGAACCGCGCACAGTTGCTGCGCGGTTCTCCGATACGCTCCAAGCTATGTGCGGGATCGTGGGTTACGTGGGGCACCGCCCGGCAGCGACCGTGGTGATGGACGGGCTACGACGATTGGAGTACCGGGGCTACGACTCCGCCGGGGTGGCCGTACTGGCCGACGGGGACATCCAGGTGACGAAGCGGGCCGGGAAGCTCGCGAATCTGACCGCCGCGCTCGCCGAGCGGCCGGTCGGTGACGGTTTCGCGGCGTCAGGTACCGGTATCGGGCACACCCGGTGGGCCACGCACGGTGCGCCGACCGACCGCAACGCTCATCCGCACGTCTCCGCGGACGGTCGGGTCGCGGTGATCCACAACGGCATCATCGAGAACTTCGCCCGGTTGCGTACCGACCTGGAGTCGACCGGGACCGAGTTCACCAGCGACACCGACAGCGAGGTCGTCTGCCACCTGCTGGCCGCGGAACTGGCCGGCGGGGAAGGTGTGGCCGGCTCGGACGGTCTGGCCACCGCGATGCGGCGGGTCTGCGCCCGGCTGGAAGGTGCGTTCACCCTGCTGGCGGTGCACCGGGACGAACCGGACCTGGTGGTCGGTGCCCGCCGTAACTCGCCGCTGGTGGTGGGCCGCGGTGACGGGGAGCATTTCCTGGCCTCCGATGTCGCCGCGTTCATCGCGCACACCCGGGAGGCGGTCGAACTCGGCCAGGACCAGGTCGTCGCGATCACCCCGAAGGGTATCGAGATCACCGACTTCGCCGGTGCACCCGCGCCGACGCGGGAGTACCACGTCGACTGGGACGCCAGTGCCGCCGAGAAGGGCGGCTACGACTACTTCATGCTCAAGGAGATCGCCGAGCAGCCGAAGGCGGTCGCGGACACGCTGCGCGGCCGGCTCACCGAGGCAGGCGAGATCACCCTGGACGAGGTACGCCTCTCCGACCAGGACCTGCGCGACGTGGACAAGATCTTCATCGTGGCCTGCGGCACCGCCTACCACGCCGGCATGGTCGCCAAGTACGCGATCGAGCACTGGACGCGGATCCCGTGCGAGGTGGAGCTGGCTTCGGAGTTCCGGTACCGGGACCCGGTGCTGGACCGCTCCACCCTGGTGGTGGCGATCTCGCAGTCCGGCGAGACGATGGACACGATCATGGCGTTGCGGCACGCGAAGGTACAGAAGGCCCGGGTCCTGGCGATCTCCAACACCAACGGCTCGACCATCCCCCGCGAGTCCGACGCGGTGCTCTACACGCACGCCGGTCCGGAGGTCGCGGTGGCCTCCACCAAGGCGTTCCTGACCCAGCTGGTGGCCTGCTACCTGGTCGGGCTGCATCTGGCGCAGGTACGGGGAATCAAGTACGCCGACGAGGTGAGCGCCGTCGTCGAGCAGCTGCAGGCGATTCCGTCCAAGGTGGAATCCGTACTGTCCACAATGGAACCGATTCGGGAGCTGGGTCGCTCGCTGGGCGCCGCCCGCTCGGTCCTGTTCATCGGCCGGCACGTGGGCTACCCGGTGGCGTTGGAAGGTGCGCTGAAGCTCAAGGAACTGGCCTACATGCACGCCGAGGGTTTCGCCGCCGGCGAGTTGAAGCACGGCCCGATCGCGCTGATCGACCGGGGCACACCGGTGGTGTGCGTGGTGCCCTCGCCGCGTGGCCGGAGCATGTTGCGCGACAAGGTGGTCTCCAACATCCAGGAGGTACGGGCCCGTGGCGCGCTGGTGATCGCGATCGCCGAGGAGGGCGACGAGGCGGTCCGCGCGCACGCCGACCACCTGGTGTACGTGCCGCGTACCCCGACCCTGCTGGCGCCGCTGGTCACCACGGTTCCGTTGCAGGTGCTGGCCTGCCAGATCGCCACCAGCCGGGGCCACGACGTGGACCAGCCCCGCAACCTGGCCAAGTCGGTCACCGTCGAGTGAGTGTCGCGCAGCTCAGCCGGCCTCCGGTGCCCGGCTGAGCTGCCGCCAGAGGAACTCGTAGCCCAGCGCCGCCATGAACGCGGCCTGCTCGTTGTCGGCGGCCCCGCCGTGCCCGCCCTCGATGTTCTCGTAGTAGGTGACGTCGAGGCCGTACTCGCGCATCCGGGCCGTCATCTTGCGGGCATGGCCGGGATGCACCCGGTCGTCGCGGGTGGAGGTGGTCAGCAGCACCGGCGGGTAGCGTACGTCGCGCCGGATCTGGTGGTACGGCGAGAACTCCTGGAGGTGCTCCCAGTCCGTCGGGTCGTCCGGGTCGCCGTACTCGGCCATCCAGGACGCCCCGGCAAGCAGCTTGCTGTAGCGGCGCATGTCCAGCAGCGGTACCTGGCCGTCGATCGCGCCGAACAGGGCCGGGTGCCGGGTCAGCATGACGCCCATCAGTAGGCCGCCGTTGCTGCCGCCCTGGATACCGAGCCGTGCCGCGGTGGTCAGGCCGCGGCCGACCAGGTCGCGTGCCACGGCGGCGAAGTCCTCGTACACGACGTGCCGGTGTTCCTTCAGCGCGGCGGAATGCCAGGCCGGACCGTACTCACCGCCACCCCGGATGTTGGCCAGCACGTAGCAGCCCCCCCGGGCCAGCCAGGCCCGACCGACGGTGCCCCGGTAACCGGGTTGCAGCGAGACCTCGAAACCGCCGTAGCCGTAGAGCAGGGTCGGCCAGCCGCCCTTCGGCGCCTCCCGGTCCGGCGCCACCACGAAGTAAGGTACCCGGGTGCCATCGTCGGAACTGGCGAAATGCTGCCGTACCACCAGATCCGTGGTGTCGAAGAAGCTGGGCGCCTGCTTGAGCGGTTCCGCCGGACCGGCACCCAGCACCCCGATGTCCAGTGTGGACGGAGTCAGGAAGCCGTCCACGTCGAGCAGGTACTCGTCGTCGACATCGGCATCGGTGCCGGCCGCCGATGCGGTGCACAGCGGTGGTATCCCGGTCAGCGGCTCACGCCGCCAGGGGCCGGACGGTTGCGGGGTCAGCACCTCCAGCCGGCTGCTCACATCGTGCATCAGGCCCAGGATCAGGTGGTTGCGGGTCCAGCTGTAGTCGGCCAGTGAGGTGTGCGGGTCCGGGGTGAACAGCACCGTCAGGTCCCGGCCACCGTCGAGGAACTCCTCCAGCCGGGCGGCCAGCAGTGCGCCGGCGGGTAGCGTACGCTCGCCGATCGTCCAGTCGCTGCGCAGCTCGATCAGCAGCCATTCCCGTCGGGCACCGGCCATCGCGTCGTCGGGTATCTCGATGCGCCGCAGTCCGTCCGGTCCGCGCAGGTACAGCTCGGTGCGGTAGAAGTCGATGACCCGGCGGACGAAGTCGCGCTCGAAACCCTCGGTGGGGTCGTGGAAGGCGTGCACGCTGATGTCGTCCGGTGCGCCCTCGAAGACCACCGGGGCATCGGCCAGCGGGGTGCCGCGCTGCCAGAGGCGTACCGTGCGCGGGTAACCGGAGGTGGTGACCGTGCCGGGGCCGAGGTCGGTGGCCACGTAGATCTGGTCCTCGTCGACCCAACCGACGAAGCTCTTCGCCTCGGGCAGCGCGAAGCCGTCGGGTACGAACTCGCGGGTGGTCAGGTCGAATTCGCGTACCACGGTGGCGTCCGCGCCGCCCCGGGACAGCGCGATCAGTGCCCGGCGGTAGTCCGGCCGCAGCACCTGGGCCCGGTTCCACACCCAGTTCTCGCCCTCGTCGCGGGCGAGTGCGTCCAGGTCCAGCAGTACGTCCCAGTCCGGCCGGTCCTTGCGGTACTCGGCGAGTGTGGTGCGCCGCCACAGCCCGCGCGGGTGGTCACCGTCGCGCCAGAAGTTGTACCGGTGCCCGGCGCGCCGGGTCATGTACGGGATGCGCGCGTCGGAGTCCAGCACTTCCCGGATCTCGGTGACCAGGTGCTGGAAGCGTTCGCTGCCGGCCAGCGCGGCCACCGTCTCGGCGTTGCGGTCCCGTACCCAGGACAGGGCCCGGTCGCCGGTCACGTCCTCCAGCCATTCGTACGGGTCGGTGCTGTCGGCTCGCTCCGTCATACCGGCCAGTCTGCCCGGGTCGGGTCCCCGCGTCGAGGCTGTCCGGATCGACGAACGCCGGTGGGTGCGCATCGGGTCGCAGCGGGTGGGACCGGCGCCGGTTACCGGGGAACCGCGCGCAGCCCGGGTCGGTGCCGCACGATGGTGGTGGGCTCTGCCATGGTGATGAGCCCTGCCATGGTGATGGGTCGAGGATTCGAGGGAGGGTCACCAGCGTTGAGATCCGCGTATCAGGTGGCGGCGGTACGCGCCGCGGAGAAGGCACTGATGGCGCAGCTGCCGGACGGCGTGCTGATGCAGCGGGCCGCGACCGGCCTGGCCACCCGGGCGGCCCGGATGCTGGCCGACCGGGGCCGGGTCTACGGCGCCCGGGTGCTGCTGCTGGTCGGCGGCGGCAACAACGGCGGCGACACGCTGTACGCCGGTGCCCTGCTGGCCGCCCGGGGCGTACGGGTGGGTGCCCTGCTGCTCTCCCCGGAACACACCCATCCGGAGGGCTTCGCGGCGTACCGGTCGGCCGGTGGCCGGGTGGTGGACCAGGTGCCGGACCGGCTGGATCTGGTGCTGGACGGCATCGTGGGTATCGGCGGTCGGCCGGGCCTGCGCCCGGATGCGCTGACCGCGGTACGGGCGGCGGCCGGCACCGGCGCGCCGGTGCTGGCGGTGGACGTACCGTCCGGGGTCGAGGTGGACACCGGCGCGGCGCCGGAACCCTCGGTACAGGCGGACGTGACGGTCACCTTCGGCACCTTGAAGCCGGGCCTGGTGGTGGGGCCGGCCGCTGCGCGGGCCGGGCTGGTCGAGCTGGTCGACATCGGGCTGCGGGACACGTTGCCCCACCGGCCGTGGCTCCAGGTACCGGACGCCCCGGACGTGGCCGGTTGGTGGCCGCGGGCCGGTGCGTTGGACGACAAGTACAGCCGGGGCGTGGTCGGTGTGGCGTCCGGCTCGGCCCGTTACCTGGGTGCGGCGGTGCTGTCGGTGGGTGGCGCGCTGACCGGCCCGGCGGGGTTCGTCCGGTACGCCGGGCACGCTGCCGGACAGGTCGGCCGGGAGTGGCCCGAGGTGGTGCTCGCGGACCGGGTGGGTGACGCCGGCCGGGTGCAGGCCTGGGTGGTGGGGCCCGGCCTGGGTACCGACGCGCGGGCCAAGGGCGAGCTGCGGTCCGCGCTCGCCGACGATGTGCCGGTGTGTGTGGACGCGGACGGGCTGACCCTGCTGGCGGAGGATCCGGCCGGCTGGTTGGCGGGTCGTACGGCGCCGACCGTGGTCACCCCGCACGACCGGGAGTTCGAACGGCTGGCCGGCTCCGTGCCCGGCGAGGACCGGGTGTCCGCAGCCCGACGGTTGGCCGAGCGGTGGGGGCTGGTGGTGCTGTTGAAGGGTGACCGCACGATCGTGGCAGGCCCGGACGGTAGCTGTTTCGTCAATCCGACCGGCAGCCCGGCGCTGGCCACGGCAGGCAGCGGGGACGTGTTGGCCGGCCTGCTGGGCTCGTTGCTGGCCGGTGGTGTGCCGGCGGAGCGGGCGGCCACGGCGGCGGCCTTCGCGCATGGCCTGGCCGGCCGGGAGGCGGCGACCCGGGGCCCGGTGACCGCCCGGTACGTGCTGGCCGCGCTGCGCAGCGTGGTGCACGATCTGACCGGTTGAGTAGCATCTGCGGCCCGTGTCGCATTTCACATTTCGAAGAGATGGAGTACGGAGGGTAGTCGGACGATTGCGACCCTGCGGCAGAGGGTGGCGGTGACCGTCGCCGGTGCTGTAACGCACGGTGTTTCACCAGGATGTTCGCGGAATTCGTCCGGGTGACGGGTGTGGACGCTGCTCTGATCCTCCGGCATCATGGAATTTGCTCTAACTGAATGTGTTGGAGCGCGCACGCAAAGTTCGTACGGTGAGTGCGGTGGCCGCCCGTTACTGGGGGGTGCCGGCGGCCACCAGCACCCCACGGACCACTGCGTGTCATCCGGGGAGGAAGCGGGCGGCTGTCGCGGGCATCGGCGGCAGCCCTCCGCAACCTGGAAGAATGGGCCCATGTGGCAGGCCGAAGCGCTCGTCGATCTGGACGCCGTCGCGGGCAACGTGGCGCGGCTGCGGGAGAAGACCCCGGCCGAGGTGATGGCCGTGGTCAAGGCGGACGGATACGGGCACGGCGCCGTACCCTCCGCCCGCGCCGCCCTCGCCGGTGGAGCCACCTGGCTGGGCGTGGCCACCCTGGAGGAGGCCGCCGAACTGCGTGACGCCGGCATCACCGCGCCCCTGCTGGCCTGGCTGTTGGTGCCCGGCACACCCGTACTGGACGCGGTACGCCGCGACGTGGACATCTCCGCCGCCACCGTCGGCCAGATCGCCGACCTGGCCGACGCCGGTCGTCAACTCGGCCGACCGGCCCGGGTACACCTGAAGATCGACACCGGGCTCGGCCGCGGTGGCGCGTCGGCCGCCCGATGGCCCGAACTGGTCACCGCGGCAGCCAAGGCGCAGGCCGACGGCGCCATCGACATCGTCGGCACCTGGAGCCACCTCGCCTGCGCCGACCAGCCCACACACCCCAGCATCGACCGGCAGCTCACCGCCTTCCGCGACGCGCTGGCCCACGTCGAGCGGGCCGGCCTACGCCCCGGACTGCGCCACCTGGCCAACTCGGCCGGTCTGCTCGGTCGTCCCGACACCCACTTCGACCTGGTCCGCGCCGGCATCTCCTGCTACGGGCTGTCGCCGATCCCCGGTCTGCCGGCCGCACGGGACCTGGCGCCGGCCATGACACTGCGGGCCAGGGTGCTCATCGCCAAGCGGGTACCGGCCGGGCACGGCGTCTCGTACGGGCACACCTACATCACCGACCGGCCGACCACCCTGGCCGTCGTCCCGCTCGGGTACGCCGACGGCATCCCCCGGGCGGCCGGTGGCATCGGTCCGGTACTCCTGGGTGGTGGACGGCATACCATCGCCGGCCGGGTGTGCATGGACCAGTTCGTTCTCGACGTGGGAGATGATCCGGTGGTCGACGGAGATGTCGCGGTGCTGTTCGGACCCGGTACGCACGGCGAACCGACCGCCGACGACTGGGCCGCGGCACTGTCCACGATCAGCTACGAGATCGTCAGCCGGATCGGCCCCCGGGTCCGGCGCCGCCATGTCGGCGCACCCGCCCTGGTGGACGGGCCGGTCAGATGACCGCGCCGGGGGGCCGGCGCCGCACCGCGCGTACCGCCGGGCTGCTCGGTGCCCTGGTCGGGGTGGCCGCCGCCGGAGTCGCCGGCGGCATCGCGGTACAGCGCCGGGTCGTGCGACGCGGACTGACCGCCGCACCCGACCCGTACGTCGACGAGCCGTTCGACGACCTGCCGGCCGACGACGTACAGGCCCTCACCACCCCGGAGGGCGCGCGGCTGCACGTGGAGATCGTCGAGCCGCCCGGCCCGGGTGACCCGGAACTGACCGTCGTGTTCGTCCACGGTCTGGCCCTGGACATGGGCACCTTCCACTTCCAGCGCACGTACCTGACCGGGCTGCCCAGCCCCCGGGTCCGCGCGGTCTACTACGACCAGCCACTGCACGGCCGGTCCGGCGGACTGCCCGACGGCCGGCACACCATCGACGCGCTCGGCGTCGCGCTGTTCCGGGTGATCGAGCAGGTTGCGCCGGATGGACCGATCGTGCTGGTCGGGCACTCGATGGGCGCGATGAGCATGATGGCGCTGGCCGAGCAGCACCCCGACCTGTTCGGTACCGGCGGCCGGGTCCGGGGAGTGGCGCTGATCTCCACCTCGGCCGGCCAACTGGCCGACGTACCGTTCGGTCTGCCCGGGATGCTGACCGGGATCCGGCGGCGGCTGATGCCGGTGATCACCGGCGCGGCGAAGCTCACCCCGGCGATGATCGACCGGGCCCGGGGCGCGGCCACCGACCTGTCGCACCTGTTGACCCGACGGTTCGGCTTCGGTGGCCCGGCGCCCAGCCCGGCGCTGGTGTCGTACGTGGAGCGGATGAACGGCCGTACCTCGGTCGGGGTCATCGCCGGCTTCATGGACACGCTGTTCGCGCACACCCGGTACGCGGCACTGGCCGCGCTCGCGGAGACCGACGTTCTCGTGGTGGCCGGGGACTCCGACCTGTTCACCCCGTTGGCGCACACCGAGGCGATCTGCCGCCTGCTGCCCGAGGCCGAGCTGCTGGTCGTACCGGACGCCGGGCATGTGGCGCTGCTGGAGAGCCACGAGGTGATCAACCCGCGGCTGCACGCGCTGCTCACCCGGGCGGCCCGGACGGCGGCCCGCGACGAACAGCCGGAGCCGCCGTGACCGGCACGATCCGATGACAGCCCTGCCCGGCTGCCGCAGCACACCCGTGACACCCGAACCCGCACACCAGGAGCGCACGTCGATGGAAAGCAGCACCGTCCAACGCAAGCTGTCCACAGTGGAGGACACGCGGGAGTTCGGCCGCCGGCTGGGCGGCCTGCTGCGGGCCGGTGATCTGGTGATCCTGGTCGGCCCGCTCGGTGCCGGCAAGACCGTGGTGGCGCAGGGCATCGGCGACGGACTCGGGGTCGCCGGCACGGTCACCAGTCCCACCTTCGTGATCTCCCGGATCCACCGACCCGACCCCGCGCGCGGCGGCCGGGTGCCGCTGGTGCACGTGGACGCGTACCGGCTGGGCGGTGCGCTGGAGGTCGACGACCTCGACCTGGACGCCACAGTCGAGGAATCGGTGACCGTGGTCGAGTGGGGGCAGGGCATCGTCGAGCAGCTGTCCGACGCGCACCTGGAGGTGCGGCTCGAGCGCCGGGACGACGACGTACGGGAACTGATCCTCGTCCCGCACGGCGGTGACTGGCCGACCCGGCTCGCCGAGCTGGCCTGACCCGACGCCACCCCGCCCCCGCTCCGGGCCGTTACCCACGGCCGGTGTTGGATGGTGGGGTGCTGGTACTGGGAGTGGACACGGCGACGGCGGCGGTGACCGCCGTACTGGCGACGGTGGACGACGACCGGGTCGAGGTGACCGCCCGCGAGGTGAGCATCGACGGCCGGGCGCACGGCGAACGGTTGGCGCCGGCGGTCGAGACCGTACTGCGCCGGTGCGGGCACAGTCCGGGCGATCTGTCCGCTGTGGTGTCCGGTGTCGGACCCGGCCCGTTCACCGGGCTGCGGGTCGGCATGGTCACCGCCACCGCGATGGCGCAGGCGCTGGACATCCCGGTGTACGGGGTGTGCTCGCTGGACGCGATCGGCGCGGCGGCCGGCCCGGGCCGGGTGCTGGTGGCCACCGACGCGCGCCGCCGTGAGGTATACCGGGCGTTCTACCTCGACGGGGTACGCCACGGCGAGGTGGCCGTGGAGCTGCCCAGCCGGGTCGCTGAGGAGCTGGCGGCGGAGCCGGTGGACCGGGCGCTGGGTGACGGCGCGGCCCGCTACGTCGACGCGCTGGGCGTACCGGTGGCGGAGGAACCACGCTATCCGGACGCTGAGGCATTGATCGGGCTGGCCGCCGACCGGATCCGCCGCGGCGCGCCCGGTGAGCAGCTGGAACCGCTGTACCTGCGGCGCCCGGACGTCACCATGCCCGGACCGCGTAAGGGCGTACTCGGCCCGTAGGCTTGCCGGTGTGGTGATCGAACGGCTGCGCTGGTGGCACATCAGCGACCTGCTGCCGATCGAGGCCGACCTGTTCGGCGCGGAGCAGTGGAGCGCCGCGATGTTCTGGAACGAACTCGCGTCCGGCCACTACTACCGGGTCGCGCTGGACGACGGGGACATCGTCGGGTACGCCGGGCTGGCGCTGACCGGTCCGGACGAGGCATGGGTACAGAACATCGCGGTACGCCGGGACCGGCAGCACGCCGGGGTCGGTACCGCACTGCTGGTGGATCTGCTGGCCGAGGCCGACCGGCAGCGTGCCACCCGGATACTGCTGGAGGTCGCGGTGGACAACGCGTCGGCCCGTCAGCTCTACGAGCGGTACGGGTTCGTCCGGGTCGGGCTGCGGCGCGGCTACTACCAGCCGAGCAACACCGACGCGCTGGTGATGCTGCGGGAGGGAGACGAGTGATGGACGACGGGCCCCTCGTGCTGGGTATCGAGACGTCCTGCGACGAGACCGGGATCGGCGTGGTGCGGGGCAGCACCCTGCTGGCCGACGCGGTCGCGTCCAGCATGGCCGAGCACGCCCGGTTCGGCGGTGTGGTACCGGAGGTGGCCAGCCGCGCGCATCTGGAGGCGATGGCCGGCACCATGCGCGAGGCGCTGGACACCGCCGGTGTCCGACTGTCCGATGTGGATGCCGTGGCGGTCACCGCCGGCCCCGGGCTGGCCGGTGCGCTGCTGGTCGGGGTGGCCGCGGCGAAGGCGTACGCGCTGGCCGCCGGCAAGCCGCTCTACGGCGTGAACCACCTGTCCGCGCATGTCGCGGTGGACACCCTGGAGCACGGCCCGCTGCCCGAGCCGGCGGTGGCGATGCTGGTCTCCGGCGGGCATTCGTCGTTGCTGATGGTGGAGGACCTGGCCGGCCGGGTGGTGCCGCTGGGCGCCACCATCGACGACGCGGCCGGTGAGGCGTTCGACAAGGTGGCCCGGCTGCTCGGACTGCCGTTCCCCGGCGGGCCGCCGATCGACCGGGCGGCACGCGACGGTGATCCCGGCTCGATCGCCTTCCCGCGCGGCCTGACCGGCCCCCGCGACCTGGTGAAGCACCGCTTCGACTTCTCCTTCTCCGGGCTCAAGACCGCGGTCGCCCGGTGGGTGGAGGCGCGCGAACGGGCCGGCGAACCGGTACCGGTGGCAGATGTGGCCGCCTCGTTCCAGGAGGCGGTGTGCGATGTGCTGACCCGTAAGGCGATCGATGCCTGCCGCGAGCACGGGGTGGACACCCTGCTGGTGGGCGGCGGGGTCGCGGCGAACTCGCGGTTGCGCACCATGGCTGAGGAACGGGCCGCCCGGTACGGCATCCGGGTCCGGGTGCCGCGCCCGAAGCTGTGCACCGACAACGGCGCGATGGTCGCCGCGCTCGGTTCGCATCTGGTCGCTGCCGGCGTCGCACCCTCCACACTGCACATTCCGGCCGACTCCGCGCTGCCGATCACCACGGTGAGCCTCGCGGACCGGATCGCCTGACCGGCGCGAGGAGAACGACCACATGATCGTACGGATGTGGGAGGCGCGGGCCTTTCCTGCCGGCTTCACCGAACTGCTGGACTGGGTGTGTGACGTGGCCGTACCGGAACTGGAACGTACCCACGGTCACCTGGGCAGCGAGGTGTTCAGCGCGGCGGACAACCGGGTCGTGGTGATCTCCCGGTGGCGTGGTGACCCTGTCTCGCTGCCCGCCGCACCCGAACACCTGGTGCCACGCGATCCGCACTCCTGGGACTTCACCCCGGTCGACCGCTGAGCGTCGCGTAATGCGATGTCCGACGCCCGCCAGACTTCGCCGCCGGCCGGCGGCAGGATCGCTGGTATGGCTGACATCCGTTACCTCCCCATCGACCCGACCCGACTCGACGCCGCACGCGAACGGGGCACCGACGAGTTCGGTAACCCGTGGACGCTGCGCCACGCCGAAGGCTGGGAACCGTTGCGCTGCTGCCTGCGCGTGGCCACAGCCGACGAGGACATCGCACTGATCTGTCACAGTCCGTGGACCGAGCCCAGTCCGTGGGCGGAGTCCGGCCCGGTGTTCGTCCACTTCGGACACTGTGCCGGATATCCGACGCACGAGGTGTTCCCGGAGACGTTCCGGCACACCAGGAGCATGGTCAACCCGTTCGACCACACCGGGGCGCGGGCGTACGAGCACATCAGTTTCGTCACCGCGGACGACGATCTGGAGGCCGCCGTCCATTCGACCCTCCAGCACCCGGACGTGGCGTACCTGCACGTACGCAGCGTCGCTGCGGGCTGCTTCCAGTTCGCCGTACATCCCACCGGCTGAGGCCACTCCGTAGCGGGCCGGCGGACCGGTCCGACCCGCTACGGCGCGGCAGGCCCTCCGGTGGGCAGCAAACTCGGTCGCTGACCGGCACGACGGTCCGTAGGCTGACTGTTCGTCATGCGTCGTCTCCCGCTCGCCGATCCCGGCATCCCGGTACACCGCAGCCCCGCAGCGTATCTGCGCTGGGTGGTGCGGATGCAGCTGTCCTCGGTGGCCGGTGTGATGGTCTTCGGCGTGCTGTGGATGGTGGCGCAGGCCCTGATGCCGGCCGCGATCGGGCAGGCGATCGACGCCGGGCTCACCGACCGGAACCTGACCGCGCTGCTCGACTGGTCCGCCGTGCTGCTCGGCCTGGGGCTGGTGCAGGCGGCAGCCGGGGTGATGCGGCACCGGCTGGCGGTCGCCAACTGGCTGACCGCGGCGTACCGCACCGTCCAGGTCATCGCCCGCCACTCGGCCCGGCTGGGCGCCACCCTGCCCAGACGGGTCGCCACCGGTGAGGTGGTCAGCGTCGGATCCACCGACATCGAGCAGATCGGTGGGGTCACCGAGGTCATCGGGCGGGGCGCCGGCTCGGTCGTCTCATTCGTCACGGTGGCGGTCATCCTGCTCGACACCTCCGTACCGCTCGGTCTGCTGGTGTTGATCGGCGTTCCGGTCCTGGTGGTGGCGATCGGTCCGCTGCTGCGTCCGCTGCACCGGCGTCAGCAGGACCAGCGCGCTCTGGGCGGTGAGCTGGCCAGCTACGCCAACGACATCGTCAACGGGCTGCGGGTGCTGCGCGGGATCGGTGGCGAGGAGGTGTTCGCCGCGCGCTACCGGGAGCGCTCCCAGCGGGTCCGCGCCGCCGGCTACCGGGTGGCCGGAGTCGAGTCGATGCTGGACGCGACCCAGTTCCTGCTGCCGGGCATCTTCGTGGTGCTGGTGACCTGGCTCGGCGCTCGCTTCGCCCTGGAAGGGGTGATCTCCGCCGGTCAGCTCGTCGCGTTCTACGGCTACGCGGCCTTCCTGGTGCAGCCGTTGACCACCGGTACCGAGGCGGCCGACAAACTGACCCGCGGTCTGGTCGCCGCCAAGCGGGTGGTACGGATCCTGGACATCGAGCCGGAGATCGCCGACCCGGCGGAGCCGGCGCCCGTACCGGCCGATGGCCGACCGGTCGAACTCGTGGACGAGGAATCCGGGCTGACCGTACCGGCCGGTGCGTTGACCGTCGTGGTGGTCACCGGTTCGGTGACCGCGGCCGAGCTGGCCGACCGGCTGGGACGCTACGCCGAGGGCGAGGTGTACCTGGGCGGGGTACGGCTGGACCGGCTGAGGGTGGCCGATGTACGGGAGCAGATCCTCGTCGCGGACACCGACGCGCGCCTGTTCGCCGGTGTGCTGCGCGACGAACTGGATCCGTCGGGCAGCGCCGGGGACGTGCGGATCCTGGCCGCCCTGGACGCAGCATCCGGACTGGACATCCTGGCCGGGCTGCCGGACGGGCTGGGCAGCGAGGTCGAGGAGCGTGGCCGGTCGTTCTCCGGCGGCCAGCGCCAGCGCCTCGTACTGACCCGCGCACTGCTCGCCGACCCGCCGGTACTGGTGCTGGTGGAGCCGACGTCCGCGGTGGACGCGCATACCGAGGCGCGGATCGCGCAGCGGCTCGGCGCGTTCCGTACCGGTGCCGGTACGGAACTACGATGCACGGTGGTGCTGACCCAGAGTCCGCTGCTGGCCGACCGGGCCGACCGGGTGGCGTTCGTCCGGGACGGCCGGGTGGTGGCCGTCGGCCGGCACGCGGATCTGCTCGCGGGTGAGCCCGCGTACCGCTCGGTGGTACTGCGCGGGGTCGACGAACCGGAGACGGATGTGCCGGCCGGCGGTGGGCCGGTCGGCGGGGAGCCGGTGGAGGTGCGCTCGTGAGCAGGATGCTGCCGGTCGCGGACGCGGCGCAGGTCCGCCGGTACGCCGGCACACTGTTCCGTCGCCACCCGAGGGCGCTGGCGTTGGCGCTGGCCCTGCACGGGTCCGCGGCGGTCGCCGGGTTGGTCGCGCCGCGGCTGCTGGGCAACCTGGTCCAGGCCGTACAGGACGGCACCACCCACACCACTGTGGACAAGGTGGCGGTGGCGATCGCGGTGTTCGTGCTCGCCCAGTCGGTACTGACCCGGTTCGCCCGGCTGGTCTCCTTCCGCCTGGGCGAGCGGGTACTGGCCGAACTGCGGGAGGACTTCGTCAACCGGGTACTCGCCCTACCTCTGTCCACTGTGGAGCGCGCTGGCACGGGCGACCTGCTGACCCGTACCTCGCGCGATGTCGACGCCCTGGCCCGTACGGTCCGCTCGGCAGTGCCCGAGACGGTGATCGCCATGGTCACCACGGTGCTGACGCTGATCGCGCTGGCGCTGGTGGGCCCCCTCGTGGCGCTGCCCTGCCTGATCGCGGTACCGATCCTGTGGGTGGCCACCCGCTGGTACCTGCGCCGCGCACCGCAGGCCTACCTGCGCGAGAACGCGTCCTACTCCGAGGTCAACGAGGGGCTGGCCGAGACGGTCGAGGGTGCCCGTACGGTCGAGGCACTGCGGCTGCTGCGGCACCGGACCGCCCGTACCGACCGCGACATCGGCCGGTCGTACCGGGCACAGCGGTACACGCTGTGGCTGCGGTCGATCTGGTTCCCCGCGGCCGAGGTCAGCTACGTCGTCCCGGTGGCGGCCACGCTGCTGCTGGGCGGGGTGTTCTACCTGCACGGCTGGGCCAGCCTCGGTCAGGTGACCGCGGCGACATTGTACGTGCAGCAGCTCATCGACCCGGTGGACCGCCTGCTGTCCTGTTTGGACGAACTGCAGGTGGGTGGCGCTTCACTGGCCCGGCTGCTCGGCGTGTCGGCCGCGGGTTCCGACGAACCGGCCGTTGAGGCGGAACGACCGGTGTCCCGGGAACTGGCCGCCACCGACGTGCGGTACTCCTATCTGGACGGCCGCGATGTGCTGCACGGCATCGATCTGACCGTACGAACGGGTGAGCGGCTGGCGATGGTCGGTCCCAGCGGCGCCGGCAAGTCGACGCTCGGTCGGCTGCTGGCCGGCATCCATCCGCCCCGGACCGGCTCGGTCACCGTGGGCGGGACCCCGCTGACCGGACTGCCGTCGGATGAGCGGCGCCGTCAGGTCGCCCTGGTCACCCAGGAGCACCACGTGTTCGTCGGTACGGTCGCCGACAACATCGCGCTGGCCCGGCCGGACGCGACGCAGGCGCAGATCCGCGCTGCGCTGCGCGCGGTGGACGCCCTCGACTGGGTGGACGCGCTGCCGTCCGGTCTGTCCACAGTGGTGGGATCCGGTGGCCTGGCGCTGTCCCCGGCGCAGGCCCAGCAGCTCGCCCTGGCCCGGCTGGTGCTGGCCGACCCGCACACCCTGGTACTCGACGAGGCGACCTCGCTGATCGATCCGCGCGCCGCCCGGCACCTGGAGCGTTCGCTGGCCGCGGTGCTGCACGGCCGTACCGTGATCGCCATCGCGCACCGGCTGCACACCGCGCACGACGCGGACCGGGTTGCCGTGGTCTCCGACGGCCGGATCACCGAACTTGGGCCGCACGACGAACTGGTCGCCGCGGGCGGAGAGTACGCCGCACTGTGGTCGTCCTGGCACGGTCAGCCGCTCGGCTGAGCTCCGCCGCCACGCAGCGCGGACGACAGATCGGACGAACGGGACCGGCCGGCTCAGCAGGTCGGGCTGGCCGGCGGTTCAGCGGGGCGGGCGCGGATCGGTGGACAGTGCCGACATGACCGTCGCATCCACCCATTCGCCGTCCCAGTACAGCGCGTCGCGCAGCACCCCTTCGGCGACGAAGCCGAGCTTGTCGTACACATGGCGGGCCCGGGGGTTGAAGTCGTAGACCTCCAGCGAGATCCGGTGCAGTCCGACCGTGTCGAAGGCATGCTCCAGCAGCAGGGCGATCGCCTCGCTGCCCAGCCCCCGGCCGACCTGCCCGGGGGTGATCATGATGCGCAGGTTGCAGGCCCGGTTCGGCCGGTCCAGCTCGTTGAGTACGACCTCCCCGGCGCACCGGCCGCTGTCGCGCGCCACGATCGCCAGGTCCAGCCGGTCGTCGTGTTCGTGCCGCGTGGCGTACCACTGCTGGATGAGGGCCAGGTCGTAGTCGCCGCGGCTGCCGGTGAGCCGCGAGGTCTCCAGGTCCTGTACCGCCTCGGCCAGATCCGGTACGTCCTGCGGTCCGACCGGTCGCAGGATCACCTGCTTGCCGGTCAGGGTCGGTTTCGCTGCCAGGGTGACGGTCATGCGGCTGATGCTGCCGCACCGGTACCGGTCCGGCGACCCGATTTGGCCGGTACCGATGAGTTCCGGACGCCGGAACGGTCTGCATTCCGACCGCACAGTTGAGAGGGTGGACCGATGAGCAGCTTGCACGACGTGCTGGCCGGGCACGTGGACAACGGACCGGTACCGGGCGCGGTGGCCCTGGTCGCCCGGGGTGATCAGGTCGAGGTGCAGACCGCCGGTTCGGTGGACGTCGAGGGTAGCTCCCCGATGGTGCGGGACTCGATCGTCCGGATCGCGTCGACCACCAAACCGATCGTCGCCGCGGCGACGATGATGCTGGTCGAGGAGGGCCGGATCGGGCTGGACGACCCGGTCACGAGATGGCTGCCGGAACTGGCCTCGCCCATGGTGGTGCGCACCCCGGAGGGTCCGGTCGAGGACGTGGTGCCGGCGGCCCGGCCGATCACGGTGGCCGACCTGCTCACCTTCCGTTGCGGCTACGGCTTCCCGTCGGACTTCTCGCTGCCGGCCGTCCAACTGCTGTTCGAACTGCAGACGGGCGAGATGCCGCAGCGTGAGCGCGGGCCGGACGAGTGGATGGCGGCGCTGTCCCGGATCCCGCTGCTGCACCAGCCGGGCGAAGCATGGCTGTACAACACCGGTTCGGACCTGCAGGGCGTACTGATCGCCCGGGTGTCCGGCGGTTCGCTGCCCGATTTCCTGGCCGAGCGGCTGTTCGAGCCGTTGGGCATGGTGGACACCGGCTTCGACGTACCGGCCGGCAAACGGGACCGCTTCACCAGCTACTACCGGCCGGACGAGGCGGGGGAGCCGAAACTGGTCGACACCGTGGACGGGGAGTGGGCGACCGAGCCGAGTTTCCCGTCCGGTGCCGGCGGCCTGGTCTCGACCGTGGACGACTGGTACGCGTTCGCGCGGATGTTGCTGGCCGGTGGCAGTACGGACGACGGGCGCCGGCTGCTGTCCGCCGACTCGGTCCGCCGGATGACCACCGACCAGCTGACCCCGGCGCAGCGCGACGCCAGCACGCTGTTCCTGGAGGGCCAGGGCTGGGGTTTCGGCGGCTCGGTCGATGTGGCGACCACCGACCCGTGGACCGTACCGGGACGCTACGGCTGGGTCGGCGGCACCGGCACCACCGCGCATCTCACCCCGTCCACCGGCACGGTGGCGCTGATGTTCAGCCAACTGGCGATGACCGGCCCGACCCCGACACCGATGATGCGCGACTTCTGGCGATACGCCGCCGGCGTCTGACCGGCCGCTGGTGGGTGCCGCGCGCCGCCGGCGCCGGTCAGGTGGCGATCGGGGCGGTGACCGCTCCGGTGAGGCGCTGCCTCCGCGGCAGCACCGGGCCCGTAGGCGGCGGCCGTCGGCGCCTGGCCGTACCGTGTCGGTCATGTGTGGTCGTTACTCGTCGTCCCGACCCTCCAGCGACCTCGCCGCCGATCTGGGCGCGGAGGACGTGACCGGTGTCGACGTGCCCGGCCGGTACAACACCGCCCCGACCCAGTTGGTACGGGTGGTGACCGGCGCGGGGGAGGGCCGCCGGCTGGAGGCGGCGAAGTGGGGGCTGGTGCCGTTCTGGGCGAAGGACCCGAAGATCGGCGCCCGGATGATCAACGCCCGGTCGGAGACCGCCGCGAGTAAGCCGGCCTACCGTGACGCGGTACGCCGGATGCGTGCGCTGGTGCCGATGGACGGCTGGTTCGAATGGGTGGTCGGGCCGGACGGGGTGAAGGCACCCCGGTACATGACCCCGCGCGACGGTGGCCTGCTCACCGCGGCCGGGCTGTATTCGTGGTGGGACAAGGGCACCGATCCGCCGCTGCTGACCTGCACGATCCTCACCACGGCGGCGGTCGGCGGGCTGCGTGAGGTACACGAGCGGATGCCGTTGCTGCTGTCCGCCGGTGCCCGGGACGCGTGGCTCGATCCGGCCGCGGACGCCGCCGGGATGCTGGCTGCTCCGCCCTCGGCGGACCTCGTCGAGGGGCTGGAGATCCGCCGGGTGGACCGAGCGGTGGGTCGGGTCGCCAACAACAGCCCGCACCTGCTGGCCGCCGTCACCGACGAACACCCGGCGATCCCCGGCATCGGCTGACCGGTAGGTGTCGGCCGATGGCCTACCTGCCGAGCGAGGGGAGGGGCCGGCAGATGATCACCGTGGGCGCGCCGTCCACCCGGGTGAGTACGACGGTGGCCTCGGCCGGGCCGGACAGCCTGAGCTGCCGGCGCAGTGTCTCCGGGACCAGCGCCGAGCCGCGCTTCTTGATGGTGAGCCGCCCGACACCGCGTTCCCGCAGCAGAGCCCGCAGACCCTTCAGGGAGAACGGCAGCACGTCGGTGATCTCGTACCCCCGGGCGAACGGGGTGTCGGCCGGGGTGTCGGTGTACAGGTAGCCGATGCTCGGGTCGGCGATCGTGGCGCCCATCCGGTCGGCGAGTTCGGCGAGCAGGTGGGCGCGCAGCACCGTACCGTCCGGGTCGTACAGGTAGCGCCGGACCGGGCCGACCTGGGCCTCCCGGTCACCGCTACCGGTCAGCTCGTCGACCCGACCATCGGCCAGTACGGTGGCCCGCCGCGGCACCCCGGCCAGCGGCCCGCACCACAACGCGGCCTCCACCACGTCGCCACGTACCGACACCCATTCGGCCTCCACCCCGGCGGGCAGCAGCGTGTGGTCGATGCCGGGCCCGAGTTTCAGACATGCCGGCCCGGTGGCCAGGTCGAGCAGGAACGACCAGGGCGGGGAGTACGCCGCCGGGTCGAACACCCGCCGGTTGCCGCTGCGGCGGGCCGGGTCGCAGAACACCGCGCCGATGTCGGAACGCCCGACGTTGGTCGCGTCGGCGCACCGTACCCGGACCCGGTCGGCGACGCCGAGCGCCTCGGCGTTGGCGGCGGCGACCGCGGCGGTACCGGGGTCCGCGTCGACGGCCACCACGCGCAGTCCGGCGCGGGCGAACGCGACCGCGTCGGAGCCGATCCCGCAGCACAGGTCGAGTACGTCGGACACGCCGGAGTCGGCGATCCGGCGGGCCCGGCGGTCCGCCACGACCGGCCGGGTGGCCTGTTGCAGGCCGTCTGTGGTGAAGAACATGTCGGCCGCATCGGTGTCGAACTTCACCGTCGCCCGGTGGCGCAGCCGGGCCTGTCCCAGGGCGGCGGAGGCCAGCTCCGGCGGGTGACCCTGCCGGCGAAGACTCTCCACCGCGCTGAGCTGGTCACGCTCCGCCAGTGGGGTCGCGGCGGCCAGGGCAGCGGCCCCCGCCCCGGTACGCAGCGCGGCGAGGGTGTCGGGTGTCATGCCGGTGATGGTGCCCGGCGGGTCCTCAGCGGCGCGCGCGGGCGCCCTCGATGATGCAGTCCGGGCCGGGGAACACCAGGTTCTCGTGCCCGTCGGAGAACCGTACGAGGTAGGGCGGCGTACCGTGCGGGCCGCGTACCTCGACGATCTCGCCCACCCGGTCGTGCGCCCCGACGGTTCGCCCGCGTACGTGCAGTCGGTCACCCACGGTGGCCTGCATGGCACTCACCTCCTGGCTCCAGTGTGCGGCCGGCGGGGCGGGCGGGGAGCCGGTTCGGTACCTTTCGGCGTGGCGATTGGCACTCTCCTTGACGGAGTGCCAACTTCCGACCTAACCTTCGGTTAGCACTCTCGATCCGAGGGTGCCAGCGTTTTGACACGGCCGAGCGGTCCGGCCACCCGCGACGACGGACCCGCCGGTCATCAGGCATGAAGATTTCAGTACCCAGGAGGGTCTTGCCGTGACCACCGCGACCAAGGTTGCGATCAAGCCTTTGGAGGACCGGATCGTCGTCTCCGCCAACGAGGCTGAGACCACGACCGCGTCGGGAATTGTCATTCCCGACACCGCCAAGGAGAAGCCGCAAGAGGGCACCGTCCTCGCCGTCGGCCCGGGTCGTATCGACGACAAGGGCAACCGGGTTCCGGTTGACGTCAAAGAGGGCGACACCGTCATCTACTCGAAGTACGGCGGCACCGAGGTCAAGTACGCCGGCCAGGACTACCTGATCCTGTCCGCGCGTGACGTCCTCGCGATCGTCGAGAAGTGACGACACACGAGTAACGCACCGCCCCGGAGCCGGCCCTGCGCCGACTCCGGGGCGGTTCTCTTGACAACACCTGAAAACACCCGATAACGACACGAAGGACCGGAGATGCCCAAGATTCTCAGCTTCTCCGACGACGCCCGGAAAGGCTTGGAGCGCGGAGTCAACGCGCTCGCCGACGCGGTCAAGGTGACCCTCGGCCCGCGCGGGCGCAACGTCGTGCTCGACAAGAAGTTCGGTGCGCCGACGATCACCAACGATGGCGTCACCATCGCCAAGGAGATCGAGCTCACCGACCCGAACGAGAACCTTGGCGCGCAGCTGGCCAAGGAGGTCGCGACCAAGACCAACGACATCGCGGGTGACGGCACGACCACCGCGACGGTGCTGGCCCAGGCGATGGTCCGGGAGGGCCTGCGCAACCTGGCCGCCGGTGCGAACCCGAACGCGATGAAGCGCGGGATCGACGCGGCGGTCGCCAGGATCTCCGACGCGCTGCTCGCGAAGGCGACCGAGGTGGACACCCAGGAGCGGATCGCGCACGTGGCGACCGTCTCCGCGCAGGACCCGACCATCGGCGAGCTGATCGCCGAGGCGATGGAGCGGGTCGGCCGGGAAGGTGTCATCACCGTCGAGGACGGCTCGACGCTGACCACCGAGCTGGAGATCACCGAGGGGATGCAGTTCGACAAGGGCTTCCTCTCGCCGCACTTCATCACCGACGCCGAGTCCGGCGAAGCGGTGCTGGAGGACGCCTACGTCCTCATCACCACCGAGAAGATCTCCTCGGTGGAGGATCTGCTCCCGCTGCTGGAGAAGGTCCTGGAGGCCAACAAGCCGCTGTTCATCGTGGCCGAGGACGTCGACGGTCAGGCACTGTCCACCCTGGTGGTCAACGCCATCCGCAAGACGCTGAAGGCCGTCGCGGTCAAGGCTCCCGGGTTCGGCGACCGCCGCAAGGCGATGCTGCAGGACCTGGCGACGCTGACCGGCGCCGAGGTCGTGGCACCCGAGCTGGGCTACAAGCTCGACTCGGTGGGCCTGGAGGTACTCGGCACCGCGCACCGCGTGGTCGTCACCAAGGAGACCGCCACGGTGGTCGACGGCGGCGGCGAGCAGCGGGCCATCGAGGACCGCGTCACGCAGATCCGCAAGGAGATCGAGGCGTCGGACTCCGACTGGGACCGGGAGAAGCTCTCCGAGCGGCTGGCCAAGCTGTCCGGTGGGGTCGCGGTCGTCAAGGTCGGTGCCGCCACCGAGGTCGAAATGAAGGAGAAGAAGCACCGCATCGAGGACGCCATCTCGGCGACCCGGGCGGCTGTCGAGGAAGGCACGGTGCCCGGCGGAGGTGCCGCGCTGGTACAGCTCGCCAGCGTGCTCGAGGACAACCTCGGCCTGCACGGCGACGAGGCGACCGGTGTCGCGCTGGTCCGCAAGGCGGTCGTTGCGCCGTTGCGCTGGATCGCCGAGAACGCCGGCCGGGACGGCTGGGTGGCGGTGGAGCGGGTGCGCGAGGCCGAGTTCGGCATCGGTCTGAACGCGGCCACCGGGGAGTACGTGGAGCTGGCCAAGGCCGGCATCATCGACCCGGTGAAGGTGACCCGTAACGCGGTCGCCAACGCGGCCAGCATCGCCAGCCTGCTGCTGACCACGGAGAGCCTCGTGGTGGAGAAGCCCGCCGACGCGGAGCCGGCGGCGCACAGCCACGGCCACGGTCACGGGCACGGCCACCAGCACGGTCCGGGGTTCTGACCGGCGGCTGACACTTCGGCGCCCGTGCGGTACCTCTCCGGTACGGCACGGGCGCCGACGTCTGTCCACCGACGGTCAGGCCGAGGCGAGAGCCGGTTGCTCCTCGTTGTGCAGGCGGGCCTCCAGCCGACGCAGATCCACCCGCCGGCGGCGCCGGTCGGCCAGATCCTCCCAGCCCGCGGCGATCAGCTGCTGGCGCTCCGCCTCGCTCAGCCCGCCCCACACACCGTACGGCTCGTGCACCTTCAGCGCGTGTGCGGCGCACTGGGCGCGTACCGGGCAGGTGCCGCAGACCACCTTGGCCTCGCGTTCCCGACGTACCCGCGAGGGACCACGTTCACCGTCCGGATGGAAGAACAGCGAACTGTCCAGTCCACGGCAGTTCCCCGCCATCTGCCAGTCCCACACATCGGCGTTGGTGCCCGGTAGGCGACGGATGTCCGCCATCAGACCCTCCTTGCGCGGCGCGATGGCCACTCTCCACTCGTCCCGTCCGGACCCGCGCGAGACCACACTGCCCCATCAGCGACCATGTGCTGATGTCTGCGTCCGGTCCGGCCGGGAAGGTTCCGGGGCTTCTCTGTCCGACAGTCGCGTACCCGGGCGCGCCGTACCGCAAACGGATCACGACCGGTTCGCTGGACGCGGCGGAGCGCTCGGTGTGGTTCGGCCGGCCGGCCCGGGCGCTGGCTCTGCTCGACGCCGGTACGGTCTCGGCACGGTCCCGGTGGCTGCGGGGTGTGGTGCTGCTGGCGCTGGGCCGGTTCGCGGACGCAGAGGCGGTACTGGGCGCGGTACGGCCCGGCTCTGCCGGCGTGCCGGACGATGTCGCCGCGTTGGCTCTCGCCGCGCGGGCAAGTGGGCTGCGGCAGCGGCAGCGCTACCGGGAGGCGGTGCGGCTGGACAGGCTCGCGTACGGGATGGCCGGTGATGTGGCGGAGGCACGGGCCGATGCGCTGGTCGGTCTGACCGCCGATGCGGTGGGCGCGGGGGACCGGGACGCGGCGACCGGATGGTCGGCCGAGCTGGCCGGGCTGCTCCCGGGGTCGGTGGTGGACTGCCCGGCGGGGTGGCGTGCGGTGGTCCGGCGGCACTGGGTCGCCTGCGAGCTGGCCCTGCTCGCCGACCGGCCGGAGGCGGCCTGTGACGCAGCGCGAGCAGCGGTGTGTGACTCGGAGCTGATGCAGGCGCCTCGGCATATTGCGAAGAGTCTCCTCTTTTATGGTGTTTCAGGACGGGAAGTTGCCCGCCGCCAAGCGGTCGTACCCCTATTCCGGTCCGCGGCGGTGATACTGGGTAGAGCGGAACGGTTCGCGGCGTCTCTCGAGGCGTTTCCGCTGCTGGCAGTGGCGGAACAGCAGCGGACGGAAACCTTGGACGAGATCGCTGGAACGGGGGAAAATGTGGCACAGAACACGTTGTTCATCACTGCGTCATGAGCCCGAGTCAGCGGGGTTCTCTCTGTAGGGAGAGAGGAGAAGCACGTGCGCTCGGTGCTCGTCTGTGTACGAACGCCTGTGGCAGCACAACGGATCGCCGCCTGGGCGGCGCATCTTGGCGTCGCCGCGGCCGTCCGTACCGCATTGTCCGGTGAAGAGGCGCTGGCCAGGATGGCCGAGCGTCCGGCGGATGTTGTGCTCATCGACGTCGGGATGACCCGACCGGACCCGGTGCAGTTCACCCGCCGGGTCCTCAACCGTGGACCGCACACCGCGCTGGTACTGGTCGGCGCGGACGATCCCCGTGCCGCGGCAGCCGCCGTCGCGGCCGGTGCCCGGGGCGTCATCCGAGCCGGTGAACACGGCGAGGACCTGGTCAGCGCGCTGGCCCAGGGCATCCTGCTGGCCTGCCCCAACGGTCGACCCAACCCGGCTGCACCCGGAGCCGGCGCCCCTGCCTTCGGCCGACCGCAGGCGGCGCCGACGACGCGGCGCAGCGTACTGACCGAACGCGAACTCCAGGTCCTGCGCGGTATGAGCGAGGGCAAGAGCAACGCCGAGATCGGACGCGACCTGTTCGTCTCCGAGGACACCGTCAAGACGCACGCCCGCCGGCTGTTCCGTAAGCTCGGTGCCCGTGACCGGGCACACGCGGTAGCGTCCGCATTCCGCTCCGGGCTGGTGAGCTGAGCGTTCAGTAGCGGGCCGGGCTCCGATGCTGCGAATCGACCCCGGACACGCTAACGTGCCCAGACAGGTCGCGGTATCTCCTTGTCGTACGGAGCAGTGCGGCCGCGTGCCGTCCGTAACGGGAGAGTGCGAGCGCGCGATGACACCACAGGAGGCAGGTCTCACTGACCTTGCCGTGCGCGCCGCCAGCGGGGACCGCGCAGCGGTCGAGGAGTTGCTCGTCCAGATCCGACCCATCGTCGTCCGGTACTGCCGGGCACGGCTCGGGCGTACCGGTGGCGGCGCGTACACCACGGCGGACGATGTGGCTCAGGAGGTGTGTATCGCGATACTCGGCGCGCTTCCGCGTTACCGCAGGGCGGGATCACCCTTCACCGCCTTCGTCTTCGGTATCGCGGCGCACAAGGTCGCGGACGCCCATCGCGGGGCGACGCGTGATCTGGCCGAACCCGTCGCCGCGCTACCTGAACGACCCGACGGCGCGGCGGACCCGGAGGCGCGTGCCGTGCAGGGCGACGCGATCGGCCGGATGCGGCGGCTGCTGGACCGGCTGCCCCCGCAGCACCGGGAGATCGTCGTACTGCGCGTCGGGGTGGGGCTGAGCGCCGAGGAGACCGGCCAGGCGCTGGGCATGAGCGCAGGTGCGGTACGGGTCACCCAGCACCGGGCGTTGAACCGGCTGCGCGCCCTGGCCGCTGAGCTGTATCGCGAGGTGCCGGTATGACGCTGTGCCGCAAGGTGCCGGTATGGACCGGAGTACGGACATGAGTAGACGTCGGACACCTTCCGGCGGTGGTGACCCGGTGGAGCGCGACGACCGGGCGCTCGACGCCCTCGGCCGGACGGGCTTCGGTCAGGCTCCCGGCGAACGGTCCGGTGGCGGAGCCGGTGCCCCGGTGCCGGGGGACGACCCGGTACTGCGGATGCTCGCGCTCTGGCGGGACGACCTGTTCACCGACCTGCCGGACGAGGCGGCGGTAGAAGCCGTGACGGGCCCGGACCGGTACGGCCGGATCGACGGCTCGCCGGTCAGTTCCGTACCCGTGAACGGCTCGCCGGTCAACGGCGCGGCCGTGTCCAGCGGTACCGCGATCGGGATCGCCCCGCTCGGCGGCCGGCCGCCACGCCGGAGTGCGCCCACACCGTCCGCCGCGCCGACGGCACCGCCACGGCGACCGCGTACCAGCCGGCGCCGTCGGGGCAGTCGCCTGATGCTCGCCACCGGGGTCGCGTTCCTCGCCACGGTGGGCGCGACCGGGGTCGTCCTGGCCGCCGCAGGGGCACAGCCGGGCAGCCCGTTGTTCCCGGTCACCAGCGTCGTCTACCCCGACCAGGCGGCGGTCCGCCAGCACGAGGCGGCTGCGGTCAAGGACCTGGCCGACGCGCGGAAGGCATTCGACGAGGGGCGTGACGCCGACGCCGGCCGCTACCTCGCCGACGCAGAACGGCATTCCCGGGCACTGCCCGGTCCCGCTGCGGACCGGCTACGTCGGGACACCGAGAAGCTGCGGCGGGAGCACGGTCTGCCGCCGGGACCGCCGCTGCCCGGCCCCTCCGGGTCCGGCTCGCCCACCCCGGACCCGTCGCCGGATCCGCCGCAGCCCCCGACCCCGAGCGGTCCGGCGTCACCGTCGCAGTCCCCGGTGGGATCGCCGAGCGCTTCGTCGTCGTCGGACAAGGCAGGTCGGCCGGCTCCGCCCACGCCGACCCCCAGCGACACCGACTACGCCGAGAGCGGCAAGAGACACAAGCCCGGCGGACCCGGACACCGCCACTAGGTTCCGGCCGCGCGGTATCTGGTCCGCAGGCTATTTGTCCTCGGTCGCGTCGTGTGCACCGTCGACGTACCCGTGCGCATATTCCCAGCTCACGTAGTGGTCCGGGTCGGGCTGGTAGGCCGGTTCGTGCAGCCGGGGCTGGTCGTGCTCCAGCAGATGGCGCAGGTTGCCACGGAGCAGTTCCCAGCCGAAGTAGTGCGGCTCGTGACAGTCCTCGCAGTCGATGACCAGACCGCGGATACCGGTCGGCTCCAGCCAACGCTGGAACTCGTCCAGGTCGTCGAGGTCGGCGGTGACCTCCGCCCGCTCCTCAGCGCTCAGCGGATCACCCGAGGCGTCGTCGGACAACCCCGCCGTCGGGTCGGCGGGGTCGTTGGCGAAGGGATCGAGCGGCTCGTCGCGCACGCCCCCACGTTATCCCGCCGGCCGGTTCCACGCCGCCCGAGGGAAGACCAGGTAGGCCCTGGGGACGATGTCGGTCCCGAGGTGGGTGACCCCGGGGGCCGGTACGACACCGCCGAGGTCGGGGCAGGTGCCCGGCGTAGGATCGGACTACGCGGCGCTCGGACCGCACGGAGCGCGGTTCCAGGTGCGCCTGCGTGCGAACAGACCCGGGTCGACCAAGATCGGATCAACAATGGCAGTCACCCGTCCCGATGACACTCCGTACGACCTGACGTTGGGCGCCGCCGCGACCCTGCCGCTCGGGTTGACCTTCGACGATGTGCTGCTGCAGCCGGTCGAATCGGATGTCGATCCCGCGCAGATCAACCCGGCCACCCGGCTCACCCGGGACATCGAACTGTCCATGCCGCTGGTCTCCAGCGCCATGGACACCGTCACCGAGGCCCGGATGGCGATCGCCATCGCCCGGCTCGGTGGCATCGGCGTACTGCACCGCAACCTGTCGATCGAGGAACAGGCCAGCCAGGTCGACCTGGTGAAACGCTCCGAGGCCGGCATGATCACCCACCCGGTGACCTGTTCGCCGGACGACACCCTGCGCGATGTCGACGCGTTGTGCGCCCGGTACCGGATCTCCGGCGCGCCGGTGGTCGACGCTGCGGGCGCCATCATCGGCATCGTTACCAACCGGGACATGCGTTTCGTGGTGGACAAGGAAACTCTCGTCCGGGATGTGATGACCACTCAGCCGCTGGTCACCGCGCCGGTCGGGGTGAGCCGCGACGACGCCTTCGCGCTGCTGCGCGAGCACAAGGTGGAGAAGCTGCCGCTGGTCGACGACAACGGCCGGCTGCGCGGGCTGATCACGGTCAAGGACTTCACCAAGAGCGAGCAGTACCCGGGCGCCACGAAGGACCCGGCCGGCCGGCTCCGGGTCGCCGCCGCGGTCGGCATCGGCGACGAGTCGTACAAGCGGGCCCGCACCCTGGTCGACGCGGGCGTGGACGTGGTCGTGGTGGACATGGCACACGGTCACAGCCGTGCGGTCATGGAGATGGTGACCCGGCTCAAGGCCGAGACCGAGGTACAGGTCATCGGCGGCAACGTGGTGACCTACGAGGGGGCGAAGGCGCTGGCCGAGGCCGGTGTCGACGCGGTCAAGGTGGGTGTCGGTCCCGGCTCGATCTGCACCACCCGGGTGGTGGCCGGCGTCGGTGTACCGCAGATCACCGCGATCATGGACACCGTACGGGCCTGCCGGCCGCTGGGCGTGCCGGTCATCGCCGACGGTGGCATGCAGTATTCGGGCGACATCGCCAAGGCGGTCGTCGCCGGCGCGGACTCGGTGATGCTCGGTTCGCTGCTGGCCGGTTGCGAGGAGAGCCCCGGCGAGCTGATCTTCATCAACGGCAAGCAGTTCAAGTCGTACCGGGGGATGGGGTCACTGGGCGCGATGCAGTCCCGTGGTCCGGCCCGCTCGTACTCCAAGGACCGCTACTTCCAGTCCGACGTCAGTTCCGACGAGAAGCTCGTACCGGAGGGCATCGAGGGTCAGGTTCCGTACCGGGGACTGTTGTCGGCGGTGGCGCACCAGCTGATCGGCGGGCTGCGTCAGGCGATGCTCTACTCCGGTGCCGACACCCTGCCCGGTCTCCAGGAGCGCGGGCGGCTGATCCGCATCACGGCGGCGGGGCTCAAGGAGAGCCACCCGCACGACATCGTGATGAC
Source organism: uncultured Actinomycetota bacterium (assembly GCA_963815125.1). Taxonomy (GTDB): domain Bacteria; phylum Actinomycetota; class Actinomycetes; order Mycobacteriales; family Micromonosporaceae; genus Actinocatenispora. The sequence goes on from CAWFFM010000003.1 coordinate 748,516, forward strand.
CACCGAGGCGCCCAACTACCACACCCGCTGACACGCCGGCGACCGCCGGTCGGTCCGGCAGTACTCCGAGCGGCGCGCGCGGTGCCCGGACCGGTACAGTGCCGGTTCGGGTGATGGATCGAAAGCCGCGAGTCGCCCACCGCGAAGGGGCTCGCGGCCCGGTCCCGATGCGGGAGGGGTCCTGTCGTGCGTGACATGGTCGAGATCGGGATGGGTAAGGCGGCACGCCGGGGGTTCCACCTCGACGAGGTGGCACTCGTGCCGACCCGGCGTACCCGCGATGTGAGTGACGTGTCCACGGCCTGGCAGCTGGACGCCTACCGGTTCGACATTCCGTGCGTGGCGCACCCGTCCGACGCGACGATGAGCCCGGACAGCGCCGTGGCCCTGGGCCGTGCCGGTGGTCTGGGCGTACTCAACGCCGAGGGCCTGTGGTGCCGCTACGACGACCCGGTACCCGTGCTGCACGAGCTGAGCCAGCTCGACGAGGAGGCCGCCGCGACCCGGCGGCTGCAGCAGATCTACGCGCAGCCGATCCGGCCCGAACTGATCGGTGAGCGGGTCAAGCAGATCCGCGACGCCGGCGTACACGTGGCGCTGCGGGTGTCGCCGCAGCACACCCTGCAACTGGCGCCGGTGGTCCTGGACGCCGGCATCGACATCCTGATCATCCAGGGCACCATCGTGTCCGCCGAGCATGTGTCCACAGTGGACGAACCGCTGAACCTCAAGGAGTTCATCGCCGACCTGGACCTGCCGGTCATCGCCGGTGGCTGCACCAACTACCAGACCGCACTGCACCTGATGCGTACCGGCGCGGCCGGTGTCATCGTCGGGGTCGGCGCCGACGACTTCTCCACCACCGACACCGTGCTGGGCATCCGGGTACCGATGGCCACCGCGATCTCCGACGCCGCCGCGGCCCGCCGCGACTACCTGGACGAGACCGGCGGCCGGTACGTGCACCTGATCGCCGACGGTGGCCTGTCCACCTCCGGCGACATCGCCAAGGCACTCGGCTGCGGCGCCGACGCCGTCATGCTCGGCGAGCCGCTGACCATGGCGACCGACGCGCCGGCCGGTGGCGCCTGGTGGCATGCCGCAGCCAGTCACCCGAAGCTGCCGCGCGGCATGTTCAGCCCGTCCGGCCAGCAGCTGGGCAGCCTGGAGGAGATCCTGTACGGCCCGTCCGACGACCCGGAGGGCGCGATGAACCTGTTCGGCGGACTACGCCGGGCCATGGCCAAGTGCGGCTACTCCGACATCAAGGAGTTCCAGCGGGTCAACCTCATCCTGGACCGCTGACCGCTGACCGCTGACCGCTGACCGTGCTGACCGTTGACGGGTGTGGCGCCGGCTCCCTGCCGGGTGCGGGCGCCGCGCCCATCGGTCAGTACCTTGCTGAACCTCCGGATCATCGCCAGGTGGGTGCGGCCGGCCATGGCCGGTGACAGCAGCCGGCCGGTCAACCGGGCCATCGCGGCCGGTGGACTCGCTGGCCGCCAGCCGCGACGGACCCGTACCGCCCGACCCGGTGCTGCCGTGACCAGTTCGGGCAGTACCGGGGTCAGGCCCTGCGACCCGTTGCCCGCGGGCGTTGATCATGGCCTGAGCTCGCCGTTCATCGACGTGGCGTTGGGCTGGTCAAGAGTGGACCGTGTACCCCGCTGATCGTGGCAGTTTGTGCAGCTCATGAGGGCTGGCGGCCCACTGCCGTGGATCTTGGGCGCGTCTGTGCTCCGACCCTCAGAAGTTCGGAACTCGCCAGCCAACCTGCGCGACCAATCCCTCACCTCTCCACCACCACTGCGCATTTTCCCCGAAAAGATAGATTTGCCGAGTTTCTCCATCGGACTTTCGGGGAAAATGCACCTTCAACGCGCTCATGGAGGGCATTTTCCCCGAATGTACCTTTCGAAAAAAGGGACTCAACGACCATTCGGGGAAAATGGCCACGCTGGAGTGGTGGACGATCCGTGCCGAGTGCCTGACTCGTATCAAGCTGAGTCCTCAGGTGGGCGGCGTTGCCACCGGGGTCATGATCGACGGGCGGCAAGCGGAGCGGCGGGTGCCGGTGCGCAGCGGCGAAGGCGGATCGTACGCGCAGCGCGACCGGGCAGAATCCGTACGGTCAAGGGCTAGGCACGGAGGGTCCTGGGGGCGATGATGAGGAAACGCCCGCCCTGGGAGCGTTACGCCCCGACGCCCGATGAGGCCGGAGGATCCCCCATGCCCCGACAGTTCCTACGACGTGCCGGTGCCCTGCTCGTCGCCACCGTCGCCGCCCTGCTACTCGCCCCGACCGCAGCCACCGCCGGTAGCAGCGGCGGTCTCACCGCAGGCCCGCTGTACGGCGGTGTGTTCATGACCGGAAGCGGATACACCTGCCCGAGCGCGTTCAACGCCCGGGCCGGCGGCAGCTACTACGTGATCACCGCCGGCTCCTGCTCCAGCCTGAGCTCGAACTGGTACATCGGCAGCGACTATCTCGGCGCCACCGTGGCGTCCAACTTTCCCGGCGACAACTACGGCCTGATCCGGGTGACCAACGCCGCCTGGCTGCCGCAGCCGGCGATCCTGTCGGCGAAAGGTCCGATCTCCATCACCGGGTACGGCACGCCACCGGCAGGTTCGCAGGTTTGCACGACGAACGAACAGAGCCAGGTGTACTGCGCCGGCAACATCTGGGCCACCAACGTCACGGTCTCGCTGCCCGGGGTCACCCTCACCGGCATGACCGAGGTGCACTTCACCAACTGCATCAATGCGGTGATCGGATCGCCGGTGTTCGCCGGGAGTACGGCGGTCGGCATCGTGGCCGGTGTCGCTACCAGTTGCAGTCCCGGCACCACGATGTACTACCAGCCGATCGGCGAGGTGATGAACGCGTACGGACTGAGCCTGGTCTGATCCGGTCCGGCGTCGCCACCACCATCACTGCGCATTTTCCCCGAAAGTATGGGTTTGTCCGAATCTTCAATACGAACTTTCGGGGAAAATGCACCCACGGGCGACCTGAAGAGGGCATTTTCCCGTAATGTCGCTTCCTGCAAGAAGGATATAACGGCCATTCGGGGAAAATGCCTACACGGGCGAGCGGGAAGGGCCGCCTCCCGTGCCCACCCGTACCGAGCTGACCTTGAGCGAACGGAGCCGGCCCTCACGCCATGATCAACGCGCCGGGGCGTCGGTGACCGGTGTGGCAAGCCAGGTCTGCCGGGAGATCGCGTACTCGACCTCGCCGAGTTCGGTGCCGGGCAGCGGATCGGGCCAGTCCAGGTGGAAGGTACGCGCGTACTCCAGGCCGACCGAGGCCATGGTGGCGCGGGAGGCGGTGTTGACGGCCATCGTTTCGGCGAAGATGCGGTCCAGGCCGAGATCCTCGAAGCCGTGCCGGATCAGTTCCCGGGAGCCTTCGCTGGCCAGGCCCCGGCGCCAGTGCCGGCGCAGCAGCCGGTAGCCGAGTTCGGCCTGCCCTTCGACCGGCCCCTGGTCGGCGCGCTCCGGCGGTTGCAGTATCCACCAGCCGACGAACTCGCCGTCGACGAAACCGACCCAGAATCCCAGCCCGGGTACGTGCCCGGCGGCGGCGAGCCGGCGCAGGTGAGCGGCTTCGACCTGTTCGCGGGTACGCGCCTGTCCGTCGCCGAGGTAGCGCATCACCTCGGGATCGGCGTCGAGTTCGATCTCGTGCTCAAGATGATCGTCGGACAGCGGTACCAGCAGGATGCGCTCGGTACGCAGGGTCGCCTGGGCCATGGCGGCATTCTCGCCCGCCAACGGCGTCCCAGTCATCTGTGTTTCCACAGTCCGGCTCCGCGCCGGAAAGCCCGGCGGCGCCCGAAAGCCCGCCCGCGCGCCGGAAAGCCCGCCCGCGCGCCGGAAAGCCCGCCCGCGCGCCGGAAAGCCCGGCGGCGCCCGGAAGCCCGGCGGGCCGGAAAGCCCGACCGCGCCCGAGAGCCCGACCCGCGTCCGAAAGCCGGCAGCTCCCGTAAACCGAGCCGGCAGGTCCGGGTCAGCCGTGGCAGCCCGGTACCGGCGTGGTGGTGCCGGTGCAGTTCGTCGGAGTGTTGTGGGCGACCGGGCTGTGCCGCAGCCGTACGGTGCCGTTGTCGTTGCCGATCCCGCCGGGGGCGGCGACCGCGACGTTCCGTACGACCGGGCTGTGTACCAGGGTGATCACCGCGTCGTGGAAGTTCTTGATGCCCGCGGCGGTGCCCTGGGAGGTGCCGATGTCGAGCGAGGAATGGTTGGCGACGATGCGGGTGTCGGTCACGGTCATGGTGCCGAAGTTGGCGATTCCGCCGCCCTCACCGGGCACGTCGAACGGCGAGCCGGCGTACCCGACGTCCCCGTCGGTGACGGTGCTGGAGTAGACGCGCATCGAACCGGCGTTGTACAGGTTGCCACCGAAGATTCCCGCGTGGTTGCCGCTGGCCCGGCTCCGGCTCATGACCAGGGTGGAGTTCTGGTCGTTGAAGACCGCACCGCCGTTGCCGATGATGGAGGGGCAGTCGTTGTCGGTGAATGTCGTACGGACGATCCGCATCCGGCCGCGGTCGTTGTAGACACCGCCGCCGAGCAGGCCCTTGTTGTGGTCGAAGCTGCTGTCCACAATGGTCACAAAGCCCTGCGAGCTGCCGACGGCGCCGCGTCCGCTGCCCTGGCCGGGGTCGCCGTTGGCGGTGAAGCGTGTCCGGTCGACGATCAGACATCCGCCGTCATGCACGTACACCGCGTTGCCGGGTCCGCCGTCGGGTTGCTGGGTGTCGTCGATGCCGCCGGAGATGGTCAGGTGGTGCAGGGTCAGCTTTCCCTGCGTGGACGGTACGTCGAACAACCGGAAAGGATCGGGAGCGCTGGTCCACCGGGAGATCGTCGTGTTGCGGCCTCCGTTGACCACGATCCGCGAGGTGATCTGCGGCAGACCGTTGGCGCTGCCGTTGGTGTCGAGGTTGTTGACTCCGGTCAGTACGTAGTTGCAGGTTCCGTCGAGATTGAGTACCCCGCCGCCGTGCGTGTTCGCGTCGTCGATCGCCGTGATCAGCGCCGTGGAACTGCACGGTACGACGGTTGGCCGGTGGTGCCCGCAGTCGGCCATCGCGGGAGCCGCGGGTACGGCCACGGTGAGCAGGGCAGCGCTGGCGAGTGCCCGACGTATGAGCATGGAAGACCTTCCCCGGTTGGCCTGACCGTTTCGGGACAGGGCGTCAGCTGGCCTGCTTCCTCGATGCCACAGGGAAAGCTATACAGCGCAGCCGAAGCCGCCCGCAGTGCGACAACTTGCGTGTCATCCGTTAGGGACCCGCGGGCTCCGGCGCGTCGGCGTCGGTCCCGGGCGCATATCCACGAGGGGATCCGGATCAACGCGGTCAGCCCCGGGCCGTCGGACACGCTGATGTCGTACCGTCCGGGCGAGGCCCGGGCCGACCGGGACGCGCGGCTGCGCCAAGGGTTGCCGGTCGGTCGCGTCGGTGACCTCGGGGAGATCGCCGCGGCGGTGCTGTACCTCGCCTCGCCCGATGCCGGCTTCGTCGTCGGTACCGACCTGGTCATCGACGGCGGCGCCACCGCCTGAACCCTGACGAAGTCGGATCGTGGTGGCTCTAGCGACAACGACAGGCCGCGGTCGGCGCGCTGAGCAGTGGCGTGCTCCGGCGTCGTACTGGCCGTGTGCGGTCTGGATCTGCTGCTGGTGCCCGGCGAACCAAGGGAGCTACCCCCCTGAGGCAGAGCGGTCAGGCCATGACCATTTGGCCGCTGTGCGCCACCGGACATGCAGCCGCGCCGCATGCGAGATCTGGAGAGTTCGTGTGATTGTGGTTGCCCTGGCGACCACAATCACACAAATTCTCGACGTTTCGGCCTGTTCGGCCGCGCCTGCGGGTCGCTGGGATCCTCGCCGGACAAGGGGCGGGGAGCATGCCGCTGGTCGGGCGGGTCAGACCGAACACTGTGACCGGTCGTCAGTAGTGTGCGTGCATGGGTGATTGGCGGGAGGACCGGATCTCCTCGGCGTTGCGCGGCGAGAATCCGACGGTGATGGCGCGGTTGTCGTCGGGGTTCGCGGTCATCGGCGATACGCAGTTCCTGCCGGGCTACTGTCTGCTGCTCGTCGACGATCCGAACATCAACCGGCTGCTGGATCTGCCGCGGGCGCGCCGGCTGGAGTTCCTGGCGGACATGGATCTGATCGGTGAAGCCGTGCAGCGGGTCTGTTCGCGCCGCGATCCCAGGTTCCGGCGGGTCAACTACTCGGTACTGGGCAACACCGACGCGTACCTGCACGCCCACGTGCACGCGCGGTACGAGTGGGAGCCGGCCGAGCTGGTGACGGGCCCGGTGTTCAGCTACCCGGTTGAGGTTCGCGGCGCTCCGGAGGCGCAGCTCGGCCCGCAGCACGACGCACTGCGGGCGGAGCTGACCGAGGAGATCCGACGTCTGGCGGGCCAGTACGCCCACTGAGCTGACCCGCGCATGCCTTGGGAAAGCTATGTCACGGAAGCCCGGTGCGCAGGAGCGGAGATGCCGATCTCAGCGAGGATGCGATCGGCCAGTATCGAGAAATCCGCGCGCGCCGCAGTGACTGCGGCCTGGTGCCCGCCGAAGGCGCCGTCCGCGGGTTTCAGATCGAAGATCGGCTTGTGCGTCTCCTGGGACAGCGGCATGAGGCTGCGATAGTGCTTGAGCTGGGCCAGGCAGTACGGATCGTCTGCAATAGTTGGTGCCGGTTCATCAATGCCGAGTACGGATGTGCGGTATACCTCAGGAATTTTGGCCAGCCAGCGTTGGTAGGCCTTGACGGGTTGCCCGAGACGAACACCATGGCCAAGTAGTACATAGCCGGAAGGTTGCATCTTCCCGGCCGGCAGCGTGAGATCCGCAGCAGGGTTCTTCGAAACCCGGGACTGCCATTCTCCGCGCCATGCGCGCAGGGTGGGTCCGAGGTTCTGCAGACCTTGGACGCTGAACAGGTCCGGCGCCAAGGGAATTACTACATGGTCGGCAGCTATGAGAGCAGCCCTGTTGATGGCGCCGAGATTGGGGCCGACATCGACGAGCACGAGATCGGCCTGCGTCGCAGCGGCGCCGTCACTTAACAGCCGCCAGAACGATGAGATGACGCGGAATGCTCGGGCTTTTCCGTCCAGGCACCGGGGCCATTCGCTCGACAGGTCGTCCTCGAACTTGGACAGGGCAAGATCGCCGGGCAGAAGATGCAGTCCATCGCTGATGGGTACGAGCGGCGCTGGACCGATAGATCCTTCGCCGTTGATGAAGGGCGAGAGACTGCCGTACACGGTCCTGCCGGGGGAATCGAGCCCGTTGTCGGCTGGCCAGAGTGTCTCCAGAGCGTCCTCGGTGAGGAAGTTCGACGTCAGGTTCGCCTGCGGGTCGAGGTCTGCGGCGATGACCGTCAGACCCTTGCGCGCGATCATGGAGGCCAGGTGGTGGACGAGCGAGGTCTTACCGACGCCGCCCTTGTTGTTGAAGAAGGCGACGATGGGTGCAGTCATGGTGCCCTCCTGACAACGACGCCAAGGTAGGAAGGGTCGGCAGTGAACTCAGCCGGCGGGTTCCCGTTCCGCTCCAGGGCGCTGCGGGTGATCGGTATCCCCGCACCGAACTTCTGAACATAACCCAGGGCGCCCATTGCTTCTGCGAGCACCGGATTGCGGTAATCCGTGACGCCGGGCCTACCGAAATTCTCCACCGTGACGATGCCGTACGGCCCGCCGGGCGAATAGATCTCTACCCGGTCTGCGTACCAGGTGACGCGCACCGGTGCCGAGGTGTTTTCGTAGGTGCGGTGCTGTACCGCATTGCGGACCAGTTGTTGCAGAGCGGCCAGCGGGTAATCAGGTCGGCGGATGTCGCGGAGGTTGTCGCCGATCTGGACCGAGGTACGAATGTTCAATCGGAGCAGCTCGTCCAGTTCGCGCATCAGAACCGGTAACGGCGTGGTCAGGCGCCGCTCATCCTGGATGGGATCGGTGAGGTCGGTGCCGTCGACCCGCAGGAACTGCACATAGGCGCCGGAAAGATGTTGGGTTGGATCCTTACCCAGAACAATGATGCCGGCATTGGTAGGAGTGCCGTCCAGATTAGCCAACCGCAGAGAGGACAATCGTTGTTCGATGGTCCTGCCATTGGCTTCCAGAACCTCGGGAGGCAGGACGCTAGGAAGATACTCGCTCTGGAACAGTTTCAGATCGAGATCCTCCAGCGTCGAGCCGAGTGACGATCGAGCGTCGAACGGGAGATCTGCGCTGCGTCGGCGCTCGGCAAGCCGCTGTTCGTCCTGCGCGGTGGCCAGGGCTCTGCGGGGACCGACCCGGATCCAGGCCTGCCCGTTGAACCGTACCGGTGGGGTGGGGCTCGACTCGACCTCGATGACGGCCACTCGCTGCTCGCCGACGGGCAACGGGCGGACGCTCATCGTTGGCGGGGGGAGGATCTTCCCCCGATCACGCAGGTCAGCGAGGTTGATCAGCAGCTTGTCGTCGATGGGGAGCCCCGACGGTCGACCGTCATCCGTCGCGCCAACGAAAATGACGCCTCCGGTCCCACGGTCCGGGAGGTCGTTGGAGTAGGCACAGATGGCCTGGAGGATACGGTCCGTGCCTCCGCCGAGTGACTCCTTGCGTTCCACCTGGTCGGTCTCCAGGTCGGCGAGTAGCCGCACTAACTCCGCGTCGGTTCTGGCCACTGATCAATCCTCGCGGTGCGTCGGGTTGGACGATGGAAACGCTGCTCCAGTCTGTCCGACAGGCGCCGGATTGACGAAGCCGACCCGCAGAATGACCGAAAGATCCGGACACGGCGTTGGTGCTCCGAGCTGCGACACCAGGCAGGCGCTGGGAAATTGGGGGAGTTTGTGTGATTGAGGTTGCCCTGGCGACCCTGATCCTACAAACTCTCCCGATTTCAGCCAGGTCGCATCACTCCGAGGGGTCGGGCCGGCCACGAGGGTGGGGTGGCCGGCCCGCAGGGGGCGGATCAGGTGACGGGTGCCGGTGCGTCGTACCGGATGCGGCGGCGCGGCCGGGTACGGGTGTTGACGCGGCGGTGCCGGGCGGTGGTGGTGCCGCGCGGCAGAGCCGACGGTGTCGGCAGAGCCGACGGGGCCGGCGGGACGTACTGGTGGGTGGTCGGGGTGGACCGGCTGTCGACCCAGTCCTGCCAGACGCGTTCGGCTTTGACGGTGTGGCCGAGGAAGAAGCCGACGATGGCGCAGCCGAACCCGAAGCCCACCAGCGCGATGACCAGCGAATGGCCCATGAGTGCGGTCACGGTCATCGCCACCACTCCGGCTCGCGGTACGTCGCGGCGCGGGGGTCGGTCTGCAACTGCCGCAGTTGGGCGCTGGCCCGGGTGTGCAGGGTGCGGATACGATGAGTGAGTCTCATACGTCCTCCTGGATTTGTTGTGAGGCGCGGGCGCGGTGCGGCTTTCCAGGGCTGGGCACCGCGCCCATCTGCGTGTACGGGGGTTGTGCCGGCAGTCGGCCCGTCGCGTTCCGGTCCGCGGATCATGTTGTGGCGCAACGGTTTCCGGGTCACAGCCACTCCAGCTTCACCGGGTACACCTGGTTGAAGCGGTCCTCGGCCAGGGCGGCGTCCCGCGAGCGCGCGGTGTCCAGCTTCCCGTCCGGCGTGATGCGGTACAGCACCGCCTGCCCGTCGAACTCGGTGCCCCACCACACGACCCGGTCGGTCGGCTGACAGGCCGCCACGAACTCCGCGTAGTCCGGGTCCTCCTCGTCCAGTACGAGCGCGAACAGCTTCGGCGCCGCCGGCATCGCCAGCTTCGGCGCAGTAGGAGCAGTCATCAGATACCTCCGTCGTCAGAGCTGCCGTGACTCCGCGCCGGAAAGCCAGGAGCCGGAGCCGACGCAAAACGGGCAGCAAGAGTCGCCGTGACCGGTCCGCCAGTAACCGAATCTGTGGTGACCGATCCATCGAGTTACCGTCACAGTCTCACATTGACCACGCGTTCGGTCAAGCCATACGGGCAGTCACTTTTCTGTCGGATCTGGGCAGCAAAAACCGGTGGTCGGAGTCCTTGGACTCCGGCCACCGGTCGAGAAGGAAGGGCGCCCTGTCGGGCGTCAGGTGGAGCGAGGGTGCTCGAACTCGCCGTCGTGTACTCCGCCGGTGAAGCACTCCCACTCGTACGGCGTGAACTGAAGGACCGCGCCGCTGGGATCCTTGCTGTCGCGGACGCCGACCGTGCCATCGTCGGCGAACGCGATCTCCACACATCCGCCATTGCCGGCCCGCTACGGCGTGACTTGCGCCAGTTCCGGAACTTCTCGTCCATGCCATGATGGATCCTCAATCCCGCTGCTTAGCGAGTTGCTTGGCCGGCCGGGTGAGCAACTCGATGCTCTTGTCCGCCGGCAACGCTACCCGGTCAGACGGTTCCACAGCTTCTCGTACGGCGCGATCTCGCGCTTCCGCGGTCAGTCGAAGTCCTTCTGCACCGCTCTCCACGGCGACCACAGTCGGGTCCTCCGGCGCGGGGTAGCCGGTAGAGCTGGAACATGGTCGTGCGGACAACGAGCGAGTCGATCAGGTCGATGTTGACGGGCAGGATCCGCAGCCGTGACGCGCGGTCGTGGGTCGCGGCGACGTCGATGAGGTGTTGGAGCTGTCGGGCCATGACCTGCGGCGGTGTGGTGGTCCGGCCGAGAGCGGTCTCCTCCGCGATGATGTCCAGCATCGGTCCGTCGTCCTGGTCGAAGATCCGCTTGACGTTCCAGCCGTCCGGCGACCGAACCCGCGAACGTCCAGGTCGTCTGATCGCTGGCGGGGATGGTCTTGTTGCGGACGTGCATGTACTCCTCGGTCTGGAGCAGACCGGGGATCGAGCGCCGGTGCGTACTCCTGGATGCTCTCGGCGCCGTACTCAAGGTCGGCGTACAGCGCCTGCCGGTCGCCCATCTCCCGGAACTGGCGTTCCTCCCACCATCCGCGAATGGTGGCATCACGCGCTACCCGCACCAGCTCATCGAATCGACGCCCGGTTGATCTGCAGCTCTTCCAGGATGTTCATGACGTCGCCGATGTCAGGGCGACGAGCAGCGGTCTCAAGGTGGGTGACCTTGACCCGGGAGACCCGGATCTTCTTGGCGAGCTGGTCCGCAGTGAGGCCAGCGGCCAGTCTGGCCTGGCGTAGCTCCCGGGCAAGCCGCAATGCTCGGGCACGTGCGGACTGGTGTCCATCGAAGCCTCCGGTAGCGGGCGTAAGAGTAACAGAGTCGTAACAGTAACAGATCAATACATTGTCGTTACCGTGCTCAGTAGCTGCTGTAACGAGCGGCTGGCATTGAGTGACAAGGGGCCAGTTCGCGGGGCGTGCTTGGTTCGGTTGCCCGAGGCCGTTACGGTTCCGGAGTGGCGGATACGGCGGAGTTGATCGGAGCGCTGACGAAGCGCGGTCGAGCATGTAGGCAAGGCGCAGACCGCGACCAGCGCGGCTGAGCAGTCCGCCGCGAGGGTCCAGGCGCAGCTCGCTGCGACAGGCTTCAAGGGCGTTGCCGTCCGACTGGCGGCGGTCCGCAAGTCGCTGACCGAGTCCGCGGGTCGGCAGTCGGATCTCGCCAAGGCGGTCGGTGGCTGCGTCAAGCAGGTCAGCGCCATCAGTGACGACTCCACGCCGCAGGAGATCATCGCCCACCTCGCTCCCGTGGGCAGCGAGCTGGACAGCGCGATGAGCACCGTCAAGGGCGTCGCGCAGAGCCTCGCGCACCTGGAGCAGCAGGTCACGCAGATCCTGGCCGGCGGTCAGCCCGGCCAACTCAAAGCCGCCATCCACCGCCCACGCGCGATCCTCATGCCTCCGGTGACCGGGTTGCTCAGCTCCGCCAAGAAGCTCAGCGAAACCCTGACCGCCGACGCCCGGAAGGCAGGCTCGACCGCAGGCCCAAATTGATCGGGGGGAGCGGGCTGCCCAGCCCGCTCCCCCCGGATCAGTTGCGCTACACAGTGGGTGAACCTGACCCCGATCCAGACGATCGGGCAGGCGCACGAGTGGTCAAGGAACAGCCCGATGAGCAGTCCGATGCTGAAGCCTTCCGCAGTGAGACTGTGCGTCGCAGCGATGACGCGAAGGACGCGGTCGACAGCGCTACCGAGCATCTACGGAACGCGCTGAGCGTCCGTCCGACAGGTCAACACGTTGGAAGCGGACCACACGGTCCCCAGGTGGCCAGCCCGGCCACCGGGATGCCGGACATCCTCACGGGTGTTGCAGCAGGTGGCGCGATGGTGGCCGAAGCGGTGCGGTTCGTCATGCGAAAATCTCACCGACAAGGGAAGGAACCCGATGCCCACGACTGACCAGCTCGACGCCCTGCGCGCGATGCTCACGGCTGACTTCGATCGGCACGCGCAACTCACCGAACGACTCGACCGGACAGGCGGCTGGCCTGACTACGGCATCTTGATCGGCGCAGCGTTCTTCCTCGGTGTCCGGAAGCGGTTCGCGGATGGTCACACGCCTGCCGACGTCATCGACTTCGTCGCTCAGGTTCGGGAGCGCTTCGACCCCGACGGCAACTCCTACGATCCGCACGCCGGTGAGCTGGTCGTACGGTCCGCTCTTGGCGAGCGTGGCCTGACCGCCGACCTGCCCGATAAGACAGTCCTGGCACTTCAGACCGTCATCGTGGGCTCTCTCGCCGCCGATCAGCAACTCGGTGACGTCGACGATTTCCTCCGAGAGGTGGAAGCGCTCGCGACCAAGTGGGGCGCCTGAGCACCGCATTACGGGGCTCACGTGATCGGCCGAATGGTTGAGGTTCACCACCCGTGCCTGGCGGCTGCCCGCGGTCCGGCCGGACCTGTCCGGCGGTGAACACCAGCTCGACGGCCGGTACGTCACCGACATTCCGGGGCTGTACTGCGCGCTCGCCGAAGCGCTGCTCGGACCCGGCCGCTACTTCGGCCAGGGTTGGACGCCCTCAGCGACTGCCTGTGCGGCGGATTCGGCGTGGCCTCGCCGTTCACAGTGACCTGGCACGACTCGGCGATCGCACGCCGCGCACTGGCTGAGGTCGTGGGGGAGTGGGCCGGCGGACGCTCCTACTTCGAGGAGATCGTGCAACTGCTCGAACAGCGCGGCGTCACCGTCGTACTGCGCTGACCCGCGAGCAGTGGGAACAGCACTAGCTCCGGTCGTCCACGACAGAGCCGAGATACTTGCACTGGTTGCGTTTGCCCGGATGGACAAGATCGACGTCGATGATGACGTGATCGGTGTAGCCCATGTAGTGCTGATGCGGCCCTTTCGGTCCTTCCTGGACGAGAGTCGCACTGCCGCTCTTGATGATGGGCTTCTCTCCGCCGCCGTAGAACTTCACGTACCCCACGACACCGGGGATGTTCTTCGGACGACCATTGGCCACCACGAACTCGTCGCGGAGAACCTCGAGGTCGTCGCCAGGCTTCGGCACCTCACACGACTCTCTCTGCAGGGTGAGGAACTTGTCGAAGGTGGCGGGAACTTTTGCACCGCCATCCGCCTTGCTGCTACCACAAGCAGCGAGAAGGCCCGCACCGAGCAGGGCAATGGCGGCTGCGGTTGCGATACGTTTCACTTCGCTCCCTCGACCAGGCATGGAACGACTGAGGCTGCCCGAGGATCGTCCCCTATCAGACCTGCCACGCGGTACGACCGAACAGCTACTGTCTGCGCCCTATCGGGTTGTCTTCGCCCCACGGACCGGCACGAGGCGTTCGTACTCGTGGGGGAGCCAGATCCGGAGAAGGCGCTGCCGCCGCTCCTGAAACAGGTGCGCAGGTGCGGTTACAGCGAAGCGAGGTACGCGAGGCTGCGTTGCCAGGCCAGGTCGGCTGCCTGCGGGTCGTGGTCGGTGGTGTCCGGGTCGGTGAACAGGTGCCCGACGCCCGGATAGGTGTGTACCCGTACGCTCGCGCCGGCGCCGACCATCGCCTCACGCCACGCGGCCACGTCGGTCGGTGGGAACAGTTCGTCGCGGTCGGAGACGTGCAACTGCACCGGCAGACCGGCGCGTACGGTCTGCGGGTCGCCGCCGATGCCGTGCAGCAGCAGGAGACCGGCGGTGTCGCGGCGTTCGGTCAGCAGTTCTGCCACCACCCCCACGCCCATCGACAGTCCGGCCAGTACGGTGTCGGACGGCAGGTCCTGGACGGCCCGCCGCGCCCGCCGCATGATCGTCTCCCAGCCGATCCGTTCCTTCACCGCATGGCCCTCGGCCATCGTGGCGGCCGTCGCGCCCGCGTACAGGTCCGGGGCGACCACGACGTGACCGGCCGACCGTAGCCGTTCGGCGGCGGCGAGCACCGCGGGACGCAGGCCGTACAAGGAATGGAACAACGCGACGGTGGCCATCCCACGATGATCCCAGCCTGTCACTGCACAGGCAGAGCCGGTCGCTGCGGCAACGGTCACCGTAGAAGTCCGGCGACATCGGCGGCGGTCGCCGCGATAATGGCCGGCGTGGAAGAGGTCGAGGTCGTCGTCGCCCACAGCGAGCGCGCGACCCTGCGTGTCGGGGACGTGTTCCTGAAGATCGACGCGGATCAGGCGCGTACCGACGTCGAGGTCGAGGCGATGGCGCTGGCGCCGGTACCGACCCCGGAGATCCTGTGGCGCAGGCCGCCCGTACTCGCGCTCGCCGCCCTCCCCGGCACCGCACTCGGCCGGCTCGGCGAGCCGTCGCCCGCATCACCGGCGGCGTGGGCCGCGGCGGGCGCCGCCGTACGGAAGCTGCACGACGCGCCGCTGCCGCCACGGCCCAGCAGAGGCAGCCTCGACGAGTTCACCGCGCACCTCGACACCGAATGCGAACGGCTGGTCGCGACCGGCATCCTCCCCGCCGACCTGGTCACCCGCAACCGGCAGGTCGCAGAGGCCGCGCTCCGGCCGTGGACACCCGTGTTCATCCACGGCGACCTGCAGATCACCCACGTGTTCGTCGACGATGACGACGAGGTCACCGGCATCCTCGACTGGTCCGAGGCGGGCCAGGGCGACGCCCTGTACGACCTCGCCATCCTGACCCTCGGACACGAGGAACACCTCGCCGACGTCGTCGCCGGCTACGGCACCGACGTCGACCTCGACGTGATCCGCGCCTGGTGGTCGTTGCGGAGCCTGGGGGCCATCCGTTGGCTGGCCGAGCACGGCTTCGACCCGTTCCTGCCGGGCTGCGAGGTCGACGTACTCAGAGCCCGGATGTGAACCCGACTCGGCGTACGGGAATTCGGTTGGTCCCGGACCCACGTGTGGCTAGCGTCGTCCGCTATGACGCGCCCAGATTGTGACTCGTACCTGATCTGTGCGACGCCCCGCTCGGGAAGCACCCTGCTGTGCGGTCTGCTCGACTCGTCCGGGGTTGCCGGCCACCCGGCCTCCTACTTCAACCGCAAGAGCCTGAACGACTACGCCGACGAATGGCGGATGGCCCGACCGCGCGACGGGCGGATCGACGAAGCGTTCGTGCACGCTGCGCGCACCGCCGGCACGACGTCGAACGGTGTCTTCGGCGGCAGGGTCATGGCCGAGACGCTGCCGGAACTGATCAGCGGCCTCGCCGCCGACGCGTCCGTACCGGCGGTGACGGATGTGGACCTGCTGAGCGCCCAGCTCGGTCACCTCGCATTCGTCCACCTGCGGCGGCGCGACGTCGTGGCCCAGGCGGTGTCGTGGGCGAGATCGGAGCAGACCCACTACTGGCATCCGGGCGAAGCCGTCCTGCCCGGCGGCCAGGAACCGCACTACGACGAGGAGCTGATCGGTCGGCTCGTCGCCACGATCGAGAGAGCCGAGGCGGACTGGGCGAGCTGGTTCACCGCACAGCGCATCGTGCCGTGCGAGGTGACGTACGAGGAGCTGGCGGCAGATCCGCCCCGCACCGCGCACAGAGTGCTCGACCATCTCGGTCTGAGGGTTCCGCCGGGTCGGAACCTGGTGGTCGGGCACCGTCGACAGGCCGATCACCTCAACGCCGACTGGATCACCCGATTCGCCTCCCGCTGAAACCCCGCTGCCCGTGCTACGGGTGAATGCGCAGCTCCGGACGGTGGTCGGGTGTAACAGGCGACCCCGCGGAGCCCGACATCCAGGGCGACAGCGAATTCCCGAGGAGTGATCGATGCCCGCCGGGCCCGCGGCCGAGGCTCGTACAGCGCCCGCCCCGAACGACCCGCAGCACGTGCCCGCCGCCCCGCCGGCGCTGCCGCCACCCCGGCAGCCCCTCGGCTACCAGCCCGCGCTGGACGGCCTGCGCGCCATCGCCATCATCGGCGTGATCCTGTTCCACACCCCCGGCTGGGGGACGCTGCCGCGCTTCGTACCCGGCGGGCACCTGGGCGTCACCGTCTTCTTCGTACTGTCCGGCTTCCTCATCACCACCCTGCTGCTCGCCGAACACCACAAGACCGGCGACATCGACCTGCGGGCGTTCTACCTGCGCCGGGCCGCGCGACTGATGCCCGGCCTGCTGCTCGTGGCGGTCGTACACACCGTGTTCTGGTCCACACAGGACGGTTTCGTCAAGACCGTCGTACCGGTCATCGCCGCGCTGCTGTACATGAGCAGCGTCTTCGCCGGCTTCTGGCGGCTGATGGGCAAGATCAGCTGGAGCTGGTCGCTGTCGGTGGAGGAACACTTCTACTTCGGCTGGCCGCCGCTGCTGCGCTGGCTGTTCGGCGACAACACCGACCACCGTCGCGTACGCGGCCTGCTGCGTCGCCACCCCATGATGGCCGCGGGCGCCGTCGCCGTGGTGATCATCGCGATCGCCACCGGGCTGCGGGTCGGGTTCCTGCACTCCGTGCGCTGGCACGACATGCTCTACTACTCCACCTTCACCCGGATGGACGCGCTCGCCGTCGGCTGCATCGCCGCCCTGCTCGCCTGGCGGTACCGGCTGCCGCTGCCCCGCATCCTCGGCCCGGTCGGCATGGCGGCCCTGATCTACTGCTATCTCGACCCGGGCCTGTACGTCGGCCGCCCGGCACTGAACCTGTGGGGCCTGCCGCTGGCCACCGTCGCGACGGCGCTGCTGGTGGTCAGCGTCGTACAGCAGCCCCGGTCACTGCTCGCCCGGCTGCTCGCCACCCGCCCGCTGGTGCACATCGGGCTCGTCTCGTACGGCCTCTACCTGTGGAACCTGCTGCCCGGCCGGGCGCTGGAGGAACTCATCGGCCACCACCCCGGGTACGTGGCCACCGTCCTGTCCTGGCTGGCGATCCTGCTCGCCGTGGAGCTGTCGTACCGGTTCGTCGAACGCCCCGTCCTGACCTGGGCCAGGGCCAGAATGCGCCGCGCCACGTAGCACTGCCCCTACCCGGGCGGTCGTCATTCGGTACCGCTATCGGTGTGTTGCGCGACTCCGCCAAGAACGTTCACCTCGGTGCCTGGAAGCCGCCGATCTTCTGCTCGAGCAGTTCGGCCAGCCGCAACGGGGTGCGGTCCTCGAACATCGGGCCGATGAGCTGAACGCCCACCGGCAGGCCATCGGCGGACCGGCCCGCTGGCACGGCGGTGGCGGGCAGGCCGGGCAGGGTGGCCAGGCCAGCCCAGACGAGCTGGTCGAGGTCCGGGTACTCGACGCCGTCGATGTCGATGCGCCGTTCCAACAGATTGGGGGTGTGGTCGTGCGGGAACGCGGGAGTCGGCGTGACCGGGCACACCACAGCGTCGAACTCGGCGAACAGCTGCCGCCAACCGTGGCGGTGGACCTCGCGGCGGTTGTTCGCCTCCATCCAGTCGTGGTGGCTGAACACCATGGCGCGCAGCCGCACGGCGTCCAGGCTCTGATCGTCCGCGCTCAGTCCGGCGACGCGGGCCCGCAGCTGCCCGTGCGATCCGGTGGGGAAACGCGCGGGAGAGCCCGAAATCAGCAACTGCATGTAGAGCGTCGCGGCTTCGGTCAGATCGGGCAGCAGCGGACTGTACCGTTCGACGCGGGCGCCGCCGTCGACGAGCGCGGCGGCCACCCGGTGCACGCCAGCCCGCACGGCGGAACCGGTCGCAATGAGTGGATGCTCGTCGAGGACCAGGACCCGGAAGTCACCGAGCCGCTCGTGGCGCGCGGGAGGCAGCGCCAGGTCGTACGCGACGCCGAACGTCAGCGGGTCCGGCCCGGCCATGACGTCGAGCAGGAGCGTGAGGTCGCGGGCGGTACGCGCCATCGGACCTACGACGGCAAGATCGAGCTCGACCGGCAACGCCGGCGCGGGCGGCGGGACCATGCCGCGGTTGGCCGCCAGCCCGACTGTCGGCTTGTGTCCGTAGACACCGCAGAAGTGCGCCGGGGTACGCAGCGAGCCGGCGATGTCGGAACCGATGGACAGCGCGCCGAACCCGGACGCCAGGGCCGCCGCCGACCCCCCGGAGGACCCGCCCGATGTACGAGCGTGATCCCACGGATTGTTGGTGGTGCCGTAGATCTCGTTGAAGCTCTGGATACCTTGCAGCCCCGTCGGCACATTGGTCTTACCTAGCACCACCGCGCCGGCAGCCTTGAGCCGTGACACCTGCACCGCGTCCTCGGCCGGCAGGTAGTCGCGGTGTTGCGGCATGCCCCAGGTCGTGGGCAGGCCAGTTATGTTGAAGGACTCTTTGACCGTCACCGGAACACCGAGCAGAGGCCGTTCCTCACCGCGGGCGCGCGCCTGGTCGGCATGGCGTGCGGTGGCCCGCGCACGGTCGAAGTCCGGCACACAGATCGCATTGATCACCTCGTCGTCGCGCTCGATACGGGCGATCGCCTCATCGGTCAGTTCCGCCGAGGTCACTTCACCGGCACGCAGGGCAGCCACGAGTTCTTCGGCCGACCGGAAATTCCATTCCATGAATCGGACGCTACCGGCCTCGGGAAGAGGCCATAAAATGCCGATTCCCGCAACGGCACAGATGTCTCAACTCATCATGTGGCTCCTGGGAGATTCACCGGTATGGCTGCGCCGAAGGAGTACCCGACAGTCGCCCGGCACAGCGCGTACCCGGCTCAGGGCTTCGGTACCGGGGCCGGCCGGGATCGCTCCGACGACGCCCCGGCCGTGGCGCGCCACCAGCGCCGCGACGCCAGGGCGGCCAGGCCCGCGCCGGCCGCATTGAGCAGTACATCGTCCACAGAGGACACCCGGTCCAGTCGCAGGACGTACTGTGCGGTCTCCACCAGGACCGAGCAGCCCGCCGCGAGCGCCAGGACCCGCGGTACCGAGGCCAGCACGGCGAACCGCAGCGGGGCGAAGAACCCCAGTGCCGCGAACACCAGCAGGTTGCCGACGATCTGAACCGTCGCCGTCACCGGGTCGCTGGCCAGGATCGTGAACAGATCCCGCAGCGGTACCAGACTCACCCGACCGTGCACAGCGCCGGCCCGGTCGCCCGGCAGCAGGATCATCCACACCCACGGCACCGTCCCGTAGACGATGCCGACCTCCGCCGACGACCGGCGCCACGCCCACGCCCGCGTGGCACCGGCGGCCTTCCGCCGGCGTGCCAGCACCCACACCACCAGCGCGGCCACCGGCAGTACGGCCACCGTGAGCAGTACCACGCCGGTGAACGTACCGACCCAGCCGTGCCACCCCTTGAGGATCACGCTGCCTCCGCTCCCGCCCGACCGTGAAAGCTACCCGGGGCGCCGCGGCCCGGGTGCCGGCCCGGCCAACCGCCGCCGGGGCGTGACCTTCCCGACGGACGCCTCAGCCGCCCGAACCCCCGAGGATGGCCTGGTTCTGCTGCTCACCCATCTCCTGCAGCGGCATGCTGTCGCAGTTGCCGAGGATGACGCCGACCCAGCCGGTGTACGGGTAGATGTTCCAGTTCGCGCCGACACCGGGGTTGGCGCCGCCGCGCCCGAAGATCCACTGGCCGCTGCGGATGTTGACCGGCATCGAGTACGCCTCGAACGACGGGTACGGGGAAGGTGGCTGGCCCTCCGGGGGTTTCAGATGGGGCATCTTGGCGCCGGTGAGCAGATCGGCGAACGGCCGGTCCAGCACCGTACCGTCAGTCAGTGCCTGCGCGAACCGCACCAGATCCGGTGCGGTGGCGAAACCGCCGTCCCCCGGGGCGTCGACGAAACTGCGGCCCGGGTTCCTGCCCAGCTCGTACGGGTACGGGCTGCCCTTGTCCAGGTTGCGGACCGCGTCGACCTGGCTGCCATCGGCCAGCGTCATGTACGGGTGCGCGAGGTGCTCGTCGCTGAGCCACTGCGGCCTGCTGAAGAACCCCGCGCCGGTCATGCCGCACCGCCCGAAGATGTTCTCCTGGACGTAGTCCCAGTACGTTCTGCCGGTCACGGCTTCCACGATCTGCGCGGGAATCGCGACGTTGGCGCCGGAATGGTTGGTCGGTGTGCCGGGCGGGGCCACCACCTTCGCCTGCCGGGCCCACTGCTCGTAGTAGTCCTGCACCTCCTGCCGGCTCTGGAAGATGTGCTGCACATCCTCAGCCGGGGTGTCCAGCCCGGAGGTGCCGGAGAGCAGGTGGTGGATCGTCACCTGATCGGCGATGTCTGCCGGGTAGCCCTTCAGGTGGATGCCGACCGTGTCCGACAGCTTCACCTTGCCCTGCTGCACCAGTTGCAGAACGGCCACCGCCCCGAACGGCTTGCCCGCCGAACTGAGACTGAACGCGACACCCTCGTGGTTGCGGATCCCCTTCTCCTTGTCGGCCATGCCGTAGCTGCGCGACAGCACCGTCCGGCCCCGGTACGACAACAGCACCACGCCGGAGAACGTGCCGTCCGCGGCCAGCTTCGCCACGTACCGGTCGTACGCCCCGCCGGGGCGGGTCGCCGGCGGGATGTCGTGGTCGGTGGATGCCGGGTCGGCGTGGCCGGGCCGGGCACCCACCAGCGGCGCGGCGGCCGCCACAACCCCGGCCGCCGCGACCCCGGCCGCAGCCAGACCGCCCCATCCGATCAACCGCCGCCGGTCTACGCCACGTACCGAATCCATGGTCCCGGTCCTTCCCTGCTCGACTAACGGACCGTTGCAGGTCTACCGGCCACCGCCTACCGGCAACCGATCGCCGGCCCATACGCCACCCATATGCGGTGCTGGCGATACTGGGCGGATGCGGGTACTGCTGGTCGAGGACGAACAGCCGCTGGCCACGTACATCGCTGCCGGATTGCGCAAACACGGGTGCGCCGTGGACCTGGCACACGACGGTCAGCAGGCGCTGGACAAGTGCGACCTCACCCCGTACGACGTGGTGGTCCTGGACCGGGACCTTCCCGTGGTGCACGGCGACGCCGTATGCCGGTCGTTGGCGCAGCGCGGCGCCGCCCGGGTACTGATGCTCACCGCGTCCGGTGCCGTATCCGACCGGGTGGACGGGCTGGCCCTGGGCGCCGACGACTACCTGGGCAAGCCGTTCGCGTTCGCCGAACTGGTCGCCCGGGTACGGGCGCTGGCCCGGCGCAGCACGCCGGCCCGCCCTCCGGTGCTGTACGTGCGGGACATCGCACTCGATGCGTCCCGGCACACCGCCGAACGGGACGGCCGGCTGCTGCCGCTCACCCAGAAGGAATTCGGGGTACTGGAACGGCTGCTCGCCGCCGACGGCGCCGTGGTCAGCGCGGAAACGTTGCTGGACAAGGTGTGGGACGAGCACGCCGACCCGTTCACCAACGCCGTACGGATCACCGTCAGCACCCTGCGCCGCAAGCTCGGCGACCCACCGCTGATCGACACCGTGATCGGCGTCGGGTACCGGATCACCCCATGATCCGGAGCATGACCGCCCGCAGCCGTCTCGCGCTGCTCTACACCGGCCTGGTGCTGGCCGCCGGGCTGGTACTGACCGCGCTGACCTACCTGCTGCTGCTGCACAGCCTGTGGCAGCGCACCGTGGTCATCGTCCGCCCAAGCCCCGGTGGTCCCGCACCGCGCCTGCCGGACTACAGCCTCGCCGACCGGCTCCGCGACGAGGCACTGTCCGAACTGCTCACCCAGGCCGCGCTGGCGCTGCTGGTGGTGACCGCGCTGGCCGGGTTGACCGGCTGGCTGGTGGCCGGGCGGCTACTGCGGCCGATCCGCACGATCTCCGGCACCGCGAACCGGTTGTCCGCGGAGAACCTGTCCGAACGGGTACCCGTCGGCCGGCCCGCCGACGAACTGGCCACCCTGGCCGCCACCATCAACGGGATGCTGGACCGCATCCAGTACGGCATCGCCGAACGCGACCGGGTCCTCACCAGTCAGCGCCTGTTCGTCGCCAACGCCGCGCACGAGCTGCGAACCCCGCTCACCACCATGCGTACCGCCATCGACGTCACCCTCGACGGCGACCCCGACCGGGCCGAACTCGTCGCGATGGCCGGCGACATCGCCACCGCCATCGAAACCAGCCAGCGCACCCTGGACGGGCTGCTGATCCTGGCCCGCAGCCAGGCTGGCCCGCACCGACGGACGAGCGTGGACCTGGCCGAGGTCGCCGCCGTGACGATCGCCGACGCCGCCGACCAGGCCGCCGACGGGGAGGTCACCGTCCGCGTCGAGCTGCGGCCCGCGCGGGCCAGCGGTGAACCCGTGCTGCTGGAACGGATGGTCGGCAACTTGATCGAGAACGCGCTGCGCCACAACCACACCAACGGGCACGTCACCGTGACCTGCGGTACCACTGACGGGCGTGCATTCCTGCGGGTCGTCAACACTGGCCGGCCGGTCACCGCGAACGAGGAACGACGGCTGTTCGAACCGTTCGTCCGGGGTGCCGGCACCGGCACCCGAGGCGCCGGCCTCGGCCTGTCCATCGTCCGTGCCGTCGTCACCGCACACGACGGCGAGATCTCCAGCACCGCCCGGCCGGATGGCGGCATGGACATTGCCGTACACCTGCCGCAGGCTCTCCCGTCGGAGCCGGCTCCGCCAGAGTTCAGGTGAGGACGAGCCAGCGGCGGCCGTCGAGCAGTTCGCGTACCGCATCGAGGTGGCCGGCATGGCAGGCGGTCTCGACGATCACGTGCAGGGTGACCTCCCGTACGGTGTCCAGCCGCCAGTCGCCGAACTGGCCCACCGGCCACCAGGCCGGCGCCGAGTCCAGTGGCGTCGCGGCGAGGATCGCGTTGGCGCGCCCGATCTCCGCCCGGTAGCTGTCGAGTACCTGCTGCGCGGGCATGTCGTCCGGTACCTGCCAGGCATCCGCCACATCGCCCAGTGTGTCGGCCACGTCCTTGTCGCCGGCGATGACCGCCTGGAACCAGGCACGTTCGACGTCGTGCGCGAGGTGGCGCACCAGGCCGAGGCAGCTCCAGCCCGACGGCAGTACCGGCTTCCGCAGAGCCTGCTCGTCGAGCCCGTCCAGAATGTCCAGCACGTGGTGGCGTTGGGCGTCCAGGTACGAGATGAGGGTCCGGGTCTCCTGGCTGGTCGACATGATGCCTCCGTAAGTTGGGGTGGAAGTGCTGACACCCGGGACGTCGGAGCCGAGCCGTGAACTTCGACAGGCCGGGCCGTCGAGATCCGGTGGGCCGCTCCGACCTGTGTGGTGAGAGGCCGGCAGAGGGCCGGACCAGCGTCGAGGAGGCAAGTCGTGAAGTACGTGATCCTGATCCACGCCAACCCGGACCCATGGGGCCACCCGACCTCGCACCACACGCCGGAAGGCCAGGCGATGCCGGCGGACTGGCACGAACGCACCGACCGCGACTTCGACGCGCTGCTCACCGAGATCTCCGCCTCCGGCGAACTGGTCAGCGCCGAGGCACTGGGCGATCCGGCCTCCTCCACCGTGTACTCCTGGACCCCCGACGGGCATCTCGCCACCGACGGGCCGTACGCGGAGGTCAAGGAGCAGTTGGCCGGGTTCTTCCTGATCGACTGCCGTACCCGCGAGCGGGCGCAGGAGATCGCCGCCCGGTTCGCGCAGCCCGGCGGGACGATCGAGCTGCGGCCGATGATGTGGCCCGGCGCCGAGGACGCATGACCTCTCCGGCCCCAGCCGGACCGGCGGACCGTCCGGAGCTGTCGGACCTGTGGCGCGCGGCGGCGCCGCAGGTCCTGGCCGCGCTCGTACGCCGCTACGGCGACTTCGGCGAGGCCGAGGACTCCGTACAGGAGGCGCTGCTCGCGGCGGCCCGGCAGTGGCCCGACGAGGGCGTACCGCGCGACCCGACGGCATGGCTGATCACCGTCGCGTCCCGCCGGCTCATCGACGCCCGCCGCGCCGAGACCGCACGCGCGCGCCGCGAGCAGTGGGACGCGCTGCGTACGCCGGCCGACCGGACCACCGCCCCGCCCGCCGACACCGCCGCTGCCGGCGACGACTCGCTGACGTTGCTGCTGCTCTGCTGCCACCCGGTGCTGCCGCGCCCGGCGCAGGTGGCGCTGACCCTGCGTGCCGTCGCCGGGCTGAGTACGGCGCAGATCGCGCGGGCGTTCCTGGTACCCGAGGCGACGATGGCGCAGCGGATCAGCCGCGCCAAGTCCCGGCTGCGGCAGGCCGGCGCGCGGATTCGGCACCCCGCCGGTACGGGAACTGCCCGCGCGGGTCGCCGCCGTCGCGCACGTGCTGTACCTGATCTTCACCGAGGGCCACACCACCAGCACCGGCACCGGGCTGGTCGACGTGTCGCTGACCGGGGAGGCGATCCGGCTCACCCGGCGGCTGCACCGGCTGCTGCCGTCCGAGGGCGAGATCAGCGGGCTGCTCGCGCTGATGCTGCTCACCGACGCACGCCGGCTTGCGCGCATCGACGCTGGTGGCAGCCTCGTACCGCTGGCCGAGCAGGACCGTTCGTGCTGGGATCGGGTCTTCATTCGCGAGGGCATCGCCCTGGTGGAGGCGGCGCTGCCCGTCGGGCGGGTCGGGCCGTACCAGTTGCAGGCCGCGATCGCCGCCGTACACGCGGAGGCCGCGCGCGCCGAGGACACCGACTGGCCGCAGATCGAGACGCTGTACCGGATGCTGGCCGACATCGCGCCCGGCCCGGTCGTGACGCTCAACCACGCTGTCGCGCTCGCCATGGTCGACGGGCCGGACGCGGGGCTGGCGATGCTCGAACCGTTGCTGGCGGACAAGAGCCTTCGCGCGAACCACCGGCTGCATGCGGCCCGCGCGCACCTGCTCGCGCTGGCCGGACGCAGAGCCGAGGCCCGTACTGCTTATCTCACCGCGGCCCGCTTCACCACCAGCATCCCCGAGCAGCACTACCTCAACACCCGCGCCACCGCCCTGGCTCCTTGAGTCCCCGCGCGTCGGCCCGGTGCCCGGTCGCCGGTCAAGATCCGCAGCAGTGGACGTGCAGCCACCCACATTTCCGACATGCAGCCTGCCGGAGCGGGGGTGACGGACCACTGCTCCGGATCTTGACGGCACCGCTGTGCACAGAGCAGGTCACGGCTCCGGGCGCCGGCGTACCGAGGGTTGCCTGGTCAAGATCCGCAGCATTGGGCCGCCAGCCGCCCTGAGCACGGCGTGTCGAGCGGGTGGATGGCCCATTGCTGCGGATCTTGGCCACAGGAGAAGGTCAGTCAAACCTTGCCTGCTTCCGGTCCGCTGAGCCTGAGACCGCCTGCTCTGCCTTTCAGGACTATGGCCTTTGTCGGATGCCCTACACAGCAATGCTCCTGTTGTAACGGTATGGCAGCATGCCTCCGGTAACTCCGAAGTATCAACTTGGGGGAGGGCGCGTGGGCGAGCTCAGCGACCGGCTACAGAGGATCGAAGTCGAGCTTCAGTCTGCTGACCGTCAGATCGCAGCCCGGCTCTCCGGGACGACCGGCCGGATCGAGGTGGCTTTCGCTCGTGGGAGCTACCGGCGTTACCAGGATTCTGAACTGGCCGCACAGCTTGGTGAATTGACGGCACGCCTCTTTGCGCGGCAGAAGGAAGAACAACGGAGAGCCATCGACCTGGTCATGGAGATGCCGCTGCATGACGATGCTGTGGAGTTCGGCCCGGAGCGTCGAGAGTATCGGCGCCAGTTGGAGAGCATCGTTGCGCAGGACTCCGACGACGACGAGATTGTCAAGGTAGCGATCCGGTCGCTGACCCGATGGAAATTCGTGATCGCGCCGCGCGTCACTGTGCGTTACACGGAGTCGGAGTTCCTACAGGCGCTGGACGCCGCCACCTCGCGAGTACTCCGGGCATATCGAGCTGAGCGGTTCCGCATCAAGGACAAGGTCTATGGGCTGGGTTATCCGCATGAGCTGAGAAAGAAGCTCGGCATGGATGTTGGCTGAAGTTCACGGAGATGAGGGGGAGCATGGAAAACATCCGACCTTTGCAATCCGGCCCGCTGAGGAACCTCAAGAATCTACTGATTGCGATCGCAATTCTGGCAGTGATGCTTCCAGGAACCGTGGCCTGTGATTCCGGGAAGCCGCACGCAGCCCACTCGACGCCGGCTCGGACATCGTCTCCTGCCCCTAAGCCCACCACCAAGCATCCTCATTGTGAGCTTCAGGTGGTCAAGACTGGGTTCTCGATCCAGTACGGCGAGGGTAACGCTCCAAAACGCAAGCGTGACGGCAACGTGTTCTACGGTGCTCTTGTAAGAAACCCGTGTAAGGACACTGCCCTGAGCTCTGATGTTGGGGTTGTGGCCGTGAACGGTGCGTACAGGTCTTCCGACGACGACCCTGCCGATGTCCTCACCGGCTCCACGCGACGAATTCCGGAACTGTTGCCTGGCCGTACCGTAGGCCTGTGTGGGATTCTCGGAAATGATAGCGATTATGATGCGACGAAGGTTGCCAAGATACGCCTGAGGGTCGGAACCGCTCGCTGGAATACTCGATCTAGTTCGAAGCCTCAAACTGTCCGGGCGGAGCATGTTGTCCTTGGGTCCCGTGATGCTAAAGGGCGAGTTCCGATTACCTTTCAGCTCGATATGTCAGGCGAGTTGAAATATTCGTGGATGTCAATCATCACTCTCGACGGAGCGGACCGGATCGTGGCTGGCGAGAACCGGGAGATCGACGATGGTGGAGGTGCTCCGGGAGGAACAGTTCACACGAGCGTGTGGACGCCGCCGAGGACGAAGGGTCTTCATGTCGAGATATTTTTTGTGACCGATTCATATATGTGATCCGGCCCCTCCGTGCTGTGAAGTGGAGCTCTTATGGACGTGGAAGCAGATCTCGAAAGATTGTATTCTCTCGCGATAAGGGACTTGCCGGATATCGCCTACATCTATGCTCGACTGAACCGTGAAATGGCAGGAACGACAAATGGCGACCTCGATGTCTTCAGTGGGTTCTCCAGCGGCGGCCCAAGTGCTGTCGGAGTTGATGGGATATCGTCGGTATACGGTAAATGGTCCGCGCTAAGGGATGATCTTCAAAACGCTCTCGGAAAGTCGGCGAAAGATGTCAGCGATGCTGCTGACGCGGTAATGAGCATCACAAAGGCATACGCTTACCAGGATCTGGATAACGCACGCCAGATCCTCAAACATTGGTCTGACTATGGCGTAGCCGAAAAGTATCAGATCAGTTACGATGATTACCCGATGCCTGCACCGGATTCAGTGATCATGAGTAAAGGGGAGTAGACGATGGTTGCCCCTAGCTACAGCGAGAATGATTGGCTGAGCTCCGACCAGCTCTTCGATTTCGGCACGAACATAATGAAAGCCATCGTCTGGGCGTATATATCTGAAACAACTCCTCTGCTGCAATCTGAATACGACGGGATCAATGCAGCGCCGGTGGCTCCAAATTCGCGGGCTCCCTATGGAATTGACGATTCTCGTCGTTGGACTCTTCCAGAAGCTGAGGCGGCGCAGTACGCCCAAGATACCTATGGCGAATCCATCCCTAAGATTTTCGCAGATTTCGAGGCTCTAAATCCATGCTCCGGTGCGGCAGAGACGATGATGGGATCGCTGTGGGAAGTTGCGTACGCGCTGGATCAGCCTACTGTGGGAGACATTGCTCTGGACAAGTTTGGCAACCCACTTCCCGCCAATCCTTGGGCGCCTCGAAGTAGCATCGCCACGAGAGTCAATGATATTCATGATTCTCGTTTGGAATACTGGCACGGCGCGGCGCGGGACAGTTTTGAGACCGACTTTCTGAACGTACTACGTGATCACGCGCCATTGCAGGCGCAAGTCTCCATTGGGCTTGCTATCGCGGTACAGGCGCAACAACAGGTGATACTTGCTGCACACCACAAAGTAAAGAAGTTGGCTGCAGAGGCAGTGAATGCGCTGGATGCCCTGGCGGGTTCGGGTGACGACACCGGAACATTCGTGGTAATCGACGTAGCATTCGCTGCCATAGGCTTGTTGACGGCTCTACCCACCGCAGGTGTGAGTCTTACTTCTGCTTTCGGTCTTCTCAATGGCGTGAAGAGTTTTACGGAGACCCTTCGCGACGGCACCAACAAGCTTCATGAAGCCGGGAAGCCGAAGCGGGTTATGCTGGGCGGAGGCACAGTTCATGCTGTTGTGAAGAGCATGTTTGCTGCTGCCGATGCAATCCATGATGACGTCAGGACAGCCGAGGAGGCGATTTCGACGTACCTAGACAAGGTGCGTTCAGCGCTTCCCGCGAACCAAATTCATACACCTTCCCCCAAAGCGCTGACATCACTGAACGGCAAGAACGTGGGAGCCATCGGGTCTGACTTCTATCCGACCAGGTGATTGGACAACTCTTCACCGCCGGGTCAGGAGAGGCCGCGGAGGTGGGTGAGGGTGGGGCGGGCGGTGTTGAGGGCGGAGAGTTCGGTGTCGATCAGGCCGGAGAAGAAGTCGGCGGGGGAGCCGAGGAAGCCGGGCCGGGGGTCGGCGTACCACTGGTGCAGCCAGGGTTCGAGTTCGGCGAGGCCGGCGAGCAGGGGGAGCAGGCGGTCGGGTTCCCAGGCGGACTCGGTCCTGCGGTGCAGGTAGACGCCGGCCAGGGCCTGCGCCTGTTGCAGGTGGTCCCAGCCGGCCCAGCCCAGCAGCAGGGTGTTGTCCTCGTCGCGGCCGGCGTGCGGGTAGGACACGAACCGTTCCTTCGGCACGTCGAGCTTGCCGCGCGCCCGCCAGTACGACGGCTTGGTGAAGTCGGCCGACGTGTACTTCGGCGGCACCGCGATCTCCACCTTCTCGCCCGCGTCCTCCCGGCGCTGCAGCTCCCAGGTGCGTTCCCACTGGGCGCGTTTACGCAGGCCGGAAGCCTTGTAGCGCTGGGCCGGCAGGTACGGCACGTGCTCGTCGGCCAGCAGCGCACCCAACGTCTTGGCCAGGTCGTGCTGGTCGTGGCCGACCCACAGGTCCAGCACGGAACGGAAGTCCTGGTCGTGGCGCATCCGGTCGGCCAGTTGCGCCACCGACAGCGGCGTCGGCTGACCGCCCCACAGCTCCGGCGCCTCCAGCCGGTCCAGCAGCCAGTCGCGCAGCGCGGCCGTCTGCAGCTTGTCCCACCCCTCGGTGGCCCACCGCCGCTTGCACTCCGGCCGCTCGATCAGCCCGATGTTGCGGTCCGACCCGATCACCGCGATCCGCTTCTCCACCACCGCCCGGTACCCCGCCGACCAGTGCGCCGGCAGCTGGATCACCGGCGTCGACCCGTGCCGCGCGAACCACTGCGTCTCCGGATTCACCGGCCAAAGCAGTCGCGCGCCAGCTCGATCTCGAACGCCCGCTCACCCAAACGCAGCTCCGGAGCCTCCGGTGCGGTCAGGTCCTCGTCGCACAGCCCGTAGAGCCGGTACACCTCCCAGTCCAGCTCCTCCTGCAGCCCGATCATCCGGGCCCGTACCGAGTCGTACTCCGCCCGCGCCTCCGCCAACCGTTCCCGGGTCGGAGCACCAGCCCTGGCCACCGCCTGCGGTGTCACCTCAGCAAGCCGTCTGCGCCAGTCCGTCCAAGCTTCCGCGCCAGCTCCAACGGGTACTCCGCCGGCAGCGGAAACTCCTGCAACTTGGTCCCGGTGAACTCGAAGAAGTGTTCCCACTCGAAACGAGCAGTAGAGCGTTCGCCGCCCCTGGTTTCCCTTGTCCTGACTGACCTGCTTGAGCCAGAAGCAGGCGGTCGAGCTGTTGAGTACGC
Organism: uncultured Actinomycetota bacterium; assembly: GCA_963815125.1. Lineage (GTDB taxonomy): Bacteria > Actinomycetota > Actinomycetes > Mycobacteriales > Micromonosporaceae > Actinocatenispora. Next base: position 778,523 of record CAWFFM010000003.1, read on the forward strand.
CGAGCAGCCGCAGGTGATCGTCCTCGGTCGCATCCTCCGCCAACTTGATCACCGGCGCCGAACGGTTGAAGACCTTCCCGCCCCGGTCCAGCACAAAATGGTTATGCGTCGCCACAAAAGCAAACGCAATCGACAGAGGGGTCCGCAACTTTGTCGTGTAGTTCTCAAGGTGCTCATACCATGCACGACCCTGGCGACATGATGGTACGTCCGAAGATCACTCGTGCCTGGAGCGTGGTGCGAACTGGCCAGAGGTGTGCAACGAGCGGATGATCGGGCTGAACTATCTCCGTGTGTGCATGATCTGTGTAGGCGGTCCGGATTAGGGGAACATCTTGAATGAGAAAGTCCCGGATACATTCGCCGATGACAAATGGTTCGACGAACGTGTCTTCCTTCTTTCGTCGAACAGCGGAACTGTTCGGCAGAACCCATGCGTCATCTTCGCCGATAACGGTTGTCCGCCCGATCGACGCAACTGATCCGCCAAGTCGCGTGACCTGCAAGCAATTGCATCAGATCTACGGCGCCACCGCCGCTTAGGCTCCATGGATGCGCTACGAGTCGCTCGCGAGGAATATTGGTGACACTTATCCACTCTGACTCGGAGCCTGGCTGATCAATCTGGCTCACAATCGCTGACCAGACGAGGCCCTTCGCCGGGATCTCTGGTTGTGCCGGCTCGCCGCGCACGCCGAGGACCGCCCGTAGATGGCGTGGTCGGCCGTGGTTGGTGAATCGGCCGACCAAGATGACGGTCGGCGTGCCGTGGCCAGGGATGTACGCCCCCGACGTATCGATGACCTCGCTGAGCTCAATCTCACCTGCGAAGTAGTTCTCGATGAGCTTCTTGCCGAACTCGCGCTTCATGAACGAGTTGGCGGTGATCTGGCCGACCCAGCCGGCGCCACGACCGTGCTCGTCACCGCGCTTGGCGAGCGTGAAGAACCGCTTCGCGAACGGCACGGTCAGCGCGTACTGCCGGTGACACACGTCCGGGTAGGTCTTCCGGTAGGTCTCGCTGAGCGCCCTGTCCTTGACCGTGATGTAGGGCGGGTTGCCCACCACCACCGTGTACTCCTCGGACTTCAGGTACACGCGGAGCAGGTCGGCATCTTCGGTGAAGTAGCTGAACGGGTCTTGGTTGAGCAGATCTCCCTGCTGCCAGCGCAGCAGCGAGTCGCCGGTGGCGACGCGTACGTCGAACGCCGGGGCCATTCTCCAGCGACGACAGGTCGCAGGCGTTGAGCGCGGCGATGACCAGGCGGAAGCGGGCGATGGCCACCGCGAACGCGTTGATGTCCACGCCCGTGACCTGGTTCAGCGCGCGCTGGGTGAGTACCCGGATGTCCGTCGCCGGTTCGCGGTCCCGCCACCGCGTGATGAGCCGGTCGAACGCGCCGAGCAGGAAGTGGCCCGAACCGCACGTCGGGTCGATCACCGACGTGGCCGGCAGGCCGAACTCCCGTACCGACGGCTCGAACGTACGGTCCAGGATGAACTCCTCCACGAACTCCGGCGTCTGCAGCAGCGCGTACGTGGACCGCGCGTGCGCCGACAGGTCCTGGTACAGATCGCCCAGGAACCGGGTGTCCAGCTGGTAGGTGCGCAGCGACACCCGGCCCGCGCCGCGCCGGAAGAAGTCCGACAGCGCCTCCGCCGCATCACCGGAGATGTCGAAACGCCACACCGGGTTGTGCTTGTCGAAGATGCGCGCCGAGGCCGGCAGCCCCGCCAGGTGACCGAACCCTTCGCGCAGCCAGTGCCGGTCGTTGTGCCGCGGGTTGGCCACGATGTACGCCTGCCGCCGCTGCGCCGCCTGCTCGGCCGCCGCGCCCTCGTCCGGGCCGCCGATCCACAGCCCGTCCACCAGCCGGTTGTCCTCGCAGAAGCGTACGAACACGCACCCCAGCACCCACGCCACCGCGGCCTGGTCCAGCACGTCCTCCAGCCACGTCTCGTACGTGCCGCCGGTGCGCTGCGCCCGCTTCGCCTCCGCGTACTCCTCATGCAGCTTCTTCTGCAGGGGTTCGGCGCGGGCGGCATTGTCCCGCAGGTCGGTGACCAGCTCCCGGACCTGCGCCTGCAACGCCTTCAGCTCGATCATCCCGCGACGGTTCCCTTCGAGGAGCTACGGAGGCCGACCGAACGGGTCAGCCACGAATCGGCCAGCCAGGTCGCCTGGCTCGCGGTGGTCAGCGGCAGCGGCGCCTGGTCCAGCAGCGCCGGCTCCGGCCGCCATGCCGGTACCAGCAGCAGCCGCGCGCCCGGCCGGCTCCGGCTCAGGTCCGCCAGTTCCTGCAGCACATCCAGCTGCCCATAGCGGGCCAGCGGCGCCGCCTCGGTGATCAGCACCGGGCGATCCACCTCCAGCGCTTCGCGCACCGCCGGCACCACCTTGTGGCGCACCATGTCGGTGAGCGCGCGGAAGTTCGGGTCGGTCGGCCGGCCGTTGTCCGCAGCGAGGACCGACGGCCACTTGATACCTGTGCCGGGAGCCGCTTCGGCCTTCAGCGTGTCCAGCATGATCGCGGTGACGTCGACCTCGGTCGGCTCCCACCGGGCCAACAGTTCTCGCCGCACCGGGCGGACCAGCCGCAGCGACGTCAGTACCGCCAGGAACCCGGACCGCTCGATCGCCGTGACGATCCGGCGCTCGGCCTCGGCGTCGCGGTCCGGGCCGCCCTGCGGGGCCGTCGACACCGTGCGGGTCGCCGTCCGCGAACCCCGCGCACTCAGCGGCCGGTACGCCGACTTCGCCGGGTCCCACTCCACCGGGATCTGCGCCTCGCGCAGCAGATCGTCCAGCCCGCCCGCGCGGCCCGGCAACGGCTCGGCCAGCGGGAACCGGGACCGTACCCGGTTCTGCAGCGCCGCCACCCCGAGCTGCTGGCCGGCCAGGTTCGCCGCCGAAAGCCGCAGCGCCCGGGCCGCGGGCATCCCCACCGGATAGAGCTGGCCCTGCGCATTCACCGCTGCCACCTCGTTACTTGCCGCCGCGGCCAGGTGCAGCAGCCGCTGGTCGTCCAGCACCGGCATCGCCTCCGGCCGCGACACCGCGCGCAGCTGCTGCAACGCCCGCTTCCGGGTCGGCAACGGATCCGCCCCCGCCAGCCGCGCCGCGCACTGGCCCAGTCGTACCGCACAGGTCAGGAACTCACCCGCCGTCGTCGTCGCCGTCGGGTCGTCGGACTCCCGGCCCACCAGCACCGAACCCGAGTCACGGAACCGGTGGGTGGCCAGCCGGGCGTCACCGCCCCGGGCCAGCTCCACCTCCACCGCCACCCGCACCACACCCACCGCCTGCGCGGTGCGTTTCGGTTCTTTCGAGTACGAGCCACGCGTGGTGATCAGCGCCTCCGCCAGCTCCACCACCGACATCACCGCGCCCCGGGCGTCCAGCAGCGCCACGATCTCGTCGCGCACCCTCGCCAGCTCGGCGTGCTTCGCCCACACCTTCGCCCGCTTGCGCGCCCAGTCCGACACTTTCCGCTGCGTCTGGCCGACGGCGTTCGCCACCTTCTCCTGGCTCGGCCAGTGCAGGAACTCGCCGTCGGCGTCCGGCGCCTGGCCCAGCAGCACCTTCAGCGCGCCGACCTCCTTGGCGTTACGCGAGGTTGGCTCCGGCAGCAGCGACGTGCACAGCGGCTCCATCGCCAACGGCTGGGCCGGATCGCGGGCCGGTTCCGCCACCGGTGGCGGGAGCTGTTCGTGCAGCGTACGGATCTGCGCCAGGATCTCCTTGCGGGTCGCGTCCGGCACCCCGCGGGCCCGGGTCAGCGACGACGGCTCGGCGTCCAGCAGCTCGCCGACCGTGTGCACCCCCAGCCGCTGCAACGCCGACCGCGCCCGCGCGGTCAGCCCCAGCACCTCCAGCGGCGCGTCGCGCTCCACCGTGCCTGGGGACGTGCCGGTCGACGACGGCGCGGCCTGCGGAATGTCGACGAACAGCAGCCGCCACGCGTCGGCCATCTCCTCGGCCGTGTCGAACCGGGCCGCGGCGTCGCGGGCCAGCGCCCGGGCGAAGAACGCCACCAGTCGGTCGGCCACCGCCGGGTCGAACGAAGCCGGATCCAGCGCCACCTCGTCACTGACCGCCGCAGGGTTCGCGTTGTCCGCCCAGCGGGGCAGCGCACCCGTGGCCATCTCGTACAGCGTCACCGCTGCGGCGAACCGTTCCGCCGCCGCGTCGTAACGCATCCGGCGGGGCGGGCCCAGGAACGGATCCAGGTACGGCACCGTGCCTGCGGCCAGCTGCGTGGCCGGCGTGGACGCCATCGAAAAGTCGAACACGCACAGGTGCTGCTGGCTGTCCGCCGGACGCGGCCGCGCCGCCAGGTTCGCCGGCTTGATGTCGCGGTGCCAGGCCGCCTGACCCTCCAGGAACGTCACGATGTCGGTCAGGTCCCGGCCGTAACGTTCCAGCAGGTCCAGCGCCAGCCGACCGTCCTGCAGCTCCTCGGCCAGCGTCCGGTCCCCGGCACTGTCGAGCAGCAGCGCGGTCCGCGGACCCACCGTCACCGGGCCGTCCACCAGCGAGGCGACCTGCCAGTGCTGCAGGCCCTGCAGCACCTCCGCTTCGGCCGCCAGCCGTTCCGCGTGCCGCTCGTCGCGCGCCACCTTCAGCACCAGCGTGCGGTTGTCGGACTCCCGCTGCACCAGCAGCGCGGTGGCCGTACTGCCCGAACCGAGCCGGCGGCGCACCATCAAGCCGCCGGACAGCACATCACCCGGCCGGGCCTCCAGTGGATCGATCACCGGCTCCGGCTCCGGTGCGGTCAGCTCGTCCCACACCGTGTCCAGCCGCTTGCGGAACTCCGCGACACTCGTGATCCGGCTCGCCGGATCACCCCGGGTCGTGTCGTACACCAGCGTGACCAACGACTCCGGCAGCCCGTCCAGCAGCGCGGTCAACGTCAGGCCCGAGTCCCGTACCAGCGACGCCAGCTCCTCCGGCGTCGCTGCCGGTGCCTCACCGGTGAACAGCCGGTACGCCACCGCACCCAGCGCGAACACGTCCAGCTGGGTGCCCGCGACCGTGTGCGGGCCGTGCGCCTCCGGCGCCTGGTAGCGGCGCGACTCGTCGCTGTAGAGCATCTCCAGCCCGGCGCTGTCGCCCAGCGAGGACAGCTGCGTACTGCCAGGCAGTCGCCCGCCGGTCTGCCAGTCGGTCACCACCAGCGCAGGCTTCGCGGACTCCGGACGGGACACGAACACCGCGCCCGGGTGCAGCGCCCGGTGCGCCAACCGGCGCGAATGCGCATAGTTGACGATCTCCGCCAGGTCCTGCACCAGCCGCAGCTTCTGCGCCAGGGTCAGCTTCTCCTGCCGGCCCACCAGCCAACGGTCCAGCCGCTCGGACTCCTTGTCGTGCTCGAACACCACCGCGGGACCGAGTGGATGCTCGGCCAGGTCCACCGCCCGCGCGATCCCCGGATGGTGGATGCCCTGCAGCAGACGGAACTCCCGCTCCGCGGTGCGCCGGACCGCCGGCTGCTCGTCTGAGGCCAGCCCGCTGGTCAGGTAGAACCGGACCCGCCGCTGCAGCGAGGAGTCCATCCCGTGCCCGGCCAGGAAGTCCTGCCAACCGACACCCTCCGCGACCGGCTTCGGATGCAGCAGCAGCTGCCCCAGCTTGCGTTCGGCCACCGACGGGCGGAGCTGCGCGCCGCGAACCAGCGACACGATTTCCTGCGCCCGGGCCGCGTCCACCAGCTCACCGCTCGCCGGCCGGGCCAGCAGGAAGTCCTTCAGGCTCGGCAGCCCGGTCGGCACGCCGTGCGGTCCGTACACGTTCGTGCGGCCCAGCTCGTCCAGCCGGGAGCGCATCGTCGGGTTGTGCAGGAACACCGCCGCGCCCACGTACGGGATCCGGGCCCGGTTGCCCTGCCGGCCGGCGTAGTGGCGCAGCAGGCCCTTCAGCCGCTTCGCCTTGCGGTTGGCCAGGATGTACGGGTTGTCGGTCGGCCACAGCCGGCTCGTCGGCGTCATCCGGCGTACCCACTGGGTGCCGCTGCCCGACACCTCACCCTGCCAGTGCTTCAACTCCAGGATGTAGAGCCCGCTGGGGATCAGGATCAGCGCGTCGACCTCGTTGATCGTGCCGTCGTTGGCGACGAACTCGACGTTGGCCCACACGTGGTACGGCTCGGTGTCAGGCAGGTACGACGCGAGTTCGCGCAGCCCTTCCTGCTCGTGCTCGAAGGCGCTGCGGTTGATGTGCTCCCACCGTGGTGAATCGTCCCGCACACCGTCCCCCTCGACCTGATTGTCCGAGTGGGATTGTCTCGCAGCCGACCGGAAATCCCGAATCGGCCTTACAGGCACTCTCTGACGCCGAAACGGTGTGCTACCGACCGTCACCGTTATGGTGTCCTGTACGCCGTCGTGCGGTACGTCCGGTGTCGGAGATCAAACGGTCACATGATGCCGCGCCGCTAATCGGGCAGATACGCTGACAGTTCCCAGTGAGGAGCGGACTGTGACATTGCTGCAGGACCTGATCGACATCCCGACATCTGTCGAGGGCGCCGATTTCGTGGTACGGGCCAGCGGCGAGGCCGACCTGGGGAACTACGTCGTCACCGACAATCTGCGGCACAACTTCGACGACGCGCTGCGCACCGTCGGCCACGCCGTCACCAGCGGCCGGTCCCAGGCGAAGTTCCTGCACGGCTCGTTCGGCTCCGGCAAGTCGCACTTCATGTCCGTGCTGCGGGAGATCCTCAAACACAACCCGCAGGGCCGGCTCGTACCCGGACTGGCCGAACCGGTCAGCCGCGCCGACAGCTGGCTGAGCGAGCGGAAGATCCTGACTCTCACCTTCCACATGCTCGACGCCCGCTCCGTCGAGCAGGCGATCCTGGAGGGCTACCTCCGCCAGATCGCCGCAGCCCACCCCGACGTGCCGCCGCCGGCCGTACACCGCTCCGACGCGCTGCTCGACGACGCGGCCCGGCTGCGCGAACGGATGGGCGACACCGAGTTCCTGGCCGGATTGGGCGAGACACCAGGCTTGGCCACAGAGACAGGACTCGCCGCAGAGCGCGCCGCTGCGGCCGGCTGGACCGCCGAAACCTACGCCGCTGCCGCTGCGCAGCCGCCCGGCACCGAGCAGCGCGATCTGCTGATCGGCGCGCTGACCAGCGCATACTTCCGTCACTCGGTACACGGCGGCGAATACCTCGATCTGGACACCGGGCTCGCGGTGATCACCCGGCATGCCAAGGGGCTCGGCTACGACACGATGGTGCTGTTCCTCGACGAGCTGATCCTGTGGCTGTCCACCAAGCTCGCCCACCCCACCTTCGTCAACACCGAAGGCGCCAAACTCAACAAACTGGTCGAGTCCTCCGACGCGAGCCGGCCGCTGCCGATCGTGTCGTTCGTGGCCCGGCAGCGCAACCTGGAGGAGTTCCTCGGCCCGCAGGTCGGCGGCACCGAACGCGAAGCCCTCGCGCACGTGATGCGCAGTGTGCAGGGCCGGCTCGGCGAGATCGTGCTGCCCGACACCAACCTGCCGGAGATCACCGAGAAGCGGCTGCTCAAGCCGAAGACCGATGCCGCCCGCCAGCAGCTCGACCAGGCGTTCGCGGCCGTACGCGGCAACCGCTCGGTGTGGGACATCCTGCTGCTCGGCGCCCAGTTCGGCGACGCCGGGATCGGCTCCGACGCCGCCGCGTTCCGCAAGCTGTACCCATTCTCCCCGGCGCTGGTCGCCACGCTGGTGGCGCTGTCGCAGGCGCTGCAACGGGAACGTACCGCGCTGCGGGTGATGACCGAACTGCTCGTCGAACGCCGCGACACCCTGCGGGTCAACGACCTGATCGGGGTGTCGGCGCTGTTCGAGCCGCTCGTGCTGCACGGCGAGCTGCCCGACCGGCCCAAGCTCAAGCAGCAGTTCCAGTCGGCACGCGAGACCTACACCGGCAAGCTGCGTCCGCTGCTGCTCGCCCAGCACGGCATCACCGAGGCCCAGGTCGCCGGCCACGAAGCCTTCGCGCTGGACGACCGGCTGATCAAGACGCTGCTGATCGGCGCGCTGGTCCCGGAGGTACCCGCGCTGCAGCAGCTCACCGCCGGCAAACTGCACGCGCTGAACTTCGGGTCCATCGCCGCGCCCGTGCCCGGCTACGAGAAACAGATCGTGCTGGACCGGCTGCGCCGACTGTCCGCCGACGCTGGGGAACTGCACCTGACCGAGGGCACCGACCCGGTCATCAGCCTGAAACTGTCCTCAATGGACTACGACAAGCTGCTGGACTACGCGCCGGACACCGAGACTGCCACCGGCATGCTGCAGCAGCTGGTGCGCGAGGTCGTACTCGGCGAGCTCAACATCGCCGGCGCCACCGGCACCCTCGGCGAGCTGCTGCACACCCGCGAATGGCGCGGCCGACGCCATTCGCTGCAGGTGCGGTTCGGCAACATCCGTGACCGGGACAGCATGCCGGAAGCCGCGCTCATCGCACCCGGCAGCGACTGGCGGGTCGTCATCGACTACCCGTTCGACATGGTCACCTACAACCGGCGCAGCGACCTGGCCCGCATCACCGAACTGCCGCGCGGCTCGCGCACCGTGTTCTGGCTGCCGCTGTTCCTCACCGACGAGATGATGGGCCGGGTCAACCAGCTCGCGAAGATCAACTACCTGCTGGGCAGCGACGGTACCGGCGACCGGCTCAGCACACTGGCCGCCGACTACTCCACCAACGAACGCGCCCAGGGCAAGGTCTACCTGCAACAACGTCAGCAGCAGCTGCGCTCGGCGCTGATCTCGGCGCTCAAACAGGCGTACGGGGCGGCCAAGCCTGACCCGGGGGTCGTGCAGACCGACGACGTCCGCATCCTGCACACACTCAGCGACGGGTTGCACCTCGGTGACCCGATCGGCGGCACCCTCGCCGAGGCCTTCCGGCACCTCACCGGCCAGCTGCTGCGCTGGTCCTACCCTGGTAAGCAGGTACTGCCGGAGGAGGAGCGGGTCGTAACGCCGGCGGAGATGACCAAGGTGCTGAAGTACGCGCAGCGCGCCGCCGCCGATGCCACCCACGGTGTCACCGTCGAGCAGGCCGACCGGCGCAGCATCGCCCGCATCTGCAACAACCTGCAGCTCGGTGAGCTGGTCGACCACCGCTACGTACTGACCAGCAGCACCTGCTGGTGGTCCCGCCACCTGCTGCAGCACGCCGCGCAAGACGGGCACAAGGAACGCTTCCCGGTACACGCACTGCGCAGCTACCTCGACAGACCCGAACCGCGCGGCTTCGACCCGGCGTTGCAGAACCTGATCATCGCGGTGTTCGCGGCCGAACAACAGCTCGCCTGGTACCAGCAGGGGGGCAAGACCGAGGTCACCGCCGTGGCCGGGATACGCGACGACCTGGAGCTGCGACACCCACCGATGCCCGCCGAGGCGGACTGGCGCGCGGCCGTGGCCCGGGCGCAGGGCCTGCTCGGTGAGGTACCGCCGGCGTGGCTGAGCCCCGCCACGCTCGCCGACACCGCAGCCACCCTCCGCCGGATCGCCGGGCAGCACACCTCGGCCACGGCGGCGCTGGTCGCCGCGTTGGAGAAGCGCGCCGCCATCCTCGGCCTGGCCGAGAACGCAAGCACCGGCCGACTGGCCACGGGCCGTCGGGTCCGCGACCTGGTCGTTACCCTCGCCCGAGAGAACGACGACGTCGTGTTCATCCAACTGGTCGCCCGCGCCGATCTCGGCGGAGTGGAGGACCAGGTTGCAGGGGCTGCCATCAAACAGGCCGCGTCGGTGGAGGCGGCGCTTCGTTCCGTCTCATGGCCCTTGCTGGAGACCGTGCAGAACTGGTCCGCCACCGGCAACAGCGAGGCCACCGCGATCCTCGCGGCACTACGTGAGGCGGCCGGTTACGAGCAGCACGGTACGGACCTGGGCAAGGCTCTCCGCGCGGCGTCCGATGCCGCCGCGAAACTACTTGCCAGGACACCCAAGCCCAAGGTGGTCGAGCCCGATCCCACACCCAAGCCGGACAAGACCGAACTCGAGGTCGTGGAACCCGGGTCGGACAAGGCGGATCCGCCGCAGCGCGTACAGCGTGCGGATGTCACCGACCGGGCCGAGCTGGAGCGCGTCGTCGAGCAGATCCGCGCGCAGCTTGCGGCCGGTCGTCGGGTCAACGTGACCTGGGAAGTGCGGTGAACCCGGCCCGACCCGCGGCGATCCGACGCAAGGTCGAAGCCTGGCTCGCCGAGCCCGACCAGTTGGCCGACGGGATCGCGCCGCAGGCACTGGCACTGCGGGCCCGACCGGAATGGGCCGAAGAACCGCTGCTGGACATCGCCGGTACGCCCGTGCGGGTCGTGCCCTGCACCACCCCGCTCGCCGCGCGGGCAGCGCTGTACGACCGCCCCGACGGTGAACGGCTCGTCCTGCTCACCGACCTCACCGACGCGCAGCTCGGCGACGGACTGCTCGCCCACCTCAGCCGGCACACGGTCCGCAGCGTCGACCCGTGGGATCTTGTACGGCAGGTGTTCGGCAACGTCGACCTCGACCCCGGCCTGGTACGCGGCGGTCAGTGGGCCGTCGACGCACTCAGCGAGTACGCGCCGCCCGGCGGCTGGCCGGTGCCCGCCGGCAACGTCCTGACCCGCGACCACGCTCTGCGCTGCCTCACCGGACAGCTGCTGCACCTGGACCGCGACCAGATCGACAGCGCCGGGCTGCTGCAGTGGACCACCCGCACCGAAGACCTGCTGCGCTTCACCGCGCTGCCCCGCTCTCTCACCGACGGCATCAGCCGATTCCTCGTCGAGATCGCCGGTCCGGCCGCCGCGCCCATCACCACCGCGGTACTCGCCGGCCATGGCGCGGACGCCGTACCGCTCGGGCTGTTGGTCGAGGTCCTGTGGCCGGACACCGACGCTGTGCCCGACACCGATGTCGCCGTCGCGCGGGCCCGGCTGGAGCCCTACCTCGGCCGGCCCACCGCCCTCGAGGCCAGGGCGTTCCGTGATGCCACGGCAGCGTGGTTCTACCGTGCCGCTGACGCCGGTGGCGAGCCAGCCGGCAGCACCGAATCTGGCGACGGCGAGGTGGCCAGGACACTGGCCCGCGCTGAGGCCATCGCCGACGAGATCGGGAGCACCCATCTGCTGGCCGGCAGCACCGTACTGCCCAGCGGCCACACCCAGCGGATGCAGGCGTTCGGCCGGGCGCTGCTCGACGCGGTTCCAGTCGGCGGTCGGGTACGACCGCACGCCGTCGAGCGGGTTCAGGACGCTCTCGCCCGACTCGACCGGCACCGCATCGCACATGCCACCACGATCGAGACGAACCGTACCGAGACGGCCTGGATGGCGGTACGACTGCTGCGCTGGCTCGCCGTGCCGGCCGGGCCCGCGCCGGCCACGCTGTACGACGCGCTGAACCGGCAGGTCCGCGACGACGCCTGGGTGGACCGGGCCCGCCTCGACGTGTTCGCCGGCAGCACCGACACATCGGTGGCCGACGCGTACTCGCTGCTGTACCGGACCGTGGATGCCCGGCGTGCCGAGCACGACGAGCAGTTCGCCCGACTGCTCGCACAGGCGACCGCCGCCGACGCCGAACCCGGTGCGTTGCTGCACGTCGAGGACGTACTGGACCGGGTCGTCGTACCGCTGCTGCAGCAGCGTCGGCGGGTGCTGCTGCTGGTCCTGGACGGGATGAGCACCGCCGGCTCCACCGAGCTCGCCGAGTCGCTGCTGCGCGCCGGCGCCGGTACCGGCTGGCGGGAACTGACCCCCGACGGCGGGCCTCGCACCGGGGTGCTGGCCGCGCTGCCCACCGTCACCAAGGTCAGCCGGTGCAGCCTGTTCAGCGGCGCGATCGCCACCGGGCAGCAGGCCGAGGAACGGCGGGCGTTCTCGCAACGCTTTCCCGACGGCGTTCTGCTGCACAAAGGTGATCTGCGCGCCGGTGCCGGCGCCGCCCTGGACAACGAGATTCTCACCGCGCTGGAGGATCCGGACCGGCCCCTGGTTGCCGCGGTCGTCAACACCATCGACGACGCGCTGGACCGCAGCGAACCCGGGCACATCCAGTGGGGCCTGGAGACCATTCCTGTGCTTCCGCCCCTGCTCGCAGCGGCTCCCGACCGGGTCGTGGTCATCATCTCCGACCACGGGCACGTGGTGGACCGGGGACCGGAATCGCAGACCCGGCCGGGTGCCGGCGGCGGCAACCGCTGGCGGCGGGCCGACACCCCGACAGGTGACGGTGAGGTGCTGGTCAGCGGGCGACGCGTCGCGCTCGGCGGCGGCAGCGTTGTCCTGCCCTGGCGGGAGGAGCTGCGGTACGGGCCCCGCACAGCCGGCTACCACGGCGGTGCCGCGCCCGCCGAGGCGGTGATCCCGCTGCTGGTGTTCACCGCCAGCGACGAGACCGCGCTGCCCGGCTGGTCCGACGCTCCCGTACCCAGCCCCGACTGGTGGCGCGAACCTCTCACCCCCGGCTCCGGCACTGCGCCACCCACCGCCGCTCCCGAGCCTGCTGCCATGCCTCCGCGGCGTGGGCGCCGCCAGGCCCCGCCGCCCGGACAGGACAAGGCGTTGTTCGAGATGGTCGCGCCGAGTGCGCCGACCGCACCACCCCCACCCGCTGCCTCAGCGGACACCGCAGGCGGGGCATCCGAGCTGGTGGAGGCGCTGTTGGCCAGCGAGGTGTACCAGCAGCGGCGGGGAACCCGGGCACCGCTGCCCGACGAACGGGTCGCCGCGCTGCTCGGCGTACTGCTCGACGGTGGTGGCCGGGCCTCGTACGAGACCCTCGCCGCGCGTGCCCACATCCCCGCGCACCGCATCACCGGTACGGTCACCGCGCTGCGCCGGCTGCTGCAGGTGGAGGGGTACGCGGTGCTCGACCTCGACCCCGACGGAAAGACCGTACTGCTCGACAGGGACCTGCTGACCGAACAGTTCCAGCTGGACAAGCCGTGACCACCGAGGTTTCCGCGCGGCGGCGCCGCGACGTGATCGACGCGCTGCGCCGCGGTGCCGTACCCAGCAACGGGCTCGACGTGCTCGCCGTCGGCCTGGACCGCTTCACCGCCACGTTCGACGCCGACCTCGACCGGGTCGCCGGCGGCGGCAGCGTCTTCAAAGCCGTACGCGGCGAGTACGGCGCCGGCAAGACGTTCCTCACCCGGTGGCTGGCCGAACGGGCCGCGCGCCGCGGGCTGGCCACCGCCGAGGTGCAGATCTCCGAGACCGAGACGCCGCTGCACCGGATGGAGACGGTGTACCGGCGGCTGGTCGAGGCGCTGCGTACCGAGCAGTTCCCGCCCAGCGCGCTGCGGCCCGTCCTGGACAACTGGATCTTCACTCTGGAAGAGGACGTACTCGGCGGTGGGCAGGTCGCCGAGGACGACGCCGACGGGCTCGACCGCGCGGTGGGGGAGCTGCTGGAACGCCGGCTCGCCGCGATCTCCGGCAGCACGCCCGGTTTCGCCTCCGCGCTGCGCGCGTACCGGCGCGCTGCCGCCGGTGGTGAGCACGCCACCGCCGAAGGGCTCGCCGCCTGGCTCGGTGGGCAGCCGCACGTGGCCGCCGCCGTACGCCGCTACGCCCGGGTCAAGGGCGACCTGGACCACTTCGGTGCGCTCAGCTTCCTGCAGGGGTTGCTGACCGTACTGCGCGACAGCGGGCATCCCGGGATGTTGCTCGTACTCGACGAGGTCGAGACGCTGCAGCGGGCCCGCTCCGATGCCCGGGACAAGGCGCTCAACGGGCTGCGGCAGCTCGTCGACGAGGTGCATGCCGGCCGCTTCCCCGGCCTGTACCTGGTCATCACCGGGACGCCCGCCTTCTACGACGGGCCGCAGGGAGTGCAGCGGCTCGCGCCGCTGGCGCAGCGGCTGGCCACCGACTTCAGTACCGACAGCCGCTTCGACAACCCGCGCGCCGTGCAGATCAGGCTGCCCGGCTTCGACTTCGACTCGCTGACCGAACTGGGCCGCACCGTACGCGACCTGTACGGCAGCGCCGCCGTCGACGCCCGGGTGGACGACGCGTACCTGTCCGAACTGGCCCGCGCGGTGACCGGCAAGCTCGGGGGACAGGTCGGCGTCGCACCCCGCATCTTCCTCAAGAAACTGGTCGCCGACGTCTTGGATCGGGTCGACCAGTACGACGAATTCGACCCCCGCGCGCACTACGCGCTCACCATGGCCACCGGCGAACTCACCGACGTGGAACGCAACGCCATCTCCGCCGACGACATCGACCTCACCATATGAGCGGACTACGTCGTACCGCCATTGACCACAGTTACGGTGATGAGCGTCGTACCCGGCTTCGGACCCAGCTGTCCGTTACCGGGACAGGCAGGGTCGGTGAGGAGACACCAGACGTGAACGCGGACGCGGAGACACCGGACGACATCGGGGCCGGACCGGAGGAGATCGCCGTCGAAATCGACAGCACCGGCCGCAGCAGCGGCGTTGAACGCGAGGAGGTCGAGGGCGAAGGGATCAACGAGCCCTTCGTCCCTGAACGGATCGACGTCGTTACCCGAACTCCCACGGTTGACCTCCTGCTGTCCCGCCTCAGGCGAGGAGTCCTCGATCTGGAACCGGACTTCCATAGAGGCGTGGGCCTCTGGCCGACGCGGGACCAGAGTCGGTTGATCGAATCCATGCTGCTCCGCATTCCGTTGCCCGCGTTCTATGCTGCCGAATTCGAAGATGAACGATGGGTGATCATCGACGGCGCCCAGCGACTGACCACCATCGCCCGCTTCGTTCAGCCCGACAGCATCGGGGCGGAATCATTGATTCTGCAGGGTCTCGAATACCTCAATCCTTATGAAGGAAAGCGGTTCGACGAACTTCCGGGCAGAATGCAGACCCGTCTACTGGAGACGGAGATCGTGCTCCATCTCATTCGTCCCGGCACGCCGCCGGCTGTCAAATTCAACATCCTTACGCGCCTCAACACCGGCGGCCGAACGCTCAGTCGCCAGGAACTGCGTCACGCGCTGATCCCCGGCCAAGCGCGTGACCTGCTGCGTGAACTCGCCGAGTCTGATGCTTTCCAGAACGCCACCGGTCATTCCATCTCTCCGAACCGGATGGACGACTGTGAGATGGTGCTGCGGTTCATCGCGTTCTGGCTGCATCCGCCGAGTGAGTACGCGCGACAGGACTTCGATGAATTTCTCCGGGAAGCGATGCGGACCGTGAATGGGCTCGACACGAGCCAGTTGTCGGAGTTGCGAAGCGAATTCACCCGGGCTACGGATGCGGCGCACCGGATCTTCGGCGAACAGGCCTTCCGGAAGTCCCTTGGCGGGAAGCGACGCAGCGGCCCGGTGAACAAGGCACTGTTCGAGTCTGTCTCGGTGAACCTCGCCAGGCGAACAGATGCCGAGTTGGAGAACCTCATCGCTCGTCGCGATCGGACACAGGAGAAGTTGCGCATGATCATGTTGGACCCGAGGTTCGTCGAGGCGATATCCATGGGCGTCGGCGACATCGGCAAGGTCCAGCGACGGTTCGACCTCGTCGACAACGCTCTGACAGAGGCGTTGCGGTGATCGACCGGATCGAGATCACCAACTTCAAGGCCTTCGCCCATGCTGAGGTTCCGCTCGGCCGGTACACGCTGCTGACCGGCCTGAACTCCAGCGGTAAGAGCACGCTCCTGCAGGCGCTCGCGCTGCTGCGGCAGTCCCGCGAGCTGCTCACCGAGCAGGACGGCGGCTTCCTGCTCAACGGGAGCCTGATCGAACTCGGGACCGGTCAGGATCTCCTGCACGAGTACTACATCTCCAGCGGAGAGGCGCCGACCCCGCAGATCGCCATCGCGCTCGACCACGACGGGCGGATCTTCACCTGGGCCGCCGCGTACGAGCGGGAGGCTGATCTGCTCCAACTGGTCGAGCCGTCAGAAGCACGTGAGGAGGACCTACCGGCGCTGTTCGGCGACCGGTTCCAATATCTGCGGGCCGACCGGATCTCTCCCGCCGTGACTCACCCCCGGTCACACGAGCAGGCCGTCCGGCATGGCTTTCTCGGCGCACACGGCGAACATACCGTCAACTACCTACGACACTTCCAGGACGAACCGGTCGCCGACGAACGGCTGCATCATCCCGAAGCACGGTCGCGCCGGCTGCTCGACCAGGCGGAAGCCTGGATGCAGGACATCTCCCCGGGCGTCAATCTCCAGGCCGACACGGTGGACGGAACCGACCTGGTGCGGCTCAGCTTCCGGTTCGGCACGGCCGGCTTGTCCTCCACCAACCGGTACCGCCCGACCCATGTCGGCTTCGGTCTGACGTATGTGCTTCCTGTGATCGTCGCCTGCCTGTCGGCTCGGCCAGGTGGGCTCATCATGCTGGAGAATCCCGAGGCGCACCTCCATCCACGAGGCCAGACCGCGATGACGGCCCTCACCTGCGCCGCCGCGATGGCCGGTGCACAGGTGATGGTGGAGACACACAGTGACCACGTACTCAACGCCATCCGGCTTGCCGTCAAACAGCACCGGCTGGCAGCTGAGGACGTGATGGTGCATTTCTTCGAACGCCGACGCCGCGACCCGAACGATCCCGAGGACGTCGACGAGACCAGAATCGTGACCCCGACCATTGGGCCCGACGGCATGCTGTCGCAGTGGCCGGACGGGTTCTTCGACGAATGGGACCGGTCGTTGGACCAACTGTTGGACTGAGCCGGGTGCTGAAGGAGCGTTGGTGAGGGTACTGCTCTTCCTGAACGAACTGTCCTGCGGGCAGGAGACACCTCGAAGACATGCGGATGAGGCCATGGTCGGACTCGTGGATCTGTTACGCCGGGCCAGAGACCTGCGTACCGACCTCGCCCTCGTGAGCCATGTCTCACTGAAGTCGGTGGAACTGGCCACCGGCTATCTTCTGCAGGAATGGATCGGCGCTGAACCGAAGAATCGCGATCGGTTCCGTGCCATCCGCGCGTTGCAGAACCGTGCTCCCTTCCGTACCACCCTTCCGGAGGGTGCGATGGATGAAGCGGAGTACCAGCATGAGGGTCAGCGAGCTGACGGGCTTGCCGGAGCTCATCTCACCGACAACCTTGCAGTGAGCCTGGCGATCGATGAGAAATGGAAGCCCGCCTGGTTGCCGACGCAACGCTCCATCCTCGCTGAGAGCGACGACGGTGGGATCGACGTACACAACGAACAGGTCGATGTACGGCACGCCTCACAGCGCGAGCACCTCGACGGACCGCACGCCGACTGGATCCGTACGACAGGGCAGGACGGTCTGGCGTGCGGGGCGGACATCTGGCAGAGCTGGTCGGACTTCTTTCCGCACCTGACGCCGCTTCCCCGAGTCGAGGACGATCTGATCGTCCTGCGACACGACTGGGTACGTCCCGTGGTTGGGCTGCTCACCAAGCTGGAACAGTCCGCAGGCACATGGCGACCCGGGCGTACCCACTCCCCGGAGTGGCAGACCAAGGTCACGGGCGAGTCCGACACCCGCCGGGAGCACACCCAGTTCGCCGATCTCGACGGGGTACGGCGCATCTTCGAGCTGCACGCCAGGTTCACCCCCGGTGCAGGACGGTTGCACTTCAGGCTCGTTCCCGAGGACGGCACCCTGCGCATCGCCTACATCGGCCGGAAACTCGGCGTATGACCGTGCGGCGCCGTGTCAGGGTGCGACGGTGAGCGGCGAGTTGGATCCGGTGCTGCTGCACCACGTGGTCAACTCGCTCGGCTGGCGTGACCTGCGGCCGTTGCAGCAGGCGGCGCTCGGGCCGCTGCTGGTCGGTGAGGACGCGCTGCTGCTCGCACCGACCGCCGGCGGCAAGACCGAGGCGGCGATGTTCCCGTTGCTGTCCCGGATGACCCGGGAGCGCTGGAGCGGTACGTCGCTGCTGTACGTCTGCCCACTCAAGGCGCTACTGAACAACCTGCTGCCCCGGCTGGAGACCTACGCCGGCTGGCTGGGGCGCCGGGTCGCGCTCTGGCACGGCGACGTCAGTGCCACCCGTCGCCGCGCGATCCTTGCCGCGCAACCCGAGCTCGTGCTGACCACACCGGAGTCACTGGAATCCATGTTGGTCAGTACGAAGGTCGACCACCGGGCGTTCTTCGCCGGGCTGCGTACGGTCGTGGTGGACGAGGTGCACGCCTTCGCCGGCGACGACCGCGGCTGGCACCTGCTGGCCGTACTGGAACGGCTGACCCGGCTGGTGGACCGACCGCTGCAGCGGGTCGGGTTGTCCGCCACCGTCGGTAATCCCGACGATCTGCTGCGCTGGTTGCAGGGTTCCTCGGCGGCGCTGCAACGACCCGCGCGGGTCATCGCCCCCAAACTGCCCATGGCCAGCGCCGCCAGTTCGGGACCACCGCCCGGTGACATCGAACTTGACCACGTCGGCTCCCTCAGCAACGCCGCCACCGTCATCGCCGCCCTGCACGCCGGACAGAAACGGCTGGTGTTCTGCGAGTCGCGCCAGGCCGTGGAGGAACTCGGCCAGCTGTTGCGCGCCCGGGACGTCACCACGTTCCTGTCCCACGCCTCGCTGTCGGCAGACGAGCGTCGCCGCGCCGAGCAGGCGTTCACCGAGGCGCGGGACTGCGTCATCGTGTCCACCAGCACGCTGGAACTCGGCATCGACGTGGGCGACCTGGACCGGGTCATCCAGATCGACTCACCGCTGAGCGTCGCCTCGCTGCTGCAACGCCTCGGGCGTACCGGCCGGCGGCCCGGCACCACCCGCAACTGCCTGTTCCTGGCCACCTCCGGGCCCGCCCTGCGTACCGCCGCCGCGCTGCTGCTGCTGTGGAGCCGGGGCTGGGTGGAGCCGGTCGTCGCGCCGCCCGAACCGCGACACATCGTCGCGCAGCAGATCCTGGCGCTCTGCCTGCAGGAAGGCCGCGTCGGCGACCGTACCTGGGTCGATGCGTGGAACGGCCTGGAACCGTTCGGCGCCAGTGCCCAGGTGATCGTCCGGCATCTGGTAGGCGAGGGGTTCCTCGACACCGACGGCGGCATGCTGTTCATCGGTCCGGAGGCGGAGAAGCAGTTCGGGCGGCGGCACTTCCTGCAGCTGACCGCCGTGTTCACCGGCGCACCGGAGTTCACCGTGCTGCTCGGCCGTACCGAACTCGGCCGCATCGGTCCGGGGCTGCTCACCGAGGAGGTACACGGCGAGCGACGGATTCTGCTCGCCGGCCGCAGCTGGCGGGTCACCTACATCGACTGGCGCCGTCGGCGCTGCTTCGTCGAGCACGCCGACAGCGGCGGAAAGGCGCGGTGGCTGGGCTCCCCGTGGCGCGGCATCGGACACGAACTGGGCGGCGCGACGCGGGAAGTGCTGCTCGGCGCGGATCCCCCCGTACGGCTGACCCGTCGTGCCGTGGAGCAGCTCGCCGTGCAACGCGATCGGTGCAGCAGTCTGGTACATCCCGGCGGCACGGTCATCCACCGCAGTGACGACGGGAACCTGGCCTGGTGGACCTGGGCCGGCTGGCGGGCCAACGCCACGCTGGCCGCCACCCTCAGCGAGTTCGTCGATCCCCTCCAGCCGTTCGACGACGACCGGATCCGGCTGAGGGAGGACCTCACTCCGGCGGTCTGGCGCGAGGTCCGCGCCCACGCCACCGAACGACTCTGTCTGCCCGAGCCCAACCGACGGGCGGTCGCCGGCCTGAAATTCAGTACGGCGCTGCCCGAACGACTCGCCACCGCCACGCTCGCCGCCCGGCTCGCCAACCTCGACGGTGCCCTCGCCACCCTCCGCCATCCCACCCGGTTCATCCATGCCTGATGGACACCACACCGACGCACCTCGCGGCCCTCAGCGTCAGGTGCCCCTGAGCCACCGGCCGCGAAGAGCGCCCGGACGGCGTCAAGATCCGTAGCAGGGGGCCACCAGCCGGCCTGAGCACGGCGTGTCGATCCGGTACACGGCCCAGTGCTGCGGATCTTGAGCGCGCCGCCGGCGCCGGCGCCGGCAACCGTCCGTGCCAGGGTCAGCTCTGCAGGACCGGCCAGACCGCAGCGGGGTGACAGCGCGCCGTGCATGCCAGCAGGTAGATCTCGTTGCCGAGGAACAGGCCGTACTCCCCGGCGCTGAACTGGTGCGGCTGCTCAGGCTGCTCGGGCCAGGTCTCGAACCCGAAGGTCAACGGAAGCTGACCCAGGAAGGCGAAACCGGAGCCGCAGGGGCAGCGGTAGTTCCACGGCTCCTGGCCCTCCGGATACCAGTCCTCGTCCCAGCTCGGTGTTCCGCCGATCCTGAACTCGACGCCGCCCTCCTCCAGATCCACCACGGCGGAGCGCAGGCTCAACGTCCGGGGCTCCAGGTACGGGTCCGCCTCCGCAGCCGGCGCGACCTCACCGCGGAACAACATGATCCGCCAGAACCGTTCGTACCACTGGGGTTCCTCCCAGAACCGTTCCGGAAGCTGGGGATCCTCCCACTCGCAGAGCGCCTCGTTGTGTACCGGGCAGTGGAAGACGACCAGGTGGTCTCCCGCGAACGGAGGCAGGTCATCCGGTATGTCCAGTTGGAAGAAGAAGACCATCCGGCGGCCACAGGAACAGGACGGCCATTGCTCCCCGGCGCCGAGCAGCGGCCACCCGCCGACCGTGTTGCGCGCGCCGCGACCAGCCGCCTCCGTCCCGTCATCGATCAGATACGTCCGGTCACCGTATTCGGACATCGGGCGCCTGTACTCATCATCGTCGTCAAGCACCGCGCCAGGGTAGGTGGCCGGGGCCACATCACGGGACGAGCGTCACAGGCTGCGGGAGTTTGCCGACTGCTGCCGGTGGGGAAAGGGTAGGGACATGGCATCCGTGCAGTGGCGCCCCCTGACCCCCTCCGACGTGCCCGCGTTGACCACGCTGTTCGCCGAGATCGAGCAGGTTGATCAACACGGAGCACACTTCGACGCCGGCTTCCTCGCCCGCTTCCTGGCCGACCCGAGGATCGAGCTGGACCGCGGCAGCACCGCCGCCTTCGACGGCGACCGGCTGGTCGCGGTCGGCATCCTGGTCGCCCGGCCCGAGGCCGACGAGGTACACCAGATCCTGTACGAGGGCGGTGTGCACCCGGAATACCGCGACGCCGGCCTCGGCCGCGAACTGATGGACTGGGCGGCGCGGGCCGCCCTCCCGTTGCACTCCGACCACTTCCCCGACAAGCCCGTCGAGCTCGTACACGCCGTCGACTCGACCGACGAGACTGCTGCCGCACTGCTCACCAAGCACGGGTTCCGGCCCGCGCGCTACTTCCACAAGATGACCCGCGGCCTGCAGCCCGACACCCTCCCCGAGGTACGGCACCCCGACGGCTTCGACATCATCACCTACCGCCGCGAGCTCGACGAGCAGGTACGGGTGGCCAAGAACGACATGTTCGCCGAGCACTGGGGTGTGGCTGTCACGCCTCCGGAACTGTGGAGTACCCAGTTCACCGGCCCGGAGTTCCAGCCGGAACTCTCGCCTCTCGCGGTAGACCCGGCCAACGGCGACATCGTCGGACTGATCATCATCCTGGAGCACGCGGCCGAGACCGAGGCGACCGGCAAGCGCGACGCGCTGTTCAACAACGTGGGCACGCTGGAACGGGCCCGTGGCCGCGGGGTCGCGACCTCGCTGCTGGCCACGGCGCTGCGGGCGGCCTCCGAGCACGGCTACGACTCCGCCTCGCTGGAGGTCGACAGCGAGAACCCGACCGGCGCGCTCGGCCTCTACCAGAAGGTCGGCTTCATCGTCACCGCCACCGCGGTGCACTATGCCCGTGACATCACGCCCCGCGACGGCACCCTCCCCGACGGCATCCTCCGAGACCGGGCAGCCGACGACGAGGACACCGGTATCGACATCCCCGCAGTCGCCGAGACCGACCGCGACGTCACGCCGGCATTGGTGGGGTCTCCCCGGTGAGCACCACCCGGCGTTCGGCGCCGTTCTTGCTGACCGTCATCGTGTAGCCGGCCCGTACGGCGACCAGTTCGGCTAGCGTGCCGGTGCTGCCGCTGCGTACCACCGACCAGCCTTCCGCGGTCAGGTGTCGTCGTACGGCCAGCAGCCGGGTCTGTGGTGTGCCGTCGGCCTGCTCGCCGATCTCCACCCGGATCCGGCTGGTCACGGTCAGCGTGACGCCGTCGCACAGACCGCCCGCACCGTGCGGGCCCGGGTCGGACACGACGACCGGCTGCCGGTCCGGTACCGCCGCCACCGCGGCGACCAGCAGCAGACCGCGTAGCTCGTCACGGGCCTGGTACGGGCTGACCGGCCGCCGCGGACCCGGTGTCATGCCCGCGGCCCGCCGTCCGGCTCCGCGCTGCGCACAACCTCAGCGCCGCGCGAAACGTCCGTGCCGCGCGCAACGTCCGTGCTGCGCACAACCTCAGCGCCGCGCGAAACGTCCGTGCCGCGCGCAACGTCCGTGCCGCGCGCAACGTCCGTGCCGCGAGTGAGGTCCGTGCCGCGCGCCACCCACGTGCCGCCTACCACGCCGACCGCGTCCAGTACGCCGTCCAGCCCGGAGACCGGCGCCGGGGTGGCCGGCGGCGGCGCCATCCCGGCCGGGTCGTCCAGGTCGGCCAGCGCCAACTCCTCCTCCACCGTGGTGTCGGTGACGGTGACCTCGTCGAGCCGGCCCGCCACCACCCGCGCCAGGTTGTCCAACGACTCGCTGCCGACCGTGTAGTACCGGGTGTGCCCCAGAACCTCCACCCCGCCCTGCGTGTCCAGCCGGGTGAGGTCGCCGAACTCGGCCGGATCGGCGCCGTACGCACGGCTGTACGCGATCGCGTCGCCCGGCGCCCGCAGCGCCCAGAACCTGGTGGCGGCTTGCGGCGCGCCGATCCCCGGTCCGGGGTTCGCCGGTCGCAGGTCGGCCGCCGAACGGATCCGGGTGCCCAGCCCCGGGCTGCCCACCAGCACCACGTCGGCGGGTGTCTGCCCGGCCCGCAGCGTCGCGGCCAGCAGTACGGTGCCCGCCCCGTGGCCGATCAGTACCAGCCGGGCCGACGGCTGCAGGCACGGTGCCAGCCCGGCCAGGAAACGGCGCAGCGCGGAGGCACCCGTACGGGCCCGGCCCGAGCCCGCCGACCGCGGTTCCCCGCCGGCCGACGGGGTGCCGGCGCCGACCGAGTCGTACCCGAGCCAGGTGACGACCGCGCAGTCCGGGCCGGCCGTGTCGGCGAGCAGCCGGGCGTCCACGGCCAGCGCGTTGAACGTGTCCAGCCCGTTGCGGCCACCCGGTACGAGCACCGCCACGTGCCGCGCGGTGTCCAGGTCGCCGACCACCTCGGCGGCCCGGCCCGGCCCACTCGGATCGAAGTCGAGGAACTGCCGTACGTGGTGGGTGCTGGCCCGTTCCCCGGTCCGCGGGTCGACCGTGGCGACCGTACGGCTGGCCAGGAACGAGTTGAGGGTGCCGATCCGCTGGTTGATGGCGTCCAGGGTGCGGGACCGGGCGACGGTACGCTGCGCGGCCGGTGCGGCGGCCAGTTCGGTGCGGTGCCGACGCAGCTCGGCCCGGTTCTCGTCGACCAGCTGCCGGTTCGCCGCGTACCGTTCCGGCACCGGTACGCCGGGCAGCGCGGCGACCTGCCGGGGGCGGTTGCGTCGCAGAGCCCGACGTCTGCCCACCGACAGCGCCGCGTAGAACAGCATCACCGCCGGGGACAGTTCGGCGGCCGGACCCTCCTGCGCGGCGAACCGGTCCAGTTGCTCGGCGTCGGACCGCTCGAGCTCCTCCCGGTCGGTCCCGTCCCCGGTGTGGTCCGCGTTCCCGGTATGGTCCGCGTTCCCGGCGCCGGTCGCGGCGGCGAGCACGCTGCCGGCATCCGTACCGCCCGCGCACCCGAGCGTGGCGTCCGACTCCGCCGGGCCGACCTGCCGGCCACCCAGCGCGTGACTGGCGTGCAGGTCGGCGGCCTCCGCGACGACCAGGGCCTGCGCGGCCAGGGAACCGGCGGTGCGTCGTACCGAGTCGTACACGCTGGCCAGCGGACCCAGCATGGTCGGCGGCAGCACGCTGACCTCGGCCCGGCCCTGCACCGTACAGCCCACCAGTTGGGCGAACGAGTCGGCGAGGGCGAGCAGTTGGCGGGCCTGGTCGAGCCGGTCGGCCAGCCCGGTCAGTACGCCGGAGGCCTGCCCGTGCGCGTCGCTGAGCCGGTGCGCATCGTCGGTCAGGGCATGCCGGTGCGCGGTCGAGGCAGCGGCGGCCGGGCCGTGCCAGCCGGCCAGGTCCTGCCCGGCGGACTCCACGCTCTGCGACACCACGCTGGAGATGGTGTCGGCGTGCGCGCGCAACGTGGTGGCCATCCCGGCGACCTGCTCGGGCCGGACCGCGCGCAGCTGCTCGACGGTCAACATGGCCCGTCCGAACCGCGGGGTTCCTCGGAGTCCAGCAGGGTCTGCTCGATGATGCGTTCGGCGTCGTCGTACCGTTCGGCGGCGGCCCGTAACTGCTCGGCGTGGTCGGCGTACTCGGCGGCCAGGCCGGTCACCGCCGCGGTCCAGCGTTCACCCAGCTCGGCCAGCGCCGAACCGGACGACCACCCGTCCAGTCCCGCACCACGCAGCAGGTCGACCGGGTCCGGCAGGCCGAGGGCGCCGCCGGTCGGGCGGTCCAGGTCGGTGCCGGGCGTGCCTGCGGACCGGTCGGTGGAGTCGGCGGAGGGACCGAGCCGGGTACTGATCTCGGTCAGGCGGGCCGCTGCGCTCCGCAACTGGTCGGTGTCGACCTCGAACCGGTCCGCGGTCATCATCGTCTCCTTCCGGCCCGCGTACCGACGATGGACCGTCGGCCCGGTCGTCCCCCGCAAGGAACCGCTGCCGCCGGCGCGTCCCGCGGTCCCGGATCTGCCCGGTTCCGCCGGCCGCCTGTCGTACGTCGTGCTGACCCGCTACACATCACAGGCCATACGGGGGATCATTGTCCATCGGCGCAACCCCGACCGCCGGGCGAGGAGTGCATGGGCGTGGTCGACATGACTGACTTCGATGTGGTGGTCGTCGGTTCCGGTTTCGGTGGCAGTGTCGCGGCCCTGCGCCTGACCGAGAAGGGTTACCGGGTCGCCGTACTGGAGGCCGGTCGGCGCTTCGCCGACGACGAGTTCCCGAGGACCTCCTGGCAGCTGCGCAGGTTCCTGTGGGCGCCCCGGCTCGGCTGTTTCGGCATCCAGCGGATCACCATGCTGCGCGACGTACTGGTGCTGTCCGGTGCGGGTGTCGGCGGCGGTTCGCTGGTCTACGCGAACACCCTGTACCGGGCGCCGGAGGCGTTCTTCGCCGACCCGCAGTGGGCGGACATCACCGACTGGTCCGCGGAACTGGCGCCGCACTACGAGCAGGCCGAACGGATGCTCGGCGTGGTGCGATATGCCGGCGATACGCCGTCGGACCAGGCGATGCGCGCCGTCGCCGAGCAGATGGGCGTCGGTGACACGTTCCATACCGCGCCCGTCGGGGTCTACTTCGGCAAGCCCGGGGAGCAGGCCGACGACCCGTACTTCGGTGGCGCCGGCCCGGCCCGCTCCGGCTGCCTGGAGTGCGGCGAATGCATGACCGGTTGCCGGCACAACGCGAAGAACACGCTGGTCAAGAACTATCTGCACCTGGCCGAGCAGGCCGGCGCGAAGGTCTTCCCGCTCAGTACGGTCACCGCCGTACGCCCCGCCCCGGACGGCGGCTACCAGCTGGAGATGGTGCGTACCGGCAGCTCCGGGCGCCGCGCCGCGGACCGGCGTACGTTCACCGCCGGCCAGGTGGTGTTCGCCGCCGGTGCGCTGGGCACCCAGCGGCTGCTGCACCGGATGCGCGGCGACGGGATCCTGCCCCGGCTGTCGCCCCGGCTCGGCACCCTGACCAGGACCAATTCCGAGTCCATCGTGGGTGCCCGGTCCCGGCACGGCGGCACCGACTTCAGTCAGGGCGTGGCGATCACCAGCTCGTTCCACCCGGACGCGGACACCCACATCGAGCCGGTGCGCTACGGCCACGGCTCGAACGCGATGGGTATGTTGCAGACCCTGCTGACCGACGGCGGCAAACCGTGGCCGCGCGTACTGACCTGGCTGTCCGAGGTGGTCCGGCACCCCACCGCGCTGGCCCGGGTGCTGCGGGTCGGCCACTGGTCCGAGCGCACGGTGATCGCGCTGGTCATGCAGTCGCTGGACAATTCGCTGACGGTACGACAGCGGCGCACGCTGTTCGGTGGCCGTACGTTGACCAGCAGCCAGGGCCACGGGAAGCCGAACCCGAGCTGGATCCCGGCGGGCAACGAGGCGGTACGCCGGCTGGCCACCCTGATCGACGGTGACCCGGGCGGCACCTGGGGGGAGATCGTCAACGTACCGCTCACCGCGCACATCCTGGGTGGTTGCCCGATCGGCGACAGCCCCGACACCGGGGTGGTGGACGCCTACCAGCGGGTGTACGGGCACCCCGGCCTGCACGTGCTGGACGGTGCGGCGGTCTCGGCCAATCTGGGTGTCAACCCGTCGCTGACCATCACCGCGCAGGCCGAACGGGCGGTGTCGTTGTGGCCGAACCGGGGCGACGACGATCCACGCCCACCGCTGGGTACGGACTACCGCGCCGTGGCGCCGGTGCCGCCGCGCAGCCCGGCCGTCCCGGCGCACGCCCCGGCGGCATTGCGCACATTGCCCATCGTGGAGCCCTGACCCGAGCCCTGACCCGAGCCCGGTGGGTCAGGGTCAGGGGACCACGACGTCGGCGTGTTCGTCGCCGAGCAGGGACATCAGCGTCGCCGCATTGGTCTGTGCGTGGTCGCGGTAGCAGTTGTTGAGCAGTACGTGGGTGTGCTCGGCCTGCCCGGCCAGTTCGGCGAGCTTCGGCGCCCACTCGCCCAGTTCCGCATCCGAGTAGTGGTAGCCGAACTTCTGGTGGATGTCTTTGCTGGTCCACTGCTCGCTGTGGCCGTGGAACCGTACGGCGGCCAGCCCGGCGGTCGCCTCCAGCACCGGCGGTACCGACGACTTGTGGCCCTGCGGCATGTCCACCGCCACGTACGGGATGTCGTGCTTGCGCAGCAGGTCCAGGGTCTCGGTGGCGTTGTCGCCGGCGAACCAGCTGCTGTGCCGCAGCTCCACCATGAGCGGTAGCGGCGCGCAGCGGTGCAGGCATTCCAGGATGTACTGCTTGTTGTCGCGTCGGATGGTGAACCACGGTGGGAACTGGAACAGCACCGCGCCCAGCCGGCCCGCGTCGACCAGCGGGTCCAGCGCGGAGAAGAACCGGTCCCAGCAGTCCTCCACGGTCTGCGCCGGCAGGTCGGACAGGTACACGTTGCGCTTGTCGGTCTCCGGACGCAGGTCCTTGTAGATCGCGTTGACCCGGGTGGGGTGGCCGGTGAGCAGGCTGAACGCCTTGATGTTGAAGGTGAAGTCGGCGGGGCTGCGCTCCACCCACAGCTGGCAGGTCTTCTCCGCCGGCGGCGTGTAGTAGGTGGCGTCCACCTCCACCAGCGGGAACCGGGTCGCGTAGTAGCCGAGCCGGGCCGCCGCGCTGTCCGCCGACTTCGGGTACCACCCGGAGTCCAGCAGTGTCCGGTCGGTCCAGGATGCGGTGCCCACCAGGATGTCGCCCATGACACGAGTCCACCGCGCCGGGCGCCCACCGGCAACCCGAACGCGGCAGACGGAGCCGGTACGGAGGCGGTCACGACCCGGTATCGGTGCGGTTGCGCGCCATGTCCCGCCCTGCTCCCCGGCGCTAACCTGCGCCTCATGGCTGTTCTGCGGGTACGGTCCGCCCTCGGCGTCACGCTGGCCGGGACGCTACTGGCGCTGACCGGCTGCGCGGACACTGCGCCGGTGTCCGCGCCGGCGTTCGTGGTACCGAGCCCGCCGCCGTTGTCCACCGGAGGCGGCGGCACCGGCACCGCGCAGCAGGCGAGCGACACTCTGAGCGACTGGGTGCACTCCCTGTACCTGGCGCACTTTTCGAAGGGCTACCGGACGCACCAGGAGGCCTGCCACGGCGACGCGCCCTGCCTGGCCCTGGTCCGGCAGGCCCGTGCGCTGCCGTACCGGCCCGGCCAGGGGGTCAGGCCGGTGGCCTGGTCCATGGAACTGGATGACGTGATGCGGGCCGACCCGGCGCACCACGGCAGCTGGACACAGGTGATCCGGCCGTACTGGCGGGCCGACAGCCTCCCGTACGGCGGGCACGACGGCTGGGCGTCCGCCACCATGCTGCGGGTCCGGATGACCGCCACCCGCTCGCACACCGGCGACGTCGACTGGCGGATCCGGCTCAGTGCCGTACCGTCCGCCGCCCTGGACCCGATACCACTGGACCACCCGGTGCTCACCCGGATAGGGCCGTGACCGGCGGCGGCAACGGGCTGACTACGCTCGGAGCATGACGACGCAGCCCGTCCTCGTGGTGGACTTCGGGGCCCAGTACGCGCAGCTCATCGCCCGCCGGGTGCGGGAGGCCGACGTCTACTCCGAGATCGTGCCGCACTCGATGCCGGTGGAACAGATGCTGGCCCGCAAACCGGCGGCGATCATCCTGTCCGGTGGTCCGTCCAGTGTGTACGCCGAGGGTGCGCCCCGGGTCGATCCGGCCCTGTTCGAGGCCGGCGTCCCGGTGTTCGGCATCTGTTACGGATTCCAGGCGATGGCGGTCGCGTTGGGCGGCACGGTGGCGCACACCGGGCAGCGGGAGTTCGGCGGCTCACCGCTGACCGTCACCGACCATGGCGTACTGCTCGCCGACCTGCCGGCCGAGCAGCCGGTGTGGATGAGCCACAACGATGCGGTGGCGCAGGCGCCGGAGGGCTTCACGGTCACCGCCCGCTCGGTCGGCGCCCCGGTCGCCGCGTTCGAGGACACCGCCCGGTGCCTGGCCGGCGTCCAGTTCCACCCGGAGGTGGCGCACACGCCGCACGGCCAGGACGTCCTGCGCCGCTTCCTGTTCGAGGTGGCCGGCCTGCAACCGAACTGGACCACCGGCAGCGTGATCGACGACTCGGTGGCCGCGATCCGGGCCAAGGTCGGTACGGGCGCGGTGCTGTGCGGACTGTCCGGCGGGGTCGACTCCGCGGTGGCCGCGGCACTGGTACACAAGGCCGTAGGGGACCAGTTGACCTGTGTCTTCGTCGACCACGGCCTGCTGCGGGCCGGCGAGGCGGAGCAGGTCGAGCGCGACTACGTGGCGGCCACCGGGATCAAGCTGAAGGTGGTCGACGCGGCCGAGCGGTTCCTGACCGCGCTGGCCGACGTGACCGACCCGGAACAGAAGCGCAAGATCATCGGACGTGAGTTCATCCGGGTGTTCGAGGCGGCGGCCCGCGAGGTGGCCACCGCCGAGGACATCGAGTTCCTCGTGCAGGGCACCCTCTACCCGGACGTGGTGGAGTCCGGTGGTGGCACCGGCACCGCGAACATCAAGTCGCACCACAATGTCGGCGGCCTGCCCGAGGACCTGGCGTTCACGCTCGTCGAGCCGCTGCGGGCGTTGTTCAAGGACGAGGTACGCGAGATCGGCCGGCAGCTCGGCCTGCCCGCCGAGATCGTGGAACGCCACCCGTTCCCGGGGCCGGGCCTGGGCATCCGGATCATCGGCGCGGTCACCGCGGAACGGTTGGAGATTCTGCGCGCCGCGGACCTGGTGGCCCGCGAGGAACTGACCGCGGCGGGCCTGGACGCGGCGATCTGGCAGTTCCCGGTCGTACTGCTGGCCGACGTGCGCTCCGTCGGGGTGCAGGGCGACGGGCGCAGCTACGGCCACCCGATTGTGCTGCGCCCGGTGACCAGCGAGGACGCCATGACCGCCGACTGGGCGCGGCTGCCCTACGAGGTGCTGGAACGCATCTCCACCCGCATCACCAACGAGGTGCCCGAGGTCAACCGGGTGGTCGTGGACATCACCAGCAAGCCGCCGGGCACCATCGAGTGGGAGTGACGCACTGGCACTCCGGGTCGACAATGACGGCATGACGACCAGTACCGCGTGCACCGGTGAACTCCGCCCGGCCCGGCGGATCGGCGCGTACGGCCTGCTGACCGACGACGCCGGTCGGGTGCTGCTGACCCGCTCCTCGGAGCGTTCCGACGTGCCGGGCACCTGGTACCTGCCCGGCGGCGGCGTCGAGCAGGGTGAGGACCCGGCCACCGCGGTGGTACGGGAGAGCGCGGAGGAGACCGGGCTACAGGTCGAGATCGCCGCGCTGCGTACGGTCACCGCCGACGTACTGGAACTGCCGGCGCGCGGGCAGCGGCTGCACACCGACCGGCTGCTGTACGACCTGCGTCAGCTCGGCGGTCGGTTGCGCGCCGAGCCGGACGGCACCACCGACCTGGCCCGCTGGGTGGCTCCCGACGAGCTGGCCGGGCTAACGCTGATGCCGTTCGTGGCGGCGGCGCTGGGACTGCCGGCAGCACCGGTCCAGGCCCGTACGGACCTGCCGGACGGCGAGGCCCCGACGGTGGCGCCGACCGGGCGCAAGGAGCGCGAGCAGCGGTTCGCCGCGTACGCGTACGCCACCGACCCGTCGGGCCGGGTGCTGCTGACCCGCAATGCCGCCGGCTATCCCGGTGCCGGTCTCTGGCACCTGCCCGGCGGCGGCACCGACCACGGCGAGCTGCCGGTCGAGGCGGTACTTCGGGAGCTGACCGAGGAGTCCGGTCAGGTCGGCGAGGTACGGCAGCTGCTGGGCGCGACGCACCGGCACGACCCGGCCCTGCTCGGTCCGGAGGGCTACCCGCTCGACTGGCACACGGTGTGCGTACTGTATCGGGTGGCCGTGTCGGAACCTGGTATACCGTGCGTAATGGATGTGGGCGGTTCTACCGACGCTGTCGAGTGGTTCACGCCACGGCAGTTGGCCGACCTTCCGGTCACCGAGGTCGTGAACTGGGCGTTACGGACAGCAGTTGGGCATCACTGAGTGTTATCGCGCGTAGTGTGCTTTAGGCAGGTTATGTGGTGGTTTGACACGAAACCAGCTACAGTAGCCGTTCGCTCGCATCGCCAAGGCCGGTACTCGTATGCCATGGTGTAGGACACGCGCCGGACGGCCGCCGACAGGCGGGACCAGCCGATCCGGCGAGGAGGAGACTTCGTGCCGAGAACTCCATGGCGCCGCCGCCGCGTGACGGACAGTCCGCGGCCCGCGGGGCGCCGCATCATCACCCGTAACCTGCGTCGGCGGGGCGGTTCGCTCGCCCGCCGGGTGCTGGTGGGTCAACGCCTCGGAGACACCGCGGCGACCCTCCGGTTGCCCACCGAGGCACCACGCGACGGTCAGCACCGCACCGTCGGCACCATCGCGCCGCCCACGCCGGTGCGCCTGACCGCCCCCGGAACCGACGCGCCAGAAGCGCCGGCCGAGCCGCCGGGATCAGCGCCGGCCCTGGCATCGACCGCGGAGCGGCTGCTGCCCGGGCCGCACACCTGGCCGCGCCGCGCCGCCTTCGTGCTCGTCAACGCCTGCACCGTGTCCAGCCTGCTGCTGGGCATCACCGCGATCTTCCTCGCGATGGGCGGCGAACTGCGCTGGGGCGCCCTCTGCCTGGTCGGCTGCGTCGCCTTCGACGGGCTCGACGGCGGCCTGGCCCGCGCCTTCGGGGTGTCCAGCCCGTTCGGCGCCCAGATGGACTCGATGGCCGACATGTGCTCGTTCGGCATCGCCACACCCGTACTGGTGTTCCGTTGGCTGGCCGGTGACGCGCCGGTCGCCGTGATCGCACCGGTCTGCGCGCTCGTCGCGGTCTGCGCGGCGATCCGGCTCGCCCGGTTCAACGTCTCGCCGAAGGACGGCCACTACTTCGCCGGCATCCCCACCACCATCGTGGCCGGCATGCTGGCCGTGGCGTGCCTGCTGCACCCGCACCACGGCGTGCTGCTGGTCGGCAGCGTGGGCGTACTGGCCCTGCTCATGGTCACCACGTTCCCGTACGCCAAGCTGGCCCAGCTGCGCAGGCTGCCGCTCTGGCTGCTGATCGTGCCGATCGCCGGTGCGCTGCTCGACCCCACGGTGACGTTCCTGGTGTTGGTCGGTATCTACCTGATCAGCGGGCCGCTGCTGTGGCTCAAGCACCGTCGTTCGGTGCCTGCCTGACCGCACCATCCGTACGGCAGTACAACGACAGCGGCCCCGTCTGCGTGACGGGGCCGCTGTCGTCGTCAGAAGTGTCGCCCGTGCGGGTCAGCGCCAGCGGGCGATGACCGTCGCGCCGCCGGACACCTTCTCGCCCGGCGCCACCAGCGCCTCGGCCGCGTCGGCCGGCAGATAGACGTCGGTACGGGAACCGAACCGGATCAGCCCGAACCGTTCGCCTCGGGCCACCAGCGCACCCACCGGCGTACGGTGCACGATCCGACGGGCCACCATGCCGGTGCGTTGCGCCACCACCACCGGCCCGTGCTCGGTCTCCAGCACCGTGTACGCGGCCACGTTGTGTTCCGCCGCCGACTTCATCGCCGGGGCGAAACCGCCGTGCTCGCGGAACACCTCGACCACCCGGCCGGCCACCGGCGAGCGGTTGACGTGCACGTCCAGTACGGACAGGAACACCGCGATGCGCAGCCAACGCCCGTCGCCGACACCGAACTTGTCGTCGTGCAGCTGCTCCACCGACAGCACCGTGCCGTCGCTCGCGGCCACCACCGCGCCCGGGTCGTCCGTGCGGCCCCGCTGCGGGTCCCGGAAGAACGCCGCGACCGGCAGCGCGGCCAGGGCCGGTACCAGCCACAGTTTCGACGACGGTCGCAGCTTGCGGGTCAGCAACGCCAGCCCGGCGCAGGCCGCCGCGGCCGCCACACCGTTGGAATCCAGATGCATCGTGGAGGTCAGCGGTACGCTGCTCGGCCGGTCGGTCACCGCGAGCCGCTCGGCCAGCGCCGGCTCCGCGGGGGAGAACCGCAACCGGTGCACCCGCAGCGGCGGCCGGTGCCGCAGGATCAGGTCACTGCCCACGCCGTGCCGCTCCGCGAGGTCACGCAACTCGACGTCGGCTGCGCAACCCGGCCGGGCCGGCGCCGCGGCCACCAGTACGCCGCCGGGAGCCACCAGGTCACGCAGCTCCACCAGGGCATCGGCCACCGGACCGGACGCACCGGACAGCGGCTGGGCGACGATCACCACATCGCACGGCTTGACGTCGCGCAGCGAGGACACCACCTGCACCCGCTCGGCGACCCACTCGCCCTCGCCGGCCACCTGGTCACGGACCGCCGCGGGCGCCTCCACCGAACCGGGGTCCGGCAGTACGGTCAGCGAGTCACCGGGCAGCAGCTCGGCCAGCGCGCCGGCCAGCACCGCGGAACCGGCCGTGACACCGACCAGCAGCCCGGTCTTGGGTCCCGGATGCCGGATCAGCTCGCCGAGCAGCACCCGGGCAGCCCGGTCACCCAGCTGACCGGAACGTAGCGGCAGCACCGTACGGCTCGCGAGTTGGGTCATTGTCGGACCTGCTCCGTTTCTGTGCCGGGAGTCTGCCGGCGAGTGCCGACGCTGCCACCGTAACCCAACCGGGGGTCACCGCGACGGCGGGTTGCTGCCGCCGCCCCGTCGGCCGGGCCGTACCGCGGCGAACAACCCGATCGCGCCGATCGCGATCAGCGTCACGGCGAACAACCAACCCAGCGGCAGGGTCAGATCGGACACCAGGTAGACCATCCACAGGCCGGCGCCACCCAGGAATACCAGGCCGAAGACCAGGGACACCACGTCGGTCGGGTGGGGACGCATGCCTGCCTTCGGCCGACCACCGCTGCTGTTCGCGCTGCCCTTGCTCGCGCTCACCGGGACACCTCCACATCGCCCAGACCGGCCCGCAGATTCAGCACGAGCCTGCCACCACCGTCGCCGTCGGTACCGAGATCGGTCACGTTCGCCTGCACGTCGTGCGGGCCGTCCCGATGGGTACCGAAGATGTCCGTGTTGCCGACGCCCTCCGCGACCTTCACCGTGGTGTCCACGTTCGGCGGCAGGATCACCTGCACGTCACCGATGTCGGCATTGATCGACACGTTCTCCGCCCGACCAGTGAAGTCCACACTGGACAGATCGAGTACCGCGTCACCGACCTGGGCACGGTAGCTGCCCTGCAGATCGTCCACGGACGTCGGCGCCCAGTGCTGGTCGTCCATGGGCGCCGGTGGCCGTTCGTAGTACGGGCCGGGAGTGACCCGCTCGCTGACCCAGGAGACCGGCAACCCCACCGCCAGTACGCATCCCACGATGATCAGCCAGCGGGCCCGGCCACGCCAGGCACCGATCACCAGTCCAGCGCCGACCACCACCAGACCGGCGGCGAAGAACACCGAGGCCGGCAGGTTCGCGCCGGTGGCGGTCAGCGCGATCAACCCGCCGAAGACCAGCAGCAGCACCAACATGGTGACCCGGCCCAGCAACGACCGTTCCCGGGGACGCTTCGGCGGCCGGGCGCCGCGCGGCGGCGGAGGTGGTGGCGGTGGCGTACCGGGGCCGAGTGGATCCGACCAGCCGGCCAGCGGGATCTCGCCGTTGCCGGTCGCGGTCGCCGTCGAGGGCTGGTACGGCCCGTGCGGCGCGAACGGCGCGCGGTAGCCGGGCTGCTGCGCCCCGGTCGGCGGCACCGTCCAGTTGTGCGGCCGGGTCGGCTGCGGTCCACCGGCTGCCGGGTACGCCGGAGCGCGCCACTGCGGCACCGGCCCGCGCTGGGGCGGCCCGGAATGGTGCGCGCCGGGCCAGCCGGACCCCGGGGCCGTACCGGTCGGCGCGGACGGCCAGCCGCCGAGCGGTTGACCGGCGGTCATCGGTACGGTCCACGACGTCGCATCGTCCGTGGCCGGGTCGGTCGGACCCGATGTACCGGACCTGGCCTGGTTGCGCCGGGTCAGGAAGACGGCCGCCGTCGCGGCGACCGCGGCCACCAGTACGGTGAACCGGAAGCCGCTGTTGAGTACGAAGAAGATCAGCCCGATACCGGCCATCGCGAGCAGTACGGTCAGCAACGGCGAGGTACTTGACCGGCCCCGTCCCACCAACGACTCGACCGGCGCCACCTGGTCGCCCTGCTGCGGCATGACCAGCCAGCCCACCAGGTAGGCGAGCAGCCCGACACCACCGAAGAACGCCAGGATGGTGAGCACCACCCGCCACAGCACCGGGTCGGTGTTGGTCGCATGGCCGAGACCGGCACACACCCCGGCGATCTTCTTGCCGCGGGCGGGGCGTACCAGCCCGTGCCGTACCGCGAACCCGGTGATCGGCGGCAGGTCCTCGGGCCGACCGCCGAACGGGACACCACCTGGGCCGGGCCCGGCGCCCGGCGGCGGGCCGCCCGGCGGTGGGGCACCGGCCCAGCCGGCCGTCGGATCCGGCCCCGGTTCGCTGGCCGGCTCGTACGGGTCGTCCACAGGGTGCCCCGCAGCCCCGGTCCACCCCGCCCTGTCCGCCTGTTCCGTCGAGTCGACCGGCCCGGTCTCGTCGGCCGTCCCTGCCGTCCCTGCCGTCCCTGCCGGGTCGGCCGTCCCGGTCGCGTCAGCCGTCTCGGTCGGCTCCATGTCATCGCCCGGTACATCGTCCGCGGGTGCCACATCGCTGTGCTCAGGCACGCTGTCTACAGGCACGGTGTGCTCGGGCGCGCTGTCTACAGGCACGGTGTGCTCGGGCGCGCTGTCCGCAGGCACGGCCTCCACGGGCGCGCTGTCGGCGGGCACGGTGTCCGATGGGGCATCGTCGCTGTTCGGGGCCGGGTCGTTCGGGGCTGGGTCGTTCGGGGCCGGGTCGTTCGGCGGTACCGGTCCGGCCGCAGCGGTGCCCGCGCCCTGGTCGGCCCGGTGGGCCGGGTCCGGTCGCTCGTCCGGGCCGGAGCCGGCGGCAGTCTCACTGGTCATACGACGATCGTGCCCACCGCGGGTCGGTCCTGCCATCGGGCACCGACCCTGACTCGACCCTGAGCCCGGAACGGCCGAAGCTCCGGGAACGATCCGGTAGCCACGCGTGCGGGCACGTGTGACGATCGAGCCAGGACGATATCGCGGATGCGTCCGGCCGCCCGGCTGGCGGTCCCGTCACGGCAGAGGAGCTCCGATCAGCACTCCGACCGGCCCCGACCAGCGCGACCCGCAGGACCCGGCAGGGTCCCGGAGCAGCGCGCCGGTCGACACCTCCCCGCCGGCCGACCGGACCGCACCCGCGGCGGGTTCGCGACCCGGCCCGTACCCGCCCCGGATCCTGCGGCCGAACCTGGTCCGGGCCGCCCCGGCCCCCGGCTACCGGCCAGGGCCGGCCCCCCGGTACGCGACACCCCCGCCGTACGCGATGCCGCCGTACGCGATGCCCGACCACCGACCACCGCAGGGCACCCGGCCGTACCCGATGGCTCCGCCCGCGCTGCCCGGCCCGCTGCCGCAGGCACCGCCGGGACCGCCGGCCGGCCCGGGCCTGCCGCCACCCGCCGTCGGCCCGACCGGGCCCCGACTGCACCGCACCAACGACGGCCGGGCCCTCGCCGGTGTCGCCGCCGGGATCGCCCGGCATCTGCGGGTACCGGTACTGGCCGTCCGGATCGTGTTCGTCGTCCTGATCCTCGCCTACGGCCTGGGCGCCATCCTGTACGCGGCGTTCTGGGCGGTGCTGCCGGTCGACCGGTCCAGTCGGACCACCCGGCGCGACACCGGGCAACTGGTCGCGCTCGCCGTACTGGGCGTGGGGCTGGCGGCGCTGTCCGGCGCGGTCGGCTGGGGCGGCACCACTCTGCTGCTGGGGCTGCTGGCCGCGGTGATCGCGGTCGGCGCGGGCGTGATCTGGCACCAGGCGGATCCGGAACGGCGGCGTCGGCTTGAGGAGGCCGGCGTACCGGACATGTCCCAGCTGCCGCTGGTCGGCCGGGTGGCCGGCGCGCTCGGTGACCGGCGGGCGATGATCCTGCGGTTCGGTGCCGGCGCCTCGCTGGTGGTGGTCGGCATCATCGGCGTACTGGCCATCGCCTCGGCGATGTCCGGTACCCAGACCAGCTGGACCGCGATGCTCAACGGGCTGCTGTTCGCCCTGATCGCGGTCGCCGGCATCTCGTTGGTCTTCGGACCCCTGCTGTGGCGTTCGATGGGCGCGCTGCGTACCGAGCGGGAGGCCCGGATCCGGGAGACCGAACGCGCGGAGATCGCTGCCATGGTGCACGACCAGGTACTGCACACCCTGGCGCTGATCCAGCGCAACGCGCAGGACTCCCGCGAGGTCCTGCGGCTGGCCCGGGGCCAGGAACGCACCCTGCGCAACTGGCTGTACAAGCCGGCCGCGTCGCCGGCGGAGAAGATCAGCGCGGCGCTGGAGGAGGCATCCGCCGAGGTCGAGAACTCGTTCGCGATCAGCGTGGACACCGTGGTGGTGGGCGACTGCGACGTCGACCCGGACATCGCCGCGCTGACCGCCGCGGCCCGGGAGGCGATGGTCAACGCCGGCAAGCATGCGAAGGTCGAGACCATCTCGCTGTACGCGGAGGTGGAGCCCGAACAGGTCAGCGTGTTCGTCCGGGACCGGGGTGTCGGCTTCGATCCGGCCAGGGTGAAGGATGACCGGCACGGGCTGCAGGGCTCGATCATCGGCCGGATGGAGCGGCACGGTGGCAAGGTTGAGGTCCGGAGCACACCGGGCGAGGGCACCGAGATCCGGCTCTACATGCCACGGGCCGCGAGCAGGGGAGAGCGCAAGTGACGAGGCGTACCGGGACCAGCGATGAGTGACCCGACACCCACATCGACACCACCGGCCGGGACGGACCGGCCGCTGCGGGTGTTCCTGGTCGACGACCATGCCATGTTCCGCACCGGTGTACGGGCCGAGCTCGGTTCGCGGGTGTCGGTGATCGGAGAGGCCGCCACCGTCCAGCAGGCCATCACCGAGATCGGGGCGCAGCAGCCGGACGTCGTACTGCTCGACGTGCACATGCCCGACGGCGGCGGCCGGGCCGTACTGGAGGCGATGCGCAAGACGCACCCGCAGGTGAAGTTCCTGGCGCTGTCGGTGTCCGACGCGGCCGAGGACGTCATCGGGCTGATCCGGGCCGGCGCCCGCGGGTACGTGACGAAGACCATCTCGGCCGATGAGCTGGCCGACGCGATCCGCCGGGTCGCCGACGGCGACGCGGTGTTCAGCCCCAGGCTGGCCGGTTTCGTACTGGACGCTTTCGCGTCCCGGTCCGACCAGCCGGTCAGCGACCCGGAACTGGACCAGCTGACCAACCGGGAACGCGAGGTGCTGCGGCTGCTGGCCCGCGGCTACGCGTACAAGGAGATCGCCAAGGAGCTGTTCATCTCGATCAAGACGGTCGAGACGCACGTCTCCAACGTGCTGCGCAAGCTGCAGATGTCCAACCGGTACGAGCTGTCCCGGTGGGCGGCGGACCGCCGCCTGGTCTGAGTCGCGGCGCCGGCCGGGCTCGGTCCGACCGGCCGGGTCGAGCCGATCGGGCCGGGTCGAGCCGATCGGGCCGGGTCGGCCCAGCCCGGCCGGGGTTTTCCGTACCGGCCGGTCGACGTTGCGTGTCCTGTTTCACCATGAGCCGCGTGTCACCGCGTGTCGCAGTTCTGTGAACAAGATCCCTCCGCTACGGGGCTTGTACGGTAGGTCAGACCCGCGTACGGTCTGGTTCTACTTCGCGTCCAGTGATCAGATATGACCATTTCGTGGATCGGCGCGCAGCGAAGTGAACTTTCCGCCACGTTGCGCGGCGTATCTATCCTCGACACTCCCGGCGAGTCCACCCGCTGCGGCGGCTGGCCCGGGCCATCACTCCCCGAACAGAGGAAGCTCCCCGTGTTCCTGCGACAGACCCGGCACAGAGCCTTACTCCGCACCGCCCTGGTGGCTGCCGCCGCCGGTGTGCTCGCGCTCAGCGGTGCCACCGGCGCGTACGCCAAGAGCGGTGACGCGAAGACCCCGACCACGCTGGACGCGCCGGCCTCGGCCGATGGTGCGGCCGCCATCGGCCGCGGCGACCGGATCGCGTGGCTGAAGGACAACATGCACGACGGTGGCGCTCCGGTCATCGTCTTCTCGTTGAAGTTCTCCGATGGCAGCAGCCGCACGGCCTACTGCATCGACTACCACCACAACGCCGACAACACCGGGCACACGTACAAGCCGGGTCAGTGGAACGGTTCGAACGTCAAGAACCTGCCCAGGATCCAGTGGATCCTGACCAACAGCTTCCCGCACCTGTCGGCGACCGCCGTACTGCACGCCGCGGGTGTGACCGACACCAGTGGCCTCTCGGACACCGCGTTCGTGGCCTACGTCGGCACCCAGACCGCGATCTGGCACTACAGCGACGGTGTGGAGATCACCGGAAACTCGCAGCGCGACAACGGCTCCCTGGACAAGCCGCTGTCGGCGAAGGACTACGCGGCGGCCAGCAAGGTCCGCAGCTACCTGATCAAGAAGGCCAGCGACGCACCGGAGCCGCCGGCCCCGGCCGTGTCCATCGACCCGGCCCAGGCCTCCGGTCACGCGGGTCAGCAGATCGGCCCGTTCACCGTCGCCACCAGTGGCACCGTCGCCGGCCTGAAGATCACCGCCAGCGGTGACGCCAAGGTCGTCGACAAGGACGGCAAGCCGGTCGGCGCGCTCGGCAACGGCGACAAGTTCTGGGTGACCACCGGCTCCACCGGGCAGGTTTCGGTGTCCGCCAAGGGTTCCGGCACCATTCCGACCGGGCAGGTCTACCTGGCCAAGAACGGGCCGCACACGTTCCAGAAGTTGATCCTGGCCGACACTGCGACCCGCGACGTCAACGCCTCCGCCGCGGTGACGGTCACGGCAGCGCCGTCGCCGAGCCCGTCGTCGGCTGCGCCGTCCCCGAGTGCGTCGAGTTCCGCGGCGGCCCCGGCCTCGCCGAGCGCCTCCGGCCAGGCCGGCGGCGGTCTGCCGGTGACCGGCACCTCGCTGCCGATCATCATCGGCGTTGCGCTGGTGCTGCTGGTGGGTGGCGGCGCGATCGTCGTCCTCGCCCGGCGTCGTCGCCTCACGCACTGATCGTGCCGACCGCCCGGGTCCTATCCGGGCAGTAGTTCACTGACGCAGGTGCCCACGGCCGGTCGGTTCCCGACGGAACCGGCCGGCCGTGTGGTGCGGTGGGTCAGTCCCGGGCGATGTTGAAGCTCTCCGCGATCCGCCCGGCCGGCATCCCCGCATGCTGCGCGAGGGCACCGAAGCGTTCCCGCAACATCGCCACGACGGCGTCCGGGTCCGACAGCTGGCT
The DNA here is from genome assembly GCA_963815125.1 of uncultured Actinomycetota bacterium. Lineage (GTDB taxonomy): Bacteria > Actinomycetota > Actinomycetes > Mycobacteriales > Micromonosporaceae > Actinocatenispora. Next base: position 818,726 of record CAWFFM010000003.1, read on the forward strand.
GGCGTGCGAGCGCAGTGCCTGGATCTTCCGCTCGAAGGTGTCCGTGACGTCGACGAAGTGGTCCGGGTCGGAGCCGCCGGAGTACCAGATCTCCGGTACGGTCCACGCGTCCAGGTCTTCGTCGGCGAGCAGTTCCGGGTGCGCGAACGGGTTACGCGCGTCGGGGTAGACGGCGTACGTGGTGGCCTGTCCGACCGCCTGGTGGTCGGGGTGGTCCGGGCCGCCGAGCCGTTTCCACGTGCGTTCCGGTGAGTTGGTGAGTACCAGGTCGGGCCGGAACCTGCGGATCTGCCGGGTGATGTCACGCCGCAGTTCGTGGGTCACGTACACCGCTCCGTCGGGGTAGCCGTCGAGGAACGTGACGTCACTGACGCCGACCGCGTCGGCCGCGGCCCGCTGCTCGGCCTCCCTGATCTGCGGCATCTGCTCCCGCGGGGTGTCGTCGAAGCCGCCCGCGTCGCCCCGTGTCACCAGTACGTAGGCGACTTCGATGCCCTGGTCGGTCCAGTGGGCGATGGTGCCGGCCGCACCGAAGTCGATGTCGTCCGGGTGCGCGAACACGCCGAGCACCCGCTTGACCGCATTGCCGGGTTCAGGTGATTGGGTCACGGCCCGATGCTAGAAGGTCGCCTCGACTGCCGCGTGGTCACGCGTCCGATGTGTGGCGTACGGGGTGGTCACGGCGCTTCGGTTCCGCCGAGCGGGCCACGCCCGGCACGCAGGATGAGCAGCGCGACCTGGGTACCGTCCGGGCCGAGCCCCTGCCGGTAGCGCTCCATGATCTCGCGCTCCCGGGACAGTACGAGTCGGGTACCGCCGGAGGCGATCCGGGTCGCGCCGACCTCCTTGGAGGCGGCGGCCCGTTCCTGCCAGAGCGAGATGATCTGGCCGTCGATCTCGTCGATGCGGTGTCGCAGGTGACCGATCCGGTCTCGGGCGGCCGGCTCGTGGGTGCCGGTGTCGGTGGGCCGGTCGTCGGACCGGCCACCGGTCGCCTGGTCGTCGGTGGACTGGTCGGCGGGAGCGGGGCTCATCGGGAACTCCTCAGCTGGTGTCGGGTCCCGGCCCGGTACGACGGAGCGCCCCGGGCGGGGAGCCCGGGGCGCTCGTGTCGATGGTCGCGTTCAGACACGACCTACGGCTGCCGGGACTCCGGTGCCATAGCCATAAAATCGTGGGCTGAACGTCACGCGCCGAGTATGCCACATGCTGGCCCGCGAGTCCGCCCACTGGGACGTCCTGCGCCGACCGGGTGATGGTCCGGACGCGGACGGACCGCGGCCCGGGAGCTGGTCGCTCCCGGGCCGCGGCCGGTGATGTGCCCGTGCGCTCGTCCGGTCCGGTCAGAAGGTGACGGTCCAGGAGTTCAGCGTGCCGGTGTCGCCTGCGTAGACGTCACTGACCTTGAGCTTCCAGGCGCCGTTCTTCGTCTCGTCGGACGCGTTCACCGTGTACGTGGCGTTCACGTTGTCCGCGCTGTCCGAGCCGTTGGAGGACTTCAGCGTTGCTGTGTCACCCTTCGGTGAGATCAGCACGATCTGCAGGTCCCCACGGTAGGTGTGGGTGATGTGGACCGCGATCTTCATCGTGCTGCTGGCGTTGCCGGAGCAGCCGCTGACGTTGATGGTGCTGGTGATGCTGCCGCCGTCCGGGATGGCCGTCGGGGTGTTGTTGGTGGCGCTGGTGCAGCCGCCCGGCGGGGTGGTGGTCGCCGTGGGGGTGGGGGTGCCACCGCCACAGGAGCCGTCCGAACCGGAGACGCTCACCGCGGACCAGGCCGCCTGGGTGGCCTGGTACTCGGCGCTGCACAGCCCGTACAGGTCGGTGGCCGACTTCAGCGTGTCGGTACGGGCCTGGGCGTACGTCTCGTTGCTGTTGTAGTACGCGTCCAGCGCGTGGTACCAGATGTTCGCGGCCTTGTCCCGACCGATTCCGGTGACGCTGGAACCGTTGCAGGTCGGGCTGCTGCCGTATGCGGTGTTGCCACTGCCCTCGGCGAGCAGGAAGAACAGGTGGTTACCGACACCGGAGGAGTAGTGCGGGTCGGACTGCGGTACCGAGGAGGACCAGCAGTCGAACGACGCACCGTCCAGCGACGGGTGGTACATGTAGCGCAGCGGGGTCCCGTCACCGTTGATGTTGATCTCTTCGCCGATGTCGTAGTCGCCCGGGTCCTGCGAGTTGTTGGCGTAGAACTCGACCATGGTGCCGAAGATGTCGCTGTTGGCCTCGTTGATGCCGCCCACGTCACCGGAGTAGCCCAGGTTGGCGAGCGCTTCCGCGACACCGTGCGACATCTCGTGACCCGCGACGTCGATCTCGACCAGCGGCGCGTTGTTGCCGGAGCCGTCGCCGTAGGTCATCTGGGTGCCGTCCCAGAAGGCGTTGACGTAGTTGCTGCCGTAGTGCACCCGGCTGGGCACACCGCGGCCGTCACCGAAGATGCCGCTGCGACCCTGCTTGTTCTTGTAGTAGTCGAACGTGGTGGCGGCACCGTAGTGCGCGTCCACCGCGGCGCTGGCGCGGTCGGAGTTGTTCCCGTTGCCCCAGACGTTGTCCGAGTCGGTGAAGATCGTGCAGCTGCCGCTGGTGCTGTTGTGCATGTCGCACGTGTAGCCGTTGCCGTGCGACGGGTCGGTCATCGAGTACGACGGCGTGGTGTCGATCGACACCGTACCGACGAAGATGCCGTGGCCGGTGCCGAGGACGTTCTCGACCTCGTCCCAGCTGCGGATCGTCCTGCCGTTGTCGGCGTTGACCAGGACGTGCTGACGGCTGGGGGTCTGCCCGTCGGTCTGGAAACCGCTGACGATCGTTTCGTACGCCAGTACCGGCGTGTTGGAGACGGCGTCGACGACCAGCGAGGGGGTACTGGTCTTGTCGATCTTGCCGTGATGCGCGGCGCGGGCCGCCTTGACCGCCGCGGCGGCGGTGATGCCGGGGGTGGTGCCGACGGCGATGGTCTTGTGCTGGGCGACCGACACACCGGCGTAGCTACCGCCCGGCGCGTTGTGCACCACGAAGTCGCCGCCGTAGACGGAGAGGCCGTGGTACGTGCGGTCGTAGCGGACGTGGGTGGCGCCGCTGTGGTCGGTGATGACCCGGTCGACCTTGAAGCTGTCGGCGCTGGAGGCGTGGATCGCGCTGTGGTGCGCGTCCAACGCCCGGTCGGCCTGGCTGATGGCCTGGGATCGGCTGGGCATGGTGGGCTTTGCGGATGCGGTTGCCGTCAGTCCGACGCCGATACCACCGGCGACGAGTACTGCGGCTCCCACGGCGGCGAGGGTTCTTTTCACCCTGTGCCTCCTGGCTGCGAGGGGTCTGTGACTGTTGTCACGAATGGGATATAACCCGGACTCTCATGTCGCGTAAAGACTCCCTTAATCTGATCTTAAGGATAAAAAGAACATACGGCGTATAAGCGCTTTGCGGGTTCCCGACATGGCGGGATTATGCCGTGATTCCCTGACTGTTCCAGGCCTGTGCGGCCGCCGTACGGCGCGAGGGTCGCGTATCCGGAGTGCCGTCACACGGAGTCAAAATGCGCCCGGTAAGTCCATTCAGTCAGGTAGTTCATCAAATGATGACTTCACCCGGAAATGCGAAAAGAATGCTCGGTGCGCTTTGTGACGGCAAGTAGAGGTCCCACCGGGAAAGGGTGCCTCTTCGGCGGTCTGCCGCCCGACGTCCCGCCGCCACGCTCAGCACGTCGGAGTGGGGACATAGACTCGGCTGCGATGCATGCGCTCTTCGAGATACCTCCAGTGGGTCCCGCCCAGCAGCAGCCTCCGGCTGGCCGACCGGGTCCCGACCGCTCACCCGAGGACCTGCTCCAGGGCCTCAACACCCAGCAACGTGCGGCCGTGGAGCACAGCGGCGGCCCGCTGCTCATCGTGGCCGGTGCCGGTTCAGGCAAGACCCGGGTGCTCGCGCACCGCATCGCGTACCTGCTCGCCGCCCGCGACGCCACCCCCGGTCAGATCATGGCGATCACCTTCACCAACAAGGCCGCCGGTGAGATGAAGGAACGGGTCGGCGCCCTGGTCGGTGCCCGGGCCCGGCGCATGTGGGTGTCGACCTTCCACTCCGCCTGCGTACGGATCCTGCGCGCCGAGCACGAGCACGTCGGACTCAAGTCGACGTTCTCCATCTACGACGCCGACGACTCGCGCCGCCTGATGCAGATGGTGGCCCGTGACCTCGACCTGGACCCGAAGCGCTATCCGGCCCGGTCGCTGGCCGCCCAGGTGTCCAACCTGAAGAACGAGCTGGTCGATGCGGAGACCTTCGCCGCCCGGGCGGCCGGGCCGGCCGAACGGGCCCTGGCCGAGGCGTACACCGGCTACCAGCAGCGGCTCCGGCAGGCACACGCGCTCGACTTCGACGACCTGATCATGACCACGGTGAACCTGCTGCAGGCGTTCCCGGCCGTCGCCGAGCACTACCACCGGCGGTTCCGGCACATCCTGGTGGACGAATACCAGGACACCAACCATGCGCAGTACGTACTGGTCAAGGAACTGGTCGGGAGTGGAACGGAGGACCTGCCGGCCGCCGAGTTGTGCGTGGTCGGTGACGCAGACCAGTCGATCTACGCGTTCCGCGGCGCGACGATCCGCAACATCATGGAGTTCGAGCGCGACTTCCCCAGCGCGGCGACCGTCCTGCTGGAGCAGAACTACCGCTCCACCCAGACCATCCTCAACGCCGCCAACCAGGTCATCTCCCGCAACACCGAGCGCAAGCCGAAGAACCTGTGGAGCGACTCGGGTGCCGGGGAGAAGATCACCGGTTACGTCGCAGACAACGAGCACGACGAGGCCGACTGGGTGGCCCGGGAGATCGACCGGCTGGTCGATGACGGAGACATCCGACCCGCCGACGTCGCGGTCTTCTACCGCACCAACGCCCAGTCCCGGGTCTTCGAGGACATCTTCATCCGGGTCGGGCTGCCCTACAAGGTCGTCGGCGGGGTCCGGTTCTACGAGCGCAAGGAGGTCCGCGACGCGCTGGCCTACCTGCGCGCCATCGCCAACCCCGACGACCTGGTCAGCATCCGGCGGATCCTCAACACGCCGCGGCGCGGGATCGGGGAACGCGCCGAGGCATGCGTGGACGCGCTGGCGTCGCGGGAGCAGATCTCGTTCGGCGCGGCGCTGGAACGGGCCGGTTCGGCCCCGGGCATCTCGTCCCGCGCGGCACGCAGCATCGGTGACTTCGCCGCGATGATGGCCGAGGTACGTCTGATGGCCGCGTCCGAGCCGCCGGAGGACGTACTGGAGGCCGTGCTGGCCCGGTCGGGTTACCTGGCCGAGCTGGAGGCCAGTGAGGACCCGCAGGACGCCGGCCGGGTGGAGAACCTCCAGGAACTGGTCAGCGTCGCCCGGGAGTACACCGAACGGATCGAACGCACCGCCCTGGCCGCTGACGGGGAGGAGGCCGACGAGGGGGTCGAGCAGACCCCGACGTTGGCCGGGTTCCTGGAACAGGTCGCGCTGGTGGCCGACGCCGACGAGATCCCCTCGGAGGATCCGGAACATTCCGGGGTGGTCACCCTGATGACCCTGCACACCGCCAAGGGGCTGGAGTTCCCGGTGGTGTTCCTGACCGGGCTGGAGGACGGGGTCTTCCCGCACCTGCGGTCGATGGGGGACAAACGGGAGCTGGAGGAGGAACGGCGACTCGCCTACGTCGGCATCACCCGGGCGCGGCAGCGGCTGTACATCTCCCGGGCGGTCACCCGCTCGGCGTGGGGGCAGCCGCAGTACAACCCGGAGTCCCGGTTCGTCTCCGAACTGCCGGTCGAGCTGATGCACTGGGCCCGTACCGCGGATGCGTACACGAGCTGGTCACGCGGCGGGGTCGGCCGGGGTGAGGCCGTCACGGTCAGTGGCCCGAAGAGTCGCGAGCTGGCCGGCCGGCTCGGGCTGGATCCGAAGCTGGTCTCGGCGGCCAGCGAGATGAAGCAGGTGCCGTCGCTGTCACCGGGGGACCGGATCAACCACGACCGGCACGGTCTGGGCCGGGTGGTCGCGGTACAGGGCTCCGGGCCACGGGCGCAGGCGCAGATCGACTTCGGCGACCAGACGATGTGGATCGTGCTGCGGCATGCGCCGGTACAGAAGCTCTAGTACGTCGTAGTGCCACATCATCCACAGTGGATCATCTATTGTGGACGGTGGGGTCCGCTGGTGCCCGTCGGGCGGTCCCGCGTTCGGCGAGCGGCCAGGCCGGTCCGGCGAACCTTGGCGCCTTCGGTGTCGCCAAGGTCACTATCCTGCTGTGCTTGCGGAGGTGGTCACCCGTACCGCCTTAGCATTCGTTAAGCTCTCGGTGTCGAGGTTGCAGCCCAGCGAGTAGCGGCGAGGTGTCAGATGGCTGGACGGATCCGGGTGGTCGTTGCCAAACCGGGCCTCGACGGCCACGACCGGGGTGCCAAGGTGGTCGCGCGGGCACTGCGTGACGCCGGCATGGAGGTCGTGTACACGGGCCTGCACCAGACACCCGAGCAGATAGTCGCCACCGCGCTGCAGGAGGACGCGGACGCCATCGGGCTGTCCGTACTGTCCGGGGCGCACATGACCCTGTTCCGTCGGCTGGTCGAACTACTGGCCGAACAGCAGGCCGGTGACATCGTGGTGTTCGGCGGCGGCATCATCCCCGAGGCGGACATCCCCGAGCTGCAGAAACTGGGCGTCGCGAAGATCTTCACCCCCGGCGCCACCACGCAGTCCATCGTCGACTGGGTGACCGGTCACGTCGGCACGCCGGCCGCCTGAGTCCGCCGGCCGCCATCGCGGCACGCCGACGCCGGATCCGCAGGCTCTGTCCACTGTAGGGCGTCCACTGTAGGGCTTCAGGGGACATCCGTCCCAGGACCGTGGGTCTTCTGGGATCGCAGATCCCCAGGGCAGGGTGAGGGGCCGGACGCACCCCTCAGACGTCCGGCCCCTCTATGCACGATGCCCCGTCGCCACCCCTCGACCGACCGGGCATCGGCCGTCTTCCTGCCCATCGGCCCAGCTGTACCAGTGCCGACGTCCGTTTCAACGACGAGCTGCCGATGGGGTGACGCCCTGTCGTACCGACTTTTACGCAGAGTCCCGGTCGACTCGGTGCTGCGGCGGGAGATCGGCCCGGTTTCCCTTTCCATCCGATTACTGGCAAGGTGAAGGGCACGCCGCCGCGCCGCCGTGGCACACCGCTTCCGTTGCGGCTGCCGCCCTCCGGGGTGGCCGGGGACCGCAACTGGCCAGCACGGGAGAATCAGCTGTCGTGAACGCCCCTCGGTACACGACCCGGGTACCGGCCGGTCGGCCGGTCGTCGTCGAGCCGGACGCCCAACGCATCCACCGTCGGTACGCGCGACGCCTCGCGGTCGGGGTGGTGATGCTGCTGCTCTGGATCCTGCTCGCCGTACTCGGTGTGGCGAACGGCTCATGGAACGTGGACCGGCCCACCCTGATCGCCTGGCTGCTCGGCGCGGTGGTGGTCGTCATCGCTGTCGTGCTGGTGATCCAGCGGTGGCGGGCGGAGTCCCGCGGCCCGCTGCTGGTCGCCGACGACAGCGGGGTCTGGCTGCGGATGGGTGGCACCATCAAGGTGCGCGGCCTGTTCCTGCCCTGGGAGACCGTCGACGAGGTCCAGCTGGTGGAGTACCGCCGCGCCGCGGTGCTCTGCGTACGCAGCGAACTCGGTGAGGCCACCGTCCGGCAGAAGTCCGACGACCTGCTGATGGAGGTACGTCGGCGGCGTCGCTGGTGTGACAGCTCGTTCGCGGTGCACGCCTGGTTCACCCGGGCCGTACTGCCCGACATCCTGTCCCGGCTGCGGGTGCTGGCCGGCGACCGCGCGAAGGTCGACTGACCGCCGCGCCGACCGCGAACAGTACGCCGGCGCTCACCGTTCGACGATGACGTCGGTGGCCGCCGCAGTCCGGCGTGACGTATCAGCCATCGACGCGACCCCACGCTGCCGCGGTGCCGGCTGCTCGCTACCCTGCGCCGGTAGGCCCGCTCGATCGAGACGATCGGGGCGGGAGAGCACCCAAGTCAAACACCCAACGTCAAGGACGACGGAACGGAACGCGCACGTGGACCTGTATGAGTACCAGGCGCGGGAGCTGTTCGCCCGGCACGGTGTGCCGGTGTTGGACGGCGGCGTCGCTAGCACCCCCGAAGAGGCCCGCCAGATCGCCGAGAAGCTCGGTGGTCGGGTCGTGGTCAAGGCCCAGGTCAAGACCGGTGGCCGTGGGAAGGCGGGCGGCGTCAAGCTCGCCGACAGTCCCGAGGACGCGCAGGCCCACGCGACGGACATCCTCGGTATGGACATCAAGGGCCACACCGTGCACAAGGTGATGCTGGCGGTCACCGCCGACATCGCCGAGGAATACTACTTCTCCTTCCTGCTCGACCGCGCCAACCGCACGTTCCTGGCCATGTCCAGCGTGCAGGGCGGTATGGAGATCGAGCAGGTCGCGGTCGAGTCGCCGGAGAAGGTGGCCAAGATCGCGATCGACGCCAACGTGGGCGTGGACGCCGCGAAGGCCGACGAGATCGTCGCCGCGACCGGATTCCCGACCGAGCTGCGTGACCAGCTCCGCGACCTGATCGTCAAGCTGTGGGCCGCGTTCGTGGCCGAGGACGCCACCCTGGTCGAGGTCAACCCGTTGGCCCGGACCGCGGACGGCACCGTACTGGCACTGGATGCCAAGATCACGCTCGACGAGAACGCGACGTTCCGGCACCCCGATTTCGCCGAACTGGTCGACCACTCCGCCATCGACCCGCTGGAACAGCGGGCCAAGGAGAAGGACCTCAACTACGTCAAGCTCGACGGTGAGGTCGGCATCATCGGCAACGGCGCCGGGCTGGTCATGTCCACTCTGGACGTCGTGGCGTACGCCGGTGAGCAGTTCGGTGGCCGCAAGCCGGCCAACTTCCTGGACATCGGTGGTGGCGCGAGCGCCGAGGTGATGGCCAACGGGCTGGAGATCATCCTGTCCGACCCGGCGGTGAAGTCGGTCTTCGTCAACGTCTTCGGCGGAATCACGGCCTGCGACGCGGTCGCCAACGGCATCGTGCAGGCGCTCAAGGTGCTGACCGACCGGGGTGAGGACGTCAGCAAGCCGCTGGTGGTCCGACTGGACGGCAACAACGCCGCTGAGGGCCGACGGATCCTCACCGAGGCCAACCACCCGCTGGTCGAGCAGGTGGACACGATGGACGGTGCCGCCAGCCGGGCCGCCGAACTTGCCGCCCAGGAGGCCTGAGATGGCGATCTTCCTCACCGAGAACAGCAAGGTCATCGTCCAGGGCATCACCGGCTCGGAGGGCATGAAGCACACCCGCCGGATGCTGGCCGCCGGTACGAACGTGGTCGGTGGCACCAACCCGCGCAAGGCCGGCCAGAAGGTCGACTTCGACGGCGCCCAGCTGCCGGTGTTCGGTACCGTCGCCGAGGCGATGGCCGAGACCGGTGCGGACACCACGGTGATCTTCGTACCGCCGGCGTTCGCCAAGGCCGCCATCGTCGAGGCCGTCGACGCCGAGATCCCGCTGGCCGTGGTGATCACCGAGGGCATCCCGGTCCACGACTCCACCGCGGCCTGGGCGTACGCGGTGTCCAAGGGCGGCCGGACCCGCATCGTCGGGCCGAACTGCCCCGGCGTGGCGAGCCCCGGCAAGTCGAACGCCGGCATCATCCCGGCCGACATCACCGGTCCGGGTCGGGTCGGCCTCGTCTCCAAGTCCGGCACCCTGACCTACCAGATGATGTACGAGCTGCGCGACATCGGCTTCTCGACCTGCGTCGGTATCGGTGGCGACCCGGTCATCGGGACCACGCACATCGACTGCCTGGCCGCGTTCGAGGCCGACCCGGACACCGACGCGATCGTGATGATCGGTGAAATCGGCGGCGACGCCGAGGAGCGTGCCGCCGACTACATCGCCGCGCACGTGACCAAGCCGGTCGTCGCCTACGTCGCCGGTTTCACCGCACCCCCCGGCAAGACCATGGGGCACGCGGGCGCGATCATCTCCGGTTCGTCCGGCACCGCCGCCGCCAAGAAGGAGGCGCTGGAGGCAGCCGGGGTGAAGGTCGGCAAGACCCCGACCGAGACCGCGAACCTGATGCGTGAGCTGATGAAGAACTAACTGGTCCACCCGTACCGAACGGCAGGCGGCCGTCACGCACCGCGTGACGGCCGCCGGTTTCTGCGCTGAACCGTCCCGCGGCGGCGTGTCGCGCGCGGCGCGCGGCCCGTCGATGGTGTTCGGTGGTGAGGAGATGTCCGTGACTGAGCCTCGTCCCACGCCTGCGGAGCCGCCGTCGGACGGCCGTACCGAGCTGTCCGCCCAGGTTGCCGTGCCGCCCGACGCCGCTGCCGACGCTGACGCCGGTACCGACGCCGGGCCGCCGGGCGGCGCCGAGCCGTCCGGCACCGGGCGGACCGACCGCGTGCCGCCGCCCGGGGATGCGCGTACCCCGGCACCGGCCCGGACCAACGGCAAGGGCCCGGTCTTCCTGGCCTCGGCGGCCACCGCCGGTTGGGCCGCGCTGGTGTCGTTCCTTCCGCTGCTCGTACTGGTCGCCCTGGCCTGGCTGGTGGATGGCGCGGGCAACAGTTCGGTACGCGCCGCGCTGCGTTTCGCCGGCGCCGGCTGGCTGCTCGGCCACGGCGTACCGGTCGGAACCCGGTCCGGGCCGTTCGGGCTGGCGCCGCTCGGGCTGACGGTGCTGATCGTGTGGCGGCTGGTACGGGCCGGTGCCCACACCGCACGCGCGGTCGGCGGTGACCGGCGGGCCGCGCTCGCCGGCGCACTCGGCGTCGCGGTCGGCTACGGGCTGCTCGCCACCCTGGTCTCCGTACTGGTGTCCACCGACGAGATGCGGCTGTCCCCGCTGCGTACCTTCCTCGCCACCGGCCTGTTGGCGCTGGTCAGCGCGGTGACCGGAGCCGTACGGGAAACCGGGATGGGTCGCCACATCGCCGGGCAGTTCTCTCCCGCCGTGCGTTACGGACTGCGTAGCGGGGTGATGGCGGTGTGTGCACTGCTGGCGGCCGGCGCACTGGTTGCCGGCGCGGCGTTGGCCTGGCACGCCGACGACGCCGCCGAAACGATGCGCGGGTACCAGGCTGGTGCGGCCGGCGACGCGGGCATCACCCTGATCTGCCTGATCTATGCGCCCACGCTGGCGGTCTGGGCGGTCAGCTACCTGGCCGGGCCCGGGTTCGCGGTGGGTACCGGTACGGCGGTCGGGGTCGCGGGCGTACGGCTCGGGCCGGTGCCGGCGGTCCCGGTACTCGCCGGCCTGCCCAGCCATGCCGCGCCGGCCCTCGGCACCCTGCTGCTGGCGGTACCGCTGCTGATCGGCGCCGCGCTCGGGGTACTGGCCGCCCGCCGACAGGCCGGTACCGGGTGGCGTCCGCTCCTGCTGTGCACGGTGCTGACCGGGGTGACCGCCGGTGTGCTGCTGGCCGTGGCCGGCATGCTGGCCAGCGGCTCGTTGGGGGCCGGCCGACTGGCCACCCTGGGACCGTCCTGGTGGCAGCTCGGCCTGGCCACCATGGGACTGGTCGGGGTCGCAGGGACCATCGGCGCGGCGATCGCCCGGGTCGCCGGGGTCCGGCCCCGCCCCTGACCCGCACCACCGCCCACCACCCACCGCCCACCGCCCACTGCTGGACATTTTCCCCGAAAGAGAAGTTTGCCCGAATTTCTCAACTGGACTTTCGGGGAAAATGCACCTTTGGCTTACTCAGAATGAGCATTTTCCCCGAATGCGGCCTTCGGCAAATGGACTTAACGGCCATTCGGGGAAAATGCCGAAGGCGGAGCGAGGGGAGGTCGTTTCGATGCCTCACTCGCATCGAGCTGGACCGGTCGGTCACCGAGCCGATCGACATCATCACGCTCATCGTGGCTCGGGTGCGGCGGGTCAGCCGACCACGCCGCAGCCGCGCAGGACCAGGCCGCCGCCCCCGCAGCAGACCAGCAGCGCCCAGGCGACGAGGCCGAAACTCAGTGCGATCCGGCTCCACCGGCGGGACTCGGTGGCCGCGTCCTCGGCCATGGCGGCGTCCCCGGCCTGGTGGGCATGCGTGGCCCGGCGGGCGTTGATGGTGGCCGGCAGGGCGAATGGTGGGAACAGTAGGAACATGGCGATGGATGCGCCGAGGTTGCTGCGGAACCCGTCCGGCGTCGCGGCGGCCTCCGGCGCCGGTGTGGCGGTGGGTTGCGGCGGCAGCATGACCGCTCGCGGAGTGACCGGTACCAGTTCACCGGCCGGTAGCAGTTCGCCGGTCAGTACCTCGCCTGTCGGCGCGGGCGGCGGCTCTGCCGGGCCAGGCTGCGGTGTCTCCGGTGCCGGTACCTGCTGGTACGGGCCAGGTGACGGCAGGTTGGGCGGCGGCAGCGGGTCGGGCGTACGGCGTGGGTCGGTGCCGTGGTTGCCGGGGGAACCGGGCTGATCGGCGGCCCCGGGTCGGCCGGGCGGCGGCGTGGACCACGGTCCGGGCTGCGCCCTGGGGGTCTCGTCGGGCTGGCCGGGCTGCATGGTCCTCCTCGGTCCGCGTCGCCGTCGTTGCAGCGTGGTGGAGTTCAGCTTCGCTGCGTGCAGCCTAGTCGGCGGGCGATACCGGGGCGGACCGCGCAGTCGCGGTCAGCATGACTCTCACCGCCCGGCAACGCACAGACCACGCTGGCCGGGAGGGTGTCGGTGGCCGGTGCCTGCGCACCGGCCACCGGACGCAGCTCAGCTGTTCTGGAACTGCTGCGGGTTGATCCCGCCCTTGAGTACCGCGATCTCCAGGATGAGGTAGATCAGGGAGATGACGGCACCCACGATGCCGAGAATGAAGCCGACGTTGGCCAGCGTGCGGTTGTTGGCCAGGCCAGCATCGGCCTTCTTCTTCCCCTGGATACCGAGAATGATCGCACCGATACCGGAAAGAATGCCGACGCCGTAGAGGCAGCAGATGACGATGGAGAGGATACCGAAGACCAGCGAGAGGATTCCGAAGATGTTTCCGCTGGTGTTCTGGGGTTCTCCGCCGCCGTACGGGTTCTGCGGTGGCATGCCGGGTCCACCGGGGCCGGTGGGTGGTGGCGGTGCCATCGGGTCTGTCACGTTTCCCCCTCGTTGGTGACGGCCCTCAGGGGTGAAGGCCGTGCTCAGAAATCTTCGGTGCCCAGTCTCACCGGGTCAAGCAAGTACGGACGAACCGGCTGTCATTCTGAACCGCCGTATCGATTTCCGCACGTCGGGTGAGATCACCAGGAATCGAAAACTACTGAACGTGCCTCCCTCGCTACGAATTGACATTCGGCGGCGAGGGCCGTCACCGGGGAATCACTCAGTACATTCGGCCGCGGGACTTCATCACCCCGAATCCGACGGCCAGCAGGATCAGGTACAGCGCCGACAGGGCCGCGCCGATGATGCCGAGGATCAGGCCGGTCTGTGCCATCGACCGGTTGTCGGCCTGACCGGCCGCCGCCTTCTTCTTGCCCTGGACGCCCAGGATGATGCCGGCGATGCCGAACAGCAGACCGCCGCCGTACAGCCAGCAGATCACCACCGACACGATGCCGGCGATCAGCGCGAGGATGCCGAAGACGTTTCCGTTGGTGTCGCCCGGTGCCCCGGGCGTACCGGGCGGCGGAACCGGAGGCGGCGCACCGTAACTGCCGGCACCCGGGGCCCCGTAGCTGGCCTGGTCCCCGGCTGCGCCGGGCCGGTCGGCGGCACCGGACCAGCCCGGCCACTCCTGGCCACCCGTACCGCCAGGCCCGCTCTGGCCGCCCGTACCGCCGGGCTCGCCCTGGCCGCCCGGTGCGCCGGGTGCACCGGGATCGCTGGGCCAGCCGGGAGTTTCTGGACCGCCGGGTCCACCCGGGCCGGACGCTCCGGCGGGACCACCCGCGCCGCCCTGACCCGGGGAACCCTCCGCTCCGTGAGGCCGGTTCGGGTCGCCAGGCGATGGTGCCGTGGGATCTGTCACGTCTCCTCCTCACTGTGAGATCCGGACCGGAGCCCGGCTCAAGAGTCGAACAGGCTCAGTCTTCCCTGGTAGGAGCGTTCTGGTCGGTGCTTGCGGAATTGGGCGCCACCGGTGCCGGTCACGGCGGGTAGAAAGCGGCGCGCTATCGTGAGGCCATCTCCCCGACAACTGTCCGTACACCATTGGTGGCATACCTGCGGCGCCGGTCGAGGCCCGCCGCGAGGAGTGTGCGATGACTGCTCGTCTCGTAGTTCTGGTCTCCGGCGCGGGTTCCAATCTCCAGGCGCTACTGGACGCCTGCGCGGAGCCCGGATATGGCGCCCGGGTGGTGGCGGTCGGCGCCGACCGCCCGGATGTGGCAGGGCTGGAACGAGGGCGGCGGGCCGGTGCCGAAACGTTCGTCACCCGGGTCCGTGACCATCCGGACCGGGCGACCTGGGACGCCGCGCTCACCGCGGAGGTCGCGAAGTACGAGCCGGATCTGGTGATCTCCGCCGGCTTCCTGAAACTCGTCGGCGCCACGTTCCTGGCCAGGTTCGGCGGCCGGTACGTCAACACGCACAATGCGTTGCTTCCCGCATTCCCCGGCATCCACGGTCCCCGCGACGCGCTGGAGTACGGCGTGAAACTGGCCGGCGCGACCCTGTTCCTGGTGGATTCCGGTGTGGACACCGGGCAGATCATCGCGCAGGCCGCCGTACCGGTCTGTGACGACGACACCGAGGAGAGCCTCACCGAACGGATCAAGCAGGTCGAACGGCCACAGCTTGTCGAGTACGTCGGCCGGATGGTCCGCGAGGGCTGGACGGTCACCGGAAGAAAGGTCACGGTGCCGTAGTGAGCGAGGGGAATCCGCAGACCGGGGGTGGCTCCGCCGAGGACCGGCGTCCGGTCCGCCGCGCGCTGGTCAGCGTCTACGACAAGACCGGACTGGTGGAGCTGGCCCGTGGGCTGGCCGATGCGGGCGTCGAGATCGTCTCGACCGGCAGTACGGCCGCCCGGATCGCCGAGGCGGGGGTCCCGGTGACCCGGGTCGAGGAACTGACCGGGTTCCCGGAATGCCTGGACGGTCGGGTCAAGACGCTGCACCCGAAGGTGCATGCCGGGCTGCTCGCCGACGTACGGTCCGCCGACCACGTCGCGCAGCTCGCCGAACTGGCGGTACAGCCGTTCGAGGTACTGGTCAGCAACCTCTACCCGTTCAGTGAGACGGTCGCCTCCGGTGCCGGACCGGACGAGATCATCGAACAGATCGACATCGGTGGACCGTCGATGGTGCGTGGTGCCGCCAAGAACCACGCGAACGTGGCGGTGGTGACCGACCCGGCGCGCTACCCGGAGCTGCTCGGCGCGGTGGTCGACGGTGGGTTCAGCCTGACGCAACGGCGGCGGCTGGCCGCTGAGGCGTTCGCGCACACCGCCCGCTACGACGTGGCGGTCGCGTCCTGGTTCGCTGCACAGGCGGACCCGGGTGACGGGGGCACTGGCGACGCGGACAGCGACGGCGGGTTCCCGGAGTTCCTCGGCGCCACCTGGCACCGTCGGTCGGTGCTGCGCTACGGGGAGAACCCGCACCAGAGCGCCGCTCTCTACCTCGACGACAGTGCCGGGGCGGGTGGTGCCGGTGGCCTGGCCGCCGCGGAACAGTTGCACGGCAAGGAGATGTCGTACAACAACTACACCGATACCGATGCCGCCTGGCGCGCCGCGCACGACTTCGACGAGCCGTGCGTGGCGATCATCAAGCACGCCAACCCGTGTGGCATCGCGGTCGGTACGGATGTGGCCGAGGCGCACCGGAAGGCGCACGAGTGCGACCCGGTGTCGGCGTTCGGTGGGGTGATCGCGGTCAACCGGCCGGTGTCGGTGGCGCTGGCCGAACAGATCGCGCCGATCTTCACCGAGGTCGTCGTTGCTCCGTCCTATGAGGATGGTGCAGTTCCGGTACTGGCGGCGAAGAAGAACATCAGGCTGTTGCGTCTCGCCTCGGCGCCTACGGCACCCCGTGAGGTCAAGCCGGTCTCCGGTGGCGTACTGCTCCAGCAGGCCGACCGGATCGACGCGCCGGGTGACCACCCGGCCGGATGGACACTGGCCGCCGGCAAGGCCGCCGACGAGCGGACGTTGCGCGATCTGGCCTTCGCCTGGCGCGCCGTACGGGCTGTCAAGTCCAACGCGATCCTGCTCGCCGCGGACGCCGCGACCGTCGGAGTGGGTATGGGGCAGGTGAACCGGGTCGACTCGGCGCGACTGGCCGTGTCCCGGGCCGGTACGGAACGGGCGGCCGGCGCGGTCGCCGCCTCCGACGCGTTCTTCCCGTTCGCGGACGGTCTGCAGGTCCTGATCGACGCCGGGGTAAGGGCCGTGGTCCAGCCTGGCGGGTCCAAACGCGACGGTGAGGTCATCGCCGCCGCGGAGGCCGCCGGCATCACCCTCTACCTGACCGGCACCCGGCACTTCTTCCACTGACGGTTCCGGTGCCCGACGCCAGCTGGCGTCGGGCACCGGCCGGTCACTGCCATTCCCACCGGATACCGACGATGCCGTGCCGGGCCTGGGCCAGTACGAGATGGACCGTGTGGTGGCCGTCCACGGTCAGTTCGGTGCTGTCCTGTTCCGGCGCGGTCATCCCCCGGGCGGTGAAGCGGCGGCAGCGTACCGGCAGGGCGTCGGGATGGAACTTGATCTGCAGCACGTACTGTTCGGCCGGGAAGCGCAGTGCGCGGACGAATTCGCGGCACTCGGCCCGGCCGTCGGTGACGAACTCGTACGACAGGACCCGGGTCTGTTCCTCCTGCAACGACAGGTCGAACAGCAGTTCGGCGGCGATCAGGCCGGCGGCGGGATCCCGGCTGACCCGGCCGAGCCGGCAGTTCTCGGTCGCTCGTACCTGTACGGCGTCGACGTCACCGCCGGGGTCCAGCCACATGATCGCGGTGTCCCGGTCGGCGTTGGGTTGGTGGGCCCGTACCACCCGGATGACGGAGGTCCGGCGGACCGCACGGTCGGCGCCGAGTTCGACGGTGGCCAGTTCGCAGGCGACGTGTACCCGACCGGCGGCGGCCATGTCCAGCCGGTCCAGCAGCGGAGCCATCTCGGCGGGATGCGGCATGATCGCCGTGTAGCGCAGTACGTCGGGTGGGTAGCGCACCGCACCGCCGCGCGGCCGGGGCGGCCCGAGCAGCAGGGTCAGGCTCTGCGCGGGCAGTTGCAGGATCTCCTCCAGCGCGGCGACGACGGTACGTGACTCCTGTCGTTCCGGCTGGCGTAGCCCGCGTTGCCAGTAGCTGAGCGTGGTGACGCCGACGTGCAGGTCGCGGGCGGCGAGCTTGGCGCGGAGCCGTTCGAGGGACAGGCCACGTGCGTTGATCGCGCTACGGAGTGCGGTGTGGAACGGTACGGCGGCTCGTTCGGGCGTCGCGGGACCTGACATTCCCGACCTCCGGTGCCTCCCCATGGCCGGCGGAGCTGGCGCTGTGACCGGCATTACGTGAATATCCCTATTATGAACTTTTTTCACCCGATTGGTAATGGTCTGTACGTCCGAAGACGGCCGTTCACACCGATCTCTGCCGTTCACACATCGCGGCCCCCCGCAACCGGACCGGTTCCGCCGACGGTCCCGGGGACCTAGCGTTCGCAGCGGGCGCCCACCCCTCGCCACCCCCTGCGAAGGAGCTCACATGAACCTCTCCATCGGCGGTCGGGGCCGCCGCGTCCGTCTGCTCGCGGCCGGCCTGCTGGCCGCCGTGGCAGTCGCGGCGCCGGCCACCGCCGCCAATGCGGCTCCAGCAAGCACCGCCGCCAATGCGGCTCCACCGACGGCCGCCGCCCCCGCGCCCGTCACCTACACCACCTCGGCCCCGGGATCCCCCACTCTCACGGCCACCCAGCTCGGCATCAGCATGCAGACCCAGCAGTACGACGAATGGTGCTGGGTCGCCTCCGGCAACACCATCGCCTCGTACTTCGGTCGCGGCACCGACCAGAACTCGTTCTGCGACCTGGCCCGGGGCTACTCGACCAGCACCCAGTGCCCCAACCAGCCCGGCTACCTGTCCTGGGACCAGAACGCGTTCTACCAGCTCGGCGTCTCGCCGGGCGGTGAGTCCGGTGCGCTGTCGTTCGGCACCATCGAGAACGAGATCAACAGCAACCGGCCGATCCTGACCGGCATCGCCTGGACCGCAGGTGGTGGCCATGCCGAGGTCATCTACGGCTACGACGCGGGCAGCCAGGCCATCTACTTCGGCGACCCGTGGCCCACGGACAACCGCTACAACCTGATGAGCTACTCGAGCTATGTCAGCAACTCCCAGTTCATCTGGGACGACGCTCTCTCCGGGATCGGTGGGTGAGACAGCCATGAACGCAACTCTGCGTACGCGCACCCGTCGCGTCGTCGTGGGTCTGGTGGTGACCGGCGCGGCCGTACTGGCGGTCGGTGCCCCCGCTGTCGCGGCACCGTCGACGGTCTCCGGTACCCCGTCGGCGACCGACCTCAGCGCCGGACACCGGGCGGCCGACACCCCGGCCGTACACAAGCTGCTGGCCGGCTTCTTCGCCGACCGGGGCCGTCCGGCGGTGAGCAAGAACGCCGCGCACCGGGCCGCCGTCGCGGCGACGATGGACCCCACCCTGGCCACCACGGTGCCGGTCTACTACCTGAACCCGGACTTCGTCGCGGCGCGTACCGACAGCGCGCCGGTGGCGAAGATGGCGTACCTGGCCACCGACGCGGTGTCCTCGGACGGCCAGCACGCCGCGGTCTGGACCATGCGGGATGCCAAGCACGGCAACGCGTGGACCGAGGTCAACATCGCCTCGGGCAGCGACGAGGTCGGCTACGCCAAGCAGGCCGGCACCGGGACCGCCTTCCGGGAGCCGCAGATCAACGCCTGGTACGCCGTCCGCGACGGCCGGGTACTGCCGCTCAACGAGAGCGCGCGCCGTTCGGTCGGCGCGCAGGGCGTGACCCTCACCGCCTACCGCACGCTGGTGCACCAGCGCTACGCGGACAAGATGGCGGGCTCCACGTACGCCCGTAAGCACACCCTCGGTGGCAACTGGCTGCCCAGGACCGCCACCCCGGCGGCCGCGCAGCACAGCGTCCCGCCGGTCGGTGTCCTGCTGGCCGGCATCGCGCTGGCCGGTCTGGCCGGAGCGCTGCTGCTGCGCCGGGTCGCGCCCCGGTTGGTCAGCCGGCTGCGCTGAGCTGACGGCCCAGGCCACGGTGCCGGGGCCACCCACTCGGGTGGCCCCGGCACCGCCGTGTGCCGGAGCCGGACCGTGACTCCTGCCCGGATACCGGGACGGCGCCCGGAGCCGGCGACCCGGCACGTACGCTCGCCGCAGGTGCCGGGGGGTGGCGGGTGACGACTGGACTGCTGACCGTTTTCCTGATCGCGGTGGTGGTCACCGCGGTCAACGCGGTCGCCCGTCGGATCGGGCTGCTCGCCCCGATCCTGCTGGTACTGGTCGGCATCGCCCTCTCGGTGATCCCCGGACTGGCCGGTGTCGCGCTCGACCCGGAACTCGTACTGGTCGGCATCCTGCCGCCGCTGCTCTACATCGCGGCGATCGAGACCTCGGTACCGGCATTCCGGCTGCACCTGCGGCCGATCCTGCTGCTGGCGGTGGGGCTGACCCTGTTCAGTACGTTCGCGGTCGGGCTGGTGCTGCACGCGGTGCTGCCGGTACTGCCGCTGGCCGCGACCTTCGCGCTGGGTGCGGTGGTCGCCCCGCCCGATGCGGTGGCCGCCACGGCGGTCGCCCGCCGGATCGGCCTGCCCCGCTCGATGGTGACGATCCTGGAGGGCGAGAGCCTGGTCAACGACGCCACCGCGCTGGTCACGCTGCGGCTGGCGATCGGTGCGGTGACGGGTGCGGCGGTCACCGCGCGGGGCATCGCGGTACACGCGACGCTGGCGGTCGGTGGTGGTCTGGCGGTCGGTCTGCTGGTGGCCGTGGTGGTCGCGTTCCTGCACCGGCGTACCACCGATCCGTTGCTGGACAACGCCCTGTCGCTGCTCACCCCGTTCCTGGCGTTCTTCCCGGCGGAACTGATCGAGGGATCGGGCGTGGTGGCGGTGGTGACGGCCGGGCTGTACCTGGGGCACCGGTGGCCGCTGCTGATGTCCGCGGCGTCCCGGCTGCAGATGGAGGCCTTCTGGCGGATGGTCCGCTTCCTGCTGGAAGGCTCGGTTTTCCTGCTGGTCGGGCTGCAACTACGCAGTGTCGTACTGGCGCTGCACTCCTCGCCGCTGGTGATCCTGGCGGCCACCGCGACGGTGGTCGGCACGGTGGTGGTGACCCGGTTCGTCTGGATGTACCCGGCCACCTACCTGGCCCGGTTGATCCCCCGGGTACGGGACCGGGAACCCCGGATACCGCTGGCCAAACCGACCGTGGTCGCCTGGGCCGGGATGCGCGGGGTGGTGACCCTGGCCGCGGCGTTCTCGCTGCCCCGGATGGCGCACGGTACGGCGTTCCCGGGCCGGGACCTGTTCGTCTGGCTGGCCTTCTCGGTGATCATCGTGACCCTGGTCGGGCAGGGCCTGACCCTGCCGATGCTGGTACGCGCCCTGCGGGTGCGGCCCGACGACCCGAGCAAGGACGCGCTCGCCGAGGCGTCGGTACAGCACCG
This sequence comes from uncultured Actinomycetota bacterium, assembly GCA_963815125.1. Taxonomy (GTDB): domain Bacteria; phylum Actinomycetota; class Actinomycetes; order Mycobacteriales; family Micromonosporaceae; genus Actinocatenispora. The sequence goes on from CAWFFM010000003.1 coordinate 839,380, forward strand.
GGCGACCCGTGCCGCGCTGGAACGGCTGACCGAACTCGCCGAGGACGTGGAGGTGCCGGAGCACGTACTGACCCGCCTCCGGTCGTTGTCGGAGAATCGGACCAACCAGGCATGGGAACGGCTCGGTGACCCGGAGCGGGCTCCGTCGGCGGTGTACCGACGGCTGCGCCGGGAGATGCTCGAGGCCGAACGGACCGTCTTCCGCGAGGCGCGGGACCAGGGACGGATCCCCGAGGAGGTACTTCGGCGTGCGCAACGCGACATGGATCTGGAGGAGTCGCTCCTGCGCCGGGACGAGGTAGTTGAATGAGGCGATGAGTAGCTGTGAGCATCTTGTCGACACCGCCGAGCGCCCGGACCCACCGGTGCAGACCGCCGCGGGCTGCACCGGCTGCCTTGCCGAGGGCCGCCGCGACTGGGTGCATCTGCGCCTCTGTCTGAACTGCGGGTACGTCGGCTGCTGTGACTCCTCGCCGGCCGCGCACGCCACCCGGCACTACCGCGGTACGCAGCATCCGGTGGTGCGCTCGCGGGAGCCGGGCGAGGACTGGCGCTGGTGCTACCCGGACGAATTGGTCGGCTGACCCACCAGGTACGGGAGGCTCGCGGGCGTGAAAGACTCGATGGTGTGACTGCGACGATCCTGGACGGTAAGGCCACCGCGGCGGCGATCAAGGACGACCTGGCGGCCCGGGTGAAGGTGCTCGCCCAGCTGGGCACCGTACCGGGGCTGGGCACCGTACTGGTCGGGGATGATCCCGGTTCGCACGCGTACGTGTCGGGTAAGCACCGGGACTGCGCCGAGGTCGGGATCACCTCGCTGCGCCATGATCTGCCCGCCACCGCCACCCAGGCGGACGTGGCCGCGGTGGTCGACGAACTCAACGCCGACCCGGCCTGCACCGGCTACATCGTGCAACTGCCGCTGCCGCGCCAGATCGACACGCAGGCGATCCTGGAACGGATGGACCCGGCCAAGGACGCGGACGGGCTGCACCCGATCAACCTGGGCCGGCTGGTGCTGGGCGAGGACGCGGCGCTGCCGTGCACCCCGCGCGGCATCGTGGAACTGCTGCGCCGCTACGACGTACCGCTGCGCGGCGCCGAGGTGACCGTGGTCGGTCGGGGCACCACGGTGGGTCGGCCGCTGGGTCTGCTGCTGACCCGGCGCAGCGAGAACGCCACGGTGACCCTGTGCCACACCGGGACCCGGGATCTGGCCGCGCACACCAGGACCGCCGACATCGTGGTGGCTGCGGCCGGCACCCCGCACCTGCTGACCGCGGACATGGTGCGGCCGGGTGCGACCGTGGTGGACGTGGGCATCACCCGGGTGGGCACCACGGCGAGCGGCCGGGCGAAGCTGGCCGGCGACGCGCATCCGGACGTACGGGAGGTGGCCGGGTTCCTGGCGCCGGTACCGGGCGGGATCGGGCCGATGACCCGGGCGATGCTGCTGACCAACGTGGTGGAGGCGGCCGAGCGGGCCGCACGCCGATAGCGACGGGAGTGCCCCGATGGGCGGCAAGGTCACCGTGGTCGGTGCCGGTTTCTACGGATCGACGACCGCACAACGGCTCGCCGAATGCGGCGTCTTCGACACGGTGGTCCTGACCGACGTCATCGAGGGCCGGGCCGAGGGGCTGGCTCTCGACATCGGGCAGTCCCGGGCGATCGAGGGTTTCGAGACGGCGGTGACCGGTCGCACGACCGGACCGGAGGGCGAGGGGTACGAGGTGCTCGCCGGTTCGGCGGTGGTCGTGGTGACCGCCGGGCTGCCCCGGAAGCCCGGGATGAGCCGGCTGGATCTGTTGCAGAGCAATGCGAAGATCGTCCGGCAGGTCGGCGTGAACGTGGCCCGGCACGCGCCGGAGGCGGTCGTCATCGTGGTGTCCAACCCGTTGGACGAGATGACCGCGCTGATGCGCCAGGTGACCGGTTTCCCGCCGGCCCGGATCATCGGCCAGGCCGGCATCCTGGACACCGCCCGGTTCACCACCTTCGTCGCCGATGAGCTGGGCGTACCGGTCTCCTCGGTACGAACCCTGACGCTCGGTTCGCACGGTGACACCATGGTCCCGGTGCCCTCCCGGTCCACTGTGGATGGAGAGCCGCTGGCCGGGTTGCTGTCGGCGGAACGGTTGGACGGCATCGTGTCGCGCACCCGGTCCGGTGGCGGAGAGATCGTGGCACTGCTCAGGACCGGTTCGGCCTACTTTGCGCCCTCCGCGGCGGCGGCCCGGATGGCACGTGCGGTGGCCACCGACAGCGGCGAGGTACTGCCGGTGTGCGCCTGGCTCGACGGGCAGTACGGTATCTCCGACGTGTACCTGGGCGTGCTGGCCGAGCTGGGCGCCGGCGGTGTGCGGCGGGTGGTCGAGGTCGAGCTGGCCGTCACCGAGCTGGCGGCGCTGCGCGAGGCGGCGGATCTGGTCCGCGCCAGGCAGGCGGATATCGCCGCACTGTGACGGTGCGAACCGGTTCGGTGATAGTGGAGCGAAGAACTGGTAACAGCCACTGTGGGGCCGCGCACCCGGACTGTCCGACAGCCTGATTCGCCAGTACGCTCGTACTGTTAATTCAATGAGAGGAGAGCCGGGCCGATGGCCAAGATCAAGGTAGCCAACCCGGTCGTCGAGCTCGACGGCGACGAGATGACCCGGATCATCTGGAAGCAGATCAAGGACCAGCTGATCCTGCCCTATCTCGACGTGGATCTCGAGTACTACGACCTGGGCATCGAACATCGGGACGCCACCGACGACCAGGTGACGGTCGATGCGGCGAACGCGATCCAGCGCCATGGTGTCGGCGTCAAGTGCGCCACCATCACACCGGATGAGGCGCGGGTCGAGGAGTTCGGCCTGAAGAAGATGTGGCGTTCCCCGAACGGCACCATCCGCAACATCCTGGGCGGCGTGATCTTCCGCGAGCCGATCGTGATGTCCAACATCCCGCGCTACGTACCGGGTTGGACCAAGCCGATCGTGATCGGCCGGCACGCGCACGGTGACCAGTACAAGGCCACCGACTTCGTCACGCCCGGACCGGGCAAGCTGACGATCACCTTCACCCCGACCGACGGCTCGCCGATGGAGTTCAACGTCGCCGAGTTCCCCGGCGGTGGCGTCGCGGTCGGCATGTACAACTTCGACGAGTCGATCCGCGACTTCGCCCGCGCCTCGCTGCGCTACGGCCTGGAGCGCAACTACCCGGTCTACCTGTCGACGAAGAACACCATCCTGAAGGCCTACGACGGCCGGTTCAAGGACATCTTCGCCGAGATCTTCGAGGCCGAGTTCAAGGCCGACTTCGACGCCAAGGGCATCTGGTACGAGCACCGGCTGATCGACGACATGGTGGCGCAGGCCATCAAGGGCGACGGCGGGTACGTGTGGGCCTGCAAGAACTACGACGGCGACGTGCAGTCCGACGTGGTGGCGCAGGGCTTCGGTTCGCTGGGCCTGATGACCTCCGTACTGATGACCCCCGACGGTCGCACCGTGGAGGCGGAGGCCGCGCACGGCACCGTGACCCGGCACTTCCGGCGCTGGCAGCAGGGCGAGAAGACCTCCACCAACCCGGTGGCGTCGATCTTCGCCTGGACCCGGGGCCTGGAGCACCGCGGCAAGCTCGACAACACTCCCGAGTTGCAGGGCTTCGCCCGCGAGGTCGAGGCAGCCTGCGTGGAGACCGTCGAAGCGGGCCAGATGACCAAGGACCTGGCACTGCTGATCGGCAAGGACGCGCCGTGGCAGACCACCGACGAGTTCATGACCTCGATCGCCGACCGGCTGGCCAAGAAGCTCGCCTGATCTCTGATCTCTGATCTCTGACCGAGGTCGGTTCCGACCGACTCTTCGGCAGATCGACCGGTGTCCGCTGTGCGCGATCCGCGCGCAGCGGACACCGCCATTTCTGGGCTCCTCACCCCGCACTGGCCGCGCATTCACACCTCGGCTTGCATTTTCCCCGAAAGTTATAAAATGACCGAATTGGGAAATGGACTTTCGGGGAAAATGACACCTGGCGGGTAGTCTCTTGGTGCATTTTCCCCGAATGTTCAGTCAGTTTGGAACTCGCAAATCGCGTATTCGGGGAAAATGCCCACTGAAGGCTGCGGGGGTCTCCGGCGCCACGCCGCCCGGGATTGAAACTGGTCAGGATGCTGCCGTCTGGTGGAGATCGATCAGGCGCCACAGGTCGCGTACGACGACATCCCAGTCATATAGTTGCGAGCCGGTGATGTGGTACACCGTCCAGCCCGCCGCTATCAGGGCGTTGAGGCGCCTCCTATCGCGGGCGAACTGCCCAGGATCGGCGTGCCATATGCCGTCGTATTCGATGGCGATCCTGTACTGCGGCCAGGCAAGATCCATTCTTGCGATGAAACGTCCATTGGCCACGATCTCGTACTGGGGAATGGGCGGCGGAAATCCCGCGAGGGTGAGGCGCACCCGGACCACTGATTCGGGTGGGGACTCTGCTCGTCTGTCGGTCAGGGCGAAGGCTCGTCGCGCAGCGGATGCTCCTGCGCGGGTATCACACTGTGTCAGCAAGGTGGTGAGATCTTCGTGCTCTAACACTCCACGGTGTAACAGAGCGTCAATTACCGATACGGCTTGAAGAAGCGGGAGCCGGCGGGTCAGTTCCCAGGCAGTCGAAGCGGGCGTTGCCGTACGAATACCACCAAGTCTGGTGATCTCACGCTCATTCATTCCTGAGTAGCCTATTCGTAGGCCTCGTACCGGACCGAACCGTCGCTTCGGCGGGACGATGACATCCACCGGATCGCTACCGCTCGCGACCTCCACTCCCCAGAGATACGCAGATGAAAGACCTGTCACCACCGCTGCCGAGGGGAGGAGCAGCGCGGCTCCCCGCAGTTTCGTACGGTGGTTGAATGGCAGGGACGAGTCCGCGTACACGCCACGGAGTACAGGTGTCCATCGCGCGTTGGTACGCAGCTCGCGGTACGTGACGAGGCCTGCCCTGATCGCGTCGCGGGCCAGGAAGACCTGATGTTGCAGCGGGTGCGAATCAGTTTCTGTACGCATTCCGCAACGATCCGGGGCAGCGAGCCGCTCCGCCACGTGCCGCGGCAGGCCTGTGGATAAGTGTGCTACCGGTGCTGTTACCTGTGGACAGTTGCATGCCGAGCTATCAGCCCGCGAGGCTGAAGGTGCATTTTCCCCGAAAAGAACGTAAGTGAATTTTGACGCGCGGGACATTCGGGGAAAATGCACCAACGGGCCTCAGCTGGAGCGGTATTTTCCCCGAATGTTCCTTTTAGTAAAGCGGCAAAACGGGAATTCGGGGAAAATGCGTGCTGGTGCTGGTGCTGGTGCTGGTGCTGGTGCTGGTGCTGGTGCTGGTGCCGGGTGCCGGGTGCCGGGTGCCGGGTGCCTGGGTGCTGGGTGCTGGGTGCGGGTGGGCTTAGTGGAGGGGGCCGGCTCCGGCGGACGGGTGGGCCTGGAAGTAGGCGGGTGCGTTGAATCCGGCTGTCGCGAAGGCGGTGGTCACCGCGTCGGTTACGCGGTCGGTGGCGTGGGCGTCGACGAGGGCCAGTACGCAGCCGCCGAAGCCGCCGCCGGTCATCCGGGCGCCGTAGGCGCCGGCCCGTAGTGCCACCTCGACGGCGGCGTCGACCGGCGGAACGGTGATCTGGTAGTCGTCGCGCATCGATGCGTGCGAGGCGGTCAGCAGTGGTCCGGTGGCGCGTACCTCGCCGGAACGCAGCATCGCCACGGTGTCGAGTACCCGCTGGTTCTCGGTGACCACGTGGCGGACCCGCCGCCGGGTGGTGTCGTCGGGCAGCGCGTCGAGGGCGGAGTCGAGGGCGCCGGGTTCGATGTCGCGCAGTGCGGGGATCCCGAGGGTGCGGGCGGCCTGTTCGCAGCTGGCCCGCCGCACCGCGTACTCGCCGTCGGTGTGCCGATGCGGTGCCCGCGTGTCGATGACCAGCAGCGCGAGATCGTCGGCGGCGAGGTCGAACGGTACCTGCTCGGCGGTGAGGTCGCGGCAGTCCAGGAACAGGGCGTTGCCCTGCCGGCACAGTACCGAGGCGGACTGGTCCAGGATGCCGCACGGCATGCCGGCGTAGTCGTTCTCGGCGCGTTGCGCCAGGCGGGGCCGTTCCGACACGGGAATGTCCAGATCGGACAGTGCCGCGAGTGCTTCCAGTACGGCACATTCCAGTGCGGCGGAGGAGGACAGCCCGGCGCCGAGAGGCACGTCGGACTCCACGGACAGCTGGGCGCCGCGGACCCGGTGCCCGGCGTCCCGCAGTGCCCAGACCACTCCGGCCACGTAGCTGGCCCAGCCGGTCACCGTGCCGGGTTCGGTCAGTTGATCGGTGTCGAAGCCGACCGTCTCGCCGGTGAGTGCGGAGTGGACTGTCCACAGTGGCTTGTCGATCGCCCGGGCGGTCACCGTGGTGCGCTGGGCGAGTGCGAACGGCAGGACGAATCCGTCGTTGTAGTCGGTGTGTTCACCGATCAGGTTGACCCGACCGGGGGCGAACCAGACCCCGTCCGGCTCACCCCCGAACTGTTCGGTGAAGGTCACGCCCGGCCCCCGTGTACGGTCACGACCGGCCCTTCTGTGCCTGGTAGAACGACCAGGCGTCGCCGATGATGTCCCGCAGCTGGGGCTTTGCCGGCGTCCAACCCAGTTCCCGGTGCGCCTTGTCCGCGGAGGCGACCACCACGACGGTGTCGCCGTCCCGGCGCGGCGCCATGGTGACCGGCAGCTTGGCGCCGGTGACCTCCCGTACGACGTCGACGACCTGCTTGTTGCTGTAGCCGCGGCCGTTGCCGAGGTTGAAGATCTGGTGCCGGCCGCCGGTGGCGGCGTCCAGCGCGAGCAGGTGGGCGGCGGCCAGGTCCTCGACGTGGATGTAGTCGCGTACGCAGGTGCCGTCGGGCGTGTCGTAGTCGTCGCCGAACAGGAAGAACTCGGCCCGGTCGCCGGCGGCGGCCTGCAACGCCATCGGGATCAGGTGGGTCTCCGGCTCGTGCCGCTCGCCAAGCCAGCGGTCGTCCGAGCCGGTCGGTCCGGACGCACCGGCCGCGTTGAAGTACCGCAGACTGACCGCGCCCAGCGCGTCGGAGGCGCCGCAGGCGGCGGTGATCATCATGTCCACGGCCAGCTTGCTCGACCCGTACGGGTTGGTCGGTACGGTCTCGGTCTGCTCGGTGATCGAGGAGTCGCCGGGCCCGTCGCCATAAACCGCGGCGGTGGAGGAGAACACCAGGCGGGGTACGCCGGCGGCGCGGACCGCGTCCAGCAGGGCGAGGGAGCCGCGGATGTTGGTGTCCCAGTACAGCTCCGGCTTGACCACCGATTCGCCGGCGGCGATCTTTGCGGCGAAGTGCAGTACGCCGTCGAAGCCGGCCTCGCGGGTCAGTACCTGTCCGACGTCGTGCACGGACAATCGGTGCAGCGGTGTACCGGCCGGTACGTTCTCGGCATAGCCGGTCGACAGGTCGTCGAGGACCTCGATCTGATGGCCGGCCGCGATCAGCTGGCGGCTGACGATACTGCCGATGTATCCGGCACCGCCGGTGACGAGAAGCTTCACAGTGTTATGACTCCCTCAGCATCTGGGCCGCATGCTCCGGGCGTACGTCGTTGACGAACGCGCCCATGGCCGACTCCGATCCTGCCAGGTACTTCAACTTGCCGGGCGCGCGGCGGCTGGAGAACAGTTGAAGGTGCAGGTAGGCGACGTGTCGGCCGATGCGTACCGGCGCCTGGTGCCAGGCCGAGATGTAGGGCATCGGCACCTCGAAGAGCCGGTCGAAGCGGCCGAGTACGTCCAGGTAGAGGGTGGCGAAGGCATCCCGCTCGGCCCGGTGCAGGGCCGGAATGTCCGGCACCTGTCGGTGCGGGTACAGGTGTATCTCGAACGGCCACCGGGCCGCCGCCGGTACGAACGCCGTCCAGTACGCGTTGCTGGCCACCACCCGTTCCCCGCTGGCCCGCTCGGCGGCGAGCAGGTCGGCGAACAGTCCGCGGCCCCCCGTACGGTGCCGGTAGCGATGTGCGGAGTCGAGCATCCGGGCGGTGCGCGGCGTCACGTACGGGTAGCCGTAGATCTGGCCGTGCGGGTGGTGCAGGGTGACGCCGATCTCCTCGCCCCGGTTCTCGAAGCAGAACACCTGCTCGATGCCGGGCAGCGCGGACAGTTCGACGGTCCGCTGGGCCCACGCCTCCAGTACGGTGCCCACCCGGGTCGGGCTCAGCCGGGAGAACGAGGAGTCGTGTTCGGCGGTGAAGCAGACCAGTTCGCACCGGCCCCGACCGGGCACCACCGGGATCAGGCTGCCGGCCGGCGACGGTGGCGCGGGTGTGGTGGCGTGCTGCGGGTCGAAGGGGTCCAGCGGCCCGTCCGGACCGATCCGGTGGCTGAAGGACGGGAAGCGGTTCTCGAACACCGCCACGTCGTAGTCCGCGGCCGGGATCTCGGTGGCCCGCTGCGGGGTGGACGGACACAGCGGGCACTGGTCGGACGGCGGTAGGAAGGTGCGGTCCTGGCGGTGTGCCGCGACCGCCACCCACTCGTCGAGTACCGGGTCGTAGCGCAGTTCCGAGGCGGGCGGCGGTTCGGGCAGTGTACGGCGGTCGACCGCGTCGAGGCGGTCTGTGGTGCGCTGGACGGCACCGTCGGCGTCGTCGTCGAAGTAGTGCAGTTCCCGGCCGTCGGCGAGCCGGATCGTGGTGGGTTTCACGTCGTGTCCTGTTCGGGGGTGGGGATCTTCCCGGCCGGCGCCAGCAGCAGTTCCCCCACTGCGTCGGCCAGGATGTCACGTGCGGTACCGGGTAGTCCGTCGTCGCTGACCAGGATGTCGGCGTCGGTGAGCCGGGCGATGGTACTGATCCCGACGATCTCCCACTTGGTGTGGTCGGCCAGTACGACGAGTCGCCGGGCGGCGGCGACCAGCGCGCGGTCGGTCTCGGCTTCCATCAGGTTCGGGGTGGTGAAGCCGGACCGTTCGTTGATGCCGTGCACTCCGAGGAACAGCTGGTCGAGGTTGAGTGACCGGATCGCGGTGACCGCGAACGGGCCGACCAGGGCATCGGACGGGGTACGGATGCCGCCGGTCAGTACGACGGTCTGGTCGCTGCGGCCGTTGTGGTAGAAGACCTCGGCGACCGGTACGGAGTTGGTGACCACGGTGATGCCGGGTACCTCGAGCAGTTCGTGGGCGAGGCTCCAGGTGGTGGTGCCGGCGGACAGCGCGATCGCGGTACCGGGGGAGACCAGTTCGGCGGCCCGCCGGGCGATGGCCTGTTTCTCGGCCTGCTGGCGCATCGACTTGGCGGCGAAGCCGGGTTCGTCGGTGGAGCCGGGCGCGAGGGTGGTGGCGCCGCCGTGCACCTTGGCCAGCAGTCCGCGTTGAGCGAGGCTCTCCAGGTCGCGCCGGATCGTCATGTCGGACACGTTGAACTCGCGTACCAGATCGGATACCCGGACGCCGCCGTGCCGGCGGACCAGGTCCAGGATGCTGGCCTGGCGTTGCGGTGCGAGCATGGGGCCTCCCCGTCGGCTCGGCCGACAGTGGTTCTTCACAGGTTCGTCGCAGCGTCCAGCGCCGGACGGGTCCGCCTCCGGCGAGGCGGGCAGGGTTCTCGCCGGGTCAACTCTGGTTCGAGACCGATCAAGAGTCAACATGTTCGAACGAAAGTGTGGCATATCCAGCGGGCCGGTACGGGGTCCGGGTGGCCACCGCCGCTGTCCGCCGGGCTTCGGTCGCTGACCTGTTGGCGCTGATCGCTCGCGCTTCACCAGGGGTAATCCCATCGATTGGGCGATCGGGTCGGCCAGGTCTTGACAGCGCGGGCCGTCGGCGATGGAATGTGGTGACTTTTGAAGGGTCGCGTTTGATTCTTCGACTTTCCTGTAGGGAGTTCCCATGGCGCAGTTCCCGACCGGCACGACACCCGGCGCGACCATCGGCGGCTCGGGAGTGTCCCGGCGTACCGTGCTGCGCGGCGCCGTGCTCGGTGCCGGCGCACTCGCGGTTCCGGGCCTGCTCGCCGCGTGCGGCGGCGGCTCCGGTGGCAACACCGTCACGTTCGGATCCAACTACTCCGACGCGATCCCGAAGAAGGCGATCGCCAACGTCATGTCGGCCTACCACAAGAAGTCGAAGAAGACGGTCAAGGTCAACACGGTCGACCACAACAGCTTCCAGGAGAACATCAGCCGCTACCTCAAGGGCAACCCGGACGACGTGTTCAGCTGGTTCGCCGGCAACCGGATGAAGTTCTTCGCCAAGCAGGGCCTCGCTGTCGACCTCTCGGACGTGTGGAGCAAGCTGACCGGCTTCAGCGACGCGATGAAGAAGGCCGCCACCGCAGAGGACGGCAAGCAGTACTTCGTCCCGCTCTACAACTACCCGTGGGCGATCTTCTACCGGCCGAGTCTGTTCAAGGCCAAGGACTATCAGATCCCCAGGACCTTCGACGAGCTCACGACGCTCTGCAAGAAGATGAAGAAGGACGGCCTTACCCCGTTCGCGCTGGGCGAGAAGGACGGCTGGCCCGCGATGGGCACCTTCGACCAGATCAACATGCGCACCAACGGCTACGACTTCCACATCAGCCTGATGGAGGGCAAGGAGTCCTGGACCGACCCCAAGGTCAAGCAGGTCTTCTCCACCTGGGCGTCGTTGCTGCCCTACTGCCAGCAGGGCGCCAACGGTCGCATCTGGCAGGAGGCCGCCCAGTCGGTACTGCAGCGCAAGTCGGCCATGCTGGTCTGCGGCTCCGGCCAGATCACCCAGGTGTTCCAGGGCAACGACGCCAACGACCTCGACTTCTTCCCCTACCCGGTGATCACCGAGCAGTACGGGCAGGACGCCGTCGAGGCGCCCATCGACGGGTTCATGATCTCCGCGAAGGCCAAGGACGCCGACGCCGCCAAGGCGCTCGTCACCTTCCTCGGCAGCGCCGCCGCGGAGAACGCGTACCAGCAGGTCGATGCCGGTAACCTGCCGGTCAACTCGGCCGGTGACACGTCCAACCTCAGTGCCCTGCAGAAGAAGTGCAAGCAGTACATCGCCGGGGCCAAGCAGATCTCGCAGTTCATGGACCGCGACACCCGTCCCGACTTCGCCTCCACGGTGATGATCCCGTCGTTGCAGGCGTTCCTGAACGATCCGAAGGACATCAACGGACTCTGCAGCAAGATCGAGCAGCAGAAGAAGAGCATCTTCGCCAGCGAGTGAGGTTCGTGCCCGTGGCTTCGACGCAGACCACCCTGACCGGTCCGGACAGCGCGCCGGGCCGGTCGGCCACCCGCCACGCCCGGAGCGCCGGTCGCCGGCGTCGGCTCACCCGACGTGACGTCGTCGTACTGGCGTTGCTCATCGGCATTCCGGTCGTGCTGGACATCGTGCTGATCTGGGGCACCACGCTGGCCTCGATCGGCCTGTCGTTCACCGACTACAACGGGTTCATCGGCAAGTTCGTCGGGCTGCGCAACTACCACGACCTGTTCACCTCCTACCCGCCGTTCTTCCGGGCGATCCGCAACAACGTGCTGTGGTTGCTGTTCCTGGGGGTGATCGCGACCCCGCTCGGGCTGTTCTTCGCGGTGCTGCTGGACAAACAGATCAGGTTCGGCCGGTTCTACCAGAGCGCGCTCTACCTTCCGGTGGTGCTGTCGCTGGCGGTGGTCGGCTTCATCGCCCAACTGGTCTTCTCCCGCGACTACGGCGCGCTCAACAGCATGCTCAGTTCCGCCGGTGCGATCGACCGGCCGGTCGACTGGCTGGGCGATCCCAGCATCAACATCTGGGCGATGCTCGCGGCGGCCGGCTGGCGGCACGTCGGCTACGTGATGATCCTGTACCTGGCCGGGTTGAAGTCCGTGGACCCGGCGCTGAAGGAGGCCGCCGCGATCGACGGTGCCAGCGAGCGCCAGACGTTCTTCCGGGTGGTGTTCCCGACCCTGAAACCGGTCAACGTGATGGTGCTGGTGATCACCGTCATCGAGGGACTGCGCGCGTTCGACATCGTCTACGCGGTCAACCAGGGACGAAACGGCCTCGAACTGCTCAGCGTGCTGGTGACGCAGAACATCGTGGGTGAGGCCAGCCGGATCGGCTTCGGTTCGGCGCTGGCCGTGGTGCTGCTGCTGGTGTCACTGGGATTCGTGATCACGTACCTGATCCAGATCTTCCGGGAGGACCGCCGGTGAGCGCTACGAGTCTGTCGACCGACCGGCCCGTCGCCGGTACCGGCGATGTCGCACCGCGCCGACGCCCGGTCCGCCCGCTGCGGGTCCTGCTGTACGTGTTCCTCACGCTGGTCTCGCTGGGCTGGCTCGCACCACTGCTGCTGGCGCTGTACGCCTCGCTGCGGCCCTACGCCGACACCGCCCGGCACGGCTACTTCTCGCTGCCGCAACGGCTGAGCCTGCACTACTACGCCGAGGCGTGGCACGCCGATCTACCGAAGTACTTCCTGAACACACTGCTGGTCGCGGTGCCGTCGGTGGTACTGATCCTGTTCCTGTCCTCGTTCGTGGCGTTCGGGTTGATCCGGCACCGGCTGCCCGGCGCGAAGCTGCTGCTGGTGCTGTTCACCGCCGGCAACCTGTTGCCACCGCAGGTGATGCTGACCCCGCTGTACGCGCTGTACAACAAGGTGCCGCTGCCGTTCTGGATGTCCGACTCGCTCAGCGTGTACGACTCGTACTGGGGTCTGATCGCCATCCACGTCGCCTTCCAGGGCGGCTTCTGCATCTTCGTACTCGCCAACTTCATGCGTACGTTGCCCGAGGAACTCACCGAAGCGGCCATTGTGGACGGTGCCTCGGTCTGGCGACAGTACTGGCAGATCACCCTGCCGTTGGTCCGGCCGGCACTCGGCGCACTGGCCACGCTGGAGTTCACCTGGATCTACAACGACTTCCTGTGGGCGCTCGTACTGATGTCCACGGGTGACAAGATGCCGATCACCAGCGCCCTCAACAATCTGCGGGGACAGTTTTTCACCGACTACAACCTGCTGGCCGCCGGCTCGATCCTGGTGGCACTACCCACCATGATCGTCTTTTTCGCACTGCAGAAACAGTTCATCTCCGGCCTGACCCTCGGCTCGACCAAGGGATAGCCCACATCGTTGTCTAAGCTGCAGGTATGGACGGGTCTGCAGATACGGGGCCCCGGGCCCTCGTGGGGTACCGGGGCGCTGGAGTGGGAGTGGTACGCCGGGCGGCCGACCCGCCGGCACGTCCGGCGAGGCGTTGGCTGGCCCGGACCGTGGCGCGGGCCGCGGACACGGCGATCCGTCTGCTCGGTGAGGGACCCTCGGCCGGGCGGGAGGAGATCAGCGGGTCGGAGCTGCGTGATCTGGTCGCCGCGAACACGGTTCTGCAGGCCGAGGAACGGCAGTTGATCGACGACGTACTGTCCGCCGGGCGCCGACCGATCCGGGAGGTGATGGTGCCCCGCACCGAGGTGGTCTTCCTGGCCGCGAACCTGACCGTGAGCCGTGCGGTGCGCCAGGTCCGCGATGTCGAACATGCCCGGTACCCGGTGGTCGACGAGTCGCACGACGACGTGGTGGGGTTCGTACGGATGCGGGACCTGCTGATCCGGCCGGACGGCGACCGTACCGTGACCGTCGGGCAGCTCGCCCGCGAGATCAAGCATCTGCCGGCGAGTAAACGGCTCGTCGCCGCGCTCTCCGAGCTGCGCGGGGAGGGTTTCCCGATGGCGGTGGTGGTGGACGAGTACGGCGGCACCGCCGGCATCGTCACGATGGAGGACCTGGTCGAGGAGCTGGTCGGGGAGATCCGTGACGATCTCGCCGGGCCGGAGCCGGCGGCCGGCACGCCACCGGAGGTGGACGGGTTGACCAACCTGACCGATCTCGCCGAGCGGACCGGTCTGGTACTTCCGGATGGTCCGTACGAGACGGTCGGCGGATACCTTATGGCCACTCTCGGTAAGGTTCCTGCTGTCGGTGACCGGGTCGAGGTCGCCGGCTGGCAGCTGACCGTACTGGCTCTGGACGGTCGCCGGGCGTCGCGGATCTCCCTGGTCGAGCACGGCGAGGTGCCCTCGCCGGCCGATCACGCACCACGTACCGTCGGGTCGTCACGGGGCTGACAGAATCAGGGACATGCCAGAGAGCCGACCGCGCGTGTTGTCCGGTATCCAGCCCACCGCAGATTCGTTCCATCTGGGCAACTACATCGGTGCGCTGCGTAACTGGGTGACCATGCAGGACTCCCATGACTGCTTCTACGCGGTGGTCGACCTGCATGCCATCACGGCTGGTCATGACCCGAAGGTGCTGCGGCAGCGGACCCGGGTGGCGGCCGCGCAGCTGCTGGCGATCGGTGTCGACCCGGAACGCAGCACCCTGTTCGTGCAGAGCCAGGTGCCCGAGCACGCGCAGCTGGCCTGGGTGCTGAGCTGCATCACCGGGTTCGGCGAGGCCAGCCGGATGACCCAGTTCAAGGACAAGTCGGCCCGTCAGGGCGCCGACCGCTCCAGCGTCGGGCTGTTCACGTACCCGATCCTGCAGGCCGCCGACATCCTGCTGTACCGGGCGGACGCGGTACCGGTCGGCGAGGACCAGCGGCAGCACCTTGAACTCTCCCGGGATCTGGCGCAGCGGTTCAACCGGGACTTCGGCGCTACCTTCGTGGTGCCCGGTGCGCACATCCTCACCGGCACCGCGAAGATCACCGATCTGCAGGATCCGACCAGCAAGATGTCCAAGTCGTCGTCGTCGGGCAACGGCCTGGTGGAGCTGCTCGACGAGCCGGCCCGGGCGGCGAAGAAGATCCGCAGCGCGGTGACCGATACGGGCCGGGAGATCGTCTTCGACCGGGAGCAGAAGCCGGGCGTGTCCAATCTGCTGACCATCTACTCGGCGCTCACCGGCACTCCGATCGCCCAGTTGGAGGCCGACTACGCAGGTAAGGGCTATGGCGATCTGAAGAAGGACCTGGGCCAGGTGGTCGCTGACTTCACCCAACCGATCCGCGATCAAACCAAAACATATCTTGACAATCCGGATGAACTTGACAAGATCCTGTCAGTGGGCGCCGAGAAGGCCAGGGCGGTCGCGTCCGACACGCTGCGTACGGTGTACGACCGGGTCGGCTTCCTGCCCGGCCGCGGCTGACCGGCCACTCGGCACGGCGTCACCCGCGCCGAGGGCAACCGGCGGTGGCCTGTACGGCCAGCGGACGGGCGGCTAAGGTCCAGCGGAACTGGTTGCCACCACCCACCGACCGCCCGACGGCGGCGGACAAGCGCGATGGCAAGAGGTCTGAGCGGAGGCGCGATGCGGGTCATCGGGGTGGCAATCGACGTTCCCGAGCCCTGGGGCGGCTACCTGAACCGGTGCCGCGCCGACACCGGTGACCCGCAGGCGGCGTACGTACCGACGCACCTCACCCTGCTGCCGCCCACCGAGGTCGACGACGGGACCGAGGCGGAGATCGAACGCCACCTCACCGCGGTGGCCGCGGCCAACTCACCGTTCACCGTGCTGCTCCGCGGTACCGGCACCTTCCGGCCGATCACCGACGTGGTCTTCGTGGCGGTCGCCGCCGGCATCAGCGAATGCGAACGGCTCGCCGCCGGGGTCCGTTCCGGCCCGCTGGCCCGCGACATCGCCTTCCCGTACCACCCGCACATCACCGTCGCCCAGGACGTACCGGCCGAAGCTCTGGACCGGGTGTTCGCCGAACTCGCCGCCTTCGAGGTGGCCTTCGAGGCGGACAGGTTCCGACTCTTCGCGCACAACGGGGACAGTCGGTGGCGGCCGTGCCGGGACTTCGCCCTGACCGGTACGCCGGTCACCGGTACAACCGACACGTGACCTTCACCGACCGCCTGGCTCGTCGCTTCCAGCGCCTCCGGCGCCGTCACGCCGGGCTCGACCATGTCATCCGGGCCGGTGCCCGCTACGACGAGGTGGACGGTGGCCGGCTCGCCGCGGCCGTCACCTACTACGCGTTCTTCGCCGCGTTCGGGCTGGCCGTACTCGGACTGGCCATCGTCGGTGTCCTGGTGCGCGGCAACCATCTGATCCTCGACGCGGTCTCCGAATTTCTCCGGGAGAATCTGCCCACCCTGCAGGTCGACGCCGTGGAACAGGCCAGCGGCGTCGCCGGGGTGGTCGGCCTGGCCGCGCTGCTGTTCGCCGGGCTCAGCTGGGTGGACGCACTGCGTACCGCGGTGCGGGCGCTGTGGCGGTTGGAGCAGCATCCTGGCAACTTCTTCTTCCGTCGCGCGGTGGACCTGTTGGTACTGATCGCGCTAGGGCTGCTGCTGGGCATCTCCATCGGCATCGCGCTGGGCGTCAGCCAGGGGGTGCGCTGGCTGGTGGTGGACGCCGCCGCGCAGAACGGTGGTCCGGGGCAGTGGCTGGTGTCCGGTGTCGGGTTCGTCCTCGGCCTGGCGGTCAACATCACCCTCGGTGCCGCGGTCCTCGCCGCGCTGCCCCGACTGCGCATCCCGCTGCGCCGGCTGCTGCCGGCCGCGCTGCTGATCGCGGTCGGCGTGGAACTGTTGAAGACGGTCGGTCGGCTCTACATCGAACGCACCGCCGAGAATCCGGCGTACCAGGTGGTCGGCGGCGCGGTCGGCCTTCTGCTGTTCCTCAACCTGTTCAACCAGCTCATGCTGTACGCCGCGGCGCTGACCGCAACGAGCGGGCACGGCACCGTACTGGATCTGTCCCGTCGTCCGCCGGTCGTCGTGCGCAACGACCGACGGTGAGGGCGCCCGGTACAGCCGGGTCACGGTCGATGTAGCAGTGCGCCGACCCCGGCGAGATAGTTGTCCAGGTCCGGGTCCCCGATCAGTGCGCGTTGCAGGATGTAGCCCGGTACGAGGCCGAACAGCGCCGCGCCGAGCTGGTCGGGATCGCTGTCGGGGGGCAGGTGCCCGGCGTCGCGGGCCCGCCCGGCGTAGTCGACGAAGACCGCCCGGACCCGCCGGTACGCCTCGGCGACGAACTCGGCGAGGGCGGCGTCGTGCATCGCCTCGCCCCATACCTGTACCGCGATGCGCAGCTCACCGTCGGGGCCGAGGTGTCGTTCTACCTCGGTGAGTACGGCACGCAGCAGGTCGGCCACCGCCGGGGGCGGGTCGGCCGCCAGGCTCGGCGTCACATCGGTCAGCACCTGCGTGATCACCTCGCCGGCGATGGCCATCATGATCTCGTTCTTGCCCCGGAAGTACCGGTACAGCGCCCCGGTGGAGATGTCCGCCTCGGCGAGGATGTCCTGCATCGAGGTGCGGTGGAAGCCGGTTCGCGTGAAGCAGCGCCGGGCCGCGTCGAGGATGTTGCGCCGGCGGGCACTGAGGTGGGCTTCGCTGACTCGGGGCATCCTCCCAAAATAAACGAACGTTCGTTCTTGACACGACGCCGAGGCGGAGAGCAGGCTGGGGAAATTAGAGAACGAGCGTTCGTTTTAGGAGACGATGATGACTACGGCCCGGTCCGTTCCGGTCGACCCCGCGCCCGCCGACACATCCGGTGCGACGGGCGACCCCGGAGATCCGCGCCCGGCCGGACCTGGAGGAGAGCCCCGACCCCGCCCGGCGGGCACCGTACCGGCTGTCGTACTCGGCGTCGTGGCGCTCCAGGCGCTGCTGCTGGTCCTGTTCGCCTGGCCGGCGCTACACGGCGGGCCACACGACCTGCCGGTGGTGGTGGCCGGTCCACCGGCCGCCACCGGCCCGTTCGCCCGCCACCTGCGTACCGCCCGGCCCGGCGCGTTCGACGTCACCACCAGCACCGATCCGGCCGCCGCCGACGCGGCACTGCGTGAGCGCACCGCGTACGCGGCCTTCCTGATCGGGCCCCGCGGTGTCGAACTACACGTCGCGTCGGCCGCCGGCGTACCGGTCGCAGAGGCGTTCCGGCAACTGGCGCAGGGTCTCGGGCAACGGCAGGGACGATCGATCCCGGTCACCGACGTGGTACCGGCGGACCGCGACGACCCGCACGGTGTGGTGCTCTCCGTGGGCGTGCTTCCCTTGGCGCTGACCAGCATGGCGGCCGGCATCCTGCTCGGTCTGCTGGCACGTGGGCGGTGGACCCGGCTGCTCGGCGTGGTGCTGTTCGCGGCTCTGGCCGGTTCCGCCTCGACGGCCGTCGCCCAGTACGGGCTGTCGGCACTCTCCGGCGACTACCTGACCAACGCCGCCACAGTGGGGTTGCTGGCCCTGTGCGTCAGCGGGGTACTCGCCGGGCTGGTGGGGCTGGTCGGGGCACGCGGTGCGGCGCTGGGCGTACTGGTGATGTTCGTGCTGGGTGTGCCGCTGTCCGGGCTGACCTCCGCACCGGATCTGATGCCGGTCGGCTGGGGGACCCTCGGCCAGTATCTGCCGCCCGGCGCCGGAGGGACCGTACTGCGGTCCGTGGCGTTCTTCGACGGTGCGGGTGCCGGTCGCGCGCTGGGTGTACTGGCCGGTTGGGCGGTGCTCGGCCTGGTGCTGCTGGTGCTGGCACGACGCCGCCCGGGCATGGTGCGCGGGTGACACGACGACAAAGGCCGGTACCGCGTTGCGGTACCGGCCCTTGCACGTACGACGACCCACGGACACTTCCTTCCCGAAGGAAGGCCCGGGTGGACAAGTCCCGGAGTCCCTGAGCCGGATGGTTGCCTGGGATTCGCCGGCCGCCCGTCGCCGACTCCCCGTGAGGAGAGCCGAAGGCTGCCAGTAGTCGGCAAAACCAGTCGTCCGACTTGGGCGGCTAGCGGACAACCACCTCGTGAGTCCGTTTACCACACATTTATCGGACCACCTCCTTTCCCACGTGGCACGAAGATTACGCCCGGATCCGGTCTGCTGCCAAGGGTTTTTCGCAAAGTGTCGAGGCGCAGCAGATCACGTGGGAACAGCGACGGTCAGAAGCAGTTCGACTGGTCCACCTTCGACGACTGGATCAGGCCCCAGCCGGTGGTACGGAACGGGCCGCCATTGCCGGTCACGTAACCGTTCTGGCCCTGCACCATGTCGCCCCGGTGGACCGTGCGGATCGGGGTGCTGTCCACGTCGGGCTTGGAGTACACGTACGCCTGGTCGACGTTGACGGTGTAGTCGCAGATGACGATCACGCCGCCGGGGCGGACATGCGCCTGCGAAACGGTGGCGGGTGCGAGGGCGCCGAGCAGCCCGACGGTGAGGGCCCCGGCGGAGAGAGCGGCTTTCACCTTGTTACGCATTCGTACCTCCTTGGCGGGATCTGTCGCGTGGACCGTACTGGAGCTCCGGTCGGGGCGGTAGCCGTCCGCGGGCCGGGGATAGTCGGGCGATAGCCCGTACCGGAAGCGCCCGCGCAGGTCCGCATACTGGGTGGTGTGAGACTGTCGCGGTTGGCTTCGGGATGCCTGGTCCTCTTCGGCATCTGGTCCTGGTTGATCTGGCCCCGGTTCGCCCTGGCCATCTGGCAGGACCACCGGTCCTGGCAGGCCGGCAGTCCCACCTCGTTCTTCTGGGTGCATGCGCTGATCGTGGTGGCCTCCGTGCTGTTCGGTACGGCCATCGGGGTGCTCGGCGTCCGCGGCTGGTGGGCCGCCCGGACACCCCACGGCAGGTCCGGGGCCGACCGGTCCGACACCGATCGGTCCGACACGTCGGACAGTCCGGTCGGGGCAGGCGCCGGGACGATTCCAGCTCACCGCGAGTAGCCGTGGATCGGCATATCCGTAACCGTCTCCAGGCACGACATCCAGGCAGGTCACGGCTCGGTACCGGGGTGCTGGCCAACCCCCGTACTCCCGGGTAGGGGCCGCTACGATGGCGCACCGGTGAGGTCGCCGCGACGGCGCGGTGACTGGTGAAAGGAGACCGTCTTGCGCCGGGTGCGTGGGGTACGGCTGGTCACGGTGCTCGCGCTCGGAGGGCTCTCGCTCGCCCTCGCCGCGGGTTGTGGCAAGCCTCCAGCGAAGAGTTCCAGCAATGGCGGCAGTGGCGGCCAGTACAAGGCGTGCATGGTCACCGATACCGGAGGTATCGACGACCATTCGTTCAACGCCTCGGCATGGCAGGGCATGCAGGACGCCAAGAAGAACGACAGCAACGTGGCGATCCAGAACATCAGTTCGTCCAGCGAGCAGGACTACGAGCCGAACCTGAACAAGTTCGTCCAGGCCAAGTGTGACCTGGTGATCGGCGTCGGTGGCCTGATGTCGGGCGCGGTCACCAAGGTGGCCAAGGCCAACCCGAAGCAGAAGTTCGCGATCATCGACGCCAACATCGCGTTGCCGAACGTCTACTCGATGCAGTTCAACACCGCGCAGCCCTCCTTCCAGGCCGGTTACCTGGCCGCCGGGATGAGCAAGACCGGCAAGGTCGCCACCTACGGCGGTATCAACATCCCGCCGGTGACGATCTACGAGGACGGTTTCGCCGAGGGCGTCGCGTACTACAACCAGCAGAAGCACAAGACCGTCAAGCTGCTGGGCTGGAACGAGAAGACCCAGAAGGGCGTCTTCGCCAACAGCTTCACCGACCAGAACAAGGGCAAGTCGATCACCGAGACCTTCATCTCGCAGGGTGCCGACATCGTCCTGCCGGTCGCCGGTGGTACCGGCCAGGGCACCGCGTCCACGACCGCGGCCTCCAACGGAAAGCAGTCCACCATCTTCGTGGACTTCGACGGCTGCGTCAGCGCGGCGAACTACTGCAAGACCTTCCTGACCAGCGTCACCAAGGGCATCGCCGGCGCTGTGCAGAAGGCCGTCGTGGCCGGGCAGAAGGGTCAGGCCCTGACCGGCTCCTACACCGGTGACCTGAAGAACTCCGGTGTCGGACTCGCTCCGTACCACCAGTGGGACTCCAAGGTCCCGGCCGACCTGAAGAAGCAGGTCGAGCAGGTCGGCACGGACATCACCAGCGGCAAGATCACCATCAAGTCCGCGGCACAGCCCAAGTAACGACGCATCATCACCTCTGTCGGCGGGTGCCCGGTCAACGGGTGCCCGCCGACAGCCTCAGCGGGGGCAATGCGGAGGCTGCAGAGGCCTCGTCGTCCGTGAGAAGGGGCGGGACGCTGAAACTCGAACTGCGCGGCATCACCAAGCGGTTCGGTGATCTGGTCGCCAACGACCACATCGACCTGACGGTGGAGCCGGGGGAGATCCACGCGCTGCTCGGCGAGAACGGCGCGGGTAAATCGACCCTGATGAACGTCCTGTACGGACTGTTGTCCCCGGATTCCGGCGAGATCGTGGTGGATGATGTGAGCCACCACTTCACCTCGCCCCGCGACGCGATCCGCGCCGGTATCGGCATGGTGCACCAGCATTTCATGCTGGTACCGGTCTTCACCGTCGCCGACAACGTGATGCTCGGCGCCGAACACACCCGGGCGCTGGCGTTCCTGGACCGCCGGAAGGCCCGTCGGGACGTCGCCGAGGTCTCCGAGCGCTACCGGCTGCATGTCGACCCGGACGCGATGGTCGGTGACCTGCCGGTCGGTATCCAGCAGCGGGTGGAGATCATCAAGGCGCTGGTCCGTGAGGTGGACCTGCTGATCCTGGACGAGCCGACCGCGGTACTCACTCCACAGGAGATCGACGACCTGCTGGAGGTGATGCGTTCGCTGAAGGCCGCCGGCAAGTCGATCGTGTTCATCACGCACAAACTCAAAGAGGTCAAAGCGATCGCCGACCGGATCACGGTCGTGCGCCGCGGCAGGATCGTCGGTACCGCCGAACCGTCCACTTCGGAGGATGAGCTCGCGGCCCTGATGGTGGGCCGCAGCGTGAAGCTGACCGTGGACAAGGAACCGGCCGAGCCGGGTGACCCGGTGCTGTCCGTCGAGGGGCTGGTCGTCGTGGACGAGCGCGGCCAGCGCGTCGTCGACGGCGTGGACCTCGACGTGCACCGGGGAGAGATCCTCGGTGTGGCCGGCGTCGAGGGCAACGGGCAGACCGAACTGGTCGAGGCGATCATGGCGCTGCGGCCGGCGATCGGTGGCCGCATCTCGGTGGACGGCCGCCGCATCATGGCCGCATCCGACCACCTGATCACCAGCACGCGCGACGTACTGCGGGCCGGGGTCGGTTACGTCCCGGCCGACCGTGGCCACGACGGACTGGTCGGTGACTTCTCGGTCGCGGAGAACCTCGTTCTCGACATCTACCACCGGGAGCCGTTCGGCTCGGGACTGTCTCTCCGGCCCAACGCGATCCGCGACTCGGCGAAGGAACGGATCGCCGAGTTCGACGTGCGTACCTCCTCGTACCAGACTCCGGCTGGCACGCTGTCCGGCGGTAACCAGCAGAAGGTCGTGGTGGCCCGGGAGATGTCCCGTCCGCTGGAACTGCTGATCGCCGCCCAGCCGACCCGGGGTGTCGACGTCGGGTCGACGGAGTTCATCCACGGGCGGATCGTCGCGGAACGCGACCGGGGTTCCGGCGTGTTGCTGGTCTCCAGTGAACTCGACGAGGTACTGGCCCTGGCGGACCGGATCGCGGTGATGTACCGAGGCAAGGTCCTGGCGGTGGTACCGCCGGACACCCCCCGTGAACAGATCGGCCTGCTGATGGCGGGCGTCACCGGTGGGCCGTCGGACGGCACGTCCGACGGATCGGCCGGGGAGGACGATGATGAGTAGCGACGAGCCACGACCCCCGAAGAAGTCCCCTGCGGGTGGGCGCAGTCGCGTCGGCGTGTTCGTCGACGCGTTGACCACCGCCAACTCGTTCACCGTCACGTTCCTTGCGGTGCTACTCGCGCTGCTGGTCGGTGCCGTGGTCATCGCACTGTCCGACCAGGCCGTACTGGACTCGTTGAAGTACTTCTTCGCCCGCCCGGGTGACACCTTCTCGGCGATCGGACACGCGGTCAGTACCGCGTACGTCGCGCTGTTCAAGGGTGCGATCGTCGACCCGTCCACGGCCAACGAGGCCTGGTGGGGGATGACGAGCTGGAGCGCGGTACTGCAGCCGATCTCCGAGACCCTCACCAACGCCGCACCGCTGATCGGTACCGGACTCGCGGTGGCGCTGGCGTTCCGCGCCGGCATGTTCAACATCGGTGCGCAGGGCCAGGCCATGATGGGCGCGGTCGGCGCCGGTCTGGTCGGGTTCGCACTCCCCTGGCCGCCGGTGATCGGGGTGATCGCCGCGGTGCTCGGTGGCCTGGTCGGTGGCGGGCTGTGGGGCCTGATCGCCGGTTGGTTGAAGGCGCAGTTCGGTGCGCACGAGGTGATCACCACGATCATGCTCAACTACATCGCCGCGCCGAGCTTCGTGACCTGGCTGGTCACCCGGCACGGGGTGCAGCAGCCGGGTCGTAACGACCCGATCAGCAAGCCGGTGGTCGAGCACGCCTTCCTGCCGCAGATCTTCGGATCGGGGTTGCGGGCGAACCTGGCGATCATTCTGGTGGTCGCCGCGGCGATCGGGGTCGGCTGGTTGTTGAGCCGCTCCACGCTCGGCTTCGAGTTCCGCGCGGTCGGTTCCAACCCGAACGCCGCCCGGACCGCCGGTATCAGCCTGACCCGCAGCTACGTGCTGGTAATGCTCATCGCCGGTGCCCTGGCCGGGCTCGGCGGTGCCAGCGTCGTGATGGGCACCACGCCGCACGCGATCACCCCGTCGGTGGTCGGCAACATCGGCTTCGACGGGATCACGGTGGCTCTGCTGGGCCGGGCCAAACCGGTCGGCACCGTACTGGCCGGCCTGTTGTTCGGCGCGTTGCAGGCGGGCGCCTCGCAGATGCAGGTCGATGCGGGCGTACCGATCGAGGTGGCGACGATCATCCAGTCGATGATCGTGGTGTTCGTGGCGGCGCCGGCACTGGTGACGGCGATATTCCGGCTTCGGGCGCGCGGGGCCGGGGCACTCGGCCAGAACCTGGCGAAGGGGTGGAACGGGTGATGGTTGGGCCAGCGCAGGCGGTGCTGTCCGCCGATCCGGTCGCGGAGTCCACCGCGGTACACGGATTCTGGATCCGGTCCCGTAAGGCGGGCCTGGTCTATCTGTTGATCGGCGTGTTCGCGGCGGTCGTCTTCGGTATGTTCACCAAGCCGGGCGAGACGGCCCGCTTCACCCTCTCGGTCCGTTCCAACAGCGGCGGTATCGACCTGCCGGCGCAGCCGTTCGCGATCGCCTTCGGCGTGGTCTGCGCGCTGGTCGGGATCGCGCTGCTGGCCGGTCTGTTCCACGGTCATTTCGGCGTCACCACGGCGGTGGCGGTCGTGGCGTTCCTGCTGTCGTTCCTGTGCTGGTCGGTGGCGGGAACCTTCATGCCGTTGGTCGGGGTGGCGCAGCAGACGCTGTTCCTCGCGGTACCGCTGATCCTCGGTTCGCTCGCCGGCGTGCTGGGCGAGCGGTCCGGTGTGATCAACGTGGCCATCGAGGGCCAGTTGCTGATGGGGGCGTTCTGCGGGGCGCTGTTCGGCACCATCGCGGCCAGTGCCTGGGTCGGACTGATCGCCGCCTCCCTGGGCGGCCTGGTGATCGCGGCGATCCTCGCCGTGCTCGCCATCCGCTACCTGGTGGACCAGGTGGTGCTCGGCGTCGTACTCAACGTGCTGGCACTGGGTGTCACCGGGTTCCTCTACGACCGGTTCATGCAGCCCAACACCAACGCCTTCAACAATCCGCCGATCTTTCCGGCGGTCCACCTGCCGCTGCTGGGCGACATCCCGATCATCGGGCCGGCTCTGTTCCAGAACAACGTGATCGTCTACATCGCCCTCGTGCTGGTGGTCGTGGTGACGATCGCGCTGTCCAGGACCCGGTGGGGACTGCGGACCCGGGCGGTCGGCGAGCACCCCGTCGCGGCGGACACGGTCGGCATCCGGGTACGGGCGGTGCGTTATGTCAACGTACTGCTCGGTGGCCTGATCGCCGGGATCGGTGGCGCCGCTCTGACGATCGGTTCGGTCGGCCAGTTCGGTAAGAACATCACCAGCGGCAAGGGCTTCATCGCCCTCGCCGCGTTGATCTTCGGCCGGTGGAGCCCGACGGGTGCGCTGGCCGGTGCGCTGCTGTTCGGCTTCGCCGATGAGCTGCAGACCTACCTCAACGCCATCGGTAACCCGATCCCGTCGCAGTTCCTGCAGATGGCGCCGTATATCGCTACGATCCTCGCGGTGGCCGGACTGATCGGCAAGGTCCGGGCACCGGCCGCCGATGGCAAGCCGTACGTGAAGGGCTGAACGATGGCGCGAGGGGGCACCGTGGGCACCTGTGCCCGTGGGAGCACGCCGGGCACGGGCGCCCGGCTGGTCCGGTGGGGATGACCCCGCCGGTGGACTGGCCGGCGCTGCGCGCCGCAGCGACCGAGGTGATGCGCCGCGCGTACGTGCCGTACTCGCGTTTTCCGGTCGGTGCCGCCGCGCTGGTGTCCGACGGCCGGGTCGTGGTGGGCTGCAACGTGGAGAACGCCGCGTACGGCGTGGTGCTGTGTGCCGAGTGTGGTGTGGTCTCCCAACTGCACGCCTCCGGTGGCGGCCGACTGGTCGCACTGGCCTGTGTGGACAGTCGGGGTAGTGCGCTGATGCCGTGCGGACGGTGCCGCCAGTTGTTGTGGGAGCAGGGCGGTCCGGACTGTCTGGTGGACGCCGAACCGGAGCCGGTACCGATGTCGATGCTGTTGCCCAGGGCCTTCGATGTGGCGGACCTGGATCGTGGTTCGCTGCCAGATGGACGGGGAAGTGCTACTGATGGCTGAGTTCGCGGCCGTGGACGTGATCCGGGCCAAGCGGGACGGTCAGGAACTGTCCGACGCCCAGATCGACTGGATGCTCGACGGCTACACGCACGGTCGGGTCGCCGAGGAGCAGATGTCGGCGCTGGCCATGGCGATCCTGCTGAACGGCATGACCGGACGCGAGATCGCCCGGTGGACCGCCTCGATGATCGCCTCGGGTGAACGCCTCGACCTGTCCGGGATCGGTAAGTCCACAGTAGACAAACATTCCACCGGCGGGGTCGGCGACAAGATCACCCTGCCGCTGGCGCCGCTGGTGGCCAGCTTCGGGGTGGCCGTACCGCAGCTGTCCGGCCGGGGTCTCGGGCACACCGGCGGCACCCTGGACAAGCTGGAGGCCATCCCGGGGATGCGGGTACGGCTGTCCGATGCGCAGTTCCGTACCCAGCTTCGCGAGGTGGGCGCCGCGGTCTGCGCGGCCAGCGACACGCTCGCCCCGGCCGACCGCAAGCTGTACGCGCTGCGCGACGTGACCGGCACCGTCGAGTCGATCCCGCTGATCGCCAGTTCCATCATGAGCAAGAAGATCGCCGAAGGTACCGGGGCTCTCGTACTGGACGTGAAGGTCGGGTCCGGCGCCTTCATGAAAGACGTGGACACCGCCCGGGAACTGGCCCGCACCATGGTGGAGTTGGGTGCCGCGCACAAGGTACGTACCGTCGCGCTGCTCACCGAGATGTCCGTGCCGCTCGGGCTGGCGGTCGGGAACGCCGTCGAGGTCACCGAGTCGGTGGAGGTACTGGCCGGCGGTGGTCCGGCCGACGTGGTGGAGCTGACCGTGGCGTTGGCCCGGGAGATGCTGGCGGTGGCCGGTCAGCCGGACGCCGATCCGGCGGCCGCGCTGGCGGACGGGCGGGCCATGGACTCGTGGCGGGCGATGGTCCGGTCCCAGGGTGGGGATCCGGATGCGGCGCTGCCCGTCGCGGCGGAGACCGAGCTGCTGAAGGCCGAGAAGGACGGCGTGGTGTCCGCTGTGGACGCCTACCTGGTCGGGGTTGCGGCGTGGCGGGCCGGTGCGGGCCGGGCCCGCAAGGAGGACAGTGTCTCGGCGGGTGCCGGGGTGCTGTTGCACCGGCGGCCGGGTGAGCGGGTCCGGGCCGGT
Source organism: uncultured Actinomycetota bacterium (assembly GCA_963815125.1). GTDB lineage: Bacteria > Actinomycetota > Actinomycetes > Mycobacteriales > Micromonosporaceae > Actinocatenispora. The sequence goes on from CAWFFM010000003.1 coordinate 866,203, forward strand.
GACGTACTGGCGGAGCTGCGGGTGGACGATCCGGAGCGGATCGGGCCGGCGCTGGCCGATCTGCGGGCCGGGATCCGTGTGTCGGACACCGCGACGGCCCGCACCCCGTTGATCCTGGACCGCGTGGACTGAGCCGCAGACAGAGCCGGGAGGCGTCAAGAAGAGATTGACGACGAGAAATCGTCAATCTATGGTTGACGCATGACTTCTTCAGGCGCTTCGCTCGGCCAACTGGTCGACCAGATCTCCGCATCCACCGACGACGCACTCGAACAGCTCGACCGGGCGGTGCAGACCGCCGGTCACCTCAGTGCCGTCGGCGACCATCTCGTCGGCCACTTCGTGGACGTGGCCCGCGCGTCCGGCGCCTCCTGGGCGCAGATCGGCCAACGGCTCGGTGGGGTCAGCAAACAGGCCGCCCAGCAGCGGTTCTCCGTCGACTTCTCCCGCTTCACCGACCGTGCGCGGGAGGCCGTCACCACCACACAGTCCATCGCGATGGAGCACAAGCACAGCTTCATGGGCACCGAGCACCTGCTGCTGGCGTTGTGCAGGGACCCGCAGAGCCTGGCCGGGAAGGCGCTGGCGCAGCTCGCGGGCTCACTCGACGCGGTACAGAACGCCACCATCGCCCGGTTCGACGGGCTGAGCAAGGCCGAAGGGCAGCCCCGGTTCACCGTGAAGGCCAAGGCCGCGCTGGGAAACTCCGCTCGCGAGGCGCTCGACCTGGGGCACAACTACATCGGCACCGAGCACCTGCTGCTCGGCCTTCTGGCCGGGCCGCAGTCCGAGCCGAACGTGGCCACCGCGGTCCTCGACGGTCTCGGCGTCACGTACCAGAACGCGCGCGAGAACCTGCTGGAGCAGTTGGCGGTCCTCGTCGCGGCGAGGAAGTAGGGTCGGCCGGGTCAGATGCCCCAGTGCGCCGAGGAGTGCCGATGCCCGAACTGGTCAGTGGACCGACCCAGATCCCGGTACCGGGTGGGAAGATCATCAACGAGTACGTGGGTCGGGTGAACAGCAACACCCCGGCCGTGTCCGTGGCGCACATGACCGCCCCCGGCGGATGGACCGAGCCGGCCCAGCAACCCGACTTCGACGAGTACACCGTGGTGCTGCGCGGCATGCTGCGGGTCGAGCACGACGGCGGGGTGCTGGACGTCGCCGCCGGCCAGGCCGTACTGACCAGGTCCGGTGAACGTGTCTGCTACAGCACGCCGGATCCGGCGGGCGCCGAGTACATCGCGGTCTGTCTGCCCGCGTTCGCACCGGAGCTCGCCCACCGGGACGATTGACAGCTCATCGGGCGTCATTGATCCGCTTCTGCCGCGTTGATCCCGACGAGAGGTTCGCGCTGGGCAGTCCGGAGGTGACAGATGGTGGGCGCATCGGTGCTCGGCCGGATCGTGGTGGCACCCGACCCGAGCGAGGTACGGCTCAGCACGTTGGACGAACTGGACCGGCTCGGGGTGCAGCTGCCGCCGGTCCAGTACCCCCTGGTCTGGGACGTCGGCGACGGGGTGGCGTTGCGCCGCCGAGGGGAGCTGGCCGGGCGGATCGCGATCCTCGGTGTCCTGCTCGCGAGCCGCGGCGGACTGCCCCGGCGGCAGGCGATGCGCTGGCTGCGCGACGCGGCGCTGCTGGAACGGGTCACCCCGGTCGAATGGCGGTTCATCGCCGGCGGGGTGGGCGACCCCGCGATCGTCGACCTGGCCGCCGACGCACTGCACGGACTGGCCTGGCTGCTGGGGCTGGTGGACGAACTGGACCCGGTGCTGCCTGGTTCGGCGGACCTGTACCGGCTGCTGCCGGACCTGCGGTCGACCGGGCACACCTACCCGGCGTGGCGCTCCGATGTGCTGACCGGGCATCGGGATCCGGCCGAGGCGGCGGCACTGCTCGACCTGTACTACTGCCTCGACTGGTCCTACCAGGAGAATCTGCGTCGTGGTGCGCCGGTGCCCGGGCCCGTACCGGCGGCGGCGATCGGTGCGCGCCGCTGGGCGCTGGAGTGGGGCGTGCTGCTGTACGGACCCCACCACGGTGACCCACCGGGTTGGGAAGACGTCGATCTGTCGGTCTGAACCCGCAGGTACCTGTCGATGTCGATCGTCGACCTACTAAGGTCTCTACATGGCACAGTCGGTACCGACAATAGAGGAAATCAGGCGCGCACCGAAGGTGCTGCTGCATGACCATCTGGACGGCGGACTGCGGCCCGCCACGATCATCGAACTGGCGCGGCCCATCGGTTACTCGGACCGGCTGCCCAGTACGGATCCGGAAGCCCTCGGCCGATGGTTCATCGACGCGGCGAGTTCCGGTTCACTGGAACGCTACCTGGAGACCTTCGACCACACCGTCGCGGTGATGCAGACGGTCGAGGGCCTGCAACGGGTCGCGGCCGAATGCGCGGAGGATCTGGCCGCCGACGGGGTGGTGTACGCCGAGGTGCGCTTCGCGCCCGAACAGCACACCAGTGGCGGGCTGAGCCTCTCGGAGGTGGTGGCCACCGTACTGTCCGGCTTCGCGATCGGCACCGCCCGGGCCGCCGAGGCCGGACACCAGATCAGGATCGGCACCCTGCTGACCGCGATGCGGCACGCCGCGCGGTCGATGGAGATCGCCGAACTGGCCGTGGAGTTCCGGGACGAGGGTGTCGTCGGCTTCGACATCGCCGGTGCCGAGGCGGGTTTCCCGCCCACCCGCCACCTGGACGCCTTCGAGTACCTGCAGCGGGAGAACTTCCACTTCACCATCCACGCCGGTGAGGCGTTCGGCCTGCCGAGCATCTGGCAGGCGATCCAGTGGTGCGGCGCGGACCGGCTCGGACACGGCGTACGGATCGTCGACGACGTACATGCCGCGGACGGTGGCCACCGGCTCGGCCGGCTCGCCGCCTACGTACGGGACAAGCGCATCCCGCTGGAACTGTGCCCGTCGTCGAACGTACAGACCGGTGCGGCGCCCTCGATCGCCGAACATCCCATCGGCGTGTTGCACGATCTGCGCTTCCGGGTGACCGTCAACACCGACAATCGTCTGATGAGCGGTACCAGCATGTCCCGGGAGATGGCGCTGCTGACCGAGGGCTTCGGCTACGGCTGGGCGGACCTGCAGTGGTTCACGGTCAACGCGATGAAGAGCTCGTTCCTTGGCTTCGACGAGCGGTTGGCCCTGATCAACGACGTGATCAAGCCGGCGTACGCCAAGCTGATCGGCGGTTGACGCGTGGGGGTCGGCCGGGTTCTCGGGTACGCGCTGATGGTGGTGCTGACCGGGTTGATCGTGGTGCGCTGGTTCAGCCTGGACCGGGTCGCCCCGCTCGTGCAGGCGGTGGTACTCGTCCCGTACCTGTCGCTGGCCAGCCTGCTCGCCACCCTCATCCTGTTCGGCACCGGCCGCCGCGGGCTGGGAATGTGGGCGCTGGTGGTCACCGTCGCGTACGCCGGTGCGCTGCTTCCCCGCTGGGCGGTGGCGCCCAAGCCGGTGCCGCAGGGTACGCCGCTGCGGGTGATGACCGCCAATCTGCAGGACGGCGGCGCCGACGCCGGTGACCTCATCTGGCGGATCCGCCAGCAGCATCCGGACCTGCTCAGCGTGCAGGAGCTGACCCCGGGTGCGGCGAGTGCCCTGCAGCGCGCCGGGATCGGCCGGTACCTGCCGAACCAGGTGCTCCGGGCCGCGCCGAAGGACGCCGGTACCGGACTGTACTCACGCCTTCCGCTGACCAACGGCCGCAGCCTGTCCCGGCAGAGCACCTTCGACCTGGCCCGCGCCGACATGAGCGTCGGTCGGGTCCGGGTGGACACGGTCGCGGTGGACACCCGGCCGCCGCTGCTGGGATCGTCCACTCCGGACTGGTACCGGGACCTGTCGCTGTTGCCGCATCCGACCGCGCCGGGTATGCAGCTGCTGGCCGGGAACTTCAACGGTACGGAGGACCAGCGCGGCTTCCGCAACGTCGTGGACCTCGGCTACCGGGACGCGGCGATCAGCGTGGGCCGCGGGCTCAAGCCGACCTGGAGCCAGTGGACAGTGCCGCCGATCAGCATCGACCACGTACTCACCGAGCGTTCGGTGAGTACGACCGCGGTGCGTACCTACCCGCTGCCCGGTTCCGACCACCGCATCCTGATGGCCGAACTGGTGCTGACGAGCTGAGCCATCGCCCCGTCGCGGCCGGCCGTCCGGTCAGGCCGGGGTGGGCGGCCCGCCCGGGTCGGTGCTGCTGTGCGGCGGCCCGCCGGGCTTCTCCGCCTGCGGATCGGCTGTCGGGTCGTCGAGTCCGATCCGGATGCCGGAATCGTTCTGCGGTGCGGCGGGCGGCGGTTCGTCGAGCCCGATCCGGATGTTCGGGTCGTGCGATACCGCAGGTGGCGCCTCGTCCAGCGCGGAACGGACCGCGTGCAGTGCGCCCTCCGGCAGATCGGACTGCATCACCGTGGCGCTCGGGAACCGTTGCAGTTCGGTCTGCAGCACGCCCAGCGACACATGGCTGACCAGCAGGGCGAGCGCGGTGGTGCCCGGGCGTACGGTGTCGCGCAGTTGCTTGACCTGCTCGTCCTTGATGCCGGTGTCGATCAGCTTGGCCAGCAGCGCACCACCACCGGCTGAGGCTGCGCCGCCGACCAGCGCGCCGATCGGGCCACCGAGCAGCGTGCCGATCAGTACCCCCCACATCGCCCCGCCGAGGGCGCCGCGGCCTGGTGTGATGTCGGTCGTCTCGCGTACCGAGGAATGGCCGTCCTGGCGTCGGGTGATGAAGACCGCGTCATGCAGCGCCAGCTGACCGGCCTTGACCAACCGCAGCGCGGTGAGCAGGAACTCCTGGGCCCGCAGATCGTCCTCGAAGCCGATGACCACCAGTTTGCGTGCGTCCTGTTCGGCCACTGCCACGCCCTTCCGCCGTATCTGCCGTCGGTTCCCGCTTGCCGTGACTTCCAGCTTATGCCGGCCCGGAGCCCGGCACAGGCTTCCGACGGTGCGTACCGGAAGTGGTCCGCGCCTCATCGTCGCGTACCCTGCGCAGCCGTACGACTGCGCTGTGCTTAGCTGGGCGGACTCACCTTGGGGGAGGTGAGGTCGGTCTGGGGGTGTACCGCAGTGCGTGCCGCAATCTTCACCGTCCTGTTCGCCGCGATCTCCGTCGTCGTGCTGGTCCGGGGAATCCGGGCCATCACCCGCAACCGCTCCGACGACCGCTGAGCCGTACCGCCGCACCGCGCGGCGCTGTCACCAGCCCGGACGCCCGAGTCGCCGGGCACCGGGCGGTGCGGTACAAAGCAGTCATGGCACAGTCGGAAGACCTGCACGGAGTGGACCCACGGACCGGAGAGGTGACCGGCCCGCCGGTCCCGGCGAGCACCAGCGCGGACGTCGACGCCGCCGCGGTCGCGGCGCAGCGGGCAGCGGAGCCGCTCGCCGAGTTGAGCCTCACCACCCGGGCCGAGCTGCTGCGCGCGGTGGCCGGCACGCTGCGTACCGCCGGGGACGAGCTGGTGGCACTGGCCGACGCCGAGACCGCACTGGGTGCCCCGCGACTCACCGGTGAGCTGGCCCGCACCTGCGCCCAGCTGGAGATGTTCGCCGACGCGGTGATCGAGGGTTCGTTCTGCGAGGCGATCGTCGACCTGCCCGACCCGGACGCGACACCGCCGCGGCCGGACCTGCGCCGGATGCTCGTACCGCTCGGGCCGGTCGCGGTCTTCGCGGCGAGCAACTTCCCGTTCGCGTTCTCCGTGGCCGGCGGGGACACCGCGGCGGCGCTGGCAACGGGCTGCCCGGTGGTACTCAAAGCGCATCCGAGCCATCCCGGCACCTCCGCGCGGACCGCGGAACTCGTCCGCGACGCACTGGCCGGCGCCGGTGCCCCGGCCGGCACCTTCGGCATCGTGCACGGCGAACAGGCCGGCCGCGACCTGGTCGGGCACCCGGCGATCCGGGCGGTCGGCTTCACCGGCTCATTGGCCGGTGGCCGGGCGTTGTACGACCTGGCGGCGGCCCGGCCCGACCCGATCCCGTTCTACGGCGAGCTGGGCTCGCTGAACCCGGCGGTGGTCACCCCGGCGGCGGTGCTCACCCGGGGTGCCGAGGTGGCCAGGGGGTTCGTCGGCTCGTACACGATGGGCAGTGGTCAGTTCTGCACCAAGCCGGGTCTGCTGTTCCTGCCGACCGGTCACTCGTTGGGCACGGTACTGCAGGGTGCGGTCACCGGTGCCACGGTCGCGCCGCTGCTCAACGCCCGGATCCGGGCCGGGTACGACGCGGGAGTACGCGCGCTCGCCGCGGTGCCCGGCGTACGCGAGCTGGTCGGTCCGTCCACTGCGGACGGTGCCGGACACGCGGCGAACCCGGCGCTGCTGGCGGTGGACGTACCGACCCTGGTCGAGCACGCCGACGCGCTGCTGACCGAATGCTTCGGCCCGGTCGCACTGCTGGTCGAGTACGCCGACCCGGACGAGTTGCTGCGCGCCGTGGAGCTGCTGCCCGGCAGCCTCACCGGCACCGTGCACGGTGAGGAGAGCGAGCCGGAGCTGCCGGCCGCGCTGCTGGAGGTCTTCGCCCAGCGCTCCGGCCGGGTCATCTGGAACGGCTGGCCGACCGGTGTCGCGGTGTCCTGGGCGCAGCACCACGGCGGCCCGTGGCCGGCGACCACCGCCTCGTCGTTCACCTCGGTCGGGGTCACCGCCCTCCGGCGGTTCCTGCGGCCGGTGGCGTACCAGGACGTACCCGACGCGTTGCTGCCCGCAGCGCTACGCGACGCCAACCCGCTGGGCCTGCCCCGCCGGTGCAACGGCACACTGACCGGTGACCCGGTGGTCCGGGGCAGCTGAGCGGGCGCGACCGGGCTCCGGTGGCGACAGCGCGTGGAAAGGTGGCGGTACCGGTGGGTTCCGACGAGGCGACCGTCTACGACCCGGATACCTACCTGAACGGGGTGCCGCATGCCGCGCTGGCCCGGCTGCGTGAGGCGGCCGCGGTCAGCTGGGTGCCCGAGCAGGTGGCCGGCGGTACGCCGCTGGGCCCCGGATTCTGGGCGGTGTGGCGGCACGCCGAGGTGCGGTCGGTGCTGCGCCGGCCGGCGCTGTTCTCCTCCGAGCTGGGCGCCACCCAGATCCGGGATCCCGCCACCCCCGCCGACCTGGCCTACGTACGCAAGTCGATGCTGAACATGGACCCGCCGCGGCATTCCCGGCTGCGCGGGATCGTCAACCGCTCCTTCACCCCCCGCGCGGTGGCCCGGTTGCAGGAGCGGATCGTCGCCCGGGCCCGGCGCATCGTCGACGACCTGGTCGACGGCGCGCAGGACGGCACCGCCGACTTCGCCAGGGCCGCCGCCGACCTGCCGGTCTGGACCCTCGCCGACCTGCTGGGCGTTCCGGAGTGCGATCGTCACCTGCTGTTCGACTGGGCCAGCCGGGTGATCGGTTTCCAGGACCCGGAGTACGCGTCGATCTCCACGGTCGACGAGGCCGGTGCCACCCCGATGGCGCGCGCCGCGCTGGCGGTACGGCCGGTGCCGGCAGCCGATGGCACGATGCCCGACCCGAGGACCCGGGCCGGCATCCCCGACCTGTACGCCTACGCGCACGAGCTGGCCGCCGAGAAGCGCCGCAACCCCGGTGACGACATCATGTCGCTGATGCTGGCCCGGTCCGGCGACGACGACGGGTTGTCCACCGACGAGTTCGAGAACATGTTCTGGCTGTTCGCGGTGGCCGGCAACGAGACGCTGCGCAACGGCATCCCGGGCGGCATGTACGCGCTGCTGCACCACCCGCAACAGTGGGACCGGCTGGCCGCCGACCGCAGCCTGCTGCCCGGCGCCGCCGACGAGATGCTGCGCTGGTGGACGCCGGTGACCCACTTCCGGCGTACCGCCACCGGGGACACCGAACTGGGTGGGGTGCCGATCGCCGCCGGGGACAAGGTGGTCGTCTACTTCGCCAGCGCCAACCGGGATCCGCGGGTGTTCGCCGACCCGGACACCTTCGACGTGACCCGCGCCGCCGGTGAGCACCTGGCGTTCGGGCACGGACCGCACTACTGCCTGGGCGCGATCCTCGGCCGTACGCAGCTGACCGCGATGTTCGACGCGCTGCTGGACCGGTTCGCCGCGGTCCGGCCGGCCGGCGAGCCGGAGCGGCTACGGTCCAACTTCCAGCACGGCATCAAGCATCTGCCGGTGACCTGGACCCTACGCTGACCGGGTCGGCCTGACGCCAGCTGGCTGGTGTGAGCCGGCGGGCCAGGTCGCCGACCCCGCCGACGATGCCGCGCGGCAGCAGGCGCAGGACCAGGATCAGGGCCAGCCCGTACGCGATGATCTCCACCTGGCCGCCGGCGTGACTGGACACGTCGGGTAGCCATTCCTTGGCGAACCGGACCAGCGAGACCACCACGAACGCACCGACCGTCGCACCGAACACGCTGCGCCGTCCGCCGACCGTGACGATGATCAGCAGTTGCAGCGACACGGTGAGGTCGAGCGTGCTCACATCCACGTACCCCGACCAGGTCGCGTACAGCGAACCCGCGATCGAGCTGGTGACCGCGGCCAGGACGAACATCGAGCGTTTCATCGGGGCCGGATCGACACCACAGGACTGTGCGGCGATCGCCGAATCGGAGATCGCCAGCAGCGTACGGGCGAAGCTGGACCGGCACACCAGCCGTACCACCGCGGTGCCGATCAGCAGCAGCGCGGCGGCCAGGTAGAAGAAGTTCACGTCGCCGCTGACGTCGATGCCGAACAGCGAGATCGAGTCGACGCCGGGCAGTCCCTGCCCGCCGCCGGTGATCCCGAGCTGCTGGGCGACCACACCCAGGGTGAGCCCGATGGCGATCGTGGCGAGGGTCAGGTAGTGGCCGGCGGCCCGGAACAGGGCCAGTCCGAGCAGGTACGCGACCAGCCCGGCGAGCACCGCGCCTATCACGACCGACAGCCAGATGCCCTGACCGAACCGGACGGACAGGATCCCGGTGGTGTAGGCGCCGATGCCGTAGAAGGCGGCCTGGCCGAGCGAGACCTGGCCGGCGTACCCGGTCAACGGCACCAGCCCGAGGGCGGCGATGGCCAGCAGCATCATCTGCACGCCGTCGGCCATCGTGTACGGGCTCAGCCTGGTGAACACGAAGGGCACCAGCAGCAGTGCCGCGACGAAGAGCAGGTACGGCCCGAGGTGGACGGCGAGCCGGTGCAGCAGCGGGCGTCGGGGCGACCGGTTGCCCGGCAGTGCCGTGCTGCCCGGAAGGTCGGGCGCGGTGGTCTTCCCTGTCATCTCACACCCGCTCCGCTCGTAGCGCGCTGAGCAGTCCGGTCGGTCGGACCAGCAGCACCACCAGCAGCAGTGCGAACGCGACGGCGTTGGAATAGCCCGAGTAGCCGTCTGGCAGGTAGCCGGCGGCGACCCGTTCCGCCATGCCGAGTGCCAGGCCGCCGACCACGGCGCCGGCGGGCCGGCCCAGCCCGCCGATCACGGCCGCGGCGAACCCCTTCAATCCCAACGGGATGCCGATGCTCGCATCCGGTGACTGGAGCGGGGCCAGCACGATACCGCCGACCGCGCCGAGCGCCGCGGCGACCACGAAGACGATCAGCGACATCCGGCTCGGTGAGATGCCGGACAGTCGGGCCGCCTCCGCGTCCATCGCGGTGGCCCGCATCGCCCAGCCGGTCCGGGTGCGGGTGAGTATCAGCCACAGGGCGGTCAGGATGACCGCTGCGACGCCGACGACCCACAGGTACTGCGGGGTGATGTTGACGCCGCCGATGCGTAGCGCGTCACCGGCGCTGAACGGGCGTGCGAAGTGCGGTTCGGTGCCCACGAACACCAGCGCCAGGCCCTCGATGACGATGGAGGCGCCGATGGTGAGCATGATCGTCTGGTCGGTACGGCCCGCCGTGGCGCGCGGTAGCACGACACGTTCCAGCACGATGCCGATCACCACCGCGATCGCGACCGCGACCGCGGCGGCGGGCAGTGCCGGTACACCCTTCTCCTCCAGCAGCGCGAAGGTGAGTCCGCCGAGCATGACGAACTCACCTTGCGCGAAGCTGATCACGCCGGTGACCTGGGCGATCAGTGCGATGCCCAGGCCGACCAGCGCATACGTGGCACCGGTGGTGAACCCGGTGACCAGGAACTGCAGGAACTCGCTCATGTTCAGGAGGTGAGGGTCCAGGTACCGTTCTTGACCACGAGCAGGGTGAGCGACGACTCGTTGACCCCACCATGGTTGGTGGCGCTGAACTGGTACGTACCGAACGCCCCGTCGAAGGTCAGGGTCTCCAGCGCGTTACGGATGCTCTCCCGGTCGTCCTTGCCCGCCTTGGTGATCGCGTTCGTGATCGCGGTCAACGCGTCGGCGGCCATCGGCGCGAAGCCGGAGAACTTGCCGTACTCCCGGCTGTAGTCGGTGAAGAAGCTCTTCTCCGCCTGCGCCGCCGGGGTCGTCGCGGTGATCTGGTCACCGGCGAGCACCCGGGAGTGCACCATGTACATGCCCTCGGACGCGGTACCCGCACCCTTCACGAACAGCTCGGCGCCGGCGCCGGTGTCGTAGTAGACCTTGCTCGACGGGAAGTTGGCCTGCCGCAGGTTCTTCGCGGCAATGCCGGCGCCCGGCGGGATCGCCCAGACGACCACCGCGTCGGGGCCCTTGGCCAGCAGCTTGGTCACCTGGACCGTGTAGTCCTTGTCGGTGTCGGTGAACTTCTCGTTGCCGACCAGCTTGATCTTGCCCTGCTTGTCCAGGCCCTGGAAGACACCCAGCCCGGCGTCGCCGTACGCGTTGTCCACGCTCAGCAGCGCGATCTTCTTGATGTTCTTGCGCTGGAACTGCTTGAGCATCACGTCGGCGATGACGTCGGTGTTGCCCGGCGTCTTGAAGATGTACTTGCGTTCCGCGATCGGGTTGACGATCGCGCCGGACGAGCCCATCGAGACCAGGGGGACCTTCTTGTCCTCCACGGTCTTCACGATCGACATGGTGGTGGGGGAGGCGCCGCCGCCGATGATCGCGGCGACGTGGTCGTTGTCGATCAACGACTTCGCCACCGACAACGACTCGTTCGGGTTGCTCTTGTTGTCCCGGATGATCAGCTTGATCTTCTTCTTCTGATCGCCGACCTTCACGCCCTGCTTGTCGTTGATCTGCCTGGCAACCAGCTTCAACGCCCGCTCGTAGGCCTGGCCCTGTACCGCCGCCGGGCCGGACTTCTCGATATCGACGCCGATCGGAATTTCCGAGCCCGAAGTGGCTGAACTCTCCTGCTTGGCGCATGCGGCTGCCGTGGTGAGTGTCAGAACCGCAGCGAGCCCGACCGCCGCCAGGTGTCGCGTGGACACGTGTACGTCCCCCTGCTCAATGATGGATTGATGTGCCGGACACGTCGGTGATGTGGTCACTGTCACTGTCCGGTCGTACGCCGCAACGGCGATGGGTTCATTGAAGCGCAGCGATATCCTCGTGATCTACCGAGGGGCCGTCAACCCACGCCAGTCCGGACCAAGAATATTGATACGCAACCGAAAGGCATGTCTGTACACCGTGTCGACAACGGGACGGAGTCGACCATAATCGCAAGGTGCGCATGCTCCGCAAAGGGTGACCGCCGCATCACCCGGCGCGCGTATCCGGATAGGAGAAGGACGCGCGGTCGGCATCGGCCGCGGCGACCCGTAGGGCGATCTCCCGCCGGATGGTGCCGGCGCTCGCCGGCCGGCAACCCAGTGCCACCTGGCGGCCCAGGATCCGTGCCTCGGCGCCGTACAACCGGACCCCACGACGCAGCAGCGTCGCCGGCGGCTTGCGATGCTCGGCGAGATCGCGGACCAGCCGACGGCCGAACGTGATCAACCGCGGCCGGCGCAACGCGTACGCCTCCGCCAGCACCCCGCGGTCCCGGCAGGCCGCGACGATCTCCGCGGCGAAGATGCCCTCCGCCACGAACACCGGCGAGGGCCCCAGGGCCAGGCTCTCGTAGCCGGTGCACCGGTCGACGCTGATGTCGTAGTGCGGTACCTCGACGGTGCCGGTACGGGCCAGCAGCTCGATCGCGGCGACCGCTGCGGTGGCGTCCCAACTGGCCGGGGACTCCCAGTCGACCGGCGCCGGGCCGGGGCCGGACCACCGGGCCGCACGGCCACCCGACTGTGCGGACACCACATCGGTACTGTCACCGACCCGTGGCAGTTTCGGGTGGTCGCCGTTGAGGTAGAAGTCGTCGAGCGGCAGTACCGGAAGCCCGGTGTGCCGGGCGACGTAGGACTTGCCGGACCCTGACGGGCCGGCGAGCAGTACCACCCGGGCGACGTCGTCCCGGTCCCGCATGGCGCCACCATCCCGTCCGCCCGCCCGTTTCGCCGGTTGCAGGGTACCCACAACCGGCGGCCACGGGCACGTCGCGGCCCCGGGTCTCGCGGGGAGCCGCGACGTCGTACGTCGGTCAGGTCAGTTCGACAGGTGCCATTCGCCGTTCTTGACCACCAGTACGGCCAGCGCCTCGGGCTGCAGGCCGGAGTGCTCCTGCGCACTGTTCTGGATCCGCCCGGACAGCCCGTCGATGCCCATCGACTCGAGCGCGTCGCGCAGCGCCTTGTGATCGGTACCACCGGTCTTCTCGATCGCCTGCGCGAGCATCCGCAGCGAGTCCGCAGCGAACGAGGCGAAGCCGGAGTAGGTGCCGTACTTCGAGGAGTACTCCTTGAACCACTGCTTCTGGCTGGTCACCTGCGGGGTGGTGGAGGTGACGTCGTTGATCGCCAGCACCTGCGGGAACACCATGTGGGTGCCCTCCGCAGCGGAGGTGGCGCCCTTGACGAACAGTTCCGCCCCGGCGCCGGCGTCCATGTACACGCCGCCCTTGAACCCGGAGTCCTTGATGTTGTGGGCCACGACGCCGGCCGCGGGCATCACCGACCACACCACGATGGCGTCCGGCTGCGCCTCGGTGATCTTCTTGACCTGTACGGACATGTTGCTGTCGTCCTGTGCGAACTGCTGCTTGCTGACGACCTCGATGCCGACCTTCTTCGCCTGCGCGGACACCGAGGCGCGACCGTCCTGGCCGTACAGGTTGCTGACGTTGAGCAGGCCGATCTTCTTGATCCCCTGCTTCTTCAACGCGTTGAGCAGTACCGTGGCGTCCTGGTTGGGGTTCGGCGAGATCTTGAACGTGTACTGCCGCTGCGCCACCGGCTGGGTGATCGCGCTGGCCGAAGCGAGCGAGATCATCGGAACCTTCTTCTGTTCGATCACCTTGGTCGCCGGCACCGTGCAGGCCGAACAACCACCACTGATCACGGCCGCGACGTGGTCGTTGTTGATGAAGCCGTTGATGTTGGCGATGTTCTGCTCGGGCTTGGTCTGGTTGTCCTTGATGATCAGCTTGAGGTGGTGGCCGTTCACGCCCTTCTTGTTGAGGTCCGCGACCTCAAGCTCCAGGGCCTTGCGGTAGGTGGTGCCGATGCTCGCGGTCGGACCGGACAGCTCGAGGCTGGCACCGATCTTGATGTCGCCGCCGCTCGACGCGGTGGATTCGTCCGCCGCGCAGCCGGTCAGCCCGATGGCACCGGATACGAGTGCCGCGCAGGTGAGCGCGGCGGCGGTACGCCGTACATGGATCAACGTCTTCCTCCTCGGAGTGTCGATCTCAAGGGATGCACTGGGCGCAGGAACGGCGTGCTGCCGGGTGGTCCGCCGCTCCCGTCAATCGATCGCGGTCGACCCCCGTCCGCGTACGGCCCGGGCCACCCGCCCGGCCAGTCCTATCAGACCGCCACCAACCCCGTTGGGTAGGAACAGCAGGATGACGATCAGCGCGAGGCCGTAGACGACGATCTCGTAGTTGCCGGTGGCGTTCGGCAGTACCCGCGGTACGAGACTCTTCGACGCCTCGGAGAAGGTGATGATCACAAAAGCGCCCAGCGGCGCGCCCCACACCGTACGCAGCCCGCCGATGGTCGCGATGATCAGCAACTGGACGGAGTTGAGGACCCCGGCCTGACCCGCGTCCAGGTAGGAGGTCCAGTGTGCGTACAGGCTGCCGGAGAGTGCGGCCAGCGCGGCGGACAACGCGAAGGCGTTGCGACGCAGACCGGCAATCGAGATACCGGCGGCCGCGGTGGCGACCGGGCTGTCACCCAGTGCGGTGAGGGCCTTGCCGATCGGGGAGCGCAGTATGCCGTCCACCACGATCACCGCGATCAGCAGCACCAGCGCGACCAGGTAGTACATCGGCAGGTCACCGCCGATCACCATGCCGAACGGGGCCAGCGGTGGGATCCCGGACAGCCCGTTGGCGCCTCCGGTCACCGGCAACTGGCCGGCCAGGTAGCTGACCACCAGACCGAAGGACAACGTCGCCAGCGCCAGGTAGTGGCCCTGGGCGCGGAAGATGAACACCCCCACCAGGTACGCCACCCCGGCGGCCAGCACCATGCCGAGCAGCATCGCCAGCAGCGCGTCGACGTGCCAGCGCGCGGTGAAGATGGCCGAGACGTACCCGCCGATACCGAAGAACGCGGCCTGGCCCAGCGAGATCTGACCGCCGTGTCCGGTCAGCGGCACCAGTCCCAGTGCGGCGATGGCCTGCAGTCCCATCAGTACGGCGACCGACATGGTGAAGAACGGCACCCGGGTGAACACGGCCGGTACCAGCAGCAGCAACGCCAGCAGTACGGCGTAGCCGGGCCACCGGCTGTGCAGCACCGCGGCCAGTCCCCTGGTGGCCGGCCGGGTACGGCGCGGCCCGCCACCGGCAGGCTCGCCGACCGACCCCGTGCCGGCGGACACCGTGGCGCTCATACCCGGGCCACCGAGGCGCGGCGCAGCAGCCCGGTGGGCCGCACCAGCAGCACGACAAGCAGCAGACCGAAGGTCAACGTCTCCTTGTAGTCGCTGCTCAGGTAGCCGGTGGTGTACGCCTCGACCAGGCCGACCACCAGACCGCCGAGCACCGCGCCGACCGGGGAGTCCAGCCCGCCGATCACCGCCGCGGTGAAACCCTTGAGCCCGAACGGGATCCCGATACCCGCGTCCGGCGGTTGCAGTGGTGCGAGGATGATGCCGCCCAGCGCGCCGACCGCGGCGGCGAGCGTGAAGGCCAGCAGGCTCATCCTGGCCGGTGAGACACCCATCAGCCGGGCGGCGTCGGTGTCCATCGCGGTGGCCCGCATCGCCGTACCGGGCAGTGTGCGGGTCAGGAACAGCCACATCAGCCCGCAGGCGAGCAGGGTGGCCAGTGCGCACCACAGGTACTGCCGGGCGACGTGTACGCCCAGCAGCACGACCGGTCCGCCGCCGGTGAACGGGTCGGCGAAGTGCGAGTCGGCGCCGAAGGCGAGCAGCGCGACGCCCTCCAGGGTGATCGATGCGCCGATGGTCAGGATGACCAGCCGTTCCCTGGTGGCCCGCCGGGCCGGCCGGATCACCAGCAGGTTGATCAGCGCACCGACCGCCGTGGTGGCCAGCAACGCGATCAGCGCGGCCACCGGGGCCGGCATCCCGGCCTCGGACAGCACCGCGAAGGACAGACCACCGATCATCACGAAGTCGCCCTGCGCGAAGTTGATCACGCCGGTCACCTGGTACACCATCGCGACACCGAGGCCGACCAGCGCGTACGTGGTGCCGGTACCGAGACCGGTGACGGTGAAGTCGAGCAGTTGGGACATCGTTCCCTACCGTGGTCCGGTGGTCGGCTGCGGGCGGTGGTCGGTCACGGCCGCTGCACGGGCTGCCCGAGGTACGCCTCGTGGACCCGGGGGTCCTCGCGCAGTGCCTCGACACTGCCGTCGGTGACCAGCTCACCGCGGTCCAGCAGGTAGCCGCGCTGGGCGACGTGGAAGGCGACTGTCGCGTTCTGTTCCACCAGGGCAAGCGTGGTGTCCCGCCCGGCCAGTTCGACCAGGGCGTCGGCGACCTCCCGTACGGCCAGCGGGGCGAGGCCCAGCGACGGCTCGTCGAGCAGCAGCAGTCGGGGTCGGCTCATCATCGCCCGGCCGATGGCGAGCATCTGCTGCTCCCCGCCGGACAGTGTGCCGCCGGCCTGTCGCCGTCGGTCCAGCAGGCGCGGGAACAGCTCGTACACCGCGGCCAGCCCTTCGGTGGTCGCGACCCTTGACCGGCTCCGGGAGTAGCCGCCGAGCCTCAGGTTCTCCTCGACGGTCAGCCCGGCGAAGATCCGCCGGCCCTCCGGCACCAGGGCCAGCCCCGCCCGGTTGCGCCGTTCCGCGGACCACCGGGTGATGTCCTCACCGGCGAACTCGATGCGCCCGCGCCAGGCCCGCATCAGCCCGGCGAGGGTGCGCAGCAGCGTGGTCTTGCCGGCGCCGTTGGCGCCGATCAGGGTGACCGCCTCGCCGCTGCCGATCTGCAGGCTCACCCCGTGCAGGGCCTCGATCCGGTCGTAGCCGGCGGCCAGTTCGGTGACCCGCAGCAGCGGGTCCGCGCCGAGATCGCTCGGCGTTGTGTGCCGGGTGGTGGCCGGAACGTTCTCGGTACTCATGACTCCCATTCCTCACCGAGGTAGGCGGCCCGTACCTCGGGGTCGGCGGAGACCTCGGCGGGTGTGCCGTCGGCGAGCAGCCGGCCGTGGTCGAGTACCAGTACCCGCTGGGAGACGGCCAGCACGCTGGCCACGTCGTGTTCGACCAGCAGCACCGTGACACCCTCGTCGGCCACTGCGGTGAACAGTTCGGCGAGGTCGGTGCTCTCCGAACGGGACAGCCCGGCCAGTGGCTCGTCCAGCAGCACCAGCCCGGGGTCCCCGGCGAGGGCGCGGGCGATCTCGACCCGGCGCTGCAGCCCGTACGGAAGGCTGCCGGCGGGCCGGTCGGCGTGCCCGCCGATACCGACGCGGTGCAGCAGGTCGAGGGCGTACCGGTGTTCCGTGGCGATCCGCCGTCGCGCGTGCGGCAGATGGACCATGTCGGCCAACGCCATCCCCCACCCGCGCGCGAGGCGCGGCAGCAGCACGTTGTCCAGTACCGACAGCGAGCTGAACACCTGGAGGTTCTGGAAGGTCCGGCTGATACCGAGGCGGGCTATCCGGTCCGGTTTCAGGCGGGTCAGTTCCCGGCCACCGAGCCGGATCTGGCCGGTGGTCAACCGGACCGCCCCGGACAGCACGTTGAGCAGGGTGGTCTTGCCGGCCCCGTTGGGGCCGATCAGTCCGACCACGCCACCCTCGTGGTGGCTGAAGGTCAGATCGTCGATGGCTGCCACGCCGCCGTACCGCACGGTCGCGGCCGAGACGTCCAGCAGTGCGCTCATCGGCCGGGGGTCCGGTGCAGCTGTGACATTGTTCCCTTACCATCGTTGCCTGTCGGGTCGGATCGTCGATCCGACCGCGTCTTTCCGACGCCGGGTCTGGGCCAGAATGCGCCACCTGACCGATGACCCGTGGTCGTCGTGCCTGCTCTCGGCGACAACCGAGTGCGGCGATATCTTCGTAGCTTTGAGTTGATCCCGTCAAGGGACCGGTACGGCGTCAGTGACGGATCAATCCTGATCAATCCGAGAGATGGCCACCGTGATCGTTTCGGAATGCGATATCCGATTGGCAGTTCCAACACGTCAGGTAGTCAGACTGCCACGCTCAGGTCCTGCTGGGGTTGATCGGGTCAGCCGTTGTGCGTTATACCACTTGACTGACGCTGCCCGGGGTTTCTCTTTCTCAACTGGCGTGGTGGAATCTCGGGGGTTCGGTGTGGGAGCCAGGCAGGAAAACTGGCACGCAGTCTCGGAAGGCGGCAAGTAGTGAGTGAGCGGACCGCGGCGACCCAGGCAGGGCGCCCGCGCCGGCGGAGCCTCGTTCCGCGGCTGAGTGACGTCCGCATCCAGTCGAAGCTCGGACTGATCCTCCTGGTGCCGATCCTTGCGGTGGTGGCCCTGGCCGGCGTCGAGCTCGCCACTGCCGGACAGACACTGGTGGACGCCCGTCAGGTGGACTCCACGGTTCGGCTCAGCAACAAGGCCGGCAGCCTGATCCAGGCCCTGCAGAACGAACGACTGTCCGCCGCCGAGGTGCTGATGGCGGGCACCAACTCGCCCCGCACCGACCTGACGAACAACTTCAAGAAGCAGAACGCCCACACCGACCAGGCGGTCCGCGTCTACCGAGCACAGCGCTCCGAGCTGAAGAACCCGCCCGGAGACATGACCGGACAGCTGTCGGTCATCAACAACCAGCTCGACTCACTGACCAAGGACGTACGGCTGGAGGTGCTGTCGCCGGACGAGGCCGACGCGACCGTAGCTTCGGTCACGTTCCGGTACCAGGTTCTGATCTCCGAACTGCTCGACATGCGGCAGTCGGTGGTCAAGTACACCCAGAACCGGGCGCTGTCCGACGAACTGTCCGCCAACGCCGCGCTGTCCCAGGCCAAGGAGTTCGCCTCGCAGGAGCAGTTGGCTCTGCTGCGGGTGATCAGCGACGGTCAGGGTTTCGACAGCACCAGTTTCGAGACCTTCCTCGGCACCCTGACCGGGCAGCAGAGCGCGTACGACGCCTTCAACCGGACGGCCACCGACAGCCAGCAGCGGCTGCTGGAGCAGGACGTCAACGGTCCGCACGTACAGGATTCGACCGCGCTGGAGACCGACGCCCGTACCGACGGGCTGGGTAACTCGCTGTCCATCTCCGCCCCCGCCTGGAACCGGGCGATGGAGGAGCGGATCAACGCGATCCGCGGCGTGGAGCAGAAGCTCGACGCGACCGCCGCTGCGCACGCCCAGGCCGAGGTCGCCTCGGTGGTACGCAAGGTGATCATCGAGTCCGCCGCCGGTCTGCTGGTACTGCTCATCGCGATCGTGCTGGCGCTGCTGGTGGCGCGGGCCATGGCCCGTTCGCTGCGCCGGCTGCGGGAGGGCGCACTGCGGGTGGCGTACGAGGGCCTGCCGCAGGCGGTGACCCAGCTGCGGGAGTCCGACGCCATCGGTGGGATGAGCCCCGAGGAGATCGCCGGCGAGGTCCGCGACCCCGTACAGGTGCGTGGTCGGGATGAGATCGGTCAGGTTTCTGAGGCGTTCAATGTGGTGCATCGTGAGGCTGTGCGGGTTGCTGCGGAGCAGGCGGTGTTGCGGGCGTCGGTGTCGACGATGTTTGTGAACTTGGCGCGGCGGTCGCAGTTGTTGGTGGATAGGTTGATTGGTCATTTGGATCGGTTGGAGCAGGGGGAGGAGGATCCGGACCGGTTGGCGCAGTTGTTCCAGTTGGATCATTTGGCGACGCGGATGCGTCGTAATGATGAGAACTTGTTGGTGTTGGCGGGGGCGGATTCGACGCGGGCGCGGCGTGAGGCTGCGGCGTTGGGTGATGTGTTGCGGGCGGCGCAGTCTGAGGTGGAGCAGTACACGCGGATTGAGTTTGGTGTGGTGGATCGGGATGTGGAGGTGGAGGCGACGGCGGTGAATGATGTGGTGCATTTGGTGGCGGAGTTGTTGGATAATGCGACGTCGTTTTCGGCGCCGGATTCTGCGGTGGTGGTGGATGCGCGTCGGGTGGGTGATCGGGCGATTGTGCAGATTGAGGATCGTGGGATTGGGATGTCGTCGGATGTGTTGGATGAGGTGAATGAGCGGTTGGCGGCGCCGCCGTTGGTGGATGTGGCGGTGTCGCGGATGATGGGTTTGGTGGTGGTGGGGCGGTTGGCGTCGCGGTTGGGTATCCGGATCGAACTGCGCGCCGCGCACGACCGGGGCACCGTCGCCGACGTGATCCTGCCCGGCTCCATCCTGGTCTCGGTCGACCGCACCGGCCGGCAGCCCGTCGGACTGCCCACCCAGCAGGCACCGCTCGCCCTGGAACCCGTCGCGGACAACCCGTACACGCCCGACCCGATGCCCGGCATGCCATACCAGCCGGCCGGTCGTGACAGTCTGGCCGATGCGGCCAGCGGTCACGGTCAGGACAATGGCTCCGGCTCGCTGCCCCGGCGTCCTGCCCCGGCGCCGCCCGCACCGCGCGACGCCGAGCCGCAGGAATCCCCGGTACGCCGCAGCCTCTTCGACCCGCCGCAGCGGTCCGCCCCGGTCGAGCCGGAGCCGCAGTCCGGCACCGGGTCGTGGGGTGCGGTCGGCGACCCACCGCAGGGTGCACCGGAACGCACGGACCGGCCGACCGTCGCCGACAACCTGCTGCCCCGCCGGTCCGTACCGGTGGATCCGGGCGAGGCGGTCACCACCCAGTGGGAGATGCCGCCCGGCGGCCTGTCCGCGCCGGGTGCGCCGGACACCGGGCACGGGTCGACCACGTCGCCGCGCCGCAGCACCGAGTCCGGTGCCGCGGCCGGATACCCGGCCGACGCCGGGCCGCGTTCCGGCACCGAGGACCGGACCGGTACGTCGGGCTGGCCGGCTGCCCGTACCGGTGCCGAGGTCGGAGACATGACCGTCGAGACGCCGAACATCGGCTCGTCGGGTGGCTGGTCATCGCGTACCCATTCGGTCACCGGGGAGGGTTCCCGGCAGGGCGGCACTGGCCGTCAGGAGGAGGACGTCACCGACTCCGGACGACTAGACTCGGCACGATCGGAGTCGACGACGGGCTCCAGTTCCGGACGGAACGAGATCATCCCGAGAAACGTCGACGACACGATGGAGCTGCCTATCTTCCGCGAGGTCGAGTCGGCCTGGTTCCGCACCAGCCCGTCCCGACCTCGCACCGGACCGTCGATGACCGCGTCGTCGACGGCACAGGCAGGCGCACCGACGTCGATCGCCGAGCACCGGCCCACGGTCTCCGGGTTGAACCGCCGCACGCCGTCGCCGCGGTCCTCGGACGAGGTGTCCCGGCAGACCGGCGAGCTCTCGGGTGCCGACCGGCCCGGTCCGCAGTGGCCTGGCACGGAACACTCCGGTACGGACCGGCCCGGCGGCAGCGGACGCCCGGACGACCGGCCGTCCCGACAGTTCACTGAGCCGCCGGAGCAGTCGTCCGGCCGGCCCGAGCGTCCCGCAGCGCGGGCAGCGGAGGTCCCGTCCGAGGGACGTCCGGACATTGATCCCTGGCAGTCCGCGGCGGACAAAGGTTGGCAGGCCGCCTCGGCGGCCGTACCGCCCACCGGTCCGGCGGAGACTACCGGGTCCGGGCTGCCGAAGCGGCGGCCGATGGCTCAGCTCGTTCCGGGTGGAGTCGAGGATGTGGGTGAGCCGGTGCAGGTGCGTGAACGTTCCCCCGAAGCGGTGCGTGGTCTGTTGACCGCGTACCACCGAGGCGTCCAGCGTGGACGGACCAGCGGCACGCCGCGGTCCACGTCCGCGTCGGGACACAGAAGCACCGACAGCGGTGCTGGCGAGGAGCAGGAGGCATGACGACCCAGCAGATAGGTACGCAGGACCTCGGTTGGCTACTGTCCAACTTTGCGGACCGGGTTCCCGGAGTGGCGCATGCGGTCGCGGTCTCGGCTGACGGCCTGTTACTTGCTTCGTCTCGGGACCTGCCCAGGGATCGGGCTGATCAGCTTGCGGCGATCGCGTCGGGGTTGGTGAGTCTTACTCAGGGTGCATCGCGCTGTTTTGAGGGTGGTGCGGTGTTGCAGACCGTGGTCGAGATGGACAATGGTTTCCTTTTCCTCATGTCGATCAGTGACGGTTCGTCGTTTGCGGTGTTGGCTGCCCGTAGTTGTGATGTGGGGCAGGTGGGTTATGAGATGGCGTTGCTTGTCGACCGGGTCGGCGACGTTCTCACCCCAGCACCGCGCGACGGGACCTCACGGTTGGGTTGACAGCCAACCGTGGATCGAGGTGTAGGGCATGATGAACGATTCTGACGAACCGAGCAATGCGCTCGTTCGCCCCTACGCCGTGACCCGGGGCCGGACCCGGCCCCGGGTGGACATCGCGATCGAAGCGCTGGTGGAGACGACCGCCCGGGGTCGCGATGCCAGCGTGGTCGGCGGGCGGGAGCAACAGCTGATCGCTGGGCTGTGCTCTCTGCGCGTCCAGTCACTTGCCGAGATCGCCGCACGTATGCAGATGCCCTTGGGCGTGGCGCGGGTACTGGTCGCGGACATGGCCGCGGACGGACTTATCGCCCTCTACGAACCGACGACAGTCGGGGATGACGCTGTGGGTACCGAACTGCTGGAGAGGGTGCTGAGTGGGCTTCGGAGGCTCTGACGAGGGCTACCGCCGGGCGGGTGGGCGGGTGACTTCGTCCAAGATCGTCATTGCGGGTGGGTTCGGCGTCGGTAAGACCACGTTGGTCGGGTCGGTTTCGGAGATCACACCGTTGACGACTGAGGCGATCATGACGTCGGCGAGCGTGCCTGTGGATGATACGGCTGGTGTGCCGGGTAAGACGACGACGACGGTGGCGATGGATTTTGGTCGGATCACGATTGATCAGGATCTGATCTTGTATCTGTTCGGTACGCCGGGGCAGACTCGTTTCTGGTTTATGTGGGATGAGTTGGTGAAGGGTGCGATCGGTGCGATCGTGCTGGTGGATACTCGGCGGTTGGCGGATTGTTTCGCTGCTGTTGATTTTTTTGAGCATCGTGGTTTGCCGTATGTGGTGGCGGTGAACTGTTTTGATGGTGTGCAGATGCATCAGTTGGAGGATGTGCGGGAGGCGTTGGCGGTGGGGTCGGGTGTTCCGGTGGTTCCGTGTGATGCGCGGAGTCGGGAGTCGACGAAGCAGGTGTTGATTACGTTGGTGGAGTATGTGCTCACCATGCGCCGCACCCGGCAGACCACCCCCACGAGGTAACAGCCGTACATCGGACAGGCCACAACAGCGCCCCCGGACGCACTCGCGTCCCCGGGGGCGCTGTCCTGTCTGTACTGTTAGGTCGGATAGCAGAGAACATGTGCGTCTACTTAGGTTTTTCCACTGAATGATGCTTCTTGCGTCGGTCATTTGACCACTCACGGCAGTGGATCAACTGCTAACAGTATGTTCAGCCGGAACTGCGGCACCGCGGGTCGCTCTGCGCGATACGGGCGCGGTGACCTTCGCCGTGCACTGACTGGGAATTCAATCGTTAGCCTTCCGTGACGGACAACCCGGGACCGTCAGCTAACTTCTTGGCGGGAGCGGCGGTCTGACGCTCCCGGCTCCGCTCGCCACCACGGCGGCGGTAGGAGGAGGAGGAAAGACATGCGACCTCGGGTGGCACTCGCCGCCGCCGGCGCTGTCGCTATCGTCGCTGCGCTCGGTGCATGCAGTAAGAACACCGGCGCTGGTGACAATGGCAGCAACGATGTCAAGAGCCAGCAGGGCGGCATCGGCACGGCAGCAGATTCGAAGGGCCCGGCCCCGGAAGTAGCTGGTGCGCAGAAGGGCGGCACCATCTACCTCATCCAGGAGGCGGACTTCGAGCACCTGGACCCGGTCCGTATCTACGTGAACAACGCGCAGGTGTTCGCGCGGCTGTTCCAGCGTCAGCTCACCACCTTCGTGGACGACCCGAAGACCGGTAAGTCGACCCTGGTCGGCGACCTGGCCACCGACCCCGGCAAGGACCTTTCCGGGGGCAAGTGCACGAAGTGGCAGTACACCCTCAAGGACGGCCTGAAGTACCAGGACGGCTCGCCGATCCTGGCCAAGGACATCGCCTACGATGTGGCGCGTTCCTTCTCGCCGAACCTGGCGGACGGCCCGCACTACATCCAGCAGTGGCTGGCGAACGACACCGCGTACAACAAGACCTACAAGGGTCCCTACGACGGTGGCGCCGACCTCCCGCCGGGCGTGACGGTGCAGAGCGACAAGCAGCTCACCTTCACCTTCAAGGAGCCGCACTGCGACATGCCGTTCGCCGGCTCGTGGGGCACGACCGCTCCGGTGCCGAAGTCCAAGGACACCAAGACCAAGCTTGACGCGAAGCCGTTCTCGTCCGGCCCGTACATGATCTCCACGTACGAGCGCGACAACAAGATCGTGCTGGACAAGAACAAGTACTGGTCTGCTGCCACCGACCCGTCGCGCCACCAGTACCCGGACCACTTCCAGGTCACCATGGGTGCGAGCATCCCGGACCAGACCAACCGGATGATCGCCGACAACGGCAACGACCAGTACGGCATCATGCAGGCCAACGTCGCGCCAGAACTGGTGAAGAAGGTTTCCGGGGACGCGAGCCTCAAGCCGCGACTGCTGGCCGGTTACACCCAGTTCACCTGGTACATCGCCATCAACAATGAGCGGATCACCGACCTGAAGGAGCGCCAGGCGCTCAACTACGCCCTGGACAAGCGTTCCTACATCCAGGCCATCGGTGGCCCGAACATCGCTGAGTCGGCCGGCACGATCGAGTCGCCGACCACGCTCGGGTTCAAGAAGTACGACGCCTACCCGTACAACCTGGCCAAGGCCAAGCAGCTGCTGGGTGGCAAGCACCCGAAGCTGGTCTACGCCTACGCCAACACGGCGACCGGGCAGAAGTACGCGACCAACGTGAAGAACAGCCTGGAGAAGGCCGGCTTCCAGATCGTGCTGAAGTCGATCGACTCGTCGAACTACTACACCGAGATCGGCAAGGACAAGAACGCCTACGACCTGTACCGGGCCGGCTGGGGTTCTGACTGGCCGAGTGGTTCGACCATCATCCCGCCGCTGTTCAACAGCAAGTTGATCGCACCGGCTGGTAACTCCACGTACTCCTACATCAAGGAGCCGGCGATCGACAACAAGATCACCGAGCTGGAGAAGATGCCGGCGAAGGATGCCGCGCCGAAGTGGGCCGACCTGGACAAGGAGATAATGGAGAAGTACGCACCCGTTATCCCCTTCTACTACGACAAGGAATACACCTTGATCGGTAGCAAGGTCGGCGGTGTGAAGCTGGGCGTCAGCAGCGGCTGGCCCGAGTACACCAGCGCGTACGCCAAGAAGTAGTACGCCGCACCACCTGCTCCACCCCGATGGCCGGGTCCCGCTGTGGGCCCGGCCATCGGCCGTGTCCGGCCACTACCGTGGCCGCCGGCCTACGACGTCGGTGAGCGTCGTGGTCACGAACCGTTCGACGACGGCCGTGTCCGGTGGGCCGGGGTCGCGGTCGGCGAACAGCAGATGCCCGCCTCCGACCAGGGAGAGGGTGATCGAGTCGATGTCGGCGTCGGCGGCGATCCGGCCCAACTCGCGTTCGTCGGCCAGGTAGGCGGAAACCGCTGTCGTGACCTCGGCGAGGATCGCGATGCCGCCTCCGGATCTGGCCTGCCGCAACCGTGCGCGCAGTTCGTCCCTGAAGGTGATGAGCGGGATGATCGCCACCGGAACTGGTCCGAACAATGCGGTCAGTGCGCTGGTGAGGTTGCCGGCTACGGTGCCGGTGCCGGCGGATCCGCGTAGCTCGTCCGCCTGTCTCCTGAGCTGCGCGGCCCGGTCGAGGACGAGGTCGGTGAGGAAGGCGTCGAAGTCGGTGAAGTGCCGGTGCATGACGCCTTTGGCGCAGCCTGCCTCGTCGGTGACGGCCCGGCTGGTCAGCCCGTTCGGCCCGGTGCGCAGCAGTACGCGTTCGGCGGCGTCGAACAGCTGCTGTCGGGCATCGCGTAGATGCACCCCGGTCGGCACTCGGCAGGTCCTCTCGGTAGGTCGACGGGTGTGCTGCGCCGACTGAGTACGTGGCCCCCAAGGTGGGCGCTCGCCCACTAGAGTGGGCACATGACCACCTTACCGCCACGGCAGCCGGGACCCTCCCCGGTGGAGCTGCACCGGGCCCGGCAGATGGCCGAGTCGTTCGGGACGGACGCGCAACGCTACGACCGGGCCCGCCCCGGCTACCCGGACGCCCTGGTGGCGAGGATCGTCGCCGGCAGCCCCGGCCGCGACGTGCTCGATGTGGGCTGCGGCACAGGCATTGCCGCCCGTCAGTTCCAGGCCGCCGGATGTACGGTGCTCGGCGTCGAGCCGGACGCCCGGATGGCCGAGTTCACCAGGGCCCGCGGACTGCAGGTCGAGGTCGCGACGTTCGAAGCCTGGGAACCGGCCGGCCGGACGTACGACGCGCTGATCGCCGCCCAGTCATGGCACTGGGTCGATCCGCTCGACGGAGCCGAGAAGGCGGCCCGGGTGCTGCGCCCGTACGGACGGCTGGCGATCTTCGGACACGTCTTCGAACCGCCCATGGAGGTGGCCGGACCGTTCGCCGCCGCCTACCGGAGGGTGGCGCCGGACTCGCCGTTGCCCACCATGCGGGCGCGACGACCGCTGGAGATGTACCAGGCGGGGTACGCGAAGATCGCCGACACGATCCGCGGGACCGGACAGTTCCAGGATCCGCAGCAGTGGCGATTCGACTGGCAGCGCTCGTACACGCGCGACCAGTGGCTGGACCTGCTGCCCACCACCGGCGGCCTCACCCAGCTGCGCCCCGACCAACTGGCCGGGGTACTGGACGCGGTGGCCGGTGCCGTGGACGCGCTGGGCGGTTCCTTCACGATGGAATACACCACCCTGGCGACCACCGCGGTACGGGCCGGCGGCTCCTGACTTCCACGCGAGCCGAACGGGCCGCAGGCGACCGGTGGGTACGGGTGCTGTGACTGTTTCGTGATCGTGCGACACCGGCATATTCGGTACGGTCCGGACAAGGGTGTGCGACCCACAGTTCCGGGAGAGGGCCATGCGTACCATGAGAATTCCGGCTGCCCGAACGGCGCTGGCCGGTGCGGTCCTGCTGCTGGTCGCCGGCGCCTCCGGGTGCAGCGCCAATGCCGGTCACGACGCCGGGCACACCGCGCAGCACCAGCAGACAGGTGCCATCGACACCGACCCGGCGCATTCCCGGGGCCCGGCCGCACCGGTACCCGGCGCGCGACGTGGCGGCACCCTGTACGCGCTGCAGGAGCAGGATTTCGAGCACCTGGATCCGCAGAACGTCTACATCTCCGACTCCGAGTCGGTGGGGCAGTTGCTGTACCGCTCGTTGACGATGTTCGCCGAGAGCCGTTCCGGCAAGCTCACACTGATCGGCGACCTCGCCACCGGCCCCGGTACCGATGTGCACCACGACTGCCGGACCTGGCGCTACACCCTCAAGTCCGGGCTCAGGTACGAGGACGGCAGTGCGATCACCGCCGCCGACGTCGGTTACGGCGTGGCCCGGTCCTTCTCCCCGGACGTCAACCACGGTCCGCACTACATCCAGCAGTGGCTGGCCGGCAGCCTCGACTACAACACCCACTACAAGGGTCCGTACAACGGTGGTTCGAAGCTGCCGCCGGGCGTCAGCGTGCAGGGTGACCGGCAGATCACCTTCACTTTCCCGAAGCCGGCCTGCGACATGCCGTTCGCCGCGGCCTGGGGGACCACCGCCCCGGTGCCTGCCGCCCGGGACCGCAGGCCGACCGCACTGGACACCCACCCGTTCTCGTCCGGGCCGTACAAGGTGGCCCGTTACCAGCGCGGCAGTGAACTGGACCTGGTGCGCAACCAGTACTGGGACCCGCGTACCGATCCGGTCCGGCACAACTACATCGACAAGCTGGTCACCGAGATCGGTGCCACCGACACCCAACAGGCCCACCGGGTGCTCGCCTCGAACGGGACCGACGCGGCGAGCGTCATGCGGGCGAACGTACCGGCCGAGCTGGTACCGGTGGTCGGTGGTGACCGGGCCGCGAAGTCGCGGGTCCTGGCGGGCTTCACGCCGTTCGTGGAGTACCTCAACATCAACACCGAACGGGTCACCGATCTGGCGGAACGCCGTGCCATCGAGTACGCGTTCAACCGGCGCGGCTATCTGCAGGCGGCGGGCGGCAGTACGGCGGGGGAGCCGGCCACCACCATCGAGTCACCGCTGACGATCGGCCACCGCGACTACGACGCCTACCCGGCCGGTCCGTCCGGCGACCCGGCGAAGGCCAGGCAACTGCTGGCCGGCCGGCACCCGAAGCTCGTGTACGCCTACGCCAACACGGAGCTGAAGCAGAAGCAGGCGACGGTGGTGCAGCAGTCGTTGCAGAAGGCCGGCTTCAGGGTGGTGACCAAGCCGATCGACAAGTCCAGCTACTACCACCAGATCGGGCTCCGCACTTCCGGGTACGACATCTACCTGAGCGCCTGGGGCGCGGACTGGCCGAGTGGTTCGACGATCATCCCGCAGCTCTATGACGGGCGGTCGTTGACCGTCAACGGGACATGGTCGTGGCTGAACGCCAAGGACGTGAACAAGCGGATCGCGGAGCTGTCGGCGCAGGACGCGAACACGGCGGCGGCCGGCTGGGCGGCGCTGGACGAACACATCATGCGTGACTACGCGCCAGCGGTCCCGGTCGACTACCAGAAGAGCTACACGCTGGTGGGGGACAAGGTGGGTGGGGTGTTCCTCAGCGGGTTCGTCGGCGCGCCGGTCTACTACGACGCCTATCTGAAACGCTGACCGGTGTGGCGGTCGCCCGGCGGTGCGCCCGAGTTCTCGGGCGCGTCGTTCTCGGGCGCGTCGTTCCCGGGCACGTCAGCGGCGGATGACCAGACCTTCGATGCGGACGAACAGGCTTCGTTCGGTGTGGTCGTCGGACAGCGGATCCCAGCCGTCGAGGTAGATCCAACCCCGCTCGCCGGAGGCACGTACTGCGCTGACCCGGAACCAGTAGTTGTCGGCGAAGTGCGGTCCCGCGGACGGTCCGATCAGCACGGTTTCGCCGGCCCGCGGAAGAACTCCACAGATCGCGCTCATGTCGGGCCACCGTCCAGCTGGACGGGCCCGACGCTACAGTCGGCCATCGCGGAGCCTCCCTCGCCAGGGCCGGGCCCGTGGTACGGACGGGCCCGGCCGGCCTGGTCACGGGCGGTACCGCGGCCGCGCTGACGCTGCGCGGCAACGCCCGTGGGTACGGGTGATCGGCGGCGCGGACGTTTCAGATAGCGAAGCCGGTCCCGGACAGTGTGCGCGTTTCCGGCGCAATACGCAACTCCCGATCTACCGGCCAGGTTGGCACGCCGGGTGCGTGGCTTTTGGTGCCGGGGCTGTTGCACCATGTGCAGATGTCGCCGAGGACGAGTCCCACCGTCAAGCGTCGCCGGATCGCGACGGAACTGCGCCGGCTGCGAGCCGCCTCCGGCATGTCCGCGGAGGAGGCCGGCCGCGCCGTCGGCCTCAGTAAATCCGCGATCAGCCGGATCGAGAATGCCGAGTCCACCGGGCAGGTCGCCACCGTGGCCGCGTTGATGCGGCTGTACGGGGTCGCCGAGGTCGACATCGAGCCGATCGGCGAGATCGCCCGGCAGGCCCGTAAGCGTGGCTGGTGGCAGCGTTGGAACGACGTACTGCCTGACTGGTTCGATACCTACGTCGGCCTGGAGTCGGAGGCCAGCCACATTTCCGAATACGAACCACAGCTCGTACCGGGTCTGCTGCAGACCGCTGACTATGCACGTTCCGTGATCAGAGCGGAGCATCCCGAGGCCGCCCCGGAGGAGATCGAACGACGCGTCGAACTACGGCTGCAGCGCCAGCATTCGGATGATCCACCGAAGCTCTGGATCGTTCTCGACGAGGCGGTCCTGCATCGCATTGTCGGTGGTAGAGACATCATGCGTAACCAGTTGAAGGGTCTGCTGGAAACCTCGGAACGCCCTGGCAACGACATCCAGGTGCTGTCCTTCGAGGCCGGCGAGCACGGCTCGATGGGGTCCGCGTTCTTTATCCTGCGTTTTCCGGATCCTCGTGACACTCCGTGCGTCTATCTGGAGAATCGAGCGGGTAGCCTCTACCTGGAGGAAGTCGACGAGGTTCAGCAGTACACCACACTGTTCGACCATTTGCGGGCGACGGCGTTCGGCGTACGCCGATCCGAGGAGATGATCTCCGACGCAATCGACAGGCTCTAACAGGCCCTAGGAGAAAGGAGCGCGGGATGTCCTCGCCAGACCTGGCCCGCGCCCTCTGGCGCAAGAGTACCCGTAGTAACGGCTCGGGTGCATGCGTCGAGGTGGCACGGAACCTACCGGGAATTGTCGCTATCCGAGACAGCAAGGACCCGAGCGGTCCAGCGCTGACCGTGGCGCCCGACGACTGGGCGTCGTTCACGGCCGCGGTACGCGGTAACCGGTTGCACACCTGATCCGACGCACCACGCTGGGCCGGCCGGTCCGTCGAGTTCGACGGGCCGGCCGGCTGTCGTGTCCCACGAGGTGGCTAGGGTTGGCGTAGTCAGGACTCCCGGAGGTGGCCCATGACCGTCGACGCAGACCGTCGCCTGCTGCTCGTCCACGCGCATCCGGACGATGAGGTCATCGGCACCGGAGCCACCATCGCCCGTTACGTGGCCGAGGGCGTACACGTCACGCTGGTCACCTGCACACTGGGCGAGGAAGGCGAGATCCACGTACCGGAACTGGCTCAGCTGGCCGCCGACCAGGCCGACCAGCTCGGTGGCTACCGGATCAGTGAATGGCGGGCCGCTGCGACGGCGCTCGGGCTCACCGACGCCCGGTTCCTCGGCGGTGCCGGTCGCTACCGGGACTCCGGGATGATGGACACCCCCGCCAACAAGCATCCGCGGGCGTTCTGGAACGCCGACCTGGACGAGGCGAGCGGGCTGCTGGCCGACATCGTCCGGGAGATCCGGCCGCAGGTGGTCCTCACCTACGACCCGAACGGCTTCTACGGCCACCCCGACCACATCCAGGCGCACCGGGTCGCCACCCGTGGCGTCGAACTCGCCGCCGACCCCGCACATCCGGACGCCTGGCAGGTCGCGAAGCTCTACTGGACCGCGATCCCCAAGAGTGTTCTGGCCGCGGGGCTGGAACGGTTCGGCTCCTCGACCGACAACCCGTTCGAGGGTGTCACCAACGTCGACGATCTCCCGTTCGGTTCACCGGACGAGCAGGTCGCGGCCCGTATCGATGCCACCCCGTACGCTGCGGCGAAGGCTGCCGCGGTGCGCGCGTACCCCACCCAGATCCCGGCGACCAGCTGGCTGCACTCGCTCGCCGACAACACCGGCGCAGACGCGATGGGCGTCGAGCACTTCCGGCTCGCGCTCGGCGAGAAGGGCCCCGGCAGCGGGCCGTACGGGTGGGAGGACGACCTGTTCGCCGGCCTGCCGCAGACCCGCCCGGGGGACCCCACCGACCCGGGCCCGGCTACGCTCAGCCGGTGACCAGCCGGCGCGACCAGGACAGTCAATGGCGGGTTCCCGATGGGGCGGGTGCTGCGGCGTCGCCGTCGCTGACCCCCGCCGGTCGCCGCCTCGATCTGTCCTTCCGGATCCTCGGCGTGGTGGTGGCGCTGTGGGGCAGCGCCGTCGCCGCTGTGCTCGAGGCGTTCCTGGTGCCGCTGCGGCTCGGTGGGGTCCGGCTCCCGGTCTCGCTGCTGCTCGCGGTCGTCGGCAATCTGGCGTTCATCTGGTTCGCCCGGTCCACCACCGGCAGCAAACTTCTCGCACTGTTGCCCGGTCTGGTGTGGTTCGTGGTGACCATCGTGCTCAGCAGCCAGACATCGGAGGGCGACACCGTACTGCTGGGCGGTGACTGGATGCCGTTGGCGCTGCTGCTGCTCGGTGCGGGATCCGTGGCGGTCGGCGCCTACCTGTTCGCGGCCCCCCGGGGTCGTCCCGGTACGGCGCCATGACCGGTCCTCGCCGAGCGGGCCGTGCTGTCGTCGTCACCTGCGTGCGGTCTTGTCCGCGGCCCTGCCGATCGGCATGCTGGTGACCTCGCCCACTGTGCTGCCGGGCCGTCAACGGGCGGCCGGCCGTCAAGAAGAGAGGGAGTCCCGTGCTCCGTCACCGTTGGACACCTGTCGTGGTGGTCGCGCTGGCTCTGTTCGTGATCAACGTGATAGGTCGGGTCATTGTGCTCCTCGCGGGCTGGAGTGACGCGAACAAGATGGTGCTCACCAGCCTCTACTCGATGCTGGCCATGGCACTGGTCGCCGGGTACGCCGGCTACCGCTGGACCCGCCGGTACGACACGGGTCGGGTGGTCGGCGAGGTCGGCTCCGCGCTGGTGTTCGGCTCGCTGCTCGCCACGCTGATCGGACCGTTGCTGGTCGGACTCAACCCGTTCTCCGGCGGACTGGGCATCGTCCTGCGCCAGCTGGGGATCTGCTTCGCCATCTGCGCCGTCGGCGGTTTCGTCGGCATGCTGCTCGTGCTCGCGCTCGGCCAGGACCGGAAGTCCCGGGCCTGGAAGTACCAGGTGGAGCGGGCCCGGGCGAAGCCGCGTCGGGTGGTCAAGGGCTCCTGACCGGTTCCGGACCGGTTCCGACCGGCCGCGGCAGGACCGTGGCGCGGTCAGGAACCGGTGCCGGATTCCGGCGCCAGCCGGTAGCGGTACCGGTGGTGGACGTGGAAGCCGAGCCGGTCGTACAACCCGCGGGCCGCCTCGTTGGTCTCCTGTACCTGCAGGAACACCGTGTGCGCCCGGTCGAACGCGTTCTCGGCCAGCGCGGCGAGCACCTGCCGGGCCAGTCCCCGACGCCGGTAGGGCGGGGTGACCTCCAGGGTGAAGACCCCCAGATGCCCGGCGACCACGGAGGCCCGACCGACTGCGACGAGTGTGCCGTCCGGGTCGACGATCTCGCCGAAGACCGGGTTCCCACCGGTCAGTACGGCCAGGCCGGCCGCCGGCAGGCTGTTGCGCTGTGCCCTGATCAGCTCCACCGTCTGTGCGTCCGGCCGGTCGGAGAGCCGTACCGCGGGCAGCCCCGCCGGACGCGCGGCGCGCCGTACCCGGTCGATCGGGGCGGTCAGTACCAGTACCGGCACCGAGGCAGACCAACCGGCCCCGGCCAGCAGGGTGTCGACGTCGTCGGCGACCGGTAGCGGCAGCTGGCAGGCCGGTCGCAGGCCCCGTGCGCGGTACCAGTCGACGACCGCGTCGACCGCCTCGGGCAGCGGCCGGCCCGGGTCGCCGACGACCAACGCCGAGTTGGCCCGGCCGGTCCAGCCGTCGGCGGCCCGCAACAGCCAGTCGCCGAGCCGACCGGTCTGCGGTGCCGGCCAGCACCCGGCGGCGATGCGTTCCAGTTCCTCGGCACCCACCCGACGGCGCCGGGGCGGCACCGGTTTGGCCGCGACCACCTGCCCCGGTGCGATCGCGACGTCCGTACGGACCGGTCCGCCGGATCGCTGGTCCGGCCGGACCAGCAGGCCGTCCTCGTCGGCGCGCAGCAGTTCACCGATCGTGTCGGTGAACACAGGACGGCCGGAGCCGGTCTCCACAGCTCGCCGTACGACCACCCGGCGCCCGACATCGTCGCTGGTCAGCATGGGTCCTCCGGGGCATTTAGGTGCGTGATCAACTATCCTGCGAGTGGGCGGGCCGTGCGGTGGTCACGGCCAGGCCACGACCACATGGTGACGGGTACCCGTCGGGTCGTCATGGCCACCAGCGGGATACTAGGCTTGCCTGCGGCAGCGGGAGGACGCGTGCTGCCGTGCGCTGCCAGAGCGGAGAGGACGACCCGTGACATACATCATCGCCGAGCCCTGTGTGGACCTTCTCGACAAGGCATGCATCGAGGAATGCCCGGTCGACTGCATCTACGAGGGCAACCGGATGCTGTACATCCACCCGGACGAGTGTGTGGACTGCGGAGCATGTGAGCCGGTCTGTCCGGTGGAGGCCATCTTCTACGAGGACGATGTGCCCGAGCAGTGGAAGGACTACACGGCCGCCAACTACGACTTCTTCAACGAACTCGGCTCGCCGGGCGGCGCCTCCAAGGTCGGCAAGATCGAGAAGGACGCCGGTGTCGTCGTCGGTCTGCCGCCGCGGGAGAACGCACACTGACCGGCACCGACCGGAAGAACCTGAAGATCGGGCACGTGTCCGGCACGTTGCCCGATTTTCCGTGGGACCGGCTCGCCCCGTACGGGGCGAAGGCCCGGGAGCATCCGGACGGCATCGTCGACCTGTCGATGGGGACGCCGGTCGATCCGGTGCCGACCGTGATACGCGCCGCGCTCGCCGAGGCCGCGGACACGCCCGGATACCCGTTGACCGCCGGTACGTCCGCGCTGCGCGCAGCGATCGCCGACTACCTGACCGGCGATCTCGGCGTGACCGGACTGGCCGACGGCGCGGTGCTGCCCACTGTCGGTTCCAAGGAACTGGTGGCCTGGCTGCCCACGCTGCTCGGCCTGGGCGCGGCCGACACGGTGCTGCTGCCGCAGCTGGCGTACCCGACGTACCGGGTCGGTGCGCAGTTGGCCGGCGCCCGCTGGGTCGCCGACGACTCGCTGACCTCGGTGGGCCCGGCCCGGGTCGGCCTGGTCTGGCTCAACTCGCCGAGTAACCCGACCGGTCGGGTGCTGCCCGTCGAGCACCTGCGCAAGGTGGTCGACTGGGCACGGGACCGCGGTGCCGTGGTGGCCAGCGACGAGTGCTACTGCGAACTGGGCTGGTCCACCCGGCCGGTGTCGATCCTGCACCCGGACGTGTCCGGCGGCGACCACACCGGGCTGCTCGCGGTGCATTCGCTGTCCAAACGCTCCAACCTGGCCGGCTACCGAGCCGGGTTCGTCGCCGGTGACCCGGCGTTGGTCGCCGAACTGCTCGCGGTCCGCAAACACGCCGGGCTGATCGTCCCGGCCCCGGTCCAGCACGCGATGGTCGCCGCGCTCGGTGACCAGGAACATGTGGCACTCCAGCGCGACCGGTACGCCCGGCGGCGCGTGCTGCTGCAGGCTGCGCTGACCGACGCGGGTTTCCGGATCGACCATTCGCAGGCCGGTCTCTACCTGTGGGCCACCCGTGACGAGGACTGCTGGCTGACCGTGGAACGGCTGGCCTCCGCCGGCATCCTGGTCACCCCCGGCACCTTCTACGGTGCTGCGGGCGAGCGCCACGTTCGGGTGGCGTTGACCGCCACCGACGAACGGGTCGCCGCAGCCGTCGCCCGCCTCGCCGCCGCCTAGCAGCTCACGTCTGCCCGCCGCCCCGCCACCACTTGGCATTTTCCCCGAATGGCCGTAATGGGCGGCTTTTCGTTGGGGATATTACGGACAAATGCACCTGAGGAAGCCTCTCAAGGTGCATTTTCCCCGAATGTCCCCGAGGAAAGGGACATTCGGGGAAAATGCAAACCGCAGGGGGTCAGTTGTGGGCGTGCAGGGCCGGGTTGAGGGCGATGCCCTGGCGGCCGGCACGGGGTACCGCCTCCAGCGTTCCGGTCAGCGAGTTGCGGCGGAACAGCAGGTTCGACTGGCCGGACAGGTCGCGGGCCTTGACCGTCGAACCGTCCGGCAGGGCAAGTTTGGCTCCGGCGGTGACGTAGCAGCCGGCCTCGATGACGCAGTCGTCGCCCAGCGAGATCCCGACGCCGGCGTTCGCGCCCAGCAGGCAGCGCTCGCCGATCCGTACGACCTCGGCGCCGCCACCGGACAGCGTGCCCATGATCGACGCGCCGCCGCCCACGTCGGAGCCGTCGCCGACGACCACGCCGGCCGAGATCCGGCCCTCCACCATGGACGTGCCGAGGGTCCCGGCGTTGTAGTTGACGAAGCCCTCGTGCATGACGGTGGTGCCGGCGGCGAGGTGCGCGCCGAGGCGTACCCGGTCGGCGTCGGCGATCCGTACGCCGGTGGGCACCACGTAGTCGGTCATCCGCGGGAACTTGTCCACCCCGTACACGGTGAGCCGGTGCCCGGCCGCGCGGGCGGCGAGCCGTACGGCGTCGGCCCGGCCGGCGGCGACCGGGCCGAGGTCGGTCCAGGCCACGTTGGCCAGCACGCCGAACACCCCGTCGAGGTTGCTGCCGTGCGGCGCGACCAGCCGGTGCGACAGCAGGTGCAGTCGCAGGTACGCGTCCGCGGCGTCGGCCGGCGGGTCGTCCAGGGAACCGATCACCACGGCGACGGCGACGGTACGCACCTCGCGTACCGGGTCACGGCCGAGACCGGCGGCGACCTCGTCACCGAGGGCACCGGCGGCCTGCGGTGCGTCGAGTTCGGCGGTGCCGGGCCGCTCCACGTCGAACGGCGGAATGCCGAGGCCGAGCTTCTCCGGCGGGAACCAGACGTCGAGGACCTGTCCGGAATGTTCCACGGTCGCCAGCCCGACGCCCCATGCGCGGCGGTCGGTCGGGTCGCCGCCCGACGGGTCAAGGTCCTGGTCACTGCGGTCGGTCGTCACGACGATCACCGTACCGGCGGCCGGTCGGCCGGGCGCGGTCGAGTCCACCACCCGCCGGGTCGGCCCGGGATCGAGGGTGCGCCCGCCTCCGCCGGGTCGGCCCGGGATCGAGGGTGCGCCCGCCTCCGCCGGGTCGGCCCGGGATCGAGGGTGCGTCCCGGGGCCCCGGCCGGGCGCGTGGATCGGCGTGCGCGCGGCGGCCGGGGTCAGCGCAGGCCGGCGCGGCGCAGGATCTCCACGATGACCGTCGACTTCTGGTCGGCGTACTGGTCCATGAAGGTGATGTCCTGCGCGGCGATCCGGCGCTTCTCGGCGGCGTAGCGGGCCCGGTCCTCCGGATGGGTACGCAGCCAGTCGCGGAAGATCAGGTGGCGCAGGTGCTCGTCGCAGTCCGGCCCGAACACGTGCAGGTTGACCTCGGGGTTGTAGCGCTTCAGGGCGCGGTGCTCGTACCAGTCGGGTTCGCGTACCCGGAGCTCGTAGCCGACCGCCTCGATCGCCGGCAGGTACGCGGTCTCGTCGGCGGGGTCGGCGACGATCAGGTCCACGTCGATGAGCTGTTTGGCAGCGAGGCCGGGTACCGAGGTGGAGCCGACGTGTTCGACGGTCAGCGCGAGCGGGCCGAGCGAGGTCCGGATGCGTTGCTCCTCGCGGGCGTACAGGGTCGCCCAGCTCGGGTCGTAGTCGTGGATGGTGATCGGTTCGGTGAGCCGGGTCGGCTCGCCCACGGTCCGCTTCGCCCGTTCCTCGTCGGTGATCGGAGCGGCGGCGGCCGGAAGGGGTGGAGTACGCATCCGGTTACCGTAGCCACTGTGGACACACCACCGGGCGCGCAGCGATGGCGGGTACGGGTAATCCGGTTGACAGCACGGGTTTCGCTGGCACAGGGTGGCGCGCGTGTCTGATCCTGTGCCGTCCTGGCCGAAGAACTACCGGAGCCGCGCGGCGACGACCGCCGACATCCCCGCCATCCATCAGCTGGTCGCCCGCTGCGATCGGGAACTGTACGGGCACGCCGAGACCGATCTCGACGAGATCGCCGCCGACCTCGCCCGGCCGGGCCTCGACCCGGCGCTGGACACCCTGCTGGTGTACGGCCCCGCCGGTGACCTGGCCGCCCGCGCCTGGGTGAACCGACGCTCCGCCGTCGACGTCCATCCTGACCACCGCGGTCTCGGCCTGGGTTCGACGCTGCTGGACTGGGTGGAGGCCCGGGCCCGGCGGGCCGGCACCGAGGCGGTCGCGCAGACCGTACCGGACGCCGACCGGGCGGCCGTCGAGCTGATGGCCTCACGCGGCTACGACACGCTGGTCACCGCCTGGCTGCTGGCGGTCGACCTGCCGGACGAACCGGTGGTGCCGAAGACGCCGGCCGGTATCGACGTACGGCACTTCCGGGCCGGTGACGAGCATGCCGCGCACCAGCTGACCGAGGACGCGTTCGACGAGTGGCAGCAGCGCCGCAAGTCGTACGAGGAATGGGCCCGGCTCACCGTCGGTCGCGCCACGTTCGCGCCGCAGATGTCGCCGGTGGCCTTCGCGGGTGACGAAATGGTCGGCGCGGTGCTGTCGCTGGAGGTCCCGGACACCGACGAGGGCTACGTGGAGCGGGTCGCGGTCCGCCGTGACCAGCGCAACCGGGGGATCGCCCGGCTGCTGTTACGGCACGCGTTCCGCGACTTCCACCGGCAGGGACGGCGCGCCTGCACACTGTGGACACACTCCGACACCGGCGCGCTGTCGTTGTACGAGCGGGTCGGCATGACGGTACGACGCAGTTCCACCGTGTACCGCAAGGTGCTCACCGCCGGCTGACCGTGGTTGTGGTCCACCGGCCGGTCGCGCCGCAGGTCGTCTAGGGTCGGTCGGGTGGACAGCTTCAGTAGCGAGACTCTTGCCGACCCGGTCGAGCTGACCCGGGCACTGGTGGACATCGAATCCGTTTCCGGTGACGAGAAGCACATCACCGATGTGGTGGAACGTTCGCTCCGCAACGTCGGACACCTGACCGTCGAGCGGGACGGCAACGTGGTGATGGCCCGTACGGACCTCGGCCGGGACCACCGGGTGGTGTTGGCCGGGCACCTGGACACCGTGCCGATCGCGGACAACGTGCCGGCCCGCATGGACGGCGAGCTGATGCACGGCTGCGGTACCAGCGACATGAAGTCGGGGGTGGCGCTGGCGCTGCATCTGGCGGTGACACTGACCGAGCCACGGTACGACCTGACCTACCTGTTCTACGACTGTGAGGAGATCGAGGCCGAGCGCAACGGGCTGAACCGGATCTCCCGGACCCGCCCGGACTGGCTGGCCGCCGATTTCGCGGTGCTCCTGGAACCGACCTACGGCGAGGTCGAGGCGGGCTGCCAGGGCACCATGCGCGCGGAGATCCGCTGCATGGGCAAGCGGGCGCACGCGGCCCGCAGCTGGTTCGGGCTCAACGCGATCCACGAGATCGGCGTGGTACTGGACCGGCTGCGCGCCTACCGGCCGCGTCGGGTGAGCATCGACGGCTGCGAGTACCGGGAGGGGCTGAACGCGGTACGGATCGCCGGCGGGGTGGCCAGCAACGTGATCCCGGATGAGTGTTCGGTCGAGGTGAACTTCCGGTTCGCGCCGGACCGGGACGCGGCGGGCGCGGAGGCGCACCTGCGTGAGGTGTTCGACGGGTTGCCGATCGAGATCACCGATTCGGCGCCGGCCGCGCCGCCCGGGTTGACCGCACCGGCGGCGGCCGACTTCCTGACCGCGATCGGTACGCCGCCGCGGGCGAAGCTGGGTTGGACCGATGTGGCCAGGTTCGCCCAGTTGGGGGTGCCGGCGCTGAACTTCGGACCGGGTGATCCGAATCTGGCGCACGCTCGTGAGGAGCGGGTGGAGATCCCGAAGATCCGGGCCGGCGCGGAGGCTCTACGCCGCTGGCTCAGCGGTGCCGCCTGATCTTCCCGCCGGTACTGCGGGCCGGCACCGTGGGCGGCGCCGGGGACAGTCGCTAACGTGAGTGCATGACTGGTGACGCGAAGCAACGATCGGAGTCCGGCGACACGATGCCCGTAGAGCGTCCCGACGAATCGGTGGACCGACCGGACGGTGCTGGTCCGGACGGTGCCGGTCCGGACGGTGCCGGGCCGCCCGGCCCGGCCTGGCGGCCCGGCGCGGTACGGGTCCGGCGGGGCAAATCGTCGCGGGGGATGACCGACCAGCGGCTGCTGGACTCGCGCGGACCGGTCGACTGGGTGCACACCGACCCGTGGCGGGTGTTGCGGATCCAGTCGGAGTTCGTGGAAGGGTTCGGCTCGCTCGCCGAGCTGGGGCCGGCGGTCAGCGTGTTCGGCTCGGCCCGTACCAAGCCGGGCACCGACGAGTACCGGATGGCCGAGGAACTGGCACGGGCGCTGGCCCGGGCCGGGTACGCGGTGATCACCGGCGGCGGGCCGGGGGTGATGGAGGCCGCGAACAAGGGCGCCAGCCAGGCCGGCGGCACCGGCGTGGGGCTGGGTATCGAGCTGCCGTTCGAGCAGGGCCTCAACGAGTGGGTCAACCTGGGCATCAACTTCCGGTACTTCTTCGTCCGCAAGACGATGTTCGTCAAGTACTCGCGGGCGTTCTGCGTGCTGCCCGGCGGGTTCGGCACACTGGACGAGCTGTTCGAGGCGCTGACCCTGGTACAGACCAAGCGCGTCACCCGGTTCCCGGTGGTGCTGCTGGGCACCTGGTACTGGCAGGGGCTGGTGGACTGGCTGCGTGACACCATGCTGCCGGCCGGCAAGATCAACCCGGCGGACCTGGAGCTGCTGCTGCTCACCGACGACATCGACGAGGCCATCTCGTACGTGCTGGCCTCCGACGCGGCGCTGGCCGAGCAGCGGGTCGCGGTGGAACGTTCGTCCGGTCAACCACCCGTGGAGGCATGAGTCCGATGGCGTCAGTGGCTGTGTTCTGCGGATCGTCCACAGTGGTCGATCCGTACTTTCTGGAACTGGCCGCCGAGGTCGGCGATCTGCTGGCCCGGCAGGGCCACACGCTGGTGTCCGGTGGTGGCCGGGTCGGCATGATGGGCGCGGTGGCCAGTGCGGCGCGGGCCGGCGGCGGCCGTACGGTCGGGGTGATCCCACAGGTGCTGTACGGCGCGGAGGTCGCCGACGAGAGCAGCGACGAGCTGATCGTCACCGCCGACATGGCCGAGCGCAAGACCACGATGATCGCCCGGTCGGACGCGTTCCTGACGCTGCCCGGCGGGATCGGCACGATGGACGAGCTGTTCGAGGTGTGGACGACCAACCATCTCGGTCTGCACACCAAGCCGATGGTGCTGCTGTCCCCGGACGGCTTCTACGACGGCATACTGTCCTATGTAGACACCGTGGTGCGCCACGGCTTCCTCGGCGCCGACGCGAGGGACGCGCTGTGCGTGGTCGACACGGTGCCGGCCGCCCTGGACGCGGTGGAGGCCGTACGCGCCGCCGCCCCGCTCGATGCCGCCCAGCTGGAGACCGACGAGGCCGTCTGACCCGCCCGATGACGCGCAGATTTTTAGTTTCACGCATCGAGTCATCGTGAAACTAAAAATCTTCCTTATGTTCGCGGCTCTCATATACGCGAAACTAAAGAAAGACTTTAGTTTCGCGTAGCGGTTGCTAGCATGGGTCTATGTCTGAAGGTCCTACGGGCGCTAGAGCTGCTCTCTGGGCAGTCGCTGTGAGGCAACAGGGCTACTTCGCTGCATCTCAGGCATTCGAATCCGGATATTCTTATCAAGCACAGCATTACAACGCCAAAAGGGGTAACTGGCGTCCAGTGCTTCGGGGCATCTACAGGTTGCGCGAGTTTGAAGACCTACCTGGCAGCGATGACGCCCACCTCGTGCCGTGGGCCCTGTGGGGTAAGGGGAGCGCGGTTGTATCGCATGTCAGCGCGCTGGCCGTCCACGATCTGGGGACTGCCAACCCGGACCAGATCCACCTGACGGTGCCGCCTGGATTTCGTAGGAGAGACGAGGCAGTGGTGCTACATCGGGCTGTCCTGGCGCCCGACGACCTTGAGCAGCGTGACGGATACCGGGTGACGACTCCGGTACGGGCGATTGCAGAGAGCGCAGCGGCAAAGGTCGATCAGGACATAGTGGACTCCGCTATCGAGGAGGCGCTGGAGCGAGGACTCACCACCCGGCGTGGCCTCATGGAGGCCGCTCAGCGGCTGGGTCCCCGCGCGGAGCTTGGTGTTGAACGAGCCCTGGCGCAGTTGCGGTGAGCGGCCGCTACGGCGATGCCAGCGCCCTTCGCCGTGCGCTGGAGGACCGCCTGAAACAGGAGGCGATCCGGACAGGGACGGACCTCGCCCGGCGACGACGCCTGATCGTCTTCGAACGTATCGCCTCTCGCCTGGCAGCTGATCCCGCGGCTCGCTGGATCCTCAAAGGCGGGGCTGTGATGGAGTTTCGTCTGCGGGACCGCGCCCGGACCACGAAGGATCTGGACCTCGCGACACAGCCGCGCGACGAAGACCGCCGTGACGGTTCCGCTATCCGCGACCTCCTCATCGATGCGCTTGCCCTCGATACGGACGGGGACATGTTCGCGTTCCAGGTCTCCGCCCCGAGGGAGCTCACAGCGGACACAGTGGGTCGTGGCGGTTGGCGGTTCTCGGTCGGGGCACGACTCGCCGGCAAGCTGTTCGCCAGTGTCCGGGTCGACGTCGTGGTACGGGGGGAGGAGATCTCCGCAACGGAACGGTTACCGCTGCCGAACACACTGGAGTTCGCCGGCATGCCGCCCCATGACATCGAGGCGGTGGACCGTCGGCAGCACTTCGCTGAGAAGCTGCACGCTCTGACGCGGGACTACGGTGACCGCCCGAACACCCGGGTAAAGGATCTCGTGGACCTCGTACTGCTCATCGAAAGCGGCCTGCCAGCCGATACGTCTCTGACCGAAGTGGTCACGCACGTGTTCTCCGTGCGGTCGACGCATGGCATACCCGAGGAGATCGTGGATCCGCCACGGGAGTGGGCTGACACCTACCCGGAGCTGGCAGCTGGATTGACCGACACACCACCCCGGCTCGATGCGGCACTGGCGCTGGTTCGTTCCTTCTGGGCCGGTGCTCCGTGGAATGCCGACCGGTCGATCGAGAACGAGGGCCGGTGACTTCCGAGGCTTTCCAACCTACGGGCGCCTGTTGAGCCTCTAAGAGGTGTCAAGGGAGGTGTCCGTGTGAAGGACTCTGAGGGGTTCACCCAGTTCGTCGAGGTCAGATCGACGACGCTGGTGCGACTCGGCTACGTGCTGACGGGTGACCGTCATCTGGCCGAGGATCTGCTCCAGACGGCGTTGCTGAAGATCGCGCAGCGCTGGGGCCGGATCGGCGATCCGCTGGCGTACGCCAAACGGATCATGATCAACGAGAGCAATTCGTGGTGGCGGCGGCGCAAGATCCGGGAGCATCCCATCGACGGGGCGCCCGAGCAGCCCAGCGCGGAGGACACCGCCGAGTCCGTGGCCCGGCGTGACATCTTCGTCCAGGCACTGCGCCGGCTGAGCGCCAAACAGCGCACCGTCCTGGTGCTGCGCTACTTCGAGGACATGTCCGAGGCGGACGCGGCCGAGGTGATGGGCTGCACCGTCGGCACGGTCAAGAGTCAGACCCACTACGCGCTGAAGAAGCTGCGGCAACTGGCTCCCGAGCTCACTCAACTCGATGCTCCGATCGCTGTGGAGGCAGGCTGATGGCACTCCGTGAGCTGTTCAATGAGGCCGCCGACGCTGTTGTGGCCTCGCCGACCGAGTCTCTGACCTCGGTGGTGTCCAGGCGTCTGCGGCGTCGCAAGGTACTCAAGGTGGCCGGTACGGGGGCGCTGAGCGTCGCCGTGGTGGGTGCGTTCGGTGCCGGGTATCTGTCCCTTCGGCCAGTACCGCCCAAGCCGCTGCCGCCGGTCGGCAGCGCGGCGGTCGCGTTGCGCACCGACCGCGCGCTGGCCCGGGGTCAGTACATCACGCCAAAGTGCGGAGCCCGCACCTGTGTGCCCGTACTGACTACTGTGGACGGACGACGGTACGTGCTGCCAGGGCCGACCATGAAGCGCAACCAGGAGCTGCGCGGGGTGGGACTGTCCCCGGACGGCCGCTGGGCGGTGTACAACCGCGGCGGCGGAGCCGTACTGCGCGACCTCACCGGTACCACGACGTACCGGGTCCGGGGCTCGGGGGAACTGGGCGGGGTCTACGGCTGGTCGAGCAACGGTCGGTGGGCACTGATCCAGGCGGGCTTCCGCACCAAGGACGGAGGTAGCGGCATTTCCAATGTGCCGATCCGGGTCGATCTGAAGACCGGGCAGCAGATCGCGGCCAAGACTCCCAGGTTCCACAACGTCCCCGGCTCGTTCACGTCTTCGGCGTATGGCTCTCAGATCGCCGTCCTGCCCTCCGGTGACCTGCTCATCGGCCAGGCGGGTCCGAAGCCGCACGGACAACCACACGGGTCGGACCCGTCACAGCCGACCGTCGGGCCAGGCATCTACCACATCGTCGATCCGAAGACCGGCAAGGACAGGTTGCAGGTACGGACCGACAATGCGGTGCACTGGTCGGGCAGTGTGGAGACCGACGGGCACGGCCACAGCTCGGTGACATGGGACGCTGAGATGACCGACGTGCACGCCCGGTCCGACGGCAGGTACATGGTCTTCTCGTTCGTCGGTGACCCCGTCGTCCAGGATTCCGGACTGCTCATGGTTGCCGACCTGTCGACCGGGGCAGTGCGCACGGTCGACGTGACAAAGCTGGCCGGAATGGCCGCACACACCGAGTACGCGGTCCAGTCCTACACCAGCCATGCGCTCACGCTGATCACCAGCACCGAGCGGATCGTGTTGGACGGCAACGCGGAGCGGGTGCTGGTGGTGCACAAGGTGCCGCGGTCCTCCCAGGGTGCTGTGCTGCCGGGTCAACTTCTGTCGATCGGCTGACGGATGCCGGTGAGCCTGTCCCGGGGCTGGGGCCGGGGCAGGCTCACCGGCGACGACGGGGCCAGATGGCCATCACCAGCAGGCTGCCGGCCAGCGCGGCAACGCCCTGGTCAACGCGGCAACGCCATGGTCAACGCGGAGCGGTCGCCGGATCGGCAGCCACGGTCACCTCGTTCGCCGCGTGGATACCGAGACCCGTCTCCCCCGGGGCGAGCCACGGCTGGAGTTCGAGCCCCTCGTCGTAGTCGTCGCCGGACTCGTACCGGTACGGCAGCGGCGCGGTGATCGGCAGGGCACGGAGCCGTTCGCGCAGCTGCTCCGCGTACGCCTCCCATTCCGGCTCGGTCAGCCGGTCGGCGCCGTACACGACGAACGGCGGCAGCGCGGCCATGCCGGTGTACCAGAACGTGCCGTGCAGCAACGGCCACAGCACCTGGTCGATGTGCCCGTGGATGCCGCGTGGGCCGAAGGCCGACTCCCGGGCCCCGACGGAGGTGACGACCAGCGCGCGTCTGCCGGCCAGGCCACCGTCCCCGTACCGCCGGTCCTGACCGTTCTGATCGCTCAGCCCGAAGGCGAAGCCCTCCACCAGGACGCGGTCGAACCAGCCCTTGAGGATGGCGGGTGGCCCCAACCACCAGAGCGGGAACTGGAAGACCACCGTGTCGGCCCAGCGGAGCTTCTGCTGCTCCGCCCGGATGTCGTCGCTCAACGCGCCGGCGTGGTAGGCGCTCTCCTGGGCCGCACCGACGAG
Organism: uncultured Actinomycetota bacterium; assembly: GCA_963815125.1. Taxonomy (GTDB): domain Bacteria; phylum Actinomycetota; class Actinomycetes; order Mycobacteriales; family Micromonosporaceae; genus Actinocatenispora. The sequence goes on from CAWFFM010000003.1 coordinate 910,966, forward strand.
GAAGCGTTCGCCGCCGGGCGGTGATCCCACGTCGGCGGCGTCGAGTACCGGCTTCCAGCCCATCGCGTAGAGGTCGGAGACCTGGCTCTGGTGGCCGAGCCGGTCGAGTTCGCGCAGTCCCTCCCGCATCAGGGAGGCGTTCAGGGAGCGCTGTTCGGGATGGGCGGAGATCCACAGAACCTTCATGTCTCCGAGAGTGCCGGCTCACTACCCGTACCGACGAGTGGCCAGATGGTCGACATGTGAAAGAATCTGGCCATGGATGCGGTGAGGGGACCGGAGCGGACCGCGGTACGGCACCGGGTCGCGGTGCTCGTACGCCCCGGCGTGATGCCCTTCGAGCTGGGCCTGGTGCACCAACTGTTCGGCGCGGCCACCGCTGCCGCCGGCGCCGGGGCTGCGGCGGTCACGGATGCCGTCGGTGCCGGCGACGATGCCGTTCCCGAGCCGCTGTACGAGGTCGTGACCTGCGCGCTCACCTCTGGCCCGGTCCGTACGACCGCCGACTTCCCGATCCACGTCGCGCACGGTCCGCAGGCGCTCGCCGAGGCCGACACCGTGATCGTGCCGGCCAGCCACGGACAGGACGGCCCCGAGGAGACCGGCCGGCTCAGCGACGAGCTCGCCGCCGCCCTGGGCCGCATCCGCCGCCCCGGCACACGCGTCGCCTCGATCTGTACGGGCGCATTCGTGCTGGCCGCCGCCGGGTGGCTGGACGGCCGGCGGGCGACGACGCACTGGAAGTCGGCCGAGCAGTTCCGCCGGTTCTTCCCCGCCGTCCGGCTCGATCCGGACGTCCTCTACGTCGACGAGGGCGAGTTGCTCACCTCGGCCGGCGAGGCCGCGGGCATCGACCTGTGCCTGCACCTCATCCGCCGCGACCACGGGGCGGCCGTGGCCAACGACGTCGCGCGCTCCACCGTCGTACCGCCGCACCGCGAAGGCGGGCAGGCGCAGTTCATCGGCCGGCCCGTCGCGCGACCAGGGGTCCGCGCCGCCACCGCCGGCGCCCGCGCCTGGGCGCTGCGGCACCTCGACCGGCCGGTGTCGCTGCGCGAACTGGCGGAGCGGGAGGCGGTGAGCGTACGGACCTTCACCCGCCGCTTCCGCGAGGAGACCGGGCTGACACCCGTACAGTGGCTGACCCAGCAGCGGGTGAAGCGGGCGCGCGAGTTGCTGGAGGAGACCGACCTGCCGGTGGACCGGGTCGCGGCGGCGGCAGGCTTCGGTACTGGGGCTTCCCTGCGGCAGCATCTGCAGGCGGCGCTGGGCGTCTCGCCGTCGGCGTACCGGGTGACCTTCCGCGGCGGCGCCTGATCCACCGGGCGACGGGGATCAGGACTCCTGACGTGCCCGCCAGCGGGCCATGATGTCGGCCGAGGAGTACGCGAACGGTCGGGCGTTCCATGATCATCTGACTTCTCACGCCTATCGGGCGGAAGGTGTCAGGTAGGCGCATGCTCAGGCTCGATTCTGTCGTTTCTTGACGTAGGATTGCTTCTGAATGCATCACCCATTCGGGGAGACACCAGTGCTGCTGCGCTTCGAGGTCTCGAACCACAGGTCCATCAGTGCGCCGGTGGAGCTGTCGATGATCGCTGTGGACCGCGATCGTGCGGCGGCGCGATCGTTCGAACTGCTCAATGAGCAGGTACTGACGGTTGCCGGTATCTACGGGCCGAACGCGTCCGGAAAGTCCAACGTCGTCGATGCGCTGGCGTGGTTGTCGACTGCAGTGGCGAGGTCACTGCGTATGTGGGACGAGAAGATTCCCCGCGAACCGTTCAAGTTCGCCGACGGTTCCGGTCAGCCCACCACTTTCGAGGTGGAGATGATGGCTGGCGGGGTGCGGTATTCCTACACGCTGACGTTGAATGACGACACCGTCCAGTCCGAAGGGCTCTACAGCTATCCGGAGCGCCGGCGGCGGTCGTTGTTCGAGCGTGTGGAGGGGGAGATCCAGTTCCGTCGTGGTCTGGGTGCGGTGGCCGGAACCCGTGAGCTGCTGACACCCACCACCCTCGCATTGTCCGCCGCGATGAGGTTCAACGAGCCGGAGATACAGCGATTTGGCCGCGAGCTCGCCAATATCGGCATGTTGGGCGCCAAGATCAATAGGTCCCGCCCGTGGACGAGCCGCATCACTGACGTCGGGTACGGCACTACTCGCATGTTCTACGAGAATCTGAACCGCGATCAGGAGCCGCTCTTCGAGCTGGCGGAAGAGACCGACTGGGCCGGGCTGGCTCTGGGACTGCTCCGCTTCGCGGATCTCGGCATCGAGAACGTCGAGGTCGTCGAGGAGTTGACGCACTACGACGACCGTCCCAGAAAGAGCGTCAAGTTGGTCCATCGGGTGGCCGACCAGCAGGTGACGTTCAACATGGCGGACGAGTCCGAGGGGACGCGGACCTGGTTCAGACTGATCGGTCCGGTCCTGCACGCGCTCCGCTCAGGGCGCACGCTGCTCTTCGACGAGATAGATGCCAGCCTGCACCCGAAGCTGTCAGCCAAGCTGCTGGAGCTGTTCCAGGATCCTAAGACCAACCCGGCCGGCGCGCAGCTCATCTTCACCAGCCATGACACCAGTCTGTTGAATTCCCTGAATCGCGACGAGGTCTGGCTGACGGAGAAGGGCGAGAACGGGGCGACCTCACTCGTTGCGCTCGCCGAATACGGTGGCGACAAGGTACGGCGCTCGTTGAACCTCGAAAGGGCCTACCTGCAAGGGAGATTCGGTGCCGTGCCGGAACTCGACCAGCACCTGTTGCAACGAGCCCTCGGACTCGTGACGGAGACACCCTGATGATTCGGCGCCCCCAGCCGCGATCCAGATCCCTGAGCCGGAAGGTCGGTGTACGCCAGCCCCGTAGGACCTTCGCGCTGTTCTGCGAAGGGCAACGTACCGAGCCGGAGTATCTGGAGGCGCTGAAGCGAGACCACCAGGTACGCGATGTTGCCGCCGTGGAGCATGCTTCCCGCATGACAATCCGTCCTCCGGCATGCATCTGCTCCTCACCGCAGTGACGGTACGACCGGAGTCGTCAACGTGATGAGGCGGCGCCCGTTGCGCGTTGATCATGGCCTGGCTGGGGTTGGTCATGGTGTTGTGGTCACGACACGCCGACATCGTTGACGTTGGGACCATGGTCAACGCACTCGGGCCGTGATAAACGCACCGGAACAGGGCTTGCGGGGGAGATCCTCGGTGTGGCCGGTCAAGATCTGGAGTGATGGGCCGCGAGCCCCGCACGATGACGGATCTGTGCGGTTCTCCGGTGGCTGGTGGTCCAATGCTGCGGATCTTGTCAGGAGAGTCCGCGGCATGGGCTGGTACGGACCGCACCTCGGCTCATCTGGTACTACCGGTTGGGCGTCGACGTTCCTGTGATGGTGTCGAGGAACGCGTGCCAGGCGGTGGGGCTGACGGTGAGGTGGCCGGCGTCGGGATTCTTGCTGTCGCGGACGTACCAGGTGCTGTCGGCGGTGGCGACCTCGACGCATTGCCCCTGGTTGCCGCTGCGGCTGCTCTTCCGCCACCGTAGGTTCAGGATCTCGTTCATAGCTCTCCCAACCTCTTCTTAACTAACTCGATCGACTCCTCGGGTGAGAGGGCCAATCCCCGCAGGGCGTCGAGCCTCAGGCGGCATTGTGTCATCGTTTTGTGCTTGATGACGAGTTGTCCGCTGGCCGGCCCCTCCACATAGACCACGCTTTCTCCGTTGTCCAGGTCGAGAACAGTGAACGCACCGTTCATTGCCGCGTGGACACCGCAGTCGAAGGGGAGGACCTGGAGGCGGATGTGGAGGTGGGCGGACATGTCGATGAGGTGGGTCAGCTGGGCGCGCATCACGTCGGGGCCGCCGACCGTGCGGCGCAGTACGCCCTCGTCGAGGACGACCCAGAGAAGCGGCGGCGTTTTGCGTTTCAGGATCTCCTGGCGTTCCAGCCGCGCGGCGAGCTGGCGTTCGGTCTCCTCGGGCTCGTTGGGCGGCCAGCTCGCGTCGATGACGGTACGGGCGTAGTCCTCGGTCTGCAGCAGTCCCGGTACGGCCTGCACCTCGAACTCGTGGATGACCGTGGCCGCCGCCTCCATCTCCACGAACGGCCGGAACCAGGACGGGTACGCCTCCCGGGTCAGCAGCGGCCACAGCCGCATCAGCGCACCACCGGTGGATAACACCTCATCACAACGACGTGTGAAGTCCTTGTTCGGCGCGCGTTTCCCGGTCTCGATCATGCTGACCAGCGCACCGGAACAGAAGACCTGTTGCGCCAGTTCCTCCTGGGTCAGTTCCCGGTCGGTCCGGAACCGGCGCAGCTCACTGGAGAACAGTGCCTGTACCGACGGATGTGGCTCGCTGATCCCAGCCTCACTCCATGATGCATCCACAGTGGACGATGCCCTCTCACCTCGACTAACGGGTGGGTGCCCCTCATGGCGGGGTTCTTACCCAGCCGTACGGATCACTGGTTGAGCTTAGACGGCTACCGCAGGTGAGAAAAGACCGGCAGGCTTCACAACATGACCACAACAGCAACCGGGGCCACTGTGGACCCCGACGCGATCCGTACCCGCATCTGCCGCGAGCTTCCGGGACTGCGACTGCCCGAACTACCGCGCCGTTTCCTGCTCGTCGAGTTCCTCGACCCGGAGCCCATGGACGACGATGCCGGTGAGGCGAAGGCCGCCGTACCGGAACTGTTCGCCTGGGGGTTGGCGTTCCCCGGCTCGGCGACGATGTTCCATCCCGATGGGCGCACCACCCGGCTCGGTTCCGCCGACCGGGCGCTCGCACTGTTCGGCCGCGTCCATGACATCGACCTGGTCTGGGTCGACCACTGGTAGCAGCGGCAGGGCGTCGGACCGGGCCGCGTCGCGACGGGCGTACCTGGTCAAGATCCGCGGCAGTGGGCTGTGGCCCCGTTGGGTGGGCCGTTGCGCATGGTTGGCGTGTGGGTGGTGGTCCAGTGCTGCGGATCTTGATCGAGTCTCCAGCGCGACGCGGCGGACAACCGGCGTTGCCGCAGCCGCAGTAGTCACGGTGCTCAGTACCGAGAGAGTCGACCGGGTCAGCGCAGGCCGATCCGGGTCGCGAGCCGACCGGGGTCGATCGTCAGGGCGAACGGTTCGGTGATGCTGTGGGTTTCGCCCACGGTGACACTGGCCGTTCTCTCATAGCCGGCGGAGCTCGGGGCGCTGTGGATGTTGATCGTCAACCCGGCAGCGTCATGGTCGACCTGCCAGTACATCGGAATGCCCTGCCGGGCGTACCTGCGCAGCTTCATCGTCCGGTCGTAGTCCCTGGTGTGCTTGCTGGCGATCTCCACCACCAGTTCCGCGAACTCACCCGAGGTGAACAACTCGCCGGTGTTACGGGGCGTCTCGGGCCGCAGCACGACGAGGTCGGGTACGTAACTGGAACCGTCGACCCCGATCCCGCTCTCCATCCGCACGATCCACTCCGGATCGAGGTCCCCGGTCAACCAGACCAGGATCGCGGCGGCAAGATCCATGTGCGTATCGCTGGCGGGTGGGGTCACGAGCAGGGTCCCGTCACTGATTTCGTAGGTGTACCCGTTGTGTGGCAGGCCCTCCAGTATGGCCTCGGTGAAGGGCACAGGGCGGCTCGGCCACTGGTCGATCGGCTGTGCGCTCATGCGCGGCGCTCCTCAGTCCGGCTTCCTGCTCGGTCTTGTCTCGCGCTTCTTCACCATGCACTGTTCCGGCCCCAGACTGGCACGTCTTCGACTGGAACATCGATCCTACCGGGGCCCGGCGCCGCCGTGACGGGGATCGAGCGCAGGTCACGCCAGACCGCGGCAGGTCGCGGTGGGTGTACCTGGTCAAGATCTGTGGCAGTGGGCTGTGGGCCCCGTTGGGTGGGCCGTTGCGTGTGGTTGGCGTGTGGGTGGTGGTCCAGTGCTGCGGATCTTGATCGAGTCTCCAGCGCGACGCGGCGGACAACCGGCGCCGACCATCGCCGCAGCTGCACTGACCGGCACCGATGTGCTGCCCGGCAGGGTCAGGCGAGGCCGCGGCGGCAGACGGCGGGCTCCCGGTCGCCGCGGATGGTGGCGAGCATGTCCAGAGCCTGCCGGGTGGCGCGTACCTGATGGGCCCGGAAGAACCGGGCGCCCTGCCAGGCGCTGACCACCGTCGCGGCCAGGGTGCCGGCGAGACGCTGATCCACCGGCAGGTCCAGTGACTCGCCGACGAAGTCCTTGTTGGACAGTGCGACCAGGACAGGCCAGCCGGTCGCGGCCATCTCGTCGAGCCGGCGGGTCAGGGTCAACGAATGCCGGGTGTTCTTGCCGAAGTCGTGCGCCGGATCCAGCAGGATGCCGTCGGGCCGTACGCCGACCGACACCGCGCGCTCGGCCAGTCCGGTGACCGTGTCCAGTACGTCGGCGACCACGTCGGGGAACGACGGCCGGTGCGGCCGGGTACGCGGTGCCAGCCCACCGCTGTGCGAGCAGACCAGCGCGGCACCGGTCTCGGCGGCAACCTCCGCCAGCGCCGGATCGGCGCCCGCCCAGGCGTCGTTGAGCAGGTCCGCGCCGGCCGCCACCGCCTGCCGGGCAACCCCGGCCCGCCAGGTGTCCACCGAGATGACCAGGGCGGGGTGCCGCTCGCGGATGGTCGCGACGAACGGCACGATCCGGCGGATCTCCTCAGCCTCGTCCACCTCGCTGCCCGGACCGGCCTTCACCCCGCCGATGTCGACGATGTCCGCGCCCTCCTGTACGGCCCGGTCCACGGCGGCCAGCGCCGCCTCGGTGCCGAATGTGGCGCCCCGGTCGAAGAACGAGTCGGGCGTCCGGTTGATGATCGCCATCACCGCCAGATCGGTCGGCGCGAACGTACGCCGTCCCAACCGCACCGGACCCTGCTGGTGACCTGCCCGACCGGTACCCTCGCCACTCACCGTTACCTCCTCGCCGACGGCAACCTGTCGCGCTGACCGTACCCGGGTCGTGGCCGCGTGCTCGGCGTGCCACGATTGCCGGTATGCGCGAGATTCTCCTGCTGCTCGTCGGGGCGTTCGTCGCCGCGGGAATCGTCTTCGGTGTCGTGGTGCTGGCCACCTCCGGACAGCACGGCATGTCCCCGGCCGAACCCGACGACCGGTTCCGCCGACTACCGGGCGACCGGCCGCTGACCGAACAGGACCTGGCCGACGCGCGGTTCGACACGACGGTCCGCGGTTACCGGATGTCCGAGGTGGACCAGGCGCTCGGGCGCATCGGGTACGACCTGGGCTACAAGCATGAACTGATCGCCGCGCTGGAGGCCGAGGTCGACGCGCTGCGGGCGGGCCGTACGGGGGAAGCCGACCTGTTGCAGTCCCGCCGCCTCGCCGCCCGCGAACCGGACCGCGAACCGGACCGCGAACCGGACCGCGAAGCCGATCACGTCGAGGCGGTGCCGCAGCTCCCGGCCGACGCCGGGAGCGACGCCGAGGCCGACGACGTGGCGTCCGCTACCGCGTCCGACGACGCGGAGCCCGCCAGCGCGTCCTCCGACGATGTGGAGCCCGCCAGTGCGTCCGACGACGTGGCGCCCGCTACCGCGTCCGACGACGTGGAGCCCGACGGCAGCGCCGAGGAGGACCCGACGGCCACCGGATCGACGGAAGATGGGCGAGAGGACGAGCCGGCCGGCAACGGCACGGCATCCGGCGACACTGAGCCGGACAACGGTGGGTCGTCGGGCGGCTCCACCTGGACCAGTTCCACCAGCGCCCTGTCCGACCGGGTGTTCTCGCCACCCCGGTGACCGGCGCCGGCGGGCAGCACACACAGCGAGCAGGACAGGAGTGGTACCGGTGTCACCGGACCTGTTGATCGGCGCGGACGGGCAGCCACGGTGTCCGTGGGCTGGCAGTGCACCCGAGTACGTGGACTACCACGACACCGAGTGGGGGCAGCCGGTCCGTACCGATGACGGGCTGTTCGAACGGCTGAGCCTGGAAGCGTTCCAGTCCGGGCTGTCCTGGTTGACGATCCTGCGTAAGCGACCTGCGTTCCGGGCCGGTTTCGCCGACTTCGTCATCGAGAAGGTCGCCCGGTTCGGGCCGCAGGACCGGGAACGGTTGCTGGCCGACGCGGGGATCGTACGCAACCGGGCCAAGATCGACGCGACCCTGCACAACGCCCGCGTCGCACTCGACCTGCCGTCCGGTCTGTCCACCCTGATCTGGTCGTTCGCCCCGGGTACGCGCCCCCGGCCGGCCGACGGATCGGCCGTGCCGGCCACCACGCCGGAGTCGAAGGCGCTGGCCAAGGAACTGAAACGGCAGGGCTTCCGGTTCGTCGGCCCCACCACGGCGTACGCGCTGATGCAGGCCGTCGGCCTGGTCGACGACCACCTGGCCGGCTGCTGCGTACCGGCCCGCCGCTGAGGCCACCGGCCCGGTCGCGTGATGAGATGGGAAGCCGGGCGAGGGGCGGAGGTGTCATGGCCCAGTGGTTGGTCGCGGTGTCCGCCGCGCGCTACCAGGCCGAGCGGCTGTACGAGCGGAGCCGGCTGGAACTGCCGCTGCCGGCCGGCCATCCGCTGAGCGTCGGCGAGGACCTGGTGCTGGTCGCGCAGTCCGATGCGCCGGTGGTGTTCGGTCTGGCCCGGGTGGTCGCCGACCCCGGCGGTGACGGTCCGCGCACCGTGCTCGCGGAGTACCGGCAACGGCTCATCGACCGGCCCGTACCGGCCGGGGACCTGGACTGCGCGACGGTGGCGCGGCAGGCGGCCGCGGCGCTCGGCGATGCGGATGCGGCGGGTGCTGAGGCGGATGCGCCGGTCGGTGCGGTGCCGATCAGCCCGGCCGAGTTCCAGCGGGTGGCGGTGGCGACCCGGCCCGTACCCGTGGCCCGCCGCGACTGGATGGTCAGCCTGGACCTGCCGATCGAGGCGTCCTCACCGGCGGAGGCGGTCCGGATCTTCTGGGACTACGTCCGTACGCTCGGCCCGAGCGAACTGCCCGCGTTCGTCTGGCCGCGCGGCGACGAACTGGCCATGCGCCCGTACGTGCTGGGCAGCGAACACGAGATGGACCCCGAAGAGGACTAGGCCGACACCTACCCAGGGTGAGCCAGCAGGGCGATCGAAAACCAGTGGCGCAGCGCTACTGCGCGCCCTTACCGTGCTGCCGACCACGCCGTCTAGCCAGGGACGTGCCGTTGTACACCTTGTGAGACCTCCCGAGCGCTGATCTGTCGCGCGTCGCGCCTGTGCGCCGCGCTCCTTCTTGCTGCGGACTTCTCACTGAAACCGGTGTACTTCTGTGCTCAGAAACTGGATGGTCGTACCCACCTGCCTGCCGCTGGTTCGGCGCCGTTGCCACGCGTGCGCGTCCGAGCGATTCCAGGCAAGTGGAAAATTTCGCGTCAACGCAAACCACAAGCTCCTCGACGCCTGGCTCCTCGTGCTCTGTACCGCCTGCGGGGACACCGCGAAGCTCACGGTGCTGGAACGGATGACCGTCCGCTCCATACGTCCTGAGCTGCTGGACCGGCTGCATGGCAACGACACTGGCCTGATCGCCGAGCTGCTCCAGGATCCGTTCGTGCAGCGCCGTAACCGGATCACCCTCGACTGGGGTGACGCCTGGCGCCTCGACACCGGGGGATCCGATCATCTGGACCGCGAGGTGATCGACATCGAGGTCCGCTTCGTGGCGCGGATTCCGGTACGGCCGGTACGACTGATCGCCGAAGGGTGCGGCCTTCCGCGGGCCGAGGTCGAGCGCCTGATCGTGGAAGGAAAGCTCGTTTCGGCAGTCCGGCTGAGCGGCAAGCTCTCCGGTGACTTCACCTTCACGCTCAAGCGCTGAGCGCTGCTCGGCAGCACTGGCCTGTCCGGCGTGATCCGCCGGACAGGCCAGTGGCCGTCCACTCGACCGGACCCCGCCGGACCTCACCGGTGAACCTCGACCGGTGCGCCACGGGCCGGGGAGTCGAGCCGGATCACGGGGTGGGCGGCACGTCCTGACCGTCGAACCCGACCGCGAAGACCCGCATGCTGCCGGCCCCCGGCTCGGCGGACGAGATCTCCGCCGGGTAGACGTCCACCCGGTGGGACCCGTGGGTGAACTCGCACCGCATCGGATTGCCGGGCGTGCCGGCGGCCTCGGTGGGCCAACCCGGAATCGCGGTCACCGAAGAGCATCCGGCGAACCGTGCTCTGCCGGCCGTGGCGGGCGCGTCGGCGTTCATCACCGCGTAGGACGAGATGCTGTTCTCGTACGTCTCCGGGTCCCGTGAGTAATTCTTCGCCGTGGCGGCGTCGTGCGTGCGCCATGCCACGTAGAAACACCGCGCCACATTGTCCGCTGACGCTGCGGCATCGGATTCCCCGGACTGGCACGTCATCGCCGGTGTCGGGTTCGGCACGGCGGCGGCGCGGCCGCCGCCGTGGACCGGTTGGCGTGCCGCCGGGGCGACATGACCGGTACAGGCACCCAGCAGTGCCAGACCCGCCGTCGCGGCCCCGAGGGCCAACACTCTGTGGACAGCATGTCGTTGCATTGGACGTCCCCCGTTTCGTTGCCCCGGACCGCGCGACTGTCGCCGCGGGAGTACGGCGGCCCGCCGACACAGTCGGACAGTCCAGGGACAACAACAATCAATCAGACAAGAGGCCCAACAGTAAGTGTCGGTGTCCAATCCGAAACGGGTGCCCGCGCGGGTGCCGTCCGCGCGGGACCAGATCACTTGCCGTGGAACTCGGGGGTCCGCTTGCCGACGAACGCGGCGGTGGCCTCATGGTGGTCGGCGGTGGCGCCGCAGATCGCCTGCGCGTCCGCCTCCACGGCCAGTGCCTCGGTCAGTCCGTGTGAGGCGCCGGTCGCCAGTTCCCGCTTGAGTTGCGCGTACGCCACCGTCGGGCCGGCCGCCAGTCGGGTGGCCAGCGCGGTGGCGGCGGGCAGTACCTCATCGTCGGAGTCCATCAGCCGGGTCAACAGGCCGAGCCGCTGTGCCTCTGCGGCGTCGAGCTTGTCGCCGAGGATGGTCAGCTCGGTGGCCTTGGCCAGGCCGACCAGCCGGGGCAGGCTCCACGAGATACCGGTGTCGCCGGCCAGCCCGACCCCGGCGAAGCTCATCGCGAACTTCGTACCCGGACCGCCGATCCGGAAGTCGGCCAGGAACGCCAGCGCCGCACCCGCCCCGGCCGCGGTACCGCGTACCGCCGCGACGACCGGTTTGGGCATCGTGCCGAGGATCTGCGCGATCGGCGTGTAGTGCTCGTGCACCGTACGCATCGCCTCCCCGCCGGTCTTCAGGCTCTCCACATGCTCACGCAGGTCCTGCCCGACGCAGAAGCCCTTGCCCGCGCCGGTGAGCACCACGGCCCGGCAGTCCGGGGAGGCGGCCACCTCGGCCAGCGTGTCGCGCAGCGCCTCCTTCAGCGCGATCGACAGCGAGTTGAGCGATTCGGGCCGGTGCAGCGTGATGGTCGCGACGCCCTCGGCGGAGTGCTCGACGAGCAGCGGTGCTGGGTCGGTCATGGGAGCCTCTCGGTGTCAATCCAATGTGGACAGGTACGACTGGCTGCCGGAATGCAGGCAGTCGTCGACGAAGCGGTCGGCGGCCGGGCGCAGCCGGGTCGCGTACCGGTCGAACAGGGCCGCGGCCCGGACCCCCGGCCAGTCGTCCGGTAGTAGTTCCGGCGGCAGCTGCGGGTCGGAGAACAGGAACGTACGCCAGCTGTGTACCAGCCGGAAGCGCATCGCGTAGCGGGTCCGGTCGTCCGCGGTGGTGGGCAGCTTCGCCAGCAGCGGCCGGTACTCGGCGATGAACCGCTGGTACGACGCGGCCAGCGCGGGCAGGTCCCATGCCTGTCGGACCAGCTCGGCGGCGCTCCCGCTGCCGGCAGCGTGCTGCGCGACGAAGCGTTCCGCCGGTACCGACATCTCCCGCAGCAGCTCGCTCACCTCGTTGTCGCGGGCCCGGCTGGTGCCCCGGCGGGGTGCGGCCCAGGTGCTCGGCGACAGTGGGCCGAAGCCGAGGAACGCGAGGGTGTCGGCGAGCCGGGCCCGCGCGGTCCGCCCGGCAGGTGGGGTCAGTACGACCAGATCGAACCTGCCGTCCCAGTCGCGGCGGTTGGTCCGGTAGATGCGGCTCGCCGCGTCGTCGAGCCGGTGCAGGGCCCGGCCGGTCAACGCGTAGCCGGGCCCGGCGGGTAGCCGTACCGGGCGCAGCCAGCCCTGCCGGACCATCCGGGACACGGCGGTACGCACCGCGGGCGCGGCGATGGACAACGGGGCGAGAAGCCGTACCAGAGCGGCGACCGGGGCCTCGGCGCCGCGTGGGCGGAGGTGGTCCCCGTACAGATCGAACAGCGCGGAGCGTGCCTGCACGCTCGCGAGTGTGACAGTTCGGTACCGAAGATGCCAACAACTGTCACATATGGACGGGGCCGGTTTGGGTCTGGGCGCGCTCATCAGGGAAAATCACTGTGTGAACTCTGTCGTCGACCTGCGGGCCGGCCGGTCGGCGGCATCTGGAAGGTATCGGCCGTGGGTAACTGCGGTATCGAATCGAGGGGAGACAACATGGCGGCCATGAAGCCGCGGACGGGTGACGGTCCGCTGGAGGTCACCAAGGAGGGCCGCGGCATCGTCATGCGGGTTCCGCTCGAGGGCGGTGGCCGACTGGTTGTCGAGATGACTCCGGACGAGGCCAGCGATCTCGGTGAGGCATTGAAGTCCGTCGCGGGTTGATCCAACTCACATCCTGAACCAACTCACGTCCTGAGCCAGCTCACATCCTGACGGTCATGCCGGACCCTGCCCGGCCCGACGCGCCGGTGCGGCAGCCGGCACACCACCACCTCTGGACGACGACCCATCACCGGTTCCGGCGTTCCGACCCCTGGGTCGGTGCCGGGACCGGTGCCATCCTGTCCGACCACATGACCCTGTCCAACCACACGCCGGGCTCCCTCCATGCGGTCATCCCGGCGTGATCTGGGAGGTACTGTACGTGGCCACGCTCACGGTGAAACTCGGTACCGGCGGTGCACTTCCCGCCGTACTGGTACTGCCGGTCGCCCCACCCGCAGACCGGGCCGACGCCCCCGACACCGACAGCGCGGACGACCCGGCCGGCGAGTTGCGCCCGACCGTCTACCGGTTGCCCGACGAACTGGCCGCGACCCTCGACGCGTTCCGGCGCGACGTCGAACACTCCGGCGCGGCCGGTTCACTGCACACCCTGCCCCGTCCCGGCGCCCGCCCGCACCGCGTGCTGCTGGTCGGTACCGGCGCCGGTACCCGGGCCGACTGGCGCGCCGTCGGAGCCGCCGTACAGCGCGCGGTCACCCGGGACAGCGCGGTGACCGTGGCGCTGCCGCTGGACGCCGACGAGGACAGCGTCGCCGGGCTCACCGAGGGCGCACTGCTCTCCCGCCACCGCTTCCGGCTCGCTACCGGACCCGACGACAACGAGTCCGCGCTGCGCCGGATGACCCTGGCGCTCGACGATCCGGACCGCTACGCCGACGCGCTCGACACGGCCCGGACCATCGCCGAGACCACCTGCCTGGCCCGCGACTGGACAAACACCCCCAGCAACGACAAGTCGCCGGCCTGGTTGACCGCCGCCGTGCTCAAGCAGGCCGACCGGTACAAGGTCCGCAGCAAGGTCCGCGAGGTGGACGCACTGACCGCCGAAGGATTCGGCGGCATCCTCGCCGTCGGCGGCGGTTCGCCGCGCCCACCCCGGCTGGTCGAGCTGAGCTGGCGGCCCCGCGGCGCGACCCGGCACGTGGTGCTCGTCGGCAAGGGCATCACGTACGACACCGGCGGCATCCAGATCAAGCCGACCGCCAACATGACGCTGATGCGCAAGGACATGGGCGGCGCCGCCGCCGTCGCCGCCGCCACCATCGGCGCGGCCCGGCTCAACCTGCCCGTACGCATCACCGCGCTGCTGCCGCTCGCGGACAACTTCGTCAGCGGCAGCTCGTACCGGCCCGGGGACGTGGTCCGCCACTACGGCGGTCTCACCAGCGAGATCCGCAACACCGACGCGGAAGGCCGGATCGTGCTCGGCGACGCGCTGGCGTACGCGGTGCACCGGCTGGCGCCCGACGTCCTGATCGACCTGGCCACCCTGACCGGTGCGCAGAGCGTCGCGCTGGGCAAGAAGACCGCCGCGATGTACGCCGCGGACGACGAGATCGCCAGCACCTTCGCCGACTGCGCCGAGGCGGCCGGTGAACCGGTCTGGCGGATGCCGCTGCCGGACGACTACCGGGAGATGGTCGTCTCCGACATCGCCGACCTCAACAACGCGCCGGCGCCCGGCCAGGCCGGTTCGGTCACCGCCGCGCTGTACCTGCGCGAATTCGTCGGCGACCATGCCGACCGCTGGATGCACCTGGACATGTCGGCGCCGGCCTGGTCGTCGTCGTCGGACGGGGTGCACACCAAGGGCGCCACCGGCTGGGGTGTGCGTACGCTGTTGCGCTTCCTCGCCACACAGGCCGGAACCGCACAGAGCTGACCCGAGGACTGACCTACCCGCCCGTCCACCCGCTGCACCGAGGACTCCACCACCGGCTCCACCCGCGGACCGATCCGCCGGCACGCCCGGATTCGTAGCGTCGATCCGGACGAAGCGGAACTGGACGTGAGGAGCCGGCGTGAGTCTGACCATGGTCGCGGTCATCGCTGTGGTGATCGTGCTGATGATCGTGCGGCGGGTGTACGGCGAGCCGGTACGGGCCCGCCGGATGCTGCTCGCGCCGCTGATCGAAATGGGTTTCGGCGTCTACGAACTGATCAGCAAGGGCGGTCAGCTGCCGGCCGGCGAGTGGGCGCTGCTGGCCGTCACCGGGGTGCTGTCGCTGGTCCTCGGCGCCGCCCGGGGCGCCACCATCGACCTGTTCCCGCGGCGCGGGTACCTGTGGCAGCGTTACCGGCCGCGCACGTTCGCGGTCTGGGCGGGTGCGTTCGTGGCCCGCTTCGCCGTCCGGTTGATCTTCAGCGCGGTCGGCCTGACCCCGAGCCTGTCCGCCGCTCTGCACGGTGGCGGTTCCGGCGGGGTCGGCAACAGCCTGCTGAGCACGCTGTTGATCACCTCCGGTCTCGGCTTCCTCGGCGAGTCGATGGTGCTGGCGCCGCGCGCGTTGCGTACCGGGGTGCCGTGGCAGCCAGCCGGCCAGGGTCGCGGAGGACTGCTCGGCGGGTTGTTCGACGACATCGTCGCGGGCCGGGACGGCGGGGAGCGCACTACCCTCGATCCGGAGAGCCGCGTCCGGTCCCGCTCGGAATATCCGGCCGGGTCGGGGAACCGTCGCAGGAGGTGACCATGCCGCTGGGCTGGTTGGACTGGTCCGAGGACGAGCCGCTCGCCTGGGACAGCATCGTCCGCCACGCCATCCGTATCGTGCTCCTGGCCGGGCTGACGGTGGCGACCCTGCTCGGGACGCTGAAGGACTGGAGCGTCCCCCGCGGTCCGCTGACCGTCGCGCTGCTGGCCGTGGCCGTCGGCGGCCTGCTGGCAGTCCGGTTGAACGGTCGGCGCCCGGCCCGGCAACTGGCCGCGATCCTGCTGCCGGTCGCGGTCTGCTGCACGGCGCTCGGCATCGTGGCAGCGACCGGGGTCGCGGCGGTCTTCCTGTTCCTGCCCATCGGCCCGGCCGCCACGAGGTGGCCGGTGCCGTGGTCCGTCACGCTCGTCGTCGCCACCAGCGGGGCCTACTGGGGCGGCTACTGGATCGTCCACCACCAGATCGCGCAGCCCTGGCTGTTCACCGCGCTGGCCGCCTCGTACGTCGCCGGGCTGCTGAACCGGGCGCACCACACCCGGGTGGCACAGACCCGGGAACTGCTGGCCCAGACCGAACGTGCGCAGAGCGCGGAGGCGCGGTCGGCGGTACTGGCCGAACGCACCCGCATCGCGCGCGAGATGCACGATGTGCTGGCGCACTCGCTGGCCGGACTGGCCGTGCAACTGGAGGCCGCGGACGCACTCCTGTCCAATGACCGGACCGAGCAGGCCCGCGACGTGGTACGTCGGTCCCGGCGGCTGGCCCGGGAGGGACTGGCCGAGACCCGGCAGGCCGTACTGGCCCTGCGCGAAGGTGCCGGTGCGCCGCTGCCGGAGGCGCTCGGCGGGCTACTGGACGCGTTCGATCCCGTACTGCGAACCAGGTTCCGGGTGGACGGCGCGCCGCGCGAGCTGAGTCAGGAGACCACCTTCGCGCTGTACCGGATCACCCAGGAGGCACTGACCAACACCGCCAAGCATGCGGCCGGCGCGCCGGTGTGGGTGGAACTGGGTTATCCGCCGGGTGCGGTGACCCTGGCGGTACGCAACGACCCGCCGCCCGGTGTCCCGTCACCGGACGATGCCGCCGTGGGCGTTGGCCTGGCGGTGAGCGGCGGGTACGGGCTGACCGGCATGCGCGAGCGGGTCGAGCCGCTCGGTGGTGAGCTGACGGTGGGGCCGGTGGACGGCGGATGGCGGGTGGCGGCGAGGATTCCGGTGTGACAGAACCGGTACGCATCCTGGTGGTGGACGATCAGACCGTGGTACGGGAAGGTCTGGCGACCATGCTCGACCTGCTGGCCGACGTGACCGTGGTGGCCACCGCGACCGGCGGTGCCGAGGCACTGCGGCTGGTCGCCGAACATGCGCCCGATGTGGTCCTGATGGACCTGCACATGCCCGGCATGGACGGGGTGGAGGCCACCGGGCGGATCCGCGCCGAGTTCCCCGGCAGTCGGGTCGTGGTACTCACCACGTACGCCGACGACGAGTCGGTGCTGGCCGGACTGCGCGCCGGTGCGCTGGGCTACCTGACCAAGGAGGCCGGCCGGGCCGAGATCGCCCGCGCGGTGCATGCCGCCGCGGCCGGGCAGGCGGTACTCGACGCGGATGTACAGCGCCGTCTGGTCGCCGCGGCACGACCGGCGCCGGCACCCGTCGCGGGGCGTACGGATCTGCCGGACGGCCTGACCGCGCGGGAGGGCGAGGTACTGACGCTGATCGGCGGCGGTCTCACCAACCGGGAGATCGCCGTGCAGCTCTACGTCAGCGAAGCCACCGTCAAGACCCACATCAACAACCTGTTCGCCAAGGCGCATCTGCGGGACCGGGCGCAGGCCGTCCGGTACGCCTTCGACCACGGCCTGGTGCCGGGCGCCTGAACCCGGTTGGTGTCTACCGGGCGCCTGGGCCCGCCCGCGTGGAGCCGGCGGTCAGGCGGCCCGGATCCGGTGGGTTGCGGTGCCCTGCACCGCGAGGGCGGTCCGCGCGTAGTAGCCCCACCAGCCCAGATAGCGGCCGTAGCGTTCGGCGACCGCCTCGATCGGCGTGCCCGGACCGTAGAGCCGGGCCGCGATGTCGCTGAACTGCGGCAGGTGCAGGGGCAGCCGGTCGGGACGGCCCAGCACCCGCAGCATGATGGCCGAGGCGGTGAACTCGCCGACGCCGCGGATCCGGCGCAGCTCGGCCATCACCTCGCCGTACGGGGCGGTGTGCAGCCAGTCGTCGTCCAGCTCGGCGAGCGCGTGGACAAGGGTGATCAGGTATTCGGTCTGCCGCAGGTTGGCGGTGAATCGGCCCAGTTCGTCCGGGCCGAGCCGGGTCAGCGTGGCCAGGTCGGGGAAGGCGACGTACCGCGTGCCGTCCAGGGCGGCCGAGGGCCCGAACGCCTGCGCCAGTCGGCGTTTGCGTACCCCGGCGACCCGCTGCGAGGTGCGCTGGGTGAGTACGAAGTAGCAGGCGCCCTCGGCCAGCGAGGCGAACCGCACCTGGTGCAGCCCGGCCAGATCGGTGAGCACCGGCGCGATCGCCGGATCCCCGGCGGCGACGGCCAGGAACCCGGCCATGTCGTCGGCCAGCCCCAGCCAGTCGGACACCGCGCCTTCGACGGTGCGGGTCTCCCCGGCGGTCAGCGGGCGGTCGGCGAACACGGCCAGGGACACCCCGGACCGGCCGTCACCGCGCGGGCCGACCTCCACCACGACGGCCTCCCCACCGGTCCCGCCGGCACCGCTCCCGCCGGCACCGCCAGCTCCGGCGCCGGGCAGCGCGAACGCCTTGCAGACGGTGCCCTCGGCGACCCGTTGTTCACCGGCGCACGGCGCGAAGCCACTCACCGCGCGCAGGCTCTGCCGCAGATCGAACGGGGGTACGGCGGGAAGCTTGGTGGTGTGTCGCAGAGCGCTCGTCATGACCCGGAGCCTGCCCGGTGGGTACGACACTCTCGGCGGACCGGAACGGCGCTGCCGAGGTCCTGGCAGCGCCGCCGTGGCCCTCGCCGCGTATCCCACGGCGCCCCGGTGCGGACCACCGGGGCGGTAGGCGCCGGAATGTCGGTTGATAATGCTCAGGTGCCCGACCCGACCCCCCTGTGACAAGGAGCCCTGATGTCCGCACCGAGAGAGTCCGACGTACTGATCGTCGGCGCCGGGATCGGTGGGCTCACCGCCGCGCTGAGCCTGCATGCCGCCGGCGTCCCGACCAGCGTGGTGGACGCGGCGCGCGCCCTGACCCCGCTTGGGGTCGGCATCAACCTGCAACCGCAGGCGGTACGGGAACTCACCGAACTGGGGCTCGGTGAGCAGCTCGCCGACATCGGCGTACCGATCGACGAGGCCATCCACTTCGACCGGCACGGCGGCCGGATCTGGGCCGAACCACGCGGTCGGGCGGCCGGCTACCACTGGCCGCAGTACGCCGTACACCGCGGCGAACTGCAGATGATGATGCTGCGCACGGTACGCGAACGGCTCGGCGCCGACGCCGTCGTCAGCGGGCGCAGCTTCGTGGACTGCGAGACGACCGGGGACCGGCTCGCCGTGGTACTGCGGGACCGGGCCACCGGCGCGCTGCTGCACCGGCCGGCCGCCGGGGTGGTCGGCGCGGACGGCCTGCACTCGACGGTACGGGCCATGCTGCACCCCGGTGAGGGCGCGCCGCTGGGCAACGGGATCCGGATGTGGCGCGGTACCAGCCGGCGCGTTCCGTTCCTGACCGGCCACACGATGATCGTGGCCGGCTGCAACACGTTCGCCAAGTTCGTCGCGTACCCGATCTCGCCGGAGAAGGACGGGACGGTCACCGTGAACTGGGTGGCCGAGGTACGGCAGGACACCGACGACCTGGCCGCCGACTGGAGTGCCCGGGGTCAGCTGGCCGACGTACTACCGCACTTCGCCGACTGGCGCTACGACTGGCTGGACGTACCCGAACTGCTGCGTACCAGCGGACAGATCCTGGAATACCCGATGGTGGACCGGGATCCGCTGCCCTGGTGGGGTAAGGGGCTGATCACCCTGGTCGGTGACGCGGCGCATCCGATGTACCCGATCGGCTCCAACGGCGGCTCGCAGGCGATCCTGGACGGGCGGGTGCTGGCCTACCACGTGGCCGACGCGCCTGACGTGGCCAGCGGATTCGCCCGGTACGAGCAGGAGCGGCGCGAACCGGCGAACGCGGTGATGCGGGCCAACCGACAGCTCGGCCCCGAACGGATCCTGCGTACCGTCGCCGAACGCGCGCCGGACGGCTTCGAGCGGATCGAGGACGTACTGTCCGCCGAGGAGCTTGCCGGGATCGGCGCCGCCTACCAGCAGACGTCCACTGTGGATGCTGAGCGGGTCAACGGCCACCCGTCCTGGACCGTGGTGGCGGCCCGTACGGTGTGACCGCCGCCCCGCCTGCTGAGGTCGCGTCGGTCGGGCCTCAGGGGGAGGGCAGCAGCCCGGTGTAGAGCTGGGCGGTACGTGCCGCGACGGCGTCCCAGCCGAACTCGGCGACCGCGCGCTGTCGCCCGGCCCGGCCCAGCTCGGCGGCCCGCTCCGGTGCGGACAGCAGGGTGTTCAGCGCCTCCGCGAGGTCACGCTCGTACGCCTCCTCGTGCTCGGCGTCGTAGTGCACCAGCAGCCCGGTCGTGCCGTCCTGCACCACCTCCGGGATGCCGCCCACGTCGGAGGCGACCACCGCCGTCCCGGTGCCCATCGCCTCCAGGTTCACGATGCCCAGCGGCTCGTACACCGACGGGCAGCAGAACACCGTGGCGTGGCTGAGCAGGGTGATGACCTCCTCCCGGGGCAGCATCTCCTGCAACCACACCACCCCGCCGCGGTGCGCGTCGATCTCCTCGACGCCGGCCGCCACCTCGGCGGCGATCTCGTCGGTGTCCGGTGCGGAGGCGGCCAGTACGAGTTGTGCCTCCGGGATCAGGTCGATCGCGGCGCCGAGCAGGTGCGGCAGGCCCTTCTGCCGGGTGATGCGCCCGACGTAGAGCACGTACGGCCGGTCCGGGTCGATGCCGTAGCGGCGCAGCAGCGCCTCGTTCGGGCGGGGCCGATACAGCTCGGTGTCGATGCCGTTGTGGATGACATGGACCCGACCCGGCTCGATCTGCGGGTAGGCGGACAGTACGTCGTTGCGCATTCCGGCGCTGACCGCGACCACCGCGTCGGCGGCGAGGAACGCGGTCCGTTCCGCCCAACTGGACAGCGCGTAGCCGCCGCCGAGCTGCTCGGCCTTCCAGGGCCGCAGCGGTTCCAGCGAGTGGGCGGTGACCACGTGCGGCACGCCGTACAGCAGCTTGGCCAGATGCCCGGCCAGGTTCGCGTACCAGGTGTGCGAGTGCACCAGGTCGCTGTCCGGGTTGATGCCCGCGGTCATCCGCAGATCGGTGGCGAAGGTCCGCAGCGCCGCGTTGGCGTCGGTGAGCGTCGGATCCGACCGGTACGCCTGCGCGCCGTCCCGGTCGGCGCCGAAGCAGTGCACGTCGACCTCGGCGAAGGCACGTAACTCGCGTACCAGGAAGTCGACATGTACGCCCGCGCCACCGTAGATGGACGGCGGGTACTCGTTGGTCAGCATCGCGACGCGCATGCCGACAGCTTAGAGGCGTCGGGGCGCTGCCGCAGTGGTGTCGTCAGGCCTCCCGCATCGCGCGCAGCGACTGCCGCAGCGAGCCGACCGTGGCCAGTACCGCGCTCGGCTCGTACCCGCAGTGCGCCATGCAGTTGTTGCACCGTGGGTCGCGGCCCCGTCCGTAGGACTCCCAGTCCGTGGTCTCGATGAGTTCCCGGTAGGTGGCGGCGTACCCGTCGCTCATCAGGTAGCACGGTTTCTGCCAGCCCAGCAGCGAGTACGACGGGATACCCCAGGCGGTGCAGCCGAAGTCGACCTTGCCCTCCAGGAAATCCAGGAACAACGGGGAGTGCGACAGCCGCCAGCGCTTCCGGTTGCCGCCGGCGAACGCCTTGCGGAACAGTTCCCGGGTCTCCGTCACGCCCAGGAAGTGGTCCTGGTCCGGTGCCTTCTCGTACGCGTACGCCGGCGAGATCATCATCTCGTCGACCTGCAGCTCGTCGTTGAGGTAGTTCAGTACGTTGATGATGTTCTGCGGCGTGTCGGTGTTGAAGAACGTCGAGTTGGTGGTGACCCGGAAACCACGGGCCTTCAGTTCCCGTACCGCCGCGACGGCCTCGTCGAACACGCCGTCCTGACACACCGACTCGTCGTGGCGTTCCCGCAGACCGTCGATGTGCACGGCGAACTGGAAGTACGGCGACGGGGTGAAGTGGAACCGGTCCAGTCGTTGGCGTACCAGCATCGCGTTGGTGCACAGGATGACGTACTTGCGGCGCTTCACCAGTTCGGCGACCATCGTGTCGATCTGCGGGTGCATCAGCGGTTCACCGCCGGCGATGGAGACGGCCGGCGCGCCGCACTCCTCGACCGCCGCCACCGCCTGCTCCACCGGCATCCGGCGTTTCAGTACGTCGTGCGGCTGCTGGATCTTCCCGCATCCGGCGCAGGCCAGGTTGCAGGCGAACAGCGGCTCCAGCTCCACCACCAACGGGAACTTCGTCCGGCCGGTGAGCTTGTTCTTCAGCACGTACGCGCCGATCTTGACAGCCTGGCGCAGTGGAACAGACATGGTCAACGCACCTCCTGGACGAATGGAGCGACCTTCAGGAATGGAGCGGGGCGGTGCCGGTCGAACGGGGTGCCCACCTGGTGGGGAAACCTTCGTCGGCCACCCAGTCGGCGAGTACGTCGCCGACGGGTCGCAGCCGATGCAGAGCCGTACGCAACCGCGGCAGGGTCCCGGGTCGCAGGATCATCTCGGGTGGCGTGTCGGCCACCACCCGTACGCAGGCCAGTCGTCGTACCGGACCGCCACCCAGCAGCCAGTACGATTCGGTGTCCACCAGCAGCGCGCCGGTCGCGGCCAGCGCACCACGCTCCGCTCTGCTGGTCAGGATGCGGCGTACGCAGACCACCGGTCCGACGTGCACCCGCAGCCCGGCGGCCCGTAGCGCGGCCACCAGGGTGCCGGCCGCGGGCATCCGTACCACCGGGTCGAAGCGACCGGTGGTTCGCAGTTCGGTGGCCACCACCACATCACCGGTTCGTAGCTGTGGCAGCAGACTGCCGCCCGTACCGGCCAGCGCGACCGGCCGGTCCGGCAGGCGGCCGGCCGAGCGTCGGGACCGCAACGGTCCGGTTCCGGTGTGCAGTACCAGGATCCGGTCACCGGCGCCGCGGCGCAGGGCCGTCGCCTCCGCGCGCATCGGTGCGGCCAGTACCGCCGGCGGCCCGGCCGGGGCGTTGCGGATCCCGGCGGACACCGTCCACCGCAGCGCGGAACGCCACCGTGCGGTGTTCACCGCAGCGGGCCCGGTGTCGGCTGCCGCACAGCGGTCTGCCCGGCGGTGGACTGTCCGGACCGGCCGAGGATCCGGCCGAGCGCGCTGACCGGGAAGACCATCCGGTAGAGGTGGTAGTTGAGGTAGAAGTCGCCGGGGAATCCGGTTCCGGTGTGGTAGTCCTCGTCCCAGGATCCGTCCGGATTCTGGGTCTCGGCCAGGTAGGTCACGCCGCGGCGTGCCTCGGTGCCGCTGGCCTGCCCGGCCGCATGCCAGGCCAGCAGTGCCCACGCGGTCTGCGACGCGGTCGACTGCCCACGGCCCACCCACTCGGGGTCGGCGTACGAGCGCAGGTCCTCGCCCCACCCGCCGTCCGGGTTCTGGTGCGCGGACAGCCAGCGCAGCGCCCGTACGATCCGGGGGTCCTCGGTGGACAGTCCGGCCAGGATCAGTGCCGGCAGTACCGCGCCGATCCCGTACACGTGGTTGGCGCCCCAGCGGCCGTACCAGGAGCCGTCCGGTTCCTGCGCGGCGAGCAGCCAGTCGACCCCGCGACGTACCTCGACGGTGTCGCGCAGTCCCTCCACGCACAGGCACTCCACCACATGCGCGGTGACGTCCGCGGACGGCGGGTCGGTCATCGCGCCGAAGTCGGCGAACGGGATCTGGGACGGGATCCGGCTGGTGTTGTCCGCGTCGAAGGCCCCCCAGCCCCCGTTGTGGGACTGCATCCCGCGAAGCCACGCCACCGCCCGGTTGATCGCGCCGGTACGGGCCGCGTCGTCCACCGGATCAGAACGGACCCGACGCAGCGCCAGGATGACCTCGGCGGTGTCGTCGGTGTCCGGGTAGCCGTCGTTGCAGAACTCGAAAGCCCATCCGCTGGGCGCCAGGTGCGGCCGGCGTACCGACCAGTCACCCGACACCCGGATCTCCTCGGCCACCATCCACCGGGCCGCCCGGACCAGCATGTCGTCACCGGCCGGCACCCCCGCGTCGGCCAGCGCGGTGACCGCCAGGCAGGTGTCCCAGACCGGCGACTGGCATGCCTCCATCCAGCGCACCGGACCCTCCGGGGAGTCCTCGTGGACGGTGAAACCTTCCAGCCCGGCCAGCCCGGCCCGCTGCACCGGATGGTCCAGCGCGTAGCCGAGTGCATCGAGCGCCATCAACCCGTACGCCCACGGCGGCTGGATGCCGCCCCACCCACCGTCGGCCTCCTGCCGGGCGATCATCCATTCCGCGCAGCGTGCCAACGCCAGCCGGCGCAGCGGCCGCAGCGGGCGCTTCTCGTACTCGATCAGCACATGCCGGTCGAGGATGTGGAACAGGCCCGGTACCGACAGCCGGTCCGGCGGGCTGGGCCGGGGTGAGCCGGCCCGCAGTTCCCGTACCGACACCCCGAGATCCCGGGTGGGGCGCAGGGCCCGTAGTACCGCGATCGGTACCACGGTCTGCCGTGCCCAGCAGCCGAAGCTGTACAACGACAGCGGCGCGCCCGGCGGCAGGAAGATGATCTCCGGTGGGACCACCGGCACGAGCCGCCACGGCCATTCGCCGAACAGCGCCAACCAGATCCGGGTGAACACCCGGGTCGACTCGACCCCGCCGTGGTGCAGTACGAACTCGCGCGCCGCGGCCATGTGCGGTTCGCCCTGGTCGTCACCGGCCAGCCGCAGCGCCAGATACGCCTCCACGGTGGTGGACAGGTCCGCCGGACCTTCGTGGAAGTTGGCCCAGGTGCCGTCGGAACGCTGCTTGCCGCGGATCCACCGGGCCGACGCCGCGGTCTGCGCCTCGGTACGGATACCGAGGAACTGCCGCATCAGCAGATCCTCGGCGTCCATCGTCACATTGGTCTCCATGTTGCCCTTCCACCAGCCCGCATCGGTCTGGTGGCGGCGTAACCAGTCGACAGCACGGTCCAGTGCGGTGTTGGCGGCGTCCAGGCAGGACGCTGCCTGCAGGGTCACCGGTCCCGTCCCGTGACGAAGTGCGCGATCTGTACGAGCTCGCGCCGTACGTCGGGCGGCAGGGCCCGGTGCGGTCCGTCGGGCTCCCGGGCGGCGATCTCGTCGATCTCGTCGAGCTGACCCAACGCCAGGTCGAGTTGGCGGCGTGCCTCGTGTTCGGTCCACTCGCGCCCACCGGCCTCCTCGACCAGCTTCGCGACCAGCGCGAGCCGTTCGGCGTCCAGCTCGCCGTCGGCGTAGTACAGCTCCCGCAACCGGTCCGCCGCGCCGGTCCCGGAGTTGAGCGCGTACACCACCGGCACGGACTTCTTGCGCGACTCCAGGTCGTGCAGTACCGGTTTGCCGGTCACCTCCGGGCTTCCCCAGATGCCCAGCAGGTCGTCCACGAGTTGGAAGGCCACCCCCAGGTGGTCGCCGTAGCGGGCCAGCCGCACGGTCAGTTCGCTGGGCGCGTCGCACAGCATCGAGCCGAGCGAGCAGGCGCAGGAGAACAGCACGGCGGTCTTGCCCCGCACCATCTCCAGGCTCTCGGCCAGGGTGACGTCCTCGCGGCGTTCGAAACCCAGGTCGGCGGTCTGCCCGGCGACCAGCCGCCGAACCGTGATACTGAGCGTACGCAGCGCCCACGGTGCGGTCGGCTCCGGCGACTCGGCGAGCAGCTCGAAGGCCAGCCCGAGCAGGGCGTCGCCGGCCAGGATCGCCTCCGATTCGCCGTACTGCTTCCACGCGGTGGGCCGGTGCCGACGCTCCACGTCCCGGTCCATCACGTCGTCGTGCAGTAGCGAATAGTTGTGCACCAGCTCGACCGCGATCGCGGCGGCAGTGGCCCGGGACGCCGGCGCACCGCAGGCCCGGGCGGACAGCAGGGTGAACGCGGCCCGCATCCCCTTGCCGCCACCCGAGGTCGGCGTACCGTCCGCCTCCCACAGGCCGAGGTGGTAGCCGGACACCAACCGGTTCTGCGGATCGAGCCGGTCCAGCGCATCGCGCAGCCCGGGAATGACCAGTGTCCGTACCGAGTCGAGACTTTCCGGCAGTGTCGTGGTCATCGGGCCACCTTCCGGGCGGGCCGGGCGGCGGGTCGCAGCGGTCGGCGCTCCCGGCCGGACGGTCGGTGCGGAGACAGGGTCATCGGGCGGCCCTCCGGTTCGGTGTCACGGTGAGTGTGGGCGTGGGGGTCACAGCCCGGTGGGCTGCCGACGCGGTCTGTCGTGCGGAGGTGGCCCGTCGTGCCGACCTGGCCCGTCATGGGGCGGCCTCCGGGATCGGCGTGGAACGGACACCGGCAGCGCTCCGGTCCGACGGTCCCGGCGGTGCGCCCAGCGCGGCGGCCACCACGTCCGCGGCGGTGTGCCCGCTGCGTACCGCGCCTTCCATGGTGTCCGGCCAGCCCGTGTCGGTCCACGCGCCGGCCAGCGCCAGGCCGGGCAGTGCGGTGGCCGCCGCCGGCCGCAGCGCCCGGCTGCCCGGCGACTGACGGAACGTGGCCTGCGGTTCGCGGGTGACGAACGCGTCGGTCAGGGTGGCGCCACCGGCCGGCGCGAACAGCCCGGCCAGCGCCTGCCGCTGCTCGGTGATCAGTTCCGCGGCCGGTCGGCGTACCAGGTGGTCGGCCGCAGACAGCGACACCGCCAGGTACTGACCCGCCGCAAGGCCCGCCTCGGCGGTACGGTCGAACACCCACTGCACCGGCGAATCGACCGCAGCGGCGAACTCGTACCCGGTCACCGGCCGGTCGTACACCAGGTGCACGTTGACGATCGCGGTGGCGGACAGGCCGGCCCACCGCCCCGGGTCGGCCACCGCACCGGGCGGTACGAGTCGGGCCGCGGTCGGATGCGGTACCGCCAGCACCACCGACCTGGCGCGTACCGGACCATCCGGAGTGGACAGTACGAAACCGCCGGGTTCCGGCTCGATGGCGGTCACCCGGCAGCGGGTACGGACCTGCGCGCCGAGCCTGTGCAGCAGCGGTCCGGCCGGATCGGCGTGCAGGGCGGCCAGACTGGTACGGGGCCGGCCGATGTCGCCGCCGTCCGCGGACTCCAGCAGACCGGTCCGGAACACCCGCGCGGCCAGCGCCAACGACGCGTCGTCGGGTGGCACGTTGAGTGCGGCGACCGCGACGAGCTCCCACAGCCGGCGTACCACCTCGGGTGACTGGCGGTGGTGGGCGAAGAACTCGCCCAGGCTGTGCGAGTCGGTGCCCGGTGCGTCCGGGTCGATCAGGCGTAGCGCCGCGGCCGCCCGCATCGCCGCGATCCGGTCGCGTACCGACAGCGGCCGGTAGGTCGCCAGCGCCGGCAGCAGATGCAGCGGAGCCGGCAGCGACCTGGACCGGCGCAGCAGGTGCGGTGCGCGACCCGGTACCAGTACCGGGACCTCGAAGCGGTCCTGCAGGGTCACCGCCGAACGGGTACCCAACCGGTCGAGCAGCTCCAGGTAGGCGGTGTAGCAGCGGAGGAAGACGTGCTGTCCGGTGTCCACGGTCAGTGGGCCGCGCTGGAACGAGTAGGTGGCGCCACCCAGTCGGGCGCGGGACTCCAGCAGCGTGACCCGGGCGCCGCCGTCGGCCAGCCGGACCGCTGCGGCGATTCCGGCCAGCCCGCCGCCCACCACGACGGTGTCGCAGCGCTGATCGGAGTTCACAGTCCCTCCTCCTCGGGTCCGGTCGAGCTCTGCTGCTGGCCGCGGGTATGCGCCGTCCGGGGTGTTCAACTGCTCCACCTCGGCAGGCGGTACGGGATCAGCGCGCCGGCCGCCACCAGCGCCTTCTGCCCGGCGGGCAGACTGACCCGGCCGCGCGTGACGGCCAGCGGGTCACGCCAGATCCGGCGCAGCAACCGGTGGTAGATGCCGGCCATCGCGCCGGTACAGGCAGCCGACTGGTGGTCCAGGCGGGGCAGCAGGCGCAGCCCGACGGTGTACCAGCGGGCCGCGCGGGCGGCCTGGAATCGGATCAGTCCGGCCAGTGCGGCCCGATCGTCGGCGAACCCGCAGCCGTCCACCTCGCCGCCCGGGTCGGTCAGCCCGAAGGTGCAGCCGAACCGGGCGAGATCCTGCGCCGGCAGATAGATCCGCCCGTTGCGGCGGTCCTCCAGTACGTCGCGCAGCACGTTGGTCAGTTGCAGCGCGACGCCCAACGCGTCGGCCAGTTCGGCCGAACTGAGCTGGTCGGCGGCGGCCGCATCCGGCGCGGTGTCGAGCATCTGTCCGATCGGCAGCGGTTCACCGACGATGCGCTCCGGCGGACCGAACACACCCAGCGACAACCGGCCCACCGAGCCGGCCACCTGACGGCAGTAGTGCACCAGGTCCGGGAAGGCGGCGTAGCGCACCCCGTTGACATCGGCCTCGCAGCCGTCCACCAGCTCATCGAACGCGGCCAGCGGGATCGGGAAACGCCGGGCCGCGTCGGCCAGCGCGACCCGTACCGGGTCGGTCAGTTCCTCGCCCGCCGCCATCGCCTTGAGCTCGGTACGCACCGCGGCCAGCCCGGCGAGACGGTCTGCGGTGGTGTCGGTGCCGTCCCCGATGTCGTCGATCCGCCGGGCCAGCGCGTACACCGCGGACAGTGCGCGCCGCTTCGGCCCGGGCAGCAACCGGATGCCGTACGAGAAGTTCTTCGCCTCCGTGCGGGTGATCTGCTCGCAGGCCTGGTACGAGTCGGCGACGGTACTCACCGCGGCCTCCCCAGGGTGGTACGGACCATGGCGCCCAGCAGCGCCGCCCGTCCCGCCTTCGGTGGGCCGGGCAGCGGGTCGAACTGCGCGGCGGCGAGCGCATCCAACGCGGCCCGGCCGCCGGCGCAGTAACCGGACACCGCCAGCCGGGCGAACCCGCGCAGGCTGCCGAGCAACGGCTCACCCGCGGTCAGCCAGGCGCCGGCCCGTTCCGCCTGGTACTCGATCAGCGCCCGCAGTGCGTCGCCCGCGCGGGCGGCGGCCAGGTCCTGCTCGGACACCCCGAACCGGTCCAGGTCCTCCTTCGGCAGGTAGATCCGGCCGGCCCGGTAGTCCTCGGCCACGTCCTGCAGGTGTTCCACGAGCTGCAGCGCGGTGCAGATCCGGTTGGACAGCGCGACCCGCTGCGGGCTGTGCTGACCGAACACGTACAGCACCAGCTCACCGACCGGGTCGGCGGACAGCCGGCAGTAGTCGACCAGCTGCTCGAAGGTGGCGTAGCGAGTGGTCACCTGGTCGACCCGGTTGGCCTCGATGAGACGTACCAGCGGTTCGACCGGTATCTGGCAGTCCCGCACGGTGGGTGCCAGTTCGGCCAGTACCGGGTTGTCCACGGAGGCGCCGGCGTAGAGCGCGTGCAGTTGCTGCTCGACCGCGCCCAGGCTGGCGAGCCGGTCCCCGGTCGACTCGTCGCCGAGATCGTCGACCATCCGGGCGTAGCCGTACACGGCCATCAGGTGCCGGCGTCGTGCGCGGGGCAGCACCCGCAGCGCCACCGGGAAGTTCTCGGCGGCGGCCTGCGCGGTGGGGTGCGTACGGTCATGGTCGGCATCGGGCGGCTGGTGAATCACGTCAGGTCTCTCCAGTCAGGCCGATCGCGGGGACGGCCGGGGTGCGGGGAGCGGGCAGGTGGTCGGGGACGGCGGGCTCGGGTTCGGACGGCTCGGTTCCGCTGGACCGGGCCACCGTGTGGCCGGTGGCTCACGTGTTCCATCCTCAGGGTTGACCACCAGTCCGTACCCGGCGGCCGTCTCGGTCAGCGCCGGCCGGGCCGGTACCTGGCCGGTACCGGGCGTGTGCAGGGCCATCTGCTGCCTCCGCGGCGCGAGGTGAGATCGTGCCTTCTTCTCCGGTGTACCCCGCGCGGGTCGCAATATCATTCAGGTTCCCGAGATTTCGACCGTGCTTCTGCAGCGCCCGGTCGGTCGCTACGGGTGGTTGTCGCGCCGTCTGTACCGGCCTATCTGGATCTGCCGGGCTGTTCTGCGGGTGGCACCATGGAGGCCATGACCGCAGACAGTGCGCCGGCGGGTGGCGCGGCGGCCGTGCTGCCCGACGAACAGGTCACCGCCGAGGAACGGGTCGACCCGGACCGGCCGTGGGTGACGATCGTGTGGAACGATCCCGTGAACCTCATGACGTATGTGACCTGGGTGTTCTGCACATTGTTCGGTTACAGCCGGCCGAAGGCCGAGAAGCTGATGCTCGACGTGCATCAGAAGGGGCGGGCCACCGTATCGCACGGCGCCCGGGAGCGGATGGAGTTCGACGCGAGTCGGCTGCACGGCTACGGCCTGTGGGCGACGGTGGAACAGAAGTAGGGCGCGGAGGGAGAGAACCGCTGTTTGTTCGCGAAGGCGGCGAGATCGTCGGCTCGTTCCAGGCGCCGTACGCCACGGTGCTGCGCGAGCTGGTGAGTCAGACCAGCGCGCTGCTCGGTGAGCCGGTGGACCGCCGTGACCCCGGGCTGGCCCGGCTGTTCCCGGACGCGTACCAGGATTCGGCCGAGGACAGCGCCGAGTTCCGCCGCTACACCGAGGAGGAGCTGCGGGCCGGGAAGGTGGAGACGGCGGATCTGGTGCTGGCCACGCTGCCCGACGGTGGCGGCGAGGTACGACTGGACGCCGAGCAGGCCGCCGGCTGGTTGCGGGCGGTCAACGACATCCGGTTGCTGTTGGGCGCCCGGCTGGAACTGACCGACGACACCGACCTGACCGAGGCGCTGACCAGCGAATTGGCCGAGAAGGAGTCCTCACCGCGGGTCGCGCAGTTGGCCGCGTACGGCTATCTGAGCGAGTTGCAGGAGTCGCTGGTCGAAGCGGTCACCGGCTGGTGAGCCGGGGATGCCCTGATTCTGGTGATACTCGCCACTGCCGGTGCCCGGAACGGGCCGGTAACCTTGGCAGCGTGCTCAGGCTGGACGGGTCCCTGAGGGACAAGATCGTCGCGCACGCACGTCGGGACCATCCCGACGAGGCGTGCGGCATCGTCGCCGGCCCACTCGGTTCTGATCGCCCCGTCCGGTTCGTTCCGATGGACAACGCGGAGCGCTCACCCACGTTCTACCGCTTCGACTCCTCGGAGCAGCTCCGGGTGTGGCGCGAGATGGACGACCGCGACGAGGAACCGGTCATCATCTACCACTCGCACACCGCCACCGAGGCATATCCGTCCCGCACCGACATCGGCTATGCCAGCGAGCCCGGCGCACACTATGTGCTGGTCTCCACCCGCGAGCCGGACCGGGCCGAGTTCCGGTCCTACCGGATCGTCGAGGGCGTGGTCGAGGAGGAGCCGGTCGAGTTCATCGACGGCGTGGACGCCGCGAGCAGCGACGCCACCGCCGGGGTGACGACGGGTGGTGGACCGGACCCCGTGCAGTCCTACAAGTTCGGGCACACCCCGACGTCGGTCGTCTACGACTGTTCCCCGGAAGCCTGACCGTCAGGTCCCGGCGCCGCCTCCGGCACCGTCCGGATCGCTCGTCCGTCCGTAGTGGATCGGTGCCCGTGAGACAAGCGCGCCGGTCGACTCCCACCGACCGCGGCGGCACCGACGGACCGGCCGGCCCGGGAGCGTCGGCCGGGCACCCCGTCGATTCCCACCACACCAGTCAAGGAGAGACACGCATGGCCATCGAGGTACGGATCCCGACCATCCTGCGCACCTACACCGGCGGCGCGAAGACCGTCGAAGGCAGCGGGGACACCCTGTCCGACCTGTTGACCGACCTCGACGCCCGGCACCCCGGCCTGCGCGGGCGGCTGATCACCGACGAGGGTGCGCTGCACCGGTTCGTCAACGTCTACGTCAACGACGAGGACGTCCGGTTCACCGGCGCCCTGGACACCAAGCTCGGCGATGGCGACTCGGTGACCATCCTGCCCGCGGTGGCCGGCGGCGCCTGAGTAGCGCCACGGTTCCCGGGACGGACAGTTGGACCCTGGTCGACAGTCGGAGCGGAGGTAGCGATGTCACGGTACGAGTCATTGCTGGAGGCCTGCGGTGACACACCGCTGGTCGGCCTGCCCCGGCTGTCACCCGGCCCGAACGTGCGGTTGTGGGCCAAGTTGGAGGACCGCAACCCCACCGGGAGCGTGAAGGACCGGGCCGCGCTGTACATGGTGCGGGCCGCCGAGGAGGCCGGCACCCTGTCGCCGGGTGCCACGATCCTCGAACCGACCAGTGGGAACACCGGCATAGCGCTGGCCATGGTCGCCAAGCTGCGCGGCTACCGGCTGGTCTGCGTGATGCCGGAGAACACGTCGGTGGAGCGGCGGCAGCTGCTGCAGATGTACGGGGCGGAGATCATCCCGTCGCCGGCTGCCGGCGGCTCCAACCAGGCCGTTGCGATGGCCCGGCAGCTGTCTGCCGAGCATCCCGACTGGGTGATGCTCTTCCAGTACGGCAATGCCGCGAACGCCCTCGCACACTACGAGACCACCGGCCCCGAACTGCTGCGTGACCTGCCGGACCTCACCCACTTCGTCGCGGGCCTCGGCACCACCGGCACCCTGATGGGAACCGGCCGTTACCTGCGGGACAAGAACCCGGACGTACAGATCGTCGCGGCGGAACCGCGGTACGGCGAACTGGTGTACGGGCTGCGCAACATCGACGAGGGCTACGTACCGGAGCTCTACGACGCGACCGTACTGACCCGCCGCTTCTCGGTCGGCACCCGCGACGCGCTGCTGCGCACCCGGCAGCTGGTCGAGGTGGAGGGGATCTTCGCCGGGCCGTCCTCGGGCGCGGTGCTGCACGCGGCGCTGGCCGTGGCGCACGAGGCGTACAAGAAGGGCGAGTCGGCCAACGTGGCGTTCATCGTCGCGGACGGCGGCTGGAAATACCTGTCCACCGGAGCGTATTCGGGCACCCTCGGCGAGGCGGAGGAGCGGTTGGACGGCCAGCTCTGGGCCTGAGCCGGTGGGTCAGGCTGCGCTGGCGGTGAGTACCAGTCCACCGATCAGGGTGAGGGTGCCGAGCCCGAGCATGAGCCACGGCACGTGGCGCCGTTCCAGCAGCGGGAAGGCCAGCGCGGTGAAGGCCAGCCCGACGATGCCGACCGCGATGATGACCGGTTCGAACCAGCCGGCTGCCGCGCCGGCCAGCAGCGTGACCAGTGCCCAGACGCCGGCCACCACACCGCCCAGGGCGAGGACGAGCGCCCAGGCGCAGGCTATGGCCAGCTGGCGCATCCGGGGACGTCCCTGCTCGGCAGGCGCCTGCAGGAGCCCGCGCAGGGCGGCCCGGCGGGGTACCCCGGGGGCCCGTTCGGGCTGGGGGACGGTTGCGGACGGGAAGCCGGCGGTCAGGGCGCCGTACGGCGTGGCCGGGGGCAGCTCGCCCGGTCCGGTCGCGCCGGCCGGCGGGTACGCGGGCTGTCCGGGGGCGCTGTGCGGGTCGGGGGTGGGCGATGCGGCGGAGAGCTGCTGATCAGTGCCGTCGGGCGTCTGGTCCACGCTGCCGGTGCTGCCGGTCATCGGTGCCTGCGAATTCACGTCGTCCGGTCTTCCCCTGTGTCGGATACATCGTGTCGGTGCCCCCGGGCTCCAGCGTCCCACACCGGAAGCACGACCGTACCGGGGACGGTGACCCGGGCGGCCCGCCGGAGCCGGCGCGGGGTCCAGCATGTCAGGCTGTTGATCATCGAGTGGTCCCGCGGCGGCCACGGGACGTGGTCGGAGCGGTCACGGTACGCAGTGTCACCTTGCCGACATCTGCGCCGGCAAACCCGGTGGGGTCGGCGGGTAGCGCGTAGGCTCCGGGCGTGACCGACGCGCCCATCGGCATCTTCGACTCCGGCGTCGGTGGCCTCACGGTGGCCCGTGCGGTCCTCGACCAGCTGCCGCAGGAGCAGCTGCTCTACGTCGGGGACACCGCCCATTCACCGTACGGGCCCCGGCCGATCGCCGAGGTGCGCCGCCATGCCCTGGGCGTACTGGACCACCTGGTCGAGCAGGGTGTCAAACTGCTGGTGATCGCGTGCAACTCGGCGCTGGCGGCCTGCCTGCACGACGCCCGGGAACGTTACTCGGTGCCGGTTGTCGAGGTGATCGGCCCGGCCGTACGACGCGCCGCCGCCGCCACCCGCAACGGCCACGTCGGGGTGATCGGCACGGTGGTCACCGTCACCAGCGGGGTGTACGAGGACGCGTTCTCCGCCGCACCCGCGGTGTCGGTACACAGCGTGGCGTGTCCGCAGTTCGTCCCGTTCGTGGAACGTGGCATCACCACCGGCCGCCAACTGCTCGGCCTGGCCCAGTCGTACCTGGAACCACTGCAACGCGACGGGGTGGACACCCTCGTACTCGGCTGCACGCACTACCCGCTGCTGGCCGGCCTGGTGGGACTGGTGATGGGGGACGACGTGACGTTGGTCTCCAGCGCGGACGAGACCGCCAAGGACGTGTACCGCGTACTCACCCAGCGCGACCTGCTGCGACCGGAGGACGCCGGTCCACCGCGGCACCGCTTTCTGGCCACCGGTGACCCGGACCGGTTCGCGCCGCTGGCCCGACGCTTTCTGGGACTGTCCGCCGCGGACACCGAACTGGTCGCCGGTCACGCGTTCGGCGGGGTCTCCGTAGCGTCCTGACCAGCCCGGTCACTGGTGGTTGTCCGTAGCGAAAGGCAGTGATGGTGAGATTGACCGTTGTTGGCTGCGCCGGCAGTTTCCCTGGACCGGAATCTGCCTGCTCCGCGTACCTGGTCGAGGCGGATGGATTCCGGCTGCTCGTCGACTTCGGTACCGGCGCTCTGGGCACTCTGCAACGTTATGTCGACCCTCAGTCGCTGGATGCGATCCTGCTCACCCATCTGCACGGCGACCACATGTTCGACGCCTGTTCCTACGTGGTGGCCCGGCGGTACGCGCCGACCGGTCCGTA
This sequence comes from uncultured Actinomycetota bacterium, assembly GCA_963815125.1. GTDB lineage: Bacteria > Actinomycetota > Actinomycetes > Mycobacteriales > Micromonosporaceae > Actinocatenispora. The sequence continues at coordinate 945,423 of CAWFFM010000003.1, forward strand.
CCCGGCCATCCCGCTGTTCGGTCCGGCCGGGACCGCGCAACGGCTCTCGGCGGTCTACGACGGTGGCGAGGAACCGCTCGACGACGTGTACCGGATCAGCACCCTGACCCCGGGAACCGGCACGGTGGGGCCGTTCCAGCTCACCGTCGACCGGATGAACCATCCGGTCGAGACGTTCGGGGTGCGGCTGGAACATGCCGGGCGGGTGCTCGCCTACTCCGCCGACACCGCGGCGTGCGACGCGCTGCTCAAACTGGCGTACGGCGCGGACACCCTGCTGTGCGAGGCCAGCTACGTGGAGACCCGGCAGAACCCGCCGGACCTGCACCTCACCGGCCGGGAGGCCGGCCAGCACGCCACCCGCGCCGACGTCGGCCGGTTGCTGCTCACCCATCTCGTACCGGCCTGGCACTCCGAGGCGCAGACCCTCGACGAGGTGTCCACGCAGTATGCCGGGCCGACCGAGGTGGTACGCCCGGGCGCCACGTACGAGATCTGATCCCGCCGTCCGGGGGCGCGGCGGCGTGCACGGGGTGCGGGTGCCGGATCCTGTCGGCGCTCTGCATAAGGTGGCGGTATGACGCGAGCGGACGGGCGGGCGGTCGACGAACTGCGCACGGTGCGGCTGGAGCGGGGCTGGACGAAGAACCCGGAGGGTTCGGTGCTGGTCGAGTTCGGCGACACCCGGGTGCTGTGCACCGCGAGCGTCACCGAGGGTGTACCACGCTGGCGGAAGGGCTCCGGCGAAGGCTGGGTCACCGCCGAATACTCGATGCTGCCGCGTTCCACCAACACCCGCGGTGACCGGGAGAGCATCAAGGGCCGGGTCGGCGGACGTACCCACGAGATCAGCCGGTTGATCGGCCGCAGCCTGCGCGCCTGCCTGGACTTCAAGGCGCTCGGCGAGAACTCCGTCGTACTGGACTGCGACGTGCTGCAGGCCGACGGTGGCACCCGCACCGCCGCCATCACCGGCGCGTACGTCGCCCTGGCCGACGCGGTGAGCTGGATGGCCGGTCGGCGCATGCTGGCCGCGTCCCCACCGAAGGTGCTGTACCGCTCCGTGTCGGCGGTCAGCGTCGGCGTGATCGACGGTGAGCCGCGCCTGGACCTGCCGTACGTCGAGGACGTGCGCGCCGAGGTGGACATGAACGTGGTGTGCACCGGCACCGGCGAGTTCGTCGAGGTGCAGGGCACCGGGGAGAAGAACGTGTTCGACCGCAAACTGCTCGACCGGTTGCTGGACATGGCCGCCGCCGGCTGCGCGCAGCTGGCCGACGCTCAGCGCATCGCACTGGCCGAGTCATGAGCATCACCCCGGGCACCGACACCGTCCGCCTGCTGCTGGCCAGTCGCAACGACAAGAAGCTGGTCGAGCTTCGGCGGATCCTGGCCGGCACGCCGGTCGGCGGCCGGATCCACCTGGTCGGACTCGCCGACGTACCGGAATACCCGGAGGTTCCCGAGTCGGGGCTGACCTTCGCGGAGAACGCGCTGATCAAGGCGCGTGAGGGCGCGGCGCGTACCGGCCTGCCCACGGTGGCCGACGACTCCGGGCTGACCGTCGACGCGCTGTCCGGCATGCCCGGTGTGTTCAGCGCCCGCTGGTCGGGTGGACACGGCGACGACGAGGCCAACCTACGGCTGGTACTCGCCCAGATCGGTGACGTCGGTGATGAGCACCGGGGCGGCTCGTTCGCCTGCGCCGCCGCGCTGGTCTGGCCGGACGGCCGGGAACAGGTCGTCGAGGGCCGGGTGACCGGCCGGATCATCCGCGAACCCCGCGGCACCGGCGGATTCGGCTACGACCCGATCTTCGTACCGGACGGCGAGGAGCGCACCACCGCCGAACTGGACGCCGCCGCGAAGGACGCGATCAGCCACCGGGGCAAGGCATTCCGCGCGCTCGCCGCCCTGATCGCCGCCGAACTCGCCACCTGACGGCGGTCCCTGTGCTTGCGGGCGCGGTCTGCCTGGCTGACCCGTCGCCCAACCACTGCCCCTCACCACCGCACCGCACCGCGCATTTTCCCCGAAAGTCTGCTTTGTCTGAATTGCCTCTCGGGCATTCGGGGAAAATACACCTTTAGCTCGTCCGGAGAGGGCATTTTCCCCGAATGCACCTTTCAGCGAAAGGGACTTAACGGTCGTTCGGGGAAAATGGCAGCCTGAAATGATCGAAGATCCGTTTCGGCGCCTCACTCGTAAGGCCGCGCACCACCACGTGGCTTCGCAGCGTCGACGTCCGGGCACATGACGCAACGCAACGCGGAGCGGTGCTGGCGGAGCAGGTAGATCGCAACGACCGGTCCCGCCCCTGTTCGCGCTTGACCTTGACGTTACGTCAAGTTCTACCGTGGAATTCGCCGACGCGATCAGGGGAAGCGCGATGGAGTGGTCGATCCACCAGATAGCCCGACTGGCCGGCACGACCAGCCGGACACTGCGGCACTACGGGCAGATCGGTCTGCTGCCGCCCAGTCGCCTGGGCGGCAACGGATACCGGTACTACGACCAGTACGCGCTGGTGCGGTTGCAGCGGATCCTGTTGCTGCGTCAGCTCGGCCTGGGCCTGCCCGCCATCGGTCAGGTACTCGACGGTCAGCACGACACCGACGCCGCACTGCGTACGCACCTGCGGCTGCTGGAACGTGAGCAGAACCGGCTGGCCCGACAGATCGCCTCGGTCCGCACCACCCTGCGCAAACTGGAAGAAGGTGAGGAACTCATGGCTGAAGAGGTACTGGGTGGCTTCGACCACACGCAGTACGAGCAGGAGGTGACCGAACGCTGGGGCCGGGACGCCTGGCGGTCCAGCGACCGGTGGTGGCGCTCGCTGAGCGACGGGCAGAAGAAGGAGTTCCAGCAGCGGCACGAGGACATCGCCGCCGACTACGCGGCCGCGCGGGAGGCGGGCCGTACGCCGGCCAGCGACGAGGTCCAGGCGATCGCCGACCGGCACGTCGACTGGCTGTCGGCCACCACCACGCCGACCCGCGGCTATCTGTTGGGCCTGTCCGCCATGTGGGTGGACGATCCGCGGTTCGCGGCCAACTACGACCGGCACGGAGACGGTACCGCCGCCTTCGTCCGGGACGCCGTGGTCGCCTACGTCGAACGCACCATGCCGGAGAAGTAGGCCGGCGTTGCAGACCCGACCGTTGCGCGGCCGCCCGGGCGGCCGCGCAACATGCCACAGGGCATGGTTACGTCAGGGCGCCCAGCCGGGCGGCGATGTCGTCCGGCCAGGTCACGCTGCCGAGGCGGTCCCGCGCGGCGAGCGCCGTCACGTAGAGCTGGACGTCCCGCAGGTCCGACCCCACGCCCGCGGCACGTAGCCCAGCGAGTACCGGCATGACCTCGTCGGTCCACCAGGTGTCGGCCAGGTGCTCGCGGTCGGTCACCGCGCGACCGTCCATTATGGAGCGTAGAGCCCATGCCTCGGCGGAGTCGGCGAGCCGCATCCAGTCTGTCGGCTCGTCCAGCCAGAGGTCGGTCCGTACCGACTCGGGCAGCGGGATCCGTTGCAGGAACTGGCGTTCCGCCGCCTTGTTCGGCAGGTGCGCGACCCGCAGGCAGGCCATCGCGTACGCGATCGTGCACACCCGGCGCACCTTGGCGCCGATCACCAGCCGCCCGAGCGAGCGGGCGACCGACACGCGGTGGTGCCCGTCGGCCACGAAGTACAGGTCGCCGAGCCGTACCAGTTCCACCGGTGGTGGCTCGAAGCCTGACCGCATCGCCGTGGCCAGCCGGTTCCATCTCTCCGTCAGGCTGGAGTTGAGCAGTTGGAAGTCGTGATCGAAGTCGTCCGGACGTTCCAACGTTCCGACGATGTTGTCCAACGGCACGTCCGCGTAGCCGCGACTCATCGTGCCGTCCTCGCCGAGGGCCGCCAGGGCGTCCTCGAGCCGCATCAGACCCGGCGCCCGTCGCCTGCCGAACCATCGCATGACAGGTTCAACAGCCGGTCGTCACCTGGGATTCCGCCGACCGCCGCCCGCCGACCGTCGTCCCGTCCGGTCGGCGGGCGGTTGGTGGGCCAGGATGCCGGCGGCGACCAGGCCGACACCGGCCAGGTCGGCCGCGGTCGGCCACTGGGTGAGCACGACCAGGCCGATGACCGTGGCGGTCAACGGCAGTACGGCGAGCATCAGTGCGAACGTGGCCCGGTGCAGACGAGCCATGGCCAGCTGGTCGGCGACGTACGGGATGACCGAGGAGCAGATCCCGACACCGACACCGGCCAGCAACCAACCCGGGTGGCCGAACGCCGGCAGCGCACCACCCAGCCCGACCGGGGTGACCAGTACGGCCGCCACCATCATCGCGGCCCCCAACTGGTCGATACCGGCCCAGCCGGGCGCGCCCGCCGCGTCGTCGTTGGCGATCCGGTGGCCGAGCGCGACGTAGAGCATGAACAGTCCGCAGTTGGCGAAGGCGAAGACGAACCCGAGCGGGGCGTCGACCAGCCGGATGTCGGTCAGTACCAGCACACCGGTCGCGGCGGCGGCCAGCGCGAGCACGTTGCGCCGGGTCCGTACGCCGACCGCGGCCAGCACGATGGTGCCGAGGAACTCGATCGCCGCGACGGTGGACAGCGGCAGGCGTGCGACCGCCAGGTAGAACAGCGTGTTCATGCTCGCCAGTACGGCACCCATGGCCAGCAGTACGCCGCGCTGCCGCGTACCCAGTCGTCGGACCAGCCGCCAGGGCCGGCGCCACAGGGCGAACACCGCAGCGGCCGCGGCGATCCGCAGCCAGGCCACGCCGAACACGTCCAGGTGCCGGAACAGCAGTACGGCCAGCGCCGGACCGAGATAGTGGAAGACCGCGCTGACCGGGAAGAAGGTGATCGCGGGTAGCCGGGCCAGCGGTTGCCGGGTCCCGGCGGAGCGCCCGGTACGGGGAACTGTCGTCCGCGCGTGCATGAGGGTATCTTCCGTGGACAGAACGGAAGAATGAAGACGAATCTCAAGGCTCAGGGTGCGAGATGCCATCAGGATCAAGGACAGCGGACCGGAACACCTTCATCGACCGGGAACGGCTCCTCGACCCGGTGAATCTGCGGCTGTTGGCCGAACTGCAGGACAACCCGCGACTGTCGATGTCCGAACTGGCCCGGCGGGTGAGCATGTCGGCGCCGGCGGTCACCGAGCGCGTACAACGCCTGGAACGGTCCGGCGTGATCGCCGGTTACCGGATGGACGTCGACCCGGCCGCGCTGGATCTCCCGGTCACCGCACTGGTACGGATCCGGCCCGGTCCCGGTCAGCTTCCCAGGATCGCCGCGGCGGCACAGCAGACCCCACAGGTCGTGGAGTGCCACCGGATCACCGGGGAGGACTGCTTCTTCCTCAAGGTGCACGCCCGGTCGATCGGCGCGCTCGAGGACGTGCTGGACCGGTTCCTGCTTCTCGGACAGACCACCACATCGATCGTCGTGTCCACGCCGGTGCCGCTGCGTGCACTGCCGCTGCCGGAACCGGGCGACGGCCGGTGACCGCCGGACATGCCGGCGGTCGCGGGGTAGGGCCGGTGAGATTCGAACTCACACTGGCATGGACCTAAACCATGTGCCTCTGCCATTGGGCTACGGCCCCCAGCGTCCCAGCGGACAGGGACGCGCAGACAGTCTAATGGTCTGTGCCGGAAGGTTCCGACAGAGCAACGATCATGTGCCGGCCGGGACAGGCCGGCCGGCGCCGGAGCCGTACCGGTCAGCCGGCCGAGGTCGGCCGTTGCCCGTCCGGGCCGTCGTCCCCGTCGTCCTGCGGACCGCTCGGACCGTCGTCCTCCGGAGCACTGTTCCGGGCCTCTCCGGTCCGGTCGTCCGGTGCGCTGTCGTCGGCGCCCTGCCCGGTCCCGGCGCCCGGCCCGGTCCCGGCGCCCGGCCCGGTCCCGGCGGCAGGGCCGGTACCGGTAGCAGATTCGGTCCCGCTCGCGGATCCGTTCCCGGTCGGCGGTTCGGACAGGTCGAAACCCATGTCGCTGAGGTCGAACTTGGCCGTGCCGGCGAACGCTTCCGGCTCGGCGAAGTCGTCGGCGGAGGGCAGCATGTCGGGGTGGTTCCACACCGCGTCGCGGCCGTCCACACCCCGGTGGGTCAGCAGCGCCTCCCACAGTGCCGTCGCTTCCCGCAGCCGGCGGGGCCGCAGTTCCAGCCCGACGAGGGCGGCGAACGTCTGCTCGGCTGGACCGCCCTCGGCGCGGCGGCGACGGAACGCCTCAGCGAGACGTACGACGGAGGGCAGCCGGTCGGCGACCGCGTGCTCCACCACGTGCGTGACCCAGCCCTCGATGAGGGCCAGCGAGGTCTCCAGCCGGCTCAGTGCGGCCCGCTGGGTCGGACTGTCCTCGGGGGTGAAGACACCCTCCAGGTTGAGTTCCTGCATGGACTCGGGATTGGTCGGGTCGACGCTGCCGAGTGCTTCCTCGACGGCCTCCCGGTTGACCGAGATGCCCTGCGCGTACGCCTCCACGGCGGCCAGCACGTGCCCGCGCAGCCACGGTACGTGCGCGAACAGCCGCTGGTGTGCGGCTTCCCGTAGCGCGGTGTAGAGCCGTACCTGGTCGGCGGGCAGTTCCAGCCCGTCGCCGTAGCTGGCGATGTTGGTCGGCAGCAGGGCCGCGACACCCGTCGGCCCGAGCGGCAGACCGATGTCGGAGGCGGACAGCACCTCACCGGCCAAAGAAGCCATCGCCGCACCCAACTGGCCGCCGAACATCGCGCCGCCCAGCGACTGGACCATCGCGTTCATCGGGCCGAGCTGGCCGCGCAGTTCCTCCGGCACCAGGTTGCCCATCGCGTCCACCATCCGGCCGGCGACCGGGTCGCAGAGCTTCTGCCACACCGGCAGAGTCGCCTCGATCCATTCCCGCCGGGTCCACGCCGCGGTGGAGGTGATGCCGCTGGGCAGGCTGGTGATCGGGTTGAGCCACAGGTCGGCCAGGTGCAGCGCCTCGGCCAACTGCGCCCGCCCGGCCGGATCGACCGCCGGGTCTTCCGTGCCGACCTGGGTGGTGGCCACCTGCTTGGCCAGGTCCCAGTTGACCGGACCGGAGCCCGGTGTGCCGAGGAACTGTTGCAGTTGGGAGAGGAACTGCGCCATCTGCTGGGGGTTGTTGGGGTCCGGGGTGCCACCCGGCACCGAGAACCCGAACGGCGTGTCAGTCATCGGCAAGTCCCATCACAGCTGGTCCGGCCAGCGGCTGCGGTGCCGGCCCGGTCACAGCTCCAACGGTACGCGACCCGGACGCATCGACCACCGGCCCACTGTTCCGCCTGCCGCGAACATTGCGAGGTACCGACTCCCAGGTCACGGCCGTACCGGCTGGGCGGAGGCGGTACTGCGGGTCGGTTGAGGGCAGCGTGGTCAGCGTCGAATAGGCTCCCGTCCATGGAGCGTCGTGGGTGGACCGTTCTGATCGGCACCGTTCTGGTCGCTGTACTGACAGCGGTTTCGCTGGTGGTCCACGTGCCGTACGTGGCGCTCGGGCCCGGTCCCACGGTCGACACGCTGGGCAAGATGGACGGCAAGAAGATCATCACCGTGGTCAAGGGTTCTCCCTCCGGTTCCCACGGCCAGCTGCGCCTGGTGACCGTGTCGGTGGACGACCAGCTGACCCTGTGGCAGGCGTTGTGGGACTGGCACGACAACCGGTATGCGGTGGTACCGCGCGAGGTGGTCTACCCGCCCGACCAGTCCGACGACCAGACCAACCAGCAGCAGGAACAGCAGTTCCAGGACTCGCAGAACAGCGCGGAGACCGCCGCGTACCGGGAACTGGGCTGCCCGGTCCGGGTGAGTGTGTCCTCACTCACCCGCAAGTCGCCCTCGGCGGGCAAACTCCGCGTCGGTGACGTCCTCACCAGCGTGGACGGCAAGTCGGTCACCTCACCGGAGAAATTGGTGGCCCTGGTGCAGGACAAGAAGCCGGGCAGCCGACGGACCATCGGCTACCAGCGCGACGGCAGGGCCGGCACTGCCACCGTGGTCACCGGGAAGAGCGACAGCGGGCAGGCGATCCTCGGCGTCAGCATCAAGCAGCAGCAACCCTGCCGGTATTCGGTCAAGGTCGACCTCGGCGACATCGGTGGGCCCTCCGCCGGGCTGATGTTCGCGCTGGGCATCGTGGACACCCTGACACCGCAGGACCTGACCGGCGGCACCGTCATCGCCGGTACCGGTGAGATCACCGCCGACGGGCAGGTCAAGCCGATCGGCGGCATCCAGGAGAAGCTGCTCGGCGCCAAGCGCGACCATGCCACGGTCTTCCTCACCCCGAAGGACAACTGCGCACAGGCGGTCAGCGCCAGGCCGGACGGTCTGCGGCTGGTACGGGTGGACAGCCTGCACAGCGCCGTACAGGCGCTCGCCGCGCTGCGTGCGCACCGCAGCACCCCGACCTGCTGACCCTCGATCCGCGCCGCCGACCCGCACCGCACCGCACCGCACCGCACCGCACCGCACCGCGGGCACTCCGACGCATCGCACCGCACCGCGGGCACTCCGACGCACCGCCGGCACCGCACGGCACCGCACGGCGGTGCATTTTCCCCGAATTCGCAGAATGTCGGCTTTCCGAATAGGTATTTTCGGGGAAAATGGCAACTCTGAGCGCACCGCAAGGCGCATTTTCCCCGAAAGTACCGTTCCTTGAAATGGACTTATCTGCCATTCGGGGAAAATGACACCGCGGGCTGAGCGACGAACCGTCCCCGGCCTGGGCATACCGGGCTGCTCCTCAGGCCGGTACTGAGACCTCGCGCACCGAACACGTACCCTGGAACGCCAGGCGCCGGTCAGACGTGGTTCCGGGTCGTCACCAGCACACCGGCGGCGACGCGGGGCGGCACTGGGGCCACCGGTGCATCGAGCCCGTCAGGAGCTGTCGGTGACAATGCGTACGCCCTTGCCCCGGATGAGCGGGCGTGGCCGCCGAGTGGTCGGCCTGCTGTTCGCGATCCTGGTGCTGATCACCGTCGGCAGCTGGGGGGTCTCCACCTGGACCAACTGGCTGTGGTTCTCCGAGGTGCGGTTCACCTCGGTGTTCCTCACCAACCTACGCACCAAGCTCGTGCTGTTCTTCCTGTTCGGGCTCATCGCCGCGGCCTGGATGGGCGCCAACCTCTATCTGGCGTACCGGTTGCGCCCGCGGATCCGGCCCGACTCGCCGGAACAGCAGAACCTCGACCGGTACCGGATGGCGGTCACCCCCCGGCTCCGGCTGGCCATCGGTGCGGTCGCGGCGTTGACCGGCCTGATCGCCGGGCTCTCCGCACAGGGCAAATGGTCGGAATGGCTGCTGTTCTCGCATTCCCAGTCGTTCCACCGCACCGATCCGCAGTTCCATGTCGACATCGGCTACTACGTGTTCGACTACCCGTTCTACCGCTACCTGGTGGATGCCGGCTTCACCCTCGTGTTCGTGGCGCTGATCGCCGCGCTGCTGGCGCACTGGCTGTACGGCGGGGTGCGGCTGTCCGGCCGCGGTGACCGGATCACCACCACGGCCCGGCTGCACCTGTCGATCCTGGTGGCGCTGTTCGTCGGGCTCAAGGGCGTGGCGTACTTCCTGGATCAGCGCGGGCTGCTGCTCGGGCACAACAACAGCACCGGGCTGGACGGCGCCGGCTACACCGCGATCAACGCGCTGCTGCCGGCCAAGGAGATCCTCGCCTGGATCGCGATCGTCGTGGCCATCGCCGTACTGGTCTTCTCCAACGGCGTGATGCGCAACCTGGTGTGGCCGGGCGTCTCGTTGGGGCTGCTGGCCATCGCCGCGGTCACCATCGGTGGCATCTATCCGGGCATGGTGTCGGTGTTCACCGTGAAGCCGAACATTCCGGCCAAGGAAGGCCCGTACATCGCGCACAGCATCGCCGAGACCCGCACCGCGTACGGGATCGGGGGGATCGACAGCAGCATCTACCCGGCCAGCAACGTCACCCCGGGCAAGGCGCTGCAGAGCGACAAGAACACGCTGCCCAACGTACGGCTGCTGGACCCGGCGAAGGTGTCCGAGACCTACACCCAGTTGCAGCGGGTCCGGGGCTTCTACGACTTCGGCTCCAAGCTCAACGTCGACCGGTACACCATCGGTGGCCGGACCCAGGACTACATCGTCGGGGTACGTCAGCTCGACTCCTCCCGGCTCGCCGACAACCAGACCAAGTGGCAGAACCGGCACGCCGTGTTCACCCACGGGTACGGTTTCGTCGCCGCACCCGCCGACACCACCTGCAACGACGGCCAACCGTCCTTTGTGGCCGGTTCGCTGGTGGAGGGCAAGGACGGGCAGGCCAAGCAGGGCGACTGCTACGCCGGGCCGGACCAGCTGAAGGTCTCCCAACCGCGGATCTACTACAGCGACCGGATGACCGACTTCTCCATCGTCGGCAAACCGAACTCGGCGAAGGACCGCGAGTACGACCGGCCCGGATCCGGTGGTGCCAACGCGCCGGAACTGAAGAACACCTACGACGGTTCCGGTGGTGTGTCGGTCGGTTCGCTCGGCCGCCGGATGCTCTACGCGGCGTACTTCAAGGACACCAACTTCCTGCTCTCCAGCGACTACTTCAACGGCAACTCGAAGGTCCTGTACGTACGTAATCCGCGCGACCGGGTCCAGAAGGTCGCGCCGTTCCTGACCGTGGACGGCGACCCGTACCCGGCCGTGGTCGACGGCAAGGTGCAGTGGATCCTCGACTGCTACACCACGGCGTCGACCTACCCGTACGCGCAGAAGATCGACCTGCACGCGGCGACCAGCGATTCACTCACCGGGGACGGCACCGCGCCGCAGGACCGCCGGGACATCAACTACATCCGCAATTCGGTGAAGGCCACAGTGGACGCCTACACCGGAAAGGTGAGCCTGTACGCCTTCGACGGTTCCGATCCGGTACTGAAGGCGTGGAACTCGGTGTACGGCAACATCGTCAAGCCGTCCAGCCAGATCCCGCCGGCACTCGCGGAGCACTTCCGCTACCCCGAGGACCTGTTCAAGGTGCAGCGCGACATGCTCACCCGCTTCCACATCACCGACCCGCAGGCGTTCAACAGTCAGGACAACTTCTGGGAGGTACCGAAGGACCCGACCACCTCCGGCGCACAGAAGCAGCCGCCGTACTACGTGGTCGCCCAGCTTCCCGGGCAGCAGCAACCGACCTTCCAGTTGACCGCGACGCTGACCCAGCGCAACCAGAACAACCTGGCGGCGATGATGTCGGCCTACTACGATCCGCAGGGTCGACCGAAACTGGCCGTCTCCGAACTGCCCGGCAACTCCAATGTGCTGGGGCCCAACCAGATCCAGCCCAAACTGAGAAACCAGGAGGGCATCCGTAACGATCTGAGCCTCGGTGACTCCAAGACCTCCGTACTGGACTACGGCAACCTGCTGACCTTGCCGGTGGCCGACGGGCTGCTGTACGTGGAGCCGGTGTACATCAAGGACCGCGACGTGGCGTACCCGTTGCTCAAGACCGTACTGGTCGGGTACGGCACCGAGGTCGGCTACGGACCCACCCTGCAGGACGCGGTCGGCAGCATGGTCGCCGCCGCGAGCGGTAAGTCGCCGCCACCGAGCAGCTCCGGCAACGACCAGAACCAGCCCGCCAACGGCGACATGGCCGCCGCGGTACGCAACATCCAGCGGGCGCTGGCCGACCTGAGCGCCGCGCGCAAGGCCGACGACTACACGGCGGAAGGCAAGGCGCTCAAGGAACTGGACGCCGCCACCAAGCAGTACCAACAGGCACAGAAGTCACAGTCGGGGTCCGGTAAGAAGCCGGCGAGCCGCTCGCCGTCGCCCAAACCATCCCCGTCAGGCCGCTGACCTGCGGGTCCGCCCCGGTTCACGCCGGGGCGGACCCCGATTTGGAACCCGTCAGAGGGCCCGCTAGTATTAGTTTCAGCGCCGCGGGGTGGAGCAGCTCGGTAGCTCGCTGGGCTCATAACCCAGAGGTCGTAGGTTCAAATCCTACCCCCGCTACGAAGAAGAACGGCCCTCCAGGGATCACCTGGAGGGCCGTTCTCGTATGTCACCACGTCAGATGCCCTGGACGAGTTGGACGGGGTTGCCGTCAGGGTCGGCGACCCAGGCGATCAGCAGCCGGCCGAGCCATTCGTACGGGCCGGCCAGCCCTTGCACGCCGTCGGCGGTGAGCTTGTCGTACGCCGCGGCCGTATCGTCGGTCCAGAGGATGACCGCGGCCCGCTGGCCCCGGGTGATCGGGCTCAGGCCGTGGTCGTCGCGGGTCGAGGCGCCCGAGGCGATGCCGATCTTGTAGCCGTCGAGTTCCAGGTCCACATGGATCGGCTCCGCGTCGGTGGGGACGCGGAAGGTCTCGCGGAACCCGAGATGCTGGTAGAACTCGACCGCTCGGGGAAGGTCGTCGCTGAACAGGATGACCTGAGGGCTGCGGAACATGCTCGCGACACTAGCGGCGGGGTAGTGGCCGGCGGTGACGGATCTGACCGGCACGCGGCCGGGTCGTCGCCGGTACTGGGAGGCAGACGCCGTACATCCGCTCCTGAACACGGCTGGCCCGGGGCGGAAAATCGGGCGACAACTGTCGGAGGCGGGTCGGAGAATCCCCCGGTGATGTCTGCCGCCACCCTCCTCCGCCACGCGCGCCCGCCGTCGCCTCTCGCCGGCCGGCTCGCTGCGCAGTCGTTGCTGTTCGCCCTCGGCGAGGGCACCTTCCTGACCGGCTCGGCGGTGTTCTTCACCAAGATCGTCGGGTTGTCCGCCGCGCAGGTCGGTCTGGGCCTGACCTGCGCCGGCGTCGCAGCCTTCCTGGCCGCGCTGCCGATGGGCAAGCTGGTCGACCGGTTCGGGCCGAAGAAGATGTGGGCCGTCAGTGCGGTCGGACAGGCCGCGATGTTCGCGGTGTGGCCCTTCATCACCAACTTCGCCGGCTACGTCTCCATGGCCGTGGTGATGGAGATCATCGGTGCCCTCGGCAATGCCGCGTACGGCGCGTACTCCATCGACGTTCTGCCGCCCGGCGAGCGGGTGAAGTCGCGCGCCTACATGTATTCCGCGCTCAACGTCGGATTCACCCTCGGCTCGCTGGTCGGCGGTATCGCGCTGGCGTTCCACTCCAACGACGTACTGCACGTGGTGCCCTGGTTCACCGGGGTGGCGTTCCTGGTCAACGCCATCGCGATCACGCGGCTGCCGCGCGCCTCGCACGACGACCGGACCGCGGAGGACCGCAAGGTCAAGATCCCCGGACCCGGACCGCTGCGCAATCCGGGTTGGCTGCTCACCTCGTTCTTCGGCGGGGTGTTCTGGACCAACCAGGTACTGCTCAACGTCGTGATCCCGTTGTGGCTGGTGGAGAAGACCGACGCGCCACGGGTGCTGCTGGCCTTCCTGTTCGGCACCAACACGGTGATGTGCATCTTCCTGCCGATGGTGACCTCCCGCGGGGTCAAGAACGTGGCGACCGCGTTGAAGGCGGTCCGGATCTCGTCGGCGTTCTTCATCCTCTCCTGCCTGATCACGCTGGCCACCCACGACACCGTCGGCTGGGTGACGATCCTGCTCGTCTGGCTGGGGCATGTCACCGTGACGGGCGCGGAACTGTACTTCTCGGCCGCCAACTGGTCGCTCGAGGCCGAGCTGATGGACCCACGGCAGCGCGGCGCCTACCAGGGGGCCGGCAACCTGGGCGGCATGCTGGGCAAGGTGTGGGCGCCGGCGGTGTACACGTTCCTCGCGATGAACTGGGGTGCGGTCGGCTGGCTGCTGATCGCCGGCATCATCGTGGTCGCCACCGTCGGGATGTACCCGTCGACCCGGATGGCGCGGCGGTTCCTCGAACGTCACGTCCCCGCCGACGTACTGTCCGACGCGCGGGCCTCGGCCCCGGAGCCTGAGGACGCTGTCGTGACCGGGCCGCCGTCGCTGATCAGCACCGAGGAACCGGTACCCGGGGCTGCGGCCGGTCTGGCTCCCTGACCGTGGTCAGCGGCTTACGCCTGCTTCCGTGGCCATGGTCAGCGGCTTACGCCTGCTTCCATGGCCGCGAGCAGCTTGCCGAGCAGGGCCGCGAGCTGGCCTTGCTCGCTGTCGTCGAGCGCCCCCAGGATGTCCGCCTCGTTTGCCATGTGCGCGCGGATGAGCTTGTCGGTCAGTTGCCGTCCCGCTGAGGTGAGGGCGACGATGCGTCCCCGGGCGTCTGCCGGGTCGACGACGGGGGTACCCCGATCCTGCACATCGCAGGCCGCGGGTTCTTCGGCCCGGTGCTCACCGCGATACCGCCGGGAGACGCGGCCGTCCGCCTCTGGCAGGCCGTGTCGACACTCGCGACGATTCCCTCCTTCAGCGAGATCAAGGGAGCTCGCGATGATCAACTCCATATGCGTTGACGCTGCGGGTCGACCCGGTCGACGGTCGACCCGGTCGGCCCGAGGACCATCGAGCAGTAGGCCGGTCCTCATCCTCCTGCGGCGCCGGGCATGGTCGGTCTAGCGTTTCGTTGTCTGGTGAGGCTCGTCTACAGACATGATGGGGTCCACCGGATCACGGGGAGGCGGAAGCGGCGATGCGTCAGACCAACCTCACCGGGGAGTCGGCCGAATATCTCAGCGCCCGCGAGGAGCTGCGGCAGGGCGAGATCGAGCTGATGCGACAGCGGGAACGCGTCGCCGAGCTGCGGCGATGGCTGCCGCTGGGCCCTGCCATCGACCAACGTGGCATCGACCTGCTCAGCCCGGTCTGGCATCTGCTCGACCTGACCCGCCAGGGTCGCGGCGACTGGTTCGCCGCCCTCGACTATCCGGCCCGGTGAGGCGCGGCGCCGACAGCACAGCGGTGCCGGGCCGTGCTCCGTACGATGGGGCGATGAGCTCACCCACGACCCCGCCGACCGAGCCGGACGACGACCCGGACGGCTACGTCGGCCTCGACGTCGAAGGCGCGGAACGTCGCGCCCGGGAGCGCGGCTGGTCGACCGTACGGTCCCTGCCGCCCGGCACGGTCATCACCATGGAATACCGGGTGGGCCGGCTGAACTTCGAGGCCCAGAACGGCCACGTGACCCGCGCCTGGAAGGGCTGAGGGCAGCATGAGGACGATGACCTCCTCGGCCTTTCGCGCCCGGTACGCCGACACTCTGACCTCGGTTGTCGACGACCGCGAGGAAGTGGTCGTCACCCGTGCCGGTCGTGACCCGGTGGTCATCGTCCCCTTGGACGAGTACGAGTCACTGAAGGAGACCGCACATCTGCTCCGGAGCCCGAAGAACGCTCGGCGGTTGCTGGCGTCGATCGACCGACTGGAGGCTGGCCGCGGCCTCGCATGATCACTGGTCGGTGGGTCGGTAGACGGCGAGGATCACGCCGGTCGGGGTCGTCGTGGACTCGACCACGTGCAGGTTCGGCAACTTCGGACCGGAGTCGGGGAACAGCCGCCGACCGGCGCCGAGTACAAGCGGATGGATCGCCAGGACCAGTATGTCCACCAGGTCGCGGGCCAGTAGCGAGCGCACCAGTACGCCGCTGCCGAACACCACCAGGTTCTCCGGTACATCCTGTTTCAGCTGGGCCACGTCGTCGTCGGCGAGCAGGGTGGAGTGCTGCCAGCCGATCGGCCCGGTCAGGGTGCCCGACACCACATACTTGTGCACCCGGTTGAGCGCATCGGTCATCGGGTTCGGCGCCTGCCGGGGCCAGTGCGCCGCGAAGTCCTCGTACGTCCGGCGGCCGGCCAGCAGAGACCAGCTGTCCGACATGTAGGCGCCCATGACCGGCTGCATGGCCGGGTCCTGGCCACGGCCCGCCCAGCCGCCGTAGGTGAAACCGTCCCGGGTGTCCTCGTCCGGGCGCCCCGGGCTCTGCATCACACCGTCCAACGTCAGGTGCTCGATCGCGATCACCTTGCCCATGCCGGGTCTCCTCTCCGCTCACCGACTCTCAACCTCTACACGAACGGCACCCCGCCAGATCGACACGGCCCGAGGAACTGGAGGTGGGTGTCGACACGTTGAAGTCCGGTGCCAGATGGGTAGGCCCGCACAGTGGTGTCGGTGAGGCCATGCCCACCGCGGACCTGAACAAGTGCCGCGCCACAGCGGGAGCCGGGGCGGCCCCGGGTGTGGCAGTCGGGCGCGCAGTCAATGGGCGCACTGTCGATCGGGAAGAAGAGGACATCTCATGCGAGCAACTGTCATCTACGGTGCCGGCGACGTCCGGATCGAGAACGTACCGGACCCGAAGCTCCAGCAGCCGACCGACGCACTGGTACGCGTACTGCGCGCCTGTGTCTGCGGCAGCGACCTGTGGCCGTACGGATCGAAGGAAGCCAGTGAGCACGGTGACCGCATCGGCCACGAGTTCCTCGGTGTGGTCGACGAGGTCGGCTCCGAGGTCTCCGGCCTGACGGCCGGCGATGTCGTCGTCGCCCCGTTCGTCTGGGCCGACAACACCTGCGACTTCTGCCGGGAGGGGTTGCAGACCTCCTGCCGGCACGGCGGGATGTGGGGCGCCGACGGAGTCGACGGCGGCCAGGGCGAGGCCGTACGGGTCCCGCAGGCGCAGGGCACGCTGGTGAAAGTGCCCGTCGGCGAGGACGCGGCGTTGCTGCCCTCGCTGCTCACCCTGTCCGACGTGTTCCCCACCGGACACCACTGCGCGGTGCGGGCCGGGGTGAATGCGCGTACCAGCGTCACCGTCATCGGTGACGGCGCCGTCGGGCTGTGTGCCGTACTGGCCGCCAAGCGGCTCGGCGCCGAACGCATCATCCTGATGGGCCGGCACAAGGACCGCACCGACCTCGGCCTGGAGTTCGGTGCCACCGACGTGGTCGCCGAACGCGGCGACGAAGGAATCGAGAAGGTGCACGAACTGACCGGCGGCGACGGGACACACACCGTACTGGAATGCGTCGGGCTGAAGCCCGCCGTGGAGACCGCGCTCGCCGTGGTGCGCGCCGGTGGTGTGGTGAGCCGGGTCGGCGCGCCGCAGTACGACGACGTACCGATGGGCTTCGGTACGTTCTTCCGCAACGTCACCCTCACCGGCGGGGTGGCGCCGGCGCGGGCGTACATCGAGGAACTGCTGCCCGACATCCTCGACGGCAAGGTCGAGCCGGGGCGGGTGTTCGACCGTACGGTCGACCTCGACGGTGTGCCCGACGGCTACCGTGCGATGGCCGACCGCGAGGCGCTCAAGGTCCTCGTCAGGCCCTGACGTAGTGCGGTGCGTGCGGCACTCACCTGTCGCGCGCACCGCTACCCCGTCAGACTCGGGCCGTCACGGGTTGCCGCAGGATCGTCTTCAGCTTGGCGGGGGCGGTCCGGTGCGGGTCGCCGGGGAGGTCGGCAGATTCGGCGGATCGGGTATGTCGGGGCATTGCGGGCTGGCGTCAGCGGCGTATTCAGGGGAACCTGTGTGCCACGACACTGGGGCGCGTGTGGGGCGCGCCCCGGGACCCCTGATCGTCGAGCCAGCGAGGAGACCGACCACATGGACCGGCGCCACCCCGTCATCCACCTGATCCTGGTGGCCTGCTGCCTACTGTCCGTCGTCAGCGTCGCGGCGTGCGGGGGTGGTAGGGCCAGCGGCTCCGGGAAGGTGCGGTCGACGGTGGTGGTGAACGTCAGACCGTGGACCGCCAAGGGTGTCGCGGCCAAGCTCAAGGTGCGCACCGGTCACGGCAGCTGCCTGGGTTCCTCGCAGGTCGCCGGGCGTACCGACTCGTACCGGTGCGCCGCGGGGAACCGGATCTTCGACCCGTGCCTGGCCAGCCCCTACCCGTCCGGCGCGGGCAAGGTCGCCTGTCCGACGTCGCCGCGTGAGGTGGAGGTCGTCACCGTGTCCGGGCGCCTTCCGGATCAGTCGAACCGGCCGGGGCAGGACCAGGTCTGGATGCTCGTCCTGGCCGATGGTGACCAGTGCAACCGGCGCAGTGGTGCGGGACTGGACGCGCGGGGCTCGCTGACCTCCAGCATGGGTTGCCGTAGTGGATCGTTGGTCTGGGGTGAGCCGCACCACTCCGGACGGGTCTGGACGGTGCAGGTCTCCCGTACGGCGAAGGGCACGTTGAGTACCGCCCAGGTGGCTCAGGCATTCCGGTAGGTCGCGGATCAGCCGTTGGGTGTCGGCACCGTTCCGGTCCGTTGCGGAAGTGTGCGCGGTCAAGGATCATGGCCCGTCCCGGTAACACGGATGTTACGGCAGTCACCTAATTTTCCGTGTGGTTGCGGACTCTGCGGAGCATTGAGGCACGATCGCCCTGACCGACGTCAGGTAGATTCAGGCCGCCTTGAAACACGCTTCCGCTGCACTGATTCCCTTATGCTGCAAGTAAGGTTGGCATGACTGACCGTAGTACGCTTGAGGCGCTTGTCAATGACGACATCGTGGCGAACGGATTGCCGGATGCGGGACTGCTGAAGGACTATCTGGCCCGCGGCTGTCCGTTCGGCGACCCGATCTTCCTCAGCCTCGGTGAGACCTGGACCCAGATACCCGACGGTCTGGTCGAACGGATGCAGGTCGTACCACGGCATGCGCACGGCTACCAGCTGTCCATGCACGGACTTCCCGCGTTGCGCTCGGTGGTCCGCGACCATGTGACCACCGAGCACCGGCTCGACGAGGTCAGTGTGCCCGGACGTGACTTCGAGGTCGCGGTCACCTGGACCGGCACCCGGGCGCTGATGTTCGACTTCGGCCGTTACCTGGCCGACGAATCCGCCGACGACCCGCGTACCCCGGTGGTCCTGGCCGCCGGCCCGGGTTGGGACTACGCCGGTGTCTTCACACCGCAGGGCTACCGGATGCGCTACCTGCCGCTGCGACCGGAACGCAACTTCCACCCCGACATGGAGGAATGCGCCGAACTCATCGCCGACATCGCGCGGCAGCCGGACGAACGCCTGGCCATGGTGGTGATCAACGCCCAGCACAACCCGACCGCCGCCAACTGGTCGCCGGACGTGGTGTCGACCCTCGTACAGGGAGCGCTCGACCACGGTGCCGCCGTACTGGTCGACGATCCGTACTTCGCCGTCCACGACGACGGTGTCAAGCCCACAGTAGCGTTGCGGATCCTGTTGGAGGAACTGAACAGTCGCGACGACACCGCCCGGCAGCGTTGGCTCGCCGTACGGTCGCTGGGCAAGCAGTTCCATTGCAACGGTTGGGGAATCGGTGCGGTGACCGCCGATCCCCGTACCCTCAACACCCTGTCGGTGCGCTACCGCTTCCACCACTCGCTGACCTACGCGGGCGTGCAGCAGCAGGCGATGGCCGACTGGCTGGGCGATCCGGCCAGCGGCGAGTACCTTGCCGCGCAGCGGGTCGACTACGCGGCCAAACGCCGGATGGTCATCGCACTGACCCGCAGTGAACTGCGGCACCCGGCCGAGCGGATCATCCAGGGCGAATGCACCAGCTACCAGCTGCTCGCCCTGCCGCCGGCGTACGCGCAGCGGTCGGACGGCGTGGAGGAGTTCCGCCGGGCCTGTTTCGAGACCACCGGGGTGCTGCTGTCGCCGGCCTGGATGAAGCCGGAGGACTCGATACCCGCGCCGTACGTCCGGATGTACCTGGGACCGCCGCAGGAGCTGATCCGTACCGCGATGGACCGGATGGCGGCGGCCGGGCTGCACTACGACTGCACACCTTGACAGACTGGGCCGGTGGCCCACTCTGATCGAGGAGAACGATGACTGAGTCAGCCCGCTCCGGTAGCCCGCGCGTTGCGGTGGTGGGCGGCTCGATCGGTGGCCTGGGTGCGGCACTGGCGCTGCGGCACGCCGGCTGTGAGGTCGACGTGTACGAGCGTTCCGTCGGCCAGTTGGAGAGCCGGGGCGCGGGTATCGGTATGCAGCAGTCCATGGTGGACCTGTTGACCACGCTCGGGATCGATCCGGGAACGGTCGGTACCCAATCGCACCGGCTGCGCTACTACCGGCGGGACGGCAGCGTCGACTGGGAGCAGCCGGCCTTCGGCCGCTACACCGCATGGAACACCCTCTACCGGACACTGCTGACCGCATTCGGCACCGATCGCTACCACCTGGGCGAGTCATTGACCGGGCTGGACGGTACCGGTGGCCGGGCCGTCGCGGAGTTCGCCAACGGCCGGCAGGTGACCGCCGATCTCGCGGTCTGCGCCGACGGGGTCCACTCGACCGGCCGCAGCATCCTGTCCCCGGGCACGGTGCCGCGCTACGCCGGCTACGTCGGCTGGCGTGGCCTGATCCCGGAACACGAACTACCGCCCCGGCTGTGGTCGATGTTCGACGACACCATCAGCTACTGCGTGATGCACTCGGCGCGCAGCCACATCATCATCTACCCGGTACCCGGCGCGGACGGTGAGATCGCGCCCGGCACCCGGCGGATCAACTTCGTCTGGTACTGGAACGTGCCCGAGGGTCCCGAACTGGTCGACCTGTTCACCGACTCCGACGGTGTGCACCGGCCGGCCTCCGTACCGGCGGGGCACGTCGCGCAGCGGCACGTCAACCGGATGCGCGCCGACGCGCAGTCGCTGATGGCGCCGCAGGTCGCCGAACTGGTGTGCGCCGCCCGCGAACCCTTCCTGCAGACCATCGTGGAGGCCGGTACGCCCCGGATGGCCTTCGGCCGGGCGTGCCTGGTGGGCGATGCCGCGTTCGTGGTACGCCCACATGCCGGTGCGGCCACTGCGAAATCCGCTGAGGATGCGCTGTCGCTGGCCCGCATGGTCGCGGTTCCCGGCACGGACCTGTCCGCCGCGCTGGCCCGCTGGGAGAGCCGCCAACTCGGGGTGGGGCGCCGGCTGCTGGAGCGCTGCGCGGAGCTCGGTGACCGGTCGCAGGTGTCGGGTACCTGGACCCCGGGGGACAGGAGTCTGGCGCCCGGCCTGTTCGGCCCGGCGGAGCAGGACCGCGCGACCTACGACTGAGGCGCCGGGCCGGTAGCGGCCCGGTCAGCCGACGCCGAGCAGCGCGCGGGCCCGATCCGGGTCGGCCCGGAACTCGGCCAGGCTCGTGTCCAGCACGATCCGGCCCTTCTCCAGCACGGCCACCCGGTCGGCGACCGCGAACGCCAGCCGCAGGTTCTGCTCGACCAGCAGCACCGTCGTCCCGCCGACGGCCAGGGTGCGCAGTACCTCACCGATCTGCGCGGCCAGGGTCGGCGCCAACCCGTCGGACGGTTCGTCCAGCAACAGCAGCCGGGGCTGGGTCAGCAGGGCACGGCCGATGGCCAGCATCTGCTGCTCGCCGCCGGACAGCGCGTCGCCGCGGTTCCCCAGCCGGGCGGTGAGTCCCGGCAGCAGTTCCTGCACCGATGCCCGGGTCCAGCTACGGTCCGGGCGGCGGCGACCGACCCGTTCGGCCAACTGCAGGTGTTCGCGTACGGTCAGCGGCCCGAAGACCCGCCGTCCCTGCGGCACCAGGCCGACACCGGCCCGCGCCACCACGTCCGCCGGCCGGCCGGCCAGTTCCGTGCCGTCCACCCGTACGCTGCCCGCCATCGGCCGCAGCAGCCCCATCACCGCGGAGACCAGGGTCGACTTGCCGGCACCGTTGCGGCCCAGCAGGGCCAGCACGGTCCCGGCCGGTACGTCGAGGTCGACGCCGCGCAGCACGCTTGAGCCGCCGTACCCGGCGACCAGCCCCTCGACGCTCAGGGAGCTCATCGGATCCCCTCCGCCGGGAACAGTTCCTCCAGGGTGTCGGCACCCAGGTAGGCGGACCGTACGTCCTCTGCGGCGCGTACCGACTCCGGATCGCCGGTACGCAGGTGCCGGCCCAGATGCAGCACGGTGATGGTGTCCGCGACGTCGAACACCAGGTCCAGGTCGTGTTCGATCATCAGTACCGTCACCTCCGCCGGAAGCTGCGCCAGGATGCCGGCCAGCCGGGCGGTGTCGGCGGTGGAGATCCCGGCCGCCGGCTCGTCGAGCAGCAGCAGGGCCGGCCGGGTCACCAGCGCCATCGCCAGTTCCAGCTGCCGTCGTTCGCCGTGCGACAGTTCACCGGCCACCCGGTGGCGTACCTGCGCGAGCCCGACCTGCTCCAATGCCGCCTCCGCCCGCTGGAGCAGCGGACGACGACGCAGCGCGCTGCGTACCATCGACCAGCCGTGGCCGGCCTGCCGGTTCACCGCGATCAGGACGTTCTCCACGGCAGTGGCGTGCGCGAAGACCGACGCGTGCTGGAACGTACGGGCGATGCCGAGCCGGGCCCTGCGGTACTCCGGCAGACCGGTGATGTCGTGTCCGTCGAACATCACCCGCCCCGCGGTGGCCCGCAACGTGCCGGCGATCAGGTTGAACAGCGTGGACTTGCCGGCGCCGTTCGGCCCGATCAGCGCGTGCCGTGCACCGCGCCGTACCGGCAGCGAGACCGAATCCACCGCCGTCAGCGAGCCGAAGTTACGGCTGAGACCGGTGAGCTCCAGCAGGGCCTGGTCAGTCATCGGCGTGCCCGGCCTTCGCGCGCCCGCGGCGGCGTCGGACCCCGGCGATACCCCGGGGCAGCAGGTAGACGGCGAGAACGAACAGGCACCCCAGCAGCAACTGTCCGTGCCCGGCCAGCATGCCACCCAGGTAGTCGCGGGTGAGCAGGACCGCTGCGGCGCCCAGGCAGGCACCCCAGATCGAACCCGCGCCGCCGACCGTCACGGCCAGCAGGGCCAGCGCCGAGTTGCCGAATCCCGCGTCGCCGGGCGAGATGTAGGTCTGTACCGACACCCACAGCGCACCGCCGGCCCCGGCCAGCGCTCCGGCGATGGTGTAGACGACCAGCAGGTAGCGGGTGACCGGGTAGCCCAGCGCGCGCATCCGGGCCTCGTTGTCCCGGATCCCGCGCAGCGCCAGACCGAACGGGGAGCGCACCAGCAGCAGTACGCCGGCCAGCAGCAGCAGGAACATGCCGAGCGTGTAGTAGTAGACGAGTCCGTCGAGATGCAGCTCGGGCAGCCCGAAGAAGGGCCGTACCGGGGCGGCGGACCGGCCGTCGCTGCCGCCCGACAGTGACGTCCACTGAGTGGCCGTCACCTCGACCAGTTGGCCGATGGCCAGGGTCAGCATCAGGAACGTGACGCCGCGGGCGCGCACCGCGACCAGCCCGGTGAGTGCCGCGACGACGGCGGCCAGCAGCGCGGCCGCCACGATCTGTACCGGCCCGACCGGTACGACATCGGACAGGATCGCCGCGGTGTAGCCGCCGACACCGAAGTAGCCGGCCTGGCCGAGGGTCGGCAGGCCGGTCACCCCGGTCAGCAGGCTGACGCTCATCGCGAGGACCGCGAACGCGAGCACCTCGGACAGCAACGAGACCGGATAGCTGCCGAGCAGGAACGGCACCAGGGCGAGCAGGACCATCAGGGCGGTCACCGCCACCCGGCGCCGGGTGAGGATGCCACGGGTCGGGGTCGGTGGTCCGGCGGTGGCCGTCGGCTGCACGGTGTCGGGCCGGATGCCGGTACTCAACCGGCCCACCCGGCGACCGGCAGCAGGCCCCGGGGCCGTACCGCGAGAACCACGAACATGATGCCGAACAGCAGGAACGAGGCGTACTGCGGCAGCAGCGCGACACCCAGCGTCTGCACCTCACCGACCAGCAGTGCGGCCAGCAGCGCGCCGCGTACCGAGCCGAGCCCGCCGATCACCACCACGACCAGGGACAGCACCAGTACGTTGTCGTCCACTCCCGGGCCGGGGCCGAGGATCGGCGCGCCCAGTACGCCGCCGACGACGGCCAGCGCGGCGCCGACCGCGTACACCACAGCCAGTACCTTGCGGGTGTCCACACCCATGGCGCGCACCATCTGCCGGTCGGCGACAGTGGCGCGTACCAGGGTGCCGAACCGGGACCGTTCGAAGACGAGGTAGAGCCCGACCGCCAGCACCGCGGCGACACCGATGAACACCAGCCGGTACGTCGGGTACAGGTGACTGTGTATGGACACCGTGCCGTCCAGTGCCCGGGGCGGGTCGGCGGGCTGGGTGCCGGAGCCGAAGACCGTACTGAACAGGTCGGCACTGATGAATGCCACGCCGAGGGTGAGTACGGCCTGGTCGAGGTGGCCACGGTCCATCAGTGGCCGGATCAGCCCGGCCAGCAGCGCCCCGCCGGCCGCACCGGCGGCCGTGCCGACCAGCAGGGCCAGTCCGAGGGCCAGCAGGCCACCTCCGGACAGCAGGTAGGTCAGGTAGGCGCCGAGCAGGTAGAGCGTGCCGTGCGCCAGGTTGAGCACGTTCATCATGCCGAAGATCAGCGAGAGGCCGACCGCGAGCGTGAACAGCAGGAGCCCGAACGCGATACCGTCCACCATCGAGACGACGTTCGCATCGAACCAGCCAGCTACACCCACAGTCGACCTCTACGCGTTTCTGTTCCGGAGTTTCAGCTGCCCAGTGTGGTCAGTTCACTGACCAGTACGTTGCTCAGGGCCGGGCCGTCGCTCTTCACCTGACGCAGGTACCACTTCTGCACCGGGGTGCGGTTGGAACCGAACTGCCAGGTGCCCCGCGGGCTGTCGATCTGGCCCACCTTGGCCAGCGCGGCGTTGATGCCCTTCGAGGTGACGTCGCCCTTCAGTGCGCCGATCGCCTTGTCCAGCAGGATTCCGGCGTCCCACGCGGACATCGCGTACGTGGTCGGGTCGGTGCCGTAGGCCTTCTGGTACTCGGCCGCGAACTTACGGTTGGCCGGGTTGTCCAGGTCCGCCGCGTAGTTCATCGACGTGTAGACACCCTTGGCGTCGTTGGCTTCCGGCTGCAGTACGGCACCCTCGGTCAGGAAGCCCGCGCCGTACAACGGGATGTCGTTACCGATGAACTTCTTGTACTGCTTCACGAAGCTGATGGCGGGGCCACCGGCGTAGAAGGTGAAGACGGCCTTCGCGCCGCTCTCCTTGATCTTGCTGAGGTACGGCTGGAAATTGTCGGTGTTCGGGAACGGTGTCCACGCCGGCTTGCCATCGGGGTTGGCCAGTTTGCCGCCGGCCTTCTCGTAGGCCTTGACGAATCCGCCGACCTCGTCGAAACCACCCTGGTAGTTCGGTCCGATGGCGTACACCGAGCCCTTGACGTGTTCCTTGAGGTATTCACCCATGGCCGCGCCCGGCTCGACGCTGGCGTAGGAGGCGGACCAGATGTACGGCTTGGACTCCTTGGTGATCTTCGATGGGCCCGCACTGGCCAGGATGGTGGGGATGCGTTCACCGCCGATGACGGGTTCGACGTTGACCACCGAACCGCCGTCCACGATGCCTGCCAGGGCCTGCACCTTGTCCTTCTTGACGAGCTTCTCGGCGCTCGCCTTGGCGATGTCGCCGGTGCCCTCATCGCCGATCGACAGCTTGACCTTGTGGCCGCCGAGCTTGTTGCCGTGGGTCTTCAGGTAGAGCTGCAACCCGTTCACCATGTCGTCGCCCACCGACTTGTAGATGCCGGAGCGGGCCGTGAGCAGACCTATCCGTACTTCCTGGGAACTGCCGGAGGAGTCATCGCCTCCGAGCGCCGAACCGGAGCAAGCCGTGGCCACCAGGGAGATCGCGGCAAGGACTGTCACCGACCGCAGGGTCGTTGCACGGCCGTGACTTTTGGTCATCAGGACGGTTCCTCTCGACATCTTGCGTGAAAGCCGTCACATGGGTGCCGCGATCGTCCGCGGTGTGGCGGCCTGGGCCAGGCTGGCATGCCGTTTGCGTGTCTGCGGCGAACCTCCTGGCCAGGTGGATACGAGCCCGGTGAGACTTAACCACAAGTTGCGGATCGTACGCGATACCTGCGGGTGAAGGGTGCGTTGCCGACCCCGCGGGCGACGACTGTCAGCGTTTGTGGAAACTGTTCGGAGCCGAGCGTTAGTGCACCGGATGGGCTGCACCGCAGCTATCTGGCGTTTTGAGATCGCAGAACGACGCGGGGTAACCGACCGTTGTCGTCGTGACCGGCCACACAAGTCAAATGACGTCAACCACCAAGAACCATCATCCCGGTTCGGAAGGTGACCAAGTGAGCAAGCGGAACCCGGCACAGGACGACGGTCCGCGCCCGGCATCTGGCCTGGTCCCGCGGTTGCGGGACGTCAGGATCCGGTCAAAGCTGGCGCTGCTGCTGGTGGTGCCCGTCATCGCACTGGTGACGCTCGGTGCCGCCCGACTTGCCGGTAATGCCAGCACGTACGCCTCGGCGAGCCGGCTGCGTTCGCTGGTACAGACAGGGAAGGCCGCCGCCGATCTGATCGACGACCTGCAGACCGAGCGCAGTGCGGCGGTCAGCCTGCTCGGTGACTTCAGCCACGGCAAGGATGAGTTCCAGCACAAGGTCGATCTCACCGACGATACGTACGACGAACTGCAACGTAATCGCGACACTGTCAGTTCCATGCCGGACGCTCTACGTGGCCCACTGTCCCGAGTGGACTCCGAGTTCCGTACTCTCGGTGAGCTACGGACGCAGGTTGCAGCGCGTAAGGAAATCACCACATCGGACACCTCGTTCCGGTATCGAACTGTTATCGCGGACCTGCTCGACTACCGCAACGGTGTGGCGAGCTACACCAGCAGCACCGACCTCGGCGGTCAGATCCGTGCGGCGACCGCGTTGGTCGAGGCCAAGGAGTACGTGGCGCAGGAACAGATCGACGTCCTCCGTTCGCTGACCACCGGGCAGTTCGCACCGGCCCAGGTCAAGTCGTTCGCCTCGGAGCTCACCGGCTACACCACATCGCTGCAGGACTTCACCGACACCGCGGACCCCGGTCTCAGCAGCCTCTACCAACAGACCCTCATCGGTGCCGACGTCAGCCAAGCGTCCGCGATGGAGACCGTCGTCAACCGCACCATCGCCGGCAACACGCTGCACGTCTCCGGTAAGGACTGGAACGTCGCGATGGCCGGCCGGCTGCGGCTCATGCAGAAGGTCGACGAGCACGCCGAGAGTTCGGTCATCGATGCGGTGTCCGCCAGCCGGGACACCCAGGCACAGCAGCTCATCATCGAGTCGTCCTCGATCATGGTGGCGATGCTGCTGGCGATCCTGTTCGCCCTGCTGATCGCCCGCTCGATGTCGGGCAGCCTGCGGCGGTTGCGGGAGGGCGCGCTCAGCGTGGCCTACCAGGGTCTGCCGACCGCGGTGGCGCAGATGCAACGCAGCGATGCCATCGGTGAACAGACCGCGGAACAGGTCGCCAGCCGGGTCGAGAGCCCGATCCGGGTGCGTGGTCGGGATGAGATCGGTCAGGTTTCTGAGGCGTTCAATGTGGTGCATCGTGAGGCTGTGCGGGTTGCTGCGGAGCAGGCGGTGTTGCGGGCGTCGGTGTCGACGATGTTTGTGAACTTGGCGCGGCGGTCGCAGTTGTTGGTGGATAGGTTGATTGGTCATTTGGATCGGTTGGAGCAGGGGGAGGAGGATCCGGACCGGTTGGCGCAGTTGTTCCAGTTGGATCATTTGGCGACGCGGATGCGTCGTAATGATGAGAACTTGTTGGTGTTGGCGGGGGCGGATTCGACGCGGGCGCGGCGTGAGGCTGCGGCGTTGGGTGATGTGTTGCGGGCGGCGCAGTCTGAGGTGGAGCAGTACACGCGGATTGAGTTTGGTGTGGTGGATCGGGATGTGGAGGTGGAGGCGACGGCGGTGAATGATGTGGTGCATTTGGTGGCGGAGTTGTTGGATAATGCGACGTCGTTTTCGGCGCCGGATTCTGCGGTGGTGGTGGATGCGCGTCGGGTGGGTGATCGGGCGATTGTGCAGATTGAGGATCGTGGGATTGGGATGTCGTCGGATGTGTTGGATGAGGTGAATGAGCGGTTGGCGGCGCCGCCGTTGGTGGATGTGGCGGTGTCGCGGATGATGGGTTTGGTGGTGGTGGGGCGGTTGGCGTCGCGGTTGGGTATCCGGATCGAACTGCGGCCGGCCCGTCAACGCGGCACCGTCGCCGACGTCGAGATCCCCGCCTCCATACTCGTACCGCTGCGTCGCGGTGACCGCCGACCCGCTGCATTGCCCGCACCGCCGCAACCCGTCGCGGCCGTGGGCGCCCAGCCGGAGTCACTCACCACGACGGCCGTACTCAGCCCGATCCGCGACGATGATCACCGTCCCGAGCCCCGTCGCGACCGTCCGACCGAGCACCCGGACACAGGAACGTCGCGGCGTGAACTCACCGACGTACCGCGCCGGCCGCGCCCGGCGCCGGCCGCCTCCGCGGCGCCGGCCGAGGTCCCCGCACAGGTCCGGCAGTCGAGTGGGAGTCTGTTCGACCTTCCGCCGGCATCCACCGAGCGGTGGGCCGCCGCGGCCGCCGCGGACCGGGGGGAGGACCGGAGCGACCATGCGCCGGCCGCTCAGCAGCCCACCGCCGAACCGGCCCAGGGTTTCGCGGCAGCGGGCGCCCGGTCCGGGCCGGAGAGCCGCCCGGCCGCGCAGAACGAGATGCCGGACCGCAGCGGGGAACTGACCGTACAGACTCCGCAGGTCGCACCGCCGAGCCGGGCCGGGCGCCGGCAGCGCGCCGGAGCATCCGGTGGTTCGTCACGTGAGCTCAATCCGGCCGCGCTGCTCAGCGTGGACGAGACGATGGAGCTGCCGATCTTCCGGGAGGTCGAGTCGGCCTGGTTCCACACCAGCCCGTCCCGGCCACGTGAGACGGCCGCCAGCGCCGCACCGGTAGCGACCCAGCCGGTGTCCCGGCCGCTGCGGGGCAACGCCACGCCGGACACCGACGTACGCCGACCGGACCGGCCGGCCACCGCCGGGGACGACGGTACGGGTGCCGAACCGGCGCGCCGTGCCGACTCGGATTCCGCCCGGCCGGCGCCCGGTGGCTGGTCCGGTGGCGGGCAGGCGGGGGACCGTGCCCGTACGATGGCCGCGCTGCATCAGCGTCGGTCGACGCCGGCCGCGGCGCAGCGGGACGAGGCTCCGGCAGATAACGGTGACGGGCGCGCACGTTCCGACATGTGGCAGTCTGCCGCGGACAAGGGTTGGCGGGCCGCTTCGGCGGCCGTACCGCCCGCCGGTCCGGCGGAGACTACCGGGTCCGGGCTGCCGAAGCGGCGGCCGATGGCTCAGCTCGTTCCGGGTGGAGTCGAGGATGTGGCTGAGCCGGTGCGGGTCCGGGAACGTTCTCCCGACGCGGTGCGTGGTCTGTTGACCGCGTACCACCGGGGGGTACAGCGTGGCCGCAACAACGCCTCGCCGCAGGGTTCACCGGCAGCGGGGTACAACCGCAACAACGGCGAGGAGCAGGGATGACGGCCCAGGCGGCTACGCAGGATCTCGGTTGGCTACTGACCAACTTCGGGGAACGGGTTCCCGGAGTGGCGCATGCGGTCGCGGTCTCGGCTGACGGCCTGTTACTTGCTTCGTCTCGGGACCTGCCCAGGGATCGGGCTGATCAGCTTGCGGCGATCGCGTCGGGGTTGGTGAGTCTTACTCAGGGTGCATCGCGCTGTTTTGAGGGTGGTGCGGTGTTGCAGACCGTGGTCGAGATGGACAATGGTTTCCTTTTCCTCATGTCGATCAGTGACGGTTCGTCGTTTGCGGTGTTGGCTGCCCGTAGTTGTGATGTGGGGCAGGTGGGTTATGAGATGGCGTTGCTTGTCGACCGGGTCGGCGACGTTCTCACCCCGGCTGCCCGTAACGGCGGTATGCCGGGCTGACCGGACCGGAACGATACTGAACTGCTGGAGAGGGTGCTGAGTGGGCTTCGGAGGCTCTGACGAGGGCTACCGCCGGGCGGGTGGGCGGGTGACTTCGTCCAAGATCGTCATTGCGGGTGGGTTCGGCGTCGGTAAGACCACGTTGGTCGGGTCGGTTTCGGAGATCACACCGTTGACGACTGAGGCGATCATGACGTCGGCGAGCGTGCCTGTGGATGATACGGCTGGTGTGCCGGGTAAGACGACGACGACGGTGGCGATGGATTTTGGTCGGATCACGATTGATCAGGATCTGATCTTGTATCTGTTCGGTACGCCGGGGCAGACTCGTTTCTGGTTTATGTGGGATGAGTTGGTGAAGGGTGCGATCGGTGCGATCGTGCTGGTGGATACTCGGCGGTTGGCGGATTGTTTCGCTGCTGTTGATTTTTTTGAGCATCGTGGTTTGCCGTATGTGGTGGCGGTGAACTGTTTTGATGGTGTGCAGATGCATCAGTTGGAGGATGTGCGGGAGGCGTTGGCGGTGGGGTCGGGTGTTCCGGTGGTTCCGTGTGATGCGCGGAGTCGGGAGTCGACGAAGCAGGTGTTGATCACGTTGGTGGAGTATGTGCTCACCATGCGCCGCACCGGTCAGCCCGTGTCGTAGCCCTTCCGGTCCGGCCCCTCGCATACCGCAGCACCCTTCGTCCGCGCCCGTCGCGGCAGGGGTGCTGTCTGCGTCGTGTGTGCCGGTACGTGCACAGGCCGGATGGGTGACGTGGGTGCCGGCGAAGACCCGGGCGCCGTCCTGGTAGGTCAACATCGCCCGGCGCAACTGGCGGGCCAGTCCGGCCAGCCAGTCCGTCCAGGGCGTGTCGGCTCGCGGTGACTGCAGTTCGGCCATGTCGCCTGGGTGGCGGCCACCGCCGCGGAGGCGTCGGGCGGGGACGGCCGCGCCGCGCTGCGCGACGCTTTGGACACCTGGTGCGGCCCCGCCGCGGGGGTACCGGCCCGTGCGGCTCAGTAGAGCAGGGCGCACTGCTTCCGCGGCCAGGCCAGTACGGCGAAGATCTGGGTCGCGGCACCCTGGTCGAGCAGCGCGGTGCTGGTGCCCTGCGTCGGGAAGAGTCCGGTCGCCGGGTCCCGTACGGAGTCCCACAGGTGGTCGGCGTAGCTGGACATGGCGGCCCGCCAACGGTTTCCACCGTCCGCGTTCTCCAGCAGCAGGCCCGCCTTGAACAGCATCGAGTTGAAGAACACCGGCTGATCCGCCAGCCGACCCCCGGTGAGGTAGTAGCTGTACGCCGCGTCGGCGACCGCCCGCGCATCGGTCAGGTAGTGCTGTTCCCCGGTGACCTTGTACAGGATCAGCGCCGCGGCCAGCGGGATGCCCTGGTTGTAGGACCAGTACGTCTTCTCGATGGTGCCGGTCGGGCTGATGTGATCCCAGTAGAGGTTGTCCGGCGAGAGCAGGTTGCTGCGTGCCCAGTCGTACATCCGGGTCGCCCAGCGCAGCGTGGCCGCGCGCCGGGTGATCTGGTGGAGCCGGGCGCCGAGCAGCGCGGCCGGCATGTTGGACACGGTGTTGCGATCGGTGTACTGGCCCTGTGCCCAGTACACGCCGCCGGGTGCCGCGTGACTGGCGTCGGTGTCCCAGCCGGACACGGCCAGGTCGAAGATGTGCCCGGCGCGGTCGAGTGCGGCGCGGTCGCCGGTCAGCAGGTGCTGCTGGATCTTCGCCAGGCCGACCCACTCGTTGTCGTCGTAGAACAGATCACCCCCGTTGCCGTAGGGCGCAGGCGGATAGGAGGCGTAGCCGGCGACGCCGGTGGTGGAGGTCGGTTCCCAGTAGCGTTCCTGGCCGGCTGCGAAGGTGGCGAGCCGGGACCGGGCGGCGGGGCCGGGGTCGGCGCCGAGCAGGTCCAGCGCGGCGACGTGTGCCTGCGAGAACGGCCATTCGTAGGAGTACGGGTTGTCGCCGGTGGCGGGGTACTGCTCGCGCAGCAGGTGCGAGTCGTCCGCGACGGCGAAGTACGTCAGCAGCGCGGACATGCTCTGCTGCGCGCGTCGCAGGTTGGTGCCGGAGGTGGTGGCCGGGGCGGCGAGTGCCGGGGTCGCGCCGCTGAGGGTGGCGGCGAGCAGCCCGGCGCCGGCGGCGCTGCCGGCGAGGAGGGTACGTCGTTGCATCGGGGCACTCCTTGGGGTAGGCGCGTTTGCGCTGCACAACGGCGGCGGCAGGGGCCGGGCGGGAGTTCTCTGGGAACGTAACCAGACCCGATATGCCTGTCAAGGCGCCGGCCAGGGCCAGGATCCGCTCTGTCCCCGCGACGGCGTACCGGGAAGGTCCGCGCGGAGCAGTAGGTTGGGAGCCATGAGGTGGGCGAGCCTGGCGCCGGAGGAGCTGCTGCCGCAGCCCGGTCCGCCCCCGCAGCCGTGGCCGCACCGGACCGCACGCATCGGCGGTCTGCATACCCGCATCCGCGACACCCCGACCACCGGTGCGGATGCCCCGCCGGCGGCGTACGTGCACGGGCTGGGTGGTTCGGCGCAGGACTGGACGGATCTGGCCGGGGTGCTCGCACCGTGGTACGCGGGTCAGGCGATCGACCTGCCCGGTTTCGGTGGCAGTGAGCCGTTGCGCCGCTACAGCCTGCCCGCCCTGGCCGATCAGGTGGTCCGCTGGCTGGAGTACGAGGACCGGGGCCCGGTGCACCTGTTCGGCAACTCGCTGGGTGGCGCGCTGACCGTACGGGTCGCGGCGCTGCGGCCCGACCTGGTGCGGTCGTTGACGCTGATCGCGCCGGCCATGCCGTTCCTGAGTGCCTGGGAGTCCAGCCAGGGTCCGTACGTTCCGTTGATCTGGCTGCCCGGCGTCGCGCGGGTGATGGCGGCGTCGATGGCACGCCTCGGGCCGGCCGGGGTGACCCGGGAGTCGGTGCGTAACTCGGTGCACGACGTGACGGCGGTGTCCGAGGAGCGGCTGGCCGGTTTCGCCGAGGGGGCGACCGGGTGGCTGGCCTCGCCCTGGCATGCGCAGGCGTACATCGGTTCCTTCCGTGCGCTGGTCGCCGGGTTCGTCCGGGGCTATCTGCCGGGCGGCGAGTCGTTGTGGCGGCTGGCGGCACGGATCCAGGCGCCGACCCTGGTGGTGTGGGGTCGGGCGGACCGGTTGGTACCGGTACGGCTGGCCGGCCGGGTCCTGGCGACCGTGCCGGGCAGTCGGCTGCTGGTCGCCGACGAGGTGGGTCACGTACCGCACCTGGAACATCCCCGACTGGTCGCCCGCGCGGTACTGGCACATGACCCGGCGCTGCGGACGTACGGGGAGCCTGATGAAGGTTGCATCCGGTGAGCTAGTTCGCTATCCCGCGTTACGCCAGATTTACCCTGGGTTGTCATGGCACCCTGATCTGCGATGCCAAGGATCACGATGGCCCGTTCGGCCCCAGGCGGTGCACCGGCCCGGGTGGCGGCCCGACGGTTGGCCCGGGAACGGATGCTGCACCGACGCCGTCGGCTCATGCTGCTGGTGGTGCTGTCCGCCGCGCTGCTCATCGTGGGGATCGACATGGCCCGCGGCGGCACCCATGATCCGCCGGACACCGCCAGCCCGGTCGCCAAACAGACCGCCCGGACGGCTGCGGTGGCCCATCCGGTCAGGCCGGCACCGTCGGCCGGCCGTTCCGCCGCGCCGGCGGTCAGCTATCCCCGGGCCGGTTCGCACCACTTCCGCACCGCAGCCGGCCGGACCAAGGTGTACGGGCACAGCGGCACCCTGCTGCGCTTCCAGGTGGCGGTGGAGACCGACATCCAGCACCTGGATCTGGCCGACTTCGCCGACCGGGTGACGGCGATTCTCGGCGACCGGCAGGGCTGGACCGCAGGCGGGGAATGGCGGTTCCAGCGGGTGGGTCCCGGCGACCCGCACGACTTCACCCTGTACCTGGTGACGCCGGACACCCGGGACTCGATGTGTCACGACAATCCGGAGGGTTTCACCTCCTGCCGGTACGGCGACCACGTGATGATCAACGTCTCGCGCTGGGTGCACGGCGTGCCGTACTACCGAGACCTGGACTCCTACCGCAACTACGCGATCAGCCACGAGGTCGGACACCGGCTGGGACACGGGCACGAGCTGTGCCCGGGCAAGGGCCGCCCCGCGCCGACCATGCAGCAGCAGACCCTCGGCCTGCACGGATGCCTGGCCAACCCGTGGCCGTATCCGCACGGCAGGGCGTACGACGGGCCGGCCGGGGAGTACCCGCAGACCGACATACCGTCCGACCCGCCCAGCTACTACACGCACTGACCGGCACCGGTCATCCGGCAGGGGTGGGTCGGGCGTGGCCGGGGTCACCGGCGGTACGGTCCGACGCGAGCAACAATGTTCGTTGAAGGTCAAACTGAGCACTGGAGGAGTCCTGTGCCACTGCCGCCGCTCGTGGAGCCCGCTGCGGAGCTCACCATCGACGAGGTCCGCCGGTATTCCCGGCATCTGATCATTCCCGACGTGGCCATGGACGGCCAGAAGAGACTGAAGAACGCGAAGGTGCTGTGTGTCGGCGCCGGCGGGCTCGGTTCACCGGCGCTGCTCTACCTGGCCGCGGCCGGGGTCGGCACGCTCGGCGTGATCGACTTCGACACCGTCGACGAGTCCAACCTGCAGCGCCAGATCATCCACGGCCAGTCCGACATCGGCCGGCCGAAGGCCGAATCGGCCCGCGACAGCATCCGCGAGATCAACCCGCTGGTCACGGTCAGGGTGCACGACACCCAGCTGACCGTGGACAACGTCATGGAGATCTTCGCCGACTACGACCTGATCGTGGACGGCACCGACAACTTCGCCACCCGCTACATGGTCAACGACGCGGCGGTGCTGCTGGGCAAGCCGTACGTGTGGGGGTCGATCTACCGGTTCGACGGCCAGGCCAGCGTGTTCTGGGCCGAGCACGGCCCGTGCTACCGCTGCCTCTACCCCGAGCCGCCACCGCCGGGCATGGTGCCCTCCTGCGCCGAGGGCGGCGTACTGGGCGTGCTGTGCGCCTCGATCGGTTCGGTCCAGGTCAACGAGGCGATCAAGCTGCTCACCGGCATCGGTGACCCGCTGGTCGGTCGACTGCTGGTGTACGACGCCCTGGAGATGTCGTACCGCACGATCAAGGTCCGCAAGGACCCGCAGTGCCCGCTGTGCGGGGAGAACCCGACGCAGACCACGCTGCTGGAGGACTACGAGGACTTCTGTGGCGCGGTGTCCGACGAGGCCGCCGAGGCGGCCCAGGGAGCCACGATCACGGCCACCGAGCTGAAGGAGTGGCAGGACGCGGGCAAGGACTTCCTGCTGGTGGACGTACGGGAGCCGGCGGAGTTCGAGATCGTCCGGATCCCCGGTTCGACCCTGATCCCCAAGGGCGACATCCTGTCCGGTGAGGCCCTGTCGGCCCTGCCGCAGGACCGTCAGATCGTGCTGCACTGCAAGTCCGGTGCCCGTTCCGCCGAGGCGCTCGCCGCGCTGAAGGCGGCCGGTTTCGCCGACGCGGTGCACGTGCAGGGTGGCGTACTGGCCTGGCAGGCCCAGGTCGACAAGAGCCTGCCGACCTACTGACCCGGCCGGTGCTGGTGGGTTCCGCCCGGAATCCACCAGCACGCGGGCGGTGTTGACATCCGCCCGCATGATCATGGTGTGCCTGACACCCTCCTGGACGACTGCCGCCAGCTTCTCGCTGCTGCGGCGGTGGCCGACCGAAGTGCCTTCGGCGCTGCACTGTCCACATCGTACGGACAGCTCGCGGAGGCGTCGGGTGCCGAACGGCGGCATGCCATGTGTTTTCTCGGCGAACACATCGACCGGATCGATCCGGAGTTCGCCAGCTGGGTCGCCGTACTGGCCGGCACGCTCGCCGAGCTGGGGGTGGATCCGACCCCGGTTCTGGTACCGATCCTGGCCTGCCTGAAGATCGTCGCGGAGGCGAGTACGTACTTCGTCGGTGCCTGGCGAGATGCCACCGACGAGCCGTTGCCGGACCGTACCGTCGTGCCGGACGCACGGATCCACCGGCTGCTCCAGCCTGAACTCGGTGACGCCACCTCGGTGGTGCTGGAGGCGTGGACGAGCCTGCCCCGGTGGGCGGCCGCCGCCCAGGCCGTACTCGGCCCGACCGGCACGGGTTGGCGGCAGTGGAGCGACGGCAGCCATCTGGTGCGTGTGGTGACTGCGGCCGCGCGGTACTGCCCGGAACTGCGCGAGGTACGCACCCTGGTCGGTGCCCCGCTAACGTGATCCGGTGAGCGATCGGATGGCGGACGGCGATCTGCCGGAACACGTCGAGCGGGTGCTGGCGGTGGTGGAACGGATTCCGCGGGGCCGGGTGATGTCGTACGGCGCGGTGGCCGAGGCGGTGCGCGAGGACGGTGGCCGGGCGAGTGCCCGTACGGTCGGCACCGTGATGGCCCGCTACGGCGGCATGGTCTGCTGGCACCGGGTGGTCAATTCGGTGGGTCGGCTGCCACCGGGGCACGAGGCTCGGGCGGCGGAGCGGCTGCGCGCCGAGGGTGTGCCCTTCCGTGGGACCAATGTCGACATGGCTACCGCGGCGTGGTTTCCGATGATGTGACCTGGCCGGATCTGAGCCAAACAGCAGCGGAGTGAGTACTCACTCAGAGCTTGACGGAGTGAGTACTCACTCCGTACGCTGTCGTCATGCCTGACACCACCCGTCGACGTGCGCCCGGAATGAGCCCCGAGCAGCGGCGGCAGATGATCATCGCGGCCGCTCTGCCGCTCGTGGCAGAGTTCGGGGCGGCCGTCACGACCAGCAAGATCGCCCGGGCGGCCGGAATCGGCGAGGCGACGATCTTCCGCGTCTTCGCCGACAAGGAGGAGCTGCTCGACGCCTGCCTGGCCGAGGCGGTCCGGCCGGACCATGTGGTCCGCGAGATCGCCTCGATCTCGTTGGACGAACCGCTCGAAGTCCGACTCAACGAGGCCGCCGAGGCGCTCGGCGCGCATCTGGGCCGGATGGGTGCGTTGATCGGTGCGCTGCATTCCTCAGGCCACTGGTTCAAGGGCCGTGGCCGGGATACGGACCGGCCGCGGGGGCCCTCCCCGAGTGCCCGCGCCGAGTCGATGACGCTGCTCCGGGATGCGGTCACCGAGCTGTTCGAACCGGACGCCGAACGGATCCGCCTACCGGTGCCGCAGGTCGCCGGCATGTTCCTCGGGCTGTTGTTCGCCCGCCGCAGGCCCGGCCCGCCGGGCCTGTGGGGCCACTCGGACCAGTCGGAGCAGTCCGGGCAGCCGGACCAGCCGACGGTCGAGGACGTGGTCGCCCTGTTACTGCATGGCGCACTCGCGGAGGCGCGCTAAAGTGCAGTTAGCCGGTCGGCAAGTAAGCACTGCGACTACAGGCCGCCCTCCGCCACCCTTGCTCCCGACGAGATGACCTGATCCGCCGCGAGTTCTACCAGCCGCCAAACCCCAAGGAAGGTCCCGGTGCTGATCCGTCTCCTGCGTGCGCATCTGCGCCCGTACGCCAGGCCCATCGGCCTGGTCGTCGTCCTGCAACTGGTGCAGACGCTGGCCACCCTCTACCTGCCGACCCTCAACGCCGACATCATCGACAACGGCGTGGTCAAGGGCGACACCGCATACATCATCCGTACCGGCGGCGCGATGCTCGCGGTGACCGTACTGCAGATCCTCTGCGCCGCGGCAGCGGTGTACTTCGGCGCCCGGACCGCGATGGGTCTGGGCCGCGACGTACGCGCCGCGATCTTCACCCGGGTGCAGCTGTTCTCCATCCGCGAGGTCGGCCAGTTCGGTGCCCCGTCGCTGATCACCCGCACCACCAACGACGTCCAGCAGGTACAGATGCTGGTACTGATGTCGCTGGTACTGATGGTCTCGGCGCCCATCATGTGCGTCGGCGGCATCCTGATGGCCCTCAACCAGGACGTACCGCTGTCCGGGCTGCTGCTGATCATCGTTCCGGTGCTCATCGTCGCGGTGAGCCTGATCATCCGGAAGATGCGGCCACTGTTCCGCACCATGCAGAAGCGCATCGACTCGGTCAACCGGGTGATGCGCGAGCAGATCACCGGTATCCGGGTGATCCGCGCCTTCGTCCGGGACGAACACGAGCAGGCCAGGTTCGCCGGGGCCAACGACGAGCTGATGACCGTCTCGCTGGGTGTCGGCCGGCTGATGGCGATGATGTTCCCGACCGTGATGCTGGTGATGAACCTGTCCACCATCGCGGTGATGTGGTTCGGCGGGCACCGGATCGACAGCGGCGACATGCCGATCGGCGCGCTGACCGCGTTCATCAGCTACCTGATGCAGATCCTGATGTCAGTCATGATGGCCACGTTCATGTTCATGATGGTGCCCCGCGCCGAGGTCTGCGCCGAGCGGATCGAGGAGGTGCTGGACACCGAGACCAGCGTGACGATGCCGGAGCGCCCGGTCGGCATCCTGCACGGACACGGCAACCTGGAGATCCGCGGGATCGAGTTCTGCTACCCGGGCGCCGAGGAACCGGTGCTGTCCGGCGTCGACCTGGTCGCCCGGCCCGGCGAGACCACGGCGGTGATCGGCAGTACCGGAAGCGGCAAGACGACCCTGCTGAATCTGGTACCGAGGCTGTTCGACGCCACCGGCGGTCAGGTCCTGGTCAACGGGGTGAACGTACGCGACCTGGATCCGGCGGTGCTGTCCGGCGCCGTGGGTCTGGTACCGCAGAAGCCGTACCTGTTCTCCGGCACCGTCGGCTCGAACCTGCGCTACGGCAACCCGACCGCCACCGACGAGGAGTTGTGGCACGCGCTGGAAGTGGCGCAGGCCCGCGACTTCGTCGAGGCACTGCCGGACGGACTCGACGCACCCGTCGGCCAGGGCGGTTCGAACCTGTCCGGCGGTCAGCGGCAACGCCTGGCCATCGCCCGGGTACTGGTCGCCCGCCCGGAGATCTACCTGTTCGACGACTCGTTCTCGGCGGTGGACTACGCCACCGACGCCGCGCTACGGGCCGCGCTGGCCCGCGAGACCGGTGACGCGACGGTGGTGATCGTCGCCCAGCGGGTCTCGACCATCCGGCATGCCGACCGGATCGTGGTACTCGACGAGGGCCGGGTGGTCGGCACCGGCACCCATGCCGAACTGATGGAAGACAACGAAACGTACCGGGAGATCGTGCTCTCCCAGCTCACCGAGCAGGAGGCGGCATGAGTAGTACCGAGGTCGACCAGCCGGCCGCCGACCCCGACGAGCGGCCCGCGCCGCCGAGACGCGGCCCCGGTCCCGGCCCGGTCGGCGGTCCGGGCGGGATGATGCGCGGCGGCATGCCCACCGAGAAGGCGATGGACTTCCGCGGATCGGGCATGCGCCTGCTGCGGATGATGCGCCCGGAACGCCCGATCGCACTGGCCGTCCTGCTGCTGGGCACCATCAGCGTGGCACTGTCGGTGAGTGGCCCGAAGGTACTCGGCCGGGCGACCGACCTGATCTTCTCCGGGGTGGTGAGCGGCCGACTGCCCGCCGGTTCCACCAAGGAGCAGGCGGTCGCCGCGCTGCGGGCCCGGGGCCAGAACAAGATCGCCGACATGCTCTCGTCGATGCACCTGCACCCCGGGCACGGGGTGGATTTCACCGCGGTCGGCTGGATCCTGCTCGCCGCGCTCGGTCTCTACCTGGTGTCCTCGCTGTTCAGCCTGCTCCAGGGCCGGCTTACCGCGACGATCGTGCAACGCATCGGCTACCGGCTGCGGGAGCAGACCGAGACGAAACTGTCCCGGCTGCCGCTGAGCTACTTCGACTCCCAGCCGCGCGGTGAGGTGCTGTCGCGTACCACCAACGACATCGACAACATCACCCAGACGATGCAGCAGGCGCTCAGCCAGATGGTCCTCTCGCTGCTGATGATCATCGGGGTACTGGCCATGATGCTGGTGATCTCGCCGCTGCTGGCGCTGGTCGCGGTGATCACCGTACCGATCTCCGTACTGGTCGCCGCCACCATCGGCAAACGAGCCCAACCGCAGTTCATCAAGCAGTGGGCCACCACCGGCAAGCTCAACGCGCACATCGAGGAGATGTACACCGGGCACGCCCTGGTGAAGGTGTTCGGCCGCCAGCAGGAGGCTTCGGACACCTTCCAGGAACACAACGAGGCGCTGTTCCGGTCCAGCTTCCGGGCACAGTTCATCTCCGGCATGATCCAGCCGGCGATGATGTTCATCGGCAACCTCAACTACGTACTGGTCGCCGTCATCGGTGGGTTCCGGGTCGCCTCCGGCACCCTGTCCCTGGGTGATGTGCAGGCGTTCATCCAGTACTCCCGGCAGTTCTCCCAACCGATCACCCAGGTCGCGTCGATGGCCAACCTGCTGCAGTCCGGGGTGGCGTCGGCGGAACGGGTGTTCGATCTGCTGGACGCCGACGAGCAGGAGCCCGACCCGGTCTCGCCGCAGTACCCGGAACGGGTGACCGGCCGGGTGCAGTTCGACGACGTGTCGTTCTCGTACAAGCCGGACGCGCCGCTGATCGAGAACCTGTCGCTGACCGTCGAACCCGGACACACCGTGGCGATCGTCGGCCCGACCGGTGCCGGCAAGACCACCCTGGTCAACCTGCTGATGCGGTTCTACGAGGTCAGCGACGGGCGGATCCTGCTGGACGGGGTGGACGTGGCCACGATGTCCCGCGACGCGCTGCGTAGCCGGATCGGCATGGTGCTGCAGGACACCTGGCTGTTCGGCGGCACCATCGCCGACAACATCGCGTACGGCGTCGACGACGTGTCCCGGGAACGGATCGTGGAGGCGGCCAGGATCACCCACGCCGACCGGTTCATCCGCACCCTGCCGGACGGCTACGACACGGTGATGAACGAGGAGGGCTCGAACGTCAGCGAGGGCGAGAAGCAGCTGATCACCATCGCCCGCGCGTTCCTGACCGAACCGTCGATCCTGGTGCTGGACGAGGCGACCAGCTCCGTGGACACCCGTACCGAGGTGCTCATCCAGCACGCGATGACCTCGCTGCGGCAGGGCCGTACGAGCTTCGTGATCGCGCACCGGCTCTCCACCATCCGCGACGCGGACGTGATCCTGGTGATGGAGTCCGGCCACATCGTCGAACACGGCAACCACGAGCAGCTGCTCGCGGCGGACGGCGCGTACGCCCGGCTGTACGCCGCCCAGTTCGCCCAGGCCGTGGTCGCCCTGGACTGATCGGCAGCTGGCAGGCTCGCGGCGAGGGCGGCTGATGACGACCAGCCGCCCTCACCACCGGACCGGGATGACGTAGACCGGGATGGCGTAGGCCGGTACGGAGTGGAACGGTGGAGGGGCGGCCGGTCGTGGTGACCGGCCGCCCCTCGGCGTTTCTGCGTGCTGGCGTTACTTCTTGACCGCCCTGGTGTACGCCTCGATCGGCTTGGTCAGGGTGTCCGCTGCGGCCTTCATGTTGGCCTGCGCGGAACTCGGGTCATGCGAGGTGATGGTCTTCTCCAGACCCTCCTCGGCGGCCTGCCGCGCCTGTGGCATGACGCCCAGGGCGCAACCGGCGGTCGCGGTACTCGGCTTGGTCGAGTGCAGCTGGTTGACCGCCACGGTGAACTGCGGGTACTGCTTCACCCACGCCTTGTCGGTCGGGTCGTTCAGCGCGTTCTTGTTGACCGGGAAGTAGCCGGTACCGGTGTGCCACTGCGCCTGGACCTTCGGCGAGGTCGCGTACTTGATGAACTCCCACGACGCGCGCTTCTGTGCATCGGTGTGGCCGACCCCGTTGATCCACAGGCTGGCACCGCCGATGATGGTGCCGCCGTTGGCGGCGCCATCGCCGGACAGCCGCGGGAACGGTGCGGCCTGCACGCTGAACTTGCCCTTCGAGGCGTTGATGAAGTCACGCATCTCGCCGGTGGACTCCAGCTCCATGCCGACCGTACCGCTCTTGAACGCCTGCTGAGCCGA
Organism: uncultured Actinomycetota bacterium; assembly: GCA_963815125.1. GTDB lineage: Bacteria > Actinomycetota > Actinomycetes > Mycobacteriales > Micromonosporaceae > Actinocatenispora. Next base: position 987,005 of record CAWFFM010000003.1, read on the forward strand.
GTCGGTGGTGCGGCCGGTGTTGGACGCGTAGCCCTTCTTGACCATGTCGGTCCACCACTGCGCGATCTTCACGCCGTCGGCGGAGTCGAACAGCACCTTGCTGGCCAGTCCGCTGCGCCCGTTGTCCTTGTCGCAGTACTGGTTGCCGTTGGTGGCCAGCAACTGCTCGACGTACCAGCCGTAGATCGCCGCGTTGAAGCCGTACTGGGTGACCCGGCCGTTCTTGTCCTTCTTGGTGAGCTTCTTGGCGTACTGCTCGATCTCGTCGAGGTTCTTCGGCGGCTTGTTCGGGTCCAGCCCGGCCTTCTTGAACAGGTTGGTGTTGATGTACAGCAGCGGCATCGAGGTGTTGAACGGCATCGACCACTGCTTACCGTCGAACCGGTAGTAGTTGGCGATGTTCGGCTCGATCTGGCTGACGTCGAACTTGTCCTTGTCGATGAACTTGTACATCGGTACGGTCTGCTTCGAGTCGATCATGAAGCGGCTGCCGATGTCGTACACCTGGATCAGTTCGGGGGTGTGCTTCTGCTGCACCGAGGTCTTGTACTTGGCGATGGTGTCGTCGTACTCGCCCTCGTACACCGGCTTGACCTTGATCTTGCCCTGGTGCGCGTCGTTGAACTGCTTGACGATCTGGTTGAGGGCCGCGGCGTTCGGGCCCTTCATGCTGTGCCAGAACTCCACATCGACGGTGCCCTTGGCCTTCGACAGGGCGTCGGCGCCGGGTGCGTCCGTGGAGTTGCCCCCCGAATCGCTGCCACCGCAGGCCGCCATGGTGGCCGCGGTACTCAGCGTTGCGGCGGCGGCCAGGACGCGGACCGCCCAGCCACGCCGCAAGGTGTTGCGTGCACTCATTCGTACTCCTCCCAGGAACACTGGTCTCACAGGGGTGTCAACGCACCGCGCCGGCGGTCAGGCCGCGCACGATGTAGCGCTGTCCGAACAGGACGATGAGCAGGGTCGGTATCACCGACAGGGCGACACCGGCCACGACCAGCCCGAGGTCTCCGACCTCCGCGTTACGCAGCTGGGTGATACCGATCTGCAGGGTCTGCTGGGATGCGCTACGGGTGACCAGCAGCGGCCAGAAGTACTGGTTCCAGGCGGTGAGGAACACGTAGACGCCGGCCGCCGCGATGGACGGACGGGCCAGCGGCACCAGGATGCGCCACATGAACCGCAGGTGGCCGCAGCCGTCCATCACCGCGGCGTCCCGGAGTTCGCCGGGGAACTGCAGGAAGGCCTGACGCAGCAGGAAGGTGGCGAACATGTTGGCCAGGAACGGCAGCACCAGCCCGAGCATCACGCCCGGCGTACTGGTCAGCAGGTGCCAGTCGCCCAGGTGCAGATAGTTCGGGATGATGATCGACTCGGCCGGCACCATCAGGGTGGCCATGAACGCGCCGAACAGGATCCGCCGTCCCCACATCCGCATGAAGGCGAACGCGTACGCGGCGAAGATGCTGGTGACCAACTGCGCAATGGTGATCGCACCGGCCTGTACGACCGAGTTGAGGTACTGCCGGCCCAGCGGGATCGCGTCGAAGACCCCGGTGATGTTGGACCATTCCAGGCCGGTCGGGAACACCTTCGGTGGCGATGACGCGAGGTCACCGCCGGGCATGATGCTACCGACGAAGGCGTAGTAGACCGGGAACACGACCGGGATCAGGGCCAGCAGGAGCACCACGTAGACGACGATCTTGCCGGGGGTGATCCGCCGGCGGCGGCGTACCGGTCGCGGCGCGGCACTATGCACTGTGGACTTCTCCGGCGCGGTGGATGTGCTGGTGGCCATCAGTAGTGCACCCTCCGCTGTAGCACGCCGAACTGTATGCCGGTACAGGCCAGTACGATCAGCAGCAGCACCATCGCCTGCGCGCTGGCGCTGCCGAAGTCGCTGGAACCGAACGCGAAGGCCTTCTTGTAGATCGAGTAGACCAGCGTGGTGGTGGCGCCGTCCGGACCACCCTTGGTCAGGATGTGGATCTGACCGAAGCTCTGCAATGACTGGATCGTGGTGACCACGACGAGGAAGAACAGCTGCGGGGACAGCAGTGGCAGGATGATCCGGCGGGCCAGCCGGATCCCGGTCGCGCCGTCCAGTCGGGCCGCCTCCATCACCTCGACCGGGATCGCCCCGACACCGGCGGAGAGCACCAGCACGTTGTAGCCGAGGTTCATCCACACCGTGGTCAGTGCCAGGGCGAACATGGCGATCTTCGGGTCGGTGGTCCAACCGACCCGGTCGATGCCCAGGAAGCCGAGGATCCCGTTGGCCAGACCGATCTGGTAGTTGTAGATCACCGAGAAGATCACCGACGCGGTGGCGACGCTGAACGCGAACGGCAGGGCGAAGGCGGTGCGCAGGATCCGTACTCCCCGGATCTGCGACTCCAGCAGCAGCACCACGACCAGCGCGCCGAGCACCCCGGGCAGCACGGTCAGTAGGACGAACTCCAGCGTGTTGAGCAGTACCTGACCGAACTCGCTGGAGGTGAACATGTCGCGGTAGTTGTCCAGCCCGACGAACACCGAGGCGCCGCCGAACAGGTCGCTGCCGTACAGCGACAGGTAGATCGACTTGCCCAGCGGCCAGACGATGAACAGCGCGAAGATCAGGAACGAGGGGAGCAGGAAGACGTACGCCATCACATGCTCGGCGCCGCGTGCCTTGTGCGCCCGTGCCCGGCCGCCGCTCCCGGTCGTCGCGGTCGGTTCGGGGTCGGGTGTCTCTGCCCCGCCGGCGACCGTCTCAGCGGGGTCGGGCAGTTCCGCCGTGCTGGCTTCCGCCTGAGCGGGGCCGGGTGGCTCTGCCCCGCCGGCCCCGGCCTTCGCGGGACCCCGTGCTTCGGCGGTCATCGCCGTCCTCCTGTCCGGTGCGGTTCGGTGTACCGGTATGACCAGTACGCGACGTGCCTGCCAGCAGGGTGCCACCGAACCGGTACCGGCCGGAAGTCGCGGGCCGGTGTTGTGTCCGCAGCGTGTCGCGACGTGCCAGCCCGGCGATTCTGCCATGTCGTGCGCCGATGTGCGGTGACCGTCGGCTGTCGGGGGGATGGTCGGAGTATGAACACGGAACGTGGTGGGATGTGCGCACCTGTGCCGGACCGTACCGGGGCGGCAATTTAGCCAATTTTGGCCATAGGATGCGCACGTGTCCTCGACCAGATTGCTGATTCTCGGCGTCGTACGACGGTTGCAGCCGGTACACGGCTACGACGTGCGTCGGGTACTGGCGAAATGGGACGCGGACGCCTGGGCCGGTGTCCGGTCCGGGTCGATCTACCACGCGCTGACCTCGATGAACCGGGACGGGCTGCTGGAGCCGGTGGACACCGGGCGGGTCCGGGGCGGGCGGGCCCGGACCCGGTACCGGCTGACGGTGACCGGTGAGCGGGAGTACCAGCGCCAACTGCACCAGCAGTGGTGGTCCTACGAGCCGGTCGCGGATCCGTTCCTGTCGGCGTTCTCGTTCGTGCCGGATGTGCCTGCGATGGAGGCCGCGGCAGGGTTGCGGCACCGGGCGGATGTACTGCGTGACCTGTGCGCGAGGCTCGACGGGACCACCCAGGACCTTGCCCCGCATGCCGCCGAGATGATCGAGCTGTTCCTGGCGCGGGCCCGGGCCGAGGTCGAGTGGTGCGAGCGGGTGGCCGTACGGGCGGGGAACGGCGAGTTCGTCGAACCGCCCGCATCGTCGTGACGTCAGTGATGTCACGGGACGCCTTGACGTGCGTCAGAATCTGACGCCATACTGACGTCACCGTTCCGCAGCACTGCTGCTGCGGTGTTGCGGGCGGAACGGTATTGCGGCCGGGAACTGACCGCAGTACGGCATACCGTGCGACGGACCGGTAGTCGGGGTGCGCTGAAAAGTGGATGCTGCCCGGCTGTCGCCCGTACTACTGTCTTGACCAAATTTGACTACCCGTTTCTGACGGATCTTCGGGGGACCGCGCCATGATCATCGAGACAAGAGGACTGCGGAAGACGTTCCGTAGTCGTCGCGGCACTGTGGAGGCCGTGCGTGGAGTGGACCTGTCCGTCGAGGAGGGCGAGGTCTTCGGCTTCCTCGGCCCCAACGGTGCCGGCAAGACCACCACGCTGCGGATGCTGTCCACCCTGCTGACGCCCGACGGCGGTGAGGCCACCGTGGCCGGTGTCGACCTGCGCCGCGACCCGGGAGAGGTACGCCGCCGGATCGGCTACGTCGGCCAGCAGGGCGGCACCTGGCGGGAGGCCACCGCCCGCGAGGAACTCCTCATGCAGGGCCGGCTGTACGGGCTGAGCAAGGCCGCCGCCGTGCCGCGGGCCGCCGCCCTGATCGAGGCGTTCCAGCTCAGCCAGTTCGCCGACCGCAAGACCACCACGTACTCCGGTGGCCAGAAGCGGCGACTGGACATCGCGCTGGGCCTGGTGCACCAGCCCGGCCTGGTGTTCTTCGACGAGCCGACCACCGGGCTGGACCCGCAGAGCCGTTCGCACGTGTGGGACGAGGTACGCCGGCTGCGCGGCGAGGGCATGACGGTCTTCCTCACCACGCACTACCTGGACGAGGCCGACGCGCTCTGTGACCGCATCGCGATCATGGACGACGGCCAGATCGTCTCCGAGGGCACCTCCGACGAACTGAAGCGCCAGGTCGCCGGCGATGTCGTCACGCTCGGCTTCGGTGTCGGCGGCGCCGAGGCGATCGATCGCCCGGTCGCGACCGCGTACAAGCTGCTGGTCGACCAGCCGTTCGTGCGCAAGGCCGAGGAATCCGGCAACGACCTGCGGCTCTACGTGGAGTCCGGGGCCACCGGGATGCCGCTGATCCTACGGGAACTGGACAGTGCCGGGGTCGCCGTGGAGTCCGTGGAACTGCACCGGCCGAGCCTGGACGACGTGTTCCTGCACCAGACCGGACGCTCGCTGCGCGACGAAGCCGCCTGACCCAGCCCGTACTGCCGAGCCACCCGACGGCCGTGTGCCGCACGGGTGGTCGATGAGGAGATACCGATGTCCGCCCCTGCCAAGTTCGCCCGGGACACCTGGCTGGTGTTCCAGCGTTCCATGCTGCTGACGATGCGCAACCCGACCTGGATCATCGTCGGTCTGGCGCAGCCGCTGTACTACCTGCTGCTGTTCGCGCCGCTGTTGAAGAAGGTACGTGCGCCGGGAATGGCCGGCGGTGACGCAGCCTTCGCGTTCTTCATCCCCGGACTGCTCGCCCAGCTCGCCCTGTTCGGCACGCTGTTCGTCGGCTTCGGCCTGATCGGTGAGTTGCGCGACGGCGTCATCGAACGGATGCGGGTCACCCCGGTCAGCCGGTTCGCACTGCTGCTCGGCCGGGCCCTGCGAGACGTGGTGACGCTGCTGGTACAGGCCGTCGTACTGGTGCTGCTGTCCATCCCGTTCGGGTTGAACATCCAGTTCCTGCCGCTGCTGCTGACGCTGGCGCTGATGATCCTGCTCGCCGTGATGGGTGCGTCGGTGTCGTACGCCGCGGCGCTGATCCTGAAGAGCGAGGATGCGCTGGCGCCGCTGGCCAACGGCATCGCGATGCCGATCCTGCTGCTGTCCGGGGTCTTCCTGCCGATGGCCGCGGCACCCGGCTGGTTGCAGAACATTTCCCGGATCAACCCGCTGCGCTACGGGGTGGACGCGGCCCGCGATCTGTTCAGCGGCCACCTGAGCACCAACGCGGTGTACGAGGCAGTGGTGATCCTGTCGGTCCTGACGGTCGCCGCGGTGATCTGGGCGGCCCGCCGGTTCGCCCGCAGCGTGGCCTGACCGTCCGCCCGCTCGACCGCCTGCCCGCCGCACCCGACGCCCGCCGGTACGCACCACCATGCCGGCGGGCGTCGCGCTGGTCGTTTCTGCCAGATCAGGGCTCTACGTCGTCGGAACCTTGCGTCGGGTAGTTCTCTGTGTTTAGGTGCATCTACCGGGCATCCGGGTGATTGCGCCCAAACCGAGAGGGTTTCCGATGCGCAGACTCCACCGACTGGCCGCTGCGGCCATGCTGCTGCTGGCCGGCCCCACCGCCGGCATCGTCGGCGCCACCACCCTCGACGCCGCCCGACCCAGTGCCGCGTACGCGTGGGAGAACGGGCTGGCCCGGACCCCGCCGATGGGTTTCAACGACTGGAACTCGTTCGGCTGCAACGTCGACGAGCAGCTCATCGAACAGACCGCCGACCTGTTCGTCAGCAGCGGGCTGAAGGACGCCGGCTACGACTACGTCAACATCGACGACTGCTGGCTCACCCATCAGCGCGACGCCGGTGGCCATCTGGTGCCCGACCCGGTGAAGTTCCCCGACGGGATCTCCGGCACCGCCGACTACGTACACGGCAAGGGACTCAAGCTCGGCATCTACGAGGACGCCGGCACCGCCACGTGCGCCGGCTACCCGGGCAGCCTCGGCCACGAACGTACCGACGCGCAGGACTTCGCGGACTGGGGCGTCGACTATCTGAAGTACGACAACTGCAACAACGCCGGCCAGACCAGTCATGACCAGTACGTCGCGCGGTACACCGCGATGCGTGATGCGCTCGCCGCCACCGGACGCCCGATCGTGTACAGCATCTGCGAATGGGGCTCCAGTCAGCCGTGGACCTGGGCCGGGGACGTGGGCAATCTGTGGCGTACCACCGGTGACATCAACGACAGCTGGGGCAGCCTGAAGAGCATCATCCGCAAGAACATGCCGCTCTACGATGCCGCCGGACCGGGGCACTGGAACGACCCGGACATGCTGGAGGTCGGGCACGGTGACATGACCGACACCGAGTACCGCACCCACTTCGGCCTGTGGGCCATGATGGCCGCGCCGCTGCTGATCGGTTCGGACCTGCGCCAGGCCACCCCGGCCACCATGGACATCCTGCGCAACACCGAGGTCATCGCGCTCGACCAGGACACCCTGGGCCGCCAGGCCCGGCCGATCAGCGACTCCGACGGGCATGTGGTGTTCGCCAAGGCACTGTCCAATGGGGACGCTGCGGTGGCGCTGTACAACGAGACCGACAGCACGGCGACCATCGGCACCACCGCATCGGCCGCCGGCCTCGGCGACGCCGATGCCTACACCCTGCGCGACGTCTGGCAGCACGCCACCACCGAGACCGCCGGTGACATCAGCGCCGCGGTACCCGCCCACGGCACGGTGATCTACCGGGTCTCCGCCGACCCGGGCTGGGCGAAGTACCCGCCGGCCACCGCGCTCGGTCTGGACACGCCGCCGGTGTACCCGGGCTCACCGGTCTCCGTGGTGCAACCCGGTCAGGACAACGCGCTGAGCACCACACTCACCGACGACGGCCGGGTGCCGGTACGCACCGCGTCGGTACGGCTCACCGCACCGGACGGCTGGCAGGTCAGCAACACCACGGCTGCCTCGGCGCCGGCGCTGGCCACCGGGCAGTCGCTGCGTACCGGTTGGCGGGTACGGCCACCGGCCGGTACCGCGGCGGGTTCGTACGCGCTGACCGTACGGTCGGACTACCGTTGGGGCACAAGCCATCGGGCCGCCGGATCGACCACCGGAACCGTACTGGTCGCGGTCGCGCCACCGGCCGGCACGTCGTACGCCAGCGATCTGGACTGGATCTCGGCGACCAACGGCTGGGGGCCGGTGGAGCGCGACATGAGCAACGGAGAGACCGCCGCCGGCGACGGGCACACACTGACCATCAACGGCACCACGTACGCCAAGGGTCTCGGCGCGCACGCGCCCGGTGAGATCAGCTACTACCTCGGCGGGACGTGCTCCAGCCTGACCACCGACGTCGGTGTGGACGACGAGAAGACCGCGAAGTCACAGGTCACCTTCCAGATCTATGCCGATGACCGCAAGGTCGCCGACAGCGGGACGATGACCTTCGCCGACGACGCGCGGACGTTGACCGCCGACCTGACCGGAGCGCACCTGGTCCGCCTGGTCATCGACCCGGACGGGTCCACCGACTCCGATCACGGCGACTGGGCCGGCATCCGGCTGACCTGCGGAACCTGACGCCCGGAGTCACGCCGGTCGCGGTCGCCTCCACAGCAGGACCAGTGTCAGGATCCCGGCCAGGCAGGGAACCGTCCCGGCCCAGCCGAGTGCCGGAGGCAGTCCGGTGGCGCCGGAGGTGTCCCGGGTGAGCAGTCCGGTCAGCGCGACGCTCACGGCGAGTACGAACATCACGGTCGCGGCCGGGCGGGCCCACCGCTTGCCCGCCCGGACCACCCAGATCGTCGAGAGCCAGGCGAGGACACCGAGCGTCCCGACGACCGACGACAGGACCAGATAGGTGGTGACGGCCGCGTCGATGCGGGTCCGGCTGTACGTGGGATAGCCGGCGCGGATGTGGTCGGCCAGCAGTTGGGTGGTGGCACTGTCGAGGAACGGGTAGACCGCGGCGACGGCGGTCAGGGCCAGCCCGGTCCACATCACCGCCATGATCCCGCGGTGTCGCCGTGCCGGACGTGCTGCGGTCGTTTCTGTTGCCATCGTGATTTTCTCCTGTCTTGGGACATCCTGCCGGCTCGTGCGAGAGCCGTCAGCCGTACATCGCCGTCCGGTAGAGCGCCGCCAGCGCCCCGTCGATCGGATGGGGCTGTGGCCGACCTGAAGGGTCGAGCCTGTTCCATCTCTGCAGGTTCACCGCGACGGCCAGCTGCCGCCTGCCGTCGGCGCGGGTCATGGCCAGCGCTCCGGCACCCCAGGCAGAGCCGCCATGGCCCCAGAACGTGTCCTGGCCGGGAGGATCCATCGGGTGCAGGCCGAGGCCGTACTGGATGGTCTTCCCCTCCTGGGAGATGACCGGGACGGTGCGTTGCATCTGTGTCAGCGACCACGGGCTGACGATCTCGCCGCCGAGCAGCAGGCCGAAGAAGCGGTTGAGGTCCGTGACGGTCGATACCAGCGAGGCCGCCGGCCCCACCCATGACATGTCGTAGACGCTGTAGTCGCGCGGCGGGTCGATCATGCCGAACCACGCCTCGTAGAGCTGCGGGTGTGGTCCGTCGACGTACGGTCCGGTGGGAAGTTCGGTGTCGCGCAGTCCGGCGCGTCCGATGACGTTGCGGCTGATGTACTGCTCGGCCGGAGCGCCGGTCACCTGCTCCAGGAGCTCTCCGAGGAGCAGGTAGTTGGTGTTGGAGTACACCCCCGGGGTGCTGCCCGGGGCGCCGGTGGCAGGTGCGGCCACCCCCATCCCGATCAGTTCGCTCGCGCGGAACCGGGTGTGTCGGTGGTCGTCCAGACTCTGTGGCCGGGTGTCCGCGAGGGCGGGGAACGCGGCGAGGGAGGGGTAGGCGTAGGGGAGGTACTCGGCGAGGCCGCTGGTGTGGTCGAGCAACATCCGGACCGTGATCGCGTCACCGCGTTCTCCGGGAACGAGCTTCGGCAGGTACCGGCCGATCGGCGCGTCGAGGCCGATCTGACCGCTCTCGACCTGCTGCAGGACCGCGGCGGCGGTGAAGGTCTTGGTGATGCTGCCGACGCGGTGCCGCATGTCGGCGGTGACGGGGCGACCGGTGGCCACGTCGGCGGTCCCTGCGGCGCCGCGCCAGATCTGGTCGCCGTCGCGCACCTCGGCGAACAGTCCCGGGATCCCGGCGCGGTGGACGTTCTCCATGGCGGCGGTCAGCTTCGTGGGATCCAGTGGGTCACCCACGACGGAGGTCCTTTCGTACGGCGTGCTCATGCCTCCATTATGCACGCGGTGCGTGCAACACCAAGTGCATAGGCTATGCTGCACCCGGCGAGAGGGGTGGGATGGCAGGTCGAAGGCGCTGGTCGACCGGGGAGATCCTGGACGCGGCAGCCGAGTTGCTGCGCACGAGCGACGCCGAGTCGTTCAGCGTGCGCAAGCTCGCCGCGGTGCTCGGGACCGACTCCTCCAGCCTCTACCGGCACTTCCGCAGCAAGACCGAACTGCTGCGCGCGGTCGCCGACCAGATCCTGCTGGCCGCCATGGACGGCTACCACCCCCGGGGCGACTGGAAGCGGCGCATCACCGCCGTGGCCCTGCGCGTGCGGGAAGCCTTCGGTAAGCAACCCCAGCTCGCCGCGATCTGGGGGCGCTACGCGTCGAGCGGCACCGGTTCCCGGCTGGTCATGGAAGAGATGCTGCAGGCCCTACGCGCGTCCGGGTTGCCCGAGGAGGAGGTGCCGGTGCGCTACCACCGGACCGCGGTCCTCGTCGCCGCGCTGATCGCCTCCGAGGCCGCGCTCAGCACCATCGTCCCGGAAGAGCACGAACAGGGCATGGAACTGTTCCGCGTCGCCGTACTCGGCGCCGACCCCGAACGCTTCCCCGCTGTGGCGCACTTCGCCCGCGACATCCACCCTCTCGGCGCAGACCGCCGCGCCGCGTTCGACGACATCCTCGCCGCCCACCTCGCCCAGATCGAAGCAGCCATCCCGAGCTGACCTCAGCGTCGCATCAGTTCGCGCACCAGGATGTCGTAACCGGGTCCGTCGGTTCGGGCCCGGTGTCCGGCACGACGCCAGCCCCAGGCGCGGTACGCCGCCACAGCGTCTGCGGCGTCCGGTCGGACCGTCAGCATCGCGGCGTGCTCGTACCGGCCGTCGAGCAGTGCGTCATGCAGTGCACGTCCGACACCGTGCCGTCGCCATGGCTGGAGGACAGCGATCTCCATGATGGTGAACAGTTTCCCGGCACGGAGCGCCGTGGCCGGGAAACGTTCTGCGTACGGGGTGACGAGACGGTGCCAGCGTGGCATCTCGGCGGTCAGGGTGTAGCCGTACGCGAAGCCGACCGTGTCGCCGTCGACCTCGGCGGTGTCAGTGGCCGTACCAGTTCGTCGAACACGGGTGAGTCGGGGAAGGGCTGACGGTCGCCCAGTTTGCGCCAACCCCAGGTCCGGTACGCGGCCTGCGCGGGGACATTGTTCTTGCGTACCACCAGAGTCGCGAGCCGTTCCGGTCGATCGGCGAGCAGTGCGTCATGCATGGTCCGGCCGTGACCCTGGCGGTGATGGTCCGGATGCACGGCCAGTTCCCGGAAGACGTAGACCGGTTCGTCGGTGCCGGGGGCGGCGAGCTCGGGCAGCGCGGTGCGCACCTCGGTCCAGAACGGCGCCGCGTTGTCGCGTGGGCTGCCGAAGGTGTAGGAGATGGCGGTCTCGCCGAGCCAACCGACCACCAGCGAGAAGTCCCGGCCGGGCGCGTACAGCTCGACGAAACGTTCCCAGAACCGGTCCGGGTGGTACCACGGGTCTTGCAGCTGCCCGTGGTTTGCTGCGGCGTAGACCGGAACCACCGCGTCGTACAGCTGTAACGCATCGGTGCTGGTGTGGCGGGTGACAGTGAGGGTGGTCGACACGGATGCTCGCTTTCGGCTAGACCGAGGTGGGGGAGGTCAGGAATTCACGGAACTCCTGCACTGCGCTGCGCTGCCGGGACTGCACGGGAATCAGGTCCAGTACCTCGTGCCCGAGGGCGACGACCGGCCGGATCCGGTCTCCGGCCGCCAGGTCGTCGATGATCCGGTGCGCATGCTGCGCGGCGTCGTCAATAGCTCCATTGTGGACCATGCACAGGGCACGCTGGAGTTCGATCTGTGCCGGGCCCCGGTGGTCGTTCGCTGCGTAGAGGGCGAGTGCCCGCGACTGCGCCTCGTCCGCCTGTCGCATCGCGCCGAGGTGAGAGTAGACGTAGCTCTCGGTGAACCGCAGGCAGTCCTCCGACCAGCCGAAGATCGACGCTGACCGGGGGATGGTCTCGGCCGGTAGGTGGTCGTCGATGTCCCGTACCTCACGCAGCAGCGCTTCGGCCTCATCGGCGCGGCCAATTGCGGAGAGAGCCTGTGCGTGTCCGGATATCAGTCCTCGCACCGTGGCGGGTGGTGCGTCCTTGCTGAGTGAGGTGGCCTGTTCGGCAAAACGCAGGATGGTCGGAACTGGCCGCTGCTCGTACAGGGCGCGGATCACCTCACGGCCCCGGACCCAGGCGATGGTGGCCGGGTCGGCAGACTCGTCGGCCACCCGGCGGGCGCTGCGCCACCAGCGTTGTGCCTCGTGCAACTGTCCGAGGTTGGCGACGGCCATGGCCATGATCGCTGCCAGCATGGCGCCGGAGCGCTGAAGTTGCCGGACCGTGGCATCGTCCGGTCGACGCTGCATGGCGTACTGGATGGCCAGCACGTCGACCAGCAGGGCCGACACCAGCTCGGCAGCCGGGGTGGTCATGTACCGGTAGCCGTACTCCTCGACGATCTCCTGCCACTCCTCGACCGCGGCGCCGGCGCGTTCCTCCGCCAGGGAGAGTGAGAGCCCGTGCCGGGCGGCTTCCAGTGTCAGTGCCGGTGCAGCCAGCCCGAGCCCGGTCAGACCGGTCAGGTTGAGCATGAACGTTCGTCTCTGCATGTCGTCGATGCCTCCTCGCCCAGCGGTCAGCAGGTCTCTGGCCAGATCGGTGTAGTGGTACGGGTCGTACGGCACCGACCGCCTGACCCGCAACTGCCGTGCCGCGTTCGCCTGCTCCAACAAGGTGCTGAGCTCACCGCCGGTCTGAAGTGCGTCGTCGAGCTGCCCAGCGACGTCCGGGTGGGGCCGTCGGACGTCGTTCTCCAGATCCGAGATGAGCGACTTGCCGTAGTGGGTGCGTGCTGCCAGCTCTCGAAGTGAGAGTCGACGGGTGGTCCGCCAACGTCGGAGTGCGCTGCTGAAAGTGTCACCGTCCATGCCAGCTCCCCCATCGTGTCCGCCGTCCGCGGACGCGTGTCGGACACTTCGCATCTGATTGCGCACTAAGTGTAGCTGCATTGTGAAGGGACGGATCCCCTCCATGGGGGCCGATCTGGACAGAATGAGGTGTGAGATGACGACGAAGATCGATACCACAGTGCCGATGCCGGCGGTGCCGCGGCAGTTTGCGCTGGTGCTCGACGAGGACGACCCGGACTACGGCGAGTACGTCGCCGCCTGCCAGCCCGACAGCCGGGTGGTGTGGTGGGGTTGCATGGTGGACGGGCGTGCGTTGCTCTACCGGTTCGGCGAGGACGGGACGCTGGACACCGCGCGCTCGCAGGATGCGGAGCTGGCCGAGGAACGCTGGAGCCAGCTCTATCCGGTGAAACTCACCTGGCTGTGACCGACACTGCGGGCTGCGACGGCCCGGCCGCCGCAGCCCGCAGCGTCAGGCTGTCGTCGTCCAGAAGTCGGTAACGGACAGGTCCAGCTTGGTGAACATGCTGCGCAGCAACGGCAGCGACACGCCGACCACGGTGCCCGGGTCACCCTCCACACTGGACACGAACGGTGCGCCCAGACCGTCGATGGTGAACGCGCCCGCCACCTTGAGCGGTTCGCCGCTCGCCACGTACGTGGCGATCTCCGCATCGGTCAGTTCGGCGAACCGGACCACTGTGGACGCCACCGCGCTGACCGACCGGCCACCCGGCGTACGGTTGTCGATCAGATGATGACCGGAGTGCAGTACGCCGGAGCGGCCCCGCATCCGACGCCAGCGGGCGGTCGCGTCCGCCGCGTCCGTCGGCTTGCCGTACGACCCGCCGTCGAACTCCAGCATCGAGTCGCAGCCCAGTACGAGCGCGCCGGTGGTGGCGGCCTGACCGGCCACCGCGACGCACTTGAGCCGGGCCAGTTCCTGGCACAGCTCCGCCGTCGTGGGAGCCGAGACCACCGACTCGTCCACGCCACTGACGATCACCTCGGGCGCGAATCCGGCTGCCCGCAACGTGGTCAGCCGGGCCGGACTCGCCGAGGCCAGGACGAATCGTGGTGCGCTCACGCCGAGCCTTCCTTCTCCGTACGGACCGAGCCGTCCCACTGCCAGTCGGTGCGTCGCGGCCGACCGGGCAGCTCGCCCCGACCGGTGCACCAGAGTAGAACCTGCCAGCGGTCCGGATCGTCCGGCGCGTCCGGGAACAGCCGGCACAGCGCCCGGTCGGACAACTGCGCCGGCGGGTTCCAGTCGATGCCCAGGCCGGTGGCGATGTCGAAGGTGTGGGTCAAGGTCTCCACGATGCCCATGGCACCGAAACCTTCCGGATCGGAGGCGCCGTAGGCATGATGCGACCGGACCGTGGGGGACGTGGTGGCGACCATCGCGGCCAGTATCGCCCCACCGGCCTCCAGAACCTGGAGCAGGCCGGCCGGCCCGGCCTCCCGGTCCACGAAGATGGCGTTCGCCGGCCCGTTCGGGTACTCGCGCTTCCACCGCAGCGGCAGCTCCTTCTCCAGCGACGGAACCTTCGGGCCGAGCTGGGCGGCGTAGGAGAACAGGTCGTCGCAGAGGTGCTCGGCGGTCTCCCAGCAGGTCCAGGCCAGACCGGCGGCCGGGACATTCCAGTCGGCGGTGCTCGCCGCGCTCAACGCCGCGACGGCGTGTCCGACGGCCGCGGTGACGTCCGCAGCGGTGACAGGACCGGGGGACCGGTCAGGGGCATCAGACATGGCAGGACCGTACCAGCGGTTCCCGGTCCGTCCGACGGGCCCCGGATCAGAGCCAGTCCTTGTGCTTGAAGACCGCGTACAGCACGCTGAACATGCCCACCATCACCGCGCAGCAGGTGACGAAACCCCACAGTCGACCGTCACCCGGGAACGGTACGTTGATCCCGTAGAAGCCGGTCACCAGGGCGGGCACCGCGATCAGTGCGGCCCAGCCGGTCACCTTCTTGCTGATCACCGTCATCCGGCTGTCATGCAGGGCCATCCGGGTCTGCAGGATCGTGGCGACCGTGTCGCGCAGGCTGTCGCTCCACTCCGCCACCCGGGTCGCGTGGTCGCGTACGTTGACGAAGTAGGGCAGCAGCGGTTCGGCGATCAGGTCGTCGGCGGTGTCGGACAACGACTCCAGCGCATCCTGCGTGGGCAGCGCCAGGCGCCGCAACCGCACCAGAGCGGCCCGCAGCTGATGTGAGCGGCGCTGCACCCACAGGTCGTCGGCCGGCGAGTCGTCGAGTAGCTGGTCCTCCAGCTCGTCCAGCGCCGCGTCCAGACTTCGTACCGTGTCGTAGTGGTTGGCCACCACCTGTTCCAACAGGCCGTGCAGCAGGAAACCGACCCCGTGGCGGGCCAGTTCCGCTTCGGCGTCCCAGTGCTCCAGCACCGCGTCCAGCGGGAAGTCGTCGTCGCCCCGTACCGTCAGCATCAGTTCGGCGGTGAGGAACACGGCGATCGGAGACGTGGCGATGCTGCCGTCCCGCGGGTCGAAGTGCAACGCGCGGGTCGACAGGAAATCGTGCTGCGGGTAGTGCACGAAGCTGGACCGGGGCTCGGCGCGCAGCGCGTCCTGGATGCCGAGACGGTGCAGCTCCAACCGGCCCTCGAACTGTTCCAGTTCGGCCCGGTCCGCCGGGCCAAGATCGATCCACACCAGCGTGCCGGGAGGACCGACCAGATCGGCAGCCTGCGAGGGGGACAGCCTGTCGGGCAGCAGACTGCCGTTTCGGTACACCCGGGTATGCGCCATGCCCGTCAGCCTACGGTCGGCCGCCAAGCTGCGTGTGCGGCGCTGATCCCGCCGACCGTGCGCCGCATGCGGACACAGACCACAGCGTGACCGGACGAGATGCCGAGGTCAGTGCGGCCGGAAGCTGGCCCGCCAGGCCAGCGGGCCGGGAGTGAGTACGCCGAGCCGGGCGGCGTGGTCGCGCCACAGCGACCGTACCGGCCCTGGACCGGCAGGCTCCGGCGTGCGGCGCGCCGACAGTACGGTGACCAGCGCGGCGAGTTCCTCGGCGGTCGGCTGACCGCGTACCACCGACAGCGACGGTGACTCCACGATGGACTCCTCTACAGTGGAATGTTGCCGTGCTTGCGTGGCGGGTTGCTCTCCCGCTTTCCGCGCAGAACGCGCAGTGCGCGGGTCAGCGCCAGCCTGGTCTGCGCCGGTGCGATAACCGCGTCGACGTAGCCGCGTTCCGCCGCCACGTACGGGTTGCACAGGGTGTCCTCGTACTCGGTGATCAGCTCGGCGCGCTTGGCGTCCGGGTCCTGCGCGTCGGCCAGGGTGCGCCGGTGCAGGATGTTCACCGCGCCCTGCGCGCCCATCACCGCGATCTGCGCCGTCGGCCAGGCGAAGTTCAGGTCGGCGCCCAGATGCTTGGAACCCATCACGTCGTACGCACCGCCGTACGCCTTGCGGGTGATCAGCGTGACCTTCGGTACGGTCGCCTCCGCGTAGGCGTACAGCAGTTTCGCGCCGCGCCGGATGATGCCGTTCCATTCCTGGTCGGTGCCGGGCAGGAATCCCGGTACGTCCACAAAGGTCAGTACCGGGACGTTGAAGGCATCGCAGGTGCGTACGAACCGGGCCGCCTTCTCCGACGCGCCGATGTCCAGGCAACCGGCGAAGTGCATCGGCTGGTTGGCGACCACACCGACGGGGTGGCCCTCGACCCGGCCGAAGCCGCACACGATGTTAGGTGCGTACAGCGCCTGCACCTCGCAGAACTCGCCGTCGTCGAGTACGTGTTCCAGCACCGTGTGCATGTCGTACGGCTGGTTCGCCGAGTCCGGGATGAGGGTGTCCAGTTCCTTGTCGACCTCGGTGATCTCCAGTGGACAGTCCACATCGGAGTACGCCGGCGGCTCGTCCATGTTGTTGCTGGGCAGGTAGGACAGCAGCTGGCGGACGTAGGAGATGGCATCTTCCTCGTCCGCGGCCAGGTAGTGCGCGTTGCCCGACTTCGTGTTGTGCGTACGGGCCCCGCCCAACTGCTCGAAGTCGATGTCCTCACCGGTGACGGTCTTGATCACGTCGGGCCCGGTGATGAACATGTGCGAGGTCTTGTCCACCATCACGGTGAAGTCGGTGATCGCGGGGGAGTAGACCGCGCCGCCGGCCGCCGGGCCGAGGATCAGCGAGATCTGCGGGATGACACCGGATGCCTTGACGTTGCGCCGGAAGATCTCGGCGAACAGGCCGAGCGCCACCACCCCTTCCTGGATGCGTGCGCCGCCCCCGTCGTTGATGCCGACGACCGGGCAGCCGGTCTTCGCGGCCAGGTCCATCACCTTGCAGATCTTCTCGCCGTACACCTCGCCCAGCGAACCACCGAACACGGTGAAGTCCTGGCTGAACACCGCCACCGGTCGGCCGTCCACGGTGCCGTAGCCGGTCACCACACCGTCGCCGTACGGACGGTTGGCGGCGAGACCGAAGTTGACCGAACGGTGCCGGGCCAGCTCGTCGAGTTCGGTGAAGGAGCCCTCGTCGAGCAGCAGGGCGATCCGCTCCCGGGCGGTCTTCTTGCCGCGGGCATGCTGCTTCTCCACCGCGCGGGCCGAACCGGCGTGCACCGCGTCGTCGGTACGGCGCATCAGGTCGGCGATCTTGCCGGCGGTGGTGTGGATGTCGGGGGTGCCGGGGTCGGCGGGCTCAGCGCTCACGTCCCGGATCGTAGTCGGCCCGCGGTCGGTAGGTCCTCCCTCATCGGAACCCGGACCAGGAGTGCGCGGCGATGCGTACCACGGGCACTGCGGACTGTAGTCGCGGCGGGTGCGAGAGGGGTCCCGGGCTCCGGGCCGGCGGGCGTACCTGGACCGGGGTGCATGTCGCCCCGGTGTCGACGTTGATCATGGCGCTCTACGCGTTGAGCTGTGTGCGCTGACAGGGCCGACGTCGTTCGTTCAAGGGCCCGGAGCTTGGCGCGGGTGAGGCTCCGGCACGCCGTTGATCTTCCATCACACGCCGAACAGGGATCGTAGGTTGCCGGTAGAGACCGAGCCGCGCTCACGATCCGCGGCAATGGAGGACCAGCCGCACAGACTGCGACGAACTGCCTCGATCTGCGGGGTACGCAGTCCAATACTCCGGATCTTGACCAGCTCCAACACCGGCGTCGGTCCCGGTTTCGTGTGGCCCGCCAACCCGGCCTGTGGAGTGTGGCGGTTGCCCGTCAACTCGTGAGGTCGATCATGGCGGTAGAGATGTTGATCATGATCTGGAGGGGGCCACGCCGATAGGACCTGCCCGGAAGCCATGATCAACGCCACGCTGCCACGATCGACACCGTGGGGCGCGGGCGTCATGATCGACACCGTGGGGGCACGGCGCGCGGCGCGCGGCGCGCAACGCCGCACGGCGTACAAGGGGCGGCGAAGGCGTCGGGCGGTCGGTCGGGTGCTGCGCACTAGGCTTGTCAGGTGGCTGACTCGCGGTACTCCGACCTGACCCGCCCACCGCTGTCGGAGGTCGCGCTGCGTCGGGCGCTGGTGCGGCCGGGGGAGCTGTGGACGCAGGTCCAGGTGGTCCAGCGCACCGGATCGACCAACGCCGACCTGGTCGCGGCGGCGACCGGTGGTGCGCCCGAGGGCGCCGTACTCGTCGCCGAGAAACAGGACGCCGGTCGGGGTCGGCTCGGCCGGGTGTGGACGTCACCGCCGCGGGCCGGGCTGCACGTCAGCGTGCTGCTGCGGCCCGGCCGGGAGTCGTCCGGTCGCCCACCGCTGCCGGCGGCCCGGTACGGCTGGCTGCCGCTGCTCGCCGGCCTGGCACTGGTCGGCACGGTACGCCGGCTGGCGAGGGTCGAGGCCGCGCTGAAGTGGCCGAACGACCTGCTGGTGGCACCCGGCAACGGCCCGGACGTCGGGTCGGCGGGAGTCCGGGACGATGACTCCGGGTCAGTGGTGGGCCGGGACGCCGACGCCGACACGGCGGTGGGCCAGGACGGTGACACAGGGTCGGCGGCGGACTGCGGTGCCGGGCCGGGCGGCCCCGCGGTTCCCAGCAGGAAGTGCGCCGGCATCCTCGCCGAGGCGGTACCGGATCCGGGCGGTTCGGCGCCCGCCGTGGTGCTCGGGATCGGGTTGAACGTGACGCTGCGCGCCGACGAACTGCCCCGGGCCGACGCGACGTCGTTGGAACTGGTCGGGGGCAGCTGTACCGACCGGGATCCGTTGCTGCGTGGTCTGCTGCGCGAACTGGCCAGCTGGTACGAGCGGTTCCGGGCGGCGGCCGGTGATCCGGTCGGCAGTGGGCTGGCCGCCGGCTACCGCGCCGGATGCGTGACGCTCGGACGTACGGTGCGGGTGGAACTTCCCGGCGGGAAACTCCTGACCGGCACCGCCACCGACATCGACGCCGACGGCCGGCTGCTGGTCACCCCGGCGGACGGTGTGCCGGTCGCGTTGGCCGCCGGGGACGTCACGCACGTACGTTAGCCGCCGCCACGCGCCGCCCGGGCTCGGCGGCCAGGTGCAAGGCCGGGCTCGGCGGCCAGGAGCAACGCGCCGCCCAGGGCACGGCGCATACGGTAAGGCGGCACCCGCAGCGCCGTAGTGCGCGGGTACCGCCTGTACACACCGGACTGTCCGTTGTGGACGTCAGTCGCGGAACACTTCCTTCACCTTTTCGCCGGCCTGCTTGAGCTTGCCCTTGTCCTTCTGGACTTCGCCCTCACCCTGCAGACGCTCGTTGCCGACCGCGTCACCTACCCGCGCCTTGCCTTCGCCGACAACTTCATCCTTCTTGTTCTCAAACTTGTCGTCGATGCCCATCTGTTCCCCCTGTCGATTGTTGCCGTGCGGATGGGTGTTACCCGGCAACGAAGTTCTTCAATCCCACCACGGTGACGACCCGCGATGTACCACCCTGAAGAGACGCGGTGAGTTACCGACGCGCTGTGGGTGCCGACCCGCACCTGGATGCCGTCGGTCGCGCCGACAAGTACGGATACCGGTGTCCTGACGGCAGGAGGAGGCAGCATGTCCCACCGCCAGTACGGCTTTCTGGTCGGCCTGCTCGTCGCCTGGCTGTGGGCCACGACCGGCTTCCTCGTCGCGGTCGGTGCGGTTGCTGCCGGGCTCGTGGGCTACGCGGTGGTACGGGTACTGGAAGGTGACCCGAAGCTCGGCGACCTGACCGAGCGGTTCAGCTCCACCAGACACTGACCCGCACGCGCCGGCGCCGACCGGAACCCGAATACCAGCAGGCATCGAGACAGGCAGGCATCGACACCGAGGAGCATCGAGATGACCAACGCAGCCTCTCCGTCCACCGACCAGACCAACTCGGGCAACCGGTCCTCCGGACCGCACGGTCGCTCGGAGGTGAGCGCCCCGACCGGTCGGCGGGTCGGCGGCTCCGGGATCACCGCGCACGCCTCGTTGTCCGGTGACCATGGCCAGACCCGGATCGCCGACGGTGTGGTGGCGAAGATCGCCGGCATGGCCGCCCGGGAGATCCCCGGCGTCTACTCGATGGGCAAGGGACTGGCCCGTCGGATGGGGCAGCTGCGTTCGATGGTGCCCGGTGGTGCCGACACCCCACTGGCGAGCCAGGGTGTCTCGGTCGAGGTGGGTGAGCGTGAGGCCGCCATCGACCTGGACGTGGTGACCTGGTACGGGGAGAGCATCGTCGAGGTAACCGAGGCGGTGCGGCGCAACGTGATCGACCGCCTGGAGGGCATGACCGGGTTGCGGGTCGTCGAGGTCAACATCAACGTCGACGACATCTATGTGGAGGGCGAAGAGGACGAGCCCAAGGAATCCCGGGTCCAGTAGGCGATCGCGGGTGACGGGTCGAGACGGAGGAGACGACGGTGAGCGCATCGCTCGGTGCGGACCGGGGTGCGCTCGCTCGCGCGGTCGCCGCGGCGGCCAGCAGCATTCCCGGGGTGTCCCGGTTGGTCCCGGGTGGCGGGGTACCGGTCGCCACACACTATCCGGGTGGAGTGGTACCGGGGGTGGGGCTCGGCCCGGAGTCGGTGTCCGTGCACGTGGTGGTCGACACCTTTCCGCTGGAACCGATCGTCACCGGCGTGGTCGGGGCGGTCAGCCGGGCACTGTCCGACGCCGGTGACGAGCGTCGGGTCGAAGTGGTGGTCGAGGACGTCGAGGACCGTGCGCTGGAGCGGATGGTGAAGCCGCAGCGGCGTACCGGTTCCCGGACCGAGGGGCGTTGAATGCGGGTGTTCAACCGGCTCGCGGCACTGCTGCTCGGCCTGGTACTGATCGCCGGTGGGGCACTGGTGGTGGCGGACGGCGTGCTGACCGCCACGGGTCGCCGACCCTGGCTGATCCGGTTCGACAGCTGGTACGGCCCGCTGACCCGGGCCCGGCTGAACCAGCCGCTGGTGCTCGCGGTGGCCATCGCCGTCGGCGTACTGGGTCTGCTCCTGCTGTTCGCCGAATTGCGACCGTGGGCGCCGCGGCATCTCGCGGTACGCGGCGGCGACGGTGAGGTACCCGTCGACTGGTGGGTGTACCGCCGGTCGGTGGAGCGTCAGCTCGTCGGCGCGGTACAGGGCGTGACCGGGGTCAGTCACGCGAAGGCCAGGCTGCGTGGCCGACGGGACCGGTGGCGGCTGGTCGTCACCGCCGCCGGGCGCAGCGACAGCAGGCCCGCGGTGTACCGGACGGTGCAGAGCGAACTGGCCCGGGTCGCCGCGCCCGGTGCGGTGAAGCTGCGGGTGGCGATGCGCAAGCCCAGGAGGGTGGCCTGAATGGACCGGGCGAACCGGGCACTGGGCACCATCATCGCGGTGCTGCTGCTCCTGATCGGCGTGGCCGGAACCCTGGCCAGTCTGGGCCGGATCCCCCGGGTGGCCCGCGGCACCGCACTGCTGCCGGTCGGCGTACGGACCCGCTGGCACAGCTGGGGGGTGTGGCCCTGGGTGGTACTCGCCGCCGTCGGCGTACTGCTCGTGGTCCTCGGCCTGCTGCTGCTCCGCGCCGAGCTGCGTACCAGGATGGTCCGGCCGATGCCCGATCTGCTGTGGACCGACCCGACCGTCGGCGACCCGGCCGCGCGGCACCGCGCCGACCCGGTGCTGCCGGGACACACCCGGGTACGGTCCGGCGCCATGCTGCACGGCATCGAACGCGACCTGGCCCGGCATCCGAAGGTGCGCCAGGTGAGCGTGGGGCTGGGTGGTGACGAGGCGCGACCGCTGCTCCGGGCCCGGATCGGCGTGGCCGCCGGCGCCGACCTGGCGAAACTGCAGGTCTACCTGGCCGAGAGTCTCACCCGGTTCACCACGACGACCGGTCTGCGGCCCGTTGACGTCCAGGTCGAGGTGACGCTCAGCGACCGGGAGGGCGCCCGGGTCGGCTGATGATCGCCCCGGTGGCGGCGGTGGGCTAGATTCTCGGGTACCGCACAGCCGGCCGCAGGAGGATCGCACCGTGGGTTTCCCGGACAACATGCTCGTCGACGACGAGCGGGTGGTGCTACGGCTGCATCCGCACTGGAAGCGGCTGGTCGGCGCGTTCATCGTGACCGTGCTGGTCGTCGGCCTGGCGGTATTCGGCATCGTGATGAGCCCCTGGCCCATCCTGTCGTACGTGGTGGCCGGTGTCGCCGTCCTGCTCCTGATCCTCTATCCGCTGCGCCGTTTCCTCGGCTGGGCGACCACGCACTACGTGTTCACCAGCCGCCGGATCCTGCTGCGCAGTGGCATCCTGTCCCGGTCCGGCCGGGACATCCCGCTGGACCGGATCAACGACGTGTCGTTCGAGCACAACCTGCTGGAACGGATGCTGGGCTGCGGCACCCTGATCATCGAATCCGCCGGTGAGCACGGCCAGATCGTGCTCACCGACATCCCGCGGGTGGAGCACACCCAGAGCACCCTCTACCAACTGGTGGAAGAGGACTCCGAGCCGCGGCACACCGAGGAGATCGGTCACTGACCTGCGTGGCTGGTTCCGCGCATGGCGAACCAGCCACGGAAACGCATCTCCAGCACGGTGACGTCCGCTGTGCCGGCAGCATCCAGCCGGTGCAGCCCACCGCTGAGCTGTACGGTGCCCAGGCCGGGGCGGCTGCGGGAGGGTTCCCGGTCCAGCACCCGAAGCTGCCCGGCCAGCCGGTCACCGGCCCGTACGGGCGCCTTCCAGCGCAGTTCCTCCAGGCCGGGGGAGGCCGCCGCAGCGGCCCTGGACAGCACCCGGTCGACGTAGCTGCGCATGAACAGACTGGCGGTGTACCAGCCGCTGGCGATCAGTCCGCCGTAGTCGCTGGTCGCTGCCAGCGCGTCGTCCACGTGGTACCACTGCGGGTCGAAGCGTTGCGCGTAGCGCAGCATCTCCGCGCCGTCCACGTCGATGACACCCAGGTCGAACACCCGACCAGGCACCAGATCCTCGTAGAACTCCTCCGGCACCGCACCGGTACCGGACACCTGGTGGAAGGTCATCCGCGCTCACCCCACTGGCTGTCGTTCTCACCACCGGCGGTCGGTTCGGGCAGGCCGGTGGACAACTCCACGGGCGGGTCGCTCAACGGCAGGAACACCCAGCGCCGGTACGCCCAGAACCGGAACAGGGTACCCAGCGCGTTGCCGACGATGTTGCCGGAGATGTTGTTGGCCAGTGCACTGTGGAACGCCCGCGGCCAGTAGAAGCCCAGCACGTAGTAGCTGAAACCGAGGCAGGCCAGGGCGATCAGCAGCCCGATGGCGTTCATCACGAAGTACAGCAGGTACTCCCGGGCGAGACTGGTACGCGGCCGGTTGCGCCAGGTCCAGTACCGGTTGCCGAGGAAGGCCGAGGTGGCGGCGACGGTGACCGAGATCGTCTTGGAGGTCAGCGGCCCCCACCCGAACACGCTCTCGCAGAGGTTGTAGACGCCGATGTCGACCACGAAGGTGGCGCCACCGATCACGCCGAACTTGGCCACTTCGTTGATCAGTCCCCGGAACCGGGCGTGCAGGCCGCGGAGACCTCCGGCGGTCGGCTCATCCGCGCCTTCCACCCGTGACTGCGCCACCCGTCCACACTAGCTACCGGTCGGCAGGTTCTGCCCGAAGAAGGACGAATTCTCCGGAAACACGCGTCCGGCGATCTCCGGATCCGACCCGTCGGCGTGGTGTTCCTGCAGGTACATCTGGCGGAGCCGGCCACGGGCCCGGTACGCGAGCGCGGACACCCCGTTCGGTGTCAGGCCCAGCAGCGGCGCCACCTGCGCCGGGGTCTCGTCCTGTACGGCGGTGTGCCACAGCACCGCGCGCCAGCGTTCCGGCAGCCGGCGGAACGCCCGCGCGGTGGTGGAGAGCACCAGACTGCCGGCGCCGGCATCGTCGGGTGCCCCCGCGTCGTACGGGCTGAGGTCGTCGGTGACGGTGACCCGGCGGTCCCGGCGGCTCTGCCGGTAGCAGGTGTTGCGCAGACTGGTCAGCAGGTACGCCCGGAACGCCAGGTCCGGTCCGTGCCCGGTGCGCAGTCGGGCCAGCAGCCGGACGAACGACTCGGCCACCAGGTCATCGGCGGACGCCCGGTCGGTCACCAGGGCGCGGGCCATCCGGTACGCCGCCGCGACGTGCCGCCGGTACAGGGTGCCGAACGCGGCACTGTCGCCGTTGCGGGTGGCAGTGATCAGCTCCGCGTCGCCGGGTTCCTCCGTCGTGGTGGCCGTCCGGGGTCGAGGGATGGTCGTCATCGGGTGCCGTTCCGGTCCAGGTGCGCCTCTCATCAGCGTGCTGATGACATTCGTTACGTAAAACGCGGAACGGGGAGGTCGGTGACGGTACGTCGGTGACGGCGCGAACGGTCCGGTTCCACCTGCCGTGACCGACCGACAGTCCTAGTGTCCGGCCGGCGGGGTCGGCCGGTGGAGTCGCTGGCCGGCCCGGGCAGCGCGGACCCTAGGCTAGGGGCCGATGGACAGTCGGACCGATCTTCCTGTGGTCGGCATGGTGGGTGCGGGCCAGTTGGCCCGGATGACCCACCAGGCCGCGATAGCCCTCGGCCAGTCGCTACGCATCCTGGCCGCCTCACCCGACGACGGCGCCGCGCTGGTCGCCGCCGACGTACTGGTGGGCCAGCACACCGATCTCGACGCGCTGCGCAAGCTGGCGGACGGCTGCGATGTGGTCACCTTCGACCACGAGCACGTACCGCCGGAGCACATCCGGGCGCTGGTCGCCGAGGGCCATGCGGTGTACCCGGGTCCGGACGCGCTGATCTGCGCGCAGGACAAGCAGGTGATGCGCGAAAGGCTGACCGCGCTGGCTATCCGCTGTCCGCGCTGGGCACCGGTCGCCTTGACCGCGGACCTGGTGCGGTTCGGTGACGATGCCGGGTGGCCGGTGGTCCTGAAGGCCGCCCGGGGCGGTTACGACGGTCGCGGCGTGTGGATGGTGGACGACGCATCGACCGCCGGGCCGCTGGTGGACGAGCTGACCGCCGCCGGTACCCCGCTGATCGTGGAGGAACGGGTCGCGCTGCGCCGGGAACTGGCCGCGGTGGTGGCGCGGTCCCCGTTCGGCCAGATCGCGGCCTACCCGGTGGTGGAGACCGTGCAGCGCGACGGCATCTGCGTCGAGGTACTGGCGCCCGCACCGGGACTGTCGGAGGACCGGGCGGTCGAGGCGCAGCACCTGGCCATCCGGATCGCGGCCGAACTCGGCGTGGTCGGGATCCTGGCGGTGGAACTGTTCGAGACCGTCGACGGTGGCCTGGTGGTCAACGAACTGGCCATGCGCCCGCACAACTCGGCGCACTGGACCATCGAGGGTGCCCGGACCTCGCAGTTCGAGCAGCATCTGCGGGCCGTACTGGACTATCCGATGGGTTCGACCGGACTGACCGCGCCGGTCGTGGTGATGGCCAACGTACTGGGCGGTGAACCCGGCGGGCTGGGCATTGACGAGCGGCTGCACCACCTGTTCGCCGAGGTACCGGAGGCGAAGGTGCATCTGTACGGCAAGCAGGTACGGCCCGGCCGCAAGATCGGGCACGTGACGGTCCCCGGTACGGACCTGGAACGGGTACGCGACCGCGCGGCGCGCGCGGCCAACTGGTTGCGCTACGGCCGTGGGGCCGCAGGACAGGAGACGACGTGACACAGCGGGCACCGCTGGTGGGCGTGATCATGGGCAGCGACTCGGACTGGCCGACGATGCGGGCGGCGAGCGAGGCGCTGGACGAGTTCGAGGTCGACCACGAGGTACGGGTGGTCTCGGCGCACCGCACCCCCCGGCTGATGCTCGACTACGCCAGGGACGCCGCCGGTCGGGGACTGCGGGTGGTGATCGCGGGAGCCGGCGGTGCCGCGCACCTGCCCGGGATGGTGGCCGCGGCGACACCGCTGCCGGTGATCGGGGTACCGGTGCCGTTGAAGCATCTCGACGGGCTCGATTCGCTGCTGTCCATCGTGCAGATGCCGGCCGGTGTACCGGTGGCCACGGTGTCGGTCGGCGGCGCCCGCAACGCCGGCCTGCTCGCGGTACGGATACTGGCCTCGGCGGGCACCCCGGAGGGCGGCGCGCTACGGGACCGGATGAGCGAGTTCCAGTCCGGGCTGGAACGCCTGGTCGCGGAGAAGGACGCCGCCCTGCGCGCCAGCCTCAGCAGCGACTGAGCGACCGCGCCGGCGTCCTGTCCGGAGGTGTCAGCGCCATTCGATCGCCGGGCAGGTATCCATCACCACGTCCAGTCCGGCCGCGGCGGCCCGGTCGGCGGCCGCCTCGTCGATCACCCCGAGCTGCAGCCAGACCGCCTTGGCGCCGATGCTGACCGCCTCGTCGACGTGTACCCCGGCCAGGTCGGAGCGGCGGAAGACATCGACCACGTCGACGGGTGTGCCGATCTCGGCCAGTGACCGGAAACCCGGCAGACCGTGTACGGACTCACCGCGCGGGTTGACCGGGATCACCTCCCGGCCGTGGTCGAGCAGGAACCGGGCGACCCGGTACGCGGGCCGCTCGGGGCGGTCGCCGAGGCCGACCACCGCCCAGGTCCGGTGGGCCAGTACCCGTTCGATGACGGCCGGGTCGCGGTAGCGCACTGTCGTCCCCCTGGTCAGATGATCGGCCGGCCCATGGCCCGGTAGTCCCAGCCGGCCGCGGTCCAACTGACGTGGTCCAGACAGTTGCGGCCGTCCACCACCCGACGGGCCCGGGCAGCCTTGCCCAGCACCGCCGGGTCGGCCCGACGGAACTCCTCCCACTCGGTCAGTACGCAGGTCAGGTCCGCGTCCCGGACCGCGTCGAGCAGCGACTTCGCGTAGCTGACCGTGTCGAGTTCGCGGCGGGCGTTCTCCATCCCCTCCGGGTCGTAGACCACTACATCGGCGTTGGTCTTCGACAGTGCCTTGGCGATGGCCAGCGACGGCGAGTCCCGTACGTCGTCGGAGTTGGGTTTGAACGCCGCGCCCAGCACCGCGACCCGGACGCCGGTGAAGTCCGGGCCGGCCGGTCCGATCGGACGGCCGAGCAGTTCGGCGGCCATCTGCAGGACCCGGGTGCGACGCCGGGTGTTGACCAGGTCGACCTCGTGCAGGAAACGCAGCGCCTCGCCGGCGCCGATCTCCTGGGCCCGGGCCTGGAACGCGCGGATGTCCTTGGGTAGGCAGCCACCGCCGAAGCCGATGCCGGCGCGCAGGAACTTGTTGCCGATCCGGGCGTCGTAGCCGATCGACTTGGCCAGCAGCGTCACGTCGGCACCGGAGGCCTCGCACACCTCGGCCATCGCGTTGATGAAGGAGATCTTGGTGGCCAGGAAGGCGTTCGCGGCGACCTTGACCAGTTCTGCGGTGGCGAAGTCGGTGACCACCACCGGCACCTCGCGGTCCTCGGTGGCGGCCAGGTCGAACAGCGCCTTGTGCACGGTGTAGAGCATCGCCCGGGACCAGTCGCTCTTGACCCCGAACACCACCCGGTCCGGGCGCAGTACGTCCTCGCAGGCGAAGCCCTCGCGCAGGAACTCCGGGCTCCACGCGACGTGTACCTCGACGTTGTCCGGTGCGTGCTTGTGCGCCAGTTCCTCGACCCAGGAGGCGGTACCGACCGGGACGGTGGATTTGCCGACGATCAGGGCCTTGCGGGTCAGGTGGGGGGCCAGGCTGGTGACGGCCGATTCCACGTACGACAGGTCGGCGGCCATCCCGTCGGCCCGTTGCGGGGTACCGACGCAGATGAAGTGCACGTCACCGAATTCGGCGGCTTCGGCGTAATCGGTGCTGAAGCGCAGCCGGCCGGTGGCCAGGTTGCGTTTGAGCAGCTCGTCCAGACCTGGTTCGTGGATCGGGTTCTCACCTGCGGCGAGCTTTGCCACCTTCTCGGCATCGACGTCCACACCGAGTACCTCGTAGCCGAGCTCGGCGAAGCAGGCCGCGTAGGTGGAGCCCAGGTAGCCGATGCCCAGGAAGGTCAGCCGGGGTTTCGCGGCGCCTGAGGGCGGGGTACTGGTCGGCTGCGACTGAACCGGGGACGTGCTGGGAAACTGGACGGTCACGTGGTCTCCGCTCCGCGATGGGCTCCGACGCTGGGCTGGCGATGTGCGACTGACTGTCTACCGTTGTGTGCACAGCCAGGGCTGTGTTCAAACGGCGGCGCCCCGGCGAGGATAGACCCCATGAGCCTGAGAGGGCTGACAGCGGGATGCTACTCGTCGGTATCCTCACAGCATCAGCCGCGCCGGGAAGGAACAGCCAGATGAGCAGTCCGGAATTCGCCGTGTACCAGCTGCCCGAGGAACATCAGGCGATCCGTGAGGCGGTCCGGGCAGTCTGTGACGGCAAAGTGGCACCGAACGCCGCCGAGGTTGATGAGAAGGCCATCTTCCCACAAGTGGCGTACGACGCTTTGCGTGCTGCCGACTTCCATGCCCCACATGTCCCCGCCGAGTACGGCGGTGCCGGGGCGGATGCGCTGGCCACGGCCATCGTGATCGAGGAGGTGGCCCGGGCCTGCGCGTCGTCGTCGCTGATCCCGGCGGTGAACAAGCTGGGCACGATGCCGCTGCTGTTGGCCGGCAGCCCGGAACTGAAGCAGAAGTACCTTCCGCCGGTGGCCTCCGGTGCCGGCATGTTCTCGTACTGCCTGTCCGAACCGGAGGCGGGCAGTGACGCCGCGTCGATGAAGACCCGGGCAGTACGTGATGGTGATCACTGGGTACTGAACGGCGCGAAGCGGTGGATCACCAACGCAGGCGTCAGCGACTACTACACCGTGTTTGCGGTCACAGATCCGGAGAAGCGGTCCAAGGGGATCTCCGCCTTCGTGGTGGAGAAGGCCGACGAGGGCGTCAGCTTCGGTGCGCCCGAACACAAGCTGGGCATCAAGGGTTCACCGACCCGCGAGGTCTACTTCGACAACGTACGGATCCCGGCCGACCGGTTGATCGGCGCCGAGGGCGAAGGGTTCCGTATCGCGATGCGTACCCTCGACCACACCCGGGTGACGATCGCCGCACAGGCGGTTGGCATCGCGCAGGGTGCACTCGACTACGCGGCCGGTTATGTGGCTGAGCGCAAGCAGTTCGGCAAGCCGATCGTCGAGTTCCAGGGCGTGCAGTTCATGCTCGCCGACATGGCGATGAAGCTGGAGGCGGCCCGGCAGATGACCTACGTGGCCGCTGCCAAGTCCGAACGTGGCGACGACGACCTGACCTTCTTCGGTGCCGCGGCCAAGTGCTACGCCTCGGATGCGGCGATGGAGATCACCACCGATGCGGTACAACTGCTCGGTGGCTACGGTTACACCCGCGACTACCCGGTCGAGCGGATGATGCGGGACGCCAAGATCACCCAGATCTACGAGGGCACCAACCAGGTCCAGCGCATCGTGATGGCCCGGAACCTGCCCCGCTAGCCAGGACCCGCCCAGCCGAGCCCCGCCGCACCGCGTGTGCCGCGGGGCTCGGTCCTGTCCGGGGCGCTCCTCTCCTGCCCGCCGTCTGTTTCTGACGACCGGGCGTGGCGCAGTTTGCCGGGCTGAGCCTGACACGGCATTCTGGAGCCGATGCCCGAATCTTCGGTACGGCCGGCCCGGTACGCGGCGCGAGCCCGCCCGGTCGGTATGGCGGCCCACGGCCGCAGGGTCGGCATAGCGGTGCTGGCCGCCATGATGCTGCTGACCGCCTGCTCGTCCGGCGGTGACGACCACGCCGGGTCGCAGAAGGCCCGGAGCAGCAGCCGGGCCGCCCGCCCGTCCAGCCCCGCCCCCACCGGTGCGCCGGTGCACGTGTCGCTGCTGGAGGGCGACGGTTCCACCTACGGCGTGGGCATGCCGCTCATCGCGTACTTCAACCGCAAGGTCACCGACACTGCCGCGTTCGAGAAGGCGGTCACGGTGACGGTGAACGGTAGGACCGTGGACGGTGCCTGGCACTGGTCGGATTCCGGGCGTGACGACCAGGCGATGCAGGCGCACTACCGGCTCCGGCAGTACTGGCCCGCACACGCCGCGATCGAGATGAAGCTGCCGGTCAAGGGCCTGCCCGCGGGCAAGGGCCTGATCTACGACGACAGCCTCACCCTGTCGCTGAAGACCGGGCCGGCGAACGTCTCCTCGGTCGACTGCCGCGCCGAGAAGATGACCGTCACCTCGGACGGGAAGACGTTGCGCACCATGCCCACCTCCTGCGGGAAGGCCACCACGCCCACGTACACGGGCATCAAGGTGGTCATGCAGAAGGGTGAGAACATGCCCGGTTCCAGCCGGATGCGGCCCGACGGCGCGGTACGGATGAAGTCCAACAACCCGGCCGATCCGTACGACGAGATCGTGCCCTGGTCGGCGCGGGTGACCAACTCCGGCGAGTACGTCCATTCGGCCTCGTGGAACGGCGGCAACATCGGCCGGCGGTCCACCTCCAACGGCTGCACCAACCTCAACGTCGGCGACGCGAAGTGGTTCTACAAGTTCGCCGTGGTCGGTGACGTGGTCACGTACAAGAACACCGGCGGCAAGGTGATGCCGTCCTGGGACGGCTACGGCGACTGGAACCTGTCCTGGTCGGACTGGCAGAACGGCGACAGCATCCAGGCCGGTTGACCCGTCGCGGTGACCGTGCCCGTGGCGGGCCGGCGGGCTGGCGGGGCCGGCGGGCTGGGGGCCGGTGGGTCGGGCGGCGAGGTGTGCGGTGGCGCTCAGAAGCCGGGGCGGGTCGGCGGTTCGTCCGGCCCGGGCGGGTCCTGTGCACCGCTGCCGGGCGCCCGCAGATCCCCGAACCCCTCGTTCGGTAGCTCGTGGGTGGTCCCGGGCCCGGTGGCCGAATGCGCCGGTGGCTTCCCGGACGGCCAGCGCTGCCAGCGTCGCAGGCTGAGTACCGCGACCAGCATCGCCACGCCGAGGACCGCGAAGATGCCGCTGCGCAGCGGCCGGGTCCAGACGTCGGGCTGGCCGAACAGCGAGTCCGGCAGCCAGTCCAGGAAACTCGGCCAGGTGACGTACGCGAGCTGGAGCAGGACGTACGCCGCCCCGGCGACCAGCGGCCCGACCGGTGAGATGCGGGTCGCGGTGATCAGACCGATCAGCAGCCCGGCGATGCCCATCAGCAGCAGGGGAAGGCCGTACCGTGCCCAGTCGTGCGTGCTGAGGCCGGTCACGGCCGACTGGAGCAGTTTCGCCTGGGCGGTGCCGATCAGGATCCAGGCCGCGACCGCGACGAGGACGCCGGCGATGAGGCTGCCGATGTGGCGCATGATGCCTCCCGGGAAACTCCGGTACGAGACCCCTTCCCTCGGACCGTACCGTGTCGGGCATGGACCTGGTTGCTGGTAAGCCGACCTCGTACTCGCGGATCACGCTGAGTCGGATCATGTCGAACGTCGACGTCAACCTGTACGGAACGGTGCACGGCGGGGTGATCATGAAGTTCGTGGACGATGCCGCCGGCGCGGCGGCGGCCCGGCACTCCGGCGGTAACGCGGTCACCGCGGCCATCGACGAGATCGTGTTCGCCGCGCCGGTCCGGGTCGGCGACCTGGTCCACGCGTACGCGCAGGTCAACTGGACCGGGCGGTCCTCGCTGGAGATCGGCGTACGGGTGGTGGCCGAGCGCTGGGACACCGCGGGCACCGACCCGGTCGAGGTGGCCACCGCGTATCTGGTGTTCGTCGGGGTGGATGCGGCGAACAAGCCGCGCGACATCCCGCAGGTCCTGCCGGAGACCGCCGAGGACGAGCGGCGCAACCGGGAGGCGGAGATCCGGCGCGCGCACCGGCTGGCGCGGCGGGAGGCGATCGCCGCGTCCCGGGCCTGACCGCGTCCCGGGCCCAGCCGCGTCCCGAGCCCAGCCCGCCGGCTGCCGTCCGGTGGGTGGGAGCACCGGACCGGGTGTCGCCGACCGGGTCAGGGTGGGCAAGATGGGGAGCGGTTTCGTCCGTGGTCTGGGGAGGAGCTCGGGATGGTCGCAGGTGAAGTGCTGTGGAGGCCGCCGGCCGGGGTGCGGGAGACGTCCCGGGTCGGTGACTATCTGCGGTGGTTGCGGGAGCATCGTGGCCTCGACCACGCCGGGTATGAGGAGCTGTACGAATGGTCGGTGAGCGACCTGGCCGGCTTCTGGTCGTCGATCTGGGACTACTTCGGGGTCCGGTCCTACTCCGCGCCGGACGCCGCGCTGGGTGACGACTCGATGCCCGGGGCGCAGTGGTTCCCCGGCGCGACCCTCAACTACGCCGAGCACGTACTCGCCGCGCCCGGTCTGGCCGACGACGATCTGGTGGTGCTGGGCCGTTCGCAGACCCGCGGCCCGGTCGACCTGACCGTGGCGCAGCTGCGTGACCAGGTGGCCCGGGCCCGCGCCGGGCTGCGCCGGCTCGGGGTGGGGCGCGGTGACCGGGTCGCGGCGTACCTGCCGAACATCCCGGAGACCCTGGTACTGATGTTGGCCACGGCCAGCCTCGGCGCGGTGTTCTCCAGTTGCGCGCCGGAGTTCGGCACCCGCAGCGTGTCCGACCGGTGGCAGCAGATCCAGCCGACCGTACTGGTCACTGTGGACGGTTACCGGTACGGGGCGAAGGCGATCGACCGCACCGGTGAGGTCGCCGCGATCCGGGCCGCGCTGCCCAGCCTCCGGCACGTCGTCTCACTGTCCTATCTGGACGATGCAGTGTCCGTACCGGATTCGGTGTCGTGGCAGGAGTTCACCGCCGAGACCGAGCCGATGCAGTTCGAACCCGTTCCGTTCGACCACCCGCTCTACGTGCTCTACTCGTCCGGCACCACCGGGCTGCCCAAGCCGATCGTGCACGGGCACGGCGGCATCCTGCTGGAGCATCTCAAGTCGCTGGCGCTGCACGTCGACCTCGGCCCGGGTGACCGTTTCTTCTGGTTCTCCACCACCGGTTGGATGATGTGGAACTACCTGGTGTCGGGTCCTGCGGTGGGCGCCGCGATCGTACTGTTCGACGGCAATCCCGCGCACCCGGACACCGGTGCGCTGTGGCAGCTGGCCGCCGAGACCGGTGTGACGTTCTTCGGTACCTCGGCACCGTTCCTGTTGTCCTGCCGCAAGGCCGGCCTGGTACCGCGCGAACTGGTCGACCTGTCCCGGTTGCGGGGTCTGGGTTCCACCGGTGCGCCGCTGCCACCGGAAGGTTTCCACTGGGTGTACGAGAACGTCGGGGCGGAGCTGATGCTCTCCTCGTTCTCCGGTGGCACCGACGTGTGTACCGGCTTCGTCGGCGGATCGCCGCTGCTGCCCGTGTACGAGGGGGAGATCTCCGGCCGCTGCCTGGGCTGCGCGGTGGAGTCGTACGACGCCGACGGCAAGCCGCACCGCGAGCTGCTGGGCGAACTGGTGATCACCCGGCCGATGCCGTCGATGCCGGTGGGTTTCTGGGGCGACACCGACGGTTCCCGGTACGCCGACGCGTACTTCACCGTGTTCCCCGGGGTGTGGCGGCACGGCGACTGGATCACCATTACCGAGCGGGGCAGCTGTGTGATCACCGGCCGTTCGGACGCCACGCTCAACCGTGGCGGGGTACGGCTGGGTACCGCGGAGTTCTACTCGGTGGTGGAGAGCCTGCCCGAGGTGACCGATTCGGTCGTGGTGCATCTGGAGGATGACGAGGGCGGCGCCGGCGAACTGCTGCTGTTCCTGGTGCTCGCGGAGGGGCTCACGCTCGACGACGACCTGCGCCGCCGGATCAACACCGAACTGCGTACCACGTTGTCGCCGAGGCACATCCCGGACACCATCTACCAGGTGCCGGCGGTACCGCACACGCTGTCGGCGAAGAAGCTGGAGGTTCCGGTGAAGCGGATCCTGACCGGTACGCCGGCGGACGCGGCGGCGGCGAAGGGCGCGCTGGCCAATCCGGAGTCGCTGACCGCGTTCGAGGCCCTGGCCGTCCTGCGCGCCCAGCGCTGGGCCGGTGAAGGCTGAGCGGGCCGACACAGTGCCGGTGAAGGCCGGGCCGGTCGACGCCGGCCCGGTCCACGGATCAGGGTGCGGCCGTGGCGAGCAGCCGACGTAGCACCGGGGCGACCGCCGACGCGGTGAGTCCGGTGTCGAGGGCGCGGTGCAGCAGCACGCCGTCGATCGTGGCGGCCAGTACCGCGGCGGTGGCGTCCGGGTCGGACACCCGGTGCGCGAGCAGCCAGTCGGCGAGTTGCCGGCGGAAGTCCGCCACCAGGGTGGCCAGTTCCGCCCGCAGCTCCGCGTCCCGGGTGGCGGCCAGGTAGGTCTCGGTGAACAGCAACGACATGGGGTCGGTGCCGGTGTAGCGGTCCAGCGCACCGAGCATCAGGGCCAGCCCGGCGTCCAGGGTGTCGGCCGCCGCGAAGGCCGGGCCGGTGGCGGCGAGTACCTGTCGGATCGCGCCGGTCGCCGCCTCGCGCAGCAGCGCCGGCAGGGACCGGAAGTGGTAGTGCACCAGCCCGGGTGCCACCTGGGCGCGGTCGGCCAGGTTACGGGTGCTGACCGCGCCCCAGCCGAGTTCGCCGATCAGTTCGGCCGCGGCGCCGAGGAGCCGTTGGCGTACCAGCTGGCCACGTTCCGCGGCGGTCTGTCCCGGCATGTCGGATGTCCCTTCGACTGGGTGCTGGTGCACCGGCCGTCACAGTCCGCAGGTCACCCGTTCGGTGGCGGCGATGTCGGCCAACCGGGCCGCGTCGGCGTTGCGGCACAGCACCACGGAGGCGCCCGCGATCAGCGGTGCCAGCAGCCAGTGCACCGGCCCGGGGTCCTCGTCGACGGCGACGATGAGTCGTCCGCCGGCCCGCAGCCCGAGGGTGGCGGCCATCGCCTCGGCCTGCTCGACCAGCGCCCGGTGGCTGACCGGCGCCGGATCCAGCAGCGCGGCGGCGTCCGGATCCACGGTGGCGGCCGGGACGAAGCGGTCACCGTAGGCGCGGACCTCGACGACGAAGTCGGTGGTTCCCGGCGGCAGGTCCCGCGCCGGCGCGGCCATCGGAGCGAGCCCGAGCAGGTACGTGTCCGCCGGGCGCAGCATGCGCGTCTCAGCCAGCCGCCCGGCGGTACTGAAGGCGACCTCGACCGGTTCGACGCCGGCCGCCGCGGCGGTCCGTACCGGGATTCCGGCGGCCAGACAGCCCAGCAGCACCGCGGCGGTCTGCCAGTGCGCCGGCAGCAGTACGCCGACGGGATCGTCCGCGGTGAGCCCGGCCCCGTCGACGAGCAGGTTGGCGGTCTTGGCCACCCAGTTGTCCAGCGTGGTCGCGGACAGCTCGGTACGCTCCCCGGTCTGCTCGTCGTAGTAGGTCAGCAGGGGACCGTTGGGATCGGTCCGTAGGGCCGCGGTGAGCGCCGCGGCGGGTGTGGCCAGTTCGGTGGGCACGTCGTGGAACCTCCCGGGATCTGCTGCCACGACGGTATCGGACCGCGCGGTGCCGCCCGCCCGCACGGTCAGTGACAGTACGGGTGTCCTGGTGCGTCGGGTGTCACCGCCGGCGGGCCGGCCCGGGGCGGACCGCGCTCTGGTGTCCGGGTCGCCATGGTGGCCTGTCGGACAACGGGTCCGGGTACGCCAGGCTCACGTAGGTCACCATATGGTTAACGACCTGCTGCGGACAGCTCGGACCGTCGTGGCGGACGGCGTCCGGTGCGGTTCCGGCGTAGGCTGGCAGACCGGGACACCAGTGGTGCGGCGGGTCAGGATGGCCTGCGGTACGGCGTACCAGTGGTTCGGGAGAAAGTAACTCCGCGTGTGCGGAGATGCTCCAGGGGAGTGGTCTTGGTGACCGGTGGCGAGCTACCCCGGGTGCTGTTCGATGCGACGAGCGTGCCCGCTGACCGGGGAGGCGTCGGTCGGTACGTGGACGGGCTGTTGCAGGGTCTGTCCGGGGCGGAACACGGTCTCACCGTGGTGTGCCAGCGGACCGACGCGGAACGCTACCGGCGCATCCTGCCGCATGCCGACGTGGTGATCGGCCCGGTCGCGGTCGCGCACCGGCCGGCCCGGCTGGCCTGGGAACAGACCGGCCTGCCGCTGCTGGCTCAGCAGCACGGCGCGCACGTGATCCATTCGCCCTTCTACACCTGCCCGCTGCGGGCCTCCTGCCCGGTCACGGTGACCGTGCACGACGCGACGTTCTTCACCGAGCCGGAGCACTACGAGAAGGCCCGTGGCACCTTCTTCCGGTCGGCGATCAAGACCTCGATGCGCCGGGCGGCCCGGGTGATCGTGCCGAGCAAGGCCACCCGCGACGAGCTGATCAGGCTCCTGGACGCCGACCCGACCCGCATCGACGTGGCCTACCACGGCGCCGACCCGGACGCGTTCCATCCGCCGTCGGAGGACGAGAAGGCCCGGGTACGGGCCCGCCTCGGTCTCGGCGAACTCGACTACGTGGCGTTCCTGGGTGCCAAGGAGCCGCGCAAGAACACCCCGGAACTGATCCGTGGCTGGGTCCGGGCGGTCGGCGACCGGCCCAACCCGCCGGCGCTCGTACTGGCCGGTGGCACCGGCCACGACGACGACATCGACCGGGCGGTCGCCGAGGTGCCGCCGCAACTTCGGTTGCTGCGTCCGGGCTACCTGCGCTACACCGATCTGCCCGGCTACCTGGGTGGCGCGCTGGTTGCGGCGTACCCGAGCCACGGTGAGGGTTTCGGCCTGCCGGTACTGGAGGCGATGGCCTGCGGTGCTCCGGTACTGACCACGCCGCGGCTGTCGCTGCCGGAGGTCGGTGGCGACGCGGTGGCCTACACCGGCGAGTCCGCCGAGGAGATCGCCGCCGACCTCACCGCGCTGCTGGACGACGACGCACGACGGGCCGACCTCGGCCGCCGTGGTTACCAGCGGTCCCAGGAGTTCACCTGGGAGCAGAGTGCCGAGGTGCATGTCGCGGCCTGGGCGCGGGCGGCGGCGCTGGTCGCGGCCTGACCGTCGGCGACGTGACGCGCGGTCGGCTCTGCACGGGTCGGCAGTCCTGCGGAGTCGACGGTGCAGCACCGTCGACTCTGCGTGAGTGGACGGTGCCGTCGGGTGACCTTTCGGCTGCGCCCGATAAAGTGCCGGAATGACCGACAGACCGTTCTACGCGGTGATCCCGGCGGGCGGCAGTGGCACCCGGCTCTGGCCACTGTCCCGAGCGGTACGCCCGAAGTTCCTGCAGCACCTGACCGGTTCGGACCGGACCCTGCTGCAGGCCACCGTGGACCGGCTCGGCACGCTCACCTCCGCCGACCGGATCTTCGTGGTCACCGGTGTCGCGCACGCCACCGGGGTGTCCCGACAGCTGCCGGCCCTGCCGGCGGACCACATTCTGGTGGAGCCCTCGCCCCGGGACTCCTGCGCGGCGATCGGGCTGGCCGCGATGGTCATCGCGCGGCGCGATCCGACCGCGGTGATGGGGTCCTTCGCCGCCGACCACCTGATCCGTCAGCAGCCCCGGTTCAGCGCCGCGGTGCGCGGTGCGATCGAGACGGCCGCCGGGGGGTACCTGACCACCATCGGCATCACGCCGACCTCGCCGGAGACGGCGTACGGGTACCTGCGCTGTGGCGACGCCCTGTCCGGTGCGGACCCGTCCGGCACCGGGTCCGGGGCGGCCGGCCCGGCGGCCGGCGCCCGACTGGTCGAGGAGTTCAAGGAGAAGCCGTCGCACGAGGTCGCGGTCGGCTATCTGGAATCCGGCCGGTACCTGTGGAACGCCGGCATGTTCGTCTGGCGGGTGGACCGCTTCCTTGCCGAGCTGGCCCGTCAACAGCCGGAACTGCACGAGGGCCTGCGGCGGATCGTGTCCTGTTGGGATTCCGTCGAGCGGGAGGTGGTGCTGGGCGAGGTGTGGCCGGCACTGCCGAAGATCTCGGTCGACTACGCGGTGATGGAGGGGGCAGCGGCGGCCGGCCGGGTCGCGACCGTACCGGGTGACTTCGGGTGGAACGACGTCGGCGACTTCCACACGCTGGGCGTGGTGCTGCCGATGGACGACGACGGCAATGTGGTGGTCCGTGGTGAGGACCGGGGCGGCGAGGTGTTGTCGGTGGAGTCGTACGACACGGTGCTGGTGCCCCGTTCCGGCCGGCTGATCGCCGCGCTCGGGGTCCAGGACCTGATCGTGGTGGACACCGAGGACGTGGTCCTGGTCTGTCCGCGGTCCCGCGCGCAGGACGTCAAGAAGCTGGTGGACCGGTTGAAGGAGCGCGGCGAGCAGGACCTGATCTGAGCGTCGGTCAGCTCGCCGGGTCCGGTTCACCGGGCGTGAGCCGGGCGGCCAGCCGGCGCAGCACGTCCAGGTCGGCACGGGACAGCTCGGCCAGCGCGGCGGGTGGCTGGTAGATCCGGTCCAGGTAGCGGGTGCGTACCTGGGTCCCGCTGGCGCTGAGCACCACGACCTTGACCCGCCGGTCGGTCGGATGGGTCTGCCGTTCGACGTAGCCTTTCTTCTCCAGCCGGTCGACGATCCAGGTGACGGTGGAGGCGTCGCAGCGCCAGGTGTCGGCCAGCGCCCGCATCGACTCCCGCCGGTCGGGCTGCATCCGGACCAGTGCCTTCAGGTCACCTGGACTGACCCCGAGTGCGGTCACGCTCTCCAGGTGCCGTTCGTGCTCGGCGAGGAAGAACTCGTACAGCGCCTGCCATGTCTCGGCGCGGATCTGCTCGTCGTGGCCGGCCCCGGGCTCCTGCATGGCTGTCAGGGTACGGCCGGTGCAGCATTCCGTACTGTTGGATGAATAAAACAATTGGATTACTCAAACTATCTGCTATGTTCACGAGGAGGCCACACGAACTCGGGAGACATCGATGCACATACTGGTCACCGGAGCCACCGGCCGGGTCGGCAGCCGGCTGGTGCCGCGCCTGCTGCGACACCACCAGGTACGGATCCTGGCCCGCGACGCGCAACGGGCCGAACCGCTCGGTCGGGCCGGCGCCGAGGTGCAGCTCGGCGACCTGCGCGACGAGCAGGCCCTGGCCACCGCACTGGCCGGAATCGACACCGTCGTACACGTGGCTGCCGCATTCCGGGGCGTCCCCGAGGCCGAGGCGGTAGCGGTCAACCACACCGCCACCGTGGCGCTCGGCCGGGCCGCGCTGGTCGCCGGGGTCGGCGACTTCATCGACATCAGCACCACCCTGGTGTACGGACCGGGCCGGGGACGCCCCGCCGTCGACACCGACCGGCCGCAACCCGTCGGCGCCTACCCGGTCAGCAAGTACGCCGCCGAGCAGGACCTGCTGCACCTGCACCGGACCGAAGGACTGCCACTGCGCATCCTGCGGCTGGCCTTCGTCTACGGCGACGGCGATCCGCACCTGGCCGAGTCGCTGCGCTGGGCGCGGCAGTGGCCCCGACACAAGCGCCTGCAACTGGTGCACCACGCCGACGTCAGCCAGGCGCTGCTGCGACTGCTACGGACACCGGGAAGCACCGGCCGGATCTTCGACGTGGCCGACGACGCGCCGGTCACCGCCTGGGAACTGGCACAGCTCAACGGCCAGGAACCCGACCCGGACGCCCCGCCGTTCACAGGCCAGGACGACCCCTGGGAGGGCATCGTCGACACTGGTCGGATCCGCGACGAACTCGGCTTCAGCCCGATCCACCCCACGGTGTACGCGGCGCGGTACGCCGGCGCACTCTGACCCCCACCGTGCCCCGCCTGATCCGCGCGAGGCGGCGGGTCAGCGCAGCAGGGCCGCCGCGGCCAGTGCCGGGGCCATCAGCTGCGCGGTGGCGTCGGCCAGCGGCTCGGGCAGCCGGTTCGGCGGGAACCAGCCGAGCGCCTCGGACTCGTCGCTGACCTGCTCCGCCGCACCCGGTGGCGCGACGAGCGCATACCGTACGTCGTAGTGGTAGGAGCTGCGTCCGCCGCAGGTGACCGGGTGGATGTCCAGGTCGATCGGCTCCGGACACAGCCGCAGGCCGGTGATGCCCGACTCCTCGGACGCCTCACGCAGCGCCGCGTCGGCCAGCGTACGGTCGGCCGGCTCGCAGTGACCGCCGAGCTGTACCCATCGGTGGATCTTGCCGTGCAGGCAGAGCAGCACCCGGGACAGGCTGGCGTCCAGTACCGCCGCACTGGCCGTGACATGCCCGTCCACAAAGGACCGATACATCGTCTCCGGCCCGTGTGCCAGCAACGCCAGCGTACGGTCCCGGTGCTGACCGCCGGAGACCGCCGGCCGCCAGCCGGTCAGTATCCGGCAGGCGTCGTCGTACAGTTCGGACATCATCGGCTCCCAGTTCAGCGTCGCAGCAACTGATCGCCCGGATCCGGGTCGTCCGGGTCGTCCGCCCCGCCGGGGCGCCCCGCCGCGGACAGACCCAGGAAGGACCAGTCCTTCGGCAGTTCCAACGCATCGGCGATGGCCTGCTGCGCCGCGTCGTCGAACAGCGGGGGCAGCAGCATCAGGTGCACCAGACCCTCCGCCGCCAGCGCGTCGCGGGCCGCGGCCACGCCGTCCATCTGGTGCAGAATCGCCGCCATCGCCTCCGGATCCTCCTCGTCGGCGTCGAACCCGGCGATCGGCTCGGTACGGAAGAACGCGAGCAGGACCGGTGCCCGCCGGATCATCGCGCCGGTCTCCCCGTCGTCCAGGCCCGCCCCGGTCAACGCGGCGGCCAACCGGTCCCGTGCGGTGTCGGTGTCCACCTGGACATAGCGCCACAGCGACGGTTGGCCGGCCTGCCCGAGCATCACCGCGACGGCACGGCGTACGGACTCGTCCGGTACCGGATCGTCGCCCAGTTCCGACCCGCCGAGCTGCGCGGCGAGCGCCTCGCGTCGACCCTCGGCCCGCGCCTCGGCGGTACCCAGAGCGAACATGTCCTCAGTGGACGAACGTACCAGCGCCGCCGCGCCCGGACCGTCGTCGTCCGGTACCGGGCCGAGTCCGCGTACCACCGCCACCGGTATGCCGGAGGTCTTGCCCTTCACCAGGTCGCCGGCACCGGCCAACTCGTCGATCACCGCGGCGGCGGTCACCGACAGGTCGTTGCCGTACGGGTCGGTACTGCCGCGGTGGTCGCGCAGCGGCGCGATCCCGGCGGCGCCGATCGCCACATCGGTCTGCCCGGTACGCCACGGGCGGCCCATCGTGTCCGTGACCACGACCGCGACCCGCACCCCGAGCCGTTCGGCCAACGCGGCCCGCAACCGGCGGGCCGAGTCGTCCGGATCGACCGGCAGCAGCACCAGCCGGGAAGGGTCCACATTGGAATTGTCGACCCCGGCCGCGGCGAGCACCAGGCCGTGCGCGGTCTGCACGATGCGGGTCCGGCCCCGGGTCGCCACGACCCGTACCGCCTCGGCATCCACCGCCGCCTGCCGTGCCGCCTCGCGCTGCACCGGGTCGGTCGGAACCTCGATCAGCCGGCCCTCCGCCTTGCTGACGATCTTGCTGGTGACCACCAGAACGTCGTCGTCGAGCAGTGGCACGCCGGCGCCGACGATCAGGTCGGCCAGCTCGTCACCGGTCGACACCTCGCCGACACCGGTCAGTGGAAGTACCTGGATCCCTTGCCCCGCTGGACTCTCAGACACCGGCCAGTCCCATCGCATCGGTCACGATCGCCACCGTCTCCTGCACGTCGGTCATCATCAGCGGCCGGGCCAGTACCCGTACCCCGGGCACCTCGGTCCCGGCGTCCCGGGTGTCGACCAGCCAGCCGTCCAGCACGCCGCCGTCGCTCGCCGCGCCGTACGACCGGCCCACCCCGGCCGCGCTGACCTCCGTACCCACCGCACGCAGACACGCATCCGCCATTCCGCGAACCGGCGCGCCACCGATGATCGGTGAGATCCCGACGACCGGCGCGGATGTGTCCCGCAGCGCGTCCCGGATGCCGGGAACCGCGAGGATCGGGCCGATACTGACGACCGGATTGCTGGGTGCGACCAGGATCAGGTCGGCGGCCGAGACGGCGGCCAGTACACCGGGTGCCGGCCGGGCCTTCTCCGCGTCCACGAAAACGAACCGTTCGGCGGCGGGTTCGGCGTGGTAACGGATCCACCACTCCTGGAAGTGCAGTGCCTGCGGGGTGGCGGCGCCCGGCACGGTGGCGACCACGTGGGTCTCCATCCGGTCGTCGGTGGCCG
The DNA here is from genome assembly GCA_963815125.1 of uncultured Actinomycetota bacterium. Classification (GTDB taxonomy): domain Bacteria; phylum Actinomycetota; class Actinomycetes; order Mycobacteriales; family Micromonosporaceae; genus Actinocatenispora. The sequence continues at coordinate 1,029,170 of CAWFFM010000003.1, forward strand.
GCAGCAATGTCACACCAGGTTGCCAGCGGGCACACAGCGCCTCGGTCACCGCGGACAGCGGGTAGCCGGCGGTCAGCATCCGGGTGCGGATCAGATGGGTGGCCAGATCCCGGTCACCGAGCCCGAACCAGCCCGGTTCAGCACCGTACGCGGCCAGTTCGTCGCGCACCGACCACGTCTCACCGGCCCGACCCCAGCCACGTTCAGGGTCTGAGCCATCACCCAGTGTGTACATCACGCTGTCCAGGTCCGGGCATACCCGCACCCCGTGCACGGTCACGTCGTCACCGACGTTGACGACAGCGGTAACCTGATGACCATCCGTTGTGGCACACGCCCGAACACCTTGCAGGAACCGAGCTCCGCCGATACCCCCGGCGAGAACGACGATGCGCATACCGTCCATCCTTGCGTACCGGCCACGACACCCGTCGACCGTCCCGGCGGGACCATGATCAGCACCGGGTGGTAACACAAGGTGCTCGGCCCGGTTAGGCTCGGCGGGATATGACTCATTCTTGTACGCGTGCCCAGCGCTACCCGAAGGGAGAGCTGTGACAACCCAGACGGCGGCCGACGAGAAGGAACCGACGGCCAGTCAACGTACCAAGCCCCTCCGGCTGATCGCCGGCCTCGTCATGCTCGCGGCGGTGGTCCTGCTGTTGCTGGCTTCGGCGGCGCAGTTGATCCCGTCCGGTGACGAGAAGTTCACCCAGAAGGCGTCGTACGACTTCAGCTCGTTCGTGGGTTGGGCGACGATCCTGCCGCCGGTACTGGCCGTCCTGCTGGCCAGTCACATCCGACCGGTGCTGGCACAGGCCAAGCTGTTCGCACTGATCGCGCTGATCGAGTACGCCCTCATCGTGGTGCTCGGTCTGGTGTCCATGATCGGTGGCCTGATGTGGGACCTCGACCTGGTCAACCAGTCCGGCGGTTCGGTGGTCGACCCGATCGCGACATTGTTCGGGCGCCTGGGCATTCTCGCACTGGCCGCGGTGGCCGGACTGTTCGTACTGGTCACCATGCAGGCGCTCAGCCCTGCCGGAGCCAAGCCGGCCGGATACGGCCAGCAGGCGGGATACAACCAGCTCGCTGCCCAGCAGGCGTACGCGCAGCAGGGCTACGGCCAGCAGCAGGCCGGCGCCCAGGCGTACGGCCAACCGCAGCAGCCGCAGCCGCAGCCGCAGCAGGCCTACGGTCAGCAGGCGTACGGTCAGCAGCCCCAGGCCGGGGCGCAGGCACAGGGCCAGCAGGCCGCTGCACAGCAACAGACCCAGGTCCAGCAGGCGTACGGCCAGCAGCCGGGGTACGGCGCGCAGCAGCAGGCCGGCTACGGCCAGCAGGGCAGCTACGGCCAGCCGCAGCAGCAGGGCGGCTACGGGCAGGGCGGCGCGTACGCCTATGGCGGCGGCACCACGCCGGCGTCCTCCGTGCCGTCCGCGTCACCGACGTCCGGCGTGCCCGGTCCGCAGGATTCGGCGCCGACCTCGGGCGCGGCACCGACCTCGGGTGCTGCGCAGGGCTGGCCGGCGGCCGGTGGCAACGCCTGGCCGGGCACCGGTCAGCAGCAGGGCGGCCAGCCGCAGCCCGCGCAGGGCGGGCCGGCGACCAGTGCATGGCCGACCGCGCCGGGCAGTTCCGGTTGGCAGTCCGACCAGCAGCCGGTCAAGACCGAGGGTGCGGACGAGGGTCAGCGCACCCAGTTGATCACCCCGGAGATGCGTCAGCAGATCGATCAGCGTCGCCAGCAGCAGGGCGGGCAGTAGCGCCGGGTCGTCAGCGTAGAAGGGCATGGCCCGGCCGGTGATCCGGTCGGGCCATGCCCTTCTACGGTCACCGGACGGGTCCCGGAGTCGCCGGTACCCGACGAAATTGCGTCCACAGTGGACCGCCACCCGGTAGCCTGGCAGCCGTCCATGGCCGGGCGTCGCCCGGTTCGCCGGCCCGGTCCACCCGGCTCCGGAACCGCTCAGTCGAACGGGCCTATTTATCAGGTTCGGCTTGACGGCGCACGTATTACACGCGTGTAATTTCACTGGGGACATTGATGGCGCGTCGCTACCGGCTCGATGGCGGCGGGTCGGACGACAACTGAACGGGGCCTTCCGCGTGGGGGGTGAGCACCGGGGACAACCACCGGTGCCGGAGCAAGGAGGCACGTTGATGGACGGCCGTGAGACGGTGGCCGACCTGATGGAGGATGCGCCGGAATGGCAGGAACGCGCCCTGTGCGCACAGACCGATCCGGAGGCGTTCTTCCCGGAAAAGGGGGGGTCGACCCGCGAGGCCAAGCGCATCTGCTCGCGCTGCGAGGTGCGGGCGGAGTGCCTGGAGTACGCGCTCGGAAAGGACGAACGGTTCGGCATCTGGGGCGGACTGTCCGAACGGGAACGTCGCAAGTTGAAGCGTCGGGCGGTCTGAATACCGCCCGGTATCCAGACGCTGATGCCCGGTGCGGTTGGGGGACCGCGCCGGGCATCGTGCTGTCCGGGGCGTACCGGTGGCCCGGTCGTGCCGGCCGGGGCTAGTCCTCCGGGTCGACCTCTTCCGGATCCAGCCCGAGCAGATTGGCCACCTGCTCGACGATGACGTCCTTGACCAGGTCGGCCAGATCGTCCCGGTCCACCGCCCGGAGCTCCAACGGGCGCCGGTAGAGCACGATGCGCGGCGGCATACCGTCCGTGCCCGGATGTCCGGGCAGCAGCCGGGCGATCGGGACCTCCCCGTCCTCCAGTACGTCGGCGTCGTACACATTGAGGGCCGGTGGCACGTCCTCGACCGCGAACTGCACTCCGGTCAGTTCGTCCGCGAAGCGCTGTTCCAGCAGCTCCACCGCGTCCAGCACCATCTCGTCGAACAGCTGCGCCCGGGTCCGGGACAGCGGCAGGGTGGCCGGCACCAGCCGGCCACGCAGGCCTCGACCGCGCCGGTCGCGGTGCGGGCCCGCTGGGCGGTTGGTCGGGCGGGATGTGCTGCTCACACGCACAGGTTAGCCCTCCGCCGGTCGTCGTAGCGGAGTCGAGGTGGACCTGTCGGGTCACGGACACCACGGTTGCCGGAGCGGGTACAGAGCCGGACAGTGGAGCTTGGTCCGGCGTGTCGTCAGCCAATCGGACGAACGCACTGCCGTCGGGCGATACCGTGATCGGTCGTGAGGTCATCTCGGCGGTGTACCCGGACCGGCTGCCCCGAGGCAGCTGTCGCCACGCTGACCTACGTCTATGCCGACTCCACGGCGGTGGTCGGCCCGTTGGCCGCCTTCGCCGAACCGCACTCGTACGACCTGTGTGAACAGCACGCCACCCGACTGACCACGCCGCGTGGCTGGGAGCTGGTCCGGCACGAGGGCGCATTCGTCGCTCCGGAGCCCAGTACGGACGATCTGGTGGCGCTGGCCGACGCGGTCCGGGAGGCGGGTCGCCCCGCCCGCTCCGAGGACCAGCTCTTCGGTGACGCCCGCGAGATCGGTCGCCGTGGCCACCTGCGGGTCATCCCGCCGCCGAGCTGACCGACCGTCACAGCCGCTGCGCGTCCGTCGACCGGCGGACGGCCTTCACCTGGACGTTTCGGACCATGGGCGTGGTATGGCAGGCTGGACCTGTGACGGAGATGGCGGGGGTGGACGACGGGATCAGCATCGAGGCCGTGCCCCACGGCGGCCCGATGGTGGACCGTATCTACACCGACATCCTGCGCCCGTCGTTCCCGCCGGACGAGCTGGCGCCGCTGGCCACGCTGCGGGCCGGGGTGACCGCCGGCACGGTCACGATGATCGCGGCGGTCGACACGTTCGGCGCACCGCACGGGGTCGCCGTCGGGGAGTGGTCCTCGTCCGCGCGGGTGGTCACCCTCGACTACCTGGCCACCTTGCCCGGCGAACGCAGCCAGGGCATCGGCGGCCGGTTGCTGTCCGCGGCGATCAGCTCGTGGCAGCGGCGGTACCGGCCGTGTGTCCTGCTCGCCGAGGTGGAACGGCCCGACCGGCACCGGGCGTCCGCCCAGCACGGCGACCCGGTCGCGCGGCTGCGGTTCTACCAGCGGCACGGCGCCCGCGCGCTGGACGTACCGCACTTCCAGCCGATGCTGTCACCGGAGACCGACCGGGCGTACGGGATGCTACTGATCGTGCTGCACGCCGATGCGGAGTTCCGGGCCGGCGCGGAGCGGTTGCAGGGCGAGCCGGTGCACCGTTTCCTGTCCGAGTACCTGTCCGCGCACGAGCCGGACATGGACGACCCGGCCGGAAGGGCGCTGCTGAGCTCGGCCCGACGCTCCGGCGGGATCCAGCTGGTGGACCTGGACGACTACCGCCGTATCCCGGTCTCGGCGGCCTGATCGACGCTCGGTCAGCGGCGGGAGTCGCGACCCGTGGACCGGTACCCGGTCGGTACGCTGCGGGAAGTGTCCGCAGGACCGACGGGAGTGACCGGCGTGGTGGATCTGGCTGAGATCGTCAAGGCGTACGACGTGCGGGGCGTCGTGCCCGATCAACTCAACGAACAGGTGGCCCGCGCGGTCGGCGCGGCGTTCGTCCGGGTGACCGGGGCGCAGCAGGTCGTCGTGGCGCACGACATGCGCGGTTCGTCCCCTGGCCTGGTGGCCGCCTTCGCCGACGGCGCGACCAGCCAGGGCGCCGACGTGGTCAACGCCGGACTGGGCCCGACCGACATGCTGTACTACGCGTCCGGCTCGCTGAATCTGCCCGGCGCCATGTTCACCGCCAGTCATAACCCGGCGCAATACAACGGCATCAAGATGTGTCGGTCGGGTGCCCGGCCGATCGGCCAGGAGACCGGGCTGGCGGACATCCGGGACCTGGCGCAGACGTTCCTGGCCACCCCGCCGGAACCGGTGGACCGGGTCGGCGCCGTCACCGAACGCGACCTGCTCGCCGAGTACGCGGCGCATCTGCGCACCCTGGTCGACCTGTCGGGTATCCGCCCGTTGAAGGTCGTGGTGGACGCCGGCAACGGGATGGGCGGCTACAGCGTGCCGGCCGTACTGGGCGACGGCAAGTTCGAGGCGCTGCCGCTGACGATCGTGCCGCTCTACTTCGAGCTGGACGGGTCGTTCCCGAACCACGAGGCCAACCCGCTGGAGCCGGCGAACATCGTGGACCTGCAGGCCAAGGTGCGCGAGGTCGGCGCCGACCTGGGGCTGGCCTTCGACGGCGACGCGGACCGCTGTTTCGTGGTCGACGAGCGGGGCGAGCCGGTCTCACCGTCCGCGATCACCGCCCTGGTGGCCACCCGCGAACTGGCCCGCAACGCCGGCGGGGACGGCCCGTCGGTGATCATCCACAACTGCATCGTGTCGCACGCGGTGCCCGAGATCGTCCGGGAACACGGCGGCGAGCCGGTCCGTACCCGGGTCGGACACTCGTTCATCAAGGCCGAGATGGCCCGCACCGACGCGGTGTTCGGCGGGGAGCACTCCGCGCACTACTACTTCCGGGACTTCTGGTTCGCCGACACCGGGATGCTGGCCGCGATGCACGTGCTGGCCGCGCTCGGCGGTCAGTCGGGCACGCTGTCGGACCTGGTCGCCGAGTTCACCCGGTACGTGGCGTCCGGTGAGGTCAACTCCACGGTGCAGGACCAGGCCGGCCGGCTGGCCGCCGTACGGGAGACCTTCGCCGACGCGGACATCGACGAACTGGACGGCCTGAGCGTGCAGTTCGACGACGGATCCTGGTTCAACCTGCGGGCCTCCAACACCGAGCCGCTGCTGCGGCTGAACGTGGAGGCGCCGAGCACCGAACGGATGACCGAACTGCGCGACGCCGTACTGGCGGTCATACGTGCCTGATCCGCTGCGCCCGGGATACCGGACCGCCACCGGTGACCGACACCCGTACCCGTCGATCCGAAGAGGGTGACCGTCATGTCCGACCAGACCTCCCCGGTACTGGCCGACGAACTGCTGTCGATACTGGCCTGTCCCGACGAGCACCACGCGCCGCTGACCTACGACACCGGCGCGCAGACCCTGACCTGTACCGAATGCCACCGGATCTTCGACGTGGTGGACGGCATCCCGGTGCTGCTGCTCGACGAGGCGCGGCAGGCACCCAGATCGAACGACGCCGGGTGAGCGGGATGTCTGCATCGGGTGCCGGCGGTGTCTCGGGCCACCGGTCGGTCGACGAGAGCGTGCTGGACCATCCGGCCAAGCTCGACGCCGCCGACCCGGGATTCATGCTGCGGGCGACCGCGGCCGGGGGCCCGCAGATCCGCGAGGCCATGGCGTTGACCGCCGAGGCCGATCTGAGTTCGCTGCATGACGAGGGACGGCCGCGCGCCGTGGTGGTGGCCGGGGTCGGTACCGCCGCGCTCACCGGCGACATCCTGGCCACGGCGTCCGGGCCGCGCTGCCCGGTGCCGGTGATGGCGCACCGCAGTGCCGGCATCCCCGGCTGGGTGGGTGCGGCGGACATCGTACTGGCCGTGTCGGCGTCCGGGCGTAGTCCGGAGGCGCTGGCCGCGGCGGAGGCCGCGGCCAGGCGGGGTGCCCGCCTGGTGGCGATCGGCGCCCCCGACTCGGAGCTGCAGTCGGTCGCCGAACGGGCCCGCGCACCGTTCATTCCGGTACCGCGTCGGGCACCGGCCCGCGCCAGCCTGTGGGCGCTGACCGTACCGGTGCTGCTGGCCGGTCGGGCGCTGGGCCTGGTCCGGCTGGCCGAGGCCGATCTGGCGGAGGCGGCGACCCGGCTGGACGCGGACGCGGAACGGTGCCGGGTCGCGGCCGAAGCGTTCGTCAACCCGGCGAAGTCGCTGGCACTGGATCTGGCCGGCACCATGCCGGTGGTGTGGGGCAGCAGCCCGCTCGCGTCGGTGGCGGCGGGCCGGTTCACCGACATGCTCGCGGCCAATGCGCGCTACCCGTCGGTGTCGGGTTCGCTGCTGGAGGCCGGACGGGGCACGGTCGGTCTGCTGGACGGCGTGTTCGGTGCGCTGGCCGAGGCGCAGCGCGACATCTTCGCCGACGAGCCGGACGAGGTTGCCGGCACCCGGCTGCGGCTGGTCATCCTGCGCGACGACGGCTTCGAGTCCGGTGGCGCCGCCGAGGAACGCACCGGAGACGAGTCTCCCGCGGTGGAGAGCCGCCGGGCCGAGGCGGTCGAGGAACTCGCGGCGCGCCGCGGCGTCCGCTGCACCGTACTGACCGCCGAGGGTGCCTCCCCGCTGGAACGCCTCGCCTCGCTGACCGCGGTCCCCGACTTCGCCTCGGTCTACCTGGCACTGGCCCACGGCTTCGATCCGATGGCCGTCCCAGCCGTCTCCGAGATGAAGGAACTGCTGACCCCGTGACGCCCACACCCCTCCGTCCACGGTCCCGCGCGTGGCGCGGGACAACCACACCTGGACCGTCACGCGCCGGCGGAGCCAGCGCCTGCCGCGCGAGCGCAAGCGAGAGAGGCCATGTCACAGTCCTCCGGTAAGAAGGCGATCTTCGCGGCGCTCGGCGCGAATCTGGGTATCGCGGCGGTCAAGTTCCTGGCTTTCGCGCTGACCCAGTCGTCGTCGATGCTGGCGGAGGGCATCCACTCGGTGGCCGACTCGGGTAACCAGGTGCTGCTGCTGGTCGGTGGCCGTAAGTCGGAGCGCGACGCCGACAAGCAGCATCCGTTCGGCTACGGCCGGGAGCGCTACATCTACGGCTTCATCGTCGCGGTGGTGCTGTTCTCGGTGGGTGGCCTGTTCGCGTTGTACGAGGGCTACCACAAGATCGTGCATCCGGAGGCGATCCATTCCTGGCGGTGGGTGCCGATCGTGGTGCTGGTGATCAGCATCGTGCTGGAGGGCAACTCGTTCCGTACCGCGTGGCAGGAGTCGAGGTCGGCGCGGGCGGGTGTGTCGGTGGCCGAGTACATCCGCCGGGCGAAGGATCCGGAGCTGCCGGTGGTGCTGCTGGAGGATTCGGCGGCGCTGGTGGGTCTGCTGCTGGCCCTGTTCGGCGTCGGACTGACGCTGGTCACCGGCAACGGCGTGTTCGACGGGATCGGTACGTTGGGTATCGGTGCGCTGCTGGTGTGCGTGGCGGTCGTCCTGGCGGTCGAGACGAAGAGCATGCTGGTGGGTGAGTCGGCCAGTCCCGCGAACATCCATGCGATCGAGAAGGCCATTGTGGATGGTCCCGAGGTGGAACGGGTGATCCACATGCGGACCCTGCATCTGGGGCCGGAGGAGCTGCTGGTCGCGGCGAAGATCGCGGTGCACCACGACGACACGGCGGCCGAGGTGGCCCGCGGCATCGACGCGGCGGAGGCACGGATCCGGGCGGCCGTACCGATCGCCCGGGTGATCTTTCTGGAGCCCGATCTGTACGTGGCGGCGCAGGCACCGTCGTCGGGTGCGGCGGAGGCGCCACGGCTGGAGGACTGAGCATGGAACTGTTGCGGGGCCGCGTCCAGCAGTACGCGTGGGGTTCGCGTACCGCGATCGCGGCGATCCAGGGCCGGCAGGTGCCGTCGTCGGCGCCGGAGGCGGAGCTGTGGCTCGGCGCGCACCCGGCGGCGCCGTCCACGGTGTGGCGGGACGACGCGCAGGTGAGCCTGGCCGATGTGGTGGCGGCGGACCCGCGGGGCATGTTGGGTCCGGCGGCCCGGTTCGGTCGGTTGCCGTTCCTGTTGAAGGTGCTGGCCGCCGATCGGCCGCTGTCGTTGCAGGCGCATCCGGACAGTACGCAGGCCGAGGCAGGGTTCGCGGCGGAGGAGGCGGCCGGGGTGCCGCTCGATGCACCGCACCGCAACTACGCCGACCCGTACCACAAGCCCGAGATGATCTGCGCGCTGACCGATTTCGAGGGGCTGTGCGGTTTCCGGGATCCGGCGGAGTCGGCGGAGGTGCTGGCGTCGCTGGCCGTACCGGCGCTGGGCGAGGTGGTCGCGGCGCTGCGCGGGCCGGACGGGCTACGCGACGCGGTCGGCCTGATGATGGGTTGGCCGGCGCAGGTGCGGTCGGCCGCGGTGGACGCGGCGACGGTCGCCGCCGCGGAACTGGTCGGTACGGCCACGGACGGGTCCTACCGGCTGCTGCTGGAGCTGGTGGACAGCTTCCCGGGCGACATCGGGGCGCTGGTCGCGTTGCTGCTCAACCATGTGCGGTTGCGTCCGGGCCAGGCACTGTACGCTCCGGCCGGGTACCTGCACGCCTACCTGCGCGGTGTCGGTATGGAGATCATGGCGGCGTCGGACAACGTTCTGCGCGGTGGTCTGACCCCGAAGCATGTCGACGTACCGGAACTGCTGCGGGTGCTGCGCTTCGAGTCGGGGCCACCGCCGGTGAGCGATCCGGTACCGCAGTTGCCGGGTGTGGACGCGTGGCCGGCGCTGCCGGGGGTTGCGGAGTTCACCCTGACCCGGGCCCGGGTGGGTGGGCCCTACTCGCGTCTGGTGCTGTCGGCAACGGGTCCCCGGGTGCTGTTCTGTCTGTCCGGCCGGGTGATCGCGGACGACGGTTCCGGTCCGATGACGTTGCCGCCGGGGCAGGCGGCGTTCGTGCCGGCGGAGCACCCGGACGTGCGGTTGACCGGTTTCGGCGAGGTCTTCCAGGCCGGTACCGCCCAGTGAGCCGGTCCCGCCCGGAGGGGCGGGGCGGGCTCAGGTGAGCCGGGTGGTCCGGGTGGCGAGCAGCCCGGGCAGCAGCGCCCAGCCGGCCAGTACCGCGTACGGCTGCCAGCCGGGCCCGGTCCCGGCGGCCAGTACGTCGGTGAGCCCGCCGGCGAGTGCGCCGGAGGGCAGTACCCCGACCAGGTCGGCGAGCCCGGTCGGTAGCGAGCCGGGCGGTACCGCGATCCCGCCGGCGAGCAGCAGGACGAACCACACGGCGTTGGCGACGGCCAGGACGATCTCGGCGCGCAACGAACCGCCGAGCAGTACGCCCAGTGCGCCGAAGGCCAGCGCGCCGAGCGCGATGAGCAGTACGGCCCAGCCGATCCCGGCGAGGGTCGGTGACCAGCCGAGCAGCACCGCGACGACGCTCAGTACGACGAGCTGGATGAGTACCACGCAGCAGGCGGACAGCACCCGGCCGGCGACCAGCAGCCAGCGCGGCAGGGCGGTCGCGGCGAGCCGTTTCAGCACCCCGTACCGGCGGTCGAAGCCGAGCGAGATCGCCTGGCTGGTGAACGCGGTGGACATCACGGCGAGGGCGATGATGCGTGGGGTGACCCAGTTGATCCGGGGGCTGGCCAGGTGGATGATCGGCAGTTCGGTGAGTCCGATCAGCAGGGCCAGCGGGATGATCAGGGTCAGCAGCAGCTGTTCGCCGTTGCGCAGGGCCAACGTCGTCTCGGTGGAGGTCTGCGCCCACAGCATCCGGGCGAGCCGGCCGCGACCGGGCGCGGGGGTGAAGGTGCCGGGTTCGAAGCGGCCCGGTGCGCTCGTGGTGCTCATCGCAGTTCCCGCCCGGTCAGGTCGAGGAACACGTCCTCGAGGGTTCGGTGCAGCACCTTCAGGTCGTCGGCGAGTATGTCGCGTTCCGCGCACCATGTGGTCACCGCCGAGACCTCCGCGGGCCCGATGGTGCCCCGTACCAGGTACCGGCCGGGTGCGGGTTCCTCGGCCCGGCAGTCGTCGGGCAACCGGACCAGCAGGTCGTCGAGTGGGAGGCCGGCGGGTGCCCGGAAGCCGAGCTGGCGTTCCTGATCTGCGGCGGCGGTCAGTTCGGCCGGGGTGCCGCTGGCCACCACGGTGCCGTGGTCGAGGATGACGACCTGGTCGGCGAGCGATTCGGCCTCGTCCATCAGGTGCGTGGTGAGCAGCACGCTCACGCCGTCGGTACGCAGCGCGGCAACGAGCTCCCAGACCAGCCTGCGGGCCTGCGGGTCGAGTCCGGCGGTCGGTTCGTCCAGGAAGACCAGTTCGGGCCGGCCGACCACGGCGCAGGCGAGGGAGAGCCGCTGCTGCTGCCCACCGGACAGCCGCCGGTACGGGGTGCGCAGCGCGTCCCGCAGTCCGAGTACGTCGAGTAACCAGTCGGGGTCCAACGGATGCGCAGCGCAACTGGCGACGAGTCGGAGCATTTCGCCGGCCCGTACTCCCGGATAGGCGCCGCCGCCCTGCGGCATGACGCCGATGCGGGTGCGCAGTTGGCCGGAGCGGGCGGCCGGATCGAGCCCGAGGACCCGTACGGTGCCGGCGTCGGTGCGTTGGAAACCTTCGCAGATCTCCACCGTCGTGGTCTTGCCGGCGCCGTTGGGGCCGAGTACGGCAAGGACGGTGCCGGCCTGCTGGGTGAGGTCGAGGGAGTTGACCGCGAGGACGCTGCCGAACCGTTTGACCAGGCCATGTACCTCAAGGACGGGGCTGGCGGGTCCGGTGCCGCGGGGTTGTCCGGCGGGGCGCGCGGTTCCGCGTACGGACCGTTGTTGCGCGTCTTCGCTCACGGAACGACAGGGTATTCCTGCGCGGGAGAGGGGTACACGCGGGGCGTTGACGTGCCGGGCAGGTCACCGCCCGGTCGGTGGGTGTGCCGGGGATGTCATCACCCGGTGGGTGAGCGCAGCATCCTTTGCCGGACAGACAACACAGCCGGCCGGAATCGCGATTCCACTTGACAGTGATGTCATTGTCAGTAACTCTATAGCTACAGAACGTTATATTCCGTTCTGTGGCTGGGCCAGAGGCAGTACGGGGGGAGCCCAACCGGGGGGAGCGCGGGGCGGCAGGTCGCCGGAGGCGGGGGGTCTTCCGGGCGTACGGCCGTCCCGCGCGTCACACCCGCCCGGCCGCTGCTACCGCGTACCGCTCGGCGGGTAGGCCGACCGTAGCGCCGGCGTCACCGGCGCCGGCCTGGCAATGCCCGCCAATCCCGACCAGATCCGGTCCACCACCGTACGGCGTGCCGACAGCCGGACCGCGGAACGACGGTGCCGTTCGGCCAGGACCGCAGCCAGATACGCCCAACCCGGGGTGTCCGGCGGCGCGGGCGGTGTCGTCTGCCGGGCCACCTCGCTGGCCAGCAGGAATCCCAACCGGGTACGGGCCGGTTCCCGGATCTGCCGGTTGCGGGCCAGGTAGTGCCGTACGGCCAGGGCCAGATCGTCGTCCAGCCCGGCGAGATCCAGGGTGGCCGCCCAGGGTGCCAGCGCCAGCGGCATCCTCGGTACCCAGCCCCACGAGGCCGGGGTACGTTCGTGCATCACCACGGTGCCGGCGGCCAGATCACCCAGCCGCCGCCCGGACGACTGGCCGAGCATCGCGCCCAGACAGACCAGCCAGCTCAGCGGCGGGATCAGCAGCCCCGGCCACTCGACCGCGAGACCGACCAGCGAGCGGGTCAGCGCGTGCCGGAAACGGATCGGCCCGCCGTCCTCGCGTACCACCCGCAGCCCCATCACCAGTTTGCCGACCGAGCGGCCACCGCTGAGCGTCTCCACCGTCACCGGGTAGCCGACGAACACCACGACCAGACCGATCACGCCCAGCCCGCTGGCCAGGGCGGTGTGCGGGCTTCCGCGCAGCGCGAGGTTGATCAGTACGGCCAGGCCGGCCAGCAGCAGTACGAGGCCGAGCACGACCTGCAGGAGCGTGTCGATCAGGAACGCCGGTACCCGGGAACCCAGTCCGGCCAACCGGACCTCGACCTCGACTCCCTCGCCGTTGACGAGCCGGCCGTCGGTCGCTGGTGCACTGTCCACCGGACCATCCTCCCGTATCCGTTCGGCAAGCACCAACGCTCTATCCTCGGCGCGAGGAGGTGGCTGCCGGGTGGACCTGGACGCGTTCGTCACCGAGCATCAGGCGGAGTGGCGCAGGCTGGACGAGTTGGCCTCCCGGTACCGCCCGTCCGCGGCCGAGGCCGACGAGCTGGTGCTGCTCTACCAGCGGACCGCGACCCATCTGTCGCTGGTGCGTAGCCGCTCACCCGATCCCGCACTGGTGGCGCGGTTGTCCCGGCTGGTACTGCGGTCCAGGGCGACCATCACCGGGGGTCGACCGTCCCGGCTGCGTGATCTGGGCCGGTTCTTCACCACCACCTTCCCGGGCGCGGTGTACCGATGCTGGCCCTGGTGGTGCGCGGTGGCCGGCGTCTTCACCGTCGTGTCGGCCGGGTTGATGATCTACTTCACCGACCATCCGGAGGCGCTCAGCCACCTGGTCGGCGACGACGCGGTACGCCAGCTGGTGGACCGTGACTTCGTCACCTACTACTCCCAGGCGCCCGCCGAGGACTTCGCCTTCAAGGTCTGGACGAACAACGCGCTGGTCGCCGGGCTCTGCCTGGCGTCGGGGATCCTGCTGTTCCCGGTACTGATCGCGCTGGCGCAGAATGCTCTCAGCCTCGGGGTCGACGGCGGCGCGATGATCGGAGCCGGCCGTGGCGAGCAGTTCTTCGGCCTGGTCATGCCGCACGGCATGCTGGAGCTGACGGCCGTGTTCGTGGCCGCCGGCGCCGGACTGCGGATCGGCTGGTCCTGGATCGCTCCGGGGCCGGACCTGACCCGGGGACAGGCGCTGGCCCGGTCGGCCCGGTCCGGGGCCGCGATAGCGCTGGGTCTGGTGCCGGTCCTGGCGGTCAGTGGCCTGATCGAGGCTTTCGTCACCCCGTCCGGGCTACCGACGGTGGCCCGGATCCTCATCGGCCTGGTGGCGTTCGCCGGGTTCCTCACGTACGTGGTGCGTTTCGGTGCCCGTGCGGTACGTGCGGGCCAGAGCGGTGACCTCGACGCGGAGCTAAGGGAAGCCACCGTACCGACCCGCTGAGCGTCCCTCGTCGGTGATCGACGGCGGCCGGTCAGGAGTTCCAGTACGAGAACCGCGGTGGTTTTTCCGGCGGTGGCTCGGTCGGCTCCGGCCGCGCCGGGGGTGGTGGCGGCGGTTCCTGCGGGCGGGGCGTGCCGTACACGGTGCCGCGCGGTCGTTCGGGTGTCTGCCGGGGAGATTCCCGCGGTGACGCGGGTGGTCCGGGTGGGGGCTGAGGCGGTCCGAGTGGCGCCGGGGGTGCTTCGTGCGGCGGTTCGGGTCGCGGCGCGGCGCCGTGATCCTCGCGCGGCGGCCAGCCGGCGTTGTCCTCCCCGGGCAGCCGGTCGCCCCAGCCGGCGACCGGGTCGCCGTCCGGTAGTGCACCGGCGGCCTCCTCGGCGGTGCCGCGTTCCCGGCGGCGTCGGATCAGCCGGGAGACCACGAAATAGATCACCGCCAGCACGATCAGACCGATGATGATCTTGGAGAAGATCCCGCCGTACTGCTCCACCTTCGGCCAGTTGGCACCCAGCAGGTACCCGGCCATCACGAAGATGGTGTTCCAGATCGCGCTGCCCAGCGCCGTGTACAGGATGAACCGGGGTAACGGCATACGTTCCAGGCCGGCCGGGATGGAGATCAGGCTGCGGAACACGGGCACCATCCGGCCGAAGAACACCGTCTTCGTACCGTGCCGGCGGAACCAGGCCTCGGTGCGCTCCACCTCCGACACCTTGACCAGCGGTATCTTCGCGACCAGCGCCATCATCCGGTCCCGGCCGAACGCCGCGCCGATGTAGTACATCACCACGGAGCCCACGATCGAGCCGATCGTGGTCCACACCAGCGCCGCGTACAGGTTGATCGTGCCGCGGTTGGCCGCGAACCCGGCCAGCGGCAGGATCACCTCGCTGGGCAGCACCGGGATGATGCTGTCCAGCGCATTGGCAAGACCGGCACCCGGGCTGCCCAGGACGTCCATCACCTTGGTCGCCCAGTCGGCGACGGTGCCCGCCAGCCCGCCCCCCGCCGCGGCCTCCGCCAGATAGCTCACGCTCATGCCTAGACGCTACGACCTCGTTCGGGACCGGTGCCATGCGGTCGCCAACGTGGCACCCGGCGCGCTCTGCGTCGTCCACGCATCCCGGCGCATCCCGGCGCGTCCGGCAGGTCCGGGGGTGACCCGCAGGCGCGTACTGGGGACAGCCCGAGAACAGATCCGGATGCTGGTGCCAGGGCGTTGCGGTGCCGTCGCTGGGAGATTCGGAGTACCAAGATCCGAGGAGCGACGACATGAGCGAGACGACACTGGAACGGCCGACCGTACGGGTGCCGGGGTCCGGCGGACCGGACGGCGTGGGGCCTGGTGGCCGCGGCCCGGGCGCCGGTGGTGCGCGCCGTGGACGGGGCCGGGCCTGGTGGCTCGTCCCGTTCGCGGCGGTGTGGCTGCTGGGCACCGCGTACCTGCTGTCCGCCTACCTTCCGCCGCTCATCCGGACCAGCCGGGTACCGATGCACGGCGACCAGCTGCACTACTGGCTGCTGATCGGGCACATCTACACCGCCGGGATCGCCACCGTCACCGGCTTCGCCCAGTTCTGGCCGTGGCTGCGCCGCCGGTACCCGGTGCTGCACCGGTGGACCGGTCGGGTCTACTTCTTCGGCGGCGTGTTCCCGTCGATGGTGCTGGCCGTGCCCGTGGCGCTGTACAGCGGATTCGGCTTCTCGAACATGACCGCGCTGCTGGCGGTGGACGCGCTGTGGGCGGTGACCGGGATCGCCGGGTACCGGGCCGTGCGCCAGCACCGGTACGCCGACCACCGGCGTTGGATGGTCCGCAACTTCGCGGTACTGCTCGCATCCCTGGCCTCGCGTATCTGGCAGGTCGTCGGGATGCTGATCGTCCTGCCGCAGCTGCACCTCGCGTCCTACCAGGGTGACAAGCTCGCCGCCACACACGACGTGATGAGCGCCAGCGTGTGGATCGCGCTGCTGGTCAACCTGCTGATCGCGGAGCTCTGGCTGCAACGCCGGTACGGCGTGCCGTCGGCCGCGAGCATCCGACGGAGCCGGGGTGCCCGCGCCGGCCGGACGGTGGGCGGGGCCCGACAGGTCGGCTAGGTTCGGCCCCATGGACGATGACCGATGGTGGCAGTCAGGTGTCGTGTACCACATCTACCCCCGCTCGTACGCGGACCACAACGGTGACGGGGTCGGTGACCTGGCAGGCATCACCGGCCGGCTCGACCACCTGGCCGCACTGGGCGTCGACGCGGTCTGGATCTCGCCGTTCTACCGCTCCCCGATGGTCGACTTCGGGTACGACATCAGCGACCACACCGCGGTCGACCCGCTGTTCGGCACCCTGGCCGATGTGGACGAGCTGGTCGCACAGGCGCACCGGCGCGGGATCCGGGTGCTGATCGACTTCGTCCCCAACCACACCTCCGACCAGCATCCCTGGTTCACCCGGGCCCGCGCCGGGCGGGACAGCCCGCACCGGGACTGGTACCTGTGGGCCGACCCGGCGCCCGACGGTGGCCCGCCGAACAACTGGCGTTCGGTGTTCGGCGGGCCGGCCTGGACCCTGGACGAGGTCAGCGGCCAGTACTACTACCACGCCTACCTGCCCGAGCAGCCGGATCTCAACTGGCGTAACGGAGCGGTACGGCAGGCGCAGCACGACGTGCTGCGGTTCTGGCTGGACCGTGGCGTGGACGGGTTCCGGGTCGACGCGTGCCGCCAACTGGTCAAGGACGAACAGCGACGCGACAACCCGCCGAACCCTGGGTTCCGTGCAGGGGAGCCGCCGTACGAGGAACTGCTGCCGGTGTACACCACCGACCGGCCGGAGACCCTCGACATGGTGGCCGGGATGCGTCGGATCCTGGACAGCTACCTCGGTGCCGAGGGCGTGCTGCTGGGCGAGATGTACCTGCCGGTGGAGCGGTTGGCGCACTACTACGGCGATTCCGGCGACGGGCTGCACCTGCCGTCGAACATGCATCTGATCTCGGTGCCGTACCGGGCGGGCGACATCGCGGACCTGATCACCTCCTACGAGGCGGCGCTGCCCGACGGTGCGTGGCCGAACTGGGTACTGGGCAACCATGACCGGCCGCGGATCGCCAGCCGGGTCGGTACGGCGCAGGCCCGGGTCGCCGCGGTGCTGCTCCTGACCCTGCGCGGCACGCCGATCCTGTACTACGGCGACGAGATCGGCATGACCGATGTGCCGGTGCCCGATGAACTGGCCCAGGATCCGTACGCCCACCGGGTGCCCGGCATCGGGGTCGGTCGCGACCCGGAACGCAGCCCGATGCAGTGGTCGGACGAACCGCACGGTGGATTCTGTCCGGCGACGGCGACACCGTGGCTGCCGGTCGGCGCGGACGTCGCGCGCTGCAACGTGGCCACCCAGAGCGCCGACGGGGATTCGCTGCTGTCGCTGTACCGACAGTTGATCACGTTGCGGCGTAAGGAATCTGCGCTGGCGGTCGGTACGGTCGAGGGCGTCCGTGCCGGCGGTGACGTACTGGCCTACCGGCGCACGCACCGCGGTCGTGCGCTACATGTGGTGCTGAACCTCGGATCCCGGCCGCAGTCACTGCCCGACGGCGTGGCCGGTACGGTGCTCGCCGGTACGCATCCCGACCGGGTCGGTCAGCGCATCGACGACGGTACGACGCTGCGCGGTGACGAGGCCGTGGTGATCGCGCGACCCGCGTGACAGCGCGACACCGCCGGGCCGGGGGATGACCACCCGACCCGGCGGACCGTCGCCTACTGCGGCATGCTCGTCTTGACGTCCAGGTTGTGGTAGCGCGGTGGCTTGGTGCACAACGCTGCCATCTTCTTGGCGAACTCGTTCGTGCTCGGATCCCGGCTGTTGGCCATCGCGGCCTCGTACGAGTCGAACTCCACGATGGTCTCGTAGTGGTTCGGCATGTCCCGGTCCTGGGTCATGGTCAGCCGGGTGAACGGCTGATGGCCGGCGTTCTCGCGCATCTGGCTGTCGCCGAGTTTCATGACCTCGTCCGGCTTGTCGGTCTCGTACTCGATGATCTGTACGAAGCTCATGACGTACCCCCCTGTTGTCTTGGCTTCTGCCGCAACGTAGCACCGGGGTTCCGTGGGCTCGGCGGTTTCGTTGGCACTGCCACGATCGAGGATCCGGCCGCGGGTCGTTCTGTCGGAATGCTGGGGGAACGTAGGCAAAGGTCGGAGAACCGTCCGGGGTCGGCGCATCGGCCGTTCGGACCGGGGGTGGGAGTCGTTCCGGCGACCACGATCAGGGCTGGTCCATCAGTTCGGTACGGGCGATCTCGGCGAGCGCCGCCCGCAGGTACACCTCGAGCGGATGTTCGGCGGCCGTGACCAGATCGGCGATCAGCAGCGGCGCCTGCGCGGCGACATCCGCGCCGGCCAGTTCCAGCCGCTGCCCGTCGGACTCGTGTACGCCGAGCGCACCGGCGATCAGTATGCCCAGGATGTTCGCGTCCAGGTCGGGGTACCAGGCTGCCGCCGAGGTGACACAGCGGGTGAGTACCGCGCGCAGGTCGTCACCGGTCAGTCCGTCCGGATGCAGGTCCTCCAGCAGCAACCGGACCGCGCCACCCATCACGATCCCGACCTGCTCGGGACTGAACCCGGCCAACTGTGCTGTCGCCTGCCGGTAGGTGTCCGGTTGCCCGTCGCGCGCCGCGGCGACGGCCGCCACCGTCGCCTCCGCGATGCCGCGGGCCGGTTGCGGCAGATCGCGCCACGAAGAGTTCATCTGCCTGCCCATGTTCGAGGGACGGGTACGGTACCGCCCTGGATCCTAGACGGGCACGCGGGCGGTACGGGCCGTGCCGTGGCAGGCTCGTCGTACTGGTCCGTACCGACGAGAGGAGTGGACATGACGGAGGTTGCTGCGGCGGCGCGGCCCGGATTCCACCTGGCGGTGCCGGTCGACGACCTGGATCGGGCGCGCGGGTTCTACGGCGGCGTACTCGGCCTGACCGAAGGGCGCAGCGACACCCAGTGGGTCGACTGGAACTTCCACGGTCACCAGCTCGTCACACACCTCGCCGCGGACCGCACCGGGCCGGTCGGGCACAACAGCGTCGACGACCATCGGGTTCCCGTACCGCACTTCGGACTGATCCTGCCGGTGCCGGAATTCCATCGGCTGGCCTCGCGTCTGCGTGCGGCGGACGTCGAGTTCGTCATCGAGCCGTACCGGCGTTTCGCCGGCCGGCCGGCCGAGCAGTGGACCATGTTCCTGCTCGACCCGGCCGGGAATGCCCTGGAGTTCAAGGCATTCGCCGACGAGTCCCAGCTGTTCGCGAGCTGACTGCGCTCCTGCGGCAGCCGGACCGGCCGGCTCCGCGGTGACGGGCCGGACCTCGGCAGTCAGGCGCGGTTGCCGTGCCGCCCGGCGCCGTCGGTGAAACGTCGGACGCCGCCGGCCGCCTCGGTCAGGGACACCTCGCCGTGCCGGAACTCGTTGCGCAGTGCGGAATCCTCGGTCAGACCTTCCTGTTCCAGCACCGACAGCCGGTCCTGTCGCAGGCAGGTCTGCGGCAGTGCGGACAGTTCGGCGGCGAGCTGCTCGGCGGCGGCGCGGGCCCGGCCGTGCGGTACCAGCCGGTTGACCAGACCGATCCGCTCCGCCTCGGCTGCGGTCACCTCACGTCCGGTGAGGATGAGATCCATCGCGCGACTGGTGCCGATCAGCCGGGGCAGCCGTACCGTGCCGCCGTCGATCAGCGGCACACCCCAACGGCGGCAGTACACCCCGAACGTCGCGGTGTCGGCGGCCACCCGCAGATCCGCCCAGAGCGCGAGTTCCAGCCCGCCGGCCACCGCGTGACCCTCGACGGCGGCGATCACCGGCTTGGTCAGCCGCAACCGGGTCGGACCCATCGGCCCGTCGCCCTGCGGGTCGGTACGGTTCGCCCGGTCGGTACCGAAGGCACCCAGGTCGGCGCCGGCGCAGAACGTACCGCCGGCACCGGTCAGTACGGCCACGTCGGCGTCCGGCGAGTCCTCGAAGTCGCGGAACGCTCCGGTGAGCGCGGCGGCTGTCGGACCGTCGACCGCGTTACGTACCTCGGGACGCGTCAGCAGCACCGTCCACACTCGACCGGCTCGTTCGACGCTGACCACAGCAGTTCCCTTCCGCCGATGGGTACCGTTGCCTGGGCCGGCGCTGGACCGGCGCGGGCAACGGGGGATCAGCGTACGACGCGGCTCCCCGCCTGCAGGTCAGCGCCGGCCCGGTACGGTCACGTCGGCGACCATCGGTAGGTGGTCGGACGCGGCGGAGACCGGTACGGTCGTCGCACGCGCGGCGATGTCGTGTGAGGACAGTACGAAGTCGATCCGCTCGTGCGGCTTCGTCGCGTCGTAGGTGAACCCGTCGCCGACGCCGACCTCGGCCCAGGTGTCGGCCAGTACGTCGGTCAGTGCCGTGACCTCCGGGGAGGTCGGCTCGGCGTTGAGGTCACCGGTCAGCAGCATCGGTACGTTGGAGCCCCCGATGAGCTGCTTGATCTGTGCCACCTGGCCGACGCGTACCGATGCGGTGGTCTGCAGGTGGGTGTTGTAGAAACGCAGCGGCGTTCCGTGCACCGACAGCAGCGCGTACAGCAGGCCGCGTTGTTCGGTCTCGGGGTGGCCGGCTTTGGTCAGGTGGGTGTTGGACCAGTCCAGGATCGGGTAGCGGCTGAGGATCGCGGTGCCGTACTGGCGTCGCGGTTGTCCGTCGGCGGGTGGGTCCTCGTCGAGGTTGGCGCCGTACACCACGTGCATGTGCAGCCGGTGCGACAGCCATCGCGCCTCGTCGATGAAGTTGCTGCGGGCGTCGAAGTGCCGGTCGACCTCCTGCAGCCCGACCACGTCGGGGTGACTGGCCTCGATGGTGTTCGCGGTGTCGGCCAGGTCGAGCACGCTGTCCGGCCCGGCGCCGTGGTGGATGTTGTAGGTCATCACCCGTAGTTGGTGGTCGGGTGTGTCGCCCCCGGCCGCCGCGTGCGCGGGTCCGCTGGTCAGCGCGAGCGCCGAGCAGGCCAGGGCGAGCAGGCCGACGGTCATGGTCCTGAGGGTACGGGGAACGGACATTGATGCCTCCGGGCGTCTGGGGGGCGGGGAGGTGCTTGTTGCGCCCCGACGCTAGAGGAAGGAATGTTCCAGGATCAATAAGTCAGGCGGTAAATATTGCATGGCCCATCCGCCGGGCGCGGTCGCCGCGACGCGCTGGCACGGTGGCGATGGGGCCGGTGACAAGGCTCGGACGCGCGGAGGGCCGGTGGCAGGGTCCGCCCCTGTCACCGGCCGATGTCTGCCTCATCTCAGCTGTGCAGCCTGCTCGCCAGGGAACGGGTCTCCGCCCGCCGGCCCCAGGCGATCACCCCGAAGAACACGCCGAACAGCACCGGCGTGACCGCGGTCAGCGGTGCGTGGAGTACGACGATCTGGGTGAACGTCGCGCCGACCATGAGGGCGACGAGCCCGGTCGCGGCCAGCCCGGACAGCCGGGGGACCAGCAGCCCGACGGCGCCGGCGAGTTCCAGCACGCCGACCAGGTAGCGCAGCCACTGGCCGGCACCGATCTGGTCGAACAGGTCGACGGCGTACTGCTGGCCGACCAGCTTGGGAATGGCGGCGCCGATCAGCATGAACGCGGCGGCCAGCACCTGGAGTGCCCAGAGGGTGATGGTGATGCCGCGCCTGCGGGTGATGGTGGTGGGGGTGGCGAGGGCTGTCCTGACGCTCATGAGGATCGTCCTTCCGGTGGGGGCCGCCGGCTCGGGGCCCGTGTCGTCTTCCTGCTCGAAGTAAGCTTGCAAAAAACAAGCATGGTTTGTCAAGGGGAGTATGAGCTAGAATTCTGAACCATGACGAGACGGGAGTACGGACAGTTCTGCGGCCTGGCTCGGGCACTGGAGATGGTCGGCGAGCGGTGGGCATTGCTGATCGTGCGCGACCTTCTGGTCGGCCCGAAGCGCTACACCGATCTGCGGCGCGGTCTGCCGCGCATTCCGACCAACATCCTGGCCACCCGGCTCAAGGAACTCGAACACGCCGGAGTGGTGCACCGTCGGGTGCTGCCCCGCCCGGACGGCTCCATCGTCTACGAGCTCACCGACTACGGCAGCGCTCTGGAGGAGCCGCTGATACGGCTCGGTCAATGGGGCGCACGGTCGATGGGAGAGCCGCGGCCGGACGAGATCATCACCCCGGACTCGATGGTGATGGCCCTGCGCAGTACGTTCCAGCCCGCCGCCGCGGCGGGTCGCACCGTGCACTTCGAGCTGCGGATGGCGGAGATCGTGCTGTCCGTACGGGTGGACGACGGTGCGCTCAGCGTCGGCGAAGGCGAACTGCCGGACGCCGACCTGGTGATCGAGGCCGGTCCGGCGATCCGGGCACTGATGGCCCGCGAGCTGGATCCGACCGACGCCGTGGCCGACGGCAGTGTCAAGCTCACCGGTGACCCGGAACTGCTCGCCGGCTTCACGGAGATGTTCCGCATCTGACGCCGGAAGGGCCACGACGTGTCATGTTTCGCCGGCGACCGCCCCGTCGGCCATTACGCTGATCCGGTGACTCAGGTTGACGCGCGCACCCTGCCGCCCGAACTCGCAGCGGTCAAGCACATCGTCTTCGACTACGCCGACGGAGCGGGAGTGGACTTCGAGCCGTACGACACCTTCCTGTCCGCGCCCGAGACCACCGGCTGGTTCCGCGCCTGGACCGGCAACCCGGAGGTGGACGGCGACGCGCTGCGCGTCTTCGGCCAGGACGGCACCGGCGGGTACGCGGCACTGTGGCTGAGCCGCGCCGGCTGCTCCTTGTCCGACCAGCCGATCGTGTTCCTCGGCTCGGAGGGCGAACTTGGCCTGGTGGCCCGTAACCTCGCGGACTTCCTGTGGTTGCTGGCCGACGGGTTCGGACCGTACGAGGCGGTCGCCTGCCCGGACAGAGGCGCCCGCCCGGCCGCCGACCTGGTCACGATCGCCGGCCGGTACGCCCCTGCGGCGCGGCGCCCGGCCCGCGCGATCATCGCCGACGCCCGGGACGAGTCGCAGATCTTCGGCCGGCACATCACCTCGCTCTGCCACTGACCGCGACGGCCACCGACCCGGCGACAGCGAGAGCGAGAGCGACGGCGACGGTGGCGACGGCGCTCGGACCGGCGACGGTCGCTGACGCGGCGACGGCGATCCGTCCGGCGCTGGTGCCGGTCGTCGACCGGTCAGCTCACCGCGCGGTCAGCCCGGCCGGCAACGGCTCGGCATGCAGCACACCGAGCCGGTTCGTGGCGCGGGTCAACGCGACGTACAGGTCGCTGTAGCCGCGCCCGGACTCGGCAAGGATGGCTGCCGGCTCCACGACCAGTACGGTGTCGAACTCCAGACCCTTGGCCTGCCGTACGGTCAGTACGACCACCGGGTTCTCCAGGTCCGGATCGTCGCCGGTGGCGGCGCCCGGTACCGCACCGGCCAGTTCGGTCGCGCGTCCGGCCGGCACGATCACCCCGATCCGGCCGTCGCCGACCGTGGCGGACTCCCGGCCGACCACGTCGGCCAGCGTCGTGGCGAGCTGTTCCGGCTCCACCCGGCGGAACCAGGGCGGTTCACCGGTGTCGCGTACCGCGCGAGGTGCGGTCAGCGTGGGATCGATGTGCCGGAGCAGATCGGCGGCCACAGCCATGATCTCCGACGGGGTCCGGTAGCTGGTCCGCAGTTCCTCCAGTCGCCAGCGGTCCGCGACGTACGGTGCGAACACGTCCCGCCAGTTGCGCGTGCCGGATTCCTCACCGGTCTGCGCCACGTCACCGACCACCGTCATGGACCTGGTCGGGCAGCGTCGCAGCAGCAACCGCCAGGCCATCGGGGACAGGTCCTGCGCCTCGTCGACGATGATGTGCCCGAACGCCCAGCTACGGTCCGCGGCGGCACGCTCGGCGGCGGTCAGGTACGCGTCGTCGGTGTGACGTTCGGCGAGCAGTTCTGCGTCGAGCAGGTCGCCCACGGCCAGGATCTCCGACGCCTCGTCCTCGAACTCCATCGACGCGGAACCGGCGGTGATGTCCAGCACGCCCTGCGCGTACGCGACCCGACGGCGCCGCTCCCGCTCCGCGCGGGCCCGCGCCGCCCGGTCGTCGTGACCGAGCAGTTCGGCCGCCTCGTCCAGCAGCGGTACGTCCGCCGGCGTCCAGCCACCGCCCGGCTCCCGGCGCAGCAGCCTCCGTTGCTCGGCGGTCAGATCCGGTGCGGCGACGGCGATCCGCTCGTCGGAGGCGTACAGGTCGGTGAGTAGCCGCTGTGGGCTCAGCGTCGGCCACAGTTCGTCGATGGCGGCCTGTACGGCGCTGTCCTCGGCGAGTTCCCGACGGATCTCGGCGAGGTCGTTCTCGCCGAGCAGCAGCGCGCCCTCGCCCGGTGCGTCGTCACCGCCCAGGGCCTCGTCGGCGTACGGGTCGGCACCGAGCCGCTGGACCACCTGCCAGCCGAGCGCGTCGATGATGTCGGCGGCGAACACCGGCCGGGCCAGGTTGTGTGGCCGCCGGGTGCGCCGGGCCCGTTCCCGGGCCTGTAGGCAGACCTCGGGCTCGATCGTCACGGTGTCCTGCTGGAAACCGAACCCCTGATGGCCGTCGGTGATGACGACCTCGACGGGTTCGTCGGGCACCTTCTGCCGGTCACGTACCGCCGCGGCGAGCACCTCGGCCATCTCCGGCCGGCCCTTGAGCCGGGCGGTGGCGGCCGGCTCGGCGCGGCGGGCCACCACGCCGGGGAACAGTTCGCCGACGGTGCGGGGCAGTACGCCGGTCTCCGCCAGGGCGGGCAGTACGTGCGAGATGTAGCGCAGGAACGCCGCGTTCGGGCCGACGATCAGTACGCCCTGCTGGGACAGCTGTTCGCGATGGGTGTAGAGCAGGTACGCGGCGCGGTGCAGCGCCACCGCCGTCTTCCCGGTGCCGGGACCGCCCTGTACGACCAGGACGCCACCCAGTGGTGAGCGGATCACCTGGTCCTGCTCGGCCTGGATGGTGTCGACGATGTCGCGCATCCGACCGGTACGACTGCGGGTCAGTGCGGCGAGCAGGGTCGCCTCGCCGGTCAGCCCGTCGTGTCCACCGTGCGCGGCGGTCAGGTCGAGTACCTCGTCGTCGAGGCCGACCACGGTGCGGCCCTTGGTGCTGATGTGCCGGCGGCGTCGTACCCCGCCCGGCGACGCGGCGGTGGCCAGGTAGAACGGCCGCGCGGCGGGCGCCCGCCAATCGATCAGCAGCGGCTCGTAGTCGTTGGTGTCGTCGAAGATGCCGACCCGCCCGATATGGCGGTGTTCGTCGTCGAAGTCGAGCCGGCCGAAACACAGGCCCTGCTCGACCGCGCGCAGTTGGCTGATCTGGTCGCCGTAGCGGATGGTGGCGGTGTCGCGTTCGGAGCGGGCACCGGGGGTGCCACCGTCCTCGCGGAGCAGGGTGGCGAGTCGCTCGGCGGCGACGTGGCGCATCTGGTCGAGCCGCTCGTAGAGCATGGACACGTACTGCTGCTCCTGCTCCACGGAGGTCTGGCGGATGTCCGGTGTGCCGGCTGAATGGGGCAAGATCGCTCGCCTTCACAGGTGGGACCGCGGGTGCTCGGTGCACCCGCGCTGCGAGGGACAAAGCTAACGCGGGTTTGCCCCACCGGCCAGGAAACGTCGGAAAGTCACGGTTCCGCCGGTGGCGCGTGCGGACAGCTCAGCCGACCGGCCGGGATGGCGCCCGGACAGCTCAGCCGTACCGCCGGGACGGTGCCCGGACCATGGCGAGGTACACCGCGCCGCCGGCGAGCGTCAGCGTGGCGATCACCACTGCCATCGGCAGGGCCGAGGCGGTGCCGACGGCGCCGACGAGCGGTGCGGCCAGTGCACCGGTCACGAACTGTCCGGTACCGAGCAGTGCCGAGGCGCTGCCCGCACGGTGCGCGTGTTCGTGCAGAGCCAACGCGGTCAGATGCGGCATCACCAGGCCGACGCTGGCGACGAGCCCGAACAGTCCGATCAGGACGGCGGGCAGCCCAGGATCGAGCAGCGCCACGACGGTCAGGTAGACCCCGGCGGTACCCAACGCGCCCAGGCCGACCAGCAGCAGGTGCTCGGAACGGTACCGGTTGACCAGCAGCCCGGACAGCTGGTTGGTGCCGACGATGCCCAACGAGTTGACCCCGAACACGAGACCGTACGACTGCTGGGACAGCCCGTACACACCCTGCAGCACGTACGGCGAGCCGGAGATGTAGGCGAACAACGCGGCGAACACCAGCCCGGTGGTCAGCACGTACCCGATGAAGCTGCGGTCGGTGCCCAGCACCCGGAACGAGCCGGTGACGCTGCGCAGGCCGCCACCGTGCCGACGGTCCGGTGGCAGGGTCTCGCGCAGCCCGACCGTGGCGGCGACGAGCAGCAGCGCGCCGAACGCGGCCATGGTGAGGAAGATGCCACGCCACGAGGTGAGGCGCAGCAGTCCGGCACCCAGTGTCGGGCCGAGGATCGGCGCCGCGCCGGACACCAGCATCAGGGAGGCGAACAGTTTCACCGCGCCGCGGCCGGACCGCAGGTCGCGTACCACGGCACGGGCGATGACGATGCCCGCGGCGCCGGCCAGTCCCTGTACCAGTCGGAGCCCGACCAGTACGCCGGCCGACGAGGTGAGCGCGCACAGCACCGAGGCGAGGACGTACACGGTGAGTCCGGTGAGCAGCGGCCTACGCCGACCGAGCGCGTCGGACAGCGAGCCGGCGACGAGTTGCCCGACGGCCATGCCGACCAGACACGCGGTCAGGGAGAGTTGCGCGACGGCCGGTGTGGTGTGCAACTGGGCGGTCATCGCCGGCAGTCCGGGCAGGTACATGTCGGTGGACAGCGGTCCACATGCTGAGAGGCCGCCGAGTAGCAGGATCGTGCCGGTGGGTACCCGGGACGGTGCGCCGGGCGTGGCCCGGAGCTTCCCGGCCGGTATTCCGGAACCAACACTGTCCACTATGGACAGTGTCGGGCCGGGTAAGTCGGAGGGTTCTGACGTGGGGGAGGTTCGCGTGGCGGGCACGGATCCACAGCCTACCGTCGTGGTCTCCCGACGGCATCGAGGTTTACGCCACGACTCCGGATAAGTGACGCGGTTCGCACCCCGGCGAAGCCGATGTCCTGCATATTGGGAGACGGCGGTCCGGGAAGTCAGTTCGGCTGCGCCGCCGTACGGCGGGTGAACACCTGCTCGCGGGCACGGTCCAGCGCGATGGTGAGGGCACCGTGTAGTACCGCGTCGGGCAGTGTGGCGGCGACGACCTGTGGGCGCAGCGGGATCAGCCGGTGCACGCTGCGGCGTACCGGGGCCAGCAGCAGATCGGCGTTGACCCCGACGGTGCCGCCGAGCGCAATCAGGTCCGGATCCAGCACCGCGGTCACCGAGGCGACCACGTGCGCGATGCGTTCGGCTTCCTGGAGCACCGCCGTACGGGCCGGTTCCGTACCGGCTCTGGCCTCCGCGAACACCTGTCGTGCGGTGAGCGGACCGGACATGCCGAGAGCGTGCGCGGTACGCACCACCGAGTCGGCATTGACCGCCTCCTCCAGTACGCCGCGCCGTCCCGCATCGCCCTCGTCGCCCTCGTCGCCGCCCGCCGGGTCCATGCTGCCGAGCCGGGGCGCCATCGGTAGGAAGCCGATCTCGCCGGCGGCCCGACCGGCGCCGAGGAACAGTCGTCCGTCCGCGACGATGCCCAGGCCCAGACCGGTACCGATCCAGACGTAGAGGAACAGTCGGCTGCCGGCGCCCACTCCGGCGGAGTACTCGGCCAGCGCGGCGAGATTGGCGTCGTTGTGCAGTTCGACGTTGGCGCCGAGTTCGGTGCGCAGCCCGGCCAGCACACCGGGCCGGCCCCAGCCGGGCAGGTTCACCGCGTACCGGACCCGGTCGGTGGCTTCGTCGTACGCGCCCGGGGTACCGATCGCGACCCGTTCCACCCGGCACCAGTCCAGCCCGGCATCGGCGACGGTGCCACGGGCCCCGTCCACGACCAGTCGGGCCAGCGCGGCGCCGCTGCGGGTGCGGTTGGCGACGTCGCGGCGGGCGACGATGTCCGCGGCGAGGTCGGCGACCGCGACGTGCACGGTGCCCCGGCCGATGTCGACGCCGACCACGTAGCCGGCGGTGGGGTCGGGCTCGTACAGCACCGCGGTGCGGCCGCGACCAGCCGGGGCGTGGGTGCCGGCGGGCCGTACCAGTCCGGCGTCGGTCAGGTTGGCGAGTGCGGCGGACACCGTGGGCTTGGACAGGCCGGTACGACGGGAGAGTTCGGCCCGTGAGGTGCGGCCGTCGGCGCGGAGCCGGTCCCAGAGCGCCTTCTCGTTGATCCGTCGCAGTCGGGACGGCTGCCACGGCACGGCGTCGGTCGGGTCGGTCATCTCGCTTCCGGGTGTGGGGTGGCCGGCAGTCGGGTACGGCGGCTGGCCTGCCCGGTCACTGTAGCGCGGTCCACGATCGGGGGACGGGGTGTCTTGACGCATTAAGTAAATCTATTTAACTTGTTCGTGACGTGCCCCGACCGGCCGGCCGTCCCCGCCATGGGTGGCCGCCGCACCCCCATGGAGTACCCGTGAGCGAGCACGAGACGACGCCGGCGACCGTCGAGCCCGAGGGCCGGCTACGCCGACGCATCGGACCCTTCCAGGCCACCACCATCAACATGAGCCAGATGTGCGGAGTCGGTCCGTTCATCACGATCCCCGCGATGGTCGCCGCGTTCGGTGGCCCGCAGGCGGTGATCGGCTGGATCGCCGGTGCGGTCCTCGCCCTGGCCGACGGGCTGGTCTGGGCCGAACTCGGGGCCGCGATGCCCGGCTCCGGCGGTACCTACATCTATCTGCGGGAGGCGTTCCAGTACCGGACCGGTCGGCTGATGCCGTTCCTGTTCGTGTGGACCGCGATGCTGTTCATCCCGCTGATCATGTCCACCGGCGTGATCGGGTTCGTGCAGTACCTCGGCTACCTGTGGCCGTCGATGACCAACTGGCAGGGCGATCTGGTCGGCCTGGCGTTCATCGTGCTCATCATCGTGTTGCTGTGGCGCCGGATCGAGTCGATCGGCAAGCTCACCGTGGTGCTCTGGGCCATCATGATCATCAGCGTCCTCGCGGTGATCCTGGCCGCCTACACGCACTTCCACCCGGCGATGGCGTTCACCTACCCGGCGCACGCGTTCGACCTCACCAGCGGCGGATTCTGGATCGGTTTCGCCGGCGGACTGACCATCGGCATCTACGACTACCTGGGTTACAACACCACGTCCTATCTGGCCGCCGAGATCCGTCGGCCCGGCCGGGTCATCCCCCGCTCGATCGGCTTCTCCATCGTCGGCATCATGTCGATCTACCTGCTCATGCAGGTGGGAGTGCTCGGCGTCATCCATTGGCAGGAGATGCTCAAGCCCGACTCGGCCGCCGCGAAATCCGTGGCCTCCGCGGTACTGGAACGCACCTGGGGCCGCGGCGCCGCGGACGTGGTGACCGTACTGATCCTCATCACCGCGTTCGCCTCGGTTTTCGCCGGGCTGCTCGGCGGCTCCCGGGTGCCCTACGACGCGGCCCGCGACCGGGTGTTCTTCCGGATGTACGCGAAGCTGCATCCGCGCCACCGCTTCCCCTGGGTCGCGCTGGTCACCATGGGCGTCATCACCGCGATCGGTTTCATGATCGGTCGGCTCACCGACCTGACCACCATCATCCAACTGCTCACCACCGTCATCGTGATCGTCCAGGCACTCGCCCAGATCGTCGCGCTGAGCGTGCTGCGCCGACGGCAACCGCAGCTGCGCCGACCGTACCGGATGTGGCTCTACCCGCTGCCGTCGATCGTGGCGTTCATCGGTTGGGTGGTGATCTATGCGTACGCCGACACCAACTCGCCCGGCCGGCACCCCATCGAACTGTCGCTGGGCTGGCTGGTCCTCGGCTGCATCGCCTTCCTGATCTGGGCGAAGGTGGAGAAGCTGTGGCCGTTCGGACCCAAGGAGATCCAGGAGGCGTACGTGACCGGCGGAAGCGCCGCCGACGACGGTGATGACGACCGTGCCGTGGTGAAGTCGCGGTGACCGGCACGAACGATGCCGGTGCGCCCGGGCTGCTGCTCGGCGTCGATATCGGCGGTACGAAGGTGGCGCTGGCCACCGCAGATCTCGACGGCCGGATCCTGGCGCGGGCACATCTGGCCACCGAGGCGCAGCAGGGGGCCGGACAGGTGGTCGACCGTACCCTCGCGGCGGCCCGGACGCTGATCGCGGACACCGGCGGTCGCTGCGTCGCGGTCGGCACGGCAAGTCCCGGGATCGTCCGTTCCGACGGGAATCTGTTGTCCCCCAACATTCCCGGCTGGGAGGATGTGAAGATCGCCGAACGGTTCCGCACCGGGCTGTCCGTACCGGACGTGGCCACCGGTAACGACGTGAAGACCGCCGCGCTCGCCGAGGTCCGGCACGGCGCGCTACGTGACGCTGACCCGGCGATCTTCCTGAGCCTGGGCACCGGGGTCGCCGCCGCGATCATCCACAATGGACAAGTAGTGTCCGGTGCGCATGGCGCGGCCGGCGAGATCGGCTACAACCTGCGCGGCGTACAGGACACCGAGGGTGCCGCCGACGGCCGGTGCCCGCTGGAGGAGGCGGTCGGTGGTCGGGGGATCGCCGCCCGGGCCGGTGCGCTGCTCGGCACCCCGGTCAGTGCCGCGGAACTGTTCGCCCGTACCGACCCGGCCGCCCGGGCACTGGTCGCCGAGGTCCTCGACGAGCTGGCCGTACACGTGGCGAACCTGGCCATCGCCGTCGACCCGGCCCGTATCGCGGTCGGTGGCGGCCTCACCGCCGATCCACAGCGTGTCTTCGCCGCACTGGAGGCCCGGCTGCGGCGGGCCGTACCGTTCCCGCCGCTACTGGTGCCGGCGGCCTTCCCGCAGGACGGCGCCCTCGTCGGCGCCCTCACCCTCGCTGCCGACCATCATCGCGCGGCCACGGTAGCCGGCCTCGGCTGAGGCCGGACCATCCACTGTGGACCGCATTGTGCGCCCACAACGACATGTGCAGCAGCGTACGGCGGTCAGGTCGATGCGCCGACCGGGTGGCTCGGGGTAGGTCGGCGCGAGCTGATGCGGGCGCGGTGGTACGCCGGGATCCGGCAACATGGCGAGGGGTCCGGCCCGTACGCAGTCTCGTAGGTAGGTCAGTTCCGAACCGGGTTCCAGCCCGAACTCGTCGGCCAGGCGCCGGCGTGCATTGTCGAAAGTGGACAGTGCTTCGACCCGACGGCCGGCACGGTGCAGGGCGGTCATCAGCTGTGCGCAGAAGTGTTCCCGCATCGGGTGTGCGTGGACCAGTGCGGTCAACTCGGCGATGAGTGGCCGATGCCGGCCGAGTGCGAGGTCGGCGTCGATGCGCAGACTGAGAGCCTCCAGCCGGAGTTCCTCCAGCCGGAGGATGTGCGCGCCGGCACCCGGCCCGGATAGCCCGGCCAACGCCGGGCCGCGCCACCGGGCCAGAGCTCGGCGGCAGACGGCAGCGGTGTGGGCGTGCGCTCCGTCCATCCAGTGCCGTTGCGCCTGGCGGAGTTCGTGGAGGTATGTGTCGGCGTCGAGTTGACCGGTTTCCAGCGTCAGCCGGTAGCCGGCCGGCTCGCTGACGATCGGGGAGTCGGCGCCGAACACGGTACGCAGTGCGGAGATCCGGTTCTGTACCTGGCGACGGGCGGTGCGCGGTGGTGCGTCGGCCCAGACCGCGTCGACCATGGCGTCGACCGGCACCAACCGGTTCTCCGCGAGCAGCAGAGCGGCCAGTACGGCGCGCTGCCGCGGCCCGCCCAGCGGTAGTGCCGTGCCGTCGGCGTCGGTGGCCAGCAACGGTCCGAGTACTCCGAACTCGATCACGTGCCGCTCCCGTCGACAGGCCGAGCACACCGCAACGACAGGATTACACCATGGTGTGGTGTAAAACGCCAGGAATTATCCGAGGATGGAAGGAAAATGACGAACGCGCGGTGACCCTGCCACAGGTGCGGTACGGGCCCGCGCAGTGACGCGGGCCCGCACCACACCGCGCGCTACTGGGTCGGGCAGCCGGTCGGCGGGTTGTTGTACTCCTTGGTGTAGACCCGCGCCAGCATCCGGCGGTTGGCGTACTCGGTGAAGGTCCACAACTGTCCATCGCCGGACGAATTCACCCAGTAGGCGATGGACTCGGTGTTGTCGACGAAGGTGCCACGCGCGGCGCACACGCCGTCGCCGTCCTCCTCGTACCACAGTTCGCTGCCGTCACCGCCGGGCACCGTACGGGCGATGAAGTACTGCGGCTTGCTGCCATCGGCATTGGGTCGCTGCACCACGCCCTGGACGCCCTCGAAGTTCGTGGCGGCCAGCTTCGTTGCGGTGACCGGGGTGCTGGAACCGGTGGCGATGCGGTCCAGCAGATCGGCGGTGGACCAGTTGGCGATCCGTACGGCCGCTCCCGAGCCGCTCAGGTCCGTGCCGTTGCGGTACTCCGCGGTGACCAGCGAGTCGTCGCCCGCAACCCCATCGAACTGTCGGTGTCCTCGGGAACCCCCGGGCAGTGCGCCCGGTTGTCGCTCAGCGCCTCCTGCCGCCACAGCGCGACCACCTCGTCGCCGCCGGCCGAGTAGCCGGACTGCTGTTCGGCGTCCTGCGAGGTGGTCACCGCCTGCGGCAACCAACGGTCGGAGGTCTCCTCGGTGCCGTCGAAACACCAGGCCGCCAGGGTGTACTGCGAGTCGGCCGCGGCGATGGCACTCTTCGGACCGGCACACTTGGCGTCGGACTTGTAGTACATCGTGTGGTCGGTGTGCGCGTAGACCTGGGCGAGCCCCGGTGTCCCGTCGGCGGACAGCGCGCCGTTGGCGTACGCCGCGTCGATCGCGGACATGGTGCTGCCCGCGACCGGTGTGTAGACCAGTTTCTGCAGGTCGGCGGTGCTCTTCCCGGAGTCCACGTACGGCGTGACGTTGTCCCAGCTCACCGCGTACGCTGCGGTGCTGGTGGCGAGCGCCGTGACGACCAGTGCGGTGGCGAGTAGGCCGCCGCCGAGCCGGGTGTGCAGATGACGCCGGGTACGCATGGTGTCCCCCCGCGGGTCGTCGGTTCGGGCCCTCACTGCGCGGTACCGGTGTTGTAGGCGTCGTTGAAGTGGTTGTAGAACGCGTCGTACATCGGCTGGCTGTCCTCGACCTTGACCAGCAGCTCGTCGTTGTAGCGCAACGCCGACTTGGTCAGGTTGTGCGAACCGGTGAACACGAGGGTCCGATCGGTGCTGGAGCCGGCGTACTTCGCCAGGATCAGGATCATCTTGTCGTGCACCGGCGAGATGTGCACCGGGATGCCGGCCGCCTTGAAGGCACTCAGCGATGCGCTCTGCACGGCGCCCGCGTCCACCCAGACCGAGCAACCGCTGCGGTGCAACGACACCAGCTTGTCGACCACCGCCGATCGGGTGTCGTTGATCGACGCCTCCATCACCCGGATCCGGCAGCTGGAGTCCGCGTCGACGTAGTCCAGCCGGTTGGCCACCAGGTCGGTGTCCTGCTCCGGGGAGGAGTACACCTGTACGTTCGAGGCGGCCGAACCGAAGTAGCCGCGCGGCGCCGAGGCCACGTAGAAGTCGTTGTCGGCGTACGTGTTCTCCTGCCACTGCGGCAGCCACTGCTCGTTGTAGAAGTTGTCGTACAGCGTCTTGTCGCCGTAGACGGTGAACGAGTTGTTGAACAGGGTGGCGCCCGAGGCGTACGTCATGTTCGGCGAGCCGAACCAGGTCACCCAGGAACGGGCCTGCCCGGCCGCGTCGGTGGTCTGGGAGAACAGCATGTACTTGGCGTGCATCAGGCTGGTGGCGTTGTTGGAGATGCAGCCGCCGCCGTAGGCCAGTGAACTGCTGCCATGGTCACACCAGTGGTGGTTGGCGCCGAGCAGGGTGGCCAGGTCGCGGGGTGTGGAGTCGGTGGCGTTCTTGTCCTCGCCGTTGTGCACCACGTAGACGTGCACGCCGCGGTCCACCGCGGCCTTGATCGCGTCGTACACGATGTTCGCGGTGATGCTGTACAGCGCGATCCGCACCTCGGAGCCGGCCGGTGCGCCGTTGAACAGGGCGATCATCTTGTTGAGCTGGGTGTCGTCCTGGCCGCCGTGGTCCACCGGATCGTTGAAGGTCATGTCCACCTCGGAGCTGCCGATGGTGGTGGTGACCTGGCCCTGGCCGGCGTACGCGGCCTGCGGGGCGACCAGTGCGG
Organism: uncultured Actinomycetota bacterium; assembly: GCA_963815125.1. GTDB lineage: Bacteria > Actinomycetota > Actinomycetes > Mycobacteriales > Micromonosporaceae > Actinocatenispora. The sequence continues at coordinate 1,063,173 of CAWFFM010000003.1, forward strand.
TGAGCCCGGCCAGTATCGCCGCCGCGAGCACCAGCAGCGATCTGCGTCGTCGTGTTCCGTGTGTCATGGCAGCCTCCCCGTACGGGCCCGGCACCGCGCCGGACGCCCGGCGGCAGAATGCCACCGGGCGTCCTCGATCCGTCCCTGACCGGTCAGTCGATGTAGTGGATCTCCAGGAAGTCCGGTTGTGGCGGCCTTCGCACGTGGCTGTACGGGGAGCGTACGGCGCCGTGGGTGGTGGCGGTCTGCCTGCTGCTCTCGGCTCTCGGTGCGGTATTCGTCGTGGCCTGGACCCGTCAGATCTGACCTGCCGGGCTCCGGCTCGATCACATTCCGTAACGCACTGAAATTGAGTGAAGGCGTTCCGTATGGAGGCGCGGCGGCGAGTGATGGTGGGTTCACCAGCGTAAACATTTCTGGCTCAGATGTGGCGGACGGAATACTCCGGGCCGGCTGCGGGTAGGGCTCCATCGTTCGACGTGTCCACCCCCCGCCAACCCCCCAGGAGCCCGCTGATGTCCGTGCTGGAACGGCAGCCCACCAAATGCGAGACGAAACTCGACAAGGGGCTGAAACGAGATATCGGAAAGGTCGGCCTGCTGTTCACCGGGGTCGGCTCGATCATCGGCTCGGGCTGGCTGTTCGGCGCGTTCAACGCGTCCAAGCTGGCGGGCCCCGCCTCGATCCTGTCCTGGGTGCTGGGCGCCATCCTGATCATCCTGGTCGGCCTCAACTACGCCGAGCTGGGCGTGATGTTCCCGGTCGCCGGCGGTGTGATCCGGTTCCCGCACTTCTCCTTCGGTTCGTTCGCCAGCTTCACCGGTGGCTGGATCACCTGGGTCGCGGCGACGGCGACAGTACCGATCGAGGTGATGGCGGCGGTCCAGTACGCCTCCTCGTACCTACCCTGGCTGATGCACGACGTGGACGGGGTGTCCGTACTCACCGCACCCGGTATCGCGGTCAGTGTGGCGCTGCTGCTGGTGTTCAGCCTCATCAACATCCTCGGTGTGAAGGCGTTCACCCGGTTCAACAACGTGCTGGTGTGGTGGAAGCTGGTGATCATCCTGGTGGTGATCGTCGCGTTCGCCCTCACGGTGTTCCATACCGCGCACTTTGCCAGCCCCAAGTTCGGCGGTTTCGCCCCGAACGGGTTCGACAAGGTCTTCTCGGCGCTGCCCGCGGCCGGCATCGTGTTCGCCTACCTCGGCTTCCGGCAGGGTGTCGAGTTCGCCGGTGAGACCAGCAACCCGAAGCGCAACGTACCGTTCGCGGTGATCGGCGCGATCCTGCTCACCGCTGTCATCTACATCCTGCTGCAGATCGCCTTCATCGCAGCGCTGCCGGACAAGTCCCTGGCGCACGGCTGGGCGAATCTGAAGTTCGACAACGATGCCGGCCCGCTGGCGGCGATCGCGAGCCTGATCGGGATGACCTGGCTGGCCGTCGTGCTCTACGCCGACGCGGTCGTGTCGCCGGCCGACACCGGGCTGATCTTCAGCGCGCTCAGCACCCGGTTGTCGTACTCGCAGGCCCGGGTCGGCAACGCGCCGAGCGGGCTGGCGAAGCTCAACAACCGGGGCGTGCCGTGGATCTCGGTCATCGTGATGTTCATCTTCGCCTCCCTGATGTTCGCGCCGTTCCCGTCCTGGGCCAAGCTGGTCGGCTTCATCACCTCCGGCACGGTGCTGTCGTTCGGTACCGGCCCGGTCGTGCTGGCGGCGATGCGCCGGCAGCTGCCCGACCAGGAACGCCCCTTCCGGCTGCCCGGTGGTGACGTGATCCCGTTCCTCGGCTTCCTGGCCGCGAACATGATCGTGTACTGGACCGGTTGGGCCATCAACTGGAAGCTGTTCGTCGCGGTCGCACTCGGCTACGTCGTGCTGGCCCTGCACTTCGTGTTCGCCCGGGACAAGACGCGTCGCCCACCGCTGCAACTGGCGTCCGGGGCGTGGATGATCCTGTGGCTCGCCGGTCTGGCGCTACTGAGCTTCCTCGGCCACTACAGCGGTGTCGAGGACGCCACGTCGCCCACCGCCGGTGGCAACCTCGACATCCTCGGCTACGGCGTCGGTGAAGCGGTCGTCGTGGTGTTCAGCCTGGTGGTGTTCATCGTCGCGATCAAGACCCGGCTCTCGCCGCAGGACGTGGTGCGCAACGTGGAGCGCACCCAGCCGAGCAAGGACGAGGAGGCTGTCCTCGCCGACGACTGAGCCCGGTGGCGGGTCCGCCGGACACGGACCCGACCAGCTCGTACGGCCCCGACCCGCCACGCGCTCCCGGCGGGTCGGGGCCGTACGTCGTACCCGGTTCAGCGCGAGGTCAGGTAACTCTCCAGGAGCGCGGCCAGTTCCGCCGGGCGGCCGAGCGCGACGCAGTGGCTGCCGTCGATCGCAAGGTACTCACGGTCGGTCCCTCCCTGTGCCCCGGTCGACCGTGGTCGATTGCTGTGCACCGTTCAGCAGCGCGAGACCCAGCTGCGTGGGGCTGTGCAACGCGGAGTTGCGGTGCCGGACGGTGTGGATCAGGCCCGCCTCCCGCAGCGTGGTGGCGTGCTCGCTGGCGCTGGCCGGCGCGACCCCGGCCAGCGAGGCCAGCTCCTTGGTGGAGCAGCCGGGATGCTCGGCCACGGAGCTGAGTACGGCCGCCCGGGTCGGGCCGAGCAGCGCCGCGACGGCACCGGACATCCCCGGCATGGCCGGCTCCGGGGCCAGCAGGGTCAGCCGGTCCAGCGGGCGGTCCTGCCCGGCAGGATAGGTGACCAGCGGCTGCGGCTCGTTCTGGTCGTCGACGATGGTGCGGGAACTGAACAGCGACGGGACCAGCAGTACGCCCTGGCCCTCCAGGTACACGTCGAGGTCGGCGCCGTTGGCCATCCGTACCTCCAGCACCGGTGGCCGCCACCGGACCCACTGCGGGTTCGCGTGCGCCAGCACCGACTCCACCCCGCCGGTGAGGAACTGGCGCATCCGTACGGTCCGGTCGGCGGTCAGGTGGTCGGCGAACCGGGGCCAGTACGGCGCCAGTAGCCGCTCGTACAGCAGGCTGAGCCCGTCGTACAGGTGATCGCGGAGCTCGCGGTCGGTGCCGAGATTGGTGGTCCAGGACGGGATGGGCTGATGAACAGCGACGTCGGCCAGCTCCAGCTCGATCTGCCGGCGTGAGGTGGCGCGTACCTGGTCGAGCAGGTGGTCGCTGCGTCCCGGCAACGCCGGGGTGAAGAACGACGGCGACCAGCCGACCGGGGGGATCAGTGCCAGCGTCATCCGTTCCTGCGTGGTCAGGTTCGTCCGGGCCCGGTGCCGCCAGCTGCCCAGCCAGGCGGAGCGGCTGCGTTCCTGGAGTGCGCGGGCCGCGAAGTACAGCTCCATCAGCGGCATCGGTGCATCGGCGACCCGGGTGCGCGCGAGGTCCTGGCTGGTGAAGTGGATGCGGTACACCTCGGCCCCTGAGCCCTCCGACATCGGCGACGTTCTTTCGGATTATCCCTTATTCGGGCCAGGCCGAATCTGCTCGAGGCGGCGGGGCCGGGCGCAGACAATCTCGTACGGGGAAGCAGCGCCGTCGTCCGGACCGGGACCGCGGCCGACCGGACGGCTGGTCGGGCGTGGAGGGGACCTTCGTACGGACGGCGGCGCGCCCCACGTTCCATCGGGTGTCGCGGGGCAACGGGGGCCTTCGCGGCATCGCACCCGGTCGGGGTCGCCGCTGGCCACGCGGCGACCCCGACCCGCCCGAGCGGAGCCCATGGTCGGCGCGGAACGGACGAACTGCCGCCTGCGCGGAGTCCGCAGAATATAGGGTTACAGTTTATAGAACTGTAGTTTTATATTCTGCGAGGTGCCACGGTGGATAAGCCGGCCGAGATGTTCGACCGTGACCACGAATGGTCGGCACTGCGCAGGTTCATCACCGACCCGCAGCCCGGCGCCACCCTGGGGGTGGTCTCAGGGAGGCGTCGGCAGGGCAAGACGTTCCTGCTGGACGCCGCGTGCCGGGCGGCAGGAGGCTTCTACTTCGGCGCTACCGAGGCGACCGACTTCGAATCGCTACGCCGGATCAGTACCGCGCTGACCGAGCACGTCCGGCCCGCCAGCGCATACCACTTCGCCGACTGATTCGAAGCCGTCGACGCACTGCTCGCCCTCGGCTCGACCCGCCCGGTGCCCGTGGTCATCGACGAGTTCCCGTACCTGGCCCGGGCCAACCCGGAACTACCGTCGGTCCTGCAGGAGGCGTTGCGGCCGATGCGCGAGCAACGGACCGGGTCACGTACCCGGCTACTTCTCTGCGGATCGGCGATGTCCTTCATGGGACGGATGTTGTCCGGCAGTGCGCCGCTACGTGGGCGTGCCGGGCTGGAACTGGTCGTCCATCCCCTCGACTACCGGCTCGCCGCCGACTTCTGGGAGATCCAGGACCCCCAGCTGGCGCTCAAGGTCAACGCTGTAGTCGGTGGTACACCGGCATACCGGCGCGAGTTCGCGCGCGGGGACACCCCGTCCGGCATCGAGGACTTCGACGACTGGCTGGTGCGTACCGTGCTCAACCCCGAGACCCCACTGTTCCGCGAGGCGCGATACCTGTTGGCCGAAGAACCCGACCTGCGTGACACCACGCTGTACCTGTCGGTCCTCGCAGCGGTCGCCGATGGCAACGCCACCCGTGGTGGCATTTCGGGCTATCTGGGGCGAAGGGCAGTAGACATCGCGCACCCGATCAACGTGCTCAAGGATTCCGGTCTGCTGCGCCGGGAGGCTGACGTCTTCCGCGACAACCGGCCCACGTACCGCATCGCCGAACCGCTGATCGGCTTCTACCACGCCATCATGCGTCCCGTATGGGACCGGTTGGAACGGCCCGGCAGCGCGCTGCAGGTCTGGCAGGCCAGCAGACACCGGTTCGCCAGCAACGTTCTCGGCCCACGCTTCGAACAGGTGTGCCGCGACTGGGCGCTGTTGCATGCCGACCCCGACCTGCTCGGAGGTCTGCCCGCCCGGGTCGGGCACGGCGTCGTACGGGACCTGCAGGCACGGACCGGTCACGAGGTCGATGTGGCGGTCGTCGGCATCGCCAACGGCGGCAGGCCACCCTTGCTGGCCATCGGTGAAGCCAAATGGAACGACACGATGGGCGCCGGCCACGTGGAGCGTCTGCGGAAGATTCGGGACATGATCGGTGCCGCCGGCCGGTACGACACGGCCGACACCCGTCTGCTGTGTTTCAGCGGCACCGGGTTCAACGACAATGCGCGGGCCGCCGCTGCTTCCGGTGATGTACGGCTGATCGATCTGCCCATGCTCTACGGACGCTAGGGACACCGCTGAGATCGACGGGCTCTCGTCCCGGCCGGAGGTCACCGTCCAGGTGACGAACGCCCGCCGGGGGATCGGCGACCGGGGCGCTAGCGTGGCGGGATGGTGCAGCGCACGTACGTCCGGGTCGGGGGACTGTCGTTCGGCTACCGGCAGAGCGGGCCGGTGGGTGGGGCACCCGTACTGTTCCTGCACGGTATCGGCTCCGACGCCGACACCTGGGAGCCGTTCCTCGGCGCGCTCGGCGACCGGTGGTGCATCGCGCTGGACCAGCGCGGGCACGGCGCGAGCTCCTCCACGGGCACGTACGCGCTGGACGACATGGCCGCCGACGTGGTCGGCGTCCTCGACGCGCTGGGCGTACCGCGGGTCGACCTGGTCGGCCACTCGATGGGCGGGATGGTCGGCTACCGGGTCGCCGCGCGCTGGCCGCAACGGGTACGGCGCCTCGTACTGGAGGATGCGCCGGCACCCGAACCGGCATCCCCGCCGCGCGAGAGCGGGGACCGGCCGGACGGCGAGCTCGGCTACGACTGGGCGATCCAGGCGCCGTTCAGCGCGCAGCGCAACGACCCGGACCCGTCCTGGCAGGACGGGCTGTCCCGGATCGCCGCGCCGACACTGGTGATGACCGGACGCGACAGCCACCTGCCGGCCGACGCGGCACAACGCATGGTGCAACGGATCCCGGGCGGCCGGCAGGAGTTCTTCGACGCCGGGCACGGGATCCACGAGGAGGCACCGGCGCAGTTCGTCCGCGCGCTGGTCGGCTTCCTCACCGGAGCTGAACCTGGCCGCTGAACTCAGCCGTTGTTGCGGCGCGGGGCAAACGCGAGGTGTGCGGGTCGGGCAGCGTGCGCTCCTTGCCGTCCACGAGTACGACCGCCTTCGCATGGCTCTGCGCGTCGCCGGTGTAGTTCGGCAGGCCGGGCTGGGTCGAGGTCTCCGGCAGGTGCGCCAGGATCAGCTCGTGGCCGGCGCTGGCGTTCAGCGGAGCGGACAGCTTCATCGAGGACAACGACAGCTGTTCGGACTGCTCCACTCGCGTCACCGGGAACCCGCGGCTTCAGCGCGCTTCCGCAGCCGGCCAACGCTATCGCCAGCGCGCCGATGGTCAGGGTCGTGGACAACCGTCGCACGGCCGCATCCTCAGCAGGTGTAGGGGATCGCCGACACCGTAGCCCACGCTCTCACCGCCGGGTTGCGGGTGCAGCTGCCCGCCACGCTTCTGCGCGGCGGGCAGCCTGTGGTGACGAGCTCAGTTACCGGTGTAGCGCTGCTGGTCCCAGCCGAGGATCGCAGTGTTGAGCGGGTTGAGGACATCACCGCCGCCCAGGTGCGCGAACGCGTACTGCGCCGGTGGTGTGCCCGTCGTGTTGGCCCGGTACCAGCCGTTGGCCGTGGCCATCAGGACCGTCCTGGTGTCCGGGGACAGGTACGCGCCCCGGAACGGCTCGGGTGCGGCCGGTGCGGCGTGTGCGGGCAGCGAGTCGATCAGCGTGTTCAGTCGCAGTCCGCTCTCGGGGTCGCTGTGGTCGCCGATCGCCACCACACCCTTGGGCAGTGCATATCCGCGGGCTTCGGCGAGATCGACATCGGCCATGCACACCAGGTGGGTCGAATCCAACTGCTCGTCGCAGCGGTACGGAGTGAACTTGCGATCGTCATCGGAGGTGAAGCGTGCGGCGAGCGCCTGCTCGGAGACATGCAGGAGGTCGACGCTGATGTCACGTCCGTCGATCCGGTACGTGTCGGTCGGCTGCCGGAGCGCCCACGTGGCCGGATGTCCGCTGGCATCCCAGTTCTGAGCCGCCGTCGACTGCTTGACCGGCGCCGTGGCCGGGTCGGCCGGATCCACCTGGTACGAGGCGTACAGCTTCGCCACCTCCGGCAGGCCGGTGACCGCCGCGAACATCAGCTTGTCCTGAGCGGTGAACTGCGGGTCGACGAGCCGCCCATTGAGCGAGATGTCGGACGACTTCCAGGTGTGGACGGTCTGGTACGTGCCGTTGGTCAGGTGGGCGAGGCGGATCGTGCCGTCGGCGGGTTGGGCGAGCCACTCCCGGTCCCTGCTGATCTGGAATTCGTCGGGGCTGTCGTAGATCTTCCAGGGCGTGGCGTACGAACCGGTGCGGGTTCCCGTGGTCGGGTCGTAGGTGACCACCGATGCGGTTGCCGCATCGGGGGCCTGCGAGATGGTGACCAGTCCGGCGGGGGTGGTCGACTGTGAGGCGGCGGCCGAGCCGCCGATGCCGACGGCGAGGGCGAGCGCGAGCAGCGGTACAGCGAGTCTTCGTGACATGGTGCTCCCCGTTTCATGATGGACAACTGCCAGGGAGACGCCCGGACGGGACGTTCGGTTGCAACATTTTTCGCCGGCTGCCATCACCGGAGCGCCGATGACCACGGGTGCGCGGCGGACCGCTCAGCAGATGTCGGGGGCAGGTCGGGTCGCGAGGTAGATCGTGGCCGACGAACGGCCCCTGGTCAGTGGGTTGTCGAAGTACACCCGCTCGGCCGCCACATCGACGAAGGCGGAGTTCAACAGCGCGAGGAACTCCTCGTCGGGCGCGTCGTCGGACCACATGGCGAAGGTCCCGCCCGCAACGAGATGCGCGGACGTGGCCCGCAGACCGTCCGTGGTGTAGAAGCCGGCGTGCTGGCGATGCAGCAGGTGCCGCGGCGAATGGTCGATGTCGAGCAGGATCGCGTCGTACGTGCGTCCCGGACGTTCCGGATCGAAGCCCGCGGTGCTCAGGGCGGCGGCGAAGAAGTCGCTGCATGCCACCGATACCCGGTCGTCGGACAGCAACCCGGTCATGTCGGGGAGCAGTCCGCGTTCGTGCCAGCCGATGACCGCCTCGGAGTACTCGACCACCCGCAGACCGCGCACCCGACGATCGGTCAGGGCTTCCCGCGCGGTGTAGCCCAGCCCCAGGCCACCGACGACGACGTCGAGCCCGGCGCCGGCGGTGCGCGCCAGTCCGAGTCGTGCCAGCTCCCGTTCGGCGACGGTGAACAGGCTGGACATGAGGAACTCGTCGCCGAGCTTGACCTCGAAGACATCGACGCGTGCGGTCAGATCGAACCTCCGCCGCAGGCTGATCTCACCGATCGGGGTCTGCTGCCAGTCCAGTTCCTCGAAGCGTGCGCTCATCGCACCAGACGATAGACCTGCCGAGGTCTCCACCAGCACGGTGCTCCCCACCTGTCGGCGGCTAGGTCACGCAGGAGCCTGGCCACACGGATCAGCGCAGCGCTGCTCGGATCTGGCTGAGCCACTCCGTACCGATTCGGTGTCCGTCGGGGAACTGGTCGTCGCGGTCCCAGCGCCACGTGGTGACCAGCGCCAGGACGAGGATCCGGCAGTCACGCAGCAGGTCGTGGTCGATACCCGGGTAGTACCCGCCGACCTCCTCGGGTGCGTGCGCGAGGTCGAACTCGACCGGCCCGCGGCAGCACGTCTCCAGGTCGATGAACAGCGGCCCGTACTCCGTGCTGAGCAGGTTTCCCGGGTGCGGTTCGCCGTGCAGCAACTGCTCGGCGCCGCCGCGCTCACCGACCACCTGCCGCAGGCGCCGCAGCGTGGTGTCGAGCAGCTCCCGGTCCGCGTCGGCGAGGGCGGGTGTGCGCTCACGGCTGGCCACGAGCCGCTGGGCCTGCTCGACCCGATCGGTGAAATGCGGTGTCGCAACATCGACCGTACGCATGCCGGCATGCAGTCGTCGGAGCGCGGTGGCGTAGTCGGCGGGTTGGATGTTTCGCAGTGGCGAAGATTCGTAGTACTTCCACAGCGTGACCACGAAACCGTCCCGTTCGTGGACACGTGGCGGCACCCGGGGATCGAGCGTGGCCACCGGGCTCCCGGATGCGGCAAGTCGTTGTGCCAGCTCGATCTCCAGTTGCGCGACCTGCTGCGCGACCGGCGCCACCCTGGCCACGGTGTCACACGGCAACAGTCGTAGGGTCAGCTTGTTCGAGTCCTGCAGGACGACCGCGTCGTCGGCTGCCAGCCCTTGTGTCGCAGCGGCGCTGCGGGCCACCGCCACCGCGCCCGCAAGCTGTGAGATCTGCATCCTCCGGTCCCTTCCGTTGCACGTGTACCGCGAACGTACGCGTCAGCTCGTGGTCCAAGGATGCAGCTTGTCGGGGTTGCGTACCACCCAGATGTGCCTGATCCGCCCGCCGGCGATGTCGAACGCGAACACCGTCACGGTGATGCCGTTCTGCTGGGCCACCAGACCGGGTTGGCCGTTGACGGTACGTTCCAGCAACGTCATGGTGCCGTCCGCCCGGTTGGCCAGGTCGACCCAGGCGCGCGCGATCTGCTCGCCGCCGTCGATGGGATCCAGGAAGGCGAGGACGAGGCCGCCGCTGTCGGCGATCGCGGTGGCGTCGGGGTCGAGCAGGCCGACGAGGGTGTCGATGTCCCTGGCCTGCCATGCCTGCTTGAAGGCTCTGACGATGCCGGCGCGCTGTGCGGCCGGTGCCGCGGGCGGTTGCGACACGGCGATGCGGCGGCGTGCCGACGTGGCCAGCTGGCGGCACGCCGCGGGGCTGCGGCCGACGATCTCGGCGACTTCGGCGAACGGGTAGCGGAAGACGTCGTGCAGGATGAACGCGACGCGTTCGGCGGGGGTCATGGATTCGAGCACGACAAGGAAGGCCATGCCGACCGACTCGTCCAGGGTGACCCGGTCGGCCGGATCGTCGGTGCCGCTGCTGATCCACTCGGTACGCTCGGGTAGCGGCTCGGGGATCCATTCCCCCACATAGGTTTCCCGCCGCACTCGTGCCGAACCGAGCTGGTTGAGGCAGATGCGGCTGGCGACCGTGGTCAGCCACGCGCCGGGGGAGCGGATGGCGTCACGCTGCTGCGCGGACAGGGCATACCAGCGGGTGTACGTCTCCTGTACGGCATCCTCGGCCTCGGCCAGCGAGCCGAGCATCCGGTAGGTGAGATTGATCAGCTGGCGCCGCTCGCTCATGATGGCGTCCAGTCCCGGATCGGGCCGGCTGCCTTCTGGGTCGGATGAAGTGGTCATGGCGGCGATGGCTCCCTCGCTCGAAGCTGCCCTCACCTGCTCGACAGATCAGCACACCGGAATGTGAGGCCTCACATTCTCGAGTGCTGTGTGGTCGAACAGGTGACAGGAACACTGGCACGACCAGTCCAGGAGGCGCCATGACCACCCCCACGCCGGCACGACTGTACGGAGATCCGGCGCCCGCACCGCAGTTGGAGCGGGCCGCCGCTGCGCTGACGGCACACGGGTTCACCGTGGAGACCCTCGACGACGTTGCCGCTGCGCGTACCCGGATCAGGGATCTGATACCCGAGGGCGTCAGCGTATTCACCGGGGCCAGCGAAACGCTCCGGCTGTCCGGGATCGACGCGGACATCAACACCAGCGGACGGTACGACGCCGTTAAGCCGCGCGCGTTGGCCCTGGACCGTGTCCGGGAACGGGACGAGTTCCGGCGGCTGATCTCCACCCCCGACGTGATCGTGGGCAGCGTCCACGCGGTCACCGAAACGGGTTCCCTGGTGGTGGCGTCGGGCAGCGGAAGTCAACTACCCGGGTACGCCGGCGGCGCCGCCCGCAGGATCTGGATCGTCGGCGCGCAGAAGGTCGTACCAGACCTGAGCACCGCGCTGCGTCGCGTCGAGGAACACTGCCTCCCCTTGGAGAATGACCGCGCGATGAAGGTCTACGGGTGGCCGAGTGCGGTCAACCGCCTGTTGGTCCTCAATGCCGAACCCGAACCTGGGCGTGGCACCGTACTGCTGCTCCGCGAAGCGATCGGTTTCTGAGCGACCGCGACGTCAGTGCCGGGCATCCGGCCGTTGTGTGAGCATCCAGTGCCGTGCACGGCTTACCGGTCTCCGAGCCTTTGCCGGATATGTCGTATGGTGGTGCACCTTTTGGGGCGCGCGCGGATGGGTTGTCGGTGCCCTGCCTTGCGCGGTGGTGGGTGGAGCGGTCCGGTGTGGACGTCGCGGGAGTGATCGGATCGGGCTGGCCCGGCCGAGTTGCGGTGCTTCGCATCTGTAACGCCGGCTTCGGCGCGGGTCGTGGCCGGGTGGCGGAACCGTATGTCCGGTGTGGACGACATGAAGACTCGTTGGCGGCGAAGGCTGACGATGCCGGTGCATCAGGCCGGGCGCCGGAAGCTTGCGTTGAACGGCTTCCGGGACTACCTGATCGCTGCAGGAAGTGGTCCATCAGTAATGGATCGGGCCACACGCCTGTGGTTCTCATGTCCATTGTGTGGGTATGTCCGGGGTCATCATCGGTCGTCTCATCCGGCGTTGCGTTGCCCGTTTGTCAGGTTCGCGCCGAAGTCGTTGTGACGTAACGGTAGCCGCACGGCGGGTGGTCGGTTTGGTATGACCTATGCTGTATCGGCAGTTCTGGGCGCACGCCTTCTGTGCGTTGCAGGCGATCCCGAAGGCGGTCGGACGGGCCGTCGTACCCGGCCCGGGTCGCCGAAGTGCTCGGCGTGTCGCAGAAGCTTGTGGGGCAAGCCATTGCCGGTAGGGCATCGCAACGCTGTGGCTGCTCCACGCCACGGTCCACGCAGGACTCGTGGACATCGATGAATGATGCATTCCTATGGTGCGGTCCGCCGCTGTAGATCGGACAACCAGCACTTCGCTCACGACTGAGGAATCCCGTCGGGAAACAACGGAACCGAACGCGACATCGCATGATCGAGCTCAGGGAAATCCTCCGGATGTCAGTGCACCCTGGCTGCCGCAAGAGGGTTCTGTGCAATCTGCTCCCACATCTCTACCGCCGCAATGGCTGCCGGGGACGGTCGGACTCCGCGTCGGGCGACCGACCAGTACATCTACCGGACCCGGTGGGGTCGCACGGACTCTTTGGCGGGCTCCCTGTCCTGCGGGATTGCTGGTGAAGATCGGCGGATTCGGGCACCGCACTTGATCATGAAGAGCCGTAAATCCCGGGGAGATTCGGGGTAGCACTGACAATCATGTTGCCCGAGATGACGGGGTTGACAGTGTTGCCCGGTAGGCTTAGGTTCGTGGTCGTGGTTTGGTGAGAAATGAATCCCACTCCGTGGGATCGAATGTCCCACTGACGTGATGAAGGAGTGCGATCATTTCCCATGAGATTCGATCATAGATCGCAGACGCGCTTCAATGCGTTCGGTCGATTAAATCGCAGCGCATACGCGCCGACCGTGGGCCTGTCCCGGCCGTTCTCCTGAATCGCCTGCTGCCGCCCGTCACCTCTCATGTTCTGGCGACATAGCGCAACCTGCCCCGGGAAGCGCGCGCCGCCTGGTTGGTCCCCCCGGGTGTGAGACCCCGCCTCACGACTTGGCTGCACGATCTGGGGAGACGCACCGCTCGTATCCCGACCGGGTACCCGATGGCCCCGGACACTCTTCGCCGTCCGTGGATGCCATCTGTACCGCGTCGGATGATCCCCCGTCGAGCAGCTATCTGAATACAGGGACTCGAAATGGCTTCTGAATTGGCTGTTTCCGTAATGGGCTGTCTAAAATTACGCAGCGGCGATCACATACTCACGCCGAGTGCGCCAAAATTGCGGAGCCTTCTGGCGTTGCTGGCCCTTCGTGGCAATCATGTCGTCACGACGGGGACCCTGATGGAGGAGCTGTGGGGGAACAACCCGCCGGTCTCCGCGCTCGCCACCCTCCAGACCTACATCTATCAGCTGCGTCGCGTACTGAACGGTCTTGGTCCGAGCGGGCAGATCCTCAGGACCAAGCCTCTGGGTTATGTGATCAGCCTCGATCGCGATGAGCTGGACTGGAACCTCTTCCAGGATTACCTGAAGGACGGACGGGCTGCGCTGGAACGTGGCGATGCTGCTGCGGCGTCTGCGGCGCTCTACCGGGCGCTCGCACTGTCGCCGGCGACGCCGCTGACCGACGTGGAAGCCGGCCCCATGCTCTCGGCCCACATCAACGAGCTGATCGAGGCCAAGCTGCAGGCCATTGAGCTGCGCATCGAGGCAGACCTGCGGCTGGGGCGCCATCGGGAGCTGGTTGCCGAGCTCAAGATCCTGATCAGCGAGTACCCGTTCCATGAGGGTTTCTACGCCAAGCTGATGCTGAGCCTGGACCGCTCCGGGCGGCGGTTCGAGGCGCTCGAGGTCTACCAGCACCTGCGCACCACCCTGGTCGACGAGCTGGGCCTGGAGCCCTCGGCCAAGGTCCGTCAGCTCCAGTTGAGGCTGCTGGCTGCACACGACGGGCCGAGTGTCGCCCTGGAGTCAGACAGTCCGTCGATCGCCATGGCCACGACCCGCTTCACCCGTCCGGCGCAGCTGCCCTCCGATCTCCCGGACTTCGCCGGCCGTACCGGCGTCGTGACCGACCTGTGCGACCTTGCGCTGGGGACCGACCGTACGCCGCACGCGCGGCTGCTCAATATCACCGGCATGGTCGGTATCGGTAAGAGCGCGGTGACCTTGCGTGTCGCGCACCGCATCCGGGACCGGTTCGCCGACGGACAGTTCTATGCCGACCTGGGCGCCAGCACCGACAAGCCCGTGGACCCGTCGTCCGTACTCAGAGGGTTTCTGCGGGCCACCGGGTTGTCCGACGCCGACCTCCCGAACGACGTCGACGAACGTGCCCAGATGTTCCGCAGCTGGACCGCCGACCGCAACGTCCTTGTGGTACTGGACGGCGTGGGCTCTGCCGCGGACGTTCGACCCCTGCTGCCCGGCGGCCGCCGGTGCACCGTTCTGGTTGCCAGCCAGCACCGCCTGCCCGGCCTGGACGGGGCCAAGGTCGTGGAACTCGAACCGCTGGAACCGGATGCCTGCCTGGAACTGCTCAGCACGCTGATCGGTCGCGACCGGGTGGAACGGGAGGAGGAGATGGCGCGCAGCATCGCCGCGCTCTGCGGGCAGCTGCCGCTCGCGATCCGGATGATCGGCACCAGGCTCGCCGCTTCGCCGCACTACCCGCTCCGCAAGATCGTGCTGCGGCTCTCCGACGGCCGTCGGTTGCTGCTGGAGCTGTGCCTCGGCGAGTTCGACCTCGGGGCCAGAATCGCCCGGGACTACGCGCGACTGTCACCGGCCGCCCAGGGGATGCTGGCTGATCTCGTGTGCGAGGGCTCCGATCCCCAGTTCCCGGTGGGTGTCGCCGCCGCCCTAGCAGACCTCGATCCGTTCACCACCGAGCTGCTCCTCGAGGAACTCGTCCAGGCATGCTTCCTGCGCGCGGTCGACCTCGACGGTTACGGCAACGCCGGCTTCGCCATCCCGGCGATCGTCCGCTCGTTCATCCTGCAGGGCATGACGGAGAACGTGGTGGCCTCATGACCGGCTCTCCGGCCTCGGCACCGTCTCTCGGCCTCGGCGCAATTCGGCTCAGCCCTCGGCGGGCACCCCGAAGCGTTCCCGGTAGCCAGCGGATCGCTCGCGGATATGGTGCAGGTCAAGGCCGAGGGCGGTCGGGTCGTAGCGGACCCGGCCGTGGCGGTGCGGGTGCCGGTGCTTCTGCATCTCTTCCATCGCTCGGTGGGCGGTGGCTGACAGCGGGATACCCGCCTGTGCGTAGATGGCCCTGACCACGCCGTCGGTGTCATCCCGGATGCGGGCGAGTGTCACATCGACGATCCGGTCCGGATCGATGACATCGTGGTCGCGCAGACAGCGATCCGTCATGCCAAGAATCCGCTCCGTCCAGTAGTGCGCGGTGCGGACCGGATCCACCCTGCGGGTAGCCAGGCGTTGGCCGTAGGCGAGCATGGTGCTGATCGAGGTAATGACGGCGCTCGGGTCACGATGTGTGACCACGACGGTCGCGGTGGGGAATGCCGCGTTCAGCGCCGGTAGATGCTCGACATGCTGCATGGTCTTCAGTGCCCACGGGCCACCCCCGCGCTGCCAACGCAGCACACGCAGTACCCGGGCGAGATAGCGGTATGCGGGGGTCTGATCGTGGGAAAGGCACCAGTCGCGGTAGCTGGGCAGCGGGACCTGCGTTTCGAACAGCACCGAGGAAGCGCTGAGAGCGAGAAGTCGAATTTCCTCTTCCGCCGATGTTTCGTTGACCTCGATCATGCGCTTCATCAAAGGAATGGCGTCGGAGAGTGCCTGAGCATATGCATCGGATGTCGGTCCGGTCTCGTCGGAATTCTCTGAATCCGGCGGACCCTCGGTCTCCTCTTCGGAAAGCGCACGCAATCCGGGATCGACACTGAGCAATCCGTGCAGGAATGTGGTGCCGGAACGAGGCAGCCCGGCTATGACAATGGGTGCCTCCTCGGGTTGGCTCTCAATTTCCGGGTGCTCCGAGATCAGTTTTTCCACCCGTAACCGGGCCGACATCAGACGGACCAGTTGCAACCGTTGGGTGAGTGCACCGAGCGGGCTGAGGTTCCCCTCCGTCAGTAATGACCGGCACAACACCTCCAGCGGGGTGCGGAACCAGTCCGAACCGAAATCGTCCAGCCCGGTCTGTTCACTCGCCTCGGCCAGTACCCGTTCCGGATCGAGAGCGGAGTACGGGTCGTGCTTCATGATCCGCTCATCCAGGGACCGGAAGTATTCCGGCAGCCATGGATCAGCCAGATCGGTGACCTCGGCGAAAGTCTCCTCACTCATTTCGGGACCCCGGGTGCCGTGTGGCTTCGCTGCTGCCCGACCTCGTCCATGCGTGCGGTGACCATTGCTTCCAGCTTCTTGCCGGCACGCGCCGAGGCGGCGATGCAGAGGACGACCGCTATCAGGCCAGGGATCTCGTTGAGCCACACGGCCTGCGAGATGTCCACGTTGTAGATCACGACCACCCGCAGCAGCGCATAGGCCAGGAACATGATGGCCCACACGCTGGAGAGCCAGCGCTGGACGCGCATGAACGGTGCGGAGTTGTCGGCCAGCCACTCGAACGCGTCCGCGCCCTCGCGTCCGCCCTTCTTGGCGGCGAACCCCTTCGTCACGGGAATGGTGACCGGACGGCCGGTGAAGGTGGTTGCCAGGATCCACACCCCAGCCACGAGGATGAACAGCGATGCGCGGGCCAGCGTGAGCCGGGCGTCCTGAACGGTCAGGTCGAGGGTGAGGCCGAGGGCGACCTCCAGGATCACCAGCACGCCCAGTTTGTCGAGCCGGCCACGTCGGATCGTGTTGACCAGCGCGACGACTGCGGTGACGCCACCGCCGATCACCAGGGCCCAGAACGTCGTCAGACCCACTGCGGTCAGGGAGTAGTACGCGACCAGCGGAATGACGATGTCGAGCAGGTACGGCAGGACCCCGAGAAAACCGCGCGACCGTTGTACGCGCGCGTCGGTAGTGGTGGTCACGGTCATTACTCTCCGATCCGGGAGCCCCAGCTCGACCGGGCAGGCTGCCCGCGATCGCTCCAGCGTCGGCTCCCGACAGTACAATACTTGCACGTGTCAATCAACTACCTGCCCGGAAAATGCCCTGAGACACTAGTTAAATTCTCGTAACGAATAAAACGGTCATAAGCTAGTGAACCTCCCGGGTGCGATGCCCGGTCACCCGCAGTCGGGCGGGGTGGTCCGGGCCTTCACATCGTGGATCGGCCGGCACGAGAACGACTCTCGGCAACCGCAGCCCAGCTCTAGCAAAACTGTATCCAGGTGGCAGAGCATCGCGACCACAGCCGCCGGAACGGGAGAACTCATGTATCGGACGGTCTTCGCGGTGCCGGGTCAAGATGGGTAGCCAGGAGCTGCACGGGCCCCACGTCGACTACCCGCACAACGGCCGGATGGACGCTCTCGTCGCCCGCTGGGCGCTGACGACCCCGGACGCGACCGCCCTGCGGTGGGGGGAGGTCGAGCTCAGCTACCGGCAGCTTTCGGAGCAGGCCGAGGCGGAGCGTCGGACACTCGCCGCCCGGGGCATCGGTCCCGGTGACATCGTCGCGGTGCGGTTGCCGCGTGGCCCCCGACAGGTCGCCGTACTGCTCGGTGTGCTCGCCACCGGAGCTGCGTACGCCGGCGGTTCGATGGACTGGCCCCGGGAACGCTTCGACGCGATCGTGCGACAGTGCTCGGCCCGGCACATCATCGACGAGCAGACCCCGCCTGTACCCGCTGCCGACGACCTGCTGCACATCGAGCCGGGCGCCGCATCCGACCCGTGTTGTGTCTTCTCCACCTCGGGCAGTACCGGGAAGCCGCGGGCCGCGCTCGTGCCGCACGCCGGCACCGTACGCTGCGCCCTGGACCCCGCCGTAGGGCTCGACGCGACCAGCAGGATGCTGCAGATCTCCCCGCTCGGCTGGGACGCCATGTCACTGGAGCTGTGGGGTCCGCTGATCAACGGCGGCACCAGCGTCCTGTTCGAGGGCAGCCATTTTGCGCCGGCCGACCTGCGCGCGCAGATCGCGGCGGGCCTGAACACCCTCTTCCTGACCACCAGCCTCTTCCACGCGTTCGTGGAGGAGGACGTCGAATCCTTCGCCGGCCTGCGGTGCGTGCTGGCGGGCGGGGAACGAATCTCCCCGGCACATGTGCGGCGGCTGCGTGCGGCCCACCCGGACCTCAGGATCATCAACATCTACGGTCCCGTCGAATGCTCCATCATGGTCACCCGGTACGTGGTACCGACCGACGGAGAAGTCGACGAGGTGCCCATCGGCCAGCCGACAGCGAACACCACCGTACGGGTACGCGACGGCGAGATCACGATCTACGGCGACGGCGTCGGCCTCGGATACCTCGGTGAGCTGCAGGCCACCGCGGAGCGCTTCGGCGTCGACGACGATGGAGAACGCCACTACCGTACCGGCGACCTGGGTTCCGTCGACGCCGACGGGATGCTGGTGTTCGGGGGCCGGGCGGACCGTCAGTTCAAGATCCGCGGTACGCGCATCGCGCCCGAAGAGGTCGAAGCGGCGATGGACGCGCTGCCCGGGGTGTTGCGCAGCGTACTGCTGCCGGTGACCAAGGGCTCCGCGACCGAGACGCTGGCCTGCTACCTGGGCACCGCGGACCCGGATGAGATCCGTGCGCACCTGGCCGCCCATTACCCGGCGGCGTTCGTCCCCCGTACCGTGCTCTGCCTGGAAAGCCTGCCCACCACCGTGAACGGCAAGCTGGACACCGCCGCTCTGATCGCCATCGCCGAGCTGGAGACGGTGGTCGACGACAGCGCCGGACAGCCGATGAGCCCCGAGGTGGCGCGGGTGGCCGAGGCGGCGAGCGCGCTGCTCGACGTACCGGTCGGGGCGGACACCGACCTGTTCGACGTGGGTGCGGACTCGATCACGGTGATCCGGCTGGCCAGTCGGCTCGGGCTGAGCGCCGGTGCGGTGCTCAGCGGCAGAACGGCGCGCATCATCGCGGCGTCCGCAGCCCAGGACCACGGCGGTGCCGACGCCGGCTCTGACGCTGCCGGTCCTGACACCGACGAGAGCTGGCGGTGGGTGTTCAACCTGCCGATGACCCAGTACCGGATGTGGTTCATCGAAAGTCACAACCCCGGCCTCGCGGACATGACCAACCCACTGCTGTTCACGGTCCACGGTGAACTGGACACAGCCGCCTTCGCGGCCGCGGTGCGCGCGGTGATCGCCCGACACGAAGCCCTGCGTACCACGCTGCGCCCGAAGAGCCGGCGATGGATCGATGCCGTGCCCGCGCCGTGGGACCAGATGGAGTGCAAGGTCGTCGACCATGACGAAGCAGCGGTGCGTGACTTCCTCACGGCCCCGTTCGACCTGGCCGAGGATCTTCCGTTGCGGGCCAGGATCTTCCGCGTCGGCGCCACGGAACATGTCGTGGCACTCGCGGTGCACCACGTCGCGTACGACGGCTGGTCCGAGACGGTGCTCTGCCGGGACCTCTCCGCGGCCTACGCGGGAGAGACCCTGCCCGCCGCGCCTGGATTCCGCGAAGTGGCGCTGCTACAGGTCGAGCGGGCGCCGGCAACGACCCGCTTCTGGTTCGACCACCTGGCCGACGTTCCGGAGATACCCCTCGTGGAGCCGGGCGAGGTACCGCCGGGCGCAGGACCCGTCGCCGAACACCGGCTACCCGCCGACGGTATCGACCGGGCGGCGCTGGAGGCGGTCTGCGCGCGGCGACGGGTGACCGAGACCGTCGTCTTCCTCGCCGCCTGGGTGTGCGCACTGCGCGAGGAGACGGGAGGGACGGACTTCGCCCTCGGCATGCCGCTGAGCGGCCGTACCGTCGCCGAGGCCGACGACGTCGTCGGCTGCTTCGCCTCCTCGGCGGTGATCCGCTTCCCGTCGGAGGTGCGTAGCGTCGAGGACTGCCTGGTGCACGGCGCCGAGCTGCTGGAACGGCTGCTCGCCGACCAGTACGTCCCGCTGGAGCGCATCGTCCTCGGGATGGAGCCGCCCGCTTCCGGCCGCAACCCCCTGTGCCAGGTCGGGTTCGTCATGCAGAACCTGGCCGCAGGCGAACTGAGGCTGGCCGGGGCGCGGACCGAACGCCTCCCCGTGGCCCGGGAGGAGTCCCTGTACGAGCTGGCCCTGGAGATCAACGCGTCGACCGGCGACATCGTCATCTGGCACCGTACCGACGTGGTGCCGCCCGACCGGGTGGCCCGGCTCGGCCGCCGGTGGCTGAGCACGATCGCCGAGCTGGACGTCGAGTACGAGGGAGCACAGCGGTGACGATCACGAACGTACTTGGTCTGCTCTCCCTCGCCGGGAGCGCGATCACCACCGGGGTCCTTGTGGCGGTGGCGATCAGCCTCGTCCCCGTGTTCCTGTCCCTCCCCCCGGGCCAGTACGTCGCGGTGCACAAGGTGGCCGGGCGCTACTTCGACCGGTTCATGCCGCCCACGGTCGTCGTCACCACGGTCGCCGACATCGTCCTGGCCCTACGGGTGAACGCGCCCGCGCTGGTGCTGTTCGCGCTGGCCGCCGCCTTTCTGGCCGGGGTTTCGCTGGTGTCCCAGTTCGGCAACGTGCGGATCAACCGGGTGGTCAAGGCGCTGCCGGCCGACGGTCCACCGCCGGACTGGGACGATCCGCGGACCCGTTGGCGCGCGTTCCACTTGTGGCGCACCGGGTTCGCCGTCGCGGCGCTGGTCACCACCGGGGCGGCCGGGTACCTGAGCTGAACCTGGAGAAGCTTGAGCAGGGTGCGCCGGCAGGGCCCGATGCCGGCAGTGCCCACCATTCCGGTCACATACACCTCGAAGCAGAGTAGGAGGGCGTGCCGATGGATGCGCCACGCTGCCCGTACCCGTTCGCCCGGCCGTCGGCACTGGAGGTACCGAAGGAACTGGCCGACCTGCGCGACGACCCGGTGGTGCCGGTGACGCTGCCCAGCGGGGACAGTGCGCTGCTGGTGACCCGGTACGCCGACGTACGTCGGCTGCTCACCGACCGCCGGCTCAGCCGCAACCTGAGCCGGCCGGGAGCGGCGCGGATCAGCAAGAACAACTCGATGTTCACCGACCCGCGGATCGACCCCGACCCGCCCGAACACACCCGGGTACGGCGGCTGGTCATGCGCGCCTTCACCCCGGCACGGGTGGAGGCCCTCCGACCGCAGGTGCAGGCCCTGGTGGACGAACTGCTCGACGCCATGGCCGCACAGGGCGGCCCGGTGGACCTGAACGAGGCGCTGGCGTTCCCGTTGCCGATCCGGGTGATGTGCGTGCTGCTGGGCGTGCCGGAACGCGACGTCGACTCGTTCCGTCGGTGGACCGAGATGTTCCTGTCGGTAAGCCAGTACCCCGGCGATCAGATCCGCCAGTCGATGATCGAGATGAGCAACTACATCCGCGAGCTGGTCGAGGCCCGGCGCGCCGACCCCGGGGACGACCTGGTCAGCGCGATGGCCCAGGTGGCGGACGAGGATGACGGTCAACTGACCGAGTACGAGCTGCACTGGTGGTGCCGACTGCTGCTGCTGGTGGGCTACGAGACCACCGCGACCCAGCTCGGCGGGGGCGTGGCGATGCTGCTGTCGCACCCCGACCAGCTGGCGCTGCTGCGACAGGATCCCGGCCTGCTGGACAACGCTATCGAGGAACTGCTGCGCTGGAAGCTGGTCGGTTCGTCGGTGTCCATGCTGCGCTACGCCACCGACGACATCGAGATGGACGGGTACACCATCCCGGCCGGTACGAGCGTGATCCCCGCCGCCGACTCGGCCAACCAGGACGGCAGCGTGTTCGACGACCCCGGCACGTTCGACATCCGGCGTACCGACAACCCGCACCTCACGTTCAGCCTGGGCCCGCACTTCTGCATCGGCGCCAACCTGGCCAGGCTGGAACTCCAGGTGGCCACCGACCAGCTGCTGCGGCGCTTCCCGACGCTGCGGCTGGCCGTACCGGTCGGCGAACTGCGTCGGGTACCCGGTGCGCTGCTGGAAGGATTCGAGGAGATCCCTGTCACCTGGTGAGTGTGCATCATGTGTCCGACAAGGGATCTCAGCGCTCGATCCCGGCGGCCGACGCCGAATGGCGGAGTTCTGCACGGTTTCCCGGGACCGACGTGGTGAGCCATCGGCACACCAGTGAATCTTTAACGGCGGCATCGAGCATGGATCTGTCCGACGGCATCGACGAACGGCTCGTCATGGCGACGTCCGTCCGATCAAGGAGGTGTACGCGTGCCGCAGTCCGAGGTCGCGAAGATCGAGAAGGTGTCGCTGGCCGATGTCGCGCCGAACACCCGGCGTGGTGGCGAACTGCGGGTGGTGCTCGGGCCGAAGACGGCCGGCGCGACCAGCGGTTTCATGGGCGCGCTCACCCTCGCCCCAGGCGAATACGTGTCCGAGCACTACCACCCGTACTCCGAAGAGTTCCTGTATGTGGTTCGCGGGAGCATGAACGTCCGGGTCGACGGTGAATGGATCAGGCTCGATGCGGACGAGGGCCTGATGGTGCCGATCGGGGTGCGCCACCGGGTGGAGAACGACGGGACCGAACCCAGCTTCGCGGTGTTCAGCCTCGGGCCACTCGCGCCGGAACCCCGACTGGGCCACGTCGACACCGAACCGGTGCCCAATCCGGAGGTCGGGCATCAGAAGATCGCCAACGGCTGAGTCGGAGTAGAGAGTCATGAGCGCAAGCACCGAGAACAGCATCACGATCAACGCCCCGATGGACCTGGTCTGGACGATGACCAACGACGTCGCCAACTGGACGAACCTGTTCAGTGAGTACGCCAAGGCCGAGGTGCTCGACGAGCGCGACGGGGTGATCCGCTTCCGGCTCACCATGCACCCGGACGAGCAGGGCCGGGAGTGGAGCTGGGTCTCCGAACGCACCCCGGACGAGGCTGCCCGTACGGTGCGTGCGAAGCGGGTGGAGACCGGCCCGTTCGAGTACATGCACATCTTCTGGCAGTACTTCGACGAGCCGGACGGGGTCCGGATGCGCTGGTCGCAGGAGTTCGCCATGAAGCCGACCGCACCGGTCGACGACGCCGGGATGGCTGACCGGATCAACCGGAACACCCCGGTGCAGATGAACCTGATCAAGGAACGGATCGAGGCGGCGCACCGGGAAACGGGGCCGGCGGTCTGATGTCCGACTGGGGTTCGATGCTCGGTGCGCTCGCGACGGTCGTGAACGGGATCGCCGCGGGAATCATGCTGTCCACCGTGATCGGCATCGTTCCCATGATGCGGGCGCTGCCGTACACCGGCTACGTGCAGATGGTGCAGTTCATGCGCCCGCGCTACGACCCGATCATGCCGATCTCGAACGGCGCTGCGCTGCTGATCGACATCGTGCTCATCGTGGCCGGCCAGCGCGGAACCGGACTGCACGTCGCGGCCGTGCTGCTGCTCGCCTCGGTGATCACGATCTCGGTCAGCAGGAACGTACCGGTCAACAACTATGTGATGTCGCTGGACCCGCAGCACCAGCCGGACGACTGGGCCGACGCAGACCCGCGTCGGCGCTGGCAGAGATGGAACAACATCCGGACGAGCCTGGCCGTCCTCGCATTCCTGTGCAACGCGGCGGCCCTGATCAGCTGAACGGTGCCGCCGCTGGACCATCGAGCACTGACGGAGGAACGAACAATGACACCTGCAGCCGGGGGAATCTCGCTCACCGGGAAGAAGGTGCTGGTCACCGGGGGCGCGCGCGGTATCGGCGGCGCGATCACGCTGGCCATGGCGGAGGCCGGCGCCGATGTGCTCGCCTGTTACCAGCAGGGTGGCCCGCATGTCGCGGAGCTTGAGCGCAGGCTCGCCGACACCCCGGGCAAGCATCACCTGATGCGCGCGGATGTGACCAGTTCGTCCGACATCGCAGCCCTGATGCTCCAGTGCCGTGAGCGATTCGACGCGCTCGACGTGGTGGTGAACAACGCCGGGGTGATCAGCCACGTTCCCTTCGCCGAGCTGACCATCGAGGAATGGCACCGCATCGTCGACACCAACCTCACCTCGGTATTCGCCGTGGTACAGGCGGCCCTGCCGTTGCTGTCCACGAACTCCTCGGTCATCAGCATCGGCTCCGGCTCCGCGCTGGTCGGCCTGTCCCTGCGCGCGCACTACACGGCGACCAAGTCCGGGCTGCTCGGGCTGAGCCGGTCGATCGCGCGCGAGCTCGGACCGAAGGGCGTACGGGCCAATGTGATCTCGCCCGGTGTCATCCAGACCGAGAAGAAGCTCGACCAGGCGATCATCGACCGCTACGAGGGCATGACCGCGGTGGGTCGGCTGGGGCAGCCGGACGAGATCGCCAACGTGGCCGTCTTCCTGGCCAGCGACCTCTCCAGCTACATCACCGGGGCCAACATCGACGCGACCGGCGGCATCTGATGACGGCCGAGGGCCCGACGCCGTTCCGTGTCCTCCTGCGGCTCCGTACCCGTCCGGGTGCCGGTCCGGCGTTCGAGCGTGACTGGCAGGCCGGTGCGGACGTGATCGCCGACCAGGCCGACAATCTCGGCCAGTGGCTGGCCCGCAGCACCGAGGACCCGGACACCTACTATGTCGTCAGCGACTGGACCGACGAGGCGAGTTTCCGCTCGTACGAGCGCAGCGCGGTACACGCCGAGCACCTGACACGTCTGCGTCCACATCGGACCGACGGTGAGATGTGGACGATGTCGGTGGTGCGGAGCATGCGGCCCGGCGCTGCGGCGCCGAGCCTCACGGGAGGGCAGGGGTCCGCGTGAGGGTACGGGTGTTGATCTATGCGCTTGCGCCCGACACCGACCCGGACGGCGTGGAGAAGGCCTACCACCAGATCAGCGCGGCGCTGGCCGGGGTGCCGGGCCTGCTCGGCAACGAGTTGATGCGCGAGGTGGGGCAGGACGGGGCCGCGTTCGTGGTGATGAGCGAATGGGAGAGCATGTCGGCCTTCCAACGCTGGGAGCAGGGTGCCGATCATCGTCGGACCACCGCCCCCTTGCGGCCCTACCAGGATTCCCGGCGGGGCCGGCCGTTCGCACTCTACGAGGTGACGGCACAGTACTGAGTGGCAGAATGCCGGGCAACCAGCACGCCGCGTAGCGATTGAGGAGCCCATGGAGTACACACTTGCGTTGTCCGAGATCGGCGCGGGCGATGCGGCCAGAGCGGGGATGAAGGCGGCGGTACTCGGCGGCCTGGTGCAGGCCGGCTTCCGGGTACCGGACGGGTTCGTGGTGACCACCGAGGCGCTCACCGAGGCGCTCCGCGTCGCCCCGCCGGGCGCGGAGATCGCTGCCCTCCCGCTACCCGACACCCTGGCCGAACAGGTCGACGCAGCCCTGGAGAAGTTGGGTGAGGGCCCCGTCGCGGTGCGCTCGTCCGGCGTCTCCGAGGACCTGGCCGGCCGGTCCTTCGCCGGGATGTACGACTCGTTTCTCAACGTCACCGGCCGCGGCGAGGTTCTCGACGCGGTACGCCGATGCTGGGCCTCGGGTTTCTCCGATCGGATCACCGCCTACCACGAGGACATCACCGACATGCCCGCGCAGGTCGCGGTCCTCGTACAACGCATGGTTCCGGCGATCGCAGCCGGGGTCGCGTTCAGCGTCAACCCGGTGAGTGGACGCCGCGACGAGGTCACGGTCAGCGCCGTGTCCGGGCTCGGCGACAAGCTGATGTCCGGGGAGTCGGTCGCGGACGAATGGACGGTACGGTCGGGTACTGCGGAACTGGTCGCCGGCGACGGTACCGCGATCGACGCGGCCGGTGTGCTGCGCGTCGCTGAGCTGGTGGCCGCGGTCGCGCAGCATGCCGGCGGACCGCAGGACATGGAGTGGGCCATCGCCGACGGCGAGGTCAACGTGCTCCAGGCGCGGCCGGTCACCGGGTTGGCCGAGCAGGAACAGATCCCGATCGACGAGGAACTGCCGGCCGGTTTCTGGGTACGGGCACCCAATGTGGAGACCGCCTGGGTACCGATGCAGCGCTCGGTCTTCCTGCCGGTGTTCGGATCCGTGGCGAGCAACATCTTCCGCTTCACCACGGGAGCGCGGGTCTCGGCGCAGATGATCCGGGGCTGGGCCTACATCAGCATGCTGCCCGAGGACCCGGCGGAACAGGTACGCAAGCTGGAGGGGATCGGCGCCGAGGTGGCGGGCGGTGCGCCGGACGCCGTCGTCGAGCAGTGGAACACCGAGTGGAAACCTCGCTTCGCCGGTGAGATCCGTCGGTTGCGCGACGTCGCGATCGAGGATCTGACCGACGCCGACTTCGAGCGCCATTTCCGGCACCTGCTCGTCGTCTTCGCCGACCTGCACGACAAGTACTTCACCCTGGCCAGCGCGGGGATGGTCATGCTCGGCGAACTGGGCCTCACCTGTGCCGAGGTGCTCGACCTCAGCCCGGCCGGGTCCCTGGAACTGCTCGGCGGCCTGGTCGGCGACCATGTCCAGGCCACCGCGCAGCTGGGCGACCTGGCCCGACTGGCGGCTGCCGATCCCCGGCTGTCGGCCATGCTGGCGGAAGGTACGGTGGATCCGTCCCAACTGGGGGAGATCGACGGTGCGTTCGCCGCGGCCTTCGCCAGGTATGTCAGCGACTACGGGCACCGGACGATCGGTTTCGAGATCACCGAGCCGACCATGGCCGAGCAGCCGGAGATGTTGCTGGGACTGATCGCGGGACAGCTGGACCGACCGTACGACCTGGCGGCCGAACGCGCCGCGCTGGCCGAGCGCCGATCGGCCGCGCTGGCCGGCCTCGCCGAACGGCTCGAGCATGCGACACCGGATCAGCGGGAACACTTCGAGAAGGCCCTCGCCTACGGTGACCGCGGCTTCTCGCTGCGGGACGAGAAGGTCTTCTATGCGGTGTCCTGTTGGGCACTCCTCCGCTACGCCACCCAGGAACTCGGCCGGCGGCTGCACGCGGCGGAGCTTGCCGACGACCCCGGGGACGGCTTCTACCTCGAGCTGGACGAGGGCCTCGCCGCGCTGCGCGAGGGCACCGACGTACGTGAGGCGGTGCGGCAGGGGAGGGGACGGCACAGCTGGGCGGTCGCCCGCCCCGGTCCGCGGACCTACGGCGACTATGCCCCGCCGGCGGGTATCGGCGACGCGCCGCTCTCCCCGGAGGCGCAGCGGGTCCGGGCGGTGAGCGGTTGGTCGATGTCGCTGCGCGGTGGCCCGTCCGGCGGCGGTACGGACGGCGACCGGCTCAGCGGGTTGGCCGCGTCGTCGGGCCGCTACACCGGCACGGTGCGGGTGGTTTCCGGGGTGACCGAGTTCCACAAGGTCCGCCGCGGCGATGTGCTGGTGTGCAAGGAGACCACCTCGCAGTGGGCGGTGCTGTTCAGTCTTGTCGGTGGACTGGTCACCGACCAGGGCAGCATGCTGTCCCATCCGGCCATCATCGCCCGCGAGTACCGGGTGCCCGCGGTGGTGGCCACCGGCAACGCCACCGAGGTGCTGCGGGACGGTCAGCTCGTCACCGTGGACGGCTCTGCGGGTACGGTCACTGCCGCGTCGTCGTGAGCGGGTGTCCGGGCGGTGGCGTACCGGCACCGCCCGGCTCTGCTATCCGATCGCGGCCAGCCGGGCGACGGCCGCGTCGATGCGTTCGTCGGGCGCGGTGAGCGCCACCCGGACATGTTGGTCACCGGCCGGTCCGTAGAGCGAACCGGGGGAGACCAGGATGCCGTGCTCGGCCAGCCGCGCCACGGTCTTCATGTCGTCCTCACCCGCGGTCGCCCACAGGTAGATGCCCGCGGACGAGTCGTCGACCCGAAAGCCGTTGGCCTGCAACGCGGGGCGCAGCTTCGCCCGGCGCGCCCGGTACCGTTCGCGTTGTTCGGCGATGTGGGTGTCGTCCCCGCTCGCCGCGATCATCGCGTGCTGCACCGGCCACGGCACGATCAGCCCGGTGTGCTTGCGGATCTCCAGCATGCCGGCGATCAGCTCGGGATCGCCGGCGACGAAACCGGCCCGGTAGCCGGCCAGATTGGCTGTCTTGGACAGCGAGTGCACGGCGAGCAGACCGGTGTGGTCACCGTCGCAGACGGCGGGATGCAGTACCGACATCGGCTGCTGCTCCCACCCGAAGGCGAGATAGCACTCGTCGGAGGCGAGCACCGCGCCGTGCTCCCGGGCGGTGGCGACGAGCGCACGGAGGTCCTCGGCGGAATGCACCCGGCCAGCCGGGTTCGACGGGGAGTTCACCCAGATCAGGGTCCGTCCCCGCGGACCCGCCGACAGGGCTTGCGTGCCCGCCCGGACCACCTCGCTGCCGGACAGCCAGGCGCCCGCCTCGTAGGTCGGGTAGGCGAGGTCGGGGATGACCACCGTGTCAGCCGGCCCGAGGCGCAGTAGCCCGGGCAGCGCGGCGATGATCTCCTTGGAACCGACCGTCGGGAGTACGGCGGACGGGTCCAGGCCGGTGATCCCGAAGCGCCTCTCCAGCGCCGCGACGATGGCGGACCGCAGTTCGCCGCTGCCGTGGGTCGGCGGATAGCCCGGGATGCCGGCGCCGGCGGCGAGGCCGGCCCGGACCACCTCCGGTACGTCGTCGACCGGGCTGCCGAAGGAGAGCCCGATGATGCCGTCGGGATGTGCGAGCGCCGTACGCAGGTGAGGTTTGAGCATGTCCCACGGGCGGACCGGCGGTCCCGAGTTCATCGCGCCACCGCCAGGGCCGGGCTCCCGGAGGACACCAACTGCTCCAGCTGCCGGACGACCGCCCCGCTGGTGGGCCGGGCGAGGATGTCCTCCCGGGCCTCCTGCGCGGCCGACGCGTAGCCCGGATCGGACAGCAGCGCCTGTACGTTCTCCCGGATCAGCTCCGCGGTCGCCTCCGGGCCGGGCAGGAACCGTCCGGTCCCACTCGCCTCGATCCGGTGACCGTGCAGGGCGTTCTCGGGCATGTGTGCGATCACCAGCTGCGGCAGGCCGCCCCGTAGGCCCGCCATCATCGTGCCGGCGCCGCCCTGATGGACGAGCGCGGCGCAGCTGGGCAGCAGCAGGTTCAGCGGTACCGGCCCGGCGTGCCGTACGTTGCCCGGCAGCGTGCCGAACGTGGCGCGCTGGCTCTCCGACACGGCCATCACCACCTCGACGTCGAGGTCCTCGAGTGCCTCCGCGACCAGAGGGGCCAGCATCAGATGGGCGAATCCGAACCGGTCCAGCGAGTTGCCCCAGCTGACACAGATCCGGGGCCGTGGCGGCTCCTCCTTGAGCCAGCCCGGCGCGACCGAGGGACCGTTGTAGGGCACGAGCTGGATCGGATGACGCACCATCCCGTCCGCCTTCTGTACCCGGCTCGGACACGGGTCGAGGGTCATCGTGCCGTTGATCCCGATCGTGTCCAGCCCGAACCGCGCCGCCAGCTCACCCACGAAGTCCGACTCGAAGGTGGCGAGCTCGCTGGTCATGTCGATACTCCACAGGTGCCGAACGGCCGGCACGTCGAGCAGGCGGGCGACCAGCGGTCCGGCGAGCCCCATGGGTTCGTACACCACGAGGTCGGGACGCCACTGACGACTGAACCGCACCAGGTCGTCGGCCTGCGCAGCGGCGGCGTCGGCGGCGATCCGTACGCCGAGCAGCGAACGGCGCCGGGTCCGTTGGGTGTTCTCCGCGGCGTCGGCCGTGTGACGTGGCGGCGGTTTCGGCTTCCAGCCACGTTTCTTGATCTGCTCGACCAGCACCTGGGCGGAGTTGAAGGGGGTGCCGACCGGGAGTGCGGGCAGCCCGGCCCGCAGCACGGTGGGTGCGAACTCCGGATCGGCGGCCACCAGCACCTCGTGCCCCGCTGCGCGCAGGGCCCAGCCCAGCGGCACCATCGGGTAGAGGTGCCCGCTCCAGTCCCAGGTCGTGAACAGCACACGCATGCGGTACGCCTCCGGTTGTCGGGGAAATCCGGGACCCTGTCATCCGGTCACGGCAAGTCCGGACTCCCGGGTGCCGAGGACCTGGTGTCGGAGATCGCGCACGGTCTCCGTGGGCGTGGGCAGGTCGAGGTGTTCGGCGCGCAGCTGGGCCGCTCCCTCGCGGTAGGGCGCCAGATCGTCCAGGAACTCGGCCAGTGCTTCGGTGAGCGCGTCGTCGCCGAGGTCGCCGCTCCACAACTGTCGGCCGGCGCCGGTGCCCGCGACCTGTTGGGCGTTGAGCACGGTGTCCGGCGCGAGGGGCAGGATGAACTGCGGTACACCGGAAGCCATCGCCGTCATCAGGGTTCCGCCGCCACCCTGGTGCACCACCGCGGCGCAGCTGGGCAGCAGCAGATGCAGCGGCACCGGTCCGGCGTGCACGACGTTGTCCGGTAGCGCCGGCAACGCCTTCCGCTGCTCCTCGGTCACGGCCAGGACGACCTCGACGTCACGGTCGGCGAGAGCATCGGCCACCCGGGCGGACAATACCTGGTCCTGCATGCCGATGCCCTGCAGCGTGGCGCCCCACGTGATGCACACGCGCGGTCGGCGCGGTCGGGCCCGCAGCCATGGAGGCAGCACCGCGGGTCCGTTGTACGGGATGAAGCGCATCGGCTGGCGGGGGTTGTCGTACCCGGTCTGCAGGCGGGGCGGGCACGGATCGAGCGTGACGTCGCCGAGTGCGTTCACCCGGGGTGCGCCGAGACGCTGCGCGAGCTCACCCAGGATCTCGTCCTCGACGGCGGTGATGGAGGACGTGAAGTCGATCGTCCACAACAGCCGGTACGACGGTACGCCCAGGGCGCCGGCCAGCACGGGACCGAGCAGGGCGGTGGGTTCGAACACCACGCAGTCCGGCTGCCAGCTCCGCGCGAAACTGACAGTGTCGTCGGCCATGGCATCGGCGCTCGCCGCAGCGATCCGCAGGACGCTCATGCCGCGGCGTCGCTTGATCGGATCGCTGGCTGTGCCCGGATTGTGCATGCGCGGGTTCCAGGTGCTCCGGCGGACCGCGTCGCTCATCTCCGCCTGGAGATCGACGGGCCGGCCGGCCGGCAGGGCGGGCAGACCCGCCCGGGTGATCGTCGGGACGAAGTTGGGATGGCTCACCACCATCACCTCGTGGCCCGCGGCCCGGAGCGCCCAGCCGAGAGGCACCATGGGGTTGAAGTGTGAGCTCCACGCCCAGGCGATGAACAGCACTCGCATTGGCTATCTCCCGCCGCCCGCATGTCCTGCCGCACATGATCACGGTGCCCGCTAGAGAAACCCTGGACCGTGCCACCGGAGCGGCCGGCACCCGTAACGCGCCTCGACCGGCGCGGAGCACCGTATTGCGCAGACCACGAGCAGGTAGTGAGGAGAAATGGCATGGGTGATCATGCGGCAGGGCCGGCCGGCCGGAAACGCGTGCTGGTGACCGGTGGCGCCGGGTTCATCGGCTCGCACTACGTGCGCACCATGCTGGCGGAGGGCTACCCGGGTTACGAGAACGCCGCGGTCACCGTCCTGGACAAACTGACCTACGCCGGCAACGTCGCGAACCTGCCGATGCAGCACCCCCGGCTGAGTTTCGTCCATGGCGACATCAACGACCAGTCCCTGCTGCGCGAGCTGCTGCCGGGTCATGACGCGGTGGTGCACTTCGCCGCCGAGTCGCATGTGGACCGTTCGGTCGACGGTGCGGCGGAATTCGTCCGGACGAACGCGGGCGGTACGCAGAGCGTGCTGGAGGCGGCGTTGCACTGCGGTGTCGGCACGGTGGTGTACGTGTCCACCGACGAGGTGTACGGGACCATCAGCACGGGCAGCTGGACCGAGTCCGAGCCGTTGCTGCCGAACTCGCCGTACGCGGCGTCCAAGGCCGCCGGTGACCTGATCGCCCGCGCCTACTGGCGTACCCACGGCCTTGACGTGCGGATCACCCGCTGCTCCAACAACTACGGGCCGTACCAGCATCCGGAGAAGCTGGTGCCGTTGTTCGTGACCAACCTGCTGGTCGGCAAGACCGTCCCGCTCTACGGTGACGGCCACAATGTCCGGGAGTGGTTGCACGTCGACGACCACTGCCGGGCGATCCAGCTGGTACTGACCGATGGTGCGGCGGGCGAGATCTACAACATCGGCGGTGGTACCGGACTGACCAACCGTGAGGTGACCGCACGTCTGCTCGAGTTGTGCGGTGCGGGATGGGACCGGGTCCGGCAGGTCACCGACCGCAAGGGCCACGACCTGCGGTACGCCATCGACGACGCCAAGATCCGCTCCACCCTCGGGTACGCACCGCGCTGGTCGTTCGAGGAAGGGTTGGCCGGTGTGGTCGCGTGGTACCGGGACAATCCGCAGTGGTGGGGTGCCGCGGTGGGTCCCGGCGTGGCCTCGTGAGACATCGACGCCGGTGTGCTGGCGGGCCTGCGTCCGATGTGGACGCCGGCCCGCACGTACCGGCCCAGAGTCGGTTACCGGCCGCCGGTGGGTGCCGCGGCCAGCTCGCCGGGCTCGGCCGGTACGTCGTTGCACCGGGCCGCCAGTTCGGCCGCGTGGTCGATCGCGAAGCGTACGAGGGCACCGACCCGGCCGGCATCCGCCTCGCTGACCGCTGTACCGGTGGGCAGTACGAGGCTGCGGGAGGCGAGCTTCTCGGTGTGCGGCAGGCGGGTGTGGTCGCGGTAGGGCGCCATCATGTGGCACCCGGGGTAGAAGTACCGGCGGGCCAGTACCTGCTCGGCGACCAGCACCTGGCTGAGCAGGTCCCGGGTCATCGGTGCGGCGTCCTCGTCGACCTCCAGCACGACGTACTGGTAGTTGTTGCGTTCCTGCTCGTCGAAGGTGACGACGTGCACGCCGCGGATGTCGGTCAGGCCGGCCCGGTAGGCGCGGTAGATGCGCGCATTGTGGTCGCGGAACTCCTCCATGCTCTCCAGCGATGTGAGCCCCATCGCGGCCGACGCCTCGCTCATCTTGGCGTTGACGCCCACGTACGAGACGACGTCGGGGCCGGTGATGCCGAAGTTGCGCAAGGTGGCCGAGCGTGCGGCCAGTTCGTCATCGTCGGTGACGATCGCGCCGCCCTCGAAGGAGTTGACGAACTTGGTGGAGTGGAAGCTGAACACCTCCGCGTCGCCGAAGCCACCGATGGGGCGGCCGTGCCAGGTGGCGCCGAAGGCGTGGGCGGCGTCGTAGAACAGGCGGATCCCGGCGGTCTGCGCGACGTCGGCCAGTTCGTCCAGCGCGTTGGGGCGTCCCCACAGGTGCACCGCCATGATGCCGGTCGTACGTTCGTTGATCAGTCTTCGAGCGTGCTCGGTGTCGATCGTGCCGGTACGCGGGTCGACGTCGCAGAAGACCGGCGTCAGTCCCAGCCAGGACACGGCGTGCGCGGTGGCGGCGAAGGTCAGGGACGGCACGATGATCTCGCCCCGCAGGTCGGCCGCGCGGAGTACCAGTTGCAGGGCCAGCGTGGCGTTGCAGGTGGCGATGCAGTGCCGGGTGCCGGCGATGGCGGCGACCTGGTTCTCGAACTCCTGCACGAGCGGACCGTTGTTGGACAGCCAGGCCCGGTCGAGGGCGCCGTTGAGCCGGCGGAAGAGTTCGCCCCGGTTGCCGACGTTGGGTCGGCCGACGATCAGTGGCGTGTCGAATTCGGCGGGCCCGCCAAGGAGGGCGAGATCGTTGACGGTCCGCTTCATCGGCTGTCCCTTCGGCTGGTGTACAACGCCGGCCCGGTCCCGGCTAGAAGACCACTGTGGAGGCATCGGCTGGGGCGTTGCTCGTGTCGTACCCGTCCAGAATATATTTGCATAAAGCAAGCAAGTGAGGTAGCGTGCCAGGATCATGCAGCCGTACTGCGCGGGCCGACCGTGATACGGAAGGGGAGACCATGAGCCGGGAGCGGCCCAGTGCGATCCACACTGTGAAACTGCACAAGACCTACTCGTCCGGCCGCCGTGAGGTGCACGCCGTCCGCGACCTTGACCTCGACGTCCGTCGTGGAGAATTTTTCGGACTCCTGGGCCCCAACGGCGCCGGGAAGTCCACCACGATCGGCATCCTCACCACACTCATCCGGCCGACCAGCGGCAGCGCGACCGTCGCCGGCATCGACGTTGCCCGCGATCCGGTCGCCGTCAAGCGTCGCATCGGCGTGGTGGCACAGCAGAACAACCTCGACCGCGAACTCACCGCGCAGCAGAACGTGGAGTTCCGTGGCCGCTACTTCGGCCTGCCCGCTGCGGAGAGCCGTCGGCGGGCCGCGCGACTGTTGGAGGTCTCGGGGCTGAGCCACCGCAGGAACGCGAACATCAATGTGTTGTCCGGCGGTGAGGCCAAACGGATCGCCATCGCCCGCGCGCTGGTGCACAGGCCGGAGATCCTCATCCTGGATGAGCCGACCGCAGCTGTCGACCCGCACAGCCGCCGCGAGCTGTGGGACACCGTACGGTCCTTCCAGAAGACCGGGGTGACGGTGCTGCTCACCACCCACCACCTCGAGGAGGCCGAGAACCTCTGCGACCGGGTGGCGATCATCGACAAGGGCAGCGTTCTGACCTGCGACACCGTCACCAACCTGGTCACCCGGACCGGCGGCGGTTCTGTCCTCACCGTCTACTTCGACGGACCGGTGGACGACATCGTCCTGACCGACCTGCCCGACGTGACCCGGACCGACGCCGAGGGGGACCACGTGCGGTTGTTCGCCCGTCGCACCGATGGCCTGCTCAACCGGATGATGGTGCTCGGCTCGGCCGCCGGGCGCACCATCCGCGACGTCGTCACGGTCCGCCCCAGCCTGGAGAGCGCCTACCTCACCCTGACCGGTAAGGAGTACCGCGCATGACCACCGTGCACCGAGCGGATCCGGAGAGCGTCAACGAGGACGATGTCGTCGGTACGGATGCCACTGCCGAGGACGATGTCCGGCGTCGGCGGCGTCAGGTGGCGCGGGCCTTCTGGGCGATGATCGCCCGCGAGCTCTACATCCTGCGCCGCAACATACCGTCCTTCGTCCTGCAGACGGGCATGCAGCCGATGCTGTTCGCGGTCGTGTTCACCTACATCATGCCGAGCATCGGCGGTGAGATACGGCCCGGCGGTGTCAGCTTCTCCTCGATCCTGCTGCCGGGCATCGTGGCCAACGCGATCGTGCTGAACTCCATGAACGGCGTGAGCCTGAGCATGATCAGAGAGCTGTCCTATACCCGGTCCATCGAGGACCGGATGCTGGCTCCGCTGCCACTGTGGGCGCTCGGGGTCCAGAAGATCGTCTGGGGCGCGTTGACCGGGATGCTCTCCGGCGCTGTGGTCTTCCCGCTCATCTACCTCGTGCACGCACCGGGCCAGAGCCCGCACGTCCATGTGAGCAACTGGCCGTTGTTCGTCGCCTGCGGGGTTCTCGTGCCGCTGCTGGCAGCCAGCATCGGACTGTTCCTCGGTACGATCCTCGACCCGAGCCAGATCAACGTTCTGATCAACCTGGTGATGGTGCCGGCGACACTGCTCGGCTGCGTCTACTACCCGTGGGCCGCGCTGCATCCGATCCCGGTCGTCCAGTACGCCGTACTGATCAATCCGGTGGTGTACGCGAGCGAGGCGCTGCGTACCGTCTTCACGCCCGAGGTGCCGCACATGCCTGTCCCGGTCTTCCTCAGCGTGATCGTGGGGGCACTGATCGCCTCGATGGTCGTGGGTCTGCGTAGCTTCCGACGCCGCCTGATCGGTTGACCGCGCCGCGCGGTCAGATCCTGCCGTAACCGCTGCGGAACAGCAGCTGCTCGAGCTGGACGTAGCCGCCGGCGAGCGCCTGACGGTCCCGGCTCTGCAGCTGGCGGGCGAACATCGACAGTGCCGAGCTCAGGTCCTCATGGCCGGTGCTGGCGCGGGTGAGCAGCCCGGTGAGCAGGGCTGCGTCGTGCAGTACCGGCCCCGCCATGTGCTGCCCGGCGGGGCTCAGCACATGCATGGCGTCGGTCGACGCGGTGACCCGGGGACTGGGGTGGGGGAGTTGGGGGCCGGGCGCGGGCACCGGCTCCGCCGTGGTGGCCATCGAGTCGGTGATGAGTGCGCGCAGCGCGTCGTGCCATCCCCGGGTGAGCTCGAGGGCGGCACGATGCAGCTCCGACCGCTCAGCTGTCTCCGGTGCGCCGTCGAATCGTTCCGCCGGCAGGACCAGTGTCCAGGACAGGTAGTCGGGTACGGGGGTGAGCCGGGTGCCCGGTGCCAGTGCGAAGGTGCATTCCTCCGGCGCGGTGGCGGCGGTGAACGCTTCGAGGATGAGCACGCAGCCGGGCGGCCCGAAGACCGGCCGCGGGTCGCGGCAGGTGACCGGGGGCAGCTCGGCCAGGGTAGAGGCGTCCAGTGGCCGTTCGCCGTGGATGGCCACCAGCCCGCTGGGCAGCGACTGGTGGTCGGGCGTGAAGCGGCGGCCGGCCGGCGAGGTGGGGCCGTCCGCGATGACCAGGATGTCGCCGACGACGGTGGCTCCGCCGGACAGCTCCAGTCGTACGCCGTTGCGGCCCTCGCTGAAATTCTGCACGCTGCGGTTCGGATGCAGCCGGTCCTCCAGGCCGATCTGGAGGATCTCCCGCAGCAGGTCCCGGTCGGCCACGAGCCGAGGGCGGAACGGGCCGCCGTCGAGAAACTCGTCCGGCCAGGACGGCTGCTCGCGTAGCTGGTGGTCGAACGCGGCCGGCCCGGTCGGGTGCAACTGGTTGCGGGTGGCCTGGCAGGCGTCGTAGAGCTCCGCGGGGAGGCCGGCGGCAAGAGCGGCCTGTCCGAGGTGGTCGATGTCCAGCGCCCGTCGAGGTGACCCTGCGCCGAATTCGTCGTCGTGGCCGAAGATCTCGACCTCGATCCCGGCCTTGCGCAGCCCGTGCGCGAGAAGGAGCCCGCCGATGCTTCCGCCGGCGATCAGCACCCGAATGGCCACGATGCTCTCCTGTCCGTCACCGGGAATCTGTACCTGCTAATTTACTTGCTGAAAGCAGGCAATTAAAAGTGTCATTTGTCATCTATGAAGCCTTTTGTTAGAGACGCATCCGGCCGCCACGCCCACTAGGGAGCATGGCGGCCGGAGTGAGATCCTGCCCTGCGACGGCCGGCTCAGAGCCGCGCCGAAGGCACGTCGATGACGCGCACCCGCGGCTACAACCCGTTGATGTACGCCACCGCCTCCCGCGGTGTGGTCATCCGCTCGGCGCTGTCGTCGGGCACGTCGATCCCGTACCGCTGCTGCAGGATCGAGCCCATCTCCAGGATCGCGAGCGAGTCGTAGCCCAGATCGACCAGCAGGGTGTCGTTCACGTCGCCACTGAGATCGATCGAGTCGTCGTCGCCGGCGACCGCCCGCATGACGCTCTTGAAATCATCGATGGTCAGCATGCTCATGGTCTCCTCCTCGCTCTCCTATTGCTTGAACCACCACCACAGCGTTGAACCCGCCCTCGCCCCGGGCCAGAACCAGCGCGGTGCGCAGTACCGCCGGCCGGGAAGCCGCGACGACCAGGTCGATGCCGTACTCGGCCGGTACCCGGGACACGGTCGGGGTGGGCGGTACAACGCCAGCGCGCAGCGCCAGCAGCGCCGTCGCCACGTCGAGGGCACCGGCCCCCGAGTACAGCCGGCCGGTACCCGCCTTCGGTGCCGTGACCGGCACCCCGTACGGGCCGAACACCTCGCGCAGCGCCGCCGCCTCCGCCCGGTCCAGTTCCGGCACCGCGGCGGCGTCGGCGAACACGACGTCGACCTCGTCGGCGGACACGTCGGCGTCGGCCAGGGCGGTCCGGATCGCCCGGACCAGACCCGATGGCCGGCCGGAGCCGGGCGCCGGGTCGAAGGTGGCCGCATACCCTGCGATCACCCCGTAGCCGGACACGCCGCGTGCCGCGGCCGAGGTCGCCGACTCGACCACGATCATCGCGCCGCCCTCACCGGGCGCGTGGCCGCCGGCCGCCTCGTCGAACGGCAGGTA
Organism: uncultured Actinomycetota bacterium; assembly: GCA_963815125.1. GTDB lineage: Bacteria > Actinomycetota > Actinomycetes > Mycobacteriales > Micromonosporaceae > Actinocatenispora. The sequence goes on from CAWFFM010000003.1 coordinate 1,100,729, forward strand.
CGCGCGGGCCGCGTCATCGGCTCGGCTGAGTCGGCCGCTGGCCGCCTGACACAGCATGGCGTACGGCGACATCGGTGCCTCCGTACCGCCGCACAGCATCGCCCGGATACCCGCGCGGATCTCCCGGCGTGCCTGGCCGAGCGCGTCCAGACCGGACGCCTGCTCGGATACCAGTACGCCACACGGTCCCCGGGCACCGTGCCGGATCGACAGCTGCCCGGTGGACGCGGCGTAGAACCACGCGATCGACTGGTATGCGCCGACGTGTTTCGGTCCGTTCCCCCACAGCTTCTGCATCTCGCGCTGGCCGAACTCGTTGCCGCCCGACGAACTGCCGGTCACGACACCCAGCTCGTAGTCGGCCAGCCCGCCGGGGTCCAGCCGCGCGTCGTCGAGGGCCCCTTGCACGGCAGCCAGCCCCAGTTGGGTCCACCGGTCGGTCTGCACCACCAGGCGGGCCGGCACCGTCGGTGAGACGGCGTCGAAGTCGACCCGTCCCGCTACGGTCGCGTCCTCCCGGTCGAGGCCGGGCACGACAGCGAGAGCGCTGTCGCCGGCCACGGTCCGCGCCCAGTAGTCGTCGATACCGACCCCGGTAGGGGCCACGACGCCGATACCCGTCACCACGGCGGTCTCCATCACGGCCGTCACTGACCGGGCGCCGCGAGTAGTACGGCCGTCTGGAACCCGCCGAAGCCGCTGCCCACCGACAACACCACGTCACTGTGGTGTTCGCGGGCGACCTTGGGCACATAGTCCAGATCGCACTCCGGGTCGGCGACCTCCAGGTTGGCCGTCGGTGGCACGGTACGGTGCTCGATGGCCAGGGCACAGGCAGCCAGCTCGATCGCACCGATCGCCCCGAGGGAATGGCCGATCATCGACTTGATGGAACTGACCGGGATCTCGTACGCGCGCTCGCCGAGGCTGCGCTTGAGTGCGGCCGTCTCGTGCCGGTCGTTCTGCTTGGTACCCGATCCGTGCGCGTTGACGTAGTCCACGTCGCTGCGGTCGAGCCGGGCCCGGTGCAGCGCGTTGGTGATGGCCTCCGCCATCTCCCGGCCGTCCGGCCGCAGCCCGGTCATGTGGTACGCGTTGCCCCGCCGGGCGAAGCCGGCGACCGTGCAGTAGATGTGTGCGCCACGCCTGCGGGCCGCCTCCTCGTCCTCCAGTACGAGCACCGCCGAGCCCTCGCCGAGAACGAATCCGTTGCGGCGCTTGTCGAAGGGCCGACTCGCGGACTCGGGCTCGTCGTTGTTCGGTGTCGTGGCCCGGATGGCGTCGAAGCACGCGGAACTGATCGGGGAGATCGGTGCCTCGGTCGCGCCCGCTATCACCACATCGGCGCTGCCCTCCTCGATGAGCTGGGCTCCGTGGCCGACCGCGTCGAGTCCCGAGGTGCAGCCGGTCGACACCAGTGCGACCGGCCCCTCCGCGCCCACCTTCCACGCGACATCGCGGACGATGCTGCTCGGCACGAGGTAGTCGTAGAGGAACGGCACCGCCCGGGCCGGGTCGACCAACCAGTTGCGGCCCCGGTCGGTGGTGCGCACGTAGTGCTCCTCCAGCCGCATGGTGCAGCCGACCGCGCTGCCGATCGAGGCTCCGATCCGTTCCGGTGCAAGGGCACTGAGGTCCAGGCCGCTGTCGGCGACGGCCTCGAGCGCGCTGACGATCGCAAACTGCGTGGCCCGGTCCATCCTGTCCGCCTCGCCGGCGGTCAGGCCCGACGCGATCGGATCGAAGTCGCATTCCGCGGCGACCCGGGACCGGAACCCGGCCGCGTCGAACAGTGACAGTGACCTGGTCGCCGTGCGGCCCTCAGTCAGCAGACTCCAGAAGGCATGCGTTCCCACGCCGCCCGGGGCCACTACGCCGATGCCGGTGACGGCCGCGGTCCGGAGGTAGTTCGACATCAGCTACTTCCTTTGCCCCAGTGGTAGAAGGGGGTCGCCATCGCATCGCGCGGCTCCTGCCAGTCCGGCGAGTATGGGTGTACGAGTGGGGAGAGGGCCTCGTTGAGCTCCGAGAAGATCGGCTTGTCGCGCAGTTCGCGCAGCTTCGGCCCGACCGGACCTTCCGACTGGATGTGGTGGAAGTACAGGCCGTGGAAGGAGAACAGGGTGCGACTGGTGACACCGACCAGGTGGGGCAGGTCGCCAGCGTCCGACTCCCCGAACAGCCGGGCCACCTCCCCGGTGTGCCGGGGATCGAGCCGGGCGACGATGAGGGTGTGTTCGGTCATTCGCCGTCCTCCTTTCGGGGTCATTGCGCCATCATCGGATCGGCCGCTCGAGAATCGGACGTGCCCCGATCTCGTTGCATGCTGTCGAGTGCCGCGGCGGCCGCCTCGACCGTCCGGAGCTGCCCGTCGAGGGACGGGTCGAGCAGGGTCAGACCCAGGGTGGTGACCCCGGCCGCCTCGTACGCGGCCATTCGCGCGGCGATCCGTGGCACGTCACCGAGCAGCGAGACCGCGTCGATGAGCTCCAGCGGTACGGCACGGGCCGCGCCCGCCCGGTCGCCGGAACGGCAGCACCGGTGGATCTCCGCTGCGGCCGCCTCGTAGCCCAGTTCGACCGCGAGGCGGTAGTAGACACCGCGTTCGCGGCTGCCCAGGCCGATGAAGTTGGCGAAGTAGCCGCGCAACGGCGCGGCCGCAGCTTCCAGGTCCGTACCCACGCCGATCGGTACCGAAGGCAGGACATGGAACGGCTGGTCGTCGGCGATCCCGGCCTCGACCCGTCCGGCCCGGCAGTGCGCCAGCGAGTCGGCGATACGCTGCGGCGAGCTGAACACACCGATCCAGCCGTCGGCGATCCGGCCGGCGAGTTCCAGGCTGCGCTGGCCCACGGCACCCAGCAGGATCGGGATGTCGGCGCGAACCGCCGCCGCCCTCAGCTGGGCGGCCTCGGTGGTGCCTTCGGGCGGGAGCGTGTAGTGCCGCCCGGGGTAGCGTACGGCTTCGCCGCGCAGCGCCATCCGGACGATGTCCACGTACTCGCGGGTGCGCTGCAGCGGGCGGTCGAACGGCTGGCCGTACCAGCCGAGGGAGACGTCGGGGTTGGACACGCCCAGGCCGAGCTGGAACCGGCCGCCGGAGAGGCTGTCGAGGGTGGCCGCGGTCAGTGCCGTCATCACCGGCGTCCGCGCCGGAATCTGCATCAGGCCGGAGGCGATGCCGATCCGTTCGGTGGCACCGGCCACGGCGCCCAGCACCGATACGGCGTCGGAACGGAAGCCCTCCGGCGCCAGCGCCATGGTGTACCCGAGCTGCTCGGCTCGTCGGGCGACGTCGACCGCGTGCTGGTGGTTCAGGAAGACCCCGAGTTCCATCTGGTTTCCTCCACTGTCGTGCTCGGCTTGGTCGCAGTCTGTGCCGGGCGGTTGGATTCCGGCTCGAAGGTCGGACGAGGGGACAGTCCCACCGCTATTCGAGGCAGTTCCGTACGAACGCCGCAACTGCCCTCATTCGTCACCCGCTGGGGTGGCGGGGATTCCGGTGGAGTCCGGTGTGTGCGCACCATCGCGGGCGGCCCGTTCGACGGCGTTCAGGTCCGGTTTTCCGTTGGCGTTGAGCGGCAGCCGGTCCAGCACCGCCCACAGGGAGGGCACGGCGTAGGCCGGTAGCTTGTCCGCCACGAAGGTGCGCAGTTCCGCGACGGGTACGGTGCTACCGCCGGTGACCACCCCGGCGACGAGACGGCGTTCGGCCGCGCCGGTGCCCGCCGCAGCGACGACCGCGTCGCGGACAGCCGGATGCTCCAGCAGCCGTCGCCGGATCTCCTCGAGTTCGATCCGGAAGCCGCGCACCTTGACCTGCTGGTCGGTACGGCCCAGGAAGCACAGACGGCCCTGCCGGTCCCAGCGCACGAGATCGCCGGTGCGGTACCGTCGGCGCCCGTCGGCGTGCGCGGCGAGCGCCGCCTTGGTGGCGGCCGGGTCGTCGAGGTAGTCCACGCACAGACCCGGACCGGACAGGTACAGCTCGCCGATGCCGCCGGGCGGTACGGGACGGCCCGCGTGGTCCAGGACCTCCACGCCGTTGCCCGGCAGCGGGCGGCCGATCGGCAGGGTCTCGTCGACCTCACACGGGTCGGTGACGGTGTGCATGGTGCTCCACACCGTGTTCTCGGTGGGGCCGTACAGATTGGACACCACCAGTCCGGGGAACTTCTCCAGCAGCCGGCGTACCAGGTCGGCGGGTACCACGTCGCCGCCGACCAGGGCGTGCCGTACGCCCGCGAACGCGTCCGGTCGGTCCTCGGCCAGCACCCGGAACAGCCCGGCGCTGAACTGCAGCATGGAGATCCGCTGTTCGGCGAGGAAGGCGGCGAGATCCGCCGGTGCCAGTACCTTCTCCGGGCACACCACGACGGTGGCACCGACGGTGAGAGGTCGGAAGATCTCCAGCACCGAGATGTCGAACGCCAGCGTGACGAACCGCAGGAAGCGGTCCTGCGGTCGAACCACCAGCATCGTCTCGTCGAGCAGCCGCAGTACCCCGCGCTGCGCGACGCGTACGCCCTTCGGACCTCCTGTCGATCCGGAGGTGAAGGCGAGGTACGCGATGCGTTCCGGGTCGGGCCGCGGTGCCGGCGGCGCGGCCGGACCGGGCGGGCCGGTCAGGTCGACCGGTGTGACGGCGGCGCACGGGGAGGAGGCGAGCTGGATCAGGGTGGCCGCGGTGTCGGCCGGTGCGAGGACCGCGCGGGGACGGGCCAGCCGCAGCATGTCGGTCAGCCGGGCCGGCGGGTTGGCCGGGTGCAGCGCGGTGAACGCGGCACCGAGCCGTAGTACCGCGAACACCGCGACGATCTCCGCCGCCGAGCGGGGCAGTGCGATCGCCACCAGGTCGCCGTCGGTGACGCCGGCTCCGGCCAGCGCCGCCGCCTGCCGTTCCACCGCCGCGAGCAGTTCGGCGTAGGTGAGTGTCACCTCGTTCGCCGGGTCGACCACCGCCGTCGCGTCGAGATGTTCCCGGGCCCGGTCGAGCACCACCTCCCACAGGCCCGGACCGATGCGGGCCGGCGGGCCGTCGCGGCGGGCGGTGAGCAGCTCCCGATCGTGCTCCGACATGCCGCGTACCTCGGCCAACGGGTGCTCGAGGTGGGCGTGCAGCTCGACCAGCGCGGCGTCGAGAGACTCGGCGAGATCGGCCATGTCCGCCGCGGTGAGGGCACAGGTGGCGTAGTCCAGCGCCAGCCGCGGCACATCACCCCAGCGCTGCACCGTCAGCACGATGTCGGCGACCGTGCCGCCGCAGTGCTCCTCGTGGATGACCGCGGTGAGATCGCCGGTGACCAGCTTGTCCGGCATGAATTCGTCGTGCGCGGTGAAGAGGATCTGTACCAAGGGCATGCGGCGTTCGTCGGGCTGGGCACCCAGACCGGTGATGAGAGCGCTGAGCGGTACGTCGGCCGCGGCGACGCCGGCACCCAGCTCGCGCGCGGTGGCCCGCAGATACTCCTCGACCGGTGCGTCGTCAGGGATCCGGCACCGTACGGGTACGGTCGGCGCCAGCGGGCCGATGGCGTCCAGCAGCTGCGCGCTGCTGCGCTGCATCACACTGGCGCCGAGCAGGAAGTCGTCGCGGCCGGTGCGCCGGCCGATCGCCACCGCGAACGCGGCCAGCAGGACCGAGGTGCGGGTGACCTGGGCGGCCTCGGCCAGCCGTTCGGCGGCCTCGCGGGCCCGGTCGCTGAGGCCGAACCGGTGCCGGGCGCCGCGGTAGTCCAACGTGCGCGCCCGGGGCAGGTCGGTGGGGATCTCCAGTACGGTCGGTGCACCGCGCAGTGTGGCGAGCCGTTCGGCGGTGAGCGCATCGAGCTGCCCGTTGGCGCGCAGCTCGGTCAGCCGCTGCAGTACCGGCGCGATCGTCGAGGCGGGCCGTTCGGGCGCGGGGAGCCCTGCGCGGACCTGTCCGTAGTGCTCCAGCAGCTCGCGCCAGAGCAGGCCCATCGACCAGGCGTCCGCGATGACGTGATGGATGACGACGGACAGCAGATGGTGCTGCGGGCCCAGCGTGGTGAGTACGAACGCGACCGGTGGGCGCTGCATGGGTGCCAGTAGCTGCCGGGTGGTGCGCGACAGTTCGGCGTGCGCCACCTCCACCGGGTCGTTGTCGGTCGGCGCACGCAGCCGTTGTTCGATCAGCGGCGGGCGCCAGGTGGGGAGGACACGGGCGACGAGCCGTCGGTCGATGCGGGCGAAGACGGTACGCAGCACCTCGTGCCCGGCGACGGTGCGACACACGGCTTCGTGCAGTGCCGGGATGTCCAGTGGACCGGTGAGCTCGGCGGAGTTCAGCAGGTGCAGCATGGATCCGCCGTGGTACCAGTCGGCGACCACCATCCCGTCCTGCGCCGGCAGGATGTCGCGGTACTCGGAGCCGCCCTGGGCCGGCAGCTGGGACGGCGGCGCCGGGGCGGCGGCGTCCGCCGCCGCCCGCAACACCGACCCACTGAGGACGCTGGCCAGGGGGAGACGCTGCCCGAGCTGGCGCTCGGCGAGCGCCAGCAGGCGGAGGGCGTCCAACGACGTGCCGCCCAGGGCCACGAAGGAGTCGGTGTCGGCCCGCGCGGTGAGCGCGTCGACGTCCATACCGAGGATCTGGGCGGCGATCTGGAGTACGCCCTCTGCCGTTGTGCTCATCGGTGTCGTCAGCTCCCTCTCACCGTCTGGTCGGTAGGTCGGTGTCCGGTGAGGTGCTCGGCTCAGGTGAGCAGGTGTTGACGCAGCGCGGTGAGGCGATCGGCGCTGAGTCCGAGCCCGTTGGTGAGGAATCTCTGTACGGAGCCGTAGGTGCTCCGCGCCTGGTCGAAGCCGGCCTCGAGGTATTCCGGGAACGTGAACTTCGCGCCGAAGGCGACATCCGACAGGCTGAAGTCGTCCTGGATCTGTCTCCAGCCGACGCCGAGGGCGTACAGCAGGACGGCCGTCACCCAGCCGGTCCGGTACGTGCCCGACGAGTCGTGCTCCACCAGGGGCATTTCGGCCGATGCGGCCCGGTTGAGCACGGCGACGGTTCCGGCCCGTGCCTGCGGGTCGGTCACGAAACCACGGAACACGGTGATGACCGCGGGATCGGGCTCGGACAGGTTGGGCGTGGGGGTGAAGGTGCCGTTGGGGATCTCCGCGTGGACCAGGTCGACACCGGCCGGCAGCCGGTCCTCGTCGTCGAGGCGCTCCTCCGCTCCACGCGAGTCGACGACGCACACCACGCCGAGCGCGGCGAGCTGGGCCACTCCGGTGTCGGTGAGGCCCGACAACGACGCGCTGCGGTACACCAGACCGGAACGGACCGTGCGGCCGCTGGTGGTGGTCAGTCCGCCGAGGTCCCGGGTGTTGTACGTGCCGTCGATGGTCACCCAGCGGTCGACGGTGGGGCGGACCGGTCGGGCCGCCGGTCCCGCGAATGCCGCGGTCGCCGGGGCGGCCAGGGCCAGACCGACACCGGAGAGTCCGATGCGTAGCAGGTTGCGGCGGGTTGTTGCCATGGTGTGTCTCCTGTCTGGGGGTGGGAAGGGTGCTTATGCCGCCGCTGTCAGGTCGGCTCCGGTGGACATTGCTGCGGCCCGTGTCCGCATCGCGCGGGCCAGTGGCGGCGCCAACCGCCACGTGACCACCCCGAGAAGCAGCAGCATGCCCAGTGTGGGTGCCTGCGCCGCGAGCACGGCGACGTCGAGGGGGAGCCGGTAGATGAGCACGACCCGCAGGACCGCGGAGGTCACGAAGCCGATGCCCCACAGGACGTTGAGCAGTTGCAGCCGCCGTACGAACGCGGGGTCCTGTTCCCAGCTCTCCCGCCAGGCGGCGGCCAGTACCGGATCGCCTCCGGTGGCGAACGGCCGCGCCACGTCGTAGATCAGGGTGCGGCCGAAGAAGCTGGTCGCCAGCCCGAACATGCCACCGACGAACGGGACGACGGCGGACTTGGCCAGCACGATGCGCCCGTCACCGGTGATGAAGACCAGTAGGACGGTGGCGCCCAGCAGGGCGATCAGCATGAGGGAGAAGGTGTTCACCGAGCGGCTGCGGACCGCGACCCAGATGGTACGGGCGCCGACGGCGAGGGCACCCACGGTCAGTGCGGTGACCGGGCTGAGTCCGAAGATGAAGTGCAGCAGGTAGAAGCTGACGACCGGGGTGGCGATGTCGATGAGCATCGGCAGTACCGCGGTCAGCCGCCTGGCGGCCGGCGTGCGGACAGACTGGGACACTTCGGCTCCCGTGAGCGGCGTCGAGGGACGCCGTGCCGGATCGGCGCGGCATTGAGACGCCACGGTGATGGGAACCGCTGAAGAACCGCTCGGACGGCGCTGAAGTGCTGGCCTGCGTTACTGGGGTCGGCGGACCCGACGACCTGTCAGGACCGGTTGCGGCCCTGCCAGCGGCGCCCTCCGGGCGCGCGTTCGCGCTGCTTGACCTTGATCATCGAGGCTTCCAGCTTGCTCAGCATGCGGGCGAGTTCGCGGACCTCGTCGGCATCCCAGCCCTCGACGAAGGCGGCGAAACGATCGAGGCCGACCTGGTTGAGCCGCTCGAACTCCCTGATCCCGGAGTCGGTGATGTGGATGAAGCAGGACCGGCGGTCGGATGGATCTTCGACCAGGGTGACATGCCCCGCGGACTCCAGGCCGCGCACCTGGCGGGTGATCGACGACTGGTGTACGCCGAGCGAGTTGGCGACCTCGGAGGGACGCACGTTGCTGCGCTGCGCGGCGAAGGCCAGGATCGCGAGCGAGCTGGAGTCGGCGTTGCCGCGCAGCGTGCGCTGCATTCCGGCACCCACCGCCATCAGCGGACCGGCCAGTGCACGAAGATCATCCGAAGTCGGCTTCACCGGCACCTCCACACCGCGGAAAATGGCTATTTGACACGATCAAGCAAGTACTCCAGGGCATTCTAGTGGAGCGACTGCACCGTCGCCAGCCATGCTGCCGCAGGTACCGGTGGTGACCTGCTAGGACGCCGGCCGCCGGTGGCCCACGTCGACCGGAAGGCCCTCCTCGACCAGAAACCCAGCGGCGCGTTCTTCGATGGCCTGCACGGGGCCATGGTGGTGCCGGTAAGCAGCACCGACGAGGAGGTCGCGATGTCCGGCCCCGCAACCGCCGGCGTCTCGCGGCATGACGACCGGCGCACGGCACGACGCATCGCCGAGTCGACGCTCGCCCGCGACGGCGGTGTGATGACCAATCAGCAGGTGCGGGACTGGCTGGCCGGGCGGCGTCAGGCGCAGGTCCAGCACGTGACCCGGATTCCGTTCGCCGAACTACGGGGCTGGGAGTTCCGGCCCGGCGACGGCGATCTCGTACACCGGACCGGGCGGTTCTTCTCGGTGCAGGGACTCGATGTCAGCACCGACGAAGGGCCCGTACGGCACTGGATGCAGCCGATCGTCAACCAGCCGGAGATCGGCACCCTGGGCATCGCGGTCCGCGAGATCGACGGCCTACTGCACTGCTTGATGCAGGCCAAGAGCGAGCCGGGGAACATCAACAACGTCCAGCTCGCACCGACCGTGCAGGCCACCAAGAGCAACTACAACCGGGTACACGGCGGCCGCGAGGTGCCCTTTCTGGGGCTCTTCCGCGATCCGGCGCCCGAGCGCGTGCTTGCCGATGTCCTGCAGTCCGAGCAGGGCGCATGGTTCTACCACAAACGTAACCGCAACATCATCGTCGAGGTCGATGGGGAGGTCGAGGGGCATGCAGACTTCTGCTGGCTCACACTTGGCCAACTGCATGAGCTGCTTATGGTGGACAATCTTGTCAGCATGGACGCCCGTACCGTACTGGCCTGCATGCCCTATGCAACTGGTCCCGCAGGACCGACGGTAGGCAGCGAACTGGCGTGCACCATCGCCCGGTCTGCCGACGCGACCCAGGGCAGTCTGCACTCCACCGCCGAGATCCTCAGCTGGATCACCACCCGCCGAACCCAGCACGAGCTCGTGACCGCCCTGATGCCGTTGCGCGACATCGAGGGCTGGCACCGGACCGGCGACGCGATCAGCCACGAACGGGGTGTGCACTTCAGCGTGGTCGCCGTCAACGTCGACACCAACAGTCGCGAGGTCGGCTCCTGGACCCAGCCGCTGATCCAACCGCACGGCACCGGCGTGATCGCGCTGTTCGTCAAGCGTTTCAGCGGGGTACTGCACGCGCTCGTCAACGCCCGGGTCGAGCCCGGCCACCTGGGTGCGGTGGAGTTGGCGCCGACCGTGCAGTACACCCCGGAGAACTACGCACACCTGCCTCCCGAGGGTCAGCCACCGTTCGTCGACCTGGTCCGACGCCGACGCCCCGAGCAGGTGCTCTTCGACGTCGAACTGGCCGAGGAGGGCGGTCGGTTCCTGCACGCCCAGAACCGGTACCTGGTGGTGGAACTGGACGAGGACCTGCCGCCGTACGCGCGGCCGGACTTCCGGTGGATGACCCTGCACCAGCTCACCGGTCTGCTGCAACACAGCCACTACGTCAACGTGCAGTCCCGCACACTGATCGCCTGCCTGCGGGGCCTCCGATGACCGGGCAGCTGCGGTTCGGGGTGCTGGGCTGCGCGGACATCGCGTGGCGGCGCACCATTCCGGCCCTGTTGGCGTGCCCACAGGCCACGCTGACCTGCGTGGCCAGCCGCGACGCCGACCGGGCCCGGCGGTTCGCCGAGCGTTTCGACTGCCGGGCGAGCGACTACGCCGGACTGCTGGCCAGCGACGACGTCGACGCCGTCTACCTGCCGTTGCCGCCGTCGCTGCGCCTGCGGTGGGGCACGGCCGTGCTCGAAGCCGGTAAGCACCTTCTGATGGAGAAGCCACTGGCCACGACGGAGGCCGAGGCACGCAGCCTGGTCCGTGCCGCGCGGGCGAACCAGCGGTTGCTCCGCGAGAACTTCATGTTCCTGCACCACTCCCAGCACGCCGCGGTGCGCGCACTGGTGGACCAGGGACGCATCGGGTCGGTACGTGGCTTCGACGGCGCGTTCTGCATTCCGCCCCTGCCGTCGGACAACATCCGCTACCGCCGTGAACTCGGCGGTGGTGCGCTGCTCGACCTCGCCGTGTATCCGCTGCGGGCCGCCCAGCTACTGCTGGGTCCCGGCCTGCGGGTGGCCGGTGCGGCGCTGCGCGTCGACCCGACCAGCACCGTGGACCTGTCCGGCCAGGTGTCACTGGTCTCGGCCGACAATGTCCTCGCATCGGTCGCGTTCGGCTTCGAACACGCCTACGGCTCGTACTACCAGCTGTGGGGCAGCCAGGGTCGGCTCCACCTGGACCGGGCCTTCACCCCACCGGCCGATCACCGACCCACTCTGCGGGTGTCCGGCCCCGGCAGCGACGAGACGGTGCCCCTCGACCCGGACGACCAGTTCCTCAACGCGGTCGGCGCGTTCGCGGCCGCGGCACTGGCCGGCCGTACGGCTGCCGACGCCGCGGAGCAGCGGTGGTGCGCGGACGCGGTGGAGACGCTCCGGCTCACCGACGAGGTACGCCGCTGGGCCGACACCCTGACCACCGACCGGGCTCGATCCGGACACGAGTCGGTCCACGCCCGGTAGAGCACCGGCCCGCTACCGCGAGGAGAGGCACCCGTGACCGCTACGAGCCGCCAGTACCCGTTCGTCTTCCCGTCCGCCACGGAGGTGCCCAAGGAACTGCTCGACGATCTGCACAGCGAGCCGGTCGTGCCGGTCACCCTGCCCAGCGGCGACACGGCACTGCTGATCACCCGCTACGACGACATCCGCGCCGTACTGACCGATCCGCGGGTCAGCAAGAACCGCAACCGTCCCGACGTGGCGCGCATGACGCTGGAGAAGAAGAAGCACTTCCAGAGTCAGGTCGCCATGGACCCGCCCGGCCACACCAGAACGCGCCGGCTGATCGCGAAGGCCTTCACCGCCGCGCGGGTCGAGCAGCTCCGCCCCCGGGTGCAGGAACTTGCCGACGGGCTCATCGACGCCATGGAGGCCGGGGAGGCACCGGCCGAGATCAACGAGGCGTTCGCGTTCCCGCTGACGATCCAGGTGATCTGCGAGATCCTCGGCGTGCCACCGGAGGAGCGGGACCGTTTCCATGACCAGGCCACCCCGCCATGGGAGTACATCCGGGAACTGATCCAGCGCAAGCGGCAGGTGCCGGACGACGACGTGATCAGCGCGCTGATCCGGGTCCGCGACGAGGATGACGGTCGCCTCAGCGACGACGAGCTGCAGTTCTGGTGCACCGTACTGTTGCTGGCCGGCTACGAAACCACGGCCAACCAGCTCGGCGGCAGCGTCGTGGTGCTGCTCGACCGGCCCGATGAACTCGCCCACCTGCGCGAGGATCTCGACGGGCGGATGCCACAGGCGGTCGAGGAACTGCTGCGCTGCCAGGTGGTGGGATCGTCCCTGTCGATGCTCCGGTACGTCAAGGAGGACATCGAGGTCAGCGGCGTACCGATCCCGGCCGGCAGCAGCATCATCCCGGCCCTGGAGAGCGCGAACTTCGACCCGTCGGCGTTCGGTTGCCCTGCCCGTTTCGACCCGACCCGCGAGGGCCGCCCGCAGCAGCTCACCTTCAGTACCGGTCAGCATTTCTGCGTGGGTGCTCCATTGGCCCGGCTGGAACTGCAGGTCGGCCTGGCCACGCTGCTGCGCCGGCTGCCCGAGCTGCAGCTGAGCGTGCCGACCGGCCGGTTGTGTCGCCGCGACGACGTCTTCTTCCCGGGCTTCGTGGAGATACCGGTGTCCTGGTGACCCACGTACGGAACCGGGGCCGCGCCGTACGGTGCGCGGCCCCGTTTCCGTCGGGGTCAGTCGGTCCAGTGTGCGGCCACGCCCCGTCGGGGTCAGTCGGTTCGCAGTGCCGGCGAGTGGGCGAACAGGCGCCGGGCGTTCCCGTGGTCGATCAACGCCCGGCCCGCATCGTCGATCCCGGCCGCTACCAGTCCTTCGTCCAGAGCCCTGGTGCACTCGGCGACCGGCCCGGCCGAGGCGGCGGACCAGTCGCTGCCGTACAGGATCCGCTCCACCGGCACGCTGGCCAGCAGGCTGGGCAGAGCGGAAGGCGCGGCCAGCGCGGTGTCGTAGTAGAACCGACCGAGATAGTCGTCGAACACCTCGGGTTCGAGGTCGTAGAACCGTTCGCCCAGCATGCGTACCCGCGATGCCGCGTAGGGCAGGAAACCGCCCGCGTGCGCGAGGATCCACCGGATGTTGGGGTAGCGGTCCAGCGACCGGGTGAGCATCAGGTTCACCGCGGCGCGCGTGGTGTCCAGCAGGAAGTCCGCCAGTACCGACGGCGGATCGGTCATCAACCCGCTCGGCAGCACCAACGGATGGACCAGTACGACGGCCGCCCGCTGGTCGAGTTCGGCCAGCAGCGGCTCGTAGGCCGCGGTACCGAGATAGTTGCCGCCGGACTGCGGGATCAGTACCACCCCGTCCGCGCCGAGCGTGTCGAACGCATGGCCGACCTGTTTCAGTGATTCGTCGACGTAGGGCATCGGCAGCGCGGCGAGCAGGCCGAAGCGGTCCGGGTACTCGTCGCGAAGCTCGGCGATGCTCTCGTTGGCCGCGGTGACGAACGCGTCGGCCTGCTGCGCCGAGCGGAAGAACCCGCCCGGGATCGGGTTGGAGAGCATGCCGAAGCCGATCCCGTTGTCCGCGAGAATATCCCAGGTCTCCGACAGCGACCAGGGCAGCACGAACGGGGCGTTCGCCTCGCGCATCATGGCGGCGATCCGCGGCGTGATGGCGTGTTGGTGCACGTCGATGCGTCCAGTTGCGGCTTTCACGTACCCAAGCAGACCTCGATCGCCTCAAGGGGCTCTTGAAGCCCCGTCCAGAGGATTTTCCGAGCCGCCTGCGCGACCGTACCGTGAGTCTGCTCTGTCGAGAGGATGTTCATCGTGACCGCAGTGACCAACCGCGCTGCCCGGTCGTTGGTGGCGGATCCCGTAGCCATCAAGCGGCTCGGCAACGCGTTCTGCGAAGCCAAGCTTCTGCTCACCGCCACCGAACTCGGACTGTTCACCGTGCTGGATGCGGGGCCCGCCACCGCCGAGGAGGTACGGGCGAAACTGGGGCTCGGCCACCGCGGTGTGCGTGACTTCCTGGACGGGCTCGTCGCGCTCGGGCTGCTGGAACGCAGCGGCGAGGCGTACACCAACGGGCCGGCCGCCGCCGAGTTCCTGGTACAGGGCAGGGACGGCTATTCCGGCGGCTTCCTGGAAAGAGCGAACCGGATGCTGTACCCGTCGTGGGGCAAGCTCACCGAGGCGCTGCGTACCGGCGCACCCCAGACCCAGGCGTCCTTCCGTGCGGTCACGGCCGACCCGGGCAAGCTCAGGTCCTTCCTGGCCATGATGGACTCGGTCAACGGGCTGCTGGTGGACGACCTGCTCGAGGTGTTCCCCTGGTCGCAGTACACGAGCGTGGCCGACATCGGTGGCGCCCGGGGCAACGTGGCGGGACTGCTCGCGAAGGCGCATCCCGGTCTGCGCGGCACCGTGTTCGACCTGCCGGACATCGCCGACGCGGCGCGCGAGCACCTTGCCGGGCTCGGTGTCGCCGACCGGGTCGAGTTCCAGGGCGGTGACTTCTTCACCGACGAACTGCCGGCGGCGGACGTCATGATCATGGGCCATGTGCTGCACAACTGGTCCCCGCAGCAGCGGCAGGAACTTGTCGACAAGTGCCATGCGAAACTGGCGCCCGGTGGCGCGCTGCTGATCTACGACGCGATGCTCGACGACGAGCGTCAGGACATCAGCAAACTTCTGGTCAGTCTCAACATGTTGCTGGTCACCGAGGGCGGGTCGGAGTACCCGGTCGGGGAGTGCCGCGAGTATCTGACGAGGGCCGGCTTCACTCAGACGACCGCGCATCCGTTGGGCGCGAACAACACCCTGATCATCGGCATCAAATAGTCCCACACGTAAGAAGCGGCGCACTGCGGTTTCGCAGTGCGCCGCTTCTTACGTTGTCCGCCTACTTGATCGCGACCAGGACGTGGTCGTCGCCGAACTGCCAGAGCGGGGCCGTAGCGGTGAACCCGGCCTCCTGGAGCAGCTCGCAGTGCGCGGCCACCGAGATGCGGTCGCCGTGGTGGTGGTGACGGTGCTGGCCGTGGCCGTTGCCGGCGTCGTAGTTGTCGCCGTGCCCGTGGTCGTGGCCGTCACCCTTCGCCGCAGCCTCCGGCTGAGCGGCGCGGACCGCCGCCACCTCGGCGAAGGCGGGCTCGTCGAGTACCTGGTCCCACCATCGCGACCAGCCGATGCGGTCGGTCGTACCGACCTGGATCGCCCGACGCACCCGCAGTTCGCGGCCGATCGCGTGCAGGCGGGGGTCGCCGATGCCGAGGTGGTCACCGTTGGCCAGGATCCCGCCGGGCGCCATCCGCGCACCGAGCCCGTTGTACAGCGAGGACAGTGCCGGCTTCGACAGCCAGTGCAGGGCGGTGGTGGATACGGCACCGTGGATGGTGTCCGGTACGTGCTCACGCCAGGTGTCGGTGGCCAGGTCGGCGTCGGCCCAGGTGATGCCGTCGCCGTAGTGCGAGCGGGCCAGGCTGAGCAGTAGCGGATCGGTGTCGATGCCGATGATCCGCGCCTTGGGCAGCCGTTCCTGGAGTCGCCCGGCCAGCGAACCCGGTCCGCAGCCGAGGTCGACGATCACCGGTTCGGCGACGTCGGCCAGTCCAACCTCCATGATGTCGCAGAGCACCGTGAACCGCAGTTCGCGGTCGGGGATCCGGCCCTCCTGCTGTGCGTCCCAGCTGCTCATCCAGGTCGCGGCGACGCTACCCGGCACGGTCAACGCTTCCATGATCGCTCCAGTCGGTGTGCGGGCTGATGATGGTCCAGCTCAGTCGATCGTTCTTGAGGAATCCTCGGACCGTTCGCCGGTCACGCCGCCAGGTCGGCGAGTACCCCGACGATGTCGGACGGGGCCGGCATTGCTCTGGCCTCGGCGCGCAGCCGCTGGGCCTGCTCGCGGTAGACCGGGTCGGTGAGCAGGATCTCGGTGTGCCGCAGGATCTCCTCCGCCTCCGTTCGAGGGTCCAGATGGATGCCCGCGCCGGTTGCGGCCAGCCGCTCGGCGTTGAAGGTGGGGTCGTGGGGTGAGGGTAGGACAAGCTGCGCCGGCCCGGCCAGTACGCAGGTCATCATCGTGCCGCCGCCACCCTGATGTACCAGGACGTCACAGGTCGGCAGCACATCGCGCAGCGGCACCGGTCCGGCGTGGATCACGTTCGACGGCAGCTCACCGTACTCCGGGAGTTCCCTGGCGCCCACGGCCAGTACGATGTCGGCGTCGAGTGTGGACAGTGCACGTAGCGTGTCCGGGGCCCGGTACGAGTCGCGAAGGCCGAGATTGTGTGTGGTGGTGCCCCAGGTCATGGCTACCCGCGGCCGGTCGCCCCGTACGGTGAGCGCATGCGGTGCACAGGCGATGGGGCCCGGGTAGCCGATGTAGCGCATGGGCTGACGACGCACGTTGTCGCGTTCCTGCATCCGCGGCGGGCACGGATCCAGCGTGATGGTGCCGGCGAGGTTGACGTCGACGAGACCGTAGCGCGCGAATTCGGGGCCGAACAGACGATTGGTGATCGCCTGCATGCTGACGGCGTAGTCGGCAGCCCACGGCACCCGCGCACTCGGCAGCCCGCGTAGCTTGGCCAGGGCCGGGCCGAGGAACCCGGTCGGCTCGTACACCACCAGGTCCGGTCGCCACCGGTCGGTGAACTCGATGGCGTCGTCGAGCATGCTGAGGCAACCCTCGAGCACCGAGGACATGGTGACGCGGCCCATCCTGTTCTCCGGCAGGTCCCGGGCACGGGTACCCGCATCCTGCGGCCGCGCTGTAGCGGTGGTGACGCCGGTGGTGTCGACCGTGCCGAGCCGGTCCCGCAGGTCCTGGGTGACGTCGATGTCCGGGCCGACGGGTACCGCGGTCAGACCGGAGGTCGTGACAGTGGGTACGAAGGACGGATTGGTGAGCACCGCGACCTCGTGACCGGCGGCACGCAACGCCCAGCCGAGCGGTACCAACGGCTGGTAGTGCCCGGTCTGGGCCCAGGAGCAGAAGAGCACCCGCATCACAGCACCACCGTGTCGATGATGCTGGCGAACCGTTCTGTTGTGGACACCAGCCGGATCCTTCCTTATCGACTGGCTCCCAGGCTGGAGAAGCACGGTAGATTTTCGATGGTTCGCCCGCGCGCCGGGATTCCCGCTCTGTGCGGCCGTGCCGTCGGGACAGCGGACCCTACGAGCGTCGCTCTATCGCCGGCAGCTACACCTCAGTCGGCGGAATCCCGGCGAAAGGAACGAGCGGCGATGCGCGTTTTGGTGACGACGTGGGCGTGGCCCTCGCACTATCTCCCGCTGGTGCCGATGGTGTGGGCGCTGCAGGCGGCCGGCCATGAGGTTCAGGTGGCCAGTCAGCCCCGACTCAGCACGGTGATCACCGAGTCCGGCGCGGTGGCCGTACCGGTGGGTCCCGATCTCGACCACGACGAGGTACGGGCGAGGTCGATGCGCGAGCTGACGCTGCCCGCCGTCCCGCAGGCCCCCTTGGCGGGGGAGGAGATGACGAAGTGGACGCCGGAGCGGCGGGCCAGGGTGGCCCGGGTGTTCAGCGTGTTCACCGCGTACAGCGACTCGATGCTTGACGACCTGCTCACCTACGCGCGGTGGTGGCGGCCGGATCTGGTGCTGTTCGACCCGACCACGTACGCCGGGCCGTTGGTCGCTGCTGCCCTCGGTGTTCCCGCGGTGCGCCACACCCACGGGGTGGATGTCCATCATCAGGCCCGTGAGGTGGTCGCCGAGCTGGTCGCGCCGCTCGCGGCCCGGATCGGGTGCGGCGACGTGGACCTGATGGGCGCCCGTACGATCGACCCCTGCCCGCCGAGCATGCAACTGGACGGCGCGGTGCGGCGCGAGTTCGTACGCCATGTTCCGTACAACGGTCCGGCCGTCCAGCCGACCTGGTTGCAGGAGCCGAAGAAGCCCAGGGTCTGCCTCACCTGGGGGACGTCGACCAGCCAGCTCACCGGCGAGGAGACCTTCAAGCCGCCGAAGGTCGTCGAGTGGACCCGGGACCTGGACTGCGAGATGGTCGTGTGTGTCACCGAGGCCGACGCGGCCACCCTGCGCGCGCGTATCGGTACGGACACGCCGAACGTACGTATCGCGGAGAACCTGCCGCTGCACATGGTGCTGCCGAGCTGTTCGGCGATCGTGCACCAGGGCGGCAACGGCACCCTGCTCTCCGCGTGCCATTTCGGGCTGCCGCAGCTGATGCTCCCGCAGATTCCCGACCAGACGTTCCATTGCAGGCAGGCGGTGAAGACCGGGGTCGGGAGTCTGCTGATGCCGGCCGAGGCGACCGCCGAGACGGTGCCTGCCGAACTGACGAAGCTGTTGGAGGGCGGGGAGTACGCGGATGCCGCCGTCCGGCTGCGCGCGGAGATGCAGGCCCAGCCCACCCCGGCCGAGGTCGTCGAACGCCTCGAGAAACTCGCCGGTCACTGACCGGAAGTGTTGGAGGTCCCGTGAAAGGCATCATCCTCGCCGGCGGTGCTGGCACCCGACTGCACCCGGTCACCCAGGTGACGTCGAAGCAGCTGCTTCCGGTCTACGACAAGCCCATGATCTACTACCCCCTCTCGGTGCTGATGTTGGCCGGCATCACCGACATCCTGGTCATCACGACACCGGAGGATCCGGTCAGCTTCCAGCGGCTGCTCGGGTCCGGATCGGACTACGGCCTGAACATCAGCTACGCGCGCCAGGCGCAGCCGAACGGGCTGGCCGAGGCGTTCATCATCGGCCGCGAGTTCGTCGGTGACTCCAGCGTCGCACTGGTTCTCGGCGACAACCTGTTCTACGGTCCCGGTTTCTCCGACCTGCTGCGTCGGGCGATCCGGGAGATGGACGGTTGCACCCTGTTCGGCTACCACGTCAAGGATCCGGAACGCTACGGCGTTGCCGAGCGCGACGCACACGGCAATCTGGTCTCCCTGGTGGAGAAGCCGCAGCGACCGCCGTCGGACATGGCCGTCACCGGCCTGTACTTCTACGACAACGACGTGCTGGACATCGCCGCCGAGGTCAAGCCGTCCAGCCGCGGTGAACTGGAGATCACCGACATCAATCTGGCCTACCTGCGGCAGAACCGGGCGAAGATCATCGACCTGGGCCGCGGGTTCGCCTGGCTGGACACCGGCACCCACGACTCGCTGCTGGAGGCGGGCCAGTTCGTCCGGATGCTGGAGAACCGCACCGGCGTACGGATCGCGTGCATCGAGGAGATCGCGCTGCGGATGGGTTACATCGACGCGCAGCACTGCTACGCGCTCGGTGAGAAGCTCAAGAAGTCCAGCTACGGTCGGTACATCATGGACATCGCGGAGTCCCTGAGCATGGTGCGCTGAAGGGGCGGGATCCACGAAGTCTCGTGGATCCCGCCCCTTCAGGTACGTCGGTCAGCGCGCCTTCTCCAGGACGAGCAGCTGGCTGACCACCGGGTAGAGCAGGCTGAGGTTGTAGGTGTCGATGTCGCGGACGATCTGCTTCGGGTCGAACTCTCCGAAGCCGTGCAGTTCGGCCGGATCGCCGTACACCATCTCCAGACCGGACTCCTTGACCAGCTGACATACATCGAGGTTGGTGCCCCAGTGATTGCGCTCGAACGGGCCGAACGGCGGCAGATCGAAGAACAGGTCGACCGACAGCACCGCCCGCCCGCCGGGTACGAGCAGCCGGGCCATCGCCTCGACCATGCTGCCGGCCTCCTGCTGGCTGACATGTTCCAGTACCGACAGCGCGAAGATCCGGTCGAATGTGCCGGCTTCGAGTTCGGCTTCCTGCAGGGTCTTCTCCACGAGGGTGACCTCCGCACCGAACAGCGAGATGAACCTGCTGTGCTGTTCGCGCGCGGTCTGTACCTCGTTCTCCCGGTGGCTGGTGGTCCACCGGGTGTCCTGCGGATCGGACGGGTCCACGTTGGTCACCTGGCAGCCGGCGTCGGCCAGTGCGATCTGGAAACCGGAGAGCCAGCCACCGACGTCCATGACCCGCATCCCCGGCTGGAGCTCGGCGATGTGGAACGCCCACGGGTACTCGTAGATGCGGGTGAAGCTGGGCTGGAAGAAGCCGAACGGACCGTAGCGTGCCGGATCGTCATCGACGAACCGGTGCTCGTAGGACAGTGCGCGATCGACGTGCCGACCGAACGGCGCGCCCCATTTCCTGTTCCACGCCCGGTACTCCGGCGGTAGTGCGCTGCGCCCGATCATCACGAGTCCCTTTCGGTTAGCTGCTCACAGTCCTCGACCAGCCGGTCGGCAGGCGGTAGTACCTGCATGTGCCGTTGGACGGCCCGGGCCCGTGCGGCGTAGCCGGGATCGTCCAGAACCCCGCGGCAGGCATCGGCGATCGTCCGGGCGTCGGCGGCGTGCACGTCGACCGCGGCGCCGACGCCGGCCCGGCGCAGCATGTCCACGTTGTGCCGGTGGTCGAAGCCGGGACCGATACCGACCATCGGTACGCCCAGACGCAGCGCGTCCTTGACGCTGCCCAGGCCGCCGTGGGTCAGGAACAGGTCACAGGACTCCAGCATCAGGCGCTGGTCGACGAAGTCGACGAGTGTGACATTGGCCGGTGTCGGCCCGAATGCCCCGGTGTCGTTTCCGCGGCCGACCGCCAGTACCGCGGTGACCGGAAGGGATCCGAGTGCGCTGATCACCGCGGCGAGGAACGCGCGTGCGCCGGGCAGGTCGTACACGACCGTACCGAAGGCGGCGAACACGAACGGTCTGGTGTGGTCCAGCGCGGTGATCCAGTCCGGCAGCCGACCCTCCGCCGAGCCCATCAGCGGATGCTGGTAGGCGCGGGTGTTGGGCAGGATGAACTCCGCCTCCGCGTACTCCCGCGGCACGAAGGTCGCATGCAGGTAGTGGTAGAGCCGTTCGCCCCGCGGGTCGTCGGGTAGTCCCAGCTCGGCTCGCCCCTTGTCCAGGATCGGCGCGAGGCTGGGGCCGGTCACCTCGGCGAGCCCACCGAAGGACGCCACCGACACGTGCGGGACGCCCAGCACCTCCGCGGCCAGGTATCCGCCGAACTCGTCGGCCTCGCGTACCACCAGATCGGGTCGCCAGTTCCGGGCGTGTTCCAGTACGTCGGCGGCGCAGCGTTGGGCCGCCGGGCCGGCGTAGATGGCGGTGACGCCGGGGGCGACATCGCGCAGCGCGTCGGCGGCATCGGGGTAGGACCGCCGGAAGTAACCTCGCGGCAGCAGCGACACCACGTCCGGCGCCCAGTCGTATCCGGCCGGTAGGTGGGCCAGTCCGTACTGCGCCAGGTCGTCGGCCATCCGGTCCAGCGTCGCCACCTTGACGTCATGACCGCGCCGCTGCGCCGCGTGTGCGACCGGCAGCAGCGGTCGCAGGTGGCCGCTGGCCGGTTGCGCGGTGAACAGGATCCGCAGTGGTCGTCGTGCCCCGGCAGTCGTCTCAGCTGACACCGGCCACCTCCCGGGACGCGGCCAGCTCGGCGAGCTGGCCGACGACGTCGAATGCGCTCGGCTGCGCGGCCATCTCCGCACGCAGTTGTGCGGTGCGTTCCCGGTAGTGCGTCGCGCTGAGCACGTCGGTCACGCACTCGCGGAGCAGTTCCGGTGTCTCGACGGCGGCGAAACAGGTACGGCTCGCGCCGGCTGCTTCCAGCCGGCGGGCGTTGAAGACGTGATCGGGTACGCGCGGTACGAGTACCTGCGGTGTCCCCGCGTTGATCGCTGTCATGATCGTGCCGCCGCCACCGGAGTGGACCACCAACGCGCAGCTCGGCAGCAGCAGGTGCAGGGCGATCCGGTCGACCACCCGTAGTCCGGGCCGGGGTTCGAGCTCGTCGAGGGGGTTCAGTACGACCACCTCCACGTCCAGCCCGGCCAGCGCGTCCAGTACCCGTACCTCGAACGGTTTCGCGGCGCCCTCGAACCGGCCGCCGACCGTACCGCCGCTGACACAGACCCGTGGTCGCCTCGGCGGTTCCCACAGCCAGCGCGGCATGACGGACGGACCGTTGTAGGGCACGTAGCGCATGGACAGCCGGCGTACCTTCTCCTCGCCGCGCAGCGACGGTGGGCACGGGTCGATGGTGACCTCGCCCAGGGTGTCCACGTCGCCGAGCCCGTAGCGTTCGGCGAGTGGCCGCAGCGCGACGGGCTCGTACTCGTGGCTGAGATAGGTGAAGTCCATGCCCCAGATGTGCCGTACCGACGGCACGCCGAGAAGGTTGGCCACGATCGGTCCGGCGAACGTGGTCGGTTCGTGGATGACCAGGTCCGGGCGCCACGCTGAGGCGAATTCGAGCATGTCGGGCAACATGTTCTCGGCGGTGTCCACGTAGAGCGTCTGGGTGCCGGCGCCGAACTTGTCCAGCAGTTCGCTCATGTCGACCGGTCGCGGCCAGCGGGCGAGATGGGTCTGGAAGTCGGTGAAGGCAGCGGTGTGGTCCACGTCGGTACCCACCGGCACCGGGGTGAGTCCCGTTTCGTGGATCACCGGGGCCAGCCCGGGTTGACTGGCCACCCGCACCTCGTGCCCTGCGGATTTCAGCGCCCACCCGAGTTGTACCAGCGGGAAGAAGTGCGAGGCCCAGCCCCACGTGGTCAGCAGTACGCGCATGCGCACACCTTCGCGGTGCGACTTAGAGGAATGCTAGTGACCGAATTGTCGCTTTCTGCGATGACGGGTGCCGGGCATCCTCCGAGAGTTCTTCTAGGGCGGTGCGGTGCGCTGAACCGCGTACGCGAGCCCCGGGACGCCCGCCACACTCGAGAGCGACGAAGGCGAGATGGCCACTTCGACAACTGGCACAGGCTCCGCCGGTCGGGTGATCAACCGGGCGGCGGTGATCGGGGCCGCCGGATTCATCGGCTCGTCGCTGTCCGCCGCACTGACCAGATCGCAAGTGGACACCGCATGTTTCACCCGCAACGTACGGCTGCTCAACCACCGCGACGAGCTGCACTACGCCCTCCAGCTCGCCCCGGTGGTCTACTACCTGGCCAGCAGCATCAATCCGACGCTCGGGGAGAAGCACCCGGAGCGGGTGGCGGCCGATCACCAGATGTTCAGCCGTCTGCTGCGCCAGCTGGCCGACCGTAGGGACCCGCCGGCCGTGGTGCTCACCAGCTCCGGCGGCACCGTCTACGACCAGGATGTCGCCCCGCCCTACTCCGAATCCTCGCCCGTACGGGCCGCCGGCCGCTACGGGCAGGCGAAACTCGCCCTCGAGGAGGAGCTCTACCGATATTCCGACCGGCTGCCGGGCGTGATCCTGCGTCTGTCCAATGTGTACGGGCCGGGTCAGGTCGCCGGCAAGGGACAGGGCGTCCTCGGCTACTGGATGCGTGCGGCGCTCGACGGCGGACCGCTGCGCATCATCGGCGATCCGGACTGCAGCCGCGACTACGTCTACATCGCCGACGTGGTGGACAGCATCGGCCGGGTGGACGCCGCGTTACGTAGCGGTCGACTGTTCCCCGACCGGCGTTCCCCCGGTGATCCGGTCGTGCTCAACATCGGTTCGGGGGTGCCGACCCCGCTCACCGAACTGGTCTCGGTGATGCTCGGCGTGGTCGGCCGGGACCTCCCGCTGGTGTACACCGAGGCCCGCAGCCTGGATCGTCGACACGTGTGGCTCGACGTGACGCAGGCCCACGAGACGCTGGGCTGGCGGCCGAGTACCGGCCTGGTCGAGGGCGTCACCCGGATGTGGCGCTGGACTGTCGAAGGCGACCGGCGTCGCGCCCTCACCGGCGACCTCCGGCCTTCCGAGCGGACACCAGCAGCGCCCTAGCGTGGCCGCGCAGCATAACGCGGCGAACACATAGCCGTGGAGGTAGCAGGGTGCTGAGCGAGGCAATGGCGCGCGCTGGTCAGGCGTTGATCAGCGACACCGCGCCCAACGGGAAGAGTTACTGGTCGCGGCGCTTCTGGGACCGGGACGCCGCCGAGAAGCACCCGGTGCTGGCTCAGGCATTCCTGCAGCAGAAGCAGACCATCACCGGGTACCTGGAGAAGTACGGCGCCGACGCCGAGCGGTCGATCGAATTCGCCTGCGGTACCGGTGAATTCACCAGGCTGACCGCGGAGCACACCAGCGTGCGGGAGATGACCGCGGTGGACATCTCCGCCCAGGGGCTCGAGATCGCGAAGAGCCGGGTGAAGCACGACAACATCACGTTCCTGCAGGGCGACTTCTGGGCCGAGCACGACTTCGAACCGGCCGAACTGGTCCTCTGCATCGACGCGATCCACCACCTCGGCAAGATCGGCGACGTCGTCCGGCACATCAGGAAGTACGTCAAGCCCGGTGGCATCTTCATCGGAAACCTGTTCACCGGCGACAACTTCCACGAGTTCGAGCGCAAGCGCTACGGCGCCGCCGAGCATCTGTGGCGGACCACGCTGTTCTTCGGCACCGCCATGATGATCAAGATCAGTGGCGGGCGGCTCTACTCCGGATCGCACCGTACCCAGCTGCTGCCCAGCGAGACGAGCGAGAAGATGATCTCCGAGGTCTTCCCGACGATGCTGGAAGTCAGCCGCGACCCGTACTTCACCGCCTTCGTCTGCCAGGGCTAGACCGATGCATGTCCTGGTCACCGGTGGGGCCGGTTTCATCGGCGGGCGCGTGGTGCGCACGCTGGTCGAAGCCGGCCACCAGGTCCGTGTTCTCGATGTCCTGCTCTCCGACACGCACTTCTCGCAGGACCCCCCGGAGCTACCGGACGGGGTCGAGTTCGTCCGGGGCGACCTGCGTGACCGGGACACCGTGACCGCCGCGCTGCGTGGCATCGACCTGGTCAGCCATCACGCCGCGGTGGTGGGGCGGGGCAAGGAGATGCTGGATGCCCCGCACCACGTGTCCTGCAACGACCTCGGCACCGCCAACCTGCTCACCGCCATGGCCGAGGGCGGGATCGGGCGACTGATCCTGGCCAGCACCGTGGCGCTGTACGGGGACAGCAACTACGACTGCCCCGAACACGGGCGGGTCCGGCCGCAGCGGCGTACCCGGGAGGACCTGGAGGCCGGGCGGTTCGCGCCGCGTTGCGGGCAGTGCGGGTCGCCGCTACGGGACTCGCCGGTCAGCGAGGTCGACGTGATCGACCCGCCGCGCAACATCTACGCGATCACCAAACTGACCCAGGAGTACCTCGCCGAGGCATGGGCGCGGGAGACCGGGGCCCAGGCGGTCGCGCTGCGCTACCACAACGTCTACGGGCCCCAGATCCCGTACCAGAGCCCGTACTCCGGGGTCGCCGCGATGTTCCGCAGCATGGTCTCGCGCGGTGAGGCACCCCTGGTGTACGAGGACGGCGGCCCGACCCGCGACTTCATCCACGTCGACGACGTCGCCGCCGCGCACGCCACCGCCATGGGGCTGAGCTGGACCGGTTTCCGCGCGTTCAACGTCGCATCCGGTGTGCCACACAGCATCCACGACGTCGCGGCGGCGCTGTCCGCGGCCCGCGGCGGGCCACCACCGGTGATCACCGGGAAGTACCGGATCGGCGACGTCCGGCACATCGTGGCCAGCCCCGACCGGCTCATGGCCGAGACCGGCTGGCGGCCCGCGGTCGGATTCGACGAGGGCATGAAGGAATTCGCGTACGCACCGATGCGCGGCCGGCAGGAGGGTTAGAACCTTGTCATTGCGAGTGATTGTCGCCGGCGGCGGCGTCGGCGGACTGTGCCTCGCCCAGGGCCTGCGCAGACTGGGCATCGACGTGACCGTCTACGAACGGGACGCGGCGGCCGCCGCCCGCGGCCAGGGCTACCGACTGCGCATCGACCGGCACGGTACCGCCGCCCTGCGCGCCTGCCTGCCCGACGACCTGTTCGCCCTCTACGAGGCGACCTCCAGCCCGCCGTACCTGTCCGTCGGCCGAATCTACGACGACCAGCTGAACCTGCTCTACACCCACGCGGACCCGAACGCCACGATCGACCCGAAGACGGCGGCCCGCGGGGTGAACCGGCTGACACTGCGTCAGGTGCTGCTGGCCGGACTGGAGAAGCAGGTACGGTTCGGTGGCACCGTGACCGGGTTCGAGCACACCGCCTCCGGCGTACGGGTGCAGCTGGCCGACGGCCGCGTCGACACCGCGGACCTGCTCGTCGGCGCGGACGGGCTCAGGTCGATGGTCCGGCGCGGCCTTGCGCCCGACGCGGACGTACTGGACACCGGGATGCGGGCCATCTACGGGATGACCCTGCTCGACGACCACATCAGGACCACGCTGCCACCCGAACTGTTCAACGGTTCCTGCCTGATCCAGGGCCCGGAGCGGCGGACGATCGCGCTCGGGTCGTACCAGCCGGTACTCCCGCAGCAGGAGGCGGTGCGCCGGCACGCGCCGTACGCGCAGGTCGATCCCGTGTCCGACTACATGAAGTGGGTCGTGGTCTCGCCGGTGTCCGGCTACTCGTTCACCGAGGCGGAATTCTGGTCCGTGCCGCCGGAACGGTTGTGCGCCGAGGCACTGGAAGCTGTCCGTGCCTGGCATCCCGACCTCGTCGACCTGGTACGCCGCGGCGTACCCGAGGTCACCACTCCCATCGCGATCCGGGCCGCCGCACACCTACCGGAGTGGCCGGCCGGACCGGTGACGCTCATCGGCGACGCGATCCACGCCACCACCCCGGTGGGCGGTACCGGTGCCAACACCGCGTTGCGCGACGCGGCGAACCTGTGCGAACGGCTCCGCGACGTCGGTACGGGCACCCAGTTGGTCGATGCGGTGGCCGGCTACGAGGCCGCGATGCGGGAGTACGGAAAAGCCGCCGCGATCAGCTCGCTGCGGGGAGCGGAGAAGATCTTCCGCTGCGATCCGGTCAATGTCTGAGAGGAACGTCGGTCATGACTGAAGCACCGCCAGAGCTCAGGCGCCCCGTACGTCCCGGCGGCAAGCCGCCCCGCGACCTGGTCAGCCGGATCGCGGACGTCAAGGAGACGCTGCGTACCCAGCGGCACCTCTGGCTGTCCACGGCCAGGGACGGCCAGCCGCACCTGGTGCCGCTCGCCTACGTCTGGGACGGCCGGCAACTGCTGTGCGCGACCAAGGCGGGCAACCGTTCGGTACGTAACCTGCGCGACTCCGGGACCGCGAAGGTCGCCGTCGGCACCGCGCAGGACGTCGTACTCATCGAGGCCACGGTCACGATCGGAGACCCGGCGTCGGCGCCGCCCGAGGTCGTGTCGTGCTTCGACCGTCTGCCGCTGAACCCGACCCGGGTTCCCGGCGTCGTCCTGCTGCACCTGCACCCGGAGAAGATCAGCGCATGGCGGGAGCTGTCCGAGATGCCCGACCGGGTGGTCATGCGGGACGGCTCCTGGCTCACCGCCGACCAGAATCCGCGCGACTGACCAGGAGGGGATCAGTATGCAGGTGCGTGAGCTGGCGATCACCGGAGCCTTCGAGTTCGCCCCCGACATCCACGCCGATCAGCGGGGGCTGTTCGTTGCCCCGTACCAGGAAGGGCCGTTCGTCGAGGCGGTCGGACATTCCTTCTCCGCCGCACAACTCAACTACAGCCGTTCGGCACGGGGCGTGATCCGGGGACTGCACTACACCCGTACACCACCCGGGTCGAGCAAGTACGTCTACTGCGCCTCCGGGCACGCGCTGGACATCATGCTCGACACCCGGATCGACTCCCCGACGTTCGGGCAGTGGAGCGCGGTCGAACTCGGGAACGGAACCTTCCGGGCGATCTACTTCCCGCTCGGTGTCGCGCACAGCTTCATGGCGTTGCAGGACGACACAGTCATCGCCTACATGATCAGCAGCGGGTACGTACCCGAGCAGGAACTGGCGATCCACCCGCTGGACGAGCAGGTGGATCTGCCCTGGCCGAAGGACATCACGCCGATCCTCTCCGAACGCGACCGGGCGGCCCCGACCCTCAGCGAGGCCCTTGAGGCCGGACTGCTGCCCCGCTACGAGGACTGTGTGTCGTTCAGCCCAACACCCGTCGACGAGAACCCCGAGGGGGAGCGCCTTCATGTCTGAGAAGAAGTTCACCGATCCGCGAATCGTGCCGCACGAGTCCGACCAGGAGCGCGACGCCCGGGAACGGCTGACCAAGCTGCTGGTCGACACCCCCATCCCGCCGGTCTACCTGATCGACAACCTGCCCGTGTACCTGCGGCGCCACCAGCTCGCCGACCTGCTCAACATGGATGCCCTGTACCGGATGCTGCCCGAGGTACCCGGCATCATCATGGAGTTCGGTGTACTGCACGGGCGGCACCTGGTCACGCTGACGGCCCTGCGCAGCATCTACGAACCGTACAACTCGCTGCGCCGCATCGTCGGGTTCGACACCTTCACCGGTTTCCCCGACATCGACGACGTGGACCGGGTCAGTACGAGCGCGGTCGCCGGGCGCTTCGCCGTCCCCGACGGCGAGGTGGAGCACCTGCGGGAGGTGCTCGCCGCCCACGAGGCCAGCGAACCGTTCGGCCACACGCAGCGCTCCTTCGTCGTCAAGGGTGACGTACGGGAGACCGTGCCGCAGTACCTGGCGGACAACCCGGAGACGGTCATCGCCCTCGCCTACTTCGACATGGACCTGTACGGGCCGACGAAGGAACTGCTGGAGGTCATCAAGCCGTACCTGACCAAGGGCAGCATCCTCGCCTTCGACGAGCTGGCACACCCGAAGTGGCCCGGCGAGACGTCCGCACTGCGCGAGGTGTTCGGCCTGGACCACGCGCCGCTGCGCCAGCTGCCCGGCCGCGAGCCCCCGGTCATCTACATGAAGTGGGGTGAGTGAGGCAGCCCCGTTCGCTGGGGTCACCTTGATACGGGTGGGGCTTCGAAGCGGATCTCCCAGCCCTCCCTTGCCAGGCATTTTCCCCGAATGGCAGTAATGTCCCTTTCGGAGAACGGTACATTACGGGAAAATGCGCCTTTAGGGCTGCCCTGAGGTGCATTTTCCCCGAAAGTCCGTATCGGCAATCAGCGCAAAACCACCCTTTCGGGGAAAATGCGCAGTGGGGCGCTCGGCCAATTCAGGTGGGGTTGCCCCGCGCCCCCGGCGGGGCTGGAAACCCAACTGGGGTAAGGCTTGCGGTCCGTCTGCTGAGAGGGGTGCGTGCGTATGTCCACGCAGTACTGGGGTGGGCGGACGGTTGTCGTGACGGGTGGCGGTGGGTTCATCGGGGCGCACTTCGTCGACGAGTTGGTGGCGCGTGGGGCTACGGTGATCCGGCTGCACCGGGGCTCGGCGTCGGCTCTGCGCGACACCGACCGGGTGCGCAACGTGCGGGTCGACCTGAGTGACGAGGTTGCCGTACGGGGGGTGTTCGAGCGGGCGCCGCAGCGGGTGGACGCGGTGCTGCACTGCGCGGCGATGTGGGGCAGTGCGGGGTTCCGGTACGAGCATCCGGCGACCGTGTTCGAGGAGAACTTCCGGCCCGTCGCGAACGTACTCAGAAGCGCGCAGCAGCACGGGGTCGGCGAGGTCGTACTGGTCGGGTCCGGCGAGGTGTACCGGTCGGCGGAGAACCGCCCGTTGCGGGAGGAGGACGACTTCCGGACCGATCCGCAGGCCACGACCGACGGCTACTACCTGGCCAAGGTGTACGAGGAGATGCTCGCCGACACCTACCGGCATGAGTACGGGATGCGCGTGTTCCGGCCGAGGCTGACCGGCATCTACGGTCCCCGCGACAACTTCGCGCCGGGGGCGGACCGGGTGATCCCCACCATGCTGGCCCGCGCCGCGGCCGGCCAGGAGATCGTGATCTGGGGCGACGGGAGCCAGACCCGCACCTACATGTACGTGACGGACCTGGTGCGCGCCGTCCTGCAGATGGTCGAGAAGGACAAGTACCAGACCGTCAACGTGGCCACCCCCGAGACGGTGTCCGTACGGGAGTTGGCGCACCTGATCTTTGCGGCGCTCGGTAAGCCGGACCGGATCACCTTCGACACCGACAAGCCGACCGGCCGGTCGAGCCGCACGCTGGACCTGACCCGCCTGGAGAGCATCATCGACTTCCGGCCCCGCAGCCTCCGCGAGGGCCTGCAGCAGACGGCGGACTGGTACCGCAGCACCCTGTCCTGACTCGCGGTCCGGTCAGGTCTGCCGTGGCCGATCGACGTCGGGCAGCACGGTGTCTTTGGCGCCGGTCCGCTGCTGGGCGGGTCGACGCGGGTCAGGCGCGGCGCGGGTCGGCGCCGGCTTCCTTCACCAGCCGGTCGCCGGGTTCGAGCTGCTTCCACAGTGCGCGGTCGACGCGGACCTTGGTCGAGGTCCCGTCGTCGAGCCGGACCGTGAGCTGCCGGTACAGGTTGGAGCCGTCGAACAGTCCGCGGGACTTCTTCAGGACCGTTCCGTTCCAGGTGTCGTGTGCCATGCCGCATCCTCTTCGCGAATCGAAATGCCGGTTTCTGTGACGTAACTTATCACCGATAAGCAACGTCGCGGCGTGAGGTACGGCGCTCGGTACTGTGACCGGATGCCACGACCCCGGCGGCTGGACCGGACGAGCATCGTCTCGGCCGCCATCGAACTGCTCGACGAACGCGGCCTCGACGACCTGTCGATGTACGCGATCGCCGCGCGCCTCGGCGTGCGACAGCCCGCGCTCTACCACCACTTCCGGCACAAGGCGGAGATCCTCGCCGCGGTGGCCGACGAGGTACTCGACCGTCGGCACACCGGACGACTGCCGCAGCCGGGGGAACAGTGGCGTGACTTCCTGGTACGCAACGCCCACAGCATGCGCGCCGCGATGCTGTCGGTACGCGACGGTGCCCGGCTGATCGCCACCTCCGGCCCGCGGGCTCCGCACCTGGGCAATGCCGTGGCCCAGGTCGATTTCCTGGAGCAGCACGGGTTCAGCGGTACGGGCGCGGTCCTGGCGTACATCGCGGTGTCCCGCTACACCATCGGCGCGACGCTCGAACAGCAGTCCAGCACCGGTACGCCCATCCTGACGACAGTGACCGCCGGCGCCGAGCACCTCGCGCAACTCGCCGAGCAGGTCGCCGCACTGGGCCCGGACCACGAATTCGCGGTGGGCCTCCACGCCCTCGTGGCAGGTCTGACTCCGGATGGCCACGCCCCGGAGTAGAGGCTACGCGCTCGACCGGCTGGTCCGAGCCGGGCATCTGCCCTGATCATGGCGCCAGCGTGGTAGCGATGCCGGCGCTCAGTGGCTGCGGCGGGAACGCGAACGTGCAGGGCGCTCCGATCATCCGGATAGGATGACGTGGCCCGGGACCGGTGGGAGGTGCGGCCGGTGATCGTCGCGGTGATGCCAGCGATCAACGCGATCGCCCTGCACCGCTGTCTCCTGCTGAATGAGCACTGAGTCCGTGGCGTCGTTCATCCGCGACACCCGCGTGCGTGTGGTCGTTCTCCTGCTCCTCATCGCCGGCGGTGCCACCTACGCCGTCGTCGTGGGAATCCCGTCTCCGGACCGGGTCGATGGATTCCTTGCCGCGCACCGGTATCTCGCTCCGGTGGTGGGCATACTGGGAATCTGTGCGGCCACCGTCGTCATGGTCCCGCGTGCGGCGGTAGCGCTCCTCGCCGGCGTGCTGTTCGGCCCGATCCTCGGTGCGGGATACACGACGATCGGCGCCGCACTCGGCGCGTTGGTGGCCTTCACCCTCGGCCGGATCCTCGGTCGGGACTTCGTCGCGCGGCTCGCGCGTGGCCGACTGGAGCGACTCGACTCGTGGCTCGCCGGGCACGGTGTGCTGGCGGTGGCCTGGACCCGACTGGTCCCGGTCGTGCCGTTCGGTCTGCTCAACTACGGCTTCGGTGTCACCAGGGTAGGCACGGGTCGCTTCGCTCTCGGCACGCTGCTGGGCATCCTGCCGTCCACACTGGTGTACGCGTGGGCGGGCGCCTCCGCGCAGCATCTGCGGTCCCCGCTGTTGTTGGCCGGTGTCGGCGTGATGGTCGTTGTCACGATGGCGGGCACGATGCTCGCCCGCTCGCGACGCGCGGCCCCACGCTCTCTGAGTAAGGACCCTGCCCACTGCGACGCCGGCGTGGAAGATGACGAGGGTGACCGGCGGACACGGTGGAGGCGTGCATGAGTGAGCAGGGTGGCGGCACTTCCACGCGGTGCAGGGTGGTTCGGACTGGGTCGTACTGCACGGGGGTGCCACGGCGGTCTTCCGCGTACGGTCGTCGACGATACTGAGGCCCGGGGCACTGGACCCTCGCCGACCGCGGCGGCAGCCCGTCTGCATCGCAGCCTGGCCCGACACCCATTGCATCACGTGCCCGTGGCCCGGACTGAGCGAGACGGGCGCCGCAGGCTCGGCCTCGACAGCACCCTCAGCTCGGGGACACCGCGCGGATGCGGTCGAGCCGGAAGTGGCGGTCGTCCTGGCGTAGCGTGCAGAACGCGGAGACGGTGGAGTCGATCAGCTCCAGATCCTCGATGATCCGACTACTCAGGCTGCCCTGCGCATTGACATAGTCGATGCGGACCGACTCTCCGGTACCGAGACGCGCGGCGAGCAGGTGCTGCTCGGCGGGACTCAGCTGCGGGGTGTCGATACGGATCACGTCGAGTTCGTCGGATGCTTCGGGGACGGCGTCCGGCCCGACGGCGAGCAGTTTCCTGGCCAGCTGTGCCGGATCGACAGGCACCGGTCCGGCGTCGTCTGCCTCCACCTGTTGCAGCTCGGTTCCTTCCGTACCGCCCCGACGTTGCGGAGGAACCCGATCGACGCTGTCCGGGCGGGACAGCAGGGGTACGCCGGTGGCGTCCTCACCGATCGGCGCGAAGCCTGCGGCACGTAACTCCGCCAGCGTCTCCTCCAACGGCGCCGAGCTGGCCAGTACCGTCGGGGCCAGTTCGGACAGCCCGAGCTGACGCAGCGAGCGGGTGGCGCGGATCTCGGCCAACAGCGCGGTGTCGTCCGAGCGCAGGCAGCAGGCTACGGCGCGGCCGCGTACCCGCCCGTGTCGGCGGGCGACGTCGGCGATCAGATACCGCAGCGGTTGCGGCAGTTCGCCATCGACCGCGACGGCGGTGAGCTGTTCGGTGATCGCCTGTTCGCTCTTGCCGGTGTCCAGGGCGGCTCGTACCGAGTCCGGGGAGAACCGCCACGTCGACGCGGTGCCGCTGCTTTCCCGGTCGGCCAGCGCGTCCAGCAGCGCCGCCAGCTCACCGCTGGGCGGGCCCGGCACCACGGCGGTCAGGTCGGCCTGGAACCTGGCCAGTGTGACGGCGCCGGGCAGGATCCGCCGCGCGGTGTCGATCAGGTGGGGCGGGTCGGACAGGGCCCGGACTAGCTCGCCCGGGGCGCCGAGCGCGACCAGGCCCAGCATTTCTGCCTCCTG
The DNA here is from genome assembly GCA_963815125.1 of uncultured Actinomycetota bacterium. GTDB lineage: Bacteria > Actinomycetota > Actinomycetes > Mycobacteriales > Micromonosporaceae > Actinocatenispora. The sequence goes on from CAWFFM010000003.1 coordinate 1,134,120, forward strand.
GTACAGCGCGCTGACCAGGCCATCGAGATCGTCGATCGAGTCGGCGAGAAGTGGCGCCCGCCACCGTACCGCGACCGCCAGGTCCGCCGGCTCCACCCGGCTTCCGACGGGCAGCGTTACCAGGGAAGCGATCGCCGCGAGGCGCAGCTGCGGTACCAGCTCGCCGGCGTCGGACCACCACAGCGCCGCCGGCCCGCCGACCTCCTCGGAGGCGAGCAGCGGAGCGTCCGGCAGTGTCTGCCAGGCATCCAGCAGGGTGACCAGGGCATCGGCCGGCTCCTGCCTGCGCCAGGCCGCGGCGGCGGCACCGGCCCGTACCCCGCGCTCGGTGTCCTCCAGCAGCTCCGCGTACTGGGCCAGGTTCAACCAGAACACCAGCTGCTCGACGCTCTCACCGGTCTCTTTCGCCAGCCGGCGCAGCTCGCGGATGCCGACGCCACCGGACTTGCGGATCGAGACCGGCTTCGCCGTGCAGCAGTCCAGTACGGCGCTGAACCGGCGCACCGCGTCGAGGGCCGCCGCGGCCGATGCCTGCTCGACCGCATCGGCGGACACGGCAGTCGTCGGCAACGTCGGGTACTGCGGCTCGAACGCAGGCCGCCAGTTCGGTTCACGCAGCGCGACCGCCACCTCCCGCGGCATCACGACTTCACTGAACCAGGATGCCTTCGGCAGCACCACGAGGCCGTGGCCGGCAGCCCAGTCGAACATTCCGGCTGGGGCGACGGCGGTCGGGCCGTGGTGGGCCAGCTCGGTGAGCGCGGCCGCCACCGGTGCCGGTGCCGAGTCCACCAGCCGTCGCACGTTGATGCGGTCGGACAACCAGCCGACGATCGCCCTGATCGACTCTGCCTTGTAGCGGCCACGGCCGGCACCGATTGCATCGGCCATCCGATGTAGCTCGGTCGCCGCGCAGCCCTGCAGCAACTCGGCGGCGGGAGGACCGAGCCGGAACGGGCGCCGCCAGATGTTGGCACCCGGCGCGAGTCGCAGTCTGTCGTCGACGGTGAGTACGAGCCCCTGTTCGGTAAGGATCCCCAGGGTCACAGTGATGTCGGTGTCACCGGCGGTGTGGCCGACCGTTTCGGCTACCGCGGCCCGGTCGCAGTCCTCGCCGAGCGAGGCGATCACCTCGGCCAGCTGGATGGCCGGTGCCGGCAGCGCGGTCAGGGCGGACCCGGCCGAGGCCGGCAGCGACATGCGCCAGGCGAGTTCGGCCAACGTGCCGGGCGGTGGCACCGTCAGGTCGCGACGGTAACGCAGCAGCTGCTCCAGTTGATCGGCGTCGAGCCCGGCCAGCCAGTCCTTCAGCATGTCCATCGTTCGATTCTCGCCATCGATGCCCGATGATGCTTCCTGGGTACCACCCGCCCCGGCTTTCACCGCCTCATCTGTCGGGTCCCCGCTGTGGGCGTGACCAATGTCCCCTGAGCCGCCGCGGGTCTATGGTGCGGGCCAAGTCGGTCGATAGCATCGCCGATGAGTCATCGCATCGGGACAGTCAGTGCGGAAGGTGGTCATGCATGCGGGAGTTAGGGGTCTTCAAGCACGTGACCGCCCCCAGCGCTGCGCACTACCGGAGGGTGATGGCCGGGTTCGTCCAGGCCAAGGTGCGGTTCGTGGTGCATCTACGACCGGAGGACGTGCGGGAGGAGCTCGGCGGAGAGCTGGCGGAGGTCACCGCAGCGCTGCAGCAACTGGTGGAGTGGGGCAATCTGCGTGCCGACCCCGACACCAGTCGGGTGACCACGGTCGAGGACTTCCACCGTGCCCGCTTCCTCTACCAGCTCACCAACGAGGGTGAGGCCGCCGAGGAGGCACTGTCGGCCTACGATGCGGCTCTGGGTCGGCGCGGATCGTTGCAGGCGGTGGCGCTGTCGGACATCGCCACCCAGCTGCGGGCCCTGCATGCGCTGTCCGCGCAGCAGGAACCCGACGACGGTCGGGTGCACCTGCTGCTGCGTTCGCTGGTCGACAGGTTCACCGATCTGGCCAGCAACGCCCGCGCCTTCATGGGTTCGCTGCAGCGCACCATCGACCTGCATGATGCCGACGCTGAGGCATTTCGCGCGTACAAGGACCGACTGATCGACTATCTGGAGCGGTTCATCAAGGACCTGGTCGGCACGGGTGGCGAGATCGCGCTGCTGGTGGCCGAGACCGAAGCGCGCGACGTCTACCGATTGCTGGACCTCGCGGCTGCGCGGGAGGCCGCAGACGCCGCACCCGGAGGCGCGACCGACGGTGATGACGATCCCCGTGTCCGGGAGTTCGAACGCTGGCAACGGATCTGGCGGGAACGCTGGGACGGGTTCCGTGGGTGGTTCGTCTCCGCACCGCAGCATCCGTCCCAGGCCAAGCTGCTGCGTTCGCAGGCCCGGGCGGCAATCCCGCAGCTGCTGCACGTCGTCGAGGCACTCAACGAGCGTCGTGCCGGCCGTTCGGACCGGTCCGCCGATTTCCGTGAGCTGGCTCGTTGGTTTGCGCAGGCGCCGACCGACCAGGACCTGCACCGGCTGTGGCGGCAGGCTTTCGGCCTCACTCCGGCCCGCCACCTCACCGGCCGGGACGTGCCGGCGGGATCCGTCGGCACCTCGTGGGCCGACGCGGATCCGGTCCAGATAAGTCCCCGGTTACGCAAGACCGGCAGCTACGAACGTCGGGGCCGGCCCAACCGGGTGGTGGATCGCTCGGCGCAGCGGAAGCAGTTGGCTGCCAGAGCCGCACGGGAGGCTGTCGAGGTGTCCGCGGCTCGGGCCGCGCTGCGTACAGATCGTCCTACCCGGCTCTCCGACCTCGGGAAACTCGATCCCGCAGCGTTCCGCCTGTTCCTGGCACTGCTGGGCGACGCGCTCGCGGCGAGGGTGCCGGGTCGTGACAGCGTCGAGACCACCACCGTGGACGGGGCACTGCTCGTACGGCTCACCGTGCTCGACGACGGCGCCGAGGCACAGATACACACACAGGACGGGATATTGCGTGGCCCCGATCATCTGATCGAGATCCTCGACGTAGCTGGCGCCGCCCGGTGACCGCGCTCGACGATGCGATGGCCGCCACCCGCGTCGATGAGCGGCGCCGTGCGGCGAGAGCGTTGCTGAAACAGCCGTTGCTGCGTTCGACCGACGACCTCTTCGTGCTGGTCCGTCGGTACGCCAGCGAACTTCGGGAGTGGTTCGACCGCAACACGGGTTGGCGGTTGCACCTGGACAGCGAGGTTGCCCGGCTGGTGAAGCGGGCCGCCGACACCGATGCCAGCTACCCGGCCCGCGACGTACGGTCCCGCCAGCCGTTCAGCCGCCGGCGTTACGTACTGATCTGCCTCGCACTCGCCGCGCTGGAACGCGCCGACGCGCAACTGACGCTGGGACGGTTGGCTGAGCAGGTGGTGCTCGCCGCGGGCGACCCGGAACTTGTCGCCGCGGGCATCACGTTCACGCTGGACACCCGGGACGAGCGCACCGACCTTGCCGCGATCGTACGGCTGCTGCTCGATCTCGGGGTGCTGCGCCGGGTCGCCGGCGACGAGGACGCGTTCATCTCCTCGACCGGCGATGCCCTCTACGATGTGCAGCGCCGGGTACTGGCCGCGCTGCTCGCCGCGCAGGTCGGCCCGTCCACAGTGACCGCCACCGGGTTCGCCGACCGGCTCGCCGCGCTGAGCTACGAGCTGCCGCCCACCACCGACGACCTGCGTAACCAGCGGATCCGGCACCAGTTGACCCGGATGCTGCTCGACACTCCGGTGCTCTACACTGCCGACCTCACCGACGAACAGCGCAGCTACCTGTCCGGTCAGCGCACCGCGATCACCGCGCGTATCACCGAACTGACCGGGCTGGTGCCCGAGATACGCGCCGAGGGGATCGCGATGATCGACCCCTACGACGACCTGACCGACGTACGGATGCCGGAGACCGGCACGGACGGCCATGCCACGCTGCTCGTCGCCGAATACCTGGCCGGCCGGGTCGGCCAGGCGGTCCCGGTGGACGCCGTGCACGAGCTGGTGCGCGAGCAGGCCGCCGCGCACCGGTCGTACTGGCGCAGGTCCGCGTCCGAACCCGGCGCCGAGGTCGAGCTGACCGCTGCGGCGCTGGCCCGACTCACCGCGCTGCGACTCGTCCAACGAGACACCGGTACCGTGACCGCCCTGCCGGCGCTCGCCCGCTACGCACTCGGCACGCCCACGATCCAGCAACCCACCATCAACGAGGCCAGCTGATGACCGACACCGCGCCCGGGACGACCCGCTGCCTGCCCGAGCCGACCCGGTCCAGGTGGCAACCACTGCGCGCCGGCCTGGTCGACCTGTTCTACTACGACGTCGAGGAGTTCTGGTTCGTCGACGGTCGGCTGTTGCTGCGCGGCAACAACGGCACCGGCAAGTCCAAGGTGCTGGCGCTGATGCTGCCGTTCCTGCTCGACGCGGACCTTTCCCCGCACCGGGTGGAGCCCGACGCCGACCCGAAGAAGCGGATGGAATGGAACCTGCTGCTGGGCGGGGCGCACCCGGTCGGCGAACGGCTCGGCTACACGTGGCTGGAGTTCGGCCGGCTCGACGAGGACGGCACGCCCCGGTACTGCACGCTGGGCTGCGGGATGAAGGCCGTCGCCGGCCGAGGCATCGCCCGCCACTGGTTCTTCCTCACCGCGCAGCGCCCCGGCGCCGGGTTCGCGATGCTCGACGCCACCCGTACCGCGCTGACCCGCGACCGGCTGATCGACGCGATCGGTGCCGAGGGCCGGGTGTACGACACGGCCCGGGAGTACCGCCGGGCGGTGGACGAGCGGCTGTTCGGGTTCGGTGAACAGCGCTACGGCGCGCTGGTTGATCTGCTGGTACAGCTGCGGCAGCCGCAGCTGTCCAAGCGACCCAGCGAGCGGGCGCTGTCGGATGCGCTGACCCAGGCCCTGCCGCCGCTGGACCAGGCCGTCGTGGCCGACGTGGCGGAGGCGTTCCGGAGCCTGGAGGAGAACCGTACGGATCTGACCACCATGATCGAAGCGCGCGACGCGGCGTCCTCGTTCCTGGGCCGCTACCGCCGCTATGCCCGGATCCTGGCCCGGCGCAAGGCCGAGCGGCCGCGGCGGGCGCAGTCGACCTACGAGCGGGTGAACCGGGAACTGGCTGCCGCGCAGGCCGAGTCCGAGCAGGCGGAGCTGGCGCTCGGCCAGGCCAGAGCCGAACAGGAGCAGCTGAACCGGGAGGCGACGAGACTGCGTGCCCGGGACGAGGCGTTGCGTCGCAGTCCGGAGATGGACAGCGCGCGTGAGTTGGACAGGGCCCGTACCGAGGCCGACCGCACCGCCGGGCAGGTGCGGGTGGCGGAGCAGGACCGGGAGCGGGCGGCGGGTCTGGCCGCACGGCAGCACCAGCGTCATGAGGCCCTCCGGCGGCAGTTGACCGAGGCGACGGGTGACGTCGACCGGTTACGCGACACTGTCCGTACCGCGGCCGACGAGGCACGCGTCGCCGCGCAGTACTCCCGCCAGGTGGATTCCCGGATCGATGCGCCGACCGGGAAGGACCTGACCGCACTGCGTCGCGACGCGCAGGAGCTGGCCGAACGCCAGCAGCGGTCGGTACACCACGTGCGCCGGTTGCTGGCGACACAGGACGCTGCCGGTCAGGCATTCGCCCAGGCCCAGCGCGCCCTCACCGATCTGGACGGGCAGATCGACGACCTCGCGACCCGCCGGACGGTCGCCGAGGAGAGGGTCACCAGCCGGCGGGATGGTCTGCACGCGGCGGTGGAGCGGCACCTGTCGGGCGCTGCTGAGCTCCGCCTGCCCGACCCGGGGTCGGTGCTCGTGGCGCTGGAACTGTGGACCGAGACGCTCGACGGGCCCAACCCGGCGTCGATGGCGGTGACCGGGGCGGGTCGCGCCGCAGCCGATGCGCTGGCGCGCGCCGACACCAGGGTCGAGGCCGATCAGCTCACCGCCGAGGCGCAGCTGGCCGACATCGACGCCGAGATCGCCCGCCTGGACAGCGGTGACCATGATGCGCCGCCATCGGTCCACACCCGCGATCCCGCGTCCAGACAGAGCAGGTCGGGCGCACCGCTGTGGCGATTGGTGGACTTCCGCGACCACCTCGACGTCACGCGCAGAGCCGGACTGGAGGCCGCGCTGGAGGCTGCGGGCATCCTGGACGCGTGGGTCACCCCGGACGGCACAGCGCTGGCCGCCGGCACCAGTGACGTGGCGATCCGTCCCGGGCTAGCGGTCGCCGACAACCTCGGCAGTGTCCTACAGCCCGCCGTCGACCGGGCCGACCCGGCTGCCGCGGCGGTACCGGATGCGGCGGTGAGCCGGCTACTGGAGGCCATCGGCCTGGAGCGTGTCGGACGTCGGCACCGGCGCGACCGGACCGGACGCTGCTGTCCCTGGTCCGGGGGAATGCTCTGGCCAGCAAGGTCGGCGTGGACGGCCGGTTCCGCCTCGGTGTGCTCGAGGGCGCCTGGTCCAAACCGGCAGCCGTGTTCATCGGCTCCGGCGCGCGGGAAGCCGCCCGCCGCGCCCGGCTCGCCGAACTGCGCGCGACCCGGGTTGTCGTCAGCGACCGGTTGATGGCGCTGTCGCAGGACAGGGCACGGTTGGCTGAGCGCAGCAACATTCTCGCTACCGAGATCAACACCCTGCCCGGAGACGGGGAACTGCGGCAGGCGCACGCCGCAGTCGTAACGCTGGCCGACGAGGCGCGCCGCCTCGCTGAACGGCGCAGCGCCGCGGAAACCCGGGTGGCCGCCGCCCGTACCGGGTATGAGACCGCCCACACCGAGCTCATCGACGGTGCGAGCGAGGTCGGCCTGCCCACCGACCCGACCGAACTGTCCGATGTGGAGCATGCCATCGGCCGGTACCGCGTCGCCGGCGCCAACCTGTGGTCGAAGCTGGGTAGTCTGCATGACCTGCGGCGTGCCGCCGACGACGCGGCCGACGACAGTGCGGCTGCCGACGATGCCTTGACCGACCTGGCCGAACGCGCCGCCGTAGCCGCCGAGGATGCCGAAGCGGCCCAGGAACGTCACCGCACCCTGGCATCCACCGTGGGAGCGGCCGTCGCGGACCTGGAACGCCAGCTCGCCGAGCTGACCGGAGCGGTGCAGAGCAACAGACACGCCGCCCGGGCCGCGCAGCGCGCAGCCGACGAAGCGCTGGAACGCAAGGGAAACGCCAACGGCATCCGCAAGCAGCTGGACCAGGAACTGCACACCGCCACCGAGGAGCGGGCGCAGGCGACCGAGTCGTTCCAGCGCTATGCGCACACCGGCCTGCTCACACTCGCGCTGCCGGAGCTGTCGCTGCCGCCGGCACCGTGGTCGCCGAGCCCCGCCGTACGGCTGGCCAGAAGGATCGACGACGAGCTGTCCGACATCGATGCCGACGACCGGTCCTGGGAGCGGGCCCAGCGGGAGGTCAACGCCGAACTGAAGACGTTGACCGACGCCATGTCCCGGCACGGTGACCGGGCCTCCGCCGAACTGCTGGAGGATGGCGTACTGGTCCGCGTCGAATACCGGGGCCGACCGGTGTCCGTGCCCGACCTCGTCGACGGCCTGGACGCCGAGATCGAGGACCGGGAGCGTCTGCTGAACGAACGTGAGCGCGAGATCCTGGAGAACCACCTGGTGAACGAGGTGGCCAGCACCCTGCAGGAATTGATCTCGGCCGCCGAGGCACAGGTCGGTCGGATGAACCACGAACTGTCGAACCGGCCCACCAGTACCGGGATGCAACTGCGGTTGCGCTGGACACCCCGCGCCGACGGGCCCGCCGGGCTCGCCGAGGCTCGCGAACGGTTGCTGCGGCAGACCTCCGACGCCTGGTCCGAACGGGAACGGGCCGCGGTGGGTGCCTTCCTGCAGGCGCAGATCATGGACGTACGCTCCCGCGATGCTGCCGGAACGTGGCTGGACCAGCTGACCGAGGCGCTGGACTACCGCAGCTGGCACGGCTTCGTCATCGAACGGCGCCAGAACGGCCAGTGGCGATCCGCGGCCGGCCCCGCCTCTGGTGGTGAGCGGGTGCTGGCGGCCAGCGTCCCGCTGTTCGCGGCGGCATCCTCGCACTACGCGTCGGCGGCGCGAGGGTACGCGCCCCGGCTGGTGCTGCTCGACGAAGCCTTTGCCGGCGTCGACGACAACGCGCGGGCGAAGTACCTCGGCCTGCTCACCGCGTTCGACCTGGACGTGGTGATGACCAGTGAACGCGAGTGGGGCTGCTACTCGGAGGTACCGGGGTTGGCGATCGCGCAACTGGCCCGTACCGAGGATGTCGCCGCGGTCCTCGTCACCCGCTGGGAATGGGACGGCCACCAGCGCACCCGCGCCGCACCGCCGACCGGGCAGGTGCCGTCGGCGCCAACCCCAGAGGGACTCTGGCAGTGAGCCTCGCCCCGGAACCCGACGCGGATCCGCTCCCCGCCGTCGACCCGCCCGACCTCGATCGGCTGCGGCGGCTGCTCGGCACCGCTGAACTGGCCTGGCTGCTGGACCGGGTGCGACGACGGATGTCGCGAGGACAGCCGCTGACCGGCACCGTGACCCTGTCGGCGGCCAGCGAGGCGCAACGCCGTGCGGTGGCCCGACTGCTGGGCCGACCGCCGCGGTCCGGGGACGGAGCGCTCAGCGTCACGCTCGACGCGCTCGACGATCTGCTCCGCTGCTCCGGTGCCTGCCCGGCGGGGCTGGCCGCAGCCGTGGTCGTGTTGACCGGACCGGTGCCCGACACGTCGGCCCGACTCGCCGAGGAGCAACGCGCCTGGGAGCGGGCCTATGCGCCGCTGGATGCGCTGGTGTCACGGCGGGCGGGGTACGCCGGCTGGTACGAGGGCATCCGCGCGAGCGGTCTGGTGCGGCGACTGGCCGGCACCGCGGCGACGGCACGTACGCTGCTGGCCGATGCCGCAACCCTGCTGGCAGCGCTGCCGGCCGACGGGGAACCGGTCGGCGTTTTCACGGCGCGGCTACTGGGCGACGCGCACGCGCTCGACGACGACCGCCGCGTGACGACCCTCGTCTTCGGCGCCGCCCGTAGCCTCACCGATGTCCCGGACGGGACCGGCGCCGAGTGGCGGCGGGAGGTCTGGGCGTCGGTCGGCCTGTTGCGCGACGAGCTGTCCACCACGGTACTGACCCTCGGCCTGCCCGGCGACGCGCGGACCTCGACCGGCCGCGCACTGGCCGCCTGCCGCGAGGTCGGCCAACCGGTGATCATCACTCTTCGGCAGCTGGTACGCGACCCGCCCGCGCTGTCGGCCGGACGTCTGTTCGTCTGCGAGAACCCGGCCGTGCTCTCCGTGGCCGCGGACCGACTCGGCACCCGCTGCCCACCACTGGTCTGCGTGAACGGCCATCCCAGTGCAGCCGTCCGCCGACTGCTGCGGCTGTGTACCAGGGCGGGCGCGCAGATCCGGTACCACGGGGACTTCGACTGGGGCGGGCTGCGCATCGCCAACGGCTTGTTCGACGATCTGCCCGTCCACCCGTGGCGGTTCGGCGCAGCGGACTACCGCGCCATTGTCACCGGACGTCCGCTGGTCGGCCCACCCGCCACGGCCTCCTGGGACCCTGACCTGGCGGTGGCCATGGCCGAACGGGGGCTGGCCGTCGAGGAGGAACTGGTGCTCGACGACCTGATCGACGACCTCACCGCGTGAACGCTGAAGCGCCAAGGGCGCGCACAGGTTCCTGATGTCGCCACCAACGCGCTCCACCAGGTCGGCTGCGTCGATCCATCATGCGAGGGCGGTGCCGCAGAACAGGGTGTTCGTGTTCCCGCCGACCCAGATGCTCCCCTCCGGGTCGGCGGTGATCGTGACCTCGCCGGCCCGCCCCAACCGGCCGCCCTGTGCGACGCGGTAGCTGCCGACCACTGCTCCGGTACGGGTCAGCCACTGCGCCACGGAGGCATTCATGCTGCCGCAGACCGGATCCTCGGCGACCCCGACACCGGGCGCGAACGTACGCAGCTCGAAACGGTGCTCCGAGCCGTCCGGATGGGCGCCGATCGCGCCGATCATCGCGGTCGGCAGCTGCGACAGGTCCGGTTCCAGGGCGAGTACCTCGTGCGCGGTGGCGAGCCGGACGACGGCCCACCCGGGGCCGTTGTCCACCCACTGGTGGGAGAGCACCTGGTCACGGTCGATGCCGAGAGCCGTGACGACCTGTTGCAGGTACTCCTCCTCGATGTCGCCGCTACGGCGCGTCGGCGGAGCGGCGAACGACAGGATTCCGTCGCCGCGGTGCACCTCGACCAGGCCGGCACCGCATTCCTGCACGATGTGTGGCGCGGTCCGTGGGGTACCGCCGGATTCGAGCCAGGCGTGCGCGGAGCCGAGCGTCGGGTGCCCGGCGAACGGAAGCTCGCCACCGGGGGTGAAGATCCGTAGCCGGTAGTCTGCCTCCGGTGTCGTGGCCGGTAGCACGAACGTGGTCTCCGACAGGTTCGTCCATCGGGCCACCCGCTGCATCATCTCGTCAGCCAGGTCCTCGGCGTCGAGGATCACGGCGACCGGGTTGCCCAGGTAGGGCGTCGGGGAGAACACGTCGACCTGCGCGAAGCAGCGGGAGCGTGGCACGGGAAGCCTTTCGATCGTTGGGGTCGGGCCGGGTCAGGTGCTCGCTGCGGTGACAGCGTGGGCCGCGTCCGCCGCGGCGAGCGCGTCGGCAACCAGATCGGCCGTGTCCTCCGTTCCTGCGGCCAACCGGACCAGTCCCAGCGGAACACCTGACCGGACGATCTCCTCCTCGCTGAGCATTCCACGCCACATGGACGCCGGGTGTACGGCCAGGGACTCCACCCCGCCGAGACTGGCCGCACGACGCGGGTAGCGCAGGGCCCCGAGGAACGCGTCGGCCGCACCGAACCCACCGGCGAGCTCCAGCCCGAGTACTCCACCGAAACCGCTCATCTGGCTGCCGGCCACCGCGTGCTGGGGGTGGCTCGCCAGCCCCGGGTAGTGCACCCGGGACACGGCTGGATGGTCGTTCAGTGCCTCGGCGAGCGCCTGACCGTTGACGTTGTGCCGGGGCACCCGCAGCGGCAGCGTACGCAGGCCGCGCAGCAGCAACCAGGCGTCGATCGGGCCGAGCACGGCGCCGGTGAGCAGCGCGACATCCCAGATCCGGTCCAGGGTCTCCGCCGGTCCGGCCAGCACCCCGGCGGACACGTCGGAATGGCCGTTGAGGTACTTGGTCGCGCTGTGCCACACCAGATCGATACCGAGTTCCGCCGGCCGCTGGTTCACCGGAGTCGCGAACGTGTTGTCCGCCATGGTCGGTACGTGATGGGCGCGGGCCAGGTCCGCGACCGCGCGGAGATCGGTGATCTGCAACAGCGGGTTGCTCGGCGATTCCAGCAGGATCAGCCGGGTCTTCGGGGTCAGTGCCCTTTCGAACGCCTCCGGGTCGGTCTGGTCCACCTGTGTGGTCGATACACCCAGCCGCGGCAGCAGGTTCAGCAGCACCGATGCGGTGCCCCCGTAGGTGGATTTCTGCCCGATCACGTGGTCGCCGGCGGAGACGAAGGTCAGTACGGCGGCGGTGAGCGCGGCCATCCCGGACGCGGTGACCATCGCTGCTTCGGTGTGTTCCAGCTCCGCGACCACGGCGGCGACCTGCGCGTGGTTCGGGTTGCCGAACCGGGTGTAGAAGTCGTGGCCCCGACGCTCGACTGCGACCTGCGCGAACGTCTCCGCGTCGTCGGCGCAGAAGGTCGCCGTCTGGTAGATGGGCGGTGCCACGGCGCGGCTGGGGTGGACGTCGCGGTCGGCGTGGATGGCGACCGTGCTGCTGCCCGACATGGTTGTCCTTCCGGTGGCGCATCGGAGCTGGTGCCACCAGGGTGGCCGACCAGCGGGACCATGCGGGCTGTCGGCGGCAACTTTGACAGCAAATAGCGCGCGTACAGGGTTGTGAAATGTGCTAGCTGCGGGCGGCAAGCAATATTCTGCCAACATGGACGACGTGGACCGGTCGATACTGGCCGTGCTCGAGGCGCACGGTCGGATCAGCAACGCCGAACTCGCAGACCGGGTCGGTCTGTCGGCATCACCCTGCCTCCGGCGCGTGCGGCGTCTCGAGGAGACCGGGGTGATCCGCGGCTACCGAGCCATGATCGATCCCGCCGCGGTCGGTCGCAGCCTGCGGGTGTTCGCCGGTGTCCGGCTACTGCGGCATTCCCGCCGGGATGTGGTCGCGTTCGAGCGGGCGGTCGTCCGGCTGCCCGAAGTGGTGTACAGCCACCACGTCACCGGCAACTACGACTACCTGCTCCAGGTCGAGGTCGCCGACCTGCCCGCCTACGAGGACTTTCACGCCAACCGGTTGGCCAGCCTGCCTGGCGTTGCTGCGGTGACCAGCTACGTCACCATGAAGACGCTGTCGGCCGGCACCTCCTGACCCGGTGGATCCCGGCCGTGACACCGGCTGCTTGCGCTCCGACGAGGTGGGTACCCGACCGCGCAGCTGGTCACCGGAACTGCGCGGCGTGGATATGGATCACGTCGAGTTCCCCGGCTACCTCAGGGACGGCGTCCGGTCCGGCGGCGAGCAGTTTCTTGGCCAGCAGCGTCAGATCGAGTGACACCCTCTCGGCGTGGTCGCCGTCGCCTGTTCCGTTCTCGTCGTGCGGGCGCGGCTCACGGCCGTCGCGTGGGGCACGGCCGTCGCCGCCCCGACGGGTCAGCAGCGGCACACCGGCGGCGTCCTCACCGACCGGCGCGAAACCCGCGGCACGCAGCGCCGCCAACGTCTCCTCCAACGGCGCCGAGCTGGCCAGTACCGTCGGGGCCAGTTCGGACAGCCCGAGCCGGGCCAGCGAGCGGGTGGCGCGGATCTCGGCCAGCAGCGCGGTGTCGTCCGAGCGCAGGCAGCAGACCACGGCACGGCCCCGTACCCGCCCGTGCCGGCGGGCGACATCGGCGATCAGATATCGCAGCGGCTGCGGCAGCGCGCCGCCGACCGCGACCGCCGTGAGGTTTTCGGTGATCGCCCGCTCGGTGTCGCCGGCGTCCAGGGCGCAACGCAGCGAGGCTGGGGAGAACCGCCACATCGACGCGGTGCCGCTGCTCTCCCGGTCGGCCAGCGCGTCCAGCAGTGCCGCCAGCTCGCCGCTGGGCGGGCCGGGCACGATCGCGGTCAGGTCGGCCTGGAACCGGGCGAGCGTCACGGCGCCGGGCAGGATCCGCCGCGCGGCATCGACCAGCTGGGACGGGCTGCGCAGCGCACGGGCCAGTTCACCCGGGGCGCCGAGCGCCACCAGGCCCAGCATCTCCGCCTCCTGGTACAGCGCGTCGACCAGGGCGTCGAGGTCGTCGGTGGCGTCGGCGAGGACCGGTGCCCGCCACCGTATTGTGACCGCCAGTTCCGCCGGCGCCACCCGATTGCCGACGGGCAGCGTTACCAGGGAAGCGATCGCCGCGAGGCGCAGCTGCGGTACCAGCTCACCGGCGTCGGACCACCACAGCGCCGCCGGGCCGCCCCCCTCGTTGGAGGCGAGCAGCGGAGCGTCCGGCAGCGTCTGCCAGGCATCCAGCAGGGTGACGAGGGCATCGGCCGGCTCCTGCCGGCGCCAGGCCACAGCGGCGACACCGGCCCGCACGCCTCCGTCGGTGTCCGCCAGCAGCTCCGCGTACTGGGCCAGGTTCAACCAGAACACCAGCTGCTCGACGCTCTCCCCGGTCTCCTTCGCCAGCCGGCGCAGTTCGCGGATGCCAACGCCGCCGGACTTGCGTATCGAGACCGGCTTCGCCGTGCAGCAGTCCAGTACGGCGCTGAACCGGCGCACCGTGTCGAGGGCCGCCGCGGCGGATGCCTGGTCGACCGCGTCGGCGGACACGGGGGTCGTCGACAACGTCGGGTACTGCGGCTCGAACGCGGGCCGCCAGTCCGGCCCGCGCAGCGCGACGGCCACCTCCCGGGGCATCACGGCCTCACCGAACCAGGATGCCTTCGGCAGCACCACGAGCCCACGGTCGGCAGCCCAGTCGAACATTGCTGCCGGGGCGACCGCGGTCGGGCCGCGGTGGGCGAGCTCGGTGAGCATGGTCGCCGCCGGTGCCGGCGCCGAGTCCACCAGCCGGCGGATGTTGGCGCCGTCGGACAGCCAGCCGACGATCGCCCTGATCGACTCTGCCTTGTAGCGGCCACGGCCGGCACCGATCGCGTCGGCCATCCGATGCAGCTCGGTCGCCGCGCAGCCCTGCAGCAGTTCGGCGGCGGGAGGGCCGAGACCGAACGGGTAGCGCCAGACATTGGCACCCGGCGCGAGCCGCAGTGTGCCGTCGACGGTGAGTACGAGCCCCTGCTCGGTGAGAATTCCCAGCGCCGCGGTGACATCGGTGTCACCGGCGGTGCGTCCGACCTTTTCGGCCAGTGTGGTCCGGTCGCACCCATCGCCCGATGCGGCGATCACCTCGGCAAGCTGGATGGCCGGAGCCGGCAGCGCGACCAGGGCGGACCCGGCCGACTCCGGACGTGACATGCGCCAGGCGAGTTCGGTCAACGAGCCGGGCGGTGGGATGGCGAGGTCGGGACGGTAGCGCAGCAGCCGCTCCAACTGCTCGGCGTCGAGTCCGGCCAGCCAGTCCTTCAGCATGTCCATCGCTCGATTCTCGCCATCGACGCCCGATGATGCCCCTCGGGTACCACCCGACGAGACCCGCGCCGCAGACAGACGTGTCCAACCGGATCATCGGGGGAGGCCGGCCCGGGCCATCCGACCCAGCAGGCTCGATTTGCGCGCGTGACGCTGCCGCAGTTCGCCGATCCTGCCCTTGAAGGCTGACACCGTACGCGTTCGTCGGCTGAGCACGTGCAGGTCGACGAGTATGCCAACCGCTGCGTCGTAGTCGCCGGGGAGTCTGGTGGCGATCAGCTCCTCCACCTGCTCCCAGGCCTGCGGCACCCTCTTGGCGAGCGTCACCAGGCGCTTCTCCCGGGCGGTCGCCTCGGCACGTTTCCGCTCTTCGCGGGCCTCGGTCTCGGCGCGCCGGCGACGCTCCTGCTCGGCGGCGGCATGCTCACGTTCGAGGCGGTGGCGTTCCTCCCGCCGGACGGCGGCACCGGCCAGCAGCTCCCCGACCGTACGGGAGGCGGGCGTACCCCCGGGTGCGCTCGCCTCGTGGTACCGGCGCAGCAGCGCGGCGTGCAGGTCGGCGCCGTCGCGTACCAGCCGCTGCAGTTCGGGGTCCTCGTGTACCGGTGGCAGTTCGGCGACCCAGCGGGCGAAGTCGGCGGCGGGTGGTGCGGGCCGTTCCGTCACCGGACGCGGCGACCGGTCCGGCGCGGCGGCCTCTGCCAGCAGGTCCTCATCGACGCGCAGATACTCGGCGAGTGCCTGACCGGCAGCGCTCAGCTCGTCCAGGCCGTCTGGTACCGGGGGCTCCAGTTCCTCGTCGTCGGACTCGGCGCCGACACCCGCCAGCCACGCCAGGTACAGGGCGCGCAGGTCACCGGAGGCCAGTTCGTCGCGGACCGGCACGATCGACGCGAGCACCCCTTCGCCGTCGGTCTCCAAGTCACCGTCGTAGTCCTCGCTGCACAGGTCCAGGATGAGGTTGCGGCCGGTGGTCCAGGCCTGTGCGCTGTCGCCTGCGCAGTAGTCTGCCGCGATGTCGAGACTCAGCTGCCTGGTGGGCAGTCGCAGCATCACCCGGTGGGTGCCCCAGTTGGCCAGGTACAGGAACGCGTCGAAGTAGCGTTCCATCATCGCGTCCGGGTCGCCCTTCAGATCGCCCCACTCGTAGTGGTTGACGAAGCTGGTGGAGGTGATGACCGCCCGGGTGGAGATGGCCCGCAGCTGCTGCATCTGGGTGCGGCTGAGGGGCCGGTCGAGGGCCACGAACTCGTAGTACTGGTATTCGCTCACCGCGCTGCGTGTCCTCTGTCCATGTCGGGACCTTCCGCCGTCGACCGGCTCCCGGGGCGAAACCGCTAGCCGGCCGATTGCATGTCCGCTACCCGCACGGCGACGCGGTCGCTTGCCACGGTGGGCAGCGCGGCCACGATCCGTTGTGCTTCGTCCCGCTCGCCGGCAATCGTCAACGCCTCGGCGAGGTACGTACGGTAGAGTGCGAGTTCACGCGACCGGTCGGCCGGGTATGCGGCTATGGCTTTGGCTAGTACATCGGCAGCCTCAGCACCGTGTCCGAGCTCAACGAGCACTCTGCCGCGCATGACCGCGATCTCTCCCCGGTCGAGCCAGTACGCCCATGCAGGTGCAGGCGTGTCCGCGTACGTGTCGTCTACCGTGTCCAGTGCCCGCAACGCGCCGTCGCGGTCGCCTACCCGGGCGGACGCCCACGCCACCCGTTCACTGAGCAGCGCCCTACCTATCGGGTCCACGACCTCCGCGCACTCCGCAGTCCGTGCCAGCAACACGCCCGACACCGGATCATCGGCGGTCGATTGCTGATACGCAAGAGAGGACAGCGAGCTTGCCGCAAGATCGTCCCTACCGGCTGCATGACCGGTGCGGACACCGGTCAGGTAGTACCGGGTAGCGAGCTGCCGTCGTCCCGCGTCGCTGGCCACCCATCCAGCTACCTGCGCCAGGTCAGACGCTGCCGCGAGCAGCCTGCGCCCGGTGCGTTCGGTGTACCGCGCGTCTTTGATCAGCTCGAGGGTTATCCGCAGCTCACGGCTCGCGAGCGGCTCGAGGTCTCTGCCGGCCACGTAGTCATCCAACAACCGCAGGTCGTGTGTCCGTGCTTCGATCGTGGACACCAGCCGCGCACCGACATGCGCCCCTGCGTGCCGCTCGCGTATCTGCGGTGCCTCCGTCGTCTGCCACGCGTAGACAGCTTCGGTCACTGCATCATCGGTGTAGGGCGGAACGCAGAGGACACCTGCAACGCCTTCCGCGCCGATCAAGGCCTCCGCGGTCGTCTCCAGTGCCGTGACGAGGTGTCCGAGCGTGTACCAGGTCGGTCTGCGCCGGCCGGACTCCCACCGTGACACCTCCGATCGCGTCACGGTGGCGCGACCGGACACGCGGTTGATGCGCGCGGCAAGCGCGTCCTGACTGATACCCAGCGCCGTACGACGCCCACGTATCCGTGCACCAAGCATCCGGCTACCCCCGGCCACTGTTGGCCAACACTCTGGCCACTGTTCACAGCGTAGCCGGACCGTAGCGTCCCCCATAGGTCGGTGCCGTCCGGTATGCGCGTACCCCAAGGCCCGGACGGCACCGGCCACCACAGAGGAGGGCCATCATGGATGCCACGCAAGCGTTGGTCCCGGCGATCGGGGACCTTGTCTGGATCTGCGCGGAGTGCGGATGCCCGGGAGTCGAGCCGCACTGGTTCCGGGTACTCGGCTCGCTGGACGCGCTGACGTTCGACCACGCCTACGTGCGCGGTTACCCGGCGGACGATCCGGGGCGGTACCCACAGTCGTACTACGTGCAGGTGTCCCGGCTGACGATCCGCCGGGAGGCATGGTAGTCGGGTGTTTCTCAGCGGGACACTCGTACGGCCCGGGTCACCAGGCGGGGGTTGCCGGGCCGTCGCCGAAGTCGGGGATCGGTAGGCGGGCGCCGTTCTGGCGGGCAGAGTCGTACGCGATCACACCCGGCAGCGTGAAGCGTGCCGCCCTCCAGGCGTTCACCGGCGGCTGGGTTCCGGTCGTCACCGCCCGGACGAAATCGTCGGCGAGGAAGTGGTGCGAGCCCTCGTGTCCGTTGTGGACACCGTCGAACTCCTGGGCAGCCGGCTGCGGTCCTGCACCTTGGCGGTGCCGGAGGAGAAGCTCTGCATCAGCGCCGGGTCGATGTCGCCGAAGTCTTCCGGCAGCTGGCGCTGGCGGGTGTAGAAGAGGTCACTGATGTCGAGGGTGTCGCCCTTGTGGTAGTCCTCGCCCTCGGTCTTGATGCTCCAGGTGGCGCCCTGGCCGGTCTGCTCCATCACCGATTCGGTGCCGTAGAAGCGGAACCGGGACTCGTGCCCATTCCAGTAGCCGACCCGGCGGAACTCGTTGGTACGCATCGCGCCGCCGTCGGCGAGCTGGAACAGCGCGCTCATGTTGGAGAAGTCGTTGCCCCACAACGACACGTCCTTGTCGAACACGCCGTCGCCGCGCCCGTCCGGGATGCCGATGCAGCTGACGCTCGTGGCGTGGGTCGGCAGCGCACCGAGCACCCCACCATGGCGTGCGTGGGGTAGAGCATCGGCGGGTAGCTGGCGGTCCGCTTCCAGTCCTCGCCGCCGCTGTAGCGGTATGCGGCGTAGAAGCCGTTGTCCATGTCGTGGACGTAGTCGCCCTCGGCGTAGAACACCCGCCCGAGGGCGCCTTCGGCGACCTTGCCGCGTGCCCAGACGACGGCGGGGTTGTAGTAGCTGGTCTCGCCCATCATGTAGATCAGGCCGGTCTCGGTGACCTTGTCGATGATCGCCCTGATCTCGTCGACGCTGATCGCCATCGGCACCGCGCAGCAGACGAGCTTGCCCGCTTCCAGCGCCTGCATGACCAGCGGCCCGTGGGACCAGCGCTGCGTGATAACCGCCACCGAGTCCACGTCGGAGGCGAGCATCTCCTCCACGTCGGTGAACGTGCCGGCGAGGTCGTATTTCTCCTTGTGCTCGGCGGCCCGCTCGGGGACGAGGTCGCAGGCGTACACCGCCTCGACGTCGGGGTGCAGCTGCCACAACGAGATGAAGCTGCGGGCGAACTGGCCGGTACCGATGATCGTGGATCTTCATGCCGGGCAGGGTTGGCCGTCGCCGAAGTCGGGGATCGGTAGGCGGGCGCCGTTCTGGCGGGCAGAGTCGTACGCGATCACACCCGGCAGCGTGAAGCGTGCCGCCCTCCACGCGTTCACCGGCGGCTGGGTTCCGGTCGTCACCGCCCGGACGAAATCGTCGGCGAGGAAGTGGTGCGAGCCCTCGTGTCCGTTGTGGACACCGTCGAACTCCTGGGGCAGCCGGCTGCGGTCCTGCACCTTGGCGGTGCCGGAGGAGAAGCTCTGCATCAGCGCCGGGTCGATGTCGCCGAAGTCTTCCGGCAGCTGGCGCTGGCGGGTGTAGAAGAGGTCACTGATGTCGAGGGTGTCGCCCTTGTGGTAGTCCTCGCCTTCGGTCTTGATGCTCCAGGTGGCGCCCTGGCCGGTCTGCTCCATCACCGATTCGGTGCCGTAGAAGCGGAACCGGGACTCGTGCCCATTCCAGTAGCCGACCCGGCGGAACTCGTTGGTACGCATCGCGCCGCCGTCAGCGAGCTGGAAGAGCGCACTCATGTTGGAGAAGTCGTTGCCCCACAACGACACGTCCTTGTCGAACACGCCGTCGCCGCGCCCGTCCGGGATGCCGATGCAGCTGACGCTCGTGGCGTGGGTCGGCAGCGCACCGAGCACCCCACCTATGGCGTGCGTGGGGTAGAGCATCGGCGGGTAGCTGGCGGTCCGCTTCCAGTCCTCGCCGCCGCTGTAGCGGTATGCGGCGTAGAAGCCGTTGTCCATGTCGTGGACGTAGTCGCCCTCGGCGTAGAACACCCGCCCGAGGGCGCCTTCGGCGACCTTGCCGCGTGCCCAGACGACGGCGGGGTTGTAGTAGCTGGTCTCGCCCATCATGTAGATCAGGCCGGTCTCGGTGACCTTGTCGATGATCGCCTTGATCTCGTCGACGCTGATCGCCATCGGCACCGCGCAGTAGACGTGCTTGCCGGCTTCCAGCGCCTGCATGACCAGCGGGCCGTGGGTCCAGCGCTGCGTCATCACCGCCACCGAGTCCACGTCGGAGGCGAGCATCTCCTCCACGTCGGTGAACGTGCCGGCGAGGTCGTATTTCTCCTTGTGCTCGGCGGCCCGCTCAGCGACGACGTCGCAGGCGTACACCGCCTCGACGTCGGGATGCAGCTGCCACAACGAGATGAAGCTGCGGGCGAACTGGCCGGTACCGATGACGCCGATCTTCATGCCGGCCATCGTCGCACATGCAGAGCTGCACGAACGAGCGTGACCAGTGTCGATGGTGCCGTCGGGCCCACCTTGTGAGAAGTCGCCGCAGCCGGTGACCGGGACGGCACTGGTCGGCTACCGTCCTCACCCGGAAGCCGGACGGCTCCGCGCGATTGGGCGTGTCAGTCCTCGGGGACGACCCGCGCGAACATCTCCGGCCGCGGCACGTCAGGGTCGGGACCGTTGCGGACCCCGGTGTTCAGCGCGTCGATGCGGGCGATCTGCGTAGCGGTCAGCTCGAAGTCGAGGACGGCGAAGTTCTCGG
The DNA here is from genome assembly GCA_963815125.1 of uncultured Actinomycetota bacterium. GTDB lineage: Bacteria > Actinomycetota > Actinomycetes > Mycobacteriales > Micromonosporaceae > Actinocatenispora. The sequence continues at coordinate 1,154,350 of CAWFFM010000003.1, forward strand.
CGATGCGACCCGGGTTGGTGGACTTCGGGATGGCGGAGCGGTCGTGCTGCAGGTGCCAGCGCAGCATCACCTGGGCCGGGGTCCTGCCATGTTCGGCGGAGATCGCGGCGATGGTGGGGTCTTCGAGGACGTTGCGGCGGTCCTCGCCCCAACCCGGGTAGAAGGTGATGCCGCCGATCGGTGACCAGGCCTGCGTGCGGATCCCGTGCTCGGCGTCCGCCTTCTGCACGTCCGGCTGGGTGAAGTACGGATGCAGTTCGATCTGGTTGACCGCCGGCACGATACTGGTCCGGCGCAGCAGGTCGTCGAGGTGGTGACGCATGAAGTTGCTGACCCCGATCGCGCGCACCCTGCCGTCGGCCATGAGTGTCTCCAGCGCCTGGTACGCCGCGACGGTCGCGTCGAACCGGTCCGGGGCCGGCTGGTGCAGGATGAACAGATCGAGCTGGTCGACGCCGAGCTTGCGGACCGCCTTGTCGAAGGCGTGCAATGTCTGGTCGTAGCCGTAGTCGCTGACCCACACCTTGGTTTCGATGAACACCTCGCCGCGGCCCAGCCCCGAGCGGCGGATGCCCTCGCCGACCTGCCGTTCGTTGCCGTACGCGGCGGCGGTGTCGATGTGCCGGTAGCCGACCTCCAGCGCCGCCTCGACCGCGGCTGCGGTCTCCTCCGGTGGGCTCTGGAACACACCGAGCCCGAGCACGGGCATCGCCACACCGTTGTTCAGGACGAGGTCTGGAGTCGTGACTGTCATGCGTCCCAGGCTAGGAGCCACCGGACGGCTCTGAGAGGTAAGAACGTTACCCCTCTGGTCGCTGACCGTGCGCCTACTGTGTGTGGCGTGGACACCGCACAGCACCGTGCCCAGGTCAGGGACTTTTTGACCTCCCGGCGGGAGCGGATCACGCCCGAACAGGCCGGGCTGCCCGCCTACGGGGGCAACCGCCGCGTCAAGGGCCTGCGCCGTGAGGAGGTCGCCCTGCTCGCCGGGGTCAGCGTCGACTACTACGTCCGGATGGAACGTGGGAACCTCGCCGGCGCCTCCGACGCGGTCCTCGGCGGCGTCGCGACCGCGCTCCAGCTCGACGAGGCCGAACGCGAACACCTGTTCGCTCTCGCCCGGGCCGCCGGCCCTGCGACCCGTCGACGCCGACGACCCGCCACAACCTCGGTCCGGCCGGTCATCCAGCAGGTCCTTGACGCGGTCACCGAGGCGCCCGCCTGGGTACGCAACGCCCGCCACGACATCCTCGCCACGAACCCTCTGGCCCGGGCGCTCTACTCACCCGTGCTCGGCTCTGCGGTGGCCGGGGCGACGGACAATCGGCCCGCCAACACCACCCGGTTCGTCTACCTCGACCCGGCCGCGCCCGAATTCTTCGTCGACTACGACCGAATCGCTCGGGACGCGGCGGCGATGCTGCGGCTGGAGGCCGGACGCAACCCACACGACAAGGACCTCGTCACGCTCATCGGTGAGCTTTCCACCCGGAGTGACCTGTTCCGACAGCACTGGGCTGCACAGAACGTCATGTTCCACCGCAGTGGTCGCAAGCGGCTCCGGCATCCCGCCGTCGGTGAACTCGACCTGAACTTCGAGACGATGCAACTGCCGTCCGCGCCCGACCTGTGTCTCAACGTCTACACCGCCGACCCCGGCACCCCCACCGCCGACGGGCTGAAACTCCTCGCCAGCTGGGCGGCCACCACCGGACACGCCGTGTCGGCCGGCGCCGAAGCGCCCGGCGCACGCCGGCTGTGATGCCTGGTGTGGGGGGCGGTGCCCAGACAACAGCCTCCACGTCATCTTGACGCTCCGGATAGCGTAAGAACCCGAATACAGCTGCTGCGGTCAGCCAGCTGATCCACTCGCCGGGCGTGGTGAGCGTCATCGCCGGATGAGGAGTGTCGATGAGTGCGCGACGAGTAGTCAACGGTGAGGAGGTGGACGCCCACACCAGCTGGCGGCGTCTGCTGTACTGGCACCGCGGGGAGCTCGCCGCAGCCAAGCGCCGCACCCGCCGCCGGGCCCGGCGTTCCCCCGGTCCGGCGAGCCCCGCCTGAGAGCGGGTGCTCACAGTCCGATGTCGCCCTCGCGTTCGTTCAGGGCGGCGTAGTGTGCCAGCTTGTCCGTATCGACGGTGACGCCGAGGCCGGGGCCGTCGGGGACCGGGATGCGGCCAGCCTGGACGGGCAGCGGCGCGGTGATGATGTCGTCGCTGTGCAGGTAGTACATGCTGTCGATGGCGCGGTCGAGCACCGGGGTGCTGCCCACGACCGCGAGGTGCGCGGCGGTGGAGGGGCCGAGTTCGCCGCCGGAGTGCATGTTCATGCCGAGCGAGAACGTCTCGCAGTGCGCGGCGAGCGCCTTGGTCGCCGCGATGCCGCCCCACTTGAACACGTCACCGTGGATGATGTCCACGGCCCGGGCCCGTACGGCGGGGGCGAAGTCCTCGAACCGCACCAGGCACATGTTGGTACACAACGGAACCCGTACGCGCTCGTGCACGGCGGCCATGCCCTCGATGCCCTCGCACGGGTCTTCCAGGTACTCCAGGTCCAGTGCCTCGATCGCGCCGGCGGCGCTGACGGTGTCCGGTACCGACCAGGCGGCGTTCGGATCGACCCGCAGCGCCGTGTGGGGGAGCGCCTCGCGCAGCGCCTGCAGGATCCGTACGTCGCCGCGTACGTCCGCGGTGCCCTTCAGTTTCACCGCGGTGAAGCCGCCGGCCTCGACGACCTTCGCGGCGTGCTGCGCGATCGCCTCGGGTAGCTGCGCGGGGGAGGCGTCGCCGCCGTCGGCGCGGGTGATCAGCGCCGTGATCGGTACGGTGTCGCGGAACCGGCCGCCGAGCAGGTCGACCAGCGGCCGGCCGGTGGCCTTGCCGATCAGGTCCCAGCAGGCGACGTCGTACGCGGCGATGGCGGCGTAGCCGAGGTAGCCGTGGAAGAACGGCACCATGTGGGTGCGGCGGTGGAAGGCTTCCAGCTCGTACGGGCTGTGCCCGAGCACCTCGGGTGCCATCCTGCGGACGAGCGCGGCGACGGGCTGGCCGTGCATGGTCTCGCCCCAGCCTTCCAGGCCGTCGTCGGTGCGCAGGCGTACCAGCGTGCGGGTGTTGCCGGTCTTCGTCTCGAAGGAACTGGCGAACGGGTTCCGCAGCGGGACGTTGACGACGTAGGTCTCGACCTCGGTCACCAGCATCTGCATCCAGCCCTTCGGTTGACAACGGTAGGCGTACGCAGTCTATGGTATGCGAGAAGTTACTACTAACTAACCCCGGTCGAGCGGAGATACGGATGGCCGACGGCACGCGCAGCACGTTGCTGACCCCGTCCAGCACGGGCGCGGTCAACCGACTGCGGCTGCTCGAACTGCTGCACAGCCAGGGCCCGCTGAGCCGGGCGCACCTGGCGCGGTTGTTCGGCGTGTCCCGGGCGACCATCGGTACGATCGTCCAGCCGCTGCTGGACAGCGGCGCGCTCAGCGAGAGCGCGACCGGACAGTCGACCAGCGCCGGCGGCAAACCCGCCCGGCCGATCTGGTTCTCCGAGCACGGCAAGCGGCTGGCCGCGGTGGAGATCCTGCCCGGCCAGCTCAACGCGGCACTGCTGTCGGTCAGCGGCGAGGTACTGCGCCGCGCCAGCCAGCAGTCGGCCGCACTGGCCAAGGACCGGGACGCGTTCGACGCCGCGCTGGCAGCGGTCGTACGGGAATGCTTCGCCGGCGAGACCCTGCTCGGTGTGGGAGTCGCCTCGGCCGGTCTGGTGGACACCGCGACCGGCACCGTCGTCGAGGTCAACGCCATGCCGGCGCTGCGTGACTACCCGGTCGCCGAGCAGATCACCGACCTGCTGGCCGTACCGACGTTCGTCGAACACCACGCCCGCGTACAGGCACTGGGTGACCGGTGGTTCGGCAGCGGCCGGTCGCTGGACTCGTTCGCCTCGGTGTCCACCGGCGACTCCGTCGGTGTCGGGCTGGTGCACCAGGGCGTGGTGATCAGCCGGCCGGGCAGCGCGAGCGGCGCGCACATGACGGTCGCCAAGGGCGGCGAGCGCTGCACCTGCGGCAACTACGGTTGCTGGAAGACGATCACGACCAACCGGTGGCTGCGCCGGCGCGCGGAGGAACTCGGCGTCCGCGGCGCCCGGCGTACCACCGTCGCCAAGCTCACCGCCGTCCGCGCCGGCGACCCTGCCGCGGACGCGCTGCTCGACGAGTACGCGCTGAACCTCGCACTCGGGCTGGGCAACATCGAGCAGATCCTCGGGCCCGGCGTGTTCATCCTGCACGGTGATGCCGTCGCCGGCGGTGAGGCGCTGCGCGACGGTCTGCAGCGCCACCTGCGCGAGGAATCCCCGCGCTGGCACGGCGAAGGGCCCCGGGTTGTCCTCAGCGACCCGGACGCCGACGCCGTACTGATGGGCTGTGCGGGACTCGTGCTGTCCAACAACCTCTCCCTCGTACGTTGACCCCGAAGGGACATCTCATGTCGCAGTTGAGCCGTCGATCGCTGCTGCGGGCAGGTCTCGGCCTCGGAGCCGTCGCAGGAATCCCCGGACTCGCCGCCTGTTCGGGCGGATCCCAGGGCAGCGGCGGTGCTTCCGGGCCGCTGCGCTACCCGTCCTGGATGTGGACCGACGCGGGCGTGAACAAATACTGGAACGCCAGCGTCCAGGCCTTCACCAAGCAGAGCGGGCTGAAGGTCAAGAAGGTACCGATCGCGCCGAACAGCTACGCAGACCAGATCACCACCGACATCGCCGGTGGACGCAGGCCCGACATCCTGCCCGTGTTCACCAACGACATGTTCGCGTTGATGGACAACGATCTGCTCGAACCGCTGGACGACCACCTGGGCGGCAAGGACTGGGTGAAGAAGGAACTGCCGATCTTCCAGGTCGCCAAGCGGAAGGGCAAGACGTACGGCGTGGTGTGCACCGCCTCGCCGCAGTCGCTGGTGGTCAACCAGAAACTGATGAAGAAGGCCGGCATCGAGAAGATCCCGACCACGATCGAGGAACTGTACGCGGCGGCGAAGCAGGTCAAGTCGCGTACCGGCGCCTGGGGATTCACCTGGCCGATGGCCAGCGCGGACTACCAGAACTGCTACGTGTCGTCGATGCAGTGGGTGCTCGGGTTCGGCTCGGACTGGGCGGACAAGAACGCCACCCCGACCGCGGACGCGCCGAAGACCGTCGAGGCGGTCAACTGGATGGTGAAGTTCGCCCGCAGCGGGGCCGTACCGACCGGCATGAAGGTCGTGGACGCGCGGGCACTGTTCAAGGACGGCAAGGTCGCATTCATGATCGACGGGCCGTTCCTGCCCTCGTTCGTACGGGCCGAGAACCCGTCGCTGTACCCGGACATCACCATGGCCGACTCGCCGACGCCCACGCACGCGGCGATCACCGGCGGCGCGTTCTTTGTGATGCTGAAGGGAAACAAGCGCAACCACGACGTGTGGAAGTACCTGGAGATGATCAACCAGGAGTCGTGGCAGAAGCGCTGGGTCGAGCAGACCTCGCAGCTGGCGGGGCAGCAGGTGCAGCCGTCGCAGAAGTTCCTCGACGACAACAAGTGGGTCGCCAGCATGATGCAGACGGCGACGAAGTACCAGACCGGTTTCGGCTACGCGCCGCCCACCCCGAAGATCGCCGCGAAGGCCACCGAGTGGCAGAAGCAGGTGATCGACTCGCTGATCCCGATCTGGAACGGCAAGGGTGACGCGACTCCGGGGCTGAAGGCGTTGCAGCAGAAGCTGGTGAAGTGGGAACAGAACAACGACATCCACCCGGGTAGCTGATGACCGCGTTACAGCAGACTGACGAGCGCGCACCGGCGCGCGACCGGGTCCGGCGACGGGCCCGGCGGCACGGCGCGCTGCCGATCCTGCTCGTACTGCCCGCCGCGGTGCTGCTGGCCCTGGTGCTCGTCGTACCGATGTGCATCGCGCTGTGGTCGAGCCTGTTCAGCCTGAACATCCTCAACCTGGCCGACCAGAAGTTCATCGGCCTGGACAACTACACCCGGCTGGTGGGCGACCCGGCGTTCTGGCACGCGCTGCTCATCACCGGCGTCTACACCCTGTGCGTACTGGTCGGCGCGTACGCGCTGGGCCTTGTCACGGCGCTGCTGCTGCGGCCGAAGTTCCCCGGGCGTGGCGCGGCCCGTACCGTGGCGATCCTGCCGTGGGCGGTGCCGCAGGTGGTGGCCGTACTGGTCTGGGTGTGGATGTTCGACAGCAACTACGGCGTGGTCAACTACCTGCTCCAGCTGCTGGGCATCGGCGACGGGCACGTGAAGTGGCTGGAGGACCAGCAGCTCGCGTTCCTCGCCGTGGTGGTGGTCAGCGTGTGGGTGCTGTACCCGGTGGCGACCACGATGCTGCTCGCCGGGCTGCAGGGCATCGGCGACGAGCTGTACGAGGCGGCCCGGATGGACGGCGCGTCGCGCTGGCAGCAGTTCCGCTACGTCACGCTGCCGGGCCTCGCGCCGGTGAACCTGGTGCTGGTGCTGCTGTTGGTACTGCTGGGTTTCACCCGCGTGGTCACCATCATCTACGTGATGACCGGCGGTGGGCCGGGACGCGCGACGGAGACGCTGCCGCTGCAGACCTACCTGGAGGCGTTCAAGTATCACGAACTCGGCTACGCCTCCGCGGTCGGTACGACGGTGCTGATCCTCGCCGCCGGCTTCGCGATGGTGTACTTCAAGGTCGCCTCCCGCGTGCTGCCGAAGACCTGAGGGGCTGGGATGAGAAACGTACTGCGCAGGGTTGTCGTGGCGCTCGCCCTGGTCGTGATCCTGGTGGTGGTCAGCGCCTTCCCCATCTACTGGATGGTGGTGTCCTCGCTGGGCACGGGATCGCAGTTCAGCTGGCCGCCACACCTGCTGCCGCAGCACATCAGCCTCGACTCCTACGCGCGGGCGGTACGCGACTGGCCGCTGCTGCGCTGGACGCTCAATACGCTGTTCGTCACGGTCGGCGCGACGCTGCTGTCGCTGCTGGTGTCGATCCCGGCGGGGCTGTCGGTGTCGCGGTTCCGCACCCGGATCAACCGGGCGTTCGGCGGGTTCGTACTGGTCACCCAGATGATCCCGGCGACCCTGCTGGTGGTGCCGATGTTCATCATCTTCGCCCGGATCGGCCTGCTCGACACGCTGTGGGGGCTGCTGCTGGCGGATACCGCGTTCTCCGTACCGCTCGCCGTGTGGATGATCAAAGGCTTCATCGACGGCATCCCGGTGGATCTGGAGGAGGCGGCGATGGTCGACGGCTGCAGCCGGGCGCGTGCCTTCCTGCACATCACCGTTCCGCTCGCGGTACCCGGCATCGTCGCGGTCGCGGTGTTCTGCTTCCTGGTCACCTGGGGCGAGTTCTTCTTCGCCCGCACGCTCATCTCGTCGGACGACAACTGGGTGCTGTCGGTGGGGCTGAACTCCTTCCAGGGCCAGTACGTGACGCACTGGTCGAGCATGCTGGCCGCCGCGGTGCTGTTCGCGGTGCCGCCGCTGGTGTTCTTCGCGCTGATGCAGCGCCGGCTGGTGGGCGGGCTGACCGGGGGAGCGGTGAAGGGATGACCGGCGACGCTCTGGTCCTCGGCGAGCGGCTGGCGCTGGTCGGCGGCGGCGGGTTCGGGCTCAGCGACGCGATCGACGGGCACGTGTACGTGCTGCGTACCGGCGCGGGCCGTGGGGTGCTGGTGGACACCGGCGCCGGCCGTGGCACCGAGCGGATCCTGGCCAACGTCGCTGCCGCCGGGGTGACGGACGTGGAGGCGGTACTCGTCACGCACGCGCACGCCGACCACGCCGGTGGTGCCGCCCGCCTTGCGGAGGCGACCGGCGCGCCGGTGTACGGCTCCGCTGCTGAACTGGACCTGCTGGCCCGCGGCGACCGCGCGGCGCTGGGTGTCGACGCCGCGGTACGCAGCGGCACCTACCCCGCCGACTACGTCTACCGGGCCCATTCCGGCGGTGTGCCGGTCATCGACGGGCAGCAGTTGTCGTACGACGGGCTGAATGTCACCGCGCTCGTCGTACCGGGCCACACCGCCGGCAGCGTGGTCTGGCTGGCCGCGTGGGACGGCTACGTCGCCGCGCTGACCGGCGACACCGTGTTCGCCGGCGGGCTGGTCAGCGTACTCAACCTGGACGGCTCGGACGCGGGCGCGTATCGGCGGAACCTGCCCGCGCTGGCCGAGCAGCCGATCGACGGACTGTTCCCCGGGCACGGCGAGGTCAAGATACGCGGCGGCGCCGACGACGTACGCCGCGCGGTGGAACTGTTGTCCACCAGCGTGATCCCGAACCGTGCCGTATACGGAGGACGCCGATGAAACCGTTACGTGTCGCCGTGGTCGGGCTGGGGCTGATGGGCCGCCGGCACGCCGCCGTGCTCGCCGCACATCCCGCCGCCGAACTCGTCGCCGGGGTCGACCTGTCCTCACCGGCTCGCGAATCGTTCCGCGCCGAATTCGACGTCCCTACCGTTCATTCTCTATCCACAGTGGACGCCGACGCGGTCATCGTGGCGCTGCCCGACAACGCGCACCGCGCCGTTGCGGTCGAGGCGATCGAACGCGGCTGGCACGTACTGGTGGAGAAGCCGCTCGCCACCAGCGTCGCCGATGCCCGCGCCATCGCCGACGCGGCGGCCGGCAGTAGCGCGGTAGTGATGGCGGGACAGACGCTACGGTTCGAGCCGCGGTACCGGCAGGCGCGCGCCACCGTACGATCCGGCCGCCTCGGCGAGGTCGGATTGTGCTACGCGCGGCGCAACAGCGCGTTCGGGGCCGCGGTGCGGTACGGGACCACGACGGCGCTGCCGTGGCACGTGTCCGTACACGATGTGGACGTGGCTACCTGGGTCACCGGGCTGCGCGTCGTGGAGGTGATGGCGCGTGGCACCGACCGACGGTTGGGCGGGCGCGGGCACCTGGACTCGCTGGGGGCACTGCTGACCCTGGAGGGCGGGGTACCGCTGCTGCTGGAGAGCTCGTGGGTGCTGCCCGAGCAGCTGCGTTCGGGCATCGACAGCCGGCTGGAGGTGGTCGGCTCGCGCGGCTCGGTCGAGGTGCACGGGCTGGACGAGGGGCTGCGGGTGCTCGACGACGACGGCTGGGAGCACCCGGACGTACTGCGCTGGCAGGCCGACGGCGGTGCCGGGCCGTCCGGCGCGCTGGCCAACGAGGTCGCGCACTTCGTCGGTGCGGCGCTCGGGACGTTCCCGTGCGAGGTCGGGGTCGCGGACGTACTGCACTCGGTGGACGTGGTCGCCGCGATCGAGGAGTCGTTGCATACCGGCGGGCCGGTGTCGGTGCCTCCGGCCCAGCCGCGTGTTCACCGGTCGGGTCGCGGGGAGGAGCGGGGATGAGCGTACTGCGCTGGAACGAGGCCACCCGGGAAGAGTTGTCCGGGGTGCTGCCGGAGGCGCTGGTGGTGCTGCCGGTGGGGGCGACCGAGCAGCACGGGCCGCACCTGGCGACCGGTACGGACGCGCTGCTGGCCGACACGGTCGCGTCGCGCGCCGTCGCGCGTGCTGGCGCTGACTGCGCGCGGGACCTGGTGCTGGCGCCGACGATCCCGGTCGGGGCGTCGGACCATCACCTGCCGTTCGGCGGGACGCTGTCGCTGTCGCCGGAGACGCTGCAGGCTGTGCTGGTCGATCTGGCCAGGTCGGTGGCCGCGGGCGGGGGCCGGCGGCTGGTGATCGTCAACGGGCACGGCGGAAACCGCGGGGTGTGCCACTCGGCGGCGGCTGCCGCGTCGACGCGGTCCGGGCTGGCGGTGGCGTACCTGGACTACTGGGCGCTGCTGAACGCCGGCGACGATCCGCGGGTGCCCGGGCATGCGGGGGAGTTCGAGACGTCGATGGTGCTGGCGGTACGGCCGGAGCTGGTCCGGCCGCGCGCGGCGCGCGACGAGCCGCGCTGGGTGCCGGTGGTGCGCAACGTCGACATCTACTCGGGTGCGGTGTGGCAGGGCATCGAGGGCTACACCGACGACCCGGCCCGCGCCGACGCCGAGCAGGGCAACGCCTGGCTGGACCACTGCGTGTCAGCCCTGTCCGACCGCCTCATCGACCTCGCCACCACCCTCTGACC
>CAWFFM010000004.1:0-216572 GCA_963815125.1 uncultured Actinomycetota bacterium
AATAGAGTTCACGCGGGTCGGAGATCCTCCGATGAAGGACTTCCTGCAAGGCGTGCTGAGGCTGGGCGGTCTCAAGCGGTCAGTGCGCCAGAGTGAGATAATCGCTGGTCGACTGGTGTGCTGGGGGATGGTGTGGCTCGGGGTATAGGGCTTGTTCTGGGTGAGCGTGAGGAAATATCGCGTGGGATCGTCGCGGGGATGTCGGGTCGTGATATCGCGGTTCTGCTGGGTCGGCATCATTCTGTGGTGAATCGTGAGATCAGAAGAAACGGTGGGCGGGGTCGTTACCGGGCGGTTGAGGCTGATGCCCGCGCTGTGGTGGAGGCGAGTCGTCCGAAGGACCGTAAGGTGGAGGCCGATCCGGTTCTTGCCGCTCATGTGAATGCGGGCTTGGCGGCGAAGTGGTCGCCGCAGCAGATCGCAACGAGGTTGAAGTTCGATTTCCCTGACGATGAGGCGATGCGGGTGTCGCATGAATCCATCTATCAAGCGCTGTTTGTCCAGGCGAAGGGACAGTTGAAGGCTCGGCTGGTCGGTCGTCTGCTGACCGGGCGGACCCGTCGGGTCAGCTGTGCCGAGCGTCGAGCCGTCACGGTGGACCGGCAGGTCATCCCTGACATGGTGATGATCACCGAGAGGCCCGCCGAGGTGGCGGACCGGGCGGTGTCCGGCCACTGGGAGGGCGATCTGATCATGGGGAAAGGGAACGCCTCGGCGATCGCCACGCTGGTCGAACGCACCAGCCGGTATGTGATTCTTGCGCGGCTTCCGTATGATCATTCCGCGGAGCGGACGGCGTACTGCCTAGCCAGGGCGGTTGCAAAGTCGTTTGATCTTGGGCGTCAGGCTGGTCTGGTGATGCCGAGTAGGTCCAGTGGGCGGTGGAACGGGTCGTAGGACATGTCGCGTAGAGCGGCGGCGATGTTGGTGTGGCCGGCGTTGCGGAGTTGGTTGATGGCGAAGCTGCGGAGGGTGGCCATGTTGTCGGGGCCGTGTGTTTGGTGGATGGTGGAGGTGTCTTCGGCGTAGGCGGTGTCTCGGACGTGGTGAAGCCGGTTTTCGATGGTCCAGTGGGAGCGGGCGATTTGGGCAAGGCGTTGTGGGGATGCCTGGCGGCTGGTCAGGTCGGTGAGTAGGTAGACGGTTTCGCGGGTGCGTTTGCCGGTGGTGCGTATGGTGCGGTGTCGCACGAGTTTGGCGACCTGGGTGGCGTGGGGGAAGTCGACTGCCAGGTCGGTGACGGTCAGCGCCTGGATCATGCGGGTCTCGCGTCTGCCGTGGCCGGTGTTGCGGTCGTGGTGGCGGGCGGTGGCCTGGGCCCAGGGCAGGGCGCGCAGCTGGTGGAACAGGCCGGGCTGGTTGCGTTTGACGGTGAACACGAAGTGCGCGTGGTGCTGGTCGACCAGCAGCCGGGCATGGTCGCGTTGGGTGTGCAGCGCGTCGGCGGTGACTCCGGTGAGGTCGTAGCCGGCGAGCAGCCCGGCGAAACAGGTGATCTCGTTGGTCTTGCCAGGTACCCGTAGTTGGGTGACGGTCATCCCGGTGCCGGTCATCGCCGCAAGCAGGTGCGCGGCCGGCATGGTGGCGGTGCGCGAACCCCGTGCGGTTTTCCGGCTCTTCGCAGTTGAGGGTGTAGTCGCGGCTGGCGTGTCGGTGGCAGGGTAGGGGTCGAGGTCTCCCGAGGATGAGGGTTCCTACACGCCTCGTCCGGAAGACCTCGACATGTCTGACGTTACCTCTGGCGGCGGTTTCGGCTGCCCTGATCTGACCGTGTTCTGCCGTCTTGACGAGCTCGGTCTCGAAGTCACGGGGCAACGGCTCGATCCGGATCGGGCGGTGTTGGCCTGCCGGGTGGTTGAGCCCGACCGGTGGTGCCGGCGTTGCGGCGGCGAAGGGGTGCCGCGTGACACCGTGGTTCGGCGGCTGGCGCACGAGCCGCTGGGCTGGCGCCCCACGTCCCTGGAGATCGTCGTGCGCCGTTACCGATGCAGCGGCGGGCATGTGTGGCGCCAGGACACGAGTATGGCTGCCCAGCCGCGGGCGAAGCTGTCACGCCGCGGGCTGCGTTGGGCGCTGGAAGGCATCGTGGTGCAGCACCTGACCGTCGCCCGTATCGCCGAGGGGCTTGGGGTCGCCTGGAACACCGCGAACGACGCGGTGCTGGCCGAGGGCAAGCGGGCCCTGATCGATGACACAGGTCGGTTCGACGGCGTGGCCGTGATCGGAGTCGACGAGCACGTCTGGCGCCATACCCGCCGCGGGGACAAGTACGTCACCGTGATCATCGACCTGACGCCCATCCGCGGCGGCACGGGCTCAGCCCGGCTGCTGGACATGGTCGAAGGCCGCTCCCAGCGAGCCTTCAAGACCTGGCTCGCCACACGCGAGCAGTCCTGGCGCGACAGAGTCGAGGTCGTCGCCATGGACGGCTTCACCGGCTTCAAGACCGCCACCACCGAAGAGCTCCCCGAGGCGGTGGCGGTGATGGACCCCTTCCACGTCGTGCGCCTGGCCGGCGATGCCCTCGATGAGTGTCGCCGACGCATCCAGCAACACACCCATGGACACCGTGGCCGCAAGGGTGACCCGCTCTACAACGCGCGGCGGACGCTGCACACCGGAGCCGACCTACTCACCGACAAGCAGACCAACCGCCTCACGGCTCTGTTCGCCCTCGACGAGCACGTGCACATCGAGGCCACCTGGGGCATCTACCAGCGCATGATCGCCGCCTACCGCGAGCCCGACAACAGCACGGGCCGCGAGTTGATGACAACGTTGATCGAGACGGTCAGCCACGGCGTGCCCGCCGCGTTGACCGAGATCATCCGCCTCGGCCGCACCCTGACCAAGCGGGCCGCCGACATCCTGGCCTACTTCGACCGTCCCCACACCTCCAACGGGCCGACCGAAGCGATCAACGGCCGCCTCGAACACCTCCGCGGCTCCGCCCTCGGCTTCCGCAACCTCACCAACTACATCGCCCGATCCCTACTCGAGGCCGGCGGATTCAGACCACAACTACACCCTCAACTGGGATGAGCCCGTAAACCCCTCGGTCCATTCATTATTGTCCAGGCTGTGCTCGTCGATGCGAAAGCAGTTAGGCTCGTCACGAAAGCCGGGCAGCACAATCACTGATTCAATTCTTTGCTCGGCTTTGCCCCTCGAAGAGTAGACGCCGAGCTGCTTGACATCATCACCAGCCTCTTCGTCGGCCCAGTAATCGCCTGGTGCCTGAAAGTGCGTAGCGCTAATGCGGTCGGCGCCTTCGGCGTGGTGTACATGCCAGAGCAGATAGACGTTAAGCAACACTCTGCAGGCCCATTCAGTATTGACGCGTGAAGCTGGTTTGTCACTATTGCGTTCGAGGCTCGTTGCGAGATGCGAACTTCTGGGCCTTGTTGTATTCGGGACCGGACCCCTTCGGATAGTCGCCGTTTGGGAACCTCTGGCGCATGACTCTATCCGGTCTGAGCGGGTGACTCGCCAGGCAGGCAGTCGCCGCACATCGTCTGGATCCATCGACGAGGGCAAGTCGCTTGCACAGCCTTTGCTGCTACGCTACGAGCCAACGGACACCCCGCGGACCGGCGAGACCAGACAGTACTCATCCACCTATTCGGATACGTGCTGCTGGCTGACATCAGTTTTGACATCACCCGGGCCACACAACCGCAGCCCCCAGCGCACTCAGTAGTCACGTCGGCGCCCTTCGTGGCGGTAACTTCCTGCGAAGGTGTGAACGGGAGGCTGGGGAATGGAAAGTAGTGCGCCCCGCTGCCTGTTGCAAGGCGCACCGGTCGAGCCGATCCTTTGAAGGCTATCAATCGATCATGGTGGACAATATGACCTCAGCCCGTATCTCAGATAGGAGACCGACAATGTCTCTGTCCAAGACGAGTCCATCCTGAGGAATGAGGGGTGACCAACCAATGAACAGATCGATGGCGGCCATACCTGAGATTTCGCGCAACGGAACCAGATGCTCGCCAATCATCCTCTTAACGTCGTCCAGTTGATCAACCATGGGACGGGCGCTGTCAAGCACCAAAGTCGGCGATCCAATAGCGCGTTGAGGACGAATCGGTCGAACGCCCAAGGCGTACCGAGATCTCAGCACTAGTCATGCCATTGCATTCGACGCGCAACCTGCTCCTGGGAAATTCGGGACACTCCCGCACCCGTCCGCTGACGTTGCCGTCAACTACCAACAGGCCCGGTCAGATTTCATCTGGCCGGGCCTGTTGACTTTCAAATTTAGGCCATTAGCTCAAGGATTAGATCCATGGTCGAGTCAATTTCCTGGTCTGCTGTCAGATGGACGTGCGCCCCTGGACTCGCACCCTCCTGCGCAAGAGTGAGCAAATGGCGTGCCAAGGAAACGAAGCCGGCGCGATTTGCCCTAAGGACGACCTCGGCTGAAGTTGCAGAGAGGGAAATTTCAAAACCATCTTCCCACTCGAACCGAAGCCCCCTGTCAGGCTGAATCTCGGGAACGTTGATCACGTGCTCCATTTGCACTCCCAATACTGCATAGACTCAAAGGCGATGGCCACCCGGGACTGTCGCCCCAGGCAGCCATCCTAGTCCGCTACCGGATTCAGCCTAGATAAATGTGTCGATTCTCAACAACCATCATCTTGCCAGGCTTCTTTGGGTTCGGAGCCAATCGCTCGAAGTTCATGTGCGGACCGCCACCATGCTGCCCAGTGATGTCCGACTCTCCCATTCTAGCAACGCGCGTTCCGTCTGCGGAAACGAAGCGACCGCTACCCGGAACAGGTTCTGTATACCCGGGCCCGACCCATGCTTCTGCCGAATTGAGAGCATCGTCTGTCGATATGCGCGTCCCATCTACCGGGTAGCCGTTGCTATCGAATTTTCCAACCGAGGTCCAGGTGTCCCGCGTCAAGTAGTTGGCAGGTTTTCGGGTTCGGGAAAGTTGGGGATAAGCGGGTCGGCGATGCCGAGGTGGACGTCGTGGGGCCGGTTCCAGGCCAGGGCCTCGTGGGGACGCACCGTGTTGTAGTCGGTGCGGTAGTCCTCGGCGTGGTGCACGAGGGCGAGCACGTCGTCGATCTCTTCCAGGAACAGCTTTTCGTACTTCAGCGACCCGAACCCGCGTTCGCGTGAGCCGTTCTGGCCTGGTGTGCGGACCCGGGTGCGCACGTGGCGTAGTTCGGGGTGGGTGGCGATGAATGCTTCGAACCGGAACGCCCGGAACGGGCCGCCGTTGTCGGTCACGATCGTGATCAGCGGCTGGATCCGCCCGTCAGTGTCGCGTGCCGCGAGATCGACCAGCCGTGCCCCGGCCAGACGCTCGGCCTCGGCCAGGGCCAGCTCGATCGCGGTGATCGCGTCGTGCTGGTTGGCGGTCGGCGAGATGTGCCAGCCCAGTTCGTACTTCGACCAGTAGTCCCGACAACCCGCCAGCCGCCACGTGCCGCCAGTGGTGGTCTCGAACTCGGAAAAGTCCAACTGCCACACCTGATTCGGCCCGGTCGGCTCGACTGCGAACGCGGCCTTACGGCGGGCGGCGAGCTGCCGACGTTCCCGCTGATAGTTCGCCTCCAACAGCAGACCCTCGTCACGCAACAACCGCAGCACACTGGCCTGCGAGACCCGATGACCGGCGTGGCGGCACATCGCCCACACCTTCCGATGCCCCACGCCGGATGCGCCAACGCATGCCGCCGAGCGGCCTCACGCACCCGCTGACGAGCAGGCCGCGGCCACGGCCCCTTCGCCCGGCCACCCGACCGGGCTCGGGCCTGACGGCGCCGCCAAGAGCGTTCGGGCACGCCGACAAGCTCACAGAACCTCGTGGTCGGCATGCCCGCCTCGACACGGATCACCTCAAGGTCCGCGGAGGGCCCAACCGGCCCTCCGCGGACTTCTTCCACACCCGCAACTCGACCGCGGCCTCACCCAACGCCTGGGTCAGGTCCGCGACCTGAGCCCTCCAACTGCTGCTCCCGGCTACTAGTGTCGCGTGTCGTTGATTGGTTTACGTCTGCTGGTGCGGGAGAATCGGTGGATGTATGTGGCCGAGGCGTTGCGGTTGCGTGAGGGTGATCGTGTGAGGTTGGAAGCGATCACGCGTGCTTCGATGGTGTCGGCGGGGGTGGCGCGGCGGGCCAGGGTGGTGTTGCTGGCGGCTGACGGGGTGGCCAACACCGAGATCGCCGAGCGGGTGGGGGTGAGTCGCCCGACGGTGTTGAAGTGGCGTGAGCGTTACGTCCAGGCGGGTGTCGATGCTCTGGCCGATCTGCCTCGTCCTGGTCGTGTACGGGAGATCGATGAGGTCGCGGTGCTGGCCGAAACGTTGGCGGACAAGGGGAAGCCGCCGGCGGTGCTGGGGGTGACGCACTGGTCGGCCCGGTTGATGGCCTCACGGTTGGGGATCTCGTTCGCCAGTGTCGCGAGGATCTGGCGTAAGTGGAACATCCAGCCGCACCGGATCGAGACGTTCAAGTTGTCCACCGATCCGGAACTGGAACCCAAGATCCGTGATGTGGTCGGCCTCTACCTGCAGCCACCCCGAGGGGCGGTCGTGGTCAGCGTCGATGAGAAGAGCCAGATCCAGGCCCTGGACCGCACCCAGCCGATGCTTGCCCTGCGTCCTGGTCTGCCCGCCCGCCAAACCCACGACTACGTCCGTCACGGCACCACCACCCTGTTCGCCGCGCTGGAGATCGCGACCGGCCGCATCAGCGCCGACGCCTGCTACCCGCGGCATACCAACGTGGAGTTCCTCGCCTTCCTCAAACAGGTCGCCAAGGCCCACCCCCGCGTGACACTGCACGTCATCTGCGACAACTACGCCACCCACAAACACCCCGCCGTGCGCGCCTGGCTGGCCAAACACCCGCGCATCACCCTGCACTTCACCCCGACCAGCTGCTCCTGGCTCAACATGGTCGAGATCTTCTTCGGCATCATCACCCGCCAAGCCATCCGCCGCGGCAGCTTCCTCAACGTCACCGACCTCGAAGACGCCATCCGCCGATTCATCGACGCCTACAACGACCGCGCCACACCCTTCACCTGGACCAAAACCCCAGACGAACTCATCACCACCATCACACGTAAATAGACTTCAGACACGCGACACTAGGGCCAGACCGGCCCGCCACCAGACCAGCCCGACCCGATTCCAGGAACTGCCGCTTCCAGTTCCCCACCGACTGCTCAGACACCTTCGCCCGCCGAGCAGCCTCAGCCACAGTCACTTCACCGGCCAGAACCGACAACACGATCCGGACCTTCTCCTCCGACGGCAACGCCGCTGGTCTCGCCATAACGATCAGACTCCTTCACACACGGCAGGACCCGCAACAAACGAGCCCTGCCACAAAGTCTGACGCGCGACACCACCACCCTGCCCACAACCAGCAACCGACACCCCAAAACCGCCCCGCACAGCCACCGAACCCACTCAATCAAGATCACGAACGATCGAGGCTAGGGAACGCTGAATGCTTCTCCTGCCATTTCCCGGTGGCCGCGTCGACGGCCTTGGCGAAGGCGAGAGCGTCCGTAGGACCCATGTAGGGCACCACAATGCCGTTGATGGTGTACCCGCGGCCGTGGCCCAATTTGTGCATCGTGGCGGCATGAATGACGGCCCGCTTGAAACCGCCCCCTCTTTTAAGTGATTGTATTTTCACAACTCAGGACGTCACGTCGAGTAGCGACGAAAGAATGTCCGATCATCCCAATCGTCATCGAATGATTCGAGCAGGCGCTCATATAGGCGACGCTTACCGATCCTCGTCTCCTCGCGAAACAGAACAATAGCGCGTTCACGTATTTCCGACCATCGGAGATCATGCATACAATACTGAATAACCTCCAAACTCAGAGCATCGACGTCTTCCATAAGTGCGAGAAAGCGCTCAGAAATCTGAGGCCTACAATGATTCCTTTCTTTGATTTGGTCAGCTAAGTCTTCTAGTAATGGCTCAATTTGATCGACGCCAACAGCGAGATTTTGAACTTTTAGCAAAAAGTCAATCTTGTCCAAAACGCAATTGCATTTGTCATCATTAGCGGCTTGGGAATTTATATTCAACATACTTCCCCGTCGCATCGAGTCCGGCCCCGTTGAAGGCATCCACAGCAGCAGCTTCGGCATTTGCACCGAACGGTCGATAGTGACCCGAGCGATTATTCAATTCCACCATCCTCCCACTCTTAAACCGGACCTCGCCAGCAGCGAGCACATCCGATCCTCCAGAAAGCGCGATATGACCGTCACCCTTACCAATCATAAGGCTTCCATCAGTCAGGGCGACATATTGGTAATTACCGGTACGTCGTGCGACCGAAGCCGGTGTGAACACTTTCGTCCAGCCATGAGTGTCCTCCGGGTACAAGTTCTGGAACCTTGTCGGAGCACCCGGGCCTGTCAGGAATTTTGTGGGTGGGGCGGTGATCCAGAATGCTGGGGCGGGTGCCTCGGCGGGAAGGATCGTCTGTGTCGGAGTTGGAGTCAGCGGCGGGGGATGCCGCTGGTCAGGTGGACAGCCCCGCGAGGGGTTTGGATGTGCGGATCGCGCGGGAGCTGATCGACCGGGCCCGTACTGAGGGTGTGTCGCTGGTGGGTGAGGGTGGGTTGTTGCAGCAGGTGACCCGCACCGTGTTGCAGACCGCTCTGGAGGCCGAGATGGCTGAGCATCTGGGTTATGAGCGTGGGCAGGCCCCGCCTCCGGGGGTCGGTAACCAGCGTAACGGGACCTCACCGAAGACAGTGCGTACCGAGGTCGGCGCAGTGCGGTTGGACGTGCCGCGGGATCGGGCGGGCAGTTTCGATCCGCGGATCGTGCCGAAGCATGCTCGCCGGCTGGAGGGGTTTGATGAGGCGGTCATCAGCTTGTATGCCAAGGGGCTGACGACCGGGCAGATCCAGGCGCACCTGGCCGAGATCTATGACGTGGACGTGTCGCGGGATCTGGTATCGCGGGTCACCGACAAGATCTCGGAAGAGCTGGCGGGGTGGCAGGCGCGACCGTTGATTCGCAGCGATCGGTGGAACCTGCCGCGTGTATCCGGTCGTGCTGATTGACGCGCTGTATGTCAAGATCCGGGACGGGCAGGTGGCCAACCGGCCGGTGTATGTGGCGGTCGGGGTCAACCTGGCCGGCGAACGCGACGTGCTGGGGATGTGGGTCGGCACCGGTGGGGAGGGCGCGAAGCACTGGATGGCGTGTCTGGCCGAGCTGCGTAACCGGGGGGTGGCTGACGTGTGCATCGTGGCCTGTGACGGGCTCAAAGGCCTACCGGAGTCGGTGGTCGAGATCTGGCCGCAGGCCACCGTGCAGCTGTGTGTGGTGCACCTGGTCCGGGCGAGTCTGCGGTATGCCTCCAAAGCGCACTGGGGGCAGATCACCAAAGCCCTGCGGATCGTCTATACCGCCCCGACCGTCGAGGCGGCCCAGGCCCGGTTCGACGAGTTCGCCGAGGACTGGGGTGACCGGTATCCGGTCATCATCAACATGTGGCGCAACGCGTGGGAGCAGTTCACCCCGTTCCTGGCGTTCCCGCCGGAGATCCGCCGGGTGGTCTACACGACCAACGCGATCGAGTCACTCAACTCCCGGTTCCGGCACGCCACCCGCCGGCGCGGGCACTTCCCCCACGAGCAAGCCGCCCTGAAGGTGCTGTATCTGGTCATCCGCGACCCGAAACCCAACCGGGCCAACGTGACTGGTAAAACCAGCGGCTGGAAGACAGCGCTCAACCAACTCGCCCTCTACTACGGCGACCGCATCACCGAAAACTAGAAGATCACCGGCTCCACCCACAAACTTCCGGACACTCCCCATGGATAAGTTCAATGTACGAGGTCAAGCCTCGTTTGAGATTCATGTCTACTACCGGGGTAGCGAGGTTGGCATATACGGCAGCAATGGGTTCTTCAATAAGCATGGCATCAATGCGAACGACGTCTCCGTTCCAGGTCAGGTCAGCAATCGGCTGAAGGGAATTGCGGTCGATCAGATGCGAAAGACTGGGCAGCTTGGTTCGGACGATAGCGTCAGAGGCGATGTCTGGAAGCGCCCAATGATTGGATCGAGTGGTTGCTGATGCGCTACGTACAAGTGAGTTTGACTCAGGAAATTACGCCCGCAAATATCCTCGATCCAGAGCCATATATTCGTGAGCTTCCGGGGTTCCAGCTCGAACTTCCAATAGGTGCGCGTGCGTTTGCGGTCGATCCTGATCACTATGACTTTGCCAGTTCAAGGTGCGTAAAAGATCTCCGCATAAAGCACGTATTGGTCCGAGAGGTTGGAAGCGCGAAGTTGGCTATGGAATTGGCCATGGCGCCGAATCGGTTTAAGCATTTGTCGGGTCTTGTGATTCAATATATGGGCGTAGCGCGCGTTGAGATTGATACGAAAGACCTTGCTGCTAGTGGGCGAGTGTGGCCCGATACGGCACGGTTGGGCGATGTGCAGCTGGACGAGATCCTGCCACTCGATGGTGGGTGCTCGCACGAGATTCAGATGACGGGCGGGACTCTCATGATTACCTGCGAAGATCTGAAAGCGGAATGGCGGTCTATTGATGGCTAAGAATGTAAACCTGTTAATTGGGGGGGTTGGGTTGAGGTGGTTCGGGTTCGCTGTGGCGGGGATTGTGCTTCGGGGCTGCTGGTAGCAGGGTGTGGTACGGGTACTACGGTAAAGGCAGACAGCGGAGGTCGACGCGTTGAGGCACCATCGCCGGCGGCGCAGAGCGGGAAGTTGAGCTTCGCGGAGTTCGACAAGAAGCATTGTTCCATCGCGACTGCGGCCGAGCTGGCCACCGCGCTGAAGAGGGAGTACGCGAAGTGGGGCCTGCGTCCAACCATGAAACCGACGGCAGACAGCAATTCTTGCAGTTACCCGGTGAAGGGAAACGTTCGCTACGGCGGGGGCGCGATCACGATTCGGCACAGAAAAGGTCCGGGAGCGCTCGTGTTCCTGCACATCTGCGAGCAGGAGATCAATGATGGGAAGCCTGAGTCCTACGCGAAGCCAGGGCCTGATCAAGTTCCCGAAGGGTTCGGGTTGTGGGTCATGCCCAGGATCGGGAGGGCTCGTGCTGGGTCGTCCCTGATTGCTCTTGTGGTTTTGGCGATGTTGGTGGCGCCGAGGATTTTCAGGGTGCCGGTGGCGAGGTTTCTGAAGGTGGCCATGGCGCGGGGTGCGGTGCCGGTGTGGACGGTTGAGGCGTCTTCGCGGAAGGTGACGTCTCGGATGTGGTGGGAGGAGTTTTCGATGCTCCACTCTCCGCGGATGAGTGTGGCGAGGGTTTCGGGGTCGGTGAGACGCTACGTTCGTAGGTCGAGGGTCGCCAAAAAAGGGCGGCGGGTATCGACAACGATGGGCGATGACAGATGGTCGAGTTCTCGAATGGGATTCAGCTCATGGCACGATCGAAATGTGGTCGAATGGAAAGAAAAACGCACGTCATCTGGGTGAATTTGATCCGAATACTGGTAACCAACTTCCGGGAAACAAGGGTCAGCCGGTGCCGGGACGCCGGTTAGGAGGTTGCTGAATGTGGATCTGGCTTCTTGAGGTATTTAACCGGCATACGGGAGATTTTCATGAGCGCTTTCATCTAGACGGGATCTCTGACATCGAGGTCCTCGGTTTGCTCGGGATGAAGGATCTGGGAGACGGTGACATATACGATCTTCCTGAAGAGTCTGTGAAAATTCTTGGTGCTAGATTCTGCATTCACGTGGATCTCGAAGAGTACGAATACCTTATTGGTAGAGGCGCGCCACTCTGAAATGTTCAAGATGGAGGATCATCGGTATTGTGCTATATGAGACTGACTGGCGGTGGGTCGAACGGGAAGGGTTACGGCTGGTACCGCATGCCGATCCAGGAGGGCGGTCTCAAGTGGTCAGTGCGCCGGGGTGAGATAATCGCTGCTCAACTGGTATGCTGGAAGAACTGCTGGCAGACCCGCATACGGCAGGACGGGCACAAGATTCGCTGAGTGAAATCCAGATCTTCTTGAAAGAAGGCTGACGGATTGGAGCGCTTCTCAGCCTCCGTGTGCATGGAACGACAGGTTAGGTGCGGTGACCATGCAAGGTGGTCGCGACGGGCCAGCGCTGATGATGCTGGCGGAACGGCTGGATTGTGTGACTGCGCTGGCCACGGAACATGGCCGGTGGGCTCTTTACCGACGGGCGATGACTACCGCCGGGCTCGGCAGGATCTTAAGAGCTGCGCTTGTTGCGCAACCCGATAGGGACTTGGCGACTTCTGTCGTGCTGCGATGCTTGAACGTGTCCCGCTGGACGACCACAGGCTTTGGCTTTTCTGCGCTCCACCGGAACGTCGTGGATATTGCGACAGGCGCAGCCGAGAGATCGCCATGTTGGGGCAGGCGAGGGAAGGCAACCTCGGTTCGACGGATGTCGGCCGCTCGGTGGATGAGTGGTCTGATTGGTTGCAGATCCGCGTCGCTTCCAGTTCTGGCAATATAGCGGTGCTCAACGTGATGTGTGGGCATGGTCGGACCAGGCGAATCCGGAACCTCTATGGTGAGCGGCCAGGGCGCCGTCAAAGTCGTGTGGTGACCGGCTGACCTGGTGTTTGAGTGGCGGGTCGGGGGTGGCAGACGGGCACGACACGCGTGTGGTGATGATCAAGATGCCTAGTCAAGATCGTCACTCGGAGTCGTGTCGTGCCCGCATCACCATCATCGTCTGTGTGTCCGTCCGGCCTTCGGCTGGGTGGCGGGGTAGAGCCGTTGCCGGCGTCGCTTGTCGCCGTGCTCGACCGGATAGCTGACCCTCGCCACCGTCGCGGAGTGCGTCACCGGCTGGGCGCGGTGCTGGCGGTGGCGTTGGCCGTGACCCTGGCCGGGGCACGCTCGTTCACCGCGATCGCCGAGTGGGCCGCCGATGCTGGGCCCGAGGTGCTGGCCGCGCTGGGTGTGACCGGCACGCCGCCCTCGGAGCCGACGGTCCGGCGGCTGTTGGGCCTGGTGGGCGGTGACGGCCTCGACGCGGCGGTGGCCGGGTGGATGTGGACCCGCACCTCGTGTATCGCCGGCCGGCGGGTGATCGCGTTCGACGGTAAACGCCTACGCGGTTCCCGCACCACGCCCGGATCGGCGGTGCATCTGCTGTCCGGGCTGTGTCAGAGCACCGGTGTGGTGCTGGCCCAGGTCAGCGTCGGCGCGAAGACCAACGAGATCCCGATGCTGCAACGGCTGGTCGCGGTGCTGGATGTGGCCGGTGCGGTGATCACCGCCGACGCGTTGCACTGCCAACGCGATACCGCGGCGGCGATCGTGGCAACCAGCGGGCATTTCGTCCTCACCGTCAAAGACAACCAGCCAGGGCTACGGCGCACGCTCAAACGCCTGCCATGGAAGACGATCCCGGCCCTGTGCGTCTCCCGCGAGACCGGACACGGGCGTCGCGAGACACGCACGCTGAAGATCACCGAGGTTGCCAACGGTATCGGGTTCCCCGGCGTAGCTCAGGTACTACGACTGACGCGCACCCGTGTGGTGAAGGGCCGATGCCGCCGCGAAACCGTCTACGCGGTCACCAGCCTGTCGGCGACCGACGCGACACCAACCCACATCGCTGGCTGGATACGGGGGCACTGGGCGATCGAGAACAGCCTGCACTGGGTGCGTGACGTGGACTTCGATGAGGACCGCAGCAGGGTACGCGCCCGCGGTGGACCTCAGGCGATGGCCACCCTGCGCAACACCGCGATCAGCGTGCTGCGGCTAGCGGGCCACACCAACATCGCAGCCGCCTTACGGCATCACGGCCGTGACGCCAAGAGACCCGCCAACTTCCTCTTGACCTGCTAAGAGACGACTTTGACGACGCCCTGGCACCACACCCATCAGCGACGTCACCATCGGCGACGAGATCCTCAACGCCAAACCCGGCGCCGCCAAGCCAGAGAAGCACCGCGTTGACGGGGTCATCGTCACCACCTCCGACCACGACCTCGTGGACCTCACCCTCACCACCCCCGCCGGCCCCAGAACCCTGACCACCACCACCCACCACCTGTTCTGGAACGCCACCACCCACCACTGGACCCAAGCCGTCGACCTGCACCCCGGCGACCACCTCCAAACCACCCACGGCCGCACCATCACCCTCAACACCACCCGCCACTACACCGCCACCACCCTCACCTACGACCTCACCATCAACCACCTCCACACCTACTATGTCCTCGCGGAGCAGGCGCCGGTCCTCGTTCACAACTGTATCCCTGGCTATGAAAATCCCGGACATCATGATCCGCATGGTGGGCCAAACTCATACAATCCCAATAAGGGTGTCCTGCCGGCCGATGCGGAGGAGCAGTTTCAGAATAGTGTTCTCGTTGACGGAACGCGGTGGGCGAAAATCGGTTCCGGCAGGAAGGCTGTCTACTATAGGTATTCAAACGACGCGCACGGGAATTGGCATTGGAGCGGCAGTTCCAATGGTCGCGACAATCGAGGAAATCCGGTGGAAATTCCATTGAGGGTGATTCCTATTGAGGTCCGGCGGAGGTAGGGATGAGGTTCTTAGACGACAGTGGCCAATTTGGTCTCCTGATCACCCCTCTTTCTGAGTATCGCATGTTTCGTTTCCAACTCATTGTTGGTGGACAACTGGTTGGCGACCGCGATGGGTGCATCCTCGGGTCAGTGATGGCGCAGCTCAAGAATCGACCACGGATCAACGACAAGAGGCTTGAATTGCTGAGCGTTGATGTCATAAAGCTCATGGAGCTGATTGATGCCGACGAATTTCTCCATGACTCGACAATAATGTCGAGCGTCGAGTCGCTAGACCGGTGGGCGGTATACAGTTATGTACAAGCAGGCAGATTCATCATTATGGCCCAAGAGGTATCGATGCAGGAATCGAAGTCAGCTTTTGCTGCAAATATTTCTGAGATCGAGTTCGAATCCTTAGTGGACATTGCCCGAAATTTTTGGCTGGATTCTCAGTGACTGAATACTATCGGGTAAACGGACGGTGGTCGTGGCGCGCGATGGTGTTGCGGGCTAGGGGAGAAATCTGATCTCTAGCTTGACTGCTCGTGAGTCTTCGGTACACGTAGAAGGGCCCTATTGCTGAGGTATGAGAAGCCCGGTTTCTTGAGCCGGGACGAAGTGGCCGTGATTCTGGAGGCGGGGAAGCCTCGGGCGTTGTGTGAGACGATCATCAGTCTTGCTCTGTATGAGCCAGACTGGCGATGGGTTGAGCGGGAAGCGTTACGGCTGGTGCGGCATGTCGAGCCCTGCGTCCGAGGTGTCGCCGCGACAGCTCTTGGACATCTAGCACGTATCCATCGTCAGATCGACTCGAGTTCAGTCGTACCTGCGCTGGAGGAGCTGCTGTCAGATCCGGTCACGGCAGGACGGGCGAGAGACGCGTTGAGTGATATTCAAATCTTCCTGAAACAGGGCTGATAAGTGGATCGCCTCCCAGCTTTGTGAGATGAAGGAACAGTTCGGCGGAGTGGTCATGCTAGATAGTCGCGATGGGTCGGCGCGGATCATGCTGGCGCAACGGCTGGACTGTGTGGCTAAGTTGGCCACGGAAAATGGTTGGTGCTGCGCTTGTTGCGCAACCCGATAGGGACTTGGCGACTTCTGTCGTGCTGCGATGCTTGAACGTGTCCCGCTGGACGACCACAGGCTTTGGCTTTTCTGCGCTCCACCGGAACGTCGTGGATATTGCGACAGGCGCAGCCGAGAGATCGCTCTGTTGGGGCAGGTGGAAGAAGGTCACCTCGGTTCGGCGGATGTCGGCCGCTCGGTGGATGAGTGGTCTGATTGGTTGCAGATCCGCGTCGCTTCCAGTTCTGGGGATGTAGAGGTGCTCAACGTGATGTGTGGGCATGGTCGGACCAGGCGAATCCGGAACCTGTCTGGTGAGCGGCTGAGGCAGTTGTCGAAGAGGTGAGCATGTGGCGATGCGTTATGGCTCAACTGGAGCCGTTCGGTTGATCCTTGGTGCGTTCCGGCTGGCTAGTATCACGACGCGATCTGGCATGTACTAAAACTGGGAGTGAGATTGAGGCGGCTCAGGTTTGCGGCGGTGGGGATTGTGGCTTCGGGGCTGCTGGTAGCAGGGTGCGGTACGGGTACGACGGCAAAGGCCGACACCGAAGGCGGACGCGGAGCGGCACCATCGCCGGCGGCGCAGAGCAGGAAGTTGAGCTTCGCGGAGTTCGACAAGAAGCATTGTTCCATCGCGACCGCGGCCGAGCTGGCCACTGCGGTGAAGGCGGAGTACGCGAAGTGGGACCTGCGCCCCACCATGAAACCGACGGCAGACACCAATTCCTGCAGCTACCCGGTGAAGGGAAACGTTCGCTACGGCGGTGGCGCGATCACGATTCGGCACGGGAGGGGCGCGGGAGCGCTCGTGTTCCTGCACGTGTGCGAGCAGGAGATCAACGACGGGAAGCCTGAGTCCTACGCGAAGCGGGTGGACTTCGGTGATGAGGCGTGCGAGGACGGATTCGCCGCCATCTACACCCGGATCGGTTCGGACCTCATCATGGTCTCTGCTGACCTCGTCGCTGAAGGGGCGCTCGGTCCGGACGAGCGCTACCTTCCCGTGACCCGGGCCGCTATGCGGTACTTCCTGAGCCGGTTCTCGACCACGTGACACAGCGACGGGACCGGCGCTGATGGGTGTGCCGTTGCGGCGGTAGGTGCGTGGCGCCTCAGGGGGTGGCGGCTGGGTCCAGGCCGTTCGGGACCTGTGTTGGCTCGCCCTGGGCGGGCTCGTCGTGAGCCTGCTCCAGGCCCTCCTGGGCGGGGGTCAGGTTGCGGCGTAGGGCGCCGATGGCCACGGCGCCGAGCAGGCAACCGCCGACGCACAGTGCCATCCAGTAGTGGCCACCGTTGCGGGTGACCAGCAGACCGGCCAGGGCCGGTCCGGCGATGCCGGAGACCGTCCAGGTCATGCCGGCCAGAGCGTTGTAGCGGCCGCGTACCCGTTCGTCGGCCAGGCCGTTGACCAGGGCGGGCATCACCGGAGCCCAGATCGTCTCGGCCGCACCGAACACGGCGAGCCCGACGACCACGCACAACACGGCCAGCCAGCGGTCCACGACCAGACCACCTATCGCGATGATCGCCCAAGCCACCGCCCAGATCAGCCCGGCAACGCCGAGCGCGGCGCTACGTCGGCGGCCGGCCACGAACCGCAGCGTGACCAGTTGACCGGCCACGATGATCGCGGTGTTCGCGGCGAACGCCCAACCCAGTACCTGGGCCGGCACGTGCGCCTGGTTGACCGCGAAGGATGTGAAGCCGGAGTCGACCTGCGCGTACGAGCAGGTCAGCAGCAGCGTGGCTACGCCGACGACGAGCAGCAGCGTACGGTCGCGCAGCACCACCCGCCAGCCGGGTGGCCGCCCGGTGCCAGGCTCCGACATGGCCGGGTCGGCGGGCAGCAGACCGGTACGGCGCGGCATGGTCAGTAGCACCGCGACGTAGCCGAGGTAGCTGGCCGCGTCGATCAGGTACAGCCGCTCGAAGGTGACCGGATGCGCCAGGTTCACCAGTACGGAGGCGACCAGCCCGCCCACCCCGAAGCCGGCGTTCATCAGCATGAACTGCATCCCGTACGCCCGCTGCCGGGTTGCCACCGGCACCAGCCGGGTGACCAGGGCACCGGTCGCCGGGAACGTGGCGGAGCCGAACACCGCCGCCCAGGTCGCCACGAGCCAGGCGCCCGGCAGGGTGTGGATGGTGGCCACCAGGGCCATTCCGGCGGCCTCCCCGACCAGGCCGATCAGCAGCACCACCCGTGGCCCGACCTTGTCGACCATCGTGCCGACCAGCGGCGAGACGCCGAGGCTCACCACACCCATCCAGGACAGCACCAGTCCGATGCTGGTCGTGGACAGCCCACGGACCTGGGTGAGGTAGATGAACAGGTACGGCATGGACATGCCGCTGCCGAGGGCGGAGAAGGCGATCCCCACGAACAGCCGCCGGACCAGCGGCGGGGTGCCGGAGTGGACCGGGCTGTCAGGGATCAGGGAGGTGGTGGCCATTACCGGAATCCTCGCAGCCAGGTACGACACCCGGTCAAGTGATATAGCGAGCGTCACCAGGGCAGTGCGCGCCACCCGTTGGATAACCGGCGGCGTGCGCCCGACCGCGCCCGATAGCATCGGCAGTCTATGAGCGCCACACTGATCGCCAGGGACCTGACCGCCGGGCACGGCGACCGCGTACTGTTCTCCGGCCTCGACCTGATCGTCGCGCCGGGCGATGTGGTCGGGCTCGTCGGAGTCAACGGTGCCGGCAAGTCCACCCTGCTGCGGATGCTCGCCGGCCGCGACCTGGCGGCGGTCACCACGGACCCGGGCGCCGCCGACCCGGGGAGTACCGCCGTCGAACCGGAGCACGGCAGCATCACCCGTAATCCGCCGACCGCGACCGTCGGCTACCTGCCGCAGGAACCAGAACCGCGGGCCGGGGAATCGGTGGCCGACCTCCTCGCCCGACGTACCGGGGTGGCCGCCGCGCAGGCCGAACTCGACGCCGCGACCGGGGAGCTGACCGACGGGAAACCCGGCGCCGACGACCGGTACGCCGCCGCGCTGGACCGGTGGCTGGCTCTCGGCGGCGCCGACCTGCCGGAACGTTCCGAACAGGTCGCCGAGGAGTTCGGGCTCGACCTGCACCAGCCGATGACCGGGCTGTCCGGCGGGCAGGCGGCCCGCGCCGGGATGGCGTCCCTGCTGCTCAGCCGGTACGACATCTTCCTGCTCGACGAGCCGACCAACAACCTCGACCTGGCCGGGCTGGCGCGGCTGGAGGAGTTCGTCACCGGGCTGCGTGCTGGTGCCGTACTGGTCAGCCACGACCGGGAGTTCCTGGCCCGTACCGTCACCCGGATCCTGGAACTCGACCTGGCGCAGCAGCAGATCCGTACCTACGGCGGTGGCTACGCCGCCTACCTGGCCGAACGCGAACGGGCCCGGGACCAGGCACGTGCGGCGTACGACGAGTACGCGGACCGCCGCTCGTCGCTGCTGGACCGGGCGCGGGTGCAGCGGTCCTGGTCGGAAAAGGGTGTGGCGAAAGCAAAGAAGAAGCCCGATGACCCGGACAAGTCGGTACGGGCCTATCGGATCGAGGGCGGCGAGAAACTGGCTGCGAAGGCAAAGGCCACCGAGCGCGCGATGGAGCGGCTGGAGGTGGTGGAGGAGCCGCGCAAGGAATGGGAGCTGCGGATGGAGATCGCCGCCGCGCCCCGCTCCGGCAGCGTGGTGGCCACCCTGCGCGACGCCCGGGTCAGCCGCGGTGGGTTCACGCTCGGACCGGTGCACCTCCAGATCGACTGGGCCGACCGGGTCGCCATCACCGGCGCCAACGGCGCCGGCAAGTCGACGCTGCTTGCGCTGCTGCTGGGTCGGCTCGCCCCCGAACAGGGGTACGCGGCGCTCGGTTCCGGTGTGGTGGTCGGCGAGGTCGACCAGGCCCGGGAACTGTTCGACTCGGACGAGCCGCTGGTCGACGCGTTCCGGGCGGCCGTACCGGATCTGCTGCCGGCCGATATCCGTACCCTGCTGGCGAAGTTCGGGTTGCGCGCGGAGCACGTACTGCGCTCGGCGGCGACCCTGTCGCCGGGGGAACGTACCCGTGCCGCGCTGGCGCTGCTCCAGGCCAGGGGCGTCAACCTGCTCGTACTGGACGAGCCGACCAACCACCTGGACCTGCCGGCGATCGAGCAGCTCGAATCGGCGCTGGCGAACTACCCGGGCACGTTGCTGCTGGTCAGCCACGACCGGCGGATGCTCGACGCGGTGCACACCACCCGCCGTTTCGAGGTCGTCGACGGTCAGGTCACCGAGATCTGAGACAAACTGTCGGAGGGCCGGGTTAGGTTGCGCGCCATGAGTGGAGCGGGTGGCGAGGTTGCGCTGCGGCCGATCGAGGACGCCGATCTGGACCGACTGTTCGCACTGATGCGCGACCCGGTGTCGGTCCGGATGGCGGCGTTCACCGCCGCCGACCCCGACGACCGGGCCGCGTTCGACGCGCACATGGCGCGGATACGCTCGCGGCCGGACGTCACCAACCGGGCCGTGACCCTGGACGGGGAACTCGTCGGCAGCATCGCCAGCTTCGTGCTGGACGGCGACACCGAGATCACCTACTGGATCGACCGGCGCGTCTGGGGTCAGAGCGTCGCCACCCGCGCGGTCGCACTGCTGCTCGCCGAGGTCCCGGTACGACCGCTGCACGCGCGCGCGGTCAGCGACAACGCCGGATCGCTGCGGGTGCTGCAGAAGGCGGGCTTTACGGTCGTCGGCAAGGACACCGGCTACGCCGCCGGCCGCGGCGCCGAGGTCGAGGAGACCATCCTGCGCCTCGACTGAGCTCAGGACGGACGGCCGCCGAACTCCCAGTCGTGGACCTCGACGCTGGCGTACCGGTCGGCGGTGAGGACGGCCCGCGCGGTGTCCGGATCCGGTGCCCGCAGCAGTACCGCAGTGCCGAGCCAGTGTTCGCCGTCGTCGGACAGCAGCGGCCCGTACGCGATCAGCTCCTCCTCGCCGGGCGGCACGGCCCGGTCGACGGGCTGTCCGGATCCCAGGCCCAGCACCAGATACCGGTGTCTGCCGGCCTGCCCGCCCGGGAAGTCCCACATCGTACGGCCCAGCAGGTTGCGCCACCGGCGGATCAGCACGTCCCGGTACACGCCGGCCTGGTAGTTGGGCTCGTCGAAAGCGAACGCGCGGGCAGCGGCCGGATCGGGCAGCTCCACGATGTGCACGCTGCCGGTGGCGGTCTCGCCGTCCTCGGTGAGGGTCGGACCGCGGGCGATCAGCTGGGCGGCGTACCCGTCCATGTAGGACCAGTGCGCCTCGACCATCTCGCCACGTAGCGCCCCGGAACCGGGCCGGTCCCGGTGGTAACAGAAGAACTCCATGCCCACAGTCTGCCGCCCCGACCGCTGAACGGCGGACTGTCTTCTCCGTTCGGCTGTATGTCGCAGCGTGCGTGTCTGCCGTTGACACGCGATCGACGACGTTGTTAGTTTCACCCATGAATTTATCTGTCCCGAGTGACTCACGAGACGACCAGTGGCCCCTGCCCGGCAGTACGGGGGAGGGCGACGGCATCCGTGGCGGGCCCGACATGACTGCGCCCAACATCGTGCTGGTGATGACCGACCAGCACACGGTCGGGATGACAGCCGGTGAAGGCTTCGCACTCGACACCATGCCCTTTCTCGATTCGTTGGCCGCGCAGGGCACCCGGTTTCGCAACGCTTACACCACCTTCCCGGTGTGCGTACCGGCGCGGACGAGTCTGATGACCGGAAGGTTCCCCAGCGCGCACCGGGTACGGCAGAACGCGGCCACCCACGAGGTGGTACGCGGTGACGACATGCTCGACGTGCTGCGCACCGCCGGCTACTCGCTGCACTTTGCCGGAAAGCCGCACGTCTACCGCGGCCCCGACGATTACGACAGCTACGCCGGACCGTACATGCACGAGGACGGCCCGATCTCCGACGACGCCGACGCGGACTTCGCGGCCTGGCTGCGGTCGATTGACCATGGCCCCGCGACCGAGCCGACCCCGTTCCCGGTCGAACGACAGTTCCCCTACCGGATCGTGTCCGACGCCATCACGGCCCTGCAACGACGCGATCGCGACAGTCCGTACTTCCTGTGGGTGTCGTTCCCGGAGCCGCATAATCCCTACCAGGTTCCCGAACCCTACTTCTCCCTCTTTCCGGAGGACGAGGTTCCCGAACGCACCTGTGGCCCCGAAGCGGCCATGGCCAAGGGCGGCGCATACGCATGGCTGCGTAACCTGATCGAGAACAAGCGGCCGGGTTACGACGCGCTGCACAAGCGGTACCGGGCGAACTACTGCGGGATGCTGCGACTCATCGACGACCAGTTACGCAGGCTGGTCGAGCACCTCGGCGCGGACGCTCTGGCGCGCGACACCGTCCTGCTGTTCGTCGCCGATCACGGTGACTACGTCGCCGAGTACGGTCTGCAACGCAAGGGGGCCGGTGTACCCGAGGTGCTGCTGCGGGTGCCGTTCCTGGCCATCGGCCCCGGAATCCGGCCGCACGACGACGACGCAGCCTTCGTCTCGCTCGCCGACGTGTTCCCCACCGTGTGCGAGCTGGCCGGACAGCCGATCCCGCTGGGCGTGCAAGGGCGCAGCCTGCAGCCGGTACTGGCCGGAGAGCCCTGCCCACCGGCCGAGTTCGACACCGGCTACGCGGAATTCGGCTTCGGCGGACTGCCCTACGGTGAGCATGAGCGGCCGGCCCTGCGCGCCACCTACACCGGCAGCCCGTACAACGAGCTGAACACCATGACGCAGAGCGGATCGGGTGCGGTGGTCCGGCACGGCGACTGGAAGCTCATCTACCACGCGACCGGACGCGGCGAGCTGTACCACCTGCGCGAGGACCCGATGGAACTGCACGACCGGTGGGACGAGGACGGTCTGCGCGACATCCGGGCGGACCTGGTGGAGCGACTGGCGCGCTGGCGGCTGCGCGTCCACGACGACCTGCCCACAGCCGAGTACGTGGCCAAGCGTGCCCCGCACAACTGGTACTGGTCGAGCTGACCCGCTGAGCCGGTGATGCCCCGGCCGTTCGACAGCGGTGTGGCCGCGCCCGGACCCGGTGCGCGGCCACACCGCTGTCACAGCACGGTCGCGCCCATCTCCTCCAGGGCGCGGACCTCGGCGGCGTTGCGCTCGTCCGCGCGGGCCGACTCGCGTTCCGGGTCGGCGAAGCGCGCCCGCAGCAGCGCCGTCATCGCTCGGACCCGGCCCGGATTCTCGGCGGCCAGGTCGTGTCGCTCCTCGGGATCGCTGGCGAGGTGGAACAGCTGGTGCGGCGCGCGCTGACACCAGATGAGCTTCCAGTCGCCCTGCCGGACCAGGAAAGAGCTGCCGCGCGTGCCCTGGCAGTGGTTCTCACAGAAGGCGGGCCGCCCAGGGTCGGCGAGCGGGATACGCTGCAAGGGTTCGCCGAGCCAGTGCGCGGGGCGGCCGGCGCGCATCGTCTCGAAGATGGTCGCCTGCAGGTCCCAGTGGCCGACCGGGGTCGAGGCACGCCTACCCGGACCGAATCCGGGTCCCGCCACGATCATCGGCACCCGCGCGGAGTCCTCCAGCAGCACGTACTTCTGCCAGAGACCGAACTTACCGAGCATGTCGCCGTGATCGGAGGTGTAGGCCAGCACGGTGTCGTCGTCCAGACCCGCCGCGGTCACGGCGTCCATCACCCGGCCGAGCTGCTGATCGACGTAGCTGATGCTGGCGTAGTAGCCCTGCCGTAGTTGGCGGGCGACGGGATCGTACCGTTCGAACCCGAAGTGGTAGGTCAGGTCTCGGGAGTACAGGTGCTGGGCGGTCGGTTCGTCCCGACCCCACGGC
The DNA here is from genome assembly GCA_963815125.1 of uncultured Actinomycetota bacterium. GTDB lineage: Bacteria > Actinomycetota > Actinomycetes > Mycobacteriales > Micromonosporaceae > Actinocatenispora. The sequence goes on from CAWFFM010000004.1 coordinate 23,446, forward strand.
GACGGGTGTACCTGGTCGATCGGGTATCTGTCGAGCAGTTCCTGCGTCGCGGTGTACGGAGGATGCGGCGGCAGCACCGACACCACCAGCAGCCAGGGCGTGTCCGACCCGCGGCCGGTGGTGGCGATCCAGTCCAGAGCGGCGTCGATGTCGGTGGCGACGCTCGGCCAACCCGTCCGGGAACCGGTCGCCGGCGGTGGATCGTCGGGCGAGTTGACCTGTGGTGGCGGGCTGGCGCGGCGGATGATGGCGGGCTGGCCCTGCTCGATGTAGATCTTCTCGGGATCGCGGTACCCGCGTGCGTCGATCTCGGTGAAGCCGAGTTGGTCGAAGGGACGGTAGCTGTCGATGCGGCCGATGTAGGTGCTGTGCAGCCCTTGTCCATTGAGGACACTACCGACGTTGGGAAAGTTCGGTGGCTCGATCGACAGGTCGTTGTCGTACACCTGCGTCCGGTGGACCGGTAGCCCGGTGAGAAACGATGTCCGGGACGGCAGACAGATCGGGGAGGCGCAGTAGGCGCTCTCGTACACGGTGCCGCGGGCGGCGAGACGGGCCAGATTCGGTGTCTGCAGCAGCGGATGGCCCATCACCGAACTTGCCCGGAAGTTGTGCTGATCTGCGATGAACACGACCATGTTCGCGGGTCGGCGGTCCCTGCCGCCACCAGCGGCGCGCTGCGCGGACCGTGCGGTCGCCTCGTCGGCTCCGATGCTGGAACCGACCGCGGCGAGTGCGGTACCGGCCACCGCCCCGCCGATCAGGCTCCGGCGGCTGACCCTCCGTGTGCTCGGCCCGGCAGTCATCGACGCTCACCACCGGCCGAGCCGATGGCGGGCCGGGCGGGTGTCCATGCTGCGTTCACGGGTCCTCCTGGATGTTCGAGCCGGATGTGTCGCCGTGCCCTGCCTTCGCGCCCCGCCACAACCGGTCGACAATGGCCGCGGTGACCACTCCGGTCACCAGCGCGAGTACGGGGAAGACCACCGTGGCCGTCGCAGTGGCCGTGACACAGGCGGCGCCCACCACCGCACGGCCGGGGTGCGCGCACGTGACGCGGACGCCCGGGGACAGCGCGGCACGTACACCCGTCCGCGTGTCCGCGAGTGCCACCGGAACGAAGACGACCAGCACCGCCACGATGCTGGTGACGGCGAGCCAGACCACGAGCCAGATCCGACGGTCGGCACCCATCCTGCCGATCGCGTAGAGGTCAGCGACCAGGAAGAGTCCGACACCGAGCGCCAGGCACCCCAGCAGGGTCGCCGGCGCGAACCGGGTCCGTGCACACCTCAGCAGGCCCCGTGCCGTGGGGCTCTGGCCGGTCCGCGCCCAGGTGCCGACGACGCGCAGCAGGCCGATGCTGGCAGCCGGTGCGGTCACCACCGGTAGACAGAGCAGCAGCCACACCAGGTTGATGTACACCGCGGTCACCACCACCCGGACGAGCGCACCGACCGTCCCCTCCAGCCGGGCGACGGCCAGGGCGGGACGCATGCCGCTCATCCCTTGAGCCCCGAGGTGGCGACGCCCTCCACGATCAGCCGCTGGAATCCCAGGAACAACAGGAACGCCGGAAGCAGGGCGAGGACGCTCATCGCGAACAGCGGCCCCCACGACGATTCACCGGTGGCGTCGAGAAAGAGACGCAGGCCCAACGGCACCGTGTACAGGCGGGGATCGTTGAGGTAGATCAGCTGGCTGAAGAAGTCGTTGTAGCTCCAGATGAACGTGAAGATGGTGGTGGTCACCAGCGCCGGCTTCAGCAGCGGCAACGTGACGTGCACAAAGACGCGACCCGATCCGCAGCCGTCGACCCGCGCGGCGTCGTCGAGCTCGGTGGGAATACCGCGGATGAACTGCACGAGCAGGAACACGAAGAACGCGTCCACGGCGAGGAAGTGCGGCACCATCAGCGGGTAGAACGTGTTCACCCAACCGATCACGTGGTACATCGTGTACTGCGGCACCAGAGTGACGTGCTTGGGCAGCATGATCGTGGTGAGCATCGCCGCGAACCAGAAACGCCGGAACGCGAAGTCCAGTCGCGCGAAGGCGAAGGCGGCCAGCGAGCACGAGAACACGTTGCCCACGACCGCGGCGGTGGAGATGAAGAACGAGTTGCCGAAGAAGATCGCGAACGACTGCCCCATGCCGTGCCAGCCCTGCGCGTAGTTCGCGAGGTCCCAGTGCGAGGGCCACAGCCCCGAGTCGGTGAAGATCTCGTTGTCGGGTTTGACCGAACTGGACAGCAGCCACAGCAGTGGATACACCATGACGATGCCCACCGCGATCAGTGCCAGGTGCGCCAGCCAGCGCCGCCCGCGACGGTGGCCGGTCCCGGTCCTCGGAAGTGTCGACAAGTCAGCGCTCATAGTGCACCCAGTACCTGCTGAACAGGAAGTTCACCGCGGTGAGCACGGCGACGACCACCAACAGGAACCATGCCAGGGCGGAGGCATAGCCCATCCGGAAGTTCACGAACCCTTCCTGGTAGAGATACAGCGTGTAGAACAGCGTGGACTCCGACGGGCCGCCACTTCCGCCGCTGATGATGAACGCGGATGCGAACGCCTGGAACGCGTGGATGATCCGCAGCACCAGATTGAAGAAGAGCACCGGGCTCAGCAGAGGCAGGGTGATGCGGAAGAACCGGTTCAGCACCCCGGCACCGTCCACCGCCGCCGCGTCGTAGTAGACCTTGGGGATCTGCCGCAACCCGGCGAGGAAGATGACCATCGGTGCACCGAACTGCCAGACCTGCAGCACCACGAGGGTGTAGAGCGAGTAGGACGGATCGGAGATCCATGCCTGCCCGTGCAGTCCGACGACACCCAGCAGGGAGTTCACCAGGCCGCTGTCACCGAACACCTCCCGCCAGAGCACGGCGACGGCGACGCTGCCACCGAACAGCGACGGCAGGTAGTACACCGACCGGTAGAACGCCATTCCGCGCAGGCCGCGGTTGAGCAGTACCGCGACCAGCAACGCGAACGCCAGCTCCAGCGGAACGCTGAGCCCCACGTACAGCCCGGTCACCTTGAGCGACTGGAGGAACTTCGGATCCGAGGTGAACATCCGCACGTAGTTGTCCCACCCGACCCACCCGGGCGAGGTGAGCAGGTCGAAGTCGGTGAACGACAGGTACAGCGACACCAGCATCGGCCCGAGGGTCAGCAGGAAGAAGCCGAGCAGCCACGGCAGGAGGAACAGATAGCCCCAGCCGTTGTCCCGATGCCGTCGGCGGCGTGCCGGAGCGCTGCCACGCCGCCGGGCGGCTGTCCACGTGCTGCTCTGTTCGACGGACACCATCGGCTAACCCAGGATCCGATCGGCTTCCGAGAAGAACGTCGTGACCGCCTTCTGGACGGTGCTCTTTCCGAAGCCCACGTCCTGGTTCACCTTCTTCAACGTGTTCTGGATCAACTCTCCGGAGCCCGGCGGGTAGATCGTCCGCGCCGATGGCTTCGTCTTCTCCACCGCGTCGAAGTCGTCGTAGATCAGTTTGGTCGTCGGGTCCACCTGTGCGTACGTCTTCGCCCGCAGATCGGCGGACAGCGGGACACCGTGGTCGGCGGCCCAGGCCGACGCCGCCGCGGGGCCGGTGATGGCGAAACTCACGAACTCGGCCGCGAGCTTGGCCTTCTCCTTCGACATCTTCGACGACAACGCCCACCATTCGATCGGGGTGACCAGTGTGCCGACGGGGCCGCCCTTGTCGTGGCGCGGGAACGGCACCGAACTCAGCTTGTCCTTGACGATGTTGCCGTACCCGGCGATCCCCTTCGACGAGGCCGCGACCGTCAGGGCCGCTTTCCCGGTGGTCAGAGGATCGTTGGCGAAGCCCTGTACCCCGGCGGAGATCTTCATCGGTACGGTCGCCTTCGTTCGGCGCAGCTGGTCCCAGAGTTCGTACCACTCGTGCAGCACGTCCTTGCCGAAGGCAAGCTTGCCGCCGGTGGTGAACAGTTGCGTACCCTTGCTGCGCACGAAGGCTTCGAACGCGGCAGGAGATCCACCCATGTCCGACGTGCCGTGTACCTTTCCGCCGCTTGCCTTCGTCACCGTGCGGGAGAACTGGACGAAGTCATCCAGCGTCCAGGCGGGGTCGGGGGCAGTCACGCCGAACTTGTCGAGCTTGGTGCGGCTGTACACGAGGGAGGGTTGGGTCGCCAGCCCCAGCGGCACGAAGTACAGCTTGCCCTGGTATCTGCACGAGTCGAGGATGTAGCTGGGCAAACCACCCAGCTGCAGCGGCTTCGGAACGAGATCGTCCAGCGGTCGCACCGCACCACGCTTGGCGTAGTCGGCCATTTCGGTGATGTGGACCTGGAAGACGTCCGGCGGATTGCCTCCGGCCACCCGCGTGGCGAGCTTGTCGTAGTAGCCGCCGAAGTCCGAGAACTGGCCGTCTATGTGGACACCCTTGTGGCTCTTCTCGAACAGGTGCGCGACATCGAGAGTGCGTTGAGCTCGCTTGCCCTCACTCCACCAGGTAAGGCTGATGGTGTTCGGACTGCCGCTGCCGTTTGAGGAACCGCCGCGGAGGCCGCTGCATCCGGCCAGGGCGAACAGTCCGCCGACGCCGGCCCCCAGGACGCCTCGTCGGGACAGATGCCGGGTCATTGGTTCGTTGGTCACACTCCGCTCCTATCTATGGCCGGACGGCCGAGATGTCGACCAGATTCACCGAGTGCGCCGGCAACGGTAGAGCGACCACACCGCCGGAGGCGGTGGTCCGGGTCGTCTGCGTCGTCACCGCACCGGGTTGGTCAGGTGAGTTGTAGCTCTGGAAACTTGCCGCGGACACCGACGACAGACGGACCCGGAGACTTCCGTGCAGGCCGTCCACGAGGATGTGCGGCGTCACGGCGTGGTCGGTGTCCCGGTTGACCACGATCAGCTGTATCCGGTGCCCGGACTGCCGTACTCCCAGCACCTGTAGCGCCGGGTATCCACCGCCGGCCTGCGGGTTGCCGGTCATCTGGGTGGCTACCGGAAGCCCACCGGCCAGTTTGCCGAACAGCGCCAGGGCGTGTGCGCGCGCCGTGTAGGTGAAGTCCGGCGCACCGCCGAAGAGGTTCCCGTCGTTCGGAGAACCCGCGTTGAGGTTGGAGATCTCTGCGTACCGCACATCGTGTTCGATGAAGCCCATGGCCAGTTCGGCGGTGAACTCCGCCTGCATGAGCGAACCGGCCCAGCCGGTGAACCCGGAGCCGGGGCCGCCGCCGAGAGTGCCATACTCGCTGACCGCAAGGTAGGGCTGGTGGCGCGGGCCGTGGTCGGACCGGATCGCGTCCTGAAGATCACCGAGCTTGTCTGTGACACCCGTTGCGCTGGGCACGAGCCGGTCGTAGAACTGCTGCGGCGTACCGGTCTTGTCCGGCCTCGCGTACTGGTGGACGCCGAGACAGTCGTAGGGCCTTGTGCCCATCAGCTCGACGAACTCGACCGTTGCCCATGAAGCGCACACGTCGATGTGCGGGTCCACCTTCTTCATGGCGCGGTAGAAGTCGACGAAACCCGCGTGTCGACCGGAGTCGTAGTCGGCCGTGACGGCCGATCCTTTCGGCGGTACCGCACCGTTCGTGCCGTCGCCGAAGGTCGCGGTGCCGGTAGTGGGGTCGAAGGTGTAGACGTGCTCGTCGGCTCCGGCCGTGGACAGCTCGGCTACCGGACGCCAGACCTGGTCATCGACACGGACCTGTTGGCTGCCCGGCACCACCGAGGGGTAGCGGACACTGAACTGCTGTCCGGCGGTGCCGTCGCTGACCACCGATGCCCGGTGGTCGCAGCCCCTGCCCATCGGTTCGCCCACTTGCCGTTCGGTGCCACCGAACGCGTACTCCTGCATGGCCGTGGTCGTGTCCGTGCTGCGCCAGTACCGCTGGTTGGCCAGGAACGGCTCGTTGCCGACCTCCCACCGGGTGATGTGGTACGGCGCCGGGTGGCCGTTGGCGGCCCGCTGCTTCGCCCAGGCGATGCCCCCGTTGGGATTGGTGCCCACCGGCGCGTTCAGGTACTCGACGAGGTCGTCGGCGTCCTGTGGGGTGGCAGTGGTCGACTGCATCATCACTTCGGTGCGCGCGCCGATCGATGCCACGTACTTCTGCTGTTCGTCGAGGCCGTAGGTGCTGTCGACCGGTTCGAACCCCTGGCCGACGAAGCCGGCGCCGGTCTGGCAGCCACGATCCTTCTCCGGACCGATGGCCCGCTTCCAGTCGAAGAGGTTGGCGACGGTGCCGCCGGGATAACGCACGAGTCGTAGCCCGACCTGGCGGGACATGTCGACGATGGTGGGATCGGCCCCACCGGTGCCGGGATCCCATATGCCCAGACCGTTGTTCAGCCAACGGCCGTTGGCGCCGACGATTTCCGGAGGTACGGAATGCGCCAGGGGCGTACTCGAAACTGTGATGGTCGGCTGGCCGTCAGATGGAGCGTCTCCTGCCGGATCGGCTCCTACCGGCGACGCGACTGTCAGGGTGAGGACGGCCGCCGCTCCAGCGGCGGACAAGGTACGGGTGAGCCTGAACACGGACGCCTCCGGCCGCAACCTCTGGGCACATGGGCATTTCGGAGTACAGTAAGTTCGAGGCTGAAACTAACAAGCGACACCGGCGCTGTCAATGCAGGTTGAGCCACCAGCGGTCTGGCAGAATCGGCGCCTGCACCAGACTGCGAGCGCAGGCGGAAGGAGGACCGTGGCGAGCCGTGGCAGCGGCGCCGAGGTCGACACCCCGGCGATACGGACCGCTCAATCCGCCGACCTACGACGACAGAACGTCGCGTCGATCATGCGTACGATCCTTGCGCACGACTCCCTCTCACGCGCCGACATCGCGCGGCTGACCAACCTTGCACCGGGCAGCGTCACGAAGCTGACCTCCATGCTCGTGGAGTCCGGTGTCTGCCACGAGCTACAGGTCTCTGAAGCGGATCGCCAGCCCGGCCGCCCCCCGGTGCCGATGGTCATCGAGCGCGACATCTACCGGATGATCGGTGTCCACATCGGCCTGCTACGCACGACCATCGGCATGGTCGACCTCACCGGCAAGCTTGTCGACGAGATCGTGCTCCCCCATCGCGACACCTCGTTCAGCGAGATCGTCAAGCAGGCCGTACGGCGCATCCGCGCCCTGACCACGGGACGGTCCCGCACGCGCGTGCTGGGCATCGGGGCGACCGCCGGCGGTATCGTCGACCCCGGAACCGGGGTGATCGTCGAACACCCTGCCCTGGGCTGGCGGTCGGCGCCGCTACGTGACGCCTTGTCCGAGCGCCTCGGGCTGCCCGTCCATGTCGACAACACGGTCCGGGCACTGGCTCTGACCGAATGCTGGTTCGGTGCGGGAACGGACGTGGGCAACCTGCTGCTCGTGTTCGCCGGCAACATCGTCGGTGCGGCGATGGTGTTCGACCGCTCTCCCCACCGTGGCCGCAAGGCAGCCGCCGGCTACATCGACCATCTGCCGATCGGTGTACGCACCGGCCGCCGGTGTGAGTGCGGGCGCAGCAACTGCCTACAAGCGGTCGCCAGCGACATGGCGCTGACCTCCGAGGCGCAACGGATCGGCCTGCTCACCCCTGCACAGGAACTCGACGACCTGGTGGCTCTCGCCCGCCGGAATGATGACCGTGCCGCGACCCTGCTCCGCACGCGGGCACGCCATGTGGGCGCCGCGACCGCGCTCCTGGTCGAGATCCTGGACCCCGACCGGGTGGTCATCGCTGGTGGCGTCGTCGACGATCCGGCCTACCTTCCGGAGATCCAGGAATCGGTCGCCTCTCACCTGCACCTGCCGCTGGATGCGGACCCGAAGGACTTCGTCCGCGCCACCTCCTTCGGGCGGCACGCGGTCGCGCTCTCCTCGGCCACCCTGTGCCTCGATGCCTACTACCGCGACCCGATGGCATACCCTCCGCTCGCGACGTGAGCCCACACGATGAACCACAGTGGACACTCGACGTCTCACCCCGGCGAGCATGACGTTGGGCTGGCCGCCCATACCCGTTACGGCACCATCGTCTGCCACCCGCTGCGCTATCGGTTCCGTTGACCGGCATTCGTCCGGCGGTCCTGCCTCGCTGTGCTGACGTCTGGTAGGTCAGGCAGCGTGTGTGTCGGTGCCGCCCAGGATGTAGAGGTCGTCGCCGAACACTGCGGAGATCTGGATCTCCCCTCCGAGAGCCTGAACGTATCGCGCGATGGTCTCGACGGTGGACACCTCGCCCCGCTCGATCTGAGATATCCGGCTCTTGGTCACTCCCATCGTCTCGGCCACGTCGGCCTGGGACAGGCCAAGAGCCTTGCGACGCTCGGCGAGGCGGTGGCCGTCGATGTAGGCCTGATTACGCTTGCGTGCCTCGACGACCTCTTGCTCACCGCCGGCCTCGGCGACGATGTCGCCGCGCACGTCATTCCACTTTGGGAAGTTCGTCATCGCTGCTCCTCTTGGACCTGTCGCTCCTTCAGATACTCCTCGAAGAGATCCTCGGCGTGGGGATGGCTTGTTTGTACCAACCGGACCAGTTACCGGACTTGTCCCCGACGATCAGCAGAATCGCAGAACGCCACGGGTCGAACGCGAACAGATCCGGATCTCCGACCGGCCAGCCGATCCAGGGCGCAACTCCTTGAGATTGTGGATCCGTGAACCTTCGATCCGGTCGACCAGCGGGCGGCCCAATCCAGGACCTGCCTCGGCCAGTCGGTCAATGGCATCAACGACCTGGGCTTTGGATCTCACGTCCAGGTCGCTGATCCAGCTGAGAAGTTCGTCCGTTACGCGGATCTCCCATTCATCCACCCGCTGAAGTGTAGTAAATTCTTTACTCGTGTAGTTCCCTCTGGAGAGGTACGCGACGGGTCTCTGCTGTGGCGTGCGCGGTCTGAGATGACCAGCCGGCATTCGTCCGGCGGTCAGGTGGCGTCGTGGCGGCCGATGTCGGTGACGCGGATGACCGCGGAGCCGGCCTCGTCGGAGGCGGCCAGGTCGACCTCGGCGCTGATGCCCCAGTCGTGGTCGCCGGCCGGGTCGTCGAAGACCTGCCGGACCAGCCACTGGTCCGGCTGCTGCTCGATCAGCAGCAGCTTCGGGCCGCGCGCATCCGGGCCGGTACCGATCGATTCGTGCTCGTCGTAGTAGTCGGCGAGTGCTTCGGCCCAGGCGTCGGCGTCGAATCCGGCGTCGGCGTCGAGTTCTCCCAGTTCGTCGTAGCGGCGCAGGGCGGCGAGTTCGACCCGGCGGAACAACGCGTTGCGGACCAGTACCCGGAACGCGCGGAGGTTGGTGGTGACCGCCGGTGGGCGTTCATCCGCGGGCGCGGCCGGCTCGTCGGTGGGGTTGCGCAGCTTCTCCCACTCGTCCAGCAGGCTGGAGTCGACCTGCCGGACCAGTTCGCCCAGCCATTCGATCAGGTCGGTCAGTTCCTCGGTACGGGCGGAGTCCGGCACCGTCTGCCGCAGCGCCTTGTACGCGTCGGCCAGGTAGCGCAGCACCAGCCCCTCGGAGCGGGCCAGTTTGTAGTAGCCGACGTACTCGGTGAAGGTCATGGCCCGCTCGTACATGTCGCGGACCACCGACTTGGGGGACAGTTCGTGCTCGGACACCCACGGGTGACCCTTGGCGTACGACTCGAACGCCACGTCCAGCAGTTCGGCCAGCGGCTTGGGCCAGGTGACCTCGTCGAGCAGTTCGAGGCGCTGCTCGTACTCGATGCCCTCGGCCTTCATCGCGCCGACCGCCTCGCCGCGGGCCCGGAACTGTTGCGCGGACAGCACCTGACGCGGATTGTCCAAAGTGGACTCGATAATGGACACGACGTCGAGCGGGTAGCCCGGGTCCTCACGGTCCAGCAGTTCCAGGGCGGCCAACGCGAACGGCGACAGCGGCTGGTTCAGGGCGAAGTCGTACTGCAGGTCCACGGTGACCCGTACGGTGTCGCCGTACTCGTCCGGCTCGTCGAGTTCCTCGATCACCCCACCGTTGCGCAGCCCCCGGTACATGCCCAGCGCCCGACGGATGTGCTTGAGCTGCGCGGCACGTGGCTCATGGTTGTCGGTCAGCAGGTGGCGCATCGCGGCGAACGGGTCGCCGCCCCGGTCGATCACGTTGAGCAGCATCGCGTGGCTGACCCGGAAACTGGAGGTCAGCGGCTCCGGTTCGGCGTCCACCAACCGCTCGAAGGTGGCCTTGGTCCACGACACGGTGCCGGGCGGCGGCTTCTTGCGTACCACCTTGCGACGTTTCTTCGGATCGTCGCCGGCCTTCGTCAGCGCCTTCTCGTTCTCGATCACGTGGTCGGGTGCCTCGACCACGACGGTGCCGACCGTGTCGTACCCGGCGCGCCCGGCCCGGCCGGCGATCTGGTGGAACTCCCGCGCCTTCAACTGCCGGGTGCGTACCCCGTCGTACTTGGTCAGCCCGGTGAACACGACCGTACGGATCGGTACGTTGATGCCCACGCCGAGCGTGTCGGTACCGCAGATGACCTTCAGCAGCCCGTGTTGGGCGAGCAGTTCGACCAGCCGCCGGTACTTGGGCAGCATGCCGGCGTGGTGCACGCCGATGCCGTGCCGTACCAGTCGGGTCAGGGTACGGCCGAAGCCTGCGGTGAACCGGAAGTTGCCGATCAGTTCGGCGATCGCGTCCTTCTCCGCGCGGGTGCACATGTTGGTGCTCATCAACGCCTGGGCCCGTTCCAGCGCGGCGGCCTGGGTGAAGTGCACCACGTAGATCGGCGCCTGGTGGGTTTCCAGCAGCAGTTCCAGCGTGTCGTGCAGCGGGGTCGTCACGTACTCGAAGAACAGCGGTACGGGCCGCTCGGCGGAGGCCACCACGGTGGTGGGCCGGCCGGTGCGGCGGCTCAGGTCGGCCTCGAACCGGCTGACATCGCCGAGTGTCGCCGACATCAGCAGGAACTGGGCGCGCCGCAGTTCCAGCAGCGGTACCTGCCAGGCCCAGCCGCGGTCGGGGTCGGCGTAGAAATGGAACTCGTCCATCACGACCTGGTCGACGTCGGCCTCGTCGCCGTCCCGCAACGCCAGGTTGGCCAGGATCTCGGCGGTACAGCAGATGATCGGCGCGCCGTCGTTGACGCTCGCGTCGCCGGTCATCATGCCCACGTTGGCCGCGCCGAACGTGGCGCACAGGGCGAAGAACTTCTCGCTCACCAGCGCCTTGATCGGCGCGGTGTAGAACGTACGTCCCTTGCCGGCTAGCGCGGCGAAGTGCGCGCCGACCGCGACGAGGCTCTTGCCGGAACCGGTCGGCGTGTTGAGGATGACGTTGGAGCCGGAGACCAACTCGATCAGTGCTTCCTGCTGCGCCGGGTACAGGGTCAGGCCCTGCTCGCCGGTCCACGCCTCGAACGCCTCGTAGACGGCGTCCGGTCCGGCGTCGGTCGGTACCCGGTCGGTCAGTGTCACGACTGCTGCTCCGCTGTCTCGGGGAGGTGCGCCCGCACGACGATGTCTCGGGGAGGTGCGCCCGCACGACGGCGGGGCCCGGCCACCTGGCGGGGCCCGTTCGTGATGATCGTCAGCCGGCGGATTACCTGGCGGTAGTCTCCGCCCAGCCTAACCGGACACCGACCGGTGGCCGAGGTGCGGTGCTCGGGCCTGCGCTGGGAAGGGTCCGTGATGTCGGGTCCCTCCCGTACCGGGCCGGCCGGGCCCGTCAGGCCACGTCGAGGTGCCGGGCCAGATCCGCCAGCTGCTCGGACCGCACCCGGGAGCGTTCCAGCAGGTCGCGTACCAGGGCGTGGCCGAGCGGGTGCAGCCCGATCCAGGCCGGTGCGGCGTCCCGGGCCCGGCCCAGCAGCTCGATGGACTCGCCGTCGTGGCCGAGTTCGCAGTGCGCGTACGCCATGTTGAGCAGGTACCGGGCCTCCCAGGTCGCCGGCAGCGCACCACCGGCCGCCTCCGGTACCTCGCTGCCCGCGCGGACCGCCGCGTCGAAGTCGTGCAGCTCCACCGCATTGCACGCGCTGTACATGGCGACCACCCGGGGCCCGAACACGGCCCACTGCGCGACGCCGTCCACGCCGTAGCGCCCCGCTGCGGCGCGCGCCACCGACAGGTGGTCGGCGGCCCGATCACCGGCGCCGGTACGTACCGCCGCGCAGGCCGCGTTGACCAGCAGGTTGCCGAAGGTGGCCAGTTCGATCCGGCTGCCCCGGGTGATGGAGGGTTCGGCCCGGTCGGCGGCGCGCAGCGCGGCACTTTCCGCGTCGGCGTACCGGCCCTGTTTGAGCAGGATCCAGGAGGCGAAGATGCTGGCCGCGGTGGTGGCCAGCGGCGAGCCGGTGCGCCGGGCCGCCGCAACGGCGCGTTCCACCGCGGTCCAGGCCAGGTCCTGGTGCCCGCGCATCACGGTGACCCCGGCGGCGGCGCTGTAGCAGGTGGACAGCAGCCGGTGGGCACGGTCGGCGTGGACACCGTCGGTGAGCCGACGCGCGTCGCCGATCAGACCCGGCAGCATCTCGATGACCAGGGCGAAGTCACCCTGCTGGTAGGTCCGCCACATGTTCCTGACCTGCTCGCTGAGCACCGTGGGGTCGGCCAGGTCGGCGTCGTCGGCCAGTTCGTCGTCGGCGAACAGGTCACCGGTACTGGTCAGCGCGCGACGCAAGGTGAACAGGTCGCTGCCGGCCGCGGTGCCGTGCGGGCCGAGCAGTGCCGGTGGGGTGATCAGTACGGGAAGCTGCACGCCCAGCGCGTTGGCCAGCAGGATCAGCGTGGACCACCGGGCGCCGTGTTTGCGGTGCTGTTCCAGCCGGGCGATGACGTCGACCGAGACGCCGGACACTCCCGCGAGTTCGGTCTGGGTCAGGCCCCGCGCCTTGCGGAGCCGGACGAGGTTGTCTCCGATCGGGGACTCGGCCGCTGACATTCGGCGCACGACCCTTCTGACTACCGATAGGCGCTCAAAGCCTCACGGTAGCGACTGAACCGGTCGTAGTCACCTCATGACATCGCTACCAGTCAGTTACCGGGATGTATCAGCCTAGTTGCGGATAGTTACCACATGGTGCCCGGCGGCTACAGCCCCGGCGCCCGGGCAGGTCCGTACCGGGCGATGGTTTTCACCCCTTCGGTCCCCGGAGGTGCGAATCGAGAATGAGGAGACAGACAGCGCTGGCAGGAGGTGCCCGATGCGTGGACGCCGTGCCCCGTCCGGAGGTCCGAGATGACCGTCCTGGTGCTCGCCGCAGACCGTGACCCGACCGCCGACGCTGTGGCCGACGAGCTGAACCGACGCCGGGTGCCGGTCTTCCGGTGCGATCCGGCCCGTTTCCCCGACCAGCTCGGCCTGCGCGCCGAACTGGTCGAAGGCTCCTGGGCGGGCGTCCTGCGTGGCCGCCACCGGGTCGTCGACCTCGCCGACCTGCGGTCCGTCTGGTACCGGGGCCCCGCCCTGTCGGCACCGCCCGGCGGTCGGGCCGGAAGCTGGGAGGCGAGGCTCGGACCCGGCGGGATCCTGGCCGACCTTCCGGTGCTGTGGGTCAACCATCCCGCTGCCGAGGCGGACGCGGCGTACCGGCCGGTGCAGCTGGCCGTCGCGGCGCGCTGTGGGCTGTCCGTACCGCCCACCCTGGTGAGCAACTGCCCGGACGCGATCCGGCGTTTCGCCGACGACCAGCAGCGGATCGTCGTCGAGGCGCCGACCGTCGGATCCGTCAGGACGGTCGGTCCGGTCGGCCCGATGAGCCCGGTCGGTCCGGTCGGTCCGGTCGGTTCGGTCGTTGAGGAGGACGTGACCACGCCGACCCGGGTACGTCCGCCCTCCGTTACCGAACTGGCCGAACTGCGCGATCTCGGATCCACCGGGCACCTCTTCCAGCGCCACATCGCCAACCAGGTCAGCGAGGCGCGGGTCACCGTGGTCGGCCGTCGGTTGTTCGGCGCGCTGGCCCGCGCCGGCCGTTCTGCCGACCACGGTGAGCCTGACCTGCGGCCCGTCGAGGTACCCCGGCCCGTCGTCGCCTCGATCGGTCGGGTCATGTCGGCGCTCAGCCTGGCGTTCGCCGCGTTCGACCTCGCCGTGGACACCGACGACACCTGGTGGTTCCGCCGCATCGACGTCACCGGCGAGTTCCGGTTCGTCGAGGACACCACCGCACTACCGATCACCGCCGCCATCACCGATCTACTGGAAAGGGGACGACCGTGACCGGTCCCGACTGGCGCCCGCGTGCCGCCGGGTACGCCCAGCACCTCACCGAGCTGGGCGCCATCACCGACCCGCGGTGGCGCGAGGTGTTCGCGACCGTACCCCGGCACCTGTTCGTACCGCGGTTCTGGGCGATGGACGTCAACCAGGTGCCGGCGACCCTGATCGACGGCACCACGCCGGCGCTGCGTACCGAATGGCTCGACGCGGTGTACAGCGACCGGCTGCTGGTCACCCAGTGGACCGCGGCGGTCGGGAGCGACGGTGTCCAGACGCGGGTCGCGACCAGTTCGGCCTCCCAGCCGTACGTGGTGGCCGTCATGCTCGACCGTCTCGGGCTGCGGACCGGCTCGCGGGTGCTGGAGATCGGTACCGGCAGCGGCTACAACACGGCACTGCTGTGTGAACGGGTCGGGCCCACCGGCCAGGTCCTCAGTATCGACATCCACGACGAGCTGGTGGCCGACGCCGGGCAGCGGCTGGCCCGCGCCGGGTACCGGCCGGTGCTGCGCACCGGTGACGGCGCGGCGGGCGTACCGGTCGGAGCGCCGTACGACGCGATCATCGCCACCTGCGCCGTACCGCTCATCCCGGACGCCTGGATCGATCAGCTCGTTCCCGGTGGTCGGCTGGTGACGCCCCTGACGTTCGGCGCGGTGCTGGCCGTACTGACCCGGACCGGGGAGCGCGAAGTGGTCGGCGGCGTGGACCGGGAGGCCATGTCCTTCATGCCGCTACGTTCCGCCGCCGACGAGCCGCCGGAGACCCGGCGCCTGCCCGCCCTGCCCCGCCGGGGCGCCCACTCCCGCAGCCTGACCGACGTCGATCCGCGGGTGCTCGAGAACCCCGATTTCACGCTGTGGCTCACCCTGCACGTGCCCGGCGTGCAGACCGCCTGGGACTGCACCGACGAGCCGGCTGCCGACGGCGAGTCGGATCCGGTACGCACCAGCGTCGTCGTGTACACCGCGCAGGACCGGGCCACCGCCGACTACCGTCCCGCGCAGGACGGCCTGTGGCCGGTCGTGCAGTACCGGCACCGGCTGTGGGACCGGGTGGAGGCCGCGTGGCGCAGCTTCCGGCGCAACGGCTCACCGGGCCGGGAACGGCTCGGCATCCGGGCCGGTACGGGCGGCGCGCAGCGCCTGTTCCTGGACGGCGCCGGATCGCCGTACAGCTGGCCGTTCCCCACCGCGACCAGGTAGCCACGTATGCCGGTGAGAGCACGAGAAACCGCGGTGAGGCCGTGCTGTAACCGGGGACCGCCACGCTGGTCCCACCGGCCGGAGCGTCCGGCTCCGGTCAGAAGGAGCAGACATGATGAGGACCGCTGTCAGTGCCAGCGGGCTGGTCAAGACCTTTGGCGAGGTCCGTGCCGTGGACGGGGTCGATCTTGAGATCCGCCAGGGCGAGATATTCGGGGTACTCGGTCCGAACGGTGCCGGCAAGACCACGACGCTCAAGATGCTGGCCACCCTGCTGGCCATCGACGCGGGCGAGGCCGAGGTGTTCGGGGTCGACGTACGCCGCGAGCCACACCGGGTGCGCCAGCTGCTGGGCGTCACCGGGCAGTACGCGTCGGTCGACGAGAACCTGACCGCACGCGAGAACCTCTGGCTGTTCGGCCGGTTGCAGGGTCTCCGCTCGCGCCAGGCCCGCGCGACCGCCCTCGACCTGCTGGAACAGTTCGACCTTCAGGACGCTGCCGACAAGCGGATCGCCCAGTTCTCCGGCGGCATGCGCCGTCGACTGGACCTGGCGGCGAGTCTGATCACCCGGCCGCCGCTGATCTTCCTCGACGAGCCGACCACCGGTCTGGACCCGCGCACCCGGGGCCAGATGTGGGACACCATCCGCGGGCTGATCGCCTCCGGCTGCACCGTACTGCTGACCACCCAGTACCTCGACGAGGCCGACCAGCTGGCCGACCGGGTCGCGGTGATCGACCGCGGTCGCAAGGTGGCCGAAGGTACCCCGGACGAGCTGAAGAGTTCGGTCGGCGCCTCGACCCTGAAGCTGCGGCTCGCGCCGGGCGCGGACCGTTCGCTGGCGGTCGCGGTGGTCCGCCGTCAGCTCGGCGAGGAACCCGTACTCAGCCCCGAGTCAGGCCGGTTGAACGTGGCCCTCGGCACCGCCGACCGCGCCGCCGACGTACTGATCGGCCTGCGCCAGGCGGGCATCGAGATCGCTTCGGTGAGCGTCGACAAACCGACCCTCGACGAGGTCTTCCTGGCGCTCACCGGACACGACACCGGTGACGTCGAGCCGCAGGAGCCGGCCGACCCTGACACGTACCAGCAGACGATGGAGGCTGCCCGATGACGACGATCACCGTCGACCCGCAGGCCGTGGTGGCCGCCAGCAGGGCGCACACCACCGTGCCGGAGACCCTGCGCCAGACCATGATGATGGCCTGGCGGGCGACCAAGAAGATGCGCCGCAACCCGGAACAGTTCTTCGACGTGACCCTGCAGCCGATCCTGTTCACCGCGATGTTCGCGTACATCTTCGGTGGTGCGGTCTCCGGGGACGTGCAGCACTACCTGCCGTTGATGATCCCCGGGATCCTTGCCCAGACGGTGCTGACCACCTGCATGGCCACCGGAGTGCAGCTACGCGAGGACATGGACAAGGGTGTCTTCGACCGGTTCAAGTCGCTGCCGATGGCGCGGATCGCGCCGCTGGCCGGGCCCATGGTGGCGGATCTGGTCCGCTACACCATCGCGGCGGTACTCACCTTCGGCATGGGCGTTGCCATCGGGTACCGGCCGGGCGGGGGAGTGCTCGGTGTTCTCGGCGCGATCCTGCTGGCCATCTTCACCGGCTGGTCGCTGGCCTGGGTGTTCACCTTCGTGGGCACCATCGCCCGCAGCGCGCAGAGCGTGCAGGGCATCTCGATGATGATCCTGTTCCCGCTGACGTTCCTGTCCAACGCGTTCGTACCGGTGGACACGCTGCCCGGCTGGTTGGCCGCATTCGTCCGGGTCAACCCGGTGTCCCATCTGGTCTCGGCCGCGCGCGACCTGGCCAACCATGCGGCGCTGACCGGTCAGGTGGGCTGGACGCTACTCGCCGGCGTGGTGGTGATCGCGGTGTTCGCGCCGCTGGCCGTGCAGACGTACAAGCGGCACCTGTGACACCGTGCCCGCGCCGGTCCGATCTGCGACGGCGCGGGCCTCGTCCAGCAGGTCGGGACCGCGCCGGTCGCCGTACTCCGCGCGGAGTGCGGCGATCCGGCCCGGCGCCCGCCGCTCGGCGTCCGCCTCGATGACCGCCCAGTCCAGGGTCGGCAGCGTCCGGTTGTACGTGAACCGCTCGGCGAGCACGAGCAGCCGCACGGCCTCCGCGGGCGGCAGCGCCGAGCGCAGCAGCCCCCACGCGCCGAGCGCGAACAGCACCGTGCCGCACACCGGGAAGTCGAGGTACGGGTGGTTGAGCACGAACAGCAGGCGGGAGGAGCGGCAGCGGTCGTACAGGGCGGTCCCGTCCGCGTCGTCGGCGTGACCCGATCCGTACCGGGCGAACGCGGCCAGCGCGCAGGCCTCGCTGTACAGCACCCACGGTTCCAGCCCACTGGTCAGCCGGTCCGGCAGCATGACCGCGCGCGCAGCGGTGACCGCGGCCCGGTACTCGGCCAGGCCGGTGGCATGATCCCCGCGAGCCAGTGCCAGCTCCGCGGTCACCGCCCGCACCGCGCTACCGCCGCCGAGAACCACCTCGGGTCTGCCGATGTCGCCCATCCGGCGGATCTGTTCGCCAGCCTCGTCGAGCCGCCCGTCGGCCACCGCGGCCAGCGCGACGGTCGCCTGGAGCTGGAGCAGGTCGTCGAGCGCGCCGAGCCGTTGCAGGACAGGTATCGCCAGCTGTGCGTGCGCGACGGCGGCGTCCCGCTCCCCCAACTGCAGGTGCAACTGGGACAGCAGGGCCCGCCGGATCGCCGCTGTCCAGGGACCGTCCAACTCCTCGCGGATCAGTGTGAGCGCCCGCTCGACCACGTCGATGGCGCTGGCCGGATCGCCCTCGTTCTCCAGCGTGTGGGACTTCCAGTGCAGCGCGGCCGTGGCGACGCACCGGTCGGGATGCTCGCACAGCTCGTCCAGCCGTGCGCCGAACCGCTCCGGGTGCTCCGGGTCGTATTCCAGCATGACCTCGACCATCGCCCTGACCTGCGGAGCGCCGTCGTCGCCCGGGCCGAGCCGGGCGAGCAGCGTGCGTACCGACCCGGTCATCGCAGTGGCGTCGATCATCGAGTTCTGCAGCACCGCGGCCATGGCGAGGCGGGTGGGGTTGGCCAGCTCCGGTGGCGGCTGCCAGCCGGACAGCACCTCGGAGACGCTGTCGACCAGCGTCACGATGCGCATGTGCTCACCCCTCAGCGACCAGAGTGCGCCGAGCCCGCACAGCAGCTGTACGACCGCTTCCGCGTCGCCGGCGCCCAGTGCGTGCCGGAGCGCTTCGGCCAGGTTGGTCTCTTCCGCGTCGAGTGCGTCGATGGCCGCGAACTGGTCCGGTCCGAAGATCCGGTCTGCCGCCGTGAGCGAGTACCGGGTGGCCCAGTCCCGCCGTGCCGCGTACGCCTCGTTCTCCTCGCCGGCATCGGCCAATCGCAGCATGCCGAACTCGCGGACGGTCTCCAGCATCCGGTACCGCACACCGCCATCGGGCTCGGCGACGTTCAGCAGGGACTGGTCCACCAGCGCCTGTACCGCGCTCAGCGCGTCCGGCCCGACCACCGCCTCGGCCGCCGCCAGCATGAAACCGTCACGGAACACCGACAGCCGGCGCAGCGCGCGCCGCTGGGCGTCGCTCAACAGGTTCCAGGACCATTCGATCACGTCGGTCAAGGTGCGGTGCCGGTCCGGTACGTTGCGCACACCGCCACGTAGCAGGGCGAAGCGGTCCGCCAGCCGTTGTCGGACGTCCTCCACGGACATGGCCCGTACCTTCGCGGCGGCCAGCTCGATCGCCAGCGGCAGACCCTCGAGCCGGAGCGCGATGTCCCGCACCGCCTCGTCCGGGAGCCGGACCCCGGGCCGGGCAGCGACGGCCCGCTGACGGAACAGTTCGGCGGACTGTGCACCGGCAAGCTCACCGAGCGGGTACACGCGCTCGGCGCTGATGGCCAGCGGTGCCCGCGAGGTGGTGAGCACGTGCAGCTCCCGGGTGGTGGCCACGAGGAAAGCCACCAGCTCGGCCACCGGATCCACGAGATGCTCGCAGTTGTCCAGGATCAGCAGCGTGGGTGCGGCGCCGAGCCGTTGAGCGATCCGGCCACGAACGTCGGCGCGCTGCTGCGGGGTCAGCGTACGGCGACCGGAGACCGAGTCGCGGACCCCGAGCGCCGATCCGATCTCGCCGATCAGGTCGTCGGGGGCCGAGACACCCACGAGCTCGACGAAATGCACCACCGGTTGGGTGGCCGATCGCCCGAGCACGTGCGCCAGTCGGGTCTTGCCCAGCCCGCCGTGCCCGACGATGGACACCACCCGGGACGCGCCGAGCAGGCCACGCAGGCGGTAGATGTCCTCCTCCCGTCCGATCAGCGGGGTGGCGTCGTAGTACAGGCCCCTGCGTACCGGTCGGTCGAGCGCGACGAGGTCCCGGTGCACCCGTTGCAGCTCGTCACCGGGATCCACGCCGAGCCGGTCCCGTAGCTGCGCGCGGTACCGCTGGTAGCGCTCCAACGCTGCGCCGACCCCACGTACCGCCGCCTCGCTGCGCAGCAGACCGGACAGCACCGCCTCGTCGGTCGGATCACGCTCGAAGGACTCGGCCAGCCTGGGCAACGCGGCGTCGTGCTCGCCGCAAGTGCTCAGCGCCCGGCCGAGCATCCCGGCCAGCTCGGCCGCGTGCCCGGCGGCAGTGCGGCGCACCTCGGCCAGCGGCCCGTCGCCGCGGTCGTCGCTCAGCGATCGCGCCAGCTCCAGGCCGGCCGTCGCGACGTCCCGGACGGTGACCGGGTCACCGGCGGCCAGACGGGAGCGGGCCTGTCCGGTCAGGGCGGCCAACCGCAGCGCGTCGACCTGGTCGGTGGCGATCCCGAGCCGGTAGCCACCACCCTCGTGTACGACGGCCTCCGGGCCGCAGGCCGCGCGGGTGCGGGACACCAGCACCTGGAGCGCTTTGCCGGCGTCTGCGGGTGGGTCCTCACCCCAGACCGCCTCGATCAGCCGCACCCCGGGCACCGTGCGTCCGCCGGAGGCCGCGAGGGCGGCCAGCAGAGCGCGTGGCCGCTCGCCGCGCACCGGCTGCCCGCGCCAGAACACGCCGTCGAGCAGGCCCAGGACGATGGGCATCGGCCCAGTCTAGTACCGGCCATGGATGCGCAGGCGTGCGCGGAGCTGGCGTGGGCCGGCACCGGATCCGGATCGAGAGATGCGTGGAACCTCATTGCGCCGCCACTCGTTCGCTGCCGAACCTGGTGTCCTAGGCTCGTATCCGATGGCGGGATCGGAGCAGTACACGCTGCTGCCGCCACCGTGGGTGCCGCCGTACGGCACGCTCCCCGGTTCTGGTCGGACTACAACGCATACTGCGCGTTCGTCAGCGACCCGGACGGCAACAACATCGAAGCTCTGCACAAGGAACTCTGAGCCGTAGGCTGGTTCACCGGCGACACCCACCGGCCCGACGATGCCGATCTCCGGGCGTTCATGGAGATCACCGCGGCCAACGAACTGGACGTGATGGCGCACGATCCGGCGATCGCGGCGCAGCACGGGCCGGCCCTGTACCGGCTCTTCGACCGGACCCGCACACTGCTGTCGCCGGCCGCACAGACGGCCTGCGATGCCGCCGGTCCTGTCGACCGTTGATCGATCGGCTGCCCGCCATGCCGGGTCGGGTCAGCGGACGACCTTGATGTTGAACAGCGGTGTGTCCAGTGAACCCATGAGCCGCAGCCACAACGGGAGCAACATCTCGGTGCCCCGCGCCGTGCTGATGTCGCCGAGGTCGATCACGTCGGTGTGACCGAACGATTCCAGCAGGTCGGTCACGGTCTTCTTCGAGTCGGCGTCGTTGCCCGAGACGAAGATGCTGTGCTGCCCGTCGGCCAGTTGGGCCGGCCGGACCATCAGCGCCGCGGTGAGTGTGTTGAGCGCCTTGACCACCTTCGCGTCGGGGAAGGCGGCCTGGATCTGTTCGCCGAGGCTGTCGGTGTCCTTGACGAACAGGCTGGGCGGGAAGCCCTGCGAGAAGTCCAACGGGTTGGCGATGTCCAGCAGGATCCTGCCCGCGAGGTGGTCGGCGCCGGCTGCGGTCAGGGCCGCGAGGGACACGTTTCCTGAGGTGGCGTTGACGATCAGTTCGGCGTCCGCGGTGGCCTCGGCGAACGTCGCCAGCTTCACCGCGGTGTGGGCGGCGGCCCAGGTGGGGTAGGGCGGGTTGCCCATGGCGTCCGGTTCGGTACGCGCCATGGTGCCGGCCACGTCGCGGGTGCCGACGGTGACGTCATGGCCGAGTTCGGCGAGCCGACCGGCAAGGGCCTGTCCCACCGAACCGGTACCCAGAACTGCGATCTTCATCGTGCTGCTCCCTTGAGGTCGGACGGACCAGCTCCGTCTTGACTCAGACTAACAGACAGGTCTGTCTACTCGTCAAGGTCGAGTAGATATCCCTCGAGAAAAATGCATGTACTGAACGTGATTACTCGAATTCGACAAGAAGACAGACCGTTCTGTAAGATTCAACGATCGGAGTCGGGAGGCACGGATGAACCAGGTGGAAGCACTCCGTCAGCCCGCGCGTCAACGCATCCTCGACACCGCGTTCCGGCTCTTCTACGCACACGGCCCGCGGGGCGTGGGTGTCGACACGATCATCGCCGAGTCCGGGGTGGCCAAGGCCACCTTCTACAAGCACTTTCCGCGCAAGGACGACCTGGTGCTGGCCTACCTCGACCGCGTCGACCAGGCATGGTTCGGTCAGTTGCGGGCCGCCGCACGGGCCGCCGGCGACAACTCCCGGGCCCAACTCGTCGGCATGTTCGACGCGCTGAGCAGCGCCTGTCGCCGCGACGGCTACCACGGCTGCGCGTTCATCAACACCGCCGCCGAGAGCGCGCCGGGCTCGGACGTGCACGCTCGTACCGTCGAACACAAGAACGTCGTACGCGCGTGGGTCACCGACCTCGCCCGCCGGGCCGGCGCCGCCGAGCCTGATCAGCTCGCCCGGCAGCTCACGCTGCTCATCGACGGGGGACTCGCCGCCGGCGTACTGGACGCCGAACCGGCCGCACCCGAAGCGGCCAGGACCGCCGCCCGCGTGCTCGTCGACGCAGCCTGCCGCTGACGCCGGCTGCTCCTGGCATCGGCTGCTCTTGATGCCGCCTGCTTCTGCTGCCGTCTGCCCTTGGCGTCGTCGGCCCTCGACACCGGTTCCCCGGATGGCCGCGACCCGGCCGGGGCGGCCTGAGCCGCCCGACCGGGTCGCTGTTGCGCCGCGGCGGACCCCAAGGGGGGCCGCCGCGCCGCTGGTGGTGCTACTGGCAGCCGCCAGCCTGGTTGCTCCAGCTGCCCTGAACCGGGTAGCCGTTGCTGTCGACGTACATGTAGGTCCAGGCGCAGAGGTCGGCGTTCTCCTCACCGGAGGAGTTGTCGACCCAGCCGCTGGCCGGCTCCGGGTCGGTGGCGGCCTCCGCGTACTCGTGGCCACCCACGATGCTGAAGCCGTCATTGGCGCCGGAAACCGAGTTGGCGCCACAGGACGAACCGGCGTCCCACACGTACGGCATGTTGGTGTAGGCGACGTTGCCGTTCCAGTCGTGCCAGGCGCAGAAGCCGGCGTTGGGGAAGTTGTCCGGGTGCGTCCCGCTCGGGCTCACCACGAAGATGTCGGCGTTCGGGCCGGACACCCCGAAGTGCGAGGCCGCGGTGTTGGCCTCACTGGAGATCTGGCTCTGCGACGCGGTCGACGGCGCCGAAACGCTGTTGTGGAACCAGACGCCAGCCAGTACCGGCTGCCGCAGGGACACGTTGCCGCTGTTGTCGTAGTACTGCTTCAGCACGTTGGACATGGTGTCCGAACCGGTGGCGCCGAAGAAGCCCTGCAGGTAGTTCGCCGCGCCGGACGGGTCGTTGCTCCACTGGGTACCCCAGAAGTCAAGGTAGACCGCTGCGGGGTGCTCGACGGGGCCACCGTTCCAGCTCAGCGAGGTGGCTGCCACCGGCTTGGCGGCGTTGTGGTTGCCGCGCATCAGCATGACGTGCGCGGTGTCGTGCCGGGTGTAGGCGTTGGTGGTGGTGCTGCCGTGGCTGGTGGCGGGCTGCGCGCTGGCCGGGCCGGTCAGACCGACGGCGAGTGCGAGACCGGCCGCTGCCGCAAGGGCGAGGCCGGCTTTACGGATACGGGCATTCACTGGGGGGCTCCCTTCGAACGGGTAGGTCGGCCCTCATCCCCAATTTGGGTGCCGTTGTCCTGCCGCGCGGGGTGAGCGCAGCCTGAAATGCCGGGTAGGGGCGGGATGGGCTCTAAGCAGCCTTCATGGTGGTTGAGGGGTATTTGAAAGATACGAACCACTCGAAAGCAATGTCAATATGTGTGGTGATTTACCCCCCGTTTCAGGATTGATTCTTACCTTGTTCTCATCCACCGATCGGAACTGCCGGATTCCGCGCCGATCCCATGTCGTCCAGGAGTTCGGGTGGCGAGGAGTTCGGGTAGCGAGGAGTTCGGGTGGCGAGGCGGGAGAGAGCGCCCGCTGCGGCGGATCCATCCGGTGCACGGTGCAGTTGGGCCGGGAGCGTGGCTGAGCACGGAGGCTGAGCACCGGGGTTGAGCACCGGGGTTGAGCACGGGGGCTGAGCACCGGGGTTGAGCGCCGTGGCTGAGAACCGGGTCTGAGCGCCGGGGCTGGGCGTCGGGCTGGGCGGCTGCGCATGGGCGGCTGCGCAGGTCGAACAGGAGTCGAGCGTTGACGGTGGGACCGAGCCGCGCTCAAGATCTCCGGCAATGGGCCATCAGCACCCACAAACTGCATGAACTGCCACGACCTGCGGGGTACACAGCCCAACGCCCCGGATCTTGATCCAGTTCCAACACCACTGAGACGAACGCGTCGTCATCTTGCGTTGATCATGGCCTCGGTGCAGCTCTGCCTGGTGTGCCGGAACATGAAGCCATGGTCAACGCCGTAGCGCCATGATCAACACCAGCAGAGTCGCGCAGGCTGCGGTAGCGCCATGATCAACGCGCAGCGGACCGGCGGCCCGGCCGAGCAGCCAGGCAGGGGCGGCGGGCAGCCAGGCAGGGCGGCAGGGCAGCCAGGCAGGGGCGGCGGCCCGGCCGAGCAGCCCGGCAGGGCGGCGGGGCAGCCAGGCACGGGCAGCGGGGCGGCGGGCCAGTGGCGCCGGCGCGGTCGGCCGAAGGGGTGGGTCAGTCGTCGTCGGGGTCGTCGAGGCGGGCCAGCCAGGTGGCGAGCCGTTCGATCGGTGTCTCGAACTCGGGGTTGACGTCCACGAAGTCGCGGAGCCGCTCGGCCAGCCAGTCGATCGAGACCGACTCCTCGCCGCGCCGGTCGGCCAGTTCCTCGATGCCCCGGTCAGTGAAGTACATGATCAGTTTCCTACTCGTTGCAAGAACGCCGATGCCCGCCGACCCACGGTACGCGGGCGGCGGGCATCGGGTCGGGTCAGGTTACTGCCGGGCCGGCAGCGCCGCCTCCAGCAGCGCGGCCTGCTCCCAGCCGTGCACCTTGGTCGAACCGGCGGACGGCGCCGCGGCGGACGGGCGGGAGATCCGGCGCAGCCGTACCCCGTCGAGGTGCTCCAGCAGGTTGAGCGCGATGTGCGACCAGGCACCCTGGTTCGCCGGCTCCTCCTGCACCCACACGAAGTCCTCGGCGTTGCGGTACTGGCCGAGCGCGGCGCGGGTCTCCTCGACCGGCAGCGGGTAGAGCTGCTCGAGCCGAAGGATGGCCACGTCGTCCAGGCCCCGGTCCTCGCGGGCCTGCAGCAGGTCGTAGTAGACCTTGCCGCTGCACAACAGCACGCGCTTGACTGCATCCGCGTCGAGCGCCTGCCCCTTCATCCCCGGGTCGCCCAGCACAGGCTGGAACGTACCGGTGGTGAAAGCGTCCACATCGGACACGCAGAGCTTGTGTCGGAGCAGGGACTTCGGGGTGAACACGACCAGCGGCTTGCGCTTCGGCGACAGCGCCTGGCGACGTAGCAGGTGGAAGTAGTTCGCCGGGGTGGTCGGGATCGCCACCCGGATGTTGTCCTCGGCGCACAGCTGCAGGTAGCGCTCCGGCCGACCGGACGTGTGGTCCGGGCCCTGGCCTTCGTGTCCGTGCGGCAGCAGCAGGGTCACGCTGGACTGCTGACCCCACTTCGCCTCGCCGGAGGAGATGAACTCGTCGACCACGAGCTGTGCACCGTTGCCGAAGTCGCCGAACTGCGCTTCCCAGGCGACCAGCAGGTCGGGGTTCTCCACCGAATAGCCGTATTCGAAGCCCATCGCGGCGTACTCGCTGAGCAGTGAGTCGTACACCCAGAAGCGGGCCTGCTCGTCGTCCAGATTGGACAGTGGAGTGTATTCGGCGCCGGTCTGCGAATCGACCAGTACCGAATGCCGCTGTACGAAGGTGCCCCGCCGGGTGTCCTGACCGGACAACCGGACCGAGACGTTCTGGGTGAGCAGCGAGCCGAACGCGATGAGTTCGCCCATCGCCCAGTCGATGCCACCCTCGACGGCCATCTTGGCGCGCTTCTCCAGCAGCTTCGCCACCCGCGGATGCGGTACGAAACCGTCCGGCAGTCGGGTGTGCGCCTCGCCGATCCGCCGTACCGTGTCGATGTCGGTGGCGGTCGCCACCTCCGGCTCGGGTTCCGGGTCACGCTTGCGGGGCAGCTGCTTGGAGGTCTTCGCGGCCTCCTTGGTGGCCCGGAACACCCGGTCGAGCTGGTCGTGGAAGTCCTTCAGGGCCTCCTCGGCCTCGGCCAGCGAGATGTCACCGCGGCCGATCAGCTCCTCGGTGTACAGCTTGCGTACCGACCGCTTGGTGTCGATGATCTTGTACATCAACGGCTGGGTCATCTGCGGGTCGTCGCCCTCGTTGTGACCGCGCCGCCGGTAGCAGACCATGTCGATGACGACGTCCTTGTTGAAGGACTGCCGGTACTCGAAGGCCAGCTGGGCGACCCGTACGCAGGCCTCCGGGTCGTCGCCGTTGACGTGGAAGATCGGTGCCTGGATCATCCGCGCCACGTCGGTGGAGTAGAGGCTGGACCGTGAGTAGTCGGGTGCGGTGGTGAAACCGACCTGGTTGTTGACCACCACGTGGATGGTGCCGCCGGTGCGGTAGCCGCGCAGCTGCGACAGGTTGAGCGTCTCGGCGACCACACCCTGACCGGCGAACGCCGCGTCACCGTGCACCATCACCGGCAGCACCGTGTAGCCCTCGAGCTTGAGGTCGATGCGGTCCTGCTTGGCCCGGACGATGCCCTCCAGGACCGGGTCGACGGCCTCCAGGTGGCTGGGGTTCGCCGCGACCGAGACGGTGGTCGCGTGCTCGCCGTCCGGGGTGGTGAACTTGCCGACCATGCCGAGGTGGTATTTCACGTCACCGGAGCCCTGCGCGGACTTCGGGTCGACGTTGCCCTCGAACTCGGAGAAGATCTTCTCGTACGGCTTGCCGATGATGTTGGCCAGCACGTTGAGCCGGCCGCGGTGCGCCATGCCGATGACGACCTCGTCGAGGTTGGCGTTGGCCGAATCGCGCAGGATCCCGTCCAGCAACGGGATCAGCGTCTCGCCGCCCTCCAGGCTGAACCGCTTCTGACCCACGTACTTGGTGGCCAGGAACGTTTCGAACGCCTCGGCCACGTTGAGCCGGCCCAGGATGTGCTTCTGCTCCGCGGTGGGCGGCGGTGCGCTGTGCTTGACCTCGACCCGGTCCTGCAGCCAGCGCCGCTCCTCCGGGTCCTGGATGTGCATGTACTCCACGCCGATCCGGCGGCAGTACGAGTCGCGCAGCACACCGAGGATGTCGCGCAGCTTCATCTTCTGCTTGCCGGCGAAACCGCCGATCGGGAAGCTGCGGTCCAGATCCCACAGGGTCAGGCCGTGCTGCAGGATGTCGAGGTTGGCGTTCTTGCGGATCCGGTATTCCAGCGGATCGGTGTCGGCCATCAGGTGGCCGTGCACCCGGTATGCCTCGATCAGTTCGATGACCCGGGCGTTCTTGTCGATCTGGCCCTCGGCGGTGCGCGCGGTGTCGCGTACCCAGCGGACCGGTTCGGTGGGCAGCCGCAGCGCGGTGAACACCTGGTCGTAGAAGCCGTGCGAGCCGAGCAGGAGTTCGTGTACCCGCTTGAGGAACTCGCCGGAGACCGCGCCCTGGATGATCCGGTGGTCGTACGTCGAGGTCAGCGTGATGATCTTGCTGATGGCCATCTTGGCCAGGTCCTCGTCGGACATGCCGGAGAACTCGGCCGGGTATTCCATCGCCCCGACGCCGATGATGGTGCCCTGGCCGTTGGTCAGTCGCGGTACGGAATGCACCGTGCCGATGCCGCCCGGGTTGGTCAGCGAGATCGTCGCACCCTGGTGGTCTGCCATGGTGAGCTCGTTCTTGCGGGCGCGGCGGACCAGGTCCTCGTACGCGGTCCAGAACTGCCGGAAGTCCAGCTGCTCGCAGTTCTTGATGCTCGGCACGATCAGCGTGCGGCTGCCGTCCGGCTTGACCAGGTCGATGGCCAGGCCCATGTTGACATGACCCGGCGAGACCAGTGTCGGCTTGCCGTCGACGACGGCGTACGAGCTGTTCATCTCCGGGAAGTCGGCGAGCGCCCGGATCAGCGCGAAGCCGATCAGGTGGGTGAAGCTGACCTTGCCGCCCCGGCCGCGGGCCAGGTGGTTGTTGATCACGATCCGGTTGTCGGCCAGCAGTTTGGCCGGGACCGCGCGCACGCTGGTGGCGGTCGGGATGGTCAGCGACGCGTCCATGTTGCTGACGATCTTGGCGGCGATGCCCCGCAGCGGTGTGCTGGTCGCGTCCTCGGGAATGGCACTGGGCTGCGCTGCGGCCGGCTTACGGTCGGCGGCGGCGGGCCGCTCCCGGGTCGCCGGGGGCGCGGCGGGTGCCTTCCCGTTCGAGCTCGGTGCCGACGGGGCGGCCGGTGGCTCCGCCCGGTCCGGTGGGCGGGTGTCGGGCTTCGTGGCGGCGCCGGCCGCTGTGGTGCCGACCGTCGCGCTACCGGCGGGTGCGGTGCCGGCCGGTGCGGTCCCGTTCGGTCCGGTGGGCGCGGACTGGCTCTTGGCCGGATCCTGGTTCACCGGCTTGTAGTCGGCAAAGAAGTCGTGCCATGCGGGATCGACGCTGGTGGGATCGGCGAGGTACTTCTGGTACATGTCCTCGACGATCCACTCGTTGGGACCGAATCCGGCGAGCAGACTGGTCTCCGACCCGCCCGTCGCGCTGGGGTTTGCTTCTCCGTTGTTCTGGCTCGACACGGCCGTTATCGCCTCTTCCGACGAAAATTCGCTGCTGGACGTCCGACGTTCCAGGCTACGCGCCCACCGCGACCAAGGGGTGTGGCGGGAGCAACCCGGCCGGGAGGTATGTCCGATCGGGTGGCGCGTTTCACACCATGAGAAACGACCATTGTCAGCATCCCGTTACGAAAGGTGATGCGACCCACCGTCGGGAACCATGACGGTGGGTCGCCTCGACACTTCGACTGTAACGGTCAGCTGATGTCGCGTCGCTGCGCGATCACCGTGCCCACGACCGCGGCCACCGCACCGTAGGCGAGCAGGATCAGCGCGCCCGCCCACCAGGCGAAGCCGCTCGCACCGTGCGGCGAGGTCATGATGCTGGACGCGCCGCTGGGCAACCAGTAGGCGATCTTGAGGATCCAGCCCTCATGGAAATACTGGGCGAGCAGGGCCAGACCGACCTGCAGCACCGTCTGGCCCACCAGCATCGCCACCAGACCGATGATCACCGCGAGGATCTGGCTGCGTAGCAGCGCGCCGATACCCAGCCCGAACACCGCCCAGATCGCGAACGCCAGCCAGTTGAGTCCGATCGTCTTCAGCACGTCGCCGTCACCCAGGTGCAGCGAGAAGCCCTCGGTGGACAGGAACGCGATCCCGGACGGTAGCGACAGCACCGTGGTGAACACCGCGATGCCCAGCCCGACCAGGATCGCCACGATCAGCTTCCCGCCGATGACCAGGGTCCGTTTCGGCGTGGCCAGGAACGTCGCCGTCGCGGTCTGGTGGAAGAACTCGTTGGTGAAGATGAGGATGCCGAACACCATCGCCAGCAGGGTGCCGAAGTACTGGCCCGAGGTGTACAGCGACGAGGCGACATTGGCGACGGTGGACTCCGGTGGGCTGACGTGGCCCTTCGGGGTGACCGGATTGAGCTGGAGGTGCCCACTGATCATGTTCACCGCGATGGACAGTGCGGTGAAGATCAGTACGCCGATCAGCATCAGCCACCACAGGTTGGTGGTGCGTACCTTGAGCAGTTCGCTGCGGATGACCCGGTTCAACGAATGTCCGCCTTTCCGCTGGTGAGCTGCAGGAACACCCGTTCCAGATCGGCGCGCTGCGGCGCGAGCTCGTGCAGCTCGACGCCGGCGGTCAGCGCGGCGTGCCCGATCTGCGGTGCAGTCACACCGGTCACCAGCAACGCGCCGTCCTCGTCGGTACGTACCGCGGTGCGGTCCACACCGAGCTGGCTGAACAACTTCTCCGGATCCGGGGTGCGTACCCGGACCTGCTGCTGGCCGTCCAGGCTGGTCAGTTCCTCGACCGGACCCTGCCGGATCAGCTTGCCGGCGGCGATGATCACCACATCGTCGGCGAACAGCTGCACCTCGGACAGCAGGTGGCTGGAAACCAGCACCGTACGGCCCTGGTCGGCGAAGTTGGACAGCAGGTCACGCATCCACCGGATGCCCTCGGGGTCCAGACCGTTCGCCGGCTCGTCGAAGATCAGCACCTTCGGGTCACCGAGCATGCCGGCGGCGATGCCCAGCCGCTGCTTCATGCCGAGCGAGTAGCCCTTGACCTTGCGCTTCGCCGCCGGGGTCAGGCCCACCATGTCCAGCGCCTCGTCCGCGCGGGAGGCCGGCAGCCCGCCGGCGGCGCAGAGCACCCGAAGGTGGTTACGTCCGGTGCGGCCCTTGTGGAAGCTCGACGCCTCCAGGCCCGCGCCGACCACCCGCAGCGGTTCGGCCAGGTCCTGGTAGCGCTGGCCGCCGATGGTGGCGTGCCCGGAGGTCGGTGCCACCAGCCCGAGCAGCATGCGCAGCGTGGTCGTCTTGCCGGCGCCGTTGGGTCCGAGGAACCCGGTGACCCGCCCGGGCTCCACCGTGAAGGAGAGATTGTCGACGGCTCTGACCTTGCGGAACTGTTTGGTCAGGCCAGAGATGACGATTTGGCCGTCAGCCATGCGGTCGGATGCCTCCAGCGAGAAGTGACAGGTGTGCGCTGTGTCCTGTGACCGTGAGTGTTTCATGGGGGTGCCAGCGACGCAGTACGGGACGTGCCCAGCTCAGCGGGTCAGTACGCTGCGTACCTGGGCGGCGATCTCTGCGTCCTCGCGGGCCGCCACCAGCAGGGTCCGTACGGGTGCGTCGGCGCGGCTCAGTTCGGCGTCCGGCACCGCGCCGGCGTTGCGTGCCACGTCCACCGCCACGCCCAGGAACCCCAGGCCGGCGGCGGCGCCGGCGCGTACCGGTGCGGCATGTTCGCCGACCCCGCCGGTGAACACCAGCGCGTCCAGGCCACCCATCGCGGCGGCCATCGCCGCGATACCGGCCCGCAGCCGATGCAGGTACACCGCCAGCGCCCGGTGCGCGATCCGGTCACCGTCCGCGTCGCGGGCCAGTATCTCGCGCATGTCGGCCGTACCGGCCAGGGCCAGCAGGCCGGACCCCTCCTCCAGCCCGCGCGAAACCTCCCCGGCGCTGAGCCCGGCGGTGCTCTGCAACCACAGCACCAGCCCCGGGTCGACGGTGCCGGACCGGGTGCCCATCACGATGCCCTCCAGCGGCGTGAAACCCATCGTGGTGTCCATCGACCGGCCACCGCGTACCGCGGCCAGCGACGCACCGGAACCCAGGTGGCAGGTGACGACCCGGGCGTTCTCCGGGTCCAGCCCGGTCAGCTCGACGGCACGCCGGTTCGCGTACGCGTGTGACAGGCCGTGGAAGCCGTACCGGCGCAGGCCGTAGCGTTCCCGCCACTCCAGCGGTACCGGGTAGGTGGCCGCCGCGGCCGGCAGGTCGGCGTGGAACGCGGTGTCGAAGCAGGCCACGGCCGGCAGGTCGGGCCGGGCGTCGGACACCGTACGGATGCCGGCCAGTCCGGCGGCCTGGTGCAGCGGTGCCAGTTCCCGCAGGTCGGAGATCTTCTGCTGGACCTCCTCGTCGAGACGTACCGGGCCGCGGAACTCCCGGCCGCCGTGCACCACCCGGTGCCCCACCGCGTCCGCCCCGTCCAGCTCGTCCAGCGCCCGACGCAGCTCGTCGGCCGGGAACGTGTCCGCGTCGGCGGTCAGGTCCCGGGCGTGCCGCACCGTGCCGTCCGGGTCGACCAGTCGCAGCTTCACGCTGGAGGACCCGGCATTGACCACCAGTACCCGCATCCCGCCGCACCTCCGCGCTCAGTACGGCCAGGACCAGTTCCGTACCTGGGGATCGTCCAGCCCGTGCTCGCGGGTGTACGCGCGTGCCCGCTGCCGGGTGTCCACCATCCGCTGGCGCAGCGCCGCGGCCCGCGAACCCAGCCCCGGCACCCGGTCGATCACGTCGACGACCAGGTGGAAGCGGTCCAGGTTGTTGAGCATCACCATGTCGAACGGGGTTGTCGTGGTGCCCTCCTCGATGTACCCGCGGACATGGATGTTGTGGTGGTTGGTGCGCCGGTAGGTCAGCCGGTGGATCAGCCACGGATAGCCGTGGTAGGCGAAGATGACCGGCCGGTCCGGGGTGAACAGCGCGTCGAACTGCGCGTCGTCCAGGCCGTGCGGATGTTCCCGCCGGTCCTGCAGACGCATCAGGTCCACCACGTTGACCAGCCGTACCTTCAGCTGCGGCAGGTGGGTACGCAGCAGGTCCACCGCGGCGAGCGTCTCCAGGGTCGGTACGTCACCGGCGCAGGCCAGTACCGCATCCGGCTCGCCGTCGTCGTCGTTGGACGCCCACTCCCAGATGCCCAGGCCCCGGGCGCAGTGCGTGAGCGCCTCGTCCATCGTCAGGTACTGCAACGCCGGCTGCTTGCCGGCCACCACCACGTTGACGTAGTTGGTGCTGGCCAGGCAGTGGTCCATGGTGCAGAGCAGGGTGTTGGCGTCCGGTGGCAGGTACACCCGGATGATCTCGGCCTTCTTGTTGACCACGTGGTCGATGAAGCCGGGGTCCTGGTGCGAGAAACCGTTGTGGTCCTGCCGCCACACATGACTGGACAGCAGGTAGTTGAGCGAGGCGAGGGGCCGACGCCACGGGATCTCCCGGCTGACCTTCAGCCACTTGGCGTGCTGGTTGAGCATCGAGTCGACGATGTGGATGAACGCCTCGTAGCAGTTGAACAGCCCGTGCCGGCCGGTCAGCAGATAGCCCTCCAGGAATCCCTGGCACTGGTGTTCGGACAGCACCTCGATCACCCGGCCGTCGGGCGCCAGCGTGTCGTCGGTCGGGTACAGCTCGGCGTTCCACGCCTTGTCGGTGACCTCGTACACCTTCTGCAGCCGGTTGGACGCCGTCTCGTCCGGGCCGAACAGCCGGAAGTCGTCCCGGTTGGCGGCGATCACGTCGCGCAGCCAGCCCCCCAGTACGGCGGTCGCCTCGGCGGACGTGGTCCCGGGCCGGGACACCGGCACCGCGTAGGTACGGAAGTCGGGGAGGGTCAGCGTGCGCCGTAGCTCGCCGGTGGTGTGCGGGCTGGCACTCATCCGTAGCTCGCCCTGGGGTGCCAGCGCCGCCAGTTCCGGCCGCAGCGCCCCGGCGTCGTCGAACAGTTCCACCGGACGGTACGAGTACAGCCAGTCCTGCAACTGCGCGCGGTGCGAGTCGTTGCCCCGGCAGTCCGGGATCGGTACCTGGTGGGCCCGGTAGGTGCCCTCGACCTGCCGGCCGTCCACCTCCCGGGGCCCGGTCCAGCCCTTCGGCGTACGCAGGACGATCATCGGCCACGGCACGCGTTCGCTGCCCGCACCGTGCCGGGCGTCGCGCTGGATGGTGTCGATCTCGTCGAACACCGCGTCCAGGGTCGCGGCCATCAGCTGGTGCATGGTCTCCGGCTCGTCCCCGGCCACCAGGTACGGGTGGTAGCCGTACCCGGTGAGCAGGGCGGTCAGTTCCTCGTCGGGGATCCGGGCCAGGATCGCCGGGTTGGCGATCTTGTACCCGTTGAGGTGCAGGATCGGCAGCACGGCCCCGTCGGTCGCCGGGTTGAGGAACTTGTTGCCGTGCCAGCCGGTGGCCAGCGGGCCGGTCTCCGCCTCACCGTCGCCGACCACGGCGACGCAGACCAGGTCCGGATTGTCGAACGCGGCGCCGTAGGCGTGCGACAGTACGTAGCCCAGTTCGCCGCCCTCGTGTATCGAGCCCGGCACCTCCGGCGCGGCGTGGCTGGGTACCCCGCCGGGGAAGGAGAACTGCCGGAACAGTTCCCGCAGCCCGGCCTCGTCGCGACCGACCCGGGTGACCAGCTCGGAGTAGGTGCCCTCCAGGTACGCCTGGGCCAGTACGGCCGGACCGCCGTGCCCGGGACCGGCCAGGAAGATCATCGGCCGGTTCCGGCCGGTGATGATCCGGTTGAGGTGGGTGTAGCAGAAGTTCAGGCCCGGGGTGGTGCCCCAGTGCCCGAGCAGCCGCGGTTTGACGTGCGCGGCAGCCAGCGGCTCACGCAGCAGCGGGTTGTCCATCAGGTAGATCTGTCCGACGGCGAGATAGTTCGCGGCGCGCCAGTAGCCGTCCAGCAGGCGCAGTTCGGTGTCGTCGAGCGGTCCGGTCCGATGGTCTGTCCGGGTCCGGCGGTACGTGCGGGTCACGGGTACCTCCGCCTGCGCGTCGATGTCCTCTGCCGCGACCCTAGGCCGCGTGGCGGGAAGCCGTGCCTTGTTCGCCGGTTCCGGTTCACCGGTTCCGGCGGTCCGGGTCCGCGGCCAGTGCCCGGGCCAGCGCGACCCAGTCCGCTACGGTCAGCAGCCCGGCCGGGGCAGTGCGGTACGGCGTGCGCGAGCCGGGAGGCGTACGCCGGGACGACCGGACGGCGGACCGGCCCGGGCCGGTCCGCCGACGGCTCAGGAGCTGGTGGACCGGCCGAGGTCGGCGAGGATGGCCTCGGCGGCGTTGTGTCCGGCGCAGCCGATCACGCTGCCGGCGGGGAAGCAGCCGGCGGCACCGGCGTACACCCCGTCCACCCCGGTCCGGTACGGCATCCGGTCGGTGAAGCTGACCACGTTGCTGACGTGGAAGATGTTGCCGCCGGTGATGCCGAACCGGGCCTCGATGTCCGCCGGGGACAGCGCGTACGTGTCCACCACCAGGCTGCCGAGTCCGGGCACGAACTGCTCGATGAAGGCCAGCAGCCGCTTGACGTACGCGTCCTTCTCCGCCGCCCAGGTCGAACCGTCCGGCTCGTGCGGCACACCCTGGACGAACAGTGCGCTGGAATGCCGGCCCTCCGCGTCGGACAGCGACGGGTCCAGGGTGGAGTGCAGGTACCACTCGATCGGTGGCAGCAGGTCGGTTCGTCCGGCGTCCGCGCCGTCGAACGCCGCACGGATCGCGCTCAGTACGCTGCCGTCCGCAGCCGGCTGCGGCAGCAGGTGCACGGTCGTACCGTGCTGGCCCCGCTGCTCGGGCAGTGCGGCGAACCGGGGCAGGTCCGACAGCGCCAGGTTGACCTTCATCGTCTGTCCGGCGGAGCGTTGGGCGAAGCCGTCGATCCGTTCGCTCAGCGGTGCCGGGCAGGCGTCGCCGAGCAGACCGGGCAGCCGGTACGGGTCGGTGGACACCAGCACCGTGCTCGCGGCATGTTCGCTGCCGTCGGCGCAGACCACCCCGGTGACGGTGCCGCCGGTGGTGGTGATCGACTCGACGCTCACCCCGGTACGGATGGTCGCGCCGGCATCGGTGGCGGCCTTGGCCAGGGTGCGGGTCACGGTGCCCATCCCGCCGCGCACCACCATCCAGGTGCCGTCCGCCCCGGGCAGCCGGCACATGTTGTGTACCAGCAGGTTGTGTCCACTGCCCGCCGACCACGGCGAGCCGCTCAGCCCCGGGGTGCCGTCGGTCACCGCGTACATCGCGGTGACCAGTTCGCTGGCGAAACCGAACGAGGACAGGTAGTCCATCGCCGAGCCGCGGACCAGGTCGACGAACCGTTCCCGCAGCTCGGGCCGGATGTAGCGCTCGGCGGTCTGCTCGACCGGCAGCGGCTCGGCCAGCCAGGCCGGCGCCAGGTCGGCGGCCATCGCCGCGAGTTCGGTACGCAGCGCCTGGTCGGCGCGCGCATCGGCCTCGGTGAAGAACTCCGCGAACTGCCGGAGCGACTCCTGCTCGTCGCCGCCGAGCAGCAGGTAGCGGCCGTCCAGGGTGGGCAGGAAGTAGTGCGGGTCGCGCCGTACCAGCGGCAGGTCCACGCCGAGCTTGGTGATCAGCTCCGGCGGCATCAGACCCAGCAGGTACGCGGCGGTGGAGACCTGCAGGTCGGGGGCCTCGCCGAACGGTGTCTCGGTGCGACAGGCACCGCCCACCACGTCGGCCCGTTCCAGCACCTCGACCTTCAGGCCGGCCCTCGCCAGCAGGATCGCGGCCACCAGTCCGTTGTGCCCAGCACCGATTACCACAACATCCGTCATGCCGTACTGCCTATCACGCAGGTGCGGCGTTCCGCCGCCCGTCCAGCGGGTCCGATCGTTCCGCCGCCTGTCGACCAGGTATGCGCGGCGTTGCGCCGTCTCTCCGGCGGCGGTCCGGTCGTTCCGCCGCCGGTGTCAGGACCGCAGGTTGGCGGCGGCCAGCGCGGACCCGGTCGCCAGCAGGAAGCACAGGAACGTGGCGACGAGCAGGACGAGGGCGGGTACCGGGACGAACAGGGCGGCCAGCGCACCAGAGGCGCCGATCAGGTCGACCACGGCGGACACGGCGACGGTGACCAGTACGGAGCGCGGCGCCCAGCCGAACCTGCGGCGGTGCACCGCACTGAGCCCGGCCAGTGCGGCGTCCTGTACCCCGGTGACGAAGATCAGCGCGACCACCACCAGCACGGCGAGCAACTGGAACGCGCCCGTCGGCAGTACCGCGCTCAGCAGCGCCAGCACGATGTACCCGACGGCATGCAGCAGGTTACCCAGCGCCAGGCCGAAGAACGCGCCGGAGCGCATCCGCTCGGCCTGCCGGTCGTCGGCGATCGGACTGCCCGCCCGGTCGGCGAACCGGGCGGTCAGATGCCCGGCCGCGTAACCGGCCAGGGCCAGACACAGCGCCACCCGCAACGCGTCGACGGTGACCAGGCAACCGAGTTCCAGGGCGATGATCGCGGCGCCCAGACCCAGCGCGCTGACCAGCAGCCCCGACCGGTACCGGGCACCGTTGGGCAGGTGGTCGACCAGTTTGCGGCTACCGGTGATCAGGGCCAGGGCGACCAGCAGCAGGCCGCCGGAGGCGACCAGACCGGTACCGGAGAACCACCCGGTCGGCGAATCCGGCGCAAGCACCAGGAGCATGCCGGTGACCAGGGCGGTCAGCGCGGACAGCGAGGCAAGCCCGTTGCCGATCAGCCGGGTGGACTGGTGGTCGGCGCCGGTACGGGGACTGGTGTCCGGTGGGGTGTCGTCGAGCTGCCCGTGCAGCTCGGCGAGCTTGCGGGTGGCCAACTCGTTGCCCGGGTCGCGGTCCAGTGCGTCGGAATATCCGGCGGCGGCGTACCCGACGTCACCGGCCCGCAGGGCAAGGTCACCGAGCATCAGGTGGGGCTCGGGTCGGTCCGGGGCCAGTTTCGAGGCACGGCGGGCGATCCGCCACGCCTCACGTCCACCACCGGGTTGTTTCACCAGGGCGGCGGCCAGGTCCAGGTGGGCGACCCAGCTGTCCGGTGCGGCCTGTACGGCGGCCCGCATGGTGGCGAGTGCGGCGTCCTCGTCCCCCAGCCGCAGCGCCGCCTCACTGAGCATCCGGTACCCGATGGCGCTGGACGGATCGAGGGTGACGCCCCGCTCGGCGGCGTCCCGGGCCTGCCTGTCGAACGCGTCGCCACCGTTGACGGAGAGCAGCGCGGCGGCCAGCCGTTGCCAGGCCCAAGGGTCCTCGGGGTGTTCCTGGGTCAGGATCCGCAGGATCGCCGCGGCCTCGTCGGGGCGCCCTGCCGCGAGCAGCTGATCGGCCCGGTCACGCGCATCCCGAGCATCGCCCTGTCCTCTGACGGTCGTGTCCGCCGTTCCGGTCGTCACGATCGCTGTGAATACCACAGATCGGAGGCAAAAACCGAATCCGGTTCAAGACAGAGGTAAGGATTACAGGCCGGGGGTGGGTGTCGGCCAGGCTCCGAGGGCGGGTGCCCGCCCTGCTCGGGGAGCGGTCGTCCTCGGCACCAGGAGGACATGCTCCCGTCCAGCGGCTGACGCTCCCGCCGCTCCCGCCGCTCCCGCCGCTCCCGCCTTCCGCGCTCCGGCCGCTCCGGTCGCTTCCACCGCTTCCACCCGCTCTGGCCGCTTCCACCGCTCTGGCCGTACTGAGTTGATCTTCTGCCACACGTCGCCCGCCGCCCGCCGCAGCCGCACGCCGCCCGCCGCCCGCCACACGTCGCGCACCGCACGTCGCACGGGTCGAACGGCACCTCCGCACGCTGAACGGCGCTGATGGGGACCGAGCCGCGCTCAAGATCCGCGGTATTGGGCCACCAGCTCCCATCTGCTGCCGCGACTGTCTCGATTCGAGGGGTACTCAGTCCAACACTGCGGATCTTGGCTAGCCCCAACGCTCGTTGCGGTCCATTTTTCCTGAATGTCGCTTTATCGAATGCCGGAAGTACCTGGGTCGAGTGGTGCATTACGGGAAAATGGCGCCCCGGGAGCAGCTGGAGGTGCATTTTCCCGGAACGCCCCAATTCAAAATTCGGGCATAACCATATCTTCGGGGAAAATGCCAAGCGGTGCGAGGTCGCGCGGGGATGTCAAGGGGTGCGAGGTCGCGCGGGGATGTCAAGGGGTGCGAGGTCGCGCGGGGATGTCAAGGGGTGCGAGGCCGCGGGGAGGAAGCCAAGCAGTGCGGAGGTGTGTCGGGAGATGCCAAGCGGCGGGAGGGGGGAGACGGTGCGTGGAACGGCCCCCGGCATGGTGAGTGCGCAGGTCGGGGGCCGTTCGTGCAGAGTGTGCTGGTGGCCGGCGCTGATGCTAGATGGTCAGCCAGGTGGCCAGGGCCTGACCGATGATCGCCCCGTCGGGGCCGTAGATGGTGGTCGCGACGTACGTCTTTCGTCCGTCGGAGCCGAGTCGGCGGCCCATGATCACGTAGCGTTCGCCGGGTTTCGGTACGTCACGGATGCGCCCGGCGATGCGGCCGAGCACCCGGGCGTCCCGTTCGATCTCGGCGGTCCAGCCGCCGGGGCAGTCCAGTGCGGCCCAGACGATCTCCTCCGGAACCTGGCCGGTGCCCTGGGTGGCGGACTCGTCCGGTACCCACGGGCAGGCGGTCCGGCTGGTCCCGTCGTCCAGGCGGCCGGGGAACAGCCGGAGGCCGTCACCTTTGTCGCGCTGCGGGCCGCAGACGAAGCAGGTCGGGAACGGGTGGGTACTGAAGCCGGGGTAGCCGGCGGAGGCGAGTTCGGCGACCTCGAAGCCGACCGGTGGGACCAGGGCGTCGAACGGTTCGGCCTGCCGGGCGCTGGCGACCAGGTGGCTGCCGTCGTACAGGTGCGCGTCGCCGGTCTGGGAGGAGTCGAGGTCGATCTGCAGGGCCCGGTCGAGCGGTGGTGGGCTGTGCAGCGTCACCACCGTGCCGCTGGGTCCGGGTCGGTAGCGGGCCAGGTTTCCGGCCACGTAGCCGCCGTTGGCGCTGTCCGGAGGGCCGCAGTATCGGGAAGGTATGGTCAGTTCTGTCATTACGTCGCCGTCCGTGTTCACCAGGTAGCCTTCACCGGGCCCGTGGGTTGCGTGGCGCGCTGGACGCTGGGTGGCATGAGTGGGCTGAAAGCGCCGGCTGGGTCGAAAGCGCTTGATGGTCTGAAATGGGACGTCTGGCGACCATGAGGGTTCCCCATCATGGCTCCACCGTCTCACATCCAGCGCATCTGGTCACCCGCGTACCCTCCTCATTTCCAGCCAACTCACAGGTTTTCGCCAGTGCCGGCCCAGCGCCCGTGGGCATCATGAAGTCATGGCCACAGGTGTATCCGCGGGAACGAGTGATCTGTCGCAGGGCCGGAGCGGGACGGGTGGTGCCGGTCAGCCGGCCGAGGCCCGACTGCTGGTCGTCGAGGACGATCCGAACATCTTGGAACTGCTGTCCGCCAGCCTCCGGTACGCCGGCTTCGACGTGAGCACCGCGACCCGGGGTCAGGAGGCGACCGCGGCCGTCCAGCGGCGCCGACCGGATCTGGTGGTGCTCGATGTCATGCTGCCCGATCTGGATGGATTCGAGGTGGCCCGGCGGATGCGTTCCGGCGGCGACCGTACCCCGGTGGTGTTCCTGACCGCGCGCGACGGCACCGAGGACAAGGTACGTGGCCTGACCCTCGGCGGCGACGACTATGTCACCAAGCCGTTCAGTCTTGAAGAGGTGATCGCCCGGATCCGTGCGGTGCTGCGCCGTACCGGTGGGGAGTTCGAACCGCCGGCCCGCCTGACCTTCGCCGACATCGAACTCGACGAGGAGACCCACGAGGTGTACCGGGGTGGCCGGCTGATCAAGCTGTCGCCGACCGAGTTCAAGCTGCTGCGCTACTTCATGACCAACGCCGGTCGGGTGCTGTCCAAGGCGCAGATCCTCGACCACGTGTGGAACTACGACTTCCGGGGTGATGATTCCATCGTCGAGTCGTACGTGTCGTACCTGCGACGCAAGGTGGACACCGCCGAACCGCGGCTGATCCACACCCTGCGTGGGGTCGGCTACGTACTCCGGATGCCGAGCTGATCCGCCGAGCCGTACCGATCCCAGGGATGAGCTGACCGTGACCGCTGCCGACCAGGCTGGCCCGCCGCTACCGGGGGGCCGTTTCGTACGCCGACCCCGTGCGCTCGGTGTCCTCGCCGGTCGGCTGCCGCTGGCCACCCGGATGGTGGCGGCCACGCTGGTGCTGGTGCTGGTGGCGCTGCTGTTGATCGGCGCCGCGAGCGTGATGTTCATGCGCGGCTACCTCACCACCCGGGTCGACGACCAGCTCGCCACGCTGGACCGGCAGGCGCGCGAGCAGATCAGCCAGCAGTCCGCGCAGCCCGGTTCCGGCGACATCAACATCTACCTGCCCGGTCTCATCCCGGTCAGCACCAGCAGCGCCGTGCATCTGGAGAACGTGGCGTACATGTTCGAGGTGCGTAACGCCGACGGCTCGTTGGGCCAGCGGATCGACTCGTACGGCAACAAGAAGCCGAAGGTCTGGCCG
Source organism: uncultured Actinomycetota bacterium (assembly GCA_963815125.1). Classification (GTDB taxonomy): domain Bacteria; phylum Actinomycetota; class Actinomycetes; order Mycobacteriales; family Micromonosporaceae; genus Actinocatenispora. The sequence goes on from CAWFFM010000004.1 coordinate 64,191, forward strand.
ACGTACCCGCACGGCACCACCAAGCTGACCGGCGCCGGCCGGCAGGTGTTCACCGCCGGGTCCAACACCGGAAACACCCGCTGGCGGGTGCAGGTCGACCCGATCAAGCTCGGCAGCAACCAGCAGTACCTGGTCATTTCGGGCTCGATGAACTCGGTGGACGGTTCGATCAACCGGCTGATCCGGATCGAACTCGGGGTGGGTATCGCGGTGCTGATCCTGATGGCCGTGGTGGGCGCCGCCGTGGTCACCTTCAGCCTGCGGCCGTTGCGCGACATCGAACGCACCGCGGGCGCCATCGCCAACGGCAACCTGGGGCTGCGTGTGCCGGAGCGGGATCCCCGCACCGAACTGGGCCGGTTGGGGCGGGCGCTCAACGCGATGCTCGGCCAGATCGAGGCGGCCTTCGCCGCGCAGGCCGGGTCGGAGTACGCGGCGCGACGTTCCGCCGACGCGGCCCGGCGCGCCGCCGACGCCGCCCGGCAGTCGGCCGACGCGGCACACCGCTCCGAGGGCAAGATGCGCCGGTTCATCGCCGACGCCAGCCACGAGCTGCGCACCCCGCTGACCACCATCCGTGGGTTCGCCGAGTTGTACCGGCAGCGTGCCGACGCCGGCCCGGCGGAGGCGAACCGGCTGATGGGTCGCATCGAGGCCGAGGCGTCCCGGATGGGGCTGTTGGTGGAGGACCTGCTCATGCTGGCCCGGCTGGACCAGCAGCGACCGGTGGCGCACGAACCGGTGGATCTGCTGGCGATCGCGGCCGACGCGGTACAGGCCGCCCGTGCGGTGGACCCGGAGCGGGACATCGGCCTGCAGATCGGCGCGAGCTCGTCGGATTCCGGGCCGCCGGTGGTGCTCGGGGACGAGCCCCGGCTGCGGCAGGTGGTGCGCAACCTGGTCGACAACGCGATGGCGCACACGCCGGCCGGTACGCCCGTGGAGATCCGGGTCCGTACCGAGCAGGGTTGCGCCGTGGTCGAGGTCGCGGACCGGGGGCCGGGGCTGACCGCCGAGCAACGCGACCGGGTGTTCGAGCGCTTCTACCGGGTGGACAAGGCCCGGTCCCGGGAGGCCGGCGGTACGGGTCTGGGGCTGGCGATCGTGGCCTCCCTGGTCACCGCGCATCACGGCACGGTGGAGGTGGACACCGAACCGGGTGAGGGCGCGACCTTCCGGGTCCGGCTGCCGCTGGCTCCCGACGCGGACGACGCCGTGCCGTCCCCACCGCCGACCGGGGCGCAGTACGTCCCTCTGCCCGAGGAGTCCCTCATCGACCTCGGTGAACTGGACGCGCACAGCGACACCCGCCGCTGACATCGTCGGATGGTAGGCCTGTCCACAATGGATAGTTTGGCTGCCCGGCCGGTCCGGATCTCCGGGATGTTGGGACGACCCTGGCGGTACGGCGGCCGAGCGGGCACTATCGCGACAGGACAGGTGACCTGGTGGGCCGGCCGGGCGGGGCAGACGGGGAGGGCGTGGACGTGGAAGACGTACGGCTCGGGGTCATCGGATTCGGGCTGCGGCGCAGCCTTGCGGTGGCCGGGCACCGGCCCGGCGCGGGTTCCCGCGTGGTCGCCGTGTGCGACCTGGACGAGCAGATCCGGGCCCGGGAGGCGGCCACCTTCGACGCGAAGCTGGTCACCGCCGACTACCGGGAACTGCTCGATTCGCCGGACGTGGACGCGATCATCGTGAACACGCCGGACCACACGCACGCCGACATCGCGCTGGACGTACTGCGTGCCGGAAAGCCGGTGTACGTGGAGAAGCCGCTGGCGATCACGATCGAGGACTGCGACGCGCTGCTCGCCGCCGCCCGGCAGACCGGTACGAAACTGTACGTCGGGCACAACATGCGGCACATGGGTGTGGTGCGGCTGATGCGCGACATCGTGGCACGTGGTGAGATCGGTACGCCGCAGACGGTCTGGGTACGCCATTTCGTCGGGCACGGCGGCGACTTCTACTTCAAGGACTGGCATGCCGACCGGCGCAACACCACCGGACTGCTGCTCCAGAAGGCCGCGCACGACCTGGACGTACTGCACTGGATCGCCGGCGGCTACGCCCAACGGGTCTCCGCGCTCGGTGACCTGATGGTGTACGGGGACCTGCCGCGCCGCGCGCCGGGTGCGCCGAAGACCGACGACTGGTACGCCCCGGCCACCAACTGGCCGCCGCGCTCCCAGCGCGATCTCAACGACGTGGTGGACGTGGAGGACGTCTCGCTGGTCACCATGCGGCTGGACAACGGTGTGCTCGCCTCGTACCAGCAGTGCCACTTCACCCCGGACTACTGGCGCAACTACACGGTGATCGGTGACGCCGGGCGGTTGGAGAACTTCGGCGACGGGCCGGGCGACCTGGTCAAGGTATGGAACGCGCAACGTTCCGGTTACCGGGAGTCCGCTGATGTCACATACCGGGTGCCGGACGTCGCGGGCACGCACGGGGGTGCCGATCCGCAGATCGTCGCGGAGTTCTGCCGTTTCGTACGGGACGGCGGCGTGACGGACACCTCGCCGGTGGCGGCGCGGATGAGTGTCGCGGCGGGGGTGCAGGCGACCCGTTCGTTGCGCGACAACGGCATGCCGTACGACGTACCAGCTCTGGATCCGGCCCTGGTGGACTATTTCGAGCGGGGACAGCGGGAACACTGATGGCAGCATGCCCGGTACCTGACCGTTGCGGGTCGGGTACCGGGTGTGGATGCCGTTCCCGCGACGGTATTTCGGTGATCATGAGGTCACTGTCTATGTGCGTTCCCAGCTGATGTCCGCTGCTCCCAGACTATTCCCAGCGACACTCCAGGCCGACCGCAGAGAGCGGCGTCAGGATTGGTGTCATGAAGGACGAGGATCGCGAGAACATCCACCCGGACCGGGATTCGGGTCCGGGCGAGGAAGACCCGACGCGCCAGCTGGACGCCCGGCCGGGAACGTCCGATCAGCAAGCCGCCGACCACATCACCGGCGCGGGGGCAGACGGGACGACGACCGCACCGCCCTCCTCGGCCGGTCCGTCGTCCGCCGCCGATCCGGGACCCGCCGCCGACGCGTCGAGCGCCGATGCGGCCGCAGCGCCCGAGAGCGCCGCACCGCTCACCCGACCTGAGTCCAACGCGCCGACCGCACCGGACGAGGCCGCCGCCCGGGCCGGGCACGATGAGGCCGAGATGCCGGCCGCCGCGCCGTTCGGCGCTGGACCGTCCACTTCGGACGCCCATGCCACTGCTCCGTCCACTCCGGACCAGGCGGCCTGGTCCGCGGCGGCGCCCGCCGGCCAGGCCGAGCACTATGCCGCAACGGCCAGCCACGCGACCCAGCAGCTCCCGGGCTCCGGATACCAGCAGGCGCCCGGGTACGGCCCGCCCGGGGGCACACCCCCGCCGGGACCCGCCGGCGCTGCCTGGCCGCAGCCCGGCCCGTACGGCCCGCAGCAGCCTGACCCGTACGGCCCGCAGCAACCCGGTCAGCGCGGCCGGGGCCGGCGATGGCTCGCGGTCGGTGCGGCGGCGGTGATCCTGGTGCTGGGCGGCGGTCTCGTCGGCGGCGTCACCGTACACGCGCTGGAAGGCAACTCCCCGGTCGAGAGCACCGTGGTGTCCGACCCGGTGTCGAGCAAGGGCGGTTCGCTGGCCACGATGATCTCCCAGGTACAGCCGAGCGTCGTGTCGTTGAAGGTGCAGCCGGACGGCAGCCAGTCCGGTGACGAGGGTTCCGGGGTGATCATCCGCTCCGACGGGATGATCCTGACCAACAACCACGTGGTCTCCTCGGTGGCCGACGGCAGTGGCTCGATCACCGTCGCCTTCTCCGACGGTAGGCAGACCTCCGCCAAGGTCGTCGGTACCGACCCGTCCGGTGATCTTGCCGTGGTCAAGGCGAGCGGCCGGTCCGACCTGAAGCCGGCCACGTTGGGCGACAGCAGCAAACTGCGGGTCGGTGACGGGGTAGTCGCGATCGGCAGCCCGCTGGGCCTGGAAGGTTCGGTCACCCAGGGCATCGTGTCCGCGATGAACCGCAGCTACACCGTCGCCGGGGAACAACAGCAGCAACCGCAGCAGCAGAACCCGTTCCCGTTCGGCCAGGGACAGCAGCAGGAACAGCAGCAGCAGGGCGGCGGCCAGTCGATCACGATCCCGAACGCCATCCAGACCGATGCGGCGATCAACCCGGGTAACTCCGGCGGCCCACTGCTCAACATGTCCGGCCAGGTGATCGGCATCAACAGCGCGATCCGGGCGGCCGACAACAGCAGTGGCCAGGGCGGCAACATCGGCATCGGGTTCGCGATCCCGATCAGTACCGCGAAGTCCAGCGCGGACCAGCTGATCAAGGGCAAGAAGGTCGAGCACGCCCTGTTCGGTGTCAAGGTCGGCGACGCGCTGAGCAGCGGCGCCGGCAGCAGCGGTACCCCGCAGGGTGCGCTGGTGGCCGCCGTGACCAAGGGTGGCCCGGCCGCCAGGGCCGGACTGATCAAGGGCGATGTGGTCACCAAGGTGGACGCGATGCGGGTGACCGACTCGGAGTCGCTGGTCTCGGCGATCAGCCAGCACAAGCCGGGTGACAAGGTCCTGGTGACCTACACCCGCAACGGTGCGCAGAAGACCACCACCGCCACACTGGCGAAAGCACCCAACTAGAGCCTTACCCGAGGCACCCGCCGGGACGCCGCTCTCCCCGCCCACCCGGGGAGGGCGGCGTTCTGCGTGGGTCGCCGATCCGTCGACCGGTGCTGCGGATGTCACAGGTGCCGGGCAGGATCGTCTCGTGCGGTGGGCGGTACACGAGGAGCGGGCCGGCGCGGGTGAGCTGGTCGAGTTGGACGCTGCCGGCGGACCGGCCGGCCCGGCCCGCTGCGTACCGTCACTTGCCGCGGAGATCGCCGCCCGCGAACCGTCCGGCCCCCGCTGGGTGTGGGCGGACACGGCCACCGGCTATCCGGCGACATATCGCGCCGGCACCCGGGTGGCGCGCTGCCACGACCTGGCGCTGACCGAGACGCTGCTGCTCGGCCACGCCGGCCGGTACGGTGAGCCGCGGTCGCTGGCCGCCGCCTGGGCCCGGCTGCGCGGTCTTCCGGTACCGGCGGACACGCCGCTGGCCGCCGCGGTGCAGCCCGGCCGGCCCACCCAGCCGGCACTGTTCGACCCGGCCTCGTTCGGACCGCACGACCCGCTGCCCGGGGCGTCGTCGCCGGTCGACGCGGTGGCCCGGGTACACGCCGACCAGCAGGCCCGGATCGCCGAGGTGGCCGAGCCGGACCGGTTCCGGCTGCTGGTCGCGGCCGAGTCGGCCGGCGCGCTGGCCGCCGTCGAACTCGGCGCGGTCGGCCTGCCGTGGCGCGTCGACGTGCACGACAGGTTGCTCACCGAGGCGCTCGGGGCGCGACCTGTGGGTGGCGGTCGGCCGCCCGTACTGGCCGACCTGGCCGCACAGATCGCCGCGGCGTTCGGTCGGCAGGTCAACCCCGACTCGCCGGCCGACCTGGTCCGCGCGTTCGCCCGGGCCGGCGTACCGGTCACCTCCACCAGGGCACACGTGCTGCGGCAGGTGACCCATCCGGCCGTGACGCCGCTGCTGCGGTACAAGGAACTGGCCCGGCTGCACGCCGCCAACGGCTGGCAGTTCCTGTCCGACTGGGTGACCGGCGGCCGGTTCCGGCCCGAGTACGTGGCCGGCTGTGTGGTCACCGGCCGCTGGGGGACCCGGGGCGGTGGGGCGTTGCAGATCCCCAAGCAGGTTCGGCGTGCCGTGGTGGCCGATCCGGGCTGGCGGCTGGTGGTCGCCGACGCCGGCCAGCTGGAGCCCAGGATCCTGGCCGCGCTGTCCGGCGACCGGCGGATGGCGGAGGCGGCCGGCCCCGGGGACATGTACGCCGCGCTGGCCGCCGATGCGTTCGACGGTGACCGGGCGAAGGCGAAGATCGCGCTGCTGTCGGCGATGTACGGGGGCACGACCGGTACGGGCGGCGCGCTGCTGCACGTGCTGCGTCGGCGCTTCCCGGCGGCGGTCGACTACGTCGAGGTCGCCGCCCGGGCAGGGGAACAGGGCCGGCTGGTCCGGTCCCGGCTGGGCCGTACCTGCCCACCACCGGGCACCGGCTGGGTCATCGACGGCGAACCGACCGGCGACGAGCCACCGCAGAGCGCTGCCTCGGCCCGGGCCCGGGGCCGTTTCACCCGCAACTTCGTCATCCAGGGCACCGCTGCGGAATGGGCCCTGCTGCTGCTGGCCGACCTGCGTAACCGGCTGCACCGCCTCGACGGCACCGAACTGGTGTTCTTCCAGCACGACGAGGTGGTCGTGCACTGCCACGCCGAACTGGCCGACCGGGTCACCGCGGAGGTGTCGGCCGCCGCCCAGGAGGCGACCCGGCTGCTGTTCGGCGCCACCCGGGTCCACTTCCCGCTCGATCTGGCCACGGTCGACTGCTACGCCGACGCAAAATGACCCCGCCCCGGCGTGGAAGGCATTTTCCCCGAATGGGCGAAATGTACCTTAGGTCATACGGATAATTCGGGAAAATGTACCTGCGTCATGCGCAGTTGGGTCATTTTCCCCGAATGTCCGTTGCGTCGAGTCCGCCATAACGGATATTCGGGGAAAATGCCTTCGAGTGCGGTGAGTGCGTGAGTGGTGAGTGTGGTGAGTGTGGTGAGTGCCGGCGCCGGTGCGCGTGAGTATGGGTACGGCCGGCACCGCCGGCCGGACCCTTACAGCGTGGGGTAGAGGGGGTACTTGCCGGCCAGGGCGGTGGCGCGTTCCCGCAGGTGGGTGGCGCGGGCGTCGTCGAAGCCGGGGGTGAGTGCGCCGGCGATGATGTCGGCGACCTCGGTGAAGGCATCGGTGTCGAAGCCGCGGGTGGCCAGCGCCGGGGTACCGATCCGCAGGCCGGAGGTGACCATCGGCGGGCGCGGGTCGAACGGGACGGCGTTGCGGTTCACCGTGATACCCAGCTCGTGCAGCCGGTCCTCGGCCTGTCGGCCGTCGAGTTCGGAGTTGCGCAGGTCGACCAGGACGAGGTGCACGTCGGTGCCGCCGGTCAGGACCTGTACGCCGGCGGCGGCGAGGTCCGCGCCGGTCAGCCGTTCGGCGAGCAGCTTGGCGCCGGAGAGTGTACGGCGCTGCCGGTCGGCGAACTCCTCGCCCGCGGCGACCTTGAACGACACGGCCTTCGCGGCGATCACGTGTTCCAGTGGTCCACCCTGCTGACCGGGGAACACCGCGGAGTTGATCTTCTTGGCCAGCTCCGGCGTGTTGGTCATGATGACGCCGCCACGCGGGCCGCCGAGCGTCTTGTGCGTGGTGGTGGTGACGATGTCGGCGTACGGCACCGGGCTGGGGTGCAGGCCGGCCGCGACGAGTCCGGCGAAGTGCGCCATGTCGACCAGCAGCAGCGCGCCGACCTCGTCGGCGATGGCCCGGAACTCCGCGAAGTCGAGGTGCCTGGGGTAGGCCGACCAGCCGGCGACGATCATCTTCGGCCGGTGTTCGGTGGCCAGGGCCCGTACCTCGGCCATGTCGACGCGGTGGTCGGACTCGCCGACGTGGTAGGCGACCACGTTGTACAGCTTGCCGGAGAAATTGATCTTCATGCCGTGCGTGAGGTGGCCGCCGTGTGCCAGGTCCAGGCCGAGGATGGTGTCGCCGGGAGTGAGGGTGGCGAACATGGCGGCGGCGTTGGCCTGCGCGCCGGAGTGCGGCTGCACGTTGGCGTACCCGGCGTCGAAGAGTCCCTTGACCCGCTCGATGGCGAGCCGTTCGATCACGTCGACGTGTTCGCACCCGCCGTAGTAGCGGCGGCCCGGATAGCCCTCGGCGTACTTGTTGGTCAGCACGGAGCCCTGCGCCGACAGCACCGACACCGGTGCGAAGTTCTCCGAGGCGATCATTTCCAGGGTCGACTGCTGGCGGTGCAGTTCAGCGTCGATGGCCGCCGAGACCTCGGGGTCGGTGTCGGCGAGCGAACGATTCAGCACGTCGGTCATGTCCCCATCCTCTCCGGGCCGGTACGCCGGCCGTCGCCGGGGGTACCGCCAGGTCCGGCCGACGGGACGACCCGCCGGGACCGGCGGGACGACCCGACAGGACCGGCGGGAACGACCCGACAGGACGACCCGCCGGGGCCATGTCCGTACCGCCGTCGACCGCCGGTCACCCGGTGCGGCTCGCGCCGCCCGGGTCAGTCGTCGTACTCGTCGTCGCCCAGTTCCCGGCCGGGGGGCTCACCGCCGGTGATGGAGCGCCAGGTCGCGGCGGCGGTACGGTAGGCGATCAGTTCGGCGGCGGCCAGCGCCACCCCGGACAGCGCGGCCCAGGCCAGCGTCTCGCCCCAGCCGGAGTCGCGCTCGTCGCCGGTGATCGGCGGCTCGTCGTGCCGTACGGCGCGCCACCCGGCGGCGACGGCGCGGCGCGCCACGTATCCCAGTGGCAGCGTGAACGCCAGCGCGGTCAGCTTCCAGCCCAGCTTGCTCATGGCGGCCACGGTGTGGCCCACCCCCTCGTGCGTCGGGTGTCTGTCGAACCTGTGCGGTACCCGGCCACCGGGCCGTTCAACCTGTCCTGTCCGGTCCGCCGGCACCGCGGGGTGATCACCACCCTCTGTGCATCGTGCCATGTCCGGGCCGCTCGGACGTGGCGGCGGGCCGGGCCGGTTTCGTACGTGTCATGTCGGAGGATTTCCGGTGATCTTCCGATCAAGCTAGCCTGGAAACGATGCACCCTCTCGGGGCGGGAGGTCGGATCGGTTGGTGGACTGGCGCGCGGTACCGGGCGACCCCTTGCGGGGCATCGCCCTGTTCGCCGCGCTCGAACCGGCGACCCGCCGGCAGTTGGCCGCGACGGCCGTCCGCCGGTCGTTCCGCGAGGGGCAGGTGCTGTTCCGGGAGGGCGACCCGGGCGATGCGTTGCTGGTGGTCCGTACCGGCGCGGTGGCCGTGTTCCGTTCCGGCCCGTCCGGTGACAAGGCCGTACTCACCCTGGTCCGGGCGCCGGGCGTGCTCGGTGAGGTGGCGCTGCTGGACGGCGCGCCCCGGTCCGCGTCGGTGGAGGCGGTACTGCCGACCGAGGTGCTGGCGCTGTCGCGGACCGCGTTCCTGGACGTGGTGCACACCGACCACCGGCTGCTCGACGAGGTCTTCCGGGCGCTGGGGATGACCGTGCGACGGCTGACCGAGCAGAAGACCGACTACATCTTCCTGGATCTACCGGGCAGGGTGGCCAAGACGCTGGTCCGACTGCTGGACATCGACGACGCCGAGGACACGGTCAACCTGAGCCAGAGCCGGGTCGCCGAGCTGGTCGGCGGTTCCCGGCAGAGTGTCAACCAGGTGATCCGTACGTTCGCGCACCGCGGCTGGCTGCGCACCGAGGGCCGGTGCATCGTGCTGACGGACCTCGCGGCGCTGCGGCACCGGGCCGGGCTGCCCGGCGACTGAGCTGCCGGCGGCCGGACGCCCGACACGCGCGCCCCGCGGTCGGCCGCCCGACACCGACCGGACACTCGCGGCGGACCCGGACCTCTTTCAGATGCTGACAAATCCGCGTCGACGCCGCCGTCGGCGGTGGAGGTATGTCCCTCGGTGAGAAGGCTGTGACGTCCGGTCGTACCCCGCTTGTCGCGCAATCCGGACAGGTCACTACACTCCATCGACCGTCGTCTATATGTCCCGTGACGGGCGGGACGACGCCAGCGACCGTGTACCGGTAGGAGGCCCGCAGTGACCCAGCACGACCACAAGACCGACGAGACGACCGACTACGACCGCATCGGTGGAGGACCCGCCGTCAGACAGGTCGTCGAGCGCTTCTACGGGCTGGTTCTGGCCGACCCTGAACTGGCTCCCTTCTTCGACAGCACCGACATGGCCCGGCTCAAGCGCCACCAGGCGATGCTGATCTCGCAGGTACTCGGCGGCCCGGCGGAGTACGAGGGTCGGGAGCTCGCCCGGGCGCACAGCGGCATGGGCATCACCAAGGGCCACTTCGGTCGGGTCGTGGTGCACCTGGTCGTGGCGCTGCGGGAGGCCGGGGTGCCGGAGGAGATCATCGGCCGGGTCGGTGAGGTCCTCAGCGGCACCGAGGCCGACGTCGTCGACGTCGGAACCATCTAGTCGGATGGACCCGCAGGCACTGAAGGACAGCTGGGCCGCCCTCGCCCGGCACGGGGACGAGGTGCCGCTGTTCTTCTACTCACACCTCTTCCTGACCCATCCGGAGATCCGGGACATGTTCCCGATGTCGATGGCCGGACAACGGGACAAGCTGGTGTCCGCACTCGGCCGGGTGGTCAGCAACGTCGACCAGCTCGACAGCGTGGTGCCCTTCGTCCAGCAGCTCGGCCGCGACCACCGCCGGTTCGCGGTCGTCGCCGAGCACTACCCGGCGGTCGGTGCGTCCCTGCTGGCCACCCTCGCGCATTTCCTCGGCCCGGCCTGGACCGAAGGGCTCGCGGCCCAATGGGCGGAGGCGTACGGGTTGGTCGCCAAGGTGATGACCGACGCTGCGGAGGAGTCCGCCGCGACGAGCCCGGCCTGGTGGAACGGTGAACTTGTCTCGGTGGAGCGGCGCGGGCTGGACATCGCGGTGCTCCAGGTCCGTACCGACCAGCCGTACGACTTCCGCCCCGGCCAGTCCGCCGCGGTCGAGTTCGCCCGCCTGCCCCGGCAGTGGCGGTACTACACCCCGGCCAACGCGCCGCGGCCGGACGGTTCGCTGGAGCTGCACGTCAAGGTGGTGGACGGGGGCACGGTCAGTACGACGGTGGTGCAGTCCGCCGCGGTCGGTGACGCACTGCGGCTCGGCGCGCCGCTCGGCGACCGGCTGGTGGTGCCGGAGCAGGGGCAGGACCTGCTGCTGCTGGCCGGTGCCACCGGACTGGCGCCGCTGCGCTCGGTGCTGGAGCAGATCGACCGGGAGTGGCGTACCGCCCGGCGAGGTCGGCAGGTACACCTGTTCCACGGTGTCCGTACCGGCTGGGACCTGTACGAGGACCAGTTGCTGTCCGAACTGGCCGATGCCCGGCCCTGGTTCCACTACACCCCGGTGGTCTCCGACGACCCGTTCTACCGGGGCGCGAAGGGACTGGTCGGTGACGTGGCGGTACAGGCCGGGCGGTGGAACGACCGTGACTGTCTGGTGTGCGGCTCGCCGGCGATGGTCGAGTACACGGTCTCCCGCCTGCTGTCGGCCGGCGTGCCGGCCGAGCTCATCCGGTACGACGAGTTCACTCCCGGGGCTGCGGAGCCGGCGGCCACCGGCATGATCGGAGACAGGTGAGTGCGGTGAGCACCGACAACGGGATGCCCAGACGACCGCCGCTGAGCGCGGACAAGGTCCGGACCACGAACTTCTCCCGGCCCCCGTTCGGACGCCGGGGTTTCCACGAGGACGAGGTACGGATGTTCCTGTCCCGGGTGGCCGACGACATCCAGGCCGCCGACGCGGACAAGGCAGCGCTGCGCGCGGAGATCTCCCGGCTGGTCAACTACTACCGGGAGCACGGCCAGGATCCGGACGCGGAGAACATCCGCAGCCGGGTCGACGTCGACGCGGTCAACCTGATGAGCAAGGCTCAGCAGGCCGCGGACAGCCACGTCGCGCAGGCCGAGGAGTACGCGCGTCGGCTGGTCGGCCAGGCCCGGCAGCGCTACGAGGAACTGCTCCGGCACGCCCAGGAGCAGGCGCAGCAGGCGGCGGAGGAGGCGAGCCGGGCCTCCGAGCAACTGTCCGAGGGTGCCACCGACGCCGACCGGCACGCGTTGGAGCACAAGATCGCCTACCTGCGTACGTTCGCCGAGGTGACCGAGGTGCAGCTGCGTTCGGTACTGGAGGCGCTGACCAAGGAGGTCGACAAGCTCGGCGACGTACCCCGCCGGCCCTGATCCGGTGGCGGTCCTGGCGACCCTGGCGCCGCCCGCCACCACCTGGACCCCGCCCGTCGGCACGCGGCCATCGGCCGGCGGGCGGGGTCATCCACAGTGGACAGTCAGCGCAGCGGGCCGACCACGGCTTCGATCTCGGCGCGCAGTTCCGGACCGACGACCAGTTCCCGCGCCTGCTCCAGGATCGGCGCCAGGTAGCTGTCCGGCCCCGGCTCGCCGGCGAACTCGGCGACCCGCCGTACCGCGACCGCGCCGGCCGGACTCGGGGTCAGCGGCGCGCGCAGTTGCAGGCCACGGGTGGCGGCCAGCAGTTCCACGCACAGTAGGTGGGAAAGGTTGGTCAGCACCGTACGCAGCTTGCGCCCGGCCGACCAGCCCATCGAGACGTGGTCCTCCTGCATACCCGAGGTCGGGATGGAGTCGGTGGACGCCGGTACGGCCAGTCGCCGGTTCTCCGCCACGATCCCGGCCGCGGTGTACTGCGCGATCATCAGCCCGGAGTTGACACCCGGGTCGGGGGACAGGAACGCCGGCAGGTCCCGCGACCGGCAGACGTCCAGCATCCGGTCCACCCGGCGCTCGGAGATCGAGCCGACCTCCGCGGAGGCGATCGCCAGGTAGTCGGCGGCGAAGCCGAGCGGTGCGCCGTGGAAGTTGCCGGTCGACTCGACCCGGCCGTCCGGCAGCACCACCGGATTGTCCACAACGGACACCAGTTCCCGGTCCGCGACCTGTACGGCGAACTCCAGGGTGTCCCGCGCCGCGCCGGCCACCTGCGGGGCGCAGCGCATCGAGTACGCGTCCTGTACGGCGTGGGTCAGGTCGTCGCGGTGCGAGTCCATGATCTGCGAGCGGGTCAGCAGCCGGTGGATGTTGTCCGCCGAGGCGGCCTGGCCGGGGTGCGGCCGGATCGCGTGCAGTTCGGGCAGGAACGGCCGGTACGAGCCGAGCATCGCCTCCACCGCCAGCGCGGCGGTGATGTCGGCCATCGTGTACAGGTGCCGGGCGTCGGCGATGGCCAGCAGCAGCATGCCGAGCATCCCGTCGGTGCCGTTGATCAGCGCCAGCCCTTCCTTGCTGGCCAGCTCGACCGGGGTCAGCCCGGCGGCGCGCAGCGCCGGACCGGCGTCGCGGCGGCTGCCGTCCTCGGCCCGTACCCAGCCCTCACCGAGCAGCACCAGCGCGCAGTGTGCCAGCGGGGCGAGGTCACCGGACGCGCCGAGCGAACCGTGCTCCGGTACCCACGGGGTGATGTCGGCGTTGAGCATGTCGACCAGGCCCTGCGCGACCAGTGGCCGTACCCCGGAGCGGCCCATCGCCAGGGAACGGATCCGCAGCAGCATCATCGCCCGGACCACCTCGGTCTCCACCGGCTGACCCATACCGGCCGAGTGCGAGCGGATCAGCGCGTGCTGGAGCTCGGCCCGCCGTTCCGGCGCGATGAACGTGTTGGCCAGCGCACCGAAACCGGTGGAGATCCCGTACACGGCACGGGCGTCCCGTTCGATACCATCCACAATGGACCGACTGGCCCGCATGGCGTCCAGCGCGGCCTGGGACAACTCGACCCGGGCGCCGTGCCGCGCCACCGCGACCACGTCGGCGGGGCGGACACCTTCCGGTCCCACGGTTACCGTCTTCATCAGATCTCCTGCTGGTATGCGATGTCGCCGTCGCGGACGACGGTGTGTACGAGCGGGACGCCCGGCCGGTACGCCAGGTGCAGGTAGCTGGCCGCATCCAGGACGACCAGATCGGCGCGGGCGCCGGCGGTCAGGGTGCCGACATCCTCGCGGCGCAGTGCGGCGGCACCACCGGCGGTCGCCGCCCACAGCGCCTCCGCCGGGGTCATCCGCATCTCCCGTACCGCGAGCGCGATGCAGAACGGCATCGAGGAGGTGAACGACGACCCGGGGTTGCAGTCGGTGGCCAGCGCGACGCTCACCCCGGCGGCCAGCAGGTCGCGGGCCGGAGGGTACGGCGAGCGGGTGGAGAACTCCACCCCGGGCAGCAGGGTCGCCACCGTGGAACCGCCGGCCAGCGCGGCGATGTCGGCGTCGGACAGGTACGTGCAGTGGTCCACCGACGCGGCGTCCAGCTCGACCGCCAGCTGCACCCCTGGCCCGGCGCCGAGCTGGTTGCCGTGCACGCGGGGCAGCAGGCCGTGGGCCGTCCCGGCGGTCAGCACCGCCCGGCTCTGCTCGGCGTCGAAGGCGCCGCGCTCGCAGAACACGTCCACGAACCGGGCGTACGGCGCGCAGGCGTCCAGCATCGGGCCCCGGACCAGATCGACGTACTCGTCGGTCCGGTCCTGGTATTCCGGCGGGACGACGTGCGCGCCGAGGAAGGTCGTCTCGTCGGTGACGGTACGCGCGATGCGCAGCATCCGGGACTCGTTGGCCACGTCCAGGCCGTACCCGGACTTGCATTCGAACGTGGTGGTGCCCTGCCGGGCCAGTTCCCGGGCGAACAGGGCGAGGTTCGCGCTCAGCTCGGTGTCCGGCGCGGCCCGGGTCGCGGCCACGGTACGCCGGATGCCGCCGCCGGTGTACGGCTCGCCGGCCATCCGGGCGGCGAACTCGGTGGCCCGGTCCCCGGCGAACACCAGGTGCGTGTGGCTGTCCACGAAACCGGGGATGACAGCCCGGCCACCGGCGTCGACCCGGCGGTCACAGCCCGGTGCGGTACCGGCCGGGCCGACCCAGACCACCCGGCCGTCCACCGCGACCAGGGCCACGTCCCGTCGGATGCCCAGTGGGTCGCGCCCGCCCGGCTCGTTGGTGACGAGTTCACCGATCCGGTCCACCAGCAGCGCGGTCACCGCAGCACCTCCTGTACGGCGCGGCTCAGCGCGCCCGGTACGTCCTCGACGAGCAGGTGCCGACCGTCGCGCACCACCGGCCGACCGTCCACCAGCAGATGCCGCACGTCGGCGGCGCTGGCCGCGAACACCGTCGCGGCCAGCGCATCGGTCCCGGTGCTCCAGTCGGCGCAGCCGGCGAGCCGTACGCTGCCGGTGTCCAGGGTGACCAGGTCGGCGCGCGCCCCGGTGCCGATCCAGCCGGCGTCACCCCAGCCCAGCGCGTCGTGACCGGACACCGTCGCGGTCAGCAGGGTGCCGGCGTCGAAGTGGCCCCGGGTACGGGTGCGCAGCCGCTCGTCCAGCTCCACCGCGCGGGCCTCCTCGTACAGGTCGATCACGGCCTGGCTGTCACTACCCAGGTACAACGATCCGGGCGCCCGGGTGTGCAGCGGCACCGCCGGCCCGATGCCGTCCGCCAGGTCGCGTTCGGTGCTGGGGCACAGGCAGGTACGGGCGCCGGAGGACTGCACCAGGTCCAGGTCGCCGTCGGTCAGGTGGGTGGCGTGCACCAGGGTGGTCGCCGGGTGCAGCGCGCCGGCCCGGTCCAGCAGCTGCACCGGGGTGCAGCCGTACGCCGCCCGGCAGGTGTCGTTCTCCGCGGTCTGCTCGGACACGTGCACATGCAGGACGTTGGTGCCGACCGGGGACTCGGCCACGGTACGCATCGCGTCCGGCGGCACCGCCCGTACCGAATGGATCGCCGCGCCCACGACGGCGTGCCCACCGTCCGGGCGGAAGTCCGCGACCCGCTGCGCCCACGCCCCGGCGGTACCGTCACCGAACCGCAGCTGCGGCCCGGTCAGCGGCAGCCGCCGGCCGTCGGCGTCCAGCCCGCCGTCCAGGTAGCAGGCGTCCAGCACGGTGATCCGGATCCCGGCGTCGGCGGCAGCGGCCACCAGCGCGGCGCTCATCGCGTTCGGGTCGCCGTAGCGGGCGCCACCGGGGCCGTGGTGCAGGTAGTGGAACTCGCCGACGGTACTGATCCCGGCCAGCGCCATCTCCGCGTACACCGCGCGGGCCAGGGCCAGGTAGCTGTCCGGGTCGAGGCGCCCGGCGACCCGGTACATCTGTTCCCGCCAGGTCCAGAACGATCCGGCGCCGTCGTGCGTACGCCCGCGCAGCGCCCGGTGGAAGGCGTGCGAGTGCCCGTTGGCCAGGCCGGGCATGCTGAAACCGGTCAGCCGTACCGCGTCCGGCGGTGGCGCGGCGATGTCCGGGGTGACCGCCTCGTACCGGCCGCTGCGCTCGTCCACGGTGAGCAGCACGTCGCGCAGCAGCCCGTCCGGCCCGGCCCGGCCGGTCCACAGCAGTGGGCACCAGTACCGGCTCACAGCAGTTCCTCCAGCGCGTCGGTGAGGGCGCGTACCCCGGCGACGCAGTCGGCGTCGTCGGCGGTCTCGGCGGGGGAGTGCGACACGCCGGTGTGGTTGCGCACGAACAGCATCGCGGTCGGTACCCCGGCGGTGGCCAGGATGCCGGCGTCGTGTCCGGCTCCGGTGGGCAGCAGCGGCGCCCGACCCGTGCCCGCCGGTCCGGCGCCGCCGGCCGATGCGCGCGCCGGGCCGCCGGCGCCGCCGGCCGATGAGCGTGCCGGGTCACCGGCGCCGATCCGGTCGGCCAGCCGGGTGGCCAGCGCCGCGTCGAACTCGACCACCCCGCTGACCGATTCGGCGGTGATCCGCAGCGCGGTACCGTCCCGCGCGACCCGGTCGCGGGCCTGCCGTTCCAGGTCGGCCAGCAGCGTCCGCAGGGTGTCCTGGTCGGCGGCCCGCGCGTCCAGCCAGCCGGTCACCGACGACGGGATGGCGTTGGTGCCGTTGGGGGTCACCGCGACCCGGCCGAACGTGGCCCGCGCGTCGTGCAGCCGGGCCTGCTTGTTGGCGGCCAGTACGGTCATCGCGTAGCTGAGCATCGGGTCGTGCCGGTCGTCCATCAGCGTGGTGCCGGCATGGTTGGCCTCGCCGGTGAAGTCGAACCGCCAGCGGCCGTGCGGCCAGATCGCGGTACCGACCCCGACCGGCGCGTCCAGGTCGGCCAGCCCGCGGCCCTGTTCCAGGTGCAGTTCCAGGTAGCAGCCGATGCGTCGCAGCCGGTCCGGGTCGGCGCCCAGCCGGCCGGGGTCGGCGCCGGCGGCCCGGACCACCTCGCCCAGCGGTTTCCCGTACGGGTCGGTCAGCTGCATCGCGCGCTCCACCGGCAGCGCCCCGGTCAGCAGCCGGGAACCCAGGCAGGCCACGCCGAACCGGGAACCCTCCTCCTCGCAGAACGCCGCGACGGCCAGCGGGCGGGTCGGCGTGACACCGCGGGCCCGCAACGCGTCCACCGCCAGGAACGCCGACACCACGCCGAGCGGGCCGTCGTACGCACCGCCCTGCGGTACCGAGTCCAGATGGCTGCCGGTGACCAGGATGTCGCCGTCGTCCGGGTCACCCCAGTACGCCCACAGGTTGCCGTTGCCGTCGGTCTCCACCGGCATGTCCCGCCGGGCCGCCTCGGCGCGGAACCATTCCCGGCAGGCCAGGTCGGCGTCCGACCAGCCGTGCCGGGCGTACCCGTTGTCGCCGTCGGCACCGGCCCGGCCGATCGGCAGCAGCGTCTCCCACAGCGTACGGAAGGCGTCCCGTGCGGTGGCCTCCTCGCGTGCTGCGGTCACTGTGGGTCGCCCTCGCGCATCGGTACCCGTACGCCCTGCTCGGCGGCGACGTGCTCGGCGAGGTCGTAGCCGGCGTCGACGTGCCGGATGACGCCCATGCCGGGGTCGTTGGTGAGGACCCGGTCGAGTTTCGCGGCGGCCAGCGGGGTGCCGTCGGCGACGGTGACCTGCCCGGCGTGGATGGAGCGGCCCATCCCGACACCGCCGCCGTGGTGCAGGCTCACCCAGGTGGCCCCGGACGACGCGTTGACCATGGCGTTGAGCAGTGGCCAGTCCGCGACGGCGTCCGAACCGTCGGCCATCGACTCGGTCTCCCGGTACGGCGAGGCGACGCTGCCGGAGTCCAGGTGGTCGCGGCCGATCACCACCGGCGCGGACAGCCGGCCGTCGGCGACCATCTCGTTGAACCGGGCGCCCGCTGCCGCACGTTCGCCGTAGCCGAGCCAGCAGATCCGGGCCGGCAGGCCCTGGAACGCGACCCGTTCCCCGGCCAGCCGGATCCACCGGGCCAGCGACTCGTTCTCCGGGAACAGGTCGAGGATCGCCGCATCGGTGGCGTGGATGTCGGCCGGGTCACCGGACAGCGCGGCCCACCGGAACGGACCCTTGCCCTCGCAGAACAGCGGCCGGATGTAGGCCGGTACGAAACCGGGGAACGCGAACGCCCGCTCGTAGCCGCCGAGCTTCGCCTCACCGCGGATCGAGTTGCCGTAGTCGAACACCTCGGCGCCGGCGTCCAGGAACCCGACCATCGCCTCCACATGCTTCGCCATCGAGGCGCGGGCCCGGTCGGTGAACTCCTCGGGCTTCTTCGCCGCGTAGTCGGGTGCGTCGTCCGGGCCGATGCCCTCCGGCAGGTATGACAGCGGGTCGTGCGCGGAGGTCTGGTCGGTGACGATGTCGACCGGTACGCCGCGGCGCAGGATCTCCGGCAGCAGCGTCGCCGCGTTGCCCACCACACCGACCGACAATGCCCGGCGTTCGGTACGGGCCCGTACCGCGGTCTCGATCGCCTCGTCCAGGTCGGCCGCGACGGTGTCCAGGTAGCGGGTGTCGACCCGGCGCCGCAGCCGGCGCTCGTCCACGTCGATGATCAGGCAGACGCCGTCGTTCATGGTGACCGCGAGGGGCTGCGCGCCGCCCATCCCGCCGCAGCCGGCGGTGAGGGTGAGGGTGCCGGCGAGGGTGCCGTTGAAGCGCTTGGCGGCGACCGCCGCGAACGTCTCGTACGTGCCCTGCAGGATGCCCTGGGTGCCGATGTAGATCCAGGATCCGGCGGTCATCTGGCCGTACATCATCAGCCCGAGGTGTTCCAGCTTGCGGAACTCCGGCCAGGTGGCCCAGTCGCCGACCAGGTTGGAGTTGGCGATCAGTACCCGGGGCGCCCACTCGTGGGTGCGCAGTACGCCGACCGGTTTGCCGGACTGCACCAGCAGCGTCTCCTCCGGGCCGAGCGTACGCAGGGTCCGGATGATCGCGTGGTACGCCGGCCAGGACCGTGCCGCGCGACCGGTACCGCCGTAGACGACCAGGTCCTCGGGCCGTTCGGCGACGTCCGGGTCGAGGTTGTTCATCAGCATCCGCATCGGCGCCTCGGTCTGCCAGCTGCGGGCGGACAGGGTGGTGCCGTGCGGGGCGCGGATCGGCTGTGACGGTGCGGTCACGATGCCTGCCTTTCGATGACGGATCTTGATGACGCGCGGGCGGTGTCCACGTCTGTACTCACGGGATGAACAGTCCTCGGCGGGCGGCGGAGCGCTCGAACTCCTCCAGCCGGTTCTGGGTCTCGGTCGGTGCGGTGTCGCACATCGCCTGCAGCAGCACCATGGCCAGTACCATCGGCGCGGAGTGCAGGTCGAACACCAGCTGCGCGCCGACACCTGCGGGCAGTACGAGGTCGGCATGTTCGGCGGCCGGGCTCATCGGGTTGTCGGTGATCGTGACGATGCGCAGGCCCAGGGCGCGCGCCTCGTGCAGGGCGTCGAGCGCCTCCGCGGGATAGCGCGGCAGTACGACGCTGAGCAGTGCGGTCGCCCCGGCTGCGCGTACCTGCTCGATGTGGTCGGTCAGCAGGCTGCCGCCGGCGGACAGTACCCGGACGTCGGGGTGGACCTTGGCGGCGAAGTAGCCGAAGTATTCGGCGATCGGCCCGGCGGCGCGCAGCCCGAGTACGGGTAGTGGTCGGCTGGCCGACAACAATCGCGCCGCCTCGGTGACCGCCCGGGTGTCGGCGAGCGTGTCGGCGAGCTGGGCGAGGTTGTCGCGTTCGGCGGCCACTGCGCGCTGCCATTCGTTGCGGCGCGCCTCATCGGGGGTCTCGGGTGAGGCGTGGTCGCCGGGGGCGACGAGTTCCCGGATGCGGTGTCGCAGCGTCTGGTAGCCGTCGTAGCCGATGGCGGTGGCGAACCGGGTGACCGAGGGCTGGCTGACCCCGGCGAGTTCGGCGACCTCGCTGCTGGACAGGTATCCGGCCCGTGGCGCGTGTTCGACCAGGGACTGGGCGATGCGTCGCTGGGTGGGGGTGAGCCGCTGCCCGGAGAACAGGCCGAGCAGCCGCGACGACGGGCTGTCGGCCTGGTTGGCCAGCGGTGGGGTCACCATGGCCGGACTGTATGCAGCGTTTGATTCACAAGTCAAGCTCGTGAATCAAACCTATTCAGACGATGTGAGCGACGACATGACCATCGGCATCGATGTCCTGACTTACACTTCTTCCACTGCACCACCCATTCGTGCGGCCCGTGCCGACGCTCTGGATCTACCAGGATGTCTGCATGAAACACCGCCCTACCGGGTAAGCGGGTCGCGATGGACAACGATCGGGAGCTGCGAATCGAGCCGTGCCGCGGCGCGGCACGTGCTGCGCGACGGTTCGTCGAGGACACTCTGCGCGACTGGCGGCGAGCCGCCCGCGCCCGGGAAATTCTGCTCGTATGTCACGAGCTGGTGGCCAACGCGGTGGTGCATGCCAAATCCTCGGTACGCCTACGCCTGAGTCGCCGCCCCGACCGGGTGATCGTCGAGGTGACCGACTCCGATCCGCGCCTGCCGCAACGGCTGACCATCGACAACCTGAGCAGTGTGTCGGGCCGGGGGATGATGATCGTCGACCAGCTCGCGGTCAGCTGGGGCGTGCATCCGCTGCCCGACGGCAAGATCGTCTGGGCCGAACTGGTCTGCGACTCCGACCAGCCCGTCGTCCACCTCGAGCCGATCCAGCTCGGCCTGGACCAGCCTGCGGACCTGAAAGGCGTCGGCCGGACCGGACCGGGCCGGACCACGCCCGAACCGCACGGTGACGACCGGCCGGCGGCACCGCCCGACACCGGCCCGTACGGCAGCGGACCTCACGGCAGCGGACATCACGGCACCGGACATCGTGACATCGAACATCGTGACATCGGGTCGCGTACCCGGAAACGACGGAGCAGTGGCTCGGACCGCGACGACCCCGCCGGCCACGGGCAGCTCGCCCCCGCCTGAGCCGCACTGCCGGGTGCTCTGCCCCGGGTGACGATCAGGCCAACCAGCCGGGCCGGACCAGGCCCGACTCGTACGCGATCACCACCAGCTGCGCGCGGTCCCGGGCACCCAGCTTCACCATGGCACGACTGACATGCGTCTTCGCCGTCGCCGGACTCACCACCAGTTTGTCCGCAATCTCCTCATTGGACAGTCCGCTGCCGGCCAGTGCCATCACCTCACGTTCCCGTTCGGTGAGCGCCGCCAGCCGCGGGTAGGCGCGCGGTTCACGGGCGCGGGTGGCGAACTCGGCGATCAGTCGCCGCGTCACGCTCGGCGACAACAGCGCGTCGCCCCGGGCCACCGCGCGTACCGCCTGGATCAGTTCCGCCGGTTCGGTGTCCTTGACCAGGAAACCACTGGCGCCACTGCGGATCGCCTCGAACACGTACTCGTCCAGCTCGAAGGTGGTCAGGATGACCACCTTCACACCGCTCAGCCGCTCGTCGGCGCAGATCCGGCCGGTCGCGGCCAACCCGTCGCAGCCGGGCATCCGGATGTCCATCAGCACCAGATCCGGTACCAGTTCACCGATCAGCCGTACCGCCGCGTCACCGTCGGCCGCCTCACCCACCACCTCGATGTCGTCCTCGGCGTTCAACAGGGCGCGGAACCCGGCCCGTACCAGAGCCTGATCATCGGCCAACAGCACCCGGATCACCGGATCTCCTCATCGTCGTCGTCCCGGTTCGTCGGGCTGTCCGCCCGGTCCGGTGAACTGTCGTCCTGTTCCAGGGGAAAGCGCGCCACCACACGGAATCCGCCACCCGGGCGTGGACCGGCCGACAGGCTGCCGCCCAGCGCGGTGGCCCGCTGCCGCATCCCCGGTATCCCGTTGCCGCCGCAACCGGTCAGGTCCGGATGCGCCCGGCCGCCGGTACCGTCGTCGGTCACGCTCACCACCAGTTCGGTGTCCCCGTACGCCAACTGCACGCTCGCGGTGGCCGCGCCGGCATGCCGGTAGACGTTGGTCAACGCCTCCTGCACGATCCGGTACGCCGCAAGGTCGATGGCGGCCGGTAGTTCGCGCCGCCGCCCGGTGAGCGTGGTACGTACCGACAGGCCGGAATCGGTCAACCGGCCGGTCAGCTCGTCCAACCGGTCCAGCCCGGGGGTGGGCGTACGCGGCGCGTACCCGTCACCGCGCAGTACCGCCAGCGCCGAGCGCATCTCGCCCAGCGCCTCCTTGCTGGCCTGCTTGATCGTCGACAGGGCGGTACGGGCCTGCTCGGGTCGCTGGTCCATCAGGTGCAGCGCCACCCCGGCCTGCACGTTGATCAGCGAGATGTTGTGTGCCAGTACGTCGTGCAGTTCCTGGGCGATCCGCAGTCGTTCCTCGCTGGCCTGCCGGCGTTCCAGCTCTTCCCGGTTGCGCCGCTGCTCGTTCTGGTGCTGGCGGTGCGCCCGGATCAGTTCGGCCAGCGCGACGAACGCCAGTACCGCGGCGGCGTGCCCGACGATCGTCGCCCAGCCCGGTGCCGGGCCACCGGTGATCAACCGGCGCAGCAGGAAGTACACCGCGAGGCCGCCGAGCCCGCCGACCCAGGCCAGGACGCGGTAGCCGGCGGCGACCGCGTCGATCGTGGCGATCAGGATCGACACGAACGCCGGCCCGAGCGGGAAGTCCAGGCCGTAGTACAGCAGCGCGGTCGCCAGCGTGACCAACAGGACCGGGGCCGGCCAGCGCAACCGGCCCAGCAGCGCCACCGGGCCGACCAGCAGCAGTACGACCGCCAGCGGGGTGAGCGACAGACCCTGGTGCCTCCCGGCGAAGTACGAGCCGGTCAGCTGGATGGCGGCGGCCACGACACTGACCAGTGGCAGCGACCACGCCTGCTGCCACCGGGAACTTCCTGGCCCGTCCCGGCCCGTCCACCGCACCCGTTCACGGTAGGTGGCCGGGTCCCGCCCGTCATCGACCCACGGTCCTTTCCCGGCTACGCCGCACGCGGTACGGGCCGGGTGGTGGCTACCTCCTGCGCGGTACCGGCCCGGTGTGCCGGCCTCCGGCGGGTTCGCCCGGCACGCTCGGTTCGTCCCGCTGCCCGCCCGGGGGTGCCCCGGCACCTGGCCTGTGGAGGCTGCTAGGCTTCTGTCGTCCCGAGCCCCCGTAGCTCAGGGGATAGAGCATCGGCCTCCGGAGCCGTGTGCGGGCGTTCGAATCGCCCCGGGGGCACCAGCACATCACCACAAAACCCCGGCTGACCAGCGCAAACGCTGAGCGTCCGGGGTTTCGTCGTCTGCAGCGACCCGCCGCCACCCATCGCCGTCCCCAGCGAGCGGGACAGCGGTCCTCATCGTCACCGGCACTGGTCTCAGAGGTTGATCCCAGCGAAAGTGGTTTGTTCTTTTTTATTGCATGAAGCTGAGCAACCTACGCTGAATTTGCTAAGTTCAATTACTTGGCGCTGATGTGAGCAACTTTGGAGTATGTATGCCGCGGGGACGTCCCAGACGAGCAGACGTCTATCAGCGCATGGACGATGCGATCCGAGACCTACGGGAACGCTTCGGCGGTCTGCCCAGCCCTACCGAAGCTGAGGACATCTGGACCGACCTGTGGGAGGAGGAGGCTCACAACAGCACCGCGCTGGAGGGCAACACCCTGGTGCGGCGAGAGGTAGCGAGCCTGTTGGAGAACGGTAGAGCCGTCGGCGCGAAGCCGCTGAAGGACTACATGGAGGTTCGTGGCTACGGCGACGCCGCACGTTGGGTCTACGGACAGGCTCTCGAGCCTGGAGACTGGAACGACGGTTCGCTGATCACCATGCAGGAGGTCCGCCGTGTGCATCACATTCTGATGGCACCCGTCTGGACGGTCGAACCGCACCCTGATGCAACAGACTATGAAGGACCCGGCAGCTTCCGTCGGCACGAGATCGCAGCCTTTTCCGCCGGGATGACTCCGCCCTCCTGGACCGATGTCGACTCCCTGGTACGCGCATGGGTCGACACAGCTTCAGGACTCCGCGAACAGGCTGACGACCTGTGTCTGCCAGAGGAACTTGCCCGACTGCACAGCGAGTTCGAGCAGATCCACCCGTTTCTGGATGGCAACGGAAGGGCGGGCCGCCTTCTGCTGAACCTGCTGCTGGGGCGGTTGGGCTATCCGCCTGCGATCATTCACAAGCGAGACCGCGAGCGGTACCTGAAGGCTCTTCAGCGCGCCGATCGCGGGGAGCCCGGCCCACTCGCTGAGATGATCGCCCGCAGCGTGACGACCAACCTGTACCGGTTCGTGGTTCCTGCCGTCGCGGGGCCGGTGAAGCTGGTTCCTCTGGCCGCTCTCGCGTCCGAGGAGATCTCCGAGATCGCGTTGCGCACGGCTGCGACGCGGGGCAGGCTTCGCGCTGTTCAGGGCGAAGGCGGCCAGTGGCTCAGCAGCCGCAACTGGGTGGATCAGTATCTGATGGACCGCTACAAGCGTCGGCATTGAGCATCGGCCTCCGGAGCCGTGTGCGCATCGGTGGATCCGCATGCCGCCACAGTCCTGTCGATCGGTCTGCCAGAGGACGCACACCTGTCCTCGATGCGGCCTGCACCATACCCGACGGTCAGCTGGTGGTCAGTTCGTCGAGCAGGGTGCGTACGCGCTGGTCGATGTCGTCGCGGATGGGGCGCACGTCCTCGACGGACCGGCCGGCGGGGTCGTCGAGTTCCCAGGTGAGGTACCGCTTGCCCGGGTAGACCGGGCAGGCGTCGCCGCAGCCCATGCTGATCACCACGTCGGCTGCCCGTACCGCGTCGTCGGTCAGCGGCTTGGGGAACTCGTGGGCCAGGTCGAGTCCGATCTCGGCCATGGCCTCGACGACGGCGGGGTTGATGCTGTCGGCGGGCGCGGATCCGGCGGAGCGGACCGTGACGCGGCCGGCGGCGTGGTGGTGCAGCAGGGCGGCGGCCATCTGGGACCGTCCGGCGTTGTGTACGCAGACGAACAACACCTCGGGTGTGGTGGTCATCGTTGCTCCGTTCGGGTCAGGCGGGCGCGGGCAGCGAGGGAGACATAGACCAGCGCGACGAGGACGGGGACCTCGATCAGCGGGCCGACGACGCCGGCCAACGCCTGCCCGGAGGTGACACCGAAAGTGGCGATGGCGACGGCGATGGCCAGTTCGAAGTTGTTGCCGGCGGCGGTGAACGCCAGCGTCGCGGTCCGCTCGTACGGCAGTTTCACGGCGCGGCCGACCGCGTACGAGCCGAACCACATGACCGCGAAGTACACCAGCAGCGGCAGCGCGATGCGGGCGACGTCGCCGGGGTGGGTGGTGATCTGGTGGCCCTGCAGCGCGAACAGGATGATGATCGTGAACAGCAGCCCGTACAGGGTGACCGGCCCGACCTTCGGCAGGTAGCGGGACTCGTACCAGGTGCGGCCCCGCAGCCGTTCACCGATGCGGCGGGACGCATAGCCCAGTGCGAGCGGGATGCCGAGGAAGATCAGGACGTTGGTGACGATGGCCCAGGGCGAGACGTGCAGGTCGGTGCTGGTCAGGCCCAGCCAGCCGGGCAGCACCGAGAGGTAGAACCAGCCGAGCGCACCGAACGCGACCACCTGGAACACCGAGTTCAGCGCGACCAGCACCGCCGCCGCCTCCCGGTCACCGCAGGCCAGGTCGTTCCAGATGATCACCATGGCGATGCAGCGGGCGAGGCCGACGACGATCAGGCCGGTGCGGTAGGCGGGCAGGTCCGGCAGCAGCAGCCAGGCCAGTGCGAACATCACGGCCGGGCCGATCACCCAGTTGAGTACCAGCGACGGGACCAGCAGCCGCCGGTCGCGGGTCACGGTGTCGAGCCGGTCGTAGCGCACCTTGGCCAGCACCGGGTACATCATCGCCAGCAGTCCGACCGCGATCGGCAGGGACACCCCGTCGACCTGTACGGCCTGCACCGCGTCACCCAGTCCGGGGACCAGCCGGCCGGCGCCGAGCCCGACGGCCATTGCGGCCAGGATCCAGGCCGGCAGCCACCGGTCCAGTGCCGACAGCCGACCGGCGACCCCGCGCGCCGCGTCCGGCGTCGCGGTCCCGGTTGCGCTCACGCTCCGACTCCGACCGGGGCGGCCAGCAGCCCGGCGAGCCGCGTCAGCATCGCGGGCACGATCCAGTAGTAGACCCAGGTGCCGCGCCGCTCGCAGTCGATCAGTCCGGCCTGCCGCAGCACCTTCAGGTGGTGGGAGATGGTCGGTCCGGTCAGCTCGAAGCGTGGGGTCAGCTCGCAGACGCAGACTTCGCCGCCGTCGTGCGAGGCGATCAACGACAGTAGTTGGAGTCGTACCGGGTCGCCCAGCGCCTTGAACGCCGCCGCCAGTTCGGCCGCGTCGGGCGCGGCGATCGGCTCGCGGGTCAGCGGGGCGCAGCAGCCGGCGCCGGCCACCACGGGAAGCTGTTTCGACATGGCTCTATCTTGACGGACATCTATTCAGCGTGCAAGGCTCTATCTAGACGTTCATCAATATAGGGAGGTTCGTTGTGAACAGCGAGCAGACCACCGGTAACGCTCTGCGCGACGAGGTACGCGACCGGTACGCCGCAGCGGCCCGCAGGGTCAGCGACGCCGCAGCCGAGAAGGCAGGCGGGTGCTGCGACCCGGCAGACAACAGCGCGGTACTGGCGACGATCGACGCGAACGCCGACTGTTGCGGCGGCGGATCGTGTGGCACCGACCAGACCGACCCGTTCGGCGCCACCCTCTACGAGCAGGCCGACCGCGACCAGCTGCCCGCCGATGCCGTCGCCGCCTCGCTCGGCTGCGGCAACCCGCTGGCCGTCGCCGAGCTCAACGAGGGGGAGACCGTCCTCGACCTCGGGTCCGGCGGGGGGATCGACGTCCTGCTGTCGGCGAAGCGGGTCGGGTCGAGCGGCAGGGCGTACGGGCTGGACATGACCGACGACATGCTGGAGCTGGCCCGCCGCAACGCCGAGAAGGCCGGTGCCACGAACGTCGAGTTCCTCAAGGGCGAGATCGAGTCCATCCCGCTACCCGACGCCAGCGTCGATGTGATCATCTCCAACTGCGTGATCAACCTGTCCACCGACAAGGCCGCCGTGCTGGCCGAGGCGTTCCGGGTGCTGCGGCCCGGGGGACGCATCGGCGTCTCCGACGTCGTCGCCGAGGACCACCTCAGCCCCGCCGATCGCGCCGAACGCGGTCAGTGGGTCGGCTGCATCGCCGGTGCGCTGTCGTTCTCCGAGTACCACGACGGACTCACTGCGGTCGGGTTCACCGACATCGACATCACGCCCACCATGCAGGCCGCCGAGGGTATGCACTCCGCGATCATCAGGGCCACCAGGCCGGCCTGACCCGGTTCGTTGCCCCCGGTTCACGCGCCGGAGCTGAGTCCGAGCTGCTGCGCGACGGCCAGCCCGGCAGGGATGTCCGGATCGATGACGCAGTCCAGGAAGTCCGCGAGCGCCGGCCCGTCCAGCCGGCGCTCGGCCGCGGCGGTCAGTAACCGTTCGGCCTTCTGCCGCAGGCGGGGCAGGTCCTCGCTGTCGGCGAACTCCTCGTCCTCGGGGTCGTTGCCCGGCTCCATGTCGAAAGTCTCGACGTAATCCTCCAGGTCGAAGTCGAGCTGGCGTAGCTGCTCTGCCTTGTTCCCACCGGCCATGCCGAGAATGACCAGCAGAGCAGCCACCGAGTGTGCCCGGTCCTCCATCGGCCCCGGGATGTATGCCACGTCCGTCGTGTCGGTGGACTGCACGCCATGCCAGGATCCGCCGTCGTACCAGAAGATGAAGTCGACGAACAGTTCCGGCCGGTCCGGTGTCCCGGCGTCGCTCTGCCGCATCCACAGGCCCGGTTGCAGCGCGGCATCCTGCACCCACTCCGGTGTCTGGGCCGTGAGCGCGGTGGTGGCGCTCAGATCAGCACGGTCGAAACCGACCAGTACGGCCCGGTCCGTGGCGGCCGGAACGAGCTCGCACCAGGAGCCACCCCAGTCATGCCGCCACAGACCTGTGCCGTCGAAACCGAAACCCGCATCCGAGTCGCCGACGATCGCCCTGGCCGTCGTCGCGAGTACGCCCCACCGGGCCCACAGCTCGGGTAGCGGATCGATCACCGGCCGCGCCACTGTCATCGACGTGAACTCCTCATTGCCGCTCTGCTTCGCCAGGCGCTCAGGCTAGCCAGGCGGTGCAACGGTCACAACGCCGCGTCTTCTGTCAAACAACCTGCACGTCTGCGCCGTAGTGAGCACCTCGAGTACGCCGAGCCAGGCGCACTTGCGAACTGAACAGATGAACAGTAGCCTGAACACAGGTTCAGTCAACTGGAGGTGATGGGCGTGCAGACGACCGCTCCGGCCCGGCCGCCCCGCGGTGTCAGACGGTGGATGTTCCGACTACCGATTCATCTGTACGGCCTGGGTCTGGGCACTCTGGTGGCTCGACGTTTCCTGGTGCTGCACCACAAGGGCAGGGTGTCCGGGACCTGGCGTCAGGTGGCGTTGGAGATCGACGGGCGCGACGCGCAGACCGGTGCGTACGTGGTGGCGTCCGGTTTCGGCTCGCGGTCGGACTGGTACCGCAATCTACAAGCGCACCCCGCGGCGCGGATCCAGGTCGGCCGGCGCACGGTCCCGGTACGGGCCGAGTTCGTCACCGAGGCCGACGGTGCGGAGCTGATGGCCACCTACGCGAGCCGCAATCCGCGCGCGGCCGCCGGGCTCGCGCGCCTGATGGGCTACCGGGTGGACGGCAGTGCAGAGGATTTCCGGGAGTTCGGGCGGGTGATCCCGTTCGTCCGGCTGGTGCCGCTGCCCGCTCCGGATCCGCCGGGCCACTGAACGCACCGGGCCTGGGCCAGTAGGGTCGCGCTGTGTCTGATCGAGGAGACCTCACCGGGCGGGCGTCGATCCGCAACGCAGCGCTGCAGTTGTTCGCCGAGCACGGCCCGGACGCGGTGACGATCCGCCGGATCGCGGCGGCGGCCGAGGTGTCACCGGCCCTGGTGATCCACCATTTCGGTTCGAAGCAGGGGCTGCGCGAGGAGGTGGACAGCTATGTCGCGGGCGTCTTCGACGAGGCGTTCGCACTGTTCGACACCGACGATCCGCAGGCGATGGCCGAACTGCTGTCGCAGGGCAGCGGCGGCTCGCTGGCCGAGCTGCTGCTGGCCCACACGTCGGCGGGTCCGCCGGTGTTCGGGTACCTGCGCCGGCTGCTGCTGTCCGGGGACGAGACCGGCACCCGGCTGTTCCGGCGGTGGTTCGCCGCCACCGGGCGGATGACCGAAGCGATGGTGCGTGCCGGGGTGATGCGCCCGGGCGCCGACCCGGCGGTGCGTACGGCGTTTCTGATGGTCAACGACCTGGCGGCGTTGCTGCTACGGGAACAGATCGCCGATGTGCTGGACACCGATCTGCTGTCCGAACAGGGCATGGCGCGCTGGTTCGAGGAGGTCCTGACCGTCTACCGCGAAGGCTTGTTCGCGATCAGAGAGGAGTGAGTGGTGACAACGGTGATCAGCACCACCGGGCTGACCAAGAGGTTCGGCCAGGTGGTGGCGGTGTCCGAGCTGGACCTGACGGTCGAGCGAGGTCAGGTGGTCGGTTTTCTCGGCCCCAACGGGGCCGGCAAGACGACCACGATCCGGATGCTGCTGGGATTCCTCCGGCCCTCGGCCGGTGCGTGTTCCGTGCTGGGCGGCTCCGCGCGACGACAACCGCAGCTGCGGTCCCGGATCGGTTATCTGCCCGGTGACTTGCGCGTCGACCCGGCCATGACCGGGGAACACCTTTTCGCCTGGTACGGACGGCTGCGCGGCCGCTACGACCGGGACAGGGTACACGAGCTGACCGAACGCCTGGATCTGGACCCCACCCGCCGGTTCGGGACCCTGTCCAAGGGCAACCGGCAGAAGATCGGCCTGGTACAGGCATTCCAGCACGATCCTGATGTGCTGATCCTGGACGAGCCGACCACGGGACTCGACCCGTTGGTACAGCGGGAGTTCCTGAGCATGGTCAGCGAGGCGGCCCAACGCGGTGCGGCGGTGCTGTTCTCCTCGCACGTACTCTCCGAAGTGGAACGGGTCGCCGATCGGATCGCGATCATCCGTGCCGGCGAACTTGTTTCTCTGTCCACTGTGGATGAACTGGCCGACCAGGCCCGGCACCGCTACGAACTGCGCTACGACCATCCACTGCCGGATGACTTCCTGCGCGGTGCACCAGGTGTGGCCGCCGTGGAGATCGACGGCGACACCGCCATCTGCACCGTCGACGGTCCGCTGGGCCCGACGATGGCCGCAGCCGGTACGGCCGGACTGGTACGCGTCGCACCGGTCGGCGACGACCTGGAGAACATGTTCATTTCGCTCTACAGCAAGGGCGGAGCCGACCGTACGGAGGTGGCCGGGAGATGATTGCGGTACTGACCCACGCGCTGTGGCGGCGCCGACTGTCCACCCTGTGGTGGCTGATCGGGATCGTCGCGGTGGCCGCCCTCATCGCGGTGGCCTACCCGACGGTGCGGGACAACTCCGAACTGGACTCCACGTTCGCCCACCTGTCCCCCGGGGTGCAGGCGATACTCGGCATGAACGGCAACCCGCTCAGCTCCCCGGCCGGATACCTCAACAGCCAGTTCTTCGCCAACGTACTGCCCATCATGCTGATGATCCAGGCCATCGGGATCGCGGCGTGGGCGATCGCCGGCACCGAGGCGGCCGGCACCCTGGAACTCCTGCTGGCCAACCCGATCAGCCGGGCCCGGGTCGCACTGGCCCGTGCTGCCGCGATCATCATCCTGCTGGTCGTGACCACCGCGGGATGCGCCGCGGCACTCATGGCCCTCGCCCCCGGTTTCGGGCTCGACCACGGGCTGCCGGTCGGTCGGCTCGCGGCGGCCTGCGCCACCTGTGGGTGCCTCGCCCTGGCGTACGGCGCGGTCGCCTTCGCCGTCGGCGCTGCCACCGGCAGCCGGGCCGTGGCGCTGGCCACCGGTGCGGCGCTGGCCGTCGCCGGGTACGTGATCGAAGGACTCGCCCAGCAGGTCACGATCCTGCGCCCGCTGCGTGCGATCAGCCCATGGCACTGGCTGCTGTCCGCCGACCCGCTCAACCACGGGCTGACCGCACAGGACGCGGCGCTGCCACTGGCGGTGTCCCTGGTCCTGATCGGCCTGGGCACCCTCGCGTTCACCCGCCGCGACCTGCGCTGACCGTCTGCCGGGACCCGGGCGGCGTACTCACGCCGGGTCGAGGACCCGGCTGACGATCCAGGCGTGCTTGCCGACCTGGCGGACCCGGGAGAATCCGTACTCCTCGAACAGTTCGACCGTCGCGCTGAACAGGAACCGGCCCTGCGCGTTCCGCCCGGCGGTGACCTCGGGGATGGCCTCGACCAGGCCGCCGCCGGCCTCGGCGATCTGGTCGAGCGCACCTTCCAACGCCACCCGTGCGATGCCCTGGCCGCGATGTCTCCTGTCCACCCAGAAACAGGTGATCCGCCAGTCGGGCAGCGGCGGCGCATCCTTGTCGTACATGCGCCGGTGCTTGATTCCCGGCAGTTCCGCGGGACTGCCCCACTGGCACCAGCCCTGCGCGACACCGTCGGAGTCGAGGACGAGCGCGGCGTGTGCCTCGCCGGTACGGACCCGCTGCTCCTTCGCCGCGCGGTAGTCCATGCCCCTCTCGCCACCTTCCAGGTGGAAGCCGATGCACCAGCACCCGCCGAAGATCCCGTTGTTGCGTTCGACGAGTTCGGCGAAGGGATCCCAGGTGGACGCATCCAGGGGCCGGACCGTGTACGACGCCGTCTCCGCCACCATGTCAGCCACCCGCCGCCGCAGCGAGGATCTGGGCGAGTTCGGTCGGCCGGGTGACCATCGGCCAGTGCCCGGAGTCGATGTCGACCAGGTCGAGGTTGCTGACCCTGGGCAGTTCCGGCAGTTCCCCGCTGGCGATCCACTCCCGGGCCTGGGCGGGACTGAACTCCGGGCAGATCAGTACGGTCGGCACCTCGAACCGCCGCTCGTCGGTCAGCCGTACCACGCCCTTGCTGACCTGCTCGGGTACCGGGATCATCGTCTCGGCCATCCGTTGCCGGGTCGCCTCGTCGAGGTCGGCGGAGTCGGGGCCCTCGAATGCCGCCCAACCGGGGAAGGGCATGACGCCGTCCTTCGGTTCGAAGAAGTCGGCGTACGGTGTGCCGTCGGCGGACGGGAATCCGCCGATGAGCGCGACCTTCCCGACCTTCTCCGGCCGCGCGTCGGCGGCCAGCCAGGCCAGCGTGCAGGCTGCGGAATGCCCTACCACCATGGGCTTTCCGGACGCCGCGTCGACGGCGGCGAGTACCGCGGCCACCTGGTCGTCGAGCGTGGCGTCGGCGGCGCCGTCGCCCTGGCCGGGCAGGGTGAGCGGTACGGGCCGGTGCCCGAGTGATTCCAGCGCCGGAACCACGTCACCCCAGGCGGATCCGTCGAGCCACAGGCCGGCGATGAGCAGGATGTCCACGATCAGTTCTCTTTCTCCAGTACGGCCAGGTCACGTTCGGCGTAGAGCCGGTGTTCCCATTCCTCATTGAGTACGATGCGCAGGCACTGCTTGACCGGGATGTTCTCCTCCTGCGGCCAGCCAGGCCCGGTACTGCTCACCTCGGCGGCGAGCTGCTCGTCGGTGAGGCTTTCCAGCACGCCGCGTACCATCTCCTGGCGCTCCTGCCGGACCGCGAGCACCACGTCGAGTGCGGGCTGCGCGCCACGGTCCAGGGCGATGCCGTCCTGGTCCTGGGCTTCGTCCCAGGGCAGGTCCAGCGGGTGCCACGGCAGCGGGTTGCCGAGGACCATCCGGCCCACCCAGCAGGCGGTGGCGAAGTTGAGGTGGCGCAGGGTCTGAATGAACGACCATTCGTCGTCGACACCGCGGTGCAGCGCCGGTTCGGGAAGCTCCCGCGCATGCGCGAGGGTGCCGGCCCACAGCCGTTCCAGGGTCGCCCAGGCGGTACGGAACCCCTCGGCGTCGTCGGGTCGCATCTTCGCGCGGTCGGGCATCCGACGATTCAGTTCGGCGTCGACCAGGGGAGCGATGTCCACCCCGTTGACCGTGACGTTCTGCAGTTCGCCGTAGATCGACACATCGATGAGTTCGACGCCGCGCATCCGGGTGCCGCGCAGCAGGGCGTCGCGGATGTCCACTCCGCTGAGATCGACGGTACGCAGTCTCGCGTCATTGAGGTCGATCCGGTTGAAACGGGCACCGGTGAGATCGACGTGCTCGAAGCGGGCACCGGTGAGGTCCTGATCGCGGAACTCGGTCATGCGCTCACCCTAGGACCAGTTCCGGACGGTCTACTTCCTGTTCTGGTTAGTCTGCTCGGATGAGCGCCGAGCCGAGCCCCACCGCGCGGGCACTGCGCGCCCTGGCGATCCTGCAGACGCGCCCCGGTGTGACGGCCGGGGACCTCGCCGCGGGGTTGGGTGTCACGGAACGCGCCGCGCGCCGCTATGTCGGGATCCTCCGGGAGGCGGGCATTCCGGTCCAGTCGACCCGCGGGCCGTACGGCGGCTACCGGCTCGGCCGCGGGACGCGACTACCACCCGTGGTGTTCACCGAGCCGGAAGCGCTCGGTCTGGTCATGGCCGTACTCGACGGGCATCCGGCCGCGGCCGACCCCGACGATCTGGTGGGTGCCGCCCTGGACAAGGTGATCCGGGCGCTACCGGAGAGCGTCGGCCGGCAGGCGGCAGTGCTGCGGGAGTATGCGTCCGCCACGCCGAACCGGTACCCGACCCGTCCCGACCCGGCCACCGCCAGCGCACTGGTCGCCGCGATCGCGGCCCGCCGCCGGGTGCTGCTGACCTACCGCAGTGAGTCGGGCAACGAGTGGGAGTCCGAGGTGGAGCCGTGGGCGGTGGTGGTCCGCCACGGGCGCTGGTACCTGCTGTGCCACTCGCTGCGCTCCGACGCCGTCCGCACCTACCGGATCGACCGGATCGGTGCCGTACGGCAGACAGCGCACAGCTGCACGCCGCCGGCGGGCCTGGATCCGGTGGCGATGGTGGAGGCGAACCTCGGTACCGGATGGGAGTTCGACACCCGCGTTCTGTTCGACGCCCCGCTGGCCGAGGTGGCGCCGTGGATCCGCCCGCCGATGGGACAGCTTTCCGGATCGGAGCACGGCTGCGTACTGGTCGGCAGCACCAGCAACCCGGTCATGTACGCGCAGGAGTGGCTGGCGCGGATGCCGTTCGGGTTCCGGGTCGAGGGCGGCCCGGAGCTGCGCGCCGTGATGGCGAAGCTCGCGGCACGCTTCACCGCCGCCGTCACCGAACCCCCCACCTGACCGACACGGGCACAGAGAGGACAGAAAGGGTGGCGCCGCGCCCAGTTCCGGGACAGGTCGACGGGGAGGGCAAACCGGTCGGCGGTACCACGCCGGAAAAGTGCACCAGCACCAGTTATGCGACCGACACCGGTCGCAATATCCGCAGTCTTCCTGCGCAGGTCATCACGAACCAAGGCGCATGCAGCAGCACTGCCGGCGCCAGTACCCTGTCGGCCACCCGTACCTACTACGACGGTTCCACCAGCCTCGGCGCCGTTGACGGCGCCGGCGACGCCACCATTACCCAGTCCCTCAGAACCGCGTCCCCCAGCGTGACCTGGGCCGCGGCGTCCACCTCCACCTACGACTCCTACGGACGGGTCACCAACGCGGTCGATCCGTTGGGCCGTAGCACTGTGACGAGCTACGGCGACAGTGCCACCGCACGCCAGTATCTTCCGGTCACCGAAACGGTCACCAACCCCCAGGGCTGGACGTCCAGCACCACCTACGATCCCGGCCGGCAACTGCCGCTGGTCAGCACCGACGTCAACAACCGGACCACAACCGAAACCTACGACGGGCTCGGACGTGTGACGCAGGTCTGGCTGCCCAGCCATCCCAAGGCGTCCTATGCGTCGACCCCGTCGATGAAGTTCGGCTACACAATCGCCAACGACTCGTTCGTCGCAGTCACGTCCCAGACGCTGCGTGACAGCGGAGCCTATGACACCGACATCAAGATCTACGACGCACTGCTGCGGGAGCGGCAGGAACAGTCGATGCCGCGAAACGGCGCCGCGAATGCACGGTTGATCGCCGCCACCGGCTACGACTCGCATGGCTGGACAACCAGCTCCGTCCAGGCCTTCTACAACGACGAGTCCGGTCCGACAGCTACCCCTGCGACGGTTGCGTCGGTGCAGGTACCTGCGGAGACCCGTACCGACTTCGACGGGCAAGGCCGCTCAGTCTCGTCCAGCCTGTACTCCAACGGAAGTCAGCAATGGAGCACCAGCACCGCCTACCCCGGTGGTGAGGAAACCGATGTCGTTCCACCTTCCGGTGGCACACCGACTGCCACGATCACCGACGTTCGCGGTCAGAAGACCCAGCTGCGTCAGTTCCACGGAGCGACGGCGTCCGGCTCATACGATGTTGCCTACTACTCCTATGACGCCGCCGGCCGGCAGACCAAACTGGTCGGGCCGCTGGCCCAGGACGTGGACCCGTCGTCGTCGAAGCTCGACGTGGACCAGCAGTTATGACGCCGCTGGCAACCTGGTGAAGGCAACTGACCCCGACACGGGCACGACGACCGGCAGCTTTGACGACGACAATGAACCTGTGTCCGTTACCGACAACGCCGGGCAGACGTTGAGTACCGACTACGACGTGCTCGGCCGAAAGCTCACGGTGCACGATGGCGACACATCGGGCCCGGTCATCAACGCCTGGAGCTACGACACGGCCAGCGGCGGTAAGGGCCAGCTTGCGGCTGCCACCAGCTATGCCACCGACGGCACCACACCGACGTGGACGCACACCATCGCCGGCTACAACGCCTTCGGTAAGCCCACCGGCGAGTCCGCCACCATCCCGGCCGGAACCTACGGTAATACCGCCGCGATCTCCTACACGACGACAACCACGTATACGCCGGTGATGGGAAACGTCGATACCACGATCATCAAAGAGACCGGTACCAACAACCTGATCGGCACCGAGTCCTACGGGATCGGCTACAACGAAACCGGTCTTCCCGTGGCCACCGGCGGCCTCAACACCTACGTCGCCTGGTCCAACTACGATCCGCATGGTCGGCTGATCCGCGCAACCAGCGGCATCATGCCCGGGCAGGTGGTGGTGACAGACAACTGGGATGAACCCACCGGACGGCTGTTGAACGCCACCGTCAGCAAGGAAGACGGCACTGCCGCGGTCGACTCCACCGACTACACCTACGACGCTGCCGGCCAGATCACCTCGACGACCGACACCCAGGACGCCGGTGGTGCGGGCTCGACCGACCGGCAGTGCTTCGGATATGACTACCTTGGCCGACTCACCAACGCGTGGACCGACGCCGGTGCTGTGCACACGGCGCCGACCCCCAGCGTGCAAGGTGTCGGTGGCTGCGATACCACCGACCCGTCGAAGGCGTCGTTCTCGGGACCGGCACCCTACTGGCAGTCGTACAGCTACGACCTGACCGGTAACCGGCTCTCGCGCACCGACCACGCGACCACGGTCGGCGGCACCGACAGCACCACTACCGAAACCTACGACGGCCTCGACACTCAGCACGCCGTTCACACAGTGACGACCGGCGACGACACCACCAGCTGGGACTACGACGCCGACGGCCGCCCCGTCAGCACCACTACCAGCACAAGCGGCACCGTCAACCCTGATGCCGCCCAGTCGCTGACGTGGAACCCCGCCGGGAAACTCGCGACCCTCATCACCGGAACACCCGACAAGCCCAAGCACTCGACCGGCTACGGCTACGACACCGACGGCAACCTGATCGCTCGCACTGTCGATGGAGAAACCACGATCTATGTCGGTGGTGACGCCATCCACCTTTCCGGCGGCTCAGTGTCCGAAGTCGACCGCACGTACGGTTTCCCGAACGGCCCCACCGCCGTACGCGTCGCCACGGCCAGCGGTAGCAACCTGCACTGGCAGGCGGCAGACCCCCACGGCACCGGCACCGTTGACGTCACCGCCACCGATCTCACCGTCACGCGCCGCCTCTACACGCCCTTTGGAGAAGACCGCACCACAACCAGTGCCGAAGACTGGGCTGGAGACAAAGGCTTTGTCGGAGGCACTCGGGACGACATTAATCACCTCACCAATGTCGGCGCCCGTGAATACAACTCCAGCCTTGGCAGGTTCATATCGCCCGACTCTGTGCTGGACTTTACGGATGTTCAGTCGTTGAACAGTTATGCTTACGGGAATAACGGGCCGACCTCCCATGCGGATCCTGCGGGCACACGTATCGCCTGCACGCGAGATATGCCCTGTGGACCGACGAGCAAGAAACATCCTACTGGCGCTTACTCTGGTGAGAGCTGGTTTACAGGGCCACGTAGTTGGGGATCTTCGTCATCCTCTTATGATGATGCAAAGTATCGATACTTTGATTTGGACTCGGCCCCTACGGGGAGTGCCCGATGGTATCTGGGTGGATACGATAAGAAAAACCGTCTCGCGCCCGGCCATGGCATCATCGTGATGCGCGTATTTATCCCAGCTTCTGACGCGGGCTTTGGGTTCAAGGGAGATGGCCGAGGTTACTCTCTTAGCCCGTTTGCTGGTTTTCGCGTCGCTGTTGCGTGGAACACTGATACTGGTGAAGTTGCATACGAAGCTACTAAGAGCTGTTATCTACATGGAGATTGCGGCCCGCAGAACGCGGCAAGTAATCAGATCGAGTTCGGTGCGCGTAAGGGTAAGGATGGGAGTATCACCTTCACCTACGGTGGTCGGGATGCGCTCGCTAGCTATGCGCCAGCTGTAAACGGGAAAGTAAACATTAAGTTCGATGGTCGTCGTACGCGTATTACCACTGACCGTGACGCATATCCGAACTTCGAGGTCGTTCAGTATCGACGAAATTCTGATCCGCGATTCTTAGCGAAGGATGGATCGAGCTGGGCTGGTCCTGGGGCTATGGTCCCGATGTACCCCAACTCTCATAAGACTTGGATCGATGGGCATGTTCGGTAGTCTCCGATCGGGGGCAATTATGTTTCGAACGTTGATTTTTAGAGTGGGACTCTATACGGTACTTTTGGCCGTCCTCATGGGGTCGCAATGGTTGATCAAGTCTTCGACGGATTCCTATATATCGCTGGTTCAGTCAGAATTCTTCTGGATCGGGATTCCGACATACATATTTTCGATCGCCTTCACCTTGCTGTATAGATTCACGAGAGGATTGATTATCCGGCTTCTAGGATTCCTGCTAACGTTCTTCTTAGCTTGGCCGGCCATTTTTCTTGACGTGGCAATGATGCGACTCGTTATCGCTTTTCAATTTGTCTACGCTGCTTGCTCAATGCTTATCGTTCGTTTGATAGTCGGCGCATGGCGGAAGTATAGCGAAGGAAAGGAAGCGGAATAAGGGTTCCTTCCCATATGGGGGTGCAGTTCGGTTTGCTGGCTTGTTTTCGTGTCGGTGACCGGATAGGGGCCGAGGTCTTCCGAGGATGAAGGTTCTTACACGCCTCATCTGGAAGACCTCGACGTGTCTGACGCCACCCCTAAGGGCGGCTTCGTCTGCCCTGACGTGACGGCTTTATGCCGACTTGATGAGCTTGACCTGGTTGTCGCGGGTCAACGAGTCGACCCCGGCCTGGCAGTACTGGCGTGCCGTGTGGCTGAGTCAGACCGATGGCGAGGAACGGCCGCAGGTCAGCGGGGGCCGTTGGAGCGGGCGTCGGTGACGCCGACCTGGTTGTCCTCGGTGATGACGGCACGCTCGGGTGCCATGCCGGGCACGGCGTACACGGTGACGCGCTGGTTCGGCTCCGGCCCGCTGCCGTCGTTGCAACCGAGCAGTTGTGCCTGGCCGATCGGCCGGCCGGAGTGCCGCATGACGGCCGGACGGTCCGGCTTGGTGGGCGGATAGTACGTCCGCTGCTGGAACACCAGGACCCACGCGCACTGCTTGGCGACGCCGGGGCCACCGGCGTGGTGCGAGGACTCGGAGGTCGACGCGCTGGCCGACGGGTGTGTGGGGGTGTGCGAGCCTGCGGCGATCGGGTGGGTGGGTTTGTCGCTGCCGCAGCCGGCGAGGGCCAGCAGCGTACCGGCGGCGAGCAGTGTCGCGGCGGTTCTTCCGCGCATCATGGCATTACCTCGCTTCGTCCGTGCTGCCCGATGGGGTACATGTCGGTTGGACGTGAGCGGATGGTCCCCGGTTCCCGGCAGGTGGTCAGCAGCGGGCGGCGAACTCGTGCGCGATGCGGTCGGCGTCCGCGCCGGTGGCCAGCAGCGTCCGCAACAGGATCCGGGCCCGGTACGGGTGCAGCAGCCCGCCGCTGATCAGCCCGCGCCCGAGCAGGTCGCGCTCGGAGCCGATCGCACCGTACGTGTGTGCCAGTACCGATCCGGCGCCGGTTCGTGAGGTCAGCACCACCGGGATGCGTTCGGCGAGCGCGCCGAGTACGGGTGACAGCCGGCCCGGTACGTGACCGACCCCGTACCCGGCGACGACGAGACCCTGGTGGGTGTCGGCGAGCCCGTCGAGCAGTGCGCCGTCGTCGTCGAGGGTCATGGTGTACAGCGCCACCCGGGTGCTGCCCAGCGTCGCCGGATCCGGTACGGCCAGCGGCGCGGGCCGCGCGCCGGCGTGCAGGATGCGTACCCGGCCCTCGATGACGTGCCCGAGCGGTCCGGTGTCGGGGGAGGCGAAGGTCGCGGTACTCGTACTGTGCGTCTTGCGTACCCACCGCCCGGAGTGGATCTCGTCGCCGAACACCACGAGTGCGCCGAGGTTGCGGGAGTCCTCGGAGGCCGCGACGGACAGCGCGGCGAGCAGGTTGGCCGGGCCGTCCGCGCCGGCCAGGGTCGGGTTGCGCATGGCGCCGGTGAACACCAGTGGCTGCGGGTGTGGCCAGACCAGGTCGGCCAGGTACGCGGTCTCCTCGACGGTGTCGGTGCCCTGGGTGACGACGACCCCCGTAGCGCCGTCGGCGACGGCTTCGGACGCGGCGGCGACCACGTCGAGGATCTGGCCGAAGGTGAGGTCGGCGCTGGGCCCGGCGCGCAGGTCGCGTACGTCCAGTTCGAGTCCGAGTTCGGCCAGTCCCGGTACGGCCGCGGTCAGGTCGGCGCCGGTGAGCCGAGCGATGACGCCGTGCCCAGCGGCATCGGGTCCGGCGACGCCGTGCCCAGCGACGCCGTGCCCAGCGACGCCGTGCCCAGTGACGCCGTGCCCGGCGGCACCGGGTTCCCGGCCGGCCATGGCGATGGTGCCGCCGAGGGTCAACAGCGCGAGCTTCATCCGGGTTTCCGTTCGTCGTACCTGGTGGCGGGCCGGATCTGTCTATCACGTGCCGGTGTCCGGACAGGCCGGTGGCCGCGGGAGAAGCTCCCGCGGCCACCGGTGTCGGTTGTGCGTGCCCGTTACGGCAGGGACAGACCGTAGTCGCTGAACTCGATCTGCGCCGGGTAGAAGTAGGTGGTCGAGGTGTCGCCACCGGTGAGGGTGCCGAGACCGGCGGAGCCGTCGTAGCCGGGGCCACCGCTGTCGCCGTGGTCGGAGTAGACGTTGGTCTCGAACAGGTTGTAGATGACGCCGACGTCGAAGTTGACCGTCATGTTGACGCCGGAGATGGTGCCGGAGGTGACGCCGGTGGTGGAGCCGCTCTTGTTGAGCCCTTCACCGACGGTCGGGGAGCCGATGGAGCTGATCGTCTGACCGGTGTTGACACTGCTCGGGCCGCTACCGGACGGGTTGCTGATCAGACCTTCGTCGCCACCGGGGGAGTTGCTGGCAACGACCGAGCCGCCCATCGGCGACCAGGTGCCACCCAGCGCGGTGCAGTGTCCGGCGGTGAGGACCATCAGCTGGCCGTTCTGCACCACGTTGAAGCCGTCGGAGCAGCGACCCTGGGAGTTCTGGATCGCGTCGCCGCCCTGGACGAAGGTCTCCAGGTGACCGGTGGTGTGCTTGACGACCACCTTGTCGCCGTAGCTCTTCGCGGCGGCGATCAGCTTGGCGGCACCGGCCTTCGGCGTGGTGTCGGAGACCTTCACCACGACCTGGTTGTGCGCGGTGTCGATGCCCCACGAGGTGTCGGGGATGCCCGCCATCTTGTCCAGGCTGTCCTTGGTGCTGGTCAGCGCGGCGAAGCTGTATTTGACGGTGTGCGAACGCAGACCGGCGGCGCGGACGGTGTTGGCGTCGGCCGAGTTGGTCACGTTGACCACGGCGTGGCCGTTGCTGTCCAGGTAGACACCACCGGTGTCGGCGCCGATCTTGTGCGAGACCGTAGCGGCCTGCGGTACGGCAGCGGCGTTGACCGTCGTCGACAGGGGCGCGGTGGCCTGCGCCGGGCTCGCCAGGCCGAGGGACACCAGCGCGCCGGCGCCGAGGACCGCGACTCCGACGGTCCTGATCCTGGCTTTCCGTGCAGTCATGGGCTGCTCCTCTTTCAGGGACCGGGAACACTTACTGGCCGGTACGCTATTGGCGATATTAAGAATTTGCAATACTTAGGCGGATTTACGCCTAATTTAGTCCATTTTGACAGTAAAAGTACACATAGCGCATTCTGTCTGTCACCAAGAGTCGCGCAACTGGCGGTTCGTCGGACCGCTGCGTTGACCGGCGGGACCAGGCCCGTCCGTTGCATCTGTACGGGCCCGGTGCGGTCAGTCGGCCGGCCCGTCCTGGCGGATCACGTCGTGCGGGTCCGGTGGCACCCGCAGCTCCGCCGGCCAGGCGAGGGACACACCCAACCGGTCGGTGAGTAGCCGCTGGAGATCGGCCAGCCGCTGCGGCGTCCGGTACACCGCCTCCGGGGTGCAGCGCGCCTGCGCGCAGTACACCGACAGCGCGCCGACCGCCTCACCGATCGACCACTCCACCGGATGCAGCCGGTACGCGCCGTTGGTGATGTGGGTGGTGCCGATGTTCTTGTTCGCGGCCAGCAGGTTGCCGGTGTCGCGCGGGATCAGCGCGCCGAGCGGGATCTGGAACGGGAAGCAGTCGATGTCCACATAGCTGCGCCCGGACGTGCTCGGATGCAGGTCGATGCGGTACGACCCGATCCCCACCGCATCCTCGAAGTGCGCCGCCCCGGCCCGCGCGCCGCGCATCGCCCGACCGATGTGCGCCTCGGTCACGGTGCACAACGCCCGGATCCGGCGCGATTCCCGTACGTAGACCTCCCGGGCCAGGCCGTCGTCGGTGCCGAGCACATCGCCGCGCAGCCGCAGCTCCGGGTAGCCGTTCCCGCCCCCGGTACGCGGCGCCTCGGTCTGCATCCAGTGCACCAGCGACAGCGTCAGGCTGCGCGCACCGGCCAGCGCCCGCCGCCGGGTGTCGTCGTCCACGCCGAGCAGTGGCAGCTCCCAGTAGTCGACCTGCGGCCAGTTGACCAGCGTGATCTCCCCGCCCTCCGCCTCGGGCCGCAGGGTGCGCCGGGCCCGGATGCGGCGGAAGTGCCACAGGTCGTCCACCGAACCGCCGGTACCTTCCGGTGGCCCGAGCAGCAGCGGCCGGGTGCGCTCGGCGAGGGTGTCGGGTACCACGTCGGTCCAGGACAGTTGCGGTCCCGGCCAGCGCGGGTCGACGGTGTCCCGCCAGTGCGCGTACCCGTCCGGGCGTTCGATGGTGTGATCCTCCCCGGGGCACAGCTCCAGGGCGCAGCACCAGGTCACGGCCTGTTGGTCGAGCGGGTCGGCCACCTCGGGGGCGTGCAGCTCACCGGTCTCGGCGTTGCTCTCCGCGCCGGTCACGTACTCCACGCCGCCCAGTTCCAGCACGTCGCCCAGCTCGGTGGCGTCGACGATCAGCGGCGCGGACAGTTCCGACTCCCGGCCGTCGGTGGGGTCCCGGACCAGTACGCCGGTCAGCCGGTCGCCGTCGCGTCGTACCGCGAGGAGTTCACGGCCACGCAGTACGCTCAGCCGCCCGGCGGCGACCGGTTCGGCCAGCAGCTCCTCGATGACCAGGGCCGCGACCCTCGGTTCGTGGCAGAGCCGGGACACGTTGCCCAGCCCCGGATTGAGCTGCGGCCAGGCCATCGCCTCGGCGGTCAGCGGGTAGTGCGCGCGGTAGTGCGCCCGGATCCGCTCGCGCAGCTCCCGGTAGCTGGGTGAGGTGACCGCCGTCTCGATCCACGGATGTTCGTCCGGCGGTACCGCCTGGCTGGTGAGCTGGCCACCGAGCCAGTCGCCGTCGGTGACCAGGACGACCCGCTGGCCGAGCCGGGTGGCGGTCAGGGCGGCGGCGACCCCGCCGAGTCCGCCGCCGACGATGAGCAGGTCGGCATCGTACGAATGGGGCATTGCGCTTCTCCTCCGATGGGCGTCCGGTTGCACGCTACGGCTGGCGTATCGTCCGGAGGGCTCTACGTGAGGAAAGGTGGTCATGGTGGTGGACCGGCAGATGGTGCTCGCCGAAGCGGCCCGCCGCAGGACATTCGCGGTGATCAGTCACCCCGACGCCGGTAAGTCCACGCTCACCGAGGCGTTGGCGCTGCACGCGGCGGCGATCACCCAGGCGGGTGCCGTACACGGCAAGGGCGCGCGGCGGGGCGTCACCTCCGACTGGCTGGCGATGGAACGCGAACGCGGCATCTCCATCACCTCCGCGGCGTTGCGTTTCGAGTACGGCGACGCCGTGTTCAACCTGCTGGACACGCCGGGGCACGCGGACTTCTCCGAGGACACCTACCGGGTACTGGCCGCGGTGGACGGCGTGGTCATGCTGCTGGACGCGGCGAAGGGCCTGGAACCGCAGACGTTGAAGCTGTTCGACGTCTGCCGCTACCGCCGCATCCCGGTCATCACCTTCGTCAACAAGTGGGATCGGCCGGGCCGTGAGCCGCTGGAACTGCTGGACGAGATCGAGCAGCGGATCGGGCTGCGTCCCACCCCGCTGACCTGGCCGGTCGGTATCGCCGGCGATTTCCACGGGGTACTGGACCGGCGCACCGGGCAGTTCATCCGGTTCACCCGTACGCCCGGCGGCGCGACCCGGGCGGCGGAGGAGGTGGTGTCGGCGGAGCGGGCCGCCGCCGAGCACGGCGCCGAGTTCGACACCGCCCGCGACGAACTGGAACTGGTTGCCGCCACCTGCGGCGAGTTCGACGCCGAGTCGTACGCGGCCGGTACCTCCACCCCGGTGCTGTTCGGTGCGGCGCTACCCAACTTCGGGGTACGCCAGCTGCTGGACACCGTGGTGGAGCTGGCGCCGCCGCCCGCGCCCCGGCCGGACGTGGCGGGTGTCGGCCGACCGCTGGACGCGCCGTTCGCCGGCATGGTGTTCAAGGTGCAGGCCAACATGGACCCGTCGCACCGGGACCGGATCGCGTTCCTGCGGGTCTGTTCCGGCATGTTCGAACGGGGCATGGTCGTCACGCACGGCGCGTCGGGTCGGCCGTTCGCGACGAAGTACG
Organism: uncultured Actinomycetota bacterium; assembly: GCA_963815125.1. GTDB lineage: Bacteria > Actinomycetota > Actinomycetes > Mycobacteriales > Micromonosporaceae > Actinocatenispora. The sequence continues at coordinate 108,543 of CAWFFM010000004.1, forward strand.
CGCAGCAGATCTTCGGCCAGGAACGTACGTCGATGGAACTGGCGTACCCGGGTGACATCGTGGGTCTGGTCAACGCCGGGACACTGCGGGTCGGGGACGCGCTGTACGAGTCGAAGAAGGTCGAGTACCCGCCGATCCCGAGCTTCGCGCCGGAGCACTTCGCCACGGTGGAGGCCCGCGACTCCTCGCGCTACAAGCAGTTCCGGCGCGGGGTCGAGCAGCTCGACTCCGAGGGCGTGGTGCAGGTACTGCGTTCCGAGCAGCGCGGTGACCATTCGCCGGTGCTCGCCGCGGTGGGGCCGATGCAGTTCGAGGTGGCCGTACACCGGCTGGAGAACGAGTTCCGCGCACCGGTACGGCTCGACCACCTGGGCTACAGCCTGGCCCGCGGTACGGACGCGGCCAGCGCCGAACTGCTGCGCCGGGAGCCCGGGGTGGAGGTACTGACCCGCGGCAGTGACGGCACTCTGTTGGCGATCTTCCCGGACAAGTGGCGGTTGATGACCGTACGGCGGCATTTGCCCGATGTTCGGCTGGACCCGCTGGTGGCTGCTGCCGAGTGAGTTTCGCCACCGGTCCGGATCGCTGTTTCTGCTGGTCAGAGCCCTAATTCGGGTGCCGATCGACGGTCTCGTGGACCCTTCGGCGAGGCGTTCGGGGCCATCGGCCGGCGGCCGTGCCAGGGCTTCCCGTACGATGGGGTGCGGGTTTAGGTCGTAGTTTTCTGTGTACGTGGTTGATGGTCACGCTCGCGGACTTCTTCACGGGCGTGGCTTCTTGTTCCCAGCGATGGTGTTCAAGCCGCCGGCCCGCGGCCCGGGACTCGCACGGTGTGGGTCCAACGTCCCATCAGAACAAGGAGTAACACCATGGCACAGGGAACCGTGAAGTGGTTCAACGCCGACAAGGGCTTCGGCTTCATCAACGTCGACGGTGGCGGCGAGGACGTGTTCGTCCACTTCTCCGCCATCCAGTCCGGCGGCTTCCGTAGCCTCGAAGAGAACCAGCGCGTCGAGTTCGACGTCACGCAGGGCCCGAAGGGCCCGCAGGCCGAGCAGGTACGCGCGCTCTAGGTCAGCGGCACGAAACATCGGGGGGCGGTCCGGTCGGACCGCCCCCCGATGTGTGTCCCGTACCCGATCCGCCACACCACGACGACCTGCGGCGTTTTCCCGCAGAACGGTACGGGTACCGGTAACGATGAGGTTGGCCCACCGCACCGGATCCCGCGTACGAGCACCGAACAGGGGACGTCATGTCAGCAGTCCGCGCACTCCTTCCACCGGCCGACCCGCGCCGCTCGTCCGGCATGCTCCGCTCGCCCGGCGTGCGCCGCTCATCCGGTGCGGTGTCCGGGTGAGTACGTCACCGAACGGATCCGAACCGCAGGTCGTCGTGCAGGTCTCGGTACAACTGCCGCCCGAGCTCAGCCCGCCCGACGGGGCCGTACTGAGCCGGGAGATCACCGCCACCTCGTCGAACGTACGGGCCGCGAGCGTCGACCTGATCGACCAGATCCTGCAGGAAGCCGTACTCGACGTCCGGGACCAGCTGTCCCGTGCCCAGGACCCTGACCAGTCCGACGATCCGGAACTCACCGGGGCCGCGGAGGAGTCGGGGGACTGACTGCTCCGCGACCCCGGTGGCCGGCCGATCGGCGGCCGTGACCCGGCGGGGACGGACCGGGTGCTCAGTGCGCCAGGTGGCTCAGCGGACGGCGATCCGCGCGGTGAGCTGGTCGCGGATCCGGGACGGGATCTGCGGAGCGAACCGTTCCAGGTAGGCGTCGAGATGGCTGCCGGACTCGATCAGGAACGGCAGGTCGAAGGCGAGCATCCGGCGCATCGCGAGGAGCGGGATCGGGGCCCGCAACGGCCGGAACTGCTTGTTCCACAGGCCGGGTTCCTCGCAGTGCGGATGGAACTGACCGATCATCAGTCCGTCGCGGACGAAGTCGTCCTTGATCCGGTGCTGCAACGCGTCGAGCTGGGTGGAGTCGGCGTGGTCGAAGTCGGGCAGCACGATGATGAAGGTGAGCAGTTCACCGTCCTCTTCGGACAGTTCGGCGGCCATCTCCTGGTAGCGCAACCGGAACGTGTCGAGCAGCGCGGCCAGCTGGTCGACCTCGGTGGCCCCGGTCGGCGCCGCCAGGTAGAACAGGTTGCGGCGCAGCGACGGCGACGTGTACGGGCAGACCGGTCCGGTGCGGCCCAGTTCCGGGTGCCGGGCGACGAGGAAGTCGCGGCTCCAGTCCAGGATGACCTGCAGCCGGTCGTCGCCGGGAAGGCCGGCGTCGATGTCGGCCGCCGACCACAGTCGGGGCAGGTCGGTCGCCGGCCCCGGTTCCGCAGCCGGCCCCGATGAGGGCTCAGTAGGGAAGCTCACGCGGTTCCCGCCACATCGGGCGCAGGGTCGGCCCGCCCGGCATCCGGATCTCCGGGCCGATCGGGGCGAAGCCGTACTGGCCGGAGACCGTACGGCCGCCCGGGGAACTGGCCTCCAGGTAGCCGGGGATCTCCAGTTCGTCGCAGCGCCGCAGTACGGTCTCGAAGATCCGGCCGCCGATACCGGAACCGCGCCGGTGTTCGGCGACCGTACCGAAACTGAAGTAGTGGTGCGGGTAGCGCGGCTTGTGCGCGTCCTGCAGGTGCGTGACGGTCAGCAGCTTCTCGGCGTACTCGCCGGCGACCCGGCCGAGCCGGTCCTCGAACTCCGGGCCGGGGTCGCCCGCCTCCGGCGGCAGGGACAGCAGCACCCCGTCCCGGTCCGCGGTGGTCCAGGCACCGCCGGCGTCGATGGACAGTTCGACGAAGGCGCGGAAGAAGTCCGGCAGGATCTCCCGCCGCCGGTCCGGGTCGGTGAAGATCCAGACGGCAACGGCATCGTCGTGGAAGCCTGCGCACAGCAGGGCGACCAGGGCGTCGACGTCGGCCGTCAGCGCCGGTCGGACGCCAAGGTCAGTGGCTACCGGGGTGCCGGAGTCAGGCACGGGGTGCTCCTTTCGCCGACCAGCGACTCGATGCGGGAATGCAGCGCATCCAGGTGCGTTTCGGCCTCGGGTTTGATGAGTACGCTGCGCAGCACGCTGGCGTGGTCGCGGTCGGCGAGAAGGTCCGGGTGCCGACGACCGAACGCCGCGGCGTCGATGCGTAACGCGCTCAGGTACACGGGATCGGACTCGTCCGCCATGCCGTCGCGCAGCATCCGTTCGGTGCCCTCGTCGATGGCGGACAGCGACGACTCGGCGGGGAAGTACGTGACGATGTCCAGCTCGGGCTGCTGGAACAGGCGCAGTACCGGTGACTCGTCGATCAGCTGCGCCCAGCGCAGCGCGGCCCGGCGACTCGCTTCCAGGACACGGCCCAGGCCGGTACGGGTCGGCGGCAGAAGCCGGAACGTCAGCCACAGCGCGGCGGCGGCCGCACCGGACCGGGAGCACTCCAGGCTGATCTCGCCCAGGTGCAGGTCGGCCGGGGTGAAGTAGGTGTACGGGGAGTCGTGCAGGAAGTGCCGGGCGACCGTCGGGTCGGAGAACAGTACGGCGCCGCACCCGTACGGCTGGAGCCCGTGCTTGTGCGGGTCGACGACGACCGAGGCGCACTTCGAGATCGCCTTCCACGGGCCGGGCTCGATGGTGCCGTCGCTGGCGAGCAGGGCGAAGAAGCCACCGTACGCGGCGTCCACGTGGATCCGGACGCCGTAGCTGCGTACCAGGTCGATGGCCTGGTCGATAGGGTCGATCGCGCCGGTGCCGGTGGTGCCGGCGGTCATCACCACGGTGCCGACCTTGCCGTCGCGCAGTACGTCCTCCAGTGCGTCCAGGTCCATGCGGCCCCGCTCGTCCACCGCCACCGGATAGCCGGTCATGCCGAGTACCTGACACATCCGCGCGTGGGTGAAGTGGCTGTCGGCGGAGTACGCGATGCCCTTGCCGGGGTGCGTCTCGCGCGCCACGTACAACGCTTCGAGGTTGGCGATGGTGCCGCTGGTGGTGAGGTGGCCGAGGTGGCTGGTCATGCCGAACATGTCGGCGAGCTGGGCGACGACCTCGCGCTCCATGTCGGAGGTGGCCGGGCCGCCCTCCCGTGCGTGGTTGTTCGGGTTCAGCAGCATCGTGGTCAGGTAGCCCACGATCGACGCCGGGTGCGGCGGCTTGACCATCTGGCCGGCGTAGCGCGGGTGGAAGAACGGGTAGTTGTCCCGCAGGCGTTTGGTGAAGTCACCGAACGCGTCGCGGAACTCCTCGTCGCTGATCTGGTGGGACGGGTGCGGCGTGTACGGACCGAACTGCTCGGACCATTCGTCGATCGCCGTGACCGCCTGGGGGAGCCAGTACTGAAGATCCACGATTCCTCCAGTGCGTTCGGCGGCGGAAACCGGTGCACAGTCTGGCATCGCATGACGTTCCCGGCACCGAAGGATTAACCGAGATCTTGCAGATTGTGCCGTGTTTCCGCAGTTCAGCGGGTTCTTGTAGGTGGGTGTGGTGCTGCGGTGTTGAGCAGAGCTTGAGCCTCCGGCGGGTACCGGAGACGGTGCGGCCGGCACCGGCAGGGGGTACCGGAGACGGTGCGGCCGGCACCGGCAGGGGGTACCGGAGACGGCGCGGCCGGCACCGGCAGGGGGCGCCGGTGCCGGCCGCGGGTCAGCGGTGCGGGTAGGTCAGCAGGACAGGCCGCCGGTGCCGCCGATGCGTACGGAACTGAAGTAGTTACGGAACGACGAGAACAGATTGCCCTGCGAGCCGGCCGAGGTGACCGCGTCGCAGCCGGCGTAGTTGTAGTCGGAGTTCAGCCAGACGTTGGACGAGGTGCGGTTCCAGTCGGACTGGCTGCGCTTGTCCATGCCGACGGTGCGCAGGTCGGGGTTGCTGGCGGTGAACGCGACCATGTCGCCGCTGCCGTCGAGGCCGGAGAACATGCAGTAGTTGTTCACCGGGCAGCGGTCGTACCCGGTCGCCGCGGCCTGCGCCGGGCTGGCGAGTGCGAGGCCGGCTGCGGAGGCCAGTACCACCATGCCGATACGAAACTTCTTGGCCATTTCTTCTCCCTCGTGTGAAAACTACTGCCGAGGTGAATATAAAGGAGCCAACCGGTCTGGACCAGCACTTCTCGGTACGAACGAGCTATGACGGAGGTCGCACGTACGTACCGCCCACGACGACCCCCTGGGGCGAGGCGGGTCGCCGCGGCCTCGCCACCGCGCGCTGTTGCGGTTGGCATTTTCCCCGAAAGGGCGTTACGTCCCTTTTGGGAAAGGTGCATTCGGGGAAAATGGCCCTTTGGGGGCGGCGCAGGGGGCATTTTCCCCGAATGTCTTCCGCAGTTAAGCGGACATAGTGCCGATTCGGGGAAAATGCATAAGGGGCGGCGTGGCGCAGGCTGTTGGGGTGGGTTCGTGGTGGTGGAGATCCGGGGTGGTGGGCTGTCGGCCACGTGATTTGGGTGTGGCGTGCGGCTGTGGTGTGGTTGGGCGTCCAGTGCTGCGGATCTTGACGGCGGGCGGCGGCGGGCGGCGGCGGGCGCGGTGGGCGCGGCGGGCGCGGTGGGCGGCGAGCGGCGAGGGGCGGGCGGCGGCGTGGCGTGGGGCGGGCGGTCGGTCGGTCGGTCAGAGGATGGTCGTGGTGTACGGGCCGTTGGGGTAGCCGTCGTCGGTGTCCCACGGGTAGCCGAGGTGGTGGGCGATGTGGGCCCGGCGGCCGGTGGCGGTACAGACCGGGTCGCCCCAGATCCAGGCCAGGAGCTGCGCGACCGCGGTGTCGGCGACCTCCCGTACGGCATCGGGTTGGGCATTGAGGTGCAGGTCGCTGAGTACCTGGATGATGTCGCGGGCGTCGATGCCGGGCCGGGCGCCGGTACGGCACATCCAGGCGAGTACGGCCTGCAGCGCGTGATGGACGCCGAGGGTGTTGGTGCGGTCGGCGGGTAGCCGGAGCTTGTCGAGCGCCGCGTAGGTGAGGTCGACGGGATGGGCGGAGTAGGACTTGAGTACGTGGCTGAGCATTCCGGCGGGTGAGGCCAGCGTGAGCGTGTCATTGTCCACTGTGGTCGGTTCCTCATCGGGGTTCAGGCCGCGACCTTGATGGCGGCGAGGCGTTGCAGGCTCTGCTGTCGGGTGGGTCGGCGGCGGAGCAGTGTGCGCAGGCTGCGGCGCGGCGGGTCGAGGCGCTGATCGGCGTGCGCCGGGCCGTACGGGCGCGGACCGGGCCGGGCGCAGTGCGATGACCGGCGCGGGTACGGATGCCGGCGGTTGGCGCAGCGCGACGAGGGTTCGGGCCAGTGGCGGACCAGAAGGTGTGACGGCCGCCGGTCGGGAAGCCGCGCGCGGTAGGGACGGCGGTGGTACGGACGGCGCGAGGGCCGCGGACCGGGTTGTCGGCGCGGATCGGGAAGCCGCGTGCTGCACGGGCGATGGGACGGCCGCTGGCCGGGCACTTGGGCGCGGTACGGACGGCGGTGGTACGGGCGGCGTGAGTGTCGCGGGCTGGACCGGTCGGCGCGGTGCCGGTACGGGGACTGTCTGGTGGCGTGCATCGGCGGCGGGTGGGAAGCGGTGTCTTCCGGCGAGTGGCTGCGCGGCGCGGGTGACGTGCGGGGGCGGCGCGGAGGTGATCCGAGCGGCGCGGATGGCGCGCGCGGCCCGCGCGCTGGGCAACAACGCGGCGGCGTAAGCGTTGCGCGATGACGCGGTGGCGGCGTGAGCGTTGCGCGATGACGCGGCGGCGTGGGCATTGCCCGATGCGGCGGCGGTGCGGGCGTGGGGCGGTAGCGCTGCGACGGTGCGGGCGCCAGGCACCGGTGGTGTGGCGGCGGATGCCGGCGCGGGTTCGGCCTGGGTGGGCAGGCACATGCCGCACAACGGATCGCGGCAGGGGAAGGCGCCGCCGGGTCCGGCGTGCACCCAGACGGGACGGCCGTCCATGGTGATCCGGCGGATGGGTTGGCCGCACCAACGGCAGCCGGTACGGGGCGGTGCGAGCGTGTTCACGGTGTCTCCTGGAGGGTCATTCGGTGGGGAGGATCGCGTCGGCGGGCAGGTGCAGGGTCTGTTCGGTGAGCCATTCGGTGTCGAGGTACCAGCCGGTGAGCCGTACGTGGTCGGCCCCGGTCGGGTACGCCTCGATGACGCGGAAGCGGCCCGCCGCGTCCGGTTCGGGTCCGGGGATGAGCACGATGTCGCCGAGGCGGGGCACGGCGGCGTTCACGTGGGCTCGGCGGGGGTGAGGACGCGCAGGCCGTCGAGCCGTACGGTCAGCGTCACCTGGCGGTTGTCGGTGGGTGGCCACCAGCGTCCGGTGATGCGGGCCTGGCCGGGCAGGGCCGGTGGTCGGTGGATGGCGAAGACCTGGAAGCGGTCGGTGGTGGTGTAGACGGCGCCGCAGTCGGGGCCGAGTTCGACCAGGTCGCCGGGGCTCACCATGTGCGGTTCCGGGGGATGCAGGCGAGGTCTTCGGCGTCGCGGGCGAGCCGGTACGGCTGGCACGGCCACGGTTGGTGGCACTGGCCGCAGCGTTGTGCGGTGTCGGCATCGGGTGCGGGGGACCGCTGTGGCCAGTGGCGTTGCAGTACGGCCTGGGCCGAGCGCCAGAGCAGCAGGTCATGTATCTGATCGGCGGCGGGTGTGGGTTCGTCGGCTGGCCGGGTCACCGCCACCACTCCAACCGGCGGCAGATCCGCGTGTCGGGGGACTCCGCGTACGGCTCGTCGGAGAGCTGTTCCTGGCGCTGTCGGTACTGGTCAGCGATGTGCAGGGCGTCGGCGTACGGATCGGCGGGCGGGTCGGTCTGTAATGCCCGCAGTCGGGTGTCCAGGGCGCGATGCCAGATGCGGATACGATGAACGAGCCTCACGTATTCCTCCAAGGTGTGTGAGGCGGGGACGCGGCGCTGGTTTCCTAGGCCCGCTGCGTCCCCTCTTCTTTTATTGAGTTACGTCACACTCCGTCGCTGCGTGCGCAACCTCCGTGACGATCCAGTCATTAGACACTGCGGTACGTGCATGTGCAAGAACTTGGCGAAGAAAATTCATGCCATGAAGCTCTCTTCTCCATCGATTGGGGTCTTCGTCTAGGTTGCTGCTACACAGAGAGACTGCGGAGGTACACATGGCCACGGACGAGAGTCCAACGGTCAAGCGTCGGCGGCTCGGCCTGCTGCTCCGGCAGTTCCGCGATCGAGGCCGGCATGACGAGCGAACCTGTTGCCGCGCACATGGACCGCAACGAGTCCTGGGTGAGCCGGCTGGAACGCTGGTCGCTACCGGCTTCCGCAAGCACGACCTGGAACGGCTCCTCGACCTGTACAAGGTCGGTCCGGAGATCACGGGACGGAGCTGGTCGGCCTGGCGCAGGGCGGTCGCGAGCGGGGCTGGTGGTCCAAATACGCCGGTGTCCTGAGCAAGCAGTACTCGTCCTACATCGGCTTCGAGTCCGAGGCGACCAAGCTGCTCATCTACGACAGCCTCGTGGTCAACGGCCTGTTGCAGACGGAGGAGTACGCCCGCACGGTCTTCCGTGTCGGTGCGCCGGATGAGGACCTGGAGGTCATCGATCGCAGGGTCGAAGTCCGGATGAACCGTCAGGAACGCCTTGACGGCGCAAGACAATCCGCTGAGTCTCTGGGCAGTGCTCGATGAGGCAGTGCTTCGTCGTGTCTTCGGCGGCGATGTCAAGGTGCACATCGATCAGCTCGACAGGCTCATCGAGCTGGCCGGCTCAAACCGGGTACGGCTGCAGGTGATCCCGTTCCTGGATGCCGACTCATCCCGGCATGGTGGCCTCGTTCACCCTCATGGAGTTCCCGGACGATCCGGAGATTGATCTACATCGAGGGTCTGACCGGCGATCTCTACGAAGGCCCGCCCGAGAGCGAGCGGTATAAGGTGGTTTTCGACAACCTGCGAGCAGCCGCCCTCAGCGAGGCATCGACGGTCGAACTGATCAAGAAGGTGCGCGCCGAACTGGCGGCGTGACACCAAGGAGGCACGACCGTGCCACTCACCCCCGCTTGGCGCAAGAGCAGCAGGAGCAGCACCCAAGGGTGCCTGCGTTGAGGTCCGCCTGACCAACGACACAGTCCAGGTACGCGACACCAAGCTCGGCGAGGCATCGCCGATCCTCCCGTTCACCCCAACCCAGTGGGCCAGCTTCACCCGCGCCATCGAAGCCGGCCACTTCACCACCTGACCCGCCACACCTGTTGGGGGACAGCCTTCGGCTGTCCCCCAACAGATTTCATCTTTGAATGACGCGGCGGTATCGGTGGTCAGGCCAGCGTGGATGCGCCGTGACGGATGCGTACCGGCCGTGGCCCGTCATCCGTAGAACTGGCGCGCCAGCTCCTCTACCTCGTCCAGGTACGCGCGTGTTGCATCGGGGCCGAGCTTGCGGTCATAGACAAGCTTGAAAGCCATCGCCGATTCAAGGTTGATGGTCTTCGAGGGATCGATGTCGTCCGTCCGGTCCGCATCTCCGGTCAACGCGGCAAGGATCAAGTTCTCACACGCGAGCGGATCAATGCTCCCGTGTGCGGTCTCCATGCCGGACCGCAGGTCCGCAACCCACGCCCGAACCTCGGCAACATCAGTGTCCGGCTTCCACTGTTCCTGTGCTGCGACAAGGAATCCAGCGGTAATCATCGCGTTGGTGCGCTGGTTCGCAGTGTTGTCGAGCCCGACTGCGAGCCGTTCGAACTCTTCCGTGTCGCCACTCACCAGCGCCGCGAAGATCCGACGAGGCAGATCGAAGTCACTTCCCACGGTTTTTCACCTTCCGGATTCCGATTAGGGCCACGTCGAACAGGAACACACTAACGTCCAGCAACGACCCTGCCGCGGTCTCCGCGTCGATCTTGTCCGCCGGCGGCGGCTGGACGACCGCCGAGTTCGCCTCGCTGACGGGATGGACACCGCAGCTCCAGGATCCTTACGGTTCACATAGGCCCGAACCTGCGACGCCATCTTGGCCGAGTCCCCGGCCACACCGTGGCCCTCCTTGATCGTGAGTTCCTTCGCGCGCATGAACCGCGCGCGGGCATCAGCCCTCCTTGTCTTAGCGGTGCCACTGTCGTCAGTCGAGGCATGGCTTGCCGCTGCAGCGCGACCGTCCGGGTCGGGGACCTGGTCACCGATCGATTCGAATCGTTTCGGTGGGGACAGGTCGAGTCCGCCGCTGTTGCTGCCCACGGCGAGTCGACCGGTCTTACGGGCTTCGATGACGGCCGCTTCGGCACCGTCCTTGACGGCCTGGAACTTGTGCCGCGCGGGGACGAGCAGCGTGTCCACCATGGCGTCCACCAGCGCGAGCAGCTTCTCCGGTCTGCCGCCGTCGAGTGTCGCGGCGATCCGTTTCCTGATCGCGCCGTACTCCTCGATGAGTCCCACCGTGGCCGAAGCAGCCGCACCAGCGGTCGCGGCCACGGCCGACAGTTGCGTGATCACGTCCTTGGGCGTGCTGTCCTCACCGATGCTGCTGATCGGCCCCGAGCACGTACGAGCCTTGCTCGCGACACGCCGCCTGATTACCCTGCGCCGTGGTGAGAGCTCTGGCGAATGGCCGCGAGCCCCTGACGCGATCCCGTTGAGCCCGATCCCGAGCATCTGAGCGTGGACCACGGCCACCCGGGCATCGATGTTCGCCGTGGCGATCTGCGCGTTGTCCAGCCCCTCCAACGCCGCGGCCAGGTCACGGCCGATCTGTCTCGTCTCCACCACGGCCCGCACGCTACCGCGTTGATCTTGCGAGGCAGGCCACACTGTCGCCCGTCAGACACTCCGAGCGGGCCCATGCATCACCCGGTGAGACTTCCTCGACGGGTTTGATGCATGACTGCGGAACACCGGGAAGCCTATGGTCCGGTTCGCGGCGCTGCGCGCAACTTCCAGGTTGTCCCGCACGGCCCTGGTGATGGGATGGTGCGACCCCAGCACTCGCTCGCAGTCGGTGAGGGTCTGCTCGTACAGGTCGATCGCCTCGTCCAGCCGGCCCGCCGACTGGTAGGCGTAGGCGAGGTTGTTGCGGGAGGACAGGGTGTCCGGGTGGTCGTCGCCCAGCACCCGCTCGCCGGTCGGTGAGGGTCTGCTCGTACAGGGGGATCGCCTCGTCCAGCCGGCCTGCCGATGCGTAGGCGTAGGCGAGGTTGTTGCGGGAGGTCAGCGTGTCCGGGTGGTCGTCGCCCAGCACCCGTCGCCGGTCGGTGAGGGTCTGCTCGTACAGGGCGATCGCCTCGTCCAGCCGGCCCGCCGAGGCGTAGGCGCCGGCGAGGTTGTTGCGGGAGGACAGGGTGTCCGGGTGGTCGTCGCCCAGCACCCGCTCGGAGTCGGTGAGGGTCTGCTCGTACAGGTCGATGGCCTCGTCCAGCCGGCCCGCCGACTCGTAGGCGTAGGCGAGGTTGTTGCGGGAGGTCAGCGTGTCCGGGTGGTCGTCGCCCAGCACCCGTCGCCGGTCGGTGAGGGTCTGCTCGTACAGGTCGATCGCCTCGTCCAGCCGGCCCGCCGACTCGTAGGCGCAGGCGAGGTTGTTGCGGGAGGACAGCGTGTCCGGGTGGTCGTCGCCCAGCACCCGCTCGCCGGTCGGTGAGGGTCTGCTCGTACAGGTCGATGGCCTCGTCCAGCCGGCCCGCCGAGGCGTAGGCGTAGGCGAGGTTGTTGCGGGAGGACAGGGTGTGCGGGTGGTCGTCGCCCAGTACCCGCCGCCGGTCGGTGAGGGTGGCTTCGAGTAGGGGTACGGCCCGGGTGAGGTCGCCCGCCTCCCTCAGCGCCCAGCCGGCCCAAGCGGTCTGGGCCAGCAGGAGCGGCGGCGGGTCGGTGGTGTGGCCGCGCAGGGTCTGGATGTGGGCGACGAGTTCGTCGAGTTCAGTCCGCCGGTGGGCCACCTGCTCGTAGGGCAGGTTATCGGTGAGCGGGGCCAGCAGCCCGGTCGCGACCTCGATCGCGTCCGCCAGCGGCAGGGGCGCATCGTGTTTGGTGGCGTGGTGGCGGATGACCCGGGCGGTCAACCGGTGGACCGCGACCACCACGGCGTCGCGGCCGTGCTGGCCTTCGGCGGTTCCGTTCAGGGTGACCAGTGACGCGGCGGCCAGCACGCGCAGCGCGTTCCCGAAACTGCCGGTGAGGCCCAGCGCCGGGTGCGCTCGGTCCAGTAGCGCCCGGCTGACCCCGTCCGGGGACAGCACCGCCAGCACGGTGAGCAGCCGGACGGCGTCGCCGGACGGGTCGTCGCGGGACAGTCCTTCCACACTCAGCGAGGTCGCTTTCAGTACGCCGGGATGATCGGTGCCCGCGTCCTGGCGGAGCATCTCGTCCAGGTCCTGGCCGGCCAGCGCCTTCAGATACTGCCGGTAGGACATCAGGTTGGCGGCGATATAGGCGCCGGCCTGCGCCAACCCGAGCGGCAACCAGCCCAACTCGACACCCAACTCGTCCGCGTCCACCCCTCCGGCCAGCCCGGTCACCTCGTGCAGGTAGGTCTGGCCCTGCTCGCGGGTGAACATGCCCACCGGCACGACCTGGAAGCCTGCTACGGCGGCGAACTCACGCCGGTTCGTCGTGACGATGACCTTCGTGGCCCCGCCGCTAGGCAGGTACGGAGTCACCGCATCGGGGTCCTCGACGTTGTCGAACACCAGCAGACGCCGACCCGCGATCCTGGTTCTGCAGCCAGGAACACACCCTCCTGGCAAGGATCCTCCGGCGGCTGATGCTGGTCCGCCGCCCAGGCCCAGCTGGGTCGCGAGTCGGGCCAGGCCAGCCACCGGCCCGGACTCGGCATTGACCCACGCCACCAGATCGAAGCCATCCTCGGCGCATTTCCACGCGTACGCGGCGGCCAACTGCGACTTCCCCGCACCCCGCTGCCCCGGCAACGCCACCAGCGCCGCCCGGCTCCGCCCCTTCAACAACCCGCTCAACGCCCTGGTCTCCGCCTCACGGGGCTGCCAATGCGACGCCAGCCGAGGGATCGCCCCAGACCGCCGTACCGTGGGCGCCGGCCCGGACGAGCCTGCCTCGGACGATCCGGCGAATCGCTGCTGCACCATGACCAGCGCGATCACTGCGACGGTCAGCACAACTACTGCGGACCACATCAGCGCCGCGTTCTGGGTCAGCGCCCAGCTCTTCGGGAGCAGGCTGGTGGCAATGTTCGTCGCCGCACTCAACGCCTCACCCAGCAACGCCAGCACCGCGGCCAGCGCCACCAGTAGCCACCCTCGGATCGCTCGCCGCCGACGCGTACCTGTACCGCTCACCCGGACATCGTGTCAGCCCGCCACCACATCACCTGTTCGGACGTGGTGTCGGCCCGTGGGCTCAGGCGAGGGCGGCGGCCAGCAGGGCGAAGGCGGCGATGAGGATGCCGACGCGGACGTAGTGGTAGCGGTCCCAGCGGTTCATCTGCTCCTTCCAGTCTGCGGGCCGGTTCTCGGGGGTCCAGGTCTTGCCCCGGTTGTTGATCGGGACGAGCAGCAGGATCGACATGAGCACGCTGACGACGAGCAGCGCGGCGGCGATGACGACGAGGCCGGTGCCGTGGTGGTGCCATCCGGCGACGGCCCAGACCGCACTGAGGATGAGCGAGCCGATGTACCAGAACGGCATGACGGCGCCGAGCATCCGGCCCCCGTGGCTCCGGCCGCGTTGGTTGCTGTCGTCGGGGAGTCCGTTGAAGATCGGGTTGAGGACGAAGGCGACGGAGAACTCCACCCCCACCATCACGCCGACGACCACGATGGTGCAGACCTCAAGTGCGCTGAGCATGGTGACCTTCCCGGAATCTAGCGACGCTAGCTGATGAGGCGACGCTAGCACTGCTGCCGCTCGAATGTCTAGCGGTGCTAGACTCGGCGCATGTCGGTACAGGAACGCAAGCGGCGCGAGCTGGCGGACCGCGAGCGCCTCATCGTGGCGACGGCCCGCGAACTCGCCGAGCAGCAGGGCTGGGACGCGGTCACCACCCGCCAGCTCGCCGAGCGCATCGAATACAGCCAGCCCGTCCTCTACAGCCATTTCCGCGGCAAGCGCGAGATCATCGGCGCCGTCGCCCTGGACGGCGCCACCGAGATGGCCGCGGCGCTGCGGGCCGCGGCCTCCGCCGCGGACGGCCCGCGAGCCCGGGTCACCGCCCTCGCCCGCGCCTACCTCGACTTCGCCGAGCACAACCCGGCGGTCTACGACGCCATGTTCCAGCTCGACGGCGGCCTGGCGTTCGCGGACAAGGACACCCCGGAGCCGTTGAAGGACGCCTTCGCCGCCCTGCTGGACACTCTCGGGGACGTCGCCGGGAAAGGCGTCCACCCTGGACTGTTCACCGAGGTGTTCTGGGCATCCCTGCACGGACTGGCGACCCTGACCCGGGCCGGACGACTGCCCACAGGAGACGCCGAGCGCAGAGCGGAACTCCTGGTGGACCGGCTCGCCGTGCTCTGACACGTCGTACGGCCCGGCAGCACGAGCGAGCGGACCTCTCGGGCGCGTACCGGATGTCGCTGCCCGTGCGCTGTTAGCATCCGCGCATGTCCGACTACCGGGAAGAGAAGCTGGCGCTGACCTCGGAGCGCGCTGCGCTGGCGAGCTTCCTCGACGCCCAGCGCGAACAGCTGATCCGCAAGATCGAAGGGCTCGACGACGAGACGGCCCGCCGTACGCCGACCGCCAGTTCGTTGTCACTGCTGGGACTGGTGAAGCATTCCGCGACCTGGGAACGCCGCTGGTTCCAGGTCATCATGGAGGGGCGCGTCTTCCCCGGCGAGTGGCCTGAGGTCAGGACCGAGCCCCGCGACGCCGATCTGATGGTCGACGAGAACGACACGGTGGAACACTGGGTCGCGTACTACCGGCAGCAGATCGAGCTGTCCCGCGCCGTCGTGGCGTCGCTGGAGTTGGACGATCCCTGCGCGCGGCCGGACATCATCGAATGCAACGTCCGGTACGTGCTGTACCACATGATCGAGGAGACCGCCCGCCACGCCGGCCACGCCGACATCATCCGCGAGACCCTCGACGGCACGGAATGTGAGGCGAGGGCGGCGGCCAGCAGGGCGAAGGCGGCGATGAGGATGCCGACGCGGACGTAGTGGTAGCGGTCCCAGCGGTTCATCTGCTCCTTCCAGTCTGCGGGCCGGTTCTCGGGGGTCCAGGTCTTGCCCCGGTTGTTGATCGGGACGAGCAGCAGGATCGACATGAGCACGCTGACGACGAGCAGCGCGGCGGCGATGACGACGAGGCCGGTGCCGTGGTGGTGCCATCCGGCGACGGCCCAGACCGCACTGAGGATGAGCGAGCCGATGTACCAGAACGGCATGACGGCGCCGAGCATCCGGCCCCCGTGGCTCCGGCCGCGTTGGTTGCTGTCGTCGGGGAGTCCGTTGAAGATCGGGTTGAGGACGAAGGCGACGGAGAACTCCACCCCCACCATCACGCCGACGACCACGATGGTGCAGACCTCAAGTGCGCTGAGCATGATGACCTTCCTGGAATCTAGCGACGCTAGCTGATGAGGCGACGCTAGCACTGCTGCCGCTCGAATGTCTAGCGGTGCTAGACTCGGCTCATGTCGGTACAGGAACGCAAGCGGCGCGAGCTGGCGGACCGCGAGCGCCTCATCGTGGCGACGGCCCGCGAACTCGCCGAGCAGCAGGGCTGGGACGCGGTCACCACCCGCCAGCTCGCCGAGCGCATCGAATACAGCCAGCCCGTCCTCTACAGCCATTTCCGCGGCAAGCGCGAGATCATCGGCGCCGTCGCCCTGGACGGCGCCACCGAGATGGCCGCGGCGCTGCGGGCCGCGGCCTCCGCCGCGGACGGCCCGCGAGCCCGGGTCACCGCCCTCGCCCGCGCCTACCTCGACTTCGCCGAGCACAACCCGGCGGTCTACGACGCCATGTTCCAGCTCGACGGCGGCCTGGCGTTCGCGGACAAGGACACCCCGGAGCCGTTGAAGGACGCCTTCGCCGCCCTGCTGGACACTCTCGGGGACGTCGCCGGGAAAGGCGTCCACCCTGGACTGTTCACCGAGGTGTTCTGGGCATCCCTGCACGGACTGGCGACCCTGACCCGGGCCGGACGACTGCCCACAGGAGACGCCGAGCGCAGAGCGGAACTCCTGGTGGACCGGCTCGCCGTGCTCTGACACGTCGTACGGCCCGGCAGCACGAGCGAGCGGACCTCTCGGGCGCGTACCGGATGTCGCTGCCCGTGCGCTGTTAGCATCCGCGCATGTCCGACTACCGGGAAGAGAAGCTGGCGCTGACCTCGGAGCGCGCTGCGCTGGCGAGCTTCCTCGACGCCCAGCGCGAACAGCTGATCCGCAAGATCGAAGGGCTCGACGACGAGACGGCCCGCCGTACGCCGACCGCCAGTTCGTTGTCACTGCTGGGACTGGTGAAGCATTCCGCGACCTGGGAACGCCGCTGGTTCCAGGTCATCATGGAGGGGCGCGTCTTCCCCGGCGAGTGGCCTGAGGTCAGGACCGAGCCCCGCGACGCCGATCTGATGGTCGACGAGAACGACACGGTGGAACACTGGGTCGCGTACTACCGGCAGCAGATCGAGCTGTCCCGCGCCGTCGTGGCGTCGCTGGAGTTGGACGATCCCTGCGCGCGGCCGGACATCATCGAATGCAACGTCCGGTACGTGCTGTACCACATGATCGAGGAGACCGCCCGCCACGCCGGCCACGCCGACATCATCCGCGAGACCCTCGACGGCTCCCGCGGAATGTGAGCCGCAGCGGCGTCAGACCGGCAGCGCACCGTACCGCGGCACCAGGTTAATTCGGCTCTTGCTGCCTCCCCCGGGCATGGTCAACGACTCGGACAGGAAGCTTCTCAGCGACTTTGTCGCGAAGTAGTGAATTCAGTTTCCACTAACATAGGCTTCAGTTTGCTGATCGATCGCGCTGCTGGGCAATGGGTATGATGTTCCGGTCAGGCATGTGCTATGCCCCGGCGGTACTGAGTCACAAACCTGCGTAAGGTCACCACCGGCACCGCCAACCAGGCGGCCACTTTTGTCATGGAAGATGATGTTCACATCATTGCCACTGACGGAGCGAGTGTAATCCGAGTTCAGATTCAATTTGAATGCGGCATTCCACGAATCGAAATTGCGCCGTGTGTTCACGTCGCTGACAACGATTCTTGAGTACGCAGCATCCTTAGCCTGCGGAACCCAGGTCGAGGTGCTAATGCTGACCTTGATGCTGGCCGCGCCGGAGCGGCCGACATGAATTTGGGCACCAAGCGCTGCGCGGTGACCTGGGAATGTGTCGTAGATCTTGTAGCGGCCGTTCTCAACGGTATCTTTGATCTGTTTTCCCGAAACATCCATGATCGTAACACTGAGTTTAGTGCCGGTCGCGATCCAGTTCCTGCTCGTGCTCTCCACCACAACGCCAAAGCTAACCATCGGTGAACCGTGGCTATCTTTGATCTGCGAGATTCCCTCTTCGGCAACGCGCACCTTTCCGCCATCTGGCGCGCCCGTAGCCTGAACTGGGCTGAGATCTTGCGGAGGGCTGGCTGAGCTCGCGTTGGGGTGTTGCCCACGACTGTCACCACTTGAGCATCCGGCCAGTGACACCGAGAGTAGGACCGAGGTGAGGAAAACCCATCGCACACTGGTGGAACGCAACACGTCGCCTCCCGATGTCGGCATGCTGCTGAGAAACTAGCAGGCGACGCCAACCCGGCGAACCAGCGCCGGGGGTCGTGTACGGGATGCAGGCGACGGCAATTCGACACTGTGCTGCGTAGGCTGGGTGCCGTTGCGGGATCCCTCCGGCTGGCACAAGGTATTGCGTCAGCGACAGGGACCCTCGCTACAACGATTCTTCTCCCCGGAGGGATAAGGCAGTCGAGTACACGGGCTGAATCTCGGCGGCTGTGACACGACCTCCGGCCCGGACACCTGGCGGACTTCTTTCGTACCGGCGGCACCGATCTGGGCCACTTCGAGACCTTGTTTGCTGCCTGACGTGAAAGACAAGCGCCTACTGCAGATCGCGTGCACCAACGGGGGCGCCACGCTGTCCTGGGCGGCGGGACATCATCCGCGAGACCCTCGACGGCTCCCGCGGAATGTGAGCCGCGCGAGTTCCCCCGTTCACGGGTGCCGACCAGCACCTATGGTGGTGGGGTCGCCGCCTCGCCCGGCCCGCCCCGCGAATCGGAGCCGCATGTCCGACCAGCACGATCACCAGCACCATGGCCATCAGCACGATCACCATCAGCACCATGACCACGGTTGGTGGCAGCGTGTCCGGCACGTACTCACTCCCCACTCGCACGACTCCGCCGACAAGGTGGACGCCGCGATGCAGGCCAGCCGGGCCGGGATGCGCGCCCTGTGGATCTCGCTGGCCGGACTCGGCATCACCGCGCTGGTGCAGGCGGTCGTCGTGGTGTTCTCCGGGTCGGTCGCGCTGCTGGGTGACACCCTGCACAACGTGGCCGATGCACTCACCGCCCTGCCGTTGGGGCTGGCGTTCATCGTCGGCCGACGCCCGGCGAACCGCCGCTACACCTACGGCTACGGCCGCGCCGAAGACCTCGCCGGCATCGTCATCGTGCTACTCATCGCCGCATCCGCGGCCCTCGCCTGCTACGAGGCCGTGCAGCGGCTCCTCCACCCCGCCACCGTGCACAACCTGTGGGCCGTGGCGATCGCCGCGATCGTCGGCTTCGCCGGCAACGAACTGGTCGCCCGCTACCGCATCCGGGTCGGCCGGCGCATCGGGTCGGCGGCGCTGGTCGCCGACGGCCTGCACGCCCGTACCGACGGCTTCACCTCCCTCGCCGTACTGCTCGGCGCCGGTGGTGTCGCCGTCGGCTGGGCCTGGGCCGACCCGGCGGTTGGGCTGGCCATCACCGTGGCGATCGTGTTCGTACTCAAGGACGCGGCCCGGGAGATCTACCGGCGCCTGATGGACGCCGTCGATCCCGCTCTGGTCGATGCCGCCGAGTTGGCCCTGCGCGCCACGCCGGGCGTCCAGGCGGTCGGGGCGCTACGGCTCCGCTGGATCGGTCACACCCTGCACGCCGAGACGAACCTGACCGTGGACCCCGGGCTGTCGGTCGTCGACGCGCACGCCATCGCGGTCGACGCCGAACACGCACTGCTGCATGCGGTGCCACGGTTGGCCGATGCCACCGTCCACACCGACCCGGCCGTCACCGGCAGCGATCCGCACGAGCAGTTGTCGCACCATCATTGACTCCCAGCGCGAACAGCTGGTCCGCAAGATCGAAGGGCTCGAGGACGAGACCGCGCGCAGGGGGCCGAACCACATGATCGAGGAGACTGCCGCCCGTCACGCCGGCCACACCGACATCATCCGCGAGACCCTCGACGGCTCCCGCGGCATGTACTAGCCGCGAAAGCGCCCGACCGGGCAGCGTCAGACCGGCAGCGCGCCGTAGCGCGGCCGGTCGCGCAGTGCGCGGGGCATGGCGAGTACGCCGGTACCGCTCACCCGCGTGTCCGGGCCCAGCGACTCGGGGCTCACCGACAGCCGTCCGGCCACCCGCGACACGGCGAACTCCCAGTCGCGCATCGGATTCGGACGCCGGTCCTCATCGTCCAGCTCCTCGTCGTCGAGATCGTCAGGCAATTCAGCGTCGGTGTCGTCCGGATCCTCGTCGAACAGGTCACGGTGGAGCCGGGCCGCGGCCTCCTTCCGGGAGAGCCGGGGCTCCGGGACCAGTGCCGTGTCGGGGCCGCGTTCGGCCAGCCAGGCACGCAGATCCTCGATGCAGGACGTTGTACCGAAATCGGCGATGCTGGTGGGACCGAAGAGTATTTCGCCTTCCGGTAGATCGAACCAGACCGGATGGTAGAAGCAGTACCGGGAGAGGTCGCCGTCCTCGTAAACACACCAGCCGCTGTGGTCGTTGTAGCCGTCCATGGCCTGCGCGTACCAGTGCACGGCGCCGAACCGATGGCTGAGCTGCCAACAGCGGTGCAGGGCGTCGGCCGCGCGGGCCCGGCGATCCGTGGCTGGCCCACCGCCGTCCAGGGCCGGATAGTTGGCGAACACCAGCGTCCATCCGTCCAGCGCGGGACTGACGTAGACCTGCTCGAACCTGGGGGGAAGTTCGCCGTAGGCCGTGCGGTTGCCGGGACGCCAACCGGGCTCGCCGCTCCACGGCGCGAAACCCATCCGCATCGTGGCCGGGACCGGGTCACAGAGGTCGAACGCGTCGAGCACCGCGGCCTGATCGGTCGTGGCTATCGCGTACCACTCCGCTTCCCACTCGTACCGCCGTGCGAACCCGGTGGGGACCTCGGTGGGCTGCCGGCTCCGGACATACCGGATCAGCAGCTCACGGTCGGCTGGATCCAGCTCGTGCCAGCCGATCCCGGCCAGCGTCGCCAGCGCGCCGTGCCGCGACGGCGTACCGGACCGGCATGCGGTACGCAGCACGCCGGCAACACCGGGGCCGAGTTCGGCCAGCTTCCGTGCAGCACACTGCCGTACCGGCTCAAGCCGACTGCCCAGCAGCGCGACGAGCGCAGAAATCCGCGAGCACTGTGCCGTCGGGAAGGTGCGTGACCCGTCCTCGTCATCCTCCGCGCCAGTCGCGCCCCCAGGACAGGACCAGCAGGTGACGCGCGTGCCCTCGCCGGCCTGCCCGGTCGTGAAGCGCGGTAGATCACGGCCGTTCGGCAGACCGAGCGCGACGGCCAGCCGGTTACCCAGCCCCTCGAACGTCGTCCTGGCCAGCACGGTCACCAGGTGGTCGAAGACCTCGCTGGTCGAAACCCTTGCCAGCAGTTCGGCGCAGCCCGGCCAGGCGTCGACGGCCCCGTCGTCAGCGAGGATCTCCAGCACCACCTGAACATGGTCGCGCAGCTCGCCCTTCAACCAGACGCGGCGTACGTCCTCGGCGCGCTGCCGGACGACCGGATCCGGTCTCTCCAGGACCTCCGTCGAGCGCGACCAGAAGCCTCTCGGTCAGGCGAGCAGCGCGCCCGAGGCGAGCTGGCGTTCGTGTCGGCGCAGCGCCCAGAGGCCGACGGCGAAGACGACGACGGGGGTGGCGAACAGCCCGATCCACTGCGGTGCGACCAGATGGACGGGGATCGGGAATCGGGGTGAGGACGCCAGGAAGCCGCCGAAGGTCGTCGCGACGAGCAGCACCGAGGCGACCGAAGGCGCGGCGAGCAGGACGACCCGCCGACGTGCGCTCGGCGCCAGACGCAGCACCGGTACCGCGAACGGGAGGATGAGCGGGACAGCCACCGTCATCGTCGATGTGGACAGACCCATCAGCATCAGCCCGGCGTAGCCCAGTACCAGCGAGACAGCGCCGGCGATCAGCAGGTGCCAGCCGGAGGCGGTGCGGCGGTGCGGCGCCGGATCGGTGCCGGGCTCTGTTTCGTCGGTCGACCGTGAACCCGCCCGTGCACCGAGGGCCAGGCAACCCGCCGCTGTGACGACGAGGACCGAACGCCACCACGATTCCACGAAAAGGTTCGGGGCGAAGCTGTAGCCGAGTGCGGCATGGGTGACCTCTCCGACGGCGCCGAGCATCGCACCGAGCGCCGCGACCCGCCGCAGCCGCACCGTCGCGCAGACCGCGACGGCGGTCCAGCCGAGTGCCGTGGCCGCCGCGAAGGGCGACGGGGGGCCGGAGAAGCCCGCCGCCGGATTCAGCACCGTGGCCAGCTGAGAGTAGGAGAACACTGCGGCGACGGTCGCAGCCAGAATTCCGAACATGGTCAGGGCCAACCTGGATGCCGGAGTGAAGGCGCCCTGTGCGGTCAGGCGCAGCCGGGCGCGCAGACCGGAGAGGACGAGGTCGGTCGTCTCGCGCAGGCCGGGTCGGCGCTGGCCGTCGGCCGAGTCGGTCATCAACACGGTGATCATCTCCTCGCCGTAGCGCTCAACATGGGGGGCGGACCAGGTCACATTCAGCAGTCGCCGGTAGCGGGCTTCGAGCCTGTCGGCGCTCATGCCTGTCCTCCCAGTGGCGCGGCGCCGAGGCCACGCAGTCGGGCGGTCGCCACCTCGACGTGGCGCCGGGCCGCTTCGGTCTCCTCGGCCAGTCGGGCCACGCCGGCCCCGGTCAGCCGGTAGTAGCGGCGGAGCCTGGAGTCCACCACCTCCTCGTGGTCCACCTCGATGAGACCGGCCTCCCGCAACCGATCGAGGATCGCGTACAGGGAGCCGGCGTGCAGCCGCAGCCTGCCCTCCGAGATGCGCAGTACGTCCTGGATCACCGCGTACCCGTGCTGCGGCTCGGCAGCGAGTGCGGTGAGGACGAACAGCGCGGGAGGGCGCAAAGTCGTCGATGCCATGCAGCGACTATATACGCGTTACGCGACTATGTACATCACCATCGGATGTCGGGTCGGGTGAGGTGTGCAGGACTTCGCGGGCCTGTTCGGCGGCCCGGGCAATGCTCTCGCCGATGAAGTCGAGGAAGCGGGCGATGTTCTCCAGCCGGGCAGCGGCGGGGCTGTCGGCGCCGAGGACCGAAGCGCCGCGGCGGGCGACCTCGACGAGCTGGTCGTTTGACCGGGCACCGGCGATCGTGGCCTGGTAGAACAGTTCGTCGTCGACGATGTAGCGGTCCCGGCGGCCCTCGTCGCGCTTCCGCCGTACGAGACTCTGACTCTCCAGGAACGTGATCGCCTTGGAGATGGACGCCGGACTCACCTGTAGGCGGCGGGCCAGTTCGGCGGCGGTGAGGCTGCCCGCGTCGTTGGTGAACAGGCAGGTCAGCACCCGGGCCGTCATCTTGGGCAGGCCCGAGGTCATCAGGGCGGTGGTCAGCGTCTCCTCGTACTCGGCCACGGCCTCGGCGTTGCGTCCGTGCGGCTGGGGGGTCGACTCCGTTGCCCGGGCGGCGGCGGGCTTGCGCCGGTGCGTACGGCGTTCGGTGGCGCGGTGGGCCAGGTCCGCGCGGTAGCCGGCCGGGCCGCCGTTGCGCATCACCTCGCGGGTGACCGTCGAGGTCGGGCGGCCGAGTCGCCGGGCGATCTCCGCATAGGGGCGACTGTCGGCCAGCCCCAGCGCGATCTGCTGGCGTTCCTGCTGGGTGAGCCTGCCTCCCGGCATCGCGATCTCCTTGTCGGTCCTCTGTGGCGGACCCCGCGAGCATAGCGTTAACCGTCCGTCCATTGCAACGAACAGGCCGAGTCTCGTTGCGTTCTTGTCAGGGCTGTTGCAACACTTTCGCCGCGCTTACCTGCCTAAACGCTGTTCTTGCGCAACGAGTATGTTGCCGAGATTTGGAAAGCAACGTAGCGTTTCTGATATCAGAAACAGCAGCGAGCCCTGGAGGACACGATGCAGAAGTACGACACCCCAGCCCCGATCTCCGCCGTCCTGGATATCCCCGCCGGACGCATCCAGTTCATCGCCGCGGACCGCGCCGACACCACCGTCGACGTACGGCCCGCCAACCCCGCCAAGAGCCGCGACACGAAGACCGCTGAGCAGACCACCGTCGCCTACCTCGACGGCGTCCTGCGCATCCGTACCCCGGAACTGTCCACAAGCCAGCTCTTCGGCCCCTCCGGATCCGTGGAGATCACCGTCCAACTGCCCGCCGGATCCCGCGTCGAGGCCAGGACCGCCAGCACCGAACTCCGCGGCGTCGGCCGCCTCGGCGATGTCACCTTCGACGGCGCGTACCGCCAGATCAAGATCGACGAAGCCGCGAGCGTACGCCTCACCGCAGTCGACGGTGACGTCGAGATCGGCCGGCTCAACGGGCCCGCCGAGATCAGCACCGCGCGCGGCGACATCCGGATCGGCGAGGCCGTACGCGGCACGGTCGTCCTGCGTACCCAGTCCGGTGACATCTCGATCGCCGCTGCCGCCGGCGTTTCGGCCGCACTCGACGCCGGCACCAGCTACGGCCGGATCAGCAACACGCTCAAGAACGACGGCAGCACCGAACTCGACATCCGCGCCACCACCACCCGCGGCGACATCACCGCCCGGAGCCTCTGAGCAGCAAACCTCCGACCCCGCAGTCCCAAGACCAGAAGGTGGAACACGTGACGGACAACAGCACTTCCCAGACCAGCTCCGCATGGACCGGCATGATCCCGGTCGACGACACCGCCCTGGCCGCCACCGACACCGGCGGCACCGGCATCCCCGTCGTCTACCTCAACGGCCAGTTCGCCACCCAGGGCTACTGGCGCCCGGTCATCGCCGAACTGGGCACGGAATGGCGGCACATCACCTACGACGAACGGGCCCGCGGCAGGAAATCCCAGCGCTCGGCCGACTACTCCTTCGAAGCGGCCGTACGCGACGTCGACGCCGTACTCGCCGCCCGGAACATCGACCGGGCGCTGCTGGTCGGCTGGTCGTACGGCGCGGTCGTCGCGGCGCACTGGGCGCACCGCAACCCGGCCCGTACCGTGGGCGCGGTCCTGGTCGACGGCGCGTTCCCGTACGACTGGCTCGACGAGGCCATGGAACAGCGGATCCGCACGATGTTCCGGCGGATGAACTGGTTCCTGCCGCTGCTGCGCCCGACGGGCCTGATTCCGCGGATGACCGCCACACAGCAGGCGGACAGCAACATCGAGCTCGGCAAGCTCTCCCGCGAGCGCGAACTGGGCCCGGTGCTGGACGACATCACCGTTCCGGTGCGGTACGTGGTCGCCTCGGGGACATCGCTCGGCAGCCGCGGCGACGAGCAGGAACGGATCCGTACCAGCCTCGATGGGGTGATCGCCCGCAACCCGCACATCCAGGTCGGCGCGAAGGTCACCAGCAACCACGGTGCGATCCTCAAGAAGGACCACCGGGCCGTTGCGGAATCCGTACGCGAGATCGCCGCTCTCGAGGGGGACCGGTCCTGACCGCAGTGTCGGCGGTGTCGGTCCTGGGACCGCCGGCGCTGACAGCGCTAAACGGATCCCTCTTCCTGTGTGGTCATTTTCCCCGAATGATTGTTAAGTCCCTTTTTTGAAAGGTGCATTCGGGGAATATGCACTTTCTGTATGCGGCAAAAGTGCATTTTTCCCGAAAATCCCATTCCGCAATTCGGGCAAATACGCTCTTTCGGGGAAAATGCGCAGTGGTGTGGCCAGCGTCTCGAAGGGTGTCGCGCCGAGTTTCGCAGCGTCGGCGACCATGCTCATGGGTTCGCCATTTTCGTACCGTCCGGTGGAATGGCGACCACTGTGACACGCCGGTACGACAGGCCGGTCAGCCGGTGAACGACCACGGTCCGAAGCGGCCGACCGCGACGAAGACGGCCAGCGCCAGGTAGAACAGATTCACCACCACGTGCTTGTACTCCCCACGGCGGATCTCCACGACCGCCGCGCCGATCATGATCAGGCCCACGCCGACGGCAGCCAGGGGCACCAGCACGGGCGCGATGCCGAGCAGTGCCGGCAGGATCAGGCCGACGGCACCCAGGATCTCGACCACCCCGAGCACCTTGACGAAAGCTGCGCTGAAGTCCAGTGCCCAGCCACCGCCGGGAGCCTTCGCCAGTTTCTCCCGCGGAATGAACACCTTGTTGACGCCGGCGACCAGGAAGGCAGCGGCGAGGAGCCCGGCGACGATCCACAGCGCGATGTTCATGAGTCTTCTCCGTCGTTGTCGTGAGGTACCTCGTCCCTGACGAGACGGTGCTCCGGTACGTGACAACGCCTTCGGCCGTCGTCATCTCCCGCCCCGGCCGGAGGTGACGACGCCACAGGCACGTACTAGGTCGGGTTGTGCACCGACACGGTCATGTTCACGGTGCCGCCCGGGTGGGAGTTGAAGTACGACTGGAGTGTGCTGCTGTAGGCGACGCAGTCAGCCCGGGAGATGTCGTTGTGCGCCGCGCTCGGAATGACGACGGAGCAGAACGCCAGGTAGTGCTGGGAGTCGCCGCTCGGCATGACGTAGAACGTCGCCGTTGCGGTGCCCTCCTCCCCGCCCAGGTTGCGGAACATGCCGGTCATCGAGCAACTGGGGTTGCACGGCCCGACCCAGTCCTTCGACTCCACCGAGAACAGCGTCGCGCTCTCGGTCGGACTCGGGCTCGGGCTGTCGCTCGGGGCCTCGCTGGGCTCCTCGCTCACGTCCTCCGCAGGCGGATCCTGCTCCGGCGGCTCATAGTCGGGCACGTACGGCGTGGTCGCGGCGCTGTACGGGGTGGGCGACGGGGTCGGCGTGGAATGCCCGACGAGGCTGAGCGGATTGAACCCGGTCAGGGTGTCGATGCCCACCAGGATGGAGACGATGGCGGCGGCGGCACCCAGGACGATCTTGAACTTTTCGCCGTCCGACTTCGCGTCCCAGCCCGACTTGTTGCCGGAGCTGCTGGTCTCGTCACCCACAGGACGATGTTACTAGGAACCCACCATATGTCGGAAAAATTGATCTCGTCGGGACACGCCGCCGCAGTATCGACGTCGGTGGCGCGGCCCGATTTCCGGTGGTCAGTCTCCCTACGCAGCGCGATACTGCCCGGATGTTCACCGACGCGGACAACGCCGCACTGTACGACCTGCTGAACCCCTGGGATCCCGTACGCTGGCCCGCCGACGCCTTCTACGACAGCCTGGTCATGGCCGCAGAGTCCGTACTCGACGTCGGTTGCGGCACCGGCGCGATGCTGCACCGAGCCCGGGACCAGGGCCACCCCGGCCGTCTCGTCGGCATCGACCCGGACCGCGCCGCGCTCGCCCGCGCCCGGCGCCGCACCGACATCGAATGGATCGAGGGCACCGCGGCCGACGTACCCGCCGACACCGGGTTCGCGCTCGCCACCATGGTCAGCCACGCGTTCCAGTGCCTGGTCACCGACGACGACCTGCGCAATTCGCTCGCGGCCGTACGCGCTGCCCTGCGGCCCGGTGGCCGGTTCGCGTTCGAGACGCGCCACCCGCAGGTGCATGCCTGGCAGGACTGGAACCCGTCGAACGCCGTCGAGATCGACGGCCCCGACGGTCGACCGCTGCGGGTCTGGCACCAGGTCGACTCCCTCGTCGACGACCTGGTCACCTTCACCACCACGACCGCCGTACCGGGCGGCGCCGTACTGCGCGCGGACCGTACGGTCCTCCGTTTCCTCGACGTACCGACCCTCGACGCATTCCTCACCGACGCCGGCTTCCAGATCGAGTCCCGGTACGGGGACTGGCAACGCGGACCGCTCACCGTCACCAGTCGGGAGATCGTCACCATCGCCCGCCACCCGACGCCGGGCACCGGTTCCGCATGACCGCGATCGAGGCGGCCACGATCCGTACCGCGCGGCTGGAACTGCTGCCGCTGCGGGCGGAGCATGCCGACGAGATGGCCGAGGTGCTGTCCGACCCGCAACTGCACAGCTTCATCGGCGGCGAGCCGGCGAACGCCGACGCACTGCGCTCCCGGTACGAACGGATGCTCGCCGGGCCCGACGAGGAGGCCGTGTCCTGGTGCAACTGGGTGGTACGACTGCCTGCCGAGGACCGCCTGACCGGTACGGTCCAGGCGACCATCGGCCCGTCCGGTGACCGGCTCGTCGCCGAGCTCGCCTGGGTGATCGGGACGCCGTGGCAGGGCCGGGGCATAGCCAAGGAATCGGGTGCGGCGCTGGTCGACTGGCTGGCCTGGCGGTACCCGGTGCACATCGTCATCGCGCACGTCCACCCCGACCATCACGCCTCGGCCGCAGTGGCTGCCGCCGCCGGGCTGCACCGAACCGACCAGGTCCACGACGGTGAGATCCGCTGGCAGCGGACACTGCCGCGCTGAGACGTCAGTGCGGTACCGGATCCTGTTCGGCCGCTGACCGGGTCGGCAACGGTTCGAGCTTTCCGATCAGGCCGCTATCGTGCAGCCGCAGGAACGCGTCGACCACGTCCGGGTCGAACTGGCTGCCCCGGGCCCGGCGCAGCTCCGCGACGGCCTCCTGTGGCGTGCGGGTCTTCTGGTAAGGCCGGTCCGACAGCATCGTTGCCCACGAATCGCAGACCGCCAGGATCCTTGCCTCACGGTGGATCGAGGTGCGGGCCAGCCCTTCCGGGTAGCCGCCACCGTCGTAACGCTCATGATGCTGACGGATTACCTGGGCGGTCTCCTCAAGTCCCGGCACCGCCCGGGCCAGCCGGTAGCCGTGGTCCGGATGTTCGTGCATGAGTTTCCATTCGGCATCCGATAGAGACGACGGCTTACCCAGGATGGCCTTCGGGATCACGATCTTGCCTATGTCGTGTAGCCGCCCGGCCAGCGCGGCGCGCCGTACGGCACTCTGCCCGAAACCCATTTCGGCCGCGACCAGGGCCGCCCACCGTCCGATGGCCCTGCTGTGCTCGCGGGTGGACAGGTCGCCGTCGACCTCGTCGGCGAGCCGGCACAGGTATTCGACCATGGCGTGCTGTTCGGTCTCCGGCGCCGCCACCTCGCGTTCATGGACACCACCGACCACGATGGTGTCGCGACCAAGTGATTTCGCCGAATAGAGTGCCCGGTCGGCGACATCCACCAACTGGTCGGAGGTCGCCCCGTGCATCGGATAGTTCGCCGTACCGACCGAGACGGTGACCTCGACCGTACTGCGTCCGGACACCGTGATGGGGCGGCTGCTCACACAGCGACGCAGCCGTACGGCCAGTCCGGACACCTCCGTCGTTCCGATGTTCGGGGCCAGCAGGGCGAATTCCTCGCCGCCGTAGCGGGCCAGCACATCACCCGGCCGGGTCTCGGCGCGCAGCCGGCGCGCGATCTCCCGCAACGCCTCATCACCGGCCGGGTGCCCGTACCGGTCGTTGATGGCCTTGAAGTGGTCGATGTCCAGGATGAACACCGCCAGGGACGTACCGGTGCGCCGCGCCCGCGCGAGTTCCAGCGACAGTTGGGTCTCCAGGAACCGACGGGTGTACAGACTGGTCAGCGGATCGGTAACGGCGAGCCGGCGCTGGTCGGCGACCAGACCCGCCATCCGCAGGATGACCAGCACGAACAGAACCGCACAGAACGCGGCGATCGGGAGGACCTCGGTGAGCTGTCCACGTAGGTACTCGCCCAGCATGGCGGCCGGTGCGACCAGCGCGGCACCGCACAGCACCACGATGCGTGCCGGTCTCAGACTCGTGTCGTGTTCCTCGGCCGCCTTGCCCACCTGGGCCACCGTCGGATGCAGCGCCGCCGCGCCGAGCAGCAGATTGGCGACCAGCCAGAACGCGTCCAGGAAATTCCCGGACTGATAGGTGCCGGTCAGCTGCTGATCTGCGTAGATGGTGTCGGCCAACAGAACCAGCGCCAGGTTGCCGATGAGAAGGAAGAATGCTGCCGGCCGTCGGCCGGTGCCGAGAACGAGACGCAGTCCGACGGCCAACAGCGCCAGATCCATCACCGGGTAAGCCGAGGAAGCGATGGTCGCAAGAGCCGGCGAAGCCACGTGTGTCATGGGCGAGATCAGATACAGCCAGGACAGCATGCCGGCCACCACGGCGAAGATCGCCGCGTCGACGGCCGCGGCGAAGTCCCGGCGTCGGGCCCGGTGATGGATGAGCACCAGCAGACCCGCA
Organism: uncultured Actinomycetota bacterium; assembly: GCA_963815125.1. Taxonomy (GTDB): domain Bacteria; phylum Actinomycetota; class Actinomycetes; order Mycobacteriales; family Micromonosporaceae; genus Actinocatenispora. The sequence goes on from CAWFFM010000004.1 coordinate 138,023, forward strand.
ACATAGAGCGGATAGTGCGTGATGTAGAGGATGTCAGCTATCGACGGAAAACTGAGATCCCGCAGAAGATAGTGGTTGATGTAGAAGGTGCAGTCTGCTGCCACGTAAACCAGCTGGCTGGCGCCGATCAGCAACCACGGCAACCGGGGGCGGGCCCAGCCGCGCCACACCGCAAAGCCGATTGCGACTGCCGCCGAACCGCTTGCCAGGCAGTAGAGGGAGACGCGTGTCGCCAGTCCACCATCATGGGCCGGCACCAGGAAATAGCAGACAACGGCAACCAACCCCGCCAGCAGGTAGCCCAGCCACTGCCGTCCGCCGTCTCTTCGGCCCGTCATAACGGAATCCTACGCGGTCGGCAGCTCTTCGACCGCTCCGGAGGAGGCGCTGGCGCAGTCGGCGGGCACCACCTGCCGTCGACGCTCGATACGGCCGATTCCTGACTGTTGCTCCGATCGCGAGGTGGCAGTGCTGGACGGTGCCGACCGGGTGACGCCGCCATTGGAAGGACCGCAGCCGTCGGGCTATACCGGACGCCGGTGCCGGGGCGTGCGCCCGGCGGCATCTACGGGATGGTCACCGGTACCTGGCATCCGGACGGCGCGAACGCCGCCCCCACTGCCGTCGGATGCCTGGCCGTAGTGAGGATCCCGGGCCGGCATGACTGGGTGCGCCGTCGCCGGACTGGGACCCACCGGCACCACGACGGCGAAGCCCGCTGGCTGCGCCACGTCCAGCCATGACCGGGCCGGTCCCGACCGGGTCAGGACGAGATCGTGTTTCCGACAGGCATCGACGGTGCCAACGACCGGGGCTGCAAGGGTTCGAGGTCGCCGAGAAGTCCCCGCGTGTGCAGCCGCAGGAACGCGTCGACCATCTCCGGGTCGAACCGTCTGCCTCGGGCCCGGCGTAGCTCGGCGACCGCCTCCTCCGGTGTGCGTATCTTCTGGTAGCGCCGGTGTGACAGCATGGTGGCCCAGGAATCGCAGACTGCCAGGATCCTTGCCTCGGGCCGGATCTCGGTGCGGGCCAGACCGTCGGGGTAGCCGCTGCCGTCGTAACGTTCGTGGTGCTGTCGGATCACCTTCGCGGTCTCCTCCAGACCTGGCACCGCGCGGGCCAGCCGGTAGCCGTGGTCGGGATGTTCGTGCATGAGCTTCCACTCGGCGCCGGACAGCGCCGACGGCTTTCTCAGGACAGCTTTCGGAATGACGATCTTGCCGATGTCGTGCAGCCGGCCGGCCAGTGCCGCGCGACGGATGGCCTGCTGCTCCAGACCCATCTCGGCGGCGACCATGGCCGCCCATCGCCCGGTGGCTCTGCCGTGTTCGCTACTCGACAGGTTGGCGTCGACCTCGTCGGCGAGTCGGCACAGGTATTCCACCATGGCGTGCTGCTCGCTTTCGGGCGCCGCCAACTCGGGCTCATAGAGGCCGCCGACCACGATGGTGTCGCGGCCGAGTGACTTCGCGGAGTAGAGTGCCCGGTCGGCGACCTCCACCAGCTTACCGGGCATGTCTCCCTGTACCGGATAGCTTGCCGTGCCGACCGAGACGGTGACCGTGACCGTGCTGTCTTCGGACACCGTGATGGGGTGCTTGCTCACGCTCCGGCGTAGACGTTCCGCCAGGCTGGACACTTCGGTAGTACCGATGTTCGGGGCCAGCACGGCGAACTCCTCGCCACCGTAGCGGGCCAGCACGTCGCCCGCCCGGGTCTCCGTGCGCAGGCGCCGGGCGATCTCCTGCAACGCCCGGTCGCCGGCCGGATGGCCGTACCGGTCGTTGACAGCCTTGAAGTGGTCGACGTCCACGATCAGTACCGCCAAGGGTGTGCCGACGCGGCGGGCCCGGGAGAGTTCCACCGGCAAGCGGTTTTCCAGGAACCGGCGGGTGTGGAGGCCGGTCAGCAAGTCGGTGACGGCCAACCGACGCTGGTCCGCGACCAGTCCGGTCATCCGCGTGATGACCAGGATGAACAACGCCCCGCAGACCGCCGCTATGAGTGGGGTGTCCTGGGTCCGGCCGAGCAGGTACTCATCCAGCAGTACCGCGGGGGCCACCAGCCCGGCGGCGCACAGCACCACGATCCGGGCTGGTCGCACACCGATACCGGTGCTGGTATTCGGTTCACCGATCCGGGCCACCCTCGGGTGCAGCGCGGTCGTGCCGAGCAGTAGATAGGACCCCAACCAGATGGCGTCCAGGAAGTTGCCGTTCTGGTAGACACCGGCCAGCTGCTGCCACGCGTAGAGAGTGTCCGCAAGCAGTAGCAGCCCTAGGCTGCCTGTCAGCATCAGGAAGGCCGCCGGTCGCCGACCGGTGCCCAGCACCAGACGCAATCCCACCGCCAGCAGAGCCAGGTCCATGACCGGGTACGCGGTAGATGTGAGGGTCGCCAGGATCGGTGAGTCCGTGTGCGTCAGCGGCGCGATCAGGTACAGCCAGGACAGCATTCCGGCGACCACGGCCACGATCGCCGCGTCGACGAGGGTCGCAAGATCCCGCCTCCGGACCCGATGGTGGATGAGTGTGAGGAGACCTGCGATATAGGCAGGATAGGTCGCGAGATAGAAGATGTCGGCTAGCGCGGGGAAGCTGGTATCGCCCAGTACGTCGTATTCGAAGTAGAAGGTGCAGTCCGCCACCGCATAGATGACCTGGGCTGCGCCGATGAGCAACCACGGCAGCCGGGGACGGGCCCAGCCGCGGTGCACCGAATAGCCGACCGCGACAGCCGCCGAGGCGCTCACCGCGCAGTAGATGAAACCCTGCACCAGGGTGCCGTGACCATGGCCGGGCACCACGAAATAGCCGATGATCGCCACGAGGCCTACCAGCAGGTACGCTCCCCACTGCCGTCCGCTACCCCGTTGGCCGGTCATAACGGAATTCTACGCGGCCGTTAGCACTCTGAACGCCCCTGACCGGGTGGTGGATCAAACTTGTGCAGTCGCCCGCGTGACGTCCGGTACGGCGGGAATCCGTGCTGGTGTACCGATCGAGAAGCGGCAACGCCCGCAGGTGCCCCGACCGGGCGCACATTCCGGCCCGCCCGGTCAGGACCGTAAAGTGTCCTGAGTGGACAGTGACGGTGTCGCGGACCCGGAACGCAATGCGCCGGGATCGCCGATCAGGCCGCTGTCGTGCAGCCGGAGGAACGCGTCGATCACCTCCGGGTCGAGCTGACTGCCCCGGACCCGGAGCAGCTCGGCGACCGCCTCCTGCGACGTGCGCTGTTGCTGGTACGGCCGGTCGGAGAGCATCGTCGCCCACGCGTCGCAGGCCGACACGATCCTTGCTTCGCAGCGGATCGCGCTGCCCGCCAGTCCCTCCGGGTAGCCACCACCGTCGTAGCGCTCGTGGTGTTGACGGATCACCTCGGCGGTGCCGTCCAGCCCCGGCACCGCGCGGGCCAGCCGGTAGCCGTGGTCGGGATGTTCGTGCATGACCTTCCACTCGGCCTCGGACAGCGCCGACGGTTTGCTCAGGATCGACTTCGGAATCACGATCTTGCCGATGTCGTGCAACCGCCCGGCGAGCGCGGCGCGCCGTACGGCACTCTGCTCGAGGTCCATCTCGGCGGCGACCAGGGCGGCCCAGCGCCCGATGGCCCGGCTGTGCTCACGGCTCGACAGGTCGCTGTCGACCTCGTCGGCGATCCGGCACAGGTACTCGACCATGACGTGCTGTGCGGTGTCCGGCGCCGCGACCTCAGGTTCGAAGACACCGCCCACCACGATGTTGTCCCGGCCGAGCGACTTCGCCGAGTACAGTGCCCGGTCGGCGACCTCCACCAGTTTGGCGGGACTGTCACCGTGGACCGGATAGCTCGCTGTACCGACCGATACGGTCACCATGATCGTCGTGTCGCGTCTGGACACCGTGATCGGGTGGCTGCCCACGCAGCGGCGTAGACGTTCCGCCAGGCCGGACACTTCGGTATTGCCGATGTTCGGGGCCAGCAGGGCGAACTCCTCGCCGCCGTACCGGGCCAGTACGTCGCCCGCCCGGGTCTCGCCCTTCAGCCGTCCGGCGATCTCTTGCAGCGCGCGGTCACCGGCCGGATGACCGTACCGGTCGTTGATGGCCTTGAAGCGGTCGACATCCACGATGAGTACGGCCATGGACGTGCCGGCACGTCGGGCCCGGTTGAGTTCCAGCGGTAGCTGGGATTCCAGGAAGCGACGGGTGTACAGGCCGGTCAGTGCGTCGGTCACGGCGAGTCGCCGCTGGTCGGCGACCAGCCCCGCCATCCGCAGAATGACCAGCACGAACAGCACCGCGCAGAATCCCGCGTTCGGCAGGATCTGCCCGAGCTGCCCGCGCAGGTACTCGCTCAGCATGGCGGCCGGCGCGACCAGCGCGGCGGCGCACAGCAGCACGATGCGCGCCGGTTTCAGACTGGTGTCGTGGTCATCGGCCGGCCTACCGATCTGGACCGTCTTCGGATGCAGTGCCGCCGCGGCCAGCAGCAGATCGGCGGCCAACCAGAACACATCGATGAAATTTCCGGACCGGTAGGTGCCGGTCAGCTGCTGATCGGCGTAGACGGTGTCGGCCACCAGAACCATCATGAGACTGCCGATGAGCAGGAAGAAGGCCATGGGCCGGCGGCCGGTGCCGAGAACCAGACGCAGGCCGACGGCGAGCAGCGCCAGATCCATCACCGGGTACGCCACCGATGTCAACGTGGACACCGTCGGAATGTCTCTCATCGTCATGGGCGAGATGAGGTACAGCCAGGACAGCATGCCGGCCACCACGGCCAGGATCGCCGCGTCGATGGCCGCCGCGAAGTCTCGGCGGCGGGCCCGGTGGCGGATGAGCACCAGCAGGCCCGCGACGAAGAGCGGATAGGTCGTGATGTACAGGGCGTCGGCCACCGAGGGGAAGCTGACATCGTGCAGAAGGTCGTGGTTGATGTAGAAGGTGCAGTCCGCCACCGCGTAGATGAACTGGCTGGCGCCGAGCAGCAGCCACGCCAACCGGGGACGGGCCCAGCCGCGCAGCACCGCGTACCAGATGACCAGGGCCGCCGAACTGCTGATCGTGCAGTAGATGACGACCCGGACCGTCTGCCCACCATCATGGGCCGGCGCGAAGTAGTAGCCGATGATGGCAACCAGGCCCAGCAGCAGGTAGCCCAGCCACTGCCGTCCGCCGTTTCCTCGGCCGGTCATAACGGAAGCCTACGTGGGGCATAGCGCTCCGACCGTCCCCGAAGGGGTTGCAGCTCAGTCTCTGGCCGTCACCGGCGCGCCGACGTCCGGTACGACCGGATTCCGGACTGTTGCCCCGATCGCGAGGTAGAACTGCTCGACGGCATCCCTGTTGTACTGGGCATAGTCGAACGCCGGACTCGGCACCGCGCCGCGCAGCAGTTCCCGCATTCCGTTGGCGATCCCTTCCACGGTACGGGCCACGACCCGTCCGACGCCGTCGGGCAGTGAGCCGCGTACCGAGGCGAAATCGGTGGAGATGACCGGCAGCCCGAGCACCCGCGCCTCCAGGATCACCATCGGTTGGCCCTCGTAGTCGCTGGACAGTACGAAGCAGTCCGCCTTCTTCATCAACGCGTACGGGTTGTTCTGCTGACCCGCGAAGATCACCGGACCGGCCAGACCCGACGAGTCGACGAGCGCCTCCAGTTCGGCGCGCAGCGGTCCGCTGCCGATCAGTACCAGCCGGGTGTCCGGGTTCTCCCGGTGCAGCACCGCGAACGCCTCGATCAGTCGGGCGTAGTTCTTCTCCGGCGACAGCCGGCCCACCGCCACGAACGTCGTCATGCCCGCCGGCGGGTCCATCAGCCGTTGCAGGATCTCGTACCGTTCGGCGCGGTCGGCCGCCGCCTCCGCCCGGCGCTCCAGCAACTCCGGTGTCGGCGGCTCCTCATCCTGCTCCGCTTCGGCGAGGGCGGCCGCTTCCTCCTCGCGGAGCTCGTCGCGCGGGTCCTCCTCCGCCATCCGCAGGATCCGCTGGTAGTTGATGGTGTTCGCGGCCGAGACGAACTTGCTGTCCTCTGTGGTGAACCCGGTCAGCGACGCCCGGTTGATGTCCGACAGCACCGGAGAGACCGACACCAGCCGGTCGTAGTGCCGGTACGTCGAGAACACCGCGCCCAGCCCACGCTTCAGCGGCTGGCGGGTACCGACCCGGCGCATCCGGTCGGCGGCCATGTCGGAATGCAGCCAGATGGAGTGGGTCTTCGCCCGGCCCTCCCGCAACAGGTACGGCCAGAACGGCCCGTACCCGCTGAAGTCGACGATGTAGTCGAACTGACTCATCCCGAAGACCCGGTTCCACTCCTCCTGGAACAGCACCCGGTGCCTGTCCACGTCGATACGCCGCGCATCCAGACCCTCCGCCAGCAGCTTGCGGCGCCCCAGCGTGAAACGCTTGCTGCCGTTGATGCCGCCGGCGTACGGGATGAGCCGTACCCGTGGGTGGATCGCGGCCTCGTTCTTCAGCCGGTCCCGGTTACGGCTGCGGTAGCCGTAGAACGCGGACACATCGAACCGGTCGTGGTCGATGTTGTCCAGCAGGTTCAGCGCCGCGGACGTGATGCCGTTGGTCCGCATACCGCCGAGGTAGACCAGGATCGACTCGCGGCCGCCGGCCAGGTCGTCGAGCACCCGGTGACCCTCGGTGCGCTGCCGGAAGACCACGTCGACCAGCCGCTGCGTGACCGTGCCGTCCTCGTACGGGCAGTACTGCGCGGCGATCGCGGCGTACCGCTCGGCGTAGGAGACCGTGACGTCGTCCTCGCCGCCGCAGTGCAGGCCGTTGATGTGACCGGCCAGCGTGGAGATGCTGTCGGTGACCGGACCCGGCCACTGCTCCGGCGGGGAGTACAGCCCACGGTCGCTGGTGTAGCTGGCCAGTTCCGGTACGAAGAACAGCACCGGTCGGCCGGTGGCCAGGAAGTCGTAGAAGATGCTGGAGTAGTCGGTGACCAGTACGTCGCTGACACCCAGCGCCACGTTCGCCGGGATGTCGTTGGGCACCAACATGTCCCGAAGTTCCGGGTCCTCGATCGCGTACTGGTAGACCTGCTGGTGCACCCGCAGCAGCACCCGCCAGCGCGGGTCGATGCGCAGGGTCAGTTCCCGTACCCGGGTGCGCAGTTCCTCCACGTCGTTGTCCGGCCGGTGGAACGAGTCGCCCTTCCAGGTCGGTGCGTACAGGATGATCTGCTGCGCGTCGTCGACGACCACTCCGCGCTGATGCAGGGTCTGCCGTACGGCCAGCGCCTCCTCGGCGGTGACGTGCTGCCGGTCGGTACGCGGGAAGCCCTCCTGGATGATCCGGCCCCGGTAGATGCCGCGCAGCTTGTAGCCGCTCTCGTACATCTGCCGGGTCATGAAGTCACTGCCGGACACCAGGTAGTCGGCGGCAAGGAAGTTGCGGATGACGTTGTAGGTGTGCGGTCCACCGTTCTCCACGTCGTACCCCATCTTCTTCAGCGGGGTGCCGTGCCAGGTGTTGAGGTAGATCTGCCCGGCGCGCTTGCCGAACTGCAGCGGGAACGTCGCGTTGTTGATCAGGTAGCCGGCCGTGGCGAGCGCACGGTAGTAGCCCATCGATCCGTACTCGACGAAACCGACCCGCGGATCGTCGGCGAACTCGGCCATGGTGTGCCGGTAGCGACCGAAGTCCGACAGCACCCAGACGTGTTTCAGATGCTGCTGGTCCGGCGCGGCCAGCAGGTGCCGGAAGATCGCCTCCGGATTGCACAGCATCCCGTTGCCGGCGAACGATTCGTACAGCACGGTGTCCGGGCGGATCTGCTGGCTGCGCCAGTAGGCGTGCGATTCGAACTGCTTGACCACGCCGATCCGGTGACGTATGCGCCGGATCTTTCTCCGTACCGTGGAATCTGCCATCTGTTCCTGCCCCCGTGTTTCTGCTCCGGGCACTGCGCGATTGTCGGGAAATCGTCGCGACGGGCGCAGGCCGAATGCCAAATGCCCGGCCATCGTAGTGGCGGCGCCGAGGATGATAACGATTTCCTGGGAGGATTCCGACACTATGGGTACCTGCCCGGATGCGAACTGCTACGAAATGGGGGCGGCGTCGATACCGGTCCAGCACGACGGAACGTCGCCGAAGTGATGCATGTCATGAACCTTCCGGCAGCGTGCCGCTCGGCACGGAGAACCCGGGGTAATGCGGCGCACAGGCCGCAACCTTTCGGCCGGTTCCGTCGTGTTACGTGTTCGACGGCGCCTCGCGTCGGATCACGTGAAAGGTGAGGATATTGAAGGTTCTGATCACCGGAGGAGCCGGCTTCATCGGCAGCACCATCGGCTCGGCAATGCTCGACCGCGGGATCACGCCGGTCATACTCGACAACCTGGTGACGGGTCGACGGGAATTCGCCGAGGGCCGCGATTTCTACCAGGGCGACATCGCCGACGGCGCGTTGGTGGACCGGATCTTCACCGAGCACCCCGACATTGCCGCGACCGTACATTGCGCGGCGCTGATCGTGGTTCCCGAATCGGTGGCCGAACCCGTCCGCTACTACCGGGAGAACGTCGGCAAGACGATCGAACTCGTCGGTCACCTGATCCGCAACGGCTGCCGCCGCCTGCTGTTCTCCTCGTCCGCGTCGATCTACCAGCCGGGCAGCGACCATTCGGTCAACGAGGCGTCGCCGGTCGAGGCGAGCAGCCCGTACGCCCGCACCAAGGCGATGATCGAGCAGATCCTCCAGGACACCGCGGCGACCGGAGAACTGTGCACCCTGTCGCTGCGCTACTTCAATCCGATCGGCGCCGACCCGAAGATGCGTACCGGGCTGCAGATCCGTAACCCCAGTCACGCGCTCGGCAAGATGATCGAGGCGTGGGAGAGCGGGCAGACCTTCACCGTCACCGGCGTCGACTGGCCCACCCGGGACGGCAGCGGCATCCGCGACTACATCCACGTGTGGGACCTGGCCGCCGCGCACGTCGACGCGGTGGAACGGTTCGACGACGTGGTGGCCGCCGGCGCGAGCCCCGGGTACCAGGTCATCAACCTCGGCACCGGGGACGGCACCACGGTACGGGAACTGCTCGCCGCGTTCTCCGAGGTCGTCGGCGCCGAACTGGCGCACGTGGACGCGCCGCCCCGGCCCGGCGACGTGGTCGGCGCCTACACCCGTACCGATCGTTCCCGGGAGCTGCTCGGCTGGCAGGCGCAGTACAGCATCGCCGCCGGCATCCGCGACGCGCTGGAATGGCGGGCCCGCGACAACGTACGGGCCACCACCGGCGCCTGAGGCGTACCGGTAGGTTGCGCCGCCCGGCCGGCTGACGAGTCTTGACAGCCGGCCGGGCAGGGCCAAATATGAGAGCTGATTCAGTTCTCATCACCGGAGGCGCGCCGTGGCGGTGCTGGGCAGCAAGGGCAGCCGCACCCGGCAGCGCCTGCTCACCGCCGCCGAACAGGTCTTCGCCGAACTCGGCTACCACGATGCCTCCGTCGTGAAGATCACCGAGTCCGCCGGCGTCGCGCAGGGCACCTTCTACATCTACTTCCCCGGTAAACGGGAGATCTTCGAGCAGCTCGTCGCCGACCTGAACCGGCGGGTACGCCGCACGATGAGCGAGGCGGCCGACACCGGCGACTCCCGGCTCGCCGCCGAACGGCTCGGCTTCGCCGCCTACTTCGCCTTCGTCGCCGAGCACCCCGGCCTGTACCGGATCATGCGGCAGGCCGAACTCGTGTCGCCGCAGACCCTGCGCCAGCACTACGACCGGATCGTCACCGGCTACGTGGGACGGCTGCGTACCGCCATGGACGCCGGCGAGATCCCACCCGGCGACGCCGAGACGATGGCCTGGGCGCTGATGGGACTCGGCGAGATGGTGGGGATGCGCTGGGTGCTGTGGACCGCAGGAGCGCCGGTACCGGCGCAGGTACAGGCCGACACGGCCGCCGTGGTGGCCAGGATCCTGGGAGTGGACGATGACTGAACCAACCACAGTGGACGGTGAACTGGTCGGGCGCACCGCGCTGGTCACCGGTGCCGCATCCGGGATCGGCGCGGCGTGCGCCCGTGCACTGCATGCCGAGGGCGCCCGGGTCCTGCTGCTCGACCGGGACCCCGAGGTCCGGGCGCTGGCCACCGAACTCGGCGGGGAGGCGCTGGTGGTCGACCTGACCGACACCACGCGGCTGGCCGAACTGGACCTGGACGCCGACATCCTCGTCAACAACGCGGGCATCCAGCACGTCGCGCCGGTCGAGGAGTTCCCGCCGGAGAAGTTCCACCAGATCCTCACCCTGATGGTGGAGGCGCCGTTCCTGCTGATCCGGGCCGTACTGCCGGGCATGTACCGGCGCGGCTGGGGCCGCATCGTGCACGTCTCCTCGGTACACGGACTGCGCGCGTCGGCGTACAAGAGCGCGTACGTCACCGCCAAACACGGCACCGAGGGGCTCTCCAAGACCCTGGCACTGGAGGGCGGCCCGCGCGGCGTCACGTCCAACACCGTCTGCCCCGCGTACGTACGTACCCCGCTGGTGGAGAAGCAGATCGCCGCACAGGCCGCCGCGCACGGCATCAGCGAGGAGGATGTGGTGGAGCGGATCATGCTGACCGAGCCGTCCATCAAACGGCTGATCGAACCGGACGAGGTGGCCGCCGCGGTGTGCTACCTGTGCTCGGCGCAGGCATCGTTCGTCAACGGCAGTTCCTTCGTACTCGACGGTGGATGGAGCGCACGATGAGCTACCGCACGATGCGGGTACCGGTCGACGGCGGCGAGCTGACCGTCGGCGTCTGGGGCGACGACGGGCCGATCGTGCTGGCCGTACACGGGGTCACCGCCTCGCACCTGGCCTGGGCCGCGGTCGCCGAACATGTGACCGGCTACCGGCTCGTCGCGGTCGACCTGCGCGGACGCGGCGACTCCGGCACGCTGCCCGGCCCGTACGGGCTGGCCCGGCACGCCGCCGACTGTGTCGCCGCACTTGACGCGCTCGGCGCCACCGAACCGGTCGTGGTCGCCGGGCACTCGATGGGCGGCTTCGTCTCGGTGGTGCTCGCCGACCTGTACCCCGAGCGGGTCTCCCGGCTGGTCCTGGTGGACGGGGGGCCGCCGCTGCCGCGCCCCGACGGCGACCCGGTGGAGACGTTGAAGGCCACCATCGGCCCGGCCGCCGAACGACTGGAGATGCGCTTCGCCAGCCGCGCCGACTACCTGGACTACTGGCGGCCGCACCCGGCGCTGTCGGAGTGGACCCCGGCCATGGAGACCTACCTCAGCTACGACCTCACCGGTACCGAACCCGAACTGCGCAGCAAGGTCTCGCTGGACGCGGTGCGGGAGGACTCCATCGACATCCTCACCGGCACCGCCCTGTCCGACGGCTGGCAGCGGCTGCGGCACGACGCGGTCTTCCTCCGCGCCGCGCGCGGCCTGCTCGACCAGCCGACCCCGCTCTACCCGGATCCGGCCGCGGTGGCCGCGCGGCTGCCGGTGCAGACCCTGCCGGACACCAACCACTACACGATTCTGCTCAGCGAACCCGGCGCCGGCGTCATCGCCGCCGCGCTGCATCCCCCCTGCTGAAGGAGAACAGCGATGCCCCGCCCCCTCCGTACCCTCGCCGCCCTGGTGGGCGCCGCCCTCGGCGCCACCCTCATCCTCGCCGCGTCCCCCGCGCACGCCGCCGCACCGTCCTACCTCACCAAGGAGGCCACCTTCTCGTCGGTGGCCAACGGCTGGGCGAAGGCGGAACGCTACCTCGACACCACGCCCGGCTTCACCCAGGAGGACTACCCACCCGACGGCCGCGGCGACCAGGACGGTCAACGGCTCACCTTCTTCGGCGGCGTCAAGCAACCGTTCTCCGGCCGGTTCCTGCTCTACTACGCGCCCGGCTGGAACACCGGCACCAAGACGACCCCGGTACTGCTGGTACACGGCGCCAACGACAACCCGGACCGGGCCTGGGCCAACCCGAACGAATCCGGCGGGTTCGGTTGCGGCGCGGCCAGCTGCCCCGGCACCGGACTGATGCAGTACCTCGCCAACCGCGGGCACCGGGTCTTCGCCATCGGCTTCGCCCACAAGGAGGGCGACAACCTGATGCAGGCCCAGCAGGTCGGTGACGCCATCGCGCTGATCAGGGCGCAACTCGGTGTGTCCACAGTGGATGTCGTCGGGTGGAGCAAGGGTGAGATGTCGGCCCGGATGTACGTCTCGTCGGTCAAGCCGAGCTGGGGCCGCTCGTACGCCGGTGACGTACGCCGACTGATCACCCTCGGCGGCCCCAACGGCGGCTACGACTACCCGTTCGCGCACGGCTGGGCGCACGACCTGTCGATCTGGCCGGAATGCGGCGGCAGCGTCAACTCACCCGCCCCGCACGACCACATGACCTGCTACGGCCAGTACGTCTACCGCCCGGAGTTCTCGTTCGTGCCCACCGGCGGCTACGACTGCTATCCCGGGCAGCGGCAGATGCTCGCCCGCTTCGACGGCACGTACGGCATCGACGAGAGCGAGCAGGACTGGTACACCACGTACTACGGCGGTGACGGCTTCTACACCTCCGGACCGGGTATCCAGGCCGCGATCGACGCCGGCTCACTTATCGGCCGGATCCAGCAGGCCGGCGTACCGGCCGCGGTGCACACCTATCTGCTGGCCGGTGGGACGCCGAATGTGGTCGGCATCGTCAACGAGAACCGTGGGCCCAGCGACGGCGTGGTGTTCGAGACCAGCGCGCTGGACACCACCGGAATCGCCACGGTGTCCGCCACCACCCTGGTGGCCACCGCCAACCACCTCGAACTGGGCTGGTACCCGGCGGTCGAGTCGCAGGTCGACAGCTGGCTCAACTAGCGGTGCCGTACGGCGCCGCACAGAAACGGAGAACCTGATGGACAACCTGCTACCCGGTGTCGTGGCCCGGCGGGTGCCGACCGGACGGCTGACGGTCAACGTACTGGAACTGCCCGACCGGGACGGCCCACCCGTACTGTTCGTGCACGGCAACGTGTCCTCGGCGCTGTTCTGGCAGCCGACGATGCTGGACCTGCCGGCGCCGTACCGGCCGCTCGCGCTGGATCTGCGCGGGTTCGGCGACACCGATCCGGAGCCGGTCGACGCCACCCGTGGACTGCGCGACTACTCCGACGACCTGGCCGCCACCATCGACGCGCTGGACCTTGACGCCGTGCACCTGGTCGGTTGGAGCATGGGTGGCGGCGTGGTGCTGCAGCATCTGGTGGACACCGCCGGCGCCAAGGTCGCCTCGGTGACCCTGGTCGATCCGGTCTCCCCGTTCGGGTTCGGCGGCACCAAGGGGCCGGACGGTGAGTTGTGCGACCCGCACGGTGCCGGTGCCGGCGGCGGCGCGGCCAACGCGGAGTTCATCGCACGACTCAACGACGCCGACCGTGGCGACGAATCACCGCTGTCGCCACGTAACGTGCTGCTCGCGCACTATGTCAAACCGCCGTTCGTGCCCGAGCACGCGGACATCTTCGTCGAGTCGATGCTGTCCACCCGTACCGGCGACGACCACTACCCGGGTACCTCGATCGCCACCGACGTCTGGCCCGGGGTGGCCGCCGGCACCCGCGGGGTGCTCAACACCATGGCGCCGACGTACTTCCGGATCGAGGATCTGTCCTGTGTGGACACCCGACCGCCGGTGCTGTGGATCCGCGGCGCCGACGACGTGATCGTCTCCGACACCTCGCTGTACGACCTGGCGCACCTCGGTTCGCTCGGCGCCGTACCGGGCTGGCCGGGGGAGGAGCAGTGGCCGGCGCAGCCGATGGTCACCCAGACCCGTACGGTGCTGGACCGCTACGCCAGGGCCGGCGGGAAGTACCGCGAGGTCGTGATCGCCGACGCCGGACACGGCCCGCACCTGGACAAGCCCGCCGAATTCCGCGCCGCCCTGCTGACCCACCTGTCCGCCGCCACCAACTGACCCAACCCGCCCCGGCCGCCGCGTAGGCGACGGCCGGGGGACCGGTCGTCACATGTTGATCATGTGGCCGGCCAGGCCGTGGATCGCTTCCTTGACCGCCTCGCCGAGGGTCGGGTGGGCGTGCACGTTGCGGGCCACCTCGTGCACGGTCAGGTCCCACTGCTGGGCCAGGGTCAGCTCCGGCAGCAGTTCGGTGACCTCCGGGCCGATCAGGTGCGCGCCGAGCAGCTCGCCGTGCGTACCGTCGCTGAGGATCTTGACGAATCCGGCGGTCTCGCCCAACCCGTGCGCCTTGCCGTTGGCGGTGAACGGGAACTTCGACACCTGTACGTCGAAGCCACGTTCCCGGGCCTGCGCCTCGGTCCACCCGAAACTGGCCACCTGCGGCTGGCAGTAGGTCGCGCGCGGGATCATCACGTAGTCCAGCTCCATCGTCTCGGCGTCCGCGATCGTCTCCGCCGCCACGACACCCATCGACTCGGCCGCGTGCGCCAACATCAGCTTCGCGGTCACGTCACCGATCGCGAAGATGTGCGGCACGTTCGTCCGGCACCGGCCGTCGACCTCGATGGCGCCCCGATCGGTCAGCTTGACGCCGGTCTCCGCCAGGCCGTAGCCCTCGACCCGCGGCTGGAATCCGATGGCCTGCAACACCTTGTCGGCTTCCAGGGTCTCCTGCTTGCCGTCCTTCGAGACTGTCACCCGCAGCGTGTCACCGGACTCGTCGATGGACTCCACCCGGGTGCCGGTACGCACCTCGATGCCGAGCCGCTTGTAGCGCTTGCCCAGTTCGGCGGAGACCTCCTCGTCCTCCAGCGGTACCAGCCGGTCCAGGAACTCCACGATGGTGACCTTGACGCCGAAGTTGTGCAGTACGTAGGCGAACTCCACGCCGATCGCGCCAGCACCGGCGATGATGATCCGCTCCGGCAGCTCGTCGGCCAGGATCTGCTCCTCGTAGGTGACCACCCGGTCGCTGAGCGAGGTGCCGGGCAGCAGTTTCGTACTGGCGCCCGCGGCGATGATGCAGTGGTCGAAGGTCACCGTCTCGGAACCGCCGTCGGACAGCGCCACCTGCATGGTGTGCGGGTCGGTGAACGTACCGCGCCCGTCGTACTGCTTGATCTTGTTCTTCTTCATCAGGTAGTGCACGCCCTTGACGCGGCCGTCGGCGACCTTACGGCTGCGCCGGAACGCCTCGCCGTAGTCCAGGGTGATCGTGCCGTCCACCTTGATTCCGAAGGTCTTCGCCTGCTGGGTCAGGATATGTACGAGTTCGGCATTGCGCAGCAGTGCCTTCGAGGGGATGCAGCCGACGTTGAGGCAGACACCACCCCAGTAGCGTTCCTCTACGACCGCGGCGGTCAATCCGAGCTGGGTGGCGCGGACCGCGGCGGTGTATCCGCCCGGCCCGGCGCCGAGGACTACGACATCGAAGTGCGTGCTCATTCGACGAATCATATGCTCCGGCCCCTCAGCGGCCATGCTTTCGAAGTGCAGCCCACACTCCGCCGGCCCCGGCCATCGGAGGGACCTACAGCCGGCCCGTCGACTTCAACGCCAGGTACGTGTCCGCTACGTCGGCCGGGAACGTGTCCGCCGGCGCGTCCACCACCAGCACCCCGAACCGGCCCAGCGCCTCGCGGATCCGGGCACGCTCCGCCAGCGACCGTTCCGCCGCCGCCGCCGCGTACAGCGCTGCGGTGTCCGACCGGCCCGCCGCCATCTCGTCCAACGCCGGGTCGTGCAGCGCGGCGACCACCACCTGATGCCGCGCCGTCAACGCCGGCAGCACCGGCACCAGCCCCTCGGCCAGCGCGCCCGCCTCCAGCGCGGTGAACAGCACCACCAGCGAGCGCTTCCGCTCGGTACGCAGGATCTCCCCGGTCATCAGCTCGAAGTCGGTCTCCACCAGCGACGGCTGCAGCGGAGCCAGCGTGGCGGCCAGCCGCGGCAGCAGCGCCGCGCGGCTCAGCCCGCGCAGCACCGCCCGCACCGTCGTGTCCACCGCCAGCAGATCTACCCGGTCGTTCGCCCGCGACGCCAGCGCCGCCAGCAGCAGGCAGGCGTCCATCGCCGCGTCCAGCCGCGGCTCGTCACCCACCCGGGCCGCCGAGGTACGGCCGGTGTCCAGCACGCACAGCACCCGGCGGTCACGTTCCGGCCGCCACGTCCGGACCACCACTCCGCCGCGCCGGGCGGTGCCCCGCCAGTCGATGGATCGTACGTCGTCACCCGGCACGTACTCGCGCAGCGCATCGAACTCGGTGCCCTGACCGCGACCCCGGGTCACCACCACACCGTCCAGTACCCGCAGCCGGGCCAGCTTCTCCGGCAGGAACCGGCGCGAAGCGAACCGGGGCAGCACCCGTACCGTCCACGGCGGCGTGGCCCGCTCCGCCCGACGCCCGACCGACTGCCGGAACCCGAACCGCAGCGGGCCGTACGAGCGCACCGTGACCCGCACCGCCGGCCGGTCGCCGCGCCGGGTCGGGGTCAACGTGCAGGTCAGGCCGCGCGAGCCGCCGGGCGGTACGGTCAGCCGGCGCAGTGTCGCCGACGCGCCGGCCGACGGTACCCAGGCGTCGCGTACGTCCGCGCGCAGCGGGCGCGTCGCGTCGTTGCGTACCGTCAGGGTCACCTGCACCGACTCGCCGAGCCGTACCTGTCGGGCGCCCGAGCGGCGCAGCCGTACGGTCCGGACCGGCGCCGCCGCCACCGTGTCCACGGCCACCAGCGCCAGCACCGCGACCAGGTAGCACAGCAGACCCAGCAGCGGGCGCGGCCACAGCGGCAGGGTCAGCGCCAACCCGGCCAACAGCGCGACCGGCCGCCAGGTCGGCATCAGCGCGGGGTGGGTACGGCGGCCAGGACCGAATCCAGCACCGCGTCGGCCGTGACACCCTCCAGTTCGGCCTCCGGGCGTACCCGGATCCGGTGCCGCAGTACCGGTCTGGCCAGTGCCTTCACATCGTCGGGGGTGACGTAGCCACGCCCGGACAGCCACGCCCACGCCTTCGTCGCGTGCAGCAGCGCGGTCGCCCCGCGCGGCGAGGCACCCAGTGACAGCGACGGCGAACTGCGGGTCGCCCGGCACACGTCCACCATGTAGCTGAGCACCACGTCGGCCACCTGTACGGCGCCCACCTCACGGCGGGCCACCGCCAGGTCCTGCGGCCCGGCGACCGCGGTGACACCCGCCGCGTCCAGGTCACGCGGATCGAACCCGGCGTGGTGCGCCCGCAGCACCGAGATCTCCGCGTCTCTGGACGGCAGCGGTACGGTCAGCTTCAACAGGAACCGGTCCAGCTGCGCCTCCGGCAGCGGGTACGTGCCCTCGTACTCGACCGGGTTCTGGGTGGCCGCGACCACGAACGGGTCGGGCAGCGGGCGGGGTTTCCCGTCCACCGACACCTGCCGTTCCTCCATCGCCTCCAGCAGCGCGGACTGTGTCTTCGGCGGGGTGCGGTTGATCTCGTCGGCGAGCAGCAGGTTGGTGAACACCGGGCCGTCCCGGAACACGAACTCGGTGGTGTGCGCGTCGTACACCAGCGAGCCGGTCACGTCACCGGGCATCAGGTCCGGGGTGAACTGGATCCGCCGGGTGGACAGCGACAGGGCCTGCGACAGGGTGCGTACGAGCAGCGTCTTCGCCACTCCGGGCACACCCTCCAGCAGTACGTGGCCCCGGCACAGCAGGGCGATCACCACCCCGGTCACCACCGCGTCCTGCCCGACGACGACCTTCGCCACCTCGGTACGCAGTCGCCCCAGCGCCGCGCGGGCCTGCTCGGCGGGACCATCCGTACCGGTGGCCGGCGCCGTGCCGACACCGTGCCCCGGTGGCGGTGCGTCGACCGGCCCGGTCGTCGGCTGATCAGACAGTTCCTGCACCGGTGGTGCCCTCCCTCGTGTCGTAGGCCCGACGGACCAGGTCGTCCAGCTCCGCGGCCAGTGCGTGCAGCTCGTCGTCGTCGGTCGGTACCGGACCGTACAGCGCGGCCCCGATGCGCTCGACCGGCCAGCCGGACCGGGCGGCCAGGTCGGCCAGCAGTTCCGCCCGTCCATGGTCGGTGTCGGCGTTCGCCGACCCGGTGCCGGTGCCGAGCAGCGGTGCCAGCCGGCGCAGCGCACCCGCGCGCAGTGCGTCCGCTGCCGCGTCCCGCGCCTTCGCCCGGTGGTACAGCCGCCCCCGGCCGGTCACCGTCTCCGTGGCGTGCACCACCACCGGCAGCGGTTCGCTGACCGGCGCACCCATCCGGCGCGCCCGCCACACCGCGAACATCACCGCAGCGAGCAGCAGCTGCGCCAGTACCGCCCACGACCAGGACGGGAACGTCGTCCACAGTGGATTCGACTGTCCGCCGGAGGCTGCACCGCCGCCCGAGCCGTTGCCGGACCCACCCGGGCCGGAACCGCCGCCCGGGAGGCGCCCGTCGCCCGTCGGACCGCCCGGCCGGGAGTCGCCCGGCCCGGGCGTGGGACCGTCCGGGCCCGCGGTCCACGTCGGGCCGGGCCCGACGCCCCGCGGGTCCTGGTCCGGCGGCAGGGTCTCGGCGTGGTGCAGGTTCAGCCAGACCACCCCGGACCGGCCGGACAGCAGCGTCGCCGCCAGCGACTCGTTGTGGTGCTCGGCCACCCGGTCGTTACGGAAGACGTCCGCAGCACCGAGCAGTACGAGATCCGGGCCCGCCGTCGCCCTCACCCGGACCAGACCACCCTGGTAGCACCGCGTTCCCGCGCCGGCGGGAACCGGCCGGTAGCGGGTACCGAGTACAGCGGCACGGCCCGCCGCCGGCGCCGGGCACCCCGCCCGCACCGCGCCGGTGGTCCATCGGCTGCCCGTCGCGCGTACCGGGAGCCGCTGGTCGACGAGCACCTTCGCCGACGGTGCGACCAGCACCACCCGGTCGCTGGGCGGCAACTGCAGCAGCTGGGACAGGTACGTCGGCGCCACGTAGTCCGGTGCGGTGACCAGGACCGTATGGCCGCCGCTGCCGGCCGCGGCCAGCGCCGTACGGGTGTCGGTGTAGCGGTGCACCAGCACCCCGCGCCGACCCAGATGCTCGACGAGGGTCCGCGACCCGATCGCCGCACCCGACCCAGGTTCCAGGAAGTCGCCCTCGTCCGGTGTCGCGGTGTCCACCGACCGGGCCACCCCGGTGACGGTGAACAGTACGACCACCACCAGCGCGGGCACCGCCCAGCGCAGAAAACCGCGGTCCCGGGGCAGCAGGCGGCGCATCCGGTGCCAGGCACGCGACCCGGCGCTCACCGGGCACCACCCGGAGCCGACAGCGCCCGTGGTGCGGCCACCTGATCGGCAAGTACCCGCATCCGAGCGTCATGAGCCGCGGTCGCCGGGCGCCGCCCGTACCAGATGCCGGAGAACAGTTCGGCTGCCTCCCGCATCGGCCCGGCCAGCCCAGGGTCGGCGCCCGCCGCTGCGGCGGCCAGCTCGGTCACCGTCCAACCCGGGTGATGCACGAGTATCTGCCGGTCGACCAGGTCACGCACCATGGCGCGGAGCCGTTCCCGGACCGCCTCGGCGTAGCGCCCGGCCGCCGCGTACCGGTCCGCCGAGGTACGTAGCTCGGCCGGCGGGCGGTCCGGCAGCCCGTCGGGCTCCGCCGAGTCGCTGTCCTCCTCCGGGGACGCCTGCGGGTCGGCGTCGCTGCCGGTGCGCTGCCGGCGTCCGGTACGCCACTGGTGCCGGTGCGGCCACGCGTACCTCGCCGCGACCACGGCACCCGCCAGCACCAGCACGATCAGCGCCAGGCCGGCCACCCCGCCCGGTACGTGGTCGGCGAGGTCGGCGACCAGCTCGGTCCACCAGCGCGCGAAGCCACCGTTGGTCCCGGCGGACAGCGGCGCCGACTGCGGTCGCACTCAGACCACCTCCACGACCGAGCGGGCGGTACCCCGGCCGCCCCCCGCCCGGGACAGAGCCAGGTCCAGGCCCTCGGTACGCATCCGGTTCTCCAGGTGTACGCAGGCGTCCAGGCAGGCCAGCGTCGGGTAGGCGATCGCGTCCACCAGTACCCACGGCGCCGCGGACAGCAGCCGCAGCAGCCACGGGTCGCCGGTCAGCGCCAGTCGGCCCAGCAGCAGGCCCGCGGCGACTCCGACGGCCAGTCGTACGGCCAGCCAGCCCAGGTAGGCCAGCAGCCGGATACCGCCGGCCCGGCCGGCTCCCGCGAAGACCAGCCGCAGTGGCCGGCTCAGCACCCCGGTGTCGGACACCCGGTCGGCCAGCAGTACGGGCACCACCAGCCCGGTCAGCGCGTAGACGACGATCCAGCCCACGCCGCACAGCAGGACGCCGACGCCGGCCAACACCCCGACCACCCCGGCGGCGAGGAGTGCGGCCGGCCAGCGCCGGCCCGGCGCGGTCAGCGTCGACAGGGCGCCCCTGCCGGCCGGCTCACCGAGCAGTACGCCCACCGCCCGGGCGCTCGCCGGGGCGGCCAGGATACAGATCGCCACGCTCTCCGAGCCCAGCCAGCAGGCCAGCCACAGCCAGCCGGCCGGGGTCGGCCCCACCGCCTCGGCCAGACCGATCCGGACCATGCCGGCCAGGGTGAACTGTCCGGCCGAGCACAGCAGCCCGAGCGCCAGCAGTGGCCAGCCGCAGCGGCGCAGCAGCGCGACGGAGGCGTCCAGCAACTCGCCGACGGTCAGCGGACGCAGGGGCAGCACCGTGCCCCGCGCTGCGTCCATCGGTCACTCCCCGGTCGGTCCGATGCTGCCGTGGTCATCCTGGCACGGCATGCCCAGCACGCTGCGGGGCCGGCGTACCCGCGTCCGGTCGATGACTCCGGCTACAGTGGCCGTCGCAGAACGTGTACATCACTCTTCGTACTCGGTACGTTCGGAGGATGCGCGCCCGGCTGAACGTACCGAGTCCAGGCCACGGGCCATGGGCGGGTTTCGTACCGGGTGGGTACTGGATGAAACGATAGGGGCATGAGCGATACGCAGCGAAGCGGAGCGCGGCACGTCACCCTCCGGGGACACGCCCGGAAGGTGACGGCATGAGGGCACGCGTCCTGGTTGTCGACGACGACCCCGCCCTGGCCGAGATGCTCGGAATCGTGCTGCGCAGCGAGGGCTTCATGCCTTCGTTCGTGGCCGACGGTGAGCGCGCACTGGCCGCCTTCCGGGACACCCGACCGGACATCGTCCTGCTCGACCTGATGCTGCCCGGGATGAGCGGTCTCGACGTGTGCCGGGCGATCCGGTCCGAGTCAGGTGTACCCATCGTCATGTTGACCGCCAAGAGCGACACGGTCGACGTCGTACTGGGACTGGAGTCCGGTGCCGACGACTACGTGATCAAGCCGTTCAAGCCGAAGGAACTGGTGGCCCGGATGCGGGCCCGGCTGCGGCGCGGCGAGGACACCGCACCGGAGATGCTGACCATCGGCCCACCCGGCCGGCAGATCACCATCGACGTACCGGCGCACACCGCGACCCGCAACGGCGAGGAGGTCAAGCTGACCCCGCTGGAGTTCGACCTGCTGGTCGCGCTGGCCCGCAAGCCCCGCCAGGTCTTCACCCGGGAGGTGCTGCTGGAGCAGGTCTGGGGCTACCGGCACGCGGCCGACACCCGGCTGGTCAACGTGCACGTACAGCGGCTGCGCGCGAAGATCGAACCGGACCCGGAGCGGCCGGAGATCATCCTCACCGTCCGCGGCGTCGGCTACAAGGCAGGTACGGGCTAGCCGGTGCGGGTGGACGGGGCGACGGGAGACGGGCAGCGGCAGGAGCCGGTGCCGCGCTCGGCCGTCGCCCGGCACTGGCACAGCACCGTCCGGCGGTGCGTGCTCGCGCTGGCCCGGGCCCGACGGACGGTACGCCGGCACAGCCCGGAACTGCTCGGCCGGGCCTCCGGGATGCTGCGCCCCTGGCGCCGTTCGCTGCAACTGCGCGTCGTGTCGATCACCCTGGTGGTGTCGTCGCTGCTGGTCCTCGCGTTCGGCTACTTCGTGGCCAAGCAGATCACCGCGGGGCTGGTGATCGCCAAACGGCAGGCCGCGGTGCGGCAGGTGACCACCGGCGCGAGCAAGGTGCAGCAGCAGCTCTCCACCCTGTCCGGCGCCGAGGACCCGGAGCTGGGCAGCACGGTACGGGAGGTCGTCGTCGGGCTCGCGAACGCGCCGACCCCGGCCGGTACGTACGAGGTCAAGCTGGTGTCCGAGGCGCCGGTGACGGTCACCCCGTACGGCGGCCCGGACGACACCGGCAGGATCGTGGTGCCGGCGCAGCTGGCGCGTACCGTCGCGCAGAAGGGCGCCCTCGCCTACCAGTTCACCACCGCGAATCCGGACGGCGGTGCCCGGCGTCCGTACCTCGCGATCGGCACCCACGTCGACGTCGGCTGGGCGATCTTCGACCTCTACTACCTCTTCCCGCTCGACGACGAGGTCTCCGCGGCCAACATGATCCGCAACACGATGGTGGTGGCCGGGGTCGCGCTGGTACTGCTGCTGGCGCTGATCGCCGCGATCGTCGCCCGGATGGTGGTGCTGCCGGTACGGATCGCGGCCCGTACCGCGCAACGGCTGTCCGCCGGGCTGCTGCACGAACGGATGGACGTGCACGGTGAGGACGACCTGGCCCGGCTCGCCGCGTCGTTCAACCAGATGGCCAGCAACCTGCAGAGCCAGATCGTCCGGCTGGAGGAACTGTCCCGGTTGCAACGCCGGTTCACCTCGGACGTCTCGCACGAGCTGCGTACCCCGCTGACCACGGTGCGGATGGCCGCGGACATGCTCTACGCCGGCCGGGAGGACTTCTCACCTACCGCCGCGCGCTCGGCCGAACTGCTCGCCGACGAACTGGACCGGTTCGAGTCGCTGCTCACCGACCTGTTGGAGATCAGCCGTTTCGATGCGGGGTTCGCCGTACTCGACGCCGAGGCCGTGGACCTGGTACCGATCGTGCGCCGGGTGGCGGACGGCTTCGCGGTGCTGTCCGAGCGGTTGGGCTGCCCGCTGGAGCTGGTACTGCCAGGCAGTCCGGTCATCGCCGAGGTCGACCCGCGCCGGGTGGAGCGGGTGCTGCGCAACCTGATCGGCAACGCCGTCGAGCACGGTGAACACCGGCCGGTGCAGATCCGGTTGGCCGCCGACGAACGTGCGGTGTCGATCGTGGTACGCGACCGCGGCATCGGGCTGCGCTCCGGTGAGGAGAAGCTGGTCTTCAACCGGTTCTGGCGGGCCGATCCGTCCCGCGCGCGACAGACCGGTGGTACCGGCCTGGGCCTGTCGATCAGCCTGGAGGACGCCCGGCTGCACGGTGGCTGGTTGGAGGCGTGGGGCGCGCCCGGACAGGGTTCGCAGTTCCGGCTGACCCTCCCGGCCCGGGCGAGGGACCGGATCGTGTCCTCACCGTTGCCTCTGGTACCCGACGATGTGGCGGTACCGCGGGTGGTGGCGCGCAACGCGCTGACCGCCCGACCCACCACGATGGCGGTCCCGGTCGCGTCGTACGAGCCTCCCGGTGGAGCCGGTGACGCGCCCGCACCGGATGCCCCGGAGACCGGCGGCCGGTCGATCCGGGACTCCGACGAGCACCTGGCCGGCAGCGGACGCGGCGGGAAGGGCGGTACCGATGACTGATCGTGCGCCGGGTGCCCGGCAGCGCCGGGCCGCCGTACTGGCGGTCGTGCTGGCGTCGCTGTCCGGGCTGATGGTCGGCTGCGGGGTGCCGAGTTCCGGCCCGCCGGTGGTGCTGTCCACCGTTCCGGTCAACGGATCCAACGACGATCCGCAGGGCACCCGCAACCAGCCGCCGGCACCGAGCAGCGCGACCGATCCGCGCGACCTGGTCAGCCTCTTCTTCACCGCGGCAGGTGCCGACACCACACCGGACCAGCTCCGGCAGAACGTGTCGCAGTTCTTCACCCCGGGCACCCGCCGTAGCTGGCGCCCCGACCCGGCCGGGATGACAGTCGTCCGGGTCGCCAGTTACACCGTGCTGGACCAGAAGGACGGCGGTGGGCCCACCCCGACCCCGGATACCGGTGGGAACGTCCAGGCCCGCGCCTCGGTGCAGGTGCTCGGGCAGACCGTGGGCACCCTCAACAACGTCGGCGCGGTACAGCCGCTGGCCGTCGGCCGCTCCGACCAGTTCGACCTGACACTGCATCTGGTGAAGGTCGACAAGGTCTGGCTCATCACCGATCCGCCGAGCCAGACGCTGCTCAGTACCGATGCGGTGAGCAACGAGTTCGACGCCACGACGCTCTACTTCGCCAACCCGGACCACACCTCGCTGGTACCGGATCTGCGTTACGTACCGAACAGCATGCGGCCGGAGAAGCGGCGCACCGTGCTGGTGGACTGGTTGCTGGACGGGCCGTCCGGCTGGCTCGGCCCGGCGGCGGTCAGCGAGATCCCGGGCAACACCAAGCGACGCGGCAATGTGGTCGGTACACACAACGTGGTGGTGATCAACCTGACCAGCGACGCCGGCGATGCGAAGAACCCGGCACTGATGGCCGCGCAGCTGGCCTGGACGTTGCGGCCGCTGATGAACAAGATGCAGATCCGCATCGAGGACCGACCGCTGAGTATCCCCGGCCACTCCGGCACCATCTACAACTGGAACGACTGGCGCACCTACAACATCGCCACCCTCGGCGTGGGCTCCGCCGGCTACTACATCGCCGGCGGCCGCATCGTCGCCGCCAGATCGGGTGACCAGTTGCCCGGGGTGCTGGCCGATCCGGCCGCCGACCGGGTGGACCAGCAGGTGATCCGGGCCGGTCTGTCGGTGGATGCCAGCCGTGCCGCGCTGGTACGGGCCAGCGCGACGAACCGGCCGGAACTGTGGCTGGGCCGTACTACCGGCCGGAGCAACCCGCGGGTCGGCTACACCAGGGCAAAACTCGGTACGGTGCGCTCGATCGGTCGGCCCAGTTTCCTGGCCGGTACGGGCACCGTACTGGCCCCGGTGGACGGTGCCCTGGTCGCGGTATCCAGCAACGGCAACAAGATTCCGCTGGATTTCCTGGAGAACCGGGTCAGCCGGCAGGTCACCGCGGTGTCCGTGGCGCCCGACGGTTGCCGGATCGCCCTGGTCGCCGGCGGTCGGCTGTATGTCGCGCCGCTGCTGGACTCCGGGAACGGCCGACTGACCATCGGTCGGGCCCGGCGGCTCGCGGCAAGTTTCTCCGACATCTCCGGGGTGGCCTGGACCGAGGAGACCCGGGTGGTGTTCGGCGGTCGTGGACTGACCGGCCCGGACGGGCCGCTGTCCGACGGTCCGCGTGGCGGTGCCTGGGAACTCAGCATCGACGACGTGTACTCCGACCTGCTGACCGGTGCCGGCGACAGTGCGGTGCCGGACCAGATCGCCTCGTCCACCACCGATCCGGCGAAGAGCGACTCGCACGGCACCATCCTGCTGGCGGCGCACGACCGGATCCTCCAGGTGACCGGCAACGAAGTGGGACCGCCGGTCGGCGCCGCCCAGCCACCGCGCGGTACCGAGCCGTTCTTTCCCGAATAGCCTGCGCGCCACCGTAGCTGGCGCCAACTGGCGCGATAGCACATCGGCGGGCGACCCGCCCTCTGTCGTCCACAGCGGCCGACTCGTTGTCCACAGGCTGCGTCCCGGCGCTGGGCAACCGTCGACGGGCGGGGCACGGTGGTCCGGTGCGCGGGATATTCGCTGATCTGATCGAACTCGTCTTTCCGGCGGACTGCCCAGGTTGTGGCCGGCCCGGACCGGCGAGCCCACTGTGCGACGGATGCGCCGGGTTGTTGCGTGCCACCCGACCGGGCCTGGTCCGGCCCGATCCGGCGCCGCCGGGACTGCCACCCTGTGTCGCGCTCGGCGACTACCAGGGTCTGCTGCGGGAACTGCTGCTCGAATACAAGGAACGCGGCCGGTTGGGGCTGGCCGCGCCGTTGGGCGCCGGGCTGGCCGCGGCGCTGGCCGTCGCGGTACGCGCGCTGGCTCCGACGGCGGACCGGGTGCTGCTCATCCCCGTACCGGCGACCGCCGCGGCGGCGCGCGCCCGGCACGGTGACCACATCGCACGGTTGGCGCGCCGTGCGGTTGCGGTGCTGCGCGCATCGAGGCACCGGGTCGAGCTGTGTCCGGCGCTGGTGGCGGTGCCCCGGCTGGCGGATTCCGCCGGCCTGAGCGCGTCGGCGCGGGCGGACCGCGCCGACGGGGCGTTCCGGGCCCGGTCCACCGCCCGCAGCCTGCTGTCGGGGGCCGGGCCCGGAACGGCGCTGCTGATCGTCGACGACATCGTGACCACCGGGGCGACGCTGGCCGCCGTCGCCCGCCGGCTGGCTGGCTGCGGCGCACCGGCCACCGGGGCGGTGGTGCTGGCGGCGACGAAGCGGCGACGATGACCGATCTTTCCAGCGATTCCGGTCGTTGTTCGGAGGACCTCAATTGGTCCTACCTGTTGAGTCACCTCAGACGTTCGGCACCGTTGGACATGACAACCCGATGTGAACGGGCTAACGTCGGGGGTTATCGAAAGGCTAGTCGGGAAAGGGGATCTGACCAGCACAGTTGATGCCGGCTGCCGCGATACAGGGGGCCTGCGATCGCCCGGCCGGCAGGCGGACCGTGACCGGTCCGCCAAGACCCACCAGTTACCAACCGTGGGAGGTAAGGCGTGGACGTAGTCGTCAAGGGCCGCAATGTGGAGGTGCCTGACCACTTCCGCCAGCACGTCACCGAGAAGCTCCAGAAGGTCGAACGTTACGACCAGAAGCTGATCAGGATCGACGTTGAATTGTCCCACGAGCGCAACAAGCGCCAGGCTGAACGCAGCCAGCGGGTGGAGATCACCTGTGTGTCCCGCGGGCCGGCGGTGCGCGCGGAAGCGTGTGCGAAGGACTTCTACAGCGCGTTGGATACCGCGCTGGGCAAACTTGACCGCCGGCTGTCCAAGGCGTCGGACCGCCGCCGGGTGCACCACGGCAGGCACGCCCCGGTGTCGGTGGCCGCGGCGACAGCCACGCTGGTGGACGAGGCAGCACAGGCGACCGCAGGCCAGAGCGGCGTCGCCGTCATGCCCCGGTCCGCGGACACGGGAACCGACGACGAATACCTGGAGGACGACGGTCCAGGTCGTATCGTCCGGGAGAAGGAACACCCGGCCGACCCGATGACCGTCGACGATGCGCTGTTCCAGATGGAACTGGTCGGGCACGACTTCTATCTCTTTGTCGACAAGGATTCCGGGCGGCCCAGCGTCGTCTACCGCCGCAAGGGTTTCCACTACGGCATGATCCGACTGGCGATGTGACGGCACCCGACGTGTGACGTGCCCGGCCCGGTGGTGGCTCCTCGGCTCCACCGGGCCGGTACGTCCCCTGTCAGTGCGCCGGGACCAGCTCGTACAGGAAGTCGTCGACCCGACCGTGCGATCCGTTGCGCCTGCGTAGCTGCCGCCCGACCTTGCGGAACCCGGCCCGCTCCAGCACCGCCTGCGACGCGGTGTTGAGTACGTGTGCGCCCGCCTCCAACCGGGCCAGCCCGGCATGCTGCAGCGCCCAGTCGGCGAGCAGCCGTACCGCCCGGGTCGCGAAGCCGCGACCGCGCCAGCCCGGCGCGAGGTGGTAGCCGATCATCCCGCTGCCGGTCGGTGGTTCGGTGTACATCAGCGAGATCTCGCCCGCGTAGCGGTCGCTGGGCGCGTCCCGGATGGTCAGGCTCGCCGTCGCGCCGGCCAGCCACCGACTGTCCGCCCGGGCGCACAGCTCCGCGACCTGCCGCCGGTCCCGGGTTCCGGGCGGAACGAGTTCCTCGGCGATGTCCGGCTGACTGAGCGCGGCGTAGGCGTCGTCGGTGTCTCCGGGCCCGAGCGGGTGCAGCGCCACGACACCGTCGGACAGTTCGCCGCCGGGCAGGTCGGGCAGCAGTCGGGGCGTCGGTCCGGCCGGATCGCTGGCCAGCCGCGCCCAGAGCACCGCGTCGTAACGGGTGCCGTCGGAGCGGCAGCCGGCGCCGCGCATGATGCCCTCGCGGCGGAATCCGGCGGCAAGGCCGACCCGCTGACCGGCGGGATTGTCCGGCGCGGCGAGCAGTTCCAGCCGTGCGACGCCGTGGTGCAGCGCCCACCCGGTGACCGCGCCGACCGCCTCGCTGGCGAAACCCTGGCCGCGGGCCCAGGGCGCCGACCAGTACACGATCTCGGTCGAGGCCCGGCGGGCACAGACCTCCGGCAGGGAGACGCTGCCGACGAGCCGACCGGTCCGCTGGTCGGCGACGACGAAGCAGGCCCCGCCGGCCGTCCACTGTGCCGGCGCCCGCTGTTCGACCCAGCTGCGGGCGTCCTGCTGCCCGTAGTCCGGCGGACAGGGCAGGAATCGGCGGATGTCCGGATCTGTCATGGCACGCAGCACGTCCGGAACGTCTGCGGTACGGGGTTCGCGAAGGAGCAGTCGCGCGGTCCGCAGCTCCTCACGTGGTAGCCCGCCCATCGTGCCTCCCCAACTGTGTCTCCGCTGTAATATGCCGCACCCGAGCAGGTATCGCACTCTCCCTGGTGCACTTCGCGCGCCGGTGCGGCACGCTTGGTGGCATGAGTGCTGCCGAAGACCAGCCCGCGTCGTCGGACGAGACCGCGCAGTTCGCCCAGGAGACCGCGCAGAGCGGTGCCTTCGTCCGTCAGGCCAACCGGTTCACCGACCGGGTGACCAGGGATTCGCAGGCCGCGCCCGGTGCCGGCCCGGACGACGAGGGCCGTTGGCCGGTCGAGCCCGGACGTTACCGGCTGGTCGTGTCGCTCGCCTGTCCTTGGGCACATCGGTCGGTCATCGTGCGCGAACTGCTCGGTCTCAACGACGCCATCTCGCTGGCCGTGGTGGACCCGCTGCGCGACGAGCGCGGCTGGCGCTTCACCCTCGACGACGGGGACCGCGACCCGGTACTGGGTATCGAGCTGCTGTCCGAGGCATATCTGGCGACCGACCCGGACTACCAGGGCCGGGTCACCGTACCGGCGCTGGTGGACACGATCAGCGGGAAGGTCGTCACCAACGACTACCCGCAGCTGTCGTTGGACCTGTCCACCGAGTGGGTCGAGCACCACGCGCCGGGGGCGCCGGCACTGTACCCGCCGGAGCTGCGCGCCGAGATGGACCCGCTGATGGAGGACATCTACCAGGACGTCAACAACGGCGTGTACAAGTGCGGGTTCGCCACCGGGCAGCAGGCGTACGAGGACGCCTACGACGCGCTGTTCGCCAGGCTGGACAGGTTGGACGACCGGCTCGCCGACCGCCGGTACCTGATGGGCGGGGAGATCACCGAGGCCGACGTACGGTTGTTCACCACCCTGGCGCGTTTCGACGCGGTCTACCACAACCATTTCCGGTGCAACCGGCAGAAGATCACCGAGTTCAGCAACCTGTGGCCGTACGCCCGGGACCTGTACCAGACCCGTGGGTTCGGCAGCACGGTCGACTTCAGCCACATCAAGCGCCACTACTACCTGACCCACGAGAAGATCAACCCCACCGGCATCGTGCCGAAGGGGCCCGATCCGCTGCGTTGGCTCACCCCGCACGCCAGGTCCTGACGCAGCAGGTCCCGCCGGGTCGGGTCGGCCGGCGGGACTGCCCTGTCGGGCCGGTCCGGTCGGACCCGGCGTGCGGGCCCGGCGATCCGTGCCGTCCGTCAGACGCGGGCGGCGCTGTCCAGTTCGGTCACCTGGCCTGCGCCATCACGGTCGGTGGCGAGCAGGGCGCCGTACCAGCTGTCCCGCGGCGTGCCACGCTGCACCAGCATCTGCCGTTCGGTGCCCTCGACGGTGAAGCCGACCTTCTCCACGATCCGTCGCGAGGCCCGGTTGCCCACGAAAGCGCGCCAGTCGATCCGGGACAGGCCGAGTGCATCGAAGCCCCAGTCGCAGAGCAACCGGAGCGCGGCGGTACCGATGCCCCGGCCGCGGGCCCACGGTGCCACGGCGAAGCCGAGGCTGCCGATCCGCGCCGGCCACTCGTCCAGTCGCAGGTCGAAGGTGCCGAGGTAGCGGCCGTCCGGGTCGCTGACCGCGAAGATGCCGGTCTCGCCGGCCAGCCACGCCGAGTGGGACAGCCGGAGGTAGAACTCCGCGTCGGCCGGCCGGTACGGGTTCGGCACGGTGGTGTAGCGGACCATGTCCGGGTCCTGGCAGGCCCGGAGCATCTCGGGCAGGTCGGCCTCGGTCAACGGGCGGAGTCGTACCGGGCCGGTGCCGAGGGTAGGCTGCGGCGCTCCGAACGCCCGGGCCTGCCGGGCCGCGAGTACCAGCTGCGGGTCGTCGCGGTCGTCGGCTTCGCGCAGCTCACCGGGCAGGAGCGAGGCGAGCCACCCGTCGCGCCGCTCGCCCGGGGCGGTGCCGCTCAACGCGGCGCGCAGGGTGCCCTCCAGCTGGAAGCCGAGCCGCTGGGCGATCAGCCGGGACGCGTGGTGTCCGACCTCGGCCTGCCAGACCAGTCGAGCTAGACCCAGCTCCTCCAACGCCCACCGGGCCGCCAGCCGGGTGGCACGTTCCGCGATTCCCCGGCCCCGTGCCCAGGGCGCGCTCCAGTAGCCGATCTCGGCGGTGCCGGCGGTCAGGTTCAGGCCGAACAGCGTGACGGCCCCGAGCAGTTCGCCGGTACCGGGGTCGAACACGCCGAACCGCGCGCCGGTACCCTCCCGCCAGACCTGCGGCGCCTTCCCGGTGACGAATGCGTGCGCGTGTTCGGTGGTGTACGGGACCGGCAGCTGCGCCGGGCGCTGGATGGCGGGATCCTGACACGCCGCGGTGAGCGCGGGGACGTCCTGCACCTGCCAGGTGCGCAGCAGCAGATCATCGCCGGCGAGTTCAACGGGTTCCATGCGCAGATCCTGCCGCCCGGGGCGACCGACCGGTACCGGGTTTCGGTGCGCCTGCCGCTGCTGCCGGCGCGGGGTGGCCGGGGGTGCCCAAAAGGCGGCCGAGAGGGCAGACTCGTACCGAGTGGTAACCAGGATCCGACGGATGGTTGCCGGTAGCCGGGTGCCACCCGGGTGGTTGTCGAGCAGATGGAAGTGCACGTGGCCAGACACGGTAACGACGCGGTGGACGGCGGGAACCCGCCGGCGGGTACGAGGGCGCCGGCCGACCCGGCGCCAGCTGACCCGGCGCCGGCCGACTCGGTGCCGGCCGACTCGGTGCCGGCCGGGACCGCTCCGGCCGGCCGGACCGTACCGGCCGCTGACACCGCGCCGGCCGCTGCGGGGCCGAGCGGGTCGCGGGTGGGGCCGGCGGTACGACGCGGTGCCCGGGCCGGCTGGCAGGGTGTCACCCACGCACGTACGTACCTGGCCCGGCTCATCTCGCTGGTGGCGCTGGTGGCGGCGCTGCTACTGGGTCTGGGTGCGGTACTGGTCGGCTTCGGCGCCAACCCACACAACGTCATCGTCGACTGGGTGGTGTCGGCGGCCAACCGGCTGGACGGTCCGTTCAGCGATCTGTTCACCTTCCCGGACCACGTGAAGCAGGTGCTGGTCGACTGGGTGATCGCGGCGGTGGCGTATCTCGCGGCCGGCGGTATCCTCAGCCGGCTGATTCGTCCGTGACGCTGTGGAATGATCTAGTGTCGTGAAGTCACTACGTAGCGCGATTCCGCGATCAACCGGATGAGTTAGCTAAAATTGTCCGGTTCGGTCGACGATCTACCGGCGCGGGTGTGCCGCTATGGGCACACCCTGCCTACGATGGTCGCCTGAGTGCAGGTGCGCGGCGGCGTCCGGCAGGCCCGGGGCACCGGTGGGCGCCGACACCACAGCGAACGATGTCGCCTGAGAACAGCCCCCAGGGAGCGTTGAGAAGTGTCCGTACTGGAAAGAGTGCTGCGCGCCGGTGAGGGTCGGGTGCTGCGCCGGCTCAAGGCGATCTCGTCCGCCATCAACGACCTCGCGGACGACTACACCGAACTGACCGACGCCGAGCTGCGTGAGCTCACCGACCAGTACAAGAAACGCTACGAGGACGGCGAGACGCTCGACGAGCTGCTGCCCGAGGCGTTCGCCACCGTACGCGAGGCGGCCTGGCGGGTGCTGGAGAAGCGGCACTACGACGTGCAGCTCATGGGTGGTGCGGCGCTGCACTTCGGGCACATCGCCGAGATGAAGACCGGTGAGGGCAAGACCCTGGTGTCCACCCTGCCGGCCTACCTCAACGCACTGTCCGGCAAGGGCGTGCACATCATCACGGTCAACGACTACCTGGCCCAACGTGACGCCGAGTGGATGGGTGCGGTGCACCGCTTCCTCGGCCTCACCGTGGGCACGGTGCTGCCGCAGATGACGCCGGCCGAGCACCGCGCGGCATACGAGTGCGACATCACCTACGGCACCAACAACGAGTTCGGCTTCGACTACCTGCGCGACAACATGGCCTGGTCGGCCGACGAAATGGTGCAGCGCGGCCACAACTTCGCCATCGTCGACGAGGTCGACTCGATCCTCATCGACGAGGCCCGGACCCCGCTGATCATCTCCGGCCCGGCCGAGCATTCGGCCCGCTGGTACACCGAGTTCTCCCGGGTCGTGGGCCGGCTCAAGCGCGGCACCGAGGGCGAGGGCGACTACGAGGTCGACGAGTCCAAGCGGACCGTGGCGATCACCGAGGCCGGCGTGGCCCGGGTCGAGGACCAGCTCGGCATCGACAACCTCTACGAGTCGGTCAACACCCCGCTGGTGGGCTTTCTGAACAACGCCATCAAGGCCAAGGAGCTCTACAAGCGCGACAAGGACTACATCGTCTCCGACGGTGAGGTGCTCATCGTCGACGAGTTCACCGGCCGCATCCTGCACGGCCGGCGCTACAACGAGGGCATGCACCAGGCCATCGAGGCCAAGGAGAGCGTCGAGATCAAGCAGGAGAACCAGACGCTGGCCACCATCACCCTGCAGAACTACTTCCGCCTCTACAACAAGCTGTCCGGGATGACCGGCACGGCGATGACCGAGGCGGCCGAGTTCAACAAGGTGTACAAGATCCCGGTCACCCCGATCCCGACCAACAAGCCGATGGTCCGGGACGACCGCGCGGACGTCATCTACAAGACCGAACTGGCCAAGTACGAGGCCGTGGTCGAGGACATCGTCGAGCGGCACGAGATCGGCCAGCCGGTGCTGGTCGGTACGGTCAGCGTGGAGAAGAGCGAGGTGCTCTCCACCATGCTGGGCAAGCGCGGCATCCCGCACTCGGTACTGAACGCGAAGTTCCACGCCAAGGAAGCCGAGATCGTCGCGCAGGCCGGTCGTAAGGGTGGCGTCACGGTGGCCACCAACATGGCCGGCCGGGGCACCGACATCCTGCTCGGCGGCAACCCGGAGTTCACTGCGGCGTCCAACCTGCGCAACCAGGGCTACAGCATGGAGGAGGACCCGGAGGGCTACCAGGACGCCTACCAGGCCGCCCTGGAGGACGCGGAGAAGCAGTGCGCCGCGGAGGCCGAGGAGGTCATCGACGCCGGCGGCCTGTACGTGCTGGGCACCGAGCGGCACGAGTCCCGCCGGATCGACAACCAGCTGCGTGGTCGTGCCGGCCGGCAGGGCGACCCGGGTGAGTCCCGGTTCTACCTGTCGCTGCAGGACGAGCTGATGCGTCGGTTCCGGGCCGGTGCGGTCGAGGCGGTCATGGAGCGTCTCAGCATCCCCGACGACGTACCGATCGAGTCCAAGATGGTCAGCCGTCAGATCCGCAGCGCGCAGGCCCAGATCGAGCAGCAGAACGCCGAGATCCGTAAGAACGTCCTCAAGTACGACGAGGTGCTGAACAAGCAGCGCCAGGTCATCTACGCCGAGCGCAAGCGCGTACTCAACGGTGAGGACCTGCACGAGTACGTCGACAACATGATCGACGACGTGGTCACCGCGTACATCGTCGGCGCCACCTCGGAGGGCTACGCCGAGGACTGGGACCTGGACAAGCTGTGGACAGCCCTCAAGCAGATGTACCCGATCGCGCTGACCGTCGAGGACCTTGAGGACGAGGCCGGCGGGCTGGAGGCGCTGGACGCCGACTTCCTCACCGAGCAGCTCAAGCAGGACGCGCACGAGGCGTACGAGCGGCGCGAGGAGGAACTGGGTGCCGAGGCGCTGCGCGAGCTGGAGCGTCAGGTACTGCTCGCGGTGATCGACCGCAAGTGGCGTGAGCACCTGTACGAGATGGACTACCTGCAGGAGGGCGTGGGTCTGCGGGCGTACGCCCAGCGCGACCCGCTGGTGGAATACCAGCGCGAGGGTTTCGACATGTTCCAGCAGATGCTGGACGGCATCAAGGAGGAGGCGGTCGGCTTCCTGTTCAACCTGGAGGTTCAGGTCGAGGAGGGTGCCGAGGAGGGTGCCGAGGCCGGCACGTCCGGGGAGGTCGGCCAGCCCGCCGAGGAGCTGACCGCCGAGGAGTTCGCCGCGCAGGTCGACCGGGCCGCCGCAGCGGTGGCCCAGGCCGAGCCGGACACCAGTGGTCACATCGGGATCAAGGCCAAGGGTCTGGGCGGTAACCACACCCCGCAGAACCTGCAGTACTCCCAGCCGGTGATCGACGGTGCGGCGGGCAGCGGTGGCGTGGAGATCGGCCACGACTCCAGCACCGGTGGGTCCGCCCTGGGCGTCGGGCCGGCCTCCGGCATCGCGGCGGGGGAGAAGCGTCCGGCGGCGGGGCAGAAGGTGGGCTCCGGGCCGTCGCGTAACGCGCCCTGCCCATGCGGCTCCGGCCGGAAGTACAAGCGGTGCCACGGGGCGCCGGGTGCCGGTCCGCTGCCGGGCTGACATCCCGGGTGGCGGGCCCGATCCGTCGACGGCCACGGCGCAGAACGCATTGCGCCGTGGCCGTTCGCCCTGTCCGGCGCCGGTACCGGACGGACGGGGTGCCCGGTACCGCGGTCGGGGACATGTGGGGACCGTGACGGACAGCTAATCTGTGCCGGTGCTGCGTACCCCTCTACTGGTCGTGGTGTTCCCGTTCCGCGTCTCGTCGTGGAGCGGGGTGGAGTACTGCCTGCTGCGGGGCACGGGTACGGACGGGCACTGGCAGGGCATCGCCGGTGGGGGTGACGGTTCCGCCTCCCCGGGCGGTACGGCCCGCCAGGTGTTGCGGGACGCGGCGGGTGTCGCGCCGGACGCCCCCTTGTACCCGCTGCAGTCGATGGACACGGTGCCGGTGACGAGCCTCCGCGAGCCAGGTGACTGGCCGGGTGACCTGTACGCGGTGCCCCGGTACACGTTTGCGGTGGACGTCGGCGACCAGGGCTTCGGACCCGTCGACGGGTACCCGGACTGTGCCTGGGCGGATTATCCGACGGCGTACGGCTCCCTGCGCCATCAGCTGTACCAGCACGCCCTCTGGGAGCTGCACGAGCGCATCTACCGGCATCATCTGGTCCACCCGGCGCCGGTCGGCGGTTGACGCCGGCCGTGCCGGCGGCCGATGGTGTCGGATGGCCGTCAGTCGGCACCGCGTGCTGTCGACAACCGCCGCCGCCGCGCTGACCAGCTAGTTTAGTGATCAGAATGAAAAAAGCCGGCCATTCCCGTGTCGAAGATCAACAACTCGGGTACCCCGGAACGGTGCGGCGTGGCCTTCGTGTGCCGAAAATGGGGTTAGCCTGAGATCACTCTTGGAATAAGAGTGTCGCGGATACTTGCACCGTGATGCGACACTCCATTGTGGAACACGAAGACGCAGCGACAGGTGGGAGCGCCGAGCGGTAACGACGTGGGAGGAGGTGTCCGCGATGGCGGCAGTGCACAGGTCACGGTCCTGGCTGGGACTCAACGAGGACGAGCAGCTGGACGAGCCCCGGCTGGCTCCGGTGGAGTCACTGCCGACGGCGGAGGCCGCCGAACCGGTCGACCGGCGGATCGCCACGATCCACCTGACCAGCTTCCATCAGGCCCGCACCGTTGGTGAACGGTTCCGCGAAGGTATCCCCGTGGTGATGGACCTGTCCGGGATGGACGATGCCGGCGCCAAGCGGGTGGTCGACTTCGCCTCGGGCCTGGTCTTCGGGCTGCGCGGTGGAATGGACCGGATCGCACCTCGGGTGTTCCTGGTCATGCCCGCTGGCACCGAACTGACCCGCGCCACCCGGGGCTGATCTGCCGCGTCGCGCGACCGTTCTCTCCTGTTCCACCATTGTCCTGCCCGCCCGCACCGGTCGTCCGGTACGGGCGGGCAGGACTGTGTGCAGCCGGTACAGCTCCTCTGCGGCCGGCGGTGCCATCTCGCGTCCGCAGCGGTGTCGCGCCGGTCCGACAGCGTCGCGGCACTGTCACGCGGCGTACCGGACCCGGATGTGCGTCACACAGATTGATATTTCTGCTGCATCGATGCTCAGCACGCTGACATGTTGCCCGAGCTGTACGGCACCCCAAGATCCTTGCGCGCTCAACCAGTTGTCACTACGTCTAGTAGCTACCGATTCACCTACAACTATCAATAAAAGGACAAGCCGGCGGGGTAAAAATGCCGACCCGACCGGCTGATCCTGACTTGACGACCTGTGAACTCATCGTCAAACTGGGCCGATCGGGCGCCCGATTTATGGATACGTAGGGCAATTAGAGGAGCGCACACACATGGACCTTGGTGGAATCCTGCCGCTTGACAACCTGGGCAACGCGGGTGCGGGCTCCGTCCACATCGACGGCCCCATCAGCGGTGGCGCCGGGCTCGACCTGTCGCAGGGCAGCGCTGCCGGCGGTCTGCACGTCGGCAACGTGAGCGGTGGCGGCGACATCTCGCTGGCCGACCACAGCGCGCACCTGGGCATCGACCCGGGCACCGGTTCCCCGATCGGGCTGGGCCTTCCCGGCTCCAACGGGGCCCCCGCGGACCTGAGCCTCGGGCTCTAACTGAGCGGTACGCACAAAGTCGGACCAGTGGTCCGGCAGGACCTCGGCGGTACGCCGCCGGCTGCGGTTCCGGATCGTGTGTGGTGACTGCGACCGCGATCCGGAACCTCCGCAGTGGCAGGACCGTACCGGTTTCTGCGGCTGTGGCGGGCACCATGGTCCGTTGCCGGCCACTGGCGCGATCAGTGTGGTTGTCTGACACTTTGTACCGATCGGCCGCCACCACGGTGGCGGGTGCCACCGGAACACGGTGCCCGCTGGAACATCGTGGGCACGGTGGCCGGGTGGCGGTGTCGTGGCATGGTCCGGTTCTCTACGCCGGGCCAGGTCGCCTCCGACCACCCGTTACTTTGACGAAAGTGACGGCTTCATGCGGGACGCACCGGCGATCGAAGTACGCAACCTCTGCAAGGTGTTCGGTCGTAAGTACGCGGTCAACAGGCTGAACTTCGCCGTACAGCCGGGCGAGATCTTCGCGCTGCTCGGCCGCAACGGCGCCGGCAAGTCCACCACGATGAAGATGCTCAGCACGCTGATGCTGCCCAGCGGCGGCCAGGCCCTGGTGGCCGGGTACGACACGGTCCGCGAGCCGCGTGAGGTCCGCTACCGCATCGGTGTGGTGTTCCAGGACAGCACCCTCGACACCCAGCTCACCGTCGAGGAGAACCTGCGCTTCCACGCCACCCTGTACGGCACGCCGCAGCGCCACCTGGCCGAACGCATCGACTACGCGCTGCGCCTACTCGGTCTGGTGCCGCACCGGCAGGCGCTGGTGGCAAAGCTGTCCGGTGGCCTGGCCCGACGGCTGGAGATCGTCCGGGCGCTGCTGCACAAACCCAAGATCCTCTTCCTGGACGAGCCGAGCCTCGGTCTGGACCCGCCCACCCGTACCCGGCTGTGGCAGGAGATCCGGCACCTGCGGGAACGCGACGGGCTCACCGTGCTGATGACCACCCACTACATGGACGAGGTCGAGCACGTCGACCGGTTGGCCATCGTCAACGCCGGCGAACTCGTCGCCATCGACACCCCGGCCCGGTTGAAGGCCGCCGTCGGTCTGGACCGCATCCGGCTCAGCACCACCAACAACGCGCTGGCCCTGCGCCAGCTGGTGGCGGCGGACATCCCGGCCTGGGCGGAGAACGACGTCCTGGTCTGCTGCGTACCCGACGCCGAACGGGGTGTCGGACGCCTGCTCAGTCTGATCGACGTCCCGGCCACCATGATCACGGTCCAGCGGCCCAGCCTCGACGACGTGTTCGTGCACTTCACCGAGCAGGCGATGGCCCGCGAGATGGCCGAAGCGATGGAGTCGTCCGGCAGTGGCGGGGCGCACCGCAACCGGCGACAGGCGCGTACGTGAGCGACGACGGTTCCTCGAGCGTCTACTCGTCCCGGACCCGGCGCGACGGCCAACAGCCCGGCGGTACGGCCATCCGCCGGTCCCTGTTCGACCGCGGCAACGCAGATGGCGCGGACCAGGCCGCGGCGCGGTCCCGGGCGGACGAGCCGATCAGCTCCCCGCCGGCCCGTCCGGTGAGCGCGCCGCCGGCCCGCCCGGTCAGTTCTCCGCCCGCCCGCCAGGTGAGCGCGCCGCCTTCCCGCCAGGTCAGCGCGCCGCCGGCCCGCCCGCCGTCCCGACGCCGGCACACCGCACCGGACGACGACGAGCCCCGCAACGTCGAGCAGCCCCGCAGCGCCCCGCAGCCCCGCGGCCGGGCGGCCACACGCGCCGGCGCCGGCTCTGGTTCCACCTACACGACATCGAGCCACGCCGCGCAGCAACGCACCACCTCCACCCACACCGCGTCGCTGCGTACGCCGTCGGGCCGGGGCTCCGCGGAGCGTGCGCCGGCGAACCGTGCGGTGTCCGCGCCGCCGGCGAACCGTGCCGTCTCCGCGCCGCCGGCCACCGGCCGTACCGCGACCCGGGAACGCTCCGCGTCGGCGGGTACGGATGTCGCCGCGGCCACCGACCGGTCCGGGGTGGTGCAGGGCTCGCACCGGCGGGAACTGCGGCTGCTGCTGGAACTACGGGTCATCGGCATGGTGGTACGGCGCGAACTGAAGCGGTACTTCCGCTCTCGCGCCAAGATCCTCTCCAGCTTCGTACAGCCGTTCTTCTTCCTGCTGATCTTCGGCTACGGGATGCGCACCCTGGTACGCACCACCGGCGGGGTCAGCTTCGAACAGTTCGTCTTCCCCGGTGTGGTCGCGATGACCGTGCTCGGCCGCGCGCTGCTCAGTGCGGTGACCATCGTGCAGGACCGGGAGTTCGGGTTCCTACGGGAGATGCTGGTGTCACCGGCCAACCGGGTCTCCATCGTGATCGGCGCGATCCTCGGTGGCGCCACCATCTCCACCATCCAGGCGGTTCTGCTGTTCCTCGGTGCACCACTGATGGGGCTGTTCCCCGGGCCGGGCACCATCGTCACGGTCCTCGCGGTGACGGCGCTGATGGCCGTCGAGGTGACCGCCCTCGGTGTGGCCCTGGCGACGTTCATCCAACGCCCGCACAGCTTCCAGGCTGTCACGCAGGCCATCACGTACCCGATGCTGGTGCTGTCCGGCGCGCTGGTGCCGCTGGCCGGGCTGCCCGCCTGGGTCGGCACCATCGCGAAGTTCAACATCTTCAGCTATTCCGTGGACGCCACCCGGCGTCTGCTGCTCGGTTCGTCGGTGTCCGCCGACCAGGGGCCGTTGACCGGCCTGACGGTGCTCGGCCATCAGCTGTCCATCACCGACGAGGTCGGGCTGTCGGTGGTCTGCACCGGGCTGTTCGTGATGATCGCCGCCTGGCGGTTCGCCAAGGTCACCTGAGCCCGCCCCGGCGTGGCCGGTCCGTCACACGGTCTCGAAGTGGTCGCACCGCCAGCTGCCGTCCCGGTGCAGGAGATGTACGGTCAGCGCCCAGGTGCTGCGGTGGTCTGCGAGTATCACCACGATCTCCGCCGAGCCGGGCCTGGGCTCCGCGACGTGCAGGCTCTGCATCCGAACCCGTCGGGTCGGTTGCGGTGGCCCGGCCAGCTCGCGGCGCAGCCATTCTGCTCCGTCCGGGGTGGCCGTGTGCAGTAGCTGCTCCAGCGGCCGTCGGCCGTGCAGCACGTCCAGATAGGCGTTGACCAGACGCCAGGCGGCCCGTCGTGCACCGGGCGGGCCGCTGGGCGGTTGCGGCCGGGTGGGTGCCGGCTCCACCGCAAGCGGGTCGACCGCGCCGCCGGTCCAGTCGAGGGGCAGTTCCCGTACGGCGCGCAGTCGGGGACGGTTCCAGCAGGGATCGGGATCGAACGGTGGCTCGGTCTCGGGCACCGGCAGTATCCGTAGGGCTGGACGGTCTGCCGGGACGGGCCACGGTTCGAGGGGTTCGGCGGGGAGCGGGGCGGTCATCGAGGTCTCCGTTGAGGGCGAAGAGGATCGTTTCCTTGCGTTTGCCTTCGTTTGCTTCTTTTACCCTCAGATAGCTTTACACACGGTGACCCCGGCATGGGGTACCCGGAAAGTGACCGGAATGCGACAGAGTCGGTGACCCGGTGATGCGCCTGGCTCAGCGGTCGGTGTCGTCGACCGGTTGCCCGCCGTCCCGACCGATCAGCGGATTCTCCGCGACCCAGGCAGCGGTCTCGCTGTACTTGCGCTCGATGTACTCCTCGAGCCGGGTCCGCTCGACCCGCCACTGACCCCGCCCGCCGATCTTGATGGCCGGCAGGTCACCGCTGCGTACCAGGTGGTAGACCTGCGACTCGGTGACGTTCAGCTCCTCGGCCACCTCGGCCAACGGCAGGAACCGGGGCGGCATGCGGGACTCCCGTCGGTCGGTCCTCCGGCAGCGGTACCGGTCCGCCCGCAGAGCGCCGGTCCACCGCAGTCTGCTTGTACCGTAGCCCTACAGCCGACCGGCCGCGATGGTGCGGCAGGCGTCGACCGCCGGTGACGTTCTGGAGGATGTACGAGTGGCGACTGCTACCCAGCCGACCGTCCGGGTGTACCTGCCCGCTACCTGGGCGACACTGACCGAGCTGCATCGCACCGGCCGGCTCGACCCCGGCTCGCCCGACGCCGGTCCGGCGGTCGGCCCCGGCACCGGCCACGCCGTCACCGCGGGCCTGCGGGAGTGGTACATCGAGGGTGACGACGAGGAGTTGGAGTACGCGGCCTTCACCCGGGCCGCGCAGGCCGCGCTGGAACTGCTCCGGGCCGACGACGCGGTACCCCGTCGGCGCGTGGTGATCTCCGTGGACCTCCCGGCGGCGCAGGTCACCCCGGCGGGCAGCGAACTGGGCGACAGCACCGTACGGATCGGTGCCCCGGTCGACCTGTCGGTGGTGGCCGCCCTGCACTGCGACGGCGAGGAGGCCGTACCTGCGGTGACGGAGGCCGTCGCGGTGGTCGCCGAGGCCGCGGCCGGTGACCCGGACGCGCAGTTCACTGTGGACTCCGCCGAGGATCACGAGCTGGAGTGGTACGACACGACGGAACTCGAGCAGCTCGTCGCCGACTGACCCGGCCGGGTCAGGACGGGGCATCCTCCGTCGCCGTGGCCTTCTTCCCGGCACTCTGCTTCGCACCGGCTTGCTTCGTGCCGGCCTGCTTCGCGTCGGTCTGCTTCGCACCGGCCTGCTTCGCACCGGCCTGCTTCGTGCCGGCCTGCTTCGCGTCGGCACGGTCCAGTTCGGCCGCACGCCGTTCCTCGCGTACCGCCCAGTCCGCCTTGGGCGGCGTGGTGCGCGGCTTGCGTGGGGTACGGGGACCGCGGGTGCGTCCGTAGAGCAGCACGGCGACCAGCGCCCCGGCGAACAACAGCGCGAGCGAACCGTTGATCTGGTACGAGCCGGCCACCTGGAAGGCCCAGTTGTCGCCCAGGTCCAGGCCACCGGCGCTGCTGATCAGCCGGGAGTTGCCGATCCAGGTGAGTACCTGTGCGGCCAGGGCGAGGATGCCCGGCGCGGCGCCGGCAACGATGTTCGCGGTGGTGCCGAGCCGGTTGCCGGCGCGCCGGATGTACAGGTGTGCGGCCAGTCCGGCGACGGCGCCGGCGACGATGAAGCTGACCAGCGCGAGCCGGTCCTGTGCCTGCACGTACGCCGGGCCGATGCCGTCGCCGCCGAACAGGCGGGTGAGCGGGGTGAGGAAGATGCTGCGCAGCGCCAGTACGGCGATGACCACCACGGTGCCCAGCAGTCCGGCCACCACCATCACGCCGGGCCGCAGCGCCGCTACCACACCGCCCAGCAGCGCGGCGCCCGCGATGCTGGTGCCGACGATGAGTCCTTCGGTGGTGGACAGGTCGCCCTCCAGCAGGAACGCCGCCCCGCCGGCGATCACCCCGGCGACCAGACCGCCGAGGATGGCCAGTACGGCCCGGCGGCCGGACCTGCCGGTCAGCCGGTCGCCGTCGTGCCCGGCCAGGATCCGTACGGCACCGGTGCCGGCGGCGCCGCCCAGCAGCATGCCGGCTAGCAGGATCGAGGACAGGAAGGTCGCCACCTGGATCGCCGCGACCGCGGGGTCGCCGGCGGTGGAGACCAGGATGTGCGCCCCGCGCAGCATCATCGCGAACAGCAGCACGGCCAGCAGCAGGACGAGCGCGACGGCCCGCGAGCCGGGTTCGGTCAGCGGTGCACCGGTGTCGGCCTTCGTATCCTTGCCGGCTCCGGTGCGGCCGGTGCCCGTTCTGGTGGAGGGGGTCCGATCCGTGGACTTCCCGCGCCCGTTCACCCGATCTGGCATTCTCGGTTCCCTCCGGATGGACCCTGTCAGCTGACCAGCGTACGCCGGGCTCATGCGGCGATCATGCTGCCGTCCGGCAGCGGGGTGACCGGTCGCACAGGGCCGTGCCACGCCTGGTGACGCCTCACGCGCGCGCGTGCGAGTATCTAGGTATGCGCCCTCCCCGGGAATGATCCGGTGCCGGTGGGCGCAGTCTCGTCAATGTCGCCGAGTGGCAGGGGATCGTGAGATGGACTCGCTCTTCGAGGTACCGGAGCCGGCCAACGAGCCGGTGCACACGTACCTTCCGGGCAGTGCCGAGCGGGAGCGCCTGCAGTCGCGGTTGGCCGATCTCGCCGCGGACAAGGCCGAACTGACCATGACCATCGGCGGTGCGCAGCGGATGGCCGGCGGTGAACGGTTCCCGGTCGTCGCGCCGCACCGTCACTCGCACGTACTCGGCGAGAGCGCCCAGGCCACCACCAAGGACGTGGCGGACGCCGTCGCGGCGGCGAAGAAGGCGGCGCCGGACTGGCAGGCCATGCCGTACGCGGAGCGGGCCGCGGTGTTCGTCCGGGCGGCGGAGCTGCTCGCCGGGCCGTGGCGGGAGACCATCAACGCCGCGACCATGCTGGGCCAGTCCAAGTCGGTGCAGCAGGCCGAGATCGACGCGGCCTGCGAGCTGATCGACTTCCTGCGGTTCAACGCCCACTTCGGCGCCAAGGTGCTGACCAGTCAGCCGCGCAGCATCGCGGGGGAGTGGAACCGGTTCGACCACCGTCCGCTGGACGGCTTCGTACTGGCCATCACCCCGTTCAACTTCACCGCCATCGCCGGGAACCTGCCGACCGCGCCGGCCCTGATGGGCAACACCGTGGTGTGGAAGCCGACGCCGACCCAGCAGCTGTCCGCGCACCTCACCATGCGGTTGTTCGAGGCGGCCGGGCTGCCCGAGGGTGTGATCAACATGGTCACCGGCGACGGGCAGGCGGTCAGCGAGGTGGCACTGACGGATCCGGATCTGGGCGGGGTGCACTTCACCGGCTCCACCCGTACCTTCCAGCACCTGTGGCGCACCGTCGGCACCAACATCGACCGTTACCGCGCCTACCCGCGGCTGATCGGCGAGACCGGCGGCAAGGACTTCGTGATCGTGCACCCGAGCTGGACCGACCTGACCGCGTTGAACGTCGCGCTGATCCGCGGTGCGTTCGAGTACCAGGGGCAGAAGTGTTCGGCGGCCTCCCGGGCGTACGTGCCGCGGTCGCTGTGGGACGCCGGGCTGCGTGACCAGGTGGTGGCCACGGTCGGCGAGATCCAGTACGGCGACGTCGCGGACTTCACCAACTTCGGCGGTGCGGTGATCGACCGGCGGGCGTACGACAAGCTCTCCGGTGCGATCGAGGTGGCCCGCAACTCCGACAGCTGCACGATCATCGCGGGTGGCACTGTCGATGACAGCGAGGGCTTCTTCGTCGCTCCGACCGTGGTGGAGTGCAGCGACCCGACCCACGAGATCTTCCGGGACGAATACTTCGGCCCGTTCCTGGCCGTGCACGTCTACGACGACGCCGACTTCGAGCAGGTCACCCGGCAGGCCGCGGACATCTCGCCGTACGCGCTGACCGGTGGCATCTTCGCCAACGACCGCCGGGCGATCGTGTGGGCCAGTGAGGCGCTGAGGTTCTCGGCCGGCAACTTCTACGTCAACGACAAGCCGACCGGTTCGGTCGTCTCGCGGCAGCCGTTCGGTGGCTCGCGGGCCTCCGGCACCAACGACAAGGCCGGGTCGTGGCAGAACCTGGTCCGGTGGGTCTCGCCGCGGGCGATCAAGGAGACGTTCGTGGCGCCGTCGGACTGGCGTTACCCGAACATGCACTGACGTCCGGAGTATCAGAACCACGCGGGTCCGGGGCGATCCGCGTGGTCTCTCCCGCCCGGCCTCGCCCTTGCCTCTCCTCTTGGGTCATTTTCCCCGAATTGGGTTAATGTCCGTTCCGTAGAATGGGACATTCGGGGAAAATGGCCTGATCGCGCATGCTCTGTGGTGCATTTTCCCCGAATGTACGCTACCGAAAATGTGCATAACGCCCTTGCGG
The DNA here is from genome assembly GCA_963815125.1 of uncultured Actinomycetota bacterium. GTDB lineage: Bacteria > Actinomycetota > Actinomycetes > Mycobacteriales > Micromonosporaceae > Actinocatenispora. The sequence continues at coordinate 182,625 of CAWFFM010000004.1, forward strand.
GGAAATGCCGAAGCGGGCGGCGGACGGCAGTGGATGACCGTACGGAGGTGCGTCGTGCTGGAGCGGGTGCGCAACTGGGGAGGTACCCCGGCCGAGGTCGCCCGGCGGTATCCCTGCGAGGACTACCTGGAAGGGCCGGTGGAGCGGCTGACCCGGGCGGTGTCGGTACGGGCGCCGGCAGCACTGACCTACCGGTGGGCGTGCCAGATCGCGGTCGCGCCGTACTCCTACGACTGGCTGGACAACTGGGGCCGGCGCAGTCCGCGCGAACTGACCCCGGGTGCCGACGAGCTGCGCGTCGGGCAGCGGATGATGGTCTTCCAGCTGCGCGAGGTGCAACCCGGGCACCGGTTCTCCGGTCGGGGGTTCGCGGCGTCGGAGCGGTTGTTCGGTCCGATCGCGGCAACCTATGCGGTGGAGCCCGACGGCGACGGCTGCCGGCTGATCTGCCGGTTGGTGGTCGGACCGCGATGGCCGTTCGGGATGCTCTGGGCGACGGCGCTGGCCTGCGGGGACCTGATCATGATGCGTAAGGAGCTGCTGACCCTGAAGGCGCTCGCCGAGCGGGATGCGTCGGGAGAGTGACGTCGGACGATGGCGGTCGGCGGGAAGCGGTAGCGTCCGGTGCGTGACCCAGAACCTCTATCAGGAGCCCCGCTTCGGTGAACAGGGCGCCCTGCTCACCTACGGCAGCTATCTGCGTCTCCCTGAGCTGCTGGACCAGCAGCGTCCGCAGGCCGACCCGGGTGCGCACGACGAGCTGCTGTTCATCACCATCCACCAGGCCTACGAGCTGTGGTTCAAGCTGGTGCTGCACGAGCTGACCGATGCCCGGGACCTGTTGCTGGCCGGTGAGACCTATCTGCCCCGGGTACGGCTGGAACGGTGCCGGGCGATCGGCCGGCTCGCGGTCTCCCAGGTCGACATCATCGACACGATGACGCCACAGGACTTCCTGAAGTTCCGTACGGTGCTGTCACCGGCCTCCGGATTCCAGTCGGTCCAGTTCCGGGAGATCGAGTTCCTGTCCGGGCTCAAGGACCCGGGCTATGTACGACGCTTCCGCGGGCTCACCGCCGACGAGCGTGCCGGCCTGCTGCGCCGGCTGGACGAGCCGAGCCTCTGGGACGGGTTCCTCACCGTGCTCAAGGCCGCGGGTTTCCGGGTGGACACCACCGACGAGCGGTACCGGGCCTACACGATCATCGCGCACGACCGCAGCCGGTACGGGCAGCTGTGGGATCTGGCCGAGGCGCTGGTCGACCACGACCAGGTCTGGGCGCTGTGGCGGGCCAGGCACGTACTGATGGTCGAGCGGCAGATCGGTACGAAGACCGGCACCGGCGGCAGTTCCGGGTCGGAGTACCTGCGCTCGCGCGTCGACCTGCGCTTCTACCCCGAGTTGTGGGATCTACGCTGCCGCATGTGAGGCACCGGCGATGCGGCCACGGGGGACGCACGTCCAGGGTATGAATAGACATCAAACGATAAGACGTCGATCGGTGAGGAGTCGGGCGCTGACCCACCATCCAGGCACACCGCAAGGGCACCCGACCCCGATCGGGATGGAGCTTGCGCGCACCGCCAAAGCCGTCACCCGTGCCTTCGACGAGGCACTGGCCGCTGCCGGTGGATCCCGGCCCGGCTGGCTCGTCCTGCTCGCCCTGAAGACCCGACGGCTGACCAACCAACGGGAGCTGGCCGAGGCCGTCGGCATCCAGGGCGCGACACTGACCCACCACCTCAACGCGATGGAGACCGACGGGCTGGTCACCCGCCGACGCGATCCGGACAACCGTCGGATCCACCTGGTCGAGCTGACCCCTGCCGGGGAAGCCGCATTCCACCAGCTACGCGGCGTGGCGCTGGCACACGACCAGCGGCTACGGGCCGGCCTTGACGACGACGAGCTGCGGGAACTGGGTCGACTGCTCGGCCGGCTGCGTGACAACGTGGCCGACCCCGCGAGCTGACCTGCCGTCCCGCTCCGGCCACGGCGTACCGTTCCCGGAGCCGCGCCGCCGCCGACAGGTCCCCGGTTCGTGCCAAGCTCCCGCCCTTCACCGGTGCGCCCCGCTCCGGCGCCCTACCGTCAGGTCAGGACGTACGGGAGGGGCCATGGGCAGGACGCTGGAACAGCGGTACGCCCTGCGCGAGACGATCGCGGCGGGGTCCGTCGGCACGGTCTGGCGGGCAGACGACCAGGTCACCGGACAGCCGGTCGCCGTCAAGATACTGCGCCACGAGGTCGCCGAGCAGGCCGACGTGGTGGCCGCGTTCCGCGAGGAGGGCCAGGTACTGGCCGAACTGGACCACCCTGGTGTGGTCCGGCCCCGCGACTTCGTGGCCGCCGACGGCGAGCTTGCCCTGGTTATGGACCTGGTCGAAGGTACCGACCTGCGGCGTCTGCTGATCGGCGGCGGGCCGCTCGCGCCGGTGGTCGCGGCCCGGATACTCGCCCAGGTGTGCGAGGCGCTCGACGCCGTACACGCCGCCGGGATCGTGCACGGCGACATCAAACCCGGCAACATCCTGGTACCCGACCCGGCCGGGTCGCCGGGCGTACGGCTGATCGACTTTGGTGTGGCGCAACGGATCCAGCGGCCCATGGGGGTCACCCACGCCACCCCCGAGTACATCGCCCCCGAGGTCGTCGACGGCGCGCCGTCCGTACCGGCAAGTGACGTGTACGCGGTCGGCATCGTGCTGTACGAGGTGCTGGCCGGTCGCGGCCCATTCCGCGGCGGCTCGATCGACGACGTGCTGCGCCGGCACCGCGACTGCGTACCGGTACGGCTCGCCGGAATGCCGGACCGGCTGTGGCAGCTGATCGACCGCTGCCTGCAGGCGGACACGCGCTCCCGGCCGGCGGCCGGCCAACTTGCCGCGGACCTGCGGGCCGCCGTACCGGCCCTGACCGGCCTGCCGCCCATGCGGGTCGAGCCCGCCGCCGTGACGTTCCGGCCCCGGCCCGGTGCGCGCCGCGTAGTCCGGTCCGACCGTCTGGTGACACCCCTTGTCCTGCCGCTACCGGACGCGGCCGGGACCCATCAGGAGGCTCCGGTGACATCGGACGGGAACAACTTCGTCAGCCTGGACGAACTGCTCGGCAGAAGCGCCCCGACCGGGCCCGCCGGGTCCGCTCGGCCAGGCACGGCCGGACCAACCGGGCCCACTCAGCCGGGGCCAGCCGGGCCTGCTCAGCTGGGGCCTGCCGGACCTGCCCGGGCCGCCGCGACGCCGGGCGATCCGGCCGGACCTGCCTGGGCCGCCGCGACGCCGGGCGATCCGGACGGGCCGACCGAGGTCCACGCGGCGAGCTGGACGGTGCCGGCGCCCGACGGGTCCGCGTCCACCGGTAACTCGGAGGCGCCGCTGCCGGTATGGGCGCCCGGCGAGGGCACCGGGAAGGACCGGAGGAACCGCCGTACTCCGCTGCTGGTGGGCACCGCTGCCGGACTGGTGCTGCTGGCCGCACTCACCCTGGGCGGTTGGCTGCTGCTCGCCCCGGCCGGCGGTACTGCGCCGACACCGGTGGCCGACCGGCAACGGCCGTCGACCAGTTCGTCACCGTCCCATGGTGCGCAGGTACCCGGTGCCCACAGGTCCGACGCGGCGGCACCGTCGCGGACACCGACCGGTACGCCGTCTCCGGACCCGACCGAGCAGGCCGGAGCGGGCAGTGACCAGGGTGGTTCCGGGTCGGACGGCGACGGGGGTGCGACCGGTCCGGGTGCGGACGGTCCGACCGGTGGCGACGGTTCGGGTGACGGATTGCCCGGCGTCGGTGGACCGGGGATCGGCGACCCGATGCCGACGATGCCGGGTGGCCGGGGGCAGTGATACCGGTTCGAGCCGTCCGGCGCGTTGAGCGGCGACGCTGTTCCGTTAGAGGTTCACCCTGCTACACGTGGGGCACGTGAACCGCGCGTCGCCACCCCTCCACCGGTTGGCATTTTCCCCGAATGAGCGTTAAGTACTTTTTGTCGAAAGGTACATTCGGGGAAAAAGCTCTCCACGGGTAGGTCAAAGGTGCATTTTCCCCGAAAGTCCGGGTAGGTAATTCGGGCAAATACGTACTTTCGGGGAAAATGCGCAGTGTGGGTGGGGTGAGGTGGTCTTGGGTTTCACGTGGCGGTGGCGGTGGCAAGCTCCGATCCTCTGAGGGTTCGGGGTAGGACTGGGCCGGGCTCAAGATCGGCGGCAATGGGCCGCTGGCCCCCACGGGCTGCCAGGACTCGCGGGTGCAGCGTCCAATACTGCGGATCTTGACCGGCTCCAACGCCACTCAAACTCAACGGCGTTGCTCTGCGGCCATGACCAACGCGCCGGAGAGCTCAACGCGCCGGAGAGCTCAACGCGCCGGAGACCTCAACGCGCCGGAGACCTCAATGCGCCGGAGAGTTCAACGCGCCGGAGACCTCAATGCGCCAGAGACGTGCCAGCACTCCGGTGGCAGCACAGAGTGGCCCGTGGCCGGCGACCAAGGGGCCACGGGTGACCAAGGGGCCACGGGTCCGGACGATGGACCCAGCAAGAATAACCGGCGAGCACAGGTACCGGCCACTCGCCGGGCGGTACGTCACGGCAACGGGACCAGGCTCACCCAGGGACTGTCCTGTTCAGACCGTCCGGGCGGGACAGTACACAATGGATCGACGAAAACCCTGGATTTCAACGCGACGAGGTGGCAGCGTTATGGGCATGGCGGAATCTGGTCTCAATGCGACGGCGGCGGCCCTGCTGGGACTGCTGCACGAAGGTCCGATGACTGGCGGTCAGCTGATGGCGGCGGCGGAGCGGCGGCTCGGCCCGTTCTGGTCCATGACCCGCAGTCAGGTCTACCGGGAGTTGCCTGCCCTGGCCGATGCCGGGTACGTACGGATGGGTAAGCCCGGGCCCCGGGCCAGCCAGCCCTACACCATCTCGGCGTCCGGCAAGCGGGCGTTCGGCCGCTGGTTGTCCGAGCCGGTCGGTCGTGACCAGCTGCGGAACCCGGTCACGTTGCGGGTGGCTTTCGGGTCGCTGCACGGCAAGCAGCAGCTGGCCGATCTCTACCAGACCGCCGAGCAGTACCACACTGAGGCGCTGACCCAGGCGCGCGAACAGGCGAAGGAATCCGCCAAGGACGGCGACGAGTACGCCGCAGCGGCACTCAACTTCGCTGTCGCCTATCACAAGGCGGCGATGACCTGGTTGAAGAACGCGCCCCGCGGCTGACCGATTGAAGTTTGTCACCTGGTGCCCGACTTGCCCGATGTCGGGCACCGTCGTGTCTGCCGGGTGCGGCGCCGCGTAGTCTTGGTGCCTGTGACGATTCAGGACCTCACCGACGAGCTGCGCCGCCTCGACGCCACCCTGTCGAACATCGAGAAGGTGCTCGACGTGGACCGGCTCCGCCGGGAGAAGGCCGACCTGGAGGCACAGGCCGCCGCCCCCGATCTGTGGGACGACCAGGACAAGGCGCAGCAGGTCACCTCGCGCCTGTCCTACGTACAAGGTGAGATCAACCGACTGCAGCGGTTGCGTGGCCGGCTCGACGACGCCCGGGTACTGCTGGAACTCGGCGAGGCGGAGTCCGACGACGGCACCGTCGCGGAGGTCGAGTCCGAGGTCACGGCCCTGCGGAAGTCCGTGGACGAGCTTGAGGTCCGGACTCTGCTGTCCGGCGAGTACGACCAGCGCGAAGCGCTGGTGAGCATCCGGTCCGGCGCGGGTGGGGTGGACGCCGCCGACTTCGCCGAGATGCTCATGCGGATGTACCTGCGCTGGGCCGAGCGGCACGGCTACCCGACCGAGGTCTACGACACCTCCTACGCCGAGGAGGCGGGCCTCAAGTCGGCGACGTTCCAGGTCAAGGCCCCCTACACGTACGGGACGCTGTCCGTCGAGGGCGGCACCCACCGGCTGGTACGGATCAGCCCGTTCGACAACCAGGGCCGACGGCAGACCAGTTTCGCCGCGGTCGAGGTCGTACCGGTGGTGGAGAAGACCGACGAGATCGAGGTGCCGGAGGACGACATCCGGGTCGACGTCTACCGCAGCTCCGGGCCGGGTGGCCAGGGCGTCAACACCACCGACTCGGCGGTACGCATCACGCATATCCCGACCGGCATCGTGGTCACCTGTCAGAACGAGCGGAGCCAGATCCAGAACCGGGCTTCGGCGATGACGATCCTGTCGGCGAAGCTGCTGGCACTCAAGCAGGCCGAGGAGCGCGCGACGATCGACGCGCTGCGCGGCGACGTGGCCGGATCGTGGGGCGACCAGATGCGCTCCTACGTGCTCCACCCGTACCAGATGGTCAAGGACCTGCGTACCGAGTACGAGACCGGCAACCCGCAGTCGGTCTTCGACGGGGAGATCGACGGCTTCATCGAGGCCGGAATCCGGTGGCGGCGCGAACAGCAGACGACGGCCTGAGCGGGCTCCGCCGGGGTGGATCATGTCCGGATTGGGGCCATGATCCGTTGCTCGCTGGTACGGGAAGAGTTTTGCGGTCGGGTGCCCTCGGTGGAGATTTCCGCCGTCTGTCCCTCACTCCGGGGAGTGACCGGAGGTCGTTGAACGGTGCGTCCCGGATCCGGCGGCGGTAGCGTCGTGACCGGGTGACCTCCCCGTAGTTGCCCCCAGCCCGCATGCCGCTCCCCGGCGGTAGTAACGGGCGTCCCCCTAGGGCCCGTCGCGCGTCCGGTCGCGGCGGGCCCAGCCCGTGCCCAACGGGCGAGAGGTACAGCAGCCACTCACTTAACGTGAGTCGCATCACTTTCTCGCGGGGATATTCGAGTCATCGGCCACTCTTCCGCTGCCCAGCAGCGCACGTATCGGACGAAGCATGACGCCTGGTCGCCGCAGCACTTGTAGCTCCGCGTAAACTTCCGACCCGTGATTCAGCTCGAGAACGTCACGAAGACTTATCTACGGGCGTCGCGGCCGTCCCTGGAAGGCGCGAGTGCCACCATCGAGAAGGGTGACTTCGTCTTCTTCATCGGCCCGACCGGTGCCGGTAAGTCGACGATCATCAAGCTGCTGCTCCGTGAGGAGACGCCGACCTCGGGTCGGGTCGTCGTCAACGGTCGCGATGTGGCCGCCATGCACGCCTGGAAGGTACCGGCGTTCCGGCGCTCCATCGGCTGCGTGTTCCAGGACTTCCGGCTGCTGCCCAACCGCACCGCCGCGGAGAACGTGGCGTTCGCGTTGGAGGTGATCGGCAAGTCCCGCACCGTGGCCCGTCGTGTGGTCCCCGAGGTGCTGGAACTGGTCGGGTTGGGCGGCAAGGAGAACCGGATGCCGCACCAGCTCTCGGGTGGCGAACAGCAGCGCGTGGCGATCGCCCGGGCGTTCGTCAACCGCCCGCTGGTACTGCTGGCCGACGAGCCGACCGGAAACCTGGACCCGGACACCAGCATCGAGATCATGCGACTGCTGGACCGCATCAACCGCACTGGTACCACCATCGTGATGGTCACGCACGACTCCAACATCGTGAACCAGATGCGTCGCCGGGTGATCGAGATCGAGGGCGGCCGGATCGTTCGCGACCAGCCCCGCGGTGTCTACGGCTGACGAACCCGCCGCTCCGATCGCCATAAGCGCAGCTCACCACCCGGAAGGAACCCGATGCGCGCGAAGTATGTCCTGTCCGAGGTGTTCCTCGGGCTCTGGCGCAACGTCACCATGACGATCGCCATGATCATCACGATGGCGGTGTCGCTGTCGATGCTGGGCGCCAGCCTTCTGCTGTACTGGAAGGTCCAGGACATGCAGAACTTCTTCTACACCCAGGTCGAGATGTCGGTCTTCCTGAAGGCCGACGCCACCACCGACCAACGGGTCAAGCTGCAGGACCAGCTGAAGTCTGACAACAGGGTCCAGAACACCCATTACGAGGACAAGGCCACCGCGTACAAGAAGTTCCGCGAGCAGTTCAAGGACGCCAAGGACCTGGTCGACTCCACCAGCCCGGACTCCCTGCCCGCCTCGATCCGGGTCAAGCTGAAGAACCCCGCCCAGTACAGCGAGATGCAGCGCGAGTACGCCAACAAGCCGGGCGTGGACCGCATCATCAACCAGCAGCAGACCCTGAACAAGATCTTCTCCATACTCGGCGGAGTACAGAACCTCGCGGTGGTGGTGGCGATAGTCCAAGGGCTTGCGGCGCTCCTGCTGGTGGCCAACACCATCCAGGTCGCCGCGTACAGCAGACGACGAGAAGTCGGCATCATGAAACTGGTCGGTGCGTCCAACTGGTTCATCCAGTTGCCGTTCGTCCTGGAGGCGGTGTTCGCCGGCATCATCGGCGCGGTGCTGTCGTTCATCGTGCTGCTGATAACCAAGGGTTTCGTCCTGGACGGCCCGCTGTCCGGGCTGTTCACCGCGAACTTCATCTCGCCGATCTCCTGGAACGACGTACTGCTCACCCTGCCCATCCTGCTCGGGGTGGCCGCGGTGATCAGTGCGGCCACAGGGTGGATCACGCTCCGGCTCAGGCTGAAGACCTGACGTTTCGACGCTCTCCGGTGGCCGGGTCGCAGCTGCGACCCGGCCACCGCTGTGTGCGGGCCCGGCCCGCGTCGGACGGCACGGTGCAAACGCATGGACGGCGACCCGGGGGATCTGCGTACCATGGGTCGTCATCGTGATGATCAGTAGTTGATGGAGGGGACAGTGCCGCGCGAGAAGGGGCGCAAGCTCGTGGTGTCCAACCGGCGGGCGCGGCATGACTACGCCATCCTCGACACGTTCGAGGCGGGCATGGTGCTGACCGGCACCGAGGTCAAGTCGCTGCGGGCCGGCCGTGCGTCGCTCACCGACGCGTTCGGCAACATCGACCACCGCGAGGTCTACCTGCACGGGATGCACATCCCCGAATACACCGAAGGCACCTGGACCAATCACGAGCCGCGCCGGATCCGCAAACTGCTGCTGGGTCGGCATGAGATCGACCGGCTCGCCGGTCGGGTACAGGAGAGCGGCCTGACCCTGGTGCCCCTGTCGGTCTACTTCTCCAACGGGTACGCGAAGGTCGAGCTCGGCTTGGCGCGCGGTAAGCGTTCGTACGACAAGCGTCAGGACCTGGCCAAGCGTGACGCCCAGCGGGAGATCAGCCGGGCCATGGGTCGCCAGCGCAAGGGCATGACCGACTGACCGTCGGTTCGTACCGGACCGGGTCAGGGATCCGGTAGGTCGTCGTTTCGCGTGAAACGGGTCATATCGCCCCGGCTGGATACTGGGATGAGAACCCGGACGCCAAGCGGTAGACTAGGCGCATAACTCAAGAGGGGGTGACTGGTTTCGACTTCGTACGTCGAGCCAGGGGAAGCGGGCTGAGGAAGCCGACGTCGTCTCATTAATCGGTCGTCGGAAAATGATAAGCGCCAATAACAAGCGCGCTGACTTCGCCCTCGCTGCCTAAGCGAGTTGCGGGTCTGTCGGCCCGGGGTTGCTCTCGACCCGGATCCCGGCATCAGCTAGAGGGCTTGCTGTCCGAGTTCGGCCGCGGAACTCGGATGGGACATCTACAGCGGCTGGGCCCGTCACATCGTCTCGCTCGCGTGATCGATGGGGCCAAGTAGAGACCTAGCGAGCTGCGCCCGGAGAAGCCCTGGCAAACCGGCGAAGGACCCGGGTTCGATTCCCGGCACCTCCACAAGCTGATGGGCTGAGTGTGCTCGCGGAAAGCGCGAGCCGCTCAGCTTGTTTGCTTTCCGGGGGCGCGGCCCCCGGGCCCCGCGCCGGCGGGCTTCGCCCCCGGCACCCCGTGCCGGGGCTTCGCCCGGCACTGCTGTGGTTGTGCCGGGGCTTCGCCCGGCACGCACCAACCACGAACCCAGAACCACAGAACCCAGAACCACAGAACCCAGAACCACAGAACCCAGAACCACAGAACCCAGAACCACAGAACCCAGAACCACAGGGCTTGGGGGTGGGGGGTCAGGGAGTCAGGGGGTGGGGATGCGGGGGTCGGGGGGTTGGTCGGTGGCGCAGTGGCGGCATTTGGTGGCGGCGGCGGGCAGGTCCTCGGACAGGCAGGCCGGGCAGGTCTTGGTCGGCGCGGGATCGCCGAAGACGGTCACGCCGCGTTGTGACTGGATCAGCTTGTAGGGGAGTACGACGAAGAAGTACACCGCGGCGATCAGGATCACGAAGTACAGCAGGGCGGCGATGAACGAGCCGAAGTCCATGAACGTGTTGCGGTTCCCCGTCGCGCCGAGTTGTACGCCCAGGCCGATCGACTGGTCGCCCTGTATGGCGGCGACCAGTGGGTTGATCAGGTAGGTCGTGAAGGCCTGTACGAGGGTGCTGAACGCCAGCGCGATGACCAGACCGATGGCGATGACGATGACGTCGCCGCGCATCAGGAAGCCCTTGAAGTCGTTGAGGCTCTTGGAATCCTTCAGGTCCTTGAGCACGCCGTGGTCCCCCCTCGCGGCCGGCCGCCACCGGTCGTCCCGGATGGGGCTGCGTCAGGCACGTTCAGAAGGAACAATATCGCTCTCTGTGAATTTGCCGTTGCGATCCGGCGGGTTTGCGTGCCGCCGCACCGGTACGGTCCCTCCGCTCAGCGGCGGGTGGCGGTGAGGTCCGCGTCGCTGCGTCCGGAGGTGAGCAGATCGAGGGCGGCGAGTCGGCGGGCGCGGCGGCGTACGAACAGCGCGGTACCGAGACCGCCGAGCACCACCGCGGCCAGCAGCACCCAGGAGAAGCCGCTCAGCCAGCGTTCGGCGGCCCGCCCGAGTGAGTAGATGACCAGCGTGGTGCCGGTGGCCCAGAGGACGCCACCGCCGGCGTTGGCGAGCAGGAACTTCCAGTACGGCATGCGCAGCGATCCGGCGATCGGGCCGGCCAGGATGCGCAGCAGCGCGACGAACCGGCCGAAGAACACCGTCCAGATGCCCCACCGGTGGAACGTCTGCTCGGCGCGGGCGATCTTGCTGGGACCCAGATGCTTGGGAAAACGCTTTCCCAAGCGGAGGAACAGCGCCTCGCCGCCCCGCCGCCCGATCAGGTAGCCGCAGGAGTCCCCGATGATCGCGCCGAGGCTTGCCGCACCGGCGACCCCCCACACCGAGACGCTCCCGGTACTGGCCAGCAGGGCGGCGCTGACCAGCGCGATCTCCCCCGGCAGAGGGATGCCCATGCTCTCGATCCCGATCACCAGCAACAGCAGTACGTACACCGCAAGTGGTGGAATCGTGCTGAGCCATGTCTCCACGCCGTGCACCACTACCTCCACCTGGCTGGATCAGCTGACCGGTACGGCCACCCTGCCGACGCTATTCGGCCGCGCGCGTCCTGTCATCCCGGCATACCCGGAGTCGACCGTGAGTGGCCCGTTCGATGACCCTCGCCGCGTACTCCGGACCATCAGGCTGCCATCCGGCCCCCTGGCCGGCCGCCGGCGGGTGCCGGTTGCTCACCTGGGTCGGCGCGGCCGCCGCAGCACGGCGACGACGGCGGTGCCCAGCCATACCCCGGCCAGGACGATCAGCAGGCCACGCCAGTACGGCAACGGCAGTGCGGACGGGTTGCTGGCCCGGTGTCCGAATCCGAGCGCCAGCGGCACCCCGAACAGCAGCAGTACGCCGCTGACCAGCAGCCCACCGCGCAGCACGCCGCGCAGCCAGATCGGCACCAGCCGTCCGAGCACCGCGCCGGTCAGCAGCGCGACCGGCGCGAGCACCAGGTCGTGGCCGAGCACACCGGCCAGGACGAACAGCGGGTAGCCGACCGTACGCGGCCCCGACGGGTCGCCGACCAGCCCGAACACCCCGTAGCCGGCCACCACGACACCGGCCAGGACGAGCAGTGTCCGTACCGCCCGTAGCGGTCGGTCAGCAGGTGGGCCGGTCATGGCATCGATCGCAGCCGTTGTACCCACTTCGTCTGCATCACACCGGGCAGGTCCGGTGCGATCAGCCGGCACGGGAAGCCGTGGTCGAGGTCCAGTACCGCATCGCCGAGGCGCAGCGCCAACAGAGTCAGCGGGTCGAGTGCATGCCCGGCGGGCAGTACCGAGGTGCGGTACAGCCCGTGCGGCTGCATCGACTCCACCCACACCCGGCTGCCCGCCGGCGCGTCCACCAGGGCCAGCAGGTCACGCATCCGTACGCCGGTCCAGCGCGCGGTCGCGCTCCAGCCCTCCACGCAGGCGATCGGCAGGTCGACGGTGTACTGCGGCATCGCCGCCAGCTCGGCCAGCGTGAGCAGCCTGGTACGCCGTCCCTCGACGCGCAGGTGGAAGCCAGGATCGCGGGCCACTGCGGTCACCCCGGCCTCGACCGCCGACTTGTTCACCGGCAGCTGCTGCGGGCCGATGTCCGGGCGGCGCGGGCCGAGCAGTGCCAGTGGGGCCAGCGGCCGTACGGTCTCGCCCACGGTCACCAGGGTGAGGGTGCCGGCCGCCGCGGCCACCGCGGTGAGGAAACCGCGCCGGGCGCCGTCCGGGTTCTGCTGCCCCGAGGTCGACGGTGCCGCAGCGCGTTTCCGCCGACGCAGCGCGCGTACGATCACCGGTGCCTTGACACCCAGGTGCACCAGCAGCGCGCCGATGGTGATCCAGCCCGTCCAGTAGTGCGCGACGGTGAAGAAGAACGGCATCGGACGGTACCAGCGCAATGTGTTCAGGATGCCGGTGACCAGTTCGAACACCCCACCGGCCACCAGCACCGCGATGCTCGCGCGGGCCAGCAGGTGCGGCAGGTTGCGTACCGGTGGCCATTCGAACAGCTTCGGGTACGCCGCCCACAGCTTGGCCAGCAGCAGCGGCACCGCCACCAGACCGGTCGCCACATGCAGTCCCTGGGTGATCCGGTAGAGCTGTACCGGTCGGGACGGCCAGGCGAACCACCCGCTCGGATGCTGGATCAGGTGACTGACCAGGCCGGTGCCGAAGCAGATCGCGAACGCCACGCCCAGTACGGCACCGAGTTGGCTGGTCAGCCGCTCGGACCGCAGCGGTGAGCGGAAGGCGTCAGCCCGGAACGGGCCGCGACGCAGCCGGTCCGGTGGTACCGGGAACGGCCGGTGGATCAGTCCCGGCCCAGGGCGGCGAACCATCGGCCTGCCTCCGTCCAGCTCTCCCCGACCCGCAACGCGGCTGCGCCGGCCACCGCGGGCAGCTGGTCGGCGGTGACGTACGCCCAGCGGAACGGCGCGCTCTGCGTACCGCGGTGGCGGAGCCGTACGGTGACCGCGCCCCCGGTACGGCCCGGTGCGGCGAGCTCGACCAGTACGGTGCCCGTACCGGCCAGCAGTTCCCGGCACCTGGCCAGCAGCCGTACCGGATCGCCGCCGATGCCGACATTGCCGTCGGCGAGCAGTACGTGCTGCCAGCGACCCTCCGCGGGCAGGCGTTGGAAGATCGAGCGGTGCAGCGCCACCCCACCTCGGGCCCGGGTCAACCGGACCGCGGCCGGTGACACGTCCACGCCCAGCGCGGCGACGCCCGTGGCGGCCACCGCGGCGGTGAAGCGCCCCGGGCCGCACCCCACGTCCAGGGTCGGTCCGGTGCACCGGGACAGCAGGGACGCGTCGGCACCGTGCAGTCCACCGGACCAGTCCGCTATGTCCACAGTGGACCATGAGCCATCGGTCGTGCCGACCGTCAGGTCGGGCGGGCAACCGGCGGCGGTGGCGGCGAGTGCCGCATCGTAGAGTTCGAGCGCCGTGCACTGCCCGTCCTCGGTTCGGACAAGCGTGCCGGTGCCCACCGCAACCCCGGTCATACCGCCACCGCCGACCCGAACACGTCGCGTACGGCGGTGACGAACCGGCTGCCGGTACGGTCGGCCATCGCCGCCGCGACCAGCTGGGCATCGGTGGCGGTGTCCACGTCCCGCAGTTCGGCCAGCACCGCCACCCGCAGGCCACGCTCGCGCAGTGCCGCCAGGGTGCGTTCCCCGGTGTCGGGCCGGGACATCGGTACGCCGCGCAGCGCCGCGCCGTGTACCGGGTCGCGCAGGCCCAGTGCCCACCAGCCGCCGTCCGTGGCGGGACCGAGTACCGCGTCCGTGTCGCGCAGGCGGGCCAGTGCCGTCGTGAGCGCCGCGCCGGTCAGCTGCGGGGTGTCCATGCCCACCAGCAGGCTGGCCGTGCCGGGCCGGGCGGTGTCGGCGTACGCGTTGGCCAGCCGCTCGGCCAGTCCTTCGCCGCGCTGTCGCACCACCGCGATGCCGCCGGGATGCGGTACGGGCTGCCCGGACAGTACGAGGACCCGCCGGTCGGCCGCCGCGGCGGCCACCGTGTCGAGGGTGTCGGCCAGCGCCGCGGCGGCCACCCTGGCTGCCTGCTCGGCGGTGGCCGGCGGGCACAACCTGGTCTTGACCCGACCGGGTACCGGTTCCTTCGCCAGCACCAGCAGCTGCGCCCTCATCGCGGCATACCATCCACTGTGGAGTATAGAGGTTTCTCCACTGTGGAGACGGAGACGGTACGCAGGATGCGGCTCATGTCCCTGGTGGCACGCAGTGTCCCGGCCACCGTGCCGGTCACCTTCGACCGGGTGCCCGCCGCCCGGGGCCGGTAGGCCACGTCGACCTCCAACACCCGCCACCGCCGCTGCGCGGCCCGTACCAGCATCTCCAGCGGGTAGCCGAACCGCCGGTCGGTCAACCCGAGATCCAGCAGTGCGCTGCGGCGCGCGGCGCGCATCGGCCCCAGGTCGTGTACCGGCAGCCCGGCCCGGTACCGCAGCAGCGCGGCCAGCCCGGCATTGGCCAGCCGGGCATGCACCGGCCAGGCGTCCCGGGTGGTGGGCCGACGCCGACCCACCACCAGATCCGCGCTGCCCGCCACGACCGGATCGGCCACGCTCGGCAGCCCGGCCGGATCGAACGACCCGTCGGCGTCCAGGAAGCACACCACGTCGGCGGTCGCGGCGCACAGCCCGGCATGTGCGGCGGCGCCGAAGCCCCGCTGCGGTACGGCGATCACCTGCGCGCCGTGGGCCGCGGCGACCTGTGCGGAACCGTCCGTCGAACCGTTGTCCGCCACGATCGCCCGGTAACCGGACGGCAGGCGGGTCAGCACCCAGGGCAGCGCCGCAGCTTCGTCGAGACAGGGGAGTACCACATCGATCATGCGGTCGAATCTAGGCAGCGCAACGGATCGATGTTCCTTACAAACTGCGGACGTCGCCTGTACGGGTGCCGGATGTTACGAACCGCGAACGTGTCCGCCGTCCGGTCCGTGTCCCGGTTAGGGTGCCGGTGTGCCCCGCAGCGCCGTCCTGCCGTCCGCCGCCCGTACCGGTCCGCCGCAACGACCCGCCGCCCGTACCGGACTGCGGCTCGTACTGGGGCTCGGCGTGGCCAGCGCACTGGTGCTGGGCAGCCGGATCGCCGGGCTGCTGCTGTCCGATCCCGACGGCACGCTCCACCTGGGACAGACGTACCCGATCGCCGGCGCCTGGCGACAGAGCTTCACCGGATGGCTGCTGGTACCGGTAGCTGCCGCCGTGCTGCTGTGGTGGGGCTGGCCCCGGCTGGCCGCGCGACTGGCCTGGCGTGGACTGCTGGTCGGGTCGACGCTGACTGCGGCAGCCTGGTCGGTGGCACTGGCACTCGCGGACGGTCCACGCGGGCTGACCGCGCCGCTGGCGCCGTATCAGCAGTATCCGCACGACGTACCCCGGGTGCACGACCTCGGCAGGTTCCTGCCGGATTTCCATCGGCATGTGGTCGATCCGGCGAACGGTCCGGTCTGGGCGGTACACGTGGGTGGCCATCCGCCCGGCGCGTTGGCCGTGTTCGTCCTGCTCGACCGGGTCGGACTGGGCGGCCTCGGCTGGGCGGCGGCATTGTGCGTGGCCGGCGGTGCGCTCGCGGTACCCAGCGTGCTGGCGGTGGTACGGCTGCTCGGCTCCGCCGCCACGGGCACCGATACCGGCACGGCACCGGCACCGATACCGGCACCGGCATGGAGATCGCCCGGCGGGCCGCGGTGTTCGTACCGTTGGCGCCGGCCGCGCTGTGGATCGCCAGCAGCGCCGACGCGCTGTTCGCCGGGATCGCCGCGGCGGGCATCTACGCCCTGGCGTACGCGGCGGCCCGGCACGATAGGCGCGCCGACCTGCTGGCCGCGTTGGGCGGTCTGGCCCTGGGCGGCTGCCTGCTGCTGTCCTACGGGCTGAGCCTGCTGGTGCTGCCCGCCGTCGCGGTGGTACTGGTACAGCGCCGGATCCGGCCGCTGCTGATCGGCGGCGTTGTCGTCGTCGCCGTACTGGGCGCGGTCCAGCTGGCCGGCTTCGACTGGTGGCAGGGCCTCGCGCTGGCCGCCGAACGGACCCGTACCGGGGTACGCGACGCGCACCCGCCGACGGTCTGGCAGGACCGGCCGACGTGGTACTTCGTGGTCGCCAACCCGGCTGCGGTGGCGGTCTGCGTCGGCCCGGCCACGGTCGCTGGCCTGGCGATGCTGCGCCGTGGCAGGCTGGCGGTGCTACCTGCGGCGATGGCCGCCGTGCTGGCCGGCGCGCTGCTGTCCAATCTGTCCAAGGGTGAGGTGGAACGCATCTATCTACCGTTCGCGGTGTGGCTGCTGCCGTTCGCCGCGCTGCTGCCGGACCGCGCGTCGGGCCCTGCGTCGGACCGCGCGTCGGGCCCTGCGTCGGGCCCTGCGTCGGGCCCCGCGCGGGATCCGGAGAAACCGACCGGATCCCGCCGGATCCCGGTCCGGTCGGTCGCGCTCGCCGGACAGCTCGGCTGGGCCGTGCTGATCGCCGGCACCGTACGGACCTGGTGGTGAACCCGGTGTCCACGCAGCGCCCGGCACGCGTCCTGGTCGTCGACGACGACCCGACGGTGTCCGACGTGGTACGCCGCTACCTGCAACGCGACGGCATCGACGTACGGTTGGCGGCCGATGGTGTGGACGCCCTGGCACAGTTCCACCGCTACCACCCCGATCTGGTGGTACTGGACCTGATGCTGCCCGGCATGGACGGCATCGAGGTGTGCCGGCAGATCCGGGCCGACGGGGACGTCGCGGTGATCATGCTGACCGCGCTGGGCGAGGAGTCCGACCGGGTACTGGGCCTGTCCACCGGGGCCGACGACTATGTGACCAAACCGTTCAGCCCGCGCGA
Source organism: uncultured Actinomycetota bacterium (assembly GCA_963815125.1). Classification (GTDB taxonomy): domain Bacteria; phylum Actinomycetota; class Actinomycetes; order Mycobacteriales; family Micromonosporaceae; genus Actinocatenispora. The sequence goes on from CAWFFM010000004.1 coordinate 199,711, forward strand.
ACTGGCGCTGCGGGTGCAGTCGGTGCTGCGCCGCTCGTACCGGCCGGAGAGTACGGACGAGGTTCCGGTGCTCAGCGACGGCGTACTGACGGTGGACACCGCGGCGCGGATCGCCACCCTGGACGGTGCTGCGCTGGCGCTGACCGTACGGGAATTCGACCTGCTGGCCTTCCTGATGCGTCACCCGGGCCGGGCGTACCGTCGGGCCGAACTGCTGGAAGCGGTGTGGGGCTGGACATTCGGCGACCATTCGACCGTGACCGTCCACGTACGACGGTTGCGGGAGAAGATCGAGCCGGAGACCACCGCACCGTCCCGGATCGTCACCGTATGGGGTGTGGGCTACCGCTACCAACCGGTGGGAGGCTGACATGACGGACCGGATCCTGGTGGTGCTGATCGCGCTGGTCTGCTCGCTGGCGGTCGCACTGCCCGGCGCGTTGTGGCTCCGCGGTCGTCGGCACCGTTCGGTCACCACGCACGTCGCGGTACTCATCGCGGTCGCGGTGCTGTCCGTCGTGGCCGGTGTGGTCGGCACCGCGCTGGCCATGTTCATCTCCCCGCACGACCTGACCGTGCTGTTGACGGTGATCGTGGTGGCCGGTGCGGTGAGTCTCGCGGTCGCCCTGTGGCTGGGCCGTGGGCTCGCCGCCCGCAGCATGTGGGCCGCCGAGGCGCGGGAGCGGGAACGTCGGTTGGAGGCCAGCCGCCGGGAACTCGTCGCGTGGGTCAGCCACGACCTGCGCAGCCCGCTGGCCGGGCTGCGGGCGATGGCCGAGGCGCTGGAGGACGGCGTGGTTGGTGACCCGGAGACCGTCGCGGACTACCACCGGCTGATCCGGGTCGAGACCGACCGGATGGCCGGGCTCGTCGACGACCTGTTCGAACTGTCCCGGATCAACGCCGGCGCGCTGCGGCTGTCGCTGTCCGCGGTCCCGCTGGCCGACCTGATCTCCGACGCGATCGCCTCCGCCGAGCCGCTCGCCGCCGCGAAACGGATCCGGCTGGTCGCCGCCGACGACGGCTGGCCGGTGGTGCAGGGCAGCGAACCGGAACTGTCCCGGGTACTGGCCAACCTGCTGCGCAACGCCATCCGGCACACCCCGTCGGACGGCACGGTCACCGTGACCGGCGGCAGCGGCGCCGGGGTCGCCTGGTTCTCGGTCACCGACGCGTGCGGTGGCATCCCCGAACCGGACCTGCCCCGCGTCTTCGACGTGGCGTTCCGGGGCGAGAGTGCCCGTACCCCACGGCCGGCCGGCGGTGGCGGCGGGCTCGGGCTGGCGATCGTCCGTGGCCTGGTCGAGGCGCACGCCGGTCAGGTCGCGGTGAGCAACGTGACCGCCGAACCACTGTCCGGGTGCCGGTTCCTGGTCCAACTCCCCGCCTGACGCCCGCGTCCGGTTCCGCCGGCCCTGCGGTCAGTCGCGCAGCGCGGCGGTGGCGAACTCGCGGATACCGTCGGCGAAGTCGATCCGCGCGTGGAAATCCAGCTGCGTTGCGGCCCGGTCGGGCGAGGCCACCACATGGCGTACGTCGCCCAGCCGGTACTCGCCGGTCACCACCGGCGCCGGCCCGCCGTACGCGGCCGCCAGCGCGGTGGCCATCTCGCCCACCGTGTGCGGCTGACCGGACGCCACGTTGTACGCCGCGAACGCCGGCCCGGCCGCCGTGGCGGTCACCGCGGCAAGGTTCGCCGCCGCGACGTCGCGTACGTGCACGAAGTCGCGCCGCTGCCCGCCGTCCTCGAACACCCGGGGCGCCGCACCACGCTGCAACGACGAGCGGAACAGTGCGGCCACCCCGGCGTACGGGGTGTCGCGGGGCATCCGCGGCCCGTACACGTTGTGGTAGCGCAGCGCGACCACCCGACCGCCGGTGGAGCGTGCCCAGGCCGCGGACAGGTGCTCCTGGGCGAGCTTGGTGGCGGCGTAGGTGTTGCGCGGGTCCAGCGGTGCCTGCTCGTCGACCAGCGCCGGCGCCAGTTCGGCACCGCACTGCGGGCACGGCGGTTCGAACCGGCCGGCGTCCAGGTCCCCGGGGCGACGCGGGCCGGGGCGGGTCACCCCGTGGGTCGCGCACCGGTAGCTGCCCTCCCCGTACACGACCATCGAACTGGCCAGCACCAGCCGGGTCACGGCGGCCTCGGCCATCCCGGCCAGCAGTACCGCGGTGCCGAGGTCGTTGCAGCCCACGTAGGCCGGCAGATCCGCCGCGCTCACCCCGAGGCCCACCATCGCGGCCTGATGGCACACCACGTCCACGCCGGCCAGCGCGGTGCGTACCGCGTCGGTGTCGCGTACGTCGCCGATCAGGGTGTCGTCGGTGTCGAGGTAGTCGGGCCGGGTGCGGTGCGCAGCGGGCAGCAGGCAGTCCAGGATCCGTACCTGGTGACCGGCGGAGCGCAGCGCCTCGACCACGTGCGAGCCGATGAAGCCGGCGCCACCGGTGACCAGTACGCGCAGCCCGGTCACGGCAGTTCGCGGTGCGTGTCGATGCCGTCCAACGCGTCCTTGCAGGGGCATTTCCGGTCGGTCGGCAAGGTGCCGGCGACCCGCAGCAGCAGCGTCCGGAGGCGTTCGATGTTCTCCCCGAAGACCCGGAACACCTCCTCCTGGCTGACTCCGCCGCCGGTCTCGACCCCGGCGTCCAGGTCGGTCACCAGCGCCACCGACGTGTAGCAGAGGGCCAGTTCGCGGGCCAGTACCGCCTCCGGATGCCCGGTCATGTTCACCACCGACCAGCCCTGCTCGGCGTACCAGCGCGACTCGGCGCGGGTGGAGAACCTCGGTCCCTCCACCACCACCATCGTGCCGCCGTCCACGACCTGCACACCGGCCCGCCCGGCGACCTCGGTGACCACCTGACGGCCCGTCGGGCAGTACGGGTCGGCGAACGACACGTGCACCGCGCCGGTGTCGTAGTAGGTCTGCGGCCGTCCGCTGGTGCGGTCCACCAGCTGGTCGGGCAGGACGAACGTGCCCGGCCCGAGCTCCGGTCGCAGCCCACCGACCGCGCACGGCGCGAGCACCTGCCGTACCCCCAGCGAGCGCAACGCCCACAGGTTCGCCTGGTACGGGATCCGGTGCGGCGGGTAGCGGTGGTCGCGGCCGTGCCGGGGCAGGAACGCCACCCGGCGCGGTGCTGCGCCGTCGGCGCCGGGTACCGCACCGACCACGACCGGGTCGCTGGGCGGGCCGTACGGCGTGTCCACCCGATGTTCGGTGACATCGCTGAGCAGCGCGTACATCCCCGAACCACCGATCACGCCCACGTCGGCGATCCGTTCGCCCATTGCGTCCTCCGTCCGGCTCGGCCAGTGTCGGGGCCGACCCTACCGGCCGGACCATCGCGGGCCGGTCCGCGTTCGTGTTCGGTAAGAAGCCGGCCCGGACGATCGTCGCGGCCGGACGCACCGGGGTCGTCCGTACGGACCATCGCGATCCGGATCTGCGGCTTTCCGACACTGACCGTGACAGCGATCTCAACAATCTTGTTAGCTGAGGTTCGACGCCGCGTCTTCCCCGTGGAGGGTCGGCGTCGATAGGTTCCTTTCGGGGAGGTTGCCGGGTAGGCCGGTTGCCGCCCGCGACGTGTGGGGAGGCTGCGCGTGCGGCACGAAGCTGGAGGGATCGGGCATATGGCGGTCGAGTCGCTGACCGGGCGACTTCTCGTCGCAACCCCGACATTGCGCGACCCGAACTTCGAACGGACCGTGGTCCTGATGCTGGCGCACGAACGCGGCGGCGCCCTCGGTGTGGTGCTCAACCGGGCCACCGAGCTACCGGTGACCGACATCGACGCGCTCGGCCCGTGGGCGCAGCGGGCCAGCGAACCGGCGGTCGTGTTCGAGGGCGGGCCGGTGCAGCCGGAGGCCGCGATCTGCCTGGCCCGGCTGCGGCCCGGCGGCGAGACCAGGGGTGTGACCAGGGTCGCCGGCCCGGTCTGTTCGGTGAACCTGCCGGCCGAACCCGACCACGTCAACAACTCGATCGAAGGGGTACGGGTGTTCTCCGGCTACGCCGGCTGGGAGGCCAGCCAACTGGAGAGCGAGATCGACTCCGGTTCGTGGCTGGTGTTCGACGGGCTGCCGGGTGATGCGTTCTTCGCCCGCCCGGACGACCTGTGGTCGATGGTGCTGCGCCGGCAGGGTGGCCTGCTCCCGGCCGTCGCGCTGTATCCCTCGGACCCGTCGCTGAACTGAGCCGTACGCCCGCCGGGTCGCCTGTGTCCTGCCCGTCTGTCGGGTTCGGCGCCACCCGGTACGGGGCCGGCCGGATGCGTCGGGGACCCTCGGGGCACCGGTACGGGCACTGTGTACACTTGCGGAGCGCACCGCGCAGGTGGTGTGCATGGGGCTGTGGCGCAGCTGGTAGCGCACCACACTGGCAGTGTGGGGGTCAGGGGTTCGAGTCCCCTCAGCTCCACCCCAACCAAAGGTCCGTTGATCGCGGTATTTCCGCAGGTCAACGGACCTTTTTGTGACCACCGACCCTGTTTGTCCACTGTGGATGCCGGCCGCCGGTGAGCTGACCGGCGGCCGGGCGGTCCGGTCAGGAAGCGAGGCCGGTCGGGTGCGGCTCGGCGGTCGACGATGTCGCCGGATCTTTCGCCCACATCACGTGGTGTGTGGCCCCGGTGTGCAGCGACACGAAGTCCCGGAACGCGTCGTGTGCCCACCCACCGCAGGAGCGGCGCCCGGAGCTGATCCGCAGGCGGATGCGGGTCAGTCCGGACGCCGTGTGTCTGGCGACCTGTCGTCAGCCGATCATCGGTGCGTCGAAGTTCTTCGCCGGAATCGACTTGCCGTCCGAGGTGCTGGCGGCGACCCGCTTCATCCGCAACGTCAACTTCGGTGCGTCCTTCGGGTCGACCACGAACGGGATCCAGCCGCTGCCCGTCTTCCCGGTGTCGACGCTGCCGTTGTTGCCCAGCGGCGCGTACCCGGCCTTCGTCATCGCCGCGTCCAGGTCGTCGGTCTCCGACTCCTGGTTCTCCTGCCCGTCGACGACCACGGCCAGCTGTGTGCTCTGCCAACCCGCGTAGTACGTGCTGCCGGCCGTGGCGGTCACGTCGACCAGGACGATCTCCCGGTCGGACACCGCCGACATGCTCGCCGGGACCGGGAAGTCGCGGACCAGCTGACCGGCCTGTACGTGGTCGCCCATGACCGGATCGTCGAGGGTGACGTGGATGGCGATCTTCCGGCCGGTGGTCGTACCGGCCTGACCGCCGGCCGGTGCGCCGGACGACGCGCTGGCGCTCGGCACGGCCGCACTCGATGCGGCCCCGTGGGACTGGTCGGCGGAGCCGCTCTGGCAGCCGGCGATGGCCAGTACGGCCAGCAGTCCACCACTGATTGTGACAATGCGCAGTCGGCGCATGATGTTCTCTCTTTCCTACCTGGGTGACTCTCGTGGCCTGTGCTGCCCGCTCGGCCCCGGGTCAGGACGCAGGTTTCCGCAGCCTGTGGCTTGATGCGGCGTGACGTCGATCGGGTCGACGCGCCGGGGACACCGTCCAGGAACGCCGGCGGGCAGGTTGAGCCTGCCCGCCGGCGGTTACTCAGCGGATAATTCGCGCCGTCTCGATTCCTCTGGCGCTGCCGGCGGCCGCGGGTTCCGTGGCGCCGTCGGCCGGGTCGAGGCTGTCGAGTAGCTCGCGGACCTGGTCGGAGTCCGGATGGTGCAGCCCGTCGAGGATGTCCAGCGCGCGGCGCCACGTCGTACGGGCGCCGTCGAGGTCACCCGTATGCCGCAGGGCCGAACCGAGGTGGGTGAGGGTGTCGGCGACGTAGTAGGTGTCGCCGGTCGCCTCGAACGTCACCAACGCGTGGCGGTAGCCGGAGACGGCATCGGCGTGCCGCCCCAGATGGTCGTAGATGTAGCCGAGACTGTCCCACGCGTTGGCTTCCCCGTAGCTGTCCCCGGCCCGGCGCAGCATGGCCAGCGCGTCCCGGCAGTACCGCAGGGCCCGTTCGTGTTCGCCGTCGCGGGTCAGCAACCAGCCGATGTTGTTCAACGCGTTGCCCTGCCCGGCGAGGTGCCCGGCCAGTTGGAAGCACCGCAGCGCGTTCTCGGTGTGTACGAGGGCCGCAGCACCATCGTCCCGCTGCTCGGACAGCACCCCCAAATCCATCTCCACATGGGCCTGCGCGACGAGGTTGCCCAGTTCGGCGAACAGTTCCAGGGCCTGCCGGTACTGCTCGTGCGCGGCGTCGAACTGCCCCAGCAGGCACAGGGCGTCGCCGAGGATGCGGCTGCTGTGTGCCTGCCCGACCGGGTCGCCCGACGCCGTGGCAGCCGCCGCGGCCCGCTTCTGCAGGGCGGTGATCTGGTCCCAGTGCCCGTGCCGCTGCAGGAAATCCGCCACGGCGACGGTGAGCTGCCAGGTGTGCCGGTCACATCGGAGGGTGGCTGCGTACCCGATGACGGCGGCCAGCACGGCGTGCTCGCCGGTGAACCAGGTGAGGGCCTCGTCGATCGTGCCGAGTTCGGTGACCACGACGCCGGGTACCGGTGCCGGCAGGGCGAACGCGTCCCGGTGCGGGCGCAGCAGCCGGTCGCCCCGGTACGCCGTGTGCAGGTAGTGGTCGAACAGCCGGTACGCGCTGGCGGCGCGTTCCTCTGCGGTGTCGTCGCGTCCGGTGAGTTCCGCGGCGTAGGAGTGCAGCAGATCGTGGCAGCGGAAGCGTTCCGGCCGGTGTTCGGTGACCAGGTTGGCGCGGGCCAGGTCGGTGAGCAGCGCGTGTGCCCGCTGCCAGCCGGTGCCGGCCATCGAGGCTGCCGCGGCGACGCTGACGTCCGGTCCGGGATGCTGGCCGAGCAGCCGGAACATCCGGGCCGATTCCTCTTTCAGCGCCCGGTAGGACCACGAGAAGACGGCCCGCGCGTCCACCGACGCGTCACCGGCGTCGAACACGTCCAGGTCGCCGCCCGCGTCGCGCAGATGCCCGGCCAGGGCGGGCAGATGCAGTTGGGGAGCACTCGCGGCCCGCGCGGCGACGATCGCCAACGCCAGCGGTAGCCGCGCGCACCCTTCGATGATGTCCCCGACCGCCACCGGGTCCGCGGCGACCGCCGCCCGGCCGATGCGGCGCGCGAGCAGTTCCCGGGCGTCGTCGAGGGTGAGCGGGTCCAGCGTCACGACCCGGGCGCCCTCGGCCACCACCAGCCCGGACAGCTGGTGCCGACTGGTGGCCAGCGCCACCGACGGACCGGCGCCCGGCAGCAGCGGGCGTACCTGCTGGGCGTCCCGCGCATTGTCCAGCAGGATGAGCATCCGGCGGCCGGCCAGCAGACTGCGGTACAGGGCGGTACGCGCGTCGAACGCTGCGGGCAGCGACCGTGGCGGCACCCCGAGCGCCTCCAGGAAGCCGCGTACCGCCTCGTCTGCGCCCATCGGCGGTCGGTCGGGGTCGAAGCCCCGCAGGTTCACGTACAGCTGACCGTCCGGGAACCGCGTGATGTTGCGGTGCGCCCAGTGCACCGCCAGCGCCGTCTTTCCGACGCCCGCCGTGCCGGCGACCGCGGTGATCAGCGCCGTGCTCTGCCCGCCGGTGCCGCCGAGCAGCCGGTCGAGCTGCGCCAGTTCGTCGGCCCGGCCGGTGAACCCGGCCAGGTCCATCGGTAGCTGGGCAGGTCTCGCCGGGATCGGGTCCGCCCGCGCCGATGCGGCCGGCACGCCGGTACCGCCGGCCAGGACCGCGGCGTGCGCGGCGCGCAGTTCGCTGCCCGGGTCCAGGCCCAGTTCCTCGGCGAGCATCCGACGACCCGCCTCGAAGGTGGCAATCGCGTCGGCCTGCCGGCCGGCCCGCTGCAACGCCAGCATCAGCAGGGACCGCAGTCGTTCCCGCAGCGGATGCTCGGCCAGTACGGGTGTCAGGTCGTCGGCCAGCCGATGATCCAGGCCGGCCGCGAGCGCTGACTGCGCGTACGCCTCGACCGCGCTCAGGTACTCCTCGTCCAGCGGCACCGCGAACCGGGTGCCGCGGGCCGTGGCGCGCAGGTCCGGCAGGGCCGGGCCGTGCCAGAGTTCCAGTGCCCGGCGCAGGGTGCCCGTTGCGGCCACCGGTTCCTGACGGTCGGCGTCCCGGACGAGGCTGCGGAACCGGTACAGGTCCACGGCCCGGGGTTCGACCTCGAAGCGGTACCCACCGCGCAGCCCAACCAGTTCCACCGGCAGGTCGGCCAGCAGGCGGCGCAGCTGCGACATCCGTACCTGGATCAGCTTGCGGGCGCTGCCGGGCTGCTCACCGTCCCACAGCACGTCCATCAGCGTGTCGACCGTGACGACCCGGCCGACGTGCAGGAGCAGGACGGCCAGCAGTTGCGGCAGCTGCCCCGGCGGTACCGCGACGGGCTGACCCTCGGTACGAACTTCCAGCGGCCCCAGGACACGGAACTCGACGGACGTCGCAACCTCCCGGATCGGGCACCACCGACGAATCGGCTGTCGGGAGCACCTTATTCGGCGTCCGCTCCCGGCCGGTCCGGGCCTCCACCAGCAGAGGGGCATGCCTTGGTTGAGCTGCCCCGGTCAAGCGCCTCACGGGGGCTGTTCGAGGAGCAGGTGGCGAACTGGATGCGGGAGAGCAATGAGGTGAAGCGCAAAGGGTGGTCGGAGCCATGGCTCCGACCACCCTTTGCGCAGGTTATGCGTCTGTCGACTTCACATTGTCGGTGAACGCGGACCATGCGGCCGGACCGATCACGAGCGCCGGTCCTTCGGGGTCCTTGCTGTCGCGGATGGCGACGATCCCAGGTAGGTTGCGGGCCACCTCGACGCAGGCGCCACCGTTGCCGCCCGAGCGACTGGACTTGATCCATCGCGCGCCCTGCAGCCGGGTACTGCTCCTCGAACGCATCGCAACTCCTCATCCTCGGTGGCCAGTACGATGGATGCTTCCGGCTCTTCAGGAGGTTCGGAAGCGGCTATCTGCCTGAGAGTACGGTCTGATGCGCGGAGAGTGTGTCGCGTATGCGCTATGAGTGCTCAGGCCGGGAATGCCCGTGCGACTCGGGCAGAGGTTGAACGGCAGAGTCCCCGACACTCTGGTGTCGGGGACTCAGTCGACGCTAGGCGTTGATTGCTTTCACGCCGTCGGCGAAGGCAGCCCATGCGGCTGGCTCGATGACCAGGGCCGGTCCTTCGGGGTCCTTGCTGTCGCGGACCGCGACGATGCCGGGCAGGTTCTGAGCTACCTCGACGCATGCGCCGTTGCTGCCTGATCGGCTGCTCTTGCGCCAGCGGGCGTGGGTCAGGTCTGGCATGGTTTCCCGCGCCTCCCTCCTGTGTCGCGACTTACAGGTCACTGGCGAGCTTACGCATCAACTTCCGCGATGCCTCCTCGGACAATGCCTGCGTGCAGAGGCTGTCCCAGGCTGCGCCATATTGCATCAACTGCTCTGCTTCTTCCACATATAGCGCACCCACAAGGTTGTCGAGATAGGCGACGCGTGGATCGGAGGTGTCCGGTAGGCCCGACGGGGCAGGCGGGAACTCAAGGACGATGAACGGACCGTCTACACCTGCATGAGCGCCCACTTCAAACGGCAGAACCATGACCTTGATGTTCGGGCGTTCCTCGATCAGCGCCAGGATGCGCTCGATCTGCTTGCGCATGACCTCGTTGCCGCCGATCGGTCTGCGGAGCACAGACTCATCGAGGATGAACCTCAGCTGCGGGCAGGTGTCTGCAACGAGCAGTTCCTGACGCTCCATGCGGAGCTTGACGAACCGATCGATGTCTTTCGGTTGCCCAGGTAGAGGCATGGCACGCATTACGGCCCTGGCGTAGTCCTCGGTCTGGAGAAGTCCCGGCATCACGCCGTTCTCGAAGTTGCGGATCATGGAAGCGGCGCCTTCGAGGCCAACGAACTTGCCGAACCATTCCGGCATCGCCCGCGTGTACACGTGCCACCAGCCGCGCGATCCGGCGCTCGCTGCCAGGTTCAGGACTGCCTCGGACTGAGGACCTGTGATGCCGTAGACCGCGAGAAGCCTGGTGACCGCATCAGGGTGAGCGCGGATCTCCGCGCGTTCGATCCGAGCCAGCCACGAGGCGTCGTGGTTGACCTGCTTCGCCACGTCACCGGGCTTGAGTCCGAGCTGTTCGCGGAACTGCTTCAACGCCGCTGCGATCACCCGGCGTTTCGCCGTCGGGTTCTTCTTCTGGGCCATTGCAGCAGTCTGACCAACTCTGGGCCATCTAGCAACCGCCTCGTGCGACTCGCCGAACGAAATCCGCCTCTTGCGAATTATGGCGCCATGCAGCATGATGCTCACATCGGACGTGACGTTCTGTTGCTGGAGATGGCGCGGAGCGTGGCGGACGGGTGTGCCCGCGGGCGCCGGGCGAGCTTCCTCCCTGGCGCGTCCGGTGTCCGTGGCAGACCGACCGGCGACGGAAACTACACGCCCGCCGGTTGTCAGCGGCCCGCCGATCCCAAGGCGGCGGGTCGAAAAAAGGGGGCGCGGTGTCTGGCCTGGAAACCACACCGCGCCCCCACCCCATCGACCCTTTGGAGGCAACCCGATGGAGTTCCGTCATCGTATCCGTGCGTGGCGCGCCCGTCGCGTCGCGTACCGCACCGTCCCGGCGGACCCGTACGCGCAGTCGCTCGCGACCGCATCGCACCTGGGCATGCTGCGCCGCTCGATCAGCGGCGAGCGCACCCCGGCCAGGTGGTACCGGTGAGCCCCGCCGCCATGACCGGCATGATCCCCCGGGCCGGCGACATCGTACGCATCAGCGAACACGCCGCGACCCGCTTCACCGGCGCACCCGTCGAGGAGTTCCGCGTCATCGCCGCCGCGCCCATCCCCGACCGGCCCGGCTGGTGCACCCTCGACGGCTGGGACCTCGCCACCGACCCGCAGCACTACGAACAAGGCATCGCCGTCATCGTCGCCGCCCTCACCATCCACCCCGGCGAAGCATGGGGGTACGAGCGGTGAACAACCTCGACACCTGGCTCTGGCTGTTCATGCTCGCCCCGTTCCTGACCGGCGCGATCATCGGCGGCACAGCCGCCTACCTGCTACGAGCCGAACGCGCATCCCGCGAACTCTGGAAAGCCGACCAACGCGAAGCCCACTGGCGCCGCACACTCGCCCACCACCGCTGCCCACAAACCCACACACCCCGGCACCACGCACACCAGCACCAGCACCAGCGGGCGCACCCCTACCAGCCACCCCGACAACGACGACCAGCCCGCCACCGCGCCGTACCCGCAGCGTGAAGGGCGCCCGGACACAGGTCGCCTACGCTGGGGGAATGGGGGTGGCGGCACGGCAGCAGCATCCGGCTCTCCGCGGGTACGTCACGTCGATGGAGTACTACGACGTCGACGGGTTTCCGCCCGGCGAGCACATCGGGCTGCCGTCGGCCGCGGTGACGTTGGTGATCCCGTACGACGATCCGTTGGATCTGACGATGCCGGGTGCCGCCCGCCGCCGGATGCGCAGCTGCCTGGCCGGGATGCACGACGGGCCGGCGACCATCCACCACGACGGCACCCAACGTGGCCTGCAACTGTCCCTCACCCCGCTGGGCCTGTACCGGCTGTTCGGGGTGCCGGCCGGCGCGATCGGCCGGCAGGCGGTCGAGCTGGCCGACGTACTGGGCACCCGCCCGGCGGAGACGCTGCGGGATGCCGTCTGCGCCGGACCCGACTGGCCGGCACGGCTGCGGACGCTACAGAACCAGCTGGTACGCCGGCTGGCACGCACCGACGAGCATGGCCGTGCGGTACGCCCGGAACTGGACCGGGTGTGGACCCTGCTGTCCGGATCGGACGGTACGGTACGCATCCGCCAGGTGGCCGCCGACGTGGGCTGGTCCACCCGCCACCTCACCCAGCAGTTCGCCACGGCGGTCGGGGTCACCCCCAAGACGGTCGGCCGGATCATGCGTTTCCAGCGGTCCGCGACGCTGGTCGGGCACGGCCACGACCTGGCCGGTATCGCGGCCCGCTGCCGGTACGCCGACCAGGCGCACATGACCCGGGAGTGGCGCCGGCTGGCCGGAACCACCCCGACCCGGTGGTACCGCGACGACGTTTTCGCAAATGTTCAAGACCCCCGGCGTCGTACGGGCCAGGATCGGTGACATGACACAACGAACCGACCACAACATCTGGACCGGGATCAGCTACGACGACGCGCTGGCGGCCCGCGCATGGCTGGTCGCCCTCGGCTTCACCGAAGGCATCCTGGTGATGGCCGAGGACGGCAGTACCGTCCGGCACAGCGAGATGTACTGGCCCGAGGGCGGCCGGGTGATGGTCTCCAGCCGGGCGCGGCAGGACGACTTCGTCGTACCGCGCGGTGCCGCGTCGATGTACGTGGTGGCCGACGATCCCGACGCGGTGTTCGACCGGGCGAAGAAGCTCGGCGCGAAGGTCCTGCGGGACATGGAGGACACCGAGTACGGCTCGCGCGGGTTCAGCATCGCCGACGACGAGGGCAACCGGTGGAGCTTCGGTACCTACGCCGGGAGCGAATGACCGGTCAGGGACCGTACCGGTGCAGGAACAGTGACGGCAGCTGCCCGGTGCTGCTGAGGTAGAACAGCTCCAGCCTCCCTGGGCCGGTGGAGGTCACGCACGGTGCCACTCCGGCGAATCCGGCGCCGAGGTCGATCTCCGGGTTCCACCGGCCGCGCTCCCAGGAGCGCTGGAACAGCCGGTGCGCGGTGCCCCCGCCGACGTAGAACATGTCGGTACGGTCCGGGCTCCAGGAGGCCGCGGTCACGCCCGAGACGAAGTCCGGTCGGGTAGTGCTCATCGGGCCCAGGTCGATCTCGCCGCCCCAGGTGGTGCCCAGGAAGCAGCGGTGGATCAGCCGGTCGGCCTGGTCGCGGTAGAGCACATCCAGGGCGTACGGGACCCGGGACGCCACCGCGGGATCGCCGGCCAGTCGGCCGCCCAGGTCGATCTCGCCGCTCCAGTCCTGCCCGGGTTCCTGGAAACGTTGGATCAGCTGGTTGTCCGCGCCCCGGTAGAACACGTCGATGCGGCCCGGCGCCCAGGACACCGCGTCCGGCCGTCCGGCCACGTTCCCGCCGAGGTCGATCTCCGCCGACCAGCCGTCGGACGGCGTCCAGAACCGTTGCAGCAGACGGTGTTGCGCGCTGCGGTAGAACACATCGGTACGGTCCGGTCCGGCGCTCGCCGCTGTCACCTGGCCGATCGCACCCGTCATCGGGCCGACTTCGGTGAGCTGCCAGTCCTCGCGATCCTGGCTGGTGCCGTCCCGGTCGGTGCCGCTGGTGCCGCCGGTGCTGTCCGGGTCGGTGCCGTCCTCGTCGGTGCCGTCCAGGGAGCTCTGGAACAGGCTGCCGCTGGCCGGGTTCCGCCAGAACACGTCGATGCGCCCCCGCCCCGGGGATGTCGCGCCGACCTGGCCGAGCTTCGGCCGGTTGACCACCTTGTACGGCTCGTGCCACCTCGACGGGCGCCGCGCCGGTGTTTCCACCTCGGCGGGTACCGGGTCCGGGGTCGCCTCATCCTGCGGCACTTCATCCTGCTGCACTTCATTCTGGGGCGCCTCGTCCTGCGGCGCCTCGTCCTGCGGCGCCTCGTCCTGGGGCGCGTCTTCCTGTGGGGCTTCGATCTCCGGTGCAGGCGGCCCGGACGTCGTGGCCGTGAGGGTGTTGCGCTTGATATCGCCGTCCGGGTAGACGCAGGCGACGTGCAGGTCGTACCGGGTGCCGCTGCGCAGACCCGCCCAGGTCCAGCTGACCGTACGCCAGGGCTCGCCGTCGACGAAGTCGCCGCCCGCGTCGCCCGGCGTCCGGAAGATGCGGACCTTCGCCGGGCTGTCGCCGTTGATTCCCCACGCCACCGAGATCGAGTTGTCCGTGGGCGACACCGGGCCGAAGGTCGGGCCTACACGCATGGTGCCCTCCGGAGGCCGTGGCGGTACTATCGGCAGCCTAGCCGCTACAGTCCGTCATCGCGGCGCTTCCGTGTCGCCCGACCCCCGCAACCGGTTCCGGCGCCGACGGGTCAGCAGCTGCAGTCGCAACAACCGCCGCAGTCGCACCCATCGCAACATCCGCAGTCTCCGCAGCCGCAGTCACAGCCGCTGCAGTCCGGGCCACTGCACCCGTCGCTGCACCGGTTGCACCAGCACCGGTCACCGCAGCCGGCGCGGTGCAGGTCGCTCCACCCCGGTTGCCAGGTCCCACACGTACAGGCGGTCAACGCGCACGCGCCGCCGATGAGCCCAGGGGCAGCACAACCCTTCGGCCGACCCCGTGTCGCCCCGTACCCACCCGGCACACCGCCCATGGCTGTGGGCGAACCGGCTGCACCGGCCCCATCCCCGGGTCTCTGTGCCGATGGTGGCGCGTCCTGTGCCCACGCGTCGCGCGGCTGGCTGTGCGGCGGCTCATGGGCGGCGAAGGTCCGTTCGATGGCGTACCGGACCTCCCGTACCAGCAGCGTGCGGGCCAGGGCGGGTCGCCGCAGGGTGGCCTCGTCCAGTGCGAGGAGCAGGCCGCGGTGCGCGTCGTCGCAGAGCCGGCGCGCCTCGGGCAGGTCCGTACCGGTGGCACGCAACGGATTGAACGCGCCGCGTGCTTCGTCCTCGGCGTAATCCTCCACCGCGTCCAGCAGGTGCGCGATGCGGCCGAAGTACCGTCCCACCTCGGCCAACGGTTCGATGTTGGCGGGCGTCCCGGCCAGTACGGCGGTGTGCGCGAACGCTGCCGAGACGGCGGTCTCCGTGGGTTCGGTGGCTGTCAGTACCGACGAGCCCGGGCCGATCGTGTCCTCCAGCGCGCACTGCCGGGCCACCGCGTCGACCAGTACGTCGGTGTCGAAGTCGACCGCGGAGCCGGTACGGGCGCCGTCGGCCTGCCACCGGTCCGCCAGCCGGGTCGCCGCACCGGCGAGCACCCCGACCCGCAGGGCACCGTCGCGGTCGGCGACATGGTCGCGGGTCTTGCCAGCGGCGAGTACCAACGACACCGCGGCGGCCAGCCGGGCGCCCGGGTCGCTGGCGGACAGTACGGTCGCCCCGCGCATCCCACGCAGCGCACACGCCGCCGCCTTCCGGCGGGTGACCGGTTCGGGGTTCTGGGCCTCGACAAGTACGGAGATCAGCAGGCTATCGAAGTTGGTGGCGAGCCGGGCGCGATGCCCATGCTCATCGCGCAGTGTCAGGCACAGGCCGCACAGATGCGACAGCCACTCGCCGTGCAAGGTGGCGCAGAGCCGGTGCCGGCAGGGCCGTACGATCCCGAACACCGCGCCTCCCCGGCTCCGACCATCACCGCCCGAATCCTAGGAGCACTCGGCAAGCCCCACGCCGCCGCGATCCGGTACGACGAGCGATGGGATTTGCGTAGCACGGCAATCAGTCCGCTGGGGTTGGCCGACACCGCACCGGCTCGACGCGTAAAACCCTTACCGTCCAGCCACCGTGCCGATGACCTAATTTGTCAGGCTGGCCTCTGTCCGGGAACGGTCTGCTCGGTACGGCCAGAGACTGACCGGTATCTCTTCCGTGACCTGGGAGACGCCGGACGGGATCTCTACTGGCGCATCCCGGAACTGGTGGCCGCCCACCAGTCTTCCGTTGTGGTCGCGGAATATTATGCTCAGGATCCCTTGCCGGAGAGTCTGATCATTGGGCACGGTGGCTCGATACCTGGAATGCACGGTCATGCTCAGACGAATCGTCTCACGTGCGTTGTCCAGCCTAGTGTCGCGTGATTCTGTTGTCTTTACTTAGTGTTGTTGTCGACGAGTTTGCGGATGTTGGTTTGGACGAGTGCGACCTTGGCGAGGATCTCGTCGGCGGTGGCGGTCCAGACGAAGGGTTCGGCGTTGGTGTTCCAGTGGTCGATGTAGTCGCGGATCTGGTTGAGAGGGCCTTGACGGAGGTGAAGGTGCCGCGGCGGATCGATTGGCGGGTGATGATGCCGAACCAGGTCTCGATCTGGTTGATCCACGAGGATCCGACCGGGGTGAAATGGAAGTGGACGTGCGGGTTGTCGGCCAGCCACGCCAGCGACATCGGGGGTGCTGTGGGTGGACAGGTTGTCCAGGACGACGTGGATGTCCTTGCCGCGCGTGCGGTTTCACCGCGAGCTTGAGGAAGGCCAGGAATCGGCGCCGTCGCGGGTGGGTCGGCATTCGCCGGTGACTTCGCCGGTGCCGACGTTCAGTGCGGCGAACAGGTTCGTGGTGCCGTGCCGGACGTAGTCGTGGGTGCGTTTCTCGGTGACGTCGAAGTCGATCGGCAGCAGCGGCTGGGTGCGGTCCAGGGCCTGGATCTGGGTCTTCTCGTCGATGACTGAGCACCACCGCGCCGCCCGGCGGGTCCAGGTACAGCCCGACGATGTCGGCGACCTTCTCGGCGAACTGCGGATCCCGGCTGGCCTTGAACGTGCCCTGCCGGTGCGGGCGCAACCCGTCCTCCCGCCACAGCTTCGCCACGTAGTGATGCGAAACCGTCACCCCTTCGGTGCGCTTGATGTAGCGCCGCCATCTCCCGGCTCGACCAGTGCGAGACCCCAACGCCGCCGGCGGGGACGTGCGGGTCAACGCCAGGATCCGCGCCCGAGCGCGTGGATCAACCTGCCGGCGCGGCCCACCCCGCTTACGCTCCACCAGACCCGCCACACCCTGCTGCCGGTAGCGATCCAGCCACCGGTCCACCGTCGGAGCGACACCCCCGCCAGCTCCACAATGTCACTACGGCGCCGGCCTTGGTTGCGCCACAACACAATCCGCGCCCGCGTCGACACCACGGCCGACACATCCCGACCGTTGACCAGCGCCCACAACTCGGCGACCTGCGCCTCCGACAACCTCATACCCGACCAACGATCCCAGCACCGTTAA
>CAWFFM010000005.1:0-404906 GCA_963815125.1 uncultured Actinomycetota bacterium
TCAGCGGCTGACCAGGGTTTCGCGGTCGAAGCGGGACAGCTTCTCCGGGTTGCGTACGGCATACAGCCCGGTGATCAGCCCGTCGTCGAGGAGTACCGCGATCACCGCCTCGATCCGCCCGTCGCGCCGCAACACCAGCGCCGGATGCCCGTTGACCTGCACCAACTCCAACCCCTCCGGCCCGAACCGCTGCAACCGCACCGCCAGCGGCGCCACCGCATCCGCCCCCACCAGCGGCGCCAGGAACGCCTGTACGACCCCGCCACCGTCGGTCAGCAGCACCACGTCCGGCGCCAGAATGTCCAGCAACCCCTGCAGGTCACCGGTATTCACCGCGCGCTGAAAAGCCCGCAGCACCTCCCGCGTCTCCGCCGCCGACACACTCCCGCGCGGCCGGCGCGCCGCCACGTGCGCCCGCGCCCGGTGCGCGATCTGCCGTACCGCCGCCTGCGTCTTGTCGACCGCCTCGGCGATCTCCGCGTACTCCAGCCCGAACACCTCGCGCAGCACGAACACGGCCCGCTCCACCGGCGCCAGCGTCTCCAGTACCAGCAGCATCGCCATCGACACGCTCTCGGCCAGCTCCACGTCCTCGGCCACGTCCGGCGCGGTGAGCAGCGGCTCGGGCAGCCACGGCCCGACGTACGATTCCCGCCGCCGCCCGAGCGTCCGCAGCCGGGTCAGCGCCTGCCGCGTCGTGATCCGCACCAGGTACGCCCGCCGGTCGCGTACCGTCCCCAGCTCCACGCCCGCCCACCGCAGCCACGTCTCCTGCAGCACGTCCTCGGCGTCCGCAGCCGACCCGAGCATCTCGTACGCGACGGTGAACAGCAGGTTCCGGTGCTGCACGAACGCCTCGGTGGCCTCGTCCATCTCCCTGCCGCTCCCGCTCCCAGTGGTCTCCACGCCCATACGACGCCGCCGACCCGCACCGGTGTGACAACGCTATTCGGGCCGCACGTTGTGGTTGTGCGCGAACAGGTTCCCGGGATCGTACCGACTCTTCACCGCCGCCAACCGCTTGTACGTCGCCTCCGGGTACATCGCCGCCACCTCCGCCCCGCCGGCCGCCGTGGTGAAGTTCCCGTACGCCCCGCTGACGTGCGGCGCGAGCCGTCGCCACAGCGAATCCTGCCCCGGCAGTGCCGCCTCCACCACCGGCGCGGGCCCCGCCACCGTGGTCAGCACCATCAGCTCCGCACCGCGGTGCGCGTACGCGGTCGCGTCCTCCGGCACCGCCGCCACCGCACCGCCGACGCTGCGTATACCGAGGAACGGCGAGCCCGCCGTCGCGCCCGCCTCGGCCAGGATCCGCAGCACCGCCGGCACCGCCGCAGCCTCGACGAACCCGGCGCGCGACACCATCCGCAGCGACGGCGGCAGCGCGGCACCCTCCACCAGCGTGTCCGCGTACGGCACCGCCGCCACCTCGTCGGTCAGCACCGTGCCGAGCCGGCGGATCGGGTCGATGGCCGCTGCGGCCCGCGCCGGGTCGTCACCGTCGAACATCACGTACACGTCGACCGGCGCGTCCGGCCCGCCGGCGAACGGGTTCGCAAACCCCAGTACCGACGTCAGCTCGGGCGGCGCGCTGCGCAGGTGCTCGGCCCAGCCGCCCAACACCGCCCCAGCCGAAGCCGCGGGGAAGCTGAGCTTGCCGAAGAACACGTCGCCCGTCTCGTGCGCCTGGAACTCGAACGCGGTGACGATGCCCAGGTTGCCGCCGCCCCCGCGCAGCGCCCAGAACAGCTCCGGGTGCTGCGTGGCGCTCGCCGTGCGCACCGACCCGTCCGCGGTGACGACCTCGGCGGCGACCAGCTGGTCCAGCGCCAGCCCGTACTTCCGTACCTTCCAGCCGATGCCGCCGCCCAGCGTCAACCCGCCGACCCCGACGCTGCGGGTGTCGCCGGCGGAGATACCCAGCCCGTGCCGGCCGAGCGCATCCGCAACGCCACCCCAGGTCGCGCCGCCGCCGATGCGTACGCGATGTGTTGCCGCATCGAGGATCTCGACGGACGACAGGGCGCTCAGGTCGATCACCACGCCGCCGTCGTTGGTGCCGAAACCGGCGAAGCTGTGCCCGCCGCCGCGTACCGACAGCGCCAGACCCACATCGGCGGCGAACCGCACACCCGCCCGTACGTCGTCGACATCCGCAGGGGCCGCAGCACGTACGCCGGGCTGCCCGTCGCCAGCAGCACCCGCCGCGCCGACTCGTACTGCGCCGAACCGGGTTCGATGATGTCGCCGCCGAACTCGCGGCGCAGGGTCTCGTGCGCTGAACTCATGGAGTTCCCCTCCCCGGAAGGAAAACCAGAGCCGGCACACGCCTGTGCACGGCAGCCGACTCTGGTGTCGGTTTGCCGTGCACAGGACCCCGCCCCGCGCCACCCCGTGACATCCCGTGTCGCGCGTCATACCACCGCGCCGGGCCGGAGTATCAGCGATCAGAACGAGCTGGTGGTGGCGTAGGCGGTGTTGGCGCCGTCGTCGGCCCAGCCGTGTGCGTACGAGGTGACGCCGCTGTCGTTCACCTGCCTGGTGTAGCACCCGTGTTTGCCGGAGAGTATGAGGCAGCTGTACTGGGTGCCGTTGCTGTTGCGGTGCACGGTGGCGCCGCCGCAGTAGTCGCTGTTCGTGACGCAGTTGGGCATGTTGAGCGTCGTCACCCGCGCCCAGGTGGTCCGACAGCTCGGGCTGTAGCGCAGCTCGACCAGTACGTGGGCGACACCGCCGATGTAGCCATAGGCGGAGCGCGCGGTGTACGCGCCGACGTCGCAGCCGGTCTGGTCGGCGTAGCTGCCGTCGTAGGTGGCAGCCTGAGCCGGCGCGGTGAACGCCATCGAGCCGACCAGAGCGGCAGCCACCATCGCCACACTGAGCAGGACCTTGCGAAGTGAGATCACAGTTGTTTGCCTTTCCGGGTGCAGGCGGATCCGCAACGACCACGGTGACCCGCCACGAAGAAGAACCCTGACGAACACCGAGCGTATGGGCCCGGTGTCGGCCCCGGAAGCTTTTCAGTTTCTGGTCAAAAGCCCAGCTCGGAGCGGTTCAGCCGACCAGTTGCGCCTCGGCCGGATCCTGGAACACCCGCTCCAGTACGGTCTCCGCCGCGCCCCGCGCCGCGCTGGTGAAACCGAGGCGCGACAGCCGCAGCTCACAACCACCCGCCTGCGGGGCGAGCACCCGTTCGGTGACCTCGGCACGTACCCGCTCCAGCAACGCATCGCCGAGATAGCTGAAGTAGCCGCCCAGAATCACCAGCCGCGGGTCCAGCACGTTGACCAGCAACCCGATCCCGGTACCCAGATCGCCGGCGAGACGCCCGATCGCGGTGACCGTACGACGATCCGTACGGCAACCCAGCTCGGTGAGACGTTCCTCCAGGTCGCCGTGCGGATCGCGGACCGGATCGGCCGCGTACCCGAGGAACCTCGGCAGGCCGACCATCGTCTCCCAGCAGCCGCTGCGCCCACACGCGCACGGCCGCGGATCGGGGTCCAGCGGCATGTGCCCGATCTCGCCGGCGAAGCCGCCCGCGCCGCGTACCAACGTGTCGTTGATGATGATGCCGCCGGCCACGCCGACCTCACCGGTGATGTAGAGCAGATCCGGTACGTGCGCCAGGCAGTGTTCGGCGACCGCACCCAGCCGGGCATCGTTGTCCAGCCGTACCGGCGGCGCGTCGGCGCCGAGCCGGTCGGCCAGCTCGGTGGTCAGCAGAGCGGCGACCGGCAGTCGGGACCAGCCGAGGTTCGCCGCGAGCATCACCACGCCGGTGCCGGGATCGACCTGGCCGGGCACCGCGACCGTCACCCCGGACACGGTGCCGTGCAGTTGGCGTACCGCGTCGGCGATGAACCCGGCCGCCTGCCGCAGCGCGACGCGCGGGTCGTCGTGGTCGTGCTGCACCGGTATCCGCCGGTCGAGCAGTACGTCGCCGGGCAGGTCCAGCGCGATCGCCCGGATGTAGTTGACGCTGATCTCCACACCCAGCCCGCACAGTGCGCCGGAACGCAACGCGACCGCCTGTTGCGGTCGGCCGATCGAACCGGCGCGTCGTGCCTCGCCGCCGGTCACCAGCCCCAGCTCCAGCAGCTCGGTGACCAGCTTGGACACCGTCGAGTTCGGCAGCCCGAGCGTGCCGGCGATCTCGGTACGCGACTGCGGGCCGTGCTTGCGCAGCAGGCGCAGTACGGCGCTGACGTTGGTGCGGCGGATCGCGCCGGGGGCCAGCGGCGGATCGGCGGGCGGCCACCTCACCGCCGCGGTACGCCTCACCACTGTGCGTCGAGCGCACTGCACCTCCCGAAAGACAGGGGTTGACCTGGGCCGAGTTAGTTATAACCTTAGCGGAAATAATTCCGTAGTCGGGGAGGCGGACGAAAAGCCAGCACGTGTCCCGCGGTGGTTTCCAGGAAAGGAGCCGCCCGGTGAGATCCCATCGACAAGCGGTGTCTGTCGTGTTCGCCGCTGCCCTGGTGGCGGCGGGAGCGGTGAGCGGCCCCGCCACCGCGTCGGCCGACCCGGCAGCGACGTACACCGTCACGGTCGGCTCGACCGGCACCTACCAGTACCCGACCGACACCCCGGCCGCCGTCTTCACCGACTCCGACGGCACCTTCCACTTCCAGCAGTCCGCCGCGCTCTACGGCGCCGACGACCCGCGTTATTGGGAGTTCTACACCGGCACCGACCTCGACACCGCCACCCGCGACGCCGGGCTCAGCGACGCGGTCAACCCCAGTAACCCGCAGGACCGCAACAACGACACCACCTGGCGCTGCAACAACAGCCCCACCGGCAGGACCGCCAGCTACGACCCGACCGGATCCGGTTACTCGCAGAAGAACTACTGCGACCTCGTCGGCACCTGGGTCGACCCGGACACTGGCGACTGGTACGGCCTGGTGCACAACGAGTTCACCCCGCGGCCCTTCGGCGACGGCCTGCACTTCGACGCCATCGACTACGCGGTCTCCACCGACAAGGGCCACACCTGGAGCATCAAGGGCCACGCGATCACCTCGCCGTACAGCACCACCCGCGGCGATACCAACGCCTTCCCGAACCAGACGTTCGACTACGGCGACGGTGACCAGCGGCTGTTCGTCGACCCCGCCTCCGGCTACTTCTACGCCTACTACGGTTCCCGGATCGTCGACAAGGGCCACAGCTGGCGGGCGTTCTACTCGCACGTCGCGAGGGCGCCGATCGCCGGCAAGATGGCCACCGGCACCTGGCAGAAGTTCTACGACGGCAGCTGGCACCAGCCCGGCGTCGGCGGCAAGGAGAGCAACCTGGTCCCGGTCAGCGCCGACAACCCGAACGGCTACACCCCGCCGGCCAAGGAGTACGACCCGGCGAACGCCGGCACCACGTCCGAGCAGATTGCCGCGGGAAAGACCCCGCCCACCTCGCCGCTGTTCGTCATGGACATCACCTACAACGCCTACCTCGGCCTGTACCTCGGTGAGCCGCAGAGCATCGACCAGAGCGGCAACGCGCCGCAGCAGATCTACGCCACCAAGGACCTGGCCGCACCGAAGTGGCGGCTGCTCGGCGACACCGGCAGCTACCACACCGCCTCCTGGTACCGCTGGTTCCTGGACAGCAAGAACCGCACCAGCTCCACCATCGTCGGCAAGGGCTTCCGGATGTACTGCTCGATCGCCTGCGACAACTCCGACGGCCAGTACGCCGACGTCACCATCGACTCGTCCGCGCCGGCCGCCGCGCCGGTGAACCCGAGCCGGAAGTACCTGATCGCCAGCGGCGAGGGTCAGGCGCTGGCGCAGGTCGGATCCGCCACCACCTCGGTGCCCGTCGGTACCCGCCCCGCCAACGCGGCCTGGTCGATCGTGGCCAACGGGGACGGCTCGTACCGGATCGTCAACGGTGTCACCGGGCAGGCGCTCGGCGTCGACTCCGCCACCACGACCAGCCGCGCCTGGGGGGCCGAGCCGACCGTCACCGCCCTCGGCTCAGGCGGACCCAGCGTCGGCCAGCAGTGGTTCATCGTCGGCAACACCGTTCGCGGCGGCACGTACCGGCTGGTCAACCGGTACAGCGGACTGGTACTGGGCCTGTCCGGTCAGCACGACCGGCCGGTCGAGACCACCCCGCTGCGTACCTGGACCGGCCACAGTGCCGACGGCACCCGTACCGCCGCCGAACAGACCATGACCTTCGTACCGTTCGGTCGCTGACTTCGGGAGATGCGGACAGCGCAACGGCCGGGCAGCCGCCCGGCCGTTGCGTCGGTCGTTACCGGGTAGCGGGCTCAGGAGGGGCCGGCGGTCACGTGGTAGACGCGACCACCCCAGCCGTCCTGCGGGAAGCTGTCCGCTACCCGCACGTACACCGTCTTGTCCGTACCCAGATAGGGGGTCAGGTCGACGGTACGGTCGGCCTTGTTCTGCCCGTCGTGGTCCTGCTGGTCCTCGGTCAGCACGGTGGTCCACTGCTTGGCGTCCGGGCTGACCTGCACCAGGAACTCGTTGTCGATGGTCAGCGTGACCTGCGCCGACGTGGTGTCCGACGGCAGCGGGAACCGGTAGATGAAGTAGTGGTCGCCGTCGGCGAACCGGTTCTGCACGCCGTTGCTCTGCGAGCCGTCGGCGTCCCACAGCCACGGCGTCTCGGCGGCCGTACCGGTGTCGAAGTCGGCGGTGTGTGCCAACTGGATCGACGCGGACGTGCTGAAACGCAGCCCCGGATCGGCGCTCACCGACGTGCTCACCGGGTACTGCCCGTCGGCGGTACCGGCCGGGATCGTCACCGTCAACGCCACCGTGCCCTGCACCGGCGCGGCACTGCCGTGCGGGTGCAGCGTGATCGACGACTGCGCGGCGTGCACGCTCCAGCCCTTCGGTGCGCTGGCAGCCACCTGTACGGGCATCGGCTCGTCGCCCGGCGCGGTGGCCTCGACCCGTACGTTCAGCTTCACCGTCGTGGTGGTGCTCGCGGCCGGCATCACCACCGGCATGGCCGGCGTCGTGGCCGCCGACAGCGACCAGCGCGGCGCGGGCCGCGGCACCGCGGCGATCAGGGCGCTCAGCGCGCTGGCCTGGGTACGCCAGTCGAACGCGTTCGGATGATCCGCATTCGTCGCACCCGACCAGCGCTCACCCAACTGGTCGGCGGCATTGCGGTCGTTGGCCCACACGGTGGCTACCTGGCGCTGCACGAAGTCCTGGTAGCGCGCGAGGTGCGTGGTGTCCGCGGCATCCATCAGGTAGCGCAGGAAGATGCCCTTGAACTGCTTGCCGTTGTCGTCACAGGTGCGGTCCAGCGCGTCGCAGGACTCGGTCAGTACGCCGCCCTGCACCAGCTCGGGTGCGGTGATCGCCGCGTCGGCCAGGTGTTCGGTGGTGGCCAGTACCGACGGGTCGTGGGTCGCCCGGTACAGCTCCAGACCACCGCCGATCGCCAGGCCCTGGTTGTAGCTCCAGACCGTCTGCCCGTTGCTCGTGCAGTCGTCGTTGAGCCCGTCGTTGACCAGGCCGGCAGAGTTGATCATGCCGCTGTTGTTGTACCAGCGCCACGCCGTCTTCGCGCGCCCGAGCCAGGTCGTGTCGCCGGGCAGGCGGTTGTGCAGCTCGGCGGTGAGCCGGACGTACAGGCCGTTGGTGATGGCGTTCTTGTACGTTTTCTCCGCGTTCCACCACACGCCGCCGCCGCAGGTGCTCGGATCCCAGTAACCCTGCACGTAGTCCGCGATCGTCTTCGCCATGTCCAGGTACTTCTGCCGCCCGGTCAGGTCGTACGCCTCGATCCAGGTCAGCCCCCACCATTCGGAGTCGTCGATGGCGCGGCTGGTGAAGTTGCCGAGCAGCGGATCGCCGGACAGTACACCGGGCGGGAAGACGCCCTTGTCCTTCTCGAACGTGTTGTCCAGTTGGCCGACGTAGCGCCGGTCGCCGGTGCGCTGCATATAGTCGCCGATCGTCTGCAGCGCGACCGCGGAGTTCCACCAGCTCGACGGGAACCACGCCTTGACCGGATCGTACGAGGACATCAGTACGTCCGCGGCGACCCGGGCCCGCGCCACGTCGGTCGCGCCCGGCGGGCTGTGCGGTGCCGCCGCTGCCGGCGTCACGGTGGCTGCCACGGCGGCCAGGGCCGTTAGCCCTGCCAGCAGAACACGGCTGAGACGTTCCACGACTCTGGACATGGCACACGGCTCCTTCGGGGGATCGCCGACGAGGTCCACTGCATCCTTGCGAATGGTTTCTGGTTACGTAACCTTGCACGTCAGAGTGATTTTGTACAGCCCCTGGGGCCGAGTGGCCCCGAAGCTCGAGCGGCCGAGATCAGCCTCGGGCAGAGACGACGTCGTAGCGGGACAGGACTCGGGTGGTCCAGTCGGAGTGGCGTTCGCGCAGGGCCGCGGCGGTCAGGTCGGTACGGCCCAGGTCGTGGTAGTTCGGCAGCCAGGTCTCGACGCTGCGGTGTGAGTTGGTCAGCGCGAACAGGTCCCACAACGCCAGTTCCGGCACCGGCTCGCCGGCCGCCGTCTCGTACGCGGTGAGAAACGCGTCGGCGGTGTCGGGACCGTGCAGCAGCACCAGGTCCAGCCGGCACCAACTCACGTCGAACCCGCGAGGTGCCAGCGACGCCCCCGACCAGTCGACGACGCCGGTGAGCTGAGCCTGCTGCCACAGCACGTTGCCGGACCAGAAATCGAAGTGGGTCAGCACCCGCGGCTGCGCTGCCAGGCGGTGCCCGTGTGCGGCCAGGATCGGCCCGGCAGGACCCGCATCACCGACGTTCGAGGTGGCGCCCGCCAGCATCCCGTCGCGCAGACCGCCGAGGCGGGTCGACGGTACGGCGTGGATGCGGGCCAGTGCCGTACCCAACTGGGCCGCGGCGTCGTGCGGGGAGGACGGCGTGATGTCCGCCCGCCCCGGCAGCAGCGTGATCAACGTTGCCGGTTCGCCAATGCGCCGCCCGTCCGCGTCCACGTCGACCAGCCGGGGCACCCAGCCGCTCATGCCGTCCAGAGCTTCCAGCGCGTGCGCTTCATGCCGGGCGGCGTCGTCGCCCGGTGGGTAGCGGCGCAGCACCATCTGCCGCGCCGGTGAGGTGGTGGCCAGTACGTGGGTGGCGGCGTGCGTACCGCCGACAAGGCGCCGCACCACCCGCGCGGAGGCGTCAGCGTCGGCAAGGGTGGCGGCCCAGTCGAGTGCGGCCTGCGGCGGGTCCGGTTGCGTCACCGGCACATCCTGCGCCGTCCTGGGTGCGCCACGCGACAGCAATACGACCCGGCCCGCACCGGGAAGGTTCGCTGCGGGCCGGGCGGGGGAGGCAGCGACGTCAGCGGCGCTCCCGGACTGCGTGGGCAGTTGTCGACGTTGCAGACTCAGGGCATGACAGCTCTGACCGCCGAACTCGTGGTCGACGGACGCGCGCCGCTGAACCCGGCCCTCTCCCCGGACGGGCGCCTGGTCTGCTACGTCCTCGCCCCCGTCAGCCGGGCCGGCGAGCATCTCGACACCGAGCTCTGGCTCGTCGACACCGACGGCGCATCCGCGGCGCGCCGGGTCACCGCCGATGCGGCGACGGAGTCCCGACCGCGCTGGTCGGCGGACCCACGCACGCTGTTCTTCCTGTCCGACCGCGCCGAGCGTGGCATCGCGCAGCTGCACCGGGTCGCGCCCGCCGACGGTACGGTGACCGCGCTGACCAGCTGGCGCGCCGGCATCATCCACCACCTGCCACTCGCCGACCCGAACGTCGTCGCGCTGATCGCCGAGGACGAGCCCGGCGCGTCGAGCGCGCGTCGAGCCGGGGACGACGCCATCGTCGTCGGCGAACACGAGCCCCGGGCCCGGCTGCGACTGCTCGACCTGACCACGGGCCGGGTCAGCACCCCGGATGTGCTCGGCGACCGGCACGTCGTGGAACTACGGCAACGTCCCGACGGTGGGCCGCTCGCCGTGCTGACCCGGGCCAGCGCCGACAACGACTACGGTCCCCGCACCGGGCAACTGCACCTGGTCGATCCCGCGACCGGCATCGTGGTGGACCTCGGGCCGGTCGCGGCCGACCCGCAATCCCTGGCCTGGTGGCGCGAGGACGGCGACTGGCACCTCGGCTACCTCGCGCTCACCCCGCCGGTACTGCAGGCCGGCACGGCCGTGTTCGACCTGGCGCTCGACAGCCGCGTACTGCGCAACCGCACCGCCGGTCTGGCGATGTGCCCCACCGAACTGGTGCAGACCGACGGGTCCCCGTTCATTGTGTTCGCCGACGGTCTGAACGCGGTGCTCGCCCGGCTCGACCCGGCCGGGCCAACTCCGCTGCTGCGACGCCCCGGAAGTGTCGACGCGCTCACCACCACCCTGACCGGCGGGACGGTCGCGGCGCTGACCGGCGCCGGGAACCGGGCGACGAACGTCCACGTCGGGCCGCCCACCGGGCCGCTGCGACCGATCACCGACACCCGGCCGGAACTCGCCGAGGTCGCATCTCGGCAGTCAACGACCACTGGCCTACCGCGCCGCCGACGGGCTCGAACTTGACGGCCTGCTCGTACTGCCGGCCGGCAGGACCGCCTCGGACGGCCCGTTCCCGCTCGTCACGATCGTGCACGGCGGTCCGTACGACCGCTACGCCGATGAATTTCAACTGGTCTGGGCGCCCAGCGCGCAGTGGCTGGCCGCCGCCGGGTACGCGGTGTTCCTGCCCAACCCGCGCGGCGGGCAGGGCCACGGCCACGAGTTCGCCGTCAGTGTGGCCGGCAAGGTCGGCCAGGACGAATGGACCGACATTCTCACCGGTATCGACCTGCTCGTCGACGAGGGCGTCGCCGACCCCGACCGGTTGGGCATCGCGGGTTGGAGCCACGGCGGGTTCATGTCCGCCTGGGCCGTCGGCCACACCGAACGGTTCCGGGCCGCGATCGTCGGCGCCGGCGTCATCGACTGGGGCATGCTCGTCGCGACCGGCGAGAACGGTGAGTTCGAGGCAGCGCTGGGCGGCAGCACCGGATGGACCGGCATCGGCCCGCACCCGCACGACGCGAACAGCCCCATCTCGTTCGCACACCGCGTACGCACCCCGGTGTTGATCCTGCACGGCGCCGAGGACACCAACGTGCCTCTCGGGCAGGCGATGTACCTGCATCGGGCGCTGCGCCACTTCGGTGTCGAGCACGAGTTCGTGATCTATCCGCGGGAAGGGCACCTGATCGCAGAACGCAGCCATCAGCTCGATGTCCTGCGCCGGACGCGCGCCTGGTTCGACCGTTGGCTGTAGACGTTTCTGGCCTGCCCGGGCGGGCCGTGACAGCGCGGGATCCGGTGTTGTACGCTGCCGGCGATGATCTCCTCGTACAGATTGGGGGTCCCACTCGCAACAGGTGAGTGCTGATGCGCTCCCGCACTGCGAGTAGGGAATCCCGTCTTCTCCTGTGGCAGCAGGTACGTGAGTACGCCGTACCGCTGCCGATGATCGAATCTGCGACCGCCCGGCGCGCCGTCGGCGACTGGGCCGGGGCGTGCGCTGCTGCGCGCGTCGACATCGACCTGGACCTCCGGAATGTTGCGCATACCCATGGCCACCAGTTGGCGGCCCGGATCCGTGACGACCTCCGTCATCTGGCCCCTGACCTGCTGCGTTGGCACCTGCCGCGGATCGCGCCGGACGGCCTGCTGCGCCCGGGTCTGACCATTCCGCTCGCCCGCTACGGCGGCGATGTGCAGCTGGTCGTACGGACGCCACCGGCCTGGGCCGACGCCGGACAGCGGATCAGCCTTGCGCTGGCCGACGGGTCCGACGCGCACGGCCCGGCCCGACATCCGCATCCGCGGCCCAGCCGGCGGTACCGTCTCGACCTGCACCGGCACCTGTGGGACGCCCGCCGCGCCCACGAGCTGCGGGAACGGTGCGGCGCCGACGATGCCGGCACCGGCGAGGCGGTACACCGCTGGCCCGCCGAGGCGGCGATACTGCTGCGCGCCGAGGGACTGGCCAACGGCGCGGTCACCGTACGGCTCGGGGCCCGGCGCCGCCTGACGCTGTACGCCACCGCCGACGGTTCCACGCCGCTCGCGGCGGCGCCGAAGCGCAGCGGTACCGGGCTGGTACTGCCGGACGCGGCCACCTGGGTACCACCGGACCTGGAACTGTTGCGGGCCAACCTGATCGACCCCGACGAGCTGCATCCGCTGGTCGCGTCGGCGCTGGTACCGGGCCATCGGCCTGCTCCGTCCACTGAGGACCGGACAGGGGATCTGCGCCTGGTCGACTGTCGTGGTAACCAGCACCGGCTCGGCATGGTCGACGGGGTGCTCAGCCCGCTGGACCACGACCCGACCGAGCTGCACCGCGAACGGCTACTCGCCGCGCTGGGCGGTACGCCGCTGCCCTGCCTGCACGCCATCGCCGAGACGATCCGACATCCGGAGAACCTGCCGGACATCCGGGCCCGGCTCGACCACGGTGACGCTGCCGGCGCACTGTCCACACTGGAGAAACTGCTCGGACCCGAGGCGCTGCTGCGGCACGGCCCGCTGCTCGACGAACTGCACGCGGCGGCACGCCGCCGGGTCGAGCACGGCCTGTACCGCGCCGGACTGGCCGAACCGCCACCGCTGGGTCCGCCACCCGCCGCCCCGGGGCCCGTGCGGCGCAGCCTCCGTACCCGACCCCGCTACGGGATCGCCCGCTGACGCGACGGACCGCTCGCGCTCCGTACCGGCAACACCGACACCGCTCCAGCCACGCACCGCCCCGCTTCGCGCTACCTACTACCCCAAAAGGTGATCACCCATGACTGTGCCCGGAACCATCGACGTCGCCGACCAGCTGCTGCACCTGTTGCAGGACACCGGCACCGAACCCCGCCCCGACACCCAGCTCGAAGCGCTCACCCTCGCCGTCGCCGCCGACCTGCCCGTGCTGCTGTGGGGCGAACCCGGCATCGGCAAGACCGCCGCCCTCACCCAGCTCGCCGACGCCCTCGCCCTGCCGCTGACCACGGTCATCGCCAGCGTGCACGAACCGTCGGACTTCGCCGGCCTGCCGGTGATCGGCGACGACCCGGCCGCGCAGGGCGTACCGATGGCCCCGCCGGACTGGGCGGTACGCCTCGCCCAGCTCGGACGCGGCCTGCTGTTCCTCGACGAGTTGTCCACCGCACCGCCCGCCGTGCAGGCCGCGCTGCTGCGGGTCGTACTGGAACGTAGGATCGGCGCGCTGCACCTGCCGCCCGGCGTACGGATCGTGGCCGCCGCCAACCCGCGCTCGTCGGCCGCCGACGGTTGGGAACTGTCCGCCCCACTGGCGAACCGCTTCGTCCATCTACAGTGGACACACGACCACGGGACCGTGGTACGCGGCCTCGGCGGAACCTGGCCGCGGGCGACCCTGCCGTCGCTGGACGCCGACCGCCTGCCCGACGCCGTCGCGTTGGCCCGCCGCGCCGTCTGCGGGTTCCTCACCGCCCGCCCGAACTTCGCGCATCAGTTGCCGCGCAACGAGACACGTCGCGGCGGCCCGTGGCCCTCGCCCCGCAGCTGGGAGATGACGCTGCGGTTGATCGCCTTCGCCACCGCGGCCGGCGCCGGCCGCGAGGTGCTGTCCATGCTGGTACGCGGCACCGTCGGGGACGGCCCCGGGCTGGAACTGATGGCCAGCATGGACCGGATGGACCTGCCCGACCCCGAGACGCTGCTCGCCGACCCGGCGGCGGCGGTCCTGCCCGACCGCGGTGACCTGCGCCAGGCGGTACTCGACAGCGTCGTCGAGGTGGTCCGCGCCCGGCCCGACCAGCCCCGCTGGGACGCCGCCTGGCAGCTGCTCGTACGGGCACTGGAGACCGGCGCGCCGGACCTGGTGGTCGTACCGGCGCAGACCCTCGCGTCGCTGCGCCGCGACGACTGGCAGGTACCGGCCGCGATCGAACGGCTCGCCGGGGTCGTCACCCTGTCCCGGCGCGCCGACCAGGTCGCGGCCCTCAGCGGCGCAGGTACCGGCCGATGACACTGGACACCGAGAAGCTGTACGCCGCGCGGCTGCACGCCACCCGCGTGCGGCCCTACCTGGCGGCGGCGCTGTTCGCGCTGCACCCGGTCGAGTCGCGGCGGGTCCCCACGATGGCCGTCGACCGGCACTGGCGCTGCTACGTCTCGGCCGCGTTCGTGGCGAAGACCCCGGTCGAGGAGCTGGCCGGGGTGTGGGTGCACGAGGTCTCCCACCTGCTGCGCGACCATCACGGGCGCGGCGACCGGGTCGCCGCGCAACGCGAGCTGACCGGGCCGGGGGAGCGGCTGCGGATCAACATCGCCGCCGACTTCGAGATCAACGACGACGTGTACGGCGACGGGCTGGCCGAGCCCGCCGGTGTCGTGCAGCCCGGGCAGCTCCGGTTGCCCGAGGGTGAGCTGATGGAGGACTACCTGCGCCGGTTCCGGCTCGGCCCGTACACCCAGGACTGGGTCTGGCTCGACTGCGGCAGCGGCGCCGACGGGGCGCACCGGGAATGGGACCTCGGCCCGGACGGCGCCAACGGGCTCAGCGAACAGGAACGCGACACGGTACGGTTCCGCGTCGCGCAGGGCATCACCGGTCGCCCGGGCGATGCTCCGGAAGGCTGGCGGCGCTGGGCCGAGCAGGTGTTCCACCCGCCGCTGCCGTGGCGCGAACTGCTGGGGGCGGCCGTACGCTCCGCGATCTCCGGACCCGGCACGCCGGACGACTACACGTACGGGCGCCCCTCGCGCCGCGCGCCGAGCCTGCCCGGCGTCGTACTGCCCAGCCTGCGACGCCGCCCGCCCCACGTGTGCGTGGTCATCGACACGTCCGGCTCGGTCAGTGACACCGAACTGGGCAGCGCGCTGCTGGAGGTCGCCGCCATCACCCGCGCCGTGGGTGGCCGACAGGACCTGGTACGAGTCGTGTCCTGCGACGCCGCCGCCCGGGTCGCCGACACCTGCCGCGCCGGGGACATCCCGCTGATCGGTGGCGGCGGTACGGACCTGCGCGCCGGTTTCGCGACAGCGTTGCGTACCAACCCCCGCCCGGATGTCGTCGTCGCCCTCACCGACGGACAGACCCCCTGGCCGAGCGCGCAACCGCCGTGCCGCACCATCGTCGGTCTGTTCCCCCGACCTGTCGTCTACAACGAGGACGACCCGAACTACGTCCCGGACACCCCACCGGACTGGGCCCGCGTCGTCAATATCGAATGACTGGGACGGGGCGCCTGATTGGCCTATGCGCGGTCACGACTGGGCGGGAAGAGCCGAATGGCCATCAAGCCTGTCGGTTACGCCGATACCGGCGCGGCACCAGTCGATGCACTCTTAGTGACTGCACGTCAACTTGGCGTGCCTTATTGCGTAGGGGGCAACATGACCCAACAGGACGCTAGTTCCACCGTCGAGGCCACCCAGTCAGCAACAGAATCCAAGACCTCGGCGCAACGACACCTGCCACTGCTCATCGTTGCCGGCGTGGCCTCGTACCTGCTCACCTGGACTGCCGGTCTGTTCGCCGGCCTGCTATTCGCGGGCGCCTTCGGCCACTGAGCCGTCCCCACAGGTTGGCTCGGCCCATGGAGGCCGAGCCAAGCCCTCTCCACGAAAGGGGTCCCGACGATGAACGAGACCTTCGGTCCGCAGCAGCCAGACAAGCGTGGTGACAGTCCTTCTTATGGTCAGCCGTACGACGGGCAGCCGTACGAGAGGTTGCCAGCAATTCCCTCGGCTCCGCCCTACTCAGACCAACCAGTCATGCCCTACCCGGTGCAGCCATGCTCCGCTCTGCCGGCTTCGTCGTTCTCGGCTCCGCCCTATTCGGCCCAGCCGGCTACGCCGTACCCGGTGCAGCCGTACTCCGCTCAGCCATACCAGCAGCAAGGGCAGGTGATCTTCGCGGCGGACACCCGTCCCACCTCCGGTACCGCTGTTGCTTCGATGGTGCTCGGCATCCTTGGTCTCGTCAGCAGCTGCTGCACGTTCGGGATCTTCTCGGTACTGGCCGTGATCCTCGGTCACGTTGGCCTTCACGAAACCAAAAAAGGAACCCACAAGGGTCAGGGCATGGCGATCGCCGGACTGGTGATGGGCTACGTTATTGTCGGCCCAGCGATTGCCTTCTCCATTTGGGCCGTGTTCGCCGGTGGCCTGTCCGCCACGACCGGGCACGCATGATGCAGGCCGTGTTCTGTACTCCTAAAACCTGCGTACCGCAGGCAAGGCGCCGCACCACGCGCAGAAGCGCCCGGTCCGGCGACCGAGACGACCCAGCCGAGCGCGGCCTGCGGCGGCGAAACCGTTCACCGGCACATCCTCCCGGCCCAGATGCCATGGAGCTAGCGCATTCCGTCCCCGAGAATCCCGTGGGACTGCCCGGTCAATACTTGTCGCCAGCGGGATCGAGCTCGGCCAGCTCCCGGAGACCAGCTAGGTCACGCACGATGTTGCGGCGGTATCCCTTCTCCACCAGGCCCATGAGCCGCAGTTCCCGGAATGCTCGCTGCACACTGATCTCCGACGCCCCGACCAGGGTCGCTGCCTCCGGTTCGGTGAGCTCGACATCGATCTCCAGACCCCGACAAGTTCTCCGCCCGTAGGTGACCGCCAACTCGGCCAGCACGCGTGCGAGCCTGATTTTGACCGGGTACGCGGTGAAGTCGAGGCGCCGGCGGTTCGCCCAGCACAGCCGTTCCGCCACTACCCCGGCGAGATGGATGGCGACATCCGGATGCTGCACCAGCAGCAGGTGAAGTTCGCCGCGAGGGATCACATTGACGACGGCGTTGCCACATGTCACAACAGTGGCGGATCGAGGGCACTCGTTCAGTGCGCCCATCTCGCCGACCAGATCGCCGGAGACCCGAACATCGAGTAATGCTTCCCGGCCATCGGCGGTCGGTACGGTGACCTTCACCAGGGAACGTCGGAGCAGGACCACGTGGTCTCCGCGATCTCCTTGACGCATCAGGACGGTGCTGGTGCCGATCCGCCGGCATGTTCCCGCAGCGAGTAGAGCCTGTCGGGCACTGTCGTCGAGGCGATGAAGCAGGGACCCAGGAGGCCACTCGCTGTGTACGCGAAGGGCTTCGGGATCGACACTCATGGAGCCTCCCGTGATCACAGCGAGTATGCGCGCACTACACAGTGGCGTACTGGTGATCATCGGTGTGGCAGCTGTCAGAAATCCGACACCGTGCGACGAGGCTGTTTAGCCAAACCAGCCGACGAGCGCAAGCCACCCGAGCGTGGCAGAGAAGGCGCTGACCAGCCAGGGCAGGCTGCGAACGACTTCCCGATGCTTGGCCAGGGCAATACGAGCCAGTGCCTGCGAAAGTTCGTCGGCCTCCGCAAGTGCTGATCCAGCATCGACCCCTTCATCGAGACAACCGAGCGAGCCACATCGGGAACGCGAAACGGTTCGGACTGCCAAGGTCCGGGAGTCGCGGCCGGAACGCATTGATCAATCGGATGGCCGCGCACAGCGTCGACAGGACGTATGTACCAGCAGCCAGAAGGAGAGCAGTTAGCGGCCACGTACCCGACTCTGCGGCATGGCGGACCGTATGCACGTTGCCTGCCACAAGCGCGGCCATCCCGGCGAGGGCGGTCAGCAGGGTGGTCGTCTTGGCGTCTGCGTGTCGTATCGAGGTCTGAAACGAATCGATGGTGTCGAGTCGGCCGGCGAGCCGCTCGGCGAGTCTCAGGCTCTGACTGTTCTGAAATGTCATATCCATACACTCAGTACAAAGGTACGCACTGAATGCCACAACATCGTTTGACGGCTTCGCGGGTACCGCCACAATCCATCGTTTGATGTGGTGAGTTGGTTCGACTAGGAGTAACTACTGTCTGGTGAACGTCGCTCAGCGTGATCTCGCTGTTGCCCTTTCCTGATCCGACGCGCCACTTGGCGAACTCACAGGAGGACACGATGCTTCCCGTCCAACCATCCGCTCCTTGTCGGCGACTGCTCGTCTCTGTGGACATACAGAAATACAGCCGGCGTGACAATCTCGGCCAGCACCGGGCGCAGCAGGTCTTCCACGATGTGATGACCGAAGCGGTGCGTGCGGTCGGTCTCGGCCGGTCGCACTGGAGGACTCAACAGGGAGGCGACAGCGAGTTGGCTGTCCTGCCCGTCGACACACCCGAACCGGTGGTGGTCGGGGCGCTTGCTTCCTGCCTTGATCGATTGCTGCGGCAAGCGAACCGGGATCTCCTGCCTCAAGCCAAGGTCCGGTTACGTATGGCAGTACACGAGGGTCTGGTGCACCTGGACAGCGCCAACGGCTACGCAGGCGATGCGGTCAACACCGTGTGTCGGCTCCGCGATGCCAGCTACCTGAAGAAGGCACTCACCGTGTTCCAGGACGCGGCCCTCGCCCTCATCGTGTCGGAGCCGATCTACCGTGAGGTCGTAGCCCAGCAGTACGACGGTATCCGCGACACCCGCTTCCGCAGAGTCATCATCGATGACGAGGAAAAGCAGTTCCGGTCCGAGGCCTGGATCTGTGTGATGGACGAGGATGTCACCACCGTCGATCTCTCTGTCATGCCAACGCCACAACCGCCGGAACCACGCGCTGCGATGACGCAACCGGTCTCAGCACAGCCGCCGACTGCGGGCAAGTTCAGCTTCGGTCCGATC
The DNA here is from genome assembly GCA_963815125.1 of uncultured Actinomycetota bacterium. Lineage (GTDB taxonomy): Bacteria > Actinomycetota > Actinomycetes > Mycobacteriales > Micromonosporaceae > Actinocatenispora. The sequence goes on from CAWFFM010000005.1 coordinate 18,637, forward strand.
CACAACTCCGGTGCGATGGCCGTAGGTGACAACAGCAGTGCGATCAATGACGCGCGGCCTGGAGGCATGCGATGACGGTGGCTGATGCCGAGGCCAAAGAGAAACCATCGACCGCTGAAGCGCCACCGGCCGGCGAGGCGCCCTCCATCAGGAATAGTCAAGAGCAGGCCAAGGAGAAGGCCCCACCGGTCACCACGACAGGTGAGGGCGACGCGACGTCCGAGAACGCCGGCCAAGGACGTGCTGAGGTGGGCGCCGCCAAGATCACCGGCACGATCCCCCAACCGGAGTTTGATGAGAGGACCGAGTACGCGGAGCGGGTTGTTCCCGACCACATTGCCAAGGGGTTCAGCGGCTACCGAGTGGAGGAGCTCAGGACCCGCGGTGCCACGGCCATCGGAGATGGCGCATTGGCGTTCGGTATCACGATCGAGGGTCCAGAGGAGCCCGCGCCGTTCCGGACAGAGCCTTTTGAGAAACATGATCCAGCCACGTACGAACCTGCCGGTACCGATCACGAACTGAAGCAGATCTTAGCGGTGCAGAACCTCGTTTACCTGCACGGGCGCCTGATGACAGGACGACGCTCGACGGCGGTTGCCGCGCTGACAGACCTCGGAATCACGGACATTCATGAGCTCAGAGCCTTGGACGGGGCGTGCCTCGCGGATTTGCTCCGCTACACCGACCTCTTGCATGCCGGCACCGGATACCTCTACGAGGCTCGCGCCGAGCACGTGGAGCGTACGGACCTCCGCACCTTGAATTCGGTGGCCAAGCGGATCGGTGCCGTCCTGGTCGTCATGGGGGATACCGAGGATCAGATCGACGAGCTTTCTGGCTTTGTCGTGCGGCACAAGCCGACAGACCTCAAGGATGTCTTCCGTCGGCAGTTGCATCACCACCTGGCCAACGATGGTCGCTGTGCGGGCGGATGTGTCGACGCCGGTGGCTGCCGGGGCGAGTGTATTCCGAAGTATGTGCTCCATTGCCTGACCAACGAGCGGCTTGTCGACGAACTTTCAGCTATGGACCGTCCCCATCAAGCAAGTCATCTGGCGATGGTGATTGCGGCTGCACACCCGGCCAACCCGGACGAGTTCGAGACGATACTGAGCGATCAGGAAGGTGCGCTACATGCCTTCGCCGTGAAGCTGCTGCAGCCGTGCCCGGCTGATGGCAAGGAACGCCGCGCCGCCGATGACGTCGTGCGGCGCCCCAGCGATACATACCTTCGATGCTTCCGACTCGCCTACGCACTCCTATCCGAGTGCCCCGTCAGCCTGGTCGCCGAGGCAACGACTAAATTGTTGTCCATAATGGAGCCGGTTGATCCCAAGCTTGAGGACGCGGAACTCATCAGACGATCCTGGGACAGCTTTGGTTTACAGGTGGACGAACTGATCCCGACCAAGATGCAAGGCCGTCCCACAAGTGAGCCCGCCATGCCGTCGGCAACAGGTCGGATCGCTTGGTTGCGCCATCCCATGCTTACGCATGCATTGTTAGATGTTGTCTGGAACGACTATCCGGCAAGCCAGGACGGCATGCTTGAATGGCTCGACCACCTTGCAAGCCATCAACTGGCAGTCGTCCGCCAACGCGCCGCGTTAGCGGCTGCGGTATTCGCAGAGTTCGACTTCGAGCAGGTGAGCGCTAACTTACTCAGCGACTGGGCAAGTAGCTACAAGGCGCGGCGTAGACAAGCGGCAGGTATGGGACTCGCACAGGCGGCCAGCAACCCACGACTCACCAGGGTAGTCACAGGGAAGGTTCATGAGTGGGCACACGGTGGCTTCTTTCTTCTGCAGGAGACTGCTGCTCGTGCGTACATGGTGGGACTGACACGTCTGGTACCGGCACGTTCGGCACTCAATGACCTACGAGCCATCGGCAAGAACGACAAGGCTTTGGCGAGCCCGGCGGTTGCGGACGCGATCAGCGCCCTTGGCTCATGGCAGACCATCGGACAGATCAGTGCCGCACTTCTAGAGTGGCAGGGGAGCGGCGACAGGTGTCTGGCCACTCACGCCGCCCGCGCCACCGTAGCGCTTGCGAGGCAGAATGCCGACGAAACGCTGGCAGCGTGGCCTCTGCTCTTAGCGTGGGCCGACATCGACCCGGAGCGTCAACAGGCACTGGCTTCCATGCTCGCTCACGGCATCATCGGTCCGCACACCCGCAGGGCTCTTTGCGGGGCGCTGGATCGGTGGGCTGTGGCCGCAGAGTACGACGGCTCTGTGGCCACAGTGCTTCTCGCCGTGATGGCGAAGGTCGGCGCGGACAGGGAAGCGCGGCAACGGATGCATTACTACTTCGTTCGTCAGCGACCGGCCGGGATGCCCACCGGGCCGGTCGTTCATCACCTAGCTGCGCTTATGGAGGGGGAAAAATGATCGCGCTTCTTGGCCTTATTGTCAGGGTGCTCCGCCGATGGTGCCAGCGATTGGTCCAGGTCAGCCAGGTGGCGCCTGGGACGCTCACAGTGCGTGAAGTTACGACGGACGGCCTGACGGCATTGTCTTTGGGGGACGTCTTCGAGTTTCGGGCGAGCCTGGCGCTGAGCTGGCGTTCGACTGGACTGACCGAGACAACGTTGCAGGACGCCATCGAGTGCCACCGCGATCTGGCCCGTTCGGCTGTTTGCGAGCTGTTCTCTCGCCTTGCACACCGCTACGACCCGCAATCGGCCTTCGAGCTTGAACGTGAGCTCAATGCCGAACTCGGCAAGCAGGATTTCACCTACGAGGTTCACAGGACGACCGTCTCCTGTTCCGCGCGGGCGCGTGTTGCGCTGGACCGTGATGTGCGGGAAGCGCTGCGTGGTCCCCTTCTGGCGCGGATGGGAATGGAGTTCAAACACGACAATGGCATGCGGCGCGCAGATCTGGTTGACGAGCTGACTCGCCACTGGTCCAAGGTGATCGACAGGCTCAGCGGGGACCCGCTTGTCACTCCGGCCGCCAAGCTGACTGAGCAGGAGTTCGCCGGAGTCATCGGCGACCTGGCTGTCGGTGGCACTGGGCACGGTCCCTCTGAGATCGCCCAACTAATCGAGATCCTCGAAAAGGTCTACAAGGGACCCCCTTCGGGGGGCGACTACGAGTGGAGCGAAAGCATTGGCCTGTCGATACGAGCCCTGAGTAAGCGGCTTGGGGAGGACTCCTCGTCTGCGCAATCTGCAGCTTGACGTCAAGGCGATGGCGCCGGCCATGGTCGTGAGGTGCACGAGGGTGGGCAGTACGCCTACCCTCGCACACCGGTTTCCCCTGGCGGTTCGCCCTGCTACGGAACGAAGCGAGTTGCTACTTCTGTGGATCTCTCGGGGAACCGTCAACTGGATTCGCCTGCTCATACTGGGGGTATGGCCAGAGCGGTGGCGGGTGCGGAGATCAGTGATGTTTCGGTTGCGGTCTCGCCGATGCAGTCGGTGTTCCTGCTGATGCGCGACGCGGTGAGCGGGCGGGGACCGGCGTTGGCGCCGCGGGTCGTCGAGCCTCTGCGGGTTGCGCTGGGCCCGCAGGCCCGTGCCCTGCGGCCGCTCACCGACGCGGGTACGGGCTGGTGCCCAACGCACTCGTGCCCATCGCGCCGACCCGGGACGTGGGCGTGTCCGAGCAGGTACAGCGGCTGCACGACTACCCGCCCGACGACCTGATCACCGAAATCGCCACGCTGGGCAAGACGACGCGACTGTGGCAACCGGTCGCCGACCAGCCGCGACGCTGGCTGGACGGTTATGCCGACGCCGTCTCGGCGGCCACGCCGCTGCTGGGCGACTGGTGGCCGACGGTACGTCCGCTCGTCGACCGGGAGACCGAGCGGGTAGGGGTGGCGAGCGTGCGCGGAGCGCTGGACACCGTGCTCAACACGCTGAGCCGGCGGTTGACCTACTCCGACGGTGCGTTCCGTCTGGACGGCTGACCGGGGCGGGACGGTCGAGCTGGGTGACCGGCGACTGGTCCTGGTGCCGTCGGTGATCAGCCCGGACACCCTGTTCATGCACGAGGAAGCAGCTGATGTGCTGGCGATCGCGTACCCGGTCCGGGGCCAGGGTGCGGCGGGGCCCACCCGTCCCGGTGCGGTGGACCGGCTCGGTACTGTGCTCGGCTCGCCCCGCGCCGCCCTGCTGCGCCAGCTCGACGCCCGATGACGATGGGGGCGCTGGCGGCGCATCTGAACGTCACGCCGGGCGCGGCGACCCGGCACTGCGATGTACTGGCCCGCACGGGGCTGATCGGCCGGGAACGCCGCGGTCAGAGCGTGCTGGTCTCGCGTACCGATGCCGGGTCCGCGCTGCTGGGCCTGCTGGGCTGAGGCTTGACCGTCCCGGGCTGCTGTGCAGCGACACGCCACGGCGTATCGCTGCACAGGAGCGGTGCGGGTGATCCGTTCCCGGCGAAAGGCAGTGGTATCCGCGCCGTGGGCCGGGGAGGATGGGCGGATGGACATCGGACCGGTTGTCGTCTCCGCGGCGGCGGCCCGGATCCCGCCCGGCACCCGGACCGTCGTACTCGTCGAGGGTGACAGCGATCGGGCCGCGGTCACCGCCGCCGCAACCCGTCGCGGACTCGATCTGTCAGCGGAAGGCATCGCCGTCGTCGCGATGGGCGGCGTGACCAACATCGGCCACTTCCTGCGTCTGCTCGGCCCCGACGGACTCGACGTCGCGCTCGCCGGCCTGTACGACTCCGCCGAGGAACACGTCGTGAGTCGCGCCCTGGCCAACGCCGGCCCCGGCTCCCGCCTCACCCGCGCCGACCTGTCGAGCCTCGGTTTCTTTGCCTGCGTCGAGGACCTGGAGGACGAGCTGATCCGCCACCTCGGTATACCCGCCGTGGAAGGGATCATCGAGGGTCAGGGCGAGCTGCGTTCCCTGCAGACCCTGCGCCGCCAACCCGCCCAGCGCAGCTGGACCGACATCGCCGTACTGCGCCGGTTCCTCGGTACGCGCTCGCACCGCAAGATCCGCTACGGTCAGTTGCTCGCCGAGGCCCTTGACCCGGCATCGTTGCCCGAACCCCTCGACAACCTGCTCACCCACCTCGCGTAGGTCCCGCCCCTCGGTCACGGCCCGGCCCTGCCCGGGCAGGGCGGGTCGTACGGCAGCTCGGGGATGTACTGCCGCCACCTCTGGCGGTCCAGCACGCTTCCCGTGGCGGCGCAGATCCGTCGCGCCGCGCCCGCGGGTCCAGCGAGGTCAGCTGGACCGTGTGGTCGTCGCTCGCGCTGGCCAGCAGGCCGTGCGGGCCGAAGGCCACGTCGTCGATGGCGGCGGTGTGCCCGACCAGCGGCTGACCCATCGCGCGAGGACGGGCCGTGTCGTCGGAGCTCGCACTGGTCAGCAGCCGGTGGAATCGCAGTAAGCGTCGTATCCGCAGGCTCGCTCGAGGGGCTCACCCGGCCCCGGAACGACGGGTCGGCCACCAGCTGCAACGTGGTGTTGTCGGTGGCCAGGAACGCGATGCTGCCCACACCCACGAACGCCAGCGCGGCCAGCTCACCGGGCAGCGACGGTACGAACGTCGCCGCGCTCAACGCGGCCCCGAACCCGGCCGCCGCCCCCACCAGCGGAACGACCCCGGCCCGGCCGAAGGCCGCCACGATCAGCCCACCGACCACCGCGCCCAGCCCCATGGCGGAGGCCAGGAACCCGTACGTGCGCGCGCCGCCGTGGATGCCGAAGCGGGCCAGTACCGGCAGCACCACCTGGAACTCGTAGGCCAGTGTGCCGATCAGCGCCATCATCACCAGCGGCACCCACAGCCCGGCGACCGCCGGCCCCACCGCGCGGGTGGCGCTGATCATCACGCTGGTGATGCTCACGGCGTTGCGCAGCAGGTGCGTACCGACCACCTCGGGCAGGAACGTCTGCCGGGTCGGGCCGCCCACCGCGGCGACCGAACCGAGCAGTACGGCGACAACCACCACCATCCACAGCCGTACCGCGCCGGTGATGGTCAGCAGCCCCAGCAGCAGCGACAGCGACCCCAGGCCGGTCTGGGTGGTCATCAGCAGGCGGCGATTGTCGACCCGGTCGGCGATCAGCCCGCCGTACGGGGCGAGCAGCAGCACCGGCAGGAACTGCGCGGCGACCACCAGCCCGAGTGCGGTACCCGAGCCGGTCAGGTCCAGGACCAGCCAGGACTGGGCCACCACCTGCATCCAGGTGCCGACCATGCTGACCGCCTGCCCGGCGAAGTACAGCCGGAAGTTCGGCACCGCGAAGGCGGCGAACATCCTCCCGCTGCGACGCGACTCCGCCCGTGGCTCCCGCACTCCCGTCATAGCACCAGATCAGCCACGGCCGTGTGTGGACTATGGCCGGACGCCGACGCCGCAGTGCCGGCGCGTTGTCCGACGGGGCGAGAATGATGCGGGCAGACGTGTCGGTCGGGCGGAGAGCGGGAGGTAGCGGGCGTGACGCTGGTGGACCTGGTGGCGGGTGCGCTGGCGCAGCTTCTCGCCGAACGGGCGGTACGCGGCATGTCCGGCTTCACCCTCGGTCGGCCGGGGGAACGCGCGCTGCGGCGGGCGGTGCAGCTCGCCGTGCAGCGGGTGGTCGACGCGCTCGACGAACCGGCCCGCGGCCAGCTGGAGTCCGTACTCGCCGAGCTGTCCGGCCCGCTGGAACTGCCGGTCGATGCCCGTACCAGTCTGTTGGAGACGTTGTCGGCATCCATCGACGCGTTGGTGGGCCGGCTCGCCATGCCGAGCGGTGTGGCGGATTCGGGCTCGTACCTCGACCAGATCGGGGTGGACCCGCAGTGGCTGGCCGACACCCTCACCGCGCAGCTGGTCGCTGCGGTCAAGCAGGTCGCGCTGCAGGAGCCGGCGCTGGGCCCGCTGGCCAACCAGCTCAACTTCGATGCGCTGTCCGTGCCGGGTCCGTCCGTCGCGCCGCCGTTCCTGGCGCCGCGGCCGTCGGCCAGTTTCGTCGAACGGCCGGAACTGGGCGGGCGGCTGCTCGAGGCCCTGGTGGCAGAACCGCCGCCGGACGCGCCGGTCGTGGTGAACGGCCCGGGCGGTTTCGGCAAGACCAGGCTCGCGGTGTGGGCGTGCCATCAGCCGCAGGTACGTGACCGGTTCCCCGACGGTGTGCTCTGGGTCGAGCTCGGTCAGCGTCCGAGCCCGGAACACCTGGTGGCCACGCTCGCCGACCTGGCCGCCCGGCTGACCGGGGGGCAGCGATCGACCTACCAGACGGTGCCGGTGGCCGCCGACGCTTTCGCCGCGGCACTCGGCCAACGGCGCATCCTGCTGGTCATCGACGACGCCTGGCGGCAGGCGGACGTCGAGCCGTTCCTGACCGGGGGGCCGGGCTGCGTCCGGCTGGTGACCACCCGCCGGCCGCCGGTGGTGGCCGGCCACGAGATCCGGGTCGACGTGATGTCGGTGTCCGAGGCGGCGGACGTGCTGCGGCGTTGGGTTCCGGAAGCGGATGCCGATGCGCTGAGCCCGCTGCTGCAACGCTCCGGCCGGTGGCCGCTGGCGTTGGGATTCCTGGCCAGCGCACTGCGTACCACCCGGCGGCACGGCGTGTCCGCCGCGGACGCGGTCGCCGAGCTGGTCGCCGAACTCGACCGGCGCGGCGTCGGCGTACTCGACGAACTCACCGACCGGGACAGTGGACGCAGCATCGCCGCCACCCTGTCGCTGAGCCTGGACGAGTTGGCGGCATCGGCCGCACCGTCGCTCGACCGGTACGTGTCGCTGGCCGCCTTCGGCGCCGGTGAGAGCGTCCCCGGCCGGCTGCTGGAACGGCTGTGGGGGTTCAGCGCGCTGCGGGTACGGGCCGAGATCGGCCGGTTCTTCGACCGATCCATGGTCGTGTCCGCCGACGGCGTACGGCTGCACGACGTGGTCCACGACGAACTGCGCCGCCGGTTCCCAGACCGGATCCGCGCGGCCAGTGTGGCGCTGCTGGACGCCTGCCGGCCGGACGGCGGCTGGCACCTGCTGCCCCGCGACGACGAGCTGTGGCCCCGGCTCGCGCAGCACCTCGTCCAGGCCGGACGTGCCCAGGAGCTGGCCGAACTGCTGCGCGACCAGCGCTATCTGGTGATCCGGCTGGGTTACAGCGGTCCGTTGGCGCTGGAGTCCGATCTTCGGGTCTACCAGAGCAACCGTCCCGAGGACGGGTACGCCGACGCGCTGGCGAGCATCCTGCGCCAGGAGGCGCACCTGCTCATCGGTCACCAGACCGGCGAGGACCTGATGCTCGCCCTGCACAGCCGGCTGTTCAGCCGCCCCGACGTGTTCGCCGAGCTGCATCACGTGCGTGACGCCGTCCCGCGTCGCGGACTCTTCGCCGCGCATCCTCTGCCCGACCGAGCCGATCCACGCCTGGTACGGGTCCTCACCGGTCACCGTCACGGCGCCGCCGCTCTGACCTGGCTGCCGGACGGACGGCTGGCCAGCGTCGGCGAACTCGACAACACACTGCGCATCTGGAACACCGGTACGGGCGAGCAGGAGTCTGTCGTCACGCTGCCCGCGTATCCGTTGCGGACACGGCTGAGCCCGGACGGGTGCCATCTCTCGTACGTACGGCAGCGCGACGCGGACTCACATGAGGTGGGTGTCGTGGAGGTGGCCACCGGCACGGTCGTCGCCGACCGGGTTCTGTCCCGTACCTGGCAACCTGCCGTCCTTGCCTGGGGTCCGGCGGGCACGCTGGCGGTCGCCCAGGACCGCACGGTGGTGCTCTGGCGGCCCTTCGAGGGCGTGGTCGCCGGTGTTCTGGAGCTACCGGACACCCTTGTTGCGCTGGCCTGGCATGAGCGGTCCGGTCTCGCCGGCCTGACCGATGGCGGCCACCTGGTCCGGTGGCCCGACCCCACGGTCACCGACGCGGCGGAATCCTTGGATCTGAACCTGTCCATCGGCTGGGCTGAGCTGGCCTGGCGTCCGGACGGCCGATACCTCGCCGTGGCCAGAGGTGACCAACTGCAGATCACCGAGCCGGGTCGGCGACAGGTGAGATGGCGGAAGCCCGTCAGTTTGCGGGATCACGAGACGTACGTCTGGCGGTCCGCGGGTGAGGCTCTCACGGTATCGACGTACCGCCACGAGATGACGTTGGGCTACGAACAGTGGAATGAGCGGCGGGGGAGCGATGCTCTGGGCGCCTGCGACGAGATCGTCGAAGGCGGGAACGTCGGCTCGTGGGATCCCTCCGGCACATACCTGGCGGTGGCGGCAGACCAGGTGATCCAGATCTGGCGACCGGGCGACAGCGCTGACGGTCGCAGGATGAGCGAGTACCGAGGCTTCAGTCGTGTCGTGTGGCAGCCGGCCGGGCAACACCTTGCTCTGGAGGGCAAAGATCTCATCGTCGTTTCCGCCGACCTGCCCGATGTCCCGGTCTGGACCCGACCTTCCTTCGGCGGCAGGGTCTGCTGGTCCCCGGACGGACGGCTCGTGGCCGAAGGCAACGGGCCGCTCCGGATCATCAACGCGGTGACGGGCGCGATCGTGCGGGAAGTGTCCCTGGGACCGGAGAACTCGTGGACATCCCTCGTCGGTTGGCCCACACCGTGGCATCTGTTGGTTCGCACCTCGTCCAGGGCGGTGTCAGTGATCGATGCCGCCGGTACCCACAAAGCCAGCCACATCATCAGCGCTGACGGCCACGCCGTGAGCATCGAGGCGGTCAGCGGTGACGGTCAGCGCGTCGCGGTCCCGTACGACAACCGTCTGAGTGCCCGGGCCGGCCTGGTCGTGGTCGAGGTCCTCACCGGTGCGCGGACCGTACTGGACGAGAAGAGCAAGTACGACGACGTCTGCTTCCTGCCCGACCCCAGGCGCCTGGTGACGGTCAGTTTCTTCGACAAGGAACTGTTGCTGTGGGACATCCCGACGCGTCGGGTCATTGCGACGTTCCGTTGTGCCGAATTCATGTCGCGTCTCGCGGCGGATCCCACTGGGCGGTACGTCGCCGCGCTCAGCATCGGTGCCGGGAAGATCGCGTTGTACGACGCACAGACATTGCGCCGCGTGTGCGGAATCGGCGTGCAGGGAAGCGCCCACGCGTGTGCCTTCGATTCAGGGGGCGAACGGCTCGCGGTGGTGGGCTCGGCGGGGCTGTACCTGTTCCGGGTATGCGGATAGCGGCGGGCCGCCGACGTTCAGGACGTCGACGGCCCGGATGGTGCAGTTGCTCAGAGCCCGGAGACCCAGTACGGGGAGACGTCCATCGTCCCGTTGCCCGCGGCGCCGGTGATGGTGCCGCTGGTGCTGGTGGACAGCGTGTACCAGGAGTCGACGTAGTCCGGGTCGTCGGTCCACCACGAGGCGGGGATCGCCGACAGGATCGCGTTGACCAGCGGCGTGTAGACGCCGTTGTCGGTGAGGGTCAGCAGCGCGTCGACGATGGCGGTGGCCAGCGCCTGGTAGTTGGTGTCACCGTCGTCTTCCATCATGACGATGTCGGCGAGGTTGTACTTGTAGTCCTTGAACTGCGCGATGAGCTGGTTGGGATAGTAGGTGGTGCCGTCGTAGTCGAGGTACGGCATCTGCACGATGTTGACCGCCGGGTGCCCGTCGAGCCCCCAGCCGCCGACGATGCTGTAGATCTCCGCGGCGCCCTTCACCCAGGGCTCCTCGTCGTTGTTCAACCGGACTGAATTGATCTTGGTCGCCCAGTACCCGGAGGTGAGGGGTGCGGCGGCGGCCTTCTGGTCGCTGACCCCGTGCTGGTCGAGGACGTGCTGCATGGTCTTCAGCCCGAGCGGCAGGGCCTTGGCCACGTTCACCTCGACCACGAGCACCGGCCGGCTCGGCGCATGCTGCGCGTCGAGCGAGACGCTGTTGCCGCGGGTGTCGTACGCGGTGACCGCGGTGATCTGGTCGTCGGTGGGCACCGCCGCGACCAACGGCGTTTCGCCCTGTCGCAGGGCGGTACGGGAGTTCGTGTTGGCCAGCCGCAACTGCAGCATCGAGCCGCTGGTGGCGGGCAGACCCTTGGCGGCCAGTACGTGCCGGTTGGCGGTGCGGGCCTGCGCGGCGAGGCGCGAACCCGGTTCCAGGGCCAGTACGTCGGCCGGGTGCGCGGCGACCGCTGCGGTGATGCGGTCGCGTACCGACGGGTCGGTCAGGTCGGTGGCGATCTGCCGGGCGAGGTGGTCGGTGGCGGTGAAGACGGTGCCCGTACCGGCCGGTGCGGCGGGCTGTGCCGCGGGGGCTGCGGCGGCTGCGCTGGCGGACAGCGCCAGTACTGCGGAGGCGAGTGTTGCGACGAGAGTGGTCCTGCGGGTAGGGCTCACAAGCCTTCTCCTTCTATCTCGCGGTCGGGCAGGCAGGCTGGCCTGGTTACGACCGAGGGGAGCAAGATAGATACCTCATGCAACTATTTTCTACCATTCTCATGGGTTGTTGCACTACGGATTGCCCTGAACGAAATCTGGCATTCTTCCGGGACGCAGGCCGCAGTGGCCCACCCGCGTAGGCCGGAGGGCTCAGCCGCGCAGGCCGGTGGTGGCAGCCAGTAGTACAGCCGCCAACACGGCGGCACACAGCAGTACCAGGAGCACCGTTCGGCGCCGTCGGCGTACCCGGGTCGGCTGCCCGGCCTCTTCCGCCACCGGGGTGCGGCGTCCATCGTGACCGGTCGCGACCGGTGCTGGCAGCGCCGCGGTGGCCGGACGCATCGGGGTACGGAACACCGCTCCCGTGGCGGCGGCCCCGGCCCAGCCGACCGTGGCGGTCACCGCGACGGTGACGAGCAGGAAGACGAGGTTGTTGCCGAGCCGGTCGCTGATGGTGCCCCGGAGGGTCCCGCCGCCCTCCTCGTCGAACGGCCCGCCGCCGCCGATCACGGCGACCGCGATGGTGCCGTACACGTACAGGCCGAGGCCGGCGCTGATGGCGGCGAGTCGGGCGATGCGCTTTCCGGTGACCGGGTCCCGGCTCCACAGGGTGCCAGCGGCTCCCACGGCGAGTGGCAGTATCACCGTACTGACCCACTGGTGCCAGTGCACGACGTCCGGAAGGATCTGGTCGAGGAAGCTGAATCCCGACAGGGCCAGCGAGGTGAGGGCGACGAGCAGGCTGCCCAGCAGACCGGGGACGGCGACGCCGGGGCGGCGTACCAGGGCGCTGGCGCCGAGCAGGAAGCCGACCACGACGACAGCCAGGACCCCGACCGCGATCCAGTCGCCACCGCCCAGCCCGTAGCGGAGGGCCACCGCGGCGTACAGGCCGATGCTGCCGAGCGCGAGCGCGATCATCGCCCAGACTCCCGCGGCGGCCCGCCCCCAGGGCGGCAGTACGAGTGCGGCACCGGCGCAGCCGAGTGCGAACCGCAGCCGTCGGAGCCGGCCGTCGAGGTGGTCCAGCTCGCCGAGCATGGCCTGACCCCATTCGGCGCGCTGCGCGGACAGCAGGCCGACCGCCCAGCGCAGCAGCCGGGTCGCCGTGTCCTCGGGCGTCGCGGCCTGCGACACCTTGGCGTACCGCCGGATCAGAGCTATCCCGATGCCCAGTACACCCAGGATGGGAATGAAGAACAGCGGCATTACGCCTCACTCCAACGGCCGTGCGGATGCGGGACGGCCCGGCCGACCCGGGGGGCCAGCGCCGCCACGTACTCCCGGCCGTCCGTGGTCAATCGGTACAGGTGCCGTGGTGGGCGGCTTCCCTCGCTCTGCTCCCAGGACGTCTCCAGTAGGCCGCGATCGGCGAGGCGGACCAGGATCGGGTACAGCGAGCCGGACTTGAGGCGCACCTCGGTGGCCAGGTCGTAGCCGTAGCGCCACCGTGTCGGGTCGGCGGCCAGCGCCCGCAGGACCTTGATCGCCTGCGCGGACGGGGGCCGGTTACGCTGCATGGACGCTAACTCTACTCATGTAGCCGTAGTAGGCAAGAGGCCCGGTGCGGCAGATCCGCTGCGTACGACACGCACCAGATCTGCCGCACAAACGCGCACCGGCGTCGCTCGGCGCGGCGGGCCGGGCGGTCAGCGCGGCCCGCCGCCGGTCACGCCCTCAGCCAGCCCGCCGCGCTGGACGTCCTTGCGGGTCACGGCCAGGTAGGCGACGCAGCATGCGATGGCGATCGTCAGACCGAGCGCGACCGGCCCGCTGCCCAGGCCCACGCCACCTTCCTTGGTGGGTTTACCCAACCAGTCGGCGACCGACGCACCGATCGGCCGGGTCAGTACGTAGGCGAACCAGAACGTGAAGATCGAGTTCCACCGCAACCAGCGGTAGCCGGCGATCGGTACCGCGATCGCCACGGCGAACAGCACCGCCGAGCCGAAGTAGCCCAGGTCGAACGTGACCGCGGTCAGATCACCCGCGGCAGTGCCCAGCGCGAACGTCAGTACGACGGCAGCCCAGTAGAACATCTCCCGGCGGGGCGAGTCGATGCTGTGGATCGACAGCGTCTTCTCGACCCGCTGCCAGGTCACGAAGACCACAGCCAGTCCGACGCCACACAGGACGCTGGACGCGATGTAGGGGACACCCAGGCCGACGTGCAGTACGTCGGCGGCCATCGTGCCGAACACGCCGACCATGACGACCGCCAGCCAGTACGTCCAGGCAAGGTACCGGCCCATCGCGAACTGCAGAACGAGTGCACCGACGAAGCAGATGAACCCGAGGGCGACGGCGAGTACGGGGTCCATGACGTGGACCAGATAGTCCGACGTCGATTCACCCATGGCGGTGGAGAGGGCCTTGGTGATCCAGAAGTAGACAGTGATCTCCGGTACCCGCAGCGCGATCTGTGGTATTGACCGGTAGACGGTGTTGGACTGACTCATGCGCAGCAGTCTGCTCCTTACCAATTGCGACCGTTCGTGGGGTTCAGTGCGGCGCGGCCGTGATCACGCCCGCTGCGCCGAACTTGCTGAGGCGCGCTGGCATCTGGGCATCGGTCCGCGGCCCGCGCACATCAGCGCGCAGACGATCGTCGTGGACGAGGTTCTCGACCTGCTGCCGGAGGACACGAAGCCGGTGCAGAACGAGGACGGCAACTGGGTGATCACGGAGTTCCCGGAACCGGCGTGGAGCGACGGTTCGCCGTACGCGGCCTGGAAGATCCCCGGCGCCGCCTTCTCGACCCTGGTTGCCGGCAGCGACGGCGGACGCTGGGCGCTGGCCTGTCGCTGGGAGGTCCACCCGGACGGGCATGCCGTGCTGGCGGAGTTCATCGACTGGCTGATCGCCCGGCACCACGAGAACCGGTCCTTTTTCGGCTATCAGCGTTGGTACGAGGACACCGAGCCGGAACTGCTCAGCGTCCGGGACGGCAAGGTCGTGACGTGTCGGGGTGGCGCCTTCGTCCCGCCGTTCTGGGACGACCCCGACGCTGACTGAGCGCGTTGCCGGAGCGTTCCGGGCGACGGCCGGCAAGCCGGTACGGGTGCCGGCCGTCGCCGCGCGTCGTGCTCAGTCGTCCAGGTCGCCGGTGTGTACCTCGGCGAGGAACGCGATCCAGGAGGCTGGGCCGACGGCAAGCGTGGGTCCGTTCGGATCCTTGCTGTCGCGTACGCCGACGATGCCGGGCAGGTTGCGGGCAATCTCGACGCAGCCGTTGTTGTTGTTGCTGCGGGTGGATTTGCGCCATGCCGCGCCGGTGAGGTCATGCATCGCTGGCCAGCTCCTTTGCAACGTGTTCGATGACCGCCTTCGATGCGGCCTCGTCGAGAGCTTGCCCGGACAGGCTCTCGTAGGCAAGGCGGTACCTCGTGATGTCGTCCGGCTTGTCCCAGAAGTATTGCGCTGGGCCGAATCCATCTGCGTACACGACCGGCGTGCCTTTGCCTTCGGGGAACGTGAGGATCGAGAACTGCCCGGAGACGAGCCCGTAATGCAGCCCGACGCTCGGCCGGAGAATCCGGATTGAGACGTTCGGAAGCTCCGCCACCTCAAGGAGATGACTCAGCTGCGTGGCCAGTACCTCTGGTCCGCCGATCGACCGGTGCAGTACGCACTCGTTGATGACCGCCTCAAAGCGGGGAGGCGCTGGCCGTTTGCGGGTGAGAATTGTCTGCCGGCGTTGGCGCAATCCGAGCCGATGCTCGACCTCGTCTTCGGTCCGCACTGGCGCTCCCGGATCGGGAAGAGCCACCACAGCCCGCGTGTAGTCCTCGGACTGGAGCAGGCCGGGAATCAGTAGGTCTTCGTACCAGACGACGCGCTCGGCTGCGACTTCCAGACCGACGTACATGTCGAGTGTGGGCGGAAGAATGTCGGCGTATGAGCTGGCCCAGCCCTTGACTCGGGTCGCTTCGGCGAGCGCGACGAGTTCCTTGGTCTTCTCCTGTGAGGCGCCGTAGACCTCGCACATCGTCTTGACATCAGCGTTGCGGATGCGTACGCCGGGCTGGCCTGTCTCGATCTTCCAGATGGTGGGGCGGGAGCGCTCAGCTTCCACTGCTGCGTACTCGACGGTGAGGCCGGCCTGTTCGCGCAACATGCGCAGGGCGAGGCCGAGCTGGCGTCGGGGTACGGATGAGCCGGACGGCTCTTCAGTCACGTTTCACCTCTGGTTAGGCACGTTGTAGAGGTCGTCATGGCGCCGAGCGCCAGTTCTTTAACAAGTCATGCAGCAAACACGAAACACTATCGCACTCATAAACTAATAGGCAAGGAAAACGCTTGAACTTATATCTGCTTAACATTGCGCGATAGCGCTTCTGGTGGCAGTCTGTGTTCGGGTGATCGCTGGATGCACCGCCACTAGCTGGCCAAAGACCTCCCACGGCCTTGACGGGGGTGCATCGGCGTGCCCGGAAACCGTTGCGCGCGAAGGCATCGCGCGTACCCACCATGCATCGGAGGCACGACATGACGACCGAGACCGTGACGCGGCTGGGGATGCCGGCGGCGCCGCGCCCGTTCGCGCTGGTACTGGACGAGGACGACCCGGACTACGCCGAGTTCGTCACGTGCTGCCAGCCCGCGGACCGGCTCCTGTGGTGGGGTGCGGCGTTCGCCGACCGTGCGGTCCTGTACCGGTTCGACGGCGAGGGCAAGCTCGACACCGCCCGCCACCGTGACGCCGATGCGGCGCTAACCCGGTGGAACCACCTGTACCCGCTGAAGCTCGAATGGCTGTGACTCCGGCCGGCGGCGACACCACCCGCCGCCCGGACTGACCGCGACGTACGCCACCGGCCACGCCACTCCTGCGGCCGGCGCGATCGTCACGCCACCCCACCCGTACGCAAGACCGGGCGCGGTGCCTGCTTCCGAAGCCCGCACCGCGCTCCGGCGATCAGTCTCGTCCGCTCGCCCGGCGACGCGATGCGATGAGAGGTCCAGTTGTCTTGACTACTGACATGGAAGGGCGGCAATGACGAGCTACCTGGTCCGTGCCAAGCGTTGGGGCGGGGCCGGTAGCTGCACATCGAGCGCGTCGGCGTCACCCGGTCCCGCAGCCTACGTGTACGGCAGTCGAACAGATCTCCCACCGCTCCGATGGCATTTTCCCCGAATAGCCGTTAAGTCCGTTTCCCTGAAAGGTGCATTCGGGGAAAATGCTCTTTCTGGGCGAGTCAAAGGTACATTTTTCCCGAAAGTCCAGTTCTGCAAGTCAGACAAAACGCCTTTTCGGGGAAAATGCCCAATGGTGGTGGCGAGAGGCGGCTTCAAGTGGGAAGGGTGTGCGGCGCGGGTCGGCCGGCAGCCGCCGGCCGGGGTCGGCAGTCTGCAGCCCAGTCGATTCTGAACGCCGGTCCGACCTCACAGCCCGTAGAGAAGTTTCACAGGTTTCCCGCGTTGGGGTGGAAATCTTGACCGATCGCTCATTATCGTCACTTCCGTCCCCCACCGGCCTCGCCCAACCGGAGGTGGCGATCTGTCCGATCACTGCAGTTCCCCTGATGAGGTGGACATGAGACGGCATCCCCGACGGAACCTCAGACGAACCCTCCTGGTCGCGTTGACCGCAGCGCTCGCCGGCGCACCCCTGGCGGTGGCCAGCACGCCGGTCGCCGCATCCGGCTACCGGGCACCCGCGACCTCGTACACGGTCGGTGACCCCGGCGTCCTCTATGCCGGCGGCCAATGGGTGATGATGGCGACTGGCTCCTGGAGCAGCACCCCCGGCGTGATCTCCACCGCTTCGGAAGCCAGCGGCCCCTGGTCGAAGGTGGGCAACGCGCTGCTCACCCGGCGCCCCGGCTGGGCATCCAGCAGCGACCACAGCATCTGGGCACCGTCCGAGGTGCGTGTCGACGGTGACAGCGGCACCAGGTACGTGGTCTTCTACGCGGCGGTGATCGCCGGCGAGACCTCCCAGCGCTGCATCGGTACCGGCATCTCCTCCAGCCCGACCGGCCCGTTCACACCCCGCGACACTCCGATCTCGTGCATCGCCGGGCACGGTGCGGCCGACCCGGAACCCGGTACGGTCGCCGCCGACTCGACGATCGACCCGACCGCCAGCTACGTGACCATCAGCGGCGAGCAGCGGCTGTACCTGCTGTACAAGACGCAGCATGTGGCGTACACCGATTCGAGCGGCAACAAGCACTACTACTCGACGATCCGGGCGGTCCGGCTCAACATCTCCACCTATGCCTCCGCGATCCTCGGTGACAGCCACGAACTGACCAAGCGCACCGACAACCCGATCGAGGAGAACCCGGTCCTCGTACAGCGCGGAGACACCTTCACGCTGTTCACCTCGGTCGGCGGGTACACCACCTGCAACTACCACACCGAATGGCGGCAGTCCAGCGGTGTCTGGAGCTGGCCGGCGACCGGCAACACGCTGTCGTTCCCGTCCGACACCAACACCTGCGGGACCGGTGACGCCCAGGTCATACCCGGCCTGCCCGCGGACTCGTGGCGGATCTTCTTCTCCGGCCGCTACCCGACCTCCGCGGACAGCTTCAGGCTCTACGTCGGCACCGTGACCTGGTCCAACGGCACGCCTGCGGTCTACTCGATGCTCTGACACGCGCCGACAACCGGCGGACAAACGGCCGGCATCCCGCAGGGGTGCCGGCCGTTGCGGTGACAGGGGCCGGGCGCGGCCCCATCCGGGACCGGCAACCTGCGGCCGTTCGGTCAGAGGACGCGGGTGACCCGTTCGGCCGCCGCGCGGGCATCGACATCAGCCGGGTCGAGGTTCGCGCACAACACCACCGAGGCGCCGACCGCCAGCGGAGCCAGCAGCCACTTCAACGGATGCTCATGCTCGGCCACATCGACCAGCAGTCGGTCACCGGCGTGCAGATCCATCGAAGCGGCCACCTCGTACGCCAACGATCCCCACTCCCGGAAGGTGGTGCCGTCCACGCTCGCGGCAGCGCCACGCCGGATCGGCGCCGATGCCGGCAGGCCGTCGGTGTACCGGCCGACCTCGGCCAGGTAGTCCCGGTATCCGGCGGGAACCTCGTCCATCACCACGGCACCCGGCGCGAGGCCAAGAACGAAGCGGTGACGGGCATCGGGTACGTTCTCCAGCCAGCTGGTCAACCGGTTGTGCGCCACGAAGACGGCATCCAACGGCTCATCGGCGTGAGGCTCGTGCACCGCGAGGCCCGCCGTCGCCCACAACCGGAACGACACTGCGAGCCCCGCCGACCAGGCGCCGAGCAGCACCGCGGCGGTCTGCCAATGCGGCGGCAGCAGTACCGCCACCCGATCGCCGGCGTCCAGCCCGCAGCCCCGGCGCAGCAGCCCTGTCGTCCGGGACGCCCACCCGGCCAGGGCGGTGGCCGACAGTTCCCTGCGTTCCCCGGTCGCATCGTCGTAGTAGGTCAGCAGCGGCTGCTCGACCCCGGCCACCGCACCAGCCCCCAAGAGCGCCGGTACGTCAGCGACAACACCGGTATCCACCGCGACCTCCCGTACCGACCAAGCCCAGGCTTCCCGACCCTACCCGGCTCACCTCTCACGCCGTGAGATGCCGCGGCGACGGCGACGGTGAGTTACAGCGGACCCCTGCGGGGGAAGTGGAGCGTCCGGCGCAGTTGACGGATCCTCAGGCGCTCGCGCCACGTGAGTATGAGCCGCAGCTCGGCGCCGTAGGGCACGTTGTCGGCGACCATCCCCAGGGTGAGCCGGAACGAGGCGCCCGGCGCCAGCTCGGTCGGCGGCTCCCGGTGTACCAGGACAAGAGTCTCGCCGGCGCCGTGCAGGAAGACTGTGCAGCCGATCCGTTTGGCGGTCCTCGTCCCACCGTTGCGCACCACCACCTGACGCGGCTCGGCAGTAGTGACCGAAAGATCGGTGCGTCGCGTACCTGCCGGCAGCAGCCGGCCGGTCACGAATGACGCCGGGGCGATCAGGGCGGTGAGCGCCACCAGGAACGCGACCGAGCGGATGTCCACACTGGTCGGTTGGTAGCCCGGGGTGAAGAGCCGCAGCGCGAGTACGGTCAGCCCCGGCGCCCACCAGAACGCGTACACCAGGCCGAACGGCCACAGCCGGTGCAGCACGAGATGCGCCGCGCTGGACGAAGCCGGTGCCCTGCGCAGTTTCCACAGCCAGGACAGTACGAGCACCGCGAACAACCAGACGACGGCGATCGTGGCCCACTTCGCCGTGGCGATACCGGTCGAGGTGAGGGCGACGGCGCACCGCTGGTCGTGTACGCAGGCCACCGTCCAGCGCACGCCGAGCGCGACGATCACCGCGGCCACGCCGATCGCCCACGGCCACGGCAGCAGCGTCGCGACCCGTCCGACGAGCCAGCCGGCAAACGCTGCCATGCACCAGCCGACGATCACGCCGGCCAGGTGGGTTGCGGGTTGCTTGACCAGTTCGGTCATCCCCGACTCGACAATGCCGCCGATCAACCAGCCGAACAGGCCCCCGGCCACCGCCGGCAGCGGGCCGGCGCCGCCGAAGGCGAGCACTACGCCGATCACGAACCCGGTGGTCATGCCCGCCACGGCCGGAGTCGTGGTCAGGGTCAGATCGACGAGCGCGCCGACGGCCACACCGATCACCGCCGCCAGGCCGACCCCGGCAACCAGGGAGGCGCCGGCCAACGGCCGGAGCAGAGCCTGGACGAACTCGCCTGCCGCGGTTCTGCCGACCCAGGCGGCTACCTCCGCACGGGGCTCACGCTCGCGGACGTTCAGGTTCCAGGAACCGATGCCACGCAGGCGCGCGGCGAGCCGCCGTACGATCTTCCGCCCACGCCGCCAGCGGGACGGTCCGGACGGGTCCGAGGGACCTGAGTAATAGGACACGTAGGACATGCGTCAACATAAGCCTCTCGCAGGCCTCCGACAAGGGATTAGTCGCGCATACGACCGGCCTTCAACGAGGCCTTTGATCCGGCATCCGGGGGTGTGGCGTCGCCTGTACGGATGTTGACCGGTCCGCGACTTCGAACGTACGTTCTAGTCATGAAGTGCCCGGCGAGGTCGCGATCCTCCCTGTCTCCGGAGGACGTGCCGGGGCAGAAGCATAGGATCGGCGCCGTGCGAGATGACGAGGTGCAACGCGCCGCCCTGGTTGCGCTGCTCCAACGTCCCGGTGCCCGGTGGTCGGACATCACCGACGACATCCTGGACAGCGGCAGCGCACTCGATGTGCTGCATGACACCGTCGGTGGCACCGATGCCCTGTTTCCCGCCGAGGACATCGACGCGTTGCTCGCCTCCGCAGCCGAGCAGATCAGTGCATGGGTGGACGAGGGGATCGGATTCCGTACGTTCCTCGACGACGACTACCCGCCGCAACTCCGTGACATCCGGGAGATGCCACCCGTCCTGTTCGAACGTGGCGCGGCCGCGCCCGACGACCGGGCCATCGCGGTGGTCGGCACCAGACAACCCAGCGAGCGCGGTCTGAAGATCGCCACCAAGGTTGCCGAAACGCTCGCCGAGCACAAGGTCACCGTGGTCAGCGGGCTTGCGGCCGGTATCGACAGCGCAGCACACCGCGCCGCGCTCGACGCCGGCGGCCGGACCGTCGCGGTCATCGGTACCGGCATCCGACGGTACTACCCGAGGACCAACGTTGCGCTCCAGGACGAGATCGCGGACAGAGGGCTGGTCGTGAGCCACGACGCTCGACGGTTGGCCTGAAGGCCGGTGCGCGGAGGGTGTCCGGGAATTCACTGAGGCGATACGATCTGGCGCATGATCGTCAGGTATCGCAGTGTCTGTGCCGTTCTCGCGGGTGCCGTACTGGCGGTGGCCGGTGCCGCACTGCCCGCCGGTGCGCAGGTGGCCCCGACGCGGGGCAGGGCGACCGTCGCGGTCGACCGCACCCTGCGGGTCTACTCCAACAACATCGAGAACCTGGTACGCAACAACTCCGACGGCACCTGCACCCGGATCAGCGGCCCTGACCACCTGACGTCGATGCTGGTCGACGACGCCGGCCAGACCGGCACGGCGGGCGTACAGGCACCGGACATCCTCATCGTGCAGCAGGTGCGCGGCACCGGGCAGGCGCAGGCGTACGCCGACCAGCTGTCGGCGAAGTTCGGCTACCCGGCCGGTACGTACCAGGCGATCGTGGCGTGGGACGACCCCGAGGAGTGGGGCGGTACGCACAACTGCAGCGACCAGTCGCTCGGCGACCTGAAGAAGAAGCAGACCAACGCGCTGATCTACAACACGCAGCGACTCAGCCTCGCCTCCGGTGACGTGTCGAAGTACTGGAGTGCGGGCTGGCTCAAGCCCGGCACCGCGTACGACAACGGCGCGGGCTGCACCCTCTACAAGCCGCCGGACAGCGACGACGGCACGACCTACCAGTACAAGTGGAAGCGCACCAGTGCCATCGCCGCCCGCTTCACCCTCAAGGACACCGGTACGACGGTGTTCGCGGCGACCATGCATCTACCGGAGGAGAACCGTCAGCACGCCTGCGCCGGTGCCGGCGACACCGGTATCGGTGCGACCGGTATCCATCTGGGCGCCGACGCGACGAGCCTGATGAACGCCTCCACCATCCGCATCGTCGGTATCGACGCGAACCGCACCGCCATCCCCGCCAGCACGTTGAGCGGTTACGGCATGACCGGGTACGGCACGAAGGCCACCGACGGCTCAAGCAAGATCGACTACCTGTTCGTGAAGGGCACCGTGCAGTCCTCGGCCATCGACCACACGGTGAGCGGTACGAAGTCCAACCACCTGGCGCTGTACGGCTTCGTCACCTACTGACCGCACGTCCCCCACGCATTTGACTACGACGCGGGCAGCACGCTGCCCACCGACGACATTCGCGGACGGCGCAAGCCGGAGTGGCTGCGCTGGTTCACAGACGGGCGACCCGACCCGGCGTTTCTGTCCAGTTTGGACAAGGTACGCGACCATCTCACCGGGGACGGCCGCAGCCTCGCTCAGGGGGCACTCGGCTGGATCTGGGCACGAGACGAGCGCGCCGTGCCGCTGACCGGGTTCCGTAACCGCCGACAGGTCGACGAGAACAGCGCGGCGCTGGAGTACGGACCGCTGACCGCCGCGCGCTACGCGGCGGTCGAGGAGGCGCTCGGCCGATCGCGTTGACCACGCAGGGTCGAGCTGGTCGCAAGCGGCCGATCGCCACCAGTACAGGCCGCGGGAACAGCTCACCGATCGGCAGCAGGCGCACGAAACGTTGGTCGGCCATTGCCGACACCGCGTCGTGGCGGCGCGGGCGCCGGGGCCCGAGGCAGCCGTTTCGGTTCCACGGAGCCCGTGCACCGCTCCAATACGCTGACCGGATGAATGAACTGGAGTGCACCCATTGCGGCACGGTCGGTCTGGAACCGGGGTTCCTGGACGACACCGGGCAGAGCTCCGCCGGGTTCGTCCAGTGGATCGAGGGTGCTCTCGAACGCGGCATCTTCGGCGGCGCCAAGCGGATGGGGCGACGCCACTGGGAGATCGACGCCTGGCGCTGCCCGGAGTGTTCACACCTGGAGCTGTTCGCCACCGACCCTGCCTAGATGGATCGCGAGTCGGTGTCCATCCAACTGATGACTACGCCATTGACCGCATCTCGTTACGTTTGGTACAGCTTGTCCTGTCTGATCGACTTTGTGAAGGGGTGATGGAGATGGCTCGACTCCTGTACGCGGCTCGCCGCGCTCTCCGGCTCAACCGGGACAGTCTGGGTGGCCGTTACGTCGTCTACCCGTACTCGAACGACTGACCAACAGCACTCTCGCCTGCTGGCCGGTGCGGCCGCGCCGGCCAGCAGGCCATGGGCGCTGCTGAAGCGCCACAACACTCATCTCCGCAGCGTCACGCTATTGACGCCATGCCATTACTTTTGGTAGAAATCAGCCCATCTGGCGGACTCTACAAAGGGGTGATGGAGATGGCTCGACTCCTGTACGCGGCTCGCCGCGCTCTCCGGCTCAACCGGGGCGACATCGGCGGCCGTTACATCATGTACCCGTACCCGGACTGATCAGAGTATGTCGTCCGCTGGTCGGTGGGGCCGCGCCGGCCAGCAGGCTACCCACACCCTCGATACTTCCGGGACGGCACAAGTGATCCCGGACCTCGCCGACATACCCGGGCCGCCCGGGGCGGCGACCGGCGCCACCGAGTACCAGTACGACCGGGACCGGCCCGGTTTCCTCCAGACGTGCCAGCAACGCTACGGCGACGTGTTCCGGTTCGACCGCACCACCGTGGTGCTCTGCGACCCGGCCATGGCGCGCCACGTACTGGTCCACACCGGCCGCGAGTTCCGCGCAGGGGGCCCCGTTCCCGATTCGCGGCTGACTGATCCCGCCGCAGCGGCCGAGTGGCTGAACGCCCGCCAGATCATCGGCCACGGCCTGTCGGCCCGAGTCCTCGCCGACCACACCGCCCGCCTGATCGGCATCCTGGACACGACTCTGCCGACCCTGACCGCGCGCCGGGGGCAGCTCGGGGTGGCGCACCTGCAGAGACTCAGCGCCGTCGCGACCGCCGACTTCTGCCTCGGCGGTGCGACCGGTGCCGGACACCGGGCCGACGCCGGTTCCCCTGACAGCATGGCCCGGCTCGCCGATCTGATCACCGAGTCGGCCCTGGCCCTCCTCGCCGTGCTCAACCGCGGCTTCCGGCTACCTTCCTGGCTACCGGATCCCGGACGTCGACGGCTTCGCCGGGCCGACCGCGCGCTGTCGGGCACGGTCGCCCGCCTCGTGGCCCAGCGGATCGCGGCGCCCCCGCCGGCCTCACCCGCAGACCTGCTGGACTTCCTGCTGTCCGGTGAGGCGATCGACGAGAGAGCCGCCCGGCGGGCGATGTCGAACACCCTGGCCGCGTCGCATGCCGCACCCGGTACGGCGCTGGCCTGGATGCTCGCCACGCTCGCCCGGCGCCCCGACATCCACCGGCGTATCCGGGCCGAGGCAGCCGACGGCCTGGCCGCTGCGTCCGCCACGGGAACCCTCGACCTGTTGCCCTACACGAACGCCACCGCACGCGAGGTCCTGCGGCTCTACCCGCCGATCTGGTTGCTGGGTCGGCAGGTCGCCGAGCCGGTGAGTTTCGGCGGGTGGCGACTGCCCGCCGGCGCGCAGGTCGCGTTCAGCCCGTACCTCCTGCAGCGCGACCCCCGGCACTGGGCCGATCCCGACGAGCTGCGGCCGGAACGCTTCCTGGACGGCGCCCCGCCCGGCCCGGCCTACCTGCCGTTCGGCGCGGGCACGCGCAGTTGCCTGGGCACCCGGCTCGCGCTGACCCAGCTCGCACTGACCGCGGCGCTGATCGCCCGCGACTACGACCTGACGTGCATGTCCGGGCCGGTACAACCCCGGTTCCGGACGCTGCTGACCCCGGCGGAACTGCGCCTGTCGCTGACCGTACGAGCGCCCGGCACGTGAAACGCGCCTAGGGCCGGGCAACGCTGGTACGCAGCAGGTCGACGGCGCGGGGGAGCTGCCGGCCGGCACCCCGGCGGTGCGGCGGCGGGACACCATCGACGAAATGCGGACCCTTATGGTACTGAAGGCGAGCACGCCGCAACCTGCCGATGTTGGAGATGACGATGCCCACGGCCGACCGCAGCATCGACTTCACGTCCGGGGCACCGACACCCGGCGCCCCGGACGTCGCCTGGATCCATGGGGCCACCGGCGAGCCGCTGCTGCAGACCCATCAGTACGACGAGCACACCGTGATCCTGCGGCAGAGCAAGACGACCAACTACGAGGGGCCGTTCCTGTACCTGCTCTTCGGTAACGACCGTGCCCTGCTGCTGGACACCGGTGCCAGTGAAGATCCGGTCCGTTTTCCGTTGCGCAGCACGGTCGACGAGCTGATCGCGGGGTGGCTGCGGCGCCATCCGCGTGATAACTACCAGCTCGTCGTCGCGCACACGCACCCGCACGGTGACCACGTCGCCGGTGACGGCCAGTTCGCCGACCGCCTCGCGACCACTGTGGTGGCCCAGGACCTTGCCGGGATGCGGTCGTTCTTCGGCTTCGACCACTGGCCGGACCAGACCGTGCGGTACGACCTCGGTGGCCGGGTCCTGGAGATCCTCGGCGGCCCGGGCCACCACGAGGCCGCGATCGCGGTGTACGACCCCTGGACCGGCATCCTGCTTACTGGTGACACCGTCTACCCGGGCCGGCTGTACGTGGCCGATACCGCCGCGTTCTGTGCCACGCTGGAGCGTCTGGTCTCGTTCAGCGCGACCCGACCGGTGACCCAGGTGCTCGGCTGCCACATCGAGATGACCGACCGGCCTGCCCGCGACTACCCGATCGGGGCGTCGTACCAACCGCGGGAGCGTGCCCTGCCGATGATGGTCGACCAGCTGACTGCGGTACGTGACGCGGCCGTCCGGATCGCCGGGCAGCCCGGTGTGCACCGCTTCGACGACGTCATCATCTACAACCGGCCGGGTCGGGCGGACCTGCGCCGGGCGCTGGCCCGTGCCCACGTCAACAACGCCCTCACCACCATCCGTCGCGTACTGCACCTCGTCTGAACCGCCGTAGTCGGTGCTCGCGCGACCCTCGCACCGACAGTACGGCGGCGACCCCCGGATCGGGGGAGAGGATGCCGTCTAGGACGACTCGGCGAGCGACGCGAGCCGGTCGAGAGAAGCCTGCAGTTTGTCGGGGGTGGTCGCGCGGGCACGTTCGAGTCGACGCTCGTCGGTCAGCTGCGACCAGTCGTAGGTGTGGGTGACCCGGGTCCGCGAGTCGCCCAGCGGCTCCAGCTCCCAGCGCCACAGGTGGCCGGCCGGAACCTGACCCGGATCGGCGGGCCGCCACGCGATCCGGCGACCCTCCTCGAACTCGACCACGTGGTTGTCGCGGACCGCACCGCTGCGCGTGAGCGTCATGAAGAACACGTCGCCCACGGCGCGTACCCGCTGGCCGTCGGCGGCCGTATCCAGGTTCCCGTTGCCGTCCCAGCGTGGCTGCTGCGCCGGATCCGCGATCAGCTCGAAGATCTTCTCCGGCGCCGCCGCGATCTCCCGGCTGGCGCTGGTCACCTGCGTCATCTCGTCATTGCTTGTCATGCCCCTCATCGAAGCACTTCCGTGGACGCCACCGCACCGACCCGCGTGGCGCCGGCAGTGACGGCGGTCGCATGGCCGACAGGTGAACAGCACGCCATGCCCGCATCACCCCATGTTCACCCGTTTCTGGTAGGAATGACCCATGACGCGTGAAGGACAGTCGGCACGGATGAGCCGCCGCGCACTACTCAGCGGCGCGGCACTGGCCGGCGGGGCACTGGCCGTACCGGCCGGTGCGCGACAGGTGTTCGCCGCCCCTGCGCTGGTGCGTACCGGGCAGCCGGTGCTGACCCACGGCGTACAGTCCGGCGACGTCGGGCACTCCGCCGGCACCGTGTGGACCCGCGCCGACCGGCCGTCCCGGATGCTCATCGAGGTCTCCGCCGACCCCGACTTCCGCCGGGCGCGGCGCATCCGCGGACCGGTGCTGACCCCCGAGCACGACTTCACCGGCAAGACCGTACTGACCGGGCTGCCCGACGGCCGCGACATCCACTACCGGATCCGCGCCGTGGACCTGCACGACAGTTCGCTGGCCGGCGAGCCGGTCGTGGGCCGCTTCCGTACCGTGGCCCGCGCGCCGCGCGACCTGTCGTTCGTGTGGTCGGGCGACGTCGCGGGGCAGGGCTGGGGCATCGACCGCGACCGCGGCGGCTACCGCACCTTCGAGGCGATGCGCCGGCTCAACCCCGACTTCTTCCTGTGCAACGGCGACAACATCTACGCCGACAACCCGATCCAGCCGACCGTGACCCTGCCCGACGGCACCCTCTGGCGCAACGTCACCACCGAGGCCAAGTCGAAGGTGGCCGAGACGCTGCAGGAGTTCCGCGGCGCGTTCCAGTACAACCTGCTCGACGACAACGTGCGCCGGCTGCACGCCGAGGTCGCCCAGGTGCAGCAGTGGGACGACCACGAAGTGCACAACAACTGGTACCCGGGCGAGATCCTCGACGACGACGCCTACACCGAGAAGCGCATCGACGTGCTGGCCGCCCGCTCCCGGCAGGCGTGGCACGAGTACATGCCGATCACCCCGAAATACGACGCCGACGGCCGGGTCTACCGGGTGCTGCACTACGGCCCGCTGCTGGACGTGTTCGTGCTCGACATGCGCCAGTACAAGGATCCCAACAACGCCGACGACCAGACCACCGACGACGGCGGGCTGCTCGGACACCGGCAGGCCGCGTGGCTCAAACGCGAACTCGCCGCCTCCCGCGCCACCTGGAAGGTCATCTCCAACGACCTGCCGCTCGGGCTGGTCGTACACGACACCGCCACGACGTACGAGGCCGCGGCGCAGGGCGATCCCGGGCGTCCGCTCGGCCGCGAGATCCAGATCGCCGACATCCTGTCGTCGATCAAACGTCACGACATCCGCAACGTGGTGTGGCTGACCACCGACGTGCACTACACCGCGGCGCAGTACTTCGAACCGGAGAACGCGGCGTTCACCGACTTCCTGCCGTTCTGGCAGTTCGTCTCCGGGCCCGCGCACGCCGGCGGGTTCAAGGCGCCGGCGATGGACGCCACGTTCGGCGGCCGTACGGTGTTCAGCAAGCAGCCGCCCATTCAGAATGCGTCACCGGCGACCGAGTTCCAGTTCTTCGGCCAGGTCACGATCGACGCGGCGAGTGGGCAGTTCACCGTACGGCTGCGCGACAACAGCGGTACCGACCTGTGGTCCACCACGCTGGACCCGGCGCCGCGCTGAGCCTCACACGGGCAGGGCTGAGCCTCACACGGGCAGGGCGGCGGTGAGGTCGACCTCGACCAGTTGGTCGTCGAAGCCGAGCTGGGCGACGCCCAGCAGTGTGCTCGCGGTACTGAACGCCTCGCCGAGGACCGAGCTGGTGAGCCGCTGCCAGGCCGCGCCCAGTACCGCGCGGTCGTCGGTGATCACGTAGATGACCGAGCGCACCACGTGTTCGGGCCGGGCGCCGACCGCGTCCAGGGCGGCGAGGGCGTTGGCGGCGACCTGGTACTCGGCTACGTACCGCCCGGCCGGGTACACAACGGCGTGTGGGCCGCCCGGGGCCTAGCGCACGTGCCGTACGCAAAGATCGTCGTGCACGAACTCGGCAACGGACGCAACACCAGTGCGTACGACACCGTGCCGTACGCGCTGTGGGCGGCGGCCCGCAACTTGAACGACTACGAGCAGGCGCTGTGGACCACGGCCAGTACCGGCGGCGACATCGACACGACCTGCGCCATCGTCGGCGGAATCGTCGCCGCGCGCGTCGGCATCGACGGAGTGCCGGAACATTGGCGTTCCACCTGCGAGCAACTGCCGGACTGGACCATGGCAGCGCTCGGCATCAGCGGCGATGTGGCCGAACCGTCTGCTGGTGTAGGGCTGTCCTCCGTCCTCAGCGGGGAATTAGGTCCTGCTCACAGCGCTTGATGGGGCCGGGCAGGTTCAGCGCCCCTGACAGGGCTCCGGCGGCTTGATCTGATGCTGTTGTGATTTGGATGAGCGGTCGATTGTGGTTGACAGCTGAATGGGAACCCAAGCTACCCGCCAGGCGGGAACGGTCTGGGCGCCGGCGGCAAGAGAATTGCCGCCGGCGCCAGCGATCAGTCGGTGGCCACCAGGCCGCCGCAGGTCAGCGTTGAGCCGTTCTCCGGCACGAACGCCATCGCGTCGTACGCGATGTCTACGGTGCCGTCAGCGTCACCCGCACCGATGTTTTTCAGCACTACGCGCGCTCCCGGATCCAGCGCATAGTGCCCCAGCGAAACCCAGGAGTCGTATCCGTCGTCGGAATCCTGGTCAAGCTGGCATTCGTGGTCGGCGCTCTGTGACTGATAGGAATTGAAGATCAGATAGTCGGCAGAACCGAACCCGGCACCGTGACTCGGTAGATGGACCAGGATGTCGTAATTGCCGGCATGTACGCCATCGTCATTCAGATTCGGTGTCCAGGTTCCGAGGATCTCATGCTTGTAGTTGCCTCCACCGGAAGGATCTGCGGCGGCATCGTCGGGCGGGTATACGTGGGTGAACCACATATGCCCCTGATAGCCGGCGCCCAGTTGGTGGAGATCAACCTGCGGGTTCTCGTCTGCTCCGCCTGATGGCGATCCACCGCGAATAGTGAACTTGCCGTTGGATGTGCCGCCGGAACACCCGACCGCGTTATTGCCCGGGTTGTCCAGATCATCGACCATGATGACTGGCCAGCCAGAGTCTTTGTAGTAATCGGCTGAGCCGTCGAAGGTCGAGCAGTCACGGTTGTATGTCCGCTGGATCCCCGGTTCGCTGCTGCCCAGCGAGAATGCGAGTGACTCGGTGGAACATTCAGTTGCACAGGATGCCCACGTAGCGTTGCCGTTGTGCCACCAGCAGCTGCTGTCATAGGCGGGGCATGGGTCGCTCGACGGGTATGTGCAGCCGTTCGTGAAGTCGCAGAACTCGCCCAGCTTCTCTTTCAACGGAATATCCAGCTGGCCGCCGGATCCGAACACCGCATGCTGGTAAGCGCTGTACGGCAGGCCGTCGGAATCATATTTGACCTGTGGCGTCTCGGCCCAGCCGAGTACCCGTTCCTGATATGGCCAATCCGAAGGATGGCTGGCATCGTCATAGGTGTCCCGTAGAAAGCCGTCGCGGTTCGGTGGATACGCCGGGTTTGCCGGGTTGTTCAGCCAGCCGACACCGTAGTTACCGCCATTCTGACTGGAATCGGTCGACGGGTAGTAGCCTGAGTTGTAGGCCCAGATCGCAAGGTACCAGTTTTCCACATACTTTGGATCGCCGTTGTTGACCGATAGCCCATCCGGATGCATGCTATTCCACTTGCCAATGAGAATCTGCAATGATGCGGCGATGTTGGCGGCATAGTCGGTGGCAATCGCTACCTCCTGACTTGCCGAGTAGACGCCCTCGCTGCTCTTGCCCATCCCCGTAGTTACCTGACCGATCCCGTAACCGCAGTCGGACTTTGAATAGTCGATGGTGTTGATATCGGTCGACCCGTCGCTCTGCCGATCGCCGTAGTAGTCGCTCACCAGCGGGTTCCCCGCGTCACCGGGCACCGCATGCCAGCTCGCCTCCTGCAGGTTGGTCTCCTGCGCCAGGATGCCGAGCATGACTTGCGCTGGAACTGTCGCACCGGACGCGGCACCGTCGATCGACGGAAGCGGGAACATCTGCTGCGGCGAATAGCTCGGTTCGCCGGTGGCCAGGAAGTTGCTGGGCCTGGTCATCGTGAGATCGCCGTGCACAGCCTGATCGACTGCCCATTCGATCATGTTCGTGCTCGGTTGCAGGGCCTGCCGATGGATGTCGTCGCGCGGCACGAGACAGCTCGCGTTACTCAGATCCGCTGGCTTCATCGTGGTTTGTCGGCCCGGCGCCTGCGGTTTGGCTTGCACTGCGGCCGCGTCGAATCTGGTGCCGCCTTGAGCATGTACCGCCAGGGTGGCGTTGTGACCACTGTGTACGGCCGTGACAGTTGCGCTCGCCTTGTTCGCATCCGCCGCGTTGGGTCGTGCCACACCTGCATCGATAGACGTGGCCGCCTGCTTCGACACGATGCTGTCCACGAGGAGGTGGCCACGCCGAGACACTCCGGCGACCCGATGGGCGGAGCGGATGAGCACGCTGCCGGGGATTGTGCGGCTGTGTGATGCACCGAGGATGGCGTCTTGTTGCTTCGACAAGCTGAACAGCTGCAGCTTCCCGGGTTGACCGGTTGCCACCGTGCTCAGAGATCCGTTGTGGTACCGCTGGATCGTCGCCTGCTTGCCATTGGTGCTGGCGATGTCGATTGCGGCTCCAGCACCACCGGCCACCGCGTAGATCGCGCCGGACGGCGCGACCAGAGTATCCAGTCCGCCGTCCGCATCCACACGGACCAGGTTCCCGTGCGCTTCGCCGTACGCGGCTCCGTCACTACCTACGAACGGGTTGGTGAACTGGACTGCGACGTGTTGGACCGGAGCTGCGGTCGAGGTCGCTGCATCGACCGGGATCAGATCGGTGCGCTGCTCGTCGGCTCCCTTGGCACGCGTCAACAACACGCGGTCGGTGGGCCCGCAAGCGGGATTGTAATAGGCGAGCTGGATGTGGTCGGCGACCTTGTGAACCGCGCCGGTGGCGACGTCGATGACTACAGCAGTTCCGCCGGCCTCCATCAACGCGGGACGGTTGGTGTAGGACGCCGGTGCGTAGACCGCGACGACATAGCGGCCGGAACCGGTGAGACAGACATGCCCTGTCCACGATCCAGTGGCGTTTGCGCTGTCGGTCAGCGTAGCAAGCGGGGTGAACCGGAACGCATTCCGTTCTCGGGCCAGATAGACGTGGAACCCGGCAGTATCTGCGGAGCTGGCCACGGCGAAGTCCGATGATGACTTCCAGCCGGTGCCCAGCGCCGTGTTGGGCGACTCGACTCCGGTACTCGTCTCGCTGGCGGAAGGAGTGTGTTGAGCAGGGGCCGCTGATCCTCGATTTCCTGTCACGACGATGGTCAGACATAGCGCCAGGGCGCCTATCAGGTAACGGGCTCTTCGTCGTTTCCGTGTTGCTCCGAACAATGGTTGCAAGTCAACCTCCGGTGTCTGCTGGTTGGAAGCGCGGCGTCTTTCTCGTTGTATCGTGGTCAGTACCATCCGGTGCATCCGATGGTGGTTGACCCTCCATAGGGCTGCCCGGGGTATGGTTCAGGGTCGTAACCGCTTGTGCCTGACACGCAGAACTTGACCGACTTGTCCCAATCGACCATCGTGGTAACGAAATCCAACCTAGGATCGCCGACGAGATCAATGCCAGCAATCCAGTGTTCGCCGTCGCCGGCATTGGGTTGCTGGTACTCGAAAGCCACGTAAGATGTATCAGCATCATCCGGTGTTACGTACTCGCCCCATACTGCATGGCAGTTCTGTGAGTAATAGAGATCTGCGTGAGCGGAAACTCCGCCTTTCACTCTTCCGGGAAGGGTAAACCCGGTAATGACATGTCCATCGTCTGTGCATCCAGCCACATCCTTGGCGAAGCTACCTTCGCAACTGCTGCCGGCGCACCCCGCCGCAGAAGCAACAGTTGATGGGATCAAGGCTACTGTTGTAGAAAACAGGACTGCCGCGAAGAGGATAAGAATTCGTCTTGTCATCAGATTTCTACAACCCTATCTGTGAGTCTTTCCGTGGAGTTGCGCTTTGACGAATTGGGTTGACGAAGATGGCCGTTGGTCGATATCTGCTTC
This sequence comes from uncultured Actinomycetota bacterium, assembly GCA_963815125.1. Taxonomy (GTDB): domain Bacteria; phylum Actinomycetota; class Actinomycetes; order Mycobacteriales; family Micromonosporaceae; genus Actinocatenispora. Next base: position 51,242 of record CAWFFM010000005.1, read on the forward strand.
TACATCGAAGCCTGCTATGTCTTTCGTGATGGGATAAACGAGTTTGGGAAATTCCTTCAATAGCCAGTCGCTAATTTTGTCTCCGGACTTTTCTGGTAGTAGTAAATTCAGGCATGACGCGACTGCGGAGTATGTATTCTTGAAATTCTTTATGTGCTGTCCTTTGTTGGCTTGCGCAAGGCAGGCGGCGTCGATAAGTGGGCCGTTTGGTGCGCGGTCTACTACCGTGAACACCACTGTCATGTTAGTGCTGCGGTCGATTGAGTAAGGGCTCGATATATAGTCTGTTGCTTTGGCCATGGCTACTTCTTTTTTACGAAAATGCACATGGTATTTTTTACTGTAAATATCCTTTGCTTTTGTGGGGTTCGTTCCGGGTATCGGGTAGGTCTTCGGTGCGGATGGCGAGGGGGTAGGTGAATGGGAGTGTTGGATGACACCCTCGCCGTTAGGTGGTTCCTTGGTGCAGGCGCTGGCGGTGAGAACAAGTGTTGTCGCCGCCACAATGGCGACGATTGTGGGCGCTGGGCGCATGGGGCTCCACGGGGGATTGGTTGAGGCCGGCAGTCCGCGTCTACCTGACGCTCGGTAACTGCTTGAAGGTCGGCCGGTGATCATGGCAGAGAGACCTTATTGTCGGCTTAAGGCGAAAGTCAATAGGTCGATCCACGTTCGCTAAACGATAAATTAGATATAAGCGACATAACAAGCGAAGATAATGAGATCGCATCCTGTCGTCCGGTACTGGATACTGCCGGGCATGCAGGGGCCACAGGACGCTGCGATCGCGTACGTGACGGGGTTGGCGAGCGGGGGAGCGCTGGATCCGGCGTGGCGAGTGACGCTGCATTTCCATCCGGACCGGCTCATCGCGGGTCGGCCGATCCTTGCGGCGATGGCGCGCGACGGGGTGTACCGGTCCCAGTTCGACACCGGTACGAGCAACGGCGGCCTCACCGCGCACCCCGACGGTGACCGGTGGCGGTGGGAGAGCCGGATGTTCGCCGGCGCGTACGACGAAGCGGATGCGTGTGAACGGCCCAAGTACGGGTCGCTGAACTTCCGTGCCCGACAGGTCGGCGGCTCGCCGCGGTTCGGCTCGGCGCATCTGCGGCTGGCGCCGCACACCCTCGCGCGTACCACGTTCTGCTATCCCGACAGTGTGACCGAGCCCGAGCACTTCGGCGTGGCGGCACGGGTGTCGAACCTGGTCGCGATGGCGGAGAAGGACGACAGGGATCCGTTGGACGACTACATCGAAGCCCACGTGCACGGCGTACTGGACCTGGCCCACGACGTCGAGGCCGTCGTGCTCGACCCCAGTTACCGTGGCACACCGGTGGAGACGATGGCCGACGGCCTCGGCTGCCCGGTGGAATGGCACGACGGTTTCGTACTGACCACCGCGCAGCTGCGCCGGTATCCGGAGTACCGCGGCCCGGAGTTCGTACGCCTCGGCGAATCGCTGGCCTGGGCCGGCAGGCTCGACCCGCGCATCATCGGCGACGCGTCCCGTACCGGCCGCCACGACGAGCAGGCGCTCAAGCGCGTCTGGCACTACGTGGCCAGGTTCGGCAACCCGGAAATGCGGGCGCTCAACCGTGCAGGGTGGGCCGGTAGATGAGTTCCTGGGTACGGCCGTCGAGCGTCCGGCTCTCCAACAGCTCCAGATCGAAGTCGGCCGCACCACGGAAGATAGGGTCCGTTCCGGTCTGACCGGTGATCACGGGAAAGACGGTGACCTGTACGCGGTCCACCAGACCGGCCGCCATCAGCGCCCGGTTCATCGACAGGCTGCCGTGCGAGCGCAACGGTACGTCCGACTCCTCCTTGAGCCGGCGGACGACGTCGACGGCGTCGCCGCTCACCAGGGTCGCGTCCGGCCAGTCGAGCGGCCCTTCCAGCGTGCTCGACACCACCGTCGCCGGCAGGTTGCGCATCCGGGTGACCCAGGGGTCCCGTACGTCGGATCCCTCGGTGCTCGCGGCCAGCATCTGCGCGAACGCCCGGTACGTGGTGGCGCCGAAGACCATCCGCTGCTCCGGCCCGTACAGGGCGAGGCGATGGTCGAGCAGCTCAGGACCCTGCTTGCCCCAGTACCCGCCCCAGCCGCCGCCGTCAGCGGTACCGAAGCCGTCGAGGCTGGTGAAGACGTCGAAGGTGTAGGTGGCGCTCATCGCGTTCTCCTTGATCCGGTTGAGGTGCTACGTAGAGACAGACCGGCAAGGACAACGAAACTCATCGCCGTGGGACTCGAATACGGAGCCTGCGGCGTTGACCGGCCGGACGAGGCAGATCGTCCGGTGGCTGGAACTCAGGCGTCGAGGCTTCCGTTGCGGACCTCGGTAAGGAAGCTGGTCCATGAGCGGGGGCTCACGGTGAGGACCGAACCGCTTGGCGCCTTGCTGTCGCGAACGCCGACCAGGCCGGTCGCGGTACCGACCTCGACGCAGTTGGCCTGCGGCCCGCTCCGGGTGGACTTCCGCCAGGTGGTGATCGAGGGGGTCATCTGGGATCCCCTTGGATGAACGTGATGGACTTCTCGGGGGTCAGAGCCGCGTTCCGGAACCGCTGGAACAGGTGCCGGTACCGATCGAGCTGGTCCTCATGAGTACTCTGAGCTCGACACGGCTCGCCACGCTGACGCCGACGCGGCGCTGGATCGCTGGAGTCCGTTGTATCCGCTGAAGCTGGAGTGGCTCTAGGGTCAGCCGCTCATCCCGCTGTCCATGTACCCAGCCTCGGCCGGCGCCGGTCAGGGTTCGCGGGCACCGTAGAGGCGCAGGATGCTGTGGCGCAGGGCTTCCGGCGCCTGTGCGGCGGTCATCCGGCCGGCGGCGACCTCGTTGCCGGCCGCATGACCGAGCGCGATGGTCGCGGTGATCAGCCAGGCCAGGTCGAGGGAGTCGTCGAACTCGCGGGCCTCCTGACCGCGCCGGATCAGGCGCCCCAGCCGTTCGGTGACCGGCGCGTGCCGGCGATCGGAGTCCGCCGCGTCGACGGCCGACGGGTGCAGCAGCAGCGGATAGCGCCGGAACAGTCGCCAGGTGACCTCCAGCCAGGCCGACAACGCGTCGGTCGCGGTGTCGCTACCCGCGTCGGCGGTGTCGAGGGCGGCGACGGCCTCGGCGGTGATCCGGTCGATGACGGCGGCGACCAGCAGCGGCCGGGACGGGTAGTGCGCGTACACGGTCTGGCGGGTGACTCCGGCCGTGGCGGCGACCTGTTCCAGCTTGGCGTCCGGGTGCCGGCCGAGCACCTCGACGGCGGCATCGAGTACGGCGGCGGCGCTGCGTTCGGCGTCCGAACGCCGACGCCGACGCCGCTCGCCGCTGATCTCTGACACGTTGTCCAATCTACCGTCCAGCGTTATCGTTGACAGCGTGTCAAAATTAAGCCTGTCGAAGGAGACGCCATGACGCCCCGAACCGATCTCGTCGGCTACCTGACCCGCTACCCGTACGAAGCAGGGCTGGGTGACGAGGACCCGGCGACCGTGCTCGACCGGTACCACACCTCCGACTACGAACTGGTCAACGACGGTGTGCTGCTGGACCGTCAGCGGCTGCTCGACCACATCCGCCCGGCCCGCAAACGCGCCGCCGACATCCGCGTCGAAGTGGCGCAGGCGTTGGTCGACGGCGACCAGATCGCCGCCCGTTACCGGCTCATCGCCGAGCTGCGCAAGGGAGGCACCATCGCCACGGAGATCTACCTGTTCGGCGAGCTGGCCGCCGACGGCCGGCTGCGCCGTGCGGTCCAGGCGACGCGCACGACGCCGGAGACACCCACGATGTGACGGTCCAGTCGTGATACCGACAGTGTGGGCTTGTAGACATCGTACGAGCCTGGAAAGCCTTGTCCCCCAGGCAAACTGGAGCAGGACATCAACCATCTGCAGGGGGAGAGACATGAAGAAGGCGATGCGCAGGTTCGCGGTCGGCGGTGCCGCTGCGGTGGCGGCGATGGGTCTCGGGGCCGTGGTCGCTCCGTCCCCGGCGCTGGCCTATTCGGCGAGTGCGCTGTGCGGCAGCGGCTACTACAACGTCGATTCGCACGCGCTCACCCACAACGGCTACACCGCCGCCGTGATCTACCTGTCCTACAACGGATCCAGCGACTGCGTGGTCACGTTGAAGAACGAGCTCGTCGGCACCGGCACAATCACGGGTTCCTGGCTGCAGCCGGAAGGCTCCAGCAAGACCTCCGACGAGTCCTACTACGACGACTACGCCGGCCCGGTGCGTCGTTCCGCACCCGGCACCTGCATCGAGTGGGGCGGCGACGCGACGTACCACGTCAGCGGCGAAACCTACAACCTGCTGTCCTGGACCAGCGGCTGGTCGCACTGCGGCTGACAACGAAACCAGCGGACCCCGACCAGGGCCCGCCGGCGACCGTGCCGGGGCCACGCTGTGGCCCCGATGGGTGTCAGTCGAACTGGCCGGGCTGGTAGTTGCCGGCCGGCTGACGGATCATGACGTTGAGCCGGTTGAAGGCGTTGATCAGGGCGATGGCGGACACCAGCACGGCGAGCTGGTCGTCGTCGTAGTGCTTGGCCGCGTTCGCCCAGACCTCGTCGCTCACACCACCGGCCGCGTCCGCCAGCCGCGTGCCCTCCTCGGTGAGCTCCAGGGCGGCCCGCTCGGCCTCGGTGAACACCGTGGCCTCCCGCCAGGTCGCGACCAGGTGCAGACGCTGTGGGTCCTCGCCGTCGTGCAGGGCGTCCTTGACGTGCATGTCGTTGCAGAAACCGCAACCGTTGATCTGGCTGGCGCGGATCTTCACCAGTCCCTGCGTCGTGACCGGCACTGTCGAGTCGTGCAGCACCTTGTTCGCGGCGATGAGGTGCTTGATGAACCTGGTTGCGGCCGGGCTGCTGTCGTAAATGCTCAGGCGTGCTTCCACGATGTACTCCCGATCGATGTTGTGTGCGGACACCTGATGGACGGGACAGCCCGGCCCAGCGTGACGACTATCGGATGTGGCGCGCCACACCCGGAGCCCGCCACACCCGGAGTCGCGCAGTTAGAGCACCAGGTTGGCCATGTCCGCCACCGGCCGGTAGCCCAGCGCGGTGTAGATCCGGTTGGATGTCGGGTTCGCCTGGTCGGTGACCAGGCATGCCCGCGAACCACCCGCGAGGATCAACCGGGACACCTCGGCCACCGCGGCGCTGGCCCAGCCCCGGCCCCGCTCGGCGGGAGGCGTGTACACCGGGCCGACCCGCGACACCCCGTACGCGGGCGGATTCGCGCCGACCATGTGCACCTTGGTGCCCGTGCCGTCGAACCAGAACCAGAAACAGCCCTTGCGGATCTTGTGCAGCAGCGCCCCACGGTCGGGCAGCTCATGCGCATGGGCGCCGGGTGGTCGGCCCGCCTGCTCGTCGGTGTCGTCGGCGAAAAGTGCGGACCAGGCGGCGACCAGATCCAGATCGTCCTCGGTGGCGGTCACCAGCCGACCCGGTACGCCCGGCCGTGGTGTCAGCTCGCCGAGCTCGTACAGGCGGGTACGCATCGACACCTCGACCCGCCCGCCGGTGAGCCCGGCCAGCGCCTCGGCGAACACCGCGATGGTCGGTAGCGCACCGTTGACGCTGCGGATCTCCTCACCGCGCTCGTACACCGCACGTGCCAGGGTCACTGCCGCCTCGTCGGGCATCGCCAGCAGGTACGGCGGATACGGTGCGAACGGCGCGGTGCGCATCCCGGCGCCGACCACCGCACCGGAGGGGTCCAGTACGGTCAGCCACCAGTCCCGCTCCGGCACGGGCTGCCCCTGGGCCTGTTGCTCCACCGCCCGGTCGGCGAGGGTGGTGACCACGGTGTTGAGTACCGGCTGCTCGGCCAGGTACGTGCCGGTGGTAGCGAGGAACGCGGCCGGGTCGGTCTGGAAGTCCAGTCGTACGGTGGCGGACGGTGCGGCGCTCATCTGCGCAGGTTAGTCGCGCCGCACGGGGGTGACATCCGGGTTTCGCGAGTGGTCAGCGCTCGGCGATCGTGGCGAGGCGGCGGGCGAGCCGGGCGGCGGCGTCGCGTAGCTCCGGCGGTTCCAGCACCTGTGTCTCGAAGCCCAGCAGCGCCACGCGTACGGCCAGCCAGTCCAGGTCGTCGCCACCTGCGATGAGTACGCACCAGCCGTCCCGGTCGTCCTCGATCCGCGCCACCTGCGGCGGCACCAGTTCGCGTACCTGTTCGGGCCGGGCGTGCAGGCGAACCCGGGCCAGGTACCGGTACGGCGCCTCGGCCGTGGAGCGCTGTACGTAGTCGACCGGGTCCGGGTGCTCCCTCGGGCGGAACCGCCAGGTGCTCGCCACCACCTCGTGCATCCGGTCCAGTCGGAAGGTGCGCCAGTCGTCGCGGTCGACGTCCCAGGCCATCAGGTACCAGCGGTGCCGGGTGGCGACCATCCGTACCGGCTCGACGCTACGTTCGCGCTCCGCGCCGCCGCTGCGGCCGGCGTAGCGGAACCGTACCCGTACCGCGTCGCGGCAGGCCCGTGCGAGAGTCACCAGCAGCTCCGCGTCGATCTCGACGCCGGGCCCGACGAGAGTCTCGGTGGCGCCGTACACGGCCCGTAGCTCGGCGCGGAGCCGGGGCGGCATCACCTGGTCGAGTTTGGTCAGCGCGCGCAGCGCCGCCTCGGCTGTTCCGGCGACCGTGCCTCCCGAGGCCAGCCGTAGCGACACCGCGGTGGCGACCGCCTCGTCGTCGTCGAACAGCAGCGGCGGTAGCCGGGTGCCCGCACCGAGCTGGTACCCACCGCCGACGCCCGCCGTCGCTCGTACGGGGTAGCCGAGGGCACGCAGCCGTTCCACGTCCCGACGCACCGAGCGGTCGGTGACCTGCAGCTCAGCGGCCAGTTCGGTGGCCGTCCACGACGGTCGGCGCTGCAGCAGCGCCAGCAACCGCAGCACCCGGCCGGTCGTTGTCTCGACGCTCACCCGTTCATCGTCGCACCTATCGCGGACCGAACCTGTCCGCTATTGATGGAAGGCTGCGGGACATGACCGAATGGAACCCCCTGCTGCGCGAGCAGCTCACCTGGCACTGGACCAACCAGCTGCGCGACCGCCTCGACGGGCTCACCGATGACGAGTACTTCTGGGAGCCGGCGCCCAACTGCTGGAACGTACGCCCGCGCGGCAGCGGCACCGCACCCGTACTGGGCGGGTCCGGCGCGATGACCGTCGACTTCGCCCTGCCTGAGCCCGATCCGGCACCGTTCACCACGATCGCCTGGCGGCTCGGGCACGTGATCGTCGGAGTACTCGCCATGCGCAACGCCGCGCACTTCGGCCGTACCCCCACCGACTACCAGTCGTTCGAGTACGCCCCGACCGCCGCGGCGGCGCTGGCGCAGCTCGACACCGAGTACGCCACCTGGGTGAAGGGCGTGGAGTCCCTCGGCGAAGCGGGCCTGGCCCGGGCGTGCGGCGAGGCGGAGGGCCCGTACGCCGAGGTGCCGATGGCCGCGCTGGTGTTGCACATCAACCGCGAACTGATCCACCACCTGTCCGAGGTGTGCCTGCTGCGTGACCTGTACCGAAGCCGCAACGAGCAGAACCGGTTGGAGGAGAACTGACATGGCCCGGGAGATCCGGATTCCTGACGTCCAGGTTCCTGACATCCGGGCCAGCATGGGCATTTTCCCCGAATAGTTGTTAAGTCGCCTTTTCTGAAAGGTGTATTCGGGGAAAATACCCCCTCAGTGCGCGTCGAAGGTGCATTTTTCCTTAAAGTACGTTTTCGAAACTCGGGCATAACGGCGCATTCGGGGAAAATGCACAGCGGCAGCAGCGGCAGCGGCGGCAGCGGCGGCGGCGGGAGCGGCGGCGGTGGCCGCGGTGGCGGTGCGGTGGGTCGGCCGCTAGGTGTGCGGACACGCCGTACTGCGGCCGCAGGTCGATGTGAACGGTCTGCTCGTGCTTGGGGGCGCGACCGCAGCGCCACCGGATCGCCACGTACCGGTAGGGAGGTGACGATGTGCGTCGCAGGGATGTAACGGGGGTGTCTGTGGCCTGAGCTGCTGGCTAGCATCGCGCAGCATGACGCAGGCCGCCCGGACCCACCGTGACCTGTCGGCATCGCCACCGGACGGCTGCTCGGAGGTTCAGCAGGATCTTTGGTACGCCGCGCGTCTCGACGCACCCGGTGCGCACCTGGCGCTGTCACTGCGTGTATCCGGCGCTGCTGACCGGGCGGCGATGGTCGCGGCCTGCCACGACGTACTGGACGCCCACCCGGAACTGCTGTCCCGGTTCCCGGCGCACGACGGCTGTCCGGTCCGCCATGGTTGCGATGCCGCGCAACGCCGCCCCGATGTGCTGCGGCTCGGTACGGCTGACGAGATCGCCGTGCACCTGGGTGCCCCGTTCGATCTGGCCGGCGGTCCACTGTTCCGGTTCGGCACCCTCGACGAGGAGACCGGCACCACGCTGCTCGCCGTGTTCCATCACCTGGTCTTCGATGGCACCTCCCGCGACATCGTCGCCCGCGACTGGGTCGACTGCTACATCGCGCGCCGCCGCGGCGCGCACCGGACGCACGGCTGGTGGCGCGCACCCGGAACGCACGGCTGGATGGCGCGCACCCGGACGCACGGCTGGGTGGCGCGCACCCGGACACCGCGCGCCGCCGCGGTGAGCCCGGCGCCGGGGCCGACGGGCGGCCGTACCAGCGGCACATCGACCGGGAACGCGCCGCGCTGGCGGTCGAACCTGCGGACGGCTGGCGGGAGGCCCTGGCCTGGCACGGAACCGCGCTGACCGACGTGCTGTACAGCCCGCCCGATGCCACCTGCGCCCCACTGCGGGTGGAGTTCGGCACCCGGCGCCACGCCCGGCTCACTGCGCTCGCCGGTGCCCACGGCGCCCGACGGCACGCGACCCTGCTCGCCACCTTCGCCGCGACCCTGGCCAGCTACGCCGCCCCGGCCGGGCTCGACGTGCCGGCCATCGCCGTACCGATGGGCACCCGCACCGCGGAGTCCACCGGTACGGTCGGCCCCTTCGTCAATGAGGCTGCGCTGCAACTCACCCCCGCCCCGGGCGACACCTTCGGCACGTTCCTCGACGCGGTACGCCACCGCATCCGCGGCGCCGTCGCACTGCGCGGCTTCCCCGTAGCGGAACTGCGACGGCGTTCCGGTATGCCGCCGTGGCGGCCGTCGGTGGTGTTCGGCTACCGGACAACCGTTGCACCGCAACAGTTCTCCACGCCGTACGGGGCGATCGGGTACCAGGCGGTCGTGCCGTTGCCGCCGGCCGGGCCGGAGCTGGAACTCCAACTGCTGGACCGGGGCGCTGAGCTGGACGGCTGGGTGAGCTACGACCCCGCGCGTCTGTCCGCCGAGTCCGTCAGCGCCATGCTCGACCACTGGTACCGCGCCATCGACCTGATCGCCGAGGCACCCGGCCGTCCGTTGCGGTCGCTGAGCCTGCTCGGCGGGCCGGAACGCGCGCAGCTGACCGCCCTGGGTACCGGGCCCGAGGTGAACTTCGCCGGCGCGGACACCGTGCACGGACTGTTCGAGCAGCAGGCGTCCCGCACTCCTGAGCGTGTCGCGGTCCGCGCCGACGGCCGCGAGGTCAGCTACGCCGAGCTGGACCGGCAGGCGGACGCCATCGCCGGGTCGTTGCGGCGGGCCGGCGTACGGGCCGAGCAGCCGGTACTGGTCTGCGTACCGCGCTCGGCGCAGCTGGTCGCCGCGCTGCTCGGGGTGCTGAAGGCCGGCGGCTGCTATATACCGCTCGACCCGGACGATCCGGCCGCGCGCCGCGACTTCATGGCCGCCGACAGCGACGCGCAGTTCCTGCTGGCCCGGCCGGGCGACAGGCCCGCAGGGTTCACCGGCACCGTCGTAGGGGTCGACGGAGACTGTTCCGACGCAACGCCACCGCGCGCGGCGGTGGCCGCCGGCCAGCTCGCCTACGCGCTCTACACCTCCGGCTCGACGGGTACCCCGAAGGCCGCCATGGTCTCCCACGCGGCGCTACGCAACCGTCTACTGTGGATGCAGCAGGCGTACCGACTGACCGCCGGGGACCGGGTACTGCACAAGACCGCGATCGGTTTCGACGTGTCCGGCTGGGAGATCTTCTGGCCGCTGGTCACCGGCGCCACGCTGGTGGTCGCACCGCCCGCCGCGCACCGCGACAGTGCGCAGCTCGTACGGCTGCTGCGCGACGGGGCCGTCACCGTCACGCATTTCGTACCGCCGGCCCTGCGGGCGCTGCTCGACGAGCCGGACGTGTCGAGCTGCACGGCGCTGCGTCTGGTCGTGTGCAGTGGCGAGACACTGCCGCCCGACCTGGTGGAACGCTTCCACACCAGGCTGGACTGCCGGTTGGAGAACCTGTACGGCCCGACCGAGGCCGCCATCGACGTGACCGCCGCAGCGTGCCCACGGGGTAGCGACCCGGTGCCGATCGGCCGCCCGATCGCCAACGCCGACGTACGGGTACTCGGCCGCGACCTGCAACCCGTGCCGGTCGGGGTGACCGGGGAGATCCATCTCGGTGGCGTACCGCTGGCCCGCGGTTACCTGAACCGGCCGGGCCTGACCGCGGAACGGTTCGTCGCCGACCCGACCGGCACCGGCGGACGGTTGTACCGCACCGGCGATCTCGGCCGCTACCGGCGAGACGGCACGCTGGAGTACCGCGGTCGGATCGACCACCAGGTCAAGATCCGGGGCCGGCGCATCGAACCGGCGGAGATCGAGACCGTACTGCACACCCACCCCGGCATCCGGCGCGCCGCCGTGGTGGCCGCGCCGACCGAGCGGGACGAACAGCAACTCGTCGGCTACCTGGTGGCCGCACCGGACGGGCGTCCCGACCCGGACGAGCTGGACCGGTGGCTGCGTACCCGGCTGCCCGAGGCGATGGTGCCCGCCGCGCTGGTCTGGCTCGACGAGCTGCCCCGCACCCCCAGCGGGAAACTGGACCGGCACGCCCTGCCGGCACCCGGCCACGGCGCCGACGCCGGCTACGTGGCGCCACGCACCGTGGTGGAGGACGCCGTCGCGAGCACCTGGGCGGAACTGTTCGGGCTGGAACGGGTCGGCGCCCACGACGACTTCTTCGACCTCGGCGGGCATTCGCTGCTGGCCACCCGTACGCTCAGCCGGCTACGCGAACGTTTCGGCGTGGAACTGCCGATGCGGCTGGTGTTCGAACGACCGACGGTGGCGGCACTGGCCGCAGCCGTGGACGAGGTGCGTACCCGATGACCCAGACGACCGACCAGACCGTGCCGGCCGCCTCCGGCGAGCCCGGCGCGACCGACGACGGCCCGCTACCGCTGTCGTTCGCGCAGGAACGGCTCTGGTTCTTCCACCAGCTGCAACCCGACAGCACCGCCTACCACCAGCCGATGGGGCTGCGGCTGACCGGACCGCTGGACGTCGCGGCGTTGCAGCGCGCGGTGGACACGATCGTCGCCCGGCACGAGAGCCTGCGTACCACCTTCGGCGTCCACGACGGCCGGCCCTACCAACACGTCGCCGAACCGGCACCGGTCGAACTCCCGGTACGGGAACTGGCCGACGGGCACCGCGAACACGTCGTACGCGACGCCGTACGGGCACCGTTCGACCTGGTCGCCGGTCCGCTGCACCGGTGGCGGCTGTACCGGCTCGGCGACGACGAGCATCTGCTGCTGATCGTGCTGCACCACATGGTCACCGACGGCTGGTCGTTCGGGGTGCTCACCACCGAACTGGGCGCGCTGTACTCCGCCTACCGCGACCGTGCGGACTCCCCGCTGGCCGAACTGGACATCCAGTACCCGGACTACGCGCTGTGGCAGCGCGAAACTGTCAGCGGCGCCGCGCTGGACGCACAACTGGCGCACTGGCGCGATGAACTGGCCGGGCTGGAACCACTGGAACTGCCCACCGACCGGCCCCGGCCGCCGGAGCAGACGTTCAACGGGGACCGGCACTGGTTCCGGATCCCGGCGCCGCTGAGCGAACGGATGCTGGAACTGGCCCGTACCGCGGGAGCCACCCCGTTCATGGCGCTGGTCAGCGTGTTCCAACTGCTGCTCGCCGCGTACAGCGGGCAGGACGATCTGGCCGTCGGCGTACCGGTCGCCGGCCGGGACCGGCCCGAGCTGACCGGGCTGGTCGGCTACTTCGTCAACACCCTCGTACTACGCGGCGACCTGTCCGGCGACCCGACGTTCCGTGAACTGCTGGGCCGTACCCGGCAGCGCGCCGCGCACGGCTACCGCAACCTCGACGTACCGCTGCAGTGGGTCACCGCCGAGCTGGACTACCGGCGCGACCTGAGCCGCAACGCGCTGTTCGACGTGATGTTCGCCTGGCAGGACGTACCCGCCGCCGAACCGGAGATGGCCGGGCTGCGGGTGTCGTTCGACGCACCCGACACCACGGTCAACCTGGTCGACCTGGCGCTCAACTGCTACCCGGACGCCGACGGCATCCTCGGGCACATCATCTACAACCGGGACCTGTTCGACCCGGACACCGTCGAACGGATGTCCGCGCTGTTCACCGACCTGCTCGGGCAGGTCGTCGACGACCCGGACCGGCCGGTGTCGCGGCTGAGCCCGTGTACCGGCGCCGACCGGGAACTGCTGGACTCCTGCGCGGTGGGCGTACCGGTGCCGGCGACCGGGACCGTCGTCGACCTGTTCGCCGCGCGGGTGGCCGGGCAACCCGACGCCGTCGCGGTCCACCACGGCGGCCGGTCGACCAGCTACCGGGAACTGGCCGCGATGGTCGAGCGGGTGGCGGGCTGGCTGCACGACGCGGGAGTAGCACCCGGCCAGGTGGTCGGCGTGTGCCTGCCGCGCGGGGTACCGCTGCTCGCCGCGCTGCTCGGGGTGCTGCGCAGCGGTGCGGCGTACCTGCCGCTGGACCCGGACCATCCGCCGGCCCGGCTGGCGTTCATGCTCGCCGACAGCGCGGCCACCGTGGTACTCACCGTGCCCGGTGCGGCGCGGCTGCCGGACGGCGTGCGTACCGCGACGATGGCCGAGGTGCTCGACGCGCCGGGCACGCCACCGGACCCGCCGACACCGGGTGACCTCGCGTACCTCATCTACACCTCCGGCTCCACCGGCACACCCAAGGCGGTACTGGTCGAGCATGCCGGCCTCGCCGCCCGGGTGAGCTGGATGGTCGACGAGTACGGGCTGACCCCCACCGACCGGGTACTGCAGTTCGCCTCCGTCTCCTTCGACACGCATGTCGAGGAGATCTATCCGTGCCTGGTCTCCGGCGGGCAGCTCGTCCTGACCGACCCGCGCAGCGACTACCTGCCCGAACTGCTCGCCACCCCGGTCGGGCAGCAACTGACGGTGCTGGACCTGCCGACCCCGTACTGGCACGAACTCGCCCGGCTCGTCGACACCGGGCAGCTGCGGATACCGGACGCGGTGCGGCTGGTACTCATCGGCGCGGACCAGGCCGACGCCGATGCGGTACGCGCCTGGCGCGCGCACGTACCCGCCCGGTTGCTCAACACGTACGGCCCGACCGAGGCGACCGTGGTGGCCACCGCAGCGGACCTGACCGCCGAGCCGTCCGACGCGACCGGCACCCCGCCGATCGGCCGGCCGGTCGGCGGCGTACGGGTCCACGTGCTGGATTCCGCGCTGCGCCCGGTCGGCGTCGGGCTGTGCGGCGAGCTGTACCTGGGGGGTACCGGTGTCGCCCGCGGTTACCTCGGCCGTCCCGGGCTGACCGCGGACCGGTTCGTACCGGACCCGTTCGCCGGTGCCGCCGGGCAGCGGCTGTACCGCACCGGCGACCGGGTGCGCTGGCGTGCCGACGGACAGTTGGAGTTCCTGGGCCGGCTGGACCACCAGGTGAAGGTGCGCGGGTTCCGGGTCGAGCTGGCCGAGGTGGAGGCGGCGCTGCGGCAACAGCCCGGGGTGGCCGACGCGGCGGTGACCGTGTTCGACGAGCCGGCCCGACGGCTGGTCGGCTACCTGGTCGCCGCAGACGGTGCTGCGGCGGGCCACGCCCTGGACACCGACGCGGTACGTGCCGGGCTGGCCGAGCGGCTGCCCGAGTACATGCTGCCCGCCGAACTGGTGGTGCTGCCCTCGTTGCCGCGCACAGCGGCCGGCAAGCCGGACCGGCGGGCGCTGCCCCGACCGGAGAGCACCCGACGTTCCCGGCCGCCGCGCGGCGAACGCGAACAGGCCCTCGCCGAGGTCTGGTGCGAGGTGCTGCGGCTGGATTCGGTCGGCGCCGAGGACAACTTCTTCGAACTCGGCGGCGACTCGATCATCAGCATCCAGGTGGTCGCGCGGGCCCGCGCCCGCGGCGTACCGATCACGCCCCGGCAGATGTTCCGGCACCAGACCATCGCGGAGCTGGCTGCGGCCGGGACCACCGCGCCGAGGCGTGCCGACTCCGGTCCGGTGTCCGGATCCGTTGCGCTGCTGCCGATGCAGCGGTGGTTCTTCTCCCGGCCGTGGGGGAACCGGACCTACTTCACCCAGTCCGTACTGGTCAGCGTGCCCGCCGGGATCGAACCGGAGCTGCTGGCGAGCGCCGTACGCGACCTGGTCGAGCGGCATCCGGCGCTGCGGGCCGGATTCCGGCCGGGCGAGGACGGCTGGACCCAGCATGTCGCCGCGCCGGGGGAGTACGCCCCGCTCGACTGCCGGCAGGTCGACCTGTCCGTACTGCCGGCCGAACAGCGGGCCGCCGCCCTGACCGCGGAATGTGTCGCGCTCAAGGGCAACTTCACGCTGGAGCAGCCGCCGCTGCTACGCGCCGGACTGTTCACTGTGGACGATGCGGCACCCCGCCAGCTGCTGCTGGTCGCCCACCACCTGGCGGTCGACGCGGTGAGCTGGCACATCCTGCTGGAGGACCTGGCGGACGGGTACCGTCGGCTGTCCGCCGGGCAGCCCCCGGCTCCACCCGCGCCGACCGGTTCGATCCGCGACCAGGCCGACCTGCTGTCCCGCTACGCCGACTCCGACGAACTGCGGCGCGAACGGGACTTCTGGTCCGGCCAGACCGCCGGCGCAGCATCCGGCGCATCGAACGGTACCTGGGGCACCGGCCGCAGCATCAGCGTGGAACTCGACGAGGAGCACACCCGTGCGCTGCTGACCGGTGCGTCCCGGGTGCCCGGCAGCCGTACCACCGACGTCCTGCTCGCCGCGTTGGCGACCGCGTGGCGGCGGTGGAGCGGGGAACCGGAGCTGGCCGTCGACCTGGAGGGGCACGGCCGCGACGAACTGGCCGGCGGCGTGGAACTGGACCGTACGGTCGGCTGGTTCACCGCGCTGTATCCGGTGCGGCTGGCCTGCCCGGATCCTGCGGACCCGGCAGCGACCCTGCGCGGGGTCCGCGACGTACTGCGTCGGGTGCCGCGCGGCGGCATCGGCTTCGGCGTGCTGCGCTACCTGCGCGGTGAGCTGGCCGATCTGCCGGTACCGCCGGTCAGCCTCAACTATCTGGGCCGCTTCGATCCCGCCGGAGCGGACGGCGGTTCCGGACCTGACGGACCGATGTTCGGACCGTCCACGTACGACAGTGGGCCGGACACCGCGCTCGACGGGGACCGCGAGCACCGCATCGAGATCAACGGCGGGGTCTTCGACGGACGGCTGCGGATGACGTTCGGCTTCTCTCCGCAGCGCGATCCGGCGGAGTCCGTACGACGGCTGGCCGACGACTGGGCCGCGCTGGTCGCCGACTACGCCACCGGATCCGTCGGACCGGTCGATGCTGCCGGGCCGGACGACGTGCTGGGGCATGACGCGCCGCTGTCGCCGTTGCAGCAGGGACTGCTGTTCCACGCGCTGGCCGGCGACCAGAACATCGGCGGCGAATATGTCGTGCAGGTCCAGCTGCGGCTGACCGGGCCGCTGCGTACCGATCTGGTACGCCGGGTGTGGCAGGAACTCGCCGACCGGTACGAGGTGCTGCGCAGCACGGTGCGCTGGCGTGATGTCGACGAACCCGTACAGCTCGTGCATCCGCACCGGGACATCCCGGTCACAGAGATCGACGCGGGGCAGCGGTGGGACGACTGGCTGGCCGCCGACCGACACGCCGGGTTCGACCTGGCCGCCGGGCCGTTGCTGCGGGTCGCGCTGCTCCGGCATTCTGCGCAGCGCCACACGATGGTGGTCACCAACCACCACATCATCCTGGACGGCTGGAGCAGCACCCGGCTGCTGGACACGTTCCTCACCGCCTACCGGCGGGCCGCCGCGGACCAACCGTCGGCGATCGAGCCGGTACGTCCGTTCGCCGACTACCTGACCTGGCTCGCGGCGCAGGACCAGGACGCCGCGCGGGCGTACTGGCAGCGCCGCCTCGCCGGGTTCACCCGGCCCACCACCATCTCCGACGACCCGCCTTCGGACGCCGGTGCGCCGGACCCGGTCGATCTGGTGGTCACCCTGCCGGCCGCGGACACCGCGCGGCTGGTCGCGTCCGCCCGCCGCGAGCACCTGACCATGAGCACCCTGCTGCACACCGCGTGGGCGGTGGTGCTGGGCCGGCACGCCGGCAGCGACGACGTGGTGTTCGGCAGTACGGTCTCCGGCCGCCCAGCGGAACTGGACGGCGTCGAGTCGATGCTCGGGTTGTTCATCAACACCCTGCCGGTACGCCTCACCCTGCCCCACGACCGGCCCGCGCGCGCCGTGCTGCACCGTACCCAGGACGAGCTGACCGAGCTGCGCGACGTCGAGTACAGCTCGCTGGCCGAGGTGCAGCGCCTCGTCGGACTCGCCCCCGGGCGACGGCTGTTCGACAGCATTCTGGTGGTGGAGAACTACCCGGCGCCGGCCGGCGGCGGCCCGGACGGCGAGCTGAGAGTCGAGCAGGTCGCCACGTCCGAGCGGACCAGCTACCCGCTCACCGTCGCGGTGACGGTCGGCGAGCAACTGCTCGTACGGCTGTCGTACCGGCCGGACCGCTGGGACGGACAGCGCGCCCGGTGGCTGGTCGACCAGTTGCTCACCGCGCTCACCTCGCTGGCCGAGCGGCCGGACCTGCCGATCGGCGACACCCCGGTACTCACCGACGACGAACGGCACGTGCTGTCCGGCGTTGCCGGCCCCGCGCACCCGGCGCCGCCGCTGGCCGAACTGGTGGCACGGCAGGCACGCCGCACCCCCGACGCGCCCGCGGTGACGTTCGGCTCGCAGACCCTCAGCTACGCCGAGCTCGACGAGCGGGCCGGGACGCTGGCGTACCGGCTGCGGGCACTCGGTGTCGGCCCGGACCGGGTCGTCGCGGTGTGCGTCGACCGCAGCATCGAACTGGTCGTCGCGCTGCTGGCCGTCCTGCGGGCCGGCGGCGCGTACCTGCCGCTGGATCCGGGCTATCCGAGCAGGCGGCTGGCGTACATGCTCGCCGACAGCGGTACCGGGCTGCTGCTGTGCGATGCGGGCCGGCGGTCGCTCGCCGAGGAGGTGGCCGGTGACGGCGTACGGGTCGTGCCGTTGTCGGAGCACACCGGTCCGCACGCGATCGACCCGCTGCCGGTCGTGGGCGCCGACAACCTGGCGTACGTGATCTACACGTCCGGCTCGACCGGTACGCCCAAGGGCGTGGCAAACACCCATCGCGGGATCGGCAACCGTCTGCTGTGGATGCAGCAGACCTACCGGCTGACCGCCGACGACGTGGTGCTGCAGAAGACCCCGTCCAGCTTCGACGTGTCGGTCTGGGAGTTCTTCTGGCCGCTGATCAGCGGGGCGCGGCTGGTGCTGGCCCGGCCCGACGGGCACCGCGACCCCGCCTACCTCGCCGACCTCGTCGCGCGCGAACGCGTCACCACGATGCACTTCGTACCGTCCATGCTGCGCGCCTTCCTCGACCAGCCGGACCGGCCCGACTGCCCCGACCTGCGGCAGGTGCTGTGCAGCGGCGAGGAACTGCCGGCACCGCTGGCCCGGCAGGCGGTGCAGGCGCTGGATGTCGACCTGCACAACCTGTACGGCCCGACCGAGGCAGCCGTGGACGTCACCGCGTGGCACTACCGGCCGGAGGCCGACACCACCGGCGTGCCGATCGGCCGGCCCATCGACGGCATCCAGGTACGGGTGCTGGACCGCTGGCAGCGGCCCGTGCCGGTGGGCGCCGCCGGCGAGGTGTACCTCGGTGGAGTCGGCCTCGCCCGCGGCTACCTGGGTCGGCCGGCGCTGACCGCGGACCGGTTCGTACCCGACCCGTACGGCGCTCCCGGCGCGCGCCTGTACCGCACCGGTGATGTGGCCCGCCACCGTACCGACGGCGCCGTGGAGTTCCTCGGCCGGGCCGACGACCAGGTCAAGCTGCGCGGGTTCCGGATCGAACTCGGTGAGGTGGAGACGCGGCTGGTCGAGCACCCCGGGGTGCGTGCCGCGGCGGTGGCCGTACGGCCCGACGCCGCCGGGTCCGGCCGGCTGGTCGGCTATCTGGTGCCCCGCGACACCATGCCGGAGAACGCGCAACTACGGGAGTTCCTGGCGGAGACGCTGCCGGAGTACATGGTGCCCAACGTCTTCGTCGAGCTGGCCGGACTGCCGCTCACCCCCAGCGGCAAGCTGGACCGTACGGCACTGCCCGAGCCGACCCGCGCCGCCCGCCCGGCCCGGCGCGCACCGTCCGGCGCCACCGAGCAGATCCTCGCCGGGATCTGGCAGCAGGTGCTCGACGTGCCCGACGTCGGCGCCGACGACGACTTCTTCGACCTGGGCGGGCATTCGCTGCTGGCCATGCGGGTGATCGCCCGCGCCACCCGGGAACTGCCGCCCGGTGGCGTGGCGCTGGGTGTGATGGACCTGTTCACCCATCCGACCATCGCCGGACTCGCGGCGCTCGCGGACGGCACCGGCACCCGCTCCGATGCCCTGCTGCACCGGATGACACCACCGCGGGGCACGGTGCAGGCCAGCCTGATCTGCGTGCCGTACGGCGGGGGCAGCGCCGCGGGGTTCAAGCCGCTGGCCGACGCGCTGGACACCGGGCATGCGCTGTACGCGGTGGCGCTGCCCGGCCACGACCCCGGCCGGCCGGACGAGCAGCTGTGCGCACTGCCCGAGGTGGTACGCCGCTGCGCCGACGAGATCGCCGACACCGTCGACGGTCCGCTGATCGTGTACGGGCACTGCCTCGGCGGCAGCGCCACCGCCGTGGCGCTCGCGCAGGAACTGGAACGGCGCGGCCGGCAGGTACGGGCCGTGTACGTGGGTGGCGCCTTCCCGTCGGCGAAGCTGCCCGGCCGGCTGTTCCGGGCCCTCGGCCGGCTGCTGCCCACCGGTCGGCTGACCGGCGACCGCTCGTACTACAACTTCGTCCGTTCGCTGGGCGGGTTGACCGGGCCGCTGCCGGATGACCAGATGCATCTGCTGGCCCGCGCGCTGCGGCACGACTCACGGCAGGCGGAGGAGTTCTTCGCCGGCGAGTACACCGGTCAGGGCGCCAGCCACCGGCTGCGGGCCCCGGTCATCTCGGTCGTCGTGGACCGTGACCCGACCACCGACCTCTACCAGGAGCGGTACCGGGAGTGGCTGCACTTCAGTGAACGGGTCGGGCTGGTGGTGCTGCCCGGCGCCGACCACTTCTTCGTCCGGGGCCAGGCCAGCGAGCTGGCCGGGATCGTCACCGCCGACCGCGCCGCACCGACCGGGCATGACGGCGGGCCGGTACCGGATCCGAACCCGTCCACAGTGGACGAATCAGCTACCGCGCTCGGCGAGCCGTCCCGGCTGGCCAGCCTGCGGCGGTTCACCGCGGTGACGGCGGGCGAGCTGGTCTCCCAGATCGGCTCCGGCCTCACCGGGTTCGCGCTCGGCCTGTGGGTGTACCTGACCACCGGCTCGCTGACCGAGTTCGCGCTGGTCGAGATGTTCGCCACGCTGCCCGGTGTGCTGCTCACCCCGCTGGTCGGTGCGGTCGTCGACCGCAGCAGCCGGCGCCGGGTGATGGCCCTGGCCAACACCGTCGCCGGGCTCGGCCAGGGAGCGCTCGCACTGCTCGCCTGGCGCGGAGACCTGCACCTTGCCGCCATCTACCTGCTGCTGTCGCTGGTGTCACTGGCGATGATGTTCGAACGGGTCGCGTACCTGTCCGCGATCCCGCAACTGGCGCCCAAGCGGTACGCGTTCCGGCTCAACGGCATCGTGCAGGTCGCCATGGGGCTCGCGCAGGTGATCGCCCCGCTGCTGGCCGTCGCGGTACTGCACACGTTCCACATCACCGGGGTGCTGGCCATCGACGCGGTGAGCTTCGGCGCCGTCACCGTGGTCCTGGTCGCGGTACGGTTCCCGGCGACCCTGCCGGGCCTGCGCCGCGAGTCGCTGCGCGAGGAGATCGCGCGCGGGTTCCGCTACGTACGCGAGCGGCGCGGCCTGCGCGACCTGCTGGTCTACTTCGCCGGCCTCAGCGTACTCACCGCGCCGGTGTTCCTGCTGGTCACGCCGCTGGTACTGCCGTTCCGCGCGGTCGGCACCATCGGTGGGCTGCTGATGGTGGCCGGCGTCGGCAGCATCGTCGGCGGGCTGCTGATCAGCCTGTGGGGTGGCCCGCAGCGGGTGATGGCCGGGGTACTCGGCTCGTCCGTACTCGGCGGAGCCGCGATCGCCCTGGTCGGTCTGCGGCCCTCGGTCCCGCTGATCGGCGGCGCACTGTTCGTCTACCTGCTCAGCGCCGCGATCTTCCAGGGCTGCTACGCCACCATGGTGCAGCTGCGGGTACCGCCGTTGCTGCAGGGCCGGGTGTTCGCGTTCGTCCAGATGGTGTCGCTGGGCGCGGCGCCGCTGGCGTACCTCGCCGCCGGGCCGCTCGGCGAGCGGGTGTTCGAACCGCTGATGGCGCCCGGCGGTGCACTGGCCGGTACGGTCGGGGCGGTCCTCGGCACCGGCGCGGGGCGCGGCACCGCGCTGATGTACGTACTGTCCGGGCTGGCGATCGTCGCCCTGACCCTGATCGCCCGGCGCCGGCCCGCACTGTGGAACCTGGAGACCGCGCTGCCCGAGGAACCGGAACGACCGGATCCGACGGGCCGTGCGGAACCGGAACGGCCGGCCCCGGCCGGCCGCGAGGAAGGTGAGCGTCGTGTCTGACGTACTGCTGACCCACATGCTCGCGCAGCGGGCCGCCGAGGCGCCGGAGGGCACCGCGCTGATCCTCGACGGGGTCGGGCAGTTGACCTTCGGCGCGTGGCACGGCAGGGCGACCGCGGTGGCGCGACTGCTGCGTACCCGGGGGGTGGCGGCCGGCGAACGGGTCGCGCTGGTGGCCGGCAACGGGGACTGGCTCGACTACGCGGTCGCGTTCTTCGGGGTCCTGCGTGCCGGCGCGGTGGCGCTCCCGCTGTCGGCCCGGCTGACCGCCCCGGAACTCGCCGCCGCCACCGGCCGGGCCGGCTGCGTGGGAGCGCTGGCGGGTACCGGGGTGCAGACCGCCGACCTGCCCGGCTGGTCGGCGGCGCTGGCGGAACTGGGCACCGATGACGAGGACGGTGACCTACCGCCGCTGGTCGGCCCCGACGACGAGGCGCAACTGCTCTACACCGCCGGCACCACCGGCAGCCCCAAGCTGGTGTCCGCCAGCCACCGCAACCTGCTGGCCGGCTGGTCACCGGGCGACAGCCGACCACACGAACCGGGCCGGTACTTCGTCCACGCCACATCGGTGGCCTGCAACGCCGGCCAGGTCACCCTGCTGCATCCGTTGCAGGAGCCGCACACCGCGGTACTGCTGCCCGGGTTCGACCCACGCCGCTACGTCGAACTGGTCGGGCGGCACCGGGCCGACCACACCCTGCTCGTACCGGCCATGGCGTCCTGGCTGGTGGAATCCGGCGCCGCCGCCGGAGCCGAGCTGGCCAGCGTACGCAGTGTCGCGTTGACCGCTGCGCCGACCACCCCGACCCTGCTGGCCGCAGTGGACCGGCTGTTCGGCGCCGCGACCGTGACCAACTGCTACACCTCCACCGAGGCGTGGCCGGCGATGACCGCCATGGACTACGACCCGGCGCGGCCCGGTGCGCTCGGTCGACCGCTGGACGGTCAGGGCGTCGAGGTCGTGGACACCGACGGCGAGATGCTGCCGCCGGGGGAGACCGGCGAGATCACCCTGTCGACCGGTGGTGTGCCGCAGCGCTCGTACCTGGACGGCACCGGCGGGGTGTTCAGCGGCACCCGGGTACGGACCGGGGACCTGGGTTACCTGGACGACGAGGGCTACCTGTACCTGGTGGACCGGCGCAGCGACCTCATCGTCACCGGCGGGGCGAACGTGTCGTGCCTGGAGGTGGAGGACGCGCTCACCGCGCACCCGGCCGTGGTCGAGGCGGGCGTGACCGGCCTGGAGCATCCGACCCTGGGCACCATGGTGGCCGCCGCCGTCGTCACCCGCCGCCCGCTGGCCCCGGCCGAGATACGGGACTGGCTGCGCGGCCGGCTCGCCGACTACAAGCTGCCCGCGGTACTCGTACCGGTGGACCGGTTGCCCCGTAACGAACTGGGCAAGGTACTGCGTGCGGAGCTGCGGGACGTCCTGTCTGCCGGCGTCGAGGGCGGCGGCGACGCGGTGGCGCCGCGTACCGACGACGAGCGGACCCTGCTGCGCATCTGGTGCGATGTGCTCGGCCGCTACGACCTGGGCGTGCAGCACGACTTCATCGCCGTCGGCGGCCACTCGCTTGCCGCCTTCCGGATCGCCGAACTGGCCTCCACGGCGCTGGGCGTCGCGCTGCCGCGCAGCCTGCTGCTCACCACGCCGACGGTCGCGGCGCAGGCCGGGGCGGTGGCCGAGTTGCGCCGGCAGGGCGGCACCGGGGCGGGCACACCGATCCGGCGTCGACGCCGTTAGCCGCGCGCCGTCACAGCTTCGACAGGGTGCTGCCGGGATGCGCGATCAGCCGGTCGAGCGCCCGGCGGAAGGCGTCCAGCAACGCCTGCGCCGTGGCGTCGGTCAGCAGCGCGGCGTTGACGTCCAGATGCCCGGCCAGGTCGGCACCCGACGCGGTGACGGTGAGCGTGAGGTTCTCGCCGTCCCAGTCCCGCTCGTCCCTGACCACCGTGTCCGGCGCGGTGGCGCGCGGGCGCATCAGCGCGCCGGCCACCGTACGCTCTGCAGTGTCCTCCGGGACCAGGTTGAACCAGACCTCGAACAGCCGGGCCAGCGCCTCCCGTACGGCGGGATCGGATCCGCCGGTGGGTGCGCCCGGCCCGCGCACGACCCGGTCGACGACCGTACGCAGCGGCACGGCGGCGTGGTCGTGTGCGTCCAGTACCGCGCCGCGGACCCGGGACAGCAGTTCGGATCCGGTCGGATCGTCGGACATCTCCGGTCGCAGCACCGTGACCCGCGCCAGCAGCCCGATCACCGTCTCGGATCCGGGGCCGTCCCGGCCGGCGAGCAGGGAGGCGACCGCGATGTCGTCGGTCCCGCCGACCGAGCGCAACGCGGCGAGGAACGCGGTCAGCAGCACCATGTACGGGCTCACCCGCTCGGCGCGGGCGAGCGCGCGCACCCGGTCCGGCAGCGGTGCGGGCCAGTGGAACTCCCGCCGCCGGCCGCGGTACTCCCGGACCTCGGCTCGGGGCCGCAGCACCGGCAGCGGCACCGGGGCGGGCAGCGGTATCAACCTGGACCGCCAGTACTCCGTGGCTCTGCCCAGCTCGCGGTCCAGCGCGGTGCGCTCGGCGTCGACGACGTCGCGGTAGTCGCTGGTGGTCCGGTCGCTGCCCGCGCCGGCCGCCAGATCGTCGGCCAGCAGCGACATCGACCAGCCGTCGGCGACGATGTGATGCACCGCGACCAGCAGTACGTGCTGCTGCTCGGTACACCGCAGCAGCGTAACCCTCCACAGTGGAGCCTTCGTCAGCTCGAACGGGGTACGGCGCTCGGCCCGCTCCCACCGGCCGATCTCCGCGGCGCGTTGTGTCGGGTCCAGCGAACCCAGATCTGCCCAGCGCAGTTCGGTCGACACAGCGTCCTCGACGACCTGGCAGGGGACACCGGAGTCGACCGCGCAGCGGGTACGCAGCGACTCGTGCCGCGCTACGCTCGCCGCGAGCGCCGCCTGCAACGCGTCCCGGTCGAGCGGGCCGGTCAGCTCGAAGGAGCGCAGGATCACCGCCGGTGAACCGGGGCGCCGACGGTCGTGGTTCCAGTAGTCGGTCTGGAACGCCGACAGCGGGAAGGTCCGCACCGGTACGTCTCCTCGGGTCCGCCGGCCCGGCCGGTGGGCCGGTCGCCACGCCGATCATTCTGCGGTGCGCGCGGCACCGGGGGCAAACCCGGCTCAGCGCGCCGGCGCCCGGGAAGGCCGGCGGGACGCTACCCCACGGCTTTCTGCCAGCCGGCCCTGATCCGGGCGATCAGGTGCGGGTCGGCGCGGCGCGGGCCGGCCGTCGCGGCGACGAACCGGCGCTTCGTGATCTGCCCGACGGTGACCAGATCCCGCAGTACGTCGTGAGCGGCGTACAGGTCGATCCGGTACGACGCCGGCAGCGCGGCAAATGCGCTCAGCGTCGTGGCCAGCTGCGCATCGCTGATGTCCGGGGCCACGATCAGGTTGGCCACGTCGTGGCCCACCTGGACCCGGGTCACGCCGCTGAGGTCGGCGACGGTCGCATGGATCGCCTGCTCCCGTTCGCCGTCGAAGATCGAACCGTCGAAGACCCAGTTGCCGTCCTGCCCGACGAACCGTGAAGGTTTGCGGATGAGCTCGATCGAGAGGTAGGAATCCCAGAGCTTGCGCAGTGCGGCGAGCCCGGCGAGATAGCTGGCGCGGTCGCGGACGGTCACCGACTCGATGGTGGCTTTCCCGAGCTTCGTCTCCACCCGGAGGCCGGTGACGCCGCGGATCTTCACCAGGTGGTCCAGTACGGTCCGGATCCTGCCGGTGAACGCCGTCGGGAAGAGATCGTGCGATGCCCGGGCGGGTCCCCAGCCGAGGTCCAGTTCCTTGAAGCGCTTGGCGTCCACGATCTTCGGCAGGGTGGCGAGCAGGGCGTCGAAGCCGATGTCGGCGGGACTGAAGTAGATGCCTGCCTTACCCTCCGCCCCGTCGAACCATCCGGCCAGGTGGGGATGGTGCTTCTGCAGGTCGGCAAGGTATTTCGCGACGCTTCGATCCAGTTGGAAATCGAGACCAGGGCTGTCGGTCCATTCGACGACCATCGCACGGTCGGCGGACTCGACCCGGTGCGTACGGCGCCCGTCCTCGTGCGCCCCGGCCGAGTCGAACCCGAGCGCCACCGCAGCCACGGCAGCCTGCGGTGCGGTGACGACCAGTCCGGAGGACGATCCGTACACCGCCGAGGTGGCCCGGCCGTCGCGGCGCAGCCACAGGGCCCGGGCCACGTCCCGGTCCGGATGGTCGACCGTGTGCGGGAAGAACCGCGCGTGGAAGCCGTCGATGTCGAGCTCGATGCTGTCGTAGTAGTCCCGGCCGTGCGAGTCGAAATCCCGCTTCACCGTGCCGACGAGAGCCAGCACCGACCGGTCCCTGATCCCCTTGGCCAGGGTGAGCAGGATCAGTGTGTCGTTCGGGTCGTCCCCGTTGGGGACCTCTCCGGCCTTCTCCACACCGTCGAGTCCCGCCAGCCATTTCAGGCGGTCCCTCGACCGTTGCTGCGGGGTCGTGCTGCACCCGGTGACGAACCCGAGCGCGACGGCGCCCGCAGCGGCGCCCAGCGCCCGGCGGCTGATGGTCATACCGGCATTGTCCCTGCTCCGCGCCAGTCACCCGGGGTGATGCGGGCTGCTCAGGCGGTGCCGCGCAGCCGGGCGTCGAGGCCGTCGAGATCCGGTACGAACCACACCTGGCCGTTGCGGTTCGATTCGTGGACCAGGGCGCGCAGCGCGGAACTGTCCGCGAGGTGCCGGGAGATGTCGCCGACCACGGCCAGCCGCAGCCGGTAGTTGACGAACTTCTGCATGATCTCGCCGGCGAAACGGGTGCCCAGCGAGAAGAAGTCCTCGTCCAGCCGCTCCACCGGTACGACGACCACCTCGGCACCGAGGAACGCCGCGCCGATCAGATCCAGCGCGTCCTGGGTGGTGGCTATCGACGGCCCGCCCGGGTCGCACATCAGTACCTGCACCCCGGCCCGTTCCTGTACCTCGTCGGGCACCGTCCGTCTCCTGTCCGTAGCGTCGAGCAGCGTCGAACAGGCACGGTACGGCGCCGACGGGCACACCGCCGCCGATTATCTGGAGGAGGGTCAGAGGCGGGTCACCGAGCCGACCTGTGCCCCCGCGTCCAGACGCCAACGGTCGAAGGTGCGTACCGTCCCGTCGGGCCGGTCCATCTCGTTGCCCAGCACGTACCCGGTGGTCCAGGACGTGGCGGTGATCGCGCAGTCGAGGTAGCCGCGCCAGGCCTGCAACACGCCGTCGGCCTGGTACGCGTACTGCACCCGGAACGCGCCGGTATCGGCATCGCGGGCGAAGTCGACGGCACTGTTGCTCGTCGTGGGCGGCCCGACGAACTCGGTGGCGACGAGTTCGCTCGCCGCGTCCTGGTGCCGGCGGACGTGGGTCACCACGCCGCGATGGGTGTCTCCGCTGAGTACGACCGGGTTGAACGGACGATGCGTCCGCTGCGCCAGCCGGGCCGCCAGGGCGTCGGTGAGTGCGCTGCGGTCGGAGTCGTAGCCGGTCCACTTGTCCGCTGCGCCGGCGAACTGCGGGAACCACGAGACCGGAACGCCGGAGCCCACCGCCGTCCAGGTGGCGTGTGAGCCGGCGACCGCGCGCAGCAGCCAGTCCAGTTGGGCGGTACCGAGGATGGTGGAGTCGGCGGTCCGGTACTGCCGGTCGTCGACCAGCAGAAGGTCCAGGTGCGCACCCCAGCGCACCTGCCGGTGCAGTGCCAGGTGGAAGCGGCCGGTCGCGTCGTCCAAGCGCGGCGGGCCACCCCGTACGGGCATGTTCTCCCAGTACGCGCGGAGCGCGTCGCCGAACCGCTGCCGGTCGGTGTCGCCCATCGCGGGATCGCCACCGAGGATGCCGTTCCACCACTCGTGGTCGTCGGGTACGGCGTACACCGGCAGCCGGGCGTGCAGCGCGCGCAGGCTCTCCCGCGACCTGTACTGGCCGTACCGGCGCCGGTAGTCCTCCAGCGACACGCACTCGTGGTCGGGGATGTGGCCGGGGCGGCCGAACTCGTAGATGTAGTCACCGAGGTGCACCACGAAGTCCAGGTCGTCGCGGGAGGCGATGTCGGTGACCGCGTTGAAGGAGAACTGCCCGCTGCCCGGTCTGGCGATGTTCTGGCAGCTGAGTACCGCGAAACGGGCATCGACCCGGGCGGCCGGTACGGGTGCGGTACGGGTACGCCCCACCGGGCCGGTCCAGCCTGCGGCGTCGAACCGGTAGTAGTAGTGCTGACCCGGCCGCAGACCGGTCACGTCCACGTGCACCGTCCACGCGTCCTCCGGCCGGGCGAGCACGGTACCGCTGGTCAGCGGCCGGTCGTCGAGCCCGGCGACGGTGTCCGCGACCCGCCACCCGACCTGTACCGGTCCCTGGCCGGTCATCCCGAACCCGGGTTCGGTGGGCGCCGGGGCCAGCCGGGTCCAGATCACCACCGCACCCGGTGTGGCGTCCCCGGAGGCCACGCCGAGGGTGAACGGGTCGGAACCGAGCGCCGTACCGGCCTGAGCGGTGCCGGGGGCGGCGGCCCCGAGCGCACCGGCGGCGCACAGCGCCCCCGCGCTGCTCAGGAACGTACGTCGACTCAACGGCGAATCGGACATGGTCCACCTCCGGGCATGCGGGCGGCGCTCAGGACTTCGGTGGCAGGAACGCCGGTACGGTCGGCGTGGCGTCGTCGTCGCCCCAGTCCAGTACGGCGCCGTAGACCACCCGCCGCCGCTGCGGATCGGTGACCACACCGTCGAACTGGCACGGGTCGTTGTCTGCGGAGCAGACCCACGCGTGCAGGAAGATGCGGCTGGGGCCGCCCGGTCCGCTGATCACGTCGGCGCCACCGGGCCCGCACAGGCCGGTGCTGGCCTGGTCCATCAGCACGTGTTCGGTCTTGTCGGCGAACGACCACAGGTCCGGCGAGCGCCGCCAGACCGTCGAGTACCTGCACTGGTCGTACCAGTTGGCCGAGGCGAACAGGACGTACCAGCCGTCGCGCTGCACCATCACCGGGTTCTCGATGCTGTCGGCGTGCCGTACGAGTTCGTGGCTGATCTCGCCGCGGCCGTGCCGGCCGTCCCCGGACAGCGGGAACATCCGCAGCGTGCCGGGACTCTTCTGGGTCTTGTACAGCAGGTAGCGCTGCCCGTCGGCGGCCTGGAACGGCGACGGGTCGATGACCCCGGCGCTCGGGTCGGGCCGGTCCGCGACCGGGTCCTCACCGCCCAGGATCGGGCAGATCAAGGGTGTCGCGGCGGGCTCGTACGGGCCTGCCGGGTGCTCGGCGACCGCCGTACCGATGCAGCGTTGACCGGCGAAACCCTTTGCCTGTGCGGCGTAGTACAGCACCCAGCCGGCCGAGGTGCGTACCGCGTCCGGTGCCCAGACCGCGCCCTGGCCCGATGCCCAGTCACCCCAGCGGGTCAGCGCGTCCGGGCCGGCGACCCACGGGCCGCGCGGATTGTCGGCATGCGCGACGCGGGCGAGTCCGCCGGTCATGAAGGCGTAGTAGTCGTTGCCGTCGCGTACCACGCCAGGGTCGGCGGCCTCGCCGGTCGGTGCGTACACGGGTCGTGGGACCGGATCTGCTGCCGTGGCGCGCTGACCCGGTGCGGTCAGCGCCACGGTCACCGCGACACCGGCCATGGTCAGGCACGCCAGGGCGCGCAAGGTCTGCTGTCGGCGCATGAATCCCCCACAGAGGTCGTCCTGGGCGGGCGACCGTCCGCGCGGGTCGCGAGGCAGAATCTACATCGTTGTACTAACCCGGAACAAGACCGGAAAGTTGGTCTCCGGCCGCCACCACGCTGAGCAGGTGGAGTGTGGTCAGGGGGCGGTGGCGCCCGCTGTCCCGGCCGGGCTGTTGCTCGGAGCGGGACTCGACGGCGCGGGACTCGGCGTCGGCGACGGTGCCGACGTGGTCGGCGAGGTAGTCGGCCGCGCGGAGTGCGTCGGTTTCGGCGAGGGCCGCTTCGTCGGGGACGACGACGTCGAAGCGGAGGCGGATGCACTGCCGGACGGGGAAGCACTGCGGCTCCGGCTGCGTTCGAGTCCGCCGGCCGCAGAACCACCGTCCGGGTCGGCGACGACCTCGCCGCCGGCGGTACGGCTGGGTGTCGGGCCCGCCGTCGTGCCGGTCCGGCCGTGGTCGCTGGACGTCGGGCCGGTCGGCAGCAGCAGGAAGGCGAGTACCACGGCCGCGGCCGCGACGAGCAGGGCGGTGCCGGCTGCGGCGTAGGTCCGGTGGGACCGGCGCTGTGCC
The DNA here is from genome assembly GCA_963815125.1 of uncultured Actinomycetota bacterium. Lineage (GTDB taxonomy): Bacteria > Actinomycetota > Actinomycetes > Mycobacteriales > Micromonosporaceae > Actinocatenispora. The sequence goes on from CAWFFM010000005.1 coordinate 80,613, forward strand.
GGTACCGCCACGGTCGCACCCGGCAGAGTGCTCGTCGCCCCCGCCACCGGGGCAGCGCCGACCGCCGGGATGAACCGGGCGCCGCCCGGTGCCAGTGCCTCGGTGACCTGCTCGGCCGACGGCCGCAGCGTGGGGTCCTTGGCGAGCATCGCCATGATCAACGAGTCCAGCGATCCGTCGATCTCCGGCCGGATCAGCCGCGGCGCGTCGGGCATGGTGGTCAGGTGCTGGTGCAGCGTGGCCAGCGGTGTGTCCGCGGACAGCGGCGGCCGACCGATCAGCAACTCGTACAGCACGCAGCCCAGCGCGTACACATCCGACGCCGGTACGGCCGGACCGGCCTGGACCCGCTCCGGGGCCAGATAGAGGCTGGTGCCCACCACCTGACCGGTCCTGGTCAGCCCGCAGGCGGCCTTGTCGGTGAACCGGGCGATGCCGAAGTCGCCGATCTTGACCCGGTCCTGCGGCGCGAGCAGCAGGTTCGCCGGCTTGACGTCCCGGTGCAGGATGCCCTGCTGGTGCGCGGCGGCCAGCCCGGACGCGACCTGGGCACCGATGCTCGCGACCCGTTCGGGCGGGAGCGGGCCGTTGTCGGCCAGTTCGTTGGCCACTGTCCTGCCGTCGAGGGGTTCCATCACCAGGAACAGGCGGTTCTCGAAGGTGCCGAAGTCGAGTACGGCCACCACGTTGGGATGGCTCAGCCGGCCGGCGGTCTGCGCCTCCATCTGGAAGCGGTCCGCTGCATGCTCGTCGGCACTCCCTGTGACGAGAAGCTTGACCGCGACGGTCCGCCCGAGCACATTGTCACGTGCCAGCCACACTTCGCCCATGCCGCCATGCCCGAGCACCTCGGTGCACTCGTACCGATCCGCTACCAGCATGGCCCTATCCTTCCCTGGCCGACAACAGGGCGCAAACCGGCCCATTGTGCAGCTACCAGGACCGGCTGTTGACGCACTTTTCCTGGACTTCCATTCCCGTCCGGCACCGGTCTCAACCCCCACCGCGGTACCCGGTGTGCCCGCCCCCCTTGACGCACACGCCCCCTCGGTACTCGCTGTCACCACTCGCTCTGTTACACAGAGCCACTCCGTGGCCAGTGGGTACTCCTGATCGGAGTCCCATCGAACTCACGCCCGGGTGGGTGTGCGGGTTGCGGTCCGGGTGCAGGTGGTCCCGGGGACGTCGGGCGATGGACAGCAGAACGCCCGGGCACGGTGGAGGCCGCGCCCGGGCGGGTACTGCGGGTCGGACGAACTGGGGTCAGGACGAACTGGGGTCAGGCGGACTGGCCGGGCAGGATCAGCGCAGCCGAATGCCTGGTCGCGCCGGGAACCTCCTCGACCAGGTTCGCGTTCGGCTGGCTGGCGCCGGCGGGCAGGGCGTACTTCGCGATGTCCTGCGAGCGTCCGGTGGCCGGGTCGACGCTGTGCACGATCTCCCGCGTGCCGTCGCTGGATGCGGTGGTCAGCCGGTCGCCACCGCAGACCAGGCGCTGGTCGTCGACGGGCAGATCCCCGACGCGGGTGCCGGTACGCACGTCGTACACCGCGGTGGTTCCGACGCTCGTCGGGGACGACCGCCCGGCACCGGCACCGCGGTCGTCGGTACGCAGCACCAGCTTGCGGTCCCCGTCCACCAGGGAGAGGGCCAGTGCACTCCGCAGGTCGCTGATGGTCGTGCGGGTCGAACCGGCGGGGAAATGCCAGCGCAGCGCATCCGGGATGCTCGCCGAGCTGACCACACGGCCGGTATCAGGATCCACAGTGGACACCTGGGCGGGTACCCGACCGTCGGTTCCGTCATGCGTCGACGGCAGATGGCCCACCGACACCAGCACCATGTCCCCGTTGGCGGTGATCGCGCCGGTCAGTGCCCCACCGAACTCCAGTCCCTGGTCCGATCCGGGCAGCTTGCCCACCGGGAACGACGCGCGCGCACCGGTACGCAGGTCCACCCGCAGATAGCTGCCCCCCTTGGCCAGCGCGGACTGCAGCAGGTCCTGGGCCTGCTCATGTCCGCCGGTCAGCAGGTACGCCGTCCGGGACAGCGCATGCCCGCGGGCCCGCACGAATTCGTGCAGGCTGTCAGGCTGATCCATGTACACCTCGCTTCTCGACGGAGTACAGAACGCAGATCCGGTGCCCCGGGGTTGCGTGTCGGCGCGAATTTGCTCGATGCGCGGTGGCCCGTACGGAGTGGGCGGCGGCTAGTAGGCTGCCCAGCGCCGGTCGATGTCGAGCCCGACCGCCTGTCGTACCAGCCAAGACCAGGGAGATCCATCATGACCGACGCTGTGCAGAACCCCGACGAGGAGCAGCCCGCCATGACCGCGCCCGACGCAGCGGCTGCGTCCGTAGCCGGTGGTACGTCCGTGTCCGAGGAGGTCATCGAGAAGATCGCGGGTACCGCCGCGCGTACGGTTCCCGGGGTCGCCGACCTGGGCGGCGACGTGGCCCGGTTCTTCGACTCGGTACTCGACAAGGTCGGCCTGGACCAGGTCGGTGACGCCCGTCGCGGGGTGTCCGTCGAGATCAAGGGAAAGTCCCTGGTCATCAACATCGTCATCGTGATCGAGGCCGGGCACGTGGTCAGCGACGTGACCGAGGCGGTACGGGTCAAGGCCAAGGAAGCCGTGGAGAAGTACGGCCTGCAGGTCACGAAGGTGAACATCAAGGTCGACGACATCGAGATGAACAGCGAGCCCGCGGACGGTTCCTGATCCCGGCACCGGGGCGGCCATCCGGTCGTCCCTTCCGGCCGCCATTCCGGCCCGGGTCCGGGTCAGCTGGACCGGGGTCCGGCCCAGGGTGACAGGCCACGCAGCCGCCGCGCCGTACCGGGGCGCAGCACGGTCAGTCCGACGCCGGCGGCCCGATCGGCTTCCGGGCGGCCGGCCCGGCCCGGTCCCGTCATGCCGAGGTCGGCGTCTGCGGCGAGTTCCACGGCGACAAGCTGGGCCAGTGCGTCGATCCGGTACCGGCCGGAGTCGCCGTCGAAGCTCAGCAACCCGTGTTCGGTGAACCGGTCCAGCGACGGTTCCACCGCCGAGGGCGCCAGGCCGAGCGCACCGGCCACCACTCGACTGTCCACAGTGGAAGAACAGAGCCGGCTCAGCTCGCCGGTCAGCGCCGTACCGAGCGGATCACGGGCACAGACCAGCCGGTACCGGCCGGCCAGCCGGGCCCGGATGTCCAGGTCGTCCACGGTGACCAGATCCAGTCTGGCGCGCAGGTCGGCCAGCCGGTCGGCCAGTACCGCGATCGCCTCGTCCGGCCGGGCCAGCAGGTACGCCGCGCAGGCCCGCAGTGGTAGCGGCAGCCCCGCGCACCAGTGCACCAGCCGGCGCGCCGCGGCCATCTCGTCGGCCACCCGGCGCGCGCCGAGCTGTGCGGCGAGCAGTTCGACACCGACCGGTTCGGGCAGCCGGGGCACCCGCAGCCGACGGGCCCGGTCCACCGCGCCGAGCGGTCCGCCGCTGGTCACCAGTACGGCGCAGCCCGCGGGAACCTGGGTCAGTGCCCGTACCTCGGCGGCCGTGGTGGCGTGCTCGACGAGCAGGACACCACGTTGACCCGGGAGCCAGGGCGGCACCGGGCGCGGCGTACCCGACCGGTCGTCGTCCAGGTCGATACACCGGCAACCGTCCGGGAACGTGGCGGTCAGCCCGGCGAGAGCCTGCCGGCACAGGGCCGAGGAACCGACCCCGACAGGACCGTGTACGACCACGACCGGTGCCGATCCGTCCGCGGCGGCGACCCGCAGCAGTGACCGGAGCTCATCGAGTACGGTCTCGCGCCCGGCAAGCCCCGAGCGCACCGGTTGGTCCGCCTGGTGGGTGGCCCGCGCCGCGACCGGGACGCCTGGCCGGGCTACCGCCGAGGCCAGGCCCAGCCCCACCAGGTCCCGGTTGAGTACCGCCCGGTGCAGCAGGGTCAGTTCCGCGCCGGGTTCCACGCCCAGCTGTCGGCCCAGTTCCTCGCGGCACTGCCGGTACGCGGCGAGCGCGCCGGCCGTGTCGCCGATCGCGTAGCGGGCCCTGATCAGCGCCGCCCAGCACCGTTCCCGCAGCGGATGCGCGGCGAGAAGGGTACGCAGTACCGGGATCTGGGCGCGGTGCCCACCCAGCGCCAGCCGGGTCTCGATCAGCGTCTCCTGCGCCACCAGCCGTTGCTCGGCCAGCGCGTCCAGCCGGCCGGCCAGTGCCGGCGCGTGCGGCAGCCCCTCGCCGGCCGATCCCCGCCACAGGGCGAGGGCCTGTTCCAGCAGTACGGCCGCGCCGGGCAGGTCACCGTCGAGCAGGGCACTCTCCGCCCGGCCGACCATCGTGGCGAACAGGTCGGCGTCCACCTCGCCGGGAGCCACCGTCAGCGTGTAGCCGTAGTCGTGCCGGCAGAGCCGACCGAAGCCGCCGGTGGCCAGTGCGGAACGGACCGCCGCAGCGTACGAACGCAGGTTCGCCCGCGCCGACGGCGGTGGCTGATCGTCCCACAGCACCTCGGTGAGCTGGGCGAACGGCATCACCGACGGGCCGTTGAGGGCGAGCGCGGACAACAGCAGACGGGGCCGGGGCGCCAACGGCACACGTCCGGCCCCACCGCTGCGGACCTCGACCGGTCCGAGGAGGCGGAGATGGATCCCCGACTCGTCCATACCGCACCACCTTCTCGCGAGGAGGGGCCCGGGACCGCCCTGCCTCGGCCCCGGGCCGCCTGATCCCGGTCGCCCGGCCCCGGCGGTCAGTTTCCCGCCCGGACCGGGCGACCCGCTAGTCGCCGGGGTTCAGGAACTTCGAGACCACCGGTGTGGCGCCGTCGGAACCCCAGCCCAGTACGGCCACGTACATCGCCCGGTGATGCGTGTGGTCGGCGATGGTGGTCGCGGTGCACGCCTTCGGTCCGGTACTGAAGTCGCACAGCCAACCGTGCAGGAACAGTCTCGTACCGCCATCGAGCGCGTCCACGATGTCGGCGCCGCCCGGCCCGCAGATACCGGTGTCGGCCGTGGTCATCAGCGAGTGCGAGGCGTTGTCGTCGAAACTCCAGCGGGAGGTGGAACGCCACCAGACCGTCGCGTAGCTGCAGTTGTCGTAGCCGTACCGGGAGGACATCAGCACGTACTGGCTGCCGCGCTGCACCATCACCGGGTTCTCCACGATTCCCGAGTTGCGCACCAGTTCCTTGCTGACCGCGCCGGACGCGGCCCGGGTACCGTCCGCCCGTAGCGCCAGCATCCGCAGCGAGGACGGCGTCTGCTGCGTCTTGTACAGCACGTACCGGTTGCCGTCGTCGGCCTGGAACGGCGACGGGTCGATCACCCCGGCGCCGGCCACCGGTCGACCGGGCACCGTGTCGTCGGCGCCCAGCGCGGCGTTCGGGCACACCAGCGGCGTGTCGGACGGGGTGAACGCGCCGGTGGCGGTGCTGGCCACGGCGACCCCGATGCAGCGTTGGCCGCCCATCCCGGTGGCCGGTGCGGCGTAGTACATCACCCAGCCGGCACTGGTCTGAACGACGTCCGGCGCCCACACCGCGCCACCGGAGGACCAGGCGCCGAGCCGGGTCAGCGACGGGCCGGCCGACGTCCATGGACCGCTGGCGAAGTCGCCGCGCGCGGTGGGGGCGAGCGAACCGGTGGTGTACGCGACGAAGTCGCCACCGTCACGCACCACGCCCGGGTCGGCGGCCTCACCGGGTTCTCCGTTCGTACCGTGCGGTGCGTACACCGGCAGCGGTGCGGTCGCCGCGGCGGCCGGGCCGCTGGTCAGACCGGTCACGACGGCGGCCGAGGCCACCGCGACCGCGGCCAGACCTCGTACGAGTCCTGCGCTTCTTCTCATCGGTGACCTCCAGGTTCTCGCGTACGGGCCGGTCATACCTGCGTCGCGCCGATCTGGCCGGGCAGGACCCGGAAGGTCAGCGACTGGCGTACCGCGCCGGTCGGGTTGCTCACGTCGTGGCCGAGGTAGTAGGTCGAGGACCAGGCGGTCGGCGACACGTCGCACAACATGAAGCCCTGCTCCGGGTCGCCGTTGTAGGTGAAGACGTGCTGGACCGTCGCGCTGGTCGCATAGGCGCCGGTACGCAGACTGGTCATCGCCGGTCCGACGAACTCGGTCGCGATGAACGTGCTGGTGCCCTGGTTGTTGACCTTCGCCACCACACCGCAGTGCACGTCGCCGCTGACCACCACCGGGTTGCGTTTCGTACCGTCCGGGCGCGCGGCGGCCAGCGCGTTGGTGACCAGGCCGCGTTCGTGCGGGTAGCCCTCCCACTTGTCGGTGCTGTTGGTGAAGCTGCCCATCGGTACCTGCGAGGCCACGCCGGTCCAGGTACGGGTCGAGTTGGCGATGCTGTCCAGCAGCGCGGCGCGCTGGGTGGTACCGAGCAGGGTGGCGGACGTGCCGGTGCCGGGCAGGGTGCGGTACTGCCGGGTGTCCAGCAGGAACATGTCCAGTACCGTGCCCCACTGGATGGTGCGGCTGAAGTTCGCCCAGCGCCGGCCGTTGGCGTCCGGGCCGGTCGGACGGTAGCGCAGCGGCATGTGCTCCCAGTACGCACGCATCGCCCAGTTGAAGCGCTCGACCGTGTTGCCGTCCAGGGTGGCCGAGCCGCCGTGGACGTTGTTCCACCACTCGTGGTCGTCGGGGGAGGCGTAGAACGGCTTCGCCGCATGGATGCGTTGCAGACTGGAGCGCACCCGGTATTCGCCGTACCGGAGCCGGTAGTCGGGCAGCGTCTGGCAGGCGCCGCCGTGCGCACCGGAGTGGGTGGTCTGGTCGGCGTAGATGTAGTCGCCGATCTGGACGACGAAGTCGACGTCGAGGGCGGCGGCGTTGTCGCACAGGTAGCCGTAGCCGTTGAAGTACTTGGGGTTCGAGTCGCTGCCGATGCCCTGGCAGCTGACCACCGCGAAGCGCGCCGCCCGGCTGCTGGTGGCGGCCGGGGTGGTGTGGGTGTTCCCGACCGGGCTGGACCACTTCTTTCCGGAACCTGGTTCGGTGTAGAAGAACTGGTAGACGTACGCGGTGTCGGCGGCCAGTCCGTTGGCGATCGCGTGTACCGCGTGCACGTCGTCGCTGACGGTGGAGAAGTCGCCGTGGTCGACGCTGGTGGAGTCGGCGGCGAGGTTCGCCGTACTGGTGGCGATCCGCCAGTGCACCACCATGGTCTCCGGCTGGCCTTCCATGCCGTAGCCCTCGACCGTGGGCTTGGGCGCGATCCGGGTCCACAGCACCACCGAGGTGGACAGTGCGTCGCCGGACGCCACGCCGAGGGCGAACGGTGTGGACCCGAATGCGGGCGGTGCCGCCGCGCTCGCCCGGGTGGATGTACCGACTGCGATCCCGGCGGCGGCACCGACACCGGCGGCCAGAAATCCTCGACGACTGAGCTTGGCCATCACGCCACTCCTCACCAGGGGCACCCCCGTCCGGGGGAGCCCATCCAGGTGCCGCTCGGCGGCATCGGAGCGGACGGTACGGAACAGCCGCATACGTAGCCGACATGACGCGTACACGGAGACGTGTGGACCAAGTACTTCTGCTTGACATCACCGGCATCTAGTAAATAACGGGCAAATACCTCTAGTCGGCGACCAGTTCGTCGGTGGCCTTCCGCCCGGCTTCGGTGGCCCGGTGCAGGAAGTCGGCCAACAGGTCGAGTTCGCTGTCGCGGTAGTCGGCGCAGATCTCGTCCATGGCCGAATTCATTCCCGCGAACAGGCCGAACAGCTCCGCGCTGCGCTCGCGGCGGGCGCGTACCGCGACGGCGCGACGGTCCGGTGAGTCGGTGTCGCGTTCCCTGGTCACCCATCCGCCGCGCTGCAGCCGGTCCAGGATGCCGGTCATGGTGGCCGGGTGCAGCCCGGCGCGTCGGGCGAGCGCGCTGGGGCTGAGTGGACCGTGTCGGGAGACGAGGTCGAGGCAGTCCAGATCGACGTCCCGGAGTTCGAGGCGGGTGCCGACCTGATGGTTGAGCAGGGACAGCTGATTGCGTAGTTCCCGCAGCGAATCCTTGATCTGGTTGGCCGCTCGGCGTCGGTGCCGGGCAGCGTCCGCATCCCTCGATGATACGGAACTCATATGATATGCTCCTCATGTTATATGGCTTACGGACATCAGGTTACCCGGCCAGTTGCGCCCCGGCGCGGCTGACGGGTCCCGTTACCCGAGGAAACGGCAGATGAAGCTGACAATCTTCGCGGCCACCGGCGGCATCGGCCGGCACATCCTGGATCAGGCGGTCGCCGCCGGCCATGACGTCACCGCCGTGGTACGCAATCCGGACCGCCTCGACGCCGACGTCCGGACCGTCGCCGCCGATCTGGCCACCGCCGGCCCGGACGCGCTCGCCACCGCCGTCGAGGGCGCCGACGCGGTGCTCTCCGGCCTGGGGCCGCGGTCGGGAGCCGACACCGGCGTCACCTCCCGGGGCACCCGGGCCATCATCGCGGCCATGCAGGCCGCTGGTGTCCGCCGGCTTGCCGTGGTCAGCGCCGGCCCGATCGGTACGGTGCCCTCACCCGGCCGGCCCCGTCCGCCGAGACACGACCCCGGCGACGGATTCGTCATGCGGCAGCTGTTGACCCCGTTGGTGAAGGCGGCACTACGGCGGCACTACGACGACCTCGCACTGATGGAGGACGCGGTCCGCGACAGTGGACTGGACTGGACCGTGGTACGCCCGCCCCGGCTCACCGACCGGCCGCTGACCGGCACGTACCGGACCGCGTACGGGCAGAACCTGCGGCGCGGTGTGGTCATACCCCGTGCAGACGTGGCCCACTTCATGCTGCGTGCGGTCCAGGACCCGGCTGCGGCGGGTCAGGTCGTCGGTATCGCACGTTGAGGGTGCCGGGCTTGCGTATCGCCGCGGGGTGGGTACGGTGATGGCCGTCGACGCTGTGGGACGGTTCACGTATTTCGGAGTTCTACTAGGAATTTCCTAGCGGCTCCTGAACTTGAAGCAGGCATGACGACCACCACCGACCAGACCGACACCCGACTGCCGGTCCTCGACGACCGGGCGCGGGCCCTGCTGTTCTCCGAGGCGCGCACCGCGAACTCCTTCACCGACGAGCCGGTCTCCGACGAGACCCTCGCCTCGATCTGGGAACTCGCCAAGTGGCCGCCGACCGCAGCCAACACGCAGCCGCTGCGGGTGCAGTTCATCCGTACCGAGGTCGGCAAGAAGCGTCTCGTCCCGCTGATGGCCGAAGGCAACCAGGCCAAGACCGGCAAGGCACCCGCGGTCGCGGTCCTCGCCGCGGACACCGACTTCCACGAGTTCATCCCGCAGGTGTTCCCGGTCCGTGCCGGGATGAAGGACTACTTCGACCAGGCGGGCACCGAGGCCCGGGAGAAGCACGCCCGGTTCAACGCTGCACTGCAGGCCGGCTACTTCCTGTTGTCCATCCGGGCGCACGGCCTCGCCGCCGGCCCGATGGGTGGCTTCGACGCGTCAGCGGTCACCGACGAGTTCTTCCCCGGTGGTCGGCACCAGGCGATCATGGTGGTCAACATCGGCCATCCCGGTGAGGATGCCTGGTTCGACCGGCTTCCCCGGCTGCCACAGGAGGATGTCGTCGGCTGGGCCTGACCACGGCTGGTCCGGTCAGTCGCACTGACCGGACCGCTGCCCGCCGGTGACTGGCAGGTGTTCCCGGGCCCACAGCGAGATCTGCTCCAGCGCCGGGATCAGTGCCCAGCCGCGGGCGGTCAACGTGTAAGCGACCGAGACCGGCGGACCCTCCTGGACGGTGCGGCTGACCAGCCCGGCCGCGCAGAGATCGGTCAGCCGGTCGGACAGCACCGAATCGCTGATTCCGCCGATGGCGCGGGCCAGTTCCCGGAAACCGGTCGGCCCACCCGTCAGGTTGCCCAACAGCACAGCGTTCCACCGCTTGCCCAGGAACGCGAACGCCCTGGCAAGCGCCACGTCACTGCGGATGCAGGGGTCGGCGGCTGTCGGGACACTCCGTTTTGCAGGCATCTTGTCTTTCAGGCTAGCAGGATCCGCACCTACCGACGATCGGTCGACCTGCTGACCTGACGCTGCGTTGATCGTCGTACCCGGGCAGGCACGGGTGGCGTGAGAGCATGCCGGGGAATCACAAACCCCGAAGGAGCACCATGACGACGGCTGATCCGTACGACACGCTCGGTGCGTTGCTGCGCCACGACTTCGGCCGGTACGAGGAGTCGTTGCCCACCGTCGACCCCCGGCAGTTCGCCGTCGCGATGACCGCGGCGTTCACCCTCGCCGCGGACCGTCGGTTCGGGCACGGGCAGAGCGCCACGGACATCGCCGAGTTCGTGACCGGGACCCGTACCGAGTTCCCGGAGATCGCCGACCAGCTCGACCTCGAGGCCGCGCAGCGCATCCTGCGTACCGTTGCGCTCGGTGAGGACAACGACCTGACCGACATCGACGAGAAGGTCCTCGGTCGGGTGGAGAGTCTGCTGCTGTTGCCGTTGCTGGAGGGCGCGCCGGACTGGGACGAGACGAAGCTGGCCGAATTCCTCTCCGAGGCACGCACCCTGTCCGCCCAGTGGACGACCACCTGACGGGCCGTGGCGGCTGGGACAGCTCCAGCGCCGGTACCTGGCGGGGGTCAGGTACCGGCGGTGCCGGACCGCAGCCGGGCCGGATCGATCTCGCGGTCCGGGAAGCGACGCAGGTACTCGCTCTCCAACTCGCCCATCCGTTCGGTGTGCTCCTGCCACGCCTGGTCCGCGGCGTGGCGCAGCGCGTCCAGCCGGCTCTGGTACAGGCTCTCCAGCTCCCGGTACAGGTCCGTGACGGTCAACGTGGCCGGATCGATTCCTGACATACCGGATGGGTACCCACATGTGCCCCGGCCATGCGTACCACCTTGCCGCCGGCAGGATTGCGTACAGTATCCAGCCATGTACATGTTGGCGGCGGGGTCGTCGTCGGACGTGACCCGGACCAGCTCTACCGCACCGGACGCGAAGTCCGCTGAACCGTCACGCCTCCAGCGGCGTGGTGGATCATGAGAGCATGCCGGCAGCATCGGCCGTGAAGGAGCCTCATGACCACACCCAACGACCCGTTCGAGGTACTGGGTGCGCTGCTGCGCCACGACTTCGAGCTGTACGAGTGCGAGCTGCCGCACGCTGAACAGCGCGGGTACGACGCTGCGTTGGACGCCGCGTTCGCCCTCGCCGCCCGCCGCCGGTTCCGGCCCGGGTCGACCACGGCCGACATCACCGATTTCGTCACCGCGGCCAGGATCGAGTACGACGACACCGGCGAGGGCATCGACGAGGAGGCCGCCGGACGGGTGCTGCGTACCGTGGTGCTGGCCGAGGCCGGCCCGGCCGGCAACCTCGACCGGCAGGCCGTCGTACGGCTGAAGACCCTGCTGCTGCTGCCACTGCTGGACGACACCCGTCGCTGGGACCGGTCGATGGTGGACGACTTCCTGATGGAGTCACGCAGCCTCGCCGCACAACGCTCGACCAACTGACCGTCCGTGTCTGCGTTTCCCGGCGCCGACGCTGACGGTAATGGTCTGACCATTGCTGGCGGGAGGCGAAGGGGCGGTCCGACCGGTGCCTGGGCGGATAGGTTGGGTCCTCCGGCCGGTACTGAGCACGGTGCCGCACCACAGGAATGGACAAGGTCAATGGCCAATCTGGAAGCGCTTCTGCACGACCGGCTCGCGCCGGCGTTCGCATCGGTGGCAGGTCGACGGGTCGACCCCGCGCTCCGCCGGTCGCAGCGAGCCGACTTCCAGGCCGACGCCGCCCTCGCGCTGGCCCGGGAACTCGGCCGCAGCCCCCGCGACATTGCGGTCGACGTCATCGCCGCAGCGGAACTGGACGACCTGTGCGACACGGTCGAACTGGCCGGACCGGGCTTCATCAACCTCACCCTGCGCGCCGATGCGCTCGGTCGACAACTCGGGCAGCTCGTCGCCGACCCCAGGCTCGGCGTCGCGGCCGTCGAGCACCCGGACACCGTGGTCATCGACTACTCCGCGCCCAACGCGGCCAAGGAGATGCACGTCGGGCACCTGCGCTCCACCATCCTCGGCGACGCCATCACCCGAGTACTGGAGTTCCAGGGCCACCAGGTGATCCGGCAGAACCACCTCGGCGACTGGGGCACCCCGTTCGGGATGCTGGTGGAACACCTGCTCGACGTCGGTGAGGCCGAGGCGGCGCACGAGCGGTCCGTCGGCGACCTGAAGAGCTTCTACCAGGCGGCCCGCGCGAAGTTCGACAGCGATCCGGCCTTCCAGGACCGCTCCCGGCGCCGCGTCGTGGCGCTGCAGTCCGGTGACGCGGCCACCCTGCGGCTCTGGCAGACCCTGGTCGAACAGTCCAAGGCCTACTTCCTCGCCGTGTACGAACAGCTCGACGTGCGGCTGACCCCGGCCGACTTCGCCGGGGAGAGCTCGTACAACGACGAACTGCCCGGGGTGGTCAAGGAACTCGACCGGTTGGGGATGCTGAGCGAGAGCCAGGGCGCGCAGTGCGTGTTCCCGAAGGGTTTCAGCAACCGCGACGGCGAGCCGCTGCCGCTGATCGTACGCAAGAGCGATGGTGGTTTCGGTTACGCAGCGACAGATCTGGCCACCATCCGGCACCGTATCGACGTGCTGCACGGCACCCGGCTGCTGTACGTGGTCGGATCACCGCAGCGCCAGCACTTCGAGATGATCTTCGAGACGGCACGCGAGGCCGGCTGGCTCACCCCGCCCGTCACAGCCGAGCACATCGGGTTCGGGTCGATCCTCGGCACCGACGGGAAGATCCTGCGCACCCGGGCCGGTGACTCGGTCAAGCTGATCGACCTGCTGGACGAGGCGGTCAGCCGGGCCGCCGACGCCGTCGCCGAGCGCAGCGCCGAGCTGGACGCCGGGACGCGGTCCCGGATCGCCCGCGCGGTCGGTATCGGTGCGGTCAAGTACGCGGACCTGTCCGGTGAGCGCGGCAAGGACTACGTGTTCGACTACGACCGGATGCTCTCGCTGCACGGAAACACCGCGCCCTACCTGCAGTACGCGCACGCCCGGATCCGGTCCATCTTCCGTAAGGCCGGCGTCGACGCGCCGGGGCAGTTGGACACCGTGCTGCTCGAAGCACCGGCCGAGCGTGCCCTCGCGCTGGAGCTGTTGAACTTCCCGCAGGTGGTGGCGGAGGTCTCGGACAGTTGCCAGTGCCACAAACTGGCCGGCTACCTGTACGGGCTGGCCGCCGCGTACACCGCCTTCCACGAGAACTGCCCGGTGCTGCGGGCCGAGGAACCGACGCGTACCAGCCGACTGGTGCTGTGCGACGTGACGGCTCGGACCCTCGCGCTCGGGATGGACCTGCTCGGTATCGCCGCCCCGCACCCGATGTGACCCTCACCCGGTGCCGACCGGGCGTGCCGGTGGTCCACGCCGCCGGCACGCCCGTCCGTGGCGTGTGCCGATCCGCGACGATGCCCACCACCTGCGAGCCACGACCGCGAGCCCACCACCTGCGACGAAGGGGGCCATTGACAGGGGGAGTCACGGTTGCTTGAATGCGGCAAGCGCTTTCCAAGCGAACCCTGGAGTGACCCCCGTGTCGATCTCGCGCCGATCCCTGCTGTCGATCATCCCTGCCGCGAGCCTGCTGGCAGTGGTGCCGCCGCTGCGCGCCCGGGCCGGTACCCGGCCGGACACGGTGGCCACCGACGCGCCCACCGACCACGCCGCGATCCTGCGCAACACGGTGGCGATCTTCGCCGGCACCACCGACTCCAACGCCCGCACCGAGGTCGGTGCCAAACTCGCGGCCATCGACTCGGCCGCACACAGCCACCTCACCGCGATGGACGGTGCCGGGAGCGGTGAACTCTTCCGCGGCGTCGCGCTCGGCACCAGCGACCCGAACCTGACCAGGTCGTACCAGTACCTGTACGAGATCGCCCTGGCCACCCGCACGCCCGGCGCGACCGCATCGGACCTGGACGACAACGTGACCGTGCAGCGGCGCGTCATCGACGGCATGGTCTGGCTCTACGACAACTACTTCGGCGACCAGGCGAAGGGCTACTACGGCAACTGGTTCAACTGGGAGATCGGCATCCCCACCCACGTGAGCAAGACATTGGTGCTGCTGGCCGACCAGCTCGCCGTCTACCGGCCGGACCTGACCGCCACGTACGTCGCTGCCATGGACGGCTACCTGCGCGCCGGCAAGAACGGCGACGTGGACCTGGACTCCCGCTTCCACACCGGCGCCAACCTCGCCAACATCACCACCAACCGGATCCTGCAGGGTGCCGTACTGGGTGACGATGCCCGGATCAGCAAGGCGCTCGCCGACCAGCTGACCGTGCTGGCCACCATCGACCCGTACCACCTGGCGCACAACGTCACCGACGGTTTCTACGCCGACGGGTCGTTCCTCCAGCACGCCTCGGTCGCCTACACCGGCTCGTACGGCAAGGTGCTGTTGACCGGCGTCGTGCAGACCATCAAGATCCTGGCCGGCACCAGCTACGTGCAGGGCGACGACCTGATCGGCGTCGTGCAGGGCTGGGTGGTCGACAGCTTCGCCCCGGTGATCTTCGAAGGCTGGATGATGGAGATCGTCAAGGGCCGTGGCGTCAGCCGCACCACCAGCGGATACACCGACGTGGCGGCGGTCGTCGAGGCCGTCGTCGATCTCTCCGGCTACGCCACCGGCACCGACGCCACCGCGTTGCAGGGGTACGTGAAGTTCGTCCGGCAGACCTCCCGGGCCAGCCTCGACCCGACCAGTTTCGTCTCCCCGGTCAGCATCGCCCGCTACACCGACATCCTCGCCGACACATCCGTACCCGCGAAGGACCTCAACCCGGCCGAACGCAACGTCGCGTTCAACGCCATGGACAGGACAGTGCACCTGCGGCCCGGCTACGGGTTCGCGTTGTCCCGTAGTTCCGCGCGGATCAGCCGGTACGAGTACATGAGCGGGGAGAACCTGATGCCCTGGTTCCAGGGCGACGGTGCGCACTACCTCTACCTGTCCGGCCAGGATCAGACGCAGGCGTTCGGCGTCGACTACTACACCACCGTCTCGCCGTACCGGCTGGCCGGTGTCACCGCGCCGGTGGAGACCCGCAGGACGATCCCCGAGCTGTACGGCACCGACTGGTACGACAACCCGGACGCCGGCTTCACCTCGTCGTCGGAGTCGCAGAACACCTACGTCTACTTCCCGTGCGGCACCAACACACACTCCGGCGGTGCCAGCCTCGCCGGATACGGTGCGGTCGGGTTCGTCCAGGCCGACGACGTGCCCTACGTCGCCGAGCGGGCCGGTGAACTGCCCGCAGACTTCGTCGCCTACCGCAACGCCGACGCGACCAGGTCGTGGTTCATGTTCGACGACGAGATCGTCGTGCTGGCCGCCGGCGTCGGCGACTCCGCGGGTCGCGCGGTCTCCACCACGCTGGACAGCCGGATCGCCGACGCATCGGACGCTGTCACCCTGACCGGACGGCTGCGCGACGGTACGGACTTCTCCGGCACCGGTACCGCGCCGTTGGCCTGGCTGCGCTACGCCAACGCCAGCCAGCGCACCGCCGTGGGGTACGTCTTCCTGTCCGGCCCGCAGCCCACCGTCGCGCTCGACACCGTCACCCGCAGCCGTCGGGTGGTCCGCCGGTCCAACCCCGACACCATGGTCAGCAAGAAGGTCCTCAGCGTCTCCGTCGAGCAGCCGGCCGCCGCGCCGCACACCGCGATGGCGTACGCGCTGGTGCCCAACGCCACCGAGGAGAAGATGCGGTCGTACGCCCGCGGGCCGGTGTACGTCCTCGTCAACGACACCCGGATACAGGCGGTACGGCACCCGGGCCTGGGCATCGTCGCAGCGAACGTGTTCGCCCAGGGCCGTCACCACGCGGAACGGTTGTCCATCGACGGCCCGGCGTCGGTGCTGCTGCGCGAGACGCGCGACGGCACCACGTCGGTCGCGGTGGCCGACCCGACGACCGCACGGGACACCGTCTCGGTCATCGTGCATGGCCGGGCGATGCGGGTGGTCTCGGCCGACGACGGTGTACGGGTCAGCCGGGTCGCCGGCGGCACCCGCATCGACGTCACCACCCGGCATGCGTACGGCCGGAGTTTCGTGGCGACGCTGCGCTGACGCCGACGGCCCACGCCCGGCGACGCGCCGGGCGTGGGCCGTCGGCCCGATGTGTGGTCAGTGGGTCAGCAGACCGCGCCGCCGTTGTTCCAGACCGGTCAGGGCCGTCCCGGCCCGGGCCGAGCGCTGCCGTAGCCGGTTCTCCACCTCGTCGACCAGTTGCAGGCACCGTGCCACGCTGCGCTTGGCCTTCTTGATCCGGTCGCCGACCGCGAGGTCGGTGAAGATGTTGTCGAACCACACGTCGACGAACCGGGTCAGGCCGTCGACGGCCAGCTCCGGCGCGGTCACCGGCAGGTCCGGTACATCGGCGAGTTCGGTACGCAGTACGGCCAGGCACCGGTCGGCGTGCGCTGCCGCCTTCGCCGCGTCGTCCAGCCGGTCGTGCTTCATCACGCTGCTGAGCGCGCCGCCGCCGAAGAACGTGTCGTAGGTCGACCAGTCCGACGCCTTACCCAGCTGTTTCTGTACCTCGGCGAGTGCGTGCCGCGCATTGCCGGCGGCCTGCAGCGCCTCGGCCATCTCGCGCATCTCGGCGTGCAGCCGCCCCCGCTCGTCGGCGATCTCGAGCAACTGGCGGCCGACCTGGTCATCGGACCCGCTCAGGTGCAGTTCCTTGTCGTTGAGCGCCTCCCGGTAGGTCTCCGGCGCCCCGACGAGCGTCGACCTGCGGTGCTGGGCGGCGAGGTACTCGCGCTGCACGGCGTCGCGTCTCGCCTGTGCCTCGGCCACCCGGTAGCGTGCCGCGTCGGCTTCGGCGCGTTCCCGGGCGAGCGCGTCGTTGCGGTTGCCGCGCAGCGAGACCAGAACCCGGGTCAGGGAGAGGCGTTCCAGCAGCTCGACATCCTTCACCTCGTCGGCATGCCTGGCCCGCAACTCGTCGAGTTCGGTGTCCAGTTCTTGGCAGCGGGCCCGCAGATCCGCGCAACGCTGGTTGGTCACCTCATGTTCGCGGAGAGCCTCGGCAGCCTTCGCCAGTCGTTCCTCGATGTCATCGCCCACCTGTCAATCTCAGCACGCGCGCGCAAATGCTGCACGGACCGTGACGTCCAGGTGGGAACGTCACGGCCCGTACGGCGCTGATGTGGACAGCTCAGCCTGGCAGGTACAGGGCAGGGGACCTGTCGGTCGCGCCGGGTGGCCGGTGAGAATGCGGGTATGACCGGTACCGAGACCCGCAGTACGACCTGGACCGTCGCGCCGGAGGAGGTCGCCTCGGCAGACGCACTCGTGCTGCTGCGGGAGTACTTCACCGAGGTCAGCGACCGGTACTACCAGCTGCATTTCGACCGCCGGTCGACCCCGGAGGAGATCGAGACGGGGCTGGCGGGCTCGCCGAGCGACTACCTCGCCCCGCCCACCGGGGTGTTCCTGCTCGGCCGGTACGGGGGGCGACCCGCCGCCTGCGCCGGGGTGCACGTGCTGTCCCCCGGCACCGTGGAGTTGAAGCGGATGTACGTCCGCCCGGCCCTACGCGGTACCGGAGGTGCCCGCAGGCTGCTGGACGCGGTGGACGCCGCCGCCCGGAAGCTGGGCGCGCGCCGGATCGTGCTGGACACCCGGCTGGACCTGACCGAGGCTCGCGCGCTGTACGTGCGCAACGGCTGGGTCGAGGTCCCCGCCTACAACGACAACCGGTACGCGGAGATCTGGTACGCCAGGGAACTCGGCGCCCCGCCGAGTGCGGACGCCAGGGAACTCGGCGCCCCGCCGAGTGCGGACGCCAGGGAACTCGGCGCCCCGCCGGCGGGCCACGGGGAGCGGGCCGGTGCACCGGCGGACCGGCACACCGACCCGGCGGACGGGCGCTAGACCAGCGCCAGTCCGTACGCGCTGAGCACGTCCGGAAGCGGCTGGAAGTAGCTGGTCCCGCCGCTGCTGCAGTTGCCGGAGCCACCGATCATGATGCCCATCGCGCTGCTGCCGGAGAAGATCGGGGAGCCCGTACTGCCCGGCTCGTTGCACAGGTTGGTCTGGGCCAGGCCGTTGACGACGCCGTCGCCGAAGTTGACGGACACGTTCAGCGCCTCGACGGTCCCGCAGTGCACGCCGCTGCTGGTCTCGTTGCCGGTGCAGACCTGCGAACCGATCGTCGGGTACCTGGTGCCGGTGATGTCGACGGTCGCGGCGCCGACCCGGATGGCGCCCTGCGGCTGCCAGTGCGTCGGGTCGGCCACCTGGATCAGGCCGTAGGCGCCGCCCGGCCAGGTCGAACCGGCCGACGGGCCGAGGTAGTCACCGCCGATGTACCAGGAACTGCCGCTGCTGGTGCACGAGCCGGAGGTGATCACGTAGTAGGTGCTGCCGCTGTAGGCGTTGAAGCCGCTGATGCAGCGGAATCCCGACGAGTCGGTCATCACCATCCCGCCGTACAGGGGGCCGCCGGTCAGCCGGGCCGCGGCGGCTCCGGCAGCCGGCGCGCCCAGTACGACAAGGACGGCGGCCAGCGCGGCGGCCAGCGCGGTGACGAACCGGAACGGAAAGGGGCGCGTGGTGTCCGGGGTCGGTGTCATGGGGACCCTTTCGGTGGTAACGGACGTGCGGGGCGGATGCACGCAGACTTACTGTTTTCTTATCTTCCCGCCTGTGCGCCGGCAGGTACAGAGCCGGCCCGACTTCTGGCACAGCGGCGGTGGGAAGTCGGTTGCCGACCCACCGGGTCGGTGCCCGAGGATGGGGAGATGTCGAGCAATGAGCTGATCGGGGCGTCGCCGCGCCGGGCCACCGAGGACGATGCCGCCGCCCTGGTGGCGTTGCGGGCACTGATGATGCAGGACATGGGACGCGACGACGGCGATCCGCAGGCACCGTGGCGGGCCCTGGCCCAGGACTGGTTCGCCGAACGGTTGCGACGGCCGGACGAGTTCGCCGCGTTCGTGGTGGAGGATCCGCAGCTCGGTGTCGTGTCCAGCGCGGTCGGTGTCTGCGACCGGCACGCCCCGGGGCCGACCAACCTGAGCGGACTGCACGGCCACATCTCCAGCGTCAGTACCGATCCGCGTTGCCGTCGGCGTGGCTACGCCAGGTCGTGTCTGTCCGCGCTGCTCGACTGGTTCCGGGACGGTACCGAGGTGCCCGGCGTCAACCTGACCGCCACCAGCAAGGGCATCGAGCTGTACCGCTCGTTGGGCTTCGACGTACCGCGTTACCCGGCGCTGCAACTGCGGCTGACGCGGACCGTACCGGCCGAGGCCGGGTCCCGGTGAGCGGGTCGGAGACGGTACAGGTCGTCCTGCTCAACGGCGGTTCCAGCGCGGGCAAGTCGTCCATCGCGGTCGCGTTGCAGGACCAGCTCCCGACCGCGTGGCTCTCGCTTTCCGTCGACACGCTGCTGGACGCGATGCCGGCCCGGCTGACCGGCGCCGATGCGGGCATCCAGTTCGGTACGGACGGCGGCATCCAGTTGGGGGAGCAGTTCACCGCGCTGGAGGACGCCTGGATGGCCGGGATCGCGGCGATGGTACGGGCCGGTGCCCGGGTGATCGTGCAGGACGGGTTCGTGAGCGGACCGGCCACGCAGCGCCGATGGCGGGCGGCGCTGTCGGGATGCCGGGTGCTGTGGGTGGCCGTACGGTGCGCGCCGGCGGCGGCGGCGGCCCGGGAGGCGCAGCGGGCCGACCGTACCCCCGGCATGGCCGAGGTCCAGGCCGAGCTGGTGCACCGGGGGATCGACTACGACCTGTCGGTGGACACGACCGCCACCTCCGCGGCGGACTGCGCCGCGCTGATCGCCCGGGAGCTGGGGGACTGACCTGGCGTTCTGTCCACGGGCTAGCAGGAAATCCGGTTTGCAGATATTTTGCAGTGGATGTGAGCCCGGCAACGAAGAATGTCATTTGTCAGTCTTCGGAGGACGATCCATGGATCAGCAGCCCCCCACCCTTGGTCGACGCAGCCTGTTCAAGGTGAGTCTCGGCGCCGCCACCGTCGCCGTACTCGGCGGCGAACTCGCCACCACCGGCAGCGCGCAGGCCGCGGTCACCCCGGACGCCGACACGTCCTTCATCATCGGCTGTGACGACTGGGGTGCCAGGCCCCCGTCCAGCACGATCCAGATCAGCACCAACGTCACCAACAAGATCATCGTGCACCACATGGCGTTCCCCAACGTCACCGACTACTCCCGCGCGCATGCTCTGCAACTCGCCCGGGACTGCCAGGACCTGCACATGGACACCAACGGCTGGGCCGACACCGGGCAGCACTTCACGGTCAGCCGCGGCGGGTACGTACTCGAAGGCCGGCACCGCAGCGTGGAGACCCTCGACGGCGGGGCGCACCAGGTCGTCGCGGCGCACTGCCCCGGCGAGAACGGCAACGCCATCGGCATCGAGAACGAGGGCACGTACGTCACCGAGACCCCGCCGCAGGCCCTGGTCACCTCGCTGACCAAGCTGTGCGTCACGGTCTGCCAGCAGTACGGGCTGCACGCCTACGACATCTTCGGTCACTGGGACTTCCGCGACACCGACTGCCCCGGTATCGCCTTCTACCGCACCTTCCCGGCGCTGCGCCGCGGGGTGGAGGCCGGGCTGGGTGAGAGCTCGGGCAGCGCGCCGGCCCGCCGCTGGCCCGACATCTGGCGGTTCGTCGGCGGACCGGTCGTCGAGGTCACCCAGTATCTGTTGAAGTTCCGGGGCTACAACGTCACACCCAGCGGAACGTTCGACAACGCCACCATCAAGGCGGTCCAGGACTGGCAGAGCAAGCACGGTCTGCCGGTCGACCCCGACGCCACCATGACCACCGGCACCTGGGAGTCGCTCGTACCGTCGTTGGCCTCCGGTGCCACCGGCAACGCGGTCAAGGGACTGCAGTACATCCTGAACCACAAGGGCTACTCGAACGTCTCGGTCACCGGCACGTACAACTCGGCGACCGCGGCCGCCGTGGCCGACCTGCAGACCCTGCACCGGCTGCCCTCGACCGGATCCGTCGACACCACCACCTGGTGTGCGGTGGTCGGCGGGATCGTCCGGCAGGCTCTCTGAGCACCGGCTGACGCACGTTCGGCGGGTCGGTGACCACTGGTCGCCGACCCGCTGGTTACCGTTACTTATAGTGCGATTGAACCGAACCAGTGCTTAATCCGTGTAGCGGGATGAACGGCGCAGCAGGCGCCAGATCCCCTAGGAGTAAGAATGGTACGGGTCATCGCGAGCAATCAGAGTCGGATCCTGTCACTGTTCCGCATCGTGACCGGATTTCTGTTCGCCTGCCACGGCGCGGCGGGACTGTTCGGCATCCTCGGCGGGGCACCCGGTGGTCACGCGATCCCGTTCGGCACATGGCCCGGCTGGTGGGCGGCGGCCATCGAGTTCGGTGGCGGCGCACTCATCGCGCTCGGCCTGGTCACCCGCATCGCCGCCGTGCTCTGCTCCGGCACCATGGCGTACGCGTACTTCACCGTGCACCAGCCGCACGCGCTCTTCCCGATGCAGAACGGCGGCGAGCCGGCCGCCCTGTTCTGCTGGGTCTTCCTCGCCCTCGCCTTCCTCGGACCCGGTCGGTGGTCCATCGACCACCTGATCCGCCGCGAACCGGCCCCGTCCCCGGTCCTGGACTGACCGCGCCCGCTTCCCCGCCGGTCACCGTGCCCCGGCGACCGGCGGGAAGCGCCGGATCCCGTACATGGACAGCCCCGCCAGGGTATGAAGGAGTCAGCCGGCGGGGGAGGTAGCTGTGGAGATCGCCGAAGGAAGCTACCGGTTCGGTGCCGGTCAGGGACAACTGCTGCTCCGTACCGCACGGACCGGCCTGGGCCGTCGGGCCGGCCACGACCTCATCATCGAGGCCACCCGCTGGTCCGGGCGCGCCGAGGTGGGGCGTGAGCAGCAGGCGAATGTCACCGTCGCCACCGACGGGCTGCGGGTACGCGAAGGCCACGGCGGACTCAAGCCGCTGACCGAACACGACCGCAGCGAGATCGTCCGGACGATGCGGGGCGAGAAGCTGTTGTCCGCCGCCGCGCACCCGACGATCACCTTCCGTACCACCAGCGTCGGCCGGTCCCCGGACGGATTCCTGCTGGTCGGTGAACTGACCGTGGCCGGGACGACCCGACCCCTCACGGTCACCGGCACCATCACCGGCGACGGCCGGGTACGTGGCGAGACCACCCTGCTGCAGTCCCAGTGGGGCATCAAGCCGTACTCGGCGTTCCTCGGCGCGTTGAAGCTCGCCGACGAGATCCAGATCGAGTTCGACACCGCCCTGGTACCCGACAACGAAATGGCTCCCGAGGCGAGCTGAGCCCCGCCCAAGGCGATCACCCGGTTGTCCGGGTCGACCCGGACGGGCACCATGGGTGCACACCGCCCCGGACACGCCGATCCGCCGACACCGATGAGTTCCGGCCCGTCGGGTGGTCTGTACCGGTGACAGGACCACCCACCTCGGGTGGGGCGGGCCGCACGGCCCGCCACCGGTGGACGCCAGGGGGACACGACATCGTGATGACGGCACACGACCCGGTCGACGGGGACTTTCTGCAGGCGGCCGATCCGCACCGGCGGGAACTGCTGGCGCACTGCTACCGGATGCTCGGCTCGGTGCACGACGCCGAGGACCTGGTCCAGGAGACCTACCTGCGGGCCTGGCGGGCGTACGACCGGTTCGAGGGACGCTCGTCGGTACGTACCTGGCTGTACCGAATCGCCACCCGCGCCTGCCTGACCGCACTGGAGAGCCGCGGTCGGCGACCGATGCCCACCGGGCTGGGCGCGCCGGGTGCCGACGCGGGCGATCCGCTGGTGGAGCAGGCCGAGGTGCCGTGGCTGGAGCCGGTGCCGGACGCACTGGTCGGCCTGGATCGCACCGACCCGGCCGCCATCGTCACCGCGCGGGAGAGCGTACGGCTGGCGCTGATCGCCGCGCTGCAGCATCTGCCGCCCCGGCAGCGGGTCGTACTGATCCTGCGCGACGTACTGAAATGGCGGGCCAGTGAGGTGGCCGAGCTGCTGGACAGTACGACCCCGGCGGTGAACAGCATCCTGCAACGGGCCCGCGCCCAGCTCGCCGCCGCTGCGCCGAGCGAGGACCAGGTCACCGAACCGGGTACGGCACAGCAGCGAGCCCTGCTGGACCGTTTCGTCCAGGCGTTCGAGGCCAAGGACATCCGCGCGATCGCGGCACTGTTCACCGAGGACACCGTCTGGGAGATGCCGCCGTTCACCGGCTGGTACCGGGGTGCGGAGAACATCGCCCGGCTGATCGACACGCAGTGCCCGGCGAAGGGCCCCGGCGACCTGTTGCTGATCCCGACGGCGGCGAACGGGCAGCCCGGATTCGGCATGTACCTGCGCAACGAGGACCGCAGCGGCTACCGCGCCTTCGCGTTGCCGGTGGTCACCCTCAGTGGATCGGCCGTGTCGCACGTCGGTCAGTTCTTCGACCTGCGGCTGTTCGACGTCTTCGGCCTGCCGCAGAGCCTGCCGGCCGAACCGACCGCCGCGGACCGTACCTCGGTGCCGCGACAACTGCAGAACAGGTAGCCGGTGGCAGCCACACCAGGCGCGGCGCCGTTGACCGGCGGTGTCGCGCTCCTGGAACGTGCGGTCAGCTACCTGATGGGCAGCCTGCCCCTGGTCACCCCGGAGACGACCGGGCGTCCCACGCCCTGCCATGGCTGGGATCTGGCGACACTGCTCGACCATCTGGACGACTCATTGGCCGCACTGCACGAGGCCGTCGACCTCGGACGCGTCGAGGACCGGGCGGCGGTACGGCAGCCGGCCGCGGATCCGGTGACCGGCCTGCGGGTACGGGCCGGGCAGCTGCTGGGCGCCTGGGCCGGCGCGTCCGGTCCGGACCGGACCCTCGTCGCGGGTTGGCCGGTCACCGCGAGCCTGATGAGCGCCGCTGGGGCGGTGGAACTCGCGGTACACGGTTGGGACGTGGCGCAGGCGTGCGGCCGGGCCCGGCCGATCCCGGCGTCGCTGGCCGACGAACTACTCGACCTGTCGCCGTTGCTGATCACCGACACCGACCGGCCGGACCGCTTTGCCGCGCCGGTGTCGGTCGCATCGGGTGCCGGTCCGGCGGATCGGTTGCTGGCCTTCCTGGGGCGCGATCCGCACTGACCGGTTCCCGTACGGGATGTCCCCGGCGCCGGGTCTTTCCGGCACCGGGGACGGTGTCTCAGGCCGTGCTGGCGAGCGCCTCCTCCGTGGACGCCGCGACGACCAGCTCCGGTACGTCGACCGGCTCGGCTACGTCGACCGGCTCGGCTACGTTGGTCGGCTCTGCCATGTCGACCGGCTCCGGTACGGTCCGGCGGGCGACGAGCAGTCCGCGTACCGCGAGCAGCAGCCCGAGTACCGACACACCGCTGATCACCGCCAGGGACGGCCGGAACGCGCCGAGCAGGGCGCGCGCCGAGGCCTGGGCACCACCGTTGGCGGTCACCACCGCGGTGACCACGGCGAGCACCACCGCGCCGCCGATCTGCGCGGAGCTGTTGAACAGCCCGCCGGCCAGGCCCTGTTCGTCGTCGACGACGCCTGCGGTGGCCTGGATGTTGAAGGCCGGGAAGGCGAGCATGAAGCCGAGACCGAGCAGCGCCATGCTGGGCAGTACCGAGGTGAGATAGCTGGAATGCTCGCCGACCCGGAGGAACAGCAGGTACGCCGCGGCGTGCGCGGCGACCCCGGCGGCGATGGTCGGTGCGGTGCCGATCCGGTCCACGATCGATGCGGTACGCGGTGAGCCGATGGCCACGCTCAGCGCGGCCGGCAGGAACGCCAGCGCGGTGGTCAGCGGACTCCAGTGCCGTACCGACTGGAGGTACAGCATGACCACGAACTGGAAGCTCACGTAGCTGCCGAAGAACAGCACGACGCCCAGGTTGGCCCGGCGCAGCGGGCCGTTGCGCAGGATACCGAGCCGTACCAGCGGTTGCCGGCTGCGGCGTTCGACGGTGACGAACGTGGCGGCCAGTGCCAGGGTGACGGCTGCTCCGCCGAGCGTGCGTACCGAGGTCCAGCCGACGGCCGGTGCGCTGACCACGGTGAAGACCAGCAGCAGCGCGGTGGCCACGCCGGTGACGGCGCCCGGTACGTCGTAGCCCCGACGGGTTCGCGCAACCGGGGTGGTCTGGTCGTCGTGTGGGACGAGACGGACCGCGAACAACAGGGTGAGCAGCGCAATGGGCACCGGGAGCAGGAACGTCCAGCGCCAACCCACCTGTGTCATCAGCCCGGAGAAGACCAGGCCGAGGGAGTAACCGCTGGCGCCGAAGACGCCGAAGATCGACAGCGCCCGGTTGCGGCGGGGGCCTTCGGGGAAGGTGGTGGTGACGATGGACAGTGCGGCCGGCGCGGTGAAGGCGGCGGCCATGCCCTTGACGAAACGGGCCGCGATGAGCAGGCCACCGTCGTCGACCAGTCCGCCGAGCAGCGAGGCGGCGGCGAACACGGCGAGGGCGACGAGGAAGACGCGGCGGCGGCCGAGCAGGTCGGCGGCCCGGCCACCGAGCAGCAGCAGGCCGCCGTAGCCGAGCACGTACCCGCTGACCACCCACTGCAGGGTCGAGGTGGACAGGTTGAGGTCGGCCCGGATGGACGGCAGGGCGACACCGACCATGGAGACGTCGAGGGCATCGAGAGCCATGACCATGCACACCACCAGCAGCACTGCCCAGAGTTGGGGACTGAAGCGATGGTTGGTGGGGTCGGAGGTAG
Source organism: uncultured Actinomycetota bacterium (assembly GCA_963815125.1). Lineage (GTDB taxonomy): Bacteria > Actinomycetota > Actinomycetes > Mycobacteriales > Micromonosporaceae > Actinocatenispora. The sequence goes on from CAWFFM010000005.1 coordinate 106,434, forward strand.
TCATACCGGAGAAGCTACATGCACTTGCATCTAATTCCAACGCATTTAATTGTGACGCATTTAATGCTTGTGCATGTGTTAGCCTCGGGCCCGTGAACGACACGGACGAGCGGGCCCTGGTGGCCCGGTGGCACGAGCTGCTGGCCCGGCACGCCGCCGTCTCCTGCGCGCTGGAGCGCGAGCTGCAGGAGCGGCACGGGATCGGTGTCAGCGAGTTCGAAGCCCTGGAACGCCTGGTCGACGGCGGTAAGGAGCAGTACCGGGCGCAGGAACTCACCGCCGCGCTCACCCTCAGTCAGAGCGCGGGGTCCCGGTTGGTTGCCCGGTTGGAGAAGCACGGCCTGGTCGCCCGCGCGCTGTGCAACCTGGACCGCCGGGGCGTGTTCGTCCGGCTCACCGAGGCCGGTCGCCAGCGCTACCTCGAAGCCCGACCCACCCAGCGTGCCGTACTGGCCACCACCCTGTCCGCTCCGGTATCCGGCGCAGCCCACTGATCCGGCCGGCCCGGCCGGTGCGTCGCGATCACACGGCGGGCAGCCGCCAACGGTGGTGTACTCGAAGCGATCGCTCTGGAAGGAGATCGTCATGCCCAAGACACCCGTACCGGATGAGGTCAGCGAGCTGCTGGCCAAGCCGAATCCCGCGGTGATCACCACGCTCGGTCGGTACGGTCAGCCGGTCTCGGTGGCCACCTGGTACCTGTGGGAGAACGGTCGGATCCTGGTCAACATGGACGAGGGACGCAAGCGCCTGGAACACCTGCGCCGAGACCCGCGTGTCTCGCTGACCGTGATGGCCGGCGACAACTGGTACACCCACGTCAGCGTGCAGGGCCGGGTGGTGGAACTGAAGGACGACCCGGAGCTGACCGACATCGACCGGCTGTCCACGCACTACGGCGGCAATCCGTACCCGGTGCGGGACCGCAAGCGGGTCAGCGCCTGGATCGAGCTGGACCGATGGCACGGCTGGGGCGCGATGAAGGACGCCGGGGACTGACGCCTCCGACAAGCTCGGGCAGAACGTGGCGCCACCATCACTTGCGTGGTGATGGCGCCACGTCCAATGGTACGGTCGCCCCACTCGACCGGGTGGCCGCCGAACCCGCCGGCTCGCCCGACGCGCCGTGAGCGCCAGAGGCGCAATGCCTGCTGCGGCGAGCAGTTGCTGCGCGACGGGCGGCCGGGCCGCCGCCGGAGGGATGTAGCAGGTGGAACTGTCCGCGGAAATCGCGCGGTTTCGGGGCGGCTTCGGCCAGCAGACCCTCACCGCCCGGCGGATCGCCGGACTGTTGGAGGTGCCGGGCTGCGCCCGGCGGGAGATCCTGGACGCCGCCGAACTGCCGCTGAACAGCCTCGCCGAACTGGTCGGCTGCCCGCCCGGACGGCAGAGCCCGTTCGCACACGCCCGCAGCCTGCAGTTCGACCGTCTCTGTACGGACGGTGACATGGATCCGTTGCTCGCTCTGGTCCGCGAGCACCTGGGTATCCCGGTACGCGAGGCGCGGGAGAAGGACCTGTCCGCGCCGCATCGGAAGGTTCAGGACCCGCGCGGCGACGTGGCGGCCCGGGCCACCCTCACCCGGCAGGAACTGGCCGCGATGTTCGACAGTGCCGACGAGGCGGCGATCACCCTGCTGCGTTCCCCGGTACTACCGCTGCGGCTGGGCGGCCAGCAGGTGTATCTGGAACTCGACGCCATCGCCTACACCACCGGCGGCGCGCTGCATCCGGTGCAGCTGCGTACGTTCCCGTGCGTGGACGGGGTCGCCGACCCCGGTCAGGTCGCCGCCACCGCCCGGCAGATGGCGGTACACGTACTGGCCACCCGCCAGCTCGCCGAGGAACTCGGCCACCCGGCCGACCGGGTCGCCACCCGGGGGTTGCTGGTGCTGCCGCGCAACTTCTCGTTGCAGGCCACCGGCGCGGTGCTCGATCTGGCTCCGCAGGTACGCCGGCTGGCCCGGATCCTCACCACCTTCCCCGACCCGGACCGCATCCTGCCCAACCTGTCCGGTGCGCCGGCGCTGCCCGCGCCACCGCCGGCCGGTGACGAGCAGGCCCGGCAGGCCGCCGCGCGACAGGCCGCCGATGCGATCGGCGCACTGGACTCCCGGTTCGGCGACGGCTGCCTGAGCTGTTCGCTGTTCACCTTCTGCCGGCAGGAGAACGACTCCCGCGACGCGGTCGCCCGGGTCGGCAGCGCCGCCACCAACATGTGCGGCGGGGTAGGCCGGGTCGAGGATGTACTGGCACTGGCGCACGGTGACCGTGCCCCGTCCGGCGCCGCCGAACGCGCCCTGGTGGACGGCCTGGGCCGGGCGGCGAAGGCGCTGGAACTCATCGGCTGATGGACGAACTCGGTATCTACCTGCGCCTGCAGGCCCGCGCCCGACGACGTGCGCTGCCGGCCGCGAGTCGCCGGCACATCTTCCTGTCCGACGAACCGTTGGTGGTCGTCGGCTACCACCTGGCCGGTGAACCCGGCGCCCCGGTCGGGCTGCGCTACGGTACGTCGCCGGACCGGTGGCGTACCGTCGTGGTCGCCGAGCCCCGGGACCGCCAGCAACGATTCGCCGCTCTGCGCCAGTTCGCCGACGACCTGGCCGACCACCTCGCCGGCTACACGGGCCGCGAACAGGTGCCCCGGCTGGACCGCAAGGGCCTGATCACCGGGTACGACAGCGTCTGCCCGGACGCGCCGCAGCTGCTGGTCGCCAACGGCCCGACCGCGTCCTGGCTGTGCGACACGCTCGGCCGTTCGCTGCGCTACCTGCGTACCGACGGGGATTTCCCGGTGGATCCGGCGCTGCCCCGGGCCGGCGCGGACCTGAGCTTCCTGGCGTCCCGACGGGTACTTCCCGGCAGTGCGCTGGTGCTCGCCGCCACCGACCTGCTGACCACGCACTGGACCACCGGGCAACTGCCCGCCGAGGATGCCGACCTGCACGCCGCACTCGGCTGGGTCGACCCCCCGGTGGACAGTGACGGGCCGGCCGCCGCGGCCGCCGGTGAGCAACTGCCCGCGTCGGGTCCGGTACCCGATCCGGACTGGGACGCGGAGTTCCTGGTGCCGGCGGTCCAGGAGTACCACCGGGCCACCGTCCCGGGCACCGCCGCCGACCCGGACCCTGGTGGCGTGGGCAAGCTGTTGTGCGGTCACCTGGACGAGGCACTGTCACCGACCTGGCAGGCGATCTGGCGCACCCGGCAACTGGTCGCGCTGCTGCCCGAGGCCGGGCACGTACCGGTCCGCTGGGAGTCCGACCGGCGGGCCTGGAGCCACCACCTGGACCGGGTCGAGGCCGGTACGGCGCACTTCAGCCGTCGGCTCGACCAGCTCCGCTCGTTCCGTTTCCTGGCCGAGCTGGAGGCCCGTACCGCCGCGCTGGAACGGCAGATGGCCTCGGACGATCCGCGGGTGATGGCCCGGTACGTGGCGGCCGGCGAGGCGCTCGCCGGTACCGTCGTCGGTCGCGACATCGAACGGCGGGAGACCAGCGCGAAGGGCACCGCGGTGCTGCGCCCGCTGCTGCGGGTACGACCGGATCTGCCGTTCGACCGGCCGGTGGGTACGGATCTGTGGCTCTCCAACCGGCCCGGCGTACAGGTACGTCTCGCGGCGGTGGACCCGACCGGGGTGCTGGACTGCGTGGTGGTCAAGGGCATGGGACGCAAGCCCGCACAGGCGGACTCGGTGCTGCCGGCACTGGCGGAGTCGGTGGTGCTGGCGCCGTTCGGCAAGCAGGACGTTTTCCCGGACAACCTGCCCGACGAGCTGCCCTGGACGCACCGGCCGGCGGGGGAGTCGCAGGCTGTGGACGGACCGGACGGTGATCCGGACATCGTGGACGAGCTGGACGGCGACCTCGTCGGGCCTGAGCCGCTCGGCGCCGACGGGTCGGACCGATGACTCGACCTGAGATGGACACCGTTGTCGCGCAACAGGATCCGGCGACCCAGCATGCGGCGGCGGTGGAGCGGGCCTGGCAGTACGTCGCGGGGGGCGCCCGTACCGTGGTGGTCGACTCGCCGCCCGGCGCCGGCAAGTCGACCCTGGTACGACAACTGGCCCGACGGCTGGTCGCGGGCGGGGAACGGGTCCCGGTCATCACCCAGACCAACGACCAGGCCGACGATCTCGCCGGGTCGCTGGCCACCGATCTGGCCGGGGCCGGCGCGCTGGTCGGCCGGCTGCACAGCAGCCAGTACCCGGTACCGCCGGCCGGCCGGGACGGCATCGTCTACGCCACCAAGCTCATCGACCTGGCTGGCTGTCCGGTGGTGATCGCCACCTCGGCGAAGTGGGCGTTCGTCGCCGCGGAGGAGCACCACTTCGACCTGGGGGTGGTGGACGAGGCGTACCAGATGTCCTCGGCGGCGCTGGTGCGTGTCGCGCCGCTGTTCGACCGGCTGCTGATGGTCGGCGACCCCGGACAGCTCTCGCCGTTCACCACGGCGGACGAGTACGTGGTGCGTTCGATGGCCACCTGGCCGTTGGACACCGCCGCGGGCACGGTGCTGCGCAACCACCCGGACACCCCGGTGGTGCCGCTGCCGGTCAGTTGGCGACTGCCCCCGTCGGCCGCCGCGCTGATCTCCGATGCGTTCTACACCAGGGCTTTCCGGGCCGGTACCGAACCCGGGCAGCGCGCGCTGCGGCTGCCGGCGCGGGCGGTACGCGACAGCTACGACGAGGTGCTGCGGGTCGCCGCGGACACCGGTTGGGGCCACCTGGAGCTGCCCGAGGCGTACCTGCCGCGCACCGATCCGGAGGCGGTGGACGCGATCGGCACTCTGGTCGCCCGGCTGGTCGGCAGCTCAGCCTCCACTGTGGACGAACATGGCTGCCGGGTGCTGACCGCGGCGGACATCGCGGTGGGCGTGACGCACCGCGACCAGCGGGCGTACGTACGGGCCGCGGTCGACGCGGCCACCGCGGAGCTCGGCGTGCCGCGCGGGACGGTCACCGTGGATACCGCGAACCGCTTGCAGGGCAGGCAGTTCGAGGTGGTGGTGGCCTGGCATCCGCTGTCCGGCCGGCGGGACGCCTCGGCCTTCCACCTGGAGGCCGGCCGGTTGTGCGTACTGGCCTCCCGGCACCGGCAGGCCTGCATCGTGGTCGGTCGGGCCGGCCTGGCCGACCAACTGGCCGCGTACGGTGTGGCGGAACCGATCTGGCTGGGTGCCGACACCCCGCAGGTGGACGGCTGGGAGGCCAACGTCACCTTCCAGGCGCAGCTGGACCGGGTCCGGGTGACCCTGGCGCACTGACCGTACCGCGGGCGAGCTGCCCGGCGACCTCCGTACGCGACGCCACCGCCAGCTTGCGCAGGATGTTCGACACGTGTACCGCCGCGGTCTTCGGCGAGATGTACAGCCGTCGGGCCACCTCGGCGTTGGTCAGGCCGTCGGCCAGCAGCATCGCCACCTCCCGCTCGCGTGGCGTCAGACTCGCCACGCCGGTCACCGCGGTCGGTCCGCTGCCGGTCGGCATCCCGAGCCGGGCACGCAGCGACTCCACCTGCGCCACCCGCCAGCCCGACCACCGGGCCAGCAGTCCGGCCGCGCCGGTCACCAGCCGCTCGGCCTCCCCGGTGGCGCCGGCCGCGAGTAGGCAGCGGGCCGCACCGAGGTGTGCGGTACCGCGCAGGGACGGCGGCAGGATCGGTGAGTCGAGCACGGTACGGAAACCGGCCAGCGCGTCCTGGTGCCGGCCGTGCGCCTCAGCCAGCTGCGCGTCCACCAGGGTGCGGTAGTCGTCCCAGACCTCGGCGTCGAGCAGTTCGTGGCCCAACCGGTCCAGTACCGGCAGCGGCATCCCTACCTGCAGCGCGGCCGAGATCAGGTCGTGCGCCTGCGAACCACTGCGCCAGCTCTGCGCGTGCAGCTCTGCGAACAGGTCGTCCAGGTGCAGCTGCGCCGCTGTCAGGTCGTCGCGCCGGCAGTCCAGATGGAACTCCAGGGCAGGGATGGTCGGTGCGAAGTGTGGAGCCTCGCGCAGTTCGGCGATGAGTGCGGCGACCTTGTCCAGCTGGCCGGACTCCAGGTAGAGCCCGGCGAGGAAGACCGAATGGTAGTCGTCGGCCCGTCGGCCGCCCCGGGCGTAGCCGCGCTCCCGGTCCCGGCCCTGTTCCAGTTCGGCGAGTGCCGCGCACAGGTCGCCCTCGCGTACCGCCAGCCGCGCCCGGCCCTGGAAGTACGCGGCCACCGCCAGCGATTCGAAGCCGGCCCGTTCGGCGTCGATGCGCATCCGTTCCAGCAGTTCCGCGTGCTCGGCCGGGGATGCCGGCGGCAGGCTCTGGGCGATGTTGTTGAGCGCGCGGGCGGCCAGTACCCATTCGCCGAGCTTCTCCGCCTCGTCCACCAATCCGGCCAGCAGGTCCCGACCGGCTGTCGCGCTGGCCGGCCGGGCGGACAGCGCGGAACCGCGCTCCACCAGGGCGGCCAGCCGTACGGCCGGCAGGTCGTACTGTTCGTCCAGGGCCAGGGCGTCGTCCGCCCAGCGCAGTGCGCCGTCGATGTCGTCGCGCAGCATCGCCGACTGGGCGACCGCGGTCATCGCCCGGGCCTGGTCGGCACCGGGGGGCAGCTCGGCGATCAACGACTCGACCTCGGTGGTCAGTTCCGCCATCTCGGTCAGTTGGTCGGTCTCCCAGGCCAGCCGGATCGCGAGGTACAACGCGTCGGCGCGGTCGGTGACCGTGGCGGCGTGGGCCCGCCAGCGCCGCGCGTAGCGGACCGCGTCGTTGACCAGGCCGGCCAGCCACGCCGCGCGGGCCGCGCCGGCCAGCAGTTCGGTGTCCTCTCCGGCCCCGTCCAGCCCGGTCTCGGCGAGCTGCAACGCCTGGTACGCCGAGCCGATCGACAGGTAGAGAGCGGTACCGCGGCGGGTCGCGGTCACCATGTCGTCGTAGCGTCCGGCCGCGCAGGCGTGGTGGGCCACCAGGGCCGGGTCGCCGTCCGCGCCGGCCAGCAGCACCTCCAACGCGGCCTCGTGCAGCCGGCGCCGCTGCCGGCCGAGCATCGCGCCGGTGATCGCCTCGCGGACCAGGGCGTGCCGGAAACTGAACTCGTCCTCGCCGGCCTCGACCAGCACGCCCCGGGTGACCAGTTCGCGCAGCACCGCGATCAGGTCGTCCTCGGTGGTGCCGGTGACCGCGGCGAGCAGGTCGAACGGGACCCGCTGACCCAGTACGGCCGCCGTCTCCACGATCCTGGCCCGGTCGGCCGGCAGGTCCTCCACCTGCCGGCGCAACGCCTCGGCGAGGCTCCACGGCAGCGGTTGCTCACACAGTTGCTCGGCGTCGGCCACCGGGTACTCACGCAGCAGTTCCTCCAGGAAGAAGGGATTGCCGCCGGTCCGGTGGTGCAGGGCGGTGGCCGCCCGGTAGGAGGCGGGCCGGCCGGTCGCGGTGGCCAGCAGGGCGGCGGTGTCGGACCGACCGAGCCGGTCCAGCCGCAGGTGGCTGATCTGATGGCGGCGTTCCATCCGACCCAGCAGGCCGGCCACCGGCTGGCGGGCGGTCACCTCGTCGGGCCGGTACGTGCCGATCAACAGCCGGGCGCCGGGCCGGTCGGCCACCCGTTCGAACAGCGCGGCGCTCTCCGAGTCGGCCCAGTGCAGGTCCTCGAAGACCAGTACGGCCGGCCGCTCGCCGACCAGTTCGGCCAGCATCGCCAGCCCGCTGTGCAGCCGCTCGACCGGGCTGTGGGAAGCGTCGGTCAGCTCGGTGAGGTGGGCGGCGGGCACGTCGGGGTGCCCGTCGACCGCGTCCAGTAGTACCTCGTAGGGCCGGGCCAGCGAGCCGGGCTCGGCGTGGCCGACCAGTACGACCGTCTCCGGCGGGAGGCCGTCGAGCAGTTCGCGTACCAGCCGGGTCTTGCCGATGCCCGGTTCGCCGGCGATGATCGCGACCTCGGGCTGTCCGCTGGCCGCCAGTCGGGTCAGTCTGCGCAGCTCGCTGTCGCGTCCGATCATCACCGGGCTGGTACCGCCCCGTGTTGCCCGCACGGCACCACGGTACCGGCCGCCTGGGCTGCCCTGGTGTGCCGAGCGGGGTGACGCCGCCGATAGTGCCGGGCGGCGGCGAGCAGCCGCGCCCGGTCGGCCTCGGTGATCCGGTCCCGCCGGTACTCGTCGAGCTGCCCCCGCAGGATCTCCGGGTGTTGGAACATCGTTCTCATCTCCCCTGTCGCTGTGCTGGTACCAGCCTCGCCGGGTAAGGGGCCGCTGCCATCGGTAGCGATTACCTATCCGGTGTCGGGCGGACTACCTAGGCCGAGGATTCCGGCGACCGGTCCGCGGGGTGGGGCGACTAGGTATGCCTGCCGGGTGCGGTTGACGGGTGCCCAGCACCCGGTTCGACGGCCAGGCATCATTACATTTCGATCAAAGGCGGGAAAATAGTTTTCTTCAGGTCTTTTGGATTTACTGCGCAAAATGGTACTTATATGAGGCCGATCCCCGATTGCGGAGGAACCTCATGCGCCGATCCCGCCTGATTGGGCCGCTCGCGGCCCTTGCCGCAGCCGCGGCCGCCACCCTCAGCCTTTCCGCTCCCGCTGCCGCCGCCGGCGACAACTACGTCGCGCTCGGAGACTCGTACTCCTCCGGCGTCGGTACCGGCAGTGAGAGCGGCGGCTGTCTGCAGAGCTCCACCGCCTACCCCGGGCTGTGGGCGGCGCAGAACAGTCCCGCCTCGTACACGATGGCCGCCTGCTCCGGTGCGACCACCGACGATGTGAACAACTCCCAGCTGTCCTCGCTGTCCGCCAGCACCACCCTGGTGAGCATCACCATCGGCGGCAACGACATGGGCTTCAGCTCGATCATGACCACCTGCGCGCTGCAGGGCGAAGACGCCTGCATCAGTGCGGTCCAGTCCGCCGAGGACAACGCCAACGCCAACCTCGGTGGCAAGCTGGACACCACCTACAGCGGCATCTCGTCGCACGCCCCGAACGCCCGCGTCGTGGTGCTGGACTACCCGGTCTTCTACCAGCTGGGCACGGTCTGCGTGGGGCTCAGTGACGCCTCGCACGCCAAGATCGACGAGGGCATCAACCTGATCGACGGGATCATCTCCCAGGCCGCCAGCCGGCACGGGTTCCGGTTCGCCGACGTACGCAACGCGTTCGTCGGTCACCAGCTGTGCAGCGGCGACAAGTGGCTGCACGCGCTGAACATCACCGACATCACCGAGTCGTACCACCCGAACGCCTCCGGCCACTCCGGCGGTTACTACCCGGTCTTCGCCAGCGCCGCCGGCTGACCGGTCGAGATCGCCCAGAGGGCCGGTGTCCGCGCTGTACGGACACCGGCCCTCTCTCATTTCGGCGCTAAGTCGTCGAATGGCGGGATCCCGACATTGCGTGGATACGCCGTGAATATCGCCGATGAGGTCTTCCACTGACAGAATCGGAAATGCTACGTATACGGGGCCACTCCCTCACCCCGGAGGTCCCCCATGCGCAGATCTCGTTTTCTGGCACCATTGATCAGTCTGGCCGCCGTCGTGGGCGCCACCCTGGCCATGTCCACCCCGGCCGCCGCCGCCCCCGGCGACCACTACGTGGCCCTGGGCGACTCGTACTCGTCCGGTGTCGGCACCGGCAGTGAGAGCGGCAGCTGCCTGCGCAGCTCCACGGCCTATCCAGGGCTGTGGGCGGCGCAGAACAGTCCCGCGTCGTACACCTTCGCCGCGTGCTCCGGCGCCACCACCACGGACGTGAACAACTCCCAGCTGTCCTCGCTGAGCTCCACCACCACGCTGGTCAGCATCACCATCGGTGGTAACGACGTCGGCTTCGCCAACATCATGACCACCTGTGCGCTGCAGGGCACCAACGCCTGTGTGTCGGCGGTGGCGCAGGCCGAGACGGTCGCCCAGAACCAGCTCCCCGGATGGTTGGACACCACGTACAACGGGATCCGTTCGCACGCCCCGAACGCCCGCGTGGTCGTCCTGGACTACCCGGTCTTCTACCAGCTCAACACGTTCTGCATCGGCCTGAGCGACACCTCGCACGCCAAGATCGACGAGGGCATCAACCTGATCGACGGGATCATCCAGCAGGCGGCCAGCCGGCACGGGTTCCGGTTCGGTGACGTACGCAACGCGTTCGTCGGTCACCAGCTGTGCAGCGGCGACAAGTGGCTGCACGCGCTGAACTTCACCGACCTGACCGAGTCGTACCACCCGACGGCCTCCGGCCACTCCGGCGGCTACTACCCGGTCTTCCGCAGCGTCGCCGGCTGACCCCTCCTGCCCCGGCGTACCGACCCGGTGGCGACGCGGCGACTCACCTCCCGCGTCGTCACCGTTCGCTGTGCCCGGCCGACGCCACCGGTATGTACCGGCGCAGACGCCGGGGCCGGGTCATGACCGGACCAGCTCGCGGCGCATGGCGACCCGCGTCGCCGGGTCCAGCCCGAACTCGACCTCTGCCGCGAGGATCCCGGCCAGCCCCGGGGTGACCTCCCGGTCGGCCAGCTCACGGAACCCGAGGCGCCGGTAGTACGGGGCGTTCCAGGGCACCGTCCGGAACGTGGTCAGGGTCAGCGCGTCCAGTCCACGCGCCGTGGCCCAGTACGCGACCGCGTCGACCAGCCGCCGGCCGACACCCTGCCGGGCATGGCGTGGATGCACACTCATCTGCTCGACGTGCGCGCAGCCGTCGACCAGATCCACCACCGCGAAGCCGACCGCGAGGTCGTCGGGCCCGGTGACCACCCAGGCCCGACCCGCCACCTGGTAGCCGGCCAGTACCGGTTGCGTCAGCGGCGGGTTGTCGGCGATCTCGGCCATGCCGACGTCGCGGAACGCGGTACCAGCGGCCAGTTGGATCTGGGGCAACCGCGGTAGATCGTCCGGTGTGGCGATCCGTACGCTGTCCACTGGCCCAGGCTTCACCGGTCCAGGCAACCAGCCGGTCGTCGGGCTGTCCACCAGATTCCGCGTACGGCTGTCACATGCCGTATCCGCAGGGTCGACGTGGGGGCAATCACATTGATGGGCGTCACTCTACTGGGCGACGTGTAACGAGGTCGAGGCTGTGTTCGAGGACCCTTCGTGGGTTAGTTTCGCCCGGCGGCAAAGGGTCGGGACGCACCCGGACCGGCCGATGCGCGGAAGGGCGATCAGCCATGCATCTTGAGGTGTTCACCTACGGGGCTTTCACCCCGGTCTTCGCCTTCGCCATGTCCTACCTGGGCTGCCTGCTCGGGCTGATGTGCGCCACCCGCGCGCGCCTCTACAGCGGCATCGGCCGGGCGGCCTGGATGGTCGCGGCGTCCCTGTCGCTCGGCGGTACCGGGATCTGGGTGATGCACTTCATCGCCATGCTCGGAGTCTCCGTACCGGGTATGGAGATCCGCTACGACCTGCCGCTCACCGGACTCAGCGCCGCCATCGCGGTCGTCGCCGTCGGCGCCGGGTTGGTGTGCGCCGGTGACCGGCCCGGCCGGGTGTGGCGGCTGCTGCTCGGTGGTGTACTCACCGGTCTCGCGGTCGCCGGGATGCACTATCTCGGCATGGCCGCGATGGTGATGCCCGCGACGATGAGTTACGACCCGCTGCTGGTGACCGCCTCCGTGGTGATCGCGGTGATCGCGGCGACCGCCGCGCTCTGGTTCACGATGGTCATCAAGAGCCGGTTGACCAGTCTGGTCGCCGCGCTGATCATGGCCATCGCGGTCACCGGGATGCACTACACCGGAATGGCCGCGGTGAAGATGGGCCACCACACCGACAGCGTCGTGACGAGTGGTACGCCGGTCTCGGAGTTCCTGCTCCCGCTCGGTCTGGTCGTCGGCAGCATGACCGTGGCGCTCTGTCTGCTGGTGCCTTTCGCGGTGTCCCCGTCCGACGTCAAGGCCGACGCCGAGTTGGAGGACCGGATCGAGGCCGCCCGCCGACGGTCCCGGTCAACCGGGCGGAGCGCGCCGGAACCCGTTCCGGCGCCGGCGCCGTTCATCGCCCAGCATGGCAGCAACCGGACCACGGCGGCCTCCGCCTTCAACCGGCAGGCCAGGGACGGCCGCTGACCGTCCCGCGGTCGTACAGGCTGCCGACCGCCCTGCGGCCCCGGGGTCGCTGACCGGCGCCGTGGTCAGTGGATGTCGAGCGCGACGACGACCGCGTCGTCGTCCAGATCGGTGCCGTGGTAACTGATCACGTCGCGGATGACGGTACGGATCGCCTCGCCGGATGGTTGCATCCTGGTCCGGCGCAACGCACTGGCCAGGGCCTGCACGCTGTACGCCTGCTCGTTGGAGTCGACGGCCGCGTGTACCCCGTCACTGACCACCACCAGCCGGTCGCCGGCCCGTACCGGGACGCGTTGCTCGACGTACCGGGTCTCCTGGGACATGCCCAGGGGCAGTTGATGGTCGAGTTCGATCAGCTCGACGCTGCTGCTGCGTACCCGCAGCAGCAGCGGTGACCCGGCGTCGACCACCAGCAGCGTCCCGGTGCCCGGCTCGTAGCGCAGTAGCAGGGTGGCCAGCTGACTCTCGCCGCCGTACTGGGAGTACATCATGTCGCTGGCGAACGCGGCCTGCTCGGCGATGTCGTCGCCGGAGCGGCGGGCGTTGCGCAGCGCGGAGATCGCGAAGCTGGTCAGCATCGCTGCCGGCATGCCCTCGTTCATGCCGTTGAGTACCGCGACGGTCAGCCCGTCGGCGTCGGACGCCCAGTCGAAGGTGTCGCCGCACACCGCGTACGCCGGTTCCAGCTGTCCGGAGAAGGCGTAGTCGGAGGTGGCCACGCCCCTGCCGGGCAGGGTGTCCCACTGCATTTCGGCGGCCAGGGTCAGTCGGGCGGACCGGCGGACCCGCCGGTAGGCGTCGGTGACGTAGTCGGCGGCTACCAGCTCGTGGCCCAGGGTGGTCGCCACCGCCGCCAGCTCGGCCTCCACCTCCGGGTCGGGACGCTGCGGCAGGGTCAGTGCCAGTACGCCGATCCGGTTGCCCCGGGCCGTGACGGGCAGCAGCGCCCGGTAACCGCCGCTCGCCCCGTCGGTCGACGCGGATTGCTGGGAGGCGAACACCCGGCCTGCCGGGGTGGAGTCCACGGCCAGCGGCTCGGCCGCGCTCATCGCGCTCGACAGGCTGCTGGACCGGTAGTCGATCACCAGCAGGTCGACATCCGAGGCGCCGAACAGCGCCTTGGCCCGGCCCGCCACGACGTTTCCCAGGTCCGCTGCCGTCGCCGCATGGAGCGCCTGGGTCAGCTCGAATACCCGCGCGCTGTCCATGCGCCCAATGCTGCCATGTCCGGAGGGCCACGTCGTCACCGCTGGCCACGTCAGATCCGGAAAGCTGTCAGGATTGCGGTGAATGTCATTGGTTGGCGTACCCGCGGTGGCCGTTCAATTTCATCGATCATGGTCGATCTGATCGGTGGGACGACGTCACAGATGCATGCCGATGCCGCCGCGACGTGGATCCCCGCCGGCCCCGGTGCGCCCCACCGCACTGGCCCCGCCGAAGTAGTGGTCCAGCTCCGACCAGCGGTGCACCTGGTAGCCGGCCGCGGCCAGGGCGGCCAGTTCGTCGTCGGGTACCCCCGGCTCGGCATGCGCCACCCGGTCCACCACATGGAACCGGCCACGGGCGATGGCCGTCTCCGGATCCAGGCCCTCCACCAGCACACCCATCATGGTGTGGGCCAACGCCGTACGGATCCTCGACGCGCCGGCAGCGCCCACCGCGAGCAGCAGATCGCCCTGCTCCCGGGACGGGCGGGCCACCGTCGCGGCCGGCGGTACGGACAGCGGGGTGGTCAGTTCCGCGAGTTCCGCGACCGTGTCCCGCTGAGCCGGTGGCTGGTCCGGTCCGGACGCCGTATGCACCTCCACCCGGATGTCCTCCGGCAGGCCCGGCCCCGGCGGCCCGGCCGGTGGATGGTGCGGCGACGCTCCGTCCGGCGGCGCCAGCCAGGCCGACGCCCCGGTGACCACCAGCGGACACATCATGCTGCCCATCCGCGCGCCGGGCGGTGGGTCGCCGATGATCAGTTCCCCCTCGCCGAGCATCGAGTTGAGATGTACGCCGAGGCCCGGTAGCCAGACGCCGGAGCCGAGTCCCAACGTGGTGGTGACCACGCAGGCGTTGCCGTCCGGATCGACCACCGAGATGTTGGTCGTGTCGCCCAGCCGCTGCGGTGCGTGCTCGCGCAGGGCGTCGGCCAGCAGTACGGCCCGCTGGGGCCGCTTCACCTCGCGGACGCGGTCGCCGAGACCGGCGAACGTCTCGACCGTCCGGTTCAGGTCGTCGGCCCGGCCGTACACGTGCACTCCGGCGAACGCGGCGTGCCCCACCGGCAGGTCCAGTACCCGGTAGCTGGCCAGGTCGGTCGGCCCCAGCGCGCCACCGCCGGCGCGTACCGCGAGGACCGCGGCACGGCCGAGGCTGCCGGTGTAGAAGACCTGCGGTCCCTCCTCGGCGAGCAGCTTCAGGGCCTGGTCGAGCCCGGGGTGCCGGAGCACCTCACCACCCTCCAGCAGCCGGCCGCGCGGCGCGTACGCGGCGGCGCCCTCACCCGGCAGCATGGCCGGGGACAGCGAGCGCAGGGTGTGCGCCTGCGCCACCGGCAGCACCGCGCCCCGCTGCGCCAGTTCGATGGCCGGTGCCACCACACTGGCCCAGGGCAACCGCCCCCACCGGGAATGCAGTACGCCGCAGCCGGCCGGAACCCCGGGCACGGCGACGCTGGGCGCACCGATCTCGTACGGCATCGGCACCCGGCCCAGTGTGATGCTCACCGGCGTCATCGGGGTGAGACTGACCCCGTCGTCCATTCCCGGGATCGCGACGAAGAAGTCCAGGCAGCTGACCGTACGGGTGCGCGCGTCGTAGTAGGTGGCGTAGCCGCCGCCGGCGAGTCCGGTGAGCACCGTCTCGGCCACGCAGCTGGCCAGTACGGCCGCCACGGCCGCGTCCGCCGCGGAGCCACCCGCGGCCAGGATCGCCAGTCCTGCCTCGGCGGTGGCCGGATGTCCGGCCGCGATCCCAGCCGGCATCGCGATCGCCTCCCCCGAAACCACCCGCTGCAAGCACGATACGTGCCGAGCCTGGCGCCCGGAGGCGGTGCGCAATAACATCCCGTCACAGCAACGGGAGTGAAGGTTCTTCACAACCCTGGGGCGGGCGCGGGATTACCCGACGCGCGCGGAACGGAGCCGGCGGGTGGAAACCGGGCAACGGGACATCGGGCAGCCGGGCGCGGGTCGGCCCGCCGGACCATCGCCGGCCGCACCGCCGCAGGACGGGCACCTGCCGACCCGGGTACGCCTCGGCTACGCGCTCGGCGGCCTGTCCAGTGGCGCGTACACCACGGTGCCCGGTCTGCTGCTGCTGCCGTACCTGACCGACACGCTCGGCGTGGCGGCCGGCCTCGCCGGAATCCTGGTGCTGCTGCCGAAGGCCTGGGACGTGCTGGCCAACCCGGTCGCCGGCCGGATCTCCGACCGGACCCGTTCGCGCTACGGGGCCCGCCGGCCGTACCTGCTCGGCGGTGGCCTGGCCGTGGCGGTGACGTTCGCGGCGCTGTTCGCCGGTGCCGCGAACGGTGCCGTGGGCGCGGCGTACGTGGCGGTGATGTTCCTGCTCACCGCCACCGCGTACGCCTTCTACCAGGTGCCCTACGTGGCGATGCCGGCCGAGCTGACCACCGGCTACACCGAACGGACCCGGCTGGCCTCCGGTCGCATCGTGGTGCTGTCGGTCGCGATCCTCGCCTGCGGTGCGCTGTCCCCGGTGCTGGTCGACGCGGCCGGTGGCGGGCTGCCCGGGTACCGGGTGATGGGCGTCGCGGTGGCCGCCCTGATCGCGCTCGGCGCGCTCGCCGCGTTCGGCTGGACCGCCGGCGCGCCCACCGGCACGGTCACCGAGAGCGCCGGTACGCTGCGCGCCCAGCTCGCCGCCGCCGCCGCGCACCGACCGTTCGCGCGGCTGCTGATCTGCTTCGTCATCCAGGCGGTCGGCATCGGCATGCTGCTCGCCGGGGTGCAGTACTTCGCCGTCCAGGTACTGCGCTCGCCGGCCGCCAACTCGGTGCTGTTCGCCTGCTTCGTCGGCCCGGCACTGCTGGTCATGCCGCTGTGGACGTGGTTGGGGCGCCGGTACGGAAAGCTGCGCGGCTACCTGACCGCCAGTGGCTGCTTCGCCCTCGGCGGCATACTGCTGGCCGGCGCGCCGCTGGTGTCGACCGCGGTCGCGTACGGCTGCACCGCGCTGATCGGCGTCGGCTTCGCCGGGCAGCAGGTGTTCGCGCTGGCGATGCTGCCCGACACGGTGGCCGAGGTGGCGGACCGTACGGGTCGGCGGCAGGCCGGTGTGTTCACCGGGGTGTGGACCGCGGGCGAGACTCTCGGGCTGGCCCTGGGCCCCGGACTGTTCGGGCTGCTGTTGCAGGTCACCGGTTACCTGCCGTCGACCACCGGTCACCCGGTAGAGCAACCGGCCAGCGCGCATGTCGGGATCCTGCTCGGCTTCTCGGTGCTGCCGGCCGTACTGATGTTGTTGGGGTTGCTGCCGCTGCGCGGCTACCCACGGCGACCCGACCGAACGGAGTGAGGATGCGCGTACCGGAGGCTCTACCGGCCGACGGGGTCCCCGCCGACACGGTGCTGGCCGAGGTCGCCGCGCTGCGGCAGGCCGATCTGCCCACCCACGGCGGCCAACTGTTCGCCTACGTCTACGACTCCGCGGTGCCCGGACTCGACGAGCTGGCCGCCGCCGCGTACGCGATGGCCGCGCACGTCAACGGGCTGGACCCGACCGCGTTCCCCAGCCTGCTGGCGATGGAGAACGGCCTGGTGGCCGCGGCGGCCGGGCTGCTCGGCGGCGGAGCGTCCGGAGTGGACACCGTGGTGGGCAGCGTGACCAGTGGCGGTACCGAGTCGCTGCTGCTGGCGGTGAAGGCGGCCCGGGACGCCCGGCCGGAGCTGTCCGCGCCGCGCCTGGTGGTACCGGCCAGCGGGCACGCCGCGTTCGCCAAGGCCGCCGCGTACCTGCGGGTCGAGCTGGACGTGGTACCGATCGACCGGGTCAGGTTGCGGCCCGACCCGGCCGCCGTGGCCGCCGCGATCGGCCCGGACACCGTACTGGTGGCGTGCTCGGCACCGGCCTACCCGTACGGGGTGATCGATCCGGTGGCCGGTATCGCGGAGGTCGCCGCCCGTGCCGGGGTGCGCTGCCATGTGGACGCCTGCTTCGGCGGTTGGCTGCTGCCCTACCTGCGCCGGCTCGGCCGCCCGGTACCGTCGTTCGGCTTCGAGCTGCCCGGGGTCACCAGCGTCTCCGTGGACCTGCACAAGTACGCCTACACCCCGAAGGGGGTGTCGGTACTGCTGCACCGGGACGCCGGCCTGCGACGCAGCCAGTACTTCGGATACGCCGACTGGCCGGGATATCCGATGCTCAATGCCACTGTCGCGTCGACCCGGTCGGGTGGTCCGGTCGCCGCTGCCTGGGCGACGCTGCGCCATCTGGGTGACGACGGCTATCTGCGGCTGGCCCGGTCCACCCTGGCCGCCACGACCGGCATCGCCGCTGCCGTGTCCGATGTGGATGGTCTGGAACTGCTGTGCGAGCCGGAGTCGTCGGTCGTCGCGTTCACCTCCACCGCGGTGGACCTGTTCGTGCTGGCCGACGAACTGGCCGTACGGGGCTGGCACGTACAGCCGCAACTGCCGTTCGGTGCCCTGCCGGCATCGATCCACCTGACGGTGACCGCCGCGGTGGCCGATCGGGTAGGCCGTTTCGCCGCCGCGTTGGAGCAGGCCGTGCGGGCCACCCGGGCTGCCGGACCGGTGCCGGTGCCGGAGGAGATCGGTGCCGCCGTACGCGGCCTGGATCCGGCCACGCTCGGCCCGGACACGGTCGCCGGACTGGCCGCCGCCGTCGGCTTCGGTTCCGGTGGGACCGCCCTGCCGGACCGGATGGCGACGGTGAACACGCTGCTCAGCCAGGTTCCACCGGCTTTACGGGCGGCGCTGCTGATCGAGTTCGTCGCACTGTTGCAGACGCCCGGGCGCGGCTCGTCGGGGTGATGGCCGTCGTGCCGGGCGCGCCGGATGATGCTCCGGGGCGGGTCCGGTAGCCGCTGGTAGCCGGGTACGCTCGGGCATGGTGTCCGGTTCAGGCCGGTATACCACGGCAGCGGACCCCTCGACCGAAGCACCGGCTGTCCGTCGCCGGCGCCCCGCGGCGCCCGCCCGCCGGTGGGCGGGCCGATGCGTGCCTGGATGAGTACGGGGGTAGAAGTGACCGAGCCGACCACGACACCCACTCCCCGCAGCCGACCCCGGATCCGCCTGTGGTGGATACCGGCCGGTGGTGCCGCCGTCATCTTCGTTCTGCTGGCCGGCGCCACCGTCGTGGCGGTCACCGGACATCTGTCGGGGGCCCGGACCGGCTGGCTGTGGCCGGCGTCGGTCGGTGCGGTCGCCCTGCTCGCCGCCCTGTTGCTGCTGCTGGCCGCGCTGCTCCGGCAGCGCCTGCTGCTCCGTGAGCAGGTGGCCCTGCAGGACGCGTCGGACGGTATGCCGGAGCCCGACACCGCGGACGGCGCATCCGAGGACGCCGACATGCGTGAGGCGCCGACTGCGGAGACATCCCCGGCTCCGACTACCGGTGACCGTCCGGCGGTCCGGTCGATCCCGTCGCAGCCGCCGACCGGCACCACGGTCTGCGGCTACCTTCGCGACCCTGTCGGCGACCCGGTCCCCGGCGCCGTACTGACGCTGATCGGCTCGGTCGGTGACGGCCAGAGCGCCCTGGTACGCAGCGGACCGGACGGCTGGTACGAGCTGTCCGCACCGGCCAGCGGCCGGTACACCCTGATCGCCCGCGCCGCCGGTCACGTGCCCCGTGCCGTCTCCGTCGTCGTGGGCCCGGCCCCCGTACAACTGGACGTGGCCCTGGCCGGCAGCACCGCACTGGTCGGCAGAGTGCTGGACGGTGCCGCCGGAGCCGTACCGGAGGCGACCGTGGCGCTGGTCGCCACCAGCGGCGACGTACTGGCCACCACCCGGACCGATGCGCACGGCCGGTACCGGTTCAGCGACCTGACCCCGGGCAGCGTCACCGTGGTGGCCAGTGCCGCCGGGTACCGGCCCGCAGCGCGACCGGGGCTGCTGCTCGGCGCCGGCATCGCCACCCTCGACATCGAACTGCAGGGCACCGTCACAGTCGCCGGAACGGCCCGGGGCGGTCCGCGGCACCGGCCGTTGCCCGACGCGCTGATCACCGTGTACGACCAGAACGGCACGTGCGCCGGTACGGCGCGCACCGACGAGGAGGGCCGCTACCGGCTCGACGAGCTGATGGTCGGTGAGTACACCGTGGTCGCCGCCGGGTTCCCGGCGGCGGCGAGTCAGGTGCGGCTGCGCGCCGGGCAGCGGCACGGGCACGACATCCTGCTCGGTCACCGGGACCCTGCCCACGGGGAGTCCGGCAACGGGAGGTCCGGTCACCGGCCGGAACGTGCCGACGACGGCCGAGGCGCATAGCCGAGCGGTTCCGGTCCGGCGCGGGCCGGTTCGACGGCTCGCCCGGGTGGCGGGTGGCCCGTAGACTCCAGGGTGGTTTCCGACACGTTGAGTAGATCTCCCAGGTCGCCGCCGGTGCGGTGGAGGAGGCGCCCGTGCGCTACGTCGACCCGGCGCATCCCGTACTGGCCGTGCTGCGTGCCCGCCGCGCCGCCGGTCATCGCCGGGACGGACACAAGCTTGGGCTGGCCGTACAGGGCGGCGGGATGCGCGGGGTGCTGTCCGGCGCGATGCTCACCGCGCTGGAGGACCTCGGCTACGCGACCAGCTTCGACGCCGTCTACGCAGCGTCGTCCGGTGCGCTCAACGCGGCGTACTTCCTGGCCGGGGGGAGCTGGCGGCAACTCGCCGCCTACTACGACGACCTGGTCGAACCGGCGTTCATCGACCTACGGCGGGGCTTCACCGGCCGGTTGATGGATCTCGACTTCGCCATCGAGGAGATCCTGGACCGGCGTAAGCCGCTCGACGTGGATCGGATACTCACCTCCGGCACCCGGCTGCACGTCGCGGTCGCGATGCTGGACACGATGCGTACCGAGACCTTCTCCGAGTTCGCCGACGGTACGCAGCTGAAGGCGGCGCTGCGGGCCAGTTCCTGGTTACCGGTGGCGGTACGCGGCGTCGCCGACCTGGCCGGGCGGCCGGCGCTGGACGGTGCGATGCTCACCGTCCACCCCTACCGGCTCGCCGTCGACGACGGGTGCAGTCACGTACTGTCGCTCAGCAGTCGCCGTTCGGGGCCGGTCGGCGGGCCGTACTCGACCACCGAGCTGGTGCTGGCCGGTTGGTTGGAGCGGCTGAGACCCGGACTGGGCCGACTACGCCGCGATGCGGTCCGTGACTATGTGGCCGACCGTGCGCTGCTGCGGGCCCGTACGCTGCGCCCGGGACGGCCGCCGCACCTGCTGGATGTCGCCCCGCTACGGTGGATGCCCACGGTGCGGCCGTTCGAGCGCGACCCCGGCAGGCTCATCGTCGCCGCACGCCACTGCTACGAGCTGCTCTACCGCGCGATGCGCGGTGAACCGCTGGCCGGACCCGGCGGGAGCGGCCAGCGTGTCGTCCCCCGTTTCATGCCGGTGCAGGAGGTAGACCGTGACGCTGCCCAGCCCCACGACGGTACCGCTGCGAACCCTGCTGTCCGCCCTGGCTGACCTGCCGCAGGCGGTCGGCACCACCGGTATCTGGGAGGACCTGGCCGACCAGCCCGTCGACGGATGGCGCTACCTGCTGCGCGATCTACCGACGGACAGCCGTTCGTTCGCTGCGCAGTACGAGATGGGCTGGCAGCAGACCATCGACGCGCTGAGCAGCTGGTGCACCCGGTTCCGTACCTTCGGCGAACCGGTGCAGCAACGGTACGAGCCGCTGTTCGGGCGGTTGTCGGTGCTGCTGGTGACGCTACTGTCACTGGACCATTCCGAGCGGTACCGGACCGGGCCGTCGGATGATCCGCTGGGCCCGGAGGCCCGGCCCGGTGGGGACGCCGCGGTCGGGCACGACTGCGGCCAATTGTGCCGGCCGTTGACCACCGACGGCGCGGTGCGCTCCGCGCTGATCGAGCTGTACCGGCCGGACCCGGACGAAGCCGGTGCCGCCGCGGACGACGCCCGTCGCGAATGGTCCGGCATCGACTTCCACACCCTGCACTTCCACCGGCACGGCACCACGTCGTTCATCCTGTCCGGCCATCTGAAGGAGGCCAGCCAGGGCACCCTGGCGCGGTTCGCGCTCAAGTGCATCCTGCTGCCGTACCTGCGGATCCCGACCATCGCCCGGGCGACCCGCGACTACGCCGGTCGCTACCGGCATCCCGAGGTGCAGGCCCGTGGCGTGGTGCGGTTGTGGGCCAGCAACCACAGCTGGGTGCTGATGGACTTCGTACCGGGCGACACCCTGGCCGAACGGCTGCGCGCCGAACTCGCCACGCCACCGCGTACCGGTGACCGGACACGGTCCGGGAAACGCACCCGGCTCCGGCTGGATCTGCTGGAACGCTACGGCGATGCGCTGTTCACCGCGATGGAGGAGCTGGAGGGGGTCGGCCTGGTCCACCAGGATCTGTCGCCGTCCAACATCATCGTCGGTCCGATGCCCGGCAACCCCGACGCGGTCACGCTCACCCTCATCGACCTGGGCGCCAACTACCTCTACAGCCACCAACTGCCCGGCCAGGACGGTCCGGACCTGCGCTACGTCGCGCCCGAGGTACGCGCCGCCGGCGACCAGGGCAAGGAGCCGGCGCAACGGCAGGCCCGGATCGACCTGTACTCCGTCGGCCAGTTGCTGATCATGTTCGGCACCGGACGGCCGGTGGTGGACGGCATCGTGCCCGACGACTTCTACGCAGAGGTCCCGCTGCTGGCCCGGTTCCTGGAGGACCTGCTGGACCGCCGGCCCGAGCACCGGCTCGTGATCAGCCGACCGGACCCGACCAGGCCCCTGTACGTCCAGCTGCGCAGCCGGTTCCGTAACGAGCTGGAGGCGCTGCGCGCCGCATACGACAACGACGTCGCACCGCCCGGCGCGGACGTACGCGGCAACCTGGCCGGCGCGCTGCGTCCGTTCGCCGGCGCGCCGCGCCGACAGCGTCGACTGTGGACGGTCCGCCGGCATCAGGACACGTACCGGGATCAGCGACGCAACATGCGGTTGCGCTGGTTGCTGGGCTGGTCGATGCTGTGTGCCGCACTGTTCTGGCTGGTCGGCACGCTCGTGGCGGTGTCGGTGCTGCGTAACCTCGGCTGGAACTGGGGGAACCCGTTGTTCGAGGCGGTGCAGCGGGCCACCGGTACACCGCTGGACCAGTTCCCGTTCCTGGACCGGTTCCGCGCCGACGACTATCCGATCCCCGACCCCGCGTACAACCTGCCGTTGCTGGGTGTGGCGGTCAGTTTCGTACTCGTCTGCGCCAAGTACTACCAGGCGTTGTTCGCCGGCCTGACCCCGCTGGTGACCGGCTGGCGCGCCGGTCGGCTGACCCTGCTCGCGCTGCTGGCCGAGTTCATGATGCGCGCCTCGGTGCTGGTCGGCCCGTTGTCCATCGTGGTGCCGATCGTGGTGGAACGCCGCTGGTGGCTGTTCGCGGTGGCGCTCGGCATGACGTTCGTCCTGGCGTGCAACCTGGTGGTGTCGTGGTTCGCGCGGTCCGCTCTGCGGCGTGCCCGGGAGGCGAAGCTGTCGACCGTGCCCGGTCGGGTACTGGGCGTGGAGACGTACACGTCGTGGCTGCGCGGCAACGTGCTCTATGCGTGCATCCTGTGGACACTTGCGCCGCTGATCTACACCGGCAAGCTGCGCGACACGATCTTCTACATGGTCACCGTGATCGTGCTGAACCTGCCGCAGATGTACCTGATCAAGTGCGGCATCGAGGCGGTCGGTATCCGGGTCGGTCTGGGCCGTGCCTGTCTCGCCGCGGAACGGATGCACGCCGTCCAGGCGTTGGCCCGGTCCCGTCGTCCGTTGCCGCGGGCCGGTTCCACGGCTGCCGTACCGGCCGCGGATGCGAGCCGTCAGGCGACTGCCGTACCGGCCACCGGGTCGACCGAGCCCGCCGGGACAGCGCCGGCGACCGACGCCGTACCTGGCGGTGACGCCGTACCGGGCAGTGACACTGAGCCGTCCAGTGACGCCGTGGCACCCGGTGACGCCGGGCCGTCCGATGATGCTGCGGCGGCCCGGTGACGCTGCGCCGGCCGATGCCGGGGAACGGACGTCGAAGCCGACCGCGCCGAAGCAGAAGGCGGCTCCGGCGAAGAAGTCCCCGGCCAGGAAGCCGGCGGCGGGAGCAGGAACGGCCGATGCCGCACGGCCCGGTCGGCGGGCACGAACCCGCACGTCGGATACCTCCAAGCCGACGGAGTGACCCGCGCGGGCCGATGCGCCAATTCTGGCATTTCCGACACGCTGCGGCTGGTCGGCTGCCATGATGAGGCTCCACCGGGCCCACGGCGGCATTGTTGTTCGGCCCGGCCGCCGTAGGTGGGAGGGGCACCGATGCGGTCTGTACGCCGGTTCACCACGACCAGGTTCCGGACGCCATGGTGGGCGACGATGTTGCTCACCTTCGGCGTGATCCTGACGATGATCAGTGCCGTGAGTGTCGCAGCCGGGGCATTCGCGTTGCATCGACTCAACGGCACATTCCGACACGCGGTCCTGCTCACCAGTGACTCCCGGACGCACCGGGGTTCGCTCGACGGGCCGTTGGACTTCCTGCTGGCGGGCAGCAACCTGACCCGTACCGGTGGGCACGGTGGCAGCGGTCGGTCCACCGGTGGCTACACCTCACCCGGTGACGGCAGCGGGACCACCGCCAGCGGACTGCCCGAGGCGCCCGTCGTCATGTGGATGCACATCACGGCCCACCACGACCGCGCCTACGTCCTGTCGTTCGACCGGAACCTGCAGGTACAGGTGCCGGCGTACCCGCACAGTCGCTGGCACGGCGGCACCGACGTGCTGCGGCGGGCCTTCACCCACGGCGCGACCAGCATCAACGACACCGAGAACGGCATGCGGTTGCTCGGCCGGACGCTCACCGGGGTGACCGGGGTGCGCTTCGACATGGCCGGACTGGTCGACCTGGACGGCTTCACCAGCGTCACCCGTCAGCTCGGTGGGGTCACCATGTGCCTGGACCGGATGCTGGTCTCCACCGCCATGACGTTCCCGCAGGGTTGCCACCAGTACACGGCGGAGCAGGCGCTGCAACTCGTCCGGCTCGGTGATGACGTGGTCGGCAACGACACCTTCCGCCAGCAGCTGCACCAGCAGTACACGCGCCAGATCCTCCGGCAGGGCACCAGCATGGGTGTGCTGACCAACCCACGCAAGCTCGATCGGGTGCTCCGGGCCGCGGGCCGGTCGGTCACCCTGGACCTCGACGGCCACAGCGCGTCCGACATGGTGATGAGTCTGCGGCACATCAGCGCCGACGACATCGTCAGCCTTCATCCGCCGCAGTACCCGGCCACCACCGGCCAGAGCACGGTACTGGCGCAGCCGGACGCGGACCAGCTGTTCCGGGCGATGGGCAACGACACGGTGGACCAGCTGCTCCGGTCGCAGCCGCAACTGGCGCCGAGCCTGCCGGGCTGACGCGTACGCAGCAACGACGGACGGCCCGGTCACCCCGACCGGGCCGTCCGCCGTACCCGTCACCTGCCGGTTGTCGGCGTGCCCGGTGACGGTACGTCGTACCGGCGTGGTGTCATGGCGGGATGAGCGCGAGGCGTGGGGGCCGTCGGGCGTGAGTGCACCGAGCGCCGGGTCGGGTGGCAGTGCTGGTGACAGCAGTGCGAACGGTCCGGCCGGCACACCGTCCGTAACACCCGGGGGGTACCGGCTGGTTCTGCCGGAGGTGTCCATGGCGACACCACCGGCGCTGGACGCTGCCCAGCGTGAGGTGGTCGCACACGCTGCCGGACCACTGCTGGTGCTCGGGGCACCGGGCACCGGGAAGACCAGTACGCTCGTCGAAGCGGTCGCCGCGCGGGCCGCCGAAGGCCCGGCCAACCAGGTGCTGGTGCTGACGTTCGGCCGCCGGATGGCGGGCCGGCTGCGTCGGCAGCTGGCGGCCCGGCTCGCCGGTCGGCCGGTGACACCCGCCGGTGGCGCGGTGTTCAGCGCCGAACCGGCCGTGCACACCTTCCACGGCTACGCCTTCGCGCTGCTGCGGCGTGCCGCGACCGCGCGCGGCGAGCCGGAGCCGCGGCTGCTGTCCGGGCCGGAGCAGGACCTGGCGATCCGGGAACTGATCGGTACCGGTGTCGCCGAACCCCGTTACGACGCCGGCTGGCCGGCGGAACTGCGCCCGGCGCTGCGTACCCGGGGATTCGCCGGTGAGCTGCGCGACCTGCTGCTGCGGGCCGCCGAGCGCGGTGTGCCGACCGACCAGCTCGCCGCGTGGGGGCGCGAACTGGGCCGCGACGACTGGAGCGCGGCAGCCCGGTTCGCCGTGGAGTACGCCGAGGTGCAGGCGCTGCGCGACGCGGCCGGGCACGGCTCGGTCGGCTACGACCCGGCGGAGCTGATCCGTACCGCGATCAGCCTGCTGCACGACGATCCGGGGTTACTGGCCGCCGAACGTGACCGCCACCGATACTGCTACGTCGACGAACTGCACGACACAGACCCGGCCCAGCTGGAGCTGCTGGAGCTGCTGGCGGGCGACGGCCGGCACCTGGTTGCCTTCGGTGACCCGGACTCGTCCACGTTCGCCTTCCGTGGCGCCGATCCGGCCGGGGTGACCGGGTTCCCGGACCGGTTCCGGTCCGGACCGCGCCGGCCGGCGCCGACGGTCGTGCTGTGGACCTGTTGGCGGCAGTCCGCGGAGCTGACGACCGCCAGCCGGCGGATCGCGGCCCGGCTGACCGGCCCACCCCGGCACCGGGCGGTACGCCCTGCGGAGGGCGCCGGTCAGGCCGACGTACGGCTGTTCCGCTCCGCCACCCAGGAGGCCGCCTACCTGGCGCACGCACTGCGTGAGGCACACCTGTTGCAGGGTGTGCCGTGGTCACGGATGGCGGTGGTGGTGCGTTCCACGGTGCGCCAGCTCGCCGGGCTGCGCCGCGCCCTGACCCAGGCCGGGGTCCCGGTACGGGTCAGCGCCGAGGATCTGCCGCTGGCCGCGCAGCCGGCGGTTGCGCCGCTGCTGTTGTTGTTGCGCTGCGCGCTGCGGCCGGACCGGTTGGACGAGGACGCCGCGGTGGCGTTGCTGCATTCTCCGCTGGGTGGTGCCGACCCGTTCACCGAGCGGCAGCTGCGGCAGGGTCTGCGGGCACTCGCGCTGCCCGGTGGGGACCGCCGGCCGTCCGGGGTGCTGCTGCTGGAGGCGCTGCACCGGCCGGTGGAGCTGGCCGCGGTGGACCGTCGGTGGGCCGCCCCGGCGGTACGCGTGGCGGGCCTGCTGGCCACTGCGCGGCGGGCCGCCGCGGCGGCCGGTGCCACCGCGGTGGACGTACTGTGGGAGGTCTGGTCGGCGACCGGCCTGGCCACGAAGTGGACGGCGCTGGCGCTGGGTGGTGGCCAGCGCGGGGCCGCCGCGGACCGCGATCTCGACGCCGTACTCGCATTGTTCGATGCCGCCGCCCGGTTCACCGACCGGCTACCGGGTGCCGGCCCGGCGGTGTTCTGTGACCATGTCGCGGCCCAGGAACTGCCGGCCGATTCGTTGGCGCCGACGGCGGAGCGGGGCGAGGCGGTACGCATCCTCACCGCGCACGCGGCGAAGGGGCTGGAGTGGGATCTGGTCGCGCTGCCCGGCGTACAGGACGGGGCCTGGCCGGATCTGCGGCTGCGCGGCAGCCTGCTCGGTTCCGAGGTACTGGTGGATCTCGCTGCTGGCCGCCGGCCTGATCCGGCCGGCGACGAACCGGCCGGGGCCGAGGCGGTGGGTACCGCCGCACAGCGCGCCGCGCAGCTGGACGAGGAGCGCCGACTGTTCTACGTCGCGGTCACCCGGGCCCGACGCCGGTTGCTGGTGTCCGCGGTGGCCGCCGGTGACGGCGAGGAGCTGCCCAGCCGGTTCGTCGCAGAACTGGCCGGTACGGTCGAGGAACTGGCCGCGCCCGCTGCGGTGCCCCGGGCGCTGACCCTGCCGGCGCTGGTCGCCGAGCTGCGTACGGTGGTGGGCGACCCGGCCGCGTCGGCGCCGCGCAGACGGTCCGCGGCCCGGCAACTGGCCCGGTTGGCGAGAGCGGGGGTGACCGGTGCGCATCCGGCATCCTGGTGGGGGATGGGTGCGCTGTCCGACGAGCGTTCGTTGGCGGGTGCCGGCGAGCGGGTCGAGGTGTCACCGTCCACTGTGGAGAACGTACGCCGCTGCGGGGTGCGCTGGGTGCTGGAACGCCACGGTGGTGCGAGCCCGCCCGGGGTCGAGCAGAGCGTGGGCACCCTGGTGCACGCCGCCGCCGCGGAGAGCGACGAGGTCGGGACGTTACGCAAATACCTGGACGAACACTGGGGCGAGGTGGAGTTCCCGGCCCGGTGGGTGGTGGACCGTAAACGCGCCGAGGCGGACCGGATGCTGGACAAGCTGGCCGAGTGGCTGGCCGGCAACCCACGCCAACTGGTCGCCACCGAACACCGGTTCCGCACCCGGCTGCCGGACCGGCCGGACACCCCGGCGGTGGAGCTGACCGGTGCGGTGGACCGGCTGGAGGTCGACGATTCCGGCCGGCCGGTGATCGTGGACCTCAAGACGGGGGCCAGCGCGCCGACCGATGCGGCCGCCGCGTTGAACCCGCAGCTCGCCTCGTACCAGGTGGCCGCCGCGCACGACGCGTTCGCCGAGCTGCCCGGGGTCGGACCGGGCGCCGATCCAGGCGGTGCCGCCCTGGTGCAGCTCGGCGGTACCCGGGCAGGTCCGAAGGAACAGCGGCAGCCGGCACTGTCCGAGTCCGACGACCCGGGCTGGGCGGAGGACATGGTGCACGACGCGGCCCGACGGATGGCGGCATCCAGTTTCAGCGCGGTGATCAACGAGCACTGCCGTTCCTGCGCGGTACAGACCAGCTGTCCACTGTCGACACACGGTCGTCAGGTGACGGACCGGTGAGCCACCCAACGCAGTGCCCGGCCCGCGCCGACAGGTCCGGTACCCGGTGAGTGGCACCCGACCGTTCAGCCCTGAGCGGTTGGCCGACCTGCTCGGGCAGCCCGCACCGACCGCGGAGCAGGCTGCGGTGATCGCCGCGCCGCTGGGCCCGCTGCTGGTGGTGGCCGGCGCCGGTTCCGGAAAGACCGAGACGATGGCCGCCCGGGTGGTCTACCTGGTGGCCAACCGGATGGTCCGCCCGGAGCAGGTACTGGGGCTCACCTTCACCCGGAAGGCCGCCGGTGAGCTGGCGCAGCGGGTACGGGCCCGGCTCACTCAGCTGGCGCGCATCCCGGAGATCGCCGGTGAACGCGGCTCCGGGCTGTCGGTGGCCGGCGAACCGACCGTGGCCACCTACCATTCGTACGCCGCCCGGGTGGTCACCGAGCACGGCCTGCGCGCCGGGTACGAGCCGACCACCCGACTGCTCGCCGAGGCGGCCTGCTGGCAGCTCGCCGATGCCGTGGTCCGCGCGTACGACGGTGACATGTCCGATGTGGACCTTGCCCCGGCGACGGTGACCGATGAGGTACTGGGGCTGGCCGCGGAGATGTCCGAGCATCTGTGCGGTCCGGCCGAACTGGTCCGGTTCACCAACGAGCTGATCGAACGGGTGCAGCGCACCCCGGGTCGGGTACCCGGCGACGTCGCCCGGTTCCTCACCCGGCAGCGCGCCCGGTTGCAGCTGCTGCCGCTGGTGGGCCGCTACCACGAACGTAAACGGGCGGCCGAGGCGATGGACTACGGCGATCAGCTGTCCCGTGCCGCCCGGGTGGCCCGGGACCATCCGGTGGTCGGTGCCGGTGAGCGCGACCGGTACCGGGTGGTGCTGCTGGACGAGTACCAGGACACCAGCCACGCGCAGGTGGTGTTGCTGCGGGCCCTGTTCGGGCGCGGCCACCCGGTCACCGCGGTCGGTGACCCGGCGCAGTCCATCTACGCCTGGCGCGGTGCCAGTGCCGGCACCCTGGAACGCTTCGGCGGTGACTTCCGCACCTCGTCGGGCGCCCCGGCGCCGCACCTGTCGTTGACGGTGAGCTGGCGCAACGCGCCGAGCATCCTGCGGGTGGCCAACGCGGTCAGCGCACCACTGCGGGCGGCCGGCAGCGCCGCGGTGGTCCTCGACGCCGCACCGCACTCCCGGCCCGGCCGGGCGGTACGGTGCGCGCTGCTGGAGACCGCCGCCGACGAGGCCGCCTGGGTCGCCGAGCAGATCGCCGCCCACTGGCGTACGAACTCCACAGTGGACGATCCACCGCCGGACGGTACGGCGGCTGCCACCCCGATCGGCGAGCCTGGCCACGACCTGCCGACCGTCGCGGTACTGGTCCGGTCCCGTAAGCAGATCCCGGCCCTGGAACAGGCGCTGCGGGCCCGTGGTCTGCCGGTCGAGGTGGTTGGGTTGGGTGGCCTGCTGGACACCCCCGAGGTGCGCGACGTGGTCACCACCCTGCAGGTACTGGCCGATCCCGCGGCCGGCGCCGGGCTGCTGCGGCTGCTCACCGGCCCGCGGCTGCGGATCGGCCCGCGTGACGTGGTGGCTCTGCACCGCAGGGCACGGGAGCTGTCCCGACGTCGCCGTGGCCCGGAGGAACCGGGCGGTCCGGTACTGACCGACCGGCTCGACGATGTGTCGTTGGTGGAGGCGTTGGACGACCTGGGCGGTCCGGAGGGCTACTCGGCGACCGGCCACCGGCGGCTCGCCGCGTTCGCGGTGGAACTGCGGGAGCTGCGTACCCGGCTGGACGCGGCGCTGCCCGACCTGATCGCCGACGTCGAGCAGACCATCGGCCTGGACGTGGAGGTCGCGGTACGCGGCGCGGCGCCGGATCCCTCGGCCGGCGCCCCGGCCGCCGACGCGGGGCTGGCCCGCGCACATCTGGACACCTTCGGTGACGTGGCCGCCCAGTTCGCGGCCGAGTCCGAGACCGCGACACTGGCCAGTTTCCTGGCCTTCCTGGCCGCCGCCGAGGAGCAGGAACGTGGCCTGGAACCCGGTCATGTCGAGGTGGTCACCGGCGCGGTACAGGTACTGACCGTGCATGCCGCGAAGGGCCTGGAATGGGACGTGGTAGCGCTGGCCGGGGCGAGCCGGCAGGTGTTCCCGGCCGGTTCGCAGGGTGACCACTGGCTGTCCCGACCCGGGGTGCTGCCGTTCGCGCTGCGTGGGGACCGTACCGGCCTGCCGGAGTTCCGTCCCGGCGACGCCGCCGACCAGCGGGAACTGAACCGGCTGCGGAAGGAGTTCGTGGCCGGTTGGGTGGAGCACGACAAGGCCGAGGAGCGCCGGCTGGCGTACGTGGCGGTGACCCGGCCCCGCCGCCTGCTGCTGTGCTCCGGCTACTGGTGGGACGATGCGGCGATCGGCCGGCGCGGGCCGTCGGAACTGCTGGAGGAGGTACGGGCGCAGTGCCGTACCGGCGCGGGCACGGTGGCGCAGTGGGTCGAGCCGCCCGAACCGGACGCGGTCAACCCGGTGCGGGCCGACCCGGCGAACGCCCCGTGGCCGGCCGACCCGCTGGGCGACCGCCGGGCCCCGCTCACCGAGGCGGCGGAGCTGGTCCGGGCCGAACTGGCGGAACTGTCGGCCGGTGGCGCCGCGTCACCCGTCGGCGAGGAGGAGCAACGCTGGGCGTACGAGGTGGAGCTGCTGCTGGCCGAGCGGGACCGGGTGGGCCGGGGTGCCGGTGAGGTGGCACTGCCCGATGCGTTGAGCGTGTCGGACCTGGTCACGCTGGCCGCCGACCCGGACCTGTTGGCGCGGCGGATCCGCCGGCCCCTGCCGAGCCGACCGGACCGGTACGCGCGCCGCGGCACCGCCTTCCACCGCTGGCTGGAGCGTCGTTTCGGCAGCGACGAACTGTTGGACCTGGACGAGTTGCCGGGTGCTGCGGACGCGGACGCGGCGCCGGACGAGGATCTGTCCGCGTTGCAGCAGCGGTTCCTGTCCAGCCGGTGGGCGCAGCGCACCCCGCTGGCGGTGGAGGTGCCGTTCAGTACGGTGGTGGCCGGGGTGGTGGTACGCGGCCGGATGGACGCGGTGTTCGCCGAGGCCGAGGGCGGTTTCACGGTGGTGGACTGGAAGACCGGGCGGCGGCCCACCGGCCCGGCGGGCCGGGCGGCGGCGGTGCAGCTGGCGGCCTACCGGTTGGCCTGGGCCGAACTGGCCGGTGTCGAGGTGGCGCAGGTCAGCGCAGCGTTCCACTGGGTGGCCACCGGTGGTACGGAGCGGCCTGCGGATCTGCTCGACGCGGCCGGCCTGGCGGCGTTGATCACCGACCTGCCGCGCGCCGTACCCTGAGCGCTGCCGTACGCGGCAGACGATCGGAGGTAACGGTGGGCGAACCGTTCCAGGTAGGGGTGACGGTCCGGGGCTACGAGCTGGACACCCAGGGGCATCTGAACCAGGCGGTCTATCTGCAGTACGCGGAGCACGCGCGCTGGGAGCTGTTGCGGGCCGCCGGCATCAGCCAGGACCAGTTGCTGGCCAGTGGGGTGGGGCCGGTGGCGCTGGAGACCACCGTGCGCTACCGCCGGGAGCTGCGCGGGGGTGACCAGGTCGAGGTGTCCTGCGGGTTCGAGTGGTCGGGTGGCCATACGTTCCGCATCGTCCAGCGCGTCACGAAACAGGACGGGACGGTGGCCGCCGAGATCCGGGGGCTGGGTGGTCTGCTGGACCTGTCGACGCGTCGGCTGGTGGACGATCCCGGCGTACGGATGGCGGCGTTGGCGTCCCGTCCGGAGCTGCTCGGCCTGGATAGCTGACCGCGCCGGGCCGCGACACCGACCGGCCGGTACGACACCGGCCCGGCCACCGATCTGCGGTGGCCGGGCCGGTCGTGGCGGACAGGTCAGCCGCTGCGGCGGTTGCCGTACTGGCGCGGGCTCTGGAATCCGCCGCGGGCCTGTAGCCGCGGACTGTTTCCCGCCCAGGCGGGCTGGGACGCGTCCTTCTTCTGCTTACCGCGCCGTTCGGCCCGGTTCTGGAAGGCGGGCTCCTCTTCCGGGGTGTCGGCACCGTCCGTAGCGGCGTCGGTGGGTTCCGGGTCGGCTGCGGGTTCGTGCTTTCCGGCGTGCTGAGGCATCGGGTGTCTCCTGTACTGGCTGTGGGTCGACGGTTGCCGGTGGCGGAATGGCGGATTCCTCAGATCGTCATGACGCGGACGATAGCAGGTGGCCTCCGTGCCCTTCCGGCAAATTCCAGCGGTCGTGCCGATGCGGGGTACCTGGCGTCTTCTGGTTAAAGTGATATCACTTTGCTATCATGGCCTCATCGGTACGGACGATCGAGGAAGTGATCGGGTCCATGGGCAGGAAAGACGCGCAGGATGCCGGACAGGTCGAGGTCGACATGCCCGAGCCGCAGGTCAGGGAGCACGTTGCGGGAGCCACTCCCGGGATGCCGATGCTCGCACTGGTGATCGCGCTGGTGCTGCTCGGTGCCGCCGGCGTGATCGTCGGTGGCGGACGGCACGGCGCGGCGCAGGCGACGATGATCCCCGTAGGGATCGTGGCCATCGTGGTGGGCGCGCTGCTCGGGGGCGGCCTGACCGCCGTCGCCCCGGGCGAGGCCCGGGTGGTGCAGCTGCTCGGCCGTTACACCGGCACGATCCGCACCTCCGGTCTGCGCTGGGTCAACCCGTTCACCAAGCGACACAAGGTGTCCACCCGGATCCGCAACCATGAGACCGACACCGCGAAGGTCAACGATGCGGACGGCAACCCGATCGAGATGGCGGCGGTCGTGGTGTGGCAGGTCGAGGACACCGCCCGGGCGGTGTTCGAGGTCGACGACTTCGGCGAGTTCGTGGCCATCCAGAGCGAGACCGCGGTACGCCACATCGCGGGCAGCTACCCGTACGACGCCCATACCGCAGACCAGCTCTCACTGCGCGACAACGCCGACGAGATCACCGGCCGACTGTCCGCGGAGATCGCCGCCCGGGTCGCCTCGGCCGGCGTAAAGGTCATCGAGTCACGGATCACCCGGCTGTCCTACGCCCCGGAGATCGCCCAGGTCATGCTGCAACGTCAGCAGGCCGGAGCGGTGGTCGCGGCACGCCGGCGGATCGTGGACGGTGCGGTCGGCATGGTGGAACTCGCCCTTGACCGGCTGGCCGAGCGCGATGTGGTCGAGCTCGACGAGGAACGCAAGGCCGCCATGGTGAGCAACCTGCTGGTGGTGCTGTGTGGTGACCGGGGCACCCAGCCGGTGGTGAACACCGGGTCGCTCTACCAGTAGATGCAGCGCATCCATTTTGTCCACAATGGAGTTACAAGACCGACCGTACGACACCGACCCTGAGGTGGCCCCGGCATGGCAACCGAGCGCAAGAAGATCCTGCTGCGCCTGGATCCTGCCGTGCACGACGCGCTGGCCCGGTGGGCGGCGGCGGAACTGCGCAGCACCAACGCGCAGATCGAGTTCCTGCTCCGCCGGGCGCTGTCGGACGCCGACCGGCTGCCCGGGAAGGTGGGACGGATGCGCCGCCCGGGCAGGCCACCCCGGGACGATCCCGGCGCCTTTGGACCGGGGGTCGAGGAGACATCTGCCGACACCGGGCCCCAGGATCCGCGGTCGTCGTCCGATGAGGGATGACCGGCAGCGGCCGGCCGCCGGGGCCGGTACGGGGCGCTGGCTGACCGGAAGTTTCCGTGAACTGTCGGCTGAAGTTATCGAACCGGCGCCGGACGGGGGCTGACTCGGACGCACATTCGTGTAACGCTCACTCAGAGCAATGGTCAGCCGAATGCCGTCGAGGGGCGACGCGCGCGGCGGGACCGTGGCCCGGTCAGTGTGCCCCGCCTCCGGCGTGCCGTGGCCGTCAGGTCGTCAGTCATCGGGAAGGACCACCATGCACGGCCGTACCGGCGTCGCCACCGGCCGCACCGAACTGCTCGTCGTACTGCTCATCTCCGTGGCGGGCGTCGCCGTCGCGGCTGTCGCCGCGTTGACACCCTGGCATCCGACCGTCTCCGGACGGCACCCGGACACCAGCACGGTCGTCAAACTCTCCCCACCCGGACACCGGACCGACCCTACCGACCGCGTGCCAGTCGGCCATCGGTAACGGAGCGGCAACCGGGCCAGCTGCCGACCCGTACCGGTCAGGGCATGTCACGGTGAGGAGCACCTGCCGGCTACCGTGGCGGTAACGGGATCCTTCCGCTGCTGCGTCGGCTCACGCCGGGTGCGGGCCGGTGAGGACCAGACCTCGGACCGGTGGGCGGGAGATGGCAGAGCAGAACGACCGCGAGCAGGCGGTGTGGTCCGGATCCTCCGGTGAGGGTGTGGACGACCGGTCCGGCTATGTCGTCGTGCCGACACCCACCCGCGCGGGTGGACCGGGCAGCACACCGATCGTACGGTCCGCGCATCCCGCTCACCCCGGAGCACCGACCGGTCTGATCACCGAGAGCCATGACGTGCCGCGGCCGGCGGTGTCCCGCGCGGGCACCGGACTGCTGAGCCGACGTGAGCCGGTGGCGCTGGGCGACGGAACGAGCACCACCGGTCGACCCCGCACCCTGCGGCTCGGCTGGTTCCTGGGCGCTGCCGGTGGCCTGCTCGGTATCGGTCTGGTGGTCGTCCTCGTCCTCGCGATCAATGGTTCGTTCGGTGGTGGACACAACCTGCCGTTCGGAATCCACAAGACCCAGCAGGGCGGCCCGCCGTTGGCGCAGGCCTGCCCGCCGCCCACCGCGACCGCCAACCCCGGTTACCAGGAGGGTCCGCCGCCGCCACCCGGGCCACGTACCACCGACAGCAAGGCCGGGATCTCGTACAAGGCGTACGGCTCGCCGTGGAGCGCCTGGCACGAGGACTGGGTCGCCGGTCAGCTCAAGGTGCACTACGTGACCGGACAGTCGTTCGTCACCGAGGAGTACCGAGGTGGCGAGTATCTGGCCTCGGTCCTGTCGGGTTCGGTGCCGGCCACTGTCAACGACGGCAACATCCTCGACCTCAAGTGCGTCGGCCAGCAGATCGTCGCCGACGTGCGTCGCGGTTACTACCCGCAGCCCAACCAGATGGACAAGATCGAGGACAAGCAGACCACGCTCGGTGGCCTGCACGCCTGGGTGTCGATCTTCCGGTTGAGCTTCGACGACTCGAAGGACGGCCTGAAGGCCAAGAACGAACTGGTCGGCGTCGTCACCGTCGATGTGGGCAAACCCACCGCTGCCGTGCTGTACGTGTCGATTCCGGGCACTCACCGCCGGTACGACTGGGTGGTCAAGGACGTGATCGGCTCGATCCGCCGGGCCCAGTAGTTCCCGTCGCGCCGGCCGCCGGCGGGTTCAGACCCGCGGCGGTGGCCGCCGGTGGAACGCCACCGACAGCGGTACGTCGGCCCGGTCGTGTACCACCTGGCCCTTGCTGAGGCCCACGATCACCCGGTGGATCAGTTTGTCCAGCAGCTCGCGCTGTTCGCGGGCGGAGGCCGCGTTCCACATGTCCGCCACATGTGCCTGGCCGTGGGCATGCTCGTACGACGGGGGCGTCCAGCCCGGGATGTACGGCGCGTCGTCCGATGTGGACAACCGGCGCAGCGCGCCGTCCAGCGTGTAGCGCTCCGCGTACCCGGCTTCCACGGTGAACCGCTCGCAGCCGGACCGACAGGTGTAGTGCCGGTCCCGTACACCCCGGTAGACCGGGGACATCAGGCGTTCGCAGGCGGCACAGGACACCAGCCCGTCCAGGATGAACATCGCTTCGACCGGTACCAGCATCGGCACGTATCGACCTCCGACAACGGCGAGCACCCTGTGAGACGCTCTATCACCAGAACGTCAGGATACCGGTGGGTCACCTACCGATCGACGGGTGGTCCGGCCGGGCGGCGGGGTGGTGCGGGTGGCCGGCCCGGCGCGACAGGACCCGCCGATGGCGCCCCTCATGCCATCAGGCGGTGCGGGCGGATAGGGTCGGCAGGTGCCCGCTCGAAGCAGTCTCAGCAACCGCCGCGTGCCGATTCCGACGACCCGCTACCCGGTGGAACAGTTCACTCTTCCCAACGGCCTGCGGGTCGTCCTGGCGCCGGACCGCAGCGCTCCGGTGGTCGCGGTCGCGGTGATCTACGACGTGGGGATCAGGTCCGAGCCGGAAGGCCGCACCGGATTCGCACACCTGTTCGAGCACCTGATGTTCCAGGGCTCGGAGAATCTGGAGAAGCTGGCCCATTTCCGCTATGTGCAGGGATCCGGCGGCACCTTCAACGGCTCGACGCACCTCGACTACACCGACTACTACCAGTTCCTGCCCGCGAATGCGCTGGAACGGGCGCTGTTCCTCGAGGCCGACCGGATGCGTCGGCCGAAGATCACCGAGGAGAACCTGCGCAACCAGATCGACGTGGTCTCCGAGGAGATCCGGGTCAACGTGCTCAACCGCCCGTACGGCGGCTTCCCCTGGCTGAAGCTGCCGCCGGTCATGTTCGACACCTTCCCTAACGCGCACGACGGCTACGGTTCGTTCGTCGACCTCAACGCGGCCACCGTGGACGACGCGGAGGACTTCTTCACCACCTACTACGCTGCCGGTAACGCGACCCTGTCGGTCGCCGGTGACTTCGCGGTGCCGGACGCCGTCGCGATGGTCGAACGGCATTTCGGCGACGTACCGGAGCGTCCGGCGCCGCAGCGGCCGAGCTTCGCCGAACCGGACCTGACCGCCGAGCGCCGCGCGTCCTATGTGGACGAGCGAGCCCCGTTGCCGGCGTTCGCGTCGGCCTGGCGGGTGCCCGATCCGGTCTCCGATTTCACCGGCTACCTGCCCTATGTCGTACTGGGCGAGGTGCTGACCGACGGCGACTCGTCCCGGTTGGTGGAACGCCTGGTACTCAAGGACCGGGTGGTCACCAGCGTCGGCGGCTACCTCGGCTTCATGGGCGAGCCGTTCGAGGTACGCGACCCCACCGCGATGCTGCTGCAGGCGCACCTCCCCCCGGGCGGTGATGTCGAGGCCGTGCTGCGCACGGTGGACAGCGAACTCGACCGGCTGGCCACCGACGGGCTCGCGCCGGGTGAACTGGACCGGGTCAAGGCCCGTATCGCCACCCAGCTACTGCGCGAGATGGACCCCGTACCGGGTCGAGCGTTGAAGATGGGCACGATCGGACAGCAACGCGGGGACGCCGGCCTGGCGAACGAGTTGCCGGAGCTGATCGCCGCGGTGACCGAGGAGTCGATAACAGCTGCCGCCGCCGCGTTGCGCCCCGAGCGCCGCGCAACCGTCGAGGTGATCGCCGGAGGATCGCAATGACCGCCAACATCCGTGCAGTTCCGGCGCTGGCCGCGGCGAGTGAACTGACCCTGCCCGGCACTGCGGAACGCACCCTGCCCAACGGCCTGACCATCATCGCCGCCCGCCGGGAGGCGGTTCCGCTGGCCGAGGTACGGCTGCGGATCCCGTTCGCCCAGGCGGACGTCGCGGGTGGCATGGTGATGGCCGAGACGATGCTGTCCGGCACGTCTGACATGTCCAATGTGGAGCTTTCGGCCGCACTGCAGACCATCGGCGGCCAGCTGTCGGCCAGTGTCGACTCCGACCGTCTGCTGCTGGCCGGCAACTCGTTGTCGGTCGGCCTCGACGGTCTGCTGGAACTGCTGAACAGCGTGCTCTCTGACGCGGTGTACCCGGACGACGAGGTGAGCGCGGAACGCGAGCGACTCGCCGACCACGTCCGGGTAGCGAAGACCCAGCCCTCGTACCTGGCGCGCGAGGCGCTGAACCGTCGGGTCTACGGCAGTCACCCGTACGCGGTCCAGACCGCCGAGCCGGAGCAGCTGACCGCGATGGAACCTGCTGAGCTGCGGTCGTTGCACGCCGAGCGGGTGCATCCGACCGGCGCGACCCTGATCGTGGTGTCCGATCTGGTCGAGGAGAAGGTGCTCGACACGGTCGAGGCGGCGCTCTCGGACTGGAACGGCGGCGGCAAGGCCGTCGAGCTGCCGCCGGTACCGCCAGTCCCGGGTGGCCCGGTCACCCTGGCCGACCGGCCCGGTTCGGTGCAGTCGTCGCTGCGGTTGGGGCTCGGCGCGGTCGGCCGCACCCACCCGGACCACGCCGCCCTGCAGTTGGCGAACCTGGTCTACGGCGGGTACTTCTCCTCGCGCCTGGTGGAGAACATCCGGGAGGACAAGGGATACACCTATTCACCCCGTTCCGGGGTGGAGCATTCCGCCGCCGGCTCGACCCTGATCATCTCCGCCGACGTGGCCACCGAGGTGACGGCGCCGGCGCTGGTGGAGACCTGGTACGAGCTGGGTCGGTTGGTGTCGGTGCCGATCGGGGCCGACGAACTCACCCAGGCCCGGCAGTACGGTGTGGGTACGTTGCAGCTCAGCGTCGCCACCCAGTCGGGCCTGGCCGGGCTGATGTCCTCGCTGGCCGGCCACGGGCTGCGGCTGGACTGGCTGCCCGGATACGCGAAACGGCTCGCGGCGGCCACCCCCGAGCAGGTCTCGGAGGTCGCCGCGCGTTACTTCGCGCCGTCCGCCGTCGCTACCGTGGTACTCGGCGATGCGGCCGTGATCGAGCCGGCGCTGAGCCGACTGTTCGAGGTGGACCGGGTCTGACCGGCCGCGCCGCGCCGGTCCGGGTTGGGTGGACCGGGCCGGCCGGCGCGGGTACCGGCTCGTGACGCAGGCACGCCCGCGTCGTTGATCCTGGAGATCGACGCGCGGGTGGGGCCCGCAGGAACAGGGGGATGGCATGTCGTGCGGGACGCAGGACGGTACCGCTCGGCTGTACCGGGGCGTGGTGGATCGGGCGGCCCACCACCGCGTCGATCCGGCCTGGTTGGACGATGCCTGGCACCGTGCCCGGGTGATCGTGGTGGACCGGGGCGAGGCCCTGGTGACCGGAGAACCGCGCCGTCTGGTCTACCTGGACCCGGTCGACGCACCATCGGGCGAACGACTGTTCCTCGGGGTGTCCGACACCGGTATGCCCTGCTTCGCGGTTCTCGCGCCGTTGCCGCCGATTCCCGGCGCGGCACCCGCGTCTCTGCGCACCGTCGGCCACGAACTGTCTATTGTGGACGCTGAGGTGTTCACCACCGCGGTGGCGCTGGCGAACTGGCACGACGACCACCAGTTCGATCCGCGTACCGGTGAACCGCTGGGCAGCGCGGAGGGCGGCTGGGTCCGGGTGCCGTTGTCGGGAGACGCCCGCACCCACTGGCCGCGTACCGATCCGGCGATGATCGTGCTGGTTCAGGACGGCGTGGACGGGCCGGAGGGCCGCTGTCTGCTGGCGCACAAGCCGGAATGGCCGACGAACCGGTACTCCTGCGTGGCCGGGTACGTAGAACCGGGCGAGTCGGTGGAGGCCACCGTGGTCCGCGAGGTGGCCGAGGAGGTCGGGGTCCGAGTCCACGACCTGCGCTACGTCACCAGCCAGCCCTGGCCGTTCCCGCGCTCGCTGATGCTCGCCTACACGGCGTACGCCGACCCGACCGACCCGGTGGTGGTGGACGGAGTGGAGATCGAGCGCGCCCGCTGGTTCCGCCGGGACGAGTTCGGCACGGTGACCGGCCCGGCGCTGCCGTTCCAGACCTCGGTGGCCTACCAGTTGATCACTACCTGGCTGCACGACTCCTGACCCTCGGTGTACCGAGTCGGTGTACCGACCCTCGGCGCGCTGACCGTCGGCGGGCTGTCGGAAAGTGTGCACCGGGGTTGAACCGGTCACCGGTGGCGGCGACACTGCTGGCCATGCCCAGCACTGACGAACGGCACCGCCGACGACCCGACACGCACCCCGGCGCGCGGTCGCTCAGCCCGACCATCCCGGCTCAGTCGTGACATTGACGTCGCAGCCGGTCACCAGCCTGTGGCGGAACCGCGACTTCAACCTGCTGTGGATCAGCCAGTGCTTCTCCGGACTGGGCAGCAGCATGACCGGGCTGGCCTACCCGCTGGTCGTACTGGCACTGACCGGCTCGGCGGTCGCCGCCGGTGTCGTCGGCACGATGGCGGCGGTGATCCGGACGGTGCTGCGGCTGCCGGCGGGCGTACTGGTGGACCGGGTCGACCGCCGACGACTGATGGTGGGCTGCGACACGATCCGCCTCGTCGTGTTCGCCGTGTTGGGTGTCGCGGTCCTCACCGATCATGCGGGTCTGCCACTGATCCTGGTCGTCGCGGTGGTGGAGAGCGCCTGCTCGGTGGGGTTCGAGAGCGCGGAGATGTCCGCGCTGCGCAATCTGGTACCGCTGACCCAGCTACCCACCGCGGTCGCGCGCAACGAGGCGCGGGGCGCCGCGGTCAGTCTGGTCGGGCCGCCACTGGGCGGCGCCCTGTACACGGTGGGCCGGTCCATCCCGTTCCTCGCCGACGCGGTCAGCTATCTGCTGTCGCTCGGCGGGCTGCTGCTGATCCGCCGACGGTTCCAGGAGCAGGTCCGGGTGGCGTCCACCACCTCTCCGCTGCACGACCTCGTCGAGGGGATGCGGTTCATCGTCGGTGAACCGTTCCTGCGCGCCGCGATGGCGATCGCCGCCCCACTCAACTTCGCTCTCAACGGCCTGATCTTCGCGCTGATCCTGCTGCTGCAACGCAACGGGACCACACCTGCGCTGATCGGTGCCGTGGAGACGGCGATCGGGGTCGGCGGGCTGGTGGGTGCGGTGCTGGCCGGTCAGCTGATGCGCCGGTTCACCACCAGCGTGCTGGTCCGGGCGATCTGCCTGCTCGGTGTGCCGCTGCTGCTGGCGGTACTGCCGCTGGCCACCACACCGCTCGCCGGCGCACCGCTGGCCCTGCTGATGCTGCTGGCACCGGCACTCAACGCGGGCCTGTTCGGCTACCTGTCGGCAGCTACCCCCGACCGCCTGCAGGGCCGGGTGACCAGTGCGTTGATGACCGCGGCGACGGGGCTGGCGGCACTGGCTCCGCTGGCGGCCGGTCTGCTGGTCAACCACCTCGGCGCGGTCGGCACCGTACTGGGATTCACCGCCGTGTTCGCCGGCGCCACCGTGGTGGCCCTGTTCTCCCGGGGCATCCGTACGATGCGCCCGCTCGAGGAACTCGCCGCCGACACCGACGAGGCTTCGGAGCCGGTACAGCCCCCGGACACCGCACAGCCCAGGGAGCCGGAAACGCGGGAGGAGCCGGAGACGATCGGCGGGTCCTGACCGACGTCGGCCGGAGCCCCACTTCGGGCTCCGGCCGACGTCAGCGTCGAGGATGCTCAGGTGGACGGGGCGAGGCTGGCCAGCCGGTCGCGCACCTGCACGATGGTGGGGTTGGTCAGCGCGGAGCCGTCGGAGAACTCGATGGTCGGGACCGTCTGGTTGCCTCCGTTGGCCTTCATCACGTACGCGGCGGCAGCGGGGTCCTGCTCGATGTCGACGACGGTGTAGTCGATGTTCTCCCGGTCGAACTGGCTCTTGAGTCGCCGGCAGTAGCCGCACCAGGGGGTGGAGTACATCGTGACGGACTGGACCGGACCGCTCATCTCGGGCGCCTCCCGTGTCGAACTGACAATGGTCGAACTGACAAGGACGTACGCGGGCGGTCGGCGTTCCCAGGTCCGGGTTGTCACCAGATCACCCGCGCTCGACTGAGATAACGTCGTAGCGGGCTGGGACCATCCCGCTGTGGGGAAGAACTCAACAACGGGCGGGCCCGTCCCCGCACGGGGGCCGGCCCACATCCAGCGACAGGTCGAGCGACAGGAGGCGGCGCACGTGCCGGACGAGGCGACGGGCCGGCGCGATCCGGCCGCGGTACTGCACGGCCTCGACGACGACCAGCGCGCCGCGGTGACCGCACCGCCCGGCCCGGTCTGCATCCTGGCCGGGGCGGGGACCGGGAAGACCCGGGCGATCACGCACCGCATCGCCTACCGGGTGCTGTCCGGCCAGGTACGGCCGCAGCACATTCTCGCAGTGACCTTCACCGCCCGGGCGGCCGGCGAAATGCGTGACCGGTTGCGCACGCTTGGGGCAGGCGGGGTCCAGGCCCGTACCTTCCACGCCGCCGCGCTGCGCCAGTTGCGGTTCTTCGCTCCGCGCCTGCTCGGCGGCCGGGAACTGCCCGAGGTGATGGCCAGCAAGGCGCGGCTGATCGGGCTCGCTGCGGCGCGCGCCCGGCTGCGTACCGACCGCACCATGGGCCGTGACCTGGCCGGGGAGATCGAGTGGGCCAAGGCGAGTCTGATCGAACCCGCCGACTACCCGGCCGCGGCCGCCCGCGCCGGCCGCGAACCGCCGGTCACCCCGGAGGACATGGTCCTGGTCTACGAGGAATACGAGCGTGCCAAGCGCGCCGCCGGCGTCATCGACTTCGAGGACCTGCTGCGTTCGACCATCTGGGCGGTGGAGGAACATCCCGACGTCGCCGAGCAGATCCGTTCCCAGTACCGGCACTTCGTGGTCGACGAGTACCAGGATGTCAACCCCATGCAGCAGCGCCTGCTGAGCGCATGGCTCGGTGAGCGCGACGACGTGACCGTGGTGGGAGACGCCAGCCAGACGATCTACTCCTTCACCGGTGCCTCGGCCGACAACCTGATCAACTTCCCGCGCCGGCATCCGGATGCCGTGGTGGTCCGGCTGGTCCGCGACTACCGGTCCACCCCGCAGGTCGTCGGGCTGGCCAACCAGGTGATCCGGGCGGCCCGGGGCGCGGAGGCCAGACTGCGGCTGGAGCTGCACGGGCAACGGCCCGCCGGCCCCGACCCGCAGATCCGCTCGTTCCCGGACGAGCCGGCGGAGGCGACCGCGGTCGCCGCCCGCTGCGCGGAGCTGATCGCCGGTGGGCTGCCGGCCCGGCAGATCGCCGTACTGTTCCGCACCAATGCGCAGTCCGAGGCGTACGAGGAGGCTCTCACCGACGCCGAGGTGCCCTACACCGTGCAGGGCGCGGCCCGGTTCTTCGAACGCCCGGAGGTACGTCAGGCGTTGGTGGCGATCCGCGCCGCGGCCCGGTCCGTCGAGCCGGACACGGCGCTGCCCGCCGCGGTCAGCGACGCGCTGTCGGCCACCGGCTGGTCGGCCGACTCGCCACCACCCGGCGGTGCCGCCCGGGAACGCTGGGAGGCGCTCGCCGCACTGGTCAGGCTGGCCCGGGAGCACCGGCAGGCGCCCCTGGAGGACGACGGGGAGCCGGGCGCCGGTGGGCTGCTGCTGGACTTCCACAGCGAGCTGATGCGCCGTGCCGCCGCGCAGCACGTACCGACCGTGGACGGGGTGACCCTCGCCTCCCTGCACTCGGCCAAGGGCCTGGAATGGGACGCGGTGTTCCTGGTCGGTCTGGTGGAGGGCAATCTGCCGGTCAGCTTCGCCCGTACCGACGAGCAGGTGGAGGAGGAACGCCGGCTGCTCTACGTGGGCATCACCCGGGCCCGTGAACAGCTCTGGCTGTCCTGGCCGCAGGCTCGCTCACCGGGTGGCCGCAGCCGCCGCC
Organism: uncultured Actinomycetota bacterium; assembly: GCA_963815125.1. Classification (GTDB taxonomy): domain Bacteria; phylum Actinomycetota; class Actinomycetes; order Mycobacteriales; family Micromonosporaceae; genus Actinocatenispora. Next base: position 150,012 of record CAWFFM010000005.1, read on the forward strand.
CGTCCAGATTCCTGCCGCAGGTGGGTGCCGTTGCGGCGGCCGCCCAGCCACGTTCCTCGGAACGGTCCGGTAGACGCCGCCGCAACACGGTGCTGTCCTGCCGGATCTGTGGTGCCACGCTGAGCGAGGCGGCGGACCGCAAACTGGGCCGGTGCGCCGGATGCCCGTCGGATGTGGACGAGGAGCTGTTCGAACGTCTGCGCACCTGGCGTACCCGGGTGGCCGGCGAGGCGAAGGTGCCGGCGTACGTGGTCTTCACCGACGCGACGCTGACGGCGCTGGCCGAGCGGCGCCCCGATTCGGACGAGTCGCTGGTCCAGATCCCCGGTATCGGTGCCCGCAAACTCGGCCTGTACGGCCCGGCCGTGCTGGCGTTGATCGGTGGAGCGAAGCCCGATGAGGTGCCCGAGCCGGTGGCGGACTGATCGGCCCGCCGGGATACCGCAGTACTGACGGGTTTCCGACACTCCGCCCGCCAGAGCTTGACCTGCCGGCGTAGGCTCTGTTGTTGCCGCTGGTCACAGCGGTGTGTGGGCGGCGGTTGAAGATCCGGAGAGATTCGCACAACGACTTCGGAAATTCGATTGCCTCCCGGCGGGTCAGCGGCATAGCCTGCCATGGTCCGGACGGCGCACCGGTGTTTCTGCGGCTCAGGCGGCAGAAGCAGTGGGACGGTCCGGGCCGGACCTGAAGCACCGGACTTCGAGAGCAGACAGGAGGTGGCGACAGTGGAGAGCATCACCGAGATGGAGCACGCCGTGATCCGGCGCGCGTCCCTGCCGCTGCCGCGCGTCCTGTCCGCGTTCGGGTCCTCGCCTCTGGTCGAGTCACTCGCGGGCCGGTGCCAGGTCGAGGATTGGCAGCCCAATCCGCGTCCGGCGACGAACCGGATCCGGCTCAGCGGCAGTGACGCACCTTCGCCGATCGCCGTAGAGCTCGCGCATGTCCCGTCCGCCGCTTTCGCGGCAGGGAAGCCGATCTATGCGGCAGCTCCGTTCCGTACCCAGGGGCTCAGTGTCACTCCGGAACAGGTCGTTCCAGGATCTGTCACCACCGTGACGAGTGGGTCCGTCGACAGCGGCATCAGTGCCGGTGCCGGCATGCAGCAGGGGACCGGTGTCAGCGCGGCTTCAGCCCCGGCCAAGGCCAGGGTCGTAGCCCGCGGTATCCCGCCTCGAGGAAGACCGGACTGTTAGGCCTTACCAGGCCACCGGCTCACCTCGAGGCCGCGGATCCCGCATACCGGGTTCCGCGGCCTTTTTGTTCCCCAGAAGTTGATCAAGCTACGAGCGAGAAACGAGGTGACCGGGCCATGAGCCTGGTGGTGACCCCTCTCGAAACGACCGTTGACACCGGCGCGGACCTGCCGTGCCGCAGCTACGAGGCAGACCTCTGGTTCGCCGAGACCCCGGCCGATCTGGAGGTGGCCAAGTCGCTGTGCGGCGACTGCCCTCTGCGGATCGAATGCCTGGCCGGCGCGCTGGACCGGCACGAGCCGTGGGGCGTCTGGGGCGGCGAGATCTTCGACCACGGTGCGATCGTGCCGCGCAAGCGGCCGCGTGGTCGGCCCCGCAAGGAGGACCTCGCGCGTGACGCGGTGGCTCGGGCCCAGGTGGCGGCCCGTACCGACGCGGTACTGCGTGAGGTTTCCCGGACCGGGACCGCAGCCTGATGTCCACCGTCGGCCACACCCGGGTCCGCCCGTCCGGTTCCACCCGGACGAACCCCACTCAGAAGACCAGCATGAACGACACGATCCAGCGGAGCGATGAGATGTATATGTTGCACGAAGTTCTGGCGAGGGCGCGAATGCGCCGGGCGCCGCGTTGGCGCTCTCTGCCGTACCGGCCGGCGCTACGTGTCGCCGCCAATGCGCGCGAGAGCCGCTGACCGGCGCCGCCGGTAACCATCCACCACAGGTCCGCCGCAGCGGGCCGTACCGCTGGCCCCGAGGACCGGGCAGGTCCTCGGGGCCAGCATCGTTTCCGCCCGTATCGACGCATATCCCGGTCCATCGGGCGGGGACGACATCCCCGGCGTAGCGTGTGGTCAGGGATGGGGGTGTGCCGGAGACGGTTCGTGGCAGCACATTCCGTGCCTCCGTCGACGGCGAGCGATGAGCACCGACCTGGACGAAGCGATCGTGGATCCGGTGACCTGTCAGCGATGCGGGACATCGAGCAGGCCCGACGAACATCTGCTGGAATGGTCGTGGCAACGCGATCCGCGACGCGGGGACTCCTGGCTGTGTGCCGCCTGTACCCGCGACCTGATCCGCGGGATCGAGGACGGCATCGACTGATCCGGCTCCGTCAGTCGGTGAAGCCGGGCAGCCAGCGTTCGAGTACGGACCGGTACGGCGCCCTGGCATCCAGCTGGCACAGCACCCCGATGGAGCCGAGCGTCACCCGATGGATCATCAGGTACGACGGGGGCAGGTTCAGCTTCTTGCCGAGCTGGTAGGCGTCACTGCGCGGGTTGGCCAGTCGGGTCGCTTCGCTGCGTAGCCAGGCGCGGGTGAACCGGAACTCCTCGACGGAGATGGGTTCCAGCACCGGCAACAGGAAGTCCAGTACCGTCGCCGGGTCGATGTCCAACTTCTCCGGTATGAACCCCTCGTCCCGCAGTCCGTCGACTACGCCGCCGGCGTCGCCACGCAGTACCAGCCGGGTGAGCCGGCCGATGGGCTCGGGCAGACCGCCGGGGACCCGGGCCACCGCACCGAAGTCGATCACGCCGAGCCGGCCGTCGTCGAGCAGCCGGAAGTTGCCCGGATGCGGGTCGGCGTGCAGCAGTCCGGCCCGCGCCGGTGCGGAGAAGTGCAGGGTCGCCATGCGCAACCCGGCCAGGTCGCGCTGTTCCTCGGTGCCCGAGGCGATCACCTTCGCCAGCGGGGTGCCCTCCATCCAGGCCGTGACCAGTACGCGGGGTGTGCCGGCCAGCACCTTGGGTACGAAGATCTCCTCGTCGTGCGCGAACGCCCGGGCCATGGCCTTCTGGCTCTCGGCCTCCAGTTGGTAGTCGAGCTCCTCGGCGACGCGGGCGCGCAGCTCGGCCAGCAGTGGTTTGACGTCGAGTCCGGGCTGCAGGATGCGGAACAGTGAGGCGAGCCGGGACAGTTGGTTGAGATCGGAGAGCAGGGCCGGACCGGCTCCCGGGTATTGCACCTTCACCGCTACCGGGGTGCCGTTGTGATAGACGGCACGGTGGACCTGGCCGATGCTGGCCGCTGCGGTCGGGGTGTCGTCGAACTCCGCGAACCGCCGCTTCCACCGTGGCCCGAACTCCTCGGCCAGCACCTTGTGCACGCTGCTGACCGGCATCGGCGGTGCCGCTTCCTGCAACTTGGTCAATGCCGCGCGGTAGGGACCGGTCAGGTGTTCCGGCATCGCGGCCTCGAACACCGACAGCGCCTGACCGAACTTCATCGCGCCGCCCTTGAGCTGGCCGAGCACGCTGAACAGCTGCTCGGCGGTGCGCTGCTGGATCTCTGCGGACACCAGGTCGGCAGCGGTGCCGGTGACCCGCTTGCCGAACCCCAGCGCAGCGCGGCCAGCGAAGCCGAGGGGCAGGCTGGCGAGCTTCGCGGTGCGGGACACAGCGCGGCGCGGGATATCGGTCACCTGTGCATTGTCTCCCAAGAATCCCGCCGCATCGACTTCGGTGAGGCCCGGCAGCAACGGAGCTGCGAGGGTGGGCGGCTGGTGGCTGTTCGTACCGGCATCTGCGACATCCGGTGATGTGCCGGGGCTGGCCAGGTCATCGAACGCGCCGTGCTCGGCGCCGCAGGCAACCGCACCGGGGATGGGGCTGCCAGCTGCGGCGCCGTACGATCCCGGGCGGCCGGACCTCCAGGGTGCCGTCGAGGGTGTCCGGGTCGCCACCGTCCAGTTCGGTGAGGATCTGCCCGGCGGCCACCGCGGCGCCCATGGTCACCAGGGTCGATTCGGCCGGTTCCGGCGGCCCCGGCATCGTGGCCAGCTGCGCGGCCAACACCGGCCAGTGGGTGTCCCGGTCCTGCCGGCTGAGCTCGACACACTGCAGGCAGGTGGTCCGTCCGGGGCGTACCAGCGGGCCGATCAGTACGGTGCCGTCCCGGATCCATCCGGTCAGATGCCGTACGTTGCGCAGTGCGTGTCCGATGATCGTCGGCGGCATCGGCCGGGGCCGTCCCAGCAGCATGATGAGGTCGGCGTCGGCCTCCCGTACGGCGGCTGTCCCGGTCTCGGGGGCGGCCCGCTGGATCGCGTCGCAGACGGCCCGCCGGTACGGGCGCCGGGCGTCGCCGGGCAGCACGCCACCCACGGTGGGGTCGGTGCCCAGTACGGTGCCGTGTGTCGCTGGATGTACGTGGCCGACGCCCGCGCTGGCGAGCAGCGCGCCGACCGGTCCGGTCAGTCGGCTGCGACCGGCGAGTACGACGCGCGCCCGCTGCCGTCGTTCCAGTACACGCGCCGGGGTGGCGCCGCCGGGCAGGTCGCGCAGCGCGAGTGCGGCGGCCTCCGGTTCCAGCCGCCGCCGGGTGCTCGGGGGCAACCGCCGGGGCAGCAGGCTGCCGGCCTCCCGGAGCAGGCCGTGGCTGCGCAGCTGGCCGAGCAGCCGGACGATCTCGTCGTCCGGGACGCCCAGGTGGACCGCTTCCCGACGGACCACCGCCTCCGAGCGGGTGCCGTCGAGCAGGTTGAGGATGCGGGAGAGTACCGGCCGGTCCCAGTCGAGGATGATCGCGTGGTCCGGGGTGAGGCCGAGTTGGACGGCGGTGCGGTCACGCCGGAGCCTGGTCGCGGCGGGCAGCAGCAGGAGTCGCGTCATACCGCTCAGGATCGGGCGGCCCGGTCCGCCGGAGCCCGGTTATCCACACCTGTGCAGGGCCGATCAGGAGGTTATCCACAGGAATCGCCGGGTTGTCCACAGTCGGGCCGGATGATTCGTCGGACACCGGACAGATCCCGGAGGTCCCGATGCGGCGGAGCGGGAGGGTTCGTCACCCTCCCGCTCCATCGTCCTTGTCAGCCCTGTGGCTGCCGGTCCGGTCGGAGCCGGACCTACCGCGCGGTGCCGGCGGTGGGTGGCTGCGCCCCTACCGGCCGCCGGTCCGCGCGGTCTGTCATGCCTTGCCCAGAATCCGGTTCATCTTGGTGCCGCAGACCGGGCACGGGCCCTTGGCCATGCGGCGGCCGGAGTCGCTGACTGCGACCTCGCCCTCGAAGTCCCGCTTCTCCTTGCACTTCACGCAGTAGCCGTTGTAGGTCTCGGCCACGATGCCCCTCCTCGTGTTCGCCCGGAGCTGCCGGATCGCAGCTCCGGTCCGCGCGGACCCTACCCAGCCGGAACGGTTTCTCCACCGCACCGTGTGGTGCTGTGAGGAATCCGACCCGGGAGTGGGACGGGTCCAGTCAAACTAGTTGTCACCAAGCGTGCGTGAACGACGACTAAGAGTACGTCTCAGGATAGGGCGACTTTCCGTCGGACACACTGGAGTGCACGGCGGTGTCGCCCAAGCTGGCCGCTGATTTCACGGAACATCGGTATTGGTCACCGTGTTCGGTATGAAATGTCCGGCGAGTCGCCATCCCCTACCGCAGTCACCGCATTCCGGTGACCGCCTGTCGACATACCAACCGTTGCGCCCCCCTCGCACAGTGCGAGCCCTCGGACAGGTGCCGCACCCGCCACCTTCCCCGCGTGCCGGGAACGTACCGGCCCGAGGTCCCGCGCTCACGACGCTAAGCGGGCCGCTCGGTCAGGTCAACGCGGCGCGCGTGACCGAAATCCGGAAATCCGGCCTTCTACCAGGCCAAACTACGTAAGTGGCGGGTCCTGCGGCGGTTCCGTAGGCCCGATCGGGGCGACGATCGCGGTCGGCTGGGTCGTACGGAGGCCGTGGTGGCAGCGGGTGGCCCCATGCCGATAGCGTGCGATCGTGAGCAAGCGCAGCGTGATGCCCCGGCGGAGGGCCCACGAGCTGGCGGCGACCGGCGGACCCGTCCACCCGGCGGGCCTGCCGGACCCGGCCGCGCCCCTCGTCGAGGTCCGTCGAAGTGCCCGACGGCGTAGCACCGTGTCCGCCTACCGGGACGGTAACCGGGTCGTCGTCCTCATCCCGGCCAGATTCAGCGCGGCCGAGGAGCAGGAATGGGTCGGGCGCATGGTGGAGCGGCTGGAACGCCGTGAGCGGCGGGCGCCGCGTAGCGATGGTCAGCTGCTCGGTCGGGCAGCCCAGCTCGCCGCTCGCTACCTGGCTGAATACCGCTCGGCCGGACGGCCGGCGAGTGTCCGCTGGGTCGGCAACCAGAACGGGCGGTGGGGGTCCTGCACGCCAGCCGACCGGACCATCCGACTCTCCACCCGACTGCACGGTATGCCCGACTGGGTCGTTGACTACGTACTGTTGCACGAGTTGTGCCACTTGGTGGTCCCTGGCCATGGCACCGATTTCTGGGACCTGATGTCCCGCTACCCCCGGACCGAGCGCGCCCGTGGCTACCTGGAGGGCGTCGCGGCCACCGCCGGACTCGACCTGACCGACGACGAACAGGACACCGCATGACCGCCCGGTGCGTCGTGGTGCTGTTGACCGAACCCGCCTGGGCCCCACCCGGTGTCGGCATGCGGCAGTGGCGGGAGGCACTGGCCGAGGACGTGGTGGACCTGCTGTCCGGGCTCGCCGAGGTCGACGTGCTCATCGCCGCCACGGCCGGAGATCTGCCCCTCGCGGAGGCCATCCGTTGGCCCGGCACGGCGGTACACGCGCTGCCCGGTGAGCATCCACGACCGGTCGCCGCTCTCGCCGCGGCGCAAGCGGCCGGCTACGACCAGGCACTGGTACTGCCCGCCGACCTGCCGGACCTGCCTGCGCTGCTGGTCGGGAAGCTGTTCCGGCCGCTGACCAGCCGGGCGGTGGTGGCCGCGCCGGTGGAGCCGCACGGCCCGGGGCTGATCGGGCTGGCCAGCCGGCTGCCGGTACCCGCCTGGTTGGTGGCGTGCGACCCCGATCTGGCCCAGGTCGACGTGGCGCACCTGCGTGACGCGGCCCGCGGTGCGGCCGGTGCCGGGCAGCCCGCCGGCCTGGCGACGGCGCCCGGGTGGCACCGCCAGCGTGGGCCCGAGGACCTCGCGTTCCTCGACCCGGACCTGGAGGGGTGGGAGGCGACCCGGCTGCTGCTCGCCGGCGGTCCGGTGAGGTGAGCGCCACACCGTCACCGCGGGGCTGATACCTGCCCGGTGCTGGTACCGCACCGTGCTGAACGGGACGATGGGTGCATGACGCTTCCGCCGCAGACCGGGGTACGCCCCGCCGTGGGTGCCCGACCGCGCGCGACGCTGATCCGGTTCGTGGCCCTGGCCCTGATCTGGGGGATGAGTTTCCTCTTCATCAAGGTCGGTGACCAAGGGTTCGTGCCGCTGCAGGTCAGTCTCGGCCGGGTGCTGTTCGGCGCCGGTACGTTGCTGGTCATCCTGTTCGCCCGGCGGGAACGGCTACCCCGTGGGGTGCGGGTCTGGGTGCACCTGGCGGTGATGGGAGTGATCGGCAACGTACTGCCGTTCACCCTCTTCGCGTACGCCGAGCAGCGGGTGCCCTCCGCGCTGGCCGGCATCTGCAACGCCAGTACGCCGCTGTTCACCGTCGCGATCGTGGTGCTCGCACTGCCCGAGGAACGCCCCACCCGCCGTCGGATCGCCGGGTTGCTGATCGGTTTCCTGGGCGTACTGGTGGTACTCGGTGCCTGGCAGGGCTTCGCCGCGCACAGCGTCACCGGCGCGCTGATGGCGCTCGGCGCCGCGTGCTGCTACGGGGTGGGATTCGCCTACCTGCGCCGGTTCCTGACCGGGAGGGTCAACTCGAACGTGGCGCTGTCCGCCGGTCAACTGCTGACCGCCGCGGTGGAACTGGCGCTGATCGTGCCGTTGCTGGTCGGCCTGCCGCATCAGCTGCCGGTACGCCCGCTGCTGGCGATCGCCGCGCTCGGCATGCTCGGTACCGGACTGGCGTACGTGCTGCAGTACGGCCTGGTCCGCGACGCCGGCGCCACCACCGCATCCACCGTGACCTACCTGATCCCGGTGGTGGCGACCGCCGCCGGACTTCTGCTGCTGCACGAGCGGCTCAGCTGGAACCAGCCGGCCGGTGCGGTCGTCGTCCTGCTGGGCGCCGCCGTGTCGCAGTGGCAGTCCGGCAGGGCCGGCGCCATCGGGTCGCAGTGGCGGTCCGGCAGGGCCGGCCGTACGGTCAGTCCAGTCCCAGATCCCGCCGCAGCTTCGCAACATGACCCGTCGCCCGGACGTTGTACTGCGCCAGCTCGATCCGACCCGCCTCGTCGATGACGAACGTGGACCGGATCACGCCCTGCATGACGCGGCCGTAGTTCTTCTTCTCGCCGAAGGCACCGTAGGAACGCAGCACCGCGCGGTCCTCGTCGGACACCAGCGGGAAGGTCAGCTCGTCGCGTTCCCGGAACTTCGCGAGCTTGGCCGGCTTGTCCGGCGAGATGCCCACGACCTGATAGCCGGCGGCCCGTAGCGAGTCGAGCGAGTCGCGGAAGTCGCACGCCTGCTTGGTGCAGCCAGGGGTCATCGCGGCCGGGTAGGCGTACAGCACGACCTTGCCGCCACGCAGGTCGGTCAGGCTCAGCTGGTCACCGAAGTCGGTGGGCAGGGTGAAGTCCGGCGCCGGATCGCCGGGGGAGAGTCGTACCTGATCGCTCATGCGCCTCACCCTACGATGCGCCGGGTGGGTCGTCCCCGGGCGCGGCCGAAGTGCCGCCCAGCCTCACAGCGCGCTGTTGATCGCGGCGGTCAGTGCCGTGGCGGAGGCGTCGATCTGCTTGTCGTCGACGAAGACCGTCGGCGTGCTGTGTACGTTCTTCTCGGTCGCCTGGTTCGACACGTGGGTGACCCAGTCCGCGTACTTCTGGGAGGTGACGCACTTCGCGAAGTCCGGGCTGGTGATCCCGGCGTCCTTGCCGACCTTCGCGATCTGCTTGTTGGTCAGACCCCCGCTGTTCTCCTTGGGCTGTTTGGCGAAGATGGCCCGGGTGAAGTCGGGCAGCTTCCCGGCGTCGGCGGCACAGCCGGCGGCGGCGGCGGACCGGGTGGAGTATTCCGTACCGGCGGAGAACCGGTTCAGGAAGTTGAGCGGGTGGTAGACCAACGTCACCTTGTCCGTCGAGGTGAACTGGTTGAGGGTGCCGTCGGCCAGCGATTCGAACTCGCGGCAGTGCGGGCACATGTAGTCGAGGTAGACGTCGACGCGCACCGCGCCGTGGCCGACCGGCAGCCCCGGGGCGTTGCGGGATGTTCCGGCCGGCAGCGCGTAGTTGCGGGAGTCCTGGGAGTTCTGCTGGCTGATGAAGACCGCCGCGGTCACCGCGCCGGCGATCAGGAGCACTGCCGCGACCAGCGCGGAGGTCCAGACCGTCCGACGTTTCCGGCGCTGTTCCGCGAGTTTCGCCCGGGCCTGCTGGTTGGCCCGTTTCTGGTTACGGCGGCTACTCATCGATGTCCCCTTCGTCTTCGGTACCGAGTCCGCCGAACAGCACCGAGTCCAGCGAGAAGCGTGACCGCGACCACAGCACCACCAGCAGGGCCAGTACCAGGAAACCCACGTCACGCAGGATGTCCCAGCCGTACATGGTGGACTGGTCGGCGGCGAGTGCGCCGCCGTTGCCGAAGCAGCCGCAGTCGATGCGCAGGCCGCGCGCCCACACCGAGATGATGCCGCTGATGTACACCACGAACATCAGCGCGGAGATCGAGGCGACCAGCCGTACGGCGAGGCCGACCAGCAGCGCCACCCCGAGCAGTACCTCGATGATCGGTTGTGCGGACCCGATCACCACGGCCAGCCCGTACGGGAAGAGCTGGTAGGCGCTGACCGCCCGGACCGATTCGGAGAGGTCGGTGATCTTGGAGAGCCCGAAGATCAGCCAGATCGCGGCCAGTCCGAGCCGCAGCACCAGTGCCACCCAGCTGCCCGGGTCGGTCCGGTCGAAACCACGCCAGTACGCCACGGAGCGCGGACCGGGCCTGGTCGCCTGATCGAGTGTCATGTCGCCGTCCTGCTTCTCGTTGGCCCGGCCGTCGGATCCGGATCACCGGACCGCACCGTACGGGGTAGCACCGGGTGGTCTGAGAGGACCTCTAACTTGCCATGGCGGCGTGTACTGCGTCGACCAGATCCGACCTGGCGCGGGCAACCCGTGACCGGATTGTTCCGATCGGCACCCCGAGTACCTCCGCAGCCTCCGCGTAGGACAGCCCGAGCACCTGGGTCAGTGTGAACGCCACCCGCCGCTCGACGTCCAGCCGGTTCAGCAGGTCCCGCGCGCCGTAGGAACTTGCCGGGTCCGTGCCGACCGGTGCGACCAGCGGCTGGCGGCGCAGCAGCGACTCCAGTCGTCGTCGCCGGGCCGTCTGACGCAGATGGTCCGCGCAGGTCCGGCGGGCGATGCCGAGCAGCCAGGTCCGGGCGCTCGAACGTGCCTGGAACGCCGGCAGCGCCCGGAACGCGCGCAGGTAGGTCTCCTGGGTCAGGTCGTCCGCGTGGGCGGGATCGGCCAGTACGGCCACCAGCCGCCACACCTCGACCTGGGTGGCGCGGATGAATGCGGCCTCGGCCACCGGGTCACCGTGCCGGGCGGCGAGTGCCCACCCGGTGACCTGGTCCGCCTCACCGGACGCCCGGACAGCGTCCGCACCCGCGTTCGTCCCGTCCGACCGGCCGGTACGGGCCTCCGGCAGGGGGCTCGCGAACCGGGCGGTGTTGCGGTGGGCACGCTGGACGGCGACCGGTCGGCTCGCGTCTGCGCTCACGAAGCCACAGGGTACGCGGCGGTTCACCGGCACAGCAGGCTCCATCGGGTGCGCAGAACGGGCGGGTTGTGACCCGGCCCACGGGAACTTCCCAGGGCCCTGTGACGACTATCTGGTCATGACGTGTCGTGACGTGCGCGAGCTGCTGTCGGCCGCGATGGACGGTGAGGACACCGGCCGGCCGGGCGGGCAGGTACGCGACCACCTGGCCGGATGTCCGGAGTGTCGTCGCTGGCAGTCGACCGCGGCACGTACCGACCTGCTGATCGGTGGCCGCCCGGACGCGCCGGTACCGGACCTGACCGAACGGCTACTGCTTGCGCTGCACGCCGACCGGCGTCCTGGTCTCCGGCGACCACGACGCCGGCAGGCGCTGCGGTGGGCGGTGGCGCTCGCCGCCGTCGTACAGCTGCTGCTCGGCCTGCCCCAGCTGGCGGGCTGTATGGCCGGGACGGCCAGCTCGCACGCCGGCCACGAGATGGCCGCGTTCGACCTGGCGATCTCGGTCGGTTTCCTGTTCGCGGCGTGGAAACCCGAACGGGCCAGGTCTCTGGTGCCGGTCGCGGTGGTCCTGTCGCTGGCGTTGCTGCTGGTGGCCGGCATGGACGTGGCCAATGCGCGGATCACGCTGGCGCACGAACTGCTGCATCTGATCACCGTGCTGCAGGCGGTCCTGCTGTGGGCACTGGGCCGGACCAGCGGGCGTGGGGTCAACCCGACATCGATGGCGGCCCCGGTCGGGGGTTTGAGATGAGCAGGACAGGTCCCCGCCCGGCGCTCAGACGCCTGCTGGCCATGCTCGCCACGGCGGCGGCCGTTCTGGTGGCGGTACTGGCGCCGGCCGCGCCGGCAAGCGCACACGCGGTGCTGCTGCGTACCAGCCCGGACAGTGGCGCGATCCTGTCGGACCCGCCGTCGAGTGTGACCCTGACCTTCAACGAGCCGGTACGACTGGTGAGACAGGACATCGGCGTGGTCGGGCCCGACGGTCGTGCGGTGCCGGGCGCCCGGGCGGCCCTGACCGGCAACGGCTCGGTGCTGCGTATCCCGCTGACCGGGCATCTACCCAAGGGCACCTTTCTGGTCAGCTACCGGGTCATCTCGGCCGACAGCCATCCGGTGGCCGGCGGTTTCTCCTTCTCGATCGGCGCGCCGTCGAAGGTCGCGCCGGCTTCCACCGGGGGTACCGGCGCGGCGGAGGACCCGGTCGTCGCGGTGGCCATGCCGGTCGCCCGGTACGTGGGTTTCGCCGGGCTGGTCCTGCTGGTCGGGCCGGTCCTGGTGCTGATGTCGCTGTGGCCACGTCGGCTGACCCGCCGGGGCCCGGCCCGTCTGGTCCGGACCGGTGTCGCGCTGGTCGCGTTCTCCACCGTCGCGGAGCTGCTCCTGCAGGGCCCGTACTCCACCGGCGGTGGTCTGCTGTCGGTCTCCCAGCACGATCTGATCGAGGTACTGAACACCCGGTTCGGCTGGGCGCATCTGGCCCGACTGGTTCTGCTGGTCGCGGCGGTGCCGTTGCTGGCGATCCTGACCGCGGCGCGACGTAACCGCCTGGCGACGGGGGAGCGGATCGCGCTGGGCGTGATGGCCGCGTTCGGGGTCGGTACCTGGGGCTACGGCGGTCATCCGGGCACATCGCCGGTACCGGCGGTGACCCTGCTGAGCGACGCGGTGCATGTGGCAGGCATGTCGGTGTGGCTGGGTGGCCTGCTCATGCTGGTCGGCTTCCTGCTGCCACGGGCCCGGGCGGGCGAGTTGGCCGCGGTGCTGCCGGTGTGGTCCCGGTGGGCCGCATGGTCGGTCGGCCTGCTGGCTGCCGCGGGCGTGGCCCAGGCGTGCCTGCAACTGGGCAGCGTGTCGGCACTGACCGGTACCACGTACGGCCAGCTGATCATCGTCAAGGTGGTGGCGTTCGGGATCGTCCTGGTGGTCGCGTCGCGGTCCCGTGCCGTGGTCCGCCGCCAGGTCGTGGCCCGTTCCGTGGCGTCCCGGCAGGCGCCGGCTCCCGAGCCGGCCCCGGAGCCGGTACCGGTTCCGGGGGCCGACTCGGCCTATCCGGACGCGGTCTGGGACGAGGTGTACGGCGGGGAGTCCGGTGGTGTGGACCCGGCCGAGCGCCCGCCGGAGCCGGAATCATCCACAGTGGACCGATCGATGCTGCGGCGGTTGGTCCTGGTCGAGTTGGCCATCGCGGCACTGATCCTGGGGTTCACCGCGGTGCTGGTACAGACCACTCCGGCGCGCTCCGCGCAGCGTGCGGCGGCCAGCCAGCAGCAGGGCCTGCCGTTCGAGAAGACGTTGCACAGCAACCTGTTCAGCCTGCAGGTGCAGGTGGAACCGGCCCGTACGGGCAGCAACACCCTGCACCTGATCGCCTACCATCCGTCCGACGGCCGGCCGGTCCGGGTACTGGAATGGCACGCGACGGCCAGTCTGCCCGGTGGCGGGATCGGCCCGGTCGATGTCCGGCTCGAACCGCTCACCGACAACCACGTACTGGCCGATGTGGTGCTACCGCGGGCCGGAAACTGGAAGTTCGCTTTCACCGTACGGGTTTCGGAGATCGATGAAGCGACCGTCACGACCACCGTGCCGGTGCACTGAGAATGTTCGACGACAGTTCGGAGAGGACGAGAATGAATCTGACGACCCGGTCCGGGAGCAGGTTCGTACGACGTGTGCTGCTGGTGGCACTGGCCGGCATCGCCGGCGCGGTCGCGGTGGCGGCGCCGGCTGCGGCCCACGTGACGGTCAACCCGAAACAGGCCGACCCCGGCAGCTACACCCGGGTCGCGTTCCGGGTACCGACCGAGAGCGACACGGCCTCCACCACCAAGGTCCAGGTGTACCTGCCGGTCGACAACCCGGTCGCGTCGGTCAGCGTGATGCCGGTGCCCGGGTGGACGGTCACGGTGGCGCACCGCAAGCCGGCGAAGCCGATGAGTGACGACGACGGTGCGATCACCGAGGTCGTCTCCACCATCACCTGGACCGCGAACAAGGGCGCGGCGATCCGGAACGGTGAGTTCCAGGAGTTCCCGGTCAGTCTGGGGCCACTGCCGAAGTCCGGTTCCCTGACCTTCAAGGCGTTGCAGACCTATTCGGACGGTTCGGTGGTGCGCTGGATCGACCAGGCGTCCGGTGGCGCCGAAGCCAAGCACCCGGCGCCGACACTGACCATCGGAGCCACCGCCGGAGCACCCGGTGGGGCCGGCGGCACCACCGCCACCGCAGCACGCAAGGCGTCGGCCGCCGACACCGGTTCCGGCACGGGTTCGGGCAGCGCGCTGGTGGTGGCCATCATCGGCCTGGTCGCCGGTGTCGCCGGCCTCGGGCTGGGTGGCCTCGCCCTGAGTCGTACCCGACGCGGCAACTCCTGAACGTCGCGTCGGGGTGCGGGCACCCCGGTACGTCGTACGGGGCCGCGCCGGTCGATCGGCGGTCGACCGGCGCGGTTCGCGTACGGATGGTAGAGAGAGCTCATGCCACTTCCCATCGAGGACTATGCGCTGATCGGTGACACTCACTCCGCAGCGCTGGTCGGCGCGGACGGTTCGATCGACTGGCTGTGCCTGCCCCGCTTCGACTCGCCCGGACTGTTCAACGCACTGCTCGGTGGCCCGGACGACGGGCGGTGGCAGGTCTGCCCGGCGGGCGAGGTGAGTGAGGTACGCCGCCGCTACCGGGACGAGACGATGGTGCTGGAGACCGACTTCATCACCCCGAGCGGTCAGGTCCGGGTCATCGACTTCATGCCGGTACGCGACCGACGGGCGGACATCCTGCGCATCGTCGAGGGGGTCGACGGTGAGGTCGACATGCGGATGGAGTGGGTGATCCGGTTCGACTACGGGGAGATTCTGCCGTGGGTGCAGCGGGTCACCGACTCCGACGGCCAGCCGGCGATCACCGCGATCGGCGGCCCGGACGCGGTCTGTCTGCGCGGCGACATACTGCCCGAACATCACGACCACCGGCATGTCGCCACGTTCACGGTGCGTCCCGGTGAGCGTGTCGACTTCTCGATGACCTGGTACCCGTCCACCCAGACGCCACCGGTCCGGCACTCGATCGACGAGCAGCTGCCGCGCACCGAGCGGTACTGGCGCAACTGGGCGCACCGTTGCGGTTACAAGGGTCCGTACCGCTCGCAGGTGGTGCGTTCGCTGCTGACGCTGAAGGCCCTGACCTTCGAGCCGACCGGGGGGATCGTCGCGGCGCCCACCACGTCGTTGCCCGAACAGCTCGGCGGTCAGCGCAACTGGGACTACCGCTACTGCTGGCTGCGGGACGCCTCGCTGACCCTGCGCTCGCTGTTGGACTCCGGTTTCCGCGACGAGGCGAAGGCATGGCGGTCCTGGCTGCTGCGTTCGGTGGCCGGTGACCCGGAGGACATGCAGATCCTGTACGGGGTGGCCGGCGAGCGCCGGCTGCGCGAATGGACGGTCGACACGCTGCCCGGCTACCAGGGCGCCTCCCCGGTACGGGTCGGTAACGACGCGGCGCTGCAGGTGCAGATGGACGTGTACGGCGAGGTGCTCGACGCGCTGCACCAGGCCCGGGTGGACGGGGTGGTGGAGGACGACTTCTCCTGGCCGTTGCAGCAGGAACTTGCCGCGAACCTGCTGCGCAGGTGGGACCAGCCGGACAACGGCATCTGGGAGGTGCGTGGCCCGCTGCGGCACTTCACCCACTCCCGGGTGATGGTGTGGGTGGCGCTGGACCGCCTGGTGCAGGCGGTGGAGACGTGTGATCTGCCGGGCGATGCGCAGCGGTGGCGCGAACTGCGGGACACGGTGCACGCCGAGGTGTGTGAGCGCGGCTGGAACGCCGAGCTGGGTGCCTTCACCCAGTACTACGGCAGCACCACGCTGGACGCCGCGGTACTGCTGATGCCGCAGGTCGGTTTCCTGCCGCCGACCGACGAACGGGTGCTGAGCACGGTCCGGGCGATCGAGCGTGAGCTACGGCAGGGACCGTTCGTGCAGCGGTACACCACCGAGGCGGTGCACGACAAGGGATCCGGTAGTGATGGATCCACTGTGGATGGCCTGCCGCCGGGCGAGGGCGCCTTCCTGATGTGCAGTTTCTGGCTGGTGCGGGCGTACGCGATGGCCGGCCGTACCGCGGAGGCGACCGAGCTGTTCGACGATCTGCTGGCGCTGTGCAACGACGTCGGTCTGCTGTCCGAGGAGTACGACACGACGCAGAACCGGATGCTGGGCAACTTCCCGCAGGCGTTCAGCCATCTGGCGCTGGTCAGCGCCGCGTACGCGCTGGCCGGCGAGGTGGATCCGCCGGCGACGGCCGACGAGCGTGACGGGTCGGGTCAGGGCGCTCCTGAGCAGAGTTGATCCGGCCTGGGACCGGCGCTCGGACCGGCCGGTGGCCCCTGGCGCCCCTCGCACGCCAGAGGCCCCCGGTGATCCGGGTGATCGTGGGTGGGTCCGGTCGGCCGGGCAGGGCCCGGCCGGCGGCGTCCGGTCAGCGGCGTGCGCGACGGCGCGCGGTGGTCCATGGGCACGAGCTCACGATGGCGACGATGGCGACGACGGCGACGATCATTGCGGTGACCTCCCCCGACGATCAGGTATCCGGCATGGATACTGGCTGCAATCATGAGGCTACCGTCTGTCAACTAGGCGCGCGGGGGATTGGTCAGGTCGCTGCCAGTAGCTACACCCTGCCAGGGCGGGGCAGCAGTCGCCACCGGCCCCAGGCGATCAACACGGACGTCACGAGCAGCGGTAGCGGAGCGGTGGCGCCGCTACCGACCACGAACACCTGCACCAGCAGCGCACCCGCCATCAGAGCGGCCAGACACAGCGCGGCCAGGGCGGTGAGCCGCGGGATGAACATCGCCACCGCACCGGCGATCTCCAGCGCACCGATCAGATAGCGGAACCAGTCACCGAGGCCGATGGCGTGGAAGGTAGCCACGATCTCGGGCGAACCGGTGAACTTGCCCAGTGCCGCCGCCACGAACCCGAGGGCGGTGACGACCTGCAGGATCCACAGAAGGACATGGATGGCGCGACGGGGCCGGGGACGGTACGTCGGGTCCGGCGCTGCGGACCGCTGTGTGGTGTCAACGTTCATGCACCCATTGCACGGGCCGGAGCGCACCGCTCGGTAGGGCGGCAGGTGGGGACCCGCGACGACGAACGACGGACCGGGCCGGGCGGCGTACGACTTTCGTCGGTTCCTGGCCCGTCGAAGGTGGCGCAGAAGGTGGCAGGCGCCGCGCGGAGACGTACGGTACTGCCGTGGACGACCGACCGTGTCACCCCCGACCCCGGCTCGCGATCGATGCTGCGGTCGCGCTCTTCTTCGTACTGCTCGACACCACGATGACGCTGCTGGACACCTCCTGGTGGCCGGCGCACCCGGGGCCGCTGGCCTGGGCCATGCTCGCCGCGCAGGCGCTGGCCTGCGCCTCGCTGATCGGCTGGCGGCGCTTCCCGGCGACCGTCGTACTGATCCTGGCCGGCTTCACCCTGCTGGTCAGCCTGCTGATCTCGCCACTGCACATGCTGACCCCCGTGCACGACGGGAACATCTGGGCACCGTACGCGGCGATCGTGGCCGCGTACGGGCCGGTGGCGCTGCGCCGCAGCCGCCGCACCGTGCTGCTGCTGACCGCTCTGCTCACGGTGGTCGTGGCGCAGCCGTGGGAACTGTCGGTCCAGCTCATCACGATCGGGGTGCTGCGGACCGCGGTCGGCCCGCTGCTCGCGCTGTACTTCGACGCCCGGCGGCGGCTGCTGCGTGCCCTGACCGAGCGCGCCGAACGGGCCGAACGGGAACGCACCCTGCTCGCCGAACGGGCCCGCGCCGAGGAACGCGCCAAGCTCGCCGGCGAGATGCACGACGTGGTCACCCACCGGGTGACGTTGATGGTGCTGCAGGCCGGTGCGATGCGGATGACGGCGAGCGACGAGACGACCCGGCAGGCCGCCGAGGACCTGCGTGCCGCAGGCTGTCAGGCGCTGGAGGAACTACGGGACCTGGTCGGCATCCTGCGCACCGGTCCCAGCGAGGAGACCACGTCGCCGTCCGGATTCGCCGCGCTGGTCGCCGAGTCCTGCGCGGCGGGCACCCGGGCGGAACTGGCCTGCGAGGGCGATCCGAGCATCGCATCACCGGTGGTGCAGCGCACCGCGTACCGGATCGTCCGGGAGGGGCTGACCAACGTGGCCAAGCACGCGCCCGGGGCCCGCGTCGACGTACGGGTGCGCTACGACAGCACCGACGGCGTACGGGTCCTGGTCCGTAACACGCCACCGACCGGCCGGCCCGACCCGGCGCTGACCGGTACCGGATCCGGCCTGGGCATCGAGGGACTGCGCAGTCGCATCGAACTGGTACACGGCACGTTGCGTACCGGACCCGCCCCGGACGGCGGGTTCTGTCTGGATGCGACACTGCCCGGATACGTACCGACAGCGGAACCCGTGGGGTGACAGTGATCCGGGTAGTGGTGGTCGACGACGAACCGATGGTGTGCGCGCATCTGCGCACGATCCTCGGCTCAGCCGACGACATCGAGGTGGTCGGCCAGGCGCACGACGGTGCCGCCGGGGTCGAGGCGGTACTGCGGGACCGGCCGGACGTGGTGCTGATGGACCTGCGGATGCCCAACGTGGACGGACTCACCGCGATCGAGCGGATCAACGCGCTGTCCGACCCGCCGGTCGTGGTCACCCTGACCACCTTCGACGCCGACCAGTACGTGCTGCGTGCGCTGCGCGCCGGTGCGGCGGGGTTCCTGGTCAAGTCCACCCCGCCGGAGGAACTGATCGACCTGGTACGGGTCGCGGCCAACGGGCACACGGTGCTCTCCCCGTCCGCCGCCCGCCGGCTGGTCGCCGCCTCCACCGACCAGCAGCCGGCCCGCGAGCGGGCCCGCAAACTGGTCGCGTCGCTGACCGAACGGGAGGCCGAGGTACTGACCGGTCTCGGTGCCGGACTGTCCAACGCGCAGATCGGTGAGCGGCTCTACCTGTCCGAGGCCACCATCAAGGGCTACGTGTCCCGTACGCTGCTGAAGTTGAACTGCGCCAACCGAACCCAGGCCGGCCTGCTCGCCCACGACGCCGGCCTCGTACAGGACTAGATCGGTGGCGCTGGGCCCGTTCTCGTCGCGGTCGGCGGTGGCGCTGATCATGGCATTGTTGGGCGAGGCCCAGGGTCGGCCCAGCCAACTCGCCCGACCGCCGCTCACCCCACCAACGCCATTGCGCATTTTCCCCGAAAGGACAGATCTGCCCGAATCTCTTCACGGGATTTTCGGGGAAAATGCACCCATGACTCCCTCAGGAAGAGCATTTTCCCCGAATGCACCTTTCAAGAAAAGGGACTTAACGGCTATTCGGGGAAAATGGCCAGCAGGGAGTGAGGGGAGATCGGTCTCGAGGGCCTCACATGAATCGAGCTGAACCCTTATCTGAACGGCGTTGCCACTGGGGCAATGATCAACACATGGCTGCCACGGCGACGGGCCGTAGTGGCTGGCCAGCCAGCTGCCGGGGCTCACAGGCAGGTGACGACGGCGACCGACTCGGCCGGCAGGGTGATCTCGCGGCGGGCGAAGATGAAGCCCGGCTCGCTGGTCAACAGTACGTCCACGGGCACCGCGTCCAGTCCGATGGTGCGCCGCTCGGCCGCCAGGTTCGCCACCACCCGGTACCGTCCACGGTGGAAGCTGAGCCAGTCGGTGCCGTACGACACGTCGACCTGGTCCAGTCGAGGATCGGTGAGGGCCGGCACCTTGCGTCGCAGGGCGATCAGCTTGCGGTAGAAGCGCAGCATCTCGGCGTGTTCCGGCTTGCCCAGTTCCGTCCAGTCCAGTTTGGACCGGGTGAAGGTGGCCGGGTCCTGCGGGTCCGGTACGTCGCCGGCCGGCCAGCCGTGCGCCGCGAACTCCTCGCGTCGGCCGGTGGCGACGGCCGCGGCGAGTTCGGGTTCCGGATGGCTGGTGAAGAACTGCCACGGCGTGCCCGCGGCCCATTCCTCGCCCATGAACAGCATCGGGGTGTAGGGCGAGGTGAGCAGTAGCGCGGCGCCGATCCTGGCGCGGCCCACCGACAGGGTCGCGCTGATCCGGTCGCCGGTCGCCCGGTTGCCGATCTGGTCGTGGTCCTGCAGGAACACCACGAACCGGTGGCCGGGTGTCTGCTGCCGGTCGACCGGACGACCGTGGCGGCGACGCCGGAACGCCGAGTATGTCCCATCGTGGAAGAAGCCGCTGGTGAGGGCCTTCGCGAGGGCCGGGATGGAGCCGAAGTCGGCGTAGTAGCCCTGGCGTTCGCCGGTCAGCAGGGCGTGCAGGCAGTGGTGTACGTCGTCGTCCCACTGCGCGGCCAGCCCGTAGCCGCCGGCCGGGCGCGGGGTGATCAGCCGCGGATCGTTCAGGTCCGACTCGGCGATCAGGGTCAGTGGCCGACGCTGCCGGGCGGCCAGCGCGTCCACCGCGGCGGACAGTTCCTCCAGCAGATGCTCGGCCCGGGTGTCCACCAGCGCGTGCACGGCGTCGAGCCGCAGGGCGTCGATGTGGTAGTCACGCAACCACATCAGCGCATTGTCCACAATGTACTGTCGGACCGGATCGGAGTCCGGACCGTCCAGGTTGATCAGATCGCCCCAGGTGTTGCGGCCGGACTTCAGGTAGGGGCCGAAGCGGGGCAGGTAGTTGCCGGACGGGCCGAGATGGTTGTACACCACGTCGAGAACCACGCCCAGGCCACGCTGGTGGCAGGCGTCCACGAAGCGCTTCAGGGCATCGGGACCGCCGTACGGTTCGTGTACCGCATACCAGCCGACGCCGTCGTAGCCCCAGTTGTGTGTCCCGTTGACGGCATTGACCGGCAGGATCTCCACCAGGTCGACACCCAGTTCGACCAGGTGATCGAGGCGTCCGATCGCCGCGTCGAAGGTGCCGTCCGGGGTGAAGGTGCCGATGTGCAGCTCGTACAGCACGCTGCCCGGCAGCGCCTGACCGGTCCAGGCGTCGTCGCCCCACCGGTAGGTGTCCTGCGCGTAGGTCCGGGACGGGCCGTGTACGCCGTCGGGCTGCCATCGTGACCGCGGATCGGGCAGCGGGTCGTCGGCGTCGTCGAGCAGGTAGGCGTAGTCGGTGCCGGGCTCGACCTCCGCCACCTCCAGCCGCCACCAGCCGTTGTCGGCCGGGGCCAGTTCCCGGACGGCGCGTTCCGGTCCCCACTGCAACCGGACCCGTTCGGCCGCTGGTGCCCACACCTCGAACGCCGTCACACTGCGCCTCCGTTCCGTACCGTTGTCGGGTCCATCATCGCGTGAGCCGCCCCGGGGCGCATGTTCATCGCCCCGGCCCGGGTCATCCGTCGGCCGGGTCCTGCGTCGTGGTACTCATGCGGTGCCGGTGTCGGCCAGCAGCATCCGCCAGCCCGGTGCGTACGTCCCGTGCAGCACCAGCGATGCCGCGCCGACCGCGCCGGCGTCGGTACCGACGATGCTCTCCTCGACGGCGACCCGGCGAACCCGGCGGGCGATCGCCTGGCTGTTGACCTGCCGGTCGACCTCCTCGCAGACCAGCGGCCCGATCCCGCGCAGCGCGTCGCCGCCGAGTATCACCCGCTTGACGTCCAGCAGGTTCACCGCGGTCACGCATGCCTGCCCGATCCGGTGTGCGGCGAGCTGGACGGTGTCCAGGGCGTCCTTGTCGCCGTCCCGGGCGGCCCGGCACAGTCGGGAATGGTCGGCCCGGACCTGGCCCGGTTGCAGGCTCAGACCGATCCGCCGGGCTGCGCTGCGCCCGTGCCGTTGGACCAGGTCGGCCAGCATCGCCCAGGGCGCACAGTACGCCTCCAGGCAACCCCGCGACCCGCAGCGGCACGGCGCACCGTCGGGCACCACGATGGTATGGCCGAACTCGCCCGCATTGCCGGAGTCGCCACGCAGCACCCGGTCCCAGTACACGATCCCGGCGCCGATCCCGGTGCCCAGGTAGACGAACAGGAAGCTGCCGGTACGGGCGGCGCCACCGGCCCACCGTTCGCCGACCGCCGCTGCGGTGGCGTCGTTGTCGACCACCACGGGCAGCTGGCAAGCCTCCTGCAACGCATCGCGCAGCGCCACCTGGTGCCACCCGGCCAGGTTCGGCGGTTCCACCACCAGACCGTGCCCGGTGTCGAGGGGGCCGGGTACGGCCAGACCAACGCCGAGTACCTGTGCGGGGTCGATGTCGGAGCGGTCGATCACCCGGGCCACGGTGCGGGCCACCGCCGGTACCAGCTTGGCGGGGTCCGGACCGATGGACAGTCGGCGGCGTTGCCGGGTGATGATCCGGCCGGACAGATCGACCAGGACGGTGACCGCTACGTCCGGATCGAGGTGTACACCGACCGAGAAGTACGCGTCCGGCCGGAGCGTGAGCAGGGTGCGGCGCTTGCCGCCCTGGGACGGCGCATAGCCGGCCTCGGCGACCAGTCCGGAGTCGAGCAGACGCCGCACGATGTTGGAGACGGTCTGGTTTGTCAGCCCGGTGAGCTGGGCAAGCTCCACCCTGCTGATGCCGTCCTGCTGCCGGATGGCGTCCAGGATGACCGCCTGGTTGTAGCCACCGACCCGAGGCATGTTGGTGCCGCTGCGCATGCGCTCGACTCCTTCCCGTAGCGGTCTTGCCGCCGAAGGCCTCCGTGCAGGGGGCTGATACGCGGAAGTCATTGACTTAGTTAATCCAATGGTTTTACTTTGACGCAACATCGAATCCACGATGTTCCTGTTGACCTCGGTCGACTTGTGGAGTGGACCGGCCGGCCGGTACCGCCAGCCCGCTGGTTCGGGAAGGGAAGCACATGCGGCTCCGACTTCTTGCCGCGATCTCGGTCACCGGCGCCCTGCTGTTGCCGCTCGCGGCCTGTGGATCATCCGGCGAGTCCAAGAACGAGATCAAGATCGCCTACCAGCGGGCGACCGACAACAACTCCCGCGTCATGGACAACTTCCTCGGGAGTGTGAAGAAGCAGTTCGAGAAGGCAAACCCGGGCAAGAAGGTCACCCTGGTCCCGATCCAGGCGACCGAGAACGACTACTACACCAAGCTCGAGCTGATGATGAAGTCGCCGCGGACCGCTCCGGATCTGGCGTACGAGGACACCTTCCTGATCAACTCCGACATCAAGGCCAACGTGCTGCGCCCGTTGGACAGCAACGTGTCCGGTTGGGACCAGTGGAGCCACTTCCAGGACTCCGCGAAGCAGGCCGTCAAGGGTCAGGACGGCAAGGTGTACGGCGTTCCGGACGGCACCGACACCCGTGGGATCTGGTACAACAAGAAGGTCTTCGCCAAGGCCGGCCTGCCGGCCAACTGGCAGCCCAAGAGCTGGAACGAGCTGCTCTCCGCTGCCCGGCAGATCAAGAAGAAGGCCCCCGGTGTCACCCCGATGAGCATCTACACGGGGAAGGCCAACGGGGAAGCGTCCAGCATGCAGGGCTTCGAGATGCTGCTGTACGGCACCAACGACCAGCTCTACAACCCGCAACAGAAGAAGTGGGTGGTGGGCAGCAAGGGCTTCCAGGACTCGATGAACTTCCTGAAGACCGTGTACACCCAGGGTCTCGCCCCCAAGCCGTCCCAGGCGCTGGACGCCAACATCGGTACCAACATCGCCACCGACTGGTTCCCGAACAACAAGATCGGCTTTTCCATCGACGGTTCCTGGATGGCCAACACCTGGATCCCCACCGGGGCGAAGCCATGGAGCGACTGGACCAAGACCATGGGCTGGACCGCGATGCCGACCCAGAACGGCCAGGGCGCCGGCCGTACCAGCATGTCCGGTGGCTGGAGCTGGTCGATCACCCGTAACGCGAAGAACCCCGACCTGGCATGGAAGTTCATCGAGGCCATGCAGACCGAGAAGAACGCGGTCAAGTACGACAACGCGGCGCAGAACATCGCGGTCCGCAAGGATGTCGCTGCGGACCCCGCGTACCTCAACTCCGCGCCGACGGTCAAGTTCTTCACCGAGCTGGTGGCGGACACCCACTACCGGCCGGCGTTCGCGGAGTACCCGAAGGTCTCGACGGCCCTCCAGGAGCAGATGGAGGCGGTCACCACCGGTAGCGCCAGTCCGGCGAAGGCGTCCAGTGCCTATGACTCCGCGGTGAAGGGGATCGTGGGCGGAGCGACCACAAAGGACTCGGGCTCGGTGAAATGACCGCGACGACCACCACGGGTCAGGAGGTGGTGCCGGCTGCGGCCGGCACCACCCGCCGGGCCACCGTGAGCCGCCGTACGTTCGTGCGTGGCCTGCCTCTGCTGCCAGCCGTGGTGCTGCTGGTGGTCTTCCTGGCCGGCCCGATCGGATACTGCCTCTACTACGCGTTCACCGATCTGCAGCTGACCGGATCGTCCACGGTGCACTTCGTGGGTGCCGACAACTTCACGAAGGCGTTCAAGGACGACAATTTCTACAACGCGATCCTGCAGACGCTGATCTTCACGTTCGTCTCCGCGATCGTCGGACAGAACATCCTCGGCCTGGTGATAGCCGGGCTGATGCGGATGGCCAGTAAGGCGGTGCGTTCGACGGTCGGCGCGCTGGTCATCGCGGCCTGGGTGGTGCCGGAGATCGTCGCCGGGTACATGATGTACGCCTTCTTCCGGGACGAGGGTTCGCTCAACGAGATTCTCAGCCTCCTGCATCTGCCGCAGGAGAACTGGCTGTACACGCTGCCGATCCTGGCGGTGTCGTTGGCCAACGTCTGGCGTGGCACCGCGTTCTCGATGCTCGTCTACAGTGCGGCACTCTCGGAGGTGCCGCAGGAACTCAACGAGGCGGCCGAGATGGACGGGGCCGGTGGCTGGCAACGCTTCTGGCATGTCACGATCCCGGTGATCCGGCGATCGATCGCGACCAACCTGATGCTCATCACGTTGCAGACGCTGTCGGTCTTCGGGCTCATCTTCGCGATGACCAAGGGTGGCCCGAGCAACAAGAGCACCACGCTGCCGATCTACACCTACCAGGTGGCGTTGCAGAACTACGAGATCGGTTACGGCACCGCGATGGCACTGGTACTGCTGCTGATCGGTGCGCTGTTCTCGTTGGTGTACCTGAAGGCGCTGCGCCCGGAGGCGGATTGATGGCGAGTCTGAAGGCCCGACGGTTGACCGGCCGTACGGTGGCCAACGTGCTGTTGATCGGGATCGGCGCGATGTTCCTGGTGCCTATGCTGTGGGTGGTGCTGGCATCGGTGAGCGGCGGCCAGACGTTGAAGGTGCAGTTGCCCCATCCGTGGACGGGCGAGAACTTCGCGCACGTGTTCACGGTGGACATTCTGTTCCGGCCGTTGTTCAACGGAATCATCCTGTGCGGGGGTGGCACGCTCATCACGGTGGTGGTGTCGATCCTCGCCGCCTACCCGTTGTCGCGCTACCGGTCCCGGCTACGGCGACCGTTCCTGCTGACCATCCTGTTCTCCACCGGCCTGCCGATCACCGCGATCATGATCCCGGTGTACGCGATGTTCAGTCGGCTGTATCTGACCGATCAGATGTGGGCGGCGACGCTGTTCATGGGTGCCTCGGCACTGCCGTTCTCGATCTGGCTGATGAAGAACTTCATGGACAGCGTGCCGGTGTCGCTGGAGGAGGTGGCCTGGACCGACGGGGCGAGTGCGATGCAGACGTTGCGACGGATCGTGCTGCCGTTGATGTGGCCCGGCGTGATCGTGGTGACGATCTTCACCTTCATCGGTATGTGGGGCAACTTCTTCGTGCCCTTCATCCTGCTGGTGGACCCGAACCAGCTGCCTGCGTCGGTCAGCATCTTCACCTTCTTCGACCCGCAGCACGGTGGAGTGCAGTACGGGCAGCTGGCCGCGTTCTCCATCCTGTACTGCGTACCGGTGGCGGTGCTCTATCTGGTCATGTCCCGGCGGTTGTCAGGGTCCTTCGCGCTCGGCGGTGCGCTGAAGGGCTGAGTCTGCTGAAGGGTTGAGAACCCAGTAACCCCCTGCGTGCCGGGGCGGGCCGGACGGTCCGCCCCGGCACGTCTGTGCCTCGGCCGGGCGCGATGCTGCCCGCTGCGGCATGCGTGGGTCGCACCGCCGGAGCCGTCTACATCGGACAGTCCTGTCGGCCGACATGACGGTCCGTGCTGCCCAGAATGCTGGGTTTTCATGCCATTAATGATGGCGTACTGGCGCCATGTCATAGTTCCGCCAAGCTCGGGACATTGTTGGCTTACCGCCCGCTTCGACATTGTTACCGCAGCGAGGCACCCCCGCCTCGCTGTTGCCTTCTTCAGGGCGACACGTGCAGAAAGGCTGGGAGGCCCTGGATGCACAGAACCAGTAAGCAACAGCGCAGAGCGCGGGCCGGTACCTGGGCCCTCGCCGCGCTGTCGGCGGTGGCCCTGACCGGACTCGGCATGCAGAGTCCCGCCATGGCGGCACCGGCCGGTCCCCAACACGCGGCCGCCAACGGCAAGGCCGGCAAGCCCGCTGCCGAGCGCGTCTGCGGCGCGGCCGGAAAGGGAGAATTCACCTGCTTCGCGCTGCGGCGTACCGACATCGCCGGCGTGAAGGGTGTGCAACCCAACGCAGACACACCCTCCGGCTACGGGCCGGCGGACCTGCGCAGCGCCTATAACCTGCCCGACAACGGCGGCTCCGGCCAGACCATCGCCATCGTCGACGCCTACGACGACCCCAACGCCGAGGCGGACCTGGCGATCTACCGCCAGCAGTACGGCCTGTCCGCCTGCACCACGGACAACGGCTGCTTCCGCAAGGTCGACCAGCGCGGCGGCACCGACTACCCGACCCCGAACTCCGGGTGGGCCGGCGAGATCTCGCTCGATGTCGACATGGTCTCCGCGTCCGCACCCGACGCGCACATCCTGCTGGTGGAGGCCGACTCCGCGTCCTTCGACGACCTCGGCACCTCGGTCAACACCGCGGTGGCGCTGGGCGCCAAGTACGTGTCCAACTCCTACGGCACCGGATACTCCAGCACCCCCGGCAGCGGTGAGAGTGCCGACGAGCTGACGTACGAGGAGCAGTACTACAACCACCCCGGTGTGGCCGTCACCGTCAGCTCCGGCGACAGTGACTACGGCGTGGCCTTCCCGGCCGCGTCCCAGTACGTCACCTCGGTCGGTGGCACCGCGCTGACCCACGACTCCAGCAGTCGCGGCTGGCACGAAGCGGTCTGGCACAACAGCTACGGCGGGCCCGGCTCGGGCTGCTCGATGTACGAGCCCAAGCCCAGCTTCCAGACCGACACCGGTTGCGACAAGCGCACCGTCGCGGACGTGTCAGCGGTCGCCGACCCGGAGACCGGCGTCGCGGTGTACAACTCGTACCAGGCCAGCGGTTGGGCCCAGTACGGCGGCACCAGCGCCTCGTCGCCGCTGATCGCCGGTGTCTACGCCGACGCCGGAACCCCGGTACAGGGCAGCTACCCCAACACCTACCCGTACGAGAACCCCGGTGCACTCAACGACGTGACCGACGGGCTCAACGGCAGCTGTACCCCGGCCTACCTGTGCACCGCCGGTGCCGGCTTCGACGGCCCGACCGGTCTCGGTACCCCGAACGGTCTCGCCTCGTTCCGCAGCGGCCCGCACGGCACGGTGTCCGGTACGGTGACCGACTCGGCCACCGGTGACGGGCTCGCCGGCGCCACCGTGAAGGTCGGCGACAACTCGGCCATCACCGGCGCCGACGGTAGCTACGACCTGACCGTCTCGCCGGGCAGCTACGACGTCACCGCGTCGGCGTACGGCTACGGCGACAAGAAGGTGCAGGGCGTCGCGGTCACCGACGGCGGCACGGTCACCGAGAACTTCGCGCTCAGCTCGGTACCGAAGTCCACAGTGTCCGGTTCGGTGACCGACGGTTCCGGGCACGCCTGGCCGCTGTACGCCAAGGTCACCGTGGACGGTGTCCCGGGTAGCGGGGTCTGGACCGACCCGAAGACCGGCCGGTACGCCATCGACCTGCCGCAGAGCAGTTCCTACACGCTGCACGTGGACGCCCAGTACCCGGGCTACCAGCTGACCGACCAGGATGTGACGGTCGGTACCGGTGACGTGAACCAGGACATCGCCGTGAAGGTGGACGCCAAGGCGTGCGCCGCACCGGGCTACGCGGTGGACTACCAGGGCACCCACCAGACCTTCGACGGCAGCACCGCGCCGGAGGGCTGGAGTACCCACGACGCCACCGCCGACGGCGGCTGGGGCTTCACCGACGACGGCCACCGGGGCAACAAGACCGGCGGCGACGGCGGTTTCGCCATGGTCGACAGCGACCACCTGGGCAGCGGCAAGAGCCAGGACACGACGCTGACCTCACCGGTCGTCGACCTGTCCACACAGGACTCGCCGGAACTGGGCTTCGACACCTACTACTACGGCTACTCCAACCAGACCGGCGACGTGGACGTCACCGTGGACGGCGGCGCCACCTGGACCAACGTCTGGGAGCACAAGGGCAGCGGGATCGTCTCCGGTCATCAGGAGATCGCCCTGCCGCAGGCCGCCAACAAGTCCGCAGTGCAGGTGCGGTTCCACTTCACCAGCAGCTGGGGCTACTACTGGGAGGTCGACAACGCCTTCATCGGCACCGCGAACTGCAAGCCGGTACACGGCGGGCTGGTCGTCGGTGAGGTGAAGGACGCCAACACCCACGCCGGTGTCACCGGTGCCAAGGTGTCCAACAAGGACGTACCGGCCGAGACGGCCAGCGCGTCCCCGACGCCGGACGACGCCAACCTGAGCGACGGCTTCTACTGGATGTTCTCCTCGGTGACCGGTAGCCACAAGTTCACCGCGGCGAAGAGCGGCTACGGTACGCAGACCAAGACGGTCGCGGTCGCCACCAACTACGCCACCGGGGCCAACTTCAGCCTCAAGGCCGGCAAGGTCGGTGTCAGTACCCAGACCATCGACAAGACGGTCGGCTGGGGCGGACAGGCCACGGCGACGGTCACCGTCACCAACTCCGGTGGGCTGCCGGCGTCGGTGAAGATCGGTGAGCAGCCGGGCGGCTTCCACATGCAGGCCACCGGCAGCGGTGCGGCCAAGCACACGGTGAAGGCCACCGTGACGACCCGTTCGATGCACGACAAGAACGGCAAGGTCCGCAAGAGTGGCAAGGCCGCGGCCGACGCCACCAACCCGTCGGCGGACGCCTGGTCGCCGGTGGCGAGCCTGCCGACGTCCATTCAGGACAACGCGGTCTCCGTCAACAACGGCAAGGTCTACTCGGCCTTCGGTTACGACGGGTCCGCGGATGTCAAGAGCATGTACGTCTACGACCCGGACTCGGGCAGTTGGAGCCAGCTCACCAGTGCCGCCGACACCCGCGAGGGCAACCCGGCACACGGCTTCATCAACGGCAAGTTCTACGCCGTCGGTGGCTGGGACGCGTCCGGTGACCCGGACAAGAAGCTGGAGATCTACGACCCGGCGAGCGACAGCTGGTCGACCGGCGCAGCGGCACCGCAGGCGTTCGCCGGCGCGGGCAGCGCGGTGCTGGGCGGCAAGCTGTACTCGGTCGGCGGCTGCACCAGCAGCTGCGGCACCAAGACGGTCATGGTGTACGACGCCTCCGCCGACTCCTGGGCGCAGGCCGCGGACTACCCGGAGTCGACCTCCTGGCTGTCCTGCGGCGGCATCGACGGCAAGCTGTACTGCGCCGGCGGTTCCGGGGCGAGCAGCACCAGCAAGCACGGCTACGTCTACGATCCGGCCGCCGACTCCTGGTCGCCGATCGCCGACATGCCGCTGGACCTGTGGGGTTCGTCGTACGCGGCGGCCAACGGGATGCTGCTGATCTCCGGTGGCGCGGCACAGAACAGCAGTGTGCTGACCAACCAGGGCTACGCCTACGACCCGGCGACCGACTCGTGGACGGCACTGCCGAACTCGAACAACTCGCTGTACCGGTCCGGCGGAGCGCTGGGCTTCTACAAGGTCGGCGGCAGCCCGGGTGGTTCGACCACGCCTCCGGTCGCCGCGTCCGAGGTGCTGCCCGGGTTCGACCAGGGTGGCGGCAGTGCGGATGTCAGCTGGTTGTCGGCCGACCCGACCGAGTTCACCCTCGACGCCGGGGCCAGCCGTACGGTCACGGTCAGCCTGGACGCGAGCGTTCCGGAGATCACCCAGCCCGGTGATGCCACCGCTTCGCTGACGGTGCAGACCGACACTCCGTACCAGGTCGCGCCCGTGGGTGTGACGATGCATGTCAAGCCGCCGAGGAGCTGGGGCAAGGTCACCGGCACCATCTCCGGTACCGACAGCAAGGGCAACGTCGCACCGCTGGCCGGGGCCACCGTACAGATCGACAGCTGGGCGACCAGCTACACGCTGAAGACCGACAAGGACGGGCACTTCGCGCTGTGGCTGGACGTCCGGAACAACCCGCTGACGCTGATCGCCGCGAAGGACGGATATCAGCCTCAGGTGAAGACGGTGAAGATCGTCAAGGGTGCCACGGTGACGGTGAACGTCACGCTCAAGCACGCCTGATCTGCCGCTCGTGGCGGGCCCGTCCGGTTTCCGGGCGGGCCCGCTGCGTACCCGTACCGGGCTGAACCGGGGTCGGTCAGCGTCCGGCGCAACCAGGAGCGGTCGCTAGAGCCAACCGCGGTGTGCGGCACGCCAGACCAGTTGGAGCCTGGTACGGACCCCGGCCATCTCGATCAGGTCGTGCACCCGCCGCTGCACGGTACGCATCGACAGTCCCAGCTGTACCGCGATCGCCTGGTCGGTCAGCCCGGCCAACAGCAATGACAGCAGATGAAGGTCCTGCGGCGAGGGCGCACCGGAGGAGTCCTCCCGTACCCGGTTGCCGGGGGCGGCGAGCAGTGGGGTGGCCGTCGCCCACATGGTCTCGAACAGGGCGACCAGCGCATCGAGCAGTCCGCTCGGATAGACCAGCAGCGCGGACGGTTCGGTGGCGGCGGCCGGCAGTACCGGAACCGCCGCGACCGCGCGGTCCACCATCACCATCTTGAGCGGTGTCTCCGCCACCACCCGGGCCTGTTCACCCATCTCCACCGACATGGCCAGCCGGAACGGGTCGTCGGGTAGTTCCAGCACCTCGCGCGGGTAGATGGTCCGTACCGGGATCCCGGCCTGCAGCACCTCCTGTTCGGCGACGTTGTCGGCGGCGGACACCGCGAAGACCGGACTCTTCACGATCGCGCAGATCTCTTTGCCGGCGCGGCGCTGGATCTCCTGTACCCGTGGTCCGATCGCGTCGCCGAACAGCACCTCGACCACATCACCGGAACCGTGCAGGGCCAGGTGATTGCGGTATTCGCTGCTCAGTCGCTGTAGCGCCTCCTCGGCCATGCCGAGGTCCTGTTGTCGTCGCCGCAGTTCCGGGCCGAAGGCCAGGTCGGGCGGGATGGCCCGGAACCGGTCCGGGTCCTCCGGGGTACGGCTCACCGCACCCCGTTCTTCCAACGCGGTCAGGATGCCCTGCATCTCGGCGGAACCGAGGCTCAGGTGTTCGGCCAGGTCCTGCGCGGTGGCGGCCGGCATCCGTAGCAGCAGTTGGTAGGTGTGCGATTCGACTGCCTGCAACCCGACGGCTTCCAGCACGCTGCGTGTACCTCCCGGTTGCGACGACTGTCCCCGGCTGGTGGCGTTCCCGCGCCTGCCACCGTCGTGCGCCAATTGACCAGGCATGATATTCCTTGTTGCGCTCTCCCGGTACGTCGATCGGCGACCGGTGACCGGCTGGAGATCTGTACCGGCTGCCCCGGAACGCCGCTGTCACTCGCAGTGAGTATCTGACGGTGGATGTCGACGCGTTGTCCTCACCCTGTCACAGTCTTGCGCACCGCACCGCCACGCCGGTACCCCACAACCGGCCGCCTTACCTGGCCGGAGCGACGACAGATAGGCTCCCCACCGTCTCGGCTGGGGTGTTTCTCACCCGGTGTTCGTTTTGATGCACTTACTGTGCGTCATGGTGTCGCTGTGGAGGATCCGAGTGACCGAACCAGGTGGCCACGCGGCCGGCCGCCGCTGGACCGGACGCTGCTACGCCCACCTGCTGCTCCCCGTGCCGTTCCTGACCCGTCCGGCGATCGCACTGTTCGACGAGGCTGTCGGCGCTGACGACGGCTGGACCCCGGCTGCCGCGGACGATCCGGGCGGGGTCGCGCTGAGCCGTACCTGGCGTCGTCCGTCGCCGGCGCCGAGCGATGAACTCCTGCTCACCGTGCTGGGCTGGTACCCGCTGCTGGTGACCGTCGGTACCACCGGCAGGGGATCGGCCGGTGGTGCCCGGTCCGCCCGACGGGCCGTGCACCGCACCATTACCGCCACGCTGTCGGTCGACGGTCGCTGGGTGCCGGACCGGGAACTGCCGCACCGCATCGCCGCCGGCCGGGACCGTGCTGCCGCGGCGTTCCGGTCACACGCCGCAGCGGCCGACCGCCGGGCCGAACTGGCCGGCCGGAGCTGCGCCAGCTGCCGGGCGTCGACCGGGTATCAGGCGACGCACTGTGACCGCTGTGGTCGGCGGTTCAGCACCGCCGAGGACAGCGACCGGGACCGGACGTACCGGCGGGCCGTCGAGCTGTTGGCCGGTCACGCCCGCGACCTCGAACACCTCGGACGGGACCGCGCGATGCGCCCACCGCCGGGCCGGGTCGACGCCGACGTGGCCGACCGGCCGGTCGAGGTGAGCTGACGTGGCCACCAGCCGCCCGGACAGCCGGTTGCTCGCCCCCGGTGAACGCTGGGGCTGGGAGTACCGGCTGGTGGCCGAGGACGCGCCGGCCGGGCCGGACACCACGACCGAACCCGAGGTCCCGGCCGTACCGGAGCCGGACTGGACCGTCCCGGCCGCCGAACGGCACGCCCGCGCGGTACGCCACCGCACCCGGTACTGGCAGATCGCGGCAGGCGCGACCGTACTGACCGTCGGTGCGTTGCTGTCGATGGTGGTCACCGGGCCGATCGGCGCGGGGTACGCGGCCGTGCCGCTGGGCATCGTCGCGGTGGCCGCCGCGGTGCTGGCCACGGTGCCCGGACTGCGCGCGGTGCGGGCCGCGGACACCGCGTACCGGCAGTGGGTGACCGCGTGCCTGGCCGGGCACCGGGCAACGGACCGGGCACCGGCGGTCTCCGGGACGTCGGGCTGTGTCGGTCGGTGGCGCCCGGTACGCCCGGTGGCCGCGGCCCGGGTCGACGTGTACGGCGGAACGGACCCCGGCTGGGCCGCCCTGCTGTCCACTGTGGCCGGTTCGGTACTGGGCTCCGGCGGGTCGGTGACCGTACTGGACATCACCGGGCAGAGCGCGGGGCGTGACCTGATCCGGCTGGCCGGAGCGGCCGGGCACCGGCTCGATCTGCTCAGCCTGCCCGACCATCTGCCTGCGGTCGGACTGCTGTCCGACCTCGCCCCGGCACAGGTCGGCACCGTACTGGCCGAGGCGGTGCACGCGGTGGACCGGGATCCCGACTCCGGTGACCGGTCGGGTGATGCCACCCTGATCGGCCAGGCGGTCGCCGCCCTGGGCTACCAGGACACCGGCGCCCGGCAGTCGGCCGGATCACAGCCGCGCCGGCCGCTGACGTTCCGCCGCCTGGCCGGTGCGCTGTACGCGCTGGACGGTGCCACCGGCAGCGACGATTCGTTGAGCTCGGCCGAGCGCGCGAACCTGGCCGCCGCACAGCGTCAACCGGGCAACATCGCCGCCGGGCCGAGGCTGCGGCGGCTGGCCGCGGCCGCCGCACAGCTCGCGCTGCTGGAGGAACACGACCCCGGGGTACGCCCGTACCGGGATCCGCATGCCCAGCTTCGGGTGATGCAGCTGCTCGGCAACGACCCGGAACTGCCCACCGGACTGCTCGCCCAGGTACTCGCCGGGGTGCTGCTGCATCAGGTACGCCGACAGGTTCCGGCCGAGGGACAGGACCGGTTACTGGTGGTCGCCGGTGCCGACGGGCTGCGCCGTACCCAGCTGGAACGCCTCGACCAGCTGACCCGGCGGCGGGGCATCCGACTGGTGCTGCTGTACCGGCGGCTGCGTGCGGACGCGATGGCGCCGACCGGTCAGCACGCCATGATCCTGATGCGCCAGCAGGGAGCCGCCGAGGCGGACCGGGCCGCCGCCCTGGTGGGCGACGTACATCCGCTGCTGGTGGCCGACTTCACCGCACGGCACCGGTCCCCGTTGGATGCGGTCACGGCGGACTCGGCACCGGCCGGCCGGTGTGCCGCGCCGCCCGGGCTGCCGCCGCTGCCGCCGCGCCCGGATGTGCCTGTCCCCGGCCCGCAGGAGCACCCCGGTACCCGGTACATGCCCGTCGCGGGCTTCCTGCGGGAACTGTCCGGGACGGCTTTCGTTCTGCTCGATCCGCAGGACGTCGGCAGTCCCCGGCTCCTCGACTGCGACCCGGCGGTACTGGACTGACATCCGCTTCGCGCCCACCCGGTTCCGGTGGCGCCCCGACCTGGTGCCGTCGCGGTCAGGACCGGTCGGCCGGGGTCCTGCTGGTGGCCTCGGCCGGCGCCTTGTCCGGGGTCACCGACGGCGGCTCGTCGGCGGTGCTGCCGGGAGTGAAGACCGCTGCCTTGCCGGCCGCGACGCGCCGTGGCTGAGGCTTCGCGTACCGGGTGAGGGCCAGCACGGCCACCAGTGCCAGGACGAAGCCGCCGGCGGCCATCCACTCGCGGCCCGGGTGGATCCGGTCGCCGAGGAACAGTACGCCGACGATGGCGGCCGGGATCGCCGAGGCGGCGTCCATCGAGGCGACCGCGGCGGTGGTGCTGCCGCGCTGCATCGCCAGCCCAAGCAGCAGCTGGGCCAGGATGGAGTGCAGGACCAGCAGGTACAGCAACGGGCTGATGAGCAGCTCGTGTGTGGTGTCCACGCCGGCGAGGGGCCGGGACGCGATGGCGCCGGCACCGAAGGCCATACCGGCGAGGGCGCCGAGGGTTACCGAGCCGGTCGCACCGCGCAGCCGTACGGCGAGCAACGCCAGCGCGCCGATGCCGCCCAGGGCACCCAGCAGCACCAGGCCGCCGGTTACGCCGATGCGGTGTGCCGGTCCGGGCTGGGCGGCGAGCACCTGACCGGCGATACCGATGGACAGCACGGCCAGCAGGATCAGTTCGGCAAGTAGCATCCGCCAGCGCAGTATCACGATGCCCAGCAGGACCGTGACGCCCAGCCCGGCCGCCGAACTCGCCTGTACCAGGAACAGCGGCAGGTCCCGGCGGGCCAGGAAGGCCAGCAGGAAACCGATGAACTGGAGTACGACGCCGATCACGTATGTCTTGTGTCCGAACAGACGCACGAACAGGTTGGGATTGAGCGTCTCATGAACATTGACACGGTTTGCCGCGATCGACTGCAGCAGGTTGGCGACGCCGTACGCCAGGATCATCGCGGCAAGGCTCAACCAGCCCACAGGTATCACGACGCGAGGATAGAGGGTCTGCGCCGAGGTATCGACAGAGGTGAGTATCTCGAGGTCCCGGCCGACGGGCACCGGGTCATCGGTCCACCCCGGTCGATGGCTCGCCCAACGCGTCCAGCACGTCGGCGTGCAGCGGGCCGTTGGTGGCCACCGCGCTGCCGTTACCGGGCACCGGCTGACCGGTCAGGTCGGTGAAGGTGCCACCGGCCTCGGTGACGATCGGGATCAGGGCGGCCACGTCCCACAACGACAGCTCCGGCTCCACCATCACGTCCAGTGCGCCCTCGGCGAGCAGCATGTAGCCGTAGAAGTCGCCGTACGCACGGCTGCGCCAGGACCGCCGGATCAGCGAGAGCATGCCGTCGAGCTTGCCGTCGGCTTCCCATCTGTTCAGGCTGGAGTAACAGAAGGAGGCTTCGGACAGACTGCGCAACCCGGACACCTGCAGCCGGCTGGCGTGGGTGACGTTGCGCCCGGCGTACGCGCCGTGCCCGAGCGCGGCCCACCAGCGCCGACCCAGCGCCGGTGCACTGACCAGGCCGACCACCGGCCGACCGCCCGCGAACAGCGCGATCAGGGTGGCCCAGATCGGCACTCCGCGCAGGTAGTTGGCCGTACCGTCGATCGGGTCGATGATCCACTGTCGGTTCCCCCGCCAGCCGTGCGGATCGCTCTCGCCGAGCTCCTCGCCGAGGATCGCGTCCCGGGGCCGGGCCCGACCCAACGAGGCGCGGATCGACTCCTCCACCGCGCGGTCCGCGTCGGTGACCGGAGTCATGTCCGCCTTCGCGTCCACCCGCAGGTCACGGGCGCGGAAGCGGGACATGGAGATCGCGTCGGCGGCGTCGGCGAGTACGTGGGCCAGGGAGAGGTCGTCACCGTAGTCGTTCCGGGCGCGGGTCATGCGGTCACTCTAGAGGTGCGTGTCCGCCTGCCCGTCGGCGCGCACGGCGCAGGTGGAATCGGGGCGTGCGGTGTCCGGAGACTCCGCTACGGTGTGGAATCGATGAATCCGGAAAGTATCTGCCGGCTGCTGGCCGAGCCCGAACGGTTGAAGGTGTACGCCGCCGTGTCCCTCGGCGCGGCCACACCCAGTGATGTCGCCGCCACAAGTGGCCTGCCCGCCCGGGACGTGGTCCGGTCGCTGACCGCGCTCACCGACGGTGGCCTGATCCATCAGGAGGACGGCCGGTTACGCGCTGACCTGTCCGTCTTCAAGACCGCGGTACGCGCCAACCTCGGTGTGCCGCAGCCGCAGGAACCGCTGGACCCGGACGCGGAGCGGGACGCCGTCCTGCGCTCGTTCCTGCGGGACGGGCGGTTGACCCAGATTCCGAGCGGCCGACGGAAGCGTCGGATCGTACTGGAGCACCTGGTGACCTGTTTCGAGCCCGGGGTGAAATATCCGGAGCGCGCGGTGGACGCGGTCCTGCGGGCCTGGTACCCGGACTACGCGTCGTTGCGCCGGGGCCTGATCGATGAGGACATGATGTCCCGGGAGCACGGCCTCTACTGGCGCTCCGGCGGCCCGGTCGACATCTGACATACATCGGCGCCCCTCCCGAACGGAAGGGGCGCCGATGTGTGCGCGAGGGACTCTAGTCGTGGTTCGTCGCCAGCGCCTGGAGCTGGGTGTAGGCGCCGTTGAACTTGTCCTGGTCGCCGGGGAAGGTGCCGCTGTCGGCGTTCTGCCACATCGTCCAGGTCGCGCTGCCGGCCGGGATCGAGGTCGGCGGGGTGGACCGGTAGATCGCGATCCAGAACGGGTTGGTGGACGCGAACGCGCTGGAGTTACCGGTGCAGGTGTTCCACCAGTCGAACGTCGTGTAGATCATCGGGTACTTGTTGTACTTCGCCTTGATGGTGTTGGAGAAGTCGCGGATCCAGCTGACCATCGAGGACTGGGACAGTCCGTAGCAGGTTGCGCCCGAGGGGTTGTACTCGATGTCCAGCGCGGGCGGCAGGGTCTTGCCGTCGGCCGACCAGCCACCGCCGTGGGAGGCGAAGTAGTTGGCCTGGGTGGCGCCGCTGGAGCTGTTCGGGTGCGCGAAGTGGTACGCGCCCCGGATCATGCCCACGTTGTAGGAGCCGTTGTACTGCTGGGAGAAGTAGGGGTTGATGTAGCTCGTGCCCTCGGTGGCCTTGACGTAGGCGAACCGGGCGCCGTTGTTGTACGCGGTCTGCCAGGCGACGTTGCCCTGGTAGCCGGAGACGTCCATACCGTTGACGTACGTCGCCGCCTGCGCCGGGGTGGCCAGCGAGGCGCCGAGGACCGCTGCGGCCAACGTGGCGAGTGCGGCCAGCGCGGCGCGTCTGACCCGCCGACGGGACAGAACGGACATAGGTAACCTCCCAAACTCTCCAGCCACAACGGGGGATAACAGGCTGGGTTAGGGCACAGGCTTCCACTGTGTGACAGACAACTCAAGACTGTGCGAAGAAATTTTTCTCAAGGATTACTCAAACTGATTACTTCTGCCTCTGCCGACGGTCAGCTCTCGCCGCCCCGGGATGCCAGCAACCTGCGGTAGGAGGCAAGCCGCGGGCTGCTCCCGCCCCCTGCCGCGACCCACGCGTCCAGACCACAGTCCGGGGACGCCGCGTCGTGTCCGCAGCCCGGCGGACAGTCCGCGGCACCCTCGTCGAGGTCGGGGAAGCCGTGCAGCAGGGTCTGCGCCGAGACGTGCGCCAGGCCGAAGGACCGTACGCCCGGGGTGTCCACCAACCAGCCCGGCGCGCCCTCCAACGGCAGGGCCACCGCACTGGTCGAGGTGTGCCGCCCCCGGCCGATCGCACTGACCCCGCCGACCGCCCGGTCCGCGCCCGGTGCCAGCCGGTTCACCAACGTCGACTTGCCGACACCGGAATGCCCGACCAGCACCGAGAGCCGGTCGGCCAGCCGGTCCCGCAGCACCGTCAACGGCTCGTCCGGTCGACAGGTCACGGAGTCCAGTTCCAGCGCCGCGTAGTAGTCGACCAGTTCGGCGTGGGCACGGTCGGCGGCCGGCAGGTCCGCCTTGGTCAGGCACAGCAGCGGATGTACGTCGGCGTCGTACGCGGCGACCAGGCAGCGGTCGATGAAGCCGGAGCGCGGCGGTGGATCCTGCAACGAGCAGACGATCACCAGCTGGTCGGCGTTGGCCACGATGATCCGCTCGTACCGGTCGTCGTCGTCGGCGGTACGCCGCAGCACCGAGCCGCGCGGTTCGATCCGGACGATCCGGGCCAGGCTGTCCGGCCCGCCGCCCACATCCCCGACCAGCGCGATCCGGTCACCGACCACCACCGACTTGCGGCCCAGTTCGCGTGCCCGCATCGCGGTCACCGGCCGGTCCGTACCATCCAGCATGCAGGTGTAGCGACCCCGGTCCACCGCGATCACGAAGCCCGCCACGGCGTCGGTGTGGCTCGGCCGGATCCGGGTACGCGGTCGGGACCGGCGGTTCGGGCGGACCCGTACGTCATCCTCGTCGTACTCGCGGCGCTTGCCCGCCATACACGCTCCGGCCGTCCGTCCCGGCGAGCGGCGGGTACCGACGCCTCCTGCGCACACTAGTGTGCGGCCAGCACGCCCAGTGCCTTATCCGGGGGGCCGGTGCGGGCCGGTCAGCCCGACGTCATCGCACTCCAACGTTCCGGGAAATCGGGCATCGTCTTCGCGGTGCAGGACACGTCGGAGAGCACCACGCCTGGTACGGCCAGCCCGAGCAGCGCGCCGGCATGCGCCAGCCGATGGTCGGTACGGGTGTCGAAGTGACCGGCGTGCAGCGGTCGTGGGGTCACCACCAGCCCGTCGTCGGTGGTCCGTACCAGCCCGCCCAGCGCGTCGAGCCCGTCGGCGAGCGCGGCCAGCCGGCGCGACTCCTCGGCGCCCAGCAGCCCGATGCCGCGCAGCCGGGACGGTGCGTCGGCCAACGCGCACAGGGCCACGATGACCGGTACGAGTTCGCCGAGCGCGGACACGTCCGTGTCGACCGCCCGGACCGTACCGGCACCGGTCACCGTCAGCCCCTCGGTACCCAGCCGGCAGTCGGCGCCGAACCGGACGAGCAGTTCACGCAGGCGGTCCCCGGACTGGGCGGTACGGGTCGGCCAGCCCGGTACGGTGACCTGCCCGGCGGTGATGAGCGCCGCGGCCAGGAACGCCGCTGCGCTGGCCAGGTCGGGTTCCACGGTCCAGGCCCGGCCGATGAGCCGCCCCGGTTCGACCTCCCAGACGTTCGGCGTGGTGTCGTCGATCCCCGCTCCGGCGGAACGCAGCATCGCCACGGTCAGTTCGATGTGCGGGGTGATCCGCAGTGGTGGTCCCTCGTGGCGTAGCACCACGCCGCGGTCGAAACCCACTCCGGCGAGCAGCAGTCCGGAGATGAGCTGGCTGGACTCGAATGCGTCGAGCAGCACCTCGCCACCGGGTATCCGGGTCCGACCGTGCACCGTGACCGGTAGCTGGTCGCCACCGTCGACCTCGACGCCCAGTTGCCGTAGCGCGGTCAGCAGTGGGCGCAGTGAATGCTCGTGCAGGACCGGGTCCCCGTCGAAGCTGACCGGGCCGTCGGCGAAGCCGGCCACCGGGGGCAGGAACCGCATCGCGGTGCCGGACCGTTCGAGCTCCACCTCCGCGGGGCCGGCCAGTGGGCGGGGGCGTAGCAGCCACTGCTCATCGTCCACACTGGACACGTGGCAGCCCATGGTGCGCAGCCCACGGGCCAGTACGACGCTGTCGCGCGACTGTGAGGGATGCAGCAGCGTGCTCGGCCCGGCCGACATCGCGCCCAGCAGCAGTGCCCTGGCGGTGATCGACTTGGATCCGGGTAGCTGCACGACCGCGTGTACCGGGGTCGCCGCTGTCGGTGCCGTCCAGGTGGCCCGGCCGGTGGGCGGGGCGCTGCGGGGACCGCGGCGGGCCGGACGCCCGGACCGGGCACCGGCATCTGCTCCGTCCGGCGTTCCGGTCACCGGGCCGCTGCTCTTGGTCATCATCACAGTGTGCCGGAACGGCACCCTTCCATGCGTCTCCGGTCGAGTGTCGGATTACGGATAAAGTGTCGGGAAAGGGGCGGACGCGGGCATCAGCTGATACGGCGGTAGCGTCAGCATCGTGTGGACGATACGTGTCGACGCGGACCGGCGGCCGGTCCGATCGGGCCGGCCCGATCGGGCAGCAGCCCCCGGCCGACCCGCCGCCCGGGGCGTCACGCCTACCCTGTTCGGATGCTCGGACAGCGGTGGCGGACGCGATGTCTGCACCGGGACGGAAATCCCCTGCCCACTCGACTATTGAGGTCTTATGTGCGGTTTCCTCCTCAGCAATGATCGAAGGCGCGCCGACAAACCTTGCGTACGGTCTGTGCCGTGGGGTAAAACACAGCGCCGGGTGGCGTATCCGCCACCGGCCTACATACGACGCCCCACCAGCTCCGGAGGTGGCACATGACCCGGGCGCGGATGCCCCGCCCGCATGAGGTCGCGGCAGCGTGTCGCGACCCTCGAATGCTCAGGGCTCGGCGCGACCGGCTCGCGGACCTCGCCTGGCGGGCCCGCGGCCGCTGTCAGGCCGTGGATCCGGAGACATTCTTTCCGGCACCCAGCGAACCCGCCGATGTGGCGCTCGCGTTGTGCCGGTCATGTGAGGTTCAGGGCGCATGTCTGGCCTGGGCGCTGGATCAAGGTGACTGCAACGGTGTCTGGGGTGGGACCACACCCCGGGAGCGGCGGGCCATGCTGGTGGCATGGCGGCTGCAGAACGAACCGGAGCCCGAACCCGTCTCCTGAGCGTCCCGACCTCGCACGGCACGGCCGAGGCCGACCTGACCGTGCCCACCGACCCGCGGGCGCTGCTGGTGCTCGGGCACGGGGCGGGCGGTGGGGTGGACGCCGTCGACCTGACGGCGGTACGCGACGCTGCCCGTACCGCCCGGGTGGCGCTCGCCCGCGTCACCCAGCCCTACCGGGTACTGGGCCGGCGCGCCCCGGCGCCGGCCGGTCATCTCGACGACGCGTTCGACGAGGTGGTACGGGAGCTGCGGCGGGCCGTCGGTGAGCTGCCACTGATCGTCGGCGGCCGGTCCAGTGGCGCCCGGGTGGCGTGCCGTACCGCTGTGCGTACCGGTGCCGTCGGGGTGCTCGCCCTCGCCTTCCCGCTGCACCCGCCCGGCCGCCCGGAGAAGTCCCGGCTGTCGGAGCTGCCCACCGACCTGCCGACCCTGGTGGTCAACGGCGACCGCGACCCGTTCGGCGTGCCGACGCCCACCGGTCCGGTACGGGTGGTGGTCCGCCCCGGTGAGCGGCATGCCCTGAACGTCGACCCGGCCGGCACCGCGGCGGTGGTACTGGACTGGCTGGTGGAGCACGGCTGGGCGGAGCCCGCCGCAGGGTGAAGTGGGCCACCGTACGCCTGTGCCCCCACCCGGCTCCGGAATGTCACCGTCCCGGCTCGCGTTGCACACGACGTCAGCATCGGGCGCGAGGTCAGAATCGCGCATGGTGCCCGGACCTCCGGAGGGAGCGATCGTGGTGGTAACAGCTCGTAGCGCAAGGGCCGGAAGTTCCACCCGGCTCCGTAAGCTGCTGGCGGCACCTGACTGGCCGCCGCAGGCGGCGGTGCCCACCACCGGCGTCCCGACCAGCGGCAGTGCCGGCGAAGGGGGCGTATCCTCGGCCGATATGGCGTCGAGGGGAGACAGGCACGTGACGCGTACCGAGACGCCGGAGCGGAGGCGGGCCCGCTTCGAGCAGGATGCGATGCCGTTCGTCGATCAGCTCTATGCGGCTGGCCTGCGCATGACGCGCAACCCGGCCGATGCCGAGGACCTGGTCCAGGAGACCTACCTCAAGGCGTTCGCCGCTTTCCACCAGTTCCAGCAGGGCACCAACCTGAAGGCCTGGCTGTACCGGATCCTGACCAACACGTACATCAACTCCTACCGGCGCAGGCAGCGTCAGCCGGTGCAGGCGCCCACCGAGGAGATCACCGACTGGCAGCTGGCCGAGGCCGGCTCGCACTCGTCGGTGGGTCTGCGGTCCGCCGAGACCGAAGCGCTGGACCGGCTGCCCGACTCGGACGTCAAGGACGCACTGCAGCGTCTCCCCGAGGACTTCCGCCTCGCGGTGTACCTGGCCGACGTGGAGGGGTTCTCGTACAAGGAGATCGCCGAGATCATGGAAACGCCGATCGGCACGGTGATGTCCCGGCTGCACCGGGGTCGGCGCAACCTGCGCCAGATGCTGGAGACCTACGCCACCGATCGTGGTTTCTCCCGGACGGCGGCGTCGGCCGGTCAGGAGGTGTGACCGGTGACCGGATCGAGCTGGCTGAACAGCGGGCGTAACGACCGGACCGGCCGGTATGAAGGTGCCGTGTCGGCCCTCGTCGAGCGAAGCGGGGTGGACTCGTGAGTTGTGGAGACCCGCACGAGACGGACTGCCGTGACGTACTGGCCGAGGTGTATCTCTACCTGGACCTGGAGTGTCCCGACGAGCAGCGCAGTGTCATCCGTGAGCACCTTGACGAGTGCTCGCCGTGCCTGCGGGAGTTCGGTATCGAGCAGGAGGTCAAGGCCCTGGTGGCGCGCTGCTGCGGTGGTGAGCACGCGCCGACCGACCTGAAGCAGCGGCTGATGGTGCGGCTGCGTGAACTGGTCGTGGAGGCCGATACCCGGGAGTTCCTGGCGGACTGACGGTCCGCCCGCCGCCCGGACCCGGTGCGGCGATGGCACGTCCGGTCCATGACCGTCGTGCCCGGCGCCCGGTGTGTTCCGGGCGATCGGACGCCAGGTCTGGGGGCAGCACCCCCAGGCCGGCGGAGATCAGGAGTTGGGGCGCTTGCCGTGGTTGGCGGCGCTCTTCTTCCGTGCCTTCTTCTTGCGTGACTTCTTCGCCATGGAGTCTCCCCTCACATCCAGCTCCCGGGCACCGGCGGCGCCGGGAGCGTACTAACGCCGTGCCAGGTTACCGGGCCGCCTCTGGTCACCTGGTCGGCGGCTGCCCGATGGCGTACCACCGCCACGCTCGGGGCGTACCGCCGGCGCTGCCGTGCCCCCGAGGGTGCGGGCAGCACCCCACCGGTGCGGCGGACATGATTGGATACCTGAGTTCTCCGCTGCGTCTGGCCGCGGGAAGGCAGGCTCGGCCCGCGCCGTGCCGTGACGTGAGAAACCGGGAGGTTCGCGATGGCCGATGAGATTCGTGCCGAGATGGTGGCCAACGTGTGGAAAGTGGTCGCCGCCGCCGGTGACTCGGTGGATGACGGGGACACTCTGGTCATCCTCGAGTCGATGAAGATGGAGATCCCCGTGGTGGCCGAGTCGCCCGGCGTGGTGCAGAGCATCGCGGTCAACGAGGGTGACGTGGTCCAGGAGGGCGACCTCATCGCGGTCGTCGAATAGCGCGCAGACCGTCCGGCCGCGTCGAGCGGTACGTCGATCCAGGACCCCCGTCGTGCATCCGCACGGCGGGGGTCCGGTGTGTCCGGCTGTGGGTCGAGCGGCGCATGCCGGATGTGTGCGGCGCCGGGCGGTGCGCGCTGTGCCCAGCATGGTGTCCGGTACAGCGGGTAATGAAGCACGACTGCTGCGCGCACAGGCTGCATCGTTTCTGATCGATCCAGCGCAGTACTTGGCAATTCCGCGCGCCATCGTGCAGAATCGCGCACAGGTACTGGTGTTCGGGGGCCGGCTTTCCCCGGGAGGAGCGATCATGGTCGAGCGTGCGGAGAACGGTGCGGGGCGACCGCGCCCCGGCGAAGGGATGGCAGCCGACGTCGCGGAGCAGGCCGACGGGTACGCCCGGTTGCTCGCTGCGGGCCTCGACCCGATCGCCAAGGTGGCGCGCCAGATCGCGGAGCGCCGGCCACGGTACGTGCTGTTCACCGCCCGCGGCACCAGCGACCATGCCGCCCTGTACGCGGCGTACCTGACCGAGATCCGGCTCGGTATCCCGGCGGCCCTCGCATCGCCGTCCGCGGTCACCGTCTACGGCGCCCGGCCCGACCTGCGCGACGCGCTGGTGATCGGGGTCAGTCAGAGCGGCGGCTCACCGGATCTGGTCGAGGTGCTCAAGGTCGCCCGGCAGTCCGGTGCGCAGACCCTCGCGGTGACCAACAATCCGGATTCGCCGCTGGTCGCCGCCGCCGA
Organism: uncultured Actinomycetota bacterium; assembly: GCA_963815125.1. Classification (GTDB taxonomy): domain Bacteria; phylum Actinomycetota; class Actinomycetes; order Mycobacteriales; family Micromonosporaceae; genus Actinocatenispora. The sequence continues at coordinate 194,395 of CAWFFM010000005.1, forward strand.
GCTGCAGATCGACGTACTGGCCGGCCGCGAGCGGGCGGTCGCGGCGACCAAGACGTACACCGCCGAACTGCTGGCGCTGCTGATCCTGCTGGAAGGCATCCGTACCGGCAACGGCCAGCTCGCGGAGGCCGACCGGGCCGAGCTGGACCGGATCCCCGACCTGGCCCGTGAGGTACTGGCGGATCGGACCGCGGCGCAGCTCGCCGCGCGTTACCGCTTCGCCGACCGGCTGGTCACCACCGGGCGTGGTTATGCCTACCCGACCGCCCGGGAGACGGCGTTGAAGCTGATGGAGACGAGCTACCTGTCCGCGTTGGCCTTCTCCGGAGCCGATCTGCTGCACGGTCCGCTGGCGATGACCGATCCCGACGTGCCGGTGCTCGCGGTGGTGGGCGACGGGCCGGGTGGCCGGGCGATGGGCGACGTACTGGCCCGGTTGGCGGAGCGCCGCGCGGATCTGCTGGTGGTCGGTTCCGCTGCGGAACAGGCGCTGCCGGCCAATGCCGTACGGGTGGCCACGCCGCAGGTGGATGAGCGGTTCGCTCCGTTGCTGGACATCCTGCCGTTCCAGCAGTTGGCATGGGCGCTGGCATTGGCGCGCGGCGAGGACCCGGACGCGCCCCGCGGTCTGCAGAAGGTCACCGAGACGCTCTGACGCGGCCGGCGGTCAAGACGCTCTGACGCGGCCGGCGTCCGAGACGCTCTGACGCGGGCCGCGACGCCGCGCCTCGCCCCGCCCCAGAGGGCATTTTCCCCGAAAGAGTCTTTTGTACCTTTCTGGGAAACGTACTTTACGGGAAAATGCCCTGAACGCTGCGCTGTGAGGTGCATTTTCCCCGAATGTCCACCGGCTTCAAACGGACATAACGCCGATTCGGGGAAAATGCGCGCGGGGTCGCGCGTGGAAGTGTGGCGCGCCGGCCGGGCGCCCTGCTCGTGACCGCGAGCGGCTGCGGCGGGGCGGGCAATCCGGCAGGTGACAGCGATGTTTGGTGCGTCGCAAGGATGGGTAGAGCTTCTCGATTTGACGTCAGTGAATCAGGTCACATAGATGTAACGAAACCCCCGCCGTGATGCTCCGGGGTCGTTGTCTGCTGCGTAGATTCGCGTACTTGCGCTACATATCGGTGTTATGTCGTCCGTTAAGGTCCGGGGCGCTGAAGCCCCTTCACTCCGGGCCTCCCCGGATGGCGGCTACGAGAAGAGGACGGTGACCGCTTGAGCTTCTGGGAGTACGTGCGGAACCGGCACGAACTGCTCTGGTTCGAGACCTACCAGCACGCCAGCATGGTTCTCCAGTGCCTGCTGCTCGCCACCGCGATCGGCCTGATCATTGCGGTGATCACCTACCGGAGTAGAACCGCGGCGGCAGCCGCGACCGGTGTGGCCTCGGTACTGTTCACGATCCCGTCGTTCGCGCTGTTCGGGCTGTTGATCCCGGCGTTCGGTCTGGGCACCACGCCGGCGGTGGTGGCGCTCGTGCTGTACGCCCTGCTGCCGATCGTCCGTAACGCGGTGGTGGGAATGTCCAATGTGGACCCATCGCTGGTGGATGCGGCCCGGGGCATGGGAATGCCACGCCTGACCGTGCTGCTCAAGGTGGAACTTCCCTTGGCCTGGCCGGTCATCCTGACCGGCATCCGGGTCTCCGCCCAGCTGGTGATGGGTGTCGCGGCGATCGCCGCCTACGTCTCCGGCCCGGGTCTGGGCGAGCAGATCTTCTCCGGGCTGTCCCGGCTGGGCGGCGCCAACTCGGTCAACTCGGCGGTCGCCGGCACCGTGGCCATCGTCATCCTGGCGCTCATCTTCGACGCCGTCTTCGTTCTCATCGGACGGCTCACCACCTCGAGGGGTATCCGTGCCTGACAACCCGAGCAACGCCGGCGACGTGGCCCACGGCGTCGAGATCGAGCTGAAGAACCTGACCAAGCGGTACGGCGGGCAGTCGAAGGCCGCGGTCGAGAACGTGACCATGACGATCCCCGCCGGCGAGATCGTCGCCCTGGTCGGCCCGTCCGGTTGCGGCAAGACCACCACCATGAAGCTGATCAACCGGCTGATCGAACCCACCTCCGGGGAGATCCTGATCGGTGGCGAGGACGCCCGCCAGCGCTCCGCCGACGAACTGCGCCGCCACATCGGGTACGTGATCCAGCAGGGTGGCCTGTTCCCGCACATGACCATCGCGGAGAACGTCTCGCTGGTGCCGAAGATGCTCAAGTGGGACAAGAGCCGGATCGCCGGTCGGGTCGACGAGATGCTCGAACTGGTCGGCCTGGACCCGGACAACTTCCGGCACCGCTACCCGCGTCAGCTCTCCGGTGGGCAGCAGCAGCGGGTCGGGGTGGCCCGGGCGCTGGCCGCCGATCCGCCCGTACTGCTGATGGACGAGCCGTTCGGCGCGGTGGACCCGATCACCCGGGGACGACTCCAGGACGAACTGCTGCACCTGCAGGAGGACCTGCACAAGACGATCGTGTTCGTCACGCACGACTTCGACGAGGCGGTCAAGCTCGGCGACCGGATCGCCGTACTGTCCGAAGGCTCGCACATCGTGCAGTACGCCGAACCGGCGGAGATCCTCGCCCGGCCGGCCAACGACTTCGTCCGCGGCTTCATCGGTACCGGTGGTGCGATGAAACTGCTGCACGTCACCCGGATCTCGGACGTCGAGCTCGGCCAGAACGTCACCGCGCAGACCGACGAGGACGCAGCGGAGGTACACCGTCGACTCGTCGAGGCCGACCAACCCTGGGCCGTGGTACTGGATGCCGCGCGGCGTCCGGTGCTGTGGGCGACCGTGGAGGACCTGGCCGGCCGGAGCGGGCCGGTCGCCGACCACGGCACACCGATCACCACCACCATCTCCGGTCGCGCCGACCTGCAGGCCGGCCTGGAGGCGCTGCTGGCCTCCGACACCGATTTCGTACCGGTGACCCGGCGGCGTGAGTACATCGGACTGGTGTCGCTCAACACCGTGCAGAGCGCGATCCAGCAGCTGCGCGAACAGGCCCGACAGCAGCAGACCGGGGAGCCGGTCGCGGTGGGGGAGGGCGGCGCATGAGTCTGGACACCCGGACCGGCGCCGCCGAACTGGACCCCAACGCGGCGGTCAAGGCCAAGCCGAAGCGCAAGTGGTACCTGGTCGGCACCCCGGTACTGATCGTCGTGGTGCTCCTGCTGGACTGGCTCTACGTCCGCTCCACCCACCCGGATGCCAACGCGCGTACCACCCTGCGGTTGAACTTCATGCTCACCAAGGTGTGGGAGCACCTGGAACTGACCGGGGTCGGCGCGTTCTTCGTACTGTTGATCGCCATCCCGCTGGGCATCCTGCTGAGTCGACGGGGTGCCCGGTTCGCCACCCCGGTGGTACTGGCGTTGGCCAACATCGGGCAGGGCGCGCCGGCCATCGGGATCGTGGTGCTGCTCGCCGTGTTGTGGCAGACCGGTTTCACCGTGGCGGTGGTGGCGCTGGTCATCTACTCCGTACTGCCCTCGCTGCGCAACACGATGGTCGGTCTGCAACAGATCGACCCGTCGCTCAAGGAGGCCGGCCGGGGGATCGGCATGTCCGCCACCGCGGTGCTGTTCAAGGTGGAGCTGCCGCTCGCGGTCCCGGTGATCCTGGCCGGTATCCGTACCACCCTGGTCCTGCTGATCGGTGTGGCCGCCCTGTCGTCGTTCATCGACGGTGGGGGGCTGGGCGAGATGATCAGCACCGGTGTCCAGCTCCAGCGCTACAACGTACTGGTCACCGGCAGCGTGCTGGTGGCGTGTCTGGCACTGGCGGTGGACTGGCTGGCCGGACTTGCCGAACGCTACCTGCAACCGCGGGGGATCAAGGGATGAGGCCGATGCGTACCCGAACCGTCCGCCGCGCCGGTGCCGCTGTCGCGGCGGCCTGTTGCCTGGCCCTGGCCGCCACCGGCTGCGGCCTGCACCCGGCCTCCCAGTTCGCTCCCGACGTGACCGGCAGGAGCATCCCGGCCGGCAGCCTCAATGGTGCGAAGCTCTCGGTGACCTCGAAGGACTTCACCGAGCAGATCCTGCTCGGCAAGATCACCGTACTGGCGCTCAAGGCCGCCGGCGCCACGGTCACCGACAAGACCAACGTGCAGGGCAGTGTCAACTCGCGTAAGGCGATCGAGCGCGGCGAGGCCGACATGGGCTGGGAGTACACCGGTACCGCGTGGATCACCTACCTGGCGCACGCCAAGCCGGTGCAAGGCTCCAAGGCCCAGTACCAGGCGGTCAAGAAGGAGGACCTGGCCCGCAACGGCATCGACTGGCTGCCGTACGCGAACTTCAACAACACCTACGCGATGGCCACCACCGAGGCCAACGCGAAGAAGTACCACCTGTCCACGCTGTCGGACATCAGCAAGGTGCCGGCAGCGAAGCGTACGTTCTGCCTGGAGACGGAGTTCTACTCCCGGGTGGACGGCTATTTCGGCATGTTGAAGGACTACCACCTGCCGAAGCCGCCGAGTTCGCAGATCAAGAAGCTGACCACCGGCGTGGTGTACAGCGCGACGGCTAAGGGCAGCTGCCTGTTCGGCGAGGTCTTCGACACCGATGGCCGGATCCCGGCCCTGCACCTGACCACGCTCACCGACGACAAGGGGTTCTTCCCGCTGTACAACCCTTCGCTGACGGTACGCAAGTCGGTGCTGGCGAAGTACCCGCAGCTCGCCGGGATCGAGAAGCAGATCGCCAGCAAGCTGTCCACCCCGGTGATGCGCAGGCTCAACGCCAAGGTGGACGTGGACGGTCAGGAACCGGTACTGGTCGCCAGGGACTGGATGCGGTCCGAGGGTCTGATCAAGTGACCGCCGCGGTACCGGTGGGTCGGCCGACCTACCGGTACCGCCCTCTCCCCGGTGGTCGGGCCGGGCAGTGTCGGCGGTCCGGGCAGTGTCGGCGGGCCGGGCAGTGCGGCCGTCCGCCGGCTCGGCCGGTTCAGCCGAACTGGAACGAGCGCTTGGACAACCCGTACCAGAAACCGGTGACCGGGGTCCGGTGCCCGGCGAGGGAATCCTGACCGGCGCCCAACGACACGAACAGCGGCGCGAGGTGCTCGCTGCGCGGGTGGGCCAGCTCGGCCGCCGGGGCCCGGTGCGCGAAGTCGAGCAGGTCGTCGATGTCACCGTCGGCCACCGTACGGGCGGCCCAGTCGTCGAACTCGGCCATGAAGGACGGCGGCGGCGCGTCGGTGCCGGCCTCGCGGTCCATCGCGGCCAGGTTGTGGGTGAGGAAGCCGGAGCCGACGATCAGTACGCCTTCGTCGCGCAGCGGACTCAGCGACCGGCCCAGCTCGAACAGCCGCCGAGGGTCCAGGGTCGGCATGGAGATCTGCAGGACCGGTACGTCCGCTGCCGGGTACATCTCCACCAGCGGTACGTACCCGCCGTGGTCGAGCCCGCGGTCGGGTTGTTCGCGGGTCGGGTAGCGGGCGCCGACCAGGTCACGTACCCGCGCCGCCAGCTGCGGTGCGCCGGGCGCCGGGTAGCGGACCGTGTAGTAGTGCGCCGGGAAGCCGCTGAAGTCGTAGACCAGCGGAACCGTACGGGTGGCTCCGATGCTCAGCGGCGCCTCCTCCCAGTGCGCCGAGACCATCAGTACGGCCTCTGGCCGGGGCAGGTCCGCCGACCAGGCGGCCAGCTCCGCGGTCCAGCGCGCGTCGTCGGCCAGCGGTGGCGCACCGTGCCCGAGGTAGAGCACGGGCATCCGTCCGGTGCCGGCCGCTCCCGGGTCGGTAGAGCTGGCAGGGTTGCCGCTGTCGGCGGCAAGCGGGCTGGTCATGGTCATCTCCCCGGTGCGGGCTGGCTCTCGCAGCACACAAGGAAGTTGACCTCGCAACTATTCCCTGGACGGTCCGGCGGAGCGCGAGGTCCAGCCGCTCGGACGGCGGCCATACCCGGTACGACCGATAGGCTGGTCGGCGTGTCGACGTTGCGTGACCTGGTCGAGGAGTACACCACCCTGCAGCGGGCGGACATCGAGCATCTGCACCGGCTCGCCGGTGACTGGCAGCTGCTGTCCGATCTGTCCTTCGCCGACCTGCTGCTCTGGGTACCCACCGAGAACGGGTACTTCCGCTGCGTGGCGCAGGTACGTCCGACCACCGCGCCGACCGCCTACCAGGACGACCAGGTCGGCCGGGAGGCCGGTGGCAGCGACTTCGCGCACCTGGAGATCGCCCGTACCGAGCAGCGGATCTGGCGGGAGGGTGATCCGGTCTGGTACGGCGACACCCCGGCCCGGCACGAGGCGATCCCGGTACGCCGTCGCGACACCGACGAGATCATCGCGATCGTCGGCCGGGACACCAACCTGTCCGACGCCCGTACTCCCGGCAAGCTGGAACTCAACTACCTGACCATCGCCGACGACCTGGCGCTGATGCTGACCCGCGGCACCTTCCCGCCGCCGCACCACCAGGGCGAGACGACCTCCGCACCGCGTATCGGCGACGGGCTGGTACGGCTCGACGAGTACGGCAAGGCGGTGTACGCGAGCCCGAACGCGCAGTCCGCCTACCGCCGGATGGGGTTGCCCGGCGACCTGATCGGTGAGGACCTGGCCGCGCTGACCGGACGGCTCGCCGACGATCCGCTGGAGGGTAGTGAGGCGACCGAACGGATCCTCGCCGCGCTGGCCGGTGGGGCGCCGGCCCGCAAGGAACTCGACGCACGCGGCGCGAGCGTACTGATGCGTGCCCTGCCGCTGCTGCCCGAGGACCGTCCGATCGGGGCGTTGATCCTGGTCCGTGACGTCACCGAGGTACGCCGCCGGGACCGGGCGCTGCTGACCAAGGACGCCACCATCCGGGAGATCCACCACCGGGTCAAGAACAACCTGCAGACCGTGGCGGCCCTGCTGCGGTTGCAGGCCCGCCGCTCGGTCCCGCAGGCCCGCGCCGCCCTGGAGGAGTCGGTACGCCGGGTCGCCTCCATCGCCCTGGTGCACGAGACCCTGTCGTTCACCTCCGACGAGGCCGTGGAGTTCGACACGATCGTGGACCGGGTGGCCTCGATGGCCGGTGAGGTGGCCGCCGCGGAGTCGAAGGTACGGATGCGCCGGGAGGGCAGCTTCGGGGTACTCCCCGCCGAGGTGGCCACCCCACTGGTGATGGTGGTCGGTGAGCTGCTGCAGAACGCCGCCGAGCACGCGTACCCGCCGGGGGAGTCCGGTGAGGTGGTGGTCGCGGCCAGGCGGCACGGCAAGCAGCTCGACGTGGTGGTGTCGGACGCCGGCAGCGGCCTGCCGGACGGCTTCGACCTGGACCACAGCGACCGGCTGGGCCTGCAGATCGTCCGGACCCTGGTCACCGGGGAACTGCGCGGCACCATCGAGATCCGACCGCGGCGGCCGCGGCACGCCGGGCCGGCCGGCGCGCCGGATACGGACGGGACCGGTACCGAGGCGGTGCTGAGCATTCCGTTGCCCCGGCGGTAGGTGTCGGGGCCATCGCTCACCGCGCCGGACACGTCCGGGTTGAGAGAGAAGTCACTCCTGACTGGCATGACTCCGGCCGACGTGGGAGTCTGGGTCCATGACTGCGGCTGTGCAGCGGCGACTGGTGATTCGACGTCACGTCGATCACTGCCGCGTAGCCAGCGCCATCTGTTGCCCGGTTGCCTGACGCCCGTAACCGTTCCAGGTTCGCTCGTCGCACCGGCGTTCTTCTCCGGTTCCGTCTGACACCGTCGTCCCGGCCTGCCGTGGATCGTGCGGTGTGACGTGCGTGCCTCTGCCCGGACGATCCACGCCGGAAAGGACCCGTCATGGCGGTCACCGCACCTTCGTCCTCCCGTAGCTCACGCCCACCCGCCCGGCCCAAGGGGCAGGGGCAGTGGGCGCTCGGTCACCGAGAGCCACTCAATGGCAACGAACAGCAGAAGAAGGACGACGACGGGCTCAACGTCCGGGCCCGGATCGAGAACATCTACTCCGTCCGCGGTTTCGACGCCATCGATCCGGCCGATCTTCGGGGCCGGTTCCGCTGGTGGGGCCTGTACACGCAGCGTCGCCCGGGGATCGACGGTGGTCGTACCGCGGTGCTGGAGCCCGAGGAACTGGAGGACCGGTACTTCATGCTCCGGGTCCGGGTGGACTCCGGGCAGCTCGACCTGACCCAGCTGCGCACCATCGCCGGCATCTCGACCGAGTTCGGTCGGGACACCGCCGATCTCACCGACCGGCAGAACATCCAACTGCACTGGATCCGGATCGAGGACGTGCCGGAGATCTGGCGCCGGCTGGAGGCGGTGGGCCTGTCGACCCAGGAAGCCTGCGGTGACGTACCCCGGGTCATCCTGGGCAGCCCGGTCGCCGGTATCCACGCCGACGAGGTGGTGGACGCCACCCCGGCGCTGCGCGAGATCAGTGAGCGCTACATCGGCAGCGCGGAGTTCTCCAACCTGCCACGCAAGTACAAGACCACCCTGTCCTGGCTGCCGGACACCCCGTACGAGGCCAACGACATCGCGTTCCTGGGGGTCGAACATCCCGAGCACGGTCCGGGCTTCGACGTGTGGGTCGGCGGTGGACTGTCGACCAACCCGTTGCTGGCCAAGCGGCTCGGTGTCTGGGTGCCGCTGGATGAGGTCGCCGACGTGTGGTGGGGGGTCACCAGCATCTTCCGCGACTACGGCTACCGGCGGCTGCGTACCCGGGCCCGGTTGAAGTTCCTGGTCGCGGACTGGGGGGTGGAGAAGTTCCGCCAGGTACTGGAGACCGAGTACCTGAAACGGCCACTGATCAGCGGGCCGGCACCGGAACGCACCACGCCGATCGACCACATCGGGGTGCACCGGCAGTCCGACGGGCGGTACTTCGTCGGGGTGACCCCGGTGGTCGGCCGCGTCTCCGGCGAACTGCTCGGTCGCATCGCGGACGTGGTCGAGGCGCACGGCTCCGGCCGGGTCCGTACGACGCCGTACCAGAAACTGCTGGTGCTGGACGTGGCCGAGGCCGAAGTGGACGGACTGGTGGCCGATCTGGCCGAGCTGGGACTGTCGGCCACCCCGTCGGGCTGGCGGCGCGGCGCGCTGGCCTGTACCGGCATCGAGTACTGCAAGCTGGCGATCGTCGAGACCAAGGCGCTCACCACCGACCTGGTGACCGAACTGGAACGCCGGGTACCGGAGCTGGACACGCCGATCACCGTGCATGTGAACGGTTGCCCGAACGCGTGTGCGCGTACCCAGGTTGCCGACATCGGTCTGAAGGGCCAGCTCATGCTGGACGCCGAAGGGCGACAGGTGCCCGGCTTCCAGGTGCATCTGGGCGGCGGGCTGGGTCTGGACAGCGGCCTCGGTCGCAAGCTGCGCGGTCTCAAGGTCACCGCCGCCGAACTGCCGGACTACGTGACCAGGCTGGCCCGGCGCTATCTGGAGCAGCGCAAGCCCGAGGAACGTTTCGCGCAATGGACCATCCGTGCCGCGGAGGAGGAATTGCGATGACCGAACGTATCGTTCCCTACCACTGCCCGTACTGCGCAGGTGAGGATCTGCGTCCCCACGACACGACGCACGGCCAGTGGGAGTGCCGGGAGTGCCTGCGGGTGTTCGCCGTCTCCTACGTCGGGCTGCTCGCACCGGACCCGACCGGGGCCGCACGATGAGCGGGGCAGCGGCCCGTGGGCCGGGTGAACTACGCGAACTGGCCGACCGCGCCGGCACCGACCTGGCGGACGCGCCGGCCGAGGAGATCATCGCCTGGGCGGCGGAGACGTTCGGTGAACGGTTCTGCGTCACGTCCTCGTTCGCCGACGCGGTGCTGGTGCACCTGGTGTCCCGGGTGATTCCCGGGGTGGACGTGGTGTTCCTGGACACCGGGCTGCATTTCACCGAGACCCTGGACATCCGGGACCGGGTAGCCCGCGACATGAACGTCAACGTCCGGTCCGTACGGCCGGAGCTGACGGTGGGCCGACAGGACGCCGAGTACGGGCCGCGACTGTTCCAGCGCGACCCGGACTCCTGCTGCGCGCTGCGCAAGGTGGAGCCACTGGCCGCCGCGCTGGAGCCGTACCAGGCCTGGGCGACCGGACTGCGCCGGGACGAGTCGCCGAGCCGGGCCGGTACGAAGGTCGTCGACTTCGACGCCAACCGGTCCATGGTCAAGATCGCGCCGATTGCGGCCTGGCGGCAGTCCGATGTGGATTCCTACATCGCCCGGCACAACATCCCGGTGAACGAGCTGATCCGGCAGGGCTATGCATCGGTCGGCTGCTGGCCGTGCACCCGGCGTACCGCGCCGGGTGAGGATCCACGTGCCGGGCGCTGGCCGCTGTTCGACAAGGTCGAGTGCGGGATCCATGCCTGAGCACGGATCCCCGGCGCAGCGCCCGGTGTCCGGTCTGCCGGCGGATGCCGGGAACCGGGCGCTGCTGCTGATGGCGCACGGAAGCCGGGATCCGCGTTCGGCGGCCATGATCGAGCAACTCACCTGCCGGGTGGCGGTGGCGCGGCCCGGGTCGCCGGTAGCTGCGGCCTACCTGGAGCACCTGGGTCCCCGGCCGGTCGTGGTGGCCCGGTCGCTCCTCGCCGGAGGCGCACGCACCGTGGTGGTGGTGCCACTGTTGTTGACCTCCGCCCATCACAGCCGGGTGGATGTGCCGGCCGCGCTCGACGAGATGCGGGTCACGCTGCCCGGGGCCAGAATGGTGGCAGGTCAGGTGCTCGGGCCCGACGACAGGCTGCTGGATGCGCTGGACGAAGCGTGGCCGGACGGTCTGTCCGGTGTGGACGGCGTCGTACTGGCAGCGGCCGGCACCCGGGACGGGCCGGCCCTCGCCTCGATGTCGGACGTGGCACGCCGGTACGGCGAGCGGCACGGCGTACCGTGCCTGCCCGGCTACGCGGCGGGTGCCGGCCCGGACGTGAGTACAGCGGTACGAGATCTGCGTTGCCTTGGCGCGCAACGGATCGCGGTGGCGTCGTACTTCCTGGCGCCCGGTCGCCTGCACGACCGGGTCAGCGCAGAGGCGTACCGGTCCGGTGCGCTCGCGGTATCGACACCTTTCGGCGCCACCCGCTCTGTGGCGATGCTCACGCTGGCCCGGTACGACGGGGCCGGCAGCCGCACCCCGTCGTCCGATCGATGTGACTGTTGCGACACAAGGGTTTCGGCTGCCGGCGCTGGTTGGTTGACCTTTCGCGGCTACCTCCCTGTGGTCGTGCTCCCGGAGGTTGATCCCGGAAGCTGGTGTCCCCGGTGGATCGTTCCGGGGAAAGGCCGGCATGCAGCCCGGGGGCGGACCGCATGCCGGTCGATCGGCTGCGGCTACCGGCGGATGTGAGACGCGCGGGCCAGATGCCAGTCTCCGGGCCGATCTGCGGCCCGGCTGCTGACAACGGATCCACCTGAGGTAACGACGGGACCACGATTACGTGACGGCGCAACAAGTCCGGTGCCGGGTCGGCCCGGCCCCTGGACACACACGAAGCCCCGGGCCAATGGCCCGGGGCTTCGTGAGAATCGTGTCAGGTGCTTGAGGCAGTACGAGAATCAGGCGGTACGGGCCTGCACTTGCAGGCCGCGACGGCGCTTCAGCGAACGTCGCTCGTCTTCGCTCATTCCGCCCCATACACCGGCATCCTGGCCGGACTCCAGAGCCCACTGCAGGCAGGCTTCGGAGACCGGGCAACGCCGGCATACCGCTTTTGCCTGCTCGACCTGGAGCAGAGCCGGACCGGAAGTACCGATCGGGAAGAACAGTTCAGGGTCCTCGTCGCGGCAGACGGCACGATGGCGCCAGTCCATGAGGGCAACACTCCTCGGTCAGTAGTTGCTTGCTGGTGGCTTTATGCGTTTCGCGTGCGCTCCGCGTGCCGCCCCCGGCACGCGTCAACAGGCGTATCACGTCCGCTTGTGAATACTTTCACGAACTCACGCAATGTCAAGAGGGAACCGGAAGAAAGTCAAATGCGGTGAGTAACGTCACCGACCGTTTGACCGATTTTATCCGGATTTACCGCCCTGTTTTGGCGACTCCGTGAAGCGAATCCCTCGCAAGCGATCGCTCACTGTCAGTAGCCCCCGGTACGCATCAGTTACTGCGTACCCACGTCTCACCTTCAGCAGACTACGCGCAGTGCCTCAGGCGCGGAGCGAAACGTGATTTCGTTCCGCTCGTCAAGGTAGTCACCGTCCACCTGAAACGCCAGAGGTATCAGGGAACTCAGAGTGAACTGGGAGAGATCGTGGAGTCCGAGAACCCGCTTACCGTGCGGATCGGGCCGGGCGGACACCATTTGCTGTGTCGTACGCAACGTGGCGCTCAACGACAGACCACGCAGCGCGAGCACATCCAGTCCGCTGTCGAAGGACGCCTCCGGGCACGGGTTGATCGGCCGGATTCCGAAGTAGGTCCATGGTGCGGTGTTCTGCACGATGACAGTGGACAGTCCCGCCTCGTCGGTCGAACCCGGGCGGTGCAGGGTGACCGGCGCACCACGCCGGTCGGTGCCGATCAGATACTGCGCGATGGCGGAGCGTACGAACAGGCCGCGGGACGCGGTCCGGCCGCGGGTGCGCGCCCGCTCCACCCGGCGGATCGTCTCGGCGTCCAGGCCGAGGCCGGCAGAGAAGGTGAACCACCGGTCGTCGGCCAGCCCCAGCCCGACCGTCCGGGTCCGCCCTTCCCGCAACGCGTCGAGGATCACGCTGGTGCCCTCGGCCCAGTCGGCGGGTAGTCCCAGGGCGCGGGCGAAGACGTTGGTCGAACCACCCGGTACCACCGCCAGGGCCGGTACCTCCGGGCCCGGGCCGTCCGAGAGCAGTCCGTTGACCACCTCGTTGACCGTGCCGTCGCCGCCCAACGTGACGACGAGTTCGAAGCCGGCCGCCGCAGCCTCCCGGGCCAGTTGTGCGGCATGACCCCGTCGCTGGGTGAAGCCCAGTTCCAGATCGACCTCACTGCGCAGAGCGCGTGCGAGCACGTCGCGGCTGCGTTCCGTCGTGGTGGTGGCGTTGGGATTGACCACCAGCAGCGCCCGCATGTCCAGCAATCTATCCAAACGGCCCCGCCAACCGGGCGGTGGAGGTGACCGGAGCGCCGCAGATCGCCACTTCGGGCCGGTACCGCTGGGTCGGTGTCCGTCGGCGCGCCAGTACGCTGGACGGGTGAGTGAGCCGGAGAGTCGGGTCCTTCCCGGCACCCTCAAGACCGCCATCGGACTGCTCTGGGCGCAGGGTCTGGCGCTGGTCGGTCTCGGTATCTGGCTGGGTGTCGCCTCCGTGCTGGGTCACCCCACCGACCGGACCGCCAGCCTGACCGAGGCGGCGATCGCCGTCGCCCTCGGCGTACTGCTGGGGCTGCTGGGCTACTGGATGGGACTCGGCCGCAGCTGGGCCCGGGGACCGGCGATCGTGTTGGAACTGATGCTGTTGGCGGTCGGCTACTTCATGATCACGGGCGGTATCGCCTGGGCGGGGATCCTTGTCATCCTGCTCGGACTGGTCGTGGCCGGCCTGCTGATTGCCCCGGCCAGCCGGGAGAGTCTCGGCATCCACTGACCGGTGCCGGGTCCGCCACCCACCGCCTGACTTCGTCGCCCCAAGGACTATCCTGCCTCGTGAGGTGCGGCCTGGGCAGATGCCCGGGCCTGCCGGGGTCCCGAATCGCGGTTCCAGTGCGAGTGGGTGACTCTGGACCCCGTCCGCTGGTGATCTCCCTCAGGAGGGCTCTCGTGACCACCGTCGCTCCCAGGCCGCCGGTCGCCAAGCCGACCGCGCCCAAGCCGATCGTGTCACGGCCATGGCCGGTACACGACGCGCCGAAGGGCTCCTGGCTGGCGCGGACACTGCGTACCACCGACGCGAAGCAGATCGGGATCATGTACATGGTCACGTCCTTCGCGTTCTTCCTGGTCGGAGGTCTGCTCGCACTGCTGATGCGGGCCGAGCTGGCCCGGCCGGGCATGCAGTTCCTGACGCCTGAGCAGTACAACCAGTTGTTCACCATGCACGGCACGATCATGCTGCTGCTGTTCGCGACGCCGATCCTGTTCGCGTTCGCCAACTACATCGTGCCGTTGCAGATCGGCGCACCGGACGTCAGCTTCCCGCGACTCAACGCGTTCGCGTACTGGCTGTACCTGTTCGGCGGCATTCTGGTGGTGGCCGGCTTCATCACGCCGGGCGGCGCCGCCGACTTCGGCTGGTTCGCCTACCAACCACTCGCCAACGCGGTCAACTCGCCCGGTGTCGGCGCCGACCTGTGGCTCATCGGTCTGATGATCTCGGGTCTGGGCACCATCCTCGGCGGCGTCAACATGGTCACCACGATCCTGACCCTGCGCGCGCCGGGCATGACGATGTTCCGGATGCCGATCTTCACCTGGAACATCCTGGTCACCAGCCTGCTGGTGCTGATGGTCTTCCCGATCCTGGCCGCCGCCCTCGCCGCCGCGATCGCCGACCGGCAGTTGGACGCGCACGTGTTCGACTCCAGTACGGGTGGTGCCATGCTCTGGCAGCACCTGTTCTGGTTCTTCGGTCATCCCGAGGTCTACATCGTGGCGTTGCCGTTCTTCGGCATCATCACCGAGATCATTCCGGTGTTCAGCCGCAAGCCGGTGTTCGGCTACAAGGGTCTCGTCGGCGCCACCATCTCCATCGCGGCGCTGTCCATGACCGTGTGGGCGCACCACATGTTCGCCACCGGCCAGGTACTGCTGCCGTTCTTCTCCTTCATGTCGTTCCTCATCGCGGTACCGACCGGGATGAAGTTCTTCAACTGGATCGGCACCATGTGGCGCGGCCAGATCAGCTTCGAGACCCCGATGCTGTTCGCCATCGGCTTCCTCACCACGTTCCTGTTCGGTGGGCTGTCCGGCGTCCTGCTGGCCTCCCCGCCGATCGACTTCCACGTGTCCGACACGTACTTCGTGGTGGCGCACTTCCACTACGTACTGTTCGGCACGATCGTGTTCGCGGTGTACGGCGGGATCTACTTCTGGTTCCCGAAGATGACCGGCCGGATGATGGACGAGCGGCTGGGCAAGCTGCACTTCTGGCTGACCCTGATCGGCTTCCACCTCACCTTCCTGGTGCAGCACTGGCTGGGCGCCGAGGGCATGCCCCGCCGCTACGCCGACTACCAGGCGTCCGACGGGTTCAGCACACTCAACACCATCTCCACCATCGGTGCGTTCACCCTGGGCGTCTCGACGCTGCCGTTCCTGTGGAACGTGTACAAGTCCTACAAGGCCGGCCCCATCGTCGAGGTGGACGACCCCTGGGGCTACGGCAACGCCCTGGAATGGGCCACCAGTTGCCCGCCGCCGCTGCGCAACTTCGACCGGATGCCACGGATCCGCAGTGAACGACCCGCCTTCGACCTGAAGTTCCCGGAACTGGCCGCCGGCAGCGCGTCGCCCATCGCGCCACCGGAGGGCGGCGACACGATGCTCGCCGACAAGCCGCAGGCCGGCCCGGCGTACGCGGGTGACAAGACGGTCATCGAGGGCGAGACGAAGTCCGAGTAGTCACGACAGATCAGCAGCACCGCGGGCCCGTACCGAGATCGGTACGGGCCCGCGGTGTGTCCCGGCGTGGTGCTGCTGTCCGGCCGGTGGGTTCAGGCGACGAACGGTGCCCCGGCGAGCTCGACACCGGCGGCGCGCAGCTCGTCGAGCGTTTCGGCGACCGTACGGTCGTCCACCCCGACGGTCAGGTCGAGCAGCACCCGGGTGCGGAACCCCTCCCGTACCGAATCCAGGGCGGTGGCCCGTACGCAGTAGTCGGTGGCGATGCCGACGACGTCGAGGGCGTCCACGTCGTGCCGGCGCAACCAGTCGGCCAGCTTCGTGGTGTGCCAGCGACCCTCGAAGGCGGAGTACGCCGCCGAGTGCGCACCCTTGTCGAACAGCACCTCCAGCTGGGTACGGTCCAGGTCCGGATGCAGGTCGACGCCCACTGTGCCGGCCACACAGTGCGGCGGCCAGCTGTGTACGAAATCTGGCTCGGCGCTGAAGTGGTCGCCCGGGTCGATGTGCCGGTCCCGGCTGGCGACCACGTGGTCCCAGCGGCGGTCCGGCCCGACGGCCCCGGCGTTGGCCCGGAGCATGCCGGTGAGCCGGGCGGCCAGCGCCGAGCCGCCCGCGACGGCCAGCGAGCCGCCCTCGCAGAAGTCGTTCTGTACATCGACCACGATCAGTGCGGTGCCCACGGGCACCTCCTCACGGACGGCTGAATACCCCTTCCAGTATTGCCGCCATCACCCAAGGTTGATTTATAGCGATATTTGTAGTTGTAACCTATTCTGCGCCTTTAGCCCTTCTGCCCCGGAGGTACGACATGGACGTAAGACGCGGAAAGCGCACCGCGCTGCTGGGTTGTGCGGCGGCCGCAGCCGCGCTGCTGGCCAGCTCAGCCGCCAACGCCGCACCGGCCTCCCAGGGACCCGACGGCGCCGTACCCGTCGGTCACCACAGCTCGTCACTGGCCGGCACCCGCGTACTGTTCGACAACTCGAAGGCGGAGACCGCCGGCAACGCCGACTGGATCATCAGCACCAGCATCCCCGACCCCACCGGCGAGAACCCCTCACCGCAGAGCGACAAGGACTGGACCGGCGCCATCTCCTCCTGGGGCGTCGCCCTGCAGAAGTCCGGCTACAGCCTGAAGACACTGGCCGCCGGTGGCACCATCACCTACGGCGACAGCGGCAACGCGCTCGACCTGTCGAACTTCGACGAGTTCGTGATGCCCGAGCCCAACTCGCCGCTCAGCACCGCCGAGAAGACCGCCATCATGACGTTCATCTCCAACGGTGGTGGCTTCTTCCTGATCGTCGACCACAACGCGAGCGACCGGAACAACGACGGCTGGGACTCACCCAGGATCGCCAACGACCTGATGAGCAACAACGGCGTCGACGACAGCGACCCGTTCGGCTTCAGCGTCGACACCAACAACATCCAGGTGGACGACCCGGTCGCCGGCTCCGGTAGCGGAGACCCGATCCTGTCCGGCCCCGGCGGCACCGTCACCGGCAGCACCATCAACAACGGCTCCACCCAGACCCTGCACCCGGCGGACAACTCGGCTGTCCAGGCCCATGTCTGGCTGAGCAGCGCCGACCAGTCCGGCACCACCGGAGCCTTCTTCACCACCAGCACGTTCGGCAGCGGCCGGGTCGCCGTGTGGGGCGACAGTTCGACGATCGACGACGGCACCGGCCAGTCCGGCAACACCCTCTACGACGGCTGGAACGACACCCGCGGCACCAACGCCGCGCTGGCCCTCAACGCCACCGCCTGGCTGGCCGGCAGCTGAGCTGACGTCGCCCGCCGGATCAGGCCCCGACCATCCGGACCGGGATCGCCGGTTCGCCGGCCGACAGCTTCAACCCGTCCCAGGGAATCGACACCAGGCACGCGGCGAGATGTGCCCGGCTGGCCGCCAGATCCGGCTGGCCGGGCACCTCCTCGCCGTCGGTCAGGAACGGACGTTGCAGCGGCCGGTCGTTCGGCTCCGGCTCCGGCCGGCCCTGCGACACGACCACCTCCTCGGTGGCCGTACCGGTCGGCTTGTGCCGGCGGACCGCGAACTTCCGGCCGCCCAGCGTGGCCTTGTTCTCCGACCGCTTCACCACCGGCCGGCCGTCCACCTCGACCAGCTTGTACACCAGCTGCGCGGTCGGCGCGCCGGACCCGGTCACCACCGAGGTGCCGGCACCGTACGAGTCCACCGGTGCGGCGGCCAGCGCGGCGATCGAATGCTCGTCCAGATCACCGGACAGTACGATCCGGGTGTCCCGGGCGCCCAGCGAATCCAGCAGCTCCCGGGCCTGTACGGCCATCACGGCAAGGTCACCGGAGTCGATCCGTACGGCGCCCAGCTCCGGGCCCGCCACCTCGATCGCGGTCCGGATGCCCTGGGAGATGTCGTACGTGTCGACCAACAGGGCGGTGTCCTTGCCCAGCGCGGCGACCTGCGAGGCGAACGCGTCCGCCTCCGAGTCGTGCAGCAGGGTGAACGCGTGCGCGGCGGTGCCTGCGGTCGGCACCCCGTACCGGCGGCCGGCCTCCACATTTGACGTCGAGGCGAAGCCGGCCAGGTACGCCGCGCGGGCTGCGGCCACCGCCGCCTGCTCGTGGGTGCGCCGCGACCCCATCTCGATGATCGGCCGGCCGTGCGCCGCGGTGACCATCCGGGCCGCCGCCGAAGCGATCGCGCAGTCGTGGTTGAGCACCGACAGCACCAGCGTCTCCAACAGGACACCCACCGCGAACGGTGCCACCACGGTGAGGATCGGTGAGCCCGGGAAGTACAGCTCACCCTCCGCGTAGCCCTCGATGTCGCCGGTGAAGCGGTAGTCGGCCAGCCATCGTGCGGTGTCCGCGTCGACGACGCCGCGCTCGCGCAGGAAGGCGACATCCTCCTCGTTGAACCGGAAGTCCCGGATCGCCCGGATGAGCCGACCGGTGCCGGCGACCACCCCGTAGCGGCGGTTGTTCGGCAGCCGTCGGCCGAACACCTCGAAGACGCAGGGCCGGGCGGCCGTACCGTCCCGCAGCGCGGCCGACAGCATGGTCAGCTCGTACTGGTCGGTGAGCAGTGCCGTGGAGTCCACCACGCCTCCCGTGTCCTGAGTGCGGATCCGGCGGCCAGCCTAATGCCGGACCGCCCGGTACCCGCCGACCCGGTGGGAACCGCGCCTGCTGGGCAACCGCACGCAGCGGAGCGTGATCGGGCGTACGGTTTCTGGGAAAGATCGCTTGGCGAAGGGGCGGTGCATGGGCGGCCCAGAGGTGGACGGGGCACCGCGGCGGGTTCTGATGGTGTCGGCGGACATGGGCGGCGGCCACCACGCGACGGGGCGGGCACTGCAGGAGGAGGTACAGCGGCTCTGGCCGGGCAGTGAGGTCCGGTGGGTCGACACCCTGGACACGATGGGTCGCTGGGTCGGACCGCTGTTCCGGCGCATCTACGTGACGAACGTGCAGGCCACACCATGGCTGTACGAGTTCTTCTACAGCTCGTTGTGGCGGCACCGGTGGTTCGCGACCGCCTCGAAGGGCTTCGTAAGCAGTTGGGCGGGGCGGCGGCTGGCCGGTGCGGTGGAGACGTTCGACCCGGACCTGATCCTGTCCACCTACCCGCTCGGCTCCGCCGGGCTGGCCTGGCTGCGCCGGCACCGTTCGCTGCCGGTACCGGTCGGGGCCTGGGTGTCGGACTTCGCGCCGCACCCGTTCTGGCTGTACCGCGACCTGGACGCCACGTTCCTGATGCACCCGGCCGCCCGGGCGATGGCCGACCTGGCCGAGCCGGGGATCCCGATCGAGGTCACCGGGCCGCCGGTGGAGAGCCGGTTCCACCCCGGCGACAGGCTCGCCGAGCGCGCCCGGCTCGGGCTGCCCGCGGACCGTTTCGTGGCCCTGGTGTCCTGTGGCGCGTACGGCTTCGGGGCGGTCCGGGAGGCCATCGACGCCCTGCTGGCCGGTGGTCCTGGAGTGCAGGTCGTGGCGGCCTGCGCGCACAACACCCGGCTGCGGGCCGAACTCGGCCGGCGCGGCCTGCCGGCCGACCGGCTGCGGACGTTGGGTTGGACGGACCAGATGCCGGCCTGGACCCGGGCCGCCGACGTGGTGGTCACCAATGCCGGTGGTGCGACCGCGTTGGAGGCGCTGGCCACCGGACGGCCGGTGGTGATGTACCGGCCGATCGCCGCGCACGGGGCGGCCAACGCCGCGCTGATGACCGTCAGCGGCCTGGCCGAGACGTGCTCCCGGCCCGGAGGGTTGACGGCGCTGGTCACCGCGATGGCGCGGGACCGGGCGGTACGGGGCGCCACCGGTGAGGCGGTCCGCGACTACCTGGCCGACAGCCAGGCCGGGGCGGATCTGACCCGGCTCGCCGGGCTGAGTCCCCGTACGCCGGTCCGACCGGTCGCCCGGGTCCGGCCGGTGGACCGGGACGGGGGTCGCCCGGTGATGCGGCTCGCACCGGTACGTCGGGCCTGGCCGCTGCGCCCACCGGACTCGTTCTTCCTGCATGTACAGACCCGGGTGATCACCCAGCAGGTGGGTGCGGTGATCACGGTTGAGCCGGAGCCCGGTCGGGCGCCGCTGACCGCGGCGACCCTGATCGATCGGATCGCCGGCCGACTCGACGTGGTCACCACGCTGCGCCGTCGGCTGGTGCCGCGCGGGGAGTGGCGTCGACCGGGTTGGGTGGCCGACCGGACCGTGACCCTCGCCGAGCACGTACGGGAGGTGAGCGTCGCGGACGAGGCGGGGCTGGGCGCCGTACTGGACCGGTTCTGGTCCGCGCCGTTGCCGCTGGACCGGCCGCCGTGGCAACTGCTGCTGGTGCACCGGGAAGGTACGGACAGCACGTCGTTGTCGTTCAAGATGCACCACGCGATCGGCGACGGAATGTCGCTGATCGGCACGCTGGAACGGCTGATGGACGAGGCGCCGGACCCGTCGCGGACCGTAGCTGTCGCGACCATCGGGGGGCCCGGCGGAAGCGCGCGGCACCTCGCGCACACCGTCGGTCGGGTCGTACGGGGGATGTGGGAACTGGGCTGGCATGCGGCGGCCCCGCGCAATCCGCTGAACCGGGAACTGACGCCGAACCGGCGCGGCGTACTGACCGTCGGGCTGCCCAGCGACGAGGTACGGCGGGCCGCCCGGGCACATCACGTACGTAGCAGTGAACTGCTGCTCGGTGTGCTGGCCGATGCCCTGCGCCGGGCGGGTGTGGTGGGTCGGCCCGGGGAACCGACCCGGCTGCGCACGATGCTGCCGGTGGCGATGTCGACCCGGGCCGGTACCCGTACCGCGGGCAACTCCACCGGGGCGGTGGCGGTCGACCTGCCGGTCGGTCCGATGGACGTACTGGACCGTATCCAGGCGATCCGGCACGACCTGCACCGCCGGATCGAACTGGGTGAGCCTCACGCCGCGGCGTTCGTGATGCGCGCGTTGGGCATGTTCCCGGCGCCGGTGCACGGGTGGATGGCGGGTCGGGTGTACAACAGCCACTTCTTCAACATGATCGCCTCCTACGTGCCCGGGCCGCGCGGCGACCGCCGTATCGCGGGCAACCGGTTCCAGGCCGTCTACCCCGTGGTCGCGCTGGCCGACGGGGTGCCACTGGGGGTGGGCATCATGCGTTACGCCCAGGTCACCGGGCTGTGTGTGCTGTACGACGAGTCCCTGCGCACCGTCGTAGCCGGGCTGCCCGACGCCATCCGGGCCTCGTTCGCCGAGCTGGTGCCGCCCGGCACCGGACAGCCACCGAGCCGGTGAGCATGCGTTCGGACCTGGTGATCGCGGTACCGGCAGCAGTGTTCGGGGCGCTGTCGTTCGGTATGTCGTCCAATCTGCAGTACCGGGCCAACCATGAGGTACCGGAGCGGCGTGCGGCCGATCCGTCGCTGTTCGCCGAGCTGTTCAGCAACCGGCTGTGGCGGCTGTCGGTACTGCTGGCCATCGTCGGGTTCGCGTTCCAGGTCACCGCGCTGCGGTTCGGTCCGGTGATGGTGGTGCAGCCGCTACTGGTCACCGGGTTGCTGTTCTACGTGCTGCTCACCCCGATCCTGGCGG
The DNA here is from genome assembly GCA_963815125.1 of uncultured Actinomycetota bacterium. Taxonomy (GTDB): domain Bacteria; phylum Actinomycetota; class Actinomycetes; order Mycobacteriales; family Micromonosporaceae; genus Actinocatenispora. Next base: position 215,970 of record CAWFFM010000005.1, read on the forward strand.
GTCGCCGCCCGGACCAGGTACGGATCCTCGGCGCGTGCCTGGCACTGGCCGGACTGATCGCGTTCCTGGTGGTGGCGCGGCCGTCGGACGCCGGTGGTCGGGACCTGACCCCGGCGACCATCCTGCCGTTGGGTGGCGGGCTGGCGGTTCTGCTGGTGGCCTGCGTGGTGGCGTCCTACAGCGTGGCCCGGCGGTGGCGTTCGCTGCTGCTGGCGCTGGCCACCGGCATCTGCTACGGGGTGACCGCAGGGCTGGTACGCAGCCTGACCAACCGGTTCGGCGACGGCTTCCCGGAGCTCTTCACGCACTGGCAGCTGTACGCGATCTGCGTGCTCGGCCCGACCGGTGTGCTGCTGAACCAGAACTCGTTCCAGGCCGGCCGGTTGGGCAGCCCGGCGCTCGCCATCATCATCACCGTCGACCCGCTGATCTCGATCGGCGTCGGCCTGCTGTGGCTGTCTGGCACCATCACCTTGGGGGTCGGCCCGGTGACCGGTGAGGTCCTGGGCCTGGCGGTGATGGTCGGCGGGATCGCGATACTCGCCACCAGGGCACCGCATCTGTCCTCCTCCACGGAGCAGGCAGCGGCGGCGGAAGGCTTGTGAATGCGCATCAAGGGTGCGGTGGCACTGGTCACGGGTGCGTCCTCGGGGATCGGCTGGGCGAGCGCACTGCGCCTGGCCGAACTGGGCGCGCGGGTGATCGTGCACGGCCGCGACACCGAGCGGCTGGCGATGCTGGCCTCGATGACCGGCGGTACGCCGCTGGCCGGGGACCTGCGCGATGCGGCCGGGGTGACCGCCCTGGCGCATGCCGCGCTGGACGCGGCCGGCCGGGTCGACATCCTGGTCAACAATGCCGGTCAGGGCTTCTCCGGCCGGTTCACCGCGATGTCCGCCGCCGACGCGGACCGGGTACTGGCGGTCGACCTACGGGCGCCGGTCGAACTGACCCGGGTCCTGCTGCCCGGCATGGTGTCGCGCCGCACCGGCCAGCTGGTGTTCGTCACCTCGATCGCCGGCCGGACCGGGGTCGCCGGCGAGGCGGTGTACTCGGCGGCCAAGGCTGGCCTGGACGGCTTCGCCGAGTCGCTGCGGTTGGAGTTGGCCGGCACCGGCGTACAGGTCGGCGTACTGGTGCCGGGTGTGGTGCGTACCGAGTTCTTCGCCCGTCGGGGCCGTCGCTACGGCCGTCGCTGGCCGGCGCCGCTGCCGGTCGAGGTGGTCGCGGATGCCCTGGTCCGCGGGATCGTACTGAACCGGCCGGAGCTCTACACGCCGTCCTGGCTACGCCTGCCGGTGGCGGTACGTACGCTCGCCCCCACCACGTACCGTCGCCTGGCCACCCGCTTCGGCGGCTCCTGAGCTGCGCGGACACTCCTGGCGCTGCACCTCCTGCCCCTTGGGGTCATTTTCCCCGAATTGACGTTATGTCGGAATCCTCGGCAAGACATTCCGGGAAAATGCCCCCCGGGCGAGGCGTTACGGGCCATTTTCCCCGAAAGTCCCTTCGTGGAAGTGGACATAACTGCTATTCGGGGAAAATGCTCCCCCCGGAGCGAGGTGGGTGAAGGGTGGGGATGGGGCGGATCACCGGCGGCGGGTGGGCGGGCCGGGTCGGGCGCCGCCGGGCGTACGGTGGCGTGCGGTGGTACCGGTGTCTCCGGTGCCCGCGCACGCGTTTCCAGTGCACGGAGAGGTGGGCAATGGCCGAGGGTGTGGAACTGACGGTGGGTGCGACCCGCACGGAGTCGATGGAGCGTACCGAGCTCATCGAGTCCTCGATGCAGCGTTTCGCGCACCTGCCGCCGGAGGCGATCCTCAAGGAGGATCTGCTGCGCACCGGCATGGCGTTCGACGACTCGGCGCTGACCGACGACGGCGGTGACGTCAAACCCAAGTCGTACTTCATCTTCTCCTTCGACCACCGGCAGCTCCCCGAACTGGGCAGCGCGGCGCTGCGTCGGCCGCCGGAGGAGATCGTGCTCACCGGCGGGCCGTACAACCTGCGTCGCACGGTGGTGTCCGTGCGCGTCAACCCCGCGTCGCCGTACCGGGTGGCGGCCGGTGAGGACGGCCTGCTGCGCCTGCATCTGGACGGTCGGCCGATCGGCGACGTCGGGCTGCCGCCGATGCCGGAGTACTACCGGCATCCGCTGACCAACGGCAAGCAGGTGATGGAGGTCGCACCCACCATCCAGTGGGGCTACCTGATCTACCTGACGGTCTTCCGGGTCTGCCAGTACTTCGGCGCCAAGGAGGAGTGCCAGTACTGCGACATCAACCACAACTGGCGTCAGCACAAGGCGGCGGGCCGCCCGTACACCGGGGTGAAGCCGGTGGACGAGGTGCTGGAGGCGCTGGAGATCATCAACGAGCACGACACCGCCCAGCTGTCCACCGCGTACACCCTGACCGGTGGCAGCGTCACCAAGACCGTCGAAGGACTGGGCGAGGCCGACTTCTACGGCCGGTACGCCAAGGCGATCGAGGAACGCTTCCCGGGCCGGTGGATCGGCAAGGTGGTGGCACAGGCGCTGCCCAAGGCCGATGTGCAGCGCTTCTTCGACTACGGCATCCGCATCTACCACCCCAACTACGAGGTGTGGGACAAGCGGCTGTTCGAGCTGTACTGCCCGGGCAAGGAACGCTACGTGGGCCGCGAGGAGTGGCACCGCCGGATCCTGGACGCGGCCGACGTGTTCGGCGCCCGTAACGTCATCCCGAACTTCGTCGCCGGGGTGGAGATGGCCGCACCGCACGGTTTCACCGACGTGGACGCGGCGATCGAGTCGACCGGCGAGGGCCTGGAGTACTTCATGTCGCGCGGGATCACGCCGCGCTTCACCACCTGGTGCCCGGAGCCGACCACACCGCTGGGCAAGGCGAATCCGCTGGGCGCGCCGCTGGAGTACCACCTGAAGCTGCTGACCGTGTACCGGGAGACGATGGAGCGACACAAGCTCGCCGCGCCGCCCGGGTACGGCAAGCCGGGGGCCGGCAACGCGGTCTTCTCGGTCAGCTCCTTCATGGATTCACTGCCGGCGGAGCCGGCCGGTGACACTCAGCCGGCGGAGTAGCGCCTGCATCGCGCAAGTCCACAGTGGACTTGCGCGAAATTCGGAGAGTTTGTGGGATCTCGGTCGCCCTGGCGACCCAGATCCCACAAACTTCGGCACTTTCCCGCCGCTCAGCCGGGTAGCCCGACGTTGAACACCATGCGGGTGTCGATGAACTCGCCCACCGCCCACAACTGCCCCGTCGCCGGCCAGTACGACAACGACTCCGCGCCGACCGGGTAGGTCACCGAACCGGCCGCTGCGCCGACCCGCTCGTCGTAGCGCACACCGGCCGCGACGTCGTGACTGGTGTCGGTGAAGAACCGACCACCGTACGAGACTGCGCCCTGCACGTCGCTGTGCGGTGACTGGTACGCCGCGACCGCATGCACCGCGCCGTCCCCGGAAGGCGCGAGCAGTCCGGTGGCCGGGTCGATGTTCCAGCGCACGAACCGGGATCCGCCTGCCCCCGCGTAGTACTCGCTGGTCAGCAGCGACGGCGGCGAGGTGCTGCGGTCCAGGCTCAGCGACGAGAAGCACAGCGGGTCGGACAGTCCGGTCGGCGGCGGGGTGCAGTTGCCGTCACCGGCCTGGCTGTACGCGCCGATCTGCGGCATCACGTAGCTGTAGCCGGCCGCGTAGTAGTGCCCGTCGGAGCCGCGCCCGATGGTGCTGCCGTCGCTGGGGTCCACCGGCCACAACTGCCGTAGGTCGAACACCCGAAGCCCGTGCGCGGTGTCCACCACGTACAGGTAGTCGCCGTACCAGGCGATGCCGCCGGCATGTACCGGCACGTTGCGGTAGTCGGTGGTGCTGACCGGGTCGACCAGCAGGATGTGCCGGTAGTGGGTGCTGCCCGCATTGTCACGGTCGACCAGGGAGATCCGCACACCCTTGCCGGCCAGTGCGTCGTACCAGCTGACCGCGACGATGCGGTGCCCGTGGTAGAGGCCGTCGGCGCTGGCGTCGCCGGAGCCGCTGACTCCCTGCGGGAACCATTCCGGGGTGAGGTCGTCGGCCAGGTCCCAGCAGAAGCCGGCCGCACCGGTCACCTTCGCGTCGTGGCACAGCGGTCGGGCCGTACGGTTCGCGCCGGCCAGCACACTGTCCATGCTGGCCACCCCGAGCGTGGCGCTCAGCGCCGCCACCCTCGGCTGGTAGGTCGCGAAGCTGCCGCCGTCACTGAGCCGGTACGGGGCTGGGTCCAGTGCGGTGAGCGTGTCGGGCACCGCTCCGGCCCCGGTACGCGCCGTGGCCCCGGCACCGCCCGGATAGCCGGCCCGGTCCACGCCGGCCCGGTCCACGCCGGCCCGGTCCACGCCGGCCCGGTCCACGCCGGCCGGGTGCGCGGCGGCCGGGTGCGCGGCGGCAGCTTGACCGGCGGCGAGACAGATCGCGAGGCCGACACCGAGCGCACGCAGGACGCCGCGCGACGGGTGCCGGCCCTGCCGGGCAGTCGGCCCCGGGGAGCCCGGAAGGTGTCCATCGGGCTGTCGGACCGGCGGACGCGGAGTCGGAGCGGAGCGGGTCACGCGGCCTCCCGGGCATCAGACCCCTACTGCGGGGTACATCGCACCGACTTTAGCCGTAATCCGGATCTTCCGGTACACCTCGACCGGTAGATGCAGTACCGCGCGCAGCCACCCGACGGCGCACGGTCATGCAACATCGGGCGTCGGCGCTTCCCTCCTCCGCCCGGTACCCGCCACCCGACCGGTCAGAGCCGGCCGTACGCCCGGAGCACCCGGAGCGCGTGCAGGGTCACCACACCACGCCAGGCGAGCAGTGAGGCGGGACCGGGCGGCTCCCATGCCACCGGCCAGCCGCCGTCGTCCTGTTGCGTGGCGGCCAGGTCGTCCAGGTGCGCCTCGACGGACACGTCGGAGAAGAACTGCCGACGTGGGCTGGCAGGAGTGGGCGCGAAGTCCAGCGGTGAGAGCCCGTAGTCCGGACCGGGCATCGATTTGAACAGCGCGAGTTCGGCGATCCGGCCCCGCAGATCGTCGTACGCCTTGTCGGCCCAGTCGCGATCGGGCTCGGTCTCCAGGAACGGCAGTACGCAGACCGCGGTGTGCGCCTCGCCGACCGCGCCGGGAGCGTCGATCGCCGCCCGGCAGAAGGCCGCGGCTCGCTCCAGCCACGGATGGTCGATCCCCAGTGCACGCGCGACGCCGACGATCCTGGCCGTCGGGTTGAGGCCGGGGGCGAAGTCACCGTCGCCCCAGTGCTCGGCCCGCGGATGGGCCGCGACGGAGGGAAGAACGATCCGCAGGCCACCGTCCGGGCTGGAGATCCCGTCCAGGAACGGCATCGTGACGCGCACCGCCTCGGCGGCACGCGACCTCGTCGTCGGGTCAGAAGTGGCCTGGGCGATCTGGTGCAGGATGTCGAACGCGCAGTCGACCGCGAGCGGCTGGCTGTCCGGAGCGAGTGCGTCCGGTTCCAGGCCATGACCGAATCCGTGGTCGGCGTTGCGGTAGGCCTCCAGCCCGGCGATCGCGGCCGTTGCTGCATTGACGTCGCCGTCGAGGTGGAACTCGGCCAACCGTCGTTCGATGACCCGGGCGTTCGTGCGGACAAAGGTCCGAGCTGCTTCGATGTTCACCGTCATGTGCTCGACCCTAGGTAGGGCTCGTCCGCTCGGTCTTGAACGGATCGGCCACGCAGCAGGGTGCGTGCGGTCATTGCGGTGAGGTTCCTGACCTCGCGCGACAGGTGCGCCTGATCGGCGTACCCGGCGTCGACCGCGATGGCTGCGAGCCCGGCCCGCGGGTCTTCCCGGGCCAGCCGCCGGGCCCGTTGCAGCCGCACGACCCGCAGGAACGTTGCGGGCCCGTAGCCGACCTCGCTGGTGAAACGGCGGCGCAGCTGCCGCTCGGAGAGGCCGAGTTCGTCGTGCAGGTCCGCGACCCGCGGCCGGTTCGCGGCCAGTCGCCGTACCGCCCGGTCGATCTGGCGGTCAGGGTCGGCAGCCGTGGCCGTGAGCCGGTTCTCGACCACCTCGGCGAGGCGGTGTGGATCGGCGATCAGTCGCTCGGAGACCCGCCGGCCGGCCGTACCCCACAGATCTGCGAGGTCGACCCGCAGATCACGCAGCTCGTCGGCGGGTACGCCGAGGACCCGGGCCGCCCGGCCGGTCCGGAACCGTATGCCGTGCACGACCAGCCCGACCGGAATGTCGTTCGGTGCCGCTTCAGTGTCCGGACCGGCGACGAACACGCGGTTGTCGCCCACGATGAGGTCGAGATGCCCGTCCGGCAGGATCGGCGCGGAGTTGCCGAAAGAGGACCACCAGACGCACTGCACGTCCGCCGCCAGCGCCGGCGGAGGGGCCCACTCGGCGTAACTCTGCGTGCTGGTGCTCGGGGGTCCGCTCACGCACCCAGGCTACTGCCGTCCGCGGCCGTACGCTGCGTTGCAGCCGTTCCGCTCCGTCCGGCCGCGCACTGTGCACCGCGCGGCTGACGACCGAGCGTAGCCCTTGAGCTTGTCCGCCCGCCAGTCCATAGTCCACTGTGGACTTATGCGAAATCCGGGGAGTTTGTAGGATTCAGGTCGCCTGGGCCGCCTGAATCCGACAAACCTCAGTACTTTCCCGTGAACCGCACCAGTTTCCAACTCGGTACTAACGGCCGGGCCAGCCGGCAGCGCGCAGAGCTGCCCGGATCTGTGCGGCGACCGCGGCGGCATCGTGGCGTACCGCCCAGCCGGGGAAGCGCAGGATCCGGTCGCCGGCCACCGACAGGTCGTTCTGCCGCCGCATGTCGGCCCACCAGGCGGCCACATCGGTGTGCCAGCCGCCGTCGACCTCCGCGTGCAACCGCCAGCGCCGCCAGTAAGCGTCCAGGTAACGGACCCGGCCGGCGCGGTCGGTGCGGCGTACCTGATGTTCCGGCGCGGGCAGCCGGTGTCGACGACAGAGCCGGAGCAGGTCCAGTTCGGTGAGTCCGTGCGCGCCGGCAGCGGCCCGGGCGGCGGTCTCGGCGATCAGCCCGCGGCGGGGCGCGGTGGGCATCCGGGCCAGTATCTGTTCCACCTCGCCGGCCACCACCAGCTGTTGCTGGAAGGCTCTGGCCAGCAGTGCCCGGGCGTCGTTGTCGGTACGCGCCCAACCGGCGGCGTCGACCAGCGACCGGGCGATGGTGGTACGCGGCGGAGCTGCTGTCCGGTCGATCCCGGCGGTCATCGTGGTGCGGCGCACCCGTACGTAGGGCGGCACGGACCCGGGGCGGGTGGTGCTGTCGGCGACCAGCAGGTAGGTCCGAGGGTCGGCCGAGCCACGCAGGCCGTATGTGCATGCCGCGCTGAGGCCGCCGAGGACAGCACCGCGCCCGGCGGACAGCAGGCCCACCCACTGTCGTTGCGCGTCGGTGAGTGGTCCGGAATGGGCGACCAGTATGCCGCGCCAGGGTCGTTGCCATCTCCCACGCTGCACGCGGTGCCGGACCGCTGCGACGGAGAGGTGGGCACGGGCCTGCCGCGAAGTGAGTACCTGGCGCTGGGTGTGCAGCAACCGGTCGAGGGACGGTGCGTCCGAGGAAGGCGCGTCGGGCGGAGGAAGAGGAGTGTCAGCCACCCAGCGATTGTCCGCCACGGCTATGACACTGTGCGATGAATCAATCTCGAACGGTAGTACCCGAGGTTCGGCGGCTGCGGGAGCCGCCCGAAAGTGACGAAGTTTGTGGGATCTGGGTCGCTCTGGCGACCCAGATCCCACAAACTCTCCGGGTTTCGCAGCAGTCTACTGTGGACTCAGATGGGGTCGTGCTGGCCGGCCTTCAGACCGGCGACGAAGACGGCCCAGCTATCTGACGCAACGCCGAGCGCGGGACCGTCCGGGTCCTTGGAGTCGCGCACCCCGACCTCGCCGCCGAACCGAACCTCGACGCACGCGGCGTTGTCCGAACTGCGGCTGGATTTGAACCAGCCTTCGGACGGCGCGTTGAACCGGACCTCCACACACTGGGCATTGCTGGAGCTGCGGCTGGACTTGAACCATCGACCTGAGAGGACGGATCGCTTCATCTGAGCTCCTCGGCTGTCTGGCGGATCAGCGTCGATGACTCTTCCGGATTCAGTGCGAGACGCGAGACCTCGGTGAAAGTCGTAAGGTATTCGATCACCTTCGCCGGTGAGTCGACGATAGCAGTCGAGGTCAGCACCTCCTGCCATACAAGATCGGGCAGTCGCGTCGAAGCGAACGAGAGGATCTCGAACGGCGCCCCGATTGCCGGGTGGGCGCCCGCTGTGAACGGGACGACTTGAATCGTGACATTGTCGCCACGGTCGTTGAGGTCGGCCAGATGGAGAAGCTGTGTTCGCATCACCGCGTTCCCGCCGATCCGTTGCAGCAGTGTGGCTTGAGCGACGAGGCAGGTGAGCTGGATCGGATCGGGTTCAGCCAACTGACGTTGGCGCAGCATTCTCGCCGTCACCCGTCGTTCCACCTCGGTGAGGCGGATATGCGGGGAACCGCCACTGATCACCGCACGGGAATAGTCCTCGGTCTGCAACAAGCCGTGGACCAGTTCGCTGTGGTAGCTGTGGATCTGCTCGGCACCGGCTTCCAGGCCGAAGAAGCGTTGGAGCTCGGCGCTGAACAGTCCAGAGTACTCGTGCCACCAACGCTTCTCGCTACCGCCCTGCCGTAGCTCCTCCAACTCCTCGACCTCGCCCGGTGCCACGTCGTAGAGCTTGCAGAGCTGAGAGAGTCGCGCGGCGGTGAGCTTCGGCTGACCCAGTTCGACGGCCGAGACGAAACCCTGGGTGCAGCCGATCTTCCGGCTGACGGCCGTCGCGGTCATGTCGATCCGCTCGCGATACTCGCGCAGCCGGAGGCCCAGTTCCCAGCTCTTGATGACCGGAGAGCTCGATGTCGACACGACGGACCTCCTGTTGGATTGCGGTTGGCCAGACTGTCAGTAATTCACATGAGAACAACCTAGACGATTCTCTAGTAATACTACCTCACTAGGAGTACCGTACCGCTCACGACAGTACGGATTGGCTGGAGGCTGACAGTGAGTTGGTTGGGGACGGATGCGGGCATGTTCTACATCGACGACACCGCAAGGGAGCGGTACTGCTTCGCGCTGACCAGGCTGGTCGGCGACGACCCGGTCCGGCTGGACGACGACCTGATCGGCACGGTCCGGGTGCCCGCCGAGAAACACACCGTGGCACGCTTCACCGCCGGTATGCGGGCCTGGGCGCTGGCCACCCTGGCCGCCGGCGGATACGGCTTCGGCCGCTACGAGGTGTCCATGGGCGTGCTGGACGGCGAGGACGAACCGGACAGCCGGTTCGGCCGCGAAACCATCAACTGGGACGGCGCGGCGGAGCTCGTACCGGTCGGGTCGTGACGGCCGGACCATGCCGACCGGCCGGCGCCGTACCGGAATCCGGGTGTGGATGAACCGTGGGCCGGCGGAGTCCAACCGGCGTGTTAACAGTCTGTGTCTCGAAGTGCCCGGTAGCGCCATCGCGGCTAAGGTGGGCTCATGGCAAGGGGCGCGCGGGTACTGGGGATCGTTCTCGCGGGTGGCGAGGGCAAGCGCCTGATGCCGTTGACGGCCGACCGGGCCAAGCCCGCAGTGCCGTTCGGCGGACAGTACCGGCTGATCGACTTCGTGCTCTCGAACCTCGTCAACGCCGGCTACGTCAAGCTGTGCGTGCTGACCCAGTACAAATCCCACTCACTGGACCGGCACATCTCACAGACGTGGCGGATGAACGGCATGCTCGGCCAGTACATCACCCCGGTCCCGGCGCAGCAGCGGCTCGGCCCACGCTGGTACACCGGCTCGGCCGATGCGATCTACCAGTCGCTCAACCTGGTGTACGACGAGGGCCCCGACTACATCATCGTGTTCGGTGCCGACCACGTGTACCGGATGGACCCCCGGCAGATGGTCGAGCAGCACATCGCCTCCGGTGCCGGCGTCACCGTGGCCGGCATCCGGGTGCCGCGCGACGAGGCCCGCGCCTTCGGCGTCATCCAGGCCAGCGACGACGAGACCACCATCGCCCGGTTCCTGGAGAAGCCGGCGCAGCCACCCGGCATCCCGGGCGACGAGGAACACGCGTACGCCTCGATGGGCAACTACGTGTTCACCGCCGACGCACTGCTGGAAGCACTGCGGCTGGACGCCGAGGACCCGGCGTCCGCGCACGACATGGGCGGCAACATCATCCCGATGCTGGTCGACAAGGGACTCGCGAACGTCTACGACTTCGCCTCCAACGAGGTGCCGGGTGCCACCGAACGCGACCGTGGCTACTGGCGCGACGTCGGGACCATCGACGCGTACTACGAGTCGCACATGGACCTGGTGTCGGTGCGGCCGGTGTTCAACCTGTACAACGCCGACTGGCCGATCCGCGGCCACGTGCCGCCGCTGCCCCCGGCGAAGTTCGTCCTCGGTGGCCGGGCGTACGAATCGCTCGTCTCGGCCGGGTGCATCGTCACCGGCACGGTGGCCCGCTCGGTGCTCTCCCCGGACGTCACCGTCGAGGACGGCGCCTGGGTGGAGGACTCGGTGCTGTCCGACGGCGTACGGATCGGCCGCGGCGCGGTGGTGCGCCGCGCGATCCTGGACAAGAACGTGGTCGTACCCGACGGTGCCCGCATCGGCGCCGATCTGGGCCTGGACCAGACGCACCACACGGTCACCGACTCCGGCATCGTGGTGCTGGGCAAGGGCGAGCCGGTACACGGCCGCCGCTGACCCGCTGACCCGCTGACCCGTTGACCCGCTGACCCGCTGAGCGGGTTGGCGGCACTCCCCGTACCCTCGACCGGCAAGGGTGGCGTGGGAGAGCGGAGGCCGATCGGTGACGACGCGTGTCGCGGTGCTGGGAGCAGGATCCTGGGGTACGGCGTTCGCCATGGTTCTGGCCGACGCGGGTAATGAGGTGGCCCTGTGGGCCCGTCGCGCGGAGGTCGTCGAGGCGGTCAACACCACCCGAACCAACCCCGACTACCTGCCCGGCATCGAGCTGCCCGCCGGGATCACCGCGACGACCGATCCGGCGGAGGCGCTGGCCGGTGCCGAGTTCGCGGTACTGGCGGTCACCGCGCAGACCCTGCGGGAGAACCTCACCACCTGGGCGCCGCTGCTGGACTCCGAGGTCGTGCTGGTCTCCCTGATGAAGGGCGTCGAACTCGGTACGGCCAAGCTGATGAGTGAGGTCATCGCGGAGGTCACCGGCGCGGGGCCGGAGCGCATCGCGGTCGTCTCCGGTCCGAACCTGGCCGGTGAGATCGTCCGCCGCCGGCCCGCCGCCAGCGTGGTGGCCTGCCAGAAGGAATCGGTGGCGCAGCGGCTCCAGGCGGCCTGCGTGACGCCGTACTTCCGGCCGTACACCAACACCGACGTGGTCGGCTGCGAACTCGGCGGTGCGATCAAGAACGCCATCGGCCTGGCCGTGGGTATCGCGGACGGTATGGGGCTCGGCGACAACGCCAAGGGCTCGCTGCTCACCCGTGGACTGGCCGAGACGATCCGGCTCGGTGTCGCGATGGGCGCCGACCCGCTCACCTTCTCCGGGCTGGCCGGGCTGGGTGATCTGGTCGCCACCTCCTCGTCGCCGCTGTCGCGCAACCACACCTTCGGCATCAACCTCGGCAAGGGGATGAGCCTGGAGGAGACCATCGCGGTCACCCGGCAGACCGCCGAGGGCGTCAAGTCCTGCGAATCGATCCTCGACCTCGCCGAGCGGCACGGGGTGGACATGCCCATCACGGAGATGGTCGTGGACATCGTGCACAACGGCAAGCCGCCGCACGCCGCGGTCACCGAACTGATGTCCCGCGCCTCCACCTCGGAACGCTGACGCCGCCCACTTCCCTGCCTAGTTCCGGTGTCCGAACGGGCAGGTCTGGCCGTGCCAGTGCCCGGCACAGTAGGCGCGTTCGCAGACCGGGCAGAAGAACGGTGCCCAGTCCGGGTTCCGGTCGTACAGGGCCGGGGCGAGGCTGGTGCCGCCGTGCCGTACCTCGTCGGCCAGCGCCACGTCCGCACCGTCCCGGTCGGACAGTGCCTCGGCGCATCCGCCGCTGCCCCGGAAGCCCTCCACCATCAGGATCCACTGACTACCCGGACCGGGCAGCAGCCGTACCATCGCGGCGGCGTTCGGGCAGGCATGGTACTCACAGGACACGGCGGTCCGGGTCCGCGACGATGCTGGGTGCACGCGAACAGTCTGCCCAACCCGCGCCACCCGTAGGCTATCTGATGTATCACCGTTGCTGATCTTGACATCGGCATCGTGGTGGAGATCCCGCTGTTCACAGCGAGTTCCGGCAGCACAGGTCGGCGGTCAGCGACGTGTCTGGGGCTGGCCGTTCTGTTTGACCGCGGCGAGCAGGCCGTCGGCGACCGGGAGCAGCGCGGGCAGCCAGTCGTCGTTGTCCCGGATCGACCTGACCAGCTCGCGCAACGTCACGGTCTGGTTGTCCCGCGCCGACGGATCGGCCACCCGGCCGTCGCCCAACGTACCGGCGGCGACGACCACACCACCCGGACGCAGCAGCCGGTACGCCTCCGCCACGTACTGCGGATAGTCGGCCCGGTCACCGTCCACGAACACCAGGTCGTACGCGCCGTCCGCGAGTCGGGGCAGCACGTCGAGCGCACGGCCGGCGATGAGCCGGGTTTTCGACGGGGAGAACCCGGCATCACGAAACGCCTGCCGGGCCTGCCGCTGGTGCTCGGGCTCCAGGTCGATGGTGGTCAGCACCCCCTCGGTACGCATGCCGCGTAACAGCCAGACACTGCTGACACCGGTACCGGTGCCGACTTCGACGACCGCGCGGGCCGCCGTTGCCGCGGCGAGCAGGCGTAGCGTCGCGCCGGCGGCGGCGCTCAGCGGTGTGAGCCCGACCTCGAGCGAGCGGGTACGCGCCGCGTCCAGCACGTGGTCCTCGGCGACGTACGACTCGGTGAAATCGTGGCTCTGTGGTCCCAGGGTGGCCATGCCATAGAGCCTAAGGAATGATCCGTGCGAGTCGGGGATGCCATGGCGTGTAATCCTGGAATGCGGTGGAGTGAGCCGCACGCGGGTCGGCCGGTGCGGCACTGGGGAGAGGTGGACGCAGGGTGACCGAAGGTGGCAGGACGACCGGCTCCGCCGGTACGCCATGGCCCGGGGGGAATCCTCACGTCCCGCAGCCGGGCGGGTCTTCTGCGTGGTGGTCCAGCGGCGGTGCCGCAGACCCGTGGCGCAACCCGCAGGCGCCGGCGATGATCGTGCAGCAACCGACCGTACCGGTGGGTCCGCCGCTCGACCCGTTGCCCGATCCGGTACCGGCGGGTGGCGGGCGACGTCGACCTGTCGGGCTGGCCGTCACGATCGTGATCGCGTTGCTGGCCGGCGCGTTGGGTGGTGCGCTCGGCTACCTGGGTGCGGCCCGTACCGGTGGTGGCAGTTCAGTGCTGGGCCCGTCCGAGACCGACAAGCCGAAGGCCGCCGACCGGGCGCCCGAGTCGGTGTCCGGGGTGGTGAAGAAAGTACTGCCCAGCGTGGTGACCGTGCTGATCCACACGGACAAGGTGGAGGGCAACGGATCCGGCTTCGTGGTCTCCTCGTCCGGATACATCATCACCAACAACCACGTCGCCGCCGCCGGCTCGGGTGGGCAGCTGAAGGTGGCGTTCTCCGACGGCACGACCGCCGACGCGACGGTGAAGGGCACCGACCCCGAATCCGACCTGGCCGTACTGAAGGTCGACAAGAGCGGCCTCACCCCGGTCAAGTTCGGCGACTCCGACCGGCTCGCCGTGGGTGACCCGGTGATCGCCATCGGCGCGCCCCTCGGACTGTCCAACACCGTCACCGCCGGCATCGTCTCGGACCTGGACCGGCCGGTACTCACCGGCAAGGACGCCGGCAGCGAGGCCTACATGGCGGCCATCCAGACCGACGCGGCGATCAACCCCGGTAACTCCGGCGGCCCGCTGCTCGACGGCGCCGGCCGGGTGGTCGGCATCAACTCGGCGATCCTCACGCTGGGTGACTCCAGCGCGGGCGGGGAGACCAAGAGCGGCAATATCGGGCTCGGTTTCTCCATCCCCATCAACCAGGCCAAGCGGGTCGCCGACGACATCATCCGGACCGGCAAGGCGCGTCGTACCGTCATCGGGGCCAGCCTGGACAACAGCTACCAGAGCGCCAACGGTGGCGTACGTCTCGCCAAGGTGACCGCCGGTGGCCCGGCGGACAAGGCGGGCCTGCAGTCCGGTGACGTGATCACCCGCTACGACAGCCATCTGCTGGCCCAGCCGACCGACCTCATCGCGTTCATCCGGAAGGATGCGCCCGGATCGGTGGCACCGGTGGAATACCAGCACAGCGGCGCCAAACGCAGCACAACCGTCACACTGGGAGCCACCGACGCGAACTGAACCACAGGCGGGACACCTTTCCGGCGGGACCCGCCGGTGCGTAGGGTGGGGCGAGCGGTCGGCGCGGTAGGGCCGGCGGGTGCGGATGAGGAGCACGGATGTTCGAGAACATCGGCTGGCCGGAAATCATGGTGCTCGTCCTCATCGGGCTGTTCATCTTCGGCCCGGACAAGCTGCCGAAGTTGATCTCCGACGGGGTGAACATGATCCGGCAGCTGCGCCGGATGGCCACCAACGCCACCAGCGACCTGTCCCGGGAACTGGGCACCGACATCTCCATCGAGGACCTGCACCCGAAGACGTTCGTACGCAAGCATCTGCTGTCCGACGAGGATCAGGACGCCCTGACCCGGCCGTTCAAGGAGATCTACTCCGACGCCTCGGACGCTGCCCGGTCGATGGACCTCAACCCGGCGCTGGCCGACTCCGAGCCGGCGAGGACGCCTGCTGCGGGCACCAGCACCAGTACCGGCACCCGCCGCCCCCGGTTCGACGTCGACGCCACCTGAGCCCTCGAACGCGATGCGCGCCGACAGCGCGCCGTCAGTGCCGGACGGCGCGCCGGTCGGAGGCGGGAACGCTCGCGGTCAGGCGGGGGAGAGGCCCAGCGAACGGCCGGCCAGACTCTCCCGGCGTACCGCGAGCTTGTCCGCGACGGAGCGCAGCGCGGCGGCGGCTGGTGCGTCCGGATCACTGAGTACGACGGGTGCACCGGCGTCGCCGGCCTCCCGTACCCGGGTGTCCAACGGAATCTGGCCGAGCAGCGGTACGGACGCCCCGATGGTGGTGGAGAGAGTCTCGGCGACCTGGGCGCCGCCGCCCGCGCCGAAGATCTCCATCCGTTCGCCGGTCGGCAGTTCGAGCCAGGACATGTTCTCCACCACACCGACCAGACGCTGGTGGGTCTGCAGGGAGATGGCACCGGCGCGTTCGGCGACCTCGGCGGCGGCCAGCTGCGGGGTGGTGACCACCAGGATCTCGGCGGTGGGCAGCAACTGGGCGATCGAGATGGCCATGTCACCGGTGCCCGGCGGCAGATCGACCAGCAGGACGTCCAGGTCGCCCCAGTAGACGTCGGCGAGGAACTGGGTGAGAGCCCGGTGCAGCATCGGCCCGCGCCAGACCACCGCGGCATTGCCCTGGGTGAACATGCCGATCGAGATGACCTTCAGGCCGTGCGCCTGCGGCGGCATGATCATGTCCTCGACCCGGGTGGGCCGGTCGGTGACACCGAGCATCCGGGGTACCGAGTGGCCGTAGATGTCAGCGTCGACGACGCCGACCGACAGCCCCCGGTCGGCCAGGGCCGCGGCCAGGTTGACCGTCACGCTGGACTTGCCGACGCCGCCCTTGCCGGAGGCGATCGCGTACACCCGGGTGCGGGAACCGGGCTGGGCGAACGGAATGACCGGCTCGCCGCCACCCGAGGCGCCACGCAACTTCGTCTGCAGGTCCTTGCGCTGCTGCTCGGACATCACGTCGAAGTCGACCCGGACCGCGGTGACCCCGGCCACGGTGCTGACCTGCTCGGTGATGTCGCGTTGCAGGGTGTCGCGCAGCGGGCAGCCGGCGACCGTGAGCAGCAGGCCCACGGTGACCGTTCCGTCGGACCGGATGTCGATGTCCCGGACCATGTCCAGGTCGGTGATGGGTCGGCGGATCTCCGGATCCTGGACCCTCGACAGGGCGGTACGGATTTCCGGTTCGAGCTCGGTGAGCGCAGGCGCGGACATGTTTCCCATGCTACGAGGCGGCCCATCGACCGCCCGGCCGGCCCGACGTGACCCATGTCGCCTCGTCGTGTCCGACCATTCCTCGGTTGGCGTTGATCTTGGTCTGGTCAGGCAACGCCGTTCACTTGAGGTCGGAACGCGCCGCTCGATCCACCACGACGTGCCATCGACCTCACCCACCACCGGTGCCCATTTTCCCCGAAAGAATTGGTTCGTCCGAATTTTCAATGTGGATATTCGGGGAAAATACACCTATAGACAACCCGCAAGGGGCATTTTCCCGTAATGTCCCTTCTTGCGAAGGAACGTCACGGTCATTCGGGGAAAATGCCCACACGGGCGAGCAGGAAGGCCCGCCACCCGTGCCCGCTCGTACCAAGCTGACCTTAAGCGAACGGCGTTGGTGCTGTCGGGGTTGATCATGGTTTGCTGCTGCTGCTGCTGCTGCTGTCGGCGTGTCGTGCCGATAGCGCCATGGTCAACGCCGTAGCACCATGATCAACGCGGGCGGCAGGCTTGTCTTAGCGCCATAGTCAACGCCGGCGCGTCGGTGAGGTCCCGCCATCTGGGCCGATTCCGGCAAGGCCTTTCCTCAACCTGCCGATATGGTGCAGGATTCCTTCAGATCCGAACGGACGGAAGGTGTGGCTGATGCCGGACATACACGACTCGGGGACAGACACCGCACGGCCGGGCACCTCCCGCCGCGGTGTGCTGCTGGGTGCGGCGCTCGGCGCGACGAGCGTGGTGGTGGGCCCGACCCTGGCGCAGGCCGCACCGGAGGGCGCGGACGCGATCTCCGGGCACGCAGCTGCGCACAGCGCGATGCCGGCCCGGGGCCGACCCGCCGGATCGCCCCAGGTCGGCCCGGCGGACCTGCAGTTCTCACCCGGCCGTACGCTGCGCCGGGGCCGTGCCGGTCAGGTCGGGCTGCTGAGCGAGCAGGTGGACCGGATGGTGCCGGACGCCGCGAAGTACCTGCAGACCACGCCCGAGAACCCGGCCCACCCGATGTACGCGGGAGCCACCGTGGTGGCCGCCAAGGACGGCGTCATCGTCCAACTGGCGGCCGTGGGCAGGGCGGTCCGGTACGCCCTGGACGGCACCACCGTGGTCGAGCTGCCCGCCGGGGAGCAGATCCCGGCGCGCGAGGACACCATCTGGGACCTCGCCTCCATGTCGAAGCTGTTCACCACCACCTCGGTGGCGCAGCTGATCGAGCGCGGCCTGGTCGACCTGGCCGCACCGGTGGTCAGCTACCTGCCGGACTTCGCCGCCAACGGCAAGTCCGACATCACCGTGCTGAACCTGCTCACCCACACCAGCGGCCTGATCCCGGACCCGATCCCGTCACTGTGGGGTGGCACGTACCAGACGCACGAGGAGAAGGTCGCCGCGATCCTGGCCACCACGCCGTCCGCGCCGCCGAACACCAAGTACGTCTACTCCGACCTGAACTTCCTCACGCTCGGCCTGATCGTCGAGAAGATCAGCGGCCAGACCCTCGACGCGTACGTGCACGAGCACATCACCGCGCCGCTGGGCATGACCGACACCATGTACAACCCGCCGGAGAGCCTCAAGCCGCGGATCGCCGCGTACGAGTACGAGCCGTGGGCGAAGCGTGGCCTGGTCTGGGGGCAGGTGCACGACGAGAACGCCTGGGCGCTGGGCGGTGTCGCCGGGCATGCGGGTGTCTTCTCGACCGCGCACGACCTGGCCATCTTCGCGCAGACCTACCTCAACGGCGGCCGGTACGGTCGGGCCCGCATCCTCGCCGAGGACACCGTCCGGCTGATGCTGCACGACTACAACAGCGCGACGTTCCCCGACGACCCGCACGGGCTGGGCTGGGAGCTGGCGCTCAACTGGTACATGGGCGCGCTCGCCTCACCGGTCACCTTCGGCCACACCGGCTACACCGGTACCTCGATCGTGGTGGACCCGCTGTCGCACTCGTTCGTGATCCTGCTGTCCAACCGGGTGCACCCGAGCCGGGACTGGGGCAGCAACAACATCGCGCGGCGGGCGATGGCCGACGACTTCGGCCTGGCGGTGCCGGTACGCCCGGCGGTCGGGCGCAGCGCCTGGTTCAGCCGGCGCGACAACGCGGCGAACACCCTCACCGCGCCGTTCACGGCCGCCACCGGAACCGCCGACCTGTCCTTCGAGTTCTGGTACGACACCGAGAACAACTACGACACGGTCACCCTGGCGAGCTCGGTGGACGGCAGTACCTTCACCCCGCTGTCCTGCCACCTGCACGGCGGTGAGTTCCGCTGGGATTCCGACGGCACGGTCACCGGGTACGGCGGCCGACGCTGGCTGTCGGTCACCGCCGACCTGCCGGCCGGCACGACCGCGGTGCGCTGGACGTACCGGACGGACACCAACTCGCAGGGCCGTGGCGTCTACGTGGATGCCGTACGGGTACGGGCCGGCGGCCGCACCCTGTTCGACTCGGAGCGTCCGTCGGACAGCGCACGCCTGGTGGCCGACGGCTGGGCGCCGGCGTCGAGCTGACGGTACGGCGGGGGCCGGCGCCCCCGCCGTCGAGCTGACGGTACGGCCGGGGGCCGACACCCCCGGCCGGTCAGCCGCCGTGCTGCGGTACGTCGCCCGACGCGCCGGCACCTCCGCTCGGTGCGGTGGAGCCGGTCGGCGACGGGGGCGCGGACGGGCCCGTGGTCGGGGTGCGGGAGCCGCTCGGTGTCGGCGTCGGCGATCCGCTGGCGGTGCGGCTCGGTCGTGGGCTGACCCGCGAGCTGCTCGGGGTGGGGGACGGCGAGCGGTCGGGTGCAAACGAGCTCGGGCCACCCGTCGGGGCCGCCGGGGCGGGACCCGCATCGTGTTGCGGTTGCGCCGCAGGCCCGTCGAACACCGCGCCGGCGGTGCTGCCCGCCGAGCCGCGTCCCCACAGCGAGGCGAACGAGTGGCCGAGGATCGCCTCGATCCCGGTCAGCAACCCGAAGGCGAGTGCGAACACCACCGCCGTACTGCCGATGAGGATCCCGATGCGGGGCCCGGTCCGCCAGGTCCGGCGTGGTGCGTCGGCGCCGGTCGGGCTGCCTGCGGCGGGTTCGCTGGTGGCCAGCTGGCTCCTGGGCTGACCGGTTCGGCCCTGGTCGGCTCCGGACTGTTCGGTGTCAGCCTGCTCGGCACCCGTGGGCTCGGCTGCCGTCGGCCCGGCCCCCGTCGCGGGGGTGTCGTGTGCCGTCCCGGCCCCGGTCCGTTCCGACACCGTCGTCATGTCGCCGGTGGCCGGTACGGCGGCGCGTCCGGTCCGGCGCCGTACCCGTACCTGGGCGTCCTTCAGGCTGCGGGTGGTGTGTCGCAGTGACGCGGTGTACAGCGCGTTGCCGACCGTGGCTACCACACTCACCACCGCCGTACCGATGATCGTGCCGGCGACGCCGAGCGCCGACGCGGCTACCGCGGCCGACACCGCCGCCGCCACCGACGCGACCAGTTGCACCCCGTTGAGTTCGAGTCGACGCCGTCCGGTCGAGTCGTCGGGACCGGGTGCCTGCACCCGGGTCTCGTCGGATACCACCGTCACCCCTTCAGAACTTGTCATTCGTCCGCTACCAGCGATACCCGTCGAAGGGGTGTCCAGGCACCACTTACCGGTCGATGTGGCTGATCACACCAGAGTCCCGTGTGCCCGATCACGTGTCCGGCCACGGATCGGTGCACCGGTCGTACCGAGCGTACGGTCAGTTCCGCGGCGCACGCCCGGCCGCCGGTTCAACCGTCCGATGTGGACGGTTGCGCTGCTGTCGACCGTCCAGCTCCTCCAGCAGATAGGACAGTTCCGAGCGGACGAAGTCGCGGGTCGCCACCTCGCCCAGGGCGATGCGCAGCGAGGCGATCTCCCGGGCCAGGAAATCGGTGTCGGCCTTCTGCGCCGCGGCCCGCCGCCGGTCCTCGTCCAGCGCCAGCCGGTCCCGGTCGGCCTGCCGGTTCTGCGCCAGCAGGATCAGTGGCGCGGCGTACGACGCCTGGGTGGAGAAGAACAGGTTCAGCAGGATGAACGGGTAGGGGTCCCAGCGTAGCCCGAGCAACCCCACCAGATTGAGGGTCACCCAGATCACCACGATGATCGTCATCACCACGATGAACTGGGCGGTTCCCATGAAACGCGCGGTGGCCTCGGCGAACCGGCCGAACGTGTCGGCGTCCCAGCGGGGCAGCTTGATCCGACTCGGTACCCGGGGCTGGTCCAGCCGCCCCCGGGGAGCCGGCCGGGCCGGCTGCCGCCGTTCGGGCTCAGGCATGGTCACGGTCCCGCCAGTCGGAGGGCAGCAGGTGGTCCAGTACGTCGTCGACGGTGACGACGCCGACCAGCCGGTCCATCTCATCCACCACCGGCATCGCGATCAGGTCGTAGGTGGCCATCCGGCGCGTCACCTCCGCGATCGGGGTGTGCGGCGTCACCGGGTCCAGGTCACCGGTGACGGTCCCGCCGACCAGGTCTCCCGGCGGATCGCGGAGCAGCCGCTGAAAATGCACCATGCCGAGGAATTTGCCGGTCGGGGTGGCGCCCGGTGCCCGGCACACGAACACCTGGGCGGCCAGTACGGGCGACAGCTTGGGCTCCCGTACGGCCGCGAGCGCCTCCGCGATCGTCACGTCCGGTAGCAGGATGACCGGATCGGAGGTCATGATGCTGCCCGCGGTGCCGGGCTCGTAGTCCATCAGCCGTCGTACCGGTGCCGCCTCGTCCGGCGCCATCCGTTCCAGCAGCTGCTCCTTCTCCGACTCGGGCAGCTCGGCCAGTACGTCCGCGGCGTCGTCCGGGTCCATCGCCTCCAGCACGTCGGCGGCGCGTTCCAGGTCGAGGAAGCCGAGTATCTCCACCTGGTCGTCCTCGGGAAGCTCCTCCAGCACGTCGGCCAGCCGCTCGTCGTCCAGCGCGCTGACCACCTCCAGGCGCCGGCGGCCGGACAGTTCCTGCAGGGTGTTGGCCAGGTCTGCGGCCCGCATCGTCTCCAGCACGGTCAGCAGACTCTCGGTGACCTGCTCGCCGGTCCCCTCGGTCAGCCCGCTCACCTGCTCCCAGTCGACCTGACGCAACTGGCCCCGCCGGCCCAGCCTGGAGGATGTGGCCCGCACCGCGAAGCGGCGCAGCATCCATTCGCCGGTGCGCTGCTGCTCCATCCCGATGTCCACCACGATGCCCGGACGGTCGTCGCCACCGGACTCGCTGACGGTCACCCGCCGGTCCAGCAGTTCCTCCAGGACGAGCAGCTCGCCGGGCTTCTTCTCGAACCGTTTCAGGTTGAGGGTGCCGGTGGACAGCAGCACGGCCTCGGCGTCCACCGAGGTGACCCGGCCGATCGGGACGAAGATCCGGCGCCGTACGCCGATCTCCACGACCAGACCGACCACCTGCGGTGGCAGCTGGTTGGGGCGCATCCGGGCCACCGCATCACGAACCCGCCCGACCTGGTCACCGTTGGGGTCGTACACCGCGATACCGGCCAGTCGGGCCACGTACACCCGGGTCGCCGTGGTCACGACGCCAGGGTAACCGGCCGGCCGGGGACACCGGACGCTTCCCGGCCGGCCTGGCGCGTCGGCACGGGTGAGGTTCGTCGCGGCCAGCGGTTGCCAGGTGGCTCTGCCGGGTGGTCGTGAAGCTGGTTAGGGTCCGGGCATGACGCAGCTGGCGTACGAGATCGTGGACGTGTTCACCGACCGGCCGTTCGCCGGCAACCCGCTGGCGGTGGTCCTCGACGCGGAGGAACTGGACACCGGTCGGATGCAGGCGCTCGCCCGGGAGTTCAACCTGTCCGAGACGGCCTTCGTACTACCGGCCGGCGCCGGCGCCGACTACCGGGTACGGATCTTCACCACGATGACCGAGGTGCCCTTCGCCGGGCACCCGAGCGTCGGTACCGCCGCGACCCTGGTACGGCTGGGCCGGCTGACCGCCGGTCGGCTCGTCCAGCGCTGCGGTGCCGGCGACCTGCCGGTGTCGGCGACCGCCGGCTCCGCGCAGTTGTCCGGTGGCACCCCGTCGGTGGGGCCGGAACTGGACCCGGCACCGATGCTCGCCTGCACCGGCCTGTCCACCGCCGATCTGGCCGGGCCGGCGCCACGGTCGGCCGGCTGCGGGTTGGATTCGGTGCACCTGCTCGTACGGCCCGAGGCGCTGGACCGGATCCGGCTCGATGTGGCCGGGTTGCGGGCCGCCGGGTACACCCTGTCGGTCAGTGCCTGGGATGCCGGGGCGCAGGAGTCGCAGACCCGGGTGTTCGCCGCCGACCTGGGTGTGCCGGAGGATCCGGCGACCGGGTCGGCGGCGCTGGCCCACGGCGTGTACCTGGTCGCTGCCGGCCAACTGGCCGCCGACGGACTACACAGCTACCGGGTACGCCAGGGCGTGGCCATGGGTCGTCCGTCCATATTGGACTGCACGGTGTCGGCAGTGGACGGTCGGGCGGTGGCGGCCACCGTCACCGGCGGTGTCGTACCGGTGGCTGCCGGCCGGATCGCCGTGCCCTGAGCGCGGCGGCGTGGAACAGGCTCAGCGTTTCCGGCGCCGGCGGGTCCGGTGCAGGTGGAACGGTGTGTCGGTACGGCGCGCCGCCGGAGAACCGGGTGCTACCGCGGCCCGGGAATCGTCCGGCAGCGCCGGCGCCGGCTCGCCGTCCGGAGCCAACCGGCTGAGCGTGCAGTCCCGCGCCCACCGCTGCCCGGTGTCGTCGTCTGCGGGCAGGTTGAGGCGTTTACCGCTCAGCAGCGGCACGACCCGGTCCCATTCCTCGCTGCCCGGCTCGACCCGGGTCACGGTCGCCGGCCAGGTGACGATCAACGCGCCGTTGTCGCCCCGCCCGCTCACCTGACAGTGCCGCGCACCGGACAGACCCGGTACGGGCTGCTCGCCCGGCCCGGAGACCACGTAGAGCGCATCGGCAAGCCAACTGCACCACACCGGTGCGCTGCGACCGGTGGGCTGGCCGGGCAACCCGCTCAGCCAGGCCACGGCCGCCTTCTTCATCGCCTCGACGATCAAGGGAGCCGGCGGTGTGCCCTCCGACGGGTCGAATGCGCTGGTCACGGTGCGATCATCGCATCGTCGTCCGGGCCGGCCGGTCTTCCGGTCAGCGGAACCCGCGGCCCGGCGTCGGTGAACTCGACCGCGCGGTACCGGCCGACCCACAGGTCACGCGGCCAGCTGCCGGCCGCCCAACCACCCTTGACCAGCAGCTGGTCCAGGAACCGCACCGGGTCCGGCAGTTTCTCCCAGACCGCCGGCAGGAAGGTGGCCCGCCGGTCCCCGTCGGTGATCAGCAGGCCGTCGACGCCCGGACGCAGGACGTCGAGCAGCGCGGCCCGGTCCTCGACGGCCAGTGGTTGCGGGGTGGTGAGCACCGAGACCGAGACGTCCAGTTCCGGCCAGTCCGTGACGTCCACCGGCGCCAGCCGCGGGTCGCGCATGGCCCGTACCGTGTTGGCGGACACATCCTGATAGAGCGGCCGTACCGGGCGAAGCGTGCCGATACAGCCACGGAGCTGGCCGGCGCGGGTCAGGGTCACGAAGGACGCGCCCGGTGCCAGCAGGGCCGGCCGGGTGGGCGGTGGCGCCGCCGGATCCAGGCCGAGCAACCGCTGGCGCACCGTACGGGCGGCCAGCCAGGTCAGCTGCCCGCCCTCGTCGGCATCCACCGGGTCGGTGTCGTACTTGTCAGCCACAGTCACACCACGCTACCCGGACCGGTCCGGCCGCTCAGGACTTGCAGACCATTGCGGCGTCCGCCCAGTCGGCGTTGTCGTTCGCCGGGCCGTCGCCGCCGTCGCCCACCACCAGGTCCAGTACCTGTACCCCGGTCACGTCCAACTGGACCGGCTTCGCCGGTGTCTGCCAGGTCACCACACCACTGTCGTACAACGGTTTGCCGTCGCCGACGATCTGGAAGGAGACGGTGCCGGCGGACAACGCCACCGCGGCGGCGTCGACGCCGATGGTCGCGGTGAAGTTGGTGCAGCCGCCGGTCGGGTACAGCCGGACCTGGCTCGGCGAGTTCGTGCCCAGGCCGTGCTGGTACGGCGTACCGGACAGGGTCAGCGCGCCGCCGTCGTCCGGTGCCTGCCCGCCGACCGCCCGGTTGCGCTCCACCGGCCCCCAGCCGTTCGCCACCGAGGTGTACGGCATGTCGGTGACGAACCGGCGGACCGCGGTCGGCGCCGGTGCCGCGGACCTGCCGCTGCCGGCCCGGTGGGAGGCAGCCGGTTGCTGAGTGCGCTGGGACGTCGACACGGCGCGCAACGCATACCCACCGGACGCTCCGAGTACCGCGACCACCACCAGCAACGCCACCCGCAACGGCCAGCCGGCACCCACCGGAGAGGGCCGGTGCCCGTTCGGCTCGGGCGGCCCCGACGCTGGTGGCGGCGTCACCGGAGCATGGCCGCGTGACCCGTGCCCCGGGCCGTTCAGGTTCAGCGCACTCGTGGGCTGCGCCGAGAGGGGCGCATTGCTCGGCTGTGCCGAGAGTGGCCCGGTGCTCGGTTGTGCCGAGAGGGCCCGCTGGTCGGTTGCGCCGAGAGCGGCGCAATCCGGGTCCGGGTACGCACGGCCGGTTGCTGGCCGCGCAGCGCCCCGGCGAGGTCCCCCGCGGACGGCCGATCCGCCGGGTCCACCGACAGGCAGCGGGCGATGATCTGCCACAGTTCGTCGGCCAGCCGCTCCGGTCGCTCCGGTCGCTCGGTGAGCTGCCGATGGATCACCGCCAGCGCGTGGTCGCCGGGAAACGGGGGCCGACCGGTGATCAACTCGTACAGCAGCACGCCGCAGGCGTAGATGTCGACGGCGGGAGTTGCCAGCTGGCCGCGGGCGATCTCCGGGGCCAGGTAGCCCGGTGTACCCACCACGGTCTGCGGGCCGGTGACCGACGAACCGCCGGCCGTGAGCCGGGCGATCCCGAAGTCGGTGAGCAGTGGTACCGGGCCCTCCTGGGTGAACCGGAGCAGGACGTTCTCCGGTTTCAGATCCCGGTGGATGACCCCGGCGGCATGGGTGTGCGCCAGCGCGTCGGCGACCCCGGCGACCAGGTCCGCCGCCAACGGCGCGGGCAGCGGCCCCTGCCGATGCAGATAGTTACGCAGGTCAGGACCGTCGATCAGGTCCATCACCAGGGCCAGCAGGTCGCTTTCGGCCACCAGGTCGTGCACGCTGACCAGATTGGGGTGACGCAGCCGCAGCAGCAGCGAACGCTCACGCAGGAACCGGTCCACGATCTCGGGGTTGGTGGCCAGATCGGGCCTCAGCAGTTTGATGGCGACGGGTCCGGCCGGGCCGGTGCCCCGGAAGACCGTCCCGAAGGAGCCCTGCCCGATCATGTCGGCCGCGTGGTACCGACTGCCGACGCGAACTCCCATCGTCACGTTCCGTTCCCCCAGGTGCCGACCGACTGGTGCCGGTGCAGATCCTGCCACCGCAGCGGCGGCACCGGCGACCCATGTCCGGCTACAAGGAGTCGTCGACCCGATGTCTGTGCCGCTCCGTCACACGCTGACCCGGCCGACCGTGCCCCGCATGAGCACGGTGCCGCGCACCCGGATCAGTAACCCAGTATGGCGAAGGTGACACCGAGGGCGACGATCAGCCCGAACATCGCGGTACTCGTCCAGCCGACCGCGATCCCGGCCACCGCGAGGCCGTTGCCGGACTCGCCGCTGTACGCGATCCGTCGGCGGGCCATGTGCCCGAGGATGGCACCGATCAGGCCGACGACGGGAAGCCCGAAGCCGTGGATCGACACCACCAGGGAGGCAATGGCCAGGCCATTGGTGCGCGGCACCGGCCGGGCCGCCGGTACCGGCGTCATCGCTGGCCCGTGCGGGAGCTGATAGCCGTACTGGGGGTAGGCGGATGCCGTACCGATCTCGTCACGCATCGTCGAATCTCCTCACGGCAGGCTGACCCCACCGTAGGTTCATCCCAGGCCTGCATTGTCGTTCCCGCCGGCAAGGTGGCCTGAACAGGGGAGCAGCGCCCCCGTTGCGAAGATCGCCGGGGGCAGGGGAGGATCTTGGCATGAGCGACCAGACGTTGCCAGATCTGCCACCAGCGGCCGGAGACGATCTGACCGGCCGGGTCGCCCTGGTCACCGGCGCGGGTAGTCCCAACGGCATCGGGTTCGCCACCGCCCGCCGGCTCGCGGCCCTCGGTGCCGCCGTCGCTGTGGTCTCCACCACCCGGCGTATCCACGACCGGGCGAAGGAGATCGGCGGCACCGGTTTCGTGGCCGACCTGACCGACGAATCGGAGGTCGGCGCGCTCGCCGACGCCGTACAGGATCAGCTCGGAGACGTCGACATCCTGGTGAACAACGCCGGCCTGGCCTCCAAGACCAGCCCGGAGGTGTTCCGGCCGGTCACCCAGCTCAGCCAGGACGAATGGCGGGCCGAACTGGACCGCAACCTGACCACGACATTCCTGGTCAGCCGCGCCGTGGTGGGCGCGATGGCCGAACGCGGCTGGGGCCGGGTGGTCAACCTGTCGGCCACCGA
The DNA here is from genome assembly GCA_963815125.1 of uncultured Actinomycetota bacterium. Lineage (GTDB taxonomy): Bacteria > Actinomycetota > Actinomycetes > Mycobacteriales > Micromonosporaceae > Actinocatenispora. The sequence continues at coordinate 242,687 of CAWFFM010000005.1, forward strand.
AGGCCCGATCAACGCCCTGCCCACCGAAGCGGCGTACGCAGCTGCGAAGGCCGGGGTGCTCGGCCTGACCCGGGCACTGGCCATGGAACTGGTCGCCGACGGCGTGACCGTCAACGCGGTGGCACCGGCCCTGATCCATACCGACGCGTCGACGCTCGGCGAGCTGCGGCAGGGCCTGGACACCCCGATGGGGCGTCCCGGGACACCCGACGAGGTCGCTGCCATGATTGCGTTCCTGTGCACCCCGTCCGCGTCGTACGTGACCGGGCAGCTGATGGTGGTCGACGGTGGCAACAGCGTGCGGGAGGCCCGGTACCGCGGCTGAGCCGCCGGCACCGGACCTCCCGGTTCGTGTCGTCGCATGCCCTGGGCCGATGCCCGATGGGTCGGCGCCCCGGACGTCGTTGCGGGTCAGGCGCCCAGCGTCGCCGCGAAGGACTGCAGAATGAACGTGTAGCCGTTGTCGTACGAGGACGAGGACGCCGCAGTGCCGAAGATCCCGATGACGGCGACCCCGTAGATGCAGCAGCTGACCAGGAGCAGTCCGCTGAAGATGTAACCCATCACCAGACCGGCGGTGGCCAGGCCGTCGCCGTCCTCGCCGGACTGCTTGATCTGCTTCTTCGCCATGTGGCCGAACACGATCGCCAGCGGGGCGAACACGAAGGCGAAGACCAGGGCCAGGATCGCCATGGTGTTCGTGCCGCGTGACTGACCCGCATATGGGCCCGGCTGCGGGTAACCCGCCTGGTAGCCGGCCTGGTTGTACGGATCGTAACCGGGCTGGCCGGAGTACGGCTGCGCGGAGTAGGGCTGCTGGCCGGCGTAGGGGTCGTATCCGCCGCCGTGCTGCTGGGCATTGGGGTCGTATCCGCCGGGCTGCTGCTGCCCGTATGGATCCCCGGGGCCCTGTGGCCAGGTCATGGTTCTGCCTTCCTGTTCCGGCCGTGCGACCGAGGGGGCCGACCGCCCGGTAGATGGGAGACCGGTTTGTGGAGCCCCGAGCGTACAACCCGCGTTCACCTCGGAAACCAGCCCGTTAGCTGGCCGATCGGGTCACAGTAAGGGAACTACCGGACGATGGACGGCAGCTCGAGCTGCCCTTCGTCGCGGGTCAGGTCGGGGAGGGCGTTCGTGTTCTTCCCGACCCCGGCCGCTCGGGCACCCGGACGCCGGAACGTCGTCGGCCGCTGGTCGCGCAGGCCGTGGCGGCGAGCCGCGGTCCGGACCCGTGCGGTGACCTCCCGCTGGTAGGCGGCCGGGGTGTAGGAACCGTCCCGGTAGAGCCGGCGGTAGGGCGCCAGCAGCCGTGGATGTTCCCGGGCCAGGAACGCGGTGTACCACTCCCGGGCGCCGGGCCGCAGATGAAGGACGAGCGGGGTGACGCTGCGTGCGCCGGCCGCGACGATCGCTGCCACGGTGCGGTCGATCTCCTCGGCGGTGTCGGTCAGGCACGGCAGGATCGGCGCCATCAGCACGGTGCAGTGGATGCCCGCGTCGCGGAACCGACGGACCATGTCGAGGCGCCGGGACGGCGCCGGGGTGCCCGGCTCGACCGTGCGCCACAGCTGCTCGTCGAGGAAACCGACGGAGAAGGCCACCGACACGTCGGTGACCGTGGCAGCTTGGCTGATCAGGTCGAGGTCCCGGCCGATCAGGGTGCCTTTGGTGAGCAGCGAGTAGGGGTTCGCGTGGTCCCGCAGCGCGGACAGGATGCCGCGCATCAGTTGGTAGCGGCCCTCCACCCGCTGGTAGCAGTCGACGTTGGTGCCCATCGCGATCGGTTCACCCGGCCAGGTCGGCGCAGTCAGTTCCCGCCGCAGCAGCCGTTCGGCGTTCACCTTCACCACGATCTTGGAGTCGAAGTCGTGCCCTGCGTCGAGGTCGAGGTAGGTGTGGGTGTTGCGGGCGAAGCAGTATCGGCAGGCGTGGGTGCAGCCCCGGTAGGGGTTGATCGTCCACCGGAAGGGCACCGCGGAACTGCCGGGTACCCGGTTGATCAGTGTCCGGGCCTCGATCTCGATGGCGACGGCGTCGTCGGTGCCGGCGATGACCGGACCCTGCGCCGCCAGCGCGAGTCCGGCCCGGCCGGTGCCGCGCGCGGCGGGCTCCGGGGTCGGCAGATCGAGTGGCAGAGGTGTGTCGGTGTGGCGGCCGGTCCGCAGCTCCTCCCATCGCATGGGTCCATTCGAACACATGTTCGAATCAGTGTCCATCGGGTGAGCCGAACTTTCGGGCCGGATGCGGTTAGCGTGGGGCTCTGGCGGCGTCCGCCAACCGATTGGAAGGTCGTGGCATGGCCAGTAAGTTCACCGAGTTGGCGATCGACTGCGCCGATCCCGCCGGTCTCGCCCGGTTCTGGTGCGCGGTACTCGGTTACGAGGTGCAGGACGAGGAGGACGGACTCGTCACGATCGGGTCCCCTGGAGTTCCTGAAGGCAGGGAACGCCGCGGCCCGGTGCCGCCCACGTTGACGTTCGCACGGGTACCCGAGGGCAAGACCATCAAGAACAGGCTCCACCTCGACGTCAATCCCACCGACCGGGAACAGGACGACGAGGTCGGTCGGCTGCTCGACCTGGGTGCCCGACGTGCCGAGGTCGGCCAGACCGGCGAGGAGAGCTGGGTCTGTCTTGCCGACCCGGAGGGCAACGAGTTCTGCGTACTCGCGGGCCGCCACCCCTGACGGGTACGGGTGACGTACCGCACCGGGCGATGATCGTCGAGGTGAGAGACGATGGAGTCATGACGAGGGAGCCGAAGGAACGAGCCACCTTCCTGTACGACGGGGACTGCGCGTTCTGCACCTCCTGCGCGCAGTTCGTCGGGCGTCGGATCCCGACCCGGGCCGAGGTACTGCCCTGGCAGCGGGCCGACCTCGGCGCGCTCGGCGTGACCGCCGCGGAGGCGACCGAGGCGGTGCAGTGGATCGGCACCGACGGCAGGGTGTACGCCGGTCCCGACGCAATCGCCCGACTGCTGCGCGACTCCGGTTCCTACTGGCGGCCTGTCGGAGCGCTGCTCGGTTCCCGGCCGGTACGCGCACTGGCCTGGCCGGCGTACCGCTGGGTCGCCCGTCACCGTGACCTGATGCCGGGTGGCACCGCGGCCTGTGCGCTGCCCACGCCCGGCAACCGGACCGCCTGACGACGCAACCGGTCGAGCGGCCGGAGCCGTTCCAGCGGCAGGAAGCTGGTCATCGCGACCAGGTGCGGGATGAAGCTGATGGTGACGGCCACGTAGACCATGGCATGGAACGCGTACAGCAGGGCGACGTGCAGTTGCCGCCATCGGCCGCGGAGCAGGAATACCACCGGCGTGGTCAGCTCGAACGCGATGATCAGGAACTGCGCGAGCACCAGCAGGTGCGGTACATGCGTGGACCATTCGACCAGCACCGTGCCGCGGCGCAGGACCGCGCGGGTCATGGTGGCGCCGGTCAGCCAACCCGGTCCACCGAAGCGGAACTTCGCCCAGGTGGACAGGAAGTAGGTGGCGACCGCGGCGATCTGGGTGACCCGTAGCGCCCACCCGGCGCGTTCGCTGCGGGTCGGGTCGCCGTGCCGGGCCCGGCCCAGGGTGGGCAGCACCGCCAGCGCCACGAGCAGGTCGAACCGGTCGTGGTCGACCTTGCCGTAGCTCATCGCGATGAGCATCCACTCCAGGTACAGCGCGAAGACCAGCCAGCCGAGCAGCCGTGGCGCTCGACCGGTGGCGGCGGCCAGCGCGGCGGCGAGGAGTATCCAGAAGACCGCCAGGACCAGGGTCCGGTCCGGCGTGGGCAACGGCAGCAGACGACCGAGACGTAACGGTTGGTACAGCGACCCCGGTACGTCGGCATGCTGACGTACCCACGGGGTGAACACGACGAGGTCGGCGGCCACGAACAGGTACACGAGCGTACGGAACGCCGCGATCCGACCCAGTGGCACCGGCGCGGTGAGCCACCTGGTCGCGGCGCGTGCCGCTGTTGCCGGCCCGGTCACCGGGTCACCTGCGCGGCCTGCCAGCTCACCGCGGTCCGGTCGGTGTAGCGCCCGGTCGGCCGGCCGTCGTGCAGGGCGTGCAGTCGTACCACCACGTCGATCCGGACCAGCCGGGGTCGCCCGGGGTGCCGCCTGGCGTACGCCTCGGCCAGCGCGGACAGCAGTTGCGGTCGGCGCTCGAAGCGGTCGAGTTCGCCTTCCACCTCGGCGCGCCGGAACCCGGTCGCCGCGTCGGTCAGTACGAGTCGGGTGCCGGTGGCGTCCACCGCGGTGACCCGGGTGTCGCGGACCGGCTCGTCGAGTGCCGCGGTGGTGGCGTACATCCGGAACGGCCCGAAGGGGAAGTCGTCGTCCTGTCCGAACAGGCTGCCGGCGATGAGCAGGCCGGCACCCAGGAGGGTGAGCAGGACCCGGACCGTCCGTCCGGCGCGGCCGAGCCGTTCGACGGCGGGCCGGGAGCCGGATGGCGTCACCGTGCCGCCCGGTCCGGCCGGGTCGTCGGTCGCTGCCTCGGTCGGGGCACTCATCCGGGCAGTGTGGCATGACCGCGCCTGCCGGATGGTCCGGTGGTGGGGCAGACTTCGCGGTGTCGTGGTGTCGCCGAGTTGCGGGAGGTCCCGTGCCACTGTTTCGCCGGAGCAGGTCGGACTGGACACCCGACTGGCAGACGTTCCCGGGTCAGGTGGATGGCGTCGATGCGATGCTGCACGTGGACCGGGCCGCCCTCGCCCGGGCCCCGGTCGATGAGTTGGGTGTCCGGCTGATGGTGGCGGTCGACCTGGGCTCGACCCGGCCGGACGGTTCACCCCGGGGTGAGACCGCACACCAGCTGTACACGTTGGAGGACAAGCTGGCCGTGGAGGTGGACCGGCGGGCCGGTGGGGTGTACGTGGGACGGGTCATCAGCGACGGGCGGTGTGTCTTCGTGTGTCAGCTGCCGGCTCCGCCCGGCGAACTGAAGCTGGGCTCCGGTCCGCTCACGCCCCGACTGTCGCATGTCGAGGATCCGGAGTGGCGGTACGTGCGGGAGGTGTTCACCCCGGACCCGGTGGCCGAGCAGCGTAGCTACAACCGACCGCTGGTACGGGCACTGGTGGCGCGCGGGGACCGTACCGACCGGCCCCGGCCGATCGAGCATTCGGCGCACTTCGCCGAGCAGCCGTCCGCCACCCGGGCCGGTGCGGAGCTGGGCAGGCTGGGATACCGGGTGTCGGCGTCGCCGGATGCCGAGCAGGGGTGCACGCTGACCGCGGTCCGGTTGCAGCCGCTCGACGACATCGACGAGTCCAGCATCGCGGTCGGCCGGATCGTGCGTGAGCACGGTGGCGACTACGACGGCTGGGGCTGCGAACTGATCCGCTGACCCACTGCGCGGCCGGTGCAGAACCCACCGGCACCGACACTCGCCCCGACGCGCGACATTCCCCGCTATATCATTCCGGGTAGTCGATTGACAGCGGTCGGTGTGGGAGGCGCGCATGTCCAGCCAGACGGAACGAACCACGGAGTACTCGCCGGAGGAATGGCAGCTGCTGGTCGAGTTGCCCGAGCTGGTGGTGATCGCGGCGACCTCGGCGGAGCCGGACGGGATGCGGCGCACCATCGACGAGGGGCTCGCCGGCGACAAGGGCATCGAGGCCGGGCGCCGTTCGGAAAGCCCACTGGTACGACGGGTGGCCGGCGAACTGTGGACCGACGAGGACACCGGTGAGCCGCAGCCGACGGCCGTGGAGTTCAACGACCGCAGCCAGGGCCTGGCCGACGTGCTCGACAAGTGCCGACAGGCCGTGGGTGTGCTGGCCAAGGAGACGTCCGAGGACGCCCGGGCATACTGCGGCTGGCTGATCGAGATCGCCGAACAGGTGTGCGGCGCGGCGAAGTCCGGCGGGTTCCTCGGCCTCGGTGGTGAGCAGCTCAGCACCGCGGAACGGCAGTTCCTGGCGGACCTGGCGGCGGCGCTGACGCTCGGCTGAGGCCGTATCGTCAGCTGTTGTGCGCGACGAGGAGGAGGCCGGGGTCGGGGTCGGTCCGTGGTCGGGTCCCTGGCCCGAGGACCCACGCTACGACCCGGACCTGCTGGCCGGCGGCGACCGGCGCAACGTGGTGGACCGGTACCGGTACTGGCGGCGTGAAGCGGTCGTGGCCGACCTGGACACCCGTCGGCACGACTTCCACGTCGCGGTGGAGAACTGGCAGCACGACTTCAACATCGGCACCGTGGTGCGCACCGCGAATGCGTTCCTGGCCCGCGAGGTGCACATCGTGGGTCGTCGGCGGTGGAACCGGCGGGGCGCGATGGTGACCGACCGTTACCAGCATGTCCGGTATCACCCGACTGTGGAGGATCTGCTGGGGTACGCGGCGGCCGGTGGATTGACCTTGGTCGGCGTGGACAACCTGCCCGGTTCGGTACCGATCGAGTCGGTCACGTTGCCGCGCCGGTGCCTGCTGTTGTTCGGGCAGGAGGGGCCGGGGCTGTCGGATCCGGCGCGGGCGGCCTGCGCGCTGGTCTGCTCGATCGCCCAGTACGGTTCGACCCGGTCGATCAACGCCGGCGTGGCCAGCGGCATCGCGATGCATGCGTGGGTCCGGCAGCATGCCGGGCCACCGCCGGATGTGCCCGGATCCGTACCGGCGACGCGCCGCCAGGTCACGCCTGGGACTTGACGACTGCTGTTTCCCGGCTCACGGTAGACAGGTGAGTCGGAGTTCGGCATGTGGTCGCGCACGTGCGGAGCGGAGCATCGGATGAGCATGTCGGTGCACTGTCCCCGCTGCGGCGGTCCACTGCGGGCTCCGGACCTGATGCATCAGGGTTGGCGCTGCGACCAGCATGGCGTGGTGCCGCCGCTGCATGTGCCGCGCCATGTCTCCGCGGAGGTGGTGGACAGCGTCCGCGCGCAGTCGCCGGTGCCGTTGTGGTGTCCGTGGCCACCGCTGCCCGGCTGGACGGTGACCGGGGTGGGGTGGGCCGGCGACGAGAGCACGGGTGCGTCGGCGACGCTGCTGGCCTGTTCGGGTCCGGCACCGCTGGGCGGTCCGGCGGATGTGGTCCTCGTCGCAGAAGAGCCCGGCGTGGGGCTCGGCTGCTGGTTTGCCGGCTTCCCCGGACCGGACCCCGGTCCGGTGCTGGCGGCCGAGGTCTCCGGTGATGTTGCTCACGCCAAGGTCATTGCCGGTGGGCATCCCACGCCGCTCTGGTCGGTGCCTTCCAGTCCTGACCGGTGCGTGTATGTGGGCGAGGCCAGCGGCGTCTGGCTGTACGCGGTGGCGTTCCCCGCCGAGGCCGGTTACGTGCTCGCCGAGCACGTGGTACTGCATGATCTGACCGACTCTCGCCCGGCTGAACTCGTGTACGGTGCTTTGTCGCCGTACCTTGTCGGTACGAGCTGAGTGCGCACGAGCCGGGCACCATGTCGGAATGGTGGTTGATCACGATACTGATTTCGGGCCAAGTCATTCACAGCGCGACGCGTACCTGATACGCTAAGTAGTGATAAGTGACATCGGGGAGGGACAATGATCAAAAAGATCCTCACCTGGGGTGGACTGGCCTTTCTGATCTTCTTCATCGCTTACAAGCCAAACTCCGCAGCGACCGTCGCCAAGACCATCGGTGATGGAATTGTCAATATTCTGACTGGCGTAGGAAACTTCTTCTCCAGCCTCGTGGGTTAGCTTGAGCCATGCAGCGCGACGATGCCCAACCACACGGAGATGACGCTCGGCGTGACACCGAGCCCATCCCCGGTCTGTCGCGGGATGAAGCGGCCAGTGCACCAACCAGTGGCTCGCCGGAGCGCGGCTTCGGCGAGCCTCGTGCTGCCCAGTCCACCGACCCGCTGGACCTGCCGCCACCGCCGGACCCGTCCGGAACAATCGATGAGGACCTGTACGACGTCAGCGGCCTGCCGCCGGCGGGCCCACGGCGGGTGCTCCCGGTCGAACCGGAGCCGAGCGCATTCGTCCGCCGCTACCTCTTCCCGACCGAGAAGTACCGCGGGGAGTGGCGCCGACACTGGGTCCATATCCTGCTGCCGATCGCCGTGGTGGTGCTGGCAACCTTCCTGATGGGCTTCATCTCCAGCCTGCTGGCCCACTACCAGGCCAAGATCGCGGTCACCGCGGTGGTGCTGATCTGGTTGCTGGCTCTGGTCTGGGTGGCCTTCAAGGTCATGGAGTGGTTCGACGACCGCTTCATCCTCACCAACAAACGGGTGATGTTGATCAATGGCCTGGTGACCCGCAAGGTCGCCATGATGCCCTTGGCGCGGGTCACCGACATGAAGTATCAGCAGTCACCCTTGGGTCGGATCCTCAACTACGGCACCTTCGTCCTCGAGTCGGCAGGCCAGGACCAGGCGCTGCGCGAGGTGCCGCACCTGCCCAACCCGAACGAGCTCTACCTGCGTGTGGTCGAGGAGATGTACGAGCCGGAGGCGGTCGAGGCCCGGCTGGGCAATGGTGAGCACGAGGTCGACGTCGACGACGCGTGACGGCGCACCGGCAGAATGGCGGGATGCGCATCGATCTGCACGTGCACTCCACCGCCAGCGACGGCACCGTACCTCCGGCGGACCTGATGCGCCTCGCGGTGCAGTATCGACTCTCCGTTATCGCACTGACCGACCATGACACCGTTGCCGGCTGGGCCGAGGCGGCAGCGGCCGTACCGTCCGGGGTCACTCTGGTGCCCGGCATCGAGGTCTCGGCCCGGTGGCAGGGCGTACAGCCCGGCATCGGTCTACACCTGCTGGCGTACCTGCCCGACCCGCAACACCCGGAACTGTGCTCCGCGCTGCGCCGGGTGCGGGACAACCGGTCCGGCCGGGCGCGCCGGATGGTGGAACTCATGCAGGCCGGCGGCATCGACGTGACCTGGCCCGAGGTTCTCGACGATGCCGCCGGTGCGCCGGTGGGACGGCCGCACCTGGCGCAGGCCCTGATCCGGCGTGGGTTGGTGGGTACGGTGTCCGAGGCCTTCGCGCCGCAGTGGCTGGGGCAGCGGTTCCGGCTGCCGAAGGAGGACCTGGAGGTCTTCGGCGCGCTGCGGCTGATCCGGGCCGCCGGCGGCGTGCCGGTGTTCGCGCACCCGCTGGCGCACCGGCGCGGTCGGGTGGTGCCCGACCACGTGATCGGCGAGATGGCGGAGGCGGGACTGGCCGGGCTGGAGGCCGACCACCCCGACCACGGGCCGGCGGAACGGGCCAGGGCGAGGGAACTGGCGGCGCGTCACGGCCTGTTCGTGACCGGGTCCAGCGACTTCCACGGCACCAACAAGTCGACCCCGTTGGCGGTGGAGCTCACCGAGCGGGCGTCATACGATGCGATCCTGGCGCAGGCGACCGGATCCGCACCTGTGGTCGGCTGACGATACTTCTTCGAATAGTCGTCAGTGGCGACGATTATTCGCCTGTCATGTGACTTCGCCGACGAAACGATGGTCATGTCTGGTCATTGGCGTAATTCCCATGGCATCCTGGCTGGCTGGTGAGCGGGGAGTCGACCCTGCTCGACCTGAGGCGAGGAGGTGACGGAGTCGTGGACGTCAAGCTGTTCGGCGAGGCACTGGTCACGCTGTTCGTGATCGTGGACCCGCCCGGATCGGTACCGATCTTCCTGGCCCTCACCCGCAGTCTGGACCACCGCGCCCGCCACCGGGCCGCGTGGCAGGCCGTACTGCTCTCCCTCGGGGTCATCGCCGTGTTCGCCGTCGCCGGCGGTCAGATCCTCGCCTACCTCGGCATCTCGCTGCCCGCGATGCAGGCGGCCGGCGGTCTGTTGCTGCTGCTGGTCGCGTTGGAGCTGTTGACCGGGAAGCAGGACGACCCGGTCGGCACGGCCACCTCCAATGTGGCGCTGGTGCCGCTGGGCACACCACTGCTGGCCGGTCCCGGCGCGATCGTGGCGTCGATCGTGTTCGTACGACAGAGCAACGGACTGACCGACTATGTCGCCATCGCCGCCGCGATCATCGCCGTACACCTGGCCATCTTCGCGTTCCTGCGGTTCTCCAGCGTGATCGTGCGGGTGCTGCGGCAGGGCGGCATCGAGGTGGTGACCCGCATCTCCGGTCTGCTGGTGGCCGCGATCGCGGTGCAGTTGGTGGCGGACGCGGTCGCGAGCTTCGTCCACGCGTACAGCTGAGGTTGAGCCGGACGCGCCGGGTCCGGCTCGAACGTCAGGCGGTCGGCTCGGGAGTCCGCCCGCCGGCCCGGTCCCGGCGGGATCGGATGACCGCGACGCCCCGGTCGAGGTCGACGCCGGCAGGAGCGCCGGTGGAGATGTCCTCCCGGCGGTTCTGCTGTTCCTGGATCAGCTCGGTCTGCTTGCGCTTCCCCGGCTGCAGCACGCCGCTCAGCTCACCCAGCCCGGCGGCCAGCATGGCGGTGGTCGGGGAGTCGCCGTCGCCGCGCATCCACTTCAGCAGACCCATCTGGTACCTCCGGGCATGGCGGGCAGGGCAACAGCCTCATTGGACCTTACCCGTACCTGGGCCTGCCGTGCAGTGGAGCGCTTGTCGGTCTGTCACAGGTTGCTGGCAGGATCGAGGCGTGTCCGATCCGACAATCCTTCCCGCCGTCTGTCCAGGAGCGTCCGATGAGTGACGGTGCGCGGCGCCGGTCCGTGCGCTCCAGCTCAGGCCGGGGTGCGACCCGTCCGTCCGGTCCGGCGCAGGGTGAGCAGTTGGCCCTGACCGGCATGCCGGAGCGGCTGTTCGTCTGCACACCGAGCAAACTGGGTGCCTACGAGGAGTGTCCACGCCGCTACCGCTACACCTACCGGGACCGGCCGCAGCCGCAGAAGGGTCCGCCCTGGGCGCACAACTCCCTCGGTGCCAGTGTGCACAACGCGTTGAAGAACTGGTACGCGCTGAGCGCTGAGGCACGTGAGCCCGCGGTGCTGTCCCGGCTGCTGCGCGGCACCTGGGTGATGGAGGGCTATCGGGACTCCGAACAGGAACGGGCTGCCTTCGACCTGGCGCTGCGCTGGTTGGAGGACTATGTGAAGACCCTGGACCCGGCCGAAGAGGATCCGGTGGGGGTCGAACGGGTGGTGGCCACCCGCACCGCGGTGCTGGCCTTCAACGGTCGGGTGGACCGCATCGACCGGCGCGGCGACGAGCTGGTCATCGTCGACTACAAGACCGGCCGTACGCCGCTGACCGGTGACGATGCCCGCGGCTCGCAGGCGCTGGCGTTGTACGCGTTCGCCGCCGGCCGGACCATGCACCGCACCTGCCGCCGGGTGGAACTGCACCACCTGCCGACCGGTGAGGTTGCCGTACACGAGCACACCGACGAGTCGTTGCAGCGTCAGGTGCGCCGAGCCGAGGACACGGCCCGCGACATCGTCGCGGCCGAACGGCAGGTCGACAGCGGTACGGACGCCGATGTGGCGTTTCCGATCGCGCCGGGGCCGCGGTGTTCCTGGTGCGACTGGCGTCGGGTGTGCCCGGCCGGTGCCGAAGCGCCGGAACGGGAACCCTGGTCGTCGGTGGCGCGTGCGCTCGCACCCGAGGCATGACGCGGTGGCGCTGCGCCGGGATGGCGGAAAGCGAGTAGTCCTCGGATAGGCTGTGTCCGGCGTCACGACGCTGGACGGAGGCGGTCGATGACCGAGGTCGTACCCGCCGTGCGCGGTTACCGGGATCCGCCCACCCGGCGGGCCATCGCCAGCACCTACTTCATCCAGGGCCTGTGCTTCGCGGCGCTGCTGACCCAGGTGCCGACGTTGCGGGAGAAGTTCGGGTTCACCGAGCTGCAGCTGTCCGGACTGCTGCTCGCGGTACCGGTGGTGGCGGGTGCGGGTAGCGTGCTGGCGGGACTGGCCGCCGAACGGGTGGGCAGTGCGCTGTCCCTGCGGGTCGCGCAGCCCGTGGTCTGCCTGGCCGTGCTGGCCACCGGTCTGACGCCGGACCGGGCGGGGCTGTACGTCGCGCTCGCGTTCTTCGGCCTCGGAGTCGGCGCCGTGGACGCCACGATGAACATGCAGGGTGTCAGCCTGGAACGGCGGTACGGGCGCAGCATCCTCGCCTCGTTCCACGCGGTGTGGAGCGCCGCCGGAATCCTGGGTGCGCTGCTCTCCTCCGGCAACGAATGGTTGCGGCTGCCACTGTGGGCGGAGTTCGGGGTGGTCGCCGTGCTCGGCGTGACCGGGTCGGCGTTCGCCGGCCCGCGCCTGATCCCACGCTCCACCGAACGCGCGACGGCGCCCCGGGCAGGCGCCCCGGTGGCCGTACCGTGGCGGCCCATCGTACTGATCGGGATCGTCGTGGCGCTGATGTACATCGCCGATTCGGCGACCTCGAACTGGAGTGCGGAGTACCTGCGGCACGGGCTGTCCTCCGGTGCGGCATTCGCTGCCTGGGGTTATGCCGCCTACCAGGGATGCATGCTGCTCGGCCGGGTCGGCGCGGACCGGGTGGTACGCAGGTTCGGCCCGGTGAGCGCCGTACGGGCCGGCGCCGCGGTCGGCGTGCTGGGCCTCGCCCTGGTGGTGGCGGCACCCGATACGGCGGTCGCGGTCGTCGGGTTCGGTGTGCTGGGGCTCGGTCTGAGCGTGATCGTGCCGGAGGCGTTCTCCGCGGCCGGCCGGCACGATCCGACCGGTTCGGGGCTGGCCGTCGCCCGGGTCAACATCTTCAACTACGTCGGGTTCCTGATCGGCGCGCCGCTGGTCGGTGCCGTAGAGGCGGTCTCGGACTGGCGGGTCGGGTTCGCGGTGCCGTTGCTGCTGGTGGCGTTGATCGTGCCGCTCGCCGCGGCGTACCGTCCGGCCGACGGCTGAGCAGGCTCGTCGTCGGCGGCCTCACAGCCTCGGGTGCGATTCCGCCCGCCGCCAGCCGTCCCGTACCCGGGGACTGTGCCGCAACCGGGCCGGCAACAGGTCGAGGGTCCGGCGCAGGGCCCGGGTGGCCAGGGTGGTCGGCAGATCCGCCGCCGGCAGGCCCAGCGCGCCGTACCGGCTGCGGGCCCAGTCCGGCATCAGGCTGAAGCCGAGTCCGGCCAGCCCGATCCAGCCGGTCCTGGCGAGGCTGAAGCCGAGTGGGGCCGGCATCGCCGGCCAGAACAGGAATGCCGCCGCCCGTGCGGCGTCCTTCGAGATCGCCAGGTCCGGCTGCATCCGTTGGTAGAACTCGTCCACCGCTGCGGCGGAGTCCGGCACCGTGGTCGGGTCCAGCCCGATCAGTTCGGCGGCGACGAGCTGCTCGGCGTAGTACCGGTCGACGTCGGCGTCGGTGAGCGGAAGTCCGGCACGACGGGCGGTACCGACGAAGGACTCCACCTCACAGACGTGCGTCCAGCGCAGCAGCTCGGGCTCGTCGACGCGGAACCGCTCGCCGGTGGACGGATCGGTGCCGCGCAGCTGGCGGTGGATGCCGCGGACCCGCGCGGCGGTACGCCGGGCCTCCTCGGTGGTGCCGAACACGATGGTCGCCACGTAGTCGCCGGTGCGGTAGAGCCGGCCCCACGGATCGGCACGGAAATCCGAGTTCTGTGCCACCCCGGCCATCGCCCGGGGCTGCAGGGCCTGCAGGAACAGCGCACGAAGCCCACCGACGACCAGTACCGGATGGCTGTGCACCCGCCAGCTCACGCTGTCCGGTCCGAACAGCCCGAGATCATCCGAGGACGCTGTCACCTCTCCAGCCTGCCACCGTGCCGGGGCGCCCGCAGAACCGTCGGGTCGGTCAGCCGACCAACCGGGCACAGACCGCGACGAGCAGGATGAGTACGACGGCCCCGGCCACCAGCCCGATGCCGTGGCTGACCGTACGGGTGGCCTGCTCCTCGGCGTCCATCCGGGGATGGTCCTGAACGGGCATCTCGCGTGGCGGACTGACCGGCACCACCACCGGTGGACGCCAGTTCGGCGGGGGCATCAGACTGCGCGGCGGTCCGGAGTATGGCTGTTCCGCAGGGGTGGAAGCACTGCTCGGTGCCGGGCGCTCCGGCGTGCCACCCGGCGGCCGGCGCCAGAACCGGTCGGCACCGTCCGCCGGTGCGCTGGGGCGGTCCGCATTCGTCACGCCCCGACGCTACCAATCGCACGCCCGCGACCCACCGGGCGCCGCGAAATCATCGCGGGTCGCCCGGCTCACGGGTAACCGGTCCGACCGGTACGTCCCGCCCGGTCAGCTGTCGCCGGCAGGTCCCGACTGGTCGGTGCCGGCGCTGCGGGCGCCGGCAGGACGGCGCCGGCGGTTACGCCGCCGGGGCGTGCCCTCGCCAGCCGACTTGCCGCTGCCCTCGGTCGACCCGCCGGCATCGGTGCCGGTCGGCGCCGAGGAACGGGCACTGCCGGCCGGACGTGCCGGCTCCGACGACCCGGTCGTACCGCTCGCCGCGTCGCCGTCGATCCGTCGCCGGCGCCGCCGCCGACCACCCGTCGAGGGCTCCGAACCCGACTGGTCGGCGGAACCACGGGAGCTGGAACCGCTCTCCGAGCGTGCCGGCCGCTCGGACCGTTCCGGGCGCGCGGCCCGGTCCCGGCGGCGCGGCGTACGGGTCTTGGACCCGCGGCCACCCGCCCGGTGCGGCTCGATGTCCTCCTGCTGTTCGGCGGACAGGCCGGCGCGGGTGCGCTGCTCCGGTGCCAGGGTGCCCGGCGCATCGGCCGGGATGTGCAGGTCGGCGTACAGATGCTCGGAGGTGTGGTAGGTCTCCAGCGGGTCGGCGACCCCGGCGCCCAGTGCCTTGTGGATCAGCTTCCACCGGGGCAGGTCGTCCCAGTCCACGAACGTGACCGCGACGCCGGTCGCGCCGGCCCGGCCGGTACGACCGATCCGGTGGGTGTAGGTGTCCGGATCCTCCGGGCAGTCGTAGTTGATCACGTGCGTCACGCCGGAGACATCCAGCCCACGGGCCGCCACGTCGGTGGCCACCAGTACGTCGACCTTGCCGGTACGGAACGCCCGGAGCGCCTGCTCACGTGCGCCCTGACCCAGGTCGCCGTGCACCGCTGCCGCGGCGAACCCGCGGAAGTCAAGGTCGTCGGCGAGTTTCTGCGCGGCCCGCTTGGTCCGGCAGAACACCATGGTCAGGCTGCGGCCCTCGGCCTGCAGGATCCGGGCCACCACCTCGGCCTTGTTCATCGAGTGGGTCCGGTAGACGAACTGCTCGGTGAGCGGGTTCGGCCCGGTCTCCGCCGTGTGTACGGCGTGGATGGTCATCGGTCGGGTCAGGTACCGGCGCGCCAGCGACACGATCGCGTCCGGCATGGTCGCCGAGAACAGCATCGTCTGACGCTGGGCCGGAAGCATCCCGACCAGTTTCTCGATGTCCTCCTGGAAGCCCAGGTCGAGCATCCGGTCCGCCTCGTCGAGCACCAGTATCTTGATACCGGTGAACACCAGGTGCTTCGACTTGGCCAGATCCAGCAGCCGGCCAGGGGTCCCGACGACCACATCGACGCCGGTCTTCAACGCGTCGATCTGCGGCTCGTAGGCACGGCCGCCGTACACCGGCAGGACCCGCACGCCGCGCAGTTTGCCGGCCGTCTCGATGTCCCGGGCGACCTGCAGACCCAGCTCACGGGTGGGCAGTACGACCAGCGCCTGCGGCCGGCCGTCGGCACCTTCGGTCGGGCCGAGGACACGCTGCAGGATCGGTACACCGAAGCCGAGGGTCTTGCCCGTACCGGTCGGGGCCTGCCCGATGACGTCGGAGCCACGTAGCGCGATCGGGATCGCGTCCTGCTGGATCGCGAAGGCGTGCTCGATGCCGACCTGCTCCAGCGCGGCGACGGTCTCGGCGCGTACGCCGAGCTCACGGAACGTCGGGCTGTCCGGGCGTACCGGTGCCCGGGCCGCCAGTTCGTGTACGTCCTCGGTCGTGCCGGTCAGCGGGTCGGCGGTGTCGCCCTGCTCGCCGGCAGGGGCGGCTGGATGTCTCGGTGGGTCGGCGGGCGACCCGGTGTGGTGGGCGACAGCGTCCGCGGGGGCCGGATCCGGCACTTCGCCGGCGGCCACGTCCCGGTCCGGACGCGGGTCGCGCTGAGTGTGCTCGTGCAGTGTGTGTCCCTCTCCCGCCACGGCGCTGACAGCGGCCGTGGGCGGTCCGCTCCCGGTGGATCACCGCTGACGGGATCGACAACCGGGACCGGACGGCACCGTCGGCAGTTGCCGGGGTGTCACCTGGACCGTGGCCGGTCCGGGCCGGCGCCGCGTGAGCGGCTGTGGACCGGCGAGCCGGACTGGCGTCGCGGGTATCCGTGGCGTCTACTGGTGGGTCCGTCGTCCCCACTTCAGAGCCCATGGTACGTGCTGATGTGTCGCCCCGCCGAGCAGGCGCCCGCCGATGTGACCGGTGTGCTCCGGTCGCCCGACCTGCGGCGCCTGCTGGCGGTAACCTGCCGTCGGTACCCGCGCGCGACCGTTTCGGCCGGTGCGGTCGCGTCGAGGAGGTCAACGATTGTCCGAGCCGTCGAGCAACGAGTCCGCCGACCCGGCCCGAGGTGGCGAACTGTCGGTTGCTGAGTCGTATGTACCCCCGGTGGAGGCCGTTGTGGCCCTGCTGGCGGTGCTCGCCTACGGAACCCTGGTGGCTTTCGACCGGATCGCGGCGGATGCCCGACTCGCCCCGGATCTGCGGCGTCGAGCCATGCACAGTGCGATGGCCGCGGTCGAGATCGGAAACTACGAACGGCTGGCCGCCCGGCTCACCGAACTCGGTGCCGACCCCGAGGAGGCGATCGCACCGTTCGTCGCCCCATTGAACGGCTACCACGACCAGACCCAGCCACGCGACTGGCTGGAGGGCCTGGTCAAGGCGTACGTGGGGGACGGGATCGCGGACGACTTCTACCGCGAGGTCGCCCAGGTACTCGCGCCCCGCGACCGGGAGCTGGTGCTCGACGTGTTGCACGACACGCGGTACCAGGACTTCGCCTCGCACGAGATCCGGGCCGCGATCGCCGAGGATCCCAAGCTCGCCAACCGGCTCGCCCTCTGGGCGCGGCGGCTGATGGGTGAGGCGCTCAGCCAGGCGCAGCGGGTCGCGGCGGAACGCGACGAACTGACCATGCTGGTGGTACACGGCTCCGGGGATCTGGCGGGCATCGTCGATCTGTTCAAACGGCTCACCGCGGCGCACGCCGAACGGATGACCGGGCTGGGCTTCAACAACTGAGCGCCCCGGTACGAAAAATTTCCCCGGATGTCCACCAGGGTGGACATCCGGGGAAAGTGAAGCTGGAGCGCCTGCCGGCAGCCCTGTGCCGACCTGATCAGCCCGCGTTGAAACCGATCGGCCGGGAGCCTGACTCGGCGATCTCCACATAGCCGATCTTCTCGGCCGGCACCATCACCCGACGACCCTTCTCGTCCACGAGCGACAGCACGCTGACCTTGCCGGCCAGCACGTCGGTGACGGCCTGCTCCACCTCCGCCGCCGTCTGCGTGCTCTCCAGCACGAGCTCGCGGGGTGCGTACTGCACGCCGATCTTGACCTCCACGGCCGCCTCCTCGCGTCGTCGCTGCTGCGCTCAGCAGCGTATCCGACCGGTCACCGGCTCGGCCGGTGCTATCCCTCCTGTGGATCGCCCTGCAGCGGGAAGTTGGAGATGCCCCGCCAGGACAGCGCGGCGATCAGGGCGACCGCGTCGGACTTGGGTACCGAGCGGTCGGACGCCAGCCAGAACCGGGCGCCGTTCTCCGCCGCGCCGGTCAGGCCGACGGCCAGCAGTTCGGCCCGGTCCCGGCCCACCCCGGTGTCACCCATGATCGTCTCGGTGACCGCCTCGATGCAGCCACGCTCGGCCCGTTTCACCCGCTCGGCCACCGCGGGGTCGTTGCGCAGGTCGGACTCGAAGACCAGCCGGTACGCCTCACCCTCGCCGTCGACGAAGTCGAAGTAGGCCTGCATGGCGCCGGCGACCCGGATCTTGTTGTCGGTGGTGGCGGCCATCGCCTCGCGTACCCGGGTGACCAGCGCGTCGCAATGGGTGTCCAGCAACGCCAGGTAGAGCTCCAGCTTGCCGGGAAAGTGCTGGTAGAGGACCGGCTTGGACACGCCGGCCCGTTCGGCGATGTCGTCCATCGCGGCGGCGTGGTAGCCCTGCGCGACGAAGACCTCCAGTGCGGCGGCGAGCAGCTGGGCGCGCCGCTGGGAGCGCGGCATCCGTACGGGCTGCGGGCGTACCGGTCCGGGCGTCGCGGGGTATCCGGAGCCTGGCTGGGCGCTCATACCGCCCACCGGCCCGGGATGGCGTCGCCGGCGAGGAGGACGGACCGGTATCCGGTCTGCGTCGATTCGGGCGGCATGTTCCGCTGTCTCGCGTCGACCCTCATCGCTGTCCTCGCTTCGCTCCGGCGGGATCGGCGGCAGTCCTGGGCCGGGCCGTGGCCCCGGGGGGAGCGGGTGGCCCGGCGGCTGGCTGCGCCGGGTGTTCCTGTGAAGCCTAACGGAGCGGATGGCGGAACATCGCGTACGTCACCGCCGGTTCGGTCTGATGACGGGCGCTCCAGTACCCTGCGACACGGTACACCGGCCATGTCCGACAGGCGCCAGTTCGGCGACCCCACGTCATGGACGTGATGTACGCCATGAGTTCGGCGCTGTGTAGTGCCGAGTACCGTCACCGTGACATGGGTCGCGGTGACGAGAATGGTCCTCGATCCGGCAGAATCGGCCCCGAGATCGTGGCCGCTGAGGTCAGAATCCTGGAAGCCTGGCGGGAGGCGAGCCGTGTACGACCCGACCAAGCCCGAACCGCCGACACCGGACGCGGACGGTACGCGTGGCTACCGGGTCAGTCCGTGGCCACCCCCACGGCATCCGGAGCCGGTGCCACAGGACGACTACGAGCCACCGACAGCGCGACTGAGCCGTCGCGCCGCCTGGCCGGTCGAGCCCGGTCCGGAGTCACGCCCGCACACTCCACTGGCCGACCCCGGCGCCCGGCACCGGTGGCTGGACCGACCCAGCGAGCCGGTCCGGCCGGACGCCGCACACCCGGAGTCGCGACGGTACGGCGCAGCGCCCGGATACGACCGGTCGGCCGGTCTCGGCGACCCGACCGGCCACTCTGCGGCGGGTCGCCATGACCAGCCCACGAGTGGTGAGCCGGCCGGACGCTACGACGCACTCGGAAGTGCGCCCGGCACCGCGCCGCCGAGCGGAGGCGAACAGTCCTCCTGGCGTCCCGCGCAGACCCGGTTCGACACCGGAGGCAGACACGGCTGGCGCAGCACGCCGGACGCCGAGGCCCCCGGTGCCGGGGGATGGCGGCCGGCGTCGGCCCCTCCCACCACCGCGCCGGTGTCGCCACCACCGCTACTGCCACCGGTGCCATCGCTGTCCATCGGGCTCGGCGACGACATTCCGGTGCTCGGCCGGACCCCGGGGCCGCCCGATCCGCCGACGGGCAGCTGGTTGCCGGCAGGGACGCCGACCTCAGGTGCGCCGGCCCGCACCGCCGCCACGAGGGATGAGGCGCCGTGGTCCACCGGCGCAGAGGGCGGGCGCCGCGCACGGCATGCCCACCAGGACGTCACCGCAGCTGTGACCGGTGGCTACGAGCCATGGCGGGACACCCCGGTGCAGAAGTCGGAGCCGACCTACAGCGACCCGTTCCCGGCCAGTGGCCCGGACCCCGAGCCGTCCGCCTGGTCACCGGAGCCGGTCGCGCCGAGAACGCTCGGTCGGTCCGCGCGTCGGCGTTCCGCCGAGCCCGGTCCGGTGCCGCTCGAATCGACACCCGAGCCACGCACAGACATACCCGACGAGGGTGACCCGCCCTGGTGGCTGGCGCCGGATCCGCAGCACACCGACACCCGGCCCACCTTCCCGGCCGGATCCGATTCGTACCGGGCCACACCTCTCGCGGACTCGGTGCTGTCCGAACAGGTCTTCACCGAACCCTCGCCCAGCGGCCCGGCCCGGGCGGAGGCGGCCCCGGCCGAACCGGTACCGACCGGTGTGGGCGGGGCGCGGTGGGCGGACGCCGGCCAGGACGAACCGACCGGTCGGCAGCCGACCGTCACGCCACGTACCGCCGTGGACCGTCCGGTGCACCGCCTGGACGCCGAGGACGTGCTGACCGCGGTACGCGACGTGCCCGGGGTCCGCGCAGCCGACCTGCGGACCGATCCGTCCGGTGGACGTACCCTGCGGCTGGACGTCGCGGACGGCATGGACACCGACGAGGTCGCCGCGGCGGCCAGCGAGGCGCTGCGGTCCCGGTTCGGTGACGACACCGAACTTGCCGTGGCCGCCGGTACCGAGTTCGATCTGGACCGCGACGAGGCGCACGAGACCGCCGAACTGGACGCTCGCCCGGTGGGTAACGGGCTGAGCCAGATACCGGATCCCGACGGACCACCCAACGGTGACCGGCGCGCCATCATCGAGCGCATCCAGGTGGCCACCGCCGGGGCGGAATGCGCGGTGGAGGTGTGCCTGACCGCTGACGGGGTGCGCGCGGTCGGCCGGGCCGGTGGCCCGGCGCTGGACCCGTACCTGCTCCGGGTGGCCGCCCTGGCGACCGTGGACGCCGTCGGTGTACTCGCCGGGGGGCGGGTCCGGTGCGCCGTGGAGCACGTCGACGTGGTGACCGCCGGGCCGTGCCGGGTGGTGGTCGTGGTGCTGGTGTGGATGTCCGGCGAGGCGGCGGAGCGGCTGGTCGGATCGGCCGTGGTGACCGGTGACGCCAGGCAGGCCGCAGTACGGGCCACCATGGGCGCGCTCAACCGTCGCCTCGGCCCGGTACTGGAGTCGGTGCTCACCTCCTGACCGCGCGCGGCGCCGTGTCGGCTCAGTGCGGCTGCGTCCGCGCGGCCAGGCGTACCGCGAGACCGTCCAGTAGCAGGGCCAGACCGAAGTCGAAGAGCGAGTCGAGATTCACGTCGAGCTCGGGTCCGGCGATCAGGCCGGACAGCGTCGGGTAGCCGCCGGCGGCCATGAGCTGACGCATCGCGGGTTCCTGGGCGGTGAGCCACTGCTCGTCGGTGAGTCCGGTCTCCTGCTGCGCCTCGGTCTCCGGTTCGATGTTCACCGCCACCCCGCGTACGTAGTTGAACAGGGTGACCACGACGTGCAGCATGCTCTCGGCGTCCATGCCGAGCCCGCTCAGTGACCGAAGCGCCCATTCGGTGTGCAGCATGGCGTGCGGGAGGAGCTGTGGTCGGGTCATCGAGATCACCGATGCCAACCAGGGATGCCGGCGACACAGGTCCCACTGGGTACGGGCCACCAGCTCCAACCGCTCCCGCCAGCCCGTCGGCCCGGGGTCGGGCAGTGGCGTCCCACCGAACGCCGTGTCGATCATCAGCAGTACCAGGTCGTCCTTGCCGGGTACGTAGCGGTAGAGCGTCATGGCGGCGGTGTCCAGTTCGGCGGCGATCCGGCGGATGGACAGTGCCGCCATCCCGTCGAGGTCGGCGATGCCGATCGCGGTCCGTACGATCCGCTCCCGGCTCAGCCCGCTGTCGGTGCGGTGGTGGCCCGTACGCAATGGCCGGGGTGGCGTCGCGGGTGCGTCGTCGACCACCGTGCCCACGCCTGGTACGGCGCGTACCAGCCCCTGCTGACGCAGTTCGGCGAGCACCTTGCTGGCGGTGGCGATCGCCACGCCCCAGTCCCGGGTGATCTGGCGGGTCGAGGGTACCCGGTCGCCGGCGCGCAGCTCACCGGCGTCGATGCGCGCGCGGATCTCCCCGACGATCCGCAGGTAGGGCGGTTCGGGCAACTGCACGGCGTGCTCCTTCGACATCCGATGCTCTGGTGCACTAGTACACCAGGTCGTGGCTCGGTCGGTGATCCGGTCCGTGACAGGGGATCACGCGGTCCGTTGCCCTCTCCGGTATTAGTGTACTAGTGCGCATATCTTGAGAACGGCAGGAGAAGCGTTGCAGGACAACGGATTATTGACCGCATGAAGGCGACGCGGTTATCGTGTACACCGTACGAATCATAGTACGGAGCGCAGTGGAGGTCGTCATGCAGAACCGGAATGTACTCATCTCCGGAGGGAGCATCGCCGGGCCCGCGTTGGCATACTGGCTGCGCCGGTACGGGTTCAACCCGACCGTGCTGGAGCGCGCGCCGGCACCCCGGCCGGGCGGTCAGGCCATCGACCTGCGCGGTGCGGCCCGCGACGTGGTGGAGCGGATGGGGCTGATGGCGGAGGTCCGCCGGGCGCACACCGGCGTGCTCGGTATGACCTATGTGGACAGTGCGGGACGCCGGATGGCGAGCATGTCGGCCGATCTGCTCGGTGATTCCGGCGGCATCATCGCCGAACTGGAGATCCTGCGCGGTGACCTGGTACGGCTCCTCTACGACGCCACCGCCACCGGCGTCGAGTACCTGTTCGACGACTCGGTCACCGAACTGGTGGAGGGCACCGACGGGGTGAAGGTCAGCTTCGAACGGTCCGCGCCCCGCAGCTTCGATCTGGTGGTCGGGGCCGACGGGCTGCACTCGAACGTGCGTCGGCTGGCGTTCGGCCCGGAATCGCGCTACATCAACGATCTGGGCTACTACAAGTCGATCTTCTCGGCCACCACCAGCCTCGACCTGGCCGGCTGGGAACAGTTCTACAGCATGCCGGCGGGCGCGCGGGACAACGGCAAGATGGCCGCGCTCTACCCGCTTCGGCAACCCGGGCAGGCCCGCGGCATGTTCTTCTTCGCCGCGCCGCCACACCCGTACGACCGGCACGACCTGGCCGCCCAGCGCCGCCTGCTGACCGAGGTGTACGCCGGTCAGGGATGGCAGGTGCCGGAACTGCTGGAGTCGATGCGGCAGGCGCCGGACCTCTACCTGGACCGGGAATGCCGGGTCGATCTGGACAGGTGGTCGACCGGACGGACGGTACTGCTCGGTGACGCGGTGTTCGCCGGCTCGGTGGGCATGGGCACCAGTATGGCGCTGGTCGGGGCGTACGTCCTGGCCGGCGAACTGGCCGCCGCCAATGGTGAGCACGGTGTCGCCTTCGCGCACTACGAGACCGGGCTGCGCGACTACGTTGCCCGCTGTCGTAAGCCGATGCCCGGCGGGGCGAAGGGGTTCCTGCCGGCCACCCGCCGGGGCATCTGGATGCGCAACCAGTCGATCCGGCTGATGACCCACCTGCCCGGTAAGAGCATGCTCACCGGCGGCCTGGAGAAGACCGCCAACGCGGTGTCACTCAAGGACTATTCCACCTGGTACGTGTGAGTACCGGTCGTCACGCCGGGTGTCCGGGGTGGTGTTCCGGCCGTCGGCCCGAGCTGCGCGCACCGGACGCGCTGTACGGTATGAGCCGTCCGAGGAGGTGACACGCGCGTGTGCACGTTGGCCGTCAGCGTCGTCCCGGACCATCCCCGCGCGGTGGTACTGGCTGCGGTGCGCGACGAGTTCCTCGGTCGGGCCTGGGATCCACCGGCGCGGCACTGGCCGGACCGGCCGACGCTGCTCGGTGGTCGCGACCGGGTGGCGGGGGGCACCTGGCTGGCGGTCGATCCGCAGGCCCGCCGGGTGGGGTGTGTGCTGAACGCGGCAGGGCGCCGGGCACCGGAGGCCGGCCGTCGTAGTCGCGGCGGGCTGCCGCTGCTCGCCGCGGCCGGTGCGGCGGTCCCGGACGATCTCACCCGGTACGACCCGTTCCACCTGGTCACCGTCGATCCCACCGGACTTCGGGTACTCACCTGGAACGGTCACCAGCCGCACGAGTACCGCGCCGGCGCAGGAACGTACCTGTTCGTCAACCACGGGCGCTGGACCGGCCCGACGGACCGGCGTACCGAGCGGGCGAGCTACCACGGTCCGCGCTTTGCGCGCGTCCGCCCCGATCCGGTGCCGGGCGCGGACATCGGCTCAGCTTGGTCGCCGTGGCTGGAGTTGATCGACGCTCCGGAGCTCGCTGCCGACGATCCGCGGGCGCTGGTGATGCGCCGCGAGGTGGCCGGCGGGTCGTACGGGACCAGCTCGATCAGCCTGCTGGCCTTCGGTGTCTCCGGCCAGATCCGCTACGACTTCCGGCCGGGCCCGGGGCAGGCGCCGTGGCGGTCGGTTGCGGTGTGAGGCCGATCGCCGGGCGTCGGGGCGGTCAGCGGCGCCGTCGGAGCAGCACGGTGATCCCGATGACGATGGCCGCGATGATCACCAGGCAGCAGAGCCAGCCCGCTCCACCCGAGTGGTAGTGGTAGCTGTGCGGCACATACCGGTATGCGATCTCTGTCACGAGGATCAGCGTAGATGCCCCGGACAACCGCCCCGGAGGTCCGACGCCCGGGATCCGGCGGCAACGCGACGCCGCGCGGCACACCCCCCAGCTGCCGCGCGGCGTCACTGCCACCCACACCCGAAGGTGCGGAGCCTTCCCCCGGACTAACGCGACCCCGTGATCATGGTGACGGTTCGGGCGCGTGATAACCCTCCGGGGTTATGGGCCAAGTACACATGGTGACTATGCCTCTTGTCGATCACCTGAAAAGGTGATGATTGTCCAGCTTATCGACCTATGACGGAACTACTGCACCATTCTGTCGCCGTTGCTGAACGTTACTGAGGTTGCTGTCTGTGTCAACCACCTCACGAGGAACCGGCGCCTCGTCCAGCTCCACCGGCAACAGGCCGATCGCGGCCTTGACCGCCCGGACCTTCCGTCCGGCCTGCTCCCGGGCCCGTTCCGCGCCTGAGCGCAGGACCGCCCGGACGTGCGCCGGATCGGCCGCCAGTTCCAGGTAGCGTTCCCGTACCGGAGCCAGGGTGGCGACGACCGTGTCGGCCACCGCGGTCTTCAGCTCCCCGTACCGGTCGAACAGGGCGGCCAGGGTGACCGGATCCTCGCCGGTACAACCCGCCATGATGTCCAGCAGGTTGGCGACACCCGGCTGCCGGTCCCGGTCGTAGCGCACCTGCCCCTCGTTGTCGGTCACCGCGCGCATCACCTTGCGCCGCAACATCTCCGGTGGATCGAGCAGACGCAGCGCGCCGGACTCCCCGGAGGTGGACTTGCTCATCTTCGAGTTCGGCGTGGTCAGGTCCATGATCCTGGCCGCGACCGGCGGATTGACCGCCCGCGGCACCACGAACGTGTGGCCGTAGCGGGCGTTGAACCGGTATGCCACGTCCCGCGCCAGCTCGACATGCTGGCTCTGGTCCTCGCCGACCGGTACCTCCTCGGTGTCGTACAGCAGGATGTCGGCGGCCATCAGGATCGGGTAGGTCAGCAGCGAGACCCGGACCTGCTCCTGACGCCGGGATTTCTCCTTGAACTGGATCATCCGCTGCGCCTCGCCGTATCCGGTGGCGCACTCCAGCAGGTAGTGCAGTTCGGCGTGCTCCGGTACGTGCGACTGGACGAGGAACAGACACGCGTCCGGGTCGGCGCCGGCGGCCAGCAGCAGGGTGGCGAACTCCAGGGTCCGCTGACGTACCTGTGCCGGATCGTGCTCGATGGTCAGCGCATGCAGGTCGGAGATGAACACCACCGTGTCGGTCTCTGCCTGCTGCTGGATGATCGGTCGTACCGCACCCACATAGTTGCCCAGGTGCAGGTCGCCCGACGGAGTGAAGCCGGTGAGTCGGCGTGGCATGAGGACTCCTTCGGAAGGGAGCCGCCCGCACCGGGCCACCGGCCCGCTGAACGCGAAACGGCCGCCCGGTCGGGGCGGCCGCGTGCAGGAACGCGGAGGGAGGTGCCGCCCGTCAGGGGCGCCACCAGCTGAGACTGGGACAGCTCATCCGCATGCGCCGACGATACCACCGCGTCGCGTCACCTGGCGGCACTGTGCGTGCCGGTCAGCCCTGCCGGAGATCGGCCGCCGCGGTCGGATCCACCGATCCGTCGATGGCCGTCGCATCGCCGGCGTCGGCGTGCCGGACCGGCGACACGCCCAGCACCAGGGCGGACACCACCAGCCCGCCGATGCCGACCCACAACGCGGTCCGGTACGTGGTCGCATCGGCCAGCAGCCCGCCCACCGGAGCCCCGATCATCGCCGCGCTGCGGTTGAGCGAACGGATCGTGGTGTTCATCCGGCCCTGCAACCGGTCCGGGGTCACCGACTGTCGGTAGGACATGTCGACAGGGCCCTGCGCCCCCAGTACGAGCCAGAACAGCAACTGACTGACCGCGAGCAGCACCAGCGCCGTGTTCCCGCCGCCGGCCAGCGGTACCAGCAGCCAGGGCCACGGCATCAGCAGATGGGTCGCGACCATCGTGCGGCCCACCCGGAAGCGCAGCGCCGCGCGGTGTGCCGCGGCACCGCCGACCACCGCACCGGCCCCGGCCGCCGCGTACGTCAGGCCGAGCTGGAAGGCGCCCAGTCCCAGCCCGCCCGCCGCCTGCGCACGCACCGCGTACAGCACGTAGACGGTGGTCAGCATGCTGTGCGCGAGGAACCACAGATGCCCGCTGACCGCCATCGGCGCCAGCATCCGGTGCCGGTACACCCAGGCTGTGCCCTCCCGCAGTTCGGTGAACAGGCTACGGCGCTCGGCCGTCGGGGCGGCCGGATCGGGTACCCGGATGGTGGCCAACAGCAGCCCGGATACCAGGTACGACACCGCGTCCACGGCGATGGCCAGCGGCGCGCTGAGCAGCTTGACCAGGGCGCCGGCCAGCACCGGACCGGTCGTCTGGGCCAGCGCGTCGGACTGCTCCAGCCGGGCGTTGCCCGACGTCAGCAGCGACCTGGGCACCAGCCGGGGCAGGAACGCCTGGTCGGCGGCGTCGAAGAACAGCGACAACGCGCCGAGCACCGCGACCAGCACGATCAGCACCGGCAGCGTGAGCAGCCCGAGCGCGTACAGGACGGGGACCGCGCACAGCAGCACGGCCCGGCCCAGATCCGTACCGATCAGTATCGGCCGGCGCCGGTGCCGGTCCACCAGTACGCCGGCCACCAACCCGAACAGCAGGTACGGCACCCAGCGCGCGGCATTGAGCAGGCCCAGCCCGGTGGCGCTGGCGTGCAGGGTGACGACGGCGAGGATCGGCAGCGCGAGACCGGTGACCGAGCTGCCGAAGGTGGACACGGCGGAGGCTGTCCAGAACCGTCGGTAGTTGGGCAGGTCGATCAGGCGCGCCATGGCCGGACCCTAGCAATGCGCCGGCAGGTCCGACGTCGGCGCGGGTTCGCCCGGTGGGTCGCAGGTCACTACCATGGCGGCGTGTCTAGCCAAGCGGGTCCGAGGCTGTGGGCCACCAGTGACCTACACGTCGCCTACCAGGAGAATCAGGACCTGGTCGACCGGCTGCGACCCACCTCGGACGAGGACTGGCTGATCGTGGCGGGTGACGTGGCCGAACAGGTCACCGACATCGAGAAGCTGCTGAGCACCGTCCGGGAACGGTTCGCCACGGTGGTCTGGGTGCCCGGCAACCACGAGCTGTGGACCCACTCCAGGGACGCCGTACAGCTGCGCGGTGACGACCGGTACCGGCATCTGGTGGAGATCTGCCGGCAGCTGGGGGTGCACACCCCGGAGGACCCGTACCCGGAGTGGACCGGCCCCGGTGGCCCGGTGACCGTCGCGCCGATGTTCCTGCTCTACGACTACACCTTCCGGGTACCCGAGGCGGCCGACAAGGAGCAGTCGTTGGCGCTGGCGTACGAGGCGGGGGTGGTGTGCACCGACGAGCGGGTGCTGCACCCCGACCCGTACCCGGGACGCGACGACTGGTGCCGGGCGCGGGTGGAGTACACGGAGAACCGGCTCGCGCAACTGCCGGAGACCACTCGTACCGTGCTGGTCAACCATTTCCCGCTGGTCCGGGAGCCGACCAGGATCCTGCACTACCCGCTGTTCGCGCAGTGGTGCGGTACGGAGCTGACCGCGGACTGGCATGTGCGTTTCCGCGCCGACGTGGTCGTCTACGGTCACCTGCACATTCCGCGGACCACCTGGTACGACGGGGTGCGGTTCGAGGAGGTGTCGTTGGGCTACCCACGCGAGTGGAAGCGTCGCTCATCGCCGCCGCCGGTACTGCGCCAGATCCTGCCCACCCCCGAGCCGGCGGGCTGAGCCGTGCACCCGGTAGCCGCACCGCAGTGGGAGCGTGATCCGTACGGCGCCTTCGCCAAGCTCCGCGAGGCCGGCCCGGCACACCGGATCGACACCCCGGACGGTGGTTCCGCCTGGCTGGTGACCCGCCGGCGGGACGTTGCCGTCGCGCTGACCGATCCCCGGCTGTCGTTGGACCGGAGTTACTCCGACGGGCGGTGGAGCGGGTTTCGGCTACCGGCCGCGCTGGACGCCAACCTGCTCAACATGGATCCACCGGACCACACCAGGATCCGTCGGCTCGCCGCGCCGGCGTTCTCCCGGGCCCGGATCACCGTCCTGGCACCCCGCCTGCAGGAGCAGGTGGACCGGCTGGTCCGGGACCAGCCACGGGGCGAACCGGTAGACCTGGTCGGGGCGGTGGCGGCACCGTTCGCACTGTGGACGATCTGCGAACTGCTCGGTGTCCCGGCAGACGGCCGGGGCGACTTCCGGTCCTGGACGTCGGCGTTGCTGGCGCCCGACCCGCAGGACCGGGACGCCGCACCGCGCGCACTCGCGGAGATGCACCGCTACCTGGTAGCGCTGGTGGAGCAGAAACGCGCGCACCCCGGCGCCGATCCGTTGTCCGAGGCGGTACGGGCCCGCGACGCCGGCGGGCGGCTGTCCGAGGACGAACTGGTCTCGCTGGCGTTCCTGTTGCTGTTCGCCGGCTACGAGAACTCCGCCAACCTCATCGGCACCGCGGCGCTGGCCCTGGCGCAGCAACCTGGCCTGGCAGACCGGCTACGTACCGAACCGCGACTTCTCGCCGACACGGTCGAGGAACTCGTCCGCTACGACGGTCCGGCAGTAGTGTCGATCCGCCGGTTCGCCCGGGAGGATCTGCAGATCGGCGGCGTACGCATCGGCGTGGGCGAGACGGTGCTGTTGGCGATCGGCTCGGCGAACCGTGATCCGGCCGCGTACGTCGACCCGGACCGTTTCGATCCGGACCGGACCGAGCCGGTACGCCATCTGGGTTTCGGCAGCGGGATCCACTACTGCATCGGGGCACACCTGGCCCGCGTCGAGGTGGCGTGCGCGCTCACCGCACTCACCGCCGACGCGACGACGGTGTCGTTGGCGGTGCCGGAGGAGCACCTGATCTGGCGGCGCTCCTTCCGCACCCGGGGGTTGCACAGTCTGCCGGTCCGCCTGTCCTGACCGCGCCGTCGGGGCGCCGCGCTGCGGTGGCGGGGTGTCGTCGGGGCGCTCAGCCGAGCTTGCGGGCGAACTCTCTGACCAGCGCGACAGACCTGGTGCGGCTCAGCGCGGCGCCGAGCAGATGCTGGTGGATGCGGATGCAGCGGGTGACCTCCTCGGTCCGCTCCAGGTAGAGGTTGCCGGCCTGTGTCTCCACGTAGACGACGGGTTCATGCAGATCGTCCGGGAACTCGAAGATCATGAAACGACCGTTGATCCCGGGGTATCCGCCGTGCGAGAACGGGACGACCTGCAGATGCACCGAGCGGGGCAGCCCGGCGAGAGCCAGTAGTTGCCTGCGCAGCACCTGCGGGCCGCCGACCTGCCGATGCAGTACGGCCTCGTCGAGCAGCAGCGTGATCTCCGGTGGATCGGTGCCGAGAATCTGTTCCTGCCGCGCCAGCCGCAGCGCGACCTCGCGTTCGACGGCTTCGTCGGAGGGGTCGACCCGGTCGGTGGCCGCCAGCGCCCGGGCGTACTCCTCGGTCTGGAACAGTCCCGGTACGACGGCCAGTTCGACGTTGCGGATGGCCGACGCCGCGGTTTCCAGCCCGAGGAAGTCGCTGAACGGCGCGGGCAGTTTGCCGAACCGGGACCACCAGCCGCGGGTGGCACCGAGACGTTGCAGATCCAGCAGCGGTTCCCAGGCACGCTGGGGGAGGTTGTACTCGGTCAGGATCGCCTCCAGCTCGGCGAGATTGGTCTTCACGTCGCCGGCCTCGATCTTCTCGATCTTGCTGACCGAACACCGGAGACGTTGCGCGATCCGCTGTTTGCTGCAACCGGCCTGGTTGCGCAGCCGGTTCAGTTCCTCACCGAGTTGCCAGCGGGGGATGGTCGGACCGATCGCCTTGGCGATGTGCTCATCGGTCATGTGCTCGTCCGTCATGGGCTCTCCTCCGAAGTCTCGTGGACCAGCAGCGTGATCCGGAGTGGGCCGCTGTCGCCTGGTAGGCGGGGTCGTCGCCTGTGGAGCGATGGTGTGACGAGCTTCGGCGTCGATCGGAACTGTCGGCCGAGTTTCGTCGGCAGCAAGTCGTCGGCCGGTAGGAGTCGGCCGTTGGCGGTCGAGATGAAGGGACGTCGATGGGAGATCTAGGTGACAGACGGCATCGTTCAGAGTACGCAGGGGTTGCAACCTGTCGGCAATCCGTGTTCACCCGGTAGCGGGACCGGTATGCGGCGCCGTCCGTACCGCGGGGGTACGGTCCGCGTCGCGCCGCCGCGCCGGATCGGGACCGTGCAGGTGGTTGCGGACCGTGTGTGCGGTGATGCGGTAACGTCGCTCGCGCCTCATCGGTACGGATCCTGGAGGTCGACGGGTGCCCAGCGTACGGGCGGAGTTCGGGCGAGCCGTCGCCGCGCATCGCGAAGCAGTCGCGCAGGTTCGGGCGGCGCAGGCCGACCTCGACCTGCCCGGCGCGGACCAGACCCACGCCGACACCTCAGCGGTCGAACAGACCCGCTTGGCCGGGCAGTTGGCCGCCTCCGCTCGCCGGTTGGTACCCGGCTGGCTCGGCACCGACTGGGACGCCACCGTGATGGAACTGCCGGTCGGTCGGGACGCCGCGACCACCGGTGCGGTAGCGGTCCGGATCGGCACCGCACAACCCGTACCGCAGGCCAGTTTCCCCGCCGTCGTACCGCTGCTGGGCGCCGGGCACCTGACCATCGACACCGACGCCCGCACCGCCGAGGTCGCCGGGCTCATCCGAGGGCTGCTGCTGCGGCTGCTGGCCGCCTGCCCGGCCGGTCTGCTGCAGGTACGAGCCGTGGACGGTGCCGCGATGGGAGCCACGTTCGCGCCGTTCCAGCCGTTGGTTGAGGCCGGGGTGATGCCGTCGGCGGCGACCGACGGCGACGGTTTCCGGGCCGTGCTGGACGAAGCCGAACGGCATGTGCGTCAGGTGCAGGCCGCCGCGCACGCCGGCCGTGACCTGGCCGGCATCCCGTACCTGCTCGTCGTGGCCGGCTCACTGCCGTCGCTGGACTCGTCGGCGGATCTGGCCCGGCTCGCCGCGTTGGCGCATGCCGGACCCGCCGCCCGTCTGCACCTGGTGGTGGCCGGGTATCCGCCCCGGCAGGGGCACGTCGAACAGCCGGCGCCGCTGCCGTCCGCGGTCGCCGCACAGTGCACCGCCGATGGCGTCGTGCTGACCGACCCGCCGGGCGCGGCCGCGTACTCGGCCGGTGGTCTGGACGTGCCGGTGACGCTGAGCGCCGGACCGCCGGACCGGCTCATCAACGCGGTGAGCCGTCGGCTCGCCGCCGCGATGCGGGCCGCCGGCACACTCAGCTTCGCCGACCTCATGCCGGCCAGCCGCTGGCCGGACTCCTCGGTGACCGGGCTGCGCACCCTGGTCGGTCGGGACGGGATGGCCCCGGTCGAACTGGCCTTCGACGATGCGACGCCGCACTGGCTGGTGGGTGGCCGTACCGGGTCGGGCAAGACGGTGTTCCTGCTCGACGTGCTGTACGGGCTGGCTTCCCGCTACTCGCCCGACGAGCTGGCGCTCTACCTGCTCGACTTCAAGGAAGGCGTCTCGTTCACCGAGTTCACGCCGACCCGCAGCGACGAGTCCTGGATCCCGCATGCCCGCGCGGTCGGGGTCGAGTCCGACCGCGAGTACGGGGTCGCGGTGCTGCGTGAACTGTCCCGGGAGATCTCCCGCCGCGCGGTGGCGATGAAACGCAACGCGGTCACCAAGATCGCCGATCTACGCTCCACAGTGGACATGGCCATGCCGCGTATCCTCGCGGTGATCGACGAGTTCCACGTACTGTTCGCCGGCAACGACCGGCTCGCCCGGGAAGCCGCCGAGCTGCTGGAGGAACTGGCCCGCAAGGGGCGCTCGTACGGGGTGCACCTGATCCTGGCCAGTCAGACCACCAGCGGTGTGGAGGCGCTCTACACCAAGTCCGAGTCGATCTTCGGACAGTTCCCGCTGCGCATCGCGCTGGCCGGTGCCACCGGCGTACTGGATCCGCTCAACGGCGCCGCCGCCGGGCTGCCGATCGGTACCGCGGTGGCCAACGACGCGGCCGGGATCGTCGGCCACAACCGACTGTTCCGGTTCCCCGACGCGCATGCCGACTCCGCCCGGCTGCACTGGCTCCGGCGCGAACTGTGGCAGGCCCGCGTGCCGGGCAGTGCCCCGCCGGCGGTCTTCGCCGGCTACGCCGACCAGCAGGTCGTCGACGACCCGACCTACCGGGGACTCAAACCCGGTGGCCGACGCCAGGCGCTGGTCGGCCGCAACGTCGACGTCACCTCCTCCACCGCGGCATTCCCGCTGGATGCAAGCCCCGGCCGGCACGTCGCCGTACTCGGACCCAGCGCGGTCGGCGCCGACATCCTGCACGCCGCGGCCACCGGACTGGCCCGCCAGCACCAGCCGGGCACCGCCCACTTCGTCGTCGCTCCGCTGGTCGCCGCGGCCGACGAGGTCGCCGACCGGACCGTCGTGGGGATCGAGGCGGCCGGCCAGTCGGTCACCCGGGTCGAGGCGGCGGGTCTGCGCGCCGAGCTGTGCCGGCTGGCCGGCACCGGTAGCACCGAATACGTCGTGGTGTTCGGTGCCGACGCGGCCAGTGCGGCACTGGCCGATCTGGACGACACCGGGATGAGCGGCTACGAGGCCCTGCACACCGTGCTGCGCCAGGGGCCGGCCCGGGGCGTACACCTGCTCGGCTGGTGGCGCGGCCTGCGCCGGTTCTCCGAGGACATCGGCGGTTCCTCCGGCCGCGACGACGTCGCCTGCCTGGTCGCGCTGAACATCCCGGGCGGTGAACTCGGCCCGTTCCTGGACGACTTCGAACTGGACTGGCGGCCACGTCCCAACCGGGCGTTGCTGATCGACCGGCACTCGGACCGGACCGGCCTGATCGTCCCGTTCAGCTGCCCCGACCTGCACCCGGAAGGGGACTGACGATGACCGACGGGGAGAGCTGGGCAGCGTACGCCGCGGCGGCGCAACAGCTCGGCCAGGTGCGGCAGGAGGAACGGGAGCGTACCGGTGGTCGGCAGCGGGGCGCGGCTGCCGCCCGGGCCGATGCGGCCGAACTGTCCGACAAGCTGATGGCCCAGCAGGCCGACCTGACCGAGCTGGCCCGCCGGCTCCGACTTGCCGCGCCGATGTTCGGTCCCGCGGGGCGTGCGGAGGTCACCGGCCCGGTGGGTCTCGGCGTACCGGCGTCGCCGGAGGACCGGCTGGCGCGGGCCCGGCAGTGCCTGCAGGACGCGAACGTCGCCGCGGACAGCGCGGACGAGCTGGGCGACCAGCCGGCGCTGCTGCCCAACCTGCGGCCGCTGGCCCGCAACGCGGTGGTGTACGCCGGCGCCTCGACGGCCGGACTGCTCGCCCAGCTGATCATGATCGGGCTCTACTCCCGCCGGGTCGTCTCCGACCAGTTCAGCGTGTACGCGTGGACCTGCTGCGGGTTCCCGGCCGTCGCCTTCTTCGTCGGCTACCTGGTCGTCGGCATCGTCGGCCGGCCGCGCAGCGCCACCGGCCCGGTGGACCGGTCGACGAAGTGGGGCGCGTTGATCTGCGCCGCGTCGCTTCCCGTCTACACCGTCATCGCCGCGCTGCTCGGCCAGCTGTTCTAGACGATGTCCCGGGGTCGATGGTCCGGCATGGTTGGCCAGTGGGCGGCATGATGGCGTGATGTCCTCTCTGACCCAGGTCGAGGCCGTCGAACGGGCCCGGACCCTGACCGTGCAGTCCTACGACGTCGACCTCGACCTGACCCGAGGCGCCGATTCGTTCGGCTCGGTGACCACGATCCGGTTCCGTTGCCTGGAACCGGGCATCCGGACATTCGTCGAACTGGCCGCGTCGAGCGCGACCGCGACCCTCAACGGCCGCCCGGTCACCGCCGAGCTGACCGACGGTCGGCTCGCGCTCACCGACCTGGCCGCCGACAACGAACTGGTGGTACGGGCGGAACTGCCGTACCTGCACAGCGGCGAGGGGCTGCATCGGGTGGTTGACCCGGCCGACGGTGAGACATACCTGTACGCGCAGGCCGCACCGGCAGACACCCAGCGGATCTTCGCCTGTTTCGACCAGCCCGACCTGAAGGCGGCGCTGCGCCTGACGGTGACCGCGCCGCAGGACTGGGTCGTCCTGGGTAACGGGACCGGTAGCCGTACGGCACCCGGCCGGTGGGAGTTCACCGAGGTCGGACCGATGTCGTGCTACCTGTTCACGGTCTGCGCCGGCCCGTACCACTCGGTGTACGCGGAGCACGACGGGATCACGCTCGGCTGGC
The DNA here is from genome assembly GCA_963815125.1 of uncultured Actinomycetota bacterium. Taxonomy (GTDB): domain Bacteria; phylum Actinomycetota; class Actinomycetes; order Mycobacteriales; family Micromonosporaceae; genus Actinocatenispora. The sequence goes on from CAWFFM010000005.1 coordinate 277,131, forward strand.
ACTGCCGGCGTTCACTCGCCGAGCACCTGGACGCCGACGCCGACGAACTGTTCACCCTCACCGGCCAGTGCCTCGACTGGTACCACCGGACCTTCGACATGCGCTACCCGTTCGGTACGAAGTACGACCAGGTGTTCGTGGCCGGGCTGGCGTTCGGCGCGATGGAGAACATCGGCTGCGTGACGTTCCGCGACGAACTGCTGTTCCGTTCGGCGGTCACCGACGCGCAGCACGAACTGCGGGCGATGATCATCGCGCACGAGATGGCGCACATGTGGTTCGGCAACCTGGTCACCCTGCGGTGGTGGGACGACCTGTGGCTGAACGAGTCGTTCGCCGAGTACCTGGGTTTCCGGGTGGCCAGTGAGGCCACCCGGTTCCGGCACGCCTGGGCCACCTTCAACGTCACCCGTAAGCTCGTCGGCTACCAGGCCGATCAGGGGCCCTCCACGCATCCGGTGGCGCCGGCCGACGTACCGGACGTCACGCACGGGATGCTCAACGTGGACAGCATCTCCTACCCGAAGGGCGCGTCGGTCATCCGGCAGCTCGCCACCCTGCTCGGCGACCGGACGTTCCTGGCCGGGCTGCGCGACTACTTCCAGCGCTTCGCCTACCGCAACGCCACACTGGCCGATCTGATCGGCACGATGGCGAAGGCCGCCGGCCGTGACCTGACCGACTGGGCCGACCTGTGGCTGCGTCGCCCCGAGGTCAACACCCTCATCCCGGTGGTGGACACCGACGAGGAGGGCCGCTACCGCTCGGTGCACATCGAGCAGCGTGCCCCGCAACGCCACCCGTACCTGCGTCCGCACCGCATCGCCGTCGGCTGCTACACCGCGACCGGCACCGGACTGGTACGGCAGACCATCGAGGTGGCCTGCGACCCGATCACCGACGGTGGCCGTACCCCGGTACCGGAACTGGTCGGTCGGCCGGTCACGGACCTGCTGCTGGTCAACGACGGGGACCTGAGCTTCGCCCGGGTACGGTTCGTGCCCGGTGCGGTGGACCGGCTGCCCACTCTGCTGCCCGCGCTGGCCGATCCGGTGTCGCGCACCGTGGTGTGGTCGGCGGTGTGGGACATGCTGCGGTCGGGTGAGCTGGCGCCCGAAAAGTTCGTGGACCTGCTGGTGGCGGCCCTTCCTGCGGAGTCGGAACTGGCGATTCTGGAGGAACTGCTCCACCTGGTCCGGCGCTTCGTCACGTACCGCTATCTGCCGGCGGACCGGCGCGGTCCGGTGCTGCATCAGCTCACCACTCTCTGCCGGCAGTTGCTCGCCGGAGCCGGGGACGACCAGGGCCGACGGTTGGCCGCGGTACGCGGCATCGCGGCCTACGCCGGTACCGACGAGGAGCTGGCACTGCTGGACGACTGGTTGACCGGCGTGGCCACACCGGACGGCGTGCAGATGGACTCCGATCTGCGCTGGAGCGTGCTGGAGCGACTGGTGGTGGTCGGCGCGGCCGGGCGTACCGAGATCGAGCAGGAACTGGCCCGGGACCGTAGTGCGGCGGGCGAGATCGGCGCCGTCCGGTGCCGGGCCGCACTGCCCGATGCCGCGGCGAAGGACGCGGCCTGGACGGCGCTGATGACCGACCGGACGCTGTCCAACCGGCACCTGGAGGCGTACGGGACCGGTTTCTGGCGCCCGGAGCACGCCGACCTGACCGACGGGTACGTGGACCGCTTCTTCGCCGAGGTACCGGCCGTCACGCGCTGGCGCAGCCCGGTCATGGTGATGATCACCGCACAGACCGGGTACCCGTCCTGTGCGGTACGGCCGGAGACGGTCGCCGCGGCCGAACGGCTGCTGGCAACCCCGGACCTCGACCCGGTCCTGCGACGCGGCGTCACCGACCAGGACCATGAGGTACGCGTCGCGTTGCGGGCCCGCGCCGTCCCGGTCGATCACTGACAGCAGCGCGGACCGGCTGGTGCCGGGACGCTGACAGCGCTCGTGCGGCCGAGCATGATGGGCACATGCTCAGCCTCACGCACGACGAAGCCGTCGACCGCGCGCGCCTGCTCACCGTCCGGTCCTACGCCGTCGACCTGGACCTGACCCGCGGGGACGCGGTGTACGAATCGGTCAGTACGGTCCGTTTCGACTGCGCGCTACCAGGTTCGACCAGCTTCGCGGAACTGGTCGGCCGGCTCCGCTCGGCAACCCTGAACGGTCGGGAGCTGCCGCTGGAGTGTCGGGACAACCGGCTGCCGCTGCCCGACCTGGCCGCCACCAACGAACTGGTGGTGCGCGCCGAGCTGAACTACTCGCACACCGGTCAGGGCCTGCACCGGTTCGTCGACCCCGCCGACGGTGAGACCTACCTGTACGCGATGAGCTTCCTGGACAACGCGCAGCGCATCTTCTGCTGCTTCGACCAGCCCGACCTGAAGGCCCCGCTGACGCTGTCGGTGACCGCGCCGGAAGGCTGGACGGTGCTGTCCCACGAGGCCGGTACGCGCACCGGGCAGATCGCCGACGCGGGCGTCCCCGCGACGCGCTGGCAGTTCCCCACCACCCGGCCGATCGCCACCTACATGATGACGGTCTGTGCCGGTCCGTACCATTCCCGGTACCGCACGCACGACCGGATCCGGATCGGCTGGCACTGCCGACGTTCCCTCGCCGAACATCTGGACGGTGACGCCGACGAACTGTTCACCGTGACCGGACAGTGCTTCGACGCCTACCATGCGATGTTCGGGGTCCGTTACCCGTTCGGCGACAGCTACGACCAGGTGTTCGTACCGGAGTTCAACGCCGGTGCGATGGAGAATCCCGGGTGCGTGACCTTCCGCGACGAGCTGCTGTTCCGTTCGGCCGTCACCGAGGCCGAACGGGAATCCCGGGCCGCGGTCGTGGCCCACGAGATGGCGCACATGTGGTTCGGTGACCTGGTCACCATGCGGTGGTGGGACGACCTGTGGCTCAACGAGTCGTTCGCCACCTACCTGGCGTACCGGATCCTGCCGGAGGCCACCCGGTTCCGGCATGCCTGGGCCGGCTTCGCCGGTGGCCGCAAGCTGCAGGGCTACCGTGCCGACCAGTCCAGTTGGACGCACCCGGTGGCCCCCGACATGGTGCCGGACACCGCGCACGCCCTGCTCAACTTCGACGCCATCTCCTACCCGAAGGGCGCCTCGGTGCTGCGCCAGTTGGCGGCCTGGCTCGGCGACGAGCAGTTCCTGGCCGGGCTGCAGGCGCACTTCGAACGGCACGCGTACGGCAACGCCACGCTCGCCGACCTGTTCGACTCGCTGTCCGCCGCCAGCGGGCAGGATTTGACCGGTTGGGCCACCGTGTGGTTGCGCCGCGCCGGGGTGAACAGTCTCGTACCGACCGCGCAGCTGGACGCCGCCGGTCGCTACACCGGGGTCACGGTGACCCAGGGCGCCCCGGACGGCGTACCGCTGCGCCCGCAGCGTGTCGGCGTGGGCCTGTACCGCTGGCACGACGGAGCGCTGATCCGCTCCCAGCAGGTGACCGTCACGCTCGACCCGGAACGGGACCACGGGAGCACCCCGGTGCCGGCACTGACCGGTACGTCGGCCGCCGACCTGCTGCTGCTCAACGACGGAGATCTCAGCTTCGCCACCGTACGGTTCCTGCCCGGTGAACTGGACCGGTTGCCCGAACTGTTGCCTGCCACGACCGACCCGCTGGCCCGGGCACTGCTGTGGGGAGCCGGCTGGAACCTGGTCCAGGCCGGCGAATGGTCCGCACAGTCCTTTGTGGACCTTGTCGCGGCCGGAGTGGGCAGCGAACCACAACTGGGCGTGGTCCGTACGATGCTGCGCTACGCGCGCGACTTCGTCGCCGACCGGTACCTGCCGTCCGACCGGCGGGACGACGCCCTGGACAGGCTCGCCCAGGTGTGCCGCGGCATCCTCGCCACCGCCCGGCCCGGCAGCGGCCGCCAGCTCGCCGCCGCCCGGGGCGTCATCGAGTGCACGACACCGGCGACGGTGCCCACCCTGGTCGACTGGCTCGCCGACGCCGGACTGCCGGACGGGCTGCCGATCGATGCCGAACTGCGCTGGTCGATCCTGCGTCGGTTGGTCGTACTCGGCGCCGCCGGGAGCGCGCAGATCGACACCGAACTTGCCCGCGACGGCACCGCGCAGGGCGTCGTACACGCGGTGCAGTGCCGTGCCGCGCTGCCCGACGCCACCGCGAAGGACGCGGCATGGACGGCCATGATGACCGACCGGTCGCTGACCAACCGGCACCTGGAGGCGCTGGGTCAGGGCTTCTGGCAACCCGAGCAGGCCGAGCTGACCGCACCGTACGTGCCACGCTTCGCCGCCGAGATCGTCGCCGCGGCCGACGGCCGGGACGCCGAGATGGCGGCGCTGCTGCCGCTTGTCGGCTACCCCCGGTTCGCGGTGGCGGCGGACACCGTACGGGACTCCGAGCGGTTGCTCGCCACACCCGGCCTGGCGCCGGCGGTGCACCGGTCGGTGACGATGCAGTGCGACGAGCTGCGTACCGCGCTGCGCGCCCGGGAGTACGCAACCACCCAGGACAGCCGCGGGGCACGGGCCGCCGCCGGTCAGGAGGCGCGATGATCTTCGATCCGGCCGAGACCATGTCGGTGGACGCCCGGACCGGGGTACAGACCCGCCGGCTCCGCGCCCTGGTGGACCGGCTGCTCGCCGTCGACGGGCTCCAGGCCGGCCGGCTACGGGACGCCGGCGTCGACTCCGGTGCCGAACTGGAGCTGACCGACCTCGTACGGCTGCCCACCGTCGGCAAGGACGACCTGTGGCAGCACTACCCGTTCGGGATGCTCGCCGTGGACCGGACCGAACTGGCCGGGGTGCACGGCTCGTCCGGCACCTCCGGGCGGCCCACCATCGTCGGTTACACCGAGGCCGACCTGCGGTTGTGGGGCCACGTGATGGCCCGCTGCCTGGCCGGTGCCGGAGCCACCCCGCAATCCACCATCCACAACGCCTACGGCTACGGGTTGTTCACCGGCGGCCTCGGCGTGCACCACGGCGCCCGCGCACTGGGCGCCACCGTCGTGCCGGTCTCGGCGGGGATGACCCAGCGTCAGGTACGCCTGATCCTCGACCTCACCCCCGACATCCTCACCTGCACACCGTCGTACGCGGTCCATCTCGGTGAGGCGTTCGCCGCCGCCGGCGTCGACCCCGACCAGATCAGCCTGCGGGTCGGCGTACACGGAGCCGAACCGTGGACCGACCCGATGCGCGACAAGGTGCAGGACCTGCTCGGCATCCGGGCCCTGGACATCTACGGACTTTCTGAGGTCATCGGCCCCGGAGTGGCCTGCCAGACCCTCGACTCCGGCAGCTGGCTGCACGTCCAGGACGACCACTTCTACGTGGAGGCGCTCGACCCGGCGACCGGCGTACCGGTGCCCGACGGTGACCTCGGCGAACTGACCTTCACCACCTTCACCAAACAGGCGCTGCCGCTGCTGCGCTACCGCACCGGCGACCTCGCCAGACTCGACCGTCAGCCCAGCCCGGACGGGCGCACCAGCATCCGGATGAGCCGCATCGTGGGGCGTCGGGACGACATGCTGGTGGTCCGCGGGGTCAACGTCTACCCGAGCGAGATCGAGGCCGTACTGCTCGCCGACCCCGCAGTGGCGCCGGCGTACCTGCTGGTACTGGACGCCAGGACGGCGCAGACCCGGCTGGTGGTGTGCAGCGAGACCGCCGGCGACATCGACCCGGCGCCCGTCACCGAGCGGCTCACCGCCGCGCTGCGGGAACGGCTCGGGCTGCGCTGCGAGGTACGCCTCGGCGCACCGGGCAGCCTGCCACGTACCGAGGTCGGCAAGGCGGTACGGCTGCTGCGCTGGGAGACCGGCGAGGCGCCGCTGCCCGGCCTCGCCTGACGTGGCGTCTCCTGTCGAGGTCTCCGGCCGCATAGGATGCCCGGATGCGGCAGGAGACGCCCCGGCGTATCGGGATCATGGGCGGCACGTTCGATCCGATCCACCACGGGCACCTGGTCGCGGCCAGCGAGGTACAGGACCGGTTCTCGCTCGACGAGGTGGTGTTCGTACCCACCGGTCAGCCCTGGCAGAAGGGTCACAGCAAGGTCAGCCCGGCCGAGGACCGGTACCTGATGACCGTGATCGCCACCGCGTCCAACCCGCGGTTCGCGGTCAGCCGGGTGGACATCGACCGTCCCGGACCCACGTACACCGTGGACACCCTGCGGGACCTGAGTGCCAGCTACGGTGCGGGGGTCGAGCTCTACTTCATCACCGGTGCCGATGCGCTCGCCGCGATCCTGTCCTGGAAGGACGCCCAGCAGGTCTTCGACCTCGCGCACTTCGTCGCGGTCACCCGACCCGGGTACGAGCTGTCCGCCGCGCACCTGCCCCGCGATACCGCCCGGCTGGTCGAGGTACCCGCCATGGCGATCTCCTCCAGCGACTGCCGGCAGCGCGTCGAAGCCGGTAAGCCGGTCTGGTACCTGGTGCCCGACGGCGTCGTGCAGTACATCGCCAAGCGCAACCTCTACCGGCCCGCGGACGGCTGACCGCGTCCCGGTCCCCGGTCCCGGCAGATCTGGGAGAGCACAGTGGCCGATCCTCGACCCACGCCCCGGCCGGGCCCACCGGTCCGGGTACGGATGACCGCACGCCCGGTCGACGAGCCGCACCGCGCGTCGAGCCAGCTCGAACTGCTGTTCGACCTCACCTTCGTGGTCGCGGTCGCGAGCATCACCGCCCAGCTCGCGCACACTCTCGCCGCCGGGCATGCCATCCAGGGGGTCGTCCCTTTCCTCGAGGTGTTCTTCGCGATCTGGTGGGCCTGGATGAACTTCACCTGGTTCGCCTCGTCCTACGACACCGACGACGTGCTGTACCGGCTGACGACCCTGGTCCAGATGGCCGGGGTGCTCGTCCTCGCGGCGGGTGTGCCGGCCGCAGCCGGACACGGGAACCTGCGTGCGGTGACGTTCGGGTACCTCATCATGCGGATCGGTCTGGTCGCCCAGTGGTTGCGGGCGGCGCGGGGTGACGTCGAGGGTCGCGGTACCGCGCGCCGTTACGCCGCGGGGATCACCGTCGTCCAACTCGGCTGGCTGGCCCGGCTGGCGCTCGCGGAACACGTCGAGCTCTCCGCCGGTGCACTGCTCGCGATCTTCGTCGGACTGGTGGCCTGCGAACTTCTCGTCCCGGTGTGGGCGGAACGCAGGCGGGGCACCAACTGGCACCCGCATCACATCGCCGAGCGTTACAGCCTGTTCACCATCATCCTGCTCGGCGAGAGTGTCCTGGCCGCCTCCAACGGTGTCGCCCACGCCCTGGAGTCGGGGCTGAGCGTGTCACTGGTACTCATCGGGACCGCCGGCCTGCTGCTGCTCTTCGCGCTGTGGTGGCTGTACTCCCTCGAACCCAGCGGCGCGGGTCTGGCCTACCACCGTGGCCGTGCGTTCTTCTGGGGTTACGGCCACTACGGCATCTTCGCTGCCCTCGCGGCGCTCGGCGCCGGGCTCGAGGTCGCGGTGCAGCGGGCCGGGCACCCCGTGGGGGCCTCGCCGACCGCCGCCGGGTTCGCCGTCGCGGTCCCGGTCAGCGTGTTCCTCGTACTGCTCTGGGTGGTGCACGCGCCCGTCGTGATGGAGGCCACCATTCCGCCGGCGGCCCTCCTCGGCGCCACGGTCGCCACTCTGGTCGTACCGCTGTTGACCCCGACGCTCGGCCTGGCCACCGTACTGCTGGTCATCGCCGCGCTGTGCGCCCTGGTCATCCTCGCTGCGACCAGGTCGCGAAGAATGCCGGAGTCCACGGGCGAGGGTCGTTAGCTGTACGGACGGTGTGAGAACCTGGGAGCTGTACACCACCACCGGAAGGGAACCCGTGCCCGCTACCGAACACGCCCGTGAGCTAGCACTCGCCGCCGCTGCCGCCGCAGCGGACCGGAAGGCCGAGAACATCGTCCTGATCGACGTCAGCGAGCAGTTGGTCATCACGGATGTGTTCGTGCTGGCCTCCGCATCCAACGAGCGCCAGGTCCGGGCCATCGTCGACTCGGTCGAGGAACGCCTGCTCGGCGAGTCGGAGAAGCCGATCCGTCGGGAGGGCCAGCGGGACGGCCGGTGGGTGCTGCTGGACTACGCCGACGTGATCGTGCACGTGCAGCACAACGAGGAGCGGTCGTTCTACGAGCTGGAACGGCTCTGGCGGGACTGCCCGGTGATCCCGTTCACCGATCCGGCCGAGCCCAGCGCCGTCGGCAACGCCCGACGGGAACAAGGGTGACCCGGCTGCTGATCTGCCGGCACGGTCGGACCAGTTGGAACGCCGCCCGGCGGGTGCAGGGCCACAGCGACGTGGGGCTCGACGAGGTCGGCCTTGCCGAGGCCGGACGTGCCGCGCTGCGGCTCGCCGCCGAGCAGCCGGACGTACTGGTCTCCAGCGACCTCCGACGCGCACGGCAGACCGCCGGTGCGATCGCGGACGTCACCGGACTGCCGGTCGTCACCGACCCGTTGCTGCGTGAGCGCGCGTACGGCAGCTGGGAGGGGCTGACCGACGATGACATCGCGGCCCGGTTCCCCGAGGAGAACAAGCGCTGGCGGGCCGGCCTGTCGGTACCCGTTGACGGCGTCGAGGACCAGATCGACGTCGGGAAGCGGATGGTCGAGGCGCTCAGCGCGGCAGCGGACCGGGCGCCGGACGGCACCGTACTGGTCGTCACGCACGGTGGCTCCGCCAAGCGCGGTTGCGGTGCGCTGCTCGGCTGGCCGGACGAGGCCTGGGCCACCCTTGCCGGACTGGACAACTGTCACTGGATCGAGCTACGGCGTCGCGGCGCGGGTTGGCGGCTGCACGGCTACAACGTCGGTGCTCCGCCCTCTACCAGCACCGACACCATCACTTCCGGGGCCAATCCGGACGCCTTCTGATCCGCTGCGGCGGCGCGATGGAACCGTCCGGTGCTGTGTGGCGTCCAAGGACCATGAGTGTTGACGCGAGGCAACGGTACGGACCGCTGACCACAGTGCTCGCCAAGCGTCGCGGTGCCCTGGCGGGCGGGGAGTGCGGTCGACGTTCGGGCACCCGGGCGATCGGCGGTATCCTGCTGGTCGCCGCCCTGGGCACCGGGCTGCTGGCGGGCTGCAAGTCGAATTCGGACCAGGGTTCCTCAGCGCCGGGTTCGGCCGGGCCGTCAGCGACGGCGAGCCCGTCCGGATCCGGATCGCCCACATCGTCGAAGTCGCCGGGTAGACAGGGCCCGTCCCGGTCGGCGCCCGGGATCGCCCCGGGGGAGCCCCGACCGCCGGCCACCGATCTGGAGACCCACCGCGGCACGATGACCAAGGGCGTGGAGCCGGGCTGCCTGATCCTGCGCACCTCGCAGGGGAACTTCGAACTGGTCGGCACGAGCGCCCAGACACGGCAGGTACTGCGCCCCGATGCTGACGTGGTGGTGCGCGGCTACCAGCAGAAGGGCCTGATGAGCCACTGCATGCAGGGCAAGATCCTGAAGGTGGTGTCGGCCAAGGCCGCCAGCTGATCCATCGGGATCAGCGCCGCGCATGTCCCTGATACGCCAACATGGTGCACCGGGAGGGGCGTCGACCGGGTCCGTTGTGGCCAGGTCCGGGGCCCCTCCCGGGGTTGCCGCATAGCACATCCGGCGCGGATCGACCGGGTTTTCCACAGTCACGTCCGCGGTCGTCCACAGGGTGGCTCCGGTCGGTGGTGACGCACGGGAACGCCGACCTAGGGTCGCCGCGTGTTGTTCTCCCGTCGCGATCGGTCCGTGCCCGGCATCCCTCACCGTCGACTTCAGCAGACCCTGCCCGCCGGCCGTCGGCCCGGCACGGCCGCGTCTGGGGAGCGGGATGTCGGTACGGCCGGCTCGGAGCAGGGGTCTCTGGGCATTGAGTTCGTCCAGGACCCTGAGCCTGTCCAGGACCCTGAGTTTGTCGAGAACCCTGAGTTTGTCGAGAACCCTGAGTTCGTCCAGGACCCTGAGCCTGTCCAGAACCCTGAGCCTGTCCGGAATTCTGAGCAGCCCGACGGCGCGGGGTGCTTTGGCGCGGGCGGCTCCGGTACCGGACGCGACGGGTGGCGCACGCACGCGGCACGGCTGCTCGGGGTGCGCGCGGCGCTGCTCGACCCCGGCCGGCGCGGGTTACGGGCGCTGCTGGTGGTCGCGCTGCTCGCTGTTCTCGGGGCAGGGGCCGTCGCCTGGTGGTTGCGACCGGTCAGCGAACCGGTCGCGGCACCCCGGCCGCCCGCGGCCGCCGCGCACTCCGGCGTCGATTCCCCCGGTTCAGGTTCTGCTGGCTCCGGGTCCTCCGGTGCACCCGCGGGCACCACGCCGTCCCATAGCGCCGGACCGGTGGTCGCGGTCGCCGGCAAGGTACGGCATCCCGGCCTGGTCCAACTGCCGGCAGGCGCCCGGGTCGCGGACGCGATCGCCGCGGCCGGTGGCCCGCTGCCGGGCGTGGACATCGGTCTGATCAATCTCGCCCGCAAGGTGGTGGACGGCGAACAGATCCTCGTCGGGGTGACCGCACCGCCGGGCGCCGCCGACGCCGGTGGCGTACCCGGTGGTCCGGGTGGGGCGGCCGCTCCCGGTGCCCGGATCAACCTGAACACCGCGACCGTCGCAGACCTCGACCGGTTGCCCGGCATCGGTCCGGCCCTCGCGCAGCGCATCATGACCTACCGCACCGAGCACGGCGGCTTCCGTTCGGTCGATGAGCTCAAACAGGTCAGCGGGATCGGTGACGCGCGTTTCGGTGAGCTGAAGGACCTGGTGACGGTATGAACGTCCCGGCGCGCCGCGCGGTGTTGCACCGGGCCGACGCGCCTGCCGATGGTTCGTCGAAGGAGCGGATCCCGGCCTCCGGAGCCGATTTCCGGTTGGCCGGGCTGGCGGTGGGATCCTGGCTCGCCGTGCTGGCCGCCATCGGCCTGCGGCCGGAGTCGGCGATGCTGCTCGCTGGTGCCGCCCTCGTCGTCGGCCTGCTGCTGGCCGCCGGTCATCTGGTGACCGGGCGGGGCGATCCGGCGCAGCGTCGGATGTCGGCCGCCCACTACCGGACACTTGGTCTGCTGGTACGCATCCTGCTGCCGGTGCTGCTGGGTGTGGGCAGCGGCGCGGTCGCCACCGCGGCGCGTACCCAGCAGCGCGACCACGGTCAACTGGCCGCGCTCGCCGCCCGGGCGGCGGTGGTACGGGCCGAGCTGACCGTGGACCGCGATCCACGAGCGATCCGGCACTTCGCGTTCGGTCCACCGACATGGTTGGTGCAGGCGACCCTCCGGCGCTACGACGTACCGGCGGCGCGGTCCGGGTCGATCCGGGTGCACGCTCCCGTTCTGGTGTTCGGCAACGGTGACCGGTGGCGGTCCCTGCTGCCCGGGCAGCAGGTGGCCGTGACCGGACGGCTGGGCCGGCCGGACCGGGCGGATCTCACCGCAGCGGTGCTTTCGGTACGCGCACCACCCCAGCTGACCGGTCGCCCACCCTGGTACCAGCGGGTCGCCGGCCGGCTCCGCGCCGGACTGCGTGACGCATGCCGAGGTCTGCCCCCGCAACCTGGTGGTCTGCTGCCCGGCCTGGTGGACGGTGACACCAGCAATCTCGACCCGGCGATCGTCCGGGACTTCACCGCCGCCGGCATGACCCACCTGACCGCGGTCAGCGGTTCCAATCTCGCGGTGGTACTCGGGTTCGTCCTGCTGCTGGCCCGATGGGGGCGGGCGGGGCCACGGGCAGCCGCCGTCGCTGGCCTGGTCGGCACCGTCGGGTTCGTGATCCTGGTACGCCCCGACCCGAGCGTGCTGCGCGCGGCACTGATGGGTGGACTCGGGCTGGCGGCACTGGCCCTGCACCGGCCGCGGGCCAGCGTCCCCGCCATCGCGGCGACCACCTATCTGCTGTTGCTGGTCGATCCGCAGTTGGCCGCACAGTTGGGGTTCGCGCTGTCCGTACTGGCGACCCTCGGGCTGCTGCTGTTCGCCCCGGCGTGGCGGGACGCGCTGCGGCGACGCCGGGTACCGCGCGGTATCGCCGAGGTCGTGGCGATCTCGCTCGCCGCGCATGTGGCGTGCTCGCCGGTGATCGCCGGCTACAGCGGCACGGTCGGCCTCGCCGCGGTACCTGCCAACGTGCTGGCCGAGCCGGCGGTCGCGCCGGCCACGGTACTCGGGGTGCTCGCGGCGATGCTCTCACCGCTCACCCCGACCGGCGCGCACCTGTTGGCCTGGCTGGCCGCGTGGCCGTGCCGCTGGCTGGTACTGGTGGCCCACACCGCGGCCCGGATACCGGCGGCGGTAGTGCCCTGGCCCGGTGGCGTGGCCGGTGGTCTGCTGCTGGCCGCGCTGCTGCTCGGGTTGTTGGTGGCGGCCGGGCACCGGACGGCCCGGCGGGTGGTCCTGGTACTCACGCTGGCCGTCGCGCTCGGCGCGGTGCCGGTCCGCTGGCTGGCCGGTGGCTGGCCGCCGACCGGATGGTTCTTCGTCGCCTGTGACGTCGGTCAGGGAGACGGCCTCGCGCTGCGGGTCGGGCCCGGCCAGGCGATCGTCATCGATGCCGGCCCGGAACCGACCGCGATCGACCGCTGCCTGCGCCAGCTCGCGGTCAGATCGGTGCCGCTGCTGGTGTTCACCCACGACGACGCGGACCACGTCGGCGGAGTGGACGGTGTCTTCGCCGGCCGGCAGGTCGGCGCGGTGGCCGTATCGCGTTACCGGGGCACCTCCGGCGGCCGGGACCGGGTGCTGCGTGCGGCGCGGGCGCACCGCCTGCGCCCCTTCGGCGCAGTGCCCGGCTGGACCTATCACGCCGGAGCGCTCCAGCTCACCGTGCTCGGCACCGCACAGGTGATGACCGGTACCGAATCGGACACCAACAACAACTGTGTCGTACTGCGGGTCACCACGGAAGGCCGTTCGGTCCTGCTGACCGGGGACGCCGGCCCGGAGGAGGAGGCCGCGCTGCGTCGTGGCGGCGCCGCACTGCGCAGCGACGTACTGAAGGTTCCGCACCACGGCAGCGCGCACCAGGATGCCGGGTTCTTCACCGCCGTGGCGCCCAGGGTGGCGGTCGTGTCGGTGGGCGCCGACAACGACTACGGCCAACCCAACGACAGGCTGCTGACCCGTCTGGAACGTTCCGGCGCGCAGGTGCTGCGTACCGACCGGGACGGTGACATCGCCGTGGTGGCCGACCACGGGCAACTGTCGGTGGTCAGACACGGACTCGGCCCCGACCGGGTGCCGCCCTGACCTCGGTTCGTCCGGTGCCGCACCGGCCCTCGGCGGGGCGTGCCAGGATGAGACGGTGACTGCCACAGTGCCGCTGGTCCGACTGGTCCTTGGCGATGAGGAACTCCTCGTCGCCCGCGCCGTGACTGCGGTGGCAACCGCCGTCCGGCAGTCGGAGCCCGACGCCGAGGTCCGGGAGTGCGAGGCCGCCTCCCTGACCGCCGGCGAACTGGCCACCATGACCAGCCCGTCGCTGTTCGGTGGCCGCCGTGTGGTGATCGTACGCAATGCGCAGGATGCCAAGAAGGACCTGGCGCCGGTGCTGCTCGACTACGCACGCCAGCCCGTCGAGGATGTCTGCCTGGTGATGACGCACGCCGGCGGAAACAAGGGCAAGGCCATCGCCGACGGGTTGCAGAAGGCGGGAGTCGACGTGGTTCGGGCCGCCCGGATCACCCGGCCTCGGGAACGGACGGCCTTCGTCCGCGACGAGGTACGGACGCTCGGCGGACGCTGCCCGGAGCATGCGGCCGACGCGCTGATCGCCGCGATCGGCAACGACCTACGGGAACTGGCCTCGGCCTGCGCGCAGTTGGTCGCCGACACCGGCGGCGATCTGACCGTCGAGCTGGTCAACCGCTACTACCAGGGCAGGGCGGAGGTGAGCGGCTTCACGGTGGCCGACGCGGCGATGCTCGGTGACGCGGCCGGGGCGTTGGAGGCGTTGCGGTGGGCACTGCATATCGGGGTGGACCCGGTGCCCATCGCCGACGCGCTCGCCGACGGGGTACGAAGCGCTGCCCGGGTCGCCGGCGTCCGTGGCAATGCGTACCAACTGGCCGGCAAGCTGGGCATGCCGGCCTGGAAGATCGAACGGGCCCAGCGGGTGGCCCGCGGCTGGTCGCCGGAGGGCCTGGCCGCCGCGATGCATGCGGCCGCAGTGGTCAACGCCGAGGTCAAGGGCGGTGCGGACGACCGCGCCTACGCCCTGGAACGGGCAGTACTCGCGGTGGTCGGCGCCCGCCGTACCAGCCGCGCCGAGAACTGACGCCACCGCCAGCCGGCCGGGCGGAACCCTGGGAGGAAACCCCTGTATGCCAGCGATGACCGAGGATGAATGGCGGACGTTCGTGCTCGCCGGTACCCGTACCGGCAAGGTCGCTACAGTCCGTCGGGACGGCAGACCGCACGTCACACCCGTCTGGTTCGTGCTCGATGGAGCGGAACTGGTCTTCACCACCTGGCACGACTCGGTGAAGGCACGGACCCTGGCGCGGGATGGCCGGGTCGCCGTGGCGATCGACGATCAGTTGCCCCCGTACTCGTACGTGCTGCTGGAGGGGGTGGCCCGGTTGATCGAGGATCCGGTGGAGCTGCACGCCTGGGCAACCCGGATCGGTGGCCGGTACATGGGAGCCGCGCGGGCCGAGGAGTTCGGACGGCGCAACGGCGTGGCCGGCGAACTGCTGGTCCGGGTCCGGATCGACAAGGTCGTCGCGGAACGTGATCTCGCGGACTGATCACCCATCGCGGCGGACGGCGGCCAGCGAACGGCCACCGACGGGCAGCGCAATGGGGCAGTGAGACCCGTACGGCGCGACCCGAGTGGCACACGGGTCAGCGAACGGCGCCGGGTGGGCAGAACAAGGGTGGGCAGAACAAGAGCGGGGAGGTCGTCACCGACCACCCCGCCCCGGAACATCTCGGGCGAGCGCCGCCTCAGGAGGCGGCGACCTCCTGGAACCGCTTGGCGATGGCCGACTTGCGGTTCGCCGCCTGATTCTTGTGGATGACGCCCTTACTGGCCGCCTTGTCCAGCTTGCGGGAGGCCTCGCGCAGCGCAGCGCCAGCCTTCTCCGCGTCGCCGGACTCGGCGGCCTCACGGAAGGAGCGAACGGCCGTCTTCAGAGAAGACTTGACCGCCTTGTTGCGCAGGCGGCGCTTCTCGTTCTGCCGGTTGCGCTTGATCTGGGACTTGATGTTCGCCACGCGACAGCCTCAGTCTGGTCGAGTTCGGTTCGGTGAACTGCCGAGCCTTCGTCAGAAGGTTTCGACAATCGAATGCCGTGCATGAGTCACTCTCGCGACAGCACGCGCGAGGTGCCAGGCTATCAGCCGGCGCGGCAGCGGAGCAAAACGGCCACCGCTCACCGGCTGTCAACGACCGTTTAGCCGGGGGGCTCGGTGCCCGCCGGCCCCGGATCGACCGGCCCGGTGCTGGCCGCACCCGCTGCTCCGGGATCGGTCAGCTCGGAACCCGCCAACTCGGAAGCGGTCAGCTCCGAATCCGCTGTCCCGGGACCGGTCAGCTCGGAATCCGCCAGCCCGGAAGCGGTCAGCTCCGCAGCGAGCGCGTCGAGAGTCACCCCGACATCCGGTCCCCGGTAGTCCGCACCGGGCCAGGATCCGTCCGGGCTCTGCGTGTCGGTCAACGCATCGAGCCCGACCCGTAACGCCGGATGCTCGGCGGGGATCCCGGCACCCGCCAGTGTGACGGCGTACCAGGACCAGTCCGCCACCGTCAGCGGGTAGTCCGGCCAGCGGAACCGGTCCATCAGCCGTTCCGCCGTGTCCTGGTCGCCGAGCGTCCAGCACAGTGCGGCGGTCAGCCAGTGGGTGGCCGGGAACGACGGCAGGGTGCCGGCCTCCGACACCTCCCCGGCCAGCCGGCCGGCGGCGCGTACCGCGGTATCGGGCGGGGTGGCGCCACTGCCGGCGCGGACCACGCAGAGCGCGGCGCTGGCGGTCAGGTACCAGCCGGCCGCCGGATCACCGGGTCGTACCCAGGACGGTGCTGTGCCGGCCAGTCGAGGGTCCTCATGCCAACCGCCGTCCGGTTGCTGGACGCTGACCAGCCAACGGACCGCGCGTCGGGCCGCAGCGGTGCCGAGCAGGCCGAGCCCGTCGAGCTCACGTAGCCGTACGCAGGTCGCTTCGACACTGGGTGTGCCGTTCGACCAGTACGCCGGCCAGCCGCCGTCATCATGGACGCCGTCGGTGAGGCGTCCGACCAGTTCGGCGTCGGGCACCGCACCGGTCGACAACCTGGCCATTCTGGCGATGTGTACCGCGTTGCCATGGGTGCGGACATACCGGACTGCCGCGTCGAGATCCACGCCCCGGCACGGTACCCACCCGATGCGACCCGGCAGGTGGATGCGACCTGCGTCCCCCGGTGGCCGCCATGCTGGCGAGGTTCGTACGGCGGCATGGGAGCATGGACACTGACCGGCACACCACGCCGGGCGGTGTCGTCCAGCGCCGATCAGGCACAAACAGGCGCCCACCGCAGAATGACGCCGACGAGACGACGACGCTGACGAGACCAGCCCCGAGAGATCGGACCCCGCGTGCCCGCCAAGCTCGACCCCGGTAACACCGATCCGCAGCGGATCCGCAACTTCTGCATCATCGCGCACATCGACCACGGCAAATCCACCCTGGCCGACCGGATGTTGCAGCTGACCGGTGTCGTCGACGCGCGGCAGATGCGCGCGCAGTACCTCGACCGGATGGACATCGAGCGGGAACGCGGCATCACGATCAAGAGCCAGGCGGTCCGGCTGCCATGGACCGTGGCCGAGGGTGAGCTGGCCGGCGCGTCGTACGTGCTGAACATGATCGACACGCCCGGACACGTGGACTTCACCTACGAGGTGTCCCGCAGCCTCGCGGCCTGTGAGGGTGCGGTGCTGCTGGTGGACGCCGCGCAGGGGATCGAGGCACAGACCCTGGCCAATCTGTACCTGGCCCTGGAGAACGACCTGCGCATCATCCCGGTGCTGAACAAGATCGACCTGCCGGCCGCGCAGCCGGAGAAGTACGCCGAGGAGCTCGCGCACCTGATCGGCTGCGAACCCGACGACTGCCTGCGGGTGTCCGGCAAGACCGGCGACGGCGTCCAGCACCTGCTCGACGAGATCGTCCGGCAGTTCACCCCGCCCACCGGAGACCCGGACGCGCCGCCCCGGGCGCTGATCTTCGACTCGGTGTACGACATCTACCGTGGCGTGGTCACCTACGTACGGATGATGGACGGTCGGATCGAGTCCCGCGACCGGCTGACCATGATGTCCACCGGCGCCACCCACGAACTGCTGGAACTCGGGGTGATCTCGCCGGAACCGAAGAAGTCACCCGCGCTCGGCGTCGGTGAGGTCGGTTACCTGATCACCGGTGTGAAGGACGTCCGGCAGTCGAAGGTCGGCGACACCGTCACGGCGCTGTCCCGGCAGGCCACCGAACCGCTGGGTGGCTATTCCGATCCGAGGCCGATGGTCTACTCGGGGCTCTACCCGATCGACGGCTCGGACTACCCGGCCCTGCGCGACGCGCTGGACAAGCTGAAACTCAACGACGCGGCGCTGGTGTACGAGCCGGAGACCTCGGCTGCGCTGGGCTTCGGGTTCCGTTGCGGGTTCCTCGGCCTGCTGCACCTGGAGATCATTCGGGAGCGGCTGGAACGCGAGTTCAACCTGGACCTCATCTCCACCGCACCCAACGTGGTGTACCGGGTCGATCTGGAGGACGGTTCGGAGCATCAGGTCACCAACCCGAGCGAGTTCCCGGACGGCAAGGTCGCCGCGGTACACGAGCCGATGGTGCGGGCCACCGTACTGACCCCCAACGACTTCGTCGGCGCAGTGATGGAGCTCTGCCAGGGCCGGCGCGGGCAGTTGAAGGGCATGGACTACCTGTCCGCGGACCGGGTGGAACTGCGCTACATGCTGCCGCTGGCCGAGATCATCTTCGACTTCTTCGACCAGTTGAAGTCCAAGACCCGCGGGTACGCCTCGCTGGACTACGAGCCCAGCGGCGAGTTGGCCGCCGACCTGGTGAAGGTGGACATCCTGCTGCACGGGGAGGCCGTGGACGCGTTCTCCGCGATCGTGCACAAGGACAAGGCGTACGCCTACGGCGTGCACCTGACCAGCAAGTTGCGCTCGTTGATCCCCCGGCAGCAGTTCGAGGTGCCGATCCAGGCCGCGATCGGTACGAAGATCATCGCCCGGGAGAACATCCGGGCGATCCGCAAGGACGTGCTCGCCAAGTGCTACGGCGGTGACATCACCCGTAAGCGCAAGCTGCTGGAGAAGCAGAAGGAGGGCAAGAAGCGGATGAAGATGGTCGGTCGGGTCGAGGTACCGCAGGAGGCGTTCATCGCGGCCCTGTCCTCCGACAGCGACGGCGAGCAGAAGGGTAAGAAGTAGCCGGTCCGCGAGGGCTTGGCGGCGCGGCGGATCCCGGTACCCTGTGGGTTCCCTGGCCGACAGACGAAGGACGGCCCATGCCCCCCGCGCTCGCCCGCATCCGCCGCACCGCACCGCTCCTGCTGGTCGTCACGGTGTTGGCGACGCTGCTGCCCAGTGGTCCCGCCGGAGCCGACCCCGGCAGCGAGGGCGGCTCGCCCTCGGTCTGGAAGAAGCTGGAGACCGCTGCGCGCAACTACAACGACGCCAAGGCCAAGCTGGACGCCACCGCCCGCCAGCAGAAGCAACTGGCCCGGCAGCTGGCTGAGGGGCAACGCAGGATCGACGCCCTGAGCAGGGACATCGGTCACATCGCGGCGGCGAAGTACCGCACCGGCGGCACCTCCCTGCTGACCATCTCGTTCACCAGCAGTTCGCCGGGCGACTTCCTCGCCATGGCTGACACGCTCACCTACCTGGGCAGTCAGGACGCCCAGCGGATGGGTCGGCTGC
The DNA here is from genome assembly GCA_963815125.1 of uncultured Actinomycetota bacterium. Lineage (GTDB taxonomy): Bacteria > Actinomycetota > Actinomycetes > Mycobacteriales > Micromonosporaceae > Actinocatenispora. The sequence continues at coordinate 296,066 of CAWFFM010000005.1, forward strand.
GCGCCGAGCGGCGGTCACAGGACGCCAAGCGGCGTTCCCTGACCGAGACCGCGGGTCGGCAGAAGAAGCAGGTGGCGTTGCTGAAGAAGCGCAAGGGTGAGGCGCAGAAGGCGGTGGATGCGGTCAGCGGTGGTCCGGGCAGCGGCTACAGCGGTGGCAGCGCGTCGGCCGAGCCGGCGCCACGCAATCCCGACGGCAGCTGGCCCAGCGAGTCCTGCTCGGTGGACGACCCGACCACATCGGGTTGCCTGACCCCGCGCACCCTGCACGCCTACCAGGAGGCCCGCAAGGCCGGGTACACCCGGTTCACCTCCTGCTACCGCTCCCAGGAGGACGGCGGCGAGCATCCGCGTGGCCGGGCCTGCGACTTCTCCGTCACCGCCGACGGCTTCGGAGGTGAGGCGAGCGGTGAGGCGAGGACGTACGGCAACAACCTGGCCGCTTGGTTCATCGCCAACGCCGACCGGCTCGCCGTGCTGTACGTGATCTTCTTCCGGCAGATCTGGCTGCCGGGCGCCGGTTGGCAGGCGTACAACGGCAGCGGTTCCCCGTCGGCGGAGCACACCAATCACGTACACCTGTCGGTGCAGTAGCCACGTCGGTCGCGCCGGGCGGTACGGCCGACGTGATGCATGACACGGACAGGCACCGGACCGCGGGGGCCGTGACCGACGTGGGTCAGGACTTCTTCTTGGCCGCGTAGACGGCCGCCTCGACCGGTGCGGGGGTGTCGCTGGCCGCCTGCCCCGACTTCACGGTGTGCCAGCCGCCCGACTCGGCGGTCCACTCCCGGGAGCCGTACCGGACCCGCTGCACGCCGTCCTGCGCCGCGTACGCGACCATCCAGTGCGCGAACTGCCACCCGGTACGTTGCTGGTCCACCGACAGCCGCAGCCCGGTGCCGCTGGTGTTCACCGGTTGCAGCGCACTGCCCCAGTCCCGCTTCAGCCCGGCGGACAGCGCGTCACGGGCGGCCGTACCGCGCTTGGCCGGATCGTCGTGCAGGCTGCAGGACAACGCGCCACCCTCGGCGCCGACCAGGGCGCCGGCGAGCGTGTCGGCCTCGACCGACCACTTCTGGTACTCCTCCGGGTGGGCGCTGCGCTGTACGGCCTGCGCGGCATCGGTGACCCGCATGTCGGTCCAGCCGTCGACCTGGAGCAGATGGTCGTAGAAGGTGCCGGCCGCGAACCGGGGATCGCTGAGCTGTTCCGGTGTGCCCCAGCCCTGACTGGGGCGCTGCTGGAACAGCCCGACCGAGTCCCGGTCGCCGCTGGACAGGTTCTCCAGCTTCGACTCCTGCAGCGCGGTGGCCAGAGCCACCACCACCGCCCGGTCGGGCAGTCGGCGTCGGACCCCGACTGCGGAGATGGTCGCGGCGTTTGCCATCTGGTCCACGTTCAGCGACACGTTGTTGCCGTCGGATCTGACCTGGCAGGAGGACAACAGCTCGGGCTTGAACGTCTTACCGACGCCGCATCCGGCTGTCGACAGTGTCGCGGCGAGTGTGGCGACCAGCACCACTCGACCTCGCACAGGGCCTCCTTCAGACCTCACGGGATGACACAGCACCCCGGTGGTGGTGCATCAGTGGGTGGAATCCGGCAGGCCGGAACCGTCACTGTCGACGATGCCTGCCGGCACCTCCCAATGTCGCAGGTTCGCACCAGCGGTGCCAAATCAGTCCTTGCGGGTGTCCGTGCCGTCGGTGCCGTCCGGCACCCAGGACGGGCGCCGTTTCTCCCGGAACGCGGCGACCCCCTCGCGTCCTTCGGCCGACTGGAAGTAACTCACCGACAGCTCCGCGAGCTCATCCAGATCGGCCCGGATGGGGGTGCGCGGCGTGCGGTGCAGCAGCTGCTTGGCCCCGGCGAGGGCGTTCGGCGCGCCACGCAGCAGGCTGTCCAGGTAGCGCCGTACGGTGCCGGTCAGCTCGGCCGTCGGGACCGCCGCAGTGATCAGCCCCAGCTCGGCGGCCCGCCGGCCGTCGAACACCTCGCCGGTCAGGAACAGCTCGGTGGCGGCCCGGTCGGGTAGTCGGTGCAGCACCGGAGCGGAGATCACAGCCGGGATCACACCCAGTCTGACCTCGGTGAACGCGAAGGTCGCCGCCTCGTCGGCGACCACCAGGTCGCATGCGGCGATCAGCCCCAGCCCACCGGCCCGGGCCGGCCCGCCGACCCGCGCGACGACGGGCTTGGGGCAGTCCCAGATCGCCGCGAGCAGTTCCGGCATCGCACCGGCAGGTACCTGGCCGCTGGCCCGGGCGGCGGCGGTCTCGGCCAGGTCGGCGCCGGAGCAGAACACCCGGCCGACGTGGTCGAGCAGTACGACCCGTACGGCCGGGTCGTCGACCGCGGCACGCAGGGCAGCCAGCAGTTCGGTGATCAGCCTGCTGGACAACGCATTGCGATTCGCGTCACTGTCCAGCGTGAGGGTTGCCACACCGGTCTGTACCGCGTACCGGATGAGCGGTCGGGCGGTATCGGAGGTCCGGTCGGCATCGGCAGTCTCGGTCACCGCGCCAGACTAGAGCGTTCCGATGGGACTGGAGAGTGGTACAGGCCACGTACGGGGTACGGCGCGGGGGTGCGTGGCCGGGACGCGACCGGGGGCGGGGGAGACTGGGCGGGTGCCTGGAACTCTGCCCGATGGGGAAGCCGTGCCGGCGGACGGCGCGTTGCCGCAAGCCGCGCTGGCCGGTCTCGGCGAGCGCGACTTCGGTGTGTACGTGCACGTACCGTTCTGTGCCAGCCGGTGCGGCTACTGCGACTTCAACACCTACACGGCCGCGGAGCTGGCCGGCGGGGTGCGCCGGGAGTCGTACGCCGACCTGGTGCTGGCCGAGCTGGCGCTGGCCCGTCGGGTGCTGGGCGGGGCCGCGCCACCGGTCCGGACGGTGTTCTTCGGTGGCGGGACCCCCACCCTGCTGGCGTCGTCCGACCTGGCACGGATCCTGGCCGGCGTCGATGAGACGTTCGGGTTGGCCCCGGATGCGGAGATCACCACAGAGGCCAACCCGGAGTCGGTGACACCGGCATCGTTGACGGCTCTGCGCCGGGCCGGATTCACCCGGATCTCCCTGGGCATGCAGTCGGCCGCGTCCCATGTGCTCGCCGTACTGGACCGCCGGCACACGCCCGGTCGGGCGGTGGAGGCGGCCCGGGAGGCTGCGGCGGCCGGTTTCGAGCACGTCAACCTGGACCTGATCTACGGCACGCCGGGTGAGCGGGCCGAGGACTGGCGGGCCAGCGTGTCCTCGGTGCTCGGCGCGGTCGCCGACGGTGTGGTGGACCACGTGTCGGCGTACTCGTTGATCGTCGAGGACGGCACCCGGCTGGCCGGCCGGATCCGACGCGGTGAGCTGGCGGCCCCGTCCGAGGACGTCGCCGCGGACCGGTACCTGGTCGCCGAGGAACTGCTGTCCGCGGCCGGCATGTCCTGGTACGAGGTATCCAACTGGGCGACCGACGTGGCGGCCCGGTGCCGGCACAACCTGCTCTACTGGACCGGCGGCGACTGGTGGGGGTTCGGGCCCGGTGCGCACAGCCATGTCGGCGGGGTGCGGTGGTGGAACGTACGCCATCCGAGCCGGTACGCCGAGCGGCTCGCGGTCGGCTCACCCGGGCAGGGCCGGGAGATCCTGACCGGTGCCGAGCGCTTCACCGAGGATGTGCTGCTGCGCACCCGCCTGGTGACCGGACTGCCGCTGGCGGTACTGGCCGCCGACGGTCGTGCGGCTGCCGGTCGGGCCGCGGACGACGGCCTGCTCGATCCGACGGAGCTGGCCGCCGGCCACGCCGTACTGACGGTGCGTGGCCGGCTGTTGGCCGATGGGGTGGTCCGCGATCTGTTGGGCGCGGCTATTTGATGAACGGATAGCTGATCGGGAAGCGGTACACCGTGCCCTCGTTGGCCTTCATTCCGGCGATGATGTTGAAGATCAACGGAACGAGGTAGATCAGACCGAGGAAGAACGGTACGCCGATGGTGAAGTTCAGGCAGGATCCGAGAACCAGGGCGAGCAGGTCGATCCCCGCCCAGAGGATGTTGAAGTTGAGTGCCTGTACCGCGTGGGCCCGCAGGGTCGGCGATTCCTTGCCCTTGCTCAGGTAGGTGATCAGCGGCATCACCCAGCCGAACAACCCGGAGAACAGTACGCCGGCGGCGGCCAGGAAGTGGGTGAGCAGAGCCCACGTCTTCTCGTCGGAGTTGGCGTACCCGGGCGGTGGCGGTCCCTGGAAGTGCGGCTGCGGCGGGCCGTACCCGGGTGGTGGCTGCTGGCCGTACGGTGGCTGCCCGTACTGCGGCTGTTGGCCGGGCGGCGGGTTGCCCTGCGGTGGGGTTCCGGGCGGTGGGGTTCCGGGCGGTGGGTAGCCGCCGGGCGGGTTCCCGCCCGGTCCGGGGTGTGCCGGATCCGGTCCGGGACCGGGTGGCGGTGGCTGCGTCATGTTGACACGGTAGGGCTGTGTGCTCGGTTACGCCGCACGACAGCCCGAACTCTGCCGCTCCTCCCAGCCGGATCTGGCCGTACGGATGACCATGGCCACACCTGGCGCCGCGCGCGGCGTACAGAGAGGTGGCATTGCGGCGGAAATGCGACGCTGCGTCAGCAGCGGACCCGTGCGTGGGGACGTAGACTGGCACTCGGAGTCCTGGAGTGCCAGGGGTGTCGGGAAAGGTGGCCGGGTGTGAGTCTCGATGAGCGCAAACTGGATGTGCTGCGCGCGATCGTCGAGGACTACATCGCCACGCACGAGCCGGTGGGCAGCAAGAGCCTGGTGGACCGGCATCAGCTCCGTGTCTCCTCCGCGACCGTCCGTAACGACATGGCGGTGCTGGAGGAGGAGGGTTACATCCACCAGCCGCACACCAGTGCCGGTCGGGTACCGACCGACAAGGGTTACCGGCTGTTCGTCGACCGGCTCTCCACCGTCAAGCCACTGTCCCCGGCCGAGCGCCGGGCGATCCAGCGGCTGCTGTCCGGTGCGGTGGACCTCGACGACATCGTGCACCGGACCGTACGGCTGCTGGCCCAGCTCACCCGCCAGGTGGCCGTGGTGCAGTACCCGAGCCTGTCGCGCAGTTCGGTACGGCACCTGGAACTGGTCACCCTGGGCGCCGGCCGGTTGATGCTGGTGATGATCACCAACACCGGCCGGGTCGAGCAGCGGGTGGTCGACCTGCCCGGACCGCTGCTCGAGGACGACGTGCTCGACCTACGCTCCAAGATCAACGACAAGCTGGTCGGTCAACGGCTGTCCGAGACCCCCGTACTGGTGGAGTCCCTGGTCGACGAGATCGGCCCGGAGCTGCGGCCGGCCATGGCAACGCTGTCCAGCGTGCTGATGGAGACATTGATCGAACGGCGCGAGGAGCGGTTGTCCCTGGCCGGCACCGCCAACCTGGCCCGCGGCACCGCGCTGGACTTCCCCGGTTCCTTCCGGCACGTGCTGGAGGCGCTGGAGGAGGAGGTGGTGCTGCTCAAGCTGATCGGCGAGGTCGACTCGCCCACCACTCTGCGTATCCGGATCGGTGACGAGAACGAGTACGAGGGCCTGCGCACCACCTCGGTGGTGAGTACCGGTTATGGCCCCGGCTCCGTGATCGTCGGCGGCCTGGGGGTGCTCGGCCCCACCCGGATGGACTACCCCGGAACGATCGCGGCCGTACGCGCCGTGGCACGCTACGTTGGCGAGCTGCTGGCGCAGAACTGACACTCGCCCCCATACGAGACGAAGGACACGACACCGCAGTGGCCAACGACTACTACGCGATCCTCGGCGTCAGCCGCGAGGCCACGCCGGAGGAGATCAAACGGGCCTACCGCAAGTTGGCCCGCCAGTACCACCCGGACGTCAACTCCGAGCCCGACGCACAGGAACGGTTCAAGCAGATCAACGCCGCATACGAGGTCCTGTCGGATCCGCAGAAGCGGCAGATGGTCGACCTGGGCGCGGACCCGCTCGCGCCCGGCGGCGGCGTCGGACCCGGTGGTGCCGGCGGTGCCGGCGGCCCGTTCGTCGGGTTCCAGGACATCATGGACGCCTTCTTCGGCGGCGGTGGCGCTGGCGGTGCGCGTGGACCGCGGCCACGTACCCGGCCCGGCGCCGACGCGCTGATCCGCCTCGACCTCGACCTCGAGGAGACCGCGTTCGGTATCGAGGCGCCGCTCACCGTCGACACGGCGGTGGTCTGCGGCACCTGTCAGGGCGGCGGCACCGCGCCCGGCACCCACCCGGCCACCTGCGACATGTGTGGTGGTCGCGGCGAGGTGCAGAGCGTGCAGCGCACCTTCCTCGGGCAGGTCATGACGACCCGGCCGTGCGGCAACTGCCAGGGCTTCGGCACGGTCATCCCGAACCCGTGCACCACCTGCGGCGGGGACGGTCGGGTGCAGACCCGGCGCACCGTCACGGTGAAGATCCCGGCCGGTGTCGAGGACGGAATGCGGATCCGGCTGGCCGGACAGGGCGAGGTCGGCCCGGGCGGCGGCCCACCCGGCGACCTGTACGTGGAGATCCACGAAAAGCCACACGACGTGTTCAGCCGCAAGGGCGAGGACCTGCACTGCCGGGTCGTACTGCCGATGACCGCCGCGGCACTGGGCAGCCAGATGACCCTCAAGACGCTCGACGGTGAGGAGAACGTCGAGGTCAAGGCGGGCACCCAACCGGGCAGCACGATGAAGATCCGGAGCAAGGGCGTACCCCGGCTGCGCGGTGGCGGTCGCGGCGACCTGTTCGTACACCTGGACGTCAAGACACCCACCAAGCTCGACCCCGAGCAGGAACGACTGCTCAAGGAGTTGTCCCGGCTGCGCGGCGAGGAAGCCATCGAGGCGACCCGGCCGGGCGGCGGCTTCTTCTCCCGGATGCGCGACGCCTTCAACGGCCACGCGTGAGCCTTCCCCTGTTCCTGGTCGACGCACTCCCGGCGGGCGAGACGTTCCGGCTGGACGGCCCGGAGGGTCGGCACGCCGCGGACGTGGTACGGCTGCGGGTCGGTGAGCGGCTGCTACTCGGCGACGGGGACGGCGGCGTCGTCGAGTGCGAGGTGACCGCCGCGCCCAAGGGCGCGCTCGACGTACGGGTCCTGGACCGGCGCCGGACACCCGTGCCCACGGTCCGGTTCGTGGTCGCGCAGGGGCTGGCCAAGGGCGACCGGGGTGAACTCGCGGTGCAGGCCATGACCGAGGTCGGGGTGGACGAGATCGTGGCCTGGCAGGCGGGCCGCTCGGTGGTGCAGTGGCGCGGCGAGCGGGGCACCCGGTCGCTCCAGCGTTGGTCGTCGGTGGCGCGGGAGGCGGGCAAACAGTCCCGCCGGCCGCGGCTGCCAGCGGTGACCGGACCCGCCGACACCGCTGCGGTGGTGCGCCGGCTGGAGCTGGCGGCCGCCGGGTTCGTACTGCACGAGGAGGCGGCGGAGCCGCTGGCCACGGTTCCCCTGCCGGCTGACGGCGAGGTGGTTCTGGTGGTCGGCCCGGAGGGTGGCGTGGCAGCCGAGGAACTGGCGGTGTTCACCTCTGCGGGTGCCGTACCGGTTCGGCTGGGCGATACGGTGCTGCGTACCTCGACCGCAGGGGTCGCGGCGCTGTCGGTGCTCAACGCCCGTACCGGCCGCTGGTAGCGACCGGGCGCCGCCGCAGACGCGGCACCCGGGGGCCGGGCATCCGGGCAGGCCGGCGACGATGCACGTCGTCAGGTGCGCGAAGGGATCGTCGATGGTACGACGGATGTGGAAGCCGGTACTCGTACCGCTGCTGGTCGGCGCGCTGTCGGAGGTGGTGGCCTTCGTACTCGGCGCGGCGTCGGGCCGGGCGACCGCCCTGCCCGGCTACGACGCCACCGTCGGTCTGTTGGTCGCGGTGCTCATCCTGGTCGTCCTGCTGGTCGGGTTCGCCGTGGCCGGATGGCTCTCCGGGCGCCGGTCGGCCCCCGCGGCGCCGCGGGGCGCCACCACGGCCGCGGCATGGACGGTCTCGTTGTCGGCCGCCGGTCTTGCCGTGTTCGAGTTGTTCGTGATCGAGCCGATGTCGGGTGGCGGGATCCGGTTCCCCTTGGCGGTCGTGTCCGGCGTGCTGGTCTGGGCACTGCTGACCACCCTGACCGGGCGCTGGTCGGCCCGGCTCGCCGCCCGTACCCGCCGCGTACCGGCGGCACTGGTCGCCATCGTCGGTGCCCTGCTCGCCTGCGAACTGGGGTTCGCGGTGACGGTGGGCATGGCGATCGGCGGACTCGACGGCGCCGGTTTCCGGTACGCGGCGCTGTGGCTGCCGATCTCCATCTCCGGAGACTGGCCTGCCACCGGCGACATCGGCAACGCGACCTGGGTGGTGGCCGACACGTTCCCGGTACTTCCCTACGGAATGCTCGCGATCTCCGCCTTCTCACTGGTCTTCCTGACAACCGTGGCGGTACGCGCCCGCAGCGCGGCGGGTGCCCGGAAAGGAACCTCCGTACCTGGCTGACCGTCGTCCGCGTCCGGCGCATACGATGCGGACCGTGACGGACTGTCTGTTCTGCAAGATCGTCGCGGGTGAGATTCCCGCCACCGTCGTCCACGACGAGGGGCGCACGCTCGCCTTCGCCGACCTCGACCCCCAGGCGCCGACGCACGTGCTGGTGATCCCGAAGAAGCACTACGCCACCGCAGCCGACGCCGCGGCCGCCGACCCGGCCCTGCTGGGCGAACTGGTCACCGCCGCGCAGCACGTCGCGGAGGAGGCGGGCGTCGCCGGGTCCGGCTACCGCCTGGTGTTCAACTCCGGCCGGGACGCCAACCAGACCGTGCCGCACGTACATCTGCACGTGCTCGGCGGCCGTGCCATGACCTGGCCGCCGGGTTAGTCGCACCGCGCGGCCGTGGCGGCAACCTCACCGCCTCGTGGCGCCTGTGGCACGACCGCCAGCGGCAACGTCCTCCACCAGCCGGTACGTCGGTCAGTCGTCCCGTGCGGCGGGCGTCGCCCGCGATCCGGCGGAGGAACGGGTGAGCAGTGCGCCGAGCAGCAGGACAGCGACGGCTATCGCGACCCCGATGAAGGTGAACAGGATGCGCAGTCCTTCGGCGGTCAGGTCGGACGGGTGGGGCAGATCGACGGCGATCAGGATCGCTCCGGCCGTCGCCGCGACGAACCAGGTGTAGCTCATCGCCCGGACGGCACCGGCCAGGCCGCCGAAGATGACGAGCAATGCACCGAGGGCGGGCCTGACGTCCACGGTCACCAGCAACGCGGCGGCCACCCCGGCCCCCACGACGGTGCCCGCCACGCGCTGCGCCGCCATCAGCGTCGTCTGCTGCAGGCCGGGTTTGAGCGCCGACAGGGTGGAGATCGGCATCCACTCGGTGTACGGCAGGTGTATCCCGAACGCGACCGCGACAGCGAGCGTCACGGCAACCGCCCGAGCCGTCGCGAAGCCGATCGTCTGCCTGGTCGTCGGGACCGCAGCACCAGGTTCCGGAGCCGCGTGATCGTCCGGTCGGCTGTGGTGTCCGCGTAGCAGCCGCAGAACCGCCGTACCGGCCATCATGAGCGCCGCTCCGGCCAGCCACGCGAGCAGCTGTATCCAGCCATGGGTCCGGGTGTGGTCGAGGCGGAAGCTGACCGTCAGTGCCCCCGCGACGACGAACCACAGATTGAGCAGTGTCGAGGAGACCACCAGGGACCGCTCACCCGAGCGGACCGCGAGGCCGGCCAGCAGGGTGACCACGAACGTGGCCGGAACCGCCCACTCCCAGGCTCCGTCGAGACCGAACGCCAGCCCGGTCAGCATCGCGCCGACCGCGCTCACCAGGGTCATCCGCCGGATCCGGTACGGGGAGGGCCCGCCCGGATCGCTCAGCCCCACGACAAGTGCGCCGAACGAGACGCTCAGCCAGTAACTCTGCTGGTGGAGTGCGCCGAGCAGCACGAACGGCAGGAACAGCACCACGACGATGGCAAGGCCGTGGCGGAGATCGAACCTTCTCCTGTCCACTGTGAACAGGGCCGCGAGCCGACCCAGACCGACCTTCGGCACCGTGATGTGCACCGACCCGAGGCTCCTCCGCAACCGCTGTGGCAACAGTCAGCTACCAAGCTGGCATGTACCGGTAACCTTACCGTCTTCGGTCTGCCGGTCCGACGAGTTGGCCGAGCATCGGGTCCGCAGCCGCGTGCGGGCACGCAGGCGGGTAGTCTCGCGCGGGCGTCCCCCCGGCCGCGACCGGACGAGGTGACATCGTTTCGGCCGGTACGTGGGGCCCTACCGGCTCCGGCCGGCACCGGTTTCGCAGACCTGACGGGAGTCGTCGTGACGGACAACGCCGTGCCGGAAGGTGCCCGGCACCACTACGAGCGCCTGGTACGGCGCGCGCAACGGGACGCCCGTGTGCCGGCCGTGCAGGCCGCCGTACACCGTACCGATCGTCCACTATGGACATTTGAAGTCGGCTCGGCGGGTGCGGGTGTGACACTCGGACCCCGGACGAAGTTCCGGATCGGGTCGATCACCAAGACGTTCACCGCCGTACTGGTCCTGCAATGCCGCGACGAGGGCCTGCTCGACCTGGACGACCCGGTCTCCGCGCACCTGGACATCCCGGCGCACGGCGAACTGACCATCCGGCGGCTGCTCAGTCATACCGCCGGACTGCAGCGCGAACCCTACGGCGACATCTGGGACACCCTCGCGGTGCCGAGTCTGGAGGAGACCCTCGCCGGACTCGCCCGAGCCGAGCGCATCATGCCCACCGGACGTCGGTTCCACTACTCCAACCTCGGGTTCGCGCTGCTCGGCCACCTGGTCGCGGCCCGACGCGGTGCCGCCTGGGCCGAGGTGCTGGCCGACAAGATCCTCCGGCCCCTGCAACTGACCTTCACCCTGGAGCCCGGTGAGGACGCCGCCACCGGCTACCTGGTCGACGCCTGGTCCGACCACGCCCGCCCGGAACCCAACACCGACCTCGGTGGCATCGCGCCCGCCGCGCAACTGTGGGGCACCGCCGGTGAACTGGCCCGCTGGGGTGCCTTCCTGGCCGACCCACGGCAGGTCGATCCCACCGGGGCCGTACTCGCCGCCGACACCCTCACCGAGATGCACCACCCGGTGGCGGTACGCGACGAGCGGGTCTGGAAGGCGAGCTTCGGGCTGGGACTGGTCGTACGGCCCCGCGCCGACCGCACCCTGGACGTCGGGCACGGCGGCGCGATGCCCGGCTTCCTGGCCGAGACGTACGGGAGGGTGGCGGCGCCGGGCGCGCCCGACGACGTACCACCGGGACTCGCCGCCGCGGTCCTGCTGTCCTCGGGCACCGCCGACGGTGCACTGGGGCTCACTTTCGAGCTGATGGACGCCGCAACTCAGCGCGACCCAGCGGAGATCACGCCGTGGCAGCCGGGCGAGCCGGCACCCGAGGAACTGCGCAGCGTACTTGGGCACTGGTGGGGCGAGGGGTTCGAGTACGTCTTCCGGTGGCGGGACGGTCACCTGGAGGCCGGCGGGGCCGACGATCCGGCCGGTACGCCACCCGCGGTGTTCGCGGTCGAGTCGGCGGACCTGCTGCGCTCGATCGCCGGCCGGGAGATCGGCGAGCCGCTGCGGCTGACCCGCGACGCCGAGGGCACCGTGGTCCGGCTGCACTGGGCCACCTACCGGTTCACCCGGGAGCAGCAGACATTCGACGGCATCTGGGCGAGCCGACCCTGATGGTCGAATTCACGCGGAATGTACGCCGGTGGGCGCTGGTCAGGCTCGGTGCAGGAGGGGGCCGTCCGGCGGGCAATGGTGCTGGTCAGCACCGCCGAGGGCAAAACGGGCGGTGCATTGTCAGGACCGACGGATACCATGGTGACCTGTTACTGACGAGACCAGTGGAGGTAGGGCCCTGCGTGGCCGACCTATGACCAGTAGCCCACCAATCCAGCCTGTGCGGGTGCAGACGAGGATCACGGTTCCTGACCCGCATACCATGGTGAGCCTGCTCGGCACCCGTGACGAGCTGCTCAAGTTGGTGGAGCGCTCGGTTCGCAGCGATATCCACGTCCGCGGCAACGAGATCACCCTCACCGGTGAACCGGCCGACAACGCGCTGGCCGAGCGGCTCTTCGCCGAGCTGTTGGAACTCATCGAGAAAGGCGAGACGCTGACCGAAGAAACGGTCCGGCGCACCGTCGGCATGCTGGAAGAAGGCACCGAGGAGCGGCCGGCTGAGGTCCTGACCCTCAACATCCTGTCCCGCCGCGGGCGCACCATCCGACCCAAGACCCTCGGCCAGAAGCGTTACGTGGACGCCATCGACGGCCACACCATCGTCTTCGGCATCGGCCCCGCCGGCACGGGCAAGACCTACCTCGCGATGGCCAAGGCCGTACAGGCGTTGCAGGCCAAGCAGGTCAACCGGATCATCCTGACCCGGCCGGCGGTCGAGGCGGGCGAGCGGCTCGGCTTCCTACCCGGCACCCTCTACGAGAAGATCGACCCCTACCTGCGGCCGCTGTACGACGCGCTGCACGACATGATCGATCCGGACTCGATCCCGCGGCTCACCGCCAACGGCACCATCGAGGTCGCGCCGCTGGCGTACATGCGTGGCCGGACGTTGAATGACGCGTTCATCATTCTGGACGAGGCACAGAACACCACGCCGGAACAGATGAAGATGTTCCTGACCCGGCTGGGCTTCGGCTCCCGGGTGGTGGTGACCGGCGACGTGACCCAGATCGACCTGCCGGGTGGCACCAGCAGCGGCCTGCGCGTGGTCCGCGACATCCTGGACGACCTGGAGGATGTGCATTTCGCCACGCTCGGTTCGGCCGACGTGGTCCGGCACAAGCTGGTCGGCCAGATCGTCGACGCGTACGAGAGGTGGGACGCCGTGCAGGCGTCGGACGACCATGACGGTGACCGGCCGCACCCATCGGCCGGTCGGCGCAACAAGCGTCGCTGAGAGCGTTCACCGGCTCATCCGCTAACAGAACATCCACCAACGGAACATCTGCGAAGAGGACCAGTGTCCATCGAGATCAGTAACGAGTCCGGCGTCGAGTCCGACACCCAGGCGGTACTCGACGTCGCCCGCTACACCCTGGACCAGATGCAGGTCAACCCGCTCGCCGAGCTGTCCGTACTGCTCGTCGACGTCGCGTACATGACCGAGCTGAACCACCGCTGGATGGGCGGCGACGGGCCGACCGACGTACTGGCCTTCCCGATGGACGAGGCCGGTGCCGGCATCGACCGTGGGCCGGGTGCACCCGGCGTCGAGGTGAGCGAACCGGCCATGCTCGGCGACATCGTGCTGTGTCCTGAGGTGGCCGCCCAGCAGGCGGTGACCGCCGGGCACGCCACCGCGGACGAGATGCACATGCTGACCGTGCACGGTGTACTGCACATCCTCGGCTACGACCATGCCGAGCCCGACGAGGAACGCGAGATGTTCGGTCTGCAGAACCGCCTGCTGGCACAGTGGCGGGCGGCCCGGGACGGCGGAGAGGCACCGGGGAGTTCCTGATGACCGTGTCCTCCGGTGGCCCGGGTGGCCGGCACCGTGGCGAGCGTCGGCGGGCGGGCCGCGCGATGCGGGGGCGGATCTCATGACCGTGACCGTGCTGCTGGTCGCGGCGGCCCTTGTGGTGCTGGCCGGGTTGTTCGCGATGTCCGATGCGGCGCTGTCCCGGGTGTCGCCAGCCCGGGCGGGCGAGATGGCCCGGGAGGGCGTACGGGGTGCCCGTACGCTCGGTGCGGTCGCCAAGGACCTGCCGCGTCACCTCAACCTGCTGTTGCTGCTCCGGTTGGCCTGCGAACTGGGGGCCACCACGGTGGTCGCGTTCGTCACCGCCGACGCCTGGGGTGTCGGCTGGGCGGCGGCACTGACCACGGCCGGGGTGATGACGGTGGTCAGCTTCGTCATCGTCGGGGTGGGACCGCGCACGATCGGTCGGCAGCACGCGTACCCGGTGGCACTGATCTGTGCCCCGGTGGTGCGCTGGTTGGGGCGGGCGTTGAATCCGCTGGCCAGTCTGCTGATCCTGGTCGGCAATGCGATGACACCCGGTCGCGGTTTCCGGGAGGGGCCGTTCACCACCCAGGTCGAGCTGCGGGAACTTGTCGACCTGGCGGAACAGCGTGGTGTGGTCGAGCATGACGAGCGCGAGATGCTGCATTCGGTGTTCACGTTCGGCGACCGGATCGTGCGTGAGGTGATGGTGCCCCGTACCGAGATGGTGTGGATCGAGGCCAGCAAGACGACCCGGCAGGGGCTCGCCCTGGCGTTGCGGTCCGGCTTCTCCCGTATCCCGGTGATCGGCGAGAACGTCGACGATGTGCTCGGCGTGGTCTACCTCAAGGACCTGGTACGCCGTAACCAGGGGCAGCCCGAGCAGTCCCGGCCGGCCACCGTGGAGCAGGTGATGCGGCCGGCGGAGTTCATCCCGGAGTCCAAGCCGGTGGATGATCTGCTGAGTCAGATGCAGGCGCAGCGCATCCACATGGCCATCGTGGTGGACGAGTACGGCGGCACCGCCGGGCTGGTCACCATCGAGGACATCCTGGAGGAGATCGTCGGTGAGATCACCGACGAGTACGACGTGGAACGCCCGCCGGTGGAGCGGCTGCCGGACGGTTCGGTACGGGTGAGTGCCCGGTTGCCGGTCGAGGATCTCGGCGAGCTGTTCCAGGTGGCGTTGCCGGACGGTGAGGTCGAGACGGTCGCCGGGCTGCTCGCGCAGGAACTGGGTCGGGTGCCGATCCCGGGCGCTGCGGCCACCGTCGCCGGGTTGGAACTCACCGCCGAGGGCACCACCGGCCGACGCAACCACATTGACACCGTGCTGGTACGCCGGTTGCGGCCGGCCGAACAGGGCGCCCACCAGTCGACCGACGATCGTAAGGAACAGACCGCTGATGCTTGAGAGCCTGAGCCCTGCTGGAACCGACGGGTCCGACCCGGAGGATGCCAAGCTGGTGACGTTGAGCCGGGCGGCCCGGGGCCGTACCGGCGCGGTGGAGGGTGCCGCGGTGCGCGATACCGACGGACGTACCTACGCCGCCGCCACCGTGGCCCTTCCGTCGCTGACCTTGTCCGCGCTACAGCTCGCGGTGGCCCAGGCGGTGTCCGCCGGTGCGCCGGGGTTGGAGGCGGCGGCGCTGGTGACCGAGGGTTCGGCGGCCGATGAGGCGGGTCTCGCCGCGGTACGGGACCTGTCGGCGAAGGCGCCGCTGTTCCTGGCCGGTCCGGACGGCACCGTGCTGGGCGCATACCGTGGCTGACGCTCCGTTCCGGTCTGGTTTCGCCTGTTTCGTGGGACGACCCAACGCCGGCAAGTCGACGCTGACCAATGCGCTGGTCGGCGAGAAGGTCGCGATCACCAGCAACCGTCCGCAGACCACCCGGCGGGCGATCCGGGGGATCGTGAACCGGCCGGGCGCCCAGCTCGTCCTGGTCGATACGCCGGGTCTGCACCGGCCGCGCACCTTGTTGGGGGAGCGGCTCAACGACCTGGTACAGCAGACCTGGGAAGAGGTCGACCTGATCGGTCTGTGTATCCCGGCCGATGAGGATGTGGGCCCCGGTGACCGGTTCATCGCCGGTCAGCTCAAGGCTCTGAAGGCGACCCTGCTGGCGGTGGTCACCAAGACCGACCTGGTGCGGCCGGACCGGTTGGCGCAGCAGTTGGTCGCGGTGTCCGAGCTGGCCGACTTCGCGGAGGTCGTTCCGGTCAGCGCGGTGGCCGGTGCGCAGGTCGAGCTGCTCACCGATCTGATGCTGAAGTATCTGCCGCCGGCGCCGATGCTCTACCCGGACGATGTGACGACCGATGAGCCGGAACGGGTTCGGATCGCCGAGCTGATCAGGGAGGCGGCGCTGGAGGGAGTCCGGGACGAGCTGCCGCATTCGATCGCCGTACTGGTCGAGGAGATGGCTGAGGAGACCACCCGTTCCGGGGATCCGCTGACCCGGATCTACGCCGACCTGTACGTGGAGCGGCCCAGCCAGAAGGCCATCGTGATCGGTCACCGCGGCAGCCGGTTGCGTGAGGTCGGTGCGCAGGCCCGGGCCGGTATCGAGGAGCTGTTGGGCACCCGGGTCTTCCTGGACCTGCACATCCGGGTGGCGAAGGAGTGGCAGCGGGATCCGCGCCAGTTGCGCAAGCTCGGGTTCTGAGGAGGCGGGCGCGGGTCGGTGCGCCCGCCCGCGTCCGGGCGTCGTACGGGTGGAGAATGACGGTCGTGAGTGCCTATCCCCGGCGGCTGTACCGCGACGACGCCCTCGTGTTGCGCTGCCAGAAGCTGGGTGAGGCGGACCGGATCGTGACGCTGTTCACCCGTCGGCATGGTCGGGTACGGGCCGTGGGCAAGGGGGTACGGCGTACCTCCAGCCGGTTCGGGGCCCGGTTGGAGCCGTTCGGGCACATCGACGTGCAACTCGCCGAGGGTCGTTCGTTGCACGTGGTGAGCCAGGTCGAGGGCATCTCCTTGTACGGCAAGCGGATCGGTGGTGACTACGCGCGTTACACGGCGGCGAGTGCCATCGCGGAGACCGCCGAACGGCTCACTCCGGAGGAGCAGGAACCGGCGTTGCGGTTGTTCCTGCTGACCCTCGGCGCGGTGCGTGCGTTGGGTGAGGATGACCGGCCGGGTTCGTTGATCCTGGATTCGTATCTGCTACGGGCGATGGCGCTGGCCGGATGGGCGCCCGCGCTCACCGGGTGTGCGGTCTGCGGCACCGATGGCGGTCATCCGGCGTTCAGTGTGCAGGCGGGTGGCATGGTGTGCCGTAACTGTCGTCCGCCGGGTGCCGCCGCGCCGCATCCGGACACCCTGTTGTTGCTGGCGGCGTTGGCTGCCGGTGACTGGAGTACCGCGACCGCCAGTGAACCGGCGGCCCGCCGGCAGGCCAGTGGCCTGGTGGCGGCCCTGCTGCAGTGGCACCTGGAGCGCGGGCTACGCTCCCTGCCCCTGGTAGACAGAGGCTGACCAGATCCCGTACCGGAAGGACACGCATGCCCACCCGACGTTCCCGCCGTGACTACCGTGCGCCGGTGCCGCATCCGTCGGGGGTCCGGCCGCCGGAGATCCCGTCGGACAAGGTGCCGCGCCATGTGGCGATCATCATGGACGGCAACGGTCGGTGGGCCAAGGCGCGGGGTCTGCCCCGTACGAAGGGGCATGAGGCCGGCGAGAGCGCGTTGTTCGACGTGATCGAGGGTGCGCTGGAACTGGGCGTGAAGTATCTGTCCGCGTACGCGTTCTCCACGGAGAACTGGCGTCGTTCGCCGGACGAGGTGCGCTGGTTGATGGGCTTCAACCGGGATGTCATCCACCGGCGGCGCGACGACCTGAACGCGATGGGGGTACGCATCCGCTGGGCGGGCCGCCGTCCGAAGCTGTGGCGCAGCGTCATCACCGAGTTGGAACACGCCGAGCAGCTGTCCCGGGACAACGACAAGCTGACCCTGCAGTTCTGTGTCAACTACGGGGGTCGGGCGGAGATCGCGGACGCAGCGGCGGCGATCGCGCGTGATGTGGCGGCGGGCCGTCTGCGGCCGGACCGGATCACCGAGAAGTTGTTCGCCCGTTATCTCGACGAGCCGGACATCCCGGATGTGGACCTGTTCGTCCGGTCCTCGGGTGAGCAGCGCTTCTCCAACTACCTGTTGTGGCAGTCGGCGTACGCCGAGATGGTCTTCCTGGACACGTTGTGGCCGGACTTCGACCGTCGGCATCTGTGGCACGCCTGTGAGATCTACGCCGACCGGGAGCGCCGGTACGGCGGGGCGGTGCCCAATCCGGAGCCCGCGCCCTACGTGGCGGGCTGACCAGCTCTTACCTTGGCGGGCTGACCGCTTGGTCGGCCCGCCAAGAAGTCAGCTGCCGGTGGCGACCTTGGAGGGCTGGCTGACGGTGCAGCCGTAGTAGGTCTCCTTGGTCATGTTGTAGCCCTGGCTGACGGTCAGCTTGCGGTCGTTGTTGGGGCCGACCGTCACATCCTCGGGCTGGCTGCCGAAACTGTCGTCGTCGAAAGCGCTGTCACCGCCGCTGAACTCGATGGTGAACGAGTACCGGAAGGTGAAGTCCGGTGACGGGTTCTGGATCGACACGTCGTACTTGAACTGCTGGGCGTTCTGGTCGTACCGGCAGTTGGTGCCGACCACTTCGCCGGTGGCGTCGGTGTCGTAGGTCGGCGAGGGCGATGGGGTGGGGGAGTAGCTCGGCTGGTTGGAGCCACTGCCACCGACCGCACGTCCTACCAGCCCGCAGCCGGTGAGACTGACGACGGCCAGGCCAGCGGCCAGCACGACGAGAACGGGACCCAGTTGCCGGCGTCGCATGTGAACTCCCCCGAGGTTGACAGACGCACGACACCCTAACGCGTGCGGTGTGCTGCCATGATGGCCTGTCCGCGCCACTGGCCGGTCCATCCGGTACGGGTGCCCCCGTGCAGCTCAGCCGATCAACGGGCGGAATGTGCCGGCGGCGACGCTGACCGTGACGGCGGTGGCGGCCAGTGCCGTACCGGACACCAGGACCAGTACGTCGACCGGGCGTATGCGCTGTATCCGTGCCGTGGTGCGGTCTGTCGCGGAGTCGAAGCCGCGCGCGTCCATCGCGGTGGCCAGCCGGCCGCCCCGGCGTACGGCGCCGACCAGCAGGGCGAACATTGTGCCGGCGAACAGCCGGATCCGGGCCGGCAGGTTGGCTCCGGCGTCCACTCCGCGGGCCCGTCGAGCCATGCTCAGCAGCGCCCATTCCTCGCCCAGCAGCGGCATCAGCCGGTACGCGGCGAGCGCACCGATCGCGAACCGGGCCGGTACCCGCAGTTGTTGGACGAGGCTGTCGGCCAGATCCGTGGGATCGGTGGTGGCGAAGGCGAGTACGCCGGGCAGCGCGACCGCGAGTACCCGCAGCGCCAGTGCGCCACCGGTCACCAGGCTGTCGTCGGTGAGTCGCAGCGGTCCCAGGTGCAGCAGGGTGGCGCCGCCGGTGTCGGCTGCGAACATCACGTTGACCACGCCGACCATCGCGGCGCTCAACAGCAGCGGGCTGGTCCGCCGGGCGAACGCGCCGATCCGCAGACCGGCGAACGGAAGCACGGCGAGTACCCCGGCCAGTACCACGCCGGGTGTCACCGGGTCGGTGCAGGCCAGCACCGCCACGGACAGGATGAGTACGGCGCCGAGCTTGGTGACCGGGTTGAGCCGGGCGGCCGGCGCGTCTCGTACGGCCAGCGGGGCGGCGAGTCTCATCGCGCCACCCCGGCCGGTTCGCTCTGCGGTACGAGCCGCCCGTGTTCGAGGGTGACGCTCCGGTCGGCCAGTGTGGTCACCAGCTCGGTGTCGTGGGTGACGACGGTGAGGGCGCGGCCGTCGTCGGCGAGCCGGCCGAGCAGTGCGACGGTCTCCCGCCAGGTGCGCAGGTCCTGGCCGAAGGTCGGCTCGTCGAGGATCAGCAACCGGGGTGCGGTGGCCAGAGCGGTGGCCACCGACAGGCGGCGCGCCTCACCTCCGGACAGGGTGTACGGGTTGGCCCCGGCGAGGTGGTCCAGTCGCAGCCGCTCCAGCAGTTCGGTGACGGTGGCGGTGACCTCGGACTCCGGTCGGCCGGTACGACGCGGGCCGAGTGCGAGTTCGTCGCGTACGCGGCCGGTGAGGAACTGGTGTTCCGGGTTCTGGAAGACCGAGCCGATCCGGGTGGTCAGGTCCGCGGCCCGCCACCGGTGTGGTGGTCGGCCGGCGAGTCTGTGGCCGGCCAGTTCGGCTTCGGCGATGATGCGACCCGAACCCGGCGTGAGCAGTCCGCCGAGCAGCAGCGCCAGCGTCGACTTGCCGGATCCGTTGTGTCCCAGTACGGCCAGCACCTCGCCCGCGGAAATGGTCAGGTCCACTTCGGACAGTGATGGGGTGTCGCTGCCCGCGTGCCGGTGGCCGAGCCCGCTTGCGTGCAACAGCGCGGCGCCGGTGCTGCGCCGCTCTGCGGTCCGGGCGGCCGGTACGTGGTCGGGCACCCAGACGCCCTGCGCGGCGAGTTCGGCGCCGTGTCGGGCGAAGACCCGTTCCGGTGGTCCACTCACCCGCACCCCGCCGCCGGGGGCCAGGACGACCACGCGGTCGATGAGGGGCAGAACCTCGCTGACCCGGTGCTCGATGAGGATCATCGTGGTACGCCGGTCGGCCAGGACCCGGCCCAGGGCGTGCCGGACGGCCCGTGCTCCGGCCGGGTCGAGGTTGGCGGTCGGTTCGTCGAGCAGCAGCAGGTCCGGCCGGGGTGCCAGTGCCCCGGCCAGGGCGAGGCGTTGCGCCTCGCCACCGGACAGTGTCGCGGTGTCGCGGTCCAGCGGGTGTACGAAACCGACGGTGTCGAGTACCTCGCGGACCCGTGGCCAGATCCGCTCGGTCGCTACGCCGTGGTTCTCCAGCCCGAATGCCACGTCGTCACCGCTGCGGACCATCACCAGTTGGCTCTGCGGGTCCTGGAACAGGATGGCGGGCCGTCGGTCGGCCGAGGAGTGTCCGTACCGGATGATCTCGCCGGTCTGCTCGCCGGTGTCGGCGGGCAGCAGCCCGGCGACACCGGCCAGCAGGGTCGACTTGCCGGCGCCGGACGGTCCCAGCAGCAGGACCCGTTCACCCTGCTCGACCCGCAGGTCCACGTCCCGTACCGCCCACGCGGACCGCCCGGCGTGCCGCCAGGAGAAGCCGCGGAGCTCGACGGCCGCCACTAGACCGGTACGCGTTCCCGGCCGGCGCCGAAGCGGTCCAGGACACCGGTCCTGGCCATCGCCCCGACCAGCGCGTAGCCACCGAGCCCGGCGACGATCAGTCCACTGAGTGCGCCGGTCGCGGTGTATGCGAACTTCCAGCCCCAGGACCAGGCCGGGTAGTAGAAGAACCATTCGTAGACGGTGGCGACCACGGCGGCCAGGGCACCGGACAGCAGGGCCACCGGTGGACGGAAGTTGCGGTAGGCGAAGAGCAGGAAGGCCAGTTCGCCGCCGGCTGCCTCGATCAGGCCCTCCAGCACGGTCGACATGCCCCACTGGTTGCCGATCAGGGTGGAGACCAGCGCGGCGATGAACTCGGTGTAGATGGCGGCGCCGGGCTTACGGATCACCAACCCGCCGACCACCGCGGCCAGCATCCAGACGCCGATGATGATGCCGCCGGCCGGCTTGAAGAAGTCGAAGGCGGTGCCGAACCCCTTCCAGACGAGGTCCCATACCCAGAAGACCACACCGAAGGCGACACCGATCACCGAGGCGACCACGATGTCGATGGTCCGCCATCTCATGTTGTTGCGTTCGTCACTCGTCATTGCTCTGCCTCCCAGTCCAGGTGGTGAACCAGGAGGAGCCACCCACGTACGGACATGCCGGACGGGCGGTGCACCGGTCGTCGAGACGCCGGTGCGCCGAACTGCCAGAGATCAACCGAACTCCCTGCGCTGGCATTACCCAGATCAGGTTCGAGGGTCTGCGGGCCGGACCGTGTCCGGTGCCGCACTCTCAGCGTCGTGCGCTCCCCTGTCGATGCACTTGTCCCCTGCGACGTTAGCGGCCCGGCGGCGCACGTTCAATCGGGCGACGGTCGCGGTGTGCCGATACCCCGCAGTGGTGCTAACTTGAAGTGAAGGGTTAGTGACTCAAGGTATTGCTGGTCGCGATGTTCTCCGACGGTGCCGACGCAGGTTGCCCGGGCGTGAGAGCGTCGAGTGGTGACCACGTGGAATCCGGAGCGTCCTGTCGTGGGTGAACTCATGGTCCGGCGCTGGGGTGTGGTGCTGATGGCGGCCGCAGGGCTGACCATCGGTGCCGGTTCACCCGCCGGGACAGTCAGCAAGAATCCGGGCAAAAGGCTCGCCAGTGCCCGCGGGCCGCAGAACCAGCGGATCACGTTCGTACGCGGCGTGGGGTCCGGGGGTGAATCCATCCGGGCCACCGCACGGGGCCCGGTGGACGGCTTCGGCACCGCCCAGGTGATCGACTTCCGGCCCGACCCGGCGAGCGGCCGGTTCCGGGGCGCCTGGCAGTTGTCGTTCCCCGCAGGGGAGATCCGGTACGTCTTCGCCGGCCGGGCACGGGAGCGGTCGGACGCCGACGGCCCGGATGCCGGTCGGTCGGGCATCGGGCGGGCTGTACTGGCGGTACCCGGCCAAGAGCTCGTGGTGCCAGGGGCGGCGGAGGCCGTGCGCCAGCTCGGTGATGCGCCGAACGCACTGGTTCGTGGCACCTTCGAGCTACTCGGTGGCACCGGGCGGTTCGCCCGGGTCGCCGGTCGCGGCATCTTCCAGGGCTGGACGATGCCCGGTTCGACCGCGTTGCTCCCGGTCGACGACGTGGACTGAGTCGTCGGCGGCAGGAGGCGGGAACCGTCAGGTGTGAACACGCTACCGGTGGGTACTACTCACGGGTAGCAGCCGAGCTGACGGCCCGATTCGGGGGGTGCCCCAGATGACCGCAACCGTACGTGACGACGGTCGGAAACAGGATGAACCGCAGGAAGTAGACGAACGTACCGCCCGGCGGGTCGCTGAAGAGGCCCGCGAGCAGGAGTGGCGGAGGCCCAGCTTCGGCAAGGAACTGTTTCTCGGCCGGCTGCGGCTCGACCTGATCCACCCGCACCCCGAACCCACCGACGACGCACGCACCCGCGGAGAGAAGTATCTGCGGCGGGTCCGCGAATTCGCCGAGAAGCACATCGACGGTGCGCGGATCGAACGCGAGGACCGGATCCCCGACGACGTGGTCCGGGGACTGCGCAAGCTCGGCGCGTTCGGCATGAAGATCGACCGGAAGTACGGCGGACTCGGCCTCTCCCAGTACTACTACGGCCGGGCGCTGATGCTGTTCGGTTCGGCCAGCCCGGCGGTCGGCGCGCTGCTGTCGGCGCACCAGTCCATCGGCGTACCGCAGCCGTTGAAACTGTTCGGAACCGAGGAGCAGAAGCAGAAGTACCTGCCCGGCCTGGCCGCCGGCCAGATCAGTGCGTTCCTGCTCACCGAGCCGGACGTGGGCTCCGACCCGGCCCGGCTGTCGACCGTCGCGACACCGACCGACGACGGCGGCTACCTGCTCAACGGTGTCAAGCTGTGGGCCACCAACGGGGTGGTCGCCGATCTGCTGGTGGTGATGGCCCGGGTACCGAAGTCGGCGGGGCACCGCGGTGGTGTCAGTACGTTCGTCATCCCGGCCGACGCGCCCGGTGTGACGGTGGAGCGCCGCAACTCCTTCATGGGGCTGCGCGGCCTGGAGAACAGTGTGACCCGGTTCCACGACGTACGGGTGCCCGCCGACGACCGGATCGGCGCCGAGGGGCAGGGTCTCAAGATCGCCCTCACCACACTCAACACCGGTCGTCTCGCACTGCCGGCGACCTGTGTGGGTGCGGCCAAGTACGCGCTGCGGGTGGCCCGGGAATGGTCCGCCGCCCGGGTGCAGTGGGGTCGTCCGGTGGGCGAACACGAAGCCGTCGGCGGCAAGCTCGCCTACCTCGCGGCCAGTGCCTTCGGGCTGGAGTCCGTACTGGATCTGTGCGACCTGCTGGCCGACGACGACCGCAACGACATCCGGATCGAAGCGGCGGTGGCCAAGTTGTACGGCTCCGAGGTCGGTTGGCGGGTGGTGGACGAACTGGTGCAGATCCGCGGCGGACGCGGGTACGAGACCGCCGAGTCGTTGGCCGCTCGCGGTGAGCGCGGTCTGCCGGTCGAACAACTGATGCGCGACATGCGGATCAACCGGATCTTCGAGGGCTCCAGCGAGATCATGCGGTTGTTCATCGCCCGGGAAGCCGTCGACACGCACCTCTCGGTCGCCGGCGACATCATCGATCCCGAGGTCGATCTCGCCGGAAAGGCCAGAGCAGGTGCGCAGGCCGGTGCGTTCTACGCCCGATGGTTGCCCGGCCTGGCCGTCGGACGCGGCCAGAACCCGGTCAGCTACCAGGAGTTCGGACCGCTCGGCCGGCACCTGCGCTACGTCGAACGGGCCAGCCGGCGGATGGCGCGCTCCACCTTCTACGCCATGGCCCGCTGGCAGGGCAGCCTGGAGCGGCGGGAACGCTTCCTGGGCCGGATCGTCGACCTGGGCGCCGAACTGTTCGCGATGAGTGCCGCGTGCGTACGCGCCCGGCGCTACGCGGTGCACGAGCCGGAACTCGCCGCGCAGGCCGCCGAACTGGCGGATCTGTTCTGCGCGCAGGCCACCCGCCGGGCCGAGGCGCTGTTCACCGAGCTGTGGGACAACACCGACCGGATCGACCACTGGGCCGCCGAACGGGTCCTGTCCGGCCGGTACGAGTTCCTGGAGGACGGCGTCATCCATGCGGAGTCCGACGCCGACTGGGTGCCGGACTACCAGCCCGGTCCGGCGAAGGTACCCAACCTGCGCCGCCGGATCGACTGACACGTGTCGCTGACCCGGGCCGACCGGCCCGGGTCAGCGCCGTGCCGGCCGTCAGCCGGCGGACGCTGCCGGGCGGCCGGCGACGTCGCCGACGCCGGGATGGCCGGGTTCCCGGGCGTGACTGACCGCGTCGGCGACGATGTGTGCGATGTGCTCGTCGGTCAACGAGTAGGTGATCTCCCGACCGCGACGCTGACCGTGTACGACACCGGCGCCCTTGAGTACCCGTAGATGCTGGGAGACCAGCGGCTGTGGTGCGCCGGTCGCGTCCACCAGTTCGTGTACGCAGCGGGGGCCGTGGGCCAGTTCGGTGACCACCGCGATCCGCAGCGGAGCGGCCAGTGCGCGCAGCAGGTCGCCGGCCGCCTGGTAGCTCTCATACCCGCTGAGGATGGTCATGTTCCCAAGGTATCGTGCCGTCGGGCACGGTCCTGAGCTCTGCCCGGTCAGCGAAGCTTGTCCACCACGACCGCGAGGAGCAGGGCAAGGGCGAACAACTCGATCACCCGGCGCCCCCACGGCAGGCGCGGCCAGCTGACACTCAACAGGGCGATGAACGCCACGATCAGGACCAGCAGCAGAATGGCGCCGACTACGCCCGGAAGGAACAGACCGGCCAGCACCAGAGCCAGTACCGCCAGGAAGAGACCGGTACGCGGCAGCGTGTGCAGGTAGACCATCAGTACCCGGGCCCATTTGCCCGCGCCGGTGGGTGCGGCATCGCGTCTGCTGGTACGTGGCCCGTCGGACACCTGATCTCCTTCGCTCGGTCCGCTTCATTGTTCACCAGGTGCTGCGAGGTAGCGTCAGCACGGCAGTCGCCGGTACCCGGTGGGGTCCCACCCGGTACCGCCTCTGCCGGTCGTTACGGGACCAGCGGGTCCGGTCGGGGTCAGTCTGGGAGGGATCGTGCTGGTGGTCAACCGGTTCCGGGTGGCAGGTGTGCCCGGACAGGACGGGTATCCGGACGGGCGGGACGCTCCGGCCGTACCGGACCCGGTCGCTGCGGAGTTCGCCGGACGGGCCCGGGCTGCGTTGGCGGCGTTCGCCGCCTGCCCGGGATTCGCCGATGGCCGGCTGGGTCGATCGGCCGACGACCCGACCTGGTGGTGCCTGGTCACCCGGTGGGACTCGGTCGGCGCCTACCGCCGGGCGCTGGGCAGCTACCAGGTGAAACTGACCGCGACCCCACTGCTTGCCGAGGCGGTCGAGGAGCCGTCGGCGTTCGAGGTACTGGCGGGCATCGATCGTGACGGAAAGCTGCAGACCGGTGACAGTGACCGGTCCCCGGCTGCGGGGAGCACCGCGATCGGTGACGTACACCGGACCCGCTGACACCACGGACCGCGTCGGCGGTGAAGTTCGTGGTGCGCGGATACGATTCGGCAGAGCGACCGGTGGGAGCGGACCGAGATGATGATGTTGCGGATGTTGCGTCAGGTGGGTGGACAGCGTTGAATCCGACGGGTCCGGGGGTGCCCGGCGATCCGCGGCTGTCCGGTACGACTCCCGCAGCCGCAGCCGCAGCCGCAGCCGCAGCCGCAGCCGCAGCCGCAGCCGCAGCCGTACCTGTCGGCCGGCCCGGCCGGTACCGCTGAACCGGCGCCACCGGCCGGCCCCGGTGTGGTTGCGCCGTTCCCCGCCCCGCCGCGGGAGCGCAACCCACGGATCTGGATCACCCTGGTGGTGGTGGCCGGGATCATCCTGCTGTGCGGTGGCGGCGGTGTCGCGGCCTTCATCGGTTACACGGTGCGCACCACCAACCAGGTCAAGGCAGCGGCCGACGACTTCCTGACCGCGATCGAGCAGCAGCGCTACGACGACGCGTACCGGATGCAGTGCGCCTCGGCCCGGCAAGGTCAGTCCGAGCGTCAGTTCCAGGACGGGTTGACCGGCGGCCCACGACTGGTCAGCCACCAACTGTCCCCACCGCAGGGCCTCAACGACAAGGGCGCGGCCGGGTTCGCCGTACCGGCGCAGTTGCACTACGCGGACGGGCAGAGCAGCCAGAAGCGCATCGTGGTGGTGCCACGCGACAGCGGTGGTGGCAGCGACATGGTGGTCTGCGGTACGTCCGGATAGCCGTTCCCCGGGCGCTCCTGTCTCCCGCTCGCCGGGTGTCGGCGGCATGTGACCTGGCGCAGATACCTGTCGAGGACGGACCCGGCTGCGGGTACGCTGAACCCTTCGACGGACGGTAGTCGACTGATCCGTGAATGTTGCCAGAAGGTGCGATCTGCCTTCCTGTGTCGTCCCCGCCGACCACCAGCCGGATGGAGGAGCTGTGCCGGTCGACCGCATCGACGCGATCGTGAGCCTGGCCAAGCGCCGTGGTTTCGTCTACCCATCGAGCGAGGTCTACGGCGGCACCCGGTCCGCCTGGGACTACGGGCCACTCGGTGTCGAACTGAAGGAGAACGTCCGCCGTCAGTGGTGGCGCAGCATGGTCACCGGCCGCGACGACGTGGTGGGTCTTGACTCGGCGGTGATCCTGGCCCGGGACGTGTGGGCGGCCTCCGGGCATCTCACCGGGTTCGTGGATCCGCTCACCGAATGCCGGTCCTGCCACAAGCGGTTCCGGTCCGACCATCTGCTGGAGGAGCACACCGGCCGGTCCAGGTCCGCAGCGACCGCGTCGTCCGAGGTCGAACCCGAGCTCGCCGACCTGGCCTGCCCGGCCTGCGGCAACCGCGGCACCTTCAGCGAGCCGCGCAACTTCAGCGGCATGATGAAGACCTACGTCGGTGCGGTGGAGGACGCGTCCGCCGAGCACTATCTGCGCCCGGAGACAGCACAGGGCATCTTCATCAACTTCCTCAACGTCATGCAGTCCTCGCGACGCAAGCCGCCGTTCGGCATCGCGCAGGTCGGTAAGTCCTTCCGTAACGAGATCACCCCCGGAAACTTCATCTTCCGTACCCGCGAGTTCGAGCAGATGGAGATGGAGTTCTTCGTCCGGCCCGGTGAGGACGAGAAGTGGCACGAATACTGGCTGGAGGAGCGTTGGCGTTGGTACACCGACCTGGGGCTGTCCGAACGTAACCTGCGCCGGTACGAGCATCCGGTGGACAAGCTGGCCCACTACGCTAAGCGCACGGTGGATCTGGAGTATCGGTTCTGCTTCGGCGGCAAGGAATTCGACGAGCTGGAAGGCGTCGCGAACCGGTCCGACTTCGACCTACGGACCCATTCTGCGGCATCCGGCGCCGACCTGTCGTATTTCGATCAGGAGTCGGGGGACCGCTGGTTCCCGTACGTGATCGAGCCCGCGGCCGGCCTCACCCGGGCGGTACTGGCCTTCCTGCTGGAGGGCTACGACGTCGACGAGGCGCCCAACACCAAGGGCGGTATGGACAAACGCACCGTGATGCGATTCGATCCGAGGCTGGCGCCGGTCAAGGCTGCGGTACTCCCGCTGTCCCGCAACCCGGACCTGTCGCCGAAGGCGCGCGGTCTGGCCGCCGATCTCCGTCGCAGGTGGACGGTCGAGTTCGACGACGCGGGTGCCATCGGGCGCCGGTACCGGCGTCAGGACGAGATCGGCACCCCGTTCTGCATCACCGTGGACTTCGACAGCCTCACCGACGACGCCGCGACGGTACGCGACCGGGACTCGATGAAGCAGGAACGGGTGGGGCTCGGCCAGGTCGAGCAGTATCTGCTGGACCGGCTGCCCGGCTGCTGACCGCTGAGACTCCGACGCCCGGTCGGGGGAACCGACCGGGCGCCGGAGTGTCCATCTCAGCTCGCGCCGCTCAGATCAGGGATCGCCGGATTCGGGATCCGACCGGCGCCGGACCGGTCAGCCACCGGGTCGAGCTGGCGCAGGGATGATCAGGCGCAGGGCAGGGCGTTGACGATCGAGACGGCGTGTCCCGCATCGTCGGCGTAGGCATCGGGGAACGCCGACACCTGTACGCGCTGGGCGGCGACGGTGACCGGCAGGCTACGCCAGCCGCCGATGCCCTGCAGGGCACGGTAGAACTTCGTCGCCGAGATCTCCGGCGTCATCAGTTCCTTGGGCGTACCCCAGCTACCGGCGCCCCACGGCGCGATCGGCCGCTGCTGGAACAGCCCGACCGAGTCGTGGTCGAAGCCGACGGCCTGGTGCTTCAGACCCATCGAGGCCGGCACGTTGGCGTTGGCGTAGTTGCGCAGCCCGGTCTCCTGCAGGGAGGTGGCCAGGGCGATGATCTGGCCCTTCCGGCCGATGTGCAGCTTGCGGCCGGCGCGCACGATCGCGCGGGCGTTCATGGTCTGCATGTGGGAGAGATCCAGGATCTGCCCCGGCGCGTGGCACTTGCGGGCGTGGCCGCGGGATGCGGCGGCCTTCTTCCGCGCCGCGTCCTGGGCCTTTCGCCGCTGCTGTGCCTGCTTCTTGCGGGTGGCGTCCTCCTCGGCCTTCTTCCGGGCGTCCTCACGTGCCTGGACGACCTGGTCGCCGGCCTGCTGTGGAGCGGGCCGTACCGAGCCGGAGAAGGCGTTGTGGTTGGTTGCCGCCTGCTGCTGCGAGGCAGGAACGGTCTGCGCGGCAACGGGTTGATGGGACGTGTCGGAGGGGGAGGTACCGGCGAGCGATGCACCAAGCAGCGCGGGAGAGCACGCAACCACCGCAGCCAGTACCACGCGCAGATGTGCGCGAGTCATGGCAGTCCTAACTATTGGGGGGTGTGGGGGTGGCATCCGCCTCAGCGGAAGCCCCGACGCGCGAAGCGCCGGTCCGGCCCGATCTCGACCGGTTGTCTGGTCCGACAACTGCCGGACGCTGAGGCGGAGCGCTCCCACGGGTGGCCCACCCGAATCCCAGCCAGTAGCTCTGGGTGGTGCGCGGCGCCTTGTAGATGGGTAACACTCCGCAGTCATCCCTGGCTAGCTTCAGTGCCGATTCCATGACGCAACCCACAGTGACCGGAAGAGGACTGGGCGACAAATCTGGCAGGCTGTACGGGACTGGGCGGTAACCCGGAGTTTGGGCAACGTGGCAGTCTGCGTCAGAGAAGGGGATAGGTGACCCGACGCAGTGGGCAGTACACGTACCGCTGTCCCGAACGTCCCGGTCGTTTGACTGAGAGTAATTAGCTCACTCCGAGCAGCCTCGGATCATCGACCTCGGTGTGGCCGCCTGGCCGGCAAAATCGCACTCTGGGTAATCAAATCGGCGATGTCGCGGTTGTCCGAACGGTCCGCGGACCGACGCACCGGCCCGCTGGCGGCGTCCACCCGGCACATGCCATTCTCGGTGGCGTGATCAGCACCGTGGATGGGGCCGCACCGGGCATCAGCGCCGGGCCGCTCGCGCTCGGACCGTACCGGGTCTCGCCGCCGGTCGTACTCGCGCCGATGGCCGGCATCACCAACGTCGCCTTCCGGCAGTTGTGCGCCGAACACGGGGCCGGCCTGTACGTCTGTGAGATGGTCACCACCCGGGCGCTGGTGGAACGCAACCCCAAGACGCTGCGGATGATCCGGTTCGGTGCACAGGAAAGCCCCCGCAGCCTCCAGCTGTACGGCGTCGACCCGCGGACCACCGCCCGGGCGGTGCGGATGGTGGTGGAGGAGGGGCTCGCCGACCACATCGATCTGAACTTCGGCTGCCCGGTACCGAAGGTGACCCGTAAGGGTGGCGGTGCCGCACTGCCGTGGCGCCGACGGCTCTTCGAGAACATCGTGCGAGGTGCGGTCGACGCGGCCGCGCCGGCCGGTGTGCCGGTGACGGTGAAGCTGCGCCGGGGCATCGACGAGGAGCACCTGACCTACCTGGATGCCGGCCGGATCGCTGAGGACGCCGGCGTGGCTGCGGTCGCGCTGCACGGTCGTACCGCCGCGCAGCGCTACTCCGGCACCGCCGACTGGCCGTCGATCGCCGCACTCAAGCGGGCCCTGTCGGTACCGGTGCTGGGCAACGGCGACATCTGGGAGGCCGACGACGCGGTCCGGATGGTGCGGGAGACCGGGTGCGACGGTGTCGTGGTGGGTCGCGGCTGTCTGGGCCGGCCGTGGCTGTTCGCAGACCTGGCCGCCGCGTTCGCCGGTCGATCCGAGCGTGTCCTGCCCGGTCTCGGTGAGGTGGCCGGCGCGATGCGGCGGCATGCCGTACTTCTCGGTGAGTGGCTGGGTGGTGAGCGGGAGGGGTGCGTGGACTTCCGTAAGCACGTCGCCTGGTATCTCAAGGGATTCCCGGTGGGCAGCGAGACCCGCCGGGCACTCGCGATGATCTCCTCACTGTCCGAAATGGACGATCTGCTGGCCACACTGGATCCGACCGAGCCGTTCCCGGTCGCCGAGCTGGGCCGGCCCCGCGGCCGTAGCTCCGCCCCGGGAAAGGTGGCGTTGCCCGCAGGCTGGCTCGCCGACCGGGATTGCATGGCTGTGCCGGCTGGTGCTGAACTCGACACATCCGGTGGCTGACCTGGGAGTCCACTGTGGATGACGGTGGACCTGTTGCGGTGCTGTCCTAACCTGTCCTGGTAGCCCATGTCTTCGCACGACGGGACTACCGATGCGACGCCTCTTCCCTGCTGTTCCGCTCATGGCGATCCTGCTCACCGCACTGGCTGCCGGCTGCTCGGTGGGCCCGCACGCGGTGTCCGTCGATGGCGCCGGCCCCGACGGCACGGTCCCGGCCACACGCACCGACGGCACCGGTAGACCCGGCGCGGCGGTGCCCAGCCCGCTGACCCCGTACAGCACCCCGACCCCGGCTGTCTCGCCGGCACCGGACGCCTCTGCGCAGGAACAGATCCTGTACGAGCTGGAGTCCCGGGTGCTGATCGAGGCGGCGACGCCCGGTCAGCTCTCCGGGTGGTGCGACCATCCCATCTCCGGCGACCGGGACCAGACGGTCACCTGCACCGTGCGCTACGAGGACCAACGGGTGAGCTTCCGGGTCGGGGTCGGCGGCGGATCGACGATCTTCAGCTTCCGGGCCAGCCAGCGTAAGGCGGTCATCACCCGCAGCGGCGTGCAGGCGGCGTACGCCAACTACGCGTACGGCTCCGGCGTCGGCACACCGCCGGTACCCGACTCGGTCCGGTGTGATGCGAAACTCCCGGACCGTGGCCTCGTCGATTTCGACGCCCGGACTCCGTACACCTGTTCGTACCGGGTTGTGGGTGGTTCTGCGGCTGTGACCAGCACGGTGACCATTTCCGCGGACGGTCCACGTTTCTGAGGGCCGCTCCGGGGCACGGGTGACCCATGGCGACATCCGGCACCGGCTTTTCTCCGTTCCGACAAAAGGCCGTTCTTCCTGCGCGTTTGCGCGCGAGGGGACCCTGTCCCGAGCCCCGTACTGCACCAGTCGGCGCGTCGGAGTGCGAAGTGTCACGATGACGTTCTGCGGGGGACTGAGCATTCGTTAACCTTCGGCCAAACTCGCAAACCGGGGCAGCGTCGCCCCGGCCCAGAAGGGGGCCACCGTGACGAAGTACGTGTACGACTTCGCCGAGGGAAACAGGGACCTCAAGGATCTCCTGGGCGGTAAGGGAGCCAATCTCGCGGAGATGACCAATCTGGGCCTGCCCGTACCGCCCGGGTTCACCATCACCACTGAGGCCTGCCGTGCCTATCTGACCAACGGCAGTGAGCCCGATGGTCTGCAGGCCGAGGTCGCAGAGCATCTGGCGCGGCTGGAGAAGAGCATCGGCCGCACCCTCGGAGATCCCACCGACCCGCTGCTGGTGTCCGTACGTTCCGGCGCCAAGTTCTCCATGCCCGGAATGATGGAGACGGTGCTCAACGTCGGACTCAACGACGAGTCCGTCGAGGGACTGACCATCCAGTCCGGCAACGACCGGTTCGCCTGGGACTCCTACCGGCGGCTCATCCAGATGTTCGGCAAGACCGTACTGGACATCGACGGGGAGCTGTTCGACGACGCACTCGAGAACCAGAAGCACACCCGTGGTTCCGACAACGACCTGGACCTGACCGCCGACGACCTGCGCGCGCTGGTCGACGCGTACAAGAAGGTGGTCCGCGACGCCACCGGTGAGGACTTCCCGCAGGACCCGGGTGAGCAGCTGCGGCTGGCCACCGCCGCGGTCTTCAACTCCTGGAACGCCGACCGGGCCATCCTGTACCGCCGGCAGGAACGGATCCCGACCGACCTGGGCACCGCGGTCAACATCGTGGCCATGGTCTTCGGCAACCTGGGCATGGACTCGGGCACCGGGGTGGCGTTCACCCGCGACCCGGCCTCCGGGGAGCAGGGCATCTACGGCGACTACCTGCAGAACGCGCAGGGTGAGGACGTGGTGGCCGGCATCCGTAACACGGTGCCGCTGCAGCAGCTGGGCGAGATCGACCGCGCGTCGTACGACAAGCTGCTGGAGATCATGTCCACACTGGAAAGTCACTACCGCGACCTGTGTGACATCGAGTTCACCATCGAGCGCGGCAAGCTGTGGATGCTGCAGACCCGCGTCGGCAAGCGCACCGCCGCCGCGGCGTACATCATCGCCAACCAGCTGGTCGACGAGGGCATGATCGACCTGGACGAGGCGACCCGGCGGGTCAACGGCGCGCAACTGGCCCAGCTGATGTTCCCGCGCTTCGACGCCAAGTCCGACGCGGAGCGTATCGGGCGGGGCATGAACGCCTCCCCGGGTGCGGCGGTCGGCAAGGTCGTCTTCGACTCGTACACCGCGGTGAAGTGGTCCCGGTCGGGGGAGAAGGTCATCCTGGTGCGCCGGGAGACCAACCCCGACGACCTGAACGGCATGATCGCCGCCGAAGGGATCCTGACCAGCCGGGGCGGCAAGACCTCGCACGCCGCGGTGGTGGCCCGGGGCATGGGCAAGACCTGTGTCTGCGGCGCCGAGGAACTGTCCGTGGACACCAAGCGACGCAAGCTCACCGCACCCGGCGGGATCGTGCTGGAAGAGGGCGACCTGCTGTCCGTCGACGGTTCCACCGGCGTGGTGTACCGCGGTGCGGTGCCGGTGGTGCCCTCGCCGGTGGTGGAGTACTTCGAAGGTGAGGTCGACCCGGACTCGGAGGACGCCGACGCGTTGGTGCGTGCGGTGCACCGGATCATGACGCACGCGGACGCCAAGCGGCAGCTGATGGTACGGGCCAACGCCGACAACCCCGAGGACGCGCAGCGGGCCCGACGCTTCGGCGCGCAGGGCATCGGGCTGTGCCGTACCGAGCACATGTTCCTCGGTGAGCGGCGCAGCCACGTGGAGCGACTGATCCTGGCCGACACGCCACAGGAACGCGAGGACGCGCTGGCCGCGCTGCTTCCGTTGCAGCGTGAGGACTTCATCGGCATCTTCACCGCGATGGACGGGCTGCCGGTGACCGTACGGTTGCTCGACCCGCCGCTGCACGAGTTCCTGCCCGACATCACCGAGCTGTCGGTACGGGTGGCGCTGGCCGAGGCGCGTGGCGACGCCAACGAGAACGACCTGCGACTGCTGCAGGCCGTACACCGCTTCCACGAGCAGAACCCGATGCTGGGGCTGCGCGGGGTACGGCTCGGTCTGGTCATCCCGGGCCTGTTCACCATGCAGGTACGGGCCATCGCCGAGGCTGCCGCGCAGTGCCGCAAGTCCGGCGGCGACCCGCGTGCCGAGATCATGATCCCGTTGGTCGGTACGGTGCAGGAACTGGAGATCATCCGGGCCGAGTCCGAACATGTACTGGACGAGGTCGCGGCCGAGACCGGGGTCGAACTGTCCGGGCACACCCATCCGCTGATCGGCACCATGATCGAGCTGCCCCGGGCGGCGCTGACCGCGGGCCAGATCGCCGGTGCGGCCCAGTTCTTCTCCTTCGGCACCAACGACCTCACCCAGACCGTCTGGGGATTCTCCCGCGACGACGTGGAGGCCGCGTTCTTCTCCGCCTATCTGGAGAAGGGCATCTTCGGTATCTCGCCGTTCGAGACGCTCGACCGCGACGGGGTGGGCCGGCTGGTCCGGCTCGCCACCAAGGAGGGCCGGGAGGCCCGCCCGGACCTGAAGATCGGTGTCTGCGGCGAGCACGGCGGTGACCCGGACTCGGTGCACTTCTTCCACGAGGTGGGCCTGGACTACGTGTCCTGCTCGCCGTTCCGCGTGCCGGTGGCCCGGCTGGAGGCCGGCCGGGCAGCGCTGGAGACCGGCGCGGGCTCGGACAGCCGCTGAACCGTACCGGCCACCCGCGAACGGGCTGACCTGCAGTGCTGATGCGCTGACAGGCCCGTTCGTGGGTGGCCGGGCACCGGTGCCCAGCCTGCGGTCGGGCGCAGAGTGCGAGAGGATGGCGGGCGATCCGAGGTTGGAGCGAGCATGGATGTCAACGGGAGGCTGGCGGCCGCCCTCGAGGAGGGCATGGCTGCCGACGTGACCGGCTGGGACTTCGCCCGCTTCGACGGGCGGATGACCAGCACACCGTTGCCCTGGGACTACGGGGCACTGGTCGACGATGCGGTACGGACCGCACCCGGTGTCCTGCTCGACATGGGCACCGGTGGCGGGGAATGGCTGGCCCGCTGGCTGACCGGGCGCACCAGCGGGCCGACGCTGGTACTGGCCACCGAGGCATGGCCGCCGAACGTGCCGGTCGCGGCGCGCCGGCTCGGCCCGCTCGGCGTCACCGTGCTGCGTACCGACGGCGCATCCGACAACGTGGACCAGGGGCCCAGCGACCGTACCGGCCGGCTCCCGCTGCTGCACGACTCGGTCGATGTGGTGATCAACCGGCACGAGTCGTACCGGACGCACGAGGTCGACCGCATCCTGCGCCCCGGCGGGCTGTTCATCACCCAGCAGGTCGCCGCCGGTGAGAACGACCTGTACGAACTGCTCGGCCTTCCGCAGCCACCCGTCGGGCGCTGGACGCTGCGCCACGCGGTGGACCAGGCCGCAGCGGGCGGCCTCACCGTGCTCGACGCGGGGGTCGGTGTCGACACGGTCACCTACCACGACCTGGCGCCGCTGATCTGGTACCTGCGACAGGTGCCCTGGGCGGTGCCGGGCTTCGACCCGGCCCGCGACACCGGGCGGCTGCGTACCGTGCAGCAGCATCTCGACCGGCACGGACCGGTCCGGATACGGCGTCCGCATTTCTGGCTGAGCGCCACGCACCGCGGCGGCTGATCCGTCACCGAGCGGCCGCCGGGTGTTGTACCGGCCGTCGCGCCGGGGTGGCCACAGGGACGGGCGAAGACCGTACCCTGTCGGTGATGACCGAGGTCGAAGCCGCGATGGGCCCCGGCGCCGGCCGTACGACCGGTGCCGGCTACGGGGCGCACGAGAAACGCCGCCGGGTCGACGAGCCGGCCAAGGACACCGACGCGCAGCGCAGCCCGTTCGCCCGGGACCGGGCCCGGATCCTGCACAGCGCCGGGTTCCGTCGGCTGGCCGCCAAGACACAGGTGTACACGGCCGGTGTCGACGACTTCCCACGTACCAGGCTCACCCACTCGCTGGAGGTCGCGCAGCTGGCCCGGGAGATGGGCGCGCGCCTCGGCTGCGACCCGGACATCGTCGATGCCGCCGGCCTCGCCCACGACCTGGGGCACCCGCCGTTCGGCCACAACGGCGAGGATGCTCTCGACGACATCGCCGGCCAGTGCGGCGGTTTCGAGGGCAATGCGCAGACCCTGCGGGTACTGGTCCGGTTGGAAGCCAAGATCCTGGCGGCGGATGGCACCAGCTGCGGATTGAACCTCACCCGGGCCACCCTCGACGCCACCTGCAAGTATCCGTGGCCGCGCGGCGACGGGCGCAAGTTCGGTGTCTACCCCGACGACCACCCCATCTTCACCTGGTTGCGCGACGGTGCGCCGGACCGGCAACGGTGCCTGGAGGCGCAGGTGATGGACTGGGCCGACGACGTCGCCTACTCGGTGCACGACATCGAGGACGGGGTGCACGCCGGTTTCCTGAGTTCCCGGACGCTGGCCGATCCCGGGGAACGCGCCGCCCTGTGCGAGCTGGTGGCCGCCGACTACTCCACCGAGTCGGCCACCGACCTGGCCGCGGTACTGGCCGAACTGCTCACCGAGCCGGTGGTGATTCCGCTGGCCGACTACGACGGCGGACACCGGGCGATGGTGGCGCTCAAGCAGGCGACCTCCGCACTGACCGGCCGGTTCGTCAACGCTGCGGTACGCCGCACCCGGGACCGGTACGGCCCCGGGCCGCTGTCGCGCTACCAGGCCGACCTGCTGGTGCCGCGGCGTACCCGGGCCGAGTGCGCGCTGCTGAAGGGGATGGCCTGGCGCTACATCATGGGCCGACCCGGTGCCGAGACCCGGTACGAGCAGCAGCGCGAACTGCTCCGCGACCTGGTACACATGCTGACCCTGCGCGGGCCGGACGCGTTGGATGCGTTGCACGCGCCGCGCTGGCGGGCCGCTGCCGACGACGCTGCGCGGCTACGGGTGGTGGTCGACCAGGTGGCGAGCCTGACCGACCTGTCCGCGGTGGCCTGGCACCGGTCCCTACGCGGCGGCTGAGCGGAACCGTCTGTCTGCCCGGCGTGGCGGGGCGGGCCGGAGGCGCCGCGGTACGGATGCGGGCCGCTGGCGTGGTCGGTTCCATTCCGTCGGCGCGTTCCGGTTGTCCGGACCGGGTGTGCGGGGCAGGCTGTCGGCATGACCGAACCTCGCGATGCGGACAGTACAAGTGAACGGGACGAGGCGATGCGGGTGGGACGCGAACCTGGCGCCGCAGACCCCGAGACGTTCGTGATAGTCGGTGCCGGGTTGGCCGGCGCCAAGGCGGCGGAGACGCTGCGGGATGAGGGCTTCGCCGGCCGGATCATCCTGATCGGTGACGAGGAGGAGCGACCCTATGAGCGGCCGCCCCTGTCCAAGGGCTACCTGAACGGGTCGGACTCCCGCGACGTGGCCTTCGTCCACGCGCCGGACTGGTACACCGAACACGACGTGGACCTGCGCCGGGCGGTGCGCGCCACCAACCTGGACACCACCACGCACACCCTCACCCTGGACGGCTACCAGGAGCTGCGCTACGACCAACTGCTGCTGGCGACCGGGTCGCGGGTCAGCCAGCTCGACGTACCGGGTGCGACCCTGCCCGGTGTCCGCTACCTGCGGACCTTCGCCGACTCCGACGACCTGCTGGAACGTTTCCGCGCCGCCGGTGACGGTGGCCGGGCGGTCATCGTCGGCGCCGGCTGGATCGGCCTGGAGACCGCGGCCGCGGCCCGATCGCACGGCCTTGCGGTCACCGTCGTGGAGCCCGAGGCGGTACCGCTGCGCCGGGTACTGGGCGACGAGATGGGCAAGTTCTTCGCCGACCTGCACGCCGAACACGGCGTGACGTTCCACTTCGGTACCGGCGTCGCGGAGATCCGCGGTTCCGCCGGCCGGGCCGACACCGTCGTGCTGTCCGACGGCACCGAACTGGCCGCCGATGTCGTGGTGGTCGGCGTCGGCGTACGGCCGGCCGTGGAACTGGCCACGTCGGGCGGGCTGGCGGTGGACAACGGCGTGGTCACCGACGAGCACCTGCGTACCTCCGCCCAGGACGTGTTCGCCTGCGGTGACGTGGCGAACTCGCTGCGGCCCTGGCTCGGACAGCGTCTGCGGGTGGAACACTGGTCCAACGCACTGGACGGCGGGCCGGCGGCGGCCCGCGCGATGCTGGGCCAGCAGACCCCGTACGACCCGGTGCCGTACTTCTTCTCCGACCAGTACGACGTCGGCCTGGAGTACGCCGGCTACGCCGGGGACGCCCGCGACCCCGGTGCCTTCGACGACCTGGTCATCCGCGGCGATCTCGCCGGCCGTGAGTTCATCGCGTTCTGGCTGCGCGAGGGCCGGGTCCTGGCCGGCATGAACGTCAACGTCTGGGACGTCACCGACCCGATCCAGGCACTGGTCCGCTCCGGCGCGACGGTGGACCGGGCCGCGCTGGCCGACCCGGGCGTAGCGCTGGAGTCCCTGCTGCCCTGACCACCCGCCCGCCGCCGGTGCCCGGTGCCGCCGGCGGCGGGCGTGACGCTTCAGCCCTTCACACACACCACCTGCTTGAGGTGGTGCGCGATCTCGACCAGGTCGGCCTGCTGCGCCATGACCTTCCGCAGATCCTTGTACGCGCCGGGGATCTCGTCGACCACGCCGGCGTCCTTACGGCACTCCACCCCGGCGGTCTGCGCGGCGAGGTCGGCGACGGTGAACGTCTTCTTCGCCTTCGTACGGCTCATCCGCCGGCCCGCGCCGTGCGAGGCCGAGCAGAAGGCGTCCGGGTTGCCCAGCCCGCGCACGATGTACGAGCCGGTACCCATCGAGCCCGGGATGATGCCCATCTCGCCGGTGCCGGCCCGGATCGCGCCCTTGCGGGTGACCAGCAGCTCCTCCCCGTCGTAGGTCTCCTCCGCGACGTAGTTGTGGTGGCAGGAGATCGGCTCGTCGAAGCGCGCGCGGTGCAGCTGGTCGCGTACCGCCCGGCAGACCAGTGCGAGCATCAGTTCCCGGTTGCGTCGCGCGTAGTCCTGCGCCCAGAACAGATCACGACGGTAGGCGTCCATCTCCGGCGTACCGGCCAGGAACACCGCGAGGTCACGGTCGGGCAGTGCGGCGTTGTGCGACTGCTGACGCGCCACCGACATGTGCCGCTCGGCCAGTTCCTTGCCGATGTTGCGCGACCCGGAGTGCAACATCACCCAGACCCGCCCCTCGTCCACACCACCGGACTCCAGGCAGATCTCGATGAAGTGGTTGCCCCCGCCCAGCGTGCCGAGCTGCTTACGGGCCCGGGCCTCCAGCTGCTGCACCTTCGGGTGCAGGTCACCGAATCCGGCCCAGAAGTCCGCCCAGTCCGCCGTCTTCATCCCCCAGATGCGTCGCGGGTCGACCGGATCGTCGTGCGAACGGAACCCGACCGGTACCGCAGCCTCGATCGCCGCGCGCAGCGCCCCCAGGTCGTCGGGCAGGTCGTCGGCGGTCAGCGAGGTACGTACCGCCGACATCCCGCAGCCGATGTCGACGCCGACCGCGGCCGGCGCGACCGCCTGCCGCATCGCGATGACCGAACCGACGGTGGCACCCTTGCCCAGGTGCACGTCGGGCATCACCGCGACGCCGTGCGTCCAGGGCAGCGCACCGATGTTGCGCAGCTGGGTGAGCGCCTGCGACTCGATGGTGGACGGATCGGTCCAGACCTTGACCGGTGCCCGGGTACCGGTCAGCAGCGTGTAGCTCATGGTTGCTCCAGAATCAGGGCGCGCCGCTGCGCGCGAAGGGTTTCCTTGCGCCCGGCCGGGTCGGTCACGGACCGGTGCGCTGTGGCGGTCAGCTCGGGTGCTGACTCAGCCGGTGTGGGCTGGGCGACAGGCTCTGACCGGACGCCGTCGTTGCCGTGGCTGCCTTCCTCGCACTGTCGCCTCCTCCGGTTCGTCTCGTCGACGCGCGGTGCGTCGACCGATCGTGCGCGGCGTACGGTACGCCGCAGGTGGTGCAGATTCTGGCACACACCGCGTACGACACCAACCGGTTAGCGACGGGACCGGTCCCGCAGGAACTTATCCCGGTGCCCTGGCGCCGAAGGCGCCTATACTTCGGGCATGCGAGGACGGCTGCTCCTTCGACCGCCGCGCCGGCTCTAGCGGGCGACCTCGGGCCTGTCGACAGGTCCCGACGGCGCCGCACCGGTGCGGCAGACCCGCCATGTGCGGGTCTTCGTCGTTTCCGGAGCCGTCCTCGAGGAGACCGTCATGTCC
This sequence comes from uncultured Actinomycetota bacterium, assembly GCA_963815125.1. GTDB lineage: Bacteria > Actinomycetota > Actinomycetes > Mycobacteriales > Micromonosporaceae > Actinocatenispora. Next base: position 336,125 of record CAWFFM010000005.1, read on the forward strand.
GTGCACGACAGTGAAACCGACCCACAGCAGCACGAAACCGAGCCCGACCACCGTCATTGGCAGCGGATCTGGTCCGAGCTGCGCCCGTACCGGATACGGGACGAGGGCAGCGCACCGCGGCGGTCCGTCGTACCGATGTTCGCCTACCCTTCCGGCGACCTGCACATGGGGCACGGGGAGGTGTACGCCATCAGTGACCTGACCGCCCGCTTCCTGCGGCTGCGCGGCTACGACGTCCTGCATCCGGTCGGTTGGGACGCCTTCGGCCTGCCCGCCGAGAACGCCGCCCGGCGCCGGGGCAGAGCGCCGGCGGAGTGGACGATGGACAACATCGGTACGCAGGTCCGCTCGTTCCAGCGGTACGGGATCGGTTTCGACTTCCACCGCCCGCTGATCACCTGTGAGCCGGAGTTCTACCGCTGGAACCAGTGGCTGTTCCTGCGGATGTACGAGCGCGGGCTGGCCTACCGCGCGCCGGCACCGGTCAACTGGTGTGCCTCCTGCGGCACGGTACTGGCCAACGAGCAGGTGGTGGACGGAAGCTGCGACCACTGCCACGGCCCGGTCGTCGAGCGCCGACTGACCCAGTGGTTCTTCCGGATCACCAGCTACGCGGACCGGCTGCTGGACGACATGGACCAGCTGGATGGCTGGCCGCGCCGGGTGCTGAGGATGCAGCGCAACTGGATCGGCCGGACCCGGCGCGACGGGCAGGTCCACTACCGGCTGCGGGACTGGCTGGTCAGTCGGCAGCGGTACTGGGGCACCCCGATCCCGATCATCCACTGTGTACAGTGCGGAACCGTTCCGGTGCCGGACGGGCAGCTGCCGGTCACCCTGCCACAGATGCCACCCGGGACCGGTACCGGATCGGACGGATCGCCGCTGCGGGCCGCGACCGACTGGCTGAAGGTGGACTGCCCGGGATGCGGTGGACCGGCCGAACGCGACACCGACACGATGGACACCTTCGTCGACTCGTCGTGGTACTTCCTGCGGTTCTGCTCGCCGACGTACGCGGAGGGCCCGTTCGACCCGGCGGCGGTGGCCCGATGGTGCCCGGTGGACTACTACATCGGCGGTGTGGAGCATGCCACCGGACATCTGCTGTTCGCCCGCTTCATCACCAAGGTGCTGTACGACCTGGGTCTGGTCGGCTTCACCGAGCCGTTCCGCCGGGTCATCAACCAGGGGCAGGTGATCAACCAGGGCCGTGCGATGAGCAAGTCGCTGGGCAACGGGGTGTCCCTGGGCGCCGAGATCGACCGGTACGGCCCGGACGCCGTACGGCTGGCCATGCTGTTCGCCGGGCCGCCGGACGACGACATCGACTGGGCGGAGGTGGCACCCGGCGGGCATCGACGGTTCCTGCACCGGACCCTGTCCCTGGCCTCCGAGGTGGACAGTCCACCCGGGACGGACCCGGACGGCGGTGATCCCAGCCTGCGCCGCGTCACCCACCGGACCGTGGCGGAGGTCACCGCACTGCTGGACGCCACCCGGTACAACGTGGCGATCGCCCGGCTGATGGAGTTCGGTAGCGCGGTCCGGGCCAGCGGCGTACCCGGCAGCGACCCGGCGGTACGTGAAGCGGTCGAGGCGATGGCCGTGATGCTGTCGGTCGCCGCCCCGTACACCGCGGAGCAGCTGTGGCAGCAGCTGGGGCACCGGCCCAGCGTCGCTACCGCCCGGTGGCCGGAGTGCGACCCCCTGCTGTCCCGACCGGGCGAGGTCGAGTGCGTGGTGCAGGTCTCCGGCCGGCGCCGTACGGTTCTGCGGGTGTCGCCCGACATCGACGCGGACGCGCTGACCGTGCTGGCCCTGGCCGACCCGGCGGTACGTGACGAGCTGGCCGGCCGTGATCCCGCGCGGGTGATCGTCCGGGCGCCGCGCATCGTCAACATCATCCCGACCGGTACCTGAGCTGTTCCCGGCCGCGCTGGGCCGGCCGCGCTGGGCCGGCCGCGCTGGGCCGGCCGCGCTGGGTCGGCCGCGCTGCGACGCCGGCCGGGCCGCGCTGCCGCACCGGCCCAGCCGTTCGGCCGCCTGGTCGGGCCGGCGCGGCCCGTGCCAGGATCACGTTGTGCTGAATGCCGACATCCGACCGCGGACCGAGACCGATCTTCCCGCCTGTGTGGCCGTGCTGCGCCAGGTACACGACTCGGACGGGTACCCGATGGCGTGGCCGGCGGATCCGACCCGCTGGCTGACTCCTCGCGACGTACTGGCCGGTTGGGTGCTGCGGGACGACACCGGTCTGGTGGGACACGTACTGCTGTGTGCCGGTGGTGACCCGGACCCACGGGTCACCGCCGCTGCCGGGGTGCCCGGGGACCGGCTCGCCTTCGTCAGCCGGCTGTTCGTCGCGCCCGCCGCGCGTCGGCGCGGTGCCGGTGCCGTGTTGCTGCGGCACGCAGGCGAGCAGGCCGAGCAGCGGGGCCTGCGGCTGGCGCTGGACGTGGTGGAGGACGAGCGCGGCGCGGCGGTGGCGCTGTACGAGCGGTCCGGTTGGCAGCGGCTGGCCACCGTACCGGCGACCTGGACCGCCCCGGACGGCACCCGGCCGCGGGTGCACTACTACCTCAGTCCCGCTCCCGCCGTCGACTGAACCGTTCGGCGGCGCGGGAGACGACCGGGCGGGGCGGGCGGTGTGCGCTCGGCCCGGCGCGGGAGGATGGTGGAGGGCATGAGGAGGTGACCGGGAGCAGATGGCTGGCCGGATCCTGGACGCGGACATCGCGGCCGTACGCGAGCGGGTCTCGATCGTCGAGGTGATCGGCGAGCATGTCACGCTGCGTCCGGCCGGAAGCGGAAACCTGAAAGGGCTGTGCCCCTTCCACGACGAGAAGTCACCAAGTTTCAACGTCACTCCTGCCCGGAATGTCTACTACTGCTTCGGCTGCGGCAAGGGCGGCGACGCCATCAGCTTCCTGATGGACGTCGAGCACCTGACCTTCACCGAGTCGGTGGAACTGCTCGCCAATCAGGTCGGCATCACGCTGCGCTATGACGAGAACGTCGCGGGGGCCCGCTCCCGCGACGACGGGGGCAGCCGCAAGCGGTTGATCGCCGCGCACGCCGACGCGGCGGCCTTCTACGCCGAACGCCTCGCCGCCCCCGACGCCCGGATCGCCCGGGAGTTCCTCGCCCAACGCGGCTTCGACCGGGATGCCGCCGCCCGCTACGGCTGCGGTTTCGCCCCGGACTCCTGGGACGCGCTCACCCGGCACCTGCGCGCCAAGGGCTACCAGGCGCCGGAACTGATCTCCGCCGGGCTGATCCGCGAGGCCCGCTCCGGCAACCTGATCGACCGGTTCCGACGCCGGCTGGTCTGGCCGATCAAGGACATCTCCGGTGACGTCATCGGGTTCGGTGCCCGCAAACTGTTCGACGACGACGACGGACCCAAGTACCTGAACACCCCCGAGACGTCGCTGTACAAGAAGTCGCACGTGCTGTACGGCATCGACCAGGCGAAACGCGAGATCGCCCGGCAGGGTCGGGCGGTCATCGTGGAGGGCTACACCGACGTGATGGCCTGCCACCTGGCCGGCGTACCGACCGCCATCGCCACCTGCGGCACCGCGTTCGGCACCGACCACATCGGGGTACTGCGCCGGCTGCTGATGGACGCCAACGAGTTCGCCGGGGAGATCATCTTCACCTTCGACGGCGACGCGGCCGGGCAGCGTGCCGCGCTGCGCGCGTTCGAGGACGACCAGAAGTTCGTCGCCCGTACCTACGTGGCGATCGGGCCGGACAACATGGATCCGTGCGAACTGCGGCTGGCCAAAGGGGACCTCGCGGTCTGCGACCTGGTCGCGGGGCGTGAACCGCTCATCGACTTCGCGCTGCGCAGCGTACTGAGCCGCTACGACCTGGACACCGCCGAAGGACAGTCCTTCGCGTTGCAGGCCACCGCACCGATGGTGGCGAGGATCAAGGACGAATACCTGCGCCCCCGGTACGTACAGAAACTCGCCGGGCATCTCGGGGTGGACGTCGAGGAGGCGCGCCGCGCCGTCGGTCAGGCCGTACGCAGCGGGGCCGGTGCGGCCGCCGGACCACCGGGCCGTACCGCAGCCCGGGCCGCACCCGCCACGGACAGCCCGCAGGGCCTGGTCGAACGGGAGGCGTTGAAGCTGGCCCTGCAGTACCCGGCGCTGGCCGGCCCGCTGTTCGACGTGGTGGACCACAAGGCGTACGCGCACCCGGTGCACGCCGTGGTCCGGGAGGCGATCGCGCAGGCCGGCGGCGCGGCCACGGCCACCGGTGGCGCCGGCTGGGTCGAGGCGGTACGCGGCTGCTGCGCCGACCTGGCCGCGCAGGCACTGGTCACCGAGCTGACCGTGGAGCCGCTACGTTACGAGCCGGAACCCGATCCGCGCTACGTGAGCATCACCCTGGCCAGGCTCCAACTGCCGGAGATCAACCAGCGGATCCGGCAGATCAAGTCGAAGGTGCAGCGGATCAACCCGGTCGAACGCAAGGACGAGTACCTGGTCCTGTTCGGTGAGCTGGCCTCACTCGAACAGCACGCCCGAGGGCTGCGGGAGCAGACCATCGGTGGACTGTAGGCGACGACGGGAGGACCCATGGGACTGCTGAGCAGCCTGCGGCGGCGGCGGCTACCGGCCGAGGCCCGTCGGCCGTTGGAGGCCAACGAACACGTGGTGAGCTGGGCGGCCTGCCGGGACGGCGGCCAGCTCGTCGCGACCAACCGCGGCCTGTGGTTGCCGGAGCGCGCTGCGCGGCTCGGCTGGCACGAGATCCACAAGGCGACCTGGTCCGGCCGGGTGCTGAGTGTGCTGCCCGGGACGCTGGTGACCGCGGCGGGGGATGCGCCGGAGGCGCCGGTCGATGTGGTCGCCGACGCCGAACCCGTCGACTTCCTCCTCGCCGACCCGGGCGACCTGCCGCACCAGGTCCGTACCCGGGTGACCCGCAGTGTCGCCTACACCGCACACCACGAGCTGCCCAACGGCGGCATGCGGGTGGTGGCCCGGCGGGTATCCGGCCGCAACGGACTGTCCTGGGCGGTGCGCTACGACCCGGGCACCATCCTGCTCGGCGCCGACCACGACCAGGTACTTGCGCTGGTCGATCACGCACGCGCCGACGCCGCTGGGTGAGCCCGGGGAGATCGGTCCGCCCGGGACACGCCAACTGTCGGAATGGGGCGATAGCGTACGGAGTCGTGGCGACCGACGACCTGCTCATCTCCGCGACCGGCCTGGTCAAGCGGTTCGGCGACTTCACCGCCGTGGACGGCATCGACCTGTCGGTACGCCGCGGCGAGGCGTTCGGCTTCCTCGGCCCCAACGGCGCCGGCAAGAGTTCCACGATGCGGATGATCGGCTGCGTGTCCCCGCCGACCGACGGCGCCCTGGACATCCTGGGCATGTCGGCGGCCAGCCACGGTCCGGCGATCCGGGCCCGGCTCGGCGTCGTACCGCAGGAGGACTGCCTGGACGTGGAGCTGACCGTCGCGGAGAACCTGACGGTCTACGCGCGCTACTTCGGCATCCCGCGTCGGGTGGCCCGGCAGCGCGCCGACGAACTGCTGCGGTTCGTCCAACTGGCCGACCGGGCCGCCGACAAGGTGGAGCCGCTGTCCGGCGGCATGAAGCGGCGCCTGACGATCGCCCGGTCCCTGGTCAACGAGCCAGACCTGGTGCTGCTCGACGAACCGACCACCGGGCTCGACCCGCAGGCCCGGCACCTGGTCTGGGAGCGGCTGTACCGGCTCAAACAGCGCGGCGTGACCCTGGTGCTGACCACCCACTACATGGACGAGGCGGAGCAGCTCTGCGACCGGCTGGTGGTGATGGACGCCGGCCGGATCGTCGCGGCGGGTTCACCGGCTGAGCTGATCGGCCGGTACGCCACCCGCGAAGTGGTCGAACTGCGCTTCGACCTCGACGACCTGGACGGTGCTGCCGGCCGGGGCCTCGTCGGCCAGTTGGCCGGGGTGGCCGACCGTACCGAGACCCTGCCCGACCGGCTGCTGCTCTACACCGCGGACGGGGACGCCACGGTCGCCGCGCTCGGCCAGCGTGGGGTCCAACCCCGTTCGGTGCTGGTGCGCCGCGGCACGCTCGAGGACGTCTTCCTGCACCTGACCGGCCGGACGCTGGTGGACTGACGATGGCCCACCCCGCCGGCCACGTACTGGCCTACCACCTGATCGGCTACCGCCGCACCTGGTGGGGCACCGTGTTCTCCAGCTTCCTGCTGCCGGTCATCTTCCTGACCGGCATCGGCCTGGGCGTCGGCGGCTACGTCGACCGCGGCCACCAGTTGGGCGTCGACTACCTCAGCTACCTCGCGCCGGGCGTACTCGCCTCCACCGTGCTGGGCGTCGCAGTCGGTGAGTCGACCTACCGGGTCTACGCGCAGTTCGCCTGGGACCGGACCTACTACGCGATGCTGGCCACGCCGCTGCGGGTGGTCGACGTGCTCACCGGGCAACTGATGTTCGTGGTGTTCCGGGTGCTGGTCGCGGTCAGCGTGTTCCTCGCCGTGATGGCGGGTTTTTCCACCGTGCACTCGTGGTGGGCGGTGGCGGTACTGCCGGTGTCCGGGTTGCTCGCGCTGGCCTGCGCGGCACCCACCTTCGCGTTCACCGCCACCCAGCACTCCGACCACGGCTTCTCCGTACTTCAACGGTTCGTGGTGATCCCGTTCCAGCTGTTCTCCGGGGTGTTCTTCCCGGTGGCCCAGCTACCCCCGGTGGCCAGGCCGCTGGCGTACGTGTCACCGCTGTGGCACGGCGTCGAACTCTGCCGGGGTATGACACTGGGCACACTGCGAACCTGGCCGGTCCTTGGTCACCTGGCCTACCTTGCGCTGTGGGCGGTGCTCGGTTTCGTACTGGCGCACCGTACGTTCCGTCGCCGGCTGGTGTTCTAGATGCTGAGCCTGCTGGCCGCCCGGGTCGATCCGCGTCGCTGTGCCGCCGTCGTCGAACGTAATCTGGTCGTGTACCGGCGTGGCTGGATCGTGCTGCTGTCCGGCTTCTTCGAGCCGGTGCTCTACCTGCTCTCGCTCGGCGTGGGACTCGGCCAGCTGGTCGGCGACATCCCGGTAGCCGGCGGCAGCCTGCCCTACCCGGTGTTCGTGGCCCCGGCCATGCTCGCCGTGCAGGCGATGAACGCCTCGCTCATCGAGACCACCTTCGGCGTGTTCGGCAAGCTCAAGTACATGCGGTTGTACGACGCGGTGCTCGCCACCCCGGTCAGCCCCACCGACCTCGCCCTCGGTGAGATCGGCTGGTGCCTGGTACGCAGCGGGCTCTACTCGACGGCGTTCCTCGGGGTGATGGCCGCGCTGGGCCTGACCCCCTCCTGGTGGGCGCTGCTCGCATTGCCCGCGGCACTGCTGACCGGGTTCGCGTTCGCGGCGCTCGGTATGGCGCTCACCACGTTCCTGCGCAGCTGGCAGGACTTCGACTACGTCATGGTGATCATGATGGTGATGTTCCTGTTCGCCGGTACGTTCGCACCGCTCGGCGCCTACCCCGGCTGGGTACGTCCGCTGGTCGAACTCACCCCGCTGTACCACGGCGTGGCCCTCATCCGGGGTCTCACCACCGGTGCGCTCACCGCAGCGCTCCTCGGCCACGTGGTCTACCTGGTGATCTGCTGCGCACTGGGGCTCGCGGTGGCCACCCGCCGGATGGGCACCCTGCTGATGCGCTGACCCTCAGCTGCGGACACGCCGAGCGGCCGGCCGGTGCGTACACCGGCCCGGCCGCTGGTCGTCGCGCCGACCGAGGTCAGCTGTGACTGGCCCCGTTGCGGCGCTCGTGCGTCCGTCCACCGTTACCGGCGAGACCGTCCGGCGCGTAGGGCTGCGTACCGAACAGCCGTTCGGCGATCTTCGTCTGGCCGAGCCGGGTGTCGGACAGCCTGCCACCGATCTTGGCATTGAGTACGTCGCGCCCCGAGTGCGCGAGTCGGCCGGCCTGCGCCTGCACCACTCCGGCGGTCTCCTGCACGGTCGGGTTGTCCTTGACCCGACGCGCAGTGGCCATCAACTGCTCGTACCGTTCCCGTCCGGCCCGGCTGCCGAGGACGTACCCGACGCCGATCCCGGCGATGAACACCCACTTGGCGCGCATCTCGACTCCCCTCACTGGCCGGCCAGGCCGACCTGTCGACAGCGTTCGCCCGGCAGTACCAGGCAGCCGCTCAGCGTAGAGCTGCCAGTTCCATCCTGCCTGCTGTGTGTCACCTCCGCGACCGGAACAGCTCCGTCAGGGCACAGAACCCCGATGCCGCCCGCGCGGACGATCCTGTACTCTTACCGGCGGCGGACACGCCGACAGGTACACCCGATCCCGCGTAGCTCAATTGGCAGAGCAGCCGGCTGTTAACCGGCAGGTTATTGGTTCGAGTCCAATCGCGGGAGCTCCATGACTGGTGTGACCCCACTCGCAGAAAGCGCGAGTGGGGTCATTTCGCATCTGCCTGGGGGCGCAGCCCCCAGACCCCGCGCCGGCGGGCTCCGCCCCCGGCACCCCCGCCGGGCTACGCCCGGACGACCTGCTGGGCGTGCCGGGGATTCGCCCGGCACAGGTGGGGTGAGGGTGTTCTGGGAAGCGCGACGCGCCCGGTGCCGGAAGGCAGCGGGCGCGTCGGTCGAGCTGATGGTGCGGAGTGGCTATTCGAGGTAGTCGCGCAGTAGCTGGGACCTGGACGGGTGACGCAGCTTGGACATGGTCTTGGATTCGATCTGCCGGATCCGCTCCCGGGTCACGCCGAACGCCTGGCCGATCTCGTCCAGGGTGCGTGGCTGTCCGTCGGTGAGGCCGAAACGGAGCCGTACGACGCCGGCCTCGCGTTCCGACAGGGTGCCGAGCACCTGCTGCAACTCGTTCTGGAACAGCGAGAAGGAGACCGCCTCGACGGCTGAGACGGCTTCCGAGTCCTCGATGAAGTCGCCGAGTTGGCTGTCGCCCTCATCGCCGATGGTCTGGTCCAGCGAGATCGGCTCCCGCGCGTACTGCTGGATCTCCATGACCTTTTCGGGCGTGATGTCCATCTCCTTGGCCAGCTCCTCCGGCGTGGGCTCGCGGCCCATGCTCTGCAGCAGCTCGCGCTGGAGTCGGCCCAGCTTGTTGATGACCTCGACCATGTGCACCGGGATGCGGATGGTGCGGGCCTGGTCGGCCATGGCGCGGGTGATGGCCTGGCGGATCCACCAGGTGGCGTAGGTGGAGAACTTGAAGCCCTTGGTGTAGTCGAACTTCTCCACCGCGCGGACCAGCCCCAGGTTGCCGTCCTGGATCAGGTCGAGGAACGCCATGCCGCGGCCGGTGTAGCGCTTGGCGATGGACACCACCAGCCGGAGGTTGGCCTCCAGGAGGTGGTCCTTTGCGCGGACGCCGTCGCGCTCGACCTGCCGGAGCTGGCGTAGGTCGTGACTGACCTCCTCGCCGGCCTCATGCGCGCGGAGCAGGTCGGCGGCGTACAGGCCGGCCTCGATCCGCTTCGCCAGCTCCACCTCCTGCTCGGCGTTGAGCAGCGGAACCCGGCCGATCTGCTTGAGGTAGGCGCGCACCGAGTCGGCCGAGGTGGTCAGCTCGGCGTCCTTGCGTGCCTGCCGCAGCGCCTCGGACTCCTCGTCGTCCCAGTCGAAGTCGTCGCCGCCCTCACCGGAGGCGTCGCCGTCCTTCTTACCCCGGCCGGCGGTCTTGCGCGCGGTGGTCTTCTTCGCCGCCTTCTTGGCGGTCTTGCGCGCCGGGGCCGGCTTCTCCGCCGCGGCAGCCGCCGCGGACTCGTCGGCCTCGTCGATGTCGGGTTCCGCCACGACCGCGTCCACCGGTCCGGCCGTCGTACCCGAGGCGGGTTTGGGCGCGCTCGGGGCGGCCTTCGGAGCCCGGGCGGGCCTGCTGGTCGGTGCGGGACGGCCCTCCTGGTCCGGGCCATCGGCAGCGGCAGCCGGTGTCGTGGACACCGGCTGGGTGACCTTGGACGGATTACTGGAGCTGGCGGCCTGCGTGCTGTGTGTCACCGCAGCCGGACGGCTCGGGGTCGGGCTGGCACCGGCACTGCCCGACTTGGCGGGAGTTGCCGGACGACTGGGAGCACGGCGCCGTCGCGCGGCACCGGCCGAGCCGTCGACCACCACCGTGACGCCGGCCTGCGCCAGCGCCTTGAGGATCTTGCGTCCCTGCGTCGGAGTGACGTCGGCCGCAGCAAGCACCTTCGCGACATCACCGGACGTCAGATGCCCGGCGGTATCGGCCTGCGCGACCAGCGAGTCCGTGACGGCGCGGACGTCGGAACCGGCGGAGGAAACGGGTTCAGACACAAACGACCTTCCAGAGAAGACGAGAACACCACCCGGACTGGTCACAACCGGTTGCGTTCTCCAGCAGGGCCACGGGCTTCGCGGCGCTCACCGAGGGGACCGGCGTGAAGTATAACGAGGTGACGCCCAAGTGGCTTTCCGACGCATCGGGCAAGACCTTTCGAGTGAGCATGTACCGACTTCCGGACAACCGTCGACCGACGTCTCCGCGGCCGGCAGTGCGCCCGGTGAGGTCGGACGGTCCGGAACTACGCAGGCGATGCCACTTCAAGCCTACTCTCTGTAGCATCCTTTTGGCTCCACGCTGAGCTCTCCGGTGAGATGGGTTCCATTCCGACCGGTACCGACCGGCAAGCGCTTACCCGCGAAGTGGCCGCTCTGCCAGGATGAGTTGCGTGACATCACTGTGTACCGGGACACTCGACCTGCCGAAAGCCGCCATCGGCCCGGTCGACCCGCTGCCGCCGGTCGTCGGGCCGCCGGTCGCGCCGTACGCCCTGGCCGACCGGGACCTGCCGGCCGAGATAGTGCGCAATGCCCGGTACGGTGCGGTGCGCACGCTCATGCCGTATCTGCTCCAGAATGGCTACACCAGGTCCCGGGAGTCCGGCACCCTGCGCACGGCCGTACTGGACAACGGGATCCTGCGGGCCACCGTCGCACTCGAACTCGGCGGTCGGCTCTGGTCGCTGGTCGACCTGCGGACCGGTCGGGAACTGCTGTACCGCAACCCGGTCCTGCAGCCCGCGAACCTCGCGCTGCGCAACGCCTGGTTCGCCGGCGGTGTCGAATGGAACATCGGTACCCGCGGACACAGCCCGACCACCTGTTCGCCGCTGCACGCGGCCCGCGTCGACGGGCCGGACGGCGTACCGGTGCTGCGGATGTGGGAGTACGAGCGGATGCGCGGCACCGTCTTCCAGATCGATCTCTGGCTGCCGGCCGGTGCCGACGCGCTGCGGGTACATGTCCGGATCCGTAACACCACCGCGGACACCGTCGGCGTCTACTGGTGGTCGAACACCGCCGTCGCGGAGGAGGTTCGGGTACTCGCACCGGCCGATCGGGCGTTCTGCACCAGTTACGACGGTTCGGTACGGGTCCGGCCGATACCCGAGCTGGACGGCGTCGACCGGTCGTATCCACTGCGCAACCAGCACGCCGCCGACTACTTCTTCGACACCGCCGGCGCGGCGAGGCCGTGGATCGCCGCGATCGACAGTACCGGGGCGGGTCTCGCGCAGACCTCCACCGCCCGGCTCGCCGGCCGCAAACTGTTCGTCTGGGGGCAGTCCACCGGCGGTCGGCACTGGGTCGACTGGCTGAGTCCCGGTCACCGCGGTTACGCCGAGATCCAGGCCGGTCTGGCTGCCACCCAGTACGAGCACCTGCCCCTGCCGGCCGGCGCGGCATGGAGCTGGTTGGAGACCTACGGCCCGGTGCAGGTCGACCCGGACGGTGCGTACGGGACCTGGCCGGATGCGGTACGGCTGGTCGGGGACCAGTTGGCCGGGTCGCTGCCACCGGCCGCGCTGGACGCCGAGCTCGCCGACGCCGTCGAATGGGCCGACCGGGCGCCGGTGGAGTCTCTGTCGGTCGGCACCGGGTGGGGCGCGCTGGAGCGCCACCGCCGGGCAGCGGTGGGCGAAACCTGGTGCGACGAGGCCGGTACGCCGTTCGCGGAGACGACCCTCGGCGTCGAGCAGCAGCACTGGCTGCGGTTGCTCGCCGACGGTGCGCTGCCGGACTCCGATCCGGCCGACCCGCCACTGTCCTATGTGGGTGGTGGCGGCAGTGACGCGGACTGGGCCGACAGACTCGCCGAGCTGCCGGGCTGGCGGGCCGCCTACCACCGGGCCGTACTGGCGCACCAGGGAGGGGATCATGACGCTGCCGCCGCCGGCTACCGGGAGTCGCTGGCGGCAGCCGAATCCGCCTGGGCGTTGCGGGGCCTGGCCCTGCTGGACCGGGCGGCGGGTCGGGTCGGGTCGGCCGCCGACCAGTTGCTGCGGGCCGGTCGGCTCGCTCCGGACAGCTGGCAGCTCGCGACCGAGACAGGTGAGGCTCTACTGGCCGCGGACCGGCCCTCGGACGCGCTGTCCTTTGTCGACACACTGCCCGCTGCGGTACGCGGGCACGGCAGGTTGCGGTTGCTGGAGGTACGCGCCGCGCTGGCGGCTGGTATCCCGCAGCGCGCCCGCGACCTGCTGCGTGCCGGGCTGACCGTGGCCGACGTACGGGAGGGTGAGGTCAGCCTGGCGGCGCTGTGGTCCGAGGCGTTCCCGGACGAACCGGTGCCGGCCCGGTACGACTTCCGGATGCACTGATCGCCGGATACACCGGTCAGGTGTTGGCGCCGCCGTCGACGGTGAGTACCTGGCCGTGCACGTTCGTGTCGTCCAGCAGCAGCATCCGGACCAGTGGCAGTACCTCGGCCGGTTCGGTGAGCCGCCCCGACGGGGTACGGCGGACGATCTGGTCGAGCTGGTTGGCGCCCAGGACCGCGGACATCTCGGAGGCGAAGAAGCCGGGCGCGACGCAGTTGACCAGCATCCGGTCCCGCAGTTCCCGGGCCAGTGACCGGGTCGCCGCCTCCATGCCGCCCTTGCTGGCCGAATAGCCGACCAGGCCGGGAAAGCCACGTTGCGCGCACAGCGAGGTGATGTTGACGATCCGGCCGCGCAGACCACCCGCCAGCAGTCGGCGTACCACCAGCCGGGTCAGCAGCAGCGGCGCGGTCAGATTGATCTCCAACAGGCGGGCCAGCTGCTCCGGCGAGGTGTGCACATGCAGCGAGTCCTGGCCGACCGCGGCGTTGTTCACCAACCCGTCCACCGGCCCCAGGGTGGCGCCGACGCGGCGGACGAAGTCGGTCACTGCCCGCTGGTCGGTGATGTCGACGGCGTCCACCAGCGTGCGGCCCGGTGCACTGTCGGCCAGCTTCGCAAGCTCCGGGGTGACCGTACGGGCAAATGCGGCGACCCGCAGCCCGCGACCGACCAGATCGTCCACAATGGCCAGTCCGAGGCCCCGCGAACCGCCGGAGACCAGTACGACGGAGGCGGGCGGTACGGGCTCGTTCGTCGGCTCAGACATCGCTCTTCAACGTCTCCTTCACGGGAATCTCGGGAAGTACGCGGATCCGGCGGGGGACCGCGTGTTCGGCCAGCCGCTCGCCGGCCCACCGCTGCAGGGCGCCGGTGTCCACCTGCCCGTCGGTGACGATCTCGGCGCAGACCAGCTGGCCGACCACCGGCGCCCGTCGCCCGCTGACCCGGGCCCAGCGCACCGCCGGATGGGTCAGCAGCACGTCACGTACCGCACCGGCGGACACCTTGGCGCCGCCGACGTTGATCTCGTCGCCGGCCGACCGGCCGGTGAGCATCACCCGGTCCCCGACGTGCTCGGCCCGGTCGCCGGTGTGTACCCAGTCGCCCATCGTGGCTCCCCGGTGCGGGGACCGGACCAGCAGTTGACTGTCCACAACGGATAGTTGGGGACGGTCCGGCGCGCTGCGCTCCAGCCATTCGCGTGGGAACCCGGCCCGCCCGTCGTGCACCACGATCGCGGCGCCCACCTCGCTGGAGGCGTAGATCCAGCTGATCCGGGCGGCCGGGAACGCCTCGCGCAGCCGGTCCAGGATCGACTGGTCGACCGGCTCGCCGCCGAGCGTGACCTGTCGGAGGTCCAGCCGGGCCAGCAGGGCACCGTGCCGGTGCAGGCTCTGCCGCCAGAAGGTCGGCGTTCCCGACACGGCGTCCACCCCGCGCTCGGCGGCGACCAGTGGCCAGTCCGCCAACCCGCGCGGATCGACCATCACCAGGTCCTGGCCGGGCCGGCCCAGCGAGAGGGTCACCAGCTGCCACCACGCGTACGTGCCGGGGGAGTACGGGCACAGCCAGACCCGCGGCGGTTGTGGCCCCCGGACCGTACTGAGGCTGTCCAGGGTGTGCCCGATCCGTTTCGGTCGGCCGGTACTGCCGCTGGTCATGATCCACAACCGGTCCGGCTCCGGTTCCCGGCCCGGTGCCACCGGGCCGGATGTGCCTACCGCCGACAGACCGAACCCGTCGGCGAGCAACTCCTCGCGCAGTGCACCGTCCACCCGGCCGGCCGAGGTGATCAGCAGTTCGGTGCGGTGCGCGGCGTGCTGGCGTACCGCGCGCAGCGCCGTCCAGGTGTCCTCGTCGAGGACCGCGAGCGGACCGGCCGGAGCCGGGCCGGCGGCCAGGTCGGCCCACCGGGCGGTGGCGGAGCCGACCGCGATCTGGTTGCCGTCACCGCCCGGCGGCCCGGTCACCCGGCCGCCCGCAGCTCGCCGTGGCCCGCTCACCCGGCCGCCTGGAGTTCGGTGAGGAAGTCGAGTACGTCACCGACGGTACGGATGCTGCGCAGGCCGGGCGCGTCGAAGTTGAGTTCCCGGTCGATCTCGTCCTCCACCCGCAACGCCAGCTCGGAGAAGTCGAGGGACCGGAAACCGACGTCGCGTAGTTCCGCGCCCTCGTCGTCGGGCAGGGTGCGGCCCTGGCCGGCGAGTACCTGTGCCATCAGTGTGCGGACCTGTTCGCGGTCCAGTACGGAAATAGCCTCCGCCGGTTTCCTGGAATTCATTTCCTGTTTCCCCTCCGGTCGGCCGGACAATGGGACGCCCAACGGCTTGCAATGTAGCGTACGAATCGCAAGCGAAGATGAACAACGGGAGAGTGGTGTGCTGCGCAGCGCGCGACCCGCAGAACGCGAGGACATCCGTCGGTGGCGGAACCATCCGCAGGTCCGCCAGGTCAGTTTCACCGGCCACGAGATATCCGTTGCAGAACACGCCGAATGGTGGGACAGAGTCACCGGTGATCCGAGTTGCCGGCTGCTCGTCTACGACGAGGCGGAAATACCGACCGGTGTCGTCGTCTTCGAACAGATCCGTACCGGGGAGTCCGGTATCCGTAGTGCGTCGTGGGGTTTCTACCTCGACCTGGTCGGGCTGGCCGAGCGCGGCACCGGGCTGTCCGCGTGGCTGGGTGTGCAGCGGGCCGCCCTCGACCACGCCTTCGGTCCGTTGGACCTCGATCTGCTCACCGCCGAGGTGCTGGAGGACAACACGGTCGTACGGCGGACCAACCGGCGCTTCGGGTTCGTCGAGGGCGAACCGACCGAACGGACGGTGGACGGCCGACGCGTCCGGTACCGACCGATCAGCCTGCGCCGTGACCAACGGCGCAGCTCAACCGGCAAGGGGAACAGCAGATGAACACGGAGATCAGGCTCGGTCCGGTGACCGTCGGCCCGCAGCACCCGCCGCTGATCATCGCCGAGATGTCCGGCAACCATGACGGTGACCTCGGTCGGGCGCTGGACATCGTACGGATGGCCGCCGACTCCGGCGCGCAGGCGGTCAAGTTGCAGACCTACACCGCCGACACGATCACCGTGGACGTCGACACGCCACGCTTCCGGCTCTCGCCCGACCACAAGCTGTGGCCCGGCCGGCGACTGTACGAGCTCTACCAGGAGGCGCACACGCCGTGGGAGTGGCACGAGCCGATCTTCTCGCTCGCCGCGGACCTGGGGCTGGCCGCGTTCTCCAGCGCGTTCGACCCGACCTCCATCGAGTTCCTGGAGGGGCTCGGGGTGCCCGCGTACAAGGTGGCGTCCTCCGAGGTGACGGACCTGCCGCTGGTGCGGGGGATGGCCGCGACCGGCAAGCCGCTGATCATCAGCACCGGGATGGCCACCCTCGCCGAGATCGACACCGCGGTACGCGCCGCGCGGGCCGAGGGCAACGACTCGCTGGTCGTACTGGGCTGCACCACCTCGTACCCGGCGCCGGCCGAGGACAGCAACCTGCGCACCCTTCCGGTACTCGCTGCCGCGACGGACAGCCAGGTCGGGTTGTCGGACCACACACTGGGTATCGGCGCCGCGGTCGCTGCGGTGGCCCTGGGCGCCACCGTGATCGAGAAGCACGTCACGCTGTCCCGCGACGGCGGTGGTGTGGACTCGGCGTTCTCCCTGGAACCGGCCGAACTCGCGCTGCTGCGCCGGGAGACCGAGACCGCCTGGCGTGCACTCGGCCAGGTCCGGTTCGGGCCGTCCGGCACCGAGGGGGAGGGCCTGCGGTTCCGCCGCTCCCTGCACGTGGTCGCCGATGTGCGTGCCGGTGACCCGGTGACGGCCGGCAACGTCCGCTCGATCCGGCCCACCGGCGGGCTGCCGCCGGACGCCCTCGGCGAGCTGCTCGGCCGTACGTTCCGCGCCGACGCCAGCACCGGGACACCGGTCAGCTGGGACCTGTTCTAGCGCTCGGCCTGGCTAGAGACGGGCCAACAGGGCGTCCGCCACCCGCTGGCGGCCCTGCCCGTCCACCAACCGCCAGGCCACCGCGCGCAGCCGCTGCCGGCGCGAATGGTCGGTGAGCAGGCCACGTAATGTCTCCACCGCTGCCGAATCGTCCATGCGCAGGTCGGTGAGCCGGCCCAGGCCGGCCACCGCGCCGGTGGCCACCGCGCGCGTGTAGCCAACCTCCTGGTTGTCCACCACGCAGACCAGTGCCGCCGCGGCACCCAGGCAGGCCAGCTCCCAGGCCGAGGTGCCGGACGCGGCCACCACCAGGTCCGCCCCGCCGACCAGCCGGGGAAGTTCGTCGGTCGGGCCGATCACGTCCCGGTACTGGCCGGGCGGCACCGGCACCGCCCGTACCGCGTCGGCCAGCGCCGGGCTGGCCGCCACCATGGTGCTGTGGCAGCCGACCCCGGTCGCGGCCAGTGCCCCGGCCAGGACCGGTGCGGCACCGAACGGGTCGGTCGCGCCGAAGAACGCCAGTACCCGGGGCGGCCGGTGTCCCGGGTCGATGGGGTGCTGTGGCCGGTGCCGCAGCAGGTCGGTGCGGTGCAGGGCGTAGCGCAGGCCGGCCAGCCGTACCGCGCCCGGTGGCGCCGCCGCAGTCCTGGGGCCGGCCGGGTCGGCGCCCAGGTTCTGATCCAGGTAGACGTCCGCGACCTGGTCACGCTCGTCGCCGTCCACCACCGCCAGTACCGGTAGCCCGGCCTCCCGCAGCCGCGCCGACACGGTGGCCGGCAGCAGGTAGGAATCCAGTACGACCGCCGCCGGGTGCAGCGCCCGCAGCACCGCGACAGGGTCGGTACCGCCCGGCCGCCACGCGAAGCCGCGGGTCGCGAGCTGTTCCCGGGCCCACGGCAGCTCACCCAGGTCCACCACGAACACCGGGGTCAGGCCGCGCCCGGCCAGTTCCTCGGCCAGCGCCACACAGCGCATCAGATGGCCGAGCCCGGCGAGTCGGCCGGCATCGCAACAGAAGGCGATCCTCACCCTGCTTCCAGGACCTTCTGCCGTACGTGCGCGTTCAGCGCGGTCACCTCGTGGTGCGTGCGCAGCCAGGACACCAGGTCGGCAAGTACGGCCGGGCGGTCGCCGAAATGTCCGGCAACGGCCTGGATGAGCTGCCAGTCCGCCTCGGTGTCCAGGGTGACCCGCAGGTCGGAGGCGTCCGGACCGAACCGGAGGCCCAGGCTCCGGTAGTTGTCCAGGTCGCTGTACAGCGCGGAGGTGACATGGGTGCGGTGGTGGTCCCGGGCGGTGGTGTCCAGCGCCCGCAGCGTGTCGGCGCGCACCACCTCCACGTCCATCCCGCGTGGCAGGCAGTGCGGTAGGGCCGTACTGACGTAGTCCAGCCACGGGGCGGCCCGCCAGGCGCCCACCGCCGTGGCCACCAGCGTCGGGTCCAGCAGCGGGCAGTCCGCGGTGAACCGGACCACCGCGTCGGTGTCGCGGCCCCGCAGGGCCAGGACGAAACGGGCCAGCACGTCGTCGACCGGCCCGCGGACCACCGGCAGGCCCAGCGCCGCGCACTCGGCGACCACCGGGTCGTCGGAGGCGTCCGTCGTGGTGGCCACCAGCAGCTCGTCCAGCGCACCGGACGCCTGCGCGGCCCGCGCCACCCAGCCGAGCACGCTGCGGCCCCGCAGCGGCAGCAGGACCTTGCCGGGCAGCCGGGTCGAGCCCATTCGGGCCTGAACAATTCCCGTTACGTTGCTCATATCTGCGCCATTACTCGTTTACCTCCTGCTAACTCTTCGAACCTAGCCTCGAATCAACGCCACGTCATGGCGTCCAGCAGGTGTGGGAGTCATATTCTGACCGCCCTTTCAACCTACCGGAAAGGGAATTGATCGTATGTCGGTGCTCACTGGTTCGGATATTCTCGTCACCGGCGGGACGGGCTCGTTCGGTAAGGCCTTCGTACGGCACGTACTCGACCACCATGAACCGTCCCGCGTGGTCATCTTCTCCCGTGACGAGCTGAAACAGTACGAAGTTCGCCAGATGTTCAACGACGATTCCCGGCTGCGTTGGTTCATCGGCGACGTACGGGACCTCGACCGGCTCCGCCGGGCCATGCACGGCGTGCAGTACGTGGTGCACGCGGCGGCCCTCAAACAGGTCGACACGGCCGAGTACAACCCGTTCGAGTACGTACGGACCAACGTGTCGGGGTCACAGAACGTCATCGAGGCCGCGATCGACACCGGGGTACAGAAGGTCGTCGCGCTGTCCACCGACAAGGCGTCCAGCCCGATAAACCTGTACGGGGCGACCAAGCTCGTCGCCGACAAGCTGTTCGTGTCGGCCAACCACTACGCCGCGCACCACCCGGCCCGCTTCGCGGTGGTCCGGTACGGCAACGTGATGGGTAGCCGCGGCTCGGTCATCCCGTTCTTCCAGAAGTTGGCCGCCGAAGGTAAGCCGCTGCCGATCACCGACAAGCGGATGACCCGATTCTGGATCAGCCTGCCGCAGGCGGTGAAGTTCGTCGTCGACTCGTTCGAGCTGATGCAGGGCGGCGAACTGTACGTGCCGCGGATCCCCAGCATGCGGGTACTGGACCTGGCCGAGGCGGTGGCACCCGAGGCGCCGCGGCACGAGATCGGTATGCGTCCCGGCGAGAAGCTGCACGAGGAGATGATCTCGCCGGAGGAGGGCCGACGGGCGCTGCGTCTGGCGGACCGGTACGTGCTGCAACCCACGATCGCCACCTGGGGTTACACGCCGCCGGAGCACGGCGAGCCGGTGCCGGCGGACTTCTGCTACCGGTCGGACTCCAACGACCTGTGGATGTCCACCGATGAGCTGCGCGAACTGCTCGCCACCGAGCTGGCCGTAGCGGGGCAACCCCGGTGACGGCGACACGCACGGACGGCCGGGAGCCGGCCGTGATGATGCCGTACGGCCGGCAGTCGGTCTCCGAGGCCGAGGTGGCCGCGGTGGCGGAGGTACTGCGCGGCGACTGGCTCACCACCGGTCCGGCGGTACGCCGGTTCGAGGAGGACCTCAGCGGCTGGGCCGGCCGTACCGAATGCGTGAGCGTCACCTCCGGTACGGCGGCACTGCACACCGCGTACGCCGCGGCCGGGGTCGGCCCCGGGGACGAGGTGGTGACCAGCCCGATGACCTTCGTGGCCACCGCCTCGACGGCGGCGCAGCTCGGCGCGACCGTACGGTTCGCCGACGTCGAAGCCGACACCGGTCTACTGGACCCGGACGCCGCGGAGGCGGCCTGTACGCCCCGGACGAAGGTGCTGGCCGCGGTGGACTACGCCGGACATCCGGCCGACTACGACCGGCTGCGTCCGGTGGCCGATTCGGTGGGCGCGCTGCTGCTGGCCGATGCGGCGCACTCGATCGGCGCCTGGTACCACGGCCGTCCGGTCGGCACTCTCGCCGACCTGACCACGTTCTCGTTCTTCCCGACCAAGAACCTGACCACCGCCGAGGGCGGTGCGATCGCCTGTACCCGGCCGGAACTGGCCGAGCGGGCCGCCCGGTTCCGCAACATCGGACTGGTCCGGGAACCGCACGAACTGCGCGACACCGCCGAGGGCGGCTGGCATCAGGAGGTGCACGACTTCGGCCTCAACTACCGGTTGCCGGACGTGCTGTGCGCCCTGGGCAGCGTCCAGCTACGTCGCCTGGCCGGTTTCCTGGCCCGGCGCAACGAACTCGTCGACCGCTACCGGCTCCTGCTGTCCGATGTGGACGGTCTGGAGCTGCCGGTACGGCGGCCGGACGTGGAACCGGCCTGGCACCTGTTCCCGGTACGGATCCTGGCCGGCCGGCGTCGGGAGATCTACGAGCGGATGCGCGCGGCCGGCATCGGCGTACAGGTCAACTACCTTCCGGTGTACCGCCATCCGGTCTTCGCCGATCTCGGCTACCGGCGCGGCCTGTGCCCGGTCGCCGAGCACTTCTACGCCCAGCAGTTGTCCCTGCCGCTGTTCCCCGACCTCACCGACGCCGATCAGGACCGGGTGGTCGAGGTGCTCCGCTCGCTACTGGAATGAGCCCCTGTGCGCAGCGAAGTGTCGCCGGGATGAGGAGGAGAGCGGATGAACCACCAGAACCACTGGTACGGCCACGCCCAGGTACTGGCCCGCTATGTGGGCCTGACCGGTCGTCCGCCGCGCATCTGGGGATTCCTGCAGCACGGCTGGAACGTACACGACGGGTACGGGGCGGACGACAGCCCGCCGCCCGGGGTGCCCAGGCTGGTCTGGTCGGACGGGCCGCGCCGGCGCGGGACCGCCGCCGGTGCCGGGCGCTACCACGTACTCGGCGCACCGTTCGGCTACCTGCTCGCGATGGCACCCGAACCGGAACCGCCGGCCCGGGGCCGCCGGGGCACCATCTTCTACCCGTTCCACGGCTGGGAGGCGCAGGCCATCTTCGGTGACCACCGCCAGCTCGCCGCCGAGATCGCCGAGCGGGCCGAACCGCCGGTCACCGTCTGCCTGTACTGGTTGGAGTACGGCTATCCGCAGGTGCGTGCGGTGTACGAGTCGTTCGGCTTCCGGGTCATCACGCACGGCCGTCGGGGCGGGCACTACCAGGGCACCGACGCACGGTTCCTGGACCGGCAACTGGCCGAGCTGCGCCGGCACCGGTACGCCGCGTCCAACCGGCTCGGTACGGCACTGCTGTACGCCGCCGCCGCCGGCTGCTCGATCGGTGTCTACGGCGACCCGATGCTGATCGAGAACGAACACCCCGCGTACGGCGGGAACGCCCGGCTGCGCCGGTTGTGGCCGGCGCTGCACCGACCCGAGGTCGACCCGGCGGTGGCGGGCGAGTTCGCCGTACAGGAACTGGGCCTGCGGCACATCGCCGGGCCCACCGAGGTCGCCGACGTACTGGGCTGGACCGGTACGCCGGCCGTACCGCATCGGCGCGTCGGGTGACACCGGCGTACCGACCACCCTGCGAGGGAGGCCACGATGGTGACACGTGAACTGGTGCCGGACACCGGGGCGGTCGAGTCGGCGGTCCGGCTGATCGGTGGTGAGACGCCGGGCGGCGCCGTACCGCTGCCCGCCGGGCACGTGCCGTTCGGCGCCTGGCTGATGCCGATGCTGCGCGACGTACTGCCCGCCGCCGGCCGGATCCTCGTTGCCGGGCCGGCGGACCATGAGCTGGTCGAGGCGCTGGCCGGCACCGGCCCGACGGTGGACCTGCTGGTACGTGCGCTGCCCGAGGCCCGTGCGGCCCGGCTGCGGCTGACCGACGCCGGAGTACGGGTGCTGTGCGGTGGTCTGGACCGGATGGCCCCGGCCGAGGCGCCCGCCGGCGGTTACGACGCGGTACTGGCCCTGGCCGGCGCCGCGGACCTGTGCGGGCTGGACGGGGCACCGCTGGGCTGGTCGGACACGGTGGCGCTGCTGGTCGGGCGGTGCGCGCCGGGTGGTCTGCTGGCGCTGCTGGTCGACAACGGGTTGGGGTTGCGGCGCCTGGCGGTGGCCGGGTCTGCCGACGACTGCCGGGTCTGCGACGACTGCCGGGTCGACACCGGCGAGCGGTTGCGCCCCGGCGGGTCGTGCCGAGGCCGCGGACCGGTTGGCTGCCATGGGCGTGCGTACCGGCCCGGCCCTGGCGGTCTACCCCGGGCTGGTCTGCCACGAGGGAGCACTGGCCGGCGCCTACCGGGACGACGGCGTGGCCACCCTGGTCGCCGCCGCCTGCGCGGACGGCCTGCCGACCGGCCAGGCGCTGACCGACCCGGCCCGGCTGGCCCGCGACGCCGTACGGCACGGGCTCGGCGCGGCACTCGCCCCGGCCTGGATCATGCTCGGCACCGTCGACGACACGACGGCCGCCGCCGGACCGCAGCCACCGGCCCGGATGGTCTACGCGGACCGCGCCGGTCCGATGGGCTACTGGTCGGTGCCGCAGCTGCTGTCCCGTACCCCGGAACCGACCTCCGGCACAGCAGAACGGACCGCGTCGGCCGGCACCGGTGCGTGCTGCTGGCAGCGCCGGCCGCTGGACGACGCGTCGGCGCCGCGCAGCCTGACCCACGTCTGCCGGGACCCCGCTGCGCTCACCGGTCCGCTGCCGGCCGGCGCGTTGCTGGAGGAACTGCTGCTCGCCGCATGCGCAGAACACGACCTGCCCGCCGTGCGTGAACTGGTCCGCCGCTACCTGCGCTGGTTGCGCGAGGACGCCACCACCGGACGCTGGCGGGCCGTGTGGGCCGGGGACGAGAGCGGTGCGGGCCAGCTGTGCGCGGCCGGCAGACAGTTCCCCGTACTGGACACGGTGCTGGTCGCGGCCGGGCCGGAGGGCGTACTGGCTGCCCTGGATCCGAGCTGGACCAGCACCCTGCGGGTGCCGGTGGAGCTGGTGTTCATCCGTGCCCTGCAACGGTTCTCCTACCGGCTGCTGGCCGGCGGCCACCGGCATCCGTGGCCGGCAGGGCTGTCGCCGGACCGGCTGACCGTCACCCTGGCCGCCACCGCAGAGGTGTGCGTGTCGCCCCGTGACCTGGCCGCCGCGACCGCCTACGACGTGTACCTGACCGGTCCACTGACCGACGTGGCCGGGGTGGACGGCGCGGCCCGCTACGCCCAACTGCGGGAACGGTGGTCCCGCGATCCGGCCGGCGCGGCCGTGACACCGGGCGGCTACCGGGAGGCGGTAGCGGTGATCGGTCAGCTGTCCGCAGCTCTGTCGGAGTCGGCCGCGCAGCTGCACTGGCTGGACGAGACGGTCGCCGAACGGGATCGCCAGCTCAGCGCTCTCGGCGCGGTACGTCGTTCGGTGACCTACCGGATCGGCTACCTGTTCACCGGTCCGTACCACCTGGGGCTGCGGCTGCTGCGCCGGGAACTACGGCGGTGGCGTTCATGACCCCAGGACCGGAGACGGGAGCAGCGACGTGAGACTCAACGCGGACACCGCGGAGTTCGACCGGTTCCTCGCGGTCGCCACCGCGTACTGGGCGGACAACATCTGCCCGCCACCGGCCGAAGTGGACGGTGGTTGCATCCTGGTCGAGGTGCTGCACCAGGACCTGCGGGTCGCGTTGCGCAACCTGACGGTCGCCAACGCGCTGCGCCGGCTGTTCCCGGCCCGGCTGATCGTGTTCACCGGTACCGACCAGGACTGGAGCAGCGCACTGTGGACCAGGTTCGACACCTCACTGGTCCGTAGGCTGGCGGCGGCGTACCACGCCGACGGCGTCCTCGACGTGCACGAGGCAGTCACCGCGAGGCTGGCGGCACCGGAGTCGACCCCACCCACCGTGGAGCTCGCCGGTCGGCTGCTCAGCACCGATCCGGGCACGCCGCCCATCGCGCCGGCCGATCTGGACGCGATCGTGTACGCGACCGCCTGCCGGGTGCTGCGGGTGCCGAGGCTCACCGAGGAGCACCGGGCCAGCGAGACCTACACCCGGGTACGACAGCGCAGCGCGGCATTCTCCGAGCTGTACGACGCACTGAGCGCCACGTTCGCGGCCGACGCCCTGGTCACCAGCCACGTCGACTACAACCACTGGGGTCTGGCGGTCGAGTCGGCCCGGCGGCGGCAGATGCCGGTGGTGCATGTACAGACCACCGGCTCGCTCAAGGCGTACACGCTGTTCCCCGAGCAGGCCGAGGGTGCACCCACCTTCCGGGCCGCGCTGACCAACCAGATCGGCGAGTTCTTCGAGAAGCGGGTGTGGCCGCAGCGCGACCGGATCCGTCGCAGCGCCGAGCTGGTGTCCTTCCGGGCCAAGGGAAACCTGGGTCGGCCGTCCTGGTGGCGGGCGGGCACCGCCGCGTCGCTGGACGTACGTACCGGCACCGAACGGGCACAGCTGCGCCGGCACGCCGCGTACCGGTTCGGACTGGACCCTGACCGGCCGACCGTGGCGGTGTTCAACCATTCGGTCTCCGACGCGCTCGGTACCAACATCGAGTTCTTCGCCGACCTGGCCGACTGGTTCGAACGCACCGCCGAGTACGCCGGCCGGCACAGTGAGGTCAACTGGCTGATGCTGGACCATCCGAGCCAGAAGCTGTACGACACCACCGGGTTCTTCGACACCGTGGCGGACCGGTACGCCGACCTGCCGCACCTGGCGTTCCGGCCCAGCGGCGAGGTCGGCAAGAACCTGCTGTGGAGCCTCACCGACCTGGCCGTCACAGTACGGGGCAGCATCAGCAACGAACTGCCCGCGTACGGCATCCCGGTGATCCAGGCCGGCTGGTCGGAATGGAGTTCCTGCGGGGTGTCGCGGGTCGCCACCAGTGTGGCGCACTACTGGCAGCTGCTGGCCACCGCGATCGCGGAACTGTCGGCAGGTACCCCGATGGTCAGCGCCGAGCAACGCGAACGGGCCCGGCTCTGGCACTGGTTCTACCGCAGTGCCACCGATGTCAGTACACCGCTGGTGCCGCACTGGGAGGCCGGCCAGTCCGACCAGCTGCTGCGCATGCTGTCGGTGGCCATGCAGCACGTGGAGAGCGACGGCGACCCGGCGTTCACCGCGACCCGGCGGATGTGGCAGCGGCGCGAGCCGTTCCTGACCCGCTTCGACCTGACCGGACCGCCGCAGGCGCTCAGCGACCAGATGTGGGGAGAGTAGTCGGGTGACCAGCACTCTGGGTTTCCGTACCGAACTGGACCGGCCGGTACCGGCACTGACCCTGCCGGCCGTCGTCCGTACCGGCAGAGATCCTGCCCTGTCGGTGGTGGACGGGTTCGTCCGCGGTAGCGGCATCGTCGGCCGGTTCTCCGCCGGTTCTGGTCTGATCGGTCTGAAGGTGGCCGCCGGTGGACGGCCGGTACGGGTGAGCGTCACGGTCCGGGCCGATGCCGAGACCGCCGCCTGGTGGCAGCACCGGGTCCCGGCCCGGTACCTGCCGGGGGACCCGCACGGTCCGCGGTTGCTGCTGGTGCGGTCCCAGGGCGCGGTACGCACCGCGGTCCTGCTCGCCCGCCGCCCGGGTGACTTCGCGCTGGGCGCGCGGGCCACCGCCACCTTCGACCTGTCCGCCGACGAGGTGCCCGACGACGGGCTGCTCATCGTGGAACTGGCCGACCCCCGGCCGCTGGCGGGTCTACCGGACCAGCTGCCGGCCCGGGCGGCACTCGGTGTCCGGATCGACTCGGTGACGGTCGAGCACCGCCCGGACAGCGCGGCCGACCGGACGCCGCCGCCGGACACCGTCGCCGGAAATCCGGACGGTGTGCTGCCCGCATCCGGTCTGCTGCTGGTCACCCCGGTCGCCGCGGTGAACGGCACCGTCACCTGGACGTTGCGGGCCACCGTGGCCGGCGCGGTGAGCCCGGACGTGGTTCCGCCGCGGTGGGGGCCGCTGTGGGTGACCCCACCGACCGGCATGCCGCGCCTGCGCTACCGGGACAAGGGCATCGCGGTGGCGCGGCGGCGGATCGCCGGGCTACGGCATTCGGCCACGCGACGGGCCCGGCGCGCGGCGGCACGTACCGGCCGGGTGCTGGGTCTGCCGGCCCGCTACGGCCTGTACCCGGTGACCGCGGTGATGGCCACCCGGTTCGCTGTACCGACCGCCGAGCTGGTACCGCTGGACGGTGGGCCCCGACGACGCTGCGAGGTGCTCGCCCGTGGCCTGGGCCGCATCGAGATCCGTTACACCGGAAGGATCTCCGGACCGGCGGTGTTGTGCCTGGGTACGGGTGGTCGGTCCGGCGGACGCCGGGCCGGCTGGCGGCTGACCGGTAGCAGGGTGCAGTCGCCGCCCGAGATGACCCCGGCCCTCGGCGACAACCCGGCAGCCAACCAGGTGGAACTGCAACGGCTGCTGGATCTGGATCAGCCGGTCACGATACGGCTGCCCGCCGACCGGATCCCGCTCGCCGGTGGCCTCGTTCTCCGCGAGGACCGGGCGTTGACCGGTGCGCCGGACGGCGGCACGGTGCTGGTCCAGACCGAGGCCACCGCGGCGCCGCTGCTGCACGTACTGGGCAGCAACGTCCGGGTCGAGGACGTGACACTCGAACTGCCCAGCGCCGAACCGGGCCCGCACGACGGGGACCGGTGGACGGCGCTGACCATCGGCCGGTACTTCTACCCGCAGCGGCCGTCCTGGCTGAGCCGCGTGGAGATCCGACGGGTCCGGGTACGCCGGGCCGGCCGGTGCGCGGCCAACTCGGTCGCGGTACTGGGCGCGGTGCGCGATCTCACCCTGGCCGACCTCGACGTCACCGGCGGCGGTACCGGACTGGCCGTGCACTGGGGTGCGGTGGGCCGTGGGGTGGAGGATCTCACCGGACCCTCCTACCACCCCAACGGGCTGCGGGTCACCGGGCTGCGGGTACGCGACGCCTTCGAGGGCTTCTACCTCAGTTCCGTGTACGACGTGTCGGTACGCGAGGTCCGCTGCGCCGGCGTCGAGATCGGGTTCCGGCTGCTGCCCGGCGACAACACCGACCGGTTCCACGAGAAGCCGGGCAACTCCCCGGTCTGCTCCCGGATCACCGTGTCCGACGCGCAGATCGGTTGGTGCGGGCCGTACGCGCTGCGGCTGGCCGGTTGGGGCCGCAGCGAGATGGACCGACGGGTCAGCCGGCTCGCCTACCGGGACGTCACGGTGACCGACTGCACGCTGCGTACCGAGCCACCGGTACTGGGCACCGCGGCGCGACCGCGTACCGCCGTGGTCCTGGAACGTGCCACCGGCATCATGCTGCGCGGGCTTCGGGAGACGCCACAGTCGAGCGCGGCGACCCCGTCCTCGGTGGAGGCGCTACGCGACGGGCAACAGGTCACCCTCGCCGAACTGACCGCACCGGGTGTGCCGGCATGTACGCAACGGCACTGAACCCACCCTCCCGTGTGGCCCCAGCTTCCCAAATATCCCAGCCGTCCTTTACTGTGCCCGCCATGACAAGCGATATGGCCGATCGCGGTAACGAATCCCCTAACACATCACCGGCAGGAACGAAGGGCCGACTCTTCGACAGCGCGTTCTACCAGGCATGGGCGCTCGACGAGGACGGCACCTGGCGCTACCTGCCCGCCGACGCCACCCCGGACTCGCCGGTGGACGCGAGCAGTGGCAGCTGGCGGGAGCGCGTCCGCAACGGGGCGCTCACGTGCCCGTCCCCGGGCTGCGGCGCGGTCTACACCGGCATCCGCAAGGGCGCCGGGCGGCTCGCGTTCGTACATCCCAAGACCGGTGCCACACACACCGACAAGCAGTCCAAGGAGACGCTGTGGCGCCTCGCCGCGCAGCAGACAGTGGCGCGTTGGGTGGCCGACAACCGGCCGGGCGCGAGCGTGCAGACCGGTACCGGTGACGCGGCGACGCCCGACGTGCTGATCACCCTGGCGGACGGTACGCGCACCGCGGTCGAGTGCCGGTACGCCGCCTTCGGTACCGCCGAATGGCGGCAGCGCCACGAGGAGTACCAGCAGCAGGGCATCGCCGACGTGTGGCTGCTCGCCAATACCGGGCCGCAGGCCCGCAAGGCGACCGGTGCGCCGGAACAGCTCCGACCGCAGGCCGCCGTGGCGGAGCTGATCGCCGCCGGCGTACCGACCTTCTGGCTCAACCCGTTCCTCGGCCTGATCGGCACCCCGGTGCCTGCCGACGGACCCACCGTCCTGGTGACCGAGACCCCGCTGGGCGAGTGGAGCGGCCCGGCCGGCGCGCCCGCGTCCGCACCGGAACCGGCGACGGTTGCCGAACCGGCTGCGGTGAGCGAGCCGCCCGCCGTCGAACCTGTGGCGTCCGAATCCGCGGCGCCCGCCGCCGAGCCCGTGGCATCGGAGCCCGCGGCGCCCGCCGACAGTTCCGGTACGCCGGTGGATCCGGACAATGCCGTCGCCGCAACGGATCCGGCCACGTCGGCCGGTACGGGCACCGCGGCGGAGACCGCAACCGCCGAGCCGGCCGAGCCGGTCGAGCCCGTCGAGCCCGCCGGGGTCGTCGAGCCGACCGACGGCACGGAATCGGCCGAAGTCGGCGAGCCTGCCGAAGCCGCCGGCCCCGCCGCAGCAGCCGAGTCCGCTGAGGAGACGACACCTGCGGCGGAGCCGTCGCCGGCCAGCAGCACCGAACCGGCCGACGGGTCGGCGAACGTGGCGGCACGGCCGGGATTCTTCCGTCGAGTTCTGAACTGGTTCCGTCGACCGGCCGCGTAGCGGTCGAGCGGTGACAACAGGACTGCCCGAAGGCCGGCTGCTCGCCCGGCCGACCGAGCGGCGGTCCGGGAGGGCGACGGCGCGGTGGTCCGGCCGCGCCGGGTGCTAGGGCAGCTCCAGCGACAGCCTCTCCCGGAGATGCTGTAGCGCCGCCTCTTCCAGCCGGTCGGGCCAGACGGCGCCGGTACGCTGCGCGAGTTCGTGGCCCAACGGCAGGAAGATCCCGGCGAGGGCCCGGTGCGCGGCGAGCACCGATTCCCGGGTCGCGGCGATCGGCGGCAACGCGCTCAGCGTGGCCAGCCGGTCGGCCGGCAGCAGCCGGCCCAGGTGCAGTACCCCGCCCCGGTCCTCCACCGCCACGTCCTCGGTCATCAGGTCGATCAGCAGCGTACGCAGCAGCCCGGCACCGGACGCCGCCATTCCGGGGTGATGTGATGGAACACCGGCAGCTGCCCCAGCTGCCGGTAGAGCACCAACGGTGAGATGCGCTCGGCCTGCGCCGGCCAGTCCCGTACGAGGTCGGGGACCTCCGCGGCGGCCACCACCAGCCAGACGTCCACGTCGCTGTACCCGTCGGCGGTGCCGCGTCCACGGCTGCCGCTCAGCCACGCCGCCCGGACCCGGTCGTCGTTGCGCAGCGTGGCGGTGAGTCGTTCGACGAGCTGCGGGTAGTCCATGGAGTCACCTTCCGGGGCCGCGGTCCGTCCGAGCGAATCATGCTCCGGGCGGGGGACGCCGGTGCGCTCAGCCCAGCGAGGCCAGGTACGCCTCGGCCGCCTCCGGGGACATCAGCCAGTCGGAGAAGTCCCGTGGGTCGGCGAAGCCGTTGGCGAACCGGGCCGCCACGGTCGGGTTGCCGGCGGCGGCGCCGAGCAGGTTCTGCAGGTGCGCCGGGAACGGTTGCAGCATCGTGTTCGTCCATTCGGTCACGTACCGGGCGGTGCTCTGCCAGAAGCCGTCGAAGGTGCGCTGCATCCACTCGCGGTCGAACGGCCGGTCACCGTGCTCGACGATGGCGTTCAGGTAGGCCGTCGCGCAGTGTGCCGCGGTGTTGCTGCCCTGCCCGGTGATCGGGTCGTTGGTGATCACCGTGTCGGCGGCACCCAGCACCAGACCGCCGGACGGTAGCTGCGCGACGGGCTGCCGGACGGTGGGGGTGAACCGGCCGCACAGGGTGGCACGGGCGTCGGTGAGCGTGACGTCCCGGCATCGGTCGGCGACCCACGGAAGGTACTCGCGGGCCAGGTCGAGGCTCCGTTTCAGCTGTTCTCCGGGGTCGAGCCGGTCCTCCCAGACGTCCAGTGGTCCGCCCGGGACGACCTCCCAGAGCAGCATGTCGCAGGCGCCGGAAAGGGTCAGTCCGGGAATGACGAACAGTTCGCCGAAGCCGCCGGGTACCGCGTTGAATCCGACGCTCGGTTCCGCGAAGACCGGGTCGGCGGCCACACCGTGTACGTAGCTGACGGCCAGCCCCCGCTGGGGTGTGGTGTACGGCGAGCGGTCCGGGTCCCGCTCGAACAGTGCGGTGAGCTCACCGCGGCCGGCGGCCACGACGGTCAGCTCGTAAGCCCCGGTCGTACTCAGGGCGTCCAGCTGGTCGGTGGTCAGGTTCTGGTAGCTGACCGTCCCGCCCCGCTGCTCGAACAGCTCCAACCAGGCCGGCATCTTGAGTCGTTGGTCGACGCTGCGCGCCGGGGAGTCCAGTGGGGCGATGATGTCCAGCGCCTTCTGCCCGGGCGGCGCGGACAGTGACACGTGCAGGCCGGCGATGGACGGCGCGGTGTCGGACCACAGGTCCAGACCGAGCCGGCGCTCGGTCTCCAGGGCCGGGGCGAACATCGCCTGGGTCGAGGTGGGCCGTCCCCAGCGGATCTCGTCCGCGGTCCGGCCGGACACCATCGTCACTTCGTAACCGGCAGCCAGCAGTCCCAGCCCCAGTTGCAGGCCGCACTGGCCCGCACCGACTATCAGTACCCTGCGCACGTGGCCTCCCGACCAACCTGACAGACATCGACAGTTCGTGACCATGCCCGGGCCGGTGACGGCGGGAGGTGGCTGTCCGGCCTTCGTGCCGGAGGGCCGCCCACGGGGAAGCTCCGTCCCAACTCTGGGCTCGTGTCTGAATTCTGCCTTGTCGAGTCCACTGTTGTAAGCCAGATGATGATGGGCGGCTTGCCGGAAAGATAGCCGTATCGGTGATGGTGACCTCACGGAGACCTACCGGGCGATCCAGGACGCAGGATCGTTTTCGGCATGCCCGGGCGGTGAGTCTCCACTTCCCGGTGACCCGGACGGGTGTTCCTCTGGACGGGCGCGCCTGCCTGCGGAAATGCGCGTCCGGTCGGAGTTTGCCGGCATTGTGCGGGGGAATGGTGACCTCCGGCGCCGGGGCGGAGGTGCGGGCCATGGAAGCAACGCGGTTCGACCCGGACCTCGACTACCCGACCCAGCTCAGCGGCCCGGACGATGAGATCGGCGAGCTGGACCTGGCCCCGCCGGACGGATACCAGCTGCTCAGCGCGGGCCCGGACGAACCGTTCGAGCGGGTCGCCCGGTTGGCCGCCCGGTTGTTCGCGGTGCCGTACGCGACGGTGTCGCTGGTGGCGTCCGGCCGGGTATGGTTCCGCGCCCGGCGCGGCCTGCGTCTCACCGATGTGCCCGGTGTGCCCGGGCTGGCGATGTCCGCCCTGGCCGGCAAGGGCCTCTACACGGTGCAGGATGCCGCCACCGACCCCCGCTGCGCCGGGAACCCGCTGGTGGGCCAGCTGGACCTGGGGTTCTACGCGGCGGCCCCGTTCGCCAACTCGGCCGGCACGGCGATCGGCGTGGTCGACATCGCCGGGCCCCGGCCGAGGGCGCTGAACCGCGCCGAGCGCCGTGAACTGACCGGCCTCGCCGGGCTGGTCAGCGACGAACTGCAACTGCGCGAGGTCACCGCCCGCCGCGCCGAGCTGGAACGGACCTTCAGCACTCAGCAGCACCGGGCCGGGGTGCTGTTTCGCACCATGCAGGACTCGCTACTGCCCCGGCACCCACCGGAGGTTCCGCACCTGGATGTCGCCACGATGTACGTGCCGGTGGCCGGGGAGGAGGCGGCCGGAGACTTCTTCGACGTGTTCGGGTTGCGTGACGGCCGTTGGGTGGTGACCGTCGCCGATGTGGCCGGGCGCGGGGTGCCGGCGATCGCGCAGGCCTGGCTGTTGCGTTCCGGTCTGCGTACCGCGGCCATGCACCACGCCGACCCGGGCCGGATGCTGGCGGACGCGAACCACGGCCTGATCCTCGACCAGTTCGGCAGCGTCCTGCCGGCGTGCAGTACCGCGGTGGCGGCCGTACTGGAGCCGCGGCCCGGTGGGTGCCGGGTGGTACTGGCCCGTGGTGGGCACCCGCCGCCGGTGGTGGCGAGAGCGGCCGGGGACGTCGATCTGCTACTCGTCCAGGGCCCGGTGCTCGGCGCCTACCCGGACGCCCAGTACGAGGCCGTCTCCGTCGAGCTGTCCGCCGGTGACGCCCTGATCGTCTACACGGACGGGTTGATGCTGCCCGGCGACGAGGACGACCCGCTCGGCAACCGGCACCTGGCCACCGTCTGGCGTGGTGCCTCCGGTGCGGACGCCCGGTGGTTCGTCGAGCGGGCCCGGGAGACGCTGCGCGGTCGGGTCTGCGCGCCGGCCGACGATGCCGCCCTGGTTGTCCTGCGGGTACGCGGTCAGGACGGCTGACCGTAGCGCCTCCGGAAGCGACGGGTAGACCGGCAGGTGGCTGCCCGACCCGCTGCGGGACAGCAGCCGGTCGACCTGGCCGACGGGACCGGTGAGTACGGCCCGGCCGCCGAGTTCTCGGCACCGTGAACCCACCCCGATCAGCATGCCGAGGCCGACGGAGTCGCAGAACGACAGCTCGGACAGGTCGATGACCAGGCGGATCCAGCCGGCGCGGGTGAGTTCGTCGATCCGCGCGCCGGTGTCGGCGGCGGTGCCGACGTCGAGTTCACCGCGCAGCGAGACGACGAGCGTCCCCTCGCACTGCCAGACCTCCACGCTCACCGTGGCCCGCCCCTCGTCGGTGCGCCGGGACGGCATGGTGCCCGGCGCGGCAGGTGTGCAGCCCCAGGATGCCGGACGGGGCTCCTCCCCGAGGTGGAAACGGGATAATTGCCGCATCCCGCCGTTGCTGCACCGGAGTCGGGTGGCCGGACCGGTCAGGGGATGCCACCGCTGACCGGCACCAGCTCACGGGTAGCAGACGACGACCTGGTCGGCCTGGCATGCCGGTCGGCTCTGGCCCTCGACGGTCACCGTCACCCGCACCCGGGCCTGCACGGCAGGGCCGAGCCGTACGGTCTCCGCCAGCTTCGCGCTGGCCCGGATCCGGGAACCCACCGGCACCGGGGCCCGCAGCCGCGAGCCGTCCATCCCGTAGTTGAGTACCAGGCTGGTGCCGCGGACCTGCATGAGCTGCGCGACGTACGAGGTACACAGCGCCAGGGTGAACGCGCCGTGCACGATCGTGCCGCCGAACGGACTTTCCCGCTTGGCCCGCTCGGTGTCCACGTGCACCCAGTTGTGGTCGCCGGTGAGTTCGGCGAACTGGTCGACCTCGGCCTGCTCGATACGCTGCCATTCGGTGCTGCCCAGGTCGGTGTCGGCGGCCTCGGCCAGTGCGTCGACCGAGTCGAAGACGATCACGCGGTACCTCCGTTCGATGCGGTGCCGGTCGCCCGGACCGCGGGATCGGTTCGGCTCTCCTCGGCGACGAAGGCGGCCAGCCGGCCGATGCCCCCGTCCACCTGCTCCGGTCGTACCGAACTGCAGGACAGTCGCAACTGGTGGGTCCCGCCGCCGTCGGTGAAGAAGTCCCGCATCGGGGTCCACAGCACCTGGTGTCGGCGGGCGGAACGTTCCAGGGCGGCAGCGTCGGCCTCGAACGGCACGCTGACCACGACGAAGAATCCGCCCTCCGGCCGGTTCCAGTGCACGGTACGGGGTCCGGCGGCCGGTGCCGGGAAGTGTCGTTCCAGCGCGTCCAGCAGTCGGCGCATGTTCTGTTGGTAGAACGCGATCGCCGGGGCCGCCGCGGTACGCAACCGCAACCCGCTGCGTACCAGCATTCCGCCGATCACGGCCTGCGCGACCGCGGGCGTGTTCACCGTGGTCATGCTCTTGATCTTGCCGAGTTCATCGGCCAGCAGGCCCGGTCCGGTCGCGCCGTCCACCCGCTGGTCGGCGATGACGTAGCCGACCCGGGCACCCGGGAACCCGGTCTTGGCCAGCGAACCGAGGTAGATCACCCGCCCGTCGGTGTCCAACGACTTGAGGGTGGGTCGTACCGGTGCGCCGTCGGCCCGGAAGAAGCCGTACGGGTTGTCCTCCAGGATCAGCAGATCCTCGGCGCGTGCACAGTCCAACAGCCGGGTCCGGGCGTCGCTGCTCAGGCTGGCCCCGGACGGGTTCGCGAAATCCGGCACCAGGTAGAGCGCGCGGGGCCGGCGGCCGGAGGCGCGTACCTGCCCGACGATGCGGGCCAGTTCCACCGGATCGATGCCGTGCTCGCCCTCGGGTATCGGTACCACCGGGATGTCCAGCAGCCGGGCCGCGCCGGTGATGCCGACATAGCACGGGGAGGCGACCAGCAGGACGTCCGCGGGCCCGGCGAACAACGCGCGCAGGACCAGCAGCATGCCCTCCTGGGCGCCCACCGTCACCACGTACGACTCGGCGGGCGCGTGGATGTTCTCGTCGTTGGCCACGGTACGGGCGAGCAGGTCGCGGATGATGCCGTTGGTCGGTCCGTACTGCATCAGCGCGGTCCGGGCCTGCGCGGCGGTGTACCCGCGGTCGGTGGTCAGGTGCGCGGTGTACGCGGCCAGGCAGTCGGTGATCACGCTCGGATCGAGCAGCTCGTCGTACGGCCGCCCGGGCGCGAAGGAGACGGCCTGCGGGTAGCGGGAGACGATCTCGTTGAGGAAGTTCATCGAGTCCAGCAACGGATCGCTCAGTGAGCCGTGCAGATCCTCCCGGGCCAGCCGGACCGTCGAGGTGGTGGCGACGTCGGTCACCGCGTCACCGGTCCGCTGCGGCGACCCGGCCGCCTGGATGGTCAGCGGCGACCTGGCCGCCTGGATGGTCAGCGGCGACCTGGCCGCCTGGATGTTCGTCGGCGACCTGGCCGGGCTGATGGTCGGCGGCGAACCGGCCGCGCAGGAACTCGGCCGCCTCGTCCAACGCGCGCCCGCCGGCATCCAACATGCCGGCCATCGCGAAGAAGCCGTGGATCATGCCCTCGTAGCGGGTCAGCTGGGCGGGCGTGCCGCTGTCGGCCAACCGCTCGGCGTACTGCTCGCCCTCGTCCCGCAGCGGGTCGTACTCGGCCGTGATGACCAGCGCCGGCGGCAGCCCGGACAGGTCCTCGGCGCGCAGCGGTGAGGCGTACGGGTGGGCTCCGTCGGCCGGGTCGGCCAGGTAGTGCCCCCAGTACCAGTTGATCGACCGGTTGTTGAAGAACACCAGATCGGTGTTGTCGCGACGGGACGGCGTGTCTGCGTGGAAGTCGGTGTTGGGGTACACGAGTAGTTGCGCGGTCAATGACGGCGCGGAGAGTTCCCTGGCCCGCAGGGTCACGCTCGCGGCGAGGTTGCCGCCAGCGCTGTCGCCACCGACAGCGATCCGGCTCGCATCGCCACCGAACGAACCGGCCAACTCGGCGATGCGGACGGTGGCCTCGTAGCAGTCGTCCACGGCGGCCGGGAACACGTGCTCGGGAGCGAGCCGGTAGCCCACCGCTACGGTGATACACGACACGCTGTTGGTCAGTCGGCGACAGATCGCGTCGCACGTGTCGAGGGTGCCCAGGGTCCAGCCACCACCGAAGAAATACACCAGGATCGGCAACGGGCCGTCGGCGTCGGGCCGGTAGATGCGGATCGGGATCGACCCGCCCGTCCCGCTGACCTGCTGATCGATGACCTGTGCGACCGGTTCCGGAGTGCCACCGGACTCCTGGTTGGCGGCCAGATCGGCAGCGCGCGCCTCGGCGAGGCTCATGGTGTACAACGGTCGTGCGTTCGCGGCGACCAGGCGTTCCCGTAGTGCCTGTACCTGGGGGTCGAGCGGCATGGATTCTCCCTCGTACTGCTGCGGCCGGGTGCTGACATGGCCGGGAGGGACAATACGTCGCCGAAGCACTAAGGGCACGCGCCACCCGGTAAACACTTCGGATATCTCCTCGGTGCCCGGTGGGCCGTCGGCTGGCAGGCTGACGGCCGCGGGGAGGCAATTGGTTGGTACTACCAGCCATTCGGTGCACGCACCGCCCCGCCTGCCGACAGGTCCGGCAGGCGGGACACGGTGCGCAGTTGACCCAGGAGGGTGGCGAGACGATGACCGGAACGGCCGGATACGACACCCCGCTGCCCTGTGTGGCTGACTACGAACCGGTGGCACGGCAACGGATACCGCACGCTGTCTGGGACTTCCTGGCCGGTGGCAGTGGCACCGAGTCGATGATCGACGCCAACCGGGCGGTACTCGACCGACTTCTGCTGCGTCCCCGGGTACTCACCGGTGTGTCCACCGCAGACACCAGGACCAGCCTGTTCGGGCAGTCCGTGGCAGTTCCGCTGGGCGTCGCGCCGATGGCGCACCACCGGCTGGTGCACCCGGAGGGCGAAGTGGCCACCGTGCGCGCGGCCGGTGCGGCCGGGGCCGTGTTCACCGCCAGCATCTTCGCCAACCGCACCCTGGAGGACATCGCCGCTGCGGCCACGGGTCCGCTCTGGCTCCAGCTGTACTGGCTGCGGCAGCGCGAGCAGATGGAACGGCTGATAGACCGGGCGGAGCGGGCCGGCTTCGGCGCACTGGTACTCACCGTGGACGCGCCGGTGGTGGCCCGTCGGCCGCGCGACATCCGCAACGGATTCGCGGTGCCCGCCGACGTCCGGGCGGTCAACTGTGACGATGCGCTGATGGCCGCGACACATGCGGCGGTTGCGGGGGAGTCGGCCGTTGCCGCGCACTCCGCGCAGCAGTTCAAGCCGGGGCTGAGCTGGCGCGACGTCGCCTGGCTGCGGGCCCGTACCCGGCTTCCGCTGCTGCTCAAGGGCGTGTTGGCCGCTGAGGACGCCCGGCTCGCGGTGGAGCACGGCATCGACGGGGTGGTGGTCTCCAACCACGGCGGCCGACAACTCGACGGAGCGGTACCCGCGGTGACCGCACTGCCCGGGATCGCCGCTGCGGTCCGTGGCCGGTGCACGGTGCTCGTGGACGGTGCGTTCCGGTGCGGGGCCGACGTACTGAAGGCACTCGCCCTGGGCGCCGACAGCGTCCTGATCGGCCGGCCGGTGTTCTGGGGACTGGCGTGTAACGGCGCCGGCGGCGTACAGGCCGTACTGGACCTCCTTCGGGTCGAACTTGCCGAAGCGATGTTGCTGTGCGGATGTCCGGACGTTGGTTCGGCCGGCCCGGCACTGCTCGCCGCCGATCAGGTCGTGGCATCTGGCCCGGTGGGCGACATCGACATCACGCCGTCCAGCGGGCCGGTGGGCGTGGGGGCCGGGCGATGACGCGCAGACAGGTGTCGGTCGGGTACGGCGACCCCAGTTGGACAGCTAGCACCGACGACGGCTCGGCGGACCTCAGCGCTCAGCTGATCCATCATCGGGAAGCAGCCGGACTGACCCAGGAGGATCTGGCGCATGCCTCCGGGCTGAGCGTACGGGCGATCAGCGATCTGGAGCGTGGTCGGACCCGGCGCCCGCACCACCGGTCGGTGGCCCTGCTGGTTTCCGCGCTCCGATTGGACGAGGTGTCGGCGGCCCGGCTGTTCCGGGCCCGGCGGCCGGAGCGTGGCCGCGCCGTACTCCGGTCGATGACCCCCACCGGGGACACGCTCCGACCCGCTCCGGGAACGGAGGGGGTGGTGCCCCGGCAACTGCCGATGGAACCCTGCCACTTCGCCGGACGGGTCGAGGAACTCGCCGTGCTGTCCGGACTGTTGCGGGACAATCCCGGGCGCCCGACGGTGGCTGCGATCGGTGGACCGGCCGGCATCGGCAAGACGGCCCTGGCGGTGCACTGGGCGCGGCAGGTCGCCCACTGCTTTCCGGACGGGCAACTCTATGTGGACCTCCGTCGGCTGGGAGGTTCAGGCGACGCCACGGGCCTCCGTGCGGTGCTTCGCGGCGTACTGGAGGCTTTTGCGCTACCCCCGGAGCGCATCCCGGTCGGGGTCGACGATCTCGTCGCGCTGTACCGCAGCCTGCTGGCGGGCCGGCGGGTGCTCGTCCTGCTGGACAACGCGCGGGACGCCGATCAGGTGTACCCGCTGCTGCCGGGCAGCCCTGGGTGTCTGGTGGTGGTGACCAGTCGGCGGGAGTTGACCGGGCTGGTCGCCGCGCACGGGGCATGGCCGGTGACGTTGGGTCCGCTGCGTACGGACGAAGCGCGGGAACTGCTGGTGCGGATGCTCGGCGTGGCCCGGGTGGCGGCCGAGCCCGTGGCCATCCGCACCCTCATCGAGCGGTCCGGCCGGATGCCACTGACCTTGAGCGTGTCCGCCGCCCGGGCCGCGGTACGGCCGGAACTGCCGCTGGCCGCGTTCACTCCTGCGGTCGCGGGTATGCGGGCGGCACGAAGAGTGAGACATCGGGCACGTAATGTCAATGAATTAGCGGATTTAATCGTCTAAAACGGGCAAGATTGCCGGCACTCTGCCGGCAGTACTTCATGGCCACCGGTGCATGGCCACCGGAAACTGAGCACACAGGTATGTCGTGGACGCCGATCCCTTGGCGGTTCCGGAGTCCACGACCGGCCTGTTCGGCGGGAGAGGACCTGTACGTGCACGGGAACGCTTCGACGGCTCCGCACGGTGCCTGGGTTGACGACACATTGCTGGCCGGACCGGACGGGTCCGCCGTGCTCAACCTCGGTACGGTGCTCGACCGGGCCACCTTGCGCCGGTTGGTGCACGCCCGCCAGGAACGGTTGACCGAGGCCGGCTTCCGGCCCGGCGACGCCGTGGCGATCCGGCTGCCCCCCTCGGTCGAGTTCATCGTCAACCTGCTGGCGGTGTGGCGGGCCGGTGGGCAGGCCGTACTGCTGGACTACCGGCTCACCGAACACGAGATCGAGCGCTCGCTGCAACGCTGCGACCCGTACCTGGTCGTCGCGCCGACTACGGCGCCCACCGGCACGCTGCGCGGCTACTTCGAGATCGACAGCACCCTGGTCGTCCGCGACGGAACCCGCCCGGCCGCCACCGGTCATGCGTTGATCCAGCTCAGTTCCGGTTCCACCGGTCCGTCCAAGGTGATCGGTCGAACCGCAGAAGATCTGGTCGCCGAGATCGGCCGCTACACCCAGATCGACGGTTTCCCGGTGCGCGGCGACCAACTGGTCGTACTGGGCTCCATGGCGCATGTACTCGGTCTGGTCGGTGGTCTGCTCTACAGCCTGCACGCCGGCGTCGAGATGATCGTCCCGCAGCGCACCGGCGCCGACGGGGTACTGCGCGCGTTGACCGCAACCACCGCACCGACCTTCCTGCTCGGTGTGCCGTCGCAGGCCGAACTGCTGGTCAGCGCCCCCAACCCGCCCGCACTGCCCAACCTGCAACGCATGATCACCGGTGGCGAACTGGTCTCGGACCTGCTCTGGCAACGGTTCAACGACCGTTTCGGCGCCGGGATCGGGACCATGTACGGGATGACCGAGGTGGGCGTCATCGCCACCGACATCTTCGGCAAGCACCGGCCGGGACTGTGCCCGGCACCGGGACACCAGATGCGGGTCAGCGACGACGAACTGCTGCTGCGCATGCCCGAGTCGCCCTACGTCGGACTGGTCGATCCCAGCCGATGGTCGGACGGTTGGCTGCACACCCGGGACGCGGGCACCGTGTCCGCGGACGGGGAACTGGTCGAGATCCGTGGCCGGATGGACTCGCAGGTGTCCATCGGTGGTCTCAAGGTCGATCTGACCGAGGTGGAGCAGACCCTGGCCGGCGCACCCGGTGTGGCCGGTGCCGTGGTCGTCTACGACGGGGCCATCCAGGCGTACGTGACACTGACCGATCCGGCCACTGCCACCGGTCTCGACAACTTCCTGCGGCAACGGCTCGCCGCCTACAAGCGTCCCCGGGCCATCCACGTGCTCGTCGCGCTTCCGCGTACCAGCAGCGGA
Source organism: uncultured Actinomycetota bacterium (assembly GCA_963815125.1). Lineage (GTDB taxonomy): Bacteria > Actinomycetota > Actinomycetes > Mycobacteriales > Micromonosporaceae > Actinocatenispora. The sequence goes on from CAWFFM010000005.1 coordinate 376,079, forward strand.
AAGCCGGTACGTGACCCTGCGGCGCTCAGCGCCGCGGAGCGGTTGTCCGGTGCCGGCCGCCCCGGTCCGCAACCTTCCGGGCGGTAGTCGCCCGTTCCAGTACGGCCCCGTCTGCCGGGGTGATCACGACAACCACCGCGTCCGGAGCAGAACCCGTACGCCAGAACAGGTAAGGAAATCCACCATGACCGACGAAATCCGCAAGTTCATCATCGACGAGCTCGACAAGATGAAGTTCGACGTCTCGGTGATCAACGGGGAGACCTCGTTCGGGCCGGCCGGCCTCGACCTGGAGTCGCTCGCCATCGCCTCGCTCGCCGTGCAGATCGAGGACCGCTTCGGCGTGAAGATCGACGAGGACGAGATGGAGCGCATCGCGATGATGACGATCGACCAGATCGCCGCCGAGATCGCCCGCCGCTACGAGGAGCAGGCCGCCGGAAAGGCCTGAGCCGGACCGCGTCGCGCCGGTCACCGACGGGCGCGACGCTGTCCACTCTGGACCGCTCGGCGACTGCAAGGAGAAACCCCATGACCGTCAGGAAGTTGCGAGCAGAGCTCGCGTCCGACCCCGACCTGGGCATCGGTAACGTCCTCAGCACCCTCGTCGCGCGGGCCGGCGATTCGGACGACCCGGCGCTGACCTTCGACACCGATGTGGACGGGCATCCCGCGTGGCAGCCGATGACCCTGCGCGACATCGAGCGCCGGGTCGCCGCGCGGGCGGGCTGGCTGTACGAGCACGGGATCCGGCCCCGCGACCCGGTCGCGGTGTACGTTTCCAGCGCCGCCGACCATGTGCTCAACTATCTGGCGCTGGCGCGGATCGGCGCGATCCCGGCGCTGATCAACGGCCGGGTGGAGGCAGACCCGGCCCGCCGCTACATTGCGAAGCTGGCGCCGGTGGGCGTACTGACCGACGCGGTGCATCGGGAGCGCCTCGGCGACGAGGCGCTCACCGGGCTGCTCGACGCCGACGTGGCCGAGCTCGGTTCGGGTGACCCGGACAAGGCGCCGGCCCAGTACAGGCACGCGCAGGACGACGCGGCGGCGATCACCCACTCCTCGGGCACCACCGGTCTGCCCAAGGCGGTCATCGCCACCCACGCGAGCCTGTTCGCCTCGGTACGGCACCGCCTCGCGCTGCCCATTCCGCGCACCATCAACCGGATCCTCAGCGCCTTCCCGGCCAACCACACCGCGATGGTGATCATGGTGAACCTGGCGCTGTGCAGCGGAACCGAACTGATGCTGCTGTCCGACCAGGGCGGCCCGGCGGTCCGCGAGGGCATCCGTCGCTGGCAGCCGACCTGTGTGTTCGGCTTCGCCGCCACCTGGCCGGAACTGGTCGCCGAGGACCTCACCGGTGACGACCTGGACTGCGTACAGATGTGGTGGAACACCGGTGACTGCGCGCACGAGGCGCACATCCGCAAGCTCGTCTCGGTCGGCACCCGTACCGTCGTCACCACCAAGGGCGTCGAGCAGCTCAAGGGCGCCACGTTCATGGACGGCCTCGGTTCCAGCGAGACCGGGCACTCGATGTTCTTCATCACCCACACCGCCGACACCGACCGGTACGGCCGCTGCATCGGCAAGCCGCACGCGTTCGTCGAGGCCGTCGTACTGGACGAGCACGGCGAGGAGGTTCCGGCCGGGCAGACCGGCCTTCTGGGCGTGCGTTCGCCCACCCTGTCGCCGGGATACTGGAACGACTCGGTGACCACCTACCGGTTCCGGCGCAGCGGCTACTACCTCACCGGTGACGTGGTGTACCGCGACGAGGCCGGTCGCTTCTACCACATGGACCGGGCCGTCGACTCGGTCGATCTGGGCAACGGCACCGTGCTGTACACCGCGCAGTCCGAGGAACGGATCCTGGCCGCCTGCCCCGACGTACTGGACTGCACGGTGACGGCGGTACGCGACGACGACGGTGCGGTGCAGACCGACGTACTGCTCACGCTCACCCCCGACGCCGATGCCTCGGTGGACCACGCCGGACAGGTACGCGCCGCGCTCGACGACGCGGTGGCCGCGACGGTACGTGAGGTGAGCGTGGTGTCCGACGCCGCTGTGCCGCACGGCCCCACCGGCAAGGTGCGCAAGGTTCTGCTGCGCGAGCGCCAGACGGCGCGGCGTACCCAGGTGAAGGAAGAGGCGACCGCGGAATGACCAGTAACCAGCCAGTAGGTGTGACCATCACCGGTATCGGTATGGTCAGCTCGCTCGGCCTCGACGTCGGGGAGACCTTCGACGCGCTCTGCTCCGGTCGTTCCGGACTGACCCGGCCGATGCCGGCGTTGGCCGAGGAGTCACAGATCGAGGTCGTCTCGCAGTCACCGGACATCGACCCGATCTCGGTACTGCCGCCGCCGATCGACCCGTGCGCGGACCGTTTCCAACTGTTGGCGCTGGCCGCTGCGGACCGGGCGATGCGCGACGCCGGCATCCGTACCGGGGAGAACGTCGACCCGTACCGGACCGGCGCGGTGGTCTCGACCGCAGGCGGCGCCCTGGAGACCTTCGAGGAGTACGCCTACGCGCGTCGTACCCGGGGCCGTACCACGGTCAGCCCGTACCTCGCACCGGGCATGGTGCCCAACATGGCCGCCGCCCGGATCGCGATGAAGTACAACATCCGGGGCTACAGCTCCTGCATCTCGACGGCCTGCGCCGCAGGTGCCCAGTCGATCGCCGAGGCATTCCGGCTGATCCGGGGCGGGGACGCCGACGTGGTGGTCTGCGGAGCCTCCGACTCGCCGCTGCATCCGACGGTCGCGGCGGCGTTCGTGAACGCCAAGTCCCTGGCCCACGGGTTCGAGGACCCGACCGAGTCCAGTCGGCCGTTCGACATGGCACGCAACGGGTACGTACTCGGCGAGGGTGCGACGATCCTGGTCATCGAGCGCTCCGACCACGCCGCGGCGCGTGGCGTCGCGGGGTACGCCGACGTGATCGGCTGGGGCATGACCACCGACGCCTACCACGTGACCAAGCCGCGGGCGAACGGTGAATGCGCGGCGGAGGCCATGCGTCGGGCCCTGGTCAGCGCGGGGCTCAGCGCCGGGGACATCGGCTACCTCAACGCTCACGGGACCAGTACCAAGCTGGGCGACATCGCCGAGGCCACCGCGATCCGCGCGGTGTACGGCGAGAACGGTCCGGCGGTCAGTTCCACCAAGTCCGCGGTCGGGCACCTGCTCGGCGCGGCCGGTGCCTTCGAGGGCGCGGTCACCGCGCTGGCGGTCAACTCCGGACAGCTGCCGCCCACCATCAACCTGCAGGACGTGGATCCGCGCTGCGAACTCGACCACGTACAGGGCAAGGCCCGAAGCAGCAAGGTCGATGCGGTGATGACCAACTCGCTGGGGTTCGGTGGGCACAACGTCAGCGTCGTGATGACCCCGCCGAGCACGCCGCTGCGGCGGACCCCCGACGGTGCGGTGGCCGATGCCTGAGCCGATGCCCGCGGTCCCGGACCTTCCGATCCACAACTTCTGGTGGCTGCACGACGCGCGCTGGTACCAGGGCGTGATGAAGCGGTACGGGCAGGACGCGGCGAACGAGATCAACGCCGAGGCGATGCTGTTCGTCGCCCGGCGGGTCGCCCGCTGGTACACCAATGTGCACGGGCTGGACTTCAGCGCCATGTCGATGGACGAGTTCCTCAAGTGGTTCGAGCCCATCCCGCGCATCATGTGGACCGAGAAGATGACCGAGGTCGAGCACGTACAGGTCAGCGACGACGAGTTCGAGACCGTGGTACGTAAGCACTTCGCGATCAACATGCTCAAGGCCGCCCGGTCCATCGAAGGATACGAATGCCCCTGCATGCCCATGCGGGAGGGTTTCTTCGAGGGCATGGGCATGGACGTGTCGGACCGGCTGGTCGAATGCCAGCGCACCGGCGGTGACGTCTGCCGTTTCCATGCCGTGGTACGCCGCGCCGACACCGGCGACGGGTCAACGGACAACGCTCCCAGCGCCGACGATCAGGCCGGACAGGTCAGGAGACAGCCAGCATGAACATCACCACCACCGATCACATCGAGTTCTATGTCGGGGATGCGCAGCAGTCAGCCTTCTTCCTGTGCACCGCCTTCGGGTTCCGGCTGGCCGCACAGTCCAGCCCGGAGACCCGTACGCCCACCCGCCGGTCGCTGCTGCTGCGGCACGGCCGCATCCAGCTCCAGCTGACCTCCGCACTGTCCGAACAGGACGATGTGGCCGGTTACGTCAGCCGGCACGGTGACGGCGTCGCGGTCATCGGCGTCGGCACCGACGACGCGCGTGGGGCGTTCGCGGAGGCCGTACAGCGCGGCGCCACCGTGGTACGCGAACCCGTCGAGTACGCCGACGAGAACGCCCGGGTCGTCACCGCGGAGGTGAAGGGGTTCGGCGACATCGCCTACCGTTTCGTCGAACGCCACGGTGCACCGGGGAACTTCCTGCCCGGCGAGATGGACGAACTGGTTGCCGACCCGGACACCGGCGACGAACTGCTCGATGTGGTCGACCACATCGCCGTGTGCCTGCCGGCCGGTGAGCTGAATCCGACCGTGGAGTACCACAAGAAGGTCTTCGGGTTCGACCAGGTCTTCGAGGAACACATCATGGTGGGCAACCAGGCGATGGATTCCAAGGTGGTCCAGTCGGCGTCCGGTGGCGTCACGCTCACCATGCTGGAACCCGACTCGTCGGCCCAGCCGGGCCAGATCGACGAGTTCGTCGAGCGCCACGGCGGCGCGGGCGTACAGCACCTGGCGTTCCTGTCCGACGACATCGTCGCAGCCGTCGACACGTTCGAGCGGCGCGGTGTCCGGTTCCTCAGTACCCCGGCCAGCTACTACAACCAGGTGGAGAAGCGCCTCGGCGACCTCACCCGGGACGTCGCGGAACTGCGCCGTACCAACGTCCTGGTCGACCGGGACCACTGGGGCGAGATGTTCCAGATCTTCACCGAGTCCATGCACGTACGTCGGACGTACTTCATGGAGATCATCGACCGGCACGGCGCCCGCACCTTCGGAAGCGGAAACATCAAGGCGCTCTACGAGGCTGTGGAACGCGATCGCGCCGATGCACGACAGACCACGGCCTGACCGACGGCTGGAGAAGGATTACCGTGCAGACGAAAGACATGAACTTCACCCTGACCGACGAAGAGCTGGCGCTGCTACCCACCGATGAGGAGGTGGAGCAGTACGCCGAGCGCGGCTGGTACCTGTCCCGCAAGCTGTTCACCGACGAGGAGATCGACACGCTGGTCGAGGCCAGCGAGCGGTTCTACGCCGGGGAACGGGACCGTACCCTGCCCTCGCGCCCGGCCCGGCTGGCGTACTGGGAGCCCGACAAGGGCAAGGTGCAGCGGCACAACGACTACATCCTCTACGAGTCCGCCTCGATCGCCGCGATCCTGCGTAAGCCGCTGCTCGGTGCGGTGGCCGCGCGACTTGCCGAGGCCGACGAGATCCGGGTCTTCCAGAGCACCCTGATCTACAAGCCGCCGGTGGCCGGTGAGCAAAGCAACATCGTGCCGTGGCACTTCGACAAGCACTACTGGTCCACCTCCACCTCCGAGCGGATGCTGACCGCGTTCATCCCGTTCCACGACTGTGGTTCGGAGATGGGCACGATCACCATGGTGGACGGCAGCCACCAGTGGAAGGAGATCGGCGGCAACGACGCCACCAGCCGGCACTTCGCCGAACGGGACCGCAGTGAACTGGACCGCATGCTGGAGGAGAACGCCGAGTTCAACGGCGAGACCGTCCGCAAGATCGAGATGCAGATCCCGAAGGGTCACGTCAGCTTCCACCACTGCCGCACCTACCACGGCAGCGGACCGAACCTGAGCGACCGGCCGCGTCGGGCGCTCTCGCTGCACATGCAGGACGGGGCGAACCAGTACCACCCGTTCACGCTGTCCGACGGCACCCCGGTGTCGTACAACCACGACAGCCTGGTCCGGCGGACCGCAGCGGGCCACCCCGACTACGCCGACCCGGAGTACTGCCCGACCCTGTGGCGGCGGGGCGACGCGTGAGCCGGTCGGTTCTGGTCACCGGCGGGAACCGGGGCATCGGACTTGCGGTGGCCCGGGCGTTCGAGGCCAACGGCGACCGCGTCGCGGTGACCCACCGCGGTAGCGGTCCGCCGGCGGGCCTGTTCGGGGTGAAGTGCGACGTCACCGACGGCAGCCAGGTGGACGAGGCGTTCGCCGCCGTCGAGGAGGAGCACGGCCCGGTGGAGGTCCTGGTCTCCAACGCGGGGATCATCGAGGACGTGCTGCTGCTGCGGATGCGCGAGGAGCAGTTCGACCGGGTACTCGACGTCAACCTGCGGGGCGCCTACCGGGTGGCCCGGCGGGCCAGCCGGGACATGGTACGGGCCGGTTGGGGGCGGATGATCTTCGTATCGTCCGTCTCCGCCATGCGCGGTGCGCCGGGTCAGGCCAACTACGCGGCCAGTAAGGCCGGCCTGGTCGGTCTGGCCCGCGCGATCGCCCGGGAGTGCGGGCCGCGCGGTGTCACCGCCAACGTGGTGCTGCCCGGCTTCATCCCCACCGACATCACCGACGCGCTGCCGGAGAAGCTGCGAAAGTCGGTGCTGGCCCAGATACCGGCGGGCCGGTACGGGGAGCCGGACGAGGTGGCGGCGACCATCGCCTTCCTCGCCTCGGACGCGGCGGGCTACATCAACGGCACCATGCTGCCGGTCGACGGCGGCCTCGGAATGGGTCTCTAGTACGCCGATGGGCGTGTACTGAGCAGAAGGAGTCGGGCGAGCGATGACCATCCCACAGACGCAGCCGGATACCCGGTCGACGGGCGCAGTCGCGTACCCGCTGAGCGCGGGTGATGCTGCGGCCCTGGCCGAGCAGGCCCGTGAGCTGGGCGCCCGGCTCAACTCCGCGGCGGCCCCTGACCTCGCCGGCGTGTACGCCGAGCTGCTGGCGGCCGAGGTCGGTAAGTTCCGCGGCGTGGTGGTCGCCGCGGACACCGCCGGACTGCTCGCCGGGCTGACCGGACTTGCCGAGGGCCGCTCCGCCGACGGGTTGTTCGTGGGTCCCGGCCCGGTGTCGGCCGGCGCCGGACCGGTGTTCGTCTTTCCGGGCCAGGGCTCCCAGTGGCCCGGCATGGCCCTGGAGCTGTACGACACCTCCCTTGCGTTCCGGGCCAGCCTGGACGCCAGTGCCGAGCAACTGGGCAGGTGGACCGACTGGGACCTGCTGGAGGTGCTGAGGGCACCCGGTGCGCCCGATCTCGCCCAGGTCGACGTGGTCCAGCCGGTGCTGTTCGCGGTGATGGTCGCGCTGGCCGCGGTGTGGAAGTCGTTCGACGTACAGCCGGCCGCGGTGATCGGGCACTCGCAGGGCGAGATCGCCGCCGCGCACCTGGCCGGGGTACTGAGTCTGGCCGACGCGGCGCGGGTGGTCGTGATGCGCAGCCGGGTACTGCGTCGGCTGACCGGTCTGGGCGGCATGCTGTCGGTGCCGATGCCTTCGGAGTGGGCCGCGGCGTACGTGGCCGAACGGTCCGACAAGCTGTCCGTGGCGGCCGAGAACGGTCCGGGCTCGGTGGTGGTGTCCGGTGAGGTCGAGGAGCTGAAGCTGCTGATCGACCGGTGCGCCGAGGAGGGTGTCCGGGCCCGGATGGTGAAGGTGGACTACCCGTCGCACTCCCCGCAGGTCGAGCAGGTACGGGCGGAGCTGCTGGAGCTGATCGGCGACGTGGACGCGGGCAAGGGCGAGGTGCCGTACTACTCCGCGGTGCAGGGTGAGCTGCTGGACGGTACCGAACTCGTCGCCGACTACTGGTACCGCAACCTACGACGGACCGTACAGTTCTCCACCACGGTGCGCGCCGCGCTGGCCGCCGGGCACCGTCAGTTCATCGAGGTCAGTCCGCATCCGGTGGTGGCACACGGGCTGCGGCTGACCCTCAAGCACGACGAGGACACCGCGGTGATCGGTTCGGTGCAGCGCGGTGAGGGCGGCATGGACCGGTTCCTGTGTTCGGTGGCGGCGGCCTGGACACAAGGTGCGGACGTCCGCTGGCCCGGTGGCCCGCAGCGTCTGTCCTCGTGACACGCTGGGCATCCCACGCAGACTGATCAGTGGCGGCAGGAAACTAGGGGGACGGATGCAACGGCTGAGGGACCTGCAGTCCTATGTGGACGAGCTGGAGAAGCTCGGAGACCTTCGGAGGATCACCACCCAGGTCGGCTCCGACCTTGAGGTCGGTGGCATCGTCCGCCGATGCTACGAGAAGACCACGCCGGCGCCGTTGTTCACCGCCATCAGCGACAACCCGCACCGGATGCGGATCCTGGGTGCTCCGGCCGGTCTCGGCTCGCGGCCCGAACTGCGCTGGGCGCGTGTCGCGATCTCCCTCGGACTGCCGCCGACCAGCACCCCGCAGCAGATCGTGAACGCGTTGGCCGACGCCCGTGGCCGGGAGCCGGTTCCGCCGGTCGTGGTGGACTCCTCGCCGTGCCAGGCGAACGTCCTGACCGGCGACGACGTCGACCTGTCCAGCTTCCCGGTGCCGATGCTGCACGAGAAGGACGGCGGACGCTACTTCAACACCTGGGGCTGCCTGATCGTGCAGGACCCGGACGGCAAGTGGGTCAACTGGACCGTGCAGCGGCTGATGATCCTGGACGGCAAGCGGCTGGTCGGTCCGGTCGCGCCGAGCCAGCACATCGGTCGGATCTGGGCACAGTGGCGCGAGCGGGGCGAGCCGATGCCGTTCGCGCTGATCCAGGGCGGCGAGCCGGCGATCCCGTTCGCCTGCGCGATGCCGCTGCCGGACAACGTCGACGAGCAGGCGTTCCTCGGTGCCTACTTCGGCGAGCCGCTGGAAGTGGTCCGCTGCGTGACCAACGAGCTGTGCGTTCCCGCGAGCGCCGAGATCGTGGTCGAGGGGCACGTATCGGTGACCGAGCGGGCGCCGGAAGGCCCGATGGGTGAATACCACGGCTACGTGGCCGGTCGGTCGTTCGAGTGGCCGGTGTTCGACATCGACGCGATCACGTTCCGGGACGAGCCGATCCTGCCGATCGTGGTGGCGGGTGCGCCGGTCGACGAGACGCACACCTGCTGGGGCACCGGTTGCTCGGCGGAGACCCTGCACGTACTGCGGTCGGCGAAACTGCCGGTCACGATGTGCTGGACGCCGATGGAAGCGGCCATGCACTGGATGGTCGTCACCGTACCGGCCGACTGGCGCAAGGACTTCAGTACACCGTTCCGGGGCGAACCCACCTCACACGACCTGGTCCGCCGCATCGGTGACGAGTTCTTCCACTCCCGGGCCGGGGTGAACCTGGCGACCCTGCTGGTCACCTACGACGACATCGACCCGTCGGACACCGGGGAGATGCTGTGGTCGGTGGCGACCCGTACTCATCCGTCGCATGCCATGACGTTCTTCCCGGACCGACCGATCATGCCGATCACCCCGATCTGGTCGCAGCCGGAACTGATGACCGGGCGTGGCATGACGGTGGCGTACAACTGCATGTTCGGTGCGCAGGTCGGCGACACGCTGCCGCCCCGGGTCAACTTCGAATACGGCTACCCCGCCGAGCTGCGCCAGCGGATCGAGCAGCGGTGGCAGGAGTACGGGTTCGACTGACCGGCCCGCTCACCCCATCACCGCAGACCACTCTTCTCCGGAGCCTGACATGATCCTGTTCGACCCGCTGGCCGCCACGATCGCCGACGAACTCGCCCGCTGCGGGGTCACCGATGCGGTGATCTCCCCGGGACTGCACTCCGGTGTGCTCGCGCACGCCCTGTACGAGCACCCCGACATCCGGCTGCATGTGCGTATCGACGAACGCTCGGCCGCCTTCCTTGCTCTCGGCCTGGCCCGGGCCAGCGGTCGCCCTGTCGCGGTCGCCTGCACCTCCGGCACCGCGGCGGCCAACCTGCACCCGGCCGTACTGGAAGGCCACCACGCCCGGGTGCCGCTGCTGGTGCTGACCACCGACCGGACCTCCGACCTGCGCGGCACCGGTGCCAACCAGACCACCGACCAGGTCAAACTGTTCGGTTCGGCGGCGCCGTTCTTCGCCGAACTGGAGTACGCGCCGGCCACCGAGCAGCTCGCCCGTACCTGGCGGTCGGTGGTGTCGCGTGCGGTGGGCGCCGCGTCCGGTGGGCCCGCGCACCTCAACATCCTGCTGCGTGAGCCGATGATGGTCACCGAGGACACCGCGGAACGCGACGGGCCGCTGATCGCCGCGACCCGCCCGGCCGGCGCGCCGCGTACCCGGGTGGTACGTGCCGTCCCGCAGCCGCACGAGCTGGACATCCCGGCCCGCGGCGTGGTCGTGGTCGGTGACGCCGCTGCGGACCCGGACGCCGCGGTGGCGTTCGCCGAGCGGGCCGGCTGGCCGCTGCTGGCCGAACCGCAGAGCGGTGCCCGCTACGGCGCCAACGCCATCACCACGTACGGCTACCTGCTGTCCCATCCGGGTTTCCGGGCCAAGGCGCACCCGCAGATGGTGGTCAGCGTGGGCCGGCCGGGTGTGCACCTGGCCCTGACCGACTACCTGGGCTACGCGCCGGAACTGGTCGTGGTGGACCCGGAGGCGGACTGGGCCGACCCGACCCGTACGGCCAGCCAGGTGATCCCGGCGCTGGGGCCGGTGAACCAGCCCGACACCGACCCCGACTGGCTGCGGCTGTGGCGCGACGCGGACAAGGCCGCCCTCGGCGCGCTGGACTCCACTCTGGACGCCGCCGAGGTGACCGAGTCGCGGATCGCCCGCGACCTCGTCGACGCGCTGCCGCCGGAGTCGCTGATCTTCGTGGCGTCCAGCATGCCGATCCGTGACGTGGAGCGCACCATGCGCCCGCGCCGGGACGTACGGATCCTGGCGAACCGTGGCCTCAGCGGTATCGACGGCGCGGTGTCCAGCGCCATCGGCGCCGCACTGGCGTACGAGGGCCCCGGCCGTACCTGCGCGCTGCTGGGTGACCTGTCGCTGCTGCACGACCAGAACGGCCTGATCACCGGCGCCGGCGCCGCCCGCCCGGACCTGGTGATCGTGGTGGTCAACAACAACGGCGGCGGGATCTTCTCGATGATCCCGCACGGCCCCGACGACGGCTTCGAGACCTTCTTCGGCACCCCGCACGACGTGTCCGTCGAGCATGTCGCGGCGACCGCCGGCTGGCCGTACACCCGGGCCCGGACCATGCCCGAGCTGCACGCCGCCCTCGACGCGGGCGGCCCGCGGCTGGTCGAGGTGTGCACCGACCGGCAGGGCAACGCCGAGTTCCACCGCGCACTGGCCGGTGCGGTCGGTGCCGCCGTCGCCGACGTGCTGTGACCCACCCCGAATCCAGATTGGACAACCGAATGTCTGCAAGCGGTTCCGCCGAACCGGCCGTCGGCACCGATCCGGGCGCCGACCGTAAGCGCCTGATCGGCATGCTGTCCGGTGCCTGGGTCGCCCAGGCCGGCTATGTGGTGGCCGCCCTGGGGGTGGCCGAGCACCTGGTCGACGGCCCCCGCACCGCCACCCAACTGGCCGAGGCGTGCGACGCGGACCCCGACGCGCTGTACCGGATCCTGCGCGCGCTCGCCTCGGTGGGTCTGTTCGAACAGAGCGACTTCGAACCGACCGTCGAGGACACGTTCGCGTTGACGCCGCTGTCCACGCTGCTACGCGGCGACGTACCGCAGTCGGCGAAGCAGACCGCGATCATGCTGGGGGAGGAGGTGTTCCAGGGATTCGGGGAGCTGCTGCACACGGCGAAGACCGGCACCCCCGGCTTCAACAAGGCGTACGGCAAGCCGATGTACGAGTACCTGGGCGCCAACCCGGCCAGTGCACGCCGGTTCAACGAGGCGCTGGGCGGTCTGCGTGACGTCCCGGCGGTGTTCTGGACGCTTGAGCTGGACGACGTGTCGCACCTGGTCGACGTCGGCGGCGGCAACGGCAACCTGCTGGCCGAGGCACTGGTGGCCCGGCCGGGGCTGCGCGGCACCCTGCTGGAGCTGCCGGACGCGATCGAGCAGGCCCGGGAACGTTGCACCGAGGCCGGTGTGGCAGACCGCGCGACCCTGGTCGAGGGCAGCTTCTTCGAGCAGGTACCGACCGGTGGCGACCTCTACCTGCTGGCCCGCTGCCTGCACAACTGGGACCACGACAAGGCGCTGGACATCCTGCGTACGGTACGCGCCGCGATGCAGCCCGGTGGCCGGCTGGTGGTGCTGGAGAAGGTCATCCCGGGTGGCGGCGGACCGAGCCTGGCGAAGGTGTACGACCTGCTGATGCTGGCGATGGTCGAGGGCCGCAACCGGACCGAGGCGGAATACTACGCGCTGCTCGCCGAGGGTGGGTTCAAGGTGCTCGGTACCCGTACGGTGGCGGTCTCCGACCACCGCGCGGAGAGCGCCATCGAGGCCGTCGCGATCTGAGTACCGCCCGGCCGTCGCGCCCCGTACCGTGGGCGGGACGTCACTACGGCCGGGGGAGTTCCGTTGGGTACGAAGCTGATCATCGACACCGACCCGGGCGTGGACGACGCGTTCGCGATCGCCCTGGCGGCGGTGTCGGGTGACGTGGACCTGCTCGGGGTCACCACCGTCTTCGGCAACGTGCCGTTGGCGCAGACCACGGACAACGCGCGGCGACTGCTGCAGTTGTGCGGGCGGGCGGACGTACCGGTGGCGGCCGGTGCGGACCGCCCGTTGGTCTATCCGAACCCGTACTCGGCGGCGTACATCCACGGGGCGGACGGGCTGTCCGGCGGGGCAGCCGGTCTGCCCGAGCCGACCCGACCGCTGGACCGGCGGGACGCGGTGAGTCTGCTGGTCGACCTGCTGGAGGCGGCGGACGGTCCGGTGACGATCGCCCCGATCGGCCCGTTGACCAACATCGCGCTGCTGCTCGCCGCACATCCGGGGATCCGCCGCAGGATCGACCGCATCGTGATCATGGGCGGCGGCATGGACCACGGCAACACCACCGCGGCGGCCGAGTTCAACATCTGGAGTGACCCGGAGGCGGCTCGCCGGGTACTGGTCGAGGAGGATGTGCCGTGCGTCCTGGTGCCGATGGACCTGACCTACCGGTGCGCGGTCGACGCCGGCTGGATCGCCGAACTCGGCGCATCCGGTCCGCTCGGCGCGGCGCTGGAGAGCCTGTGTCCCGCCTACCTCGCCCACTACCGCAAGGCGCTCGGCTTCGACGGACTGGTCCTGCACGACGCGGTCGCAGTCGCGGAGGCGATCCGGCCCGGGATTCTGCGTACCGAAACGTTCCCGGTCGATGTCGACTGTGGACTCGGCCCGGCCCGCGGCTCGACCCTGGTGGACCGGCGGCGCGCGCTGATGCGCGGCGACGACCCCACGGTCGCGCCGGGCCGCACGATCGAGGTGGCCGTGGACACCGACCTGGCCGGCCTGCGCGGTTTCGTACTGGACCGGCTGGGCTCCGTGCACTGAGCTGACAGCGCCGTCCCGCGTCTCGTAGGGTCGGTGGCAGGACCGGCCGAGTGGACGTGGGGTGACGCGAGTGCGTGGCTATGTACTGACCCGGTACGGCGCTGCCGACGCGATGCAGCTGCGGGACGTACCGTTGCCCATCGCCGGTGCGGGCGAGGTGCTGATCGCGACGTGTGCCGCGGGCCTCAACCCGGTCGACTACAAGATGCGCGACGGCGGGACCCGCCTGGTGTTCCGGGTGCAGCTGCCGGCCGTTGCCGGTGGCGAGGTGGCCGGTGTGGTCGACGCGGTCGGCCCGGGGGTCACCCGCTTCGCGCCCGGTGACCGGGTGTTCGCCCGGGTCGACAAGGTCAAGCTGGGTGCGTTCGCCGAGTACGTGGCGGTGGACCAGGATTTCGTCGCCACGATGCCCGATTCGCTGGACTTCGTGCAGGCGGCCGGGGTGCCGTTGGCCGGGCTGACCGCGCTGCAGGCGCTGCGCGACGAACTGGGTGTCCAGCACGGCGAGAAGGTGTTCATCGCCGGTGGCGCCGGTGGGGTCGGTACGTTCGCCGTCCAGCTCGCGAAGTGGCTCGGCGCGTACGTCGCGACCACCGCCTCACCCCGTGGCGCGGATCTGGTCCGCCGGCTCGGCGCGGACCTGGTGGTCGACTACACCCGGGACAACGTACGGGACCTGCTGCACGACTATGACGCGGCGCTGGACCTGGTCGGTGGTCAGAGCCTCGCCGATGCTCTGGCCGTCGTACGGCCGGGCGGCAGGCTCGTGTCGATCGCCGGGCCACCGGAGCCGCTGACCGCCCGCAAGGACCTTGCCGCAGGTCGCGTACTGGCGGCGATGTTCTGGCTGGTCAGCATCCGGATCCGGGGCCAGGCGCGAAAACGTGGGGTCGGTTACCGGTACATGTTCATGCACCCGAGTGGCGAGGATCTGGCGACACTGGCGCGGCTGATCGACGAGCAGCGCGTCGAGGTCGTCACCGACCGGGTCTTCGGGTTCGAGCAGATCGCCGACGCCTTCGAGTATCTGGAGCAGGGGCACGCCAAGGGCAAAGTGGTCGTACGGATGACCGCCTGACGAGTTGCCTTGGAAGGCAATGGGATCGCCTGGTGTCGCTGTGCTGCTCCATCCGGCTCGTCCAGGCGGAGCAGCAGCCAGTTGTGTTGCCGTACAACAGTTCCGGGATCGGGTTCCGAGCCACCACATGCCCGTAGAGCGCGGCGTGGGCCGTACCGCCGGAGCCCGGCCCCGGTGTGTCGCCGAGCGACCCGTCGGGCCACGATCTGCCTTCGACACAACAGATCCCTGTACCCGGGCAACGTACCGTCCACCGCGCTTGCGGCTGCCTTGTCGGCGGTGACCGACCGGTGTGCCGCGTCCCGTTTCGATGGGATGCAACGGTACTGGTGGTCGGCGGGAATCCTTTCGAGGTAACCGATGACCGGCCGGGTGCCGTTTCCGGGAAGTCGGAAGGGCCCTGTGCCATGCTCGGCTTACCAAAGGTGCCCCGGACCAGTGCTGTTCTGCGCGGCGCCGCGTGTGTCCAACGGGATCTGTCCGGTCTCATTGACGCCGCCACCGTGCGGGGCGTCACGATGGGCATCGCTGGAGGTACGGCCATGACCGATACAGCCGGCGTTCTGGACCGCGAAGAGCAGTCCGATCAGCGCAAACCGGCGAGACTGCCCGGCCTGGACGGGATCCGGGCACTGGCGATACTCGCCGTCCTCGCCTACCACGTGTACCCACCGGCGTTGCCCGGCGGATATCTCGGGGTGGATCTGTTCTTCGTACTCAGCGGCTATCTGATCACCCGGCAGCTGGTGGCCGAGAAGGCCCGCACCGGGCGGATCAGGCTCGGCGCGTTCTGGGCCAGGCGGGCCCGTCGCATCCTGCCGGCACTGGTGCCGGTCCTCATCGTCACCACGCTGGGTACGGCCGCGGTCGATCCGGCCGGGCTGCGCGCACTGCGCGGCGAACTGCTCGGCGCGGTGAGTTTCACCAGCAACTGGGCGCAGATCGCCGCCCACCACTCGTACTTCACCCGGTTCAGTGCGCCATCGGTGCTCCAGCACCTGTGGTCGTTGGCCGTGGAGGAGCAGTTCTACCTGCTCTGGCCGCTGGTGGTGGTTCTCGTCCTGTGGCGGGCTCCTCGGCACCTGGCCGTGCTTGCGGGTGTGGTGTCGGCGCTGTCCGCGGTGCTGATGGCCGTGTTGGCCAGTCCTGGCGGCGATCCGTCCCGGAGCTACTTCGGTACCGACAGCCACTGCTTCGGCCTGCTGCTCGGCGCGGCCCTGGCGGTCCGCTGGGGCGGGGAGGCGCTACCGTCGCGGTTCGTACGCAATCTGCTGAGCCTGACCGGGCTCGGGGTGGTGGCGGCCGGGCTGATTGTGCTGGCCGAGTACCGGACCCTGACCTACCGGGGCGGCATCGCGGTGGTCTGCGTGGCGTCCGCGCTGCTGATCGTCGGTGCCGGGCACGGGCGCGGCCCGGTCGGTACGGTGTTGTCGACCCGGCCGGCGCGCTGGCTCGGCGCCCGCTCGTACGGGCTGTATCTGTGGCACTGGCCGGTTCTGCTGCTCGGTGACCGGATCGCCGGGCACCGTACGCCGCTGGCCGGCACGATCGAGGTGGCGCTCGCCGTCACGTTCGCCGCGGCCTCCTACCGCTTTCTGGAACGTCCGATCCTGCACACGGGGCGCCGCCCGACCCTCACCGCGTTGCGGGCTGACCACCGGTACGCGGCGAAGCTGGTTGCGGCGGTCGGAGCGGTGCTGGTGTTCGCCGGGGTCGCGGTGGTGAGCCTGACGCATGCGCCGCCACCGCCCGATGCGGGTCTGCAGGCTCAGCTGGCGATCGGCCGGCAGGCGGCCGAGTCGCAGCCGACCGCGGTTCCGTCGGTCGCGCCGCTGCCGACCCGGTCGGGTGCGGCGCGACCGACGGCCGGGCCGGGTTCGAGCCGCAACCCGATGGTGCCGCCCGGCGACCGGATCACCGCGCTGGGCGATTCGGTGATGCTGGCCTCCGCGCCGGCGCTGGCCAAGGCGCTTCCGGGTATCGACATCGATGCGGTGGTGAGCCGGGCGATGCAGCCGGCGTACGGGTTGCTGGGGGCGAAGGCGCGGGGTGGCAGGTTGCGACCGATCGTGGTGATCGGGCTCGGTACGAATGGACCGTTCCCGCGTGGGCTGTTGGAGCGCATCGTCCGGGAACTGGGACCGTATCGGCAGATCTACCTGGTCGACGTGTTCCTACCGACCCGACCGTGGGAGCACACGGTCAATCACGTCCTGGACGCGGTGAGTGCCGCGCACCCCAACACGCACCTGGTGGACTGGCAGGACGCCATCCGTCCGCACCAGAACCTGCTGTGGCCGGACCGGATCCATCCGCGCCCCGGCGCCGGAACGCGGCTCTACGCCCGTACCCTGCTGCGCGCGCTCGCCGAGCCGCTCGGCAAGGACCAGGACGACGTACCGTTGCCGTTCGGGGTGCGGCGGCGCTGAACCGCCGGGCCGAGAGCGGGGCTCAGCGGACGGCCCGGTTCACCGCGTCGGTGACCGTACGGGCGAAGATCCTGGAGCCTTCCGGGTTCGGGTGTACGCCGTCGACCAGCAGATACTCCTTGCCGGAGATGGCGCGGTGCCAGTCGGCGATGGTGACGTTGGGCCGGGCCGCGGCGACCTGCCGGATGTCGGCGTTGACCGAGTCCTGCCAGGGGCGGGCGGCGTCGATGGTCACCAGTACGACCTTGTGGTGCGGTCCGGCGGCGTCGATGGCGCTGTTGAGTTCGGCGGTTCCGCCGCTGCCGTTGGTGCCGAGTTCGATGACCAGCACCTGGCCCAGCGTGCCGCTGCGGCGGGCCTCGGCGACCAGGCCGGGTGCGGTGGTCAGCTGCCGACCGACCTCACCGTTGATCTTCGCCTTGGGCATCAGGTTCCACAGCGCGCTCTCCGAGCGGACGGTGATCGAATCACCGATCATCGTGACGCTCCTGGCGTGCCGTGGGGTGTGCGACTTCGCCGGGGCCTTCGTCCGCGCCGGTGTGCGCTTCGGGTGACCCGCGGAGTGTCGGGGGGCGGCCGAGGACGGCCCCGCCGACGAGGGTGCGGAACTGCCGCTCGGATGACCGGCGGCGGAGGAGCTCCGGGCGGAATCGGTCGACGGATGGCAGCCGGCGAGAGTGGCCACACCCAGTGCGGCGATGCCGCAACCCAGGACGGCGCGCCGGCGCAGACGCGAGAGATGGGGAGTGTGCATGGGAACCGACGGTAACTGGACCGCTGGCCGTACACGCTCGTCACGAGCGGCGTTTGTGCGCACCGTCACGGGGAGTAGTCGGACATGTATCGGGCCATGCCCGGTCGACGTTCCGTCCGGGAGGTCCGGGACGCCCGCTGAGCTCCAGTGGGTCCGCGTCGGGCGAAAGCGACCGGCCGGTACCCACTCGTACACCTGTGGCCCGATAGGGTGGCCCGCGTGGCGAATCTCTGGAAAGGCATGGCCTCGAAGGTCGGCCGGATAGCTCGACGTGGCGCCCCCGTCGTCCCCGCTGCCGGCCCCACCCCGGCCCAGTTTGCCCGACGACGGCAGGTCTCCGCCCTGCAGCGCCGGGAACTGTCCTACGCGCCGGAACCCGACGGGCAGGCAGATCCGGGCGAGATCGTCTGGACCTGGGTGTCCTACGAGGAGGACCCGCATCAGGGCAAGGACCGTCCGGTGCTGGTGGTGGGGCGCAGGAGCAGGACCCTGTTCGGTCTCATGCTGTCCAGCCAGAGCCGCCGGGACGGCGAACGCCACTGGTACTCGCTCGGGCCGGGTGAATGGGACCGGGAGAACCGGCCGAGCTACGTACGGCTCGACCGGGTCCTGACGATGCGCGAGGACAGCATCCGGCGTGAGGGCGCGGTACTGGACCGGCCCCGGTTCGAGCGGGTCGGGCGGGCACTGCGCGCCGGGTACGGCTGGCGCTGAGCGGCCCGTTGTACCCCCGTCCGGGTCAGCTCGCACGTTGCGGGCCGGACAGGTGTTTCGTGGGAGACTGAGGAATGCTTGGGCGCCCGGCAGTGTCGGAGGCGAACCGGGGCAGTTACCACGACGGTGCGGCGGTACGCGACTATCTGGCCGAGCCCTACCATGTGGTGCGGCGGGAGATCGCGGTACGGATGCTCACCGGTGCGCTGCGCGCGGACGGCCCCGCGGGGCCGGTGGTGGAACTGGGCGCCGGGTCGGTGGGGATGCTCGACCCGGCGCGGTGCGGCGGTCGGCGGGTGGTAGCCGCGGACCTCGCCGTGCAGGCGTTACGCGACGGCTGCACGGATGCCGCGGTCTGTCTGGACGTCAACCACGGGTTACCGCTGCGGGACGGTGTTGCCGCCGGGCTGGTGATGGGTGAGCTGATCGAGCATGTGTACGACCCGCGGGTGCTGCTGGGGGAGTGTCACCGGGTGCTGCGGCCGGGTGGGGTGCTCGTGCTGACCACGCCCAACCTGGCCGGCCTGCAGGACCGGTGGCGGTTCCTGCTGGGGCGCTCGCCCAGGCACGTCGACGCGCTCCATCCCTACCTGCGGTTGCACATCCGGCCCTTCACCGCGTCGTCGCTGCGGGCGGTGCTGGACGATGCGTCCTTCCGGCTGGTGCAGCTGCGGTCCAACTTCGTCGGGTGGGAACTGGGGAGGAGATGGTGGTTGCGTTCCCGGCTGGCGGCCCGGCTGCTGCCGCGGCTGGGCGGCTCGTTGATCGTGTGCGCGCGGCGGGTGGGCTGAGGCGGTCCGCCGCAAAGATGATCTTGAGGTAGTGCCGGTACCGTACAATCCCCCCATGCCGACGATTACCGTCGATGTTGCCCTGGAACTGCCACCGGAACTCACCGACCTGGCGGCTGCGACGAACCGGACGCTCGCCGACCGGATGGCGGCGGCCGGCTCCGGCGCCGCGTTCCGCTTCAGCCGTGACGGCAGCCGTGGCGGTGTCCGGGCGGGCGGACCGGACAGCGGGCCCGTACCGCACGTGTCGCTGTTCATGCTGGCGGTGCAGGCGGCCGAGGTCGACGAGGTGCTCGCGGCTGTGCGGTCCGTGGCGCAGCGGTGCGCACCGGTACGGGCCGACGGCGAGGCGTACCGGCACAACCCACAGGGCGCGCCGGAGGTCTACTTCGCCCGCACACCGGCGTGGCATCTGCTCCAACGCGAGGTGATCGCGGCGGTCGAACCGCTACGACACGGGCGGCTGCGGCCCACCGGTCCGGCCGGGGACGTGCTCGCCGAGGTGGTGGAGCGGCTGGAATGCGACGATCCGGGCGACGCGCGGCTGCGCCAGCTGCGTCGGTACGGCTACGACGAGGTCAGCGACTCCGACGGCGACCGGTTCCATCCGCACGTGACGTTGGCCTGGCCCGTCGACGGATGGCGGGTCGGCTGGGACGGGCTGCCCGAACCTGCCGCGTTCAGTGCGACCCTGAGTGGACTGGGTGTCTTCGAGATGGGCGGGTACGGCACCTGCCTGCACCGCTTCGGCGGGCACCGTCTCACCGGTCCGGCCGACCGCCCGGCCACGCCGCAGCGGCCGACCGTACCGTAGCCCGTCCCGGGCCCTGACCGGACGGATCGGCGGCGCCGGTCAGATCAGCGCGGCGTCGGAACCGGCCCGGTAGACGGTGTCCACGTGGTGGTCCAGTTCGCCGGGCTCGAAACGGCAGGTGCCCACCACGTTCCAGAACGCGCCGGCCACCTCACCGTCCATCTTGTACCAACCGTCCGGGCTGACCGCGACCCAGCCATCGGGCAGCCCGACCAGGATGGCCCGCAACGCGGCGCCGTCCGGACCGAGACGCCACAGCCTCAGCGTGCCGTCGTGGCCGCCGCTGGCCAGCAGGGTGCCGTCCGGGCTGAACGCGACCGAACCGATCCGCCGGGTGTGACCGGTCAGCGTGGCGCGCAACTGGAAGTCGTCGGTGCCCCACAGCCGGATCCCCAGGTCGTCGCCGGCGGTGGCGAGCAGCCGGCCGTCCGGGCTGAACGCCACCGACCACAGCTTGCCGGTGTGACCGGTGAGGACCGCCGCGGCCGACGCGCGCTGCCGGTCCCACAGCCGGGCCGTACCGTCGTTGCTGGCGCTGGCCAGCAACCTGCCGTCCGGGCTGAAGGCCAGCGAGTACACCCGGTCGGTGTGGCCGTCCAACCGGGCCAGCAGCTCGCCGGTCCGCGCGTTCCACAGTCGTACCGCCCGGTCGTCGCAGCCGGTGGCGACCGTCGAACCATCCGGACTGAACGCGATGGAGCGCACCCGACCCTGGTGGGTGGCCAGGTTGTGCAGGCCACGCCCGGTGGTGCGGTACCAGAGACGTACGGTGTCGTCGTCGTTGGCCGTGGCCAGTACATCGCCGTTGGGGCTGAACGCGGTGGCCCAGACATGCTCGGTCTCCACGTTCAGCTCCCGCTCCTCGGCGTAGCTGTCCGCGTTCCACAGATGTACGCCACCGTTGGCGCTGGTGACCGCGAGCAGCGGATCGTCGGGCGCGAACACCGCCGCGATCATCGGATCGGTGGGGTTGGCCAGGGTGTGGCGCAGCACGCCGGTACGCGGATCCCACAGCCGGACCCGACCGTCGTTGCCGGTCGCCGCCAGTTGGTTGCCGTCGCCGCGGAACGCCACCGACTCGACGCGCCGCCGATGCCCGCGCAACACGTGCCGGCACCGCCCCGAGTCGATGTCCCACAACCGGACCGTGTGATCGTTGCTGGCGGTGGCGAGCTGGCCGCCGCCGGGCCGGAACACCGCCGGCCACACCGATGCCTTGTGCCCGGTGAGCTGGTGGCGGACCTGGCCGGCGGAGTCGTGGATGCGTACCACCCCGTCGCTGTCGCCGGTGACCAGCAGACTGCCGTCCGGGCTGAACGTACTGCTGTACAACGCGCCGGTATGCCGGTCCAGCACCCGGCGCACCTCGCCGGTGTCGGTGTCCCACAGCCGTACCGAGCCTTCCGTGTCACCGCTGACCGCCAGCCCACCTTCCGGATGGAACTCCAGGCAGTACACCCGGCCCTGGTGACCGGCGAGGGTCCGGTGCAGCGCGCCGGTACCCGCGTCGAACAGCCGCACCTGGCCGGCGTGGTCGGCGGTGCCCAGCAGGCGCCCGTCCGGGCTGAACACCACGCGGTAGACCGGCACCGGGCCGTGCGGCACCGCGTACGTCAGCACCCCGGTGCCGGTGTCCCACACCCGTACGGTGCCGCTCGCATCGCCGACGGCCAGCAGGTCGCCCTCGGAGCGGAACGCCGCGGACCAGATGTAGCGTTCGTGCCCTTTCAGCTGGTGGAGCAGGATCCCGGAGGTGACGTCCCAGAGGCGGACCGTACCGGTGCCGTCGCCGGCTGCCAGCAGCGTGCCGTCGGGGGAGAAGCAGACCGGCCACGCCCAGCCCTGGTGACCGGACAGCACCTGCCGGGAGGCGCCGCTGAGCGGGTCCCACAGCCGGATGTCGCCGTCGCTGGCCGCGGTGGCCAGGGGTGCGTCGCCCGGCCCGTACAGCACCGCGTACACCCGGCCGCGGTGACCCTGCAGGGTGCGTACCGGCTGACCGGACGCGGTGTCGCAGAGCAGTACGCCACCGTCGTCCGAGCCGATCGCGAGCAGGTCGCCGCGCGGACTGTACGACAGTGGTTGCGGGATGCGGCCCGTCTCGAAGCCGAACGACACGCCCACCTCGGGTGGCGCGAAGCCGGGCAGTACCGGGTCGCGGGGCAGCATCGCGGCGGAAGCCAGTTCCGGTGCCTGTTCCAGGCCCTCGTCGGCTACCACGTCGATCAGCGCGGCCCGCCGCCAACTTCCACCGTCGACGACAGCGCCGGTGAGGTCGGTACGCGACAGCGTGACGAAACTCAGATCCGCCCCGGTGAGGTCGGCGCCGGCCAGGCATGCGTCGTCGAGCCGGGCGTTGACCAGTTTCGTCCCGGCCAGCTTGGCGTCGCGCAGGTTGGTGCCCACCAGACGGGCATCGGTCAGGTCCGCGTCCCGAAGGTCCACTTCGGACAGATCCCGGTACGACAGGTCCTCGCCCCGGAGCACCGCGCCACGCAGG
This sequence comes from uncultured Actinomycetota bacterium, assembly GCA_963815125.1. Lineage (GTDB taxonomy): Bacteria > Actinomycetota > Actinomycetes > Mycobacteriales > Micromonosporaceae > Actinocatenispora. The sequence goes on from CAWFFM010000005.1 coordinate 398,631, forward strand.
TCCGAGCGGGCCGGGATCTTCAGTCGCGCGGTGAGCCGCATCGCGTTGGACCGGGCCACCTGCCCGGCCCCCGGATCGCCCAGCGTGTGTGCGGCCCACTCGTTGGCCGCGCCGGTGTGCACCAGGTCCCCGAGGAAGTCCACCACCAGTTGGGACAAAGGTCGGCGGGCCAGCAGCCGGGCCGCCTCACCGGCCGCGTCGCGGTCCAGCAGCTCGGCGATCTCGTTGGCCACCAGCCACTCGGCGACCGACGAGTGGATGAAGCCGAACAGCCCCTCGTCGGTACGTACCAGCAGACTGCCCGCGCCCACCGCGTGGATGGCCTGGTCGGTCGACAGCGGCGACTCGGCCAGCTCGGCGAGCGTGGTCGCCACCTCGGTCAGCTCGGTGAGCCGCAGGTACGCGTCGTCGCTCTCCCACAGCCGCAGCGCCAGTACGGTCACCGCCCGCCACAGCGCGTCGGCGGTCAGACCGGGCGGTGTGCCCGGTACGCCCTGGGTGCGGTGTTCCTCGTAGCTCAGCCAGGCGCGCAGGATCTCCCGGTAGAGCGCGGCCGCGCCGATGGCCCGACCGGTGCCGGCCACCGCATCGAGCCGCTCGGTGTCCAGCTCGGCGATGAAGGTGAGCATGCGTGGATTGCTGGCCAGGCCGTGCAGGTCCTGTACCCGCCGCATCTGGTCCACCCGGGTACGGGCGGCCTGCGCGTCGCCCTTGTAACGCTTCAGCAGGAACGCGCTGATCTGATCGGAGTCGAAGTCCTCGATGCCGATCAGCCGCCGCTGCGGCAGCAACCCGACCCGCTCACCGAGCGCGGTCAGCACCTGCGAGTGCGTCTTGAAATGCTGGGTGCGGCTGGCCACGACCACCTTGGCGTTGCCCTGCGCGGCCTGCAACAGGGTGTCCAGATGGTCACCGGCCCGCTCGTAGCTGACCCGGGCGACCAGTTCGTCGAAGCCGTCGAAGATCAGCACCAGCTGGCCGTGCTGCAGCATGTACCGGAACGCCCGCAGGTCGATGGTGTCCTCACCGCGGCCGGCCAGGTGCGCCGCGACCAGGCCGTCCACCGACTGTGCCTTGTCCAGGGCACGCAGCTCGATGAAGATCGGGATCAGGTGCGGTAGGGCACTGGGTATCCGCCGGGCCAGCTCGCGCAGCGCGAACGTCTTGCCCCGCCCGAACTCGGCCAGCACCAGCGTGAATCGACCGTCCTCGGCGCTGACCGTACGCAGCAGTTCGCCGACCAGGTCCTCGTGCGCCTCCTGGTCCGGACCGGCCAGGTGGTGGTAGCGCTGCGGCACGTACAGATCCGGCCGGTACGCCGGGTCGTTGGCCAGCATCTGGGTCTGCCCGGCGACGTAGGACCGCAGGTCCAGCAGGCCCTGGAACTCCAGCAGGCTGCACAGCCGTACGCCGCGCCGCTGCGCCTCCTCACGCAGTCCGCGACCCGGCGGTGGACCCTGGTAGACGAACGCGCCGTCGCCGTCCGGATCGGCGGAGTGCACATGCTGAACGAAACTCAGCACGTCCTCCCGGGTGGGCGTGCCGATGAACGCGGTGACCCGCTGCCGCCGGACGAACCCGTCCTCCTCGTACGTGGCGACCAGGCACGGCGGTTCGCCGCCGGTGCGGCGCACGGTGGTCCGTTCGTGCCGTGCCTCGCAGACCTCGGCGACCCGGTCCAGCAGCAGATCAAGCGCGCTGACGGTGGTGTCCAGCTCCGGCTCGTACGGGCGCCGGCCGGTGCCGGCCGCAGACTCGGCCGCCGGTCCTTCCACCGCGCGGGCCGGCGGCGCGAACGTGGCGGCGCTGGCCCGCCACGCGGACGGCCGCCTCGCCTTGTCGAACTCGTCGCCGGGCAGGTCGGTCCACACCCGTAGCTCGTCCCGGCCGATCGACAGGAGCTGGAACGCGCTGTAGCCCGGCCGGCCCACCACCGGCACGTCGTTCAGCTCGTCGAGTACCGGACGCTGGTCACCGTCGCCGGTCAGGACGAGATTGAGCCGTGGCCCGAGGAGCCGGGTGAACGTCGCCGCGTCGCGCAGGCCGGCCGGGTGACCCGGTTGGGCGGGGCCGGCGCCGGTGACCGGTGCGTGTGCCACCGCGCCGATGCGCAGCCAGCCCGACTCCTCGAACAGTCGCATCCGGGCGGCGAACCAGGCGGCCTGGGCCCGACCCAGCTCGCCGTACCGGTCGTCGTCGCGGTGGCTGTACGCCATGGTCGAGTTCAGACCCGCCACCGCAACCCGCAGGTCGGGGAGGGCGAACAGGGTCCACGGCTGGTCACTGTCGAAACCGACCCCCTCCATGCCCTGGTAGAAGTCCTCGAACATGCGCGAGAAGTGCCGCCACTTCGGCCAGTACGGCGGCTGCGCCTCCAGGTCGTCGGCCTCGCAACTGGCGAAGTAGGCCCGGCAGGCGGCCAGCGTGACGTCCCGTGGGCCCGGCACCATCACCACCCGGTGCGGTTCCAGGCCGAGCAGTACCCGCATCCCGGTCAGGAATGCCAGCGCCTCCTCGAACTCGCGCGGCGTACCGGACTCGGTCAGGTCACCGGAGACCACGATCAGTTCCGGCACCGGCGCGCCGTCGTCGGTGAGTCGGGTCAGCTCACCCCAGATCTGCGCCTGCGCCTCCTCGGCCCGTACCGCCGCGTCCGGGCCCACCAGGCCGCGGCCGAACCGGGTGCCGCCGATGTGCAGCACGCCGAGCTCGGTACGCGGCGCGCCGGACTGGACACTCAGCGCCCGCGGGTACACGGGCGGATGGAACGGGGTGCGCCGGGACCGGGGCCGCCGGCTCGGCCCGACGGTTCCGCGGGCGATCAGGTCGGCGGTCGCGGACGGGTCGGTGGACTGCGGGTACCAGGGCTGGATCGCCGGCTTCGCCCGGCCACCGGCCGCTTCCCGGATCCGGCCGAGCAGCTTGGTCCGCGCCTCCCGCTGATCGACCACGCCGACCAGGTCGAGGAAGGTGATGGTGGCGAGCAGGCCCTCGACCCGGCAGTCCTCCACCCGTACGGTGAGCAGCTTCGTGGCCGGGTTCGTGGGATCGGCACGCAGCGCGGCCTGCCACTCCAGGGCGCCGTAGGTGGAACGCAGGTAGTGCGGCGACAGTACGGCGACGACCAGCGCGGCGTCCCGGATGCCGCGGTCCATGAAGTCGATGAACCGGGTGCCGGCCACGAAGTCCCACGCTTGCAGCATGGTGCGGTAGCCGGCCGATTCCAGCTCCCACGCGATCCAGGTGGCCCAACGTTCGTCCGCCGGCGAATAGCTGACGAAGAAGTCGATCGGGCGGTCCGACCGCCACACGTCCTGTCCCCACGCCATTCTGACATTATGTCCCAGTGTCCGCACCTGACCGTGACATCGAACGGCCGCTCTGGCGTCGCCTCGACCCGCTCGACTGGATCTCCATCGCGTTGCTGCTGGCCGGCGGGGTCTGCGTGGCCACCGGCGCGCTGAGCACTGCCGACGCCGGGGGGATCATGCGGCGGGTGCTGCCGCTGCTGCTGTTCCTCGGCAGCGTGATCGTGCTGGCCGAACTGACCGCCGAGGCCGAGGTCTTCGACGTGATCGCGGCCTGGCTGGCCCGGCTCGGACGGGGCCGCTACCCCGCGCTGTTCCTGCTGTGCGTGGCCTTCGCCGCGCTGACCACCGCCACCCTCAACCTGGACACCACCGCGGTGCTGCTCACCCCGGTGATGCTGGCGCTGGCCGGCAAGCTCAAGGTCGCCGCGCTACCGCTGGCCGTCACCACGGTGTGGCTGGCCAACACCGCCAGTATCCTGCTGCCCGTCTCCAACCTCACCAACCTGCTGGCCCAGCAGCGGGTCGGGCTGACGCCGCTGGGCTTCGCCGCCCGGATGTGGCTACCGCAGCTGGTCGTCCTGCTGGTCACCATGGCGGTGCTGTGGTTCGCGTTCTGGCGCGGTGCCCGCACCACGGACAACCGGTACGTCACACCGTCGCCGCACCGCCCGCGGCACCGGGGCCTGTACCTGGTGACCGGCCTGGCCTGCGTGCTGTTCGTGGTCGCCATCCTGGCGCAGGTGCAACTGGGGGTCGCGGCGGCGATCGCGGCCGCGGTCGTGGTGGTCGGCTTCCTCGCGGTGGACCGGAGTGCGTTGCGCTGGGGGCTGATCCCGTGGCGACTGCTGGTCATGGTGACCGGACTGTTCCTGGTGATGCAGACGATCGGGGAACACGGCCTGGACTCGGTGGCGCGGGCGCTGATGGGCTCCGACGACGGGCTCTCCGGGGCGCTGCGCGCGGCCGGGGTCGGCGCCGGCATGGCCAACGCCGTCAACAACCTGCCCGCCTACGTGGCCGGGGAGGCCGTGGTGCCGGTCGGCAACCACGTCCAGCTGCTGGCGCTGCTGATCGGTACCAACGTGGGGCCGGTCGTCACGCCGTGGGCGTCGCTGGCCACCCTGCTGTGGTACGAGCGCTGCCGGGCGCACGGCGTACACGTTCCGCTGCGCCGGCTGGTGCTCGCCGGTGCGGTGCTGGCCGTACTGTCGCTGTCCACCGGCGTACTCGCGTTGGTGCTCACCCGGTGAGCCGGTCGAGTACCGCGCGCGCGACGCGACGGGTCTCCGCCACGTCGCACGTCTGGCGCTGCGTGGTGTGATCGGCGTCGTCCAGTGCGGCCAGGGTCAGGTCGACCGCGCCGGGTAGCGATCGACCGAACACCAGAGTCGCCGCCTCCGCTTCCAGCAGCGCGCTGGCATGGAACCTGCCGGACCGTAGCCGGTAGCGGGATCCCGGGCCGTTGTGCGTCGAGCATGGCCGTCCGATCTGGACGGTCCGGGCGGTCCGGCGGATCTCGTCCCGGCCGCCGTGACGGCTGTGCACCTCGAACACCCGGTGCGTGGGCGCCACTCCGTCGTCGACCACGTCCACGACGTCGTTGCGCAGCGTGCCGTACAGCACGAAGCTGAGCAGATCCCAACTGTGCGCGTGCACCGGCTCGGTGGTCAGCCGGGACCGGCTCCCGCCGCGCCACCAGTGCACGCACACGCCGTCCGGGCCGTCGCGTACCAGCGGTATGCAGACGAACCCGAGCGGATGGCGCACCGCCCGTACCGGATCGGGCCCGGCGACCACCGGGCGCAGCAGCCGCAGTGCCATCGCCGTCGGTGCGGCCCCGAGGTCGTTCTCGACCGCTCGCAGGACGTCCACATAGGAGTTCACTCGTACGGATTCCTCGCCTTGAGTGCCCGCTGGACGATGTCGGTGACGTCCCGGTCGGTGAAGGAGCGCGGCAGCGGCGTACCGATCCCCTCGAACAACCGCCGCGTCTGGTCCACGGTCGGCGCGTCGTCCAACGACACCACGCCGTCGGCACCGATCGGTACGGACCGGGCCTGGTCCAGGCTGGCCATCAGTTCGGTGTGCCACCGGTCGTAGTAGAAGCTGCCCTTCTCCGCCAGCAGGGCCGGCGCGTGCGGGTCCTCCTCCGTCATCATGATCCACTGGGCCGACAGGTCCCACCGGAACGTCGTCATGACCGGCGACAACCGCACGTCGATGTCGAGCAGGCTGTTGCGCTGCCGGTACCAGCAGGCCGCGAGGATCGTGGCGAACAGTTCCTTACGGGTCTTGTCCAGCGTCCATCGTTCGCCGCCGACGTCCAGGCCGTCACCCATCAACGCGCCCTTGAACTTCGCGTAGCGTTGACACGCCGGCTCATTGGTCGGATCGACGATCTCCAGCCGTACCTGCAGCTGGCTCTTACGCCGTCGCGCGTTGCGGATGCATTCCGGCAGTGTCACGGCCCGCAGGTAGGCGCCGGTCCCGCCGCGGAAATGCCACCGGTCGGTGTCCCGCCAGGCACTGGTCAGAGCCTCCCGGATCTCGGTGCTGTTGAGCACCCGGACCAGGGACAGCCGATCCAGCGCGGCGCGGGTCTGGGTGACCACCTGCCCGGCCGCGGTCATCTCGGCGAGCGGTTCATGCAGCTTCTTCAGTTCACCGGAGGTCTCCGTCAGCCCGTCGCGGATCGTGCCCTCGATCCGGCCACGCTGCCACCGCTCCCGCATCACCACCTCGGCGAGCAGCGCCAGGATGAGCAGCGTCGCGCTCTCTACGAGCTCCCGGTCGACCACGTTGAGCAGTCCGAGCGCCGCCACTGTCAGGGCCAGTACCAGGGCCAGCGCCCCATCGATGTTCTTCCCGGCCCAGACCAGCAGCTTCGACATGTCACCCCTTGAGAAATCGGTGTCCCACTATCGTAGACAAGCGCTATGGACTGCGTACACCTAGTTGAACTGTC
>CAWFFM010000006.1:0-169498 GCA_963815125.1 uncultured Actinomycetota bacterium
TCCCAAGCTGATAGTGCGGGTTCGATTCCCGTCACCCGCTCCACCCACAAAGGCCCAGGTCAGAGCACGTTTCTAACCCGGGCCTTTGCTCATGCCGGCACCTCTCCGGCCCCTGCATGCCCGTTGCGTGCCCGATCCTGACCCTTGCGGATCTGCTCATCCAGGGCACTGGCGATAGCTTGATCGGCCTGCCGAGTGGCGTGCTGATAGATCATCGCGGCCCGTGTGGAGCCGTGCCCCATGCGGGCCATAAGGTCCGCCAGGCTTGCGCCGCTGCCCGCCGCAGGACGTTGCCGGTGTGCCGCAGGTCGTGGAAATGGAAGCCGGCCAACCCGACCTCGATGGTGACCACCGCCCAGTTCGACGAGCGGTGGAAGTTGCTCCGACGCAGGGCGGCGCCCTTGGATCGGTGAAGATCAGCGCGTCATCCGTCTCAGCCGTGTAGGTGTCCAGGTGCGTTCGCACCTCTGACCGGATCGCAGCCGGGATCGTGACCGTCCGACGACCGGCAGCAGACTTGGGAGGTCCGAAGACCAGTTCGCCCGTGGATCGTTCGACCATGCCAGAGGTGACCGTGACGGTCTGGCACATCAGGTCGAGGTTGCGCCGCCGGAGTGCGGCGAGTTCGCCGTAGCGGAGGCTGGTGAATGCGGCGAGCAGGACCAGGGCGCGGTAGCGGCCGGGGACGAGGCCGGCCAGTGCGAATACCTGTTCGACGGTGGCGGTAGGCCGCTCGGCGGGCGGTTTCCCTGGCCTGCCTTCTTGATGCGGCAGGGGTTGCGCCGGATCAGTTCGTCGTCGACGGCAGTGTTCAAGACCGCGCGGAGCAGGCGGTACGCCTTCGCAGCCATGGTCTCGGAGATGCCGTCGGAAAGTAGGTGGGCTCGCCAGGCCCGGACCGTGCCGGGGGTGATGTCGGCGAGCAGAGCCGTGCTCATGGTCGGCTCGATGTATCGGGTGTAGAGCCACCGGTACAGGTCGATGGTACGGGGAAGCGCCCCCGGCCTGTGGTTGATCCAGGTGGTGAGGTCTGCTGCCCAGCGGCAGCTTGCCGTGGTCGGGGTTGATCCAGGTGCCGCGCAGGACTTCGACCTCGACGAGGTTGAGCCACTGTTCGGCATCGCGTTTGGTGGGAAAGGTGTTCGGGCCTGGGTGGTCCAGCCCGTCGGGTCCTTTGTACCGGGCTTGAGGACGAACCGAAGGAGCGGCCTCCGGACCCGCCCGAAGCGTCGTTTGCGCTTGTCAGGCATACAGCACCTGCCCTTTCCCGGTAGGTTCGGCGGACGGTGATCGGCTGGACTTCGCCTTGCCGGATGAAGGCCCGCACGTCGGCGGGGTCGAACTCAGCGTACTTGCCGACGTGGTAGAAGCGGATCCGCCGCTCACTGACCAGCCGACGAACGAACCGGACGGTGGTCCCCAGACGCTTGGCCGCCTGCTCCACTGACAACATGTCGTCTACCAGTTCCCCGTGCTGTTCCATGTGATCTCCGTTCTGTCGAGTGTGGATGGTCCAATCAGGACTCCTGTTCGTTGACACGTACGTGTCAATGGGTCATTGACTGCTCGTGGGCCAGTTCCTCGCGAGCGGTGTCTCGGTGGGCTCGGGCCATGGCGGCGGAGGTGTTGGCGAGCATGGCGTCGCCGGGGGTGCGCCATCCGGTGCCGACGTATTGAGTAAGCCGACGACGAGGGTGGTCTCGCCGTCGGTGCCGGCGGGTTGATCGGTGTCGACGGTGCGGCGACAGACGCGCGGGTGTCGCGCAGGAGTCGAAGGTGACCGAGTAGCCGCGGGACTTGGTGAAGAAGTGCCCGCCGAAGCCGAGCATGTGCGCCCAGCGGCACAGGCCGTGCCACTCGGGGTGTGGCCGAGTTCCCAGCAGGCCTCGATGAGACGTCCGGCATGGGTGCCGTGCGCGTTGGCGTACAGTCGATCGTGTCGCGGGTGAGCCGGCCGGAGATGTGGCCGGTGATCTCGGTGGACTTGGTGGCGTACTTGGCGAGGTAGCCCGCGACAGGGCGTCGGTGATCTCGCTGGTCCCCGCTGAGGGTGACCGGGATGTCGGCTTAGAACTGCGTCACCCCAGGCGACGCGCCAGCCGCACGACCGGGCGGGGTGCGGCGGGTGGTGAACGCGGTGCCACGCGCGGCGTAGCGGATCGCGTCTTTCAGGTCTGCGAGTGAAGCCGGCCGGCGGGTAGATGGTCTCGTGGGTGTCGGGGTCGGTGCCGTCGAGGCGGAACACGGCGTGTAGGTGGATGACGCCCCGTGCCTGGAACTCGGCGGCCTTGCAGCAGTTCGCCTTCACCCGGGTCACGCCCTGGCGGCGGGTGAGCCGGTCCAGGTAGCGCTTGCGGATGCCACCGTGGTGCGTCGCCACAGCTCACCGGCGAGCTGGTTCCACACGACCTGGGCGTCATAGTCGTAGCAGTCCAGGCACAGCGGGGTACCGATGATCCGGTCGGCTTTGGCGTGGTACGGCGAGCACGCCATTCGACGCCGTGTGGGCAGTGTCGGGTTGCCGGCGGGCGCGGCAGGGTTCGGGCGCTCGCCGCTCGTACCGGTGCGGACGCCGTGGACCTGGCCGAAGGAGGGTGCGGTGAACGTCGCGAACACCGCCGGCATGGCTGCCACACTCGGTGACGCCCTTGCCGCCGACCAGGCCGGCGCGGATGAGTTGGAACGCGTCACGGCGGTAGACCTCGGCGCAGTGCGGGCAGACCGAGGCCCGGCGGTTCCCGCAGGACTTGTAGATCACGCCGTCAGGCATGTCCGCCGTTGCCATCCTGGAGCAGGACTGCGCCGGTGGCCCGGTCCTGGTGCTCAACGACTCCGGACAGGCGGACAGGGCTGGAGCAGCCCGCAGCTGCACGAACGTGCGACAGCCACGAGTCGGTGTCGCCCAGGGCGGCGCGCTCGATCGCGGTACGCACGGCCGTTCCTCGCGAGCCGGCGCCCATCGTGCTGTCCAGGGTGCGGGACAGGGTAAAGGCGTGTTCCAACTCGACACACGCACCCGTACCCGGGGCCACAAGATGCGTGACTCCGGGTGCGAGTGTGACCGTCGAGGCGGTCATCAGTTGCTGTCTCCGTCAAGAACGCGGGACAACAGGGTGGTGAAGTACCCGGACACGGGTACCCGCTGGTTCTCCCAGAGGAAGAGCAGCTTGACCATCAGCCATGTCTCGGGCAGGACCACACGGTCCTTCGACGCGACGATGTCATCCGGCCAATCAACTGGACCGGTTGCCACCCACGCGCGAGACGCGCGGAACGGCAGGGATGCGTTGCGACAGTAGCCATTAGGCCACCACCCGCAGCGCCGGAGCGGAAACACTCTCCACCGAGCACAGCTCGGCCCAACGCGAGGCGTCCGAGAGCTGAGTGCCGACGATGTCGGCGTACTCCTCGGCCAGCCACATGGCGGCGTTTACTCGTTCGCGGTCCGGGCACAGTTCCCGGATCTCGACCCAACCGCCATCCTTCTCACGAGCAGCCTCATAACGGGCCGCGACCTGACTCAGAAGCTCGACACCGAGCTTGGTGCGCTGCTCTTCCAGCGCACCTGTCAGACGCTCCCCTTCCCAGGAGCGCCACGACGTTCCACACCCGCTGCGTAGAACGCGACGATCAGTTCACACTCACTCCAAGTGAGCGGATCACTCTGCACACTGCCCTGGCCCAGCTTGGCGGGCGTACTCTGGTGCTGCATCGTGAACTCCTTTGCCTAGGACGATGCGTGTGGCCTCGGTGGGTGGCAGCCCACCGGGGCCTTTGCTGTGCGGGTTGCGGTTGCCAATCGGCGTGCGGCCCGTCCAGCAAGAGACCCCTTCACCTCTCTGAGGCGATTTGTTGGGTTGTACCAACAACATCATGTCTAGCAGGCTGATAGCGCACCCGTCAAGGGGTTGTTAGCCTGTTGGCACAAGTTACGAGATGGAGGTGACGATGACCCTGAACCCGGCCGACTCTCGGCCCCTTTACCAGCAGCTTGCCGCCACATTGAGAGCAGAGATCAACTCCGGCGACCTCGCCCCAGGCGACCGCGTACCCACCGAGGCGGAACTCTCCGAGCGGTACAGCACCAGCCGGAACACCGTCCGGCTTGCCCTGAACCTTCTTCGCAATGAAGGGCTGCTCACCTCGCAGCAGGGACGGGGAACGTTCGTTCGAACCAACCCGCCCGTCCGCTACCACGCATCGTTGACAGGGCTCCGGAGCAAAAGGCTCGAAGCGCAGCGTCAACGGGAACCTTCGGACAGCAGATCGAGGAGCAGGGCAAGACCGCCCGCCAGGACAGCACCGTTGACGTCATCTCAGCCGATGCCGAGATGGCCGCCCGCCTTGACCTGGAAGAAGGGGACGGGATCGCGGTTCGAAGCAGGGTGCAGTACGCCGACGGTGAACCGCTGCAACTGGGTAACAGCTACTACCCGCTGGCTATCGTGCAGGGCAGCAAGATCATGGACCCGGCAGATGTCATCGAGGGGACCGACCAGGTGCTTGAAGACCTCGGCCATGTCCCGACTCGGTACAGGGACGAGATCACTTGGCGCATGCCAACGGCCGATGAAGCCACGAAGCTTCATCTCGCTCCAGGTACGCCTGTCGGACGCTTGGTGCGTATCTCTCTCGACCAGCATGAAGCCCCCGTCGAGGTCTACGTGGTGATCATGCCGGGCGATCGACACGTGCTCATCTACGAGGTCGACGCGTGATGGACGTGGCACCAGTCGTTATCAACGGGTGGACCATCCGCCTTGAACCACTCACCGGGCGGCACACGGACGGACTCCTTCGAGCTGCCGGGTACGCCGACATCTGGACCTACCTTGACGAGCCCACCCCTCGGACTGTTGCTGACGCGGAACGGCTGATCAACCAGGCCGAGGACGAGTTCGCCAGCGGGGCACGCCTGCCCTTTGCCGCCATTCAGACAGACAGCAACGAGGTGGTCGGCAGCATCAGCCTCATCGACATCCGGCGCCACGATCGAAGCGTCGAGATCGGCTGGATGTGGTTCACCCCCGGAGTCTGGCGTACTGGTGTCTCACGGGAGTCGGTCTTCCTCCTGATGCGCCACGCGTTCGAGTCTCTCGGCGCCATTCGCGTGGCCTACAAGACCGACAGCCGCAACGTGCCCTCCCAGCGCCTCATCCTCGACATGGGCGGAACGAAGGAAGGCACCTTCCGCAACCACCGCATCCTCAGTGACGGCTACGTCCGCGACTCGATCTACTACAGCGTGGTCCCCGCGGAATGGCCAGCCGTCCGCAGCCGCTTTCGAAGACAGGCAGGCCGACCAAGCAACCGCGACCCGGTGAGAACTTTCTGTACGGGTTCAAGGCGGCCCTGACGGGCCGCGCGCGCCGGCGGGACCGCCCTCCCTCGCACGCTCCGGTCGGGACGGCCCGCCGCGCCGAAGGCGGCGCGCACAACCCAAGGGCCGCCAGCCTCAGCAAGTTCTCACCGAGATCAACGGCCCTGACGGTACGAGCGAGGAAGCCGGCCGGACGCTACGGCGCCGGCCCGGCCGGCGGGGTGCCGGTGACCAGCTGGTCGGCGCCGCGTCGGGATGGTGGAGGGACGCCCGGCGTCCGGGCGGGTACCGGACGCCGGGCGGTTCGACTTACTGCGCCTCCGGCGGGGGCGCTCGGGCTCCGGGGTGGGGAGGCCCAGCGCGGCCGGCGGCTGGGTGGGTGGTTGCGGGCTGCCATCCCGCCCGCCGACGACCCAGGCGAAGCCGAGCAGACCGCCGCCGGGGCCGCCAGCGCCCGGCGGTCACCTCCAGGCCCAGCGCGAGTGGCGGCCCCGACACCGGCCCGCTCCCCCACGGGTGGGTCGACGGCAGACGGGATGACAGATAACCATCTGACTTCTCTGCGTTACTATCCGTTGATGGTTGAAGTCTCAGTCAACATCCCAGACCCTGACGGCAACGAGCCGTACATCTTTATGAGGCAGAGCCCCGTAGCTTGCGGGGCCACCTTCGAGCTTCCCGACGGCAGGCGTGTCAAGGCAATCCACATGAACGAAGAGCTGGATGGAAACACCCATCAAGTGACAAAGCAGCGAATTTCCGTTCAGCTATTCTGACCGCCCCGCTGGATGACTATCCGCCAAGTTTGGGTACGCTTCACTCGAAGAACGCTGGGTTGAGCCCGGTGATGCGGGCACCAGTGCTGTTGTTCCTGCTCGGTGCGTGGCTCCTACTCTTTGCGCAGAACGTCGTCAGTCAGCGACATGTGAAGGAGAAAGGACGCGTTATGGGCATTGTCCAGATGGTCGCAGAAACAGGGCTTATCACAGGTTCATCCCTGATCATCAACTGGGCAGGAGCACTGGGCTGAGCCCAGCGTTCTTCACTGGCACGTGCCCGATGCGTGCCCGAAGCCAGCGGTAAACACGGGTCAACACCACCTGTCGAGCCCATCCAAGCATCACAGCCGGTAGTGCTTGGGCGTGGTGATGTCACTCTTAGAGGAGATCACCGCGATTCCCAAGCTGATAGTGCGGGTTCGATTCCCGTCACCCGCTCCACCACAAAAGCCCAGGTCAGGGAGCTTTCCTGACCTGGGCTTTCTCATGAGCGGCCCGGCCGAGGGAAGGTCCAGGTCGCGAGAACCGCGCAGGCCACCGCCAGCGGCAACTCGGCGAAGACCGCCATCAGCACCGCCAGCGTGAAGTCCGAACCTGGGGCAGCCGTCATGGTGTCGAACCAGGCGTCGACCAGCAGCAGGGCCGAGGTCGCGGCGGAGGTCAGGCAGGCCCGGCAGTCGCCGCGCCTGAGGAGCAGTCCGGTGGAGAGCAGGCCGAGCGCCTCAAAGCTGTCCAGACCCGTCCACGCCCAGGCCCAATGCGAGGCCTGAGCGGTGGCCGGCAGCCCGGTGTACAGGAAGACCAGCCAGGGAATCATCGCCAGCCCGAGCACGGTGAGGACCGTGGCCGCCCGGCGAAGCAGCAGGAGGAGGAACGTCGGGGCGGCCGCGGCCTTCGGAAGGATCAGCGGTGAGCCCGGACCGGCGTCCACGCGGACCGGACGGAGCGAATGGACGCCGGTCAGCTGAGTGCTCGCCATGACACCTGGCTCCCTCCCGTACCCGCCCGTCGGGCACAACATCAGCATGTCGTCCGTGCACGCCCGAGGCACTAGCGCTCCTATCCGACTTGTTGGTGGTGGTGGGTACACCGGTTCGCCGCCACCGATACCGCGCCCGAACCAGCCACCACCTCAGCAGGCTCCGGACCCGACAATGCGCTGGAGTACTGGTACTCCAGCCGCAGATCCTGATCACGGACGGGAAGGTCAGGCCCGGGACGCTCCGAGGAACCGCAGCACGGCCAGGACGCGGCGGTGGTCCGCGTCGACCACGGGCAGGTCAAGCTTGGCGAAGATGTTGTTGATGTGCTTTGCCACGGCGCTCTCGCTGACCACCAGCGCCTGCGCGATGCCGGCATTGGAGCGCCCCTCGGCCATCAGGCCGAGCACCTCCCGTTCGCGGGGGGTCAGCCGCGCGAGCGGGTCGCTTTCGCGCCGCAGCAGCAACTGGGCGACGACCTGCGGGTCCAGGGCCGTGCCCCCGTCCGCCACTCGCCGGACCGCCGCCACGAAGTCGGCGACATCGGCAACCCGCTGCTTGAGCAGGTAGCCCACACCGCTGGTGTTCGCAGACAGCAGGTCAGCCGCGTACCGCTCCTCCACGTACTGCGAAAGCAGCACCACCGGCGTCCCCGGCCAGCGCCGACGGATCTCCATCGCCGCCCGCACTCCCTCGTCGGTGAAGCCGGGCGGCATCCGGACGTCGATCAGGGCGAGTTCGGGCCGGTGTTCCGCCACTGCCGCCAACAGGCTCTCCGCGTCGCCGGCTTCCGCAACGACCTGGAACCCGCCCATCTCCAGCACCTTGATCAGGCCGACCCGCAACAACACCGAATCCTCGGCGATCACCGCGCGCACGGCAGCTCCGCGGTGATGGTGGTGGGCCCGCCAACAGGGCTGCTGACGTGGAAGGTCCCGTCGAGGGAGCCGACCCGCTTGGCCAGCCCGGGCAGTCCCGTGCCGGCGGCGGCGTCGGCACCGCCCAGCCCGTCGTCGGTAACGCGCACTCGCAGCACGTCGCCGACCTGACGGACCATCACCTCTGCACGCATCGCGTTGGCGTGCTTCGTTGCATTGGTCAGCGCCTCAGAGATCACGAAGTACGCGACTGACTCCACCTTGGGCGCCATCCGCTCCTCCAGATCGACCCGCAGCCGCACCGGCAGGGGCGTGCGGGCCGCCAGCCCGGACAACGCCGCGTCCAGACCTCGGTCTTCGAGCACGGCCGGGTGCAGCCCCCGCACCAGGTCATTGAGTTCGGCGATCGCCTCCTTCGCCTCCAGGTGCGCTCTCGCGATCACCTCGCGGGCATCACTCGGCAGGTCCGGGCGGGTGGCAATGGCCAGACCCAGGTTGACCGCGAGAGACACCAACCGCTGCTGGGTGCCGTCGTGCAGGTCGCGCTCGATCCGGCGGCGCTCCGCGTCGACGGCCTCGATCAAGTCGGTTCGGCTCACGGCCAGCTGATCGACCCGCTCCTGGAGCTGCTGCGCCCGGCTGGGCCCGAGCAGGCCCAACGCCAGCCGCGCCTCGGCCCGGGCTACTGCCCGCGCGGTCCACGGCAGTGCGCACAGGAGGAGGAGTCCGGCCGCTGTGTAGGCCGGCAGCTGGGTCAGGTAGCCGAACCAACCCTCGCGGATTCCGGTTGGCAGCGCCCATGACCAGGCGTAGGCGATGACGCCCGCCAGGCACGCCGCTGCCACCACGAGCACCAGCAGCTCCAGCAGCGCGAGCAGCGGGCCCAGCAGAAGGTGATAGCCGATCTTGCGCCAAGGCTGCGTCGCCGCGAGCCGCCGGGCGGTCGAGGGCCACGTCCATTGCTCCGGCGCGGTGGGGGTGAGCCGGGGGACGTCCACACCGATGAGCACCCGGTAGCGAGCCCGCTGAACGGCTGTCAGCACCGGGGCGCCGATCAGGACCAGGGCGGCCGACACGGAAACGGTAAGGAGCCAGTTCCCCGTCCTGGCAGTAGTCGTCGCCGCCCAGGCCCACACCGGCACCAGCGCCAGGTGCGGCAGCACACCAGCGGCAAGAAAGCCGGTGTCCCGCCGCGCCCGGAGGACCGTGCGTCTCAGCCCAGCTGGAATCGTCATGGCACGACGCTAGGGCACCGCAGGAGGACGGTCCATGAAACCTGTACCCGATCCCATGGTGAACCTGGTACCCGCTGCTGGGCGGCGTGTTGGTAGATCAGCGTTGCCCTGGTCGTGCCGCCGCCAGGGCGCGCATCGCAGCGGCAGTCTCTGCGGCGACGGTGAGAGGGTCGATGAGCGGTCGACCGAGTAGGTGGCTCAGGTCGGGGCTGGTGTTGCTGAGGAACCCGTGCCGGACGCTGCTGGCGATCGAGGCGAGCATCGCCGGCTGGAACTGCAGGAGGGTGTCGTCGGCGAGTAGTCGTGCGCGGTACTCCTCCAGCCCGATCGTGCGGTGAGCGAATCCGAGATGCTCAGCGATCTCGGTGGCGGTGAACGGATCGCCGACCAGGTCGTAGATCTTGCCGGCGTGTGCAGTCGGTTCGCTCGCAACGACGGCCGCAGCCGCGGCCAGGTCCACCCGCGCCACCGCGGAGAGCGCGCCGTCGCCGAACGCCGATTCGAGGCCGTCGGGCGCCCAGGTCAACAGAGCACCGAAGAGCTCGGCATAGAGCCCGTTGCGCAGGACAGTCCATCCGAGTCCGCTGGCTTTGATCATTTGCTCGGTGGCTCGATGGGCGAGCGCGAAGCCGAGGTGATCCCCGGCACCGGTCAGGCTGGTGTAGACCACGTGGCCGACGCCGTCACGAACTGCAGCGTCGAGAACAACGCGGTGGCGAATGATGACCCGGTCGTCCTCGGCGTACCCGGCCGAGACGAGGACCAGAGTCGAAACACCGGTGAGGTCGAGGCTCGTGGGTTCGTCGAAATCGAGGTGACGTTGCCCGGCCGTGGGGGTGCGGCTTCCGCCCAGGGCGGCCACGTCTCGTCTGGTCAGCTCCTGCAAGGTGAGAGAGCCCAGCTGTCCGTTCGCGCCGGTCACCATGATCATTGCGGTTCAGTCTCCTACCCTGGTTCTCTTCAGTAACTACCGTGAGATCCTGAACCGGTCACGACCGGCCCACAAGGAGGCAGTTCCGTGTCACTGACGCACACCGATGTAACCGGCAGTGCCGCCGAGCTCGAACCCTGCGGGCAGGCAGATCACCCCGACTGCGGGATCCGCGACGTCCTTGACCGGATCGGGGACAAGTGGTCAGTTCTCGTGATCGTCGAACTTGCCAACGGACCACGGCGCTTCCGGCAACTGCAGCGCGCCATCGACGGGATCTCCCAACGGATGCTGACCCTGACGGTGCGCCGTTTGGAGCGAGACGGCCTCGTCATCCGTACCGTCTATCCCACCGTGCCTGCCCAGGTCGACTACCGCCTCACCCAGACCGGCGCAAGCCTCACGCACCTCGTCAGAGCGCTCGCCGACTGGTCACTCGAGCACCGCACCACGATCGCTCAGGCCCGAGAGCACTACGACGGCGAACACCCCGACAACGAGATCCGATGACCGCCGGAGCTTCGGCAACCTCCTGACCCATAACAGGGCCGATCTCGTGCGGACCGGCTACGGCTTGATGGCCCGGGTGGCGAAGTAGCCGGGCATGTACCGGCCGGTGGCATCGGCGTGGTGCGGGGCCTCTTCCAGGTGGGTCAGGGTGAAGCCTGCCGCGAGCTGACCGCCGATCTGCCCGGTGAGTGAGTGGCTGTACTCGATCGGCCCGGTCCCGTACGAGCGCTGCCGCTCGTCGTCCGGGAGATCGAGACTGCTGAACGGCAGCGGGTGCCGCACTATCAGCTCGCCTCGTTCGTCCAGCGCCGCAGCGTCGAAGATGAAGATGTCAGGGTTCATGAACCCGACCATCAGGATTCCGCCCGGGCGCAGTACCCGGAACGACTCCCGCCAGACCGGCGCAAGCTCGGGGCAGAACACGTTGGACACCGGGTTGAAGACGACATCGAAGCTGGCATCGGGGAACACGCTCAGGTCGCGCATGTCGCCGAGCACGGTACGGACGGCCAGTCCCTCCCGGGTGGCGACCTCCTCGTCGCGGCCCAGTTGCTGCGGCGAGTTGTCCAGTACCGTCACGGCCGCGCCCGCTGCCGCGAGCACCGGACCCTGCTGCCCTCCGCCGGATGCCAGGCACAGCACCTCGGCGCCGACCAGTTCGGCCGGGAACCAGTCGCGCGGCACCGCCTGGTAGCCGATCAGCACGACCGACCAGTCGCCGGCCCGCGCCCGCGCGATGACCTCCGGCCCGACCGGCCGGGTCCATTCGTTACCGCTCTCCACCTCGCGGTCCCAGGCGGCACGGTTGTACGCCACAGGATCAAAGCTGTCCGTCACAACGACAGAGCTTAGGAGCCGACACAACGGCGCCCGATGCGGAGCGCCCGAACGATTCGGGAACTATGCCGATCGGTTGGCCTGGCAGATCATGGCGAGGTGCTGGTTTCGGGCGGTGAGGATTCTGGTCAGGTACCGGTCGAGGACCAGGGCTTCGGCGATCCGGCCGAGCGGCCGGTACGGGGCGGAGAAGTCGATGACATCCCGCATGAGGGTCGTACCGTCGTCCTGCGGCTCGAAGTAGTGCGCGTGCCGCCACCCCGCGAACGGCCCGGTGACCTGCTCATCGGCGAAGCACCTCGGCCGGTTGTAGGCGGTGATCCGCGCGGTCATCCGCCAGGACCGGCCCAGGTGCCGGGCCTCCCAGGTCACCTCGTCGCCGAGCAGCAACTGCCCAGTCGTCACGCCGCCGACAGCACGTTCACTGCTGGCCGCCATGGATGCGGTGTGGGTGGCGACCTCCAACGAGGCGTCGAACACGACCTCAGGCGGAGCGGCGATCGTGGTCCTCAGGTCGAGATGCCGCACCAGACCAGCATATTGCGATGGTCGCACGCAGCCGTCCTGAGGTTAGATGCCACGGGAGCGACAACTGGTCACTCTCGCCAAGGGCGGTCTGGCACCTGAACGGGACAGCAAGAACCCGCGTGCCGGAGCTTCATCCACGGCTGCATGCAGGATCGAAACCTGAATCCCGTCAGGTGCTGTCGGTATCGGAACCAACAGCACCTACGGCGCAGATGCGAGCTGGCGGGCCGCCTCGACGACTTATCCCACCAACCGCATGTCAGCGGACCAGCGATCGACGACGCCTTCGACCGCGCCTACAGGGAGGTCACCAAGGCTGTTGTCGACACGTGCGACTACGCGGCCCTTTCCGACGGCGTGGAGCCATCGGACGACAGGAACGGGCAGATCTGTCACACGCTCATGTGGAGCCTCGTGGATCTGATCGTCGTACGCATCGGTGGAGGCGGCACCCTCGCGCATCCTGGTCACGGCTCCAGCCGCGTTCCGTAAGCACCGGGGCAGCGCCGCCTCTGTTGATCTCCACTGGCCATGAGCAGGGTGATCCATAGCTGGTACCGGTCAGTCCCGGTGTACGACGATGATCAGGCCGATGCGTCGAGCGGAGACCGTAACTCGCAACTGCCAGCGTCAGGCGAGCGGCCGGACGACCGCCGCGAGGTTCGGCGCCGGCGACCAGTGACCTGGCTTGTTTAGGGGTCGTCCGGCCAGATCAAGGTTTCCGGCAAGGTCTCCGCATGGTCCGCCCGCCAACATGGGAGCTGGCAGGGGGTGCCCGGGACGCGCCCTTCCCGTACAGACAACAGCGGAGGACACAATGCTGGGCAGGATGACACGAGTGGCGGTGGCAGGACTCTTCGGTGCACTCGCGGTCGGCACGCCGATCGCTTCGGTACCGGCGAATGCGGCGTACTCCTTCGAGTGGAACAACGCGGTGGCGCATAGGCCGCCTGGTGGCTTCAACACCTGCGTGACGACGACCGGCGCCGAGGCGTGCTACCTCGACTACGGGGACCAGATCTGGGTCAAGGACACCAAGGCCGACGGGTACTCGGCGGTCGCCCGCTGGTACATGAGGGACGGGCGTTACGGCACTTGCCGTAACAAGCTCGGCGCCGGCAAGTGGGGTGTCTGCGACAAGGAGTTTGACGAGTCTGACCTCATCCACTACCGGGCCAGTCGCTACAACGGCAGCTCCGGCAACTACGTCGAACCCGAGTCGCGCGAGACGACCTCGTAGTACGGCCGGCCACACCGTTTGCAGATCGGCCCACGGCATTGCCGTGGGCCGATCTGCAAACGGTCACGCGTCGGGCCGGGGCGGCAGGAAGAAACCCGGCCTCGGTGGGACGCCATCTGCGCGGAAGTGGGATGACGGTGATCGAACATCTGAGATGATGCCTACGGAATGCACCGCACTGCTCACTTACCGGGGGGCTCGTGGCCGAACAGACCGAAGCCCAGAACGATCGCCGCCGGCTCAGCGGAGGGACCATCGCCGCTCTGGTCGGGCTGGCCGTGCTGATCATCTTCATCGTCCAGAACACCGGGACGGTCAGGTTCACCTTCCTCTTCGCGCATTTCAGCTGGCCGCTGTGGGTGTACACGATCGTCACGGCGGTGTTCGGCGCGTTGGTCTGGTTCGGCCTGGGCATGATCCGCCGCCATCGCCGCCGGATGGAGCGCCGCTACGGTCAAGGATGACGACACCCTCGCAGGACCGCGCCGCTGATGAGCCGTCGGTACGGGGACTGACAGCCGAGGGCCCAGCCCAGCAGCGTGGTCGCCACCGAACTGGGCCTTCGCCATGCCCGCCGCGAGGTCAGATCCTCGGCGTACCGGTCAGGTTCCAGAGGCTGTCGCCCACGCCGTCGAGGTTGTAGTTGTAGCGGACCGTGGTGTCCGCGGTCCAGTACGGAGACCCGGAGTACGGGTACTTCCCGGTGTGGCAGTCGTACGAGCCATCGGTGTAGTCGTTCATCTTCTGCTTGGGGTAACAGGCGAACGACGTCTTGACGGCGTCGTTGTACTCGACCCGCAGGCTGAACTCCCACTTGTCGAACATGGCGTACGTGGTGGGGCGCATGTCGGCGGTCCAGGTGACGTGGGCAGTGGACCACACCTGCCGTTGCCCGCTGATGACGTCACTGTGCACGCAGAGCTGGACCGTGACGTCGTAGACGGTCGCGTACTGGGCGAACTCCTTCGAGTTGTCGCGGCATGAATCCGCCGCGGCGGCCGGGCTCGCTGCGATCAGCAGTCCGGAGATGCCGATGGCTGCGGCCGCGACCATCGCTGCCAGCCTCGCGAAGATGGAACGTGCCATGTGAGGACCTCCCTGGGTGGGGACCGGTACGAACGGCGCCATGACCCGTTCTGCGGACCACCACCGGGAGCCGGCGTGGGGATCGATGTCGCCTCCACCACCCTCGTCGCGGGGGCTGGCCGGAACATGGACAGAACCTGGACGTGTCGTCGTACGCACGACCTGGCTGTTCCTCCCAGTCCCCAGCCCGGCGAACGGTTGTAGCCTCGGCCCTGATGAACTGGCTGCCTGACGACTTCGTCCACCCCGTGCACGTACCGGTGCCCGGCACCGCGCTGCACCTGCGGCCGATCCGGGAGGCGGACACCGCGCTCGACTACCCCGCCGTGATGGGCTCCCGGGAGCGCGCTCGACGCGCTCGTACCGCAGTGGATCGCCACCGACTGGCCGTTCCAGCGACCCCGCTATCTGGGCCGCGACATCACCTGGCAGGACTGGCTCGCGCTGCCACCGATACCGTGACGGTAGGCGTCCACGATCTGCCGGGGGCGAGGTACCGGCCGTGCCGGCCGTGACGTACTGACCGGGACACCTCGCCCTCTAGTTCGTGGCCCGGCCCAGTACGGCGTGGAAGGTGCCCCGTCCGATCCCCGCCATCAGCGGGTTGTCGGCCGAATGGGTGAGGAACACCAGTGCCAGTACGAGCGCCCACCCGCGGGCCCGCGCCCACGTGTCGTCGTCCGCGGCGCCGTACGCCCGCCGTAACACGTCGCGCTGGTCTGCGGAGAAGAGCATCCACGCCACGGACAGGTCCGCAGCCGGGTCACCGGCGGTGATGTCACCGAAGTCGATCACGGCGCTGATCCGGCCACCGTCGATGAGGATGTTGGCCGGGTGCAGATCCCCGTGCAGCCACACCGGCGGACCGTCCCATTCCGGTACGGCCGCAGCCGCCTCCCAGATCCACAGCGCGGCGTCGCGCTCGGTCCCGTCCTCCAGCTGAGCCGCCTGGGTCAGCACACCATCGGCCCGCCCGGCCAGGGCGATGCCGCGGGACGTGTGCGGCGGGGCGTCCGGTGGGGCCGGAACATGCAGTGCGGCCAGGAATTCTCCGAGCAGGCTCGCCGCCTCCCAGGGATCGGCGGGCGGGGTGACGGCGGCGATCTGCCCGGCGAAGAACGGCACGACGCTCCACGACCACGGGTAGCCGCACGCCGGCCGGCCGAGGCGTACCGGGTCCGGCACGGGCAGCGGCAGGCGGGGCGCGAGTACCGGCAGCCACCGCTGTTCGTGCGCGACCAGTTCAGCGGACATCGCGCGTCGGGGCAGCCGTACCAGGAGTTCGTCACCGAGCCGGCAGACCAGGTTGTCCCAGCCGTTGGCCAGTACCTCGATGGGCAGGCCCGCGAGGTCAGGGTGCTGGTCGGCCAGCAAGCGGCGTACCAGCTCGACGGAGACCGGTACCTCCGCGGCCGGCATACGTTGATGACTCACGGCGAAACCTTACGCGCCAACACAACGCCACACGAAGGTCCGCGTTCCCGCGCACCGTCGTGCCACCAACTGCTCAGCCGCGGATCACCGACACGGTGTTGTCACGAGCGTTGGTCACATAGACCCGGTTGCCCCAGCCGGCCGCTATGCCGAGTGGGGTGTCACCGACGGGCAGTTCCTGGATCACGCTGCGGGTCACGGTGTCCACCACGGACACGGTGCCGTCGTTGCTGTTCACCACGTAGAGCCGGTTGCCCAGCAGGTTGACGGCCACCGCGAGCGGGGTGTCACCGAGCCCGGCGATGGTGTGCAGGACGGTGTTGGTACGTGGGTCGATCACCACCACGCTGGAGCCGCCGACGGTGACCGCGTAGACCCGGGTACCCCAGGAGTTGACCGCGACCGTGTTCGGGAAGCCGCCGACGGTCGGGATGGCGGCGATGACGCTGTCGGTCCGCGTACTGATCACCGCCACGGTGTCGTCGAACGTGTCGGTGACGTAGACCCGGCGGCCCCACGGATCGACCGCCAGCCCCCGTGGGCTGTCGCCGACCGGGATCGTGTCGATCACGGTGTTGGTACGCGTACTGATCACCGACACGGTGTCGTCCGCCTCGTTGGTCACATAGACCCGGGTGCCCGACGGGTCGACCGCCACCCCGTACGGATTGCCTCCGACCGGGACGGTGGCGATCACGCTGTCGGTACGCGTACTGATCACCGACAGCCTGGAGCTGTTGACGTTCGCCACATAGACCCGGGTGCCCGCAAGGTTGACCGCGATGCCCCGCGGGCCGTCGCCGACCGGGACCGTGTCGATCACGCTGTCGGTACGCATGTCGATCACCGACACGCCTCCGATGTGGGTCACGTAGGCCCGGTTCCGCAGCGGGGCCACCGCTACCCCCTGTGGGAACTGGCCGACCGGGATGGTGTCGATCACCGTGGCCGCGGCGGCCGGGGCCGGTGCCGTCAGTACTGTCGCCGCCACCGCGGCCATCCCCGCCAGGCACCAGCGCACCAGCCCGATCGCTGTCTGATTGCTCCGCCCCGTGCCGAGCCGCGACCTGCCCTCTGCACCTACCTGCATGTCCAACCCCCGTCGTCATGGCCGGATCGGCGCCCAACCGCGAGCCCCGCAACCCTTCAGGACGCGCGCGATGAACGGGCCGCGTCTCATGACTCCCGGTCACAGGGCTCGCCGCAGAGGGCAACTTGACCAATACTAGGAGTTGCTCATCCGTTGCCGCCGGGAAATGGTGTGTCGGCGCGCTTCCTCCGGGATCGTCATGCTCATGGTGCAGATCATGACGCCGGATCCGCCCCGTGCAGCATCTCCACCACCTCGCCCGACCTCCCGCGCTCCAGCAGCGCCATGACGACCTCGGCGATGTCGTCCGGCGGGATCAGCGGCCCGGCCTCCCGCTGCCGATCGACCGACAGCGCCCCCCACTCGCGGATCGCACGATCCAGGCCGATCCAGCCGGGCACGACCGCCATCACCCGTACGTCGGCCCGACCGCCCAGGCTCGCCGAGAAGCGGCGCAGGCCCGCCTTGGCGGCACCGTATTCCGGCGAGCCGTACGGGTCGTCGCCGATGCCGCCGCTGGAGCCGATGTTCACCACCGCCCCGGAAGCACCGGCGAGGGTGGGCCACAGCAGTTCGGTGAGCAGCATCGGCGCGATCAGGTTGAGGGTGAGCGACGACAACCAGGTGTCCGTACCGGCATCCGGGTACTGCTCCCCCGCCAGCCACCCACCGGCGTTGTTGACGAGCGCGCCGACGTCACCGCGGGCGACCAGCGCGGCGGCTGCCTCGCGGACACCCCCGGTACCGGACAGATCGGCGACGACGCCCGCGACCCGGTCACCGTGTTCCTCCGCCAGCGCGGCACAGGCATCCCGCAACGTCCCGGCGTCGCGGTCGATCAGCACCACGTCGGCGCCGCAATCGAGCAGGTGGCAGGCGATCACCCGCCCGAGGCCGGACGCCGCACCGGTCACCGCCACAGTCCCGTACATGCCCCCGATCCTGCACCTCCCGCCCGACATTTCTGCTGGCTCAAGGCTCTCGCCAGGACACGACATGCTTGTGGCCACGACGACGAATCAGACTCGCGCATGTATACGCATCGTCGGGTATCGGCTCTACTCAGCGCAGGACTCCTACGACGGCTCGCCAACTTCCCCGTCGAACTCAGCCTCGACATCTACGGATAGCCACACGGCATCCCACTGACCAACCCACCAGCACGCCGCGTCAGCGCCGACCGGTCGCGGCGCGCCGCTATGCGGGGAAGTGCTTCCACTGCCCTTCGGAGACGACCTCGACGGCGCCGTCGACCACGGCGATGGCGGTCTGGTCGTCGATCACGTACGCCGGCCCGCCGACCTCGGCGATCCACTGCTCCGCCTCGGCCATGCTGTTGCCGGGCATGCCCTCCGGCGCCAGGTGCGGAAAGATCGAGAAGTCGACGACGCCCAGGGTACGGTCGTCCGGCGCCGACTTCCATTCGACGAAGTCGCGCCCGATCCGGGGAGTCATCACCATGCTGCCGGCGCTCAGCCCCACCCAGACGGTGTCCGGCAGCGACGGCAGCAGGTCGGCCAGCCCGGACTGCCGCATCCAGTGCCCGAGGTACGTCGCCTCGCCGCCGGCCACCAGCAGCACGTCGGCCTCCCGTACCCAGGGGACCCACCGTTCCTCGCCGACGCTGGGCAGCGCGGTCAGTTCGAGTACACCCACCGACTTCCAGCCCAAGTCGCACATGGGCAGCGACTCCTTGCCGGCGATGAAACGCCGGGCCGATGCCGGGCCACACATGGGGTGGCCGTACTGCGCCGTGGGGATGCAGAGGGCATTGCACTCCGCGATCGGCTTACTCAGCATGTCCTGCAGCGCCGCGTGGATGCTCGGGTTCACGACACCCGCGGACGTGAGAAGAAGCTTCATGGCTCTCCTGAGCTCTGTCGTTGCCCTGCGCCAGAAATGAGGCGCCCATCCTCGCACCGACCCCCGACAATCTCGGAAACCCTGGGCCGGGTAACTTCCGGGCGTGCCGAGTACCGGAACCCCGATGACCAGGCTCGTCGTACTCAGAGGCAACTCCGGGTCAGGGAAAAGCACCACCGCCAGGGCCCTCCGCGACCGCCTCGGAGACGGCGTCGCCTGGATCGAACAGGACTATCTGCGCAGGATCGTGCTGCATGAGCGGGACCGTCCCCACGCGGTCAACGTCGGACTGATCGACCAGACCGTCCGCTACGCGCTCGGCCACGGCTACCACGTCGTCCTCGAAGGCATCCTGTTCACCGAGCGCTACAGCAGCATGCTCAAGGGCCTGTACGACGATCATGTGGGCCGGTCGTTCTTCTACTACTTCGACATCGCGTTCGACGAGACCGTCCGTCGCCATGCGACCCGCCCGCAAGCTTCGGCGTTCAGCGTCGAGGACATGCGCGGCTGGTACCACGAACGCGACCTCCTCGACTTCGTCACCGAGGAGATCGTCCCCGCCACCTTCACCCTCGATCAGACCGTCGAGCGCATCATCGCGCAAACCGGCTTGGTGCCCAGCGGAGGCACGGACCTGAGAAGCTGATCCAGCTCAAGGGACGGGATGCAGACTCCCGATGTAGCTACCCGGCGTGTTCAGTGAGGATGATCCGTCCGTCGGTGAGGGTGACGACGACCGGGATAGTGCCGCAGTGACGGAAACGCAGAGTGAAGACCGGATCCAGGTCGTGCAGGACGATGAGCGCTTCGAGGTACAGCTGCGTACGAGCCACTGACACGCTCCTCCCGGCGATGAGTACGCCAGGCTACCACGTCCGGAGAAATCGGGAGAGTTTGTCGTTTTGAGGTCGCTATAGCGACCTCAAAACGACAAACTCTCGCAATATCAAAGAGCTACGCACGTGCAGCTACCTGTTCTGCCACCGAGCAGGTATTTCGGACCCCGCCAGCTCCGGCCGTGGCAGAGCGGGGGGGGGAAGAACGTCGCCGCACCCGCGCCGGAACAGCGACAGCCCTGAGGGCTGTCAGCTCGCGGCGCGGTAGCGGAGGTAGACGACGCCGCTGATGAACCGGTGTTCCTCCAGCAGGTCGAGCGGCACCCGCGCCCCGTCCGGGAAGAACGGGTTCCCGCCGCCCACCACGATCGGCATGACGAAGAGCTGGTACTCGTCGACCAGGCCGGCCCGTACCGCATGCGCGGCGAGCCCCGGCCCGCCGATGATGATGTCGTGCTGCACGTCCGCCTTCAGCGCCCGCACCTCGTCGGCGCTGAAGGTCGGCGAGATCCGCGTCCTGCTGGTGGAGACGTGCGAGAGGGTCTTGGAGTATACGATCTTGTCGGCCGCCTGCCACAGTTCGGCGAAGTCATGCATCAGCGGCGAGTGCGCGGCCAGGCCGGGATCGGTCTCCCAACCGACCATGGTCTCGTACAGCCGCCGCCCGTACAGGTGGGTGCCGACCGACCGTTGCTGGTCGTTGATGAACGCGGACACCTCGTCGTCCGGCTCGGCCCAGCCGAACTTGCCCTGTTCGTCGGCGACGTAGCCGTCCAGCGACACCAGGAACGAGTAGATCAACTTCCCCATAGCCTGCCCCCTCGTGGACAACCCGCGCCCGGTAAAGAGCGCGTACACCCGATACGAGGATGATCCACGGTATGCGTGTACTGGTACTGACCGGCGCGCCCGCCGTGGGCAAGACGACCGTCGGCCGGCTGGTCGCCGCCGCCCGGCCCCGGTGCGCGATGGTCGACCTCGACGACGTACGGCACCTGATCGTCAGCGGCCACGCGGCGCCGTGGGACGGACCTGAGGGCCGAGCGCAGCAGGACCTCGGCGTACGCAACGGCTGCACGCTCGCCGCCAACTTCGCCACTCACGAGGTCGATGCCGTGCTCGTCGACGTACTGGACGACGCCACCACCTCCCGCTACCGGGAACTGCTCAGCGACCCGCTGATCGTCCAGCTCACGGTGACCTATGAGGAGGCGTTACGCCGCGCCCACACCCGTACCGTGCACCTCACCTGGGCGGAGTTCGGTCAGCTCCACGAGCAGCAGAATCGGTTCGCCGGGGCCGACTGCCGTATCGACACCACCCACCTCAGCGCAGAAGAGACAACGGCGAGGCTGCTCGAACTGTGGACCGGATCATGAGTGGGTGAGGACGCGCCGGTCGGCAGACTGCTCGGCTTCGGCGCGGCGGTAGTGGTCGAGTTTGCCGTCCAGCACGCC
Organism: uncultured Actinomycetota bacterium; assembly: GCA_963815125.1. Taxonomy (GTDB): domain Bacteria; phylum Actinomycetota; class Actinomycetes; order Mycobacteriales; family Micromonosporaceae; genus Actinocatenispora. Next base: position 21,008 of record CAWFFM010000006.1, read on the forward strand.
GAGCGCGGTCTGCAACTTGTCCAGCTGGCCGAGCAGTTTGGCCCGGTGCTCCTCCAGCAGCTGTACGACGTTGCCGTTGCCGTTCGAGTGGCCGCGCAGGTTGCCGACGAGCTGCTGCAGGTCGGTGATGCCCAGCCCCGCGTTACGCAGGCAGATCAGCAGCTTCAGCCAGGCGATGTCACCGTCACTGTAGCTGCGCCTGCCGCTGGCGGTCCGTTTGACGGGGCCGAACAGCTTGAGCCGCTCGTAGTAGCGCAGGGTGTCCAGGCTGAGGCCGGTGCGCTCGGACGCCTCGGCCGGTGCGTACGACGTCATGCCCTCATCATCGGACCTGGAGTGCGCTCCAGGTCAAGTCCGATTTGACCTGGAGCGCGCTCAAGGTCCTAGCGTGCCGGACATGGACTACAGACTTCTCGGCGCGACCGGACTCGAGGTCAGCGAGCTGTGCCTGGGCGCGATGATGTTCGGCGACCGTACCGACGAGCAGGCCAGTACGCAGATCCTGGACACGTTCACCGAGGCGGGCGGCAACTTCATCGACACCGCCGACGTGTACGGCCAGGGCCGGTCCGAGGAGGTGCTCGGCCGCCTGCTGGCGACCCGACGGCGCGAGGACCTCATCGTCGCGACCAAGGTGCGCGGGCCGATGGGCCAGGGGCGCAACGACCGCGGCCTGTCCCGCAAACACCTCCTCGACGGGGTGCACGCGAGCCTGCGCCGGCTCGGTACCGACTACATCGACCTGTACCAGGTGCACCGCTTCGACGCGGCCACGCCTCTCACCGAGACGCTGTCGACGCTGGATTCGCTGGTACGCAGCGGTAAGGTCCGCTACATCGGTCTCAGCAACTTCACCGCATGGCAGGTACAGAAGGCGGTCGACCTCTGCCACCAGCACGGCTGGGAGCCGCCGGCCAGCCTGCAACCGCTCTACACGCTGCTCGACCGGGAAGCCGAGTGGGAGCTGGTTCCGGTGTGCCGCAACGAAGGTGTCGGCATGATCACCTGGTCGCCGCTGCGTTCCGGCTGGTTGTCCGGCGCGTACCGGCGCGGGATGACCGCGCCACCCGAGGGGAGCAAGGTCAGCCAGCCCGGTTCACACAGCTGGGACAGGTACGCCAACGAGCACACCTGGCACGTGCTCGACGAGCTGGCCGCGGTCGCCGACGAGGCCGGCCGTACGCAGGCCCAGGTGGCGGTCCGCTGGCTGCTGCAACGTCCCGGTGTCACCGCACCGATCATCGGCGCGCGTACGCCCGCCCATCTCGACGACCTGCTCGGCGCCGTGGGCTGGTCGCTCTCCCGGGAGCAGATGGACCGGCTCGACGCGGCCAGCGAACCGGCCACGGTGCCGTACCCGCATTCGCTGAGTTCGCTCGACGACCGGGCACACTTGGCCGACCGGCGCAGCTGACGAAGCCCGCTTGACGATCCGGCCCCGCGCGATAGTCGGAGAGTTTCACCGCAATGGAGCGTCCTCAGCTGGCTCTCCGGTGGGCCAGCTGATCTCGGAAAGTGGGCGCCGCTCCCGACCGCCGGGAGCGGCGTCCGCCGGATCACCCGACGGCGCGACCCGTCCGAACGCGGTCATCGTCGTCACCTCCCAGTGGTCCGGCACCGCGAACTCCGCGGTGATCCCCGCCTTGTCGAACGCCCGGAACTGGTGTGCGAACAGGCCGAGGGCCTGCGCCTGCACGGTCATGTGGGCGACGGCCTGACCGAGGTCGTAGAGCGAGAACTCGGAGTAGTCCCAGTCGGTGTCCTCGACGTAGCGGTGGCACAGGTTCACCACCAGGAGGCTGGCGCACGGCGCCCACCTGCCTGAACTCGGACTGAGGTACCGGAGAAGTCGCTTGTGCGCGGTGTCGCCGCGCAGGCCGACGAGGAACGCCCAGGGTTGCGAGTTGCCGGCCGACGGCGCCCACCGGGCCGCCTCGAGCAGCGACTCCACGTCCGCGGAACTGACCTCGTACGACTCGTCGAAGGTCACCGGGCTCCACCGCTGCGCCAGCAGCGGATGTAACCGGGGTCGCGTCCCACTGTCCATGTCCCGAAACGCTTCCTTCCGCAGACCCCCTCACCGCTGGGATCATCCACGACATGCGTGTACCGGCACTGACCGGTCCTGGGTGAACTCTGGGCAAGATCATGACCTTTCGCATGCCGTTGCCCGTTCTGAGGCCTACGATGCAGGTGGGTATGCGGCGTCGGCACGGCGGCCGGCCGGATGGTGGGGAGCGACACGATGGACAGCTCGATTGTCACGCTCATCCCGGTCCTTGCGCTGCTCGCCGTACTGCTCTGGTTCGACCGGCGCTGCCTGGTCGATCTCGCCAACACCAGGGACGAGGACCTGCGCCATCTGAGCCGCAACGGATGGGCGCTGGTGATCGTGATGTCGTTTCCGATCGGCCCCGTCCTCTACCTCCTGTACGCCAAGGGTCCCCGCCGCTACGTGTGACCCGACGGTGGGCCGGGCGCTACCGTCGGGTCCATGACCGAGCCGCTCGACGTGCGCACCTCGCGGGGCACCCGCTGGGTGGTCCACCCACCCTACGACCCGTACGGCGACGGGCACGTGTGGCGGATGGTCACCGAGATCCACGACGGGCAGCTCACCGCGGTCACCGATGCGTGCCTCGACGGTCAGGTCACCACCCTGGCCGGCTTCGTGGCGGAGTTGGCCGCCGACTGGCGTGGCTGGCCCGGTGTCCGGCGCTGGCAGTCCCTCGAGGGCGAACTGGAACTCGACGCGCGGCACGACGGGCGGGCACAGGTCGGCCTCGGCGTGACGCTCCGCCCGTCCGGATCCGATGTCGCAGACATGCACTGGAGTGCCCGCGCCGTTCTCGTACTGGAGGCCGGCGAGGAGCTGAGCCGACTGGCCACCGACCTCGCCGAACTCCTGGGTCCCCGGACAGCCGAGCGCGGCTGACGCGGTCACATCGCCGCTCCGTCCGGGATCCCTGGCAGTCTGGCCCGCCGACTGAGGCCACACGGGCGGTCAGCTGAACAGTTCGGTGAGCGTGTCGAGGAGCAGCCGCAGGTCCTGGTCGCTGATGTGCAGGTGCGGGGCGAACCGTACGGCCCGGCCGCGCTGGCTGGCGTGGATCTTCCGTTCCTGGAGGTCGGCCACCAGATTGCCGGTGTAGCGCTCGGGCAGTTCGGCGCCGAACATGTTCTGGCTGCGTACGGACTCCGGCGGCAGGGTGAAGCCGAGATCGGCCAGGTGCCGGGCGATCGTACGGTTGGTGGCCGCGAGCGACTCGCCGATGTTCGCCACCCCCCAGGCGTTGATCTGTTCCAGCGCGGCGACCGCACCGGCAAGCGACGCGGTGAGTGTCTCGCCGACGTCGAAGCGCCGCGCGCCGGGCCGGTAGGTGTCGGAGTAGTTCACCAGCCCGGCGAAGTCGCGGGCATTCGCGCGGGTCAGCCAGCTCTCCTCCAACGGCCTGGCGTCGCGCCAGCGTTCCGCGACGTGCAGCAGCCCGTAGCCGTACGGCCCGAGCAGCCACTTGTAGCCCGCGGCGACCAGGAAGTCCGGCTGTACGTCGGACATCGGGAACGGGGTCGCACCGAACGTCTGCGTCGCGTCGACCACCAGCGTGGCGACCAGGTCGCGGCAGCGACGGGACACCGCCGCCAGGTCGAGCCGGGCGCCGTTGGTCCAGTGGCAGGTCGACACGGCGACCACCCGGGTACGGGTGCCCATCAGGTCCAGTACGGCCCGGGTCCAGTCACCGTCCGCCGGGGTCGGCGCGGTCTGCACCACCGCACCGGTCTCGTACGCGGTCCGCCGCCACGGCAGCACGTTGCTCGGGAACTCCTCGGCCGTCACCAGGATGCGGTCACCGGCGCGCAGACCGGGTTCGACGGCCCGCGCCGCGGTGGTGATGCCGTAGCTCGCCGAGGGCACGACGGCGTACCCGTCACTGTCGCCGCCGAGGGTGTCGGCCGCGAGGGTACGGATCCGTTCGGCGTCGTCGAAGAAGTGCCCGGCGGTACGTTCCCACGGGTGGCTCTTCTGCCGTACCCCGTCGACGATCCGCGCGGTGGACGCGTTGAGCTGCGGCGAATAGTACGAGCAGTTGAAGTAGGCCAGGTCGGTCGGAATGTCGAACAGCTCGCGCTGGCACGGTATGAGCATGCGACAAGTCTGCCGTGACGATCCGACGCTGGCACCGGTCAGCTGCACGGGCAGGATCCAGGTCCGTTCCAGGATGTCGTCGTCACCGAACTTCTCCACCACGTTGGACGCACCCACGACCGGATCGTAGGGAGCCGCCGCAAGCGGGCCGCGCTGCCACTACGGTGCGGTGCGGTCACGGTATGCGGCCGATTCGGGTGCTGTCGCATCGATACAGCCTCAAACCATCATGTGGCACGTATCGCGTTGACCATCATCTATCGATACGGGTTACCGTGAAGACCACCATTTGGACCCAAAACCGGGGGCTGCCATGGCAGTACGTAGGAAAGTCTTCGCGGTGGCTGCGGCCAGCGCGGTAGCGCTGGGCGCAGCGGCATTCGGTGCCACGGCACCGGCATCCGCAGCGAGTGCACCGACATCGTTGCCGACCAGTCAGTTCACCCTGACCTCCAACTACACCCAGTTCGACACGGTGGACAACGCGCTGATCTCGAAACTCGGCACGGCACCCGTGCACACGGTGATGGACAACGCCAACCACGACCGGACGGCGATCACCGACAACCTTGGGGTGGCGGGCTACGTCGGCGGGTTCAAGTGGGACTCGGGCGACAACAACGACTGCACCAACTACCCCCAGGGCGTCACGACCAGCCGCGACGCTGTCGGCACCGCCAACAGCGGCAACTACGACGGCCATCAGCTCGTCGTCGCCAGCTGGTACACCAAGGACGGGTGCAGCGGCAACCAGTCCCGCAGCCGGATCACCATGGCCGACTGGGACGCGACCTACCCGAACAAGTACCGCAAGGTCCTGCTCGTGGAGCCGACCGGCACCGCGTCGGCACCGAACTTCAAGGACATCCCGATCCACGCCGGTGGCGTCTCCTGGTACGGCGACTACCTCTACGTCGCCGACACCGGTAACGGCATGCGGGTGTTCAACATGAAGAAGATCCTCAAGACCAACACCGGTGGGACCGCGGACCAGATCGGCCGACAGGCCGACGGCACGACCTACTACGCGCACAACTACGCGTACGTCCTGCCGCAGGTCGGCACGATCACCTCGCACACCGCCTCGGGCGTCACCCCACTGGTCTGGTCGTCCATCTCGCTGGACCGGGTCACCAAGTCCATGGTGATGGCCGAGTACACCTGCAACGGCTGCACGAACTACCCGGACCGTGCACCGCGTGCGGTCCGGTTCCCGTTCGCCTCGGGAGCCACGACCTTCGCCGCGAACACCACGTCGACCGAGGCGTCGCAGCTCGGCTGGTACAACCTCAACGGCGTGGCCTCGCACAACGGCCGCTGGTGGTTCAACTCGTCCGCGGCGAAGCAGCTCTACTACTGGGAGCCCGGTACGGGCAGCGCCACCCACGCGTGGGTCGGCGGTGGCGAGAGCATCAGCTACTGGGAGGACGCCACCGGCGCCGACATGCTGTGGTCGTTGCAGGAGACCGTCGGACACCGCAACGTGTTCGAGGTCAAGCAGGCAAGCTACGGGCTCTGACCTGACCGGACGATCCGTCTGACCGAAGACGCCGCCCGTTCCGACCGGAAGGTCGGGGCGGGCGGCGTTGTCGTCGTGCCGCGACTGGAAGGCGGGAGGTGGGCCGGTGGGCTAGTCCTGTTCGATGGCCGGGCGGACTACCTCACCGCTGATCGCGTTACGGCGCTGCGCGGTGGCCTGCGCGAGCGGCCCGAAGGCGGGAAGCTGCAACCCTTGCCGGCCGTACGCGATGCGGGCCACCGCCACCGCGAACCACGGCGCGGCCGGGCCGTGCAGCATCAGCGGCTCGCCGACCTCGTAACGCAGGACGAACGACCACAGCCGCAGGTCACAGGCGAACTCCACGATGCCCTCGTGCCAGAAGTTCAGCCACTTGTTCCGGTAGTCGCAGAGCAGCCGCCGATCGGTGAGCATCATCCTGACCTGCGCGTGGTCCCGCCACTGGGCCGCAGCCATCGCCTGCGCGCGGTTGCGCGCCGAGGCGTTGCCGATGGCGTCGAAGGCCATGCCGGCGGCCACGAACCCGGCCGAGCCGAACCAGAACGAGTTGCTCTGGTTGTACCTGACGTTCATGCCGTAGAAGCGCGAATAGTTGAGGACGCCCTGGCCGTAGTTGACCTCCCCGGGCTGCAACCGCAGCGCACCCGGTGGCAACGCGGTCAGCTCACCCGGACCGGAGAGGTGTTCGTACAGTTGGCATGCGCTGCTCCAGCCAGCCTGCAGCGCTGGGTCGACGTCAGGTGTGGACTTTCGGCGACTCACGGCTCACTCCGGGGTCTGTCAGCTTGTACCCCAGCCTAGCGCCCCGGATCATGTCGGCGGAGCGCCAGTCTGGTCGCGATGAACAGTACGACGGTCTGCGCGATCAGCATCCCGGTGGCGAACAGCCAGTCGTGCCGGGTGTGCTGCCAGAACCCGTCGTCGGGCGGGCTGACCATGATGGTCTTCAGGTCGACCCCGGCGGCCGCGGCCGCGTACGCCCAGCGGGCCGGGGCCAGCCAGGAAAGCTGCGAGATGACCGCGCGGCCGGACACCGCGAACAGCCCGCCGCACAGCACCAGCTGCGCCATCACCAGGCCCACCAGTACCGGCATGGTCTGTTCGGAGGTGGTGACGTACGCGCTGATCAGCAGCCCGAGCGTGGCGGAGGCGAGGGCGACCAGGGCGAGCACCACGATCAGTTCCAGGGTCGGGGAACCCAGCAGCAGCGCGTCGGGCGCCCGCTTCCGCCCGGCCAGCCCGAGCAGTACGAACAGCGCCACCTGGCCGGTGTTGACGACCGCGAACACGGCGAACTTCGCACCGAGGTAGGCGCCCGGGGACAGCCCTACGGCACGTTCCCGCCGGTAGATGGCCCGTTCCCCGACCATTTCGCGGATCCCGGCGGCCAGCCCCATGAAGACCGCGCCGATGACGAGGATGGTCAGCAGCTGACCGGCCTCCACCGAGCGGTGTACGGCGTTGTGCGGGCGGGCCAGGCCGTCGTCACCGGGTACCACGTGCAGCAGCGCGGCCAGCCCGAGCGGCAGTCCGACCAGCAGCGAACCGTACAGCCGGTCGGCCAGGGTCACCGCGACGGTACGTCTGGCCACAATGGACAGTTGGCGCCAGAAACCCTGCCGGGCCGGCGCCGCACCGACCGGACCGGTCATCGGAACCGGCTCCACCGGGGTCGGCGCCGTCGGCGCGGCACGGCCCGCGGCGTACTCCGCGTACCGGCCGGCCCAGTGCTCCGGATCGGTCGCGACCTGCTGGAACACCTCGGCGTACTCGCGCGCGCCGAAGAACCCGAGGAGCGCGTCCGGCGGCCCGAAGTAGGTGACGACCCCGCCACGACCGAGCACCAGCACCCGGTCGCAGGCGTTGAGGTGCAGCACGCTGTGGGTGACCACGCAGACCGTACGGCCGCCGTCGGCGAGTTCCCGCAACGCGAGCATCACGTCCCGGTCCAGCGCCGGGTCCAGCCCGGACGTCGGCTCGTCGAGGAACAGCAGCGACGGCTCGGTGAGCAGTTCCAGACCCACCGAGGTGCGTTTGCGCTGCCCACCGGACAGGGTGCTGATCCGCTGGTCGGCCCGCTCGGTCAGGTCGAGCTTCGCCAGCACCTCGTCGATCCGCTGCTCCCGCTCGGCGGCCGTGACGTCGCTGCCGAACCGCAGTTCGGCGGCGTAGCGCAGGGCGCGGCGTACGGTCAGCTGCTTGTGCAGGATGTCGTCCTGCGGTACCAGCCCGATCCGGTGCCGCAGGTCGTCGTACTCGGCGTACAGGTCACGGTCCTGGTAGTGCACCGTCCCGCCGCCCGCGGGCCGGATCCCGGTGAGCGCGCCGAGCAGCGTGGACTTGCCCGCGCCACTGGGGCCGACCACGGCGAGCAGGCTGCTGTCACCCAGCTCGAAACTCAGGTCGCGCAGCAGCGTACGGCCGTCGATGGTGACGGTCAGTCCGTCCGCGCGCAGCGACACCCGACCGTTGTCGACGTACTCACGCAGCTGGGTGCCGTCGAACTGCAGCTGGTGGTGCCCGGCGGAGACGACGTCACCCGGGCGCAGCGGGGCCTGCGTGATGCGGTGCCCGTTGACGTACGTGCCGTTGCGGGTGCCGAGGTCGACCACCTGGTAGCCGGCGTCGGTACGGCGCAGTTCCGCGTGCCGACGCGACACCAGCAGGTCGGTGAGCACGATGTCGCTGTCCGGCGCGCGACCGATCCGTACCCGGGCGGTCACCTGGTACACGGCCGAAGGTGTACGCCCACCGGGGCCGGGCAGCTCGTGTGGCCCGCCCGCGCCGGGCAACTCGCCCTGCGCACCGGCGACCGGCGCCAGCTGGTATCCCGCCGGTGCGGGGGCGGGTTCCGGCGCCGGCGAGAACAGGCTGTGTTCGGTCAGTGGCGCGGTCTGGGTGGGGGGCACCGGCCCGTGCGCCGGCGCGGTCTCCGGCCGTACGGTCAGCTCCGCACCCGCACTCGCGTCGCCGAGCCGCAACGTGAACGCCTGCCCGACCGCCAGCCGGTGCACCGGCCGGCCGTTCAGGAAGGTGCCGTTGCTGCTGCCCAGGTCCCGTACCCACCACTGCCCGCCGGTCCACTCCAGCGCGAGATGCTCGCGGGAGACCCGGGAGTCGTCGATGACGACCTGGCAGAGCGGGTCACGACCCACCACTGCGGTCGGCCCGCCCGCCGTGTCCTCCTCCGGGGAGATCCGGAGCTGGCCGGCGGGCGAGGCCACCACCAGTACGGTCATCGCGAGCTCGGCAGGTGCCGGGCCATCATGGTGGCCAGTTGCGTCGCGTCGGACTGGGCGCTGCCCCGGTCGGTGGACATGCTCAGTTCGAGTACGACCTGTCCGGAGCGGACCAGTACCAGCACGTTCGGCGAGTTGCTGTACTCGTCATGCTTACGGCTGTACGCCACGGACCCGTCACCGAGCTTGCTGATCTCGAACTTGTTCCAGCCGCAGCGCTCGATCTCCTTGGTCGCGGAGCTGAAGTAGCCGGTGGCCGCCTTGCCGTAGAAGCCGGACACCGCGGAAGCGACGTACGCACTGGACGCGTAGTAACCGTTGCTGGTCTGCGATCCGATGGCGTTGCCGGGGACGGTGCCCTCCGCGCACGGCGCGAAGCTGCTCGGCCCGCCCATCAGGATCTCGTCCCGCGTGGTGTCGCTGCTCTTGCTGACGTAGTCGGTCGGCTCGCCGGTGACCTGGGTGATCTGGGCGACCGACACCAGCGCCGGTTCCAGCTTGTCCACGGCGGGCGGCGGCACCTTGCGGTCCACCGAGACGCTCGGCGACGGATCGATACCCAGACCGCCGCCGCTGTCTCCGTGCACGTACGACTGGTAGAGACCGTAGCTGCAGCAGGTCACGAAGACGAGCCCGAGTACACCGCCGATGATCGCGATGACCTTGCCGGTGGCCTTCTTCTTCTTCGCCGGTGCGGTCGGCGCGAACGGTGGCGGACCGTACCCGCCGCCCATCGGCATCGGCGGTGGCGGTGCCGGATGCGCTCCCGGCGGACCCGACATCGGACCACTCGACATGGGCTGTGCCGACATCGGATAACCCGACATGGGCTGCCCGGACATCGGCTGACCCGACATCGGCTGACCCGACATCGGCTGCCCGGACATGGGCTGCCCGGACATCGGCCGTCCCGACACCGGCGTGTTGGACGTCAGTGGACCGGGGTACGGCGGTGCCGGATGGCCGCTGGTCGGCGCGCCGAGCGCGGTCTCCGGCTGGGCGGGCGCACCGAGCGTGGTCTGCTCCACCGGCGTACGCAACGCCCGCAGCCATTCCGCGGCACTCTGCGGGCGACGCGACGCACTGCCCGACAGCATCAGCAGGATGCCGTTGACGACACGGCCCTGCGCGGCGCCGAGTGCGGCGGTGAGCCGCTGCGTCATACCCTCGACGTCGCCGGGTACGGGAGTCTGCCCGGTCAGCGCGTAGTAGAGGGTGGCGCCGACCGCGTACCGGTCGGAGGCAGGGCCGTACTCCCCCCGGTGCAGCGACTCCGGCGCCATGAACGGTACGGTCCCGGACACCTTCGACATGGTGGCCTGGCCGTCGAACCGGACCAGGCCGAAGTCGACCAGGTAGACCCGACCGTCGTCGGCGAGCAGGATGTTCGCGGGTTTGATGTCGCGGTGCAGCACCGGCTGACCGCCGGTGTCCCGGCCACTGTGCAGGTAGTCGACCGCCTCCGCGACCTTCTCCAGCGGGTCCAGCGCGGCCAGCCCGGTGACCTGGCCGGACTCCAGCGCCTCCTGGAGACTGCGGCCCTCGATCCACTTCATCACCAGATACAGCCGGGGCGCGGTGTCGGTGTCCTGGCCACCGGCGGCGTGCGGCGGCGGACCGACGAACACCTCGCGGACCTTCACCAGCGCCGGATGCTCCAGCTGGGTGAGCAGCGCGACCTGGAGGCGCAGGTTCTCCAACCACCGGTCGGAGTCGGCCAGGTGCTCGGCGTGGATGATCTTGACGGCATACCGGAACGAGTAGCTGGCCTGCTGCTCGACCGCGCTCCAGATCTCGCCCTCGCCGCCGGCGGAGCGGCGTTCGAGAAGCTGGTAGCGGTCCGGGGCGTCGGCGGGGCCGGCGAACTGCTCCTGAGGATACGGGGGCATGGCGCACATAGTGCCAGGGCGATGCACGTACCTGACACGACGGCTACTCACCGTCGATCCCCCGCGAGAGTAGCCAACCGGCGCAACAGCCCCGATGGCAGCGTCGTCCCTGGTAGGACGGTCGGCCGCAGCCTGTTCAGACCTCGGCAGGGCGGCCGGCGAACCGCCGTACGGCGACCACGCCGGCCACCGCCACCAGCACACCACCGGTCAGGTACGCCGGGGCGGGCCCCACCGCACTGGTCAGCCAGCCCAGGGCGAGCGCACCCAGCCCACCCATCAGGATGTTCGCCGCCACCACGGTGGCCTCGACCTGCCCCATCCGTTCCGGTGGCGCCAGGTGGGCGAAGGTCGCCTGCGCACCGACCACCCAGCAGGCACAGCCACCGGCGAGCCCGTTGAACACCGCGACCAGCCAGACCGGCCCGCCGAACACCAGCGTCACCCCGGCGGACAGCAGCAGTCCACCGACCATCGCGGCGAGCGCCACCTGGTGCAACGGGCGGTCCAGGAACCGGCCCCGCGCGAGTACCGCGCTGAACAGGCCACCGCCGATCGCCCAACTGGCCATCAGTACCGGCAGGAACCCACCGTGCGCGAGCCTCGGCGCGACCGTCTCCGGGAATCCGTTGATCAGGAACGAGACCCAGGTCAGTACGGCCAGGGAACGCAGCGTCGGGTGGGCGAACACGAGGCGGAAACCGGCGGTGGGCGGCGGGCGGCGGGGCCGCGCCACCCGTACGGTCAGCGGCAGGGTGGCCAGCACCCCGGCCGCCAGCAGGAAGGACAGTACGTCCAGACCGAGCGCCCAGCGGACGCCGATGCTGAGGGTGAGTCCGGCGCCGACCACGATGCCGATCACCTGGGCGCTCTGTCCGACGATCGCCGCCACCCCGAACAGCGGCAGCCGCTCGTCGCGGGTCATCGACTCGGCGATCACCGCGGTGTTGGTGCTGCGGTACACGGCCCGCATCGCGCCGAGCAGGGCGGCGGCCACGATGCCGGTCCACGCGTTCGGATGCACCGTCGGTACGGCGATGATCGCGGCACCGGCCAGGGTGCAGGCCACCAGCAGGGTGCGTCGCTGCGGACGGTCCAGCCAGCCGCTGAACGCGGTCGCCACCAGCAGGGCGGGCAGCGAGCGGGCGGCGTACACCGCGGCCGGTGCGAGGACCGATCCGGTACTGCGGTAGGCGAGCAGCAGCAGCGCCGAGAGCCCGACGAAGTCACCGAGGTCGGAGATGATCTGGGTGGTGATCAGCCGGGCACCGACCGGGTGCCGGAAGACCGCGCGGTACCCGCGTCGTGCGGGTGCGGCGTCACTGGTCACCGACGCCGTACCCTCGCCCGCCATCAGCCCTGACCCTGCTGACGTCGGGTGCGTTGCCGGGCCCGCTGTTCGGCCCGGTAGGCGGCGGCGCCACCTTCCCCGCGCCGTTGCCGGCTGGCCACGAACTCCGCCCACACGTCGTCGGGGAACTCCGCGAGGCCCCGGGCGGTCGTGGTGTCCACTGTGGATGAAGCAGTCACCGCCACCCTCGGTACGACCTGGACCACCATGATCGGTAACCGGCGGTGGAAGCGCACCACCCGGCCCGGTTCGGTCAGCCGGACCATGGTCGGCACCGCGGACCGGAACCAGTCGGTCTCGATGATGCCTTCCAGGATCTGGTGCCCGGGCTGGTGCGGCCAGTTGGGCAATCCTCTGGTCAGCACCGACCAACCCGGCGAGGTACGCATCAACAGGCCGGTGATGATCTCCAGGCAGTTGATCGCGCGCGGGTCGGCGTTGACGAACGGCACCGGCGGCCGGCCGTCCCGGTCGAACACCGCGAAGTCGGACCGGAAGCGTTCCGGTGCGGTCTCCAGCGCCTCCCGGACACCCGGTACGGCACCCTCGTGGCCGCCGGACAGCGATTCCCAGCCGACCGGGTCGTTCCGGTCGTCCAGTGGCGACCACTCGGTGTCCTGGCCGTCCCAGCGGACCGCGAAGTCGAGGGGCGGGAAGACGTACCAGCCGAAGGACGATGCCTCGGTGACCGGTAGGCATTTCTGTACCGCGCGGGACGGCAACGAACCGCGGACACTGCCGGATGCCGGTTCGGGGGCGGGTGCGTCGGGATAGAGCGAGAAGAACTCCACGCTCGGGGGAACGGGCTCGCCGTCGGTCATCGCCGCTCCTGCCGCTGGCCCCTGTCAGGGCGGGGGCACAAATGCTAGCGATGATGCGTGCCGCAGACAATGGGCGTAGCAGATCCGATATCCGACATCGGGGACCGATCTTCGACGGTACGGATCAGCGGGCCCGGTCCAGTTGCAGCAGGGTGCTGTCGTGGTCGCCGTGCAGTCGTAGCGGCACACCGTGCCGGTGCAGTACCTGCCCGCTGACCGGTTCCTCCATGCCGTCGATGCGGTAGCCGGCGTCCGGATCGAGCCCGGCGAGGCGCAGCAGCGGTACCGACTCACCGAAGCGTTGCGCGCCGAGGAACGCCAGCACCACGGCCTGGTCGCGGTCCGCGGTCACGTACTGCACCGCGGTCAGCCCCTCCTGCGGTTCGCGCAGCCGGTACTGCCGGCCGTGCTGCACGATCGGCCGGATCTGCTTGTACTGCGCGACCAGGTCGGTCGCCTCGGTCAGTTCGGCGTCGCTCCACCCGGTCAGGTCGCCGCCGACACCCAGTACGCCGGCCATCGCGACATGGAACCGGTAGCGTAACGGCACACTGCGCCGGTCCAGCAGGTTCGGTACGTCGGTGACCCAGCAGGACATCGCCCGCGCCGGGTAGATCTGGCTGAACCCGTGCTGGATGATCAGCCGGTCCGGGCCGTCGGTGTTGTCGGAGGTCCACACCTGCTCGGTACGGGCCAGGATGCCCAGGTCGACCCGGCCGCCGCCGGCCGAGCAGGACTCGAACGCCACGCCGGGATGCGCGGCGCGCAACCGGTCCAGGACCGCGTACAGGTTGCGTACGTGCCCGGTCCACAACTCGTCCGGATTGTCGGCGTGGGCGGCCCAGCCGGCTTCGGTGAACGGCCGGTTCATGTCCCACTTGACGAACTGGATGTCGTTGCCGGACAGCAGCGCGTGCAGCCGACCGTACATCCATTCGGCCACGTCGGGCCGGGCCAGGTTGAGGACCAGTTGGTGGCGCATCTCGTGCCGGGTCCGGCCCGGGAAGTGGTACACCCAGTCGGGGTGCGCGCGGTACAGCTCGGAGTCGGGGTTGACCATCTCCGGCTCCACCCAGATACCGAAGTCCATGCCGAGCCGGTGCACCTCGTCGATCAGCGGGCCCAGCCCGTCGGGGAAGCGGTCCGGGTTGACCTGCCAGTCGCCCAGCCCGGCCCGGTCGTTGATCCGGGCGCCGAACCAGCCGTCGTCCATCACGAACAGTTCGCAACCGAGGGTCGCGGCGCGGGCAGCGAGCGCCTTCTGGTTCCGCTCGTTGATGTCGAAACCGGTGGCCTCCCACGAGTTGTACAGCACCGGGCGCACCCGGTCGCCGTCCGGCAGTACGTGCCGCAGGGTGTACGCGTGCCAGGCGCGGGACGCCGCGCCGAACCCGCCCGGGGTGTACAGGCCGGCGAACACCGGCGTGGTCAGGCTCTTCCCGGCCGCCAACCGGTACGGGTCGCCGTCCGGTCGGCCGGCGCCGCCGAGCACGCTGACCCCGCCGTACGTGGGCCGCTGCACCGCGATCCGCCACGACCCGGACCAGGCCAACGCTCCACTGTAGACATCGCCGGCGGTCTCGGTGGCGGTGCCGTCGTCCACCGCGAACCACGGGTTCGCGTGATGGCTGGTGACGCCGCGTCGGCTGCCGAACACCAGCGAGCCTTCGGTCAGTTCGGTACGCCGCAGCTGCGTCTCCGCACTCCACCGGCCGACCAGGTGCGACAGCCGGTACCGGTCGGACTGCGGCAACACCCAGGCCGCCGAGTCCAGCCGGGACAGCTCCACCGGGGCGTCGTCGCCGACGTTGGCGGCGACCACCCAGCGTTCGATCACGTCGCTGTCGTCGCGTACCCGGTAGTGCAGCGTCACCTCCAGCGGGTAGGTACGGTCGGCGAACCGCAGGACCAGCTCGTACGCCCCGCCCTCGGAGTGGGTGTCCTGGCCGGTGAAGGCCCATTCGACGGACCGCACCCGGTCGGCGAAACGGGCCGCGAGCGCCGGCTCGCCGAACCGCACGCCGCCCTCCACCGGGTACTCCTCGGCACCGTCCAGCAGCGACTCGAAGCTGTGGCTCTTCCCCTCGTCCCACCGCAGGTCGACGAGCCGGACCGCGTCGGCGAGGGTGATCCGCGGACCCCAGTACAGGTGCAGCAGGGCGTCGGGCACATTCTGGTGATGCACCCCCAGCGTCTTCGGGCAGCGCAGCGCGTACGAGGTGGCGGGGGTGCTCAGCAGCCACACCCGGCGCTGCTGGTCGTACTCGACGCCCGCCCGGTCCACGCCGCCCATTGCCGTCCCCTACTCTGCCCGGTCCGATCCGCGCCGATTGTCGGTCGTGATCGACCCAGTCTCGCCCAGGGATCGCAGTCATGTGGCAGGTCGGTCCAGCCGCTGGGAAACTTGCCAGATGCTGAACGGCTGGCCGACGCCGATCACCGTGGCGCTCGGGGTACTCGGTGGTCTGCTGCTGCTCTGGCTGGCGCTGTTGCTGCTCCTGGCCCGGTCCCGGCCGGACGGCAACCGGCTGACCGAGGCCGTACGCCTCCTGCCCGACCTGCTACGCCTGGTGTCGCGGCTGGCCCGGGACGGCACACTGCCACGCGGCGTACGGGTCCGGCTGTGGTTGCTGCTCGCCTACCTGGCCTCGCCGGTCGACCTGATCCCCGACTTCATTCCGGTACTCGGCTACGCCGACGACGCGATCATCGTGGCGGTGGTGCTGCGCTCGGTGGTACGCCGCGCCGGGCCCGACGCGCTGGACCGGCACTGGCCCGGCAGCCCCGACGGGCTGGCCGCGGTACGCCGGCTGGCCGGAACCTCCCCGGCCCAGCCTCAGCGGTAGACCACGCCGCCGGTCGATCCACGGCGGTCTCGGCGGGCCTCAGCGGTAGAAGTGCAGGTCGACCACGGTATGGCCGGGGTCGTACACGGCGAGCGTGTCGCCGTAGTTGTCCAGGAACTTGTCCGTACCGGACACCACCTCAAGACTCGCGCCCGCGGCGAGGGTGATCGCCGGCAGCCACTGCCGGGCCATCAGCTGGTTGCGCAGCGACCAGCCGGCCAGCTCGACCGCGATGTCCGAGACGTTGCGCAGTACGCAGCGCTCGTCCGGTACGGACACCGACTCGATGCGCACCGGGCCGCCGGGCAGCGGGTCGGGCTCGCCGCGCAGTACCGGACCGGCCAGCGTGACGAAGTTGGTGATCACCGCGTCGGCGCCCATGTCGCGCATGCTGCGTACCGCGTCGGGGGCGTCGATCGTCCACGGGCAGACCCGTACGCCGTGCGCGTGGACCTGCTCGATGTAGCCCGGCGGCACCACCCGGCCGAGCGGGATGTAACAGGACACCCACTCGCCCAGCTCGGCGAAGGTGTCCACCGGCAGCGGGTCGACCAGCCCGCTCATCAGGCACAACGGTACGGCGGCCGGCAGCGCCCGGTGGAACTCGCGGAGCCGCCGTACGTCGCTGACCTGCACGGCTACCGGCGGTCGGTCGCGGTCCGCGGCGCCCGGCGCCGGGCCGAGACAACGCTGCAGCTCCTCGACGAGCTGCCGTTCGATGCCGGGGTTACGTTCCGGCCATTTCAACTCGATCAGCAGGGTGGCCCGGCCGGCGAGCAGGTCCAGCAGTTCGGCCGGGGTGGTGATGCCGGCGCCCTGGAAACGCGGGTCGAACCAGCTGCCCGCATCCAGTTTGCGTAGCTCGGCGAGGGTCAGTTCGCCGACCTTGCAGTCCGCCCGGTCGGGCAGCACCGTGGCGATGTCACTGGTCCGGCGGACCGTACTGTCGTGCACCACGACCAGCTCGCCGTCGGCGCTGCGCTGCAGGTCGACCTCGATGATCGTGGCGCCCTGCCGCAGCGCCTCGGCGCAACCGGCCACCGTGTTCTCCGGAGCCGAGCCGCACGCACCGCGGTGCGCGACGCAACTGCCGACCGGCGGCCAGGCCACTGTGCCACTCATTGCCGCGATCCTAGGCGGTCGTCGCCCGCCCGCACGACGTGACAGGACCGCGACCATCGGTGAGCTGCGTCGCTAGGCTGGGCGGGACGGACCCCGGCGGAGGAGGTTCATGTCGCAGCGCCCGTACGTCCTGCTCAGCGTCGCGGTCAGCATCGACGGCCACATCGACGACGGCACGCCGGACCGGTTGCTGCTGTCCAACGACGCCGACTTCGACCGGGTGGACCAGGTACGTGCCGACTCCGACGCCATCCTGGTCGGCGCGGCGACCCTGCGTGCCGACGACCCACGACTTCTCGTACGGTCCGAGGAGCGCCGTGCGCGACGGCGGGCGCGGGGGCTGCCCGAACACCCGCTCAAGGTCACCGTCACCAGCACCGGGGACCTCGACCCAGGTCTGCGGTTCTGGCACCACGGCGGCGACAAGCTCGCGTACTCGACGGACATCGGAGCGGCCAGGCTGCGGGAACCGCTGGCCGGGCTGGCAGACGTCGTACCGCTCGGGCCGCGCCTCGACTTCGGCCGGCTGCTCGACGACCTGGGCGGGCGCGGGGTCCGGCGACTGATGGTGGAGGGCGGCGGGCAGATCCACACCGCGTTCCTGTCCGCCGGCCTGGTCGACGAGATACAGCTGGCCGTCGCGCCGATCGTGGTCGGCGACGGCGACGCGCCGCGGTTCCTCAACCCGGCCAGCTACCCGGTCGGCCGCCTCCGCATGGTCGAGACCCGCGCGATCGGCGACGTCGTCCTCATCCGCTACCTGCCCTGACACCGCACCGCACCGCACCGCACCGCACCGCACCGCACCGCACCGCACCGCACCGCACCGCACCGCACCGCACCGCACCGCACCGCACCGCACCGCACCGCACCGCACCGCACCGCACCGCACCGCACCGCACCGCACCGCACCGCACCGGGTGAGCATTTTCCCCGAAATACCGTTTAGTCACTTTCCGGCGAACGGACATTCGGGGAAAATGGCCCAACCGCGAGCATCCTGCGGTGCATTTTCCCCGAATGTCGCCTTGGTAGATCCGGACATAACTCCAATTCGGGGAAAATGCCCACCGCACTGGCGCTGGTTGCGTCGAGCGGCAACTCAAGTTGACCCCGGCCGCAGCGCCGCGATCTCGCTCATTGAAAAAATTAAGATCAACTTCTTGAAAATTAAGCTCACTGCGACTCATACTTCAGATATGACAGAGCAGGCGATGGACTGGCAGGAACTCACGAACCTGACCCAGGGCCAGCCGTTCGTCGTCGAGCGGGTGCGGCTGGCAGGCAACGGCGTCGCGATCGAGGGCGAGTTCGGGCTGCCGCAACTGGCGCAGCTCAACGTCGAGGACCAGGTCTTCGTCACCGCGTTCGTACGGTGCCACGGCTCCATCAAGGAGATGGAGCGGATCTTCGGGGTCAGCTACCCGACGATCAAGTCGCGGCTCAACCGGATCACCCAGATGCTCGACTTCGTCGAGACCGACCCGGCGCCGTCGCGGGCCGACGTCATCGACCGGTTGCGCCGCGGCGAGATCACCGCGCAGCAGGCCCTGTCCGAGCTGGAGGGTGGCGCATGATGCCGCAGCTGTTGACCGTACGGGTGGCCAGACCGCGCCGCCGTCCCATCCGGATCTGGCTGCCGGTGCTGCCAGTGGTGCTGGTGCTCGCACCGTTGCTGATCCTGGCCCTGCTGGCGGGCGCCGTGGCCTGCCTGATCCACCACATCAGCGTGCCCCGGGCGTTCGGCACCGGTTGGCGCCTGGTCTCCGCACTCCCCGGCACCCGGGTCGACATCGAGGACGGCCACACGGCCGTGCTCGTCAGCATCAGATAGGAGAGGTTCGATGACCGAACAACGCAAGGATGTCCTGGCCATGCTGGCCGAGGGCAAGATCACTGCGGACGAGGCGGAACGGCTCATCGCCGCGCTCGAACGCAACCAGCCGTCGGCGGCGACGAGTTCCGAGAGCCGACCGAAGGGCAGAGCGAAGTACCTGCGGGTCGTCGTGGACAACCTGGAGAACGGCGAGCCGGGACGGGTCAACGTACGGGTACCGCTGCAGTTGCTGCGCGCCGGCGTACGGCTCGCTGCGCTGGTCCCGCCGCAGGCGCTCGGCAAGGCCAACGCCGAGCTGGCGAAGTCGGGCGTGCCGCTCGATCTGACCCAGCTCAAGCCCGAACAGCTCGAGGAACTCGTCGAACACCTCGACGAGATGACCGTGGAGGTCGACCAGCCCGATGCCACCGTACGGGTCTTCTGCGAATAGCCGCCGTCCAAGCCGGACGGCACCTCGGAAGAGTGCTGCAACACCCTCCCGAGGCCGCGCCCGCCGCAGCAGAACGCAGTTGAACTGCCAGCCCGAATTCTAGTCAGCCGTAACTGGGAACGCAGGGGTTGCTCATCCGAGCAGCCCCTGCGTTCGGGTGTACGCAGTAGTCAGTTCGGGCGTCCGGGCCAGCCGACCCGGGTGACGATCTCCCCGGCGACCTCGGTGGGCGGTCGGTCGTTGACCACGGTGAAATCCTCGACTGCGGCAGCCTCGAACATCGCTTCCCGCTCAGCCAGCCCGGTCAGATGCCGGTCGAGCTCCGGCCCGCCACTCCTGGCGCGCAGACGCTCCCGCACCGTAGGGATCGGGGCGCGTAACCGGACCAGCTGCACCGTGCAGCCGACGAGCCTGCCTGCGTACTCCCTCCGCAGCGACATGCTGTCGATGACGCCGGCAACGACGATGAACCGGGCGCCGGCAGCCTGGTAGTTAGTCCATACCGCGGCAAGATTGCGGCACTTCAGACCGTCGTAGAACGCTGAGCGCTCGTCGGGAGCGAGTGCGGGCGGAGGCGGACCGAACTGGGCGAGCGCATCGGTATCCACGACCGCGATGACGGCGCCCGTGGCGGCAAGGACCTTACCGATCTCATCGGCGATGGTCGACTTACCTACACCGCCGACACCGGTCAGGAGCAGGGCCTGGTACGACGTCGGGGCGGCGGTCACTTGTGGCGGAAGTGGACGAAGAGGCGACCGAAGTTGTGCGAGTCCTTCTCGACCCGGTGGTAGAGGGCCTTGATGTCGCGGCGGTCGAGGAAGCGCAGTACCCGCTTCTTCAGCTGGCCGGAGCCCTTGCCGGGGATGATCTCGACCAGCGTGGCCTTCTTGGCGATGGCCTGCTGGATGATGTCGTTCAGCGCGCGGTCGATGTCCTGGCCGCGGTTGAAGATGTCGTGCAGGTCGAGCTTCAGCTTCATGTCGCCTCCCCGGCCACCCTACGACGGCGGCAGCCGGGGCGACAGAAGCCCACGGGCAGATACAGGCTCAGTGCAGGTCGCCGCCCGGCGCCACGATGTCCACCGGCGTCTTCAGGCTGGTCGACACGATGATGCCCAGGCCGCAGGCGATCAGATCGACCGGCATGCTCGCGGTCGAGGCGTCGGTCACCTGCTCGGGCGCGTACGGCACGTGTACGAAGCCGCCCCGCAGGTCGGGCAGGTCGGTGGCGATGAGGTGCATCAGGCCGTAGAACACGTGGTTGCACACGAACGTCCCGGCGGTCTGCGACACCGATGCGGGGATGCCGGCGGCCCGCAGTTCGGCCACGCACGCCTTGATCGGCAGCCGGCTGAAGTAGCCGACCGGCCCGTCCGCCACCACCGGTACGTCCACCGGCTGGTTGCCGGCGTTGTCGGCGATCCGGGCGTCGTCCACGTTGACCGCGGTACGTTCCAGCGACAGTCCGGTACGCCCGCCGGCCTGGCCCACGCACAGCACCAGTTCCGGCCGGTGCTGCGCCACCGCCTCGCGCAGCACCCGGATCGACTCGCCGAACACACAGGGCAGCTGCACCGCCAGTACGTCGCCGGGCCGTTCCCCGGCGAGCTGGTCGACCGCCTCCCAGGACGGGTTGACACTCTCCCCGCCGAACGGCTCGAAGCCGGTCACCAGCACGCTCATCCCAGCACCCCGAACGCGAGCAGGTACATCAGTGCCATGTTGCAGGCCAGCAGCGGGATCGCGGTGGGGATCTGGGCCTTGATCGGCCCGTACTTGTCCTTCATCTCCAGCAGCGCCGCCGGTACGAGGTTGAAGTTGGCCGCCATCGGGGTGCACAGGGTGCCGCAGAACCCGGCCAGCATGCCGATCGCGAACACCGCGGCCGGGTTGCCGTGGAACTGCTGGACCAGTACGGGCCAGCCGATCGCCGCGGTCATGATCGGGAACGCTGCGAACGCGTTGCCCATGATGATCGTGAACAGCGCCATGCCCAGGCAGTACACGACCACACCGCCGAGCAGGGAGCCACCCGGCACGATGTGCTTGGTGATGGTGCCGACGGCGGTACCGACACCGGAGGAGGTGAACAGTTGGCCGAGGGTGGCGAGCATCTGCGGCAGGATCGCGGCCCAGCCGATCGCCTCCAGCAGCCGGGTACCTTCCCGCATCGGGGTCAGCGGTGACGGCGGGCGCAGCATCAGCAGGCCGACGATGACGGCGATGATGGCGGCGACACCCAGCCCGATCAGTGTCTCGGAGCCGGTCTCCAGGAACGGCTGGCCGCCGACCTTGATCTTGGCGATGCCGACCGCGAAGATCACCGCGACCACCGGGATGATCAGCGCCGGTACGAACAGCCAGCTGCCGAACCGGTCCGCGCCGGAGCGCTGCTGTTCGGTGCTCGGTCCGGACGCGCCGCCCCGGGCGAGCTGGCGGGTGCCGACGAGAGCGGCCATGCCGAGGACCGCGATGCCGAGGATCCACGCCGGTGCGGTCTTGGCCACCACGAAGGTGCCGTAGATGAACGAGCCGCCGACCAGCGCCCAGAACGCGCCGCTGCCGTACCGCTTGGGGTTGCTGCGGTCCGCGGCGGTGAGCGCGGCGACCACCAGGAAGATCAGGCCGCAGAGCCAGTAGAACCATTCGACCTTGATCACTGGTCCGCCCCCTTGCCTGTCGCGGAGTCTTCAGCCCTGGGGTCACCGGTCGCGGTGCTCTCGGTACCGACGACCTCCGGCGGTACGGGTTCCTGCGAGGCGGCGCCCGCGGCCGCGCCGACCCCGGCGCTCGCGTCGGACGGTCCGGCGACGCGGGCCATCTTGTCGAGCTGACGGTCCAGGTAGAGCAGTCGGGCGCCGTGGATGGCGAGCGCGCAGACCGCGGTGGGTATCGCCCAGAGCGCGACGTGCAGCGCGTCCAGCTTCAACTTGTACGTGGTGTCCACGAACCCGGTGATCAGCAGGATGGAACCGATCGCGACGAAGATGTCCTCGCCGAAGAACAGCCCGACGGTGTCGGCGCTGGCGGTGAATCCCTTGATCTTCTCGGTCATCCGCTCGGTGACGGTGCCGTACCGGCGTACCGCGGCGCCGTCTGCCATCGGGTAGATGAGCGGCCGTACGGCCTGCGCCGGCCCACCGATCGAGTTGAGTCCGAGCGCGGCGCTGGCCTGCCGGATGAGCTGGTACAGGGCCAGTAGCCGGCCGGTGGTCAGTGCGCCGAGCCTGGCGATCAGCCGGCGGGCCTGTTCCTGCAGCCCGTAGCGCTCGATCAGGCCGATCACCGGCAGCACGATGATGAACAGCGTGACCGACCGGCTGCCGGCGAAGCCGTTGCCGAACGCGTTGAGGATGGCCAGCGGGGTCAGGCCGCCGAGCAGGCCGGTGACAATGCCGGCGACGGTCACCACGACGAGGGGGTTGAGCCGGAGCGCGAACCCCACCACGACGAGGAGTACGCCGATCAGTACGAGCATCGCGGGGCCTCCGTTCTGGGGGAGATGACGGATGTGCGTGTCGCGTGCTCTTGCGATAGTTTCGTACCCTAGAGATTGTGCAACAATCACACAAGGGAGCAGCGGTGCCGAATTCGGTGGATCATGACGCTGACACCAGCGGATCCACCCTGGCCGGCACCGACACCGGACTGCGCGACACCACGCGACTACCCGACGGCGCTCGCATGCCCGACGCCACACGACTGCCCGACGTCGCGCTGGACCGTACGAGCATGGTCGCCCGCCTCGCCGATGCGCTCCGGCAGCAGATCATCGACGGCGCCCTGGCCCCCGGCACCAGACTGGGCGAACAATCGGTCGCCGGCCACTTCCAGGTTTCCCGGCACACCCTGCGCGAGGCGTACCGGCTGCTCAGCCACGAACGACTGCTGGTGCACCAGGAACATCGCGGGGTCTTCGTCCGCACCCTGGACGAGGCCGACGTCGCCGAGATCTACACGACCCGCCGCACGGTCGAGTGCGCCGCGGTCGAGTTCCATACCGCCGGCCGTACCGAGGTCACCGCGATCCGGGCCGCGGTACGGGCCGGCCAGCGCGCCGCCGCGCACGACCGGTGGACCGAGGTCGGTACGGCCGACCTGCAGTTCCATTCCGCGGTCACGGCACTGGCCGGCAGCCGGCACCTCGACGACCTGATGCGGCGGATGCTGGCCGAGCTGCGCCTGGCGTTCCACGTGATGGGCGACCCGCGCCGGTTCCACGAGCCGTACCTGCATCGCAACGACCAGATCGCCGGACTGATCGAGCAGGGCGATCGGTCTGCGGCGGCAGTAGCGCTGCGTGGCTATCTGGACGACGCGGAAGAACAGATTCTGGCTGGGATAGCCGAAATAGCAGGCTAAACGAAGAGTAGTCAATAAGCTACTGCACGTAGGCGCCCGTTACGTTCGCCTGCCGGCCGACGGCGAATCCCCCCACGCGGTCGGCCGATCTCGGCACTCACCGGAGTCAAGAGGGGAACCATGAGGAAGTCACGTCTCGTCGTCGCAGCACTCGGTGCCGCGACGATCGCCGCCGCGATCCTGCCGACCACGGCAAGCGCCGTCCCCGCACTCAGCGGAGCCAGCACGACCGCCGCACACCAGCGTGTCGCACCCGCGGCGCAGCCGGCCTCAGCCGCGATGCGCGACCAGCGGACGTCCGTCACGCACCAGCGGCTGACCGCACGCGACCTCCGCGCCGCGCGCGACCGGTTGAGCCAGCGCCGCGGCCTGGACCAGCGCCGTGGCCTGCAGCGCCGCAGTCTGGACCAGCGCGGCAACCTGGACCAGCGCCGCGGCCTGAGCCAGCGGGACCGGATGCTGCTGCGCCGCAACGTGACCCCACGCGACCTCATCGACCTGCGCCGGCACCTGTCGGCCCGCGACGTATCGAACCTGCGCAACCAGCTGACCGCATGGAACCGGACGCTGCCCGGCCAGTACCGCTACGCCGCCATCCTGCGACCCGTGCCGACGAACAACGTGCACGCCGTCGGGTTCGCCCGGGTCTGGACCCAGGGCCGGTTCGCGCATGTCGTCGTGGTCGCGTTCGGACTGCAGCGCAACTCGCCGCACGCGATGCACATCCACGTCAACGGCGCCGGCCAGTGCCCCGGCCCCGGTCGCGCCACCAACCACAACGGCCACATGGCGATCAGTACCACCGACGGGGCGCCCGATTACGGCCCGGTCGGCACCTCGCTGACCACCGCCGGTGACGCCGGCCCGACCAGCGTCCTGGCGGTCAGCCGCTTCAAGCAGACCGGCAACTTCCTCTACAACCGTACGATCCCGCTGACCAACACGGTGCGCAACAACCTGCGCCACCACAAGGCCGTGGTCGTCGTGCACGGCATCGACTACAACAGCAACGGCGCGTACGACACCGTGCTGGGCAGCAGCGAACTGGACTCGTCGCTGCCGCAGGAAGCGACCGCGCCGGCCCTGTGCGGCGCCCTGCACTGACCGGGCCTCATGTCGAGCGGCCCGCGGCCACGTCGGCTGCGGGCCGACCGCCAATTAGTTCGACGCCATCGCCACCCGACGGCGCTGCGACGACCAGAGAAGACAGGTCCGTCATGTCGCCTGATTACAGCGTGGTCGGATCAAGCGCTTGATAAACTCTTTGCACTCGACCAATAGCTCAGAGTGATATTGACTAGCAGATGCCTGGGGACTGGCTCCGTCGCTTCGCCGAGCCGATCCCCGGCAAGAATCCAACTGGACGGGGGAACCTATGAGGAAGACACGCCTGCGGGGCGTGGTGTTCGGCGCCGCGCTGATGGCTGCCGCCATCGTGCCTACCGGTGCTGCCGCGACCAGTGCCCAGCCAAAATCATCAATCCCGCTTGCATACGACCAAACCACCATGAAACCAATCCCAACGAACCACGTTTCCGCTGGTGGCGTGGGCGGTATCGCAGTTCATGGGAACACCGCCGATGTCCTCGTGACGGTGAGCGGCCTGCTGGACGGTGTGCCGCACGCGATGCAGATCGCTGTGGACGGGAAGGGGACCTGCCCCGGCGAAGAGCAGGCCACCGATCTACACAAGGGTCGCTTTGCCGTCAGCATGACCAATGGAATGCCCGACTACGGCCTCCCCGGCGCTGCCCTCACCAAGAAGGGCAGCACCAACCCGGCCAACGCGTTGAAGATGGATCTGTTCTCGGACCATGGGACCATCCGCTACAAGCGGACCATCCATCTGGCCCCCGCTGTGAAGCGCAACATCATGAACGGGACAGCGGTGCTTCTCGTCCTGGGGATCGACTGGAACCACAACGGACACTACGACGGCACCCTGAGCTACAGCCGGCTCGCCCCGAGCCTGCCGCGGGAAGCCACCGCACCCGCACTGTGTGGTGTCCTCCCTGCCGACCGTACCTGACGACACCGTGGATGGCCCGCAGTCGATGTGGACCATCCACGGTGTCGATACTCCATCGCGCACCCTCACACAGCCATCCGGCGAGCTGCGCAGATCGCGGAGCTGGTCCAGCTATCGCTGATCGAGACGGGGGACCATGTGAGGAAAACTAGGCTTGGAAGCGTGGCCCTCGCCGCAGTCGTTCTCTGTGTCGTGGTCACACCTGCCGCTGCAAGCGGTGCTGACACACAGCAAGCGTCACCGACCCAGCCTGCTAGTGCCACGACCGTGCTACGGCCGGTACCCACCCCAACCATGTCCGGGGTTCCGGTACCGCTGAGGTCGTCGTGACCAGTTCCAGCACGGCCAGGGTGACCGTCACCGTGACCGGCCTTCTCGACGCGCCGCACGCGATGCACATCGCCGTTGACGGGTCCGGTCGCTGCCCCACCTACCGGCAGTCCTCGATCGTGCACGGCCACCGGGCGATCGACTTCACCCACGGGATACCGGAGTACGGCCTGCCCGGCGCCGCACTCACCATCTGGGGCAGCACCAACCCGGTACACACCTTCGACCTGAACAGATATCCCCAGGTCGGAACATTCCAGTACCGCCGCAGCATCCATCTCACCAATGACATGCGGCTCAACCTGAGCAGCCGGCATGCCGTGGTCGTAGTAGTGGGTATCGACTGGAACGACAACGGGCGCTACGACGGTGTCCTCGGATACCAACGGCTCGCGCCGGCACTGACCAGCGAATCCACCGCACCCGCACTTTGCGGCGTACTACCCGCTCCGCAGCCCTGACCGAGCCAGCACCGGTGATCACCCAAGGGGGAAAGCTGTGAGGAAACTATGTCTGGTCGGCGCCGCGCTCGGCGCCTCCATGGTGGCTGCCACGGTCCTGCCGGCCGCCGCCAGTGCGGCCGGTCCACATAACAGGGTGGCGGTCCCGCCCCGGTACTACGTCGCCACCATGGCACCGGTACCGACGAACCACGTCACCGGGTCCAGCGTCGCCGGGGTGGAGGTCATCGGCAACACGGCCCGCATCACCATCAACGTGATCGGGCTGCTCAACGGGGCACCGCACGCGATGCACATCGCGGTGGACGGTGCGGGCCGCTGCCCGCCGGCGTCCGCGGCCAGGAACCTGCACGGTCACCTGGCGATCGGGCTCACCCAGGCGATGCCGTACGTCGGCCTGCCCGGCGCCGCGCTCACCGTGCGGGGCAGCACCAACCCGGCCAAGGCGTTGGCCCTGAACCGCTACCCGAAGTCCGGCACGTACCACTACGACCGGACCATCCCGCTCACCGCCAACCTACGGCGCAACCTGAACAGCGGACATGCGGTGCTCACCATCCTCGGCATCGACTACGACCACAACGGGCGCTACACCGGCGTACTGGGCTACGAACGACTCGCCCCGAACCTTCCGGTGGAGGCGTCCGCACCCGCGCTGTGCGGCGTACTGCACTGAGCAACTCGCGTCGCGTACGGTCCGCAACCGGTCCCGGTTGCGGACCGTACCCGTCCCCAGGGGTGTGGTCACGGGACGGCCGGGGGCCGGGCGACAACCCTTAGAGTGGAGGAATGACGGAATCTGCCGGGCCGCTGGTGCCACGTACGGACGCGGCGCCGGTGCCCGCCGCAGACACCGCCAGGTCGGGTCGGGACAGTGCACGGGCCGCCCTGCGGGCCTCCGACGCCGACCGGGAGCAGATCGCCGAACTGCTGCGGGTCGCGGTCGGCGAGGGCCGGCTCGACTTCGGCGAACTCGACGAGCGGCTGATCGCGGTGTACGCAGCGCGTACCTACGGCGAACTGGAACCGCTCGTCGCCGACCTGGTGATGGCCCCGCCGTCCGGGGTCGACGAGCCGTTGGAGCTGCGTACCCGTTCCGGCACGGTGAAGCAGCGCGGCCACTGGGTCGTACCGAGCACCATCGTCGCGGAATGCACCAGCGGCAACATCAAGATCGACTTCACCGAGGCGATCTGCTCGCACCGCGAGATCCGGATCGCCGCGACCTGCGGCGCCGGCAACATCGTGATCGTGGTGCCGCGCGGCTGGACGGCCCGCATCGACGGCGCGACCACCAAGATGGGCAACATCGTCAACCGGGCCACCGACGCACCCGCGCCCGGCGCACCCACGTTGCGTATCACCGGCGAGGTACGGTCCGGCAACATCAAGGTCCGCTACCCGTTCCGCGGCCGCTGAACACTTCCCACACCGCCACGTCGGTGCGGCGGGCCCGTCCCGGCCCGGTCGTCGGCCCGCGGCCCGATCCGTCGGTGCCGGTCGGGCGCGGTGCCCCGCCCCGAAGGCACCGCGCCGACCACCGGTGCAGAGCCCTGCCGCCCGGCTCGCAGGGAGAACCGCACGACAGGGCCGCCAGGTCGAGCGCACACCCCTCAGCTGCGCCCGTCACGGTCACGTCCTGTCCCCGTCGGGACGTGACCGGAGCCATCTGCCGGTACGAACATCCTCACCGTGGCGCACGCCTCCGGACATCCGCCGAACGTCCGGACGGTAGTACCGAACGGCCCGATACCTCGTACCCTGACCAGACTTCCGGCGCACTCTAGAGTCCGTACATGACCAGCCTCGCGATCGGTGCTGTCACAGTCATCGGGCTGTGCGACGCCACCGGACCGTTCTTCGAGCCACCGGGCGCGGCGTTCCCGACCGCCTCCCCCGCCGTGTGGCAGGACGCGGCGAGACTCGACCCTGGTGCGGTCGGCGACGACGGCGGCTGGTGGCTGCACTTCCGGTGCTTCGCGGTACGCCGCGCGAACGGTGACGTGACCCTCGTCGACGCGGGCATCGGCCCTGCCGTACCAGGGCGGTCGACCTGGACGCCCGTACCGGGCCGGCTGCCGGCACTGCTCGCCGGGGCGGGCATCGACCCGGCCGAAGTGTCCACAGTGGTACTGACCCATCTGCACAGCGACCACACCGGCTGGGCCGTGCTGGACGAACAGCCGTACTTCCCGAACGCGCGGTACGTGTTGCAACGCGACGAGTACGACGCGGTCGACGCCGGCGCCGCGTCGGCCGTGCTGACACCGTTACGGGACAACGGACAGCTCGACCTGCTGGACGGGCGGCACCGGCTGGCACCGGAGATCGTCGCGATACCCACCCCGGGCCACACCCCCGGCCACCAGTCGGTCGTGGTCTCCTCCCGGGACGCGGAACTGGTGGTCACCGGGGATGCGCTGGTACACGCCGTGCAGCTCGCCGACCCGACCGTGGCCTACCGGTACGAAACGGACCCGGACCGGGCCCGCGCATCCCGTACCCGGCTCCTGGCCGAGGCCCGCGACCACCGCGCCACCCTCGCCACCGCCCACCTCGCCGAACCGTTCATCACCGACTGGTGGACGACCTGACCCTCGGCAGCACCATGGCAGGAGCGCCGGTAATGCGCTGGGCGAACGCCGCCGGGACTGCCATGCTCGGGCGCATGCCCGAACCCGTCGAGGAGACCCCCGAACCGCGGACCCGCACCAGCCTGGCCACCGACCTGCGCAACCTCGGTGTACGGGCCGGCAGCGTACTGCTCGTGCACTCGTCCCTGTCCGCGCTCGGCTGGGTGTGCGGCGGCGCGGTCGCGGTCGTCCAGGCGCTGCTCGACGTGCTCGGCCCGGACGGCACGCTGGTCGTACCGGCGCACACCGGAGGCAACTCCGATCCGTCGCTGTGGGAGCGGCCACCCGTACCGCGGGCGTGGTGGCCGGTGATCCGCGAGCACATGCCCGCCTACGACCCGGCGGTGACGCCCGCCCGGGACGGACTCGGTGTCATCCCGGAACTGGCCCGCACCTGGCCGGGCGCGCTACGCAGCAACCATCCCGCGACGTCCTTCGCCGCCATCGGCCCGGCGGCCGGCGAGATCGTCCGGAACCATCGACTGCACGAAGGGCTGGGCGAGGAGTCGCCGCTGGGCCGGATCTACGCGCTGGACGGCGACGTACTGCTGCTCGGCGTCGGCCACGACTCGAACACCTCGCTGCACCTGGCCGAGGCCCGGATCCCGGAGTCGCCGCAGATGACGTACGGCGCTGCCGTGGCGGGCCCCGACGGCGAACGACGCTGGGCCACCTGGGTCGACGTCGACTACGACGCCGACGACTTCGACCGGCTGGGCGCCGACCTCGACGTCGCCCTCAGACCCACGATCGGTACGGTCGGCTCCGCGCGCTGCACCCTCGCCCGGCAACGCGCACTCGTCGACTTCGCGGTCGACTGGATCCGTACGAACCGCTCCCTCACCTAACGGCGGTCTGATGTGCCATGGGTTCTATAGGATGACTGTCCGATTTATCGCGAAGGCTTAGTTGAGCCCAAGCACAGCGAGCCGTCGCTGTGCTCAGCCAGCACGACCACCTCGACGCTTTTGGGGCGAATCCCGAGTCCACAAACTTCGACACGCATTCGGCGCGGAACGGCCGTAGCGGCCCGGTCCGAACCGGACACAGCCGGACTCCGACCAGACCACGAGAACGGCCCCTGGCCAGGCGTCATGCCTGGTCAGGGGCCGTTTTGCGTGGTCGAGCGGAGGGCGTGGGATTCGAACCCACGAGAGCGGGGATACCGCCCTAGCAGTTTTCAAGACTGCCGCCATCGGCCACTAGGCGAGCCCTCCGGGTCGCTGACCGGTACCGGCGCCGCGACGGTCCCAGTTTGTCACGTCGGCAGGACCGGCGCGCCACCGGTTTCCGGTCCCGCGCCCGGTACGCCCGGCGGCCTCCGCCACCACGCAGGACCCCGGTCAGCCGAGCAGGGCCGGGACCGGACGGACACTGCCGACCGGTACGCCGTGGCCGAGTACCGGCGGCGCCGTCAGTGAGGTGTCGGCGGGTCTGGCGTCCACCGCGGTCAGGTCGGCCCCGAGTCGGCGCAGTGCGGCGATCATCACCGGTGGCCGGGCCCGCGAGGAGCCGTCGGCGATCTTGAGTGCCGCGGCACGGCCGTCCGGCAGCGCGGCGGCGTACACGCCTTCGGCGCCGTCCTTGGCGATCAGGCCGGGAACCAGCCGCATCAGCTCGGTGACGTCCCGGCCGGTACCGCCGACGTACTCCGGGTGTGCCCGCATCGCCGCCGCGACCCGCGCTTCGGCGCTACCGGGGGGCGCGGTGGCGATCCGCCCGAACGCGCGGGCCAGGCCGGTGAGGGAGATGGCGAACAGTGGTGCGCCGCAGCCGTCGACCCCGGTGGCGGCGACCGGCTCGCCGGCCAGTTCCTCCAGCGTGTGCCGGATCGCCTGTTGCAGCGGGTGCCCCGGGTCGAGGTAGTCGCCGGTGTTCCAGCCGGCCGCGACGCAGGTGGCGAGCATCGCCGCGTGCTTGCCGGAACAGTTCATCGTCAACGGTTCGGCGCTCCGGCCGGCGCCGACGTGCGCGGCGAGGGCCGTGTCACTGATCGGCAGTCCGGGCGTGTTGCGCAGGTCGGCGACGCTCAGCCCGGCCTGCCCGAGGATCCGCTGTACGCCGTCGGTGTGGAGGTGCTCGCCGGAGTGACTGGCCGCGGCGAGGGCGAGCAGGTCGCCGTCCAGATCGAGGCCGCTGCGCAGCATGGCGGCGGCCTGGATGGGCTTGTTCGACGAGCGCGGGTACATCGGTGCATCGGGGTCGCCGACGCCGGCCTGCCGGCGCCCGTCGGGATCGAGTACGACCAGTCGGCCATGGTGGGTCGACTCCAGAAAGTCGCCCCGCCACACCTCGGCCACCAGCTCGTCACCAGCCATGTCGCACCTCCCGCTCCGGTCCTCCGACCAGTGTGTCAGTGATATGCCCTCTCTCGCTTGCGCCCGTTCGGCGGGCACTGGCTGCGCCATCGGGTTCAGGTGGGGTTGTGGAGGGGGTGGTCACATCGGGCGTGGCGAGTTGTGAGCGGGAAGCTGGTTAGGCTAGCCTGACCTAGCTTGGGTAGGCTGCCCTAAGTAAGCCGTCGTACCTGCCGTCGACAAGGAGGAGACCCTGTGATCCCGACCCTGGTGATCGGACTCAGGGAAGGGCTCGAAGCCTCCCTGATCGTCGGGATCATCGCAGCGTTCCTCGGCCGTAACGGGCGGAAGGACGCATTGCGTCAGGTATGGGTCGGTGTCATCGGCGCCATCCTGCTCTGTCTGCTCATCGGCACCGGCCTGATCGTGCTCTCCCAGGAACTCCCGCAGCGCCAGCAGGAGGGCATGGAGACGGTGATCGGCCTGTTCGCGGTCGTCATGGTCACCTTCATGATCCTCTGGATGAGCCGGCACTCCCGCAGCATGAAGCGGGAACTGGAGGGCGCCGCGTCCGCCGCACTCGCCCGGGGCTCCGCCCGCGCCCTGGTCGCAATGGCCTTCCTGGCCGTACTCCGCGAAGGGTTCGAAACCTCGGTCTTCCTCGTCTCCGTACTACAGAACAGCGGCAACGCTGCGACGGCCGCGATCGGTGCGGTGCTCGGCATCCTGATCGCGGTGGCCATCGGGTACGGCATCTACCGGGGCGGCGTACGGCTCAACATGGGCCGGTTCTTCCGGATCACCGGCCTGGTGCTGGTACTGGTCGCCGCCGGGCTGGTGATGACCTCGCTGCACACCGCGCACGAGGCCGGTTGGCTCAACGTCGGGCAGGCCCGGGCGCTGGACCTGACCTGGCTGGTACGCCCCGGCACCGTACTGGTCGCCCTGTTCACCGGCGTACTCGGCATCTGGCCGCAACCCACCGTCGTCGAGGTCGCCGGCTGGCTCGTGTACGCCGTCCCGGTCATCGCGTACGTCGCCTGGCCGCGCGGCCGCAAGCCGGGGCCGGTGAAGCCCGCTGCGCCCGGCGCGGCAGATACCGGGGCAGCAGATACCGGGGCAGACGCCGGCACCGCAACGCCCGACCCGGCGGAACCCGGCGACACCGGGCGGACCGTACCGGTCACGTCCGCCGACGTCTGACCCGCGCCGTACAGACCGACATCGCCGTAGCCCCCTGGTAAGCAAGGAGCCGTTCACCATGCGTCGATCCCGCTCGCTCCCGACCGCCGTACTCGGCGTGCCGGCCTGCCTCGCCGCAGCCGGGCTGCTCGCCAGCGGCTGCCAGCAGGGCGGCAGCTCCGACGCGGGCGGCGCGCACACCGTCGCCGTGAAACTGACCGACCAGGGCTGCCGGCCGTCCCCGACGAAGATCTCCGCCGGTGCCACCACGTTCAAGGTCAGCAACGACTCGGCCGACAAGGTCACCGAGGCCGAGGTGCTGCGCGACGGCGTGATCATGGGCGAGAAGGAGAACCTGACACCCGGCCTGTCCGGCACCTTCTCGTTGAAGCTCAAGGCCGGGAAGTACCAGGTGCTCTGCCCGAACGCGAAGACCGAGCGGTGGACACTCACCGTCACCGGCACCGCGGACGGTCCGACGCAGGACCCGGCGGTACGCAAGGCCCTGGACAGCGCCACCACCGGCTACCACGACTACGTGGTCGGCGAGGTGCACACGCTGCTGCCGGCCGCGAAGTCGTTCACCGACGCGGTCCGGGCCGGCGACATCGACAAGGCGAAGAGGCTGTACGCGCCCGCCCGCTACCACTACGAGACGATCGAGCCGGTCGCGGAAAGTTTCGGCGACCTCGACCCGGCCGTGGACGCGCGCGCCAACGACGTCGCGGACCCGGCGAAGTGGACCGGGTTCCACCGCATCGAGAAGGCGCTCTGGCAGGACAGGTCGACCAAGGGTATGGAGCCGGTCGCCGACCAGCTCGACACCGACCTCGGCCGGTTGAGCAGGCTCGTGGCCAAGGCCCACTACCAGCCGGCACAGCTCGCCAACGGCGCCACCGAACTACTCAACGAGGTCGCCTCCAGCAAGATCACCGGGGAGGAGGACCGGTACAGCCACACCGACCTGTCCGACTTCGCGGCCAACGTGTCCGGCGGCCAGAAGGCGTTCGACCTGCTCAAGCCGGCGCTGCAGCGAATTGATCCGAAACTGGCCACGAAGGTCAGTACCGCGTACGACAATGTGTTCAGCGAGCTCGGCAGGCACAAGGGCCACTTCGCCGGCACCGGATACGTCGACTATTCGACGGTCGGGCAGGGCCAGCGCCGCATCCTCACCCAGAAGGTCGACGCGCTGGCCGATCCCCTCTCGCAGGTCGCCGCGAAGGTCAACGGATAAGGAGTGGGGACAGGTGCCCGCAGGTAACAGGTCAGAATGGCGTACGTCCCGACGGGGGTTGCTCGCCCTGGGCGGGTTCGCCGCAGCGGGTACCGCGGCCGGCACATTGAGCGGCTGCGAAAGAACCGGAGCCGACCCGGCGCAAGCTCCCCAGATGGTGGACTTCCACGGCAGGTGGCAGGCCGGCATCACCACCCCGCAGCAGGACCGGTTGGCCTTCGCGGCCTTCGACCTGGTCGTGGACCGCACCCCGGCGGAGAACCGGGAAACACTGCGGGGACTGCTGAAGACGTGGACCGCCGCTGCGGAAGCAATGGTCAAGGGCAAACCGGTGCCCGGGGAGAGCATGAACGGCGCCGCGCCACCCGCCGACACCGGCGAGGCGTTCGGCCTGAAGCCGGAGAACCTGACCGTGACCATCGGGTTCGGTCCGTCGCTATTCGACCACCGACTCGGGTTGCAGGACCGCCGCCCTGCCGCCCTGGCCAACCTTCCCCACTTCGCCGGCGACAACCTCGACCGCGACGAGAGCGATGGCGACATCTCGATCCAGGCCTGCTCCGACGATCCACAGGTGGCGTTCCACGCGATGCGCAACCTGGCCCGGCTGGGGCTCGGCGTCGTCGTCATGCGCTGGTCCCAGTTCGGCTTCGGGCGTGCGGCGTCCACCAGCAACGATCAGGCGACACCCCGTAACCTGCTCGGGTTCAAGGACGGCACCCGCAACATCCACGGCGAGAAGGACCTGCTGCGCAGGTGGATCTGGGTGGACGGGGAGAGTGACCAACCGTGGATGCGGGACGGCAGTTACCTGGTGGCACGGCGGATCCGGATGCGGATCGAGGCATGGGACCGCGACTTTCTGACCGACCAGCAGCAGGTGTTCGGCCGGCACAAGTACACCGGGGCTCCGCTGAGCGGCGGCAACGAGTTCGACGCGCCGAACTTCCACGCCAAGAACGAAGACGGTGGCCTCGCCATTCCGATGGGTGCGCATATCCGGCTCGTCGCACACGAGAACAACCACGGTCTCCGTATCCTGCGCCGTGCGTACAACTACACCGACGGCGTGGTACCGGCCAGCGGTGAACTGGACGCCGGGCTGTTCTTCATGTGCTACCAGCGCGATCCGCGCGCCCAGTTCGTACCGCTGCAACGCAAGCTCAGTACCTCCGACCGGCTCAACGAGTACATCGAGCACGTCGGGTCCGGGCTGTACGCCTGCCCACCGGGGGTCACCGGCGGCGAGCACTACTGGGGCGAGTCACTGCTCGGCTGAGCCGTACGGGCACCCCTGAGGCTGGCCACGTCGCCGCGGCGGCGGCCGGCGCCGGGCAGCACCGTACGGCGGCCAGCGCGGCGGTGACGAGCAGCCGTTCGGACCGCCCGTCGCTGGTGTCCATCAGGAACGTGCCGTTGCTGATGATCTCGTACCGGTCACCGTCCCGGCGCAGTACGAGTTCCCCGCGCGGGGTCCGACGACGCTCGATCGTCTCGCGCCCCACCAGCGGAATTGTAGAGTTGGTGCGATGCGAGCCGTACAGATTTCCGCAGATGGCGGGCCTGAAGTACTGGACTGGACCGAGGTGCCCGAGCCCGACGTGGCGCCCGGCCAGGTGCTCATCGAGGTGGCCGCGAGCGCGGTGAACCGGGCCGACATCATGCAGCGGCAGGGTTCCTATCCGCCGCCGCCGGGTGCGCCACCCTATCCGGGTCTGGAGTGTTCCGGCCGGATCATCGAGGTGGCTGCCGGGGTGTCCGGCTGGCAGGTCGGCGACGAGGTCTGCGCACTGCTGGCCGGCGGCGGGTACGCCGAGCGGGTCGCGGTGGCCGCCGGTTCGGTACTGCCCGTGCCGGCCGGCGTCCGGCTGCCGGACGCCGCCGCCCTGCCCGAGGTCGCCTGTACGATCTGGTCGAACGTGTTCGAGATCGCCCGCCTGCAGGCCGGCGAGACGTTCCTGGTGCACGGCGGAGGCAGCGGGATCGGTACGTTCGCCCTCCAGCTGGCGCGCGCCCGGGGTGCGGTGCCGTACTGCACGGCACGTGCGGCGAAGCACGACGCACTGCTGGCACTGGGCGCGGAGCGGGCGTTCGACTACACCGCCGAGGACTTCGTCGCCGCGTTGAAGGAGGCGACCGACGGGCACGGTGCGGACGTGATCCTGGACAGCATCGGCGCGAAGTATTTGGACCGGAACCTGGATGCGTTGGCCCGCAACGGCCGGCTCGCGGTGATCGGCTTCCAGGGCGGCCGGCGCGCCGAGCTGAACTTTCCGACGGTGCTCAGCAAGTGTCTCTCGATATCGTCGGCCGGGCTGCGCGGCCGGCCACCGGCGGAGAAGGCGGCGATCGTCGCGGCGGTCCGCGAGCAGGTGTGGCCGCTGGTGGCGGCCGGTACGGTCCGGCCGGTGATCGACCGGCGGATCCCGATGGTCGACGCCGCCGACGCGCACCGGGTACTGGAACGCAGCGACCACATCGGCAAGGTACTGCTGGTGAACTGACCGGTCCGCGTCGTCCGGTCGGAACACTCCGACGCGGCCGGACGGCGCGGCAGCATCGCAGCGCCGGTGGGCAGGTCAGGCCGAGTGGGTCGGGCCGGTGTCGCCGAGCAGGAAACGGGGGCCGGGGCCGTTGTCGGCCAGCTCGTCGTGCGGATTGGACAGCTGGCAGCGCTTCAGGGACAGGCAGCCGCACCCGATGCAGCCGGCCAGTTTGTCGCGCAGCCGTTCCATCAGCGCGATCTGCTCGTCCAGCCGGCTGCGCCAGGCACGGGACAGCCGGGCCCAGTCCGCCCGGGTCGGAGTGCGGTTCTCGGGCAGCAGCGCCAGTGCCGAACGGATCTCGTCCAGGCTGAGTCCGACCCGTTGGGCGATCCGGATGAAGGCGACACGGCGTAGCTCGCTGCGCGGGAAGCGACGCTGGTTGCCGTGGCTCCGGACACTGCACAGCAGCCCGAGCCGGTCGTAGTAGCGCAGCGCGGAGGGCGCGACACCGCTGCGGGCGGCGAGCTCGCCGATGGTCAGGATGTCCGGCTGTTCGCTCATCGTGGTGTTCTCCACACTACCGACGGGTTGACTTGAAGTTCACTTCAAGTTGCAGGCTACCTGTATGAGCTTGTCGACCAGAACCCAGAACACGGTGACCGGACACCGACGGACCCTGACGTACGACGATCTGCCCGCGCTGCTCACCCGGATGACCGGCGACGAGAAACACGGCCCCAGCGCCACCTCCACCCTGGACGTGCTGTGGGTGCTGTACGACCAGGTACTGCGGGTCGGCCCGGACACCCTGGACAGCGCCGCCCGGGACCGCTTCCTGCTGTCCAAGGGACACGGCCCGATGGCGTACTACGCGGTACTCGCCGCCAAGGGCTTCTTCCCCGTCGGATGGCTGGACACGTTCGGCGCGATCGACTCGCCGCTCGGCTACCACCCGGACCGGGTACTCATACCGGGCGTCGAGATCTCCAGCGGATCCCTCGGCCACGGCCTGCCGCTCGGCGTCGGCATGGCGCTCGGCCTGCGCGCCCAGGGCCTCACCGACACGCGCAGCTACGTACTGCT
This sequence comes from uncultured Actinomycetota bacterium, assembly GCA_963815125.1. GTDB lineage: Bacteria > Actinomycetota > Actinomycetes > Mycobacteriales > Micromonosporaceae > Actinocatenispora. Next base: position 58,311 of record CAWFFM010000006.1, read on the forward strand.
CGGCGACGCCGAACTCGACGAGGGCAGCAACCACGAGGCCATCGCGTACGCCGGTGCCACCGGTCTGTCCAGCCTGACCGCGATCGTGGTGGACAACCGGTCCGCGACACACGGCTGGCCCGGCGGGATCGGCGCACGGTTCAGCGCCAACGGCTGGTCCACCGCCACAGTGGACGGACGCGACCACCGGGCACTGCACTCCGCACTGACCACGCCGCTGCCCGGCCGACCGCACGTGGTCGTCGCCGTCGTCGAACCCAAGTCCTGACCCGCCGCAGACCGAGAAGGGGACCATCATGACCACCGCCACCATGCGGGACCGGTTCGTACGGACCACCGGCGACCTGCTCGACGAGGATCCGCGCACCGCACTGGTCCTCGCCGACATCTCGTCCGCCGAGTTCACCGGACCGGCCGCGCGCCACCCCGACCGGGTACTCAACGTCGGCATCCGCGAATCGCTGATGGTCAGCGTCGCCGGCGGACTCGCGCTCACCGGACTGCGCCCGATCGCCCACTCGTACGCGCCGTTCCTGGTGGAACGCTCCTTCGAGCAGGTGAAACTCGACCTGGCGCACCAGGACGCGGCCGCGGTACTGGTCAGCATCGGCGCCTCGTACGACTGGCCGGAGGGTGGCCGTACCCACCAGGCGCCCGGGGACGTGGCGCTGCTGGACTCCCTGCCCGGCTGGACCGTACGGGTTCCCGGCCACCCCGACGAGGTACCCGACGTGCTGCGCGACGCGGTCGACGGCGACGACTCGCACTACCTGCGGCTGTCCCTGCGGCAGAACGACCGACCGCAACGGGACGCCCGTGACGGCCGGCTGGTGGGCGTGCGTACCGGCCGGCGGGCGCTGGTCGTGGCGGTAGGCCCGACGCTCGACCCGGTGCTGGCCGGTACGGAGGGCCTCGACGTGGCGGTCGCGTACACCAGTACGGTGCGCCCGTTCGACGCGGCCGGACTGCGCCGGCTCGCCGTGGCCGACACGGTGGTGCTCGTGGAGCCGTACCTGGCCGGTACGTCCAGCCGGGTACTGACCGAGGCGCTGGCGGACCGTCCACACCGGACACTGGCGCTCGGGGTCGGGCGTACCGAGCAGCGCCGGTACGGCACTGCCGAGGACCACGACGCGCTGCACGGTCTGGATCCGGCGGGCATCCGCCGTTCGGTCACCGGGTTCCTCGCCGCCTGACCGTCCGACTCTCGTTGCCCTGGCTCAGCGCAGGAGCCTGCGCGAACACGCGTGCAGCGCGCCGGCAGCGGTCAGTCGATGAAGTCCCGCAGCCAACGGGTCAGCTTGCTGGCCGAACCGAGCGGCGCGCTGCGCACCTTCAACTCACCGAAGGCGACGCTGCAGTGCACCCGTACCAGCGGGGTGCCCTGCCGGCGGGGCACCGCGGCGAGACTCAACTGACGGCTGCCGAACATGGCACGCCCGTGCAGTTCGACCTCGACACCTTCCGGCACGGTGATCTTGACCTCGCCGAACCACACCCGCACCTCGATGTCGACGACGCCGTCGCGTACCGCGTCCGCCCCGATGGTGGCTTCCCGCAGGTCGAGCTTGGTGGATCCGAAGATCGCCCGTACGGACAGGTGCCGGGGCAACCGCCACTGGCCGTTCTGCTTGTGCTCGCCGAAGATCGCCGACATCTCGCTGACCGGCTGGCTGGTACCGACCGGCGGGGGTGCCGCGAGACCGCGGGTGACCTCGGCCAGTTCCTGGCTGGTGTCCGCGGCCCAGGCGGCGCCCGCGCGGACGCTGAACTCCTCGAGGGTCACCCGACCCTCACCACAGGCGCGCTGCAACAGTTCGACAGCCCGTTCGCGGTCCTCGTCGGTGACGGCGGGCACGGGGATACGGCGAAGGGCGGGTTCCGGCTCCATGCCCGACATCCTACCCACCAATGACATCACAAGAACAGGGGATGACGTCAATTTGACGCCACCCCCTGGCCCGGCGACTGACCCCGGCTCTGGCGCAGCGGGCACGACCCGGTCGGCCGCACCGGGCGCGACGTGGTCAGTCGTCGGGAGTCGGTACGGTGATGTCAGCCGGTACGGGAGCGCCGAACAGCCGGGCGACGACGTCGGAGACGGTGTGCGCGCCGTACGAGATGCTCCCGCCGGGCGCCACCTGGAACATGATGCCCACGGTGAAGCGCTCGTCCGGGCCGGCGAAACCGACCGAATCGAGTACCCAGTGCTTGCCGTACGCGTCCTTCTCGTACGACCAGCCGTCCTTGTTGCCGGGCTGCTCGTCGTCACCGGCGGCCCAGACACCCCACTGCTGGTTGCTGGCCACCCCGCGCATCGCGGCCACCAGGTACTGCCGGTCCTGCGGGTCGGTCCTGGTCAGTACGTAGTTCATCAGGTGCGACAGGTCCTCGCTGGTGCACTTGACGAAGCCCCAGTACGGACCATTCGTGAAGCCGGGGATGAAGTTGAGGTCGGTCATGCCGAACCGCTGCCGGAACCGGGCGAGCTGGTCGGCGCCGCCGAAGCGTTCCCACAGCCGGTTCGACGCGTCGTTGTCCGAGAAGTTGAGCATGGTCGCCATGTCGTGGTGGTCCGCGTCGTTCAGCCGGTCCGCACCGGAACGTTGCCGTTCCAGGATGTCGGTGGCCATGGCCAGCTTGATCGTGGAGGCGGTCCAGCCCGGATGGTCGGTCGGCCCGTACCGCCAGGTTCCGCCGGTACGCCGGTCGGTGAACACGACGCTCAGGTAGCCGTTCCGGGCGGCCTGCCGGTCGATGTAGCTCTTGGCGGCGCTGAAGTTGTGTTGCTGCGCGCAGCTCCACCCGTGGGCGTCGGCGCATGCCGACGGGCTCGCCGAACCGGCCCGGGTGGTGGCCCGGGAGGTGGCGCGGGTGAGGGATTCGGTGTGCCGGCCCGCTGTGCCGGTGGTGTCCGAGCCGCAGCCGGTGAACAGCGTGCAGACCAGGGCGGCGGTACCGATCAGGGTCGGCACCACGCGGAGAGGAGACCATTGGCTCTTCATGACGGACGGACGGTACCGCATCGCGCCGGCACCGGTGGAGCGCCCGCGCTCCGGTGCACCATCTGTTGCCGCCAGCAGGCACAATGCCCCTTGAGGCGGCCGGCAGCAGACACCGGCCAGAGTGCCCCATGAGGCGGCCGGCAGCAGACACCGGCCAGAGTGCCCCGTGAGGCGGCCGGCCGAAGATGCCGGCACCGAGGCAGAAGGCGGCGACGTGACACACCCCCCGACGTCACACCCTGAGCCGGATCCGGCCGGCGCCCCGGCACCGCAGGGCGCCACGCCAGCGACACGCTCCACCGGACGGCCGCTCCCCCGGGTGGTCGGTCTGGTGCTGCTGCTGCCGATGCTGGCCGGCACGGTGTACTGGCTGGTGATCCCGAGCATCCGGACGATGATCGGTAGTCTCCCCGGCCACGCGCCGTCGATCCCCGGCAACGGCCGGTTCCATACCGACCACCACCCGGGCGCCTTCACCGGCACCGGCGACGCCCTGCTCCATTCGCTGCTGCTCGCTGCCGTACCGGTCCTGGTGATGGCGATCGTCGTACCGTTGCTCGCCTGGGCCGGCAGCGCCGGCGGCAGCGGTCCGCGGGTGGCGCTGCGGATACTGCTCACCGTGCCGGTGGCCGGTTTCGCCCCTGCGGTGGTGGGCGCGGCGATGGTGCACGGCGTGTACGGCGGAGCACTGAAGAGCCTCGCTCCTCGCGACGACGGCGCGATGCTCGACATGAGCCTGCTGACCGGGCTGGCCGGGCTCGGTCTGGTCTGCGGTATCGGGGTCGCCGCGTTGCTGGCGGCGTTGCGTCGCCGTGCGCAGGACACCCCGGGCCGCACCGTGGGCGGCGCATTGGCGATGTGGGGTGTGCTGGTACTCGCCACCCTCGCGGTGTCCGTACAGTCCATCACGCTGGTCGACCTGCTGACCGCAGGTGGCCCGGGCGACCGGACCATGACACTGCCGATGCTGCAGTACCGGGACACCTTCCAGTACATGCTGACCGGGACCGGGGCCGCCGCCGGAACGGTCCTGCTCGCCGTGGTCGGCGTCCTGGGCCTCGCCGCCGGTCTGATCCTGATCGCCTCCCGTGCCCGGTTCGAACTGGACCCCGAGCGGCGGTCCACGGGTCTGCTACCCGCCTCGGCCCGCCCGGTCGGTACGGTGCTCGCCATTGTGGCCCTGCTGGTGGTGGCCGGCATCGTCGTACTGGGTCTGTACATCACGTTCGGCCTGTTCGCCGACAACCGATCGACCGGACCGGTGCCGTCCATCCGGCCGCAGATCTCCAACGACGTGCTGTACGGCCTGCTTCCCGCAGCACTGTCCGTCCTGGTCCAGGTGCCGCTGGCCTATCTCGCCGGTCTCGGCATCGGCGCGTTCCGGCCGCTCGGCAGACGCAGCGAATGGCTCCTGCTGCCGTTCAGCCCCTGGCTGTTCGTCACGGTCGCACCGGTGATGACCATCGCGTGGCTGGACACCCGGGCCCACGACCACCTCGATTCTGTACCGGGCCTGTTGTCACCGATCCTGGTGAGTGTTCCGGCACTGTTCCTGTTCGCGCTGTTCGCGGCGGGCCAGGAACGCCGTCGGCAGGCGGCGCTGCGGGCCGGCGCGCCCGGCGGTTTCGGCCGTACGGTCCTGCTGCCGAGCCTCCCGCTGGTCGCCCTGGTCACCGTGGTCGGTTTCCTGGTACAGGCGCACGACCTGCTCTGGCCGTTGCTGGTGAACATGTCCCACCACACGGCGGCACTGCGACTGTTGATGTTCTCCGCCCGCAGTTTCGGCGGTGGTGGGGTCGGGCCGATCCTGCTGGCCCAGGCGATGCCGTTCACCCTGGTGGCGCTGGTGCTGCTGGCCCTGCTGCAGGTCTTCTACCTGGACCGGTTGGCGTTCCGGACCGGTGCGGACACCGCCGTACCGAACGGCTCTGCCGCCGGACATCCGGTCGGCGGCCCGTCGCAGCAGTCCGGTGCGCCGTGGCAGGCCGGCGGCGTGCCCGGGCAGCCGGGTCCGACACCGCTGTGGCAGGCCGGCGGACACCAGCCGGCCGGCGCACCCCGGTCAGGGGCAGCCGGGGAGGACTGGCACCGGCCGAGCATCGGCGGCCTTCCGCCCAGCGGCCCGGCCTCGGGCAGTCCCGCACCCGGTACACCGGCGCCGGGTACGCCGGGCCGGGACGACCCGCCCGCCGCACCCAGCGAACCGTCGTACGGGAACTGACCCCTCAGAGGCTGGCGAGCGCCGCCAGCACCTGTGCCCACGCCGGTGCCAGCGGATCGACCAGGGCGAAATGGTCCGCGCCGTCCACCTCGATCAGTGCCACCTCGTGGTGGGCGGCGTACTCCCGGGACAGCACCACCGGCACCCGGCCGTCGCTCGGACCGTGCAGCAGCACGGTCGGTACGTCCGGCGCGGGCAGCGTGGCCGGGTTGACCGCGGCGTACCGGCCGGGGAAATGACCGGGTCCACCGCCCATCAGCAACCCGGCCGCACCGAGGTCCAGGTGCCGCCGGTACGCCTCGGCGACGTCGCACACCGGCGCCAGGGCCAGTACGCCGCGCACCTCGGGCGGGCTGTCCCGGCGACCGGGCGCACCCGGTGGCAGCCGGTGCCGTACGGCCGCCCACAGCGCGAGATGCCCGCCGGCCGAATGCCCGACGTAGTACGGCGGATCGGTACCGATCTGACCGGGTGCCGCGGCCGCGAGCAGCGCGGGCAGCGCGTCCATCGCGATCGCCACGTCGAGGAACGTGTCGGGCCAGCCGCCGCCGTCACCGGTACGCCGGTACTCGACCGCGGCGACCGGGTAGCCGCGACCAGCCAGATCGTGCGCCAGTGACGCCGAGTAGCCGCGACCGGTGTGCTGCCGCCAGTAGCCCCCGTGTACGAAGATCACCAACGGCCGCGGCGACCCCCCGCAGGGCAGCCACGCGTCGGCGACCTGGTCACGTCCGGGTCCGTACCGGACGGTCAGATCGGCGGGTGGCGCCGCACGGACCAGTACGTCACGTTGTTCAGCCATGCGGTCCCCAGTCCTCGCAAGCTATGGTCATCTCATGACGATCGTCCGGTGAGCGACATACTAAGCGGGAGGCGTCGTGCGTCGCACAGAGTTCACCGACACCAGGTACCAGGTCGAGTCCGGCGGCGTCGCTGTGGTCACCATCGACCGCCCGGACCGGATGAACGCCTTCCGCGGTCGCACCGTGGACGAACTCATCAGCGCCTTCAAATACGCCTGGGCCGACCCCGAGGTGGCCGCCGTGGTGCTCACCGGTGCCGGTGAACGCGCCTTCTGCGCCGGTGGCGACGTGAAGGAACGGGCCGAGACCGGCAGCTACGGCGAAACCGAGTGGGGCACCTTCGAGATCGAACGGCTGCACCGGGTGATCCGGGACATCCCCAAACCGGTGATCGCCGCTGTCAACGGGGTGGCCATCGGCGGCGGTCACGTACTGCACGTGCTGTGCGACCTGTCGATCGCCGCACCGCACGCCCGGTTCGGGCAGGCCGGGCCGCGGGTGGGCAGCTTCGACGCGGGATTCGGCTCCGCGTACCTGGCCCGGGTGATCGGCGAGAAACGGGCCCGCCAGATGTGGTTCCTGCTGGACCAGATCGACGCAGCCACCGCCGAACGCTGGGGCCTGGTGAACGCCGTGGTCCCGGCGGACGAGCTGGTGGACACCGCGCTGGACTGGGGGCGCCGGATCGCCTCGTACTCACCGACCGCGATCCGTTTCCTGAAGCACTCCTTCAACGCCGACTCCGACCACATGGCCGGCATGTCCAACCTTGCCTACGCGGCGCTGGATTCGTACGCGCACAGCGAAGAGGGCATGGAAGGCGCGAACGCGTTCGCGGAGAAGCGTCCGCCCGACTTCAGCCGGTTCCGTCAAGGCTGACCGGTCGGCTGCACGGACGTGGTCTGCGCGACCGCCGCAGAGTGCGTCAGGATGGAGGTATGACGGAGACACCACACGAGCAGCCCCGGCCCGACGACAGCACCGGCGAGGACACCGACCACGGTGGGCGGTCGCAGGGTGCACCGACACCGGGCGAGACCCGTACGGTCGTGGTGGTCGGCGCGGACGGCCGCCCTGTCGGCACGGTCGACGTCGACGCTGCGGACGCCGACGACGAGGCCGCGAAGGACCCCGCCAGCCAGATCGAGCAGCCCGCCAAGGTGATGCGGATCGGCAGCATGATCAAGCAACTGCTCGAAGAGGTACGCGCGGCGCCGCTAGACGAGGCCGGTCGCAGCCGGCTCCGGGAGATCCACGCCAGGTCCATCATCGAGCTGGAGGAGGGCCTGGCCCCCGAACTGCGTGAGGAACTCAACCGGCTCTCCCTGCCGTTCAACGAGGAGACCGTACCGAGTGAACCCGAACTGCGCATCGCGCAGGCCCAGCTGGTCGGCTGGCTGGAGGGGTTGTTCCACGGCATCCAGGCCGCGCTGATGGCGCAGCAGATGGCCGCCCGGATGCAGCTGGAGCAGATGCGCGGCGGCCAACAACGTCCGGCGCTCACCGCCGGACCGGGCGGGATGATCCCGCCGGGCATGACACCCGACGGACAGCACCCGGAGCCGCATTCCCGGACCGGGCAGTACCTGTAACCCCCTGCTCCCAGGTCACCGAGCCCGGGAGACAGGAGTCACGATCGTCACCGCACCGCCGGAGGCCCCCGGACCCGGGGGCCTCCGGCGTACCGGTCATCGCGGTGGACACGCGATGACGTTGCGTCCCGCGTTCGTTAACGGGTGACTGGCGAGTAATCGTCCATTGTGTCGGTAAGAAGGAAAATTACACAAGTCTTGTAGTTCGGAGACGTTTTCTATCTACTCATGATGTTCCCCCCCGATCCCCTCCAGGAGGACATCTCATGACCACCCCTGCCCCCGGCCGACTGGCCAGACGCCTGCGACGTGGCATCTCCGTACTGACCGTGGCGCTGGCGACCCTCGCGGCCAGCATCGCCACCCTCGGCATCGGCGCCCAACCGGCAGCCGCCTCCGGCACCCTCTACGGCGTAGACGTCTCGCACTACCAGGGCACGATCAACTGGACCAGCGTCAAGAACTCCGGCCAGTCGTTCGCGTACATCAAGGCGACCGAAGGCACCTCGTTCCACGACCCGAACTTCAGCGCCAACTACACCAACGCGTACTACGCCGGCATGATCCGCGGCGCGTACCACTTCGCCACCCCGAACTCGTCCAGCGGCGCCGCGCAGGCGGACTACTTCGCCGGACACGGCGGCGGCTGGTCGGCCGACAACCGGACGCTGCCCGGCCTGCTCGACATCGAGTACGGCCCGTCCGGTTCGACCTGCTGGGGCCTGTCCCAGTCCAGCATGGTGAGCTGGATCCACTCGTTCATCAACGAGTACCACGCCCGCACCACCCGGTGGGCGGTCATCTACACGACGACCAACTGGTGGTCCACCTGCACCGGTAACTCGTCCGCGTTCGCCGGCAACAGCCCGCTGTTCATCGCGCGCTACTCCAGCAGTGCGGGGACTCTGCCGGCAGGTTGGGGCTTCTACACCTTCTGGCAGTACACCAGCACCGGCAGCGTGTCCGGCATCTCCGGCAACGTCGACCGGGACCAGTTCAACGGGGCCTCGGACCGGCTGCTCGCGCTGGCCAACAACACCGCCTGACGCTCCCACGGTCCGGCCGGGTGAGCCCCCCACCCGACCGGTCCGCGTCAGGTGACACCCGCCGCCACCGGCGACCCATCCCCGGTCGCCGGTGGCGGCCCTGTCTGTTCCGACGGACCTGTCGACTCGTCCTTGGCGGTGGCCCTGTTCCGGCGGGCCGTGCCAGCGGTCCGGGTCAGCTTGACGGGACCAGGTCGGACAGCCGGTCCAGGTACTCCGCCACACCGTCGTCGTCGTTGCTGGTGGTGGCCGCGTCCGCGGCAGCGAGCACCTGCGGTTCCGCGTTGGCCATCGCCACGCTGTGCCCGACGAAGGCGAACATCGGCAGATCGTTCGGCATGTCCCCGAACGCGACGATGCCCTCCGGCGCCACCCCGAGCCGGGCGGCCACCCAGGCCAACCCGGTCGCCTTCGTCATCCCGGCCGCCGAGATCTCCACCAGGCTCGTCTCCGAGGACCGGGTCACCTCGACCAGGCCGCGCAGCCGGTCCGCGATCGCCTCGGTCGCCTCGGCCGGCGCCCGGCCGTCCAACCGGGCGAGCAGCTTCACCGCAGGCTGGGCCAGCAGCTCGATGAGTTCACCGGGCCGGACCTGGTCGGACACCTCCTCGGTCGGGTAGCTGTGCTCGTGTCGGAGACCGTATTCCCCCTCCACCGCGAACGTCACCCCGGTGAACTCCTCGCGCAACCGGTCGACGACCGTGCCGAGCAGATCCGGCAGCAGCGGATGGGACTCCAGTACCTGCCGGCGGGCCGGGTCGTAGACCACCGCACCGTTGGAGCAGACCGCCAGCCCGCGCGGGCCGGTGTGCGCGAGCACCGCACCCAACCAGCGGACCGGCCGCCCGGTCACCATCACGAACGGGATCCCGGCGGCGTCCAGCCGGTCCAGCATCGCCAGGGTGCGCGGGCCCACCGTCCGGTCGGTACGCAGGAGGGTGCCATCAAGGTCGCTCGCGACCAACGCGGGGGGTGTCATCGCCACCAGCATGCCGGTCCGGGCGGTCCGGTGGCCATCAGCCGACCCGTCAGTGTGGCCATGGACATAGACCGCCGTACCGCAGCAGGAACGGTCCGGTGCGCTCAGCGGCCGGCGCGGTCAGGCCCGGCGGTACGCCAGGATGCCCCGCAGCAGCACCGCGCGTGGCCGGTCGAGCTGCCGGAGATCGGTACGGGGGTCCTCGTCGTACACCACCACGTCGGCCGGCGCACCCTCCACCAGGCCGGCCAGCCCCAGGTACGACCGGGCCGTCCAGGACGCGGCGCCGAGCGCCTGATGGGCCGGTACGCCGGCCGCGGCCAGCGCGCGGACCTCGTCGGCGACCCGGCCGTGCGGGCGGGAATCCGTACCGGCCAGCAGGGTGACACCCGCCTCGGCGGCTGCCGCGACCAGTCCACCGTGCGCGCCCGCGCCCTGCACGTACCAGCGTTTCCGGGGGCTGTCCGGTCTGCGTCGCATCCTCTCCAGCGAACCGCTGATCAGCGACAGGGTGGGGGTCAGCGCGATGCCCCGTTCCGCCATCCGGCCCAGCAGGGCCGGATCCAGGCACATGCCGTGCTCCAGCGAGTCGACGCCGGCCGCCACCGCCGCCGCACCGCCGTCGGACTGCTGGGAGTGCACCGCTACCCGGCCACCTACCCTGTGCACCCGGGCCACCACCTCGGTCAGTACGTCCACCGGCAGCGCCGGATCGTCCGGTCCCCAGTCGCCGATGAGCTTCGCCCACCCGGTACGGGCAGCCTGGGCGGCGGCCACGGCCGGCAGCTCGGCGGGACCGGGGCGCTTTCCCCAGCCGTCGAAGAACTGACCGTGCTGGGCGATCCAGGGACCGGCGTGCACGGCCCGGGGCACATCGGCATCCTGACCGAACCACTCGGGCGGGTCACCGGCCAGCCCCGGGGACCTGATCATCGTGACCCCGGCCTGTACGTGTTCCCGCAGGTCGGCCCTGAGCAGTTCATGGTCGAGCGGCTGGCCGGGCGCCTCGGCGCCGGGATGGGTGTGCGCGTCGACCAGGCCGGGCAGCAGCCAGCCCTCGGCGACCAGTTCCGCGCCGGGCACCGGATCGACCCGCCACCGGTCGCCGTCGGCGTACAGGTCGACCGGCTCCTCGCCGGGCAGTGCATGGCCCCGGACCCGTAGGACTGTCATCGCGGCTCCCTCACCGGTGTGGTCCCGACGGCCGGTTCAGGCCACCGGGTTGGTCAACCTGCCGACACCTGTGACGGCGATGTCGATGACGTCGCCGGAGCGCAGGGTGAAGGCGAGTTCGGGGACCACGCAGGTGCCGGTGAGCAGTACGGCGCCGGCCGGGAAGGCCAGTTCCCGGTACAGCCAGCTGACCAGTTCCGGCAACCCACGGTGCAGTTGCGCGGTACTGGCGTGGCCGGTGAACACCGGCGTACCGGACCGGCGGATGGCCATGTCGATGTCCAGCGCGCCCGGGTCGGTCAGTTCCCAGGCCGGCCGGATACCGGGGCCGAGCGCGCAGGAGCCGCGCCAGATCTTCGCCTGCGGCAGGTACAGCGGATTCTGTCCCTCGATGGCGCGTGCGGTCATGTCGTTGCCGACCAGGTAGCCGACCAGCACCCCGTCTGGGTCGAGGACGAGTCCCAGTTCGGGTTCGGGTACGTCGTTGCCGGAGTCGGCGCGCACGGTGACCGGGCCACCCGGGCCGACGACCCGCCAGGCGGGTGCCTTGAAGAACAGTTCCGGCCGGTCCGCGCCGTACACCAGCTCGTACGCCGAGGCCTGGCCGCTCTCCTCGACCCGCGCCGCACGGGACCGTTCGTAGGTGACGCCGGCCGCCCACACCTCGGTCAGCCCGTCCACCGGCGACAGGAGACTCACCTCGGCGGCGGGCAGTTCCGGGCCGGTGGGTCCGGTCAGCGCCGCGCGGAAGGCGTCCGCACCACGGGACAGTAGATCACTGACAGTGACATCAGGCAGCGTACGTACTGTGTCGCCGACCAGGATCCCGGTACCGACCGCGTCGCTGCCCGGCCGGCTGAACCGTACGAGGTGCATGTCGCCTGCCTCCCTGTCGCGTCTCCCTAGGCAGTCAGCAGCCGCTCCAGATAGCCGGCCACCCCGTCGTCATCGTTACCACCGGTCACCTCGTCCGCAACCGCGAGGACCTCGGGATGTGCGCCGGCCACCGCCACGGCCCGGCCGGCCCAACGGAACATCGGTACGTCGTTGGGCATGTCACCGAAGACCAGTACGTCCCCGGGATCGATCCCCGCCGCCTCGGTGACGAGCGTCAACCCGCTGGCCTTGGTGCAGCCCGGTGGCGCCAGTTCGACCATCCCACCCGGTGAACTCGCCTCGCACAGGCTCGACGGGATCACCTTGCGGCAGATCGCGAGCAGCTCGTCCAGCGGCAGGGTCGGAGACCGCAGGAACGCCTTGATCACGTCTGCCCGGAGCGAGTCGTGCCGTGAGCGCTCCTCGGTCGGCTCCGGGTAGGGCCAGACGAAACCCGGGTCCCGCCACAGCGGAGCGTTGGGCGCCGGCAGCGCCTCCACGGTCAGGAACACCGGACCCGCGGTCGCCTCGACCAACGACACCGCACGGGCGATCGCCCCGCCCGGCATCGTCGCCGACCACATCAGGTCAGGTTCCCCGCCGGTCAGGTCGTAGCAGAAGCCGCCCTGGGCAAGTATCAGGTAGTCGGCCGGACCCAGGTCACGACGGGTCAGGTCGATCAGCCGCGGCCCCCGACCGGTCGCCCCGACCAGCAGCACCCCACGCGCCCGCAACCGGGCCAGCACCCCGTGGGTGTACGCGCTGACCGTGCCGTCCCCGCGTACCAGGGTGCCGTCCATGTCCGTCGCGACCAGCTTCGGCAGTGACCCCGTCATCCCAACCACCTCTCCAGCAGTTGCGCGACACCGTCGTCATGCACCGAACCGGTCACCTCGTCGGCGGCGGCCCGGATCTGCGCCGGCGCCTGACCCATGGCCACCGAATGTCCGGCCCAACCGAACATCGGCAGATCGTTGCTGCCGTCACCGACCACCGTCACCCGGGACGCCTCGACACCCAGATCCTCCGCGACCATGGCGGCACCGCTGGCCTTCGACACGCCCGCCGCCGCCACATCGATCCAGCCGGAGAACCCGAGTTCCACGCTGTAGCCGAGCCGGCCCAGGTCTGCCACCTCGGCCAGTTCCCGGGCGACCTCCTGACGCGCCCGGTAGTGCGCCGGGTCACTGTCGTCACCGGGCAACCGGCAGACCAGTCGGGTGGTCGGCTCGGCGACCAGCGTGGGTATGTCCACCTCACCGACGAAACGGCTGGCGAAGTTGGCCTCGAAGTGGCCGCTGTAGAGGTATCCCTCGGTGCCGTGCTCCACCGCCAACCCGACCCGGGGCTCCACCTCCAGCAACGACCGGACCGCCGGACCCGGATCGATCGTCACCCGGTGGCGTACCCGGTCGGCGGTCACGTCGTAGACCAGCGCACCGTTGGAGCAGATCACCGTCAACGGCGCACCGGTCGCCAGGCCCAGTGCCCGTACGCCGTGCAGCGCGCCCCACACCGCCCGGCCGGTCGCCACGATGACCGGGATACCGGCGGCCCGTACCGCCGCGATGGCGAGCCGGACCCGCTCGGACGGCCGGTCCTCACCCGCGCTGTACGGCACGACCGTGCCGTCCAGATCCAGTACGACGAGGTCCGGCGGCTCGACCATCAGTGCCCGACCGGCTCCAGCAGGTCGCGACCCAGGTACGGCTGGAGTGCCTTGGGTACGCGTACCGAACCGTCCGGCTGCTGGTGGTTCTCCAGGATCGCGACCAGCCACCGGGTGGTCGCCAGGGTGCCGTTGAGGGTGGCGGCCGGCTGGGGCCGACCGTCGTCGTCGCGGTAGCGCACACCGAGCCGCCGGGCCTGGAATGTGGTGCAGTTGGAGGTCGAGGTGAGTTCCCGGTATCGCTGCTGGCTGGGCACCCACGCCTCGCAGTCGTACTTGCGTGCGGCGCTGCTGCCCAGGTCGCCGGCGGCGGTGTCGATCACCCGGTAGGGCAGCTCGACCTTGCCGAGCATCTCCTCCTGCCAGGCCAGCAGCCGCAGGTGCTCGTCGTGTGCCTGCTCGGGGCGGCAGTACGAGAACATCTCGATCTTGTCGAACTGGTGCACCCGGATGATGCCGCGGGTGTCCTTGCCGTAGCTGCCGGCTTCCCGCCGGTAGCACGAGGACCAGCCCGCGTACCGGCTCGGCTGGCTCAGATCCAGGATCTCGCCGGCGTGGTACGCGGCCAGCGGCACCTCGCTGGTGCCGACCAGGTAGAGGTCGTCGGCCTCCAGCCGGTAGACCTCGCTGGCGTGCGCGCCGAGGAAGCCGGTGCCCTCCATCGACTCGGGCTTGACCAGCGACGGCGTGATCACCGGGGTCAGGTTGTACTGGACGGCCTGGGCGAGTGCCAGCTGGAAGAGCGCGAACTGCAGCAGGGCGCCGACCCCGGTGAGGTAGTAGAACCGGGCACCGGAGACCTTCGCGCCGCGTTCCATGTCGATCGCGGCGAGCAGCTCGCCGAGTTCCAGATGGTCGCGGACGGTGGACAGTTCGGGTTTGTCGCCCACCTCACGCAGCACCACGAAGTCGTCCTCGCCGCCGGGCGGCGTGCCGTCCTCGACGACGTTGGGTACGGCCAGGTGCGCCGAGCGCAGCGCCTCCTGGGTCGCGGTGACCTCCAGGTCGGCCGCCTTCACCCCGGTCGACAGTTCCTTCGTCCGAGCCAGCAGGGCCTGCTTCTCGTCTCCCTTGGCGCGCGCCACCTGCTTACCGAGTTGCTTCTGCTCGGCACGCAGCGCCTCGAAACGGGTCAGCGCGGCCCGGTGCGCCGTGTCGGCGTCGAGCAACGCGTCCACCGCGGACTCGGAGTCTCCGCGGGTCCGTTGGCTGGCACGGACAGCATCCGGATTCTCACGCAACAGTCGCAGGTCGATCACGCTGCGAGCCTACCTGGACGGCCGGGCGCCGTACGAGCTGATATCCGCAGGCGGACGCTCCACCGGTCACGGCGCTAACGTCGGTCGGGTCACGTCGAGGATCAGCGGAGGTTGTGGACATGGCGGTACGCAAGGCAGCAGCGGTCTGGCGCGGTGGGTTGCAGGACGGCAACGGCACGGTGGCCCTGGGCAGCGGCGCGTTCGAGGGGTCGTACTCGTACCGGTCCCGGTTCGGCGACGGTGCCGGCGGCACCAACCCGGAGGAGCTGATCGGCGCCGCGCACGCGGCCTGCTTCTCGATGGCACTGTCGAACATGCTGGCCGGGGAGGGCCACCCGCCGACCGCGGTGGAGACCACCGCCGAGGTGACCATCGAGCCGGTGGACGGCGCGCCGACGATCTCGAAGATCGCTCTGCACACGGTGGGTAACGTGCCCGGTATCTCGGCCGAGGAGTTCACCCGGTTCGCCGAGAAGGCGAAGGCGGCCTGCCCGGTCTCCCGTGCGCTGACCGGTACCGAGATCAGCCTGGAGACCCAGTTCGCCTCCTGACCGAGCGCGGGTCCTGCCTGTGCGCGGGTCCTGCCTGTGCGCGGGTCCTGCCTGTGCGCGGGTCCTGCCTGTGCGCGGGTCCTGCCTGTGCGCACGGCACGACCGCTGGGCGTTGATCATGGCACTAATAGCCCGCGCCGTGGAGTGCAGTGCTGTGGGGCCGGTCTAGATGTTGTGCGGCCGGTCAAGATCCGGTGCATTGGACTGCCGGCCCCACAGATCGTGCCGGATCGCGGTAGTCCATGGGGTTGACGGTCCACTGCCGCAGATCTTGAGCGCGACTCAGCCCGTACCGGCGCGACCCGGCCCGTACCGGCGCGGCCCGGCGCGACTCAGCCCGTACCGGCGTGTGGCGAAAGATCAACTTCGGGCAGGAGTCTCATTCATGCCAGGCTCCGAACCTCTGGAGCCGCGGCGCTTGCCCACTGCGTCGACCTGCGTCTCCCGGCGCGCCACAATCGGTACATGGCAGTGTCGATGGGCCGGGAACAGTTCGAGGAGCTCGTGTCCGACGCCTTGGACAGCGTGCCGACCGAACTGCTCCGACTACTCGACAACGTGGTGGTACTGGTCGAGGACGACTCCCCCACGGATGGCCCGCGCCTGCTCGGCGTGTACGAGGGCTACGCCCTGACCGACCGCGGTTGGGACTATTCCGCGGTACTACCGGATCGGATCACGATCTTCCGCAACCCCATCCTGTCCGTCTGCAACTCCGAGTCGGACGTGGTACGGGAGGTGACGGTGACGGTCGTCCACGAGATCGCCCACCACTTCGGTATCGACGACGCCCGCCTGCACCACCTCGGCTGGGCCTGACTGACCAGCGCGACGGTGCCGGTAGCATCCGACGGCGGCGAGCGGGTCGGGGTTCGGGTCCCGGCGCTACGAGGCCGGGCGGCGCTGTCGCACACGTCGCGTACCGTCGCAGGCTGCGACCATGCTCCGCCCGGGTCCGCTCGGGCGCCACCCTTCAAGGAGCCGGAACACCGTGCGTAGCGACCTGTTCAGAAATGAGAACACCGCGCAGCCGCCGACCGAGGCGGGCATGACGATGCAGCACAAGAAGTGCCTGAAGTACGCGGTGAACGGCGAGATGATGGCCCGACAGGGCGCGATGATCGCCTACCGCGGCAACATCAAGATGGAGACCAAGAGTCAGGGCGCGGGCAACTTCCTGAAACGCGCCGTGACCGGCGAGGGTGTCGCGCTGATGCGGGTCAGCGGCCAGGGCGAGATCTGGTTCGCCGAGCAGGCCGCGAACTGCTTCATCCTCGACCTGGACCCCAACGACTACCTGTCGATCAACGGCCGCAACGTGCTCTGCTTCGACCCGAGCCTGCGGTACGAGATCCAGATGGTGAAGGGCGCCGGCATGTTCGGCGGCGGCCTGTTCAACTGCACCTTCTCCGGCCAGGGTCGGCTCGGCATCACCAGCGAGGGCGACCCGCTGGTCATTCCGGTCTCCCCGCAGCTACCGGTGTACGTGGACACCGACGCGGTGATCGGCTGGTCCAGCCAGTTGCAGACGTCGATCGTACGGTCCGAGGGTCTCAAGTCCGCGTTGCGCGGCGGCTCCGGCGAGATGTTCCAGCTGTGCCTGCAGGGCCAGGGATTCGTACTGGTCCAGCCGAGCGAGGGCCCGAAGGTCCCGGCCGGCCAGCAGTCCGGCAGCTCCGGCGGTGGCATGCTGGGCAACCTGCTCGGCGGCTGAGCGCCGACCGCGGTGCCGACCGTACCGGCAGGGCTGCCGACCACGCCGGGGCCGGTTGCAGCACGGGCGCACAGGAAGGCGCGCCGCCCCGGACCAGTTGGGGCGACGCGCCTGTTTCCAGTGTTGTTCGTGCGTGCTACCTGAGCGTGCCTACTTGGCCTTCGCCGCGGCCTCGTACAGCCGCGCCGGGTCGACCGCGCCGGCGATCAGCCGGTGGTCGTCGGTCAGCAGTACGTTGACCAGCTTGGACTTCAGCAGTCGGCCGGAGCCCCAGGACCCGTGCACCTTCGGCAGCGAGTTCAGGAACTTGGTGGCCGCGGCGGCGTCCTTCTTCTGCTCCGCGGTCTTACCGGCCGGGATGGTGGTGTCCACGCCCTTGGCGACCACGACCGAGGTCCAGCCCTTGCCGATCACCTGCGGCTGGGTCCTGGGCGCCGGCGCCACGTGCCTCGGGTGCGACTTCTGGTAGGCCTTGTACTGGTCCGGCGTGACCTCGTGGACCTTGGTACCGGCCGGCGGGGTGAAGCTGAACTCCGAGGCGTCCGGGCGGCTGAAGCTCACATGGGTGAACGCCGCCTCGAAGGCCGGGGTGTCCGAGCCGCGGGCGTAGACCTGCACCCGCAGCGGGATGTGCCGCGCCCCGTCCACCGCGATACGGATCTGGTGCACCCGGGTCGCGTTGTCCTTGGGCTGGATGACCAGCTCGTACGCCTGCCGGCCGGCCACCTTGGCGGTGCCGTCGGTGGAGATCCTGGTGGTCGGCGCCAGGCCGGACAGGAACTGCCCCATCCCGCCCTTCAGCTCGGTCGGCCCACCGGGCACCACGGACGGTGCGTGTGCGCCGCCCTGGCGCTTGTCCGCCGAGGCGGACAACTTGGTGTGCGTGGCGCTCTTGGCCGCGCTGTCGTAGGTCCACACGTTGTGCCCGTTACGGACCACGTCGGACTCCTGCGAGTTGGTCCCCTGCATGGAGACCCGCAGCTGCTTCGGCCCGTTGTACCAGAACCGGACCGTGTGGTTGCCGTTGACCAGCGACGTCAGGTTGGCGCCGTTGGCGTCGGTGCCGAAGTTCGGTAGCGCCGGCAGGCCCAGGTCCGACTTCTGCACGATCGTTCCGGAAAGTCCGTCGACCTTCGCCTGCGCGACGTCCATCAGCAGCTGCTGCGGGCTGCGCTGGGGCAACCCGTCCGACGCGTTCGCCACCAGCATCTTGCCGGCGCTGCCCGCGCCGATCACCGCAACCAGGGCCGCGGCCGGCAACGCCCAGCGCAGGGCGGGTCGTGAGGCCAGTACAGACATCTCGTACCCCCTCTTTCTCTGTGTCCAGTGTCGGGTGGCCTCCGCCGAGCGGGAGGGTCGGCGACAACGCCACCTCGGTCGGGTACCAGAGTGCCCCGGATGCCCTGTGAGAAACCTGAGTCGAGCTGAGCTCCTCTCAGACTTGCTGGGGAACTATAGGGTCCGGCGGACGCGAGAGGGGCGGTACGCGGTGCGGTTACTGGTGGTGGAGGACGAGGTACGGCTGGCTGCGGCGCTCAGACGTGGGCTGACCGCCGAGGGGTTCGCCGTGGATGTCGTACACGACGGTCCGGGTGGCCTGGAGGCGGCCCGGCACGGTGAGTACGACGCGGTGGTGCTGGACATCATGCTGCCGGGCCTGTCCGGGTACCGGATCGTGCAGCAGCTGCGCGCCGAACAGAACTGGGTACCGGTGCTGGTGCTGTCGGCCAAGGACGGCGAGTACGACCAGTCCGACGGGTTGGACGCGGGCGCCGACGACTACCTCACCAAGCCGTTCTCGTACGTGGTGCTGCTGGCGCGGCTGCGTGCCCTGCTGAGGCGCGGAACCCGGGAGCGGCCGACCGTACTGTCTGCCGGCGACCTGCGGCTGGACCCGGCGACCCGGGAGGTCACCCGGGGCGGCAAGGCGATCGGGCTGACCCCGCGGGAGTATGCCCTGCTGGAGTACCTGATGCGCCGGGACGGCGAGGTCGTGTCCAAGATCGAGCTGCTGGACCACGTCTGGGACGCCCCGGAGGACACCGACCCGAACGTGGTGGAGGTGTACGTGGGCTACCTGCGCCGCAAGATCGACGCACCGTTCCAGCGGTCCTCGCTGCGTACCGTACGCGGTGCCGGCTACCGCATCGTGCCGGACTGATCGGGGGTGGGTCGATGCGCTGGTGGCAACGTCTGAGCCTGCGGGGCCGGCTGATCCTGATCGGTGTGCTCGGGCTGGCGCTGGGCCTGGGACTGGGCGGTGGACTGCTGGTGTACGCGCTGGACACCACCTTGGAACGGGCTCTGGACGCATCCGCGTTGCAGAGTGCGAACGAGGTGTCCGCGCTGGTCACCGCGGATCGACTGCCTGACCCGATCCCGGCGGCGCAGGGCAGTGCGGTGATCCAGGTGGTCGACGGCTCCGACCGCATCGTGGCGGTGTCGTCCGGCGCGGACCGGCTGGTACCGGTTCTGCACGGGGACGAGCTGCGGGCGGCACGGGCCGGCCAGCGTCGTTACGTACCCGGCGACCGGGCCGGGCTGGCCGGGCCGCTACGGGTGGTCGGGGTACCTGCCGGGCGGGACACGGTGCTGGTGGCGGTGCCTGCCACCGAACTGACCGAGACGGTGCGGTTGATGCGCAACGTCCTGCTGGTGGCGTACCCGCTGCTGGTCGCGGTGCTCGCGGTGCTGGCCTGGCGGGCGGTCGGCTGGACGCTGCGGCCGGTGGAGTCGCTGCGTCGGGGCGCCGCCGACATCGCCGGTTCCGGCTCGGCGGCCGACCGGCTGCCGGTACCGCCCGGCACCGACGAGGTGGCCCGGCTGGCCACCACCCTCAACGACATGCTGGCCCGGTTGCAGGACGGCCAGGAACGCCAACGCGCGTTCGTCGCGGACGCGGCGCACGAGCTGCGCAGCCCGGTCGCCAGTATCCGTACCCAGTTGGAGGTGGCACAGCGGCTCGGCGACGCGGCCGACTGGTCGGAGGTGGCCGCGGACGTACTGACCGACACCGAACGGCTGTCCCGGCTCACCGAGGACCTGCTGCTGCTGGCCCGGGTCAGCGACCCGACCGAGGCGGCCGGCCGGCTGGCCCGGCACACCGGCCGGGTCGACCTGGATCTGCTGGTACACGAGCTGGCGGAACGCTACGAAGCAGCCCGGGTACCGGTCCGGGTGGCCAACGGAAGTCCGGTGTGGACGGACGGGGATCCGCAGACCCTGGCGAGGGTGGTGGCCAACCTGACCGACAACGCGGTACGGCACGCCCACTCCGAGGTGGTGCTGTCAGCCTCCATTGAGGACGGACACGCCACCGTGTCGGTACGCGACGACGGACCGGGCATCCCGATGCCGGACCGGGAACGGGTCTTCGACCGGTTCACCAGACTGGACGACGCACGGGCCCGCGACGAGGGCGGCTCCGGGCTGGGGCTGGCGATCGTACGGGAACTGGTCCGGCTGCACCACGGCACGGTGACGCTGAACGCGGCGCACCCGCAGCATCCGAACACCCGGGGCCGGGGCGGACCCGGCGTGCACGCCCGGGTTTCCCTGCCGCTGGCGGCCGACCAGCACGATTGAGGACGCCGGTAGGCCGCGAGGGTCGGTAGGGAACGGGTGCCCGGCGGTCGGGCACCACGGATCCTGGGCACGGTCGACGGTGGGCACACAGAGACCGCGCGGCAGGGGGTTGGACGCAGCTACCGGGGTTGGCAGCGGTCCGTCCGCGCGGTCTCCGGATACCGTTTTACCGGCCCTTAGTACCATGAAATTGGATCAACCGAAAGTGCGGCCCCGGTCAGCCGGCAGCGGTGAACTCGGCACGCCAGCGGCGTACCGGTGGATCCTCGGTCGTGTCGGAGAGCTCCTCCAGCAGCGCCGACCGCAGACCACCGACCGCGAAGGACCCGATCTCGGTACGGGTCAGTGGCCACGGCATCCGGCCGGCCGGACCGTCGTCCGCGCGGGCCCGGGCGACCACCAGCAGGGTTCCGCCGGGCGCCAGCAGCCTGGCGAACTGCCCGATCGCGGTACGCCGCGCCGCACCCTGCAACGTCTGCACCGTGTACGCCTCGAAGACCAGGTCGAACGCGCCGAGCAGGTCCTCGTCCGGGGCCAGCAGGTCGGCGACCCGGTAGGTCACCGCCGAATCGGGGAAACGTTCGGTGGCGCCCCGAATGGCGCTGGGCGCCACGTCCAGCCCGGTCGTGACGAAACCACGGTCGGCGAGGAACTCCGCATCGTCGCCGAAACCGCAGCCGACCACCAGCGCGCGCCGGCCGGCGCCGGCCAGTTCGCGCCGCGCGGCCCAGTCCGTCAACGCCGGGTTCGGTTCCCGGTCCGCCCACGGCACCACGGTCCGCCCGGCCGCCGCAGCGGCGTACAGGCGCTCGAACCAACCTGTGTCGTCGCCGGCCGCGACCGACTCGGCCGCCAGTTGACGGGCGTACCCGCGCTGCTGGTCGGTAATGTCTGCCATCCCCGCTCCTTCGGATCGCCGCCACGGTGCCATGGCGCCTCATTCTCGCCGGTGCGGGAGCGGGCCGGCCACATCCCGTACGGGAGACCGAGCTGGCCTCCTCCGGGAAATGGCAGGGCATTTCCCGGCTCCGCTCCGGCCCGGACGGACGGCATGGTGGAGGCATCGATCCGATCAGGAGGACCACACCATGACGGGACCGGGTTCGTACCTCGGCACTGCAGTGGCCGGCGCCATGGTTCTGGCGCTCGTCGCCACACCGGCGGTCGCCTCGGCCGGCCGGCACGATCCGCTCGCACGATCACATCTACGGCAGGAACTGGCAGCTGTGGTGGCTGCCGGGGCGACGGGGGCGACCGCTCAGGTCGACGACGGGCAGCACCGGGTGCGAGCCTCCAGCGGTGTGGCGGAGCGGGGTGGATCCCGGCCGGTACCCGTGGCGGGAAAGTTCCGGATCGGCAGCGTCAGCAAGTCCTTCATCGCCACCGTGGTTCTACAGCTGGTGGCCGAGCACCGGCTGGGGCTGGACGATACGGTCGACGACCGGCTTCCCGGGGTACTGCCGTCCGGCACCGGGATCACCGTGCGCGAGCTGCTCAACCATACGAGCGGGGTCCCGGACGTCCTGAGCACCTTCCCACGGCCCGGGACGCCGGCATTCGTACGCCTGCGTTGGCGGACATGGTCGCCCAGGGGCCTGGTCTCACGGGTCGCCCACAAGCCGTTGCTGTTCGCGCCCGGTACCCGGGCCAGCTACTCCAACACCAACTATCTGCTGCTGAGCCTGATCATCGAACGGATCACCGGGAGCCCCTACGCCACGGCGGTCGAGCAGCGGATCATCCGACCGCTGGGCCTGCGGCACACGTCGTTTCCCGGAACGGACCCGTACATCCACGGCCCGCACGCACACGCCTACATGTCCGTACGGAACGGTGACGGATCGACCTCCATCGTGGACGTCACCACGTTCGACCCGACCATCATGTGGGGCGGCGGGGAGATGGTCTCCACAACCCGGGACCTGAACCGGTTCTACGCCGCGCTGCTGGACGGGGATCTGCTCCCACCGTCCCTGCTGCGGCAGATGAGGACGGCGGACGACGGCTCCATCTACGGGCTCGGCCTGATCCGGCACCGGCTCTCCTGCGGTGTCACCGCATGGGGCAAGGACGGCGATGCGCCGGGCTACTCGACCTGGTCGTTCAGTACTCCGGACAACCGCAAGCGGGTCACCGTATCGGTCACCGGAGGCACGGGTGACCCCGACGGTGCCGTCGACGCACTCCTGGACGCCGAACTCTGCCCGTGAGACTGCGGGAGCGTCGGACCGGAGTCGGCCGGCACAGCCGGGAGACTCCGGCTCCGGTGCACGACCTAGTTGCTGCCGGCGCGGATCCGGGCCAGCCACTCGGCCGCGGCGGCGAAGTCGGCGTCCGAGGCACCGGGCGGCGGCGGCACCGCAGGTTCGGCACCGCCCGGCGGTACCGCCCGCGGGTAGGAACCGAAGTACCTTACGTCCGCGCAGACCCGGCGCAGCCCGGCCAGCGCCTCGCCCATCCGGGCCTCCGCGACATGCCCGGTGCAGTCGAGGAAGAAGCAGTACCGGCCGAGTCGCCCGCCGGTGGGCCGGGACTCGATGCGGGTCAGGTTGACACCGCGTACCGCGAGTTCGGTGAGTACGCCCAGCAGCGCGCCGACCCGGTCGTGCGCGATGAACACGGCCAGCGTGGTGATGTCGTGCCCGGTCGGTGCCGGTGCCGGTGCCGGCCGGCCGACCAGGGCGAAGCGCGTCAGCGCGGACCGGTGGTCGGCGACGTCCTCGGCCAGCAGCGTCAGGCCGTTGCGGCGGGCGGCGAGTCCGGTGGACAGTGCCGCGTCGTACTCGCCCGCGGCGGTCAGCACCGCTGCGGTCGCGTTGGACAGCACGTCCATCACCATGGCTTCCGGTACGGTTCGCCTCAGCCAGTCCCGGCACTGTGCGGAGGCCTGCGGATGTGCTGCCACCGAACGGATCCCGTCGGCGCGGACCTCCGGCCGGGCGGCGAACACGAACCGCACCGGCAGTACGACCTCGCGGGTGATCTGCAGTGCGCTCTTGGCCGCCAGGTCGTCGAAGGTCACCGGTACCGCGCCACCGACCGAGTTCTCCAACGGAACCAGTGCCGCATCGACCGCGCCGGAGCGGACCTCGTCCAGCGCCTCGGGCACGCTGCGGGCCGGCACCAGCTCCGCCCCGTCCGCGTCGGGCAGGGTACGCAGGGCCACTTCGCTGAAGGTCCCTTCCGGCCCGAGGTAGCTGAACCGGGTCCGGGGCGCGTCGTGCATGACCTGAAGCTTAGGAGCAGGGACTTCACACCGGGCGGACCCGGGGGGCCGGGGTGGCGTTGACGTACCGCATCGACTACGGTTGGTAGCACAAACCCGGACATTGGCGGTGTTCAGGGCTGGTTTTCGCCACACTGAGTTACCTTGCGTAACCAGGTCTTCTCAGTATGTGCTGCTGAATCTATCGTGGACAGAACCGCTCGGGTACGGAGCGGGCCAGCAGCGGAGGTTTGTTGTGCGCACAGACGGCTCCCAGGCACCCTCGGATCTGATCCAGAGCGTGTCCCGGGCACTGCGAATACTCGAAGCGGTCGGCCGGTCCCAACGCGGACTGACCGTCAAACAGATCGCCCGACGGTGCAGCCTGGGACTGTCCACCACCTACCACCTCGTCCGCACCCTGGCCTACGAGGGTTACCTGCTGCGTTGCACCGACGGCACGTACCTCCCCGGACTGGAGGTGGCGGACCGGTTCCGCGAGTTCACCGCGGCCATGCGGGCACCGGAGGACACCACCACCGGACTGCGCAGGGCCGCCGGGGCGACCGGGTACAGCCATTTCCTGGCCCGGTTCGTCAACGGCCAGGTGGCGATCACCGGCGTCGCCGAAGGGCCACGGTCACCGCATCTGGAGGACCTGATCGTCGGGTTCGACGAGGCGGCGCACGCCACCGCCATCGGCAAGGCACTGCTGGCCACGCTCGACGCCGGACGGCGCAAGCGTTACCTGTCGGTGGTCGGCATGCGCCCGTACACCACCTCCACGATCGTCGACCGTGAACAGTGGGAGCAGGATCTGGCCGGGCTGCGGCGCCGCGGCGCATTCGTGGAACGCGGCCAGTACCGGGAGAACGTGGCCTGCGCGGCCATGGTGATCTCCGCCGCGGACGATGCGCCGCCGATGGTGCTGGCCTGCTCGATGTCGCTGGACGAGTTCCAGCGCACCGAACCGACCGTACTGGCCCAGTTGGGTGGCGTGGCCCGGAGCCTGGCCGCCGCCGTGGCGAACAGTCCGACTCCGCCGCCGCTGCCACTCTGAGGCACCGTGTGCCGACGCGGGGCCGTCCGGCCCGCCGGACGTTGCCTTTTGCATGTCGCACAGCCGGTCCGTCACCGTTTCGTGACGACGCCGTAACTTTCAGTTCACCGGCCCATTTCGGGGCCCGCGAACGGAAGGTCAGTCCCGTGACGACAGTGCAACTCACCCGACGTCCGACGTCCATCGGTGACGAGTTACCCCGGCCGGCCGACCCGCGTGCCGGGCAGCCGGCAGCCACCGACACCGCACCATCGGACGGGCAGCGGCCCGCCACAGATCCCGTACCCGCAGACGTGGTGGACCGACTGTTGTGGCGCGACGCGCAGTACGTACTCTCCCGGCACCGGCCAAGCGACAGCGGATGCGCCTGCTGCCGGGCGAACTGGCCGTGCACCGCACGTCGGCTGGCCGAGCGCGCCGAGGCGGCCTGCCGGCTGCCCTGGCGCGACGGTTGGACCACCCGTCATGACCTGAACGCGATGAAAGCACTGCCCGCCTGGCG
This sequence comes from uncultured Actinomycetota bacterium, assembly GCA_963815125.1. Taxonomy (GTDB): domain Bacteria; phylum Actinomycetota; class Actinomycetes; order Mycobacteriales; family Micromonosporaceae; genus Actinocatenispora. The sequence continues at coordinate 83,551 of CAWFFM010000006.1, forward strand.
ATCCGCACAACGGTCCGCCCGGCAACCCCGACCGTACGAACACTAGGACCTGCCCGCCCCCACGGATCCCGCGCGGAACAGCCTGCCTTCCGCGCCGGGCGTGGGACCGGAACGGAGCCCGGACGGTTCACCGCACGGCCCAGCGGTACCGACACGCACCGGACCCGTTCCGCCAAGAGGTCGACGGACCTCTTGCGATGGGTGGGAACGTGCCGCCGCTCCCCCGGGCGATGATCGGCACGTTCCCGCCCATCAATTCACTGTCGGTGATCATCACACGGCTATGGGGCCCCATAATGTCGCAGTTATTGCTTTTCGGGATGAGATTTATACATCTATCACCATGAATACTGGGCGCATTCCTCCCGCCGACCCCTACATGCTTGGAGGACGGGAATGCGAAAGTCCCCTCTGGCTGGTGCCGCTGTCGCTTTCGGCGGCGCCCTTGCGCTGACACTGGGCAGCGCGCCGGCACATGCACAGCCTGCCGGTGAGGCGAACAACGGATCGGGTGTGGCACGTGCCTGCGCCACCCCCGACAAGCCGGGCGAGATGGCCTGTATGGCGCTGCGGCGGGTCAACGTCGCGCAGCCGAAGTCGATCGGCCGCAACGCCGATCCGTCCGGCATCGGGCCGGCCGACCTGATCAGCGCGTACAACCTGCCGGCCGATGGTGGTGCCGGCGCGACCATCGCCATCATCGACGCCAACGACGACCCGAACGCCGAGGCGGACCTGAACGCCTACCGCGCCCAGTACGGGCTCGGCGCGGCGGACTTCACCAAGGTCAACGAAAAGGGCGACGCCAGCCCGCTGCCGACCGCGGACGCCGGTTGGGCCACCGAGATCTCGCTCGACCTGGACATGGTCTCGGCCGTCGCACCCAAGGCGAAGATCCTGCTCGTCGAGGCCGACCAGCCGACCATGGACGACCTGGGCACCGCGGTCAACACCGCCGTGACGATGGGCGCGCAGTACGTGTCCAACAGCTACGGTGGCGACGAGGACGCCAGTCAGACGACGTCCGACGACCAGTACTTCAAGCACCCGGGCGTGGCCATCACCGCGAGCTCCGGTGACTCCGGCTACGGCGCCTCCTACCCGGCCGCGTCGCAGTACGTGACCGCGGTCGGCGGTACCTCGCTGACCAAGGACTCCAGCTCGCGCGGCTGGTCCGAGGCGGCCTGGGACGGTGCTGGTTCGGGCTGCTCGGGCTTCGACGCCAAGCCGGCCTGGCAGACCGACGCGACCGGCTGCGACAAGCGCGGTGAGGCCGACGTCTCCGCCGTCGCCGACCCGGCCACCGGCGTGGCCGTGTACGACACGTACCAGCAGAGCGGCTGGATGGTCGTCGGTGGCACCAGCGCCTCTGCGCCGATCATCGCCGGTGTCTACGCCGACGCCGGTACCCCGGGCGCCTCGGACTTCCCGGCCAGCTACCCGTGGAAGGCCGCGGGCGGTCTGAACGACGTGACCACCGGCAGCAACGGCAGCTGCGACACCCAGCAGTGGTGCAACGCCGGTACCGGATGGGACGGCCCGACCGGTCTCGGTACGCCGAACGGCACCGACGCGTTCAAGGGCTGAGCAACAGCACAAACAGCACGGAACAACGGAACCGCGGTGACCTGCAGTCATGGGTCACCGCGGTTCCGTTGTCCGGTGTCACCGCGTGCGTTCACAGACTACCGATAGGGTTACCGATTGGTAACTTGGCAAATCACCTCATAACATCTTGTCTATGGCCGAACTGGAACTCCGCCATCTCAGGCTGGTCTGCGCCATCGCCGATGAGCCGAGCCTCACGCGTGCCGCCGCCCGCCTCGGCGTCTCACAACCCTCGTTGTCGGCAAGCCTGCAGCGCATCGAACGACGGATCGGGGGCCGACTCTTCGACCGGTCCCGCACCGGGATGCGCACCACCGAACTCGGCGCGTACCTGGTCGGCTCGGCCCGGACCATCCTCACCGACATGGAACACCTGCTCGCCGGTGCCGCCGCACGCACCCGGATGACCGCCGGGGAACTGCACATCGGCGCCTGCCCCGGCGCGATCGGTCCGATGCTCGCCCGCAGCGTCAACGACTCGCTGCCCACCGCATCGGTTACCCTCGAGGTGGCCGGCTCCAGCCAGCTCGCCCAGGACCTGGCCAGCCGGCGGCTCGACTTCGCCGTACTGGACGAGTGCGCGGGTTTCCCGCTGCCCACCGCCGAAGGTGTGGACCTCCGGCAGCTCGTCGCCGAACCGGTCTTCGTCGCCCTGCCGGAGGACCATCCGATGAGCGACGAACATGACGTCGCGCTCACCGACCTGGCCGACGACGACTGGGTACTGCCACCGATGCGGGACGGCAACGACCAGGTGGTGCTGTCCCGGGCCTGCGCCGTGGCCGGTTTCAGCCCCCGGGTCCGCCACGAGGTCAACGAACAGGCGGCCTGCCGTGCCCTGGTCGCCGGCGGCGCCGTCGCCCTCGTCCAGCCGACCTCCCGGAGCGGGTCCGGCATCGTGGTACGGCCACTCCGCGGCGACCCCATCATGCTGGAACGATGGTTGGCCTGGAACCCGACCGGACCGCACGCCGAACACGCGCCGGACGTGTACCGCTGCGCCGCGCAGGCGTACCTGGAGCAGTTGGACCGCAACCCGGACTACCAGCTCTGGTGGGACCAGCACCCGGAGGCGCACCGCCAGCTCTCCCACGCGGTGAACGAACGGATCACCTCCTCGGACAGTCGTGCCGTGGCCGGCGCCGCTGCCGTACGTGGGGGCGGCGCGCAGGTGGCCCAGTTGGCCTGACCGGCGCGATAGCGTGACCGTATGACGAGTTGGGACGCCGGACAGTACCTGCGCTTCGCCGCGGAACGGGCCAGACCGTTCCACGACCTGGTCGCCCGGATCACGGTCGAGGATCCGGCGAGCGTGGTGGACCTGGGCTGCGGCCCGGGCAACATGACGCAGACCCTGGCCGAAAAGTTCCCGTCGGCGCGCATCCACGGCATCGACTCGTCTCCCGAGATGATCGGCGCGGCCCAGCAGTACGTCACCGGACAGTTGTCGTTCGCACAGGCCGACGTGCGTACCTGGCGACCGGACGCGCCGGTCGACGTGATCGTCAGCAACGCGGTCCTGCAATGGGTCCCCGACCACACCGAACTGTTCGGCGACTGGGTGGCCGCGCTACGCCCCGGCGGCGTGTTCGCCTTCCAGGTACCGGGGGGTGGGGGCAGTGACGCCGGCAGCGCCATCCGCCAGGTCACCCAGCGTCCACAGTGGAAGGACCGGTTGCAGCCGACCGCCGAGGGTGCCGGGCCCCGTACCACCAGCCCGGTCAAGCATCCGTCCTCGTACGTCGACGAACTGGCCCGGATGGGCTGCACCGTGGACGCCTGGGAGACCACCTACTACCACATCCTGGACGGGCCGGATCCGGTACTGGAATGGTTCCGCGGCACCGGTCTGCGGCCCTACCTCGACGCCCTCGCCGACGACCCGGCCGAGCAGCGCGAGTTCGAACGGCAGGTCGCCCTGTCCCTGCGGGAGAGTCACCCACCCCAGGAGTACGGCACCGTACTGCCGTTCCACCGCATCTTCGTGGTCGCGCACCGCAGCTGACCGGCGGTGCGCCCGAGTCAGGGAGTGAGCCGGGTACGGGCGATCTCCCGGGCCGCGCTGTGCCAGAACGGGACCGCCGCGAAGTAGAGGCCGCCCACGGCCAGTGCCCCGAACGCGGCATCCACGCTGGAGCGGCCCTCCTTCGCCCAGTACACGTCCTGCAGGTCCAACAGCAGCGCCAGTTCGTCGACGATGAGCGCGCAGCCGGCACCGTACGCGGTGGCGGTCAGCGGGTGTCGGCGCAGCGGCTCCTGCCCGTGCACCGCGATACCGCCGACCGCCATCAGCAACGCGATACCGAAGTTGTAGTGGTGCAGGTGCCGCCCGCCGATGACGATGCCGCCGGAGCCACCGGACCCCGCGTCCCGGTGGCGCAGCAGATGGGTGATCGCCCGGGTGATGCCGAACGTGATGCCGAACGCGGCCCAGGACAGGATCAACGCCCGCTCCGCCGGGCCCACCCGGTGCGCGTACACCGCGCGCAGCCGCCGACGCAGCGTCGTCGGTGGGGCCGGGCGGTCCAGCGGGCCGGTCAGGCGGTCGTCCGTACCGACCTCCGGTGCGTCCATGGGAATGCCTCCGGCGCGTACGCTGCCGGCCGCTGTACGCCATCGGCCGTCGTCGGGTACCTCAGGCCAGTCTGCCAGTCAGCACCGTCCGCAACGACCGGATGCGCCGAAGCCGACGATTACGGAACCGTACGCGGAGTTCCGGGAGGCCGGGTGACGGGCGTCGTGCCAGGCCGGGGGCAGGTGGTCCGGTGCCAGGATCGGTACGGCCGCAGGAGGTCTAGCGTATCGGGGCATGGACAGTATCGACGCCCTGCGGGAACAGGTCCGTGACTTTGCCCGGCGCCGACACTGGGAACCGTTCCACACCCCGAAGAACCTGGCGATGGCACTCGCCGGGGAGGCCGGGGAACTGCTCGCCGAATTCCAGTGGCTGACCCCGGTGGAGTCGCAGAACGTGATGAGCGACCCGGACGCCGGGGCGGCCGTACGGGGCGAGCTGGCCGATGTCTTCCTCTACCTGGTCCAGCTCGCCGATGTCCTCGGCGTCGACCTTCTCGCCGCCGCACGGGAGAAGTCACTGGTCAACGAGTCGCGCTTTCCACCGGAAGACGACCTTCCCGAGACGTCCGGTACCGGGCCCGATGACAGTCGGCGGGGTGGGCGGTGATGCGAGCAGCGAATACTGCAATACTAAGCGTAGTTGCTAGGTTTTGCCGTATCCGCACCGGAACGCCTGACTGCGCCGACCTCACGCCTCATGGCGCACAACAGCGTTGTGGACTGGCAGAATGCTGCGCAACGCGCTTGATCTCCCGGGGTACGGAGTACAGACCGTGTTACGCGAACTGAGCAGTGACCTCCCCGGGTTTCGGCCTGTCCGGTTCGGGCCGGGGCTCAACGTTGCGGTACTCGACCGGGCGGCCATGGGTCGCGCACAGGTACGGGCCCCCGGCCCCCGCAGGGCATCCCCGGAGACCAGCCAGGACGTGATCCCCGGCAGGCGTCCCCGGGCCAGCATCGGCTACACGCCGCTGGGCGAGCAGTGGGCCCGCGACCAGGCCGCCGCCGCGGCCAGTGCCGAGGACGGGGTCGACCCGGCCGCCGGCGGCGACCCGCACGCGGTGAGCCGTACCCGACTGGTCGGCGCGCTCGACTTCCTGCTCGGCGGCCACGGCGCGAGTTCCCGCCAGTCACCGCTGCGGCACGAACTCGCCGAATCGACCTGCACGGTCCAACTGACCGGCGCCGGGGAGACGGTGACCGCGGTACGCCGCGGCGCCAGCCCGCACGAGATGTCGGTCCACAGCAGCGGCGCGCAGGCGGAACCCTGGTCGCTCCCGCTCCCGGACTGGCAGTTGTGGCTGGGTCGGACCATGTTCAGCCTGACCGGAGCCGCGGACGAACCGTCGTACCAGTCGTTGATGTCGTACTACCTGCGCGATGCCGACCACGGCGGATTCAACGACCCGGTACGCCAGCACGCCCGGCAACCCGTGGTGGAGACGCTGCCGCCGCTCGCGCACCTGTTCGGGCTGGATCCGGCGCTGGTCGAGGCCGCCAAGACGCTGCACCAGTCCCGTCGGCACCTGCGCTCCGCGCAGCGCGACGACGAGGACATGCCCAGCGGGCAACGACTCACCGACCAGACCGCCAGCCGTGATCTGGCCAACCTGACCGCCCAGATCGCCACCCTGGAACTGGAGCGGGCGGAAGCCGCGGCGGACGCGAGCTGGCGGACCGTACGGGTGTCCGGCGGTTCGCTCGCCACCGACCCGCAGGCGGCCACGGCCGCACTGGAGGAACGACTCGCCGCACTGCAGTCCCAGCGCAGCGCACTCGCCCGGTACGCCGACGCGCACGCCGAACTGCAACGCCAGGCGCTGGAGCTGCGCGAGAGCGTACGGTCCGACCTGCGTGGCCGGCACGACCGGCTGACCGCGGCCAGCGAGCGTTTCACCCGGTACGCGTACCGGATGTTCGGCCCGGATCGGCCTGCCGCGCTCACCGTCACCGCCCGCGACAACGGGTACGCGTTCTACCCGGTGCTGGGCGGCGATCCCGGGCCGGGCGTCCGGGCAATGACACTGTTCTGTTTCGACCTGGCGATGGCCGTCACCGCACACCGCGCCGGCAACGGGCCGGATTTCCTGGTGCACGATTCACGGCTGTACGACCGGGTGCCCACCGAATACGCGGCGGCCGCGCTGGACCTGGCCGCCCGGGTCTGCGCCGTGGAGGACCTGCAGTACATCGCCGTGCTGGACGCCACACTGCTGACCGAGGTGACCCGCTACGACCCGGCGCTGTCCTACCACGAGTGCGGCGTACTGGCCGACGCCTGAGTTTCCGCTGGTCAGCGCGTCGCGCTGGGGCCGGCACGGGCGGCCGGCCACGGCTGAGGAGCGCGCACCGGCAGCCCGTAGTGTGGGTGCCGTGGATCGGGACGAGGCTCGACGCCTGCTGGCCGCGGTGGCCGACGGCGCGACGGACGTGGATGAGGCGCTGGGGCGTCTGGAAAGTGGTGTCCTCGGCGACGGTGAGGGATTTGCCGACCTGGGGTTCGCCCAGGTCGACACGCACCGACCGCTGCGCACCGGCGACCCGGAGGTGGTGTACGCGGCCGGCAAGACCACCGAGCAGGTCGTCGCGATCGTCCGGCAGCTGCGCGCCGCGCACTCCGCGCACCCGATCCTGGTGACCCGGGCCGACGACGAGACCCGGGCCGCGGTACGGCACGCCTGCCCGGCCGGACCGCTGCTGGAGGATGCCGTCGGCCGTTGCGTCGCGCTGGGCCCGCTGCCGCTGGAGTCCCGCGGCCGGGTCGCCGTGGTCTGCGCCGGTACCTCCGATCTGCCGGTCGCCGCCGAGGCCACGTTCACCGCCCGGGTGTTCGGCGCCACGGTCGAGCAGGTCACCGACGTCGGGGTGGCCGGCATCCACCGGATCCTGGCGGCCCGTCCGGTACTGGACCGGGCCGACTGCGTCGTCGTGGTGGCCGGCATGGACGGCGCGCTGCCCGGCGTGGTGGCCGGGCTGACCGGCGTACCGATCGTCGCGGTACCCACCTCGGTCGGCTACGGCGCGAGTTTCGGTGGCCTCGCCGCCCTGCTCACCATGCTCAACGCGTGCGCGCCCGGGGTCGCGGTGGTCAACATCGACAACGGCTTCGGCGGCGGCGTCTATTCGGCGCGGGTGGCCCGCCGGGCCGGCACCATCCGGAACGCCGACCGGGTCGTCGATCTGCGCCCGGAGACGGTGTGATCGGCTGGCTCGACTGCGGCGCCGGTGCCAGTGGCGACATGTTCCTCGGCACCCTGGTCGACGCGGGCGTACCGCTGGAGCACCTGCAGTCGGTGGTGGACGGCCTGCCCGTCGAACACATCACGCTACGCGCCGAGGCGACGAGCCGGCACGCGATCCGCGCGACCCGGGTACATGTCGAGGCCCCGGACAGTCACCACCACCGGCAGTGGCGGGACGTCCGGGATATCGTCGGCGGCGCCGACCTGCCCACCGCGGTACGCGACAGCACCCTGGACGCCTTCTCCCGGCTGGCCCACGCCGAGGCCGGCGTACACGGCACCGCACCGGAGGACGTGCACTTCCACGAGGTGGGCGCGCTGGACGCGATCGCCGACATCACCGGCGCCTGCGCGGGGGTGGACTGGCTGCGTACCCACCGGGACCTGACCGAGCTGCGGGCCGGCACCGTGTCGCTGGGTGGCGGCCGGGCCCGCGGCGCGCACGGTGCCATCCCGGTACCGGGGCCGGCCGTACTGGCGATCTGCGCGGCGGCCGGCGTCCCGGTCACCGGCGGGGGCCTGCCGTACGAGGCCTGCACCCCGACCGGAGCCGCCTTGCTGGCCACGCACGTGTCCGGGTGGGGCTCGCTGCCCCCGATGCGGGTGCACAGCACCGCGGTGGGTGCCGGCGGCCGGGACCCGGACGAGACGGCGAACGTACTGCGCCTGGTACTGGGCGAGCCGCTGCCCGGTGGCGCCGGTCCGGGCGGTGGCGGTCGGAGCGGCGCCGGTCCGGGCGGTAGCGGGTCGGGGACGGACTGACGGACGCCGAGTCCGCGCAGGTACTGGAATGCAACGTGGACGACTTCGATCCGCGGCTGTGGCCCGGCGTACTGACGAAGCTGCTGGCCGCGGGTGCGGCGGACGCCTGGTTGTCACCGATCCTGATGAAGAAGGGACGCCCGGCGCACACCCTGCACGTGTTGTGTCACCCGCACCGGGCCGAGGCGGTCCGTTCGGTGGTGTTCACCGAGACCAGCTCGATCGGGCTGCGCTCCTTCCCGGTGGCGAAGCACCCGCTGCGGCGTACCTCGGAACTGCTCGTACTCGACGACCAGCAGATCCGGGTGAAACTCGCCTGGCAGGCGGACACCGTGGTCAACGTGTCGGTGGAGTACGACGATGTGGCGGCGGCCGCGGAGCAGCTCGGCGTGCCGACGAAGATCGTGCTGGCCCGGGCGGCGGCGGAGGCGGAACGGCGCTTCCGGCACTGATCCGGCGAACGGGCAGGTGGTGGAAGCGGGCGCGGCGCCGTGCGGCGCGATCAGATCTCGTGGAAGAAGGTCAGCGAACCGATCATCTCGGCGCCGTCCAGCAGCGGCGTGCTGATCGCGTCGATGGTACGGATGGCCTGACCGGTCCGCAGCCGGATCAGGCCACGGGCCAGGCCGCCGGTGGCGAGGGTGAGCAGCGGCGGGATGTGCGCCAGTTCCCACTCGGACAGTCCGCGGCCGGCGGCGGTGAAGTCGACCGGCACCAGAATGCCGTCCAGCAGACCGCGCCCGACCGCGGCGGAGGGCTCCGGTAGGTCGAGAAGTGTGACCGAACTCGGCGAGCAGCCGGCGATCGCGCCGGCCCGGTCGAGTACGAGGCAGGGCTCCTGGGCACCGTTCACCAGGGAGATCCAGCGTTGTAGGGCACGCGGACGGGTGGCGGACGGGAGCAGTGATGTGTTCCGGTACGTTTCAGAGTGCGAAAGCCCAATGTGATGCATAACGCCTCCCCCTGACCCTCTGCATGCTAAAGATAACAGTAAGCGAGAGAAGGCGCAGAAGGGTATGACTCCGACCGTGGGCCGAAGAATATCCAGTCAGGCACGAACATGGCGAAACCGCCGGTCGGAGGCGGTGCCCCGGGCCACATCATGGGATCGGCCGTAGGCTCAGGGTCGTGACTGAGCGGATGACCGGGCGCACCGTCGCGCCCAGCGGACAGAGTGGCGCGGCACCGGCCGGTACGGACCGGACCAGCGCGGAACAGGCTGGCGGCCGGTCGGCCCACCGGCCCGCGGAACAGGTCGACAGCGGGCCGGCGAGCCGGCACCAGGTCGACAGCGAGGTCGGCCGACTGCGTACGGTCCTGCTGCACCGGCCCGGTCCGGAGCTGAAGCGGTTGACCCCACGCAACAACGATTCGCTGCTGTTCGACGGGATCCCGTGGGTCGGCCGGGCCAGGGAGGAGCACGACGCGTTCGCCGCCGCCCTGGGCGACCGCGGTGTCGAGGTGCTGTACCTGGCCGACCTGCTGGCCGCCACCCTGGAGGTACCGGACGCCCGGGCCGAGCTGACCGAGGCCGTACTGGCCGACCACCGGCTCGGCGACACGCTGCGCGCCCGGGTGTCGGACTACCTGACCGACCTGGCGCCGGCGGCGCTGGCCACCGTACTGACCGCCGGCCTGGCGCACGAGGAGGTCCGAACCGGGCACGGGCTGGTGTACACGCTGATGGACCGGCACGACTTCGTCATCGACCCGCTGCCGAACCTGCTGTTCACCCGCGACTCCAGTGCCTGGCTGGGCGGGCACGTCGCGGTCACCAGCCTGGCCATGCCGGCGCGGTCCCGGGAGACCACCATCACCCGGGCGATCTACCGGCACCACCCGCGCTTCGCCGGCACCCCACTGCTGTACGAGCCCGCGCTGGAACATCTGGAGGGCGGCGACGTACTGCTGCTCGCCCCTGGCGTGCTGGCGGTCGGGGTCGGCGAACGCACCACATCGGCCGGCGCCGAACGGTTGGCCCGCCGCTGCTTCGACCGGGGGCTGGCGCACACCGTACTGGCCGTGCCGATCGCTCAGGACCGGGCCACCATGCACCTGGACACCGTCTGCACGATGGTGGACGTCGACGCGGTGGTGATGTACCCGAACGTGGCCGATTCCCTGGTCGCGTACACGGTCACCGCGGAAGGGGAGACCGATGTGGCGGTGTCCGGGCCGGAGCCGTTCCTCCCCGCGGCGGCGAAGGCGATGGGCATCGACACCCTGCGGCTGATCGACACCGGGCTGGACCCGGTGACCGCCGAACGGGAGCAGTGGGACGACGGGAACAACACGTTGGCGATCGCACCCCGGGTGTGTGTCGCGTACGAGCGGAACACCGAGACCAACGCCCGGCTGGAGGACGCCGGGATCGAGGTGATCCGGATCGCCGGTTCGGAACTGGGGTCCGGCCGGGGTGGGCCGCGGTGCATGTCCTGTCCGATCGCCCGCGACCCGTTGCCCGAATGAGCTTTTTCCACAGGCTCTCCCGACGGCCTGTGGACAACTACCGAAAAGCTGTGGATACCGCAGTGGATGGGCTGCACAGGCTGTGGACAAGTCTCCGCAGCCTGTGGACACCCGATGTGATCCTGTGGGCGGAGGTCAGCGCAGCGTGAGCTGACGGCCGAGCAGCCCCTCCCGGGCCCGGCGCTCGTCACCGGTCAGCGGCGTACCGACGGCGAGCGCGGCCTCATAGCGCTCCCGCAGCGCCGTCAGCGGTGCCTCCCAGTCGCCGGCCACCGAGTCCGCCGGCAGGTCCCAGACCGGTACCAGCAGTCCGTGCGCACGGAACATCCCGGCGAAGCGGGTTCCCTCGCCCAGGGTCAGCTCCCCGGCCGCGGCCAGCCGGGCCAGCGCCGGCAGAGCGGCGTCCTCGTGCTCGGCGAGCACCCAGCGCACATGCGTCTTGTCCGGCACCCGGCACCAGTAGGCCGACGGTGCCGCGGCGAGCCGCTCGGTCGGGTAGATCGACGCGTTCGCCTGCTCCAGGCTGGCCGCCACACCCGGATCCTCGTCCGCACCCTCGATCAGCCAGAACTCGAACCCGCTCTGCAAGGTGACCTCGAGCGGGCCGTCGGCCAGGACGTCCTGCAGGCGCGGGCCGGGGCCGGGCAGCGCGGGCACCGCGACGGTCTGACCGACCTCCGTGTCCAGTGCGCTCAACAGCGACGCCGCCACGTCCCGGCTGACGTCACCGGACTGGAACTGCCGCTGCAGACCGATCAGGATCTCCCCGTCCGCCCGGACCATCGCCGGCCAGGCCATCGGCAGTACGGTCGCCAACGACACCCGGCGGTCCGGGTACTTGCGGGCGTACTCCTCGGACAGCCGCAGCGGCGCGGTCGCGGCGGGAACCAGCTCCCGCAGGGCCACCCACTCGGCCTCACTGGCGAGGCCCTCGAACGGACGCGCGACGAAAACGTCACGCACCTTCTCCCGGCGCTCGGCTCTGGAGGCGCTGTTACGACGACGTTTGCTCACGGCTCAGCAGCCTAGGCGCTACCGGAGCGACATACCCACCCGGCACACCGAGAGCATCGGACCAGGAGCGGACGGTACGCCTGCGGTGCACCGTCGACCTTCACGGTCAGATCGGCGCTCTCAGATCGGTGCGGTCAGCTCCGCCCAGACGCACCGACCCTCGGGGCCGGCATCCACGCCCCAGCGGGCCGCGAGCCCGGCGACGATCTGCAGTCCCCGACCGGTCACCGCGTCCATGTCGGCGACGCGCAGCTGGGGCGCCTCGGTCGAACCGCCGTCGGTGACCCGCAGTTCCACCCGCCCCGGCGAGGCCGACCAGCACACCTCGATCACCCCGCCGGACAGCGGTCGGGCGTGCCGCGAGGCGTTACCGACCAGTTCCGACACCACGGTCACCGCATCGGCCGCAAGATTGAGGTCCACACCGAGTTCGCGGAGGGCAGGAAGCAGACGGTGGCGCGCCACCGCAGCGCCACGGGCGTGATGGGGTACCTGCACGCTCCAAGCTCGCTCTCGCACGCCAGCAATCACGTTCACGCCTCCCCAGACGTTACGCCTGCGCGAGGTAACCGTACCTCAGCGACCGTTCCGTCCGGATTACCCGGACGTAGTGACACCCATCCCTCTTGTCCCTCCACGATCCGTCGAACCAGGTAGAGGCCGAGACCCACGCCGCCGAACCGTCGGCGGTCCGTACCTTCAGCCTGCCAAAACCGATCAAATGCCCTCTCTACCAGGTCCTCCTTTACCCCGATACCCCGGTCAGCAACCCGGAAGTACACCGTCCGCTCGTCGGCGCCCGCGGACAATGTGACCGGACCGCCGTCCGGGGAGTATTTGTGCGCGTTCGCCACCAGTTCGGTCAGTACCGTCAGGACGCTGCCCGGATCACCCACCGCGTCCGGTAACGAACAGGGCAGGTCGACCACCAGCCGCGCAGACTCGTCCGCGCCGAGCCGGGACACCGCCGAACGCAGCGTGGCGGTCAGGTCGAAGTCGACCGGTACGAGCATCGCGTCCACCCGATCGTCGTCCCCACCGACCAGCAGCCGGTCCACCAGCGTGGCCAACCGCTCCGCCCGGTCCCGGATCGCCCGGACCGCCTGCTGACGGCTCGGCTCGTCCATCTGGTCCCAGCGCCGGTACAGGGTGTCGGCGTAGCCGCGGATCACGGTCACCGGGGTACGCAGCTCATGGCTCGCGGTCGCCACGAACAGGTCCTTGACCTGCTCCCGCCGCCGCGCGGCGGTGATGTCGCGGAACGTGACGACACGGTCGTCGGAGCGCGTCAAGGCCGAGCAGAGCACCTGCAACCAGCGGCCGTCCGGCAGTTGCTGCTCACCGACCTGCCCCACCGGCGGAACCGTGAACGGCGCCAGCTGTCCCACCGCCGCGCCGGCGGTGATGCCGGTCAGCACCTGTGCCGCCGGGTTCCAGCTGCGTACCAGGCCGTTCGGGGCGAGCACCGCCAGACCGTCGGCCAGTGCGGCGGCCAGCGGACCGTCCGCAACCTCCGGCCGTTCCAGCGGGAAGATCCGGTACGCCAGCCGGGCGGCCAGCAGCAGCGCCGAGCGTTGTTCGGGCGTGAGCGCACCCTCCAGGTCCCGGAAGTACAGGTGCAACGAGCCGACCAGGCGGCCGTCTGCGCTCAGCACGCCCACCGCCGCGGCCCGCCGCAGGCCACGGGCCACGTACTGGTCGGCCAGGTCGGCGGGCATGTCCCGGCCCACGTCCAGGTCCGTACAGTCGCCGGCCGCCAACCGCAGCACAGCGGGATGGACCCGTTCCACCGGGCGGCCCAGAGCCCAGTCCGACCCGGGCGTGGCCGCGATCAACCGGCCGGCGCCGTCGCCGTACGTGGCGACCGAACCGCACTGCGCGCCCAACGCACCGACCAGCCCGCCGATCAGCTGGTGCAGCGCGGCGAGCGGTTGCTGCCCGTTACGTAGCCCGGCCAGCAGACCGGTGACCAGTGCCGGATAGTCGACCGTCCGGGCGCCCCGCTGACCTTCCGTCATCGCCGTCGAGTCTGGCCGCAGTGCGCGCCGAGTGCAAGATCCTCCGGTCAGCGATTCATCGCGCGCAGCAACCCGGCCGGGCGGTCGGTGATGATGCCGTCCACCCGCAACGAGCTGACCAGGTCGATGTCGGCGGGCTCGTTGACCGTCCAGACATAGACCTGCCGGCCGGTACGGTGTACCCGCTGCACGAACTGCGGCTGGTCGCGGACCACCGCCACGCCGGGTCCGATGATCCGTGCCGCGGCCGGCAGCGCACCGGTACGCAGCCACACCGGCACGTTGCTGAGCAGCAGTACGGTCGGCAGCCTCGGCGCCAGTTCCGCCACCCGCCGCACCGCCAGCAGCGAGAACGACATCATCGTCACCGGCGCGGACTCCTGGTCGGCCGGCGCGTGCAGCCCGAACCGGCGCAGCTCACTGACCAGCGCACGTTCCACCAGGCCCGCGTACCGGGTCGGGTGCTTCGTCTCCACCAGCAGTTTCAGCGGCCTGGGCGCGCTCTCCACCAGGGTGAGCAGCTCGGCGAAGGTCAGTACGCTCTGCCGGGTGGCGAACCTGTCCCGGTCCACCGAGACCGGTCCGAGCAGATCGTCCGCGGAGTCCGGCATGCCCGGATGCCAGGAACCGAAGTCCAGCGCGGACAACTCGTCCAGGGCGAACTCGCTGACCACCCCGCGGCCGTTGCTGGTGCGTTCCACCCGCCGGTCGTGCACGCAGACGAGATGACCGTCACGGGTCAGCCGTACGTCGCACTCCAGCGCGTCCGCGCCCTCCTCGATGGCCCGCTCGTACGCACCCAGGGTGTGTTCGGCGACCACCTGGCTGGAACCACGGTGCGCCACCACCAGGGGCCGGTACGGCGCCGCTTGTCCGGGAGGCTCCGATCCGGTCCCGGCGTCGGGATCGCCGGACGACGCCGCCCGGTCGCCGGCAGTGGCGGCGAACCCCGGACCGGTACGGGTGGCACCCGGGGAATGCGCGCCGGCCGACGGCCGTACCGGCTCAGATGATCTGCGGCGGGGCATCGTTCGTGCCTTCCAGCGGGCGACCGCCGGCCGCCCAGGCCCGCATGCCACCTTCCACATTGCGGACGTTTCCCCAACCGTTGGCGATCAGGTACGCGGTGACCTGCGCGGACCGTCCGCCGGAGCGGCAGATCACGAACACCTCGTCGTCCATCGGAATCTCACCGATACGGGCCGGTACCTCCTGCATCGGCAGGTGGTGGGCGCCGGGCGCGTGACCGGCCGCCCATTCGTCGTCCTCACGTACGTCGAGTACGTAGGCCGTGTCGTCGACCTCTGAGGTCGAGGCGGTGGGCACTTCTGGCGGGAACACGGCGGCGTAGCCTCCCAGGCCGGTCGGATCGTCCTCCGCTACGTATACCCCAGCGACGGCACCGTTCACCGCGACCCGCGCCGAGACATCACCCACCTGTGACATGTCAACGCTCTGTCACCGAGAGTCCTGACCTGGGCCCGGACGCGGAGTCCCCGGCGGTCGGTCTCGACCGCCGGGCCGGATCGCGCTACTTCTGCGGGTTCTGCTTGACCCAGTCGGCGACGGTGTCGTTCTCCACCGCCTGGTAGAGCGAGGATGCCTTCTCCTTGTCGGACAGCACCACGCTCTCGCCGTTGACGTTGCCGGTGCCCGTATGCGGGCTGCTCATGAAGGTCACGTCGTCGCTGCGCAGGTCGCGGAACTGGATCGCCTGATCGACCAGGTGGAAATCCTTGTCCACGATGATCACCTTGGTGACGGCCTGCAGGAAACTGTTGAGCTTCGCCGGATTGCTCAGCGTTCCGGTGCTGGCGGCCTTCTTCAACAGCTGCTTGAGGAACTGCTGCTGATGCTTCTCCCGGGTGAAGTCACCGTCGGCGAACTGGTACCGCTGCCGGCAGTAGTCGAGTGCCTCGGCGCCGTTGAAGTTGTGCCAGCCCTTGCTGAAGTGCCGGTGCGGCGGGTGGATCGAGGTGATCGTCTGGTCGACGTACATGCGCACGCCGCCCAACGCGTCGGTGACCGACTTGAATCCCTCGAAGTTCATGATCGCGACGTGGTCGATCCGTACGCCGGTGAAACCCTCGACGGTCTTGACCATCAGCGGGGTGCCGCCCCAGGCGAACGCGGCGTTGATCTTGGCGTTGGTGTTGCCGTTGTCCGCGCCGGCCATCTGCGGGACGAAGACGTACGTGTCACGCGGGATGGAGATCAGATATGCGTGGTTGTGGTCCGCATCCACGTGCAACAGCATGATCGTGTCCGGGCGCCAACCGGAGTTGGATTTCGGATCACGCGAGTCGCTGCCGAGCATCAGGATGTTCTGCGCACCGTCCACCTTCTTGCCCGGACGGCCACCGGTGAGTCCGGCGAAGGCGTCGGTCCGGTTCAGGTTTCCGTCCAGCGACTTCGCGTACGCCCACATGCCGAGCGCACCGCAACCCGCCACCAGCACGATCACCAGGAGCGAGACCAGACCGATCCGCCGCCAGTTCGGCCGCCGGCCCCGGCCACCGCCGTACTGGCCGCCGCCACCGCCGCCGCCCCCACCGCCCGGTGGGCGTGGTCCACGTGGACCGCCCGGACCACCGCTGTCTCGTTCCCGGCCACCCAGGTAGCTGCGTGGCACTGTGCCCCGCGAGAGTCCCTCGCGGCCGGGGGTGGAACCGGTACGCACCCGCGCAGTGCCACGGGAACTCGGATCGGTCGAAGGCGCCATGGGCTCCAGAGTAAGGGCGCGGGTCGAGCCGCCGATATCGCCACGTCGACACACCGGGCGGAACAGGTGCCGGAGAGCCCGGACATCCGGAATGACCGGGCGATCCGCCGGAGTTGAGAGTGGGGAAGGGCACCGTACGTGTCGGCAGGGACCGGGACCGTTACGTGAACGCCACTCACCCGATCGCCTGCCGACGACCGCACTACCCACACGTCCCATCCGTCAGTTCGTCGTACGGGACGCCCCCCTGTGGGCACTGCCGAATCTAGCGGTCTGTGGAACGGTCCGGCAGGGACCAAAGTCCTGTCATCGGGCACCGACGGTCCCGTCCCGGGCGCGGCGGCCGGCCCGACGACGGCTCAGGCCGGGTCGATCCGGTGGTACCGGCCACGCCGGTGCACCAGGGCCGGCTCGTCGGCGGTCACCGTCACCTGCTCGACGGTGCCCTCGATCCGGCTGCTCCAGCCCATCGGTACCGCCGCATCCCGGCGACAGCACAGCCAACCGGAGGTGGCGGTCAGCACCGGCCCCCAGTCCGTGTCCGCCCATTCGTCCTGGGCGAACAGACCGCCGGGTGCCGGCATCAGGCCGGCGAACTGCTCGGCCAGTCGCTGTTGACCGAAGGACAGCAACGACACGGTGAAGCGGCCGGTCCGCTCGATCGCGTCGAACAGGTCGCTGTCCGGGTCGATCAGGCCCAGCACCCGTACCGGGTCACCGTCCACGACCATCGTGGAGGCCATCGTGAGCCCGGCGCGCTGCCGGCCGGCCCCCGCGGCCCACAACGTGACCGGTGCGGCCAGCCGGCCGCGGAACCGGCGCGCCGCGTCCCGGTCCCTCGCCGGGGTTGCGAACGGGTGCTCGCCGTGGATCTCCGCGCCTGGTTCCGTCACACGGCCATTCTGCCGCGGCAACGCCCGGCCAGTTCTAGTACGCGCCGCGGCGCGCGAACACCACGCCCAACGTGCGCCACAGGATCAACAGGTCGAAGGTGAGCGACCAGTTGTCCACGTAGTACAGGTCGAGTCGTACCGCGTCGTCCCAGGACAGGTCCGAGCGACCGGACACCTGCCACAGCCCGGTGATGCCCGGCCGGACCAACAGCCGGCGGCGTACGTCGCCGAGGAAGTCGCCGTCCTCCGCGGGCAGCGGTCGCGGCCCGACCAGCGACATCTCGCCCTTCAGTACGTTGATCAGCTGGGGCAGTTCGTCCAGCGACGCGCGCCGCAGGAACCGACCGATCGGGATGACCCGCGGATCGTTACGGATCTTGAACAGCAGCCCGTCGGTCTCGTTCTGGTCGGCCAGCAGCGCCAGCCGCTCCTCCGCGTCGGTGTACATGGTGCGGAACTTCCAGACATGGAACTGGTCGCCCTCGCGCCCGACCCGCGGCTGCCGGAAGAAGATCGGCCCCGGGTCGGAGATCTTGATCGCCGCAGCCAGCACGATGAACAGCGGGGAGAGCACCAGCAGGCCGAGCGCGGCCGCGATACGGTCCAGCAGATTCTTGGCGACCCAGCCGATACCCGAGATCGTCGGTTCTTCGACGTGCAGCAGGGGCAGGCCCTCGACCGGTCGGATGTGTACCCGGGGGCCGGCGATGTCGGTCAGCTGCGGGGCGACCACC
This sequence comes from uncultured Actinomycetota bacterium, assembly GCA_963815125.1. GTDB lineage: Bacteria > Actinomycetota > Actinomycetes > Mycobacteriales > Micromonosporaceae > Actinocatenispora. Next base: position 101,590 of record CAWFFM010000006.1, read on the forward strand.
AGGTCGATACCGGTGCCCTCCAGCTGCCAGGCCAGCCGGCGCAGACCGCCCTGCTCGTCCCGGGCGGTACCGCACACCGCGATGGTGTCCGCGCCGATCTCCCGTACGACGTCGAGCATGTCGCGCCCGGCGTACAACGGGACGGGGCCCTCGACACCGCGGGCACCGGAGCGCCCCTCGGTGAGGTAGATACCGATCGGAACCAGGCCGGCATTGGGGTTGCGGGTGATCGCCGCATGGACCTCCAGGGCCTCCGGCAGCGTGCCGACCAGCAGCAACTGCTGCGAAGCGCCACCGCGGCGGCGGATCAGGTAGACGATCATCCGGGCCATCACCCGGGCCAGCAGGATGTAGACGAGCGCCATGCTCAACGCGGTCGCCACCGACAGCCGGGACAGTTGTCCCTTGAACGCGAGCAGTACGAACGACACCACGGCCAGCATGATCAGCGCGGCCCGGAACACCCGCTTGAACTCCTCGGTGCCGATCCCGAGGTAGCGGCGCTCGTACGCACGGCTGCCCCACAGCACCACCGTCCAGCCCAACGGTAGGAAGAGGCACCCCCACAACCACATGGAGATCGGGTTGTGCCCATGGCCGAAACCGGCCCACGGGTGGTTGGACAGCGGCTGACCCACGATGGCGGTGACGCCGGCGAGGGAGGTACAGACGAGTTCGGCCGCGGCAAGACCGCTGGCGTACCAGCGGTCCCAGGTGACGTGGCGACGGACCCGTTCCCGCAGCCAGGGGGATCGGGTGATGCCGTTGTTGCGCTCCGGCAGGTTGGGCTCCTTGGTCGAGCGTGGCAGTTCACCATCCGGACTGCCCGCGCTGACCCGGTCCGACGTGGTGTCCGGACGTTCGAGGCTCGTGGTCACCTCAGTGTGCCCTCCCGCGCAGCACGCGCCGTCATATCCGGCGTCCTCAGTCTGCCACGCGGTGACGCACCGGAGCGTCGCCCCTTGAGCACGGCCGCGTACCCCGGACCTGCCCCGCAGACTCTGCGCTGTTGACCCATTCCCCTGCCACCTCGCCTGACCGGCGGACTCGGCCGACCGATCATTTCAGCAGTCGCGACATCCGACGATCAGCGAGCGGCCGGCCGGATGTCTGGCAGGTCGGACAGTACTGAAGGCTGGAGTCGCTGAACGACACCGTCCGGACAGTATCACCGCAAACCGGGCAGGGAAGCCCGGCCCGCCCGTGTACCGCCAGTCCGGACCGTTTCTCGGCCTTCAGCGTCGCCGCACGCTGGCCCACCGCCCGCCGTACCGCATCGCCGAGTACCGAATGCACTGCCTGATACAACAGATCCACCTGATCGTCATCGAATCGGTCGGCACGGGCGAACGGCGACATCCGTGCTGCGTGCAGGATCTCGTCCGAGTACGCGTTGCCGATGCCGGCCAGTACGGACTGGTCGATCAGCAGCCCCTTGATCTGTTGGCGCCGCCCGGCGAGCCGGTCGGCGAACTCGTCACGGGACAGCCCCAGCGGATCGGGTCCGAGCCGGACGATACCGGGAACCTGTAACGGATCGGTCACCAAGTACGCGGCCAGTCGCTTCTGCGTACCGGCCTCGGTCAGGTCGAAACCGGAACCGTCGTCGAGACGCAGCCGTACCGCGATCGGTCCCTTACCGGGGCGTGGCGGTACGGTCGGCAGCGAGTCACGGTAGTGCAGCCAACCGGCCCGGGAGAGGTGCACCACCAGGTGCAGTTCCGGCTCGCCGGCGAACCGTACGTCCAGGAACTTGCCGTACCGGCCGGCGCCGGTCAGCGTGCGACCCACCAGGTCGGACAGCGGCGGGTCGTAGGTCTTCAGGGCGTTGAACGCGGCCACGTCGGCGCGGTCCACCTGGTGGCCCGCCGCCCGTTCCGTCAGGTACGCAGCCAGCGCCGTAACCTCCGGTAACTCCGGCATGCCCCTAGTTCAGCAGGTCGGGGCCGTGACGTCCATGCATCGCGGCAAACCGGTGGCGTGCCGACCGGCGCCCGGACCACCGCCACTAGGCTGGGCGATGCTCAGCACGGCCGGGAAGTACGGAGGACAAGTCGGATGAAGGTTGTCATCGCGCACAACCTGTACTCCTCCGCGCAACCGTCCGGGGAGAACCAGATCGTCGAGTCGGAGTCGCGGCTGCTCGCCGCGGCCGGCGTCGACGTACTGCCGCTGCTGCGCAGTTCCGACGACATCGGCGACCTGCCGCTGACCCGCAAGGCGCTGCTGCCGGCCGCACCGGTCTACGCCCGCGACGCGCAGCGGGAACTCACCGAGCTGATCCGGCGGGAACGACCGGACGTGCTGCACCTGCACAATCCGTACCCGCTGCTGTCACCGTGGGTCGTACGCACCGCGCACCGGCACGGCGTGCCCGTGGTTCAGACCGTGCACAACTATCGGCACGTGTGCGCCGACTCGACGTACTTCCGGGACGGCCGGCCCTGCCACGACTGCCTGGGCAAGCCGTTCCCGTACCCGGCGGTGCAGCACTCCTGCTACCGCGGCTCACGCGCGCAGAGCGTGGTGATGGCGACCACCCTGGCCGTACACCGGTCCACCTGGCGCACCGTCGACCGGTTCATCGCGCTGGCCCCGCATCTGGCCACGCATCTCACCTCGTTCGGCATCACCGACGAGCAGATCACCGTCAAGCCCAACGGCGTACCCGACCCGGGTCGGCACGACGAACAGGGCGACGGTTTCCTGTTCCTCGGCCGGCTGGTCGACGCGAAGGGTGTAGGGCTGCTGTTGGACGCCTGGCAGCGGCATCCCGACGGCGCGCTCGGCACCCTGCGGATCGTCGGCGACGGTCCACTGCGCGAGCAGGTTCAGGCGGTCGCCGCAGCCCGGGCCGACGTGGTCTACCTCGGTCTGCTGGACCACGACGCGGCGCTGGCCGCGGTACAGTCGTCCGCCGTGGTGGTGGTGCCCTCGACGTACGCCGACGCGCTGCCCACGGTGATCCTGGAGGCGTTCGCCAGCGGCCGGCCCGTACTGGGCACTGCGGTGGGCGGCACCCCGTACCTGCTCGGCGTCGATCCGGACCACGACCCGGCCGTCACCCCGCCCGGCTGGGTGGTGCCCCCCGAGGCGGGTGCACTGGCGGAGGCGTTGGAACCGGCCCGGGCGCAGGCTGCCGGGCTCAGTGCGGCCGCCCGACAGCGGTACGAGTCGGTGTTCACCCCGGATCTGCTGCTGCACCGGCTGATCGCGGTGTACGAGGAACTGGCCGCCGACGCCCGCGCGGTCACCGGCTGACGCCGGTCCGCTCCACGATCACACGCCGACCGTCACCCGGTCGGCCCACGATCACACGCCGACCGTCACCCGGTCGGCTCACGATCACACGCTGACCGTCACCCGGTCGGCTCCTCGACCGCCTCGGCGCGGTCCGGGGTGCCCTCCGGGCCACGGGTCACCAGCCGCCGGTACGCGGCCAGGAACATCGCCGCCTGCAGCAGCGTGCCGAGTGATGCGCCGGCCGCAAGCCCCCAGGCCGCGCCGGTCAGCTGGCCGGCGCGGGCGCCGAGTACCAGGCCGGTCAGGCTGCTCGCGGAGAACGCCACGTACTGCGCGAACAGCAGCCGGGCCCGGTGCATGCCGCGGATCGCCACGGTGAACGGAATCTGCAGCAGGTACACCAGCGCCTGCAACGACACCGGCAGCGCGATCGCCGCGACCGACACGTACGCCCCGCCGTGGTACCAGCCGAGCACCGGACCGGCCAGCGGTACCGCCACCGCCATGATGCAGACCCCGATCAGGGCATCGACCAGCAGGACGGTACGGGTCTGCCGGCGCAGCCCGGCCGCGTCGCCGGCCCCGGCGAGTTCGGCCGCCCGCGGTACCAGCAGCCCGTTGAGCGCCATCGCGAAACTCTGCGCGGGTTGCAGCACGAGGGTCTGCACCAGGCGCAGCCCGGAGTACGCCGCGCGGGTCAGGATGCCCTGCACGAGGGTGCCGATCAGCAGGGTGGTCAGCTGAGCGAGCAGACCGGTCGCGGTGAACCAGCCGAGCAGGTGCCGGGTGTCGCGCAGCCAGCGCGCCGGCCGCCCGGCGAGCGGGTTGATCCGGGTACGGGCGTAGAAGACCGCGGCGCCGACGGTGGCGCCGACCCCCCAGCAGGCCACGAGTGGACCGCCGGCGGCGTGCCCGGTGCCGAGCACCAGCGCCAGGCTCAGCGCCTGTACCGACACCCAGCAGATGTCGATGACCAGCGCCTGCGGTTGCCGGCCCTGCGTCTGGTAGGTGTAGCGGGCCAGGTCCTGCAGCAGGATCGACGGCAGGAACGGCACACCCCAGATCAGGTCGGCGACGTACGCCCGCGGTCCGACCCACCAGGTCACCCCGAGCACCACGGCGGCCAGCAGGGCCAGTACCAGGGTGGTGGCGTGCGCGTTGCCGAACTGCCGGCGCCGCTGCGCCGGATCGCTGAACCTCGGTACGTGCGCGAGCATCACGTCGCCGACGAACGCCCGGCCGACGCCCTGGACGAACACCAGGATCTGGATCGTGTAGAGCATCACGCCGGCGTCGACCGGGCGTAGTACCGCGGTGCCGAGCAGGCCGGTACCGGCGGTGGTGACGGCGACCAGGCCCTGGTCACCGAGCCCGGCGAGGGTCCGCCGGCGCAGGCTGGTCACCGACCGGTCGGGGGGCGCAGGCTGTCCCGGGCCGCGGTGGCGATGCTGACCAGCAGGAACAGGCAGTTGACCGCGGTGAACAGGACCATCAGCCAGATCGTGCCGGCCGGCCACAACGCCAGTACGAGCCCGATCAGGGTGACCATCGCGCCGTAGTCACGGATCAGCTTGACCAGCCGTACCGGCAGCGAGGACGAGCTGACCAGGCTGGCGTTGGTGCCCTCCTTGGCCATCACCGAGGTGACCATGTTGACCATCCATGACGACGCGAACGCCGCCACCAGCCAGGCCGGGGTGTCCGGCCGCTGCGCGACGGCGACCGCACCGACGGCGGCGACCAGCGAGATCTGCAACGCCACGTCGGCCAGTACGTCGACCCTCGCGCCGGCCGCGCTGCCGGTGCCGGTGACCCGGGCCAACTGTCCGTCGGCACAGTCCAGGCCGTACGCGAGCTGCCAGGCCAGGAATGCCAGCACACCGATCAGCCAGGCGGGCATCCGGCCGGCCGCGACCGGTCCGGCGGTGAGGATGACCGCGACCGACGCGGCCAGCCCGAGCACCAGGTTGGCCGCGGTCAGCGCGGTCGGTGGCAGGCCGGCCCGTTGCGCGGCGAGCGCCAGGTAGGAGCCGACACGCTGGCTGATCAGCGCGGTGAACAGCCCGGCGGGGCGCTGGGCGGCGTTGAAGTCGGCGGCCGACGGCCGCGCACCGGTCGGCGTGGCCACCGTCACAACTCAGCCCTTCTGCGGTTGGGCCGAGTCGAGTTCGTTGGCGCGGCTCAGGTCCGGCTCGAAGTCGACCTCGACGCAGCCGTACGCGGAGATGTCGATGGCCGAGACCTTGAGCCCGGCGCTACGGATCGCGCCCTCGATGCCGCCCTCGAAGTATTCCTGGTCGTCAACCAGGTCGAGGTGTTCGATCAGCGTCGCCTTGTCGGCGTCGGAGATGTAGTTGATGCCGACCGCCTCGCCGAGGCCGCCGACGACCTTCTTGGACAGTTCGGCGATGTAGCCCTCGTCATCGACGGTGTACTTGACCTCTTCGTCGGCCACACTCTCGGTGTTCACGGCGACGAAGTTGCGGTCCTGCTCGATGGCCGGCCGCAACGAGTCCAGCAGCCCCGGCACGAAGACCACATCCCCGTTGAGCCACAGCACGCCGCCGGGCGGGGAGAGCCGGAGCGCCTTCAGCAGGCTCTTCGACGTGTTGGTCTGGTCGTACTCGTCGTTGTAGACGAAGCTGGCGCGGCCGCCGGACTCCTCCATGATCAGGTCCTTCTTGAACCCGACCACCACCGAGATGTGGGCCGTGCCGCCGAACGCGGCCTCGATGTGGTCCAGCTGCTGCCGCTGGATGCTGCGGCCGTCGGCCAACGGTGTCAGCGGTTTGGGATGCGGTCGACCCAGCCGGGTTCCCATTCCCGCAGCCAGGATCACGACGTTCACGGACACGTCCCGCACTCCTCTCAACGCTCTGTCATCGCTCGCTCGGAGGCCAACTCTATATCCAGCCGTGTCACGCGCATCGTCGCCTCGTAACCAGCCGGCCGCCGCGCAAGCGGCTGAGCGTGCCGTAACACTCCGGACCGGTGGTGACGGTACGGAACGGGAGCTAACCGGCCGATACCAGTCGTCATCGTCAGCCATCGGCGATCGGCAAATCTTTGTGATTCCAGCCACTTAGCGGGAGGATGTGCGTACCGTGGGAGCCTGGGGGTGAGGTGCCATGCAGGTACGCGAAGCCATGAGTACGTCGATCGTCTCCATCGGCCCTGGTCATACCCTTCGGCAGGCCGCCGCACTGATGTCCCAGCGCGGTGTGGGCGCTGCGGTGGTGATCGATCCCGAGTCGTACGGTCTGGGCATCCTGACCGAGCGGGACGTCCTGCGCGCGATCGGCGCGGGGCTCGACCCGGACGTCGCCCGGGCCGGGTCCCATCACACCAGCGACCTGGTCTTCGCCGGCCCGGATTGGACCCTGACCAGCGCCGCCGAGGCCATGATCCGTGGCGGCTTCCGCCATCTCGTCGTGATCGAGGACGACGACGTCATCGGGGTCCTGTCGGTACGCGACGTGGTCCGGGTCTGGTCCCGGGACGCCGCCGCGGCGCGCGCCGACACCGGTGCCGGCGCGAGAGCCGACAGTTCCGCCTGACCGTCTGCGGTCGGCCGGTCAGCCCGGGCGGTTGAGGCAGGTCTCTTCCAGCGCGGTTTCCGCACCGGCGGTGGAACCTGGCCGGACCGCGTCGCGGATGATGCGCAACGCACCGAGGAACTGGTCGAGCTGTTCGGGGCTGAGCAGTCCGGTGAACCAGCGTTCCACGATCGCGTGGTGCTCCGGCAGCATCCCGGCGAGCCTGGCCGCACCGTCTTCGGTGAGTGCTGCGTACGATCCGCGGCGGTCGCTGGGGCAGGCCTGCCTGGTCACCAGTCCGTCGCGTTCCAGCCGGTCCACCACGCGGGTCACACCGCTGGTGGACAGGATGGTCTGGGCCGCAAGGTCACTCATCCGCAGGCGACTGTCCGGGGAGCGACCAAGTCGGATCAGCACGTCGAACTCCGCGAGGGACACCTTGTGCTCGGTGAGCAGCGGGGTGAGGCGATCGAGGATGCCTGTGTGCGCCTCGCTGAGCAGGCCCATCGCGGTGATGCGAGGGTCTGCGAACACATCACTCGTCATGCCGTCCATCCTAGCAGGTAGTTGACGCGCGAAATATTTGCGGAGTAGATTGTTGTTCACGCAAACAAGAGCTCGACCCCGATAGAGGAGACCCCATGAGCGAGACCACGATCGCCGTACGCGACTGGAACGGGATCCAGATCCCCGAAGCGGGCACCTACCACCTGGACATCGCGCACACCAGGGTCGGATTCATCGTCAAGCACATGATGGTGAGCAAGGTCCGGGGCAATTTTGGCGAGTTCACCGGCGAGATCACAATCGGCGAACAGCCCCTGGAATCATCAGTGAACGCAACGATCCAGACCGGAAGTGTGCAGACCGGGCAGGAAGCCCGGGACAACCACCTCCGCACCGGCGACTTCTTCAGCGTCGAGCAGTTCCCCACCATGACATACCGCAGCACCGGGGTGACCCAGCAGCATGGCGACACCTTCACCGTCTCCGGCGAACTGACCCTCAAGGGCGTCACCCGCCCCGTCGATCTCCGGGTCGAGATCGAGGGCGTCGCGGTCAGCCCGTACGGCCAGCAGGTTTTCGGCTTCACCGCGCACGCCGAGATCAACCGCGACGACTTCGGCCTCACCTACAACCAGGCCATGGAGACCGGCGGGGTGATGATCGGCCGCCAGGTCAAGATCGAGATCGAGGGCGAGGCGGTCCGCGCATAGATCTTCCGCCGGTGCTCCCGCGAGATCCCGACGGGCACCCCACCACGGCGGCGTCCACGACGGTGGGCGCCGCCGGCGTGTGCGAGGGCCGTGGTCGGCCGGTCAAGTGGCGCGACGGGGCACCGCCCTGCATCATCGACAACGTCGGCACGGTGCCGGGTCGACGCACTTCCGTGCGGTACGCGGACGGCGGGAACCGGCATCCCGACGGTTCTGCCCGTCCGGCGCCGGACCGGGCAGCGACCACGGGGCGAGGTGGAACCGTCGGTTACTGCGCAGTAGATCACTGACAGAAGCCCGACGAACACTAGCCCTCCGTCTCCGTCGCATATACGTTTAGTGTTCGTCACATCGGGCGACGCGGGAGGACCGATGGGTAAGCAGGTCAACGCGCGCAGGTTCACCCCGGAGGACCGGCAACGGTACCGGGAGAAGGTGCGGAGCTGCCTCGATGTCTTCGCACTGATGCTCAACGACTTCAGCTTCGACGCCGACCGGCCGCTCACCGGGCTGGAGGTGGAACTCAGCCTCATCGACGAGAAGGCCGCCCCGTCGATGCGCAACGCCGAAGTGCTGGAACGGGTCGCCGATCCGCTCCTCCAACCCGAGCTCGGGCAGTTCAACATGGAACTGAACATCGAGCCCCGGCTCATCGCCGGCGACGGGTTCGGCAGCTACGAGCGCGACCTGCGCGGTCGGCTGGCCCGCGCCGAGGACGCCGCGAACGAGGTCGAGTCCCACCTGTGCCTCATCGGCACCCTGCCGACCCTGCGGCAGGAACAGACCGGGCCGGAGGCACTCTCCGGAAACGCGCGCTACCGGGAACTCAACCAGCAGATCATCGCCGCCCGCGGTGAAGACCTGGCCATCAACATCCGGGGGATGGAACGGCTCGCCACCTACACCGAGTCGATCGTGCCCGAGGCCGCGTGCACCAGCCTCCAGTTCCACCTGCAGGTGTCGCCTGACACGTTCCCCAACTACTGGAACGCCGCCCAGGCCATCGCCGGGGTCCAGTGCGCGCTCGGCGCCAACTCCCCCTACCTGTTCGGCAAGGAGCTGTGGGCGGAGACCCGGATCGCGCTGTTCGAACAGGCCACCGACACCCGGCCGGAGGAACTGAAGGCGCAGGGCGTACGGCCCCGGGTCTGGTTCGGGGAACGCTGGATCACCTCGATCTTCGACCTGTTCGAGGAGAACGTCCGCTACTTCCCGCCGCTGCTGCCGATCCTCGACGAGGAGGACCCCAAGGAGGTACTGCGCTCCGGCGGCGTGCCGCAACTCGGCGAGCTGCGGCTGCACAACGGCACCGTCTACCGCTGGAACCGACCGGTGTACGACATCATGAACGGCCGCCCGCACCTGCGGGTGGAGAACCGGGTACTCCCCTCCGGCCCGACCGTGGTCGACATGATCGCCAACGCCGCTCTCTTCTACGGCCTGGTACGGGCACTGGGCGAGCAGGACCGTCCGATCTGGACACAGATGACCTTCAGCGCGGCCGAGGAGAACTTCCACACCGCCGCGCGGGACGGCATCGAGGCCAGGCTCTACTGGCCCGGGATCGGGGAACTGTCCGCGCCCGACCTGGTGCTACGGCACCTGCTACCCGCGGCGTACGACGGGCTCGACCGGTTCGGCGTCGATCCGGCGGTACGCGACCGGCTGCTCGGCATCATCGAAGGTCGCTGCACCACCGGCCTCAACGGCGCGCAGTGGCAGGCCGAGACGGTCAGCAAGCTGCAGGACGACCAGCAGCTCGACCGGGGCCCGGCGCTGCACGCGATGCTCAACCGGTACTGCGAACACATGCGGGAAGGCACCCCGGTGCACACCTGGCCGATCGGGTGACGGCGCGGCGCGCTCAGGTGTCGTACCGCTCCCGTGGCGGATGCCCGTCCGCCGGCCGGTCGGTGTACAGGTCCAGCCCGTAGTCGACCAGCGCCACCCGCTCCAGGTCGGCGACCGCGTCGAGTGCGAACCACTCGGCGCGGTCGGTGGTGCCGCCCACCTCGTCGCGCAGGTCACCGCCGACGATGTCCACCAGATAGATGATCCGCAGACCGTGGTAGTCGCGACCACCGCGCTGCGGGTCGTGCCAGGAGTGCACGCCCAGCAGTCGGTCGACCCGGCCGGTGTAGCCGGTCTCCTCGGTCAGCTCCCGCAGCACCGCGTCGTACGGGTCCTCACCGTGGTCTATCCCACCGCCGGGCAACGTCCAGCGTGGACGGTCACCTCCGATGTAGCGGGCCAGCAGTACCGACGAGTCGCGCACACAGATCCCGTACGCCGCGACGCGCTGGTGCGTGGAGCCTCTGGTCAGCTTGATCATCCCGGCATTCTGTCAGGGCGGCCGGACAGGTCCCCGGTACCGCCGGCCGACGACAGCGGTTCGCCGGGGGCCGGACGGGTGCCAGCTACCGCAACTGGGACATCTGAGCGTTTCACCTCCATCACGCATGGTCGACGGCGATGCTGGGTACATACCGCCCGAAGACAGGAGGATCCATGATCGGAACAATCGTGTGGGCGGTCATCGCCGGGCTCGTCCTAGGGGTGATCGCCAGGCTGATTCTGCCGGGACGGCAGAACATCCCCTGGTGGGCGATGATCGGTGTCGGTATCGTCGCCGCGTTCGTCGGTGGGCTGATCGCCCAGGCCCTGGGCGTCGGCGCAACCCATGGCATCGACTGGATCAAGCACGCGATCCAGGTGGTGCTGGCCGTCATCGGTATCGCGGCGGTCGCCGCGATCACCGGTCGTCGGCACGCCTGATCGGCTACCCGGTCGGTGGTCCGGACCGGTGTCCCCGGCCCGGACCGCCGACCGGCGGCCCGGACCGGCATGTCGGGTTCAGGGCTGCTGCCCGATGGTGGTCCACGCACGTTCGTCCTCGGTCAGCGCCCGTACCACCGGCGGTAGCGTGCCGGACGCCACATCGGCCAGGCTGACCGATTCCAGGATGGAACGCTCACTTGCCCGTAGTGCGATCCACACCTCCTGGAGCGGTCGGGCCGCGCCGGTGTAGCCGATCCGCTCCGGGCGTTCACCGCGTACGCCCAGCAACGGCCCGTCGACGGCACGGATGATGTCGGCGAGGGAGATCTCCTCGGCAGCCCGGCCGAGCCAGTAGCCGCCGATCGGGCCGCGTTGGCTGCGCACCAGGCCGGACCGGCGCAGCTGGTTGAGAATGTGCTCCAGGAACTTGGGTGGAATGTCCTGCGCGCGTGCCAGCTGCTCCGACGTGACCGGGCCTTCGGCGGCGACGGCAAGCTCGGCAGCGGCACGTAGCGCGTAATCGACCCGGGCGGACAACCGCATGGGTCGATTATTGCCCTGCATCGATGGCGCAGGTCACGGCGGCCCTCACGATCGGGTTCCCGCCGCTTCTCACCTGCCGACCGTACGATGCACCAGGCCGTACTCGACAGCCTCGGGGGCGGACAGCTCGCGACGGCTGGACAGGTCCCGTTCGATCTCCGCGCGGGTGTGTCCGGAGACCGTGGCGAGGCGGACGATGAGATCGTCGAGCAGCCGGAGGTGCGCACCGGCGGCGTGGGCCACCTCGTCGGCGGTGCCGGCCATCTCGTCGACCCTCGGCTCGGTCAGCCGGAACCTGGCATGCGGGTACGCGAGGCGCTCAGACGCGGCCGCGTAGATGCCCAGTGCGGCGCCCCCCACCGTACCGATCGCGGTGGCCTGCACCGGAGTGCGCATCAGGTCGAGTACGTCGATCAGCGCGAAGGCGGCGCTCAGGTCACCGTCGGCGCTGGAGACCTGCAGCCGGATCGATCCGGTCCGCGGCGTGCTGAGTGCATCGAGGGTCATCAGCTGGGCACCGATCCGACTGGACAGCGCGGCGGTGACCGGGCCGGACACCGCCACCACCTGCTGCTCGAACATGCGCTGTTCCAGCCAGGGCGCGACGCCCTGATCGGGGGTACCGGTCGGCGCTTCGGGTCGACGCGGCCGGTCGGGCATGCCGGGCCGGGATCCGGGCGCGCCGTGCGGGCGACCCGGCGGCAGCCATTCAGGGGTGGAGCCCGGCCAGCTGAGTCCGTACCGCTGAACTCCTGCCGTCATCGTGTCGCCTCCTCGTCGGGGCCGCCCAGCCGCAGTTCCAGCCGCCGGTCTACGGCATCCGCATAGCGCTGCAGGGTGGAGAGCCGAACATCCACACCGCCGGTCTCCAGGCGGGCCACCGCGGACTGCGAGGTGCCCATCCGGCTGGCGATCTCGGTCTGGGAGAGCCCGGCGGAGCGTCGTTCGGCGATCAGGCCGGCGAGCAGGTCGCGGCGCCGCTCGGCCATCTGCCGGAATCCGGGGAACACCGGAAGCTCGTCGTCCTGCCCCTCGCCCATACCACATACGCTATACCGACAGGGCAGACTCCGCCATATCCGGCGCGACGCACCGGGACACCCCCGCTGAATCCGGTCGGGCACGGACAGGGCACTCTGTCGGAATGGATCTCGTACCGGACAACGTCGGGCGCGACAACTCCGGGTCCGAAGCCCTCCCCTTCCGCGCCACCATCGCCGGGGCGGGCCGGGACGCCGTACCGCTCAACGGAGCGGCACACCGGGCGGCGCCGCAGCCGAGCGAACCCCAGGGCACGGTCGAGGAGATGACGGCCCGCGCCGTCAGCGACCCGGACATCGCGGAACATCCGCTGGTGCAGGGCCTGCTCATCGAACTTCCGGAACGCGACAGCGCGCTTCCGGAGGGATGGCTGGACCGGTGGCTGGAGGCGGCCCGCGCGGTGATGGAACTGCTCTACACCCGGCCGCCGACCCGCCCGTCGTCCTGAGTCACCTCAGCGGTTGGACGGAGTGCGGCCCGAGGCTGACATGAAGCCGAACCTCGGGCCCCGCCCCCATCGGCGGTTGCGCTCCGCATTGCCGACATTAGCCACCCAACCTGGGACGAAGCTGCGAGTCACCCGACGATTACCCGGTGACCGGCGGGTCACGACATTTCCGCCACCACCGCCCGGGCGCCGGCGAGAGCCGCCTGCCACACCGCACCTCCGGCGGACACCCGCGCCACGCCCAGCTCCGCGAGCCGGGCCAGCGGCGGCCCGGACGCACTCCAGTGCAGGTTGACCGGACCGTCGATGCGCTCGACGAGCCGCGCCATCGTCTCCTCCTCGCGGCACAGGATCGGGTACGCACAGTCCGCACCAGCGGCGAGATAACGGTTGGCGCGCAGTACCGCATCGTCGATCAGAGCGCTCTCCGGCCGGTCCCGGTGCCGGATGAAGACGTCCACCCGGGCGTTGATCACCAGCGGAATCCCGGCCCGGGTGGCGGCGGCCCGTACCTCGGTCAACCGGGCAGCGTGTGTGTCCACATCGGACAGTACGCCTCCGGTGGAGTCCTCCAGGTTGCACCCGACCGCACCGGCCGACACCAACTGTGCGACCAGGTCGCCGGGCGCGAGCTGGTACCCGTCCTCGGCGTCGACCGTCACCGGCAGCGGGACCGCAGTGGCGATCCGCGCGGCGACAGCGAACATCTCCGCAGCAGGTGCGGTACCGCCGTCGGCGAAGCCGAGCGACTCCGCGACCGCGATGCTGCTGGTCGCGATGGCCGGGAAGCCGGCAGCGGCGACGATCCGGGCGCTGGCCACGTCCCAGGCGTTCGGCAGCACCACCGGCTCGCCGGGCCGGTGCAGTGCACGGAACCCCGCCGCCGCAGCGGCCAGATCGGCACTCACCGCGGGGTGCGGGTCGATGTGTACCCGCCCGGGACCAACCGCGACGTGACCGCCACCCGGTTCCACGCGTTGATGGTGACCGCCGCCCAGATCACCACCGCCAGTTCCTTGTCGTCGAACTGTTCCGCGGCCGCGGCGTAGACCTCGTCGGGTACGAACCCGTCGGTCAGTACGGTGATCGCCTCGGTCAGCGCGAGCGCGGCACGTTCCCGGTCGGTGAAGAACGGCGTCTCACGCCACGCGCTCAACGCGTAGATCCGCTGCTCGGTCTCGCCGATCGCGCGAGCATCCTTGCTGTGCATGTCCAGGCAGTACGCGCAGTGGTTCAGTTGCGAGGCACGGAGTTTGATGAGTTCGGACAGGATCGGGTCGAGGCCGGCCTCCTCGACCTTCCGGTTGAGATCCCGCATGGCCCGGTAGATGTCAGGATTCAGCTCAGCGAGCTTCAGACGCGGTTCCATGATGGCGAGCCTAGCTATCGGACGGTCGCATGCCCGCCGTGTCGCAGTGTGCGGTAGCCGACAATGGCCGGCTCCTGCGGCGGTCAACCCGCGACCGCCGGCTCCGTCTCGGGCACCCGGACCACCCGGTACTGCGACAGGGCGAGCAGGACAGCACCGGCGCCGAACACCAGCAGCCCTCCGGCCAGGTCGAACAGGTAGTGGTTGGCGGTGGCCAGCACCACCAGGCCGGTACAGACCGGGTAGCCGACCGCGGCGAGGCGTACGTACCAGCGGCGGGCCAGCACGCAGAGCACCGCGCCGCACCACAGCGCCCAGACCAGGTGCAGGCTCGGGAACGCAGCGTACTGGGCGGCGGTGTGCACCATCGGCCCCTCGGAGTAACTGCCCGGGCTGGCGAACCGGGCCATGGTGTCGACCATGCCGGCGTCCGGCACCAGGCGCGGCGGCGCCACCGGCACCAGGTAGTACAGGACGAAACCCAGCAACGTCGGGGTGACCAGCAGGAACCTGGCGTACGGGTAGACCGGCCGACGGCACCGGAACGTCCAGAAGATCACCGCCGGGGTCACCACCTCGTGCATCCCGACGTAGTAGTAGTTGGCGAGACCGGCCAGTACGGGATGGCGGACCAGATCGGTGTTGAGTGCCGGCTCCACCGCGAGGCCCAGATGATGTTCGAGGTCGAGAATGCCGGCGGCGTGCCGTACCGCCGGGCCGGGCAGCATGTTGATGTGGTGCTGGACGAGTGTGTACAGGCCGTACCCGACGCCGATGACCAGCAGTTCCAGCCACCACCGGGCCGGCGTCAACCACCAGCGGCGAGGATCTGTCACGGCCTTCCCGCCGGTCGAGCGCCGCACCGTGGTCACGGGTACATGATCGTCCGACGCCCCGGGATGGTCGGCGCAGATGCCGGATTCCAGGTCAAGTCGGGCCGGACCGGGTACGATCGTCGCCCGGTTCCACTGTGGACCGGCCGGCCCCGGCCAGGGCCGGTCGCGGCCACCGGCGATGATGGGTCGGTGGAGCAGACAGGACACCCGACGGACGGCTACCCGAAGATCGAGCTGCATGTGCACCTGGAAGGCGCGATCCGCCCGCACACGCTGCTGGACATCGCCCGCCGCAACGGCACGACACTGCCCGCCGACACCGTCGAAGGGCTACGCGAACTGTACGAGTTCACCGACTTCCGGCACTTCATCGAGGTCTGGCAGCTGACCACGAACTGCCTGCGTACCGACGTGGACTTCCGGCAGATCGTGGTCGACTACGCGGCCGAGGCGGCCTCGTACGGCGCGGTCTACCTGGAGGGCATCTTCTCCCCGCCGGAGCGGGTGCAGCAGGGCGTCGACTGGGCAGCGATGTACGAGGGCTACTGCGACGGCATCGTCGAGGCGCGGGAACGTCACGGGGTCGAGGTCCGCCTCACCCCGGACCTCTACCGTGGCTGCCCGGCCGACCTGGCCGAGGAGTGCGCCCGCTGGTCGGTGCGGTACGCCGAACGCGGCGTGGTGGGCCTCGGTATCGGCGGCATCGAGGCCGGCCTGCCGGTCGCGCCGTATGTCCGCGCGTTCGACATCGCCCGGGACGGCGGCCTGGGTGTGGTGCCGCACGCCGGCGAGAACGCCGGGCCGGACGGCATCCGCGAAGTACTGGACCTGCTGCGGCCCGACCGGCTCCGGCACGGCATCCGGGCAGTGGAGGATCCCGGCATGCTGGCCGGGATCGTGGCCGACGGCATCGTGCTGGATGTCTGCCCGACCTCGAACCTGCGCACCCGGGTGGTACCGGATCTGGCCGCGCATCCGCTGCCGGCGCTGCTCGCCGCGGGTGCCCGGTGCACGGTCAATACCGACGACCCGGCGATGTTCAACACCGATCTGGGCCTGGAGTACGAGTTGGCCGACAAGCTCGGTGCGGGCGGCCGGCTCGCCTTCGACGCGGGTGTCGCCGGTGCGCTCTGCGACGAATCCACCCGGGACCGGCTGCGCGCCCTGGCCGCCTCGACCTGGTCCTGACCCCGGCGGCACCGCGCGCTGCGTGGTGTCGGGCGACCGGTCAGGGCCCGCCGTCGTGTACGAGCGTGTCCCGGTGCTCGTACCACTTCGCCAGTACCTTCGGCATCTCGACGCGCAGGAACTCGAAGAAGGCGACGGTCTCGGCGGCCCGGGTGGCCGCCGGGGTGCCGGCACCGAGCGCCCTGATGCCGTCCCGCAGGTTGTCCTCCAGCCGGTCCAGCATCTGGTCTCGGCGCGCGATGGTCTGCTGCCAGAGGTCGTCGCGGACCAGGAAGTGGTCTCGTCGGCTGCCCGGCTCACGTTCCCGGCTGGCCATGTTGAGCTGGCCGAGGTACCGCACCGCTCCGGAGATCGCCGCCGGGCTCACCTGGAGGGTCTCGGCGAGTTCGGCGGCGGTGAGCCGGCCGCTGTCGGTGACGAAGAGCGCCGCGAAGATGCGGGCCGGCATCCGGGGCATGCCGATGTCGGTCAGCACGGAGGCGAACCGTTCGCGGAACGCGGCGACCTCCGCCTCATCCTCCCGGGGACTGGCTGACCTGCTCACTGCTACTCCTTTCGCTGCCGAATCGGTGTCAGGGAGTTTACACACTTTACTAACTTCACAAATTTATGAATCTAATGTAGCTTGTGGATATGACATCTGCAGTCTCCGTGTCCGAATTGACGAAGTCCTTCGGGCACACCCGCGCACTGGACGGCCTCGACCTGACCGTCGAGACCGGCGAGGTACACGGCTTCCTGGGGCCCAACGGCGCCGGCAAGTCCACCACCATCCGGGTCCTGCTCGGACTGCTGCGCGCCGACGGCGGCAGCGCCACCCTGCTCGGCGGTGATCCCTGGCGGGACGCCACCGAACTGCACCGCCGCCTCGCATACGTGCCCGGCGACGTCACCCTGTGGCCCAACCTGACCGGCGGCGAGGTCATCGACCTGCTCGGCCGGCTGCGCGGCGGACTCGACCCGCAGCGCCGCGCCGACCTGCTGGAACGCTTCGACCTCGACCCGCGCAAGAAGTCCCGCAGCTACTCCAAGGGCAACCGGCAGAAGGTCGCACTGGTCGCCGCGCTCGCCTCGGACGCCGAACTGCTCATCTTCGACGAACCCACCTCCGGCCTCGACCCGCTGATGGAGGAGGTGTTCCGGGACTGCGTACAGGAAGAGCGCCGGGCCGGTCGCACCGTACTGCTCTCCAGTCACATCCTCGCCGAGGTCGAGGCACTCTGCGACCGGGTCAGCATCATCCGCGCCGGCCGGACCGTACAGACCGGGAGCCTGACCGAACTGCGGCACCTCACCCGTACCTCGATCACCGCCGAACTCGCCGGCCCGGTCGACGACATCGCCGAGCTGCCCGGCGTCACCGGACTGACCGTGACCGGCACCCGGCTGACCTGCGACGTGGACACCGACCAGCTCGACGGGCTGCTCCGCCGACTCACCACGGTCGGGATACGCAGCCTGGTCAGCCAGCCGCCCACGCTGGAGGAACTGTTCCTGCGCCACTACAGCGACGCAGAGCCGGTCGGAGCTGCCCGATGAACTCGCTACGTGGTACCGGAGCGCTCATCCGACTCGCCGCCCGGAGGGACCGGATCACCCTGCCGGTCTGGCTCGGAGCGCTCACCGTGATGGCGGCCGGCAGCGTGGCCGGCGTCGCCGACCTCTACCCCAGCCACGCGTCCCGGCTGGCGTTCGCGGCCAGCGCCGGCACCAACCCGGCCACCGTCGCGCTGTACGGACCCTCCGCCGACCTCGCCACCCTGGGCGGCCTGTCCACCTGGAAGCTCGGCGCACTCGGCGCCGCCGCAGTGGCCCTGATGAGCACCTTCACCGTCATCCGACACACCCGCGGCAACGAACAGGCCGGCCGGTCCGAGCTGATCGGTGCCGGGGTCGTCGGCCGGCACGCCGCACTCACCGCCGCCTCGGTGGTCTCACTCGTGGCGAACCTGCTGCTGGCCGTACTGACCGGACTGGCACTCACCGCCGGCGGCATCCCGGCACGGGGCGCCTTCGCGTTCGGGTTCGCGCTGGCCGCGGCCGGCTGGGTGTTCACCGCCGTCGCCGCGGTCACCGCGCAGCTGACCGTGAGCTCACGGTCGGCGAACAGCATCGCGGCCGCCGTACTCGCGGTGAGCTACCTGCTCAGGTCGGTCGGCGACTCGGCCGGGCAACACAGCGCGGGCCGGGCACTGTCCTGGATCTCACCGCTGGGCTGGACGTTGGCCATCCGGTCGTTCGCCGCCGAGCCCCACTGGTGGGTGTTCGTACTGCCGCTGGCCGCGACCGCGCTGCTGCTCGGCGTCGGCTACCTCCTGGTGGCCCGCCGCGACCTCGGTGCCGGGCTGCTCCCGGACCGCCCGGGACCGGCCGGCGCCGGCAGTGGCCTGCGCAGTACGTTCGGGCTCGCCTGGCGACTGCACCGGGGCTCGCTGCTCGGCTGGAGCATCGGGTTCATCCTCGGCGGCCTCGCGGTCGGCACCTTGGCCTCCAGCGTCGACGACCTCGCCGGGAACAGTGAGCAGGTCAAGACCCTGTTCACGAAGCTGGGCGGGGTAAAGGGCCTGACCGACTCGTACCTGGCGGCCACGATGAGCATCGCCGGCCTGGTCGCGGCCGGCTTCGCGGTACAGACCGCGCTGCGGCTGCGTACCGAGGAGTCCGGCGGCCAGGCCGAGGCCCTGCTCGCCACCCCGGTGCCCCGGACCCGCTGGATGCTCGGGCACATCGCCGTACTGGTCGTGGGCACCATCACCCTGATGACGTCGATCGGGCTGTCCGCCGGACTGGCGCACGGCCTGCGTACCGGCGACGTGGCCGGCCAACTGCCCCGCGTACTGGCCGGTGCGCTGGTCCAGGTGCCCGCGGCGCTGGTGGTCGGTGCCGTCGCGACGACGCTGTTCGGCCTGCTGCCCCGGTTCGTCACGGTCAGCTGGGGGGTCCTTGCGGCCTTCCTGCTGCTCGGCCAGTTCGGGGATCTGCTAGGGCTCAATCAGCGAGTGATGGATCTCTCTCCCTTCACACACACACCGAAGCTGCCCGGCGGCACCCTCAGCGCCACTCCCGTGGTCGTACTGCTGGCCGTCGCAGTGCTGTTGGCCGGTGTCGGGATGCTCCGCTTCCGGCGTCGGGACCTCGGCTGACCAGGGCACTCAGCTCATCGTGATCAACAACTCAGCCACCGCCGACGCAAGGATCCGACGGTGGCCGAGTGCCCCACCGGGGCGCGGAATCTGTCATCATGAGCTCGCCAGCAGTGGCCTGACGACAGCGTTCTGTCGCATTCCGGGGCTGTTTCCCGGAATGCGACAGGGTATCGGAGCACTTCTGGACCGGGTGGGTTCTCCGACCGGGTGGTCGGGCAGCTGCGGCCCGGTGCCCGACAGATGCAGGTAGCAACTGGAACGGCGCCCGTTGGTTGGGGGCCACGTTTGCTGGAAAGACTTCCGGGACAGAACACGTCCGGGAAGAAACACAAAGCTGGCTCGTGCCGGAGCACAAGCCAGCTTTCAGAGTGGGGAAGGAGGGAGTTGAACCCTCACGCCCTTTCGGGCACACGGACCTGAACCGTGCGCGTCTGCCATTCCGCCACTTCCCCAGTGGCCCAACATCGGGAGCACCAACATACAGTGCCCGCTGGAGCTCGGAGCTGGCAGCCCCGCACCCGTTGACCCGAGTGGGCATAGTACACACTCGGTCAGCGGCGAAAGCCTAACACGGGGGAGGAACGCTCCTGCCGACGGGAGTGGGCCGGCCCGATACCATCGGGGTCACGGAAGCCGAGGAGGAGCCGGTGAGCGTTCTGCAACGCTTCGAGAAGCGATTGGAGAACTTGGTAGAGGGCACCTTTGCCAAGGTCTTCAGGGGTGTCGTACACCCGGTGGAGATCGCCAGTGCGATGCAACGGGAAGCCGAGGCGCACAAAGCGATCCTTGCCGGCGGCCGCACGCTGGTGCCGAACCGGTACGTCATCGACCTCTCGCCATACGACCACAGCCGGCTCGCGCCGTACGCCGCGGCGCTGGCCCAGGAGCTCGCGCAGAGTCAGGCGGAGTTCATCGGCGAACAGGGGTGGACGGTCTACGGCGACGTGATCGTCGAGATCGAGCGCGGCGAGGGACTGGACACCGGCATGTTCCGGGTCACCGCCGAGGTGTACACCGGCGGGCAGCAGGCCGAGCCGGCCCCGCAGCAGCAGAGCTACGACCCGTACAACGCCGGCCCGCCGCCCGGGCAGGAGGCGTACAGCACGTCGGGTCCGCCGGCGATGGGAGGACAGCAGACCCCTAACGCGCGGATGCTGTCCAACGACGGCCGGCAGTACACCCTGGCCATCGGGTCCACCATCATCGGCCGTGGCGAGCAGGCCCAGCTCCGACTCGCCGACGTCGGGATCTCGCGCCGGCACGCCCGGCTCGACTACGACGGCACCCGCGTCGTCCTGACCGACCTGGGTTCCACCAACGGCACCGTGGTGAACGGGCAACGGATCTCCGCCGTTGCACTACGGCCCGGTGACGTCATCCAGTTCGGCACCACCTCACTCACCTTCCACGTGGACGGCTGATGCCTTCGATCGTCCTGGCCGTCGCCCGGTTCGGATTTCTCGCCCTGCTGTGGATCTTCGTGTTCGCAGTCATCGGGGTCATCCGGCGTGATCTCTGGTCCGGCGCCCGCGGCAAGTTGGTGGCAGCACCACGCGGCGTGCAACCTCCGCAGGATGCGGCGCGCCCGGCGCGCGCGCGACGCGGCCGGGCCGCACGACAGTTGATCGTGACCGAGGGTTCACTGGCCGGCACCCAGATCACGCTGGCCGATCATCAGATCACCATGGGTCGTGCTGAGGACTCCACCCTGGTACTGACCGACGACTACGCGTCCACCCGACATGCCCGGATAGTGCCGCGTAACGGCGAGTGGTTCCTGGAGGACCTCGGATCGACCAACGGGACGTATCTGGATCGCGCTAAGGTCACCGGACCAACTCCTGTCCCCCTCGGTGTACCGATCAGGATCGGCCGCACCGCCCTCGAGCTACGGCCGTGATTATGACTCCCGGTGTCCCGTTCTGTCCCGTTCCTTCCGACGCACTGGCGATCGCCACGCCAACGGCAGGTCGCCTCATGAATGCGCACCACCATCAACCACCCTGCGCCACCGCTGATCCGCCCTGGAACGCCACGATGCTCACCCGGCAGGTCGCCTCATGACGATGACCCTTCGGTATGCGGCGCACAGTGACCGCGGCCTGATCCGTGACGGCAACCAGGACTCGGTGTTCGCCGGCCCACGGTTGCTCGCCGTCGCCGACGGCATGGGCGGCATGGCCGCCGGTGACGTGGCCAGCAACATCGTCATCGCGACGCTCGCGCCGCTCGACGACGACATCCCGGGTGCCGATCTCGTCGACGCCATCCGCAATGCCGTCGCCAACGCCAACCAGCGGCTACGCGACACGGTCCGGGCCAATCCCCAGATGGAGGGGATGGGCACCACGCTGACCGCGATGCTGTTCTCCGGCACCCGGTTCGGGCTGATCCACGTCGGTGACTCCCGCGCGTACATCCTCCGCGACCGGCAGATGGTGCAGGTCACCAAGGACGACTCGTACGTCCAGATGCTGGTCGACGAGGGTCGGATCACGCCGGAGGAGGCGAACAACCACCCGCAGCGGTCCCTGATCACCCGGGCGCTGCAGGGCGAGGACGTTGAACCGGAGTTCTCCGTACGGGAGGCCCGGCCCGGTGACCGCTACCTGCTGTGCAGCGACGGACTGCACGGCTTCGTCAGCGACGAGACCATCAGCGACACCCTGCTCGACAGTCCCGACCCGCAGCAGTGCGTGGACCGGCTGATCCAGCTCGCGCTGCGGGCCGGCGGCCCGGACAACGTCACGGTGATCATCGCCGACGTGGTCGACGGCCAGTACGCCGAGCAACAGCCCATCGTGGGTGGCGCGGCGGCACAGGACCGCGGCATGGCGACGGTGGCCGACCCGACCAGCCCCGCGGCCCGCGCGGCGCTGGCCCAGCAGCAGAGTCAGGGGCCGGCGGACGTACCGGCCGAGGCGGACGCGGATGCCCCGAACGAACCGGAGCAGCGCCGCCGGCACCCGGTACGCAACACCCTCATCGTGCTGGTCGCCCTCGCGGTGGTCGGTGGCGCCGGGTTCGGCGTCTACCAGTACACCCGGGCCCAGTACTACGTGGGCGCGACCGACGACGGCTACGTCGCGGTCTTCCGTGGCGTGCCCGGCAAGCTGCTCGGGGTGCACCTGTCCAGCGTCGAGGTGAAGAGCCGGACGCGGACCAGGGAACTGACCAGGCTTGCCCGTGGCCGGGTCCAGGACGGCATCGAGAGCCCCGGCCGCAACCAGGCGCTCAACACCCTGCGCCAGCTGACCGAGGACGATCCGGGCAACCAGAACATGCTGCCGCTCTGTCAGACGGCCAGTCCGACGCCGTCGACCAGTCCGTCCCACCGGCCCAAGGGTTCGAGCACTCCGCACCCCACCCGGAAGCCCAGCTCGACCCTGCACCCCACCCGGACGCCCAGCGGCACCCCGAGCGCGACCAGCCCCAGCTCAAGTCCGTCCTCCAGTCCGGCGACCGATCCCGGTGGCTGCCGGCCGAGTAGGTGAACCACCGCCCGTGACCACCCCGACTGCTGCTCGTCCAGCCCCGCCGCCCGGTGCGTCGGGCGGCCGGCGACCGCCGACCCGACGTAACACCGAGCTGGGTCTGCTGGCCTTCGCCTTCGTCCTGGTGCTGCTGCTCTCCGTGGTGGCACAGTCCGCACTGACCGACCAGGTGGGTGTCAAGGCGCTCACCCTGCCGGCCCTGCTCGGCATCCTCTACCTGGTCGCCCACGTCGCCGTACGCTTCCTCGCCCCGTACGCGGACCCAGTGCTGCTGCCGTGCGCGGCGCTGCTCAACGGTGTCGGGGTGATCTTCATCCAGCGGCTGTCCATCGGCGGGGTGGAGATCTCCAACCAGCACACCCTGGCCCAGCGACGTGCCTGGGGGCCCTTCGACGGTCTCGGCATCAAGCAGTTCGGCTGGATGGTGGTGGCCGTCGTCGCGATGGCCCTGGTCCTCGGCCTGCTCCGGGACCACCGCACCCTGTCGCGGTACGCGTACACGCTGGGCCTGGGTGGTCTGGTCTTCATGGCGATCCCGGCGGTGCTGCCGTCCAGTCTCAGTTCGCTGAGCGGCGGGGCGAAGCTGTGGATCATCACGCCGGCCGGTGCGATCCAGCCGAGCGAGTTCGCGAAGCTGCTGCTGCTCAGCTTCTTCGCGTACTACCTGGTCCGTAAGCGCGAGGTACTGTCGCTGGCCAGCAGGCGGGTGCTGGGCATCGAGTTCCCCCGCGGCCGTGACCTCGGCCCGGTGCTGATCATCTGGGTGTTCAGCCTGCTGGTGCTCGTGTTCGAGAAGGACCTCGGTACCTCCCTGATGTACTTCGGCTGTTTCGTGGTGATGATGTACATCGCCACCGAACGGACCAGTTGGCTCATCATCGGTCTGTTGCTGTTCTTCGGTGGCGCCTTCGTCGGCTACGAACTGGGCAACGTGCTCAGCCCGTTCGCCAACCTGCACGCCCGGATCGACCTGTGGCTGGACCCGTTGAAGGATCCGGGTGGCGCCGGCTTCCAGGCGTTGCAGGCACACATCGGCCTGTCCGCCGGGGGTCTGCTGGGCACCGGCCCGGGCGCCGGGCACCCGACGCTCGTACCGCTCAACTACAGCGACGAGATCACCGCCGGCCTCGGTGAGGAACTGGGGATCGCCGGGCTCACCGCCGTACTGATGCTCTACCTGCTGATCGCCGCCCGGGGCATGAAGACCGCCACGATGGTGCGTGACCCGTTCGGGAAACTGCTGGCCGGCGGACTGTCCTTCTCCATCGCCTTGCAGACGTTCGTCATCGTGGGTGGTGTGACCGGTCTGATCCCGTTCACCGGGTTGACCACGCCGTGGCTGTCCTACGGCGGGTCCTCGCTGGTCGCCAACTGGATCCTGATAGCGGTGCTGATGCGCATCTCGCACGCGGCGAGGCAGCCTGCAGCTCCGGGCAGGTCCGGCCCGAGCGGCCCGAGCGGGCCACCGACCCAGTTGAAGAGCGCTGCGACGGAGGTGATCAAGCTGTGAACACGCCCCTACGTCGGGTCTCGATCGCGGTGATGGTGCTGCTGCTGGCCCTGGTCGCCAACCTGAACTGGGTCCAGATGTTCGACGCCGCGAAATACCGGGACAGCGGCTACAACCGGCGCAACCAGATCAAGCAGTACGAGATCCAGCGCGGCAGCATCATGGCGGGCCGGCAGGCCATCGCGTACAGCCGGGACACCCATGGCGGGGAGCTGCGCTACCAGCGGATCTACCCCAAGGGCGAGGAGTACGCGGGAATCACCGGCTACGCCTCGCTGCGGTACGGCAACGGCGGGCTCGAGCGGTACGAGAACTCCATGCTCGGCGGCACGGACGACGCGCTGTTCGTACAGAACGTCTCCGACACCGTGACCGGTAAGCACACGCCGGGTGCCAACGTGCTGACCACCATCGACCCGAAGGCCCAGGACGCTGCCTGGCAGGGGTTGCGCAGCTCGCACCTGGCCGGCGCCGCGGTCGCCATGGACCCGAAGACCGGCAAGATCCTGGCGATGGCCACCACTCCCACCTTCGACCCCGGCCCGCTGGCGGACCACGACACGGACGTCGAGCAGACCGCGTGGGACAAGTACCGGCCGAACGACGTGACCAGTCCGCTGCTGAACAAGGCGGTCGGCGACGGCGGCGGCCCGTGGCCGCCCGGTTCCACCATGAAGGTGATCGTCTCGGCGGCCGCGCTGGAACACGGATACGCCCCGGAGACCAACATTCCGGCCGGGCCGCAGTACCAGCCCGGGGATGGCGGAAACCCGATCCACAACGACGTACCGAGCATCTGCCCACAGTCGGAGGTGACCCTGCTGGTTGCGCTGCGTGACTCGTGCAACACTGGGTTCGCCCAGTTGGGCGTCAAGCTGGGTGCGGGCACCGTCGTGTCCAAGGCCGATGCGTTCGGGTTGAACAAGAAGATGACGATCCCGATGCTGGGGCAGTCGGACGGTATGCCGGTCGCCAGGAGCGTGACGGGCGACCCGAGCGGCGCCTCCCAGGTGGCCCAGTCCTCGATCGGCCAGTTCAACGTGGCGCAGACCCCGCTGCAGGAGGCCATGACAGCCGGCGCGATCGCCAACGACGGCACCGAGATGCAGCCGTACCTGGTGCAGGAGATCCAGGGCAGCGACTTCTCCACGCTGCGCACCGCGCAGGAGCGTACGTTCGGACACCCGATCAGCGCGGAGACTGCCGGAAAGCTGCGCAGCATGATGAACGCGGTGGTCGACGGCGGTACGGGTCGGCGCGCGCAGATCTCCGGCGTCGAGGTCGGCGGCAAGACCGGTACGGCCGAGCACGGGGACGGCGCACCGGAGCACGGCTGGTTCATGGGATATGCCCGGGACAACGGCGACCCGAAGGTGGCCGTGGGCGTGTTTCTGCAGAGTGCCGGTGAAAGTGGCAGCGCCACGGCCACCCAGATCGGCGGCGACATCATGAAGGCGGTGCTGGGCAGATGAGCGACCGGACACAGCGACGGACCCGACCGCTACCCCACACACCGCACCGTTCGCCCGGCGTCCGGCCCGTCTCCGGACCCACGGCGACAATGAAGGGACTGTGCAGATGCTGACGCCCGGGGGCACACTGGGCGGCCGCTACCGGCTTGATGAGCGGATCGCCACCGGCGGTATGGGCGATGTCTGGAAGGCGGAGGACACGGTCCTCGGCCGGACCATCGCGGTCAAGATCCTGCAGTCGGCCCTGCTGGACGAGCCCGGTTTCATCGAGCGCTTCCGCGCCGAGGCCCGGGTCATGGCCACCATCAACCATCCCGGCGTGGTCCGGGTCTACGACTACGGCGAGAGCGGCGTCGACGGCGGCGGCCAGGTCGCGTACCTGGTCATGGAGTACGTCGAGGGCGAGGCGCTCTCCCACACGCTGAGCCGGGTGGGTCGACTCACCCCGGAACGCGCCATGAACCTGCTGTCCCAGGCCGGTGAGGCGCTGCAGGCCGCACACGAGCACGGGATCGTGCACCGTGACGTGAAACCGGGCAACCTGCTCGTACGCCCGGACGGCAAGCTCGTACTGACCGACTTCGGCATCGCGCGCAGTGCGATGTCCGGTCAGCTGACCACGGCCGGCTCGATCCTCGGCACCGCCTCGTACGTTTCGCCGGAGCAGGCCACCGGCACCGGCAACATCACCGCAGCGAGCGACGTCTACTCGCTGGGCGTGGTCGGCTACCAGTGCCTGTCCGGGCACCGCCCGTTCGAGGGTGAGAACCCGATCCAGGTCGCGATGAAGCACATCCGCGACATCCCGCCGCCGCTGCCGGCCGACGTGCCCGCCGCCGTACGGGGTGTCATCGACCGGGCCATGTCCAAGGACGCGACCCAGCGGTGGCCGAGCGCCTCGGCGATGGCGGAGGCAGCCAGGCGGGCCGGTTCGGGTCACCCGCCGACCTCCGCGTTCGGTACCTCGACCCGGATGTCCGGGCCGAACCGTACATCGGTCCTGCCGGTCAGTACGGCTGCGCCCACCAGCGGTCCCGGCACCGGCAACTACCACCGCGGTGCGGCCGCCGTACCGTCGGCGCCGCCGTACGGTGGGGGCTCCGGTCACGAGGGCTACACCACGCAGACGCAGCCCCGGAAGAGCAACGGCCTGATGATCGCCGGCGTGGTGGTCGCGGTGGTCGTGGTGTTGGCCGGGCTCGGCGGCATCGGGTACGCGATGTTCGGCAGTGGCGGCAATCCCGACAAGGGTTCCCACAAGGCGAACAGCACCGCGAGCCGGTCACAGGGCCAGAACACCAAAGACAACGGCGACAAGCTCAATCTGAGGGACTACCTCGGTAAGCCGTACCAGGAGGTTGCCCAGGACCTCGGCAACCATGGCCTTCAGGTGCGGCGAACCTACTGGCGGGGCCGGTCGGACTACGATCCCGGTTCCGTGGTCCAGGTGAAACTGCCCGACGGCAACCCACCGCACCAGGGTGATGTGGCCGTCGTGGTGGTCCAGGCGGGCAACGAGGGGAACGGGAACAACGGCAACGGAAACGGCAATGGGAACGGCGGGATCCCGTTGCCGACCCTTCCCGGGGCCGGTGACGGCGGCGACTCCTCCAACTCACCCACTTCGGAGCCGAGTTCGTCATCGTCACCGACGGACACCGGCGCTCCGCCGACGGGGGCGACCGGTGGTGCCGAGAACCAGGACTTCACCGGCGGGTCAGGCACTCCGCCGAGGATGTACCTGACCGCACCGGGAGCATCGCGGTGACCGACTCGGACCGGATCCTCGGCGGCCGCTACGAAGTGGGCGAACTGCTCGGCTACGGCGGCATGGCCGAGGTCCATCAGGGCCGCGACCTGCGGCTGGGCCGGGATGTGGCGATCAAGATGCTGCGTACCGACCTGGCCCGGGATGCGACCTTCCAGGCCCGGTTCCGGCGCGAGGCGCAGAATGCGGCATCGCTGAACCACCCGGCCATCGTCGCCGTGTACGACACCGGCGAGGAGAAGGGCTCCGAGGGCGAGGCCCTGCCGTACATCGTGATGGAGTTCGTCAACGGGCAGACGCTCAAGGAGGTCCTCACCGCCGAGGGCCCGCTCGCCCCGCGACGCGCGCTGGAGATCGTCGCCGACGTCTGCGGTGCGTTGGAGTTCAGCCACCGGCACGGCATCATCCACCGCGACATCAAGCCGGGCAACATCATGCTGAACGGCGCCGGCCAGGTCAAGGTGATGGACTTCGGCATCGCCCGGGCGGTGGCCAGTACCACCGCGACGATGACGCAGACCAGCGCGGTCATCGGAACCGCGCAGTACCTGTCACCCGAGCAGGCCCGCGGGGAGACGGTCGACGCGCGCAGCGACGTGTACGCCACCGGCTGCGTGCTGTTCGAGCTGATGACCGGTGCACCACCGTTCACCGGCGACAGCCCGGTCAGCGTCGCCTACCAGCACGTACGGGAAGACCCGAAGTCGCCGAGCGAACGTAACGCGGACATCCCGGCAGACGTCGACGCCGTGGTCCTCAAGGCGTTGGCGAAGAACCCGGCCAACCGTTACCAGAGCACCGCGGAGATGCGGGCCGACCTGCTCCGCGCGGCGAACGGCCGGCCGGTGCACGCCACCCCCGTCCTGTCCGCCGAGGAACGCACGATGGTGGCCGCCGGCGGGGCGGCCGTACCGGGTGGTGCCCAGACCGGCAACCAACCCGCCGCCCGGGTCACCGACCCGGCCCGCCGGCGTCGGGCCATGTGGGTACTGGTCTCTCTCGCTCTGCTGGCCGTGCTCGCGGTGGGCGCCACCGCGATCGGTCTCTACCTTGCCGGCAACCAGACGCCGAAGGCACTGCTGCCGGACGTCACGGACAAGCCGAAGGACATCGCGGTCAAGACGATCCACGACAAGGGCTTCAAGGTGCACCTGGAGACCGCGCAGTCCTCGGTGTCCAACAAGGGACGGATCGTCGACCAGAACCCGCACGGCAACCAGCGGGTCGCGACGGACGCGCTGATCACCCTCACCGTCGGGCAGGGCCCGAAGACCGTACGGGTGCCGAAGCTCGACGACGCCAGCAGCGAGCAGGCCGCCAAGAACATCCTCGACCAGGCCCACCTGAAAGCCCGGTTCGAGAATGTGGACAGTGCCAAGCCGCAGGGCAGCGTGGTGAACAGCGATCCGAAGCAGGGTTCCACCGTGGTGGTCGGCAGCACCGTCACGGTGCGGCTGTCCAAGGGAAACCAGGGCGTCGTGCCGTCCGTGGTGGGACTGTTCGCCGATGACGCCACCCGGAGGCTGAAGGACGCCGGGTTCACCGTACGCACCGAGCCCGACAAGACCTCCACTGCACAGTCGGGCAAGGTGGTCAGTCAGGATCCCAGCGGCAACAGCACAGTACCGGCGCACAGCACCGTGACGATCACCGTGTCGCAGGGGAAGTCGGCCTCGCCCACCCCGTCCACATCGGGCAGTACGACACCGACGCCGACACCGACGCCCAGCGACACCGGGTTCCCGATACCCACGCCTCCCAACGGCGGTGGCTGACGGGCGTGCCCGTACGGCCTGAGGGTCGTACGGGCGCCCACCGGGGTCGGTGTCTGCCCTCCGGGTCAGCCGATCGCGGCGAGCCGGCGACGCTCCACCTGGGCGGTGAGTTCGGGTGCCAGTTCGAGCGTCTCGGGGGCACCGCACGCGGCCAGCCAGTTCGCCAGGATCTGGTGGCCGCCCTGGGTGAGTACCGACTCGGGATGGAACTGCACGCCCTCGACGGCGAGTTCCCGGTGCCGGACGGCCATCACGATGCCGGAGGCGGTACGTCCGGTCACCTCGATCTCGGCCGGTAGGGTGCGCTCGTCCACGGTCAGCGAGTGGTACCGGGTCGCGGTGAACGGGTCCGGCAGCCCGGCGAGGACCCCGATGCCGGTGTGCCGCACCTCGCTGGTCTTGCCGTGCAGCAGTTCAGGTGCCCGTACGACGGTCGCCCCGTATGCGGCGGCGATGGCCTGGTGGCCGAGGCAGACCCCGAACAGCGGGGTCCGGCCGGCCAGCGCCGTGACGAGCTCGATGCAGATGCCGGCCCGCTCCGGGGTGCCGGGGCCAGGCGACAGCAGCACGCCGGAGACGTCCAGGTCGACTGCCTCGGCGACGGTCAGCTCGTCGTTGCGTCGTACCACGCATTCGATGTCGAGCTGGCCCAGGTATTGCACGAGGTTGAACACGAACGAGTCGTAGTTGTCCACGACCAGCACCCGGGTACCCATACCGGGAAGTCTAGAGGGCCGCGCCGGGCGCCCGGTTCAGTTGCCCGGGAGATCGTTCCCCGAACTGGGGCTTGCCGGTGCGGACGGCGTGGGGCTGGGCTGGTGCTGGCCGGGCGGTGCGGTCACCTGGACGTCGTTGAACGGCAGGATCGGATCCACCGCCGGAAACACCACATACCAGAGAAGTGCGAACACCGCGCCGAGCAGCACGAGCGAACCGATGAGCTTGCCCGGCCACCCGAACGGCAGCTTCCGCCAGATCCAGCCGTACACCGCTCAGCCCTCCAGCTCTTTCGGCTTGCCGTCCCCGGTGGGTTGCTGCCGGACGAGCCTGCCGTGGTAGATGAGCCGTTGGTAGTTGTCCCACCAGGGGTTACAGGTGGTCAAGGTGATCAGCGCCTTCGTCGGCTTGGCGCTCAGCGGCTGCCCGGGTACCGGGTTGACCACGTCGACCTGGGTCGGTACGACGATCTGTTGCTGGGAGACCCGGTAGACGAACCAGGTGGTCCGGGTCTGCACGATGATCGGGTCGTCGATGCGCAGCAGGTTGAAGTTGCGCGGGAAGATGGCGTCCTCCCGGTGCCCGGCGACCGCGAAGTTCCCGATCTGGCCGGGCATCGCGCTGTCCGGGTAGTGGCCGGGCGCGTTCCGGATGTCGGCCGGTGTCACGCCCTGCACGACGATCAGCTTGATGTTGAAGCGCGGAATGTAGAGCCGGGCGAGTGCGTGGCCCGGCAGCGGCGGCGAGTCGTCGGCCTTCTTCGGCGCGGCCGCCCACGACTGCTCCAACTGCTGGTCGTACCGGTCCTGCTGCTTGTGGATGATCAGTTGCTTGCCCCACACCTCGTACCCGGCGAAGAGCAGGACCACCAGACCGAAGGTGATGAGCAGTTCGCCGAAGCCCCGGATGATCCGACGTACCGGACCGTCCTGGACCGGCGGCCTCCCGGAGGAACGCGTGGACCGGGCCCGGTGCGAGCGGTACTGGCCGCGTGCCGCTGGCATGACGACGGTCGGTTCGTCACCCGCGCCCCGATAACTCACGCCACCTCCCGGTAGGTCACTGTCCCGTGCACTATGACCAACGGCTCGGAGGCCCTAGCGGACCGGGGTGCTCGCGACGTCCCCGGGGCATCAGCGCGGCACCTGGGCAGCGGACAGGGCGACCGAACCGTGGTACGCCGGCAACTTCACGTCCGTCTCTCCCTTGACGTCGTAGCCGAGTCCCCAGTCGGCGACAGCGGCCTGATAGGCCCGTACGCCGGGCGACGCGTCCAGCGCAGCCCGCATCCGACGCTCATCACCGATGGCAACCACCCGGAACGGTGGCGAGAACACCTGGCCGGACAGCAACAGGGTGTTGCCGACGCAGCGTACCGCGCTGGTCGAAATCACCCGGACGTTCATGATCGTCATCGCTTCGGCGCCGCCCACCCACAGCGCGTTCACCACGGCCTGGACGTCCTGCTGATGGACGACCACGTCGTCGGCGCTGGCGCCGGCGGGCAGCGCCCGGTCCGGTCGGCGCGGCGCGTCGTCGAGCACCACGGCCAGTCCGGGGCCGTGCACCGCGGTCAGTCCGGCCGCCGCCCGGCTGGCCCGGTACCGGTTCTGCTGGCCGCGGATCCGGGCGTCGGAACGACCCTGCCGGGTGGTGTCCGCGTCGACCTGCCCGCGCAGGCCGGCGGCCTGCTGCTCGGCCCGGCTCAGATCGACCTTGCGCTGCCCGATAGCGTCGCTGAGCTGCACCCGGCGGTCCTCCCGGAGTTGGGTGCCGCGGGCAGTTGTGGCCGTGGTCGCGAACAACAGCCCCGCAACGAAGACCACAAGTGGCACGATAATGGACCAACCGCGTTGACGGCCGGTACGGCGGCGAGGCATCAGGAACCGGGACATCAATCCCGGCTCCCGGTCTGGACTGTTCGTTTCCGGCAAGCCTCCTCCTTGCGGTCTGCGCGGCCTTGACTACGCTAGCTTCCGGACCCCTGTCAGGAGAGACCGTGCCGAAGTCCCGAGTACGTACCAAGAAGGTTTACACCGCGCCGGCGGAGCTGCGCCCACAGGAGCGTTCCGCTGCGGCGAAGAAGAAGCCCAGTCCGACCTGGGTGCCGGTGACCGCGCTCGCGCTGATCGTGGTCGGCATCGGGTGGCTGGTGACGTTCTACCTGTCCAGCGGCCTCTATCCGATCGCCCCGTGGGGCTACTGGAACCTGGCTGTCGGTTTCAGTGCCCTGGTCGCCAGCCTGCTGGTGTTGTCCCGCTGGCGCTGACCCGGGCGTCCCGCCGTACCGCCGCGGGCCGTGGTCCGCGGCGAGATGCGATTCGCCACAATCGACGCCTCCCGGCGCCGTGGTGACTTTCTGGTAGAGGGTTATCCCCAAGGGTTATCCACACTGTGGATAACCCTGCTGGTACATCGGGTGGCTCTGGGTAAGCGCTTACCTGGCTCATTCGAACGCCACCTGAGTGCACGTGATCTATGTCATAGCTTCCCCAACGCCGGCCGTACGGCCCTCGTACGGCCGGGCCGGCACCGGGCGTACCGGCAGGATCACGGCGGCGGGGATGATGGCACCCGTGGCCGGTATCCCTGACCCGGGACGAGCACCACCGCGTCACACATGGACGTTCCGGCCGACAGTCTCTACCTTCGGAAGCCAAGAGCAACGGTGTCGTCGCTGGGTGTCCGGAAACGCAAGACTCCACCGGATCGGCCAGAACCGACCGACCATCGCGCCACTGCTTCCTGACTGGACAAAACGGAGGGAATGACCTGTGACCGCTGCTGAGCAGTCTCAGAAGAAGGAATGCCCGGACCTCACCGACGCGGTGTGGCGCGGCAGCGACGTGGAGACCCCGAAGGGCGGTGGCCGGATCGAGGTCGCGTTCGTCGAGGACAAGATCTGCATGCGCAACGGAGAGGACCCGGACAGCCCGGTACTGGTCTTCACCAAGGACGAGTGGGACGCGTTCGTGGAAGGCGCCAAGGACGGCGAGTTCGACCTGCCCATGCGCTGAGCAGACGTACGGCTCCGGGCCGGCGCGACACCGGCCCGGACGCACGATCAGGACAGCAGTTCGAGGATGGTGGCGTTCGCCATCCCCCCGCCCTCACACATGGTCTGCAGGCCGTAGCGGATACCGTCGGCTCGCATCTGCGACAGCAGCGTGCACATGATCCGGGCGCCAGAACCACCGAGCGGGTGCCCGAGCGCGATGGCACCACCACGCGGGTTGACCCGCTCGGCAGGCGCGCCGGTCTCGGCCAGCCAGGCCAGCGGTACCGGCGCGAACGCCTCATTCACCTCGAACACGCCGATGTCGCCGATGCCGAGGCCGCTGCGTGCCAGTACCTTCCGGGTCGCGGGCATCGGGGCGGTGAGCATCATCACCGGATCGGCGCCGGCCAGGGCGGTGGCATGTACCCGGGCCAGCGGGGTCAGGCCCAGTTCCTGCGCCTTCTCGCTGGTGGTGATCAGCAGGGCGGCGGAGCCGTCCGAGATCTGCGAAGCATTCCCGGCGGTCACCACACCGTCCGGCCGGAACGGGGTCGGCAGATCGGCAAGTTTGGCCAGTGAGGTGTCCCGACGGATGCCCTCGTCCGCGGTGAGCGTGCCACCGTCGATCTCGACCGGCACGATCTCGTCCCCGAACAGCCCGGCGTCCTGCGCCTTCGCCGCCTTGGCGTGGCTGGCCAGCGCGTACTCGTCGAGCTGGGTGCGGCTGAAGCCCCACTGCGCCGCCATCATCTCGGCGCCGACACCCTGGTTGAAGGGCAGCGGACCGTCCACGACACCAGGACGCCCCGCGTAGCGGGCCACCACCCGCTCGCCGAAGGGCGTGCCGACGTCGTGCCCGACCGACGACCCCATCGGCACCCGCGTCATGGCCTCGACCCCACCTGCCACCACCAGGTCACACTGGCCGCTCACCACGGCGGCAGCGGCGAAATGCACCGCCTGCTGGCTGGAGCCGCACTGCCGGTCGATGCTGGTGCCCGGGATCGACTCGGGCCAGTCCGCGGCCAGTACGGCATTGCGGGCAATGTTCCACGACTGCTCACCGACCTGGCTCACACAGCCCCAGATCACGTCGTCGATGCGGGTCGGATCCACCCCGGTGCGCTCGGCGAGCGCAGTCAGTACCCGCGCCGACAGATCGACCGGATGCACTCCGGCCAGGCTTCCCTTGCGCCGCCCCACGGGGGTGCGTACGGCTCCGACAATGACCGCGTCACGCATGTGTTACTCCCGAGTAGCCTGTTTGTCTGGAAGCTTACCCCTCCCGTGCCGCGGCGCGGTCCCACGCGTACCGGACGGCGTCGATGCTCGACCGCCCGGTGCGGTAGCGGCACACTGGATGCATGTGTCTGTATGCCGTGAGCCCAGCGCTCCACAGCACCCACGGCCCGGCGACGGAGCCGGCACGATGACCGTTCCGGGCGATCCGTACCAGGTACGGCCGGGTGCACCGGATGCCAGCGGTACGACCGGCACTCGTCCGGCCCCGTCCCCGGTGCCGACCGGCCCGGGGCAGTGGCGGGTACGACGTGTGCTCACGGTGCTGAAGGCGGTCGGTGCTGCCCTGTTCGCCGCCGCCGGGCTGTGGAATGCTCCGGACCCGGGCGCGCTGGCCATCGGCCTGGGCGGTGCGCTGATACTGCTCGCCCTCGTC
Organism: uncultured Actinomycetota bacterium; assembly: GCA_963815125.1. Classification (GTDB taxonomy): domain Bacteria; phylum Actinomycetota; class Actinomycetes; order Mycobacteriales; family Micromonosporaceae; genus Actinocatenispora. The sequence continues at coordinate 136,344 of CAWFFM010000006.1, forward strand.
GTACGGGACCTGGTGGCCGGCGTACGGCTGACCGCCGACCATACCGGCGTCACCGTGGTGACCGGCTACGCGAACCGCCACCATGTGCCGTGGTCGTCGGTCGTACGGATACGGGTGGACCGCCGTAGCCGGTTCGGCCTGCACAGCGAGCTGGTCGAGGTGGACTGCGGCGACGATCTGTACCTGTTCAGCGCCAACGAACTCGGCGCGCCATGCGAGGAGGTCGTCGCCACCCTGACCGCGCTGTGGGAACAGGCCGGAACCGGGCCGTCAGCCGACCAGCATGGCGGTGCGGCCGACCGTGAGCAGGAGGAGGACCAGTAGCACCCCGCCGGTCACCGCGACCTGGACCCGGGTGCGGTACTGCTGCGGCGCATAGGCCAACCCCGCCCCGAGCGCGGCGCCGGTGATCAACCCACCCACGTGACCGAGGATCGAGATGCCCGGCACCAGGAAGGTGAACGCCAGGTTGATCACGATCAGTACGACCACGCTGGAACTGGACAGGCCCAGCTTGCGGTTGATGAAGAACAGCGCGGCGAACAGGCCGAAGACCGCCGTGGAGGCGCCGCCGGAGAGCCCACCGCCGAGCAGGTAACAGGCGACATTGCCGCCCAGACCGCACACGAAGTAGAGGGCCAGGAACCGGGCCGACCCGAGCGCGCGTTCCAGGTAGCGGCCGATGATCCACAGCACCCACATGTTCATCGCCAGGTGCAGGATGCTGAAGTGCACGAACATCGCGGTGACCAGGCGCCAGTATTCGCCGGACGCGATCGCCGGCGCGTAGACACCCAACTTGATCTCCAGGCCGGTCACCGCACCGGCCAGCAGGCTGCCACCGCTGCCGATCGCGGCGCCCACCCCACCACCGACCAGGATCAGGATGTACACGATCACATTGGCGGCGATCAGCCCGATGGTGGCGTAACCGCGACCCCCGCCGGTGGCACCGCCGAACGCGGTGCGGGGCTGCCGTACGGTGCGGGCCCCGGCATTGACGCATTCCGGGCACTGGAAGCCGACCGACGCCTCGTTCATGCAGTCCGGACAGATCGGGCGATTGCACCGGGTGCAGCGGACGTAGGTCTCACGCCCGGTGTGGCGGTAACAGACCGGGACCGACGGGCTGCCCGTCTGCTGGTCCGTCATGCCGCCTCCTGCCGATGCCGATGCCGATGGGCCTCAAGCATGCCGCACCGGGCGACCGAACCGCTCGGCCGCCCGGTGCGGAACTGCACAACCCACGCGCGCGGGCTGCCGGCACTACTCCTTGACGATCTCGATCCGCTCGATGACCTGGTCCTTCACCGGCTTGTCGCCCGCTCCGGTCTGGGTCGTACCGATCGCGTCGACGACCTTCTGCGACTCCGGGTCGTCCACCGCACCGAAGATCGTGTGCTTGTTGTCCAGCCAGCTGGTCGCACCGGTGGTGATGAAGAACTGTGAACCGTTGGTGTTCGCACCCGAGTTCGCCATCGCCAGCAGGTACGGGCGGTTGAACCGCAGATCGGGGTGGAATTCGTCCTCGAACTTGTAGCCTGGGCCGCCGAAGCCCTGTCCGAGCGGATCCCCACCCTGGATCATGAAACCGTCGATCACCCGGTGGAAGACCGTGTTGTTGTAGAGCGGCCCTTTGCCCGGTTCATTGGTGGCCGGGTCGGTCCAGGCCTTGGAACCGTCGGCGAGCCCGACGAAGTTCTGCACCGTCTTCGGCGCGTGGTTCGGAAACAGTTCCGCACGGATCGCGCCGGCGTTGGTGTGCAGTATGGCGTACAGCTTCTCGGCCATCAGTCCTCCTTGCCTGGTGGTGGCCAATCACGCAATCGTCGCATGCCGGCGTTTGGGTAGTACGGCGGTAGGGCAACAGGCAGGATGAGGTAAAGAAATTAGGGGGTGGGACTGTGTCCCTGCGTCGGCGCGTGACGAAGACACGTGCGCAGCAGTTCGGAGATGAGTTGTCGGACGGGTTCGGGCACCTCCGGTCCGCGGCCGTGATCGCGGCGGAGCGCGCCGCCGAGGTGGTGGCGCCCAGGGTCGACACGGCCCGGGATGCGTTGACACCGCGGGTCGAGGCGGCCCGGGACGTACTGGCCCCACGGGTCGGTGCCGCCCGGGACATGGTCGGGCCCAGGGTCGAAGCGGCGCGTTCCGCGGCGACCAGGTCCTGGGACAGCACCATCGAAGCGGTTGCACCGGTGGTCATAGCGGCTCGTCGCGCCAGCGAAGAGGCCCGCAAGCACGCCGGCAAGGCCGAGAAGCGCACCCGTAAGGCACGGAAGGAAGCCCGTAGCCGGGCCAGGTACACGGCTCTCGCGATCCGCGGCGAGCACGAGAAGCGCCGTCGGTGGCCGTGGGTGATGGGTGCCCTGGCGCTCGGTGCCGCGGCCGGTGCGATCGGTGTCGTGGTCTCCCGCCGCTCCACACCGGAGTGGGAGGAGTACGAGCCCGAGCACGAGTTCGCCGTTCCGGGCGCCACGGACGCCACCGCCTCGGAGAGTCCGGCGGCAGTGGCCAAGGAGAAGGCGGCCACGGCCGTACACGCGGTGAAGGAGAAGGCTTCCGGCGCCGTCGATGCGGCAAAGGGCAAGCTGGCCAGCACCGGTGAGAAGGCAGCCGAGAAGTCCGCGGTGAAGGCCGACCAGGCGGCGGTGAAGGCCGATCAGGCCGCCGAAACCGCACGGAAGGCACAGGTCGACACCGGTAAGAACGCCCGGCCCTCGACCAACGGGCACGGCAAGGCCTGACCGGTTCACCATGAACGGGTGGTCCGCGCGCATCGGCGTGGGCCGCCCGTTCCGGCTGTCCGGTCCGGACCGTGGTTCCGCTCCCCCACCCGGCGGGCCACGGTCCGGCGTCGCGCTGCGGTTACAACCAGCCCGACCGACGGAAGATCCGGTACAGGAAGATGCAGATCACCAGAATGACGACGAGCACGACCGGGTAGCTGTACGCCCAGTTCAGCTCCGGCATGTGCCGGAAGTTCATCCCGTAGATCCCGGCGATGGCGGTCGGCACCGCGAGGATGGCCGCCCAGGCGGCGATCTTGCGCATGTCGTTGTTCATGTCGACCGACAGCTGAGCCAGCCGGGCCTGCAGGATCGAATTGAGCAGATCGTCGAACGTGACCACCTGCTCCACCGTGCGGGACAGGTGGTCGGCGACGTCGCGGATGTAGCGGCGGATCTCGCTCGGTACGCCCGGGATCCGGCCGCTGACCAGGGCGTCCAGTGGCCGCGACAGCGGTACGACGGCCCGCTTGAACTCGACCAGTTCGCGCTTGAGCTGGTAGAGGCGCTGGATCCGGCCACCACCACCGCGGCCGAAGACCCCCGCCTCCATCTCGTCGATGTCCTGCTCGATGGCGGCGGCGACATCCAGGTAGAGGTCGACGATCCGGTCCACCACCGCGTGGAACACCGCCCACGGCCCCTGGGCGAGCAGTTCGCCCTTGCCTTCCAGTTCGGTACGGACCGGCGCCAACCGGCACGCGTCGCCGTGCCGGACGGTGATCACGAAGTGCGGCCCGATGAAGAGCATCACGTCGCCGGTCTCGACGACCTCACTGGTCTCGGTCAGCTCGGCGTGCTCGACGTAGCGTGCGGTACGTACGGCGGCGAAGGTGATCTCGCCGTACCGTTCGACCTTGGGGCGTTGGTAGGACTTGATGGTGTCCTCGACAGCCAGTTCGTGCAGGTCGAAGGTCTGCGCCAGGTCGGCGAACTCGTCACCGTCCGGCTCGTGCAGGCCCACCCAGACGAAGGCCTCGTCCCGCTTGCGTGCCTCGGTGAGGGCGTCGGTGTAGTCCCACTGGCCCGGCTGCCGGATGCCATCGATGTACAGCCCGCAGTCCACGATGGAGCTGTGCCGGACCCGCGGCGGCCGGGGTGGGGCGACCGAGCCGCCGGTACGGGGAAGGACCTTGGAGACCGCGCGGACCGGGGCGGTGAAGGCCCTACTCAGTCCGCGCCCGTTTCCCCGGTGCTGGTCTGCCATCGCCGCCCCCTTCCTCTCCTGCCCGTCCCGTGATGTACGGGCCGGGCCGGGCGCCGCGCGCCGCACTGCGGCTCACGCGGTTGTGCATGTCTGTCACGTTCAGCACGGTCCCGCTCGGCGGGCGGTGCCGGCCGGTGTGGACCCGGCACCGGGTCGGAGGCCGGGTCGGGCACCGGTCACTTCTCCCGGTTCTCGACTCCGGCACGTCACCTGGTGACCGCACTCTGCTTCGTAACGGCACGGCATGGACGGACACTTCCGCGCAGCGCTGTGCCCTGCAACGAACGGTGAGTGCGCCAAGCGTACAACCGGGTCATCGGGTGATCCGGGGCCCGGTGGCCGGGGCTTCGCAGCGCACGTGACCCACGCAACAGGCGCCGGTCGGTTCCGGACCACGCGACGGACCGGAACCCATCTACCCCATAAAGCGAGGCGCCGGGTGGGCCACCGGCTACGGGGGGTTCAGCCGGTGACTCCACCCGGCGCCTCCGGGGGCGGGGATAAAGTCTTCAGCGCCGCTCCGCAAGTTGGTGCTTACGGACAGCGGCCAGCGTCAATGTAGGCCGGCCGCCACGGGCGCGGAACTATTTATCCTGGCGAGTTTGCGTCATGACACAAAGGCGACGGGATTTCACGTCTGCGATCCCAACATGTGGTAACTACAGTCCGCCACGAACTGCCCGAACCGCCTCACCCAGACGGCGTACGCCCTCACTGATCTGATCAGGGGTCACCGCCGAGTATGCGAGACGAACCGAGTGGTCACCGCCCTGCAGCAGGAAGTCGGAGCCCTTCACGACGGCAACACCACGCTCCTTCGCCGCCGGCGCGAGCTTGTCCACCGAGACATCATCCGGCAGTTCCACCCACAGAAAGTAACCACCGTCCGGTACCACGAATCGCGCACCGGGCAGCTCAGCACTCAGCGCCTCGCCGAGCCTCGTGGCCCGCTCCGCCAGCGCCAGTCGTACCGTCTTGATCGACTGGTCGAGGTCACCGGAGACGGCGAACTGGTACACGATCGCCTGAGCCACCATGCTCGGTGAGATGTAGGTGTTGGTCGCCGACTTCGCGATCCGGGAGATCAGCTCGGTCGAGCCGATCAGGTAACCGACCCGGACACCCGGACACACCGTCTTGGAGAACGACGAGGCGTACACCACACGGTCGTTGCGGTCCAGATCCAGCATCGTCGGCAGCGGCTGCCCGGCGAACCGGATGTCGAGGTACGGATCGTCCTCGAAGATGGTGAAGTCGTACTGCTCCGCCAGCGCCAGCAGCCGCTCCCGCTTGGCCGCGGACAACGTCACCCCGGCCGGATTCTGGAAGTTCGGGATGACATGCGCCAGCGTCGGACGTACCCCCGACTCCAGCAGCGCGGCCAGCTCGTCGGTGTCGATGCCGTCCTCGGCCAGCGTCACGGCGTGCAGCTCGGCACCCCGGTTACGCAGCCCGAGCAGGGTCCGGTCGTAGGTGGGCTTCTCCACCACCACCGCACTGCCGGGGGTGACCAGCGCATCGAACAGGAACGCGTCGGCCTGCAGCGACCCGTTCGTCACCAGTACCTGCTCCGGCGCGACCTTGTGCTTGTCGGCGATCCACTGCCGCAGCGGCAGGTACCCGACCGAGGTGCCGTACGCGGCGAGACCGCCCGGATCACTCTCGAAAGCGCGGACCGCCGCGGCTTTCAGCCCGTCGACATTCACGATGTCCAGGGACGGGGCACCACGTGCGAACGAAATCGTGTCGGCCATGCCCCAAGCCTAGGCGGACCGGTCCGCGCACCCACAGACACCACGGGTGACGTCCACTATCCGGCCACTCCCGCAGGTCGTCCAGCGGCCGTCAGGGGTCCGCCGAGCGCGCAGTTCTGTGGTACAAACCGGCCGATGGACGACATGACGCAGCGCTTCCTTCAGCACCTCGAAGGCCAGTACACGATGATCATGCTGGAACTCGGCCGGCAGACCGGGCTGCTGGACGCGCTGCGCGGTGGGCCGGGCACCGCCGAGATCATCGCGGACCGGGCCGGCACCCACCCCCGGTCCACCCGGGAATGGCTGACCCTGCTCACCGCGGCCGGCTACGTCGCACACCAGGACGGGGTCTTCCGCTTCCAGCCGGGGGCCGACGTGCTGTTCGGTGACGAGAACCCGCCGATGGACACCTCCGTACTGCTCCGGATGGGACCGCTCGCCGGACGGGTGACGCCGGGACTGGTCCGCTCGATGCACGACGGCGGCGGAGTGCCGTACGCCGAGTACCAACCGGACTTCACCGACATGCAGGACCGGATCAACCGTGCCGCGTACGACCGGCTGCTGCTCGCCGAATGGATCCCGGCGGCGGCCGGACTCACCGAGCGGCTGGCGGCCGGTTGTCACGTCGCGGACATCGGTACCGGCGCCGGCCACGCGCTGTGTCTGCTCGCCACCGCGTACCCGGCCAGCACCTTCGTCGGGTACGACATGGACGCTGCGGCGCTGGTCGTGGCCCGGCAACGGGTGGCGGACCGCGGGCTGAGCAACGTGGAGTTCCGCGAACGCAACCTCAGCGACGGTCTGGAAGACGCGTACGACGTGGTGTTCGCCCTGGACACGGTGCACGACCTGCCCGACCCCGGCGGGTTGCTGCGCTCGGCCCGGGAGGCGCTGCGTCCCGGCGGCGCGCTGGTCCTGGTCGAACCGGCCGCCACCGGCAATGTGGACACCGACGTCACCCAGCCCGGCGCGGTACTGCGCTACTTCTCCAGCCTGTTCCACTGCATCCAGGTGAGTCTCGCCGCCGGCGGCCCCGGGCTCGGCAACGGCTGGCCCACCGACGCCGTCGTCGCCGCACTGCGCGAGGCCGGCTTCAGCACGGTCCATCCGGTACCCACCGGCACCGGCCAGACCGTCTTCCAGGCCACCATCGAACCCTGACCGCCCGGGGACGGTATGCCGCGCCCGGCGGGCGGCCGACCGATAGCGGGCAGCATCCCGCGGCCGGTGGGAATCAGGTCCCGTAGGCTCGGGCGTCGTGACGGATCTGCGTACCGTGCTGGAAGCCGGACTTCCCGGACCCGACGGACCCGGGATCTACCCGGGCGCCGTGGCGCTGGTGCTGGTCGACGGGGAGCAGGTGGCCCTCGAGGTGGTCGGCGAGGCCGTCCGGTACGCCTCCCGCGACCACACGCTGCTGCCGCCGACAGCACGGATCCCGGCACGGGCCGACACCATCTACGACATCGCGTCGATCACCAAGATGTTCACTGCGGTGCTCGTACTGGGTCTGGTCGAGGAAGGTCTGCTCGACCTGGACGAGCCGGTCGGACGGTGGTTCCCGGAGTACCGCGAGGGGGTCAAGCGGCAGACCACGCTGCGGATGCTGCTCACCCATCTCGGTGGTTACCTGCCGGGCCGGCCGGTCTGGCGGGAGTCCGCGTTCCTGGGCCGACGCCGCCAGCTGCTGCTGGAGGCGCAGCCGGTCCGTACCCCGGGCAGCGGCTACCAGTACTCCGACATCGGCTACCAGACTGCCGGTTTTCTCGCCGAGCTGGTCACCGGGCAGCGGTTGGAGGCGCTGATCGAGGAGCGCATCCTGGGCCCGCTCGGGCTCACCGACACCGGGTACAACCCGGCGGTCACCCTGCTGCCCCGGATCGCCGCCGCCGAGCAGCGCGACGACCTGGAGACCGGCATCATCCACGGCCGGGTACATGACGAGAACGCCAACGGACTCGGCGGTGTGGCCGGGCATGCCGGGCTGTTCAGTACGGCCACCGACCTGGCCCGGTTCGGCGAGATGCTGCGCTGTGACGGCAGCCTCGACGGGGTCACCCTGCTGAAACCGGAGAGCGTCGCCACGCTCCGTACCGACCAGGTGCCGGCCGGCGTGCCGCACCCGTACGGGCAGGGGGTCGGGGCGCGGATCGACGACCCGAAGATCGTCGGGCCGCTGACCGACACGTTCGGGCACACCGGTTTCACCGGTACCTCCCTGCTGGTCAACCAGGCGCGGAAGCTGACCGTGGTACTGCTCACCAACCGGGTGCACCCGACGCGCAACACCGACATCAACCCGACCCGCTCGGCGGTGTCGGCGGCGGCGATGGCGCTGACGTGACCGGGTGATCCGTACCTCCCCGGTATCCAGCGACCTGCGGAGCGACCCGGTGGTTAGCAGAAACACGCTGGTCGGGCCGGGCATTCTGGGCGATGCTCGGTGACGTGCTCGCCCCTTACCGCCGGATCTTCGGCGTCCCCCACCTCCCCGGCCTGCTGACCTGGTCCATGCTGGGCCGGCTGCACTTCACCGGCACCGCGTTGGCGATGACCTTCCTGGTCGCCGGCTGGACCGGTTCGTACACCATCGCCGGCGTGGTCACCGGCGCCCTCACCATCGGCATGGCGATCGGCGCCCCGCTGCGTGGACGCAGCATCGACCGGCGACCGGCCGGTCCCGTGCTGTTGCTGACCGGGACGGTCTACACCCTGGGCATCGTGGCGATCGCCGTGCTGCCCGCCTGGGCCTGGCCGGCGGCGCCGGTGCTGGCCCTGGTCAGCGGGATGGTGTCGCCGCCGGTCAACAGCGTGGCGCGGGTGACCTGGGCGCGGCTGCCCGATGCCACCGCACGGGAGGCCACCTTCGCGGTCGAGTCGACGTTGACCGAGGTGCTGTTCGTCATCGGGCCGATGCTGGCCGCCATCCTGGTGTCCGTGGTCAACGCCCGGGTCGCCGTCGCCACCTGCGGTGCTCTTGCCCTGCTCGGTTCGGCCGGCTTCGTCGTCGTACTCCGGCGCGCCGGGCTCGCCGAGCGGGCGGCGGACGTACCGGCGGCGGACCAGGCGACGACGTCGCGCGGTTCGGTACTTCGTACTCCCGGCCTGCTGCCCGTGCTGGGCGTGACCCTGTTGCTGGTGGCGGCGCTGGCCTCGGTGGACATGGTGCTGGTGGCCTGGGCCCGGGACCGGGGCACTCCCGGGATGGCCGGGGTGCTCGCCGCCGTCTGGGCGATCGGCTCCGCGGTGGGTGGGGTGATCCTGGCGGCCCGGATCGGACGGCAGCGGTTCGCTCTACGGGTCGCGGCGACCGCCGGTGGCCTGGCGCTGCTGGTACCGGTACTGCCACCGGTGAACTCGAACCCGCAGCCGTGGCTGATCTGCGCCGTACTGGTGGTCGGCGGCATGGCCATCGCGCCGACGTTCGCCACCGGTACGTCCCGACTGGCCTCGGTGACCCCGGCGGACCGGCGCGGCGAGGCGTTCGGGTGGCTGACGACCGCGTCGACCACCGGGGGTGCGGCCGCCGCTCCGGTCATCGGCGCGATCCTGGACCGAGCCGGGCCGGCACCGGCGGCGGCGCTGGCGGCCCTGCTGGTCGGCGTCGCGGCGCTGCTGGCCCGTACGGTTCCCCAGCCCGCCCCTGCCCGGATCGATCTGGTGACCCCGGAACCGGCCCACTGACCGCAGATGCCCGTGGCCCCCGGAAATGTCCGGAGGCCACGGGTTTCCAGGCAGCGGAGGTCAGCAGAACCAGCCGTTCTGCACCCAACCGTCCTTGTGTACGTTGCCGTACGCGTGGCCGTAGACCCAGTCGCGGCTGGGCGAGTACCGGGAGACGTCGAAGTGGTCGCCGTAGTAGAGGGTGCCGATGACGACACCGGCGGCGGTCTGTCGGACGTACAGATCCTGGGCGCAGACCGTCTCCGTCGCGGCCTGGGCGGGAGCGGAGACCGCGACGAGACCTGCGGTCGCCATCCCGGCCACGACCGCGCTCGCGGCCAGTGCCTTGACCACGCCGGCCCTGACCGACCGTGCCTTTGCCAATCCTGTGGGCATGGGGACTCCTTGGGGCGAAGAGGGATACCGGCAGGAGGGGTGCTGCCAGATCAGTCGAAGGCGAAGCAGCTGCGCAGCATGAAGCCCCACTGGCTGTGGTTGTGCCACAGGACGTCCGCCGAGTAGTTGTTGGACGTCACGTACCGGACGCCGATCCAGGTGCCGGCCGGCAGTGAGGCGATCGGGTCGGTGTGTCCGGTGCTGCCGGAGTAGTTGCCGAACAGCGTGGTGGACTGGCAGGTGGTGTGCGCGGACCGCATGGGCACCCAGGGGTCGTTCACGGTGCCGCTGCCGTCGCGCTGTGGTCCTTCGACGTTGTGGGTTACCGACGTGACGTGCGTGGTGGCCGTGTGCGCCTCGACCGGCGCGGACGCCGTGGTCAGTACGGCCGCTGCGGCGGCCAGCGTGAGTAGCGGCGCGGCGACCTTGCTCCGGATGTGCATGGGGGACCTCCGGTGAACGGGACATTGGGCACTGTTTTTCAGGAACAGCTCGTTACCTGAATAAAAAGTACGTGAGAACTTAAGCATGGCGATATCGGCAGTGTCAATGCGGATGCCTGACATTACGGAAGGTGACGAATGACGGCCGACCGGTCCGGGTATTCCCGGCACGGTGCAGCCACTCCGCCGGCCGGGACGGAGCACCGCACGCGACCTCAGCGGCGGCCCGACCGTGCGGGTACGTTCGGCCTGACACGAACGGACTTGGAGGTATGGATGAGCAACCGCCCACCGGAGCCGTACCAGTTCCTGCCCCCGGTGCCGTCGTTCACGGTGTCCAGCAAGGACATCAGCGACGGTCAGGTACTGCCGGACGACCATGTGTTCGAGCACGGCAACGTGTCGCCGCAGCTGTCCTGGTCCGGGTTCCCGGACGGTACCCGCAGCTTCGCGGTGACCTGCTTCGATCCGGACGCGCCGACCGGCAGTGGATTCTGGCACTGGTCGGCGTTCGACATCCCCGCCGAAGTGACCGAGTTGCCGCGCGGCGCCGGATCGGACGACTTCGCCGGGCTTCCCGCCGGGGCGAAGCAGGCCCGTAACGACTACGGGCAGCAGGGTTTCGGCGGCGCGGCACCGCCACCCGGGCACGGCCCGCACCGGTACATCTTCGCCGTACACGCGCTGGACGTGGCCGAACTCGGCCCCGAGCCCGGCTCACCGCCCGCGGTCGTGGGGTTCACCATGTTCTCCCACACGCTGGGGCGGGCGGTACTGACCGCCACCTACGAGCAGACCTGACGGGCGCCCGGCCGGACGGACCCGGTCGACGACCGGGTCCGTCCGAAGGTCAGAGCCCGAGGTCGCGGGCGATCAGCATCCGCTGCACCTCGCTGGTGCCCTCGCCGATCTCCAGGATCTTCGAGTCACGCCAGAAGCGGGCGACCGGGAACTCGTTCATGAAGCCGTATCCGCCGTGGATCTGGGTCGCCTCGCGGGCATTGGTGACGGCGGACTCGGAGGCGTAGAGCTTGGCCATCGCGGCCTGCTTCTTGAACGGTTCACCGGCCAGCATCCGCGCTGCGGCATCGTAGTAGGCCAGTCGGGCGGTGTGCGCGCGCAGCTCCATGTCGGCGATCTTGAACTTGATGGCCTGGTAGTCACCGATCGGGTGGCCGAACGCGTGCCGTTCCTTGGCGTACTTGACCGACTCGTCGACGCAGCCCTGGGCCAGCCCGACCGACAGCGCGGCGATGGCGATCCGACCCTCGTCCAGGATCCGCAGGAACTGCGCGTAGCCACGGCCCCGCTCACCGACCAGGTTTGCGGCCGGTACGCGTACGTCCGAAAAGGACAGTTCCCGGGTGTCCGAGGCGCACCAACCGACCTTGGAGTATTCCCGGCCGACGGTGAAGCCCGGGGTGCCGCGCGGCACCAGGATCGCCGAGATCTCCGGCTTGCCGTCGACCTGACCGGTCACCGCGGTCACCGTGACGAAGTCGGTGATGTCGGTGCCGGAGTTGGTGATGAAGCACTTGGCGCCGTTGATCACCCACTCGTCGCCGTCGAGCACCGCGCGGGTCTTCGTGGCACCGGCGTCGGAGCCGCCGCCCGGTTCGGTCAGCCCGAAGCCGGCCAGCGCCTCACCGCGGCAGAGCCGGGGCAGCCACTGCTTGCGCTGCTCGTCGGTACCGAACCGGAAGATCGGCATCGAACCGAGCCCGACACCGGCCTCCAGGGTGATCGCCACCGACGAGTCGACCCGGGCCAGTTCCTCCAGGGCCAGACACAGGGCGAAGTAGTCGCCGCCCATACCGCCGTGCTCCTCGGGAAACGGGAGGCCGAACAGCCCCATGTCCCCCATCTTCTTCACGATCTCGTACGGGAACTCGCCCCGCTCGTAGTAGTCGCCGATGACCGGTGCGACGGTCTCGGTGGCGAACTCCCTGACGGACTGCCGGAGCGCCTCGTGCTCCTCGCTGATCCGAAAATCCATTGTGGACGCTCCTGGTTAGACGGGTGTGACGCCGTGCCGGCGGTCGGCGAAGCTGCGGTCCTTGCCGGCCGCGGCGCGGTAGCGGTGGATGAGTTCGTCGCGCAGTTCCGACGGCTCGACGATGGTGTCCACGACCAGTTCGCTGGCCAGTCGGACGATGTCGATGTCCGCCTCGTACTCGGCCCGCCGGGCGGCCACGAAGGCCTCCCGCTCAGCCTCGTCCAGTGCGGCGATCTTGCGCGCGTACACGGCGTTGACCGCGGCCTCCGCGCCCATCACCGCGATCTTGGCGGTGGGCAGCGCGATCGTGGCGTCCGGGTCGAAGCCGGGCCCGGCCATCGCGTACAGCCCGGCACCGTACGCCTTGCGGACCACCACGCAGATCTTCGGTACGGTCGCCTCGGACACCGCGGTGATCATCTTGGCGCCGTGCCGGATGATGCCGGCCTTCTCCACGGCCGAACCGACCATGAAGCCGGGTACGTCGGACAGGAACAGCAGCGGCACGTTGAAGGCGTCGCAGAGCTGGATGAACCGGGTCGCCTTGTCCGCCGAATCGATGAACAGCACGCCGCCCTTGAACAGCGAGTTGTTGGCGACCACGCCGACGACCTTGCCGTCCAACCGGCCGAAACCGACCACCAGTTCCTTCGCCCACATGGCGTGGATCTCCAGGAACGAGTCGGCGTCGAGCAGGCCCTTGACGTACCTGCGCATGTCGAACGCCTGCCGCTCGGAGGCGGGTACGAGCTTGGCCAGGTCGGTGCCGGGTGCGTCGACCGGTGCGACGGCGGGTGGCTGCTGGGTCCAGTGCGACGGCAGGTAGCTGAGGTAGCTCCGGACCACGTCGAGCGCGGCGGTCTCGTCGCGTACCAGGAAGTGCCCGCAGCCGGACTCCTTGCAGTGCACGGCGGCGCCACCCATCGCCTCCAGGGTGGTCTTCTCCCCGGTGACCATCTCGACCATGCGGTCGGAGCCGAGGTACATCGAGGCGTTGCCGTCGACCATGACGACCACGTCGCAGAAGGCCGGGATGTACGCACCGCCGGCCGCGCTCGGCCCGAACAGCGCGCAGACCTGCGGGATGCTGCCGGACGCGCGGACCTGCTGGTGGAAGATCTTGCCGGCACCGCGCCGGCCGGGGAACAGCTCGACCTGGTCGGTGATGCGGGCACCGGCGGAGTCGACCAGGTAGATCATCGGAACCCGTTCGGCGCAGGCCCGCTCGATGATCCGGATGATCTTCTCGACGGTACGGGCGCCCCAGGACCCGGCCTTGACCGTGGAGTCGTTGGCCATCAGGCAGACGGGACGGCCGTCGACGGTGGCCCGGCCGGTCAGTACACCGTCGGCGGGGAGACCGTCGGCCAGGGCGTTGGCGTACCGGCCGTCCTCGGTGAAGCTGCCCTCGTCGACCAGTTGCGCGACCCGGTCGCGTGCGAACAGTTTGCCTTTTGCCCGGTTGGCTTCGTGGTACTTCTCGGCCCCGCCGGCCTGGATGCGCTTGCGGAGACGTTCCAGCTCGGCGGCAGAATCTGCCGGGACGGCTGGATCCTCGGGCATGACCACGGAGTTCCTCCTGGCTACGAACACACCTACGATCGCGTAGCTGAACGATCGTTAGGCTATCTCAGGACCGCCGGATACACCATCCGGTCGGGCGACGATCACACCAACGGACACGACGGGGGCCTCCGCGACACTCGCGGAGGCCCCCGTCGTTTCGACCCGACCGGGCCGAAACGCCTCTAGTGACGGATGGCGGTGGAACTGCCGTGCGCGCCCACCCCGACACCGCCGACGGCGATACCGTTGTCGACCACGTTCACCGGGATCTCGACCGGCACGGATACCTGGTTACCCGACAGGGTGCCCCAGTTGCCGGACGAGGCCAGCATGGCGTCGTCACCGTCGGCCCGGACGACGGACCCGCCGGACCGGTGGGCCATGATCGGCCGCAGGTGCTGCAGCGCGGACCGGTGGTTGGCCCGGGTGGACCGGTGGTTCACGACCGGCCTGACGACCGAACGGAACGTGTCCATCTCCGCGCCCTCGGTCGCGCGGCTGTAGCCACCGTTGGACGAGCCCTCCGCGCAGTCGCCGCCGACGCCGAGACCCAGCACGCCGATCCCGTTGCCACACACCTGGACCGGTACGTGGACCGGCACGGACACCTGGTTGCCGGACAGCGTGCCGTCGTTGTTGCCGGAAGCCAGCGTCGCCGACTCCTCGTCGGCAGCACCGGTGGCGCAGTGGCTGGAACCACCCAGACCGACACCCAGCACACCGATCCCGTTGTCACAGACGTTCACCGGCACGTGGACCGGCACCGAGACCTGGTTGCCGGACAGCGTGCCGTCGTTGTTGCCGGAAGCCAGCGTCGCCGACTCCTCATCGGCACCGGTGGCGCAGTGGCCGGCACCGGGGACACCCACGCCCAACACGCCGATCCCGTTGCCGCAGACGTCCACCGGGACGTCGACCGGCGCCGAAATCTGGTTACCGGACAGCGTGCCGTTGTTCCCGGTCGAGGTTGCGGTCGTGTCGGCGTGCGCGGCGGTCGCGCCGGCCAACAGGAAACCGGCGGAAAGAATGCCGACACGAGCGGTACGACGTACCCATGTGTTCACGAGTTGTCAGTGCCTTTCACTATGCGATGGAGGAATTCCGGAGGTACTGCGGTCCGGCGGTGACTGCCCACCGGATCTCCCCGGAGTGATTCGAGCGCGGTGCGCCCGCCGTACGTTCGGTGCTGCCCGGTCCCGGGTCGTACGGCCACGCCACGCTGAGCGGCCGTACCCGGGGCGGTCCGTGTCAGTCGGGTGAGACGACCGGATCCGCCTCGCCGCGGCGGGGTGTTCCGAGTGCGGCGGTGGCCGGCCGTACCCGCGATGCCGAGCCGGTACGCACTGCGGTGGGCGGCTCGGCGGCTGCGCAGACACCACCGTCGGTGTGCGCGGCCGATGAGGCGGCCGAGCCCCCACTGGACATGCCCGGACCAGGGGACGCCGGCAGTGGCGTCGGTCCGGGACGCCCCGGCGCCGGCAGTTCGGCAGCTGGGACCGGGTTCGCCGGGCGGGCCGTGGAGCCGTCAGTCCAGGTCGCGGATGTACGGACGGCCGTGCGGTGAACCGTGTCGACCCGCCGGGGCTGTTCCGTCGACGGGCCGGACCCACTCACCGGCACGCCTGTCGACGACGTAGCGGCGCGGCCCGACACCCCTGGGAGCAGAGGGCCGGTGGCACCGGGTACGCCGCTGACCGGGCGCGTGGCAGAGGTGAGCGGTCCGGGCACGGGGTGGGCCGTCGTGGCCGTACGGCCGGACAGCACCACGCCAGGTTCCCCGGCGCCCAGGGTGCGGCGCAGGGATTCCACCGGTGCCGTCAGCGGACGGACCGGCATGAGATCGGTACCGACGCTGGAGTGCGCGGCACCGTGGGATGGAACGGCCTCCGCACCGCGCGCGGCCTCGCGGGCCGTGCGCCCGGGACTGTCGTCCGGCGTGGTGTGCGGTCGGGCCGTTCCGCCATGCGAGCCGGCACACGGCCGGTCGCAGGTCTCCGTACCGACGGCGGCGCCGTCGAGTCGGGCGAGCGTGTCGATCACCGTTGCGGGGACCGTACGGGGCGGGGCGGCGGCCGCCACATGGCTGCCGAGCAACCAGGCGGTACCGGCGACGCCGGCGAGCACCAGCCCGCGCAGCCCGTAGCGGGTCATCCGGTGCAGCGCGGAACTGCGTACGCAGGAGCGGCCCGGCAGCGGTGAACGCGACACACGTTCGCCCTGCATCGGCTGCTGAACCATGCGTACCGGACCCTTCGTGTCGATCGGAGCACGTTACGTAGTTCTCAACGATGCCCGTCACCCGAAGACACGCCAGGTGATGCCTGTCACCTGGCTACACGCAAGTGGCAGAGAGGTCTGTATCGGCTGCTCAGCCCAGTGGTGCCCGGAGCACCCGGCCCACCGCGGCCGTCGTGGTCACCTTCCGGGCGTACTCCGGCGGCCCGGTACGCCCACCCAGATGCGGCCGGGAGTTGCGGTGCACCATCGGGCTGTCCACCAGCTCGCCGGCGCTGAAGTGCACCTCGGTGACACCGGTCTGCGCCACGATCCGGGCCACATTGCGCTCGGTCACGCCGGCCCCGGCCAGTACGGTGATCCGGCCCGCCGCGGCCGACACCAGCTCGGCGATCAGCGGCGCACCCTCCAACGCCGACGCCTCCTGCCCGGAGGTCAGTACCCGGTCCACGCCGCACCCGACCAGCGTCTCCAGCGCCGCGAACGGGTCGGCGACCAGGTCGAACGCGCGGTGGAAGGTGGTGGACAGTCCACTCGCGGCGGCCAGCAGCGAACGCAGGACCGGTACGTCCACAGCGCCGTCCGGGGTCAGTGCACCGGTCACCACACCCGCCACCCCGGCGGTACGGAACAGTTCGACATCGCGGCGCATCAGCGCGACCTCGTCTGAGTCGTAGACGAAGTCACCACCCCGGGGCCGGACGATCGGATGCACCCGGATCCGGGAGACGCGGCCCAGCACCTGCTCCACCAGACCCAGCGACGGGGTGACACCGCCCTCGAACAGGGCGCTGCACAGCTCGATGCGGTCCGCGCCGGCATCCTCGGCGGCCACCGCACCGGCCACGCTGTCGACGCAGACCTCGTACGTCAGCCCCGGTCGCCGCCCGCCCCCGCCAGCCATGCGCACACCTCAGACCGGGATCGTGCGGTACCGGGGTCCGGCCCGCAACACCCCGGACGGCAGCTCGCGCCCGACGACGTCCTGCGCCATGCCGGCCACCTCGACCATCGCGTCCAGGTCGATGCCGGTACGGATACCCATGTCGGACAGCATGTGCACCACCTCCTCGGTGGCCACGTTGCCGGTCGCGCCCGGCGCGTACGGGCAGCCGCCGAGACCACCGACGCTGGCGTCGAACTCTGTGATGCCCAGTTGCATCGCGGTGAGGATGTTGGCCAGTCCGGTGCCCCGGGTGTTGTGGAAGTGCAGCAGCACCGGGATGTCGGGCTGGCGGTCGCGTACGGCGCTGACCAGTTCGGTGACCCGTCGCGGCGTGGCCATCCCGGTGGTGTCACCGAACGCCAGCCGGTCCGCGCCGTCGGCGACCACCCGGTCCACGATGGCCGCGACGCGCTCCGGCGCCACGTCACCCTCGTACGGGCAGCCGAAGCTGGTCGCCACGATCACCTCGACCCGGGCACCCGCCTCGTGCAGTTGACCGATCAGCGCGGAGATGTCGTCCAACGACTCCGCGGTGGAGCGGTTGACGTTGCGCCGGTTGTGCGTGTCGCTGGCCGACACGACGACCTCGATCTCGGTGAACCCGGCGGCCAGTGCGCGGGTCGCGCCGCGGGAGTTGGGGATCAGCGCGGAGTAGCGCACGTCGGGGTTGCGCTGCGCCGCCGCCCACACCTCGTCGGCGTCGGCCATCTGCGGGATCGCCTTCGGATGTACGAAGCTGACCGCCTCGATGCGGCGCACACCGGTGCGCGACAGCGCGTCCAGCAACCGTACCTTCGCGTCGGTCGGTACGGGATCCTCGTTCTGCAGTCCGTCCCGTGGCCCGACCTCGCGGATCGAGACCTCGTCCGGCAGGTCCGCTGTCACTGCTACCTCCTGTGCGCCGGGTCGGTGCCGGTGCGGGACCCGTCGGGCCCCGCACCGGCCCGCAGATCAGGACCGCATCCGACCGATGATGCCGGTGTCGTACTCGCCCGAGACGAACTCGTCGTAGTCGAGCAGTTCGGCGAAGAACGGCAGGTTGCTCTTCGGACCGGTGATCTCGAAGCCGGCCACCGCCTCCTTCGCCCGGGCCAGCACCGTGGCACGGTCTGGGCCGGACACGATCAGCTTGGCCATCAGCGAATCGTAGTTCGGGGTGACGGTGGTGCCGGGGCCGTAACCGGCGTCGACGCGTACCCCTTCGCCGGTCGGCTCGACCCAGGTCTTCACCGCGCCCGGACCGGGCAGGAACCGCTTCGGGTCCTCGGCGTTGATCCGCAGCTCCAGCGCGTGGCCGGTCAGCTCCAGTTCCGCCGGGTTGAACCCGGGCTCCTCACCGGAGGCGATCCGCAGCTGCGCCTCGACCAGGTCGATGCCCAGGGTGGCCTCGGTGATCGGGTGCTCGACCTGCAGCCGGGTGTTCATCTCCAGGAAGAAGAAGTCGCCGGTGGCCGGGTCGAGCAGGCACTCGACGGTGCCGGCGTTGCGGTAGTTGACGGTCTCGCCGGCGAGCTGCGCGGCGCCGAGCAGCCGGGCCCGCAGTTCGGGGCTGACCGCGGGCGACGGCGCCTCCTCGGCGACCTTCTGGTTGCGACGCTGTACGGAGCACTCCCGCTCGCCGAGCGCCACGACGCGGCCGTCGGCCAGGCCGAGGATCTGCACCTCGATGTGGCGTACCCGGGGAAAGTAGCGCTCGATCAGCACGCTGCCGTCACCGAACATCCGCTCGGCGAAGCCGCGTACCTTGTCGAACTCGGTGCGCAACGCGTCGACGTCGGCCGCGGCGGCCATGCCCATCCCGCCGCCGCCTGCGGCGGCCTTCACCATCACCGGGTAGCCGATCGACTCGGCGGCGGAGATCGCGGCCTCGACCGTGTCCATCGGGGTCTTGGTGCCCGGCGAGACCGGCACCCCGGCGGCGGCCATCAGGTTGCGCGCGTTGATCTTGTCGCCCATCTGGTCGATGGCGTCGGCGGGCGGGCCGACCCAGATCAGACCGGCGCCGACCACGGCGCGGGCGAACTCGGCGTTCTCGGACAGGAAGCCGTAGCCGGGGTGGATCGCCGCGGCATTCGTCTGCTTGGCGGCGGCGAGGATCGCCTCGGTGTTGCGGTACGCCTGCGCGGGGCCGATGTCCACGGCCTCGTCGGCCTCGGTCACGAACGGGAGACCGGCATCCACCTCGGAGTGCACCGCGATGGTGCGGACCCCCAGCCGGCGCGCGGTGCGGATGACACGCCGCGCGATCTCCCCCCGGTTGGCGACCAGCAGCGACTCGATCACATGCCCTCCTGATGTACTGAACGATCGTTAGGTTACTGGACCTGCGGCCTGCCGGCCATCCCAGAGCCTAAGGCGGACGCCGATCGGCGGCACCGCCGCGGCACCGGTCGTGGCCAGGCATATTGCCGCGGCACCGGCCCCAGCCAGGCATATCGCCCAGAGATGGGCCGAACGGCCAATTGCCGGCCAGTTACGGCCCCGTGACGAAACTGCCTGCCGCGCGCGGGCCCCCAGCCGGCCGGATCAGCCGTCGAGCAGGGACCGTACCTCACTCGCCGCCGCCGGATCGGCGCCCGCCAGCACCGGGATCGCCCGCCGCCAGTGCTGCCGCGCCTCGGCCCGGCCGCCGGCCGCCCGCAACGCCCGACCCAGCACCACCCGTACCGTCGCCTCCGCCACCGGGTCGGACTCCTGCTGCCGGAGCTCCAACGCCCGCCGGGCACAGCGGACCGCCCGGGTCGGCTCGTTGATCCGCAGATGCGTCGCGGTCAGCTCCAACAGTGCGCTGGCCTCGCCGTGCCGGTCACCCAGCTGACGGCTGATCTCGACCGAGCGCTCGTGCTGCCGTACCGCGGCGGGTCCCCGGCCCAGCGCGGCCAGTACCGAACCGAGGTTGCTGGTCACCGCCGCCTCCAACTGCCCGCCACCGAGTTCCCGACTCAACGGCAACGCCTCCGCCAGGTACCGGTACGCCTCCGCGTCGCGTCCCGCCCGGTGCTCCAGCGTGCCCAGGTTGCACAGCGCGGCGGCCTGGGTGGCCCGGCGTTGCGACTCGCGCGCCACCGCCAGGCTGTCCCGCAGGTACCGGCGCGCCCGGTCGTACCGGTCCGGCCCGTCGGAGCGGACCGGTTCCCGGTCGGCCTCGTACATCAGCCGGCGCCCGATGCTGTTCAGGATCGTCGCCTCACCGTCCCGGGCGCCGGCCGCACGGAACGCGGTCAGGGCGAGTTCCTGATGGCGGGCCGCCTCGACCGGCCGGTGCTGCGCGAGCAACGCCACACCCAGCCGCTTGTGCTCGGTGGCCGCCAGCAGACTCTCGCCGGCGCGCTCGGCCAGCACCACCGCATGACGGGCACCGCGTTCCAGTTCGATGAAGTCACCCCGGACGAACGGGTACAGGTTGAGCAGGCTGGCCAGCCGTGCGGCGGTGACCGGCGGTACGGCGGGATGTTCACCGCACCGGCGCAGCAGCGCGCACAGCGCCGGCCATTCGACCGCGTACCAGCGCAGCGCGGCGTCGTAGGTGGCGAACGTCGGCGCGCGCGGATCGGCCACCTCCTCCGCCGGGAACGGCGGGTCGCTGGCCGGCCACAGCAGCCGGTCCGCCCGGTACGCGGTCGCGGCGACGTACGAGACCAGCCGGCCCAGCGCCGCGTCGGCCGATGCCGGATCCACCTCGTCGGCGAGCAGCTCACCGGCGAACGCGTGCAGCAGGTCGTGCTGGCGGTACCGGCCGGCGGCCGGGCTCTCCAGCAGATGACGGTCGACCAGCTCCTCCAACGCCTGCTCGGTCTCCGCGACGGGCAGCCCGGCCAGCGCGGCAGCGGCCGGTACCGCCAGGTCGTGCCCCGGCCAGTGGCCCAGCAGCGCGAACAGTCCCGCCGGTACCGGATCGAGCCGGTCGTAGCTGAGCCGGAACGAGGCCCGTACGGCGAGGTCACCGACCCGCAGTTCGTCCAGCCGACCGCCGGCGGCGGCCAACCGTCCGGCCAGCGAAGCGACCGTCCAGTTGGGGCGTACGGCCAGCCTGGCCCCGGCGATCCGTACGGCGAGCGGCAACCGCCCGCATGCGGTGACCACCTGCGCCGCCGCGGCGGGCTCGTCGGCCACCCGCTCCGGACCGGCGATCAGACCCAGCAGCCGGACCGCCTCCTCGGCGGGCAGCTCACCCAGTACGAGGTGGACGGCACCGGCCAGGTCGGCGAGCCGGGTACGGCTGGTGACCAGTACCACGCTGCCCGCACCGGCCGGCAGCAGCGGCCGGATCTGGGCGGCGTCCCGGGCGTCGTCGAGCAGTACCAGTACCCGACGGCCGGCGAGCGTACTGCGGTAGCGGGCGGCCCGGTCGGCGAGACTCTCGGTCCGCCGGCCGGGCTCGGCGCCGAGTGCGGTGAGGAAGCTCGCGAGCGCGGCGGACGGTTCGAGCGGCTGCGGGCGACTGCCGGCGAGGTCGAGGTAGAGCTGACCGTCCGGGTAGTGGTCCCGTACCTGGTGCGCGGCGTGCACGGCGAGGCCGGTCTTGCCGACCCCGCCACCGCCGTCGAGCACCACGATCCGGATGCCGTCCGGGTCGTCGGCGGACAGCAGGCGGGTCAGCCGGGACAGTTCCTCGGTGCGGCCGGTGAAGTCGGGCAGGTCGGCGGGCAGTTGCGCCGGGCCGAAGTCCCGGTCGACCGGTGGCCGCCCGCGCGCCACGGCGGCGAAGTGGTCGGCGTCCCGGCCGGTCAGGCCGAGCGCCGCGACCAGGCGGTCGATGGTGGCGTGCCGGGGCCGGGCCGCCTCACCGCGCTCCAGGTTGCTGATCGCCCGCACGCTCAGCTGTGCCCGCTCGGCCAGCTCCTCCTGGGTGAGTCCGGTCGCGGCGCGGGTGGCGGCGAGCAGTTCGGCGAACGACTCGGCTACTGCGGGCTCGGGCTCCACGAGCAGGAATTATGCAGCCGGCAGCGACGATCACCGAGCACTCTGTCGCTCATCCGGCAGTTATCCGCGCAGGTCACCACCATGATCGACAAGCTGTAGTCGTTTCGTAACCGTGTTAACTGCATTCTTCGGGTCAGGCGAGCGAGCCGAGGGCCGTTGGTCGGCTGGCAAGGCGGAGCCGCAACCGTGTGCGGGTTGCACTCGGTCGTGGCGACAACGCCGCCATCGGGCCAACGGGTCCGGCGCAGCGCTCTCAGGACAGCAGAGCGGCGCGGGTGGCGGCCCGCAGCAGGTCGGCGCGGCGGTCGTGGTCG
This sequence comes from uncultured Actinomycetota bacterium, assembly GCA_963815125.1. Classification (GTDB taxonomy): domain Bacteria; phylum Actinomycetota; class Actinomycetes; order Mycobacteriales; family Micromonosporaceae; genus Actinocatenispora. The sequence continues at coordinate 158,582 of CAWFFM010000006.1, forward strand.
ATCTCGGTACCGATGAACGGCGTGGAGTTCATCAGGCCGAACGCCGCGTGCGCCAGTACCCGTGCCTGCGCGTGGCCCAGTTCGGGCCGCAGCCGGTCGAGTACCTGTACCCACTCCTCCACGTACAGCCGTTGCAGCCGGCGGATCTCGCGCCGCGGCTCGTCCGGCAGCCGGTCGAGTTCGTGCAGGTGCAGGGTGATGACCTCGGGATGTTCCAGGGCGAACTCGACATGGAAGTGCAGCAGGGCGTCCAGTGCGGCGGCTGGACCGTCAGCCGTGGCGATCTGGCTGCGGCCGGCCTCCAGCAGCTGTTCGCTGACCGGGATCAGGGCCGCGGCGACCATCGCCTCCTTGCCGGAGAAATGGTGGTACAGCGCCGGGCCGGTCACCCCGGCCGCCTTGCCGATCTCGTCCATGGAGACACCGTGGTAGCCGCGCCGGGCGAACAACCCGACCGCGACCTCCAGGATCTCCTCGCGTCGGGAGCGGCGCCCGTTCGCTTGCTCGGCGGTCATCGCGACAGCGTATCCGCAGGCTGGTCGGGCCGACTCCGGCGGCGCAGCCGGTGCCGTCGGCCGGCGGGGCCGCCAGATGCAGCCCGGCGCTCTGCACCGCGCGCACCTGGACCCAGCGCGCCCGTTCCCCGCCCGTTCCCCGTCCCCGCCCGCGCATGCCTCGCGACTCGAGCGCTTCAAGATTCGGGGCAATGGGCGCTCAGCCCCGTACCTAGCCCAGCTCCTGATGTAGGAGGGGGGTGGAGGGCCCACTGCCGCAGATCTTGACCCGGCCCAAGACGCCAATCCGGCCACAGAACACCAACCAGGCCGCAGAACACCAACCGGGCCGCGCCGGGTCCGGTACCGACCGCATTGAGCGCTACGTCGCGCCACCGACGACCCCGCCCCACGCCCGACGACGCTTCCTCGGCGCTACCGGTGGGTAGAAATGCCGGTACCGGGGTGCCGGCAACGCTTCCTACGATGGAAATCCCCCCGAAGGGCGAGTGATGACCGGGATCCCGCCCGATGACAAGCTTGGCAACTTCCGGTCCGAGTACCGATTCCGCGCGATGCCCGCCACCGTGCGTGGCCTGCTGATCCTGGGCCTCGCCGCAGTCGCCGTCGTGCTGCTCGGACCGGACTGGGTGGTCCACGACGTGCCTCCGGTACTCGCCCTGCTCGCGCTGTGCGCGCTCGGCGGCTACCAACTGGTCCGCGGTTGGTGGCTGTACCGCAGCCGGATCCGCCTGCACACCGGTGGGTTCGTTGTCGTGCGGGGCAAGCGCAGCGAGACGTTCGACTGGCCGAGGATCGACACCGTGCACCGCTCGAACCTGCGGGACCGGCGCGGATCGGGTCGGCTGGCCCGGCTCTGCCCGGACCGGCCCGGCGGCCGGTACGCCGTGCGGACCAAGGACGGCGCCCGGCTGACGCTCACCCGCGCGCTGTGCGGGGTCGACGAACTCGGCGCCATCGTGGACGACGAGGTCAGTGAGGCACTGCTGCCCGAGGCGGTGGCGGCGCTGCGGGCCGGCGGCTCCGTACCGTTCGGTCCGCTGGCGGTCACCGCGGACCAGCTGCGCCACGAGACGTGCTCGGCGTACTGGCACTGCCTGTCCCAGCCGCTGCTGTCCAGCGGCACGGTGCACGTGGCGCGCCGGGACGGTACGACGTTCGCGACCGTACCGGCTGATGAGGTACCCAATCTGCCGCTGCTGTCCAGCCTGGCCGAGGGCCTGCGGTCGGGCACCTGAGGCGCCGGTGTTGTCCGGGTTCCGGGGAGAATCGGGGATCCACCCCATGGCAGCCGGCCTGCTCAGGGGTCACCATGGAGGGGAGAGGCGACCGGCCGACGGCCGCCGTGGCGGAGAGGTCCTGATGTGAAGGCGCTACTTACGGCGGCTCTGGTGGTGCTGGGGCTGTTCGTCGCCGGTGCGTTGGTCGTCTGGGTGGTGAAGGCCGTCCTGGGGGTTCTGATCTATGTGCTGATCGGCGCGTTGATCGTCGGTGGTGTCGTGTTCATCGCCGGGCGGGTCCGCCGGTCGGTCAACGGGACCCCCACCCGACGCCAGCTGCGCTAGCTGGGCTGGTCCGCCTCCGCGGCCCACGGATCGAGGGTGGGCCGCTTCGGTAGTACGCCGTCCCCCGATGACCGACCGGTGAGCCGGCGGCGGATCCATGGCGCGAAATACTGCTGCGCCCAGCGCACGTCCGCGCCACGTTCCGCGAGCCACGGCCGGGGTGCCGCCCTGGGCAGCGCCTCCTGCCAGGTCGGATCGGCCTCCACACCGAGCGCGGCGAGCACCCGGCCGGCGGCACGCCGGTGCCCGAGGTCGGACAGGTGCAGCCGGTCCACCGCCCACATCCGGCTGTCGGTGAAACCCGGGTCCGGCCACAGGTCGACCAGCGGCACGTCGTGCCGGGCGGCGATCTCCCGGATCACCTCGTTGTACGCTTCCGCCCGCGGCCGGACCACCTTCTTGCCGGGCAGCAGGAACGTGGGGTCCGCGCCGGTCAGCAGCAGCACGGTCGCGCCGGTGCCGGCCAGTTTGCGTACCACCCAGTCCAGCCGGGGGCCGATGATGGCCAGGTCGAAACCGGGGCGCAGCGCGTCGTTACCGCCGGCCACGAAACTCACCAGGTCGGGACGCATCGCGAGCGCAGTGGGTACCTGCTCGTTGACCACGCCCTTGAACAAGCGGCCGCGGATCGCGAGGTTGGCGTACCGGAAGCCGGGCGTCTGTGCGGCGAGCACCTCGGCGACCCGGTCGGCCCAGCCGCGGTAGCTGCCGTCGGGTAGCTGGTCGGCCATGCCCTCGGTGAAGCTGTCGCCCAACGCGACGAAGCTGGTCCACTGCTTCCGCGCCACGTCCGCTCCCCCGTCCCGGTCCTCCGCTCGGAGGCCCTCGGAGATTCTGACAGGCGCGAGGTTACCCACGGGTATCCGGTGGCTTGCGGGTGATCCGTACCGCTTGGACCTGCCGGTCTGCCAGGCAGGTCAAGATCTGCGGCAGTGGGCCGCCCGCCTCGCAGATCAGCACCGATTTCGGCAAAAGTGCGGGGCTGAGCGCCCACTCCTGCGGATCTTGACCCCGTCCCGCTGCGGATCTTGCCCCCGTCGCCTGGCTGCGTTGATCATGGCCTGGGCGGAGTTGACCATGGCCTCAGTGCAGCGACACGCCGAGGAGAGTTCCGCTCAGGCCATGATCAACGCACTCTGGCCATGATCAACGCAGCGGGCAGCGGGCAGCGAGCCGCCGGGTGCCGGGCGGCGGGCGGTCGTGGCGCGGTCGCACGGGAGTGGGCCAGACCGGTTCGCCACAGGCTTCATGCGGGTGCGGCGGCCGGGGTCGGTACGGCAGGTCTGCGCGGGTGCGGTTGTGGGCGGCGGCGGTGTCTGGGCTGGTACGGCGGGGTCTGGCGGAGCTGTACCCGCAGTGCCTGGGCTCTCGGGTGGGCGCGGTGCGAGTGGGCGCGGGCGAGTTCGCAGCGCCAGTGCAGTTCGCGGCGGTCCGCCGCCCAGGAGTCACGCCAGGCGCGCTGGGCGCGTACGAGATAGCCGGCGGTGGTGCCGAGGACCGCGCCGAACACGAACGGGGCCAGCAGGACCACGTACAGCGGGTCGATGCCGATCACTGTGCCTCCCAGGCGGTGCCGGGGCGGATGGTGAGTGCGGCGACGAGTACCGCGACGCCGCGTTCGTACAGTTGCGGGTCGGTGGCCAGGTCCCAGCCGTCGAGGGTGCACCAGCCGGTGCGGCCCGGGATCGGCGCGGCGGCGAGGACCCGGAACGCCTCGACGGGTGCGCCGGCGAAGCGGCAGGCGGCGTGCTCGCTGATGCGTACGATGTCGCCGGCGCGGGGCAGCATGCCGGTCATGGCGGCCGGGCTCACCGGTACCACCGGGCCGGGGTCTGTTCGCCGGTGAACGAGCGGCGCAGCATGCCCAGGTGCGAGGCGGTGGCGAGCGACTGCGCGTACGGGTCCACCGGTTGTGCACGCACGGTGGTACGCCGGGCGCGCCAGGTACGGATACGATGACGAAGCTCCACTGGTTTCTCCTAGGGTCGGTGGAGCAGGGGCGCGGTGTGGTTTCCAGGCCGTACACCGCGCCCCCACTCTTCTTCCGGCCCGCCGCCTTGGGATTCGACGGGCCGCTGACGACCGGCGGGCGTGTGGCTCCCGCCGCCGGTCGGACCGCCGCGGACACCGGACGCGCCAGGGAGGAAGCCCACCCGGCGCCCGCGAGCACACGCGTACGCCACCCTCCGCGGTACCAACCCAACGGAACGTCACGTCCGACACCCGAACAGTAGCCTGATTCAATACCCCATGCAACTGCATCAGTAAGAAAAAGCTGACATCTACTTTGGTAGATTGCTTGCAGTACTCTAATCGGACAGTCACACTGTGAACGTGACTCACGATGAGGGTTCGATGATCCGTCGGCGCCGGATCGGCATCCTGTTGCGCCAATACCGCGATGCCGCCGGCCTCACCACGGCACAAGTCGGCAAAGAGCTGGAGTGTTCGGGGGCGAAGATCTCCCGCGTCGAGACAGCAAACTCGCCAGCCCAGCGACGCGACGTGCGAGACATGCTCGACCTCTACGACGTGACCGACGAGCAGCGCGAAGAGGTAATGGACCTGCTCAAGGACTCGAAACACCCTGGCTGGTGGGACCAGTACACCGACGTGCTCCCCAAGAAGTACTCGACGTTCATCGGCTTCGAAGCCGACGCTGCAGTCTGCCGAACCTACGAACCACTCGTAGTGCCGGGACTGCTCCAGACCGAGGACTATGCACGAGCCACGATCCGCAAGACCCTCCCTGACGCGACGCTGGAGGACATCAACGCGCGGGTCGAGGTTCGCCTCGCCCGCCAGAAGGTCCTCACCAAAGAAAATCCGCTACGACTCGTCGTCGTCATCGATGAGTCGGCGTTGCGGCGGCAGATCGGCCGGCCGGAGATCATGCGCGCCCAACGTCGACGACTCGTCGAGGCATCTGAGCTGCCCAACGTACGAATCCAGGTCCATCCGTTCGACCACGGCCCGCTCGCCTGTACGACAGGTCCCTTCGTGCTGATCGAGTTCCGAGGACCTGCCGATCCCCAGACCGTCTACATCGAGAACGCTGCTGGGGACCTATATCTGGAGAAGCCACGCCAGGTCTCGCGCTATAAGCTCATGTTCGATGAGCTCTGCGCTGATGCGCTCGGCGCAGACGACACCGCAGAGTTCATCCGGCGGATCGACCACGAGACATGAAAGGAGCGCGGGATGACCCTCAACCTGACCCGCGCCCTCTGGCGCAAGAGCACCCGCAGCTCAGGAAACGGTAACTGTGTCGAGGTGGCACGCAACCTGCCCGGCATCGTGGCCGTACGCGACAGCAAGGACCCCGACGGACCAGCACTGGCAACCACCCCAGCCGACTGGTCCGCCTTCGCCAACTCGATCAAGGCAGGCACCTTCGACGCCTGATCTTCACTGCTACTGAAGCCCCTGGTCCAACGAACTCCGGGCCAGGGGTTTCTGCTGTCCACAGCCAGCGACATCAACGCCAGCACCGGAGCAACATCCACATGCTGGATGGGCTCAAAGCCACCACAGCGAGTAGGACATTTCGTAGGCTCTGAGGAAGCCAGCAACAGCTGGCGTGAAGGGAGCGCGGAGATGTCCCGTCACGATCTGACCCGCGCCAACTGGCGCAAGAGCACCCGCTCAGGCGCCAACGGTGGCGCGTGTGTCGAGGTAGCGCGCAACCTGCCCGGCATCGTCGCCGTACGCGACAGCAAAGATCCTGAGGGCCGAGCCCTGGCGACCGACCCGGCCGACTGGGCTGCCTTCACCGCATATGTCAGAGCCGGTGCTTTCGACGCCGTCCAGCCGAACTGATCAAGGAGACGTAACGCGATGCGCTCAACCAACCTTCCTCCTCTCGTCGGCGCAGTGTGGGTCAAGTCGACGCGCTCCGGCGCCAACGGCGGCGCCTGTATTGAGGTGGCGCGGAATCTGGCCGGCATCGTCGCCGTACGCGACAGCAAGGATCCCGAAGGTCCGGCGCTGGTGGTTGACCCGGCCGCATGGACCGCGTTCGCCAACAATGTGAAGGCTTTCGGCGCGTAGCAGTCGACTGCGCGCGTGATGCGTGCTCCGGCACCGGGAAACTCTGAGAGTTTGTCGCTTCAGGGTCGCTATAGCGACCACAATCGCACGAACTCTCGCCCTAACCCCCGATCTGCAGCCAACGCACCGGCTGACGACGACACGGAACAGCAGGTCAGAGAGTCGTGCCGATTCCGGGCCCGGGTCCTGTAGGCCAACCAAGGCGAAGGAGTTCGTGATGCATCCAGAAGATGAGGCGATGCTGCACGGCGCGCAGTGGATCAAGTCAACGCGCAGCGGCAGCAACGGCGGGCAGTGTGTCGAAGTGGCGCGGAACCTGCCCGGCATCGTCGCCGTACGCGACAGCAAGGACCCCGAAGGACCAGTACTGGCAACCACCCCGGCCGACTGGTCCACCTTCACCGCAGCGGTCAAGGCCGGCGCACTCGGCGCCTGAGATGCGCGGAGCCGAGGGCCTGGTATACCCCAGGAAGCCTCGGCTCTACTTCTGAACTGCCCACGACAGTCAGCACGTGTTTCTAGTCAGAAAGTACAGGAGTAGTCGTCGGGGCGGTGTAGTGCAGGTCGACGACGTCCCGGCGTTGTTGGTCGAGGTACCAGTTGGAGACCTCGTCCAGGTCGAGCGTGACCCGCAGTACGCCGGTGGCGCCGGGCGCGAGTTCGCCGAGTACCTCGCCGCGGGGTGAGATCGCCATGGTGGGGCAGTGCTGGTCCAGGTCCGCGACGTTCGCCGCGAGCAGGAACCGCTGGTTCTCCGCCGCCCGGCTGATCAGGTGACTGCGCCACACCCCCGCAGGTTCCCGCGTGTTCGCCGCGTTGGTCGGGTACACGAAGACCTGTGCTCCGGCACGCGCCAGCTGCTGCCACTGCTCGGGGAAGCGGATCTCCCGGCAGAGCTGTACGCCCACCCGCATCTCGCCGGCGCTCCGCCGAACGACCGGCACCGGCAGATCGCTGCCCGCGCTCAACACGCCGCGTTCGTTCATCGCGAGGTTGATCTTCCGGTACCTCCACCGTTCGCCGTGCGCACAGAGGAACAGCGCAGCGTTCCACCAGGCGCCCCGGTCCCACAGCAGCGATCCGCAGAACACATCGACGCTGTACTGCCGGGCCAGGTCCGCCACTCTCGCAACGGCCCGGTCGATCTCCGCGGCGTCGAGCGAGCCCACCCGGTCGGCAAGGTCCGCACCGTACCCGGACACGGCCCCCTCCGGCAGCACGACCAGGTCATCCGGCTCCGACTGCGCCAACACCCTGGTGATCGCCGACAGGTTCGCGTCGATGTCCCACCCGATCGGCAACTGCGCCACCGCTGCGGAGATCTTCATGCCGCCATCGTCGCCCACCACGCTCCGGCAGGAGACCCCTTCCAGCCCGATAGTGCAGGAGCTACGTCAACGCCGGGTAACGGAGGGCGATGTGGGGCCTACGGGTACGGGCATTGCCGCTAGCTTCAGCACATGCAGCGCTGTGCGCGGTTGACGATGGTCCTGGTTCTGTTGGCGACGATGGCCGCGTGCGCAGTCGACCAGGGCCCGAAGCTGACCGTACGCGGTGGTGATCTGGTCGACCAGCCGTTGCACCTCCAGGTGTCCCGGCTGTCACCCCGGGAGACGGTGACGATCCGCGCCAGCCTCACCGACCGGGCGCATCGGCGGTGGACGTCGTCGGCGACGTACCGCGCTGACGACGAGGGCCGCATCGACCTGGACCGGACCGCACCGGGGAAGGACCCGAGCGGGAAACTGACGCCGGACTCCATGCGTCCGTTCTGGACGATGGCAACGAAGGGCGATGCCAGGGTCTGGCCGGACCTCGCCGACCGTAACTCGGTCACGCTGACGGTCAGCGACCACAGTGTCGAACTCGCCCGACGTACGGTGGTACGCCGGAGCACCGTGCCGGGACTGCAGCAGAGGACCCTGACCGTCGCCCGGGACGGCATGGTCGGCGTGTACTACCAGCCGCCGCACACCGATCGGCCCAAGCCTGCCGTACTCATGCTCGGCGGCTCGGAGGGTGGTCTGCAGCCGACGCTGCTGGCCAAGATGCTCGCGGTGCACGGCTATCCCACCCTGCGCCTCGCCTACTTCGACGCCCCGGGACTCCCCCGGTACCTGGACAAGATCCCGGTCGAGTACGCCGGGAAAGCACTGCGGTACCTGGCCCGGCAGCCCGGCGTCGACCCGCACCGGGTGGTCGTGCTGGGCGCCTCGCGCGGCGGGGAACTGGCCGAACTGCTCGGCGTGCACTACCCGGATCTCGTACACGGTGTGGTCGCACTGACCGCTGCGAACGTCGCGATCGTCGGCCTGCACGGGAAGAGTTCCGCGTGGACCTGGCACGGTCGGCAGGTGCCGTTCACCCAGCAGTTCAACAATCCGGCGCCGACCGACGACCCGGACGCGGTGATCCCGGTGGAGCGGATCGCCGGCCCGGTGCTGGTCGCCTGCGGCAAGTTGGACCAGATCTTTGAATCCTGCAGGTACGCGCCGGCGATCATCCAGCGGCTCAAGTCCCACCACCACAGCTACCCGGACCGGATGTTGCAGTACCCCGATGCGGGTCACTTCGTCAACGGCGTACTGCCTACGTGCCGCTGGGCAAGGACCCGTTCCCGGAGGGCGACGAGAAGGCGCGGGTCGCGGAGTACCCGGTGATCCTGCACTGGCTGGCATCACTACCAGCGGGAAAGAACTGACTGTCCTACCGGTCTCAGCCCCGACGGCAGGCAGCTGCCACATAGTGGAGTCATGAGTAGGACCGAAGAGGACCCCGTGCCCGTACATATCCTGCCGTCCGATCGGACCGTCATGGCAGCCGAACAGTTCGACACTCTCATCACAGCCCTGGAGGTGCCGGAAGATACCCAGAACCTGCCCCACCTCTTCAAACAAGAGCGCCGGTTCATCCAGCGGTGAGGGCTTCGATCAGGGCTGTGCGGTCGTGCTGGTGCTGCTCGAACCACTGGTCGAGCAGGTGGCCGGCGCCGGGGATGGTCAGCGTGTCGGACCGCGGGTTCGCCTGGACGTTGCGGGCGATGAGCGTGTCCATGCCCGGCGGGATCGTCTCATCGTGCTCGGGGAGGACCAGCAGACTGCGGCCGGGGAACGTCGAGAACACGTTCAGGGCACGGCTGGTGGGCCACCGGTCCGGCTCGGTGAACGCCCGGCTGGTGAACGACCCGTCGCCGAACGGGGTGTCGCGCAGGTCGTGCGGGTACACGCCCGGCGCGCATAGGGCCAGGTGGCTGACCCGTTCACCGAACACCTCGACCAGGTCGGCGGCCGTCTGCCCGCTCATGCTGAAACCGGTGAGTACCAGCGAGGACGATTCCGGAACGCGGGCCTGGATCAGCGAGGCGGCCTGGTCCCGTCGACGGTTCAGCGTCAGGTCCGACCATTCGCCGGAGCTCTCGCCGCTGCCGGTGAAGTCCAGGCCCAGGACCCGGTACCCGTACCCGACAAGGTCCTGGGCCAGCGAAAAGATTGCGCCCCTTGTTGTCGCCAGGGCCGCCGCCGTGCATGACGACCACGCATCCCAGCTCTTCGCCGTCGGGCACCGCCTCGAAGTAGCTGAGCCGATCGGCCTGCCATTCATGCTCCAGCCCGACGGTCAGGGCCATCACGTACCTCCAGCGGGCTCGGCGCACATCTCGGCTCCCACTCACCGTAGCGACATGCTCTACGGTCATCGGTATGCGTCTGCCACCGTTGCCAGCACCGTTGGTACAGCTCAGTCCCGAGCGCATCGCCGCCGCAGCGGTCGGAGACCGGCCCATCGACAAGCCACTGGCGCAGATCACGATCGACACGTACGACCCGGCCTGGCCGGCAACGTACTCCGCCGAACGGGACCGGATCCTCGCCGCGGTCGGCGCCGGCGCGCTGGCCGTCGAGCACGTCGGGTCGACGGCGGTACCGGGACTGTCCGCCAAGAACCGGCTCGACATCGACCTGATCGTGGCCGACCCGACCGACGAAGCGGCGTACGTACCGGTGCTGGAGGCGGTCGGCTACCTGCTGCAACCCGGGAGCCGGACTGGTACCAGCACCGCTGCCTGTGGAACGAGGGTCACACCGTGAACCTGCACGTGTTCGGGCCGGACTGCGACGAACACCTACGACCCCTGATCTTCCGCGACTGGCTGGCGTACCCACCCTGATGATCGGGACCGCTACGAGGCCACGGAACGTCAGGCCGCCGCCGAGAAACCGGGTCCATGTTCCGCCTACAAACGCCGCAGAACGCACACACAATCGTCTTGATCTTGCTACGAGCCGGACCTGGCCAGCACCGGGCGCACTCGCAAGCTGCGGATCGACCTGACTACTACGATCCGTACTACGGCCCGGGCATATGTCGACCCCACAAGCCCGGCTTCGCCGCCGCACGCCTGGACTCGAGCCCTCGCGATGCTACTACGTCGCCGCCGCCGGGGACCATGCGGACTACCTGGAACGTCCCCAGATGGCCCGCGTCGACGGGCCAGCAGGTCACGGCAGGGCTCAGGCGCACGGACGTCTTACAGTCACCATTCGGACGAAGGCCGACGTGCTCGGCACCGAGCGGGGCCGGGTCACGACGGGCCCCTTCCTCCCTCCGCCGCGCCACCCGGAGAGGCCGCGACCTGCTCCGCCCTCGACACGAAGTTGAGCGTCTCCATAATTCCCGCGACCTCGGGCCCAGGGCGTCAGCTTGTCCTTGACGAGCAGTCCGTCACGACCCATGCGCACCTTCCGACGGGTACCACAGGTGCCCTGGTCACGGCCGTGAGCGCCTGGCCG
>CAWFFM010000007.1:0-23191 GCA_963815125.1 uncultured Actinomycetota bacterium
GGGTTCAGGCGGTGTTCGAGGCGGGCGGCGTCGGCCGTACGGCGCTGGGCCCGGTACAGCTCGACCGCCTGACGCCACGCGCGGTACGCCGCGTCGCGGTGGCCGAGCGCCTCGTGCGCGTCACCGATATGCGCGATCGTGTCGGCCAGACCGTAGCTGTCCCCCAGCTCACGCAGAATCGCCTCAGCCTGCTCGTAACGCTCCAACGCATCCGCGTACCGCCCCTGCCGGAACGCCAGATACCCCAGACTGTCCAACGTGTCCGCCTGATACGTACGGTCACCCTGACCACGATGCAGCTCCAGAGCCGCACGCAGCTGCACACCCGCCTGCTCGTACCGGCCCAGACGCGCCGAGTTCCACCCCACCGCGTTGCGCGCCACCGCCTCACGTACCGGATTCCCCAGCTCCCGGTACGCCTCGAACGCCGCGACCGAATGCCGCAGCGCCGACTCGTCGTCCCCGGCCAGCTCGTACGCCCGCCCCAGCGCCAGCTCGCTGTCCGCCCGCTGCACGCTGTCCCCGATCTCCTCGGCCAGCGACAGCGCCGCGCGCAGCTGCCCGATCGCGTCGGCGTGCCCGCCGACCTCCGAGTACGCGCGCCCCAGCGCCCGGTGTACCTGGATCCGCGGCCCCGGCTCGCCCATCGCCTCCACCGCGCGCAGCGCCGATCCGCCACACCGCGACCCGGTCGTGCAGGTACCCGCGCCGGTGCTGGAACGTCTGCAACGCCCACGCCAGCTGCCACACCGCCGGGTACCACCCCTGCTCCAGGGCCAGCCGCTGCGCGGCGACCAGGCACGGGTACTCACCGTCCAGCCAGTCGGACGCCGCCGCGCGGTCGGCCAGGGTCAACGGCTGGCTGCCGGAAGCGGGTTCGTCCAGCGCGATCGGTTGGCGCTGCGCGGCGATCAGCAGCGCCGCAGTGTGACAGGTGTGCAGGAAGAAGTCGACCAGCCGCAGACGCGCCGCCTGCCGCTCCGGCGCCGGCATCCGGTCGGACTGCTCGGTGGCGTACAGCCGCACCAGGTCGTGCATCCGCCAGCGGCCGTCACCGGACGGCTGCAGCAGCGAACGGCGCTCCAGCCGCCGCAGCGTCACCGCCACGTCCTCCACCGACAGCCCCGTCACCGCGGCAGCGGCCGGCGCGCTCACATCCGGGCCGACCGCACAACCCAGCAGCGCGAACACCTGCGCCTGCCGAGCATCCAGCGCCCGGTACGAGCCCGCCAGCACCGCCCGCAGGCTCGCCGCGGCGTCCTCCTCGTCCAGCGCGCCCAACCGGGTCGAGTCGTCGCGCAGCTCGGCGGCGATCGCACCCAGCTCCAGCTCCGGCGCCACGGCGGCCCGAGCCGCGGCGATACCCAGCGCCAGCGGCAACCCGGCGCACCCGGCCAGCAACGACGCGACCGCCTCCGGCTCCGCGGCCAGCCGCTCCTCGCCCAGCCACCGTACGAGCAGGTCACGCGCCTCCGCGTCGGTCAGCATCCCCACCGCCAGCGGCTGCGCGCCGTGCCCGCTCACCAGGCCGGTCAGCCGGTCCCGGCTCGTCACCAGCACCACACACGTCGACGTACCGGGCAGCAGGTACTCGACCTGCCCGGTGTCGCGCGCGTTGTCCAGCACGATCAGCATCCGGCGCCCCGCCACCAGACTCCGGTACAGCCCGACCTGCGCGTCCACCTCCACCGGCATCGCGGCCGGTGCCACACCCAACGCGTCCAGGAACCCGCGCAGCGCCGCGCTCGTCGACAGGGGCTCGCCCGTCGGGTCGAAACCGCGCAGGTTCACGTACACCTGCCCGTCGGGGAACCGGTCCGAGTTCTGATGCGCCCAGCGCAGCGCGACCCACGTCTTGCCCACCCCGCCGGCACCGCTGATCGCGACGAGCGGCGTCGCACCCGGATCGCTCGCGTACACCCGTTTGGTGATGTCGGCCAGTTCGCTCGTACGGCCACTGAACCGGCCGGGTGAGGCGGGCAGCTGCCTCGGCGTGGGCCCGTCGACCCGCTCCTCTGTCACGACAGCGGCGTCCAGGCCGGCAGCGGTGTCCGGGCCGGCAGCGGCGTCCAGGCTGGGATCGCCGCGCAGGATCTGCTGGTGCAGCTGTTGCAGCTGCGGCACCGGGTCGGTACCCAGCTCCTCGGACAGCCTTTGTCGGATCCGCTGGTACGCGCTCAGCGCATCGGCCTGCCGACCGCACCGGTACAGCGCGAGCAGCAACTGCCCGGCGACACGCTCGTCGAACGGATGCGCCTCGGCGCGCGCCGACAGTACGGGAAGCAGCGCGTCGTGCCTGCCCGCCCGCAGCGCGCGGTCGGCGTGGTCGAGCTGCCCGGCGAACCGTTCGTTCGCCAGGCTGACCCGCAGACCCGTCAGCCACGGCGAGTCCAGGCCGCTGAACGCCTCCGCCCGCCACAGGCCGAGCGCGTCCTCCAGCAGGGCCGTGGCCACGTCGTCGGGCGTCGACGTACGGGCCTGCTGCACGAGTCGGCGGAACCTGTGCAGGTCCACCGCATCCTCGTCGACCTCCAGCAGGTAGCCGCCGGAGCGGCGTACCAGCTGCACCGTGTCCGATGCCGGGGCGAGGGCACGCCGCAGCCGGGACAGGTAGCTGTAGAGCGTGTCCTGGCCGGGAGTCGAGCGGCCGGTGTCCCACGCGCAGTCGATCAGCCGGTCCGTGGGGACCGGGCGGTTCGCCTCCACCAGCAGTACCGCCAGCAGAGACCGCTGCCGGGCGTGCCCCAACTCGACAATGCGACCGTCCATGCTGGCCTCGACGCTGCCGAGTACGCGGAACTCCACCCCGCACCTCCCGTGCGTCAGGTCGAATCAAGGTTCGCCGCAAGGTTCCCGCAGGGTCCGACGGCCAGCATTGCCTACAGCAGCACACGCAGGCAAATCAGGTCCCTGATCGGCCACCGAAGCTTTCGGCGCCGCGCCCCTGGGCCCGCGAACTGACCCGCAGTACCGGAACCGCAGCCTCATGCCGTCGCACGGGGTCGACGCGCGGATGCCGGTACTGAATCGGGGGAGGTCAGCCGCAGCCGCAGGAACCGCCGCAGCACCCCCCTGTTGGGGCCGGCGCGGCGCCGGAACAGCCGCCCCGGGCGACCGTGGAAGCGCTACTTGTAGTACGCCTCGATCGGGCCACGGGCCTCGTCGAAGAGCGCCGGACCCTCCTGGGGCACGCTCGGCCGGGCCGACTCGGGACTCAGCTCGATGAACTGTTCCGTCGACAGCGCGTACACGACACGGCCGATGCCGGAACGCACGATGCCGCCGGTGCACATGCCGCAGGGCTGGCAGCTGGTGTACATGGTGACCTCGGCGGCGACGTCCGGCGCAAGTTCGCGGGCCGCCCACCGGGCCAGCTTCAGCTCCGGGTGCGCGGCGATGTCGTTGTCCCGGCGCACCGTGTTGTGGTCCTCGACCAGAATCCGGCCGTCCGCCGTGGCCAGCAGCGACCCGTACGGAGCGTCGCCCAACTCGACCGCGCGGGCGGCGATCTCGACCGCGCGCCGCAACAGAGCTTCGTCGTCTGCAGTGATCACCCTTCGTCCTTCCACTGTGCAATGACGGCCGACAGGGCGCGCCAGGACTCCTGCGGCCGCGCCGTCTCCGCCGGATCCCCGTGGTACGCATCGAGTACGACCGCTTCCGCGCCCAGATCACGCAGCTCGCGGAGGTCGTCCAGCACCTGTTCGAGAGTCCCCGTTCCGGCCAGCCGCTCGGGATCAGCTATCGGCTCGGCGGTCAACCGCAGCGCGATACGCGGGGCGAACCCCAGCGTCGCGTGCTTCTGCCGGGCCGTACGCAACCAGGGAAGCGTGTTGTGCAGCGGATGCCAGGCGTCGCCGAACCGGACCGTGCGCTGGACGGCGGCGTCGCTGTTGCCACCGACCCAGATCGGCACGGAGACGGTCTTCCGGAGCCGGTCGAGGTAGTCGTCGGTCAGCCGGCCGCGCTCGCTGAACGGTACGCCCAGCGCGGCGTACTCCTGCCGGGCCCAGCCGACACCCACCCCCAGCACGAACCGGTCGCCGCTGAGCTGCTGCAGGTTGGTGGCCATCCGCGCGACAACAAGCGGATGCCGGTACGGCAGCACGACCACGGTCGTGCCCAGCCGGACCCGGGCGGTGACCCCGGCCAGCCACGACAAAGTCGTGAACGGCTCATAGAACGGCTCCGGATATCGTTGCGCCACGTCCTCGGTGACGACCACGTGATCGGACATCATCAACAGATCGAAGCCGAGCCCCTCGACGACCCGCGCCCAGTCGCGGAGCAGTCCGGGATCGGCGCCGGGCCCGAAGTTGGGCACGTTCACGCCAAGCCGCATGAACCGAGCCTATGCCGGCGACCAGGCCCGATGTAACGAAGTTCTCCCGGCAGCATTGATGCCCCGCCGGGATTTCACCGGTAGATTCCCGCTGTGACCGGGAACCTCGACGACGTCGACTGGGCCATCCTCAACGAGCTGCAGAACGACGCCCGCATCTCCCTCAGCGAGCTGGGCCGCCGGGTCAGTCTGAGCGCCTCGGCCACCACCGAACGCGTACGCCAGCTCGAAGCACGCGGAATCGTCACCGGCTACCGGGCCGTCATCGACCTGACGAAGGTCGGCTATCCGGTGCTCGCCGTCGTCCGGCTGAAATACCCGGGCAACCACCACCAGCCGCTGCACCGGATGCTGGCGGAACGACCGGAGATCCTGGAATGCCTCAGGACGACCGGCAACGACTGCTACACGATGAAGGTGGCCGCGACCTCCATGGAACACCTGGAGAAGGTCGTCGACGAGCTGGCCGGCTTCGGCAGTACGACCACCAGCGTCGTCTACCGCGAAACGATGCCCTACCGGGGTGCCCAGCGGCCGACGTAGACCTCAGGCGTCGTCGGTCCGACCGGACGCATCGGGGCCGTGGTGCGTGTCCCGCGCGCGGTGCCGGGTCAGCCGCAGCCGCAGGAACCGCCGCAGCAACCCCCGCCGCCGGGGCCGGACGCTGCCGCCGGAACGGCCACCCAGGGCGACCGTGGACAGCAACTTCACCGTGTCGCCGTGCCCGTCGGGGCAGGCCACCGGCGCAGCGGACTGGGCCATCGGGCGGTCCAGCTCGAAGGTGGCCTGGCAACTGCGGCAGCGGTACTCGTACCGTGGCATCGCTCGCACGTCCCCTCAGCGACCGGCATACCGGCAGACAGTGAAGTTGGTCGAGACAAGGTTACGCTCCCCGTGATCTGTTGAGCGGATCCGCTCCGAGCAGACATACTCGACGACGTGGTACGCCATCCGCTCGCATTCGTCCGCCGCTGCGCCCACTGGGACGGCTGGGCACAACCTGCCCTGCTCGTCCGCCGCTGTGCCCGGTGGAACGGCTGGCAACGCCCACCCGCCCGGCTCGGCGTGACCAGCGCCGTCACCGTCGCCGTACTGGGCGTCGTCGGCGTCGTCGGCGGCTACCTGGTGCCCGCGCTCGCCGCACAGCACCCCATCGCGCAGCGGCCGGTCGCCGACGACCGGCAGGCGCCACAGCCCGGCGTACCAGGAGGCGTGCCCGGCGGTGGACCCGGCGGCGGACCCGCCGCCGGCCAGCCGACCGGCAGCCCGTCACCGAGCGCCTCCGCCTCCAACGCGCCCGCGACCGGCCCAGCCACACTGACCGGATGGGCCGCCTCGCTGGCCCGGGTGGGCATCTCGCAGACCGCACTCCAGGCGTACGGCTACGCCGAGATGGTCACCACCCGCGCCACCCCCGGCTGCCACCTCACCTGGACGACCCTCGCCGGCATCGGCAAGATCGAATCGAACCACGGTACGCACGCCAACTCGCAGCTCACGCCCGCCGGGGTGGCCGTACCGCCCATCTACGGGCCCGCCCTGGACGGCACCAACGACAACAAGCTGATCGCCGACAGCGACGGCGGCGCGCTGGACGCCGACAAGGTGTACGACCGGGCCGTCGGGCCCATGCAGTTCCTGCCCGGCACCTGGTCACGGTGGGGCACCGACGCCGACGGCGACGGGAAGGCCGACCCGCAGGACATCAACGACGCGGCGCTGTCCGCCGCCCGGTACCTGTGCGCCGACGCCCACGACCTGGGCACCGGCGCCGGCTGGTGGCAGGCCATCCACTCGTACAACAACCTCGACAAGTACGCCTCGGACGTGTTCGCCGCCGCCGACGCGTACGGCATCGCCAGCCGCGGCTGACCGCGCGGCACCGGGTTCGTACGCCGCGCCGCTCCTCCCGGTTTTCGTTGGGTCGCACCGCGAGCACGATCACGGGTCAACCGCCCCTCCCCGCAGTGGGCATTTCCCCCGACCCGTCACCACAAGCACGATCACGGGGCAACCACCCCTCCCCGCGTGGGCATTTTCCCCGAATCGGCGTTAGGTCCGTTTCGGGTCGGCGGACATTCGGGGAAAATGCACTCTGGAGCGCGCCTATGGGGTCATTTTCCCCGAATGTCCCTTACTCAGAAAGGTGCATAACGTCTTTTCGGGGAAAATGCATCGCGGAGCGAACTCGGGCGGCGGGCGGCGGGCGGCGGGCGGCCCGGCGTGACGCGGGGCGGCGGGCGGCGGGCGGCGGGCGGCCCGGCGTGACGCGGGGGCGGGCGAACTCGGGCGGCGGGCGGCCCGGCGTGATGCGGGGGCGGGCGGCGACGGGTGACGGGCGGCAGGGGCAGGCTCGCGGCCAGGGGGCAACCTGGTCGAGGGGGCCAGTTCGCGCTGAAACGACCTCAGACAGTGATTTTTTGTCGAAATTTTACTATTCTGTCCTGATGGCAGCTCCAGGGTCATACGGATATGCCGATCGCCACCCCTCGCGCCCGGACTCAATGATCAGGTAGGCAGGGACAGTGCGCATTCGACAGTGGGACCCGGCCAGCGCGCCGGACCGGGAGATCGACGCCTGGCGGCAGGCCGTCAACGCCACCCTGGCAGTGGACCTGACCGACGAACCGGTCTGGCGGAACGACCGGCTCCGCGACTACCTGTCGGTGGCCATGCCGGGCGAGGAACGCTACGCCTGGATCGCCGAATCCGGCGGGAAACTGGTCGGCTACATCGGCGAGATCCTGCTCGGCTACGACATCAACGGCACCGCGGTCATCGAGATGTTCACCCACCCGGAGCACCGGCAGCGCGGGGTCGGCGCCGCGCTGCTCGCCACTGCCGCCCGGCACGCCGCCGCGAACGGCCGGCAACTGGTCACCACCGAGGTCGTCGAGGGCACCTCCGCCGTCGACTTCTACACCGCGCAGGGCTTCACCTGCACCGTCGTGGAGGACAGCAGCCTGCTCAACCTGTCCACGGTGGACTGGTCGCGGGTCACCGAACTCGCCGGCCGCCGGAGCGCCGGCTACCACATCCAGAACTTCGCCGACGGCCTGCCCGACGAGCTGCTCGCCTCGTACGCCGACGCGAAGCTCGTCACCCGGCACACCCCCGTCGCCGACGTGGAATGGCACGCCGGGTTCGAGGCCGACCGGCTCCGGGACAGTCTGCGTACGCTCGCCGCGCGCGGGCTGCGGCCGTACGTCACGGTCGCCGTACACACCGCCAGCGGGGAGGTCGCCGGGCTGACCGAACTCGTCATCCCGGCGCACCGACCGCAACGCGCCGACCAGTACGACACGATCGTCGTGCCGGCGCACCGTGGCTACGGGCTCGGCCTGGGCATGAAGGCCCGCATGCTGGTCGACCTGCGCGACCGGGAACCGCAGGTGCAGACCGTACAGACCTGGCAGGCGGTGGAGAACGAGCCGATGCTGCGGGTCAACACCATCCTCGGGTTCCAGCACGCGCACCGGTGGTGCGAGTACGAGGCGACCGTGGCATCGGCGTCGGCCAGCCTGTCCGCCTGACCGGTCAGTACGCGGCGCGCAGCAGCCGCGCCGCGTCCATCGCCCAGTAGGTCAGCACCTGCTGGGCGCCGGCGCGGCGGATCGAGGTCAACGTCTCCAGGATCGTCCGGTCCCGGTCCAGCCAGCCGTTCGCGAACGCCGCCTCGGCCATCGCGTACTCCCCCGACACCTGGTACGCCGCGACCGGCACCTGCACCGCCGCCCGTACCGCGGCGACCACGTCCAGGTACGGCAGCGCCGGCTTCACCATCACCAGGTCGGCGCCCTCCGCAATGTCCAGCTCCGCCTCGCGCACGGCCTCCCGTACGTTCCCCGCCGGGTCCTGCTGGTAGCTGCGCCGGTCGCCCTCCAGCGCCGACTCGACGGCCTCCCGGAACGGGCCGAAGAACGCCGACGCGTACTTCGCGCTGTACGCCAGGATGCTCACGTCCTGGAAGCCGGCCGCGTCCAGCGCCCGCCGGGACACGCCGACCTGGCCGTCCATCATCCCGCTCGGGCCGACCATGTGTACCCCGGCCTCGGCCTGCGCCACCGCCATCTCCGCGTACAGCTTCAGGGTGGCGTCGTTGTCCACCGTGCCGTCGGCGGCGAGCACCCCGCAGTGGCCGTGCGAGGTGAACTCGTCCAGGCACAGATCCGACATGACCACGGTCGCGTCGCCGACCTCGGCGATCACGTCGCGGATCGCCACGTTCAGGATTCCGTCCGGCGCGATGCCGGCGCTGCCGGTCTCGTCGCGCTCCGCCGGGACACCGAACAGCATGATGCCGCCGATGCCGGCCTGCACCGCCTCCGCCGCCGCCTTACGCAGCGACTCGCGGGTGTGCTGCACGACACCCGGCATGGAGCTCACCGGACGCGGTTCGGTGAGCCCCTCCCGTACGAACACCGGCAGGATCAGATCTGCGGGGCGTACCACCGTCTCGCTGACCAGCCTGCGTACCGCCTCGTTACGGCGCAGCCGACGGGGCCGTGCGGTCGGGAACTCCACCATGTCCGATCCTCCCGGTTCGTACGTTGCTCATGGACCCAGCGGACTCGGCTCCCGTATCGCCACCACTGCGCATTTTCCCCGAAAGAGCGTTTGGTCCGAATTGTCGGACCGGATATTCGGGGAAAATGCACCTCCGGATGCGTCCCGAAGGGCCATTTTCCCCGAATGTCTGTTTGGACAAACCCGACTTAGCGTCCATTCGGGGAAAATGCGCAGTGGCAGTGTGAGGAGCCAGCGCAAACGCCCCTAACGGAAACGTAGCGCGGTCGGGCCCTGCACCTTGGAGCCGCGGCGCTGCTTCGGCGGCATCTGCGCCAGCTTCTCCCGCAGTTCCACCGCGTACGCCGCCAGCGCCTCCACCTCGTCGGTGATGCTGGCGTGCTCGGGCTGTACGTCCACCCGCAGGCCGAACTCGACCGCGGTCTCCGCGGTCTTCGGCCCGATGCACGCCACCACGGTGCGGGTGTGCGGCTTGCCGGCGATACCGACCAGGTTGCGCACCGTGGAGGACGAGGTGAACAGCACCGCGTCGAACCCGCCCGACTTGATGGCGTCCCGGATCTCGGCCGGCGGCGGGGCCGCCCGTACGGTCCGGTACGCGGTGACGTCGTCGACCTCCCAGCCGCGTTCGGTCAGCCCGGCGGCCAGCGTCTCGGTGGCGATGTCCGCGCGGGGCAGCAGTACCCGGCCCACCGGGTCGAGCACCTCGTCGTACGGCGCGAAGTCGGCGAGCAGACCCTCGGACGACTGGTCACCGGAGGGCACCAGTTCGGGCTGGATACCGAAGCCGCGGACCGCGTCGGCGGTGGCCTGCCCGATGCAGGCGATCTTGACGCCACCGAAGTGCCGGGCGTCCAGACCGTGCTCGGCGAACTTCTCCCACACGGCGCGTACGGCGTTGGTCGAGGTGAACACGACCCAGGCGTACCGGCCGTCGACCAGGCCCTTGATCGCGCGTTCCATCTGCGCGGGGGTGCGCGGTGGCTCGACCGCGATGGTCGGCACCTCGCACGGGATCGCGCCGTACACCCGCAGCCGGGCACTCATCGCGCCGGCCTGCTCCTTGGTGCGGGGCACCAGAACCTTCCAGCCGTACAGTGGGCGGTTCTCCCACCAGCCCAGCTTGTCGCGCTGGGTGACGCCGGCGCCGAGGGTCAGGACGACCGAACCGCCGAAGCCCAGCGCCGCCTCCACAAAACTGTCCACAGTGGAGGAAGTGGTGTACTGCGTCTCGCCGGTACCGTCCCCGGTCACCGCGACCGGGATGGTGCCGTCCACGCCGGCGGCCAGCAGACCGTCGCGTACCTGGGCCAGGCTGCCCGCATCGACGGTCAGCGACAGCGACGGCTGGGCCGGGCCACCGGTCCGGCCGGCACCCAGTGCCACGGCGACCGCGTCGAAGTCGAGGTTGACCACGTCGTCGGCGTCCACCTCGGTACGTACCTGTCCCGGCGGCATACCGGCGTAGCTGGACACCGCGGAGGCGTGACTGACGCCCGGTACGACCTCGAACGGCACCGCGGTGCGGGAGATCGACTGGATCTCCTTGACCACCGAGTCGTGACCGTACGGGTCACCGGCGACCAGCCGGACGGCCTGCAGGCCGGCGCGGGCCGTGGACAGGAGGACCTTGGCGATGTCACCGGGTACCCCTTCGGCCGGGCTGCGTTCCACCTCCCCGCCGGCCTCAGCCAGTACGGCCGACAGCAGTACCTCAGGCACTGACCGGTCGTAGACGACATGGTCGGCGGTGGCCACGGCCTCCATGGCGCGCCGGGTGAGCAGGCCCGGGTCGCCCGGGCCGGCACCTACCACGGTGATACGGCCAACGGACTTACGTGCGCGGGTCATCGTGCACTCTCCAACAGGAAATGGGCGCCAGCGTCGAGCAGCTCGGCGGCAAGCCGCCGGCCGACCGACTCGGCGTCGGCGAGCGTTCCGGTACCGGACCGCCGGATCGACGAACTACCGTCGAGTGCGGCCACGGCACCGCGCAGGAAAACTGTTCCGTCCGCCACCGTCGCGTAGCCCGCCACCGGCGCGCTGCAACCTGCCTCCAATGTGGACAGCAGAGCACGCTCGGCACGCACCGCGGCACGGCAGGACGGATCGTCCAGATACCGTAGCGCGGCGAGCAGGTCGGCGTCGGCGGTTCGGCACTCGATCGCCAGCGCACCCTGCGCCGGCGCCGGGAGCACGACGTCCGGATCGAGAAACTCGGTCACCTCGGCCAGTCGGCCGAGTCGTTGCATGCCGGCCGCGGCCAGTACGACCCCGTCCAGCTCGGCCGTGGTCAACCGGCTCAGCCGGGTGTCCACGTTGCCGCGGATCGGTACGCACACCAGCCCGGCGCCGAGCGCGGACAGTTGGGCGATCCGGCGCGGCGCACCGGTGCCGATCCGGGCACCGGGTGGCAGTTGCGCCAACGTCCGACCGTCCCGGCTGACCAGCACGTCACGCGGGTCGGCACGGTCGGGTACGGCGGCGATGGTGAGCCCCTCGGCGGGGGCGGTGGGCAGGTCCTTGTACGAGTGGACCGCGATGTCGATCTCGCCGGCGAGCAGCGCATCGCGCAGTGCCGAGACGAAGACCCCGACACCGAGCTGCTGTACGGGCGCGGCGGAGCGGTCGCCGCTGGTGGACACCTCGACCAGCTCGACGGGCTGCCCGATACGGCCCCGCACCTGCTGGGCGACCGTGCCGGACTGGGCCATCGCCAGTGCACTGCCCCGGGTGCCCAACCGGAGGGAGCGCGTCATGGTGCGCATCACCCGTTCTCCCTCTCGTCGGTGGAGCCGTCTGTGGTGGAGCCGTCTGTGGTGGAGCTGTCCGGGATCGAGCCGTGGCCGGTGCCGTCGGAC
Organism: uncultured Actinomycetota bacterium; assembly: GCA_963815125.1. GTDB lineage: Bacteria > Actinomycetota > Actinomycetes > Mycobacteriales > Micromonosporaceae > Actinocatenispora. The sequence goes on from CAWFFM010000007.1 coordinate 11,731, forward strand.
GCGGCAGCGGTGGTCGGACCAACGTCGGTGAACGTGCCGGTGGGAGCGACCCGGATCGCCTCGACCGCGGCGCCCTCGGCCACGTCCAGATCGAACAGCTCCCGCAGTACCGCCGCGTACCGGTCGCCGCCCGGCTCGGCGGCCAGCTCACGTACCCGGACCGTGGGCTGGTGCAACAGGCGTTGTACCACCCGGTGCACGGTGCGGGCTATCTCGGCGCGCTGCGCCTCGGACAGTTCCGCGCGCCGCTGAACCAACCGGCGCAGCTCGGCGGCGACCACCTCGTCGGCCCGACCGCGCAGCGCGGCGACGGTCGGTGCCACGTTCGCACTGCGCAGGAATCCAAGGAAGCTGTCCAGTTCGTCGGCCACCACACGTTCCGCGGCCAGAACCGAGTCCTCCGCGGCGAACGGGGTGGGGTCACCGCCGTCACCCGGGTCCAACGACGAACCGAGCTGTTCGATGTCCACCACGGTGACACCGGGCAGCTGCGCGACGCCCGACTCGATGTCGCGGGGAACCGCCAGGTCCAGCAGCAGCAACGGCCGACCGGCGCGGCGCGCTACCGCCGCGGACACCAGGTCGACGGTCAGTACGTGCCCTCGCGACGCGGTCGCCGAGACCACCAGGTCGGCCCGGACCAGCTCGACGTCCAGCGCGGTCAGGCCCGCCGGCCGACCGCCGTGGTTGCCGGCCAGCCGCGCCGCCCGGTCCATCCCCCGGTTGGCCACCACCAGGTCGTTGATGCCGTGCCGGACCAGGGTCGCGGCGGACAGCGCACCCATCGAACCGGCACCGATCACCAGCGCGCCGCGTCCGGCCAGCCAGTCGTGCCCGGACCCGCCGACCCGGCCGATGCCCAGGTCCAGCGCGGCGGACACCACGTTCTGCCCGGCCCGGTCGATGCCGGTCTCCGAATGCACCCGCTTGCCGACCCGCAACGCCTGCTGGAACAGCTCGTGCAGCAGCCGGCCGGGTGCGTCGACGTCCCGGGCCACCGCGTACGCGTCCCGCAGCTGGCCGAGGATCTGCGCCTCGCCCACCACCATCGAATCCAACCCGCCGGCGGCCCGGAAGGCGTGCCGGACGGCCTTGTCGTCGTAGTGCACGTACAGGTGGCTGGCCAGTTCGGCGACCTCGCAGCCGGCCAGCTCGGCCAGCTCCGTACCGATGTCCGACAGCGCGCCGTGGAACGCGGTGACCGCCGCGTACACCTCGACCCGGTTGCAGGTGGACAGCACCACGGCCTCGGCGACGTACGGCCGCAGCAGCAACCGGCGCAGCAGATCCGGTACGCCGTCGGCCGGTACGGAAAGCTTCTCCAGCAGGTCCACCGGTGCGGTCCGGTGCGACATGCCGACCACGAGCAGGTTCACGAGCCCATCGCCTCCCCCGCCGGACCGGGGGCCGCCGACTCCGGTCCGGGCAGCGCTGTGAGCGCCTTACGGTGCTCGTGGAACGACAGAATCTGCATCTCGACCGCCAGGTCGACCTTGCGGACATCCACCCCGGCCGGGACGGTCAGTACGCACGGCGCGAAGTTCAGGATGCTGGTCACGCCGGCGCCGACCAGTTGATCGGCCACCAGCTGGGCGGCGTGCGCGGGGGTCGCGATCACCCCGATCGAGATACCGGTGGCGGCGACCACGTCGGCCAGCTCGTCGATGTGCCGGACCACCAGGTCGCCGATCCGCTCGCCGACCTGCGCCCGTTCGGCGTCGAACAGCGCCGCGATGGAGAAGCCGCGGCTGGCGAACCCGCCGTACCCGGCGAGCGCATGTCCGAGATTACCGATACCGACGAGCGCCACGGACCGGTGCTTGGACAGTCCGAGTACGGCCTCGATCTGGGTGATCAGCAGGGCGACGTCGTAGCCGACACCACGGGTGCCGTACGAGCCGAGGTGCGACAGGTCCTTTCGCAGCTTCGCGGAGTTGACTCCGGCGGCGGTGGCCAGGGCTTCGCTGGACACCGTGTCGTGGCCCTGCTCCGCGAGGGTGTGCAGGGCCCGTAGATACTCGGGTAGGCGGGCGACGGTGGCCTCGGGAAGATCCGGGAACACGGGGCTCGCCGAACTGTCGGTTCGCTGCTGACTCATCTGACTCTCGAACGACGATATCTTCGGCGCCCGCCCACGGGCCAGCCAATGATCTTGCAGTTCAGGCAGGTCGTCGAACTGGTTGCGGCACCCGACCGGCGGTGTAGTACAAGGGTGTGCCGCGCAGCCAGACTAGGCGTTTGTGAACGCGCGCACAAATCGCGATCTTGACGAACGGTGACGCGGCCGACACATCACCACCTGCCGTTGGGGGCCTTTCGGCCCCTTTACCGATCGGAGCCCGATACCGCCCGGTTCGGCGAACGAGGTGGCATCCACCACCCCGACCACCGGAGTGACGCAGACCTCAGCGATCGGTACGGACTTCCGCCGGTTGTCGCCCGTCCGTCGCCCGCGTACGGTCCGACCACGCTGGGGTTGTCCCCACCCACGATCCGGCGGGTCACCGGATGTGCCGCAGAGCGCGCACTGCCTACCGTCACTGTCATGACGACCACCGCATCCACCGTCGGCCAGCAGCCACCCGGCCGCGGCCTGCTCGCCCAGCTGCGTGCGGACACCTTGTACTGCCTGTCCGGCATGCCGATCGCGCTGCCCAGCCTGATCGTGCTCACCGTGCTGTTCAGCGTCGGGGCCTCCCTGGCGGCCGTCTTCGGCGGGCTGTTCGTCCTGACCGCCGCGATGCTGACCGCCAGAGCCTTCGCCGGGATCGAACGGCGACGGCTGCCGGCCGTACTGGGCCGCCCGGTCGCCACACCCCGCTACCAGGACCGCAGCCGGATGACCACGCTGCGCCGGCTGCTCACCCCGCTCACCGAGGCGCAGAGCTGGATGGACCTGCTGCACGGGGTGTTCGGCCTCATCCCGGCCACCATCGCGTTCAGCGTCGCGGTCACCTGGTGGGCCGTCGGTATCGGCTACACCCTGGACTTCTTCTGGGGCTGGGCGGTGTTCCGGTTCGACTCGGGAATCTCCGACTCGATGGGCCTACCGCACAGCTACGCCGTCTACGTGGCCGTCAACACCGTGATCGGCCTGCTGTTCCTGGCCAGTACGCCCTGGGTGGTACGCGGCATGGCGCTCATGCAGGCCGGCCTGTCCCGGCTGATGCTGACCCGCGAACGGGTCACCGTACTGCAGGAACGGGTCGACGAACTGACCGAGAGCCGGGAAGCCGCCCGCTCCGCCGAGGCGTCCGCGCTGCGCCGGCTGGAACGCGACATCCACGACGGCCCGCAGCAGCGGCTGGTGCGACTCACCATGGACCTGAGTCTGGCGCAGCGGCGGATGAAGACCGACCCGGAGGCCGCCGGACCATTGCTCACCGACGCGATCGAACAGACCCGGGAGACACTCGACGAGCTGCGCGCCCTGTCCCGGGGCATCGCGCCACCGATCCTGGCCGACCGCGGCCTGGCCGCCGCGCTCGCCGCGGTGACCGGCCGGTGCACCGTACCGACCGAACTGGAGGTGTCGCTGGTACCCGGCGAGCGGCTGCCCGAGAGCGTGGAGAACACCGCGTACTTCCTGGTCGCCGAGGCACTGACGAACGTGGCCAAGCACAGCCGGGCCACCTGGTGCCAGGTACGGGTGACCGGGGATGGCAGTCTGCTGTACGTGACGATCTCGGACAACGGGGTGGGCGGCGCGCACAGCGCCAAGGGGCACGGCCTGGCCGGCCTGGCCGACCGGATACGGGCCGCCGACGGGCGGTTCGACGTACAGAGCCCGGCCGGTGGGCCGACCGTACTGACCACGGAACTGCCGTGCGGGTCGTAGTCGCGGACGACTCGGTCCTGCTCCGCGAGGGCATCGCGCGGCTCGTCGCGGAGGACGGCCACGAGGTGGTCGCCGCGGTCGGCGACGGCCCGTCGCTGGTCCAGGCCATCACCGAGCACCGACCCGATGTGTCCATCGTGGACGTACGGATGCCACCCAGTCACACCGACGAAGGTCTGCGCGCCTCGATCGAGGCGCGCCGGCTGGTACCCGGCACACCGATCCTGGTGCTGTCCCAGTACGTCGAGGTCTCCTACGCCGACGACCTGCTGGCCGACCGGGTCGGCGCGGTCGGCTACCTGCTGAAGGACCGGGTCGCCGACCTGGACGAGTTCCTGGACGGGCTGCGCCGGGTCGCCGGCGGCGGCACCGTACTGGACCCGGAGGTCGTCTCTCAGCTGTTCGTCTCGCGCAAGGACCCGGTACGTACCCTCACCCCGCGCGAGCGGGACGTGCTGGTGCTGATGGCGCAGGGCCGTACCAACGCCGCGATCGCCCAGGCGCTGGTGGTGACCGACGGCGCGGTGGAAAAGCACATCTCGAACATCTTCGGCAAACTGGGCCTGGCGCCGTCCGACTCCGACCACCGTCGGGTGATGGCCGTACTCAGCTTCCTGCGCAGCTGACGGGCTCACTGTCCGCTCGCACCCCGGCGCCGCAGCGTGGCGGTCCCGGCCGCCGCGGCGAACCGGTCCGGGCCGGCGGGCATCCGGTCGTTACGCTGGTGCCCATGGCCGTCTCGCCAGATGAGAACTGCGTGCTGGTCGACGGGCCGTGGACACACCGGTCCGTCGGCGCCAACGGCAGCCGCTTCCACGTGGTCGAAGCCGGCAGCGGCCCGCTGATCATGCTGCTGCACGGCTTCCCGGAGACCTGGTACACCTGGCGGCACCAACTGCCCGCACTGGCCGGCGCCGGCTACCGGGCCGTCGCGGTCGACCTGCGCGGCTACGGCGCCAGCGACAAGCCACCCCGCGGCTACGACGGGTACACGATGTCCGCCGACGTGGACGGACTGATCCGGGCCCTCGGCGAACGGGAGGCCGTACTGGTCGGACACGACCTGGGCGGGATGCTGACCTGGATGACCGCCGCGTTCCATCCCGGCCGGGTACGCCGCTCCATCGTCATCGATGCCGCGCACCCGCTGCGACTGCGTACCGGACTGTTCTCCGACCCGCGCGGGCAGCTGTCCGCCAGCCGGCACCTGCTGGCCTTCCAGATGCCACGCTACGAGCACGTACTGACCCGCGACGACGCGGAGATCGCCGCCGGACTGATCAGCGGATGGGCCGGTCCCGGCTGGCGGTCCACCGCCGACTTCGCCGGCTACCTGCGGTTCTGCCGGGACGCCATCCAGATCCCGCAGGCCGCGTTCTGCGCGCTGGAGGCGTACCGGTGGGTGTTCCGCGGCGCGCTGCGGCCCAGCGGACGACGCTTCGTCAAACTGATGCAGCAGCCCATCTCCAGCCCGACCCTGCACCTGCACGGCGCGCTGGACACCGGCGTGCTGCCCCGCACCGCGCAGGGTTCCGGACGCTACGTCGCCGGGCGCTACGAATGGCAGCTGCTCGACGGCGTCGGACACTTCCCGCACCAGGAGGTCCCCGACCTGGTCACCGGCGAGATCCTGCGCTGGGCCAAGGAAGCCTGAGCCGACCGGGCCCGCCGCGGCGCCCCTCGCCGAGGGGACCCTCGTCGGTCAGACCAGCGGGTGCCACCGGTGGTGGTCGGCGTTGAACACGGCCAGTACGGTCGCCGTACCGTCCGGATCGATCCGGTACAGCTCCGTCCCGTGCGGCAGCCGAGTGGTGGCGATCCGGTACTCGACCAGCTCCGGGTCGGTCTCCGAACGCGCCGCACCGACCAGCGGTACCAGCCGCGCCGACTCGACCGCCCACCGTACGGTGTGCACCGGCGCATCCGGGTCGCCGCCGAGCCCCGTGGCGTGCCGCAGGTCGGCGGACCGTACCGGACCGGCGGACACCTGGTGCACGTAGCCACCGACCCGGTCGAAGTGCCGTTCCAGGTAGAAGGCGACCTGCTCATCGGGGAGCGTCTTCTGCAGCACCGCGGGGAAGGCGAGTTCGGGCAGCGCTTCAGGCTCCGGCTCCGCGGGTTCCGGTGCCGGAACCGGCGGCCACTCCGGTGCCTCCTCCGGGTCGTCGTCTCCCGCTGCGTTCGGTACGTCCGCTGACCCGGCCGCGACCGGTGCCGCCCCGACGTTCTCCGCCGCGACGTGGCTGTCGGGGCTTCCCGTGCTGTCGGGGCTTCCCGTGCTGTCGGGCTTCCGGTGCTGTCCGGGCTTCCGGTGCTGTCCGGGCTTCCGGTGCTGTCCGGGCTTCCGGTGCTGTCCGGGCCGGGGTCACTCTGGTCGGGCTCCACCGGGGACGCCGGTTCGGCATGCACCGCGGATTCCGGTACCGGGTGCTCCAGCTGTTCGTGGACCGGCTCGTCGGCGGTCTGCTGCTCGGACCGGGGTTCGGGTACCCATTCGTCCTGCTGCGAGCCGTCCGGGTGGGCCGGCGCCGTCGGCTCGACGGCCGCCCAGCTCTCCTGACCCGCGTTCGGCTCCGCAACCGGTTCGGGCCGGTCCTGCTCGATGTGATCCTGCTCGAACCGTTCCGGTTCGGGCTGGTCCTGCTGGTCCTGCGGCACCCGGAGTTCGAACCGCTCCTGCTCGGGCTGGCCGTGCATCGGCTGGTACTGCTCGTGCGCAGGATCCGGCTGATCCGGCTGATCCGGCTGATCCGGCGTCGCGGCGGGCGTCGGGCCGGACGGTGCCCGGACGCCGATCCGTTCGGCGAGCTGGGTCTCGCGGGCCCAGCTGGCAAGCTCGGTGATCCGGTCACCGTCGAGGGTGGCGCCGATCGGGCTGTCCGGGTTGAGGGCCAGCGCCCAGTCCGGATGCGGCCAGTTCTCCAGTACCAGTACGAACGGTGCGACCGCATAGCGCGATTCGCCGACCCGCTCGTTCATCCGCTCCGCGGAGGTGAAGACCGGTACCTGCGTCTTACCGTCCCGCTCGATGCTCGGCCACGGAAAGCCACGGTCGGTGACGCTCGCCTGCGCGGTCGCACCCGGCGGTATCGGGATCAACGTGTACGAGACGAGCAACGCGTCCATGAACGACTTGCGGTCGCCGGCAGCCGCCGAGCGCAGCAGGACGTCCTCCGCCTCGTTCGCCGGGTGGAAGTTCGGATGCCGCGGATCGACCGCGCCACCGTTCTCCGGGCCACTGTTCTCCGGGCCGATGTTCTGTGGACCACCACTGACCGGACTGGCGCTGACCGGGCCGCTGCTGACCGGACTGGCGCTGACCGGATCGCTGCTGACCGGGCTGGCCGGGACCGGCGGCGCGGAGGACTGCGACTCGGCCGGAGCGACCGGCGGCGCGGTGGGATCCGGCTGGGCGGGCTGGTTGGAGATGGCCGCGGTCTCGACGGCCCGGGCCAACTGCTCGGGCTGACTGCCCGGTGCGACCCCGGTGATCTGGCCCACGAAACTGGCGGGCAGGTAGCCGGCGATCGGCAGCCCGAAGTCGATCGCGAGCCACCAGGACTGGTCCGGCCAACCGGCGGAGATGTCCGCCAGCCGCGCGGTCCGGAACTCACCGGCGTACTGACCCAGCGTGGCGGTCATGGCCTGCTGGGAGGTGAACGCCAGCAGATACGTGCGGCCCTCGTACGCCCAGGTTGCCCAGCCGCCGGCGGGCTGCCCGTTGGCGTCCATCGGGGTGGGCATGATCAGATCGGTCTCGTTCAGCGCCTGGAAGTAGCGGTCCTGCTCCCCACGCTGCATGGCCTCGAACAGGTGCTGTTCGAGTTCGTTCGCCGGCTCCCAACCGTCGGCCATGCTCGCCTCCCTGGCGCCTCGTCACATCTGTGGCCCCGACACCGCGGGACGGTTCGAACAGTGGATCATCCGGCCGGCAGGCGTTCCGTGCTCGTACCGGCACATACCCCGCATCGCGGTCCGGCATACCGACCCGTCACCCGACGCCGACCGTCACCAACGTACCGGCCGGGCATCGAGCGTCGTCAGCCGCGTTGCACGCTCAGTTCGCCGACCTCGCCGCGCCGGCCCCACACCTGGTACACGTCGCGGTCGAAGGGGGCGAGGCCGAGATCCTGCGGCGGTGGCAGCTCACCCACGTACTCCAGCCGCAGCCATTGACCGTTCTCGCCGATCACCTGGAACGGCTGGTCACGCCAGGTGCACCGGCTGGTCTGGTAACCGAGGTCGGTGACGTCGGACCGGGGTACGACTCGCAGGTAGCGGTCCGGACCGATCTGGTCGAAGCCGCTGCCGGCGTGGTCTGCGTACAACCGGACCCGGTCACCGTCCGGGCTCGCCTCGTATTCCTCGTCCTGCCACCGTGCGTAGTAACCGTCGCGCATCGTCGCACCCCTCCTGACCGGGCGCCCTCATCGTCCCGCCGTCGCTCCAACCTACAAGAGCCGGCCAACATCGGCCGACCTCGATCCCACCGCAGGTCAGACCGGACAGAAGGGACGAGGTGCACCGTTCCGCTACTGTGCTCGACGTGCCGGGAGCATGGACAGTACGGACAGGGTTACGCCGTGTCGGATGGGCGGCTCTGCTGGCGACGGCTCTGGTCGGGCTGATCGTGCCATTCGGCCCACCGGCCGCGGGCAAGCCGAAGACATCGTCCGGTCCGCCGGTCGGCCAGCCGCCACCGCACAGTCCTGCGACGTCTACTCGGGCTCCACGAAGGACGACCCGTTGCCGCAGAAGCCCTGGCCGCTGGACCGGATCAGACCGGAACGTGCCTGGGCGCTCAGCCGGGGGCGGGGAGTCACGGTCGCGGTCATCGACTCAGGTGTCTCCACCGACCCGGCCGTACTGAAGAACGCCGTGTACAACGGGCATGACTACCTCGCGTCCGGCGGCAACGGCACCTGCGACCAGTACGGACACGGCACGCTGGTCGCCGCGATCATCGCGGGCCGCCAGACCCCCGACGCCCCGTTCTACGGGGTGGCGCCAGAGGCACACATCCTGCCGTACCGGGTGCTACGCGACGACAAGCGGGACAACGACGCCGATACCCCCGGCAACATCGCCGACGCGATCACCAGCGCGGTGGACGCCGGCGCCACGGTGATCAACCTCTCGCTGACCACCCAGAAGACCGATGCGGTGACCACCGCGGTGCAGTACGCGGAGGACCACGACGTCGTACTGGTCGCCGCAGCCGGCAACGAGGGCGGCACCGACGCGGAGGGCTCGGTGGAATATCCGGCCGCGTTGCCGGGCGTGCTGGCCGTCGGCGGGATCGACGACAAGGGCGAACACGTCGGCTCCTCCAACCGAGCCGACTACCTGGAGATCGCCGCGCCCGGGGACCGCATCGAGGGGCCTGCACCCAAGGGCGGCGGCTACATCGAGTTCAAGCAGGGCGGTACGAGCTTCGCCGCGCCGTTCGTGTCGGGCACCGCGGCGCTCATCCGCGCCTACGACCCGAAACTCACCGCCGAGCAGGTACGGGAACGGATCATCGCCACCGCCGACCACCCACCGGAAGGCTGGAACCAGACCGTCGGGTACGGCGTGGTCGACCCGTACCGCGCACTGACCGCGATCCTGAAAGGTGACGTCGACCGGCCGGCGTCCGGGTCCCGGCACCGGGCGTTGCCGGACACCCACGCCGCAGCGGATCCGATGCGCCGTACCGAGATCACCGCAGGAGTGCTGGCCGCGGCACTGCTCGTACTGGCCCTGCTGGTGGTGATCGCCGCCCGGGTGGTGCCCCGGGGTCACCGGCTGCGCTGGCGGGCGACCGCGCCGAGCCGCTCGCCGAGCCGGAGCAACCTCGACCTGCCGCGCCGCGTACGACAAGCGACGGACCGGTGTCGATCACCGCGCCGAGTTCCCGTTCCGCGCCACCGTCCGGGCCCGGTGGTGCGCGTAACGCCTCCGCCGCTCCCCCCGTACGCGGCGCGCCGCGCGCCATCCCGGGCGCCGGGCGTCGATGACCGGCGCCGCTGTCCGAACGCCGACATCTCCGGAGCGCGATGGCGTGGCGACAGTTCGATAAGGTCGGTGCCGCAGTGGCGCCGGGACACTGCGGAGAGGGGTTTGCGTGATCACGCGCGACGAAGCCGAACTCATCGCCGACAAGTGGGTCAACTCGGGTGGGTCGGGTGAACGGCGGTGGACCGCCGAGATCCACGAGTTCGACCTCGGTTACGTGGTCTGGCGGGCGATTCCGCCGGGCCAGCCTCCTGAGGTCGGCGCACCACGGGGCATCATCGACCGCAACACCGGCGAGATGTCCATGTGGCCGTCGTTGCCGATCGAGATGGTCATCTCGATGTACCGGGAGCGCGTCACACAGACCGCGGCGGTCCCGCACACCTGGGATCCGGAACGCAGGCACGCGACCTGCGGCGCGCCGAGTTCCCTTGCAACATCACGCATCTGACCCTTGCGGACGGCACCCTGCTGCGGGCCCGGAGCATGCGCGGCGACGGCGAACCGAACCTGCACCGGCTGATCCGGGGGTTCTTCGCCAGCGTCCCACCGAACTATCTGGAACGCGGATACAACCGGCACGCCGAGGTGGCCGCGATGTCCGACGCGCTGCACGCCGAGGACGCCCGCCGCGCCGCCGCCGGACAACCGGCGGTCACCGTGGAGGAGGCCCGCACCCAGGTGCTGCGCGGTGCCGGCGTGGTGACCTACCGGGTACGGGAACCCGACGACCCGCAGGCCGGCGCGACCGGGCCGCCGAGCGTGTCGACGATGCAACTGTTGCAGCATCTGGGTTTCGCCCTGCTACCGCCGAACCGGGAGGATCGCCGATGAGGCACCACTGTCCCCGGCCGCTGCCGCAGAACTGCGCGCCGCCGGCTGGGAACCCGGCCGCCGGGTCGACGGGCCGACCGCCGAAGCGATCCGGCAGACCTGCGAACACGTGGGTCGCAATGGTCAGCGGCACGAGCCGTTCCCGGCCGCCGTCGCCGCACTCAACGAATTCGGCGGTATCTCCGCAAGCACCGACCGGCCCGGCGTCGCGGTCGCGCCGCAGCCGTTCATCATCGACCCGACGCTCGCCGCGGCCAGCACCGAGACACTCGCGGACGTCTCCGGGCTGCTGGGCGTACGGCTGTTCCCGCTCGGCCTGCACGGCGAACTGGAGGCGCTGCTCGCCATCGACGAACGTGGCTGGGTGTTCGCCATCGACGACGCCGGCGAATGGTTCCTCGGCGCCACCATCCATGCCGCGCTCGACGCGCTGCTCACCGGGCAGGCGCCGCAGCGCGTACACGACGACGGCAGCTGGGGCTGACCCGCCGGTGCCGGAGGCGCGCGCCCCACTGCGAGGGACTGCGGGGTACGGATGGCGAGCTAGAGGCGGTCCTCCCGGACGTCCTGCACCTCCGAGGCATCCACCCAGTACTGGTACACGCCCCGGTCGAACTGGTCCAGGTGCAGCGCCTCCGCGACCGGGGTGCGGCCACCGACGCACTCCACGCGCAACCAGGGACCGTTCTCGGCCAGGACGATGAACGGCTCGCCGCGCCAGGTGCAGCGGGTCACGATGTAGTGGAATTCCTCGATCTCGTCGACCGGGACAGTGCGGCCGATCCGGCCACC
>CAWFFM010000008.1:0-176216 GCA_963815125.1 uncultured Actinomycetota bacterium
GTCTCCAGGATCGTCCGGTCACGGTCCAGCCAGCCGTTCGCGAACGCCGCCTCGGCCATCGCGTACTCCCCCGACACCTGGTACGCCGCGACCGGCACCTGCACCGCCGCCCGTACCGCGGCGACCACGTCCAGGTACGGCAGCGCCGGCTTCACCATCACCAGGTCGGCGCCCTCCGCAATGTCCAGCTCCGCCTCGCGCACGGCCTCCCGTACGTTCCCCGCCGGGTCCTGCTGGTAGCTGCGCCGGTCGCCCTCCAGCGCCGACTCGACGGCCTCCCGGAACGGGCCGAAGAACGCCGACGCGTACTTCGCGCTGTACGCCAGGATGCTCACGTCCTGGAAGCCGGCCGCGTCCAGCGCCCGCCGGGACACGCCGACCTGGCCGTCCATCATCCCACTCGGGCCGACCATGTGTACCCCGGCCTCGGCCTGCGCCACCGCCATCTCCGCGTACAGCTTCAGGGTGGCGTCGTTGTCCACCGTGCCGTCGGCGGCGAGCACCCCGCAGTGGCCGTGCGAGGTGAACTCGTCCAGGCACAGATCCGACATGACCACGGTCGCGTCGCCGACCTCGGCGATCACGTCGCGGATCGCCACGTTCAGGATTCCGTCCGGCGCGATGCCGGCGCTGCCGGTCTCGTCGCGCTCCGCCGGGACACCGAACAGCATGATGCCGCCGATGCCGGCCTGCACCGCCTCCGCCGCCGCCTTACGCAGCGACTCGCGGGTGTGCTGCACGACACCCGGCATGGAGCTCACCGGACGCGGTTCGGTGAGCCCCTCCCGTACGAACACCGGCAGGATCAGATCTGCGGGGCGTACCACCGTCTCGCTGACCAGCCTGCGTACCGCCTCGTTACGGCGCAGCCGACGGGGCGGTGCGGTCGGGAACTCCACCATGTCCGATCCTCCCGGTTCGTACGTTGCTCATGGACCCAGCGGACTCGGCTCCCGTATCGCCACCACTGCGCATTTTCCCCGAAAGAGCGTTTGGTCCGAATTGTCGGACCGGATATTCGGGGAAAATGCACCTCCGGATGCGTCCCGAAGGGCCATTTTCCCCGAATGTCTGTTTGGACAAACCCGACTTAGCGTCCATTCGGGGAAAATGCGCAGTGGCAGTGTGAGGAGCCAGCGCAAACGCCCCTAACGGAAACGTAGCGCGGTCGGGCCCTGCACCTTGGAGCCGCGGCGCTGCTTCGGCGGCATCTGCGCCAGCTTCTCCCGCAGTTCCACCGCGTACGCCGCCAGCGCCTCCACCTCGTCGGTGATGCTGGCGTGCTCGGGCTGTACGTCCACCCGCAGGCCGAACTCGACCGCGGTCTCCGCGGTCTTCGGCCCGATGCACGCCACCACGGTGCGGGTGTGCGGCTTGCCGGCGATACCGACCAGGTTGCGCACCGTGGAGGACGAGGTGAACAGCACCGCGTCGAACCCGCCCGACTTGATGGCGTCCCGGATCTCGGCCGGCGGCGGGGCCGCCCGTACGGTCCGGTACGCGGTGACGTCGTCGACCTCCCAGCCGCGTTCGGTCAGCCCGGCGGCCAGCGTCTCGGTGGCGATGTCCGCGCGGGGCAGCAGTACCCGGCCCACCGGGTCGAGCACCTCGTCGTACGGCGCGAAGTCGGCGAGCAGACCCTCGGACGACTGGTCACCGGAGGGCACCAGTTCGGGCTGGATACCGAAGCCGCGGACCGCGTCGGCGGTGGCCTGCCCGATGCAGGCGATCTTGACGCCACCGAAGTGCCGGGCGTCCAGACCGTGCTCGGCGAACTTCTCCCACACGGCGCGTACGGCGTTGGTCGAGGTGAACACGACCCAGGCGTACCGGCCGTCGACCAGGCCCTTGATCGCGCGTTCCATCTGCGCGGGGGTGCGCGGTGGCTCGACCGCGATGGTCGGCACCTCGCACGGGATCGCGCCGTACACCCGCAGCCGGGCACTCATCGCGCCGGCCTGCTCCTTGGTGCGGGGCACCAGAACCTTCCAGCCGTACAGTGGGCGGTTCTCCCACCAGCCCAGCTTGTCGCGCTGGGTGACGCCGGCGCCGAGGGTCAGGACGACCGAACCGCCGAAGCCCAGCGCCGCCTCCACAAAACTGTCCACAGTGGAGGAAGTGGTGTACTGCGTCTCGCCGGTACCGTCCCCGGTCACCGCGACCGGGATGGTGCCGTCCACGCCGGCGGCCAGCAGACCGTCGCGTACCTGGGCCAGGCTGCCCGCATCGACGGTCAGCGACAGCGACGGCTGGGCCGGGCCACCGGTCCGGCCGGCACCCAGTGCCACGGCGACCGCGTCGAAGTCGAGGTTGACCACGTCGTCGGCGTCCACCTCGGTACGTACCTGTCCCGGCGGCATACCGGCGTAGCTGGACACCGCGGAGGCGTGACTGACGCCCGGTACGACCTCGAACGGCACCGCGGTGCGGGAGATCGACTGGATCTCCTTGACCACCGAGTCGTGACCGTACGGGTCACCGGCGACCAGCCGGACGGCCTGCAGGCCGGCGCGGGCCGTGGACAGGAGGACCTTGGCGATGTCACCGGGTACCCCTTCGGCCGGGCTGCGTTCCACCTCCCCGCCGGCCTCAGCCAGTACGGCCGACAGCAGTACCTCAGGCACTGACCGGTCGTAGACGACATGGTCGGCGGTGGCCACGGCCTCCATGGCGCGCCGGGTGAGCAGGCCCGGGTCGCCCGGGCCGGCACCTACCACGGTGATACGGCCAACGGACTTACGTGCGCGGGTCATCGTGCACTCTCCAACAGGAAATGGGCGCCAGCGTCGAGCAGCTCGGCGGCAAGCCGCCGGCCGACCGACTCGGCGTCGGCGAGCGTTCCGGTACCGGACCGCCGGATCGACGAACTACCGTCGAGTGCGGCCACGGCACCGCGCAGGAAAACTGTTCCGTCCGCCACCGTCGCGTAGCCCGCCACCGGCGCGCTGCAACCTGCCTCCAATGTGGACAGCAGAGCACGCTCGGCACGCACCGCGGCACGGCAGGACGGATCGTCCAGATACCGTAGCGCGGCGAGCAGGTCGGCGTCGGCGGTTCGGCACTCGATCGCCAGCGCACCCTGCGCCGGCGCCGGGAGCACGACGTCCGGATCGAGAAACTCGGTCACCTCGGCCAGTCGGCCGAGTCGTTGCATGCCGGCCGCGGCCAGTACGACCCCGTCCAGCTCGGCCGTGGTCAACCGGCTCAGCCGGGTGTCCACGTTGCCGCGGATCGGTACGCACACCAGCCCGGCGCCGAGCGCGGACAGTTGGGCGATCCGGCGCGGCGCACCGGTGCCGATCCGGGCACCGGGTGGCAGTTGCGCCAACGTCCGACCGTCCCGGCTGACCAGCACGTCACGCGGGTCGGCACGGTCGGGTACGGCGGCGATGGTGAGCCCCTCGGCGGGGGCGGTGGGCAGGTCCTTGTACGAGTGGACCGCGATGTCGATCTCGCCGGCGAGCAGCGCATCGCGCAGTGCCGAGACGAAGACCCCGACACCGAGCTGCTGTACGGGCGCGGCGGAGCGGTCGCCGCTGGTGGACACCTCGACCAGCTCGACGGGCTGCCCGATACGGCCCCGCACCTGCTGGGCGACCGTGCCGGACTGGGCCATCGCCAGTGCACTGCCCCGGGTGCCCAACCGGAGGGAGCGCGTCATGGTGCGCATCACCCGTTCTCCCTCTCGTCGGTGGAGCCGTCTGTGGTGGAGCCGTCTGTGGTGGAGCTGTCCGGGATCGAGCCGTGGCCGGTGCCGTCGGACGCGGCAGCGGTGGTCGGACCAACGTCGGTGAACGTGCCGGTGGGAGCGACCCGGATCGCCTCGACCGCGGCGCCCTCGGCCACGTCCAGATCGAACAGCTCCCGCAGTACCGCCGCGTACCGGTCGCCGCCCGGCTCGGCGGCCAGCTCACGTACCCGGACCGTGGGCTGGTGCAACAGGCGTTGTACCACCCGGTGCACGGTGCGGGCTATCTCGGCGCGCTGCGCCTCGGACAGTTCCGCGCGCCGCTGAACCAACCGGCGCAGCTCGGCGGCGACCACCTCGTCGGCCCGACCGCGCAGCGCGGCGACGGTCGGTGCCACGTTCGCACTGCGCAGGAATCCAAGGAAGCTGTCCAGTTCGTCGGCCACCACACGTTCCGCGGCCAGAACCGAGTCCTCCGCGGCGAACGGGGTGGGGTCACTGCCGTCACCCGGGTCCAACGACGAACCGAGCTGTTCGATGTCCACCACGGTGACACCGGGCAGCTGCGCGACGCCCGACTCGATGTCGCGGGGAACCGCCAGGTCCAGCAGCAGCAACGGCCGACCGGCGCGGCGCGCTACCGCCGCGGACACCAGGTCGACGGTCAGTACGTGCCCTCGCGACGCGGTCGCCGAGACCACCAGGTCGGCCCGGACCAGCTCGACGTCCAGCGCGGTCAGGCCCGCCGGCCGACCGCCGTGGTTGCCGGCCAGCCGCGCCGCCCGGTCCATCCCCCGGTTGGCCACCACCAGGTCGTTGATGCCGTGCCGGACCAGGGTCGCGGCGGACAGCGCACCCATCGAACCGGCACCGATCACCAGCGCGCCGCGTCCGGCCAGCCAGTCGTGCCCGGACCCGCCGACCCGGCCGATGCCCAGGTCCAGCGCGGCGGACACCACGTTCTGCCCGGCCCGGTCGATGCCGGTCTCCGAATGCACCCGCTTGCCGACCCGCAACGCCTGCTGGAACAGCTCGTGCAGCAGCCGGCCGGGTGCGTCGACGTCCCGGGCCACCGCGTACGCGTCCCGCAGCTGGCCGAGGATCTGCGCCTCGCCCACCACCATCGAATCCAACCCGCCGGCGGCCCGGAAGGCGTGCCGGACGGCCTTGTCGTCGTAGTGCACGTACAGGTGGCTGGCCAGCTCGGCGACCTCGCAGCCGGCCAGCTCGGCCAGCTCCGTACCGATGTCCGACAGCGCGCCGTGGAACGCGGTGACCGCCGCGTACACCTCGACCCGGTTGCAGGTGGACAGCACCACGGCCTCGGCGACGTACGGCCGCAGCAGCAACCGGCGCAGCAGATCCGGTACGCCGTCGGCCGGTACGGAAAGCTTCTCCAGCAGGTCCACCGGTGCGGTCCGGTGCGACATGCCGACCACGAGCAGGTTCACGAGCCCATCGCCTCCCCCGCCGGACCGGGGGCCGCCGACTCCGGTCCGGGCAGCGCTGTGAGCGCCTTACGGTGCTCGTGGAACGACAGAATCTGCATCTCGACCGCCAGGTCGACCTTGCGGACATCCACCCCGGCCGGGACGGTCAGTACGCACGGCGCGAAGTTCAGGATGCTGGTCACGCCGGCGCCGACCAGTTGATCGGCCACCAGCTGGGCGGCGTGCGCGGGGGTCGCGATCACCCCGATCGAGATACCGGTGGCGGCGACCACGTCGGCCAGCTCGTCGATGTGCCGGACCACCAGGTCGCCGATCCGCTCGCCGACCTGCGCCCGTTCGGCGTCGAACAGCGCCGCGATGGAGAAGCCGCGGCTGGCGAACCCGCCGTACCCGGCGAGCGCATGTCCGAGATTACCGATACCGACGAGCGCCACGGACCGGTGCTTGGACAGTCCGAGTACGGCCTCGATCTGGGTGATCAGCAGGGCGACGTCGTAGCCGACACCACGGGTGCCGTACGAGCCGAGGTGCGACAGGTCCTTTCGCAGCTTCGCGGAGTTGACTCCGGCGGCGGTGGCCAGGGCTTCGCTGGACACCGTGTCGTGGCCCTGCTCCGCGAGGGTGTGCAGGGCCCGTAGATACTCGGGTAGGCGGGCGACGGTGGCCTCGGGAAGATCCGGGAACACGGGGCTCGCCGAACTGTCGGTTCGCTGCTGACTCATCTGACTCTCGAACGACGATATCTTCGGCGCCCGCCCACGGGCCAGCCAATGATCTTGCAGTTCAGGCAGGTCGTCGAACTGGTTGCGGCACCCGACCGGCGGTGTAGTACAAGGGTGTGCCGCGCAGCCAGACTAGGCGTTTGTGAACGCGCGCACAAATCGCGATCTTGACGAACGGTGACGCGGCCGACACATCACCACCTGCCGTTGGGGGCCTTTCGGCCCCTTTACCGATCGGAGCCCGATACCGCCCGGTTCGGCGAACGAGGTGGCATCCACCACCCCGACCACCGGAGTGACGCAGACCTCAGCGATCGGTACGGACTTCCGCCGGTTGTCGCCCGTCCGTCGCCCGCGTACGGTCCGACCACGCTGGGGTTGTCCCCACCCACGATCCGGCGGGTCACCGGATGTGCCGCAGAGCGCGCACTGCCTACCGTCACTGTCATGACGACCACCGCATCCACCGTCGGCCAGCAGCCACCCGGCCGCGGCCTGCTCGCCCAGCTGCGTGCGGACACCTTGTACTGCCTGTCCGGCATGCCGATCGCGCTGCCCAGCCTGATCGTGCTCACCGTGCTGTTCAGCGTCGGGGCCTCCCTGGCGGCCGTCTTCGGCGGGCTGTTCGTCCTGACCGCCGCGATGCTGACCGCCAGAGCCTTCGCCGGGATCGAACGGCGACGGCTGCCGGCCGTACTGGGCCGCCCGGTCGCCACACCCCGCTACCAGGACCGCAGCCGGATGACCACGCTGCGCCGGCTGCTCACCCCGCTCACCGAGGCGCAGAGCTGGATGGACCTGCTGCACGGGGTGTTCGGCCTCATCCCGGCCACCATCGCGTTCAGCGTCGCGGTCACCTGGTGGGCCGTCGGTATCGGCTACACCCTGGACTTCTTCTGGGGCTGGGCGGTGTTCCGGTTCGACTCGGGAATCTCCGACTCGATGGGCCTACCGCACAGCTACGCCGTCTACGTGGCCGTCAACACCGTGATCGGCCTGCTGTTCCTGGCCAGTACGCCCTGGGTGGTACGCGGCATGGCGCTCATGCAGGCCGGCCTGTCCCGGCTGATGCTGACCCGCGAACGGGTCACCGTACTGCAGGAACGGGTCGACGAACTGACCGAGAGCCGGGAAGCCGCCCGCTCCGCCGAGGCGTCCGCGCTGCGCCGGCTGGAACGCGACATCCACGACGGCCCGCAGCAGCGGCTGGTGCGACTCACCATGGACCTGAGTCTGGCGCAGCGGCGGATGAAGACCGACCCGGAGGCCGCCGGACCATTGCTCACCGACGCGATCGAACAGACCCGGGAGACACTCGACGAGCTGCGCGCCCTGTCCCGGGGCATCGCGCCACCGATCCTGGCCGACCGCGGCCTGGCCGCCGCGCTCGCCGCGGTGACCGGCCGGTGCACCGTACCGACCGAACTGGAGGTGTCGCTGGTACCCGGCGAGCGGCTGCCCGAGAGCGTGGAGAACACCGCGTACTTCCTGGTCGCCGAGGCACTGACGAACGTGGCCAAGCACAGCCGGGCCACCTGGTGCCAGGTACGGGTGACCGGGGATGGCAGTCTGCTGTACGTGACGATCTCGGACAACGGGGTGGGCGGCGCGCACAGCGCCAAGGGGCACGGCCTGGCCGGCCTGGCCGACCGGATACGGGCCGCCGACGGGCGGTTCGACGTACAGAGCCCGGCCGGTGGGCCGACCGTACTGACCACGGAACTGCCGTGCGGGTCGTAGTCGCGGACGACTCGGTCCTGCTCCGCGAGGGCATCGCGCGGCTCGTCGCGGAGGACGGCCACGAGGTGGTCGCCGCGGTCGGCGACGGCCCGTCGCTGGTCCAGGCCATCACCGAGCACCGACCCGATGTGTCCATCGTGGACGTACGGATGCCACCCAGTCACACCGACGAAGGTCTGCGCGCCTCGATCGAGGCGCGCCGGCTGGTACCCGGCACACCGATCCTGGTGCTGTCCCAGTACGTCGAGGTCTCCTACGCCGACGACCTGCTGGCCGACCGGGTCGGCGCGGTCGGCTACCTGCTGAAGGACCGGGTCGCCGACCTGGACGAGTTCCTGGACGGGCTGCGCCGGGTCGCCGGCGGCGGCACCGTACTGGACCCGGAGGTCGTCTCTCAGCTGTTCGTCTCGCGCAAGGACCCGGTACGTACCCTCACCCCGCGCGAGCGGGACGTGCTGGTGCTGATGGCGCAGGGCCGTACCAACGCCGCGATCGCCCAGGCGCTGGTGGTGACCGACGGCGCGGTGGAAAAGCACATCTCGAACATCTTCGGCAAACTGGGCCTGGCGCCGTCCGACTCCGACCACCGTCGGGTGATGGCCGTACTCAGCTTCCTGCGCAGCTGACGGGCTCACTGTCCGCTCGCACCCCGGCGCCGCAGCGTGGCGGTCCCGGCCGCCGCGGCGAACCGGTCCGGGCCGGCGGGCATCCGGTCGTTACGCTGGTGCCCATGGCCGTCTCGCCAGATGAGAACTGCGTGCTGGTCGACGGGCCGTGGACACACCGGTCCGTCGGCGCCAACGGCAGCCGCTTCCACGTGGTCGAAGCCGGCAGCGGCCCGCTGATCATGCTGCTGCACGGCTTCCCGGAGACCTGGTACACCTGGCGGCACCAACTGCCCGCACTGGCCGGCGCCGGCTACCGGGCCGTCGCGGTCGACCTGCGCGGCTACGGCGCCAGCGACAAGCCACCCCGCGGCTACGACGGGTACACGATGTCCGCCGACGTGGACGGACTGATCCGGGCCCTCGGCGAACGGGAGGCCGTACTGGTCGGACACGACCTGGGCGGGATGCTGACCTGGATGACCGCCGCGTTCCATCCCGGCCGGGTACGCCGCTCCATCGTCATCGATGCCGCGCACCCGCTGCGACTGCGTACCGGACTGTTCTCCGACCCGCGCGGGCAGCTGTCCGCCAGCCGGCACCTGCTGGCCTTCCAGATGCCACGCTACGAGCACGTACTGACCCGCGACGACGCGGAGATCGCCGCCGGACTGATCAGCGGATGGGCCGGTCCCGGCTGGCGGTCCACCGCCGACTTCGCCGGCTACCTGCGGTTCTGCCGGGACGCCATCCAGATCCCGCAGGCCGCGTTCTGCGCGCTGGAGGCGTACCGGTGGGTGTTCCGCGGCGCGCTGCGGCCCAGCGGACGACGCTTCGTCAAACTGATGCAGCAGCCCATCTCCAGCCCGACCCTGCACCTGCACGGCGCGCTGGACACCGGCGTGCTGCCCCGCACCGCGCAGGGTTCCGGACGCTACGTCGCCGGGCGCTACGAATGGCAGCTGCTCGACGGCGTCGGACACTTCCCGCACCAGGAGGTCCCCGACCTGGTCACCGGCGAGATCCTGCGCTGGGCCAAGGAAGCCTGAGCCGACCGGGCCCGCCGCGGCGCCCCTCGCCGAGGGGACCCTCGTCGGTCAGACCAGCGGGTGCCACCGGTGGTGGTCGGCGTTGAACACGGCCAGTACGGTCGCCGTACCGTCCGGATCGATCCGGTACAGCTCCGTCCCGTGCGGCAGCCGAGTGGTGGCGATCCGGTACTCGACCAGCTCCGGGTCGGTCTCCGAACGCGCCGCACCGACCAGCGGTACCAGCCGCGCCGACTCGACCGCCCACCGTACGGTGTGCACCGGCGCATCCGGGTCGCCGCCGAGCCCCGTGGCGTGCCGCAGGTCGGCGGACCGTACCGGACCGGCGGACACCTGGTGCACGTAGCCACCGACCCGGTCGAAGTGCCGTTCCAGGTAGAAGGCGACCTGCTCATCGGGGAGCGTCTTCTGCAGCACCGCGGGGAAGGCGAGTTCGGGCAGCGCTTCAGGCTCCGGCTCCGCGGGTTCCGGTGCCGGAACCGGCGGCCACTCCGGTGCCTCCTCCGGGTCGTCGTCTCCCGCTGCGTTCGGTACGTCCGCTGACCCGGCCGCGACCGGTGCCGCCCCGACGTTCTCCGCCGCGACGTGGCTGTCGGGGCTTCCCGTGCTGTCCGGGCTTCCCGTGCTGTCCGGGCTTCCGGTGCTGTCCGGTGTGCTGTCCGGGCTTCCGTGCTGTCCGGGCTTCCGGTGCTGTCCGGGCTTCCGGTGCTGTCCGGGCCGGGGTCACTCTGGTCGGGCTCCACCGGGGACGCCGGTTCGGCATGCACCGCGGATTCCGGTACCGGGTGCTCCAGCTGTTCGTGGACCGGCTCGTCGGCGGTCTGCTGCTCGGACCGGGGTTCGGGTACCCATTCGTCCTGCTGCGAGCCGTCCGGGTGGGCCGGCGCCGTCGGCTCGACGGCCGCCCAGCTCTCCTGACCCGCGTTCGGCTCCGCAACCGGTTCGGGCCGGTCCTGCTCGATGTGATCCTGCTCGAACCGTTCCGGTTCGGGCTGGTCCTGCTGGTCCTGCGGCACCCGGAGTTCGAACCGCTCCTGCTCGGGCTGGCCGTGCATCGGCTGGTACTGCTCGTGCGCAGGATCCGGCTGATCCGGCTGATCCGGCTGATCCGGCGTCGCGGCGGGCGTCGGGCCGGACGGTGCCCGGACGCCGATCCGTTCGGCGAGCTGGGTCTCGCGGGCCCAGCTGGCAAGCTCGGTGATCCGGTCACCGTCGAGGGTGGCGCCGATCGGGCTGTCCGGGTTGAGGGCCAGCGCCCAGTCCGGATGCGGCCAGTTCTCCAGTACCAGTACGAACGGTGCGACCGCATAGCGCGATTCGCCGACCCGCTCGTTCATCCGCTCCGCGGAGGTGAAGACCGGTACCTGCGTCTTACCGTCCCGCTCGATGCTCGGCCACGGAAAGCCACGGTCGGTGACGCTCGCCTGCGCGGTCGCACCCGGCGGTATCGGGATCAACGTGTACGAGACGAGCAACGCGTCCATGAACGACTTGCGGTCGCCGGCAGCCGCCGAGCGCAGCAGGACGTCCTCCGCCTCGTTCGCCGGGTGGAAGTTCGGATGCCGCGGATCGACCGGGCCACCGCTCTCCGGGCCACTGTTCTCCTGGCCGATGTTCTGTGGGCCGATGTTCTGTGGACCACCACTGACCGGACTGGCGCTGACCGGGCCGCTGCTGACCGGACTGGCGCTGACCGGATCGCTGCTGACCGGGCTGGCCGGGACCGGCGGCGCGGAGGACTGCGACTCGGCCGGAGCGACCGGCGGCGCGGTGGGATCCGGCTGGGCGGGCTGGTTGGAGATGGCCGCGGTCTCGACGGCCCGGGCCAACTGCTCGGGCTGACTGCCCGGTGCGACCCCGGTGATCTGGCCCACGAAACTGGCGGGCAGGTAGCCGGCGATCGGCAGCCCGAAGTCGATCGCGAGCCACCAGGACTGGTCCGGCCAACCGGCGGAGATGTCCGCCAGCCGCGCGGTCCGGAACTCACCGGCGTACTGACCCAGCGTGGCGGTCATGGCCTGCTGGGAGGTGAACGCCAGCAGATACGTGCGGCCCTCGTACGCCCAGGTTGCCCAGCCGCCGGCGGGCTGCCCGTTGGCGTCCATCGGGGTGGGCATGATCAGATCGGTCTCGTTCAGCGCCTGGAAGTAGCGGTCCTGCTCCCCACGCTGCATGGCCTCGAACAGGTGCTGTTCGAGTTCGTTCGCCGGCTCCCAACCGTCGGCCATGCTCGCCTCCCTGGCGCCTCGTCACATCTGTGGCCCCGACACCGCGGGACGGTTCGAACAGTGGATCATCCGGCCGGCAGGCGTTCCGTGCTCGTACCGGCACATACCCCGCATCGCGGTCCGGCATACCGACCCGTCACCCGACGCCGACCGTCACCAACGTACCGGCCGGGCATCGAGCGTCGTCAGCCGCGTTGCACGCTCAGTTCGCCGACCTCGCCGCGCCGGCCCCACACCTGGTACACGTCGCGGTCGAAGGGGGCGAGGCCGAGATCCTGCGGCGGTGGCAGCTCACCCACGTACTCCAGCCGCAGCCATTGACCGTTCTCGCCGATCACCTGGAACGGCTGGTCACGCCAGGTGCACCGGCTGGTCTGGTAACCGAGGTCGGTGACGTCGGACCGGGGTACGACTCGCAGGTAGCGGTCCGGACCGATCTGGTCGAAGCCGCTGCCGGCGTGGTCTGCGTACAACCGGACCCGGTCACCGTCCGGGCTCGCCTCGTATTCCTCGTCCTGCCACCGTGCGTAGTAACCGTCGCGCATCGTCGCACCCCTCCTGACCGGGCGCCCTCATCGTCCCGCCGTCGCTCCAACCTACAAGAGCCGGCCAACATCGGCCGACCTCGATCCCACCGCAGGTCAGACCGGACAGAAGGGACGAGGTGCACCGTTCCGCTACTGTGCTCGACGTGCCGGGAGCATGGACAGTACGGACAGGGTTACGCCGTGTCGGGTGGGCGGCTCTGCTGGCGACGGCTCTGGTCGGGCTGATCGTGCCATTCGGCCCACCGGCCGCGGGCAAGCCGAAGACATCGTCCGGTCCGCCGGTCGGCCAGCCAGCCACCGCACAGTCCTGCGACGTCTACTCGGGCTCCACGAAGGACGACCCGTTGCCGCAGAAGCCCTGGCCGCTGGACCGGATCAGACCGGAACGTGCCTGGGCGCTCAGCCGGGGGCGGGGAGTCACGGTCGCGGTCATCGACTCAGGTGTCTCCACCGACCCGGCCGTACTGAAGAACGCCGTGTACAACGGGCATGACTACCTCGCGTCCGGCGGCAACGGCACCTGCGACCAGTACGGACACGGCACGCTGGTCGCCGCGATCATCGCGGGCCGCCAGACCCCCGACGCCCCGTTCTACGGGGTAGCGCCGGAGGCACACATCCTGCCGTACCGGGTGCTACGCGACGACAAGCGGGACAACGACGCCGATACCCCCGGCAACATCGCCGACGCGATCACCAGCGCGGTGGACGCCGGCGCCACGGTGATCAACCTCTCGCTGACCACCCAGAAGACCGATGCGGTGACCACCGCGGTGCAGTACGCGGAGGACCACGACGTCGTACTGGTCGCCGCAGCCGGCAACGAGGGCGGCACCGACGCGGAGGGCTCGGTGGAATATCCGGCCGCGTTGCCGGGCGTGCTGGCCGTCGGCGGGATCGACGACAAGGGCGAACACGTCGGCTCCTCCAACCGAGCCGACTACCTGGAGATCGCCGCGCCCGGGGACCGCATCGAGGGGCCTGCACCCAAGGGCGGCGGCTACATCGAGTTCAAGCAGGGCGGTACGAGCTTCGCCGCGCCGTTCGTGTCGGGCACCGCGGCGCTCATCCGCGCCTACGACCCGAAACTCACCGCCGAGCAGGTACGGGAACGGATCATCGCCACCGCCGACCACCCACCGGAAGGCTGGAACCAGACCGTCGGGTACGGCGTGGTCGACCCGTACCGCGCACTGACCGCGATCCTGAAAGGTGACGTCGACCGTCCGGCGTCCGGGTCCCGGCACCGGGCGTTGCCGGACACCCACGCCGCAGCGGATCCGATGCGCCGTACCGAGATCACCGCAGGAGTGCTGGCCGCGGCACTGCTCGTACTGGCCCTGCTGGTGGTGATCGCCGCCCGGGTGGTGCCCCGGGGTCACCGGCTGCGCTGGCGGGCGAACCGCGCCGAGCCGCTCGCCGAGCCGGAGCAACCTCGACCTGCCGCGCCGCGTACGACAAGCGACGGACCGGTGTCGATCACCGCGCCGAGTTCCCGTTCCGCGCCACCGTCCGGGCCCGGTGGTGCGCGTAACGCCTCCGTCGCTCCCCCCGTACGCGGCGCGCCGCGCGCCATCCCGGGCGCCGGGCGTCGATGACCGGCGCCGCTGTCCGAACGCCGACATCTCCGGAGCGCGATGGCGTGGCGACAGTTCGATAAGGTCGGTGCCGCAGTGGCGCCGGGACACTGCGGAGAGGGGTTTGCGTGATCACGCGCGACGAAGCCGAACTCATCGCCGACAAGTGGGTCAACTCGGGTGGGTCGGGTGAACGGCGGTGGACCGCCGAGATCCACGAGTTCGACCTCGGTTACGTGGTCTGGCGGGCGATTCCGCCGGGCCAGCCTCCTGAGGTCGGCGCACCACGCGGCATCATCGACCGCAACACCGGCGAGATGTCCATGTGGCCGTCGTTGCCGATCGAGATGGTCATCTCGATGTACCGGGAGCGCGTCACACAGACCGCGGCGGTCCCGCACACCTGGGATCCGGAACGGCAGGCCAGACGCGACCTGCGGCGCGCCGAGTTCCCTTGCAACATCACGCATCTGACCCTCGCGGACGGCACCCTGCTGCGGGCCCGGAGCATGCGCGGCGACGGCGAACCGAACCTGCACCGGCTGATCCGGGAGTTCTTCGCCAGCGTC
Organism: uncultured Actinomycetota bacterium; assembly: GCA_963815125.1. Lineage (GTDB taxonomy): Bacteria > Actinomycetota > Actinomycetes > Mycobacteriales > Micromonosporaceae > Actinocatenispora. The sequence continues at coordinate 14,178 of CAWFFM010000008.1, forward strand.
CCACCGAACTATCTGGAACGCGGATACAACCGGCACGCCGAGGTGGCCGCGATGTCCGACGCGCTGCACGCCGAGGACGCCCGCCGCGCCGCCGCCGGACGACCGGCGGTCACCGTGGAGGAGGCCCGCACCCAGGTGCTGCGCGGTGCCGGCGTGGTGACCTACCGGGTACGGGAACCCGACGACCCGCAGGCCGGCGCGACCGGGCCGCCGAGCGTGTCGACGATGCAACTGTTGCAGCATCTGGGTTTCGCCCTGCTACCGCCGAACCGGGAGGATCGCCGATGAGCGCACCACTGTCCCCGGCCGCTGCCGCAGAACTGCGCGCCGCCGGCTGGGAGCCCGGCCGCCGGGTCGACGGGCCGACCGCCGAAGCGATCCGGCAGACCTGCGAACACGTGGGTCGCAATGGTCAGCGGCACGAGCCGTTCCCGGCCGCCGTCGCCGCACTCAACGAATTCGGCGGTATCTCCGCAAGCACCGACCGGCCCGGCGTCGCGGTCGCGCCGCAGCCGTTCATCATCGACCCGACGCTCGCCGCGGCCAGCACCGAGACACTCGCGGACGTCTCCGGGCTGCTGGGCGTACGCCTGTTCCCGCTCGGCCTGCACGGCGAACTGGAGGCGCTGCTCGCCATCGACGAACGTGGCTGGGTGTTCGCCATCGACGACGCCGGCGAATGGTTCCTCGGCGCCACCATCCATGCCGCGCTCGACGCGCTGCTCACCGGGCAGGCGCCGCAGCGCGTACACGACGACGGCAGCTGGGGCTGATCCGCCGGTGCCGGAGGCGCGCGCCCCGCTGCGAGGGACTGCGGGGTACGGATGGCGAGCTAGAGGCGGTCCTCCCGGACGTCCTGCACCTCCGAGGCATCCACCCAGTACTGGTACACGCCCCGGTCGAACTGGTCCAGGTGCAGCGCCTCCGCGACCGGGGTGCGGCCACCGACGTACTCCACGCGCAACCAGGGACCGTTCTCGGCCAGGACGATGAACGGCTCGCCGCGCCAGGTGCAGCGGGTCACGATGTAGTGGAATTCCTCGATCTCGTCGACCGGGACAGTGCGGCCGATCCGGCCACCGGGTGGCGGCGCCTGTCGCCGGCCGAGGAGGCGTTGATGGCGCTGGTGGCGTTGAAGAAAGGCGAACCGTTCGCGCAGGTCGGGGCCGGGTTCGGTGTGTCGGCCACCACCTGCTGGCGCCGGGTGCGTCAGATCGTCACCCTACTCGCCGCCCGTGCGCCCAGCCTGACCGCCGCGCTGCGGCGAGCCCGACGGCGCCGCTGGCCGTTCGTCATCGTCGATGGCACCCTGATCGCCACCGACCGGCTGGCCGCCGACCGGCCCTTCTACTCGGGCAAACACCACCGGCACGGCGTGAACGTGCAGGTCGTGGCGGCTCCAGACGGCACGATCCTATGGACCTCAGGTGGGCTTCCCGGCGCGGTGCACGACACCGCCGCAGCCCGCATCTGGCGTATCGCCGCAGCGTTGCGCCACGCCGGGCTACCGGCCCTGGGCGACAAGGGCTACCACGGACTCGACGCCCATATCATCACCCCGTACAAAGGGCGCGGCAAACCCGAGTCGCAGAAGCAGGCCAACCGGGCCCACGCCGCGCTCCGCGCGCCAGGCGAACGAGCCAACGCCCAGCTCAAGTCATGGCAGATCCTGCGGCAGGTCCGCTGCGGCACAGACATCGTGATCCAACTGGTCAGAGCCGGGCAGTAAGCCGGGCAGTGCTCCACAACCACGAACTCGCCTCACGATGAAATGCGCTCACTATCCTGCCAGCCTAACCGCCTGCGACAGAAATCGTCATGAAGACACCTCCCTTTCGTACGGCACCGGCTCAATCCACTCCGGCGCCGGACGATCACGCCACCCCGAACCCACCGGATAATGCTCATTCACCGCGAACACATCATCCACTTTGTCTTCCGCAATCTCACCCACCCACCAGCCGCGATCATGTTCCCTCATCTCCATGACATCGCGCCATTTCGGCCAGCTAGAATCAACCAGGTACTGGCCATTTTTATAAGCATAGACTGGAATCTTGCGACCCTTGACATGCATGTAAGTAATGTGACTATACGCGTCGGACAATTCTTCACGGCGCACGTGTCTCCTCAACCAATATCTGAAGCTACCTTGTACATCAAGCCCCCGCGCCAGAGCGGTTACGTCCGCCGTCTCAAGTGTTTCAATTTCTGATCGGCTTCTATCAAAAAGAAAGTAGTTGTGCCCACGCCACACCGCAGCGCTATACCAAGCCTGTTTCGTCTTCTCCGCGTCAGCATCTCTCGTTCTCTGCACGGCTTCGCGGACCTGCTCCACGCGCTCAACGCTTACCAACCCACTACCGCGACCAGCAATCCACTTCCGCAAATCTGCCTCTGGCGCCAAACCATGCTCGCGCACGTAATATGTCAACCGATCAGACCACACCCATTCTCCGTCAGTCCGCACTGCAGATTCCACTACCCGGCCACGCGATTCATCCAGCACGTCGGCGTCTACGAATTCCGAGTCAAAGACCTTTATACCAGAATCCAAATACGCAGCCAACCGTTCGCGCTCAGCATCTTCCTTGAGCCAAGTACAGTCAAACTTAAAATCTGTCGATACACCCAACAGGGCCGCGATCCGAAATTCCCTGTTTCGCATTTGACTCGCCATCCCTTATGTGCTCAGAGGAAGGTCTGACCACACCTTTTCGAATTCCTGGTTGTCGTTACCGCTTCAGCCCCCGTCGGTCCATGGATCAGACTCGTAGTCTCCAGCCTTGGTTAAGTCGAAATTTTTGTCCACGTGCCACTTTCCTCCCATAAACATAGCCGCAAGTCGCTCGGATCCAGCTGCATTTATCTGCCACATTTCAGCGCCATCGGGAAGCGGTGTGGGTGGTAAAACCTTCCCGCTCCTCGGTCGCGTAGAGCTTCATGCTGTCCCCCGCCGGGCTGGCCTCATATTCCTGGCCCCGCCAACGAGCGTAGTAACCGTCGCGCATCACCGGATTCCCTTTCACAGAGCCGAATCCTTCTGCCAGATCCTCATGTCGGCGTTGTACACCGCAGCGAACTTCTCCTCGCCGTCCCGGGCGAGCCGCCACATCTCCGCGTGGTGCGGCAACCGGCAGCTGTCGATCTTCCACTCGGGGATCGCCAGCCGCGAATCCGCCACGTAGCCGTTGCCGAGGAACGGGGGCCGTTCGACCACCCAGCCGCCAGGCATCGCGCCCACGGTCTGCTCGTCGTTGCCGCCGTACGGGATGCGGAGCTGCTCGGCGAAGTACGCCCGTCCACCGGATCACGTACAGGTACTCGTCGTCGACGGAGAACGGCGAGCCTTCGTACTGCAGCCCAAGGTTCCGCACGATGTCGGGGATGGTGCGCAGTTCACGGATGTCGTCGAAGCGGTGCACGTAGCCGGCGACCCGGTCGTAGCCCTGGCGCAGGTACAGCTTCACCTGCTCGTGCGGGATGACCTTCTGCATCGCGGCCAGGCGCGTCACCACCGGTCGGGCCGGCTTGGGCGGCGAGTAGTCGCCAGCCGCCACCCGGCGCACCATGTCCACGCCCATGTTCGAGCCCAGGGCGAGACCGCCATCGACGGCCAGCCACCAGTCCTCGTTCGGCCACTGCTCCACCAGCGCAGCGAGGCTGCTCTTACGGAACGAGGTGAAGGCACCGTTGGTGGCACGCGCCATCGCCTGCGGCGACGTGTACACCGCGACGAACCTGCGCTCACCCTGGACAGGGTGGCAAACGGGACCTGGCCACCCGTGGGTATGCCGGCCATCGGCAGCACCAGCTCGATCCCGGCCAGCGTGCGCAGATACGTCGTCAGATCCCCACGCTGAACCGCCTCCAGCATCGTCGCCTCAGCCTCAGTCACCGGCTCGTACTCAACCACTCACATCTCCCCGTCTCATGTGGCCTTGCATCTCGGACCTGATCAGGCAGTACGGCCAGAATCTCCAGCAGCCGCCGCCTTCTGCTGCGGTGATCTACCGGCCGCTCATCGCTGCTCTGGCGTGGGGTTGTCTCGGTCTGGCGTGGGGTTGTCTCGGGGCATGTCAGGAACCACATCCGGCGGATCGCCCTCATCGCCCCACTCAGCTGCCCACATCGCGTACGTCTGCCGATACAACGACCTCACCAACGCCCACTCTTCAGGTGCAGGAGCGCGGTCCTCCTCTTTCGCCGCAGCGAAAATTCCCTTGATCGTCTCGTAGATGGCAAACTGTGGGCCGTCGCCCCTCAGATACTTCAGGCGATCCAGCTCCGCAGCCTCGACAAATTCATCTTTAGTGGCCGGATCAGCACTATTTCCCATACCGAGAAGCATCTTCGCGACCAGTCGACCATCACGTTTGAACTTTCCCGAGAAAGGCTGCATAATAAAGCCGGTCGCGCCACCACTTTCAGTCAAGACAATTTTCACAGCGATGTCATTGAACAGGTAATACTGAGGGTATTCCATCAACTATCCTCGTCCCGCATGGCCGCTTGAAGGGCGGCCCAGAATCTCGGCTGCAGCTCACGGTTGATACTTTCCATGAACGCTCTTTCTTTCTTCGTTGCTTCCCGACTCTCCTCATTTGCCAATGTTTCCAGGTCACGCTTCGCCTCGTAAACCGAGTGTTCGTAGTCGGCAACCTCATCAATCTCATTCAGATGGAGTCGAAACTCGGCAACATGCCCTCCCCTGAGACGTACGAACATCTGTACGTCACGGTAACCGCTCCGCTGCGGCACCTGGAATCGGTCCTTGAACTTGACAATCTCAGCACCGTGCTGTGTCGCGTGCTCACGAACCACGGCCACACCCTCATATAAGTCATCGAGCGTCCGGTACTGAATCTTGCCAGCACAGAGATCATTGAGCTTGGCCGCGTTACCGCTGTAATCTTCAACGATCTTGTCAAGCGACCGCACGCGGTCCTTGACTCCGGGGCGCAAATGTGGATCACCAACTGACGCCCTCGCGACATCGTTGATCAACGCTGCAAGTTCGGAATTTGCCGACTTCGATGCTTTGTACAACCCATCAAGATAATCATTGATATACGCGTCATTTCGATCGGCTATGTCCCGAACCTGTTCGGAATCAAACGCTGCCTGCAAGTCCCCGTCTTTCAAGGGGAAATTTTCAGCTACCAAGCTGCCCTCGGTAGCGCTGACGGTTACCTGCTCTTCGGTGAGTGGTGTTATTTCGGGGCGCTGCGCACCTTCCGCGAGGATCTGTTCCGCGCCGCGTTCTTCGACATCTCGCAGCGCGCGCTCGACCACGTCGATCGCGCTCGAGTGGGTGAGCAGGCTGTGCAGGGTCTTCGGACGTTCCAGCAGGGAGTGCCGAAGTGACTCGCGAATCGTTCGTTCGTGAGGCTGAATCCCGGCCCGTTCCGGGGTTTCCAGGATGCTGTGCAGTACCGGGTGGCGCGGAAGTTCCTCGCGGATCAGCGAGTCCAACACCTGGTGGGCAGGAAGGTCCTCGCTCTTGATCCGGATCGTCTGCTCCAGCGCTCGGCGCAGGTCCGGGTCCTCGAACAGCCGCCGGATCCGCTCGTCGTTGGACGGCGCCGATGGGCGCTCGCCGATCGGCTGCTCGTCGGGATGGTGGCCGCCAGGACCGGAGCCGGGCGCGCTGGGTTCATGGTCGGGTGACCCGGCAGGAGCAGGTTCTCTCGACCAGGTCAGCTCGTAACGACGATCCTGGGAATGTGAGTCTGCGGCGTCCGGCTCCAGGACGATGCCGTCGGCTGCCTGTTGTAGGACCGAGGAGCTTTCGCCGTCCTGGTTTGGTGGACGGCGCCAGAGTTCGACGGGCACTGGCCGGACAGCCGCGTCGTCCCGGTGGAAGCGTGCCGTTTGACGGGCCTCCTCCTCCTCGCGAGCGTGCGTGTCGGCGGCCTCGCGGTGCTGGTCGGCCAGTTGACGGGCCTCGTCGCGCCGGGTGCGGTGCTCGGCCGCCCGGTCGGCCTGCTCGCGGGCCAGTTCCCGCTGCCGTACGGCTTCCTGTTCGTGCCGAGCCGCGGTCGGCTCATCGCCCTGTTCCCGCAACCTGCGGGCCTGATCCTGGTGCCGGTCGGCCAACGCACGGGACTCGGCGGCGCGCCGGTCGGATTCCCGGGCCAACCGGTTCTGCTCGTGCGCGGTCGCGGTGTACCGCTCGGACTCCGTACGCTCCGTCCGCTCGGCCTGCCGTGCCCGGGCCGCCTCGGCGTCGGAGGCGAAGGCGGCCCACTGGTTCTCCGCCGCCTTCCGGTACGCGTCCCGCAGCGTCGTGGCACGCTCGGCCAGGCGTTTGTGCTGGTCGGCCTCCCGCAGCGCACGGTCGCGGAGCTGCTGCTGAACGACCCGCTGCTGCTCGTGTCCGATCCGCTGCACCTCGGCCGTCTGCGCCCGTCGGTCGGCGGCGATAGCCTCGTCACGGTGCTGGCGCGCCCGGTACTCGGCTGCCTGCCGCTCCACCGTGCTGGTGGCCCCGCTCGCGGTCCGCTCCTCCCGGGTGGCCGCGTCGAGTGCGGTGTCGCGTTGCTGCCGTGCCGTGGCCACCTCTCCGGCGGCGCGGTCAGCGTCGGAGCCGGCCCGGTCACTGGCGATCCGGGCCTGCCCGGCGTGCCTGTCGTACGCGGCCTGCTGCCGGTTGTGCTCGGCGATGCGCCGGTCGAACTCACCGGACAGGTGCTCGGCCTGCCGCGCGTACTGGTGCTCGTACTGATCCAGCCGCGCCCGCTGCGCCACGACCTCCCGTTCCGCGCGCTGCCCGGCGTGCTCGGCATGCAGGCGCTGCAGTTCGGCGTGCCGCTCCCGCGGTACGGACTCGCGCCGCAGCGCTTCGGCCTGCCGGCGCTGCTGTTCGTGCTCGGCGGCGGTACGGTGCTGTGCCTCGGCATGCCCCCGCTCGGCCGCCGCGTCGCTGTCCGCCTGCAACGCCTCGACTTCGCGGGCGTGGGTACGCAGCTGCGCAGCCCGCTGCTCGTGCGCCGAAGCGGCCTGCTCGTGCCGCCGCGCCCGGGCGGTCGCGTCGTCGCGTTCCCGGGTGTGCCGGTCCTCGGCGTCCCGTTGCTGTTCCTGGACCTGCCGTTCGCGTTCGACCTGCGCCGCGTACCGCTGTTCCTGGTCGCGGTGGTAGCGGTGTTCCCGGTCGTGCTGCTCGACCGGGCCCCGATGCTGCTCGGCGTGCTGCTGGTAGTCACGGGCCGCCGACATGCTCTGCTCGTGGGGCGGCAGGTGCTGCTGGTACGCGGAGGTCAACGGCCGGGCGTTGAACCCGCCACGGGACGCCCCGTCGAACGGCATCGGCCTGGCGTGGTCGTCCACCACCAGCGCGTCCAGCTGCGTGATGAGCATTTCGGCGGGGGTGCCCGGCGGGTGCGGCGCGTCGAACACCTCGTGCAGATGTTCGGAGAACCTGCCGCTCTGCGGGTCGAGGAAGACGATCCGGCCACCGTCGTTGACCATGCCCCAGGCGTGTGAGCCGCCGCCGGTCCACGAGGTGACAAGGGACGCGGCCGAACCGGGGCCACCGTCGAGCAGTTGCCGGCGCAGCCGGTCGAACCCGGCCTGTACGGACCGGTACCGGTCCTGCGGTGGCAGGTGACGGTTGTCGCCCACCAGGGACTGGTACCGGCCGCCGGTCTGGTCCTCGATCGAGCCGGGACCGTCGTGTTCGCCGTCCGACCAGCGGGCCGGGTTGCCGTGCTCGTACCCGTCGAAGGTGCGCGGCGCCGCCACCGTGGGCCGCCCGTGCAGCCACGAGTCGAGGAACGAGCGCATCGAGTCGTTGCAGTTGTTGAACCGGCCCGGGTCCCGCTCCTGGCCGAAGTGGTTGATCCGGTCGAACCATTCGTGATCCAGGTGCGGGGCGCGCAGCGGATTGCCGTGCTGGTCGGTCGGCCAGTGCTTCTCCAGGTCACGCTGGTCCTGTTCGAGCACCCGGCGCAGCCCGCCCGGCTGGTCGTAGCGGCGGCGCAGGTGCGCCGGCTCCGGCTCGCCCGTACCGGTCAGCGCCGACCGTTGATGTGCCGGGCCGTCGTCGGCCAACATCCGACCGTGCTCGTCGTTGGCCAGCCGCCACGCCTCGGTGCCCTCGTGTCCGTACAGTTCCCGGGTCAGCGCGTCGAGGTGGCGGTAGGCGCGGTCAGCCTCGTACCGGCTGCGGGTGCTGTCCGCGGTGTGCCGGTCGGCGACGTCCTCCGCCTGCCGGGCGAACTCGTCGCGCTGCCGGGCGTGTTCGTCGAGCCGGGCCGCCTCGTGCCGGAACTGCGCCACCCGGGGGTCGTGCGGATGCAGCGGGGCAGTCTGCCGGCGATACTGCTCGGCCTGGGTACGCGCCGCGTGCGCCTGCTGCCGGGCGTAGCCGGCGGCCTGCTGCGCCTCCCGGGACAGGGTCGCGGACCGGTCGGCGTCCACTTCCTTGGTCTCGGCGCGCCGACGCTCGTCACCGGCCAGTACCCGCTGACCGGACTCGTCGATCCTTACGTGCCGGTCGAACCTGCGCGCCGCCTCCCGACGCTGTTCCGCCCGGTTCTCCCGGTACGCGCGGTGCTCCCGGGCATCCCGGCTGAACAGTTCCCGTACCCGTTCGTGCACCGCGTCGGCGAACCGTCGCACCGTGGAAGGCCCGTACGGGGTGTTCCCATGCTCGGCGGCCCGATCCTCGTCGGGCCGGCGGACCTCGTACTCGACCCGCTGCTCGGAGTACGAGTTCGGGTCACTGCGCTGCCGGTATTCGCGGTACGCCTGCTGGGCACGCTGGGCGTCGGAGTCGGCCCTCAGGACCGTGGCGTCGCTGAAGTCGTGTACGTTGCCGTCCGCGCGGGCCCTGGCCGAGTCGCGGTACGCGGCCTCCACCGACCGGGCCTGCAGGGCCAGTATGTTCTCGCGGTCGGCGAGACGCTGCGCGCGTTGCCCATGCTCCTGCGCCGTCTGCTTCTCGTGCGCCCAGCGGGGTTCGTCGCGGACGATCGCCCGGCCCAGTTCCCGGGCCCGCTGGTCATGGACCGCCGCCTGCTGCCGACTCTGCCCGGCGCGCCGGACCGCATCCTGCCGCTCCGCCGGCGTGACCGCCCGCCGGGCGCGCGCATCCTGCGCCTCGGCTTCCTGCCTTGCCTCCGCGGCCAGCCGGGTCGCGTCGTCGCGTTCCTGCCGACGACCGGCGACCTCCTCGTCCACCCTGCCGGCGCGTTCCCGGGCCGCCTCGACCTCCTTGTCGCGGGCCCTGGCGGCGGCGTCGTGTTCGATGGCCCGGCGGTTCAGTTCGTCGGCATGCTCGAGGGAGTGCCGTTCGTGGTCCTGCTCATGACCGCGCGCCCGACGCATGTGTTCGGTCGCGGCCAGGTCGGCCCGCCGGGAACGGTCGGTGGCCTCCACATGCTGTCGTTCGGCCTGCTCGTGCTGGGCAGCTTCCCGCTCGTACCGCCGGGCCGCCTCGGTCCGGTGCCGATCGGCCTCGGAACGCTGGAACGTGGCCTGTTCCCGCTCGTGCAGCACCTGCGACCGGCTGGCCCGCGCGGCGGCCGCGGTCCGTTCCTCCGGCGGCAGATGCTGCTGGTAGTCGGGGGTCATCGGCCGGGAGTTCCAGTGGCCGCCCGGCGCGCCGTCGAACGGCAGCGGGTGGCCGTTGCCGTCCACCACCAGTGCGTCGACCCGGTCGATACCGGCCGGCTTGAAGACCTTGTCGAGGTGTTCGGTCACCCGACCGGTCTGTACGTCGACGTACTTGACCGTGCCGCCGTCGTTGACCATCGCCCAGGCATGCGCGCTACCGCCGTGCCACGCGGTGACGATCGAGGCGAACGAACCGGGCCCGCCGCGCAGCAACTGCTCCCGTACCCGCTCGAACCCCTCGTGTACGGCGCGGGCCCGGTCCTCCGGGGACCGCTGCGAGACGTCGCCGGCCAGCGACTGGTACCGGCCGCCCGTCTGGTCCTCGATCCGGCCCGGGCCGGCGTGCTCGCCGTCCGCCATGTGTTGCGTGCTGCCGCGGGTGTAGCCGTCGAAGCTGCACGGCGCGGCGACCGTGGGCCGGCCGTGCATCCACCCGTCGTAGAACGAGGCGACAGTGTCGTTGCAGTTCATCCGGCGGGTCGGGTCGTCGCGCCAACCGAAGTGGTTGATCCGGTCGACCAGCCGCTCGGACAGCTTCGGATGGCGCTGGAAGTTGCCGTCCTGATCGCGCGGCCAGCTGCGTTCCAACTGGCGTTGATGCTCGGCGAGCGGCCGGCGCAGCCCGCCAGGCTGATCGTACGGTCGCGACCGGTGGCCGGGCGGTGGGTCGTCGCTGCCGGTCAGCGCGGAACGCTGCGGTCCGTCGTGATCGCGTACGAGCGTGCCCCGGTCCTGGTTCGCCCACTCCCAGACCGACTGGCTCTCGGTACTACGCAGGTCACGGGTGACCGCATCGGCCGGCGCACCCCACTCCTGCGCCTCGTTCTGATGCCACCGCCCCTGCGCCTGATGCGCCCGCGCCTGCTGCTCGGCCCGTTCTGCCCGCAGCCGGTGGGACTCCGCGCTCTGCTCGGCGCGGTGCGCCTCGTGACGCATCTCGCGCGCTGCCCGAGGGTCGGTGACCTGCAACCGGTCGGCCGCGGCGTGCCGGTCCTGGGCGTCGACCGCGGCCAGCTGCTCGTACCCGCGCTGCTGTCGACCGTCCTCCTGCGCGCGGGTGAAGTCGCGGAACTTGTCCTGAGTGAGCTTGCGCTGCTCGCTGGCGTACCTGCTGAGCTCACCGATCCGGTGCTGGCGCCCGTCGGGGCCGAGGACGAACCGATGGTCGAAGTTGTGCTCGAGCTGCCTGCGCTGCTCGGCGATGTTCTCCCGGTAGGCGCGTTCCTCCCGGCCACCGGAAGTGAACGTCTCCCGCAGCCGGCGGTGGATGCCGTCCACGAAGCGGTGCAGCGGCGAGTCGCCGTACGGCTTGCGAAGCTTCGGCTCTCCGGACCGGCCCGGGTGGGATTCGTCCGGGTGGCTGTGCTGCTCCGGACCCCGGCGCTCGGGGGGTTCCTGGCGCCCGGCCTGGTGTTCGTCGGGCCGGCCGTGGGACTCAGGTTCCGGGTGCGTCGACAGCTCGGGTCTGGTCGACGGCTCTGGCCTGGTGAGCGGCTCGGGTCTGGGCGCGTGCTCGGGTGTGGTGGGGGTCCGGCCGGTGTCGGTACGTTCCGACGCGCTGCTGCGATCGTCTCCGTCTCGCTCTGTCCGAAGCGGTACGTGACTTCCTGGTCGGTCTGCGCTGCCTTCCGGAAGACCACGTACAGCGCCATCGTCTCTGCTCCAGACCTGATGGTTATCGGGAGTCGAACCCGCCCGCCGACCGTCGTCTATGCCTCGGAAGAGGTTGCGATCAGCATCGCGTGTTCCACCACCGGGCTCGGGTCGGTCCGTTCCAGCAGCAGCGTCGTCCAACCCTCCCGACGATCTCTCGGAGTTTGAAACTCCAGTGCCAGGACTTTCACGCTCCGACCGGTCTCCTCGTCCTGCAGGGTCATCCCCTTCAGGACCTCGCCCTCCAGGATCTTCCCGGACGCCAGCAGCCCCGCCCTCTGACGAAGATCGAAGACTTCCTCGATCGAGAACCTGACCATGCTCACCGCTGATGCCACCGAACCTCTCCCTGAACTTCGCCAGCGCCGGACCCTCACTGGCGTACGCCTCGTCCTCGAGCGTCTTGAGCCCACCGCTACCGGTGTCACGCCCGGCCCTCAGCTGTTCGACGTGTGTGTACTCGTGCGCGATGGTTGCCGCCAGCGTCTCATGATCGGCGAAACTCGCGGGTCCTAGCCGGATCTCCCGGCCACCGAGCTCGGCCGGCGTGTACGCGCACGCTTCCTGGGCATCCAGATAACGGATCTGCTCGGAGTCCTCCACGAAATGGATGTCGACGCCCTCCAGGCTGATGTCCATCAGATCGACGATCTGCTCGACCATCTCCTGGGTACGGGGTACGTCACTGCCGTTGTCGAAGACATCCTGGTTCGTCCGGGGCGCTTCCCGGGAGTACAGGTCTGGTCGTGGTCGTGCTGGTCCTGGCCCGGTTCGTTGTCGGGGTGCTCTCCGGCGTCCCGCTCCGATGCATGGTGCCCGGTGCTGTGGTCGGTCAGCCCGGTGGAGGCGCGTCGGTCGCCCAGGTCTCTTCCCTGCGGCACCTCTTCGGTGCGGCGCTGTGACGGCAGCGGCTCGCGGCCGGATTCGCTGCTGCGGTAACCGAAACCGCCGTCGCGGGGGGTGCCCCGCCGACCGTTGCCGATCGGGCCGCTATCGACTACGACGCCGGGCACGCCGAGCGGTGGCACCAGCGCGTTGGTGGACGGGTCGGCGGTACGCGGGGTGGTCGGGGTGTTGGTCGTCGGCGCGACCACGACCGGATCGTCGGTGGCGGTGCCGGCTCCGGCGAGGCTCGTACCCTCCGGCTCGTGGCGGCCGTGCACCTGACCGCCGTGGCTGGGTGCGCTCGGCGTCGCGCCGGTCTCCGCGGCCGGCTCGCGGCGTACGGCCTCCGTGGCGGGATGCCCGGTCTCCGTTGGCGCGGAGTGTTCGGCTGGCCCGGAGTGTTCGGCCGGGCTGGACTCGGCCGGACCGGACTGCTCGGCCGGGGCGGGATCCCGTTCGCTGGGCGGGTTCAGTGTGTCGTAGATGGTGCGACTGTCGGACGGTGGCGGCACATCGTCGTGGGACCGGTCGGTGACATACGGGTCCGACTGCCCGCCGGTGCTGTCAGGTTCGCGGTACGCGGTCCCGCTGGTGTCCGACCGGGTCGCGCCGGAATCCTCGGGCTGTCGGTACGCGGTCTCGGTGGTCTGCGGATCAGTGGCGCTGTCCTCGGTGCGTGGTGCCGGCTCCGGCGCTGCCGTCGCAGCTTCCGGTTCCGGGCCGTTCGCGCTGTCCTCGCCATACGGCCGGGACTCATCGCCGGCGTAACTGCGCTGGTCCTCCCCGGGCGCCGTCGACGTGTCGCGGCTGCTGGTGCTGTCGTCCGACCCGGTGGCATCGAAGTCCGGCGGCGCTTCCGGGCCGCCACCCAGATCCTTGACGGCGCTGGCCAGGTCGTCTCCACCGCCGGAGTGGCGGCTGGGCGAACCGTCGACCGAGTCGTCGCCACCACCGTGCCGGCCCTTGGCCCATTCGGTGCCGTGCCCGACCGCACCACCGACACCACCGCTGGTCGCGCCCTCCAGCAGGCTGTGCGCATCGAGCGGCTGGCCGGTCACCAGATCGGTGGCGAGTCCGCCGGCGGCCCCACCGAGCGCACCGTTGACGATGTCACCGCCGAGCGTCCGGCCGAAGTTCTCGCCGAACATCCTGCCGGTGCCGTGGCCGACCAGGCCGCCGGCCAGACCACCGACGGCGCCGGAGATCACGTCGCCTTTGACCTTGTCCCAGTCCAGTTCCGTACGGTGGCCCTCGCCGATCTGCACGGCCTGGATCAGTACGTCGCCCAGCACGTTCTGGACGATCCCCATGATGATCGCCTTGAGCAGCTGCTGGGCCAGGCTGCGGGACAGCATCTGGGTGGCGAACTCGACCAGCGGGATCTCGGCCAGCGTCTCGCCCATGCTGGGGATCGCCATCGCGATCAGCCACAGCACCTGGATGGCCAGCATCGCCAACGCCAGGTAGAACTGGTACTTCGCGTACTCGATCTCGGTGCCGGTGCTGTCGCAGTGCTGGCCGAGACCCTCCAGCAGTTTCGCGAGCTTCTCGATGTAGCCGTCGTCACCGGCGCTCGACCCGTACAGGCCCCAATACTGGCCGAGCCGGTCGGCGGCGGTGCCCTGCACGCCGGCCAGTACGTCGTAGTAGGCGCTGTCGCCCTGGCCGATCAGCCCCCGGAGATCCTGCGCGGCCTGGCTGAACGCCTCCGCCATCCGCCAGAGGCCGTCCTCGTCACCGTGTGGCCAGTCCGAACCCACCACCCAGCTCAACCACTCCAGTTCGGAGGGGAACTCCATGCCCACGGTTAGCTCTCCCGGTCAGCGCTGAGGACGCGATGGCGTACGAACGGACCTACTCAGACGAACTTGGTGTTGGACGCGTCGTCGCCCTTGTCGTAGGTCTGCGCCATCTCCTCGAGACCGGTGCCGATCTCCTTGATGGACTTGGCCATCTTGGTGAAGTAGTCCTCGGCCTGCTTGTGCGGATCCTTGTATTTCTGCAGGAACGAGTCGCCGTAGTTGTCGTCGCCCCAGCAGGAACCCTCGGCGTCGAGCTTGTCCTTGAGCGCCTTGTGGATGTCGGCCACGGCCTTCCCGACATCCTCGAACTCCGGGGCGGTGTTCTTGACGTGGTTGGTGTCCACCCAGAACGCGGAAGTCATGGCCCCTCCAGGAGCGGGTCGGGTCGAGAGCTGGCTGTGTCGGTCCGGACACTGACCGGCGGGTCGTAGTGAATCCTCGCAGGTCGGTTCAACCAGGCACCGAACAGCACTAATGCGTCACAGATGCCCTTCGCTCTCTCGAGTCCACTATGGACAGTGTTGCCGGTCTGCGGGCACGCCGGAGCGCCGGTCCCCGGGTCATCGGGTGCCGGTACGGCGTCGGAAGGGAGGTCTAGCGGGGTGGAATGAGGTGGCTCAGGTCGGTGGGGTCCTCCGGCAGCAGCTTCTTGAGATCCACCTGCTTCTCGATGCCACCCAGGTCGCCCAACGAGTCAGGCATGTACGGCGACATCGTCTCGCTCAACTGGCGCCGCAGGTCCGCGGTGGCGGCCCGGGCCACGGCCAGGAGCGTCTCGGACAACGTCACCGAGTCGTACGAGCGGAGCACGCGCGGGTCGATGTCGAGTTCGGACAGCTCGCCCCGGTAGCTGACGCTGGCGGTGATCAGCCCGTCCTCCGACTCGGCGGTACCGACGATCTCGGTCATCCGCTGCTGCATCTCGCTCACGTTGTCCCGCATCTTGCGGTACTGGTCCATCAGTTCGTCGATGTGCGCCTGCCATTCAGCCCGCACCGGCACCTCCCTTCTCCGTACGGTCATCCGCCCCAGTCGCCGTACCCGGACCGTGCGCTGCTCCGCAGTCAGCTATCTGAGCCTGTACGTGGTCAACCACCCATCTTGCACGCCGTCCACGAACGGTCCACCGCGCATTCAGTACGTCATTCCGGATCGGGCAGCGCTCTGAGCAGACACGTCAGTCTCCCCGGTACACGCATCAAGAGCCCCGGTCGTCGTACTCAGGAAACAACTGTTGCCGAGTCGCAATCCGCCACCTGTCGCCTAGCCGACACATGGCCCTGCGCGCCGGTCAGACCGCGCCTCCGTGGGTCGGTGGCGCAGCACCATTCATCGTTGTGCCCCCGCGCTCTGGCTCCACGGCGGCGATCCGGCCCAGCGGCGGCCCACCATTCGTCGCCGCTGGGCCGCCGGTACGAGTTCAGCCCGGATGCCGCTGAGAACCCGTTGGCGCCTCAGCCGAACCGGTCGGCTCACCACCGCCGGGAGCAGATCCCGGAGGGGGTGGCGGCGCACCGAACGAAGGCCCCGGCCCGGGCGGTGGACCCTGACCGCCGTACGGACCCGGCCACGGCCCCTGTGACTGCGGCGGCCCCCCGCTATATGGCTGCTGCGTCCATGCCGGCTGCTGACCGGGCGGACCGAACTGCGGCGATGCCTTTCGCCGACGACTCCGCCGACCCACCGCCACGATCACGACGATCAGTCCGGCGATGAAGACGAGCACAATGACGCCCAGCGCTACCCAGGCACGGACCGTGATCCCACCGATCTTCGGTGCACCCTTCACGTGGTACGGATGTGCCCCCGAGTTCGGTCGAGCCGTCGCGGAACCGCCCGCGTTCTTGACGAGCGGATTGGTGGACACCTCCGGCACATCCTTGGTCAGCGCGTCCACCGGCCGCACGGTCCCGTAGCCGAAGTACTGGTCACGTCCCGGTTTACCTTGATCCTTCGCGGTCTTGATCAGACGGTTGATCACGTTCGCCGCGTTCATGTCCGGGTACTTGGAACGAATCAGCGCCGCCGTCCCAGCCACGATCGGCGCCGCCTGACTCGTGCCGTCCCCATACCCGTACCAACTTCGCGCATGGATCCAGGTATTCACGATGTGACTAGCGGGCGCCGCCAGAACAACCTCTTTCCCGGACACTGATCCAGACCAGAAGTCAGCATGGTTTGTGACCCCCGATACAGCGATAGTTCCGGGAACACTGGCAGGAGCCGCGACCGTGGTCATTCCAGCCGTGGTGTTTCCAGCGGCCGCGACAACTACAGCATCTTTAGATAACGCATAGTTGACAGCATCGACCTCAACCTTTGGAGGTTCATCATACGCAGCACCCAACGAAATGTTGATCACCTGAGCACCATGATCTGCTGCCCAACGAATCGCCCGCGATATGGATTCTGGACTTGGATCATCAGAGAGCGCAACTGGGAGAATCTTCGCTCCTGGCGCGATCCCAAGTGCATGGCTGTTGTCGCCGCCTTTGGCGGCGATTACCCCAGCAGTCAGAGTTGCATGGCTCGCATGGTCCTCAGTAGACTTTCCATTGGACGATCCACCGAAGCCGGCGCCCTCGAGAACCTGCCCAGCGAGGTCAGGATTCGCCGCGTCGACACCGGTTTCATCGATAACAGCTACGGTAATCCCTCTACCAGTGCTAATCTTCTGTGCCTGCGGAATACCGAGAGCATCAAGATACCACTGCTGTTGCCGAATCGACGGATCCGCGGATGCCGGAATCGCTATTCCATCGAGCACGGCAACGATCGCGAACATACAGGCGGACAATGAGCAAACCTTGCGGAGCAACTTCATTTGGAACCGACTCCCCATCGTAGTTCGGCGCACATCATCCACCAAGTACTGATGGAGCACTGTTGTCATCGCCGCCCCCAGGGATCATCGTCCTCGGTCAACCAGGTATCTCGACCTTCTCCTGACCCATTGCCACCTGACCACCATGGCCGCCGCCCATCATCCCGCGACCAGCCATGGCACCGGTAGCAGCGCCCCCGGAAAGCGAACCGTCCAAACCGACAGGCTTTCCCACGGCGCCTGGCCCGCTCAACCCACCTGTGCCACTGCCCAGATTCGCACCACCTGGACCGGTTCCACCAGCTCCCGCAAGACCAGAGCCGCTCGCGCCGGCGCCAGATCCGTCTGAGCCAAAATCCTCCCCATGAAGTCCGTTGTCATATCCTGGCTGGCTCCCCTGAATACCGTCGCTCAGTGGATCGCCGAATCCCAGGCCTGCCGTGTCCGGACTCTTCATATGTGGAATTCCACCGGCCGCACCTGAACTGGGGCCTCCCCCAATCCCAGCTCCCGTTCCCACGCCGCCGCCGGGCGGAAGGTCACCACCGGTCGATAACTGCGTAGGATTCGGAGTGGGCGTGCCAGCTTGAGTGTTGGCCACGTCGTAGTCGGCGTTGGTTCCGTTCAGTAGATTCTGAGCTTCTTTGGTACGGTCGTTGCAGAAGTCGTCGACCTTGTCCTGCAGGGCACCAAGTTTGCTGCCGACCCAGTCACCCATGCTGTTGTTGAAGATCGAGCTATTGAAACTGCCGTTGTGCAGGTATCCGACACCCAGTTCGACGGTGGTCAGCGGACCAGCGGCAAGAGCGAGCATATTGACTGCGTACTGGTTACGCCGGTTGGCATCCTCGCGATAGCCTTTGACCTGGTCGTACATCGCGGCAGGAATCGGCATCTTGGACTGCAGTCCGTCCAACGACTCTGCGCATGCCCCCAGAAGATTCTGGACCTTCGTCTTGTTGCTGTCCCGCGTCTCGTCGATCGAGTCGGAGATCTTCTTCAGATTGTCCCGGTAGGCATCTCCTGCGCTACCTTTCCAACCCTTGAGATCCTTGATGATATCGTCGATCTGCGCTTTTACGGAGTCCGCGTTGCGAAAAACCGACTCCCACATCCCTGACACGCTGCGCAGCGTGTCAGGGTTTCCGTTGATGACCGACTGTGTCACGCAGTGTTCCCAATCGGGGTCACCCGAATCATTTCCCATCTCAGAACCCCGCCCCCGATGTATCGCTGGATGATGTACTGGAGGAACTACTGCTGCTGCTCGATCCGGTAGCGGAGAAGGCCTTGGCAACGTCCGCTGCACTGGCGGCGTTGAGTTCCTCGGCATCGTCGTAGTTCTTGACGATCTGCCTGGTTGCCGTGATGGCGGTGTCGAGGTTCTTCGCCAGGTTCGTGTAGTCCCCGTGCACCGTCCGCATGTACAACTTGTGTGTGGACGCCGCCTCGGTTGCGTTCGTGAACTTCCCGAACGCGACGGTCGGGTCTCCGCCGAGGCCGTTCTTCCCGCACAGCTCCGCCACTTCGAGCGTCAGCCGATTCTCGACGTAGTGCTTGAGATCTTCAAGGATCGGAATGACATTCTTGAGATGGCCGGTGTCGACCTCCGCTTTTTCTGCCGCACCGGGTTCGAAAGCATATTTGTCCTTGGCCTTCGAAGGATCCCAGAAAGTAAAGTCGTAATCACCCATGGAATTTCTCTCCCATACTCGGCGTACGGATGGCCTGCGGGATCTTGAGCCCCGTTCCGAGATCACCGCATAGGGCCATGAGCGGAACCGACATCGACGGATCCTTCCGATGGGCCCGGCGCGCATCACCCCGGGCAGGTCACAGAGTGATGCGGACGGCTCCCGGCTGGTGGCCCGGAACCGCCCGCATCGTTTCTCGCGGGCGTCAGCCCCAGAGCTTGGAGTTGCCCATCTCGGTGTTGACGTAGTTGTCGCTGGCCATGCCGACCGCGGCGCCGATCTGGTTGAGTACGGCGTTGAGGTCGGTGACGGCCTTGTCCCACTTCTGCTGGTGCTCCTGGTAGGTACGGCGGTCCGCGCCGTCCCATTCCATCCGCTGCAGGCCGGAACGCAGGGTGTCGAGCTTCTGGTCCATGCCGTGCGCGATGCTCTTCATCTGGGTGTGCGCTTCGTGCAGGACGTGCGGATCTACCTTGATCATCGACATCGTCGAAAGCCCCTTAGCCCCGTCAGCCGTTCAGTGCCGAATGGATCTTGTCGATCATCTGCTGCTGGTTCTCGTCGTTGACCTGGTGATTGGTCCCGGACTTGTCCAGCAGATCGGCGATGTCGTTCATCGCCTGCATCAGCGTCTTGCTGTCGTCGTGCCAGCGCTGCATCAGGTGCTGGAACGAGCCAGCTGCGGTGCCCTGCCACGCACTGGCAAGGTCCTGCTGAACCAGCGACTCCAGCTTGCTCAGGTCGCCCTGGATCTCGTCCCTCGTCGACCTGACGTCGTTCGCCGCGGTATGCAGTGTCGCGTGATCAACTCGCATGGGCCCATTGCCCATGATCCACCTCCCAGAACTATTGGAGGACCCCGTGTCCAGGCCACCACGTACGCGCCAGCCCCAGCGAGGATTGCGGAGCGTTGTGCATCGGTGACCATACCCAACGTGCTCAGTACCATATCGGATAGGCGCAAACACCCGGGCAGATACCGATCCGGGACGAGGCGGTAGGTAACGCCCAGTCGAGCCGACCGGGCGCATCCATCACCATCCGCAATCAGCTCTCGTCCAGCCAGCCGAGCTGTACGAGTTCGTTACCTTCCCGCCGCCGGATCAGGGTGCCCCGGCCCGGGGGTTGCGGACTCGGCCGCAGGTTGCCGAACAGCGCACCCTCCTCGCGGTTGCCCGACATCAGCAGCGCCGGACTGTCCAGTTCCTTCAACCGCTGGATCACCGGCTCGTACATGGCCCGCGCGGCGCCACCGCAGCGTCGGGTCAGTACGAGGTGCAGTCCGATGTCGCGCGCCTGCGGCAGGAACTCGGCCAGCGCCGCGACCGGGTTGCCGGACGGGCTGGCGACCAGGTCGTAGTCGTCGACCAGTACGTACAGGTCGGGGCCGGACCACCAGGACCGGTTGCGCAGCTGTTCCGGGGTGACGTCCGGGTTGGGCAGCCGTTCCTTCATCGCGCCCACCACCGAACCCATCATCTGCTGCAACGCCTGACCGGACGCCGCATAGCCGAGCAGGTGGTCGCCCTCGATCGTGCCGAGCAACGAACGCCGGTAGTCGGCGATGATCACCCGCGCCTGCTTCGGCGTGTACTTCGCCACCAACTGTCGGGCGATCACCCGCAGCAGCCCCGATTTCCCGCTCTCGGAGTCACCGAAGGCGAAGAAGTGCGGTTCGGTGGCGAAGTCGAGCGCCACCGGCGCGAGCTGGCTCTCGTTCAGCCCGATGGTGACCGCACCGACCGGGGTCCGCGCGGCCTGTTCGATGAACGGCTCGGCGGAGAACCGTCGGGGCAGCAGCCGTACCTTCGGCGCCGGTTGGCCCTGCCACGCGTCCCGTACCCGGATCACCAGGTCGCTCACCCCGTCGGTCAGGTTCTCGTCGGTGGACTGCCCGTCGATACGCGGTACCGCTGCCAGGAAATGCAGCTTCTTGGGCGTCAGGCCGCGCCCGGGGGTACGGGCCGGTACGTTCGCCGCCGCCCGGCGGTCGATCTCGGACTCCGCCGCGTCACCCAGCTTCAGCTCGAACCGGGTGCCGAGCAGGTCACGCAGGTTGATCCGTACCTCCGCCCAGCGCGCGGCGGTGATCACCAGGTGCACGCCGAAACCGAGGCCGCGCTGTGCCAGGCTGGTCAGTTTCTGTTCGTACTCGTCGTAGTCCTCGCGCAGCGTGCCCCAACCGTCCACGACCAGGAACACGTCACCGAACGGGTCGTCGGCGAACTCGCCCTTGGCCCGCCGCCGCCGGTACGTGGCGATCGAGTCGATGCCCAGTTCGGTGAAGCGCGCCTCCCGGGACTCCAGCAACGCCACCACTTCGGCCACCGTACGACGTACCGCCTCGGCCTCCCGTCGGGTCGCCACGCCGGACACGTGCGGCAGGTCGCGCAGCGTGGTCAGGGTGCCGCCACCGAAGTCGAGGCAGAAGAACTGCACCTGTCGCGGGGTGTGGGTGAGCGCCAGCGAACAGAGCAGCGAACGCAGCATGGTGCTCTTGCCCGACTGCGGGCTGCCCACGATGATCACGTTGCCGCCGGCGCCGGCCAGTTCCGCCCAGAACACGTCGCGTTTCTGCTCGTACGGCCTGTCGACGACGCCGACCGCGGCGGTCAGCTTGCCCAGCCCGTCCCATCCGGACGGGCACAGTCCGCGCTCCGGGTGCACCTTCAGCGTCGGCATGATCTCCGACAGCGGCGGCGGGTCCGCCAACGGTGGCAGCCAGACCTGGTGGGCGGGCTTGCCCCGACCGGTCAACCGGCCCGCGATGACCTCCAGTACGGCGGTCTGCTTGCCGGTCACCGCCTCGGCCTCGGGTTCCTCGGGCGCCAGATCCTGTACCGGTGTGTGGTCCACGGAAAACCGCACCACCTGCCGGGACACCGCCGCCTGGGAACGTTGCTGGCCACCGCCCTGCCGGTACGGGCCGGACACGTACGCGCCGCGGAAGCGAAGCATCGTCGACGTGTCGACCTTCAGGTAGCCGTGACCGGGCGCGTTGGGCAGCTCGTACGCGTCCGGCACGCCCAGCACGATCCGGCTCTCCACCGCGGAGAAGGTACGCAGACCGATCCGGTACGACAGATGCGTGTCCAGGCCGCGCAGCTTGCCCTCCTCCAGCCGCTGCGAGGCCAGCAGCAGGTGTACGGCCAGCGACCGGCCGAGTCGGCCGATCATCACGAACAGGTCGATGAAGTCGGGTTTTGCGGCCAGCAGTTCGGAGAACTCGTCGCAGATGACCAGCAGCGCGGGCAGCGGTTCCAACGGCTCACCGGCCCGCCGCGCCTTCTCGTACTCGTACTGGGAGACGTAGTTGCCGGCCGACCGGAGAAGTTCCTGGCGGCGCACCATCTCACCGGCCAGCGCGTCCTTCATTCGGTCCACCAGCTCGATCTCGTCCTCGAGGTTGGTGATGACCGCGCTGGTGTGCGGCAGCACGTCGAGGGAGGCGAACGTGGCGCCGCCCTTGAAGTCGACGAGGACGAAGTTGAGTTCCTCCGAGGAGTGCGTGATGGCCAGCGCGGACACGATGGTGCGCAGCAGTTCGGACTTGCCCGAACCGGTGGCACCGATGATCAGCCCGTGCGGACCCATGCCCTCCTGCGCGGACTCCTTGAGGTCGAGTTCGACGAAGTTGCCGTCCGGCCCGCGACCGAGCGGGATCCGTAGCCGTTCCCGGTTCGGTTTGGTGGGTCGCCAGGTCTGATGCGGGTCGAACGCGGCGGCGTCGCCGACACCGAGCAGGTCGGTCAGCTCGTACGCCGTGGACAGTGCGTCCTCCGGCCCGGTCTGCGCGGACAGCCGGTACGGCGCGAGCTGCCGGGCCAGCGAGTCGGCCTGCTCGATGCTCATCTGGTCCGGGCTGCCGATGGCGGTGGACCGGTCGCCCCGGTACACCTCGGCCCGGCCGGGCTGCAGATCGAGGCAGAGCAGCCAGCGGCCGGCGTCGCGGGGCACGATCCCGGACAGGTCCAGTACGGTGCTGCCGAGCAGTCCGGAACCCGACAGTTGGCAGTCGGCACCGACCTCACCGCCGTCGAGCACCACCAGCAGGTGCGGCAGTTCGGTCAGGGGTTTGGCATCCGGCGAATGCCGTGGTCGTGGGCCGAGCTCGGCGGCGAGCAGTTCCTCCAGTTCGGACATCGACTCGAAGGCCATCCGGACCGGGCCGGCCGCGTCCGAACGCCGGCCGTACTGGTTGTGCGGCAACCATTTGAGCCAGTCCCAGGCGGCGAAGTTCTCCACTGGGGTGACGACCGCCACCCGCAGGTCGTCGGGCGCGTGCAGGGTGGCCGTCTGGCACAGCAGCGACCGTACGGTGCCCAGCCCGACCTCCCGGTCACCGCGCAGCACGATCCGGCTGAACGAGCGGAGTGACACCGCGGTCGGCAGCTTCGGCACGGTGTTGAAGGTGCGGACGAACCGGCGGAGCGCGATCGCGCTCATCGGTTCCAGGTCCTCCACCGGCTTGGTTTCCGGTGTCACAATTCTGACAGCAAGTTTCTGCGGGCCCACCGCGACGCGGATCTCGCCGAAGTCGTCGTCGCTACTGCGACGTTCCCACCGTCGACGCGACGCGGCGATCGACCAGAGCGCATCAGGTTCGGGATGTTTCCAGGTCAGCGCGGCGCGCTGCTGCTCGGAGGCACGCCGCACCCGCTTGCGGATCTGGGCCAGGTAACGCATGTAGTCACGGCGTTCGGCGTTGAGTTCGGCTTTCTTGTCCCCACCGCCGCCACCGATCTGGCCGACCGCCATACCCAGCATGGACACCCCGAACATGCCGCCGGCCAGGTAGGTCATCATGCCGCCGCCACGGCCCGCGTACATGAACGCCATCGCGCCCGCCCCGGCCAACATCGGCAGGATCATCAGCAGCTGGCCGATACTGCGGGGAAGCTGTTCCGGCACCTCAGGTGGCGATTCCAGCAGCAGTTCACCCCTCGGCAGTTGTGGTCCTCCTCGGCGTGCCGGCCGTCGGAACACGACGGTGCTCATAGGCGTTTCACTCCCGTTCCCGTGCACTCACAGAGGCTGGTTCGCCGATGGGCCGCCCATCATGTCGAAGGCACGCCACCCTGCCGCCCGGCGGATCGAGCCGGACCCCGGCGCGGGGGCCATCGTAGGTACTCTCGCGAACACACCGACACGGGACCTTTCCGACAGTCGCGGGTTTGACCTGATCGCGATGATGGTGGGGTTCGCTTGTTCTGAACGGGAGGAGCCGGAAGGTGCCCAACGCGGTCGGCAGTGGACTGTGCCGGGTGACGGTCGTCGCGCCCAAGACCCGGATCGACCTGGCACTGCCCGAGGACGTACCCCTCGCGGACCTGTTGCCCACGCTGTTGCGTTACGCCGGTGAGGATCTCGCCGACGAGGGCACCACCAAGGGCGGCTGGGTACTGGCCCGGCTCGGCGGAAAGGTACTGGACAGCACCCGTTCCGTCGGGCAGTTGGAGATCCAGGACGGCGAACAGCTCTACTTCACCCCGCGCGCCACCTCGGCCCCCGACGCGGTGTTCGACGACATCGTCGATGCGATCGCCACGGCCACCCAGGACCGCGGTGACCGGTGGGACACCCGGGCCACCCAACGGTTCGGTGTCGGCGCGGCGATCGCCGTACTGGCACTGGGCATGCTGCTCACCGTGCTGGCCGGGCCGCCACAGCTGCCGGGCGCACTGGCCGGGATCGGGCTGGGCATCGCGCTGCTGACCGCATCGGCCATCGCCTCCCGGGCGCTGGCCAGGAGCCAGACCGGACTGATCCTGGCCCTGCTCGGCATCGGGTACGGCACCACCGGCGGACTGCTGCTGGTGGCCGGCGACCACCCGGCGAGTGACCTGCGCGCACCGCACGTACTGATCGCCGGCGCAACGCTGGTGCTCTACTCGGTACTCGCCGCCGTGGCCGTCGCGGACTACGCGCACATCTTCCTCGGCGCCACCATCTGCGGGTTCGCCCTCGTCCTCGGCGGACTGATCTGCCTGCTGTCCGGTACGAGCGCGGCCGGCGCGGGCAGCATCGTCGGCGGTCTCGCGCTGGCCCTCACCTCCGCGCTACCCGGCCTGGCCTTCCGGCTGGCACGGTTGCCGATGCCGACGATCCCCGCCGGGCCGGAGGAACTGCGTACCGACGAGGAGACCGTGGACGGCGAACGGGTCCTGGCCCAGAGCGACGCCGCCGACCGGCACCTCACCGGCCTGCTCGGCGCCACCGCCGCCATCGGCCTCGGCGCGGAGATCGCCCTGGCCGCCGGCGGTTCCGGGTGGCCGCGGCTGATCCTGCTGACAGTGCTGGCAGTCGTACTACTCACCCGGGCACGGTCGTTCTCCGGTGGCTGGCAACGCCAACCGCTGCTGATCGCCGGCCTGGTCGGACTCGGTCTCAGCGCCGTCTCGCTGTTCGTATGGTTCGGCCCGGCGCTGCGGTTGCTGGTGGTACTGCCGGCGCTGACCGCGCTCGGGGTGGTCTGCCTGATCTCCGGGCTGGTGATGGCCGGCAAGCGGGTCATGCCGATCTGGACACGGCTCGTGGACATCGTCGAGATCCTGCTGATCGTCTCGATCATTCCGCTGACCTTGTGGATCTGCGGCGCGTACGCGTTCATCCGCGCGATCAAGGGCTGACCGGCCAACGCCGTACCTTCGAAGGGTTCAGCTTGTGCGAGGGAGGAACTCAAGACGGGCCCCATCACCCCACCCGACTTGGCATTTTCCCCGAATAGGAGTTAAGTCCCTTTTCTTGAAAGGTACATTCAGGAAAAATGCTCTCCTCAGGTCATCTAGAGGTGCATTTTCCCCGAATGTCCGCTCAGAAATTCGGGCAAAACTATACTTTCGGGGAAAATGCGCAGTGGGGTGAGAGGGGTGGCGAGCCCCGTACTTCGTCAGCGGTGCGGGGCGCCGAACTGCTGGCTCTCGATCTGGGTCGGGTTCAGCCACAGGTAGCGGTCGGCCTGGCCGCCGAGCGCGGCGAGCATGTCGTCGCGCAGTACCTGGAGCAGCGACACACTCTCCGCCGTCAGCTTGAGTACGGACGCCGCCGCGTGCGCCTCGCTACTGGCCAGTCGTTGCAGCAGCACCATGTTGGAGGCCTGCACCGGCGGGAATCCGTACGCGGTCAGGGTCCGCAGTACGGTCAGCTGGGTCTGCCACGGCCCCAGTGCCGGTGGCCGGCTGGCACCGCTCAGGCCCACGTCGTACAGCAGCAGTGCCGGCGCGGTGGCGGTGGCGCCGACGGTGACCGGTCGTTCGCCGGACATCACCGCGACCCGGTCGTCGCGACCAGTGGCCCACCGGCCGAAACCCTGCCATTCGGCGGGCTGCGCGGTGAACACGACGACCCGGGCACCCATCGCCAGCGCACGAAAGACCGCGACGCGGGCCGCCCACAGCCCGCCCACCAGGGACACCCGGGTCGGCTCGTCGCGGAACATCCGGATCAGCACCGGCGCCTTGTTACCGTCGTGGCCGAGCATCACGCCGCTGGTCATGCCGGGTACGTCGATGTGCTGGAACGCCGCGCGGGAGACGCCGTGCGTACCGACCCGCAGCCGGTTCAGCGGCCGGAAGCGCCGGGCCCGACGGGCGGCCGACACGGGCCGCGTCGGTTGCAGGCCGCCGGACGACGTACCGTCACCGCCCGGCTGGGCGGTGAATCCACCGGCGCCGAACCCTCCGGCGCCCACCACACCGGGCATCGCGGCCCCCGACACCGGCGCACCGGACACGGGCACTCCCGAGACCGGCACGCCCGAAACGGGGATACCGGAAACAGGTATGCCGGACACGGGGACGCCCGAGACCGGCACCAGGGTGCCGGGTCGCGCTGCGGGAATCGGTCCGGACGATGCGGTGCGGACCGGGTCAGCGCGGACCGGATCGGCCCGGACAAGATCGGTGCGTGGAGCCGACACCGGCTGCACGGCGAACGGTGGACCGGACACCGGCTGCCCAGGGAACGGCAGGCTGGACACCGGCGGTACGGGAGTCATCGGCGGCGCCGGCGGGCGGGAAGGCACCGGCGGCGCCGGTGGGCGGGGAGGCGCAGGAGGCGACGTACGGGGAGGAGCTGGTGGCGCGGGCGACCGGGGCAGCGTCGGGCGCGCCGGGTCTGCAGGAGCGGGCGGTACCGGCGGAACGGGCGGCGGCGGAGCGTCCGGGGAACGCCCGTACACCCCGCCCTGGCCACGCGGCGGCGCCGGGCGTTGTGGCGGCTGCGCGTGCGGTGACTGCGCGTGTGGTGACCGCACGTGTGGTGACGCACGTGTGGTGACCGCACGTGCGGTGGTGGCTGCGGCGCAGCCGGCGGTACGGACCGTGGCGGCTGAGGTGGCTGCGGCGCCCGCGGCGGCGTGGCCGGAGGCGGTTGCGGCGGCGTGGCCGGAGGCGGTTGCGGCGGCGTCGCCGGAGGCGGTTGCGGCGGCCGTACCGCCTGGTGCAGCACGGTCTGCCGCTGGTCGTCCTCGTCGGTCTCGGGCTGGGAATGCCTGCCGTGCCGGGACGGCTCGTCGGGTCCGGGGTCGCGTCGGGGGGATCCGTACACGCTCACCGTGCGCCACCTCCGGTCGGTGCGGACGCGTAGACGGCCGGCGCCTGGGCACCGTCGAGCCGGAACAGCCGTGCCCGTGACACGTTCGCGAGCTGCTGCAACGCGCGGCAGGTGTCGGGCATCCGGTCCGGCTGTGCCGCCACCCTTACCACGCAACGGAAGTCGGTCCCGTCGTCCTGCGGTTCCATGGTCAGCGCGACGGTGCTGAGTACTGAAGGGGTCCGGGCCAACCGACCCAGCAGCCCACCGACGTCGGCCAGCCGCGGCCAGTCCCGTACCCAGAAGCAGGTGTGCGCCAGGCCGCCGGCGCGCCACCCGGTCCAGTCCTCCCGGATCTGCCGTACCGCCTCGGGGTCGACGTAGCCGGTGACCCCGCAGGACTGGGCCAGCGCGTCGAGCAGGCCCTCGCCGTCGAGGATCTCGTACTCCAGGCCGGCCCCACTGACCGCCTTGCCGAGCCGCCCGATGGTGGTCGACAGGGCCCGGTGTACGCCCTCCAGCCCGCCGCCCCGGCTCGCGGAAGCCCGCCCGGCGGCGGCCGGATCGAACCGGACCGCCACCCAGCAACGTTGCTCGATCGGTTGTACGCCAAGGTTTCCCGAGGCAAGTTCACGGTACGAACGGGCTGCCGGCGCCGTCTCGTCGAGCAGCGCGGCCGGCGCAGGGAGACTGTGCAGCACCACCTGCAGCGCCGACACTCGGGGACTGGCCTCGTCGAGTACCCGCGCCAGCGCGTCCAACGGCAGGTCCTCGACCGGGTCACCGCGCAGCCCGGCCGGAGGTGTGATCGCGACGGCGGCGAACCAGCCGGCGTCGTCCTGGCCGATGCCGATGCGGTTGCCGCGGTCGGCGATCGTACGCACCGACAGGCCGGCGGCCAGCCTGCCCAGTGCGGCCAGCCGGGCGTCGTCGGTGGGTGCCGGTACGGCGGAGCTTCGCCGCCGGAACTCCCGGCGCAGCAGCAGCCACTCGGTCCACCACCGCCCACCGCTCCAGCCGAACGCCAGTACGACGAGGGCCAGCGCGACCAGCGCGCCGACGGCCGACCACCAGACCGGTCGGCCGAGGCTGAGCAGGACGGCCGCGCCGGCCAGTTCGACCAGTACGAACTGGGTGACCCGTACGCCACCGAACCGTCGACGGCCGCCGCGCGGGGCGAACCGTACCGGACCGGCCGATGCACCGTGCTCGAGCCGTACGGCGCGCACCGGCGGGGCAGCTGCCTGCGTGGTCACCATGGCGTTGGTCGTCCCTTCCCGTGTACAGCGAGCGCTGCGGCCGAGCGCCGGATCCGCGGGCGGCGGCGGCATCCAGGCGTGCTGGCGGACCGGACGTCCGACGGCACACAGTACCGGCGGGCACCTATCGTAGGGATGTCGCAAAACCGACAGTGAGTGCGTGTGCGCGCATCCCGTAGCATCGCTCGCGGCCAGGCGGTCAGGGGACGGGGAGGTCGGATGCCCACGCGGCGCGAACAGTTGCAGGGCTACCGGTTTGTGACGAGACGGATCGTGTCGGCGATGCTGTCCGGTGAACCGGAGAGCACCATGTTGCCGATGCGTCGGCTCGGTCTGGCCGTCTTCGCCAGCGCCATGGTCGGGGTGATCCTCTTCGCCGCCGTCGGCGTGTACGGCCTGCTGTGGCCGGGCGGCCGGAACTCCTGGCGGAAGACCGGCACGTTCATCATCGAACGCGAGTCCGGTGCCCGCTACGTCTACGAGAAGGGCGAACTGCACCCGATACTCAACTACGCCTCCGCGCGGTTGATCGTGGGTTCCGCCGACCCGCAGCAGGTGTCCGCGAACTCGCTGCGTGGCGTACCCCGCGGCGCGGCGGCCGGCATCTACGGCGCCCCCGATTCGGTACCGGACGCGGCCTCGCTGGTCGGGCTGCCGTGGACGGTGTGCAGCTCACCGAAGTACGCGACCACCACGACGGAGCTGGCCACCGAGCTGATGGTGGGCCGGGCGCTGCCCGGCGGCGCCGGGCTGGGCGACAAGGGTCTGCTGGTCAGCCAGGGCAGCACGGACGGCACCGCGTACCTGCTGTGGCACGACCGGCGCTACCGGATCCCGAACGACGCGGCGCTGACCGCGCTCGGGCTCACCGGCGGACGCTCGGTGGTGGGCAGCGCGATGCTCGGCGCGATCCCGTCCGGCCCCGACCTGGCCGTACCGGCCATCCCGGGCAAGGGCGAACCGGGCAGGGTGATCAACGACGAGTCGCACCAGATCGGGGACGTGTTCCAGGTCGGCGAGACGTACTACCTGCTGCTGGATGGCGGCCTGACGTCGATCGGCGAGGTCACCGCACAGTTGATCCTGGACGGCGCCCCAGCTACCAAGGTGCTGGGCAGTGCGGTGAGTGACGATCTGGATCATGACCGGAGTTTCGAGCAGCCGGGCATGCCGGACACATTGCCGCAGCTCATGAGCCTGTCCGGCAACCAGCCGGCGGTGTGCGCCGCGTACCACGGTGGCGGCCGGGCCGACGGGTCCGACCCGGTACGGCTGCGGCTGTACGCGCAGACGCCGACGCAGCTGCGGCCGGACGCCGGGGCCGCCAGGTCGACCACCGGCCCGGAGGATTCCGGTCCCGTGGCGGACCGCATCGTGGTCCCGGGAGGCCGCGGCGCACTCGTACGGCAGGAGCCCGCGCCCGGTGTCACCGCCGGTACGACCGTCTACCTGGTCACCGACCAGGGCCGCAAGTACGCGCTGATGAAGTCCGACAAGAAGGACGCCACCGTGCTGCTCGGCTATCAGTCGGTGCGGCCGGTACCGGTGCCCCCGGGGCTGCTCGACCTGGTGCCGACCGGTCCGCCGCTGGATCCGGCGGTGGCCGGACAGTTCACCGACATACCGGCGCCCTCGCCCACCGCCAGCGCGCAGAAACAGCACGACTGAACGGTAACTGCCGTTTAGTGCCGGTAACTTCATGTAGTAACTATTTGAGCATCGGACGCGATGTCTCGTCACATCCGGGTGGATGCGATCCCTTAGTCTGTGCAACACGGCAACTGGGTGTTACCTGATTGCCACAGGTTCGACCATGTGAGGCAGAGAACGGGGCTCTCCGATGACCAAGGAGTACGGCAGGACCGTCGTCGACGTGCAGTCGCTGGAGGACTTCAGGACCGCGCTCGGCAACCACCGCAGCGCGACCGCCACGATGCTGAAGACCATCGAGGACAAGCTGGTGGGCACCTCCGGCGGCGCGTCGTCCAGCCACGACAACCAGCTGTTCGGCGCGTTTCCCGACGGCCTGGACACCAACAGCTACTACGCCTCGATGGCCCTGGCCTACCACGCCAGGGTGCAGCGGCTGAAGAACGCCGTGGAGGCCGCGCAGAAGGCGACCGACTCGATCCTGCACACCTACCGCACCGTCGAGGCACGTAACGACGCCAACTCGAAGGACATCGCCCGGACCATGGGCCCGGTCAGCACCGCGCTGAAGGGGGCCTGAGCCGTGAACGCCACGCACCCGCACGCCAACAGCAACGAGGACCTGTTCGCCAAGTACGACAGCTACAGCCACGAGCAGCTGTACGGCTGGTTGAAGTCCGGCAACCCGGACCAGATCGACACGCTGGCCGGCGAATGGAAGAAGATCCTGCAGGGCTGCCATGAGCTGTCCCAGAACCTGACCGCGGAGCTGACCGTCCTCGGCGAGTTGTGGAGCAGCGGTTCCGGGCACGAGTTCCAGCGCCGGATGGGTCTGGTCTCCACGTTCGCCAACGATCTGGCCGGCAACATGGACAACTTCCACACCACGCTGACCGGGCTGAGCGGCACGCTGCGCGAGGCACAGAGGAAGAACGAGAGCCCGGACGCCACCGACAACCACGACGCGGTCGTGCACGACGCGTTCAACGGCGCGGCGCTGGCCGGGCCGGTCGGCGGGGTGGTGGGCGCCTTCATGGGCCACGACAAGGACAAGGCCGAGAAGAAGGCCGCGAAGAACCGGGTGGTCCAGCTGATCGCCGGACTGTCCGGCGAGTACCAGGGCGCGGCTGGGACCTGGCATCAGCCGGAAGAGTCGGACCGGGACATGCCCGGTGACGATGTGCGCGATTCCGGGGTGGTCGCAGGCTCTGTCGACTCCGGGCCGGGCACATCGGCCGCGCCGGCGACCAACCCGCTGGCCCAGCACGAGAACAGGGACGGCCGGTTCGACGTGCACGCACCGCAGGTACCGGGCACGGGGTCGGCAGATGACGTGCCGGCCGCGGTGATCACCGCGGACGACGGTTCCGGCACCGTACTGACCGGCGCCGGTGGCGGCCCGTCCGGTGCCGGCGGCTTCGGCGGCGGGCTGGGTATCGGCGGCGCCGCCTCTCCGGGCAGCGGCCTGGCTTCGGCACCGTCCGGAGCCGGCATCGGTCTGGCCGGCGGAATGGTGGGCGCGCCGGCCAGTGCGGCGGCCGGCAATGGCACGGCCAGAGCCGGACGCGGCCTCGGCTCCGGCGCCCGACGCAGTGAGGGCCAAGCCGAGGAGCACTCGACCTGGCTGACTGAGGACGACATGGTCTGGGGCGACGACGACAGGGCCGGCCCGGGCGTCATCGGCGGGTAAGGTCCGCGTTCCTCCGCAACACACTCGGAAGGACCCGGGCGTCGCCCGGGTCCTTCCGAGTTGTCAGCCGCTGGTTGGTGGTGGACCACCCACATAGGGGCGGTCCGGTGGCGGACCACCGGAGGGCGGCCCAGGTTGCTGATACCAGCCGGCTCCGGCCGGCGGCTGCAGATATCCGGTCGGCCCCGGATCCGTCGGTGGTGGTCCACCTGGACCACTCGGCCACTGCGGTCCCGGGCCAGCGGCGGGTCGTCGCCGGCGGTGCGCGCGCACCATGAGCAGCACCGCCAGCACCGCGACCATGAGCAGCACCACGACCAGGACCACGACGACCAGCACGGTGGTGGACACCGGACTCGCGGACTTCCTCACACCGTCCGCGGAATTACTGGCCTCGCTGGGGAGCAGCGGGTTCGCCTTGACGTGCGGAACGTTCGCCGTCAGGGCCTTGAGCGGGTCGGCCGCACCGAATCCGTAGTCCGGGTCACGGCCCGCCGGACCCCGGTCGTCGGTAGTCCTGATCAGGCGGTTTATTGCGTCCGCAGCGGAGATGTGCGGGAACCTCGACATGATGAGGGCCAGCTCACCGGACACCAGCGCGGTCGCGCTGCTGGTACCGGAAGCCACCGCGTGTCCCCTGTTCAGGGCTGCCGACGGAATGTGTTCGGCCGGTGCGGAGACCACCGTCTCGGGACCATTGACCGAGCCGCTCCAACTCTCGCCACCGGGGCTCAGGCCGCTGACCGCGACCACCCCGGGGATGTCGGCCGGCTCACCCATCTCCTTGTCCTTGGGCTTGTTACCCGTGGAGGCGACAAGTACAGCATTGTGATCCAGGGCGTACTGCTCCAGATCCGTCTCCCAGTTACCACCCTTCGTCGGATCAGGTGCGCCATACGACATGTTGACCACCCGAGCGCCGTGGTCGATCGCCCAGTGCACACCCTGGATCGTCACGAAGTGCGTAAAAGCGCTCATGTCCTTGCCTCGGACCAACTGCACAGGCAGGATCTTCGCGTCCGGTGCCACGCCGAGAATGCGGTCAGGCCCATTACCCGCGCCGGCGATCAACGATGCCATCGCCGTACCGTGGCCGACCTCGTCTTCCTGACCATTACCGCCGAGGGGATCAGTGCCGGGCAACAACCTGCCGGCCAGTTCCGGTACATCGGGGCTCACCCCGCTGTCCAGCACGGCGACCGTGACGCCCTTGCCGGTACTGATCTTGTGGGCGGCCTTCAGGTGCATCGCGTCGACGTACCAGCTCTGCTCCTGAACCGTCGGTGTGGCACCGGCCACACCTGGCAGCGCGGTGGCGGCCAGTAGAGCACCCAACCCGGCGACCGCTGCGTACCGCATCGACCTGTGAATCAACCGTTTTCGGCTTCGCACCGTGTCCTCCCGTTCCGGGGTGGTTCCGGACCACGATAGCGAGTACGCCCCAGCCGCCGGTTTTCCCGATCGACCGCGGGACCACCGGCCGATCGGCCGGCCGGAATCCAGGTACGCTCCGGTGCGACCGCCGCACAGGAGGACGACGTCTGTGGTGAACAAGCAGGTTGGGACGGCCACCGGGCCGACCGGATCAGCGCCACGCCCGGAATCGTCGACCACGCCGGCAATGCCAGCGATATCCACACCGACCGACGCCCACGAGTTGGCGGAACCGGGTGAGGCACTCGCCAATGTGGTGGCCCGGCTGCGCGACGAGTTGACCGGTATGCGGCGTGCGATGCGCAACCGCGCCATCATCGAACAGGCCAAGGGCGTACTGGTCGAACGGCTGCGGGTCAGCCCCGACGAGGCGTTCGACCACCTGGTACGGCTCTCCCAGCGCACCAACATCAAGCTCGCCGAGGTGGCCGCCGCGCTGGTCGGTGCGACCGCGCCGGTACCGGACGGCGACCACCCGGGTTCGCTGATCGACGACGAGCTGCGGCAGTACCTGACGGATGCGCGGCGTCCGGCGAAGAGCGCCCGGCCGCACCGGCGTGGCACCGGCAGGTCCAGCCGTACCGAGGGCCTGCAGGCGCAGTACCAGCTGCTCGCCGCGCGGATCACCACCGCGCAGAACTATGCGCAGATCGCCGAGACGATCGCCGGGTCCTCCACCGGCTGGCCGGCACCCGACGCCGTACTCATCCTGTTACGCGACCCGACGGACGCCCTACGGCCCGTCGGTGACCACGGTGTCACCGACGGGCCGAACCTGTCTGTACTGGAGCAGCACGCGCGCACCGCGTTCGACGACCGGGCGCCGGCGTGGGCCGCGGACACCGGGGTGGAGTCGCTGCGTTCGGTGCTGGCCGTGCCGCTGGCCGCCGGTACCGAACCCGTCGGGGTGCTGGCCGTCGGCTGGACGGCCAGCACGGAACTGACCGACGACACCTGTCGCTACCTGGTGGCACTCGCCGAGCCGATCGGCCGGCGGATCGGGCAGCTCACCCCGGTCGGTACGGGTCTGGCCGGCACCGATCCGCTGTCGACCGTGCTGGACAGCGTCACCACACCCGCGGTGCTGTTGGCGCCGGTACATGGCCCGGACGGGCGGGTCACCGACTTCCGGTACGAGTACGCGAACGCCGCCGCGACCGCCGAACTGATCGGCATGGCGGGGCCGGACGCGCCGCAACGCACCCTGCTGACCGTCGTACCGGACACCGGCAGCCGGCTGCTGCTCGGCGCGTTCGCCGCCGTACTGGCCGACGGCACCCCGTGCCGGCTGGGCGACGTGCACATCGACGCCGCCGCCGACGGCACCGAGCACTCCCTGGTCGCGCAGGTCAACGCGGCCCGGGTGGGCGATCTGGTGCTCGCCGCCTGGCAGACCCGTACCGACGCCGACCTGCTGCACGACCAGCTGCTGCAGGGTGAACGGATCGGCCGGCTCGGTTCGTTCTGGTGGAATCTGCGCAGCGGGGAGGCGCGCTGGTCGCCTGAGCTGTACCGGCTGCTCGGCCGTACGGTCGGGCAGGGCGCGCTGGCGCTGTCCGACGGCGAGCAGTACGTGCACCCCGACGACTGGTACGCGGTGCAGGAGGCGATCCGCGGCGCGTTGCTGGCGGGGCGCGCGTTCACCGTCGAGCACCGGCTGGCCGATGCGCCGGGGCGGCGGCTGCGGATGAGCGGTGAGCCGGAGTTCGACGCCGACGGCGCCGTGTGGGCGATCCGCGGCACCGTGCAGGACGTCACCGAGGAGCGGGCGGTGGAGTCGCAGCTGCGCCGCGCCCAGGAGGCGTTGGCCGCGCAGCGGCAGCGGTTGCAGGCGGAGTCGCAGGCGGCGGAGACGTTGCAGCAGGCGCTGCTGCCCACCGACCCTGAGCTGACCACCACGCCCGGCATCGCGGCCCGGGGGCTGTGCCGGCTGGCCGAGTCGACCGGCCGGGTGGCCGGTGACTGGTACGACGTGTTCGCGTTGCCCGGCTCGTGGACGTACCTGGTGGTCGGTGACGTCACCGGTAGCGGCCTGGCGGCCACGGTGGCCTCCGCGCGGCTGCGTAACGCGGTACGGGCGTACGCGGTCCTGGGCATGCCGCCGGGCGAGCTGCTGACCGCGCTGAACCGGATGGTCTGCGAACTTGCCGGCGGTCAGCTGGCCACCCTGGTGGTGGCCCGGTACTCGGCGGACGAACAGCAGTTGGAGTGGGCGGCGGCCGGGCAGGCCGCGCCGCTGCGGTACGGCCCGGACGGGCGGGTCGCGGTGTTGACCGGGCCGCTCGGCCTGCCGGTCGGTGCCGCACCGGACATCGGGTACGACGCCGCCACGGTGGCCCTGCGCGCCGGTGACCGCATCCTGCTGTACACCGACGGGCTGGTGGTGCGGCGGGACCGGAGCCTGGCGTCGGGCCTGGAGGTGCTGCTGCACGCGGCGCAGCACACCGACCTGTCCGATCCCCCGGCCCTGGTGGAACACGTCACGACCACGCTCGACTCGCCACCCGACGACGACCTCTGCGTGATTCTGGCCACCATCACGCCCTGACCGGGCGCCAGGGAACTGGACACTGCGGATATTAGGGCAGACTCCCACGATGTGGATGCACTCAAATCCGACCTGATGCTGGCCGGACGGTACCGGCTCCGGGAAGAGCTCGGGGCCGGCGCCATGTCCGTGGTCTGGCAGGCCTACGACCGGGTGCTGGAACGCCAGGTGGCCGTCAAGGTGCTGACCGGGCAGTTCCGCGCGATGTCGTACCGGCGCCGGACCCGGGCCGCGACGCTGGCCGCGGCGAAGCTCGTCCATCCGCACCTGGTACGCGTCTTCGACTACGTGGAGGACACCGCACCGGACGGGACGATCCTGCCGCTGGTCGTACAGGAACTGGTGGACGGCGACCCGATCGGGTACCGGCTGCGGACCGGTGCGCTGCCCTGGCAGCTCGCCGTACGGATCTCGGTCGACGTGGCGGACGCACTGGCCGCCGCGCACGAGCACGGCCTGGTACACGGTGGGTTGACCGCGGGCGCGGTGCTGTTGGCGGACCGCGGCCCGAAGGTGATCGACCTCGGGGTGTCGGAGTCGGCCGCCGAACCCGACGTCTCACCGGCCACCGACGTGTACGCGCTGGCCGAACTGTTGCACCGGATGCTGTCGGGTGGGCCCTCGGCAGCTGCTGCGGGCCGCGGCTACCGGTCGGGCTCGACGGCACCACTGCCGATGCCGGCCGGGCTGGCCGCCGGGGTCGAGCAGTTGCTGGACGACTGCCGGGCACCCCGCCCCGCGGACCGTCCGACGGCCGACGAGCTGGCCGACGAACTGTCGTACGTCCTGGACAGGGCAAGGGAACCGGGCGTCGACCGGCCGGCCGGACCGGCACACCCGGGTCCCTCGACGACCACGTACGGCTCGGCGTCGGTGCGCCACGGGTCGGACGCCGTGCCGGTCGGCCCATCGGCACCCGGCGACCGGTACCCGGCGGACCCGCAGGAGGCCGACGAGCGCCCGGACAGGGCCCGGCCCCGCCGGCGCGGCCTGCTGATCGGCGTGGCCGCCGCCGCCGTACTGCTGGTCGGTGGTGCGGTGACCATCTCCGCGATCACCGGTGGAGATGGCGGACCGCTGCCCGGTTCCGGGCGGGCCGCCGGGGTCGGCTACCCGGAGGCCCCGGGCGACAGCTCCGTGCTGCCCTCACCGGACTCGTCCGGGCACCGCACCACGCCGAGCCGGAGTACCAGCCCGAGCGCCAGCACCAGCAGGTCGGCCAGCGCCAGCCCCACGCCGAGCAGGTCACGCAGCGCCAGCCCGACCCCGGCCGGACCACCGCAGCAGACCCCGGCGAACCAGCCACCCAGCTGTTCGGTGGGCTGGAGTGTCACCTCCGACTGGGGCAACGGCTTCACCGCCGAGATCAGCGTCCGCAGCAGCACAGCGCCGTCCAGTTGGACGCTGAGCTTCCAGTTCCCCGGCAACCAGCGGGTGACCAGCGGACGGCGGGCGAACTTCAGTCAGAGCGGGCATTCGGTGACGGCGTCCTGGGGCGGCAACGGCCAGAGCACCGCGAGCATCGGCCTGACCGGCAGCTACTGGGGCAGCAACCCGGCGCCGACGGGCTTCGCGCTCAACGGCATCGGCTGCGGCTGAGCGTTCCGCGCACCTGGCCGGTCACGCACAGGTGTACGCCAGCCGGGCCGGCCAACTGGCACCCGAACGGAGCTCAGCCGTGCCGGCGGCCGGCGGAGGAACCCGCGGGTCGACGCCCCGCGTTGTCCAGTACGAGCAGCCAGCGCCGCCCCGGCGGCAGGTGGGCCAGCCCGCTGAGGAAGACGGTCGCGCAACCGGCCGACAGCGCGCCGCCGGCCGTGTCCGGCAGGTAGTGCACGCCCAGATAGACCCGGGAGAGGGCGACCAGCGCGATGAACACCGCGCCGGCGATGGCCACCGGCCGGCGCGCCGCGTACGGGGCCAGGATCAGCGCACAGACGACGATCGCGCAGGCGGCGGTGGTGTGCCCGCTGGGGAAGCTGTCGCTGTCCGGTGTCTCCAGCCACAGTGAGCGCGGCGGCCGGTGCTCGTGGACCAGCGCCTTCACCACGTACGTCACGGCGGTGGAACAGATCAGCACCAGGCACACCCGCAACGCCTGGCCGCGTCGGCGCATCAGGACCAGTACGACCGGGAGCAGGATTCCCATCACCGCCCACAGTTCGGGCGTCGCGAGGAGCGTGACGAACTTCGCCAGCAGGGTGAACAGCCCGTTGTGGGTGGCGCCGACCGCCCGGTCCACGGACGTGTCCAGTGCGGTCACCGGCCCGGTCCGGACCACCAGGCCCAGCACCAGCAGCACGATGCCGATACCGACGCCACCGGCGAGGCGACGCGCGCCGAGGGAGGAGGAACGCCCGTATACCCCGCCCGGCTCCGGCGTGGGAGCTGAGTGGGAGGCGAGGGCTGACCGTCCGGCGTGCATCGGATGAACCTTACGCGAGATGAGGTTGGTCGGCTCAGCCACCTGAGCGCAGGATCACATCTCCGTTCTCGGTGTCGGCGATCAGCGAACGACTGCTGGCGGGGTCGTCGGCGATCGAGGACCGGACCTCGCCGGAACCGGACTTCGCGGAGACCTGGTACGACCCCTTGGGCACGACCAGGCTCAGCCCGCCGTTCAGCGACTTCACCACGACCCGGTCCGGCGTGGTGTCGAAGGTCAGCCGGACGTCGCCGTTGTCGCTGTCGGCCAGTACATCGGTGGACCCGAGGCCGCTGCCGGTGATCTCCCCGTTCTGGGAGCCGACCCGTACGGTGCCGGTCAGTTTCGTCAGCTCCACCGCGCCCGAGGTGTCCTGGATGTCCACCGCGCCGGACAGGTCGCGTACGGACACCTCCCCGTACCCGGTGGCGATCCGCAGGGGTAGTGCCGGCGGTACGGCCAGCTGGTAGTGGCTGGCGCAACCCATGTCGACCCCGTCGCACCGGATCGTGATCCGCAGGGTGTCGCCGCGGAACGTCACGCTGTGGTGGCCGTGGTCCGCGGCCCTCCCGGTCAACCAGCCGGAGGCGCGTACCGTACCGGAGCTGCCCGGCACCACCACGACGTCGGCATCGGTGATGATCTTGAGGCTCCTACCGGGCACGGTGTACGAGTGGTTGTCCTGCTTACGGGAGTTGTCCAACGAGATGTTGGAACCACAGGCCGTCACCATCAGCGCGGCGAGCGGTACGACCCCCGTCAGCACCGCTGCCCGTACCGTTCGCCTCGCCACGTTGCCCCCCGGATGTCGTTGCTGCCGTTTTCGACCCTAGGCGTGGGGGGAACCGGACGGATCAGGGAAGGCCACCCATTCCGGCACCGGGTTGACCCTGAGTACACCCGGTCTGGGAGCATCTGCCGATGAGCCCGGTCAGCCGGAAACGGAAGAAGAAACCCCCGACGCGCGGGGCCCAGGTGCCGTCCGCCGGTCCCCGGCACCGGGCGACCCGGTACGACCGGAGCGTCGCCCCGTACCGGGAGCTGCTGGACGCCACGCCACTGGAGGTGGAGGTGTTCACCTCCGGGGTGCTCGGCCTGTGGTGGGCGGCCAGCGTCGAGGACGGCAGCGCCGACACGACGGCCGCCGAGCTGGTGGATGCGGTCGGTGCCCGACCGGAGCCGGACGTACTGGCCGTGCTGCGGGCGTTCGCGGCTCTCGCCACCGACGGTGCGGTACGCCGCGCGGCGACCACGGCCGCGGATGCGCTGGCCGCCGCGGGCGTACCGGAGCCGTCCTGGGTGTCCGCCCTCGGGCCGGTACCGGCCCTGTGCAGCTACCGGGTCGACGACCCCGACGGTGCGCAGGCGTCGCTGGTCGTGGAGTTCGCCCGGGACGCCGACCGGCACGCCCTGGTCGCTCTGCTGGACGCCGACGGGCAGCCCGGCCCGGTACGGGACGCCTGGTTCACCACGGACCCGGACACGCTGCGCCGGGACCTGTCCGAGCAGGTGGCGTCGTCGGCGGGCCGGGCGGTACTGACCGAGCAGCCGCCAGGTGAGCTGGCCGACGTACTGCGCCGCGCCTTCGCCCTCGTCGACGACGGTCCGGTGCCCGACAGCGAGGAGTTCGGCCAGTTCCGGGCGCTGGCCCTGGCCCGACTGCGGTCCGTGCCGGACGGACAGCCGGACGGTCCGGCATGACAGCACGCATAAGCCCGCCAACGTTGCCATTCACGACATGACAGTGATTGACTGATCACACTCTGACAACGCCGCGCGCGTGCTGCGGCTGACGCCTCAGGAGCAGTCATGAGCGATGTCCCGACCCACAGACCGGTCGGCGGCGCGGCCCCCGTCGTCCTACCGCCCCTGGTGGTCACCGACCTGCCGAAGACCTTCCTGCTCAACCGTCGTGTCGACCACAGTGGACAGTCCGGCCTCGGGGTGGTGGCGATCGGCGTGACGTTCCCGGACGGGCTGACCGTCGCCCGCTGGCGCGGCCACTACTCGGGCATCAACCAGTTGGAGATCTTCCAGCATCCTGATCAACTGCTCGCCGTACACGGTCACGGCGGTGCGAGCGACCTGATCTGGTTGGCCCGCCCCATGCCGCGCAACCGCCAGTAGCACCACCTCGCACGCGAGACGCACGCACCGCGAACCCATCGGAGGAGACGTGCGACCGATCCACCCGCCACGCACCTGCGGAGCCGAGCCGTGACGGCGGTCCCGGACGGTACGGACGCGCCCGTCACCCCCGACGTCGGTGACCTCGTGCGCTTCGACCGCTACCTCGCCGGTAGGCCCAGCGTGGCCGTCACCTTCCGGGTCACCGGGGTCAGCGGTGCCTCCCTGCCCGGCTGGCTGTACCTGCGTGGCTGGCACCTCACCCCCGACGGCATCGGCCCGCCCTGCGAGGAACTCGTACACCTCAACGACATTGCGCTCCTCGACGCCACCTCGGCCGGCGAACAGCTCGCGGTGGTGACGGACGACCCGACCGACACCCCGGGCTGACCTCGGCCACCGGGGCGTCGGCAGCTGCCGGTACGACGTGCCCTACCGGTCGAGGACCTCGTCGAGTTCGGCGAGAATGGCCAGGGCGCGGGCCGAACTGCCGTTGCCCTCCGCACGGAGGGCCTCGGCCGCCCGGTCCACCATCGAGACGATCGCCTGCTGCTCGGCCTCCCGCGCCTTGGCGACCCTGGTCTGCTCGGCGAGCTGCTGGTTCTTCAACCACAGCTCGACGAAGACCGAGACCTTTGCGCGCAGAACCCAGGGATCGAACGGCTTGGTGATGTAGTCGACCGCGCCGGCGGCGTAGCCCCGGAAAGCCAGGTGGGCGTCCCGGTCGACCGCGGTCAGGAAGATGATCGGCACATGCCGGGTGCGTTCACGCTGCTTGATGTGGCCGGCGGTCTCGAAGCCGTCCATGCCGGGCATCTGCGCGTCCAGCAGGATCACCGCATAGTCCTCGCTGAGCAGCCGCTTGAGCGCCTCCTCGCCACTGGACACGGCGATCGGGTCGACCGGCATACCCTGCAGGATCGCTTCCAGGGCGATGAGATTCTCCCGCCGATCGTCGACCATCAACACCCGGGCCCGACGCGGTGCGCTCATTCTTGACGTTCCTTCCCTTCGTTACCACAGTCGACCAGCAGCGGGTGACCGTTACCCGACCCCCGCCAGGACGGGCGTCTACTCGGTGCCCTGCGCCGCGCGCGGCAGCCACGATGCCATCAGATCCAGCAGCTCATCCAGGTCGACCGGCTTCGCGATGTAGTCCGAGGCGCCGGCCTCCAGGCTCTTGTCCCGGTCGCCGGGCATCGCCTTGGCGGTCAGGAAGACGATGGGCAGATCTGCGAACTCAGGTACCTCCCGGATCTCCCTCGTCGTCTCCCAACCGTCCATGTCCGGCATCATCGCGTCCATCAGCACGATATCCACCGGCCATTCGTCGGTGAGCTTCTGGACTCCACTCGTCCCGTTGTCCGCGTACACGACGCTCATGCCGTGCATCTCCAACGCGCTGGACAGGGCGTACACGTTGCGGATGTCGTCGTCGACGATCAGTACCCGGATCCCGGTCAGGTCCGGTACCGCACCGCGCTCGGCCCGTACCGCGCGACCGTTGTCGCGGGGCCGTTCCACCCCCTCCACCGGCGCCTCGACCGCGGCGGGCGCCATGATGGGTACCAGCGCCCTGCTCGCCTCCTGTGCGGAGACCGGCTTCCACGGTTCGGACGGCCGGGCGGACAGTGCGGCGGCGGTCTCCGCCGGCAGTACCGCGGGAATGGTGAGGGTGAAGGTGCTGCCCTCACTGGGCTCACT
This sequence comes from uncultured Actinomycetota bacterium, assembly GCA_963815125.1. Lineage (GTDB taxonomy): Bacteria > Actinomycetota > Actinomycetes > Mycobacteriales > Micromonosporaceae > Actinocatenispora. Next base: position 56,023 of record CAWFFM010000008.1, read on the forward strand.
GCGTACCGTGATCATGCCGCCGAGCAGCTTCGCCGCCTCGCGGCTGATCGACAGGCCCAGCCCGGTGCCGCCGTACTTGCGGCTGGTCGTGCCGTCGGCCTGCTGGAACGCATCGAAGATGAGCTGCAGCTTGTCCTCCGGAATGCCGATACCGCTGTCGGACACCGCAAAGGAGATGGTCTCCTCGGCGTCGTCCAGCGACGCCACACCGAACATCGTGTCGGGCGGGGTGGGTTCCACGATCAGCGACACCCGGCCACCCGGGTCGGTGAACTTGACCGCGTTGGACAGCAGGTTGCGCAGGATCTGCTGGAGTCGCTGGGCATCGGTGATCAGCCGGTCCGGCACCTCGTCGGCGACCCGTACGTCGAGGTTCAGGCCCTTTTCCTGGACCTGCGGCTGGAACGCCTGCCGTACGTATCCGGTGACCTCGCTGACCGGCACCTCGGCCGGCTGTACGTCCATCCGGCCTGCCTCCACTTTGGACAGGTCCAGGATGTCGTTGATCAGTACGAGCAGTTCGGAGCCGGAGCTGTGGATCGTACGGGCGAACTCGATCTGCTTCTCGGACAGGTTGCGTTCCGGGTTGTCGGCCAGCATCCGGGCCAACAGCAGCAGACTGTTCAGCGGCGTACGCAGCTCGTGGCTCATGTTGGCCAGGAACTCGCTCTTGTACTGGCTGGCCCGGGCGAGCTGCTGCGCCTTCTCCTCCAGGCCGAGCCGGGCCAGCTCGATCTCCCGGTTCTTGACCTCGATGTTCTGCTTCTGCTCGGCCAGCGCCGTGGCCTTCTCCTCCAGTTCGGCGTTGGTGCGTTGCAGCTCCGCCGACTGGTCCTGCATCTCCCGCGCCAGCCGCTGGCTCTGCGACAGCAGTTCCTCCGTACGGCGGTTGGCCAGGATCGTGTTGAGCGCGATCGCGATCGTGGTGACCAGCTTGTCGAGGAACGTGATGTGCAGGTCGGAGAACGTACCGAAGGAGGCGAACTCGATGACGCCGAGTGACTCGCCCTCGAACACCACCGGCAGTACCACCACATCGGACGGTGGCGCGGTGCCGAGCCCGGACCGTACGGTCAGGTAGCCCTCCGGCGTGCCGGTGATGCGGATGACCCGCCGGGTCAGTACCGACTGGCCGATCAGTCCCTCACCGGGCGCGAACACCACCTCGGTGCCGGGCGTGACGTAGCCGTACGAGGAGGTCAGCCGCAGACGCGCGGTGCCGTCGACCGCCCGGTCATGCATGAAGAACGCGCCGACCTGCGCGTTCACCAGCGGCGTGACCTCGTTCATGATCATGCGGCAGACCTCGCCGATGTCCCGCTGCCCCTGCAGCAGGGCACTGACCCGGGCCAGGTTGGAGTTCATCCAGTCCTGTTCGGCGTTCTTCTTGGTCGTGTCGCGGAGCGTGACGATCATCTGGTTGATGTTGTCCTTCAGCTCCGCCACCTCGCCCATCGCGGCGACCGCGACGGTACGGGTCAGGTCGCCGCGGGTCACCGCCGTGGAGACGTCGGCGATGGCGCGCAGCTGCGTGGTCAGCGTCGAGGCCAGCTGGTTGACGTTCTCGGTCAGGTCCTGCCAGGTGCCGGACACGCCACGGACATGCGCCTGACCACCGAGCTTGCCCTCGGTGCCCACCTCGCGGGCCACCCGCGTCACCTCGTCGGCGAACGACGACAGCTGGTCCACCATCGTGTTCACGGTGTTCTTCAGCTGCAGGATCTCGCCCTGCGCGTCCACCGTGATCTTCTGCGACAGGTCGCCCTGCGCGACGGCCGTGGTCACCGAGGCGATGTTGCGTACCTGCGCGGTCAGGTTGGACGCCATCGAGTTCACGTTGTTCGTCAGGTCCTGCCAGGTACCCGAGACGCCGGTGACCCGGGCCTGACCACCCAGGTTGCCTTCCGTACCGACCTCGCGGGCCACCCGCGTCACCTCGTCGGCGAACGACGACAGCTGGTCCACCATCGTGTTGACCGTGCTCTTGAGCTCCAGGATCTCGCCCTGCGCGTCCACCGTGATCTTCTGCGACAGGTCACCCCGCGCCACCGCGGTGGAGACCTGGGCGATGTTGCGGACCTGGGAGGTCAGGTTCGCCGCCATCGAGTTCACGTTGTCGGTCAGGTCCTGCCAGGTACCCGAGACCCCGCTCACCCGGGCCTGACCACCGAGCTTGCCCTCGGTGCCCACCTCGCGGGCCACCCGGGTCACCTCGTCGGCGAACGACGACAGCTGGTCCACCATCGTGTTGACCGTGCTCTTGAGCTCCAGGATCTCGCCGCGCGCATCGACGGTGATCTTCTGCGACAGGTCACCCCGCGCCACGGCCGTGGTCACCGACGCGATGTTGCGTACCTGCGCCGTCAGGTTCCCGGCCAACTGGTTGACGTTGTCGGTCAGGTCCTTCCAGGTGCCCGAGACCCCGCTGACCCGGGCCTGACCACCCAGGTTGCCTTCCGTACCGACCTCGCGGGCCACCCGCGTCACCTCGTCGGCGAACGACGACAGCTGGTCCACCATCGTGTTCACGGTGTTCTTCAGCTGCAGGATCTCGCCCTGCGCGTCCACGGTGATCTTCTGCGACAGGTCGCCCTGCGCCACGGCCGTGGTCACCGACGCGATGTTGCGTACCTGCGCCGTCAGGTTCCCGGCCAACTGGTTGACGTTCTCGGTCAGGTGGCGCCACGTACCGGACACGCCGGTGACCCGGGCCTGACCACCGAGCTTGCCCTCGGTGCCGACCTCACGCGCGACCCTCGTCACCTCGTCGGCGAACGACGACAGCTGGTCCACCATCGTGTTGACCGTGCTCTTGAGCTCCAGGATCTCGCCCTGCGCGTTCACCGTGATCTTCTGCGACAGGTCACCGTTGGCGACCGCGGTGGACACCTGGGCGATGTTGCGGACCTGGGAGGTCAGGTTCGCCGCCATCGAGTTCACGTTGTCGGTCAGGTCCCGCCAGGTGCCGGAGGCACCCCGCACATCGGCCTGACCACCCAGTTTCCCTTCGGTGCCCACCTCGCGGGCCACCCGGGTGACCTCCTCGGCGAAGATCCGCAACGTGTCGGTCAGCGAGTTGATCGTCTCGGCCAGCTCGGCGACCTCGCCCTTCGCGCTGACCGTGATCTTGCGGGACAGGTCGCCCTTGGCGATGGCGGTCGCCGCCTGCGAGATGCTGCGTACCTGGTTGGTCAGGTTGGAGGCCATCAGGTTGACCGAGTCGGTGAGATCCCGCCAGGTGCCGGAGGCGCCGCGTACATCGGCCTGACCACCGAGCTTGCCCTCGGTGCCCACCTCGCGGGCCACCCGGGTGGCCTCGGCGGTGAACGAGGAGAGTTGGTCGACCATCGCGTTGACGGTGTGCGAGATGCGCAGGAACTCGCCGCGCAGCGGCCGTTCGTCGATGGACAGTTCGGAGTGCTGGGACAGGTCGCCGACGGCCACCGCCTCGATCACCCGGGCGATCTCCCGGCTGGGCCGTACCAGGTCGTCGATGAGCTGGTTGATGGAACTGGCGGTGTCCTCCCAGCCGCCCTCCAACGCCTCGTGGTCGAGCCGTTCGTTGAGCCGGCCCTCCCGACCGACCACCCGGCAGATCCGGCGTACCTCCCGGGTCGAGCGCCGGTGGACCGCTATCACGTCGTTGAAGCGGTCCGCGACGTCACCGGCCAGGCCGCTGCGCCGGGTGAGCCGTACGTTGAAGTCACCGCGCCGGAACCGGTTCAGTGCCTCGGCGAGTTCGATCAGTACGGCATCTGCGGCTTCGTCGGACGGGTTCTCGGTCCTGTCCACCGTGGTCATCGCTTGCCTCACCGCTCCTCGCAGACTTCGACCCACACCTGTACCCGGAACCCTACGATGGGAGGTGCCGGTGGCACACTACGTAGCGGCGCACTTCCGGTAAGGTTCTCCCCTCCAGTGAACCTTACGCAAGAACGGACCTTCGAGGCATATCACTCCAAGGGACGTATATCATGCGGGAAAACTTGCCTGCGCCTGGCATTCCCTGGTCCCCCGGCACATCCGCGCAGGGCACCGACCCACACCGGGAGGTAACCGGCATCATGGTCGGATCGGTCCCGTCACAGGGACCGAATTTCCGCTACGGCTTGGGGCAGGATAGACAAGGTGTCGCTACAGGGCATCAGGCCGTTAACGACCGATCCGTGCAGGGGGCGGGGTGACCACCGCAGTTCATCGACGACTCCGGCTGCCCGCTGACCACCGGTCACCCGCAGCCGCACGGGCCGCCGTCCGCGACATCCTCCTCGAAGCAGACCAGTCCGACCTGCTCGACGAGGCGCTGCTGCTCACCACCGAACTGTCCACCAACGGGGTGATCCACGCCGGCACCGACCTCGACCTCGACGTGTCCGCCGACGAGCGTGGGGTCACCGTCACCGTCACCGACTACCGCGGCGGTCCCATCGAGGCGAACCTGCTCACCCCACCCGACGAGACCTCCGAACACGGCCGCGGCCTGCTGCTCGTCGACCAGTTCGCCACCTCGTGGGGCACCACCCACGATCCGACCGGCAAGGGCGTCTGGTTCCGGCTGGAGCGCGGCGGCCCACCGGCCCGCACCCGCTTCGGGCAACCCACCCGGCCCCGACCGGTGTCGCCCGAGGCACAGGCCACCAGCCCGGCCGACGCACTGGTCTGGCTCGTACACATACCCGACGACCTGCGACAACGGCTCACCCTGGCGCAACTGCTGTCCGAGCTGCTGCTCCGACTGTGCGAGGTGGTCGGCGCGGCCGGCGGCGCGGTGTTCCTGGACCGCGCCGACGGCCGCGGTGAGCGGTGCATCGCCCGCCAGGGCACCGCCGGGCTGCCGGTGACCGAGGCACCCGACGGCATCGCCGCACCCCCCGACAGCGACCGGGCCGAACCCGATCCCGCCGCGCCACCCGCCGCGGAGACCGTGACGCTTCCGCTGCCCCGCCCGTTGTCCGGCCGGATCGAACTGCACACCGCGTCGGAGACGGTGCTGGCGGGCAACTGGCCGTCGATGGCCCAACTGTCCGCCGAACGGATGACCATCGCGGTGGAGAACGACCGGCTGCGCGACGCAGACCGGCTACGCCGCAGTTGGCTGACCTACCTGGCGGAGGCCTCCGAACTGCTCGCCCAGTCACTGGACGTCGACCTCACCCTCGCCCTCGTCCCCCAACTGGTGGTCCCCCGGCTGGGGGAATGGTGCGCGGTGCACATGCTCGACGACTACGACGAGCTGCGCCTGGCCGCCTGCATCGACGTGGACGAGGCCGCCCTCCCCATGCTGCGCAGCCGGCTCTCCGGGCACGGACCCGACGCCGACCCCGACGTCGTCGAACGGCTCGGCGAGGTCATCCACGGCGCCGCCGTGGTCCCGCTGAACCGCCCGCTGGACGGCGTCGCCGTACCGCTGGTGGCCCGGGGCGGAGTGCTCGGCACACTGACCGTGGGCCGACCACCGGGCCGGTTGCACGCACCCGACGACGTCGCCGTCATCTCCGACATCGCCCGTCGCGCCGCGCTGGCCATCGAGAACGCCCGGATCCATGCCGAACGCGCCGAGATATCCCAGGCGTTCCAGCGCGCCCTGCTGCCGTCCGACCTGCCCACCGCGGTGGGCCTGCAGTTCGCCGCCGAGTACGAGCCGGCCAGCACCGGCACCGACGTCGGCGGCGACTTCTACGACGTGATCGAACTCGGCACCGACCACTGGCTGATGTGCATCGGCGACGTGTGCGGCAAGGGCGCGCAGGCCGCCGCACTGACCGGGCTCGTACGCGACGTGATCCGGGTACTGGCCCGGGACGGCCGGCCACTCGACCGGATCGTCGAACTGCTCAACCAGACCCTGCTGGACCAGCACAAGGGCAACCGGTACTGCACCCTGGCGATGGCCGTGGTGTCCCGGGACACGGACGGCTGGCTCGATGTGGAACTCTGCCTGTCCGGGCACGACCGGCCGACCCTCGTACCGGTGGCCGGCACCCCCGAGCAGGTCGGCGAGTGCGGCACCGCGATCGGGCTGATCGACGAGGTGACCGTCACCCCGGTCAAGGTACGGCTGGCGCCTGGCGAGGCGCTGGTCTTCTTCACCGACGGGGTCACCGAACGTCGCCGCGACAGCGTACTGTTCGGCACCCACCGGCTGATCCGGGAGCTGCGCAAGCTGGCCGGCCAGTCGGCGGCGGGCATGGCCGCCGGCCTGACCTCCACGGTGCTGTCCTTCTCACTGGAACAGCCCCGCGACGACATCGCCATCCTGGTCCTGCGCAACGACCCGTGACCCGTGGCGGGCAGCCCCCTTAGGACGCGGGTGGCCGCAGCGCGAGGTCGAGCAGTTCGATCGTGTGCGCGGTGGGCAGTTCGACCCCGGCTCGGCCCAGCGCGGAACTGATCTGCAGCAGGCAGCCCGGGTTCCCGGCGACCAGCAGATCGGCACCGGTGGCCTGGATCCGTTCGGCCTTGCGGTCACCGAGTTCGCGGGCGGGTTCCGGTTGGAGCAGGTTGTACACCCCGGCCGAGCCGCAGCACAGGTCGGCTTCGGCGGGTTCGACCAGGGTCAGTTCCGGGATGGCGCTCAGCAGTTCGCGCGGGGCGGAACGGATCCGCTGGGCGTGCGACAGATGGCAGGCGTCGTGGTACGCGACCGTACGGGCCACCGGGTAGCGGGGCGCCGCCGGACCCAGCTCGACCAGCAGTTCGGTCACGTCCCGGGTGCGTTCGGCGAGCCGGGCGGCGCGCTGCGCGTACCGGGGATCGTCGGCGAGCAGTTCGGCGTACTGCTTCATCGCCGAACCGCAGCCCGCGCTGTCGGTGACCAGGTAGTCGACCCCGGCGGCGTCGAACTTCTCGACGATGCCGCGGGCGAACCGGGCTGCCTCGTCGCGGCGGCCGGAGTGCTCGGACAGCGCGCCGCAGCAGCCCTGCCCACGGGGTATCACCACGTCGCAGCCCTCGCGCGCGAGCACCCGGGCGGTGGCGGCGCTGACCTGGCCGAAGAACGCGGACTGTACGCAGCCGGTGAGCAGTCCCACCACGGCGCGCCGTGGCCCGAGTGCGGTGATCCGTCGGGGCAGCCGCGGCGCGCGACGTACCGGCGGCGCCAATTGTTCCATTGTGGACAGTGCCGGTGGCAGGTGCCGACGCACCCACTGCACCGTCGGGGTCTGCTCCACCCGCCGGTACGCCGCCAGCGGCAACCGCAACGCCCGCAGCCGGCGCGGGTACGGGAACAGTGCGAAGATCATCCCGCGCAGCGCCCGGTCCAGCAGCGGGCGCGGGTACCGTCGCTCCACCTGGGTCCGGGTCGAGTCGATCAGCTTGTCGTAGCGCACCCCGGACGGGCAGGCGGTGACGCAGGCCAGGCAGCCGAGGCAGGCATCGAAGTGACCGACCATCCGCTGGGACAGCGGCGCGCCGTTCAGGCCCTGCTCCATCAGGTTGATCCGGCCGCGCGGCGAGTCCATCTCCTCGCCCCACAGCACGTACGTGGGGCAGCTCGGCAGGCAGAACCCGCAGTGCACGCAGTCCTCGATCAGGTCCTTCGCGGGTGCCCCGTCGCTGTCGAAGGCGCCCAGCACGTCATCGGCCCGTGTCATGTCAGATCCCGCCCACGAAGCGCCCGGGCGCCAGCCGGCCGTCCGGGTCGAACTCCCGCTTGACCGAACGCATCAGGTCCAGCCCGTCCACCGGCCCCCACAGGTCCAGCTCGGCACGGATCCGGGCAGGTGCGGCCAGTACCTGGCAGTGACCGCCGTGACTGATCGCCACGGTCCGTACCGCGAAGAGGATCCGTTCCATCCGCTCCGGGTCGATGGTGCCGGGCACCGAGGCGTACATGACCCCGGCGGCCGGCGAGCAGAAGATCCGTACCGCGAGGTCACGGGCGGCGTCGCGGAGCGAGTACACCGGCCCGAACAGCTGCCCGACCGGGGTGACGACTTGCAACCCCACGTCGTCGGGGCCGAACGGATAGCGGCCCCACCAGTCCGGCGGCGTACGGTCCACCCGCGTGTCGTCGCCCAGCACCGCGACGGCCCGCTCGGCCCGCGCCGCCACCGCCTCCGCCGGCCCCTCCAGCAGCAGGACCATCGAGTCGGTGCCCGGTACGCTGCGCGGCCGGTCCGTCCCACCGCGCCGGCGGGCGTTCTCCGGCGGCGGGCACTCGACCTCGATGGCGACCGGGCCGAGCTGGGCCTCCCGGATCCGGACCGACAGGTCACGTACCTCGGCCGGGGTGCGTACCGGCCGGGTCACGTACGCGCAGGCCGCCGGTTGCGGCGCCAGTTTGAACGCCACCTCGGTGATCACCCCGAGGGTGCCGTACGAGCCGGCGAACATCCGGGCCAGGTCGTAGCCGGCGACGTTCTTGACCACCTTGCCGCCGGAGTGCGCGACCACGCCGTCCGGTCGTACCACGGTGGCGCCGAGTACCTGGTCGCGTGGCGCACCGAAGCGCAGCCGCAGCGGACCCGCGGTACCGGCGGCCACCGCGCCACCGACCGTGGCGCCCGGCACCATCTCGTCGAGCGCGAGACGCTGCCCCGTCGTGGACAGCTGCGCCTGCAGTTCGGACAGTCGCGTACCGGCCCGGACCACCGCGACCAGGTCGCCGGCGGCGTGTTCGACGACGCCGGACTGCCGGGACAGGTCGAGCAGCAGCTCCGCGGCGGCCGGCGCGGCACCCCAGTGCAGTTTCGTACCGCCGCCGCGGACGACCACGTGCAGGTCGTGCTCGGCCGCAACGGCCAGCACCTGGCTGGTCTCGGTACTGGACGCCGGGCTGACCACCCAGCGCGGCACCACCTCGGCGACCTTGTCGTCCGGACCGGCGAGCCGGGCGTGCTCGTCACCGCAGACGGCCCGAAGTTTCTCCAACACTGACATCAGAACGCCTCCGCGAGACCGGCGGCCTGGGCCGGGTGCACACCGGAGCCCTTGCGCGGCACCTCGCCGCACAGCCGTGGGGTGGGGAACACCTTGCCCGGGTTGCACCGGTTGTGCGGGTCGAAGGCACATCGGACGAGCTGCATGGTGTCCAGGTCGTCGTCGGTGAACATGCGGGGCATGTACCGCGCCTTGTCGACACCGACACCGTGCTCACCGGTGATCGAGCCGCCGTGGGAGATGCACAGGTCGAGGATGGCACCGGAGACCACCTCGGCGGCCTCGCCCTGGCCGGGTACCGACTCGTCGTAGAGCACCAACGGGTGCAGGTTCCCGTCGCCGGCGTGGAAGACGTTGGCCACCCGGATGCCGCTGGCCTCGGACAGTTCGGCGATGTCGGCGAGCACACTGGCCAGGGCGGTACGGGGGATCACGCCGTCCTGCACGATGTAGTCGGGGCTGATCCGGCCGACCGCGGCGAACGCCGACTTGCGACCCTTCCAGATCTGTACGCGTTCCGCCTCGTCGGCGGCACGCCGTACCTCGAACGCCCCGGCCGCCTCGCAGTGCTTCTGTACGGCGGCGAGTTCGGCGATCACGTCCTCGGCCGGCCCGTCCAGTTCGACGATCAGTACGGCCCCGGCACCGGCCGGATATTCGCAGGCCACGGCGTGTTCCGCGGCCTCGATGGACAGCGCGTCCATCATCTCGATGGCGGCCGGCGTGACGCCTTCGGCGATGATCGCGCTGACCGCGGATCCGGCCGCGGCCATCGTGTCGAAGGCGGCCAGCACCGTCTGCACTGATTCCGGTACGGGCAACAGGCGGACCACCACCTTCGTCGCAATGCCCAGCGTGCCCTCGGATCCGATGAAGACCCCGAGCAGGTCGTACCCCAGGGACTGCCGGCACTTACCGGCACCGAGCCAGACGATCTCGCCATCTGGTGTAACGACCTCCAGGCCGGTCACGTGGTGCGCGGTGAACCCGTATTTCAGACAGTGCGCACCACCGGAATTTTCTGCGACATTGCCCCCAATTGAGCAGATCTGCTGACTTGACGGATCGGGCGCGTAGTAGTAGCCCGCCGGCCCGACCTCCCGGCTGATCGCCAGGTTGATCACGCCCGGCTCCACGATCGCCGCCTCCGCGGCCAGATCCACCTCGATGATCCGACGCATCCTGCTGGTCACCACCAGCACGCCGTCGGTGCGGGGCAGTGCACCACCGGACAGGCCCGTACCGGAACCGCGCGCCACGAACGGCACGTCGGCATCCCGGCAGGCCCGGACGATCTCCACCACATGCTCGGTGGTCTCCGGCAGTACGACCAGCCCCGGGATCGCGGAGTACCTGGCCAGGCCGTCGCACGCGTACGTGCCGAGCTGAGCAGGATCCGACAGGACCGCATCACGGCCCAGAACCCGTACGAGCCGCTCGGCGAGGGCAGCGAGCTGAGCCGGCACAGACATCAGCGCCTCCCGTGTTCCGCGGTCCCGGACCGCGAAATAACCACGGACGTCCGGTTACCGCCGGGTTCGGTACCTCGTCAAACTACGGTGCCGGAGCGTCTTGGTCAACAAGCCACTACGGACCGTCCTGGTACGGCGGTACCCCTTCACCCCACCACGAAACCTACGTACCGGACAAGTCTGACCGCCTGTCGGGGCCTGTCAGCTGCTCTGATGTGCGACGACGGAGACCGCCTGGGCGATCGGCAGACCACCGGAACGCATCGGCAGGATCAGACCCGCGGTGTCCGGCTCGTCGAGCAGGGCGCAGAGCACCCAGGCGACGTCGTCCCGGGTGCTCTCGCCGCCGACATCGGGACCCAGGTCGACCCGGCCGAGGCCCGGCTCGTCGGTCAGCCGGCCCGGCCGCAGGATCGTCCAGGCGAGGTCGTCGCGCTGGCTGAGCTGTTCGTCGGCCTCCCGCTTGGCCCGCAGGTAGGCAGCGAACACCTCGTCGGTGCCCGGCGGCGGTTCCCGGTCCACGCCGGCCGCGGAGACCATCAGGTAGCGGCGTACCCCGGCCAGCCGGGCCGCGTCGGCCAGCAGGATCGCGGCGTCCCGGTCGACCGTCGCCTTACGCGCCACCCCACTGCCGGGGCCGGCACCGGCCGCGAACACCACCGCGTCCGCCCCGGACAGACGTTCCGCCAGCGCACCGGCGGACGTGTCCTCCAGGTCGACCACCACCGGCTCGGCGCCGGCCTCACGTACGTCGGCCGCGTGCGCCGGGTTGCGTACCAGCCCGACCACCGCGTCCCGCCGACCGGCCAGCTGGCGCTCCAACCGCAGCGCGATCTTCCCGTGTCCACCAGCGATCACAACCCGCATGGGTTCACCGTATTACCCGCAGTAGGGTTCCGGGGTGCTGCGAAACGGACATCCGACAGGAGTGCCGACGTGATCTTTCGCATGCCGCCGGACAGCGGTCGGTCGAGGCGCACACTCCGTCACTGCCATCCGTGATGCTGTTGGCGCAGAACGGCGTCTTCCGGGTGCGCACCGCAAACGTACGGAAGCGGTGCGTACTCGATCACCCATGAACCGGCGAACCGTGTTACACAACGAGGCGACCGCACCGGGAGTGCGCGTCCCAGCATCGCGACATCCCACCCCCCAGCGCACCGAGGAGGCGCGTTGTGACCGACCCGAACAGCGGTGGATACTCCTCCGCCGATGAGCCGACGGCTCGTCGGCTGCCGCTCCGTACCCAGTCCCGTTCCACCGATCAGCCCGCCGGCAACGACCCGTGGACCGGCAACGCCGGCACCGCCGACCGGACCGAGGAGAATCCGTTCAGCGGCACCGCGCTGGGTTCCCTGCCGGACAACAGCAAGGGCTCGGTCAACCCGTTCGACCGGCCCGCCGCCGGCAGCCCGTCCGACCTGGATGACGAGCCGGTGGTACAGCGTCGGGCCCGTACCAGCTTCCCGGTGGTACTCGGCCTGATCTGTTCGCTGATCGCGGGCAGCGCCGCGCTGACCGCCTGGCTCGCGCCGGCCGTCGTCGCGGTCGGCGCGCTCGGTGTACTGCTGTCCCTGATCGGCATGTTCACCGCCCGCAAGCCGCACGTCGGCGGCCGACTGGTCGCACTGCTGGCCATCCTGATCGGCCTGGCGGCCATCGGGCTCGGGCTCGCCGACCACTTCGGTACCTTCAGCTGGCTCAACCACGACCTGCCGCACCACGCCCGGAACTGGCTCAACGACCACGTACCCGGTCTGAACTGAGCCCGATGGCTGGGCGGAGCCGCGCCCGGGTGCCGGGTTGCACCCGGGCGCGGCTCCGACGCCGCCAGCGGGCCAACGGGTCCGGTGCGGCCGACCGGATCTAGGATCGGGCGGGTGACCCGCCGGCCGATCCCCCTGCTGCTCGCCGTCGCGCTCGCTCCCCTGGTGACCGCCACACCGGCCACCGCGGCGCCGGACAGTGGCCGGTGCGCCGCCTACCACAACCGGCTCGACCAGGTGCCCTGGCAGATCAGCCGGATGGCGCCGCAACGGGTCTGGCCGGTCAGCCGCGGCCGGGGTATCACCGTCGCGGTACTCGACTCCGGTGTCAACGCCCGCCACCCGCAACTGGCCGGGCGGGTACTGCCCGGCATCGACCTGGTCGACGGCACGGGCGCCGCGGACGACGACTGCAACGGCCACGGCTCGGTCGTCGGTGGCATCATCGCCGCGCACGAGGTCGCCGGCACCGGATTCGCCGGCATGGCACCCGATGCGACCGTCCTGCCGGTCCGGGTCGCCACCGACCTCAGCCGTTTCGCCAACGGTTCGCCGCGCATCGCGCGGGCCATCCGGTACGCGGTCGACCACCACGCCTCCGTGGTCAACCTGTCACTGACCACAGAGGACAGTCCGGAGCTGCGGTCCGCGGTGCACTACGCGCACCGCCACGACGTCGTACTGGTCGCGGCGTCCGGCAACGAGGCGGCCAGCACCACAGGGCCGATCTACCCGGCCGCGTACCCCGAGGTGATCGCGGTGTCCGAGATCGACAGCCACGGCGCGCACATCAGCGAGGCCAACGGCGGCAGGTGGGTCGACCTGACCGCACCCGGTGGGAAGATCGTCGGCCCGGCCGCCACCACCAGCGGCTACTCACAGGGCGACGGTACGAGCTTCGCGGCGCCGTTCGTGTCCGGCACGGCGGCCCTGATCCGGGCCTACCGGCCGGGACTGTCCGCGGACCAGGTACGGCAGCGGCTCGAAGCCACCGCGGACCATCCGGTCGACGGCCGGGACGACCTGGTCGGCTACGGCGTGGTCAACCCGTACCGTGCGGTCACCTCGGAACTCGACGGGTCCGGCCGGACGCCGCCGGCTGCGGGCCCGGGAACGTTGCCGGCCGCGGCGGGCGCACCGACCGCCACCGGACACCGTACGGTGCTGCTGCTGGCGGGCGGCGGTGTGCTGCTCGTGGTGGCGTTGCTGGTCGCCGTTGCCGTGGTGCCGCGCGGCCGGCGCCGGCGGTGGCGTACCGGTCTGCGTACCGTCCCGGCGGATCCTGCACCGGCGCACCCTTCCGGGCCTCAGGGGCCCGGCACCGGGTCGGCGCGCATCACGGCACCGCCGAGTACCAGGACACCGCCGGGCCGTCGACCCGCCGGTCCCCCGGTGGCACGCAGCCCCGCGACGCGGACCCCCGGCACTCCCGGTGCCCGTACCCCGGACCGTGCCGGCCCGGACCGCGCTACTCCGGACCGTGCCGGCCCGGACCGTGCCGGCGGTTTCACCGTGGACGTCAGGTTCCGCTGACCGTCCACACCGTCCACACCGGTCAGTTCCGGCGTGACGCGCCGTCCCGTCAGCGGCCGGCGCCGTCGGCCGGGTCCCGCCAGGCGAGCTGGACCAGCTGCGCGCCGTCCCGCCGACGGATCAACCAGCCCCGGCCCGGCGGCAACAGCTCCGGGCGGCGGTTGCCGTACAGCGGGCCCTCCTCCCGGTTACCGGACATCATCACCGCCGGCATGTCGAGCTCCCGCAGGGACTGCAGGACCGGCTCGTACATGGCCCGCGCCAGTCCACCGACCCGCCGGGTCAGCACCAGGTGCAGCCCGATGTCGCGGGCCTGCGGCAGCAGGTCGAGCAGTACCGACAGCGGGTTGCCCGAACCGGTGGCGACCAGGTCGTAGTCGTCGACCAGCAGGTACAGCTCAGGGCCGGACCACCAGGACCGGTCGCGCAACTGGGCGGGCGAGACGTCCGGACCGGGCAACCGCTTGCGCATCGCGTCCGACAACGAGGTCACCGCCTCGGTCAGGGCCGTACCGGACGCGGCGTAGTCCAGCAGATGCTCCGGCGACACCGCGCCGAGCAGCGTACGGCGGTAGTCGGCGACCATGATCCGGGCCTGTTCCGGGGTGTGCCGGGCGGCGATCTGGGCGGCCAGCATCCGCAGGAACGCGGTCTTGCCCGAACCGGTGTCAGCGACCAGCACCAGATGCGGTTCGGCGGCGAAGTCCAGTCGTACCGGTGAAAGGTCCTGTTCGGACAGTCCGACCGGGATGCCGGGCAGCCCGTCCGGCGCGGGCAGCGATACGGCCGCAACGCGCGGGGGCAGCAGCCGTACCGGCGGCGCCGGGTCCTGCGACCATGCCGCGGAGACCGAATCGACCAGGTGCCCGACCCCGGCGGCGAGGTCCTCGACGGTGGCCCGACCATCGATCCGGGGCGCCGCGACCAGGAACTGCATGCCGTCGGCGGACAGGCCACGACCCGGCGAACGGTCCGGTACCAGCGCCGCCTTCCGACGGTCCACTTCGGACTCGGCCGGGTCACCGAGGCGCAGTTCGAACCGGGTGCCGAACAGGTCACGCAGGTTGAGCCGCAGTTCGGACCAGCGCGCGGCGGTGAGCACCAGATGGATGCCGTAGCCGAGGCCGCGCGCGGCCAACGCGGTGATCCGGTCCTCCAGTTCCGGCAGGTCGCTGCGTACCGTGCCCCAGCCGTCGACGACCAGGAACACGTCCCCGTACCGGTCCCCACCCACGCCACCGGCGCTGGCCAGCCGGCGCCGGAAGGTGGTCATCGAGTCGATCCCCGAATCGGCGAAACGCGCCTCCCGCTCGGCCAACAGACCGGACAGTTCGGCGACGGTACGGCGGAGCAGTTCGATGTCGCGCCGACCGGCCACGGCGCCCACGTGCGGCAGCTCGCGCAGCGAGGACAGCGCGCCGCCACCCAGGTCGATGCAGTACACCTGCACCTCGCGTGGCGTATGGGTGAGCGCAAGGCCACCGATCAGCGCGCGCAGCAGGGTGCTCCGGCCCGACTGGGGGCCGCCCACCACCACGACGTGGCCGCCCGCGCCGGCCAGGTCCGCCCACAGCACGTCGCGGCGCTGGTCGTACGGCCGGTCCAGCACACCGAGCGGTACGTGCAGTTCACCGCGGCGCGGCCAGGATGCCGGGCACAACCCGCGTACCGGGTCGACGGTCAGCGGCGGCAGCAGCTCCGACAGCGGTGGCGGATCACCCAGCGGCGGCAGCCACACCTGGTGTGCCGGCCGGCCGTGCCCGCGCATCCGGTTCACCAGCACGTCCAGCACCGTGCTGTGGTCGCGGGTGGCGACCGCGTCACCTGGGCCGGAGATCTCGACGGTGAAGCCACCCGTACCGCTGGCCGGGCGGGACGCCGCCGGTGGTGGCGGCGGATCCGGTACGGTGCGGTCGATCCGGAACGGCAGCACCGTACGCGGGACCTGACGCCGGGGCACCACAACGGTCTGCGCGCTGCGGTACGGCCCGGACACGTACGCGGCGCGGAACCGCAACTGGGTGGCGGTGTCGGTCTTCAGGTAGCCGTGCCCCGGCGCATTGGGCAGCTCGTGCGCGGCCTGGTTGCCGAGCACGATCCGGCTCTCCATCGCGGAGAAGGTACGCAGACCGATCCGGTACGACAGGTGGGTGTCCAGGCCCCGCAGCCGGCCCTCCTCCAGTCGCTGCGAGGCGAGCAGCAGATGCACCCCGAGGGAACGGCCGAGCCGGCCGATCATCACGAACAGCTCGATGAAGTCGGGTTTCGCGGACAGCAGTTCGCTGAACTCGTCGCAGACGATCAGCAGCGCCGGCATGGGCTCCAGCGGCTGCCCGGACCGCCGGGCCCGCTCGTAGTCGCGCTGGGACACGTAGTTGCCGGCGGAACGGAGCACCTCCTGGCGGCGTACCAGCTCCCCGGACAGCGCGTCCTTCATCCGGTCCACCAGCGGCAGTTCGTCGGACAGGTTGGTGATGACCGCGCTGGTGTGCGGCAGCCCGTCCAGTCGGGAGAAGGTGGCGCCGCCCTTGAAGTCGACCAGGACGAAGTTGAGGTCCTCGGACGAGTGGGTGGCGGCCAGCCCGAGCACGATGGTGCGCAGCAGCTCGGACTTGCCCGAGCCGGTGGCGCCGATGATCAGCCCGTGCGGCCCCATCCCGCCCTGCGCGGACTCCTTGACGTCCAGCTCGACCGGTGCGCCGGACGGGCCGACCCCGATCGGGATGCGCAGCCGTTCGCGTTCCGGTCGGGTACCCCAGCTGACCGTGGGGTCCAGCCCGGCCGCATCGCCGACACCGAGCAGTTCGGTCAGCTCGAAGGTGGTCGCCAACGGCTCGTCCGGACTGCCCGTACCGGCCAGCCGGTACGGGGCGAGCTGCCGGGCCAGGGCCGCCGCCTGCCGGTCGGTGAGCGCGTCCGGTGTCCCCAGCAGCTCGTGCCGCAGGCTGCTCAGGTCCGACTCGTCCACGGTACGCAGCGCGCTCTGCTCGCCGCGGAACAGCGTCAGCGCCTCCGGGGCGACGTCCAGCACCATCAGCCAGCTGTCCGCGTCCCGGGGGATCTGGCCGGACAGGTCCAGTACGGTCGCGCCGAGTATCCCCGCGCCGTACAGTTGCGCGTCCTGGCTGACCTCACCGCCGTCCAGGACGACCAGCAGGTGCGGCCGGTCAGCCACCGGCTCGGCGCCCTTGGCGTGCCGGGGCCGGCTCGCCACCTCCTCACCGAGCTGCTCCTCCAGCTCCCGCAACGATCCGGCGATCAGCAACGCGCCGTCGGTGCCGGGGGCCTCCAGGTGCGGCAGCCACTTCACCCAGTCCCAGTCGGCCCGGCGTTCGTCACCGGCCACCACCGCGATCCGGGCGTCGTCCGGGCACTGGTGGGTGGCGAACTGGCAGAGCATGGCGCGGACCAGTGCGGTGACCGGGTCGCGGTCGCCGCGCAGCACGATCCGGCTGAACGCACGCAGCGACACCGCGACGGGCAGCGCAGGTACGGTGCCGTGCGCGGTGAGGAAACGGCGCAACGCGATCGCGCTCAACGGTTCCAGGCTGTCCACCGGTCGGGTCTCCGGGGTACGGAACGTGGCGGTCAGCCGCTGCGCACCGACCGCCACCCGGACGGCGCCGAAGTCCGGGTCGGTGGGCCGACGTTCCCAGAGCCGGCCGCCGGCGGCGATGGACCACAGGGCGTCGGGCGCCGGATGGGACCAGATCAGCGAGGCCCGCTGGGCGGCGGCGGCGCGGCGGGCCCGGCGGCGCAGCTGGGCCAGGTAGCGCAGGTAGTCGCGGCGCTCGGCATCGAGCTGGGCGGCCCGGTCCTGGCCCAGTCCGGCGAACGAGCCGACGAACATGCCCAGCATCGAGACGCCGAACAAACCACCGGCCACATAGGACAGTGCACCGCCGCGTCCGGTGTAGAGCATCGCCATCGCGCCGGCCCCGGCCAGCATCGGCAGCAGCATGAGCAGCTGACCGATGCCCCGGGGCAGCTGTTCGGGCACCTCCGGCGGTGCCTCCAGGGCGATCTCACCCTGCGGCAGCGGCGGACCGTGCCGCCGGGCCGGACGCGTGAACACGATCGTGCTTGCCACCTCGCGCAAACCTCCCCTGAGGGCACAGACCGGTGTGCACCGGGATACCCAGCGTTGGACATCGTAGGTACTCTGCACACCGCATCAAAACGCCCAGGCCGGCACGGGAGGAGTCCAGAAGGTGACAGTACTGGCCGGGACGGGGCTGACCAGGGTGACCATCGTGGCGCCACGGACACGGGTCGACCTGTCGGTGCCGGACGACGTTCCGTTGGCCGACCTGCTGCCCGGCCTGCTGCACTACGTCGGCGAGGACGCCGCCCGGGCCGGCGTCGCGCACGGCGGGTGGGCGTTGTCCCGGCTCGGCGGCGCGACACTGGACACCGACCGTACGCCGACCCAGCTGGGACTCAAGCACGGCGAGGAACTCCAGTTCACCCCGCGCGAGGTCGTGGCACCCGAGGTGGTGTTCGACGATGTGGTGGACGCGATCGCCGGTGGGGTCGCCGACGCCGGGCAGCGTTGGACGGCGGTCACCACCCGTCGCTGCGGGCTGGCCGTACTGAGCGGGTCCGCGCTGCTGGGCGCCGCACTGCTGGCGGCGTACGCCCCGGCACCGCGCCTGCCGGCCGGGCTCGCCGCGCTGGCGGTCGGTCTGCTCCTGCTGCTGACCGCGGCGATCCTGGCGCGGGCCGTGGGTGATGCCCGGGCCGGACTGGTGCTGGCGGCCGTGGCGCAGCCGTACGGTTTCGTCGGCGGTCTGCTGCTGGTCACCCCGACCGCCGGGCCGACCCGGTGGGGCGCCGGCCCGCTGCTGCTCGCCGCGGTCGGTCTGCTGCTGTGCACCGTGCTCGCCGCGGTGGCGGTGGCCTACCAGGTACCGGCGTTCGTCGGCGCGGCCACGGTGGCGGCGGCCGGTGCGGTGACCGCACTGGTCGTACTGCTGACCGGGGTACCGCCGGTGGCCGCCGCCGCGGTCCTGGCGACGCTGTGCCTCGGTGCCGTACCGGCTCTGCCGATGCTGGCGTTCCGGCTGGCCCGGCTGCCGCTGCCGACGATCCCGACCACCGCCGACGAGGTGAAGGCCGACGCGGTGCAGGTGGCCGGCGCCGACGTACTGGAACGGACCGGCACCGCAGGCCGGTACCTGACCGCGCTGCTCGCCGCGGTGTCCGTACTGGCCCTGGGGTGCGTGCCGGTACTGCTCGGCTCCCCGCACCCGACGTCGTGGGCGCTGGCCCTGGTGGTGGCGCTGGTGCTGCTGTGCCGGGCCCGCACCATGCCGGTACGCGCACACCGGCTGCCGCTGCTGTCGGCCGGTCTGCTCGGGCTGGCCACGGTGTCCGTCGCCGCGACGGTGGCGAGCGCGCCCGCCGGGGTGACCGTACCGGCCGGTGTACGGCTGACGGTCGCGGTGGTGCTGCTCGTCCTGACCGGTGCGGTGGCCGCGACGTACGGTCTGGTCGCCGCGGGCCGCCGGAGCACCCCGGTGTGGGGCCGGGCACTGGATGTGCTGGAAGTGGTGCTCGGGCTGACCGTGGTGCCGTTGGCCCTGGCCGCCTGCGGCCTGTACACGCTGGTCCGCGCCCTGAACGGCTGACCCGCGACCCGGTACCGCGCCGGCATGGCGACGGGCGCCGGCATGGCGAGGGGCGGCGTGGCGACGGGACGGCGTGGCGACGGGACGGCGGGTCAGCGCGGTGGCGCGCCGAGGGCCGGCCGGGCGTCGGGTGGCGGGGTGAGCACCTCGCGTTCCACCGTTCCGGGTGTGGGCCAGGCGAAGCGGACCGTGCCCGGCTCGACCACCGCGACCATGTCGTCGTACAGCTGGGACAGCAGCTTGGGCGCGTCGCCGGTCAGCCCGAAGGTGTCCGCGACCAGCGCCGCGTCCGGAGGCAGCAGCCGACCGGTGATCACCAGGTCGGCACCGGCCAGCAGCCGCGACGACGGCCGGGTGCAAATGACCGCGACCGACTGCCAGGCGACGGGTGGTGGTGCCGTACCGGCCGCGTCCATCTCCACCGCGTCGACGCCGACCAGGATCGGGGCGGCCGGGTGCGCGGGCGGTACCGGCGTCCCCGGTGGCAGTACCCAGTGGTCCGCACCGGTCGCCCAGCGGCCCAACGACACCCAGTCGGGTCGGCCGGCAGCGGCGACGACCCGGGCGCCGACGGCCAGGCAGCGCAGCAGTACCGGCCGGGTCGGCCAGATGCCGCCGATGAGCACCATCCGTACCGGTCGGGGCCGGAACACCTGGACCAGTACCGGTTTCTGGTCCGGGTCCCGGCCGAGCAGTACGCCGCCGGCAGCCACCGGCGCGGCCAGCAGCTCCAGTGCCGGTACGGGGCAGGCATGCCCGGCCGCGCCGACACCTTCGGTACCGCCGGTCGGTGCGGTGGCGTAGCTGGCCGCGCCGTGCTCGCCGTCCAGCCGGGTCAGGGTCATGCCCTGCAGCCCGGCAGCCTTCACCAGTTCCACGCAGGCCGCGTCGACCGCGTCGGGTGCGGCGGCCAGCCGCAGGTAGCCGCGCAGCGCGACCTCCCGTGCCTCGACCCGGTCGGTGTCCGGTCCGAGCAGCAGACTCATCGTGGTCCATGCGGCGGGTACCGCTTCGAGCGCTGCGGCGAGCCGACCGCCGGCCGGCGGCCAGCCGGTGACCTGGAAACACACCTGCGCGTACCCGTCGACGAGGAACCGGTCCCAGTGCGACCCGGTACGCTGCGGCCCGTTCCGCACCGCACCCAGGCCGAGCGTCGCGGCCAGTCCGGCGACCAGCGCATCGGCCCGTAGCTGCCGATACGTCATGTCCACTGTGGACAACGTACGACCGACCCGCTGCAACGCGGCGGCCAATGCGCGACGCACCCCGGTGACACCGCCACCGCGACTGCCGGCCACCTCCACCGCATCCTCGGCGTCGAGCCGTACCACCAGATAGGTGTGGCAGATGCCGGGCGGCACCGGCCCGGTCAACCGCGCGGCGATGTCCTGGTAGGACGCGGCGGCCGGCGCCCAGGCGTTCAACCGGGTCACCGGCGCGGGACTGGCGTGCTGCACCACCTGCAGACGGGACAGCGCGGCACCGGACAGCAGGTCGGCCAGGGCGCACAGCGGCAGCTCGTGCCCGGACGGCTCCACCAGCAGCACCGCGAACCAGCCCGTACCGTCGTAGCCCATGCCGAACGTGTCACCGCGTTCGGTCACGTCCACGATGCTCAGTTCGGGCATCACCTCGCGCAGTCCGGCGTACCGGGCATCCACCACTGTGGACACTGGGGCGCCGGCCGACCCGGTCCCCTCCGACACCGGCCCGACCGTACGTCGCTGCCGCCGGCTGTTCCAGCGCCGGAACCGCCAGCGCAACGGAAGCTGCTGGTACCACCAGCGACCCCGGCGACGAGCCAGCAACAGCAGGACGACCAGTACGCCCGGCGTCGCCACCGCCGCCAGCAGCCAGGTTCCCCGGCCCAGTACGGCGGCCACCGCGAACGCGACCACCTCGATCCCGACCAGTTGGCCCAGTACCGGCCCGGTCAGCCGGCGCCGACCCGCCGGCAGTGGTCGCAGCGGCGGCAGTTGCGGGCCGGCCGGGGCGTCACGACCCGCCAGCCGGTCGTCCATGCTCGGCCCACCGGAACCCGATCGACCGGCGCCACCTGGGTCGCTCCCTGTGAGCCGGGTGGTCGTCATCGCCGAACGGTCCTCCTCCGCAACGGTGCGGTGCCGCCGGTTGCGGACAACCGGTACAACGCCAGTAGGCTCGGCCGCGCTCATGGTATGCGCAGCCACGACCTGGCACAGGCTGGCCCGGCCGGACCGGGCTGCCCAGCCGGGTCCTGGTGCACGGGCAGGTCCTGATGCATGGGCAGGTCCTGGTGCACGGGCAGGTCCGATACGGGTGCGGGGCGACGACAGGAGGCATCGGCGGTGCGGTCGCGGCGCGAACAGATCCGGGCTTACCGTTTCGTGACGCGACGGATCGTCGCGGCGCTGCTCGGCAGCGATCCCGAGACCTCCGACCAGCCACTGCGCCGCGCGGCGCTGACCACGTTCGCCAGCGTGATGATCGGTGCGCTGGTACTGGCCGGTGTCGCGATCTACGGTCTGGTCCGTCCCGGCGGTGACACCTCCTGGCAGCAGCCCGGCGCACTGATCGTGGAACAGGACACCGGAACCCGCTACGTCTACTCCGGCGGTCGGCTGCACCCGGTACTCAACTACGTCTCGGCCCGACTGTGGTTGCGCAGGGCGCAGGTCACGGTAGTCACCGTGTCGACCAACTCGCTGGCCGGCGTGCCGCGCGGACGTCCGGTCGGCATCCCCGGCGCGCCCGACACGCTGCCCGATGCCGGTCGGCTCCGTGGACTGCCCTGGTCGGTGTGCGCGACCCGGGACCCGGCCGGAGTGGCGCACGATCCGATGGTGACCGTACTGGTCGGCACCCGCGCGGTGGGTGCGAGCGCACTGGCCGACGACGGACTGCTGGTCTCCGCCGGGGACGCCGGCATCGCGCTGGTCTGGCACGGCCACCGGCTGCGGATCCCGGACCGTACCGCGCTGGCCTCACTGGGCTGGACGAACCATCCGGTGCTCACCGTCGCGCCGGCCTTCCTGAACGCGCTGCCGGCCGGCCCGGACCTGGTCGCGCCGAAGGTCGAGGGTGCCGGCACGGACGGCCCGAAGGTCGCCGGGCGTACCGGAACGGTCGGCGACGTGTACCAGGTGACCGCGCCGGCCGGTGGGGGCAGCGGATATCTGGTGCTGCTGTCCGACGGCCTGGCCCCGATCTCGGTGGTCACCGCCGATCTGCTGCTCGGCCATGGAGAACGGGCCACCCCACGGCGGTTGAGCCCGACCGGCTACCAGGCGACCCGGGCGTCGCACCATACGGTCGATCCGGCGGGTGCGCCGACCCGACGTCCCCGGCTGGCCGACGTCGCCGACGAGGTCGGTCCGGCGGTCTGCGCGGTGTACCAGGGTGGCCGCGCGCTTTCCGGCACCGCGGTCGAACTGTACCGGCAGGCGCCGCAGCGACTGACCGACCGGGACCCGGCCGACTCGTCGAACGGCACCGGTGAACTGGGTACGTTGCGCGCGACCACGGTGGTCGTGGCGGGTGGTGGCGGCGCGCTGGTCCGGGCGGCGGCCGTACCGGGAGTGCCCACCACCAGCCTCTTTCTGGTCACCGACCAGGGGATCCGGTACCCCGTACCGGACGACGGGGCGTTGACGGCGCTCGGCTACGGCGATGTGGACCCGGTACGGATTCCGGCGGACCTGCTGGAGCTGCTGCCCACCGGCCCGGTACTGGACCGGGCCGCGGCGGGCCGCACCGCCACGGACCACCAGCCGGCCAGCGGTTCACCGTCCCCCAGACCGTCCGGCGACGGCAACTGAACCGTACGCACCACCGATAGCTGGTCACCCGGTGGCAGATCAGGGCAGCGATGCGTTGTGCCCGACCGATAGTCTTGGTCACCGGTCGAACGCGGACCGTCGCAGCATGCGTGGCTGGCTCAGGCACAGCTCCGTCGAGGCGGCGCGTCAGGTGGACGTGGAGGGTGCATGGGCAGGGCGAAGCTGGAGGTCGACACCGGGGCGGTCAAGCAGAGCGTACGTACGCTCGACGCCCGGGTCGACGATCTGGTCAGGGCCATCCAGCGGGTCGCCGGGCTGAGTTCCCCACCGCTGGGCGACTTTCCGCACGCCACCGACGCGATGTCCTGGCACGACCAGCTCTCCGCCGAGACGCTGGGACGACTCGGTGAACTGCACGACGCACTGACCGCGTTGCGCGACGGCAACTCCACCATCGCCGCCCGGTACGACTCGCTGGAACACGCCACCTGCAGCGACCTCGACAAACACGCCGTCTGAACCGGAGGTAGCGATGAAACGCGTACGCAGCCACAGCTACCACGGCTACCGCCACGAGCAGCTGCGCCGGATGCTGGACAGTGCCGACCCGCAGACCGTACGGGACACCCACGCCGCAGCGTGGAACGCGGTCGACCGGGCGCTCGGTGAACTCGGTGTCGCTCTGAACGCGACGGTGATTCACGGGCGCTGGTCCGGGCCTGCGGCCGAGGAGTTCCGGCGTCGGCTCTCCGCGGTCGCCGAATGCGCCGGGTCGGCCTCCAACACCGCACACCAGTTGTGGAACGGCCTGGACTATCTGGCGGCGGACATCGAGACGGCGCAGCGCGAGATGCCGGCCGAGCCGGGCCGCAACATCCTCAACCCCGACACGATCGGCGCCGACGGCATGGTGGGTTCCTCGCAGGGATTCGTACAGGCGTTGGCTGCCCGTAGGAGGGCCGCCGACCGGGCCGCGCAGGTGATGGACCAGCTCGGCCGCCGGATGCAGAACGACGCCGAATACTGGTGGCCGCAGCAGTTGCCGGCGGCACCGGCGGACATGCCGCACACCCCGGATGGCAGGGGCGTGCCGACCGCGCGCTCCGGACCGGGCACCACGCCGGGCACCGTACCGGCCGTGGGGGCGGACGGGTCGGCGGCCGGGTCCGGCACTGCGGGCGTACCGGCCCACCCGGTGCGGTTCGACCAGCCGGGGCACGGCACCACGGGGACCGTGGGGCACCTGCCCGGCACCGGACTGGCCGGTGCCGTCGGCCCGGCCGCCGCCGGACCCGGACTGGCCGCGTCCGGTCTGACACCGCCCCCGAGTCTGCCGGCCGCCGGCAGCACACATCCCACGGCGGCACCGGTGGTTCCCGGCATGGCGGCCGGCACCGGGCTGGCCGCAGCCGGCCGACCCCCGGTGGCGCCGCGACCTGCCGCACCGGTCGAGGAACCGCCGCGGGCCCGTACCGGCGACCCGCTGCTGGGCTCCAGCGGCACCGGCCGCCGACCCGACGAGCCGGAGGAGCATCGCACCTGGCTGACCGAGGACGATCTGGTCTGGCAGGACCGCCCGGCACCGCCCGCGCTGATCGAATGACGCAGCACCCGGTCCGCTAGCCGGCCCGGGTGACGGGTTCCTCCACTTCCGGGTGGCAGGCCAGTTCGACCCGGTTCCGCCCGGTGGCCTTGGCCGCGTACAGCGCCCGGTCCGCGGCCCGCAGCAACGAGTCCAGCGTGTCGGCGTGATCGGGGTACAGCGCCACGCCGATCGACACGGTCAGCCCGGCCACCCGTTCGGCCGTCGGATCGTCGCGCCGACTCGCGATCCGCAGCCCGGCGACACGTTCCCGGAGCCGTTCGGCGACCAGTACGGCGCGTGCGGCATCCGTGTCGGGCAGCGCCACGACGAACTCCTCGCCGCCGAACCGCCCGGACAGGTCCTGTCCCCGTATCCCGGCCCGGACCACGCCCGCGACCGCCCGGAGCGCCTCGTCACCGACCAGGTGGCCGTACGCATCGTTGATCTGCTTGAAATGGTCCAGGTCGGCGACCAGCACGGCCAACCGGCTGTGCCGGCTGCGGGCCCGGGCGAGCTCGTCGTCGGTCCGGGCATGCCACCAACCGGCCGTCGCCAGACCGGTCTTGGTGTCGGTACGTGCCTCCACCGCGAGCTGGTCCACCAGCAGCACCCGTTGCAGCAGCATCGCGGCAGGTACGGCGAGCAGGATGGCCCACCGGTCGGTGAAGGCGAGGACGGCGACGAGGCCGCCGATGGTCAGGGCGGTGGCGTCGGTGGCGGCGGTGGTGCGGTTGCCGAACGTCTCCGCCCAACTGGCGTCCGGCGCCATCAGGCGGATCGCCGCGCCGCACAGCAGCAGGTCGACCAGTTCGTACGCCACCGCGGCGGCCAGCGCGGCGAGCGGCAGGCGCAGATCCGCCGGTACCGGACCGGTGCCGAACAGGGCGCGTACCCCGCCGAACACCGATCCGGCGACCAGTACGGCGAGTACCGTCATGCTGCTGCTGAATACCCAGGTGAAGGCGCGGCACCGGCCGGCGCGCAACCGCCACCAGGCGAACATGGCGACCGCGGCGAGCACCGCCACCCCGGCGGGCAGGATCAGCGCCGCCGCGAGCGACCAGGCGGACTGCAGGTCCTTGTGCAGGTCACCGGAGAACCGGCGGACCCGTTCGACCCGACGGGCGCTCTCCACCGACACCGCCGCGCAGACCAGCAGCGGCAGCAGCGCGAGGCTGGGTCGGTGCGTGTGGGTCAGCACCGCGACGACCACCGCGACCAGCGCCGCGGCGTCGATGACCAGCACGTAGGCACGGGCGGCCGGCGGAATGGACCACAACGCCCAGGCACGAGGGGACAGCTGGCGGACAGGTCCGTTGTCGTTCACCGTAGGACAGCGCTCCCCACCACATCGCACCACATCCGACATCGCACCACATTCGACGGGTCGGCTCCGGGATCGTAGGGCCTCGACCACAGATAGTGGCACAACGGTTCAAGTCGGCGGGTCCGCGACGACGTGCCGCGCACCGGCGTACCGGACGGCGCCAACGGCCCCGCACACGACTCTCCGGAGTTGATAAAAGGCGCATCGTGTCAGATTCGGGCAGCAACATCCACTCGGCCGTTGCATCAGGTCACAGATCTTTGCCAGGCTGGGTACGGATAGTTCGCAGGGGGCCGGAACCGGTCGCCGTACGAGTGCTCGAGGGGTGCGGATGAGCAGAGATGCCAGGGTTCGGGCCGGTCCACCGGGGGCCGCCGTCCCACCGAACGGCGAAGGGTTCGATCAACACACCGTACGACAGCGTCTGGACGAGACGTCGCGGCTGGATCTGAGCGCCCTGCGGACCGAGAGCGGGGACGGCTCGATCGGCCCGGTCGACGAAGGGGAACCGGTACTCATCTCCGTACGGGGGCCGAACGCGGGCACCTGGTACCCGCTGGGCACCGGGCCGGTGACCGTCGGCCGCAACCCGGACTCCGACGTACAGCTCGACGACGTGACGGTCTCCCGTCGGCACGCCCAGCTGCGGCGTACCGGCGACCGGTTCACCGTCGCCGACCTGGGCAGCCTGAACGGCACCTACGTCAACCAGGAACGGGTCGAGTCGGCCACCCTGGAGGACAACGACGAGATCCAGATCGGCCGGTTCCGGCTGGTCTTCCGTGCCGGCGCCTGAGCGGTGCCCCACCGACCGGCGGCACGCCGGTCCACATCGCACCGACCGGCGGCCGGTCGCGCATCACCGATGGACCCACGCCGACGCCCCGGACCTGGTCCGGGGCGTCGGGTGGCGGTGGCCGTACTCAGCTGGCGTACGGGTTGGCCTCGCTGTTGGTGTAGTGCGTGGTGTCGAAGGTGCCGTCGTAGTTGGTGTCGCCGGACTCGACGTCGACGGTGCCGTTGTAGTTGGTGTCCTTGGCATCGAAGTCGTCGCTGCCGTCGAGGTTGCGGTCGGCCACGTACTCGTCGGTCTTGCCGTCCTCGTTGTGGTCGTACACCCGCTGGTCGAAGTGACCGTCCTCGTTGGTGTCGACACCCTTCTCGTCGACGGTGCCGTCCTTGTTGTTGTCGGACACCTCGTTGTTCTGCCAGCCGTCACCGTCGCTGTCACCGGTGTGCTGCTCGAAGTAGCCGTCGTGGTTGTTGTCGTACTCGGCGTTGTCGATGGTGCCGTTGGAGTCGGTGTCGTGCCCGATGAAGTCGGCCTTGCCGTCACCGTTCATGTCCGAGTAGACGTAGTGCCCACCGTGGCCGTCCGACTCGCTCCAGTGGCTGTCGTAGCTGCCGTCGCCGTCGACATCGACCGTGGTGTCGTATCCGTCGTCGCTCATCGTCCCCACCCTCCCGGTGCCAGCCCTGGCGGCGGCCCCCGTCCTTCGCTGACGTTGACGTCACCATATGTGGCCGGCGACCGCGCACATCTCCCCCTTCCGTGCCAACGCCGACCAGCCGTCAGGTCGGCGCGCCGACGCCTCCGGGCCCGGCCGCACCGGGCCGCAACAGCCAGCGGGCACCCACAGCACCCGAAGGGTGGTCATAGGAAGCGTTCAGATTCCGTCCAGCGTGCTGCTACATCTGCCCGGAAGATGGCCCGCATGCCAGTCCCCCGCCGCCCGGTCGGGCATCCCGTTCCGTGACCGGTACGCCGATTTCCCAGGCCGTCACCGACCGGGTCCTGATCGTCGAGGACGAACGCGACATCCGCGAGCTGCTGGCCCGTAGCCTCCGGTTCGCCGGCTACGACATCGCCACGGCCAGTACCGGCACCGAGGCCGTACGCGCCGCCGGCCGCATCCGGCCGAACCTGATCGTGCTGGACGTGATGCTGCCGGACATGGACGGATTCGACGTACTCAAACAGCTCGGCACCGCTGGTCAACGGCCGGCCGTGGTCTTCCTGACCGCCCGCGGCGACACCGAGTACAAGCTGCGCGGTCTGGCCCTCGGCGACGACTACCTGACCAAGCCGTTCAGCCTGGAGGAACTCGTCGCCCGGATCCGGGCGGTACTGCGCCGCAGAAACCCCACCGAGACGGGCAGCGCCCGGCTCCAGGTGGCCGATCTGGAGCTGGACGAGGACAGTCACGAGGTGTGGCGGGCCGGGCGGGCCGTACACCTGTCCGCGACCGAGTTCCGGCTGCTGCACTACCTGATGCTCAACGCCGGCCGGGTCATGTCCAAGACCCAGATCCGCAACCATGTCTGGCAGTACGACTACTCCGGCGAGACCAACGTCGTGGAGCTGTATGTTTCCTACGTCCGGCGGAAGGTGGACACGATGGACCCGAAACTGATCCACACGCTGCGCGGCCTCGGTTACGTGCTGCGGGCGCCGCGCGGCTGACCGGTGCGTACCGGGCGGGCCACGGCCGTTCTGCAGCACCTCGACCGACGGGTGCCGCTGTGGCTGCGGCTGGTCATCGGCGTACTACTGCTGGCCATGATCACCCTGCTGGTCACCGGGTACACCGGCAGCAGACTGCTGCGCAGCTACCTGGTGGACAAGACCGGTGACGAGCTCCGGTTGGCGGCACCACGCGCCGAACGCGCGCTGATCCACGATGGTCGGGCCGACCCGCCGCCGCTGCACGGGGTGCCCAGCACCTTCGGCGCGTACCTGATCGGGCCGGACGGCAGGATGCTGGAACGCAGCGACGCCTCCATCGCGCCCGACCGGCCCGAACTGCCGGATCTCACGGCCGTACACCGGATGCCGTTGGACCGGCCGTTCACCATCGGCGGCACCGGACGGTCCGGCTGGCTGATGGTGATCCATCCGGTACGGGCGCCGTACGGTGGCTATCTGATCGTCACCGAGAGCCTCGCCGAGGTCGATTCGACCGTACGGCAACTGGAACTGATCAACGGCGTCGCCGGGCTGGCCGCGCTGGCGGCGCTCGCCGTCGCCTGCCACTGGCTGATCCGGCTGAGCCTGCGCCCGGTACACGCCATCGAGAGCACCGCGCGGCGCATCGCCGACGGCGAGCTGGGGCACCGGGTGCCGGAGCGGGGCACCCGTACCGAGATCGGCCGGTTGGGCACCGCGGTCAACGGGATGCTGGCGCGGATCTCCGCCGCGCTGGCCGACCGCGCCGCCTCCGAGGCCGCCGCCCGCCGGTCCGAGGCTCAGCTGCGCCAGTTCGCTGCGGACGCCTCGCACGAGCTACGCACCCCGATCACCACGATCCGCGGGTACGCGGAGCTGTACCGCCAGCAGCGGTCGGCGATGTCCGCCGGGGAGGCCGACCGGATCGTCGGCCGGATCGAGGACCAGGCCCGGCGGATGGGTGGCCTGGTGGACGATCTGCTGCTGCTGGCCCATCTGGACCAGCGCCGCCCGCTGGCCCGCGACCGGGTCGACCTGACCAGCCTGGTCGCCGACGTGGTGCTGGACAATCAGACCCTGGCCACCGACCATCCGGTGCAGCTTGTGGCGCTGCCCGGCGGCGACGGTACGGGTCACAGCGAGGCCGGCCCGATCGAGGTGACCGGCGACGCCGAACGACTCCGGCAGGTGGTGTCGAACCTGATCAGCAATGCCGTCAAGCACACCCCACCGGGTACCGCCATCTCGGTGGGGATGGGTGTCGCGGACAGCCCTTTCGGCCGTGCCGCGCTGCTGACGGTGTCCGACGAGGGTCCCGGCCTGACCGGCCAGCAGGCCGCACACGCGTTCGAACGGTTCTACCGGGCGGATCCGGCCCGGGCCCGCTCCGGTGGCGGCGCCGGGCTGGGGCTGGCCATCGTCGGCGCGATCGTCGCCGCGCACGGCGGCACCGTCGAACTGGACACCAGCCCCGGTGCGGGCGTCACCGTACGGATCCGGCTGCCGATCTGAGCCGGCCGCCTATTCGCCCGGGGTGATCAGGCCCGACTCGTACGCGAAGACCACCGCCTGGGCGCGGTCCCGCAGGTCCAGCTTGGCCAGGATCCGGCCGACGTGCGTCTTGACGGTCTGCTCGGCCACCACCAGGGTCGCGGCGATCTCGGTGTTCGACTGGCCGCGGGCGATCAGCCGCAGTACGTCGGTCTCCCGGGGGGTCAGGCTGGCCAGCGCCGCCGGGCGCGGCCGGTCGGACCGGGGCCGGCGGGCGAAGTCCTCGATCAGCCGCCGGGTCACCGACGGGGCGAGCAGCGCATCGCCACTGGCCACCACCCGTACCGCGTGGATCAGGTCGTCGGCGGGCGCGTCCTTGAGCAGGAAACCGCTGGCCCCGGCGCGCAGCGCCTCGTAGACGTAGTCGTCGAGGTCGAACGTCGTCAGCATCAGGATGCGCGGCCGGTGCCGGTCCGTCGGGGGCCGCCCGGCGAGGATGCGTCGGGTCGCCTCCAGGCCGTCCATCACCGGCATCCGTACGTCCATCAGCACCACGTCGGGGTCGAGTTCACGGGTACGACGTACCGCCGCCGCGCCGTCCGCGGCGTCCCCCACCACGAGCAGGTCGGGCTGGGCGGCGAGCAGCGCGCCGAAACCCTGCCGGACCATCGCCTGGTCGTCGGCGATCAACAGCTTGGTCCCGGTCACCGGTACGCACCCGTGGTGGTCGCCCCGTTGCCCGTCATCGCTGGTCCTCCCCGTTGTCGGTGACCGGTACGGTGTCGGCCCCGCCCGTACCGGTGTGCCGGGGCAGTACCGCGACCACCTCGAAGCCACCCCGTGCGGTGGGCCCGGCGGTCAACGTGCCGCCGAGCATCGCGGCACGCTCCCGCATGCCCAGCAGGCCGTGCCCGGGTGTACCCGGGTCGGGGGCCGGTGTCGGACCGTCGGCCGCCCCGGTCGGCGGACCGTTGCCGACGACCACCCGGACCGCGTCGGGATCGTACTCGACCTCCACCAGTACGGCGGTGCCCGGCGCGTGCCGTCGCGCGTTCGACAGCGACTCCTGCACCACCCGGTACGCCGACAGGTCCACCCCGGGTGCCACCGGACCTGGTCGACCACGGCGCCGCAGGGTCACCTCGGTACCGGCCCGGCGTACCCGGTCCAGCAGGTCGTCCAGGTCGGCGAGGCCGGGCTGCGGGGCCAGTTCCGGGGTGCGCGCCGGCTGGTCCGGCTGCCCGCCGGCATCACCCGTCGGGGCGTCCGCGGCGGATGCCGGCGCCGGCTCGCTGCGCAGCACCCCCAGCAGCCGACGCATCTCCACCAGTGCCTCCCGGGACGCGCCGCTGATCGAACCGAACTCGGCCTGTACGTCGGCGGACAGGTCCGGCAGCCGGTACCGGGCGGTCTCCGCCTGCACCGCGATCAACGACATGTGGTGGGCAACCACGTCGTGCAGTTCCCGGGCGATCCGGGCGCGTTCCTCCAGCAGGGTCCGGCGGGCCTGCTCGTCCCGGGTGCGCCGGGTCTGCCCGGCCAACTCACGGCGGGCGGACAGCAGCGCGCCGATGCCGCCGGAGGCGAGCGTGAGCAGGGTCAGCACGACGGTGCCGCCGATGGCGTTGCCGTTGTCCTCCGGCGTGTACGCGAACAACCACAGCAGCACCATGCTGAGCGCCCAGACCAGCCCGAGAACCACCCGTGGGCGACGCAGCCCGATCGAGACGAGGGTGGCCAGGTAGATCACGATCTGCAGCGGCAGCCAGGGCAGCGACGGGGTGTGCATCACGACGTTCAACGCCAGCGTGCTGAGCAGGGCGAGGCGCCAGGCCATCAGTGGCCACCGGACCAGCAGCACCACCGGAAGCGTGATCAGCAGGGCGATCAGCGGCGCGAACGGCGGCGACGGTCCGACATACCTGCGTATGTCCTCCAGCGAGCCGAGCGCGAAGAGCAGCGCGAGCAGCGCGGCGACCAGCAGCGGCCACTGCCGACGCCGGCCGGGCCGCCGGGGCTCCGCGCCGACCGCCAGCATCACCAGCCCGGCCCACAGCGTACGGAGCACCCCGTGCGCCGCCGCCGTGGTTCTCATCCCGGTCATCGCCACCGACGATATGCCGTCAGCGTGCGACGGGCGATCGTCCGGCGAGGTCTCAGGAGATGACGCGGTAACGGCGGTGCCGCAGTGAGGGCAGCCGGTCGCGTACGGCGGTGATCCGGTCCGGATCGATCTCGGCGCAGCCGACACCGCTGGCCTCGGCGAGCCCCGCGACCGGGATGCCCATCGGGTCCACGATGAGGCTGTTGCCCGCGCCGGTCGGACCGCACTGGTCGGCGGCGAGCAGGTAGACGGTGTTCTCCACCGCGCGGGCCCGGGCCAGCAGCCGCCAGTGGTCCTCCTTCTGCGGACCCGGCGCCCACTGCGCCGGTACGACCAGGGCCTGTGCGCCGGCGTCCACCAGCTGCCGGGCCAGTTCCGGGAACCGGAGGTCGTAGCAGGTCATCGCGCCGAAACGGATGCCGTCCAGGTCGAAGGTGAACAACTGGTCGAGCTCGCCGGGGCGTACCCAGTCGGATTCGACGAAACCGAACGCGTCGAACAGGTGCACCTTGCGGTAGCTACCGCGTACGGTGCCGTCCGGGCCGACCAGCAGCAGCGTGTTGGACACCCGCTTGTCGTCTGCCAGCCGCTCGTTCACACCGAACAGCACCGACACCGAATGCTCGGCGGCCAGTGCGGCGATCCGGGAGACGAACGGGCCGTCCAGCGGTTCGGCGGAATCGAGTACGCCGGCGTCCAGGCTGCGGGTCGCGTACATCGAGTACTCCGGGAACACCACCAGCCGCGCGTTACGGGCGACGGCATCGGCCAGCAACGCCGCCATCGTGTCGACGTTCGCCGACTTGTCGGTACCCGCGGAGAACTGGGCCACGGCGACCGTCACCATCGGTATACCTCCCACTCGGTACGGACCGTCCACTGTGCACCGATTGTGGACCGGACCGACACTCTACCCGGGCGACCGCCGCCGGGGCGTCCTCTCGCCTACCTCGGCGTACGAACCCTCGGCAGCCGGACCCCGTAGCGGGTGACGAGCAACCGCTGTGCCGCCAGCGTGACCACCCCGGCGATCAGCATGCCGGCCAGGTTCACACCCAGCTGGATCAACGAACCGCCCACCTCGCCCCAGAGACCGACCGCCGCGGCGACGGCGATGTTCCCGGCCGCCGGCACCGTGGTCACCGAGATGAAGACACCCACCAGGGCGGAGGACTTTCCCGCCGTCATGGACAGGATCCCGGCGGCACCGGCCATCAATGCGACGATGAACGACCACTTGTCCGGCTCCACGATGAACGTCGTCATGGTCCGGTGCTCCAACATGGACGGTTGGATCCAGCCCAGCATCCGGGCCACCTCGGCACACGCCGCGGTCACCGCGATCGCCACCGCGAAGCCGACCACGATGGTACGGACGGCCAGCGCGATCCGCGCCGGGTCGCGTCGTACCAACCCGAAGCAGATCGCTGCAACCGCACCGAATTCCGGGCCGAGCACCATGGCGCCGACGATCAGGATCGGCTCATCCAGCAGCGCGCCCACGCCGGCGATCTGGGTGGCCAGGATGAGGAACACCAGGAACGCCCAGCTGAGCCGCGAGTCCGCGGTGGTACGGGCGTCCAGTTCGTCCCACAGCACCGCATCCTCGTCGTACCCGGGTGCTGCCTCCTCGGCGACCGTGGCGCCGACCGAGATGGACAGGTCGAGGTCCTCGACGGTGATCGAGCCGGACCGGTCCAGACCCAGCTCCCGTAGCCGGGTGAGCATCTCGTCCACCGCCTCGCGGGCCATGTCGAACTGGACCAGGTCACCGGCCGGCGAGCGGGCCGCACCGGCCAGTACGACCAGATTGGTGGCCCCTTCGCAGTCGTCGACGATCTCGGTCACCTGGTCGGTCAGGTCGACCGGGGTGATCACCCGGATGTGCAGCATGTCTGCAGATTGTGCCTGGTCCCCGGCCCCGCGCCAGCTCCCCCGCCCTTTGCGCATTTTCCCCGAATATGCCGCAAGGTCCGATTTGCGTACTGGACTTTCGGGGAAAATGCACCCTGAGAGGCGCGCTGAGGGTCATTTTCCCCGAAAGTCCGCTCCGACAAACGGACCTATCGTCTATTCGGGGAAAATGCGCAAAGGGGCGGGGAGATGGGCAGCCGGCGGGACGGTCGGTGGCGTGGTCCAGGTCACTCGCGGTTCGCCGATGGGTGCGGGCCGCTGCTGGTATTCAGGAGGAATGGGCCTGAAGAACTTTCCCGGGCACGTCGTACAGGCCCCCATGGCCGGCGGCGCAGCCACATCCGAGCTGGTCACCGCCGTCGGCGCGGCCGGCGCGCTGGGTTTCCTGGCGGCCGGCTACGTACGTCCCGACCGGCTGGCCGAACAGATCGCCGTGGTCCGGGAGTCCGGGGTGCCGTTCGGTGTGAACGTCTTCGTACCGGGTGTCGACCGCAGCGATCCGGTCGCGCTGACCGCGTACAGCGAGCGGTTGCTCCCGACGGCCCGCAAGTTCGACGCCGAACTCGGCGATCCGTACTGGACCGACGACGAGTACGAGGCGAAGCTCGACCTGCTCGTCGCGGTCGGCGTACCGGTCGTGACGTTCACCTTCGGCTGCCCGGCGACCGAGGACGTACTCGCCCTGCAGGAGTCCGGCAGCGAGGTCGGGGTCACCGTCACCTCGCCGCACGAGGCGGTCGAGGCCGAACGGGCCGGCGCCGACTTCGTGGTCGCCCAGGGGGTCGAGGCGGGCGGGCACCGCGGCGGCTGGCTGGGCGGCGAACAGTTCGGCGTACTGAGCCTGATCCGGCTGGTCAGATCCGTCAGCGACCTTCGCATCGTCGCGGCCGGCGGGATCGCCGACGCCGCCGGGGTACGCGCGGTGCTGGCGGCCGGCGCGATCGCGGCCAGCGCGGGAACCGCGTTCCTGCGCTGCCCGGAGTCCGGCACCAACAGCACCCATCAGGATGCTCTGGTCTCGTCCGAGTTCGCGAACACCGAACTGACCTGTGCCTTCACCGGTCGGCCCGCCCGCGCACTGGCCAACGGTTTCATCCGGGAGCACGGCCCGTACGCCCCGGCCAGCTACCCGCAGGTGCACCAACTGACCCGGCCGCTACGCGCCGCCGCCGCTGCCGCCGGCGATCCGGACGGCATGGCGATGTGGGCGGGGCAGGCACATTCCCTGGCCCGGGCCGTACCGGCGGCCGACGTGGTCGCCGCGCTGAAGCCCGACCGCGCTGACAGCCCCGACCGCGCTGAGCCCGACCACGCCGCAGCCCCGACCGCACCGCGGCCCCGACCCGAAAGCGGATCTCAGGCGCCGGAAGCCATCCGGCGTTGCACAGCGTCCCGGTGCTCCTGGGCGAGTGCCGGTGCCGCCAGCAACCGGGGCAGCAGCTCCGGTTCCCGGGTCAGCGCCCGGAACACCACGCCGACGGTGACCCCGTGCTCGGGGCGGCCCCGGATCACCACCGGATCCCCGGCCCGTACCTCACCTGGGGTGACGACACGCAGGTAGGCGCCGGGAGCAGCCCGCTCGGTGAACCGACGTACCCAGCCGGTCTCGCCCAGCCACCCGGCGAACGTACGGCACGGGATGCGCACCGAGCACACCTCCAGCACCAGTTCCGTACCGACCTGCCAGCGCTCACCGATCACCGCGCCGGTCACGTCCAGCCCGGCGGTCGTCAGGTTCTCGCCGAAACACCCGTCCCGCAACGGTCGGCCCAGTTCGGTGGCCCAGTCGTCCAGGTCCTGCCGGGCGTACGCGTACACCGCCTGGTCGTCGCCACCGTGGTGGCGGCCGTCGCAGATCCGGTCCCCGACCAGCCCGCTGCCACCGACCCCCCGCGGGCCCGGCGCCCGTACCGCCACCGGCCCGGGCACCGGCATCTTGTCGATGCCGGTCGTCCCCACGTCGGTGTGCTCACTCGGCACCGCCCGGCCCACATTGACTGACAGCACAGTTCCCACCCCGGCAGGCTACGTGCCCGCCGGCACGCTGCGTGGGCCGGAACCACGGGGGTACGGTCAGCGGCCGAGCAGGTGCCGCAGGCAGGTCTCCAGGTCGGGCTGGCGGAACCGGTAGCCGTTGTGTTCCAGTACGCCGCACCGCACCCGTTGGCTGGCCAGTGCGGTGGTGCGGGCGCCCTCCTCGCCGAGCAGCAGCCGGGGACCGAACGACGGCGTCGGCACCACCGTCGGGCGGCGCAGTACGGCACCGAGGGTGCGGGTGAAGCCAGCGTTGGTGACCGGCGTCGGCGCGACGGCGTTGACCGGGCCGTGGATCTGGTCCCGGGTCAGCGCGAAGTGGATGATGCCGACGATGTCGTCGATCGAGACCCAGGACTGCCACTGGTCGCCGGTGCCGAGCCGACCGCCCAGCCCGGCCCGGAACAGCGGCAGTTGCAGCTTCAGCGCACCGCCGTTCGGTGACTGGACGATGCCGGTACGCAGGTTGACCACGCGTACCCCGGCCTCCCGTGCCGGGCTGGTGGCGGCCTCCCATTCCCGGCACACCTCGGCCAGGAAGTCGTTGCCGGGACCGGCGTCCTCGTCCAGCAGTTCATCGGCCCGCGCCCACCCGTAGTAGCCGACCGCCGAGCCGCTGACCAGTACGGTCGGTCCCAGGTCCTGGGCCCGCAGGTTGGCCAGGGTGTGCGCGATCAGTTGGGTACCGGCCACCCGGCTGCGCTGGATCTGCTGCTTGCGCCGCGGTGACC
Source organism: uncultured Actinomycetota bacterium (assembly GCA_963815125.1). GTDB lineage: Bacteria > Actinomycetota > Actinomycetes > Mycobacteriales > Micromonosporaceae > Actinocatenispora. The sequence continues at coordinate 92,697 of CAWFFM010000008.1, forward strand.
ACCGCCCGCTGATCGGTACGCCGGCCAGGTTGACCACGGCGTCGGCGCCGCGGATCACGTCGGCCTCGATGGAACCGCGTTCGGGATCCCACCGGGACTCGTCGGGTATCCGGGGCGGCCGGCGTACCAGCCGTATCACCCGGTGGCCGCCGGAGGTGAGGAACGCGGTGAGGGTGCTGCCGATCAGGCCGCTCGCCCCCGACACCACCACGGTGAGCCGCTTGGTGCCGGCCGTGGCATGCGCGGCCAGGTCGTCGGCGAGCTGGCGGTGCCGGTAGGCGAACATCCGCCGCAGTCGCGACTCGACCAGCGGTGCGGCGAGCCGACCGGCCACGCCGAACGGCAGCTCGTACTGGACGTGGTCGCGCAGCAGGGTGCCACCGTCGGCGGTGGACTCGAACTGGTGCCGCTGGATCCATTGCGCGAACGGCCCGGAGACCTGCACGTCGGTGAACTCGTGCGGCGGTCGGTAGCCGGTGTGCCGCGCCACCCAGCGTGGGCTGATGATGGCCGGACCGGCCAGTTGCATGGTCGCCTCGGAACCTTCGGTGAGGTCCGGCGCCTCCTGCGCGACGGTGACCGGCTCCCACGGCGGCATCAGCCTGCGGAGCGCGCCGGGTCGGCGGTGCCATTCGAACACCTCGTCCACCGGATGGTCGAGGTGCTGCTCGGCGCTGAACGTCTGCATACCGTCTCCCGTACCCGTCTTCCTGCGCGGCGACTCCTGCCTGCCACCCTCCGGGCCGGTGCCGTCCCAGCCGGCATCGGCGAGGGCGGCATCCGCACCGGCGGCATCCTCGGAACCGGTACCGTCCGGGCCGGTACGGGTGTCCCCGGGTGCCGTGCCGGTCATGCCGCGGACCTCGATCCGGTCAGCAACCGGGCCAGTTCCCGGGCGGCGACGGTGGCACGGCGGCGGTTGGGCACCGTCGCGCGACCCCGCAGTACGTCGAAGTCGGCGCGTTCCACCTCGTCGAGAATGCCCTGGTAGAGCGTGTACGCGGCGCGGATCGCGGGGCGTGCCGGGCCGGACAGCAGTTCGATGCCGGGGCGGGCGGCGCGGTAGAGCTCCCGGGCGCGGGCCACCTCGTACCGGATCAGGTCGCGTACCGCCGGGCCGGCGACCGGCGCGGCCAGGTCGGTGCGGGTCACCCCGAACCGGTCCAGGTCCTCGGCCGGCAGGTACACCCGGTCGCGGGCGAGGTCTTCGGCCACGTCCCGGATGAAGTTGGTCAACTGGAAGGCGAACCCGAGCTGGCGGGCCGGTTCGCGGGCGGCGGCCAGCCTCGCCGGGCCGCCCGCGGTGCCCAGGATCGGCAGCATCAGTGTGCCGATCACCGCCGCCGAGCCTTCCATGTAGTACTCCAGGTCGGCGTAGCTGCGGTAGCCGGTGACCGTCAGGTCCATCTCCATGCTGCGCAGGAAGATCCGGAAGTCGGCGATGTCCAGCCCGAACACCCGGATGGTGTGCAGTACGGCGGGCAGGATCGGGTCGTCGTACGGCGCACCGGCCAGACCGGCGGTGAAGCGGTCCGCGAACGAGGTCAGTGCCGCGGCTCGGTCCCCGGCCGGGTCGTCGACGTCGTCCACGATGTCGTCGGCATGGCGGGTGAACCCGTACAGCGCGGACACGTGCCGCCGTTTCCACGCCGGCAGCAGCGCGGTGGCCAGGTAGTAGGTACGACCGTGCCTGCGGTGCAGCTCACGGCACCGCGCATAGGAGTCCGACAGCAGGTCCACGCTGGGTAGGCTGACCGCTTCACGCACGCCCCGCACCGCCTTGTCGTCGTCCATCGTCGCAGGTGGTTCCATTCTGCGCGTTGCCGTGGCGGCCGGTGCCGATCCCGGGCAACCCGGGTCGAAAGGGCGGCACATTGTCCCTTGTTTGTCAGGAATGAGACGGACCGCCCGGTAGCCTCGCAAAGATCTGTGGCCGACCGGGACGTTGCGGTACGGGCCACCCACCGTGCCGGTCGGCGCGCAAGAGTCAGGAGCGAACATGGACGTGAACCGGGAAGAACATCCCGTCGAACTGGTGGACGACTCCGGCCAACCGATCGGTGAGTGCAGCGTCGCCGAGGCGCACACCCTGCCCGGCCGGCACCACCGGGCCTACTCGGTACTGCTCACCGGGCCCGACGGGGTACTCCTACAGCAGCGTGCCGGGGTCAAGACCCGGTTCCCGCTGCGCTGGTCGAACACCTGCTGCGGGCACCCGACCCCGGGCGGCTCGTTGGCCCCGGAGGCCGGCCGGCGGCTCGTCGAGGAGATGGGTATCGCCGACGTCGAACTCCGCGAGGTCGGAGAGTTCGACTACCGGGCGGAGGACGCCGCGACCGGCCGGGTCGAGGACGAGCACGACCACGTACTGATCGGCCACGTCACCGCGGCGACGCCGCAGCCGGACCCGGCCGAGGTCGCCGCGTGGCGCTGGGTGCCGCTCGACGAACTCGTCGACGACATGCAGACCACCCCGGAGGCGTACACCCCGTGGCTGTCGGACGTTGTCCGGCTGGCCGGCGCTGCGGTCGGCCGGCGCTGACGCGCATAGTCTGATATCGCACGATAACTGCACGCCAAAGATTGTCTAGGCGATTTGCCCTGTCCGATTAGGCTGACCCTCACGGTCAGTAAATCGGACAGGAGTGCAGTACATGTCACGACGGCAGCTCACGGTAGCCATCGTGGCCACATTGCTGATATCCGGCTCCTGCGCCGCCGGATCGGCACAGCTCGGCGCATACCGCGACAAGCCGGCCGGGCAGCCCGGCCGGCCGCACGCCGCGACCCGCACAGCCAGCCCCACGCCCAGCCCGTCACCCACCGCGCTGCAGGTCCTCGCCACGGAGGCCCGGGCGCCGGGCTACGGAACCGGGCCGTCCCACTCGCTGAAATCCACCGGCACCCGGGCCGTCGCACTCACCTTCGACGACGGCCCCGACCCGCGGTGGACACCGACCGTGCTCGCGCTGCTCGCCCGCTACCACCTGCACGCGACGTTCTGCCTGATCGGAGAAGAGGTACGGGCGCATCCGAAACTCGTCGCCCGGATCGTGGCCCAGGGAAACTCACTCTGCAACCACTCCTGGGACCACGACGAGTTTCTCTACCAGAAGTCCACCCGACGCATCCGAGCCGAGATGACCAGCACCAGCAACGCGATCCACCGGGCCGCACCCGGCGCACCGATCCGCTACTACCGGCAGCCCGGCGGAAACTGGTCCCGCCGGATCGTCGCGCAGGCCCGCTCCCTCGGCATGGCGCCACTGCACTGGTCCGTCGACCCGTCCGACTGGCGACGGCCACCCGTCGGCGCCATCATCGGCAACGTGGAGGCCAACACCCGGCCCGGCGCCATCGTGCTGATGCACGACGCCGGCGGCGACCGGAGTCACACCTGTACGGCACTGCGTACCCTGCTGCCCTACCTGCACCACCGGTACGACCTCATCCGGCTCTGAGCCGGACCGCACCCCGTCGAGCGGTACGTCCAGCGATACCGCCGCAGGCCGCGCCGTACGTCGGGGGTATCGGATTTTGTCCTCGCCGACCCGTCACGTATGCTTGGCACGCTTCCGACGGCTGGCCGGCGGCGGCGTTGGACCCGGGTTGCGATGTGCGATGATGGCTCTGTCATTATGGGACAGCAACACGACACAACGCCCCCATCGTCTAGTGGCCCAGGACGCCGCCCTTTCAAGGCGGTAGCACGGGTTCGAATCCCGTTGGGGGTACGACCGGGTTTCCGGACCAGGTCCCGTGGAGCAGTTGGAGTGCTCGCCGCCCTGTCAAGGCGGAGGTCGCGGGTTCAAGTCCCGTCGGGACCGCCGGGATGGCCGGGGTGTGTTCGCGGAAAGCGCGAACCCGCCCCGGCTTTCTGTTTCCTGGGGGCGCAGCCCCCAGACCCCGCGCCGGCGGGCTCCGCCCCCGGCACCCCCGCATTCTGTGACGCGCGGCCGGCTTCGCCGGCGCGCTGAGTAGTGCCCGGGGCGCGGCCGGCTTCGCCGGCGCGCTCTTCAAAGTGCAGTGCCACAGGGCCAACCTGGCGCCGGGCTTCGCCGGCGGCCATACAGGGTTCAGTACCACAGGACGAGCGTCACGCCGGGCTTCGCCGGCGGCCTTACAGAGGCCAGTACCACAGGGCGGGTCTGGCGCCGGGCTTCGCCGGCGGCCGGGGTCAGGTTTGGTGTTGGGGAGCCAGGGGGAGGTCTGGCATCTCGATGGCGATGGCGGTGATGGCCTCGACGGCTCTTGTGGTGTGGTGTTCGCCGGCGTGCCACAGGACTGCTTGGCCGGTGTGGATGTCCTGCCAGGTGTTGTCGCCGGACTGGACTGAGCCGTGGCCGGCGGTGATGAGTAGTAGTTGGTCGACTGTGGCGGGGTGGCGGCCGATCTCGCCGCCGGCTGCGACGTGCAGGACTGTGACATTGACCTTGTCGCTACGGATGAGGGCCTGGGCGTGCATACCGACGCTGCCGAATTTCTCGACTGCTCTACCCGCGGTGACGTCGAAGGGCATGATCTCCATCCGGGAAACGTAGACCCTGCAGGCAAGTTGTGTCTCCACCACGTTGGGCTCTGGTCATTAGGGTCGGGGTTATGGATCTTGACTCGTTGCGGGAACGGGCTGTGGCCATAGCGAAGCTCTATGACCGGCACAACATCGAGGCTGGGCGTGGGGCGTGGAGTACGGGTGACCTCGCTCTCGGGTTCGTCGGGGATGTGGGGGATCTGGCCAAGTTGGTGATGGCGGTGGACGGGCGGCGGCACATCGAGGACGCGGAAGCCAAGCTCGGGCACGAACTCGCGGACTGTCTCTGGTCGGTGCTGGTGTTGGCCGACCGGTACGGGGTCGATCTGCCTGCGGAGTTCCAGAAGATGACCGGCCAGATCGAAGCCGATCTCACCGCCGCCACGCAGCCGGACAGGTAGTTGACCCGCCAGCACAATGCTGCACGCGGCGCCGGGTCGGCATCCTGTGGTACGTGTCCTGACCGTGGCCGGATGGATCTGCCCCAAGGCCCACATGGATCAGGCGCATGGGGGCTGGCGGTGCTGACGCGGCGACCGTGAACGGCACGGTCGCGTCCTCGTCATGCCCGTTGACCGATGGCAACCCGCATATTCGTGACCGTTCCGGGGCTGTTCGACCCATCCCCGTGGGCTGGTCGGCCAGGTCACGGTGCGTGACTACGGGATTAGTCTATGATGTGGGATCAACCCGTGGTTATTCGTATCGGGGGTGACGGACATGGCCGACCCGAAAGGCTCGAATGTCCGGGATAAGGAAGTGCAAGCAGCCGATCGGACCAGAGACGTGACGAAGGCAGAGTCGCCGCACCCCTTGGCCACTCAGCAGAACCGCACCGCCGATCTGGCGCCCCCTCCGACCGGCAGGCCGACGCCGTCCGCGCCGCCGGAGACCCGGTCCCAGAGTGTCACGCCGCAGCAGGAGGAATCCGAGCCGTCGACGGCGCCGCCGCAGGTGCGGGTGGTCGTGAGTCAGAACGTCAACCAGCAGCAGACCATGGCGGCCGGTGCGGGCGTCCTTAGGCGCAACTGGCAGGCGGCGTTGACTCTGTCGATCCTCCTCGGCTGGTTGGGAATCGACAGTTTCTACCTCGGCCAACCAGGTAAGGGAATCCTCAAATTGTTCACGCTTGGACTGTTCGGGATCCTGTGGCTCGTCGACATCATCATGGTTGCCACGAAGTCGGTTCGGAACATCGAATGGACATAGCGTGCCACCGGGTGCGCGGCACGGTGACTGCGGCACCGTGACTGCGGCACCGTGACTGCGGCGCGGTCACTGCGATCAGCGGCAACTCGAGCCGGGTGACTCAGCAGAGTAGAAAGGCCGGGAGTTTGTGGGATTGTGGTCGCTCTGGCGACCACAATCCCACAAACCCTCGGATTATCTGTGGAGCAAGATCGTCGGCGACTGAGCTGTCCGCCTCCCCGGACGATCCCGCTCCGGGCCGGAGCGAAAAAGCGGAAGGACCAGGCGTTATGCCTGGTCCTGGGTGGTGGTCAGGGCCGGGGTCGAACCGGCGACCTTCCGCTTTTCAGGCGGACGCTCGTACCAACTGAGCTACCTGACCGTGTGCTCGCCGACATCGTACCTGTTGGCCTGACCCCCCGCCCAACCGGTTACGCCCGGCCGTGAGCGGCTGGACGACGGCGAGGACTCAGAGCCACAGCGGGGCGGGCCTGGCTGCGGTGGGCTCGGTGCGCAGGGTGTGGAGCCGGGCCAGCCAACCCGCAATGCCGGCCGCGCCCTGCATGAAGCCCGGTTCCGGGGCAAGGTCCGGCGGGCTCACCGTGTGCTCGGTGTTGGACCAGGTGATGCCGTACGGGCTGGCCACGGCGCGGTCCACCACGTCGGCGGCGAGGGTGCCGGCCCAGTCGAGCAGGGCAGTGTCGCCGGTCGCCTGGTAGCGGTCCAACAGCAGTTGCCCGACACCGGCCGTGCCGCAGCACCGGGCGACGTTGTCCCAGTAGCCGGGGTACAGCCGGAGCGGCAGCCGACTGTCCCGTAGTGCCTTGACGCAGGCGTCGACGGCATGCTGCCAGCGCGGCTGCGGTTCGATCCCGTGCAGCAGTACGAACAGCCGTACGGTGCCGGTGGGCCCGTGGCACCAGCCGTAGTGCGCTGAATCGTCCGGCCGTACCGGCATCACGGGCGGCAACACCCAGCCGTCGGACCGGTCGCCGACGGCGAGAAGCGTGTCCGCACCGCGGATCGCCATGTCCAGCAGGTCACTGCGGTGCAGGGTACGGCCGGCTGCGGCCAGCGCGTACGCGACACCCGCGGTGCCGTGGGAGAACCCGGGCATCAAGGATTCCTGGTCGGCGACCATCCGCCACTGCGGCCCCTCCGCGGTGGGTTCAGCCATCCCCACCAGATGGTCGGCCAGCACGTTCGCGGCGCGTACCGCGACGTCCGAAGGGTCGTCGAGCAGTGTCAGCAGGATGCCCGCAGCACCGGAGATCACGTCGGTGTACCGGGACCGGTCCGGTGGCGTGGCCAGGATGCGCTCCGCGAGCTGCGCCGTCACCAGGTCCGCGCCGTCGGCGGCTTCGGCGTCTCCCGCGACCGACGCCCAACTGCGCAACGCTGTCGCGACACCGGCCCAGCCGGTGAACACGCCGTCGTCGGGCATCGTCGAGGTCTCCGGGTCGTGCCGGGCCAGGTGCAGCAGCCGACCGCGGGCACCGGCGGCGGCCCGTACCGGGTCGAGTCCGGCCGCGGTCGCTTCCGCGCAGCCGAGCAGGATCCCGGCCGTACCGGCGTACAGGTCGTCGACCCGTTCCCTTGTCTCGAGCCAGCCGAGCCCGCCGTCCGCCTCGACCGCCACCGAGTCGATCCAGTCGTACGCCCTGCGGGCGACGTCCAGCAGTTCCGGCCTGTCCTGCACGGCTGTCACGTCCTCATGGTTCGCGTCGCTGATGATCGGGCGCCGGCCCGTCGTCGGGGAGAGGGCAACCGGACCAGTGTGATCGCCGTACCCGGGGATCGCCAGGGGTTATCGCCGACCGACCGGCCCAGGCGGGCAGGGGATACCGGCGGTGCCCGTACCGGCCTCATCGGGATGCGGCGGACAGACCGGCACCCCGTTCGGGGAGGCCATGCCAGGGCCAGGGCCGACACCCCCGCCGGGTGGGAGACTGGAGGCGTACGGCGCGGTCCTGTTCCCAGCCGATGCCTGGCCACGAATGCTCCGACAGGCGCGGCTGAACCGGAACTTCCGTACATCCACCGGCAGCAGCCCACCGAATACCCCGGTGGGCGCGGACGGCGGATGTCCGGGCGGAAGGGGGCGGGCGTGGCAGATGGACGGGATTCTTGGTGGGACGACGGGGTTCCGGCCGGCCCGGCGCCGGAGGACAGCGCACCGGCGGCCCGTTCTCCGGCAGACGTCGGCAACACCGGGAAGCTGACATCAGGGCCGGTGGAGTCCGAGATGATCGAACTGGGCCAGCGGCCGGCCGTCGACGTCACCGGGGCCGAACTGTCCACTCCCGACAATCAGGGCGGGCCGCCACGACAGCGGCCGGGGATGCGACGCCGGATCGTACTGGCCGGACTCGGCCTGATCGCGGTCGGCTTCGCCGGCGGCATGGCGGTCCAGCATTCCCTTGCGCTGGACCCGACACCGGCACCCAGTCCCAGCGTGGAGGCGGTACCGGAGAACGCCGCGCCGTCGATGATCTGGCACTGCGAGCCGTACTACTACGACCCCGGTGAGCGCGGCGGTACGACGGCCACCTGCCCGGCCGAGGGTGTCATCGCCACCATCATGGGCTCGGCGATCACGTTGCGTACGGTCGACGGCGGACGGCTGACGGTGTTCTTCGACTCCGCCACGGTGATAATCGGCGCCACCACCATCGATGATCTGCACGGCGGGCAACGGATCTGGGTGATGGCCGGCCCGGTGCGGGGCAGGCTGATCGCCCAGCGGATCACCGTAGAGTGACGGGACACTGCCATCCCTGCCACTGGTGGCACCATCACAGGCGTGTTCACAGTGATCGGCGAGTCGTTGATGGATGTGGTGTACCGGCCCGGCGGGACCGAACCGGTCGAGCATGTCGGTGGGTCACCAGCCAATGTGGCGCTGGGCCTGTCCCGGCTCGGCAACCCGGTCGGTCTGGTCACCCAGTTCGGCCGGGACGAGCGGGGTGAACGGATCGAGTCGCACCTCACCCACGGCGGCGTACGCCTGACCGGCAGCCTGGTCACCGATTCCCCGACAGCCACCGCGACGGCCCGGGTGGGCGCCGACGGCGCCGCCGAGTACGAGTTCGACCTGCGCTGGGATCCGACCCGGCTGACCACCTATCCGGGCACCACGGCGGTGCACACCGGTTCGCTGGCCACCCTCGCACCCGGCGGCGAGGTACTGGCCGAGCTGCTCGGCCGGGTCCGCGACCACATGGTCGTCTCGTACGACCCGAACTGCCGTCCGGTACTGCACGGCCCACGCACCGCGGCCCGCCACCGGGTGGCGCAGTTCGTGGCGCTCTCCCATGTGGTGAAGGTGAGCGCAGAGGACCTGGCCTGGCTGCATCCCGGTGAACCCGTCGAGGAGGTTGCCGCCCGGTGGCTCGCCGACGGTCCGCACCTGGTGGTGGTCACCGACGGCGCACGGGGCGCGTACCTGGCCACCGAACGGTTCCAGCAGCGTCTCCCGGCGGCGCCGGTACGGGTGGTGGACACGGTCGGCGCCGGCGACGCGTGCACCGCCGCGCTGCTGGACGGCCTGCACCGGCATCACATGCTCACCCCGGCGCGGCTTGCCGGGCTGCCCGAACAGACCGCGGCCGAGGTGCTGGAACGGGCGCTGCGGGCGGCGGCGATCACCTGTTCCCGGCCGGGCGCGGACCCGCCGGACGGCCGGGAACTGGACGAACGCTGACCCGCCATGGGCCGGCATGGGCGCAGGGCTTCTACCGGGCCGGTGGGGTGGCCTCGGACCGCTGCCGGGTGACCGACGCCAGGACCGTACGGGCGGCGGCCGGCAGCGTCCGGTACCGGATCCGGACCAGTACCAGCGCGACCACCCCGGCGGCCAGGGCGGAGACCGCACCACCGGCGAACAGGCCGATGCGCGCCCCGTACGTCTCGGTGACCCAGCCGATCAGCGGGCCGCCGATCGGTGTGCCGCCGGTGAAGACCAGCATGTAGACACCCATCACCCGGCCGCGCATCTCCGGCGCGCTGGCCAGCTGCACGGTGGTGTTGGCGGTGTTGTTGAACGTCATCCCGACCAGGCCGACCACCAGCAGGACCGGGCAGAACAGCCAGAACCAGGGGATCGGCGCGGCGAGCGTCTCCAGCAGACCGAACGCCAGCGCCGTGGCCACCAGCATCCGTAGCCGGGCCCGGGTACGCCGCGCGGCGAGCAGCGCACCGATCAGCGAGCCGACCGCGATGACGGTGTTGAGCAGCCCGTACGTGCCGGCGCCCTGACGAAAGGTGTTGCGGGCGAACGCGGACAACACGATCGGCCAGTTGTAGCCGAACGTACCGATGAACGCGACGAGCACGATGGGCCAGATCAGTGCGGGCCGACCGGCGATGTAGCGCAGCCCGTCCCGTAGCTGACCGCGGGCCCGGGCGACCCGGGTCGCGGAGAACAGTTCGGACTCCCGCATCAGGGCCAGGCCGCACAGCACCCCGACGTAGCTGAGCGCGTTGACCCCGAACGCCCAGCCGGCGCCGACCGCGTTGATCAGCAGGCCGGACACGGCCGGGCCGACCAGCCGGGCGGACTGGAAGATCGCCGCGTTGAGGCTGACCGCGTTGCGCAGGTCCCGCTCGCCGACCATCTCCATCGCGAACGCCTGCCGGGTCGGATTGTCCACCACGGTGGCCACGCCCAGCAGGAACGCGATCAGGTACACGTGCCCGACCCGTACGGTGCCGGTCAGGGTCAGCACCGCGAGCGCCCCGGCGAGCAGCCCCATCGACGTCTGGGTGACCAGCAGCAGCCTGCGCTTGGGGTAGCGGTCGGCGATCACCCCGCCCCAGAGACCGAACAGCAGCATCGGCAGGAACTGCATGGCGGTGGTGATGCCGACCGCGGTGGGGCTGTTCGTGAGGCTGAGTACCAGCCAGTCCTGGGCGATGCGCTGCATCCAGGTGCCGGTGTTGGAGACGACCTGGCCGGCGGCGAACAGACGGTAGTTGCGGGTGCGCAGGGAACGGAACATGCCGCTGGGCGTGGTGCCGGCTGTCGGCCCGTCCTGTCCGCTCACCTGCGCACCACCTCGCCTCCGGGACACATTCTCCCGCAGAAGTGGTTTCGTTAGCTAACAAAATGAGTCCGTTGTGCCCGATCCCACTCCGGCGTGGCCCCCGCCGCAGCCGGCCTGCACCGCGGTCAGGATGCCGGGTGCCACACCCTGAGCTGTGAGAACGCCATCGAAGCCGTGGAACCGTCACCGGTGAAGGCGCCCACGTCCAGATCGCCGGACGGGATCTCGGCGATGGTGGCGGTGCCCAGCCGGCGCCCGTCCACGTACAGGGACAGCAGCGATCCGCGGGCCACCAGCCCGACCGGTACGTTGCGTCCGGTGCTGTCCATCCGCAGGGTCCAGGTCCGCCTGAGGGTGTCCACGGACGGGTCCGCATTGGTGAGCAGGTGCAGTTCGACCTGACGTCCGCACAGGTCGATGAAGAAGCCCCGGTGGTCGTCGGTACGCAGCCAGAGACCGGCACAACCCTGCTCGATCTTCACCGAACCGGCCAGCGCGACGTCCGTGTAGCTCGGCGCCGTACCGGCACAGCGGAACATCCCGGACACGTCGCCCCGGCGTATCTTGCTCACCCGCAGCGTATCCCCGTCCAACCGGCAGGTCGCGTCGTAGGCACCGTCGTTGTTGTGCCACGCCTTCGCCGTACCCGACACGGAGAGCTTCCAACCGGCCGGTACGTACGCCGGGCGCCCGTCGCCGTCGTGGACGGTGCCGGCGTTCCTGGCCGGCCGGTCCCGGAAGTGGTACCAGCCCAGGCCGGCCAGCAGGAGCAGGACCAGTACGGCCGCCGCACCGACCCACATCCGGCGGCGTGCGCTCCGACGACCCGGCCCGACCGTACGGCCGGCCGGTGCCGGCGGACCGACCGGTGCCGGCGGGCTGACCGGTGCCGGGCTGCCGACCCGTACCGGACTGCTGGCGGAAACCGGCGCTGCGGCGGAGAGCGGTGCGCTCGCCGCTTCGGCCGGGACCGACCGCGCGGCAGGGGCCAGGTGGGCCGTGGGCGCGGCCACCAGCGGCAGGATCCGGGTCGCCAGGTGTGCGTCGTCGGCGGTGCGGGGCACCCGCAGGCTGCCCTCACCGACCACCAGTTCCGGCTGCTCGATCGCGGTGGACGGGACCGCCAACCGGCGGTGCAGCATCGATGCGGCCAGCGGCAGTCGACTGGACCCGCCGACCAGGAAGACGCCGGCCAACTGCGCCGGAGCCAGGCCCGCGTGCCGGATCAGCTCGGCGGTGATCCGTACCGTCCGGTCCACCAGTGGGCCGGCCAACTGCTCCAGCTCCGCCCGGGTCAGGTGCGCCTCGACATCGAGAACCGGTACGGCCAGCCGGGCGGACGGCGCCCGGGACAGCTGTTCCTTGCAGGCACGGACATCGGCCCAGAGCTGTTCGCGGTCCCGCCGGTCGGCGCGGTCCCGGGGACCGGTCAGCCGCTGCCAGCCGACCGGATCGTGGCGACCGTAGCGGGCACCGAGCCAGTCCACCACGGCCGCGTCGATGTCCAGTCCGCCGATCTCCGCCCCGTCCACCACCGCCGTGTCGAACCCGTCGGCGCCCTGGATCACCACACTGGCGTCGAACGTACCGGCACCGAAGTCGTAGATGACCACGGCGGAACCGGTCGACATCCGGTGGCCCAGTACGTCGGTGAAGTAGCTGGCGGCGGCCACCGGCTCGGCGACCAGCCGGGGTTCCGGCAGGCCGGCCCGGTGCGCCGCGTCGAGCAGCAGGGTACGGCGGGAATGCGCCCAGGCGGCCGGGTGGGTGAGGGTGACGCGGTCCGGTACCGAGCCGGCGACCCGGTGCGCCTCCGCGGCCACCCGACGCAGCACCGCCGCGGGCAGTTCCACTGCGGGGATCTCCCGGTCGCCGAGCAGTACGCTGCCGTCCGCGATCCGCCGCTTGGGGCTGGGCTCGAACCGGGCCGGGTCCAGTCGGGCCGCGTGTACCGCGTCCCGGCCGGTCAGCAGCCGCCCGTCGGATTCCAGATACACCGCGGAAGGCAGCAACGGGGTTCCGTCGAACAGCAGCGGTCGGGCCTGGCCGTCGGACCGGCGGAGTACCGCGACCGTACTGGAGGTGCCGAAGTCGATGCCGAGTTCCGGCCGTGGGGACATGCCGCGCAGTCTATGAAGCCGCGACGAACCGGCCAAATCTCCCTACCTGCGCGGGCGTACCAAGCGCGGAGGGTGGTGGTGGCGCTGCGTACGGCCTACCGGCCCACCTCCCCTGGCGGGTCGGACAGTGACGCAGGTCGGACAGCGGCCCGGACCCGGTAAGGCCCCCGGGCAACTCCACTGTGGAACTCAGTGGGCTGCTCACCGGGGGCCGTGGACGGTACCGGTCACTGATCGCGCCGGCCACGCGGGTGGCCGGTACGCGGGCGCCGGCGGGTTCAGCGCTTGCGAGGGGCGCGCTTGGCCGCCGACTTCGTCGCGGTCTTACGGGCCGGCGCCCGCTTCGCCGTCGACTTCGCCGCGGTCTTCTTCGCCCCGGTCGCCTTCGCCGCCTTCGTCGCGGTCTTCTTCACCGTCTTCGCCGCAGCCGCCTTCTTCGTGGTCGCAGCCTTCTTCGCGGTCGTCTTCTTCGCCGCAGCGGCCTTCTTCGTCCCCGCCGCAGCCGTCGCCGCCTTCGCCGGAGCCTTCTTCGCCGTGGTCTTCTTCACCGCAGCGATCTTCTTCTTACCCGTCACCACGTCCTTGAAGCCCTGACCCGGACGGAACGCCGGCACCGAGGTCTTCTTCACCTTCACAGCCTCACCCGTACGCGGGTTACGGGCCGTACGCGCAGCACGGGGCCGCTTCTCGAACACCCCGAACCCGGCCAGCGAGATCTTCCCGCCCTTCGACACGGTCCGCTGGATCTCCTCCAGGACCGCCTCCAACGCGGTGGTGGCTGTCTTTTTGTCCCCCAGCCGGGTGGTGAGAGCGTCGATCAGTTCCGCCTTGTTCACAACAATCTCCTTGACGTTGAGCGCTGGATACGCTGCTTTTGCAGGCAAGTATGCACACCACTATCCCACTGACCAAACAGGACAGCACGATTACCCGCCCGGTCAGTCATAATCAACCGGTCCGGGAGCCCGCCGGACGTGCTCGTACGCGTAATGGGAGGCCACCGATGAACCGACAGGTCGCACTGCTGCGGGGCATCAACGTGGGCTCCCGGAACCGGGTGGGCATGGCGGACCTGCGTGAGTTGCTCGAAGGGTTGGGATACCAGCGGGTCCGCACCCATCTGCAGAGCGGGAATGCGATTTTCGATGCCCCGACGCGGCCGGACCGGACCGCGGCACGGATCGCTTCCGTCCTCACCGAGCAGCTGGGACTGGAGGTTCCGGTGCTGGTACGCACGCCGGAGCAGCTGGCCTCGGTGATAGCGGCGGACCCGTTGGGCGGGGCGGCGAGCAATCCGTCCCGATATCTCGTACAGTTTCTGCCCACCGAACCGCCGCCGGATGCACTGGACACGCTCGATCCCACCGATTTCGAGCCGGAGCGGTATGCGCTCATCGGCCGGGAACTCTACCTGTGGCTGCCCGACGGCGTGCATTCCGCGAAGCTTCCGGTGGCGGTCGGCCGGCTCGGCCTGACCGGTACGGCACGCAACTGGAAGACGGTCCTGCGGCTGCTCGAACTGGCCCGGGAATAGCAGATTCCGTCCGCCGCGAGGGGATCGCTGCCCTATCGTTGCGGTCATGGCGGTCCGGCGACAGGTTCTGGACGTCGCGGGCCGGGAGGTCACTGTCACCAACCCGGACAAGGTCTTCTTTCCCGCGACCGGCCACACCAAACTCGATCTGGTCAGCTATTACCTGTCCGTCGCCGAGGGCGTGCTGGCCGGCGTGGCGGACCGGCCGATGGCGCTCAAGCGCTACGTCGACGGGGTCGAGGGCGAGGCGTTCTACCAGAAGCGTGCCCCGAAGAACCGGCCTGACTGGGTGGACACCGTCGAACTGTCGTTCCCGTCCGGCCGTACCGCCGAGGAGATCGTGCTGCACGACGCCGCCCAGCTTGCCTGGGTGGTCAACCTCGGCTGTGTGGACCTGCACCCTCATCCGGTACGGGCCGGGGATCTGACCCACCCCGACGAGTTGCGGGTGGACCTCGATCCGGTGCCGGGTGTGCCGTGGCCGCAGGTCCGTGAGGTGGCGCTGCTGGTACGGGAGGTGCTCGCCGACGTGGGCCTGACCGGCTGGCCCAAGACGTCCGGGTCACGCGGCTTCCATGTCTACTGCCGGATCGAGCCGCACTGGACCTTTCCGGAGGTACGCCGCGCGGCGGTGGCGCTGGCCCGGGAGGTCGAGCGGCGGGCGCCGGAACTGGCCACCAGCAGGTGGTGGAAGGAGGAGCGGCACGGTGTCTTCATCGACTACAACCAGAACGCCAAGGACCGCACCACGGCTTCCGCGTACTCGGTCCGGCCGACCGCGGATGCGCGGGTCTCGACTCCCTTGATGTGGAGCGAGGTGGCCGATTGCGACCCGGCGGAGTACACGGTGGACACCGTACCGGGGCGGTTCGCGACAATCGGCGACCCCGCGTCCGGTATCGATACCGCGGTCGGTTCGTTGCACCGTCTACTGGAACTGGCCGAGCGGGACACCGAGGCCGGGCTGACCGACGCGCCCTGGCCGCCGCACTTCACCAAGCAGGCGGGCGAACCGGTACGCGCGCAGCCGTCGAAGCGCCGCGCTGCGCCACCGGACGCGGCTGCGCCCTCGGGCGCGTCCGCGTGCCGGGGCGCCGTGCCCCCGGACGCGTCCCGCGCCGTGCCCCCGGACGCGTCCCGCGCCGTCGATCGTGGCGTCGTACCGGAACCGGCGCCCGGCAAGTCCAGTGGGCCGACCGGGCGGCGGCGTACCACGGTGCCGCTGGTGGAGATCGCCCGCGCGGCCACCGTCGCGGAGGCCATGGCGGGGCTGGAACGATGGAAGGAACGGCATCCGGACGTGTGGCGGCAACTCGCGCCGGCCGACGTACTGGTCGATTCGATGCGCGGGCGCAGCAGCACCTGGACCCGGATCCGGCTCAATCTGACGAATGTCGACGAGCCGGACCGTCCCGGTCAGGAGCCGCTGGAGGTCGACTTCGATCCGTGGAGCCCCCGGAAACCGGGGAACTGAGCACGGAGCGGTGGTCGGGCTGCACCCCCCGGGACTGCCCGACCACCGCAGCGGCTGCCGGTCAGACCGGCAGGTGGGGAGTGTCCGAGGGTCGGCCGGCGCGGACCAGCAGGGCCAGGATGACGGCGGCGGCGCCGACGATCGCCGCCACGGTGAAGGCCAGATGCATTCCGTCCATGAACGACAGGTTGGACGCCCGGGTGATCGCCGCCGCGATCGGTGCGGGCGTGTGCGGCGGTACCGGCGCCACGCCGGCACCGATCGCGCTCTTCGCCGCGTCCACCTGGTGCGGGGTGAGCGCCGGCAGTTTCTGGTCGGTCCAGTGTCCATTCAGGACCCCACCGATCCGGGCGGTCATCACGGCACCCAGTACGGCGGTGCCGAGCGCGCCGCCGACCTGCATGGCGGCCTGCTGTAGCCCGGAGGCCACCCCGGACAGCGAGACCGGCGCATTGCCCACGATGACCTCGGTGGCGCCGACCAGCACGACGGACAGGCCGAGGCCGAGCAGGAGGAACCAGACCGAGGTGAGTCCGGCGCCGGCCTCGAGCGGGAGGCGGGACAGGCCGGCGAGCGCGACGGCGACACCGGCCATCGCGGTGGCGACCGGGATGCGTGGCCCGACCTTGCCGATCAGCAGGCCGGCGAGGGGCGAGCCGAACACCATGCCGGCGGTGAGGGGCAGGATCCGTACGCCGCTCTGCACCGGGGTCAGGCCGTGCACCGACTGCAGGTAGAACGTCACGAAGAACAGGGCGCCGAACATCGCGAACGCCATCAGCACCATCAGCAGTGTGCCGACGGACAGCGGTACGGACCGGAACAGGGTCAGCGGCAGCAGCGGGTGCGGTGCGTACCGTTCCCGGATCACGAACAGCACCCCGACCACGAACGCGCCGGTGAACAGGGCGATCGTGCGCCAGCTGCCCCAGCCGTAGTCGCCGGCCTTGACCACGCCGAAGACCAGCGCGAACATCGCGGCCGAGAGCAGTACGATGCCGGGCAGATCGGACCGCGAGTCGCGGTCCACGGCGCGGTTGCGGGACAGCAGGGTGAGCGCCAACGTCATGGCGACCAGGCCGACCGGCACGTTGATGAAGAACACCGACTGCCAGTTCTTGTGTTCGACCAGCAACCCACCGACGATCGGGCCGGCGGCGGTGGAGACGCCGATGGCGCCGCCCCAGACGCCGATGGCGACGTTGAGCTGTTCCCGGGGGAACGCGGCCCGCAGCAGCCCCAGCGCAGCCGGTTGCAGCAGGGCGCCGAACACGCCCTGCAGCACCCGGAAGCCGATGACCAGGCCGATGCTGTGGGACGTCCCGATGATGGCGGAGCTGGCCGCGAACCCGATGACGCCGGTGAGGTACATGCTCTTGTGCCCGAACCGGTCGCCCAGTTTGCCCGCGGTGACCAGGAAGACGGCCAGTGCCAGCAGGTAGCCGTTGGTGATCCACTGCAGGCTGGGCAGCGAGGCGTGCAGGTCCTTGCCGATGGCCGGGTTGGCGATCGCCACGATGGTGCTGTCCAGCGCGACCATGATGACGCCGAACGAGACCGCGACGAGGGTCGGCCAAGGTCGTCCGCGCGTCGAGCCGCGTGCGGTGCCGGTCGGCGCCTCCGCGAGTGTTGCCGTCATGCCGTTCTCCCCAGGTCGGATCATCACCCGCAGTTAGCCTAGTGTCAGTCGCTGACAAGTGGCAATGTGAGACAGATGACGTCGGCGGATGACTAGACTCGGCGGGAGGAGGTGACCCAGGTGGTCTCTGCAACGACGCCGAGCCCCGTACCGGGGACATCCGCGACACCTCGGCCGACCGGCCCGCAGAACTTCGGTCTCCGCGAACGCAAGAAACGGCAGACCCGCGACGCCCTGATCGAGGCCGCGCACCGGCTCTTCGCCACGCACGGCTACGAAGGCACCACCACCGACCAGATCGCCGCCGCCGTCGACGTCTCGCAACGGACCCTGTTCCGCTACTTCGCCAACAAGGACGACATCGCGCTCGCCCCGCTCGACGAGGTACAGGACAGCCTCCACCGGGCGGTACGCGACCGGCCGGCCGGCGAAGCGCCGATGACCGCGCTGCGTGCCGCGGTACGGGTCGTCTGGCAGGAACTCGTCGACGCGCGCGCGCCCGCCGACAGCCTGCTGCCCGCCTTCGTGGAGACCCTCAAACTGGTCGAACGCAGCCCGGCACTGCTCGCCGCCAACCTTCGCCGACAGGCCGAACGGGAACAGCGCCTGGCCGAGGTCATCGCCGACCGGGAAGGGCTCGACCCGGCCACCGATCCCCGGCCGCAGCTCGCCGTCGCGGTGTTCGACGCCGCGCTACGGGTTGCCACCAATTCCTGGTGCAGTA
Source organism: uncultured Actinomycetota bacterium (assembly GCA_963815125.1). GTDB lineage: Bacteria > Actinomycetota > Actinomycetes > Mycobacteriales > Micromonosporaceae > Actinocatenispora. The sequence goes on from CAWFFM010000008.1 coordinate 110,952, forward strand.
CCGACCGGGAGGATCTGACCAGCATTCTCAGCGAGATGGAAGCATGCCTCGACCAGTTGCCCACGGTCCTCGGCCGGTGGCGGCGGCCAGCCCGCGGCTGAACGTGGCGGCGTCGCGGCCCACTGCCGCGTAGCGTTCAGGAGGTGACTTCTGACGTGAGAGCCGTGGCGGTCGGCCTGGTCGGTGCCGGGCCCTGGGCGAGGATGATGCACGCGCCGATGCTCACCGGCGGGCCGGAGACCCGGCTGGCCGGGATCTGGGCCCGGCGGCCGGAAGCGGCCCGCGACCTGGCCGAGAAACATTCCGTACCGGCCTTCACCGACTACCGGGAACTGCTGGACAACTGCGAGGCGGTGGCGTTCGCGGTGCCGCCGGACGTACAGGCCCGGATGGCCGCGGAGGCCGCGCAGGCCGGCCGGGCCGTACTGCTGGACAAGCCGATCGGCCTCAGCCTCGACGACGCGCTCGCGCTCACCGGGGCGATCGAGGCGGCCGGCGTGGTCAGCCAGCTGGTACTGAGCAACCGGTACCGGCCGCGGGTGCGCCGGTTCTTGGCCGAGGCGGCGGAACTGCCGCTGCTCGGTGCGCAGGCACGGATGATCACCGGGGCGTTCGTCACCGGACCGTTCACCACGCCGTGGCGGCTGAAGTACGGCGCCCTGCACGACCTGGGCCCGCACGCGCTGGACCTGCTGGACGCCGCGGTCGGCCCGATCGAGGACCTGTGGGCGGTCGGTGAACCCCGCCGGTGGGTGGCGCTGACCTGCCGGCACACCGGCGGCGCGGTCAGCCAGCTGGCGCTGACCGGCGAGGTCACCGAGGGCGGGTACACCAGCTTCGAGCTGTTCGGACCCGACGGCGGCCTGGCCCTGGACTCCCGGGAGGCACCCGATGACCGGTCGGACGCCGAGGCCGGCTGGGCGGCCGTACGGACAGAGTTCGCCGGCGCGGTGCGTTCCGGGCGACCGCACGAGATGGACGTCCATCGCGGCCTGTACCTGCAACGTCTGATCGACCGTGCCCTCACCTCGCTACGTGCGCACTGACCGGTTCAGCCCACGTCGAGTACGGCCTTGCCCCGGATGCGGCGGCCGAGCAGCGCCCCGGCCGCCGTCGGAAAGTCCGACCAGTCGCCCCGCCAGTCGATCTGCGGGTCCAGCCCGCCGGTGGCGAGCAGGTCGAGCAGGTAGCTGAGATCGGCGGACAGGTTGCCGCCCATCTCGAAGGATTCCAGCCGTTTGCGGGGTGAGCCGATCGTCTGGTACGGCTGGAACACGGTCGGCTGCCCGGACGCCGCGCCGATGGACTGTACCGACGCCCCGTCGGCGAGCAGCGCGAAGGCCAGCGCCAGACCGGGACCGCCGACCGTGTCGAGCGCACCGTGCACCGGCTCGGTGACCTGGTCGAGTCCACCGACCAGCTCCGCGGCACCCAGTTCCCGCAGGCCGGCACCCCGGGCCGGATCACCGACCTGGGCGATCACGTGCGCGCCGCCGCGGGCGGCGAGCTGTACGGCGAACCGGCCGACCCCACCGGACGCGCCGGTGACGACGATCCGGCGGCCCAGCAGGGACCCGAGCCGGCGCAGCGCCCGCAGCGCGGTGACCCCGGCGACCGGCAGTGCGCTCGCCGCGCCCAGGTCCACCCCGTCCGGTACGACGGCGATGTTCGCGGTGTCCACGGCCCGCAGCTCCGCCCAGGCGCCGCTGCCGCCGAACGTGACGACCCGGGCACCGGCCGGCGGGCCCGTACCGTCCGCGGCCGGGGTGTTGACCACACCTGCCGCGTCCCAGCCCGGTACCCGACCGTCCGGCATACCGCCGACGGAGCTCAGGTCACCCCGGTTCAGCGACACGGCGGCGACCCGTACGAGGGCCTGACCGGCGGCGGGTTCCGGGTCGGGCGCCGTACCGGAGCTGAGTCCGGACCGTGCCACGTGGTCGACGACAAGTGCGCGCATGAGGTGATCCTAGAAGCACCGAAGGTCACGTCCACCGCGAAATCGGCACAGTGCGCGGCCCCGGCGTGCGCGACCCGGTACAGACCCGGTTCACTGTCCGGGTGCCCCAACCGACCCCGTATGTGGAACTGAGCCGCGCACAGTGGCGCACGTTGCGCCGGTCCACGCCGTTGGAGCTGACCGCCGCCGAGCTGATCCGGCTCCGCGGGCTGGGCGACATGGTGTCCCTGGACGAGGTCGCCGACGTCTACCTGCCGCTGTCCCGACTGCTCAACCTCCAGGTCGCGGCGCGCCAACGGCTCAACGAGGCGACCGCGGTGTTCCTCGGCGAACCGGCCCGGCGGGTGCCGTTCGTGATCGGTATCGCCGGCAGTGTCGCGGTCGGCAAGTCCACCATCGCCCGGCTGCTGCGTACCCTGCTCGCCCAGTGGCCGGACCACCCGAGCGTGGACCTGATCACCACCGACGGTTTCCTGTGGCCCAACGCCGAACTGAAGCGGCGCGGACTGATGGAACGCAAGGGTTTCCCGGAGAGCTACGACCGGCGCGCGCTGGTGCGGTTCGTCTCGGACGTGAAGGCGGGTCGGCCGGAGGTGGCCGCACCGGTGTACTCGCACCTGTCGTACGACATCGTGCCCGGAGAGTCGCTGGTCGTCCGGCAACCGGACATCCTGCTGGTGGAGGGCCTGAACGTGTTGCAGCCGGCGCCCCGGCTGGCCGTCTCGGACCTGTTCGACTTCTCCATCTACGTGGACGCGCACACCGCGGACATCCGGAGCTGGTACGTGGAACGGTTCCTGAAACTGCGGGAGACCGCGTTCGCCGACCCCGCATCGTTCTTCCACCGGTTCGCGAAACTGTCCGACGACGAGGCGGAGCAGACGGCGGCGGGGATCTGGACGGCGATCAACGAACCGAATCTGACCGACAACATCCGCCCGACGCGTCCGCGCGCCACACTGGTACTGCAGAAGGGCCCGGACCACGCGGTCGCCCGGATTCGGCTGCGCAAGCTCTGAGTTCTGCTGTGGCATCTCGCACCACCGGGTGACTTCCGCCGACATTCGAACGTGTGTTCGATATAGTTCCAGGTCATGACGGTGGTGCGGGGCTGGTGGAACGGGCAGCGGGACGAGCGGGCCCGGCAACGGGTACAGATCCGTGAGGATGCCGACGGCTGGTGGGTCGACCACTTCGGCCCCTACGGTCGGTACGAGTACGTGCGCTGCACGGATGCGTCGCAGGCCGGTGCCGAGGCGCACCGGTTCCTGGCGCGGGGCTCACGCTGGCGCGCGTACGACCCGACCTCCTGACCGTGGGCGACCCGGACAGTTGGCGCGAGCCGTGCGCCGGCCTACGGTACGGTGTCGGGTGCGGGTCGCTAGCTCAATCGGTAGAGCTGCGGACTTTTAATCCGTAGGTTCGGGGTTCGAGCCCCCGGCGACCCACCAATCCCGCAGTTCAGCGGTTTGCACACCGGACCCTATGGCGGCTGGCCCAGGATTTACCCAGGAAAAACGAATTCGTACGTTACGGGCTGTTTCGCCGCTGGCAACGCACTGGGGCGTGGGCTTCCATCCTGGCGCGGTTACAGGCCGACGCTGACGCCGCCGGGTTGATCACCTGGGACGTCAGCGTGGACTCGACCATCGCTCGGGCGCACCAGCACGCTGCTGGGGCGCGAAAAAAGGGGATGTGCAGGCCGAACCACCTGGTGGGGTGGGTGAGCCGGAGCCAGCTGATCATGGTCTGGGCCGGTCGCGGGGTGGCTGGACCACCAAGCTTGCATCTGGCGACCGAGCAGGGGCAAAAGCCGTTGTCGCTGGTGATCACTGCAGGCCAGCGCGGGGACTCGCCCCAGTTTCAGTCGGAGATTCGTGTTTATCGTCGGACCCATGTGTAAGTTGCAACATCATAGGCTACTGGTTCCTCATCCTCGTCCGGCTCGATGGTCATGTTGCCATAGTTGCCTTCAGCGGTTTTTATGCATGCGACAATTATACTGGCGTCCAGATCATTCCTTTTGAAATTGTTGGCCCATTTGTGGGACTTCTTGCATTTTTCTTCGGACGGGATGTCTCGTCCCCACGACGCGAACCAACCGTACTTGTACACGCGGGAGATCTTGGCGCCATTAACGACCCGCAGTTGACCGGTGACGTGGTCATATGCCAGATCTGGGAGGCCGTGACGATGCCCCATCTCAGACCTTTCGAAATCTAGCAGCGTGTCATCGCTTGTCTCGCTCAGGTCAAAGTCCTCCTTGTCGATGTCGGCCGCGGGATGGGCCAGCGGCGTGGGAGTTCCGGTCGGGCTGATATCGGTCACAGTGATGGTGGACTTCGACTTCGCGGAAATCGTCACCCGGTTTCTCTCGATGTCCTGAACGAACTTGCCGTTCATCGTAATGCGCATCTTCCGATCGGAGTTGATCTGATACGCATTGCACCGTCGCTTACCGCGAACGGTCCGACAGATGAAGAGCTGTGTGACATCCTCGGGCTGTGCTGGCACCGTTTCGCCGTGCAGATCCTTGGCCACTCCCGCCTTGACCGTGATGACCCCCAGTGAAGTGACGAGCTTCGCGTTCGCTGTCACGTGGACGGCCCCGGTCGAATCGATCGCGATGCTGATCGGGGCGAACGGCGGGTCGTACTCGATGGTGCCATGAGGCACAGACCCACATGCACTCGCGGTGACCATGACGATCGCCAGCATCGCCAGAGCGGCTCGAAACGACTTCATGATCGCTCCTTTCGTCGTGCCATCAACTGGTCACCAGACATGTCGTTGGTGCGGCCATCACCAGTGGTCGAGTGCGACCGGAAGAAACTACCAACGTCAGGGACGCACAGCCGACCCTATGGCTTGTGACATCGCATCTTCGGGCGCTCCCTTCGAGTTTGAAATTACGAGCCGGCGTTCTCGTTCGCAAGCGAGAACGCGCGGAACATTCCGAAGCACAGAGTCGCCGCAGTACGACGAGCTAGGTGACGCTGGATGGCGGAGTACCCCGCTGTGTGTGGACGCGGTTCGGAGTACCTGATGTTGGCGATATCGCGTGCCTGCGGCCGGAGTGCACGACGGGCGCGACCATACCGGGTGGCGGCAAAAGATTCCGTCGTGGTTATGTTGATCACCGCGATGGGCTTCGGATCGGCTTGTTGTCTGTGGGTGGGTTTGTCGAAAGGGAGGCTAGTGATCTTCACCGAGGAGCATGTGGCGGGCTTTCGCCAGCTGTATCAGGCGGTTGCCGGGCAGATCGAGACGGCGGTGATGGGTAAGCGCTCGGTGATCGACCTGGTGCTGATGGCGTTGTTCGTCGGGGGGCATGTGCTAATTGAGGACGTCCCTGGTACCGGGAAGACGACGCTGGCGCGATCGTTGTCAGCGGCGCTGGGCGGGCGGGCGGGTCGGATCCAGTTCACACCGGATTTGCTGCCGAGCGATGTGACGGGCACGCTTCGGCTGGACCCGTCCACCGGCAATGTGCAGTTCCATCCTGGTCCGGTGTTCGCGAATGTACTGGTCGCCGACGAGATCAACCGTGCCGCGGCCAAGACACAGTCGGCGTTGTTGGAGGTGATGGAGGAGCGCACAGTCACCGTCGATGGAAGCAGCTATCCGGTGCCGCGGCCGTTTGTGGTGGTGGCAACGCAGAACCCAGTTGATCTTGAGGGAACCTATCGGTTGCCGGAGGCGCAGTTGGATCGGTTCTTGCTCCGTACCTCGATGGGCTATCCGGGTGTTGACGATGAGGTGGCGGTACTACGCCCGGGTAGCAGGGCCGGTTCGGTGTCCGATGTCCGAGCGGTGAGCAAGCCGGACGACGTTTTGGCGTGGGCACGGTTGATCGAGTCGGTGTATGTGCATGAGGATCTGACCAGGTACGTGCAGGCCGTGGGCGCTGCGACGCGGGCGGAACCGCGGTTGCGGTTGGGCGCAAGTACCCGCGCTCTTCGGGCGCTGGTGCGCTGTGCGCAGGTACATGCATCCGTGAACGGGCGCGGTTGGGTTGTGCCCATGGACATTCAGAGCGTGGCCGAACCGGTACTGGCTCATCGCCTGTTGGTCAGTCGAAACGGGCTGCTGGCGGGCGTGACATCGGCGCACGTGCTGGGTGATGTGCTGAAGGGCGTACCGGTTCCGCGTTTGGAGCAGAGCCAACCGGTCTTGTGATGACTACAGAAAGAAGCATGTCAGCATACACGCCGCGACGGTTAACGCGGTTGTTGGACAGGTTGACAGCGCGTGGGTGGACAGCTCTCGTAATGGGAGGCACGTTAGCTGGCCTGGGGGCGTGGTGGCATTACCCGTCCGCACTGGGGTTGGGGGCCAGCCTTGTGGTCTTGGCCGCCGTGGCGACGATCGGGGTGTGCCTGCCGAGACCGGTCCAAGTCGAGCGAAGTATCACACCGTTGGAGGTGCAGCGTGGCCAGGGCTGCACCGCGACGCTGCGCATCCGCAACGGCAGCCGGTGGCGGCCGCTGTGGGCGCAGGGCGTAGAGCGGGTCGACGGAAGCCGTGTGCCGATCAGGGCGGGCAGGATCGCCCGGAGAGGTGTCGGCGATCTCCAGTATGAGATACCAACCGAACGTCGAGGCATCCTCCTTGTGGAGCCGCTGGAGCTGGTACGACGTGACCCGGCCGGGCTGGCAGCGAGCACCCAACACGTTGGGACTGCGGCGGAGGTGCGGGTGCTGCCGCGCATCCACCCAGTCGCCAACGTCCCCAGCGGAACACTGATGGGTGAGATGTCGGTGTCAGATCGGATCAGCGGGGGCGGCACGAACCTGATAAGCCTTCGGGAGTACGTGCCTGGTGATGACCTGCGGTGGTTGCACTGCGCCACGAGTGCCCGTACGGGCAAGTTGATGGTGCGGGAGGATGCCGAACCGACTCAGACGCACATGAATGTCATCGTTGATGACCGTGCGGCTGCCTACGGTGGAAGCGATAGCTTGGATTTCGAAGAGGCTGTCGATGTGGCCGCGTCGTTGGCGCTAGCCGCAGTCGATCAAGGACATTCGGTTCGGGTCGTGACCATGTCCGGCGCGATGGACGAGGAAGTATGCGACCCATCCACAGGACCAAGGCGGCTCATCGATGCACTGACCCCTGTCCACGCGGTGGCCGAGTCTGGGACAGCGGCGTTGGCCTACGGCATCGCCGATGTGATGGTCGCGGTGACCGGTGACCGAGCCAACGGAGATGGCCTGCTGGCGATGGCATCGGCATCGGCGGTGGGGATCATGCTGGTGGTGGCTACTCAAGAGGAGCCGAGCGCGGTGTCGATGGTTGACGGTGTGGCCGTGGTACGGGCTGGCTCTGCCGGCGAACTGCTGAGGCTGTTCGCGGCGACTGTGACGCCTGGGGCCACGCGATGATGGGGCGTCGTGTAGCCGATCTGGCGGCGCTGACAGTGGCCACGTTGATCGCCTCTCGCGGGTGGGCGGGTGGATGGATTCCGGCGCTGGCACTGTCCACCGCGGTCATGGCCGGGTACGGCCTCATTGTGGCGTGCGGGCGAGTTGGATTGTCGCTCGTAGGCAGCGTGATGGTGCTCGGACTGGCCGCCGTGACGGCGGGGCAAATGCTGACACTTCACGGTGGCGGCTTGCTGGATTCGTTGCCACGGCTCTTAACGTCAGCGCGGCCTGCTCCACCGACAGCTGATCTGCTCCTGCCCGGGCTGTTGATCGTGCTTCTGGTTGGCCTCGGTATTGGCGCGCTATCGACACTGCCGGCCGCCAGTGGTTCTGTGGCGGGACTGGTGGGTGCTGGACTGATCTACGTCTTCGCTGAGTTGCTGACGGCTGGGCACGCCGATCCCTGGGGGCTCGGGGCCGCTGCTGTGCTGATCGTCGTGCTCGGGGGCTGGTTGGTCTCCGAGCGCGGTGGCGTACCTGGCCGGAACGCTCCAGGCTTGATGGTGGCGACGCCGCTGCTGGCGGTCTGCGGAGTGGTGGTCGTGCTGCTGGCCGGGCTACCGACCAGCAGCGCCTTCGACCTTCGTTCGCTGGTGCGGTCTTCGGACTTCACCCTCATCGAACCCAGCCCGTTGCCGCATTTGGCAGTCTGGGCGCAGCGGGGCGATGAGCCGATGCTGGTGGTTCGAGGCCAGTTGCGGGCACGGCTGCGGCTGGTTGTGCTGTCCGATTTCACCGGCGCCACCTGGCGGGCCGGGCGTCATTACTACCCACTAGGCGCGGCGCCGACGGCCAGACTCCGCGCAGGTAAGCACCGGATCCGGTCCAGTGTCGAGATCACGATCCGGGCGATGGACGGGCCATGGCTTCCTACCCCCGGCGAGGCTGTGAGGACCTCGGTCGCCGCCGCACGTGTCGATCCCGGCTGCGGGTGCCTTGCCCTCAGCGACCGGCTGAGGCCAGGACTTCGGTACACCGTCGACGCCCGCAGTGACGCTCAGCCGTCAGACAGCATGCTCGCGAAGGCCCAAGTTCCGGTCAGGTCGGCTGTGCGGAATTATCTGGCTCTCCCAGAGTTGCCGCCGCGGCTGTCCGACTATGCCAAGGCATCGGTTGCCGGAGCACACAGCGATGCAGAACGGGCCCATCGGATCGTTAGGGCTGTTGTCGCTGGCCGTTCGGTGGACGCCACGGCGCCAGCAGGGTCCTCCTATGCCCGACTGCAGACGTTCCTGTTTGGCGACCAAGACACCACACACGGGGCCCAGGCGGGAACCTCGGAGCAGTTTGCTACCGCGTTCGCGACCCTCGCGCGTGCTGTCGGCTTGCCGACCCGCATCGTGGTCGGCTTCGGGGATGGACAGCGCCGGACCGATGGCGACCGATTGATCCGTGGGCGCGACATCATGGCTTGGCCGGAGGTGTACTTCACCGGCCTGGGGTGGGTGGACTTCGACCTTTCTCCCCAGCCGGGCCACGTCCGGCACCACGACGATGGGGCCGAGCGGCCCGGGCAGCCTTTGGCGCCGGCCGCAGCGCCTACCCGTCCGCCGATCACCAAAAGCCGCCGCCGCGCCGGTGAGGCCCCCCATCGGCCGGTTGTGGTGCTGGCCGCCTTGGGCGCGGCCATACCACTGGCTGCGGTTGTGGTCCTGATTGGGCTGCGTGGTCGGCGCCGGAGACGCCATCGGCGTGGGGGCGCGGCCGGCGCCTGGTCGGAGGTCCTGGATCTCTGCACTCTAATCGGTTACCGGCCGTCGGTGGCTTGTCCAGCGCCGGCCGTGGCCGCTGACCTTGCACGCTTGGTCCCTTCAGATACAAGAGACCATCCAGCGACAATCCTCGCCTGGGAGGCCGACAGGGGCGCCTTCGCGGGCCCGCATGCGACACAGGACCCTGTGTGGCAGCACATCCAACGGCTGCAGCGGCTGGTGCGCCGTAGCCTCCCCTGGTATCGACGGTTGCTCTTGCCGGCCGATCCACGTCCGCTGCGTCGTCGATGAGACCGCAACGGGACCTAATGGGGCTCTTCGCAGTTGAGGGTGTAGTCGCGGCTGGCGTGTCGGTGGCAGGGTAGGGGTCGAGGTCTCCCGAGGATGAGGGTTCCTACACGCCTCGTCCGGAAGACCTCGACATGTCTGACGTTACCTCTGGCGGCGGTTTCGGCTGCCCTGATCTGACCGTGTTCTGCCGTCTTGACGAGCTCGGTCTCGAAGTCACGGGGCAACGGCTCGATCCGGATCGGGCGGTGTTGGCCTGCCGGGTGGTTGAGCCCGACCGGTGGTGCCGGCGTTGCGGCGGCGAAGGGGTGCCGCGTGACACCGTGGTTCGGCGGCTGGCGCACGAGCCGCTGGGCTGGCGCCCCACGTCCCTGGAGATCGTCGTGCGCCGTTACCGATGCAGCGGCGGGCATGTGTGGCGCCAGGACACGAGTATGGCTGCCCAGCCGCGGGCGAAGCTGTCACGCCGCGGGCTGCGTTGGGCGCTGGAAGGCATCGTGGTGCAGCACCTGACCGTCGCCCGTATCGCCGAGGGGCTTGGGGTCGCCTGGAACACCGCGAACGACGCGGTGCTGGCCGAGGGCAAGCGGGCCCTGATCGATGACACAAGTCGGTTCGACGGCGTGGCCGTGATCGGAGTCGACGAGCACGTCTGGCGCCATACCCGCCGCGGGGACAAGTACGTCACCGTGATCATCGACCTGACGCCCATCCGCGGCGGCACGGGCTCAGCCCGGCTGCTGGACATGATCGAAGGCCGCTCCCAGCGAGCCTTCAAGACCTGGCTCGCCACACGCGAGCAGTCCTGGCGCGACAGAGTCGAGGTCGTCGCCATGGACGGCTTCACCGGCTTCAAGACCGCCACCACCGAAGAGCTCCCCGAGGCGGTGGCGGTGATGGACCCCTTCCACGTCGTGCGCCTGGCCGGCGATGCCCTCGATGAGTGTCGCCGACGCATCCAGCAACACACCCATGGACACCGTGGCCGCAAGGGTGACCCGCTCTACAACGCGCGGCGGACGCTGCACACCGGAGCCGACCTACTCACCGACAAGCAGACCAACCGCCTCACGGCTCTGTTCGCCCTCGACGAGCACGTGCACATCGAGGCCACCTGGGGCATCTACCAGCGCATGATCGCCGCCTACCGCGAGCCCGACAACAGCACGGGCCGCGAGTTGATGACAACGTTGATCGAGACGGTCAGCCACGGCGTGCCCGCCGCGTTGACCGAGATCATCCGCCTCGGCCGCACCCTGACCAAGCGGGCCGCCGACATCCTGGCCTACTTCGACCGTCCCCACACCTCCAACGGGCCGACCGAAGCGATCAACGGCCGCCTCGAACACCTCCGCGGCTCCGCCCTCGGCTTCCGCAACCTCACCAACTACATCGCCCGATCCCTACTCGAGGCCGGCGGATTCAGACCACAACTACACCCTCAACTGGGATGAGCCCCTAATGGCGGGTGCGCGTGATGCATCGCGTGTTGGACTGCGCGTGTCGGTCGCCGCGTATCGCCAGGACGCTGAAGCAGTACCGCGAGGCAGCCGGGTCGAGGCCCGTGATACGGGCTCGGGTGGTCCCGGTGGCCAGCGGGTGACCGTAGGGGGAGATGTGCGTGTCGGAGCCGAACAAAATAACAAAGGTGGCCGTACCGCCGCTGTGGTCCTTCCAGGCAAGTGTCACGGCCGAACGCTTATCAGTGGGAGTCAAGAGTTCCGGTGCCCATGCTGGCTGTGACGGTGAGCCCGATGCCGATGCTGGAGGGTTGGAACCTGTCATGGTGCCAGGACTGTGTGAGCTGTATAGGGCGGCCGCGGAGCCTCCGATTAGTCCAATCAGGACAGTTGCCGCCATGGCAGCCAGCCTCCACCGGCGGCGCCGTGCTGATGTGGCCTCCCGCTCGATGCTGGGCTGCTGGTTCCGCGGCGCGTCACCGTCGACAGACTCGTGCGTGATCGTCTCGGATACTCGCAGGTCGCCGAAGTGTTTCACCGCCGAGAAGGCGATCTCGCCATCCTCGCTCACCTTGGGCCCCTGAGACGGCGTGGTCCCCGTAGCTGCAGGGGGCGCCCACACCGTAGTCTCGTCGAAGGGTGACACCGAGGGATGCTGGTCAAGGCCGTCGGAGATCAGCCTCAGCTCGGCGAACGTCTGCTCGGCTGTGGGTCGGCATCCCGACTCATAGACGAGTAGTTGAGCAATCAGTGTCTGCAGCTTGGCTGTCACGTCCGATCGTGCCAACGGACGATAGTAGTCCGCGCTCTCCATGCGCTTCAGGTAGACGGCCGGAGGAAGCTGCTCGTCAGCTGCCTGGTCGAATGGGCGGCCACCGCCGTCGAGCAGCCAGTACAGTGTTGCGCCTAACCCCCAGAGATCGTCGGCCGGTGTCGGTTCCTCGGCCATCAGCATCTGAAGAGAGGCGAAGTCGTTGGTGAATTCGTTCGCAGTATGAGTCCGCTGTGTGTTGGCCAGCCGGGAAATACCGAAGTCGCCGAGCGCGTACGATCCGTTGCGGCGTTGAAAGATGTTTCCGGGTTTGACATCGCGGTGTAGCAGGGGCGGCTTGAGCCCATGGACGTGGCGCAGCGCGCTCGCGACCGCGAGCCCGACGTTGACCACTTCCGCCACCGTAAACTTGATGCCTTCCGTCTCGTCACGTCTTCGTAGCTGATCATAGAGGGAACCACGAGAGGCGTATTCCATGATCAGGTAGGAATGTGGCGGCTCTTTGTCGATCTCGGCGGCGTAGGACCGGATGATGTCGCTGCAGTCGTCACCGTGCAAGGCGAACTGCACTTCCCTGCGTCGGCGCACCTGGTCGGTGTGAGTCAGGAGTTTGATCACCACATCCCGGTCCGGGCTGCGCTGGCGGGCCAGGAAGACCCTTCCAGGACTGTCCTTGTACAGGTCGTCTATCAAGGTGAAGCCGGGTATCCGTGGCAGAGATCCGACGCCGGCCCACCCCGCATCGGGGTCACTGTCAGCAAGTGGCGCCCACTTCGCATTGTCCTCGACTTCTGCCATCCCCGATCCCCCGTTGGGCCCGATGCGTTGCGTGGCTGCCGTAGATTATGACCCATCGACTTCTACCGACCGATTGCGGAGGCCCTGATGCGTGTTACTGTCTGGGGCGTGGGCCTGCCCATGATCACGTTGGGATCCGGTGAACGACTGCTATTCGGTCGGGCACCGAGCACGGAGCCGGATCTCGCCACGCTGGATGTCGATACGCTCGATGCCGAACTGCGGTCGGTATCGCTGGTGCTTGATCACTCCGGTCCAAACGTCTCTCGCCTGCTGGGTGAGTTGGTCGTCGGCACGGAAGCCGTGCGCCTGATCTGGTACGGCAAGCCCCAGGGTAAGCTGTCCAGCCTCTTTGACAGCCCTGGCGGTGCCCGCTCCGTGACATTGCGGGAAGATGCCTTCGCGGTCCTCGACGACGGCGATAACGAAATCCTTGTTCTGCGGGGCCGCCAGGATCGGGGTGGCCACAGCGATCCGGCAAGCTACGATGACCTGTTGATCGCCATCAGCGTCGACACTGGCGTCGACCCCTTCGCGCGCGACTCGTTCATCCGCGCCGTGGCATTGTCGGACTTGCCGGCGTCATCGACTCCTTCGGCCGATGGAGCACCTGTCGGCATGCGCACCAGTGCGTTGCCCGACCTTCCCCCCGGCAGTGACACGTGGTATGTCGCGTTAGCCCTGGCCAAGCCATGGCTGACTAACGAGAACTACCCGCGCCCGCTCACGAACCGTGAAATTACTGACCAGGTCACCGTATGGCGCGGGGACGCTGGGAAGCTGGCGGATTTCCGGCGTGTACACGAGGCAATCAAGAAGGTGGCCGACCTGGCGTTTGGCCGCCGGTCGCCATTCGGCACCACCAAAGGCACACATCAAGTCCGCAATGCCCGCGACGCGGTCGGAAAGCGTGCCGCCGAGGTGGAACTGGTGACCAGCACTCAACTCGACCAGGTAGAGCGCCGGGCACGCAGTCAATGAGGTGGGGTTAGCGACCGTTGCAAATTCCACCTGCGCGGCGGTTACCCGCCACGGCGTGTCCAAGGCCGGCCGGAACGTTCCCCGCCGAGCGCTCTTGCCAACGGTGCCAGCCTTCCCCTCGTACGGTTGGCTGGCGGAAGGGGTTCTGGTGACCGGCACCGCAATCATGGGAATGGATCCCAACGCGGTGAAGGCTGTGGCCGCCAAGATCCGTAGTACGGCCAACGAGCTTCATGAGCTTGCTATGCGGCTCGACGATGCCATCCGGGCGATGGACTGGACGGGCAGCGACGCGATTCGATTCACGACCCAATGGCGCGATACGCGTGGGACTCTCGAAAGAACGGCAGGGCGCCTGCAGAACCAGGCGATGGCCCTCGACCGGCAGGCTGACGAACAGTCGGGAGCCTCGATGGCGGCGTCAGTAAACTTCACCCAGAGTCGAATCCATGACGACTATCGATCGGCTATCAAGGAGTACTTCAACAACGATGATTCCGGCGCCACGAACTGTTTGATCGACGGAATCCACGCGGCCACACCCGGTCAAGGAAACGGCATTGTCGTCACACGCCTTTTCATTAGGACTCACACGGTCTTCATGCTTGGCAAAGGCGACGAGCGGGACTTCAGCAAGGATCCCGACACCGGATACCGACTTGCTATCGCCTGGAACACAGAAACCGGCGAGATGGTCGCCGTTGCCCAGCCGAGTCACGTTCGCCTCCCGCGGGTCTATCCCCGGATACACCTGTCTAACCCATTGGAGAAATTTCCTGACATTGAACCGCCATCTTTACGCGGGGATTGGAAGGAATATGACGCCCGTCCCATCAACTGTGGCCACGGCACTTACGTTCACGTTCTTGACAGCTCCAGCGATGGAAAAAATGCGACTGTTGCCGTCGATTATCATGCGACACTGAATGGCCCTTCGCTCTCACAGGCGGCACCATCCATCGACGGCACGCTCCGTCTGGAGGTCAATGATGGGCATGTGACGGTCACATCGGACCGCGACAACTTCCCGTCTCTGGAAGTGATCCAGTACCGACCTGGCGAGAAATCTCGATTTCTGGCGAGAGCGGAGGAAGGAAACCCTCACGATCTCACCGGAACACAGCCCGCCGAGCGCGCGAAGTGGATCGATGGCAAGCCCGTCGATGGGTCATGACACAACCAGCATGAGGTCTCGCACCGGAATGTTCCGACCGGGGAGGCTTGCAATCGCTGAGCCTCATCGAATACCGTTCCTGTCGTCCCAATCATGGATCCTGAAAGGAAAATCATGAGCGGCTATGAAGGTATGGACAAGGCATCCGTCGAGTCGGTGGTAAAGAAGCTCCTGGACGCCAAACATCAAATTGGGCAGGCATGCAGGGGCCTGAACTCGGCGGTTGGCGCAATGGAGTGGAAGGGCCCGGACGCCAGCCGGTTCAAGAGCGAATGGCCCAACCAGGCAAAGCAGATCAAGCAGTGCGAAGACCTCCTCGACAACACCGCGCGCCTACTCAAGAATCAGATCAAGGAACAGGACACAGCTTCCGCACACTGAGGCGACACCGTAACGAACACCGCGACACAACCGGGAAATGGTGCCACCACGTGGGGCGGGCCGGCCGGCCCGCCCCACATTCATGTGAAGAGGAAATCCATGTGGGCGTTGAGCATCCGGCCACCGCGTAGCAGCGGCGTAGCCCCAGTGGACGTGGTCGTACAGGCTACGCCACGCGGCACGGTCGCCGATCTGGGTGCTGCGCTGGCCGAGCATCTCGGGACCGGGATCGGCACCTATGTGGTGCCGGTCAGCGATGATGTGCCCTGGCCGGCCTGCCACCGCCTGGCCGCGTGCGGGCTGCGCAACGGGGATGTGCTGGATGTCGTGGTGGTATCCGATGCCTGGACGCATCAGCGCGGCACGCCGGTGCGTCCCAGGGCAATGGTACGGGTCGTGTCCGGTCCCGACGCTGGTCAGGTCTACCACGTCAGTGGACGATCGATCAATTTCGGCCGTAGTGAGGAATGCACGGTGCGACTCACCGATCCAATGGTGTCGCGCCGACACGCCCGGATGCTGCTGGATGAGCCATGCCCGGTCGTCGCCGACGAGGGCTCCGCCAGCGGCACCATGGTGGAGGGGGTACCGGCGAGCCGACCCATGCCGGCCGAATGGGGCACACCGATCACGGTGGGCGCTACGACCTTGGTGGTGGAGGCGGCCGGCGATGGGCCGGACGAGCATGGCGTTCTTCGTCCTCCCCGCTTCGGCGAGCCGCTGGCCAGTGGTGTCCTTGAAGTCGCGGCCGCCCCGACCACACCGCAGGTCCCGTCGATGCCGTGGGCGATGCTGATCTCGCCGCTTGTGCTGAGTGCCGGGATGTTCGCGTTCGGCCCGAACCTGTGGTACATCCTGTCGTACTTGGTCGGGTGGCCGCTGATCATGCTCGCCGAGCACCTGTTGCAACGGCGGCGCACCCGCCGGCAACACGCCCGCGAGGTCGCTGTGTGGCGGATCGATCTGGGGCAGGCGCTCGATCTGCTTGCGCGTAACGCGAAGGCCCAGCGGCAGCAGGCGATCGATGATCATCCAGAACTGGGGACGCTGCGCCGACGGGTGGCCGATCGAGCACCGTCGGTGTGGAACCGCCAGCCCCACACCCCCGACTTCCTGGCCGTTCGCGTCGGCATCGGAGCCACACCTGCGCTGTTGACCGCGGTGGTCGCCAATGGTGGCGACCGCAAGGTCACATTGGAGGGCCGAACCAAGGTTGAGGCGATGCGCATGGTGCCAGACACTCCCATAGCTGTGGAGCTTGGTACCTGTCGGCTAGTGGCGGTCGTCGGTCCCGCCGAGCGTGTTGATGCCGCCGCGCGGTCATTGCTGATGCGGTTGTGCACCGACCACTCACCCACCGACCTATCGGTGACCGCCGTGCTTGGCGAGACCCGGCGCCAGGAGGAGAGCTGGCTGCGGTGGCTACCGCACGCCAGCGCCCGACCCGGAGGGATGCCGCCGGTTGCCTTCGGCCCGGCCGCTGGGCATGCGCTGCTGGACGGACTGGCGGCCGAGGATGGTGGCCATGGCGCCACAGTCTGCCTGATCGATGCGACGGCCGGCGTGGCCCGTCGGCGGGTGGAGGCCGCCGCCACCGCTGACACCGACCGGCTGTACTTCGTGTGGCTCGGCGAGTCAGTCGCGTCCGTACCGGCCCACACCGACCAAGTTGTCGACCTGACCTCTTCCCTCCAGCCAAATTCCCCGGCCCGGTCGGCAGCATGCGTGGGCACACGCGACCGCGGCGGCATACGTGTCCTGTCCGGCGTGGACGCACTGGAGCTGGCAGACGCGTGGCGGCTCGCCCGCACGATGCACCCCTACACCGACGAATCCGCGGTACGGCCCGCCGACACGGCGCTGCCGGAGTCAGTACGCCTGCCCGACGTGGCCACCGACCTGGCCGACCCCGACGACATGGCCGCTATCCGGCAGCGGTGGGCTGCGCGGCGGACCGGACTACGTGCCCAACTGGGCGCCGGCATCGATGGCGTGGTCAGCCTCGACTTGCGCGAGGACGGCCCGCACGGTCTGATCGCGGGCACCACAGGGTCCGGCAAGAGCGAGTTGCTGCAGACACTGCTGGTATCGCTCGCCATGAACAACCCCCCGGAGGCGATCAGCTTCCTTCTGGTGGACTACAAGGGCGGCGCCGCGTTCCGGGAATGCCGAGAACTTCCTCATACGGTTGGCTGCATCACTGACCTGGACGGCGGACAGGTCCGACGCGTGCTGGTTTCGCTCGGTGCTGAGATCACTGCCCGCGAACAGCTGCTGCACGACCACGGCGCCAAGGACCTCGTTCAGTTGGAGCGTTACAACCCCGCGGTCGCGCCACCCAGCCTGCTGATCTGCGTCGATGAGTTCGCTGCGCTGACGGCTGAGGTACCCGATTTCGTCGACGGCATCGTCAACGTAGCCCAGCGGGGCCGATCGCTCGGCCTGCACCTGCTGCTGGCTACCCAGCGGCCCACCGGCGTCATTACTGACAACATCCAGGCCAACACCGACCTGCGGATCGCGCTGCGGGTGGCGTCTAGCGAGGACTCCGTTGACGTGCTCGGTCGCCCGGCCGCCGCTGCGATCTCTCGCCGTACGCCAGGTCGGGCACTCATTCGGCGGATCGGACACGGCACCATCGACCTTGCCCAAATCGCCTGGGTGGGTGCTCGCGAGCAGCTAGCCGCCGCCGACCCGCCCGTGCGCGTACGCCCGTTCACCGCCGCTCGCCCCAGTGCACCCGTCCTGGCAGAAGAACATCGCCTGCACGGGGCCACCGACCTGGACCGGCTGGTCCGCACCATCCGAGACGCATCGGCTGGCTCCGAACGCCCCCGATGGCAACGGCCATGGCTACCTCCACTGTCCGCCCGGCTACCCCTAGAGCAGATCACCGGGGCCGCCGCGGAGTTCATCGATGACGGCCTCGTGGCCGTGGGGCGCATCGACCAACCCGCGCAACGACGGCAGCCGGCTCTACTGCTGAACTACCCCAAGGTCGGACACATCATGGCCTACGGCGCGTCCCGGTCCGGCAAGACACAACTGTTGCGCACCATCGCCACCAGCGCATCGCTGGGGCAGGCATCTTGGCTGTACGGAGTCGACTTCGGTGGTGGTGGCCTTGGCGACATCGCCAATTGGCCAGCCGTGGGCGGGGTCATCGGTGATGATGATCCCGGTCGGCTCCTGCGGCTGCTTACCTGGCTGGATCACACTGTCCGCGACCGCAACCGAATCGTTGCCGCCCACCACGCGTCCGACTTGGCCGACCTGCCCACTGGCACAACCCGACCGCGCATCCATCTGCTCATCGACAACCTGCCGGCCCTGCTCGGCGTCCTGACTGCCCCGCGCGTACCGGACCAGCACCTGAACCGATTGATCAGCATCCTGCAGGAGGGTCGCCGGGTCGGCGTTCACGTGACCGCAACCATGCCCAGCCAGGCGGCGATGCCCACAGCCATCCAGGCCGCGTTCGGTCAGCGCCTGGTTCTGCGCATGGTCGATGACCACGACTACACGACTCTCGGAGTGCCCGCCGCCGTCCTGACCGCCGACAGCCCGCCCGGGCGGGGGCTACTCGGCACCGATGAGATTCAGATCGCCATAACTGACCGGTGCCAACAACCGGCCACCCCGCAGGTCAGCCGACAGACGAGCCCACCGTCAGTACCAGTGATGCCCGACCGGGTACCGGCCATCAGCCTGCCAGCGCCCACCGGCGACCGCATACCCCTGGCACTCAATGCCGCCGACCTGAACCCCTTGACGGTGTCGCTGCGCGGCGCCGTGCTACTGGTGGCCGGGAGGGTGGGCAGCGGCCGGTCGGCCATGCTGGCCGGCATCGCCGCGCAGGCCGCCCGCTCCACCCAGCCCCCCGACCATATCGTTGTTCTGAGCACGCCTGACCAGACCGACACCAGCGCCCTGCACCACCTCCGTCATCACGAGCAAACGGCCGGATGGTCACTGCTGCTTATCGACGACGCACACGCCTGGGAACGTCACGCCGACCCCGCCACGCTCGACAACCTCGTCACGCTCGTCGAGCAGGCACCAACGCTCGGACTAGGTGTCGCGGTGGCGGTCGATACCGACCATGCCCACCACGACGCCGGCGACCTCATCCGCGCTGCCAAACGCACCCGCACCGGGGTCCTGCTGCAACCATCTGGTGACGACGACTACCTGTTCGGGGTGACACAGCCCTCCTATACCATCGAGCCTCTCACCGCCCCAGGACGCGGTCTGTGGTGCGCCGCGGGGAACGTGCGCGTGGTACACGTAGTGTCTGACTCGGCCCGGGAGGACCGATGACCATGCACAACAAGGGTGCGCGGCTGTCCCCGGCGCGCTGGATCCGTATCCCACGCCGGCTCCGCCGCATCGGCGCCCAGCGCGCCGGCCTGGGCGCCGCCGCCGCCATCATCGGCTGCACGCTGGTCGCCAGTATCCTCGTTGGCTACGGCGTCACCCGCACCGTGGTCAATACCGGCGACGGGCTGACCTGGCTGCCCGACAATAAGAAAGGCGAGGTCGTCCAAGTCAACCCCGCAGTCGGGCGCCCCGAGGCCCGCGTGAAGGTCGCCCACGCCCACCCCGGCGACCACCTAGAAGTCCACCAACGCGGCAACCAACTAGTCATCACCGATCGCAATACCGGTGTAGTAACCGCCATCGACCTTGCCACATTGCAACCCGGCCAGCACCAAGACAGCCGCGACGTAAAAACCCTGCTCACCGACAACCGCGTCTACCTGGCCGAGCTCGACAAGGGCGTGCTCCTACGCGTCCTGCCCGGTTCTTCTGGCGTTCTCGGAAAGGTGTGGCGGGCCCCAGCCGGCCAGATGATCGACGCCGCCATCGACGAGACCGGCCTTATCTGGGTCCTCCAACCCAGCGGCGACCTTACTGCCCTCACCTGGACGCGCACCGGATTCCTTGAACGCAGCAACAAGTCACGCACCATCAGCGACGTCGACGCCGCCAGCGTCCTGGTCGCACACGACTCCGGCGTGACCGTCCTCAACCCCAACGGCCGCACGGTGACCAGCATCGGCACCGGCTCCGAAAATGACCACACCCTCCCCGAGATCAAGGGCCGCCTACGCGCTGCCGACAGCAGCCCCGCCACCCTAGTACCCGCATCGGCACCCGACAGCGCGATCGTCATACTCATCCGCGATGACCACGTGGTCGCGGTCAACATGGCCTCGATCAACTGCCGCCGACCCCAGCAGCCCGCCGTGTACCGAGGCCTGGTGTACGTGCCCTGCGCCGACACCGGAAAAGTGGTCATCCTCAACCGGGACGGCCATCGTGCCGGCAACGACATCCAAGCCCCAGGGACCGGCACGCCCGAGCTGATCGCCGACGACGGGCGTTTGCTGATCTCCAGCCCAAACGCCGACACCGCTCAAGTGGTCAACCCGGACGGCTCCGTGCACACCGTCCGCATCCACGACGGGAAGCTGCCCCTCACCAACCCCCAACCCAGTGACAGCCCCACCACCCCGCGCGCCTCTGGCGAAGCGTTCCCACCCACCCACGCCCACACACCGCCAGCCCGCCACACCAGCTCGCCCGGGCCACGCCGGCCCAGGCATAGGCCCACCAACTCGCCCACCAACTCGCCCACCGGCCCGCCACCCGAACAGAGCCCCAATCCCGAGTATTACGAAACCATCGCTAGCTCGTTCAGTGGAAACTGCGTCGGCGTGCAGAACGACAGTCATGACGACGGCGCATCCATAGTTCAGGTTGAAAACGACCCAAACTCCTGCCAACCAGGCTCTCTATCCACTGGTGCAGAGTGGAGCTGGGTAGGCGGCTACGGACAGGATGGATCGTCCTACAAGATCGTGAACCAAAACAGCGGACTGTGCCTGGAACCCGCCGGCGCCGACGAAGGTGCGGCAGTGGTACAGAAGCGCTGCGCAGACTCCGGGGGCCGCCAGCTGTGGGACCGCGGGTACCAGGTCACCACGAGAGGGTGGGACTATTGGTGGATCAGCAACGTCGCCACCGGGCTTGCCCCATTTCAGGCCAGTGATTCCGTGGGCGCGTCTCTCATACTCAGCGACTGTAGTTCGGGAAAATGGCGACAAGGTTGCCAATGGCGTACCCCGGTCGGCGGGCCGACATAGCTGCGAGGTTGGACCTCTATGAACGAGTGTTGAAACCTATCGCAGTACAGTAATGGCAGCCTTCGCGATTAGCTCGACGGCTCCGTGGGTTTCCGCCGCCAGCCACATCACCCCTTCACCCACCCGGATGCGGGTGGTGTCAGCGACCCACAGCCCATCCGGCGCCGAGGCACTGAACTGCCTGTGACCCGGTCGGGTGCCGCGTCCACGCCGAGCTACGCCTCGGCCGCAGCATCATCGTCGGTCACGGCGCTGTGGAGCTGCTGATGCGCCGGGCCGGGATCCTCGGGCTGCCGGGCCACAAGCATCGACGACCGAGACCGGACACACCCAGCGCAACAGACCTGGTCAACCGCCAGTTCGATCGGGCGGAACCGAACAGGCTGTGGGTCACCGACATCACCGAACACCCCACCCATGAGGGAAAGGTGTACTGCGCGGTCGTGCTCGATGTGTTCTCCCGCCGGGTGGTGGGCTGGTCGATTGACTCGGCGCAGACCGCCACGCTGGTCACCAACGCGCTGGGCATGGCCATCAGCAACCGGCAATCCGTTGCGGGAACGGTCATTCACTCCGATCACGGGGTCCAGTTCACCTCGTGGGCGTTCACCCGCCGCGCTCAAAGGTCCGGGTTGGTGCCCTCGATGGGATCGATCGGTGACTGCTTCGATAACGCGGTGATCGAGTCGTTCTGGGACCGGATGCAAACCGAGCTTCTCAACCGGCAACGGTGGCGCACCCGCATCGAGCTGGCCAACGCGATCTTCAAGTACCTGGAGGTCTTCCACAACCGGCAACGCCGCCACAGCAGCCTCGGCATGCTCACCCCGATCCAGCATGAAAGGCTGCACCCGACCATCCGATCCGCATGAAACCAACCAACCCGACTCCACCAACCCCGGGGCACATCAGGCGGACACGACCTATCC
Source organism: uncultured Actinomycetota bacterium (assembly GCA_963815125.1). Taxonomy (GTDB): domain Bacteria; phylum Actinomycetota; class Actinomycetes; order Mycobacteriales; family Micromonosporaceae; genus Actinocatenispora. The sequence continues at coordinate 132,985 of CAWFFM010000008.1, forward strand.
ACCGCTCCGGCCAGGGTTCCTGGCCATAGGGTTCCTCAACGCGGTCAGCCGCGGACGCGGAACGACGCCAGCCCAGGATTTACCCAGGGAAAACGACTGGGATCGGCTGGCATCAACTGGCATCGAGCGACACATGTCACCAAGCGTTTGCCCAGGTTAGCGGCACCTTCTGGCATCAGCTGACATGACATGATCTTGGCTGTTAGGCATGATCCATAGTCCGTAGGTTCGGGGTTCGAGCCCCCGGCGACCCACCAGCTCTGTGCTCGACGTGGACCGCAGGGAAGAGCACCTGACGACACAGGATCCGGCTGCTGCGGCGTTCGACGCGCTCCTGGGCGGTGGGGTGCAACGGCGCGGCGCTGGACCGGGCGGTCGCTGTCTGCGCTGGCTGAAGGCCGTTCAGTGCTCTCTGCCAGTCATCTCCTGCCAGGGATCGATGACCTCGATACCGGTATCGGCGAAGTCCTTGATGTTGCGGGTGGCGAGTGCGGCAACCTGGGTGCGGCAGATCGCAGCGATCTGGGCGTCGAAGCCGTCGATCAGGCGGCCGAGCTTGTCCCGGCCGGCGACCACATCGGCATAGGCACCGGCTGCGGCAAGGTCGAACGACAGCACCTGCCGAGGGAAGGCGGCGAAGATCTCGTTGGCTGCCAGGTGCAGCGATTCTCTGCGCTGGCCGTCCGGTAGCCGCGCGATGCCATAGCGGATCTCGGCGACAGTGACGGTTGTCGTGTAGAGGCCGGCGCTGGAACTCTGCCGCAGCCACTCAAGCACCACCGGCGCGGGCTCGGCCCGCATGAGTTCGGAGACGACATTGGTATCGAGAACGATCATCACTCGGGCAGGCTCGCCGCGCGGGGTGGGGTGGAACGGATCGGCAGATCAAGCTCGACACCGCCAAGCCTGGTGAAGCGATCGGTGAGAGCGCTGAACAGGTCGATTCCCGGCGCATCCTCGGCAACAGCGTCGGTGAGGATGTCCCGGACCTCGGCCTCCATGGACCTACCGTGTCGCGCGGCACGGATACGCAACTTCTCCCGGACCGCGTCGTCGAGATCTCTGATGCTCAGAGATGCCACCGCTCGTCCTCCGATCTCACGCCGTGAGAGCAATGCTAGCACCAGTAGTCGTGCGCTCCCCTCGCCGGCGGGAACGGTTTGGATTCTGTCCTACTGTGTGGCTATGCCGAGTTGGACACTGGCTGTCGACTTCGGTACGTCGAACACTGTGGCGTCGTTGCGTCGGCCGGACGGACGCATCAGGCGATGCTGTTCGACGGCTCGCCCCTGCTTCCCTCCGCCGTGTACGCGGATACCGACGGCAGGCTTCTGACCGGCCGCGATGCACTGCACTCGGCACGGTTGGCACCGGCGCGGCTGGAACCGAACCCGAAGCTCCGGGTCAATGACGGCACCGAGGTTCGCGGGATCTCCGTGCTCGGCTACCGGGAGGACGGCACCGAGCAGATCTTCGAGCAGCACCTCGGCGCCCCGGACGACACCCCCGGCCCGGACTACGACTACTTCGTCGTGCAGAAGGTGAGCGGCTTCGGTCCGGGCAACTCGACGGTGATGCTGTGCTGTGGCCTGTCCTCGCTGGCCACAGCCCTGGCTGTCGGGCTGCTGGCATCGCGTTGGGAACAGCTGGCAACGGAGTTCGGAAGCGAGGACTTCGCCCTGCTCTACCAGTTCGACAACGGCCGCGACATCGCGGTGCCGAGCCGGCAGGACGTCGACGTCGCGCTGGACACGGTCCGGCGCCTGTGGCCACGGCTCCCTGATTCGTCACCGGCACCGGCTGGGTATCGGGGGTCCGGCGCATCGCCACGGGTTGCGTGACGAACGGCGAATCGCCGGGGTGGTCACGCAGCTGGGGTGAGTGGCCTCCGATTGAGCCGTGGATGGCGATCATAGAAGTGAAGGCAGTCGAAAGCGCTGTCCGCCGTCTGGTTTCTCAGCTGAAGTAGGGGGTATGCCCAGCCGTCACCACAGCGTGCGGTGACTCCGGTTCGCGGGTGCGGGCGCTGCGATGCAGTCTGGGCTGGCGGGCTGTGCGTCTCCCGGCCCGCCAGTGAAGGCGATCGAGGGGCGGCGGGAGACGCACGCGACCAGCCCGGAGGAATGGGCGGCCTGAGCAACGCCAAGAGACAGGATACTTTAACGTAAAGGTAGAGTATAGGCATGGCGCATCCTCCGGGCGCCATCATCCGGGCATGATGGCCACGTGGGTGGGGTGAGCATGGAATCGGCACACATGCAGATCGGTGAGGTGGCCGAGCGCACCGGCCTGTCGTTGCGCACGATCCGGTGGTACGGCGAGGTCGGTTTGGTGGTCCCGTCGGCGCGCAGCCGTGGCGGGTTCCGGCTCTACACCGGGGCAGACGTGGACCGCCTGAACCTGATCAAGCGGATGAAACCGCTGGAGTTCAGCCTGGATGAGATGCGTGACCTGCTCGAAGTGCTGGATCGGCTCGGCCAGGCGTCGACGCAGCGCGACCGGCATGCCCTGCAGGACCGGCTGGTGATGTACCAGCAGGCGGTCGCGGCCCGGATCGAAGCCCTGCGGGAGCAGCTGTCCACCGCCGACCAGTTCGCCGACCAGTTGGCTGCCGCTACCGAGGCCGCAGGGCGTACACGCACGTCAGGCGCGACTGCGCGCCCATCGACAGCCCGACGGCACCGTTCCGGGCCGCGCCGGTGATGATCCCCGGTCAAGCATGCGCTGCGTACGCCGCTGTTCTACCGCTGTAGCCGACGGCCCGTGCAGCACCGCGATGCTCGGTACCGCACCGCCGATCGCTCGTGAGCACCGACACATCCGCGGTCGCCCACTCAACCCTTCCCTGACGTGCGGGTAGTGTTGACCCCGCCGGCAGGGCCATGACCTGCCGCATCGTTGCCTTTGGACCGCGGTCGAGCGGTACCCGCTCCCGCGTGGCACACGACAGGACCTGGCCGGTCACCGCAGACCTGGCCCCGCCCCTCGCACGACCGATGCGCGCAGACACCCTGCGGCGCCGCGGCTCCACCGTGCCTGAGCAAGAAATGACCCGCACATCGTGCCCTTCACCACTGTCCTGGCGCGTCTGCGCCCGCCCCGACCTGCCCGACTGTCACCCCGCGTGCTGCGTACCGAAGTGCTCGCCGGCCTCGTCGTCGCGCTCGCGCTGATCCCCGAGGCGATCTCGTTCTCGATCGTGGCCGGTGTCGATCCGCGGGTCGGGCTCTTCGCCTCGTTCACCATGGCGGTATCGATCGCGGTCGTCGGCGGCCGGCCGGCGATGATCTCGGCGGCCACCGGATCGGTGGCCCTGGTGGTCGCCCCACTGTCCCGTGGGTACGGGGTCGACTACCTGGTCGCCACCGTTCTGCTCGGCGGACTGTTCCAGGTGGTACTCGGCGCGCTGGGGGTGGCCAGGCTGATGCGGTTCGTACCGCGCAGCGTCATGGTCGGATTCGTCAACGCGCTCGCCCTGCTGATCTTCCTGGCGCAGCTGCCCAACCTGAGGCACGTGCCATGGGCGGTCTACCCGCTGGTGATCGCCGGCCTGGCGATCATCGCGTTGTTCCCCAAGCTCACCAAGGTCGTGCCCGCGCCGCTGGTCGCGATCGTGGTACTCACCGCGCTGACAGTGGGCGCGGGCATCGCCGTACCCACTGTCGGCGACATGGGCACGCTGCCCCACAGCCTGCCGGTCCCCGGCCTGCCGAACGTGCCACTGACGGTGCACACGCTGACGGTGATCGCCCCGTACGCGCTGGGTCTGGCCCTGGTCGGGCTGCTGGAGTCGCTGATGACCGCCAAGCTGGTCGACGACGTCACCGACACCCGCTCGTCGAAGACCCGTGAGTCCTGGGGGCAGGGGGTGGCCAACATCGTCACCGGCCTGTTCGGCGGCATGGGTGGCTGCGCCATGATCGGGCAGACGATGATCAACGTACGGTCGGGTGCCCGGACCCGCCTGTCCACCTTCCTCGCCGGCCTGTTCCTGCTCATCCTGGTCGTGGCGCTGGGCCCGGTGGTGGGCATGATCCCGATGGCCGCCCTGGTCGCGGTGATGGTGCTCGTATCTGTCGGTACCTTCGACTGGCACAGCATCAGACCGAGCACTCTCAAACGGATGCCCGCCGGCGAGACCGTCGTGATGGTACTGACCGTGGTGGTCGTGGTCGCCACCGGAAACCTTGCCATCGGTGTCGTGGTCGGGGTGATCGCGGCCATGGTCATCTTCGCCCGCCGGGTGGCCCGTCTGGTCACCGTCTCCAGCGTGCTCGACCCCGACGGCACGCAACGGGTCTACCACGTCACCGGCGAGCTGTTCTTCGCGTCCAGCAACCAGCTCTACGAACAGTTCGACTACGCCGCCGACCCCGACACCGTGATCATCGACATGACCGATGCCCACATCTGGGACGCGTCCACCGTGGCCGCCCTTGACTCCATCACCACCAAGTACGCCCACCATGGCAAGGCAGCCCGCATCATCAACCTCAACAAGCCCAGCGCACGGCTGCACACCGCGTTGGCCGGATCCCCGGGCTCCAGCCACTGAACGCCGGTCGCGGCCTCAGCCGACCGGTCGGCGGGACAGGATCGATGCGATGTGGTGGTGGGCCGTTGAGACGAACCGTGGTCGGTCGGGTGGACGGTCGTGCGCACCGTTCCGCCCAGCCTGCCGGTGACAGGTATCCGGTTCCCGCTCTGCGGCAGAGACTGGGAGGCGACGACCCGTCACACCTGGCAGTCGGGCAAGGACACGGCACCGTCGACGCCCCTCAGCCGTCCATCCCTGCGCGCCGTCAGGGGACGGCGGACAAGAGCCCGCAGGTGTCATCCGACATGGCACGGGAACCAACCTCGCGGGCCAGACGAGAGGTGGCATCCTTCCCATGTCGACTGCAGCGCTGGAACACATTCGCGAACAGGTACGCGGCCCGGTCATCACACCGGACGGGCCGGAGTACGACCAGGCCCGCCGGGTCTTCAACGCCATGATCGACCGGTATCCACAGACGATCGTGCGGTGCAAGGACGCCGGTGACGTCCTTGCCACGGTCGCGTACGCCCGGGAGAACGGGCTCGACCTCGCGGTACGGGGCGGATCGCACAGCGTGCCAGGTTTCGGTACCACCGACGGCGGTGTCGTGGCCGACCTGTCGGGTATGCGCGGCGTACGGGTCGATCCGGTGGCCGGCACCGCACGCGCCGAGGGCGGCTGCACCTGGGCCGACTTCAACCACGCCACGTACCCGTTCGGTCTGGCGACCACCGGCGGGATCGTGTCCAGCACCGGTATCGGTGGCCTCACCCTGGGCGGCGGCATCGGCTACCTGACCCGCCGGTACGGGCTGAGCATCGACAACCTGCTGTCCGCCGACGTGGTCACCGCCGACGGCCGACAGCTCGTCGCCAGCGAGCAGGAACATTCCGACCTGTTCTGGGCGTTGCGCGGCGGCGGCGGGAACTTCGGCGCGGTCACCTCGTTCGAGTACCGGTTGCATCCGGTACGCGACGTCCTCGCCGGCATCTTCTTCTTCCCGGTCGACCACGCGCAGGACGTGCTGGAGGCGTACGACGCGTACATCACCGACGCCCCGGAGGAACTCGGTGGATTCCCGGCATTCCAGATCGCGCCACCGCTGCCGTTCATCCCGGAACCGGAACACGGCAAGACGTTCATGGCCGCCGTACTGTGCTGGAGCGGGCCGCCGGAGGAGGGCGAGCGGGCATTCGCGCCGATCCGTGCCGCGGCACCGGTCGTGGCCGAGATGGTCGGCATGATGCCGTACCCGGTGCTCAACTCCCTGTTCGACGAACTTCTGCAACCGGGGCTGCAGCACTACTGGAAGACCACGTTCAGCTCCGGCATGCCCGCGGGCGCCGTCCAGGCCCATCTGGAGTACGGGCCGAAGGTGCCGAGCGTGACCTCCACGGTGCACGTCTACCCGGTCAACGGGGCGGTCAGCCGGGTCGGCAACGACTCGACCGCGTACGCCTCCCGGGACGCCAAGTACGCGACGGTCATCGCCGGCATGTGGCCGGACGCCGCCGACAACGAGCAGAACATCCGCTGGGTCCGGGACTACTACCGGGCTCTGGAGCCGTACGCGACGCCGGGCGGGTACGTGAACTTCATGGCCGGTGACGACCAGGGGCGGGTGCCGGACAGCTACCGGGGCCACTACGAGAAGCTGGCGCGGGTCAAGAAGCAGTACGACCCGGACAACCTCTTCCATCTCAACCAGAACATCACGCCCGCCGCCTGACCGCGGGCCGCCCCGCTCCGCACGCGGACCGGGCCGGTGCGGCGCATAGGATCGCCGGATGACGACCTTCTCCGCACCCGACGGCACACGCCTCGCCTACCACCGGTCCGGCCAGGACGATCCGGTGATCTGCCTGCCGGGTGGGCCGATGCAGGCGTCGGAATACTTCGGCGACCTTGGCGGGTTGTCCGCGCACCGGTCGTTGGTGCGGCTGGATCTGCGCGGTACCGGGGACTCGGCCGTACCGGCGGACCCGGCGAGCTACCGGTGCGACCGTCAGGTCGACGATGTGGAGGCACTGCGCGAGCATCTGGGGTTGACACAGATCGACCTGCTCGGCCACTCCGCCGGCGGTTCGCTCGCGGTGCTGTACGCGGCGCGTCACCCCGACCGTGTCCGCCGGCTCGCGCTCGTCACCCCCAGCCCGAGGGTCGTGGGGGTGGAGGTGGCCGACGCGGACCGGCGGCAGGTCGCCGAGCTGCGCCGGGACGAGCCCTGGTTCCCGACCGCCTTCGCCGCCTTCGAACGGATCTGGTCGGGCGCCGCGACGGACGACGACTGGACGGCGATCACCCCGTTCACCTACGGTCGCTGGGATTCGGTGAGTCAGGCGCAGGTCGCCCGGGAGGATGCCCTGCGCAACGACGACGCGGCCGGCGTCTACTACGCCGACGGCGCCCTCGATCCGGCGGCCACCACCTCCGTCCTCGGCCGCCTGCCGGCCCGGGTACTGCTCGTCGCCGGTGAGTACGACGTCAGCCTGCCGCCGAAGAACGCCGCGGAGTACGCCGGTCTGTTCGGTCGGGCCGAGTTGGCGGTGCAGCCGGGCGCCGGGCACTTCCCGTGGCTGGACGACCCGGAATGGCTGGTACGGACCCTGGCGGAGTTCCTGCGCTGACCGGCCGGCGTGCGCGCGGGCACCGCCGCTGACCGGGCCGGCATCCGCGCGGGTACCGCCGCTGACCGGCCGGCGTGCGCGCGGGTGCCGCCTCCCGGCGCGCTGCGTAGAGTCGGCGCCATGACAGGACAGTCGAACGTCGAGCCCGCTCTCGTTCCGGTGTTCGCGCCCGGCGGCACGTTGCGCGCCTCGATCAACGTGGGCAATCCGATCCTGGCCAACCGCGATCCGGCCGGCGGCGACCCGGTCGGTGTGTCGATCGACCTGGCCCGCGAGTTCGGCCGCCGGCTCGGCGTGGACGTCGAACTCGTGGTGTTCGGGCGGGCTGCGGAGTCGGTCGAGGCGGTCCGCAACGAACAGGCCGACATCGGTTTCTTCGCCGTCGATCCGGCGCGCGGCGACGGCCTGCGGTTCACCGCACCGTACGTACTGATCGAGGGCAGCTACCTGGTGCCGGAGTCGTCGGTGCTGACCGACAACGCGCAGATCGACCGGGACGGTCGGCGCATCTCGGTCGGCGCGGGCAGCGCGTACGACCTGTTCCTCACCCGCGAGATCACCCGGGCCGAGATCGTACGGTTCCATGGCGCCGGGCCGGCACTCGCGGCGCTGCGCGCCGGGGAGGTCGAGGTGGCGGCCGGTATCCGGCAGCTGCTGGAGGGCGAGGCGGCGCGGGCGCCGGGGCTGCGCGTACTGCCGGGACGTTTCATGGTGATCCAGCAGGCGATGGGCCTGCCGGACGGCCGGGGCAGCGGGGCGCAGGCGGTGCTGGCCGCGTTCGTGGAGGAGATGAAGGCCAGCGGTTTCGTCGCGGATGCGTTGCGCCGCCACGGTATCGAGGGTGGAACGGTGGCGCCGGCCGGCTGACGCCCGGTGTCCACCCGGTCGGCGCGGACCGGGTGGACCGGGTGGATCGGGCAGGCCGGCGGGATGATCGGGCCGCGGCGTCCGCTTGCCGGGCGGTCAGTCGCCGATGCGGGCGGCCAGGAGCGGCTGGCCCGGACCGGACAGTTCGCCGCTGACACCACGGCGACCGGCCACCGCGGCCATCAACAGCGCTTCGGCGGGTCCGCGTACCTCGGCGCCGGTGCCGGTGGTGAAGTCCAGGTCGGTGGCGACCAGACGCAGACCCCGGGTGCGGCTGCGTGGCTTCAGCAACGGTGCGTGCATCCCGCCGCGCAGGACACTCATCATACGGTCGGCGGGGATCTCCCGCGGCTGGCCGAGCGGGCGGCGGATGTCCTGGTGATGGACCAGGCCGTCGACGAATCCGATCATGCCGCCGAACGCGGTCGTCAGGCCGCGTGGTTGCAGGTGGTCGTTGAGCGCGGCGAGAAGCTGTTCCGGGGTCCGCTCCCGGGCGGCGTCGACACCGACAGAGTTGGCCCGGTGGACGGAGAACGCACCACGTGCCATCCGGCCGAGCACACCACCGATCGTCAGCTCGTCGTAGCTGATCATGTGCGAGACGACGTCCCGGATCCGCCAGCCCTCGCACAGGCTCGGCGTGTCCCACTGCTCCGGGGTGAGGGTGGCCAGGAACTCGGCGAGTTCGGTGCGTTCCTGGCGGGCGTACTCCTTCATGCTCACCGACTCGCTCATGGCTGTCCGCCTCGATGCGGGTTCGGCTCCATCGCACGCCTCCTCTGGGTAGGCTGACCGGCTCCGGTCAGCCTACCCAGCCGGGTCGAATTGATCAGTCCATAATGGTCAGTGGTGACCGGTGATGGCGTCGCGTACCCGGTCGATGATGCCCATGCCGGCGTCGCCGGCCTTGTTCGCCGGCGGCCGGTGCGGGGTGGCCGGATGCGGGTGGGTCGGCGCGTGCTTCTCGGCCTTCTCGATCTTCGAGCCCATCTCGTCCAGCTGTTCGCTGCTGACGGCCGCTTCCAGCGCCGGGAACAGTTCGGCCTCCTCCTGCCGTACGTGCTCGCGTACGTGGATGATCAGGTCGGCCACCTTCGCCTGGTACTCCGGCTTCTCCGGTGACATCGCCTCCAGGTCCTTGAGCGCCAGTTCCACCTCGGCGTGCTCGGCCAGCTCCTTGTCCGCGATGGCCTCCCCGCCGGGAACCTGCTTCCGTACGGTCGGATACAGCACCTGCTCCTCGGCGACCGAATGCCGCACCAGCTCGACCGTGACCTGCCGTACGAGGTCCTGCCGCGCCTGCGGCGTCAGGTCGGGTGCCTCCAGCTTGGTGAACAGTTCCTCGACCGCACGATGATCGTGGGTCAGCACCTCGACAACACCACGCCGACCGGGCACGTGTACTCCTTCGCCTGGAACCAGCACTATTCAGGCCAACGAGATACCCGCCGCCGGTCTCCCGTACACATCACCAGGTCCGTGCTGTCCGGCGCCCCTGAAGATCTGCGTACGGGCGCCGCGCCGCACGCGCCGGGGCCGCTGAAGATCCGGAGCAGTGGACCAACAACCACGCTGAATTCGCCCAACTCATGCGGCGCAGGTGGGTTGCCGGCCCACTGCCACAGATCTTGACAGCGATGTACGGGCTACTTCAGCGTGCCGGTGAACGCTGTCCACGCAGCTGGTTCAACAGTCAGTACCGGACCGTCGGGATCTTTGCTGTCCCGCACAGCCACAACAGGAAGGTTGGTCGACACCTCGACGCAGTTGCCGCCGTTGGTACCAGACCTGCTGCTCTTGCGCCATAGGGCGCGGGCCAGATCCAGGCGAGACATCTTCCGCGCCTCCCCTCTGGGTTCGATCAGGTCAGTGACTCCGCAATCGTACGCAGAGCATCGCGGGATTTCGATGGCGTGTCTGCCAGCGTCGCCAGCCGGTCCCATGCTGCGTTGTACAGCACCAGTTCTCTCGGTTCCTCCAGGTAGTGCGCACCGGTCAGGTGATCAACGTAGACGACACGTGGCTCGGCTGTATCGGGATACGGCTCCGGGATCGGCGGAAACTCCAGCAGTACGAACGGGCCGTCGAATCCTGAGTGAGCGCCCGCCTCGAACGGTAGTACGGCTATGTCGATGTTGGTCTCATCAGAGACGGCGATCAAGTGATCAAGCTGCTCGCGCATGGTCTTGGGCCCACCCACAACTCGCCGGACCACGCTCTCATCGAGGATGACTCGCAGTTGTGGCGGCGCATCACTGTCCAGGCTTGCCTGGCGGTCCAGTCGTAAGCGGACCTGGCGTTCGATCTCGGGTGCCGACTCCGGAATGGGCGCCGCCTGGAGAACGGCTCGCGCATAAGCCTCTGTCTGGAGAATGCCGGGCACCAACTGCGCTTCGTAGGTGCGGATCAAACTGGCTTCAGATTCCAGGCCAACGTAGGTGGAGAACCAGTCTGGGATCGCCGCTCCGTACGGCTGCCACCATCCACGTTTCCGTGCACCGCGGTTGATCTCAAGGACAGCTTCGGCCTCAGCGCCGTCGATGCCGTACACGCTGAGCAGTTGCCGCAGGTCGTTGTTATGGATGCCGTTCTCTGCATGCTCGATACGGGACAGCCACGTGCTGTCGTGTTCGGCAAGTCTGGCGGCGTCAGCCATGGTCAGTGAGGCTCGTTTGCGCAGATCGCGAAGCGTCGCGGCGACTCGTCGGCGCTTGACGGTAGGGCTATCTCGACGCTGGGTCATGTGGAGTAAGTCTGCCGGCAGTCTGTCTGGTTGACAATGGCATCTAGGAATTTCGCAGTGCAAGTTGCAGGAACCTGCGTCCGACATGCCGATGTTCAGCATCTTGCTAAATACCGGATTGAGACGCTAATCTGCGGAAGACCGTAGCGATCCGTCGTCTTGATGAGTCGGAGCGTGACGGACGAGTGTCGCGGGCGTCGGGGCCGTTACCCCGAGCGTCGCTGTCCCCTTGGCTCCGACGCCCGCGACCGAGCAAGGACCAGCCGGGGCGAGACCTGCACCCGACACAGAAGTGGGGCGCGGTGAATGGCCTGGAAACCGCACCGCGCCCCGCCCCACCGTCCACGGAGGAACCGATGAGGCCGCGCCAGCTTATCCGCTCAACCTGCCATCGCCTGCGCGGTGGCCGCTCCCACTCACCCCGACCCGCCGATCCGTACGCCGCGTCGCTCGCCGTGGCCTCCCACCTCGGCATGCTGCGCAGTTCCCTGACCGGCGACGACACTCCGGCCCGGTGGTGGCGGTGATCGGCGCGTCCGACGGCGTACCGTCCCTGGTCCTGATTGCGCTCATGATCACGCTGACCTGCGCCGGGCTGCTCGGGTTCCTCGTCAGCAGTTGGCTGCGCGACCTGCGACCCGAGCCAGCTCCGGTACGCGCGCCCGCACCACCTGCGGTCCGCGATCTGCCCGACCTGCCGGAACGGCCGGTGATCCCGTGGTAGCCGCCATGTACGGGGTGACGCCGAAGATGGGCGACATCGTACGCATCACCGAACGCGCCGCGATCCGGTTCGCCAATGAGCCGGTGCCCGAGTTCCGCGTCATCGACGTCGAGCTCGTCGCCGACCGCGAAGGCTGGTGCCGCATCACCGGTTGGGACCTGCGTACGCCGGGTGTCGAGGTCACCCACTGCGTACTGGTGACCGGCCTGATCGTCCGTCCCGGCGACGGCTGGAACGACCGACCGGCACCGGCACCCGGATGAGGAAGATCGCCGGGGCTCTGGAGATCCGGGGCGTTGGGCCGTCAACCACGCCGGTCGCACCAGAATCGCGCGGTGCAGGCGGGTTGCCAGCCCACTACCGCAGATCTTGACAGCTCCAGCGCGCCGGCCCGTTCCAAGATCCGAGGCAATGGGCCGTCCACCCGGCCAAAACCGCTCCTACAGCACGGCTGTCGACCCACTACCGCAGATCTTGATCCCCTCAGCGCTACAAGATCCGGAGCAGTGGACCACCACCACGCTGAATTCGCCAGAACGCGTGGCCCACGGTCCATTGCAGCGGATCTTGACGACACCGCGCCGGGACCCGGCGGAGCGGACCCCAGGTGGCAGAAGAGTCAGCGGAACGGGAGCCATTCGGTCGAGCCGTGGTGGTCTCGGCGAGGCGGTCGGGCAGTGGCGCGAGGCCGATGCCGGGCCCGGTCGGTACCGGAAGATGCCCGTCGACCAGGCAGAACGGTGCGGTGAGGTCGGCCGCGTAGTAGCGCTCGGAGGCCGAGGTGTCGCCGGGCATGGTGAAGCCGGGCAGCGCGGCCAGCGCCACGTTCGCCGCACGGCCGACCCCGGTCTCCAGCATCCCGCCGCACCACACCGGTACCTGCCGTGCCAGGCACACGTCGTGGATGCGGCGGGCCTCCAGATGCCCGCCGACCCGGCCCGGCTTGATGTTGACGATCGCGCAGGCACCCAGCGCGAGGGCGTCCACCGCGTCGGCCACCGACGAGATCGACTCGTCCAGGCACAGTGGCGTACGCAGTCGGCGCGCCAGTTCCGCGTGCCCGAGCAGGTCACGGGCCGCGAGCGGCTGTTCGAGCTGCCCGAGGTCGAAGGCGTCCAGCCGGGCCAGCTGGTCGGCGTCGGCCAGGGTGTACGCGGCATTCGCGTCGACCTGGAGGTCCAGCGCGTCACCGAAACGTTCCCGTACCGCGCGGACCGGGCCGACGTCCCAGCCCGGCTCGATCTTCAGCTTGATCCGCAGGTAGCCCTGCGCAAGGTAGCCGGCGACCGCGTCGAGCAGTTCCGGCAGCGAATCCATGATGCCCACGGACACGCCGCACGCGACCCGGTCCCGTACCGCACCGAGATGGCCGGCCAGCGACTCACCGCGGGTACGCAGTTCGGCGTCGAGTACCGCGGTCTCCAGCGCGGCCTTCGCCATCCGGTGTCCCCGGAACGGCGCCAGTACGCCCGCCACGTCGGCCGCGGTCAGGTCGTCGCACCGGGCGAGGGCGGGCACCAGGAAGCGACGCAGCACGTCGGCGGCACCGTCCACGTACTCCTCGGAGTACAGCGGGCTCTCGTCCGCGACGCACTCGCCCCAGCCCTCGACCTCGCCCACGCCCGCCGCGCCGGGCGCGTCGGCGTCGGCCACCGGTGCCGTTGTCGGCGGTGGACCGGCCGACCGCGCGGACCAGCAGCACGTCACGGTCCACGGTCGTACCGAACGACGTCCGGAACGGTGCCACCAGCGGCATCGCCACCCGCCGTAGCTCGACACCGGTGAGTTTCACGTGGTCCTCCTGCGCACGACGTACCAGCCTTCCCGGGCGAACCCGTCGACCACCGCACCATCGTCGAGCAGCCCGCCGAGGGTCTCCCGTACGGCCCGCCGCCAGGCCAGCGCGCGCCCCGGGTCGGTCGTCCGCAGCGCCTCCACGTCCGACGGGCAGGCCGACCAGTACGGTGTCCCCGGTCAGCTCACCGAGCTGCGGGCCGCCGTCCGCCGCGGCGGACAGCCCCACCCGGGCACCGGCCGCGAGCAGGTCCGCGGCCCGCGGGGACGGCGGGTGGCCGGCGCAGGCGCGTACCGTCCGGTCGGCCAGCAGCGGCCACTCCACCACCAGCCGGTCGCTCTCGTCGCCGGCGTTGAGCCCGTCGGTCATCGGACCGTAGAACTCGGCGACGTAGTCCCGGGGGTGGGCGGCGAGCTTGGTCAGGTTGAAGTACGCGTTGCGCGCCACCAGCGGATCGTAGGTCCAGCTGATCCGGTCCACGCCACGCCGCAGTGCCCAGGCCCGCTGGTGCAGTTTGAGGGCGAACCCGACCTTGCCGCCGCGCCCGGCCGCCGTCACCCCGGCGACGTGCGAGTGCAGTTCCCAGTCGGCCACCCCGGCGCCGAGCACACCGCTGGGGCCGGTTCCTCCGCCGCCGGTCGTACCGAAGAAGCCGACGCAGGCGCCGACCAGTTCGCCGTCACGGTGCGCGGTGCCCACATAGTTGCCGGCGTACGACAGCGCCCGCAACACCACCGGGGTCAGGTCGGAGTGGTCCGCGTCCTCCTGCCACACCTGGGAGAACAGCGCACACACCGCAGCGAGCCCGGCCGGGTCGGCGGCCTCACCCACCACCACCCGCGCCGCGTCCGCTGCGGCTGTCGCAACCGCGTCGGCGTCGATCCCGGAAGGCTGCAGAGGCATGATGCTGGCCGGTCGGTCGCGCATCCCCCTATCCTGCCCCGTTCCGTGGCACGGCGCGTGACCGGCCGGTACGGCGCGGTCATCGGCAGCCTTCGTTACGAGCGGCTGACGCCGTGTCCTGGCGCCGGTGAAACCGTTTGCCCGTTCTACGGGGTTACCGGAGACTCGCCGGCAGACAGGCGTCAGGTCGCGGTCGCCCCGGAGGAACGTGCAGCTGCTGTACGCCAACGGTGGCCTGATCGGCAACCCGGCGTTGGGCATCGTCGCCGCACTACGCGATGTCGCGGACGAACTGTCCCCTGTGGATGGTGATTGGTCCATCCATCCACAAGGCCCGCTTCCAGGACTACGACCGCACGCTGCGCCGACGCGCCAGCAACCGCTGAGCCGGTGCTGCACCGGTGGGTGGGCGCCGACGCCCCACCCACCGGCACTACTTGTTGCCCCAGGTCTGCAAGCGGTTCTCGCCAATCGGGAGCGCGCACTTCCCCGGGTCACCCGCGTACACGTTCTGCTCGGCGGTGGTGGGCATCCACGGCCACAGCAGATACACCCGCGTGTTCTGCCTGCCGTCGTAGCCGGAGGTGAGCGTGTTGTCGATGAACCGGTTGTGGTAGCCGGAGCACTCTTCCGCCCGCGCGTCGTACTTCAGGTAGCAGTCGTGGTCGCACACGTCGTCGCGGTAGTACTGCCCGTCTCCGGCGCGCTCGAAGGTGTTGTACTCGAACGAGTTCAGCGTGCTGCGGTCCCGGACCTTCGTCGGCGTTCCGGCGACGTAGTAGAACCTGCTCCGGGAGATCACGTTGTACGAACTGAAATGCGTGACGTACACGCCGTGCAGCAGCGGGGCCTGCGCGCCGGTGCTCTCGATGTGCAGGAAATGGCTGTTGGTGATGGTGTTGTGGGACGAGTTGGTGAGCACCACCGCGCCGTACCCGGGCGAACTGTTGCCCGTCCACTTCGTACCGATCTCGTTGAACTCCATGCCGGACAGGGTGTTGCCGTTCAGGCCGTTCGACGTACGGGCGAAGAACGGCGGCGTGCCGCCGTCGGTGTCCTTGCCGTACTGCAGGCCCATCATGTTCAGTCCGTCGGAGTACCGCTCGACCTGGAGGTAGTAGAAACGCAGGCCGCTCGTGCCACCGTTGGGCAGCGCGCCGCCGGTACGGGCCGTCAGCCAGGCACCGCTCGGGTATTTGCCGTCCGAACCCGGCCTGTTGCGGAAGATCGGCCGCCCGGCGATCCCGTCGGCGCCCTCGCCGTACTCGTAGTCGCTGGGCAGGAACGACACCGTGTGGCCCGGTACGTAGAAGGTCCAGGCACCCAGCGGCCCGGCCTGGTAGGTGCCCTGCCTGATCCGGACCTCCACGTCGGTGTCCGGGTGCGCGCTCTGCAGCACCTGCTGCGCCCGCGCCAACGAGGCCACCGCCGTACCGGGGGTGTGACCGTCGTGGCTGTCGGAGCCACCGGCGCTGGTCGGCGCCAGGTAGACCGTGTACACACCCGCCGCGCTGGCTGGCGCGGTGGCCATCCAGGCCGGGGCCAGCAACCCACCGGCGACCAGCAGGCCGGCGGTGACGACGCGCCGGATTCGGTTCCATGCCATGCCCGCACGGTAGAAGACGTACGCCAGGCATCCTGCCCGCTGTCCCCCGCGCGGCGTTGACCATGGTGCTATCGGCACGACACGCCGGTCAGTGCCATGCGGTCAGCGCAGCGCGCTGCGGTTCGTGACGACCGGACAGTGGTACCCGGCGGGCAGGTCGCTCGGCCGTCGACCGCTCGCCGCCACCGCGGTGGCGTAGATGTCGGCCCAGGTCAGATCTGGTCCGGTGACGGTGACGGAGGAGAACGTGACAGCTGGTCGGCCCGTGTGCGGGTCGTTGATGTGTGCGCCGCGCCGCCCGGTGCCGGAGGTGGCCACCGCACCGTCGGTGACGTCCAGTACGGCGAGCAGCCGGCTCGGGTCGGCCGGATCCTCCACCCCGACCCGCCAGGGGGCTTGGCCCGGCGCGCACCGCATCGCGATGTCACCACCGGCGTTGAGGCAGAAGTCCACCACTCCCCGGGCGGTGAGCAGCTCCGCGGCCCGCTGCACCGCCCAGCCCTTGACCAGCCCGGACGGATCGAACCAGCGCCCGTCGCCCGATGGCCCCCGGCCCAGCGCGGCGTTGACCAGCGACATTCCGGGCGGCAGGACCCCGACCGGCAGCCTCGCATCGAAGTAGCCGCCGGTACGACGCCGGGCCACCGCACACCAGCGGACGATCTCCCGTACCTCCGGGTGCGCGTCGGCCAGCCGGAGCCTGCCGCGGTTGAGTTGGCTGATCTCGCTGTCCGCCCGGTAGGTGCTGAACCGCTGGTCGACCTGCCGGAGCAGGCCGTACGCCGCCGCCACCGCAACCTCGCTCGCGGGATCGTCGGCGCCCTGCCGGAGGTGCAGCGAGATCGGCATGCCCATGATCTGTTCGACCCAGGCACGCCGTTCGGTCGGGGCGACCGGCCCGCTCATGACCCGGACCGGAAGTGGGCGGCGTCCAGCGCGGCCTGCAGCGAACCCCGGTACGCGTCGCTGGTCAGGGTCGCGCCGCTGACCGTGTCGATGTGCGAGGACTGCTTGGACAGCGCCTCCTGCCGCAGTTGCGGCACGGCGTACGAGTTGATCTGCTGCGAGTGCCCGTCGCCGGGCAGCGAGAGTGTGGTGACGTCGGTGATCTTGCCGTTGGAGATGCGTACCTGCACCTGCACGGTGCCGTACCCGTTGTCCTGGGGTGTTCCGTTCACCGTCGTGTTGGTGGCCTTCGACGACGACCCTGACCCGGACGATCCGGAAGACCCCGAGCCGGAGCCGGAGCCGGAGCCGGATCCCGAACCGGACCCGGAGCCGGAACCGGACGACGAGGAGCCGCCCGACGTGTTCGGTACGACTCCCGCCGGGGCCGCGGTGCTCGGTCCGGTGGGTCCGGAGGTGCTGGTGCGGTAGCTGAACAACAGCACCAGGGCGGCGATCGTACTGACCACCGCGATCGTGATTCGGCGCATGTGATGCTCCTCTACCAGGCGAAGTCTTCGTGGTGTACCTGCCGGCGCGGTACGCCCGCGTCGGCGAGCGCGGCCCGGGCCGCTGCCGACCAGCGCGGCGGGCCGCACAGGTAGACGTCCCGGTCCGCCACGTCCGGCGCCAGCCAGCGCAGAGCCTCCACATCGGACAGATGGGCCATCGATCCGGGTAGCCAGGAGGACCTGGGCGGGGGCGGGCCATCAAGGTAGTAGATCAGGGCGCCGCGGTGCCGGGCGATCTGGTCCAGTTCGGCGCGGAGAGCGAAGTCACCACGGTGTTCGGCCCGGTAGACCAGCACCACCTCACCCGGCCGGTACGGCATGTCCTCCAACAGCGCGCGCAGCGGGGTGATGCCGATCCCGGCGCCCATCATCAGTACCCCGGGCCGGGTCCGTACCACGTCGGTGAACCGACCGTACGGACCTTCCGCGAGCACCGGTGTTCCTGGTCGTAGCCGGGCGATCCGCTCCGCATCGTCCCCGCCGGCCCGGATGGTGATGCGGAGCCGGCCCTGCCGCGGCGAGGCGGACAGCGAGTACGGGTGCGAGCGCATCCAGCCCCTGCCGCTGAGGAACCGCCAGCCGAAGAACTGCCCGGACCGTACCGGCATCCGGTGCAGTTCCCGACCTGTCACGTAGACGGAGAACACCCCGGGGGCCTCGGCCCGTACGCTGCTGACCCGCAGCCCGTGCCGGGTGCTGCGCCAGACCGGTAGTACCACCCGGAACAGCAGCACGCTGCCGGCGCACACGATGTACAGGCCCCACCAGTACGCCCGCGCCACCGGGCTGCCGACGAAGTCCGTACCGGTCCACAACTGGTGCGGTAGCGCCAGACCCACGCCCAGATAGGCGTACAGGTGGATCAGATGCCAGGATTCGTACCGCATCCGGCGCCGGGCGGCCCTGACCGACAGCACGACCACGGCGACCAGCAGTCCGGTACCGGCCACGGCGAGCAGCATGCCGGGGTAGGTGGTGGTGAGCTGCCACGACTCGGCGAGCAGCCCGGTGTGCGCGGTCGCCGCGTAGCCGACGACGATGAGTACGACATGGGCGAGCATCAACCAGAATGAGGTGAAACCGGTGATGCGGTGCCAGCGGGCCAACCGGTCCTGACCGAAACTGCGCTCCACCCAGGGGATCCGGGCCATCAGGAAGACCTGCACCAGCAGCAGGTCCGCGGCGAGCAGTCCGGTCAACCGGCCGGCGGAGGTGGCCGCGCCGTTCCCGGTGAGGGCCTGCAGTCCGCCGCTGTGCAGCCACAACGCCAGTACGACGACCAGGCTGCCGGCCGCCGCCGTGCCGACCAGGTCGGCCCACCAGCGGCGCGGGCCGGGTACCCGGCTCCGGCTCATCACCCCGACGCTCATGTACCCGACACTGGCGCGGTCGGATGAGACGTTGATGAGAAGTGGCTATGTTTCGGGTGAGAGGGCCGGCAGGCGCACCGTGAAACAGGCGCCACCGGTGTCGGAGTGGCCGACGGTGACCGTACCGGCGTGCAGTTCCACGGCCTGCGCCACGATCGCCAGCCCCAGGCCGGATCCGGGTACCGCCCGGGCGGCCGGGGAACGGTAGAAACGCTCGAAGATGCGGGGCAGGTCCTCGTCCGCGATGCCGGGGCCGGAGTCCGCGACGGTGAGTACGGCGTAGCGCCGGCCGGCCGCCTCCTCCAGCCGCAGCCGGACCCGTACCGTAGCGCCCGGTGGGCTCCATTTGACCGCATTGTCGAGAAGATTTCCCACCATACGGTCCAGTGAGGACGGACGCCCGTACACCGACACCGGATCCAGGATCACGTCGATCTGCGCCCTGCCGTTCCGGGCCCGTTGGGTCACCAGATCCACCAGTTCCGCCAGGTCGACCCGTTCCACCGGCTCCGGGCTGGTGTCCTCCCGGGCCAGATCGACGAGCTCGCCGACCAACTGGGTCAGCTCGGCCATCTGTTCGTCCAGATCGGCGAGCAGCCGGGAACGGTCCGCAGTGGACAGTCGCTGGCCGGTGTCGCCCTGCCTGTCCGCCCGGATCAGCAGCTCGATGTTGGTACGCAGACTGGTCAGCGGCGTACGCAGCTCGTGCCCGGCGTCCTCCACCAGCAGCCGCTGCGCGGCCCGGGACGCGGCGAGCGCGGTCAGCATCGCGTTGAACGCCGCGCCCAACCGGGCGATCTCGTCCCGCCCGCTGACCGCGATGTGCCCCTCCAGGTCGGCGGTGGTCGCCACATGCTCGACGGCGGCGGTCAATCCGGCTACGGGGCGCAGTCCGGTCCGGGCCACCGCCGCGCCCAGGGCCGCCGCTCCGGCCACCCCGAGTATCCCGACCAGCAGCATGGTCAGGCCGAACCTGGAGAGCGTGCTGTGCACACCCTCCAGGCTCATCGCCACCTGGACCGCGCCGTCCGACTCGCCGTCCGCCTCTCCTCGGCGCAGCGTCAGCATCCGGTATTCCCGGCCGCCGACCACGACGTCCTCGTAGGCGCGCTCAGCCTGTCCGGCCGCGACCTGCCTGGCCGGGCCGGTCACCGGCAGCAGCGGTGTCTGACCGGCGGCGAGCGCCGGGTCACCCTGCCGGTCGAGCAACTGGACCCGGGGGCTCACCTCATGGTCGTGGTCGCCGTCCCGGTCCTTCTTCTCGTCGCTGTCGTTGTCGTTGTCGTGGTCCGGATCGGTCAGCGCCTGACCACCGATGCGGGGATCCCACTGCCGGGGCGCGGTGGCGACCGTGCGGGCGTCCTGTTCCAGGGTCTGATCGAACTGCCTGGTCAGCTGGTGCTGTACGACCACCCAGGCGACCAGCGACACCAGTACGACCGCCACGGCCACCGCCGCAGCGGACAGCAGGGTGAGCCGGTAGCGCAGCGGCAGTGCCGCCCACCGCGGTCGGTACATCACAGTGGCTCGTCCCGCAGTACGTACCCGACCCCCCGTACGGTGTGCAGCAGCCGACGCTCCCCGTCCGCCTCCAGCTTGCGGCGCAGGTAGCCGACGTACACGTCGAGGCTGTTCGAGCCGGCGCCGAAGTCGTAGCCCCAGACCTGGTCGAACACCACGGAACGGGACAGCACCCGGCGCGGGTTGCGCAGGAACACCTCGAGGATCGCGAATTCGGTACGGGTCAGCCGCAACGCCCGCTCGCCCCGGTGCACCTCCCGCGTGTTGGGGTCCATGACGAGGTCGGCGTGCTGCAACCGACCCGCCGGCTGGCCGTCCTCGCCGGCCAGGGTGTCGGGCCGGCCGGAGCGGCGCAGCAGTGCCCGGATGCGGGCCAGCAGCTCCTGCAGGGCGAACGGCTTCACCAGGTAGTCGTCCGCGCCGGCGTCCAGCCCGGCGACCCGGTCGCCGATGCCGTCCGCCGCGGTCAGCATCAGTACCGGTACGAGGTTACCGGCGGACCGCAGCGCTCGGCAGGTGGCCAGACCGTCCGGTGCCGGCATCAGTACGTCGAGCACCACAAGGTCGGGCCGGTGTTCCCGGACCAGTTCGAGGGCCTTCGTGCCGTTCTCGGCGAGATCGACCTGGTAGCCCTCGAACCGCAGGGTCCGGGAGAGCGCATCACGAAGTGCCTGTTCGTCGTCGACCACCAGGATCAACACCGGCACTTCCCCCGGGTGCCCCCGGGGCACCCTCCTAGTCGTCGTCGTGGTCGCCGTGGCCGTGTCCACCGATGGCGTTCTGGTGGAACTCACCCTGCCAGGCGGCCCGTGCGCCCGATTCCCCGATACGGTAAGTCTGCACCACCGCACCGACCGACACAGCAAGGGCCAGTACGGCCACCACGACCCGCAGCGCGGTCAGGCCGCGCGGCCGCGTCGGCTCGGTGGTCTGTCCCGCCTCGTCCTGTTGGCTGTCGCCCGGCCGTCGCTCGGCGAACGGCGAGCGGCTCCACCGGTACAGCACCCATACCCCGGCGGCCAGTACGAACAGGCCGATCGCCCAGGGCAGCAGGGTGTCGCCCAGTTCGGTGTGCTCGTGGATCAGGTGGCTGCGCGGTACGCGGCGCTCCAGCCACTCGCCGGCGTCGGTGGTGACGGGCACCATCGCGAGCGCGATCAGGGCGAGGAGCGGGACCACGATGCCTGCCCGCCGCCGGAACGCCGGCCACAGCGCGGCCAGTACCAGCGCGAGGGCGGCCAGTGGCACCAGGACCACTACGGCATGGACCAGCAGCACGTGTGCCGGTAGGCCGGAGATTTCATCGGGCACCCGTCATCCTCCAGACGATCAGCGGTCTCTCGATCCGAGACCGGCGGTGCTGCCATGATCCCCACCGCGCATGAAAATCCAATGAAAGCTAGATAAGAGCTCCCATTACGGATTTCGGTCAGCGGCCGATCCGGCCAACCCGCGAGCAGTACCCGCCAAAGTACTGTGTGATTTCCTAGATTCCAGATAGATTGAGTAGGTAATTAGAGCCCGGAGGTGGCGCATGACAGACACGCGGCGGACAGTGATCGTGGGCGGCGGCGCCAGCGGCGTACTGGCCGCCATCGCACTGCTACGCACCGGGACGCCGGTGACGATCGTGGACAGCGAACCGAGACTCGGCGCCGGCGTGGCGTACCGCACCACCTCGCCGTACCACCTGCTCAACTCGCCCGCCAAGGCGATGAGCGCGGTGGCCGAACTACCCGACGACTTCGTCGGATGGGCCGGCCTGGCCAACCCCGACTCCTTCCAACCCCGCTGGATCTACCAGCGCTATCTCGCCGAGAGCCTCGAAGCGGCGGACGGCCGCAACGGTGAGCTGAACGTAGCGATCGGCCGAGCGGTCTCGGTCCATCCGGGTGAGCGGGGCACCACCGTCCGGCTCGACAACGGCCAGACGCTGACCGCCGCCCAGGTGGTCCTCGCGCTCGGCTACCGACCGCCGGGCACGCCCCACGCTATCGGCACTTCGGCCCAGGCCGGCGGCCGCTACTTCGCCGACCCGTGGCGGCCGGGCGTACTGCACCGGCTCCGGCCCGGCGAACCGGTCCTGCTGATCGGCACCGGACTGACCGCCATCGACATGGCCATGTCGATCCACCGCCGGGACCCCGACGCACGCATCTACTGCGTGTCCCGGCACGGTCTGCTGCCGGCCGCGCATCCCTGGCAGGCCGCACCTCCGGTGACCCCGTTGCTGCCGGCGCCGACCAGCACCCGGCAACTGCTGCACGCCACCCGCGAACTCATCGCCCGGTGCGGCGACTGGCAACCGGTCGTCGACGGTCTGCGCAGCGCCGCGGCACCGTACTGGGCCGCCCTGCCCGAACCGGAACGGCAACGGTTCCTGCGCCATGTCAACCGGCACTGGCAGGTACACCGGCACCGGATGGCGCCGGCGATCGCCTCGGCCGTCGGCACCATGCGGGGCAGCGGTACGCTCACCGTGCTGGCCGGGCAGTTGCGCCAAGTGGAGCCGGCCGGCACCGGACTGACCAGCCTCATCTCGACCCGCAGCGGCGGCCTGACGGCAGTCCACTGTGGAGCAGTCCTGAACTGTACCGGGCCGGGCAGTGCGGCGACCGGAGCCGACCCGCTGGTGCGGTTCCTGCGTACGACCGGACTGGCCCGGCTCGACCCACTGGCGACCGGGTTCGACGTGACCGCGGACGGCGCACTCATCGGCGCCGGCAACCAGATCACCCCGTCGCTGTGGACGCTCGGCCCGCCACGCCTCGGCACCTCGTGGGAGACCACCGCGGTCCCCGAGATCCGCGCCCAGGCCGCGGCCCTGGCAACAGCGATCGCCGAACGTCCCGTCCGTTCCACCGTCGAGCCGCCGCGCCAGGCGATCGGCACCGACTCACATACCGTCCAGGAGTCCGCATGACACAGCAGTCCGCACCACCCGACAGCGCCGTACGGACCGACAGCGTGCTGTCCGACAGCACCGTACGGACCGGCAGCGCCGTCCCGGCCGACGGCAACGCCAGCGCCCTGGCCCGCGCGTACGCCGCCGACCCCGCGTCCTGGCCGTCACCGCCGGTGTTCGACCATCGGCAACGGTGGTCGGTACAACTGCACGCCGACACCCACCACGAGGCCTGGCTGCTGACCTGGTTGCCCGGTCAGGGCACCGAACTGCACGACCACGGCGGCGCGCACGGCGCGTTCCTGGTGGTCTCCGGGCAGCTCACCGAAGACGTGATCGCCGACCACGGCGAGCCCGAACTGGCCTCGTTGCACTGGCGGCAGGACTCCGTACGGGGCTTCGGCGCACACCACATCCACCGGGTACACAACACCGGCACCGAACCCGCCGTCAGCGTGCACGTCTACCAGCCCGGGCTGACCGCCATGTCGCAGTACGCCATCGAACCGGGCGGCGGCGTACGACTGGTCCGTACCGACCGGCAGGGAGTGGACTGGTGACCCGCACCATCGACCAGGTACTGGCGGAGGCCCGGCAACGGCTGGAGCGGCTCACGCCGATGGCCGCGCACCGGGCCGTCGCCGGTGGTGCGCTGCTGGTGGACATCCGGCCGGTGCAGCAGCGGGCCGAGGAGGGCGAGGTGCCCGACGCCCTGCTGATCGAACGCAACGTACTGGAATGGCGGTTCGACCCGGCCAGCCCGGACCGGTTACCGGTGGTGGCCGACCATTCGGTGCAGGTCATCGTGCTCTGCTCCGAGGGCTACACCTCGTCGTTGGCCGCGGCCAGCCTGCAGGATCTGGGGCTGACCCGGGCCACCGACGTGATCGGTGGCTTCCAGGCGTGGTGCCGCGCCGGCCTACCGAGCCGGCACGTCACGCCGGCCCGGCGGTAGTCAGCTGCGCCTCCCGGGTCCGGCGCTGTACGTGTTCCCACACGAACGCGGTCATCTCCGGGTCGGTGAAGATCTGGGTGCACAGCTCGCAGAAACTCCCGTACGCGGGCCGCAGCTTGTGCGCCACCTCCGAATCGGCCATCAGTTCGGCGAAGTAGCCGGGCCCGGCGTGCACCAGGGTGCGCAGCAGCACATTGGACCGCAGCTCGCCCATCACGGCGGCCAGACCGCGGTCACGTACGTTGCCCAGCGACAACGTCTCGCACAGTTCGCTGCCGTTGCCGCACGGGTACACGGTGCCGTCCGGGGTGACGACCAGGTTGAGCATGTCGGCGCAGGCGCCCGGCGGTATCCCGGGCACCTGCCACCGTTCCTGTGGCGGGACCCCGACGGCGGCCCGTCCGGTGCCGGTGGCGGCATCCGCGACCAGCACGATGTCGCGCTGGTCGCGGGGATCGAGGGCACCCAGTACGTCACCCAGCCGGCTGCGCCGGGTGGTGCAGACGCGCAGCACGATGTCCACCCCGTGCTCCTTGCCGGCGCGGATGATGTTGCTGAGCACCCGGGAGGTGATGAAGTCGTGGTGTATCGCATCGGCGCTGAGTTCGATGCTGCGTACGCCGACGGAGAACAGCTCGCCGACCTTCTTGCGCGCCTTCTGCGGACTGATCCCCCAGAAACCGTTGGTGGTGATGGTGTTGATGAAGCCGCGCCGGGCCGAGTGCGCCAGCATGGCGATCAGTTCGTGCCAGTAGATGGTGGCCTCGCCGCCGGAGAAGTGGCAGCGTGGACCGATGTTGGGCAGTACGGCGGCCTGGTCGACGACCCGGCAGACCTCGCTCACCGCCAGCTTGCGCTGCGCGAACTCCGGTCCGCAGGCGTTGTAGCAGTGGCTGCACCGGGTGTTGCAGAAGTACGTGGTCTGGAAGATCAGCGCGTGGAACGAGATCGGGTACGCGGTGGCCGGGTCGGTACGCCGCGGCCGGCCCACGGACTGCCCGACCGGGCGGGCGATGTCCACGACCCCGGGCGCGCAACGGTGCAGGTAGTCGGCGAGGCTGCGACCGGTACGGGTGACGATCAGGGCACCGCGGTTGAGTTCCTCGGCCTGCAGCAGTTCGGCGGGCAGGCCGGCACCGGGCGGCAGGACGAACAGTACGTGCAGCTCCGCGGTGGTCGAGGTGGTCAGTACGTGCAGGAGCCCGCCCAGCATGCCCGGGTCCAGCCGGTCGAAGTGCTCGTTGTCCAGGGCGAGCAGCAGCTCGAACGGGCCGTGGTCGGCCAACGTACGCAGTACCGCGGAGATCCGGGGCAACGGTAGTTCCGGCCCGCCCCGGGTGATCAGGATCGGGCGCACGCCCTGCGCGGCGGCCTGCCGTACCAGGTCGGGCAGGAGTTCCGGTTCGGCCAGCGCCTCCATCCCCACGTACCCGACGTCGGCGCGGGCCTCCCAGGTCCGCAGAACCTGTGCGGCGTCGGCAGGTGCGGAACCCGGGTCGGCGCCGGGTGGGCAGGCGGTGCAGCCCACCGGGCACCGCCGGTTGACCAGAACCATGTTGTCCGGGAGCGCCACGGTGGCCCTCACCTGCTGGTTCGGCTGAGGGCGGCGGGGGTCGACGCGCAACAGCCACACCGTCTACCGGCGCCCGGCGCGGGGTCCGGGCGGTCGGCGCCCAGTACGGCGGCTTCCCGCAGCATCTCCTCGACCGCAGCGTCGTGAAAGTCCGTGGCGCCCTGAAGGTCCGTGGCGCCCTGAAGGTCCGTGGCCGGCGCGGCGGACAGCGCGGTACGGGCGGTCGTGGGGCCGGTGGTGGTCGCGGGCCGGGCGGGCACGGGGCGGGCGGGTGCGCTGCCTAACGCGGTTGCGGTCATACGTCCTCCAACAGCCGGTTGCGGCCGGACGCGCACCGTGACACCCGCGCCGTCCACATCGCCGAGTCTCTCCGTAATTGGGAGACTACCTAGAGCGAACATATGCGGCGCCGGGTTGCCGGAATCCTCGGCCGACGCGCGGAAGGTCAGGAGTGTCGCCCCGGCGTGGCGTGGGCGCAGTCGGCGGCCCGTTCACGCAACAGGTTCCGTTCCCGGGAGTTGCGGGTCAGCGACGCGGCCCGCTCGAACTCGCTGCGCGCCTCGTCCCACCGGCCCAGCCGAGCCAGCAGATCACCCCGCACGCTGGGCAGCAGATGGTAGTCGCGCAGCGCCGGCTCCGCGGTCAGTTCGTCGACCAGGTCCAGCCCGGCCGCCGGGCCGAAGGCCATGGACAGCGCGACCGCCCGGTTCAGCTCCACCACCGGGGACGGTACGAGCTGCGCGAGCACCGCGTACAGCGCCGAGATCCGCGACCAGTCGGTCTCCTCCGGCGTACGCGCCCGCGCATGGCAGGCGGCGATCGCGGCCTGCACCGCGTACGGGCCCCGCCCGGCCTCGCCGCTCAGCGACCCGGCCCGGTCCAGTGCGGCCAGACCGCGGCGGATCAGCAGCTGGTTCCACCGGGACCGGTCCTGCTCCAGCAGCAGTACCGGCTCGCCCGAGGGTCCGGTGCGGGCCGCGGTCCGGGACGCCTGGATCTCCATCAGCGCGACCAGACCGTGTACCTCCGGCTCGTCCGGTACCAGTCCGGCCAGGATCCGGCCGAGCCGCAGCGCGTCCTCACACAGCGCGGGGCGCAACCAGTCGTCGCCGGCGGTCGCCGAATAGCCCTCGTTGAAGATCAGGTAGACGACCTCCAGTACCGAGGACAGCCGTTCGTCTCGCTCGGGACCGGCCGGCACCTCGAACGGCACACCGGCCGCGGTGAGGGTCCGCTTGGCCCGCACGATGCGCTGCGCGATGGTCGACTCCGGTACCAGGTACGCCCGGGCGATCTCCAGCGTGGTCAGACCGCCGAGCAGCCGGAGGGTCAGCGCCACCCGCGCCTCGGTGGACAGCACCGGGTGGCAGGAGACGAAGACCAGCCGCAGCAGGTCGTCGCCGATGTCGTCGTCCAGCGCGGCGTCGATGTCCGGCCCACCGGCCTGCTGCTGGAGCTCCAGTTCGTGACCGAGTTCCTGCTCCTTGCGCGCCAGCCGCTGCTGCCGTCGGATCAGGTCGATCGCCCGACGCTTACCGGTGGCCATCAGCCAGGCACCCGGATTGTCCGGTATCCCCGCGTCGGGCCACTGCTCCAGCGCCGCGAGCAACGCGTCCTGGGCGAGATCCTCGGCCAGGCCGACGTCGCGGACCATCCGGGCGAGACCGGCGATCAGCCGGGCGGACTCGATCCGCCAGACGGCATCGATCGCGCGGCGGGTGTCGGCAGCACTCACAGCTCCCGACTACAGCACGCTGGTGCCCGACGCAACCGGTCGACGCGCCGGGACCACCGGGCGGCGTACGGGACGCCGCCCGGTCCGGTGTGGTGGATCTCCGACGGGTCAGCCCTGCTGCTGGGCGACCTGCTCGCGCAGCCGGTCCTCCTGCTCCCGCAGCTCCGGGGTGAAGGCCTCGCCGAAGTCCTCGGCCTCGAAGATCCGCCGGATCTCGATCTCGGACTCCCCGTCCATCGGGTTCGGGCAGCGCCGGACCCACTCGACGGCCTCGTCCAACGACTTCACCTGGATGATCCAGAAGCCGGCCACCAACTCCTTGGTCTCGGCGAACGGGCCGTCCAGCACGGTGCGCCGGTCGCCGTTGAACCGGACCCTGGCCCCCTTCGAACTCGGGTGCAGGCCATCTGCGGCGAGCAGTACGCCGGCCTTCACCAGTTCCTCGTTGTACCGGCCCATGGCGGCGAGCAGTTCCTCGCTCGGCATGACGCCGGCCTCGGACTCCTCGGTTGCCTTGACCATGACCATGAAACGCATCTGAAGGTCTCCCCCTGTCGGTGGCTGGCCGTCCGGACGGTCCTGACCGGCTCGAACCAGCCTCTGTCTACGCGTCGAACGGGGGGACCGGAAATCGACACGACGGCCGAACCTTTTCCGAAGAATTTTCTGGCCGACCTGCCTGACGAGCATAAGGCCAGGTCAGGTGGCCGGTACGCGGAACTGCCAGGCACCGGGCAGCACCCGCCAGGTCCGCCGCCGCACCGGATCGGACAGCTCGCCGTCGGCATTCGTACGGAACGCCCGGCCGCTGATCGTCACCGTCCGGCCCCGCAGGTGCTGTACGTCCGGATGGTCCGGGTGGGTGCCCCGGCGCAGCCGCAGCGCGTAGGTGATCCTTCCCCACAGGCCGGTCGCGGCGGACACCGTGACGTCCATGTGCCCGTCGGTCACCGACGCGTCCGGGCCGAGGATGGCGGTGCCGCCCGCGATGGTGGTCGCGTTGCTCATGCCGACCATCAGCAGCGGCCGCCGGCCCCGGGCGACGGTCCGCCCGTCCACCCGGACCCGCAGCCGCTGGCCCGGCCGGGTGAGGCCGGTGACGACCGCGCCGACCGGGTACGCGAGGATGCCGAGCCGTCGCTTCAGCGGCAGCGCGGCCTCCGCCGCCTCCGCGCCCAGGCCGACATGTACCGCATTGACCACCACATGACCGGCATCGTCGACGATCAGATCGGTCCGTTGGGTCCGGCCCGTCAGCACCACCCGGGCCGCCTCGACCGGGTCGAGCGGAATGCCGGCGCTCTGCGCGAAGTCGTTACCGGTGCCCAACGGGATCAACCCGAGCCGTCGGGCCCCCAGCTCGTCGCGGCGGTACAGCACCGACAGCATCGTGTGCAACGAACCGTCGCCGCCGACCACCACCAGATCCCGGGAGCTGTACCGGGTCAGTACGGTGTCGAGCTCGGACCGGTCCTGGCAGCCCACCAGGTCCACGGTTCCGACGGCGTCGCGGAGCACCCGTACGGCCTTGTCGACCGACTCACGATCAGCGGTCCCGGCGCGGCTGTTACTGACCACGAGCATGGCGCCTCCTCGACCGGCCCACCGGTGTCCGCGTCGTCACCCGGTGCAACATGAGACGACCAGTGTAGGTGCACACCGGCCGTCTCCGCCCAGCTCAGAGCCGTGTCGTCAGGCCGTGTTCCGCGGCTCTCCGCTACCGGTCCCGGTGCGCCGCGCCGCTCGGTGCCGGCGCGCCACTCGGTTCGGCGGATGACTCGGTACCGGCACGCCGCGCGGCTGCGGTTCGTCCGGCACCCCACTCGGTGCGGGCACCCCGCTGGGCACCGGAGTCTCCGGCGCTCCACTGTGTACCGGGCTGCTCGGCGTGGCCGGACTGCCGGAGAATCCGGTGCACCGACAGCCGAAGATCGGTCGCGGTGTTCGGGTCGGCGACGGTCTGTTCCGGCATCGGGTCCGTCGGGAACTCCCGCCGCCGCGCCCGTCGTCGCCACCAGCTGACCTGCTCGTGGTACATGATCCGGCGCACGTACGACTCGGGGTCCCGGTGCCGGATGTGCCGCCACCTCGCCATCGCACGGGCCAGCGCCGTCTGCACAAGGTCCTCGGCGTCGTGCTGGCCGCCGGTCAACAGGTAGGCGGTGCGCAGCAGTGCTGGCGTACGCGCCAGCGCGAACTCGCGGAACGCCTGTTGAGCCTCATCGTTCACCGAACCTCCCGCAGTCACCCAGTCAGACGTCCGGGTGGCGTCCGGCTATGACGCAGAAGGTCGTGTTTCAGGTCACATCCGATGCATGTCCCCGACGCGAAGGGGACAACTGGGCCGGACCGTGTAGAAAGGGTGACGGAGACGGGGGGCCAGGATGCAGGTGGCGGCGGCACGGGCGGCGGCAGCGGAGTGGGTACGGGCGAACGTGGCGGAGGAACCCGCGTTCCGGGGCGCGTTCTTCAGCGGTTCGACCACCACGATGCCGCCTGACGCGGTGCTACCGGTGGGGTCCGATGTGGACGTGATGGTGGTGCTCGACGGTCCGCTGCCGTCGGTGAAGCTCGGCAAGTTCCGCTACCGGGACGTACTGGTCGAGGTCAGCTACCTGCCCGCCGAACAGCTCGCCTCGACCGACGAGGTACTGGGCACCTACCACCTGGCCGGCTGTTTCCGTACCGACAGCATCATCGCCGACCCGACCGGGCGGCTGCGCGAGCTGTACGAACAGATCTCCGTGTGCTTCGCCGAACCGGACCGGGTCCGCGCCCGGTACACCGACGTACTGCACCGGATCGGGACCATGATCGACGCGATGGACGCCGACGCGCCGTGGCACGACCAGGTGACGACATGGCTGTTCTCCACCGGCGTCACCACGCACGCCGTGCTGGTCGCCGCGCTGCACAACCCGACCGTACGGCTGCGTTACCTCGCCGCCCGGCGGGTCCTGGAGGAACGTGACCAGGCCGGGCTCTACCCGGATCTGTTGGCGTTGCAGGGTTCTGAGCGCTGGACGCCGCAGCAGACGGGTCATCATCTCGACGCGTTGGAACGCACCTTCGACGCCACCGTGCCGGTGTCGCGTACCCCGTTCTTCTTCAGTACGGACATCAGCACAGCGGCGCGGCAAATCGCGATCGACGGGTGCCGGGAGCTGATCGGGCGCGGCGATCACCGGGAAGCGGTGTTCTGGATCGTCGCCACGTTCGCGCGCTGCCACAAGATCCTGGCCGCCGACGCACCGGAGTTGCAACAGGAGCATGCGCCGGCGTTCCGTGCGGCGGTCGCCGACCTGGGCATCGCCTCGTTCGACGACATGACCCGGCGGGGCGCTGCGGTACGGGATTTCCTGCCGGAGCTGCGTACGGCGTGCGAGGCGATCCTGGCGACGAATCCCGGCTGAATCCGACGGTACGGACTCAGCCGACCGGATGCGACAGCCGACCCACCGCACCGTAGCTGTTGGCGCGGCGGGCGTCGGCCTCGCTGATCCGTTCGACCGGCCGCCACTGCGGCAGCAGTACCAGGCCCGGTTCGACCAGTTCGTAGCCCTGTAGGAACCCGGCGATCTCGTCACGTTCCCGGAACACCACCGGGGTCGGGGTCTTCTGGTAGACCGCCTCGCTGCGCCGCCGCTCCGCGTCGCCGAAGGTCAGTGGGCTGAGATGCGAGATGCCCAGGTAGCTGCCCGGCGCGCAGGAATCCCGGTACCGGGCAAGGAAACCGGACGGGCCGTCGGAGTCCGGGATGGCGTGCAGGACGGCCATGGCCAGTATCGCGACCGGCCGTCGGAGGTCCAGTACGCGGGCGAGTTCGGGCGCGGACAGTACGGCGTCCGGGTCCCGGATGTCGGCCTGCACGATGGTGACGTTGGGCTGGTCGCGCAGCAGGTCGCGGGCGTAGCTGACGGCGACCGGCTCGATGTCGACGTACACGGTGCGGGACTGCGGATTGCAACGCTGCGCGACCTCGTGCACGTTGCCGGCGGTCGGGATGCCGGAACCCAGGTCGAGGAACTGGTCGACGCCGCTCTCCGCCAGGTGCCGTACGACGCGTGCCAGGAACGCGCGGTTCGCCCGTGCACAGAAGACGGTGTCCGGCACGGCCCTGATGACCTCCTCGGCGGCGATCCGGTCGACGGACACATTCGCCGCGCCGCCCAGATAGTAGTCGTACATCCGGGCAGCATTCGGACGTTCGAGGTCAAGGTAGGGACTACTGCCGTGCCCCGGTACGCCCATCGGGGCCGGTGCGGCACTCTCGCTGGATTCCATCCGCCGTCTCCTACCGCCGGTACCGCCACCGCGATCTGCACCCTCAAATCTATCGCCCGACACCATGCCCAGCCAGCCCTTCGGCTCGTTCCCGATGACCCGATCCGGCACAGTTGCTGCGGCGTGACCGTTCCCCGTGACGGCCACGGAACGACGTGTGCACAGAGGACGATGCGTGGGCGCCGACCGACCGGGTGGTGTGCAGGCGCGAGAGTGCAGAACGACAGGTGGCGCGGAGGACCAGCGGAATGCAGGACGCCCGCCCGGTGCTGGGGCCCGGGCGGGCGTCGTGGTGCGGGCAGAGCCTGTGGTGCGGGTGGAACGGTGCTGCCGTCGGACTAGCAGAGCTTGGTGTGGTCCGAGTAGGCGTAGGCGACCTGGTACTGCGTGGAGCCGGAACCGTCGTAGTACTGCACGGTGGCCTTCCCGCCGCCGGCAGTGACCACGACCGCGGACTGACCGGCCTTCACGGTGTGCGTACCGGTCCAGGTGGTCTTGCCGTTGTAGGTGACGCCGAGGTGGAAGGTACGGTCCCGGCCGCCGGCCACGTTGCTGATCTGCCAGGCGTTCTTGGCGCTGGACGAGCTGAGCCGGCACAGGTTCGCGACGGTCAGCTGGCTCGCCACGAACTGCGGCACGCTGGTGAACCGGTCCGTCAGGTCCTGGGTCGCGGTGACGATGTGCACGTCGTTCACCATCGTCTTCACGCCCGCGTTGTGGCTGCCCTGGCTGATGCCGTAGTAGCCGACGGTGTAACCGGCCAGGTCGTTGGCGGCCCAGTCGGCGAGCTTCTGGGTGTGAGCGCCGCGCTGCGCATCGTGGGTCCACCACCACAGGCCGGTGCCGGCGTTCCAGTTCTGCCAGCTGCCGTCGGTGATGGTCTCCTGGTTGACGTACGGCTCGTAGACCAGGGTGCCGTCCCAGCTGCCGTCGGCCTTGTAGACGCCCAGCTGGAAGCTGGGGTCGACCACCGAGTCCGCCGGCGCCACCTCACGGTAGGTACGGTAGCTGGCCGCGGAGATGTCCCCGACGGTCGGCGAACCGGCCAGTTCCACGATGTAGCCGGCCTGGTCGGTGTCGGTCGGGGTGGACAACCAGACACCCTTGCCCGCCACCGTGGCGGACGCGAACGGTCCGTTCATGGTGTTGCCCACGATGAAGCCATCGTCCTTGCCGGCCTGGTGGTGCACGATGACCTTCGGGTCGACAGCCGCGCTGGCACCGGTGGAGGCGAGCAGCCCGGCGCCGATCGCCGCAACGCCAGCAATGGCGAGCAGCTTCCGCATCATGAGGGGACCTCTTTCGACAAACACGCCCAGTTGCGTGTGCGAGAACAACATTGCGGCAGCAAGGACACCCGGCGCATCAGCGACTAGGTCGGGATGACTGGCCGTACGGATGATCACCCGGATGGCCAGCCGCGCTTGACATCGGTCAGGACAGGTGTCGGGTTGCGGTCACCACGGTCGCGTGGTGTTCCTCCGAAGTGGACACCTGTACGTGCAGACCGTTGCTGCGAACTCTCCGGATTGCCATGTTCCAAGAATCAGTCCACAGAGGACGTTTTCCCGACTCGATCTGGTGACTGCCAAGTCGGCAGTCATGGCACTCCTCAAGCGAGCTCACCGCTGGACGGTGGCACCTCGATATCGACCGCCTCATGATCTTGAGATTGAGCTCCTGATGAAGTGCCCGGATTTTAACTAGTGATAGATATCAGACACATATCAGACACTCAAACTAATTTCACGCAGTGGTATCCATGCATGCTGTATTAGTGCGATACTTCGCGGAATCGACGCAGGCATGAAGGGGATCGGTGTGTTTCAGTCTCCGCCCACGGACCCGACGACATGGCCTGTCGGAACCTTCATGCATCGACTGACACCAGCCGCCCGTCAGGCTTTCCTCCAGCGGGCACGGCGATACAAGTGCGAGAGGGGCGATGTTCTACTACGGCAAGGTGACCCCAGCACACAGGTCTACCTGTTAGAGGCATTCGAACCGGCGGCACTTGCCTATGTCAAGGTCACTGCCACTCTGGGCAGCGGCATCGACTCGATGTTGGGGATCCGCATCAATGGCGACATCGTCGGGGAGCTCGCCGCGCTACGGCGAGGCTGTCGCACCGCAACGGTCAAGACCTGCATGGCCATGCATGTACACGCACTCTCGCACCAGTCGTTCATCGAGTTCCTGCAGGACCAGGACGGCTCCTGGGAGGCCCTCTGCGGGATGGTCGCCGAGCGATTGGACTGGGCCAACCGGCGACGCATGGAGTACAGCAGTTACGGAGTACCGGTCCGGTTGGCGCGGATCCTGGTCGAGCTGGCAGAACGACATAACCCGGACACATCGGGTCGATCTACCCTTCAGCTCCCATCGCTGACGTACGAAGAGCTCGGCCAGCTCATCGGTGCCCGGAAGGATGCCGTCAGCCAAGCCATGATCAAGTTACGGAAAGCCAGGGTGGTCGACTCGGAGTATCGGAAAGTGATCATCATGAACCTGCCGAAGTTGCGGCACTTCGCGGACATGGAGACTCGCATCACGCGGCCCAACTAACTCCGCAGCTCATCCTGGCTGCTGGCGAGCGCCCAAAGCATCGATACTCCAAGTATTCCTACAAGGCTGATTTATACGTCATGTTGCCTGACGATCTGTAGCAGGCTGGCCGTCCGAGATCCTGTATCTCTGACGAAAGGCCACCCACGTGTCCCACGGCAGGAACTTCTCGAGGCGTCTCCTCATCTCAACCGATGCGAAGGCCTATGGCAGTGGTGACGACCAGCGCCACCGCTCGATTCAGACCGGTCTGCTTTCCGTCTTGGACGAGGCCGCAGCGCTGGCCGGACTGTCGCGATCCAGCTGGGACAAGCAAGGCGCCGGTGATGGCGAACTCGCGGTCCTTCCCCTGACGGAAGACGAACCGCGTGTCGTGGACGGCTTCATCCATCACCTACAGGGGACCTTGACCCGGCACAACCACGATCTCCGTCCGGAGGCTCACCTTCGTCTCAGGATGGCGATCCACTACGGGTTGGTGGCAGCAGCCGACAATGGCTTCGCCGGGCAGGGTGTTGTTGCAGTGAGCAGACTAGTCGAATGCGCCCCGCTGCATGCGGCGCTGGACACCACCGACGCATGCCTTGCTGTCATTCTCTCCGCGCAGGTCTTCCGAGACACCATCGTCCAACGTCACACCTCGCTGAGCATCGCCGAATTTCGCAAGGTTTCCGTACACATCAAGGAGTTCCGCGACGATGCCTGGCTCCGCGTTCCGAACAGAGATGTGCACTCTCTCGACTTGTCCGATGAGCCAGCTCGACCAATGGACGAATCGTCAGACTCTGCATCGACCCCTTCCATCCCGCAGCGATCCGAACCACGAGGGACCGGGATGCACGCTGAGTTCTATGACAAGGTGGATGTCAACGGCGTCCTCGGTGTCGTGTACCGGTAGATGACGATGGCTGAGAGCAGCGCACCCGAAGGAAACAGCATCCGAAGCCACAATGCCGGGAGTTCGACTACAACCACAGCGTCCCAGTGCGGGCCCCCATCCGCAGTCGGGGACAGTCACGAGCAACTCAACAGAGCGACCAACACCTTCCACTTCCACGCCGGCGTCGATATCAACGGAACGTTGGGCGTCGGCATGCCCGGTGCACCGCCACGACGTAGCCTGACCGGGCGGCTCAGTCCGACCGAAATCCAACGCGCGCTACAGCACTATGTGGAACCCGAGCCATACAACGATGCGTTGAGAGCGCTTCAGGAGAACCGGGTGACGGTACTCCGCGGTATGGCTGGCACCGGAAAGCGGACCGGAGCGATCGCCCTGATGCGCGAGGTCACGGACGCTCCGCTGATCGTCCTCTCACCGGCCACTCCGCCTCTCGAACTCGCCTCGCGCACATACGAGAAGGAGTACGCGTACCTGATCATCAACCATCGCCACGAAGACCGGTCGGCCGATATCGACCTTGCGTGGCGCCGAGTGTGCGACCAGGTCGCCGATGCGCAGACCTTCATGGCAGTCACCACGACCGACGTCAGGCGAGAATGGGCGGAGCGAATCCACTGCATCGACTGGCGGCATCCACCTGCGCTACGGGTGTTGCGAGCGCATCTGGCGGAGACACCGCATCACGAGGAGATCGTGCAGTCCATCGTGGATGCTGTTCCAGACGAGTACACGATGGCCCAGCTTGTCGGCGTGGCGCGCCGGATCGACAAGGGCATCGATCTTGTCGATGCACTACAGGAGTTCGATGTGGCTTCCCGTCGGGAGGTCCGCTCCTGGTTCGACGAACACAGTACGCACTGGGACACGACAACTCGACGGGAGATTCTGGAGATCGCGGCTCTGGCCTTCTGCGAGGGGCAGACGGAACGTGCATTCGAATCGCACATCACACAACTAGAGGCGTGTCTCGACGATTGGCTTCCTGCGCATATCCCCCCGGAGGGAGCCGGGCCGGCAGAAACACCGTGGCGTGGACGCAGCCAGCGGGCCGGAGGAGAGGGCCTGATCGTCATCCGGCACTCGGTGGACACCGGTGCCCGCCGGCGTACCGTCCATTTCAAAGCAGAGGGCTACCGGCATCAGGTCATCATCGAGTTGTGGGAACGCTTCGAGATCCCCTTCTGGAACGGTATACACGCATGGCTGAACTCGCTCATCGGTGAAGGGTCCGACTCGGGAGAAGCAAGCGAGGACCAGCTTGAAGTAGCGTGCGGGCTAGCCATCCTAGCCACCATCACCGTGGACGAGGTACAGGATCTCTTCCTCGAACCATGGTCACGTGGTGAACAGGCATGGTGGGGTCAGTACACCGCCACCTACGTGCTCTGGCACATGTGCTACGACGATGTGCTCGGCCCGGTCGCCCTTCGCACGGCGGTCCGCTGGGCGACTGCGGGCAATCGACACCAGCGCTGGACTGCTGCGATGGCTTTTAGTGGGCCGCTGGGAGCCACCTATCCGACGGATGCAGTGAGCCGACTCTGGAAGATCATGGCGCAGAGTGCCGATCCCACAGATGCCTGCATCGCACTCGCGAATCTCTTCAGTCTTCTGGTACAGCAGACTGAAGAGGACCCTGAGTCCAGGCACGCGATCAGGCTGCTATCCGTACTGCGTCGAGAACTCGACCGCTTCAGGCCTCGCGGGGCGGCAGCAAGACCGCTGCTCTACACCCTGACTGCGATCATGGCCGTCCTCTCCAGCCGGGATCTCTCCAGCAATAATCCGTCGGCGTTCGTACTTCTGCACGCGCGGCCGGATCACACCGACTCGCTCGGCCAGCTCTGGGCCGCTGTACTGCGACACCGCAGTTTCCGCCGAGAAGCATTGGAGGAGCTGCGCAGAGGGCTGCACTCACTCCGCCGCATCAGTACTGACCCGATGGCCGATGCTCAGCGACTTGGAGAGGCACTGGCAAAAGCGCTGCCCCGCAACGAACACACGTCGGTGTGTCGGGAGCTGAGCGCAATGAACACACAGACCCGTGTTCCGGCCACCGCTTCGCTCATCCGAGTCTTGCTGACCGCACTGCAACGACTCTCCCAATACCCTTCTGCGAAGGACTGAAATGACGCACCCCTACCCTATCGTCAATGAGCACCCCCTGACCCATGCTCCGAAACGCCGTGCCCTGGGATTCCGCCGCGCAAGCAGGGATATCAATGAGCTGCCGCGCCCGCTGGCACATCAGGTTCTTGTCTATCGGGTTAATGGCGACTATCTCCTCGACCCTGACCGTCTCAAGGTCGATCACGAGGAGGTGGTCAGCGCCTCGCACGTCAGCGTAGTGGACATGGCTCACGACGTTCAGGTAATGGTCCAGCTCGACGTGCCGTCGTCGGAGGCAGCCGACTTCGTTCTGCAGGTTACCTTCCTCTGCACCGTCACTGATCCCGTGACAGTTGTGCGCCTCGGCCTGAACGATGCAGCGACCACGTTGACCAGTTATCTCAAGAGCCACCGGCGAATCTTCGAACTCGGTCTGGGCCACAAGATCTCAGAGATCACCGAAGTTCGCCTCGACGTAAATGCACAGGTCACTGCCTATACGCGGATCGAGCCACCGCACGCACCGGGCATGCTCATCAAGATGGCAAGCATCGAGGTCCTCACCCCTAACGAGCTGGCCGAATTTCACAAGGCCCGTCGTGGCCGCCGAAACGAGTACGAGTTGGCTGCGGAGGATCAGCAGTTCGAGCATCGACTGGAAACTGACCGGCAGCGCAGCGGCCATCACCTCGATCTTGAGAAGGTCAAGCATACCCAGTCGATGGCCTGCCGTCAGCAGCGGCACGATCAGTTGATGGGTGCGGACGATTTGCGATACAAGCAGATTCTGGACGCAGAGCGTCTCGAATTTCAGCGGCGACAGTTGGATCAACTTACCTCGATGGTCGGCGATGACCCAGGTAAAGCGGTGCTACTTGCGTACACAGCAGGTCAGAAGGATGCTGACGGCCTCGTCGCCGAGCTTCGGAATGAACAGAACCGGGCCCAGGCTATCGCCGACGCGCGGTGGCAGAGTGAGCGAGCGGATCAGATGCAACAGCGCCAATGGAACCGAGAGGATGCGCTGAGTCGTGAAGAGGACAAACGCCGCCGTCTCGAGATAAAGATGGAGATCCTCCGCGATCTGGTCAAGGAGGGGCATCTCGGCATGACCAATGTGGACGGACTGATCGGTGCGGTACAGGCCGAACTCATTGGCCGGCCCGAGTCAACGATCACCGGTCCTGATATGGAACCGGACGCAATCGAGTCGAAGAGGAACGACAACACGAGCAAGCAGGCGGGCTCCTCTCTAGTGCGGGATCCGATCGATGAGATGGCCGAGCTGGATCTGAGGGAAGAACATGACGGCTGATACCGAGACCATCTCTGGCCCACGAGCGACGAAACCAGTCCCACCCGGTGACTTCCAGGTCACCTACCGGCCGGGTCATCCCAGTAACGGGGTCGGTCGATGGCTGCGCGGGTTCGCGGGAATCATCGAGAACGTCCTGGACTGGGTGCCGGAGGAACGACCCCGATACACCTTGCTGGGTATCATCATCCTCAACACCGGCCTGCTCGCCGGGTTATCGATGATGATCGCGCTGACAAAGATCCACATGCCACCCTGGCCGTTCCTGATCTTGGCCGGGCTGGTCTGGGGATTCGTCATCGTCAGCTTTGACCGATGGGTGATCACCAGCACGCACGGCGCCGCTGGTGGCGCCAAACTGCGGATCTTCTTCCCCCGGCTGCTCATCACCATCCTCATGGGCATCACCATCGCCGAACCACTGCTCCTCTACGCGTTCGGACCTGACATCGAGACCGAGGCTTCGCGCTATCAGCACGCGGAGCTCATCAGCTACGCCAGCAAGTTCAGGATCTGTAACCCAGAAACGGGCGGAACGGTCAAGACCGCGAGCTGTCATGACTTTCATCTGACGGTGAAGGACTCCCCGGTCGCGCTGGAAGCCCAACTTCAGCAGGCCATCAGTCAACGGAAGCAGCTGAGACAACAGGTTGACCGCATCAATGCCACGCTCCAACGGAAGGAAGACCTCGCCAACAACGAGTGCGCAGGCAAGTCCGGTCCCGGCCTCACAGGTCAGGCCGGCGACGGACCGGAATGTCTGCGAGACAGGCATATGGCCGACCAGTACCGGAAGGACAGCCGTCTGTCCGAACACCAGTCCGATCTGACCACTCTCGACCGGACCGTCAGTTCCCTCACCGGAAGGTTGTCGGCCGCACGTCGGGGATACGACAGAGAACTCAGCGCCGCGATCAAAGCGAAGGTCCAGGAGAAGCGGGACAGCCAACACATCGGTCTCATCGAGGAGGAGGATGCGCTGGGGCGCCTCGCATCCCGCAGCAACCGAGTCCAGACCGAGCAGTGGGTGGTCCGGCTCCTCCTCATTGCTCTGGACTGCCTGCCTGCCCTGACGAAGATGCTAAGCGGTACTACCACATATGACGTCATGGTGGCACGGCAGCGTGATGTCGGAAAGCGGTTGCACGACAAGAAGATGACCCTCCGCGAGCGGGGAGACGCCGTGTTCAGCGACCTCGGCCTACAGCAAACCGAGCACGACTTCCGAACCCAGAGCGACCGAATCAACCAGGCCGACCGTACGCACCGAGCGGCGAGCGAGGTCGATAAGGACACCGCTATCGAGAAGCTGGCGGCTGAGCTACGTGCGCAGGGCAGAGGGCAGCGATGACAGCGAGGAGCTGTACCGACGATGCGTGGAAGGCACTCGATCTGGTTCTTGATGCGGTTCGACGCGCTGAGACGAAAGCGGGTATCGCACTCGCGGGATGCGGGGTGACGGGAGGAACGCTGTACTCGTTCGCCCATGGTCGAAATGACCAGAGCGGTGCCTTCCGCCTCTGCGTGGCACTCTGCGCGATGCTGTTGTTCGCTTCGGGGCTGTGCGCCGGGGCGTCCCTCTGGCCGCGGCTAGGGCAGAAAGCCGAACCGACCAGCATCATGTACTTCCATCACATTGCCCGCGACTATCCGGCAGAGGAGCACGACGCATACTTGACGGCTCTCAGCAAGTCGATGGCTGGCCGGCGCGGACTATTTTCCGAACTTGGTGAGCAGATCTGGGCCAATGCGCGGATCGCACAATCAAAGTACCGTTGGTGCTCGGCTGCAATCGCAGGGCTGTTGCTTGGCATCGCCCTGCTGGCAGTGACCGTCGCTACGACGGCCCTGCCGGGAGCCTGACCTACGTGATACCCGGCCCGGCTCTCAACCGTGTCGGGTTGCGGTCACCACGGTCGCGTGGTGTTCCTCCGAAGTGGACACCTGTACGTGCAGACCGTTGCTGCGAAAGGTTTCTACCGTGTACGGGGCCTGTCGCCGGCTCGTCTCGACCAGCAGGCGGCCACCGGGTGCGAGCCAGCTCGGTGCCGCTGCGGCCACCCGGCGCTGTACGTCGAGCCCGTCCGCACCGCCGTCGAGCGCCACCTTCGGCTCGTGTACCCGCGCCTCCGGTGGCATGAGTTCGATCTCGTCGGTCGGCACGTACGGCGCGTTGACGAGCAGTACGTCGACCCGTCCGCGAAGGCTGTCGGGCAGCGGCTCGAACAGGTCACCCTCGTACGCGAGTCCGCCTGCGGCGGCGATGTTGCGGCGGGCGCAGCGTACGGCGGCGGGGTCGATGTCAGCGGCGTACAGTTCGACGTCGCACGAGCGTGGCGGCCAGGGCGGCGCCGAGCGCGCCGGAGCCGCAGCACAGGTCCACCACGACGGGACGTTGGCCGGTGTCGCCGTGTTCCGCGGCTGGGCCGCCGCGATCCGGTCCCGGGCCGCAGAGCAGTTCGGCGGCGCACAGGACCAGGAATTCGGTACGCCGCCGGGGAACGAACACGCCCGGGTCCACGGCGATGCGCAGTCCGCAGAACCCGGCCCAGCCGAGTACGTGTTCCAGGGGGAGTCCCGCGACCCGCCGGGCCAGCATGCTGTCGAGTTCGGTGGGGCTCTGCGCGGCGTCGAGGAGCAGCGTTGCTTCGTCCTCGGCGAAGACGCAGCCGGCGGCCCGCAGCGCGGCGGTGACGGTGGAGTGTGGGGACAGCGAGGGTGTCAGTGACATGGGAGCGCCTTCCGGATGCCGATGGGCGCTCTCCCGGCCACCTACGTCAGGTGGTCGCGCAGCCGTGCGGTGAGAGCACCCGGCCTGTGTCAGCGAAAATGGGTCTCACCTCCTAGGTCTGCGTCCTGCTGAGGACGACCACATTACCGTGTCGGCGCGGATCGCGGGCAAGGGCGACGATCAGGGTTTCGTCGGTGTCGGGGTCGGGGCCGGGGTCGGCGCGCGCAACTGGTCGGCGATGGTCTTCGCGATGCCGGCGACGAGACCGGTGTCCGGTGCGTTGCTCGTACCGGCCGCGCCGATGTCGTACACCTGGAGCAGGACGAAGACGTTGCTGTACCGGAACGCGATGGTCACGCTCGGCCCCGGGGAGTCGGCCGGGTCGTTGGAGATGCTGGCGTACGCCTCGTCCCCGAGCTGCGGGATCTTCGTGCCGCCGGTGTAGTCATGCAGGTCGTTCTCGGCCCAGTCCGGGCCGGACCTGGTGACCGGCCGGGCCTCCTCCTGCGCGCTGACATGCTGCACCATCACCAGGTCGAACTCGGCCGGGTCCGCGGCAGGCGAACCGTCCCGGGTGACGGCGGTACAACCCGCCTTCCGTTCCGTACGGGCGTGGCTCTGGAACTGTTGGGCGAGCGCGGCATAACCGGACTTCTCCGCATCGGGCACGTAGCGCCGGAGCATTGAGGTGGTGAAATAGGTACAGGTGTCGGGCAGCAGTGCGGTGAACCGGCCGTCGTCGGTGGCGGAGGTGCTGGGGCCGGAACCTCCCGTGGTGTCGTCGGTCCCGTTCAGCAGCGGGGCGCCGACCACGATGAGAACGAGGACCAGGACCAGTACCGCCACGCCGATCAGGCGCTTGACCAAGCGTCGACGCGGGTCCGGGGCGGGCCAGTCGTCCTCCGGTACGGACGGCGCGGTACGAGCAGCGGGCGGTGTGCTGCTGCGGGCGGGCGGCACCTCTGCCGGCGGCGCGGGAGTGGCGTGCAGGGCACCCTCGGCGACCACGATCTCCGGCTGTTCGAGGACCGTGGGGGCGATGCCGGTGGCACGGTGGATGCTGGTGGCGACCAGCGGTACCCGGGAACCGCCGCCGACCAGGTAGATGCCGGCGATCCGGTCGCGGGGCAGCCGGATCCGGCGGATCAGTTCGCCCACGACGGCGGCGGCCCGGGTGGCTGCCGGGCCCGCATCCGTCTCGAACTCCGCGCGGGTCAGCACCGTGTCCCGGTCGGCCAGCGGGATGAGCACACCGATGCTGGCGGTACGCGACAGCGCCTCCTTGGCACTGCGCGCCTCCTGCCACAGCGCCCGATGGTGCCGCTGGTCGGCCGGCGTGGACGGAGCCGTCAGCCGGCTCCACAGTGCCGGCTCGACCGCCCGACCGATCCGCCCGACCACCAGCGCATCGAGGTCGAGGCCGCCGAAGTCGTCCAGCCCGTCGACGCCCAGCACGCTGAACCCGTCGGCGTCGCGGCGTACCGCGCTGACATCCAGGGTGCCGGCGCCCAGGTCGTACACGACCACGCAGTGGCCGACCGGGATGCGGTGATGGCGGGCGGAGACGAAGTACGTGGCGGCGGCCACCGGCTCCGCCACCAGTTCCGGTACGGGCAGCCCGGCGGTGACCGCCGCCTCGGCGAGCAGCCCGCGTCGCGTCGCTCCCCACGCTGCGGGGTGGCTCAGTCGTACCTGCGGCATCGCCCCGCCGGTGGTACGCAACGCCTCGGCCGCGACCCGCGCCATCGTGGCGGAGATCGCCCGGACCACGGGAACCGTACGGCCACCGAGCACGATCTCGCCGTCGTCGATGCGCCGCTTCGGGTTCGGCTCGAACCGGCTGGGATCCAACCGCATGCTGTGCTCGGCGTCCGTACCGGTCAGCAACTGCCCGTCGGCGTCGAGGTACACCGCGGAGGACAGCAGCGGCACACCGTCGAACAGCAACGGGCGGGTCTGGCCGTCCGGCCAGCGAAGTACGCCGACGGTGTTGGACGTGCCGT
>CAWFFM010000009.1:0-44058 GCA_963815125.1 uncultured Actinomycetota bacterium
GACGGCGACAACGCCGCAGTGTTCGAGTACTCCCGACCGCTCGGACGGCGGATCGTCTTCGACGTCATGAATCTGCTCGTGACAAGTGACCGCACTGAGCGATGTCCCGTGACTCGATTGGGGCGGTTGTTCAGGTATCGTTGCTTCTCAGCGCGTCCTACTGCCACGATCGACACCGGCTGCCTCGGGGGTGTCAGTCCCGCGCGGTTGCCGCGCTGCTGGACCGGCTCGAAGCACGATCCGTCGAGTGTCACTCCATCATGGTCGTGCGCCACGGTCACGTCGTCGCCGAAGGTTGGTGGGCACCTTACTCGGCCGAACGTCCGCACCTTCTGTACTCGCTGACCAAGTCGTTCACCTCGGTCGCCGTGGGGCTTGCGATCGCCGACGGGCTGCTCTCGCTGGACGATCGGGTGGTGGATGTGTTGCCCGACCACGTTCCGGCCGGCATCTCGGCGCAGGGACGCCGCATCAACGTCCACCACCTGCTGTCCATGACGGCCGGCCACGCGACGGACAGCCTCGCCGAAGCTTGGCGACTCAAACCGGGCAACCTGACCAAGGGGTTTCTGCGCGTACCGTTCACCGAGACCGAGGGGACACGACACACCTACGACAACGCGACCACCTACGTCCTGGCCCGGATGGTGGAGCGAGTCACCGGCCGCGGCCTTCCGGAACTGCTCGATGAGCGCCTGTTCCGGCCGATGGGCATCGACCACGCCGAATGGGACCGGGTGGCAAGCGGTGCCGCGTTCGGATTCCACGGACTGCATCTGACGACCGAGGCTGTCGCCGCCTTCGGTGAGCTGCTGCTGCGCGAAGGCGTCTGGGGAGACCGGCAGCTGGTCCCGCGCGAATGGGTGCGGCTGGCGACCGCCGCCACATCCAGACCCTGCAATTGGCCGACGGCTCGCTCGACGCCGACTCGATCGCCGGGTACGGGTACCAGTTCTGGATGTCGCGTGACGGTTACCGCGGTTACGGCTCCTTCGAGCAGCTGTGCCTGGTCTTTCCCGAGCATGATCTGGTCGTGGCGGTGACGGCGGGCGATGGTCCTTCAGGGGCAACGCCGGGCGCCGTGTGGGACTGCCTGCTGCCCGGCCTGGACAACCCAGGAAGCGCACGCGACGACGAGGTCCTCGCCGACCGGCTGCGCCGGCTGTCCTTCGCGCCGGTGTCGGGTTCGCTTGCCCCGCAGCGTTCGGTGACGGCGAGCCTGGAGTCGTCCGCCGAGGATACGGCCCTGCCCGACGGAAGCACGGTGGTCGTCGATCCCGTGGGGGGTGGCTGGCTCCTGCGACTCGGGGAATCCCTCGACATCGCGGCCGGCCACGGCGACTGGCGGGAAAGCTCGCCACTCGGCCGCCCGGTCGTCGCGGCCGGCGCCTGGCAAGGCAACACGTTCGTCGCCGACCTTTACGTCATCACCACCCCGCACCGGGTTCGGCTGGTGGTCGACGCCGACGCCGGGACAGCGACGGCGACCTGGAGCACCGTGCCCCTGACCAGCCCCAGTCTGGCGCTACATCTGCGGGCGCCTCTGATGACCCGGCCCGACGTCATGTAGGTGATGGTGACTGGGTTGCGTACGCCTCGGCAGCGCCGTCCACAGGTTCGGCGACAACCAGCAGTTCCCGGCCTACTGCTATACGGCCCCCGGATGGAGCAGGGCCACGAGGTAGGTCGTGGCGGCGGCGATGATGGGCTGCTGGGGTGCG
Organism: uncultured Actinomycetota bacterium; assembly: GCA_963815125.1. GTDB lineage: Bacteria > Actinomycetota > Actinomycetes > Mycobacteriales > Micromonosporaceae > Actinocatenispora. Next base: position 1,722 of record CAWFFM010000009.1, read on the forward strand.
GTGTCGTAGCCGTGCCGGTCGGACATGACCGCGATGACCAGCGGCTTTCCGTCAGACGGCCAGACCACGGCGACGTCGTTCGAGCGGCCGTAGTCGCCGTGCCCGGTCTTGTCGGCCACCGTCCAGCCGTGCGGTACGCCGGCTTGGATGGCGTTCGCCCCCGTGGTGTTGCGTCGCAGCCAGTCCGTCAGCAGCGAGCGTTTCGCTTCGGGCAGCGCGCTACCGAGCACGACCTGCTGATAGTCACCGGCGAGTTCCCTGGGCGTCGTGGTGTTGCGCGGATCGTGGGGAGCGTTGCGGTTCAGCTCCGGCTCGTACTGGTCCATCCGGCTGACCGTGTCCCCGAGACCGCGAAGGTACGCGGTGAGACCGTCCGGGCCGCCGGCGTCCCGCATCAGCAGATTGCCGGCGGTCCCGTCGCTGTACCGGACTGCGGCGTCACACAGCTGCCGGATCGTCATGCCGCTGCCGATGTGCTTTTCGGTCACCGGCGAGAACGAGTTCACATCCGCCCGCGTGTACCTGACCACGGTGTCCAGGTGCGACAGCGGATGCTGGTGCAGGACCGCCGCCGCCGCGAAGGCCTTGAAGGTCGAGCAGAACGCGAACCGCTCGCCCGACCGGTACGCGACGGACAGCCCGGTGCCGGGCGCCACGGCGTACACCCCGAGACGCGCCCCGTACCTGCGCTCCAGCGCGGCGAACTGCGCACGCGCCGCCGCCGCGTCGATGTGGGTACTCGGCGAAGGCGCGGGCTTCGCCGCCACGGTCCTACGGACCTCATGCTTCCCGCACGCGGCCAGCGGCAGAGTCAATGCACCGGCCAGCAGTACCCGACGACTGACGGCAGACCGCCGCACCACCATCGCCTCGTGTCCCTTGATCATTTCAGCAGCGTATGTCGCACATCCCTCGCGCGTCGCTGGTCCGTTCAGAAATTTCCGCTCTGGCGGGCCTGCGCGATGACCTTCTCGGTCGCGCTCTTGGCGGTACGCAGCTTCACGTTCACCTGGCCGAGCGTCTTGATCGGCCGGTCGATGGACGCGACCAGCGGCCCCGGCTGGCCGCCCTCCAGCGCCGCGCCGGCCGCGCTCTTGGCCTTGTTCAGCTCCTGCATCACGGCCATCGTGTTCTTGCCTGCTGTCTCGGACTTCTCGATCACGGGGCTCAGCGACGACACCACCTCGCCGGGCGTCATGTCGTCGGTTACCGCGCTGACCCGGCTCAACGCCTGCTGGAGGTCGTCGCCGATGCCGGACTCGCGGCCCTGCGCCTGCCGCAGCTGTTCCCGTACGGACGCCAACCGCCGCGCCACGCCCTGGAAGCCGGTCGCGGCCGTACGCGCCTGCACCGCCGACACGTTGCTGTCCGCCGCCGCCGTCTCCGACTGGGCCTTGCCCAACGACTCCAACGCCGCCTTCAGATCCGCCACCACACCCGCGACCTCGGCCACAGCCAGCCTCCCCATCCGACAACCCTCGAACAGGCCAGAACGTACCGAACGACCACCACAGCCGTTCCGGCCCGTCCCGGCCGGGGGAGCAGAACCCGAGGTCAGGCAGGGTACGGCTGCCGTTCGCGGGCCGATTCGAGCGCGTCGGCCCACCAGTCGAGCTGGGCGAGCAGGCGGTGCAGTGCCTCGACCGCGTCGGTGTCGTCGCTGCACCGACCGTCCTCGTCGAACCTGCCCCAGGGGCCGGCGAAGCTGACGGTCTCCCGGATGGTGACGGCGTGCAGTTCGGCGAAGACCGACCTGAGCGCCTCGACCGCGTGCAGGCCACCGGCGACACCGCCGTACGAGACGAAGGCGACGGGCTTGGCACGCCACGGTTCCCGTACAGAGTCGATCGCCGACTTCATCGGCCCCGGGTAGCTGCGGTTGTATTCGGGTGTGACCACGATGACCGCGGTGGCCCGGTCGATGCGGGCGGTGAGGTCCGCGACGTCCGGGTGACCGTGCATGGCGCCCGGTACGGTCACCTCCGCCAGGTCGATGAGGTCGACCTTCACGCCGGCGTCGGCGAGCCGACCCTGCACCCAGGCGCCGACCCGGTCGCCGATGCGACCGTTGCGCACACTGCCGATGATGACGGCGATCCGCAGATCGGAGCTGATCGTGGCATAGCTCATCGCATCGTTCCTTTCAGGACGGTTGAACTGTTCACTGTGGACAGACGTCGCCACGGAGGGCGGCGCCTCGCCGATCTTTCTCCTGGCAGGTACGGTAAGACTTGAACATTGGTTGAAGTCAAATCGGTGAGGAGTTGCCGGAGATGACCGCAACGCTGCGGGACCTCACACCCGCACCAACCCTGACCGTCGGCGAACTTTCGCACCGCAGCGGTGTCAGTGCTTCCGCCATCCGGTTCTACGAGAACCATGGCCTGATCGACGCCGAACGCACCGCCGGCAACCAGCGCCGCTTCTACGAGGTCGACGCCTGCATCATCAAGATCGTCCGGGTCGCCCAGCGGGTCGGCCTGTCCGTCGTCGAGATCCGCGACCTGATGTCCGATCTGCCCGACCGGCGGAAGATCACCATGGACGACTGGCTCGACCTGCGGAAGGCCCTCGAAGACGAGGTACGCTCCCGCATCCGGGCGCTCACCGAGGTGCTCGACGACCTGACCACCGAGCCCCGCCTGTGCGAGGTGCCGACCCGCTGACCGGACCCGCGTCACAACCCTGGATCCGGTGCCGTTCAGGGGAATCCGCGCGGTTCCCGCACCCGCCGGCACCCCGGACGGGCACGGTGGGGACATGACCGGTACGGCTGACGAGGAAGTCCAGCTCAGCCCCGTCGAATGGGTGGCCGAGCAGGCCCGGACGTACGAGGAATCCGGCGGCACCGAGGGCACCACGCTGCAGGGCGCGCCCTGCCTGCTGCTGGACTACCAGGGCTGGCGCACCGGCCGGTGGCACCGCACCGTACTGATCTACGGCGAGGACCACGACGCGTACCTGATCGTGGCGTCCAAGGGCGGCGCCGACGACCACCCGCAGTGGTACCGCAGCGTCGTGGCGAATCCGGACGTACGCCTCCGCATCGGCCCGGACCGCTTCCCGGCCCGCGCCCGGATCCTGTCGAACGCGGAGAAGACCCGGGTGTGGCCGCAGCTGATGGAGATCTGGCCGCCGTACGCCGACTACCAGGCCAAGACCTCCCGCGACATTCCCGTGTTGCGGCTGGAGGAGATCCCGGGCAGCTGACCTGCCGTCGCAGGCCCGCCCGTCGCCACCGTACTGCCGCCGATCGGTCAGTCACCGTCGGCCTTTCGGCCATGATCGGGCACGATGTCGGATGAGCGGTAGCATTCCACCCTTCCGGTGCGCTATGCCTTGGGCAGCACAGAACCCCGCCGCGAGGAGCCACCGGATGGACACCACGCAGTACGGCCGCCGCCTGGCCGCGGTCCTCGTGCCCGTTGCCGCCCTGGGGCTGGCCGCCTGCGGCTCCGGCCCGTCCGCCGCCGGCGGTAGCGGCGGTGCGCACCACAGCGGCACCCGGAGCACCCGGGTGGTCAAGATCGTGCCGTTCACCGAACACGGGACCGCCGCCGGCTACCGGGCGAACACCGGCAAGGGCTACTGCTGGGCCACCTCGGAACTGGCCGGCCGCACCGACTCGTACCGCTGTGACGGGCCCGGCGGCATCCTCGACCCGTGCTTCTCCAGCCCGTACCCGTCGACGGCCGGTAAGGTCGCCTGCCCGACCGCACCGGACCGGCTGACCGTGCTGAACCTGACGAAACCGTTGCCGGACCAGGGAAACGGCGCCGGCTACGACCGGGTCTGGATGGTCGTACTGACCAACGGCCAGCAGTGCAACCGCCTCTCCGGTGCCGGGCCGTCACCACGCGGAAATCTCTACTTCACCATGGCCTGCAAGGACGGCACGATGCTGTGGGGCGATCCGGACCACAAGCATCCACTGTGGACAATGAAACGGTCCAAGGACGAGAAGGGCCCACTGTCCACAGTGACCGTCGCGTCGGCGTACCGCTGACCCCGGTCAGGCTGCCGCATCCGGCGGCACGGCCACCGCGACCACGTCGGCGGCGATCCGCTGCCGGTGACCGTTGCGCGTGGCGTACAGGATCCCCCGGTCGCAGGACCTGCTGCGCGGCGGCCGAGCGAGAGTCAGCCGCACCCCGCCGGGCAGCCGCCGTACCGAACACACCTGCTCGGCCGAGACCCGCTGCCACTGCCCCTGCCGGAACCGCCACTCCCCCGTACGCGCAGCGCCCACCGCCGGCCGGCTGCCCTCGCACCGGCCCTGCGCGAAGACCGCGTGCAGCTCCGGCCCCTGCCACCACACGTCCAGGTCGACCAGGGTGTCGGTCCGGGGATCGAACCCGCCGGACGTCAGCGCGGACAGGTCGGTCTCCACGGCGGCGCGCCGCTCCGGCGAGAACAGCGTGACGTAGCCGGACACCACGCAGCCCGGCGTGGGGTCGGCGAACCCCGAACCGAACGCGAACTGCACCGACCCGTCGGCGAACCGCACCCCCGCCGCCCGGCCGATCCCACGGTGGTAGACGTGACCCGCCGCGTCGTAGCGCAGCACATCCTTCGTCGCGATCCGCCGCCACCGGCCGGTCGACGTCACCGTGTAGTAGCTCTCCTGATCGGAAGAGGCGAAGTCGACGGCGAACACCTCGCCGGCCACACCGGCGAGCAGCCGTACCACACCGAGACCCTTGGCATCCGCCTGCAACCGGACCGGTGGTCCGGAGCCCGCCAGGTCGAAGCGGAGGATGCCGTCGAAGTAGCCGTCCCCGGTCGCCACCAGAACGCGGGACCCACCGGCCGGCGCCAGGCTGGTACAGGCCGGGCAGGGCAGCCGGCGTACCCGGCCCTGCTGCGAGTCGACGACCACCAGCCGCCGCGCGGCCGGGTTCCGGGACCGACCCTCGTCGGTGAGGATGGCGAAGAACCGACCGTCCGCCGTGGTCGTCACCCCGCCGTACGTGAAGCTGTACGTCACCGGCGCGCGGGTCAGCGTACGGTCACCCCGCACCACCACCAGCTCGTGCGCGGTCACGTACCCGTACAGGCCCGGGATGGCGCTTTCCGTGGCGCCGCGGGCGGTTGTACCGAGCAGGATCAGCAGTACGACCACGGCGACCAACCGCCGGAGCCCGGACGCGCTCACCACAGCGGTCTGCAGGTCGCGGCGAAGTGCCCCGGGACGACCGGGACCAGGGAGTAGAAACCCTCCTTCGTACGGCCGAACGCCAGGTCGTACACCGATCCGTAGCGCTGCGCCCGGAACCTCTGCACCGCGGACGGCGGCATGCCGCCGGCAACCGGGGCATGGCCCCGAGGACAGGCCAGAGCCGCCACCCGGAACGGCTTCCCATCCCGCGTCATGGCGACCGTACTGGTCCGGTGCCGCCCACCGACGGTGTAGTCGACCGCCAGGGTGAAGGTGGCCGCGACCGCCTGCGCCTTCACCTTCGCGATCAGCGTCGCGCCGGTGTGGCCCGGGACGCTGATGTGTTCCCGGTCGAAGAACGGGGTCATCGGATCGCTGTCCCCGTCGCGCGTCACCATCGCCACCGGCAGCGGCTGGTCCAGATAGAAGTCCAGGATGTGCGGGTCGTTCCCGGCGCCACCGACCTGCGTCAGGACCGCCGTACCCAACGGGACCGCACTGCGCCGCGCGAGGATCCGTACGTTCGTGATCTCCGCCTCGGTGTCCCCCGGATTGTGCACCTCCACGTCGAACTTCACGCCGCCGAGCGAGAACGCGCCGTCGGCCAGCGCCGCGGCGAAACGGTCGTCGATGCCGTGGAAGTCGGTGGTCCGGCCGGTCGTCCGGTTGAACGTATCGACGTAGCGCTTCGCCGCAGCCTCCGCACCCGCCGGGAAGACCACGTCGAAACCGCTGCCGTTGGCCGCCATCGAGGTGACCCTCGTGGTCAGCGGCCTGCTCTCGGCGGCCGACGACCCGGCCGGATCACCGGAGGTCGACGCGACGATCAGCACCACCACGAACGCCGCAGCCAACAACCCGAGAGCGATCGGCGCGGCCCGTGAGCCGTACCGGACCACGAGCTTGTGCACATATCCGGAGACCGCGACGCTCTCATCGCCGGCCGTTGCCGGGCCCGAGTCGTTGACCTCGACGTTCGGCTGCCGCTCGGCATCCTTCGCACTGCTCATTGCTGCAAGGACCCGCTGACCGAGGTGCCGCCGTCCCCGGACTCGGCGTCTCCGGAACCATCCACCGTGACCGAGGCTGCCGGCGCGCTCTTCCCGCCCACCGCACCGCTGATCGAGAGGCCCTTCCTGCCGGACTTCGCAGAGCCTGTGTTCCTGACCCGGATGGTCGGCGCGGTGCCGGCCGGGCCCGGCGTCGAGGAGCGCAGCGTGGTCCACACCCCGACGCCGAGCGCGGCCACCGCGACCAGCGCCGACACCGCGGTGGCGATGGTGCTGACCTTCCGCTGGTCCAGCGCGAACCACACCGCCAGCGCCGCCACCACGACGCAGGTCACCAGGAGCACGACACGTCGTACCGTCATGTCCCCATCATCCCGGAGACCGTCGTGACATCCGTATCACCGGAACGGACAGACGTACCTGCCCGGTCCACCTCCGAACATGGCTGACGGCAAGGCTCCCCTCCGGTGCCCGGTCGGTCGGTCTCTCCCGGCGCCGGAACCCGCGCCACCGCTCGTCGGCCAGGCAGTTCACCACGATGCGGTTGCCCGTACTCCTGCTCCTGCTGTACGCGCGCACACGGCTCCCCTGGGCACTTGTCGACGTGTCCAGGGGTACGGACGGTTGCTTTGCGCCCGCCGCCGGGGGTACCACGTCCGGGCGTCGCGTGCCGCGAAATCTTGATTGATTCCAGAATTTGCGGCAGACTTCACGGTGTGCCAACGACGGCGGACTTCGAGCGCATGCTGCGCGGGGCGGCCCTGCGGGTGACCCGCCCCCGGGTGGCGGCGCTGACCGCGGTGCACGACCACCCGCACGCCGACACCGACACGATCATCGGTGCCGTACGTGCAGACCTCGGTGAGGTGTCCCACCAGGCCGTCTACGACGTACTACGCGCACTGACCACCGCGGGTCTGCTGCGGCGCATCCAGCCGCCGGGATCCGTGGCACGGTACGAAGCGCGCGTCGGGGACAATCACCACCACGTCGTATGCCGGTCGTGCGGTGTCATCGCCGACGTGGACTGCGCCGTCGGCACCACCCCCTGCCTGACCGCATCCGACGACCACGGCTTCGTCATCGACGAGGCCGAGGTCGTCTACCGGGGCCTGTGCCCCGACTGCTCCACCGCAAGCCGCTCTGCGAGTACATCCTGATCCAGGAAGGATTCACGTGACTGACAGTCCCAACGCCGTTGTTGGTGAGATGAACGACGAGAGTGCCGGCGGCTGCCCGGTCTCCGCCGGACGCTTCAAGCACCCGACCGAGGGTGGGAGCAACCGTGAATGGTGGCCGGAACAGCTCAACCTGACGATCCTGCGCAAGCACCCGGCCGTGGCCAACCCCATGGGTGAGGACTTCGACTACGCGGCAGCGTTCCAGAGCGTCGACCTCGACGCCCTGGCCAGGGACGTCGACGAGGTACTGACGAACTCACAGGACTGGTGGCCCGCCGACTTCGGCAACTACGGGCCGTTCATGATCCGGATGGCGTGGCACAGCGCCGGCACGTACCGCATCCACGACGGCCGCGGTGGCGCGGGCGCCGGCATGCAGCGCTTCGCGCCCCTCAACAGCTGGCCGGACAACGCCAGCCTCGACAAGGCGCGCCGGCTGCTCTGGCCGGTCAAGAAGAAGTACGGCCGGACCGTCTCGTGGGCCGATCTGATGGTGTTCGCGGGCAACCGCGCCCTGGAGACGATGGGCTTCAAGACCTTCGGCTTCGCCGGTGGCCGGGCCGACGTGTGGGAACCCGACGAGGACGTCTACTGGGGCCCCGAGCGCACCTGGCTCGGCGACGAGCGCTACACCGGTGACCGGGAGCTGGAGAGCCCCCTGGCCGCCGTGCAGATGGGGCTCATCTACGTCAACCCCGAAGGTCCGAACGGCAGCGGGGACCCGCTCGCCGCGGCCCGCGACATCCGCGAGACGTTCCGCCGCATGGCGATGAACGACGAGGAGACCGTCGCGCTGATCGCCGGTGGGCACACGTTCGGCAAGACCCACGGTGCGGCCGACCCGGACCGCTACGTCGGCCCCGAGCCCGAAGCCTCGCCGCTGGAGCAGCAGGGCCTCGGCTGGAAGAACACGTACAACACCGGCAAGGGCAAGGACACGATCACCAGCGGCCTGGAGGTCACCTGGACCCCCACCCCGGTGGCGTGGGACAACACCTTCTTCGAGACCCTGTTCGGCTACGAGTGGGAGCAGACCCAGAGCCCCGCCGGCGCCACGCAGTGGACCGCGAAGAACGGCGCCGGGGCCGGCACCGTACCCGACGCCCACGACCCGTCGAAGAAGCACGCGCCGACGATGCTCACCACCGACCTCGCGCTGCGGGTGGACCCGGCGTACGAGCAGATCTCGCGGCGGTTCCTGGAGAACCCGGACCAGCTCGCCGACGCGTTCGCGCGGGCCTGGTTCAAGCTGACGCACCGCGACATGGGCCCGATCCAGCGCTACCTCGGACCGCTGGTCCCGCAGGAGACGCTGATCTGGCAGGACCCGGTACCGGCCGTGGACCACGAGCTGGTCGGCGCCGAGGACATCGCCGCCCTCAAGGGCAAGATCCTCGACTCGGGGCTGTCGGTCGCCCAGCTCGTCTCCACCGCGTGGGCGTCGGCCTCGACGTTCCGCGGTAGCGACAAGCGTGGTGGCGCCAACGGCGCGCGCATCCGCCTCGAACCGCAGCGGGAGTGGGAGGTCAACGACCCCGACACGCTGGCACAGGTACTGCGCACCCTGGAAGGGATCCAGGAGTCGTTCAACAGCTCGCAGACCGGCGGGAAGAAGGTCTCGCTCGCCGACCTGATCGTGCTGGGTGGGTGCGCCGCCGTCGAGCGCGCCGCCAAGGACGCCGGCCACGACGTCACGGTTCCCTTCACGCCGGGGCGTACGGACGCGTCGCAGGAACAGACCGACGTGGAGTCCTTCGTACCGCTGGAGCCGGCCGCGGACGGGTTCCGCAACTACCGCGGGAAGGGTAACCGGCTGCCGTCGGAGTACCTGCTGGTCGACCGCGCGAACCTGCTGAACCTGAGCGCGCCCGAGATGACCGTACTGGTGGGTGGCCTGCGCGTACTGGGTGCCAACCACGGGCAGTCGGCCACGGGCGTACTCACCTCGACACCCGGCACGCTGACCAACGACTTCTTCGCCAACCTGCTCGACATGGGCACGGAGTGGAAGGCGACGTCGGAGGACAGCGCGACCGCGGAGACGTTCGAGGGCCGCGACCGCGCCACCGGCAAGGTCCTGTGGACCGGTAGCCGCGTCGACCTGGTGTTCGGTTCGAACTCCGAACTGCGTGCCGTCGCCGAGGTGTACGCCAGCGACGACGCGAAGGAGAAGTTCGTCCGCGACTTCGTCGCCGCGTGGGACAAGGTCATGAACGCAGACCGGTTCGACCTGGTCTGATCCGACCTGACGCCCCGGTCGGCCGCTACGGCGGTTGGCCGGGGCCTGTCCGTGGCCCCGGGCGCGTGGCTCAGCGGCGGTCCTGTTGCGCCGGGTCGTTGCGGGCCAGCTGGGCGTCGCGTAGTTCGGCGTGCATCTCCCACGGTGCCCGGGGCAGGACGTGCCCGGTCTCCAGCAGCGACTTCAGGTTGGCGAACACCGCGGGCCAGCCGGCGGAGATCGCCTTCAGGGCATCCTCGTCGGCGAGGTTGTCGTGGGTGACGGTGAGCCGGACGATCTCGTGGAAGGGCTCGATCTCGAAGCTCACCCTCGACGGACCCTCCTCCGGTGCGTCACCGGGCGGGCCGAACGTCATGGTGAGCCGACGCGGCGGTACGGCCTCCAGTACGGTGCCGGTCACGTCGGCGATTCCCGAGCCGTCCGGCCTGCGGTGTTCCCAGCGGGAGCCGACCTGCCAGTCGGAGACGTTGCTGTGACCCCAGAACTGGGCGGTCAGATCCGCATCGGTCAGCGCTTCCCATACCCGCTCGGGTGAGCTCTCGATGTAGGTGACGTACACGTAGTTCGGTCGTTCGTCCATCGTGTCCTCCTCTGCACGCCGCCTGATAACGCTCAACGCGCGCAGGCGGGGTTGCTCGAACTTTCCGATCCAGCGTTCGGCGATGTCCCAGAGCGGTACGGGATTGAGGTAGTGCAGCTTCTCCCGGCCGTGGCGGACGGTGGCGATGAGGTTCGCGGCCTCGAGTACGGCGAGGTGCTGGGTCGCCGACTGTCGCGCCATCGCCAGCGGACCGCACAGCTCCCCGAGGGTCTGGCCGTTGCGTTCGCGGAGCTGGTCGAGAAGGGCTCGCCGGGTCGGATCGGCGAGCGCTCTGAACACCGCGTCATCACTCACTCGCACAATTATGCAGGCGTCTACCTGCCTATTGCAACCGGAACCGGTGGCAGAGCAGCGGAGATCGCCCAGAAAAGGTATCTACGACACGTCGGGGCGGGTCATCAGCGGGGAGCGGAGCTGGCGGAGCAGATCCGGACCGACCAGCGGTACCTCGTTCCAGGTCGCGACCGCCCGGCCACCGTCGACGACCAGCCGTACGCGGTGCGGACCGGTGATGACGTACAGGTCAGCGACGTACACGCCGTCCTGCCAGGCGCCGGTGGCGACGACGGGCCGGCCGAGCGGGGCACACTCCCGCCACTCGCGATGACCGACCGCGACGTCGATCGCGGTCTCACCGGTGTCGAGGCGCAGCTGCCAGCCACCGGCCACCGGATCGACGGCCACGGACGTACCCTCCGGCAGGGGAGAGTCCGGCGCCGAGGCATCGACGACCGCCTGAATGTGACGGTCCGGGTCGGGCTTGCCGTCCAGGAACGGAAGCGAGAGACCACCCAGCCGCTCGGCGACAGCCCGGTCACCGGCGGCGTCACGGTCCGTCCTGGCGGTCAGTCCCGGCAGCAGGCAGTCCCACACGGCGTCCAGCGGCGTCTGCAGGTCCGTGGTTGCCGCCGTCGTCACCACCACGAGATCCTGCTCGGGCAGAACCAGGCAGAACTGACCCAATGCGCCGTCGGCGCGGAAACCGTGCCGGGACATCCAGAACTGGTACCCGTATCCCTGGAGCCAGTCCACCGTACGTGTCCCGTCATCGACCTGCACGGTGCCGATGTGGCGCCGGGTCGCCACCTCCACCCATTCGCGCGGGACGAGTTGCCGGTCGCGCCAACGGCCCCCGCGCAGCAGCAGCTCACCGAACGCGGCGACAGCCTCCGTGGTGAGGTGCAGTCCGTGGAACCCGAAGGCGGCGCCGCTGGCGACGCGGTCCCATTCGGCGTGCCGTACGCCCATGGGCCGGAAGAGACGCTCGTCGAGCAGTTCCGGCAGACCCCGGCCGGTCACCTTCTCCACCATCCGGGCCAGCGTGAAAGTGGTCGCGTTGTTGTACGTGTGCCGCGTACCCGCCGGGTCCTGCGCAGGCACCCGCAGCAAACCCGTGACCAGGTCGGTGGGCTCCAGCGTCCACGCCGCCTCGAGCGGGTCCGTACGGTGCCCGGTGGTCATCGTCAGCAGGTGGCGGACGGTGAGCCGTTCCGTCCGTGCGGCAGGGTCGACCGGTACGCGATCCGGCAGTACGTCGACGATCCGGTCGTCCAGAGTCAGCAGTCCGTCGCAGATTGCGAGGCCGACGGCGATCGAGGTGAACGACTTGGTCAGCGAGTACAGCAGGTGCGGCCGGTCCGGCGAGTACGGGCGCCACCAACCTTCGGCGACGACGTGGCCGTGCCGTACGACCATGAGCGAATGACATTCGACCCGCGCTTGCGCGAGACGGTCCAGCAACGCCATCACCCGGCCGGGCTCGATCCCTTGCGCCGACGGCGTCGACCGCGGCAGCAGCTCCTCGTGGCTCATCGGCACCCCGGGAATCAGGGTAAGCCGAGCCCCCGCCGACCACGCCACCAGCGGACGAACCACTGGCGATCCTGTCCCTGTACCGATCCTGCGTTCTGCCACGTCCCGCGACCAGCCGCACCCCCAGCACGGCCTGACCTGCCCAGCGCGCCTACGCGCGAGGCCCGCCAACAGTCCGGGCCACCGTGGCCGTACGCGTATATCCTGTCCGTCTGTAGCTGCTCCGGACCGGAAGGACCGTCATGTCCATGAGGGTCGACATGGTCACGCTGATCCTCGGTGTCCCGGGGGCCGGACGATGATCATCCATTGGCGGGGTGCCGGCATCCTCGCGTTGCTGTTCCCCATTCTCGGCGGCGCCGCGGGCTACGGGCTGCATGCTGTTGGCTTCTCGAAGCTGGCTGTCCCCTGCGGAATCCTGGTGGGGAGCATGGCGACCTGGTGGCTCGGCTGGCGGCTCAACGCGAAGGTCGACGACCCGGACAAGGAACACACCCTGTACGGGATACCGATGCAGTTCTGTGCCCTCGTGACGGCCGCTCTGAGCGTGGTCGGATTCGTGGGCATCCTGACCAGCTGAGCACGCCGCCGTCGTCCGTCGGGCCATCGGCGCCTCCGTCCACTAAGGACGGTTCGGACTCCCGCAGATGCCACGTCAGCTGGCGAGAGCGGCGGCCAGGGCACCGATCCGCCCGAAGGCACGGGCGAAGCCGACATGGTCCGCGTAGTCACGGGACTCGACGATGAGACCGTCGCGGACCCGTACCACGAAGATGCAGGGCACGTTGAACGGGCGACCGTCGGCGGACCCGACGTAGCTGAACTCGAAGATGACCACCTCGGGGTCGGCCGTCTGATGCACGATCCCGCCGGACACGTCGAAACGCTCCGCCCCCGGCGTGCGCCCGGGACCGCCGGCAAAGTGGCGCCGGAGTTCGTCCCGGGTGCGCAGTGGCGTGTCGCCCAGGGGAGCGAACGGGTGCCGTACGTCGGTGTGCTCGGCGTACAGCTCGGCCAACTGGTCGATCTGGGCCTGCTTCTCGGCTTCTGTGAGCTTGCCGTTGCGGAGGCGACTGACACCTGCGGCGACGGCTCGTACGACGTCGGCGGGCGAGGACGGCTGGGACACGTGGCCTCCCGGGGCTAAACGGAGTCTGGACTTCGATTACAGTACCGGAGTCCAGGCTTTGTTTAAAGTGGGTCGGAGTCGAACACGAAGGAGCCTGGATGCGGCAGGACGCCCGAGAGAACCGTGAGCGGATCCTGGTCGCCGCGGAGGAGGTCTTCGGCGAACATGCCGCCGCCGGGTCGACAGAGGAGGTCGCCCGGCGGGCGCGCGTCGGCATCGCCACTGTCTTCCGGCACTTCCCGACGAAGGAGGCGCTGATCGAGGCGGCGCTGCTGCGACACTTCGACCAGCTCACGGCTCGCGCGCAGACCCTCGCGGAGACACCGGATCCGGTGGTCGCGTTGCACACCCTGGTACGGGTGATGATCGAGAGCGGCGCCACGAAGTTGACCCTGGCCTCGCAACTCACCGACAACGGCGGGTTCCCGGCGAGCGTCGGCGCAGCCTCGCGGCGACTTCAGGACACCGCCGAGCAGACGCTGCGTCGGGCGCAGGACAGCGGAGCGGTCTCTCCGTCGATCCGGATCGAGGAGGTCTACCTGCTGATCCGCGGGCTGGCCCAGGCATCGGTCACGATGGACCTCGCGCCCGATGTGCTCGGCCGCGCCATCGACGTGGTGCTCACCGGCCTGTCGTCACCGCACGACGCGCGGTAAGTCCGGCCGCCGCCGCGAGCGGCGGAGACGGGTACGCGACAGTGGTCGGATGTCTTCGGGGTGCTCTCCACGGCTTGTCGCGGTCTCTGCCAGGTGGGAAACCTTTGACAGGCCGTACGCACTTTGACAACGTTGTCTTTCGTTTCGGGCGCATCAGTACCCCTCGGAGGACTTCATGCAGAAACGATCAGAATCACCACGCCCCGCGCACCCCACCCGACGTCACCTGCTCGCGCTGCTCGGTGCGGCCGGTGTCGGTACCGCGCTCGGCGTGACGACCCACGGCGCGCCCGCCACGGCGGCCACCGGAATGTCCTGGCCGGCCGGACAGGCACTGCCGCACTTCGCCACCCCCCGCTCGCTCGACGTGGTCGACCTGACCAGCGCATCCGGCGACGAACAGTTGCTGTTCACCACCCTGCAGGGCCTGGTGAACCGGACCGAGCCGCGCATCGCCGTACTGCGACCGGCCGACGAGGGCCCGACGACCTGGCTGGACACCGTCGGCGTGCCGTACCGTGCGGTGGCCGATCCGTGGACCCTGGTCCGGCGCTACCGCCCACAGATCCGGGGCGTGGTCGTCACCGACCCCGCGGTGCCGGCCACCCGCAACGTCGCGACCACCATCGCCGGCCTGGAGGACGGCATCGTCGTCGCACCCGACCACCTGGACCGACTCGGCGGACTGACCGTACTGGCCGACCTGCGCGGCAGGTTCAGTGACGACATCGGTGCCTACACCTGGGCCATCGACCACCTGTGGCCGCGTACCGAACACCGGCTGCTCGTCGGCCTCGACCCGGAGCAGACACTGTCGTACCTGCGCGACTACGCCGTGGCCACCCGCGCGCTCACAGTGTGGATCCACCCCGACGTTCCGGAGTCGCGGGCGTTGGGCGACAAGGTGATGGCGCAGATGCCGGCCGGCTCGTCGTTCCTGGGCTGGTGGCCCGCCGGCGTCGGCGGTGAGAGCGACGGTACCGAACTGACCTCCCAGCACGGCCTCGTCGTACTCGCCGCCGACTGGGCGCAGAACCTCACCGTGTTCGGTGGCGTACGCAGCCCTGTGTCCTCGACCCAGCCGGCGCTGCCGGTGCCCACGCTCGCCAACCGCGTGTACGTCACCTTCTCCATGACCGAAGGCGACAACCTGCAGTACAACCAGCACCGGATGCGCAAGATCTGGGACGACCCCGGCCGGGGCACGGTACCCATCAACTGGTCCACCAACCCGCTGCTGGTGGACGCCGCACCCGCGTTCCTGCGTTACTACCAGCGCACCGCCACCGACAAGGACTACCTGATGGCCGGACCGTCCGGCGCCGGCTACGCCTACCCGACACCGTGGCCCGACGACACGTTCGGCGCGTTCACCGGCATGACCGCCCGGTACATGAAGGCGACCGGCATGGACAGCGCGGTGATCCTGAACCGGGTCGACGGCTCCGACGTACCGCTGTCGGATGCCGAGGCCGCCCGCTACATCCGGGACGTACAGCCGCTGGGCCTGTTCAAGGACTGGACCGACCACACCGCCACCACGGTGCTGCACGGCGACACACCGCAGTCGGTCAGTTGGCTGACCAGCAGTGTGGCCGAGGCGAAGACCGCGATCGCCGACGCGGCGTCCGGCTGGTCCGGCGACCGTCCGCTGTTCGTGTCCATCGGCATCCTGTCCTGGAACATGACGCCCACGGACGTGGCGACCGTCGCCGGCTCGCTGGCAGATCCGTACACGGTGGTGCGCGGCGACCAGTACTTCCGGCTCGCCCGTACGGCACTCGGCCTGCCGGCGCGGTGACCGCGATGCGTGCCCCGGCAGTGATCCGGTCCGGTGGCACGTATCGGGGATTCGTCGGCTTTGCACCGCCGACTACCGTGGGGCGGTCACATCCACATTCAGGGGGACTCTGATGACGTTTCGCAGAAAAGCCCTTGCTGCCGCCGCGGCCGGTGCGGTGGCGTTGACCGGGGCGCCGTTCGTCGCGTCCACCACGGCGTCGGCGGCGAGCGGACCCGCATCGCTGCCGGCGAGCCACTTCACGTTGACAGCCAACTACCACAAGTACGACACGGTGAACGGTCCGCTGACCACGAAGCTCGGCACCGCCGCCGTGCACACGGTGATGGACCACGCGAACCTGGACCGCACCTCGGCCGAATCGGTCGGTGTCAAGGGTTACGCGGGCGGCTTCCGGTGGAACTCGGGCGACAACAAGAGCTGCACCAACGTCCCGCAGGGCATCACGACCAGCCGGGACGCCGTCGGCACCGCCGACAACGGCCGGTACGACGGCCGCCAGGTCGTCGTGGCCAGCTGGTACACCCGTTCCTCGTGCGGTGGCGCGCAGACCCGTAGCCGGATCACGATCGCCGACTGGGATTCGAAGCACCCCAACAAGTACCGCAAGATCCTGCTGGTCGAGCCGACCGGCACCGCGTCCGCACCGTCCTTCAAGGACATCCCGATCCACGCGGGCGGCGTCTCCTGGTACGGCAACTACCTGTACGTCGCCGACACCGGTCACGGCATGCGGGTGTTCAACATGAAGAAGATCCTGAAGACCAGCACCGGCGGCACGGCCAACCAGATCGGTCGGCAGCCGGGCGGCAAGACGTACTACGCGCACAACTACGCGTACGTCCTGCCGCAGGTCGGCACGATCACCTCGCACACCGCCTCGGGGACCACCCCGCTGGTGTGGTCCGCGATCTCGCTGGACCGGCCCAGCAGATCGCTGGTGATGAACGAGTACACCTGCGCCTCGGGCTGCACCAAGTACCCGAACCGCGCGCCGCGCGCGGTGCGCTTCCCGTTCGCCTCGGGTTCCACGGCGTTCGCGTCGCACACCACGGCGAAGCAGGCGCTGAAACTGAACTGGTACAACCTCAACGGGGTCGCCTCGCACAACGGGCGCTGGTGGTTCAACTCGTCGGGGCACAAGAAGCTCTACTACTGGGCTCCCGGCAAGGGCACCGGCACCCACTCCTGGGTCGGTGGCGGCGAGAGCATCAGCTACTGGGAGGCCGCAGGTTCGTCCCCGGATCTGCTGTGGACGCTGCAGGAATCCACGGGACATCGCAACGTGTTCGCGGTCAAGCAGGCCAGCTACGGCACCAACTGAGCCACTCGTCATCTGACGAACGCCGCCCACCGCGACCTCGAGGTCCGGTGGGCGGCGTGTCCCATCACTCTGGACAGTCCCTTGTGGATAGTGCTCAGCGGGATGCGGTGAAGGCCCGCGCCGACCTGCTGAACAGAATGACGGCGCAGACGACGACCAGAACCGCCACCAGGACGTCGGCGCCCACCGAGAGGGCGTTGAGCACGATGATGCGCTGGGGTGACGAATCGCCTCCCTCGTTGAACATCCCCATGCCGGCAGCGAGGGTGAAGCTACCGACCGCTGCGGCGCCCAGGTTGGCCAGCGCATAGACCAGGCACGCGGCGGCCAGCGTGACGCGCGCCCAGTTGATCCTCCGGAGCGTGGCCGCGACCAGTCCCGTCGTGGCGATCACGCCGAGAACATCGGCGATGTCCCGAACGATCACGAACGGCTGGAACAGTCTGAGGTCCGGATTGCCGGCGAACATCACGGGCAGAAACTGACGGTCTAGATACAGGTCGACAAGAGTGCACAGTCCTCCGACGAAGATCAGTACCACGGCAACGGTGAGCGCGGCGGGCCGCGCGGTCGGAGTTGTGCCGTGCACCGGCGGTGCCGCCAGGTACGGCGGTGGCGGGTTGTACATTGAGCCCCTCTGCGTCATATGCGCTTGATGCGCCTTTTGCTGCAGCCCCGTGCAGGTCCTGCCACACTCCGGCGCGCTGGGCTGACTGTCAAGTCGCCCAGCACTATGACTCCGCCTCGACACCCGCCCGTTTCGGCGGGCAGCCGTGAACCAGTTGCACAATTCAGTGTGCACAAATTACTGTGCATACATGGATGCCCCCGTACCGACGGAGATCGGCGAGCTGGAGACGTTGAAGGTGCTGGCCCATCCGCGCCGACAACGCATCGTGGAACACCTGGCCGCGCACGGCCCGGTCACGTCCGCCTCCCTCGCCCGGGAACTCGGGCTCAACACCGGCGCCACCAGTTACCACCTGCGTGAGCTGGCCAGACACGGCTTCGTCGAAGAGGTACCGGAGCGTGCGCACGGCCGGGAGCGGTGGTGGCGTGCCGTACGCGGCGACCGCCGTTTCCCGCCGTACAGCCGGCAGAGCCCGGCGGTCCGCGCTGCTTTCGACCAGATGAGCCAGACGTCGTTCTCGAACGACGTCGACCAGTTCCAGCGATTCCAGGAACAGCGCGACCAGCTCGGTGACTGGGCCGACGCGGCCGTCTACTCCCGCTCCACCCTGCACCTCACCACCGCGGAGATGCGCGCCTTCTTCGAGGAGTACATAGCGCTGGCCAACCGCTACCGACGGGACGAGATCCCGGCAGGCTCCCGTCCCGTACTGGCCCGGTTCGTGGCCTTCCCCGCCCCCGACCCCGACGACCCCCCGGAGGGCACCACCGACTGAGGAGAAGAGCCTGGTCCGCCGAGCTGCAACTCGACGGACCAGGACAGGAGATACGCACAACGCCCATCGGGCGCGCTCTCACGCGACGCACTCCCCCGAAAGGAAAACATCCTTGCTGCGCGACGACAAATCCGCCGCGGTACGGCTCACCGCCGTACACAGAACCTATGGGCGCGGCCCCGGCGCCGTCACCGCCCTCGACGACGTGACGCTGACCATCCCGCGCGGCAGCTTCACCGCCGTCATGGGCCCCTCCGGCTCGGGCAAGTCCACGTTCCTGCACTGCGCAGCCGGCCTGGACACCCCCACCTCCGGCACCGTGCACCTCGGCGGCACCGAGCTGTCCCGTCTGAGCGAGGCCCGGCTGACCAAGCTGCGACGTAGCCGGGTCGGGTTCGTCTTCCAGGCGTTCAACCTGGTTCCGTCGCTCGACGTCACGCAGAACGTCACGCTTCCGCTGCGACTGTCCGGCCGCCGCACCGATCGCGCCTGGCTGGCCGAGACACTCGCCCGGGTGGGCCTGAGCGATCGTGCGGGGCACCGGCCCGCCCAGCTGTCCGGCGGGCAGCAGCAGCGCGTCGCGATCGCACGAGCGTTGATCACCAGGCCCGAGGTGATCTTCGGTGACGAACCCACCGGCGCGCTCGACTCGGTCACCGGGCACGACGTGCTCGCGCTGCTCCGGCACGCCGTGGATGCCCTGGGACAGACCGTGACGATCGTGACCCACGATCCGGTCGCGGCAGGCTGGGCGGACCGGGTGCTGTTCCTGGCCGACGGACGGATCGTCGACGCGATCGACGCACCGACCGTCGGCAGTGTCACCCACCGGATGGCGAGCCTGGGAGCGCGGGTCTGATGCTCTTCCTTGCCTGGCACACGCTGCGCAACCGCACGAGCGCCTTCGTCGGCGCATTCATCGCACTGCTGTGCGCCACCGCGCTGGTCACCGCCTGCGGCATGTTGCTCGACACCGGGCTGCGCGGACGCGTGGCCCCCGAACGCTACGCGGGCGCCCCGCTCGTGGTCGCCGCCGACCAGCAGATCCACTGGACCGAACGCAGGAAGGACAAGGTCAAGACCAAGTCCAAGCCGCTCACCGAACACGCCTGGCTGCCGGCGGCCACCACCGGGCAGCTGTCCCGGCTGCCCGGAGTACGCAAGGTCGTGCCCGAGCTGACATTTCCCGTACGGACCGTCCGGGGCGGCGCCGAAGGGCACGCCTGGGACTCCGCCGCCCTCACCCCGTTCACCCTCGCCGCCGGTCATGCCCCGTACCACGACGACGAAGTGGTGGTCGACCGGAACGCCCGGCTGCGCCCCGGTGACAGCCTTGTCGCCATCGCCACCACCGCACCGAGGACGTACCGGGTCGTCGGGGTCACCGCGCAGGCGCTGGCGCACGGGAGCACCGTGTTCTTCGCCGCCCCGGAGGCGCGTCGGTTGGCCGGGCACGCGGGTCAGGTCTTCGCGATCGGTGTCTACCCGGCGAGCGCCGGCCCGGCGGTACGGGATGCGCTGCACGGCACCGCAGCCACCGTCTACACCGGGGACGGGCGCGGAACACTGGAGTTCGGCACCGCCACGGTGCGTACCACGCTGGTCAGCATGGCAGGCGCGCTCGGCGGTACGTCACTGCTGGTCGCGATACTCGTCGTGGTCGGCACCTTCACCCTCGTCATCGAGCAACGGCGACGCGAACTGGCGCTGTTGCGCGCGGTGGCCGCCACACCACGACAGGTCCGGTCGATGATCGGCCGGGAGGCGCTGCTGGTCGGTACGCTCGCCGGGCTGTTCGGCGCCGCCGCGGGCCTCGTGGTCGCGCGCTGGTTGCGCGCGCTGTTCGTCAGCCATGCGGTGATGCCCACCAACCTCGGCCTGGTGGTGAGTCCGTTTCCGATGGCGGCCGGGCTGCTGGTGGCGCTGCTCTCCGGGTGGGCCGCGGCCCGGCTCTCCGTACGCTCCACCGCACGGATCCGCCCGGCCGAGGCCATGCTGGACGCATCGGTCGAACGGCGGGGGCTACCGGTGGTACGCGCGCTGATCGGGCTCGGCGTCCTGGCCGGTGACGTCGTACTGCTGGGCGTGCTGCGGACCCTCGACATGGAAGCTGCGGCAACCCCGGTGACATTCCTGACGGTCATCCTCGGTGCCACCGCAGTGGCGCTGCTCGGCCCGCTCATCACCCGGATCGCCATGGCGCTGTTGACTGTTCCGCTGCGACTGTCCCGGGTCAGCGGCTACCTCGCCGCCGCCAACAACCGGACGAATGCCCGCCGGCTCACCCCGGTCCTCGCCCCGCTCACCCTGGCGATCGGCATGACCTGCACCATTCTGTTCGTTCCGGCCACCGTCGGGCAGGCCGCCGCCGACCAGGTCCACGCGGGTGTGCGGGCCGAGCACGTGTTGACCGGCAGGGTTCCACAGCCGGACGCCCTGCGCGGGCTCCCCGGGGTACACGCGGTCACCGCGATGCTGCCGGTCACCGTGTGGGTCGGGCGCAGCAAGTACCACGCCCAGGGGGTCGGCTCCGGCGGGTTGTCCCGCACCATCGACCCGGGCGTACGGGCCGGGTCCCTGGACGCGCTCGACGCCGGGCATGCCCTTCGACCCGATGGCGCGGGGAGCGGCGGTGAACTGCCGGTCGCGGTGAGCACCACCGCGGCGCAGCACCTGCATGCCCGGCTCGGCCAGGCGATGCCACTGGCTCTGGGGGACGGCAGCCTGGTCCACGTTCGGGTCACCGCGATCTACCGCCGGGGGCTGGGCTTCGGTGACCTGCTCCTGCCGTACGCCCCGGTCGCCGCGCACGTCGACGACCCGCTGCCGAGCCAGGTGCTGGTCGCGGGCGCGACCGCCGCCACGTTGCGGCGGGCCGTACGGGCCTACCCCGGTGTACAGGTTCTCTCCCCCGAGGCGTCCCGGGCGCTCCAGGATGCGCGCAACGCCGAGGTGAACCTGGTCATCATGGGGCTGATCATCGCGTTCACCTCGATCGCCGTCGTCAACACACTGGCCATGGCGACCGCCGAGCGCGCACCGGAGTTCGCGTTGCTGCGGCTGATCGGCACCACCCGCCGACAGGTACTGCGCATGCTGCGCGTCGAGACCCTGACGCTGGCGCTGATCGCCGTCGTCCTCGGTACGGCGATCGCGGTGGCGACGCTGTCCGCGTACGGCGCCGGGATGACCGGCAACGCCCGACCGGCGCTGCCCCCGCTCAGCTACCTCGCCATCGTGGCGGGTGCGGTGGCGCTCGCCCTGATCTCCACCAGCGTTCCGGGCCGGCTCGCACTGGCCCGGAATCCCGCCGAGGCGATCACCGCACGCGACTGAACCGCTGAGGGCCGCCGCCAGATCCGGTCCCACCGCAATGCTTCGGTGTGCGGCAACCGCACGCGCGTCACGAGACCCGGAACGCCCGGCGGTACGCGCCCGGTGTCGTACCGACCTGGGCGTGGAACCGACGGCGCAGGTTGACCGCCGAGGTGAGGCCGACCCGGGCGGCGATCGCCTCGACCGGCAGGTCCGTCTCCTCCAGCAGGGTGCGGGCCTCGGTCACCCGGCGGGACAGCAGCCACGCGCCGGGGCTCGTACCGAGCTGGTCGGCGAAGCGGCGGGCCAGCGTGCGGGGCGAGATGTTGAGCTGCGCGGCCAGCTCGTCCACCGACAGCGGTGTGGCGAGGCGCGCGGCGGCCCAGTCGAGCAGGCCGTCCAGCGCGTCGGCGGGTGGTGGGGGCGGCGCGTACTGCAGCTGGCCACCGTCGCGGTGCGGCGGCATCACCATGTGCCGGGCGATGAGAGCGGCGTATCCGGCGCCGTGATCTCGCCTCACGAGATGCAGGCACAGGTCGATGCCGGCGCCGGCACCGGCGCTGGTGGCGACGTCGCCGTGGTCGACGTAGAGCACGTCGGGTTCCACGCGTATCCGGGGGAACTCCTGCTGGAGCTGCGCGGCACGTACCCAGTGCGTGGTGGCCGTGCGGCCGTCCAACAGCCCGGTACGGGCCAGCGCGAACACCCCGGAGCAGATCGAGACGAGCCGCGCCCCGCGGGCGTGCGCGCGCAGCAGCGCGCGGCGCACCCGGGCCGACAGCGGCGCCCCGAACGGCGCCCAACCCGGGATGATGACGGTGTCCGCGGACGCGAGCGCGGACAGCCCACGCGGCACCGACATCGCGTATCCGGCGGAGGTCGGCACCGGGCCGGGCGTCTCGGTGCACACCTCGAACTGGTAGTGCTGCGGCACCCCGACCCGGTCGGTGCCGAACACTTCGGCCGCGCAGCCGAGCTCGAACGTCGACTGCACCGGGCACACCAGGGCCACCACACGATGCATGGCAGAAAAGTACCTCATGGCGTCTTTGTTGACACTGTCCACTGTCTCCCACGCACGGCACTGTGGAGGCATGCACCCAGAGATTCTCGCCCAGGAGGGCTACACCTCCGCCTCCGTCAAGGAATCCCCCGTACAGGAAGTCTTCCCCGGCGTCCGGCGCCATCCACTGTGGACGGGGCCGGACGGCGCGCACGCCAACGTACTGGAGATGGACCCCGGCACGGTATGGCCGCAACGCGACGTCCACGAGCCCGGCTCGGAGGAGGTCTACGTGATCTCCGGAACGCTCAACGACGGCGCCCGCGACTACCCGGCCGGTACGTTCCTGCACGCCCCGGCCGGCTCGTGGCACCTGCCCTCGACCACCACCGGCTGCACACTGTTCATCTTCTACCCGGCGGGCTGACGGCCGGACCGACCACGTCACGGTGCGGATGCCCGGTCCGGACATCCGCACCTCGACGTCAGCAGAAAGTCTTCTCCAGCGCCCTGGGAATTGGTAGAAACTATTCGACAACCATGGTTTGTCGGATGGAGCGGCCGATACCGGTCGTGGCCATACGGCCGGACGGCATGGAGACACCATGAGAAGAGCGCTACTTCCACTGGCCACAGCCGGCCTGCTGCTGGCCACGGCCACCTCGTCGGTACATGCGGCGGCCGCACGACCTGACCCGACACCCATCAAGCACGTCGTCCAGATCATGCTGGAGAACCACAGCTTCGACAATCTGTTCGGCTCGTTCCCCGGTGCCGCCGGCATCCCGCCCGGGACCACCATGGTCAGCCCGGCGGCACGCTACAACTCCGCGCCACCGGTCCACCCCTTCGTCGCCGGGCTCAACCAGGGGTCGATCCGCGGCGACATCGACAACAGCCGCAACGGTGAACTGGCCGGCATGGACTACCGGCCCGGCCAGGGCTACCAGATGGACGAGTTCGCGTTCTTCCCCCGCAACGGCCTTTCGGTGATCACCGGCTTCGACCCGCGGCTGGACCCCAACACCCAGGCCCTGGCGGGAAACTTCGAACTGCTCGACCACAACTTCCAGCCCGTCATCGCTCCCACCAGCCCCAACGTCATCACCGCGCTCACCGGCGACGCGCACGGCTGGATGTACAACGACAACCCGCCGGCGGACATCACCTACAACTCCATCTTCGACGAACTGAGCGCACACGACCGCAGCTGGAACATCTACTACGGGGTGCCGCGCGACCACATCCTCCACTCCTACTGGAACCGGCTCATCCCGCCAGGGCACGACCAGGACGTCAAGGAGACCAGCGACCTGATCTCCGACGTCGCCGCCGACCGACTGCCGGACTTCTCGATGGTGCGCCCGGGAATCGGGTACAGCGGTGAACCGGGCGAGGACGTGCAGCCGCCGGACGCCTGGGTCGGTCAGATCGTGGACGCGATCATGCACAGCCCGGCATGGAAGTCCACCGCCATCTTCCTGACCTGGGACGAGGGTGGCGGCTTCTGGGACCACATGGCGCCGCCCGCGGTCGACCAGTACGGCTACGGCACCCGTACCGCCAGCGTGATCATCTCGCCCTGGGCACGCAAGGGCGTCTACCACGCCACCACGACCAACGTCGCGATCCTGTCGTTCATGCAGTCGCTGTGGCACATGCCCGCGCTGAGCCGGCTCAACGCCAGACAACGCAACCTGCGGGACGCCTTCGACTTCGACCAGCAGCCGCTACCCCCGGCCGAACTGCCCGTGGTGCCGACCAACACGCTACGGATGCAGGACCCGAGCCGCAGCTACCGCGCCTCGGTGAACAAGCCGTTCGCGGTCGACATGCAGGCCATGGATGCCGGGCTGGCCACGGCACCGCTGTCCGGTCCGGTCACGCTCACCGCACAGGGTCCCAGCGGTACCGCGCCGGTGAACCTCCCGGACACGGTCACCTTGCAGGCGGGTACGGCGAGCTTCACCGCGACCTTCCCCGCCAAGGGCTACTACCGGATCACCGCGACCGGACCGGGCGGCGCACTGGGCTGGGCCACCGTCGGCGTCGGCGTGGACTGGCTGACCCCCTGACGCACACCTTCATCTCCGGCGCCGGTCTGCCTGTGCGGTTTCCTCGGGGCAGCCGGCTCCGCCGTTGGTACGGGCGACGAAGCGGGCACTCGTCAATTCATCGGACAATGCGTATGCTGCTCGGTGATCATGACAATTGCCCCCATAAGGAGCGCTCGCCCCATGGTTACCCGCAGGCTGCCCTGGACGGGCCTCGCCCTCGCCGCAGCATCCCTGGCGGCGCTGTCGCTGTCCGTCACCGCGGCCGGTGTACCGGCGCACGCCCAGGAACCCGCCCGGCACGGCCCGGGAACACCCGCAGTCCGCTCGGTCGATACCGCACCCTGGCCCGGCGGCGGTGACGTCCAGACCGTCGACGACGCGCAGGTGTTCGGCAAGAACCTGAGCGGCCTGTCGTTCGAGAACGCCGGCGTGCTGTGGGCTGTCAAGAACAGCCCCGGCACGCTCTACCGGCTCGTACCGTCCGGGACGACGTGGACCCCGGACCCGACCGGCGGCTGGGGTTCCGGCAAGTCCCTGCACTACAGCGACGGCAGCGGGGACCCGGACGCCGAAGGCGTGGTCGCCACCCAGGACGGCCTGTTCACCTCCGTCGAACGCGACAACGACAACGGCGACACCAGCAAGCAGGAGATCCTCCGGTTCGACGGCTCGTCCACGGCCGGCACACTCGACGCGACGGCGCAGTGGGACCTCACCGCCGACCTGCCCTCCTCGGACGCCAACGGCGGCATCGAGGGAATCTCCTGGCTGCCGGACAGTTACCTGACCGCGCACGGCTTCCGCGACGAGCACACCGGCGCGGCGTACGACCCGGGTGCCTACCCCGGCCACGGCACCGGGCTGTACCTCGTCGGCCTCGAAACCACCGGCACCGTGTACGCGTACGCCCTGAACCAGAACGGCACCGACGCCACCCGCGTCGCCACCATCGCCACCGGCCTCCCCGAAGTCATGGACCTGGAGTTCGAGGCCGGTTCCGGCCGCCTGTGGGCGGTGTGCGACGACCACTGCGACGGGCAGGCCGCGACGCTGGAGGTCGACGCGCAGGGACAGCTGTCGGTCACCGCCGTGTACGAGCGACCGTCCGGGATGTCCAACATCAACAACGAGGGTTTCGCCATCGCGCCGGGATGCGCAGCGGGTGGTGACGCGTACGTCGTGTGGTCCGACGACGACAACGACAGCGACCACGCGTTGCGCGCCGGTACGTTGCCCTGCCAGCAGATCGCCGCCTCCGCCGCCGCGTGTGACGGGGTCCAGTTCCGCGCACCGGTCGACGGCGTGACCACCAGCGGTTCGAGCTATCCGCGTTCGGAGCTGCGGGAGATGACCGACTCGGGCAGCTCAGAGGCGAGCTGGTCCTCCACCTCGGGCACGCACTCACCGTCACCCACTCCTGACCGGTACCGGTACCACCGTCGACCGCACAGCGGCCCGCCCTGCCTCCGGCGGGCCGCTGCGGCCTAGACGAGGCGGTAGACGGAGATGTGGGATCTGCTGTCGGCGTCGAACGGCTGCCGGTGCCAGTCGGCGTACCGCTCGGTGAGCCGCAGGCCGGCCTGCGCCGCCATGCTGTCGATCTGGTCGGGCCAGCAGTACCGCATGGCGAAGGGTTTCAGGTGGACGCCGTTGCTGTCGAAGGTGATGGTCTGACGGACGAACCGCTGGGCGGGCCGGTCGTAGCGGTGCACCCGGATCGTGGCGGAATCCTCGGTCACCTCGCGTACCTGGACCTGCTCGTCCCGGTCGAAGTCGGCCGGGTCGGGAACGAACGTCTCGACGACGAACGCGCCGCCCGGAGCCAGTACCCGCGCGACGTTGCGGAAGCAGTCGGCCTGCCGGTCGGCGTCGACGAGATTGAACAGCGTGTTGAACACCAGGTACACCAGGCGGAACGGCCCGGTCGCCGGTACATCGGCCATGTCGCCGATGGCGACGGGGAGCTCGGCGCCGCCGGGTTTGGCGCGCAGCTGCTGCACCATCTCCACCGACGCCTCGACGCCCTCGACGGCGAGGCCGCGTGCGGCCAGGGGCAGCGCGACCCGGCCGGTCCCGATCGCGAGTTCCAGAACGGGGCCGCCTTCGGCGATCCCGGCGAGGAAGTCCACCGCCGGGACTGGATCAGGATTGGGATCGGCGTCGTATCCGGCGGCCCACAACCGGCCGTAGAGCCCGGGATCGTCGAAGATCGACATCACGCGCCCTCCTTCGGGCCGGCCGACCCCGCTGTACCCGTTGCGCGTGCGCTACCGGCGCCGGCCAGCGCTGCGGTCCCTGAGATTGACGTATGCACGGAGCCTCATATTCGATAGATGGATTCGCTGCGGACGGAAGATCGACGCTCGCGGCATGGTTCTTCTCCTCTCGATCGGCTCGTCGTCAGAAGACCAGACGCCCGGACAGGCGGCAAGCCCATTTCCCGGCTCCCACCCACCAGGCCGGCGGCAGGTCAGCCCCGGTCGATGACGGTCCGGTACTCCTGCGTCGACGCATCGGTCACGCATTCGTCGAGCAGCAGTGCGGCGACCGCATCCGGGGCCTCACGCATGGCGTCGTGGCCGGTCGGGAGGTCGTGGACCTGCCACCCGGGATCGGCTCGGAGCCGGGTACGGAGGTCGGCGAACGGCGTCCGGTCCTCCCATCCTGAGCAGTAGACGAACTCCCGACGGGGAACCTGGGCGACTGCGCCCGTGAGCCGGATCGCCTGCAGGAACGAGGCAAGCGGATGTGGGCGGCGGCGGGGATCGTCGCTGCCGCCGTCCGGCGGTCGGACGGCGTATCCGAGGCTCGCAGCGCCGGCCGCGAACACTCCCCGGAAGTGCTCGTTCGTCGACGACCAGCACGACTCGCCGTCACCCGGTACGTAGGCGTCGAGATGCACCAGTCGGGAGACCCGGCCGTCGGCGCGATCGGCGGCGGCGGTGGTCACCATCCCGCCGTAGCTGTGGCCGACCAGCGTCGCGCTGGTGATGTGGGCGCGATCGAGCAGCCGCAGTACGTCGTCGGCGTGCGTGTCCAGGTTGGCGGTCGCGACCGTCGCGTTGTCGTCGTCCGGCCGCAGGCCGGTCAGGGTCAGGGCGTGAACGGCATGACCGGCCCGCTCCAGCAGCGGAACCACCGCCTCATACGCCCAGGAGCCCTTCCAACCGCCGGGTACGAGTACGAACGTCGCCATGCGCTTCCTTCCACGCCGCGGGTACCAGCTCTGTGTGGAGCCACTGTCACCCGACCGGGCCATGGCCGGAAACCGATAGAATGCCAGCTGATGCCTGTTCGCCGCCAAGCTCGCCGGACCCACGTGACATCACGCATGTGGGCGTCCGGCGGCCGACATCTCTGGCCGTCCGGCGGGGCGAGCGCCGTACAGTCCCACCCCCGAGGTCACCTGGTGTACGCCGCGAGCGGCGTACTGGCGGTCCACACCGAGCGCGGCACGTCGATCGTTCCCGCCAACCGCATCGCGTGGACCCCCGCCGGATTCACGCACTACCACCGCGCACACGGCGACACCGACATGCGCATCGTCTTCCTCACGCCGTCCCTGGCCAGGCTCATACCGGGGCATCCCACCGTGTTCCTGGCATCCAGCCTCGCCCGCGAAGTGCTCCTCGCCCTGACCGGTCCCCGCAACTACGACGACGAGGCACCCGGTCACCACCGCTCCGCGCGCACCCGGCTCCTCCGCGTCCTCGTCGACGAACTCCACGAAGCGCACGAACAGCCGCTGCACCTGCCGGAACCACAGGACGACCGGCTGCGGGCACTCGCCCGGATCCTGTACGAGAACCCCGCGGACACCACGTCGCTGGCCGGACACGGGAAGACGATCGGGGCCAGCGCCCGTACCCTCAGCAGGCTGTTCCACGACGAACTGGGCATGACGTTCTACGAGTGGCGGACGCAGCTGCGCGTCTATCACGCCCTCGTGCTGCTCGCCGACGGCCGCGACACCACCCAGACCGCCATCGCCTGCGGATGGGCCAATCCCAGTGGCTTCATCGCAGCGTTCACCGCCATCATCGGTACGACTCCCGGCCGCTACCGGACCGGTCGCCCGAACAGCACTGACGGGCCCCGGTAGCTGGATCCGTCGTGAGGGACAAGGCGCTCGATCTCCTGGGCTTTGACAGCGCGTACGACACTGCCGGCTGCCTGACCCCCTCATGGCCACACGACCATGGGAAGCACTCCGGGCAGTCAAGACTGTCAGTCAGCTGAAGTATCCTTCCGCCGCCACACATCGACCTGGAGGACCGAGAGACTTGACTGAACTGGCTACTCTCCCGCTGCCCTTTCTTACCTGCCGGGCATCGTTCGCGACGCCCCGGACATTGCGGGAAATCCAGATGATGCAGTGCAGCGCCCACATCCGGGCGAAGCCCGGGTGGTCCGCCAAGATGCAGGACGCCGACATCGTCGCCAGGTGGACGCGGGAAGCGATTGCCGGGGGCCTGACCGAAGCGCAGATCCGTTATGTGCTCGCCGAACTCGCGCACTACGCCGGATTGCGGGACGAACGCACCGGCATCGAGGTGTCCGCCGTCGACGGGGTGTGGCAGTCGGACACCCTGATCGACGACGAGCTCAGGGCCCGGTTGAGTGAAGCGGTCCGGGTTCTGGAACAGGTTCCCGAAGCGGAACAGGACTGGCATCCGGGTTCCGATGGTCAGATACTGGACCTGGTTCATCCGTCACTGTTCTGCCTCGTCCGTGAGGTGAGCGGGGCACCCGAGCGGGCCTGGCTGAGCCCGGCGACCCGCAGGTCGCAGTACGAATTCTCGGAGAAGTTCCAGTGGCTGCCCACGGATGTCGAGGTCGACGACAACGGCGGTGTCGTTTTTCTCTCGTACGTCAACAATGTCCATCCCGTGGCCCATCGGGAACTCGCCGCCGTCCTGCCGGACCTGTTCGCACGCATGCTCCCGCTGCTGGAGAACGTGCTCACCGATCTGCGTCATCCGCGGCCCCTACGGATCGAGGCCGATCCTTACTCCTGGTACGACGAGTCCCCGGACAAGCCGGTCGAACCCTCCGACGACTGCGACGATGACACCCACGATGCATGGGAAGCGGCCATGGACGACTGGTGGGACGTCCGCCGTCCGGTCGTCCCGGACGCCCCGGTCTTCGTCCCGCCCACGGTGCCCGACGACACTGCCCGGATCGACCTGCGTGGTCGGCGTCTCCAGGTCATCGTCAAGCTCGCCACCATCCATCTCACCCCGGACAGGCCCGAGTACGCCGGCGGTTCCTGGCATGTCGAGGGGATGCTGAACGAGCGGATCGTCTCGTCCTGCATCTACTACTGGGACAGCCGGAACATCACCGAGAGTCGGCTGAGCTTCCGGGCCGGACTCGACGACCCGGACTACGAACAGAGCGACGAGACCGGTGTGCGTGAGGTCTACGGTCTGGAGGACGAGGATCCGCTGAATCAGGTGCTGGGATCGGCATCGACGCCGGCGGGTCGCTGCCTGGCGTTCCCGAACGTCCTGCAACACCGCGTCGGCCCGTTCCGGCTCGCGGACCCCACCCTGCCGGGTCATCGCAAGATTCTCGTGTTCTTCCTGGTCGACCCGTCGGTGACGATCGTCTCGACATCCGACGTACCGCCGCAACAGCCATGGGCCGCCACCTCGACCATGACGCTGGAGCAGGCCAGAAGCTATCGCGAACAACTGATGCAGGAACGCAAGTTCTTCGTCGACGAACACAACGAGCAGCTCTACGAGCGGGAGTTCTCCCTCTGCGAACACTGAACTGCGTGCAGCGACTCCTAGCCTGCTCGGACCTGTGGCGCCCACCTGACATCACCCGCCGGAGCACCTCACATATATGGAAGCCCTGGGCGCCACCCGCGCCGCGTCGTTCGGACAGGTGAGCCATGCATCGAACTGTCAGTGGTGACAGGCAGGATGACCGCATGACGACACCCGTTGCGCAGATCCTGGATGCCGCCGCTTATGCGCAGGCGGTCGAGGACGCGGTCAAGGCTGCGGCGGCCTACTACACGGGCGGCAGCTCGCCGCTGGATGACGATGCCTACGACGTACTCGTACGGGGCATCGCGGAATGGGAGGCCGCGCATCCCGACCAGGTGCTGCCCGACTCGCCGACAGGGAAGGTCGCCGGTGGCGCGGTCGAGGGCGACGTGCCGCACACGGTAGCCATGCTGAGCCTGGACAACGTGTTCTCGCCGGAGCAGTTCGTCGCCTGGGCGGCCTCGCTGTCCAGGCGGCTCGGTCGTGAGCCGGAACGATTCAGCGTCGAGCCGAAGCTCGACGGGCTGGCCATCGCCGCCCGGTACACCCGGGGCCGGCTCGCCCGCCTGATCACCCGTGGCGATGGGACGGCGGGTGAGGACGTCTCCCACGCGATCGGCACCATCGAGGGCCTGCCCGCTGAGCTGGCGGCGCCGGTGACCGTGGAGGTACGCGGCGAAGTGCTGATGACCACCGGGCAGTTCGAGCAGGCCAACGAGGCGCGGATCTCGCACGGAGGACAGCCGTTCGCCAATCCACGCAACGCCGCAGCGGGCACCCTGCGCGCCAGGGACCGCGGCTACACGGCGATGATGACGTTCTTCTGCTACGGCCTGCTGCCGCTGCCCGGCACCGAGGATTCCCTCGCCACACGGCTTACGGCCATCGGGCACGGTGAGCTGATGACCCTGGCCGCCGAACTCGGCGTGCACACGACCGCCGGCACTCTGGTGCCCGGAGTCACGGCCGCCACCACCGACGAGGTACTCACCCGCATCAAGAAGATCGCCGCGCTGCGTGCCGAGCTGCCGTTCGGTATCGATGGCATCGTGGTCAAGGCCGATCTCGCCGACGACCAGCAGGCCGCGGGATCCGGTTCACGGGCCCCGCGGTGGGCGATCGCCTACAAGCTGCCCGCCGTAGAGAAAATCACCCGACTTCTCCACGTCGAGTGGAATGTGGGCCGCACCGGCATCATCGCACCGCGCGGCGTCCTCGAACCTGTCGAGATCGACGGCTCCACCATCACGTACGCAACGCTGCACAACCCGGCCGACATCACCCGCCGCGATCTTCGCCTCGGCGACCATGTCATGGTCCACCGCGCCGGCGACGTCATCCCCCGCATCGAAGCGCCGGTCGCGCACCTGCGTACCGGTGCCGAGCAGCAGATCGTGTTCCCGGAGGTGTGCCCGCGGTGCGGCTCCGGCATCGACGCCAGCCAGGAACGCTGGCGCTGCGAACAGGGCCGCAACTGTCATCTGGTGGCGTCGCTGTCGTACGCGGCGGGCCGCGACCAGCTCGACATCGAGGGTCTGGGCGGAATCCGCGTCGTACAACTCGTCGAGAGTGGACTGGTGGCCGACCTCGCCGATCTGTTCACCCTCACCCGCCCGCAACTGCTCGCCCTGGAACGGATGGGGGAGACCAGCGTCGACAACCTGCTCGCCGCGCTGGCCGCAGCCAGGAAGCAGCCGTTGTCGCGGGTACTGTGCGCTCTTGGTGTCCGCGGCACGGGCCGGTCCATGTCCCGGCGGATCGCCCGGCACTTCGCCACCATGGCCACCATCCGCGCCGCCGATACCGAAACGCTGCAGCAGGTCGAAGGCATCGGCTCCGAGAAGGCGCAGTCCATCGTCGCCGAGCTCGCCGAGCTCGGCCCGTTGATCGACAAGCTCGCCGCTACCGGGATGAACATGATCGAACCCGGCGCTACTCCCCCTTCGGTGGCCGCCGCAGAGGCGGGCACCAGCGATGACACAACCGCCGCAGCCCCGGGCGCCGGGCCGCTCGCCGGGATGACCGTCGTGGTCACCGGCGCAATGCGCGGGCCGTTGGAGAAACTCAGCCGCAACCAGATGAACGAACTCATCGAACGGGCCGGCGGCCGATCCTCTTCCAGCGTGTCCAAGAAGACCACCCTGGTCGTCGCAGGCGGTAACGCCGGGTCCAAGCGCGCCAAGGCCGAAGACCTCGGCATCCGCCTCGCCACACCCGACGAATTCGCCACGCTCATCGCTGACTACCTCGACTGACGCCGCAGTACGACCGAGGTGGGGCGGGACTGCAGCGCTCGACTCCGGCTCATCTTCGGTGGCGGCAGCGTGATTTCAGGCCATCTCTCTTGCCCGCCACCGGCTCAGGCGACACCACACCGGTAGAAGCTGTTCTCGTCCGACCGCTCCGGCGGCCCGGTCCCCGGTTCAGTCAGTGGCTGAGCCGGGGACCGGGCACGCCAACTGCGACATCCAGGATCCGACTAGGCGGCACGCCCGCTCCACGGGCGGGACCGCAGGAATGATGGAGGCCATGACTCACACCGCCCGTCGCATGTTCGAGCTCCTGGAGCCGATCTGCCTGGTCACCTTCTTCGCCGACGAATGCAACGAGGAGCTGGCCGCGCTCGGCCACCGCACCTACTGGGACGGCTACTTCGCCAGCCGCGCCGCTCCACTGGGACGCGTGCCGGCGCAGGTCGTACACGCAGCCTTCTACAACTTCGCCGACGGGGAGGCCGCGCGGCACATACCGAGCGCGTGGGAGACGATCCCGCCCGAGGCGTCCGTCGCCGCGCGGGAGCGGGGCAGCGCGGCCTCCGTACGGCGGATCCTCGGCGAGGAGTTGGCCGGCTCCCCGGGCCTGGTACGCGCCGCCGACCTGACCACCAAAGCTGCGACGAGCGCGCCCACCGAGGGTCGGATGATGTACGCGGGCATGCGCACCCTTCCGGTGCCGAGCGACCCGGTCACGCGGCTGTGGCATTCCGCGACCATGCTGCGCGAGCACCGCGGCGACGGGCACATCGCCGCTCTCGTCGGCGCGCGCATCGGCGGCACGGAGGCCCACGTGCTGTCCGCGCTGGAGATGGGCATCCACCCGCCGGAGTCGTTCGGGCGCATCCACCATCTGCCGAAGAAGCGGCTGGCCGAGGTCATGGACGGCCTGCGCGAGCGCGGGCTCGTCGACACCGACGGCCGGTTCACCGACGCCGGCCGCGAAACCAAGCAACGCATCGAGGACCTCACCGACGAGCTCGCCGCCCCGCCGTACGACGCCCTGACTCCTGCCGAGCTCGACGAGCTGGTCGCCGAACTCGAACCCATCACCGCGACACTGGTGGCCGCAGGGTCGCAGTGACGATCGGCGGCTGACGTCACGCGGAGGCCGCCGGCACGGCCGAGGTAGCGGTCATCCGGCCTACGTGGTTTCGCTCCCGGTCAGTCCTGACGGCTGCCCGCGTACTCGGCGAAGATCTCGTCGAGTACGCGGAGCGACTCCGATGGATCGTCGTCGTCCTCGATCGCGCCGGCGTGCTGGGAGAGTGTCTTCCACAGCGCCCAGCCACGCCCGCGTGCCCAGGTCGCGTCGTCCACACCGAGTCGGTCGCGGAAGCCTTGCCGGCCGGGCTCGGTCAGCAGCGTCCAGGCGACGGCCAGATCGCAGGCCGGATCGCCGACACCGCACGTACCGAAGTCGATCACGGCGGCGAGGTGCCCGTCCTTCAGCAGCAGGTTCCCCTCCGCGATGTCGCCGTGGAACCACACATCCACGCGGTCCCAGCGCGCGTCGAGGGCGGCGGACCAGATCTCCGCCGCCAGGTCGACATCGATGTGTCCGGTCAACTCGGCAAGCGAGTTCCGGGCCGTGCCGTCATAGGTGCGCAAGGTGGCGCCGCGGTACCAGTTGTGCAGTCCCGGCCGTGGTCCGTCGGTGGCGTCGATCCCGCGCAGGGCGACCAGAAAGTCGGCCAGTTCGCCTGCGAACCGGACCGGGTCGGCGATGCCGCCAAAAGTCGCGCGGTCGCCGTCGAGCCAGCGGTAGATCGACCACGGGTACGGGTATCCGGCGCCGGGCACGCCGTTGCCCAGGGAAACCGGGATGGGGAGCGGGAGATGACGCGCCAGTTCCGGAAGCCAGCGTCGTTCCTTCTCCACGGCGAGCGCGTATTCTGCGGCGCTGGGCAGGCGCACCAGCATGTCGTCGCCGAGATGGAACGTCCAGTTGTCCCAGCCACCGGTCCGTACCGGCGCGACCGACAGCTCCGACCACTGCGGGAACTGCTCGGCAACGAGACGGCAGACCGTTTCCGTACCGATCGCGATGCGTTGCGGCACCGGGCCCAGATCCGGAACCTCATCAGATGAATCATCGTGCTCTGGCATCGATGCCAACTGTCTTCCTTCCCCCGTGGAATCCGTGCAAGCACACTTCACGCTTTGCCCCTACCGATCAGCGGCTGACTGCAACCGAACACCCCGATGGCACTCACGAAATTGAACGTTTTGCCAGCCATTTGTCCAAACGAGGGCGGCGCGTCAGCAATCCCTCAACGAAGCGCCCACACCCGCACCGACGCATCGTTGCGCCCCACAGTGATGGCAACTGACCGCCCATCCAGCTCAGTGAACTGAACGCCGAGTGCGCCGCCGCCCTCGTGTGCGGCGACCGGACTGCCCAGTGCGTGGCCTTGTTCCAGGTCCCACGCACGCATCGTGCTGGTGAAAAGCGGGGCGGGGTAGGGATCATAGGTGCACGTGACAGCGATCGGACTACCATCCGCGGCACTGACGGCCACCATGATGTCGGTTTCCTCTTCGAGCGGTTCGTTCCCGGCGAGCGGCTCGCCCCACGCACCGCGGTCGATGTCCACCGGGGCAACGCTGCCGAACGCTCCAGCGGCGACCACGAGAGGGCGGCCCCCCACCTGCGCCAGACCGAAAGATGTCAGCCACTCCTCGCCCTTCTCGGTTTCCAGCTCGCGGTCGAATTTCACGGAGGGCAAACCTACGTCGAGATCCCACACCCCGTTGCAACCATAATCACCGTCGTAGGCCACCAGTACCGGCCGGCCGTCGAGCACCCCCGGCGCTGTGCCGCGGTCGTACCTGACGTTGTGCTCCTTGGCAGGGTGTCCGTTACCGATGTCGGTGGCGTCCCACACGTGTACGGCCTCGTTCGCGGGGGAGGTGAGGAACAGTGACCGGCCGGGGAGTTCCAGCGTGCCGACCGTGTCGACAGCAAAGTAGTGGTTGTCCGCGAAGGCACGGACCGCACCACTGTCCAGATCCCACTGTGCGAACCGCTGATTCTTCGAGCCCCCGCCAACCACGATCCGCCCGTCAACGACCAG
Source organism: uncultured Actinomycetota bacterium (assembly GCA_963815125.1). Taxonomy (GTDB): domain Bacteria; phylum Actinomycetota; class Actinomycetes; order Mycobacteriales; family Micromonosporaceae; genus Actinocatenispora. Next base: position 37,547 of record CAWFFM010000009.1, read on the forward strand.
TGCCCCCAGGGCCGACAGTGGAACAGGGCCGCCCGGTCCGTATCCCGGCGGCCACGGGGGGCTGTCCAGGCGGTGCACCGCCCACCGGTCCCGCAGCGGATCCCAGGTACACGCACCATCTGGATGGGCGCCTACCAGTAGCGGCCCCGTGCTGGTTGTGACGAGGTCAAAGTCCGCAAGGCGGCCGCAGGGTATCTCGACGGTCTGGACGAGGGAGAGTTCTGCCATGGTCGGCAAGTCTAGGTTCGCTGTGCCGAACTGGAGGCGGAGCGACCCGAATCCTGTTCGTCCCGCATACCGGATGCCAGTGGGAAGGTTCTGCCGCAGGAGTTGGAATTCAGGATCGGGTATGACCTGCTGGCGCATGTTCACTGACGACGTGCTGGTCGGCTTCGAGCCGGACCAGGTCACGGTGCCGGCGCACCGCCATCGCCGCACCAACCCGGACAGCAGGGTGTCGAGGCCGAGGGGTCCACGTCCGGCATCGATGTCGATGCCGCCGTCTGGTCCAGGGGGTGCCTGTGAACAGAGAAAGCCTTCTGCGGTAAGGATCGCCGTGACCAGTGTGGCCAGGCCGTGTCCGGCAAACTCCTCGGCGATCCGAGCGGTGATCCGATCAAGGGCAACCTCCTCGATATCCGCTGCCAGCTCTGGTTCATCGACATCCGCCGGAGCGACGCTGCTGGCCGGATCGGTCGCGGCGGTCTTCGGCGTGCTTCGCATCAGTGCCGCGTTGCCGGGGTCGGTGCCGTCGGCCAGCAGATGTTCCAACCGGGCGACCGCGTTGTTGTTGCTGGGCGCGACGTCCGGTGCGCTGCCAGAAGCTGACCGCGGTGTCGTACTGGCCGCTGGTCGACCACCGGTAGCCCGCCACGGACCCGCGGACCTGTGCCAGCGCCTCGCTGCCGACCCCCCGGCCCTGCCAGTCGTTCTGGACCGAGATTTTCGCGACCCACCCCAGGCGGCACTGATGGCACACCCGGTAGCCGAGCCGGCCAACGTTGTCACCCGCGACGATGATGTTCAGATCATGCATCCCTGGTCGTGCTCTGGGGTTCGCGACCAGTTCGACGACGACAGCTGAGCACCACCAGCGCCGCGCCCACCACATCGGGCTGGCCCGGCGCAGCAGACGCGGGAGCTGGGAATGTCGACAGCGGCCCTGAGCAGTGGTACTGCCCCACCGATGCCCAGTGGTTCGACGAGACGGCGGTCGCGGAGTTGTCGAGGGAGGATCACGTCGCCGCTGCGGTCGCCCCGGAGATCCTGCGCCGTCCGGGTGCCGTCGCGAAGGTCGCGGCTTCCTGCCGGCCGTTGCTTGCGACTGGTTGTCAGACGAGCGCCGGTGCGGGAGCGGGCAGGTAGGGGGTGATGTTGCGCCAGGCGCGCTCGATGTATTCCTCCTTCTCACCGACCGGGGCGACATAGTGCAGCGCGCCTTCGGCGGCGTCGTTGCCCTCAAGGCGGGCGATGATCCAGGCGGCGAGGTAGTGCGAGGCCAGGCATCCGCCGGCGGTGGCGATGTTGTCCTTGGCGTAGAAGGGCTGGTTGAGAACCTCGACGCCGGCGGCGACGACCCACGGCTTGGTGATGAGGTCGGTGCAGGCGGGGATGTCGTTGAGCAGGCCGAGCCTGGCCAGCACGAGCGCACCGGAGCACTGCGCCGCGATGAGCTGGCGCGAGGGGTTCAGGCCCCGCAGGAGATTCATGATCGCCGGGTCTTCGGTGACCTCGCGGGTGGCGATGCCGCTGCCGACGATGACGGCGTCAGCGGCGCACGCCTCCTCCAGCGTGGACATCTGCTCGATGACCACCCCGTTCATCGACGTCACCTTGGGACTGGGGGTGGCGATGGTGACACGCCAGTCGTCGGTCTTGATGCGGTTGAGCACACCGAGGGCGATCAGGGAATCGAGCTCGTTGTAGCCCTCGAAGGTGAGGATGGCGATGTGCACGACGGCTGTCCTTTCCAGAGAGTGGGACTCGACGGTAAGAAGTCGCGAGCAGGACAGTCAAAGAATTGTCATGGATACAATCCGCCCTATGGCAGCCTCGCGGTACAAGAAGCTGGTCGACGCGCTCGCATCCGACATCCGGACCGGGCGGCTCGCCCCGGGGGTGCGGCTGCCGACCCACCGCGCTCTCGCCGCCCGCGAGGGCATCGCCGTGGTGACCGCGACCCGGGTGTACGCCGAGCTGGAAGCGATGGGCCTGGTGAGCCGGGAACAGGGCCGCGGCACGTTCGTGCGTGACATCGCGGTCCCCGCCGGTCATGGCATCGATCAGCAGGCCGTCGCCACGGACGCGGTCGACCTCAACTTCAACTACCCGTCGCTGCCTGGCCAGGCCGATCTCCTGCGGCAGGCCCTGCGAGAGGTGGCCACCTCCGGTGATCTCGACTCGCTGCTGCGCTACCAACCACACCGAGGGCGCCCCCAGGACAGAGCCTCCATCGCACGACACCTCACACACCGGGGAATCACTGCCGACGCGGATCAGATCCTCATCGCAAACGGTGCCCAGCACGGCCTGGCCATCACCGTCATGGCCACGCTGAGCGCCGGCGACGTCGTCGCGGTCGACGCACTCACCTACCCGGGTTTCAAGGTGCTCGCGCACGCCTTCCATCTCGACCTGGAGCCCATCCCCACCACCGCCGACGGGCCGGATCTCGATGCCCTGGAGAAACTGTGCGCGACCCGCCCGGTGCGCGCGATCTACACCATGCCCACCATGCACAACCCCCTGGGCTGGGTCATGCCGGCCACCGACCGCACACGCCTGATCAGGATCGCCCGACAGCACGGTTCGCTCATCATCGAGGACGCCTCGTACGCCTACCTGGTCAAGGATCCTCCACCGCCTCTGGCCGCAACCGCACCGGACATCACCGTCTACGTCTCGGGACTGTCTAAGAGCATCGCCACCGGCCTGCGGGTCGGCTTCGTCCTCGCCCCGCCGTCCACGGTTCCGTCCCTCGAACGCGCCATCCGGACAACCACCTGGAACACCCCTGCCCTCACCACCGCCATCGCCTGCCGCTGGCTCGACGACGGCACGGTGAACCACCTGGAAGCGCAGAAACGAGACGACGCCAGGGCCCGCCAGGCACTCGTCAGGCAGGAGCTGGCGGGCCTCCCGCTCATCGGCCACCCCTCGTCCTACTTCACCTGGCTGCCGCTGCCCGACGACGCACGCGCCGACCGCCTGACCGCCACCCTCGCGCGCCGGCACATCTCGGTCACCACGGCGGAGCCGTTCACCACCTCGACGCACACACCACAGGCGATCCGCCTCGCCCTAGGCTCGACCGATCTGGACAGTCTCCGGTCGACGCTGCGCACGGTGCGCAGAGTCGCCGTCGAGGACGCCTACACCTGAACTCGGGCTCCAGCCCTTCTGTCGGCAAACGATCGTTCGCGGACATCCTGAGGGCTGTCCCGTGTTCGGAGGCCGCCTGCGCTACGGGGTCTTTCTCGTCCGTACTTGCGTGCGTGAGCGGCGGGTCTGGCTATGACGGTGCTGGCTGGCTCCGGGAGGGCGGAGACCGGTGGCCCCATGTCGGTGTTCCGAGGTGGGTAAATGACGGCGTTATTTGGCCCCACCTGGTGAGTGATCATGATCGATCGGTGTGACGGTCGAATCTGGCCCCAGGAGACGACGATGGCCCCGGGCGCCTCGGGGCCATCGTGGCGGGTGAGTCAGGATGCGAGTTGGGCGCGGGTTCGAGCCAGCCGGTAGGAGTCGGTGCCGGTTTGGATGATGTTGCCGCCGAAGGTGAGCCGGTCGACGATCGCGGCGCAGAGGCGGGGGTCGGTGAAGTCTTCGTCCATCCGGAGAAGGCTTCGTTGGAGGCGATGCCGTTCATCGCGGCGCCGGTCCCGTTCGTCGCACTCGGCGAGCAGTAGCTCGGCGAGGAACCCGCGGCAAGTGAGCTGTTGGCGTTCGGCGGTGTCGGTGAACCGGGACCGCAGGGTCGGCAGTCGCAATGCGCGGCAGGCTCGGTCGATGGCGGCGTCGGCGGCCTGTTCGGTGACTAGTGGTCCAGCACGAGTGTCTGGGAGCCCTTGTTGACCGAGCGGGCGTGTCGGGCGACCTCACGCCGCCCGTCGAAGATGACCAGCTCGGAAGCGCGCAGCAGCACCCGCACCTGCCGGCCGATCAGCCCTGCCGGCACCGAGTAGTGGCAGCAGCGCACCGTCACCCGGGCGACCGGTCCACCCGCGGCGTCAACCACAGCCCCGATTCGAACCGTTCCGCGGGCAACGGCGCAAACAAAGGCTGCTCAACGGCGGAGTCCTGCCCCATGGTGCGCAGCCGCGCCGCGATTCTGCGGGCGTCGTCAGCCCGGTCCGCGGCATCCACCCGCGCATTGAGCTCGTCCAGCGAATCGGCCTCCGGTATAGGTGACAGGTGAGTACGACGGAACCGGCCGACCTCTCCCTCCACGCCGCCTTTCTCATGCGCCCCGTCGATACCCGGGATGCAGCAGAACGCGTCGAACCCGTAGTGGAAACGGAACGCAACCCAGTGTTCGGACTCTGTCCGGTTGCGCCCCAGCAGAACCCGCGACACCGCTGACTTGAGGTTGTCGTAACGGATCTTGTCGGTCGGGACTCCACCGATCGTCTCGAACGCGTGGACGTGCCCGCCGATGAACGCTTCCTGCCCCTGGGAGGCGAACACCTGATGCACCGCTTTACCCGAGTGCGACAACCTGAACGCGAACAGGAAGCACTTCGTCTTCTCCCCGGCCAGCATCACCCACACGTCACCGAAGTCGACCTCAGCCTTCAGCGGCCGGGGCATGTGACTGCACGATGAACGCCGTCTCCCGTCGCCGCCCAGCCTCCGCCGCGATTTCGACACGCCGCCTGCGCACCCAGTCCCGCACCGTCGAGTACGACAATCCTTCGGCGGCGTGTCCATCCAACAGACGGGCATGGATCCGCGGAGCCGTGTGCCGCTGCTTGCGCGGCGCGTCCAGGTCCTCGCGCAGCATCGCATCGATCGCCGGCTTCACCGGATCCAACTTGGGCGCCTGCGCCACCCGTGATCTGCGTGGTGGTGGCGCGGCTGTCCAGTCGCGCTGTCCATCAGCAATGCCAGGTGGGGCCAAATACCGCCGTCACACCAATCGACCAGCATCGCTTCCAATGGAGCCAGCTTGGTCCGTCACGGTGGGGCCACCGACCACCGTCACAACCACCCGCCGCCGTCCGTCAGTGGCCCATTATCGTGCGATGCGGCATGGTCAGACCACGGCCTCGATGACCTGTTTTCACGCCCGACGTAGCGGGCTGTCCGGGTCGTTGCCGACCATCACGACCCAGCCGTCGCCGTGGTAGGCGGTCACCCGAGGTGCGCTTCGGGCGCCCTAAAAAATCTCTGCTGATGGTGCTAGACATCCTCGTGATCGTCGGCTAGTGTTTCGCGGGTCCGGAGAAAAGATCAGGTAAAGACGCTGATGCAGCACCCGCCGCCACCAGGGCGCGGGCCGGGAAGCCGGAGTAGGGCTTGACCCGGGTAGGGCGAGTTCGTTGAACGTGTAGGGGCCGTGCAGATGGATGCTTCACGAGGCCCAGGCACCGGCGGACGTGCAGAAGGTAGTGGTAGGGGTCCGGCCTGTCATGACAGGTTGGGCAGTCCGCTGAACGTGTGCGGGGCCAGGAAGTTGCGTGCGGCTCAGACACCGGCGGACGGCACGGTAGGAGAAGGATCAGAGGAAAGGGAGGGCCGTACACCGTTGGATCGCCCGCCTGTCGGCCGCAGTACGGCCGGGCGGACACCGTTGAGAGTCTCGAACGTGAGGTGGTCTCCGGTCACGCATACGCGATCCTCACACCCGCCGCAGACTGCGGCCAGTGTGGACACGACAAGCCGACCTCTGGTCGGTAGATGGTGTTTCTGACCCCAAACCCTGGGCCCCCGGTGCTGACGCACCGGGGGCCCTCGACATGGAGGTGGCATGGGCCAACCGCTTGACGACATGTTCGACGACGAGGACTACCCCGCCTACACCATGGGCCGCGCCGCGGAGCTGCTCGGCGTTTCGCAGGACTTCCTGCGCAGCCTGGACGAGGCGAAACTGATCGACCCGCACCGCTCACCCGGCGGGCACCGCCGCTACTCCCGCTACCAGCTGCGGCTGGCCGCCCGCGCCCGCACGATGGTCGACGCCGGCACCGCGATCGACGCCGCCTGCCGGATCATCATCCTCGAAGACCAACTCGAAGAAGCCCAACGCCTCAACTACCGGTACCAGCAACGAGTCGCGAACTCGCCTACCCCGCATACCGCCACCCGGACGGGCTCGACGCAGCGGTAGGACCAGGGCCAGGCAGCGCACCGGCCAGGCATCGCACTGTTCACCCCGCGGCCTTCGCTGGTGTGGCTTTCCGACCCTAGCGGACTGGTGGGGCACGGACGGTAGGGGCAGCGGCGGTACGACACGGCCACAGCCGGCCGTACAGCAGGGCAGTAAGCGAACCAGACCGTCACGGAAACGACCG
>CAWFFM010000010.1:0-229144 GCA_963815125.1 uncultured Actinomycetota bacterium
GCGGCAGGCCCTGCGAGAGGTGGCCACCTCCGGTGATCTCGACTCGCTGCTGCGCTACCAACCACACCGAGGGCGCCCCCAGGACAGAGCCTCCATCGCACGACACCTCACACACCGGGGAATCACTGCCGACGCGGATCAGATCCTCATCGCAAACGGTGCCCAGCACGGCCTGGCCATCACCGTCATGGCCACGCTGAGCGCCGGCGACGTCGTCGCGGTCGACGCACTCACCTACCCGGGTTTCGAGGTGCTCGCGCACGCCTTCCATCTCGACCTGGAGCCCATCCCCACCACCGCCGACGGGCCGGATCTCGATGCCCTGGAGAAACTGTGCGCGACCCGCCCGGTGCGCGCGATCTACACCATGCCCACCATGCACAACCCCCTGGGCTGGGTCATGCCGGCCACCGACCGCACACGCCTGATCAGGATCGCCCGACAGCACGGTTCGCTCATCATCGAGGACGCCTCGTACGCCTACCTGGTCAAGGATCCTCCACCGCCTCTGGCCGCAACCGCACCGGACATCACCGTCTACGTCTCGGGACTGTCTAAGAGCATCGCCACCGGCCTGCGGGTCGGCTTCGTCCTCGCCCCGCCGTCCACGGTTCCGTCCCTCGAACGCGCCATCCGGACAACCACCTGGAACACCCCTGCCCTCACCACCGCCATCGCCTGCCGCTGGCTCGACGACGGCACGGTGAACCACCTGGAAGCGCAGAAACGAGACGACGCCAGGGCCCGCCAGGCACTCGTCAGGCAGGAGCTGGCGGGCCTCCCGCTCATCGGCCACCCCTCGTCCTACTTCACCTGGCTGCCGCTGCCCGACGACGCACGCGCCGACCGCCTGACCGCCACCCTCGCGCGCCGGCACATCTCGGTCACCACGGCGGAGCCGTTCACCACCTCGACGCACACACCACAGGCGATCCGCCTCGCCCTAGGCTCGACCGATCTGGACAGTCTCCGGTCGACGCTGCGCACGGTGCGCAGAGTCGCCGTCGAGGACGCCTACACCTGAACTCGGGCTCCAGCCCTTCTGTCGGCAAACGATCGTTCGCGGACATCCTGAGGGCTGTCCCGTGTTCGGAGGCCGCCTGCGCTACGGGGTCTTTCTCGTCCGTACTTGCGTGCGTGAGCGGCGGGTCTGGCTATGACGGTGCTGGCTGGCTCCGGGAGGGCGGAGACCGGTGGCCCCATGTCGGTGTTCCGAGGTGGGTAAATGACGGCGTTATTTGGCCCCACCTGGTGAGTGATCATGATCGATCGGTGTGACGGTCGAATCTGGCCCCAGGAGACGACGATGGCCCCGGGCGCCTCGGGGCCATCGTGGCGGGTGAGTCAGGATGCGAGTTGGGCGCGGGTTCGAGCCAGCCGGTAGGAGTCGGTGCCGGTTTGGATGATGTTGCCGCCGAAGGTGAGCCGGTCGACGATCGCGGCGCAGAGGCGGGGGTCGGTGAAGTCTTCGTCCATCCGGAGAAGGCTTCGTTGGAGGCGATGCCGTTCATCGCGGCGCCGGTCCCGTTCGTCGCACTCGGCGAGCAGTAGCTCGGCGAGGAACCCGCGGCAAGTGAGCTGTTGGCGTTCGGCGGTGTCGGTGAACCGGGACCGCAGGGTCGGCAGTCGCAATGCGCGGCAGGCTCGGTCGATGGCGGCGTCGGCGGCCTGTTCGGTGACTAGTGGTCCAGCACGAGTGTCTGGGAGCCCTTGTTGACCGAGCGGGCGTGTCGGGCGACCTCACGCCGCCCGTCGAAGATGACCAGCTCGGAAGCGCGCAGCAGCACCCGCACCTGCCGGCCGATCAGCCCTGCCGGCACCGAGTAGTGGCAGCAGCGCACCGTCACCCGGGCGACCGGTCCACCCGCGGCGTCAACCACAGCCCCGATTCGAACCGTTCCGCGGGCAACGGCGCAAACAAAGGCTGCTCAACGGCGAAATCCTGCCCCACGGTGCGCAGCCGCGCCGCGATTCTGCGGGCGTCGTCAGCCCGGTCCGCGGCATCCACCCGCGCATTGAGCTCGTCCAGCGAATCGGCCTCCGGTATAGGTGACAGGTGAGTACGACGGAACCGGCCGACCTCTCCCTCCACGCCGCCTTTCTCATGCGCCCCGTCGATACCCGGGATGCAGCAGAACGCGTCGAACCCGTAGTGAAAACGGAACGCAACCCAGTGTTCGGACTCTGTCCGGTTGCGCCCCAGCAGAACCCGCGACACCGCTGACTTGAGGTTGTCGTAACGGATCTTGTCGGTCGGGACTCCACCGATCGTCTCGAACGCGTGGACGTGCCCGCCGATGAACGCTTCCTGCCCCTGGGAGGCGAACACCTGATGCACCGCTTTACCCGAGTGCGACAACCTGAACGCGAACAGGAAGCACTTCGTCTTCTCCCCGGCCAGCATCACCCACACGTCACCGAAGTCGACCTCAGCCTTCAGCGGCCGGGGCATGTGACTGCACGATGAACGCCGTCTCCCGTCGCCGCCCAGCCTCCGCCGCGATTTCGACACGCCGCCTGCGCACCCAGTCCCGCACCGTCGAGTACGACAATCCTTCGGCGGCGTGTCCATCCAACAGACGGGCATGGATCCGCGGAGCCGTGTGCCGCTGCTTGCGCGGCGCGTCCAGGTCCTCGCGCAGCATCGCATCGATCGCCGGCTTCACCGGATCCAACTTGGGCGCCTGCGCCACCCGTGATCTGCGTGGCGGTGGCGCGCGCGTCCAGTCGCGCTGTCCATCAGCAATGCCAGGTGGGGCCAAATACCGCCGTCACACCAATCGACCAGCATCGCTTCCAATGGAGCCAGCTTGGTCCGTCACGGTGGGGCCACCGACCACCGTCACAACCACCCGCCGCCGTCCGTCAGTGGCCCATTATCGTGCGATGCGGCGTGGTCAGACCACGGCCTCGATGACCTGTTTTCACGCCCGACGTAGCGGGCTGTCCGGGTCGTTGCCGACCATCACGACCCAGCCGTCGCCGTGGTAGGCGGTCACCCGAGGTGCGCTTCGGGCGCCCTAAAAAATCTCTGCTGATGGTGCTAGACATCCTCGTGATCGTCGGCTAGTGTTTCGCGGGTCCGGAGAAAAGATCAGGTAAAGACGCTGATGCAGCACCCGCCGCCACCAGGGCGCGGGCCGGGAAGCCGGAGTAGGGCTTGACCCGGGTAGGGCGAGTTCGTTGAACGTGTAGGGGCCGTGCAGATGGATGCTTCACGAGGCCCAGGCACCGGCGGACGTGCAGAAGGTAGTGGTAGGGGTCCGGCCTGTCATGACAGGTTGGGCAGTCCGCTGAACGTGTGCGGGGCCAGGAAGTTGCGTGCGGCTCAGACACCGGCGGACGGCACGGTAGGAGAAGGATCAGAGGAAAGGGAGGGCCGTACACCGTTGGATCGCCCGCCTGTCGGCCGCAGTACGGCCGGGCGGACACCGTTGAGAGTCTCGAACGTGAGGTGGTCTCCGGTCACGCATACGCGATCCTCACACCCGCCGCAGACTGCGGCCAGTGTGGACACGACAAGCCGACCTCTGGTCGGTAGATGGTGTTTCTGACCCCAAACCCTGGGCCCCCGGTGCTGACGCGCCGGGGGCCCTCGACATGGAGGTGGCATGGGCCAACCGCTTGACGACATGTTCGACGACGAGGACTACCCCGCCTACACCATGGGCCGCGCCGCGGAGCTGCTCGGCGTTTCGCAGGACTTCCTGCGCAGCCTGGACGAGGCGAAACTGATCGACCCGCACCGCTCACCCGGCGGGCACCGCCGCTACTCCCGCTACCAGCTGCGGCTGGCCGCCCGCGCCCGCACGATGGTCGACGCCGGCACCGCGATCGACGCCGCCTGCCGGATCATCATCCTCGAAGACCAACTCGAAGAAGCCCAACGCCTCAACTACCGGTACCAGCAACGAGTCGCGAACTCGCCTACCCCGCATACCGCCACCCGGACGGGCTCGACGCAGCGGTAGGACCAGGGCCAGGCAGCGCACCGGCCAGGCATCGCACTGTTCACCCCGCGGCCTTCGCTGGTGTGGCTTTCCGACCCTAGCGGACTGGTGGGGCACGGACGGTAGGGGCAGCGGCGGTACGACACGGCCACAGCCGGCCGTACAGCAGGGCAGTAAGCGAACCAGACCGTCACGGAAACGACCGAGCACCATCGGAGCACCGAGTCCCACGAGATCGGGAAACAAGCGGTCAGATTCTGGGAACGGAAAAGGCCGTGACCTGTGTTGGTGCTGGTCACGGCCTTGAGTGCTGGTGCGCCCGGAGAGATTCGAACTCCCAACCTTCTGATCCGTAGTCAGATGCTCTATCCGTTGAGCTACGGGCGCGTGGTCTGTGACGACCGAGGATGAGTGTAGCGGGTTCCGCCGTCGCGGTGTTCCCGGGCTCCGCCCGGCCCGCCGGAACGCGCCGCAGCGGCCGGCCAAGTCGGAAAGATCGCGCGAAGATACAGGTCAGGGCGGTACGACCGCAGACATAACGGCCCGGTCACAGGCACTCCGCTGGACGAGGAGGTGTACGAACTGACCGCTGTCGCATGGTTGAGGTGCGACTGCGGAGTCGACCGGGAGGTTGCGATGACCGTTGACGGGCGCCGGGCATGGTTCGGTCCGAAGCGGGTCGGGTTCGGGCTACGACCGCAGACCTGGCAGGGCTGGGCGGTGGTCGCCGTCCTGGCGGTGGCCGTCGTCGTGGTCGGCCTGCTGCTCGGCCAGTGATCCACGCTGCTCAGCCGCTGGTCGGCGGAAAGAGCACCTGCGCCGCGTGGAGTGTGTCGAGGTATTCGCGGACCTCGGCGATGCGGCCGTCCCGTACGACGAAGACACCGCAGTAGGCGTTGTCGTACTCAAGACCGGTGGCCGCGGCGGTGCCGCGTACCCGCCATTCCAGTACGGCCCGGTCGCCTTCGGCGGTGATGTCGCCGAACGTGAATTCCTGCGTGCCCGGCCGGTAGAGCGAGCCGGCGCCGACGAGGAACGACATGATCTCCGCGCGTCCCCGTCTGGTACCCGCCAGTGGCAGGGTGCCGTGCAGCGACCAGGTCGCGTCGTCGGTGAAGCTGTCGGCGATGGCGTCGAGGTCACCGGCAGTCAACGCGTCGAGGTACGCGCACAGCACCGCCTTCGCTCCGGCACCGGGAGCAGCGCCGGCACCGGGAGGCGCGTCGGTGGGACGGGAAACCTGCTGTGTCATGGCGTGACCTCCAGTACGGCCTTGCCGCGCACCCGGCGGGCCCGGATGTCGTCGACGACCTGGGGCGTGTGCGTCCAGGGTTGTACGGTGCCGAGTTCGGGGTGCAGTCGACCGTGCTCCACGAGCCGGACGAGGGTGGCGAGGTCGGCGCCGTCGTTGTGCCCGCCGTCGAGGTAGTGGAACTGCGTGATGCGGGCGCCGGCCGTGCCCTGCACCCAGTCGAAGAAGTCGAGGGTGACCGGTTCGCGGCTGGCCTGTCCGAACCACAGGACCAGACCGTCGGGACGTACCTTGCGGCGGGCCGCGGTGAACGAGTGCCCGCCGACCGATTCCATCGCCACGTCGAACCAGCCGTCGGCGGCGGAGATGTCGGTGACTGTCCGGGCGCCGAGTTCGCGGAGCCGGTGGCCGCGTTCGACGGTCGCGGACACCGCGGTGACCTCGGCGCCGGCCGCGGTCGCCAGCTCGACGAGGTAGTGGCCGACACCGCCGCTGGCCCCGGTGACCAGCAGCCGCCGCCCGGTCAGCGGCCCTGCCGCGCGCAGCAACCGCAGTGCGGTGAGCCCCGCCAACGGCAGTGCGGCGGCGGTCGGGCCGGTCATGCCGGCGGGGAGGACGGCGAGGGAGGATGTCGGTACGGCGACCCGTTCGGCCCAGCCCGCTGCCGCAACGTGCGCGACGATCCGGGTGCCGGCCGGCGGGCCGCTGCCGTCGGCGGCCGTGGTGACGATGGTGCCGGCGATGTCCTTGCCGGGCCGCCATCCCGGGGCGGGCGCGTCGAGCAGGAACGTCTCGCCCCGGTTGACCGAGTACGCCTCGACCCCGACCACGGCCTCGTCGGCGGCCGGGTCCGGTTCGCCGACCTCGCCCGGCCGTACCGAGCGGCGGCCGTCGGGAAGCATCGCGTACACCGTCGGTCTCCTCCACGCCGTGGACATCGTGCCACCAGTCTGCGAGCCGTACTCTCCAGTGGAAAGTAGGCAGTAAAAAGTGCGGTAGGCACTGAAAAGTGACTGGCAGAAGGGTTGGCTCCGTGACGATCGCCCACACAGCCTCGCCGGACGGACGCTTCGACGTGATGGCCGCGGCGTGTCCCACCCGTCAGGTCGTCAACCGGATCGGTGACCGCTGGAGCCTGCTGGTGCTGTACGCCCTGGAGCAGGAGACGCTGCGTTTCCAGCAGCTGCGCCGTACGGTCGACGGCATCAGCCAGAAGATGCTCACGCAGACCCTGCGCACACTGGAACGCGACGGGCTGGTGCACCGTGAGGTCTGGGCGAGCGTTCCGCCGAGGGTCGAGTACAGCCTGACGCCGCTCGGCGCGAGCCTGTCGGAGACCATTGCGCCGATCCGCGCCTGGGCGTACGCGAACATGGAAAAGATCGACGGTGCCCGCGCCGCCTTCGACACCCGTACCGGCTGAGGCTGTGTCCGCTCAGGGACCCGGGTGCCGGCCCGGGTCGTGGACCCGGACCGGGCGGGTGCCGGTCAGCGTCGGACGGCGAACGGGCCGCGTCGGCGCAGCAGACGCCATCCGGGTTTGACCATCTCGCCGACATAGCCGACCACGAGAACGACCTCGGCCACCGGAAGCGCCCGCCCCAGGGGGTGCAGGGCGCCGCCCAGAGGCCCGACGGCGTCGCCGCCGCCCTGTAGCGGCCGGTCCGGTAGGAAGATCAGCCCCATCAGCGCGACCGCGACCGCGCAGAGCACGAACGCGGTCGCGGCGGCCAGCAGCGGGCGTACCAGACCCAGGTACAGCGGCTGTGCGCCGGCCGACCGCCAGGCCAGTACGGACCCGCCGACCAGGGTGAACGCGAGCCAGCCGTAGTTGGCCGTACTGAATCCGTAGATGCCGGTGTAGTGGTGGCGGAAGAGGCTGACGAGTACGACCACGGCCAGCCAGGCGATCACCGATACCCGCCACGGCCAACCTCGGACGACGGTCAGGAGCCGCCGTCCGGTCGTGCGCGGCCTCGGCTCGCTCACTGCCCCGTTCTCTGACGCCATGCGATCGATCCTTCCTAGCGGTAGAGTGTCTACATGTAGACTAGCTACACCTAGCAAGACCGCCGTATGCGAAGGGGACGACACGGGTCGACGGACCGTCTGGATAGGCTGCCTACATGAATCAGGAGATCTTCCGAGGACATCTCGAAGGGTTGATCCTGGCCGTCCTGGAGGCCGAACCCACCCACGGGTACGCGATCAGCCAGCAGCTCGCCGCCCGCAGCGGCGGCCTGCTCAGCTACCCGACCGGCTCGCTGTATCCGGCGTTACGCCGGCTCGAACAGGCCGGCCACGTCCGCGCGAACTGGACGATGGTGGGCAACCGCCGCCGTCGCACGTACGAACTGACCACCGCCGGCCGCCGCGCGCTGGCCACCCAACGCACCGACTGGCTGACCTTCTCCACGGCGATCCAGGATGTGCTCGGCCTACACCCAAGCTGACCGGAAACGGCGACTGGAACCGGAATCAATCCACCAGGCCACCGCCGCTCGACGACGCCAACCGCCGACGACCACCCGGACCCCCAGCGGACCTGGCTAGGCCGTAGCCGCCCGCCAGCATCGCCACGCCGACCCCAGCACCAGCCCCATCGGCAACAGCCACCAGCTCATGGCCAGCAGTACCGGAGCCAGGGCGGTCCATCCGGCCGGCGTCAACCCGACCAGCAGCAGGCCGCCGCCGACGATCGCCACCAGCGCGATCGGCGTACCCACCGCCATCGCCCGAGCCTCACCGCGCCGTGGCGGCCGGCGTCGTACGGCCCGCCCGAACACGACGATCGCTGCAGCCGACAGGACCAGGGACGCGAGCGCCAGGACGTCGACCGTACGGGACAGCAGGGTGTAGCCCGCCATGGGATGCGAGCCGCCCCACCACTGGTCCCACCGCCCGGAGGCACCCGACAACGCGGCGAGAAGATGCCGGGTACCCAGCACAGCCAACAGTCCCCAGGCGGTACGGCGGGCGTGCGTGTAGGCCAGTACATCCTGAAGTTCGGCGGCGATCTCCGCGGCGGAACCGAACTGGTCGACGGCCTGCCGACGTGCCTCGCGGCACGGGATGCCGGCGTGTTCGGCGTCCTCGGCCGAATCCACCAGCGCATCACGGATCTCCGTCAACATGCTCGTACGCATTCGGCGGGAACCCCGCAACCGGCGCCCGACCGCCATGACGTAGTCGTCGATCAGATCCGTACCGGTCACAGCTGCCAGTATCCCTCGAACCCGTCCGCGAGGGCTCCACTGAAACTGCGGGGGCCGGGAAACGCGGAACGCCGGCCCGGGTCGTGGACCCGGGCCGGCGTTTCTGCACTTCAGGGCGGAGGCTCGGGGATTTGAACCCCGGATGGGGGATAAACCCCAAACCCGCTTAGCAGGCGGGCGCCATAGACCGGACTAGGCGAAGCCTCCCTGACGACGGCGATACCGCCGCTGCCGGTCGAGAATACAGTGCCGCCGCGGCTGAGGGCAAAGGGCATACCGGAACTGGCCGCGAGCCGGCCCACGAGCCGACCCGGGGAGGTCCGGCTCACAGCCAGGAGACGTGCGAATGCAGCAGGTCGTAGCCGACGAACGACACGATGTCCAGCAGGCTGTGCGCCACGATCAGCGGCGCGACCCGCTTCGTACGCAGGAAGAACAGGCCGAACAGCACGCCCATCACGGCGTTGCCGATGAACCCGCCGAAACCTTGGTACAGATGGTACGAACCACGCAGCAGGGCACTGACCGCCAGCACGGCCGGCACCCGCCAACCGAACTGCCGCAGCCGGGTGATCAGGTAGCCGACCACCACGACCTCCTCCAGCACGGCGTTCTGCACCGCGGCGAGGACCAGTACCGGGACCGCCCACCAGACCGACGGCAGCGCGGACGGTACGACGTTCGCGGCGATGCCCAGCGCGCGGGCCGCGAAGTACAGGCCGAGCCCGGGGATGCCGATGCACAGCGCCACGAGCGCGCCGCTGGCCAGGTCGAAGCGCGGGCGGCGCAGGTCCACGCCGATGGTCCGGCCGGCCGGCGGGTCGGTACGACCCAGCAGGTGCACCGCGAGCAGCGCCGGTACGACCGAGAAGGCGATGCCGAGCAGCTGGTACGTCAGGTCCAGCCAGGGTCGGCCGGGCGCCTGCGAAGCATTGAGGGTGGCGCTCTGGTCGGCCAGCGCCTTCGTCGCGGTCAGCTTGCCGAGCAGGTTGACCGCCGCGTACACCCCGGACTGGCCGAGCGACACGGCCAGTACGAGCAGCACCTCGATACCCAGCGTGCGCCGACCCAGTTGCTCCGACGCGCTGGCCGGCCCCGGCGGATCGGCGGCCGGCATCGACGGGTTGCTCACCGCCCCAGCATGCCAGCGGCCCGCATGTTTCAGCTCAGGCAGGTACGGAAGACCTCGGTGAGCCGGTGCAGGAGTTCGGGGCCGGTGGGTCCGTCGGCGGCGAGCAGGCGGCGGACCGTACCGGTGCCGGACAGTACGGCCGCGCAGAGCACCGCCCGGCTGCGCGCCTCCGGCCCCGGCAGCTGGGTGGACAGCGGCCCGATCAGCAGGTTCTCCAAACGTTCGCGGAGCAGTTCACGGATCTCCGGTGCCTCGGCGGATGCGCGGATCGCGGCGGTCAGGCTGTGGCCGGAGTCCGGCCCGAGTGGCCGCAGCGCATATTCGGCGAGGTGGCGGGGCAGCTCGTCGAGCGGTACGTCGGCCAGTACCGGCAGCCGCCGTTCGGCGGTGAGCACCGCGTCGAACAGGCCGAGCTTGGAGCCGTAGTACCGGTTGATGAGGGACAGGTTGACGCCGGCCGCGGCGGCGATGGCCCGTACGGTGGCCGCGCGGTACCCCTGCTCGGCGAACAGCCGGGCCGCCTCGGCGAGGATCCGCGCCTCGGTGGCCTGCCGGTCCCGGCGCGGCGCGGCACACCCGTCGGCCGGGCCCGGATCGGCGGGCTCGGGGCTCCAGGGCCCGGCGGTACGCATCGTCACGGCGCCATCGTAGGGAGCCGCGTACCGCCGAACCTCGGGGAACCGGTCAGACGTCCAGTGGCCGGCGGGCGGTCTCCCGCAGGAACAGGTACACCACCAGCGAGATCAGGCACAGCACGGCGACGTACCAGGGGAACAGTCCGGGATGTCCGAGCGACTTGAACAGGGTCCCGACGTACGGCGCGGTACCACCGAACAGCGCCACGGTCAGTGAGTACGGGAAGCCGATGCCGGCGGCCCGTACCCGGGCCGGGAACACCTCGGCGTTGACCGCCGCGGCGATCGACGTGTAACCGGTGAGCAGCACCATGCCCACGCACTGGATCAGCAGCAGCGAGCCGAACGCGTCGGACAGCAGGTGCAGCATCGGCACGATCAGTACGGCGAACCCGGCGGCGAACGCGATCAGCATCGGCTTGCGGCCGATCCGGTCGGACAGCATCCCGCCCAGCGGCTGGATCAGCGCGAAGAACGCCAGCGCGATCGTGCTGACCACCAGCGCCTTCGACTTGTCGAAGTCGACGGCCTGCTCGGCGTAGGAGGGCAGGTACACCGTCCAGCTGTAGTACGCGATGGTGCCGCCGATCGTGATGCCGCAGATCAGCAGAGACTGGCGGGGGAAACGGCCCAGCGCCTCGAACAGCCCCGGGCGGCGGGCGGCGGGGTCGCTGCGGTGTGTCTCCACGGCGCCGCGCCGGATCCAGAACCCGACGAGGCTGAGTACGGCGCCGAGCAGGAACGGCAGCCGCCAGCCCCAGTTGCTCATGGCCGAGTCGGACAGCGTGCTGGACAGCAGCGCGCCGAGTCCGGAGGCGATGAGCTGGCCGATGGTGGTGGACACGTACTGGAAGCTGGAGAACAGCCCGCGCCGCTGTGGTCGCGCGGACTCCACCAGGAAGGTGCTCGACGCGGCGAACTCGCCGCCGATCGACAGCCCGGAGATCAGCCGGGCCAGTACCAGCAGGATCGGGGAGAGCACACCGATCGTCGCGTAGCCGGGCAGGACGCCGAGCAGCAGGCTGCCGCCGCCCATCATCAGGATGGTGAGGGTCAGGGTGTTGCGTCGACCGATCCGGTCGGCGACGCTGCCGAGCAGCAGACCGCCGATCGGGCGCATGAAGAAGCCGACCGCGAATACCGCGAACGTGTCGAGCAGGGCGGTCAGTGCGTTGCCCTGGGGGAAGATCGCCGCGGCGAAGAACGGCGCCAGGAACGAGTAGGCGTACCAGTCGTACCACTCGACGGTGTTGCCGATCGTCGCCGCGGTGATCTGGCGGACCCGGTTGCGGCCGGCGAGCGGGTCTCCCGGTTCCTCGGTAAGGGGGTCGGGCGGGGCGGGGTCGGTGCCGTCCATGGCTGGGGTCCTTCCCGTGGGGGGCGGGCGTGGTCATGATGACCCACCGCCGGCCCGGCGGCCACTGCTGTTCCTGCCAGGCGGGACACGACGGGCGGTCCGGGACGGGGCCGCCACCGGGGTGGAGCCGCTGGTAGATCGGACCCTGGGGAGGATGCGGAAGGTTTGTCCAGGAGGTTTGTGGGGGATGGAACCTTCGCGGCTGGGTGCGGTCGACCGGGGGGCAGCACGATCACCCTCGTGCTGAAGTGGTCGGCCGCACCCAGCCGCCCTTTCCGGCATTGTGCGATGCACAACTCTGTCTCAAAATTGCGGCAGGATGGTCGTACCGTCTCCTAGGTTGGCTCTCGGAGGTGGCACGGCGTGTACGACGTACTGGTCCGGGGCGGCTGGCTGCTGGATGGCACCGGCGCCGCCGCGTACCGGGCCGACCTGGGCATCCGCGGTGACCGGATCGCCACGATCGGGCGGCTCGACGACGCGCGGGCACACCACGAACTCGACGCCGCCGGCCGGTACGTGGTGCCCGGGTTCGTCGACGCGCACGTCCACGGTGACGCCCTGGTCCTGGACCGGTCGGTGCAGCTTGCCGCCTTGCGGCAGGGCGTGACGAGTTTCGTACTCGGCCAGGACGGGCTGTCGTTCGCGCCCGCCGACCCGGCCACCCTCGCCTACACCAGCCGGTACTTCGCCGCCGTGAACGGGCCGCACCCGGGGCTGGGCGCCGGGCCGGTGACGGTGGCCGGCCTGCTCGCCGGCTACACCGGGCACACCGCACTCAACGCCGCGTACCTGGCGCCGCACGGCACCATCCGCCACCAGGTGATGGGTACCGCCGAGCGGCCGGCGAGCGGTGACGAACTGGCCGCGATGCGCCGGCTGGTCGTCCAGGCCCTGGACGAGGGCGCGGTCGGCCTGTCCACCGGCCTGGAGTACACCCCGGGCCGGTACGCCGACGCGGCGGAACTGGCCGAACTCTGCCGGCCGGTCGCCACCCGGGGCCTGCCGTACGTCACCCACATGCGCGGCTACGAATCGCACGCCGCGCAGGGCGTGGCGGAGGTCCGTACGATCGCCCGCGCCACCGGGGTCGCCGCGCACATCTCGCACTACCACGGGCCGGCCGCCGAACTGCTCGCGCTGGTCGACGACAGCCGGGCCGAGGGCATCGACCTTACCTTCGACAGCTACCCGTACCTGCGGGGCAGCAGCATCCTGGCGATGGTGGTCCTGCCGCCGTGGCTGCCCGCCGGCGACCCGGACCGTACCGTGGCGCTGCTCGCCGATCCGGCGGTACGCAGCCGCCTGGACACCGAATGGTTCTCCGAGCGCGCCGAGCTGTGGGAACGCATCACGTTCTCGCACGTACCGTCCGAACGGTGGCGGTGGGCCGAGGGCCGTTCGATGCCGGAGGTCGCGGTGCGGGCCGGACTGACCCCGGCGGACACCTGCGTGCAGCTGCTGGCCGCGACCGCGCTGCAGGTGGGCTGCGTGTTCGGTCAGCCACCGACCAACAGCGAGGAGTCGGTACGCGCGCTGCTCCGGCACCCGGCGCAGATGGGCAGTTCGGACGGCATCTACGTCGGCGGGCACCCGCATCCGCGGGGCTGGGGCGCGTTCGCCCGGGTGCTGGCCCACCACGTACGACAGCTGCACGACCTGACCTGGCCGGAGGCCGTCGTCCATCTGTCCGCGCATCCGGCCCGCCGGTTCGGTTTCGCCGACCGGGGTCTGCTGCGCGCCGGCGCCGCCGCCGATGTGGCGCTGATCGACCCGGACCGGGTGGCCGACATCGCCACCTACCGGGACCCGAAACGGCCCGCCGTAGGGGTGGACGACGTACTGGTCAACGGCCGGCCGGTGCTCGCCGGCGGTGAGCTGACCGACGAGCTGCCCGGCCGGGCGTTGAGGCCCGTTCCGGGGACGTCATCGTGAACGCGCCGAGTCAGGACCGCGCGGTGCGCACGCCGGTTCAGGACCATGCCGCGGGCACAACGGGTCAGGGCCGCGCGGCGGGCACGCCGGGCCAGCGGGCCGCGCCGGTCCGCAACCAGTCGTCCTCGCTGCGCCGGGCGCTGACCATCCTGGCCCAGGTGGAGCGGCAGGCCAGCGGTCCCGGCCTGTCGCTGACCGAACTGTCACATGCGTTGTCGCTCAACAAGAGTACGATTCTGCGGCTCACCGTGCCGTTGCAGGAAGCGGGGCTGCTCACCCGCGACCGTGACTCGGGCCGGTTCCGGCTGGGGCTCGGCGCACTGCGGCTCGGCCAGGCATATCTGTCCACATTGGATCTTCGTACCGTCGCCGCGGAACACCTGCGCGCCCTGCAACGCAGTGCACAGCAGACCTGCCACCTGGTCGTGTACGACACCACCCAGGTGGTCTACATCGACAAGGTCGAGAACGAGGCGAACGTACGGATGGGTTCCCGGGTCGGTAGCCGGGCCCCGATGTACTGCACGGCCGTCGGCAAGGCGATCCTGGCATGGCTGGAGGAGTCCGAGGTGGCCACCGTGGTCTCGGCCGGGCTGCCGGCGGTCACCCCGCACACCATCACCGACCCGGACCGGCTGGCCACCGAACTGTCCCGGATCCGGGACCGCGGCTACGCCGTCGACGACCGCGAGAACGAGGCCGACGTACGGTGCGTGGCCGCACCCGTCTTCGACCACGACGACCGGGTGGTGGGCGCGCTGTCGGTGTCCGGCCTGTCGTCGCGGATGACCGCCTCGACCATCCGGGTACTGGCACCGCAGGTGGCCCGTACCGGCCGGCAGATCTCCCGGGAACTGGGCTCGGCCCGGTGACCGGTACGTGTGAGGAGCACCAGATGGCACTGAGAATGCCCGAGGAGTACCTGGACTGGCGTACCAAGGGGCTGTGGCTGCCCGGCAGCCGGCTGCCCGCCGGCGAGTTCGCCGCCGCCCGGCACGACATCTTCACCGGGCCGTTCAGTTGGCCGCTGATGGTGCTGCACCGCGACGCCGTCGAGCACAACCTGGCGACCATGGCCGAGTTCTGTACCCGGCACGGCCTGGAGTTCGCGCCGCACGGCAAGACCACGATGGCGCCGAAACTGTTCCAGGCCCAGTTGGAGGCCGGCGCCTGGGGCATCACCCTGGCCACCGCCAACCAGGTACTCACCGCGCGGGGTTTCGGCGTACCGCGCATCTTCCTGGCCAACGAGCTGCTCGACCCGGTGGCGCTGCGCTGGCTGATCGCCGAACGGGAACGCGACCCGGCGTTCGAGTTCCTCTGCTACGTGGACTCACCCGGCGGTATCGAGGCGATCCGGGCCGCGCTCGACGAGGTCTCCGGGCAGCGGGAGTTCACCGTCGTGGTCGAACTGGGCCACGCCGACGGCCGTACCGGGGCGCGCAGCGTCGCCGAACTGCTGGACGTGGCGAAGGCCGCCGCGTCGGTGCCGGGGATCGCGGTGGTCGGTGTCTCCGGGTACGAGGGTGGTCTGCCGTCGGTACCGGAGGCGGCCCGCTACCTCGAAACGGTACGGGACGCGGCCGACGAACTGGTCCGGGCCGGTGTGGTCGATGCCCGGCGACCGGTGGTGGTGTCCGCCGGTGGCAGCGCGTACTTCGACGCGGTGGCCGACGTACTGGGCGGGAAATGGCAACCCGACTACCCGGTACGCAAACTGCTGCGCAGCGGCGCGTACGTCAGCCACGACGACGGGACGTACCGGGTGCGGACGCCGTTCAACCGGCTCACCGACGAGGGTGGGCTGGAGGCGGCGCTGGAGATCTGGGCGCAGGTCACCTCCACCCCGGAGCCGGGCCTGGCGCTGGCCGCGATGGGCAAGCGGGACGCCCCGTTCGACGAGGGTCTGCCGATACCGCGCCGGGTGCGCCGCCCCGACGGCAGCACCGTCGACGCGGCGGAGATCCAGGTGACGAAGCTGATGGACCAGCACACCTACCTGGACACCTCGGCCGGGCCGCAGCTGCGTCCCGGCGACCTGGTCTCGTTCGGCATCTCGCACCCGTGCACCGCGTTCGACAAGTGGCGGGTCCTGCCGCTGGTGGACGCCGACCATCACGTCGTCGACCTGATCCACACCTACTTCTGAGAGCTTTCGAGAGGGAAGGGCCCATGACCGTACCGAACCGGCAGACCCCGGGTCCGGCGCTGACCGGGACCGGTGTCGTACCGATCCTGCGCGGCAAGTCCACCGGCCGGCACCTCGCCGCCGTGATCGACACGTTGGTGGACAACGGGATCCGCTGCCTGGAGATCACCACCAACACGCCCGGCGCGTTCGATGCGGTACGCGACGCGCGGTCCCGGCACGGCGACGCGATCGAGCTCGGTATCGGTACGGTGCTGTCGGTCGACGACGTCGCGGCGGCGCAGCAGGCCGGGGCACAGTTCATCGTCTCGCCGCACACCGATCCGTTGCTGGCCAGCGCGGCGACCGCGCAGGGGCTCGGCTACTACCCGGGCGCGTTCACCCCGACCGAGGTACTGGCCGCCTGGGAGCTGGGCGCCACCGCGGTCAAGGTGTTCCCGGCCAGTGTCGCCGGACCGCGTTATCTCAAGGAGCTGCGCGGCCCGATCGACCACGTACCGCTGCTGCCGACCGGCGGCGTGACCCTGGAATCCGTACCGGACTACCTTGCGGCGGGCGCGATCGCGGTCGGCATGGGTGGGCCGCTGATCGGTGACGCGCTGGACACCGGCGATCTCGACGCGCTGGCCGTACGGACCCGCCGGGTGCTCGCCGTTGTCGCGGAGGCACGGTCGTGACCTGCGAACTCGTCACACTGGGCGAGACGATGGCGTTGCTGTCCGCGCCCCGGATCGGGCTGCTGCGGCACGCGCACAGCCTGGATCTGTCGGTGGCCGGCGCCGAGTCGAACCTGGCGATCGGGGTACGCCGGCTGGGCCGCAGCGCCGCGTGGATCAGCCGGGTCGGCGACGACGAGTTCGGCCGCCTCGTGCTCGGTACGCTGGCCGCCGAGGGCGTCGACACCAGTCACGCCACAGTGGACGCTGGGGCGCCCACCGGGCTGATGGTCAAGGAACGCCGTTCCGATGCCATCACCCGGGTGCAGTACTACCGCGCGGGCAGCGCCGCCTCCCGCCTGTCACCGTCCGATGTGGACGAAGACCTGGTACGCGCCGCGCGGGTGCTGCACGTCACCGGCATCACCCCGGCGTTGTCACCTACCGCGCGGGAAGCCGTGTACGCCGCGGTCGCCACGGCGAAGACCGCGGGCGTACCGATCTCGCTGGACTTCAACTACCGGTCCGCGTTGTGGAACGCCGAGGACGCAGGTGCCGTACTGCGCGAGCTGACCGGGCTGGCCGACATCGTGTTCGCCACCGTGCCGGAGGCCCGGCTGGTGGTGACCGGCGACGACGACGCCCAGCTCGCCGCCGGAATCGCCAAACTCGGCCCGCGACAGATCCTGATCAAACGTGGCGCCCGGGGAGTGCTGGCAATGCTCGGCGACGAGATGCATGACCTGCCGGCGCACCGGGTACCGGTGGTGGACCCGGTCGGGGCCGGTGACGCGTTCGCCGCCGCGTACCTCGCCGAACTCATCGGCGCGCGGACGGCGGAGGACTGCCTGGCCGCGGCAAGTGCGGCGGGTGCCTTCGCGGTGACCGTACCCGGGGACTGGGAGGGGCTACCCACGCGCGCCGAGATCGCGCTGCTCGGCGCCGACCCCGACGACGACGTACACCGCTGACCACGTGCAGTGCTGGCCACGTGCGGCGCTGACCACCAACCAGCTGACCACGAGACGGAGGAGTGACAGCATGACAGCCAAGCAGGAGATCCGTACCTCGCAGGCGCCCGCGCCGGGCGGCAGCTACTCGCAGGGCGTGCAGGCCGGCGACTTCGTGTACACCGCCGGCATGGGGCCGATCGACCCGGCGACCGGGAAGGTGGTCGGCGACGACGTGGCCACCCAGACCCGGCAGGTCATGACGAACCTGGCGGCCGTGCTGGCGGCGCGCAACCTCGACTTCGCGCATGTCGTCAAGGCGACCGTGCACCTGCAGGACCTGCACCGTGACTTCGCCGGTTTCGACGAGATCTACCGGGAGTACTTCACCGAGCCGTACCCGGTGCGTACCACGGTCGGTTCGGAGCTGAACCACATTCTGGTGGAGATCGACGTGGTGGCGCACCTAGGCTGATCCCGACCACCGGGAGGCCGAATGACACTTCTGCTCGCCGGCATCGTGGGTTCCACCGCGTACGGGCTGGCCGGTCCGGGTTCCGACATCGACCGGCTGGGCGTGTACGCGGTGCCCACCGTGCAGCTACATGGACTGCACCCACCCGTCGAGTCGCGGGTCGGTACGCAGCCCGACGTCACGTTGCACGAGGCACGCAAGTGGTGCCGGCTCGCGCTCAACGGCAACCCGACCGTCACCGAGCTGGTCTGGCTGCCCGACGATCTGTACGAGACGCGTACCGCGCTGGGCGACGAACTGATCGCCATCCGGGGTTCGTTCCTGTCCGCGCCCCGGGTACGTGACGCCTACCTGGGCTATGCGGCCCGGCAGTTCCACAAGCTCGCGCACCGCAGCGCCTCGGACAGTGGTGGTCCGGTGCGGGCGAAGGTGGCCAAGCACGCGCGGCACCTGGCCCGGCTGATCCATCAGGGGCGGCAGCTGTACGCGACCGGTTCGGTGGACATCCGGTTGGCCGACCCGCAGTGGTTCCTGGACTTCGGCAGGCAGGTCGCGTCCGGTGACGTGGAGGCGGCCCGGCGGCTGGTCGCGGACGCCGAACGCGACTTCGACCGACTGCGTTCCCCACTCCCCGACGCTCCCGACGAGACGACGGTGGAACACTGGCTGCATTCGGTACGCGCCGCGCACCTCACCGACGTGCCGTGCTGACCGGCCGGGCGGCGCGGGCCGTGGGTGTCGCCGGCCCGGTGGTGTTCACACTGTTGTGGATCGTGCTGGGGGACGCCCATTCCGGGTACTCGCAGCGCACCGAAACGATCAGCGCGTTGGCCGCCGTCGGCGCACCCGGTCGGTGGCTGATGTTGGCCGGCTTCGGCCTGCTCGCCGTATCTCTCGCGGTCACCGCGCTGGGCGCCGCCGCGCCGGGCGACCCGTCACTGGGCGACCCGTCACTGGGCGACCCGTCACTGGGCGGCACGGTCTCCCGCCGGTACGGTTCCCTCGCGCCGGCGTTCGTCGGGGTCGCCGCGCTGGGCGTACTGCTGGCCGCGGTGGCGCCGACCAGTTGCAGCAACGCCGCGTGGTGCCGGCCGGTGTCGTACAGCGGGGTCGGCGGCTGGCACGCACTGGGCGCCGGGCTGATGTTCGCGGGTCTGCCGTTGGCGATGCTCGCGGTGGCCTGGGTTTCCCGCCGCTGGAGGTCTCTTCGCACATCCGGGTTTTCGCGCCGCGGGTTTTCGCGCCGCGGGTTTTCGCGCCCGGGTTTTCGCGCCGCGGGTTTTCGCGCCGCTCCGGGTGTTCGCGCCGCGGGTTTTCGCGCCGCTCCGGCGGGATCGACGGGTGGCTCTCGGTCGTCACGTTCGTGGTGGCCGTACCGCTGCTGCTGTGGTTCCTCGGCGATCCGGGGCCGTGGCGTGGCTTCGCCGAGAAGGCGTACGTGACCGTACTTCTGGCGTGGGCGGCCTGGTTCGCCACCCGTACCGGCCCGCGTACCGCTCCCGGGTAGCTGGCGGCGTCGGCCTCACCGGGCCAGGGCGACGGAACTCTGCCCTTCCCAAGCGAGATGTACCGAGCCACCACATCGGCCCGAAACCACCGTCAAGATCCGCAGCACTGGACGCCCAGCAACACGATCACCCGACATATCGGCGTACCGGCGTGGCTGACGGCCCACCGCCACGGATCTCCGCCCACCACGAACCGTCGCAGCGGAATCCATCGCCCACCCGTCGGCGCGCCCCGCGTACCGATGAGTTCTGCCGGCCAGACTGGTCTACCAGCAGTACGTCACCGGTGGCGCGGTCACCGGACGGGCAGAGGGAGCGGCGATGAGCCTGGTTACGTGCCGGATGGCGATCTCGGTGGACGGGTACACCGCCGCACCGGGGCAGAGCCTCGACGAACCGTTCGGCAAGGGCGGGTTGCGGCTGGTCGACTGGGTGTTCGAGACCGACCAGCCGGATCGGGAGACCGACCGGCAGATACTGGCCGCGGTCGACGAGAACATCGGTGCGCACATCATGGGCCGCAACATGTTCGGCGGTGGATCCGGCCCGTGGGACCTGGACTGGACCGGCTGGTGGGGCGAGGAACCGCCGTACCACGCGCCGGTTTACGTACTGACCCATCAGCCACGCGAGCCGCTGGAGATGAAGGGCGGTACCACGTTCCACTTCGTCACCGACGGCATCGAATCGGCCCTCGCGCAGGCCCGGCAGGTCGCTGCCGGGAAGAAGGTGTCGATCGCCGGGGGCGCCAGTACGGTCCGGCAGTACCTGGCCGCCGGCCTGATCGACGAGATGTACCTGCACGTCGTGCCGATCATCCTCGGCGCGGGGGAACGCCCGTTCGACGACATCGGCGGGATGGACCTCGAACAGATCTCCGTCGTCGTCTCACCGACTGTGACGCACATCCGGTACAAGGTCCTGCACAGCTAGGGCGTTTCAGCTGGTCAGTGCCGCTGACGCCTGCTCGGCGAACCGCTCGCCGTCGGCGTTCTGTACGCCGGTGATCTCCACGGGCCGTGTCCCGGTCGCGATGGTGACGGTGCCGCCGAAGGTACCCGTCTCCCACCGGACCGCGTCGATCCGGCTCAGCGGGAACTCCTCGAACTCGACGGCCAGCCGCAACGGCCCGATCAACGACCAGAAGACACGCTGATCGGTGAGGGCGAGCAGTCCGACGCGGCTGTGCCGCTGGCCGACCGCCAGGCACAGTACGGTCTCGCCCGTTGCCACCTGGCCGGCCAGCTCGAGTAGCTCCCGTTTGACCTTCGACCGTCGCCGCATCCGGCCGCGTGCCCGTTCGATGTCGGGCCGCGCATCGTTCACGCCCGGCACCGCAGCGCCTGTTCCGCTACCCGGACAGTCGTCACCATGCCCACCTCTCCTTGATCTGCCGGCCGTCGGAAGCAACGGCTCCGGCGGACAGACCGCTCACCGCCCATCTCACACCACTGCGCATTTTCCGTGAAAGATACGGTTTGCGCGAATCTCTCCATCGGACTTTCGGGGAAAATGCACCTTCGAGGCGCCCAGAAAGAGCATTTTCCCCGAATGCACCTTTGACAAAAAGGGACTTAAGGACTATTCGGGGAAAATGATCCCGCGCGGCGCGGGGTGGGGAAAAGGTGTGGCGGTCCGGCGGGCGAGTTGATACCGTTCCCGCCAGCCGTGGCACCGACCGAGGAGGTGAGACCCATGAACGTCGTACGCACGTGGGTGCTCCCCTCGCCGTCACGGTCGGGCGATTGACGTAGCTGTCGCCGGGAGCGCCGCACCTCAAGGCACTCCCGAAAGGCAGCAACTGTGCATTTCACTGCGGAGACATCGTCGAACGGTGTCATCGAACGCGACTTCATGGTGGGCGAGATTCCCGGCGTGCTCTGGTCGCCCGTATCCGGCTCCGACCACGCGCCCCTGGTGCTGATGGGCCACGGCGGCGGCCTGCACAAGAAGGTGCCGGGCATGGTGGCCCGCGCCCACGAGATGGTGACCACCTGGGGTTTCAGCGTGGTCGCCATCGATGCACCCGGGCACGGTGACCGCCCGCGCACGGCGGAGGACGAGCACTGCCGGACCGAGATCCGGCAGGGGCACACCTCCGGAGACACCGAACTGTTCAAGGCGGCCACCATTCGCTACACCACCTCGCTGGTGGCGCGGGCCGTACCGGAATGGCAGGCGACCCTGGACGCCCTGCAGGAACTGCCGGAGATCGGTACGGAAGCGCCGATCGGCTACGGCGGCGGAATGTCGATGGGTACCGGGATCGGGATCCCACTGACGGCGGTCGAGCCCCGGATCACCGCCGCCATCTTCGGTGGCGGGTTCTTCGTGCACGACGCGCTGCTGGAGTCGGCGAAACGGATCACCGTACCGGTCCAGTTCCTGCTCCCGTTGGACGAGGAACACATCGAGCGCCAGGCGATGCTCACGCTGTTCGACACGTTCGCCTCGACGGACAAGACGTTGCTCGCCAACCCTGGTACGCATCGCAACATGCGCTGGGTCGGGGTCGACAGGGACTTCCTGGCCCGGAACCTTCGCCCGGCCTGATCCGACGGGTGTCGGCGTCCGGCTCCATGCCGGGCGCCGGCACCCACCCCGGCCCGAACATTGCGGTTGACGGGCCGGGGAAACTGGACACGTGGACGACCTGAGGTACGAAGATTCGATCGTCATCGCCGCTGAGCCCGACATGGTGTACGCCATGATCTCGGACGTGACCCGGATGGGCGAGTGGAGCCCGATCTGCAAGGCGTGCTGGTGGGACGACGAGAACGCGCGCGGTGTCGACGCGTGGTTCACCGGCCGCAACGAGCTGGCCGGCCGGGTCTGGGAGACCCGCTGCAAGGTGGCGGCGGCCGACGGGGCGGAGTTCGCGTTCCTGGTCCACGCCGACGGCGCTCCTGCCGTGCGGTGGGGTTACCGCGTCGCCCCGGCCGACGGGGGGACGAAGGTGACCGAGTCCTGGCATTTCCTTCCCGAGGGCGTCGCCTTCTTCAAGGTACGGTTCGGCGAGAAGGCCGACGCGCACGTCGCCAACCGCGTCGAGGCGGCCCGTACCGGCATCCCCGCGACGCTCGAAGCGATCCGGAAGGCAGCCGAAACGGCGTAGCCGTCCCGAGCGGGGGAATGCATCCGGCCGGGGCGTGAGCGCGCGAGGGCCCGTACCGGACCTGCGGCAGGCGACCTAGCTGGTACGGCGCGGCGTACGGGTGGCGAACGCGAACACCACCAGGCCGAGCAGGATGGTGCTGGCCGCCGACACGAACAGGGTGTGCCGGGCACCGATGGCCGCCACCAGCGGGCCGCCCAGCGCCGTGCCCAGGGACGTGGCCGGTAGCAGCAGCGCACCGCGGGTGGCGAGCATCCGGCTCAGCAGGTGCGGTGGACTGGTCTGCTGGAACAGCCCGGCGCTCAGCGGGCTGAACGGCCCGTAGATCAGGCCGCCGAGACCGAACCCGACCAGGCACGGCACCAGCGCGTTGGTCAGTCCGTTGGGCAGCAGCGAGATCCCCCAACCGGTGATGACCGCGGCGATGACGATCCACAGAGGACGGTGCTGCAGCAGCCCGGCGCAGAGGCCGCCGACGATCCCACCGATACCGAAGACCATGTAGTACAGGCCCAGTACGGTGGCCGAGCCGTGCAGTTCCAGCGCCACGTGTACCGGCAGCGCCACCTCCACGGGCCCGTACAGGAAGAAGAAGCCGCAGGTGACGGCGATCAGCGCGAGCAGCTGCGGGTAGCGGAGGAGGGTACGCGGACCGGTGGTCCCACCGATCGGTGCCGGCGGCGGCGCGGCCGGCAGCCGGCCCGCCACCATGCCGCAGCACAGCGCCAGTACGGCGAAGGTGGCCGCGTCCAGCCCGATCACCCAGGCCGGTCCGACGGTGGCGGCGAGCACCCCGGCGATCGCGGGGCCGGCGATGGTGGCGATCTGCCCGCAGGTGGAGACCAGCGCGTTGCCGGTGAGCCGGTCGCCGGCCGGCAGTGCCTCGGCCACCATCGTGTACGTGCCGGCACTGCCCCAGGCGTGCAGCAGCGACGATGCCGCGAGCAGCGCCACGTACACCGCCGGGGCAAGCATGCTGGACAGGTACAGCACCGGCACGGCACCGAGCAGTACGGTCCGCAGCAGCGCGTCGGCCGCCACCAACCGGGGTCCGTTGAACCTGCGTACCAGTGGCCCGAGCAGCAGCGCGCCGAGCGTGCTGGGCATGGCGTACGCAGCGACGGCCAGTCCGGTCCACACGCCCCGCTGCCCGGCCGGCGCGATCTGCAGGGCCAGCCACGCGACGGCGACCGCGCTCATCCCGTCGCCAAGGGAGGACACCATGATGCCGGGCAGGATCCGGCGCATCGTCGGATCGGTGAGCACCGCGACGTACCGGGCGCGGGCGGTACGGGCCGGCGCCGCGCTGGTCGCCCGGTCGGTCGCGTCGCTCATGCGAGCATCATCCCGGCCGGTCCCGGGCAGGCGGAACACCATCGCGCGTACTGTGCCCGACGGCACGCAGCCCGATCTGCCACCGGGCCCGGTCAGCGCAGGGCGGCGAGCTGTTCGGCGAGGGTGTCGAGGTCCTGGTAGGTCAGTCCGACCAGGGCGATGTGCCGCCACCGTACGGTGCCGTCCGGCCCTATGACGAACACCGAACGGCGCAGCCCGAGGCCGGGCATCCCGATCCCGTACTTCGCCACCACAGCTCCGTCCACATCGGACAGCAGTGGGAAGTTGATGTCGCGCTTTGCCGCGAATGCCTCGTGACTGTCCAGATCCTGTCGGCTGATCCCCCAGACGACCGCGCCCAGTTCGGCGAACCGGTCCAGGCCGGCGGAGTACGAGCACAGTTGCTTCGTGCAGGTCGGCGTGTCGTCGCCGGGGTAGAAGGCCAGTACGAGGGCCTGCCCACGGTGGCCGGCCAGGGTGTACTCGCCACGGCTGAAGGCACCGTCGCCACGTACGGTGCCGGGCAGGGAGAACTCCGGCGCGGGCGAACCCACCTCGGGGGAACGGGACATCAGCAACCTCCATCGAGAGGAGTGGCGCACCGGCCGCACCCGGCCGCGCCACCGACCGCACACCGCGCGGCACCGGCCACGCGACGATCCGGGCTGGACCCGGGGTTACGACCTGGCGCGTCGGCGCAGACCGAGGACGGCCAGCCCGATACCGGCGAGGGCCAGGATCGGTCCGATGATCGCCCACATGGTCACCCCGGTCATCGGGCTGCCATGGATGTAACCGAGCCCCTGGCCGGTCCACAACCCACCGACGAGCACCATGAGCACGCCGATGATGACTAGTACCGCTTTCATGCGTCACCTGTCGATCTGTTGATCATCCGGACACTGGTCGGTTGCAACGTACCGTTCTGAACGGCCCGCGCGGTGGCCCTCACACCGGCAGTTTCCGGCCCAGCCAGCGCACGGCCTCGGCCCAGGCGTCGGACGTGACGTCCACGTTGGCGTAGCCGATGCCGGCGGCGAGCACCCACCGGCGACGGGCACCGGGCAAGGGTGGATCTGATGCCGGCACCGAACCACCTCCTCGACATGCGCCCGACTGCCACGAGTGCCGCCCCTGAGCCATTCGGAGAGCCGGCCGGTGCGGATGGGCGGAAACGTGCTCCACCCAGCGACTGCAACAGTGGGTACACGCCAGGAAACAGAGAGATGCCTAAGTGATGTAGATCACATAACTAACAGAATGCAGGCAATAATGCCCTTTATGTCGCTCTACTTCGATGTAGGTCCGGAGAGTTGTCACAGTCGGTTGCAGCCGCAACGGACACCTCTTCCCACGGCATCGATGGGTGCCGATGGGAGGGATCGGACGGACTCCCCGGCCGGCCAGCAGTGATCTAGTGTTCGGCGCCGTGGTCGCCAACCAGGACAACATCCAGCAATTCGGGTACAAGCAGGAGCTCAGGCGTTCCCTGAGCTTCGCGGATCTGCTCTTCTACGGGCTGATCTTCATGGTCCCGATCGCGCCCTTCGGCATCTTCGGCAGCGTCTACCAGAGCTCCGGCGGGATGGTCGCGCTCGCGTACGCGATCGGCACCATCGCGATGATGTTCACCGCCGCGTCGTACGCGCAGATGGCCCGCGCGTTCCCGATGACCGGCTCGGTGTACACCTACGCCGGGCGCGGGATCGGTGCCCCGGTCGGCTTCCTGGCCGGCTGGATGGTGCTGCTCGACTACCTGCTCGTACCGAGCCTGCTGTACCTGGTCGCCGGCATCGCGATGCATGCCACCATCCCCGGCGTACCGGTATGGGTGTGGCTGATCATCTTCCTGGTCTTCAACACGGTGGTGAACGGCTTCGGCATCAAGCTGACCGCGCTGGTCACCCGGATCATGCTGATCGGCGAACTGATCGTGCTGGCCATCTTCCTGGTCATCGGCATCAGCGCGCTGGCCCAGGGCAAGGGACACGGCTCGGTGATCGGCCCGCTGTTCAACTCGCACACCTTCTCCTGGCCGCTGGTGTTCGGCGCCGTCTCGGTGGCGGCACTGTCCTTCCTCGGCTTCGACGGCATCTCGATGCTGGCCGAGGAGAACCGCGGCGAGTCCCGCCGGATCGGCCGCTCCATGATCGCCGCGCTCGGCCTGGCCGGAGTGCTGTTCATCGCCCAGACCTGGGTCGCCGGGCTGCTCGTACCGCACTCCGCCGACCTGATCAGCAAGGGCGACCCGAACGGTGTCGCGTTCTACGACGCGGCCCGGGTGGCCGGCGGCGGCTGGCTGGCCAACCTGACCCAGACCGCGACCGCGATCGCCTGGGGCTTCGCCGACTCGCTCGTCGCGCAGGTGGCCATCTCCCGGCTGCTGTACGCGATGGCCCGGGACCGGCAGCTGCCCAAATTCCTGGCCAAGGTGTCCGTGAAGCGTCTGGTGCCGACCAACGCGATCATCCTCACCGCCGTACTGACGCTGGCCCTCGGCGAGTTCATGGCCAGCCGCGCGGACGGCATCTCGCTGCTGTCCTCACTGATCAACTTCGGCGCGATGACCGCGTTCCTGGTCCTGCACATCTCGGTCGTGTCGCACTACGTCATCCGCAACGGCAGCCGGCGCTGGCTGGCGCACCTGATCGTGCCGCTGATCGGCTTCGGCATCCTGCTGTACGTGGTGATCAACGCGAAGGTGGCCGCGCAGATGCTGGGTATCGTCTGGCTCGGCGTCGGTGTCATCGTGCTGATCTCGCTGTACGTGGCCGGCCGCCGCCCGAAGCTGCCCGAGCTAGCACCGGAGGAAGCGTGACCGATCTCGTCGAATACCGGCCCGGACCCGACGAGCTGTCGTACACCTTCGGCGGCCGGCCGGCGGTGCGCCGGGTACGGCCCGGCGACCTGGTGTCGATGTACACCGAGGACTGTTTCGGCGGGGTGGTCCGGTCGGTCACCGACCTGCCCTCCCAGGTGTGCAACTTCCCGTACCTCAACCCGGTGACCGGACCCTTCCATGTGGAGGGCGCCGAACCCGGCGACACCCTCGCGCTGCACTTCGTGGAGATCGCACCGGCCCGCGACTGGGCGGTCACCACCACACTGCCGCACTTCGGCGCGCTGACCGGTACGCACACCACGGCGACCCTGCAGGAACCGCTGGAGGAACGGGTCTGGCGCTACGAGGTGGACGTCGCCGCCGGTACGGTCCGCTACCGGGCCAGCCGCTCGGACTACACCGTCGAACTGCCGCTGGACCCGATGCACGGCACGGTCGGGGTGGCGCCGGCCGCCGGCGAGGCCCGGCTGACCATCACCCCGGACGCACACGGCGGCAACATGGACACCCCGGAGCTGCGCGCCGGCGTGACCGTCTACATCGGAGTCAATGTGGACGGTGCGCTGTTCGCGATCGGCGACGGGCACTGCCGGCAGGGCGAGGGTGAGGTCACCGGCGCCGCGGTCGAGGCGGCGATGAACACCGTCGTCGCGGTCGACCTGATCAAGGGCGTGGGCACACCGTGGCCCCGGCTGGAGTCCGACACGCACCTGATGTCCACCGGCTCGGCCCGTCCATTGGAGGACGCGTTCCGGATCAGCCAGCACGACCTGGTGCACTGGGCCGCCGACCTCACCGGACTGGACACCCTGGACGCGTACCAGCTGATCGCGCAGGCCGGTCAGGCGCCGGTGGGCAACGTGGTGGACAGCAACTACACGATGGTGGCGAAGGTGGCCAAGCAGTACCTCGGCGCGGGCGCCGCGTACCAGGGTGTGCACGAACGGCTGCGCGCCACGGGCCGGCAGTACCTCGACCGGCGGTGAGTCTCTACACGGGGGGCCAGTACGAGGTTCCCGACGAGGAACCGGACGACGAACCCGACTACCCGGACGCCACCGGGCGGCTGCCGCTGACGGAGACCCTGTTCGTACTCGCCCATGACGAGAAGGGCCGGCCCCGCTTCCATCCGCGGATCCTGGACGTCGGGATCGCCACCGCGGTCCTGGCCGAACTGATCATCGTGGGGGCGGTGCGGTGTACGGACGGTCCGGTACGCCTGGTCGCCGTGCCGCCCGCGCGCCGGGAACTGCTCGGTTCGGCCGCCCGACTGATCGGCGGCACCCTCGACGCGTACGGGGTGACCGACTGGCTGCACATCCTCGCCGACAACGCCGCGGTCCGCGCCGGTGACGCGCTCGTCGCGGCCGGGCTGTGCGAGCGGGAGAGCGGCCGTCGACTCGGCTTGTTCCGGGTCCAGCGCGTCCGGTTCACCGTGCGGACGCTGCTGCCCCGCGCCGAGGCCTGGTACAACAACGCGCTCACCTGGTCCACCCAGCTCGGCCCGGCCGATGCGGTACTGGCTTCGCTGGGTCGCGACCTCGGCATGCTGCCCCCGGCGTACGCGGACCTGTCCGGCGAGGCCCGTGAGCAGCGCCGCGAACTGATCCTGGCCGCGATGGACGACCAGTTGCGGGCCGTCGTGGCGGCGGCCCGCAAGTACGTCACGGACGCCGCGTTCGGCGCGTACAACTGACGGCCGGCGAGGGCAGGAACGGACCGGCGCGTTGATTTCGGCTCACCGGTCCGGCGTGTGACTGCGCTGCGGCGTACGGCAAGGTGTCCAATCAGAATCCTCCGGGTAATAGAACAAGATCTGGGTACTCGTTGTGATCAAGCCAGTACCGGGAGAGACTTTTGCACCATTCTGGTTCATTAACAGCCGTCCATGCAACCATTTCGCAAGCCCGACGCATTGGGTGAAGTGAAGGGGGTTTCCACACCATGACGCTGCAAGCCGAGACCGATCGTCGACCCACCGGGTACGAGCAGATCACCGCGGAAGAACGCCGGCAGTACCAGGAGCAGGGCTATCTGATCATCCGGAACGCTCTGGACGAGACGATGCGGGCGCGCCTGGAGAAGGCTGTCGACAAGGTCTACGACGAAGAGGAGAGCGCGGGACGGCTGCGGCCAGACAAATCCATCCACGTGATGGGTTTCTTCCCGCGAAATCCGATCTTCACCGAGTTGCTCGACTACCCCACCACGTTCCCGTATCTCTGGGGACTGATGGGCTGGAACATCTACAGCCACCACAATCACATCGACATCAACCCGCCGATCTCAGAACCGGGTGACCCGTTCTGGAACTGGCACCAGGACGGCTACCGGCAGAACGCGGACATCGACATGGATCCGCGGCCGATGTTCATGACGAAGATCTGCTACCTGCTCACCGACCTGAGCGTGACCGGGCGTGGCGCCACCCAGATCATCCCGGGCAGCCACGTCAACAACTCGCTCGCCGGGCGGCCGGAGAAGCCGGGCGACCCGGTCATCCGACCGGAGGGCGCGATCGAGATCCAGGCCAAGGCCGGGGACGCGTTCATCTTCGACCGCCGGCTGTGGCACTCGCGCTCGGTCAACCTGTCCGAGCTGACCCGCAAGCACATCTTCATCGGCTACACGTACCGGTGGATCCGGCCGCTGGACGAGGTCACCCCTGACTTCGACAGCGACTGGTTCAAGTCACTCAACCCGTTGCAGCAGCAGCTGCTCGGGGGCGCCGACACCAACTCCAGCTACTGGGGGGTCAAGCCGGACGGCTGGATCGACAAGGAACTCCCGCTGCGTAAGGAGCTCGCCTCGCGCGACCTGCTCGACCGCAGCACGTCGTACCTGCGCTGACCCACGGGCAGCGCAACGGGCCGTCACCCCTGTGGGTGGCGGCCCGTTCGGTGTACCGGTCAGGCGACCTCGTCGTCGGAGCCCAGCTTCCGTACCGGCTCGCGTACCGGCCGCGCCACGTCGTCGGGATGCGGGCGTACGTCGGCCTGCGGGAACACGTACCGGCGGAACGCCCACAGCCGGAACCCCATCGCCAGCAGGGTGCCCAGCACCATGCCGCTGGTGAAGTCGGCGACCTCCTGGACCAGCAGGCTCACCGCCGGGGTCTGCAGGCCCAGGACATACCGGGAGATCCCCAGCGGAATGTCGTTGACCACTACACCCAGGCCGCTGATCAGGAAGAACAGCGCCGCCTCGTGGTGGCGTTCGCGGCCGCCCCGGGTCCGGAACGACCATTCCCGGTTCAGTACGTAGGACACCACGGTCGCCACGATCGTGGCCACGGTCAGCGCGGTCACCGGCTTCTCGGGCAGCACCGTGAGCTTCAGTCCGTAGTTGATGACGACGGTGATCACGAAGCAGGTGCCACCGACCACCAGGAACTTGAGCATTTCCCGGTGCTTGATGAGCAGCGAGCGCAGCGGCTCCGGCACGTGCCGGAGTACCCGGCTGACCACGAACATTCACGGCAGTTTACGCAGCTACCGGCGGCGACGTCGCAGCAGCCGGCGGGGCGGCCCGCACCCCCGCCGCCGGCCGGCCCGGTGACCTGCCGCTCAGCGATCCGTAGCGATCAACGTGACCGCCGCCGCACCGGCACCCAGCGCGGCCGGATCACCGGTGCGGGCGTACACGTCGACGGCGGTGTCGACGAGTTTGATCACGTGCTCGTCCCGGTGCGCGGCGGCCCGGTCCAGTACCTGCCCGGCCGGGTCCGGGCCGGCCGGCGGTGCGGTCAGTTCGTCCGGCGGTACCGGCCGGTCCGGGGTGTAGACCGCGGTCACCGCTGCGCTGGCCGCCCAGCCCGCGGCGACGCTGGGCACCCACTGTTCGACGGGCAGCGCCGGCAGGGTGCGCCAGACGGCGTTGGGTGCGGTGGCGGCATGTACGAGCATCACCGGCTCGCCGTAGCCGTAGGTGCGGTAGCGCAGCACCGCCGCGTCCACCACCTCGGCCAGCCAGTCGCGGGCCTGCTGCGGTCCGTCCGGTGGCCGCACCGCGCCCAGCGAGTCCGACCAGCCGGGCAGTTCAGGCAGCCGGGCGAGGCGGTCCCGGATGCCGCCCTCCTGCTCCGGTAGTACCGGTACCTGGTCCAGCGCGTGGACCGGGGTGAGCCGGCCGCCGGGCGCCACCACCCCGGGTACCTGCTGCCAGCGGGCCGCCCAGTAGGCGAGGGCGTGTCCCAGTTCGGCGCGGGCCGCATCGGACTCGTCGCCGGACAGCAACGTACGGACCGCGTGCCCGACCCGGATCACACCGTGGGTCGCGCCGGCCGCGATGCCCGGCAGCAGCCGCGGCCACCAGGTCGCCAGCACGTCGCGCCACGGCCGGTCGGCGATCTCGCCGGTCAGGTGGTCGACCCAGTCGGCGATCCGGCGCGGGTCGCCGAGCGCCCGCTGCCACCGGTCGGCGGCGATCGGTTCCACGGAGTCCGGCATGTCGCTGAGTTTCGGTGTGTACCAGTCGATCCAGTGGTGGATCTGGTTCTGGTAGCCGTGCCGGGCCAGTACCTCCACCGCCATCGGGGCATGGTTGGACAGCCAGCCCTGTCGTTCCGGGCCGGTCACGTGCAGTCGTTCGTACGCCTCGTCGAGCGCGCCGTCAGCCATCTCGTGCTCCCCTCGGTGTGGTCCCGGCGATCGTGCAAGTTGAAGCACACTTCAAGTCAAGCGAACGGAATCCGGTGTGGGCAAGGGAACTCGCGTTGCTAACGTGCGGCATGAACAACTACCCACCGAAAGCGAAGCCGGGCGACCGGGTCGCGGTGCTGTCGCCCGGCGCGGCACTGCCCGCGGTCTTCCCGGCACCGTTCGATCTCGGACTGCGCCGGCTGGAGGACGAGTTCGGGCTCCGCCCGGTCGAATATCCGACCACCCGCAAACTGGGCGCCAGCCCGCAGGACCGGGCGGCCGACATCCACGCCGCGTTCGCCGACCCGTCCATCCGGGCGGTACTGACCAGCATCGGTGGCGAGGACCAGATCAAGGTGCTGCGCCACCTCGACCCGGAGGTGCTGCGGGCCGACCCGAAGCCGTTCTTCGGTCAGAGCGACAACACCAACCTGCACAACTATCTGTGGAACCTGGGCATCGTGTCGTACTACGGCGGCACGGTGATGACCGTGCTCGGCCGCTACGGCGCGCTCAACCCGCACAGCACCGAGTCGTTGCGCGCCGCACTGTTCTCCGACGGCGAGTACGAGCTGCGCCCGGCACACACGTACACCGACGTCGGCAAGGACTGGCGGGAGCCCGGCGTACTCGACACCGAGCCGGAGATGCTGCCCGCCGGCGGCTGGCAGTGGTACGGGCCGCGTCGTACGGTCGTCGGTCCGGCCTGGGGCGGCTGCCTGGAGATCCTCGACTTCAACCTGCGGGCCGACCGCTACCTGCGCGAACCGGCCGCGTACGCCGGTGCCGTGCTCTACCTGGAGACCTCCGAGGAACTGCCGAGCGCCGAGTACGTCTACCGGGTGCTGATGGGCATGGCCGAGCGTGGCCTGCTGCAGCAGTTCAGCGCCGTACTGATGGGCCGCCCGAAGGCATGGGAGTTCAACCGGCCGAACAGTCCGGAACAGAAGGCCGCGTACACCGGGGAGCAGCACGACGCGGTGCTGCGGGCACTGACCGAGTACCACCCGGACGTGCCGGTCGTGTTCAATGTCGATTTCGGGCATACCGATCCGCAGCTGGTGATCCCCAACGGCGGTGAGGTGACCGTCGACGCGGTGGAACGCCGTATCACGGTCCGCTACTGACCAGCGGCCATCGGGACCGGGCGCTGGTCATGCCGGCGATGCCCGGTCCCGATGTTCTCGGATCGTCACCCGGACTGGTCGCGATGATCTACTCTGCCGTTCCTGGTGGTTACCGACGGTACGAGTCTGGCGCGTGGGCCACGTCAGGATGCTCGTGACGAGCTGTCGTCGATACTGGAGGGACGTCCCGACCGATGGTGAGCAACGTGATAGGCGATCATCAGGACATGTCTTCCGACCCGACAGCCGAGCGGGCCGCAACGGCCGTCGCGCTACCTGAGCCGTGGTGCGACTCGGCGGTGACCGTCGTGCTGCCCACCTACAACGAGGCGGACAACCTGCCGATCCTCGTACGGGCGCTGCTGTCGCTGCCCCTGACCGCCGTGCGGGTGCTGGTCGTGGACGACAACAGTCCGGACGGCACCGGCAAGGTGGCGGAGGATCTGGCGGCCGAGCTGAACACCGACGACCGGGAGATCGTCACCGTGGTGCACCGCACCGCGAAGGAGGGGCTCGGCCGGGCGTACGTGGACGGCATGACCCGCGCGTTGGCGGCCGGCGCGGAGTTCGTCGTACAGATGGACTCCGATCTGTCCCATCCGCCGGAGTGCATCCCGGAGATGCTGGGCACCCTGCTGTCCACCCGGGCCGGCGTGGTCATCGGCTCCCGTTACGTCACCGGCGGGGTACTGGCCGAGGAGTGGAAGCTGCACCGCCGGTTGCTGTCCAGCTGGGCCAACTTCTACGTACAGCGACTGCTCTCGCTCCGGATCCGGGACGTCACTGCCGGCTACAAACTCTGGCGCGCGGAGACGCTACGGGACATGCAGCTGGATTCGGTGGGCAGCAACGGTTACAGCTTCCAGGTGGAGATGAACTACCGGGCGGCACTGCGCGGTCACAAGATCCTGGAGGTACCGATCCGTTTCGAGGAACGGCAACGTGGCGCGTCCAAGATGAGCCTGTCCGTACAACTGGAGTCGGCTCTGGTGCCGCTGCGACTCCGGCGTCGTCGGCGTCAGGTACGGCGGTAGCTCGTCCAGGCGCGGTCTCCCCTAAGGGAACCTCCCTGGAGCGGGGTGACGTGGGAGACACTTCGCCTCCGGTGTGTCCCCTAATATATGGCCGTACCCGGACATACTCTTCGCACGTTACACAGCGCGGTGAATGCACCACGAACGTGGGGTTGCCCCACGGGTAACCCGTTCGTTATGTTCCGCGGGACCCGTCGCAGATGAAGGGGAGAACGTTGGACGGCAAACACGTGGCACGGCGGCAACGTCGGCTCGCGCGCCCGGTACTCCCGATCGCCGCCGGTCTTGTGGTCGCCGCAGCTACTGTCGGCGGCGTCGCACTGAGTCATTCCGGTAACGGCAACAGCAACGGCAGCACCCAGCAGGCCTCGGCGGTCACCGCCGACACCCAGCCGGACCGCGCGGAGATCCCGCAGCACGCGTCCCGCGGCAAGTCCCGTACCGAGTCCAGCAAGAGCGACTCCAACACCGACGCGGCCGGCCAGTCGAACTCCGTCGGCGAGAGCGGCAGTTGCAAGGCCGACTATCTGGCCACCGGCAGCACCACCGCGAGCGGCGAGAAGTTCGACAGCAAAGCGGACACCGGGGCCAACATGTCCCTCCGGTTCGGC
The DNA here is from genome assembly GCA_963815125.1 of uncultured Actinomycetota bacterium. Taxonomy (GTDB): domain Bacteria; phylum Actinomycetota; class Actinomycetes; order Mycobacteriales; family Micromonosporaceae; genus Actinocatenispora. The sequence goes on from CAWFFM010000010.1 coordinate 33,919, forward strand.
AGCAAGGTCCGCATCACCAACGAGGCGACCGGCAGGTCCGTCGTCATCCGGATCAACGACCGCGGTCCGTACGTCAAGGACCGGTGCTTCGATCTGACCTCCTCCGCCTACAGCAAGATCGCTTCGCTGTCGGACCCGACGGTGCAGATCAGCTACGTGGTCATCTCCTAGATCGACGTTCAGCCGCCACCGGGCCGGCAGGTCCGTCCAGACCGGCCCACCCACGGTGCCGGCCACCGGTGTGATCAGTACGGCATCGAATCGGTTCCCGACCGCAGGTAGTCTCGCGTACTGCCCGCTCGCAGGGCATCCTGTCAGCGACAGTCTCAGCCCCGGGACCCGGAAGACCGATGCCACGTAACCCGACGCGACGTGTGATGCGCCCCGATGCGCGTGCCGGGCTCGGTGCTGCTCTCGTCCTGCTCGTCCTCATCGCCGCGGTGGAACTCGCGGACGGCCGCACCCCCAGCTACGTCGGTCTGCTGGCGACCCCACCGTTCCTGGCCGCCGCGTTCGGCTCCTGGCGTACGGTGCTGCCGGTCGGCCTGCTGTCCGTGGTCCTGGCCTGCATGTTCTGGCTCACCTCACCGGGCGGCCCGCAGGCATCGGTGGCGGTCAGCGTCGTCGCCGTACTGCTCGCCGCCGGGATCGCTGCCGCTGTCGGTGCGGTACGGCAGCGCCAGGTGGCCCGGTTCGCCGCGTTGTCCCGGCTGGCGTCGGTGGCCCAGCAGGCGATCCTCGGGCCGCTCGGCCCACGGGTCGGCAGCCTGCCGCTCGCCGCACGGTACGTCTCGGCCAGCGCCGAGGCCGACATCGGCGGTGACCTGTACGAGGCGATCGACACGACCTACGGCGTCCGGATGCTGATCGGCGACGTACGGGGCAAGGGCCTGGACGCGGTACGGCTGGCCAGCATCGTGCTCGGCTCGTACCGGCATGTGGCGTACGAGCGCGCCGACCTGCGCGCGATCCTGGCCGACCTGGACCGGGCGGTGGCCCGGTCGGTCGGGCTGGAGGACTTCGTCACCGCGGCGCTGCTGGAGGAACGTGGCGGCACCCTGACGGTACTCAACTGCGGCCATCCGGCCCCGCTGCTGCTGCGCCGCGGCCAGGCGATCCCGTTGGAACCGCCGGCACCGGCTCCACCGCTCGGTTTCATGCCGATGGCCCGGCCCCGGGTGCAGCGGCTGGAGCCGGGGGACCGCATCCTGCTCTACACCGACGGCCTGGCCGAGGCACGTCGCAACGGGGAGTTCTTCCCGATCGAGGAGCGCGCCTGGGGCCTGCTCGGGCACGGCACCGTGCAGGACGGGCTGTCCTCGTTGGAGGCGGCGCTGCTGGAGTGGGTGAACGGGATCCTGGACGACGACATCGCCCTGGTGCTGCTGGAGTACCCGGGTGCCGCTCTGCCGGTCGGCGACGCGACACCTAACTGGGCGGTCGGCGACAGCACGGGGCCGGCCGCCACGTCCGGTTCATGACGGGTGGCTGGGTGGCGCGATCGCGCCGCCCAGCCACCCGGTGAGCCCGGCATCCGCGTACCCCCCGGAATGCGTCTACCTGGCGCTCGCCCGGCAGTCACCGGATCGCTCATTCGAGCAGGCCAGCGCCGCGGACGTGGTGACACCGACCCGCGGCCGGCGTTGTGCCGGACCCTCGTACACGGTGATCTCGCAGGTATCAACGAACGTTGATCTATTCGGTGACGCTTGTCACTGGTCAATATCGGCGATGTTGGCGTTGACCAACACGACGCCCGGCGATTCGCCCGGCGTGTCGCCAACCTGACACGCGGGCCCACGCAGGGGCGGCTTGTCAGTGGTTACCGATGAGTAATACAGTGGGTTACTGAAGAGTACGGCTCGACGGTCGGGACCTTCCCACCGTCGGCGGTGACACCAGACGTCAGGCTGGAGCGGGAGCATGGGGCACTACAAGAGCAACCTCCGGGACCTCGAATTCAACCTGTTCGAGGTGTTCGGCACCGAGCAGCGGTTCGGCACCGCGCCGTTCACCGAGATCGACGCCGACACTGCCCGGGGCCTGCTGAGTGAGGTCGACCGGTTCGCCCGCGAGGATCTCGCGGAGTCGTTCGCCGACGCCGACCGCAACCCACCGGTGTTCGACCCGGCCACCCACTCGGTGACCCTGCCGGAGTCGTTCCGTCGGGCCTTCGGCCTGATGATGGACGCCGAATACTGGCGGATGGACGTACCGGAGGAGATGGGCGGCACTGCCGCACCGCGCGCCCTGTGGTGGTCCGCTGCGGAACTCATCCTCGGCGCGAACCCGGCCGCCTTCATGTACGCGGGCGGACCCAGCTTCGCCGGCGCCCTCTACAACGACGGCACCGACGAGCAGAAGCGCTGGGCGAAGATGTTCGCCGACAAGCGCTGGGGCGCCACCATGGTGCTCACCGAGCCGGACGCCGGCTCCGACGTGGGCGCCGGCCGCACCAAGGCATACCTGCAGGAGGACGGCACCTGGCGGCTGGAGGGCGTCAAGCGCTTCATCACCTCCGGCGAGCACGACCTCACCGAGAACATCATCCACTACGTGCTGGCCCGCCCGGTCGGTGTGGAAGGCGTCGGCGGCCCCGGCACCAAGGGCCTGTCGCTGTTCGTGGTGCCGAAGTTCCTGTTCGACCCGGCGACCGGCGAACTCGGTGAGCGCAACGGCGCCATGGTCACCAACGTCGAGCACAAGATGGGCCTGAAGGTCTCCACCACCTGCGAACTGACCCTCGGCGACGGCACACCCTGCACCGGCTGGCTGGTCGGCGACGTCCACGACGGCATCCGGCAGATGTTCCACATCATCGAGTACGCCCGGATGTTCGTCGGCACCAAGGCGATGTCCGCGCTGTCCACCGGCTACCTCAACGCGCTGGAATACGCCAGGTCGCGGGTGCAGGGCGCCGACCTGATGAACCCGGCGAAGACCGCGCCGCGGGTCACCATCACCCACCATCCCGACGTACGGCGTTCGCTGCTGATGCAGAAGTCGTACGCGGAGGGCCTGCGCGCGCTGGTCGCCTACACCGCGACCTGGCAGGACAAGGTACGGATCGACAGCGCGGCCGGTGACGCCGACGGGGTGGACCTCGCCGAACGGGTCAACGACCTGCTGCTCCCGCTGGTCAAGGGGTGCGGTTCGGAGCGGGCGTACGAGCTGCTCGGGTCCGAGTCGCTGCAGACCTTCGGCGGCTCCGGCTTCCTGCAGGACTACCCGCTGGAGCAGTACATCCGCGACTCCAAGATCGACACCCTGTACGAGGGCACCACGGCCATCCAGGCGCAGGACCTGTTCTTCCGCAAGATCGTGAAGGACCAGGGCAAGGCACTGACCACGGTGGCCGGCGAGATCAAGGCGTTCATCGACAGCGAGGCCGGCAACGGTCGACTCAAGGACGTACGGGCGGCCATCGGCACCGCGCTGGAGAACGTACAGGGCATCCTCGGCAAGCTGTTCGAGTTCGCCGGCGCCTCCCAGCAGGGCGAGCCGCGCGCCGTCTACAAGGTCGGCCTGCACCTGCGGCGGATGCTGCTGGCCATGGGCGACCTGGTGATCGGCTGGCTGCTGGCCCGGCAGGCCGAGGTGGCGCTGGCCAAGCTGGGCGGCGAGGTCTCCGACGCCGACCGGCACTTCTACCAGGGCAAGGTCGCCGCTGCGGGCTTCTTCGCCGCCGAGGTACTGCCCCGGATCGCGGCCGAGCGGGCCATCGTGGACGCCGCCACCCTGGACACCATGGACCTGGCCGAAGAGTCCTTCTGACCTGACCGCCGCACCTCCACGACGACCCCGGACGACACCCCCTGCGTCCGGGGTCGTCGCCGTCCCGTCCGTCGCTTCTCCGAACTGCCCGGAGAAGCGACCGAATTTCGGTCGGAGCCGGCAGAGGACATGCCCGAGATTCGTACGGAGCGTGTGAAGTTCGGGCCGCTCGGGTACCTGGCCACCAGGAGGTGGAGCATGAGTATCGGGATTGGAATCTTCCTGCTGGTCCTCGGTGCGATCCTGGCGTTCGCGGTGCATGCCAACTTCGGCTGGTTGGACATCAACGTGGTCGGCTGGATCCTCATCCTGGCCGGGGTCGTCGAGCTGGTCATCACGCTGATGGTGTGGTCGCGGCGGCGCAACGCCAGTACGGTCACCCAGCGCGAGGTGTACCAGAACGGGCAGCCCACGACGGTCACCGAGCGCACCGTGCATGATTCCTCGGTGAACCCGGAGAACGGGCCCGGCGGGAGCACCCCGGCGCCACCGCCGCCCCGCCGCATCTGAACCGATGGGTCGTCGGGCATAGGCTGCGGGCGTGGCCGACCTGATGTGCCCCACCCGGTTGCTCTGCCTACGCGACAGCGGCACCCCGGCCGCGCTGGCCGGGCTCCAGGTCGGTCGGGTGTACGGCGCTGCCGACACCCGACCCGCCGCCGAGGAACTGGCCGGCGGCCTCGCTGTCGCCGCCGAGACATGGCACACGCTCGACGACGTTCCGTCCGCTCCACTGCGGCGCTGGCTGCTCGACGGCGACCTGGACGCGTCCGCGCCGGACGGGCCGACCGGCCAGCAGGCGCTGGCCCGGTTCGCCGAAGCCCTCACCGACATCGCCGAGCGGCACCGTGGGCAGACCGTCGTACTGGTCTGCGGGCCGGGCATCCTCAGCCTCGGACTTGCCGCGCTGTGTTCGGGTCTGGCCCCGCGACTCGTCCACGACCGGCCGCTCCCGGCCGGCTCGGTGGTAGCCACCGAGTACGACGGGGGCGGCTGGCGCTACCTGTCCGGATGGCCGGACGAACCCGCGCCGTCGGCGCCCGCCACCCTTCCCGGCCAGCTCACCCGGGCCGCTGCGGAACTGACCGCCATGGCCGAGATCGGTGGTGAATCGGCGCTGGTCGCCGGGGTGTGGTGCGCGGCGCTGGGCATACCGCAGCCGTGGGCGACGTACGCCCGGCCGGTCGACACACCGACACCCGACGAGTTCGCGCGGATCCGCGACTGGCTGGCCGCCCGCAGTACACAGTGGACGATCAGGGTCTCGGGGCGGGACGTGACGGCCCCCGTCTACCGGGACCTGCGCACCGTCCAGGTGTTACCGGCGTACGTGCTCGCCGCGCCGGACGCGTTGGATGCCACACCCGAGGTGGCCGGGCTGGAGGTGGGGCCGGCCCGGGGCCCGGCCGAGTTCCACAGCGTGTGCGGCAGCGAACTGGCACCGCTGATCACCGACCAGCACTTCGCCGATGCACGCCACCATTTCCTGATCGGTCGGCTCGACGGCGAACCAGTGGCCTGTGCCCAGCTCCGCTCGGGCGGTGGCACCGTCTGCGTGTCGATGATCAACGTCGTGTCGGCATACCGGTGCCGGGGGATCGGTACGACGATCTCCACGGCCGCGTCGCGGCTGGGCCTCACCCTGGCCGGAGACGGCCCGGTCTGGCTGAACGCCAACGAGAACTCGGCGCGCATCTACCGCAGGATCGGCTACCGATGGGTCGACGACCACGTGATCCTCGCCCCTGCCGGTTGACCGGCCGCATACCGTTCCATCCCGCGAGCGACGACCGGCACAGTGCGGTGGACGCGGGATCGGGGCACTAGGGTTGCGGCCATGCGGACACATCCGGCCGGGCCACACGCGCTGCTGGTGGAGTGCGCGGACGGTGACGAGGTCGCCGGCTGGCTCACCGAGTTGTCCCGGCGCCGGGACAACGGGGAACTGTCCTGCGTCGAGCTGGTACCGGCGGCCCGTACCGTCCTGCTCGACGGGGTGGACGACCCGGCCGCGCTCGGCAGCGCCCTGGCCGGGTGGACGCCGATGAGTGACAGTGTCCGACCGGCCGAAACGACGAGCGTCGAGGTTCCCTGCGTGTACGACGGCCCCGACCTGGCCGACGTCGCGGAGCTGTGGGGAACCAGTACCGACGGGGTGGTACAACGCCATACGGACACCTGGTTCCGGGTCGCGTTCTGTGGTTTCTCCCCCGGCTTCGGGTACCTGACGGGGCTGCCGCCGGAGCTGGCGGTGGCCCGTCGGCCCAGCCCCCGGTCCCGGGTACCGACCGGCTCGGTCGGCCTGGCCGGTGAGTACTCCGGGATCTACCCGTCGCCGTCGCCGGGCGGCTGGCAGCTGATCGGACGTACCGAACTCGTACTGTTCGATCCGGCCGCGCAGCCGCCGGCGCTGCTCGCACCCGGCACGCCGGTCCGGTTCCGGGCGGTACAGCCGTGAGCCGGGGCGAGGCGGCCGGCGATACAGCCATGAGCGACGACATCACCCTGACCGTGGTACGGCCGGGACCGCTGAGCACGGTGCAGGATCAGGGCCGACCGGGGCTGGCGCACCTCGGCGTGCCGCGTTCGGGTGCTCTGGACGCCCCCGCGCTACGCCGGGCGAACCTGCTGGTCGGCAATGACGAGTCGGCGGCCGGGCTGGAGTTCACGCTGACCGGTGCCACGCTGCGCGCCGACGCGACCGTGACGGTGGCGGTGACCGGGGCGAGCGCGCCGGTCACCGTGGACGGCACCGCGGTCGGCTTCGACGAGGCGGTCACCGTACCGGCGGGGGCGACCCTGGCGGTCGGTACGGCGAAGTCCGGGCTGCGCAGCTACCTCGCGGTGGCCGGCGGTGTCGTGGTGCCACCGGTGCTGGGCAGCCGGGCCACCGACACACTGTCGGATCTCGGCCCGGCACCGCTGCGTACCGGTGACACGCTGCCGGTGGGAGAGCCGGACGGTGCTGAACCGGACGGTGCTGAACCGGACGGTGCTGGTGGTCCGGGGGGTCAGGGCGGTGGCCGGCGTCGCAGTGACGCGGCCGGCGGCGGCAGCGGCCGTACCGTCCGGGTGTACCCGGGGCCGCGGGTCGACTGGTTCACCCCCGACGCGGTCGCCACGTTCCTGGCCGGGCCGTACACGGTCTCGCCGACCAGCAACCGGGTCGGCGCCCGGTTGACCGGCCCGGAACTGACCCGCGCGGTCGCCGACGAACTGCCCAGCGAAGGGCTCGTACTGGGTGCCGTACAGGTCCCGGCGAACGGCGAGCCGCTGGTGTTCCTGGCCGATCACCCCACGACCGGCGGGTACCCGGTGATCGCCGTGCTGCACCCGGCGGACGTGGCGCTGATGGCGCAGGCCCGGCCCGGTACGACGGTCCGGTTCACGCCGGTGGAGAACGCTTGGAAGGACGTACCCGGTGGATCTGAACAGTGATGTCGGCGAGGGTTTCGGCGCCTGGCAGGTCGGCGACGACGACGCCCTACTGACCATCGTGACCAGCGCGAACGTGGCGTGCGGGTTCCATGCCGGCGGGCCGGGGACGATGCGCAAGGTGTGCACGCTGGCCGCCGAACGGGGAGTCGCGGTCGGTGCCCAGGTCGGTTACCAGGACCTGGCCGGCTTCGGCCGCCGGCACATCGACTACGACCCGGACGAGCTGACCGACGACGTGCTGTACCAGCTCGCCGCGCTGGACGGGTTCTGCCGGGTGGCCGGTACGAAGGTCCGCTACCTCAAGCCGCACGGTGCGCTGTACAACACCGCAGCGCGGGACGAGGGGCAGGCCGGCGCCGTGGTCCGGGCGGTCCGCGAGTACGACCCGGACCTTCCGGTACTGGGCCTGCCCGGCTCGGCGCTGCTGCGGCGGGCGGAGGAGGCGGGCCTGCGGATCCTGGCGGAAGGCTTCGCCGACCGGGGTTACACGCCGACCGGCGCACTGGTGCCCCGTCGCGAGTCGGGCGCCCTGGTCACCGAGCCGGACGAGGTGGTACGCCGCGCGCTGCGGATGGTGCTGGAGGGTGAGGTGGTGGCGGTGAACGGCGCGGTCATCCCGGTGCTGATCGACTCGCTGTGCGTACACGGCGACACACCGGGCGCGGTCGACCTGGCCCGCCGGCTGCGCAGCGCGCTCACCGAGGCCGGCGTGCAGCTCACCCCGCTGCGCTGACCGCGCCGCAACCGGCGGCGCCGGGGAGCGCCCGGCCGCGGTCAGGTGTCGGTGCCGCGCAGGACGCCTGAGGTGTCGGTGCCGCGCAGGATCAGCGGCAGCCGGGTCGGCGCCCCGACGGTGACTGCGACCGGGATGCCCCAGTCCTGCCGGGTCAATTGGCAGGCCGGGTTCTCCGCCTGGGAGTCGCAGATCGCGGCCTGCGCGGTGACCTGGAGGACGCCAGTGGAGACGGTGTCGGACAGCATCAGCCGCCGGCTCAGGTCACTGCCCACGCCCGCGCCGTCCATCAGCAGTTCCGGCGGGTTCGCGGACACCTCCAGGCGGGTCGGCGGGCCGTACGTGTCGTCCAGCTTCATCCCCGGCGGCGCCGTGTACACCACGTCCAGGGTGATCTCGCCGGGTGCCAGCGCACTGGCCGGACGCTCGGTGCGGTACCGGTTGCCGGGCGCGCTGCCGTCCGGCGACTCGGACAGCAGCGGCCGGGTCAGCCGGTGCGCACCGGACTCCACCACCAGGATCTCGTCACCGAGCAGTACCACGTCGGCGGGTTCACGCAGGCCGGACGCGACGGTACGCAGCTGCCCGGTGGCCGGGTCGTACCGGCGGACCGCGCCGTTGTACGTGTCCGCGACCAGTACGGTCCGGTCCGGCGCGACCGCGACACCCAGCGGGTGCTGCAGCAGCGCGCCGTCGGCGACCCGGGGACGCGTGGCACCGTCCGCCGGCTGACCCGGTACGTCGACATGGCCGAAGTCGAACAGCCCGGTGCCGACCACGGTGTGCAGTTCGCCGCCCTCGACGTAGCGCAGTGCGGAGGATTCCGAGTCGGCGAGCCACAGCCGGTCGCCGTCGGCGGCCAGCCCGGACGGCTGCGCCAGGAACGCCTCGGCGACCGGCCCGTCGCGGAGGCTCTCGGTGGTGGTGCCGGCGTAGACCCGGATCGTGCCGTGCTCCGGATCGAACCACCAGAGTTGGTGAATGCCGGCCATCGCCACGACGATCCCCGGCTCGGCCTCGCCGGTGTACCAGGCGACGTCCCACGGTGAGGACAGGTCCGCGGTGAGCGCGGCGCGGGTGCCACTGTCGGCCGCGACCGCGCGCCACGGCCGACCGGTACCGGCGACGGTGCGTACTTCGCCGTCGGAGAGCCGGATCCCGCGCAGCAGATGGTTGACCGTGTCGGCGACCAGCACGTCGTACCCGACCCGTTCGGCGAGCTGCGTCGGCAGCAGCGCCATGCCCTGCGGTTCGCTGAAGCTGGCCCGCTGGGCGGGTCCGTCGGCGCGTCCCCGCGTACCGGAACCGATCCGGCGCAGTATCTTCTCGCCGTCCGCGGTCATCTCCACCAGCCGGTGCTGCGCCGAATCGGCGACCAGCAGGGTGCCGCCGGGCAACGCGAGCGCCTTGCCCGGGTAACGCAGCTCGGTCGGCGGCGGTGGTGGCGGCACGTACGGCCCGGCGCCCCGGCGCAGCGTGCCCTTGGCGGTGTGTTCGGCGATCAGGCCGGCGATCAGCCGATCCAGCCCGTCGGCGTGGCCCTCACCGGTCATGGTGGCGACCACGTACCCCTCGGGGTCGACCACCACCAGCGTCGGCCAGGCCCGCGCGGCGTACTGCTGCCAGGAGATCAGTTCCGGGTCGTCGAGTACCGGATGTTCGACGGCGTACCGCTCGACGGCGGCGGACACCGCGTCCGGGTCCTTCTCGTGCTCGAACTTGGGCGAGTGCACGCCGATCAGCACCACCGAGTCGGCGTACTTCTGTTCCAGGGGCCGCAGTTCGTCCAGGACATGCAGGCAGTTGATGCAACAGAACGTCCAGAAGTCCAGCAGTACGATCCGACCGCGCAGTTCGGTCAGCCGTACCGGATGCCCGCCGGTGTTGAGCCAGCGGCGGCCACGGAGTTCAGGGGCGCGTACGTGCTGCGGTGTCGTTGCCACGCCCCGATTCTGCCCACTATCCGGCCGCTATGACCACCGGACGGCATGGCCTTCCTGCGACCACAGGGTCACGGTACGACGCTGCCGGATGTGCTGTGCCATCGGACGATCACACTCAATGGACGGAAAGCCCTTTCCGTTGAAGAACCACCGTCCGACTTCTACACTTCGGACCCCCGGACCTCGGGGAATGGCTGCACACCCGAATCGAGAGAACATGTCCCCGGTCACGTTTCGCAGAAGACTCCGGTACTGGTTCGACCGGACCATGTCGAAGGGAACCATCGCACTCGTCGGCTGGCTGGCCGTCGCTTCCCTGGCGATCATCGTCGCGGGCGGCGTACTCGCCTGGACGGCCGAACAGTTCGCCGGCAACCCTGGCGCCGGTGAGCCGGACAGCCTGCCGGCGACCCTGTGGCAGAGCGTGCTGCACGCGCTCGATGCGGGCACCGTGGCCGGCGACACCGGACACTGGTGGTACGTCGCCATCGCGTTCGGGATCACCGTCGGAGGCATCCTCATCGTCACCGCGTTCATCGGTGTACTCACCACCGGTCTGGACGCCAAGCTGGCCGAGCTGCGCAAGGGCCGCTCGGAGGTGATCGAGTCCAATCACACCGTCGTACTCGGCTGGTCGGATCAGGTGTTCACCGTCCTGTCCGAACTTGCCGAGGCGAACGCCAACCAACGGCGCTCCTGCGTCGCGATCCTCGCCGACCGGGACAAGGTCGAGATGGAGGACGAGATCCGGGCGAAGGTCGGCTCGACGGGCCGGATGCGGGTGGTGTGCCGTACCGGGGATCCGGTGGATCCCGACGACATCACCCTCGTCAATCCGGCGCAGGCCAAGTCGATCATCATCCTGCCGTCCACCGATGCACACCCCGACTCGCAACTCGTACGGACACTGCTCGCGATCACCAAGGCGCGCGAAGGCAATGCGGCGCCGTGCCCGGTCGTCGGTTGCGTCAGCGACTCGAAGAACCTTGCCGCGGCCCGGCTCGCCGGCGGGCCCAACGCGTACCTGATCGACGCGAACGATGTGGCGGCACGACTGATCGTGCAGACCTGCCGGCAGTCCGGACTGTCCGTCGTGTACACCGACCTGCTCGACTTCGGCGGCGACGAGATCTACCTCAAGGAGGAACCGCCACTCGTCGGGTACACGTACGCACACGCGCTGCACGGCTACCGGTCGTCGTCGATCATCGGGATCCTGTCCGCGGACGGGCGGATCGCACTGAACCCGGACAGCCGTACCCGGATCGCGCAGGGCGACCGCCTGGTCGCCGTCTCCGAGGACGACGACACCGTCGTACTGTCCCCGACCGGCCCGGCGCCGATCGACACCACGGCGATCACCGCGATCCCGAACTCACCGCCGACCAAGGAACGCACCCTCATCCTCGGCTGGAACAGCCGGGCCCGTGGGGTCATCCTGCAACTCGACCAGTACGTGTCGCCCGGCTCTGAAGCGTTCGTGGTGGCGAGCCATTCCGGTGCGGGGCCGGCGATCCGCAAGCTCGCGGTACGCAATCTGTTCCTGGACTTCAGGGAGGAGGACAGTTCGGACCGCGGGGTGCTGGAAGCCCTGGGGGTACAGAACTTCGACCACATCATCGTGCTGTGCGGTGACGACGTGGACCCCCAACTGGCGGACTCCCGTACGCTGGCCACCCTGCTCCAGTTGCGCGACATGGAACAGAAGATGGGCGACCGGTTCTCCATCGTCAGTGAGATGGCCGACGACCGGAACCGCGCGCTGGCGCAGGTGACCCAGGCCGACGACTTCATCGTCAGCGACAAGCTGCTGACCCTGATGATGATCCAGGTCTCCGAGAACCCGCATCTCGCGTCGCTGTTCGCCAACCTGTTCGACGCGGACGGCGCGGAGATCTACCTCAAGCCGGCCGGCCGGTACGTACGGCCCGGTGTGCCGACGAACTATCAGACCATCGTCGAGGCCGCGCGCGCCAAGGGCGAGTCGGCATTGGGCTTCCGGGTGGCCGCGCAGGCGCAGGAACCACCGACGTACGGCATCGTGCTCAACCCGGACAAGGCCACACAGGTGGCGATCCGGCCGAGCGACAGCGTCATCGTGCTCGCCGAGGACTGAGGATCGGGGGTCACCGGAGGACGAAGTCGGCGAAGTCGAAGCCGGGGGCTACCACGCAGCTGACCAGTACCTCGGTATCGACGGCGGGTCTGGCGGACTGCCAGACCCCGCCGGGTACCAGTGCCTGCGGGCGCTGGCCCGACCCGATGTCTGGGCCGAGCAGTACGGTCTCAGCCGCCGCCGGTTCGGTGCCGTTGCCGCCGAGGGTGAGGGCCAGCGGGCCGCCGCGGTGCCACAGCCACAGTTCGTCGGACCGTACGGTGTGCCACCGCGACTCCTCGCCCGGCCGCAGCAGGAAGTAGATGCCGGTGGCGGCGGCGCGCTCGCCCGGGTAGCCGGGCGGGGTGGAGGACGGGCCGGCCCGCCACGTCTCGGTGTACCAGCCGCCCTCCGGGTGCGGGCGCAGGTCCAGCATCCGTACCAGGTCGTCCATGCCCTACCCGGCCCGTACGGTGTCCAGCGACGCCAGCCGGGCGCCCACCTCGGCCAGGTCGGACCAGTTGCCGTCGAGCTCCAGTACCGCGACGGTGCAGGTCTTCAGCTCGTGCCAGCCGCCGGTGAGCAGCCCGACGAACTCCGCGAGGCCGGGGTTGTGGCCGACCAGCATCGCGGTCGTGAGCGTGGGCGGCAGGGCGCGGGCGAGTTCCAGGAGTCGTGCAGCCGGCGCCGGCGTACAGCCGAGGTTCGCGGGCGTCCGGCGGCGGTTCGGTCAGTTCGTCGGCGGCGAGCTGCCAGGTCTGCCGGGCCCGGGTCGCGGACGAGCAGAGTACGAGATCGAGGCCGGGAAGGTGGTCGGGCAGCCAGCGGCCCAGCGCGGCGGCGTCGCGCCGGCCGCGCTCGGCCAGCGGTCGCTCGACGTCGGGCACACCCTCGGGCCAGGTCCGCCTTGGCGTGCCGCAGCACCGCCAACGTCCGCGTACTCGCTGCCATTCCGGCAGCCTGCCAGGATCCCGCCGCCCTCACCGGACGCCGCGCCGTACTCTGCGCCGTTCCACGGGCGCGCTTTCGACGCGTTGATCATGCGCCCCGCGCCGCTCTGCTGCCGTTGATCATGGCGTTGGCGGGCAGCGATGTTCAGGCAGGTGGTGTTGGGCTGGTCAAGGTCCGGGGTAGTGGGCAGTCAGCGCTCGAATCTCGGTAGAAACGCGCGGTTCAGCGTCCATTGCCGCGGACTGAGCACTGCTCGGCGTACAGGCGGGGGGGGGGGGGGGGGGGGGGGGTGGGGGGGGGTGGGTGTGGGGTGCGGTGGTAGAAGCGGGTTGCGGGCGGACCTTGAGCACTGCTCGGTCCGTACCAGCGCTGTTCGCCCCGTTCGGCGCGTGGCGGAAATCAACCGCAGCCACGATCCGCACTCACCACCACCGAACATTTTCCCCGAAAGGGTAGTTTCGCCCGAATTTAAAAAAAAAAAAAAAAAAAAAAAAAAAATCTATCGGACTTTCGGGGAAAATGCACCTTTCACCGCAGCCGTAGAGGTATTTTCCCGGAATGCACCCTTCGACAGGACGGGGAAAATGCACCTTTCACCGCAGCCGTAGAGGTATTTTCCCGGAATGCACCTTCGACAAAGGGGCTTAGCGACCATTCGAGGAAAATGGCTAAGGCTGGCGCGGAGGGAGAGGACGGAAAGCCATTGGCGGGCACCCTTCATCACGACCCTGCGGTCTATCGCTGACGATGTTCGCCAGAGCCACAACACGTCCATAACAGGCGCCGTGCGGCACCGTATGGGAGTGTGGTTGTCGGCTAGTGCTTGACGAGCTCCAGGCAGCGGACCGGGTCGCCGTCGACGCCGTCGAGTTCGATCGCCGGGCCGGACGGGTCGGGGCATTTCGCCCGGTCCGATACCACTCGGGTGACCCGGTACGCGCCGGTGGTGCCACAGGAGGCGGTCTCGGCGCGGTCGCCGTGCTGAGTGACGCACGAACCGACCGGGTACTGCGTGCCGTGGCCACCGAACACCTGCACCGCACCCACCCCGGCACCCGCCAGCACCAAACAGGCCAGCACGATCGCCACGATCAGGCCGGTACGGCGACGCCGTGGTGCGGTTGGCTGCGTACCCGGGTAGTACGGGGCAGGACCGCCGGGCATCGGGCCGGCCGGCATCGGTCCACCGCTGATCACCGGAAACTGGCCGGTGTGCGGGCCGGACGGGCCAGGTGGGTCGGGCTGCGGCAATGGCGGTCCGGGTGGCTGACCCGGCGCCGGTTGCTGGGGTCCGGGCTGCCATCCGACCGGATGTGAGCCGGGCGGGCAGGACGGGACCGGCGGACCGAATGCCGGCGGCGGGTACGGCCCGGAGGCCATCTGTGGCGGAAACGGTCCGGGCCGCGCCGGTGGGGGTGGTGGGGCCGAGGGCTGGTTCAGCACCGGGCCCGGGGGTGGGGGTACAGGCCCGGCCGGCGGGAACGGGCCGAGCCGGCGCGGCGGCTCGTCGTCCTGATCGTCGTCCGGCCCGGCCGGCGGCTGCGCGGCGGCTTCCGGACCGGCGGCGTCACGATCGCCGGCCACAGGACCAGCAGGATCGGGAGCAATCCGCTCGTGGGGGACGCTGCCCTCGGGGGCACGTTCACCCGAGATGCGGTCGTCAGGTGTCGCAGTGGCCGGGTCCTGCTGTCGGCCCGGCGACGTGCCGCCGTCGGAGCTCATCCCGCCTCCTCCACCGCGATCGGGCCTTCGCGCCCGACACTCCGGCCCACGTCCTGGGCGGACGCGGCAGCATCACGGTACCCGGCGGAGTCCAGCGGCCCGGCCTGCCGGGGTGCGCCCGAGGGCGCACCCGGTTGTCGGCTGCCGCCACGGCGGGATGGCTCAGTAGCGGCTGGAGATGTTGAGCAGTTCGTCGCGCATCGCCCGCGACGGGCAGCGGTCCAGGGCGCGCTCGATGGCGCGGGCCCGCCGGTTGTGGTTGCGCCGGTCGCGGTACTTCTGCAGGAAGGTCATCGTCTACGCCTCGCGTCTCGTCGGTGCTGCTGTGGTGCCCGGCGACTCGGGCCCGGCCCCTGCTCTGAGTGCCTTACGCACTCTGGCCGGTCCTCGTCGCCTGCCTCTCCATTAGAACGCACCTGACCGTTTCCCGTCCACATAATCTTCGGTGAGGCCGCGCACATCCCTTTGATCCTTCGGCAAATCGTGGATGAAACCTTAGTGACTGCGGCCACCTGTCGATGGCCGGCGGGTGGCCGGCGCACCTCCGGAGAACAGAGAAGTGGCCGCGACCCGGATCGGGTCGCGGCCACTTCTCGTGGTCCGGAAGGACTAGTCCCAGGCCAGCAGCGTCGCCTCGGGATCGGTCAGGAACTGGCCGATGTCGGCCAGGAACCGCGAACCCAGCTCGCCGTCCACGATGCGGTGGTCGAACGACAACCCCAGCGTGGTGACCTTGCGCGCCTTGACCTTGCCCTTGTGTACCCACGGCTGGTCCCGGATCGCGCCGAAGGCCAGGATCGCGGCCTCACCCGGCGGCAGGATCGGCGTACCGGTGTCCACCCCGAACACGCCCACATTGGTGATCGTGAACGTGCCGCCCTGCATCGCGGCCGGTGACGTACGACCCGCCTTGGCGGTCTCCACCAGGTCGGTCATCGCATCCGCAAGCTCGCGCATGGACAACCGACCCGCGTCGGCGATGTTCGGCACGATCAGACCGCGCTCGGTGGCCGCCGCGACGCCCAGGTTGACGTACTCCTTGACCACGATCTCACCGCGGTCGGCATCCCAGCTGGAGTTGACCATCGGGTGCCGCCGTACGGCCAGCAGCACGGCCTTGGCCAGCAACAACAGCGGCGAGACCCGCACGTCGCGCCAGCCCCGCATGCTCTTCAACCGCTCCACGGCCCGTACCGTCCGGGTCGCGTCGACGGTGAGGAACTCGGTGACGTGCGGCGCGGTGAACGCGCTCGCCACCATGTTCGCCGCAGTCAGCTTGCGGACCCCCTTGATCGGGATCCGCTGCTCGCGGTCCGGCCCGAAGACCGGCCGGCTGGCCGGGGCCGCCGGAGCGCCGGTGGCCGCCGCCGGGGTCGCCGCCGCGGCCTGCGCCGCAAGTACGTCGTCCCGGCTGATCGAGCCGTTCGGCCCGGTCGGTGTCAGGGTGCTCAGATCGACCGCAAGGTCCTTGGCGAGCTTGCGTACCGGCGGTTTCGCCAGGACCCGGTGACCGTTGGTGCCCACCGGCTTCGGCAGCGGAACCGGTGGAACCGGCGCGGGCGCCGGAGCCGGGGGTGCGGCCTGGACCGGCGGCGGCGGGGGTGCGGCCGGCGGCGGAGGCGCTGCCGGGGCGGCGGGCGCCACGGCACCGTTCACCGGCTTGCGGGTACGCCGCTTCGCCGTGACCTCCTTGGCGCCGCGACCGACCAGTACGGCGGTGGACTCCTCCGGCTCGGCGCCGCGCCAGCGTCGGCACCGGCGTCGCCGTCCGCCGGCAACGGACCGGCCGAGGGGTCGGTGTCGTACGACAGGATCGTCGAACCGACGTCGACCGTCTCGCCCTCCTGGTGGTGGATCCTGGTGATCACCCCGGCGTACGGCGACGGAATCTCCACCGCCGCCTTGGCCGTCTCGACCTCCACGATCGGCTGGTTGAGGGTGACCGTGTCACCCGGCGCCACGAACCACTTGAGAATCTCACCCTCGGTGAGGCCCTCGCCGAGGTCGGGCAGCTGGAACTGCTTCACGCGCGACATCGGCGGCTCCTAGTACGTGAAGGTACGGTCGACGGCGTCGAGTACCCGGTCGAGGTCCGGCAGGAAGTGCTCCTCCATCTTCGAGGCCGGGTACGGCGTGTTGAAACCGCCCACCCGCTGCACCGGAGCCTCCAGCGAGTAGAAGCACTCGCTGGTCACCCGGGCCGCGATCTCGGCGCCCAGGCCGAGGTTCGTCGGCGCCTCGTGCACCACCACCAGCCGACCGGTACGACGTACCGACTCGTACACCGGGTCGAGGTCCAGCGGTGAGATCGACCGCAGGTCGACGACCTCCAGCGACCGACCGTCCTCCGCCGCCACCTGGGCGCTGTCCAGCATGACGCGCACCATCGGGCCGTAGCCGACCACGGTCGCGTCGGTGCCCTCGCGCAGCACCTTGGAGGCGAACAGCGGGTAGGCCGAGGAGACCGCGGCGTCGAGATCGACCTCGCCCTTCTCGCCCTTCTGCAGGTAACGCCGCTTCGGCTCCAGGAAGATCACCGGGTCCTCGCCGCGGATCGCCTGCTGGATCATGAAGTACGCGTCGACCGGCGACGCCGGCGAGACGACCTTCAGGCCCGGGGTGTGGGCGTAGTAGGTCTCCGGGGAGTCGGAGTGGTGCTCCACCGAGCCGATGCCACCGCCGTACGGGATCCGGATCACCACCGGCAGGGTGATCTTGCCGCGGGACCGGTAGTGCATCTTCGCCAGCTGGTTGGTCACCTGGTCGAAGGCCGGGTACGAGAAGCCGTCGAACTGCATCTCGCAGATCGGCCGGTAACCCCGGATCGCCAGGCCGATCGCCGTGCCGATGATGCCGGACTCGGCCAGCGGCGAGTCGAGCACCCGGTGCTCCCCGAAGTCCTTCTGCAGGCCGTCGGTGATCCGGAAGACGCCGCCGAGCCGGCCGACGTCCTCACCCATCACCAGGACCTTCGGGTCCTCCTCCAGCGCGCGACGCATGCCGAGGTTCAACGCCTTGCCGATGGTCAGGGTCTGTACACCTGTCATCGCTGTCTGCTGGGCCATCAGTGCGCCTCCGCCGCGAAACTTGCCTGGTACTCGTGGAACCACTTGCGTTCGGCGTCCTGCAGCGGCGCGTCGCCGGCGTAGACGTGGTCGAAGAAGGCGTCGGACGGACCGTCCGGCGCGTTGATCACCTGGTCGCGCATCCGGCCGACGAGGTGGTCCGCGTCCGCGTCGACCGCCGCGAAGAACTCGTCGTCGGCGATCTTCTGCTTGACCAGGAAGGTACGCAGCCGGGCGATCGGGTCGCGTGCCTTCCACGACTCGACCTCACTGGACACCCGGTACCGGGTCGGGTCGTCGGTGGTGGTGTGCGGGCCCATCCGGTAGGTGTATGCCTCGATGAACGTCGGGCCCTGACCGTGTCGGGCCGCGTCGAGCGCCTGGCGGGTCACCGCGTAGCAGGCCAGTACGTCGTTGCCGTCCACCTGGACACCGGGGAAGCCGTAGCCCGCGGCCCGCTTGTAGATCGGGGTACGGGTCTGCCGCTCGACCGGCTCGGAGATCGCGTACTGGTTGTTCTGGCAGAAGAACACCACCGGCGCGTGGTAGACGCCGGCGAAGACGCAGGCCTCGTGTACGTCACCCTGGCTGCTGGCGCCGTCGCCGAAGTAGACGATGGCCGCTTCGCCGTCGTCGGTGCCGACCTTGCCGTCGAAGTTGACGCCCATCGCGTAGCCGACGGCGTGCAGCGTCTGCGCACCGATCACCAGCGTGTACAGGCCGAAGTTGTGCTCGTACGGGTTCCAGCTGCCGTGGTCGGCACCGGCGAACAGGCCGTGCGGGCTGGTCGGGTCCACTCCCCGGCACCACAGCACACCGTGCTCGCGGTAGGTGGGGAAGGCCATGTCCTGCTTACGCAGGGCCCGTCCGGAACCGACCTGCGCCGCCTCCTGACCTTCCAGGCTGGCCCAGATGGCCAGATGCCCCTGCCGCTGCAGCGCGGTGGACTCGGCGTCCAGTCGCCGCACGATCGTCAGGTCCCGGTAGAGCCCGCGGTACTCGTCGTCGGTGAAGTCGACCGAGTATTCCGGGTGTTCGACCCGTTCTCCGTCGGCGTTGAGCAGTTGCACCAACTCGGGTTCCTGGGTGTGCCCTGCCAGAGCCACCTCGTCGGCCCGATGAGACCCCGCGTCCTCACTCACCGCCGCTGTGCGCGCCGGGGCCTTGTTCTCCGTGGCCGGGCGTGTCGCCCGGCCACGGGACCGGGCTTTCGTCGAGGGTTTTTCGCCCATGTCCGATCCCTCTCCCTCCGCTGTGCCGCCGGGCGGGGTTACCGCGCCAGCGACGTGTCCGTCATGCTGCGCGGACCCCGGTTGGGGGTTCGCCCAGCGGGAGTTTTTCGGCGCGGGGACCGGGCCGCGAGGGTGCGCGGCGGTCGGCCCCGTTGCCGATTGCCTTCCAGCATGGCAGAAGCCGTGACCACCACCACAGGTCGTTCGGGGTCATGGTAGAGGTTCCGACGGGCCCGGCGCAGCCGGCGACAGCCTGCTCATCCCGCGGTGTGGGTCACGTTGACAGACCCCCAGGGGTCCACCGGGAACCTACGTGACCGTAACCCGATTTACCAGCGTTCAGGTACGCAACGGCCTTCCCGGGCACCACCCCGTGTTGTCCGTGAATGTCCCATGGTCGCCTATCGGACTGTTGCTGTCTGTATACAGATGCTCGACTAAGTGCAACAATGGCTTCAGATTTACCGCATCTCCGACACACGGCACCCACCACGTCGGTACGTCGCAGCGGACCGGCCATCACCGCAGAGCGCAGAAACCGCGCGAGATCTGACATCTCACCGGTACCGGCGTCCTCGCCCGGACAGATGCCGTCAATAGCGACAGAAGCACCGGGTGGCGCGAAGGGAGACAGCCATGACACGGGTGACAGTCGCCACTCCCAGGGTCAGCCGAGCTGAACGTCATCCGATGGGGCCTCCCGGTAACTACCACCACAGGTCTACGCTCACTCACGTGGCTGAGCCGACCGAGGCGCCGCAGTTATGCCGCGCCACCGGATTCCGGATCAGCGTCACCCCCCTAGTTCGCCCTGTCTCGGACCTGTTACGGCACCTCGCCGCACACTGCCCGGAACAGCTCCGGCGGTCACGACACGGCCGCCGGACGACCACGGAACCAGGACGCCGGGTGACGCTGGTACTGGCCAGCCTTGCCGCCCTCACCCTGACCGCATGCAGCGTGCTCGTGGTCGCCGGGACAGACCGGCTACGCAGCACCACCGAAACCCGGACCAGCCCGTTCCTGGCCGCACCGGACCCGGACCCGGCGCCCGTCGTCGTACCGGATCCCGGAAGGTACGGTGGCCAGTCGGCCGGCAACGGGACCAGCCGACCCGGGGCAGGGCAGGCCCCTCCGGCGCCCGCCGTACGGCCGCAACCCGCCGTCGCACGACGGCATCATCCGATCAGCCCGGGGCACGCACGGGTACCCGGCCGGCCGACCGGCAGGCCCGGATCCGCCGACCCGCCGGTGCACCACCGGCCTCCGGTCGGTGGCCCACCGACCGGGCCGCGCGACCCCGAGGGCGTCACCTGCGCGGCGCAGGTGTTCGGTATGTGTCTGGCGCCGGCGCTCGTACCGGAGCCGCACCTTCCGCCGCTGAACGTGCCGTTGCCTGGTGGCACCGGCGAGCCCGCGGAACCGGGAACCGGCCGGTGCCATCCCGGCCAATCCGACCCCGGCCAATCCGACCCCGGCCAGACCGACCCCGGACAGGCCGGTACGGGCCAGCCCGAGGAGTCCACTCCGCTGCACCCGGCTCCGGGTACCCGCTCGCCCGGCGAACCTGCACCCGGGACACACCTGCCGGGGGCCACCCCACCCAGGGTCGAGCCGCCCAAGGTCGAGCCGACGCCGGAGGCCAGGGAAGGCAGGCCGTCCGCACCCGGCACGCGGACGCGGGTCGACTCACGACCGTCGCAGCCGGCCAGATCACGCCTTCTCGACCTGCACCGACTGTGGGCACCGGGGCACTGACATCACCGGGGCCCGAACCTCGCGATGGAGCCAGGTGCAGCCACGCTCCGGATCAGGACGGCGGGCGCATCCGGGCGTCCAGCCAGGCGCGTACCGCCGTGTCGTCCGTCGGATCGACACCCTCCGCGATCAGCTGACGGGCCAACTGCGCGGCGGTGCTCTGTTCCGTGTCGGCGCCGAACATCGCCTCGGCGAACGTCACGATGTGCGCGGTCACCGCCTCCTGGGTCGCCTGTACCGCGCGGTCCGGTCGACCGGACCGCCGCCCGGCCCACGTGACGAACGCCGCCAGGACCGCCGGCAGGCCGCGTACGGACTCCTCGTCGATCACCGCGGACCGGGGCGCCCAGTCGGTCAGGAACGTCTCGACCGTGGTCGGGCTCCAGCGCAGCGGATCGATCCTGTTCTCCGCGATGGAGTACTCGACGATCAGCCGGGCGCAGGCCTCGACCACCCCGTCGTCCACACCCTCGACCGCGCCCTCCGGGGACCCCAGGAAGTCGGCGGCCAACGTGTCCGCGGCTGCTGCGGAGGTGTCCGCACCGGCCGTCTCCGGCAGCGTGAACAGTCGGGCCAGTACGACGCAGCGTTCCTCGGACAGGCCCTGCGCCGCCGGCAGTTCGGCGAGCGCGTCGGTCGCGGCGAAGAGTTGGGTCACCGTGCTGCGTACGGTGCCCGGGGACACCTCCGCGAGCAGCAGGTCGTCGTCGGTCGCCGCGCTACGCCGGCAGTCGGCCAGTACCGCCTCCGGGTCCAGCGTCGTCCAGCAGTCCTTCACCATGCCCAGGTTGAAGTCGACCAGTACGCAGACCGCGTGCGGGACGCCGCCCAGCTTCTCCTCGACGTACTCGAACGTGAGGATGTACTCGGTCTGATCACCGAACACGTCACTCATCGCCCAGCTGCCGGTGCAGCGGACCTGACCGACGGCGTCACTCCAGATCGGCCGGACCCCACCGCGCTCCGACACCTCGGCGAGCGCTGCCGCGGCCCGACCGGCCGGTCCCTGCGGCGCCACCCCGGCCAGCCCGGCCAGCAGCGCACCGGTCAGCGCATCTGTCCGACCTACGGACAGCACCGCGACCAGGTCGTCGGCGAACCGCCCGACCGCTGCGTCCCGGCCCTCGTCGGCCGCCGCGTACGCGCCGCCCAACAGTGCGGACACCGCCAGCTCGGCATCCAACGCCACATCCAGCGCGGCGATCGGCGCACAGGCCGCCAAGATCGGTTCGAAGAACTCCGCCTTGGGATGCGTCACTGGTGCCTCCGGCTCCGGGGTCGTGTCACGGGTCATGCCGCGCCGCCGCCCCTTCGCGGCCGGCCGCGTGTTCCGACCGCCGCCTGGACCGCGCGATGATGGCATCCCCCGAGCGTACGTGCCACCGGACCGGGCCAGGTCCGGCGGCTAACCCAGCTCACCGGCGGCGACCCGGACCTGCTCGTAGGCACCCAGCTCGGCCCGTACCGGATCCACCACCAGGGTGCGGACCGAACCGGTGACCTCCGCGCGTAGCTCCTCGTCCAGTCGACGACGGTGCTCCACCGCCGCCGCGTTCACCACGGGCAGGCATACGAGTGCCGCTACAACACCCAGCAGTACCCCTCCGGCCAGCAGGTACACCGCCACGGGCAACGGTCCGAGAGCAGGCAGCGGCACCGCCCGGTACCCGATCGGACCGGCCAACGCCGCCGCGACCAGCCAGACCAGACCACCCACCGCACACGCACCGAAGAGCCACTGGAGCACCGTCATCCGGACCCACCAGCCTGGCCGTGGCCGGTCCGCGGCGCGCGCCGGGATCTTCGCCAACCGATCGGCCAGCTCACCGGTGTGGTCGGCCACCGCGGAACGCGCCGCGCCCGGCCACGGGTCGGGCAGCCCGGCCACCGCCGTGTCGAGGTAGCGGCGCAGCTGATCGGTCAGTCCGGTGCGGGTCGGCGACGGGGTACGCGTCGGCGGCTTACGGCGCGCCGACGTCTCCCGCTTCCCGTCCAACCAGTCCAGGTCGTACCGTTCCTGCTCCAGCCGCCGCTTCGGGTCCCGGCCACGCAGAGCCCACCGGACGAACAGCCATGCGGTCGCCCGCCGCCCGCGCCGCCGGTAGTCCCGGGACGAGCCGTCCACCAGGCCCGGCACCCCGGCCAGCTCGGACAACGCGGCGGCCAACGGCTCCACCGGCGCGGCCCGCGCGACGTCGATCTCCGGACCGGTCAGGTCCGCCAGCCCTGCGGTGACGCTGTTCAGGTCGGAGGTCAGCCGGCGTACCGCGGCCTGCCGGTCGGACACCGCGCCGGCCAGCACCGTACGCAGTTCCGCCACCCCGGCACCGGTGCGCGCCGACGTGAGGTGCAGGGAGCGGGCCGACAAGCCGTCCTCGGTCAGCAGACGACGCAGGTCGTCCGAGCAGCGCTCGACGTCGGGAGGTTGCAGCCGGTCCGTCTGGTTCAGCACCACTGCGGTCGCGGTCTGCCGTACGCCCAGCGAGCGCAGCCGTTCGTGCACCGTACGGTCCGCGTACTTCTGTGGGTCCAGCACCCAGATGATCATGTCCACGACGCCGACCAGCCGGTCCACCTCGTGCCGGTGTGCCTCGTCGATCGAGTCGAAGTCCGGCATGTCCAGCAGTACCAGACCCCGCAGCGCGGCCTGGTCCTCGCCGTCGAGGGCACTTTCCCGGGCGGTACGGCGCCGCGCCGGCACCGCCAGCCAGGAGAGCAGTTCGTCGGCACCGTCCGGGTCCCAGACACAGGCGTGCACCTCGCTGGTCGTCGGCCGGCGTGCCCCGGCCCGGGACAGATCCAGCCCGGACAGCGCGTTGAACAGGGTCGACTTACCGCTACCCGTGGTACCGGCCAGCGCGACGACGGTGTGCCGGCCGGACAGCTCCAACCGTTGGCCGGCCCGCCCGACCAGGTCACGGGCCGGGGCCAGCCGCTTGGCCGGGACCCTGTCCTCCAGCTCGGCGACCAGACGTCCCAGCGCGGTGAGCCGCTCCTGCAGACCGTCGGTGGCAGCAGCGGCATTGAGTCGCCGTTCCCGGCGGGATCTGCCCCGGGCGGTCGGCAGACCTGCCGCGGCCACCCCCGGCGTACCGGTCGACGCAGCCTGCCGGAGGGTCCGGCGCGGGGCGGACAGCTCTGATGCTGTGGTTGCTGTGGTCAGGAACGGTTCGGTCCGCTCGGTCACCTGGTCACTCCGTTTCGTGCGACGGCCGGGCGGGGCCGGATTCGCTGTCCGCACCGGGTGACGGGGCCTCCCCGGCCTGTACTGGACCGGGCACGTCCTGCTGGACTGCCCCATCCTGCTGGGTGTCCTGCTCGACATCGGCCCGGTCCGGGTCGACCGCAGGCCCGGACCCGGCCGGTTCAGACCCGATCGGGTCAGCGCTGTCCTGAAGGTCGTCCAGCTCGGCGCCGTCGGGCTCAAGGTCGACCGGGTCGGCGCCGTCGGGCTCAAGGTCGACGGCGGCGTTGTCGACGGATTCAGTGTCCATGGACATGGCGTCCGATGGCGAGCCGCTGTCCCCCGATCCGGCGTCGTCGACCAGCTCGGCACCGTCGACCGTCCCGTCGACCGGCTCGGCGCCGTTGACCGGCTCAGCACCGTCGACCGGCTCAGCACCGTCGAGGTCGTCGTCGAGCGGGAGATCATCGGTCGGCAGGTCATCGGGTTGTTCTGACCCGACCGGTTCGGCCCCGGACGCCACCGGCCCATTGTCGAGCGGCTCTCCCCCGGGTTCGGCCGTGCCCGCCGGCACCGTCTCCTCCGGTACGAGTGCATCCGGTCCGACGTCGAGTGGCTCGCCGTCCAAGGACTCAGCCCCGGCCCGTATCTCCCCGGTCACCGGCCCAGCGTCGGCGTTCTCGGGACCGGCCATGCTCGGGCCGACCTCGTGCGCATCCGCGATGCTTCCGCGTGTGGCATCCTCGCCGCCCAGTACCGCGTCATCGCGCTGTGCCGGAAGAACGTCCGGATCGATCGCTGCGTCCGCTCCGATCGCTGCGTCCGCTCCGATCGCTGCGTCCGCTCCGATCGCCGGGTCCGCTCCGGCCGACGACGGGCCGGGGTCCGAATCCGGCCCGGACTCGACCAACCCGGGCTCGTCCGGTTCGAGCTCGTCTGTGACGGGCTCGTCCGGTTCGGGCTCGTCTGTGACGGGCTCGTCCGCGACGGCACGATCGGACCCGGTGTCGTCCGTGACGAGACTGTCAGGTGCGGTGCCGTCCAGCTCGGAGCCGTCCAGTGCGGTGCCGTCCAGTCGGAGCCGTCCGGTCGTGCCGTCCAGCCCGTGGGCGGTCGGCTCCGCGCCGGCAAGTTCGGTGTCGGCAGTCACGAGCTCGGGACCGGGACCGGCGAACGGTGGCTCATCCGTCGGGACCGGCTCCGGCTCGCGTACCCGCCCCGGGTGGAAGAGCGCCCCCAGGTCCCCGGTGAGCGCGGGACCGCTGATCAGTTGCGCGGGGATCAGCGGACCGAGATCGGCTCCGGGTGGCTCGACCGGCTCGGGCTCCGGGTACGCCGGCGGCATGAGCCGCCATTCGGTCACCAGCGCCGCATCCGCATGTGCAAGCGGTATGGCGGCGGCGATCTCCCGGAGCGCACCGGCAGCGGAACTCTCCGAGGCGACCCGGTTGAGCGCGGTCTCGTAGCGTCGGCGCTGTGCATCGGCCAGCTGGCGGAAGCGCTCCAACAGGTCCTTTCGGGCCGCGTCGCCGATCCGGCGGACCACCGGATCGGCCAGCACCGTGTCGATCATGTCCCGTTCGGTACCGGTGGCCTCGGCGCGGGCCGGCGCGATCAGCACCGCCACCAGGACCAGCAGCCGCACCGCGTGCAGCGTGTACGGGGTCTGCCGGGACACCGAGCGCTGCCCGCTGTCGTCGCGTACCAGATCGAGCAGGCCCGCCACCCAGTCGGTGACGATCTTCTCCGGGTCGGACCCGTCGGTCCCGACGTCGTCCAGCAGCGCGGCACCCGCCGACATCTCGCGCCAGCCGTCGTCGGTGCGCCGGGCCGCATCGGTGAGGGTCTCCCGCAGCAACGCGGTGAGCGCCGTCTCGACAACCGGTACGACCTCGCGGCCGGGCACGGACCGGTTGCTGCGGGACAGGCTGAGGTGGTCGCGGAACCGACCGGAACGGGCACCCACGGCCCGCAGCAGTTCGCCACCGGCGACCAGTTCGTCCCAGCGTGCCCGTAGTTCGCCGGCGAGCAGGCCACCGTGCTGGATCGCGTCCTCACCGGCCGAGGTCGCCGCGCGGTGTGCGGAACGGACCATGGCCCGCAGCCGCTCCGCGTACCGGTGCTGCTCCCCGGACTCGTCGGCGAGCAGTCCCAGCCGGCCCGGCAGCGCAGCGATAGCGCCGTCGAGGGTCTGCCGGGCGAGCGCGCTGCGCAGTGTCACGTCACCGACCAGTTGCTCGAACCAGTCCCGGAGGGGTGCCACGACGTCCTCGGGCAGCAGGCCGTCGGAGTCCAGTGGCGACTCGGGCAGCTCGAACACCGGGGACTCGTCGAGTTCCTCCTCGAACAGCATCTGGGTCAGATGGCGGCGGACCACATCGGCCCGGTCCGGTATCCGGTCGAGTACGAGTGCCAGTTGGGTGCCGCGTTCCCGGGCGGACCGCAGCGCCGTCCAGGGCGCCTCGTCGGCGTACCGGTTGGCTGTGGTGACGAACAGCCAGAGGTCCGCGGCGCCCATCAGTTCGGCGGCCAGATCGCGGTTGTCCGCGGCCACCGAGTCGATGTCGGGTGCGTCCAGCAGCGCCAGGCCGGGGGGTAGCGCGGGCGCGGCGATCACCTGGAGGTGGCGGCCCTCCTCGGGGGAGCCGGAGGTCCGCGCGAAGGTGGGCAGCAGGTAGTAGCGGGTGAACCAGGAGGCGTCTGCCGGGTTGGCCACCAGGACGGGTGCACGGGTGGTGGGGCGCAGCGCGCCGGCCTGGCTGACCGGTGCCTGTACGAGGCTGTTGACCAGCGTCGACTTGCCTGCACCGGTGGGTCCGCAGACCACCATCAGCAGCGGTCCGTTCAGCTGGTCGAGCCGCGGCCTCAGGTAGTCGTCGAGCTGGCTGGCCAGTTGGCGGGCGGTGCGTCGAGCGGTACGGGCGCCGGCGGTGGCCAGCCCGAAGCGGCATTCGGCGAGGAGCTCGCGCAACCGGCGCAGCACCGTACCGAGCGCCGCTGGGTCACCGGGCGTGGGCAGGGCGAGATGCCGGCCGCCGCTGCTCGCCGCGGTCCGGCGCGGTGCTGGTTGTTGCTGGTCTCCGGGCCCGGCGGACAGCGCCAGCTCCGGAGGCTCCGCCCGGTGCGCGGGCCTGGTCGTCTCCGGGCCCGCCGCCGACGGCTCGGTGTCCGGAGCAGCGTGTCGGCTGTTCCGGACGGAATCATGATCTCCGGCTGGCGCGACGCCGGTACCCCCCTGCGTCGTCACGGCTCAAGGGTGCCCGATGGACTATCGGGACGACAACGCACACGCCACGCAACGCGCCGTGTTTCCAGTTGAAAACAACGTCGATATCGGAAAATTCGCATAAAACCCTCATGACATAGAGCAACTCTGGCGAGTTGATGACGCATCCGCGGCTCTGAGCGGCCGCCGACCGTCGCACTTGGACGATAGGCTGCCTGCCCCGACAACATTGTCACAGCGGAGTGTCATCACGGCGACACCAACGCGTGGTGGTTCGTGCCAGTGTGCGGGTGTAGTCGCGGAATTTTCTGCTCTTAAGGGTATTATCGGTCACTACCGTCATTGGGGCCAGGTCGAAACCATGCATGTCAGAAGACACCAGCTGCTGAACGACAGGGCACCCGCCGCCTCCGCTGACCTCGTCGAGGCAGATCTCGTCGGCGCAGATCTCGTCGGCGCAAATCTCGTCGACAACGACGCGGAATGCGCCCCGGCAACCGCCGACCGGCCGGTACGGGCCGCCGACCCCACCGCGGTCACCCGCGAGCAAGGGCTGGAGGCGATGACCGCCGCATACCGGCAGATCACCAGCATCGTCACGAGCCTCTCCGACCTCGAACTGCTCCGGCCGAGCCGGTGCACCGGCTGGGCCGTGATCGACGTCCTCTACCACGTACTGCTCGACGGCCAGCGCGCCCTGATCGCCCTCGCCACCCCGGACGACCGGCTGGCCGACACCGACTACGTGACCTACTGGCGCGGTTTCTCCGGTGGGCCCCGCCCGCTGCACGGGGAGCATGCCCGGGCCGTACGCGTCGCAGCGTCCGCGTTCCGGCCCCGTACCGTGATCCAGCTGTGGGAGGAGACCTCCGGTGCGGCCGTACGGGCGGCCCGCAGCACCGCTGCGGACAGCCGGCTGTCCACCCAGGACCACATACTCACCCTGCCCGACCTGCTGGCCACCTTCGCGGTCGAGGCCGCCGTACACGCACTGGACCTCTCCGTCGACCTGCCGGAGGCGCCCGAACCCGATCCGGTGCCGCTGGCCCTGGTGCGCCGCACCCTCGACGGGCTGCTGGGTGCCGGCGTACTGCGGCCCAACTGGACCGACGGGGACTATGCACTCAAGGGCACCGGTCGGGTTCCGCTGTGCCGGGAGGAGCGCCAGATCCTCACGCCGGTGGACCGCCAGTTTCCCCTTTTCGGGTGACAACTCCCGACCTTTCGGCGTGCACGTCGCAGCGTCCGGTGCACACCGCAGCAGCAGGCAGGCCGGTATTGTGATGCCGCCAGCGCTGGCGACGGCCTATTAGCCTCATGCTGGGTTCCTCTCCCCGGAAAGTTCAGGTACCGCCGTGACGCAGCCCCCGTACGACCCCAACGCCGGGTACGGCCAGTCCGGCTACGGTCAGCCCGACTACAGCCAGCCCGGTTACGGCCAGCCTCAGCCTGGTCAGCCCGGCCCGCCGCAGCCCAACTACGGCGCCCCCGACCAGCAGGCGTGGCAGTCGCCCGACCAGCAGGCGTGGCAGCCGCAGGCAGACCCCGCCGGCTATCCCACCGGGCAGCCGAACGCGCCGTACTCCGGCGTGCCGGCGTCCGGCGGCGGCTACCCGGGCGGCGACCCGTACGCCCCGCCGGTCGACTACCAGGGCCAGGCCAGCGGCCCGGGCTACCCGCAGTCCGCCCCCGGCTACCCGCAGTCCGGCCCTCCCGGCTACCCGCCCGGCGGCCCCGGATACCAGCCGGGCGGACCGGGCTACGCGCCGATGGGTCCGGGCTACCCGCCTCCGGGTGGCGGTTCCGGCGGCGGCAACAAGGGTCTGCTCATCGGCGGTCTCGTCGGTGGTGGCGCACTGATCCTCGTGGTGCTCGTGGTGATCGGCGTACTGGTGGCCACCAGCAGCTCGAAGGACGATCAGCACTCCACGAACGTCGCGAGCTCCGCCGCTCCGTCGAGCAGCAGTTCCGCCGCGCCGAGCGACTCGTCGAGCCCGACCGCGCCCGGCGGCGAGTACACCGCGCCGAGCACCATCGCCGACCACGTCGACTGGACCCCGTTCGAGGACGCGTACGGCAAGCCCACCGTCAAGCCGGCCGAGAACAGCTCGGACATCGGCGACCAGAAGCTGCTCGTCGCCGCGCAGACGTTCGGTGACTACTCCAGTGACAACGCGCTCGTCTCGATGGCCGTCAGCTTCTACACCAGCGACGGCGCCGCGTCCGACGGCTACGACTATCACCACGACGACGAAGCCTCGAGCACGGCCAAGGACGGCACGGTCAAGGAAGCCAGCATCGGGCAGAAGGCGTACGACTACCAGACGTCGTCGTCCGGTTCCTCCGACGACGTGGTCCGCGTCGAGCTGTACATCCTGGACGGCAACCTGCTCCTGAAGGTCTCGTCCATGGTCACCCACGGCGATCAGAGCTCCTGGTCCTCCGACCAGATCGAGAAGGTCCGGCAGGTCGTGGAGGACGCGGGCAGGAAGACCCTGACGAAACTCAAGTAGGCAGATCGAGGGCCATCCGCAGCGGCAGTGACCGCGGTGGGTGGCCCTCGGCGTACCCGGCGGTCACCGCCCCTCGCCGGATCCGACGGATACCGCTAGCGTCGGACATCGGAGGTTTCCGGCGTGGGATGGGATTCGGCATGACGCAGCTACGCAGTCACCAGTGGTTCGCCGAGCAGGGACGCAACGGGTTCATCCACCGGTCCTGGATGCGCAACCAGGGCTTCTCGCCCGAGGTGTTCGACGGCCGGCCGGTGATCGGCATCTGCAACACCTGGTCCGAGCTGACCCCGTGCAACGCACACCTGCGCCGGGTCGCCGAGGCGGTCAAGCGGGGGGTCTGGCAGGCCGGCGGGTTCCCGGTCGAGTTCCCGGTGATGTCGCTGGGTGAGCCGCTGCTACGGCCGACCGCGATGCTGTTCCGCAACCTGCTGTCGATGGACACCGAGGAGTCGCTGCGGGGGAATCCGGTGGACGGCGCGGTACTGCTGTCCGGCTGCGACAAGACCACCCCGGGCACCATCATGGGCGCGGCCAGCGTGGATCTGCCGACAGTGGTCGTGACCGGCGGACCGATGCTCAACGGCAAGTTCCGCGGCTGCGACATCGGCTCCGGTACGGGGGTCTGGCAACTCACCGAGGACCTACGGGCCGGCCGACTCACCTCCGACGAATACCTGGACGCCGAGTCCGGTATGTCGCGCAGCAACGGGCACTGCATGACGATGGGCACCGCCTCCACGATGGCCTGCATGGCCGAGGCGCTCGGACTGCAGCTGCCCGGCTCGGCGGCGATCCCGGCCGTGGACGCCCGCCGGTACGCCACCGCACAGCGCGCCGGCCAGCGGATCGTGGCGATGGTCGAGGAGAACCTGACCATGTCGCGGATCGTCACCCGCGAGTCGTTCGCCAACGCAGCCCGGGCCAACGCCGCGCTGGGCGGCTCCACCAACGCGATCATCCACCTGCTGGCCATCGCCGGCCGGCTCGGCGTCGAACTGACGCTGTCCGACCTGGACAGTTGGGCCCGGGACGTGCCGTGGCTGGTGGACCTGCAGCCCTCCGGTCGGTTCCTGATGGAGGACTTCTACTACGCCGGCGGGCTGCCGGCGGTGCTACGGGAGCTGCTGCCCGTACTGCACGCCGACGCCCTTACCGTCACCGGCCGCAGCCTGGGCGAGAACGTGGCCACCGCACCACGGCACGGCGAGGTGATCCGCCGGTACGACGAGCCGCTCGGGGTGGGCGCCGGTACGGCCGTACTGTCCGGGAACCTGGCACCGGACGGCGCGGTGATCAAACAGTCGGCCGCGTCCGAACGGCTGCTGCGGCACCGGGGGCGGGCGCTGGTGTTCGGCTCCATCGAGGAGTACGACCGGGTCAAGGACGATCCGGACCTGGACGTCGACGCGGACACCGTACTGGTGCTGCAGAACTCCGGTCCGCGGGGCTACCCGGGGATGCCGGAGGTGGGCAACCTGGAGCTGCCACAGAAACTGATCGATGCCGGTATCGACGACGTGGTACGGATCTCCGACGCCCGGATGTCCGGTACCGCGTACGGCACCGTGGTGCTGCACGTCGCGCCGGAGTCCGCGATCGGCGGGCCGCTCGGCCTGGTCCGTACCGGTGACTGGATCGAGCTGGACGTGCCGGCCCGCCGCCTGCACCTGGACGTACCGGACGACGAACTGGCCCGCCGCCGTACGCAGTGGCAGCCGCCCGAGCCGTCGTACGACCGTGGCTACGCCCGGCTCTACGTGGAGCACGTGATGCAGGCCGACCAGGGCTGTGACCTCGACTTCCTGGCCGGCGGTTCCGGCTCGGGCGTGGCCCGCCAGTCACACTGACCGCCACATTCCACCTCGTAACAGCACACAACGTCGGTCCCGGCCAGGGCCGGTCCGAAGTCGGCGCAGCCGACCAGCGGGGCTGCGGGCGGCCCATAATTTGCTAGAGTGACGGTGTGTCGCGTCTCTATCGGTGGTTTATCCGGCCGGCCCTGGATGGGGTCGGGCGCGCCATCGTGAGTTGACGCCACCACCATCCAGAGTCGGCAGAAGGCAGGGGACATCGCCCCTGCCTTTCGTGTTTCCCGCAAGCAGGCCGGCCGGGTGGTACCGCTGCGGTCTGCGGAGAGGTCAGAGAAATGGAACCGCTACGTGACCGCCGGATCGGTGCGGTACGTCCGCTGGTGCAGCCCGCGCTGTTGGCCGAGGAACTCCCACTCACCGAGGCCGCCGCCGACACCGTGCAGGCCGGCCGCGAAGCGGTCACCCAGATCCTCAACGGCCAGGACGACCGGCTGCTGGTGATCGTCGGGCCGTGCTCGGTACACGACCCGGAGGCCGCTCTCGACTACGCGCGCCGGCTCGCCGTACTGGCCCCGGAACTCGCCAGCGAACTGCAGATCGTGATGCGGGTGTACTTCGAGAAGCCGCGTACCGTCGTCGGTTGGAAGGGGCTGCTCAACGACCCGCACCTGGACGGCAGCTTCGACGCCAACCACGGGCTGCGGATCGGTCGCAAGCTGCTGCTGTCCATCAGCGAGCTGGGTCTGCCGGTGGGCTGCGAGTACCTGGACCCGATCCTGCCGCAGTACCTGACCGACACGGTGAGCTGGGGCGCGATCGGCGCCCGTACGGCGGAGAGCCAGGTGCACCGCCAGCTCGCGTCCGGGCTGTCCATGCCGATCGGGATCAAGAACGGCACCGACGGCGGGGTGACCGTGGCGATCGACGCGGTACGGGCCGCGGCGGTACCGCACGTCTTCCCCGGCATCACCGATCACGGTGTCGCGGCGATCATGGAGACCACCGGAAACCCGGACGGTCACCTGATCCTGCGCGGCGGGCGGACCGGCCCCAACTACGCCGCCGAACCGGTGGCCGAGGCGCTGGCCGCGCTGCGCGACGCCCGGCTGGGCGAGCGGCTGATCATCGACTGCAGTCACGGCAACAGTGGCAAGGACCACCGGCGGCAGCCCGTGGTGGCGGCGGACATCGCGGCGCAGCTTGCCGGCGGTCAACGCGGCATCGTCGGGGTGATGCTGGAGAGTTTCCTGGTCGAGGGCCGGCAGGCGCTGGGACTGGAGGGCGGCGACGCGGACCTGACGTACGGGCAGAGCGTCACCGACGCGTGCCTGGGCTGGGACGCCACCGTGCCGGTGCTGCGGGATCTGGCCACCGCGGTGCGGGACCGCCGGGCCATGCTCGCCGCCCACGGCGTACAGCCGGCCGGACGCGCCTGACCGGCAGGGTCGTCCCGCCACGCCCCGTCCCGGTCGTGGACGGGGCGGCATACCTGACCCGAACAGTTCCGTGACCGCCCCGTCATCGGGGCGGATGATGATCCACGGTGAACCCGTCGACGCCTCAGGGAGGTCACGCTGACCGGACAACAGGGCCGCGGCCTGGTACTGGTCATCGAGGACGAGCCGCCCATCGCAGACCTGGTCCGGATGTACCTGACCCGGGACGGGTACGGCGTGCGCTGCTACGGCGACGGCGAGTCCGGTCTGGCTGCGGTACGGCGGGACCGCCCGGTTGCCGTGGTGCTCGACGTCCGGCTACCCGGCATCGACGGTACCGAGGTGTGCCGCCGGCTACGGGCCGAGGACGACTGGACCCCGGTGGTGTTCCTGACCGCGGCGGACGACGAGGTGGACCGGATCCTCGGGCTGGAACTGGGCGCCGACGACTATCTGACGAAACCGTTCAGCCCGCGCGAGCTGGTCGCCCGGCTCCGCGCCGTACTGCGCCGCTCCGGCGGTGCCCCACCGACCCGCCGGGTGTACGAGGTGGGCACGGTGGTGCTGGACGTCGAGCGGCGCCGGGTCGACGCGGGTGGCGTGCCGGTACGCCTGACCACCACCGAGTTCGATCTGCTCTCACACCTGATGGCCCGGCCCGGTCGGGTGTACACGCGGGAGGAACTGCTCGCCGCGGTGTGGGGGTACGCCTCCCAGGCCGGCACCCGTACGGTGGACGTACACGTCGCGCAGGTACGCGGCAAGCTCGGGTCGGCCAGCCCGATCCGTACGGTGCGCGGGGTCGGGTACGCGGCGGAGGCCGACCGGTGACCGGCCGACCGGACGGGGACGAGCAGCCGACGGTGTCCCTGCCCGCCACGCCAGTACCGTCGTCCCCGACCATCCCGCTACCGGGCAGGCCAACGCCGGGTGGGCCAGGTCCGAACAGGCCGGCTCCGGGCGGACCAGCTCCGGGCGGATCAGCTCCGGGCAGGTCAGTTCCGGGCAGGGCGCCGACGGGCCGGTCCGGTGGCGGCATCATGGGCCGCTCCGTACTGGTCACCTGCGCGGTGGCGTTGATCGCCGTGGTGGTCACCGCCGCGGTGGCCTGGCCACTGGTCCGGCTGGCCGCCGCCAGGGAGGCGCGACAGAACCTGGCCAAACAGTCCGACCTGGTCGCGGCGCTGATGGCACCCCGTAGCGACCGGCCGCAGACCGCCGAACGGCTGGCCCACCGGCTGCGTACGTACGGCATCCAGCTGGCCCTGGTCACCGATGGGCAGGCGGACCGGCCCTGGGTGCCAACGGCGGTCGCCCGGGCGGTGGGCGACGGGCGGTCGGTCACCACCTCGACACGACGCAACGGCAAACAGCTGCTGGTGTCCGGTCGGCCGATCGGGGCCGGTAGCGGCGTGGTGCTGGCCGAGCCGGTGACCGGCACGATGCCCGTACGCTCCGCACTGCGGCTGGGGCTCGCGTTGCTGGCCGGGCTGGCGGCCGGGATCATCGCCGGTGTCCTGCTGGCCCGGCGACTGTCCAGACCGATCCGCCGAGCGGCCGGCGCGGCCCGCCAACTGACCGCCGGTGACCGTACGGTACGCCTGCCGGTCGGTCCGCCGGCCGAGGTCGCGGAACTCTCGCTGGCGTTGAACGGCCTCGCCGGCGCGCTGACCGAGAGCGAGGGCCGGCAACGCGACTTCCTGCTGTCGGTGTCGCACGAACTCCGGACACCGCTGACCGCGATCCGGGGATACGGGGAGGCGTTGGCCGACGGCGTACTGCCCGGTTCGGAGGCGACCCCGGTACGCGACGCCGGCCGCACCATTCTCGCCGAGTCCGGCCGGCTGGACCGTCTGGTCACCGACCTGCTCGCGCTGGCCCGACTGTCCGCACAGGACTTCCCGATCGAACTGGTCGAGGTGGATCTGGTCGAGCTGGCCGGCGCGGCGATCCGCGCCTGGCAGCCCCGCTGTACGGAGGCACAGGTGGACCTGCGCGCCGAGCTGATACCCGGCCCGGTGGTGGTACACACCGACCCGGGTCGGTTGCGGCAGGTACTGGACGGGCTGCTGGAGAACGCTTTCCGGGTGGTACCGGCCGGCGCGCCGCTGGTCGTCGCGGTACGCACCCCGGCGGTCCTGGAGGTCCGCGACGCCGGACCGGGACTGTCCGACGAGGATCTGGCCGTGGCGTTCGAACGGGGCCGGCTGAACCAGAAGTACCGGGGGGTCCGACCGGTAGGCAGCGGACTCGGCCTGGCGCTCGCGGCCCGGCTGGTCGACCGCCTCGGTGGCCGGATCGAGGCGGGGCACGCGGCGGAGGGCGGCGCCCGATTCACGGTGAGCCTGCGGCCCGACCGGTGAGACATCAGGTTCCTGACATTGTTCGAACATTGGCCTGACCGACCGTTGGTATCCCGCAGGCAGGATCCACAGCACAGTCACACATTCTGGAGGGGCACATGAAGCGCACCATCGTCGCTGTCGTCACGGCCGGATCGCTGGGGCTGCTGGGCCTGGTGGGATACGGCGCAACGCAGGCCAGTGCATCGCCGGAGTCGAGCGCCGCGCCCAGCGCCAGCGCATCCGCCGCGCACAAGGGCCAGCACAAGGGGCGGAAGGGCCACTACCTGCGCAGGCACACGCTGCACGGCGAGTTCGTCGTACACACCCGCAAGGGCGACAAGACGCTCGACGTACAGCGCGGTCAGGTCACCGGTATCAGCGGGGACAAGGTGACCGTCAAGTCCAGCGACGGCTACCACGTCACCTGGTCGCTGACCGACAAGACCGGCGTACGGTCCGGCAAGGACAAGGCCGACCGGTCGGCGCTGAAGAAGGACGTCAAGGTCCAGGTGGTCGGCGTACGGACCAGCAACACCCACACCGCGCTGCGGATCCGGGTCGCCGCGAAGTCCTGAACCCATCCCCACCCCTACCGGCAGGTGCCCACCGCAGCGGGCGCCTGCCGGTAGGGGCTGCAGCCGACCGGGCCGGCGGCTATTTTTCCTCTATGCCCTGTTGGGCCGACGAGGAGAATGACTAGTCATGGAGCGGTGGAGCACACCGGCCGGCTGCGGTCGGCTGCCTGTCGTACTGCTCGGGATCACCCTTCCGGTACTACTCACCGGCTGCGGGTTCCTCTCACCGCAGGCACGGCAACTCGCTCGGCATCCCGTACCGGTACCGGGCAGTTCCGCACCGTCCGCCTGCCCCGACGCCGGCGGTACGGCGCGCGCCGATGACGACCCCGGTGCTGCGGCGCCGCCGGGCGCACCCACCTCACGGGACGGAACCGGTGGTGGTGGCAGGCCAGGCGCGCCTACGACATCATCCGGGGCTCCGGAACCGACCCCTGGCGTCCCGGGTGCACCCGGTGTGTCCGGACAGCCCGGAGCGCCCGGTGTGCCAGGGGAGCCCGGACAGCCAGGGGTGCCGGGCGCGTCCGGCGAGCCTGCGCCCGGCGAACCGGGCGGTCCGGACCTGCCCGGCCCGGCCGCTCCGGGCGGGCCGGCGCCGACGAACGGCACACCGTCCTGGCGGCCCGGTGCACCCCCGGGTGCCGGTCCGACCGCCGACTGCGCCGTACTCCCCGGATCGCCAGGCGCCATTCCTTCCGGCACCGCGGCACCGGGTCCGGGCCTACCGGGCGGTGTGCCGGGTGCCGGCCAGCCCGGCGTTCCCGGCGTTCCCGGTCAGCCCGGTGTTCCCGGCCAGCCCGGTGTTCCCGGTCAGCCCGGCGTTCCCGGCCAGCCCGTACCGGCCACCTGCCCACCGGACGCACCTGGCCCGGCGAAGATCCTGGCCGCAGCGCGCGGTCTGGCCCACGGCACGCTGCCAGCCGAC
This sequence comes from uncultured Actinomycetota bacterium, assembly GCA_963815125.1. Classification (GTDB taxonomy): domain Bacteria; phylum Actinomycetota; class Actinomycetes; order Mycobacteriales; family Micromonosporaceae; genus Actinocatenispora. Next base: position 70,648 of record CAWFFM010000010.1, read on the forward strand.
ACCACGGTGACCGACCGGCAGTGCGCGGCCGACTACCTGGTCGCCGAGCTGCACGCAGCACGGTTGGGCACCACCCGGGCCGTACTGCGCAGGACCGGGGACGGATGGCAGGCGGTGGCCGTCGGGTCGTACCTGTGCGACAAGCTGCGCACCGCCCCGCCGGACGCCCGTGGCCTCCTCGGTTGCGACTGAACCGCTGTACCGAGCAGATCACCCCAGGGGTCGGACCGCTACCGGATGCGTTACCGCCATGGCGCGGGTGGTCCAGCCGCTACTGGTGGGGCTCGGTGGTACCGGTCGCAGTGGGACCCGGGTCGACGGCGGCACGCGCTGCGGCCTGTTCGAACGCCCGCCGGTCGATGATCATGAGCCACTCGTCCCGGGCGACGCCCTCGTGCAGTTCGGCGTCCGGCACCAGCCGGACCCGACGGAAACCGATCCTGGCGTACGCGCGCTGCGCCCGGTAGTTGTGCGACATCGCGGACAGCGCGACGCGACGTACCCCGATCGCGTCGAACAGGTGGCGCAGCAGCAACCTCAGCATCCGCCCGCCCAGCCCGGTACCCCAGAGCTCGGGCAGGCCGATGAAGATGTCCAGGCCGTACGGATTATCCAAAGTGGACACCTTCAGTACGGCGGCATCGGCCGGGTAGTCCTTCCACCGGTAGAACTGGATGTAGCCGACCGGTGCGCCGTCGGACTCCGCGATCAGGCAGGTGGTCGGCACCTTGCCGGTCAGGCGCGGCTCGTACTTCGCCCGAATGTCCATGATGGACATAGGTCGGTCCCGGCCACCGAACCAGGTCAGTACCCGGGGATCGGACAGCCAGCGCGCCATGGTGCCGTAATCGGCGCTGTTCATCCGCCGAAGCAGCAGAGTTCCATCGGTCGCCAGCACATCCATCGATCCATGGTGCCCGATACGTCGCGGTCCGGCCGTACCGGTCGGAGTGCGCCACCGGGGGCAGGACCGACGGCGCAGCTGGCGGACCAGTCGCCGTCCCGGCGACCTCATGTGCCGGGTTCCGTGCCCTGCGGCCCGATGGCCAACCTCCTCTTGTCGCTGGTCCAGGCGATGCCGGGCCGCTTGTCGCCGGCCCCGGCGCCGCTGGACCGGCACCGCTGGACCGGTGTCGCTGGACCGGTGTCGCTGGACCGGTGTCGCTGGACCGGTGTCGCTGGACCGGGTCAGCGCCGCAGTTCGGCGATGCAGCACTTGATGCTGCCGCCACCCTTGCGCAGTTCAGCGAGTTCCACCGGAACCGGTACATAGCCTCGCTGGGCAAGCTTCGCGGTCAGGCCACTGGCCGCCGCGTTGAGTACCACATTCCGGTTGTCGCTGACGAAGTTGAGCCCGAACGCCAGCGCATCGGCCTCCTCGGCGATCAACGCGTCCGGGAACAGCCGGTGCAGCACCCGCTGCGAGGACTGGCTGAAGGCACCCGGGAAGTACGCCACGGTGTCGTCGTCCAGTGCGGCCAGCGCGGTGTCCAGGTGGTAGAAACGCGGATCGACCAGACGCAGCGAGATCACCGGACGGCCCAGCGCCTCCTGCATCTCCGCGTGCGCTGCGACCGACGTACGGAAGCCGTACCCGGCCAGCGCAAGGCCACGGCCCGGCAGGTAGGCGAAGTCGCCCTCGCCCTCGTTGGTCTGCTCCGGGATCCGGAAGTCGGTCCAGCCATTGGCCAGGTACCAGGCACGGTGGTAGCCGGCCTCGGCCTGACGCTGTGGGTAGCGGAAACGGGCGCCGTAGACGACACCGTCGACGGTGAAGGCACCGTTCGCGGCATAGACCATGTCCGGTAGACCGGCGACGGGTTGCAGTTCGTGCACCGTGTGCCCGGCACCGATCAGTGCCTCACGCAGGCCACGCCACTGCTTGACCGCCAGTTCGGTGTCGACCGGCTCATCCGTGTGCATCCACGGATTGATGGCGTATTCGACGGTGAAATGCTCCGGCGAGCACATCAGGTACTCACGGGGACTGGCAACGCGGGGCTGGGCGGCGGACAGCAGGTCACTGATAGGCGAGTCGGCCGGTACGACCTCGTACTGGCCGGGGCGAGGAGTGTCGATCACACGCTGAACGCTAGGTACGCTGACCTTTTACGGACAGATGTTTCTGTTGCGATCTGGAGGCAGTTCGTTGCGTCTTGACGACCTGGATCGGCGAATCGTTGCGTTGCTCTGCGAAGACGCCCGCTATTCGTACGCGGAGATCGGCGGACGGGTCGCGCTGTCCGCCCCCGCGGTCAAACGCCGGGTGGACCGGCTGCGGGCGGACGGGGTGATCCGCGGCTACACGGCGCTGGTCGACCCGGCGGCCCTGGGCTGGACCACCGAGGCATTCGTCGAGCTGTTCTGTACGGGCCGCACCACACCTGCACAGATCGAGCGTGCCACCCGGCGCCACCCTGAGGTGGTCAGTTCCTACACGGTCTCCGGGGGCGCGGACGCGCTGGTCCACCTGCGCGCCTCGGACATCAGCCACCTGGAGGAGGCGCTGGAGCGGCTGCGGGCCGAGTCGTTCGTCACCCAGACCCGTTCCATGATCATCCTTTCCCGGCTGGTGGACCGGCCCGCGTCCGGTCCGGTCGAGGTGCCGCCCGGCTGACCTGACCGGACACCGAACCCGGGCACTAGCGCGACCCACCTGCCATCGCGCAGACGTACCCGTACCGCCCGGGTGGCCGGTGCTCCCGGCCCTCACAGATACATGCCGGTCCGTTCGGTGCGTGGGCCGGCACGGTCGCCTTCACCGAAGAAGCGCTTGCCGCCGAAGTCGTCCTGCAGCCGGTCGTCCAGTTCGTCGGCCAACCGGGTCATCACCTGGAGGGCCAGCATCAGGTGGGTCGGCTGGAAGTCACGTCCGAACACCGGCACCGACGCCCATACGGTGCCGTCGGTGCAGTAGAGCCGACCGATCGGCATCCGGCGGGTCAGTTGAGACAGCCGTTCGTACAACCGCTCGTTCGGCTCGACCTCGGTCAGGATCGGCGAGTAGACGTCGATGAGCTGCGGATTCTCATGGATCCGGACGAACACCATCGCCGAGCCGGCGCGCACACTGATCTCGCCGTCCTCGTCGACCTGCAGAGTGGTCGGATCGGTCTTGAGCAGCCCGGCCACCACGGTCCGTACCTGTTCCTCCAGCGGAATCCCGGAGACCGCGACCGCGGAGGCAGACCCGGACGAAGGGGACCGGACCGCCACGACGGTGCCCGCGGCGACCGGACGGGCCGAAGCCAACGCCGGTACGACGCTGTCGCCGGTGATCGTGTAGGTCAGGAAGGCCGGATGTGGCGCCCCGTACACGTCACGCAGCGTCCGGGTGATCGCGTACGCCACCTCGGGTGCGTCGTCCATGGGCACCCGCATACCGAACCGGTCCGCGGTCTCCTCGACGACACCCGGCGGCGACCAGCCGAGTGCGACCAGGTCACCGATCGCCGTACGGTCCAGCCGGTACTGGTCGGGCAGGCCCGCGTTGCCGACCGCGTCGGCGTGCAGAGCCTCGTCCGACAGCAGGCGGACGACCACGTCGTACACCGCGTCGCCGGTGCCGGAGGCGGTCGGATCGAGCGTCACCGTCAGTCGGGCACCGGTGGGCATCGCAGGCAGCGCGGCCTCCAGCGAGGCACGAAAGTCCGACCACGCCGTGTCCACCTTCCCGCGCAGATCGTCACGGTCGGCGGGATCCTCGAACAGGTTCGGGCGGCCAGGATCGTCGGTGGTACCTGTCGTGGGACCAGCTCTGCCAGGCTGCTCGTTCTGCTCACCCACCGTGGTGTCTCCTCCCAAGGACGACCGTGGAGGTCCACCCTATCCAGTGCCCGGAGAGGCTCTCGCCGCTGACGTATGCCGCTGCCGGGCTCAGCCGGGCACCGGTGGATCCGACCACTGACCGGCGAGCCGGGACAGCCGGGCAGCGCAGTCCACCGGATCTGCTCCGGCGCCGACGGCAACGCCCAGCAGGTACGCGGTCAATGGCGCGGCCGGCCGCGCCACCCCGTGCGCCACGTCCTTCGTCATGTCGAGGATCAGGTCGCGGTCGATGGCCCCGTCGATGCCGAGCGCCCGGGTCACCGCATCGGTCCACCTGTCCAGGGTGTTGGCGTTGCCGGAACTGGCATCGCTCGCCGGACCTGTGCCCGTGTGGCCGCCGCCGGGACCGGTGTCCCGACGCCCGGTGGTGGCGGGGCCGGTGTCGTCGTTCATGGCACTCCTGCGGTGGTGATGTCGAGAGCAGCTGATTTCCGCGTGCGGTCTACCGCGGCGGGGTAAGGCGTGCGAGACGTTCGGCAGTTGCGAGATCCTCGGCGGTGTCGCAGTCGAACCAGGGTTGCGGTTGCAGACCGGTGCTGGATACCGGGACGAACCGTAGTGCCGCCAGCAGCAGCCGGACCGCGACACCGTCCGGATCGCCCAGTTCGACGAGACCCCGGTGCAGCGCGGCGATCCGCCAGACACCGCACAGGTACTGCGGGCGGTCCCCGTCGACGAACACCGCACCGTCGGCACCGTCCTGGTCTGCGGCGCCGCGGAGGGCACCGACCGCCGTACCGGTCACGAATGGCTGATCCGCCGCGAGGACGGCAACGAACTCCACCGCCGTACGCCCGCTGGCCGGGTCGACGCCGAACTCTCCGAGCGCATCGAGCGCACTGAGTCCGGCCGCCAGCGCGGCGACCGGCCCGCCGCTGGGCGGGTTCTCGCGGGTGACCAGTACGCCGTCCGGAACCGGCTGCGCCGGCCCCACCACTATCCGAGGCTCCGCATCGGAGACAGCGCCCAGCACCCGCGACAGCATGCTCCGGCCGCCGACCGGTACGGCGGGCTTGTGTCGTCCCTGCATCCGGCGTGCCCGGCCACCGGCGAGCACGATCGCGGCGTAGTCCGGTAGCGGTGACATGCACCGAGACTACGTGTGGCCGAAGCATGTCGGCCGTCCGAAACCAGCGGTCACCGCGCGGGATCGCTGCCCTGGACCGCACCGGCGTAGCCTCGGACGGGTGGGCAGGGTGACGGATCGACGGCCGATCGTTCGGATCACCAACGGTGCGGCGTCCCGACTGGCGGACACCCTCGTGGTGGAGGAGCCGTTGGAGATCCGGGTGGGCGGGAAACCGCTCGCGGTGACCATGCGCACCCCGGGCGACGACGTGGACCTGGCCCTGGGGTTCCTCTGCACCGAGGCGGTGATCAGCGAACCCGGGCAGGTCCTGGCCGCGCGGCACTGCGCCGGCGCGGACGGACAACCCAACACCTACAACGTGCTCGACCTGACCCTCTCGCCGGACACCCCGGATCCGGAGGTCGACCCGACCCGCAACTTCTACACCACGAGTTCCTGCGGGATGTGCGGCAAGGCCAGCATCGACGCGGTACGGCTGCGCAGCCACCATCCGGTGGCCGCCGACGGGCTGGTGGTCACCGCCGAACTGCTGACCGGCCTGCCCGACCAGCTCCGGGCGACCCAGCAGGTCTTCGAACGAACCGGCGGGCTGCACGCGGCAGGGCTGTTCACCGGGTCGGGCGACCTGGTCTGCGTACGGGAGGACGTGGGGCGACACAACGCGGTGGACAAGGTGGTGGGCTGGGCGCTCCGCAACGACCGGCTGCCGTTGACCGGGCATGTCCTGATGGTCAGCGGCCGGGCCAGCTTCGAGCTGGTGCAGAAGGCATCGATGGCCGGCATACCGCTGCTGGGCGCGGTCTCGGCGCCCAGCACGCTGGCGGTCGATCTCGCCGCGGAGATCGGCATGACTCTGGTCGGCTTCCTGCGCGGGGACCGGATGAACGTCTACACCGGCGCGGCCCGGGTCGGGCCCGGTGCCGACGATGTGCCGGCAGAGTCCCCGGCGCCCGACCGGGCCGGCCGCTGAGCTTGTCACCGGCACTCGGGTCCGTCCGGCCGCACCGGGTTGTCCGCGCCGTCAGGGCTCTCATTCCCACTGGTCCGAACCGGTCCACCGCGCGCGTCGGCCTCGTCGGCCGCGGCGTGCGTGGGCTCCGGATCGCTGAGCCTGTCCGGATCGCTGAGCCTGTCCGAATCGCCGAGCCCGTCCGAATCGCCGAGCCCGTTCCGGTCGGTCGGCTGCCACGCCGAGGGCGGCAGTCCGGCGGCCAGAGCCTGGGACAGCAGCAGCGCCATCGAGTAGCTGGGGTCCACCTCCAGCGCGAGCCCCAACGCGATTCCGGCGAGTGCACCGTCACCGGCGCGCCAGCAGACGAATCCGAGCAGGGCGGCCGGCGCCGGAAGATAGTCCCGGTCGACGCGGCGTACCAGATCGGTCCACAGTGCCCGCTGCTGGTCCAGGTCACCGGTGTCGGCCATCGCCCAGGCCTCGTCCCGGACCCCGACGCAGGCCAGTACGAGACCGAGCCAGGCCACCTCGTCGTCGGTGAGCGGGGCACCTGCCGTCGGGCCGTATGCCCGGTACCGGTCCATCGCCGCGCGGACCGCCCCGACCCCGTGACGCACCAGCTGATCGGCGAACTCGGCCGGGCCGGTAGCCGCGTCGACGAGGGCCTGGCAGCGCAGTTCGGCACGGTGGGTCGCCCGCTCCATGGCCTGGCGCGCGGTTCCGCGGATCGGGGCGAGGGCGGTGACCAGTTCGGTCCGGTCGGGCAGCGCGACCAGCCCGGCCAGAGTCGCTTCGGCGGCCACCCGGGAGCTCTCGGTGTCGTAGGGAGTGCCGGACGGCGGGCAGCAGGACCGGTCCAGGCACAGATAGGACCAGTAGTGCCCGTCGGCCGCCCGCAACCGGTCCAGCAGAGGGAGCCCGGCGGCCTCCACCGCGTCGGCGAGCGCCGCGGTGGAGACCCGTACCGGGCCGTCCGGACCGTAACCCACCAGCACGACGGCGGTCAGGGCCTGCGCGGAGAGCGTCGTCACCAGTCGCTCGGCGATCAGGCTGAGTGGGCCTGACGGCAGCGCATCATCGGCTCGTGCCTGGAGGTCCGGATGACCCGGCAGGTGGTCCCGGTCCGGGTCATGGCCGGCGGGAACGCCGGGCAGGTCGAGCCGGAGGGTGAAGACGACCCGCCGGTCCTGCAGACCGACCGCCACCAGGCTGTCGGTGGGGTGGAAGCCCAGCAGGTAGGGGATCATCGCCAGCAGCTCACCCGGACTGCTGAGGGTGATGTGGGGCAGGTTCTCGAAGGCAGGTGCACGCGACATGCGGCCAGCGTCCGAGCCTGGTGCGCATTCTGGTAATCGGCCGGTCCGCGGCTGTGGACAACTCGGTCCGATATCCACAGCCGCGTCACCGTGCGCGACGACAATGCGGTCAGACAGCCCGCGCCTCACGCCGGGTCACCGCATCGCCGACCGGCCTCAGTACTGGAACCGGACCCCATGCAGATCGATGCCGTCCTGCCAGGTCGGGCCGGTCCGCGCCAGGTCCAAGGTGAGGGTCAGGTGCTCCAGTATCTGGTAGCCGGCCCGGTGGAAGGACCGGATCGCCTCCTCGTTGCGGGCCGTCGGCGCGATCGACAGCTGCCGCAGCTTGCGCCGCCGCGCCTCGGCCGCGACCCGGTCCAGCAGCGCCCTGCCGATCCCGGCACCCCGGAACCGCCGGGTCACCACGATCGGCTCCACCTCACCACGCCGGCCGCGCAGGATCAGCCCCACGAAGCCGATGACGCCGGCCTCGGCGTGGTCGGCGACCCACATCCCGGACAGTTCCAGCTGGGTGACGTACTGCTCGAACCCTGCGCCAGGATCGCCCCGACCAGCGGCCGGATCGTTGTACCGGCGCTGGTCCTCCTCGGTCAGCTCAGCCCACAGGTCCCGACACGAGCGGTGGTCCAGCGGGCGGAACGCCCGGACCTCGGTCGCCGAATCGGTACTTCTCCCGGTCGCGGTATCAGCCATCCCCTCTGCATACTCCCCCTACCCCTGTCGCGCCTCTTTTTGGCCGGCACGACGCGCAGAGCCGTCCCGTACCGTCACTCGCGGGGCGTCTGGACGCTGTCGTCGTGCCGGCGCCCCGCAACACCGGGCCCGGGGAAGGTGTCGGAGGCTTCCGGACCCGCGGTCTACTGCCAGGTGGCGGTGTCCGGGTCGATGCCGTGGGCGCGTGCGCTGGCGTCGACAATGTCCCGGAACCAGGCGGCAAGGCCGGCGCGGATGCCGTCGTAGTGGGTGGCAAATCCCGGATCGGCCGCATACCTACGGCCGAGACAGACCTGCATCTGCCTGGTGAGAGGGAAGTACGCGGCGAACACCTCGCGGTGCCGCTCGACGAGGTGATTCGCTGCGGGACTGCCAGGTGTCACGCCGGCGTCCATCGCCTCCCCGAGGGCACGGTCGAGGCCGGCAACGGCATCGGCGACGGCCTGCCATTCCTCCGGACCGCGGGAGGCCGAGCGTTCTGCGTACTGCGCCCACTGCGTCGTGTCCCCGTAGCGCTGACGGGCCTGGGTCGGCCAGTCCGGGTTCCACCGGGGGCCGAGGATCGCGGCCTGTTGGTCGATGGTCAGCAGCAGGCCGCGCTCGTGGGCGTCGATCATCCGGTCCAGTCCGGCGCTGAGCTGCTGGAGGCGCTCGATCCGTTCAGCAATCTGGGTACGCTGCGCGCGCAGCGCGTCGGGCACGTGTGCGGTCGGGTCGTCCAGGATGGCCCGGATCCTGTCCAGGCCGACGCCGAGTTCACGGTAGACCACGACGCGGTGCAGACGTTCCAGGTCACCAGCGGTGTAGAGCCGGTATCCGGCGGCCGTGCGCAGCGACGGGTGCGCCAGACCGATCTCGTCCCAGTGGTGCAGCGCGCGGACCGTCACGCCCAGACGCGTCGAGACCTGACCGACGGTCAGGCCATCGGCGTCAATGGATTCAGGCATCCTCCTCATTGTCGCCACGATCGACGTTGCCACGATCGACGTCGCCACGATCGACGTTGCCACGATCGACGTTGCCATGATCGACGCCCGGTGCGGTGATCCCGACGGCGGCAAGGTTCCGCGCCTCCTGACTGGCCGGATCGAAGGGCTTCGCCGCAGTGAGGACGATCCGAGCGTTCTCAGGGGTGACCACCGCCGCATCACGGGTGTTCCAGGGGGTGTCCTGTGGATCGTCGACCGAGCCCGGGCGCAGCGCACGACAGGCGTCGACAAGGGAGTCGAGCTGGCTGAGTACGCACGCGAAACTGACGCTCATCGCCGGCGCCTGCTCCGGAATGCTGTCCGCATGGACGAGGAGTACATCCTGGAACGCCCACCGGCGTAGATGCACCAGCCTGCCGGGGATACTGAACAGCTCGAAGAACCCGAGACCACGGGTCCAGAAGTCCACCGACGCCAAAAGATCGCTCGTGGGAATCGTCGCGAACGCGGGCATGCCGTAGATGCCGTGGAACGGCTCGGGCGCAACCGCGTCCGGACCGGGAGTGGGTACGGGGCTCATCTCGAACGCGTTGTAGTGGTCACTCATGCACCCGACCCTCCCGCCTCACGCGACGTGAGGGTCAAGCCGGGCACGCCCGACACATGGATGCGGCCTGTGACCCGGCCGGCTGCGGCACGACGGCGTCGGGCACCAGCGGTGCCCAGTAGGCTGTCCGAGCGTGGACCTCGGCTATCTACGCACCCATCCGCAACACCTCGCGACCTTCCTGCACCATCAGCGCATCCGTACGACGCCGGTGTCGGGTGGCTCCATCTGCTCGGCCCAGCGGCTGACGCTCGACGACGGTAGCGACGTCTTCGTCAAGACCCACCCGGCCCCGCCCGAAGGCTTCTTCGAGGTTGAGGCGACCGGCCTGGACTGGCTCCGGGGCGCCACCGACCTGACGGGCGGACAGGACCCGGGAGCACCGGTACCGGAGGTACTCGCGGTCAGCGCCGACCTGTTGGCGCTGGAGTGGATCCCCACGGCCGAACCTGGGCCGGTTGCCGCTGAGCGGTTCGGCCGGGAACTGGCCGTCACACATCGGACGGGTGCCGCACGGTTCGGCGGCCCGGGACAGGACGGCTACCTCGGTACGCTGCCGCTGGACAACACGACGGGTGACCGGTGGCCGGGCTGGTTCGTCGAACACCGGCTGCGCCCGTACCTGCGCCGTTCGGTCGACAACGGCGCGCTGACCGGTACCGATGCCGGCCACGTCGAGTTCGTCCTGGACCGCATCGAGGAGCTGGCCGGGCCGACCGAACCACCGTCCCGTACGCACGGTGACCTGTGGCCGGGGAATCTGGTCTGGTCGACCGACCGGGTGTGGCTGGTCGATCCCGCCGCGCACGGCGGGCACCGGGAGACCGACCTGGCCCTGCTGCACCTGTGGGGTGGCGCGCCGTACCTTTCGCGCATCCTCGCCGGGTACGACGAGGTGGCACCGCTGGCCGACGGCTGGCGCGACCGCATTCCACTGCACCAGCTCTACCTGCTGCTCGCCCACACCGCGATGTTCGGTGCCGCGTACCGCGAGGAGGTGCTGAACGCCACCCGCCGGCTCAGCTGACGGCGCCGTGTGCGTGTTTCACGTGAATCATCCGAGTCCACCCAGGCCACTGACCTGCGAAGCAACTGAGCAGAGTGATCCAGAGCACGCCATTGGTGCCGCCCGTAGGCCAGACTCAGGGACCGACCACCCATTCGACATCTCAGGAGCAGCAATGGTCGATCCGACTGCCGGGCAGCACCCGTCGGACCCGCCCCGGACCCCCACCCGGGCCTTGGCCGAGTTGCGGGCGGGCAACGAACGCTTCGTCACCGGTACCCGGATCCATCCGCACCAGGACACCGATCACCGGGCCGCGCTGGCCGGGACGCAACAACCGTTCGCCGTGGTCCTGGGCTGCGCAGATTCCCGGGTGGCACCCGAGATCATCTTCGACCGCGGCCTGGGTGACCTGTTCGTGGTCCGTGCCGTCGGCTACACCGCGAGCCGCGACGCCCTGGGCAGCATCGAGTACGCGGTGAGCGTGCTGCACACGCCGCTGGTGGTGGTGCTGGGACACAGCTCCTGCGGTGCGGTGAAGGCCGCCTGCGCCAGCGTCCGTACCGGCGAGCGGCCCGGCGGCCACCTGGGCGACGTGGTGGACTCGGTGGCGCCGAGCGTCCGGCTGGCGGCCACCCGGCACATCGACGACCTCGACCAGATCGTCGAGCTGCACGTGCGTCGTACGGTCGAGGAGCTGGTGGGCAACTCGGACGTGCTGGCCCGCGCGGTGACCGCCGGACAGTGTGCGGTGGTCGGGATGTCGTACCAGCTCGACAAGGGTGAGGCCCGGGAACTCACCCGGTGACGGGGCGCCCGCCGGCGCTCAGACCGGCTGGGCTCGCAGATAGCGGGCGAAGTGCGGGACGGTGAAGGACACCGTGCCGCGCTCGCCCGAATAGATCAACCCCTTCTTGATCAGGGCGTCCCGCGCCGGCGAGAGGCTGGACGGCCGACGCCCCAGGGCCTTCGCGATGTCCGCGGTACTCACCGGCCCTTCCACCGCGCACAGCTCGGCCATCCCGCGCATGTACTCCCGCTCCGCCGGGGTGGCCCGCTCGTACCGCGAGCCGAAGAAACCGACGGCCAGCTCGGCCTGCGCCTCCGGCCCGGCGACCCGTACGTCCGCGACGGTCACCGGTGAGCGCGGCGCATGGTCCCAGGTGGCCTTGCCGTACGCCTGCACGAAGTACGGGTACCCGCCGGACATCTCGTACAGCGCGGCCAGCGCGGCCGGCTCGAACCGTACGTTCTCCCGGCCGGCCGGTGCGGTCAGCGCACGATCCGCCGCACCCTGGTCCAGCCGGTCGATCCGGGTGTAGCGGAACAGCCGTTCCGAGTACGACTTGGACGCCGACAGCACCGCGGGCAGGTGCGGCAGTCCCGCACCGACCACGATCAACGGCGCGCCCGACTGGGACAGCTCGTGGCATGCGGCGCACAGCGCGGACGCATCGGCCGGCCCGATGTCCTGCATCTCGTCCAGGAACACGGCGATGCCCGTACCCACGTCGGTGGCGATCGCCGCGGCGTCGGTGAACAGTTCGACCAGGTCGATCTCGATGTCACCGGAGTCGGCCCGACCGGTGGCGGCCGGTACGTCGATCCCCGGCTGCCAGTGGTCCCGCAGCTTCGTGCCCGGCGCGTTGGCACGCAGCGCGAACGCCTTCAGTACGCCCAGGAACTCGTCGACCCGGTCCGGCGCGCGGTGCCGGGCGGCCAGTTCCCGTACCGCCATGTGCAGCGCGGCGGACAGCGGCCGGCGCAGTTCCTGGTCCGGCCGGGCCTCGATCTTGCCGGTGCCCCAGAGGCGGCCGATGGCCTGGCTGCGCAGCGCGTTGAGCAGCACCGTCTTGCCGACCCCGCGCAACCCGGTGAGGACCAGGCTGCGTTCCGGGCGACCGCGGGCGACCCGTTCGAGCACCACGTCGAACGCGGCGACCTCGCGTTCCCGGCCGGCCAGCTCGGGCGGTCGCTGCCCGGCGCCCGGGGCGTACGGGTTGCGTACCGGATCCACGTCTTGCACCGTATCTCTCCGTCTACCAGGATCCTTAGATTTCGGTAGACAGCCCTACCGGTGTGTCGGTGCCCTGTACCTGGCTGGGACGGCGGGAAATCGGCTTTGCCGCCGGGGCACCGGGTCAGGAGGCTGTCCGGATGCCGACGCTGCGACACGACCACACCGGGCCTGCCGACCTGGCAGCGATGCGGCAGTTGACCGCCCGGTTGTGGAGCCCGGCCAGCCGTTGGCACGTCGGCGACGTGGCCTGAGGCCGCTCCCTGTACCGGGGAACGCCCGGAAGATCGGCCGACGGCCTGGTGGGAGCGTGACGGCGTACCGGTCGCGTGGGCATGGACCGAACCGGATGAATCGGGTGGGCCTGGTCGAACCGGTCGGTACCGATCCGGAGTACCGCCGACGCGGCTTGGCGCGCGCCGCGTGTCGGGCCGGCCTCGCTGCCCTGCGCGCGGCCGGGGCGCAGTTCGCGCTGGTCTGTCCGCGCGGCGACGCGGGCTATCCGGTGCCGGGGAGGCTGTACCGGCAGCTCGGATTCCGGCCTGTCGGCCGTACCGTCACCTACCGGCATATCGGCCGCACGTGAATCTCCCTGCACTTCCGGCGCGCATTTTCCCCGAATGACCGTTACAGCACATTTACGATTCCGTCATTCGGGGAAAATCAACCAAGTCTCGAGGTCGATTGGTGCATTTTCCCGAAATGTACGTTTGAACAAAAGCCGCATAATTCCCTTTCGGGGAAAATGCGGAGTCGAGTTGGGGTTGGCGCCGGGGCTGCGCTGAACTGGGGCCGCGCTACGGGCGGGGGGATCAGTCCGGAGGCCCGGCGAGGTGGGCGTGCAGCCCCGCGGTCAGCATCGCGACCAGTTGCCGGTAGCTGTCGTCGAGTTTCTCCGGCAGCCCGAAACCGCCACCGATCTCCAGCGAGACGAAACCGTGCGCCGCGGCACGCAGGCCCCGGGTGGCGTGGATCGCCGCCGATCCGGTCAGGTCGTAGGCGCGCAGCACCGCGAGGAACACCGACACCACCCGGTCACCGGCCCGGGAGACCTGGGGGTCCGGGTCCGGGCGTTGCGGCAGCGCGTCGTACCGGTGCGAGTGGTCCAGGGCGTATCCCCGGTAGGCGAGCAGTACGGCGGCCACCGCGTCGTCGCCGCTGCGCCCCATCGCCGCAGCGGCGCACCGGTCGGCCAGTTCGTCCAGTACCCGGGCACCGACCAGGGCGCGCAGCTCGGCGAGACCCTTCACGTGCTTGTACAGGGAGGGTGTGGCGACGCCGGTACGGGCGGCCACGGCGGACAACGTCAGCGCCCCGGCGCCCTGCTGGTCGAGGAGGTCGACCGCAGCGTCCACGACGGCGGCCGGGCTCAGGCCGGCCCTAGGCACCGAATGCCTCCGCGAGCAGCCTCAGTACGGCCGGTGTGGTCGCGTCGGGCAGTTCGGCGAACGGGTAGTGGCCCGCGCCGTCGATGAGTTCGACGCGTGCCGGTGCGGCGACGAACCGGCTGGCGATCTCCTTCGCCTCGGCGGCCGGGTCGGGGAAGTCGGGGTCCTTGCTGCCCATGGCGACGAGTACGGGGCAGCGGACGGTGCCGAGCAGTTGTTCGGTCTCGGCGTGCTCGCCGGCGAACATGGCGCGTAGCGCGGCCATCCGACCGGGTTCGCGCAGGCTGGTCCTGAGCTGGGCGAGGTAGGTGTCGAAGTCGGCCGGCTTGGCGGTCGGGTACAGCGACCGGTAGTACATCGTCCACAGGACGGGCAGCCGGCCGACGGCGCTGCTGGCGAGGCGCATGATCGCGCCCGGCTTGGGCAGCACCCGGGTGAACGGATCGAACATGACGATTCCGGCGACCGCGTCGGGTGCGGTCGCGGCGAGCCAGGCCACCGAGTCACCGGTGTACGAGTTGCCGATCAGTGCGGCGCGCCCGCCCAGGTGTTCCACCAGGGCGAGGATGTCGGTGCCGATCGCCTGCGGGGTGTAACTGGGCCAGTCCGCGCTGGACTCGCCGGAACCGCGCAGGTCCATGGTCGCGACCCGGTAGCCGGCGTCGACCAGGGGACCGACCAGGAACCGGTACGCCTGCCGCAGGTCGCCGAGGCCGGGGGTGCAGACCACCAGCGGGCCGTCGGCCGGGCCGGTGACGTCGTAGCCGAGCCGCCCGCCGGCGACCTCCAGGAACTGCGTCGTAATCTCCATAGCCATAAAGCTAATACCATTAGCCAAGGCCGTCAACCTCCGTCGGAGATATATCATTCTCGCTATGCGAGTAGCCGTACTGGCCGACATCCACGGACACCTGCCGGCACTGGACGCCGTGCTGGCCGACATCGACGCCGGCCCACCGGTCGACGCCATCGTGCTCAACGGCGACATCGCCACCGGGCCGATGCCCGCCGAGACCCTGGACCGGCTCGCCGCACTCGGCGACCGGGCAATCTGGGTACACGGCAACGCCGAACGCGAACTCGTCGCCGCCCACGACGGGCAGCTCGGTCCCGACCTGCCCGACGAGGTACGACTACCCACCGCGTACTGCGGGGACCGGATCACCCGCCGGCACCGCGACCTGATCGCCGAATTGCCGATGACCGTCACCCTCGACGTCACCGGCCTCGGCCCCACCCTGTTCTGCCACGCCACCACCCGCAGCGACACCGAGATGGTGCTGGTCGACTCACCCGTCGAGCGGTTCCGGCAGGCCTACGGTGGCACCCCCGACACCGTGGTGCTCGGGCACACCCACATGCCGTTCGACCGGCTCGCCGACCGCCGCCGGTTCGTCAACCCGGGAAGCGTCGGCATGCCGTACGGCAGCGGCCCCGGCGCGTACTGGGCGCTGCTCGGCCCGGATGTGAGCCTGCGGTGCACCCGCTACGACGCGGCCGGTGCGGCGGACCTCTTCCGGTCCGCCGCACCGGACTACCCCGGGCTCGACGCGTTCATCGCGGAGAACGTCCTCACCACCCCGTCCGATGCCGAGGCGCTGGCAGTTTTCACCGCCCTGATCTGAACCGGCTCCCCCGCTGACCGCAGCCTCCGGCCCTGCCCGCCGTCAGTCAAGCAGGTCATCCGCCGTGCGGATCAGTTTCGCCAGGTCCCGCAGGTCCGCGTCCTCGGAGCCACGGGCGGCTGCGTCCACTGTGGAGGCGAGGCTGGCCAGCCGGACGTGGTCGGCGTACCGGCTGCCCAGCAGCACCTCGGCGAAATAGCCGGCCGCGTAGTCGACCCGTAGCCGCGGCGGGCCCGACGCCAGGGCCCCGGCGAGGTCGGCGACCGAGACCGTGTGCGCCGTCTCGGTGGCCCGGCCGTTGTCCGGATCGTGCCAGCGCACCCGCGCCTCGGCCACCCGACCGGCCGCACCCGGCGCCAGCCGTACCTCGTACAGGGCGGTCACGCTGTGCCCCGGTCCGATCCAACCACCGTCCACGGTGTCGTCGCGGAAGGCGTCGCTGGACAACCGCCGGTCGTCGAAACCGATCAGCCGGTAGCTGCGGACCTGGCGCGGATCGAACGTCACCTGTGCCTTGGCGTCCCGGGCCCGTACGTCCAGGTTCGCCGGCAGCTGGTCGACGAACACCCGGCGCGCCTCGCTCCGGTCCGCCACGTACACCGCCATGCCGTGCCCGTGATCGGCGAGCTGCTCCATCAGCGCGTCACCGTAGTCGCCACCGACCCCGACGCACAGCAGCGAGATGCCCTTGCCGGCCTGCTCCGAGACCTTGCCCAGGATCGTCTTCGCGCTGGTGTCACCCTGGTTGGCCAACCCGTCGGAGAGCAGCACCACCCGGTTCGTCGCGCCGTGCCGGTAACCCTGCCGGGCCACCCGGTACGCGGCCTGCACGCCCGAACCGAGATCCGTACCGCCGCTCGGCTCCAGCCGGTCGATGGCCCGGCCCAACGCACCGCGGTTGCGTACCGGTGTCAGCGGTTGCAGCACCCGGGGCTCGTCGCTGTAGGCGACCAGGGCCACCTCGTCGGCGTCCCGCAACTGGCCGAGCATCGTGTGCAGAGCATCCTTGACCAGGTCCAGCTTTCCGCTGTCCGCCATCGATCCGGACACGTCGACCGCGATGGTCAGTGCCGCGTTCCGGCGCTCCGCGGGGGCCTCACCCCGGGTCTGCAGACCGATCCGGAGCAGCCGGGTGTCCGTACTGCCGGGCAGCCGCGCCCCGTCCGTACCGACCGTGAAACCCGCGCCCGCCGGCTGCGCATAGTCCTGCCGGAACGAGTTGACGAACTCCTCCGGGCGGATCGTGGTCCGGTCCGGCAACGCACCGGCGCGCAGTCGCTCACCGGTGAAGTGGTACGACGCGGTGTCCACGTCCAGCGCGAAGGTGCTCTTCGGTTGCCTCGCCGCAGACACCGGTCCCGGCTCGGTGGGTGCCGCTGTACTGCCCGTGGGCGCCGGCGCGGGTGCCCGGTCGCCGTCCCCGGGGCCCGGTCGCCGCCCCGGGTGCCTGCTTGCCGCGCGCAGGTGCCTGCGCCGGCGCCGGCCCGCTGTAGCCCCGCGGACCGTGCGCGTCGGTGGCGTGCGAACCGCCGGTGGAGCTGCATCCGGCGAGCACCACCAGCCCGGCGATGGTCGCCGACACGGTACGGGCACTCCGTCCACGGCCCGTTCCACTGGCCGACCCGACGGTCCTGCGCCACCATGCGCCGGCCGGTCCTGTCTTTCTGCTCGTCATCCGTCCGTTCTCCCTCAGCCGTGCGCGACCGGTGGCCAGCCTGGTCGCCCCATCCGATCCGCCAGCGGGGTACAGGACTGCGACGCCGCGGAGTGCCGTCCGGCTCCCGTCGTGGCCGATCCGTGGCCGGCCCGTGTCCTTCGTGACCTGCCGGCCGGGATCCTCGGGACGGCGGTGGATGTCGGTGCCGGGTCGTAGAATCCGCCTCATGTCGCAGGTTGCGTCGGCCACATCCCGCCCGTCCCGGCTGTCCCGACCGGTGCACCGGCACGGACCGGTGCGCTGATGGCCCGCGCCAACGACCAGGTCGCCGCGCTGCTCGGCGAGTACGCGGAACTGCTCGCGATGACCGGCGGCGACCGGTTCAAGGTCCGCTCGTACGAGAAGGCCGCCCGCGCCGTCGGCGGACACGGCGCCGATCTGTCCACACTGGATGAAGCCGGCGTACGGCAGATCCCCAACGTCGGCCGGTCCATCGCCGGCAAGGTGGTCGAGGCGCACGACACCGGCACGTTCCGCCAGTTGGAGGAGCTGCGTGCGGAGATCCCGGCCGGCGTACTGGAACTGATGCGGATCCCCAACCTCGGTCCGGCCAAGGCCCTCACCGTCTACCGCGAACTCGGTGTCAGCAGCACCGACGAACTGCTCGCCGCGATCGACGACGGCCGGCTACGGACCCTGAAGGGTTTCGGTGAGCGCACCGAGGAGGTGATCCGCGCCGGCATCGAACTGCTGCGCGGCGGCTCCGGCCGGATCCTCCTCGCCGCCGCGCTCGACCAGGCCGAATCCATCGTCGAACGGCTCGCGCCGCTCGCCCAGCGGTGCAGCTACGCCGGGTCGCTGCGTCGTGGCCGCGAGACCATCGGCGACATCGACATCCTCGCCGCCGCGGACGACTCCGAGCCGCTGATGTCCGCGCTGGTCGACCTGCCGGAGACCGCGTCGGTGCTCGTCCACGGCGACACCAAGACCTCCGTACGGACCCGCGCCGGACTGCAGGTCGACCTCCGGGTCGTGCCGCTCGACCGGTGGGGCGCAGCATTGCAATATTTCACCGGATCCAAGGAGCACAACATACGGATCCGGGAAATGGCCGTGCACGCCAAGCTGAAGCTCTCCGAGTACGGGCTGTTCGACGCCGAGTCGGGTGAACTGCAGGCGGCCCGCACCGAGGAGGAGGTCTACCGGCGGCTCGGGCTCACCTGGGTCCCACCGACCCTCCGGGAGGACCGCGGTGAGGTCGCCGCGGCCCGCAGGAACGCCCTGCCCGACCTGGTCACCGTCGAGTCGCTGCGCGGTGACCTGCACACCCACACCGATCTCACCGACGGCGTGGGCAGCCTCGTCGAGATGCTCGACGCCGCCGCCGGGCGCGGCTACACCTACTACGCGGTCACCGACCACGCCCCCGACCTGACCATGCAGCGGATGACCCTGGACAAAGCACTCGCCCAGCGCGCGGAACTCGCCGGGCTGCAGGACCGGTACCCGTCGATGCGGTTGCTGCACGGCACCGAACTCAACATCGCCCCCGACGGCTCGGTCGACTGGCCGGCGGACATACTGGCCGACTTCGACATCTGCGTGGCCAGCGTGCACAGCCACTTCACGCTGTCCCGGGCCGAGCAGACCCGCCGGCTCATCCGCGCCTGTGAGAACCCGTACGTGCACGTGATCGGGCATCTGACCGGCCGGCTGATCGGCCGACGCGAACCGATCGACGTCGACCTGCCTGCGGTATTCGACGCGGCGGCCCGTACCGGCACCGCGCTGGAGGTCAACGGCGGGCCGGACCGGCTGGACCTGCGCGACGAGCACATCGGCTGGGCACGCGAACGCGACGTACGTTTCGCGATCTCCTCGGACGCGCACGCCGTTCCGCAGCTCGACTTCGTCCGGTACGCCACCCTCACCGCGCAACGCGGCTGGCTCACCGCCGACCAGGTGATCAACACCTGGCCGTACGACCGGCTCCGCGACTTCCTGACCCGCCGCCCTGACACCCGCTGACCCATACGGCCGCCCGGCCACACCGGCGCGCCGCACCGCCAACCACCCCGGCCCGGCATGATTCCGGCACCGGGCGGACCGGGTCACCCGGCGTTCCGGTGACGCTGCGAAGTCCCCACCGGGCACGCACCGACCCTGTGGGGACCAGTCGCGCCAAACCGGTCGGGCGAGCAGGTTCCTGGCATCCACCGCACGCGTCACACAAGTTTCTCGTCATCCACAGCTGTTCACGACGAATCCGCAGTTCAGAGCACGTACCCCGGTTATCCCCAACCGTTATCCCCAGGCTGTGCACAGGGCTGTGCACAAGCTCAGGGCGGTTATCCACAGGTTGTCCCCCGGTTTATCCACCGGTGGATTTTGCTGGCAGGCCGTGACCTTCCTATCGTCAGGTAGCTTGCCCCGCGCGTCGGTCCGGGAAGTGTCGGTCAGGTGTGATTCCCTGCCGAGGGGTCGCATCATCAGGGGGGCTGAATGTCGATCTCGGAAGAGGTCCATCCGCCGGGTGGCTCACCGGACCGCTCCGGTGAGCCACCGGCGCAGAACGGGCCGTCGGACACGCGCCCCCGGCCACCCCGGCAGCAGGCCGGCGACTTCGAACGCACCCCGCCGCAGGACGTCGCGGCCGAACAGTGCGTGCTCGGCGGCATGCTGCTGAGCAAGGACGCCATCGCCGATGTGGTCGAGATCCTTCGAACCAACGACTTCTACCAGCCCAAACACGGCATCGTCTTCGACGCGATCCTGGACCTCTACGGCCGCGGTGAGCCTGCCGACCTGATCACCGTGGCGTCCGCGCTGGTCGACTCAGGCGACCACAACCGGGTCGGCGGCGCGACCTACCTGCACACCCTGATCGCCAGCGTGCCCACCGCCGCCAACGCTGCGTACTACGCCCGCATCGTCGCCGACCGGGCGGTACTGCGCCGGTTGATCGAGGCGGGCACCCGGGTCACCCAGCTCGGCTACGGGGCGGCCGCAGGCGGCGGTCGCGACATCGACGATGTCGTGGACATGGCCCAGCAGGCCGTGTACGACGTCACCGAACGCCGGGTCAGCGAGGACTTCGCCGCGCTGAACGAACTGCTGCAACCCACCCTTGACGAGATCGAGGCGATCGGCGCCAACGGCGGCGTGATGACCGGCGTACCGACCGGTTTCGCCGACCTCGACCGTCTCCTCAACGGCCTGCACCCCGGCCAGTTGATCATCGTTGCCGGACGCCCCGGCCTGGGCAAGGCGCTGGCACTCGACACGCCGCTGCCGACACCCACCGGTTGGACCACGATGGGCGAGGTACGACCCGGCGACCAGCTGATCGGCGCCGACGGGGCACCGACCCGCGTCGTCGCCGCCACCGACGTGATGCACGACCGGCCCTGCTACGAGGTCGAATTCTCGGACGGCGCCGTCATCGTCGCCGACGCCCAGCACCAGTGGCGTACCACCGGACCACCGCGAGCCAGGATCGCCGCCCTGGTCGGCGCCGCCGGGCCGACCTGCGACCCGGGCCGACCCGCGACCTGGACGGGCACCGTCGGTCAGGCCGTCGCCGACCCGGGCACCGGGACAGGTTCTGTGGTCACGACCGAGCAGATCGCGGCGACCCTGCGCGACCCGGACGGGCGGCCGAACCACGCGGTGCAGGGCTGCGGACCGCTACGCGCCGGGACGCGACACATCGTCGACGTACGTCCGGTGGCCAGCGTGCCGGTGCGCTGCGTCCAGGTGGACAGCATCGACCACATGTACCTGGCCGGCGAGTCCATGATCCCGACCCACAACTCGACGGTCGCGATGGACTTCGCCCGGTCCTGCTCGATCCGCAACTCGATGTCCAGCGTCATCTTCAGCCTGGAGATGAGCAAGGTCGAGATCGTGATGCGGCTGCTGTCCGCCGAGGCGCGGGTACCGCTGCACACCCTGCGTTCCGGTCAGCTGTCCGACGACGACTGGACGAAGCTGGCCCGCCGGATGGGTGAGATCTCCGAGGCGCCACTGTTCTGCGACGACACCCCGAACATGAACCTGATGGAGATCAGGGCCAAGGCCCGGCGGCTCAAGCAGCGGCACGACATCAAGCTCATCGTGGTGGACTATCTGCAGCTGATGAGCGGGCCGAAGCGGGTGGAGAGCCGGCAGCAGGAGGTCGCCGAACTGTCCCGGGGTCTGAAGCTGCTGGCCAAGGAGGTCGACTGCCCGTTGATCGCGGTCAGTCAGCTCAACCGTGGCCCCGAACAACGTACCGACAAACGCCCCCAACTGTCCGACTTGCGCGAATCTGGATCGATCGAGCAAGATGCGGATGTTGTCCTACTTCTGCATCGCGAGGACTACTACGACAAGGAGTCGCCGCGCGCCGGCGAGGCCGACTTCATCGTCGCCAAACACCGGAACGGGCCCACCGACACCATCACCGTGGCAGCCCAGCTGCACCTGTCCCGGTTCGTCGACATGGCCATCAGCTGACGGACGGCGCCACCGCCTCAGCCCGGCCGCACCACGCGGGACCGGCGCACCGGCGCTGCATTCAGGCGGGCTGGTCCGGCGCCGGCCCGGTCAGTGCCTCCCGCAGCCAGTCCTCGACCCCGGCGATGTGTACGGTCGCCCACGCCCGGGCCGCCTCGGCCCGCCGGCCGCGGATCGCCTGGAAGATCGCGGTGTGCTGCTCGCGGGTCCGGGCGACCGCGCCCTCCTGGGTCAGCCCGCGCCAGACCCGGGCCCGTACGGTCGGCGCGGACAGGCTCTCCAGCAGGCTGGCCAGTGCCGGGTTACCCGCGCCCTGCGCGATCTCCCGATGGAACCGCAGGTCGTTCGCGACCAGTTCGTCGATACTCGGATCCGCGGGCAGGTCCGCGAGGATGCCGGCCAGCCGCCCGATCGCCGCCTCCGACATCCGCCGGGCGGCGAGTTCCGTCGCGGCGGGCTCCAGGATCTGGCGTACCTCCAGGAAGTGCAGCACGCTGTCGTCCCGGTGGAAGTCGAGTACGAAGGTCATCGACTCCAGGAGCAGTTGCGGTTCCAGGCTGGTCACGTAGGTGCCGTCACCCTGACGTACGTCCAGCACGTGGATCAGGGCGAGCGCGCGTACCGCCTCGCGCAGCGAGTTGCGGGACAGCCCGAGCCGCTCCGCCAGGTCGGACTCCTTGGGCAGCCGGTCGCCCGGGCGCAGCTCACCGGAAATGATCATGTTCTTGATCCGGTCGATCGCCTCGTCGGTCAGAGCCATCCGGATCCTCCACGTGGCAACGCCATCCAGTCCTCCACGTGGCATGCGGGCCGCGTGCCGACCAGGCAACCGTAACCGGTCAGCTCAACAGGCCGCGTACCTCGGCGTCCGAGACCTGCCGGAAGTCCTGGTAGAACTGCCCCACCGCGGCGAACTCGCGTGGCACCAGCGGGCAGACCACCTCGTCGGCGACCTTACCCAGACGGTGCACGGCGTCCGGATGGCCGACCGGCACGCCGAGTACCACCCGGCAGGCGTTGCGCCGCCGGGCGACCTCCACCGCGGCGAGCGCGGTCGCCCCGGTCGCCAGGCCGTCGTCGATCAGGATGGCGACCCGACCGGTCAGATCGGTACTGGTGGCGTCCGGCCGGTACGCGCGGTCCTGCCGGTCCAGTTCGGTCTGTTCGGCACTGAGCACCGCGGACATGTCGGCCCGTTCGAGCCGCTCGGCCAGGTCGCTACGGACCACCACGCCGTCCGGGCCGACCGCACCGAAGGCCACCTCCGGCGCCCACGGCACGCCGAGCTTGCGGACCACCAGTACGTCCAGCGGGGCGCAGAGCCGGCCGGCGACCTCGGCGGCGACCGGGACACCACCGCGGGCCAGGCCCAGTACGGTGACGTCGGTACGCCCGGCGTACCAGCCGAGCCGGGCTGCGAGCGCCGCACCGGCCTCCCGGCGGTCCCGGTACGAGCCAAGGACCGAACCGTGTGGTTCATCCTTTCCAGAACCCGATCGCCCGCGCATTCTTCCTGTTCTACGCCTGTTGCTGGGAGGCCGCGACCTGAAGCGGCAGCATTCCCGTGGCCCGGACCGGATCCGGGTCGCGCACCGGTACGGTCAGCGCCACCGACCAGACCGCGTAGGCCGCCGGGTAGAGCAGGTAACCGAACCGGGTGGCCGGCGCCAACAGGATGGCCAGCACCATCGCCGTCGCGGCGCGGCGCGCACCGGCACCCGCGTCGGCCGGTGGCCGGGCGAGCAGGTGCGCCACGAACACCAGCCCGGCGATCACCAGCAGGGCGGCGGCCACGGCACCGCCGTGCGGTACGAGCGCGGCGACCAGGTGGCCGGGGAAGTTGCTCGCCGCCGGACTGTTCGCCAGGCCGCGCCCGAGCGGGTAGCGGACCAGGTTCTCCAGTACCCCGTCCGGATCACGCAGCGCGATGGGCAGCAGCGTGACCACGGGTATCCCCACGGCCGGTACGGCGTACCGGGCCAGCGCGGTGCGGCCGGCGCGGGCCACGGCGATCACCGCCAGGATGACCAGTACCGGCCAGGCGAACAGCTTCATCGCGGCGGCGGCACCGATGACCAGACCCGCGACCAGCCACCACCGCGATCCGGAACCGTCCGGCTGGGACAGTGCCCGGGTGCCGGCCGCCATCGCGAGCAGGGCCAGCGCCAGTACCGGGAGGTCGTCCCCGCCGGTGGCCAGGGTCAGGGCACAGACCGGCAGGACGGTGACGGCCTGCGCGGCGCGGACCAGTGCGGTACCGGTGGCGGCGCGGCGCAGCAGCCACAGCGCGCCGATCAACGCGACGGCGGTGACCAGCGCGAACCAGACCCGGGCGTCGGTCCACCAGGCGGCGCCGGCGTACCGGCGGGGCAGCCCGAACACCGCGATCCCCGGGTTGTACGGCACGTACGCCAGGTAGCCGAGGGTCGGTAGCGCCTGCACGATGCCGTCGTGACCCAGGTACGGGCTGCCCGTGTCGACCAGCCGTCGGCCCGCCTCCTCGACCACCCACACCTCGTCCTGCGCCCGGCCGCTCGCCCCACCGGCCCGCTGTGCGGCCTCCACCACCAGCGGTACCAGCGTGGTCGCCAGCCAACCGACGAGCACCACGACCATCCGCACCGCCGGTCGGGCGATCCCGCGCCGTACTCCGGTCCGTACCGCGGTCCATTGCGCCAGTGCGACCAGGAGGAGGGCGGCGTACCCGATGGCGGCGATGCCGCCCCAGGCTCGGTGCGCCGGAAGCGTCGAGCTGACCGCGGTGAACGCGGCGAAGGCCGCGCCGGCCGCGTACAGCCCGACGTCGGCCGCCGTCCCCCGGCCACTGCGGTGCGCCCGCCGCAGCACCGGCACGGTCCGCCCGCTCCGCCCACCCAGCATCGGCCCAGTCTAGAAATCCGCTCCCACTACAACCTGCGGCGGATCAGTCTCGCCGGCGGAATGCGGATGACCTGCGCATCGGCGGAGATAGAGGGCGCGAGTTCGCCGCCACGGTCCAGGATGTCGCGCAGGCGGTCGGCCGGCACAGGGCGGCTGAACAGGTGACCCTGCGCGGTGGAGCAGCCCAGTTCGAACAGGGTGGCCCGCTGCTGCTGGCTCTCCACGCCTTCGGCGACGACGGCCAGGTCGAGGCTGCGGCCGAGGTCGATGGTGCTGCGTACGACGGCTGCCGACTCCGCGGACGAGACGAGCCCGGCGATGAAGCTGCGGTCGATCTTGAGTTCGTCGACGGGTACCCGGGCCAGCATGGACAGCGAGGAGGTGCCGGTGCCGAAGTCGTCGAGCGCGATCCGGATGCCCAGTTCGCGGAGGGCGAGCAGGATGTCGTCGACGACGTCGAGCCGGTTCAGGTTGAGGCTCTCGGTGAGTTCGAGGGTGACCTGCTGGGCGGGTACGTCGTAGTGCGCGAGCCGGCCCGCGACCAGCTGCGGGAAGTCGGGGTCGAGCAGGCTGCGTGGTGACACGTTGACGGAGATGCCGACGGGATGCCCGGCGGCCTGCCAGGTCTGCGTCGCGGACAGCGCGGCGTCGAGGATGACCTCGGTGAACGCGGGCAGCAGGCCGGAGCGTTCGATGGCGGTGAGGAACCGGTGCGGGCTGAGGTCCCCGCGGTACGGGTGCTGCCAGCGGGCCAGCGCCTCGGCCGCGATGACTCCCCCGGTGTTGAGGTCGACGATGGGCTGGAAATGCACGGCGAACTGGTCGTCGGCGAGGGCGGCGTGCAGGTCACCGCCGAGGGCCAGCCGTCCCACGTCGGCGGTGTCCTGGGCGCGGACGTACTGGTGCAGCCGGATTCCTTCGCGTTTCGCCTGGTACATGGCGACGTCGGCACGACGGAGCAGCTCCTCGACGCCGCCGTGGTTGGCGGCGAGCGCGACTCCGGCGCTGCCGCTGACGTTGATCCGGATGCCGTCGACCTCGATGGGCGGGTCGAGGGTGGCGAGCATCTGCCGGGACCGGTGTACGGCCAGCGCCGGCGCGGCGAGGCCGACGAACAGGACGGCGAACTCGTCGCCGCCGAGGCGTACCACGAGGTCGTCGGATCCGGAGGCGGCGGCGAGCCGTCGGGCGATGGTCTGCAGGACCTCGTCGCCGGCGAGGTGCCCGAGCGTGTCGTTGATCTCCTTGAAGTGGTCCAGGTCGATCAGGACCATCGCGTGGGTGCCGCGCAGGGGCTGCTGCTGGAGGATCTGATCGCCGTAGCCGAGCAGGTGGCGGCGGTTGGCGAGACCGGTGAGCGGGTCCGACGCCGCGTCGTGTGCGTGCCGGGCGGCCTGCTGCTGGGCTTCGGCGAACGCGTACGCGTTGCGCAGCGCGGTGCCGAGCGCGGCGGCGAAGGTCTGCAGCGCGTACCGCTCGCTCTCCTGCAGCCGTACCCGGCCGAAGAAGCGGAGGGTGAGTTCGCCGGGACCGGTGGGGGTGGTCTCCGCGGTGTCGTCTGTGTCGGGGCGCTGCCGGCCGAGGGGCACCACGATGGTCTCGCCGCTGCGGGCGGGTGGCGCCTCGTCCCGGCGGCCGGCCCAGCTGATCTCCCGGTGCCCACCCCGGACCAGCCCGTCGTCCTCGTTGCCGAGTCGTACCAGGATCTCCACCTCGTCGGCGGAGAACAGGGTGGCTGCGCTGGTCACCGCGACCCGCAGGACCGCCTCCAGGTCGACGGCGCTGAACTGGTCGGTGGCCGCGGCGATGCGCTGCCACAGGGCCCGTTCGCTGCGGGTCCGGATCCTGTTCCGGTTGACCAGGTGCAGACACAGCACCAGCGGCGGCATGATCAGCAGGAGCAGCGGGTCGAGCCCGACGATGCCCAGTACGGCGAACGCGACCGCGATGCTGCCGCCGAGCGGGATGACCCAGACCTGCCATGCCTGCAGAACGAGTCGGGGTACGGGTGCCCCGGTGGCGAGCGCGATGGCGACGGTCACCGACACGTTGGCGACGAGTACGAATACCCCGGTCGCCACGATGAGCGCGACGAGACCGCGCACGGTGAATGGTTGTACGGTGTCCCCGGCTATCGCCCGGCACACGACCGCGGCGACCGCCACCGACACTATTTGTTTACTGACGTTGAAGGCCGCTTTTCCGGGCGCTGACCGGAACGCGATCTCGGAAAGAATCTTTCCTATCGTCGCGAAGAGCAGGACCTCGCCGCTGGATGCCAATGCGAGGCCGATCAGCACCGCAGCCTCACCCCAGTTGAGGGCGAGCTTCTGACTACGGAACCGGATCTCCAGTGCGGTCAACCCGGCACCGAGGTAGACCGCGATCAGGCACCCTGCCTCCCAGGCAGGCACCGGGGTCGCGGTGGGCCAGCTCGACAGCGCCACGAGCAGGACGCAACCGGCCAGCACCGCGTACCCCGCGATGTAGCGGGTCAGACGCGGGTTGGTGCTTTCCGCCTTCTTCTGACTCACGGAGACCTGGCCGATGTAGGTGTGTCAGGGCATCCCAACCATACGCCACACCGGTTCCGACTGTGAGCTTAGTGCCAGTCGAATTCACGCATCGGTACACCTCCTCACAAATAGCGCCAACAAAGGAAGTCAGTGCCAGTCGAATTCGCGCACGGGTAACGCCTCCTCGGTGATAACGACGGCCATGGACATCGTCAGTGCCAGTCGAATTCGCGCATCTCGAACACCTCCTCCCGGGCTGCGTGCGGCCCGACAGATGTGCCGGCAGGGTCCGGGCCGGCAGAAATGGCGGTGCCGGCAGGGTCCGGGCCGGCAGAAGCGGCGGTGCCAGCAGGGCCGGGTGGCTCAGTGCCAGTCGAATTCGCGCATCCGGGCCACCCCCTCTCGACGCCGAGATCGCCGGGGAGCAACCGGCGTGGGCAGGGGGTGTACCGCGTTCCCGCACCGGCACCGGAGGTACGACCGACGGTTCGACCGCGAGGTGTGCCCTCGCGGTGCAGGTGCCTCCCACGTCGTCATACCGCGCCTCCACGGACGATGCACACGGGCTGCCGGTGGCGGGGGGCCGGCGAACGGGCGACCACGGTCGCTGCACTGGCACTCGCCGCCGGCGGGTGCGACGGAGGAACATCGCCAGAATAGAGAGGCATCGATGGCGCGGCTATTCCGAACTGCTCGGTACAGGCATTTTGTTCCAGTAAATTGCCGACTGAGCGAACCGGTATGAGGTAACCGGATCCGGCCACTGTTGTGCGATTTCCGGTCCCGATCCCTTCCGGTACAACGCGTCGGGCCCGACGAGAATTGCATGTCGTGAGCATTCAAACACGATCGGTGTTCGCACGGCCCGGTCCTGTGCCGGCATCGACTGCGTAGGCTCGGACCGTGACCGAGCAGAGCACGCGTACCGGCCCGGCGGGCGCCGGACTGACCCATGTGGACGAGACCGGCGCGGCCCGGATGGTGGACGTGTCCGGCAAGGACGTCACCGCGCGGAGTGCGACAGCGGCCGGCCTTCTGCGGACCACGCCCGACGTCATCGAACTGCTCCGGTCCGACGGTCTGCCCAAGGGCGACGCGCTGGGTGTCGCCCGGATCGCCGCGATCATGGCGGCGAAACGCACACCCGACCTCGTACCGCTCTGCCATCCCATCGCCATACACGGCGTGGCGGTCAGTCTGGTTGCACGGCAGTCGACGGTGGACATCGAGGTGACCGTACGGACCGCGGACCGTACCGGGGTCGAGATGGAGGCACTGACCGCCGTGGCCGCGGCCGGCCTGGCCCTGGTGGACATGGTGAAGGCGGTGGACCCGGCGGCCAGCATCGACGCGGTCCGGGTGCTGCGCAAGGACGGCGGGAAGACCGGCAGCTGGGTACGACCGAGCGGGGAGGCGGGCAACTGATGGGTGACTTCCAGGCGCGGGTGATCGTCGCGTCGAACCGGGCCTCGGCCGGCATCTATCCGGACACGAGTGGTCCGGTCCTGGTGGACGGGCTGCGGGCGTTGGGCGCACGGGTCGGCGACCCGGTCGTGGTCGCGGACGGTGAACCGGTCGAGCAGGCACTGCGCGGCGCCGTGGCGGCAGGCTGCGACCTCGTCGTCACCAGCGGCGGCACCGGAGTGTCGCCGACCGACCGGACACCCGAGATGACCTGTCGGGTGCTCGACTACGAGATTCCCGGCATCGCCGAGGCCCTGCGGGCGTACGGGGCGACCAAGGTCCCGGCCGCAGCACTGTCCCGGGGGACCGCAGGGGTGGCCGGCCGGACGCTGGTGGTGAACCTGGCCGGATCGCGGGGTGCGGCGACCGATGGCCTGGCGGTGCTCGGCCCGATCCTGACCCACGCGCTGGACCAGCTGCGCGGCGGTGACCATCCGGGTGGGGCCGGGCAGCCGACGGTCGCGCCGACACACGAACCGACCGCAGAGCTGCCGGGCGGGCCGGGGTCGCACAACGGCCGACTGGTGAAACCGGACTGGGACACGGCCCGCAGTGCGGCACACGCAGCCGGCAGTACCGGTCCGGAACCCGTACTCCTCCCATTGTCCGATGTGGACGGGTCTACGTTGGCGGCGCCGTTGCGTACCAGGACCGCCCTTCCTGCCTTCCCGACCTCCAGTGTGGACGGTTATGCGGTGGCCGGCAGCGGGCCCTGGAAGGTGACGGGACGGATGCTGGCCGGCCAGTCGGCCGGCCAACTGCACGCCGGCACCGCGGTGGAGATCGCCACCGGTGCGATGGTGCCGTCCGGCGCCGAGTTCGTGATCCGGTTGGAGGACAGCACCCGCAACGGTGACGGCACGGTGACCGGTAGGCCACGCAACCGTCCCTCCCCCGAATGGCGACTGCCCGGGGAGGAGGCGGGCGCGGACGAGGAACTGCTGCCGGCCGGCACCCCGGTGACGCCCGGGGTGATCGGCGTCGCCGCCCAGTGCGGCCACGACACACTGCTGGTACGGCGCCCACCCAGAGCGACGTTGCTGGTGTTCGGCGACGAACTGGCAACCTCCGGAATACCCGGCAACGGGAGGGTGCGTGACTCCCTCGGCCCCCAACTGCCCGGCTGGCTGAACCGGATCGGGGCGCGGTGCGTGGCCAGTGGCCCGTCGGCGCCGGTTGCGGACACCCTGGAGGCGCACGTCGCGGCGATCCGGGCGGCCGCGGCCGGTGCCGAACTGATCTGTACCACCGGCGGGACGATGCGCGGCCCGGTCGACCATCTGCATCCGGCACTCGCCGAGCTGGGCGCTGAGTACATTGTGGACACTGTGGCGGTCCGGCCGGGCTATCCGATGCTGCTGGCGAAACTGCCCGGTGGACGGTTCCTCGCCGGGCTCCCGGGCAATCCACAGTCCGCGGTGATCGGGCTGCTCTCACTGGTCTGGCCGCTGGTGGCCGGCCTGTCCGGACGGGAGCTGCCCGGGTTGCAGCTGGTCCGGTTGGGCGCCGAGGTCTCCGGCCGTGGCGACGACACCCATCTGGTACTCGCCCGCATCGAACGCGACGGCTGCGCCTATCCACTGTCACACAACGGATCGGCGATGCTGCGGGGGGTGGCGCGGGCGGACGGGTTCGTCATCGTCCGCCCGGGCGGGACCGGGCAGGTCGGCTCCATGGTGGAGCTGCTGCCCTTCCCGTTGCGGACCGGGGAGCGACCATGAGCACCGGTCAGCAGACCGGCACCGTGGTACGGACCGAGGTGACGTACGACGAACTGGTACCGGCCGACTACGAGCACGCGGTGTCCCGCCGGTCCGCCGGCGCGGTGGTGTCGTTCGCCGGCGTGGTCCGCGACCACGACGGTGGTCGGGTGGTACGGGAACTGACCTATGAGGCGCACCCCAGTGCGGCGGACGTACTGGCCCGGGTGGCCGCCGACCTGCTCGTGTCGGATCCGGCAGTACAGGCGGTGGCGGTCGGGCACCGGGTGGGGCCATTGGCGATCGGGGACGCGGCGCTGGTGACCGCGGTGGCCTGCGCACACCGGGGCGCCGCGTTCGACGCCTGCCGGCGGCTGGTGGACGAGGTGAAGGCCCAGCTCCCGGTCTGGAAGCACCAGATCTTCGCGGACGGCACCGACGAGTGGGTCAACTGTCCGTGACCGCAGGTCCACTGTGAACTGTCCTGCGTGGACCGCATCGGTTCCGGGCGCCGAGCCGGCACCCGGACCGGTGGCCGGCCGGTAAACTGTGCGGCAGTATGGTCGAACCCTGGATCAGCGCGAACCGCACGTTTGCCGGCGAGAACCGGCACTCGGCGCACCGTCACGCGAACATCACGCTGGACAGTCGGAAATCTGACACTGCACCGCGTACTCCACCACCCGCTGTCGTTGTCGCACCCGGTGCGGCGTGCGCGGGCTTATGGTGTCGATGGCAGGCACGACATACTATTCGGCCAGCTGTCCGGCCCGCCCGGATACCGGAACGCCCCACAAGGGTCCGGTGCCCGGTAACGGCCGGAGACATGACGACCAGACCAGATACCCGACGACCGGATGCCGGAAGGCGTCCGGACAGCGGGAGGACGAGCGGAAGTCCGGGCTCCGCGCCGCGACCGTACGAGCGCGGAACGCAATCGGGCAGACTGGGTCCTACATATGTGCTGGTGCGGCGCGGGACAGGAACGTCCTCTCAGGACGGCAGGCCAAGAATCGGCGTGACTCCGGGGGCGGAGACACACCGGCACCATCACCCGGACCCAGGTCCGGGACGCATTTGGGGGGAACGCAGATGAACAGCATCGCGACGGAGCCTGTCGGTGGTTCGGTGGTCGGGTCGGTGCACGACGATCCGCCACTGATCACCAGCGGGCTGATGGACGCCTACCGACGATGGTGGCAGTCCGTACAGAAGGTGCACAGCCTCCTCGAACTCGGTGGGGCACCGACCGGTCAGGTCACCCACATCCTGGAGACCGAACGACGGACCCGGCAGGAGTACGCGGCGATGCTGCGCAGCTCGAACCGCCCGGTCGCCGAGTACCTGGACGACTACCTGGCGTTCCCGCCGCTGTGGCCGACGCCCGAGCCGCCGATCTCCTCGGCCGGCTGATCGCGCGGTCCCAACGGTACGGGCGGAATGCGTGCCACCCGTACCGTCCGGCCCGCGGTGTCGTTCATCCGGCGACGGCGGCCAGCCGACGGTAGGTGCCGGATGCCAGGAACGGCGGTAACACCCGCTCGGTGACGTCGGACAGGGCAAGGCCGGCTACCCGGTCCACCGGTACGAAGTCCAACGCCTGCCCCTCGCCGAGCACCACGTCCTCGCCGGTGACCGGCAGTGCGGTGGCGTAGACATGCCACTCGACGAGCCGGTCGGGCGTCGTACGGTCCGGGCTGGTGCCATGCCAGAGCAGCTCCATGTGCCCGTCGACGACCAGGCCGGTCTCCTCGGTCAGTTCCCGCCGGGCCGCGCCGTCCGGCGACTCGCCGGCCTCGATGTGCCCACCGGGCGGCGACCAGCAGTTCGGATCGGCACGCGCGTCCGCATCGCGGAGTTGCAGCAGTACCGCTCCCTGCCGACCCACCACCACGACCATCGCGATCCGGTGTCCGATGCTCGCCATGGACCCGAAGCCTAGCCGATGATCACCCTGCAGAGCAGCGTTCCGTGGCGTGCCGACGACAGCCCGGCACACCGCGGGCGGTGCGCGCGCAGCTCAGGGCCTCGACAGCCGCACGGTCGACGCCCGGAGCTGGCACAGTCGGTCAGCTCAGAGCTTGCCGATCCGACGACCGACCGAGGCCGCGGTCGCGGCGGTGCGGGCCTGACGCCGGGCGGAACGGGCGGTACGACCGGCGCGCTGCCGGGCCCGGCCCACGCCCTTCGCGGCGTGATGGCCGGCATGCTCGGCGCGCCACCGCAGACCCGGCCGGCCCTGGGTGTCCACCGCCGCGAGCATCAGTCCGCCCACCAGCGCCAGGTTCTTCATGAAGTGGTTGCGCTGGTTCATCCGCTCCGCCGGGTCCTCGGCCCGCCAGAACGGATGCCCGACGACGGTGGTGGGCAGCAGCGAACCGATCAACCCGACGGCGGCGAGTCGGGGCGCTCTGCCGGTGGTCAGCAGCAGGCCACCGGCGATCTGTACCGCAGCATTGACGCGTACCAGGGCTTCCGGGCTGGTCGGCGCCCAGGGCGCGGACTTCTCCAGACGTGGGGCGATCCGCTCGCTGAGCGGGACCACCTTCTCGGC
Organism: uncultured Actinomycetota bacterium; assembly: GCA_963815125.1. Lineage (GTDB taxonomy): Bacteria > Actinomycetota > Actinomycetes > Mycobacteriales > Micromonosporaceae > Actinocatenispora. The sequence goes on from CAWFFM010000010.1 coordinate 103,391, forward strand.
GGCGCGCTCCGGGTGTCGCAGAGTCCGGACGGCGCCGGCGACGAATACCGAGGCGAGCATGGCGTGGGCGAGCGTACGAACCGGTTTCATACCAACGTCATACCTTCCCGGGACCACTTTCAACCTCGGATCCCGCAACCCCATGGCGTTGTGAGACTCCCCGCAGTGACCCAGGTGCTGACTGTTGTCCCCTGATGCGGCTACCGTATGTATTACTATGTCGCAGCTTTCTTCGTGGCTTGTCCGCAGATACCGCGTCATCGCGGTGTGCTGCGGCGTTGCTGCGTTCACCTTGGGTTCCCTGGCCGGCCGGACGGCCGGCTGGCACTTCTGGGTACTCTTCGGGCTGGCCGTCCTGTTCACGTCCTCCTCGATCGGCCTGCCGGTCTTCGCCGAACGGACCGCGACCGGACGGGCATTGGACGCCAGGCAGGTGGCGGAGCGCTCCAAGCAGCAGATGCGCCTCGTGGTGGGGCGGGTACTGACCCCACTGGCCTACCTGCTGGGCGAGATCAGCGACGCCCGGCTCCGGTCCTGTGAGCTGGACCGACTCCAGGGACAGACGTTGCAGGTGGTGCTCTCGGCGGCCACCGAACTGGTCGAGGCGACCGAGGTACGGGCGTGCTACTTCCGCCTCATCGGTGGCCGGAGCCGGCGACTGGAACTCTCCGGCTACTACGGGCGGGCGGAACCCGGCACTGTCGAATTCCTGTCCGGCACGCCACTGGGCGACGAGGCCTTTCGTCTCATGGACAGCGACACGGACGGATTCTGGCCCGATCTGACCCGCGAGGCCCCACCGGGCTGGGTGATCGATGCGCACCGCCATCGTTCCCTGGTGGTCGTTCCGGTGGTTACCGAACGTCAACAGTTCGGCATCCTCACCGTGGACACGGAGATCTGCGACCAGTTGCATGAGCAGGATGTCGAACTGGTGCGACTGCTGGGCGAGTTGCTGGCCGCCGGACTGAACCGGTGAGTACGGGCGCTGGTCGTGACCAGGCTGCCGAAGTGTCCCAGAACTGCCCTGTGAACAGCGGCTTTTCAAGTCTGACTTCTGACAGATCTTGGACAGTCTCGCGAACAACCATCCATTAGTGTCCGAGGTTCGGAGCACTAGGCGCCATGTGTTGCCGGTCTCACGAGATGCATGCCACGCTGGTGACAGGCCGGCTCTGGATGGGGGTCACCGTGTCGAGCCAGATCGGATCGTTCCGCGCGTCCGACGGCCGCGCCCTCGGGCGCAAGGCTGCCGAACGGTTGACCGTCGTACGTGAGTCCGCCGCGCAGCGACCACGCGACCGGGTCGCCCGGTTGCTGCGCGATCCGAAGAGCTATTTCGCCGACTCGCGCCGCTGGGCGGACCGCCAGGCGAAGGCCGACGTACAACGGGAACTGTCCGAGAAGGAGTCCCGGCGTGCCCGCCGGTCGCTGTTGCGCGCCCTGTGGGTCGCGGTCCGCTGACACCACGTCCGGTTGTTTCCGCAGCCTGTTCCCCACGGCTTGTTTCCGGCAGCGTGACCGCATCCCGGCAGGGCGGCGCTGATACCTGCCGGACAGGACACGGGTGGCAGACTCTGGACATGGACGACCGGCCCGTGCACGACTCTCCGGCAGGCGATGCGGATCGCAGTGCAGCACGTCGAGACCAGACCGCCCAGAACCAGACCGCCCACAACCAGACCGCCCACAACCAGACCGGTGTGGACCAGACCGGTGGTGTGGACGGGACACCACCGGAACCTGACCGGGCCACATCCATCAGCCCGTTGACGGTGACCGAGGATCTTCTGGGACCCGGTTACGGGTCCCGGACGATCCAGCTGCCCGATGACGACGAGGGCGAGGTCGTCGCAACACTCGTACACCGCCGGGCGTCGCCCGAGAGCACACCCACCGGCGACGCCGTGCTGTACGTGCACGGCTTCTCCGACTACTTCTTCCAGACCGGACTGGCCGACTTCCACACTTCCCGGGGCACCGACTTCTATGCCCTGGACCTGCGCAAGTACGGTCGGTCGCTACGCCCGCACCAGACCGTCGGGTACGTCACCGACCTGCGCGACTACTTCGCCGAACTCGGCGAGGCGGCACGCATCATCCGCCAGGAGGACGGCGCCCGGCGGCTGATCCTCAACGGGCATTCCACCGGCGGGCTGATCGGCGCGCTGTGGGCGCACTGGGTACGCGAACGCGGCCTGGTCGACGCGGTCGTACTGAACAGTCCCTGGCTGGACATGCAGGGCTCCTGGCTGGTCCGTACGCCGGGCACGGAGGCACTGGACCTGATCGGCAAGCTGAACCCGCGCGCGGTGATCCGGGGCAACGGCACCGGCGTGTACGGCTACAGCCTGCACCACGAGCACTATGGCGAATGGACCTTCGACACGACCTGGAAGCCGCTGGGCGGTTTCCCGGTACGGGCCGGCTGGTTCCGGGCCATCCGGCGGGCGCACCGCTGGATCCACTACGGGCTCGACATCCGATGCCCGCTGCTGGTGATGTGTTCCATGGGCAGTCGGTTCCCACGTAACTGGCACGAGGACGCGCTGCAGTTCGACACGGTGCTGGAGGCCGACCAGATCGCCCGGTGGAGTCCGAAGCTGGGGCGGCATGTCACCCTGCTGCGCATCGAGGGCGGTATGCACGACCTGGTGCTGTCCACGAAGCCGGTCCGGGACCGGGTCTACGCCGAGATGGCCCGCTGGCTGGACGCGTACCTGCCGGTGTGACCGGGCGGACGGCAACCGTCACAGGCGCGAGATACGGTCACAACGTGACAGCTGATGCACCGACCATCGGTCCCCTGGTGGACCAGTACGCCCGGACGGCAACGGATCTGCGGATCTCGCTGACCGACCGGTGCAACCTCCGGTGCGCATACTGCATGCCGGTGGAAGGGTTGTCGTGGCTGCCCAGGCCGCAACTGCTCACCGACGACGAACTCGTACGCCTGGCCCGGATCGCGGTATGCGACCTGGGGGTGACCCAGCTGCGCCTCACCGGTGGTGAGCCGCTGCTGCGACCCGGGCTGGTGCAGATCGTCACGGAGCTGGCCGCGCTGACACCCCGTCCCCGGTTGGCCCTGACCACCAACGGCATCGGCCTGGCCCGGCTGGCCGGGCCGCTGGCCGCGGCCGGGCTGGACCGGGTCAACATCTCCCTCGACACGATCGACGAGGAACGCTTCGCCCAACTGGCGCACCGCCGCCGGTTGCCCGACGTACTGGCCGGTGCGGCGGCCGCCGCCGAGGCGGGGCTGACCCCGGTCAAGATCAATTCCGTACTGCTCCGCGAGCACAACGCCGACGAGGCGCCGGACCTGCTCGACTTCGCCCTGGAACACGGCTACCAGTTGCGTTTCATCGAGCAGATGCCGCTGGACGCACAGCACGGCTGGCGGCGGGAGAACATGGTCACCGCCGACGAGATCTTCCAGTGGCTGTCCACCCGGCACGAGCTCACCCCCGATCCGGACGAGCGGGGCAGCGCGCCGGCCCAGACCTGGCTGGTGGACGGCGGACCGGCCCGGGTCGGCATCATCGCGTCGGTGACCCGACCATTCTGCGGCGACTGCGACCGGACCCGACTGACCGCCGACGGTCAGGTGCGCTCCTGCCTGTTCGGCCAGGACGAGGCCGACCTCCGGGCCGGGCTGCGCGGTGGGGCGAGCGATGCCGAACTCGCACAGCGGTGGCGGGATGCGATGTGGGGCAAGGCGCCGGGGCACGCCATCAACGACCCGTCGTTCCTGCAGCCGACCCGACCGATGTCGGCGATCGGCGGCTGACCGATGCCCCGGGACGCCACGGTCACCGTCCGCTACTACGCCGGTGCCCGGGCCGCCGCCGGCACCCCCGCCGAGCAGTGGTCCGCCAGCAGCCTCGCCGACCTGCTCGACCAGCTCGACCGACAGCACGGTGAGCCGCTGCGCCGGATCCTGTCATCGGCCTCGTTCCTGGTGGACGGCGCGGCCCGGCACGACCGGAGCGCACCGCTGGCGGCCGGCTGCACGGTCGACGTACTGCCCCCGTTCGCGGGTGGCTGACCGGCCCCGACCCCTCCGGCCGGTGGCAGGGTGCCCGCGCACACCGCGATGTGCCCGGCGGCCGGCGGCGACTAGGTTGCCAGGGTGATCCAGTATCTGGTGGCCGGGGCGGTGGTACTGGCCGTGCTCGCCGCGGCGCACTGGTACCTGTGGAAGCGGCTGGTGTCCGACGTCTCCCGACCGGGCGGGTGGTGGCGGCGGATCGGCACCGTACTGGCCGTACTGCTCGCGCTGCTCGTACCGGGGGTCCTGGTCGGCACCCGGGTACTGTCCCCGACCGGCGCCGGACAGTTCCTGGCCTGGCCCGGGTACCTGTGGCTGGCGCTGCTGATGTACCTGCTCATCGCGCTGGCGGTGCTGGAGATACCGCGGGCGCTGGGCCGCCGTGCGCTCCGCCGTGCGCTCCGCCGTGCGGTGCCGGAGCCGGATCGCCGTGCGGCGCCGGAGCCGGATCGCCCTGCGGTGCCGGAGCCGGACAACAGCACGGAACCGCCGGAGCCGGCAACAGAAGGTTCCGCCGTGGCGGAAGATCCTGCGGCGGCCCCGGGGACGTCCGAGGGGCCGGCCGGTACTCCGATCGACCCGGCCCGGCGGCTGTTCCTGGCCCGGTCACTGGCGCTGGTGGCCGGTACCGCCGCAGCAGGCACCGTCGGCTACGGCGTGGTCAACGAGATGGCCGGACCGGTCATCCGGAGAGTGGACGTACCGCTCGGCCGGCTCGACCCGCAGATCGACGGATTCCGCATCGCCGTGCTCTCCGACCTGCATCTCGGCCCGATCCTGCACCGCGACTTCACCGAGCGGGTGGTGTCGGCGGTCAACGGGCACCGGCCCGACCTGATCACCATCGTCGGTGACCTGGTCGACGGCAGTGTGGCCGAGCTGGGCCGGTCCGCGGAGCCGCTGCGCCGACTGTCCGCGCCGCACGGCGCGTACTTCGTCACCGGCAACCACGAGTACTTCTCCGGCGTCACGCAGTGGGTCGACGAGGTACGGAGCCTGGGCGTACATCCGCTGCGCAACCAGCACACCGAGATCATCGGCGGACGTACCGCGGCGTTCGACCTGGCCGGGGTGAACGACGCCACCGGCGGCAGCTACTCGGCGGCCGAAGCACCGGACTACACCGCCGCCCTGCGCAACCGGGACCCGGCGCGACCCGTGGTGCTGCTCGCCCACCAGCCCGTACAGGTCCATGAGGCGGCCCGGCGCGGGGTCGACCTCCAGCTGTCCGGGCACACCCACGGCGGCCAGCTGTGGCCGTTCCAGTACGCGGTCCGGCTCCAGCAGCCGGTGGTGTCCGGGCTCGCCCGGGTCGACCGCACCTGGCTGTACGTGACCAGCGGCGTCGGTGCGTGGGGCCCGCCGGTCCGGGTCGGCTCCCGACCGGACATCACCATCGTCACGCTGCGCTCGACCCGCTGACCCGCGGCGCGCCGTGAACGTGCCCGTGACGCGGATCGGCGCCGCGTCCGGGGTCGGCCGACGCCGCTCAGCAGGTACGGAGCTGGGCCAGCAGGTCGGCCGCGGTCAACGTGCCCGGCGGGCTACCGAGCCGGACAGCCTCGTTCGCGGTGCGCTGCAGCAGCTCGTTCGCCGGGGTCGGTACGCCGTGCAACCGTCCCAGCAGGACGATCTCGCCGTTGAGATGGTCGGTCTCGATCGAACCGGTGCCCCGGTGCAGGCTCTGCCAGGACGATCCCCCGGGCTTCTGGTCACCGAACCGGTGGATCGTCAGGATGTCGGACCGCCGGGCCTCGTCCTCGGCCCGGCTGACCACATCGATGCCGGCCGCCGCGAGCACCTGCTCGCCCTCCTCGCGCACCAGCTCCCCCAGTTCGTCCTGGGCGGGTTCCGGCCGGGTCAGCGCGTCCACCGCGTTGCCGAGGTTCATCAGCAGCTTCCGGTACTTCCAGCGCATCATGTCCGGGCGCGGTTGCGACACCATGGTCGCGCCGCTGAACGCGGCCGCGATCTGCTCTGCGGTGGCGTCCACGCCACCCGGGTAGCGGCCGACGTCCAGGATCCCGGTGACCGGCGTCGAGTACGCCTGCACCACGCCGGGTGCCAGGTGACCGACCGGCATCATCACGCAGACCCCGTACACGTTGGCGAAGTGCCGCAGCGCCACGGGTTCGTTGCCGACACCGTTCTGTACGCAGCACACCGGCGTGGCCGGATCGGCGACCGCGGTCAGCCGCCGTACCACCTCGGATGTGGCGTTGCTCTTGACCGCCAACAGGACCACATCGCCGGGCCGCCAGTCGACGTCCTCAGGTGACCCGACCGCGGGAACGGTCAGCGTGACCTCGGTCCCCGGATCCTGTACGCGCAGCCCGGCCTTACGGATCTCGGCCAGGTGCGGGCCGCGGGCGATGAGTACGACGTCCTGACCGGCCTGGTGCAGCCGGGCGCCCAGGACGCCGCCGACGGCACCGGCCCCGTACACGATGAAACGCATGCGGCCAGCATGGCACCGCGGCGGCACAGCGGACCAACCGCAGCGGTCGACGAATAGTGGGCCGACCTCACAGCGGGCGGGGTGTCCCTGGGTGGTATCAGGAGTTTCGTGCGAGGATGCCCGCGTGCCGCACAGCGATCGTTCGCCGGGTGACGGATTCTACGCCGACCTGCACATCCACTCGAAGTACTCGCGTGCCTGTAGCCGGGACTGCGACCTGGAGCATCTCGGCTGGTGGGCGCGGCGGAAGGGCATCGGCCTGGTCGGCACCGGCGACTTCACGCATCCGGCCTGGTACGAGCACCTCCAGGAGAACCTCGTCGCCGCGGAACCGGGCCTGTACCGGCTGCGCCCGGAGCTGGAGAAGGCGGTTGCGCAGAAACTGCCGCCGGCCTGCCAGGGCATCACCCGGTTCATGTTGTCGGTGGAGATCTCCACCATCTACAAGCGGGACGGCCGGACCCGCAAGGTCCATCACCTGGTCTACCTTCCCGATCTGGACGCCGTCGGCCGGTTCAACACCGCACTGGGCCGGATCGGCAACCTCGGTTCCGACGGCCGGCCGATCCTCGGGCTGGACTCCCGGGACCTGCTGGAGATCACGCTTGAGGCCAGCCCGGACGGCTACCTCGTACCGGCCCACGTGTGGACCCCGTGGTTCGCCGCGCTCGGCTCCAAGTCGGGCTTCGACGCGATCACCGACTGCTACGCGGATCTGGCCGACCACATCTTCGCCATCGAGACGGGCCTGTCCTCCGATCCGGAGATGAACTGGCGGGTCTCCGCGCTCGACCGGTACACCCTGGTGAGCAATTCCGACGCACATTCGCCGCCGGCGCTCGGCCGGGAGGCCACCGCCCTGCACACGCCGTACGACTACCACGCGATCCGCGAGGCGCTGCGCACCGGCGACGGATTCGGTGGCACCGTCGAGTTCTTCCCCGAGGAGGGCAAGTACCACCTGGACGGCCACCGCAAGTGTGACGTACGACTCGACCCGGTGGAGACGCGCAGGCTGGACGGCGTCTGCCCGAGCTGCGGCAAGCCGCTGACGGTCGGCGTACTGCACCGCATCGACACCCTCGCCGACCGGCCTGCAGGGCAACGCCCGGACGGCGCGGCCGAATTCCGTAACCTGGTGCCGCTGCCGGAGATCGTCGGGGAGATCAACTCGGTCGGCCCGAAGAGCCGCACGGTGGACGGCAAGGTCGTCTCGCTGATCGCCGAGCTCGGCCCGGAGCTGGACATCCTCACCCGGATCCCGGTCGATGAGGTGGCCCGGGTCGGCGGTGTGGAGCTCGGCGAGGCCATCGCCCGGCTACGGCGCGGTCAGGTGATCCGCGAGTCCGGGTACGACGGCGAGTACGGCACCATCAGGCTGTTCGCGCCGGGTGAGCTGGATTCGACGGACGGCGCGCTGTTCGACCTCGCCCCGGGCGGATCCGGTACGCCCCGCCGTACCCCGAAGGCACGGCCGGTTCCGCGCCAACGGATGCTGGCCACCCGGCCGGGGTCCGCGCAGACCGCGCTGCTCGACGAGCTGGGCGACACCGCCCCCGCCGAGGCGCTGTCCGGGCTGGGTCATGTGGAGCCGGTACTGACCGGCATGGAACGTCTCGGTACGGGCCTGCTCGACCTGCTGGATCCGGACCAGAAGGCCGCCGCTCAGGTCACCGACGGACCGATCCTGATCGTCGCGGGGCCCGGTACCGGCAAGACCCGTACGCTGATCCAACGGCTCGGCCATCTGATCGCCGAATGCGACGTACCGGCGGAGCAGTGCCTGGCGCTCACCTTCACCCGGCGGGCCGCCGACGAGATGCGCGAACGGCTCCGGTTCCTACTGGCCGGGCAGGCTGCGGCGAACGGCCAGCACGGTGCGCGGGGCCGGGCCGACACGCACGACACCGTCGCCGGCGCGATGGTCTGCACCTTCCACGCCCTCGGCCTGTCGATCCTGCGGGAGCACGGGGGCCGGTTGGACCTGTCCCCGCAGTTCCGGATCGCGGAGTCCGACGAGCAGCTCGACGCGATCGGGGAGGCCGCAGGGCTGCCGGACGACGACGAGACGGGCGCGGCCCGGCTGCTGTCCCGGCTGCTGGAGCACCGGCGCCGCACCGGCCGGAGCGCTACGCAGCGCGGCAACGACGAGCTGGACGCACTGTCGGACAGCTACACGAAGGCGATGCGGTCCCGGGACCTGATCGACCTGGACGAGCTGATCACCCTGCCGGTACGGCTGCTCGCCGGTGACGCCGAGCTGGTGTCGGCGTACCGGCGACGCTTCGCGCACGTCTTCGTCGACGAGTACCAGGACGTGGACGAGGGGCAGTACGAACTGCTCCGGCTGCTCTGCCCGCCGGACGGCAACATCTGCGCGATCGGCGATCCGGACCAGGCCATCTACTCGTTCCGGGGCGCCGACGTGGGCTACTTCCTGCGCTTCCAGCAGGACTTCCCGTCGGCCACGGTGGTCCGGCTGACCCGCAACTACCGGTCCACCGCGCCGATCCTGGCCGCCGCCGTACAGGCCATCGCACCAGGCACGCTCGTACCGGACCGGTCGCTGGCTCCTGCCCGGCGCGGCGCCATCAACGGCGCCCGGATCACCCGGTACGCGGCGGGCAGCCCGGCCGACGAGGCCGACTTCGTCACCCGAACCATCGACCAGTTGGTCGGCGGCTCGTCGTTCCACGCCCTGGACTCCGGGCGGGTGGACGGCCGGGACGGCGGGCCCGCGGGCGGCGTGTCGTTCGCCGACATCGCCGTGCTGTACCGCACCGACGCGCAGGCCGCGCCGATCATCGATGCGCTGTCGCGTTCCGGCGTACCGGTGCAGAAACGTTCACACGACCGGTTGCTGGACCGTCCCGGGGTGGCGGCGATCGCCGAGGAGCTGCGGTACGCCACCGGCATCGAGGGCGCCATCGCCGCCCGGGTGCGGCTGACCGCCCAGGTCCTGACCGGGCGGCCGTACCAGGGTTCGGATTCTGCTGAGCCGGGGCGGCGGGCCGGTGGCCCGGCGATCACCGGGGCCGACCTGCATCTCGCGGTGGATCTGCTGATGCCGCTGGCGGCCCGGTGCGGTGCGGATCTGGAGAGGTTCCTGGCCGAGCTGGCGACCGGCGCCGAGGTGGACACCTGGGATCCGCGCGCGGACCGGGTGACCCTGCTCACTCTGCATGCCTCGAAGGGTCTGGAATTCCCGGTGGTGTTCCTGGTGGGCTGCGAGGACGGCCTGCTGCCAATACGCCGGGCGGGTCGCCGGGGCACCGCGGTGGGCGAGGAAGGGACCGCGGCGCGGCCGCACCAGGACCCGGTCGCGGAGGAACGCCGGTTGCTGTTCGTCGGCATCACCCGGGCAAAGGACCGGCTCTACCTGTCTCACGCGGCCCGGCGGGCCCGGCGCGGAGGCACCACACCGGAGCCGGTGCCGGAGTCTCCGTTCCTGTCCGCGATCGATCCCCGGTTGTACGACCGGCTGGGTGACGACCCGACCCCGCGCCGGCCCAGGGCCCGCCAGCTCCGGCTGATCTGACCGCCCCGCCCGCTCGGCACCGCGGCCCTGTGGTCGCCGGCAGCGCCGGCCACCCTCGGCTGCGTTCGGTAGCCATACCACAACTCTGCGAATTTGACGGTTGCTATGGCCGGAACATGGCCGACTTGATACTGACCCGACAGGGCACACTGGGCGGTTCAAGCTACCGTGGCGTTAGCCACGCGGCTGGGTGAACACCTGCTTCCGGCCGGGATCTGTGGCACGGCTGGCCACTGGGTACAGCGTCCGTGCCCACCGGCCAGCAGGCCGATCGAGGAGGAGTCATGTCGAACTACGGGCCCCCCGGCGGCGGCTACCCCGGCCAGCCGCAGGATCCCTGGCAGCAGGGTGGGCCACCACCCGGCCAGGGGGGCTACGGCGCACCGTACGGCCAGGACCCGCAGCAACCGCAGCAGTACGATCAGCAGCCGCAGTACGGGCAGGACCCCAACCAGCAGCCGTACGGGCAGGACCCCAACCAGCAGTACGGCGCACCCCAGCAACCCCCGTACGGGCAGCAGCCGCCGCAGTACGGACAGCAGCCGTACGGTGGGGACCCGTACGCGCAGCCCGGTCCGATGTCCGGCCCGCCGATGTCGGGTGCGCCGATGTCCGGCGGTGGCATGCCACCGCAGCAGGGCATGGGAGGGCAGCCGCCGTACGGAAACGGCCCGGGCTGGCAGGGCACCCAGCAGTGGGGCGGTCCGCCGAAGAAGAGCAGGGGCCCGCTGATCGCGATCATCGTGCTGGTCGTCGTGGTCCTGTTGGGCGGGATCGGCTTCGTCGGCTGGGCGGTACTGGCCGATCACGGCGATCCGAAGCCCCACCCGACCCCGAGCCCGTCCGTCACCTCGGACAGCCCGTCGCCGTCGGACAGCCCGTCGCCGTCGGATTCGCCGAGTCCCACCGAGAGCAGCGACGCATCCTCGGCAACCGAGGGCCAGTGCCTCAAGAACAACGGCACCGACAGCTCGCCCGATCTGGTCGTCACCGACTGCACCTCGGGCACCTACAAGATCTTGAAGCGCTACGACGGTACGCACGACGTCAAGAAGTGCGACAGCGTCGCCGGCGCCACGAACAACTACTACCTCAAGCACTCAGCGTCGTTGTCCTCGTTGGACTTCGTGCTGTGTCTGCAGAAGCAGTAGAGCCGACCGGACCTGGCCGGACCTTCCGGTAGCACCACCATGCCGGCCGTCGGGTGGTCCACCCGGCGGCCGGTGGCACCGGTACCCCACAGGGCGGGTGACCGGGTTGGCTACCGTTGCTGTCCAGGTCGAACGGAGTGCTCGGCACGTCGGATCGAGGGCGTGCCCGGCACGTCAGATCGATGGCGTGCGGGAGCACGCGAGGAGGATCGATGTCGCACTACGGACCGCCCGGGGGCAACGGGCCGTACGGTCAGCAGCCTGAAGGCTGGCCGGGGCAGCCGCAACAGGGCCAGCCTCCCTACCCGGGGCAGTCGGATCCGTTCTCCGGCCGGCCGGAGCCCTATCAAGGGCAGCCGCACACCGGCGGTTTCGGTTCCGCCCCGGCCGAGCAGGATCCGTTCGGCGGGCGGATGCCGGACCGGATGGGCGGGCAGCCGTCCGGCGACCAGTTCGGCGGGCCTCCGGGTGACCAGTTCGGCGCACCCTTCGGCGGGCCCGGGCCGGGTGGGCCGGGAATGGGCGGGCCGGCAATGGGCGGGCCGGGACCCGGTGGACCGTTCGACCAGCCGCCGCAGGCCCCGGACAGCCCGCCGCAGTGGGACGGCGGACACGCGCCGCCGAAGAAGAGCAAGACGCCGCTGGTGATCATCCTGATCGTCGTACTGGTACTGGTCGGTGGCGGTGGCGCCGGTTGGTACTTCCTGCTCGGACCCGGCAAGTCGGACAAGACCACGACCGCGGACGACAAGAACAAGCAGTCCGGCGACAAGGGCACGAAGGAGTCCAGCGGGCAGAGTCCGGCGCAGGCCGCCAAGAAGGGTGACTGCGTAGTCCACCAGGGCAGCAACAGCGTGAAGCCGGTGGACTGCTCGGATCCCCAGTCCTTCAAGATCGTGGACCGGTTCGACGGGACCACGGACAAGAAGAAGTGCCCGGGGCAGCAGACCAACTACATATATGTGTACAACGACCTGAAGAAGAACAGCCAGGACTTCGTACTCTGCCTGGCCGCGCAGAAGAGCGGCAAGTAGCCACTGTCGGGCGGGATCTCGCTTCATCTAGGGCTGTCTAGCCGTCAAACTAGACAGCCCTAGATCTTTCGATAGAGCGTGGCTCTGGCCGTACGGACGGCGGGAGGGGACAGATGGCGTACCCGATCGACGACGCGGTCCGGTACCTGACCGGCAGCTGGTCGCTGCGCCGGCGCATCGAGGACCTGTCGCACCAGGTGACCGGGCACTTCCGCGGCACCGCCGAGTTCCGACCCGTCCCGGGCGGCGGTCTGCTGTACCGGGAGAACGGGGAACTGGAGTTCGGCACCCACCGCGGGCCGGCCTGGCGTGAACTGCGGTATCTGCACGGGTCCGCCGGAGCGCTGCGGGTGGAGTTCGACGACGGACGGTACTTCCACGACCTCGACCTGACCTCGGGCCACTGGGCGGTCCGGCATCCCTGCCGGGCCGACCAATACCGGGGCGAGTTCCAGGTGGACGGTCCGGATCAGTGGTGGCAGGACTGGCGGGTGGACGGTCCGGCCAAGGAGCAACGGCTGCGCACCAGCTTCACCCGGATCTGAGCCCGACACCCGTGGCCACCGATGTTTGCAAAGCTGCTAGCTTTGCAAACATGGCGCAGGATCGGAAACCGATCGGGCCCCCGACTCCGGCGACGGGCCCGGACAACGTACTGGCCCATCCGGTACGCGCCGCGCTGCTGGAACTCGTCACCGAACTGGGCACCGTCACCTCGACCGAAGCGGCCCGCCGGCTCGGTCACAGCTCCGGGCTCTGTTCCTTCCACCTGCGGCAACTCGCCCGGTACGGCTACCTGGAGGAAGCGCCCGGGGCCCATGGCCGGGTACGGCCCTGGCAACTCCCTGCCACGCGCACCGGTAGCCCGGGTCCCTGCGCCGCTGCCCCGGCCGCGCCGCTGGACGTACTGGCCCGGGAACTGGAGGACGAGGGTTACCGGCGTTGGCTGCAGCACCGCGCGGAGGCGCCGGCCCACTGGCGGTCCGACGCCGCGGACAGCGCGGTGCTCTACCTGACGCCCGACGAACTCGGCCAGGTGGCCGCCGAACTGCGGAACGTACTGCGCCGCTACGCGGTGCGCGAACATCGACCGGCGGACCGACCGGTGGGTGCCGGTCCGGTCGGCGTCATCACCCGGCTCTTCCCCCTGTTGCCCGACACCCCGCAGCACCAGTGAACATCTCAGGAGACCGCAGACCATGACTGTTCAGGACATCCGTATCTTCGGCGATCCGGTCCTCAAGACACCATGCGAACCGGTCACCACCTTCGGCCGGCAGACCGCCGAACTCGTCACCGATCTGCTGGAGACCGTCGAGGAACCCGGGCGGGCCGGACTGGCCGCGCCACAGATCGGCGTGGGTGTCCGCGCCTTCAGCTACAACGTCGAGGACGAGTTCGGCTACGTACTCAACCCGGAGATCGTCGAGCTGGCCGAGGAGTACCACGAGATCGACGAAGGGTGCCTGTCCGTACCGGGACTGTGGTTTCCGACCCGCCGGGCCGTACGGGCGATCTGCCGTGGCGTCGACCTGCGTAACGAACCGGTCGTGGTCCGCGGCACCGGCGTCATGGCGCAGTGTCTGCAGCACGAGACGGACCATCTGAACGGAATGCTCTACCTGGACCGCCTGGAGACGCCGCAACGGCGCGAGGCGATGCGGCAGGTCCGGCAGGCCGACTGGTTCCTGCCCGGTGGCGCCACCCAGCCCACCGGCGCGCCGTGGCGGATCGGCTGACGTACGTCAGGCCGGTCGTACCCGGGTCGCGCGGTAGTGGTAGCCGTCCTGTTCGGCCGACTCGAACTCGAACGTCACCGGCTGGCCGATGGCGAGCTCGCGGTAACCGTCCATCTCCAGTACCGAGAAGTGCACCCACGCGGGTTCACCCTCGGGCAGCGCATCCGAGGCAACCAGACCCCAGCCCTGCTCGGAATCGAAGTACGTGACCGTACCGTCAACCACGGTGCCCCCACTGCCGACCTTCTCAGCCTCTACCGCAGATCAGCCTCTACCGCAGATCATGCCAGGCCGTCCGGAGCCGATGGGCACGGACGGCACATACCCGTCATCGGGAATGTACCGTCCGTGTTTCACCGTCGGTCGAGCGGTGGTCTACCGCTCGGGCAGTTGGGGATACCCTGGCCCGCCCAGGAAACGCTTGCGGGTCTTCTGCAACGACTTCGCTGCGGCGTAACCGCTGCCCGCACCGATCAGCAGACCCAGGACGTCAGAGAACGCACCACCGCCGGTGAACGCGATCCCGATCAGCGCACCAATGGTGGCCAACACGGCGATCGGCCACCGGCCACGGACAAACTGCGACACCGGCTCGCCGCCGGCCCGCTTCTTCGCGGCCGAGCCGAGTGCCAGGAGATAACCGTCATGGCCGAGTGCGACCAGCAGGCCGACCACGGCAACGAGCGTCGCGATGAGGTCGATGATGAAGCCCATACGTCCAGTGTGCGCGCCCCATGCTCATCCGCCATGGTGGCAGCACCCTGAATCAACCCGGAGTTTCCCCGCTCACCCGACCGCGCAAGCGCGCGCAGACCAAGCCCACCACAGTCACATGAGCAGCCCAGTCCGCCCCCAACCCCCACGAGGGGCATTTCCCCGAATTGGCGTTATGTCCGTTAAGTGAGAGGCGCATTCGGGGAAAATACCCCACTGACCGCATCTCCTGGGGCCATTTTCCCCGAAAGTCCAATTCTCCTAAAAGGGCATAACGCCTTTTCGGGGAAAATGTCACCGCGGGGGCCAGGGGCCCGCAGATACCAACGCCGCGAACGACAAGGTCCGCAGGCGACAAAGCCCCACCTGGGCAGCGACGACAGGTGGGGCTTGACGGTCCCGCGCGGGGCGCGGAACACCCCACCCGGACCGTCACGCGATGGCGCAGCCGGCGCACTGAAGGTCCCGCAGGGCTTCAACAGGCCGATCAAGCACCCGCGAAGCCAGCGCCCGCCGAACGAGCGTCAGCGAGCGAGGCCATGTCACGGCGCCAGTACCGAGTACAACTGGTGCGGTGCTTCCTGGACGTGATCAGCCGAGGGCCGACTGACCTCGACCGGGGTGCCGTAGTTGTGGTACCGGGTCGTCACGGTGGTGCTCGAGGTATTGCCGCTCTTCGGAACGGTGACGGAGACCTGGCTGAGCCGCCCGGCGCTGTCGAGGCTGGCCTCGAAGGTCACGTTGGACGGGTGCGCGCCGAGCAACTTGAGCAGCGCGGTGGCGTTGCGGTCGCTGCTGGCGGCGTCCTTGCTGAGCTTGTCGACGTCGATCGTGCCCCGGTACTGGTTGGGCGCGACCTCGGTGGCGGAGTCGATGGCGCTCAGGTACCCGGTGCTGAGGGTCGGGTCGGTGGCCTGAGTCAGTACGTTGCCCGGCGCCAGCCGCCCGGTGTCGATGTGCAGCCAGGTACCGGGCTGCTTGGCGATGCCCTTGACGTACAGGTCGGAGCCGAGTACGAGGACCTCTGCGGCGCCGATCCCGAACGAGCCGTGGATCTTGCCGTGCTTGGTCGTCGGGTCGAACGACCCGTCGATGCGGGCGATTCCCGAGCCGCCCTCGAACTGGAAGCTCTGGGTGCCGAGCTTGCGCACCGCGCCGGAAAGCTTCCGGGTGATCTTCACCGTCTCTGATCTGCCGGCGGCTGCGGTGCTGCTCGGACTGCTCGTGCTGCTCGCGCTGGCGCTCGGCGAGCCGCTGGCGTCCGAGCCGGGTGCCTTGCAGGCGACCAGGGTCAGGCCGGCGGTACAGATGGCGGCGACAGCGATCATGCGACGCATGGTCATCTCCTCGTGGGTCTGCGGACCCGACCGCGGTGAGATACCTGACGGGCCGCCTGGGCGGACCATGTATCCCAAAGGTTCAGCAGGTCGGTACCCACCCGGCTGGCTGTTGATGCATCTACCGGATTACAGACTATCCGCCCAATACAATCCGCCAACAGCCCAGTACACCTGGTCAGTGGAGTACAGCTGGCGTCAATTCATTGAGCTGCGGAGACGCCGGATGCCGGGTGGGGTCACCACCCGGCATCCGGTTCGTGCGGTTCGTACGGCTACTTGGACTCGACCACGTCGAGGTTGACGGTCGCCGCCACCTCGGGGTGCAGCCGGACCTTGACCTGGTAGTTGCCGAGCGACTTGATGTGGCCCGACATCTGCAGACGTCGACGGTCCAGTTCAGGGCCGCCGGCGGCCTTGACGGCCGCCACGATCTCGGCCGGGGTGACCGAACCGAACAGGCGACCACCATCGCCGGCCCGCTCGGTCAGGGTGACCTTGAGGGTCTCCAGCGCCGTCTTGACCTCTTGGGCCTGGTCGACGCTGCGGATCTCACGGGCGTCCCTGGCCCGCTTGATCGAGGTGACCTGCTTCTCGGCGCCACGGCTCCAGAGGATCGCGTAGCCCTGCGGCAGCAGGAAGTTGCGGCCGTAACCGGCCTTCACCTCAACGATGTCGCCCGGGGAACCGACCCCCGAGACCTCCTGGGTAAGGATGATCTTCACGTCGCCCCTCCTCAGCGGCTCTGCGCCGAGTAGGGCAGCAGCGCCATCTCGCGGGCGTTCTTGATCGCGCGGGCGATCTGCCGCTGCTGCTGTGCGTTGACACCGGTGACCCGGCGGGCCCGGATCTTGCCGCGGTCCGAGACGAACTTCCGGAGCAGCGCGGTGTCCTTGTAGTCGACGTAGGTGATCTTCTCCTTGTCGAGAGGATTCACCTTCTTCTTCGGCTTGCGTAGTGACGCAGGCTTCGCCATCTCAGTCTTGCCTTTCACCATGCGGTACCGGCGGCGTCACGGAGGAGCGCTCCGCGACCCGCTCGGCTAGAACGGGGGCTCGTCGTCAAAGCTGCTGTTGCCGCCACCGGAACGGCTCGCGCCGGCCGGGGTGGCAGAGGCCCACGGGTCGTCGGCCGGTGCGCCGCCGGAACCGCCGGAACCACCGGAGGAACCGAACCCGCCACCACCGCCGCCACCGCTGCTCCGGGACATCTTCTGCACCTTGGCGGTCGCGTACCGCAGCGAGGGGCCGATCTCGTCGACCTCCAACTCGATGACGGTGCGCTTCTCGCCCTCCCGAGTCTCGTACGACCGCTGCTTGAGCCGGCCCTGCACGATGACCCGGCTGCCACGCTGCAACGACTCAGCGACGTTTTCCGCCGCCTGCCGCCACACCGAGCAGGTCAGGAACAGTGCCTCGCCGTCCTTCCACTCGCCGGACTGGCGGTCGAAGGTGCGCGGCGTGGAGGCGATCCGGAAACTGGCGACCGCCGCTCCGGAGTTGGTGAACCGCAGCTCTGGGTCGTTGACCAGATTGCCAACGACCGTGATGATCGTCTCTCCTGCCATGACTCACTCCTCACACTCGGGTTACAGACTCGCACCAGGGTGCGACGAAAACCGCGAGCAGGTCGGTATCAGTGAAGTTCGGGGCGGAGGACCTTGGTACGCAGCACCGACTCGTTGAGCCGCAGCTGCCGGTCGAGCTCGGCCACCGCGGCAGGCTCGGCCTGCAGATCGATGACGGCGTAGATGCCCTCGGTCTTCTTGTCGATCTCGTACGCGAGTCGGCGCCGGCCCCACACGTCGGTCTTCTCGACGGAACCGCCCGAAGTGCGGATCACGTTGAGGTACTGGTCGAGCGACGGTGCGACGGTGCGCTCCTCAAGATCAGAATCGAGGATCACCATGACTTCGTAGTGACGCAAGACTGCTCTCACCCCCCTGTGGACTAAGGCGGCCACGGAATTTCCGTGGCAGAGGGTCTGCGTCGTCCGACACGAAACCGCGGGCACGGACCCGCGGTCAGAAGGTCGAACTGTCAAACAGTAACAGCCGCGGGGCGCCCGTTCCCAATCCTTACTGGGTGGGACCTGGGGAGGAACGACCACACCGATGAGGTGGCAGCGAGCGCCCCGCGGAGCTGAGGAGATTCGGTTATGCGTGTGCCGGCTTGTCCCGGCGCTGAGCGAACACGGTGCGTACCGCTGCGGCGCCGACACCGGCCAGACAGACCGCAGCGATCAGTGCCAGCACGCTGGTGGCGTTGGCCGGTGTGACGTCCGCGACCGGACGTGGCGCAGCCGCCGGGTCGTGCTGCGGCAGGGAGGTGCTGGAGGACTCACCGCCACCACCGCTGGTGCCCGAACCCGCGCCCGGCGCGGCGGCCGAAGACGGCACCGCACCCCGGGCCACCGGCTGGTGCAGGCCAGGTGCGGTCGGTGAGGCTCCCCGGTTGGGCTGGCGCCCCGGCGGCTGGGCGTGCTGGCCGCCGGACGTCTGACCGGACTTCGAACCACCGGTCGACGATCCGCCGTTGTTCGATCCCGACTGGCCGGTGCTGGGCTGGTTCGAACCGCCCGAACTGGGGCTGGGGGTCGGTGAGGACGGCGCCGCCGTCGGTGAGACGGTGATCGCCCGGTAGTCCTGCTTGCCCAGTCCGCCCACGACGCACCGGGGATCGAGGTTGGCGTTCACCGGGCCACTGGCCGTCGTCGTGTACTGCGTCGACGCTCCGGCGTTCAGCCTTATCGGCGACTTGCCGGTGATGTTCAGGACCGGAGCGGTGCCGCCGGTCACCGAGTTGACGAAGGTCAACGTGGTGCCGGCCGGAACGCTCAGCGACTCGGTGTCGTCCTGGCCGTTCACCGACGGCTTGGACGAGGAGCCACCGAGGCCCAGCAGCCCGCAGCCGCCCTTGAAGATGATCGTGTGTGGGCCCGGCTGTGGCGTGTCGGCCGAGGCCGGCGCAGCGGCCAGGCCGACCACGCTGACGCCGAGCACACCGGCGGCCAACAGTACGGCCGGGCGGTGGCGCCGGGAAATCCGGAGGGAATGTCTTGGCTGGTACCGCACGTTCTCGTCTCCCCAGGTCAGCTGGTAGAACCCGCGGCTGAGGCGGATCTAGGAGTGGTAACGAGGTGCATCACCGTCGGTGACGCTATTCAGAGTGATTCCTTATCTTGCTACCGATTGGTAGTGCGCACAACCCGGTGATACCCGGTGTCGGGCCAAATCTGGGGCGACAGTGCCGTATTTCGCACGCCGACCGCCACGTGGACGGTACCGCGCGCCGTCCACCGGCATGACGCCGACCCGCGCGCCGGTACACCGCGTGGCCCCACGACAACCGACCGGTACAAGGGCGGCATCGGCCGGAATGCGGGGAAACGGCGCCACACGTGGCCGGTGCCCGGCCAAACGTCGGCCCGACGCCGTAGGCTCGCCTGCATGCGTATCGGGGCACACGTGGACAGGGCCGATCCGCTGGCCGAGGCGAAGGCCCGCGCGGCACAGGCCGCGCAGTTCTTCCTGGCCGACCCCCAGGGTTGGCGCGCCCCCGGCGAGCACCCGAAGTCGGCGGAACTGCGCGCGGCGGCGGAGACCGGTGAGATCGAGTTGTACGTGCATTCGCCGTACGTCATCAATCTGGCCTCCACGAACAACCGGATCCGGATCCCGAGCCGCAAGCTGCTGGGCCAGCACGCCGACGCCGCCGCCGCGATCGGCGCGAAGGGCCTCATCGTGCACGGCGGCCACGTCACCAGGGACGACGATGTCGCGGTCGGCTTCGACAACTGGCGCAAGGCTTTCCAGCAGGCGGAGAAGGCCGGCGGGTTCCCGTTGCCGATCCTGATCGAGAACACCGCCGGCGGTGACCGGGCCTGCGCCCGCCGGTTCGACAACCTGGCCCGGTTGTGGGACGCGATCGGGGAGTTCGGACCGGGTTTCTGCCTGGACACCTGCCACGCCTACTGCGGCGGCGAGGATCTGGTCGGCATCGTCGACCGGGTCCGGTCCATCACCGGTCGGATCGACCTGATCCATGCCAACGGTTCGCGGGACGACTTCGACTCCGGTCGGGACCGGCACGCGAACTTCGCCGACAGCGGCATCGATCCGGAACTGATCGTCGAGGTGATCCGGGCCAGCGGTGCCACCGCGGTGGTGGAGACACCCGACGCGGCCGACGGCCAGTCGGCCGACATCGCCTACCTGCAGGAGAGGTTGACCCGGTGAGTGTCCAGTTCCGCGCGGAGGTCCGCGCGTGACCACCGACGATCAGGCCACGGCGAGCCGGTCCGACGCCGCCACCGGGGCCGACCGTGCCGGGGCCGGCCAAGCCGAGAGCGACCAGGAGCCGTCGGTCACCGTACGGCTGCGCAAGGACGCGCCGGACAAGAACGTCGCCTCCGGCAAAGCGCACCGGACCCGGCGGCTTCCGGCCACCGCGGGCACCGGCACCGGCACCGGCACCGGCACCGAGGCCACAATGGACACTGCCGGTGCCGACGGCGCCGGACAGACCGGCGCGGTACCGACGGCCGTCGACGACGAGGAAGCGACCTGGCAGCGCTTCGGACCGGCGGAACTACGACCGGCCGGACCCGTACGACGCGCGCTGGCCCTCGCCACCCGGATCGCCACACACGAGTGGACGGTGGCCGGTGTGGCCTCCGTGCTGCTCGCGGTCCTGATGACGTGGCCGACGATGCGGCACCCGGCCAGCACCATCCCCCAGGACATCTACGATCCACTCCTGCAGACCTGGCAGGTCGCCTGGGGCGGGCACGCCCTGTTGACCGACCCGCTGCATCTGTGGAACAGCAACACCTTCTACCCGGAGAACGACACCCTGGCGTACTCCGACAGCCTGCTCGGCTACGCGCCGTTCGGCATGATCGGTTCCGGACCGGTCGCCGCCCTGGTGCGCTACAACGTGCTGTACGTACTGGCCTACGCGCTGGCATTCGTCGGCATGTACGCGCTCTGCCGCCAGCTCGGTTCCCGCCGGCCGGGCGCCGCGATGGCCGGCGCCGCGTTCGCGTACGCGCCCTGGCGGCTGGCACACGGTGGTCACCTGAACATCCTGTCCACCGGTGGGATCGCGCTGGCGTTGGCGATGTTGGCGCGGGGCCACGGATTCCGGCTGCGCCGCGGCGACCGGCACGACCCTGGGCCGCTGCGGGCCCGCTGGGGCTGGGTGCTCGGCGGCTGGCTCGTCGCTGCCTGGCAGCTGACTCTCGGCTTCGGCCTCGGCCTGCCGTTCGGCTACGTACTCGGCCTGGTCGTCCTGGTCGGTGTCGCGTCCTGGCTGGTGCCGGCCGTCAGGCAGGCGCTGACCGGTCGGCGCACACGGGCGTCCCGGACCGTGACGGTCGACGGGGACGCGGCCGAGGCACCGACCGGGGGAGTTGCGGAGAAGATCCCGACCGTACCGGTGGGCGGTGTCGCCGTGGCCCGGGCCCGGTTCCGTGGGCCGGTGCTGCTGGCGAACCTCGGCGGGCTGGCGATCTTCGCGCTGACCTGCCTGTACATGGGCCTGCCGTACCTGCGTGCAGTGCAGGCACATCCGTACGCGCGGCGCGGTGTGGCCGAACTGGCCTGGTTCTCGCCGCCGTGGCAGGGGTTCTTCATCGCGCCGGAACAGTCCTGGCTGTGGGGTGACGCGCATGCCGGCGCGCGTCAGGCCCTGCCGTTCCAGCCCGAGATGACTCTGCTGGTCGGACTGGTACTGCTGGCCTTCGCGCTGCTGGGGCTGTTCGTATCGGTGTGGAGTACCCGGACCCGGGTGCTGCTGGCCGTCGGTGTCGCGGTGAGCGTCGTACTGGCAATGGGCACCCGCTTCCCGGGCGGCGGTTGGTACACGTACCTGGTGCTGCACGACTACCTGCCGGCCTGGGACTCGATGCGTACCCCCGGCCGGCTGGTCGTCTGGACCACGCTGCTGCTGGCGCTGCTGGCGGCCGGTGCGGTCAGCGCGCTCGGTACACGGGCCGACGAGGTGGCGCTGTTCCGCGGCCGTAACCCGCGGCGGTCCGGACCCGGGCTACGGGTGCTGTTGGCGATTCCGCTGGTGCTGGTACTGCTGGAAGGCTGGAACCGGACCCCGCACTGGGAAGTGCCGACCGAGCCGACGGCGCTGCACCACCTGGCCGGTCCCGTACTGGTCCTGCCGACCGACCAGCTCACCGACGAGCGGTACATGTACTGGTCCACCGACGGTTTCCCGACGATGGTCAACGGCGGCAGCGGCTTCCAGCCGACGAAGCAGGACGAGATCCGTCGGGCCACCACCGCGTTCCCGGACCAGGCCAGCGTCACGTACCTGCGGGGCCTGGGCGTGCACACCGTGGTCGTGCTGCGCGACAACCTCGGTGGCACACCGTACGAGCACGCCCTGACCGCACCGACCGACGGGCTCGGACTGACCCGGGCGGACAGCCGGTCGGCCGTGGTGTTCACGCTGCACTGACCGGCGTGCCCGGTGCCGGGCGGCCCGGAACCCGGCACCGGCAGCTCGGCATCCGCCGGCCGGCGTCCGGCGCTCAGCGGGCGCCGGCGAGCGCGGTCGCCACCTCGACGTAGCGCTGCGCGACGCCCGCCGGATATGCCCAGGAAATGTTGCTCAGCACCCGGATCAGGCCCCAGGCACGTACCTCGGCCGGATCCACCGCGAGCCCGGCGGCGACCTCGGAGATCAACAACCGGGCCTGCGGCACCGTGGGCTGGAACCGCAGCAGGTCCCAGACCAGGTGGCCGGCGTCGAACGACGGTGGGCCGAGCATCGGCTTCGGGTCGATCAGCAGCCAGCCACCCCGCGCCGGCGCTACAGCCAGGATGTTGCCCAGGTGCGCGTCCCGGTTGACGATGACCTCCCGCGCGGTGGGACCGGCCAGTTCCGCGGCCAGCCCGGCGCCCTCGGTGAACAGGCCATGGTCGTAGGGGCGACCGAAACCCAGATGGGTCTCGACCAGCGCCGTCGACCAGTGCCGCGCCGCCTCCCGGACCAGGGGGAAAGGCTGTGCCGGCGGGACCGGGCCGACCGGTTCACCGTCGGCGGACGGACCCGGCCGGGGGCAGCTCAGGTCGCCGCCCGGCGGTCGACTCAGCCGGCCCAGCAGGTCCGCTGCGGTACGGATCGCCGCCGGTGCAGAGATCCGGCCGGCCAGGTGTTCGTCGAGCAGGGCGTGCCCCGGGTCGGCCCGCTCCAGCAGCAGCGCACCGGACGCCAGGTCCACCCGGTGCAGCCGGACCGCGCCGTCCCCGGCGTAGCAGCGCAGGGCGGCGGCCTCGGCGTAGTTCTCCTCGTCGAGCAGCGGCACCTTCAGCACCAGCGCATCCCGCCGACCGGAAGTTGCGCTCATCGACCGTACCGGCGCCACGTACGAGTGGGTACCGCCGGGGAAGCCGGGCCCCACCACGGTCAGATCCCAGTCCCGGCACAGTGCCTCGACCAGATCCGGCAGCTCGGCCAACCAGCGCACGCCGCGCGCACCGAACAGCTCCGGGACGCCTTCGGCCAGCCCGGCAGGTACCACCACATCACGTCGACTGCTCATGTCACCTCGTCCTCACCACCAACGACGGATTTCCGGTCTGTGCGGCCGGACGACCGGTGGCGGTCGGGGACGGTACGGGCGGTGACGAGGTCAAGAAGGAGCGGCGGACGGTACCGGTCGGCCGGCGTACGCACCGCGCGCCCAGGACGCATCCGGCGCACCGTCGAGCACCCCACCGTCCGGGTCGTCGGCGGCGCCGTCCGCCCGGACCGCGTCGTGTTCCGGGCGCAGCACGTCCCGTACGACGAATCCGGCGAGCACCGCGAGCGTCACCAGTCGGCAGATCGCGAACAGCACGAAGACCCATTCGGGGATGACGCTCTTGCCGCTGGCGCCCATCAGTTCGGCGTAGAAGGCGAGGAAGTAGCCGACCTCGGCGAGCTGCCAGGCAAGGAAGGCACCCCAGCGCGGGCGGGCCAGCACCGCCAGCGGGATGAGCCAGAGCACGTACTGCTGGGACCAGACCTTGCCGGTGATCAGGAAGCACGCCACCACCAGGAACGCCAGCTGGGCCACCCGGGGACGGCGCGGCGCCAACCAGGCCAGCGCGGCGATGCCCAGGCAGCAGAGCGCGAACAGCACCCCGTACAGCAGGTTCAGGGTGGGAATGTGGTCGTTGAGGTAGGTGAAGGGCCCGAAGCCGGCCCGGTCACCACCGCGCGGGAAGTGCGCGCCGATGTACCAGAACGTGCCCCAGTCGATGCCCCGGGTCGAGTTGAGGTGGAAGAACTGCAACCAGGCGGCCGGGTACGCCATCGCGACCGGCACGTTGATCACCACCCAGGTGACCGCGGCGGTGAGGATCGTGACGCCCACCTGCCTGACCTTGCCGGCCCGTAGCGCCAGGATCAGCAGCGGTCCCAGGATCAGCAGCGGATAGAACTTGGCCGCGACGCCGAGCCCGAGCAGCAGACCGGCCAGCGCGGGTCTGCGCCGCGCCCAGGCGAGCATCCCCGCGATCGTGGGGGCGATGGCCAGCAGGTCCCAGTTGACGGTGGCGGTGAACCACAGCGCCGGCGCCGCGATGAACAGCAGCGCGTCCCAGGGTCGTCGGCGGCGCAGCGCAAGGATCGCGGCCACCGTCGCCAGCCCGAGCAGGCCGAGCAGCAGCGCATTGCCGTCGTAGAACGCCTGGCCCTGGTTGAAGTCGGGGCCGAGTACGGTGCCGATCGCGTGTACCGGAAGGCCGACCACGCCCATGAACGCGCCGGTAAGTACCGGGTATTCGACCTTGTGGTCGGCGTACGGGACCTCACCGTTGCCCAGACCCTCGGCGTAGTACAGCGCCAGCACATCGGTGTAGCAGAGGTCCTTGTACTGCTTGAGGTCGGTCCACGCGCCGTCCCGGCAGGGCGACTTCTGCACCCAGTGCAGGGCGAACACCAGGCAGGCCAGGGCCAGAACGACCCGTACCGGGGTCCAGAACCGGTGACGGACCGGGCGTACCGCGTGCTCACCGAGCGGGCCGCCGACCGATTCGGTCAGTCCGTGGACGAACCAGTCCCGGCGACCCGGCTCGTCGATCGCACCGACCAGCGTGCTGCGCTCCATGGACTCATCCTGCCCCATGCAGGTCCGTCCGGCGGCGACCCCCGCCCCTGACGGACAGAACCCCCTGCCGGTCCGTCCGGCGGCAACCCCCCCGCCACCAGACAGACCGCCAGACAGACGGAGCCCCGTGCCGGTCCGCTGGGCGGGAACCGGCACGGGGCTACTCATCGGGGGTCAGCGCACCGGTACGTCAACCGCCACCGCGCCCGCCACCGGCCGGCGGACAGTTCTGCCACGGCGGACAGGTCGGTGTCCCGGTCACCGGACCGGTCGGCTGTCCGGTCGGTGGCCAGCCCGGTGGCGTGGTGCCGGTCGGGCCGGGGGTCGGGGTGCCGGTGCCGGTCGGGGTCGGCGAGGCCGAATGGGTCGGTGGCGGCGCCACCCCGGAATACTGGCCCTTGGTCTTGTCCCCGATGAACTGGGCCGGCGGGAAGGACTTCGCCTCGAAGTGCAGGTCCTGGACCGCCTTGGTCATGAACTTCGCCCAGATCCGGCCGGGCAGGTCCCAGCCGTACATGGCCATGCCCCGGTTGTTCTGGATCGGCTTGTCGCCCTTCAGGTTGCCGACCCAGACCGCGCAGGCGAGCTGCGGGATGTAGCCGACCGTCCAGGCGTGCGAGTTCTGCCAGTTCGAGTCGTGGTACTGCCAGGTGCCGGTCTTGTTGGCCTGCTCCCGGTGCGGCTCGATCATCTGCGACTCGTGGTTGGCCACACCCTTGAGCACGTAGTCGATGTCGGCCGCGGCTGCGGCACTGAAGACCCGCCGGTGCTCGATCTTCGGTGACCACCCGGAGTTGCCGTCCGCGTCGGTCATCTTCTGGATGAAGTGCGCTGTGGTGTACACCCCACCGTTGGCGAACGTGGCCAGGCCGTTGGCGTGGTCCAGCGGTGTGACGGGGTTCTGACCGAAGCCGACCTCGTAACCGATACCCGGGGTGTCGGCGGCCTTCTCGGGCGAGACCTTGGTCAGGTCGATCGGGTCCTCGGTGCTGCCGTTGGCGGCCGTCGGAACGATCTGCCTGATACCGGCCTCCGCCGCGATCTTCAGCACGGCGGCCTTGCCCAGGTCGTAGGTGAGCTTGTAGAAGACGGTGTTGAGCGACTTGCGGACGGCCATGGTGAGGCTGCACCGCACGTGCCCGTCGGGCCCCTTGCCGCCGTCGTTGCAGATCTCGTCCTCGGAGTTGTGCACCTTGCCGTCGGCGCCGCGGGCCGGCAGCTTCTCCGCTCCGTCGCCGTTCCAGTACGACTTGATGGAGTAGCCGTTCATCAGCGCGGCGGCCAGCACGTACACCTTGAACGACGAACCCGGTTGGTGCGTATGGCTGGCCGTGTCGTAACCGGTGCCGTCGTTGCCGCCGTAGTAGGCACGGACCGCCCCGCTGCCCGGCTCCACCGCCACGATCGAGTCGGCGAGGCCGGGCTGCTCGCCCTTCAGCTCGTGGTTGGCGACGTAGACGGCGTGATCCTGCGCCTTGCGGTTGATGGTCGTGGTGATCTTGTAGCCGCCGGTGCGCAGCCGCTCGTCGGCCTCTTTCATGCTGGAGAACTTGCCGTTGTCGACCAGTTCCTGCTTGATCTGGGTGACGACCAGACCGGTCGGCTTGTCCAGCCCGTAGCTGGCCCCGCTGTTGGGATCCGGCTTGATCGGCATCGGATACTTCGCCGCGTCGATCGGCTGGTGGTACTTGCCGAGCTTGGTCATCCCGTCGAGGACGTAGTTCCAACGGGTCTGCGCGCCCTGCTTGTCCACGGCCGGGTCGAAGTTGGTCGGGTCCTTGATCACGCTGGCGATCACGGCCGCCTGCTCGGCGGTCAGCTTCGTGACGTCCTTGTGGTAGTACGCCTGCGAGGCGGCCTGGATGCCGTACGCACCGCGTCCGAAGTAGACGGTGTCCAGGTAGAAGCCGAGGATCTGGTCCTTGCTGTACTTCTGCCCGAGCTTCATCGCCACGACGGCTTCTTTGAGCTTCTCGGTGTACGTACGGTTGGTCTGGCTGGGGTCCAGTGCCTGCTTCGCGTACTGCATGGTGATGGTGGACGCACCACCGGAGTCGGCGTTGCCGGTGACGTGACCCCACGCGGCACGCACGATGCCCTTGAAGTCGACACCGGAGTTGGTGTAGAAGCTCCGGTCCTCCGCCGCCACCACGGCGTACTTGACCTGCTCCGGGATCTTGTTGATGTCGACGTGGGTACGGTTCTCCGTGCCCAGTCGCGCCATCAGTGAGCCGTCGCTGTAGTAGATGCTGCTGACCTGTGGCGGGGTCTGCTCATCGGGCAGCGGGACGCTGGTGAAGTAGTAGGCCCCGCCGATCGTGCCCAGGCCCACGACGAGCAGCAGCGCCGCGATACCGGCGACGATCCGGCGGCGACGCTTGCGCTTCTTCAGCACCTTGGAGGTGCTGCCGCCGGCCAGTGCCCGGCGCCGTTCCTCGGCCCGGCTCAGGGGTGGGCCGAGCGGGCCACCGGGGCGGGTCGGGTCGTCCGGTCCGGAGGGGCGTACCGACGCACTGCCCACCGAGGCCCGACCGACCCGCGCGCTGCCCACCGAGGCGCTGCCCACGGAGGCGCTGCCGACGGAGGCCTGCCCGACGGAACCGGCCGCTGCGGCACCACCGACTGCGGCCGCGCCACGTCCCACCGACGCCCGGCCGGTGGGCCCGCTGGCGCCCGAGGAGTGTCGACCGGTCGCCGACTCGTCGTCGCCGTACCGGGAAGCCCCGCCGAGGTCGGAGTATTCGCTGCGCCGGGTGCGGCCGGTCGATTCGGACCGCGGGCTCTCCGACCGGGAGCCGTAGTCGGACCGGCGGTGACTGGCCGAACGTTCGTCGTCACCGGCCCGGGGCGGCGCGTAGTCGCCGAAGGCCGAGCCCCGTTCGCCGGGTTGTGGGGCGTAATCGCTGAAGGAGGGGGCGCTGTCCGCGGACCGCCGGCCGGAACGACCACCGGAGCCGTAGTTGCCGGCCCCGTGCCGGCCGGTGGTCTCGCCACCGACCGGGCCACCGGGGTCACGTCGACGCCCGGACCCACGATCCGGATCCGGGGCACTGTGACTGCCCCGCGGGGTGCCGTAGCCAGCGCCACGCTGGTCGGAGCCACGCTGGTCGGAGTCGTAGCGTCCGGACGAGAAACGGCCGGAGGGCTCGCCGTGGTCTCGGGAATTGCCGGTGCCGTCGGGGTCAGGTCCGGGGACCCGGGCCGAGCCACGCGGGCGGTTCGGGGGGCTCGTCATGCGTCACACCATGCCGTCGGGGACGACAGCAGCCAAGTTGCCGTCCGGTTCATGTGAGCTACGCCGCACCGTTATGCGGGCAGAGTTACGCCGCGCACCGTACTCGTGCGCGGTCCGCTCGATCACTTCGCCGCCTCGCGACGGCGTTGCGGGTCAGGGTCCGTCACCCCGTCGCAGCCGAGCAGGAACTGCTCGGCGAGATGGTTCCACCCACACGCCCGGCAGACCTCGACGACGTAGACGCTGAACTCCCGGTAGTTGGTCTCCAACACCGGGAGTTCGGCCTTCCTGCGCGCCTGGCCGGCGGCCTGCTTCAGTTCGTCGCCGTAGATGTAGTGCACGTGCCAGAGGTTCTCCCGCTGGCACACCGGGCATTCCTGGTCGGTCTGCTCGCCGTGGTAACGCGCGGCGCTGAGCAGATAGGGCGAGGCGTCGCAGGCTTCATTGGCGCCCACCCGACCGGAGAACACGTCGCGCAGCATCGCCCGCTTCTGGAGCGAGTAGTCGACGATCTGTCGCTGCGTGCGCATGGCCCCGAGAGTACGCGCCCGGACGCCACCCGCACAGCCGTGCGCGGTGGAAACAGCCATTACCGAATGTAATCGGACGTCGATTTCCGAACGGTGCGGAAAGGGGCCGGGCGCATCCCACCACTTTCCGACCTGCGGCAACTGCTGTTAGAGTCGCGATGTATCGGACCGATACATCGAATGATCATGTAGGAGCGACCGACCGGAGTCGGTGAGCTCGGTCGACGGGGGTGGCGCGGTGCTCGAACTCGCCGTACTCGGCCTCCTGCACTCCTCACCGATGCACGGCTACGAACTGCGCAAGAGACTGACCACCATGCTCGGCGCGTTCCGCGCGGCGTTCAGCTACGGCACCCTCTACCCGACCCTGCGTCGGCTCCGGGAGGCCGGCTGGATCGCCGAGGACGCACCGGATCCGACCCAGCCGGCACCGCCGCTGACCGGGCGGCGCGGCAAGGTGGTGTACCGGCTCACCGCCGAGGGCAAGGAACGCTTCGGTGAGCTGCTCGCCCAGGTCGGGCCGGAGACGTACGAGGACGCCGCGTTCGGCGTGCATTTCGCGTTCTTCGCCCGTACCGACGTGGCCACCCGGCTGCGCATCCTGGAGGGCCGTCGGCGGCGCGTCGAGGAACGCCGGGAGGGCCTGCGTGACGCCCTCGACCGGGCCGCCGAGCGCATCGACGCGTACACCCTGGAACTGCAACGGCACGGCCTGGAGGCCGCCGACCGCGAGGTGCGGTGGCTGGAGGAACTCATCGTGCATGAGCGGGCCGGTCAACCACCCACAGTGACGACACCCGAGCCCGGCATCCTCTCACCGGGCCGCACCATGCGGGCAGATCCCGCAGCACCACCCGGCGCCGCCAGAAGCGGCGAACATCCCGGCACCGGGGCCGGACCGGAGCACGGCAACAGCCAGCCCGGTTAGGCCCCACCGCAAGTACCGCGTCCGGCGCCCACCTCCGTGGATGTGCCCGGTGCGGCCGAAACGAGAAGGAGGCAGACATGGGTTCTGTCCGCGTTGCCATCGTCGGCGTCGGTAACTGTGCCGCGTCCCTGGTTCAGGGCGTGGAGTACTACCGCGACGCCGATCCGTCCGACCGCGTGCCAGGGCTCATGCACGTCAAGTTCGGCGACTACCACGTCGGGGACGTGGAGTTCGTCGCGGCGTTCGACGTGGATGCCAAGAAGGTCGGCCGCGATCTGTCCGAGGCGATCGTCGCCAGCGAGAACAACACCATCAAGATCTGCGACGTACCGCCCTCCGGCGTGAACGTCCAACGTGGACACACGTTCGACGGGCTCGGTGAGTACTACCGGGAGACCATCCAGGAGTCCGACGACGAGCCGGTCGACGTCGTCGCCGCGCTGCGCGAGGCGCGGGTCGACGTACTGGTCTCGTACCTGCCGGTGGGTTCGGAGGAGGCGGACAAGTTCTACGCGCAGTGCGCGATCGACGCCGGGGTCGGCTTCGTCAACGCGCTGCCGGTGTTCATCGCCTCCGACCCGGTGTGGGCCAAGAAGTTCAGCGACGCGGGCGTACCGATCGTCGGTGACGACATCAAGTCGCAGGTCGGCGCCACCATCACGCACCGCGTACTGGCGAAGCTCTTCGAGGACCGCGGGGTCCGGCTGGACCGCACGTACCAGCTGAACTTCGGCGGCAACATGGACTTCATGAACATGTTGGAGCGCAAGCGGCTCAAGTCGAAGAAGATCTCCAAGACGCAGTCGGTCACCTCGCAGATCCCGCACGAGATGCGTACCGCGGACGTCCACATCGGACCGTCCGACTACGTGCCGTTCCTGGAGGACCGCAAGTACGCGCTGGTCCGGCTCGAGGGCAGCGCGTTCGGTGACGTCCCGCTGCAGTTGGAGTACAAGCTGGAGGTCTGGGACTCGCCCAACTCCGCCGGCATCATCATCGACGCGCTGCGCGCCGCGAAGATCGCCAAGGACCGGGGGATCGGTGGCCCGATCCTGTCGGCGTCCTCGTACTTCATGAAGTCACCGCCGGAGCAGTACGACGACTCGACGGCCCGCGACGCCGTGGACAAGTTCATCGCCGGCGAACTGGAGCGCTGAGCGCACCAGCAGCACCTGCGGCACGCAGAACGGTGGCCCTCCGGAGCATTCCGGAGGGCCACCGTTCTGCGTCTGCGGGCGGCCCATCAGGGGTAGATCGGACAAATGCTTTAAGAACAGATAAAGGCGGGAATCCGCCATTAATGATGGTCCAATGCTATAGACCGTTAGTGACCGTTTTACTACATTCGTAGGCATCCCCTATGGCTTCTCGATGAGGAGAGTGCGCCAGATGTCTACCCCCAGAAGACTGCGCCGGCTGATCGTGCCGCTGCTGGCCGCCGTCGTCGCGCTGGTCGGCATGGAGTTCGCCGGGACCACCACGGCCTCCGCCGCCACACCCCACCTGAAGGCGTACACCGTCTGCTACAACGCCAGCAACGCTCCCGACTTCGCCGGCACGATGAACCAGGCCGCCGGGATCTGGAACGGCAGCGAGAACAACGTGAGCCTGTCCGCGTGCGGCTCGGACATGATGGTCTACGAGATCAACGGTGGCGGCTCCTACGCCCAGGTCTACGGCCTCGGCCAGGGCGCCATCTACATCGACGTCCAGCAGGCGGCGCAGTACAGCCCGCTGCGTATCGTGGCGCACGAGACCGGCCACATCCTCGGTCTGCCGGACAACTACAACGGCGACTGCTCCATCCTGATGTCCGGCGGCAGCGCCGGCACCTCCTGCACCAACCCGTACCCGAGCGCCGGTGAAGCCGCCCAGGTCGACAGCTTCTTCGGCTTCGCGCCGTCGGTCTCCGGTGGCAGCCACGTCTACCGGGACAGCTGGCCGGCGGCCTGACCGCCACCTGCCGTACGCGGCCCGGTACCCACCTTGGGTGCCGGGCCGCACCCGTGTCGCGTACCTGGTGCGACCGGGCTCAGCGGCGCCCGGCCACCGGTTCGGCGACCGGCGCACCGGGGGTGGCCGCCGGCACCGCCGTACGGCCCGGCCACCAGTGCGGCACCGTCCAGGCACGCTCACCCAGCAACGCCAGCGCGGCCGGCAGCAGCACACCCCGTACCACCGTCGCGTCGAGCAGCACCGCGACGGCCATCCCCAGGCCCAGCATCGTGTACTCGATGGAACTCAACGTGAGGAGCACCATGAAGACCGCCGTCATCACCACCGCGGCGGTGGTCACCACACCGGCGCTGCTGCCGGTACCGCCGACGACAGCATCGATCGGGCCGGCGCCGGCCGCCCAACGTTCCCGTACCCGGTTCAGGATGAAGATGTGGTAGTCGAGGCTCAGCCCGAACAGCAGGACGAAGATGAACAGCGGCTGCCAGCTGACGATCCCGCCGTACGACCGGAAACCGAGTACCGAAGCCAGATGCCCGTCCTGGAACACCCAGGTCAGTACGCCCAGTGCGGCGCCCACCGACAGTAGGTTCAGCACCATCGAGACCAGCGGGATGGCCCAGGACCGGAACGCCAGCGCGATCAGTACGAACCCCAGGACCAGTACGAACCCGACCACGAACGGCGTCCGCCCGGTGAGCTGCCGGGTGAAGTCGTACGCGAACGCGGTCCGGCCCGAGACGGCGAAGTCGACCCCCGGCACCCGGCCGACGGTCTCCGGCAGCGCCCTGGTCCGTAGGTAGCTCAGCGCACGGTCCGAGGCAGGATCGGTGCCCGAACCGGCCAGCGGGACCCGTACCACCAACGCCCGGTCGACGGCGGCCACCGAGACCGGACCGGTCAGGCCACCCTCCCCGGCCCTGACCCGGTCGGTCAGCCGGCTGATCTGGGCGCGGACCGCAGGGGAGTCGACCGGACCACCACGCCCGCGCCAGATCACCACCCGGGTCGGGGACACCGCGCCAGGAAACGCCTGCTGGGTCCGTGCCGCCGCGTCCACCTGGGGAACGCTGCGCGGCAGGCTGTCGGTCGGTGCCGCGTCCTGCAACCGCATGCCCAGCGCCGGCACCGCGACGACGAGCAGGGCCAACGCGGCCAGCCCGCCCCACCACAGCGGACGACGTACCACCCGCCGGGCCAGCCCGGACCAGATCCGGGACGTACCGGCCGTCACGCGCCGGCGCCCCAACCAGGGAATCCGGGTACGGTCCACCCAGTGCCCCAGTGTGGCGAGGGTCGCAGGCAGTACCGTCACCGACCCCGCCATGGCCAGTCCGACGATCAGAATCGTGCCGATGGTCAGCCCACGGAACGCGTCGATGCCGGTGAACAGCAGGCCGCACAGGCAGAGGATCACCGTCAGGCCGGCCACCACGACCACCCGGCCGGAGGTACGGGCGGTGATCCGCAACGCTTCCGGTACGCTGCGTCCGGCCGCGCGCTCCTCCCGCTCCCGGCGCAGGTAGAACAGGCAGTAGTCGACGCCCACCGCGACCCCGATCAGCAGCACCATCGACGACGTGGCGCTGTTGATCGGTACCCAGTGGTCGATCACCTGCAGCAACGAGAAGGTGGCGGCGACCGTGGTCGCGGTCAGCAGCACCGGAATGCCGGCGGCGATCAGCGAGCCGAACACCACCAGCAGGATCACCACGGTCAGCGGCAGCGAAGTGCGCTCCGCGGTACCGAAGTCGCTCTTGATCGACCGGTCCACGGCGGTGGCGATGCTCAGGTCACCGGACTGCGCGAGGCGCGTCCCCGGATGCCGCGCCGACACCTGATGCACCGCGCGGACCGCGGCGGCGAAATGCCCGTCGAGCGCGTCGTCCGGCCCGGCCACCTGGAAGGTGACGAGCCCGGACCGTCGGTCCGCCGACACCCGGTCCGAGCCGTCCCGGTCCGAGCCGCCACGGTCCGGGTCGTCCCGGTCCAGCGGCGACCGGACCTCGCGTACCGAGCCGGGGAGCTGGTGCAGCGTACGGACCAGGTCGGCGGTGGCTGCCCGGGCCCGGGAGTCCGTTGCGTACGGCGTGCCGCCCGACCCACGCGACTGGATCAGCACACTCTCCCGGACCGGATCCTCGGCGTGCTGCGCGTCCAGTACCCGCTGCGCGCGGCCCGATTCCCCGGGGTCGGCGCTGGGTGCGCCCGGACCAGCGACGATCCCGCTGAGCACGATAGAGCCGATGATCAGGCCGAACCAGCCGAGGATGGCCACGGCGCGGTGCCGGACGGACCATCCGGTGATCCGCTCGAGCAGGGTTCCGGGCGGTGTCCCGGCTCTCTCCGGGTCCGGTGGCGTACCGCCGGACTTGCCTTCGGGCAGCATGAGGTGCTGTCCTTTCTGTGAGGAAGCGTTGCGTGCAGCTCGCCCACGGGCGAGGGTGATGCTTCTTCCGCTGGGCCGTCGAGTTGCCGCTCGGCGGCCCAGGTCTCAGGCCAGCTCAGTCCACCTCCCGGAGGATCCGCTCCACCGACTCCACCCTCGAATGGGTGGCGGTCAGGCGCTCGTCCAGGCCGGCGAGCTGACGCCTGGTCTCCTCCTGGGCGCGGATGGAGCGTTCGGCGAGCGCGCGGTACTCGTCCTCACGGACCAGGGCCAGCTTGGCCCGCCAGTTGGCGGCGAGCTGCCAGATGGTCACCGTGAGGACGGTGGCGATTCCGGCGAAGAGGGCGAAACCCCCAGCGACCTCGGCCCAGGCATGTCCGCTCATGACTGTGCTCCCTTCCCGCCCCGATGGGCGGCGTCCTGTCTTGGGTCCGGTCCGTTCGGGTCCGGCGGGGTCAACGTGCGTACCGCAGCCGAGATCGTCTCCGGTGTCAGGTGGTAGGCGAACGGGGTCGGCTCGTAGAACTTCATCGCCCTGCCGTCCTCGGAGAGCTCCAGTTGCGCCGAGACGAGACCGGCCGATTCGAGCTTCTTGAGGTGGATCTGCAACAGCGCCCGGCTGATGCCCAGGTCGCGCGCCAACTCGCTGACGTACCTGCGCTCGCGGACCAGTTCTCCCACGATCCGCAGCCGGTGCGGGTTGGCCAGCGTGGCGAGGACCCGGAGCAACTGGTCCCCGGTCGCCGGCGAGCCGCTCATAACGAAACCCTGCACATGCCAAATAAAGTTAGCAGGTACGCGCGCGCATGTCGACTGCATGACCGAGAGACGGGACACCGTCCGCGTACGGCGCCGGTGTGGGCGGCGGGTCAGCCCGACAGCAGCCCGTCGGCGAGCTGGACGCGAGCCTCCAGTTCGAGCAGGAAACGCTTGCGGTGCAGCCCACCGCCGTACCCGACGAGCTTGCGGTTGGCGCCGACCACCCGGTGGCAGGGCACGATGACCGGCACCGGATTGTGGTTGTTGGCGGTGCCCACCGCACGGGACGCACCGACGTCGCCGGCGACCGTACGGGCAATGTCGCCGTAACTGCACATCTCCCCGTACGGGATGGTGCACAGTGCGGCCCAGACCGCCCGTTCGAACGACGACCCGATCAGCTCCAGCGGCAGGTCGAAGCCGGTACGCCGGCCGGCGAAGTACTCGTCGAGCTGGGCAGCGGTCGCGGCCAGCACCGGATCGTCCGGGCTGGGCGGGCCCGCCGGGACCGGACCGGCGAACCGGAGCTGCCGCAGGGTGCCCTCCCCGGCGACCGCTATCAGGTCACCGATGGGGGACGGCACCGCCAACCAACGCATCCGTTCATGATGGCAGCCCGCGCCGCTCTTCGGCTCGCGGGAATCGGACCTGCGGTTGTCGGCCGTGTTCCTGACCGGTAGCGGCTGCCGCTGAACCTCACCCGCACGGCGTTTCCGATCCGGGCATGCGCGGGGTCGCTACCCTGGGACCGCCAGCGGGGCAGTGGGGTCGAAGGGCGGCAAGGTGGACGCGGTCACGGTCATCTTCCTGATCGTCGGAGCGTTCGGCGTCGTCGTCCTGGCCGGTTCGCTGCTCTTCGGTGAACTGCTCAACTTCGGACACGCGGACGCCGACGGCCCGTTCTCCGTACCGGCGATGGCCGGGTTCATCGGCGCGCTCGGGTTCGTCGGCGCCATCGCGGCTGCGGTGGTTCCCGGCGGCCCGACGGTCGAGGCGCTCGCCGGCGCGGGCGCCGGACTCGTCGCCGCGGTCCCCACCGGCCTGCTCGCCGTCCGACTCACCCGCGCCATGATGCGGATGCCCACCGATGCAACGCTGACCAGCCGTGACCTGCTCGGCACCACCGGCGTGGTGACCACGCCGATCCGGGCCGGCGGCTACGGCGAGGTCAGTGTCTCCGTTGCCGGGCAACGGATCAAGTACAACGCACGCGCCGACCGGCCGTTGGCGATCGGCACCCCGGTGCTGGTGGTCGACACACCCAGCAGCACCAGCGTGGTGGTCGAGGAGACCGCTGCGCTGCTACCCCCGGACCTCGGCTGACGTTCCGGCCCGGTCCGCTCAATACTCCACAAAGGACAAAAGATGACTCCGGTAATGCTGGGGATCGGCGGCCTCGTGCTGCTGGTGATCCTGGTGATCGCACTGGTGCTGTCCCGGATCAAGGTGGCCGGCTCCAACGAGGCGTTCATCGTGACCGGCCGCAAGGGCAAGTCGACGATGTCCTCCGATGGTCGCCGCACCACCGACCTGTCCGGGCAGAAGGTCGTGATGGGCGCCTCGGTGTTCGTGGTCCCCGTCGTACAACGGCTGCAGATCCTGGATCTGTCCAGCCGACGCATCCCGGTGACCGTCACCGGTGCGATCAACAAGCAGGGCATCACCTGCAACCTCGACGCGGTCGCGATCGTCAAGGTCGGCGGCACCGAGGACTCGATCCGGGCCGCCGCACAGCGGTTCCTCGACCAGCAGGCCGAGATCGACGGCTTCACCAGTGAGGTACTGGCCGGCGCGCTGCGGTCCATCGTCGGACGCCTCACCATCGAGGAGATCATCCGGGACCGGGCGGCGTTCGCCTCCGAGGTCGCCGAGGAGGCCGAGAACTCACTGACCAACCAGGGTCTCGTACTGGACACCTTCCAGTTGCAGGACATCCGTACCGAGGGCGACTACCTGCGCAACCTCGGACGGCCAGAAGCCGCCCGCGCGGTCAAGGAAGCCGCCATCGCCGAGGCCACCGCGCGTCAGTCCGCCGAGCAGGAGCGGCTGCGCGCCGAGGAGGTCATCGCCGAGTCGGAGCGGAACCTGGCCCTGAAGCGGGCCAGCATCCAGGCCGAGACCGACGCCGCCGAGCAGCGTTCCGCAGCCGCCGGTCCGCTGGCCAAGGCCGAGCGGGACCAGGCGATCCTGGCCGAGCAGGAGAAGGTCGCGCAGCGCAACGCGGAGCTGAAGGAACGACAGCTGGACACCGAGGTACGCAAGCCGGCCGACGCGGCCCGGTACCAGGTCGAGCAGGAGGCGGAAGCCGCCAAGAACGCGGCCATCTTCCGCGCCGAGGCACAGCGACGCGCCACCGTCGAGGCGGCGCACGCCGAAGCCGAACAGGCCCGGCTGACCGGTGAAGGTGACCGGGCCCGACGCGCCGCGCTCGCCGAGGCGGACGCGATCGAGGGCGCCAAGCGCGGTGAGGCGGAGAAGCTGCGCCGGCAGGCCATCGCCGACGCGGTACAGCGCGAAGGTGAGGCGGAGGCGTCCGCGATCCTGGCCCGCGGTACCTCCGAGGCCGAGGCGATGCGGTTGAAGGCCGCCGCGTTCAGCCAGTACGGCGAGGCCGCCGTGATGGAGATGCTGGTCACGATGCTGCCACAGGTGGTCGAGGCGGCTGCCCGACCGATCTCCGGTATCGACAAGATGACGGTGATCTCCACCGACGGCGCCAACGCGGTGACGAAGTCGGTGGCGTCCACAGTGGCGCAGGGGCTGCAGCTCGGTACGGACCTGACCGGTATCGACGTCGCCGCGCTGCTGGCCAAGTTCGCCAACAAGAGCAACGGGTCGGTGCCGGCCGAGGCGATCAGGACCACGCCGGAGAGCTGAGCACAGCCGACACAGCGGGGTCGCCGGCCGGCGACCCCGCTGTGTCGGGTCAGACGATCTGGAAGTTCGCCATCATCGCCATGTCCTCGTGCTCCAGGTTGTGGCAGTGCAGCATGTACCGGCCCCGGAAACCGCGGAACCGGACCAGCGCCTCCACCACCTCGTACGGCCGTACGTCCACCGTGTCCTTCCAGCCGCCGTCCATCGGTCCGGCGTTCCGGCTGTCCCGGGACAGCACCTGGAAGTGCGCCAGGTGGGTGTGGACCGGATGGTGGAAGTCGCTGGAGAACCGCCACAGTTCCACGCTGTCGTGGTGTGGTCGGGCCAGCATCGCCGCCGGGTCGAACACCTGACCATTGACCGTCCACATCGGACCGCTCTGGTCGTTGGTCAGCCGGAAGTCGAACTGCCGGGTGGCCCGTACCTGCTTGCGGGTCAACCGTTCGAAGTCGCTGAGCCGGTCCGGCACGTGCGAGTCGTCCGCCGCGCGGGATCCCACCCGGAAGCGCATCACCTGCCCGGCCCGCCCGCTGCCCAGCCGGTTGGTCAGTGTGACCGTGTCACCCGGCCGGTACGTCGAGAAGTCGATCACCACGTCGAAACGTTCGCCGGGTGCGATGGTGATCGTGTCCTGCCGTACCGGTGCGGCCAGCAGGCCCTGGTCCGAACCGACCTGGATGAACCGGCCACCCGGCGACAGCGCCAACTGGTAACGGCGGGCGTTGCTGGCGTTGACGATCCGGAACCGGTACCGCGCCGCCCGTACCTCGAGTTCCGGCCACGGCGCCCCGTTGACCAGGATCACGTCGCCCTGCACACCCTGCATGTAGCGCTTCTTCACCCCCGGCGTCATGGTCAGCGACGGGTCGATCGACGGGTAGGCGAACGAGCCGTCCGGGGTGAAGGACCGGTCGCAGATCAGCAGCGGGATCTCCCGGTCGCCCTTGGGCAGCGGCAGCGCGTCGTCCTCGTCGTCGCGCACCACGAACATGCCGGCCAGCCCGCGCCACACCTGCGGCGCGGAGAAGTCCATCCGGTGGTCGTGGTACCAGAGCGTGGCGGCCCGCTGGTCCAGCGGGTACCGGTACTCCTTGGTGCCCTGGTGCAGCGTCCAGTCCTGCGGTCGGACATTCATCGGCATCCCGGACGAGTGCCGCTGGTGCACGTCGAAACTGCCACCGACCGGTACCACCAGATCGGTCGGGTAACCGTCGGAGTCCGGTGGCGTCACCCCGCCGTGCAGGTGCGTGGAGGTCGGCTGGGGTAGCTCGTTGCGGACCCGTACGGAGATCTCCCGGCCGGCCCTCGCCTCGAACAGCGGTCCGGGGAAGGTGCCGTCGTAGCCCCACACCTTCGTGGTACGGCCGGGCAGGATGTGCGCGTC
Source organism: uncultured Actinomycetota bacterium (assembly GCA_963815125.1). Taxonomy (GTDB): domain Bacteria; phylum Actinomycetota; class Actinomycetes; order Mycobacteriales; family Micromonosporaceae; genus Actinocatenispora. The sequence continues at coordinate 142,582 of CAWFFM010000010.1, forward strand.
GGCGATCCGCTCGGTCACCTCGTAGAAGTCGGTGCCGCCGGCACTGCGTACCGGCCGGGCCACCTTGGGCAGCGGCAGCGGCACCCCGAACGCGCGCGGCAGCGGCGCCCCGCTGGGCAGCACCACACCGGCTGTCTCGGTACCGGTACCGCAGCCGGCCAGAAGTCCGCCGGACGCTACGGCGAGCCCACCGGCGCCCAGCAGGCCGAGAACGTTGCGCCGCTTCACCGCGCGCCCCGACCGTGCCGGACCCGGGCGCCGCGGCTGAACGTCCAGACCGCGAACAGCAGCGCCGCGCCGAACAGGGCGACACCGAGCGGCAGGTGTACGGCCAGCGCCCGGGAGCCGCCGACCACCATCTGCGTGATCACCAGGACGAACTCCACGACGCTGAACAGCATCGGGGTCCAGCTGCCGTGCCCGGGCCGCCACAGCAGGACCGCAGCGACCAGTTGCAGGACCACCAGCAGCATGACGAACGCGGCACCCGCGGCGTGCATGCTCAGGTACGACACCTGCCCGGTGACGAAGAGTCCCGCGGTGACCGGCTGCACCAGGATCGTCAGCATGCTCAGTACCGCGACGATCCGCAACCCGACCAGGTAGCCGGACCGTACCTGGTCCGGTGGTCGCCCGGTCGGCTCGTCCGCCATCTGGGTCAGCTGCCCCGTCGTGTCCACCGCGCCCGCCCTCGTCACGGCCGCACCGGCGGCGGCCCTGGGAGCATCGTTCCTGGCCGGACCGGGTGGAGTCATCGCCTGACGGGAGACTCCCGGGGCAGCTCAGGGTGGTACCCGGACCGGCCGTCGCGTCACACCGTAGGGGTAGCGGGCGCTGCTCCGGCTAGGCTCCCCGGTGTGCCCAGTAAGCGGAATCTGCGCGCGGTCCTGACCAGTCGCGGGTTCCGTCGACTCCTGGTCGTCCGGCTCACCAGCCAGTTCGGCGACGGCCTGTTCTCCGGCGCGCTGGCCGGCAGCATCCTGTTCAATCCGGACCGGCACACCGACCCGCTGGCCATCGCCACCGGTTTCGCCGTACTCCTGCTGCCGTACTCGTTGCTCGGACCGTTCGTCGGCGTGTTCCTGGACCGGTGGCGGCGGCGCAACGTCCTGGTCTACGCCAACCTGCTGCGGGTCGGGCTCGCCGTGCCGGCCGCGGGGCTGTTGCTGGCCGGCTCAGCCGGCCTGCCGTTCGCGCTGCTGGCCCTGCTGGTGATCGGGATAAACCGGTTCATTCTGGCCGGACATTCCGCCGCGCTGCCCCATGTGGTGGACGGGCAGCGGCTGATCACCGCGAACGCGCTGTCCCCGACCCTCGGTACGGTCTGCAACTCGGCCGCGCTGGGTGTCGCCGCGGTGATGCAGTTCGCGCTGGTCCGCGGCGCGCCCGGGTACGCCGTACTGGCCTGCCTCGCGGCGGTCGGCTATCTGGTGTCCGCGCTGACCGCACGGGTCTCGTTCCGCCCGGACGTACTCGGGCCGGACGCCGACGCTCAGCGGGTCGGGGGGATCGGCGGCGAGCTGGCGATGGTCGTACGGGGAATGCTCACCGGGCTGCGTCACCTGGCTGCCCGCCCCGCATCGGCCAGCCTGATGGCCGCGCAGTCGGCGTACCGGATCCTGTACGGGGTACTGACCGTCGCGGCGCTGCTGTTGTACCGCAGCTACTTCGCCACCGGCGACGACTACGGGCACTCGATCGTCGGCCTGGCGGAGCTGGTGGTGGCCGGCGGGGTCGGCGCCTTCGTCGGCGCGATGCTCACCCCGGCCGCCACCCGACGCCTCGGCGGCCGGGGCTGGGTGAGCCTGATCCTGGCCGGTTCCGGCGTCGTACTGGTGGCGTTCGGTACCCCGTTCGTACAGTTGCTGCTCGTACTGGCGGTGTTCGCGATCAACATCGCCTCGCAGGGCACCAAGATCGTGGTGGACACGACGCTGCAACGCGAGTGCGCCGACGACTTCCGCGGGCGGGTCTTCAGCGTCAACGACACCACGTACAACGTCTGTTACGTGGCGGGTCTGTTCCTCGGCGCGTCGACGTTGCCCGCCGACGGGCACTCGACGGCCGCCGTACTCACCATCGGTGCGGGATACGTCCTGGTGGGTCTCGGCTACGCGGTGCTGTCCGGACTCACCACACGCGGCAGGTCGACGACCGTACCGGTGCCGGAGCCGCAGACACACAGCGGAGAACAGTGAGCCGTCGCGTCCGCTGACCGGGCCCGGTCAGCGGGGCAGCTGGTGCCACGTCGGGTCGCCACCCGGGCCGCCGAACGGCGACTTCTCGTCCGGCCCCGACCGTCGCCCGGGGTCCATCGGTCCGGGCCCGGACGCTGCGGCCCGCGGCGGGAACTGGCCGAGCGTGGGACCATCGGTAGCCGCCTGCATCGGACCGCCGGGAGCCGGTTGCCCAGGGCTGTCGGCGGCCGGTTGTGCCGGACCACCGGGGATCGGCCGCGCCGGGCGGCGCCGGAACAACGCCAGCAGGATGAACACCCAACCCGCGACGGTCAGGATCAGGTGGACCACGAAGGACACGCCGTACAAAGCCAAGTTCGTGTCGGAGGACAGGGCTCGCCCCAGGCGAAGTGGGCCGAACGACACCAGCAGGCTCGCGTTCACCAAGGAAATCAGTGCGGCCAGCGCCAGTACCGCGAACCCGACCAGGGCGGTCAGCGCGGCACGGCCCAGCCGTCGCCAGGTGACGATCGCCAACACCAGCCCGACCAACATCAAGAGCAGCTCGGGAATGCTTTCGACGAGGGCTGAGCCGACACCCGGCATCATGATGCTCCGTTCGGACGAATCTCTGGCCTACGACGGCCGGCGTGGCCAGAGGCTACCCGGCGTGCGGTCCTTCGGTAATGCCCTGCTCGCGGGCCCACCGCAGCAGCTCGGCTTCGGCCTCGTCGGCCGGTAACGGACCGCGTTCCAGTCGGAGCTCCTTGAGGAACTTCCAGGCCGCGCCGACCTGCGGGCCGGGCGGGATGCCCAGCAACTTCATGATCGCGTTGCCGTCCAGGTCGGGCCGTACCCGGGCGAGGTCCTCCTCGGCCCGGATCCGGTCGATCCGGTCCTCCAGCGTCTGGTAGTCGTCGGCCAGCGCGGCGGCCTTACGGCGGTTACGGGTGGTGCAGTCGGACCGGACCAGCTTGTGCAGCCGGGGCAGCAGGTCACCGGCGTCGGTCACGTACCGGCGGACCGCCGAGTCGGTCCACTCGCCCCGGCCGTAGCCGTAGAACCGCAGGTGCAGCGAGATCAGCTGGGAGACCTGGGAGACGACGTCCTTCGGGTACTTCAGCGCCTTCATCCGGTGCCGGGCCATCCGGGCGCCGACCACCTCGTGGTGGTGGAAGGACACCCGCCCGTCGGCCTCGACCGCCTTCGTGGCCGGTTTGCCGATGTCGTGCAGCAGGGCGGCGAGCCGCAGGACGAAGTCCGGACCGTCGGACTCCAGCCGTACCGCGTTACGCACCACGCTCAGGGTGTGCTCGTACACGTCCTTGTGCTGGGCGTGCTCGTCGATGTGCATCCGCAGCGCGGGCAGTTCGGGCAGGAACTCCTCGGCCAGGCCGGTGTCCACCAGCATCCGCAGCCCGGCCACCGGGTCGGTGCCGGACATCAGCTTGGTCAGCTCGTCCCGGATCCGTTCCGCGGTGATCCGGGAGAGGTCGGTGGCCATCGCGGTCATCGCCTGCCGGACGTCCTCGGCGACGGCGAACCCGAGCTGGGCGGTGAACCTCGCGGCCCGCAGCATGCGCAGCGGGTCGTCGGCGAACGACTCCGTCGGCGTGTTCGGGGTACGCAGTACCTTGTCCGCCAGGTCGGTGAGCCCACCGTGCGGGTCGGTGAACCGGTGCTCCGGTACGGACACCGCCATCGCGTTGACGGTGAAGTCGCGGCGGCGGAGGTCCTCGTCGATGCTGTCGCCGTACCGGACGATCGGGTTACGGCTGACCCGGTCGTACGCCTCGGCCCGGTAGGTGGTGATCTCCAGCCGGAGCCCGCGCCGGGCCGCACCGATGGTGCCGAACACCATGCCGGTGGTCCAGGTGGCCTCGGCCCACCCGGTCAGCAGTTCGAGGGTCTGCTCGGGCCGGGCACTGGTCGCGAAGTCGAGGTCGTCGCCGAGGCGGCCGAGCAGGGCGTCCCGGACCGATCCGCCGACCAGGTACAGCTCGTGTCCGGCGGCCGCGAATCGACGTCCCACCTCGTCGGCGACGGGGGAGACGCGGAGCAGTTCGGCGACGGCCCGACGCTGCGCGGCGCTGAGCTCGCGGCTGGTCTCGGGCACGTCCGGATGCTGGGTGCGTGATGTGGACTCGGTCATGGCCCGGCAAGCGTAGCGGCGCAGCATCGACGCCCCCGCACTGTGGGTGCCCGGCATCCGGCAGCGGCGGGAGCGACCGCCAGCCGACGGCCGGCACGCTCGTCGTCGTGGCGTGTGTTCCCCGCGACCGCGTCAGGTAACGGGCGTTAGGGTCGTTACATGTCAAGCCCTGATCGCCCGTCTTCCGCCCGGCAGGATGTCCCTGCCGACGGGTCGTCGTCGCGGTCCGGCGATGGGACAGATCGGCACAATACCGCCGGCGGCCCGCCTGGGGCCGGCGCCGCACAGTCGGAAGATGTGGCACACACCGGCAGCAATCCCGCAGGTACGGGCGGCAGGCGCCGCCGATCCCGCAGGTCGAGGCGCCGGGCCGGGCGTGGTCGGGGGGCGCAGTCCGCGGCGGAGCCGCGCACCACGGACCAGGGTCCGCAGGTTCCGGGTTCCTCGGACCAGGACCTGTCGGGACAGAGCCCGGTGGCCGGGCAGCCCGGGTCGGCGCAGCCGGCAGCGGACCGCGCGGCAGCCGGTGAACAGAGCGCACCGCGTCGCGGCCGGTCCGGGCGGCGCCGGAAGAAGCAGGCAGCGGGCACACCGGTCCCCGGCGGACCAGCACCGGCCGAGGCTGAACCGCAGGGTGAACAGGCAGGTACCGGGCGTTCCCGACGCCGTCGACGCCGCCGGGGCCGCTCCGGCGGAACCGGTACGGGCACCACCGCGCCCGCCGGCACCGTCGCCGCGCCCGCCGCCGGGGCCGCCACCACCGCACCCGCTGCGGAGGCCGGTGCCATCGAGCAGCCGACCCGCCGGGGTCGGCGCCGACGTCGGGGGGAGAGCCCACCGCCGGGTCAGATCCGGGGCCGGCGTCGTACCAGGTCGGGCCGGATCGAGGAGGTCTCGTCCGGCGGGCTGGTGGTGGACGGATCCGGCGAGACCGCACGGGGTGTACTGATCGCCAAGCACGACCGGCGCGGGCGACTGGTCTGGTCTCTGCCGAAGGGTCACGTGGAGTTGGGTGAGACCCTGGAGCAGACCGCCGTACGGGAGATCGAGGAGGAGACCGGGGTGACCGCGAAGGTCGAGCACCGGCTCGGCGAGGTCGACTACTGGTTCATGCTGCACGGCGAGAAGATCCACAAGACGGTGCACCATTTTCTCCTCCGGTACACCGCCGGTGAGTTGTCCGACCGGGATGTCGAGGTTGTGGAGGTCGCATGGGTGCCGCTGGACGAGATCCTCACCCGTCTCGCGTACCCGGACGAGCGTCGACTCGTCGCCCAGGTGCCGGAGCTGCTGGCCCGTCGACCCGACTGACGACCGCCCGGCCGACCGCCGTACCGTCCACCCGGACGTCGAGCCACTCATCCCAGCACGCCGAACGCGAAGCGAGCCGTCAGGCATGAGCCATCCACAGGGCCGGGTCTACCGCAGCGGTGACGACCCACGTATCCAGCACCCGACCGACACACCGGCGTCGTCCGGAACCGACCCGGAACCGGCCGACCAGGGTTGGCCTGCGGCGCTGGACTATCCGACCCCGGCCCCGCCCGACCGGCCCACCTCGGATGCGCCGGGCACGGCGGATGCGCCGTCGTCCACCGCGACGCAGGATCCCGGCCGCACGGTGACCCCGGCCGGTGACGGGCTCTACCGGTCCTCCATGTGGGCGGCCGAGAACGAGGCGACCGGCCTGATGGCCCCGGTGAACGTGCCGGTCGCCGACCCCACGGCGACGGGCTCGCTGCCCCCGGTCGGTGACGGTGCCGAGGAGCCGCCGGACGAAGGTCGAGCCGGGGTCTTCCGCAACAGCGCGGTGATGGCCGGCTTCAATCTGCTCAGCCGGCTGCTCGGGTACGGCCGTACGGTCGCGATCGGCGCGACGCTGGGCATCACCATCGGCAACGCGTACACCACCGCGGTCTACTCCCCGCAGATGCTGTACGAGCTGCTGATGGGCGGCACACTGACCAGTGTCGTCGTGCCGCTGCTGGTACGCGCGCGCAAACGGGACGCCGACCGTGGTGAGGCGTTCACCGAACGGTTCGCGACCCTGGCCGCGAGCCTGCTGCTGGCGGTCGCCGCGGTCGTCACGCTCGGTGCGCCGGCGGTCTCCTGGGTACTTGCCCGGGGCACCGCCTACCAGGGCGTGGTCACCGCGCTCAGTTACGTGATGCTGCCGGCGATCTTCCTGATGGGCATGTCGGCGCTGTTCCAGGCGATCCTGAACACCCGTGGCTCGTTCGCCGCGCCCACCTGGGCGCCGATCCTGAACAACATCGTGATCATCGGCTTCTTCACGATGTTCAACCTGGTCTGGCCGGACGAGCCGACGGTCGCCTCGATGACCACCGCGAAGGTGACGGTCCTCGGCCTCGGCTTCACGTTCGCGATGCTCGTCCAGGTGGCTGCGCTGATACCGGCGCTACGCAAGGTCGGCTTCCGGTTCCGGCCGCGGTTCGGTTTCCGCGGTATCGGCCTGCGCGAGATCGGCCGGCTCAGCGCCTGGGCCCTCTGCTACGTCGCGATCAGCCAGGTCGGCATGACTGTCGTCCTCAAGATCGCCGGTAAGGCTTCCGGCTCGGGCAGCACCGGTGCGCTGGTGTACGACTACGGTTTCCTGCTGATGATGACCGTGAACGGGATCGCCGCGGTCTCGGTGATGACCGCCCTGATGCCGAGGATGAGCGCGGCCGCAGCGGACAACCGGTACGAGGACGTGGCGGCGAACCTGTCGCTGGGCACCCGGCTGTCCTCGGTGCTGCTGATCCCCGGTACGGCCGCGCTGGCCGTGTTCGGTCCGCAGATCGCGGTGGTGCTGTTCCGGTACGGCCACTTCAGCCACGACGCCGCGTTGACCACCGGCCTGGCGATCGCGCTGTCCGGTTTCGGGCTGGTGCCCTTCGCGGTCAGCCAGTTGCAGATCTTCACCTTCTACGCACTGCCGGACACCCGTACCCCGGCGTTGGTGAACATTCCGGTGGTCACCGTGAAGGTGGCCTTCGACCTGGTCGTCTGGTGGACCGCACCCGGCATCTACGTGGTTCCGCTGCTGCTGCTGGGCAACGCGGTGTCGTTCGTGGTGGCCACGGTCGTCTCCTACGCGCTGCTCCGGCGCCGGATCGGACCGCTGGGTCTGCGCCAGGTCGGCAGCACGTTGGGCCGGCTGGTACTCGCCGGGGCGATCGCCGCGGTGCCGGCCTGGCTGGTGGCGCATCTGCTGGCCGGCCAGCTGGGCAGCGGGCGGGTGGCGAGCCTGACGGAACTGGCCGCCGGCGGGGCGGTGCTGGCGGTGACGTACTTCGTGCTCGCTTTCGTACTGCGGGTGCGTGAGGTCAGCGATGTGGTGGGGCTGGTCCGCCGCAAGCTGGGCCGCTGAGCCGGGCACGCGCCGGGTGGCCCGGCACGACCGGCGGCCCGGCATGATCGACGATCAGGCCAGGTACGCGGCGCGCAGCAACGGTTCGGTGCCGGCCAGCACCCGACGGACCCGCGACCCGTCGTGGAGCATCAGGTAGGCGCGGTCCACCCGGACGACCAGCGCGGCGTCCGGGGCTGCGTCCGGCTCACGGCGCAGCACCTCGGCATCCGGGTAGACGGACCAGAGCTGGTGGACCGGGCTGCCGACACCGACCCCTTCCACGGTGTGCTGATCCTCCCCGAGCGGCCAGAGCAGCACCAGCCTGTCCGCATCGAACACGGTGGACCCTGAACCCATGTCGCCCAGCATGGCTCAGGCGGCCCGTGCACTGCCATCCGAAATGCCTTGTTACCGCCCGGTAGTACGATTTACTGCCGCGCAATGCCATCCTGAGGATGATTTGGCCGGATCGGAGCACCCGCCACCGACCTGAGAGCCTCACCACAGGTCGCGACGCCTCCGAGCGTCCGCGCCGACCGCCGTCGGCAGACCGGGCAACCCACCCGTACCGTCCGGTAACGCACCGGGTTCATCCCGTCGCACGGAGGGGCGTAACCTTCGACTACAGCGCGTACGTCCCGTCACAGGTTGACGCCACCCCCGGCGCCGCTGATATACGGAGAGGAACCGCACGGCGACCATCGTCCACCGTGCATGCCGCCGTACGACCGACGGAAGTCCGCGTCGAAAACTCTTCGCCGAACGGGTGCAACCAGGTACCGCGGTGCCGCGTGTAGCTCAGGAGAGTGTCGTGTCCGGCGTGCCGACGACAGCCGGACACGATCCAACTACAGAGGTCAGACCCGTGACGCCGGCAGGCCGCGGGACAGTTCGACAATCAGGTATCCGGGTAACAAAACGCCTGCCGGTCATCGAGTACCCAACTGAGACGCGATACGGTGGCACGGATCCGAACGCCCATGCGGGCGCCTGGGCCGCTACAGACAGTAGTAACCCGGGTAACCGACACATCATCAACACGCTGGAGTTGAGCAGGGTGCTGCTTGCGCACCGCGCGGAGGACCTAGGCTGTGAGTGAACGTCGGGTCGCCTTAGGGCCAGCCGGAGGGAGGACTGGGTTGACCCAGGTCGGAGCACCCGCGGTTGGCGAGGTGCTCGCCGACCGGTACCGCCTCGAGGAGCACATCCACGACGACTCCACCGGACGGCAGGTCTGGCGCGGAGTGGACGTCATTCTTCGTCGCCCGGTCACCATGATCCTCAAGTATCCCGGTGGTGAAGCTGCCGAGGACATGCTGCAGGCTGCCGTCGCGGCGAGCCGGGTCATCCACCCGCACACGGTGGGTGTCTACGACGCCGTGGACGAGGGCGACCGCGCCTACGTGGTCCGTGAGTACGTCGACGGTCGGTCCCTGCGCGACGTGGTCTCCAACGACGGCCCTCTCGGACCAGCCCGCGCGACCGCTGTCGCACACGCGATCGCCGACGCGCTGGCTGCGGTGCACGAGACCGGCGTCGCGCACGGCAACGTCCACGCCGGCACCGTACTGCTCGGCCCTGACCGGATCGTGCTGGCCGATGCACGCGCCGGGGACGACGCCAGCCCCGAGACCGACATCCGCGGCCTCGGTGGTGTCCTCTACTGCGCACTCACCGGCAACTGGCCCGACGAGCTGCCCGGCGACTTCGGTCTCCCGCCCGCACCGCGGGTCGACGGCAGGCTGGCCGCGCCGCGACAGGTCCGACCGGGCGTGCCGAACTACCTCGACGCGCTGACCATGGATCTGCTGGACGAGGCGCTGCCGCCGCCGAGCGCCGCGGAACTGTCCTCCGAACTGGCCCGACTCAACGTGGCCAACGAGGTCAGCGGCCCGCTGGATCTGGTCACGGTGGAGTCGCCGGAGATCCCCAACCCGCATCCCATCTGGAAGAAGTTCCTCGTCGGAGCCGCCGCGCTCGCCGCCATCTCCCTGGTGGGCCTGCTGGTCGGCACCAAGTGGGTGACCAGCAACACCAACGATGGGAACCCCGGCCACTCGTCGTCGAGCACCCCGGCCGCGCAGCGCGCCGCGCCACAGGTGATCAGGCCGACCAAGGTCCGGATCATCGACCCCAAGGGCGGCGACCGCACCGAACTCAACGACGCCAACCTCGTCACAGACGACAGCGACACCACGGAGTGGCACACCGACCACTACCACCAGGCGCCGTTCGGTATGTACAAGAAGGGCATGGGCGTCCTGCTCGACCTGGGCAAGGTACACAACCTGTCCACCGTCTCGGTGATCCTCACCGACGGAGGCGGCACCATCGGGCTGCGGATGGGCACGAGCGACCCGGCCACCGACCCGCTGGGCAGCACCGAGGCCGACGACACGATCGTCAACAGCTACAAGCCGGTACCCGGCGCCGGCCAGGAACAGGTGAACGTCACCAAGTCCTGGACCCTCGGCGACGTGAAGACCCGTTACCTGATGTTGTGGATCACCGAACTGCCGCAGGTGCAGGACGGCGAATACCAGATCGGGGTCAAGGACATCAAGGTCCGCGGACAGTGAGACCGTTCGCCGCGCCGGGCGCGGCGAACGGAACTGGTACCGGGAGAAAAGGTGTACGCAGTGTTCCCGGCAGGTAGGTAGCCACCATGGCAGACGATCAGTCGAGCGTCGATGCGTGGCAGGACGACCGGGGCGACACCGACCTGGTCCGGGCACACGTGGCCGGCGACCGTACCGCGTTCGAGATACTGGTCCGCCGGCACCGGGACCGGCTCTGGGCGGTGGCGCTACGGACCCTCGGTGACCGGGAGGAAGCAGCCGACGCACTGCAGGACGCGCTGCTGTCCGCGTACCGGAAGGCCGACCGGTTCCGCGGCGACTCCGCGGTGACGACCTGGTTGCACCGGATCGTGGTCAACGCCTGCCTCGACCGGGTCCGGCGCCGGCAGGCCAGGCCGACCGTTCCGCTACCGGAATCCGGTCCGGGCGAACCGGTCGCCACCGGCAGCGATGTCAGCGACCGGGACACCGCACTGACCGTACAGAGTGCGCTGCTCGAACTTCCGGTCGAGCAGCGCGCCGCCCTGGTCCTGGTGGACGTCTACGGCTACCAGGTCACTGAAGCCGCACAGATCCTCGACGTCGCGGCCGGCACCGTGAAGAGCCGGTGCGCCCGGGGACGGGTCCGCCTGGCCAGTCGTCTGGGTCACCTACGGAACCAGGAGACCGTCGGCGACGTCTCATCCAGGACAGCATCCGGCGAGCCGAACGTCCGGACCTCGACACCGGTCGGTCAGGAACCGGCGGGTCGACTCACGTCCGGGGAGGGAGCACCGTGAACGGCGAGCAACACGCTGGCCACGACACGACCCCTCCGGGTGGCACCGGAAACACTCCAGTGGATCTTGATCTGCTCGCCGACTACCTGGGCGGCGCGCTGGAGGGCACCGGCGCCGGGCAGCGGGTCGCCGGACTGATCCGTACCGATCCGGCCTGGCGGTCCGGACACGACTCGCTCGTCGAGGCCGACCGCGCGGTCCGTACCGATCTCTCCTCGTTGGCCACCGACACCCCGCCGATGCCCACGGATGTCCTGTTCCAGCTCACCGCCGCGCTGCGGGCCGCCGACCCGGCGGCCGACGGGGCGACAGGAAGCTCCGCCCCGGTCCACTCGCTGGCCGAACACGCGAACCGGACCGCCCGGTGGCGACAGGCGCGGTGGCGGCGGGCCCGCTGGGTGATGGGTGCGGCGGCAGCGGTCGTACTGTTCGCGCTGGCCGGACTGGCCACCGCCAGCGGGCTGTTCCGCAGTTCGCAGTCCGGCAACGACCGGGCCAGTTCCGGGCAGAACCAGGCCCGGGCCGCCACGTCGGCCCCACCCGGCGGCGCCATGACGCCCAAGCATGCACCTGCCATGCCGCCGGCCCAGGGCAGCACCCCGGTCACCGCCAGCGGCACCGACTACACCCGGACCACCCTGCCGGACGTCCAGCACCAGACCTTCGGCGGCGCACCGAACCTGAACCAGCAGTCCCGGAACCAGGTTCCGGCGTCACTGCAGCGACTGACCGTGCCGCAGGAACTGGACCGCTGTCTGAGCAGCGTGACGTCCAGCTATCCGGGCTCGCCGCAATTGGTGGACTATGCCCGGTTCCAAGGGGAGCCGGCGCTGGTGGTGGTGCTGCGCTCCAGCCGATCCGGTCAGATGCGGTACGTCGTCGCCGGCCCCGACTGCAGCAGTGCCGGCCCGGACGTCCGGTACGCCACCCCCTGACCGCCGACCGCGGATGTGACACAGCCCGCCAGCGGGAATCACGGCCCGTACGATGACGTTTTGCCGGCTGAGGGCACCGACGCCGACACCCGTGTCGGGCCGGGAACTGTCAAGGAAGAGGTCGTGTGGTGGCAGCGCAGACGGACGTCCGTAACCTGATCATCGTCGGGTCCGGACCAGCCGGATACACCGCAGCCGTGTATGCGGCGCGGGCCAACCTCAATCCGCTGGTCATCGAAGGCGCCCAGTCCGGTGGCGCGCTGATGACCACGACCGAGGTGGAGAACTTCCCCGGATTCCCGGACGGCATCGACGGTCCGGATCTGATGGACAACATGCGCAAGCAGGCGGAACGGTTCGGCGCCGAACTGCTGACCGACGATGCGTCCCGGGTCGATCTGACCGGCGACGTCAAGAGCGTCTGGGTCGGCGACACCGAATACCAGGCCAGGGCCGTCATCCTGGCGACCGGTTCGGCCTGGCGGCCGCTGAACGTACCGGGGGAGCAGGAACTGCTCGGGCACGGGGTCTCCTCCTGCGCCACCTGCGACGGCTTCTTCTTCCGGGACCAGCACATCGCGGTGGTCGGCGGTGGCGACTCGGCGATGGAGGAAGCGACCTTCCTGACCAAGTTCGCCGCGTCGGTCACGATCATCCACCGTCGGGACGCGTTCCGGGCCAGTCCGATCATGGCCGAACGCGCGCTGGCCAACGAGAAGATCAAGGTGCGGTGGGACTCGGTGGTCACCGGGGTCATCGGCACCGACAAGGTGCAGGGCGTCTCGGTACGCAACACCACCACCGGCGCGGAGAGCACGCTGGACGTCACCGGCCTGTTCATCGCGATCGGTCACGACCCGCGCAGCGCGCTGTTCGCCGGCCAGGTGGACCTGGACGACGAGGGCTACGTCCGCGCCAAGTCGCCGAGCAGCCACACCAACCTGACCGGCGTCTTCGCCTGCGGCGATCTGGTCGATCACACCTACCGGCAGGCCATCACGGCGGCGGGGACCGGCTGCGTGGCCGCGCTCGACGCCGAGCGCTACCTCGCTTCTGCCGAGTGACGCGAGGATCACAACCTGAAAGAGGGGTACGAGATGAGCAAAGCCGTCACCGATGCCAGCTTCACCAGTGACGTCCTGCAGTCCGACAAGCCGGTACTGGTCGACTTCTGGGCCGAGTGGTGCGGACCGTGCAAGAAGGTCGCCCCGGTGCTCGACGAGCTGAGCAAGCAGTTCGGCGACAAGATCGAGATCGTCAAGTTGAACATCGACGAGAACCCGAAGACCACCCGGGACTACGGCGTGATGTCGATCCCGACCCTGACGGTGTTCAAGGGTGGGCAGCCGGTGCAGTCGGTGGTGGGCGCGCAGCCCAAGAGCTCCCTGACCAAGCTCATCGAATCTGCGCTGTAACACTTTGCGGCCCGGTCCCTAAGTGAAGGGTGGGGACCGGGTTGCCAGTAGGGCCGCCCAGACACTCCGCACGGACCAGACATGGGCGGGTCCTGCACGGAGTTTCTGAGCGGGGCGCCCGGTCCCTTCGCCATGACCGGGGCCGGCCGCGGCAGGCAAGTAGACATTCAGGATTTACGACGCAATGGCCACCTGGCGAGCCCGTACCGGATCATGACCCGGTCACGGAGTACGCTCCGAGGCCTGTGGTGCTCACGTCCCGTGTGTTTCGCCAGTCGGTGTCGGGCACCCGAGGGAGTGGCCGGGCCTTCCGTCCGCCGCTCCCGGCCCACCCGCAGCAGCACCTGAGGAGGCTCCACGTATGCGTCCGATCCGACCGGGTGACCGTGGACCGGCAGTCGCCGAGATCCGCACCGTCCTCGTCAGGCTCGGACTGCTGGCCGACGACTCGGGCCCGCAGACCGACCAGCACGGGTACGACAGTCCGGTGGAACGCTCGGTACGGGCTTTCCAGCAGTCCCGCGGCCTGATCGCCGATGGCGTGGTCAGCGAGGAGACCTGGCAGGCACTGGACGGCGCACGCTGGCGCCTCGGCGACCGGCCCCTGTTCCAGTCCCGGCCCGAGCCGATCTGCGGCGACGACGTACAGGCGCTGCAGGAACGCCTGCTCGAGATGGGCTACGACGTGGGTCGCGCGGATGCCGTGTTCGGCGACCAGACCGCGCACGCGCTCGGCCAGTTCCAGCGCGAGGTGGGCCTGCCGTCGGACGGTGCGTTCGGCCCGGCGACGATGGGCGCGCTGCGCCGACTCAGCCGCAAGGTGACCGGCGGGCGACCACAGTTGTTGCGGGAGTCCGCCATACTGCACCATTCCGGTCCCGCCCTGGTCGGCAAGCGGATCGTGATCGACCCCGGGCACGGTGGCGACGACGCCGGCATCGTGGTTCCCGACGGTGAACTCCGCTGGTCCGAGGCGGACCTGATGTACGATCTCGCCTCCCGGCTCGAGGGCCGGCTCGCCGCGGCGGGCGTACAGGTCCATCTGACCCGCAGCCGGGACACCTGGTTCCCGGACCGGGAACGCGCCCGGTTCGCCAACGACCTGGGCGCCGACCTGATGATCTCGCTGCATGCCGACGGGCATCACAACCCCCTCGCGCAAGGCGTCGCGACCTACCACTTCGGCTCCGAGGCGGGGGTCACGTCCACCGTCGGCGAGCAGCTCGCCGGGCTGGTGGAACGCGAGGTCGCGGCCCGCACCGGTCTGCTCGACTGCGGCAGCCACGCCAAGACCTGGGATCTGCTGCGGCTGACCCGCATGCCGGCGGTCCGGGTCGAGGTCGGCTACCTGACCTCACCGGCGGACCGGGCCCGGCTGATCGACCCGGCGTTCCGGGACCTGGTGGTGGAGGCGATGGTGGCCGCGATCCAGCGGATGTACCTGACCGCCGAGTCCGACTACCCGACCGGCACCTTCGACGTGAGCTCCCTGCGCGCGGCGGTCGCCACCGCCGGCTGAGTACCGATGCGCCGGCAGGCGTGGCGCGCTGCGGTTGCTCCTGCCGACGGCTTGCCCCTGCCGACGCCCGCGTTCAGATGAGGCTGTGCGTGGCCGGGCGCAATAGAGCCTCCGGACTCATCGACCCGAGCAGTTTCTCCAGCGCCGACTCGACGTCGGACTTCCAGGACAGTGCGGTACGCAGGTCCATCCGCAGCCGCGGGAAACGTGGATGCGCGCGTACCGTCTTGAACCCCACCGAACGGAAATAGTCCGCCGGCGCGACACAGTGCGGCTGGTCCCACTGGGCGTCACCGAACGCCTCGATCGCCCGGATCCCACGCTTGGTGAGGTCCCGGGCGACACCCTGGATCAGCATCCGGCCCAGACCGCCACCACCGAAGTCGGGTACGACGTGCGCGGCCATCAGCAGCACCGCGTCCGGGCTGACCGGGCTGGTCGGAAAGGCCACCGAGCGGGGCACCCGGGACGGTGGGGCGAACAGTACGAATCCGGCCGGCGCACCGTCCACGTAGATCAACTTGCCGCAGGAGCCCCATTCCAGCAACGTCTGGGAAACCCAGGCTTCCTTCTCCAGGCCGGTGTCACCGGCCTTGACCGCCCGCTCCTCGGACACCGGGTCGAGTTCCCAGAAGACACAACCGCGGCAGCGGCGGGGGAGGTCCTCCAGCGTGTCGAGAGTCAGATTCACCAGATGCCGGGACACCGAACCTCCATTAGTCCAGCACCGTGCCTCCGCAGACGGCACCCCAGGGACGGATCCATACTAGGCGTTCTGCATCACGAAGCAGCGCGCTTCCCCCGTCCGGGCCGTTAGACTCGGCCGAACCGCGCGCCACGGTACGCATGCGCCGGCTCGCCGCCGTCGTCCGTGCCACCGGCGCCGTGTCCGCGCAGAGGGGGTCCCGTGGCCGGCACGACACTGGACGACTACACCGATCTGTACGCCCAGCGCGTGCACGGGATGAAAGCGTCCGAGATCCGGGCACTGTTCTCGGTGGCGAACCGCCCCGAGGTGGTCTCCCTCGCCGGCGGGTCCCCGTTCACCGCGGCGCTGCCGCTGGACTCGGTGGGCGACATGGTCGCCGACCTGATCCGTCGGGACGGCGCCCCGGCGCTCAACTACAGCGTCGGCCAGGGCGAGGCCGCACTGCGCGAACAGATCTGCGCGGTGATGGCCGAGGAGGGTATCGACGCCTCGGGCGGGGCGTCACCCGACGACGTGGTCGTCACCACCGGGTCGCAGCAGGCGCTCGACCTGGTGTCCCGGGTCTTCCTCGACCCCGGCGACGTGGTGCTCGCCGAGGCACCCAGCTATGTCGGCGCACTCGGGGTCTTCCAGGCCGCCCAGGCCGACGTCGTACACGTGACCATGGACGACGACGGTCTGGTACCGGAGGCGCTGGAGGCGGCCATTGCCGCGGTCACCGCATCGGGCCGCCGGGCCAAGTTCCTCTACACCGTGCCCGCCTTCCACAACCCGGCCGGTGTGACCCTCGCCGAGGACCGGCGGGAACGCATCCTGGAGATCTGCCAACGGCACCGGCTGCTGGTGCTGGAGGACAACCCGTACGGTCTGCTGGGTTTCGACAGCGAGCCGCCGGCACCACTACGGGCCCGTGCCCGGGAAGGGGTGCTGTACCTCGGCACCTTCTCCAAGACCTTCGCGGCCGGCATCCGGGTCGGCTGGATCCTCGCACCACACGCCGTACGCGACAAGCTGGTGATGGCGTCCGAAGCGGCGATCCTCTGCCCCTCCACCTTCAACCAGCGGATCGTCACCCGCTACTTCGCCACCATGCCCTGGCGCGAGCAGTTGAAGGTGTTCCGTGAGCTGTACCGGGAACGGCGCGCCGCCGCGCTCACCGCGCTGGACGACTTCATGCCGGCGGGCGTCCGTTGGACCCGACCGGGCGGCGGCTTCTACGTCTGGCTCACCCTGCCGGAGAACCTGGACGCGAAGGCGATGATGCCGCGGGCCATCCATGCCCGGGTCGCGTACGTGCCCGGCACCGGCTTCTACGCCGACGGCTCCGGTGCACAGAACCTACGGCTCTCGTACTGTTTCCCGCCGCCGGAACGGATCCGTGAAGGTGTCCGGCGACTCGGTCAGGTCATCGAATCGGAGCTGTCCCTGCGGGGCACCTTCGGCGGGGCCAGCCGCACGGTCGGGCAGCCCCGACGGGTCGGCGACGACATTCCACCGGGTATCGCGTGAGTGCAGCCGGGGTGCGCTGGCACGGACGGGTCGGGGCACGATGAGCGACACGGCGCAGGGCGGATCGGCGGAACACATGACGAGTACGGACACGACCGGCTCAGCGCAGACTGAGGCGGCGCAGACCAGGCCGGCGCAGACCAGGCCGGCGCAGACCGGTGCGGCGCGGACCGGGCACGGGCCGAACAGCGACCCGCCCCGGGTACTGATCCTCGCCGGTGGCCTGTCGTACGAACGGGACGTGTCGTTACGGTCCGGCCGGCGTGTGCTGGACGCGTTGCTGATGGCCGGCTTCGACGCCGAGCTACGGGACGCCGACGTCACCCTGCTGCCGGCGCTGACCGCCGACCCACCGGACGCCGCGCTCATCGCCCTGCACGGCGGGCCCGGCGAGGACGGCTCCCTGCAGGGCGTACTGGACCTGGTCGGCGTCCCGTACGTGGGCAGTCCGGCGCACGCCGCCCGGGTGGCGTGGGACAAGCCGACCGCGAAGGCCATCCTCCGGCAGGCCGGCATCCCGACCCCGGAGTGGGTGACCCTGCCGCATTCGACGTTCTCCGAGCTCGGTGCGCAGACGTTGCTGGACCACATCGTGGGGCGGCTGGGCCTGCCGTTGATGATCAAGCCGGCGCAGGGCGGATCGGGTCTCGGCGTACAGGCCGTACGGTCCGCGACCGCGCTACCGGCCGCGATGGTCGACGCGTTCGCGTACGGCTCGACGGTCCTGGTGGAGCGCTTCGCGGCGGGCACCGACATCGCGGTCAGCGTGCTGGACCTCGGCTCGGGTCCACAGGCCTTGCCGCCGGTCGAGATCGTTCCGCCGGACGGCGGCTACGACTTCGCGGCCCGGTACACCGCCGGCATCACCACGTGGCACTGCCCGGCCCGACTGCCCGCCGAGGTGCTGGACGAGGTGGCCCGGGTGGCCGTGGCAAGTCATGTCGCTCTCGGGCTGCGTGACCTGTCCCGGATCGACATGATGGTCGACCCCGACGGGGGGATCCAGGTCCTGGAGGCCAACGTGAACCCCGGGATGACGGAGACGTCGCTGCTGCCGATGGCGGTCGAGGCGGGCGGGCACAACCTGGGCAGCACGTTGCAGCGCCTGGTCTCCGTCGCGACCTCCCGCGGCTGACCCACCTTGCGCGCCGGCCTGTCTCCTGCGCTGGCCCACCGTGCGGCTGACCCACCGTGCGGCTGACCCACCGTGCGGCTGACCCACCGTGCGGCTGACCCACCGTGCGGCTGACCCACCGGGCAGCGTCCGGCATCGACGTACACTGCGCCGACCGTCGAGGCACCGGCGTCCGACGCGTCATGATCAGCTCCCGCGCGGTGGGCGGCCCACGTAGCGTGGAGCGCAGGTGAACGCCGGGAGGGGGCGGCCCGGGTGGGCGACGACGGTCGGTGGGTCGGGCCGCCGGTACCACTGGAGTCGTGGTGGGTACCGGCCGGCGTACTGGCCGGCACCGTCCTGCTCGTCGCCGTGCTCCTGTTCGCGCGCCGGCGCGGCCGGCTGCGCGGCCGGCTCCCGGTCGCGCTGTCTGCGGTGGCCGGCGTCCTTCTCTGCGGCCTGTTGGCGGCGAACAGCTATGCGGGGTACCTTCCCTCGCTCACGGAGGTCCCGGCCCTGCTGGGGCATCCGGACGCGGTCCGCGTACGGGGTGACGGCGACCTGCCCGCCGGGCACGGTTCGGTGGTCGCCGCGGTGGCGGTGGGCGCGCCGGACCTGCGGGTGCCGGTACAGACGACGTACCTCTACCTCCCGCCCGGCTACCGGACCGGCCGGCTGCGTTATCCCGTGCTGTACCTGTACGGCGGCTGGCCCGGCCGTAGTACGGACTGGCTCGTGGCCGGGCGCATCGTCGGGGTACTGGACGAGCTGATCGCACAGCGACGGGTGGTACCGATGATCGTGGTCATGCCGGACACGACGCTGGGCGGCCTGCATGACACCGAGTGCCTGGATGCCGTGCACGGACCGCAGATGGAGACCTTCCTCGCCGGGCGCCTCGTCCGCTACGTCGACCGTCACTTCCGTACGATCCCGGAACGGACCGGGCGCGCGGTCGGCGGAATGTCGTCGGGCGGCTTCTGTGCCCTGAACATCGGCCTGCATCACACCGAGCGGTACGGCTCCATCGCGGCGCTGGAGCCGTACCCTTCGGCAGGTTCCGGCCCGGAGTCCTCAGCGCTGGCCGGGCGGCGTGAACTGATCGAGCGCAACACGGTGTCGACCTACCTGCCGAGGCTACGGTTCGCCGGCCCGACCCCGGTCTTCCTGGACTGGCCGGACCGCGCATCCGACGCCGAGCTCGCCGGCAACCGACGGCTGGCCGCGCTGCTGCGGACACGCGGCCAGCGGGTCACCATCCGCAGCGAGGCTGCCTGGCACACCTGGCATCAGGCGCAGCTGGGCGCACCGGCGATGCTGGAGTTCGTGTCCCGGAACCTGGCCGCGCCACGCGCCACGTCCTAGCGGCGAGATCCTGGTCGTCACCGGAACCGACTGGCTCCGACCAGGCCGGTCCACCGCAGTGGAACGGGCTGAAGTCTGACCGCGCTGCCGGTGCAGACATCACCGGTGGTGGAACGACCCGCGGTCAGAGCGCGCGCCACATCAGGATCTCTTCCCGGTCGTCGTCCGGACCCACCCGGATCGCGCCGGGCAGCCGACCCATCTCCCGGTACCCGAGTCTGCGGTAGAACCGCTCGATCCCGGTGCCGCCACGGACCGAGAGGAAGAGGGCGGACAGTTTCAGTTCATCGCGAGCAACGTCGGCTGCAGCCTGCATCAGATGATCACCAAGTCCAGCGCCCTGCCGGTCCGGCGCCACCTGGACCCGGACCACGGTGCGCCAGTGTCGGCGCAGTGCACTCGGGCTCTCCTCCAGTACGCACCAGGCGACGATCCGGTCCGCCTCGCGGAGGGCGACGAGAGTGGCGGTCCCGTCGGCGACCCGGGCAAGGGTGGCGCGGGCGGTGGGCCGGATCTCGGCGGCGGTAGTCGGTGGCAGGAAGCCCACCGCCCCTCCGGCGTTCGTCACCCAGACCCAGAGGTCGACGAGCTCCGCCAGGAGCGTGTCGGTGACCGGAGGATCGATCAGCACGGTCCGGTGTGTCGTCGCCGTGCGGGATCGGTACCGCGCCCCACTACGCCCTTCGCCAGATCCCACGGAGCCCTCGTCATCGTGTTCCATGCCCCCATCCTGGCGTGCGGGTCCCGGCAGGTACACCGATGCGGGGGACCAGTCAGGGCCGGTACGTCACACGGAGCCGTCGGTCCCCATCTGACGTTCCCACCACTGCACGTCCCAGTACCGGCCGAACTTGCGGCCGACCTCCCGGAAGGTGCCGACCGGGCGGAAGCCGTGTCGCTGATGCAGCCGCTCGGATGCGGGATTGGGCAGGCTGATTCCGGCGTAGGCGCGGTGTACGTCCTCAGTCCGTAGTTCGGCGAAGAGGGAGCGGTAGAGCCGGTCACCGACACCGCGCCCGGTCGCGTCGGGGGCGCAGTAGACGCTCACCTCGACGGAGGGTCGGTACGCCGCCTTCGGCCGGAACGATCCGCTGGAGGCATACCCCAGTAGGCCACCCGCTCCGTCCAGCTCCGCCACCAGGAGCCGGTACGGGCCGCTGACGCCGAACCGGGCCAGCCAGCCCGCCCGGTCCGCCACGCTGACCGGGTCGACGTCGAAGGTGATCGAGGTGTGCGTGACGTAGTGGTTGTAGATCGCGGTCAGCTCGGTCAAGTCATCGGCCCGCGCGGGCCGGCAGTGGATCGACGTGCCCTGCTGATCAGACATGAGTACCTCCCGCCGTACCTCACCACGTCGATGTGTCCGGGAGATTTCCGCATCCGTACGCGCGGCGGCCGGTCCGTGTTTCACGTGAAACGATCCGGGGCCGGTTGCTGTTTCACGTGAAACAGCGACCGGCCCCGGGGGAGTGTCAGGATGCTCGACTACTCGTCGTCGTTGGCGCGACCCGCGATACCCATCACGCCGACGATCCGTTCCAGGTCGTCGACCGTCGCGAACTCCACCACGATCCGACCCTTGCGCCGGCCGAGGTCGACCTTCACCCGGGTATCGAAGCGATCCGACAACCGGTCCGCCAGTTCGGTCAGGGCCGGTGCGTGTGCCTTCGGACGACGCGCTTGGGACGACTTGGCGGCGGGCTCGTCGGCCACCACGGCGACCAGCTCCTCGGTGGCCCGTACGGACAGGCCCTCCGCCACGATCCGCTTGGCGAGCTCGTCCTGGCGCTCAGCATCGTCCAGGGCGAGGAGCGCCCGGGCATGTCCAGCCGACAGGATGCCGGCAGCTACCCGGCGCTGTACCGCCGGCGGCAGGTTCAGCAGCCGGATGGTGTTGGAGATCTGCGGGCGGCTCCGGCCGATGCGGCGGGCGAGCTCCTCATGCGTGGCGCCGAACTCCTCCAGCAGCTGCTGGTAGGCCGCCGCCTCTTCCAACGGGTTCAGGTTGGCCCGGTGGATGTTCTCCAGCAACGCGTCCCGGAGCATGTCGTCGTCACGGGTCTCCCGGATGATTGCCGGAATCGACTCCCGCTCCAACGCCTGAGCGGCACGCCAACGGCGCTCACCCATCACCAGCTCGTACCGACCGGGCTCCAGTTCCCGTACGACGATCGGCTGCAGGAATCCGACCTGCTCGATCGAGGTCTTCAGCTCGGCCAGCGCCTCCTCGTCGAAGACCTGTCGGGGCTGCCGGGGGTTGGGCTCGATCGAGTCCACCGAGATCTCCCGGAACCTCGCCCCCGGCACCGGGGCGAGACCCTCCTCGGATTCCGCGCCACTCGTACTGTCCCGGTCACCGTCCCTGCCGGCCGCCGGGCCGGCACTGTCGCTCTGCGGTTGCACCGGCGCGGAGACAATCGTGGGCGACAGGCCATCCGAGCCAACTGGGGGAGCGGACTGCTCCGGTACGACCGTGGTGCCCCCCTCGGTGAGCCCGGTCGGGATCAACGCGCCCAGGCCGCGTCCCAGACCCCCTCGACGGTTCTTCATGCCTTCCCTCCCGCACGGGCGGCACCCCGCTGCGCGAGTTGCTTAGCCGCGTCGAAATAGCTGGTCGCACCGCGCGACCCCGGATCGTATGTCATGACCGACTGCCCGTACCCCGGAGCTTCCGACACACGGACGCTGCGCGGGATGACGGCCTCGAGTACCACGTCACCGAAGTGCTCCCGTACTTCCTGGGCGACCTGGTCGGCGAGCTTGGTTCGGCCGTCGTACATGGTCAGCAGGATCGTGGAGATCCAGACCGACGGGTTCAGATGTGCCTTCACCAGTTCCACGTTGCGCAACAGCTGCCCGAGCCCCTCCAAGGCGTAGTACTCGCACTGGATCGGGATCAGCACCTCCTGGGCGGCCACCAGGGCGTTGACGGTGAGCAGACCCAGCGAGGGAGGGCAGTCGATGAAGACGTAGTCGATCTCGTCCGGGTAGGCCTCGATGGCGCGCTTGAGTCGCTGTTCCCGGGCAACGACGGAGACCAGCTCGATCTCGGCTCCGGCCAGGTCGATGGTGGCCGGCACGCAGATCAGGTTAGGGATTCCCTCCACCTGCTGCGCCGCCTCGACGAGTGGCAGCCCGTCGGTCAGGCAGTCGTACACGCTGTTGAGGCCGGTGTGGTGCTCGACGCTCAGTCCAGTGGATGCGTTGCCCTGCGGATCCAGGTCGACCACCATCACCCGGCTGCCGTGCAGGGCCAGAGCCACAGCCAGGTTGACCGCCGTGGTCGTCTTTCCCACGCCACCCTTCTGGTTGGCGATGCACATGACCCGCCGATGCGGGGGGCGTGGAATCAGCGCAGCGCCGGACGGATTGAGGATCTCGACCGCACGCTTCGCTTCCATGGCCAGCGGCAGATCCTCCTCCGGCTCGGTTTCACGTGAAACACCGGCCGGCACCGACACCGTGTCACCGGTCGCCGCTGCCCAGTCGTTCGGTGGAGCTGGCGTCGACGTCGCCGAGATCGACCCAGTCGCTGCGGTCTGATCTGCCGATGACGCGGTTGATTCCGTCCTCGTGGTGGCAGGAGCGGCGGCAGATGCTGTCGCCGTCCACTCATCTGCCGATTGACGACCGTCCTCCGGGGAGGTTCCGGAGGAACGCGCGTCGTCCTCGTAGCGCTCCGGTTGGCGCGGTGTCCCATAGACCGTGCCGGTGGAGCGGGGTCGTTCCCGTTCCTGCTGAGCCTGGGGCGGTTCGACCAGTTCGGTTTCACGTGAAACCGGGACTTCGGCCAGCGCTTGCCGGATTCGCTGCTGACTCACGTCGTACCCGCGCTTCGGCGGCTCGGCAGATCGGTCCTCGCGCACCATGCTGCCCTCGTCTGTCTGGTTGGCGGAATCACTGGTACCCACCGAGGAGACTGCCACAGGGTCGCTACCGCGACCCCGGGGCGGAGCGGACGTCCGGCATACGTTGTGGGGTTCCTGCTCGCTTCCCACCGCATCCGCCGGTGCGTCCGCTGCATCCGCCGCAGTCGTTCCCGTGTCCGGCCAGCCTACGGCCGAAGGCCCAACTGTTCCATGCCGGGAGTCCGCTTCCACCGTGACGACCTGTCCAAGAAGACGCCGTCCCAGGCCACCGCCATGCCGTGTGGAATTCATGTCCTACCCCGTCCCCGTTTCGATCCGGCAGCCGACGTCCGGCGGCAGACCACCTCGATCACGGTGGTCGGCGGTTCCACCAGGCCAACACCGCATTGCACGACCTTCGGCATGTCGCCGCCAGCTCGCTGGACCTTCGCACCGTGCAGTTCGATCTCGTCGGACGCGGAGGCGCCCTTCATCGCCAGCAGCCGACCGCCGACCGGGAGCAGTGGCAGACACCAGCGCGCCAACCGGTCCAATGGCGCCACCGCCCGCGCGGTCACCACGTCCATCGACTCCAGCTGCCCGGCGAGTTCCTCGGCACGACCCCGTACGACGGTCACGTGATCGAGTCGCAGTTCGTCGACCACCTCCGTGAGGAAGGTGGTGCGTCTGGCCAAGGAATCGATGAGTGTGACGGACAGATCAGGTCTGGCCACTCCGAGCACGATACCGGGCAGGCCGGCGCCGGACCCGACATCTGCCACAACTGCTCCGGTCGGGATCAGCTCCGCCAGTACCGCGCAGTTGAGCAGGTGCCGATCCCACAGTCGCGGCGCTTCCCGAGGCCCGATCAAGCCTCGTACGGTGCCTTCGGTCGCGAGCAGTTCGACGTACCGCTCGGCCAGGGCGAGGCGGTCACCGAACAGTCGGCCAGCGACCTCTGCCAGCGCCGGTGGCAGTGCGGTCGGTTGCGCAGTGGGGACATTCTCCGACGGAGTTGCATCGTGTGCGGCGGGGCGGGCGGACGGGTGCGGGGTTGATTCAGCCATGTACACGATTCTCGGTACGCCGCCCCTGCGGTGACCGGCGCCCTGCCGGTCACCGCAGAACAACTTCCACCATCACCGCCATGACATCCGCTGAGCGGAGCCCACACCACAGGTCTCGGTACCGCGGGTGTTCATCTGAACCGACAGGCTGGCCCGGTCGACCGGCCGGCATGACCCGCCCACGCCTCGACACCGAAACGGGGCAGCTGACAGACCCGGGTCGGGTTGACGTGATGTCGCGAAATGGTGCGGCAGAAGGGGTCGGAAGGAGGCTCATCGGCGCAAGCGAAATAAGCCGCAAAAAGGGCGCGCGGTTTCGGCTACCCTTACCATGGCCAGGGGATTCGACACTGACGAAAGTCTGCTGGAGCACCGGGTGACATCCCCGGGCGTCCAACGACCGGTCCCGCACCCGGACAGCGGCTGACCCATGTCGAAACGCTGCCGGGCCAGAAAAGGCCCAGGGAGGCAGCTCCGGATTCCACCGCACCGTGGCGATGTCCACCAGAACCCGCGTCTCCCTGGGCCCTTCGTACCGCTGTCGCTGTCCGGCGTTACTTCACCGGGCTGACCACGATTCGCCGGTTCGGCTCGACGCCCTCCGACTCACTTTCCACATCGCTCAGTTCGTTGACCACATCGTGTACGCACTTGCGCTCGAACGCGGTCATCGGGTCCAGCTTCACCGGCTCACCATGTTCGTGGACCTTCTCCACCGCGTTCTTCGCGATCGCGGCCAGTTCCTTGCGCCGCGCCTGCCGGAACCCGCCGACGTCCAGCAGCAGTCGGCTCGGCGACCCGGTCTGCTGGAAGATCGCCAGGCGGGCCAACTCCTGAAGTGCCTCGAGGGTCGCACCACGCTGCCCGATCAGTGGATCGAGTCCGTCCCCGACCAACTCCACCACGGGACGGCCGGACTGTACGAGTTCGTCGATGTCACCGTCGAAGTCGAGGATGTCCAGCAGACCTTCGATGTAGTCCGCAGCGATCTCGCTCTCCCCGAACAGCGAGTCTGAGTCGCGACCACCGCCGTTGGTCGGTGCCGCGGCGGTGCCGGTACCGCTGGTCGTCCCGGTCTCATCGCCGGACGTCTCCCCGGCCTCGTCGACCGGGTTGGTGCTCGTATCGGTCACGGCAGTACTACTCCAAGATCCAGGGCGCCCCGCCCGGACGCCTCTCACAGTCTCATTATCGGCAGGTTCGTCGCCTACCGTGCGTTCACCGATCGTGTCGCATCGGTCGTCAATGGCCGGACCCTATGCCAGTACCCTCCGGCCGGTGCGGGCAGCCCCACAGGTCACGGGCCGGCCTTCCGCTTCTCCGTCTTCCCCGAGGCGCCGGTCGTACCGGAAACGCGCTTGGCACCGTTCGACGACGCGCCATTCGAGGACGTACGCGGCGCGCCATTCGCGGTCCGCTTCGCAGCAGCCTTCTTGACGCCGGTCGCCTTGTTAGCGGCGGCCTTCTTCTGCACACCCGCCGCGCCGGTACCGGTACCGGTACCGGTACCTGCGGGGGTGTCGGTGTCGGTGTCGTCGGTCGAACCCGCCGGCACGTTCGGCCGGGTAGCGGCGGTCCGCTTCTTGGCCGGCTTGGCGCCAGGCTTCGGTGCCAGCGCGCGGGCCTGCTCGGCCCGGACCTCGGCGGCCTTGCGGGCCTCCTCGGCGGCCTTGCCCTTCAGCGGCTTGCCGGCTGCCGCGGCCGCCTTCGCGGCGTTCGGCGGCGGCGGGTACTTGTGCAGGATCCAGCTCTGCTGACCCAACGAGAACACGTTCGAGGTCACCCAGTAGATGACCACACCGATCGGGAAGATCGAGCCGGAGACCAGCAGCATCACCGGAACGCCGTACAGCATGACGCGCTGGATCATCTTCTGCTGCGGGTCGGTCGCCCAGCCGGTACGCGCGATCATCTGCCGCTGGGTCAGGAAGGTGGTCACGATCATGATCGCGACCAGCAGACCGGCCACGATCTTGACGTGGATCGAACTGGCGTGCAGTTCGGTCAGCAACGCGCCGGTCGTCTTGAACCCGGCTGCGATGGGCGCACCGAACAGGTGCGCGGTGGACGCGCCGTCGAATTCCGGAATCGACCATCCGTACAGGCTCTTCTGCGCGCCGCTGGCATCCGGGTGACTGAGGTGACGAAGTACGTGGAACAGGGCGAGCAGCACCGGCGCCTGCAGTGCGAGGGGAAGGCAGCCCATGATCGGGTTGGCCTTCTCCTTGCGGTAGAGCTCCATGAGCTCCTGCTGCATGGCCTGCTTGTCGCCGCCCTTGTACTTGTTCTGCAGCTCCTTGATCCGCGGCTGCAGTGCCTGCATCGCGCGCTGGGACTTGATCTGCTTCACATAGAGCGGGAACAGCACGACCCGGATCGTGATCACCAGGAAGATGATCGACAGGACCCAGCCCCAGTCGGTGCCGAGGAACTGCGCCTTGTCCAGCCCGGCCGCGGCCCACAGGTCATGCCAGCGAAGCATCACCCACGAGATAGCCGTGTAGAGAATTCCCAGACTCACTTCTCAGGCTCCAGTCACATCGGCGCGGTGCCACGCCGGTGGCACCGGGTCGTACCCGCCCGGATTGAACGGTTGACAACGCAGCAGCCGCCAGATCGCCAGGCCGGTTCCACGCACCGCGCCATGCGCGGCGACCGCCTCCTGGGCGTACGCGCTGCAGGAGGGGTAGAACCGACAGCGGGCCGGCATCGCCGGGCTTATCCAACGACGGTACGCGACGATGGGTAGCGTCAGCACCCGGGCCGCCGGTCCGACGGGCCGATGCTGGCCCGTCGCCGGACCGTTATGCGTGCTCATTGCGGTTTCTTTCGATTCCGGCCGCCGTGCTGACGGGCGCCATCGCCCGGCTGTCCGGACCGCGTTCCGGCGGATCGGTCGGCCCGCGGCCGGCGCGGTGCGCGGGCCGCATCCAGGGCGGCGTCCAGATCCCGGCCGAGTTCGTGGAAGTCACGGTCCGCGGCGGCGGGAAGTGCCCGTACCACCACTGTCGCGCCGGCGGGCAGTCGGCTGAGCCGTTCTGCAGCCAGGTGTCGCAAGCGTCGGCGGACCCGGTTGCGTACCACAGCGTTGCCGACCGCCCGGGAGACCGAGAAGCCGAACCTGGCCGATGGTGGTCCGGACGCCACCGTGGCGGCTGAGGGGAAGGCCTCCGGGTCGGAAGCTCCGGTACGGACCGGATCGACCGCAGGCTGGACCGCGTCCGGCGCCGCCGATGCCCGGGTGTGCTCAGCGCCCGGTGCGCTGTCGGTCGGTGTCGGGCTCCCGATCCGTACCGGGGAATCGGCCGGGGCCACACCGTTGACGGGTGCCGCACCCTCGATGTGTGCCGGGTCTCCGGGCGGCGCCGGCGGCAACGCCAGGTGCACCACGAGCGAACCCCGCCCAGCACGACGCCCGCCGCGGGTGGTCGCGGCGAACTCAGCGCGGCGACGCAGCCGCGCGGCGGGCGGCAGCATGATGACTCAGTAGGTTCTGCGACAGCCGTCAGCTCAGGCCGCGAGGCGGTCGCGGCCCTTGCGGCGGCGGCCGGAGAGGATCGCCCGGCCGGCACGGGTGCGCATCCGCAGCCGGAAGCCGTGGGTCTTCGCGCGGCGGCGGTTGTTCGGCTGGTAGGTGCGCTTACTCACGTGACGTCTCCAAGATCAGCTGGTCCAGGGAGCAGATCTACGATCGACCTGCCCGAAACATCCGGTACAACAACATCGGTACGACGAGCGGACCGAGGTGCCGGCCAGATCGTCCCGCCGGTGTGTCAAGATCCGGACAGTGTCCGGCCGGCGTGGTCGCCCAACTCTGTCGCCCGACCCTCGTGCGGAACGTTGCTCATGCCGAACCCTTGGATCAGGCTCCGGCACCGCGGTCGAGTCGGACGCAGACATGCTTTTCCACGGTATCAAACGCGCAGGGCAGGCTCACTGCCGCTATACCCTACTGCGCGCGCAGTCGATCACCGGCCCCGCCGGACATCCGGTCCGCTACGCCACACGACAGTTCATTCAGTACTCCGGATGCGCTCCGTACCGGGGTGGATCTGGTCTATCGTGCGCCAGTGGGTGACCTGTCGGACGTCTGCCGTGCTGCGGCACCCGGGCGGGTGGTGCGACCGACTGGTGTGCGACCGTATATAAGGCATGGACGCTGTCCGTCGGTGGGGTGGCCGGCGAGCGATATGCGAGTGATGTCGACCAGTTCGTACCCGGTCGACACGGGAAGCTGCAATGTATCCACAGACTGTGGACAAGGTTGTGGATAACTTACGGGCCGCCTGGTCGCTGGCCCCGGAGACACGATTCCGTCGGTCGGGCGTGAGGTCCGGCGCGGACGTGTCCGCAGAACGCGAGGGGGTGCGCGACGGTGACCGACGACACTGTCAACCTCGCGGCGGTCTGGGTCGCGGCCACCGAGGAACTAGCCAACGAAACGCTGTCCCCTCAGCAGCAGGCGTGGCTACGGCTGACCAGGCCACTCGCCCTCGTCGAGGACACGGCCTTCATCGCCGCACCCAACCCCTTCACCCGCGACGCCATCGAGTCCCGGCTCCGGCCCGCGATCACCGCGGCGTTGTCGCGCCGGCTCGGCCGCAGCATCCAGCTCGCCGTGGCGGTACAGCCCTCGGACGAGGCGGATCAGCTCGGTGGTGACCCGGCCATGCCGACACCACCCGCACCGGTACCGGACTTCCGGTCGGTCGAGCCGCTCGACGAGCCACCACCGCCGGCGGAACGCCCGGCGTCCACCGGGAGCCCGGACGACCAGTTCCCCGCGGCATCGTCCTACCCGGCGTCGTCCTACCCGGCGGCACCACCGTCGACCGACCCGCCGCCCGGCCCGCGCTACTCCGCGCACGCCGACGATCCGCAGAGCGGGCCCGACCGGCCCCGGCACACCCGGTCCGACGAGCAGCTCCCACTGACCAACATGCCCGCGCACCTGCCCGGGCTGGACATTCCGGAGTCCGGCGTACGGCGGCACCACGGCACAGCCATACCGGCCACCCCCGTACGCAACGACCTCGGCGGATCGCAGGACCGGGTCGACGGCGGGCCCGGCCGGGCCGGGGCGACCCGACCGGGTGGGGCCGACCACCGTGGCGACAACGCCCCGACCCGCCACGGATTCCGCGACTTCGGCACCGGCCGTACCGACACGGTCAGCCGGCTCAACCCGAAGTACACCTTCGAGACCTTCGTGATCGGTTCCAGCAACCGGTTCGCCCACGCCGCGGCCATCGCGGTCGCCGAGTCGCCCGCCAAGGCGTACAACCCGCTGTTCGTGTACGGCGGCTCCGGGCTGGGCAAGACACACCTGCTGCACGCCATCGGTCACTACGCGACCAGCCTCGGCAACGCCCGCAGCGTGCGGTACGTGTCCACCGAGGAGTTCACCAACGACTTCATCAACTCGCTGCGGGACGACAAGACCCAGGCGTTCCAACGCCGGTACCGGGACGCCGACATTCTGCTGATCGACGACATCCAGTTCCTGGAGACCCGCGAACGTACCCAGGAAGAGTTCTTCCACACCTTCAACACGTTGCACAACGCAACGAAGCAGATCGTCATCACCTCGGACCGGTCACCCAAGCAGCTCTCCACCCTCGAGGACCGGCTGCGTACCCGGTTCGAATGGGGACTGCTGGCCGACATCCAACCCCCCGATCTGGAGACCCGGATCGCGATCCTGCAGAAGAAGGCCGCCCACGAGCGGCTGTACGCCCCGCCGGACGTACTGGAGTTCATCGCCTCGCGGATCCAGAACTCAATCCGGGAACTGGAGGGCGCACTCATCCGGGTCACCGCCTTCGCCAGTCTCAACAGGTCCGCGGTCGACCTGGGCCTGGCCGAGGAGGTACTACGCGATCTCATCCCGGACGGTGCCGGCCCGGAGATCAACTCCGAGCAGATCATGAACCTGACCGCTGACTACTTCGGGGTCAGCATCGACGACCTGCGTGGCCATTCGCGGTCCCGGGTACTCGTCAACGCCCGGCAGGTCGCCATGTACCTGTGCCGGGAACTGACCGACCTGTCCCTGCCCCGCATCGGCCAGGCATTCGGCGGACGCGACCACACCACCGTCATGCACGCCGACCGCAAGATCCGCCGACAGATGGCCGAACGCCGCACCCTCTACAACCAGATCGCCGAACTGACGAACCGCATCAAACAGCAAGAATGAGCTGTGACATGGCCTCTTTCGCTTCGCTCGTTCGGCGGGCGCTGGCTTCGCAGGCGCTTGGATCGGCCTGTTGAAGCTCTGCGGGGGCTTCGCCTTCGGCTCGCCTCCTCGGGTTTCTGCGGCCGAGCGCACCGGCTGCGCCATCGCGTGACGGTCCGGGTGGGTTGTCCCGCGCCCCGCGCGGGACCGTAGCCATGCGCGGGACCGTGAGTTGTGTGGCTCGGCTTCGTCATCGCGTTCAGGTGGGGTGACCCTGCGCGCGGGGACCATGTACGGTCCGGCTTCGCCGTCGCGGATGGTGGTTCGGAGGTGGGGTGTGCCGGGTGGGGTGTGTACCGGTGGCCGCTCGTCCCGGGTCAACGCCGTCCGACCGTCCGCCTCACCGCCACTGAGCATTTTCCCCGAAAGTATAGTTTGTCCTAATATCACGATCGGACTTTCGGGGAAAATGTACCTTTACCTGATTTCAGGAGAGCATTTAACCCGAATGTACCTTTCTGCAAATGGCACTTAACGGCTATTCGGGGAAAATGGCCACTACGGTGGAGTGGTGAGAACTCAACCAGCGCAGGACCCTCACTTGTACCAACGCTGAACCCTCAAAAGGAACGTCATCGCGCATCGGAACATGGTGGCGATCGGGCGGGTTGAACCGCGACCCGAACCGTGGAAATCCACCGGGAATGACACCATCCCGGCAATGGGGGAGGCGTGTGTCCCGCACGGGACCGTCGGAACTCGTTTGCGGGCCGAGCCACCTCCCGGTTACGACCCGCGCGCAGGGGCACCCCATCTGACCGCGAAGGCGAAGCCGAGCCACACTGCCAACGGTCATGCGCGGGGCTCGGGACAAGCTCACATCGACCCGGACGCGATGGCGCAGCCGGTGCGCTCGGCCGCAGAAGCCCGAGGAGGCGAGCCGAAGGCGAAGCCCCCGCAGAGCTTCAACAGGCCGATCCAAGCGCCTGCGAAGCCAGCGCCCGCCGAACGAGCGAAGCGAAAGAGGCCATGTCACAGCGGGCGAAGCCACGTTATGGCCACTCTCACACAGGGAAATCCACAGGCTCTGTACACAGGATGGGGACAACGCCTGTGGACAGATCGGTGGATGACCTGTGGTTAACGGGCCGGATCCTGGGGACATCCTGTGGACGGACAGTGGATAACGTCCAGAGAGTGTCAGCCGTCTCATCGGGACCCTGGGGATAACCCTGGGGAATACCGGTGGATAAGCCGGTGGATAACCGGCTTTGCCTATGGACAAGCGGTGGACAACTCGGCGTCTCTTGCTGGCCTGTGGACGACGCGCCGAGTTACCAACCGGTGTCCTCACAGCTTTTCCACACCACCACACAGGGGGCTACCTGCGGAAACGGCAGTTACCCACAGTTTCCACAAGCCCTATGATGATGATGAGTTAGATCTTTAAAGAGACACAAAGCTAATCGTCTGGTTGCCGGGAGCCCTTCCGGACCGTTGAGCCCATGGGAACCATCCTCGACAGCAGACCCGGCACCCTAGAATCAAGACCCCCAGGCAAGCCCGTACCGGATCCGGTGAGGGTTCGCAGACTGTCGCCCCGTACCCGTAGGGTCTGGCGATGGGTCGCCAACCCGCACCGATCGCCCGTGGACCCTCACGGCACCGCAGCGGACGCCCGTCACGCACCACAGACGCTCTCCCAGGAGGGATCGCATGAAGTTCCGGGTCGAGCGGGACGCGCTCGCAGATGCCGTGGCATGGACCGCGAAGAGTCTGCCCAACCGGCCTCCGGTGCCGGTGCTGGCCGGCGTACGGCTGTCCGTGGGCGACGGCCGTCTCACGGTGTCCGGGTTCGACTACGAGGTCTCCAGCCAGGTCCAGATCGACGTGCAGGCCGATGCCGACGGCACGGTGCTGGTGTCCGGCCGTCTGCTCGCTGAGATCACCCGGGCGCTGCCGGCGAAGCCGGTCGATGTCGCGACCGAGGGTTCCCGGGTGGAGATCACCTGCGGCAGCGCCCGCTTCACCCTGCCGACCATGCCGGTGGAGGACTACCCGTCGCTGCCGGAGATGCCCCGCTCGACCGGCCGGATCGACGCCGCGGTGTTCGCGACGGCCGTCGCCCAGGTGGCGATCGCGGCCGGTCGTGACGACACCCTGCCGATGATCACCGGCGTCAAGGTCGAGCTGGAGGGCTCGACCCTGACCCTGCTGGCGACCGACCGTTACCGGGCCGCCATGCGCGAGCTGGAGTGGCAGCCGGATGAGGCGGACACCAGCCTGGCGGCCCTCGTACCGGCCCGCACCCTGAACGAGACCGCCCGGGCGCTCGGCCCGCTGGGCGGCTCGGTGGGTGTCGCATTGTCCGGCGGTGGCGCCGGTGAGGGCATGATCGGTTTTACCGGCGGCGAACGCCGTACGACCAGCCGGCTGCTGGAGGGCGACAACTACCCGCCGCTGCGGTCGATCTTCCCCACCGAGTACGTGTCGCATGCCCGGGTGCCGGCCGCCTCCCTGGCCGAGGTGGTCAAGCGGGTCGCGCTGGTCGCCGAGCGCAACAACCCGGTACGCCTGTCGTTCTCCACCGACAGCCTCGTGGTGGAGGCCGGCGCGACCGAGGACGCCCGGGCGAGTGAGGCGCTGGAGTGCGAGTACGGCGGCGAGGAGATGACCACCGCGTTCAACCCGCAGTACCTGCTGGACGGGCTGGCCCAGCTGGGTCGGCCGATCGCGGTGCTGTCGTTCGTCGACCCGATGAAGCCCGCGGTCATCTCCGGCAGCACCGAGGACAAGGACGACGACACGTCGTACCGGTACCTGATCATGCCGGTACGGTTCGCCAACCAGTGACGCTCGCCCGCCGGCCACCCGCAGTGCACCGCGGGTGGCCACCGTCATCCGGCGGTGGGTCGTGGCCGGCGTGGTGGCGCGACCCGCGTACCGTCAGCCCGGTGTGAACGGCGGCACCCGAGCGGCCACGCGGTCGCCCGGTGCCGCCGGCGATTGCAGCGGATTCCGGGAGGGGACATGCAACTCGGGCTGATCGGGCTCGGCAGGATGGGCGGCAACATGCGTGAGCGGTTGCGCCAGGCCGGGCACGAGGTCGTCGGGTACGACCGGAACCGGGAGATCGCCGATGTGGGCAGCCTCGCCGAACTGGTGGAGAAGCTGGCCGCACCGCGCGCGGTCTGGGTGATGGTGCCGTCCGGGGAGCCGACCCGGCAGACGGTGCAGGAGCTCGGTGAACTGCTCTCCGCCGGTGACGTGGTCATCGACGGGGGCAATTCCCGTTTCACCGACGACCAGCAGCACGCCGAACACCTGGCGGGCAAGGGAATCGGCTACGTCGACTGCGGTGTCTCCGGCGGAGTGTGGGGGCTGCAGAACGGCTACGGGCTGATGGTCGGCGGGGAGCCGGAGCACGTGGCCCAGGTTCAGCCGATCTTCGACGCGCTCAAGCCGGACGGCGAGTTCGGTTTCGTGCACGCCGGCAAGGTGGGCGCCGGGCACTACACCAAGATGGTGCACAACGGCATCGAGTACGGCATGATGCACGCCTACGCCGAGGGCTACGAACTGCTGCGCGCCTCGGAACTGGTGGACGACGTACCGGGTGCGGTCAAGTCCTGGCGGCAGGGCACCGTGATCCAGTCCTGGTTGCTGGACCTGCTGGACCGGGCGCTGGACGACGATCCTGAGCTGACGAAGATCTCCGGCTGGTCGGAGGATTCCGGCGAGGGTCGCTGGACGGTCGAGGAGGCGGTACGGCTGGCCGTACCGCTCAACGTGATCAGCGCCGCGCTGTTCGCCCGCTTCGCGTCGCGGCAGGAGGACTCGCCGACCATGAAGGCGGTCGCGGCGCTGCGGCACCAGTTCGGCGGGCATGCGGTGAAGTCCGAGGGCTGACCCGGCGCCGGGCCGTACCGCAGGGCACGGCCCGGCATCAGGACGGCGACCGGCATGGTTGCGGAGGGGGCGGCATGTACGTACGGCAGGTCGAGCTCGTCGACTTCCGTAGCTACCCGCAGCTGTCGGTGAGCCTCGACCCGGGTCCGAGCGTGTTCGTCGGACCCAACGGTCAGGGCAAGACCAACCTGATGGAAGCGCTCGGCTACCTGGCCACGTTGAGCAGCCACCGGGTATCGGCCGACCTCCCGCTGGTCCGGGCCGGCGCGGACCGTGCGGTGCTGCGCGCGGTGGTCGTCAACGACGGCCGCGAACTGGTCATCGAACTGGAACTGGTGCCGGGCAGGGCGAACCGCGCCCGACTGAACCGTTCCCCGGTGCCGCGCGCCCGGGAGATCCTCGGCGCGCTGCGTACGGTGCTGTTCGCGCCGGAGGACCTGGCCCTGGTACGCGGTGACCCGTCCGAGCGTCGCCGCTATCTGGACGAGCTACTGGTGTCGCGCTACCCCCGGTACGCCGGGGTGCGCGCGGACTATGAGCGGGTGTTGAAACAGCGCAACGCACTGCTGCGGACCTCGTACCTGGCCCGCAAGGCGGGTGGCCGGCGGAAGCGGGCTGACGAGGACGAGTCGTCCGGTGCCGATCTGCGCACCCTGGATGTCTGGGACAGCCACCTGTCCCGGCACGGCGCCGACCTGGTGGCCGGTCGGCTGGAACTGGTCGCGGCGCTCAGCCCGCACCTGGAGAAGGCGTACGACGCGGTCAGCCAGGGCCGTGGCCGGGCGCACGCCGAGTACCGGTCGACGTTGACCGCAGCGGCCGAGGACGCCGACGCCCCGTTGACCCCGGACCGGGACGTGCTGGCGGCCCGGCTGTCGGCGGCGCTGGCGAAGGCCCGCTCGCAGGAGGTGGAGCGCGGTACGACGCTGCACGGTCCGCACCGCGACGAACTGGTGTTGACCCTGGGTGAGCTGCCGGTCCGCGGGTACGCCAGCCACGGGGAGAGCTGGTCGTTCGCGTTGGCGATGCGGCTGGCCGCATTCGAGTTGCTGCGTGCCGCGGGCGCGGAACCGGTACTGATCCTCGACGACGTGTTCGCCGAGCTGGATTCGGGGCGCCGGGAGCGGCTGGCGGATCTGGTGTCGGGCGCCGATCAGGTACTGGTGACCTGCGCGGTGGCCGCCGACGTGCCGCCCAGCCTGCAGGGCGGCCGGTACGACGTGGCCGCCGGTGAGGTGCACCGTGTCCTCTGAACCGCGCCGGTCACGCAAGCCACGGCAACCGCGGAATCCGGAGCAGTCGCAACCTGCGGAGATCGACCCGGCTCCCGCCGGGCGTGGCGCCGATCCGGCGGTACCGACGAACGCCGCCCCGACCGGCCAGGGCCCTGCAGCACAGGACCCGGACCTTTCCGTGGACCCAGGCCTGACCGGGCCGAACCTGGCCCGCGCCGTACTGGATGCGGCGAAGGCCAACCGGCAGGCCCGTACCCAGCAGGGTCGGCGGCGTTCCGGCAGTGGCGACCCGCGCAGGTACCGCCGTCGCGGGTATACCGGCCCGGGGCCCGATCCGCGCGATCCGCAGCCGTTCGGGTCGCTGGTGGCCAAGCTGGTACGGGACCGTGGCTGGCAGCAGCCGGCGGCCGAGGCGACCGTGTTCGGTGACTGGGAGCGGGTGGTGGGCACCGACATCGCGGCGCACTGCCGGCCGGTGAACCTGGTCGAGGGCGAGCTGACGATCGAGGCCGAGTCGACCGCGTGGGCCACCCAGTTGCGCATGCTCAGCGGCAAGATCCTGGCGAAGATCGGCCAGGAGGTACGGGCGAGTCCGGTACGCCGGCTGCGGATCCATGGCCCGGCCGCACCGTCGTGGCGGCACGGCCCGCTGCGGGTCCGGGGCCCCGGACCCGGCGACACCTACGGCTGAGGCGTGCGCCGGGGCCGGCCCCCGCGAGGTACGCGGTGTGATCCATTGCCGGGACCGAACCGCCGGGGCCGCTCGGCGCGGCCCCGGCACGTTCGATTCAGAACCGGGTCGGTCCACCGGTCTGTCGGAACCCTGACCCGTTCCACTGGTACGTACGGTCCTGACTGCGTGGGTTGGGCGTCTTGACCTCCGTCCAGGTCAGCGTGATGGTGCTGCCGGAGGACCGTACCGAGGTGATCGAGACCGGGTTGGGATCGTTGTCTTCCCGCTGGCTGGACGCCACCTGACCGACGGTACGTACCTGGCCGTTCGCGTCGAGCCCGAACGCCACCACCTGGATGTCGTAGGTCCGGCAGAGCAGCTTGACCAGCAGTACCGGAGTTCCGTCGGCCTCCCCCTCGACCGGCTGATCCACCATGTCGACGCTGGTGGAACCGGGTGGCACGTCGATGTCGACCACGGGCGAACGACCGCCGGTGAAGTGCAGGTTCCCGCTCGGGCAATGGCCGGCTCCCCAGGCGGGGACGTCCAGCGTGGCGTCGCGCAGGTCGTCCATGGTCGGCGCGAAGCCGGTCGGTCCACCGGTCTGGCTGAAGCCGGAACCGTTCCACGCGTAGGTCCGCCACTGCGTCGAACTGGTGTTCTGGCCGGAGCGGAACCACTGGACCTGGATCGCTCCGCCGGACGCGGCACGTACCGCGTGCAGAGCGTAGTGCGAATCTGCCCCCTGGTTCCGCCGGGCGACGATGGTTCTCGGGGCCGAGAGGCTACCGCCGGCGGCCCGATCGAAGGCCAGGACCTGCTCGCCGCCACCGTTGCCGCACACGACGGACGCGATGATCTCGTCGACGCCGTCATGGTCGACGTCCTGGTAGACGGACTTCTGGTCGGCGGAGGCAGCGGTGTAGTTGGTGAGGACCCAGACCGTCATCGAGCCGTTCCCCTGGTGCGCGCCGTCATGGAACTGCAGCCGACCCGACGGGCACTGTGCGGTTCCGAAGGACGGGATGTCCAGGACTCCGTTCCTCAACTCGTCGGGCGCGATCCTGCTCGATGGATGTGCTGATGATGAGTGCGAGGTGTGGACACGCGGGCCGGGAGTGGCCTGGTGCGGAGATGGCCTGCTGGTCCGGGATGTCGCCGGAACCGGAGTGGTGTGCCGCTGGTGGCGGGTGGCGGCCAGGGCCGCGCCACCGCCGACGACGACCAGCAGTGCGGCGGCGCCACCGACCACGCCGACCCGGACCCGGTGCCTGTGCCGGAGGGTCTGGCGCGCTGCCGCAGTTCCTGGTGGGGTGACTGCGGTGAGGTAGTTGCCACGGAACGACTCGAAGGAGTCCCGCAGGGCGCCCTGGTCGAAGTCGAGGTCGTGATCGTCAGACATGCGATTCCTCCTTTCCGCTCGATCCATCGGAGAGCTCCCTGGCAAGTGCCTCCCGTGCCCGGGACAGCCAGGACTTGACCGTGCCGGTGGGCACTCCGGCATCCAGGGCGACTTCTGCTACGGAGAGATCGGCGAGGTAGAAGAGGACCACGGCGCGACGCTGTTTCTCCGGCAGGGTGCGCAGTGCGGCGGTCAACGCGACATGGTCCGGTGACGGCGGCGGTACCAGTTCCTCACGCTGCTTGCGGGCGAAGGTGAGTGCGGTACGGATCCGGCGCCACCGGCTGGTGGCCAGATTCCACGCGACGACACGCACCCAGGCGACCGGATCGTCGTACCGGGCGATGGTCTCCCATCTGGCCAGTGCACGGCAGAACGCCTCCTGGGCGATGTCCTGCGCCTCGGCCATGTCACCGAACGAGGCGAAGATCTGCACGGTGGTCGAGCGGAAGTGGGCCGCGTAGAACTCGTCGAAGTCGCGTGCCCCGGTCTGCGGCACGGGCTCGGTGGGGTGGTCGGAGAGGTGGATCGGCACCATCCGCACCGCCTTTCCGTCAATGGCAGTGGGTCTGTGTTCCTGGTCGTCCGCGCGGCGGCCGGTGCGCGGTGCCGGGGTCCGCTGCGCCGTACAGGCAGCTGGACGAGTCATCTCCCCTCCTCGACTGCGTTGAGCCTCGTTGGCGTTGTGAGGTGAAGACGCCGAAGATCAGGGTTCGGTTGCGGGCTGTTGGTCACGAAATGGTGGAGCGTCCGGCAGTGTCGGACCGTGTGGGGCAATCCCAGGTGGCGTGCGCCCCACACGGTGTGTCAGCTGCCACAGAGCCGGTACGCCATGCTGCGCAGGGACAGGCCCCTCCACTGGCGAACGCTACGTACTCTTGTTCGAGTTCCGCCCTCATCGGTTCCCTCCGATTCCCTCGTCCTGTTTGATGAACGGTGCGGGTGTTCGGTTGGGGATCGACCGGACGGATCTTTGCGCCACACGTTGCGGCCGTACCTCGCGTGTACGACGCGACGCCCCGAGGCGCGTGGGGGGATGCGTCCCCGGGCATTTTCTCGTCTTCTCGGCCACCACAGGGGTGCCGGATACCGGTTATGTCGTTGCCTGCAAGTAGGATTGCAGTGAAGTTCAGCGTTGGACCCGCATACGCGACGTCGGTCGGCACGCTTGAGGGCACACCGTCACCGGTGGTGCCACATTGTCCGGCAGTTTTGCTCCGGACCTCCGGGTCTTCGCCCACCGGGCGAGGGCTGCGTGCCGTTCTGCGTTCGTGTACGCCCGACCTCCCACGTCCCGGTGCCGTCTGCCTGGTCGTGGAGAAAGTGACTGAGGGTGGCAGCCCCCAAGCAGCAGCAGAATGACTACACGGCAGCCTCGATTCAGGTTCTGGAAGGGCTGGAGGCGGTCCGCAAGCGCCCTGGCATGTACATCGGTTCCACCGGTGAACGTGGTCTGCACCACCTTGTCCAGGAGGTTGTGGACAATGCGGTCGACGAGGCGATGGCGGGGCACTGCGACGAGATCATCGTGACCCTGCTGTCCGACGGCGGCGTGAAGGTGGAGGACAACGGCCGTGGTTTCCCGGTCGACCTGCACCCGAAGCTCAAGAAGCCCGGTGTCGAGGTGGCACTCACCGTGCTGCACGCGGGCGGCAAGTTCGACGGCAAGTCGTACGCGGTCTCCGGCGGTCTGCATGGCGTCGGCGTCTCGGTCGTCAACGCGCTCTCCAACCGGATGGAACTGGAGATCAAGACCAAGGGGTACGTGTGGCGGCAGCGCTACGAGCACTCCAAGCCGGGCCCGCTGGAGCAGGGCGAACGTACGAGTGAGACCGGCACCAGCGTCTCCTTCTGGCCCGACGGCTCGATCATGGAGACCGTCACGTTCAACCACGAGACGATCCTGCGCCGGCTGCAGGAGATGGCGTTCCTCAACGGCGGCCTGAAGATCGTCTTCCGGGACGAGCGGATCAGCGACGACCACCCCGAGGTCCGGGTCGAGACCTTCCACTACAGCAACGGCATCGCCGACTTCGTGGCGCACCTGAACGCCAAGAAGACCCCGATCCACAAGTCCGTGGTCGCCTTCGAGGGCGAGACCGAGGGGATGGCCCTCGAGGTCGCCATGCAGTGGAACGAGTCGTACGGCGAGAGCGTCTACACGTTCGCCAACACGATCAACACGCACGAGGGTGGCACCCACGAGGAGGGCTTCCGCGCCGCGTTGACCAGCATCGTCAACAAGTACGGCACGGACAAGAAGCTGTTCAAGGGTGACGACAAGCTCACCGGTGAGGACATCCGGGAAGGTCTCGCCGCGATCATCTCGGTGAAGTTGGCCAACCCGC
Source organism: uncultured Actinomycetota bacterium (assembly GCA_963815125.1). Classification (GTDB taxonomy): domain Bacteria; phylum Actinomycetota; class Actinomycetes; order Mycobacteriales; family Micromonosporaceae; genus Actinocatenispora. The sequence goes on from CAWFFM010000010.1 coordinate 182,850, forward strand.
AGTTCGAGGGGCAGACCAAGACCAAGCTCGGCAACACCGAGGTGAAGAGCTTCGTACAGCGGGTCTGCAACGAATGGTTGGCCGACTGGCTGGAGCGCAACCCCAGCGAGGCGAAGACGATCATCCAGAAGGCGTTCGCGGCGGCCCGGGCCCGTGCCGCCGCCGCCCAGGCACGCAAGCTGGCCCGGCGCAAGAGTCTGCTGGAGGCCGGGTCGATGCCGGGCAAGCTGGCCGACTGCCAGTCCACCGACCCGCGCGAGTGCGAGATCTTCATCGTCGAGGGCGACTCGGCCGGTGGCTCGGCCAAGCAGGGGCGCAACCCGCAGATCCAGGCGATCCTGCCGATCCGCGGCAAGATCCTCAACGTGGAGAAGGCGCGCATCGACAAGGTGCTGCGTAACAACGAGGTGCAGGCGATCATCACCGCCACCGGCACCGGCATCCACGAGGACTTCGACATCAGCAAGCTGCGGTACCACAAGGTGGTGCTGATGGCCGACGCCGACGTGGACGGCCAGCACATCACCACACTGCTGCTGACGCTGCTGTTCCGGTTCATGCGGCCGCTCGTCGAGCAGGGCCACGTGTTCCTGGCCCGGCCACCGCTGTACAAGATCAAGTGGAACAAGAAGGGCGACGACGCCCAGTACGCGTACTCCGACCGGGAGCGTGACGGTCTGATAAGGATCCGTCAGGAGAAGCGGGCGAACGCCAAGCCCGACGACATCCAGCGGTTCAAGGGCCTCGGCGAGATGAACTACCACGAACTCTGGGACACCACCATGAACCCGGCGACCCGGATCATGTCCCAGGTGAGTCTCGACGATGCGGCAACCGCGGACGAGCTTTTCAGCGTCCTCATGGGTGAGGTGGTCGAGCCCAGGCGCGAGTTCATCCAGCGCAACGCCAAGGACGTCCGCTTCCTGGATATCTAGCTGCCGGTGACGAGTCAGCGGAAAGCACCCGTAGCAGTGACATCCACATCCACAGCGAGAGGTAATTCGTGACCGAGACGACGGTGCCGCCGGGCGGCGGCGGCCGGATCGAGCCCGTCGGGCTCGAAGTCGAGATGCAGCGCTCGTTCCTCGACTACGCGATGAGCGTGATCGTGGCCCGGGCGCTGCCCGACGTGCGGGACGGGCTCAAGCCCGTACACCGCAAGGTCCTGTACGGCATGTACGACGACGGCATCCGCCCGGACCGTGGGTACGTCAAGTGCGCCAAGGTCGTCGGCGCCGTGATGGGTAACTACCACCCGCACGGCGACGCGTCGATCTACGACACCCTGGTCCGGATGGCCCAGCCGTGGTCGCTGCGGTACCCGCTCGTCGACGGCAACGGCAACTTCGGCTCCCCGGGCAACGACCCGGCTGCGGCCATGCGCTACTGCCTCACCGCCGACGCACGGGTACGCACCGCGCTGGGCACGGTCCGGATCGGTGACATCGTCCAGGACGCCGAGCCGAACTCGGACAACGACATCGATCTGAAGGTCCGGGATCGCAACGGGGACCTGGTCCGGGCGTCCAAACTGTTCCATTCGGGCCATCATCCGACGCTGCGTATGCGTACCCGGGATGGCTTCGCACTCACCGGAACGCACAACCATCCGGTGTTGTGCCTGGTCGATCTGGCCGGGGTACCCACCATGCAGTGGAAGCTGCTGGCCGAGGTACAGGCCGGTGACCGGGTGGTACTTCAGCGCACCGTACCGGAGGAGTTCGGCGACGCGCCGCTGGAAGTACACGAGGCGGCGGTGCTCTGTGGCGCGTTCGTCAGCGAAGGGTGGGTCTCCGAAACCCGCGCCGGCTTCAACAACATCGACCGTGACTACTTCGACCGGGTGGTCGCGGCCTACGACCTGTGCGTCGGTGGCGCGCGGTACGTCAGCGAACGGGTCATCCGGTCCGGCAGCAGGCTGTACGAGCTCGACGTCCAGAACCTCTCCGCGTTGCGGCGAAGCCTGCTCGGCGACATGGTCGGCGCCCGGAGCGCGGCGAAGACCGTACCGGAGTTCGTCTGGCAATCCTCACCACAGGTCAAGCGGGCCTTCCTGCAGTCCCTGTTCGAAGGGGACGGCTCCTCCTCGTTGCTTCCGCGCAACACCATTCAGATCTCGTACTCCACCCGGAGCGAGCAGCTGGCTCAGGACGTCCAGCAGCTTCTCCTCGAGTTCGGCGTGATCTCCCGGCTGTGCCGGTACGCCAACGGTGAGCACAAGGTCGTGGTCACCAACCGGCGCGACGCCCGGCTGTTCGCCGGCTGGATCGGTTTCCTCGGTCGCAAGCAGCGCAAGCTCGAGGAGCAACTGGCGCAGGTTCCGCTGGAGAGCACAGCTCTCAGCCACGACCACGTTCCCTATGTCGCGGACTTCGTCCGGGCGCACGGCGCACACCGCTGGACCGAACGCGACTGGCTGCGCCGACACAACATCGACCGGGTCGAACGGTGGGAACGCGATCGGGACGAGATCACCGCGCACATCACCGACGGCGAAGTTCTCGAAGTGGTCGAGCCGCTGGTGGACGGTCGCTTCTACTACGCAGAGGTCGACAGCATCGACGACGCGGGCGTACAGCCTGTGTACAGCATCCGGGTCGATACCGACGACCACTCGTTCGTCGCGAACGGGTTCGTCAACCACAACACGGAATGCCGGCTCGACCCGCTGGCGATGGAGATGCTGCGGGACATCGACGAGGACACCGTCGACTTCTCGCCGAACTACGACGGCACCACCCGCGAACCCGACGTACTGCCGGCCAGGTTCCCGAACCTGCTGGTCAACGGGTCCGAGGGGATCGCGGTCGGGATGGCCACCCGGATCCCGCCGCACAACCTGCGCGAGGTTGCGGACGGTGTGCAGTGGTGCCTGGCGCACCCGGAGGCGACCGAGGAGGAGGCCCTGGAGGCGCTCCTGACGATCGTCAAGGGCCCCGACTTCCCGACCTCCGGCCTGATCGTCGGCACGCAGTCGATCACGGATGCGTACCGGACCGGGCGGGGCTCGATCCGGATGCGCGCCGTGGTGGACGTACAGGAGGACGCGAAGGGTCGCGCCTGCCTGGTGGTCAGTGAACTGCCGTACCAGGTCAACCCGGACAACCTGGCCGAGCGGATCGCCGAGCTGGTCAAGGAGGGCAAGGTCTCCGGTATCGCGGACATCCGCGAGGAGTCGTCCGGCCGTACCGGCATGCGCCTGGTACTCGTACTCAAGCGTGACGCGGTCGCCAAGATCGTGCTGAACAACCTGTACAAGCACACCCAGTTGCAGGAGACGTTCGGCGCGAACATGTTGGCGCTGGTCGACGGGGTGCCGCGCACCCTCAACCTGGCCCAGTTCCTCCAGCTGTACGTCAAGCACCAGATCGAGGTCATCGTCCGGCGCACCCGCTACCGGTTGCGCAAGGCCGAGGAGCGGGCGCACATCCTGCGCGGTCTGGTCAAGGCGCTGGACCAGCTCGATGCGGTCATCGCGCTGATCCGCCAGTCGGCGAGCGCCGACGCGGCGCGCAGCGGGCTGATGGACCTGCTGACCGTGGACGAGGTGCAGGCCACCGCGATTCTGGACATGCAGCTGCGTCGGCTGGCGGCCCTGGAACGGCAGAAGATCGTCGAGGAACTGGCCGAGATCGAGACGAAGATAGCCGATCTGCAGGACATCCTGGCCAGGCCGGAACGCCAGCGCAGCATCGTCTCCGAGGAGCTGACCGAGGTCGCCAGGAAGTACGGCGACGACCGGCGTACGAAGATCGTCCCGTTCGACGGCGACGTGTCGATGGAGGACCTGATCGCCCGCGAGGACGTGGTGGTCACCATCACCCGCGGCGGGTACGCCAAGCGGACCCGGGCCGACCTGTACCGCAGCCAGCGGCGTGGCGGCAAGGGTGTACAGGGCGCCCAGCTGCGGCAGGACGACCTGGTCAGCCACTTCTTCGTCTGTTCCACCCACGACTGGTTGCTGTTCTTCACCAACAAGGGCCGGGTCTACCGGGCGAAGGCGTACGAACTTCCCGAAGCCAACCGGTCGGCCAAGGGCCAGCACGTGGCGAACCTCCTGGCCTTCCAGCCGGACGAACACATCGCCCAGGTGATCGAGATCGCCGATTACGAGGCGGCCCCGTACCTGGTACTGGCGACCAAGGGTGGTGTGGTCAAGAAGACAAAGCTCTCCGACTTCGACTCGAACCGCTCGGGTGGTGTGATCGCCATCAACCTGCGGGAGGACGACGAGGTCGTCAAGGCCGCCCTGATCGGCCCGGAGGACCACCTGCTGCTGGTCAGCCGAAAGGCGCAGGCCATCAGGTTCGCCGCGAACGACGAGTCGCTGCGGCCGATGGGACGGGCCACCGCGGGTGTGATCGGCATGCGCTTCGCGGATGGTGATGTACTGCTCACCATGGAAGTTGTCCGCGAAGGACTGGACATTCTGGTCGCAACCGACGGCGGGTATGCAAAGCGCACGCCGGTGGAGGAATATCCGACGCAGAACAGGGGCGGCAAGGGCGTACTCACTGCGAAGATCACCACGCGGCGTGGTCAACTAGTGGGAGCTCTAGCCACTTCTCCGGAGGACGAGGTGTTCGCTATCACGTCCAATGGTGGAGTCATCCGGACTCCGGTGAAGCCTGTACGGCGAACACGGGACCGGAACACAATGGGGGTCAAGTTGATGGACCTACCTGCGGGCGTGACGCTGGTGGCGATCACGCGGAACGCCGACGAGCCCGAGGAACAGGACTGACGCATGACAGAGGCCAAGACGCACGAGAACGCCGCGGCGCGTACCGGTCCGTCGGGCAGCGGGTCTGGTAACCGATCCGTCGGGCGTGCCACCGTGCCCTCGGCCGACCCGTCGGCCACGAGCAAGTTCGTCCGGCCGCCGGGGATGAACCCCCCGCCCACCGCCCCGATCAGTGGTGGACCGGGTACGCAGCCCAACGTGGGCGCGGCGAAGGCCCAGGTCGCCGAGGCGGTACGGGCTGCCCGTGCCACCGTCTCGGCGGCCGCCTCCCGCGGTCCGCGTCGGGCCCGCCTGCACCTCAAGCGGATCGATCCGTGGTCTGTGATGAAGTTCGCCTTCGCGGTGTCCCTCGTCCTGTTCATCGTGATGGTCGTGGCCACCTCGGTGCTCTACCTCGCGCTGGACGCGATGGGCGTGTTCGACAGCGTCAACCAGACGTTGACCTCGCTCATCGGTTCCGCGGGCCAGGGCGGCAAGGGCTTCAACCTGCAGATCACCGCCAAGGGCGTGATCGGTATCGCGGCTCTGCTGGGTGTGGTCAACATGGTGCTGTTCACCGCGCTGTCCACGCTCGGTGCGTTCATCTACAACGTCTGCTCCGACCTGGTCGGCGGCATCGAGGTCACCCTGTCCGAGAAGGACTGACCACCCTGTCGTCCGGAGCTGTCCGCAGCCCGGGACCCGTCGCCGGTACGGCGGGTCCCGAGCTGGTGCGGCCCGGCGAATCCGGTGCCCCCGACCTGCAGTGTCCTGCTACTCTCACCGCGGTTGCCGGAGCTACCCGATCCTCCCCGGAGCCGCCCACCCCGGGTGGCGGGACACGGCGATGGGTGGGGTAATCTTCAGGCTCGCAAGGGGCTATAGCTCAGTCGGTTAGAGCGCATCGCTGATAACGATGAGGTCGCTGGTTCGATTCCAGCTAGCCCCACTCCCTTCCAATGGTTCTAGGGGGATCCATGGTGAAGAAGCTGCTCATCGTCGCCGCTGTTGTCGGCGTCGCGGCGCTTGTGGCGAAGAAGGTCAAGGACGCGAACGACGAGCGTGCCCTGTGGCACGAGGCGACCACGTCCCCGGACCTTCGCTAGTTCGATCCGTCGCCGGCCACCCGGTCAGCGACACCAGCACCACTCAGCGACACAGCACGGCCCGGCTCGACGGAGCAGTTCATCCGTCGGGCCGTGAAGTGGTTCTGCCGCCAGGCAGTCCCACCTCGGGGATGTAGCTCAATTGGCAGAGCACCGCCTTTGCAAGGCGGGGGTTAGGGGTTCAAGTCCCCTCATCTCCACCCAGCACTTATGTCTTTCCGCACTTCTCAAGGTGTAGCCGGCTGCATAGCCAGGGCCTCCGCACACGCTGTTGCGCACCGCAGCCATCCGCGCCGTAGGCCCGAACGAAAGTTGGGGAGTTTGTAGGATCAGGGTCGCCAGGGCGACCCTGATCCTACAAACTTCGGCATTTTCAGGGACGCTGAAGCGCGCCCGACGACCCGAACCGAGTTCAGGCGATGAGCAGGCGGAGGCCGAGCTCTGCAGAGTCGAGGCCGACAAGATCGCGGTTGCGCTCCGCCCAGCGGCCCGAGGAAAGGTCGTCTCGGAGATTACGTACCGCCCGCTCCTCTACCTCCGGTCCGACCCTGGTCCATACCGACACCGCGCGACGCACATGGTCCTCCAGGTACGCCTCGGGCCGGCGCCAGTACGCCTCGAAGAAGCCGTCCGCGCAGTCCCACGGGATGAGTACCGGCTCCAAGCGGGCGCCGAACGTGCTGGCCAACTCATCCACCGTCGGGCGGCCGGCGACCAGGTCGGCGACCTCGGGCAGGTAGTCGCGGATGAGCCAGAACCGGTCCCGCCACCCGGCGGCACTGGCGTCGTGGGTGAACACCACGACGCGGCGGGCCACCCGCCGCATCTCGCGCAGCCCGGCGATCGGGTCGTGCCAGTGGTGCACGGTGCTGAACGCCATCGCCGCGTCGAACGACTGGTCCTCGAACGGGAGGCGCTCCGCGCCCGCGGCCACGCACGGCGCCGCGCCGGCGGGACGCTGCGCCCGCATCACCGCGGACGGCTCCACCGCTGTGACGTCACGGTCTCCGGGTTCGTACGAGCCGGTGCCGGCACCGACGTTCAGTACCCTCCGGGCGTCGCCGAGCGCCTCCCAGACCTGCGCGGCGATCCGCGGCTCGGTGCGGCGGGTCGTCGGGTACGCGGACCCGATGGTCTCGTACAGCTGCGCGCCGAACGCGGTCAGTTGCTCCTCCGACGTCATCCTGATCCCCTTCGCCCGTGCCGCCAGTTCGGTGTCTATGGCCGTCACCAGTGCAGCCGCGCGGTCGCGCTGTTCGAGCAGCAGGCCACGCAGCCGGTGCAGGTGCGCGACCGCGTCGGTGGTCGGGTCGTCGACCAGGTCCGCGATCTCGCGCAGTCCGAAACCGAGCCGCCGGTAGGCGAGCACCTCCCGCAGCCGCTCCACGTCGCCTGCCGAGTAGGCCCGGTACCCGGCCGCGGTCCGCGCGGACGGGTGCACGAGACCGATCTCGTCATAGTGGTGCAGCGTGCGGACGGTCACCCCGGTCAGTTCGGCCACGCGCCCGACGGTCAGGTGCTCTTCCACGCCACCGACAATGCGGCATGACGTCACGTGAGGGTCAAGCACTTCGCTGCCGGTACGCGGGCTGTTCCGCCGAAGATCACGGGCGCAGCTACCGGGAACTGCTGTCATGCGGCGTTGCGCGGCTTGCCGTGGCCTGCGACCACACCACGCGCCACGGTGAGCCGCTTGTCGACCGGCGGTAGCAGTCGGTGTGCCAGCACTCAAGCTCGCCCGGTTGCTCACCGCGTACGGCGATGTCGATGGCGGACCTGTACCGGAGGACACCGATGTCGCCGTCCGTCATGACCTCGATCTCCGAGATCGCCTCGAAGCGCCGGTAGTTGATCCTGCCCTCAAGAACACCGCCGATGTAGTCCTCCCTGGACCACTGCACACCGCTGGGGTTGACCAGCACGAACTCGTCCACATGCAACGCGTCCAGGACAACCGGATCAGCGTCGACCAGCGCCCGTAGCCGCTGGTACTCGATGTCTCTGAGGATGTCCGCCGATGACGACATGCCAACCAACGTAGTTCGTTCCGTCGTGCGTGCGCGATGATGCGCTCCCCAGTACGAGTCATGACTGGCGACACCGGAGGTCGCAGTGAAGTACATGGACATCGAGTCGACCGACGAGGGTATGGCTCTGGACCCCGGCGCGTATCTTTGCCGGTTGGCGTCGTTCGCTGACTCCCTACCCAGGGGAGCACGTAGGTTCGCGACCGCCCCCGATCACTACGACTTCGTTGGTCCGCGGTGCGTCAAGGACCTGCGGCCCGCGCAGCTGACGTCGGGCGAGACTGCAGGAAGCCGCTGGCTTGAACTGCATCTGCGGCACAACTGCTGGAAGCATGAGGAAGATCTGACGATCCACTACAGCGATGTCCAGCACTTCAGCGTTGAGCCCGCAGAGCACGGACGGGACGTCGCCGCGCTCGGTTCCGTTGTGCTGGATGAAGTGTTACCTGACGACTGCGGCTGCCGACACGAGATCGTCTGCCTGTCCGGAACACTGACCGTAACCAGCGGCGACCTGTCCGCAACGTGGCGGTACGCCGAGTGCCCGGAGCGGTAGCTGGATCAGTGAGACGCGGCGTCGGCCTGGTCGAGGTCGGCTCGGGTGAGCAGGGCGTGCAGTTCGATGTTCTCGGCCGCCAGCGCCTCGGATCCGCCTTCCTGTCGGTCGAGCACACAGAGGGCGGAACTGATGTGCGCGCCCAGTTCACGCAGTTGCCGGGATGAGATCGCGATCTGGCCCGCCGAGGTGACCACATCCTCGACGACGAGGACCTGACGTCCCGCGACGTCCGCACCCTCGGACAGCCGCCGCGTGCCGTACGGCTTTGCCGTCTTACGAACGAATGCGCAGGGCAGCCCGGTGTGCCGCCCCAGCGCGGTCACCACCGCGATGCCGCCCATTTCCAGGCCGGCCAGCACCTGCGTACCGTTCGGCACCAACGCGGCCATCTCGGCGGCCAGGGCGTCCAGCAACACCGGATCGGCCTCGAACTGGTACTTGTCGAAGTACTCGTCGGCCACGCGACCGGACCGCAGCACGAAGTGGCCGGTCAACCGCGACGTGTCCTGGACCTGACGAGCGAGCTCAGCAATGTTCACGAGCACTCATCCTGACAGCTCCCGGTTTCCGGAACACGCCAGGTCAGCCCTGGTCGGCGAGATGGGCCAGCGCGCGCAGGACCGCCTGCTCCTTCTCCCGGTCGAGCCCGATCGGCGACAGCAGTGGGTCGCCGGTGATCTGCGCGGTCCCGTCGGCCAGCCATCGCCAGGTGTCGCGCACGGTGTCGCGCAGTGGCCGGCAGGACAGGCCGACCCGGCGAGCCCGGGTGGCGTCCACCGACCACACTCCACTGTGGACGCGCCAGAGCGGCAGCTCCGACCACTGGCCCACACCGAGCCGCAGCAGGTCTGCGTCCGGCACCCAGACGAACTCGGCGGCCGAGCCGGTCACGTCGGCGCAGGCGGTCAGCAGGTCCGCGAACGTCTCCCGGTCGGTCGGCGCGACCACGTTGAAGACGCCGGTCAGCGAGCCGTCGACGGTGCCGATGGTGAAGTCGGCCAGGTCGCGTACGTCCACCGGTTGGATCGTTCGGCCCGGCGGTCCCGGTGCCAGTACGGTGCCGCCGGCAGCGATCCGGTTCAGCCACCAGGGGAGGCGGCCGACGTATTCGCGCGGTCCGAGTACGACGCCCGCCCGCAGCACCGTCGACCGTTGCGGCCCGAAGGTGGCCAGCACGGCGTTCTCGCAGCCGGCTTTCTGATACCCGTACCGCGAGGGTCCGTCCACGACGTCGACGCCGAAGTCGGGGCCGGCGTCCGGTGAGCAGTCCAGCGCGGGCGATTCCTCGGTCAGAGCCGCCACGGGCCAGCCCTGGTAGACGCTCAGGGTCGACATGAAGACGTACCGGCCCGCCACCGGTTCCAGCGCGCGACACAGGGTGAGCGTCTCGCGCGGTACGTAACCGGCGAGGTCCACCACCGCGTCCCACGGGCCGTGCGCGGCGAGCCCCGCCACGTCGGCAGGCACCGTACGGTCGCCCCGGACGACCTGCACTCCCGGCAGGTCGGCGCCGGAGCGTCCACGGTTGAACGTGGTCACGGTCCACCCGCGCGCTGCCGCTGCCGCCACGATCGGCGGTCCGACGAAACGGGTGCCGCCGAGGATCAGTAGACGCATCCGCTCATCTTCTCCCGGTCGCGGTGGAATACGAGCGCCGCGGGCACACCCACGTGTCGCTTTGGCCACCGGCCGTCAGGGGCGTGTCCGGCCTGTGGCCAGCCAGATGCGTTATGAAGTGCAGGTTCCGTTCCGTAGAACGGTTCGGTATGGTCCCGCCCATGTCTTACGACCGCTACGGCAATGATCGTGCACGTGAGCGTTCAGAAACATACGGTGTCGATGGGCCGGACCGCTCCCGGCGCGGTAATGCTTCGCATACTGTGGCGAATGTCGTGAGCGTGGTGACCGGCCTCGTCGCTCTGGTGTTCGGGTTACACGTCATCTTTTCGCTCGCGGATGCCAATCAGGGCAATGGATTCGTTCGGTTCGTCTACGACCTGGCGCGGGTGCTGGTCCTGGGCTTCGGCGATGTGTTCACCCCGGACGACGCCAAGATCGGCCTGGTGCTCAACTACGGGCTCGCCGCCCTGGTCTACCTGGTGGTCGGTCAGCTCATCGCCCGCGCACTGCGTCGCTGACCCTGACGACCGGAAACATCGCTTCCAGCCGGAAACATGCGGTACGAAATCGGCCATCGCGTTTGAGAATCGTCCACTGTGGGAACAATCCGAACCTGTCACGCTGCCACACAGACTAGGGAGCAGGCCGATGGGTTTGATGTTCCGGAAGCGGAAGAAGTTCGGTCCGCTGATCTTCAACTTCACCGAGCACGGGTTCTCGTCGTGGAGTATCAAGATCGGTCCCTGGTCGTGGAACTCGAAGGCCCGTAAGAACCGCGTCGACCTGCCCGGGCCATTCTCGTGGAAGTCGGGTCATTAGCGTCAGAGTCAGCACAGCAGAACGGGCACCGGAGTTTCTCCGGTGCCCGTTCTGCTCCGTTGCCGTCGCGATCAGCTCGGCCAGTGACCCGGGTGGCTGAGGGTGCCCGGCAGCATCGTGCTCGCGTCGCCCTTTGCGGCGTCGACCTGGGCCTGGGTGAGGAACAGCGCACCGGTCAGGTCCGCACCGGTGAGGTCGGCGTCGCGTAGGTCAGCGCCGATCAGGTCCGCCACCCGCAACTCGGCGTCACGTAGGTCCGCCCCGATGAGGTACGCGCCCCGCAGGTTCGCGCCGCGAAGGTCGGCCCGGGCCAGCCGGGCGCCGATCAGGTCCGCACCCCGGCGGTTCGGCCGCTTGCCCGGCACCTGCGCGCGGATCCGTTCGCTGGTACGCAGCAGCAGTTCGTTGATCTTCTGCCAGTGCGTCGCCATGTCCAGCGCCAGCAACGTGTCCGGGTCGCTGCGGGTCAGCCGTTCGGTCTCGTCGTACGCACGGCGCAGCTCGCCGTGCAGGGTGCCGGCCGACGCCCGGTCGAGCGCCTCGGCCAGGTACCAGAGCAGCTCGTGGAGCTGCCGCATCACCCCGAACACCTCGTACATCTGCGGCGCGGTGTCGGGTGCCTGCCGCCAGTCCCGGCCGTGGTAGGTGACCTGGGAGACCTGCTGCCCGGCGCCGAAGCAGTCGTACACGGTGCAGCCCCGGAACCCCTTCCGGCGGAGTTGGCGGTGGATCCCGCAGCGGAAGTCGGTACGCAGGTTGGGGCAGGGCTGCCCGGCCGGCTTGTCGATCGCGAAGTCCACCGAGGCGGCGAAGGCCGGTACGACGCAGCACAGTCCGAAACAGTTCCCGCAGTCGGCGTGCAGCGTGAGCCGCGGTCGTCCGTCGGGGAGTGGAGGCTGGTCGGCCACGGTACGCAGGACCCCTCTGTGAGCATCGCCGGCGCTAGGGTTGCGGTGTCGGAAGATCCGGCACCGCTGGGTCCGAATGTACCGATGGCTGTCAGGAGGCCGGACTGACCGGTCGGGTGAAGATGAGCATCGCCGGCGGGATCGCGCTGACGATCGGAGTGGTCACTGCGGCCTTCGTCGTGGTGGCGCTGGTCGGCGGTGCGCGGGGCACGCTCAGCGGGTACGTCTGCTTCGGCCTGGTCGCCGTGGTGTCCAGCTTCGTCGGTGTGTCGATGCTGTCCGGTGCGCGGGTGATGCCCGACCATTGGCCACCGCGCGACGACGACACAGAGAACTGACCCCGGAAACGACCCGGGAATTGACCGGCGGCCGGCCCCGCCGTACTGGCAGAGTGGCCGGTCATGTGGTTGACACAGGCTCATCACCTCACCCCTGACGGCGCGTTCGACATCGCGGACATCCGGGTCGAGGACGGCACCATCACCGATCTGGCGCCGGCCGGGTCGGCAACGCGGGGAAGCGCCGGCACCGCAGCCGACCTGGACTGCCGGGATCTGGTGGTGCTGCCCGGCCTGGTCAACGGGCATTTCCACAGCCAGGCGACGCTGCTGCGCGGTCTGGACACCGGACTGGAACTGTACGACTGGTTCGGCGACAGTCCGGGCGGTCAGCTGCAGGCCGAGGTCGGTGCGTGGCTGGACGATCCGGCGAACGCAGTGGACATCGCCACCGTGGTGCGCCACGAGTACGTGACGCTGCTGCGTCAGGGCGTCACGTTCATCGCGGACTCGGGGGTCTCCGACCTCGATCCCTCGTTGCTGGCCGGTGTCGGCGACGAGGTGGGGATCCGCGCGCTGCCGCAGGCGTACGACGATGCGATCGAGCATCTGGACCCGGCCCGCTACACCGTGCACATCGAGTCGGAGGAGGACCTGACCGCCGAGGTGCTGGCCACTGCGGTGCGCTACCGGGACCGGTACGACCCGGTCTTCGCGTTGCACTGCCTGGAGACCACCTGGCGGCGGGACCGCGCGATCGCCGACTGGGGCGCGTCGAGCGTCGCGGTACTCGCCGAGCATGGTCTGCTGACGCCGCGCACCGTACTGTTCCACGGCTGCGAGATGGACGACGCGGACATCGGGCTGGTGGCCCGGCACGGCGCGGCGGTGATGCACTGCCCGGTGTCGAACATGTCGCTGCACGGCCGGATCCCGCCGGCGGCACGGTGGCGGGCCGCCGGTGTCACGGTCGGTCTCGGCACCGACTGGGGGGACACCGACATGTGGGGCACGATGCGGGCCGCCTGGCTGATCCAGCAGATGACCCCGAACCGTACGGACCGCGCGCAGCCGGCGGACGTGCTGCGGACGGCCTCGCGCGGTGGTGCGCTCGGCTACTCCCGGGGCGACCTGGGTGAGATCGCCCCGGGACGAGCCGCGGACCTGGTCCTGCTGGACCGTTCGGCACTGGGCCCGTACGCGCACCGCGCGGATGTCTGCACGTTGGCGTTCGCCGTACTGACCGACGGTGGAGCCGGTGCGGTCCGGCACGTCATGGTCGACGGCGACTGGGTGCTGCGCGACGGCGACCCGGTCCGGGTGGACGCCGCCGCGACCGCCGCCGACTACCGGCGTATCACCGCGGACCTGCTGCCGGAGACCCGGCAAGCTGACGCTGCTGCGGGTCGGCCGTCGCGCTGAGGCGGCGCCGCCCCGCCGCGACGACCAGGGCGGCGGCGCCGGCGCCCAGCGCCGGTACGACGAAACCCAGGTGCGGCCCGGCCCCGTCGATCAGCCGGCCGGACAGCGTCGACCCGACGGCGACACCCAGCCCGGCCGCGCCGCCCAGCCAGGCGAACGCCTCGGCTGCCGTACCGGCCGGGGCGAGTTGCTGTACCAGGGCGTTCCCGCTGATCAGCGTGGGTGCCAGGGCGAGGCCGGGTACCGCGACGGCGACCGCCATGAGGCCGAGCCCAGGTACGACCGGCAGCGCGAGCGAGCCGGCGGTGAGTACGGCGAAGCCGAGGAACAGTCGGCGTACCGGCCCGGTGCGCCAGTGCACGGCGCCGTACGCCGCCCCGGCGACCATGCTGGCCACGCAGAAGCAGCTGTACAGCGGTCCGGCGGCGGCCGGCTCACCGCGCGCGGTGGCGAACGCGGTCAGGCTGACCGACAGGCCGCTGAACACGAAGCCGATGCCGATGAACGCCACGGCCAGGACCCGTACGCCGGGTGCCCGGAGCGGTCCGAGCAGCCCGCCGCCGGACCGGGCCAGGTGTGCGGTGCCGGGGGAACGCAGCGCGGACAGCGAGAGCCCGCCGGACAGCACCAGTACGAGCGCGCTCGCCGGGCCGACGACCGGACCGGCGAGCGTACCGAGCAGTGTGGCCAGCGCCGGGCCGATCACGTACGTCAGGTCGTCGAGCAACGTCTCGAATGCGTACGCCGTACTGAGTGTGTTCGCGTTCCCGGTGAGCGCGCCCCACCGGGCGCGGGTGAGCGCACCGGCCGGCGGTAGGCAGGCGCCGGCCGGTACGGCTGCCGGGTACAGCAGCCACACCGGCCCGTGCAGCAAGCTGACGGCGAGGATGACCAGCATCCCGGCGGCGTGGCAGAGCAGCAGGGGAGGCAGCGCCCGGCGCTGGCCGTACCGGTCGGTCAGCCGGGCGCCGAGCGGTCCGCCGAGTACGCCGGCCAGCGCGAACAGGCCGGTCGCGGCGCCTGCCGTGGTGTACGAGCCGGTCCGGGCGTGTACCAGGAGCAGTATCGCGAGGTTGAGCATGGCGCTGCCGAGTCGGATCGGCAGGGAGCTGGCGACGAGTGCGAGCGCGCCCGGGAGCTGCAGGGCGGTCCGGTAGCGGACCAGGAAGGCAGCGGGCGCGTGTCGCCGGTCGGTGGCCGGCACGACGGGTCCTTTCCGCTGCCGGCGGGCCCAACCCCTCGTCGGGGCCGGCGATGGGGTCCGTCGCGGGCGTTCGCGGTACTCGACGGATCCTTCGGAGGCCTGTAGTCGTCCATGGTGACGGGGACGGGAACGCGCGTCCGGACGTCGGCTACAAGCCGGCAGGTTGACAGTTCGGTGTGCGCCCCGACTGTAATGCACCACGGCTGGTGGTGCATTGCGTTGCCGGGGGTTGCGGCGGCCGGTGGTCGAGCCGGGATACTCGGTGGGTGATCGAGGTACGGCGGCTGACCGGTGACGACTGGGCGGTGCTGCGCGACGCGCGGCTCGCGGCACTCACCGACACGCCGTACGCCTTCGCCTCCACGGTGGAACGGGAGGCGTCGTTCGACGAGTGGCAGTGGCGTGAGCGGTTGTCGAACGCCACCACGTTCGCCGCGGTGGCGCCGGAGGGGCCGGTCGGGCTGGTGACGGGGCAGTCCCGGAAGACCGGTGAGGTGCATCTGGTCGGCATGTGGGTGCACCCGGACGTACGGGGGCGGCAGGTGGCGGGCCGGTTGGTGGCCGAGCTGGTGGAGTGGGCGCGGGGCTCGGGCGCCCCGGCCGTGGTGCTGTGGGTGGTGTCGGACAACGAGCGGGCCCGCCGGTTCTACCGTCGGCTCGGTTTCGTGGGCACGGGCCGCTGTCAGCAGATGCCGGAGAAGCCGTCGGTCGCGGAGGAGCAGCTGCGCCTGGTGCTGTGAGTTCCGCGCACCACCACCACTGCGCATTTTCCCCGAAAGAGTGGTTTTGTCCGAGTTGAGGATCGGATATTCGGGAAAAAAGCTCCTCGCGAAATCGGCCAGAGGGCCATTTTCCCCGAATGTGCTTTTCGGTAAAAGGTACATTCAGGCTATTCGGGGAAAATGCTCTCCTTGCGAGGCCGGGGAGGAGCTGCGCACATGAGCCTGACACCTACCAGGCTGGACGTCAGCGAACGGCGATGGCACCGGGCGTGCGTGTCGACCGGTCGGCGCTGTCAGGATGGGTCGATGACCTCGCAACTGCAGACGTCCCCGGCGATCGAGCACCTGGACCTCGTGGCGCCACCGGTGGCCGCCGCGCTGCGCGACTGGTCGTCGCCGAAGGTACCGGTGACCGACCTGCTCGTCGCGCCGATCGATCCGGACCTGGCCGACACCGCCGAGTTCTGCGCCCACTACGGCACCTCGTTGGACACTTCCGCCAACTGTGTCGTGGTTGCCGGCAAACGGTCCGGTGAGCTGCGGTACGCGGCCTGCGTGGTGCTGGCGACCACCCGCGCCGATGTGAACAGACTGGTACGCCGCCGGCTGGAGGCACGCAAGGCGAGTTTCGCGCCGATGGACGACGCGGTGAGTGCCACCGGTATGGAGTACGGCGGGATCACCCCGATCGGCCTGCCCGCCGACTGGGCGCTGCTCGTCGACCCGGCGGTGGTGGCTGCTGGGCAGGTGGTGATCGGCAGCGGGCTGCGGCGGAGCAAGCTGCTGGTACCCGGTACGGCCCTGGCCGCATTGCCGAATGCCGAGGTCACCGAGGGTCTCGGGATAGCGGTATCCACCGACTGACCGTACTTATCCACAGCCAGCAAAGTTGTCCACAATGCCGTCCACAGGCCATGTGGACAAGTCTGTGGATAACTCTGTGGAATGGTTCTGACCTGCAAAGATGACAAACATTGAGCGATTGCTGGCCTGTGGGTTGCCGATGTTGCACGTGAAACATCGGCCGAACCATGCACAGTCGAGCTGCGTCTCTGTGGATAACCCGGTGGATAACTCGGCCGCTGTGCACAACTCCCTTGGTCACTCTCCGGCGGCGCACCGATCCGCCCAGTACGAACCGCCCGATATCGCCCTTGTCTGTCGGGATGGCAATCTTTAAGGCGAGATCGGTATGAATGGGCGTAGGAGGCGGATGCTGCCTGTTCACCTGATTGAGCACTTCCCCCGAATGAACGTGCTGCACTTTTTTGGCTGAAGGTGCAGTACGGGAAAGTAGTCATTTCCGGATTCGGGGAAACTGCGTGGCGGTGGCGGTGGGTTGCGCAGTGCTTGCAGTCCTGTGGTCGGACTGGACGGTGTTTGAAGATCTGGGGCAGTGGGCCGGTAACCGGGAGACACTCCGGACAAAAGCAGGGCTGAGCGACCAGTGCTACAGATCTTGACAGCCGTTGCGGACGACGTGGTGCCGAGGTGCGCCCAGGGCGCTGCAAGATCCGCAGCAATGGGCCGTCAGCCCCGCGGTATTCCGACGCATCGCGCGGTTGCGCGTGGTGGGGCGCCCACCGCTCCGGATCTTGGCCGCTCACAATCCGAACGGGTGAGCAGCGCGGGTCGGCAGACGCAGGGACCCCCGGACATCGCGGTGTCCGGGGGCCACTGTCTCAGGTCTTACTTGACGATGTCGGCGAACGCCGACCACGCTGCCGGGTCGACGACCAGCGCCGGACCCTCAGGGTCCTTCGAGTCGCGGACCGCGACGATGCCGGGCAGGTTGCGCGCCACCTCGACGCACGCACCGCCGTTGCTGCCGGATCGGGTGGACTTGACCCACCGCGCGCCGCGCAGGCTTGGGCTACTCTGCGACTTCATCGCCTGTTCCTTCAGCAGTGGGCGATCAGTACGGCCGGGTCATGCGGGCTGTGAGCGGCAGCCCGCAGGCGGTCGTACGCGGCAGCATACGGCCGGATCTGGGCGTGCTTCTCCACGTATAGGGCGCCGGCCTCGTGTTCGACATAGACCACAGTGGGGTCTGCCCGGCCGGGGAAGTCCAAGATGATGAAACCCGCCGATGATCCCGGGCTGTCGGCAGACGGCAAGACTTGCAGGCTCACCCATCGCAGCTCGGCGAGTTCCAGCAGTCTGTCCAACTGGCCACGCATCACCTCGGGGCCGCCGAACTCGCGGCGTAATGCGAACTCGTCGATGATGAGCCGTAGTGGCAGCTGACCATCGATCAGGCGCTGCTGACGTCGCATCCTGATCGACACGAGCCGCTCGATCTCGTTATCTGTGCGCGGTCCGCCTGCTCGGTACATGGCGCGGGTGTAGTCCTCGGTCTGGACCAGGCCGTTGATGTACTGCGGATCGAAGATCGCCAGTTCGCTCGGCCTCGGCCCCAGATCGCACGTACAGCCTCGAATCGACGGGCAGCACGTCGGTGAAGCGTGCCAGAACATCTGCCTGGCTCGTCTGCGCCCTGCGCAGCGTCCAGCAGTCGGCCTCACAGTCGCGGCCCCGACCTCGTACACGCTCGAGCAGCTTCTTGATGGTGGCGATCCGGCGTCGACTCGTGCGGCCTCGATCCGGCTTGAATCGACGCTTCGGTACGGTTCGACGGAGTTCGCGCGGCCTGCTCGCCGGTGAGCTTGGCCTCGGTGCGGAACTGCCGGAGCAGCATGCTCGCGGCCGAGGCGCCTGACCGGCGGAATCGCGTCGAGTCGCGCATGGCTGTCATCTGGCTACATGATCAACGAGACGCTGATGCAACTCGATGAAAGAGCACCTATCTGGAAACTATGCCGAGATTCTTGCATTGACGTTTTCGCATGTCGTCTAGGTCAGATCGGATGTGACAGTGATCGGGCCGAGTGGTGACGCATCGTTACGTTCGAGGAGTTCCGCGGGCCGTCGAGTGTCACTCGACACGACCTCCCAAGGCCGAGGGCCGCGGAACGCCTGGCCGCGAGGGAAGAAGCGCGGACAGGTTGAGGGGCGGCGCGACGGATTGGAGCCCTGCGCGCCGCCCCGACCCCATCGACCATTTGGAGATACCCGATGGAGCTCTATCAGCGTATCCGCGTTCGGTGGCACACGCGACGTGCCGTACGCAACCCTCGCGCCCGCGACCCGTACGCGCAGGCACTCGCGCAGGCCTCGCACCTCGGCATGCTGCGCGACGACCTGATCGGAGAATCGACCCCGGCCCGGTGGTACCGGTGACCGGGCAGCCCACCGACCAGGCCAGCCGCGACCGCACTCCGGGCGGAGTGCAGGACAGGTCGCTGTGGCGCAGTGCTCAGCGAACCCTCGATGCGCACCGGACAGGACCGGGCGACCAGGGCCGACGGTCGACGTGCACACGGTGCGGTACGCCCTGGCCGTGCGAGCAATCGAAGCAGGCGCAGCGCAGCCAACGGCTGTCGTACCAGCCGCGCACCGAGCAGCGGAGTGCGTTGTGGTAGCCGCGATGACCGGCATCGTGCCCCGGCTCGGCGACATCGTACGTATCAGCGAGTACGCCGCGACCCGGTTCCGCGGCGCACCGATCGCCCGGTTCCGGGTGATCGCCGCCGCGCCGCTGCCGGGCCGACCCGGCTGGTGCCGCCTGGACGGTTGGGACATGGACGCCGAAACGCAGCTGTACGAGCGTGGCGTTGCGGTGATCGTCACCGAACTGACGATCACGCCCGGCACCGGTTGGGGGACGCCGCGATGATCCTCGCGAGCCTTGATCCGGTGTGGCTGTTCCTGCTGGCGCCATTCGCGGGCGGCACGATCATCGGCGCCGCCGCCGGCTACATCGTGCGAGCCGATCGGGCCTCGCGCGAGGAGTGGGCCGCCGATCAGCGCGAGGCCAGTGGCGGCGCGACCTCGTGCGCGCGCAGCGGCCACGCTCGTACCCGGCCAGACACCGGCGACAACGGCCGCACCGACACGCAATACCAGCGACCTCGGTCGCGTCCTGAGTCGACGCCGGCCACCACCGTGGCCGGCGCCGACAGTACTACCAGTCAGGAGGTCAGCCGCGCCGGCAGGTCGGCCAGGGCGACCTCCTCGACCGTGCCGGTACGGCGGTCCCGTACCTCGACCGTGCCCGTGGCCAGGCCGCGGCCGACCACCACGATCGTGGGCATGCCGAGCAGCTCGGCATCGGTGAACTTCACCCCGGCCGAGATGCCCGTACGGTCGTCCACCAGTACCCGCAGCCCGCGTTCGACAAGCTCGGCGCCGAGCGTGAGCGCCGCGTCGATCCGCTCACCGCCACCGGCGGCGACCACCTGGACCTGGCACGGCGCCACCGACTCCGGCCAGCACAGTCCCTTACCGTCCAGGGTCTGCTCGGCGATGGCGCCGACCGCGCGGGTCAGGCCGATGCCGTACGAGCCCATCGTGACCCGGACCGGCTTCCCGTCCTGGCCCAGCGCATCGAGCCCGAACACCTCGGTGAACCGGCGCCCGAGCTGGAAGATGTGACCGATCTCGATGCCGCGCTCGATCAGCAGCGCCGCCGCACACTGCGGGCACGCGTCACCGGCCCGGATGTCGGCCGCCTCGATCAGCCCGTCCGGGGTGAAGTCCCGACCACAGACCACGTTCACGGCATGCCGATCCGGCTCGTTGGCCCCGGTCACCCACGCGCTGCCGTCCGCCACCCGAGGATCCACCAGGTAGCGGATGCTGTGCTCGGCAAGCACCTGCGGGCCGATGTAACCGCGGACCAGCTCGGGATGCTGCGCGAAGTCCTCGGCCTCGAACAGCGTCACCTCGGCCGGGTACAGCGCCGCCGCCACCCGCTTGAGGTCCACCTCGCGGTCCCCAGGCACACCGATGACCAGCACCTCGTCCTGCGCACCAGGGACGCGTACGGTCACGACCACGTTCTTGAGCGTGTCAGCGGCGGTGACCGTCCGGCCGGTCGCGTTGAGCGCCGCCACCAGCGAGGCGATGCTGCTGGTACCGGGGGTGTCCAGCACCTCGGCGTCCGGGTGCGCTGTGGTCACCGGTTCGGCCCGGCGGGTGCGTACCGCCTCGGTGTTGGCCGCGTACCCGCAGTCCGGGCAGCGCACGATGGTGTCCTCGCCGGCGGCGGCGGGCGCGATGAACTCCTCGGAGACCTTGCCGCCCATCGCACCGGACATCGCCTCGACCGGTACGTAGCTCAGCCCGAGCCGGTCGAAGATGCGCTGGTACGCGGCCCGGTGCGCGGCGTACGAGTCGGCCAGGCCCTCGTCGGTCAGATCGAAGGAGTACGAGTCCTTCATCAGGAACTCGCGTCCGCGCAGCACCCCCGCCCGGGGCCGCTGCTCGTCCCGGTACTTTGCCTGGACCTGGTACAGAAAGACCGGAAAGTCCCGGTAGGAGGAGTACAGGTCGGCGACGAGCCGGGTGAACATCTCCTCGTGCGTGGGCCCGAGCACGTAGTTGGCGCCGCGCCGGTCGGCCAGCCGGAACATGTCCGGGCCGTACTCGGCGAGCCGGCCACTGGTCTCGTACACCTCGGCGGGCAGCAGCGACGGAAACGACACCTCCTGACCGCCGATCGCGGTCATCTCCTCCCGCACGATGCGGGTCACGTTGTCGAGCACCATCCGACCCAGCGGCAGCCACGTGTAACCCCCCGGCGCAGCACGCCGGACATAGCCGGCCCGGACCAGCAGTCTGTGACTGGCCACCTCGGCGTCTGCGGGATCTTCCCGGAGGGTACGGACGAACAACGTCGACATGCGTAGCAACATGTGCCGAGTCTGGCAGTACGCACGGTGACGGTCACCCGAGATTTGCGGGCTTGACCTTGACCTTCGGGGAAGCCCCAGCCTGGTTCGTGCCGGTCGCGGTGACCGGTACGAGGAGGATGGTGACGTGGGGCTGTTGACCATCGGAACGTTCGCCCGGGCGGCGCGGCTGACGCCGAAGGCGTTACGCCTGTACGACGAGCTGGGCGTACTGCCGCCGGCCGCGGTCGATCCCGAGTCCGGCTACCGGCTCTACGACCGGCAGCAACTGTCGCGCGCCCGGCTGATCGGCCAGCTGCGGCAGATCGGGATGCCGTTGGCGGAGATCCGTACCGTGCTGGACCTGGCGCCGACCGAGGCCGCGGCGGCGGTCAGCGCGTACTGGCGGCAGGTCACGGCGGACACGGCCGAGCGCGCCCGACTCACCACCCTGCTCGTCGAGCACCTGTCCGGGAGGGACACCACCATGTCCGAGGCGAGGACCACACTCGACATCCACTACGCCACCGGCTGCGAAAGGGGTCTGGTGCGCGAGACCAACCAGGACGCCGCGTACGCCAGCGACCGGCTGCTGGCCGTCGCCGACGGCGGCGGCCCCGGCGGAGACGCGGCCAGTGCCGCGGTCATCGACGCGGTACGGGAATTGGAGCAGGCCGACCTGCCAGGGGTCGAACTGCTCAGCCGGCTCGCCGGTGCGGTCGCCGGCGCCGACCGCACCATCCGCGCCGCAGCAGCCGACGACGACGAGCCGATCTCCACGCTCACCGCGATGGTGCGCCGCGACACCCAGCTGGCCCTGGTGCACATCGGTGACACCCGGGTGTACCTGCTGCGCGAGGGTGAACTGAGCCAGCTCACGCACGACCACACCTGGGTGCAGTCGCAGGTGGACGCCGGAAAGTTCACTCTGGCCGAGGCCGCCGCGCATCCGCAGCGGGCATTGCTGGTACGTGCCGTGGGCGCCGGTGGACAGCAGGTCGAGGCGGATCTGGCGCTGCGCACGGCGCAGGCCGGTGACCGGTACCTGCTGTGCTCGGACGGGCTGTACGCCGTGCTCGGCCATGCCGCCCTGCACGCGGCACTGACCGCGGGCGACGAGCCGGCGCAGACCGTACAGCGGCTGCTCGAACTCGTACACACGGAGGGAGCACCGGACAACATCGCCTGCGTGGTCGCCGACGTCGTCACGGCGTGAGCCGCGCCGGTCGGCCGTGGTGACGACCACGGTCGACCGGCGGTCAGGGCGACAGTTCGGTGACCTGCGCGAGCGGCGTACGCAGCAGGTGCAGGGCCTTCGTGGTGTGGTTGGCCACGGCGAACGGTACGAGCAGCGCGGCGAAGCAGGCCAGTGCCACCCGCGCACCGAAGTGGTCGGCGAGGACACCGGCCAGTATCGCGCCGACCCAGGTCAGCGACTGCGCGGCGAAACTGGTCGTGGCGCCGACCCGGCCGAACAGCTCATCGGGTACCAGGGTCGCGGTGTAGGCCTCCCAGACCGAGGCGGTGGGTACGGACGCGAACACGAAGACCGCCGCGGCGAGCGCGAGCTGCCACGGTGCGCGGGTGAGCGCGACGACGCCCAGGCTCACCACGTACGCCCAGTTGCCCAGCAGGAACACCCGCCGGGACCCGACCGCGGCGACGATGCGCCCGGCGACGATCGCGCCGAGTACCCCGCCGACGAGGATCACGGCGTTGGTCACGCTGATGGTTCCCGGGCCGTGGCCCTGCTGTTCGAGCAGGGCCATGCCCAGCAGGATGACGCTGCTGCCGACCAGGTTGGTCACCGCCACCCATCCGGTGGTGTAGCGCAGGAACGGTTGCCGGGCGACGATCCGCAGGCCGTCGCGGATCTCGGCGACCATCCCGCCCCGACGTGCCCGCCCGGTCGACGGGTCGGGGCCGAGCGGTGTTCTGATCAGCGCCGTCCCGATCGAGGCGGCCACGAAGGTGAGCGCATCGAACCCGAACGGGAGCCATCGCGTGATGCCGAACAGCAGACCGGCCAGTGGCGAACCGGCCAACTGGGTGGCCTGTTGCAGGCCCTGCTCCTGCGCGGCGCGGGCAGCCAGCCGTTCGCGGGGGACGAGGCGGCGCATCGCCGGCAGGGTCGCGCTGGATTCGATCCCGGTCAGCAGGCCCGCGACCAGCGCGATGGCGGTCAGCGCCGGTATCACGACGTGACCGGTGAACACCAGCCCGGTGACCGCGGCCATCAGTACGGCCTGGGCCAGCGGGCCGGCGATCAGGATCGTACGGCGTGGGTAGCGGTCGGCGAGCGCTCCGCCCCAGAGCCGGGTGAGCAGCGCGCCGATCCGTCCGGCGGCGGCGATCAGGCCGGCGTCCAGTACCGAACCGTGGTCGAACAGTACGAGCAGCGGCAGCGCGATGACCGACACATTGCTGCCCAACAGTGAGAAGGCGGTGCCGGTCCACCAGGACATGTAGTCGCGGTTGCGCCACAACGAGACAGGCCGTCCGGTGGTCCGGGCGGATCCCGGCGCGGTCATCGGGGCGCTTCCGTACGGACCGGAAATCCCTGCAACTGCACCAGAACCGTCTCGGTGTCCGGTGCGGTGCAGGGCTGTTCCGCGTAGCGCGCGAGGACGGTACGCAACTCGTCGCGCAGGGCGGCCAGCCGGTCCGGGTCGAGGCGCAGCGGCGTACTGGACTCCAGCATCCAGGACCGGCGCCATCGGGTGTCCCAGTCCTCGGCGAGGAACTGCTGCGCGCGGCGGAACTGTTCGCTGATCGCCGCCGCCAGCAACACCACCGCCTCGTGGCTGGTCTGCGGGTCGCCCAGGTAGCTGGCCGCGTCGACCGACCAGCCGGGCGCTGTCGCCTGCCACCACCGTTCCCGCCGCGTGCCCCGCTCCGGGATCTCCTCGATCAGCCCGTGTTCGGCCAGTTTGGACAGATGCCAGCTGGTCGAGCCGGACCGTACCTGGAGACGATGCGCGAGCCCGGCGGAGGTGGCGGGCCCTTCCACGGTGAGCAGGCTCAGGATCTGTACGCGTACCGGGTTGGCGAGCGCCCGGAGGCTTCCGGGATCCAGTTGGTGGGGCTGCTGCCCGTCGGTGGTCACGCCCGGACCCTAAACTTACCAAGAGGTCTTGGCAAGTGTGGGGTGTGCTCGGCGTCGGCATCTGTCGGGCCGTGCCCGCCACTGGGACGATGGCCGAATGGAGAACGAGGACCGTACGCCACTGGGCCCTGTCCAGAAGGGGCTGCGCGGAAGGCTCGCCCACGTCCTCGTCGACGAACCCACCAACGAGATCGACTGGCCGGCCGACCTACCGGCCGGGACCACGAAGGTCGTCATCGTCGACGACGAACCAAACCCGCACCACACCCTGCTGGTGCATCCGCCGGGCGACCCGACGCGTACGGCGCTGGTCGTGTTCGACCAGCTGGCGCTCTGCGACGACGACAGGATCGGTGAGGACAGGGCCGACGAGGAATGAGGATCCTGGGTCCGCGACGCATCCAGCTCAGCCGCCGGCAGGCCCCGCGGTACGGAAGGCGCGCCGGTAACTGTCCGGCGGCACCCCCACGATCCGTTTGAACTGGCGCCGCAGCGTCGTGGCGGTACCCATACCGGTGGCGAGGGCGACCGTACCGATGTTCCCGTCGGTGTTCTCCAGCAGTTCCTGGGCGCGGCGCACCCGCTGGGTGAGGAGCCACTGGATCGGCGTCTGGCCGAGGACCGACCGGAACTGCCGGCCGAGGTGACGTGGACTGGTGTTCGCCTGCCGCGCCATGTCGGTCACCGTCAGCGGCTGGTCCAGTCGTTGCTGAACCCAGGCGAGCAGGTGGGCGAGCGTGTGGTCGCCGGTGACCTGCATCGGTGTGGCCACGAACTGGGCCTGACCACCGGACCGGTGCGGCGGCACGACCAGGCGACGGGCCACCGAGTTGGCGACGGTGGCGCCGTGGTCGAGGTGGACCAGGTGCAGGCAGAGATCCACGGCGGCGGCCTTGCCCGCAGCTGTCAGTACGCTGCCGTTGTCGGTGTACAGCACATCCCGGTCGACCAGGGCCCGTGGATGGCGTGCACTCAGCTCCGCCGCGTGACCCCAGTGGGTGGTGGCCCGCCGGCCGTCCAGCAGTCCCGCGGCACCGAGCAGGAACGCTCCGGTGCACAGGGACGCGACCCTGGCGCCCGCGTCGTGGGCCGCCCGTACGGCCCCGGCGAGCTCCGCGGGCACCGGGTCGTCGATGTCGGCGCATGCGGGCACGATCACGGTGTCGGCGTCGACGAGGTGCTCCAGCCCGTGGTCCGGTTCGACCAGGAACGGGCCGACCTGCACCGGTCCGGGCCCGCAGAGCATGACGTCGTACCAGCCGTCCGTGGCGGTCAGTGGGGGATTGCCGAAGATCTCGTACGCCACCGCCAGCTCGAAATGCAACAGGCGCCCGGCGGTCAGCAGTGCGACGGTGTGCATGTCCGAAAGTGTACGGGTGTTGTCGTTCCGGACCATCACGCTCGGCCCCCGATGGCAGTGAGACTGGATTCAATCAAGTCGAGAGCGGGGAACGATGGGCACGACAGCTGCAGTGGTGGTCTACGGAGCGACCGGGCACACCGGCCGGTTCGTCGTCGCTGAACTCCGGAGGCGTGGCATCGCCACCGTCCTCTCCGGTCGTGACGCGGTCGCGCTGGGGAAACTTGCGGAGGAGCGGGCAGATCCCGTGGTACGACCGGCCACTGTGGACGATCCGCATTCGTTGGACCGCGCTCTCGCGGATGCCGCGGCTGTCATCAACTGCGCCGGACCGTTCGCGGTGACCGCTGGACCGGTCGTCGAAGCGGCGCTGCGGGCGGGGATCCCGTACGTCGACGTGGCGGCG
This sequence comes from uncultured Actinomycetota bacterium, assembly GCA_963815125.1. Classification (GTDB taxonomy): domain Bacteria; phylum Actinomycetota; class Actinomycetes; order Mycobacteriales; family Micromonosporaceae; genus Actinocatenispora. Next base: position 208,842 of record CAWFFM010000010.1, read on the forward strand.
GAGATCGAGGCGAACGTGGCGATGTTCGCCGACCATGCCGACGCAGCCCGCAGGGCGGACACGCCCGTGGTGCCGGCGATGGCCTTCTACGGTGGGCTGGGTGATCTGTTGGTGACCGCGGCGATGGGAGAGTGGACCGGCGCGGACGTGGCGCATGTCGCGTACGGGTTGACCAGTTGGCATCCCACGCCGGGCACCCGGATCGCCGGCCAGGTGTCGAACCAGCGTCGCGCGGGTCGTCGGGTCCGGTTCGCGGGCGGCGCACTGCGGTACCACGACGACAACCCCGTGGAGCAGGACTGGCAGTTTCCGGGGCCGCTGGGCCGACGAAGGGTGATCGCGGAGTTCACCATGGCGGATGTCGTCACCGTTCCCAGTCACCTGGCCGTGTCCGAGGTCCGGACCTACATGACCGTCGAGGCCGCGAGGGACCTGGCCGGTACGGACACCCCGGCGCCGACGCCGGTCGATGCGCTCGGACGCTCGGACCAGATCTTCGCCGTCGACGTACTGGTCCGTGCGGGTGACGTTGAACGACGTGTCACGGCCCACGGCCAGGACATCTACGCCATCAGCGCACCCCTTGCGGTGGAGGCCGTCCAACGGATCCTGGCCGGGCAGACCCGGAGCAGCGGCGTCGCCTCGGCCGGCGCGATGTTCGACGCGGCGGACTTCCTCCGGGCGCTCGCCCCGCACCTGTCGGTGGAGTTCCGGCACTGACCGGGCTCTGGCGTCAACCGTCCAGTATCCGTACGGGGTCGTCGTCAGGCACCGTCATGCCTGCATGTCGGTGGGTCGTTCCTCCCCGAGGGTGAACTTCGGCGCGCCATATGATCGGCCAACCTCAGCCAGCCGTACCTCAGTGCATCATTCTGCGTAACTATCCACATACCAAGAGTGATGAACTGTTTGGTTCGGAGGGAGATCCCCGTATGAACATCCGACACCTAGGCCGCATCGGTGCCAGCACCGGCGTCGCACTGGGGCTGGCGCTCGCCTTCCTGCCCGCCGGGCAGGCCCAGGCCGCCACCACGCATGTGGCCTGCCACGACGTCCAGGGACTCAAGGACGCCATCACGCAGGCCAACACCGACGGCAGTGGTCACCTCTACCTGGCCTCCGGATGCACCTACACCCTCACCCAGGCCGACACGGACGAGGACGGGCTGCCGATCGTCACCGGTAACGTCCGGATCTCCTCGACGCACCGGGCCGCGGTCATCCGACGCACGTACAGCGCCGACGACTTCCGCATCCTGCACGTGGCGGACGGAGGAACGCTCACCCTCGACAACCTGGTCATCACCAGTGGCCGGGCCAGCGCGGGCGGCGGCGGCATCTACAACGAGGGCACATTGACGCTGAACCACAGCACGGTACGGGGAAACCACTCCGGTGGCCTCGGCGGCGGTGTCTACAACTACACCGGCAGGTTCACGATGCACGGCGGCTCGGTGCGCAACAACTCTGCCGACTCCGATGGTGGCGGTCTGGAGAACTTCCCCAACTCCACGGCGACCATCAGCGGTGCCACCATCAGTGAGAACGACAGCGGTCGTTACGGTGGCGGGATCGACAACTGGGGAACGTCGACGCTGCACCTCACCTCGACGTCCGTGCACGGCAACCACGCCGTGAACGGAGGCGGCATCAGCAACATCGACAACAGCACCGCGACCCTGACCCGCAGTACCGTCAGCGACAATGCGGCCAGCGACACGGGTGGTGGCATCTACAACTACGGGAGCAGCACCGTGCATCTCAGGCACAGCCGGGTCCGCCACAACGACCCGGACAACTGCGCGGGCGACAGCCCGGTACCTGGCTGCGTCAACCCGACCGTCACCCGGCACCGTGCTGCTGCCCAGCCGGCAGCTCCGCACAAGATGGTGGCCCGGATCCGGTAGGACGTAGCCGGCGCGACCACACGACGAGGACCACTCCGGGTCGGGGTACGCGGCATCGCGTACCCCGACCCGCCGGCCCACCGGGCACCGTTGGTAACGCGTCGCCCGGCCGCTGCACCGGTTACTGGATCACCAGCATCTGGTCTCGGATACCCTGCATCACCGAGCCGCCGAGATCGTCGGTGGCCGCGTCATCGGGCGTATCGCTGCCGTCCAGCCGGAGAACCGTGGTCAGCAGCATGTACCGGTGATAGGTGTCGTGGAAGACGTACGTCCGGGCCTGGCCCTCGGAGTCGCACAGGTCCGATCCGGTGCCGGTGTGCGGACAGAAGATGGTGAGCTGGTTGAACGCGTCGCTGCCACCGTCCACCGCCGAGCCCACCGCGTCGGCCTCTGCCGCGGTGGGCAGCGGGATGACCATGGCGCTGGCCATCAACCCGTTGTCCGTGTCCAGGTAGTCGGCGGTCACCATCCGGCCGCAGCCGTGCTCGTTCATCACCGAGTCCGTGGCGTCGCCGCCGGCATCGGAACACGCCGAGTGCTCGCCCGACGCGGCCCGCTCATAGTCGCCGATGGTGTCGGGGAAGAACTGGTCGTCGTTCAGCGGGGTCTCGTCGGTGTCCTCGTCGTCCAGCGTGTCGGGCTCCCGTGCGGTCGGCGAAGGGGTCGGGCTCTCCGAGTAGGTGTCCTCCGAGGTCGGTGAGCCCGCAGCACTCGACGGACCATCCGTACCCGCCATGGTGTTCGAGCCCGACGACGACGAGTCGGCGTCACTCAGCGCGCTGCGCAGTACGAGGCTGCCGACGCCGCATACCAGGAGCACCAGGGCCAGTGCGCCGGCGGCGATGCCGACGAGCAACCCGGTACGTGGTTTCTTCGGCTGTGGTGGGACGGTGACGGGCGGATGGCCGAACCGGAACGTGACCTCGGGATCCGCGCCGTCCGGAGGCCCGTCGCCCGCCGGGACCGGCGAGCTCCCACGTACCGCGCGGTCACCTGGCGGGTCGGGTTGAACCCTGGTCGGCTGCTCGCCCGGGGTACGTTGCCGCAACGACGTGGCGAGCACCGTCGCCACGGACCGGAGGGCGGCCGTCCTCTCCGTCGCCTCCGTGACCAGCCGGGCGACCTCCGACTGCTGGGTGCCGATGAGCTGCTGTACGGCCGGCGGCCAGGGCTCCGGGGCCGGTGCGACCTGGCCGACGGATTCCAGCAGTTCGGTCGGAGTGGGACGGTCGGCGGGATCCTTCGCGAGACACCGCTCCGCGATCCGGCGGACCCGCCCCGGGACCGCGCTGAGGTCGGGTTCGCCGTACACGACGTTGAACAGGGTCTGCGGCGTCGACGGACCGTCGAACGGATTCTTCCCCGTGCACGCCGCGAACAGCACCGTACCGAGCGAGAACATGTCGCTGGCCGGGGTCACCGGGCGCCCCTCGGCCTGTTCCGGCGACATGAAACCGGGTGCGCCGACCAGCCACCCGGTATGGGTCACCTCGGTGCCGCCCTGGCTGTCCGTGGCACGCGCGATACCGAAGTCGATCACCCGCGGCCCATCGGCGGCGAGCAGAACGTTGGAGGGCTTGAGATCCCGGTGTACCAGACCGGCCCGGTGTATCTCGACCAGTGCCGCGGCCAGCCCTGCGGCCAGCCGCAGCGCCGGTTCCTCCGGCAGGACTCCGGCGACGTCGACCGCCTCGCGCAGCGACGGCCCCGGTACGAACACCGATGCCAGCCACGGTGTCTGCGCGTCCGGGTCCGCGTCGACGACCGCTGCGGTGTACGTGCCGGACACCTTGCGGGAGGCCGCCACCTCACGGCGGAACCTCGCCCGGAAGCCGTCGTCGTCAGCGAACTGGTCCCGGATCTGTTTGAGCGCGACCAACTGGCCGTCCGGCGCGCTGGCGAGCAGTACCCGGCCCATGCCGCCCCGACCCAGCTCGGCGAGCAGCCGGTACCGACCGACCGTACGCGGGTCGCCAGCCGCCAACGGCTTCATGCCGACCTCCAGTTCCCGGACACGGCCACACACCATCGACTGAAGCAGGGCGAACCGGTCACAAGCCCAGCGTACGGGACGGTCCGGTCTCGCCTGCCGGTCAGGAGCTGACGATGAACGAGATGAGCGTGAGGATCGCCGCGGTTCCGTTGAACACGGCACCCAGCACGATTCCGGCGATCGCGAGTCCACGGCCGCGCTCACCGTCCCGTTTGATCTGGCGGAGCGCGGAGACGCCGAGGATGATCCCGAAGAGGGAGAGGCACCCGGTCAGGCCGAAGATGAGGCTGGCGACGGCGTAGCCGCTCAGTTTCGCGCTCGTCGGGGGTTGCCCGGGTGCTGCATCGTATGGCTGGCCCTGCGATTCCCAGTCCGGAGTCTCGCTGGGGTTGCCGGACGGCGAGTGACTGGGTGGGTAGGTCATCTGGATGTGTCCTTTGCCGCTGTGGATGAGACCGGCGCAGCGTAGAAGAGCGAGGCAAGTTGTCCGGCCTGTCCAGGTTCCCTCAGAGCTCCGGGCCGGCCGGGACACGTCGCGAACGATGCCACAGAGGCAGATTCCGGTACGATCTCGCGCATGAGTCCCGCCGTCGCCGCACTGCATGGTCGTCGGTGAACCGCAAGCCGCCACGGCCCCGTGGATTGCTGCCGGCCCCGCGGCACACGGTCCGGGTTGGCCGCCCCCGCCCGGCGTCGGCCCGGATCGACGGCGTGCAACTGGAGCGGTACAAGTACATCCTGCAGCAGCTGCACACCCTCAACGAGAACGTCTACAAGTTCCTCGCGCTGTACCAGACCCTCGCCACGACCTTGGTCGGCGCCGGGCTGGCGCTGTTCGTCGGATACCAGGGGTGGGGTATCGACGTCAGGACCGCCCGGCTGGCCATCGTCGCGCTGCTGTGGTTGGTCACGCTGGTGGCGGCGTTCACCATGCTGCTCATCGTCGTCGGTGTCCTCAACTGGATCGACTACCGACGTGAGGAGTGCGAACTCGCCGACGAGATCGTCTACCCCGGGTTCCGTCGCCCACCGCGGATCGGCAACTTCGTCCGCTGGTACGAGACGTACATCCTGCTGTTCATCGCCAGCTCCATCGGCTTCGTGTGGGTGTACGCCGAGGTCCTGCTCCTGCCGGCGATGCACTGACCGGTTCGGAGATGGCAGTGTGGTCGGCGTGGAGGAACCCGCAGAGAATCCGGTGCCCGGCCGCGACTACATCGGCGTGGGGGTCGGCGCGCTTGTCACCGACACCCGGGGCCGACTGCTGCTGGCCAGACGGGGCCCGGCGGCCCGCAACGAGGTGGGCACCTGGGAGTTCCCCGGCGGCATGGTCACCTACGGCGAGCGTCTCACCGACGCGGTCGTACGTGAACTGCGGGAGGAATACGGGATCGAGGTACGGGTCACCGGGCTGCTCGGGGTGTTCGACCACCTGTTGCCGGCGGAGCATCAGCACTGGATCTCCGCAACGTACCTCGCCACGCTGACAGCCGGTACGCCGCACATCCGGGAACCGGACAAGTGCACCGACCTCGGTTGGTTCGATCCGGGCTCGCTGCCGGCGCCACTGTCGCGGATCAGCCAGCAGAATCTTCATCTGTACGAGCGGCTGCGCGCCGAACCCGGCGAGCGCTGAGCAGGCGTCAGGCTCCGGGCGCCGATGGCCGACCCAAATCGCGTTGCGGCGCAGGCCGGCGCGTCCTAGCGTTGCCCTCCTCATGACAGGGGCGCGGTTGTGCGTCAGCAGATCGGAGATCCGGGATGACTGCTCACCTCTTCGCACTCTGCATCGATGCGAACGACCCGCCCCGGATCGCGCGCTTCTGGGCCGACCTGCTGGGCTGGAAGCTGGCCGAGGGACCTGAGGACGGCATCGCCATCCTGCCCACCGACGACACCGGGTTCCGGATCCGCTTCCTGCCGACCGAGGAGCAGAAGGTCAGCCAGAACCTGATGCACTTCGATCTGACGAGTACGTCGCTGGACGGACAGCAGCAGACGGTCGCGAAGGCGCTGGAACTCGGTGGCCGGCACGTCGACGTCGGTCAGCGACCGGACGAGGACCATGTGGTGCTCGGCGACCCGGAGGGCAACGAGTTCTGCGTCATCCCGGCCGGCAACAACTTCCTCGCCGACTGCGGATTCGTCGGAGCCCTCGCAAGCGACGGTACGCAGGAGGTCGGGTACTTCTGGAGCCGTGCGCTGGGCTGGCCACTGGTCTGGGACCAGGACGAGGAGACCGCGATCCGTTCGCCGCACGGCGGTCCGAAGATCACCTGGGGCGGCCCGCCACTGATGCCGAGGCCCGGGAAGAACCGGCTGCACTTCGACCTCGCCCCACCCGTCGGTGATGACCAGCAGACGGAGGTCGACCGCCTCGTCTCCCTCGGTGCGAAGCGGATCGACACTGCCGAGGACGGCCGGATCATGATGGCAGACCCTGACGGCAACGAATTCTGTGTGCTGACACCCCGATAGGGCGACGACAGCAAAATGCCGTTGCCGGGCGCCCGGGCGGTCTCGACAATCCCCCTATGACAACCCCGCAGAAGCAGACCAACCGTCGTACGCCCGGCCCGGTCGCGCTGGTCACCGGGGTGGGCCGTACCGGCAACATCGGCGCGGGTATCGCCCGGCAGCTGGCGGCATCGGGCTGGGACATCGCGTTCACCTACTGGACCGCGTACGACACGCGCATGCCCTGGGGCGTCGAGCCGAACGCGACCACCGCGAACCAGGAGGCCCTGGCCGACCTGGGCGTGGCGACCGCGGCGATCGAGGCCGACCTTGCCGACCCCGACGCCCCGGAACGGATCTTCGACGAGGCCGAACGTCGGCTGGGGACCGTCACCGCCCTGGTGATGTGCCACTGCGAGTCGGTCAACTCCGGACTGCTCGACACCACCGTGGAAAGCTTCGACCGGCACTTCGCCGTCAACGCCCGCGCCACCTGGCTGCTGATCCGCGAGTACGGGCGCCGCTTCCGCGCCACCCCCGGTACCGGCCGGATCCTCGCCCTCACCAGCGATCACACGGTCGGCAACCTGCCCTACGGTGCCAGCAAGGGCGCCCTGGACCGCATCACCCTGGCCGCAGCTCAGGAACTCGCCCACCTGGGTGTCAGTTCCAACGTCATCAACCCCGGACCCATCGACACCGGCTGGATGACCGACGAGATACGCGCCAGCGGCATCCGCCAGACACCACTCGGCCGTCTCGGCACTCCCCAGGACACCGCGAACCTCGTGGACTTCCTGTGCTCACCCCGAGGGCAGTGGATCAACGGCCAGCTCCTGCTGAGCAACGGCGGCTTCGCCTGACGGGCGTCGGGCGCTGGATCGACGCCCGTCGGCGATCACCCCGCAGGGCTCACGAGGACACGGACGACTCTTCCCGGTCGGCCAGCTCAAGCAGCCGTTTCGCGGCCACCGCTGCCCCGTCGGTACGGATCATGCCGGCCACAGCCTTCGCCCGTGCCTGGATCTCCGGGGTCAGGGCCGTACCGAGTGCGGCGGACAGCGAGTCGAAGGTCGGCGTACGGCCTTCGTGCGCTGAGCCGATGCCCAGTTCGGCCACCCGGGAGGCCCAGTAGGGCTGGTCCGCGATCTGTGGGACCACCACCTGGGGCACGCCGGCCGCGGCCGCCGTCGCCGTGGTACCCGCGCCGCCGTGGTGCACGACGGCGGCCACCCGCCGGAACAGTGCCTGATGGTTGACCTCGCCGACGACGAAGCAGTCGTCGGCGTCGTCGATCGGGGCCAGGCCGGCCCAGCCGCGGGCCAGTACGATCCGGCGGCCCTGTGCGCGGCATACCTCGGTGGTCACCTGCGCGACGTCCTTCGGAGCGAACGAGGCCATGCTGCCGAGCCCCAGGTACACCGGTGGTTCACCGGCGTCCAGGAATTCGTCCAGCCCTTCCGGGAGAGGACGGTCGTCGGGCAGGATCCACGCCCCGGTCTGTACGACGTCGAGGTCCGTCATGCCCTTCGCCTGGCACAGCGTCTCATCCGCCGCCACCCACGGCTGCTCGGTGAACACATAGTCCCGGACGTTGTCGAGCGGTGGCAGGCCGATCTCGGCGCGGTGGCTGTTGACCGCGGCGCCGTACAGGTCGTTCACCCGCTGGGCGTCCTGCTTCCACAGCACCCTGTTGTCGGTCTCGCCCTCCGGGGACTGGGTGCCCGGCCGCTTCCCCGGGGGACGGTGCTGCGAGGGCAGTCCGAAGACCTGGAAGCAGGCGAGCACGTACGGGATGCCCAGCTTGTCGGCCACGTCGCGGGCACCGGCCGGCAACAGGCCGGTCGCCAGCAGTACGTCACATCCTTCGGCTGCGGCGCTGAGCGTTTCGAACCGCGCGGCGACCAGCTGGGGAGCGAGCTGGAACGCCGCCTTGGCATCCGGTGGCTTCGGGGCGGCCACTACGGACAGCACCGACGGGCCGAGTGGTATGTGCGGTACGCCGGCCCGCGCCAGCAACTCGACGAAATCGTCGTCCGGGGGCACGGCCATCCGCACCTCGGCGCCGAGTTTCTGCAACTCCACCGCCAGTCCCGCCAGCGGCTCGACATCTCCGCGCGACCCCCACGACGTCAACAACACTCGCACTTCGTGACTCCCATTTCCGCAGGTTCTGGCTTTCGGCCGCTGATTCTGCGGCATTACCCAGGTCTTGCCGCAAGCCCCGGGGTCCGATATAAATTAAAGTGGGAAGGAGTGGTGTTCCTTCTTTTCTTGGGGCGCCGCTGTTTCGGGGCCGTCACTGTCTTGCGCGCGACTGTCTTGCGCGCGACCGTCTTGCTCCGTTCGCTGAGGACAGGTCGCCTTCCCGCGCATCACCCCGTTTCGTCAACGTATCGGCTGTCCGGCCGTGTACGCAGCCAGTCGCGGAAGATCGCCGACACCTGCGCCAGTCACCGTGCGCACCCTGGTGACCGTGGATGCACGGGACTGACGTAGATGGTCATCCGGCCGGGTCGGCGTGGGGGCCGGACGAGGTCGGGGATGTGGGCGTTGCGGGAGCAGACGACCGCCAGGCGTTGACCGCCAGCCGACCGGTCGTACCGAGGTCGATCCCGCCGTCCGGTGCGACGAGTTGCGCGGGTTTCCCTGGCGCTGGTGCGATCTGCAGGTACGTACCGGTCGTGGCCGGCTGGTTCGCGTCGGTCACGGTGTTGCGCCACAGCACCCTGGCCTGCGCAACCTCGCCGGGCTGCAGCGTCACCGGCCGGGGCGGTATGTCGTAGCTGTCCGGTGCACTGACCGGCGCGGATCCGTTACCCACCTTGACATCGAGCGCTCGATGATGCTCGTCCAGCGGGCGGATGACCGGAAAGCCCTCCACCCGGTACGGCACCGTGCCGCAGTTGCGCAACTCGATGCCGAGCGCCCGCAGACCCAGCGCGGCGTCGACCGTACCGGCCGTGATCTCGACACCGCCGGGACAGGTGGTCGGTACCCCGGCAGAGGTCCGGGCGGGGCCTGGTGCCGGTCCGTCGCCGCTGGACGTGCAGGCGGTGAGCAGGGTGACCGCGCCCAGCAGCACACCGAGGTGGCGTACCGGCTTGAGGTTGGGGTGGGGATGTCCGCGCATCGGGTAAGACTTGCATGTCCTTGTCGCCGGCTTCCCGGGCGGCCTGTGCTGCTACGAGCAGGAAGCCGTCGATGGCCGGATCCTGGGCTCAGCGGGCATCGGCAGACGGCCCGGCCCGGAATGTGCTGAGTTGGGCGACGGCGAGGGTCTGCAGGGCACCCCAGTCCTCGAACTGTTCGCGTTCGACGAAGCCCAGCTTGGTGATCAGAGCGATGGAACGGGCGTTGCCGGACTGGGTGAGTACGAGGATCGGTTCGTCCTCGTGATGGTGGATCGCGGTCGTTTCCAGTAGCGCCCGGCTTGCTTCCTCTGCATGGCCGTTCCCCCAGAAGGTGGGCAGCAGGGCGTAGGCCAGTTCGAGCTCGTTGCCCTCGGGCCGGATGTGGTGTGGCAGCTCCGGGCTGCGCCGGGTGAGGAACACGTAGCCCATGAACTGGTCGGTCGTACGATCGGCGACGATGTACTTCGCTTGCGGGAACGGCAGTTCCGCGTCGCGAACGCTCTGCGGTCGGTCTCCGTGCAGGACGGTGGGCAGGCCCGCTGCGGCCTCTTCCGGTGACCTGGGGCCGCCGATGTGAGCTTGCGCGCGCGGATCGCAGAGCAGTTCGATGAGCCCGCTGCGGTCGCGTTCGACGGCGTCGCGAAGGACCAGCCGGGCTGTGGTGATGGGCGCCATCACGCGATCATGTCAGTCCGATGCGTGCGGACGATCGGCCATCGGCGGACTAGGCTTTCCGGATGACAAGATTGCTGGCTCGTCCGGCGCTCTTCGTCGTTGATCCCGACTCCGGCGTGCGCGGACAGCTGGTCTCCGACCTCTTCCGGAGGTTCGGGGGCCGTTCGTAGCGCAGCATGGTGACCTGTGTGCGGGCCGACTCTTTCCGTTCTTCGCCCAGAATGCAGATGCGGAGCAGCGGACCGTCCTCTGTTTTCGTTTCCTGGGTGCGGCCGAACTCAGCTGTCGGCGTAGCCGTAGGGATGAACAGAGGGATCATGGCGGTACCGCGGGGATCGAGGTGAGCTCGAATGCGGCGAAGGGCGCGCAGGGCGGTACGGTCGTTGGGGAGCAGCGTGAAGGTGGGCCCAGCGAGAAAGATCGACTGGTAGCGCCGGGCCAGGCTCAGCTTCTCCATCCGCTGGTGGTACACCGTGACGGTCAGATCTGCCGCGGCGGCCCTGCGGCGACACAGGTCGAGCATGTCCGCTGAGGAATCGACACCCTCGACGTCCAGACCTCGCCGGCGGAGGTCGAGCAGAGGATCACCGTCACCGCAGCCCAGTTCCAGGGCAGGTTCCCCGTACTCCTCGATGAAGCATGCGTAGAAGTCCGGGTCCGGCCGAACGGATTTCAACGGCTCATAGATCTCGGCGACGATACCGGTGTAGAAATCAGCGGGCTGCACCCCCGCATCGTGACAGCGCGTTGGAAAGAGCTCAACCGGTAACTGACATGAGGGCGTGGAGCCCCATCAGTCTCGCGGGACTGGTCAGGCGAAGCCGCCGTTGCTCAGCAGGAGCTGGCCGTTGATCCACTGCCCTCGGGGTGCTGACCTAGGGTCCGCTTGAATGCGCTCGCCGCCAGGTGGGCGATCTCGACCCGGGCTATCCACGCCGCCGGGTCGTCGTCATGGGCGTCAGCCTCGGCCTCGAAGTCCTGGGTGACGCGGTAGGAGAGCCCGTCGGCCGCCCGGTAGTCGATGGTCAGGCCCGTCTGTTCGGCGACCGAGGGCCACTCGACGTCGTTGGCGATGCTGTCCTCGCGGGAGTACTCGACGATGGCCGCCGCTGCCTGCGGTGACATTGCGCGTACGGCGAACATCAGGTCCCAGTCCCGGCCGGTGGCGAGGCGGTAGATGTGGTTGACGATCGCCTCGGTATCACGCAGTCGTCTGGGGCAGGCCTCCATCGCGGTGTTCGAGCGGCCGATCACCACGAAGTCGGCCGGCAGAGGCATGAGGTGGCGTTGCAGTTCGTCGGGGTCCACCTCGATCCACCGCAGCACATGGTCGAGATCGGAGTACAGCACGAGTGTCGGGTCCAGTGTCGACGCCAGGCGTACGGCCTGTCGCCGATGCTTCCCGATACTTGACGGGTCTGCGGCGGCCCGAATGATCGCCGCACCCAGCTCGTGTTCGAGACACGCCACCACCTCTGGCGCCGTCTCGTTGGTGGCGAGGACACCAAACCCGGCGAATGTCTTACGCAGTACGGCAGCCAGGCGGGTCAGGCCGGCCAGATAGTGGCCGTCCGGGTCATGAACCGTGGCCGCCAGCACCGGCCGTTCCTGTCCAAGGTCATCGTTCACGACACTCATCCTGCGCCCCGGTCATCGGAACTTGCTCAAGTTCATGCCATCACTGCTGACGGTGGGCGAACAGGACCGCCCCTGGAACGTTCGCCCCGGGGTCGAGCAGCAGTTGGGCCTCGACTGTGAATCCCGCGCCGTGTAGCCAGGCGGCCACCTGGTCGGGTTGGCGGCGGTGTACCTGGACCTTCATCGGGTGGCCGCCGTAGCCCTCCGTCTTCAGCCGGGAACCGTTGCCGACGTGGAACCCGAGCAGCAGCGGTCCACCCGGACGCAACGCGCGCCGGAAGTGGTCGAGGACCGTGGGAACCTCGTCGTCCGGGATGTGGATCAGCGACCACCAGGCGAGCAGGCCGGTCACTGCGGCGTCGGCGAGCTGCAGGTCCGTCATCGAACCGACCTCGAACCGTAGGTCGGGGTGGTCGCGCCGCGCCACGTCGATCATCCCGGGTGACAGGTCGATGCCGAAGGCGTCGACACCCAGCTCCCGCAGGTGGGCGGTGACGTGGCCCGGCCCGCAACCCACGTCGGCCACCGGTCCGCCGCCGGCCGCATGCACCATGTCGGCGAACAACGCCAGAGCCGTTCGCATGTACCGGTTTCCGGCCAGGCTGTCGCGCACGAAGTCGGCGTAGCTGACCGCGACCATGTCGTACGAGCTCCGGGCGTCCGCCAGCCAGCTGCCCGCATCCGGCCCGCGCGCAGGTACAGGATCGGGTTCCGGCATCGCAACATTGTCACTGCCACCCGGCGACACGGTCACGCGGGCGGGTTCGCGTCGAGGTAGCTGTGGAGCTTCCGCGCGTACGGCCGGCGCTGCTCGACGGGCGCCATCTGGTCCTCGATCGCCGAGTGGTACAGCTCGTCGCCGTGGTAGCGGGGGAACACGTGCTGGTGGAAGTGCCACACGTGCTGGTACCCGGCCGGTTCGTTGTGTTGCCGGGTGGAGATGCCGTCGCAGCCGTACGTGTGCCGCATCGCGATCGCGACCCGCCGGACCAGGTCGAAGATGGCGTGGCCGTCGTCGTCGGGCAGGTCGTACAGGTTCTCGTGATGAGAGGTCGGGATGACCAGCACGTGCCCGTGGTTGTTGGGCCACCACTGCGGCGAGATCAGCGCCGCGGCCCGGTCGGTACGCCAGACGAGGTCGCCCTGCGTGTTCCGCGGATTGTCGACCCCGGCCAGTACGCCGCAAAACCGGCACTGATAACCCTCAGGCGCGTGATTGAACATCAGGCTGTGGGTTCGATGGCGGGCAGGTGATGCGACAGGATCTGTGCCGTCGTTGCCACCAGCTCACGGTTGAACAGCTCGTCGCGGGGGATGAACAGCATGGCGCGTCCCTCGCCGCACACCACGTCGTCCTGCCGCGCGGTGGTGGCGCTGTGGAAGACGTGGATCGTCACCGTGTGCGGGAAGCCTTCCTCGTACGGCCGGGGACCGCTCCACAACGGCTGCAGCTTGTCGACCGTCAGCGCGGTCTCCTCCAGCAGCTCCCGGTGCGCGGCCTCCACAGGCGTCTCCCCGGCCTCGATCCGGCCGCCCGGCAGACTCCACAGATTGGCCCCCACCGGCGCAAACTCGTCGCGATGCTGCATCAGCACCGCGCCCGAGGCGTCGACGAGGAGCACGATCGCGACTTCGTACGTGGCCATCCCGAGATCATCCCACGGAGTCGGGGCGACGCAGGGTCGACGACTGGAACCATCGGTCACCGCGCACGTTGGCCGGGTGGAAGTCCACCACCTCAAACCCTGCGCTGGTGGCGAAGTCGAGCAGCTGCTCGTCGGTACGCAGCGAGAAGAAGCGCGGCGGTACGTGCTCGTCGCCGTCGACGGGACCCTCGGCGCTGTCCTTCCCGCCGTGTACGCCGAGGAAGAACAACCCGCCGGGACGCAGCACCGTAAGGATGGCCGCCAGGACCGCCGGCAAGTCGCGGTTGGGCACGTGCAGCAGGCAGTTCATCGCGTACACCGCGTCGAACGAGCCGGCCGGGAAATCCAGGTGCAGGAAGTCCATCGCGTGGGCCTCGATGCCCTTGGCCCGGCAGTGCTCCACCATCTGCGGCGACAGGTCGACCGCGACGACAGCGAAGCCCTCCTGCTGGAAGTAGGCGCTGTCCTGCCCGGTGCCGGCACCGATCTCCAGCAGCCGCGCGCCCGGCGCCAGCCGGTCCCGGAATCCCTGCCGCTCCACCAGCTTTCCACGGCTCCTTGACGACGCCGTCACGCCACTCCGCCCGCGCGTCGTACGCCTCCCGCAACGGACCGAGCACCTCGCTGTACCGCGTCATGCCGCCCATTATCGAGGAGATCGGAGCAGTGTCGGCTGAGATAGTTGTCATTCGCCCAGACGGCGCCGAAGTTCTTTCACTTCGTCCTCGAGCGGTCGCAGCTTGGCAACCTCGCGGGAAAGCTCCGCCAGCTCACCGTCGTAGCTGCGTCGACGAAAAGCGAGCCACGCCAGCCAGAGCATAGGAACGATCAACAGCGTCGACTCCGCGGTGTACCGCGTGCGCAGCCGATCACATTTGGCCTCGGTGGAGCTCTCTTCTTGCGGGCTCGCCGAGTAGCCGTCGGAGTCTGCGGTGAGGCCGTTCTCCCAGTCGGCGTCCCCACCAGTGAAGAGGTAACCACCAGTTGTCCATACCGATGAACAGATGGCATGCTCCGACGATGGTCCGCCAGATTCGTCGGAGACCGCCACTCTCGGCTTGAGCTGCAGCAGAACCAGCACCATGACCGCACAGACAACAGCCAGGCCGGCACAGATCACCCGGGAGGTCGGCACGCTCGGTACCTCGGCGGCCGGTGGTGGTGCTACGGCGTCGCTCATTCGGATCCCTCTGTCAGCGGTCGGCGGCTGCGGGCTGGCAACCACCGTAGGGCCTCCGTACAACCAGCTCTCGGCCGACGACGACGCTCCGGCTTGCGGAGGCTGACAAGCTGTCGGGCGTCGACGTAGTCAAGTGTCTGGTCGGTGACCCACCCGAAGCGGGCAGGCTGCCACGACACTGGAACGCCGGGGCGGGGTTGCAGGTAGCTGTGCATGAGCTGGAGCGCGGTGAAGCCCTGCCAGTCACGGGCGGCCCGGCGGGCCTGCTCGACACGCCAGGTCGGCCAGTTCGAGCAGCCGACCCGGCCGACAGTGCCGTTCTCGATGAGCGAGGCGAATGCGGCCATCATGTCCTCCAAGGGCACCGAGCGGTCCTCGACATGTGCCCAGTAGAGGTCGATGCTGTTCGGTGCCCAGCCGCTGCAAACTGCCTTGTACGGATTCGTTGATGGCACGCGTGAAAGGCCCTCCAGATTGTGTGGAAACCCGCCCGGGGCCAGCGGCTGAGCGCCGACCTTGGTGCTGAGGTACAGCTGCTCCCGCAGGCCAGGATGTCCGACCAGCGGCCCAGCACCGCCTCGCTCTGACCGCCGAAGCCGCTGATCGCCCGAACGAGAAGGTTACGATGTCGACATCGCGCCGCCTCAAGGTCCGAGCAATGCCTCCGACTCGACGGTCGCCGCTGGTTCGGATCTTCCCACGAACGAGTCGTATGTTATTGACCTGTCGATCATCGTGTCGTCGACCCACAGCGCAACGTGTCCTGGAAGGACGAGGCGGAGTTCGTCGCCCGTACCGGACACCCGTGGTACTGGAACGCCGTCGAGGCAGCGGACATCCGCGCCACCACAGAACGCCTGGCCGAGTTAGCGCGCGCCGGTCGGTACCCGTTCGACGGCACCCACTGTGACTTCCGCCCCGACCCCGCCTGGGCCATCCCCCGCCTGCCGGACGGCTGGAACGACGACGCTACGGGGTACCTGTAAGGAGGTCCTTCGGATCGGCCTGTCGGACCAGCGCGTACATGTTCTGTCCAGGTTCTGACCGGGCTGCGCTGCGAGCGTAGGAGTCGCCGTACCGATCGGCCGCGGCCACTGGCCGTCGGTACGGCGCACTTTCCGATCATCTGGAGGGGAACGACATGCGGATCAGAAAGGCCGCGTTGGCGGCCGCCACTCTCGCGATCGCCTCGCTCGGCGGTACCGCCGCCATGTCCGCGCCGGCGAGCGCGACGTACGTCCCGCCGCCGCCCGGCGGCTGCAGCAACCAGGCCGTCGCCAGGTACTCGTACATCGGTGTCACGGTCGGCAGGGGCAGCAAGGAGGTCCTCACCTCCAAGGAGATCACCGGCGTCGGTTGCTATTTCCGCCAGAGTTCTCGTACGGCGAAGGTCGATTTCCAGTGGAGCGCCGTCGGTCGCCTCAACGAGGGACAGATGAGGGTGCAACTGCGGGACTGCACGGCAGGCACATGGGCCCACCAGACGATCTTCGCGTACACGCACGGCTCCCGCAGCAATCGGGGTGGCATGGCCACGAAGTCCTGGAGCCTGAACCCGCACCACAGGTACCGGCTGCGGATCTGGGGCACCGGCAGCTACAAGCGGGGAGTCCAGGGGAACTACGGCGGGATCGGTCGCTTCTACGCTGCCGCACAGAACCACAAGCACTGGCTGGCCTGGGGCGGCACCCGCTGCTCCTGAGGCCGTACCGCTCCTGAGGTCACGCTGTCGGAGGCCCGTCCCGTTCGGCGGGCGGGCCTCCTCGGTACATGTCCGGACATGAGCAGCTCTGTCTGAAGGGGCGAGACCTCGATTAGTCGTCCATTCGGGTGAATTGTCTTTTCGTACGAGTTGCCAACTCGTACGATGGAGGCATGAGTGCCGACGCGATCCATGACCCGCCCGTCCTGTCCAGCAGCGAGGCCCGCGCCCACTGGACCAACGTGCTCGGCCGCGCTCAGTTCGCCGGGGAGGTGACCCTCGTCTCCCGCCGCGGCCACGAGTCTCCGGTCGTCGCCGTCGTGCCCGCCGAACGGTGGAAGCTGGCCGAACGAGCCCTCGAAATCCTGGAGAACGCCAAGCTCGGTCAGTTGGCCCAGGAGGCGATCGACACTGACCGTGACCACGAACGTGTTTCCGCCGACGATCTGTACCGCGAGCTCGGCCTGTGACCTACCGGATCGAGTACGGCCGCACCGCAGCTAAACAGTTCCGCAAGATCGCCCAGTCGAACCGCGTCCTGGCACGACGGATCAGAGCCGCGATCGATGCGCTCGCCACCGACCCTCGCCCGTCGGGCTGCCTTCAGCTGGCTGGACATCCCGGCCTGTGGCGGATCCGGGTCGGGGACTGGCGCATCGTCTATGCGATCGAGGATGGCGTCCTGGTCGTGTACGTGGTCCTCATCGCCAAACGCGACGAGGTGTACCGCAACCTGCCCGACGTATCCACCATCACCGCCGTCCTCGCCGCCCTGGACCAGACGTAGGCCCCGCGATCAGCGGCCACCCTCTGCCAACCTCAGTTCCCTTTCACGCCGGTGGGATGACGGTGACCCCGGGCCAGCGATGTTCGGGCCGATGGCGGGCGAGTCTGGCCATGGACCGCTCGATGCTGACGCGTCGCGGGTTGCGCCGCCAGACTCCTTCGAGCAGGTCGGCCAAGCCGTACGGAGCGCAGATCTGCACCTCACCATCGGCGGAGAGCCGTACGGCGACGGCGGTGGCGGTTTCGGGCCAGGTCGCTATCGCGTCGGCGATGGAGGTCAGCGGCTCGACGGGGCCACCGCCGAACTTGCCCGGGTACCACGTGTGCACCGCCGCCTGGTTGCGCGCCTCCCACGGCACTTCCGGCCAGATTCTCTGCAGCCGCCCGGTGATCCGGTCGTCGTTGGCCCGGCTCAGATCGTGCGGGTCGAAGTACACCACGTCGACGTCACGTACCTGCTCGGGCGAGAAACCGGACCCGTACCGCTCGCCCCACACGAGGTCACGCAGCGCGCCCGCGCCGACCCAGGCGTCGGGCACCTGCGCGTCGCGTACCGTCGCCAGTACCCGCATCATCCACGCATTCGACCGGACCAGTTCCGCCAGAGCGTCTGTCACGTCGCGCCTCTCACATCACCGGACCCTGGCGGTACGGCCCGCGCCGGACACCGTTGCGGTGCTGCCGGCCACCGTACCGCCCCGCACCGACGGTTCAGCGGATCCGACCGTGACCTGGCCCGGGAACTGCGTTGCGGCGCCGGGCTCAGTCGAACGTGACCCCGTCGATGCGTTCACGGAGCAGGTCGGCGTGGCCCTTGTGGCCGGCGTACTCGCGGATCAGGTGGACGTACAACCAGCGCAGGGACATGGCGCCCCAGCGGGGGTGCTCGAATCTGTCGTCCAGGCTGGCTGCGGCCACCGCGGCGCGGCAGGCGTCCCACTCGGCGAGCAGCCGCTGATGGTCCGCCTCTGCGCGGTCCGGATCGACTTCGGTGAACGCAGCGTCCGGACAATCGTCGCGGGCGTACACGGGGGAGACGTCCTCGCCGGCGAACCGGCACCTGAACCAGGTCCGTTCCACCTCGGTCACGTGCCGGATCAGACCCAGCAGCGACAGAGCCGAGGGCGGCGCCGACCGCTGCGCCAACTGCTCGCCGGTCAGCCCGGCGCACCTGTACAGCAGCGTGCGCCGCTCCCACTCCAGGAACCCGACCAGCGTCGGCAGCTCGGCGCCGACGAACGGCTCGTCGACGCGCTCGACATCAGGCACGGTCCAAGGCACACAGTCAGAGTGCCCCGATGTCGCTACCGAGAGCGGCTGATTTCTGCGCCAGATCGTGCTCGCCGGTATGGGCAATACTGTGCCCGTGGAGTCCGGACCGGGCGGCCACCGGCACCGATTCCTCGCCGGAGAACCAGATCCCAACATGCTGTGGACGCAGTGTTCGTACAGGTGGCCACCCATGACATGAGGAGGAGACGGTACCGATGACGCCGGGAGGCTGGCCGGTCGCCGTGGTGGCGGCGGTGATCGCGGCAGCGGTCGCGCTGGTCACCACGATCCTTGCCCAGCCGCTGCGCTTCCTCGCTGACCGCGCCCTCTACCGGGGGCAGATCCGGACCCAGTACCGGCAGGAGCGGCTGAAGGCCATCAAGGAAGTCATCGGGGAGCATCTCGGCCCGCTGCTGGAGGCCGCCGAGACTTTCGACCACCGGATGCGCAACATGTACCGGGGGCAGGAGAACCGCTCCTGGCTCGCTGTCGACGGACGCTACCGGAACGGTTCGCACTACATCGACACCACGGTTCAACGATTCCTGTACGTGATCAGGACGGTCCGAAAGTTCGAGGTACGGGCACTGCACGTGGACCCGCGGGTGGTGGAACCGTCGGATTTCAGGTTCGTCACCTACTGCAAACTCCTGCGGTGGGCCATGACCGACGTCTCGCTCTTCGACGGTCTGCCCGGGGATCACTACCACGCCAGGGACCACTTCTTCGCCGATGTGCTCCGGGCGATCGCGGACGAGGCGATCGCAGCCGAACAGGACGCGTTCCCCGCGTTCAGAGCAGGTCTGCCGGACAGGTCGCCATGCTGGCAGGTGTGGCGATTCTTCGACGGTCTCGACCCGGACGAGCCGCGACTGCGATGGGATCGCCTGGTGGCCTTCCACCTGGTGATCCTGCTGTTCCTCCGTACGTACGGCTACCCGATGCAACGGCCGACAGATCAGGACTTCGCCGAACCGTTGGAGCAGCTGCGCCATCCGGAGACTCTGGCCAATCTGCGGACATGTCTACGCCGGTACGGACTGGGCTGGTCGGAACTGTGGCTGCTGCGCTCCCGTTGATACGCAGGCAATCTGCGTCAGCCGATATACGGGCGGCTCCAGTGTCCGACTGATGCTCCCGTCAGGTGAGTGCCCGGCTCCAGGTCTGCTCATGCCGGGTGATGTACGCAGCGGTGTCGTGCCAGTGCTCGCCATGTCCCTCGACGTACATCGATGCCCACGGCTCCCGGCCCGTTTCGTGCGAACGGCGGAGCAGGTCGTACATGGCGCGTGCACGCCGCGCCATCGTCGTCGGCAGCGCGGAGCGGAGCAGGTCGATCGGCGTCGTAGCCGTCGAGGAACGCGGCAAGCCGGCCCGCCGCCTCCGTCGGGGTCCTCGCCGGCGAACAGGTGACCGAACGAGACAGCGGCGTACGCGAGGTCCCACAGCCGCGTACTCGGTCCGGACTCCGTCCCAGTCGATGAACACGAGCCGGTCGCCGTCGATGATGAGGTTCCAGGTCGCGAGGTCGTTGTGGCACAACAGGTCCGGTCGATCGGCAGGGATGAGCACCTGCCACGTCTCCGGTACAGGCAGCCCGACGCTCGCGTCGTGGACGGCGCGGACGAGGGCCCCGACTCGGTGCAGCAGCGGAGCGTCCAGGGGACCGCGGTGCATCGCGAGCTCGCCCGGGACGTACTCCAGTACGAGCCGCCCCTGCTCGTCCCGGCCCCGCGGCTCGGGCAGGTCGATGCCCCGACCGCGCAGCGCGCGCATGTACGCAACGGTGAGTTCCGTGGTCGGCAGCCACGGCTTGCGTACCGTGTCCCCGATACGCACCACACTCGCGGAGGCGTTCCCCCCGGTCAGGGCCTCCTCATCACGGTCCGCAGCGTCCACGCCGCCACCCT
>CAWFFM010000011.1:0-5973 GCA_963815125.1 uncultured Actinomycetota bacterium
ACGAACCGACAAACCTTCAAACTTTCCGGGCCGACGAAGGCTGTCACCTGAGCTCATTTCAATTTGTCGGATTTCGGCACTATGAGGGCTCAGAATCCGATCAGCATTCACACTGTGTACGAGTCGACGGTGCGCAAAGTATCCACGGCGTCATGACGACGAGGAGACGCTCCGATGGTGAATGCGGACGGGGCAGGTCAGGTCGCGAAGTCTCTCGGCACGGTCGAGTCGCACCTGGAGGATGCGCAGAAGGGGATCGCCGCCGCGCAGAGCGCGATCGAGGAGGCACAGCGCAGGGCAGTCGGGTCCGGAATGGCGGGGGTGGCCGGCCAGCTTCGTCGACCGCAGGATTCTCTGCGGTCGGCACACGATGCGGCCTCGGCGGCCGGCGGGAGGGTCGAGAAGCAGAAAGCGCTCGCCCAGACGGTGGGCGAACAGTCGACCACCGACGAGGTGATCGGTTGTCTCAGCCCGGTCATGGACGGAGCGGGCGAGGTCACCGGTGATCTGGCGCAGGCCAAGCAGCACCTGACCAGGGCGGCGGCCTCGGTCAACCACGTACTGGGCCGCAGCGCCGGTGACATCGTCTCGATGATCAACGCCGTCTCCAGTGGGCACATCACCAAGGCGTGGAAGCAGACCTCGGCGTCGAAGGTCGCCGCTGAGGAGGCGATTGAGAAGGCACGGAACCTGGGAAAACGGTAGGGGGTGGCGGCCTTGGTACGTCACCCCTCGGCGAGGGGCAGAGGTCAGCTGGGGCGTCCGTACCGGCCGCCCACGCAGAGCCGGTGGGACGACACGCTCCCGTTCCGTCGTACGTGGAGAGGTTCGGGCTGGCGCTGAGTCCGCCGCCGGGCGGGTCGAAGGTCGCCGGGATCGCCTGTGCCCGTGACGGTGCTGCGCTGCACGATCCGTCGGCACCGCTCACCAACGGCAGGCGCGGCGGATTTCGGGGTGTCGCCAACGCGCGGACATTGTCACGTCAGCGGGTGGGTGACGCGCGACTCCCGCTGTTCAGCCAGCTGGATGTGGCATTGACCCACGTGGAGGGGCACACGGCGGCGAGGATGCGGGAGTCGGATGCACCCCGGGAGGTCGTCCTGGTCGTCAACCGGGAGCCCTGTCCAGGAGAGCTTGGCTGTGACGCACAACTCAGTAGCCTGCTTCCTGATGGCTCCCTACTCCACGTGTACGTCGCACAACCCGGACAGCAGACAGCGTTCTTCCGCAGTTATGTCGGCAATGGAAAGGGGACACGGTGACCTGCACGGCGTGGTGGTCCATGGACTCGTGGGAGATCGCCGATCCTGCCGAGGCGCAGGAAGCGTTGGAGGACGCGTGGGGTCGCTACTACCCGCACGGCGGGCGCGGTGTCAGTGTCTTCTTCGGCGCGACCGAGGCAGGTGAGTCTGCGGCACCGCTGCGCGTGGACATCGACATCAATGAGGGGCGGGCCCGTCTGCTGTGGGTGCCGACCGGCGCGCTCGCGCGGGAGCCCGGGATACCCGCGCATCCACGCCCGCTCGTGGTGGGCCAGTCGCCGTACGACAAAGCCGTGTCGGTCCCAGGGGATGAGGCGCTGGTGACGCCCGGAGCTGCGTTGCGCGCGGTGGTCGAGTATGCCGAGTCCGGTCAGCAACCAGGCTCGCTGGAGTGGGCTGTTGCGCATGCGCCACGACAGGTGGGCTGAGTGAGCAGCCCACCGAGGCCGTCGCTTCACCAGGGAACGGGCGTTCCGTCCCAGGAGAAGAAGCCACCGGTGGGACCGTCGTCCGGCAGTAGGGCCAGCCGGACGGCTCCCCGGGCGGCCTCCGCCGGGTCGCCGTCGGCAGCGGCGGCCCGGGGGTTCAGGTCGGTGGTCCGCAGGCCGGGGGCGAGCGCGTTGACCTTGACGCCGTCCTCGGCCAGTGTCAGGGCGTAGAGGACGGTGAGGGTGTTGAGGGCGGCCTTGGACGAGCGGTACGCGGCGCCGCCACCATTTCCCGGGGTGAACTGAGGGTTGGGGCTGGTGCTCCAGGTCAGCGATGCGGTGCCACTGGAGATGTTGACGATGCGCGGGTGTGGGGACCGGCGTAGGGCGGGCAGGAAGGCGTTGGTCACCGCCACCACCCCGAACACGTTGGTCTCGTACGTGCGCCGGTACTCCTCGACGCCGGTGTCGGTCGGTGGGGCGAGTGACGGTGCGATGCCGGCATTGTTGACCAGCACGTCCAGGCGGTCCACCTGGGCTGCGGCGCGTGCGATGCCGTCAGGGTCCGTTACGTCGAGGACCAGCAGCCGGGCGCCGGCACCGATCTCCTCGACGGCCCGCCTCCCGCGCCCGGCGCCGCGGGAGCCCACGTACACCGTGCAGCCCTCTGCGGCGAGCAGGCGGGCGATGTGCTTGCCGATGCCTTTGTTGGCGCCGGTGACCAGGGCTGTGAGATCGTTCATGGCACCTACGGTTCCCTGGCCGTGAACGCCCTGCCAGGGACAACCTGTACCAGGCAGCGGGAGGGGGCGGCATGGCGCGGCAGGAGCTGGCCCGCTTCCTGCGGGACCGCCGGGCGGGCGTGCGTCCGCACGAGATCGGCCTGCCGGCGACAGGCACCCATCGCCGTACACCGGGCCTGCGCCGCGAAGAGGTGGCGGAGCTGGCCCACATGTCGGTCGACTACTACACGCGGCTGGAGCAGGCCCGCGGCCCCCGGCCGTCGGCGCGGATCCTGGACGCGCTGGCCCAGGCACTGCGGCTCACACCGGCCGAACGCAGCCACCTGTTCCGTCTGGCGGGATCAAGCGCGCCGCCCGGTGTCAGCGCTCCGCGGCGGGTACGCCCGCACGTGGTCCGGATGCTGGAGCGGCTGCCGGATACCGGTGCCATCGTCACCGACGCGGCGTACGGTGTCGTCGCCTGGAACCCGCTGGCGCAGGCACTGCTCGGCGGCGACCTCGGAGACGGGACGAGGAACCTGGCCCGGCGCCGCTTCCTCGGCCAGGGGCGACTGTACGAAAGCTCCAGCGCCGAGCAGTTCGGGCACATCGTGGTGGCGCGACTGCGCCGGGCCGCTGACCGCTACCCGCACGACCCCCAGCTGACCACCCTGTTGGCCGAACTGCACGCCGGCAGCGAGGAGTTCCGGCAGATCTGGCAGACGCGGCCGATCCACGCTCCCGGGTACCGCACCAAGACCCTCGACCACCCGGCGGTCGGCACCCTGCGGTTGAACTGCGACGTCCTGCTCGTACCCGAGGATGACCAGGAAGTCGTCCTGATCACGGCCGATCCCGGATCACCTGCCGCGCGGGCGCTGCACAAGTTGGCCGGACAGGCGGCCTGAAACAAGGTCGGGTACGGGTCTCCGCAGCAGTCAGCGCAATGTCTCGATCGCCTCCACGCCGTCGGTGAATGCCGTCCACGCGGCCGGCTCGACAACGAGGGCCGGACCGTCGGGGTCCTTGCTGTCCCGTACGGCGACGATGCCGGGCAGGTTGCGGGCCACCTCGACGCAGTTCCCGGAGTTACCGCTGCGTGTGCTCTTGCGCCATTCGGCGCGGGCGAGGTCGTGAGGGGACATCCCGCGCTCCCTTCTGTCAGTGAGCGGCCAGGTCCTTCGCAATTCTACGGAGGAGCGCGGCGGACTCGCCGGCTGAGAGAGCGTCCCCGCGAAGCTGCTCCCACACCGTCTCGTAGGGCGACACCTCAATGGGATTGTCGAAGTACTTGGCACCGACCAGCAGATCGACGTAGGCGATCCGGTCGTCGATGGTCGGGAACGGTGTCGGCAGAGAGGGGAAGTCCATCACCACGAAGCTGCCGTCCATGCCGGCATGGGCTCCCGCCGAGTTGGGAAGGACCTGTATCTCGACGTTGGGCCGCTGACCGACCTCAAGCAGGCGCTCGATCTGCTCGATCATCACCTCACGGCCGCCAAGCCGCCGGAATCGATGCGCCACAGGCGTTCTGCGCCACGACCGACACAGCGACGATCATGGAGCAGTACATCCAGAGCGGGTACGTGATCGTGGCGCGGGACAGCAATCTGCTGGTCGAGGTGTACGTGCAACTCACCGGGCAGCGGATGGATCCGGCGCGACGCCGGTGGGCGGCGGCGACGATCATGCACCAGGTCCTGCCGCTGCTGCGCAGCTGAGTGGCGTACGGGCCGGCCGGATCACCTGCGCGACCGTTTCCGCGGTACGGCTGCGGCCACGGGTTCGCTGAGCCGCTTGCGTTCGCCGTGGATCCCGAACCAGAGGACCGCGACCAGGGTCACGGTCAGTCCGGCGATCGTCCAGCCGAGATCCCAGCGGACAGTGACATCCGAGGCGAGCTGTGGGCTGACCGTGCCGTCCGGATCGACGACCAGGTTCTTCGGCTTGTTCCGGTCGGCCGGGAGCTTGCCCAGTACCTCCAGTCGATGGCCGCTGCGGGTGCGTAGCTCGGTGTAGGTGGTGAAACCGGTGTGCATGTCGCCCACCTCCCGGTAGCCGGTCACCCACGCCTGCTCCTGGTGCCCGTACCTGGAGAGCACGACGTCGCGTCCCAGCTCGCCGGCCGCGAGGGCCGTGGTGGCACCCAACACCAGCGCGAGCAACCAGACCGCCGAAGATTGTGCGTTCCACAGTCGGCGCATCATCGTGCCCAGCGTCACGGCGCCACCCCAGGCCAGGATCAGCGTCAGTGCTATGAGGCCGACCGATGCCAACCACGCGCCGATAGCCGCGACCACCATCGCGCCTGCCGCCAGCGCGGACACCCGTCCCACGGATTTCAGTACGACCATCCTCCGGTCCACGCCGCACCTCCTGCTCCTGGACCTGTTGTGCCCCAAGCGTAGACGGAAGGTGCACGGAAGCAGCCGCTCAGTGAACGTCGAGGTCCGCTGCTCTCCCGGCGGCACCGGGTCGGATCACGGTGCGTCGCGTGAGGAGACCGGGCCGGGGGCAAGCCAGTAGGCCGACAGGGTCACGTGGTCGGGCTTGCCGGGTAGCCAGAGGGACATGGGTCGGTGGATCTCATTGTCCGAGCCGTAGCGGGTGTCGGCGTCCTCCAACGACATCAGCGGGGTGTTCAACCTGACCTGTGAGTCCTGGGCGCCGCTGACGATGTGCCCGGACCGGTCCCGTGCGACGACAGTCACCGTGGTGCTGCCGGGATCCGCTACGGTCCGGTCGGTCGACAGGGTGAATGCCACCTCCCATTCGTTCTGGTACCCCGTGTCCGGCAGCAGGCGCAGGGCGCGGACATGGGGGTGGGCGTCGATAAGGCCGTAGACCGTACGTCCCTTCCTCCCCATCGAACGCAGGTGGCTCTCGCTCGTCCAGAGCGCGTTGCTGATGTGCACGCTGACATCGGTGACCTTGGTCAACGGGTACTGGGATCCCTCACGGGCGTCGTAGATGGAGTTGGCGATCGCGGTGGTGGTTCCTGGTGCCAGCGCCCCGATCGTCTGCTGATCGCTGGCCCGGTCCTCGTCGGAGAGCCCAAACTCGGATCCGTCCCGCGCCACCGGGTACACGACGATCGAGATGTCGACCGCCAGGTCGGCGCACGGGTTGTGGATGACCGCGGCGTACTGAACCTCCTCCCGGCCGGTGTCCGGGGTGGCGCCATGGTCGGTCACCTGCAGTTGGCACAGCGATCCGGGTGCCGCGAGCCCGGCCAGGTTCTGCGCCGGTCCGTGCAGCGCGCGGGCGGTCGGGTTGTCGTACGCCCGGACCGCCGCGGGGGCGCTGGCCGCGAGCAGCAGTACCGCGACCACGGCGGCAACCACCAGAATCCTCGGCCGCCGCACCCGAGTTCGGGACGTACCGCCGGCCGTCAGTGGCGTGGCGTCGTTCTCGGACCTGACAGGGTCGTCCTCGACGTAGTCGTCCGGCACTGTGTCCTTCTCGGCGTCGTCACCCACTGCCACCGCTACCTCCGTCCGGTCGGGGACACGTACGAGCGTGATGCGAACAGTAGCGACGCCCTGCCACCGAGTTGCCCGC
>CAWFFM010000012.1:0-33310 GCA_963815125.1 uncultured Actinomycetota bacterium
CCGAACGCGAACGCAACACCGAGGGTCACCTCGCCTTCAAGGTCGGCGCACCGGAGACCGGCAACTACGAGTTGATGCGCCGGCTGTTCCACGACCATCTGTCGATGTGGCCGGACGGCGGCGGCTACAACCCGCACGACGACGCCGCGCACGGCGGCCGGTCGGTGCTCTACTTCAGCGCGCCACCGGTCCTCGGCCAGCCGTACCGGCCGCACCGGCTGGAGATCACCTGCGCCGGGCACCATCCGGAGGTCATCGCCGCACATCAGCGCAGCACCGGCGGGAATGCGCCGGACGAGCACGACGCACTGCTGTCGTTGCTCACCGGGCACTGGGCGGCCCGGGCGGTACACGTGGCTGCCGAACTCGGACTGGCCGACGTTCTGCACGAGCAGCCGCTGAACGCGTTGGAGATTGCCGAACGCATCGACTGCGCCCCGGACCCGCTGAGCCGGCTCCTGCGTTATCTGGCCCATCTCGGCGTGGTCTCCGCCGACCACGACTCGCGATATTCATTGTCGTCGATGGGCAGTCTGCTGCGCACCGAGAATCCGTTCCACGATCTGGTCCGGATGTACGGAAACGAGTTCTACGAAGCGTGGGGCGAACTGCTTCCCGCGGTACGCACCGGCGGCAGCGCGTTCGGTCACCGCTACGGCGTGGAGCACTTCGACTATTTCGCCCAGCACCCGGAGACATCCCGTACGTTCGACCGCTCGATGGCCGCCGTGACCAATCTGGTGGCCGGGAAGATCTGTTCCGCCTTCGACTTCCCTCCGGACGTCACCGTGGTGGACGTCGGCGGCGGGAACGGCACGCTGCTGCGTACGATCCTGCGGGAGAATCCGACGGTCACCGGAATCGTGCTGGACCGCGCGCACGTCGGCGGGGACGTGTCCACCGATCCGGCGGACGCCGACATCGTCACCCGCCTCGCCACCCTCTCCGGCGACTTCTTCAGCGAAGTGCCGGGTGAATGCGACATCTATCTGCTGTCCCGGATCCTGCACGACTGGGACGACGAGGACTGCGGCCGAATCCTCCGGGTATGCCGGGAAGCCTGCCCGCCGGACGCCACCCTGCTCGTACTGGAACGGCTGCTGCCCGACAGCGGTAACACCGCCGTTCCGGACGGCGCCTCACTGGCGATGCCCTGGGACATGCAGATGCTCGCGGTCACCGGCGGACGGGAACGCACCCGGGCGGAGTACGAGAAGCTGCTGGCCGGCGCAAACTTCCAGCTGGACGGCATCCGACCGCTGCCGGTGGACATGAACCTGCTGGTGGCCCGGCCGGCGTGACGGCGACCGGATGGGCAGCGCCCGGCGGAGCGCACCGCCGGGCACCACGTGACCACCCGGGCAGCAGCTACCTCAGGGCAGGACCTGGATCTTGCGGCCGACCCCGGCGGCGAACTGCTGCAACGCCTCCGGGTAGCGCGCCAGCGGCAGTCGGTCGCTGATGAAGAAGTCGGGATCCAGTACGCCCGCGGCGAACAGTTCGGCGGCCCGCTCGTAGCTGTGCAGTACGGCCATCGAACCGGTGATGGTGATCTCCTGGTTGTAGATCCGGTACGGCTCGATGGTGGCGCGCGCCGCGTAGTCGGCGACCCCGAACTGCAGGAACGTACCGCCCTTGCCGACCCGGGTCAGGCCGTCCTGGATGGCGTAGGCGTTGCCGGTGGCGTCGATGACCACGTCCCAGCCGCGCGGCGCGTCCAGCTCGTCGGCCGAGGTGGCGCGCGCCGAGCAGCCGAGGGTGCCGGCGGAGCCGAGCCGGTCGGGGTTGACGTCCACCACGTCGACGCTGACCGCGCCGGTCCGCTTGGCCAGTTGCAGCATCATCAGCCCCATCGTGCCGGCGCCGTAGATGAGCACCCGGGCGCCGAGTTCGGCGCGCAGCACGTCGTAGCCGCGTACCGCGCAGGACAGCGGTTCGATCAGCGCGGCGTCGGCGGTGCGTACGTGCTCCGGCAGCCGGACGCAGTTGCCGGCCGGGGCCAGTGCGTAGGTGGCGGCTCCGCCTGCGGTGCTGACCCCGATGGCCGCCCAGTTCTCGCACAGGTTGCCGCGCCCGCGCCGGCAGTAGTAGCACTCGTGGCAGGGCAGGGACGGGTCGACGGCGACCCGGTCGCCCTCCCGCAGCCCGGTCACCGCCGGACCGAGCGCGACGATCGTGCCGGCGAACTCGTGGCCGGGCACGACGGGCAGGGTCGGGGCGAACTCGCCCTGCAGGATGTGCAGGTCGGTGCCACACAGACCGCAGGCGGCCACCTCGATCACCACGTCCCGCGGACCGGGCGTGGGATCCTCGACGGTGGCTACCTCGACTACACCGGGTGATGAGATGACGGCTGCTTTCACTGGGCGGCTCCCGGGACGGCGCTGTGTTGACGTGTGGCGACCTCTGCACAACATCACAATTCGGACCGGCTGCCAGCAGGATGAGACTTCCGGCACGCCACTTCACCATGATCGACATCGGTGGGTGTCGGTACGTTCACCGACGGCATCGTCCGTACGGCAGTGCTGACGCCCCCGGCTCACGGACCCTCGGCCGCCGGGCCGCTCACCCACCGCGTGTATGGTGCGCCCACAAGGCTCAACGGGAGCGCGGCTGGCGGCAGGTGGTTGGTGTGGTTACAGGGCGAGTGGTGCAGTTCAATCAGACGCGGGGGTACGGGTTCATCGCCCCCGACGGCGGCGGGGAGGACGTCTTCCTGCACGCCGAGGAGCTGAAGGCCTACCCCGATCCGGTACGGGTCGGCATGCGGGTCGAGTTCGACGTCGTCGAGGGGCAACGCGGCGGCAAGGCGTTCGACGTACGGGTGCTGTCCGCGCCGCGGCCGGCGTCCGGCCCGGCACCCGCCCGGTCCAGCGGTGTCGACCCGGACGACGACGAACTCACCGAGGTCATCCCGGCCGACGAGTACGCCCGGGAGATCACCGACGCGCTGATCGCCTTCTGCCCCGAAATGACCGCCGCGCAGATCGTCAAGATCCGCGAACGGCTCACCGGCGCGGCCCGACAGCGCGGCTGGTTGGACGACTGACCGCGCGGACCAGCGCACAACCGGACGACTCCGGCCCCGGACGGTCCGGCGGGCCGTACGATCCAGCGGTGAGCAACCTCGACGCGCGGCCGGACGTGGTGCTCTGCGGCGGGCGCGGGAAGGTACCCGCCGAGCCCGTGGCGGAGCTGCTGACCGGCCGCGAGGTGCTGCTGGGCGAGAGCACCCGGGTACGCCGACTGCTACCCACCCTGGGCCGCCGGCTGATCGGCGCCTGGTGCTTCGTCGACCACTACGGTCCGGACGACATCGCCGCCGGGCCGGGCATGCAGGTACCGCCGCATCCGCACACCGGGCTGCAGACGGTGAGCTGGCTACTGGACGGCGAGGTGCTGCACCGCGACAGCCTGGGCAGCGAACAGTTGATCCGGCCCGGCGAACTGGGCCTGATGACCGCCGGCCGGGCCGTCGCGCACTCCGAGGAGTCCCCCGCCGCGCACGGCGCCCTACTGCACGGCGCCCAGCTGTGGGTGGCGCTGCCCGACACCGACCGGGGGGCCGCACCCGCCTTCGCGCACCATCCCACCCTGCCCACCCTCACCGACCCGGGGATGCGGGCCACCGTCCTGCTCGGCGAGCTGGCCGGGGCGCGCTCCCCGGGGACCACGTACACCCCGCTGGTCGGGGTGGACATCGCGCTGGCCGCCGGCGCCGACGTACGGCTGCCGCTGGAACCGGACTTCGAGTACGGCGTACTGACCCCGACCGGCCCGGCGTTGGTCGGCGGTACCGAGGTCGCACCGGGCGGCCTGCTGTACCTCGGCACCGGACGTAGCGAGCTGCGGCTGCGCAGCGACCGACCCACCCGGCTGCTGCTGCTGGGTGGTGAACCGTTCGCCGAGCAGATCGTGATGTGGTGGAACTTCGTCGCCCGTACCGGCGAGGAGATCGCCGCCGCACGCGAGGACTGGGCGACCGGCGACCGGTTCGGCACCGTACGCGGATACCAGGGTGAACGGTTGTCTGCGCCGACGATGCCGGCGACGCCACTCAAACCACGCGGGCGTACCCGCTGATCCTGGATCTGCCGGGTTGGCCGAAACGGCCGATCCGCCGGGCAGTGGTATGACCCGGGCACCGGGCTCCCGCAGTATACGGGAGTTCCGGCGTTCCCACGTACGCCCGAAAGACCGTTGCCGCATCGTGTGATCGGCACATATTCTCCTGTGCAGGCAACGCGATCGGTGCGGAAACCGGAATGTCCACCGGTTCTTCCGTCTACAGTGGATAGAGGTCGACCCGTCGGCCGGAGGCAGGGAGGTGACTGGGGTGGACGCGGTACTGGTACTCAACGCGGATCTGGGCCCGTTGCACCGGGTGAGCCTCCGGCACGCCATCCGGATGCTCTGCCGTCAGGTGGCGGTGGTGCACGAGGCCGAACCGGACCTGTTCCTCGGCATCTTCCCCCGCCCCCGGGTGGTGCGGCTGGTGCGGTACGTCGTGACCCGCTGGCGCTACAGCGTGGCCCCGGCCTGGTCCCGTCGTGGCGTACTGGTCCGGGACCGGCACCGGTGCGGCTACTGCGGTGCCGGCGCGGACACCATCGACCACGTGCAGCCCCGGTCCCGGGGTGGACGCAACACCTGGCGGAACACCGTTGCCGCCTGTCGGGACTGCAACCAGCGCAAGGGTGACCGGACCCCGACCGAAGCGGCGATGCCGCTGCGGCTCAGTCCGGCCGCACCCACCTGGACCACGTTCGCGCTGCTGCGCTAGCCCTTACCGGCCAGTGCCAGCAGTTCGTCCACCGACCACTGGTCATCGATGTGTGCCCCGTAGTGGGCTGCGAGGACACGGCCGTCACTGCCGACGAGGAAGTCGGCCGGCAGTCCGAGCCGCCCACCCGGCGGGTCCGCAG
Organism: uncultured Actinomycetota bacterium; assembly: GCA_963815125.1. Lineage (GTDB taxonomy): Bacteria > Actinomycetota > Actinomycetes > Mycobacteriales > Micromonosporaceae > Actinocatenispora. The sequence continues at coordinate 4,929 of CAWFFM010000012.1, forward strand.
GTGCTGGCTGCCTGCCGGCGGTGACCACCCGAAGCAACCGTGGCCAGGCACGCGGATCGAGCAACGCCCGGGGTGACGCCCCGACGCCGAACTCGGTGTACAGCAGCTTGTCCGGGTCGGCGACGGCGGCGAACGGCAGGTCGTGGACGTAGGTACGCAGGTCCTCGGCGGGCGAATGGAACAGCGCCACCTCACGGATGCCGGCGGCCCGGATCTCGTCGTGGCGCTGCGCCACCGACCGCAGGTGCAGGTTGCACACCGGGCACCCGGCGAACCGCCGGAACTGCAGGTGGACCAGCCGGTCCGGGTCGGGCACGGCGACCGGCTCCCCGGTGACGGTGACCAGTTTCCGGCCGGTGAGCATGGCTCCGGCGGCGATCCGCGTCGTGCGTGTGGTAGCCATCGGAGCCTTCCGGGAAGCCGGGCGGGTGTGTCACGCAACCGTAACCGGTGCAGGGGCAACGGTTCAGCCTTCTCGGTGCGTCTTCTTGACCGGGCGAGGAGGAGTGACCGACATGCAGCTCTGTCCACCGGCCGGTATGGCACGCGCCGGCGCCGGTGGGCCGGACGCCTGGAGATGGCGATGATGCGTGTACTGGTGGGCGGGATGTTGGTCGAACCCCTGCGGTCGTGGCCGCCGATCACCTGGGCACCCGCGCCCGTCAGCGTTGCGCTCCAGGACCGGTCAGCGCTACGCGCGGGTCCGGCAGCCGGCGCCCGGAGGCGTTAGTCAACCGTGACCGGTCGGAGGCAACGGTCGGTAGCCTTCCGGCGTCTTCCCCTATGACGGGGCGACGGACGGGGGGACACGTGACCGACGAGGATGCTGGGCCAGGACGCGGATCCGCCCTGCCACGGGCGGTACTGGTCCTCGCCCTGCTGGCCATCGCGTCGGTGGGGCTCGGCGCTGCGCAGCTGGCCCGGAAGGACATGGCCGGTCCGCTCCGTTACGACACGGCCGCACTGCACCGGTTCGCGATCGGATACCTGATCTGCCTGGTACTGGCACCCGTCCTGGTCACCGCCCTGGTACGCGCGCGGGTGGGAACCGCGCCCCGGTCCGGCCGGTCCGGAGTGCTGGTGCTGCTGCTCATCCTGGTCACGCTCGCAGCGCTCGCGGCGCTGACCCTGGTGCTCGGCACGCACACCGCGCAGCCCTTGCGGATCCCGGAATACGGCCCGCTTCCGCTCCGCGGTCACGGCCCGAGGACCACCACCGTGCACGTCCCGCTGTTCGTGCCGCTGGTCGTGGTCGCGGTAGCGGTGCTGTGCATCCTGGTCGTCGCGTGGACCCGACGGTCCTCGCGGCGTGCTCCGACACCGGTCACCGGCGTAGAGCCGCCGCTGGATCCTGCCGCCACACTGCGCAGCGCCACCGACGCCGGTACGAGTGCCCTGCACGGCACCGACGACGCCCGCGAAGCCGTACTGGCCTGCTACCAGGCGATGGAGGAGGCACTGCGCGCCGGTACCGCGCGACCCACGTACTCCGACACCCCCACCGAGGTTCTGGACCGGGCCGTGCGTGCCGGCGTGCTGCACGGTCCGGGCGGCAGCATTCTGGTACGGCTGTTCGCCGAGGCGCGATATTCCCGTCATCCGTTCGGCGACCAGCACCGTCGGGCCGCCGAGCGGGCACTCGCCGAGATCCGGAACGATCTGGAGGCACGCCGGTGAAACTCGTACTCGGTTTCAGTGCGGTGGCCGGCACGGTGTTCACCGTCCTCGGCTACCTGATCGCCGGACCCGCAGGGCTTGTCGCGACGATGTCGCTGGCAGCCGGATGCCTCGTACTGGCCAGCTACCAGCTGACGAACCGGCCGGCAGGAACGGATCCGTTCGCCCCGGCCCCGTCCACCACGAGATCGGCAGCGGCGAGACCCACGTTCTCCCGGCTGCACCGGATCGAATCGGAGCTGGCCTGGGCGGCGCTGCCCGGCCACCGGTACGAGCCGGCCGTCCGCCGGATGATCGCCGACCTGTACATCGCTGCCGTGGCCCGGTCACATCGCAGTTCCGATCTCCCGGAAGAAGCCGCCCGCGATCTGGTCGGCGCAGACCTGTGGCCCTATGTCTGTCCGGAGGATTCCCGGTACGCGGCGCACACCGCGCCCGGCCCGGCTGTCCTCACCCGACTCGTCGACCGTCTGGAGCAGCTGTGACCACCACCCTGAACGAGACCGGCAGCCAGGTCAGTGCGGCTCTGGACGAAATGGAACGCGCCGTCGTGGGCAAGCGCGACGTGCTGGAAATGGTGATGGTGGGTGTGCTGGCCGGTGGGCACCTGCTGTTCGAGGACCTGCCCGGGCTCGGCAAGACGCTGATCGCACGATCCCTGGCCACCGTCACCGGGCTGGACTTCACCCGCGTCCAGTTCACCCCGGACCTGCTGCCCTCGGACCTGATCGGGGCGACCGTCTACCACCCCCGTACCGGGGATCTGACGTTCCGGCCCGGCCCGATCTTCACTCAGGTGCTGCTGGCCGACGAGATCAACCGGACCCCGCCGAAGACGCAGGCCGCGCTGCTGGAGGCGATGGCGGAGGGGCAGGTGAGTGTCGACGGGCAGAGCCGGCCGCTGCCGGACCCGTTCCTGGTGCTGGCCACCGACAACCCGATCGAGTACGAGGGCACCTACCCGCTGCCCGAGGCGCAGCTGGACCGGTTCCTGCTGCGCATCCGGGTCGGCTACCTGGAACCGGCCCAGGAGACCGACCTGCTCGAACAGCGGCTGCGCCGCGACACCCCGGAGATCACCCTGAACCCGGTGTTGTCCGTCGACACCCTGCGGCAGATGCGGGCCGCGGTGGAACGTGTCGAGGTACAGCGCGACCTGCTCGAATACCTGGTCGCCCTGATCACCGCCACCCGCGAGCACCCGTCGGTGCAGGTGGGCGCGAGCCCCCGGGGCGGCCTGGCACTGATGCAGGCGGCACGGGCCCGGGCGCTGCTCGACGGACGTGACTTCGTCCAGCCCGAGGACATCAAGCGGTTGGCGCCGGCAGCGCTGGCGCACCGGTTGAGCCTGCACCCGGAGATGTGGGCCCGCCGGATCAGTGCCGAGGACGTGCTGGACGAGATCCTGCGGACCGTGCCGGTGCCGCGGACCGGCACGCTGGGATGAGTACGCCGCTGCGCTTCGTCCGCACCGCCGGGGCGGCCAGGCTGGCCGTACTGGCGGTGGCCACCGTCATCGCCGCACTGGTCGTCGGCCGGCCGACGATGATGGTGCTGTGTGCACCGCCGCTGATCCTGCTGGCGCTGGGGCTGCGGCGGGACACCGCCGGCACTGCGGCGGTGCGCGTACGGCTCGATCCGCCGCGCGCCGTGGAGGGCGACGAGGTACGGGTGAGTGTCGAGGTACGGCTGTCCCGGCCAACCATCGGCGCCGAGGTGCGGCTGCGTACCGCGTTGCCGACGGACCCGGACGACCCGTTGGTCCGTACCGACGGCGGCACCGACCGGTTCGTCGCCACGTTCACCGTACGGCCCGACCGGTGGGGACGCTGGAGCGTCGGCACCGCCCGGCTCGCTCTGCTGTCCGAGGGCGGACTGGACCGGGCGGACCTGTACGCGTCGCTCGGCGATCTGGTGGTCTATCCACGTACCGTGCCGTTGCGCAGCGCGCCGCGGCCGGCCCGGCTACCCCAGCTGGTCGGCGAACACGTGGTCGCGAGCAAGGGTTCCGGGGTGGAGTTCGCCGACATCCGACCGTACGTGCCGGGCGACCCGGTCCGTACGGTGCACTGGGCGGCGACCGCCCGGCACGGCCGGCCGTACGTGGTGGAACGGCACGTCGAACGGCTCGCCGACGTGGTGCTGCTGATCGATGCGGCTCTCGATGTCGGGCCGCCCGGCAACAGCAGTCTGGACGTCGCGGTACGCGCCGCGTGCAGCCTGGCGTCCAGTTCGCTGGCGGCCGGGGACCGGGTCGGAGTGGTGGCACTGGGTGGTTCGCTGCGTTGGCTGCCGGTCGGGCTCGGTGCCCGTTACCTGTACCGGATCACCGACGCGGTGGTGGAGGTACGTCGGGACGCGGCCACCGTGGCCGGCGCCGGTCTGTCCCGGGTACCGCCCGCCGCACTGCCGCCGGGCGCGCTGGTGGTGGTGTTCACCCCGCTGCTGGACCCCTACATCGTCGCGGTGGTCGAACGGCTGACCCAGCGGGGCATGTCGATCCTGGTGATGGACACCCTGACCGCGGAACCAACGGTGGACCCGGAGTTCCCCGGCCCGTTGGCCCTGCGGCTATGGCGGCGGGAACGCGCCGAACTGCGCCAGCAGCTCGTCGCGCTCGGCGCGCTGACCGTACCCGCGCATGATCTGTCCACTTTGGATGCTGCGCTGGCACCGGTACGGCGCTACCCGACCGGCCGGGAGGTCACGATGAGTCCGTTAAGGGCCCGGTGGTCACTGCAGGCCGCATCGGCGGCCTTCGGACTGCTGATGCTCGGGGTGCCGCTCACGGCCGGGCCACCGGCAACGTTCCTGCTGCTGCCGACGGGGGTACTCACGCTGGTGCTGGGGGTCCTGCGGCGCCACCAGGTGCTGATCACCGTGGCGGCCGTGCACGGGGTGGCCATGTCGGCGCTGACCCTGCAGGCGGCCGACGGTGGGACCGGCGCGCTGCTGTCGGTGGTGCTGGCCGCGGCGTCGACCGGCTACCTGCTCAGCGCGGAGGCGATGGAGATGACCTGGCCGGGGCTTCGCGGCTGGTGGCGTCGCCGGGGCCGGGCGGTGCTCACCGTACTGGCGGCGGTGTGTGTACTGGCCGCGGTGGCGCTGGTGCCCGCGGGCGATGACCTGCCGCTCGTCGTGGTCGGCGCGGTCGCGTTGGTCACCGCGACGATCGTGGCTCTCACCGGCTCAGCCCGTGGCCGCGAGACGTAGCGCGAGGGCGGCGATCACCGCGCTGGAGACCAGGGCGGTGACGAGTCGTCCACGGCGGCCGGTCAATGTGGCGCCGAGTACCGCGCCACCACCGACCAGCAGCGCCTGCCAACTGGCCGAGGCGAGGAAGGCCGCGAGCACGAACCCGACCCGGTCCACGACCGGCACGCCCGACACGACGTGCCCACCCACCACCAGGGCGGTGAAGTACAGCACCGTGGTCGGGTTCAGCACCGTCATGCCGAGCAGGGTGAGGTAGGCCCGCATGGCACCACCGGGCACCGGACCGGACCTCACCGGCACGCCACGACGGTGCTCGCGCAGGGCGCCCAGCGCTCCGCGTGCTGCCACGACGAGCAGAACCATCGCGGCAACCGCACGCAGGGGGCCGGCGACGGGTGCGATCAGTCCGGCCAGTGCCGTACCGCCGATCACCGCGATCCCCGCGTACATGCCGTCCGCGGTGGCCACCCCGAGTGCGGCGGACAGGCCGGTGCGCAGCGAGGTGCGGGCGGTGAGCCCCACCAACCAGGTCGCGACCGCGCCGACCGGCATGGCAATGCCGTACCCGGCCAGCAGCCCCGCGACGAGCGCGGTGGTCACGGCTGTGCGGCGTCGGACCTCCACGGTCGGGACGGCTGCTGGCCGACCGGCGCGCAGCAGGCGACGGTCGGCAACGGCAGTCCACAGGTCCAGATCATCCGGCCATGATGGGTGGCGGACAGCTCGCCGGCAACCGGTTTGCCGTCCACCCCGCAGGTATGTTGCTCAGCGGTCCACTTCGACGTTCTCCAGGATGCCGAGCGCGTCGGGTACCAGCACCGCGGCCGAGTAGTACGCGCTGACCAGGTACGAGATGATCGCCTGCTCGCTGATCCCCATGAACCGCACCGACAACCCGGGCTCGTACTCGTCCGGCAGACCCGTACGGTGCAGCCCGATCACACCCTGATCGTCCTGCCCGGTACGCATCGCGAGCACCGAGGTGGTGCCGTACCGGCTGACCGGGATCTTGTCGCACGGCAGGATCGGTACGCCGCGCCAGGCCCGCACGGTCCGGTCCTCGCACTGTGCCTCGGCCGGGTAGATGCCGCGCCGGTTGCACTGTCGGCCGAACGCGGCGATGGCGCGCGGGTGGGCGAGCAGGAACCGGGTACGGCGCCGCCGGGACAGCAGGTCGTCCAGGTCGTCGGGCGTCGGCGGACCACTCCGCGTCTGCACCCGCTGCCGAAGATCCGCATTGTGCAACAACCCGAAATCCGGATTGTTCACCAACTCGAACTCCTGCCGCTCCCGCAACGCCTCCACCGTCAACCGCAACTGCTGCCCAACCTGATCCATCGGCTCATTGAACAGATCAGCAACCCGACTGTGCACCCGCAACACCGTCTGCGCCACCGACAACTCATACTCCCGCGGCGCCACCTCATAATCCACAAACGTCCCCGGCAACACCGGCTCACCCACATGACCCGCCGCCAACTCGATCGCCGCTTCACCATGCTTGTTGTGCGCCGGACTGGCGTCGACGGCCCGTTGCAGATGTGCGCGCAGCGCTTCGTACCGGCCGTTCAACTCCCCCAGCGCCCGCTGATGCAGCACCAGCACGGTGCACGGGGTGATGGCCCGTACGCTGAACTGCCAGTGTTCCTGGTTGCCGGTGAGGGCCTGGTTGCCGAAGTGGCTGCCATCGGCCAGCACGTCGAGCACCGTGTCGTCGCCGTAGCGACCCCGGCCCAGCTTGTGCACCTTGCCGTGGGCGAGCAGGAACACCTGGTCGACTGGCTGACCGGCGGTCACGATGACCTCGCCGGGCTGGTATTCGCGCTGCTCGAACTGGTCGGCCAGGGCGTGCAGCACGTCGTCGTCGGAGAAGTCCCGCAACACCGGCAGTTCCCGCAGCTCCGGTGGCACCACCCGGACCCGGGAACCGGTGGAGACGAAACTGACCAGGCCGTCACCGACCCGGTAGGTCAGCCGCCGGTTCACCCGGTAGGACCCACCGGCCACCTGCACCCAGGGCAGCATCCGCAGCAACCAGCGCGGCGTGATCTCCTGCATCTGGGGAACGGACTTGGTGGTGGTGGACAGTGCCCGGGCGGCTTCGGTGCTCAGGGCCGAGCGTGCGGCGGGCCCGGTGTCGACCTGTACCGGGGTGGTCATGTCAGGCCCGGTCGTCGGAGTAGACGGCGAGTTCGACGTTCTCCAGCACCGCGAGCGCGTCGGGTACCAGCACCGCGGCCGAGTAGTACGCGCTGACCAGGTACGAGATGATCGCCTGCTCGCTGATCCCCATGAACCGCACCGACAACCCGGGCTCGTACTCGTCCGGCAGACCGGTGCGGTGCAGCCCGATCACGCCCTGGTTCTGTTCACCGGTACGCATCAGCATGATGGAACTGGTGCGGGTGTCGGAGACCGGGATCTTGTTGCAGGGCAGGATCGGGACCCCCCGCCAGGCGGGTACCTGGTGTCCGTTCAGGTCGACGTTCTGCGGGTACAGGCCGCGCCGGTTGCATTCCCGGCCGAACGCGGCGATGGCGCGCGGGTGGGCGAGGAACACCGACGGGTCCTTCCAGACCGCGGCGAGCAGTTCGTCCATGTCGTCGGGCGTCGGCGGACCACTCCGCGTCTGCACCCGCTGCCGAAGATCCGCATTGTGCAACAACCCGAAATCCGGATTGTTCACCAACTCGAACTCCTGCCGCTCCCGCAACGCCTCCACCGTCAACCGCAACTGCTGCCCAACCTGATCCATCGGCTCATTGAACAGATCAGCAACCCGACTGTGCACCCGCAACACCGTCTGCGCCACCGACAACTCATACTCCCGCGGCGCCACCTCATAATCCACAAACGTCCCCGGCAACACCGGCTCACCCACATGACCCGCCGCCAACTCGATCGCCGCTTCACCATGCTCGTTCTGTGCCCGCTCACCGGCCTCCCGGACCGCGTCCAGGTGCTGGCGCAGGCTTTCGGCCCGCTCCACCAGGTCACGGAAAGCGCGCTGGGGCAGCGCGAGTACGGTGCAGGGGGTCACCGCGCGGACGGTGTACTCCCAGATCTCCTCCGGCCCGGTCATGCTCTGGTGGCCGAAGTATTCGCCGTCGGCCAGCACGCCGAGCACCGTCTGGTCGCCGTACTTGCCGGTGCCGATCCGGTCGACCTTGCCGTGCGCGATCAGGAACACCTGGTCGGCCTGGTGACCGAACTCGACGATCGTGTCGCCGGGCTCGTACTCGCGCTGCTCGAACCGCTCCGCGAGCGCGGCCAGCACCTCCGCGTCGTCGTATCCGTGCAGCGGCGGGAGCTCCCGAAGTTCCTGGGCGATGACCCGGACCCGGGAACCGGTGGAGACGAAGCTCACCCGGTTGTCGCCGAGGGTGTAGCTCATCCGCCGGTTCACCCGGTACGCCCCGCCGCTGACCTGGGTCCAGGGCAGTATCCGCAGCAGCCAGCGGGAGGTGATCTCCTGCATCTGCGGCGGGGTCTTCGTCGTGGTGGACAAGGTGCGGGCAGCCGCAGTGCTCAGGCTCAACTGCGACTGCGCGTCGGCGGTCCCCACCGCCGGCTCCAGCAACTCGGTCACGGGCCTACCACCAATCTTCACTCACGGGAGAACACACACGTCGATCGCGGGTCCGGCAGCGGGACCGGAGCTGGGGAGGAGAGACCGGCAATCCTCGGACAGCCTCACTCGACCCCAATCCGCTCCTGCACGTATAAACAGGACGCCCGATGGTTATATGGTGTATACCATGACGTATCCGAGGCGCCTCATGGCAAGTTAGCACATGCAGTAGTGGCGTCATCACTTCAGGGTGTCTTCCTTTGCGTAGAACGGATCGGTCGGCTACACGTGCGAGAGGAAGGTCGAGCGGCCACGGAACCCACGACGCCGCAGGACACGCCCCGCACGCGGGTACTCCGCACCACCAGCCGACAGGTCAGCCGCCGGGACCGGCCGGCGGCACCGGGCGACCGGTCAGGATCTGGTACAGGCGCAGACATGCGGCGTGCTCCGAGACCAGTTCCTCGCGTACCTCGTAACTGCCCCGCTCATACGGGCCGAGCTGCCAACCCTGCCCACCACGGCGCAGAAACCAGAAGTCGGTGGCCAGTGGCCTCGGCTCGTGCACCCCGGACAACCGGAACGCGCCGGGCGCAACACCTGCTGCCAGCAGCGCCGCCCGTAGGTCCGTACGGTCCATCGACGCTCCTGTCAGCGCGTCGTCGGGTTCGCCTCGGCAGGGTTCTCTTCGGCAGGGTTCTCTTCGACCAGGTAACCGTTGGCCAGCAGCCAGGTCACACTCAACGCGGTGCCGGCCGCCGGCAGATAGGCCCCGTTGAGCTTGAACTGGACCCCCAGACCGGGCTGGGCGAACCACGGTGCGATCGGCCCACCATCCACCCGGAACCAACGGAGCACGCAGTACTCGTGGTAGTTGCTCAGCGGCGCGACCGGCGGTGTGTCGAGGTTCTGCGGCGGCAGTGCGCGGGCCGCGAACGGGGTACCGGCCGGCGACAGGTACGCGCCACCGGGGTAGCCGAACCGGTCGATCAGGTTCCCTGGCCGCAGTACCACGGCATGCCTGATCGGCCGCCCGTGCCGGGTCAGGAAACCGTCGTCCGGCGGATAGAGCCATCCGTCGCCGCTGCGGTAGCGCTGAATGAAGGCATCGGTGTGCATGTGGCCCAGCCGTCGGTAGTGTCGCAGCAACGGAGCGACCGGAGGATCTGTCGGCAGTACGGCCGGCCCGAGGAACGCCTGGCCTCTGAAGAACGCGTCGGTCGGGGTGGCGTTCGCCGGGGTACCGGCCCGGCAGTGCGCCGCGGTACGGACAGATATCCCTGCCGCGGCGGCGGGTGCCGCCGGGACCGGGACAGCCAGCGCCGCGGCGAGCAGCGCCACGGCACCGAAACGACGGATCCGCACAGGTACCTCCGCAGACTCAGGACGGCAACGTCCACAGTCTCCGGTAACCCGGCGGCACCGGGGCGAATATCGACTACTGTCGATCTCCGCCGGTCAGGCGGCGGACCGGTTCTCTTCCGACCGCAGGGTGAACGTGACGGCCCGGATCCGGGAGGCCGCGACGGACAGCTCGGCGCGGGTGGGTCGACGGTCCGCGGGCAGGCCGAGCCGCATGCTGGCCAACGTCGCCGGGCCGAGCCGCTGCCCGAGCTGTTCGAGCAGATCCGCGACCGGCTCCGGCTCCTCGACCACGGTCGGGGTCGCCTCGTGCCACTCACCACGGACCCGCAGACGGACGACACGGCCGTCCCGCAGATTGACCGCCCAGGTCGGCTGGGTACTCGTGGCCAACACACCACCGTCACCGGTCGGGAAGTAGCCGACCGGAATGGTGATGGTCCGTCCCGACCTACGACCGGTGTACTGCAACAGCATCAGCCGGCGGCTCAGCAGCGGATGCAGCGGCGAGCGCAGCAGCGGCCGGACGACGCGGTTGACCAACCGGAAGACGCCGACCGGCGGCGGTTTCCACTGGTCGGTGGCGGCTGTGGTCACGGTTCTCCTCGGTGTCGGCGCGGCGCCCGCCGGCACGGTGGGGATCGGTCGGGCGACGCGCGGCGAAAGGGTCGCCCAGTAGACCACGGGATGGTGGCGGCCCGATGCCCGTCACCATCCCCACGCGACCCCGCCCGCCGTCCCGGTACTGCTCTGACCAGCACGGGGACCCGGACGGCACAGAACGGCAACGTACCGCTTGTTGTACTCTCAGTAATTTCACGGCAACGGAAAATGGTAAGGAAGGACGCCCATGCAGGCTTTCGCGCTGCCCGACTTCTACCTGCCGTACCCGGCCCGGATCAACCCGCACCAGGAACGCACCCGCGTACACAGCGCGGCGTGGGCCCGGCAGATGGGCATGCTCGACGCGGCCACCCCCGGCGGCGGACTCGTCTGGGACGAGGCGGCACTCGCCCGCATGGACTACGCGATGATGTGCGCCTACACCCATCCCGACTGCGACCCGGAAACCCTCGACCTGATCACCGACTGGTACGTCTGGGTGTTCTTCTTCGACGACCATTTCCTGGAGCAGTACAAGTACTCCCGTGACCTGACCGGCGCCAGGTCCTATCTGGACCGGCTGGAAAGGTTCATGACCGTCGCCGGGCAGGCCCCGCCCGAACCGACCAACCCGGCCGAGGCCGGACTGGCCGACCTGTGGGCGCGCACCGTACCGGCCATGTCCGACGCGTGGCAGCAACGGTTCCGCACCGCCACCCACAACCTGATGGTCGAGTCCATGTGGGAACTGGACAACATCGACCGCGGCCGGATCGCCAACCCGATCGAGTACATCCAGATGCGGCGCCGGGTCGGTGGCGCACCCTGGTCGGCCAACCTGGTCGAGTACGCCGTCGGCGCGGAACTGCCCGACCGCATCGCCGCGACCCGGCCCGTACAGGTGCTGTCGGACACCTTCGCCGACGCCGTACACCTGCGCAACGACCTGTTCTCCTACCAGCGGGAGGTACAGGAGGAGGGCGAGAACTCCAACGCCGTACTGGTCTTCGAACGTTTCCTCGACTGTTCCACCCAGCAGGCCGCGGAACGGGTCAACGAGCTGCTCACCTCCCGGTTGCAGCAGTTCGAGAACACCGTACTGACCGAGATACCCGAACTGCTGGCCGAGCAGGCGGTGCCGCTGCCCGAACAGCTCGCGGTCGCCGCGTACATCAAGGGCCTGCAGGACTGGCAGGCCGGCGGGCACGAATGGCACGCCCGGTCCAGCCGGTACATGAACTCCGGCGCCGCCACCACCCGCCCCGGTGTACTCGGCGGGCCCACCGGACTGGGCACCTCCGCCAGCCGGCTGTCCTTCTCCCCCGGTCTTCGTGGACATGCCCGCCAGCACGCGCACCGGCCGTACCAGCCCGTCGGCCACCTCACCCCGCCCGAGCTGTACATGCCCTATCCGGTACGCACCAGCCCGCACCTGGACGCGGCCCGTCGGTACGCGGTCGGCTGGGCCCGACGGATGGGCATGTTCGACGCGGTACCCGGGATCGGGCGCGGCGGACTGTGGGACGAGCAGCGGTTCCTCGGCTTCGACTTCGCGCACTGCGCCGCGATGATCCACCCCGACGCCGACCCCGGACAGCTCGACCTGTCCGCCGACTGGCTCGCCTGGGGCACCTACGGCGACGACTACTTCCCGGTCGTGTTCGGCGCGACCCGCGACCTGGCCGCCGCGAAACTGTGCAACCGACGGCTGTCGGAGTTCATGCCGCTGTCCGCCGGTGACACCCCCGAGCCGACCAACCCGATCGAACGCGGGCTGGGCGACCTGTGGCGCCGTACCGCCGGGCCGATGAGCATGCCGGCGCGGCAGCAGTTCCGTACCGCCGTGGAGGAGATGACCGCCAGCTGGCTGTGGGAGCTCGCGAACCAGGCCCAGCACCGGGTACCCGATCCGGTCGACTATGTGGAGATGCGCCGCCGTACGTTCGGCTCCGACATGACCATGAGCCTGGCCCGCCTCGCGCACGCCGACCGGATACCGGCCGAGCTGTACGGCACCCGGGTACTGCACGAGCTGGACACCGCGGCGCAGGACTACGCCTGCTTCACCAACGACCTGTACTCGTACCAGAAGGAGATCGAGTACGAGGGCGAGCTGCACAACATGGTGCTGGTGGTGGAGAACTTCCTGACCGTGGACCGGTGGGCCGCCCGCGACATCGTGGCCCGGCTGATGACCGCGCGGATGCAGGAGTTCGAGCACATTCTCGCCTACGATCTGCCCGCGCTGCTCGACGAGCACGACCTCGACGAGCCGACCCGTCGGGTACTGGTACGCCACGCCGACGACCTGAAGGACTGGATGTCCGGCATCCTGGAATGGCACCGTCGGTGCGCCCGCTACACCGAGACCGAACTGCGTCGGCACCGTACCCAGATCCTGTCCCGGCCGGCCGCCCCACGTCTACGACCTGCCGCAGCGCACTGATCTTCTGGATGCTGCGGCCCGGCGACGGGCCCCCGGACCGTATGCTGAGGACCTGTCCCCACGGGATGTCGGCCTGGTGGGTTGAGCTCCGGGCCGCCCCGCGGCGTGGTCCGGGTGCCTTCGTGGCGCCCGGACCACCTGCCGCTCCACCGGCCGGCGGTGTTCTCCGTCGACCGGCGGTGTTCTCCGTCGACCGACCGGAACTTTCCGGAAGTTGGATCAGCATTCCAGCTACCCGACGTGTTCGCGCGGGCGCACGATGGGTGCAAAGTTTGGTGTGGGCCGATACTGTTCATCCCTGACAGAGGCATTCGTGCCGTTGAGCCACATCCTCCCCGCCCCAGGGAGGATCCATCTGGAACGGGGGTGACACCACCTTGACTGTCTTCAACACCCAGACGCCCGAGATGCAGGCCGCGGCCAAGAAGGCCAGGGACAACGGATCGGACATCGCCAGCGGGCTGGCCAAGCTGCTGCGCGAACTGGAAGCGCTGCCGGGCGGTTTCAAGGGCGCCGCGGCGGTCGAGTTCGGCAGGGCGCAGGAGACGATGCGGCAGAGCCTGACCAAGGTCGTCGACGCGTTGAACGACGTGTCCAGCGGTGTCGAGACCGCGGGCCGCGACTTCGACGCCAGCGACCAGGACTCCGCACAGGAAGTACAGAAGGCCGTCGCCGGGTTGCTGCGGGGCTGACCGCCCGGCTTCAACCATCCGTTGGGAGAGGAGAACACGGTGGGCGACAACAGCCACCTGCTGTACAACCACGGCACGATCCAGGGCGCGGCCGGCGACATCGACAGCTTCGTGGGTCTGATGCACGGCAAGCTGGAGGACGTCAACGGCGACTTCAACCGGCTGCGCAGCAACTGGGATTCCGACTCGGCGCGCCAGTTCGACGACTGCCGCAAGCGCTGGGAGGACGGCGCCCGGGAGATCGCGGACACCTTGCTGCGGCTCAAGATGGCCCTGATCGGGGCGAGCGACCGGATGTCCCAGGCCGACCAACGCGCCAAGCAGCTGTTCCCCGGCTGACCGGCCACACGAGCAGCACACCACGACGCCGGAAGCGATATCGCTCCCGGCGTCGTTCTGTGTCACCGCACGGCGAGGTTCACGGCCCGGACGGCTCGGGTTCGCTGGCAACGGGCAGCGCGAACGGTGAAGTGCCGCTCGGCACGGCCGGCGGCTCGGTGTCGCCCGACGACGGGGTCGGTAGCAGCGGTGACCAGCCGCGTCGGCGGCCCTGCCGCACCACCCCGGCGACCAGCAGCATGCCGGCGGCGAGGAGAAGTACGGCCACGGACAGGATGACCGCCGTCCGGGTGGACTGATGGCGTTGTGCCGCGTGGGCCGTGGAGAGTGGCCGTGCAGGGTTTCCGGCCAGCGCCGGAAGTGCCTGCGGGGAGGTGGCACTCAACGGCTCGGTCACCGCGCGGTACGGATCGACGATCCCGTGCCCGTACGAGGCGGGTGCCCCGCTCGCCGGGTTGGCGGTGGCCATGATGCGGGCCGCGACCTGCGCCGGTGTCAACCGCGGGTAGCGCTGACGGACCAGCGCGGCGACCCCGGACACGAACGGCGTGGCGAAACTCGTACCGTCCACCCGGACCTGACCGCTGCGCCGGGCCGTGGTGACGACCTGGACGCCGGGGGCGACGACGTCGACGTACGACCCGTGCTGCGAACTGTCCGCCCGTAGCCCGTTGCTGTCGACGGCACCGACACCGATCACCCCGTCGTACGCGGCCGGGTACGGCGTCGGATTGTGCGCGTCCGCGGAACCCTCGTTGCCGACCGCGGCCACCACGACCACACCCTTCCCCAGGGCATATCCGATGGCGGACTTCAGCACGGGATCGTCGTGGTACAGCACCAGGGACATGTTGAGTACGTCGGCCCCCGCGTCAACGGCCCACCGTACGGCGTCGGCGAGGCCCGCCGCGTCGACGGTGTCGCCGCTGGTGTTGCCGTCGGACATGACCTCCTTCTCGCTGACCGTCACCGGAAGCAGCTGGACGTCGGGCGCGACGCCGGCGAACCCGATCGATTCGGCAGGTTGGGCCGCGATGATCCCGCCGACCTCGGTGCCGTGGCCGACGCAGTCGGTGTCGCCGGCTCCCCTTCCCTTCCCGTGCAGGAAGTCCGCGCCGTGCTGCACATGGCCACGAAGGCCCGGCTGGTGCGCGTCCACCCCCGAGTCGAGCACGGCGACGGTGACGCCCCGGCCGGTGGCGAACGGCTTGACCCGTTGCGGGTCGAGCATGGCCTGCGGCCAGGGTTCGGCGACGATCTGGTGACCGGCCGGTGTGCAGTCCGACGGCTGCCCGGCGGGGTCGGCATGTGCGGCGGTCGGGGCCACCACGGTCGGGGTCGCGACGATGAACAGGGTGGCGAGCAGGGCGGCCAGCGCGCGCCGGGCAACTCTCATCGGCTCGGCGCCCCGAGATGCTGGCGTTCGACGCCGGTGGGCGCCAACCACAGGTAGCGGTCGGCGCCCCCACCGAGCAGCGCGAGCATGTCCGGCTGCAACAACTGGAGCAGGGACAGCGTCTGGCCGGTCAGCCGCAGCAGGGACGCCGCCGGGGTGCTCTCGGCCGGCGTGAGGCGTTGCATCATCACCAGGTTGGCGGCCTGCAACACGGGGAGCCCGTACGCGGTGAGCTGCCGCAGCACCGTGACCTGCGCCTGCCACGGCCCGACCGGTGCGGCGACCGGGCCGGACAGGCCGACGTCGTAGATCAGCAGTGTCGGCTGCCCGGCACTGGCCGCCACCGCGACGGGCTGCTCGCGGCCCATGACCGCGACCCGGTCGTCGCGGCCGGTGGCCCACCGGCCGAACCCCTGCCAGAAGGCGGGTGTACTGGTGAACACGACGATCCTGGAACCCAGGCACAGTGCCCGGAAGGCGAGCATGCGCGCCGCCCAGAGTCCGCCGACGAGCGCGATGCGGGTGGCCTCCTCACGAAACAGCCGTACGGTGACCGGCCGGTGCTCGCGGTCGTGCCCCAGCAGCAGCCCGGTGGCCGGGTTGCCGATCTCCACGTCGTCGAGTGCCACCCGCCGGGCCCGGTGCGCGCCGGCACGCAACCGGAGCCGGGTCCGGCGTCCGCGCGAGGTGGCCGTGCCGTCGGGGCGTACCAGTTCCGCGGCAGTCACGGGTTCGGTCGGCATGGCCGGCACGATGAGCGCGGGCACCGGGGCGGCCGGGCGCGGCGTACCGGCAGGGAGCTGCGGCGCGACCGGCCGGGGTACGACGGGCGGGGCCACCGGGCGACCGCCGATGCTCGGCGCCCCCGACACCGGTGGACCGGACACCGGAACGCCGGACACCGGCGCACCGGACACGGGAATGCCGGACACCGGCCGACCCGACACCGGCGGACCGGATACCGGCATGGCTGGCGGAACCTGCGCGGATCCCCGGGGCGGCAGGTAGCCCAGCACGGGCTGTGGGCCGCCCGGTACGGGAGGTGCCGCGGACCAGCCTGCCGGAGGCGGCGCCTGCCCCGGTGGAGGCGGCATCGACGGAGGCGGGAGCGGCACCTGCCCCGGGGGACGCGGGGGCTGCCCGGCCGGTGGTGGGGTCTGCCCCACGCTCGGCGGGTACTGCTGGGGGCGCGGCGCCGAGGAGTGCCGGGGTGCCGCGTCGAAACGTTCCCTACCAGCGGGAGCGTCGTCCGGGCCACCGGATCGGGGTGCGCTCACAGGGTCAGCCCTCCTGTCGGGGCCGTCGCGTACGCGGCGGGGCCCTGCTCACCGTCGAGCCGGGTCAACCGCGCCCCGTGGCTGCCGGCCGTGGCCGTGAGGATCTGGCACGTACGGGTCAGCGCGGCCGGCTCCACGGCCACCCGGACCAGCAGCCGTAGCCGCAGTTCGTCCTGGTCGCCGGGCACCGGTTCGGTACTGAGCGACACGCTGGTGAGCGCGGCGGGCGTACCGGCGCACGCGTCGATCAACGACCCCAGGTTCGCGGTGGCCGGCAGGTCCCGTACCCAGAAGCAGGCGTGCGCCAGGCCACCCACCTGACAGGAGTCCCACTGCTCCCGCGCCACCGAGGTGGTGGGGTCCGCCGGGACCGAGGGGTCGGTTCCCCAGGACTGCAGGATCGCGGTGAGCAGGCCGGCACCGTCCAGGATCTGGTGCGAGAGCCCGGCCCGCTCCGCGGTGCGCCCGATCCGGGTGACCGCCGTACTCAGTGTCCGGTGCAGGGCGTCGAGGTCGGCACGGCCGGCCAGGATGTCCACCGCGGTGGGTGGGTCGATACGTACGACGATCCAGCTGGTGCGTTCCACCGCGGGCAGGGCGGGCAGGCCGGCGGCGAGCGTCGCGTACGAGAGGGTGGCCGGCTGTCCGTCTTCCGACAGGCCGCGCCCCAGGGCCGGCACGGTGTGTACGACGATCTGCACGGCGGACAGCGAGCCCCCGGCGTCGCCGAGCCGGGGCAGCAGGGTTCCGAGCCGGAGCGCGGGCCGGGCGTCGCCGCGTACGCCCGCTGCCGGCGGAAGTGCCATCCCGGCGAACCAGCCCGCGTCGTCGTGCGCGATGCCGATGCTGCGTCCGTGATGTTCGACCGTGGTGACGGTCAGCCCGGGGGCAAGTGCGCCGAGCGCGGCGAGCCGCGGTTCCCTGCTGTCCGGGTGCTGGGTGAGGCGGCGCCGGTGGTAGCTCCAGCGCAGGGTCAGCAGGTCGATCCACCAGTGCCCGCCGCTGCGGCCGAAGACCAGCACCAGCAACGGGAGCGCCGCCGCCGCGACGGTCAGGAGGGCCCAGCCGGGCCGCCCGATCACCGCGACGACACCGAACAGGGCCGCCTCGGCGAGCACGATCTGGGTGGCCGGCGCGATCCCCGGGCGGCTGTGCGGTGCGCGCCGGGGCACCATGCTGATCCGTGGTCGCGGCGAAGCGGCGGCGGGCTGCTCGTAAGCGGCCGGCAGGACGTTCTGCGGGTTCACCGGTCACCTACCTGGACCGGTTTCCTGGCCGCTACCGGGTCCAGCGCCGGGCCGGCCGGTATCCGGGCGACCAGGCTGCCCGGCAGGGTGACCACCTTGGCCTTCGGGTAGCCGAGGGCGGAGAGTACGTCGCGGCTGGGTACCGGATAGCGGTAGCCGAGGTCGGTGACCAGGTTGAGACCGCCGTCGTGGGCACGGGGGCCGGGTACCGCCTCGACGATGGCCACGTGCCCCGGCGGTACGACGACCCGGTCGGCCAGCACAGTGCCGGCCGCCGTACTGGCACTGGTGCTGGATCCGTTGCCCGGGCCGGGAACCGTGGCGTCGTAGAGCACCTGCGGCGGACCTTTCGCTCCCCCGTATGCGGCACAGGTTGCGGCCTCGCCTCCCGGTTCGACCACGTCCGGTACGGTCTCCGGGGGCGCGGTCGCATCGTCTGCCGGTGGCGACTTCTCCTGGCGCGCGGCGCTGGCTCTGGCAGCGTCAAGATCCACCGCGGTCGGGTCGGCGTGTGCGTAGGCCCCGTTGGTCGGATCACCCAGCAGGATCCGCGCCTGCAGTGCGGTGATCGGTGCGAGCCTGGCCGGCTCGGCGACGTAGTAATGCGACGATCCGGCGACCCGTACCTGGTAGACCTCGCCGACCAGCGCATCACTTAGCGCGGTGGAGACCGAGCCCCGGGAACTGAGCGGGATGGGCCCGATGTTGGCGCCGGCCGGCAGCGCGCTGAGCCAGGCCGAACCCACCGTGAGCTGGGGCTTCTTGTCCCACGACAGTGCGGGCAGCACGATCTCGGGCTTGTCGATGGCGTACCGGCGCTGATCCCAGATCAGGTAGGAGACGCCGGAGCTGGCGTCCTTCACCAGCAGACCGGACCCGCCGCCCAACGTCCGACCACCCGCCGGTCTACGGCCCACCACCAGCACGGTCCGGTACTCGATGTGCTGGGCCGCGTTGCGCTGCGGTCGGGAACACAGCGTCCACGGGGCGCCGACCACGTCCGACGCCGGGGGCAGCGAGGCCGGGGCGTTCGGGATGCCCAGCGTGTTGCCCCGCGGCGTGCGGGTCAGCGAACCGCGGGACACGGTGACGATCTTGTCGGTTCCGTTGCCACCGGCGATCAGCAGCGCCGAGGTGAGGTTGACCGCCGGGTAGAGCAGGTGCCTGCGGTAGACGTACACCGCACCGGACTCCTTCTCCACCACCACGGTGTTCTCGTGCTGCCAGCTCTGGTTGCCGCCCGGCCGGAACAGCCCGTAGATACCGAACCCGGAGATCACCAGCAGCGTGATCATGATCCCGCCGAATGCCGAGCCGGACACCCGCCGGAACGGCGAGGCCTCCGCGTACGGGTCCCGCATCACCAGCGCCGATACCAGTCGCTGGACGCTGAACTGGTACGAGTGCAGTTGGTCGCGTCTCGAAGCCATCAGCCGCGCCCCTTCATCCGGCCAGACCGCGGGCGAACCCGTACAGGCCCATGACGGCCGCCGCCTGCGGTAGTACGGCGACGATCAGCAGCGTGTCGAGGATGTCGGCGACCCGGCCCAGGTACGGGGTGGGTCGGGTCCTCGAGTAGACCACGCCGGCCGAGACGGCGAGACCGACCAGGACCAGTACGGCGGCCAACGACACCGCGGTCCGGGCCCCGGCGGGCAGCAGCAGGATGCCGGCCACCATCGGCCCGAGAACCATCAGCAGACCCACGCAGAGCAGCGGAATGCGGTGCCGCACGGTCGGGAACAGCCGCGAGCGCAGCAGCAGCGCGGCACCGACGGTGGCCACCAGACCGGCGCCGAACCCACCGCCGTCGGCCAGCAGCGGCACCGTGGCGGCGGCGCAGATCGACGCGGCACCCAGCAGCAGCCCGGTGAGTACCTCGTCGGACCGGGACACCGCGGCGAGTACCTCCGCGCTGGCCGGTGCCTTCGCCGCGCGCCGGATGTCGTCGGGGGTCTGCGGCACCGCCGGTACGGGAAGCTTGCCGAAACGCAACGCCAGCAACGGGAATCCGCCGAAGATGGTGACAACCACGCTGAGGATCAGCGCCGCGGAGGAGGCGACGGACATCGACAGCAGACCGAACACGGCACCCAGTGCACCGAACAGTCCGGTGAAGATCCCGGCGGCGAACAGTCTGGCGTAGGCACCGACGGCGACGTACCCGACGATGCCGAACAGCAGCAGCCACACCGCACCGAGCAGCACCTGCGCGCCGCCGAACTCGGCGAGCGAGGCGTATCCGGGTCCGGTCAGCAGGCATCCGCCGACGAACGCGTAGAGCAGACCGAGCCCGGCCACCACCGCTCCGGACACCGGATCACCGAGCGCCCGGGACAGTGCGATCCCGCCTGCCAGCAGCACCACGCCGACGCTGAGGCCGCCGATCCCGGGACCCGACCAGGGCGGGCCGACGGTGCTCAGCATCGCCAGCCCGGCCAGCGCGACGGCACCGGCGACGGACAGCGCGAACACCCGCGTGGCCAGGGAATTCCAGGACCGGCCGTGCCGGCGGCTGCCCGCGGCGACGGCCTCGAACACGTCGTCGTACTCCAGTTCCGGCCACTCGTGCCGGGCCGGGGACATGTGCAGCACGTCGCCGTCCCGTACCGACTGCGCGACCAGCGGCCGCGTCACGTCCAGTTCGGCACCGTCCGCCCGACGCAACGCCCAGCCGCCGTGCTGCTCACCGTCCTCGGCGAGGTGCTCGCCGGCCCGGTCCAGCAGGTCCGGCAACAGCTCGGCGACCGGCAGGTACGCCGGTACCGCGACATCCATCCGGCGGGTCGGTGCCACCACCGTCACCTTCGCCAGGCCCGCGCCGCCGCTCTGCATCGACACCCGTGTACCCCTTCATGTCCTGGCACCCGAGCCGGCCGACCGGGTCCGCAGCAGCGCACGGTAGCAGAAACATGCTCATACAGTCGTAGACCGTTGTCGATGGGGTGCAGCGGTCCGATAAAGTCGCCAACCGGATCGCAACCGGCATCGGGAGGACCACGCGGTGACAACGCAGATCGTCCAGCGCGCACCGCGCCGCAAGCCCCCCAAGGTGCCGAGCGGTGACCTGGTTCTGCAACCACCGCCGGTGCTGCCCGGCGCCGGTGGGCGCAGTTGGGCGCAGATCATGACGATCCTGCCGATGATCGCCGGGTCGGGCGCGATGGCGCTGATGATGGGTGGCAACGGCGGCGGGGTGCTCACCTACGTCACCGGCGGCATGTTCGCCGCCTCGATGCTCGGTACGGTCGGCGCCCAGGTACTGACCCAGGGCGGCCAGCCGGGCAAGCGTGAACTGCAGGGCCTGCGCCGCGAGTACATGCGCCACCTGTCCGAGCAGCGTCGCGCCGTACGGTCGACGATCCGCGACCAGCGCAGCGCCCTGTACTACCGTCACCCGGACCCGAACCGGTTGTGGTCCACGGCATCCAGCCCCCGGTTGTGGGAGCGGCGCCAGTCCGACGGCGACTTCGGCGTGGTACGCATCGGCCTCGGCCCACAGGACGTGGCCACCCCGCTGGTCATCCCGGACAGCGGCCCGCTGGAACAGCTCGAACCGACCTGCGCGGCGGCCCTGCGCCGGTTCATCGACAGCTACGCGGTGGTGCCGGAGCTGCCCGTCGCGTTGGCCCTGCGCGGCTTCTCCCGGGTGTACCTGCGCGGCGACGGTGACCGGGCGCGCAGCCTGGTACGGGCGATGCTGGCGCAGCTCGCCGTGTTCCACTCGCCCGACGACCTGATGATCGCCGTGTGCACCAGCGGCGACGACACCTCGGCGTGGGACTGGGTCAAGTGGCTGCCGCACAACCTGCATCCCGACCAGGTCGACGCGCTCGGCCCGGCCCGGCTCGTCGCGCCGTCCGTGGTCGATCTGGAGTCGATGCTCGACTCGCTGGTGGGTTCCCGGCCCCGGTTCAGCCCGGTGGCGCCGCCGGTCGACGGTGCGCATCTGGTCGTCGTACTGGACGGCGCGAGCACCGCCGGTTCGCACCATCTGATGACCGAGGGCGGCGTGGAGGGCGTCACCCTGCTCGACCTGTCCACCCCGCCGCCGCGGGCGATCGACCGGGCCACGCTCGTACTCGACGTGGACGAGAACGACCGGCTGGTGTCGACCACCACCGAGCAGCGGCAGCACGTGGGCTCCCCGGACCGGCTCAGCATCGTCGAGGCGTCGGTCGTGGCCCGCCGGCTCGCCCCGTCCCGGCCGTCGGCCCGCGCGGTCGGCGATCAGCCGCTCAGTTCCGAACTCGGCCTGGCGGAACTGCTCGGCCTCGGTGACCCGTTCCAGGTCGACGTGAACCGGACCTGGCAGCCCCGGCCCGACCGGGACCGGCTGCGGGTGCCTCTCGGCCTCGGCCCGGACGGCATCCCGGTCGAGCTGGACATCAAGGAGTCCGCGCAGGACGGGATGGGCCCGCACGGCCTGCTGGTGGGTGCCACCGGAGCCGGCAAGTCCGAACTGCTGCGCACCCTCGTACTGGCGCTGGCGGTGACGCACAGCTCGGAGATCCTCAACTTCGTGCTGGTCGACTTCAAGGGCGGCGCGACCTTCACCACCATGGACCGGTTGCCGCACACCAGCGCGGTCATCACCAACCTGTCCGACGAACTGCCCCTGGTCGACCGGATGCTCGACGCGATCGGCGGCGAACTGGTACGCCGTCAGGAGCTGCTGCGGTCGGCCGGCAACTACGCCTCGCAGCGCGACTACGAGAAGGCCAGGGCGGCGGGCGTGGGGCTGACGCCACTGCCCAGCCTGCTGATCATCTGCGACGAGTTCAGTGAGCTGCTCACCGCGAAACCCGAGTTCATCGACATGTTCGTACAGATCGGCCGGGTCGGCCGGTCGCTGGGCGTACATCTGCTGCTCGCCTCGCAGCGGCTCGACGAGGGACGGCTGCGCGGCCTGGAGACACACCTGTCGTACCGGATCGGTCTGCGTACGTTCTCCGCGATGGAGAGCCGGGTCGTGCTGGGCTCGCCGGACGCGTACGAGCTGCCCCGCTCCCCCGGCCACGGGTTCCTGCGGGCCGGCACCGAGGACCTGGTGCGGTTCAAGGCCGCGTACGTCTCCGGTGTGTACCACCGCTCCGAAGGCCAACAAGGGGAGTCGGGGGAGAGCCGGAGCCGGTACGCCCTGGACTTCACCAGCGGTCGGGTCGACCCGCCGCCGGAGCCCGAGAAGCCCGCCGTCGACCCCGAGGAGGACGGCGTACTCGGCGACACCCTGCTGGATCTGCTGGTGGAACGGATCGAGGGCCGGGGCGCGCCGGCCCACCCGGTGTGGTTGCCGCCGCTGGCCGAACCACCGGCGCTCAGCCACCTGCTGCCGCCGCTGACCACCGTGCAGGGCAAGGGCCTCGGCGTCACCGACGAACGACTCGACGGGAAGCTCACCGCCCTGGTAGGGCTCGTCGACCTGCCGTTCGAGCAGCGCCGTGACCCGCTGGCGCTGGACCTGTCCGGCTCCGGTGGGCACCTCGCGCTGATCGGTGGGCCGCAGAGCGGCAAGAGCACCCTGCTGCGCACCCTGATCACCAGCCTGGCGCTCACCCACACGCCGGGTCAGGTCCAGTTCTACTGCCTGGACTTCGGTGGCGGCACCCTGACCACGCTGCGCGACCTGCCGCACGTGGGTGGTGTGGCCACCCGCCGCGACACCGACCGGGTACGTCGTACCCTCGCCGAACTGACCGCGCTGCTGGACGACCGCGAGCAGTACTTCGCCGCGCAGTCCGTGGACGGCATGGACAGCTACCGCCGGGCGCGGGGACGCGGACAGCACCAGGCCGACCCGTACGGGGACGTGTTCCTGGTGATCGACAACTGGCTGGTGTTCCGCAACGAGTTCGAGGACCTGTCGGACGCCGTGGCGGACCTGGCCAACCGTGGCCTCGGGTACGGCATCCACGTGGTCGCCGCCGCCAACCGGTGGATGGATCTGCGGATGAACATCCGGGATCTGTTCGGCACCAAGGTGGAGCTGCGTCTCGGTGACCCGTCCGACTCGGCGATCGGCCGGCGGCCCGCCGCCAACATCCCGGAGGACACCCCGGGGCGGGGCATCACCGTCGAGGGACGCCAGTTCATCGCCGCGCTGCCGCGCATCGACGACAGTTCCGAGGTCGACTCGGCCGCGGACGGCGCGGCGCAACTGGTCACCGCCGTACGGGACGGCTGGACCGGGCCGGTCGCACCGCCGGTACGGCTGCTGCCCGAACTGGTCGCCTACGACCGGCTGCCGGCACCCGCCGACCAGCCACAGCCCGGCGTACCGCTGGGGCTCGCCGAGACCGACCTCGGTCCGGTCTACCTGGACTTCCGGGCCGAGCCGCACTTCCTGCTGTTCGGCGACGTGGAGAGCGGCAAGACCTCGGTGCTGCGCACGATCATCCGCGGCATCACCGACCGGTATTCGCCGAACCAGGCCCGGATCCTGTGCCTGGACTACCGGCGCAGCCTGCTCGGCGCCGTACCGGAGAGCCACACCGCGGGCAGCGGCGCCACGGCGAAGACGTCCGCGCCGCTGGTCGGCGGCGTGGTCGAGGTTCTCGCCGAGCGGCTACCGACGGCGAACATGACCGCGGAGCAGTTGCGTACCCGGTGGTGGAGCGGCCCGGAGATCTTCGTCATCGTCGACGACTACGACCTGGTGACCGGCGGTGCGGTCAACCCGCTGGCGCCGCTGCTGGAGTACCTGCCGCAGGCGCGCGACGTCGGGCTGCACCTGATCCTGGCGCACCGGGCGGGCGGTGCGAGCCGGGCACTGTACGAGCCGGCGATCTCCGGGCTGCGTCAGATCGCCTCGCCCGGCCTGGTGCTGTCCTGCCCACGCGACGAGGGCGTACTGATCGGCGACGTACGGCCGCAGACGTTGCCGGCCGGGCGCGGCTGGCTGGTGCAGCGGCGTACCGGGAAGCGGCTCGTGCAGACCGCCTGGCTCGACCAACCGTCGTGACTCACCGTTCTAGCCCACCGGCCGGTTCCGCGAGGTGCGCGAGGTCGGCCGGGACGGCCGGTGACAGGCGGTCAGGTGACCGGCTTCTGACACCGCGCAGCAACGCACAAGTAGCGGACGGTCGATAGGGTGTACCCCAATCCGGCATCAGTACCACGAACAGCCCGGATCGGATATTGGCTGGCATAGCGACGGGACGGGGTCAGGCGATGGGAGTCCAGCGGGATGGCGGCGGTTACGACGGCGGGAAGCCACCGGAGTGGGCCGTCCACACCAACGTCGAGGTCGACGTCACGGGTCTGACCGACTTCGCCGACCACCTTCTTGCCGAATACCAGCACAACCTGGCGCCGAACTGGCAGAAGATCGCGCCGCACCTGGAGCAGTCCCAGTTCGGCCGGTCGGTGGGTTTCGAGGAGGCGTTCCATGTCGCCCGTCGGCACGACCACATCCTGACCGACGCGAAGATGCTGATGAGCCAGTACGCGAACGGGCTCAGCGCACTCAGCGACGCCGCCGCGCAGCTGGCCCGCGACTACGGCGGGGCCGACGATCTGGCCGCACTCGACGTGAGCCGCGCCGACGTCGACGCGGTCTTCCGGTCCGGTCGCGGCGATGGCGGCGCGGCGGCGGCCGCCCCGCCGCCACCACGCTGAGCCTGCCCGCCCCGGCCATCCCACCGACCCGGAGACCACGATGAGTTGGAACAACCAGGATCTGACCCAGATCTTCCAGGCGATCGACAACGAGTTCCAGGCCGTCTCGGGCACCGACGGCGGCGGCGCCATGCAGACCCAGATCGAAGCCTGGTCGAAGATGCAGGAACTGTTCACCTGGCAGCACCAGAACCTGACCAACCACCGCAAGGCACTGGCCGCCAAGTGGTCCTCCGGCGGCGGTGCCGCCTATCTGGAACAGGTCGACAACGTCATCACCACGCTGTCGTCGGCCGCCGCCATCTCGTACGGCAACATGACCGCGCTGTCCAACATGAAGCAGTCGCTGGACAAGCACCACCCGATCATCAAGCAGGCGTACGAGGAGTACCAGAAGGACTGGCAGCAGCAGCTCGCCGACTACTCGAAGAAGAAGCACCAGTACGACACTGCGAAGGGCACCGCCTGGGTCAAGGGCGACGGGCCCACCACACGTCCGCCCAAGGAACCGGACCTGGGCGAGATCACCAAGCCGTACCTCGAACGGCCCGTAAGGCTGCCAACACACTGTCCAACGACTACGCGTCCAACAACTCGCTGCTCCTCGCGTACCCCCCGAAGTACAAGGGCCCTGGATGGGCAAATCAAGCCCGATGCCAGGTACCGGCGCTAATGCACTGGTCGGCGGAGGGTTGGCTGCGGCTGCGGCGGCGCCTCTTGATCGCGTCGGACCACCCCCGTACCGGCAGCGGGGCGACCACAACTCCCCCGACGCAGGTGCCGCCTCCTGGCGATCCCGGTCCGGTGCTGGCCGGCGGCCCGTCTGCGCCGGTATTGCCGGCAACGGTCCGATCACCTCGCCACCGCTGTCCCCAGGCGGTGGCGGGGGTTCCCAACGTCCGGGCTGCCGATCGGAGCGCCCATCCCGCCAGGAGGGTTAGGTGGCGGACGCTACCTGCCGGAGGTCGACTGCCTGGTGGTCTGCGCGACGGCGTGCCCACCGAGAACGAGTTCCTGCCCCGAGGACGCAGCAGCAGTCCCTCGGTTCTGGGCCGCAACGGCAGCAAATTCAGCGTCGACCGGACCGCACGCGAACGCTACGGCCTGCCCCGTGAGGAACCCGGTGGCGCCTCAGGCCGATCCGCGTCAGGTCGTGTACTCGGTCAACGGACAAACAAATTTGCCCCGAAGGAGCGCGCGGAGCCGGTATCCCGCCGGGTGATGAACCGGGTGAGCCGACCTCTGAGCCCGAACCGCGATCCAGCGTCCTCGGGGGCGAGGAACGTACGGCACCACCGGCCCACACCTCCTCCCGCCCGTCCGCTGTCCGAGACAACATGTGCCGATGAGGCAGTTGGTGGGCGTGTACTCGGCCGCGATAGCCCGCCTGGCGGCATCGAATCGGCACCGGGCAGGCGGCGCTCGCGGCGGGACACGGGGCCGACATCGAAGGTGACGAATCGTGGGGCGTCGAGCACGAAGGTGATGGGGTGATCGCCACCGAGGATGGCGCCGACGCACCGACCGAGTCAGGTCCAGCGATCGGCCACTCGCCCATGCAGCAAAGCTTCAACGACTGGTCGGGTCGTCGATGAAACGGCGGGC
Organism: uncultured Actinomycetota bacterium; assembly: GCA_963815125.1. Taxonomy (GTDB): domain Bacteria; phylum Actinomycetota; class Actinomycetes; order Mycobacteriales; family Micromonosporaceae; genus Actinocatenispora. The sequence goes on from CAWFFM010000012.1 coordinate 31,977, forward strand.
ATCGCCTGACCAGGATCATCACGACAATCATCCTGGCTCGGGCTCACCGCTCCGGCGGTCGTCGCTTCTCCCACCCCGGCCCGCGCTGACGCCACGCGTTCGTCGGAGTGGTGGTATCGCTTCCTTCATCGGATCGAGCCCACAAGATGTCCCAGGGCAGGGCGTCACGGTGGGCGTCATCGATTCGGAATCAACTCCAGCCATCCGGATCTGGCTGGGGCGGTCGTTGGCGGGACCGACGCATGGAACAACTGGAAGGGAATGGCAGCATCCCCCCCCGGAGGCGCTGGATCTCATGGCACCGCAATGGCAGGACTTATCGCGGGACATGGACACGGAGATAAGGACGGAATCGTCGGCGTCGCGCCGAAAGCCCGGATATTGTCCGTAAGCATCTTTAGTCAGGGAAAAGCAAAACCGTCACCAACGGAATCGGCTACGGCATTCGTTGGGCAATCGATCGCGGCGCTACGGTTATCAACTTTTCGGTCGGAGGTGGCGGTTCAGCCGCCGACGAAGAGGAAATTGAGTACGCGCTTAAGCACAATGTCGTTGTCGTCGCCGGCGTCGGAAACACTACTCAGAAATATGTGGGTCGGCAGCGGCTTAGTCGCTATACCAGGCATTCTAGGAGTGTCATCGGTCGATCAGCGGGAAATTTCTCCGCGACCTCGAGTCAGGACCTAGACCTCGGGATAGCCGCCCCTGGGGTCGACATCAGTCCACCTCTTTGGCCACGGTTACGATTCGGGCACGGGCAGCAGTAACGCCACGGCGATCGTCAGTGGTGTGGCGGCGCTGATCCGGTCCAAGTATCCGAAGCTTTCCCAGGAGCAGGTCGTACAGGTCCTGGAGTCCACCGCCACGGACAAGGGCGCGAAGGGCCGCGACCAGAAGTACGGCTACGGCGTGATCAACCCGGTGAAAGCTCTGCAGGCCGCGGCTTCGGTGAACCCGAGCCGTCGCCCTGCCCGCAGCTGCGGGATCCGGCCCGTCGCACGACTCGGCAACCGAGGGCACTGCGACGACCGGACTGAAGACGGGGCCCTGACATGCTCGGCGCCGGCATCCTCGTACTCGTTCTGCTGGTCGCGGTGCTCCTGGTCATCAGGTCAGGACGCCGCTCCGCCCGGCGCCACGCCGACGCTGCCGGCCCACCCCGCCGAATTCGGCCCACCGAACGCCCTGACATCACCGCCCGGCGGTGCCCATGGCCCACCAGGCTGGCGGCCGGATGTTGCGCCACCCGGAAGCAGAGGACCCGATGACCGACATCCATCGTCCCCGTACCATGCTCCGACGATGGACTACCCCCACCGATTCGGTGTGGGAGT
>CAWFFM010000013.1:0-95671 GCA_963815125.1 uncultured Actinomycetota bacterium
TCGATTTCCGAGATCAACTGATCCATCTCGCTCGAACTCAAGGTCAACGACCCGTACGGATCGACGCGACTCAGCATTGGGAGCGTGCTCGATCCACAAAGGTGGGCGAATTTGTTGCGAAGACCAAGAACAGCATCCACATGGCTCGCACGCCGCCGTTTCGGACTGCTTCCTCGTTGCTCCACGCACATGAGCGACACATCTACGCCCACAGCACCTCCCTGTGCGAGCGCGCGCAATGTGACAATCACCGCAACCAATCACCTCAAAGAGGGGGCGCGCCTCTCCCAATAAGATATTCGTACTTCTTGAGGTCGACAGGAATGTTGAATCTGGCGCCGAGAAGCATCACCGCACCATCAGTAAGATCGAACAGATCCCCGTCTCCCAGATCCCTCATCCCAAGCAAGCTGAGGACCTCGCTATCAGAGATGCCGTCCAACAATAAACGCTCATGAAAGCGCCCGGCATGTCGGTCAAAAGCCTCAAGAAGCCAGATCCACATCCAGCAACCTCTTAACCGACAGTTCGGACCCGAGTCGCCTTTGTTTCCTGAAAGTTGATCACCGGTATTCGCGTCGGACACCGCCTGCGTACTGCCATGGGTCGAGCGTGCGGTGGGGTCAGCGGGTGTGGTCGAGGACGATCTTGCCGAAAAGGTTGCCGGATTCGAGTTTGGCGAACGCGGCCGGCGCCTCGGACAGGGCGTACTCCGAGTCGATGACCGGGCGGATGCCACGCTCGGCGCACAGTTGCAGCAGTGCGGCCAGTTCGTCGCGGGTGCCCATGGTGGCGCCGAGGATCTCCAACTGCAGGAAGAAGACCCGGCGTAGGTCGATGCGGGCCAGGTGGCCGCTGGTGGCGCCGGCCACCACGATCCGGGCGCCGGGCTTCGCGCACTTCAGCGAGTGTTCGATGGTCGCCTCGCCGACGGTTTCGATCACCACGTCGACCCGTTCGGGCAGCCGGCCACCGGGCTCGACCGGCTCGGCGCCGAGCGCCGCGATCCGGTCCCGCTTGGTGGCGTCCCGGCTGGTCGCGTACACCCGGGCGCCGAGCGCGCGGGCCAGGATCACCGCCGCGGTGGCGACCCCACCGCCCGCGCCCTGCACCAGCACGCTGCCATCGGAAGGCAGCCGACCCCGGGTGGTGAGCATCCGGTACGCGGTCAACCAGGACGTCGGCAGGCAGGCCGCCTCCGCGGCGGTCAGTTCGGCGGGCGGGGCACCAGGTTGCCGGCCGGTACGGCGACCTGTTGCGCCAACGTGCCGGGGTGGCGTTCGGACAGCAGGCTGCGCTTCGGGTCCAGGGTCTCGTCGCCGCCACCACGCGCCGCATCGGCGATCACGGCGTGTACGACCACCGGGTTGCCGTCCTGGTCGGTGCCTGCGGCGTCGCAGCCGAGGATCATCGGCAGCTGCTCGTCGGTCAACCCGACGCCACGCAGTGACCACAGGTCGTGGTGGTTGAGAGAACTGGCGGCCACGTCGACCAGGGCCCACCCGTCGGGTACCGCCGGCTCGGGCATCTCACCGACCGCGAGGGCCGAGAGCGGATTGTCGGGATCGGTGCGTTCGGCGTAGACGGCGCGCATCCCTGCACGCTAGCAACGCCGGGAGGTCTCCGCAGTGCTCATGATCACGTGAGCACCGAGCGTGGATGCTGTCTAATGGCAGGCGTGCCCGAGGATAGTGAGCCCACCCTTACCCCTGACGGACCCGACCCGTTGGAGTACCGCCGTGTGCTGGGACACTTCCCCACCGGGGTGACGATCGTGACGGCGACCGGCCCGGATGGCCCGGTCGGCCTGGCGGTGAACTCGTTCACCTCCGTGTCGCTGCGTCCGCCGCTGGTCGCGTTCTTTCCCGCGCACACGTCCGGTTCCTGGCCGGTGATCCGACGTTCCGGCGCGTTCTGCGTGAACGTGCTGGGCGCGCACCAGGAGGAACTGGCCCGTACGTTCGCCTCGCCCGGCACCGACCGCTTCCGGGACCTGCCGATGGCCGCGTCGCGCTGCACCGGGTCCCCGGTCCTGGCCGGCGCGGTGGCCTGGATCGACTGCACCATCGAGGCCATCACACCGGCCGGCGACCATGACTTCGCACTCGGCCGGGTACGGGACGTGGGTACCGACCCGGCGCACTCACCATTGCTGTTCCACCGCGGCCGGTACCGGTCGCTGGGCTGAGCTCGACCGGCCGGCCGGTTGAGCTCAGCCGCGGGACCGCCGGTTCAGGCGCGGGCCGCGACAGCGACGGCGCGGGCCACCGCGGAGGCGACCCGGGAGTCCAGCGCGCTGGGCACGATGTGGTCCGGGCTCAGCTGGTCGGTGGCGACCGCGGCGATCGCCTCGGCGGCGGCCAGCTTCATCGCGTCGGTGATCCGGGACGCGCCCGCGTCCAGCGCACCGCGGAAGATCCCGGGGAACGCCAGTACGTTGTTGATCTGGTTCGGGAAGTCGCTGCGGCCGGTGGCGACGACCGAGGCGTACCGGTGGGCGATGTCCGGGTGCACCTCGGGCGTCGGGTTGGCCAGCGCGAACACGATCGGTTCGGGCGCCATCCCGGCGACCGCGGACTCCTCGATGTGGCCACCGGAGACCCCGATGAGCACGTCGGCGCCGCGCAGCGCATCGGCGATCCCACCAGTCACCGAACGCGGGTTGGTCTCCTCGGTGAGCGCGGCCTTGACCGCGGTCAGGTCCGTACGACCGGTGTGCAGTACACCCCGCGAGTCGCAGACGACGAGGTCCTTGACCCCGGCGGTGGCCAGCATGCGGCTGACCGCGACGCCAGCGGCACCGGCGCCGGAGATGACGACCCGCAGTCCGGAGAGGTCACGTTCCAGCAGCCGGACGGCGTTGCGCAGGGCGGCCAGTACGACGATCGCGGTGCCGTGCTGGTCGTCGTGGAAGACCGGGATGTCGAGGAGTTCGTCGAGCCGCCGTTCGATCTCGAAGCAGCGCGGCGCGCTGATGTCCTCCAGGTTGATGCCGCCGAACGAGGGCGCGAGGGCCGCGACGGTCGCCACGATCTGGTCCGGATCGGTGGTGTCCAAGCAGATCGGCACCGCGTCCACCCCGCCGAACTGCTTGAACAGTACGGCTTTGCCTTCCATCACCGGCATCGCGCCGCGCGGGCCGATGTCGCCCAGGCCGAGCACCGCGGTGCCGTCGGTGACGACGGCGACGGTGTTACCGACCCAGGTGTACTTGTAGTAGAGCGACTCGTCGGCCGCGATGGCCCGGGACACCTCGGCGACCCCGGGCGTGTAGGCGCGGGACAGGTCCTCCGGGGTGGCCAGCGGCACGGTGGAGGCGACGGCGAGTTTGCCGCCCTCGTGCAGCGTGAAGACGGGATCGTCGGTACGAGTGGAGAGTGCGGTCACGGACGACTCCTTGCCGAGCGGGCTTTCGGACGAGAGGCGAGGCGCCACGGCGATCGGCCGGACGAACACAGGAGGGCGGGTAACCCAGCGGCGCAAGTGTACCCAAGTATCGCGCACCAGTCATGCACGATCTGTCCCTGCACCGGCCCTTCGACGGCCGGTAGGGTGGTCAACCGGCCTAATCAGCGCCGACTACCAGGGTTTGACCTCGGGAAACAATGCGCTTTCGGGTGTCGGAAGGTTCTGAGACTCCGCGCAGAATGATGCGCGGAAACGCGGCCAGTAGCGCAGGACCACGCGACCGAGCACATCGGCGGGACCGTACCGGCGGGAATCGTCGGTCACCGCCGGGTTGTCCCCCTCGACCCACCAACCACCCTGCGCCGGCCGCACCGCACGCTTCACCACCAACAGGTCCGGCCGGTACCGGAACCGGGCGATCACCACATCGCCGGGCCGGATCCGCCGGGTCGGGTAGGCCAGCAGGGCGTCACCGTCGCGCAGCGTCGGCACCATCGACGGGCCGGACACGCCCACGGCGCGTACCCGGGCCAGTGTCCAGCCCGCCGCCGCACCCAGTACCGCCACGGCCATCCCGACCGTCATCCGGCGCCCGATCGTCACGCCCGGACCGTACCGTCCGACGCTCCACCGATCTGCGCCGGACCGGCCCGCGACCGCTCCGCGTCCGGGTACGGAGAGTCACTCGGGGGCTTCGCCGGTTTCAGCTGTGCAGGCAGGGGTAGGGTCCCGTGGTGGAGATCAAACAGGCATGTGCGTTCTACGGCATGCCAGGACGGGGATCTCCCCGGGTGCGCGGATCTGACGATCTGCCCCCACCACAAACACGTTGCGTTGACGGAGGACCGAATGCGACTGCCGCGTTTTCTCGCTCCCCGACTTGTCGCCCGGGCACACTGCGACCTTCCTTGCGGTGTGTACGACCCGGCACAGGCTCGGATCGAAGCCGAGTCGGTGAAGGCTATCTGCGAGAAGTACCAGGCGAATCAGGACCCGGAGTTCCGCACCCGGGCACTGCTCATCAAGGAACAGCGGTCCGAGCTGGTCAAGCACCACCTGTGGGTGCTGTGGACCGACTACTTCAAGCCCCCGCACTTCGAGAAGTACCCGCAGCTGCACCAGCTGATCAATGAGGCCACCAAGCTGGCCGGTGGCGGTGGCGGCGCCAAGGCGTCGACCGACCCGGCGGTGGCGCAGCAGATGCTGGACAAGATCGACGAGATCGCCAAGATCTTCTGGGAGACCAAGAAGGCCTGATCCTTCGCCGGTCACCCTTCGAACGCCGCGACGCCGGCGTCGGCCGACCGGGCCGGCGCACCGGCGGCGCGGCGTTCGTACTGTCCACTTCCGTGAGGGACGCACCGTTGCGAGACCCACTGCTCCGAAACCCACTGCCGCGAGGTGACGCGTGACCGAGGTGACGATCCGTCCGGCCGAGCCGGACGACCTGACCGCCGTGGTCGAGATGGTGCACGAACTCGCCGCGTACGAGAAGGCTCCCGGCTCGTGCCGGTTGAGCGTGCCGCAACTGCACCGGGCGCTGTTCGCCGCGCAGCCGGCCCTGTACGGGCATGTCGCGCTGCTGCCCGGCGCGGACGGCCGGCCGGCACCGGTCGGATTCATGCTGTGGTTCCTGAACTTCTCCACCTGGGAGGGCACCCACGGCATCTACCTGGAGGACCTGTACGTACGGCCCGCCGCGCGCGGTACCGGGCTGGGTCGCCGGCTGCTCGCCACCCTCGCCGGCATCTGTACCGAACGCGGCTACGCCCGGCTCGACTGGTCGGTACTGGACTGGAACCCGGCCCGTGACTTCTACCACGCGATCGGCGCGGAGGCGCAGTACGGCTGGCTGCCGTACCGGCTGACCGGCGCGGGACTCGCCCGGCTCGCCGCCGACGATGGCCGGCAGGTTACCGAAACGTAGCGATCGGGGCTGAGTAAGCAGCAGCACGTGGGCAGGAACGCCGTCCAGCGCCTAGAGTGCAGACGTGGTACAGGTGCTTCCGGAGCCGACGACAGACGAGGACCTGGTTGTCCTCACCGTGCCCGCTGACGGCGCCTACCTGTCGGTGCTGCGCACCGCCACGGCGGGACTCGCTGCCCGGCTGCACTTCACCCTCGACGAGATCGAGGACCTGCGCATCGCGGTCGACGAAGCGTGCGCGATGCTGCTCACCGGAGCGACCGCAGACACCGAGCTGACCTGCCGGTTCGAGGTCGCGGTGGACGCCCTGGTGGTCGCCGTGAGCGTGCCGGACATCGGCCAGCGACTGCCCGGAACCGACACCTTCTCCTGGATGGTGCTGACCGCGCTCGCCGGCCGGGTCACCGCCGACGTCTCGAACGGGATGGCCACCATCTGGCTGGCCAAGCAGCGGGACGGTGCCGGGTGAGCGCGGCCGACCAGCAGCGACGCCACCGCACTGTCGCTGGACAGTCCCGAGCCACCGGTTCCATCCCCCGGCCGTCCCCGGCGTACGCGGAGCAGGCGCCCACCCGGGAACTGTTCGCCCGGCTCGCCACCTGCCAGGAGGGCGAAGGCTACTGGGCGGCGTTGCGGGCCGAACTCGTACGCCGGCACCTGTCCCTGGTCCGGGCCCTGGCCTGGCGGTTCCGTGGCCGCGGCGAGGACCTGGACGACCTCGTACAGGTCGGCAACCTCGGCCTGCTCGGTGCGATCGACCGCTTCGACGCCGCCAAGGGCGCCGAGTTCACCACCTACGCCACCCCGACGATCGTCGGGGAACTCAAACGCCACCTGCGGGACCGGGCCGGGACCGTACGGGTACCCCGCAGGCTGCAGGAACGCCACGCCGCGGTGTCCCGCGCCTCGGTCTCGCTGTACCAGCGCCTCGGCCGCTCCCCCACGGTGCACGAACTCGCCCTGGAGATCGGCAGCACCGACGAGGAGGTACTGGAGGCACTGGAGAGCGCGCAGGCGTACACGATGGTGCCGTTGGAGTCCGCCGACCCGCCCGCGCACGCCGCACAGGCCAGCGCCGACGCACTGGACGGCGTGGAATACCGGGCGGCGCTGCGTCCGCTGCTGGACCGGCTCGACCCGCGCGACAAGCGCATCATCGTGCTGCGCTTCTTCGCCCACCGCACCCAGTCGGAGATCGCCGCCGAACTGGGCATCTCCCAGGTGCAGGTCTCCCGGTTGCTGACCCGTACGCTCACCGCCCTGCGTACGGCCCTCGCCGAATAAGCCGCCGCCCACGCACCATCCGGTACGTGAGCGGCAGCGTGGTCATTACAGGTCAGCCGCGTGGGCGAGCCTGAAGATCTCGGTGTCGGCTAGTTTCCGTTGGTAGGCACCAACCTCGTCGATGCTGCCTCCGAGGTAGGAGCCCGGCTGGCCGGCCGTGAGGGCACGGCCGACGGTCAGAGGACCCGTGGAGGCCACCGGCGCTCCGGTGTCCACGATGGGCTGGAGGACAGCGTTGACGTAGATGCTCAGCTGGGCGGTGGCAGCGTCGTACTCGCCAACCAGATGGGTCCACTGACCGGAGACAGCAGCCGAGGTGGAGGTTGCCTCGACCGTCGCACCGGTGGTCTCGGTGACGCCGAAGCTCCAGCATCCGCAATTGGCCTTGTAGCCGAGGGTGAATGCCGACGACTGGTCCCCGTCCTGTGAGATCAGGACCTGGTCACGCGTGGTGTCGGTCAGGTTGATCCAACCGGCGACGCTGAAACTCTCGGTGGTATCCAGCAACGTTGTCGAGGAGGCCAGGTAGCCGGTGGACCCGTCGAGCTGTACGGCGCCGGTACCGACATGCCCGGTGGTCCGGGTCGCGCCACCGTTCAGGGTGAGGTCGTCGCCCAGTCCGGAAGAATCCGTAGCGGTGGCGCCGGACTCGTCGTCGAACGACCAGACCCCGCCGCCCGGTGGAGGCATCTTCACACCGAACCGGTACTCAAGGATGTTGGACTCGTTGCCGGCAGCGTCCACGCTCTGCACAAACACGGCGTGGAGACCGTCTGTCCCCGGTGTGATGGTGAGCGGTGTGTCCGCATCGGTGGCAACCGGTAGCTTCGTACCGGGCGGTGAGCTGTCCAGGCTCCAGAGGAACTCGGTGACATCGCTGGATCCGTTGACACCGAAGTGGAAGACGCCCGGCACATCAGGGCCACCGGACCAGACCTCCGACCCGGTGACCATCTCCGGGTAGTCGGTGGACGAGATTGTCGGGTCGGCAGGGTTGACGGTGTCGGTGGTGACGGTGAACCAGCTCGACCAGGCGCCACAGTCCTCGGTGTCACATGCCCGTACCCGCCACTGGTACGTCGCGCTGTCCACGTCCGGCAGCGTCGGGGTCCAGCTCGCGACGGTTCCGGACTTGATGTTGGAGACGGCCGGGTCGGAGGTGGCGAGCTGGCTGGACCGGTCGGCGTTCCAGACCTCGAAGGTGACCAGAGCGAGGTTCCCCCCGTCCGGGTCGGTCACGGTGGCCCGCAGCGCAGGCGATGCGCTGGACGTCAGCGCAGGCGACGCACACTGCTGGTAGCAGGGCGAGATGCCGAGCTGGGTCGGGATGTCGGGGCGTTCATTGGCGAGGTGCGGGTGCGCGCCGGGTTGTGCCTGTGCCGCAGCGGGCGCGACCAACGCTGCACCGACGAGGACCGCCGCGCCGACGGCCATCGTTCTCGCCAACCGTAACCACCCTGATCGGGTCATGCACATGCCTCCTAGATACGGCCGGACAGCAGGGTGCCGTCCCGAAACCGGAGCAGGACGCTACAGCAGTGATACAGGTTCCGTGAAGGCGGTTTACAGATTGGCAGGACCGAAACGGCTTGTAGCACAACAAAAGCCGTACCGGTATCGCTGCCCGTAGTCAACGCCGGCGCCCGGCGCGCAACCGTCCCGGCACGGCGGGCGACCACCAGGTGGTTCCTGCGATACGATCCGTCACCTCCAGACCGCCGTACCGGAAGGGCACAGACATGACCGTCACCCACCTGATCGGCGAGGGCGCGCACCGGGTCATCGCGCTGCACGGCTGGTTCGGCCCGGCCGAGTCGTGGGGTCCACTGTGGCCACATCTGGACACGGCAGCGTTCAGCTACGCCTTCCTCGACTACCGCGGCTACGGCGAGCGGCGCGGCGAGATCGGCGACTACACGGTCACCGAGATCGCCCAGGACGCGCTGGCCGCCGCCGACGAACTCGGCTGGTCGGAGTTCTCCGTACTGGGCCACTCGATGGGCGGCATGGCCGCGCAGAAGGTGTACGCGCTGGCGCCGGACCGGGTACGCCGGATCGTCGGTGTGTCACCGGTTCCGGCGGCCGGGGTGCCGTTCGACGAGCAGTCCTGGGGGCTGTTCAACGGCGCCGCGGGCAACCCGGACAACCGGCGGCAGATCATCGACTTCACCACCGGCAACCGGTTGACCGGCGTCTGGCTCGACGCCATGGTCCGCCGCTCGGTCGAGACCTCCGACACCGAGGCGTTCGGTACGTACCTGGAATCCTGGGCGCACGGCGACTTCCACGCCGACATCGCCGGCAGCACGGTACCGGTGAAGGTCATCGTCGGCGAGCACGACCCGGCCCTGGGCGCCGAGGCGATGCGGGGCACGTTCCTGCAGTGGTACCCGAACTGCGAGCTGAGCGTACTGTCCAACGCCGGCCACTACGCGATGGACGAGGTTCCCGTCGCGCTGGCCGGCGAGATCGAACGCTTCCTGGCCGCCTGACCATCCACAAAGGACATAGCTGTCCGGGCCGACCCGTGGGTCGGCCCGGACAGGTGCCTCACTTCAGTTGCGCCGCAGCCTGACAGCTCGTCGCGCCGTGGCACTTCACCATCGCGGCGAGCGCCGTGGTCAACGGCTTCACCTGGGTGTCCGGCGCCGACGAGGCCAGGTTCTTCACCTCGTACGGGTCGTGCGCGGTGTCGTAGTACTCGCGCTGACCGTTGGCGTAGCGTACGTACACCGCGTCCGCCGTGCGGATCGCCTCATACGTCGGCGGATTGCCGCTGGCCTTCCCCGGCTTGTCCGGATCGTTCTTCGTGGTGTCCGGACCGTGGTGCTCGATCAGTACGGCCTGCTGCCACGTCTTCGGCGTCTGGCCCTGCCACAGCTGCGCCATGCTCGTACCGTCGCAGGGCGGCGGCACCGTCGATCCGCCGAGCCCTTCGAAGGTCGGCGCGAGGTCGATGCTGGAGGTCAGCTGCGTGACCTTCCGCCCGGCCGGCACCTTCGGCCCGGTGACCATCAGCGGCACCTTGATGTCGGTGTCGAAGGCGGTCTGCTTACCGGAGCGCAGATTGTAGTCGCCCATGTGGAAGCCGTTGTCGGAGCTGAACACGAAGTACGTGTTCTTGTCCAGGCCCTTGTCGCGCAGCTGCTTCTGCAACCGTCCGATCATGTCGTCCACGGCCTGTACGGACTGCACCCGCAACCGGAACTTCTTGTCGATGGCGGCCTTGTCCTTGTCGGTCATCGGCGGGATCGCCTTGAGCCACGCGGGCGCGTCGGCGGGCTGCGTGCCGTACGACGGGGCGTGCGGCGCCTTCAGCCCGGGGAACGATTTCTTGTCCCGTGGCGCCGGAGTGGACGGCGCATGCGGTGCAAATGTCGCGACCTCCAGCATGAACGGCTTGGCCTTGCTGGTCGAACCGTCGATGAAGGAACTCGCCTTGTCGGACAGTACGTCGGTCAGGTAGTCCTTCGGATCCTTGCCGTAGGAGTGGACCTTGCCGTTCTCGTTGAGCTTGTAGTGGTATTCGGGGTAGCCGTTGCCGGCCACGTCCCACTCGTCCCAGCCCGGCGCGGGCTTGTTCTTCGGCTGGTAGCCGTTGAGGTACTTGCCCATGAAACCGGTGTGGTAGCCGGCTTTCTGCATCGAGACGCTGAACGTGTTCTGCTCGTTGCCGTGCCGGTTGAAGGTACGGTAGCCGCCGTCCTTACCGCCGTTGGTGAAGACGCCGTTGTCGTGCGGGTACTCGCCGGTGAAGATCGCCGAGCGGGACGGGCAGCACAACGAGTCGACCACGTAGTAGTTCGACATGGTGCTGCCGGCCTTCTCCATCGCGAGTACGTGCGGCATGTACTGCACCAGGTTCCAGGACAGGTCGTCGGTCAGTACGAACACGAAGTTCGGTTTTGTGGTCGAACTGGACGACGAGGTCGCGGTGGCCTCTGCCCTGCACCCGGTCAGCGCCACCGCCACCACCGCGGCTAAGGCCATTCCCGGTAGCCACCGTCGTCGTCCGTTCGCCCGACCCGGTCTTCTCCAGCTGGCTGTCATGCGCGACAGGGTGCCCGCCCAATGTCGCGCTCGGGTGTGGTGAAGGTCAGAGCCTGGTAAAGGCGGTCAGTTCACCGCGGGGTCGTCCAGCCAGAGCAGGTCGACGTCGTAGATCCGGCCGAGCAGCCGCAGCATCCGTTCCGCAGAGCCGGACTCGATCAGTGGCTTGCCGTCCGGCAGGAAGCCGACCGCACCGTCGGGCACCTGCGCACCCCACACGTACAGGGAGGGTTCGTGTGAATCCATGGCCGCAGAACCGGAACCCGCCGACCCGTCCGTGGGTGGCAAACCCCCGGAAACGCTGCAGGAATACTTCGTACTCGAACTGCGCCGACTGCGCCGCGGCAGCGGCCTGAGCCAGACGCAGCTCGCCGAGCGCATCAAATACTCCGCCGGCCTCGTCAGCATGGTCGAGACCCTGCAACGCCATCCAACACCCGACTTCACAAAACGGTGTGATGACGTGTTGAACACCGGCGGCACCCTGTCCCGCCTCCTGCCACTCCTGCACGAGAGGCCTATCCCACCTGGTTCCGCTCCTATGTCGCGCTGGAAGCTGAAGCGCTGGCCATCGAGATCTTCGAGATTCAGGTGGTTCCCGGCCTCCTCCAGACCGAGGAGTACGCCCGCGCGGTACTCGCCGCTGCATGGCCGCCCAAGAGTCCGGACGAGACTGAACGTCGACTCGCCGCACGCATGGACCGGCAACGCATATTCGACTGTGAAACACCACCGCTGCTGTCCATCGTCATTGACGAAAGTGCACTACGACGACCGGTGGGCGGACCAGAGGTCATGAGGGCCCAGCTCCGGAGACTCGTAGAAGTCGCTCACAAACCGCGTGTGAAGATCAACATCTTGACCTTTGACCAGGCCGCGAACACAGGATTAGATGGCTTCTTCACCGTCCTCGATCTGCCACGACACGAGCGCGTCGCCTACGTCGAGAGTTCCGGGAAAGGACAGGTTCTGGCCGCACCACAGGAAGTGGAAGGATTGAGGCAGACCTTTGGTGCGACCCGAGGCGAAGCAATGTCCGCGGCCGATTCAGTCGCGTTCATCGATCGGATCAGGGAGGATCTGTATGAGCACCGTTGACCCCCACCCCCACAGCCTGCGTTGGTGGAAGAGCAGCCGGAGCGGCAGCCAGGGCGGCGCTTGCGTCGAAGTAGCCACCACCGAAATCGCTGGTTGAGCTGGTGGAAGAGCAGCCGCAGCGACAGTCAGGGTGGCAACTGCGTCGAGAGTCGCCGCTGCCGAGGCGACCTGGTACGTCCGCGACAGCAAGGACCCTGACAACGGGATGCTCGCCGCCAGCGCCACCCAGTGGCGGTCCTTTGTGGACACTGTACGGGCCGGCAAGCTCGACTGAGTACTGATCCGTGCGCGGGCAGGGTCGACCTGCCCGCGCAGCTGCTACCGACCTGTCCCGCCGATGCCTGACGCGACGGTGGCGGCAAGGAGCGGTCGGCGTAGACCAACATGAGCGTGCCGTCCGCGTGATGGCGCCTTCCCTGGTACGCCAGGCCGATCCGTTCGGCGACCCGTACCGAGCCCGGGTTCGTCTCGTCGATCCAGGCGACCACCGGCCGGGCGGCGTCGACTGCGCGGGCCGCCGCCAATCCGGCGCGTGCCACCTCCTGCGCGTATCCGTGACCGCGCGCCGCAGAGGTGAACCGGTACGCGAGATTCCAGCTGCCGTCGGTGAGCCCGCGTACGCCGCCGAGGCCGATGACCTCGGGCGAGTCCGGCCGCCGGACCGTCCAGTAGCCCAGCCCGTCGGTCGACCAGCTGCGGGCGACCGTCTCCACGAACGCGCGCGTCGTGGCGATGTCCGTGTGCCGTCCCTGCGGGAAGTGATGCCAACCGTCGGGGTCGGCGTGCAGCTCGTACAGCGGGTCGAGGTCGTCGAGCGACACCGCGACGAGGTCGAGCCGGCCTGTCCGCATCCGGACATACGTGGAGGTCACGGCGGCAAACCTAGCTCGGCGTACCGCCGGTCGCAGCTGATTTGACTAATAGTTGACATCGACTAATTGGTTATGGATAGTTGATGTCAACTACTGGTCACGACCGAGAGGACCGCAGCGATGACCGTCCACGACCCGCCCCGGCGCGACCGCCGTACCTTCTGACGCAAGCGAACGGCGCGTCCGAGGGGAAGAACATCCATGGCCACCAAGCGCAAGGTCAGCAACCTGCTCGCCCTGGCGGTGCTGTCCTACCTGGTACAGCGACCCATGCATCCGTACGAGCTGAGCCGCACACTGCGGGAAAACGACGACGCGCGGAGCATCCGGTACAACCACGGATCGCTGTACATGGTGGTCGGGCAGCTGGCCAGGGCCGGCTTCATCGCACCGCAGGAGACCCACCGCGAGGGCCAGCGCCCCGAGCGCACCGTGTACGCGCTGACCGACGCCGGTCGCGCCGAACTGCGCGACTGGCTGCGCGACCTGGTCGGCGACCCCAAACACGAGTACCCGCAGTTCGTCGCGGCGCTGTCGCTGATCGGCGCACTGCCCCCGAGCGAGGTCCTGTCGCTGCTCCCGCAGCGGCTGGACCGGCTCGCCGAACAACGTGACGAGATCCGCGGCCTCATCGACGACGCCCTCGCGCAGGGAATCCCGGAACTGTTCCTCGTCGAGGAGCAGTACCGGCTGGCCCTGCTCGAAGCGGAGGTGTCGTTCGTCGAGTCGTTGCGCGCCCGGATCACCGACCCGGCCACCGGATGGGGCCGGATGTGGGCGGAGTTCCACCAGGAACCCGCCCCGGAGCCCGAAGGACACCCGACATGACCGAGACCTCCACCGCCCTCGTGATCGGCGGCGGCATCGCCGGGCCGGTGGCCGCCATGGCGCTGGCCCGCGCCGGCATCACCGCCACCGTGTACGAGGCGTACGACTCGACCGCCGACGGCGTCGGCGCGATGCTCAGCATCGCCCCCAACGGGCGCCACGCGCTCGACGTGCTCGACGCCGGACACATCCTCGACCGCATCGGTACGCCGATGATCGCGATGGTGCTGCAGAGCTGGACCGGCAAGCAACTCGCCGAACTGACGACCCCGCCCGGACTTCCCGACCAGCGTGTCGTGCAGCGCGCCGATCTGCACCGGGCGCTGCACGACGAAGCCGCAGCCCGGGGTATCCGGACCGAGCACGGCAAGCGCCTCGTCGGGCTCACCGACCACCGGAACGCCGTCACCGCAACGTTCTCCGACGGTACGAGCGCGACCGCGGACATCCTCGTCGGCGCCGACGGCATCCGCTCGGCCACCCGTACGCTGATCGACCCGGCCGCGCCCGGCCCCCGGTACGGCGGGCTGATGAACTTCGGCGCGATGCTCACCGACCTCGGCCCGTCCACGCACGGCAACATGCACATGGTGTTCGGCCGGCGCGCCTTCGCCGGATACCAGGTGTACGACGACGGGACCGGTGGCTGGTTCGTCAACCTGCCGCATGCGGCGCCGATGACCGTCACCGAGCAGCGCGCCGTACCGAACGGGACGTGGCTCGCCAGACTGCGCGCCGCGTTCGACGGCGACCGGACGCGCGTGCCGGAGCTGCTGGCCCGTACCGACCCCGACAAGCTTCTGGTGGTCGGCCCGGTCGAGGACGTACCGACGGTGCCGACGTGGCACCGCGGCCGGGTGGTGCTCGTCGGCGACGCCGCGCACGCCACCTCGCCCAGTTCGGGTCAGGGCGCGTCGCTCGCCATCGAATCTGCCGTACAGCTCGCCCGCTGCCTGCGCGACCTGCCGCCGGACCGCGCGTTCGCCGCGTACGAGCGGCTGCGCCGGGCCCGGGTGGAACGGATCATCGCCGCCGCAGCGAGGACCAACAGCGACAAGGCCGCCGGCCCGGTCGCCCGGGTGATCCGCGACCTCGTCCTGCCGGTCGCCATGCGGGCGCTCGCCAAGCCGGAGAGGATGGCCTGGCAGTACGGGTACCGCATCGACTGGGATGCGCCGGCCGTCGCCGCCTGACCCGTACCCCGCAGCCGGGGCGACATCCTCACTCTCCTGTCGCGGCTCGACGGGGCACAACATCCTCACCAGCCGAGCCGCCGACCGTCCGTACCGTCTGGCCCAACGCGGCTCACTGAGGGGTTCAGCCAGATACGAGTACACCTCGAAACGGATCTACCACCACCATGTGAAACCGCCCCACCTAACCGCCCCACCTCACTGCGCATTTTCCCCGAATAGCCGTTAAGTCCCTTTTTCGAAAGGTATATTTAGGGAAAATGCTCCTTTCGGGCGCGCCTGGGAAGCATTTTCCCCGAAAGTCCGATTTAACGATTCGGGCAAATCTGTTCTTTCGGGGAAAATGCGCAGTGGCCGTGGCCGTGGCCGTGGCCGTGGCAGTGGCCGCGGCAGGCGCAGTGGCAGTGGCCGTGGCCGCGGCAGGCGCAGTGGCAGCGGCGTTCCGGCGGATCGGGCGGCAAGCCGCGAACTCTGAAGAATGACGTTGCAAACCAAGATCAACGGCGTCTGGTCGCATGGTTCGTGGTCACGTGGACGCCCGATATGCCCGGTTCCAGGTGTGCCATCGAGGTGGTCATGTCGGTGAGGGCACGGGGCGCGCATGATGGGCAGGACGTCGTACGGAATGGGGGCGGGCCGATGTTCCTGCGCACTGTGCAGCTCGATGATGTGGAGCTGTACGTCCGGATGCGCTGTGATCCGGTGATGATGGCCGAGCTCGGCGGACCGCAGCCGCGCGAGGGGATCCCGGCGAAGGTCGAGCGCGATGTGCGTCAGGCCACGTCGGACATCGAGTGGATCACCATGGTGGTACCGGACGACACCCGGCCCGACGTGGTGGCGGGCACCGTGGCCCTGTGGTCGCACGACGATCACGGGAAGACCATCTCCGAGATCGGTTGGATGATCCTGCCCGAGTTCCAGGGACGTGGCCTGGCCAAACAGGCCGTACGCCTACTGTTGGAGCGGGCCCGCGACGATGGCCGGTGGGGCCCGGTACACGCCTTCCCGGCGGTCACGAACGCGCCGTCCAACGGCATCTGCCGCAGCGTCGGCTTCACCCTGGTCGGCCAGTGGGACGGCGAGTTCGCCGGCCTCCCGATCCGCTCGAATCATTGGACCATCGACCCCGCCACCGATCTCGACCGGCCCTGAGAGTGCGCCCTGAGAGTGCGCCCTGAGAGTGCGCCCTGAGAGTGCGCCCTGACCGTGCGGTCTGCGTGCATTCTCAGGGCGCGGGCCGGGCGAGGCTGATCCCCTCAAGGTGGGTGAGCACGTCGGCGACGCAGTCCTCGACCGGCCTGGTCATGTCGACGGTCAGCCAGCCGCCGTCCGGGCCGAGTGTGCGGGACACCGCCTCGGCGTCCGCCGCACTACTGAAGGTCTCCGACGATTCCGGCGCGGACTGCATCAACCCCTGGTACTGGCTGCGCCTGCGGACCCTCGTGGTCAGCCGTCGGGACACCTCGTCGAGGTCCGGGCACAGGCACTCGATCATCACGTACGGCACGCCGAGGCTGCGCGCGATCTCCTGTCCACGCCGGGGAATGATCTCCCACCTCGATGGACTGTCCACAATGACCGGTCGATCGGCCCGCAGCATGTCCTCGGCCAATGCGAACAGCACCCCGTACGCGGTGCGACCCGCGTCGTCCCACGGCACCCCGTCGTCCAGCAGCGCCGTCTTCACCACATCCAGATCCAGTACGGTCGCCCCGGTGTAGGGCACCAGCGCCCGACTCAACGTCGTCTTACCAGCGCCCGGCTGACCCGCCATCTGTACGAACACCGCACCCCTCCCGCCGCCCGACGACAGGGTACGTGGCCGTCGACGGCACTGTGCGTACGGAACCCCACCCGCTCGGTACATCGCGACTAAACGGACTCTTGATGTGTCCCTAGGACATATGCTTTACTTACTTCCAAGTAAGTCTACCGAGCAGTAATAACGTCTCTGCCGTCACTCTGTGCACCGAGTGGCGCAGAGGCAGTCAGAGCTGCCTGCTCTCCCCGCACTTGGGCAGCTCGCAACACAGACACGGCAACCATCCCTTCCCCCAGGAGGTACCCGTGAGACGTCACACCTTCCAGCTGATCGGTGTAGCCGCCGCAGCTCTTGTCGCGTTGGCTGTCGGCAGCGCACCCGCAGGCGCGGTGACCGCAGTGCAATGGAACCCGCAGAACACGGTGGAAGCGGCGTCGCTGGCCGCCGGCACCAGCATCGTCATCACCGACAACGCCGGCAACACCGTCTCGTGCAACACGGTCACCAGCAGCGTGCTGGCGCCGAACAACGGCAACCCGGCGGTGGCCGGCACAGTGAACTCCAGCGGCGCTCCCGCCGCCCCTCAGTTCACCAACTGTTCGAGCAACCTCGGCTCGGCGAGTGCGAGTGCGTCCGGACAGTGGCTGTTCACCGCGACCGGTACGAGCACCGTCGATGCGAGCGGCGCCAACGCCGTCGCCACCATCGCCGGTGGGCTGTGCACGATCACGATCTCGAACGGCGCTGTGCCGGGCAACACCTGGAACAACACCACCCACCAGTTGGCCCTCAACTCGGGTGCCTCGTTCCACATCAGTGAGAGCGGGCTGCTGTGCGACGGTGCCACCACCGCCACCATGGCCGGCACCCTCCAGCTTCCGAGCGCGGTGACGATCTCCTGACCCGTACGCCCACGGGGTCGGCCACTGTGGACGGTGGTCGGCCCCGTCGGCATACCCCTGGAACCGCGCACAGCCGGAAGCCCATCCGTCCAGCCGACGAAAACGGCGTGCCCCACCGGTGATGTGACCCTACGCTCACCGGCATGGACGACGGGCTGCTCAACGTCATCGACGTCGAGGCGACCTGCTGGGACGGCCCGACCGGACCCGGACAGGTCAACGAGATCATCGAGATAGGACTGACCGTCCTCGACGTGGCGCGCCGTGAGCGCCACGAAAGGCACCGCATTCTGGGCGCTCGCCAAGCCGGAAAGCTCGCCCGGCAGTACGGGTACCGCATCGACTGGAACGCGCCGGCCACCTTCGCCGCCGCTCCGTCTTGACCCGGCTGACGGGTGCACGGAGTCGGCCACCGTCGAGACCATCGCCGTACACCCGGACCATCAGCACCGCGGCATCGGTACGGCGCTGCGGCGCGAACTGCTGCCCCCGCCGCTTCACCCGCGCGATCCAGGACGAGCCGATCCACCCCTCGGTATCCGAGCAGACCCCCGCCTCCTGAGCCCTGCGTCGTGATGATCAGGGCGCGAGGCGCCACAGGGCATCGAGCGGCAGGGCGCGCAGCTTCTCCCCGAACGGCAACGTCTGCTGGCCTGCGTACAGGACGTAGCCCGCGACGAACCGGTCGCCGACACGCCGCGCAAGATGGCGCAGGCCGGCAAGATCCTCGGCCCGTACGGTCGCACCCGCCTTCACCTCGATCCCGATGATTCGGCCGTCCGGTGTCTCGATGACCGCATCCACCTCGACCTTGTCCTTGCTGCGGTAGTGGTGGAGCGTGCCACGCTGCTGCGACCAGGTCAATTGCCGGGCCAGTTCCATCAGGACCAGGTTTTCCATCATGGGCCCCGATTCGCCGGTGGGGCTGGCCAGCCGCGCGACGTCCTGCCCGAGCAGATGGCAGGCGATACCGGTGTCCACGAACGCGAGCTTCGGTGCGCTGACGGCGCGCTGTGTTCCTCCGGACGCCCAGGCGGGAATGCTCTTGATCAGAAACACCGAGGACAACAGTTCCAGGTAGCGGACCAGCGTCGTACGCGGAATGCCTGACTCTCCCGCCAGCGTGCCGGGAACGAGCAGCCCACCGGCTCGACCGGCGAGCAGGTTGAGCAGTTTCATCAGCTCGCCCCGACGTTCGATCGTGGCCAGTTGCAACACATCCCGCTCAACGAGCGTGGTCAGGTACGAGTCGAAGAAGGCGCTGCGCCGTCGGGGCGCGCGGCGCAGCGCTTCCGGAAAACCGCCGGCCACTGCCCGTTCCAGATAGTCGCGCCGGCGCAGGGTCGAGGAGTGTTCGAGCTGCGGGCCGTGTGTGAAGGCCGCGTCCACGAACTGGTCAGGACCGGTGTCGATCTCGCCCTGGGAAAAGGGCCACAGTTCGATGATCTCCATCCGGCCGGGAAGAGCATCGGGCAGCGTACGCAGCGCGAGGATGCGCGACGAACCGGTCAGCAGGAAGCGCCCCGGTGTCGGGTCCAGGTCGACGACCACCTTGATCGGCCGCAACAGCTCGGAGGCGAGCTGGATCTCGTCGATGATCATGAGCCCGTCATGCTCGACGAAGCTGGTCGGATCTTCGGTGGCTGCATGCAGGGTCGCGGGATCGTCCAGCAACCTGATCACGGTGCCGGGGACCTCGCCGGCAGCAAGCCTGGTCAGGGTGCTCTTGCCAGCCTGCCGCGCACCGTTGACAAGTACGACGCGGGTGTCCGCCAACGCCTCCGCCACCAGCGCTTCCGCACGGCGTGAGACTAGTTCACGAGATCCGAGCATGCCTCCACTATGCCTCACTATCCAAGATCAACGGCTATCTGGCCGCATAGTTTGTGGTCACATAGCCGCAAGCTTGGTGGCCATCTGGCCGCATAGTTTGTGGTCACATAGCCGCAAGCTTGGTGGCCATCTGGCCGCATAGTTTGTGGTCACCTGGACGCAGTTCTTGTCGTTTCAGCGGCCCGCCGAGGCTGGGGGCGAGGCGCTGTATCTGGCGGGGCGTCCGATACTGCGGATCTTGGCGAATGTCACGGACGGCGTCCTACTGTCGACCTCAAGATCCGCGGCAGTGGGCCGTCGGCCCCCTGGGCGGCGGAGAAATCGCCGGGCTGGCGGCCCAGCGCTGCGGATCTTGGGCATCACGCTGCGTACAAAGCGCTGGGCCCGGTCATGTTGATCATGGCCTCAGCCCTGATGCCGTTCACTGACGGATTCAGCGTGATGCGAGTGAGGCTCCCGACGCGAATCTTCCAGCACGTCAGTGTGAGCATTTTCCCCGAATTCCCGTAATATACCTTTTGCCGAAAGGCGCATTCCGGGAAAATGCTACCCTCAAGGTCGCCTGGAGAGCCATTTTCCCCGAAAGTCCGAATTGACGATTCAGACGAAACCATTTTTTCGGGGAAAATGCGCCCTGTGGGGTGGCGGTCCGGCGGCACGGAACGGACGCAGATACATGAGGCGGACCCTCCGATATTGACTCAAGGTCATCGGAAGGCCACACCGGGCCATTGGGATGGTGGGCCGGTTTGCGCAGATCGGTGATCCAGGTGCCGACGGCTCTCCGGGCGGCCCACGAGGCGGGCACATTCCGGCAGAGGTCATAGACTCCCCCTGACAGACCGGGGAGGGAGTCACAGCGTGCGCAAGGTACTGATCGCCAACCGGGGCGAGATCGCCGTCCGGGTGATACGGGCCTGCCAGGACGCCGGCCTGGCCAGCGTCGCCATCTACGCCGACTCCGACCGGGACGCGCCACACGCCCGGCTGGCCGACGAGGCGTACGCGCTGGGTGGTGACACCGCCGCAGCGACGTACCTGGACATCGCGAAGATCATCGAAGTGGCGGCCCGCGCGGACGCCGACGCCGTGCACCCCGGCTACGGCTTCCTGTCCGAGAACGCCGACTTCGCGCAGGCGGTGCTGGACGCCGGGCTGACCTGGATCGGACCCACCCCGCAGGCCATCCGCGACCTCGGGGACAAGGTCACCGCCCGGCACATCGCCGCACGGGCCGGCGCGCCGATGACCCCGGGAACACCCGAACCGGTCCCCGGACCCGACGAGGTCGTCGCGTTCGCCCGCGAGCACGGGCTGCCGGTGGCGATCAAGGCCGCGTTCGGCGGCGGCGGGCGGGGCCTGAAGGTGGCCCGTGACCTCGACGAGATCCCCGAGCTGTACGCCAGCGCGGTACGTGAGGCGCAGGCCGCGTTCGGCCGGGGCGAATGCTTCGTGGAGCGCTACCTGGACCGGCCCCGGCACGTGGAGGCGCAGGTACTGGCCGACACGCACGGCAACGTGATCGTGGTCGGCACCCGGGACTGCTCGCTGCAGCGCCGGCACCAGAAGCTGGTCGAGGAGGCGCCGGCGCCGTTCCTGACCGACGAGCAGCGCACGACCCTGCACGAGGCGGCGAAGGCGATCTGCCGGGAGGCCGGATACCACGGCGCCGGCACGGTCGAGTTCCTCGTCGGGCAGGACGGCAGCATCTCGTTCCTGGAGGTCAACACCCGGCTGCAGGTCGAGCACCCGGTCACCGAAGAGACCGCCGGAGTGGACCTGGTCCGCGAACAGTTCCGGATCGCCGACGGCGCGAAACTTCGCTGGCAGGCCGACCCGACGCCGCGCGGGCACTCGTTCGAGTTCCGGATCAACGGCGAGGACCCGGGCCGCAACTTCCTGCCCGCGCCGGGCACCGTCACGCGTTTCGTACCGCCGTCGGGTCCGGGTGTCCGGCTGGACTCCGGAGTGGAGTCCGGTTCGGTGGTGGGCGGTAACTTCGACTCGCTGCTGGCCAAGCTGATCGTCACCGGGGAGAACCGTACCGAGGCACTGGAACGGGCCACCCGCGCGCTGGACGAGATGGTGGTCGACGGGATGGCCACCGCGTTGCCGTTCCACCGGGCGGTCGTACGTGACCCGGCGTTCCGACCGGCGGGCGAGGACGAACCGTTCAGCGTGCACACCCGGTGGATCGAGACCGAGTGGGACAACACCGTCGAGCCGTACGCCGGGGGCGAGCCCGCCGCGGACGCCGCCGAGCGGGAGACCGTGGTGGTCGAGGTAGGCGGCAAGCGGCTGGAGGTCAGCCTGCCCGCCGGGTTCGGCGGCGCCGCCACCGCACCGGCCGGCAACCGCCGCAGCGCACCGAAACGGGACCGCGCCAGGCACGCGTCGGCCGCCGGAGGCAATGCCCTGACCAGCCCCATGCAGGGCACCGTGGTCAAGCTCGCGGTCGCCGACGGGGACCAGGTCGCGGAGGGCGAACTGGTCCTGGTGCTGGAGGCGATGAAGATGGAGCAGCCGATCAACGCACACCGGGCCGGTACGGTGTCCGGCCTGTCCAGCGCCGTCGGCGCGGTCCTCACCGCCGGCGCGGTGATCTGCGAGATCACCGACTGACGCGCACCGCCCCGCGCCGCCCCAGCCGCCCCGGACCCACCCGTCGGTGCGGCTGGGGCGGCGGCACTGGCGCCGGTCAGGCACCATGCAGGGCGAGCGATCAGTGGAGGGCACCCGGAGATGAGCAGCGAAGACTTCGCATGGTGGTGGGGCGACGGTGACGCCTACGACCGGCGGCAACGTCGGCAGATCGAGGAGCTGCAGGAATCGGTCAGCGGCGCGTACAGCCAGGCGTCCCGGCTGCGCAGCCAGCTCTCCCGGGTACAGGGCAGCCTGCAGTCCAAGCTGGACCGGTTGGCCTCGGCGTTCGACGCGTTCGTCGAGCTGTCCGACGTACGGGTCGAGCTCGCCGTGTTCACCGACGCGACGATCGTGCGGCACAAGGTCCAGCTGATGCTGGCGGCGATCACCGCCGGCCGCACCCCCGAACCCCCTGACCTGCCGGAGGTCCCCGGCTACTGGCTGGTCCCGGCGGCGCGCGCACTGTACGCCCGGCTGGAGGACGACGCGGCCGGCGCGGCCAAGTACATCGAGGCGGCCACCGAACTCGACGCCGAGCGCACCCGGTACTTCCTGACCGCCGCGCTGCGCCTCGCCGGCCCGGTGGACCTGAGCGCGGTGGAACTGGCCGCGCTGCTGCCCGCCCCCGGGCCGTCCCCGGTGCACCACGCGGCGCGGGCCTTCTGGCTGGCCACCGCGGACGATGCGTTCGGCGCCCCCGGCCGGGCGGTGCTGACCACCTCGCTGAGCCACGCACTGGGCCGCCCCGAGGCGCCGTCCGCCACCTCCGACGGAGCGAAGTCGGCCGCCCTCACCCCATGGTTGGAGAAGGTGGCGGGCCCGGCGGCCGGGCCGTCGAGCCCGACCACGGTGGCGAAGACTCTGAGCGCACTGCGCGCCCGGTGTGAACGTGCTGCCACGTCCATCGATGCCGGGTCGGCGGCGGACAGCCCCAACGCCGGCCCTGCCGACGACACCACCGCTGTCGGCTCCGCCGAGGGTGCTGCCCCGGCTGTCCCGACCGCGCTGATGCCGCTGGTGGACGTACTGCGCGCGCTGGTCGGCGAGGGTTGCCCGCCGGAGCGGCAACTGCTGCGCCGTGCCGAGAAGCTGCGCGAGGTCGTGGAGACCGGTACGAGCCGTGAGGAATACAAGCCCTGGGACGCGCCCGTCGGTGAGATCGCCGAACTGGTCCGGAGCGACATCTTCGATGTCCCCGAGGAACCACGCCCGGCCCGGCTGGTCGCGGTACGGGCCGCCGCGCCGTGGCTGCGCGCCTCCGCCGACTGGATCGCGGAACGGGCCGGGCAGGCAGAGTCCGAGCAGCGCACCGTACGCACCCACGGCGGCGACCTGACCCTCACCCGCAACGGCGCCGACCCGACCAGTGTGGCGGCCCTGCGTCGGCGGATCGACGAGCGGTACGGCTCCAGCCGTACCGGCCTGTACGTCGGCGGTGTGGTGGCCGTACTCGGCCTGCTGGTCGCCGTCGCCGGGTTCGCCGCAGACAGCGCCGGGGTCGGTGTGCTCGGCATCGTGGCCGTACTGACCGGGGCCGGGGTCGCCATCAACAAGGCGAAGAACAACGCGGAGCAGGCCGCGGCGCACGAGATGGAACGCTCCGGTCTGGAGCGTACGGTCACCGAGCAGGCGGAGAAGTTCCGTACCGCTCTGCAACGGGAGCAGGAGGCCCGCGAACGGATCGCCGAGGAGCGCGCCGCGTTGTCCGAACTGCTCGGCTGAGCTGCCACGCCTGCACGGCGGGCAGTTCTGTCACACCTGCCTGGCATTCTGCCCCCGGTACACAGTCGACACCGGGGGCAATAGTGGCGGAACAGTTGCAGGACCAGTCGTTGCCGGACCGGCCGTTACGCGGCACGGTCGCACTGGTGGCCGGTGGCACCCGGGGCGCGGGCCGGGGCATCGCGGTCGAGCTGGGTGCCGCCGGTGCCACCGTCTACGTGACGGGTCGCTCCACCCGGACGGCCCGCTCGCAGATGAACCGTCCGGAGACCATCGAGGGCACAGCCGAGCAGGTCACCGCCTCCGGCGGACAGGGCATCGCAGTACGCGTCGACCACTCCGAGCCTGCCCAGGTCCGTGACCTCGTCGCCCGGATCGCCGCTGAACAGGGCCGGCTCGATCTGCTGGTCAACGACATCTGGGGCGGTGACGACCTCACCGACTGGGGTCGGCCGGTATGGGAACATCCGCTCGAGGACGGTTTACGGCTGCTGCACCAGGCGATCGACACCCACATCATCACCAGCCATCACGCGCTCCCGTTGCTGATCCGTAGGCCCGGTGGTCTGGTCGTCGAACTTACCGACGGCACCGCCGAGTCCAATGCGGAGTTCCGCAAGGGCACCTCGCTCTACTACGACCTGGCCAAGGTCGCGGTGCAGCGGCTGGCCGTCGCCCAGGCGTACGAGCTGCGCGACCAGGCCGCCACTGCGGTGGCGCTGACGCCGGGGTGGCTGCGGTCCGAGGCGATGCTGGAGCACTACGGGGTCAGTGAGGACACCTGGCGCGATGCGACCGTCGACGTGCCGCACTTCTGCATCTCCGAGTCGCCGCGCTACGTCGGCCGGGCCGTCGCCGCGCTCGCCGCCGATCCGGCGGTCGCCCGCTTCACCGGCCGGTCACTGTCCAGCGGACAGCTTGCCCAGGAATACGGCTTCACCGACACCGACGGGACCCGACCGGACTGCTGGCGCTACATCCGCGAGGTGGAATGGGCCGGAAAACCTGCTGGTGACGATGGTTACCGGTAGGGAAAGGCAATACTGAGAACATGGGGTCCGTACCGCCTGCACGGCATCTGCTGCGCGCCAGGGATCTGGCCGACGCCCGATACTTCGAGCCCCTGACGGTGTCCGATCTGGCCCGTACAGCGGGATTGTCCCGGGCGCACTTCATCCGGGAGTTCCGCCGGACGTTCGGCGAATCGCCGCATGCGTACCTGTTGACCCGCCGGCTGGAACGCGCCGCGGCACTGCTACGCAACACCGACATGGCGATAGCCGACATCTGTTACGCGGTAGGACTTTCCAGCATCGGCTCGTTCACCACGAGCTTCGCCCGGACATACGGCCTGCCGCCGGCGGCGTACCGCGCCGCCTACCCACCGGCCGCCGATCAGGCCATGATCCCGACCTGTCTGCTGCGCGCCTTCGGTCGGCCGCAACGTCGAACTTTTCGAGAAGACAGGATTCAACCACCCCCCATAGCGTTGTCAGCAGACGTTCCATTCGAGGGGGAGCAATGATCAAGATTTCGACCGCGCAGCTCTGGGTGCACGACCAGGACGAGGCGCTGGAGTTCTACACCAAGAAGATCGGCATGGAGATCCGCACGGACGTGACCGTGCCGGAGATGGGCAACTTCCGTTGGCTGACCGTCGGCCCGGTCGGGCAGCCCGACATCGCGCTGGTGCTGATGGCCGTACCGGGAGCGCCGGTCATGGACGACGGAACGCGCCGACAGGTGCTCGACGTGGTCGCCAAGGGCTTCGCCGGCACGGTGTTCCTCACCACCGACGACTGTCAGGGCTCGTACGAGGAACTGAAGGGCCGCGGCGTGGAGTTCAGCGAGGAGCCGCAGGAGCGCCCGTACGGCATCGACGCGGCCTTCCGGGACCCGTCCGGCAACAACATCCGTCTCACCCAACCGGGCGGCCCACTGATGTGACCCGTCGCCTCAGTCGAATTCACGCTGCATGAGTTGACGGGCCGCCTCGGCCAGTGAGCCGGACAGTGACGGGTAGATGGTGATGGTCTGGGCGAGCTGCTGCACCGACAGGTGGTGCTCGATCGCCATGCCGATCGGCAGGATCAGCTCACTGGCCTTCGGCGCGACCACCACGCCGCCCACCACCAGCCCGGATGCCGGGCGGCAGAACAGTTTGACGAACCCGTCCGTGATGCCGGCCATCTTGGCCCGCGGGTTGCCGGCCAGCGGCAGCATCACGGTACGGGCCGGTACCTTGCCGGACTCCACGGCCGCCTGGGATGCCCCGACGGTGGCGATCTCCGGGTCGGTGAACACGTTCGCGGACACAGTGGACAGTCGCAGCGGCTGTACGGCCTCGCCCAGCGCGTGCCACATCGCGATCCGGCCCTGCATCCCGGCCACCGAAGCCAGCATCAGCAGACCGGTGCAGTCGCCGGCAGCGTAGATACCGGGCACGTTGGTGCGTGACACCCGGTCCACCGTGACGAACCCACCCTGGCCGAGCTCGACGCCGTACTCCTCCAGCCCGAGCCCGGTGGTGTTCGGTACCGAGCCGACCGTCATCAGCGCATGGCTTCCGGTCACCACCCGGCCGTCGGTCAGTTCCACCCGTACGCCGTCGCCGTCGCGGCGTACGCTCGCCGCCCGGGACCGGTTGAGTACGGTCATGCCCCGCTCCCGGAACACGTCCTCCACCACGATGGCCGCCGCCTGGTCCTCGGAGGGCAGCACCCGGTCCCGGCTGGAGACCAGCGTCACGTCCACACCCATCGCCAGGTACGCGCTGGCGAACTCTGCGCCGGTGACCCCGGAGCCGACCACGATCAGCTTCTCCGGCAGTTCGTCCAGGTCGTACACCTGCCGCCAGGTCAGGATCCGTTCGCCGTCCGGGCGGGCGTCCGGCAGGACCCGTGGGGTGGCGCCGGTGGCGAGCAGCACGGCGTCGGCGTCCACGGAGTACGGGGCGGCATCGGCCGGGTCGATGGTGACCCGGTGGGTGTGCCCGAGGGTGTCCTCGGCCAGCCGGGCGGTGCCGGCCACCACCTCGACGCCCGCGGCGATGACCTTGTCGTGGATGTCCTGGGACTGTCGACGGGCCAGCCGCTTGACCCGACCGTGTACCGCGGGCGCGTCGATCACCGCGGGCCCCTTCGTGGCGCTGCTCTGGCCACCGTTGACCCGTACGCCGAGCGCCTCGGCACCGCGGAAGGCGGTCACCACGTCCGAGGAGGCGATGAAGGTCTTGCTCGGCACGCAGTCGGACAGTACGCACGCGCCACCCGCGCCGTCCCGCTCCACCAGGGTGACCGCCGCTCCGAGCTGGGCGGCGACCAGCGCCGCCTCGTACCCGGCCGGTCCGCCCCCGATGATGACGATACGGCTCATTGACATGCTCGGCTCCCACGCTCAGCGATCAGGTCGACATCCGGTCCAGACCGCAGTCTCGCGTCTGCGCCACCTACCGCCAGCACACCCGGTACCTGCGCTCCCGCTCTCGCATTGTGCTCCATCACCGACCCACCGCCGGGCGCCGGGTGCCGGGCCGCGTACCGAAGGGTGGGACAGCCGGGTGTGATTGTGGCCAGCTGGACCCCAGCGGGCCCCGCGCGCGACTATCGTGCATTTCCGTGTTGCTCTATGCCGCGTACGGCTCGAATCTCGATCCCGCCCTGATGCGGGAGCGTTGCCCGCACTCTCCGCTGATCGGTACCGGTTGGCTGGAGGACTGGCGGCTGACCTTCGGCGGCGCCGAACTCGGCTGGCAGGACGGGCCGCTGGCGACCGTCGTCGAGGACCCCGGCAGTCGGGTCTTCGTCGCCCTGTACGACCTGCACAAGTTCGACGAGGAGTCGTTGGACCGGTGGGAGGGGGTCACCAGTGGGCTGTACCGCAAACTGCGGATCCGGGTCGCCTCGCTGGACGGCGACGTGATCGCCCGGGTGCATGTACTCAACGCGTACGAGGGCGGGCTGCCCAGCGGCCTGCACGTACAGATGGTCGCCGACGCCGCGGAGAAGGCCGGTGCGCCGGACGACTATGTCTCCGAGCTGCGGAAGCGACCGTTCGACCAGTCCGGCTGACCGGCGCTTCCCCGGGTCCCGATCGACCGGGACCCGGACCGTACCCGGTTCCGGTCCCCGCCCCGGGTCCTGGTGGACAGGGACCCCGGGGAAGCGCCGGGTCCTGGTGGACCTGGCCGGGGCCCGGTCAGAGGGTCGGGTCGGTGAGCGCCGCGAGGGCGGTGTGCACCAGCACCCGTACCCCGTGCTCGATGGCCCGCTCGTCCACGTCGAAACTGGCCTGGTGCAGGTCGAGCTGCTCACCGGGCCGGCCGACGCCGAGGCGCCCCATGGCGCCGGGCACCTGTTCCAGATACCAGGCGAAGTCCTCACCGCCCATGCTGACCGGTGTCTCCACCACCTTGTCGGCGCCGAGGGCGGTGGCCGCCGCCGCACCGAACACGGCGACCGCGGAACGGTCGTTGACCACCGGCGGTACTCCCCGGGTATAGCGGACCTCCACCTCCGCACCCGTACCGGCCGCCACGTCCCGGATCAGCTGGTCGAGCAGTTCTGGCACGATCCGCCAGGCGGCGTGGTCCAGTACCCGTACGGTGCCCCGGGCAACGCCCTCCTGCGGGATCGCGTTGGCGGCCTGCCCGGAGTGCATCGCGCCGAACACCACCGAGACACCGGCCCGTGGGTCGACCCGGCGCGACAGCAGGGCCGGAAGGTCCACCACGACCCGGGCCAGCGCGTTGACCAGGTCGGTGGTGAGGTGCGGGCGGGCGGTATGGCCGCCGGATCCGGTCAGCCGGATCTCCAACATGTCGGCGGCGGCGGTCAGCGGACCGGACCGCAGCCCGACCAGACCGGTCGGCAGCTTGGGGTCGCAGTGGAACGCGAAGATGGCCCGTACGTCGTCCAGCCCGCCGGCCGCGACGACGTCCGGCGCACCGGACGGGAAGCGTTCCTCGCAGGGTTGCAGCAGCAGCCGTACCCGGCCGGGCAGCGCACCGGCAGCGGCCAGTTCGGCCAGTGCCATACCGGCGCCGGTGACGATGGTGGCGTGTACGTCGTGCCCGCAGGCGTGACACGCACCGTCCACAGTGGATCGATACGGTACGTCCTTGGTGTCGACGATGGGCAGCGCGTCGATGTCACCGCGCAGCGCAATGGTACGACCATCGCCACGGTCCGGGCCGACGTCACAGATCACGCCGTTGCCCGCGGGCAACATCCGGGGAGCCAGCCCGACACTCTCCAGGATCCCCGCGAGATACCGCGCGGTCGGGCGCTCCTGCCCGGACAGATCCGGATGGGCATGCAGATGCCGGCGGATACCGATCAGCTCGGCGTTGTGGCCGGCGAGCCAACTGTCGAGCACGCGCGGCGAGGAACCTGCGAGACCCGGTACGCCGCGACCAGACCCGGTCGCAGACGGTGCGGGGAAGTCGTCCAGCGTACTGACACCGGCGGACAACGTTGATGAGCTACTCACGGTCGGATCGTCTCGATCTCGTGTCGAAGGGGGGTTGTCTGTACGCGTAGTCACCGGTCGTCCGGCCGCCGCGACGGACAGAAACGCCGCCCCGGTACGGGATCTTCCAGCGGACCAAGGAATCCTAGCGGGAAATCGGCTGGCGGACGGGTACGCAGAGTGGTGCAGACTCGGTCACTGTACGTACCGTTCGACACTGCCCCTGCCTTCCCGATCGGCACTCCGGTCATCCGGTGGACGCCCACCGCACTTCTCCTACAACGCCGGACACCAGAGCCGGTCACGCGAAAATCGCGCTGTTACGTCATGCTATAAGTACTCAACGTAGCCAGTACGTCGTATCCTTCACACGCAGTGTTACCGCATCCGCCCGGGACGCCGCCGCCCGGGTCCCCCAGGTTGATCATGACCTGACGGGAACGCCACTCCCGCAAGAGTTCGGGCCTTGCCCACCAGCCCGCAGCCCCAGCCCCGTCCCACCACGCCCACCACGCCCACCACGCCCACCACGCCCACCACGCCCACCACGCCCACCACGCCCACCACGCACTGCGCATTTTCCCCGAAAGGGTAGTTTTGCACTAATTTTTCAATCGGACTTTCGGGGAAAATGCACTTTTGACCAACCCGGGGAGGGCATTTTCCCCGAATGTACCCTTAGCAAAAGGGACTTAACGGCCATTCGGGGAAAATGACAACCGGGGGTGGGGTGCTCGTTTCAAGTCCCCCACCCGACCAGCGCCGCTGCTGGCCACGCGACGCCGGTACGGGCCGAGCCGCACTCAAGATCTGCGGCAATGGCCCGCCAGCCCCATGACAGCCCCATGGGTTGCCACGGTCCGCGTGGCACAACGTCCAACACTCCGGATCTTCACCGGCCCCGACAGCATCGGAGCGGACCGGTCAGAACTGTTCGGTGGGCTGGTACGCGCCCCATACCTCGCGCAGAGCGTGGCAGACCTCGCCGACGGTGGCTTGTGCGCGCAGCGCATCCTTCAGCGGTGGCAGTACGTTGTCGGTGCCGGCCGCCGCCGCGCGTACCTGCTCCAGGGCCTTGTGCACCGCGCCGGTGTCCCGGCCGGAGCGCAGGTCGGCCAGCCGGCGTACCTGGTCGGCCTCGATCGACGGGTCGACCCGCAAGGGCTCGTACGGCTCGTCGGTGTCCACCGCGAACCGGTTCACCCCGACCACGGTCTGCTCGCCGGACTCGATCCGCTGCGCCACCCGGTACGCCGACAGTTCGATCTCACGCTTCTGGAAGCCGGCCTCGATCGCGTCCACCGCGGACCCGTACTCGAAGACCCGGTCCATCAACGCCACCGCGGCGTCCTCGATCTGGTCGGTCAACGACTCGATCAGGTACGAGCCGGCGAACGGGTCCACGGTGCCGGTCAGGTCGGTCTCGTACGCCAGCACCTGCTGGGTACGCAGCGCCAGCCGGGCCGCCTTCTCGGTCGGCAGCGCGATCGCCTCGTCGTAGGAGTTGGTGTGCAGCGACTGGGTGCCGCCGAGTACCGCGCCGAGGCCCTGCACGGCGACCCGGACGAGGTTCACCTCGGGTTGCTGCGCGGTGAGCTGCACCCCCGCGGTCTGGGTATGGAACCGCAGCATCTGCGACTTCGGGTTACGCGCACCGAACTCCTCGCGCATCACCCGCGCCCAGATCCGCCGGGCCGCGCGGAACTTCGCGATCTCCTCCAGAAGTGTGGTGCGGGCCACGAAGAAGAAACTGAGTCGTGGCGCGAACTCGTCCACGGCCAGACCCGCGGCGATCGCGGTGCGCACGTACTCGATGCCGTCGGCGAGCGTGAAAGCGATCTCCTGCACGGCGGTGGCACCGGCCTCGGCCATGTGGTAGCCGGAGATGGAGATGGTGTTCCAGCGCGGCAGTTCGGTACGGCAGTACGCGAAGGTGTCCGCCACCAGCCGCAACGACGGGCGCGGCGGGAAGATGTAGGTGCCGCGGGCGATGTACTCCTTGAGTACGTCGTTCTGGATGGTGCCGGTGAGCTTGTCGCCGGGCACCCCCTGCTCCTCGGCGACCAGTTGGTAGAGCAGCAGCAGGACCGCCGCCGGCGCGTTGATCGTCATCGAGGTGGACACCTCGCCCAGCGGAATGCCGCCGAACAGGGTGCGCATGTCGGACAGGGAGTCGATCGCCACACCGACCTTGCCGACCTCACCGTGTGCGATCGGCTCGTCGGAGTCGTACCCCATCTGGGTCGGCAGGTCGAAGGCGACCGACAGGCCGTGGCCACCGGCATCAAGTAACTGCCGGTAACGAGCATTGGATTCCCGGGCCGTTCCGAAGCCTGCATACTGGCGCATGGTCCACGGGCGGGAGGTGTACATCGTGGGGTATACACCCCGGGTGAACGGATATTCCCCAGGCTCACCCAACCGTGAGTCCAGGCCGGGTCGCACGTCGTCGGGCCCGCTCACCACGGGGAGCGGAATGCCCGATTCCGACTGGTACGGAGCGTTCACCGGCGTTTCCCGATGCTTCGTGACGGGCCGTCCTGTCGCCCGTGCCACGTACTGTGTGGGCCGATCAACACCGGACCGCCCGGAGCTTGCTCGGGTGCGTTCATGGGCCGATCGTAGGCGCCCGACGAACACGACGCGCCGCACCGGTACGGGGCGGCACGAAGATCAGCACAGGCAACCACAGCGCAGCATCGGCATGACAGAGGGTGAGAGCACGATGGCCGCTGGGCCCCCCAGCTCGCGACGCGGGACCCGATTGAGCACACTGGAGCGGTTGACTCCCGGAGGACTCGCGTCGTGACCAGCCCAACCCCTCCCGGCGGCGCCTCCGCCGGCCAGGCACCCAGCTCCAGCCGGAGCGTGCCAGGCGCTGTCGTCGGCGGCCGGTACACCCTGCGCGACCCGATCGGCTCGGGCGGCATGGGCGCGGTCTGGCGTGCCCACGACGACCTGCTCCGGCGGGACGTCGCGGTCAAGGAGGTGCTGCTCCCACCGGGCATCCCGGCCGACGAGCAGTCCGCGATGTACGAACGCACCTTGCGTGAGGCGCGTGCCGCGGCCGGCCTGTCCCACCCCTCGGTGGTCCGCGTCTACGACGTCATCACCGACAACCAGCGGCCCTGGATCGTCATGGAGCTGCTCCAGGCGCGCAGCGTGGCGGACATGATCACCCAGGACGGCACCCTGCCGCCCCGGGCGATCGCCAAGATCGGCCTGTCCGTACTGGGCGCACTGGAGGCCGCGCACTCGGCCGGCGTACTGCACCGCGACGTCAAACCGGCGAACGTACTGATCTGCTCGGACGGCCGGTGCGTACTCACCGACTTCGGCGTGGCCCGGATCATGACCGACAACGCCGCGCTCACCTCCCCCGGCATGGTGCTGGGATCCCCGCAGTACATCTCCCCGGAACGGGCCATGGGCGCCGAGTTCGGCCCGCCCAGCGACCTGTTCTCGCTCGGTGTCACGCTCTACACCGCCGCCGAGGGCAAGCCGCCGTTCGACCGCGGTGATCCCCTCGCCACCATGCACGCGGTGGTCTACGAGGACCCGGAACCGCCACGCCGCGCCGGACCGCTGACGCCCGTGCTGCTCGGTCTGCTGGCCAAGGAACCGAAGCAGCGTTGGGATGTCGGGCGCACCCGTGCGGAGCTGCGCGCGGTGTTGTCCGGACCGTTGAACTCGCAGGGATCTGCGGGCACCGGCCCGACCGGCTTCCCGACCGGCGGGCCGTCCGGCGGCACACCCATGTCCGGTCCACCAATGTCCGGTCCACCAGGGTCCGGTCCACCAATGTCCGGGCAGCCCATGTCCGGACAGCCCATGTCGGGGCAGCCCATGTCCGGGCCGCCGATGTCGGGGCAGCCCATGTCCCACATGTCCGGTCCACCGACCTCCGGGCCGCCGATGTCCGGACAGCCCATGTCGGGGCCGCCGGTGTCCGGGCCGCCGATGTCGGGGCAATCGACCGGGGCGGGCGGCCCGTACCAGCCCGGCAGGTCCAGTGTGCTGCGCGGCACCGCGCAGGTGTCCAGTCAACCGGCCGATCAGCACTACGGCTCCGACTACGGGCCGCCGCCGGAGTACACCGCGGGCTACGGCTCGACCGGGCATCCCTCCCGACGCCACCGGTTCGGCCCCTGGCTGGTGGCCGCCGGTGCGGCCGCAGTCGCCATCCTGCTGGTGATCATCGCCATCGGGGCCGGCAGCGGATGGTTCAGCGACTCACCCGGAGACACCCGGACCACCCCGACCGGCGCGGAGAATCCGGGCAACCTCAAGTCCTTCCACGACACCCAGAACGGCTTCACCGCCTCGGTGCCGAAGGACTGGACCCGAGATACCGGCTCCTCGGACCGGCAGTACGACGATCCGGGCGACCGGACCGCCTGGATCCGGTTCAGTCACCGGAGGATCGCCTCCAGCGCGGCCGGATTCCTGCGCGGCTCCGGGCACGGCCTGCGCGGCAGCCGGGACTACCGCGACTACCAGCAGATCGCGCTGCGTACCAACGTGTCCATGGCCGGGCAGGACGCCGCCGAACTGGAGTACCGGCTCACTACCGCGAGGACCGGGCAGGTACGGCACGCCCTCTGGCGGGTCATCGTCGTCAACGGCAGGTCGTACGAGGTCTACATGTCGGTTCCGGAGAAGTTGTTCAGCAAGGAGAAGCCGGTCTTCGAGCAGGCGGTGAAGTCCTACAAGCTCGACTGACCGGCGCGGCGCCGGGGCGGGGAGGGTGAGGCAGGATGGTGCGGTGACCGCCGAGACCACCACCCCGCTGCCGGTTCTTCGCAGCCGGGCCGAGAACTGGCTCGCCGACGACCCCGATCCGGTGGACCGGGACGAGTTGCGGGCCGTCCTGGACGCGCTGCCGGGCAGCGCCGACGACCTGGCCGACCGGTTCGCCGGGCCGCTCACGTTCGGTACCGCGGGGCTGCGCGGGCCGCTGCGGGCCGGGCCGAACGGGATGAACCGCGCCGTGGTCCGGGCCGCCGCCGCCGGCCTGGTCCGCTGGCTGGCCGGGCAGGGCGCGGACGGCCCGCTGGTCATCGGGTACGACGCCCGGCACCGCTCGGCCGACTTCGCCGCCGAGACCGCCCGGGTCGCCACCGGCGCCGGCCGACGGGCGCTGCTGCTGCCCGGTCCGCTGCCCACCCCGGTGCTCGCCTACGCGGTACGAGCGCTGGACGCCGCCGCCGGCGTGATGGTGACCGCCAGCCACAATCCGCCCCGGGACAACGGTTACAAGGTCTACCTCGGTGCCCAGCTCGGCGGCCCGCTCGGTGCCGGTGCGCAGATCGTGTCGCCCGCGGACACCGGCATCGAGGCGGAGATCCGGTCGGTCGGGCCGTTGTCCTCGGTACCGCTCGGCCCGGACGGCGACATTCTGGATGACACGGTGCTGGACGACTACCTGGCCGGTGCGGTCCGGGTGGTCCGGCCGGACGGCCCGCGCCAGCTCGCCGTCGCGTACACCCCGCTGCACGGGGTGGGCGGCCGGGTGCTCGCCGAGGCGTTCCGACTGGCCGGGTTCGCGGCGCCGGCCGCGGTGGCCGAGCAGGCCGAACCGGACCCGGACTTCCCCACGGTGGCCTTCCCGAACCCCGAGGAGCCGGGCGCCATCGACCTGGCCGTGGCGCTGGGCGCCAGCCAGCGTGCCGACCTGGTGATCGCCAACGACCCGGACGCCGACCGCTGTGCGGTCGCGGTACCCGATCCGGCTCTGGGCGTGCCGGCCGACCAGTCCGCCGGGTGGCGGATGCTGCGCGGCGACGAGGTCGGCGTACTGCTCGCCGATCATCTGATGCGCCGCGGCGTACGCGGCCTGTACGCCACCACCATCGTGTCCAGCACCCTGCTGCGCGCGTTGGCCGCCGCCCGCGGGGTGCGCTACGCGGAGACGCTGACCGGGTTCAAGTGGATCGTCCGGGCCGACGACGGTGCCGCCGACGCCGGCCCCGCCCTGGTCTTCGGCTACGAGGAGGCACTGGGCTACGCGGTCGCGCCAGATCTGGTACGCGACAAGGACGGCATCACCGCCGCGCTGCTGGTCGCCGAACTGGCCGCGGAGCTGCGCGCCGAAGGCCGTACGCTGACCGACCGGTTGGCCGAACTGGCCGCCGAGTTCGGCCGCTACGGCACCGACCAGCTCTCCGTACGGGTCACCGACCTCACACAGATCGGTGCACTGATGGCCCGGCTGCGGTCGGCACCGCCGGAGACCCTGCTGGACCGCCCGGTCACGGTGACCGACCGGCTGCCCGACGCCGATGTGGTGACGTTGAGCGCGGAGGGGCTGCGGGTGGTGGTGCGCCCGTCCGGCACCGAGCCGAAACTCAAGGCGTACCTGGAGGTCTGCGTGGCGGCGGACACCGACCCGCGCAGCTCGCTGATGGCGGTCCGGGCGGACGTCGCCGCCGCGCTGGGCGTACCACCGAGCTGACCCGGACCGGACCGGACCGCGCCGGTATCCGGCCGGCCGGATACCGGACCGTCAGGACCGCGGCGCCCTCAGAACCGGGGCATGCCACCGAACTGGCGGTCCCCGGCGTCGCCGAGCCCGGGAACGATGAACGCGCTGTCGTTGAGCTGGTCGTCGATGGAAGCGGTGACCAGCCGCAGGCCCAGCCCTGAGTCCCGGAGCCGGTCCACGCCCTCCGGCGCGGCCAGTACGCAGACCACGGTGATGTCCGGGCAGCCGCGCTCCGCGATGACCCGGCAGCAGTGCTCCAGCGAGCCACCGGTGGCCACCATCGGGTCCAGCACGATGACCGGCCGACCGGTGAGGTCGGCGGGCAGTGACTCCAGGTAGGCGCGGGGCTGGAAGGTCTTCTCGTCGCGGGCCAACCCGACGAACCCCATCGACGACTCGGGCAGCAGACCGAGCGCGGCCTCGGCCATGCCCAGCCCGGCCCGCAGCACCGGGACCAGCAGCGGCGGGGTGGCCACCCGTACACCTTGGGTCTGCGCGACGGGGGTGTCGACGGCGAACCGTTCCACCGGCAGCCGCCTGGTCGCCTCATAGACCAGCATCGTGGTCAGCTCACGCAACGCCGCCCGGAACGTGCCCGGTTCGGTCCTCGCATCCCGCATCACGGTGAGTCGGGCGCCGGCCAGGGGGTGATCAACCACGGTGATGTCCACCGCCACAACCTAACCTGTCCTGGGCCGATACCCGTCCGCCGCCCGTACGCTGCGGCCCGGCGCGCGCCGCTGGTCGTACGGCCCGGTCCGCGGACCGACCGGGCGGCGGGTGCGGGCCCCGCGACGCGCCCGGGCGGAGCCGTAGACTCGGCCGCATGACGGCAACAGCGCCAGTGGACCGCACCAGGGAACTCGTCCGCGAGGTGGCGGGTTCGCAGGGTGCGCTGCGGACCTTTCTGCACGGACTGCCCGGCGTCGACCAGGTCGGCGCGGAGCAACGGGCCGCGATGCTGGCCAGCCGGTCCATCAAGACCACGGCCAAGAAGTGGGCACTCGACCTCGCGGTTCGGATGGTCGACCTGACCACGCTGGAGGGCGCGGACACGCCCGGGAAGGTGCGCGCCCTGTGCGCGAAGGCACGCCGGCCAGACCCCGCCGACCCGGACTGTCCGTCGGTCGCGGCGATCTGCGTCTACCCGAGCCTGGTACCCACCGCGGTCGCCGAACTGCAGGGCTCCGGGGTGCACGTGGCGAGCGTGGCGACGGCCTTCCCGTCCGGTCAGCTGCCCCTGTCGGTCAAGCTCGACGACGTACGGGCCGCGGTGGCCGCCGGCGCCGACGAGATCGACATGGTGATCGACCGCGGCGCGTTCCTGTCCGGCCGATACAGCGAGGTCTTCGACCAGATCGTGGCCGTCAAGCAGGCCTGCGGTCCGGCCCACCTGAAGGTCATCCTGGAGACCGGCGAGCTGGCCACCTACGACAACGTACGGCGGGCCTCCTGGCTGGCGATGCTGGCCGGCGGCGACTTCATCAAGACCTCCACCGGTAAGGTGGCGCCGGCCGCGACCCTGCCGGTGACCCTGGTGATGCTGGAGGCGGTCCGCGACTTCCAGGAACTGACCGGCCGGCAGATCGGGGTCAAGCCGGCCGGCGGGATCCGCACCGCGAAGGACGCGATCCGCTACCTGGTGCTGATCAACGAGACGGCCGGGGAGGCCTGGCTCGACCCGGACCGGTTCCGGTTCGGCGCCTCGTCCCTGCTCAACGACCTGCTGATGCAGCGGACCAAGATGGCCACCGGCCGCTACTCCGGGCCGAACTACTTCACCCTCGACTGACGCGTCGACCAAGGAGAAGCTGAGCATGATCACCGTCCGAGCCGCTGACACCGCAGCGGCACCCGACCAGGCTGGGCAGGTGACGGCACGATGACGGCCTTCGAGTACGCACCGGCGCCCGAGTCACGCGCCATCGTGGACATCCGGTCGGAGTACGGCCTGTTCATCGACGGGGAGTTCACCGACTCGGTGGACGGCACGCCGATGAAGACGGTCGACCCGGCCAGTGAGCAGGTACTGGCCGAGGTCGCCTGCGCCGGCACCGCGGACGTGGACCGCGCGGTGGCCGCCGCGCGACGCGCGTACGAGCAGGTGTGGGGCCCGATGCCGGGCGCGGAACGGTCCAAGTACCTGTACCGCATCGCCCGGCTGATCCAGGAGCGGTCCCGCGAGCTGGCGGTGCTGGAGTCGATCGACAACGGCAAGCCGATCCGGGAGTCCCGCGACGTGGACATCCCGCTGGTCGCGGCGCACTTCTTCTACTACGCCGGCTGGGCCGACAAGCTCGGCCACGCCGGGTTCGGCGCCGACCCGCGTCCGCTGGGTGTGGCCGGACAGGTCATCCCGTGGAACTTCCCGCTGCTGATGCTGGCCTGGAAGATCGCGCCCGCGCTGGCCGCCGGCAACACCGTCGTACTCAAGCCCGCCGAGACCACCCCGCTGACCGCGCTGGTGTTCGCGGAGATCTGCCAGCAGGCCGAGCTGCCCGCCGGCGTGGTCAACATCGTCACCGGTGCCGGTGACACCGGCCGTGCACTGGTCGAGCACTGCGACATCGACAAGGTGGCGTTCACCGGCTCGACCGAGGTGGGTCGGCAGATCGCGAAGTCGATCGCCGGCACCCGCAAGCGGCTCACCCTGGAACTGGGCGGCAAGGCCGCCAACGTGGTGTTCGAGGACGCCGCCCTGGACCAGGCGGTCGAGGGCATCGTCAACGGCATCTTCTTCAACCAGGGACATGTGTGCTGCGCCGGTTCCCGGCTGCTGGTGCAGGAGTCGGTGGCCGAGGAGGTGCTGGCCCGGTTGAAGCGGCGGATGGCCCTGCTGCGGATCGGTGACCCACTGGACAAGAACACCGACGTGGGCGCGATCAACTCGGCCGAGCAACTGGACCGGATCCGTACCCTGTCGCGGATCGGTGACGAGGAGGGCGCGGACCGCTGGACCGCACCGTGTTCGTTGCCCGACCGTGGTTACTGGTTCGCGCCGACCCTGTTCACCGGGGTGTCCCAGGCGCACCGGATCGCCCGCGAGGAGATCTTCGGACCGGTGCTGTCCGTACTGACGTTCCGTACCCCGGCGGAGGCGGTCGAGAAGGCCAACAACACGCCGTACGGTCTGTCCGCCGGTATCTGGACCGAGAAGGGTTCCCGGATCCTGTGGATGGCCGACCAACTGCGGGCCGGTGTCATCTGGGCCAACACGTTCAACAAGTTCGACCCGACCAGCCCGTTCGGGGGCTACCAGGAGTCCGGCTACGGCCGTGAAGGCGGCCGTCACGGTTTGGAGGCCTACCTTGCCTGAGAAGTCAGGCTCCACCCGGTCAGGCGCCGGCACGTCGGCCGCGAAGCGGTCCGGTGCCCGGTCGAAGACCGCCCAGGCAAAGACCACCCAGGCGAAGACCACCCGGTCGAAGACGGCCCGGTCGAAGACCGCCCCTCCGGAGACGGCACAGTCGGCGGCGCGGCAACAGGGCGACCCGGCGCCGGCCGGCAGGTCCGCCGTGGGCTCCGGGCCGCACCCGACGAGCGAGAGCGGGCGGGGCCGGATCACCGTGCGCAAGACGTACAAGCTGTTCATCGGCGGCAAGTTCCCCCGCAGCGAATCGGGCCGCAGCTACCCCGTACACGGCTCGGACGGTGCCTTCCTGGCCAACGCCGCGCTGGCCTCCCGCAAGGACGTCCGGGACGCCGTACAGGCCGCCCGCAAGGCGTTCGGCGGCTGGGCCGGCGCGACCGCGTACAACCGGGGCCAGATCCTGTACCGGATCGCGGAGATGCTGGAGGGCCGACGGGACCAGTTCGCCGCGGAGGTCGCCGCGAGCGAGGGCATCTCGGTCGCCGACGCGTTGCCCACGGTGGACGCCGCGATCGACCGCTGGGTCTGGTACGCCGGCTGGGCCGACAAGATCGCCCAGGTGTGCGGCAACGCCAACCCGGTCGCCGGCCCGTACTTCAACCTGTCCGCGCCGGAACCGACCGGCGTGGTCGGGGTCGTCGCCCCACCGGACGCCTCGCTGCTCGGCCTGGTGTCGGTGGTGGCGCCGGCGATCGTGGCGGGCAACACCGTCGTCGTACTGGCCGCCGAAGCGCACCCGCTGCCGGCGATCAGCCTGACCGAGGTGCTGGCCACCTCCGACCTGCCGGGCGGCGTGGTCAACATCCTGACCGGTCGACCCGCGGAGACCGCGCCGTGGCTGGCCGGACACGCGGACGTCAACGCCATCGACCTGACCGGCGTCGCCGATCCGGACACCGCGGTGGAGTTGGAGAAACTGGCGGCCGAGAACCTCAAGCGGGTACTCCGGCCGTCGGCGGAACCGGCCGACTGGCATGCCGACCCGGGTCTGTCGCGGATCACCCCGTTCCTGGAGACCAAGACCGTCTGGCATCCAAAGGGCCGCTGACCTCGGAGTTCGCCGAAAAACCGGCGGCCGACTTCGCAGCGGCTCGATCTCGTGCCAATATGTGCAAGGTGGCCCACCCCCCGGAGCCTGCATCGCATCTTGCAGTCGACCTCTGCTATCCGGACCCGCCCGACATCAACCCACGGGCACTGACCGTTCGCATCCGGTCAGCGCTGCCCGGCACGAGGTTGGTGTGGGCCGGCCCGAGCAACCTGCTGCTCAAACACGAGCCGCCCGAACCTGGTGCCAGTCTCCGGCCCGATCCGGCCGACATCCTCGGTCTGCCGCCGGAGACCTTCGCACTGACCGAGGCCGACCTGGTTGCCCGCCACCCGGTACACGCGGTGCAGTTCAGCGCCGTACAGGGTCGGCAGGGCCCGGAGCACGATCTCAGCCAGTCGTGGGCCTGGCCGGACGCGGGCGCGACGCTGGAGCGCTGCCGGTACATGATCACCGTGATCCAGTTGATCGGCCGCGCCCGGCACAACCCGGACCGGGTACAGGCCTTCCGGGCCACCGTGGATGCGACGATCGCGCTGGCCCGCCCGTTGGCGACCTGGTGGCCGGCGAGCCAGCAGGCACTGCCACCCGGCGCGCTGGTCTCCCACCCGCTCAGCGGCGTGGTCAACGTACGGATGTTCCGCTCGGTGCACGATTCGCGGGTGACGGTGACCGACACGCTGGGACTGCACGCCATGGGCCTGCCCGACCTGCAGTGCCAGTCCCAGGGACTCAACACCGACCAGCTCGCCGAACTGCTGTTCGAACTTGCCGAGTACGTGTTCAAGCACGGTGACGTGCTGCGGCCGGGCAGCCCGGTACCGGGGCTGACGGCGGACCAGCAGTTCCTGCCGAGTCCACGGCAATCCCTCGTACCGCCGCTGCGTCCGGTGATAGATCTGGACCCGGGACGGCCGTACGCCGGATAGCGGCCGGTGTGTCCGGGCAGACGCCAGGTACTGTCAGCAGCCGTGTACACCACCGCCGACGCCGACCGGTCACCGGACATCGACGCGGACCGGCAACTGGCCGCCCGCGTCGCGTTCTGCGCGGTGAGTGACGCCCACCTCCCACTCCGGAGCGGGATTGTCGCCCGCAGTTCGCCGGGGCCGGAGATCATCGGCTGAGTGACCCGCGACCAGCGGGCGACGTCAGGATCGTGTCGTGAATTCACCGAACCCGGGAACGCACCGGGATGGAACGGAGGACGCCGTGGCACGCCACCGCGCCGCACACGGGTCGGGCGACCCGTCCGACACCGGGTCGCCGGAGACCGGCCCCGAGCAGACCGCCGACCAGACCTCCGACGAGGACACCGGCACGGAGGTCGCCGGCGACAGCGGGGCCACCGACGTCAGCGCCGATGAGGTGGCCGCCGTCACCGACGCCGATGACGCCGACGACGAGACCGACGACGAGGACGAGGTCGAGGTCGAGCGCAGCCCGGAGGCGGACAGCTTCTGGTCCGACGTACGGATCGACCCGATCGAGATCGCGCTGCCGTCCGGCGTCGGCTACACCCTGCGGGCCTACCGTAACGACGACGAGCTGACCCCGGTGGACGGCGACGAACCGGCGGACGACGAGGACGCCGGCGGCGCCGACGTCGAGGATGCCGGTACCGCGGCGGCCACCCGGGACGCCTCGTCGGAGGGCAAGGACACCGAGGGCGAGGACACCGAGGGCAAGGCACCGAGGCAGGACACCGACGGCGAGGACACCGAGGATCGGGACGCCGTCGAGGACGACGAGCCAGAGGACGGGTCCGACGAGGACGAGGACGAGGAGCCGGAGGAGATCCCGGTCTTCCTCGCCCAGCGTGGCAAGGTACTGCTGTTCCGTAGCCCCGAATCGCTGGTGGCGTTCGTCCGCTCCGATCAGCAGCACGCGATGCGCGGCCTGGACACCGCCGACGACCTGGCGGCCCGGATCGAGTCCAGCTACCTGGTGCCCACCCAGGAGGACCGGTACGAGCTGGACCTGCTGGTGGGCAACCTGCGCGGCGGTCACGACAGCTGGGAACCGGAGCTGATCATCTCGGCGGGCGAGCTGGCCCGCGATGTCGCGTACGCGGTGGGGCTGG
The DNA here is from genome assembly GCA_963815125.1 of uncultured Actinomycetota bacterium. Lineage (GTDB taxonomy): Bacteria > Actinomycetota > Actinomycetes > Mycobacteriales > Micromonosporaceae > Actinocatenispora. The sequence continues at coordinate 41,980 of CAWFFM010000013.1, forward strand.
ACTCGGTCCTCACCTCGTTGTCGCCCGGCTCGCCGTTGGACGACCTGGACGAGGCGATGCGCGGTGCCGCCCGAGGCGGATTCGGGGCATTCCGGGCACGCCGCAAAATGCGAAAGATCGGGGCACAACAGGCAGCTCTCGGCTGGCGCACGATCATTGGCAAGATCAGTGGTGCTGTGGACTGGCGCGATTGACCCCTGAGCGGGGAGCATCGGACAGGTAACTTCCGGCTTCGGAGGTGTGGACGTGCGTGTGTACTGCGGCCTGGCATCGGCGGGCGAACGACTGACCGCCGCGGTGGTCGACGACGGCGGGCAGGTCGCCGCCGTACAGCAGATCGAGGACGACCCAGAAGGCTACGCAACGTTACTCGGCCTGCTCGCAGCGCGGTCGGATCCCGGCGGCATCATGTGTGTGCCGTTCTCCTCCGATGTGGCGGAGCGGCGCGTTCCGCAGCTGTTCCTGGCCGGCGGACGGCACGCCTGTTTCGTCGATCAGTCCACTGTTGAGAAGCTGGCCGCCGCGGAACCGACGGACGCACCGGACGACGCCCGGCGGGCGGTGGCCATGGCGCGCGCGCTCTACTCCGGAACGTTGACCGCGGCGGCCCAGCCCACCGCACCGGAACTCGCCTCCCTGCGGCCGCTGCTGTGGGCCCACGCCGCGCTGACGGTCAGTCGGGTCGCCTCGGTGGCCGCACTCCGCGAAGTGCTGCGCGAGCTGTATCCGGCCGCGCTGCAGGCGTTTCCCGACCCGGGTGGCAACACGGCACTGGCCGTACTCGACGCCCTGCCGGACGCCGCCCAGGTGTCCCGCGGCCAGGACGAGAACGTGGTGGCCCGGCTGACCACGGCGGGCTTCAAGGACGCGCCGGAGGCGTTGGCGGCACTGCACCGTACGGTCGACGACCGGGGATCCGGCAACCCGGTGATGGAGTCGGCCGGTGCCACCGTCCGGCAGGCGGTCGCCGCCGTACAGGCCGGTGACACCGCCGCGGGCACCCTCATCCGTGAGGTCACCGAACGGTTGGACCGTTGGCGAGGGACGGAATCCGCGCCGGACGGCCAGGCCCAGAGCGACTGGTCCGCCGAACCGACCGTCGGTGGCCCGGAGCCCGCCGCCGGGTCGACGGATCCGTTCAGCAGGCCGTTCCGCGGTGGGCCGGTCAACTGGGGCCCGCCGGTCCCCTCCCGGCTCGACCAGCCGGTCAGTCCGGCACCGCTGCTGCCCTCCCGGGTGGACCGCCCGGTCGGCCCCGCGCCACTGCTGCCCGGCCGGGGCGAACGGCGAAACCTGGGCCCGGCCCCCACCCGGAGTGAACGTCGAATGGCCCGGGCCCGACAGCAACCGCCGGTACCGGTCGATGTCTCGGCAGACAACCCGGCCAACGGCGCCGAACCGGTGGACCGGACCCTGCAACTGCGTGGGCAGGACGACACGTCCACAGCGGCCTTCCCCCTCACCGGTCAGCCCGGCATGACCGACGACATGCCGACCGCGGAACGGCCGATGTTGCCCGGCGAGCCGGAACCGCCGTCCCTCACCTTCCCGACCGATTTCCAGTCCTCGGCGATCGACACCGGCGAGGCGACCGACCGGTCCGGCCAGGACGCCGTACCGGCTCCCCCGCTGCTGCGTGCGGTGTCGGTGGACCGTGAGCAGCGGGACGCCTCGGTGACCGCCCTGCCGCCGCTGGATCAGCTGCCCACCCGGCCGAGGCGCGGCCCGGAACTCACACCACGCAGCCGGCGCCGACCCCGTTCACCGAGCCACGAGCCGACCCTGCGACCACCGGATGCCATGTCCATCCCGGAGTCCGCGGTCGGCGACGAAGGCGATTCGGAGCTGTTGATCTTCGCGCAGGCCCGGTCCGCCTGGTTCGCCGGCGAGCACAACGAGGCGGAATGGGACAGCCTGGCCGACGAGGGCTGGCGCGCGGCCGAGGCCGCCAGTCGGCCGTCCGTGGGCACCAGCACCGAGAGCGGCCTGCCGCGCCGGGTACCGCAGGCCAACCTGGTGCCCGGCTCACCAGAGGTCGAACGGGACCGTACGCCGATCTCGCGGGACGCATCGCATCTCGCCGCACAGACCGCGGGCTACTTCCGCGGCTGGCAGCGGGGACGCGACAGCACCGGCCACCCCGTCAACGCGCGCTCCGAATCGGAGGCATTCTCCCCGGCGGGACAGCGATGACCGAGCTCGGCCTGTACCAGGGCAGCATGGGGCCGCTGCTGGTCTCCCTGGTGGAACGCGTACCAGGGGCCAGCCACGCGGTGATCGCCTCCGTGGAGGGGATGCCGATCGCGGTGTCCGCGGGACTACCGGCGCAGCGTGCCGAGCAGCTCGCCAGCATCGGCGCCGGCCTGCTCAGCATCGCCGACGGCGCCGGTCGGTGCATGGACGCGGGCGGCCCCTGCCAGGCCGTGGTGGAGATGGCGGAGGGTGTGCTGATGGCGACCCCGGTGACCAACGCGACCAGCCTCACCGTGCTGGCCGTGGCCGACTGCGACCGCGAACGGCTCGGCTACTCGATCGCCGAGTTCCGCGGTCAGGTCGCACCGCTGCTGGCCTGACCCGGTCGGGCGTCAGGTCGCCCCGCTGCTGGCCAGATCCGGTCGGGCGATGGCGCGGCGCTGAACCGACCCGTGCCGCACCATGGCGACGGAGCCCGGCACGGACACACCGCGGCCCCGGACCGGCCAGCCTGCGCTGCCGGGTCCGGGGCCGGTCGGTACGACTACTTCGCCAGGTAGGCGTTGTAGTAGATCGGGTTACCGAGTACCGCGCTCAGCACCACGTTCTTGCACTTGGTGCCCGACAGCGTGACGTTGCTGGTCGCGATGATCGGTACCACCGGCGCGTACGTGGCCATGATGTGCTTGTCGAGCTTCGCCCACTCCGGTGCGGCCTTCTCGGCCGGCATCTTGGAGATCCTGGCGATCTGGTCGTTGACCTCGGGCACGTTCAGGTACGAGTAGTCCTTGTTGCCCCGCGGCTCGATCTGCCGACCGTTGTACAGCGGCGGGAGGACCGTCGCGCCACTCGGCCAGTCCGACGCCCAGGTGTTGATGTACAGGTCGTACGGGTTGTTCTTCTGGCCGACCTGGTCGTAGTAGCTGGACTTGTCGATCGGCCGCAGCACGATCTTGAAGCCGGCCCGCTCCAGCGCCGCCTTGATCGCTGCGGCGGTCGGCTGGTTGGCCGACGTGTTGGAGTACGCGTACACCAGCTTCGGGTGCTTGCCGCCGAGCAGCTGCTTGGCCTTGGCGACGTTGCCGTGCTTGCCACCGGGGTACAGGTCGTAGTTCTGGAACCCGATGGTCAGCGGCGACTCGATGGTGGTGGCCGCCTGCCCGGTGATCGGGCCACCCCGGGCCTGCAGGTACGCGCCGCGGTCGAACGCGTAGTTGAGCGCCCGGCGCACCTTCAGGTCGGTGATCCGCTGGGTGTTCATGTTCAGGTAGCTGACGAACGGCGACAGGCCCTGCACCATGCGCTTCTTGACCGACGCGTCACCGAGTACCTTCGGCAGCAGCGAGGCGGGCACGTTCTGGTACTGGGTGGCGTAGGCGTCGTCGCCGTTGCTGGCCATCGTCCGGTTGGTCTGCTGCACGTCGCTCGCGCCGATCTCGGCGACGAACTTGTCGAAGTAGGCGTGCCGGACCGCGTCGGTCTTCGGGTCCCAGTACTTGTTACGTACCAGGGTCAGCGACGTGCCGCGTGCGTACTTGTCGATCTTGTACGGACCGGACGAGAACGGCCGGTCGTCGTACTTGGTGTGGGTGTCCTTGCCGGCCGGGACCGGCGCGGTGATACCCATCGACGAGGCGAAGGGCATGTCGCACTGCGGCTGCTTGAACGAGAAGGTGATCTGCTTGTCGCCCTTGACGCTCACACCGGGCGGCATCTTGGCGGCGCCGCCGTACGGGCCCTTGTAGCTGGCGTTGTAGTTGTCGCTGCCGGCCAGCCAGCTCTGGATGTAGGTCGGGCCCTCGTTCATGTCCGGGGCGAAGGAGCGGGCCACACCGTACGCCACGTCGGCGGCGGTGATCGGCGAGCCGTCCTCGTACTTCAGGCCGTCCTTGAGGGTGAAGCGCCACGTCTTGCAGTCGTGGTTGACGTCGGTGCCGGGGGTCGTGGCCAGGTCGCCGACCAGGGTCAGCTTGCCGTCGCCGGTCTCCCGGAACATCGTCAGGGTCCGGACGAACAGCTGCTCGACGGCCGAGGCGTCCACCACGTAGGTGCGCTGCGGGTCCAGGTGTTCGAAGTCCTGCTCGGACAGGTAGTGGAAGGTTCCGCCGGTCACCGCGCCAGGAACCGGCTTGGCCGGGCCCTGCGAGTCCTTCGGGTCGTTGGCGATGCTGCTTGTCTGGGCCGCGTGCTTCTCCCCGGTTCCCTGATCGGAACCGGCGTTCTTGCTGCAGGCGGCCAGTGTCGTGGTCAGCGCCACCGCGCTCAGCACGGCGAGCGCCACTCGTCGTCGCATCCATACCTCCCTGGTCGGCCGTGCCTCCTGCCCGCCCGGGGTATGGCGCACAGCACAGAGCACGTTCTGAGCAGGAAGGTAGTGGCATGTCGGGCTTCGGATATCACGGCGCCGCAACGACCGCGTTGCAATCAGATTGAAGAAAATCTTCACGATGGCGATCAGGGCAGAAACCTGACCGACACGCCGATGGCCGGCACCCGGATCGGGTGCCGGCCATCGCCGGTCGTTCGCGCGGTGCGCCGGTGGCAACTGCTACCGGCGCACCGGAGCGCTACTGCTTGACGTACGCGTCGGTGTAGGCGTTGGTGCCGAGGACCATGGAGATCTTCACACCGCCCACCTTCGACCCCTCGAGGGACAGGCCCCGCGAGTAGTACATCGGGATGATCGTGGCGTACTTGGTCACGTACTCCTTGTCCAGCGCGGCCCACTGTGCACCGGCCTTCGCCGCCGGCACCTTCTGCGCCGCGTCGAGCTTGGCGTTGAAGTCCGCCGAGTTGAAGTACGAGATCACGTTGTTGCCGCTCGGCTGGAAGGTCCGGCCGTCGGTCAGCACCGGCAGCACCGCGGCACCGGTCGGCCAGTCCGCCGCCCAGTCGCTGAGGTACAGGTCCCAACCGTTGTTCTTGCGGCCCAGCTCGGTGAAGTAGTTGGTCGCGTCGACCGGCTTCATCGTGACCTTGAACCCGGCCCGCTGCAGCGCCTGCTGGATGGCCGGCGCCTCACGCTGACCGACGGCGTTGTTGCGGTAGCCGTAGACGATCGTCGGGTGCTTGCCGCCCAGCAGCTGCTTGGCCTTCGCCACATCGCCGTGTGCGCCGCCCGGGTAGGCGTTGTAGTTCTTCCAACCGAGGACCGTCGGCGACTCCAGCGTGGTGGCCGGGGAGGCCAGCGCCGGGCCACCCAGGGTCTGGATCAGTGCGGTGCGGTCGACGGCGTAGGACAGCGCCTGCCGAACCTTCAGATCCTTGACGTGCTGGGTGTTGACCGCCAGGTAGTACACGAACGGGGTCTGGCCGGAGATGGTCCGACTCTTCAGCGAGGCGTCCCCGGTGACCTTGCCGACCAGCGACTGCGGCACGTTCTGCTGCGCCACGGTGCTCTGGTCCGCGCCGTTGTTGGCGATCATCCGGTTGGTCTGCGTCAGGTCGCTGTCACCGAAGGTGTAGGTGACGGTGTCCGGGTAGTCGTGCCGGATCGGGTCGCTCTTCGGGTCCCAGTACTTGTTGCGCTCCAGGACGAGCTTGGTGCCCCGGGTGTAGGTCTTGATCTTGTACGGACCACTCGACACCGGGTGGTTGTCGTAGTTGGCGCCCTTGTCCGCAGCCTTCGGCACCGGGGCCGAGGTCGGCATCTGCATGGCGAACGGCAGGTCGCAGTGCGGCGACTTGAAGTGCAGGTCGAGAGTCTTGTCGCCCTTCACCACCAGGCCGTCGGCGATTTCCTTGCCACCGTTGTACGGGCCCTTGTACGCCTTGTTGTAGTTGGCGTCGTCGGACAGCCACTGCGGCAGCCAGTGCGGCCCCTCGGAGATCTGCGGGGAGTACGCGCGGGAGATGCCGTACGCGACGTCCTTCGCGGTGATCGGCGAGCCGTCCTCGTACTTCAGGCCGTCCTTGAGGGTGTACTCCCAGTTCATGCACTTGTTGCCGTCGAGGTCCTTGCCCGGCCCGGTGGCCAGGTCGCCGACCAGCGTCAGCTTGCCGTTCTTGTCCTGCCGGAACATGGTGAGCGTCCGGAGGAACATCTGCTCGGCCGACATCGCCTGCACGACGTACGTACGCTGCGGGTCAAGGTGCTCGAAGTCGGTCTCCTGCAGGATCCCGAGATTGCCACCCTTGCTGGCCCCGGCGATCGCCGGCGCCGGCCCCTGAGAGTCCTTGGGGTTCGTCGAAACGCCCCCACTGTTCTTCGTCACATGGTCGCCGTTACTGGAGTCGTTGCCCGAGTTCTTCGAGCAGGCTCCCAGTGCAGCGACCACGACCAGGGCGCCAACGGCAGCCACGGCCACTCTGGATCGCATTCCGATAACCTCCGCACCTCGTGCCGCCGGGGCCATGGTCCATGCCACGTGACGGCGTTCAATCCCTATCTGGCTGTGCTGTCCTACCGAATTACTCTCTGCAATTCCAGTACTGCAGACAAAGCTGGCTCACATGGAACCTAGTCATGTCGCGCGCCGTCGGTGTCACAGTCGGACAACGACACGGTCTCAGGACCGTGAGCACGGACATTACCGGCTCAGGTCATCCGGACACGCGGGTCGATGACGGAGTAGAGCATGTCGACCACGATGTTCATGACGATGATGAACACGGCGGCCAGCAGCACCGTCGCCATCACAACGGGTAGGTTCAGATCGTTCACCGCGGTCACCGCGGTGCGCCCCACACCGTTGATCCCGAACACCGTCTCGGTGATCACCGTGCCGCCCAGGGCGGAACCGACGAACAGGCCGGCCGTGGTGACGATCGGGGTGATCGCCGCCCGCAGCGCGTGCCGGCCGTAGACCTTGTACTTGGCCAGCCCCTTGGCCCTCGCCGTACGGACGAAGTCCTCGGACAGCGTCTCCAGCATCTGCGCCCGGGACAACCGGGCGAAGATCGCCGAGTTCAGGAAGCCCAGCGTGAACCAGGGCAGCAGCATCTTGCTGAACCACTCCACCGGATTGTCGAACGGTGACGTGTATCCGGGGTTCGGTAGCAGATGCATCGAGTAGACGAAGATCAACAACAGGATCGGCCCGAAGAAGTAGATCTGCATCGACGCACCGACCAGGCTCGTACCGACCGCCGCCTTGTCGAACGCGGTACCTCTGCGCAACGCGGAGAGCATCCCCAGCCCGACACCGATCACCAGTTGGATGATCGTCGACCCGATCACGATGCTCAGGGTCGCCGGCATGGTCCGCTTGAGGATCGCGGTCACCGGCTCGTTGGTACGGAACGAGAAGCCCAGGCACGGCGCGTCGCACCGGACCGCCAGATCGCCCGTGCCGTACGTGCGGCCGGCCACGATCCCCTTCATGAACCGCGCGTACTGCACGGTCTGCGGCTCATCGAGCCCCAGCCGCTGCTCGGTCTGCTTGATCGAGTTGGCGTCACACTGCTTGCCGCACATCACGTACGCCGGCGACGTCGGCACCATGAAGAACAGCATGAACGTCAGCACACTCACCGCGAACATGGTGAGCAGCGACGACAGTATCCGTTTGGTCAGGAAGCGGAGCATGACAGGAACCCCCGTGGTGGGCCGGGTGCGATCGTGGCTCGACCATAGGAAGTTCCGGGGTTACACAGGTCACAGCAACGCATCGAATCGGCGGCACTGTGCCATACGGCCCAGATGGCACAGGCGGCGACGCCCGTACCGAAATGGTACGGGCGTCGCGTCGTCCTGCGTCTGTCTGCCGGCCGGCGGTCAGCGCAGCGGACCGGACTCCGGGAAGTGGCAGGCCACCTGCTGGCCGGTACCGATCTGCAGCAGCGGCGGCTCCACCGATGCGCACTTGTCCTGCGCCTTCCAGCACCGGGTACGGAACCGGCAGCCGGACGGCGGGTTGAGCGGCGTCGGCACGTCACCCTCCAGCCGGATCCGGCTGGCGGTCTCGGTACCGATCTTGGTCACGTCGGGCACGGCCGACAGCAGTGCCCGGGTGTACGGGTGCGCCGGCTCGTCGTAGATCTGGTGCCGGTCGCCGACCTCCACCACCCGACCCAGGTACATCACCGCGATGCGCTGGCAGAAGTGCCGTACCACGGCCAGGTCGTGCGCGATGAAGACGAACGCCAGGTCGAACTCCCGCTGCAACTCACGCAGCAGGTTGACCACCTGGGCCTGGATCGAGACGTCCAGTGCGGAGACCGGCTCGTCCGCCACGATCAGCTTCGGCCGCAGGGCCAACGCGCGGGCGATACCGATGCGCTGCCGCTGACCGCCGGAGAACTCGTGCGGGTAACGGTTGTAGTGCTCGGGGTTGAGCCCCACCGTCTCCAGCAGCTCCTGGACCCGCTTCTTCACCCCGCCGGGCGGGTTGATTCCCGCGACCTGCAACGGCATCGCGACGATCCGACCGACCGTGTGCCGCGGGTTCAGCGACGAGTACGGGTCCTGGAAGATGATCTGCAGATCGTGCCGCAGCGGGCGCATCTGGTTGCGGTTGAGCTTGGTGATGTCGCGGCCTTCGAACACGATCCGGCCGGCGGTCGACTCCAGCAGCTTGACCACCATGCGGCCGGTGGTCGTCTTTCCGCAGCCCGACTCACCCACCAGTCCCAACGTCTCACCACGGGACACCGAGAAGTCGACCCCGTCGACCGCGCGGACCAGCGCCTTGGCACCGAACGCGCCCTGTCGTACCGGAAAGTGCTTGGACAGTCCCTCGACGGTCAGCAGCGGCTCGGAGCCGGGCTGCCGTACCGCGGTGGCGGCCGGCGACGCCGCCGGCGTCTCACCGGGCTGGATGGTCTGCTCGCTCACTGCCCTGCCCCCACCTTTCGGATGTCTTCCTCGAAGGTCCGCCGACGTTCCGGCTCAGGCAGGTGGCAGGCCACCACGTGCCCGTTGTCGGTGGTCGGCAGCAGCTCCGGTATCTCCAGGTCGCACGGTCCGCCGCCGACCATCTTGTAGGCGCAGCGCGGGTGGAAGGCGCACCCGGACGGCAGGTTGATCAGGCTCGGCGGGCTGCCCGGAATCGGGTCCAGATCGTCGTCGGAGTTGCCGTGCAGCGAGGGCACCGACTGCAGCAGACCCCAGGTGTACGGGTGCTGCGGCGCGCGGAGCACCTGCGCCACCTCGCCGAACTCCACCGCGTGCCCGCCGTACATGACCATCACGTCGTCGGCAACCTGGCTGACCACCCCGAGGTCGTGGGTGATCAGGATGATCGCCGAGTTGAACTCGCGCTGCAGATCCTCCAGCAGGTCCAGGATCTGGGCCTGCACGGTCACGTCCAGCGCGGTGGTCGGCTCGTCGGCGATCAGCAGCGACGGGTCGTTCACCAGCGACATGGCGATCATCGCGCGCTGCCGCATACCGCCGGAGAACTCGTGCGGGTACTGGTCGGCGCGTCGTTTCGGCTGCGGGATGCCGACCCGGTCGAGCATCTCGATCGCCCGTTCCCGGGCGGCCCGCTTCTTGCCGGGGTGGTGCACCAGGTACGCCTCGGAGATCTGCCGGCCGATCGTGTAGTACGGGTGCAGGGCGGACAGCGGATCCTGGAAGATCATCGCCATGTCACGGCCGCGCATCTTGCGGATCTTCTCGTCGTGCAGCCCGACGATCTCCCGGCCGTCCAGCTTGATCGAGCCGGTGATCCGGGTACGGGCCGCGTTGTGCAGTCCGAGCACGGTCAGGCTCGTCACGCTCTTACCGGAGCCGGACTCGCCCACGATGCCCAGCGTGCGGCCCCGGGGTACGGCGAACGAGATGCCGTCCACCGCCCGTACGACGCCGTCCTCCGTCTTGAACTGCACCCGCAGGTCGTTGACCTCCAGGTACGGCCGGTCGTCCACGACAGCGGTGGTCGCGGCCGACGATGCTGTAGCAGTCACGCTTCCTACTCTCTCTCCTACGACCGTGGCGAGCTGGCCCGCTCAGTGACACTGTCCGTGTCAGCGTCCGGTGGTCGCGGGCCGGTGGGCCCGACGACCGCCGTACGACGGCTCAGCCGAGCCGCACCCGCGGGTCGATGACGGAGTACAGCACGTCAACGACGATGTTCATGATGATGATGAAGAAGGCCGCCAGCAGCACCGTCGCCATCACCACCGGCAGGTTCAGGTCGTTCACCGCGTTCACCGCGGTGCGGCCCAGTCCGTTGATGCCGAAGACGGTCTCGGTGATCACCGTGCCGCCCAGCGCCGCGCCCAGGTCCAGACCGGCGATGGTGACGATCGGGGTGATCGCCGCGCGCAGTGCGTGCCGGGCGTAGACCTTGTACTTCGGCAGACCCTTGGCCCTCGCCGTACGGACGAAGTCCTCGGACAGCGTCTCCAGCATCTGCGCCCGGGACAACCGCGCGTAGATCGCCGAGTTCAGGAAGCCCAGGGTCACCCAGGGCAGCAGCAGTTGGGTGAACCATCTGCCAGGATCTTCGAACGGTGAGGTATAGCCCGGATTCGGCAGCAGATGCATCGAATACACGAAGATCAGCAACAGGATCGGGCCGAAGAAGTAGATCTGCATCGACGCACCGACCAGGCTCGTACCGACCGCCGCCTTGTCGAATGCGGTACCTCTTCGCAACGCCGATATCATGCCGAGCCCGACACCGAGTATCAGCTGGATCAGCAGGGCACCCACCACCACGCTGATGGTGACCGGCAGGGTCCGCTTGATGATCGCGGTCACCGGCTCGTTGGTACGGAACGAGAAGCCCAGGCACGGCGCGTCGCACCGGACCGCCAGATCGCCCGTGCCGTACGTCCGGCCGGCCACGATCCCCTTCATGAACTGCCCGTACTGCACGGCCTTCGGCTGATCCAGACCCAGCCGCTGCTCGGTCTGCTTGATCGAGTTGGCGTCACACTGCTTGCCGCACATCACGTACGCCGGCGACGTCGGCACCATGAAGAACAGCGCGAACGTCAGCATGCTGACCGCGAACATGGTCAGCAGGGCGAGCAGAACCCGCCGGATCAGGTACCGAGCCATCACACACCTCGCCGCTGGACGGCAACGCCGTCCACTGTCGATTGATCCGTCTTTCCGCGGGCTGGCACGGCGCACTCACCGGCCGGCACCGCCGGGTACGACCATGGGCCGCGCGGGTGCGCGGTCACCGGGTCGACGACTTCGGGTCCAGGGCGTCCCGGATCGAGTCGCCGAACAGGTTGAACGCCAGTACCAGGACCAGGATCGTGGCACCGGAGACCATTGTGTAGAACGGCTCCGTCTGCAGGAACGACGTACCGTTGTTGATCATGCGGCCGAGGTCCGGGGTCGGTTCGACCACACCGATGTTCAGGAAGGACAGGGCCGCCTCACCGGTGATGAACTGTGGCACGTTCAGTGAGAACACCACCAGGATGGGCGCCCAGATGTTCGGCAGCAGCTGGCGGAACAGGATGTGCCCCATGCCCGCTCCGGCCGCCCGGGCCGCCTCGACGAACTCCCGCTCACGCAGCGAGAGCACCTGACCACGGACCAGTCGGGCCGGGTAGGTCCAACTGAAACAGGCGAACACGCCGATGATCAGCCCGACCCGGAACAGCGCGGACACATCGGCCCGTTCACCGTAGAACTTGTTGGTGATGACCGGGATGGCCGCCAGGCAGAAGATGAAGAACGGGAACGCCAGCACCAGGTCGATGAACCAGTTGATGACCGAGTCGACGACGCCACCGGCGTAGCCGGCCACGATGCCGATCACGATGCCGACTCCGACGGTGATCACCGCCGCGGCGAACGCGATGAACAACGAGGTGCGCATTCCGTAGATGAGCTGCATCAGCACATCGCGACCGAGCTGCGGCTCCAGGCCCAGCCAGTGCGAACCGCTGATACCGCCCAGGTAGCCCAACGGGTAGCCGGACTCGTCCAGCAGCTCACTGTGCTGGTCCGTGGCGTTCTGCCCGTACAGGGCGGAGATCAACGGCGCGGCCAGGGCCAGGACGAACATCACCGCGAGGACGATGCCGCTGATCAGGGCCACCCGGTCGCGCTTGAGGCGGATCCAGGCCAACTGTCCGGGCGAGCGCCCGACAATGGCCTGACCCTTTCCCGAGGAGGGGTCCTCCCCGGAATCGCTCAGGGGTATCTCGCCCACCGCGAGGCCGCCCCCTGGGGGCTCCGCGTAGTCGTGGGGACCCACTGGCGTCTGCGTCATCGATCCTGCTCCCTCCGGGGACCGGGCATGGTGCTACGCCCCGACTTGGACGCGAAACTATCCATCGTTGACCGCCGATTTGAGTTCCCGGCGGCATCAGCTTGGTAACAAGTCCGATCAGGACCCGGTCCGGGCGCCCGAAAGCTCCGGATCTGGCAGACGTTTCGTCCGCCCATGAGATGTTTTTCCACCACACCAGGGCGCCTGGGAACCAGTTGTCCAGCGCAATCCCAGCCACTGGCACCGGCGAGCCACTTGCCATCGGCCGCTGGGCGTCGCACCGTAGCGCACATGGGGACCTTACTATCCGCTCAACAGATCGCCGACGGGCTCCAGAATCTGCCTGCCTGGCGTGGCGACACTCGTCAGATTACGCGCAGTTACACGGCATCGGACTTCCCAGCCGGGATCCGCGCGGTCGAAGCCGTGGCGCAGGCGGCCGAGGCCGCCGGACACCACCCGGACATCGACATCAGGTGGACCACTGTCACCTTCACCCTGGTAACCCACGCGATGGGTGGGGTGACCGAGGCGGACCTGAGTCTCGCCGCACGTATCGACGAGATCCTGAACCGCGCGGCCGACGGTACCGCCCCGGGTGGGGCGTGACACATCCGGGTACCGGCCAGTAACAAATCCGACGCCGAGGGACCCTCCTTGTCCGCCGCGACACCCGGCGGGCAATGATTCAACCTGCTGGTCCGGCCGACGCCGGGGGCAGGCGTCGTCACCTGGGGTCTTCCGATTCTGTTGGCAACGCGGGAGACTCCCAGCGCAGACCGCACCATTGCACGGCGTAACGTAACTGGTCATACGTGCATTACATGGTGAATTGTCTGGCGTGCCCAGACGGCCGTCGCGTGACGGCCGACGATCGCAACGCAGGAGAGCGAAGAGTCAATGACGACGACCGCAACGCCGCCGACCCGCCCGTCCGGGTCGGCTGAGCCGGGCGGCACGGGCCGGCGGGCCAACATCGCGGCCCGCACCCTCCGAACCGACCGCTGGTGGTTCCAGCCCTTCATCACCGCCGCGGGACTCACCGCATGGGTGGTGTACGCAGTGGTGCGCGCAGCCACCCAGAGTGATTACTGGGTGCCCGCCTACCACTACCTGACACCGTTCGCATCGCCGTGTCTGAGCAAGTCCTGTATCCCGGAGGCCGCCCACTTCGGCCGCCCGCTGCCGGAGTTCCCACCGCTCATCCCGTTCGCGATCGTCACCCTGTCGTTCCTGTTGGCGTTCCGGCTCACCTGCTACTACTACCGCAAGGCCTACTACCGGTCGTTCTGGCAGTCGCCGCCGGCCTGCGCGGTCGCCGAGCCGCACAAGAAGTACTCCGGTGAGACCCGGTTCCCGTTGATCATCCAGAACTTCCACCGGTACTTTTTCTACGCCGCAGTGCTGATCTCACTGATCAACACCTACGACGCGGTCCTCGCCTTCCACGGCAAGGGCGGCGGATTCGGCTTCGGTCTGGGCAACATCATCCTGGTCGGCAACGTGTTCTGCCTGTGGATGTACACCGCGTCCTGTCACTCCTGCCGCAACATCACGGCCGGCCGGCTCAACCACTTCTCCCGGCACCCGATCCGGTACCGGATGTGGATGTGGGTCTCGGCGCGCAACGCCCACCACATGCGTTGGGCGTGGATCACCCTCGGCACGCTGACCCTGACCGACGCGTACATCGGACTGGTCGCCTCCAACGCCATCTCCGATCTCCGGTTCTTCCACTAAGGCTGACAAGACTATGAGTGAAGTTGAAAGGCATTCCTTCGACGTCGTGGTGATCGGCGCGGGCGGCGCCGGCCTGCGGGCCGCGATCGAGGCCCGGCTGCAGGGCAAGCGCACCGCGATCATCTGCAAGTCGCTGTTCGGCAAGGCACACACGGTGATGGCCGAAGGTGGCGCCGCCGCGGCGATGGGCAACGCCAACTCCAACGACAACTGGATGGTGCACTTCCGCGACACCATGCGTGGCGGGAAGTTCATGAACCACTGGCGGATGGCCGAACTGCACGCCAAGGAGGCCCCGGACCGCATCTGGGAGCTGGAGACCTACGGCGCACTGTTCGACCGCACCCCGGAAGGCAAGATCAGCCAGCGCAACTTCGGCGGCCACGAGTACCCGCGCCTCGCGCACGTCGGCGACCGTACCGGCCTGGAACTGATCCGCACCCTGCAGCAGAAGATCGTCTCGCTGCAGCAGGAGGACTTCGCCGCCACCGGTGACTACGAGGCCAACATCAAGGTCTTCGCCGAGTGCACCATCACCGAACTGCTCAGTACCGACGGCAGCATCTCCGGCGCCTTCGGCTACTACCGGGAGACCGGCCAGTTCGTCCTCATCGAGGCACCGGCCGTGGTCATGGCCACCGGCGGTATCGGCAAGTCGTTCAAGGTGACCAGCAACTCCTGGGAGTACACCGGCGACGGGCACGCACTCGCTCTGCGCGCCGGCGCGAAGCTGCTCAACATGGAGTTCGTCCAGTTCCACCCGACCGGCATGGTGTGGCCGCCGTCGGTGAAGGGCATCCTGGTCACCGAATCGGTACGCGGCGACGGCGGAGTGCTGCGCAACTCCGACGGCAAGCGGTTCATGTTCGACTACGTACCGGACGTGTTCCGCAAGCAGTACGCGGAGACCGAGGACGAGGCCGACCGCTGGTACACCGACCCGGACAACAACCGGCGGCCACCGGAACTGCTGCCCCGCGACGAGGTGGCCCGCGCCATCAACTCCGAGGTGAAGGCCGGCCGCGGGTCACCGCAGGGCGGTGTGTTCCTGGACATCGCGTCGCGGCGCTCCGCCGAGTTCATCCACAAGCGACTCCCGTCGATGTACCACCAGTTCAAGGAACTGGCCGATGTGGACATCACCAAGGAGCCGATGGAGGTCGGACCGACCTGTCACTACGTGATGGGCGGCATCGAGGTCGAGCCCGACACCGGTGCCGGCGCGGTACCGGGGCTGTTCGCCGCCGGTGAGGTGTCCGGCGGGATGCACGGCTCCAACCGGCTCGGCGGCAACTCGCTGTCCGACCTGCTGGTGTTCGGCAAGCGGGCCGGTGCGGGTGCGGCGGCGTACGTCACCGGACTCGGCACCCGGCCGGCCGTCGCCGACGACCAGGTCAGCGCGGCGGTCGAGACGGCCCTCGCGCCGTTCGACCGGGCCGGCGGGGAGAACCCGTACGAGGTGCACGCCGAACTGCAGCAGACCCTCAACGACCTGGTCGGCATCATCCGTAAGGAAGAGGAGCTGGCGCAGGCGGTCAAGCGGCTCGGCGAGCTGCGGGAGAAGGTCGCCGCGGTCGCGGCACCCGCCGGTCGCCGGTACAACCCGGGCTGGCACCTGTGCCTGGACCTGCGCAACATGATCCTGGTCGGCGAGTGCGTCGCCCGCGCCGCGCTGGAACGGCAGGAGAGCCGCGGCGGGCACACCCGCGACGACTTCCCGACCATGTCCGCGCAGTGGCGTCAGGTCAACCTGGTCTGCTCGGTCACCGATGACGAGCTGGCCGTGACGCACCAGCCGTTGCCGGTGATCCCGATGCGGCTCCAGCAGTTGTTCGAACGCACCGAGCTGGCCAAGTACTTCAGCGACGAGGAACTGGTCGCATTCGACAAGGAGTCGTCGGCCGGCGTGGACGCGCAGCAGGCGGCCGACCCGGTGCAGCCGACCGGCGAGCCGATGACCGACGCCGACGGCGAGCACGAGGAGGGCGAGAACTAGTGGGCACCCAGCGCCACTTCCGCGTCTGGCGCGGCGAGGACGAGAACGGCGAGCTGGTCGACTTCGACGTCGAGGTCAACGAGGGCGAGGTGGTCCTCGACATCATCCACCGGTTGCAGGCCACCCAGGCGCCCGACCTCGCGGTGCGGTGGAACTGCAAGGCCGGCAAGTGCGGTTCCTGTTCGGCGGAGATCAACGGCCGGCCGCGGCTGCTGTGCATGACCCGGATGAGCACGTTCACGCCAGAGGAGACCATCACGGTCACCCCGCTGCGTACCTTCCCGGTGATCCGTGACCTGGTCACCGACGTGTCCTTCAACTACGAGAAGGCACGCGAGATGCCGGCGTTCGCACCGCCGGAGGGTGTCGCACCCGGCGAGTACCGGATGCAGCAGGTGGACGTGGAGCGCTCGCAGGAGTTCCGCAAGTGCATCGAGTGCTTCCTGTGCCAGAACACCTGCCACGTGGTGCGCGACCACGAGGAGAACAAGCAGGCGTTCTCCGGTCCCCGGCTGTTCATCCGGGCCGCGGAGCTGGACATGCATCCACTGGACGCCAAGTCCGACCGCAAGGAACAAGCACAGGCCGAGCAGGGCCTCGGGTACTGCAACATCACCAAGTGCTGCACCGAGGTCTGCCCGGAGGGCATCCACATCACCGACAACGCGATCATCCCGATGAAGGAGCGCGTGGTCGACCGGCGGTACGACCCGATCCTCTGGTTGGGCCGCAAGATCTTCCGTCGGCCCGGTATGTCGGACGAACCATCCGCGGGACGACGCGGCTGATCCGACCGTGACCACGACGGCCGGCGTACCTGTCAGGTACGCCGGCCGTTCGCGTCGAGCCCCGCAGCGCTCAGCAGAGGCCCTGCAGCGCTCAGCCGAGCAGGTAGGGCGGCAGGACCGCGGCCAACGGCGCGTCGGCGGGCAGCCAGGCCACCGAGTCGAGCTGGTCGGCGGGCAGCCAGCGCAGTTCGGAGTGCTCCAGGGCCTGCGGCTCACCGTCCACGAGTCGGGCCCGGTAGAGGCGCAGGATCAGCCCGTTCACCATCGGTACGTCCGTACCGATCCGGTTGAGCACCTCGACCCGCACGCCGAGTTCCTCTTCGCATTCCCGTACCAGCGCATCCACCTCGGACTCCCCCGCCTCGACCTTGCCGCCGGGAAACTCCCAGCGCCCGGCCGCGGCCGACGGCGCGGCACGTTGGGCTGCGAGTACCTGTCCCGCACGGATGATCGCGGCACCCACCACCACGGCGGCGGGTTCGGGCGGCATGGCGCCGCGCTCGGGCTTCGGAAGGCTGGTCACGGCGGATCAGAGTGCCAGATTTCTGCGACCGAAGCGTGAACGTGCGTCGCTATTCTTACGGTTTCGACACAAAAGTGGGCGTGGACATCACGGGACCATAACGGCACACTCAAGGCCACCAACCGTGCAGGCGCACCGATCGAGCTGGTCACGAGCCGGCTACGCAACGCCTCGAAGGGGCGGCATGTCCACACTCAACGATGAGATCCTGCGGGAAGCACTCGCGCACCTGAGCGACTGGCAGGGAGACCGCCGCGGCATCCGCCGCACCCTGCCACTCACCGAGGCCGAGCATGCGGACCTGATCGAACGGGTCAAGGTCGTCGCCGACGCGATGCGCTTACGCCCGGAGTTGGGTCGCTCCGACGGGGTCACCCTCATCGCGCTGGAACCGGTGGACGGCGACCAGATCAGTACCGCTCAGGTCGCCCTGGCCGCCCGGGTCGAAGCCGCGTACCAGGACATCTGCGGCGCTCCCCTGACTTCCCTGCCGGTACGCCCGGTCTCCCGGCCCTGGATGCGGTGGCGGCGCAGCCCACGCCCGCTGGCCGACTCCACCGGCTGAGACACCCACCCGCACACACAGCCCCGGCCAGTGTCCGTACCGGCCGGGGCTGACGGCTGCCCGGACCCGGCGACGACCCGGTTGCCACCGCTTGGAACGGACCTGAGCCTGGTACGCAATCGTACGAACGGCCCATCTGGCCAGCGGACGCACCCGGCGTCCGACTGAGTTCCGAAAAGCGCGAGTTACGAAAAATAGCTACGCTACGCGATAATTGGTCGGTCCTTTCCTACGTTGCCCGCTTTCACGCGGTACTGAATGGGACCATTCCCGCTGCCAGTCGGGCGCCACGCCGACCCAATACGCAACACCCTTAAGCGAAGATCAATTCACCCAGCGTGACGCCGACTCCGCTGCGAAACAAGAGTCTTGCGTACCGTGAGATGCGCTGTTACCTTCATCCTGAAACAGACAACGGGCATCAGGTCGTCATGTCTCGGGCTCTGACTCACTTATCGGGCAGAGTTGCCGGCACATGCCGGGCCGCCCTCTGCCGGTGACCATATTCCATTGAATGCACGACGAGTAAAGCCGCGCTCTGACAACACAGCAGGAATGGCCGTCGGCAGGGAGGTGTACCGCACCACCCGCGACGGCACCGACAATTACCGACCCTATTCCTGGGGATGGGAATGGAATCATTCACGGGGCAGCCGGCCCTGCCATGTCCTGATATCGACCTCACCGACCTGCACAAGGTGTTCGACGGTCCTCTATTGCGTCCCGAGGACAATGGATACGACGACTGCCGTCGGATCTGGAACGGAATGTACGACCGGCGGCCCGCACTGATCGCGCGCTGCGAATCCAGCGCCGACGTCAGTGCCGCGGTCATGTTCGCCCGGTCCGCCGGCCTGCCGGTCACCGTACGCGGTGGCGGGCACAACGTCGCCGGAAGCTCGGTCGCCGACGGGGCCGTGATGATCGACCTCTCCCTGATGCGCGGCGTGCGGGTCGACGCGACCCGACGCATCGCCGAGGCCGAGGGGGGTTGCCTGCTGCGCGACGTCGACTCCGCCACCACGGCCGAGGGCCTCGCCTGCCCGGCGGGCATCTTCTCCTACACCGGCCTCGGCGGTCTCGCCCTCGGCGGTGGATACGGCTGGCGGTCCAGAAAATGGGGCCTGACCTGCGACCACATCATCGGCGCGGAGGTCGTACTGGCAGACGGCACGATCGTGCAGGCGTCCGAGGAGGAGAACAGCGACCTGCTCTGGGCGCTGCGCGGCGGGGGCGGCAACTTCGGTGTGGTCACCCGGTTCCGGCTACGGCTGCGCCCGGTCGGTCCGATCCTGGTACGCAGCGCACTCTACGCCGGCGACGACGTTGTCCCGGCCCTGCGCGCCTACACCGAGTTCACCGCCACGGCTCCCGAGGACCTCCACCTGCTCGCCTCGCTGCGGCACGCGAGGGACACCGACCCGATCGCCGAACCGCTGCGGCAGCGTCCCGTACTCGACCTGCTCCTGATCGGATCGGCGGACGACGCGGCCAGTGTCGCCGCCGCCACCGAACTCGTCGAGACGGTGCCGGCGGCCAGCTCCGACGAGAAGACCATGTCGTATCTGGAACTACAGACCATGGTCGACGACAGCGCCCCGGACGGCCGGCGCTACTACACCAAGCCCGGCTATTTCCGTGAACTGCCCGACGACGCCATGCGACGCCTGGTCGACGCGGCCGCGCAGAATCCGGGGGAGACCGGGTCGATCGACATCGAATACCTGGGCGGTGCGATATCGCGTAGCGGTGCGGAGCATTCCTCCTTTCCGCAGCGGGACGCCCCGTTCATGGTCAGCGTCTATGCGTCCTGGGACGACGAGAAGCTCGACACCGACGCGATCGACTGGGCCCGCAGCACTGTCGTGGGGCTGCAGGACTGGCAGCAGGCCGGCGCCTACCTGAACTACCTCTCCCAGGCAGAATCCGACGACGTCGCCGCCGATTCCTACGGTGCCGCCATCTACGCCCGCCTACTTGAGGTCAAGCGTCGGGTCGACCCGGAGAACATCTTCCGTACCAGTCGCAGCATCACCGCCGCGAGACCGCGATGAGTGCCGTACGGACAGCGCGGGCGGGACGTCGATGACGGCCCGCTCCACGCTGGTGGCCGACTTCCTGACGCAGGCGCAGCGGCAGCCCGACGCGCCCGCCCTGCACTGGCGGGGCCGGACCGTCAGCTACGCGGAACTCGCCGACCTGGCCGGACGTGTCCGTACGACGCCCGCTCTGGCGGACAACGCCGGGCACGGACCGGTGGCGCTGACGGCGACGAAGTCACCGGCCGCCATCGCCCTGGTCCTCGGGTGCCTGATGGCCGGTCGGGAGCTCCTGCTCGCCTCGGCGGACCTGGGTCCGGTCGCCCGCGACCGGCTCACCGGACGGGCCGGCTGCACACACCTCGCCACCGTGACCGACGACGAGGTGCGCTGGGCACCGTGCCCACCCGGTACGGCCAGCGGCACCCCGGTGCTGCCGGACGACACGGCCCTGCTGCTGACCACGTCCGGATCGACCGGTGTACCGAAGATCGTGCCGGTCGGCCGGTCCGCGATCGACCGCTTCACCGACTGGGCCGGTGACCGGTTCGGACTCGGTCCCGGCGTCAACGTACTCAACTACGCGCCGCTCAACTTCGACCTGTGCCTGCTGGACATCTGGGCCACCCTCCGGTTCGGCGGGTGTGTCGTGCTGGTCGAGCCGGACCACGCGGTCAACCCGCGCTATCTGGTCGACATGTTCCGCGCGACGCAGCTGCACGTGGTGCAGGCCGTACCGATGCTGTACCGGATCCTGGCCGAGGCGGGTGCCGGTACCGGCATGAGCTTCCCCGGCGTCCGGGACGTGCTGCTGACCGGTGACCACACGCCGCGCACACTGCGGGCCCAACTACCGGACCTGTTCCCGGATGCGGTCTTCCACAACGTCTACGGCTGCACGGAGACCAACGACAGTTTCCTGCACACCTTCGACGCCGCGGAGGCCAGGACGCGCGACGTACTGCCACTGGGCCGCCCGCTGCCCGGCGTACAGGCCACTGTGGACGGTGCCGGTACGCCGGACGGCCCGGCCACCGGTGAGCTGCTCGTCGCCACCCCGTTCCAGATGGCCGGCTACCTCGGCGAGACCGCCGGGACGCCCCGGTTCACCACCCTGCCGGACGGCGACGGCAGCCGTACGTACTTCCGTTCCGGGGACCTGGTCTCCCGCGACGACGACGGCGAACTCACCCTCATCGGACGCACCGACTTCCAGGTGAAGGTCCGCGGTGTGCGGGTGAACCTGGAGGAGGTCGAACAGGTGATCCTCACCCACGCGGCCGTCACCGAGGCCGCCGTGGTGGCGCTACCCGACGAGGTCGCCGGGCACCGCCTGCATGCGGTGGTCCGGCGGCACTCCGGTGAGCTGACCGGTCTCGGGCTCCGCCAGCACTGCGCCACCCGACTTGTCCGAGCCGCCATTCCCGCTGCCCTGCACCTGGTCGACGGTCCGCTGCCCACCACCTCCACCGGAAAGGTGAACCGCAAACAGATCGCCGAAGAGCTGCAGAAGGGAACGGCGTGAAACTCACCAGGGAGATCAAGGAATTCATCGTCTCGGAGTACATCCCCGAGACGGCACCGGAGGACCTCGACTCCTCGTACGACCTGCTGGACACCGGCGTGGTGGACAGCCTCGGCCTGTTGAGACTCATCCAGTGGGTAGGAGACCGCTATGGGATAGCCATCGACGACATCGAGATATCTCCCGACAACTTCCGTTCGGTCAATGCTATTCGCGAGTTCATTGAAGAGGTTTCGTAGGCACACTTCTCCCGGTTCTCTCGGAGGTTCCCGAAATGATTGTTCGGACGAAGGCAGACGTTAAGGTCGTCGACTGGGGAAACGGCACCAGCCACCGTTTCCTGCTGGCCGAGGACAAGATGGGCTTCACCTTGTGCCACACCGTCGTCTATGCCGGCACCAAGTCGATGCTGCAGTACCAGCGGCACCTCGAAGCGTGCTACTGCATCGCCGGACGCGGAATCATCTCCAATGCCGACGGGTCCATCTACCGAGATATCGAACCGGGCCTCATGTACGCACTCAACGAGCACGACGCGCATTTCCTGATCGCCGGGCCGGATACCGACGTGGAACTCATCAGCGTCTTCAATCCCCCGTTGCAGGGAGGCGAGCGGCACACGCTCAACCCCGACGCATTCTCGCAATACTAAGGTGGTGTGACAATTGCGGTGGAACGACGATCAGACGGCCCTCCGAAACGCCGTGGAGAGCATGGCCGAGGTACTCAGCTCGGAACATGTGGACCGCGACACGGCGGGCACCTTCGCCACCGACAACTGGAAGCGGCTGTCCGACACCGGGTTGTTCGGGCTGCCCTTCGCGCCGGAGTGGGGAGGGCTGGGCCAGGATCTTCCGACCACCATGTACGTGCTGGAAGGGCTCGGTCGTAGCTGCCGTGACGCCGGGCTGAACTTCTCCGCCTCCACCCACCTGGTGAGCGCCGGAGTTCCGTTGCACCGGTTCGGCTCGGTGTCGCTGAAAGAGCGCTATCTGCCCGGCATCTGTGCCGGTACGACGATCGGCGCACACGCGATCACCGAGCCGTCCGGCGGCTCGGACGTCATGAGCATGCGCACCGTGGCCACACCGGACGGCGACGACTTCGTCCTGACCGGCAGCAAGGCGTTCATCTCGAACGGCCCGATCGCCGACCTGTTCGTCGTCTATGCGCGGACCGGGCAGCGCGGCAACCCGGCCGCCATCACCGCGTTCCTCGTCGAACGGGACAGCCCCGGCCTGGTACAGGGCTCACCGCTACGCAAGATGGGGCTGCGCACCTCGCCGCTGTGCGAACTGTTCCTGGACGAGGTACGGGTACCGCGGGCGAACGTGATCGGCTCGGTCGGTTCCGGCTTCCTGATCCTCGACCACGTGATGAAGTGGGAGATCCTGTGCTCCTTCATCATCAACGTCGGGGAGATGGCGCACCGGCTGGAGCAGTGCGTCTCCTACGCCCGCAGCCGGTTCCAGTTCGGCGCCAACATCGGTTCGTACCAGTCGATCTCCACCAAGATCGTCGAGATGCGGATCGACCTGGAGACCTCACGCAAGTGGTTGTACGACACCGGCGTGAAGCTGTCCCACAACGAGAACGTGTCCATCGACATCGCGATCAGCAAACTCGTGGCGAGCGAGAGCAACGTGCGCTCGGCGCTGGCCGCGATACAGATCTTCGGCGGCTACGGATACATGACCGAATACGGGCTGGAGAAGGAACTGCGCAACGCGGTGGCCGGCACCATCTATTCGGGCACATCGGAGATACAACGGCAGCGGATCGCCGCCCTGATGGGGCTCAACCGACCCCAGTCGACCAAGGCGTGAGGAGGCACTGTGGAGACGGAGACAGACCTGGACGCGCTACGCGGCGCGACCGAGTTCCTCGACCATGAATCATCCGTGGTACGCGACTTCGTACGGGCCGCACTGCCGGACGGGCCGCTCACCGACACGGCCAAGGCGGTGGCCCTCTACCACGCCGTACGTGACGGGATCTTCTACGACGTCTACGGCGCCGACCTGTCCCGCAAGGGCCTGCGGGCCAGCTCGATCATCACCCGGGGCACCGGATTCTGCGTACACAAGTCCATTGTGTACTGCGCGGCGGTCCGGCAGGTCGGGATCCCGAGCCGGATCGTGTACGGCGACGTGCGCAACCATCTCGCCTCCGAGCGGCTGCGCCAGCTTGTCGGCGGTGACATCTTCCGCTTCCACAGCCTCTCCTCCGTGTATCTCAACGGCAGGTGGGTCAAGGCGACACCGGTGTTCAACAAGACCCTCTGCCGGCTGTACAAGATCGCCCCGCTGGAGTTCACCGGGGAGGCCGACAGCCTCTACCACCCGTACGACGAGAACGGGCGTCGGCACATGGAGTTCCTCACGATGCGGGGCGAGTTCGACGACGTCCCGTACGACATGGTCGTCGACGGGATCCGGGAAGCCCATCCGTTGCTGTTCGAGAGTTCGTTCACGACCGCGTCGGGTTCATTGCTCGCAGAGGCACACTCAGAGGGAGGCTCCCCTAGTGGAGAGAATCAAGTTCCAGCTCGATGAGAAGGACATCCCGACCACCTGGTACAACCTGCAGGCCGATCTGCCCGGCCCGCCGCTCGCACCGGCGCTGAACCCGCGTACCGGTCGCCCGCAGACGCGGGACGAGATGGCGCACGTGATGCCGGAACCGCTGATCGACCAGGAGATCGGTACCGAGCGGGAATTCGAGATACCCGAACCGGTCCGGCAGATCTACGCGCAGTGGCGGCCGGCCCCGATGTACCGGGCCAGGCGACTGGAACGGGCACTCGGCACCCCGGCCCGCATCTACTACAAGTACGAGGGTGTGGCGCCGACCGGCAGCCACAAGCCCAACACCGGCATCCCGCAGGCGTACTACAACAAGATGGCGGGCCGGACCGGGCTGGTCACCGAGACCGGCGCCGGGCAGTGGGGCAGCGCCACCGCGCTGGGCGCCGCGTTCTTCGGTATGACGGCCAAGGTCTTCATGGTGCGGGTGAGCTTCCAGCAGAAGCCCTACCGCCGGGCGCTGATGGAATCGTTGGGCGCGGTGTGCACGCCCAGCCCCAGTGTCGAGACCGCCGCCGGGCGGGCGATCCTCGCCGCCGACCCGGACTGCCCGGGCAGCCTCGGTATCGCCACCTCCGAGGCGTTGGAGTTGTCGGCGACCGACGACAACCTCGGCTACGTACTGGGCAGCGCCGCCAACCATGTCCTCGCTCACCAGACCGTCATCGGTCAGGAGGCCATCCAGCAGTTCGCGATGGCCGACGACTACCCGGACATCATCGTCGGCTGCTCCGGCGGTGGCAGCAACCTCGCCGGGCTGTCGTTCCCGTTCCTGGGCGCACAACTGCGCGGGGGTGAGGATGTACGGATCATCGCGGTGGAACCGGCCGCCTGCCCCACCCTGACCAAGGGCACCATCGCCTACGACTACGCCGACACCGGCCAGCTCGGCCCGCTGTTCCGGATGCACACCCTCGGCAACTCGTTCGTGCCGCCACCGGTACATGCCGGTGGCCTACGGGCACACGGCATCGGGCCGCTGATCAGCCGCGTCGTGGAGGACAAGCTGATCGAGGCGGTGGCCGTACCGCAGTCCCGGTGCTTCGAGGCGGGCGTCCAGTTCGCCCGTACCGAGGGCATCCTGCCGGCGCCGGAATCCACGCACGCCATCCGGGTCGCCATCGACGAGGCGCTGCGCTGTCGGGAGGAGGGCCGCTCCCGGGCGATTTTGTTTGGATTGTCCGGTCACGGCCACTTCGACCTCACTGCGTACGACAATTACTTCGCACACTCCCTCACCGACGACGCGGTCAGCGACGAAGCACTGGAGCAGGCGATGACGAGCATTCCCCGGGTGGTATCCGGATGACGGCTGAGCACAAGTCCCTGATCATGCGGGGCCTGGCCCCGCTGATCGGGTTCACCTTCCTCACCGCGGCACTCGACGTGTACGCGGGCAACCAGGTCCAGTCACACAACCCGGTCAGCGTGGCGGCGATCTCGTTCACCCTGGCCGCGGTGTTCTTCCTCGGCAGCGACATCCTGCGGCGCGGCGTGCGTAGCGCGCTGTCCCCGGTACGGACCGACCGCCGGGACGTCGTCGCGATCAACGTGACCACGGCGGTGACCTGGCTGTCGATGCTGGTCGCGCTGAAATACCTGGAACCAGCGGTGGTCACCGCCGTCGGGTTGGCCATCGGCCCGCTGGTCACGGTGCTGCTGAACAAGCTGCTCCGACCGGGCAGTTCCGTACTGCCCGCCGAGTCGCTGGTCTCGATCGGCATCTTCGTACTGATCGGCCTGATGGCCTGGGGTTCGGTCGCCGGGCACAGCGGAGTCGGCCACCTGGGCGTCGGCCAGGCACTGCTGGGCATCGCGCTGACCCTGCTCACCGGCGTGGGCTCGGTGGCCAACGTGGTCTACTCCAAGCGGCTCAGCGAGGCCGGGCACAGCCCGCGGTCCGTACTGGCGGTGCGGTTCTTCCTGATGGTCGCGGCGACCTGGATACTGGTCGCGTTCCTCGACCGGCCCGGACTGGCCGGCGCCTTCCTACCCTCGGCGCTCATCGCGGTGGTCGGGGTCGCGCTGCCGCTGTTCCTGCTGCAGGTGGGCATCAAGCACACCGAGCCGATCACCGCGTCGATCCTGATGACGCTCGCGCCGCTGTGCGCCTTCCTGTTGCAGCTGCCCGATTCCCGGCTGCACCCGGCCCCGCTGACGCTCGCCGCGATCATCGGCATCACGGTGCTCGTCGCGATCGGGATCGTGGCGCGCAACCGGCACGACGCGGCGGCCCGGCAGCTACCCGTACCGGTGGCGGCCAGCAGCGGTCCGATCAGCCCGAGCGGCGCAGAGGAGTCCCGGTCATGAAGTGTGCCATCGTCGACGCGTACGGGATCGGGAAGTTCCTGCCGGCCGCGCTGGACCGCTACGGCGTCACACCGGTGCACGTCCGGTCCGAGTTCCCCGACGTGCACCTGACGTACCAGCCCGAGGACTTCACCGTCGACATCGCGCACCACGGGGACGTCGCGGCGACCGCGGCGACACTGCGCGGACACGGTGTCGACTTCGTGGTCGCGGCCATGGAGTCCGGGGTGCTGCTGGCCGACGCGCTGTCCGCGGAACTCGGCACCCCGGGAAACGGCACCAGCCGGCCCACGTCCCGACGCGACAAGTACGAGATGGTCCGCGCGATCGCCGCCGCCGGGCTCGCCGCCGCCGACAGCATCTCCGCCCCGGACGCCGCGGAGGTGGTGGCCTGGGCACAGCAGCGCGACCAGTGGCCGGTGGTACTCAAGCCGGTCGCCAGTGCCGGAATGGACCACGTCTACTTCTGCGGTTCGGCGCAGGACATCCGGACCGGTCACGCGGAGATCATGGCCAGCACCGACCGGTACGGGCACCGCAACACCACCGTGCTGGCCCAGGAGCACCTGGACGGTGACGAGTACTTCGTCAACACGGTCAGCCGCAACGGTGTGCACCACCTGGTGGAGATCTGGCGCTACCACAAGCATCGGATCGACAGCATGCGTTCGATGGTCAGCAACGAACACCCCGTGCCGGCCGACGACCCGGCGGCGCAACAGGTCGGCGCGTATGCCCTGGCCGTACTGGACGCGCTGGAGATCCGTAACGGCGCAGCGCACACCGAGATCATGCTGACCGCCAAGGGACCGGTACTGGTCGAGTGCGGGGCCCGGCTCGGCGGCGCGCACCTGCCCGACGTGGTGTCCCGCTGCATCGGTACCGACCAGGTGGACCGACTCGCCTGGGCGATCGCCCGGCCCGACGAGGTGAGCGCCGGCAACGCCAAGCCGTACCAGCTGCTGACCCACGTACGGTTCATGAACCTGATGGTTCCCCGCGACGGCGTCGTCCCGGACGAGGCCGGCTGGGCTCCGGTACGTGCACTGCCCTCGTTCCTGGAGGTCGTGGTCACCCAGCCGGCCGGTACCCGCATCGAGCGCACCGTGGACCTGGCCAGCTCGCCCGGGTACGCGTACCTGATCTCCGACGATCCGGACCAGGTGGAAGCCGACTACCAGCGGCTACGTGAACTGGAAGCCAACGGCCTGTACGACGCGGCCGACCGACGACAGACCCCGACAGAACTGGATGGTGGGCAATGACGCAGGTGATCCCTCAGCTGGGTGCGATCGCGGTGGTCCCGGACAGCTACGAGCACACCGAGAAGGCCATTGTGCCGGCGGACGACCTGGCCGTGCCCGGTGCGTACCTGAAGTGGTACGACGTGCACCTCGCGGACCGGCCGACGCCGGCACAGATCCGTGACGAGGCGCGCGCCTTCCTGCACGCCGAGGCCGACTCGGGCCGGCTGGAACTGCGCGGCGAACTCGGCTACGCCATGCTGCACCTGGACGGCGAGGGGTACTTCCTGATCGTCTGCATCTGGCGCAACACCAACGAAATGTGGCAGGTGCTCTACGGTCGCAACGAGGACGGCTCGTTCACGCTCTACCCGGTACGCGAGGCGGTGCCGCGGGCGACGCAGAACATCTTCGAGCTCGACGCGACCTCGCACGAGCGGCGCGCCTGGTCCCGTTACCTGAGTTCGGCGCGGGACGAGGCGGCCAAGCGCGCGTACGTCGAGGACCGCTGCACCGGCATCCTGGTCTGACCCTGCCCCTCACCGACCGGGCGGCCATCCACTGTGGATGGTCGCCCGGCGCCCAACCGGGGATCAGTTGCCGTCGGCCGCGCGCCGGATGGCGGCCAGGTCCAGCTTGCCCATGGACAGCATCGCCCGGGTGGCGCGCTGTGCGCGCTGCGGGTCCGGGTCGCTCAGTAGCGTCGGCAGTTCCGCCGGCACGACCTGCCAGGACACCCCGAACCGGTCCTTCACCCAGCCGCACGGGCCTTCCTGGCCGCCGTCGGACAGCGCCGCCCAGTACCGGTCGACCTCCGCCTGATCCACGCAGTTGAGCTGGAACGAGATCGCCTCGCTGAAGGTGAACTCGGGTCCGCCGTTGAGCGCCACGAAACGGTGCCCGTTCAACTCGAACGCCACGGTCATCACCATGCCCGCCTCGCGCGGGCCGGCCTCGCCGTAGCGGGACACCTCCGCGATCTTGGAGTTGGGGAACACGGAGGTGTAGAAGTTCGCCGCGTCCTCGGCCTCGGTGTCGAACCACAGGCACGGGTTGATCAGGTTGTTCATCGCCGCTCCTCCTGATGTCGTGCGCGGCCCCGGCGGCCGCTCACCGGTACAGACCAGCGGGCCGGCAGAAACTCATCGCCCCGGCCATCAGACCACGAAAGAACGGCCCGTACGGCCGGTATCAGCGGGTCCGCCACCGTCGGTGGCGTCGGACCGGGCTCAGCGGTGCCAGAGGTACGGCGTCGTCGTCGACACCTTGACCAGGCCGGAACGTTCCAGGATCGGGCGGGAGTACTCGGTCGAGTCGCTCTGGATGAACGTCTTGCGGGCCGCGAGCGCGGACCGGGCCCGCGCCGCCGTCAGGGCACGGTAGATGCCGCGGCCGCGCCACTGTTCGAGAGTCGAGCCGCCCCAGATCCCGGCGAAGTCGGTACCCGCGACCGGCTGCAACCGGCCGGCGCTGACGACGCGCCCCTCGGCCTCGGCCACCCACAGTTCCAGCCCGTCGCCGAGCGCCAACTGGTCCAGCATCTCCTCGGCCATCCGTTCCGAGACCTTCCTGCCGAAGGCCTCATCCTGCATGGCGCACATGGCGCGTACGTCGCGCTCGTCGCTGACCTGCCGCAGCGTCACACCCTCGGGCAGTGCCACGTCGACGGCCAGCGCTTCCGTCGCACCGATCATGATCGACTCAGGGTCGTCGGGTACGAATCCGTTGGCCAGCAACGCCTCGTGCAGGCCGGGTGCATGGTCGTGGGCGCGGGTCTTCCACTCCACCCGGCTGATCGCGGGGTCGTCCCGGTAGTGCGCCAGGGCTTCGGGTACGAGCCGGGCGATCTGCCCGGCGTCCATCCCGTCCAGGTCGCGGTAGGTCACAAACCCCCGGTTGCCGCCGAGGGTGATCAGCAGCAGCGGTCCGTGCCGGGTGGCCGAGTCCGCGCCCTCCGCCTCGGCGTCGGTACGGAGTTGCTCGTCGTATGCCCGCAGCAGGGCGGCCTTGTCCATCATCGCGCTCACCGTGCTGGACCGGCCCCCTGCCGGCAACCCAATTACCGGTCAGACGTTGAAGCGGAAGTCGACGATGTCGCCGTCGGCCATCACGTAGTCCTTGCCCTCCATGCGTACCTTGCCCTGGGCCTTCGCCTCGGCCATGGTGCCCGCCGCGACCAGGTCGCCGTACGAGACGATCTCGGCCTTGATGAAGCCGCGCTGGAAGTCGGTGTGGATGGCGCCGGCCGCCTCCGGTGCGGTCGCGCCGCGCCGGATCGTCCAGGCCCGGGACTCCTTCGGGCCGGCGGTCAGGAACGTCTGCAGACCCAGCGTGCCGAACCCGACCCGGGCCAGCTGCGACAGACCGGACTCCTGCTGCCCCATCGACTGCAGCAGCTCCAGAGCCTCGTCCGCCTCCAGCTCCACCAGCTCCGACTCGACCTTGGCGTCGAGGAAGATGGCCTCAGCCGGCGCGACCAGCTTGCGCAGCTCGTCGCGGGTGCTCTCGTCGGTCAGCTGGCCCTCGTCGACGTTGAACGCGTACAGGAACGGCTTCGCGGTCAGCAGGTGCAGCTCTCGCAGCGGCTCGCGGTCCAGCCCGGCGGCGAACACCGTGGTGCCCTCGTCCAGTACGGCACGGGCCGCCTCGACCGCCTCCAGCACCGGCCGCTTGTCCTTCTGCAGCTTGGCTTCCTTGGTCAGCCGGGGCAGTACCTTGTCGATGGTCTGCAGGTCGGCGAGGATCAGCTCGGTGTTGATCGTGTCGATGTCGTCGTGCGGGGACACCCGGCCGTCCACGTGCGCCACGTCGTCGTCGTGGAAGGCGCGGATCACCTGACAGATCGCGTCCGACTCGCGGATGTTGGCGAGGAACTTGTTGCCCAGCCCCTGACCCTCGCTGGCGCCGCGGACCAGGCCGGCGATGTCCACGAAGGTGACGGTCGCCGGCACCACCCGGTCGGAGTGGTACATCTCGGCCAGCACGCCGAGGCGGTCGTCCGGGACCCCGACCACACCCGTGTTGGGTTCGATCGTGGCGAACGGGTAGTTCGCCGCCAACACGTCGTTGCGGGTCAGCGCGTTGAACAGGGTGCTCTTGCCGACGTTGGGCAGGCCGACGATGCCGATCGTGAGACTCACGACCGACAAGACTACGCAGCCACCCCGGCCGGCCGCCAACAGGAGCCTGACGTGCACCACTCCCGACAGGAACCGGACGATGGACGGTACGACGCCGAATACCGGCAGACGGCATCGATGGTGATTGATCGGGCGGGCGCCGGCGGGCGCGCCGGCACCACCTCTGACCTGCCGATACCATGCACGCGGCTCCGCCGCCAACTGCACGCGGCGCGGCTCGTACACGCACACTCGCACGCCGCAGGCAAAGGGGCACGATGTTCCGGACCATGTTGAAGTCGAAGATCCACCGGGCCACCGTGACGCGGGCGGACCTGCACTACATCGGTTCGCTGACCATCGACCTGGACCTGATGGAGGCCGCCGACCTGCTGCCCGGCGAACTCGTGCACGTGGTGGACATCAACAACGGCGAACGGCTGCAGACCTACGTCATCGAAGGCGAGCGCGGCAGCGGCGTGATCGGCATCAACGGTGCCGCGGCACGCCTCGTACAGCCCGGTGACCTGGTCATCATCATCGCGTACGCGACCGTCGCCGACGACGAGGCGGCCAAGCTCGAACCGCGCGTGGTGATGGTCGACGCGGACAACGCGGTGACCGGGACCGGGCACGCGCTGGACCGCTGAACACATTGCCGGCACACCGCTGCGCTCACCGCATGGACCGGTACCGGGGCCGCACGGTATACAACAGTGTGCTGACCAGATCGATCGACCGGTGGTTCGTCAGCGGGCCACCCGAAGGCGCCCGGACACTGCTGTTCTGCCTGCCGTACGCCGGTGGCGGCGCCAGCGCATTCCGGGCCTGGCCCCGGGCGTTCCCACCGGAGGTGGGCATCCAGGCGGTGCAGCTGCCCGGCCGGGAGAGCCGGATCGGCGAGGACGGTGACTTCACCGCAGCCCAGATCGCCGACGCGGTGCTGCGCCGCGCCGACCGGCCGTACGCCATCTACGGGCACAGCATGGGCGGCCGGCTCGGCTTCGAGGTGGTACGCGAGCTGCGCCGGCGCGGCGCCACCCAGCCGTCCCGGTTGTACGTCGGCGGGAGCCGGCCACCCGATCAGGTCGAGCCGCTGTCCGAACTGGCCCGGGTCGGCGACGCGGAACTGATCGCCCGGGTGACGGCGCTGGGTGGCGTGGCGCCGGAGGTGTTCGAGGAACCGGAACTGCGCGAGCTGGTGCTGCCGACGTTGCGCGCCGACTTCGGCTGGATCGACCGGTACCGGTTCGTCGAGGAGGACCCGATCCCGGTGCCCTTGACCGCGTTCGCCGGGGAGACCGACGTCGACGCGCCCGCCGACGACCTGGCCGGCTGGGCCCGGCACGCGGGTGCCGGCTTCGATCTGCAGACCCTGCCGGGCGGTCACTTCTTCCTCAACGAGCATCTCGGTCTGCTCGCCGAGCGGATCGTCGCGACATTGCCGCACTGAGCCTCCGGCACGCCCGAACCGGGCGCCCGAACCCCCGGCGCGCCCGAACCGGACTGCGCGAACCGGGCGCGCGAACCGGACGCGCGAACCGGGCGCGCTCAGGACGCGCCGCGTGGCCGGTCGATCCAGTGCCGTACCTGCTGGAACGGGTACGCCGGCAGCGGCACCCGACGCCCGGCGGCCGGCTCGGGCAGGATGCCGTCGGACACCCACGCAGCCGCGTCACCGGCCGGCGCGGACGCATCCAGTTGCCCGCCCCGCAGGCCGTCGACCGCCTCGGCCAAGGTACGGGCCAGTACGGCGCGGCGTAGCGCGAAGACCGGCCGACCGACGGTCAGCGTGTACGCCACGTCCACCAGTGCCGGTGGCTGCGGCCCGGTCAGCCGTGCCGCCAGCCGCTCGGCCAGTTCGTCCAGCGCCGCCGGGGTACGCGCGGACAGCGGCAGCAGCGCCAGGCGGCGCCGTCGTCGGCCTCGCCGTCGGGCCGGTCCGGCCGGTCGGGTGCGCGCAGCACCACGTGCGCGCTCGTACCGCCCAGCCCGATCGAGGTCACCCCGGCCCGCCGCGGCCCCGGACCGTCCGGCCACGGCCGGGTCCGCGCCGCCACCTCGAACGGCCCGGCGGCCAGGTCCAGGTCCGGGTGCGGCGCGGTGAAGTGCAGCGTCGCCGGCACCACGGCGTGCCGTACGGCCAGTGCGGCCTTGATCAGACCGACCACCCCGGCGGCCGCGTCCAGGTTGCCGATGCTGCTCTTCACCGAACCCAGCAGGCAGCCGGCGGCCTCCCCGCGGAACGCCTCGGCCAGCGCGCGTACCTCGATCGCGTCCCCGACCGGGGTGCCGGTGCCGTGCGCCTCGACGTAACCGATGTCCGCCGGGGACAGGTCCGCGCAGGACAGCGCCTCCACCACGGCGCTGGCCAGCCCACTGACCCCGGGCGCGGCGAAACCGGCACGCTGCGCACCGTCGTTGGCGACCGCCCAGCCTTCCAGCACCGCGTACACGTGGTCGTCGGCGGTGTCGGCGAGCCGTTTGAGGACCACCGCACCGGCCCCGCTGCCGTACACGGTGCCCCGGGCGTCGGCGTCGAACGCCCGTACCACCCCGTCCGGGGACAGCAGCCCACCCTCGCGGGCCAGGTAGCCGGACGGCTCGGTGGCGGCCACCGACGCGCCCCCGGCGATCGCCGTGTCGCACCGGTAGTCGAGCAGGCTCTGCGCGGCCAGGCACACCGCCACCAGCGAACTCGCGCAGGCGGCCTGTACCGCCACGCTCGGCCCGGTCAGGCCCAGCTTGTACGACACGCGCAGCGGCAGGTAGTCCGGTGCGTGCCCGGGCGCCATCAGCGCGTCCGGATCGCCGGGACGTGCGGTCGGCCCGGCCGCCGGGTTGCCGTACAGGTGGCCGAGGAAGTAGCGGTTCACCGACGTGCCGGCGAACACCCCGACCGTGCCGTCCGGCCGACCGGGGTCGTAGCCGGCGTCCTCCATCGCGGTCCACGCCGTCTGGAGGAACAGCCGCTGCTGCGGGTCGATCAGCGCGGCCTCGGCCGGCGGGTACCCGAAGAACCCGGCGTCGAAGTCGGCCAGCCCGGCCAGCCTGCCGGTGGCCCGTACGTAGCGTGGATCGGCGAGCAGTTCCTCGGCCACCCCGGCCGCCCGCAGTTCGTCGTCGGAGCAGGTGACGACCGAGTCGACCTCGTCCAGCAGGTTGCGCCAGAACGTGTCGACGTCCGGCGCACCGGGGAACCGGCCCGCCATCCCGACGATCGCCACCGCGTCCTGGTCGTCCATCGGCTCGTCCGTCATCGCCGTCCTCCCCGTGCCGCGCGGCGTCGCGCCATCCGGTCGTCCACCCGGCGCAGGTCCGGTGCCGCGGGGCCGGGCGTACCGGCCAGGAACCGGGCCTGCGCGGCGACCGTCGGATATTCGAACATCCGGGCCAGCGGGATCCGTACGGACAGCTCCGCTTCCAGTCGCTGTTGCACCCGGGCCAGCAGCAGTGAATGGCCGCCCAGGTCGAAGAAGTTCTCGTCGGTACCGACCGCTGCCACGCCCAGCTCCGCGCACCACGCCGCGGCGACCGAACGCTCCACCGGATCGTCCGGCGTGGGATGTGCGGCCGACCCGGGCGGCGCGGGATCGGGCAGCGCCCGTACGTCGAGCTTCCCGGTCGGTGTCGTCGGCAGCTCGTCGAGCAGTACGACCGCCTGCGGCACCATGAAGTGTGGCAGGCGTTGCGCCAGCGCCCGTACCAGTTCCTGCGGGCGGACCGTGCCGTCGGCCGGCCGTACGTAGCCGACCAGCCGGCCGTCCCGGGCCACCGCGGCGGCCTGCGCGACCTGCGGCAGACCGGCCAGGGCCGCCTCGATCTCCCCCAGTTCGACCCGGTAGCCGCGGATCTTCACCTGCCGGTCCACCCGGCCCAGGTGCAGCAGCGCCCCGTCGGGCTGCCGGCAGCCCAGGTCGCCGGTACGGTGCTCGCGCACCCCGGCGCCGCGGTCGGTGAACCCGCCACCATCGGCGTACCCGGTGGCCACGTGCCGGCTGCGGACCACGATCTCGCCGGTCAGCGCCGCCGGTGTGCCGTCCGGCGCGCACAGCCGTACCTCGATGCCGGCCAGCGGATGCCCGACCGGCAGCCGCGTACCGATCTGCTGGTCGGCG
Source organism: uncultured Actinomycetota bacterium (assembly GCA_963815125.1). Classification (GTDB taxonomy): domain Bacteria; phylum Actinomycetota; class Actinomycetes; order Mycobacteriales; family Micromonosporaceae; genus Actinocatenispora. The sequence continues at coordinate 76,849 of CAWFFM010000013.1, forward strand.
GGCACGTGGTGCTGGGTGATGAAACTGATCTCGGTGGCGCCGTAGCCGTTGACGAACACCCCGTCCGGCGCGAAGTGCCGCCGGTACGCGGCCACATCGTGCGGGGTGACCTCCTCGCCGCCGAGCAGCACCGCCCGGATCCCGGGCAGCCGTCCGTCCGCGCCGAGCACCTCGACCAGGTGCCGGTACACCGTCGGGGTGGAGTGGTAGACGCTCACCGCCCGCTCCGCCAGCACCTCGGCCAGCTCGGTCATCCCCCGACCGCGTACGTCGACCGGCACCGCAGCGGCGCCGGACAGCACCGCCGAGTACATGTCGGTGACGGCCATGTCGAAGCTGAACGAGGACAGCACCGCGACCCGGTCGGCCGGGCAGATCCGGAAGTTGCCGATGTGGTTGGTGGCGGCGAACAGCAGGTTCCGGTGGTTCTGCACGACGCCCTTCGGCGTACCGGTCGACCCGGAGGTGTACAGCACGTACGCCTCGCTGTCCGGCGTGGTCCCGTCCGCCACCCGCAGCGGCGCGTCGCCCAGCGCGGTGACGTCCAGCATCCGCGCGGCAGGCACCTGCGCGCACAGCGCCTGCCCCAACGACCAGGTACCGGCGTCGGCCAGTAGCACCTCGGCGCCGGAGTGGCGCAGCATGGCGGCCAGCCGGTCCGCCGGGTACGCCGGATCCAGCGGAACGTACGACGCGCCCGCGGCGAGCACACCGAGCATCGCGGCGACGGGCCGTACACCGTGCCCGAGCAGCAGCGCCACCCGCGTGCCCGCCGCCCCGGTCAGCGCCCGGGCCACCCCACCGGCCGCACCGGCGAGCTGCCGGTAGGTCAGGCTGCCGTCGTCGGCGAGGACCGCCGGCCGGTCCGGGTGCCGCGCCACCTGCTCGGCGAAACGTTCCGGTACGCATCCTGCCGGCGACACCCGCCGGAAGTCCGGGTGCGCCCGGTGTGCGGCGGCGAGGTCCGGTGCCACCGTGCGTTCCAGCGCCACGGTGGCCGGCACCGATCCGGTACGCAACGTCGCGGCCAGGTCCTCGGCCAGGCACCGGGCCAGGCCGGCGTCCACCACGCGGTGGTCGTAGCAGAGCCGGATCCCGTGCGGCCCGACCAGTACCGCGAGGTCACCGGGCCACCAGCATTCGCCGAGTGGCACACCCACCGTCGACGGCATGCCGAGCGCGAGGTCGAGCAGTACCTCGTCGGTGACGCCCGGTACCAGCAGGTCCGCGCCGACCAGCGCCACGTTCCAGGCGGCCCGGCCGGGTTCCACGCCGGTGAACAGTTCCCGGTCCGGCAGCCCGGCGTGCGCGACGACCTCGGCCAGGTCACCGCCGGCGGAGCGCAGCACGGTGCCGCGTGCGCTGACCGGATCGTCGCGGTGCGCCGCGACCGGCAGGCCGAGCAGGAAATCCGCGACGCCGGTGTAGCGGCGCAGTACCGCCCGCAGCGCAACCTCGACCTGCGCGGTGTCCGACGGGTCGGCCGTCACCGGCAACATCCTGTCCGCGCCGTGGCCGCGTTGTACGGCCCGGCCCGGGGCCAGGTCCACCGTCCCGGCCGGCGCGCTGAGCCGGTCGCGCCACCAGTCCCGGTCGGCGTCGTCGTCGACACCGGTACGGGCCGGCACCGCCGGGCGGCCCAGCACCTCGGCCCACAGTGCCGCCAGACTCAGGTGGTCCACTGTGGACTCCGGTACGGCGAGCAGCAGTACGTGGTGGCCGTCCTGCGGGTAGAGCCGGGCCCGCAGCAGCGGTCCGGTGCCGAGGTCGACCGGTTCGCGGGCGGCGGCCAGCATCGCGGCGTCGAGTTCCGCCGCCGGGACCCGTACCGTCCCGAAGTCCATCACCGGCGCCAGCGCGACCGGCTGCGGCTCGCCGGCCACCACCCGGAATCCGGTACACAGCGCGGGATGCCGGGCGACCAGCGCGGTCAACCGGTCGGCGAGCCGGTCCACCACGACACCGTCGATCCGGGCCGCCCGGGCCAGCGGCACCCGGCTACCGCCGTGCATCGTGGCGAGCAGCCATGCCGACCGCTGCCACACATCGGCGAGGACCGGGACGGCCGGACCGCTGGGAGCTGCCGGCGCGCTCATTCGCCGGCCAGCAGCACCCGCGCCACGTCCTCGGCGTCCCGTACCGGATGTGTGGCGTCGAGCTCCAGGAACGGGTACTCGCCGGCCCGGTAGGTGCCCGAACCGTGCACCACGATGTCGCGGCCGGGCGCGACCAGACCACGCTCCAGCGCGTTGAGTACCCCGGTGAGTGCCATCACCAGCGACCATTCCCGCAGGACACGCGGATCGGCGGGCAGCTGCCGGTCGGTGGTCGACAGCCAGGACGCGAGCGCCGGGTAACGCTGCAGGCATTCGTACAGCGACACCACGATGCCATCGCCGCCGTGCCGTTCGATCAGCGTGTTCATCGCCGGTGAGGTGGCCGGCCGGTGCGTGTAGAAGGTGGGGTCGAGGACCTCCGCCGGATCGTACGTCGCCGCCGGGAACCGCGGATCGTCGTCCTGCACGTACAGGCCACTGGCCGGGTCGTGGCGGAACTCCGGCAGGTGCGCGCGGTCGAAGTCGCCGTGGGCCAGGTTGACCACCATGTCGGGCGCACCCAGGTGCTGGACGAGCAGGAATCCCGGCCGGTCGGCGGCAGCCGCGGCACCGTCACGTTCCAGCAGGTCCCGACCCAGGTTGTAGCCGAGCAGGCCGAACGCGCTGGACACCGCGTGCGCGTGCACCCGGGGTGCGCTGCCCGGCGTCGGATCGACGTCGTGCTCGAAGAACGCCCGCGCCGCGTCGGCGATCAGGTAGTTGTCCAGAGCGAGCGAGTACCAGACGTTCGCGTACAGCTTGCCGGCGTAGGTGTCCACGAACTCGCGACCGATCGCCTTGACATCCTCGGCGTTCGCCCCGTCGTACAGGAAGACCGGGTTACGTGCCGGGTCCGGCCCACCGCCACGCAGCTTGCTGCGACAACCCGCCGGCGCGATGATCGCCACCCGCAGCTCCTCGCCGGTGACCAGACCACAGTCGACCGCCCGCTGTACCGCGTCGCGCAGCGCACTGCCCTTGTTCGCCGAGGTCGGCGAGAAGATCAGGACCGGTTCCCCGGTACGCCGGATGTACTCCACCGCACGCGCCACGATCAGCAGCGACGCCAGGGTCTTGGTGGTACGGGTACCGGGATTGCGGGTCAGGTCCAGCAGCATCACCCGACCGCTGTCGTGGTCGGCCAGGTGCCACCAGCGGGCCTCCGCGACGGCGAAGAACTCCCGCATCTTCGCGTCCAGCTCGGGCAACTGGAAGCCGGGCGAGAACGCGTACTGGTCGGTGACCGGTGCGGTGTCCTCGATGCGGTCGGCGATCACTGCCGGCAGCCGGTCGTAGTAGTCGAGTATCAGGTTGCGGCTGGGTGGGTTCGACATCGTCGGCGTTCCTCCCGGAGGTCTGGTCATGGCAGGCGAAGGCGGCTGCGCAGCTCGGCCAGTTCCTCCGCGGCGGCTATCACGTCCTGGATGATGAACCCCTCGGACAACAGCCGTCCAACGATGCCCGGTACGGCAGCGGTGCCGACGAACTCGACCCGGTCCGGACCGATCCTGATCCCGTCGGCCCCGGCGGCCCGTTCGTTGAACCGGGTGGCGTCCTGTTCGGTCAGGCCGGGCGGCAGGTCCAGCGTCAGCCGACCGCCGGTGACGCGTACCGGGTAGCCGCCGGGCCGACCGGACGGGCCGGGCAGGTTGGTGGCGATGTCCCGGCCGGCCAGCAGATCGGCCAGGAAGCGGGCGGCCACGTACCCGGTGACCTGGTTGAGGCTGGCCCGCTCGGCACGACGTTGCGCGGCGAGCAGATCCCCGACGCCGCTGACCTCGGCGTCGTCCAGCCAGGCCCGTGCCTCGTCGTGCGGGTCCCGGGGGGCGTGCAGATGTACATGGTGTGCCAGCAGCCGCAGCTGTGCGCCCGGTGCGCAACCCAGCGCGGCGCGCAGGCTCGCGGCGAGGGTGGCGATGTTGCCCAGGCCGCAGAACACCGGCAGACCGAGCCGGTGCAGCAGCGGGTTCACCGCATCCGGGAAACACGCGTTGACCAGCAGCGCGTCCGGTGCGCTGCGACGTATCGCCCGAGCGGTCTCGACCACCAGTCGGGCCTGCAACGGCAGCGTGACACCGAGACCGACGGCGGCCACCAGCTCGGTCCATCGGGACGGCGCGGACCGGCCCTCCCACGGCGACTGCAGCGAGGCGCACTGCACAACCACCCGCGGCGCGGTGACGTGCAGTATCTCGTCGAGCTGGTCGCCGTCGGACAGTTCGGCGGAGCTGCCGGTGAAGGTGACCGGACGTTCGGCGGCGACCGCCCGGGTGGTGGCCAGGCAGGTCAACTGGTCGACGGCCACCCGGTTACGGGCCAGTACCGCCACGGCGACAGGCTGGTCCGCGCAGACGGCCAGGGAGTGGCAGAGTGCCTGCGCCAACGAACCGCTACCGATGACGAGAAGATCGACCGGCATCCGGGTCACCGTTCCGGCCGGTGTCGCAGCGCGAGCGGGCCGCTCATCAGCGGTTCTCTTCGGGACGGGTACGGGTTGCGATTCCTTTCGCGCCGACGTACGCCACGCAGCACCGTCCCAGGGTTTCCGGCAGGAGATCTCGGGTGCAGAGAGAACCCGTCCCCAGCGGTCCTCGCCCGGGTCAGGGGGATGCTAACAACGGCGTCAGGCAAAGGGAAGCTACCCCGGGTCGGCCAGGCTCCCGGAATGGAACTCATCGGCAACCTCCGGTACCGAACAGAAAGTCGCGGTACCCGCCCTCCCGGAACGGGCACCGCGACAGCAGATCCTGACCCGACCGTCGGCGGCCACGCGGTCTGGCATGCCCGCCGGCCCACGGTCGGGCGTCAACAGTTCGGCGCGACCTGACCGTCCGATCCGGTGTAGACGTAGGCGTCCGAGACGTACTGGCCGGGCGCCAGCCGGTCCCACAGCGTGGTCGTCCCGTACGTGCCGGTCACGCTGTCGCCGTTGGTCTGGCACTGGATGGTGAACACCTGCCCGTCGGCGAGCGACCCGACGACCGAGCCACTGACCGACGGCGTGGACCGGATGTTGAGGCTGACCCCACCGGAGTGCACCGTGCCGGTCACCCCGCCGCTGCCCGGGTTACCGACGTGCAGGAAGTGCAGCCCGGAGGTGGACACCCAGTGCTGGTCGTAGGCGAAGCTGACCCAGTTGTAGTCCTCGATCAGCACCTGACTGCCGGACACCTGCATCACGTACGCCACGTGCCCGTACGCGCCGACCCCGCCGACACCGGGATCGAACTGCGCGACCGACCCACGGGTCGGGTTGCTGTCCACCGCGAACCCGGCGGCCCGCGCCGCGCTGTCCCAGTTCTCCGCGTTTCCCCAGTGCTGGCCACCGTACGAGTTGTTGAACGGCACGCCGTTGTCGTTGTTGAGCCGCCATGCCACGAAGCTGGTGCATTCGCGGGTGTAGAAGTTCCACTGGTCGACCTGGTCGGGCGAACTGGTGCGGTAGATGTAGTCGTCGCTGCCGATCGTCGCGGACGCCGAACCTGCCGGTACCAGCAGCAGAGCGGCAACGAACGCCGCGAACGCCACCAGTACACTGCGCAGTACGACCGCCGGTCTGATCTTGACAGAGCGCCGCAGAACGGTACGTGTCATGGCTTCTCCTCAGCCCTGTGGACAAACGGGGACCAACACGTCCACGCGCTGAGACTAGAGTTCCGCCAAAAAACAGTCAAGACGCCCCTTTTCCCTGCTCACCCCCACCAACACAGCCCCACCCCCACTCCACCCCATCCCCACTCCACCCCCCGCCCCGTGCGCATTTTCCCCGAATTACCGCTTTATCCAGTTATCCACAACGACCATTCCGGGAAAATGCACCATTCAGCACCATGCTCTGGGTCATTTTCCCCGAATGTACGATCCGCTGAAAAGTACATAAGCACCTTTCGGGGAAAATGCCCTCGCCTCCAGGCCAGGTTGCCGCGCGAGACGGCGATGCTGGAGCGACCGGCGACCCCACTGCCTCCCCGCGCGGGGCGCAGGGGCACCCCACCTAATGCGATGGCGCAGCCGAGCCACCTTGGTTACGGTCCCGCGCACGGCAACCCCACCTGAATAAACGCGATGGCGTAGCCGAGCCCCCACTGGTCACGGTCCCGCGCACGGCAACCCCACCTGAATAAACGCGATGGCGAAGCCGAGCCCCACTGCCAACGGTCCCGCGCGGGGCGCGGGACACCCCACCCGGACCGTCACGCGATGGCGTAGCCGGCGCGCTCGGCCGCAGAAGCCCGAGGAGGCGAGCCGAAGGCGAAGCCCCCGCAGGGCTTCAACAGGCCGATCAAGCGCCGGCGAAGCCAGCGCCCGCCGAACGAGCGAAGCGAGAGAGGCCATGTAACAGTCCGAAACCCGCGAGCCCTCACTCACCGCACCTGTCAGGATCGAGTGGTGAACGCGCTTCCGGACTTCGAACACTGCTACCGCGCAGTCGCCAGTCGGGACCCACGGTTCGACGGCTGGTTCTTCACCGCGGTCACCTCCACGCACATCTACTGCCGGCCGAGTTGCCCGGCGCAGACACCGAAGCGCCCGAACGTACGGTTCTACCGTTCTGCGGCGGCCGCGCAGCGCGCCGGTTTCCGGGCGTGTCTGCGGTGCCGGCCGGACGCGGCGCCGGGGTCACCGGAGTGGGATGTACGGGCGGACGTGGCGGGGCGCGCGATGCGGCTGATCGCGGATGGTCTGGTGGACCGGGACGGGGTGTCGGGGCTGGCCCGCCGACTCGGCTACACCGAACGTCACCTGCATCGGCTGCTGACCACGGAGGTCGGCGCCGGTCCGTTGGCGCTGGCCCGCGCGCAGCGGGCGCAGACGGCCCGGATCCTCATCGAGACAACGGATCTGGGGTTGGCGGAGATCGCCTTCGCGGCCGGGTTCGGCAGCGTGCGGCAGTTCAACGACACGGTACGGGAGGTGTTCGGCCGGGCGCCGTCGGCGCTGCGGCAGGCCCGCCGGCCGGTGTCGGCGCAGTCGGCGGGCGAGGGCGCGACGACGGTGTCGTTGCGGCTGGCGTACCGGGAGCCGTTCGCGGGCACCGAGGTGATCGGTTTCCTGGCGGCCCGGGTGCTGCCGGGGGTGGAGCAGGTGGTCGACGGTACGTACCGGCGTGCGTTGCGGCTGCCGCACGGTGTCGGTGTGGTGTCGTTGACGCCGGCGGACGGTTTCGTGTCGGCGTCGTTGCGATTGGCGGATCTGCGGGATCTTGCCCCGGCGGTGTCGCGGTGCCGCCGGCTGCTGGATCTGTCGGCGGACCCCGCGGCGGTGGACGCGGTACTGGCCGCGGATCCGGCACTGCGCGCGGATGTGGCGGAGCTGCCGGGGGTCCGGTTGGCGCGCAGCGTGGACGGTTTCGAGATGCTCTGCCGGGCGATCGTCGGGCAGCAGGTGTCGGTGGCGGCGGCCCGCCGGGTGCTGGGCAATCTGGCTACGGGGGTGGGCGAGCCGCTGCCTACCGGCGCCGATGCGGCGGACCAGCTCACGCGCCTGTTCCCGACTGCCGCCGCGGTGGCGGACGCGCCGGACGAGCTGCTGCCGATGCCGGGGGCGCGGCGCAGGGCGGTGCGTACGGCGGCGGCCACGGTCGCGGACGGCAAGGTCGATCTGGACGGTGGTGAACCGGCGGAGGTGGCGGAGACGTTGTTGGCGCTGCCGGGGATCGGCCCGTGGACGGTGAACTATGTGGCGCTCCGGGCGCTGGGCGAGCCGGACGCGTTCCTGGAGACCGATCTGGGGGTTCGGCGCGGCGCCGCCGCTCTGGGTCTGCCGGATCAGCCGAAGGAGCTGGCGGAGCGGGCCCGCGCGTTCCGCCCGTGGCGGTCGTACGCGGTGATCAGGTTGTGGCGGCAGGCGGCCCGCGCCGCCGGTCAGGCATCCGGCGGGTAGCGGGCCGACAGGCTCCTGGAAGGTAGCGGGCCGACAGGCTCCTGGAGGGGTAAGGACATGACGACGATGACAGCAACCAGCGACACGGCGACCGGCACGGTGACCGGCGGTACGCTGCCCACTCCGGTCGGACCGTTGAGTGTGCTGCGCGCACCGGACGGCGCCGTACTGGCCAGCGGTTGGACCGCCGCACCGGACGACCTGGTGCCACTGGTACACCCGTCGCTGCGGCCGGACACCCCGCCGGTGCCCGCCGACCTGACCGCGACGGGTGACCCGGTCGGCGACGCGGTACGGGCGTACCTGGCGGGTGACCTGGCCGCGCTGGACGCGGTGCCGGTACGGCAGGCCAGCGGCCCGTTCCTGACCCACGCCTGGCAGGTGTTGCGTGCGGTGGCACCGGGCGCACCGGTCACCTACACGCGGTACGCGCAACTGTCGGGTCGTCCGCTCGCGGTACGTGCGGCGGCGAATGCCTGCGCCCGTAACGCGGCGGCACTGTTCGTACCGTGTCACCGGGTGTTGCGTACGGACGGTTCGTTGGGCGGTTTCCGCTGGGGACTGGCCGTCAAGCGCTGGCTGCTCGACCATGAGTCGGCTGCGTCACAGGGCTGAGCCGGTTCCGGTGGAACATGGCCGGAAGCACATATCACTGTGTGGAAATTGACAGGAAGGATGTCGGTCCTTACCGATAACGTCGGTTCGTGCCCTCACAACATCCGCCCCCGGTCGTTCGTAATCCTCTCCACAACCTCTGGCGGATCCGGCACTACCTGAGGCCGTACCTGCCGCACATGATCCTGATGCTGGTCGCGGCCGGGCTGTCGGTGGCGGCCAGCATCGTGGTACCGCTGGTCATGCAGCGCGTGGTGGACGGCCCGGTGCGCCACCACGACGCGACGGGGCTGATCTGGTTCGGTCTGGCCGCGCTGGCCCTGGGCGCGCTGGAAGCACTGATGGTGTTCATCCGCCGGTGGACCCAGTCGTATGCGTCGCTGTCGATGGAAGCGAACATCCGCGACGAGTTGTACGAGCACATGCAGCGGCTGCCGCTGACGTTCCACGACCGCTGGCAGTCCGGTCAGCTGCTGTCCCGGGCCATCACCGACATCGGCGTACTGCGCCGGTTCCTGTCCTTCGGCGTCATCTACTTCGTGGTCAACCTCTGCCAATACACCGTGGTGGTGGTGCTGCTGATGCGGCTGTACTGGCCGCTGGGCCTCGTGGTGGCGCTGGCCGCGGCGCCGCTGTTCCTGATCAGTCGACAGTTCGCGCGCAAGTTCCTGACCGTGTCCCGGCAGGTACAGGACTCCCAGGGCGACCTGGCCACGTTCGTGGAGGAATCCGCGCACGGCATCCGGCTGATCAAGGCGTTCGGCCGCCGCCGGTACATGTTCACCCGGTTCACCGCCGACGCCGAACGGGTCAACACGCTCGCCGTGCAGCGGGCCCGGCTCGACTCCCGGTTCGCTCCGCTCTACGAGCTGATCCCGAACATCTCGCTGGCCGTGATCGTGGTCGCCGGCGCGGTCGCGGTCACCCAGGACCGCCTCACCCTCGGCCAGCTCGTCGCGTTCGCCACCCTGCAGATGGGTCTGGTGTGGCCGGTCGAGTCGCTGGGCTGGATCCTCGCCACCGGGCAGGAGGCGATGACCGCCGCGGACCGCATCTACGACGTGTTCGACACCGAACCCACCGTCGTGGACCGGCCCGACGCGGTGTCGGTCGCGCCGACCGAGGTGACCGGCCTGGTCCGGTTCGAGAACGTACGGTTCGACTACCCGCCGCAGACCGTCGCCGGCACCGGACCCCCACCTGGCGACGACCGCAGCACCCTGGCCCCTCCGGCCGAACCGGCGGGCACCGGGCAGGACGCCCACCCCGGCGGGACCGCGCCGGTGCCCGTACTCGACGGTGTGGACCTGGAGATCCGCCCGGGCGAGACGATGGCCCTGGTCGGCGTCACCGGCTCCGGCAAGACCACGCTCGCCGCGCTGATCCCCCGGCTGTACGACGTGACCGGCGGCACGGTCACGATCGACGGCAGGGACGTACGCGACCACACGCTCGACTCGCTGCGCAGCATCGTGGCCACCGCGTTCGAGGAACCGATCCTGTTCTCCATGAGTGTCCGGGAGAACCTGGCGCTGGGCCGGCCGGACGCCTCCGACGACGACCTCGCCGAGGCGCTGCGCGTCGCGCAGGCCGACTTCGTCTACGACCTGCCGTGGGGGCTGGAGTCCCGGGTCGGCGAGCAGGGCCTGTCGCTGTCCGGTGGGCAGCGGCAGCGTCTCGCGCTGGCCCGCGCCGTGGTGTCCCGGCCCCGGGTGCTGGTACTCGACGACCCGCTGTCCGCGTTGGACGTCAACACCGAGGCGCTGGTCGAGGAGGCCCTCGCCCGGGTGCTCGCCGGCACCACCGCACTGCTGGTCGTACACCGCCCCAGCACGGTGGCGCTGGCCGACCGGGTGGCGCTGCTGGAGAACGGCCGGATCACCGCGGTCGGCACCCACTCCGAGCTGCTCGCCACGGTGCCCAGCTACCGCGCGGTGCTGTCCGCCACCGCCGACAACGACGACGAGCTGTCCCAATGGCTGCCCGAAGGCAAGGAGGTTGCGGCCCGATGACCAGCCCACCGACCGACGCCACCCGCATCCCCGCGGCCAACGGCGCCGACGTCGACATCGACGCCTGGCGCGGCATCGCGAACGAGGAGAACTCCGAACGTACCGCCGCGGAGGCCACCGACCGCCAGTCGGTGTCCCGGCTGCGCTCCCGCAGCATGCGGCTGCTCGGCTCGCTCGTACGCCCGCACCGCAGCATGCTCGCCCTGGCCGTGGTGCTGCTGCTGGTGCAGAACGTGTCCGGGATGGCCGGCCCGTACCTGGTGCAGCTCGGCATCGACCGCGGCATCCCGCCGATCCGCGACCACCACGAGTTCACCGCGCTGATCGGTATCGGGGTCGCGTTCGCGGTCGCCGCCGGCCTGGCGTACGCGACCAAGCGGGCCTTCCTGCTGATGTCCGGCAAGATCGGCCAGGCCATGCTGCTGGACCTGCGCCGCCGGGTGTACCAGCACTTCCAGAAGCTGTCGCTGTCCTTCCACGAGCGCTACACGTCGGGCCGGGTGATCGCCCGGTTGACCTCCGACATGGACTCCATCTCCGAGATGGTCGACAGCGGCATCGACAACCTGGTGCTCGCCGGGCTCAACGTGATCAGCGTGGCCATCATCCTGCTCGTACTGGACTGGCCGCTGGCCCTGGTCACGCTGTGCGCGTTCCCGGTCCTGCTGTGGCTGTCCGCCTGGTTCCGTAACCAGTCGTCGAAGGCATACCGGCGCACCCGGGAGACCGTGTCGCTGGTGATCGTGCACTTCGTCGAGTCGCTGGGCGGCATCCGCGCGGTGCACGCGTACCGGCGCGAACCCCGCAACCAGGAGATCTTCGAGGCCGTCAACCACGAGTTCAAGCGGGCCAACCAGCGCGCGTTCCAACTGATCGCGATCTTCTCCCCGGCGATCAAGCTGATCGGCAACGTGACCATCGCGGTGGTGCTCACCTACGGCGGCTACCGGGTGCTGCACAACGAGATCGAGATCGGCGTACTGGCCGCGTTCGTGTTGTACCTGCGCCGGTTCTTCGAACCGATGCAGGACCTGTCGATGTTCTACAACTCGCTGCAGTCGGCGACCGCGGCGCTGGAGAAGCTGGCCGGCGTACTGGCCGAGGAACCCGACGTGGCCGAGCCGGAGACGCCGACCGCGCTGCCGGCCAGCAGCGGCGCGCTGAGCTTCGACCGGGTCGAGTTCGGCTACCGCAAGGACAAGCTGGTGCTGCCCGAGCTGTCCCTGGAGGTCCCGGCCGGTCAGACGATGGCCCTGGTCGGCGCGACCGGCGCCGGCAAGACCACCATCGCCAAACTGGTGTCCCGCTTCTACGACCCGACGGCCGGCACGGTCCGCCTCGACGGCGTCGACCTACGCGAGCTGACCGAGGACGACCTGCGCCGCGCGGTGGTCATGGTGACCCAGGAGAACTTCCTGTTCTCCGGCACCGTGCGGGACAACATCGCGTTCGGCAAGCCGGACGCGGACGACGCGGAGATCGAACGCGCTGCACGGGCGATCGGCGCGCACGAGTTCATCGCCGCGCTGCCCGACGGGTACGACACCGACGTGGCGAAGGGCGGCGGCCGGCTGTCCGCGGGGCAGCGGCAGCTGGTCGCGTTCGCCCGCGCGTTCCTGGCCGACCCGGCGGTACTGATCCTGGACGAGGCGACCAGTTCGCTGGACATCCCGTCCGAGCGGCTGGTGCAGCGGGCGCTGCGTACGATCCTGGCCGACCGTACCGCCATCGTCATCGCGCACCGGCTGTCCACAGTGGAGATCGCAGACCGGGTACTGGTCCTGGACGGTGGCATCATCGTCGAGGACGGCTCGCCCGCCGAACTCATCGGCGGCGACGGCCGCTACGCCGACCTGCACCGCCAGTGGGAGGACTCCCTGGTCTGACCCGGCTGGCTTCTCCGGAACTGACGGGAGACGACATGACCATGTCCGAGCGGGCCACCGGGGTCGAGGTACGCCGCTGCACCCAGGCCGACATCGACCTGCTGACCCGCGACGACCCAGCGCACAGGGCGTGGCGGGATGTCGCGCATCACCGGACCTGTTGGCGGCTGCAGGGCGAGGGCCGGGCGACGTACCTGCTGGCCTGGCGCGACGGCGCGGTGGTCGGCCGGGTCACGCTGCTGCACTGGTCGAAGTACCCGGAGGTCAGCGAGGCGTACCCGGACCTGTGGGAGATCAACGCGCTGGAAGCGAACCCGAAGGGTCAGGGGGTCGGTACCCTGCTCATCGCCGCCGCCGAGGCGGAGGCGCGGCAACAGGGCGCCGGCCACATCGGGCTCGGCGTCGAGCCGGTCAACCCGGGCGCGCGGCGCCTGTACGACCGCCTCGGCTTCACCGACTGGGGCCGCGGCACCATCGTCGACGTCTGGACCGAACGTGACCGCGCCGGCGAGGTTCTCCGCCGACACCACGACACCTGCCACTACCTGCTCAAACCCCTGTAACCCTCGGCCGCCCGGCGTGCCACGCCTGCGTACCGCACACCCGGGCGGCGCTACCCAGCGTGGCGCGGCCCGCGCGGCCCGGCCCGGCAGAACGGGTGACCGACCGGGTCGGCGTACACGAAGCAGTGGTCGTCGTTCGGCTCGAAATCGAAGCGGGTGGCGCCCGGCGGCGAGGACCCGCGCCCCGGTGGCGGCGAGATCGTCGACGAAGAAGTCGAGGTGCAGCTGCATCGGTACCTCACCGACCGGCCACACCGGCGGGCGGAAGTCTTGAACCTGCTGGAAGGCGATGCCCCGTTCGGCCCGGTGACCGTCGCCCAGTGCGAGTTGCCCTTCGCCACGCCGCCGGTGATCACCGCGTAGAACCTGGCCAAGTCGAGCGCGTCGGGCGCGTTGACCGTGACGCCGCTGAGTCTGATCGTGTCGGACATCAGTCGACCCCCAGCTTCTCGTACGCCGGCGTGACCTCGGCCCACCGCGCGCGCCACCCGGGTTCCGGTGCCTGCTCGCTCCACGACCCCGGGTCGGCCTCTCCCCGAAGGAACTTCCCGAGATCCTCCAGGTGCGCCTGCCAACCGGCGCCATAAAAGTGCAGGCTATTCAGCGGCAGGCCACGTTCCTCGACGACCAGTCGTGTTGTCGTACCTTCCGCGGTCAGCCACGCTTCCATTTGGGTCTCGTCGCTCGGTCCCCGGCTCCATGGTGAGCAGCAGGTGATGCGGCCTCTCGCAGGCGTCGATGCGCCCGGGACCGGTCCAGGTGCTGGTGAACATGGCGTGTATCGAACCGCCGACCTGCAGATCGCCGGACACTGTGGCGATCCAGCGCGCGAGCCGGTCAGGGTTCGTACACGCCTCCCACAGGTCGTCGATGTCGGTGTCGTAGACGTCCTCGACGCGCACCGCGCCGCGGGTACGGTCGAGCGACCGCATGGTGCCGATGATCCTCATTTGCGTGTCTTCTTTCCTCGGGCGATCTCCGTGTGCAGGGCGTCGAGCCGGTTGCGCCAGAGCGCGCGGTACGGCTCCAGCCACTCGTCCACCTCCGCCAGCGCCTCCGGCCGGAGGCTGTAGATGCGGCGCTGCGCGTCCTGCCGTACGTCGACCAGCCCGACCTCGCGCAGTACGCGTAGATGTCGGGACACCCCCGGCCGCGCGATCGGAAGTGCCTCCGCGAGTTCGCCGGCCGTCGCCGGGTGATCGCGGAGGATCCCCAGCATCGTGCGCCGACTGGGTCCGCCAGTGCCTGCAGTACCGCATCCATGATGACGAGAGCGTACCCGTTCAGGTACGTAACAGCAAGGGTACAGCGCCTCTGCCGCCTGCGCCGTAAGATCGCAGCAGTGACCCGATACACGGCGAAGGTCTGGCCAACGGGAACAGCCCCGCGTGCGCGGGGACGACGTCCGTCAACTCGACGACTTGCGTCCGTGTCCAGGGAACAGCCCCGCGTGCGCGGGGACGACTCCGTGCCGGTCACCCGCGTGCCGTACGCACCCGACATGCCGGGAACAGCCCCGCGTGCGCGGGGACGACGATCCGGTGCTCGACGCATGGCTCGCTGATGCCGGGAACAGCCCCGCGTGCGCGGGGACGACACTTCGGACGTCCCGGATGACCCGCTGAAACCGACCGGAACAGCCCCGCGTGCGCGGGGACGACCCCGGCCACGCACCAGCACTGCGCCGGAGCCGACCGGGAACAGCCCCGCGTGCGCGGGGACGACCACATCCACAACCAGTTCGACCACGCTGGCGTCAGGGAACAGCCCCGCGTGCGCGGGGACGACGTCCGGTTCGGCAGCGGCCCATCCGCATCGTCGGGGAACAGCCCCGCGTGCGCGGGGACGACCCGGGCGTACTGGCCGAGGCGACCTGTCTGGAGGGAACAGCCCCGCGTGCGCGGGGACGACAACAAGGACGACCACGCCGAGATCCTGCAGTCGGCCGGAACAGCCCCGCGTGCGCGGGGACGACGCTGAGAGCGGCGCGTCCGGGCTCAACCGAGGGGAACAGCCCCGCGTGCGCGGGGACGACCCGGGCGTACTGCGCCGAGGCGACCCGGCTGGCGGGAACAGCCCCGCGTGCGCGGGGACGACCACAGCGACGACCACGCCGAGATCCTGCGGCGGGGAACAGCCCCGCGTGCGCGGGGACGACGCCGAGTGCGGCCCGCGTCCGGGCTCAGCCGAGGGAACAGCCCCGCGTGCGCGGGGACGACCATGTGAGTCGGCCATGGGACCCGTCCTAGTCGGGAACAGCCCCGCGTGCGCGGGGACGACTCGAGAGGCGGTCGTCCGGGCCGTTGAGCGTCGCGGGAACAGCCCCGCGTGCGCGGGGACGACGCGATGCCCGCTCGTGCGGCCTGGAGTCTCGCGGGAACAGCCCCGCGTGCGCGGGGACGACGGCGAGATCGTGTTGAACCCACGTGACCTGGAACAGCCCCGCGTGCGCGGGGACGACGCGCGCAGCGGGTGTCGTCGCACGGTACACCGGGAACAGCCCCGCGTGCGCGGGGACGACTTGGCCGCGTCGTGCGCGGCCTGCGCGGCGGTCGGGAACAGCCCCGCGTGCGCGGGGACGACGGCGCAGAACGCGGGTGAGGATGTGGGACATCGGGAACAGCCCCGCGTGCGCGGGGACGACACTTCTTGACCTGCGGGTTTACACGGCGAATCGGGGTTTCAGCATCGGTTTGCGATGGCACCACGAAAGTACGGCAGCTGGAGCAGGTCTGTCCACGGTCCGATCCGCCTCCTCTCAGGGTCACAGCGTATGACCTGTCACCGACCACCCGCGGTTGCGCCTGAGAGCGGCCATGGCGCGGGATCCAGGCGGAGTCCGCGTCGGTACCGGGGCGCCTCCTGTCGTCGGGTTGGCCGAGGCTTGTCGCGCTGCTGATCGGCGGTGATGGTGGCGAGCCGATGCAGCGTGTGCTGTCGGGTGGGTCGGCGGCGTAGCAGTGCACGCAGGCCGCGTCGTCGAGTGGTCCAGCTGCACCGGCTTGGGGCCGCACGGAAGGTGAGAACGGGACCTGCTCCGGATGACGCGGGACCCGGCCGACGGGGGTAAGTGCTCGGCTGGAGGGGTCGGCGCGGTCCCGGTACGGGGCCGGTCGGTCGCGGATAGCGGAGCGTATGAGGGATCGAAGGAAGGTGGTGTCGCCCGGTGGCACGGTATGGCCCGCGAGCGGGTGCGGACGCGGGTCGGTCAACGGGAGCGGTCGATGGTGCGGCCTGGGTGGGCAGACACATGCCGCAGAGCGGGTCGCGGCAAGGGAAGGCGCCCCCGGGACCGGAATGGATCCAGACGGTCCGGTCGCCGGCGGTGACCAGGCGGATCGGCTGACCACACCAGCGACAGCTAGCAGCGGCGGACGGCGTGATGGTGGCAGTGACGTTCATGGGCGTCCTCGTAGAGGAGGTGTGGCGCCGCGCGAAAGGGCGCGCGCGGCGACACACGACTCGGGTGACCGCGGTCGGTTCCGGTTCAGCTGGCGTCGACGGGTTGGATCGCGTCGGCGGGCAGGTGCAGGGTTTGTTCGGTGAGCTGGAAGTGTCCCGGCCCGGCTGCCCGGGCGTCGATGATGCGGAAGCGGCCGGGTGTGTCGCGGTCGGGGCCGCGCACCAGGACGATGTCGCCCAGGCGCGGCAGGCTCATGTCGGTTCGGTGGGTGCGATGAGCCGTAGACCCTCCAGTCGTACGGTCAACGTGACCTCACGGCTGTCGGTGGGCGGCCACCAGCGTCCGGTGATGCGTGCCTCACCCGGTCGGGCGGGCGAGTACGCGACGTGGAAGATCTGGAACCGGTCGGTGCTGGTGTAGACGGCGCCGCAGCCGGGGCCGAGTTCGACCAGGTCCCCGGCGCTCACCATGTCGGCGCCTTCGGTTGGCGGGCAAGCTCTTGCGCGTCGCGGGCGAGCTGGTACGGCTGGCACGGCCACGGTTGATGGCAGTGCGCGCAGCGCTGGACTTCGGTGGTCAGCTCGGCCCGGTGATAGTGCAGTACGGCCTGCGCGGAACGCCACAGCAGCACGTCGTGTACCTGGCCGGCGTCGGATGGCTGGGTCACCGCCACCACTCCAGTACCCGGCAGGCCACGGCGTCGGGAGACGGCGCAGTGCCATCCTCCAGGTCGTCCGCCGGGCAGTGCCGCGCCGTGCAGCGGACGATAACCTGACGCTGCCGCCGCTGGTCAGCAACCTGTAGCGCAGCGATGTACGGGTCCAACGGTGGAGCGTCGCGCAGGCGCTCCAGCCGCGCGTCAAAGTTCCTGGACCATCGACGGATACGATGAACCAGCCTCACGGTTACCTCCCAAGGGTTAAGTGAGGTGCGGGGTGCGGTGACCGGCCTGAGAACCTCACCGCACCCCTCGCGCTCTTTACTTGTGGTTGCAGCTACATCGATCCCTGCGTAGGCAAACCCGGCATTTGAGCTGGGCCCGCACGGTAGAGCTGAGCGTCATCTGTGCATCCACAGACCTCGCCATGTCGATGAACAGAAAGTCATCGCTGCCCTACGTGACGCTAGCATCAACGCCATCATAGATGCAATATCCGTATGGAAGTAGGCATACGGATATTGCATTAGAGTCGCACCGGATGCTCCCTCGCAGGGACTCCGGAGCGTCAAGACGGACAGACTGGAGACAGCGACATGAAGAGAGGCGTCAAGCGAGGCCGACCGTTCCGGCGTCGGCGGCTGGCTCACGAGCTGATCCGTCTGCGCGAAGCCGCCAACCTGAACGCAGAACAGGCCGCCGCTGCCGCAGGGATCGCACAGAGCTCCATCAGCCGCATTGAAGGCGCAACCGTGTCGGTGCGCAGCACCACCTTGCGCGCGGTCCTGGATGCGTATGAGGTCACCGGCGACCAACGCGACGCGTTGATCGCGCTGGCTGCTTCGGTTAATCACGAGGCCTGGTGGCATGCCTACGGAGACGTCGTACCGGACTGGCTTGAGGTCTATGTCGACCTTGAGGCCGAGGCGAGCTCCCTAGCTGTGTACAGCGTTCAGTTCGTCGATGGTCTTCTCCAGACCGAGGACTACGCCCGCGCTGTCTACCAGGCAGGGCGCCTGGATGAGCCTGCGAACATCACCGAACGGCAGGTCCAGCTGCGGATGGAGCGACAGAAGCGGGTCCTGTCCGGTGAGATGGTCCTGGAGATCATCATGGAGGAGTGGGCGCTGACCCGCGTCTATGGAAGTCGTGCCGTCATGCGCGCACAGCTCACCCATATGGCAGAGGTTGCATCGCTGCGAAATGTGCGGCTGCAGATCCTGCCGACCCGCAGCCAACCCAACGTCGTGGGCTCGTTCGCCCTGCTTGACTTCCCCGAGGTCGCGGACCCTACTGTCGCGTACATCGAGCACGAAGCAGGCGCACTTTACGTCGAAGACGCTGACCAGGTGAGGCGATACCATCAGGCATACGACCGGCTCCGCGCGTCTGCCATGAGCCCGGAGCACACGGTCGACACCCTCGCCGAGCTAGCAAAGGATGTATAGCCGATGAGCCTCGACAACCTCTGCCTCGACAGCGCGGAATGGATCAAGAGCACTCGCAGCGGCGGCAACGGCGGAACTTGCGTCGAGGTAGCCCGCAACCTCCCCGGCGTGGTCGCGGTACGGGACAGCAAGGACCCTGACGGCCCCGTGCTGGTCACGGCCCCGTCGGTCTGGCAAGCATTCGCAGCCACGGTCAAGGATGGCTCCCTCGACTCGTAGCGCACTCAATACACCGCGACGTAGCGACGCAATTCGGATG
>CAWFFM010000014.1:0-616373 GCA_963815125.1 uncultured Actinomycetota bacterium
CGGGTCAAGATCCGCAGCGGTGGACCATCAGCCACCCAAATTCGCCCCGAAAGGCTCCAGCAGCGGGGGACACAGCCCACCGCCGCAGATCTTGACCCACTAATCCACGGTGGTCACGCGAGCCCTTGTGACCGTGTCAAGATCCGCAACACTGGGCCACCACCCACCCGAATACGCTCGATAATTCCCGAACGACGGTGTGCACGACCCACTGCCACGGATCTTGACCAACCACCGCCAGCCCGCAAGGGCAGGACTCATCCGCCGAGGCACCCTCAACTGCGATCTGCTGGAGTACGGGTCAGCTGAGTTGGCGGCGGAGGTCCGTCAGGTCGCCCAGTACCCAGATGTCGGCGAGAAGGCCGTCGGCGGCGGTGAAGAAGGCCGCACCGGCGTACGCGAACTGTCGGCCGGTCGCCGGCAGGTCGAGCATCGGCCCCTGGTGTGTACCGGTGTAGCGCAGCCGGGCCGCCGCCCGGTCGCCGGTGGCGACCAGGTCGAGGATCTCGTTGTGGAAATCCGGTGCGCCGCAACGGATCTGGTCGCGGTAGCCGCGCCATTCGGCATGCCCCACTGTGGACTGTCCCAGCGACCCGCGGAACCTCACGTGGGGCGCGAGCACCTCGGCCACCGCGTCGTCGTCCCAGGTGTTCCACAACTGCCGGTAGAACCTGTCCACCAGCTGCCCGATGTCACTGTCACCCATGCCCGCGCCCTCCGGTCTTTCGGCAGCACCAGCACCCGAACCTAGCGCACCGGTTCACCGGCTGATGGCGGCGAGAACGAGGTCGACGGTCTGTTCGATCTGGGCGTCGGACAGCTCGTTGATCCGCCACAGCGCGCGGATGTTGGCCGACCCGTACAGCATCTCCACGACCAGTTCGAGGTCGATGTCGTCGCGGACCGTACCGTCGGCGACGGCGCGTCGCAGTACCCGGTACGCCGGGCCCCGGTAGATGGTGACGTGCTCGTTCCAGTACCGCTGGGCCATGTCGGGGTAGCGGCGTGCCTCGGCGGCGAGGTGCGGGATGAGCCGGCCGAAGTCGCTGTCCCACAGGTTGCGGTAGACGCGGGTGAGCAGGTCGATCAGGTCTCCGCGCAGCGATTCCCCGGGTGGGTCGCCCACCAGGCCCTTGGCCTGTTTGAGGGCGGCGAGGCAGAGTGCGTCCTTGTTGTTCCAGCGCCGGTAGATGGTGGTCTTGGCGACCCCGGCGCGGGCGGCGACGGCCTCGATGGTGAGGCTGCCGAACCCCCGCTCGGCGAATTCCGCGATGGTGGCGTCCAGGATCGCCTGTTCGACGCGCTGGGAGCGCGGTCGTCCGCGGGTTCGTGCCGAGCGGGGGTCTTCGGTCATTCCGTTATCCCACCACGGTTTCCGGCGGCGTGCCGTCCGGGGAGCCGGCCGGGCATGCCGACCGCGGCGATGACCGCGCCGAGCAGGGCGAATCCGGCGGCCCAGATGGCGGTGGTGTGCATGGCGGTGACGTACGAGTCGCGGGCGGCGTCGACGAGGCCGGGTAGCGCGGTGGTGAGCCGCCCGGGTGGCAGCTGCCCGTGGCGTACGGCATCGGCGGTGTGCTGTACGGCCGACAGTGTGGTGGCGATGGAGTCGGTGGCGCCGGCGCGGTGCCCGGCGGGCAGTACGTCGGTGGCGTCGCCGAGCTTGTCGCGGTAGCTGGTGGACAGCAGCGAGCCGAGTACGGCGACGCCGAGCGAGCCGCCGACCTGGCGCATCGTGCTGTTGACGGCGGCACCGGCGCCGGCGCGGTCCACCGGCACCTTGGACATGACCACGTCGGTGGCGGGTGCCATGGCGGCGCCGATGGCCAGGCCGACGGCGAGTACGGACAGTTCGTACTGCCAGGTGGCGGTTTCCCGGCCGACGAAGGCGAACGCGCCGAATCCGACGGCCATCACGGCGAGGGCGACGGCGGTGACCACGCGTGGGCCGAACCGGCCGACGAGCCGGGCGGACAGCGCGGAGGTGACGGTGATGCCGACCGCGGCGGGCAGCAGCAGTACGCCGGCGCGCAGTGGGCTGGCGTCGCGTACCGCCTGGAAGTAGTAGGTGAGGAAGAACATGATGCCCATGAGCGCGAAGAACACCAGCATCAGTGCGGCGCTGGCCGCGGAGAACGCGGGATGGCGGAACAGTCGTACGTCCAGGGCGGGGTGATCGCTGCGCCATTCGTGTACGGCGAAGGCGATCAGCAGGAGCACGCCGCCGGCGATGGGGCCGAGTACGTCGGGGCGTACCCAGTCGGCCTTGTCGCCGGCCCGGATGATGCCGTAGACGACGGCGAGGAGCCCGGCGATGGACAGTACGACGCCGGCCGGGTCGAGTTTGCCGGGCTGCGGGTCGCGGGAGTCGGGAACGATGGTGAGGGTGCCGACGATGGCGAGCAGCACGATCGGCACGTTGACGATGAAGACGCTGCCCCACCACCAGTGTTCGAGCAGGTACCCGCCGGTGACGGGGCCGATGCCGACGCCGAGGCCCATGGCCGCGGACCAGATGCCGATGGCGCGGCCGCGTTCGCCGGGCGGGAACATCGCGGTGATGATGGACAGGCTCAGGGCGGGGATGGCGGCGGCGCCGATGCCCATGATGCCGCGGGTGACGATGAGCTGGTCGGGCGTGGTGGTGAAGGCGGAGGCGGCGGATGCGGCGCCGAAGACGAGCAGGCCGGCGAGCATGACGCGCTTGCGGCCGAGCCGGTCGCCGAGGATACCGAAGGTGAACAGCAGCCCGGCGAACAGCAGCGAGTAGGAGTTGATCACCCATTCCATCTGGCTCTGGGTGCCGCCGAGGTCCTGCTGGATGGTCTTGAGCGCGACGTTGAGGATCGTGTTGTCCAGGCTCATCACGAGTACGCAGAGCAGGAGCACGACCAGTGCGGCCCAGCGGCGCGGGTGCCCGGTGTACGGGCGGCGCGTGGTGGGGAGTGTGGCGGTGGCCGTCATGATCAGAACCTCAATTTCGATACGACAGCGTAGCGTTCTGATCCGACGATAGGTCGGGCCAAATCGCTACGCAAGCGTTTCGTAAAGAATTCGGCGTGTGCCGCCTCACCCCCGTGGCATTTTCCCCGAATATGCCTATTTGCTGGGTTTTACGAATGTCGCATTACGGGAAAATGCACCGCAGCACGACTCAAAGTGTGCATTTTTCCCGAATGTACGTTTCACCAGAACGGACTTAACGCCTATTCGGGGAAAATGCCTACACCCGCCACGCGCCGCCGCGCGCCGCCACGCGCCACCGCCCAGGCGTGCAGCTGTCACTCCGCGCAGTGCGGCGGCTCGGACTTGCCGCTGATCAGGAAGTCCTCGCAGGTCAGGAACAGGTAGTTGATCTCGCCGAGAACGAACGCGACCACCCCCACCCCGGCGGTGATCAGCACGGCCGCCATCCGCTGCCGGCGGCTGAGCTCCACGTAGCCGGCCACCACGATGCGCAGCAGCACCCAGGTCAGGAACGGCGCACCGGCCAGGGTCAGTACCGCCGACACCCCCAGCAGCGCCAGGTTCGCCACGTCGTTGGCCGCGTTGCTGATGATGCTCACCGCGATCCACAGGCTCGGCAACGCCAGGGTCAACCAGCGCAGCCGTACGCCCGCCTGTGCGCGGCCCAGGATCAGCGCGCAGAGCAGTACGGCCGTCGACACCGCCCACAACGTCAGCAGCTGTTCGAAGAACACTTCGCCGTACGCGCCGAGGGTGAACGCCGGCCACCAGGTGGCCGCCGAACCGCCGGCCGCGGCGATCGCGGTGGTGCGCAGCGTGGGGTCGATCTCGCGCCGTGGCCGGGTGCCGCCCGCCGCTCGTGGCGCCTCGGGCATCGCACACCCCTCCGCCGTACCGGCCCTGATCGTATCGGCGCGGCGTGGGCGACCGGCGCCGTTCGGTCAGATCGGCGCGGCGTGGGCGACCGGCGCCGTTCGGTCAGATCGGTGCCGCGCGGAGGTCCGGCCGCAAACCGTTCGCCTGCGATCCGGGCGGTCCCTAGCATCGGAACATGACCGATACGCAGCGCACCAGCGCACGCGTGCCCGACAAGCCGAGCCTGGACGGACTCGGCGAGAAGTGGGCACAGCGCTGGGCCGAACTGGGGACCTATACCTTCGACCGGCGGAAGAACCGGTCGGAGGTATTCGCGATCGACACCCCACCGCTGACCGTATCGGGCTCGGTACACATCGGCCACGTCTTCTCCTACACGCACACCGACACGGTGGCGCGGTTCCAGCGGATGCGCGGCAAGGAGGTCTTCTACCCGGTCGGCTGGGACGACAATGGGCTGCCCACCGAACGCCGCGTGCAGAACCACTTCGGGGTGCGGTGCGACCCGACCCTGCCGTACTTCCCCGGCTACCGGCCGAGACTCGACGCGGCCGGCACCGCACCGGCGGACGCCGAACACATCTCCCGGCGTAACTTCGTGGAACTGTGCGAACAGCTCGCCGCCGACGACGAGCAGATGTACGAGCAGGTGTGGCGCGCGCTCGGGCTGTCGGTGGACTGGGCCGCGCAGTACTCCACCATCGGCGAGGCCGCGCAGACCGCGAGCCAGCGCGCGTTCCTGCGTAACCTGGCACGCGGCGAGGCGTATCTGGCCGAGGCGCCGTCGCTGTGGGACGTGACGTTCGGTACGGCGGTGGCGCAGGCCGAACTGGAGGACCGGGAACGCCCCGGGGCCTACCACCGGCTGGCATTCCACCGTACGGTGCCGCGCTCCGACGACCCGGAGGACGAACCGGAACGGGGCGAACCGGTGTACGTCGACACCACCCGCCCGGAACTGTTGCCCGCCTGCGTGGCGCTGGTGTTCCATCCCGACGACGAGCGCTACCAGGAGCTTGCCGGTACGACGGTGCGTACGCCGCTGTTCGATGTGGAGGTGCCGGTGTACCCGCACCGGCTCGCCGCACCGGACAAGGGCACCGGGCTGGTGATGATCTGCACCTTCGGCGACCTGCTCGACGTGATCTGGTGGCGGGAACTGGATCTGCCGATCCGGCCGGTGCTGGGTCGCAACGGTCGGCTGCTGCACGACGTGCCGCCCGGCCTGGACTCGCCGACCGCCGGGTTCCACTACGCGCAGCTTGCCGGGTCGACCGTGCCGGCCGCGCGGAAACGGATCGTGGAGCTGCTGGCCGCGTCCGGGGAGCTGGTCGGTGAGCCGCGTCCGGTGCGGCATCCGGTGAAGTTCTACGAGTACGGCGAGCAGCCGTTGGAGATCGTCACCGCCCGGCAGTGGTACCTGCGCAACGGCGGACGGGACGCCGGTCTGCGGGAGACGTTGCTGTCCCGGGGGCGCGAGCTGCGCTGGGTGCCGGAACACATGCGGACCCGGTACGAGCACTGGGTGACGGGCCTGACCGGCGACTGGCTGATCAGCCGGCAACGCTACTTCGGGGTGCCGATCCCGGTCTGGTACCGGGTGGGAGAGGACGGTACGCCGCGCCACGACGAGCTGATCGTGCCGGATGAGGCGGCGCTGCCGGTGGATCCGCAGAGCGAGCCGCCGGCCGGGTACCGCGAGTCCGAACGTGGGCGGCCGGGCGGGTTCGTCGCCGACCCGGACGTACTGGACACCTGGGCGACGAGTTCGTTGACCCCGCAGATCGCCGGAGGCTGGGAACGCGACCCGGATCTGTTCGGCCGGGTGTACCCGATGGATCTGCGACCGCAGGCGCACGAGATCATCCGTACCTGGCTGTTCGCCACGACGCTGCGCAGCGAACTGGAATCCGGGGTACTGCCGTGGCGTACCGCGGTGATCTCGGGGTGGATCCTCGACCCGGACCGCAAGAAGATGTCGAAGTCCAAGGGCAACGTAACCACACCGGCGGAGCTGCTGGAACGGTACGGCCCGGACGCGGTGCGGTACTGGGCGGCGTGCGGCCGGCCCGGTGCGGACTTCACGTTCGACGAGAACCTGATGCGGGTGGGTCGGCGGCTGGCCACGAAACTGTTGAACGCCAGCAGGTTCGTACTGAACCTGGGCTCGGCGGAGGCGCTGGGCGAAGCGGTGACCGAGCCGCTGGACCGGGCGATGCTCGCCGAGCTGTCCATTGTGGCCGATCGGGCCACCCGGGCGTTCCAGGACTACGACCATACCGGCGCGCTGGAGGTGACCGAGCGGTTCTTCTGGACATTCTGCGACGACTACCTGGAACTGGTGAAGTCCCGCGCGTACGGCGAACACGGCCGGCAGCTCGCGAACTCGGCCCGCGCGGCGCTGGGTTGGGCGCTGTCTGTCCAGTTGCGACTGTTCGCACCGGTACTGCCGTTCGTCACCGACGAGGTGTGGTCGTGGTGGCGCTACGGTTCGGTGCACCGGGCCGCGTGGCCGACCGGGCACGAACTGACCCCGGTACTGCGCGGCAGCGCAACGGATCCGGCACCGGACGCGGCGCTGCTGGGGCTGGTGGGTCAGGCCCTGCAGCAGATCCGGAAGGCCAAATCCGACCGTAAGTTGTCGATGCGTGCCGAGGTGCCGTTGGTGGAGATCCTGGCGCCGGCGCCGGTGGTGGCGGCGCTCAGCTCCGCCGAGGACGACCTGATCGCGGCGGGCCGGATCGAGAAGCTGGACTTCCAGCCGGTCGGTGCCGCCGAACTGATCGTCGCCTGCGGCTTCTGAGCACGCCGGGTGCCTCGCCGCTCGCGGGGCGGCGGGGCACCGGCCGGTGGGGTTCCGCCCTGCCGGCCGGTCCGGTCGCGCTCAGATCATCCGGTGGCTATTCCGTCCGGAAAGTCTTCTGCCACACCAGGGTGTCACCCGCCAATGCCTGCTCCGCCAGACGCCGGGCGGACTCGGTCTTCAACGCCGCCAACGACGAGTCGATCCACGGCTGCACCTGCTGATACCCGCAGGCCCGGTACTCCACGGCCTGTACCAGGCACTCCAGCTTGTCAGCATCGTGCGCAACGATCGCCTCGACGCTCTCGCCCGCCTCGTACTCGTCCACCGCAGCCTGGATCGTGGCGCGTACGGGTTCTGGCGCTGCGGCCACCTGGTCGGCAGTGATCTCCGTGTTGCTCGCTGCATCGAGGTAGCGACGTCCGATGTGCGGGATGTCGGTGACCCGCGTCTCCTGCGTGTCGTGCAGTAGTCCCAGTAGTGCGACCCGGGATGCGTCTGCGCCCTCCATCGCGGCAAGCACCGCGCCGATGATCCCGACCCGGAACGAGTGCTCCGCGATCGACTCGGGGTCCCGGTTTCCCACGAACCACCACCCGGTACGTTTTGCCCTCTTGAGGACCCCTGCCTCGAAGATAAAGCTCATCGCTCCGGCTGCGCCCGTATCAGTCATGGTCGTTCCCCTTCGCAGCAGCAAATCCCAGTACGCGCAGACCGTAGAGCACCGCTGTCAGCTCATGGCGCGACTGGTCTGAGATCTCTCCCTCGTCCATCAATCGCTCAGCCCGCACGATCAGCGATCGGGTCGTTTCCGGATCGTCGTACGCAATGCCCTGACGCGCCTGCATCAGCGCCCAGACGGTGTGGACGTTCAGATCGATGAAGGCGTGGCCGGAGTCGAGTCGGTCAACAATATGACGCAAGAGCCGAAGACCGCGCCACGAAGGCGTCGGCTGAGCCATGAATGAGTCATCGCACTGATACTGATCGATCTCGCCAACCCAGTGGGCCCAGTAGGTCAGACCGGCTGACTCAGATTTGTCATCGCCATGCGCGTGTTTGATGAAATCGCGGAGTGGCTGCCGATTGCCCTGACGAGCGAGCGAAGTAGCAATCGACCGAGCATCGACCCAGCGGGGAGACCAAGGCACCGCACGGATGAAATGCGGGAGCCGACCCGGCGCGGTGCTCCACGGCGACTGGTCGGCAGACCTGTCAAGGCTGCCCAGGTAGCAGGCCTGACGGTGCAGCAGGATCCACTCGTCGACCCGGCCGGTACGGCCCGCGACGGTGCGCAGGTGCGAAAAGAAGCGCCTGCGTTCCTCATGTTCCAGCCCAGGTCCCATAGGGACCGGGCCGCGCCGCCCAGCATTGTGGAGTCGGGATTGCTTCACCAGGCGTGGGACGGCACCGGAAACCGCCCAACTGACCATGTCGGTCACGGCGTGTCCCATGACCGACCAACCGAGCGGATGGGTGTCCAGATCACCGGTCGGATCCTGGTCGAGGACCTGGCCGATGAGGTGGTCGGCCTCCACGGCGTGGCCGATCGCGCCGATGAGTGTCGTGCTGGCGCCTAATCGGGCGAGTTGGTGCCGCAGGGCCAAAGTTTGTCCATGGGCTATCGCGACGAGTGATCGACGGCCTGACTCCCAACCCTGGACCGTGCCGCGGTCCACCCCCAGCCGTTCCGCGAGTACTTCCTGACTCAACGGAATCGATTCCCGCAGCAGCTTGAACAGATAGCCGGTGATGACACCTCGGCGCGGCCTACTCAATGTCGATCTCCTGCCCCACGTGTACCGGCAGTCAGCCTTTGCGCTCCCTGTAGCTGTCCGCTGGCCAGGGCACCGGCTAACGCATACCGCCGGTCAGTCGGCATCAGAGCGCTCTGATCGTAGCGTCATCATCACTTATTGTTCAATTCCCACGAGGGGTGGCGCCATGATCTGGACCAGATGGCAGAAGCGGCGGGAACCCGTACAGGATTCGTACAGGGTCGCGCTGGAATTGGCGGAGCGGTGGTGTGCCGGGCGTGCCACAGCGGTACGCGCTCCCCTTCGCCAGGGCGATAAGGCCGGAACCGGTCTGTCATGAACACGACGAGGCAGCAGGGATCGGTCAGCGGCGTCTACCCGCGGGGTGGCGACCTGGCCTGGCTTTCACGTGCAGCCACAGCACTCTACGCAGAAGAGCCGACCTGGTTCCGGGTGATCGCCATCCGCCCATCGTCCGAACCGGGATGGGTCTATCTGCACGGATGGGAAGCCGACGAGGACAGGCGAATCGAACGGTCTGTGTTCGTACGGGTCGAGGGGCTGGTGATCCGACGGGACGGATGACAGAGGAGAACCGGGATCCGTTCGCGACATGTGGCCGGAGGGTTCTGGAACCATGCGGGCGCGGATTGGTGGGATCTGTCTAGTCTTTCAGGCGTGACTGATGCAGAGGGACCGGCAAGGGGAAGGCTGCGCGCCTCCGACGCGGACCGGGAGCGCGTCGCGCAGATCCTGCACGAGGCAGCTGGCGATGGCCGGCTGACCCTGGACGAGATGCAGGAGCGGTTGGACATCGTGTACGCCGCGCGTACGTACGGCGAGCTGGAACCGGTGCTGGCCGACCTGCCGGGCTTCGCCGCCGGCACCGTCGTACCGGTCGGCGAGCAGCGCCCGGCCTCCCGGAGCCCGGTGGAGACCGGGCATGACCAGGACGACACGAAGGTCGTGGTCGGGGTCATGTCCGGGCCGAGCCGGCGGGGCAACTGGCTGGTCCCCCGCAACCAGGTGGCGGTCGCCTTCCTGGGTGGCGTCGTACTGGACCTGCGGGAGGCCCGGTTCGCCGCCCAGGAGGTCACCATCCACGCCTACGCGATGATGGGCGGTGTGGAGATCCTGGTTCCCGACGAGCTGGACGTACGGGTCGAGGGTTTCGGTCTGATGGGTGGCTTCGACGACGCGGCGACGGGTCCCGGTGACGGCACCGGACCGGTCGTACGGATCACCGGCTTCGCCTTCATGGGCGGCGTGGAGGTCAAGCGGAAGCGGCGTAAACCGAAGACCGACTGAAACGTGGCGGGTCAGCCGCCGAAATCGCCACCGCCGAAGTCGCCACCGAAGTCGCCGCCGTCGAAGAAGCCACCGCCGTCGCCACCGCCGTCGAACCCGTCGCCGTCGTTGTCGCCGTAGTCGGCCCCGTCGGCGAACCCGGCGTCGTAGCCGCCGTCGAAACCGCCGCCGTAGCCGCCGAAACCGGGGCTCATGAAGGCGTTGAACAGCATCGCGGTGCCCACCCCGGCGGCGCCGGCCACCAGCGCGGTCTTCCACCACGGCTCGGAGTACCAGCCGGAGGGCACCGGCCGGCCGCTGACCATGCCGCCCGGGTAGTAGTAGGGCGTGTCCTCGGCGGCACCGGGCCGGGCGCGGTATTCGCGGCCCTCGACGGTGACCTCGCGTTCCTGGGTGAGCGCGCCGGCGGTGCGCTGCCCCGGCATCGGCGGCAGGTCCGGGCCCGGGTCGAGGTCCATCGCGGTGCGGGCGGCCCGTACGTAGTAGAGGCCTTCCAGCGCGGTGTGCCCGGCCAGTTCGAACTGCTTGGTGGTCTTGGCCTGGTCGAGCTGGCTGCCGGCGGCGTTGTAGCGCTCACCGGCGTCCACCAGGGCCTGCTTGACCGCGGCGTCGTCGTTGGCGACAAGGTTCATCACCTGGCCGCCGAGCCGCTCGTACCACCGCTGCGCGTCGGCGCGCGCGTCACCGAGTGCCTGTTCGGCCCGCTGCCGGCTGCTGCGTACCCAGACGAACAGGCCGCCGCCGACGAGGAGCACCAGGACAATCACCAGAACAGCCGTGAGCATGTATCGACGGTACCTGCTCGCGACACCTTCCTGCCTGTCAGCCGGACCCGGTTGTCCGGTATGTCGGGACGCGCGGGTGTTTCCGGTTCCGTGAATTTGTCGTACGAACCGGGCATGCTCGACGTCATGGACGTCGCCGTCACCTTTCTGGTCGCGCTGATCTGTCTCGCCGCCGGCATCGCGATCGGCGTCCTGCACGCCCGGTCCCGTGCCGCCGTCGACAGTGCGCGGCTGCAGGAACGGTTGGCCGCGGCGCAGGCCGGCGAACAGCGGCTGGAGCAGTCCCTGCGCTCGTTGACGCACGATGCCGCGCGGGAACAGAGCGAGACGCTGAGCACGCTGGTCGGCCCGCTGCGTGACAGTCTGGCCCGCTACGAGCGGGAGATCGGCGAGATGGAACGCACCCGGGTCGGTGCGTACGCCGAGCTGCGCACCCAGCTGCGTGAGGTGGCCGGCACCTCCGACCAGTTGCGCACCCAGACCGGGCAACTGGTCGCCGCGCTGCGCGCCCCGCAGGTACGCGGCCGGTGGGGCGAGCATCAGCTGCGCCGCATCGTGGAGGCGGCCGGGCTGGTGGAGCACTGCGACTTCGACGAACAGGTCAGCGCCAGCACCGACGCCGGCGGCGTACGGCCCGACCTGGTGGTGCGGTTGGCCGGCGGCAAGCAGGTGGTGGTGGACGCGAAGGCACCGTTCACCGGCTACCTGGAGGCGATGGAGGCGCGCGACGAGCCGACCCGCAACGCTCGGCTGGACGCGCACGCCCGGCACCTGCGCGGACACGTCGACCAGCTGGCCGGCAAGACATACTGGTCGGCGTTCGAGACCACGCCGGAGTTCGTGGTGCTCTTCGTACCGGCGGACACCTTCCTGGATGCCGCATTGCAGCGGGACCCGACGCTGCTGGAGCACGGGTTCGCGCGCAATGTCGTGATCGCCACCCCGGCCACGCTGATCGCACTGCTACGCACTGTGGCGTACGCGTGGCGGCAGGACGCATTGGCCGCCAACGCCGCCGAGGTGCACCGGCTGGGCAAGGAACTGTACGGGCGGCTGGCCACGATGGGCAGCCATGTCGCGAAGCTCGGCGGTGCCCTGTCCGGGGCGGTGACCGCGTACAACAAGACGGTGGGCTCGTTGGAGAGCCGGGTGCTGGTGACGGCGCGCAAGTTCGCCGATCTGGGGCTGGCCGGTGAGGCCGAGGTCGCCGAGGCGTTGGCGGCGCCGCCGCAGGTGGAGCTGGCCGGCCGGCAGCTGCAGGCACCGGAACTGGTGGCCAGCGAACAGTCCGCGCTGGTCGCGTTCGACGACCTGTCCCGCAGTATCCCGGGGCACGAGACCGTCACGGCCAGCCCGGAGCCCCGCCAGCAGTCCCGCCGGGAAGCCACGACCTGACCGGCGCCGGCAACACGGCGCCGGAATGTCGCGGCATGACTCATCGACGGGACGGCGTGGGCCGACCCGTAGCGAGGTCGGTCAGGAACCGGCGGCGGCGCGGGCGGCCAGGTCGCGCTTGATCTCCCGGGGCAGCGCGAACGTCAGGTTCTCCCGCACCGTGGTGATCTCCTCGACGGTGCCGAATCCGCGCTCGGCCAGATACGCGGTGACCTGCTCGACCAGTTCCTCCGGTACCGAGGCGCCGGAGGTGAGCCCGACCGTACGGGCGTCGGTCAGCCAGCCGTCGTCGATCTCCGAGGCGAAGTCGACCAGGTACGCGGCGCGGGCGCCGGCCTCCAGCGCCACCTCACGCAGTCGTACCGAGTTGGACGAGTTGCGGGAACCC
Organism: uncultured Actinomycetota bacterium; assembly: GCA_963815125.1. Classification (GTDB taxonomy): domain Bacteria; phylum Actinomycetota; class Actinomycetes; order Mycobacteriales; family Micromonosporaceae; genus Actinocatenispora. The sequence continues at coordinate 12,280 of CAWFFM010000014.1, forward strand.
ACCACGATCAGTACGTCGCAGTCGGCGGCGATCTGCTTGACCACCTGCTGACGGTTCTGGGTGGCGTAGCAGATGTCGTCCGATGGCGGCGACTGCAGCAGCGGGAAACGCTGCCGGAGCCGGTCCACGGTCTCCAGCGTCTCGTCCACCGACAGGGTGGTCTGGGACAGCCACACCACCCGGTTCGGATCCCGTACGGTCACGTCCGCCGCGCCGTCCGGCCCGTCCACCAGGGTGACGTGCTCGGGCGCCTCGCCGCTGGTGCCGACGACCTCCTCGTGCCCCTCATGACCGATGAGCAGGATGTCGTAGTCGTCCTTGGCGTACCGGCGGGCCTCCTGGTGCACCTTGGTGACCAGCGGACAGGTCGCGTCGATGGCCCGCAGGTTGCGTTCGCGGGCCTGCTCGTGCACGACGGGCGCCACGCCGTGGGCGGAGAAGATCACCGTCGCACCCTCGGGCACCTCGGCGTTCTCCTCGACGAAGATCGCACCCTTGCGTTCCAGGGTCTCCACCACGTGCCGGTTGTGCACGATCTGCTTGCGTACGTAGATCGGCGCGCCGTAGAGCTCCAGCGCGCGTTCGACCGTTTCGACGGCCCGGTCCACCCCGGCGCAGTAACCTCGCGGCCGGGCCAGCAGGACCCGCTTGACCGGCTGATCAGTGTCCAACGCAGGCTTCGTCACACCAGCCATGGTACGGGGGCCACCAGGGGGCTGCCGCCAACCGGGACATCCGTGACACGGCGCACTGTACGCAGCGCGACCTGGGCGATTCCGTACGCTGGGCCGGTGGCCGAACCCGCAGTCAGCCCCGCAGCCGGCGCCGGCCGGACCAGCCCGGAGGAACCGTGGCCGGTCCGGGTGGTCAGCCAGAAGATCGGCGCCTGGATCGCCCGGCTCGGCTGGATCTGGGTCGACGGGCAGGTGGCGCAGGTCAGCCGCCGCCCGGGCGCGAACCTGGTGTTCCTGACGCTACGTGACCCATCGGCGGAGATGAGTCTGTCGGTCACCTGCCACCGGGCCACCTTCGACGAATGCGACCCGCCGCTGCGGGAAGGCTCCCGGGTCCTCGTACACGCCAAGCCCGAGTTCTACGCCGGCCGGGGCAGCCTGTCGCTGCGCGCCGACGAGCTGCGCCACGTCGGGCTCGGCGAACTGCTGGCCCGGCTCGAACGGTTGAAGAAACTGCTGGCCGCAGAGGGGCTGTTCGACCCGGCGCGCAAGCGTCGGCCGCCGTTCCTGCCCCGGCGGGTCGGGCTGATCACCGGCCGGGCCAGCGCCGCGGAACGCGACGTAAGGGAGAACGCGGCGAACCGCTGGCCGGCGGTGACGTTCGAGACGGTGACCGTGGCGGTGCAGGGGCCGACGGCCGTACCGCAGATCATCGACGCGCTGGCCAGCCTCGACCGGAACCCCGAGGTCGACGTGATCGTGCTGGCCCGGGGCGGCGGAGGGGTGGAGGACCTGCTGCCGTTCTCCGACGAGGCGCTGTGTCGCGCGGTGTTCGCCTGCCGCACGCCCGTACTGTCCGCGATCGGGCACGAGACCGACACCCCGCTGGTCGACTTCGTCGCCGACCTGCGTTGCTCGACACCGACCGATGCCGGCAAGCGGGTCGTACCGGATCTGGCCGAGGAGCGGCGGCTGATCGAGACCGCCCGGCACCGGCTGGACCGGGCGGTCGACCACTTTCTGGGCAACGAGCACCGTGCGCTGGCCGGGCTGCGGTCCCGCCCGGTGCTGGCCCGTCCGGGGCAGCTGCTCGCCGGCCGGTACGAGGAGATCGTCGCAATGCGCGACCGGGCAGGACGTACCCTCGGCCACCGGATCGACCGCGCCACCGGTGACCTGACGCACACCCGGGCGCGGCTGCGCAGCCTGTCACCGGCCGCGACGATGGACCGCGGGTACGCGGTCGTACAGCGCGCCGAGGACGGTGCGGTGGTACGCGACCCGGCCGAGGTGGCGCCCGGTGACCGGCTGCGGCTGCGGGTCGCCGGTGGTGAACTCGCCGCCGAGGTACGCGACGATGCGTGACGGGGCGTGCGTACAGTGACGGAAATGAGCAAGGATTCCGGGTCGGCAGCGCCGGCCGAGGGTGAACCGGACGGGCCGGTCAGCTACGAGCAGGCCCGCGCCGACCTGGCCCGGGTGGTGGAACGCCTGGAGGCCGGCGGCACCACCCTGGAGGAATCGCTGTCGCTCTGGGAACGGGGCGAGAAACTCGCCGACATCTGCCAGCACTGGTTGGACGGTGCGAAGCAGCGCCTGGACGCCGCGCGGGCGGCCCGCGAGGGCTGACCGGCTAGAGCGAGCCGGCCAGGTCGCGTAGCTCCTGGTCCTTCGCCTGCCCGACGACCAGGATGGTGCGGTGCGGTTCGAGCAGGCCCAGCACCGTACGGCTTCCGTCGCCGGAGTAGCGCGACCAGTCCTTGCCGTCGATGCGTACCGCACCGTTCGGGCTGCCGCCGTGCGAGACCGCGTCGGCCAACAGCACCGCGGAGTCCTGATCGCTCTCCACCAGCTGGGCGAAGCCGCCGGACGGGGTGACGTAGCCGATCCGTAGGGTCAGCGAGCCGCTCTTCCCACTGGTGGCCGCGCTGGTGACGCGCCATCCGTCGGACAGGTGGGCGGGGACCGCGACCGGGAAGTGGTGTGCCTGCTGCGCCCGGGTGATCGCCGGCGCCGGGTCGACGGTGTTGACCTGCTTGTCCGAGGTGAGGTAGTGCCACACGGCCAGCCCGATCAGCACCGGAACCATCAGGATCGCCAGCGAGTACACCATGTCCCGCCAGGTGCCGCCGCGGCGGCGGCGTGCCGGGGCCGGCGTACCGGCCTGGGACCCCGGTTCGGAGTTGTCGTCGTCGGTGTAGAGGGGCACCCCTCTGGAACCACTCGCCACCTCCCCATGGTGGCCGACCGGCCGGGCCGCGGCCATGGCGGGGTCGCCGGAACAGCCGACGGGTGAGACGAACCAGTCCCAGATGGCCGGGTCGGCGGCGCGCGGCGGCTGTCTCTGCCAAGATTCTGGCTACGCGTGACGATCTGGCGAGGGGGCAGCATGTCCGAACAGTCACCAGGTACCCGCCGTGCCGAGGTACTCGACCGCAACCTGGCGTTGGAGCTTGTCCGGGTCACCGAGGCCGCGGCGATGGCGGCCGGCCGGTGGGTCGGCCGGGGCGACAAGGAGGGTGGCGACGGCGCCGCCGTCGACGCGATGCGCCAGCTGATCAACTCGATCCAGATGCGTGGTGTGGTGGTCATCGGCGAGGGCGAGAAGGACAACGCGCCGATGCTGTACAACGGCGAGCAGGTCGGTGACGGCACCGGGCCGGAGGTCGACGTCGCGGTCGACCCGGTGGACGGTACGACGCTGATGGCGGCGGGCATGCCCAACGCCCTCGCCGTACTCGCGGTCGCCGAACGCGGCGCCATGTTCGACCCGTCCGCGGTGTTCTACATGGACAAACTGGCGGTCGGCCCGGACTGTGTGGGCGTCGTGGACATCGAGGCGCCGGTACGGGAGAACGTGCGCCGGATCGCCCGTACGAAACGCACCAGCATCTCCGACGTGACGGTCTGCATCCTGGACCGGCCCCGGCACGACAAGCTGGTCAGCGAGGTACGCGAGACCGGCGCGCGGATCCAGTTCATCACCGACGGCGACGTGGCCGGGGCGATCAGCGCGGCCCGCGAACAGAGCGGGGTGGACGTACTGATGGGCATCGGCGGCACACCCGAGGGCATCATCGCCGCGTGCGCGCTGAAGTGCCTGGGTGGCGAGCTACAGGCCAAGCTGTGGCCGAAGGACGACGCGGAACGGCAGAAGGCGCTGGACGCCGGGCACGACCTGTCCCGGGTGCTGTCCACCGACGACCTGGTCGCCGGCGACAACGCGTTCTTCGCCGCGACCGGAGTGACCGACGGCGGTCTGCTACGCGGAGTCCGGTACCGCTCGGGCGGCGTCACCACCCAGTCGATGGTGATGCGCTCCAAGAGCGGCACGATCCGGATGATCGACGGCTACCACCGGCTGGAGAAGCTGCGTGAGTACGCCATGGTCGACTTCGACGGCATGCCCATCGAGGAACTCTGACCCACCTTCCTGCCGGCGCCGGTGGACCGGGGTCACCCGGGCCGCCGGCCCACGTCAGGTGGCGGCGCCCGGCAGTTTGCTGGTGCTGCCGAGATCGGGCAGTGTCGGGCTCTCGTCGGCCGGGGTCGCCCGGTTGCCGGGCAACGTCAGGGTGGGGTCGTTCGACCCCCTCAGACCGGTCGGGCTGGGCGCCGGGTGCCCGACCGACCGCTGCCGGAACAGGATCGCGGCCAGCAGCCCGGCCACGAACCCACCGAGGTGGCCCTGCCAGGACACCTGCGGTTCACCCGGTAGCACGCCGGACAACTGCCAACCGAACAACAGGCCCATCAGTACGCTCACCCCCAGGCTCCACCAGCGCCGCTCCACGATGCCGCGCAGCAGCAGGTAACCCAGGTAGCCGAAGATCACGCCACTGGCGCCGACGGTCAACGTGTTGGTCGGGCTGAACAACCAGACCGACAGGCCGCTGATCACCGCGATGAACGCGGTGATCAGGAGGAAGCGCTTGAACTGGCCGGCCATCACGAACGTGCCGAGCAGCAGCAGCGGCACGCTGTTGGCCAGCACGTGCGGGAAACTGGCGTGCAGGAACGGCGCGAACACGATCCCGTCCACGCCGGCCAGACTGCGCGGCCTGATGCCACCGACGCGGTCCAACCCGTTGCTCAGCAGGGTGTTGAGTCCTTCGATGGCCCACAGCACCGGCACGAAGGCGCACATGGCCAGGAAAGCGCGCCCGATCGACGCATAGAACGCATCGGTCCCGAACCGCAGCTGCTCAGCCCGCGCCCGACTCGCGTCCACCGACGCACCGCCCCTGATGCTCACCCTTCCTTGTTACCAGCATCTCGCCACCGCCGCCCGCCCCATAACACGGCCTCTCTCGCTTCGCTCGCTGAACGAGCGCAGGCGAGAGAGGCCATATTTCAGTACCAGCCGGTGTCCTGGGAGTGCTGCCAGGCGCCGCACGGTGTGGAGTATTTGCCCTTGATGTAGCTGAGGCCCCACTTGATCTGGGTGGCGGCGTTGTCCTGCCAGTCGTCGCCGTAGGCGGCCATCTTGTCGCCGGGCAGTGCCTGCGGGATGCCGTACGCGCCGGACGGGTTGGAGGCGTGCGGGTTCCAGCCGCTCTCCCGGTCCCAGAGTTGGGACAGGCAGCCCATCTGGTCGATGGCGAACCCGTCGTCCAGCAGCAGGGTGCAGCCGGTGGCCTTGTTGCCGGAGTATTCCTTGCACGAGGTCGGTACGGGGCCGACGGGGTCGCTGCTGCCGGACGACGACTTCTTGGCCTCGGCGGCCTTCTTGGCGTCGTCGGCGTCCTGGGCGACGGCGGCGGCGTGTTCGCCTCCGGCGTCGGCCTTGCGCTGCGCGTCGCGGGAGGCGCTACGGCTGGCGTCCTCGCGCAGGTGTTCCTGGCGGTAGCCGTCGATGGCCTGACGGCGCTGCTGCTGGTCGGCGACCGGGTCGACCGGGTCACCGAGGTACTGGGCTGCCTGTGTGGTCTGCGGGGTGCTGGTGCGCTTCACCCCGAGGTATGCACCGGCGACGAGGCCGACCACGAGGACGAAGACTGCGAACACCCGAACCGACACCTTGGTCCAGATCCGGTTCACGCGTTGTTCCCTTCAACGGGGACAGGTCCACGCCGGCGACCGTGAGGGCCAGTCGACCGACGCTCGGCGTATCACCCTGACCCACCGGAACGCGACACGCCACCCCGGAGCCCACAGATAGTGTCAACCATCACCGCCCGTGGTAAATCAGGTGACTCACCGCATTTACAGTACGACGGAAAGTCACCAAAAACAGTGGAACGCCCGCTGATCCACAGAGGGATCAGCGGGCGACGCACCACACTCAGTAATGAAATGTCCCGTTATGGCGTGAGATCTTCTAGGAGATCCGTCACCACCTCGGCGATCCTGGACCGCTCAGAACGGGTCAGTGTCACGTGTGCAAAGAGCGGATGACCCTTCAAGGTCTCGATCACCGCGGTCACCCCGTCGAACCGACCGACCCGAAGATTGTCACGCTGCGCAACATCATGCGTGAGGACCACCCGGGAGCCCGTACCGATCCTGGACAACACGGTGAGTAGCACGCCACGCTCCAGTGACTGCGCCTCATCCACGATCACGAAGGCGTCGTGCAGCGAACGTCCCCGGATGTGGGTCAGCGGCAGTACCTCCAGCAGACCCCGGTCCATGACCTCCTCGACCACATGCGACGAGGTCAACGCGCCGAGCGTGTCGAAGACCGCCTGCGCCCACGGCGACATCTTCTCCGACTCGCTGCCCGGCAGGTAGCCCAGATCCTGACCACCGACGGCGTACAACGGCCGGAACACCACGACCTTCTTGTGCGCCCGGCGCTCCATCACCAGTTCCAGACCGGCGCACAGCGCCAGCGCCGACTTGCCCGTACCGGCCCGGCCGCCCATCGACACGATGCCGATCTCGTTGTCCAGCAGCAGATCCAGTGCGATGCGCTGCTCGGCGGACCGACCATGCAGGCCGAAAGCCTCCCGGTCGCCCCGTACCAGTTGGACGAGCTTGTCCGGACGCAGCCGGCCGAGCGCCGAACCCCGTGGGGACGAGAGCACCAGACCGGTGTGACAGGGCAGATCCCGGGCTGCGGGCAGGTCCAGATGCGCCCCGTCGTACAGCTCGTTCGCCTCGTCCTCGGTCAGGTCGGCCTCGGCCATCCCACTCCAACTGGGGTCGGACGCCTGGCCGTGCCGGTACTCGTCGGCCGGCAACCCCACCGAGGCGGCCTTCACCCGCAGCGGCATGTCCTTGGTGACGAGCGTGACGTCCTGACCTTCGGCCCGCAGCGCCAGCGCCACGGACAGGATCCGGGCGTCGTTGGTGTCGTTACGGAACCCGGGGGGCAGCACCTGGGGGTCGGAATGGTTCAGCTCCACCACCACGGTGCCCTCGGCCTCGTTCACCGGCACCGGCTGGTCCAGCCGCCCGTACCGGGTGCGCAGGTCGTCCAGAAGACGCAGGGCCTCCCGGGCGAACCAGCCCAGTTCGGGGTGGTGTCGCTTCCCTTCCAACTCACCGATCACAACCAGTGGGAGCACCACCGAGTGCTCCTCGAACCTCCGGAACGCCGACGGGTCGGACAGCAGCACTGAGGTGTCCAGGACGTAGGTGCGCCGACCAGGGATGGGGGCTTGCGTGCTACGACGTGTGGTCACTGGCATGCTCCGTCGGGACGCGCACCTCCACGCCCCTGATCCCGTGTCCGCCGGTACCCGCCCGCACTCGGGCCGGGTGCCGGCCGGAGTGACAACGCATGTCGCATCCGGGCCTCCCGGGTGGCCGGGACGACCCCGCACCACGATCATGACGTTAGCGATCCAACGCGGGCACGGCCAGTAGTACGGCCCAAGACAAACCGGGTTTGTCCCTGTTTCCCGCCGCGGCCAGCCCTGTTACGAGCGGGTAACCAGCACCTCGACGCAGTACGGCCGCGCCGGCCCCTTCGCGCCGTAAATACCGTCGCCGCAGGTAGCCGACGGCATCAGTCGTTCTACAGGCAACTGGCGTTGCAGTCAGTTGCCGTACCGTCGCTGCCGGTTTGCGTACGAGCGCAGGGCGCGGAGAAAGTCGGTACGTCGGAACTCCGGCCAGTGCGCCTCGCAGAAGTAGAACTCCGAGTGGGCGCTCTGCCAGGTCAGGAATCCGGACAGGCGCTGCTCGCCGCTGGTACGGATGATCAGGTCCGGATCCGGCTGTCCACGCGTGTAGAGATGCTCGGCGATGTGGTCGACATCGAGCACCTCGGCCAGTTCCTCGATCGTGGTGCCCGCCTCGGCGTGCTGCTGGAGCAGGGAGCGGACCGCGTCGGCGATCTCCCGGCGGCCGCCGTAGCCGACGGCGACGTTGACCCGGGCACCGCCGGACCGGGCGGCGGTCTGCTCCTCGGCCGCTTTCAGGATCTCGGCGGTACGGGCCGGCAGGATGTCCAGTGCCCCGGCGACGTGCAGCCGCCACGGCCGGTCCGGTGCGGCCAGCTCGGTGACCACGGTCTCGATCACCCGCAGCAGCGGGTCCAGCTGTTCCACAGGTCGGTTCAGGTTGTCGGTGGAGAGCATGTAGATGGTGACGTGTCCGATACCGGCGTCGTCGCACCAACCGAGCAGTTGTTCGATCTTCCGACCACCGGCCAGATGGCCGCGGCTCGGGTCGTCGAATCCCATCGCTCTGGCCCACCGACGGTTCCCGTCGATGATGACCGCGACGTGATGTGGCAGCGGCTTCCCCGCCAGGCCCGCGCGCAGTCGCCGTTCGTACAGGCCATAGATGAGATTGCGCAGACTCACGGCTAGGCAGAGTACGCCGACCGCATGCGGTTGCAAACGGCGAGCACCTACACCGGCCGGTAGCAGGAGCCGGCAGCGGCCGGCCCACGTGGACGTGGGCCGGCCGTTGCCGCTCAACCCAGCTCGGGGCCCCGGCGCCGTACTTCGTCGACGCTGGTCATCGCGCCACGCAGCTCGGTCAGCCACGAGTCGGCATGCTCGCCGACCAGGCGTACGCACCAGGCGAGCGCCTCGGAGCGGGACCGGGCCACACCGGAGTCGACCAGGGTGTCGAGCACCTGCCGTTCCGGCTGACGCAGCCGGGTCATCACCGGTACGGACTGGGTGGTGAACATCTCGGTGCTGCCACCACAGCCGGCGCCCCAGCTGGCGCGCCGCTGGTAACGGTGTTCGAGCTGCTGCGCGACGCCGATCCGGGCATCCCGGGTGTCCTCGCGGAACCGGGCGATCCGGCCCTGCTCGGCGGCGGCCCGGTCGGCCTCGGTGGTCTCGGCCGGCAGGTCCGGTGGCTCGATCTGCCCGATGATCATGACCTCGTCGCGGTCGACGGTGACCGTGGGTGGTTCGACGAACCACTCGTCTGGCAGCCGGCCGATCACCCAGCCCGCCGCGTCGTCGGCCGACGGCGGGTCGGGCTGCTGCCCGCCGCGCCCCCGGCCCCATCCTCTGTGTGGCCCCCAGGGCCCGGTTCCTCGCATCGTTCCTCCCCAGGACGTTGCAGCTGTTGTTGTGATTACAGCATTGCACCCGCAACGCAGGTATGCCAACAGGCTCCAGCGCCGAAAAGGACAGAGGCGACGATCAATGCCTGGACAACTGGGCGGTCAGCTCGTCCGGGCCGGCGGCCGGGCGGTCACAGACAAAACCCCGGCAGACGTACCCGGCGGGTGCACCGGCCAGCAGCGGACGATCCGCCAGCAACGGGACACCCGGTTCGTCGGACTCCCCCGCGACCACGACTGCCCCCGGCGAACCGGACCGCCAGGCCGCGGCGTACAACGCATCCGCCGACCCACCCTCGCCCACCACGGCCACCTGGTACGGGCCCGCCGCGAGCGTCTCCGCCACGCACAGCGTGTGCCCGGCGAACCGCGGATGATCCGACACGATCGGCGCCAGTACGGCCACCGCCTGCTCCGCCGCCGTCCGGTGCCGGGTCGAACCGGTCAGCGCGGCATAGCTGACCAGCGCCTCCGCCACCGCCGACAGTCCGGACGGGGTGGCGTTATCGGTGGGGTCCGCAGGCCGGCTGACCAGCCGCTCGGCGTCGTCGGCAGTGTCGTACCAGGCGCCGTCGGCGTCCCGGAAGCGCTCCAACGCGGTGTCCAGCACCGAACCAGCCGCGGCCAACCAGCCGCCCCGGTCGCCCCGCCGGTCCACCTGGTGCAGCGTGCAGAACGCCTGCGCCAGGCAGCCATGGTCGTCCAGCACGCCCGCGGGCGTACCGACCCGGCCGTGCCGCGACACCCGCCGCAGCCGCCCGTCCACCAGGTGGTGCTCCAGCAGGAAACGGCCCACCCGTACCGCTGCGCTCAGGGCGCGGTCGGCCAGCCGCACCTCGGAGGGTTCCAGGGCCGTACCGATCGCCGCGAACTCGGCCAGCGCCGTCACCGCCAGACCGTTCCAGGCGGTCACCACCTTGTCGTCACACGCCGGCTGCGGGCGCTGGTCCCGGGCACGGCGCAGCCGGGTACGCAGGGCCGCCCAGCGCTGCGGGTCGTCCGGGTCGGCGGGCAACTGCAGCACGCTGGTGCCGTGCTCGAAGGTGCCGGTCACCTGCAGCAGCTCGGTGGCCCAGGCACCATCCTGCGGGCCCAGCACGTCGCGTAGCTGCTCCGGCGTCCAGACGTAGGTCAGGCCCTCCACTCCGTCGGTGTCGGCGTCCAGGGAGGCAGCGAAACCATCGCCAGCACTCGTGCCGCCCCCGGTAGCCAGGTCGTCGAGCAGGAACTCGGCCGTCTCCCGGGCCACCCGACGGGCCAGCGGGTCGCCGGTGGCCCGCCACAGATGGGTGTAGGCACGCAGCAGCAGGGCGTTGTCGTACAGCATCTTCTCGAAGTGCGGCACCGTCCAGGTGCCGTCCACCGAATAGCGGGCGAAGCCACCGGCCAACTGGTCGTACATGCCACCGCGGGCCATCCGCCCGGCGGTGTGCCGGACGATCTCCAGGCTGCGTACGTCCCCGGTACGGGCATGGTGGCGCAGCAGGAACAGCAGCGCCATCGACGGCGGGAACTTCGGCGCGCCACCGAAACCGCCGTCGACCGGATCGTGCTCGCGGGCCAGTCGCGCCGCCGCGGCGTCCAACAGTTCGGGTGTGACCGGAGCACCCGAACCGGCCGGTACGGCGGCCCGCCGCAACGCGTCGACCACCGCATCGCTCTGACCGAGTACCTCGTCACGGCGCTCCCGCCAGACCCGGCCCACCGCCTTCACCAGCTCGGTGAACTGGGGCTTCGGCACGTACGTGCCGCACCAGAACGGAGCGCCGTCCGGGGTGGCGAACACCGTCATCGGCCAGCCACCCTGGCCGGTCATGGCCTGCGTCGCGGTCATGTACACCGCGTCGACGTCCGGGCGTTCCTCACGGTCGACCTTGACCGGCACGGTGTGCTCGTTGACCACCGCGGCGGTCTGCGGATCCTCGAACGACTCGTGTGCCATCACATGGCACCAGTGACACGCTGCGTATCCGACGGAGATCAGGACAGGTACGTCACGGCGCCGCGCCTCGTCGAAGGCCGCGCCACCCCACTCCCACCAGTCGACCGGGTTGTCCGCGTGCTGCAACAGGTACGGCGAGGTCGCCTCGGTGAGGTGGTTCATCCCGCGAGCCTGCCACGCCACGGTCTCCTGCACCCACCGGACAGTAGGCTGAGCCGAGCAGCGCCGGACCTGTCGAGGCTCCTCGAAGGAGGTACACCATGACCGCCGGGATGGTGGCGCCCGCGTGGATGCATACGCCGATCAGCGCGGAGGAGTACGACTCCTGGTCCGAGGAGCAGTGTGCCGGCATCGAGATCGTGGATGGAATGGTCGTTGTGAGCCCGAGCGCGTCCAAGCGGCACAATCGACTCGCCCGGATCCTGGCCAATGCCCTGGACACGGCGGCGGGCCCGGACTGGAACGCCGATACGGACTTCGACGTCCGGCTACAGGACGTGCCTCTCACCAACCGCCGTCCGGACGTCGTGGTCTACCGTGCGGAGACCATCGATCTCGCGCCCACGCGCCCCGAACATGTGCTCCTGGTCGTCGAGGTGGTGTCGCCCGGCTCGGAAACCACCGACCGGATCGTGAAGGTGGACCAGTACGCCAAGGCGGGCATCCAGTTCTACTGGCGGATCGAGCAGGCGACCACCGGTGTCCCCATCATCTATACCTACGTCCTCGATCCCGCAACGATGGCCTATCGGGACGGCGAGATGTTCACCGGCGTGATCGGTGCTGCCGTGCCCTTCCCCGTCACCGTCGATCTGGGAGCCAGCTGAGCTAGTCGGTGTGTGCCGCGCGGCCGGTCAGCGGGATGACCCGGGCACCCCTGGCCTCGGCGGCGCGGCGCAGTTTCCACAGCTCCGGGCCGGCCTTGTCCTCGTCCAACGGTGGGAAGAAGTGGTAGCCCTGCGCGGCCTCGCATCCCATCGCGGCGAGCGCGGCCTTCTGGTCGGCGGTCTCCACGCCCTCGGCGATCACTCGTAGCCCCAGGGCGCGGCCCAGTTCGACGGTGCTGCGGACGATCGCGGCTGCCTCCGGAGAGTCACCCATCCGGGCCACGAACTCCTGGTCCACCTTGACCTCGTCCACGGCGACCCGGGCCAGGAAGGTCAGTGACGAGTAGCCGGTACCGAAGTCGTCCACGGACAGCTGTACGCCGATGTCCCGCAGGCCGGCCAGTACGTCGTCGATGACCTCCAGTTCGGTCATCATCGCGGTCTCGGTGATCTCCAGTACCAGCTTGTCCGGTGGCATCCGGTGCTTGTCGAGCAGTTCGGCCACGTCGGCGGGTAGTCGTCGGTCCAGCAGACTGCGTGCCGACATGTTCACCGCGATGGGTACGTCGAGTCCCTCGGCATGCCAGCGGGCCATCACGCCGAGCGCGACGTTCAGTACGTAGCGGGTGAAGGGGCCGACCAGATCGCTCTGCTCGATCGCCGGTACGAAATCGCCGGGGCCGAGCATGCCGCGGCGCGGGTGCCGCCAGCGGGCCAGTGCCTCCACGCCGGTCGGGCCGCCGGAGGCCAGGTCGACGGCCGGTTGCAGTTGCAGGATGAGCTGGTCGTCGGCGGCCAGCGCCTCCCGGAACTCGGCCAGCAGGGCCAGCCGGTCGGTACTCGCAGCGTCCCGGCCCGCCTCGTACCGCACCATCGAACGGCCGGTGCGTTTCGCCTGGGAGACCGCGACATCTGCGCGGCGCAGCAGTTCGGCCATCACGCAGCCGCCGACCGGTGCGGTGACCACACCGATCGAAGCCTCCACGGACAGCACCACACCGGCGATCTCGACCGGTGCGGTCAGTGCCGCGGCCAGTTCACCGGCCCGCCGTTCGGCGTGCTCGCAGGCCTCGGAGGTATCCGGCAGCCCGCCGATGAGCAGTGCGAACTCGTCTCCGCCGAGTCGGGCGAGCAGGTCGGCACCGTGTGCATGGCGACCCAGGGTACGGGCGGTGGCCCGGAGCAGTTGATCGCCGGCACTGTGGCCGAGGGTGTCGTTGACGTCGGAGAAGTGCTGGAGATCCAGCAGCAGCAGGGCCACCTGCCGCACCGCGGTACCCGGGTCGGGCCGCAGCAGGTCCTCGCCGTACTCCAGCAGCCTGGTGCGGTTCGCCAGCCCGGTGAGCAGGTCGTGGTCCGCCTCGTACGCCTTGCGTTCGGCCATCTCCAGGAGCTGGCTGTGCGAGGCCGCATTGTGCAGGGCCGCGGCCAGCGCGTCGGCGAAGGCGGAGAAGGCCAGCTGGTCGCGGGCACCGAAGCTCACCTGGCGACGGAACCGCAGTCGGAACTCCCCTACCGATTCGGTGCCGAGGGTGAGTCTGCGGGTCTGTACGACCGGCGGCAGGTCGCCGTCGAGTGTCTCCGGATCGGTACCGGTTCTTGCGTCGCTGGCACCGCCACGACTGATGACCCAGTCGCGTGCCGGCTCGGCCTTGTCACCGGCGGACGAGGCCAACGGCAACCCTGGGCGCCCGCGGTAGTGCAGGTCGGGGCGCTCGGGTCGGTGCACGGTGAGTTCCACGGCGTCCGGGGAGAACAGCCGCAGCGCACCGGTCACGGCGGACTCGGCGACCGCCGGTACGTCGAGTTTGCTCAGCGCGTGCAGTGCGGTCGCCAGTTCCTGCCAGGCACGCCGCTCCTCGCCCGCCTTCATCCGGGCCTGGTAGGTCTCGTACAGCAACCAGAGCAGTGGTGGCGCGAAGGCGAGGTAACGGAAGTCGGCGAGGCCCAGACCGACGGCCAGCAGCCCGAGCACGATGTTGCCGATCAGGATGAGCAGTTTGGTACCGAGACTGCGCAGCATCACCGTGCGCAGGCAGCCCCCGTGCGCCAGGGTGACCGCCGGCATCACGAACAGAGCCGTGACCAGCCAGTACACCGCGGCGGCGGTGACCAGTGCACTGATGCTGCGGGGGGTGAGCGGGGGTACCGCGGACACCGTGCCGACAAGACCCGCGACGGCGACCGCCACGGATGCCGACAAGGTGCAGGCGGCTGCGTTGAAGAACGCCTTGACCGTGTCCAGTCCGCTGATCAGCCCACCGACCAGGACGCCGAGCAGCACGGCGGGGATCATCCAGTGCCACGGCAGCAGGCACATGCCGATGACCAGGGCGATCTCACCCCAGGCGAGCATGACGTGCTCGCTGCCGACCCGGATCTGGGTACGGGTGAGCTGGGTGACCGCGAACAGTCCGACGGCGGCCAGGTACCGGAACGCCTGGGGTGCGTGCCCCGCGGTGGCGAGTGCCGCACCGGCGACGACCAGTCCTGCGGTCCAGACCACGGCGATCAGTATGCGCAGGGTGAGGGACATGCCGGCCACGCCGGCGCCGGGTCGGGTCATGAGCGGCACCGTTCCCGCGTGGCAGATCGTGCGTCCCCCGTAGGGATCGCGGTGCGCGCCTTGTCACGGGTACGCCACGGACCCCGCTGGCCGGTCATCGACTGACCGTCCAGCGAGGGAGCGGTTGACTGCGGGCCCTGGGGGCGGCAGCACCGATGGGCCGGATCCGGCCGGGGCGGGTCGCCCCGGCCGCTGATCCGACGCTCAGCCCCATACCCACTCACGCATGACCGACGCACCCCCTCCCGGTTGGCTAGAGAGGGAGAGTGACTCCTCTCCCGATGGAGGTTAAAGATGTCCGGTATCAATGGGAATCGGGAGAGAGGCTGATGTGACCCGTTCGATGACCGCAAGTGGACAAAAACCCGAAGGGTCAACAAATTGGACACGCTGCGATCTATCGCACTGCGCCTATGACCCGACGCAGAGTGTCCACCACAGGGCAGCACAGAGCTAGCGGTCGTCGCCGCCCGTCGCACCTGGCCGACGGTTCTCCTCGTCGTCACCGACTGCCTCACCCCGGTCCAGCTGATCCTGGTGTGAGTGATCCTGCCGTGAATCGGCGCCGAGCGGGAGCCCCTTGTCAGATTCCTGCTGACTCGCGAACCGATCGGGCAGACGGCGTAACCGACGGTTCATGTTACGGATGAGTAGCACGGTCGCGATGGCCAGCAGCACTATGACCAGCAGACCCAACGGACCGGCAACCCCACCGGACTGGGTGTCACCGAAGTTGTTGCGCGCCAACGGCGCACCGGCCAGCAGCTCACCGGTAGCGAGCACAGCACCCGTCCCCACTCCGTACACCTCCCGAATCCTCGGGACCCATCCGTACCGCATGGACCCGTCGCCGCACAGCCCTGGCCAGCGGCATCAACGGTACGCCAGGCGGCGCCCGGTGATGCCACGCGGTCCGTACGGCACCGACCGTACGGACCGGCCGCAGGCAACACCGTCAGCGCGGCCAGCAAGCCGCAGGCAACACCGTCAGCGCAGTCCGGCGAACAGGTCGTCCTCCGGCAACGAGGACTCCACCAGCGAACGGGCCAACTCGAAGTCCTCGGTCGGCCAGGTCTTCTGCGCCACCTCCAGCGGCACGTGGAACCATCCGCCGTCCGGATCCACCTGGGTGGCGTGCGCCCGCAGCGCGTCGTCGCGGACACCGAAGAACTCGCCGCACGGCACGCGGGTGGTCACCCTGCTGCTCTTGTCCCGGCTCCAGTCCCACTTCTCCATCGCCTCGGCGTACGGCGACTCCATTCCCGCGGCGAGCATCGCCTCGTGGATCGCCTCCATGCGCTGGCGGTTGAAACCCATGTTGTAGTAGAGCTTCTTCGGCTGCCACGGCTCGCCGAACTCCTGGTAACGGTCCGGGTCACCGGCCGCGTCGAAGGCGGCCACGCTGACCTTGTGGCACATGATGTGGTCCGCGTGCGGGTAGCCGCCCTCCTCGTCGTAGGTGGTGATCACCTGCGGGCGGAACTCGCGGATCAGCCGTACCAGCGGAGCTGTCGCGACCTCCAGTGGTTCGCGGGCGAACGCGTCCTCGGGCAGTTCGGACACCCGCTGCGGGGTGTAGTCCTTCAGGTAGCCGGAGTCCACGAAACCCAGCCAGGCCTGCCGTACGCCGAGGATCTCCCGGGCGGCGGCCATCTCCCGGCTGCGGATCGCCGGCAGGTCGCGCCAGACCTCGGGACGATCCATCTTCGGGTTGAGGACATCACCGCGCTCACCGCCGGTACAGGTGACGACCAGTACGTCCACACCTTCCTTGACATAACGGGCCATTGCCGCAGCGCCCTTGCTGGACTCGTCGTCGGGGTGTGCGTGCACCGCCATCAGGCGCAGATCACCGGACACGGAGACTCCTCGTACTCGTGATGTGACTTAGCCCATACCTATGGCATCCAGCCGGCTGACCGGCGGGTAGAGCGCGCCCTTGGCATGATGGAAGAGCCAGCCGGCATGGGCCAACCCCATTCTTGCCGATGCCCTTCCCACCATCGCGAGGACACTGTTCATGACCAGCATGCGGCTCGGCGTACCCACGCCGATGCACCCGCCGGGCCGGTACGGCCACCGGCGGGCACCGCATGCCGTCCCCTGCGGGCTGAACCTGGCACTGATGAGCGCCGTCACCAACGACGGACATGCGGTGTCGATGGGCCGTCACCGGCGTCACGGCGCCCGGGATCAACGCCACCGGACACCGCGCCACGCCGAGGCGACCACAAAACGTGTCAGCATGGTCACGCCAGGCAGTGCAGATGAAATGCCTGGCCGCGGGCGCTGTCGCTGACCAGAGCGGACACCTGCGGCCGACTCTCAGCAATCTGTCCCTGGCGGGATGTACGCCCCCCGGTGTACTCCGCTGCTAACTTTGGAAACTCGCAGTCAGCGTCGGCATGCCGACGCGCCGGCGAGGATCGCAACCCGAAGGAGTGCCTGTGTCGACGACCGACCGCGAAGCGCCTGTGACGTGGCTGTCCCAGGACGCCCATGACCGGCTCAAGGGTGAGCTCGACGAACTCATCGCCAAGCGGCCGGAGATCGCCGCCGAGATCAACGAACGGCGCGAGGAAGGCGACCTCCGGGAGAACGGTGGATACCACGCGGCCCGTGAGGAGCAGAGCAAAATGGAGGGGCGGATCCGCTACCTCCAGGAACTGCTGCGCAACGCACGCGTCGGCGGCGCCCCGACCAGCAGCACGATCGCGCCGGGCACGGTCGTCACGATCCAGTTCGACGACGACGCCGACGACACCGAGAAGTTCCTGCTCGGTTCCCGGGAGGTCGCGGCGACCACCGACCTGACCGTGTACAGCCCCGAGTCCGCTCTCGGCCGGGCGATCCTGGACCACAAGTCGGGTGACACGGTGAGCTACACGGCGCCCAGCGGCGCGGATATCCGGGTCACCATCATCGACTTCGAGCCGTTCCAGGGCTGAGCGCCACCTGCGCCCCCAGCACGGATCGTGCTGCCCGATCGCGCGGATCCAAGGTTCCGGCGCCGTGCCCGCTCTGCGCGGGTCACGGCGCCGGAACCCGTTTCGGCCAGCGGGGCCAGGGGCGCTCCCCCTGGTCGGTTCCGGTGCTGCCCGTAGGGGACCGGCAGTGCCGGATCATCCGTCGCGGCGATGATCCGGACACGGCACCGCGCGTAGCGTTGATCGTGCCGGCCGCAACGGCCGTGCGAAGGGATCCGGGGAGTGAGGCTTCGATGGCGGCACTGAGTCGTCCCCAAGAGGGGCGCATGATCGCCGGGGTGTGCGCGGGCCTGGCGCAGCGGTTCGGTTGGTCGGTGGGAATGGTGCGGCTGCTGTTCGTACTGTCGGTGGCACTGCCGGGCAGCCAGGTCCTGATCTACGCGATCCTGTGGTTGCTGATGCCCAGCGAGGGTCGACCCAGCTACCGGGCCGCCTGAGGATCGCCGGCCGCCGGCCAGTCCAGGGGCACGATCCATTCCCCATGACCGTGTACGGCGGCCAACCGGCGCTGCGCGCCCGCACCTTCCCGTAGTTGCAGTGCGTAGCAGAACCCTTGACTCGCATGCCATTCGTCCGCGTCGTCCGGTGTCTCCAGGGACAGCGTCCACAGCGGGCGGCGGCGGGCCAGCGCGGTGATCGCCGCGTCGAAGGCAGTCACCCGGTCGGCCGGTACATGCGCCCGGGTGGCGGCGTGCCACACCACCAGCGGCCGGTCGGTCGACAGTTCGGCATCCAGCCGCGCCAGCACCTGTACGGCGTCACCGGCAACGATCCGGGTCGGGGCGGCGGCGACCAGGCGGCAGGCCGCGTCGAGCAGTACGGTCTGGGCACCGTTCTCCGGCCAGACCAGCGCTTGCAGCCAGCGCCGCTCGTCCGGATCGGTGAGGTCGACCGGGTTGAGGTCGACACCGAGCCGGTCCGCGATGGTCGGCGCCGCGGTCGGCACCGGCAGGGTGGAGCGCCACTCGGACTCGATCAGCACCGGCGATCCGGCCGGCCCCAGGGTGGTGTCGCCGATCCGGCACCGGTACCGGTCGAAGGCGAGATGGATGCCGCTGCTGGCACCGACCTCGAGGAAGGTCACCGGACGACCGGACAGCATCGGCGCCAACGCGGCCAGCCCGACCCGCAGTACCGCGGATCGCTTCACCACGTTGGTCTGGACCAACCGACGTCCGACGAGATCCACGAGCTCGCGGCGCCCGGCGCGGCAGAAGTCGGTGAAGGCCGCCACCAGCGCCGGGTCCTGAGGGTGCCGGGTGCCGCCGAGGGACGGGTACCAGTCGGCCAGGCCGGAGCGCTGCCCGGTCGCCGGCTCGCCGAGCAGCCGGTAGTGCACGGCGGCGAACAGCAGGTTGGTCGGCTGCTGACCGGCCCGGCAGTGCGCGGCGATGTCGAGCAGTTCCGGATCGTCCGCGACGATCCCGGACAGCCTCTGGTACAGCGCCGAGCTGGCGAACTCCTGCTCGCCGAAGCGGAACCGGCGGGACAGGGCCTGGGAAGGGGTCATGGGTCCAGCGTCGGTCCCGGTTGGCATGGTGTCAATATTGACAGCATCAACATATAGTCATGGTGTGTCTGACGAATCCCGCTGGCTCAGCACCAGCCAGGCCGCCCAACTGCTCGGCGTCAAGGCCGCCACGGTCTATGCGTACGTCAGCCGTGGCCAGCTCACCCGGCACGCCGCACCGGACCGGCGCAGTTCCCGGTTCGACCGGGCAGAGGTACAGCGGCTGGCCGCGCGTACCCGCCGTGGTGGCCGGGCCGGGTCGCTCGATGTGGTCCTCGACACCGAACTGTCCCTGCTGGAACCCACCGGCGCGCTGTACTACCGGGGCCACGACGCGGTACGACTCGCCCGCGACACCAGCTACGAGCAGGTCGCCGCACTGCTGTGGGACGGCACCACGCCGACGCCCGGCCAGCCCTCGCCGCCCTGGGAAGCGACGCCGGCCGCGCTGACCGCCGGCCGCCGCGCCCAGCAGGCGCTGCCGCCGGACATCCGGCCGGCCGACCGGCTACGGATCACCGCCGCGGTGATCGCCGGCACCGACCCACTGCGCCACGACCGGCGACCGGGCGCGGTCGTCAGCACCGCACGGGCACTCATCGCGGCGCTGGTCGACTGCCTGCCCCGACGACACGAACCCACCGACCGTACGATCGCCGCCCGGTTGTGGGCAGCGCTGGCACCCACGGTGCCGGAACCCGCGCAACTGCGGGCACTCAACGCCGCCCTGGTCCTCACCGCCGACCACGAACTCGCCTCGTCGGCACTCGCCTCCCGGGTGGCGGCCGCGGTCTGGGCCGACCCGTACCTCACCGTGCTGGCCGGCCTGGCCACCGCGGGCGGCGTACTGCACGGTGGTGCGGTGACCGAGGTCGAGTCGCTGCTGACCGAACTGGCGGCCGGACGCTCGCCGGCCGAACTGGTCGCCGCCCGGCTGGCCGACCCCACCCCGGTGCCGGGTTTCGGCCACCACGTGTACACCCGGCGCGACCCCCGCAGCGACGCGCTACGGACATTGATCGACGAGGCCGGCGGCGCGGACCGGCTGGCCGCGGCCGCCGAGGAACTGGTCGCACTGGTCGGACGGCACGACGGGCCACCACCCAACGTCGACTTCGCGCTCGGGCTGCTGGCTGCCCGCGCCGGCCTGGCCGCCGGCGCGGCCGAGGCGGTGTTCCTGGTCGGGCGCAGCGCCGGACTGATCGGACACACCATCGAGGAGTACCGGCACCGGTTCCGGTTCCGACCACGCGCCGTCTACACCGGTCCGGCACCGGAGACCGTGACCCCGGACAGCGACACCGGTCAAGACAGTACGTAGCCGGCGGAACGCAGCGCGCCGAGCAGCCGTTCGGCGTGTGCGCTGCCCCGCGTCTCCATCGAGAAGTCCACCGCCACCTCGCCCAGCGACAGTCGGGCGTCACGCCGCTGGTGCAGGACGTCGAGGATGTTGACCCGGTGCTCGGTCAGTACGGCCAGCATGTCCGCCAGCACACCGGGCCGGTCCGGGAACACCACCGTGAAACGCAGGTAGCGCCCGGCCGCGGTCAGGCCGTACTCGATCTGCTTGACCAGCAGCAACGGGTCGATGTTGCCGCCGGACAGGACGGCCACCACGGGTGCGGTGAAGCGCCCCGGGTCGGCCTGCACCGCCGCGACCCCGGCCGCGCCGGCCGGTTCGCTGACCACCTTGCAGCGTTCCAGCAGCATCAGCAGCGCCCGGGACAGCTCCTCGTCGGAGACCGTCAGTACGCCGTCGGCGTAGGCCCGGACGTGTTCGAAGGTCAGCTCACCGGGCCGGCCGACGGCGATGCCGTCGGCGATCGTCGCATAGCTGTCCAGCGTGACCGGGTGCCCGGCCCGCAGCGAGGGCGGGAACGCCGCAGCACCGGCCGCCTGCACCCCGTACACCTCGACCTCGGGCCGGATCTGCTTGACCGCGGCGCTCACCCCGGCCAACAGTCCGCCGCCACCCACTCCGACCAGGATGGTCCGTACCTGTGGGCACTGACGCAGGATCTCCAGTCCGATGGTGCCCTGGCCGGCGATCACGTCCGGATGGTCGAACGGGTGCACGAACACCGCGCCGGTGTGCTCGGCGTAGCGGCGGGCCGCGTGCAGCGCGTCCTCCACCGTCGAACCGACCAGTTCGACCTGCGCGCCGTACCCTTCGGTCGCGGCGACCTTGGGTAGCGGCGCACCGCTGGGCATGAAGACGGTCGCGTCCGCGCCGAGCAGTCCGGCGGCCAGCGCGACGCCCTGCGCGTGGTTGCCGGCACTGGCGGCGACCACGCCGCGCGAACGTTCGGCTGCGGAGAGCCGGGCGATCCGCTGGTAGGCACCGCGGACCTTGAACGAGCCACCGTGCTGCAGCTGCTCACACTTGAGGTACACCGGGCCGCCGACCGCCTCGGACAGCGGATGTACCGGTTGCAGCGGGGTGGTGCGCAGCACGCCGTCCATCAGTTCACCGGCTGCCACCACGGCATCGTGGTCGACCAGTTCCAGCGTGGTGGTGGAGTTGTTCACGGCGGCGATGCTGCCACCGGGTCAGCGCCGGGGTGCCGGTACGGTGACCGCGTCCCACCACGAGGAACGCGACCGTCCGATATGGACGGACAGGTTCGGATGGACGGACCGGTCAGGGCTGGAAACGGTAGCCCATACCGGGCTCGGTGAGCAGATGGCGCGGATGGTGCGGTTCGGGCTCCAACTTGCGGCGCAGCTGGGTCATGTACAGCCGCAGATAGTTGTCCTCCCGCTCATAACCCGGGCCCCACACCTCGGCGAGCAGCTGCCGTTTGGTCACCAACTGACCGGGATGCCGGATCAGTACCTCCAGCATCCGCCACTCCGTCGGGGTGAGCCGCACCTCGGCCGGGCGGTCAGCCGCAACATCATCGGGCGGCGACCCGCCCGGCGACCCGTCCGACGGTCCGGACGAGGCAAGTACCCGGCGGGCCGCCAGATCCACCACGTAGTACCCCAGCGGTACCTGCGGTTCGGACCGGGTCGGCACCGAGCGGCGGGACACCGCGCGCATCCGGGCCAGCAGCTCGTCCATTCCGAACGGCTTGGTCACGTAGTCGTCCGCGCCGGCGTCCAGCGCCTGCACCTTGTCCAGCGAGTCGGTCCGGCCGGACAGTACGAGCACCGGCACGTCCGTCCAGCCACGCAACCCACCGAGCACCTCGGTGCCGTCCATGTCGGGCAGCCCCAGATCGAGGATGACCAGGTCCGGGCGGTGCCGTGCAGCAACGGCCAGCGCGCTGCGCCCGTCCCCGGCCACCAGCACCTCGTAGCCCCGGGCCGTCAGGTTGATCCGCAGGGCGCGGACGATCTGCGGTTCGTCGTCGATCACCAGTACCCGCATGGTCCGCCCGTCGCCCGTTCCGGTCAGCTCAGATCCGACGGACCGAGCGCGCTCAGATCCCCTGGTGCGGTGTCCGTACCCGGCGCGACCGGCAGAGTGAACACCATGGTCAGCCCGCCACCCGGGGTCTCGTCGGGTACCAGGGTGCCACCCATCGCCTCGGCCAGTCCGCGGGACAGGGCCAGTCCCAGGCCCACCCCGCTGCCCCGGTCGTCGAGCCGCTGGAACGGCGTGAAGATCCGGTCCCAGTCCGCCGGCGGTACGCCCGTGCCGTGGTCCACCACCCGCAGCTCGATCACCTCACCGAGTTGGCTGGCCGTCACCAGCGGCGGGCGGGTGTCGCCGGCACTGTGCCGTACGGCGTTGGCGGTCAGGTTCGCCACCACCCGCTCGGCCAGTACGGGGTCGGCGAGTACGGCGGGCAGGCCGTCGGGCACCCGTACCTCGACCCGCCGGGCCAGTGGCCCGAGCGAATCCACCGCCCGGATGGCGATCTCGTCCGGCCCGGTCGGTGCCGGCACCACCGACAGGGCACCGACCTGCAGGCGGCTCAGATCGAGCAGGTTGTCCACCAGTTGGTGCAGCCGGTCCAGCGACTCGTCGGCGGTCGCCAGCAGCTCGTCGCGGTCCTCGTCCCGCCAGGTCACGTCGTGCCCGCGCAGACTGGACACCGCCGCCTTCGCCGACGCCAACGGGGAACGCAGGTCGTGCCCGACCGCGCGGAGCAACGCGGTACGCATCCGGTCCGTGGCGGCCAGCTCCTCCGCCTCGGCGGCGCGTTCGCGTAGCCTGCCGCGTTCCAGTGCGTCGGTGGCGTAGACCGCGAACGCGTCGAGTACCCGGCGGTCCGAGGCGGGCAGCAGCCGACCGTTGCCGGCCAGTACGAACCGCTCGCCGACCTCGACGGTGACATCCGCGCCGGCCGGACCGGGCGGTACGGGCTCCCCGACCGCCTCCACCGTGCGCCAGTTCCCGTCGTCGCGTTCCAGCAGCGCCACACCGGTCAGCCCGAACGTCTCGCGGATCTGCTCCAGCAGTGCGGGCAGCCGGCGCTGTGCCCGCAGTACGCCGCCGGCCAGGGTCGCCAGGGTCTGCGCCTCGGCGGCGGCCCGGTCGGCCCGGCGGGCCCGTTCGGCGGACCGGTACACCGCCCAGCTCACCATCACCGCCACGGCCAGGAACACCAGCAGGGCGATCACGTTGTTGCGTTCGGCGATGGTGATCCGGAACCGCGGCGGGGTGAAGAAGACGTTCACCAGCATCGAACCCAGTACGGCGCAGCCCAGCGCCGGCCACATCCCGCCGATCAGCCCGACCGCCACCACGACCAGCAGGTACAGCAGCAGGTCACTGGCCAGTGTCAACGGTCCGCGCAGCAGGGCCAGCACACCGGTGAGTACGGCCAGCATCGGCAGTGCGACGAGTGCGCCGGTGATCTGCCGACGCGCGGTGAGCCCGCCGGACAGTGCCGGCAGCCCGGGACCGCCCCGACGGCCGGCCTTCTCGTGCGTGACGATATGCACGTCGATCGGCCCGGATTCCCGGACCACCCGGGCGGACACCCCTTCGCCGGTGAGGAACGTGGCGATCCGGCCGCGCCGGCTCGCGCCGAGCACGATCTGGGTGGCGTTCTCGGCCCGTGCGACGTCCAGCATCGCCACGGCCGGATCGTCACCCATCACCTGGTGGAAGCTG
The DNA here is from genome assembly GCA_963815125.1 of uncultured Actinomycetota bacterium. Lineage (GTDB taxonomy): Bacteria > Actinomycetota > Actinomycetes > Mycobacteriales > Micromonosporaceae > Actinocatenispora. The sequence goes on from CAWFFM010000014.1 coordinate 36,333, forward strand.
CCGCCAAGCTGCTCGACCAGCCGGCGCTGCCCGGCGATGGTGGCCGGGCTGGCCCCGTGCAGCCCGTCGGAACGGTTGATGTGTACGGCCAGCAGCTCACCACCGCCGACGCGGGCCGCGATCCGGGCGCCCCGGCGGATCAGCGTGTCGCCTTCCAGCCCGCCGGTCAGGCCGACCAGGACGCGCTCCCGGGTCTCCCAGGTCGTGGAGATCTGGTGTTCCTCCCGGTAGCGCAGCAGCGCCTCGTCCACCCTCCCGGCCAGCCACAGCAGGGCCAGTTCCCGCAGCGCGATCAGGTTCCCGGGGCGGAAGTAGTTGGCCAGCGCGGCGTCCACCCGTTCCGACGGGTAGACATTGCCGTGCGCCATCCGGCGACGTAGTGCCTCCGGCGTCATGTCCACCAGTTCGATCTGGTTGGCGCCGCGCACCACCGAGTCGGGGATACGTTCCCGCTGCGCCACCCCGGTGATCCGTTCGATGACGTCGTTCATCGACTCCAGGTGCTGGATGTTGACCGTGGTGAGCACGTTGATCCCGGCGGCGAGCAGCTCCTCGACGTCCTCCCAGCGTTTGGTGTTGCGGCTGCCCGGCACGTTGGTGTGTGCCAGTTCGTCGACCAGGGCCAGTTGTGGGCGCCGGGCCAGCACGGCGGCGAGGTCCATCTCGGTGAAGGTGCCGCCGCGGTAGTGGATCGTGCTGCGGGGTACGGTCTCGAACCCTTCCAGCAGTTCGGCGGTGGCGGGCCGGCCGTGGGTCTCCACGACGCCGATGACCACGTCCTTGCCGCGGGCCCGGCCGCGCTGGCCTTCGGACAGCATCGCGTACGTCTTGCCGACCCCGGGCGCCATGCCGAGGTAGATCCGTAACGTGCCGCGTGCCACGTTCCCCATGCTGCCCTGCCTCACTCGTCGATCCTGGGTGCCGCTCCGTCCCCCGGGGGGTTGGGAGGGGGACGGAGCGGCGCCGGTCAGTGCCCGCCCGGGGTGGCCCGGTCGACCGCCAGGTTGAGCTGGAGCACGTTGACGTACGGCTGGCCGAGGAAGCCGAGCGTCCGTCCCACCGTGTACCGGTCGACCAGGCCACGTACCTGAGCGACCGAGAGTCCCCGGGCCCGCGCCACCCGGTCGACCTGGATGCCGGCGTACGCCGGTGAGATGCCCGGGTCCAGGCCGGAGGCCGAGGCGGTCACCGCGTCCGGTGGTACCGCCGACTCCGGTACCCCGTTCTCCCGGGCTACCTGCGCCCGGCGGGTCCTGATCGCGCTGACCAGGTCCCGGTTCTGCGGACCGAGGTTGGAGGCGCCGCTGCCGCCGTTGCCGTCACCTCCGGCGGAGTAGTCGCCCGCGGAGGGCCGCGGATGGAACCACCGGGCGCCGGTGAAGCGCTGCCCGATCAGCGTCGAGCCGACCACGGTGCCGTGCGCGGTGACCGCCGAACCGTCGGCCCTGTGCGTGAACAGGAGCTGACCGGCACCCCAGGCCGCCACCGGGTAACCCAGTCCCAGCACCACGGTGAGGACGAGCAGGAGGCGTAGCGCCGCCCAGTACTGCCGGAGCCAACCGGAACGCATGGCCCTCACCCCAATCCCGGGATGGTCGAGACGACCAGGTCGATGATCTTGATGCCGACGAACGGCACGATGATGCCGCCGAGCCCGTAGATCAGTACGTTGCGGCGCAGCAGCGCGGCCGCCGACCGGGCGCGGTAGCGCACGCCCTTCATCGCCAACGGCACCAGCAGCACGATGATCACCGCGTTGAAGATGACCGCGGAGACGATCGCCGAGGTCGGGCTCTGCAGGTGCATGATGTTCAGCCGGTCCAGGCCGGGGAACACGGCGGCGAACATGGCCGGGATGATCGCGAAGTACTTCGCCACGTCGTTGGCCACCGAGAAGGTGGTCAGCGCACCCCGGGTGATCAGCAACTGCTTGCCGATCTCCACGATCTCGATGAGCTTGGTCGGATTGGAGTCCAGGTCGACCATGTTGCCGGCCTCCTTGGCCGCCATGGTCCCGGTGTTCATCGCCACGCCCACGTCGGCCTGGGCGAGCGCGGGCGCGTCGTTGGTACCGTCACCGGTCATCGCGACGAGCTTGCCGCCCTCCTGTTCGGAGCGGATCAGGGCGAGCTTGTCCTCCGGTGTCGCCTCGGCGAGGAAGTCGTCCACGCCGGCCTCGCCGGCGATCGCCTGCGCGGTCACCGGGTTGTCCCCGGTGATCATCACGGTACGGATGCCCATCCGGCGCAGCTCGGCGAACCGTTCGGCCATGCCGGACTTGACCACGTCCTTGAGGTGGATGACGCCGAGAACCCGTGCCGTACCGGTCTCCTCGCGCACCGCCACCAGCAGCGGCGTACCGCCGGTGGTGGAGATCGCGTCGACCGTACCGGCGGTGTCGTCCGGGATCGCGCCGCCGTGCGAGCTGACCCAGGCCAGTACCGAACCGGCGGCACCCTTGCGGATCTGCCGGCCGTCCGGCAGGTCCACTCCGGACATCCGGGTCTGCGCGGAGAACGGTACGAAGTGCGCGTCGGTGACCTCCCGGCCGCGCAGCCCGTACTCCTCCTTGACGTGCACCACCACCGAGCGTCCCTCGGGCGTCTCGTCGGCGAGGCTGGCCAGCTGCGCCGCCTCGGCCAGTTGTGCGCCGTCGCAGTCCCCGACCGGTACGAGTCCGGACGCCTGCCGGGCGCCCAGGGTGATGGTGCCGGTCTTGTCCAGCAGCAGCGTGGACACGTCCCCGGCGGCCTCGACGGCCCGACCGGACAGCGCCAGTACGTTGCGCTGCACCAGCCGGTCCATGCCGGCGATGCCGATCGCGGACAGCAGCGCGCCGATGGTGGTCGGGATCAGGCAGACCAGCAGCGCAACCAGGACGACGAAGCTCTGCCGGGTGTGCGAGTAGACCGCCATCGGCTGCAGTGCCGCGATGGTCAGCAGGAAGATGATCGTCAGGCCGGCCAGCAGGATGTTCAGCGCAATCTCGTTCGGCGTCTTCTGCCGGGACGCACCTTCGACGAGGCTGATCATCTTGTCCAGGAACGTTTCTCCGGGACGGGTGGTGATCCGTACGACGATCCGGTCGGACAGCACCCGGGTACCTCCGGTGACCGCGGAACGGTCCCCGCCGGCCTCCCGGATGACCGGCGCCGACTCACCGGTGATGGCCGACTCGTCCACGCTGGCGATGCCCTCGACGACCTCGCCGTCGCCGGGAACGGTGTCCCCGGCCTCGCAGACCACCCGGTCGCCGACGGTGAGTTCGGTGCCGGGAACGGTCTTCTCCGCAGGTTGCCCACCGGCCGCCGGGGAACCGTCCACGAGCAGCCGGGCGGTCACCCCGGTACGGGCCCTGCGCAGCGAATCTGCCTGCGCCTTGCCGCGGCTCTCGGCGACCGCCTCGGCCAGGTTGGCGAAGATCACGGTGATCCACAGCCAGGCCGCGATGACCCAGGCGAACACCGTGGGGTGCAGGACCGCGAGCAGGGTGGTGACCACCGAGCCCACCTCGACCACGAACATCACCGGGTTGCGGACCAGGTGGCGTGGGTCGAGCTTGCGCAGTGCCGCGGGCAGCGACCGGGCCAGTGTCGCCGGGTCCAGCAGTCCGCCGCCCCGGCCGGCGGTCCGCGCCGGCCTGTGACTGCCTGTTGTGGACTGTCCAGATGCGACTGTCTGGTCAGGACGTTCCTCCGGCCCGGTCATGCCAACCCCTCCGCCAACGGGCCGAGCGCCAGCGCGGGCAGGAACGTCAGGCCGGCGACGACCAGGATCACTCCGACGAACAGCGCGGTGAACAGTGGCGTGTGCGTCGGCATGGTGCCCGCCGAGACCGGGGACTTCTTCTGTTTGGCCAGTGAGCCGGCCAGAGCGAGTACGAAGACCATGGGTACGAACCGTCCGAGTAGGACCGACAGACCGGTGGTGATGTTGTAGAACGGCGTGTTCGCATTCAGTCCGGCGAACGCGCTGCCGTTGTTGTTGGCCGCGGAGGTGTAGGCGTACAACATCTCCGACAGCCCGTGCGGCCCCGGGTTGAGGATCGACGAGGTGCCCATCGTGGTCACTGCGGCGATACCGGTGAAGACCAGCACCACGGCCGGCATCACCAGGATGTACAGGCCGACGAGTTTCATCTCCCGGGCGCCGATCCGCTTGCCCAGGTACTCCGGGGTACGGCCGACCATCAGCCCGGCCAGGAAGACCGCGAGGATGGCCGTCACCAGGATCCCGTACAGGCCGGATCCGACGCCGCCGGGCGTGATCTCGCCCAGGTGCATGTCGAACAGGGCGACTCCACCGCCGAGTGCGGTGTACGAGTCGTGCGCCGAGTCGACCGCGCCTGTCGAGGTCATCGTGGTGGACACCGAGAACAGTGAGGATGCGGCGATCCCGAAGCGGCTCTCCTTGCCTTCCATGGCTGCGCCGGCCGCGTGCGGTGCCGCACCGCCGTGGTGCGCCTCGACCAGTCCGGACACGACCACCGCGGCGAGCCAGATGAACGTCATCGCGGCGACGACCGTGTACCCCTGTCGCCGGTCACCGACCATCTTGCCGAACGTGTACGGCAGCGCGAACGGGATCAGCAGGAGCATCAGGATCTCGAACCAGTTGGTGAAGGAGGTCGGGTTCTCGAACGGGTGCGCGGAGTTGGCGTTGTAGAAGCCGCCACCGTTGGTACCGAGTTCCTTGATCGACTCCTGACTGGCCACCGGACCGCCCGGGATGTGCTGGGTGGCGCCCTGGAGGGTGTGCGCGTCCAGGCCGTGGCCGAAGTTCTGCACCGCACCGAAGCCGATCAGTACGATCGCCCCGACGAACGCCAGCGGCAGCAGGACCCGCAGCGTGCCACGGGTCAGGTCGACCCAGAAGTTGCCGAGCTGATCGGTACGGCTGCGGGCCAGCCCCCGGATCAGCGCGACGGCGACCGCCAGGCCGACACCGGCGGAGACGAAGTTCTGCACCGCGAGGCCGGCCATCTGGACCAGATGACCCATCACCTGTTCGCCGGAGTAGGACTGCCAGTTGGTGTTGGTCACGAAGCTGACCGCGGTGTTCCAGGAGACGTCGGGTGCGACGTTGCCGCGCCCCAGCGAGAGCGGGAGCCAGTGCTGCAGCCGCTGCAAGCCGTACAGCAGCAGTACCGACACCGCGGAGAAGGCGAACACGCTACGCAGATAGACCGGCCAGCGTTGCTCGGCCGCCGGATCGACCCCGGTGAGCCGGTAGAGCACCTTTTCCACCCGTAGGTGCCGGGTGCCGGTATAGACGCGGGCCAGATAGCCGCCGAGCGGTCGGTGGGTGACGACCAGTACCGCGATCAGCAGGGCGACCTGCAGGACCGCCGCGAGGGTGGGATTCACCGGCGTCACTTCTCCGGGAACAGCAGCGCGCGGACCAGGAAGGCGATCATGGCGACCACGATGACGAGAGCAATGACGTCATCGATTCTCATAGTCGTTCGACCCCTTTGACGAGGAGCGCCAGAAGACCGAAGAAGACCACGGTCATGGCGAGGAAGAGGATGTCGGGCACGGCTCCCACCCTGGTCTGTGCGTGGCGCGCCGGCCAGGGTCGGTAGCGCTTCCCTAACACCGCCCTCGGCGAGCACTAACGCTCCACTAACAACGGGTACGAGCGGAAGCTATCCCGATGCGCCTGCGCTGGAGGCCGGAATGCCGAACACGTACGCTCAGGAGATGTTCACGCTGTTGAAGACGCTGCACGTGCTGTTCGCGGTCCTGCTCATCGGTCCGTTGACGATGATCCCGATGACCGCGCTGCGGTCGATCCGGCGTCGCGACGGTGCGGCACTGGCCGGCGCCGCCCGGCAGACCATGATCTACGGGCTCGGTTCGCTGCTGGTGTTCGTGCTCGGGTTCGGGATCGTCGGGGTAAGGCCCGAGCGGTTCGGCATGGGCGACCCGTGGATCACCATCTCCATGACTCTGTACGTGATCGCCCTGATCCTGGTGCTCGCGCTGGTGGTGCCCGGTCTGCGGAGCGCGTCGAAGCTGATCGAGGCGGGGGTGCTGGACACCCATCGACTGTCCGGTGCCACGCCACCGCCGGTCGCCGGGGCGGCCCCGGACGCCGAGCCGAACCCGGCGCTGGAGTCGAGCGACGCCGAGAAGGCCGAACCGGCGCTCCCGGCCGGGTCCGGTACCGGCGGCGAGCAGGGCACCCAGCTGCGCTCCGAGCCGACCCTGACGGCCACCGCGACCGACCTGGCGAGCAAGCAGAAGTTGGACTCGCTCTACGGCCGCACGGCCGCCGGCGCGGGCCTGGTCACCCTGCTGTTCATCGGGATCGTGGTGCTGATGGTGGTACAGCCGTTCAGCTGACCGGCAGCGGGCGCGGCCAGCCGTCCGGGCGGCGCTGCCACGGGCCGGCCGCCTCCAGCTGGGCGGCCACCGCGAGCAGCAGCCATTCGCTGCCCGGCGGCCCGACGAGCTGCACCCCGACCGGCAGGCCGTCGGGTCGGATGCCGGCCGGTACGGTCAGCGCCGGCAGCGCGGCCACGTTCCACGGTGCCGCGTACGGCGCGTACCGCACGGAGGTCCAGACGTTGCGCACCCAGCCCCGGGCCGACCACTGCCGGGCCAGCGGCGGCGGGCCGGCGAGCACCGGCGTGAGCAGGACGTCGTGGTCGTCGAAGAAGGCCAGGCAGTCCCGCCGCCAGCGGTCGGCGTCCTCCTCGCGCACCATGCCCCGGCCGAACGCGACCGAGCCGATCGCGGCGTGCCGGCGGGTGCGGGGCTGCAGTTGGTCACGACCGAACTGTTCGGCGTCGGCGTACGCGGCGGCGAACCAGCGCGCCATCGTGGCCTTGACCAGGCTCAGCGGATAGCGCGGGTCGGCCCGCCGGGCGTCGTGTCCGGCACCGACCAGGAAGCGTGCGGCGCGGCCGACCGCCTCCCGTGCGGGGGTGTCGGGGAAGACACCGGCGACCGGGCTACGCAGCGACACCGCGATCCGCAGCCGTGGTGGTTCGGCGGGCCGCCGACCGATCTGGTCGGCCAGTACGGAGAACCCGAGCGCGGCGTCGGTGACCGTGGTGGCGAGGATCCCGTTCTCCACCATGCCGAACCAGTCGGTCTCACCGATGTCGGCCGGTACGACCCCCTGGCCGGGTTTGAAGCCGATCAGCCCGCAGCAGGCGGCCGGGATGCGCAGCGAGCCCAGGCCGTCGTTGCCGTGCGCGACCGGTACGACTCCGGCGGCCACCGCGGCGGCGGAGCCGCCGGACGATCCACCCGGGGTGCGGTCCAGTTGCCACGGGTTGCGGGTCACCCCGGTCTCGTCGTCGGTGACGGCGAACAGGCCCAGTTCCGGCATCCGGGTGGTGCCGAGGATGACCGCGCCGGCGCCGCGCAGCCGGCGTACGACCTCGTGGTCGGATTCGGCCGGTGGCATGCTCGCCGCCGGTGACCCGGCACCGAGCGGCTCACCGGCCACCGCGACGTTCTCCTTGACCGCCACCGGCACCCCGGCCAGCGGTAGGCCACCAAGGTCGGGCAGGTCGTCGACGATGCCGGCCTCGCCGAGCGCCGGTACGGTGCGCACCGTACGGAACGCGTGCAGCGTCGGCTCGACCTCGGCCAGGTAGCGCAGGTGCTCGTCGACGACCTCACCTGCGGCGCTGTCGCCGCGGCGTACCGCTTCGGCGATCTGTGTCGCCGTCGCACCGACCCAACCCATGGACGCCCCCTCCGGCAGCACGCTCCATCGTGCCAGTTCCTGGGCCGGAGAGGCTATCCAGGTGCGCCGAACCAGGACGTAGCGGGCGGTACGCCGACGCCCGGACGACCGTCGATGACGACGCGTCGCCGCATCGTCATCGACGGGTACCGGTCAGCCCAGCGCCTGCTCCAGGTCGGCGAGCAGGTCGTCCACGTGTTCGATGCCGACCGACAGGCGTACCAGGTCCGCCGGCACCTCCAGCGGCGAGCCGGCCGCGCTGGCGTGCGTCATCTGGCCAGGGTGCTCGATCAGCGACTCCACCCCACCCAGCGATTCGGCCAGGGTGAACAGCTTCGCCCGGTCGCAGACCCGTACGGCGGCGTCGGCGCCACCAGCGAGCCGGAAGCTGACCATGCCGCCGTAGCGGCGCATCTGCTTGGCGGCCACCTCGTGGCCGGGGTGTCCGGGCAGACCCGGGTACAGCACCGAGGAGACGGCCTTGTGCCCGGTCAGGTAGTCGACGATGCGTTCGGCGTTGTCGCAGTGCCGGTCCATCCGTACGGACAGCGTCTTGGCGCCGCGCAGGGTCAGCCAGGCGTCGAACGGGCCGGCGATCGCGCCCATCGAGTTGGAGTAGAAGGCCAGCGTGTCGGCCAGTTCCCGGTCGGTGACGATCAGCGCACCACCGACCACGTCGGAGTGCCCGCCGATGTACTTGGTGGTCGAGTGCACGACCACGTCGGTGCCAAGGACCAGCGGCTGCTGCAGGTACGGCGAGGCGAACGTGTTGTCCACCACCAGTCGGGCGCCGCGTTCGTGCGCCACCTCCACCAGCGCGGGAATGTCGGCCACCGACAGCAGCGGGTTGGTCGGGGTCTCGCACCAGACCAGCTTGGTGGCGTCGGTCATCGCGGCCCGTACGCTCTCCACATCGGACAGTTTGGCCGCGGTCCAGGACAGGCCCCAGCGCTGGGCGACCTTGCTGAACAGCCGGAAGGTGCCGCCGTACGCATCGTCCGGGATCACCACGTGGTCACCGGGCTGGCACAGGGCACGCAACAAGGTGTCCTCGGCGGCCATTCCGGACGCGAACGCGAAGCCGTGCCGACCGTCCTCCAGCGCGGTCAGGCACTCCTCCAGGGCGACCCGGGTGGGGTTGCGGGTACGGCTGTACTCGTACCCCTCCCGGGTGCCCCCGACGCCGTCCTGGGCATAGGTGGAGGTGGCGAAGATCGGGGGGATCACCGCGCCGGTGCGGGGATCCGGCTCCTGCCCGGCATGGATGGCAAGAGTCTCGAAACTGTGCGTCATGCCGCCGAGCGTAGCCGTCCGGCCGGGAGGGCCAGGGACCTGGCGCGACTCCTACCCGGAACGCGTTGACTGGGCATTCGTCGTGGTCGAGCATGAGATGCCGGTTTCTGCCCGGTTTCATCAGCGCAAAGGGCGTCGGCCCGGCCGTTCGGGTACCCGTCCGCGCGCCGGGAGACCGGACGGAACGACACTACGCATAGGGTGCTCGCTGTGGGTGATTGCGTGTTCTGTGCGATCGTGGCCGGCACCGTAGCGGCGCAGCATGTGCTGGACGAACCCGACACGGTCGGGTTCCTGGACACCCGTCCCTTGTTCAAGGGGCATGTCCTCGTCCTCCCCCGGCGGCATCTGGAGACGCTGACCGACGTACCGGCCGACACCCTGGTGCCGCTGTTCGCCGCGGTGCAGCGGGTCACCGCCGCGGTCGAGCAGGCGTACGCCGCCGCCGGCAGCTTCGTCGCGCTGAACAACCGGGTCAGCCAGAGCGTGCCGCACCTGCACGTTCATGTGGTTCCCCGCAACCGTAAGGACGGGTTGCGGGGGTTCTTCTGGCCACGGACGAAGTACGCCGACGACGCCGACGCGGCCGACCATGCCGCCCGGATCCGGGCTGCACTGGGCTGACCGGCGGGAACACCCCTGCCCCGGCTGGCGTTGTGCTAGCTGAATCGACGCTTCGGAGGTCACCGTGTCGCTGTTCCGTCGCTCGTCCGCCGTACCCACCCCGGACCAGGCGCTGCCCGGCCGCGCCGAACCGGTGGCCGTCGCCGACCGCCACGTGGTGCTCGACACGCCGCTGCGCGGACCGTGGCCGGACGGTTACCAGGTCGCGGTGTTCGGGATGGGCTGCTTCTGGGGCGCGGAACGGATCTTCTGGCAGATCCCCGGCGTCCACTCCACCGCGGCCGGCTACGCCGGTGGCAGCACACCGAACCCGAGCTACGAAGAGGTCTGCTCCGGCGGCACCGGGCATGCCGAGGTCGTGCAGGTGGTGTACGACCCGGCGAAGGTGTCGTACGAGACGCTGCTGAAGGCGTTCTGGGAGAACCACGATCCCACCCAGGGGATGCGGCAGGGCAACGACGTCGGCACCCAGTACCGTTCCGCCGTCTACACCACCACACCGGAGCAGGCCAGCGCCGCCGAACGCAGCCGTACGGCGTTCGCCCCGGTGGTGGCCGAGGCGGGGCACGGGGCGATCACCACGCAGATCACCCCGCTCACCGACTTCTACTACGCCGAGGACTACCACCAGCAATATCTGTCGGACGCCAAGAACCCGTACGGCTACTGCAATCACGGCCCCAACGGGATGAGCTGTCCGATCGGGGTGGCCAGCACCGGCAGCTGAGCGCGGCGGGAGCGGCCCACCAGCGTCGGTGACTTTCTGTCACATCCGCCAGGTCCACCGGTGACGACACCGATCTCGCGGCGCGGACCGGCCGGTACCGGGCGCCGCACCGGGTCCACACAGCAGTGGTGCCCCGGCTGCGGCTCGCGCCATGACCGGGGCACCACTGTGCTGGTAGTCCGTAGTCACGCAGAACGTGGCTACCTGATCATTCTGACAGCCGTCGACGGCTCCACGCTGTCGGGGTCCACTCACCGGGCGCAGTCCGCCACGCTCATATGTCCACAGAGGACAGACGGGATCCGGCATCCGGTGACCGATCTTGGCCACAAGGTCACCGCCGAGTGGCACGAAGACGGGATGAGGAGCCTCGCGTCGGCCGGGTACGGTTTGTCCAACAGCAACGCAGAGCCACAACACGAGGGAGAACTCCGATGGAGGAGTACCACGCCGACGTAGACGGTGACGGCAGCCAGGACGACATCCAGGTCGACCAGACGTCGCAGGGCACCGAGTACCTGGTGGACACCAACCACGACGGCACCGCCGACTACCAGGGCATCGACACCGACAACGACGGCAACATCGACTACGTCGAGGCGGACACCAACCACGACGGCACCGCCGACGTGACCGCCAGTGTCGGCGACGACGGCCAGGTCGACTACGCCGCAGCGGACACCAACGGCGACGGCTCGTACGACACCGCCGTCGAGCAGGGGTCGGACGGCAGCTACCAGGAGACCACCTACACCGACTCGGACAACCCGTACCTGAGTGCCTGACCATGGCGTGCTGACACGGGCCGGCTCCCCAGTGGACCGGCCCGTTTCGCTGCCCGCAGTACGATCCGGGCATGTGGCTACGTGCCGGGACCCCCGCTGACTCGCAGGATCTGTTCACCCTTCAGCGTGCTGCGGCCATCGCGGCGTACGGGCATGTGTTCCCGCCGGAGCAGTACCCGTTCCCGGACCAGCAGATCGCCGAGTTGTGCTGGCGGATGCTGACCAGCCGTACCGAGCAGGTGCTCGTCGCGGTCGGCGACGACGGACCGGTCGGCTACGTCAGCCGACACGACGAACGGATCACCCACCTCTACGTTGACCCGTTGCACTGGCGGCGCGGCGTCGGCAGCAGGCTGCTCGCCGCGGCCGTCGACAGCATCCGGCAGGACGGCCACGGGATCGCCCGGCTGTGGGTGATGTCGAAGAACCATCGGGCCAGGGCACTGTACGAGCAGCACGGCTGGCAACCCGACGGAACCAGTTCCGAGGCCAGGTTCCCGCCGTACCCCGCGCTGCTCGGCTACGCGCTGGCGCTCAGCGACGCCGATCCGGTCGGAGATCCTCGGCCAGCCGGGAACGCAGCAACCGCACCGCCTTCCGGAAGTACCGGTGCTCCGGTGGATGAGCCAGGAACGACACCAGAGCGAACAGGTCCACGGCCCGACTGAGCTCCGGCCAACCGTCCGGCAGCACCCCACGTATGCTGCCGGACCGGATCGGATCAGCCGATGGACAGGTAGGTCAGCAGGTCCTGACGGGTCAGTACGCCCTTGGGCTTGCCGTCGTAGAGGACCAGGGCCGCACCGTCAGCCTCCAGCAGGGTGATCGCCGCACCGACCGGCTGGCCGGCCCCGATCATCGGCAGCGGCGCCGACATGTGCCCCTCGATCGGGTCGTGCAGGTGCGCCCGGCCGGTGAACAGCGCGTCCAGCAGGTCGCGTTCGGCGACCGAGCCGATCACCTCCGCGGTGACCAGCGGCGGCTCCGCCTTGACCACCGGCATCTGACTGACCCCGTACTCGCGCAGGATGTCGATGGCGTCGCGGACCGTCTCGGTGGGGTGTACGTGTACCAGTTCGGGCAGCCGGCCGTCCTTGCCGGCGAGCGCGTCACCGACGGTGGCGGAGCCGCCCCCATCGGTCAGGAAGCCGTAGTGCGCCATCCAGTTGTCGTTGAAGATCTTCGACAGGTAGCCGCGGCCACCGTCGGGCAGCAGGACCACGACCACGTCGTCCGGGCCGGCCTGTTCGGCGACCCGCAGCGCCGCGACCGCGGCCATCCCGCAGGAGCCACCGACCAGTAGGCCCTCCTCGCGGGCCAACCGGCGGGTCAGGTCGAACGAGTCGGAGTCGGAGACGGCGATGATCTCGTCGCACACGCTCCGGTCGTACGCGCTCGGCCAGAAGTCCTCGCCGACCCCCTCGACCAGGTACGGCCGGCCGGAACCACCGGAGTAGACGGAACCCTCCGGGTCGGCGCCGATGACCTTCACCGCACCGTCGGAGATCTCCTTGAGGTAGCGGCCGGTGCCGGAGATCGTCCCGCCGGTGCCGACACCCGCGACGAAGTGGGTGATCCGGCCGTCGGTCTGGGTCCACAGTTCGGGGCCGGTGGTCTCGTAGTGCGAGCGCGGGTTGTTCGGGTTGGAGTACTGGTCGGGCTTCCACGCGCCGGGGATCTCGCGGACCAGCCGGTCGGAGACGTTGTAGTACGACCGGGGGTCCTCAGGCGCCACCGCGGTCGGGCAGACCTCGACCTCGGCACCGTACGCCCGCAGCACGTTGATCTTGTCCTCGCTGACCTTGTCCGGGCAGACGAACACGCACCGGTAGCCGCGCTGCTGCGCCACGATGGCCAGCCCGACTCCGGTGTTTCCGCTGGTCGGCTCGACGATCGTGCCGCCGGGCTTGAGTTCGCCGGCGGCCTCGGCGGCATCGATCATGCGTACCGCGATGCGGTCCTTCACGCTGCCACCGGGGTTGAAGTACTCGACCTTGGCCAGCACCGTGGCCTGGGTGCGCTCGCTGATCACGTTGCGCAGCCGTACCAGCGGGGTGTCGCCGATGAGGTCGACGACGGAGTCGTAGTAACGCACGCCGTTGTGCCTTTCGCTAGCCGTGGGGATCTCGTCACGGTTCGGAGATTGCCCAGAAAGCTTACGACGGGCCGGTACGGCCTCGGACTTCCCTACTTCTACATGATGTAGTAGCTTCTACCTATGGTAGAAGGAGGGCGCCGACCGAGCATCGCGGGTACGGCGGACTGGGCAGATCAGCGATTGGCCGGCGCCCGGCCGTTGCGGAAATTGTTCAACAAGGTCTTCCCGGACCACTGGTCGTTCATGTTGGGCGAGATCGCGTTGTACTCGTTCATCATTCTGTTGTTGACCGGTACGTTCCTGGCGTTGTTCTTCACGCCGTCGTCGACCGAGGTGGTGTACCACGGTTCGTACGTGCCGTTGCGTGGGATCACGATGTCGCAGGCGTACGCGTCGTCGTTGGATCTGTCGTTCGATGTGCGGGGTGGGTTGATCCTGCGGCAGATCCATCACTGGGCGGCGTTGCTGTTCATGGCGGCGATCGTGGTGCACATGCTGCGGACGTTCTTCACCGGGGCGTTCCGGCGGCCGCGTGAGTTGAACTGGATGGTCGGGTTCCTGCTGTTCTGGCTCGGCTTCGCCGAAGGCCTGCTCGGCTACTCACTGCCCGACGACGCGCTGTCCGGCACCGGGCTGCGCATCATCGACGGCATCATCATGTCCATCCCGCTGGTCGGCAGCTGGCTGTCGTTCTCGCTGTTCGGCGGGGAATTCCCGGGAACCGTGATCCTGGAACGCTTCTACATCCTGCACGTCTTCCTGGTACCCGGCATCATCCTGCTGCTGATCACCGTGCACATGGCGTTGCTGGTGAAGCAGAAGCACACGCAGTGGCCGGGGCCGGGTCGTACCGAGCACAATGTGGTCGGTCACCGGATGTTCCCGGGGTTCGCGGCCAAGGGTGGCGGCTTCTTCATGGTCGTGTTCGGGGTGCTGGCGCTGTTCGGTGGGCTGGTACAGATCAACCCGATCTGGCTGTTCGGCCCGTACGAGGCCGCGGTGGTGTCCTCGGCGTCGCAGCCGGACTGGTACGTGATGTTCCTCGACGGCCTGGTCCGGCTCTTCCCCGCCTGGGAACTGAGATTCTCACTGTTCGGCCACGGGTACACGGTGCCTGCGGTGTTCTTCGCCGCCGTACCGGTGCCCACCGTGATGGTGCTGGGCGGGCTGCTGTACCCGTTCCTGGAACAACGGTTCAGCAAGGACCGCGCGCACCACAACCTGCTGCAACGCCCACGCGACGTACCGGCCCGTACCGGTCTGGGCTCGATGGCGGTGGCGTTCTTCCTCGTGCTGACCCTGTCCGGCGGCAACGACGTGATCGCCGACAAGTTCAACATCAGCCTCAACGCGATGACCTGGGCCGGCCGGATCGGCATCCTGATCATCCCACCACTGGCCTACTACATCGGCTACCGCATCGCCCTGGGCCTGCAACAACACGACCGCGAGGTCCTCGCCCACGGCGTCGAGACCGGCATCATCAAACGCCTGCCCTCCGGCCAGTTCATCGAGGTACACCAACCACTCGCCGCCCCCGACGAACACGGCCACACCGAACTGCCCTACCGCGGCTGGGTCGTCCCCAAGAAGATGAACCGGATCGGCGCCATCGGCCCCGCCGTCAAGGGATTCTTCATCGCCGTCGAACAACCCGAAGAAGCACCGGTGTCACCGGCACCCGTCCGCGAGGAGATCACTTCCGGTCGGCCCTGACCACCTTCAGATCGTCGGGTCCATCGACCTTCGGTGCCGCCCGGGACTCCCAGTCGAGGAACCGTTCCGCCTCGTCCAGCAGCCCACCAGCCAGCCAGGCGAGCACCACCCCGTCATCGGCCAGGCCGAAGACCAGGAAGAACGCCTCCGGAACGATGTCCACCGGGGAGATGATGTAGACCGCACCGATGCCCAGCGCGACCAGCCGACCCCAGCTCAGATCCTTGTACTGTCCGCGGAAACGGGCACCCAGCAGTCTGGGCAGCGCACCGAGCCGGCGCCCCAGCCCCGGGCCACCCTTCGCGAACAGCGCCCGACCCAGTGCCGCGAATCCGTTACGACGTTGCAGCGCACCAGACGCCATCGGCCACCTCCTCCTCGTACCACCATGGTGCCCGGATTCCGCCCCGCGCGCACCCTTGACCCCGGCCACCCCGCTCCGACCAACCGGACACCTTCGCGCATTGCCGTGACCGGACCACCGTTCGGCCGGGAACCGGGCAGGATCTACAGACATGGACCTCGACGAAGCCCGCGCCGTACTCCGTGATTCGCACCATGCGGTGCTGGCCACCATGAAGGGTGACAGCACACCACAACTCAGTCCCGTCTCGGTCGCCGTGGACGAGGCCGGGCGGGCCGTCATCAGCACCCGGGAGACCGCGTACAAGGTGCGTAACCTGCGCCGCGACCCGCGGGCCTGGCTGTGCGTACTGCCCGACGCGTTCTTCGGTCGCTGGATACAGATCTCCGGCACGGTGGACGTACTGAGCCTGCCCGACGCGATGGAGCCGCTGGTCGACTACTACCGGCGCAGCGTGGGAGAACACCCCGACTGGGACGACTACCGCGAAGCGATGCAGCGGGAACGTCGGGTACTGGTCCGGCTCACCCTCACCGCCGCCGGCCCGGACCGTCAGGGCTGAGGACACGATCCATGCCGACGTGATACATGCGGCGCAGTGATGGGTATCTGACATGCCGCGTTCGCCTTGTCCGGATAGCGTGGAGAGTGGATCACTCACGAGGTGGAGGTTGGTATGAGTGGTGCCTCGCGGGCCCGCAGGATCGTCACCGCCGCCGTCTACGGCGGCGGCAGTCTCGGCGTGTTCGGCGCTGTCGCAACCGGTCTGCTCGTCGGTGAGGCGAAACTCGCCCGGTGGGCGATCCGCGTCCCGGACATCCCCCCGCCGGACTGCAGCGGCGACTACGGCACCCAGTATCCGGGCGAGCCGGTCCGACTGGCCCTGCTCGGCGACTCGTCCGCCGCCGGAATGGGCGCAGACCTGCCCCGGCAGACCCCGGGCGCGCTGCTGGCCACCGGGCTCGCCGACACCCTGCACCGGCCCGTACGGCTGACCTGCCTCGCCGTGGTCGGCGCGCTCAGCTCCGACCTCTACCCACAGTTGAACGAGGCCCGCGAACTCAATCCCGATCTGGCGGTCGTCCTGATCGGCGGCAACGACGTCACCCACGTGGTACGTCCACCGGTCGCGGTACGCCATCTGGCCACGGTCGTCACCCGGTTGCGGGAATCCGGCGCCGAGGTCGTCGTCGGCACCTGCCCCGATCTGGGCACCATCCGCCCGATCCAGCAGCCGCTGCGCTGGATCGCCCGGCGGTGGAGCCGGGAGATGGCCGCCGCACAGACCATCGCCACCGTGCAGGCCGGCGGCCGTACGGTCTCGCTGGGCGATCTGCTCGGACCGGACTTCCTGGCCTCGCCGGAGGAAATGTTCAGCGCCGACAGGTTCCACCCGTCCCCGGCCGGATACATGAAGGCCGCGGCTGCGCTGCTGCCGACCGTCGCCAGCGTGCTGGGCAGCCCGGACGAACTCAGCCCCGAACGACGCCCGGTCCAGGTCGGTATGACCCGGTCGCTGTCCCGGGCGGCCGCGGCGGCCGCGGAACGGGCCGGTACCGAGGTCAGCGTGACCACCGGCGCACCGGGCAGTTCCCGTCCCGGTCGATGGGCGCAGCTGCGCCGCCGGGTACGCTCCCTGGCCGCGTGGCCGGGCAGCACGCAACCGGCCACGCCGGCGGCGGTCGCCGAACCGGTGGCCGACCGTTGAGCCCGCCGGCACCGGGCCCAGCGGTCCTGGCCAGTTGCCCGGTGACCGGCTAGCGTGTGACCCAACGGCACGCCGAACACCCGCAACCGGACGGGAGTGCGTAACGTGAACGCAGCGCGATTGGCCCGACTGGCCGGGCGTGGGGTGATGTTCTCCACCGCCGCCGGGATACTGGCCAGCTGTGCCGTCCTGGCGATCGAGGCGGCCGTGGCGATGGGCCGGCAGTACGCCCAGCCCGCGATCGGCCCCGGCATGCGCGCCACCTTCGGACCCGACCACGCGCCGACGCTGCGGCTGGCGATGCTCGGCGACTCCACCGCCGCCGGTGTCGGGGTGGACCGGGTGGAGCAGACCGTCGGGGGTCAGCTCGCCGAACAACTCGCCGCTGCCGGCATACGGGTCGAGCTGACCAGTGCCGCGGTCTCCGGTGCCCGGTCCGGTGACCTGCACACCCAGGTCGCCCGCGCGCTGCTGGCCGCACCGCCGGACCTGGTCGTCATCCTGATCGGCTGCCAGGACGTGATCCACGGGGTCGGCCCTGGCCGGGCCGCCACCGAACTGTCCGCCGCAGTACGCCAGCTGCGCGACGCCCGCATCCCGGTCGTCGTGGGCACCTGCCCGGAGCTCGGTGCGAGCCTGGCGATCGGGCAGCCGCTGCGTGAGATCGTCGGCTACCTGGGTCGCCGGCTGAGCCGGGCACAGGTCAGCGCGGCCCGGGCCGCCGGCGGCGTACCTGTCGATCTGGGTGCGGCGACCGGCACCGTGTTCCGCGCCGACCCGGGGATGCTGTGCCCGGACGGTTTCCATCCGTCCGGTGACGGCTACCGGACCTGGGCGCACGCCCTCTATCCGGCAGTGGCCGCGCTGCACGGCTCGACCCGCTGAAACGGGGCCCTGCCGCCCGCTGCGGGGTGAGCAGCTCGCCACACTTTGCTCGTCGGCGGCCCGCGCCGCCTACCCGGCGGTAACATGCCGGCATGGCAGAAGCAGTCATTGTGGCAACGGCGCGGTCGCCGATCGGACGGGCACAGAAGGGCTCGCTGCGCGACCTGCGGTCCGACGACCTGGCCGCCAGCATCGTACGGGCGGCCCTGGACAAGGTCCCGGCACTCGACCCGGGCACCATCGACGATCTCTACCTCGGTTGCGGGCTGCCCGGCGGCGAGCAGGGATTCAATCTGGCTCGGGTGGTCGCCGTCCTGCTCGGCTACGACAACCTGCCCGGCGCCACCGTCGCCCGCTACTGCGCGTCGAGCCTGCAGACCACCCGGATGGCCTTCCACGCCATCAAGGCCGGCGAGGGCGACGTCTTCCTGTCCGCCGGGGTCGAATGCGTGTCCCGGTTCGCCCGCGGCAACTCCGACATGCTGCCGGAGGAGGCCCAGGCGCTGGTCGGTGGTGGATGGCAGAACCCGCGTTTCGACGCCGCGCGGCAACGTTCCGCCCGGCGCGCTGAAGGCGGCCAACCCGACTGGAGCGATCCGCGGGCCGACGGCGAACTGCCCGACATCTACCTGACCATGGGCCAGACCGCCGAGAACCTCGCCGAGGCGTACCAGGTCAGCCGGCAGGACATGGACGAGTTCGGGGTACGCAGCCAGAACCTCGCGGAGGCCGCCATCAAGGCGGGCTTCTTCGCCCGCGAGATCACCCCGGTCACCCTCCCGGACGGCACGGTGGTCGAACACGACGACGGCCCCCGGGCCGGTACGACCCTGGAGAAGGTGTCCGAACTCAAGCCGGTGTTCCGGCCGGACGGGCGGATCACCGCCGGCAACTGCTGCCCGCTCAACGACGGCGCCGCCGCCGTGGTGATCATGAGCGACACCCGGGCCGCGGAACTCGGGCTCACCCCGCTGGCCCGCATCGTGTCAACCGGGGTCTCGGCGCTGTCCCCGGAGATCATGGGCCTCGGACCGGTCGAGGCGTCCCGACAGGCACTGGCGCGCGCCGGGATGACCATCGACGATGTGGACCTGGTGGAGATCAACGAGGCGTTCGCCGCTCAGGTCATCCCGTCGTACCGGCAGCTGGGCGTACCGCTGGAGAAACTCAACGTGTCCGGCGGCTCCATCGCGGTCGGCCACCCGTTCGGGATGACCGGCGCCCGGGTCACCGGCACACTGCTGAACAACCTCTCCTGGCACGACAAGCAGATCGGGCTGGAGACCATGTGCGTCGGCGGCGGTCAGGGCATGGCGATGGTCGTCGAACGCCTCTCCTGACCCCGGACCTGTCGTGGCCCTGCGGCGGGAACGCCGCAGGGCCGGATCCACTCAGAGCGGCTTGTACCGCAGTTCCTCGGTGGCGCGGTAGCCGAGCTGGTCGTACAGCGCGCGGGCACCGTGGTTGAAGCCGAACACCGCCAACCGGACCGCCACCGCGCCGCGTTGCCGGCAGATCCGCTCGGCGGCGCGCATCATCGCTCTGCCGTGGCCCCGCCGGCGCAGTTGCTCGTACACGGTGATGTCGCAGACGAAAGCGTGCAGTCCCGCGGAGTCGGTCTCCTCCTGCAGCCACAGATATCCGACCGGCACACCACCCGCGTACCCGGTGTAGAGCAGCTGGTCCGGAGTCTCCCAGCCCTCCGGCAGTAGCTCGGCCATCTCGCTGTCCGCCCGTTGTCGGGCCTCGGCCGCCGGTACGGTGCCGGAGCGCGCCAGCTCGTCGGCGTAGGCGGCCTCCTGGCCGGCGCGGAAGACCTCGTACTCGGCCCGGGTCATCGCTCGCAGCGCCACCGGGCCGGCCGCGGCGTCGCCGTCCGGAGACCCGTCCAGCTGCCGGATCATCTGGGTCACGGCCAACCGGAAGCCCCGCCCGTCGATCGCCGACACCGTGGGCAGGTCGTGGCAGAACACGTTCACCCGCAGTTCCGTCGCGCCGAGCTCGCCGGCCCACGACTCGACCGCGCCGATCAGCTGCTGACCGGTGACCGCCGGGTCGATCCCGGGCTCCAGCGCCACGTCGAACAGGAACGCCTCGCCGGTGTCCGGCCGCACCCGAACCCACAGCCGGCCCACGTCGGTCGAGCCGTGCCAGGCCCGGAGGAAATGGTGGTCCGGAGTGTCCGTACCGTCGGGCAGCAACCCGGCGAGGATGCCGTCGACCCGCGGTCCCGCGTCGGATGCCGGGATCGAACCGGAGACCACCCGGTGCTCGACGAACCTCCGGCGTACCAGCGCCGACCAGTCGGCAAGTTCCCTGACGGACAGCGGTTCGAGCCGGAAGCCGTCCCGTACGGTCATGGCCACAGCTGGTCGCGCGCGGCCCGTAGCGCCCGGTCCGCCGCGGTGAGCTGTAGCGCGGACGGGCCGGCGGCCATCAGATCCGCGGCGACCACCCGTAACTGGTCCGGCAGGGCCAGATCGTTGTCCAGTCGGGGCACCGGCCGGTGCGGCAGTGTCTCGGCGTCCGCCGCCAGGTCGGCGAGCTGCTGCACCAGGTCGTGTACGACCTCGGCACGGGCGGCCGGATCCGCTGCGGCGGGCCGTGCCGGTCCGGCGGCGGGCGCGGACCACGCCGCCGGAGTCCAGTGGGCGGTGCCGGTGACCAGCCGGCGCACCGCGCCGGCCAGCTCGCCGGTGGTCATCGCCGCAGGTAGCCGAGCATCCGCAGGATCTGCCAGTACAGGTAGACCAGGCCGACCAGCAGCCCGAACGCGCAGAACCAGGCGTAGCGCAGCGGCGCGCCGGCGCGTACGCCCTCCTCGACCGCGGCGAAGTCGAGTACGAACGACAGCGCACCGACCCCGATGCACACCAGGGTGAACACGATCGGCAGCCAGCTGACCTTGCCGGTCGGACCGTACTGGATCAGGCCGGGGTTGTGGCCGAAGCCGGCCATGATCAGGTTGACGAAGCTCAGCACCACCACGCCGATCAGCGCGCCGATGATGAACTTGGTCAGCCGCGGCGTGGCCCGTACGACCTTGAACTTGTACAGCGCCGTCATGCCGGCGAAGATCGCGAACGTGCCGACCACCGCCTGCAGCACGATGCCCGGGTAGTACGCCTCGAAGACCCGGCTCACCGTGCCGAGCAGCAGGCCCTGGGCCACCGCGTAGGCGGAGATGACGGCCGGGTTGGTGATCGGGCGGAACCAGGAGAACAGCGCGATGCCGAGCGTGGCGATGGCCGCTACGGCCAGCAGCAGACCGGCGATCGGACCGACCTTGGGCAGCGCGACCCAGCTGACCGCGCCGACCGCACCGGTCAGTACGAGCAGACCCAGGGTGCGGATCACCACGTCGTCCAGGGTCATCGGACGGACTTCGGGCGCGACCGTGCCCGGCATCGTCGGGTAGCCGGTCTGGTAGCCCTGCTGCTGGTAACCGGGCTGGTAACCGCCGGCCTGGTAGCCCTGCTGTCCGTAGCCCTGCTGCTGGTAGCCGTACTGGCCGGACGAGCCGGCCGGCACCCGGTCGCGTACCGCGCTGCGCAGCATGCGGTTGAGCATCGGGTTCGAGCTCTTCAACGCCGCCTCCTCATGGCTGGGGCGGTGTCCCGGACCGTCCCACCAGGAGCCGATCCGACCACCGCTCGCATCCAGCGTACCGGCCCTCGACCAGCACCGGCAGCGGCGATCGGGCCCGGCAGGGCCGGTATCGGAACTGACCGGCGGGGACGTCGTCAGGTGCCCGGAGCGGGACTCGAACCCGCACGCCTTGCGGCAACCGCTTTTAAGGCGGTCGTGTCTGCCTCTTCCACCATCCGGGCGCTGGAATTCACCGTATCGGTGGCCGGCCCATCACTGTCGGATCCCACTCTGTGATGTTCATCCGATGTCTGAACGGTCGGTCATCGGTCACCGGGCCAGGGTCAGCTCAGGTCCGCGAGTGCCGCCGGGATCGCCCGGTGGAACGTCGGATAGGCGGTGATCAGCGAGCCGAGCTGGGCCAGCGGGACCTCCGCGTGGATGGCCAGGGTCAGCGCGGCCAGCACCTCGCCGCCGCTGGGACCCACGGACGTGGCGCCGACCAGCACCTCCCGGTCCGCGTCGGCGACCAGCTTGATCAGCCCGTCGTTGCCGGCCTTGTGGATGAAGCCGCGGGCGGACGTGGCCAGGTCGGTGACCCCGACCTTGACGGTGATCCCGGCGGAGCGGGCCTGCGCCTCGGTCAGGCCGACCGAGCCGATCTCCGGGTCGGTGAAGGTCACCCGGGGCACCGCGCGATAGTCGGCGGACCAGCCACCCTCGCCGAGGATCTCCCGTACCGCCACATCCGCCTGGTACATGGCCATATGGGTGAAACCGCCGTGCTCGGTGACATCGCCGACGGCGTAGAGCCGCTCACCGGCCCGCATCCGCTCGTCGACCGGGACGAACCGGGCCTCCGGGTCCAGGCCGGCAGCTTCGACACCGAGTTCGGCCAGACCGGTACGCCGGCCGGCGGCCACCAGCAGCCGTCCCGCGGTGACCTGCGCGTTGCCCGGCAGGGTGACGGTGAAGCCGCGCCAGTCGTAGCCGATCTGCCGGGCCGCGGTGCCGGTGCGTACCTCGATCCCTTCCTGGGTGAGTACCCGCTCGATCAGCTCGGACGCCTCCGGTTCGCCGACCGACAGCAGCCGGTCGGCCGCCTCCAGGATGCTCACGTGTACCCCGAAGCGACTGAACAGCTGGGCGAATTCCAGGCCGATCGGGCCGCCGCCGAGGATGAGCAGCGAATCGGGTAGTTCGGTCACCGCGACGGCGTCCCGGTTGGTCCAGAACGGCGTGTCCCGCAGACCCGGTACCGGAGGTGCGCTGGGTGCGGTGCCCGCGCCGAGTACGACGGCGCGCCGGGCGGCGAAGACCTGCTCCGGACCGCCGTCGACCGGCCGTACGGTCACCTGGTCGGGTGCGGTCACCCGGGCCTGGCCGCGGATGAAGCGCCCGCCCTTGCCGACGAACCGGTCCACGGCGACCTGGTCGTTCCAGTTGTCGGTCGCCTCGTCCCGGACCCGACGGGCCACCGGGGTCCAGTCCGGACGAACCTCGGACCCGCCCGCCATCCCGGGCACCCGTCGTGCCTCGGCGAGCAGGTTGGCCGACCGGATCATCATCTTGCTCGGAATGCAGCCGTAGTACGGGCATTCGCCGCCGACCAGATGCCGTTCGACGCCGACGACGGACAGGCCGGCCGCGGCCAACCGGCCACCGACCTCCTCGCCGCCCACACCGAGCCCGACCACCACCACATCGACCTGTTGGACATCCGCCATGAGCACACCTTGTCAGTTCTGCGAGCGGCGTGCCGGGAGTTGTCGGGCGATTCCCGGGGTGTCGGAGACTACCCGCCAGTAGGAAGCAACTGTAGTCAGGAGACTACAGAATGCCGCGAGGTGGGGATGTCTGAACTGTCGAAGCCGGCCGCGCCGACGGGATTCGCGCACCGGCCCGCCCTCGACGGTATCCGGGCCGTCGCGGTCGCCGCCGTACTGGTCTTCCACGGCGGCCTGACCTTCCTGCCCGGAGGATTCCTCGGTGTGGACGCGTTCTTCGTCCTCTCCGGCTTCCTCATCACCTCGCTGCTGATCGCCGAACGGGCCCGTACCGGCCGGATCCGGCTGATCCCGTTCTGGGGCCGGCGGGCCCGACGGCTGTTGCCCGCGCTGCTGCTGGTGCTGCTCGCCGTGGTGATCGCAGCGCACTGGCTGCTGGCACCCGGCGACCTGGTACCGGTACGCGGCGACGCGCTGGCCGCGCTGCTGTACGTGGCGAACTGGCGGATGATCTTCCGGGGCAGCGACTACTTCGCCCAGACCGCCGCCCCTTCACCCCTGCAACACACCTGGTCGCTGGGGATCGAGGAGCAGTTCTACCTGCTCTGGCCCCTGGTCGTGGTGGCGCTACGGGGCAATCGGCGGGCGATGCTGACCGCCTGCGCCATCGGTGGCATCGTCTCCACCGGGCTGGCCGCGCTGCTCTACCACCCCACCGACGCCAACCGGGCCTACTACGGAACGGACAGCCGGGCGGTGGCGCTGCTGGTCGGCTGCGGGCTCGCGGTACTGCTGGCGCGACAGACTCGCCGCACCGGACAGCGACCGGCGGCACCGGCTGCTCGGCGCGCTGACCATACTGGCCGTGCTGGGACTCGGCTGGGCCGGCACGCACGCGACCGGGGATTCCGCCTGGCAGTACCGGGGCGGTTTCACCGCGGTCGCCATCGCGGTGGCGGTGGTCATCGCGCACGCCACCCTGTCGCCACACTCACCGACGGCCCGGGTGCTGTCGCTGGCGCCGCTGCGGGCACTGGGCCGCATCTCGTACGGGGTGTACCTGTGGCACTGGCCGCTGTTCGTCTTCCTGACCGCGGCCCGTACCGGGCTGACCGGGTTACCGCTGTTCGGGGTGCGGTGCGCGGCGACGATGCTCGTCGCGACGCTGTCGTACCACCTGGTGGAGTTGCCGGTCCGACGCGGCCGGCTGCTGCCGCGCGGCTCGCGGCTGGCGCCGGCCGGGATGCTCGCCGGCATGGCCGGGGTACTCGTCGCGATCCTGGTGTCCACGCAGGTCCCGGCACCGCAGGGCGGCGTACCGGTGCAGGCGGCCGGCGGGCACGGCAGTCCCGTGGTGGTCCCGCGCGGTTCAGCGCCACCGGTCGCGCCGGTGCACCGGCGCGGACGCCGTCCCGGCCACCAGCCCCGGATCGGCATCTTCGGCGACTCGGTGGCCTGGACGTTGGGTACCTACCTGCCACCGCATCCGGGCCTGACGGTCACCGTCCGGGCCGTGCAGGGGTGCGGCATCTCCACCCTGCCGGAGATCCTGGAGCTGGACAGCCCGCACACCAACTATCCGGGCTGTACCCGGTGGGCCGCCCGGTGGCGGGCCGCCGTCGGCCGCGACGATCCGGACGTCTCGGTGATCCTGCTGGACCGCTGGGAACTGATGGACCGCAAGCTGGACGGACGCTATCAGCACGTCGGCCAACCCGGCTACGACGCCTACCTCGGTCGGCAGCTCGACACCGCGATCTCGGTCGTCGGGTCCCGGGGCGGCCGGGTGGTGCTGTTGACCGCGCCGTACACGCATCGCGCCGAACGCCCCGACGGTGGGCTGTACCCGGAGGACCAGCCGGACCGGGTCGACGCCTGGAATCGGCTGCTGCACAAGGTCGGCGCCGCGCGCCGGCTGCCGGTACTGGACCTGAACCGGCTGATCTGCCCGGACGGGAAGTTCACCGGGCGGATCGGCACGATGCAGGTACGCAGCGACGGGCTGCACTTCACCCCGGAGGCGGTGCAGCGGATCATCGCCCCGTGGCTGCTGCCCCGGTTGGCCCGAATGGCCGACGGCACCGGGTGACGGGGGCGGCCACCGTGCCGTCCGGGCGGCGTTCAGCGTGCGGCGCGTTCGAAGCCGCTGCGCGGCTGGTGCAGTTCACCGAGCGACACCGCCTCGCGGCGCAGGAACAGCGCCAGGGTCCAGTCGGCGACCACCCGTACCTTGCGGTTGAAGGTCGGTATCCGGGACATGTGGTAGGTACGGTGCGCGAACCAGGCCGGCCAGCCGCGCAGCTTCACCCCGTAGATCTGCGCGACACCCTTGTGCAGGCCGAGGCTGGCCACGCTGCCGGCGTAGGTGTGCCGGTAGTCGACCGGCCGGCCACCGCGCAGCACCGCGAGGATGTTGTCGGCCAGCCGGTGCGCCTGACGTACCGCGTGCTGGGCGGTCGGCCCGCACAGTGCGTCCGGGTCGTCCTTGGACAGATCCGGTACGGCGGCGCTGTCGCCGGCACTCCACGCCCCGGGCAGTACGGTGCCCTGCTCGTCGACCACCTGCAACGTCGGCGCGCAGCGGACCCGACCCTTGGCGTCCAGCGGCAGATCGGTGTCGTGCAGCATCGGGCTGGGCTTCACCCCGGCCGTCCAGGCGATCGTGTCGCAGTCGAACTCGGCACCGTCGGAGAGCCGTACATGACCGTCCACACAGGACTCAAGTCGTGTGTTGAGCCGTACGTCGAGGTTTCGCTCGCGCAACACACGCACCGTGTACTCGGCCAGATCCCGGTCCACCTCCGGCATGATCCGGTCCGCCATCTCCACCAGCACCCAGTGCATCTGCGACATCGACAGCTCCGGGTAGTAGCGGATCACGTCCCGGGACATGTCCTCCAACTCGGCCAGCGCCTCGATGCCGGCGTACCCGCCGCCGATGAAGGTGAACGTCAAGGCGCGGGCCCGTACCGCCGGATCGTCGGTGGCCGCCGCGACATCGAGCCGCTCCAGCACCCGGTTACGCAGCCAGATCGCCTCACCGATGCTCTGGAACCCGACCGCCTGCTCCGCCAGGCCAGGGATCGGCACGGTCCGCGACACCGAACCCGGCGCCACCACGATGTGGTCGTAGTGCAGCTCCCGCTGCGGACCGATCAGCGGCTGCACCCAGGCGGTGCGCTGCGCGTGGTCGATGCGGGTGACGCTGCCACCGACGATCCGGCAGTGCCGCAGAACCCGCCGCAACGGGATCACCGCGTGCCGCGGCTCGATGCTGCCGGCCGCCGCCTCCGGCAGGAACGGCTGGTAGGTCATGTGCGAGTGCCGGTCCACCACGGTGATCTGCGCCTCGCCGGACCGCATCCGACCGGACAGCCGCAACGCGCAGTAGAGACCGAGATGTCCACCACCGACGATCAGGATCCGTTGGGTGCCCACGCTTCGACCGTAGCCCGCCGAACCCCGGACGGCGGGGTGAACGTGCAGTTGCGTACGCCACCCGGCCGGTCAGCGCCGCCGGTGCAGCAGGTACGCCAGCAGCACCCCGGCACCCACCGCGGCGAAGAGTCCGAGCAGCGGCAACGCGCTCACCGAACGGGCGGTCCCGGTCGCCGGGAGAAGGAGCACCAGCACCGTCATCAGTACCGCAGCGGCCATCAGCACCACTCCGGTACGCAGCAGCCAGCGCACCAGTACGCCCGGGGCGAGCTGCGCGGACACCGGTAGCGCGCCGGCCAGCGCACTGGTGCTGTGGTGGCCGTACAGGAGGACCGCCAGCGCGGCGGTGCCGACCGGATCGACCGGCTCGTGGTAGAGCATCGTCGACAGCAGCCAGCCGCCGACGGTGACCACCTCGACCGCGGTGACCCACGGACTGTCCGGGAGCAGTGCCGGCACCGCGGCGAACACCGCGATGACCGGGTAGGCCCAGAACGAACCGCGCAGCGGGGCGGGCAGCGCGACGAACAGGCCGAGCGCACCGAGCAGCAGCACCGTCAGCCGGACCAGCCCGGGGCCCGGGGCAACCCGCCGGACCTGCGCGGTCACCCGACGCAACGTGTCCTCACCGCGCGCCCAGGTCGGCGACAGCCGTAGGTCCATTACCGCACCACCCTCATCAGCGGACGGCGTGGCACGCGGCGGTAGCGGTCAGCCGACCGCGGCGCGTCGGTGCTCATCGCAGGACCGCGCGCGGCGCGGCGGCCATCCTCGTCACGTCACGCAGTACCTCGTCGAGGCTGCCGGCGCCGGCCCAGGCCACCACCGGTACGCCCACCTCGCGCAGCCTGCCGATCAGATTCTCCCGGTCCAGCCGCCACAACCGGTACGCCAGGTCGGTCCACTCGCTGGTACGGGCCGGCCGCGCGGTGTCCGGCAGGGTGTCCACCGCCAGGACGAACCGGCCGCTGCGGGCGAGCTGCGCCAGCATCGTCGCGCTGCGCTCGTCCAGCAGCGGGGTCAGGAACAGCACCAGCGCGTTGGCCGGCAGTATCCGCCGGGACAGCAACCGGGAACCGGGCGTCGCACCGGACGGCAGCACCCGTACGTCCAGCAGCCACTCCAGCACCGTCAGGTAGTGCCGGTGCCCGGTGGCCGCCCGCAGCCGCCGAAGCGTCGGACCGAACTCGACGACGGACACCCGGTCGCCGCGGTGCAGGTAGTGCTCGGCGATCCCGGCGGCGGCCCGTACCTCGGTGTCCAGCACGCTGGCCACACCGCCCACCCCACCGGACTCGCCCGCCTCGTGCAGCACGTCGAGCATCAGTACCACCTCGGCGTCGCGTTCGGACAGGGTGGCGTTGACGTACAGTTCCCGGTTGCGCAGCGACACCCGCCAGTCCACCCGGCGCAGCCGGTCCCCCGGCTGGTACGGCCGTACCCCGGACAGCTCGCCGCCCTCACCGGGCCGGCGGGAGCGGTGCGTACCGGCCACCCCGGCTGCCTTCGGCATCGCGTCGGACGCCTCGAACGGCTGGGTGGTCGGGTAGACCCGCAGCTGATGCGCGCCGACCCGGATCCGGCGGCTGCGCAGCAGCCCGTCGCAGGCGTACGCGCGCGCCTCGACCGGACCGATCCGCTGCCGGCCCCAGCGCAGCACCAGCCCGCGCAGCAGTACGTCGGCCCCCGAGTGGCCGTCGACCGGGGTGACGTAGGTGCCGGCACCGCTGGCGAACCGCAACCAGGGCGACCGGCCGGTGCGTACCGTCACGGCGGTCAGGTCCGCCGGGTCCGGGTTCTCCAGGACGACCCGCCCGGTCAGCTCCGCACCCTCGCCGACCACCTCGCCCGGAACCTCGAGTTCCACAGTGGGCAGTTGGCGCGGCCGGCGCGCCATCGCCCAGGCCGTACCGAGCGCGAACGGCACCGCGAACGCGACCAGGTCCAGCCGGCCCAGCACCGTACCGAGTACCAGCAGCAGGATCACCAGCCCGGTGGCGCGGCGCAGTGCCCGGGTCGGCACCCAGTCGTACACCGCCGAGTCCTCGTCCGGGGCACGCTGCTCCGGCCGGTCGCCCACCTGCGGCGGCCGGGGATTGTCCTGGGTACGCACCCAGGGCGGCAGCTCGCTCAGCGTTCCCCCCGGGGCCGGGCGGTGTACTTGTACGGGTCGGCGTACCGGCGGCCGGATCCGTTGCCCGCCACCGCATCCCCGGCCGGCGCAGCATCCGTCGGAGCCGGCACCTCGGCGGCCGGGGCGGCCCGGTAGGTCGGCGCGGCGCCGCTGGCCGGTGCGGCGGTGGCCGCGACCACCTCGGCGACCACATGGGCCGGTTCCACCCGGCGCAGCCACACCTCGGGCTTGAGTGAGATCCGGTGCGCCAGCGCGGCCGGCGCGAACGCCTTCACGTCCTCCGGGATCACGTAGTCGCGGTCGTCCAGCACCGCGCGGGCCCGCGCACACAGCAGCAGCGCCAGCGAACCACGCGGCGAGGCACCCACCATCACCTGCGGATGCTGCCGGGTCGCGGCGACCAGGTCGATGATGTAGCGCCCGATCGAGTCCTCCACCACCACCCGCTCCAGGGTGGCCTGGATGGCCCGCAGGGTCGGCGCGTCCACCACGGGTTCGATGGTCGCCTCCTCGCGCTGCCGGTCCATCCGGTTACGCAGCACGCTCCACTCGTCGTCGGCACTCGGGTAGCCGAACGACACCCGCAGCAGGAACCGGTCCAGCTGGGCCTCCGGCAACGGATAGGTGCCCTCGTACTCGATCGGGTTGGCGGTGGCCAGCACGTGGAACGGCGGGGACAGCGGATAGGTGGTGCCCTCCACGCTGACCTGCTTCTCCTGCATGGCCTCCAGCAGCGCCGCCTGCGTCTTGGGCGGCGTCCGGTTGATCTCGTCGGCCAACAGCAGATTGGTGAACACCGGGCCGGGCCGGAACTCGAAGTCACCGGTCGACTGGTCGTACAGGAAGGAGCCGGTCACGTCGGCGGGCAGCAGGTCCGGGGTGAACTGGAGCCGCCGGAAACTCAGCCCGAGCGCCTGCGCGAAGGAGCGGGCGGCCAACGTCTTGCCGAGCCCGGGGAAGTCCTCCAGCAATACGTGGCCGCCGGCCAGGATGCCGGCCAGGACCAGTTCCAATGGTTCCCGCTTGCCGATCACCACGGTGCCGACCGCGTCCAGTACCCGGCGGGCCAGTTCACCCGCGCGCGGTACCGGCAGCGCGTCGACCGGCTCCACCGGTGTCGGGTGCTGCGCGGCGCTCATCGCCATGCCCCGCTCCGCCCGGCGCAAGCTCGTACCCTCACGTTGCCTCCCTGCCTGCGAAGAGTCTTTCCATCCCGGCCACCACGCCGGTCAGTTCGGCCGGACCGGGTACCCGGTCCACCGGCCCGGACAACAGAGTCCACAGTGGATCACCGAGCAGTACGCGGACCCGTTCCCGGCCACCGTTGCCGTTGCCGGCCAGGTCGATGCCGTGGTCGTGGCGCAGCCGCTCGTCCACCAGCTGAGCCAACTGCGGGCGCACCGTACGGTTGAAACTGACCGGATCGTCGTGTGTCCAGGCCAACCGGTCCTCCCAGCGCCGCGCCCCGATGAACGGCCGGTCCGGGAACTCGGTGGTCGGCGCCCGCTGGGTGGGTGGCAGCGGGACCGGAGGACCGTGCACCGCAGAGGTCACCCGCCGGGCCAGCGCCGCGGCCAGGATCACCCCGTCGGTCAGCCCGTACGGCAGGCCCACCCCACCCAGGCGCAGGATCCGCCACACCACATCGCCGGCCAGCAGCGCCAACAGCAGCACCCCGATCAGCCAGCCCGGCCGCACCGTCACCGGCTCGTACGGCCTGAGGACCGGGTCCCGCTGGCCCAGCGTCATCGCCTGGCCGTAGGGGAGACTCATGCCGGACCACCCGCCGGTACGGGTACTGCCAGCTCAGCGGCCAGCCGGTCCAGCGCGGCACGGGCGGTGCCGCGCGCCGACTCGGGCACCGGGCGCGGCGAGTACCGGGCCGCCCGGTACACCGTGGTCAGCTCACCCAGGGCCCGCGCACCGGCGCCGGTCAACCGGCCGTCCAGCATCCGCACCACCAGATCGCCCGGCGCATCCGACGGCGCGCGCGGCATTCCGGTCTGTTCCGCCAGATTCTCCAGGCGCAGCCAGCAGGCGATCACCGCGGCGCGGGCGTCGTCGCCCTCGATCAGCGCGGCGAGCCCGGCCCGCAGCGCGTCCTGTACCTGTTCGGCGCTCGGCTGCTCGGCCAGTACCGGGTCCGGTTCCGGTGGCGGCGGCCGGCGACGGCGGAAGACGATCGCGTCGCGTACCGACAGCATCAGGTACAACATGACCGCGCCGTACCCGATCGCGACCATGGCCAGGATGAACACGATCAGCGGCCAGCTGGACGACGCGCCGCCCTCACCCGAATGACCGTTGCCCGCCGGAGGAGGCGGGGTGTCGAACCGGCTCGGCGGCGGGCGGCGGTCCCGGTCAACCGACGTGTGCGGAGTAGGGCGCGCGATCGGACCGACCCTCGGACCGGTCGTGTTGGCTGCCACCGCGACCACCGCGATCAGCAGCACCACCAGCGCGAGCGGCAGGTGGACCAGCACCCTGCGGCGAGCCATCGTCACCCCCGTGAACGTCGCGGTCGCCCCGATGCCCGTCACATCCCGGCGAGTGTCCGCGCCCGCGCCAGCACCTCGTCCAGCATGATCGGGGTCAGACGACCAGTAAAGGTGTTCTGCTGGCTGACGTGGTAACAGCCCAACAACGTTACGGTCTCGCCGTGATGCTCCTGTCCGTGCCCGAACCGGGGACGCGGTGACGGCACCCGCTCACCCAGCCCCGCCGCGGCCACCGGCCAGTACGCATTCCAGGCGAACTGCCCCAGCGCGACCACCACCCGCAGCGAGTCGCGCAGCAGCCCGAACTCGGTGGCCAACCAGGGCCGGCAGGTGTCCCGTTCGGCCGGGGTGGGCTTGTTGGCCGGCGGCGCACACCGCACCGCGGAGAAGATCCTCGTCCCCATCAGGCGCAGCCCGTCCCCGGCCGCGACGCTGGCCGGTGCGCTGGCCAGCCCGGCCCGGTGCAGCGCCGCGTACAGCACCTCGCCGGACCGGTCACCGGTGAACATCCGGCCCGTACGGTTCGCCCCGTGCGCCGCCGGCGCCAGACCGAGCACGGCGATCCGGGCGTCCGGGGCGCCGAACCCCGGCACCGCCCGACCCCAGTAGTCCTGGTCGGCGAAGGCAGCCCGGCGGGTCGCGGCAACCTGTTCGCGCCAGCCCACCAGCCGCGGGCAGGCCCGGCAGGTCGACACCCGCGCGTCCAGTTCGCGCAGCTCATCGGTACCGCCGGCCAGATCCCGTACCTCGTCCGGGTCCGTCGCCACCGGTGTCGTGGGCAGCGCCGGGTCCTCCGGCCACCCCGACCCCGGTCGTACGTGACTGCCCGCTGCGGTCCGTTCGATCAGCACCATGCGGCCCATCCTGCCTGCCCGCCGCTCGGCGGATCAGCCGGTACGGCCCGCCAGGCGCAGCGCCTCCAGGGTGCGGGCCCAGGACAGCGCGGCGGCGTCACGCTGGTAGCCGGCCGGGCGGTCGTCGTTGAAGAACCCGTCCCGGGTGCCGGGGTAGTCGTAGCGGATCCACTCGCCGCCGGCGGCCTCCACCGCCTCGCCGGCCAGACCGACACCGGGGCCGGCAAGACCGGCGTCCGCGGCGTGCACCACGGCCCGGGAGCCCCGGTAGCCGTTCCACTTGGAGCTCATCCGCTCCCACGGCAGCTCCGGGTAGAAGGCCACCGCGGTGCCGATCTCCTCGACCTGCGCGGCGGACCACAACGCCAGACTGCCACCCATCCGGAAACCGACCACGGCGACCGGGCCACCGTCCGGTCGGCCGGCCAGATACCGTGCCGCGGCGCCGATCTCGGCGGCGGCGGCGTCCATCGCCAGGCCCATCAGCAGCTTGCGGGCCTGCTCCGGTCCACCCGGCCGCAGACCCCGGTACAGGTCCGGCTGCAGTGCGGTCAGCCCGCTGGCGGCGAACCGGTCGGCGACCGATCGGCTGTGCGCGTCACTGCCCCAGTCCTCCTGGATCACGATGACCGCCGGCGCGGTCGACCGGACCGGATCCGGCACCGCCAGATAACCCTGGCCCGTGCCCTCACCGCTGACGTACGTCACGGACTCGCCCACATCGGCCTCCTCGGTGTCACCGATCTGCCACGGCGCCCGCCGCGCTGGGGTCACCAGTCGCACGCTCGGCGTACAGTCAGCAAACCACGACTGTGGGCATCAACGGAACCACCTTCGTCACAGCTCACAGACCAAGATCCGGACCCGTCGACAACGGAAGGCCGACGGTCCGGCCGAGGTCCCGCCGGGCCGCCGGGCCGCCTCGGATCAGACGCTCAGCGCGATGCCGTCCAGGATGTCGTGCTCGCTGGCGATCACGGTGTCCATCCCGGCGCGCTCCATCAGTACCCGCAGGATCAGCGCACCGGCCCCGATGACGTCCGCCCGGCCCGGATGCATCACACCCAGCTCCATCCGCTGGTCATGGGTGCGGCGCAACAGATCGGCGCTGACCGCGGCGACCCGGTCGCGAGCGATCCGGGCATGGTGGATCCGCTCCGGCCGGTACTCCGGCAGGTCCAGCGCGATGCCGGCGACGGTGGTCACCGAGCCGGCCAGCCCGATCAGGGTGGCCGCGCGGTCCGCGCCGACCTTCGCCAGGGCACCGTCCACCACGGTACGGATGTCCGCTTCCGCCGCCGCGATCTGCGCCGCGGTCGGCGGGTCGTCGTGCAGGTGCCGTTCGGTCATCCGGACGCAGCCGATGTCCACGCTCACCGCCGATCCGGCGGTACCGGTACCGACCACGAACTCGGTGGAGCCGCCGCCGATGTCC
Source organism: uncultured Actinomycetota bacterium (assembly GCA_963815125.1). Classification (GTDB taxonomy): domain Bacteria; phylum Actinomycetota; class Actinomycetes; order Mycobacteriales; family Micromonosporaceae; genus Actinocatenispora. The sequence continues at coordinate 69,911 of CAWFFM010000014.1, forward strand.
ACCACCAGGTAGGGCGCGGGCAGGTCCGCCGGCAGCCCGGCGACCGCGCCGGTGAACGACAGCTGCGCCTCCTCCTCACCGGTGATGACCTCCGGTTCGGCACCCAGTACGGCACGCACCATGGCCTGGAACTCCGCGGCGTTGTCGGCATCCCGGCTGGCGCTGGTGGCCACCATCCGTACCCGTCGGGCACCCAGCCCGCGTAGCTGACCGACATAGTCGTGCAGCGCCACCCGGGTACGTTCGATCGCCTCGTCCGCGAGCCGGCCGGTGCGGTCCACATCCTGACCGAGCCGCACGATCCGCATCTCGCGGGCCACACTGGTCAACGAGTCCCCGTGCCGGTCGGCGACCAGCAGGCGGATCGAGTTGGTGCCGCAGTCGATCGCCGCGACCCGTACCGCGTCACTCATCGCCCGCTCCGTCCCCGCCGTGCGCGGGCTGCGCCGCACACCCGTCCGGTACGCACGATCCGCTGGTCCACCACGGCGGCATCGCGGCCAACGCCTCGTCGCCGAACGGGTTGACCCCCGGCCCGGCGGCCAGTGCGTGTCCCACGTGTACGTGCAGACACTTCACCCGCTCCGGCATCCCACCGGCCGAGACCCCGGCGATCTCCGGCACCTCCGCGATCGCCGCGCGCCGGCGCAGGTAGTCCTCATGCGCCGCGCGGTAGCGTGCGGCCAGGTCCGGTTCGGCGCCGAGCCGGTCGGTCATCTCCCGCATCAGGCCGGCCGACTCCAGCCGGCTCACCGCAGCGGCGGCGCGCGGGCAGGTCAGGTAGTACATGGTCGGGAACGGGGTGCCGTCGGGCAGCCGCGGCTCGGTCTCCACCACGTCCGGCCGGCCACACGGGCAACGGTGCGCCACCGTCCGCGCGCCCCGGAGCGGCCGGCCGAGCTGGACCGACATGGCCGCCAGGTCGTCCGTACCGACCGGTTCGCGGACCGGCCCGGCCACCAGATCCGCCGCGGTAGAACTCTGCTGCCCGGTCACCGTGCCGCCGTCCCGTCCGCGCCCTGCACACTCGACCACATCTTGGCGTACCACGGGCCGTGCGCCCGGACCCGGCCGTCACCGGACCTACCGGGGTGCCGGCCGGCACCGGGATCGTCGTACACCGCGTAGCTGCGGTCGCCGGGACGCACCATCTGCAGCCGGTCGCGGGCCTGCGCCGCGACGTACTGCGGGTCGTTCCACTTGTCGCGCTGTTCCTGCAGGGAAGCGATCCGACGGTTCTGCCTGGCCTGGGACTGTTGCAGGTCGGCGATCTCGGCGCGCTGCGCGAGGTAGGTCCGTACCGGGTAGGCGTACGACAGGATCAGCGCCACGAGCACCAGCGCGAGTGCCACCATCCGGCTGGTGAACTGGCCCGCCGGACGCGGCGCGCGGGTGCGTTCCGCTCCGGTACGCCGGGAACGCCCGGGCCGTTTCGCGGTACCGGCCCGGCCCGGGGTACGGCGCTGCGCCGGCACCCCCCGACCGGTGCCACCTCCGGAACGCCGGGCCCCGGATCGGTCCCGTCCCGGGCCGTTGCCGGTACCACCCCGACCGCGCTGCGCCATGACTGCCTCCCACCCGCCGCTACCTGCCGTACCCGCCGTCACCGGCGGGCCGTCGACGCCGTACGCCGCGCCCGGCAGGACGCCGGGCGCGGCGGTCGGTCAGTTACCGAAGCGGGGGAACGCGTCCGCGCCGGCGTAGCGGGCGGCGTCGTCGAGTTCCTCCTCGATGCGCATCAGCTGGTTGTACTTCGCGGTCCGGTCGGTACGGGCCGGTGCGCCGGACTTGATCTGCCCGGCACCGGTGGCCACCGCCAGGTCGGCGATCGAGGTGTCCTCGGTCTCGCCGGACCGGTGGCTCATCATGGTCCGGTAACCGTTGCGGTGCGACAGGTCCACCGCATCGAACGTCTCGGTCAGCGAACCGATCTGGTTGACCTTGATCAGTACGGCGTTCGCCGAGCCCTCGTTGATGCCGCGGGCGATCCGGTCCGGGTTGGTGACGAACAGGTCGTCGCCGACGAGCTGGACCCGGTGCCCGACCTGGGCGGTCAGGTGGTTCCAGCCTTCCCAGTCCTCCTCGGCCAGCGGGTCCTCCAGGGACACGATCGGGTAGCCGTCGAGCAGACCCGCGTAGTACTCGCTCATCTGCTCGGCGGACTTCGCCTCGCCCTCGAACCGGTACATGCCGTCGGAGTAGAACTCGGTCGCGGCGGCGTCCATGGCGAACGCGATGTCGGTGCCGAGGGTGAACCCGGCCTTCTCCACCGCCTCCGAGATCAGGTCCAGGGCGTCCCGGTTGGACGGCAGGTCCGGCGCGAAGCCGCCCTCGTCGCCCAGCCCGGTGCCCAGCTTGCGGGCCTTGAGCACGCTCTTCAGCGCGTGGTAGGTCTCCGCGCCCCAGCGCACCGCCTCGCGGAAGGTGGCCGCGCCGATCGGCGCGATCATGAACTCCTGGATGTCGACGTTCGAGTCGGCGTGCGCGCCACCGTTGACGATGTTCATCATCGGTACCGGCAGCAGGTGCGCGTTGGGCCCACCCAGGTAGCGGAAGTACGGCAGGCCGACCGAGTCCGCGGCGGCCCGGGAGACGGCCAGCGACACACCGAGGATGGCGTTCGCGCCCAGCTTGCTCTTGTCGGGTGTGCCGTCCAGGTCCAGCATCAGCTGGTCGATCAACCGCTGGTCGGAGGCCTCGTTACCGACCAGTTCACGCTGGATGACCTCGGTGACGTTGGCGACGGCCCGCTCGACGCCCTTGCCGGCGAACCGGCCCTTGTCGCCGTCGCGCAGTTCCAGTGCCTCGAACTGGCCGGTGGACGCGCCGGACGGAACCGCCGCACGGGACACGGTGCCGTCGTCGAGCACGACCTCGACCTCGACGGTGGGGTTGCCCCGCGAGTCGAGGATCTCCCGCGCGACGATGCCCTCGATGGTTGCCACGTAACTTCGCTCCTCATGTACGGGTACCAGCCCTGGGCGGGCGAGGACCTGCCGGTCCTGCTGCCGTCCCGGGCCGCTGGCTGGCCAGCCGCGGCGCTGCGGTGGTCCTGGTCGAAAGGGGCACGGACCGCCCAGGCGCCGCGGGTCCCTTCCTGGCGAGCGTAGTCAGCGCGCGACCGGGGCCGGGAACCGGCTCGCCGGGAGCGGCGCACCGGCACCGGATTTGCGCTCCGGTACCCGCTCAGGCCAGTCTTGACGCCATGTCCGCCCCACGCCGCCGGTCACCGGTGTCGCCTCTGAGTCGCGGCGCGGCGTTGTTCGCCGCCGCCGGCCTGATCGCCGCCGGCCTGGCGGGTTGCTCCGTCGACAGCACCTACCATCTGCGCGGCCGGGCCGAGATGGTCAACCACCTGACGCAGCGGCTGGCCCGCAACGAGCTGGTCACTCCGTACACCGCGACGTACCAGATCGGTACGGATGCGACCGCGACGGTCACCTATGCGGTACATCCGCGCCGGGTGGCGTACGTGTTCGGATCCGGGCGCTATGTGCACACCAACACCCTCGCCATGTTCTGCACGGTCACCGGGAAGACCACCGACTGCACGGTGCACAGCACGCCGGTGACGGCGTCCCGGCCGCAGCCGGAACTCGCCCGGATCCGCGCGGCGAGCGGCCAGCGTTTCGTGTCCAGCGAAGAGGTCATCTCGCTGCTGACCAGGGCGAGCGAGGACGCCGGGAGCCACATCGAGTGGGCCGACCGGCAGATCGCCGGCCAGCGGGTGAGCTGCGTCAACGTGCACGGCGGGCACGCCACCGCCCCGTTCGACGCCTGCCTGACCGCTTCGGGCGCCCTGGCGAGCTTCACCGGGCGCCTCGCCGGCCACCAGTTCGACGTCACCCTCACCGACTACCAGGACCATGCGGTGCATCGACCGTACGGGATCCCGCCCGGTGCCCGGGTCGACGACCAGCGGGACGGTCAGTGACCGACGGTTCCGGCGTACCCGGTGCCGGGTTCACCGTCGACCCGTCGCTGACCGGTACGGCAGGCCCGGCTGACCGCTGCGTCGCGGTCCTGGACGGCAAGCTGCTGCTCACCCCGGCGGGTGAGCTGCCCACCCTGGTCGAGGTGGGCGGCGGGCCGGCCGAGGCTCTGGGCGTACTGGATGGTGCCCCGTTGTGGCTGGTCAGCCTGGCTAAGCCGGCCGCCGAACTGGTGCGCTGCGGGTGGGCGTCGCTGGCGGCACAGCTGGGCCCGGCCGCCGCGGCCGCGGCGGCGCACGCGTTGCATCTGACCGACTGGCGGAGCCGGCACCGCTACTGCGGTCAGTGCGCGGCGGATCTGAAGGACGTTCCGGACCAGCCGGCCCGCCGCTGTACCCGCTGCGAACGCACGTACTACCACCAGCTCTCCCCGGCCGTACTGGTCGCCATCGAGCGCGCCGACGAACTGCTGCTGGTCCGTCATTCGTACGGCCCGGCCGGGCTCTGGGCGCTGGTGGCCGGGTTCGTGGAAGCCGGCGAGTCGCTGGAGGACGCGGTACGCCGGGAGGTGTTCGAGGAGGTCGGTCTGCGCGTCACCGACCTGCGCTACGCGGACAGCCAGGGCTGGGCGATGTCCGGCCCGGACGGGCTGCTGATCGGCTTCCGTGCCCGCTGCGACAGCGGGGACGCACAGGTCGACGGTCGGGAGCTGACCGAGGCCCGCTGGTACCGGCGTGACCAGCTGCCCGCCGAGCTGCCACCGGCGTATTCGCTGTCCCGGTGGCTGATCGACGCGTTCGCCGACCTGCACTCTGGGTAACAGACCCGGCTTCTGTCCAAGATCTGACTTTTGCCGTGATCGCCCGCTCCCACTGGCCGCCCTGGTCAGTCGCCGGATACGACCACGCCCGTTCGAACTGTGGGCGGAATACCAGCAGCACACCGTACAACTGCTCTGGAGCCGGGACGAAAGGGTCTTCAACCAGATCCGCTTCGCGGTGTGCCGGGCCCGACAGGCCACCGTGCGATGAACGGCCCGGCACATTGTCCCCGGACGACCGGCCGGCGGGACGATTCGACCCCGCCAACCAGTTCTTCCGCGGATAGTGCAAAATACGCCGGAACCTTGTGCCGAATGCAGACAGCCACCTGGCAGAGAGATAGGATTGTGATGATTGACGGCTATCCGCGCCATGTCGGCATGCCACATAGCCGGCTACTCATCGAGGAGTAGCAATGCCTGTTGGTCAGCGACCACTTGTCCGCCGCCGACTGCGTAATGAACTGCGCAGTCAACGCGAAGGGGCGCAGCTCAGCCAGGATCAGGTGGCCAAGGCGATGGACTGGTCATTGTCCAAGGTGATCCGCCTGGAGGCCGGGCAGGTCGGCATCTCCACCAACGACATGAAGGCGCTGCTCACGCTCTACGGGGTGCAGAATTCCGAGCGGATCGACTTCATGCTCAATCTGGCCCGCGCAGCGCGTAACCAGTCGTCCTGGTGGTCGGCCTTCCGCGACTCCTACAACAGTGAGCAACTCGACTACTTCGGGTACGAGAACGAGGCATCCCTGATCCGCTGTTTCGAGCCGATCGTGGTGCCCGGCCTGTTGCAGACCGAGAAATACATGCGGGCGCTCTTCGAGGGCGGGTCACCGCGACCGCCCGGCGCCGAGGCGATCGAGCGACAGGTGGAGCTGCGGTTGCAGCGTCAGCTGCACGTACTGCGTCGGGACAGTCCGCCGAACTTCGTCGCCATCCTGGACGAGAGCGTGATCCGGCGGGCCATCGGCGGCGCCCGGGTGATGGCCGAGCAGTTGCATGCGATCGCCGAGGCCGCCCAGATGCCGAATGTCACCGTGCAGATCACACCGCTGGCCGGTGAGGTGCATCCGGGCCTTTCCGGCTCATTCGCGCTCCTCGATTTCACCGATCCGCAGGACGAGCCCGTACTGCAGATCGACGGGCCGCTGGTCGACAGCCTGCTGCGGGACGATCCCGAACTGCTCAGCACGTACCGACTGTCCTTCGACCGGATCCGCGATTCGGCACTGTCCTCGGAGATGTCCAGGGAGATGATTCTCAAGATCGCCGACGAGCTTTCCGACTGACCGGCCGCACCCCGGAGATTGGTCACCTGCGGTGACGAATCTTTCAGTGTTGCGTGCGCGTCGCTATGCTGTCGTCAGCGGACCGACGGGTGCGGCAGGATTTGTCTCCGCCGCGGGCCGGGAGGAGCACAGGATGCGGGTTCCGGATCTCTCTCAGATCGTTTGGCGCAAGAGCAGTCGGAGCGCGCCGTGCAGCGCCAATTGCGTCGAGATCGGCAACAACTCCGACCTTGTACTGGTCCGCGACTCGCTGGATCCGCAGGGTCCTGCACTCGCCTTCTCAGGACCGATCTGGACGTCATTTCTCGACGGGATCCGCAACCGGAATTTCGATATTCCGTAATTACACTCCGTCATTATTTTGTTGATCTCAGTCACCGTTCAGGCTGCCTTGACGACCGAGATCAACTAATTCGACGGTAGGGCATACGTGCTGCTCAGGCGTGAGGTAACTTAGCCTCGCTGACCTTCTGTCGACCTACGTCGTGATCCGACGTAGGTCGACGTGCGCACACGGAGGGTCAGATTTCACCCAGAGAAAGCACCAGGTTCACGCACTGGTGCGGTATTGCCCTGTCCGGAGAAGAAATGAGTAAAGGAGCGTAGATGACAATTACGGATTCAGCCAGCATCACCGGCTGGAGGCGCAGCCTGCGCTGCGGGCCGAACAGTACCGCCTGCGTCGAGGTCGCCACCCTGACCGGCGTGGTGGCCGTACGCGACTCCAAGCAGTCGCACGGCCCCGCGCTGACGGTCGAGCCGGACGCCTGGGCGGAGTTCGTCACTGGTCTGCGTGCTGGGGCATACGACCTGAGCTGAACACGTGGCGCGGGACCTGGCGGTGGACCGCCGCACCCGCGTCACCGACCTCGGCCCGTCCTATCCGGAGCCGGTGCCGAGCCGAGGCCCGGTGTCCGCGTACAACCACGGACACCGGATATATGAGGTCTCCGGCGATCTCCGAACACGAGCTCGCCGGAGACGCTCCCGATGCCCCCGCGGTCAGCCGGGAAGCAACGTACGCAGGTGCCGCGGTGACGGTGATCCGTGCGAGAGCATCTGGTCGTGCCAGGCGCGCAGATCGGTGTTGGCCGGCCGGGCCGCGGCGATCGAGGAGATCTCGCTGTAGCCCACGAAATAGGTGGACAGCTGAGTGGAGGTCAGCAGGGCGCGCTGCCACTTGGCGGCTGCCTCACCCTCCTCCTGGAAACCCCGCTCGACCATCAGGTCCATGGCCTCCCGCTCGGTCAGGCCGTCGCAGTGCACCGCCTGGTCGAGGATGGCGTTGAGGGTCATCCGCAGCTGCATCTTCAGCTGCTGCAACCGGACCGGCAGGCCGCCGAAACCCTGGTCCGCCATCATCTCCTCGGCGTACACCGCCCAGCCCTCCACGAACGTGCCGCTGCGGAACACGGCCCGTACGGGGGTGGAGCCGCCGAAGCGTCGGCCGTGCGCGAACTGCAGATAATGGCCCGGCATCGCCTCGTGCACGGTCAGGTTACGCATCATCTGGTCGTTGTACTCGCGGTAGTACGACTCGATCCGCTCCGCCGGCCAGTCGTCCGGGGGCGGCGAGATGATGAACAGTGTGGGCAGCCCGGCCTGCTCCATCGGACCCGGTGCCTCGCACATCGCCGCCGCGACACCGCGCAGGTACTCCGGCATCTCCTGGACCAGGCAGGGATCGTCCGGCATGGTCGACACCAGCTCGAACTGCTCCACGAACGCCGTGGCCTCGCGCAACGCGCCACGCGCCAGGTCCAGCAGGCCGCCCGGGTCCGGGTGCTGCGCGCCCGCCTCAGCCAGGGCCAGACGTACGGTGTCGTCGGTCTCCGGCTCCCCGGTCAGCTTGCCCGCCACCACCCGGATCTGGTTGGTCACCCGGTCCAGGTTCTCCCAGGCCCGCCGATCCACCTCGGCCGCGGTCAGTGGGGTGTCCAGGGTGTGCCACAGCTTCGCCTCCCACAGCCGGCGGCCCAACCGTGGATCGCGCCCGACCACCCCGACGGACTGCCGCAGCCAGCCGACGAACTCGTCCAGTGCGGTCAGCGCCGCCTGCCGCGCCGGCTCGACCTTGTCGGTCAGTCCCGGTTCGGTGGCCAGCAGCGCGGGCACCTGGGTACGCAGCAGCCCGGCCACCCCGCTGAACTGGCCGATCGCGGTCCGTACGGACAGCTCAGGGCAGTCGGACAGTACGGCGCGCGCGGTGGCCAGGGCGTCCGGCAGGACGGCGAGCCGGGCGGAGAGATGACCGAGCCGCTCGGCGGCCGGCGCGAACTCCCGGGTGATCAGCCCGTCCAGCAGTGGGCCCGGGTTGTGTACCAGCGGATTCCACTCGTGGTCGCGCGTCTCGGTGAGCGCGAACAGTCGAGCATCCACAATGGAGGAGAGCACCGCGTGGTCGACGCGCTCCTCGACGTCCAGGTCGTCCTCGTCTACTTCGGACAGTGTGTGGGAGGCGTCGCGCAGCATCGCCGTCCGCTGGGCTACAGCGGACGCCGACAGGTCCATCAACTCGTCGTCACAGACATGGGTACCCGCCAGGTGAGCGGTCATCGGATCGAGCAACGCGCTGACGATCCGCACGGCCAGAGTCGGGAAGTCGATCGGCATGCCACTGACGGTACCGGCGTACCTACCGCCACGCCCAGTACCGCGACGCTACCGGTTCCGCGGAGTCCCCGGACCCTCGTGTGTGCCGATGGTCGTGGTCTGGTCGGCGTCGCCGTCCGGCGGGTCGAACCGTACGTCGATGCGTACCCCCGGGGACTGCCGCTGCATGGCCGCGTAGCCGCGGACCGCCCGACGGTCGGCCTCCGTACGCGGCGCCTCCGCCAACCCGCGCGGCCACAACCGCCGGGCCCGTACGACGTTGAGCTCGGTGGCCAGCAGCACCAGCTGACCGAGCAGGAAGAACCAGGTCAGCAGGCCGATCACGATCGCGAACGTGCCGTACGTGCTGGTGGAGGACTGCAGTTTGCTGGTGATGTACCAGCCGCCGACCCACTGCAGCACCTGCCAGCCGACCGCGGCGAGTACGGCGCCGGGCAGCACCGCGCGGGTCGACACGTCCCGTACGGTCAGGATCCGGAACGCCGCGGTGAACAGCAGGACGTTGATCACCAGCGAGGCGGCCAGCAGCAGCAACCGGGCGCCGTAGCCGAGACCGAAGTTGAGCGAACCGACGCTGGAGGACAGCCCGCTCACCAGCGTGGTGATGATGATGTTGGAGCCGAGGATGGCGAGCAGCCCGATGCTGCGCAAGGTCCGCCTGGGCAGCTTCGGCCGGTCGGCCAGCGGCACCTGCCACACCGTGTTGAAGCCGTTCTGCGCCGCGTTCGCCACGGCCAGCCCGGCCCACAGCGCCAGGACGATTCCGACCACCAGTCCGAATCCGCTGCCCTGCAGGGTCTGACCGGACGGCACGATGGTGTCGCCGAGTCCCGGGAACTGCTGGGTGACCGTGTGCATCACCCGGTCCTGCACGTGCCGGTCACCGGCCACCGCGAACCCCAGCGCCGTGACCAGTACCAGCAACAGCGGGAAGAACGAGAAGAAGGCGTAGTACGAGATCAGCGCGGCCAGGTTGCCTGCCTGGTCCTCGCCGAACTTCTTCACCACCGCGACCGGCAACGCCAGCCACGGCCGGTCCTGCTGGTAGCGGTCCAACCGGGCCTTCAGCGACGACGCCTTCCCGGCGGGCACGGTGCCGTCCCCGGCGGTCCCCCCGACCGCCCGGCCACTGCGGGCACCGTCGTCACCTGGCGCGGGGACCCCGGTCATCGATCGAAGCGGGGTCCCGGCAGCAGGAGGCCGGTCACCGCGCCGAGCAGCACCGCGCCCACGCCCAGCATCATCGGACGGTCCGCCAGCTGCCGGCGCACCGCACCGACCGCGCCGCGTACCGGACTCCCGACCCGCTCCGCCGTGTGTTCCGCCGCGCCGATCGCGCCGCTGGAGGCCTTCCGGGCCCCGCTGGACGCCTTGTGTAAAGGGCGGGCCGCGCGATCGCCGGCGCCGTGCAGCTTCCGGCGGGCGCCCGTCAACTGGTGGCTGAGCAGGGCCTTCGGCGTGGCCCGCGCGCGGAGCAGTTCGAGGTTGGCGGCCAGCGCCGCCCGGGTGTCGGCCATCCGTTCCCGGATCTGCTCCGGGCTCACTTCTTCAGGCTGCGGGCCCATGCCAGATTCTCCTTGAAAGCAGCGATGGTCTGTTGCGGTGCGGAGATCTTCTTCAGCTGATACCTGCCGGCCAGTCCGGTGACCAGGGCGATCAGTGCCCAGACCCCGGTGACGATCAGCGCCGCCCAGCCATTGCCGAGCAGGTGCCCGAGTCCGTAGATGGCGGCCAGGCTGCCGAACATCAGGACCATGTAGCCGGCGAAACCCGCGGTGCCGAGCAACCCGGCGCCCTTACCGGCCCGGCGGCCTTCCTGCTTCAGTTCGGCCTTGGCCATCGCGAGCTGTTCGTTCAGCAGCCGGGTCAGATCATCCTTGAGCTCGGTGACGATCACACCGATGGGCTGCCCGTCGTGCGGCTCGTCGGCCCCCCGGACCGGCTGGGCCTGCGGCTGAGTCACCGTCATGAATCGCTCCCTGGTGCGCGTGCGGCGCCGGTGCGGCGCCGCGGCGATGGGTTCAGTACTGGACGCGGGCCTGGACGATCCGTTTCACCAGCCGTCCGAGCAGGAATCCGGCGGCGACCGCGGCCACCAGCACCACCGGGCGGTGTCGGATCAACCCGGCGACCCGCTCCAGCGGACCACCCCCGGTCGGTTCCGTCACCGCGCCGAGTTCCCGATGCCGGACCGGCTCACCGGCAGGCTGGGGCGGTTGACCGCCCGTGCCGTGCAGCCGGGCCGCCAGTTCGGGCTCGTTGCTCATCTGGCCTCCTCAGTACCCGTGTTTCCTACCCAGGAGATCACAAAGTTATCCTGCGTGCGGCCATGGCGCACCGAACTGGTGCACAGATGCCCCCGTCAGCGGTCCGGACCGGCCGGCGCCGGGGGTACGGACCGGCCGGTCTCGGCGGCCCGTACGGCGGTGGCGAAGCGCAGAGCGGTACGGCGCAGGGCCGCCTCCGGGTCCAGGCCGGCCCGGCGCGCGTCGACGACCAGGTCGAACAGTGTCCGGCCGAGTTCTTCGTCGACACCCGTGGACCCCTCTGCGGCCGGGTCCACCGCGGTGGGCGCGGCCACCCCGATACCGGCGCGTTCGGCTCTCGACAACAGTTTGTCGGCCAGGGAGAGCGCCGGCTGGCCGAGCGGTACACCGTCCATCGAGGACTCCCGGGACTTCTCGGCCCGTTTGATCTCTTCCCAGTTGCGGTGCACCTCATCGGCCCCGGACACGCTGACGTCACCGAACACGTGCGGATGGCGGCGGACCAGCTTGTCCACCAGACCTCCGGCCACCTCGTCGATGTCGAACCGGTCCGGGCCCTCCCGCTCAGCGCCGAGCCTGGCGTGGAACAGCACCTGGAGCAGGACGTCGCCGAGTTCCTCGCGCAGATGCGCCCGGTCACCCGAACCGATCGCGTCGTACGCCTCGTACGCCTCCTCCATCAGGTACGGGGCGAGGGATTCGTGGGTCTGCTCGCGGTCCCAGGGGCAACTGGTACGCAGCCGGTCGAGGACCGCGACCGCGTCGAGCAGCCGGGCACCGGGCGGGTCCCAGGAGCCGTACTCGGCCTCCAACACCGGCGGATCTGCGGCACCCACCAGCCGCTGGCTGAGCGCCCGGGCCAGCGGCAGGTCTCCGTCGGGCCCGGCCAGCCACACCACGGTCGGTACGCCGGCGCCGAGCAGCGCGTCCACCTGCTCGGCGGCGGAGCCGTCCAGCACGGTCAGCGTCACCCCGGCGGTGCGCAGCGCGGCGGCCTGCGGGGTGTCCGCGCCCGCGTACACCGGGGCGGACCGGACCAGATCCCAGGCGCGTGCGGTGAGCAGCCCGGCCGGCAGCCGCGGCGAAGAGTGCAGCAGCACGATCCGCTCGGTGCGGCCGGGCACGGGTCAGCCCTGCAGCGGATTCGAAGCCGGGGTCTGCACCACGTCCGGCGAACCGCCGCCGAGCGGTACCCCCACCGAGCCGATCACGCTCTGCCCCATGCCGACCTGGAACGACACCGCGTCCATCTGGTACGAGATCTTGCCGTACCGCGGGTTGACGTCCACGTGGTACTTGCGTACCCCGGCGGCCAGCTCGTCGCGTGCCGTGAACACCTTGTCGATGTCCGGGTTGACGAGGTTCTTCTTCAGCTCCGCGAACGGCAGCTGCTGCGGTGGCACGCCGCGGCTGAGCAGCGACGCGTAGACCTGACGGGCATCGGCCTCGGTGGGCTTCTTCGGGGTGGCGGCGTCGCGGACGGCGTTGACGTACGCGAGTGTCTCCGCCTCCAATCGGATGTACGGGTTGCTCTCCGGCAGTTGGTACCGCTTGGCCTGCTCGGCGTAGTTGGGCGGCGGCACCTTCAGGTGCTTGTCCGCGGCGACCTTCCGGGCCACCTCACGCATGATCAGGTTGGCGGTCGTCGCCTGCCGGATGCCGACCCGGTCCTGGGGCTTGAGGCTGCCCTTGAAGTCGGTCTGCACCGCGTCGAGGATCGAGTCGACCTGGTTCTGGGTGTACCGCTGGCCACCGACGAATCCGGCCGCGCCCGGCTGGACGTTGCATGCGGTGACACCGGCGGCGACGGCCGCGGACAGCGCGAGCACGGTCGCGGCCCGGCGTAGGCTGCGGCGACGGCCGGCGCGAAGGGTGCTGGTTTGCTCGGTCACAGTCGACCAGTCTCGCGCGTACCTACCCGGGCCGGTCCACCGGGGTGGCCCGCCGCCCGCCCCGGGGCTGTACCGGCGACGGACCCGGGCCCGGTCCACCAGGGCCCGCCCCGCGACGAGGTGGTGGAATCGACGCATGTCTTGGGTCGGAACCGTGCAGCTCACCCCCGGCCGGTTGGTGTACCACGGGACGATCAGCAACATTCCGGTGCACTCGTCGTTCGCGATCGGGCTGGTGCTCTCCCTCTACGGCCAACTGAATCTCCGGGACCCGTCCGGCCGTACGGTGCCGCTCGGGCCGGACGGCGCCCGGGCGGCGATCCTGCCGGCCGGGGTGCCGCACGCCGCGCTGGGCGGTCAGCTCGGCACCACCGAGCAGGCAGAGCCGGCCGAGGTGCTCATCGCGATCGTCGACCCGCACAGTCCTGCCGGGCTGGGCCTGTCGGCCCGGCTGGATCGCTCCGGCCTGGACCGGTACGACCCGGACAGCTGGCTGGCCGCCGCCGCACCGTGCGCGCCGTTGGTCACCCGGCCGGACCCGGGTGACCCGGCCGGCACCCGGGTCGTCGAGGCCGCGTTGGGCGCACTCGCCGACCTCGATCCGGTCGCCCGGCCGGTGCTGCATCCCGCGCTCGCCCGGGCGGTCGACCTCGTCCCGTCCCGGCTGGCCGGCGGCGTCCGGTTGCAGGATCTGGCGGCCACCGTGGGGCTGTCGGCGAGCCGGCTCGGGCACCTGTTCACCGTGCAGCTCGGTCTGCCCTACCGGGCATACGTGCTCTGGGCCCGGGTGCAGAAGGTCGTCGACACGCTACGATCCGGCGCGACCCTGACCAGCGCCGCGCATGCCGCCGGTTTTACCGATTCGGCACACATGAACCGGGTCTGCCGGCAGTTCTTCGGTCTCAACCCCTCCGAGTTCGTCAAGGATCTGCGGTGGATGTGACCGGAAACTCAACAGTGACGGATCATCCACATGACCACACCTGCGGAGGTGGCCGGGCCACCGCCCGCCACCCGACCCGGCCGTCGAGAAGAAATCGGGCCGTGGGCTGAGCCACATCACCCGGTAGCGCATTCGTACAAGTCGATGGCCTGTAGACCGGTCAGGCTCCCGGTATGACGCTTTCCCGACTGGGCCGCATCCTCGCCCGACACCGCTTCACCGTGCTGGCCCTGGCGCTCGTGGCCGCGGCCCTGGCCGGGCTGCTGGGCGGCGGTGTGGCCGGCAAGTTGTCCGGTGGTGGGTTCACCGACCCGAAGTCCGAGTCCGGTCGCGCCACCACCGCACTGGCCGGGAAGTTCCACGCCGGGCAGACCGGTCTGGTGGTGATCGTGCGCGGCCACGGCTCCCCCGACGACCCGTCGGTGTCCGGTCCCGCGTCCCGACTGGCCCGCTGGGCCGCCCACGCCGACGGGGTGACCGGAATGCAGTCGTACTGGACCTCCGGGCGGCCGGCCGCCCTGCGTTCCACCGACGGCACCCGCGGACTGATCCTGCTGCGGCTGTCGAGCAACGAGGACCGGTACATGGCGACCGCGCGGCGGCTCACCCCGCAGTTGCGTACACACGGCGACGGGTTGCGGTTGCAGTTCGCCGGCACCGCACAGGTCTACTCCGCGATCAACCAGCAGACCCGGCACGACCTGACGATGTCGGAGATGATCGCCACCCCGGTCACGGCGGTGCTGCTGGTCGTGGTGTTCGGCAGCCTGGTCGCGGCGCTGCTGCCGCTGCTCATCGGTGGACTGTCGATCGTGTCCACCATGGTGGTACTGGATCTGTTGACGCACGTCACATCGGTGTCCACGTACGCGCTGAATCTCACCACCGCACTCGGGTTGGGCCTGGCCATCGACTACAGCCTGTTCATGCTGACCCGGTTCCGGGAGGAACTGGCGCTACGGGACGGATCGGTCACCGCGGACCCGGCGGTGGTACGCGAGGCGGTCGGGGCCACCATGCGTACCGCTGGGCGCACCGTGCTGTTCTCCGCTGTGACGGTGGCCCTGGCGATGTCCGCGCTGACGGTGTTCCCTCTGCCGTTCCTGCGCTCCATCGCCTACGGCGGGATGGCGGTGGTGTTGCTGGCCGCGGCCGGTGCCGTACTGGTCCTGCCCGCGCTGCTGGCTCTGCTGGGTACCCGGGTGAACACGCTGGATGTGCTGGCCCCGCTGCGCCGCCGGCGGGCGGCCCGCGCCGCGGCCGCCGGCACACCCGACGACGGTGGATTCTGGCACCGCACGGCGGTACGGGTGATGCACCGGCCGGTGCCGTTCGGGCTGGGCATCGTGATCCTGTTGGTGCTGCTGGGCAGCCCGTTCTGGCACATCTCGTTCGGTCTGGCCGACGACCGGCAACTTCCGGCCAGCTCGCCGACGCAGCAGGCATCGCAGACGTTGCGGACCGACTTCGACGACTCCGGGGACCGGTCGGTCTCGGTCGTGGTGGACGGGGTACGGGCGGACCGTACGCTGTCCGGCTACGCCACCCGACTGTCCACACTGGACAACGTGACCCGGGTGGACACCGCGACCGGCAGCTACGTACACGGCCGGCAGGTCGCCGGAGCGGGTCCGCAGTCCGCCGGCTACACCAACGGTACGGACAGCTGGCTGTCGGTGGTCGGTACCGGCCAACCGCAGACCGACACGGCGCTGAACCTGGTCTCCGACGTACGGAGCACTCCGGCGCCCGGGCACGACCGGCTCGTCGGTGGCCGCGCCGCGTACCTGTACGACACCGAACACGCGCTGACCGGTCGGCTGCCCGCCGCCGGCGCCATCGTCGCGATCTCCACCATCGTGCTGCTGTTCCTGTTCACCGGCAGCCTGGTCATGCCACTCAAGGCGATCGCGCTCAACGTGCTGAGCCTGACCGCCACGTTCGGCACGATGGTGTACGTGTTCCAGGACGGGCACCTCGGCGCGCTGGTCGGCCATCCGATCGCCACCGGCTTCCTGGACATGACCGTGCCGGTACTGATGTTCTGCATCGCCTTCGGACTGTCCATGGACTACGAGGTGTTCCTGCTGTCCCGGATACACGAGCGCTACCTGGCGACCGGCGACAACACCGGCGCGGTGGCCACCGGGCTGCAACGTACCGGCCGGTTGATCACCGCCGCCGCGGTGCTGATCGCCGTGGTACTGGTGTCCTTCGGTGCCTCGCACGTCACGATGCTCAAGATGATGGGCACCGGCCTGGCCCTCGCCGTTCTGGTCGACGCGACCCTGGTTCGGGGCGTGCTGGTACCGGCGTTCATGCGGCTGGCCGGGCGGTTCAACTGGTGGGCACCGGCACCGTTGCGGGCGCTGTACCGGCGGATCGGCGTGTCCGAGTCGGACACCACCCCGGTCCAACGGCCCGAACCGGCCCGCGAACCGGTCGGTGCCGGCAGCTCGTCGGGGTGAATGCGGTCCGGAACTGACCGCATCGGCCCCTAGCCTCGCCGGCATGGCCGACGACAGCATCCACCCGTACACGATCGACGTCCCGCAGGCCGAGCTGGCCGACCTGTCCGACCGGCTCGCCCGTACCCGCTGGCCGGACGAGGCACCCGGCGGCGGCTGGGCGTACGGCGTGGCGGGCGACCGGCTGCGGCAGCTCACCGATCACTGGCGCACCGGCTACGACTGGCGCCGGCACGAGGCGGCGCTCAACGCCCACCCGCAGTTCCGTACCACCATCGACGGTCAGAACGTGCACTTCCTGCACGTACGCTCCGCGCAGCCGGACGCGCTGCCGCTGATCCTCACGCACGGCTGGCCCGGCTCGGTCGCCGAGTTCCTCGACATCATCGGGCCGCTGAGCGACCCGGCCGGGCACGGCGGTGCCGCCGGCGACGCGTTCCACCTGGTGATCCCGTCACTGCCCGGGTTCGGCTTCTCCGGCCCCACCCGCGAACCCGGCTGGGACCTCGGCCGGATCGCCCGGTGCTGGGCGGAACTGATGCGCCGGCTCGGTTACCCCCGCTACGGCGCGCAGGGCGGCGACTGGGGCGGGCGGATCTCCCCCGAACTGGCCCGTACCGACCCGGAGCACGTACTGGGTCTGCACGTCAACGGGTTCACCGCGGCACCGTCCGGCGAGCCGGGCGAACTGGACGGCCTCACCCCGGCCGAGCAGGCGCGGCTGGCGAACCTGGACCGCTGGCACCGGGAACGTTCCGGGTACGCGCAGATCCAGGCGACCCGGCCGCAGACGCTGGCGTACGCGCTGCTCGACTCGCCGGTCGGGCAACTGGCCTGGAACACCGAATGGTTCGACGATTACGGCGAGCACGTCGGCGGGGTCACCGACGACGCGATCCTCACCAACGTCACGCTGTACTGGCTGACCCGTACGGCCGGCTCCGCCGCCCGGCTCTACCGGGAGGCCGCCGCCTCCTGGGGCCGCCGACCGGCCCACTGCCCGGTGCCGACCGGCGTCGCGGTGTTCCCGGGCGACTCCACGGTCCGGCGTTTCGTCGAACGGGAGCACGCGGTGGTGCACTGGTCGGAGTTCGACCGGGGTGGCCATTTCGCCGCCCTGCAGGCACCGGACCTGCTCGTCGACGACATCCGCCGCTTCTTCCGCCCCCTCCGCTGACCGGATGGGGTCAGGACTTCGCGGGGGGTGGAGCCGGGGCGTCCAGGATCGTGGTGATCAGCTCGGCGCACCAGTTCAGCAACGGCAGGTCGCGCATCGGCTCGCCGCCGATCCGGCGGGTGCTCGGCCGGGGCAGACTGACCATGTCCAGGTTGGACTTGATGGTGGCGTCCGGGTAGAGGCGCTTGAGCCGTAGCTGCTTGGAATCCGGCAGCGCCATCGGCGAGAAGCGTACGTGCCGGCCCTGCAACGACACGTCGGTCAGCCCGTACCGGCGGGCCAGCAACCGGAACCGGGCCACCTGGACCAGGTTCTCCACCGGCGTCGGGATCTCGCCGTACCGGTCGACCAGCTCGGCGCGGACCTCGTCGAGCGCCGCGTCGTCGCGTACCTCGGCCAGCTTGCGGTACATCTCCAGGCGCAGCCGTTCCACGCCGATGTAGTCGTGCGGCAGATGCGCGTCGACCGGCAGATCGACCTTGACGTCGGCGATCTCCTCGGGTGTCTCGCCCTTGAACGCCTGGACGGCCTCGCCGACCATCCGCACGTACAGGTCGAAACCGACACCCTCGATGTGGCCGGACTGCTGGCCGCCGAGCAGGTTGCCGGCACCGCGGATCTCCAGGTCCTTCATCGCCACGAACATGCCGGCACCCAGCTCGGTGTGCTGGGCGATGGTGGCCAGCCGCTCGTGCGCCTGTTCGGTCAGCGGCTTCTCCCCCGGGTAGAGGAAGTACGCGTACGCGCGTTCCCGGCCACGACCGACCCGGCCCCGGATCTGGTGCAGCTGGGACAGACCCAGCATGTCGGCACGTTCCACGATCAGCGTGTTGGCGTTCGGGATGTCGATACCGGACTCCACGATCGTGGTGCAGACCAGTACGTCGATGTCCCGGTTCCAGAAGTCGAGCATGATCTTCTCCAGCCGCTCCTCGCCGAGCTGGCCGTGTGCGACCGCGACCCGCGCCTCCGGTACGAGTTCCCGGATCCGCCGCGCCGCCCGTTCGATCGACTCGACCCGGTTGTGCAGGTAGAAGACCTGCCCGTCGCGAAGCAGCTCGCGGCGTACGGCGGCGGCCACCTGCTTGTCCTCGTACGCCCCGACGAACGTCAGCACCGGGTGACGTTCCTCCGGTGGCGTGGCGATCACCGACATCTCCCGGATGCCGGTGACCGCCATCTCCAGCGTCCGCGGGATCGGGGTGGCCGACATGGTCAGTACGTCGACGTGGGTACGCAGCTGCTTGAGGTATTCCTTGTGCTCCACCCCGAACCGCTGCTCCTCGTCCACGATGACGAGGCCGAGCTGCTTGAACCGGGTCTGCGAGGACAGCAACCGGTGCGTGCCGAGCACGATGTCGGCGCTGCCGTCGGCGATACCGGTCAGGGTCTGCTCGGTGTCGGTCGGCGTGTTGAACCGCGACAGGGTACGGATGACCACCGGGAACTGCGCCATCCGCTCGGTGAACGTGTTGAAGTGCTGCTGCGCCAGCAGCGTGGTGGGCACCAGTACGGCGACCTGCTTGCCGTCCTGCACCGCCTTGAACGCGGCGCGTACCGCGATCTCGGTCTTGCCGTAGCCGACGTCACCGCAGATCAGCCGGTCCATCGGGACCGAGCGGCGCATGTCGCCCTTGACCTCGTCGATGGCGGAGAGCTGGTCGGGGGTCTCGGCGAACGGGAACGCGTCCTCCAGTTCGCGCTGCCACGGGGTGTCCGGGCCGAACGCGAAGCCGGTCGAGTTCTGCCGCGCCGCGTAGAGTTTGATCAGTTCGGCGGCGATCTCCTTGACCGCCTTGCGGGCCCGGCTCTTGGCCTTCTGCCAGTCCGCGCCGCCCATCTTGTGCAGGGTCGGATGTTCCCCGCCGACGTAGCGGGTCAGCTGGTCGAGCTGGTCGGTCGGTACGTACAGCCGGTCGCCGGGCTGCCCGCGCTTGCTCGCCGCGTACTCCAGCACCAGGTATTCGCGTTCGGCGCCGTTGACGGCGCGCTGCACCAGGTCTACGTAGCGGCCGATGCCGTGCTGTTCGTGCACCACGTAGTCGCCGGCGGCCAGTTCGAGCGGGTCGATCGTACGGCGCCGCCGGCTCGGCATCCGCCGCATGTCCTTTGTGGAGGAACCCTTGCCACCGGTGATGTCGTTGCCGGTCAGTACGGCCAGTTTCACGGTACTGTCGACGAAACCGCGTTCCAGGCCGCCGGTGGTGACCAGGATCGACCGGGCCTGAGGTGCGGCGGCAACCGTGTCGGCCAACTGCGCGCCCAGATCCGCCTCGCGCAGCAGTTCCACGGCACGTTGCGCCGGCCCGTGGCCCTCGAACACCAGGGCGACCGCGTACCCGTCTGCGTTCCAGCGGCGTACGTCGCCGAGCAGTGCGGCGCCGTCGCCGTGGTAGAGCGGGGCGGGTTGGGCGCCGAGGGCGACCGCGTCGTCCGGCGCCAGGTCGACCGGCGTGGGGGCCAGTTCCGGGTCGATCGCGGCAAGTTCCGCGTCGATGGAACTGGGCGACTCGTTCTCCACGACGCCGAACGGGCTGATCGTCCACCACGGCAGGCCCAGCCCGGTGGCGGTGGTCCGTACGTCGCCGAGGCTGTGGAACGCCGCCGCGCCCAGGTCGATCGGGGTGGCACCGCCGGCCGCCGCCGCGGCCCAGCTCGCCGCCAGGAACTCCGCGGAGGTGGCCACCAGGTCGTGCGCCCGGGAACGGATCCGTTCCGGGTCACAGGCCAGTACGACGGTGTTGGTCGGCATGCAGTGCACCAGCAGTTCCAGCTGGTCGGCGCCGTCCGCGCCGGGTCCGGACAGCAGCGCCGGGGTCAGCGACTCCATGCCCTCCACCGGGATGCCCTCGGCCAGCTTCGCGCACATCTCGGCCAGGCCGGGGTGCTCGGCGCCGAGTTCGGCGGCCCGCTGCCGTATCTGCGGGGTGAGCAGCAGTTCCCGGCACGGCGGCGCGAGGATGTACTGCTGCCCGTCGGCCTTGTCGAACGAACGCTGGTCGGCGACGGCGAAGGACCGGATCTCGTCGACCTCGTCGCCCCAGAACTCGGCCCGCAGCGGGTGCTCCTCGGTGGGCGGGAACACGTCGAGGATGCCGCCGCGTACCGCGAACTCGCCGCGCGAACCGACCATGTCGACCCGGGTGTACGCCAGGTCGGACAGCCGGCGGGTCACCTCCGCCAGGTCGGCGGTGGCACCCGGTCGCAGCTCGACCGGATCGAGGTCGCCGAGTCCACGCAGCTGGGGTTGCAGCACACTGCGGACCGCGGCGCAGACCACCCGTACCGGTCCCTGGCCCGGTACGTCGGAGACGGGATGGGCCAGCCGGCGCAGTACGGACAGCCGCCGGGCCACCGTGTCGCTGCGGGGTGAGAGCCGCTCGTGCGGCAACGTCTCCCAGGCCGGGTACACCACCACCTGGTCGGGCGGCAGCAGGCAACGCAGCGACTCGGCCAGATCCTCGGCCTCCCGGCCGGTCGCGGTCACCGCGAGCACCGGGCGACCGGCACCCCCGCCGGCACCATCGGCGTCGGCGGCGATCCCGGCGATCACGAACGGGCGCAGCGCGGGCGGCGCGGTCAGGTCGAGGCGTTCGGCCTCCGGCCCGCCGCCACGGGCCAGGTCGCGGGTACGGCCCAGGGCCGGGTCGGCGGTGGCGGCGGTGAGCAGACCGGTCAGCTTCACGTTGGGCTCCAGAGATGTTCCCCGCGGGGTGCGCCGATGGCCGGGCACGCGTGCGGGCATGCGTCAGTGCCCCTGGCCGATCGCAGGCCGGGGGTCCGCAGACCACCCTACGCCGCGGGTGGGACAGCCCTCACCGGCACGACCGGCGCTGTCGACCGGAAAAGGTGGTGGCGCCGCGTTTGTAGACTGCGGCTGTTTGTGTGCAGGTAATCCCGTTCGCCCCCGGCCGTTCCGGTCGGGGCCGGCTTCCGGAGGCCAGATGCGCAACAGAACCACCATCCCCAGGCTCGGCGCCGCGATCGTCCTCGCCGTCGCGGCGGCCGGCCTGGTCGGCGCGGCGCCGGCGAGCGCCGCGTACTCCGACCCGCTGACCACCACCACCGGTCAGGGCCTGGTCTGGCACGCCACCCCCGCCGCGGCGCTGACCGCGCTGGACGACGCGTTGCCCAATGTCAGCGCCAACACCGTGGTCGCCAACACCAACCACGCGATGACCGGCTGTACCAGCGGAGAGTCGGCATCGATGCCGCTCAACCCGACGCAGACCCGCAAGATGTGCTGGGCCTCCGGCGACGCCGGCACGGCGAGCTGGGTTCCGCAGGGCATCACCACCTCCGGCGACGCCGACGACGACGGCATGTGGGGCACCGACAGCATCATGCTGTCCGGCTGGCACTCCACCATCAGCGGCCGGTACGACGAGGCCCGGATCGCGTTCATCAACGACGACGATCCGGCCGCACCGACCTACCGCTGGGCGTACCTGGTCGTACCGAACAGCACGGGCAGTACGTTCACCGCGGCCACCGCGCACATGGGCGGCATGGTCTGGTACGGCGACAAGATCTTCGTCACCGCGGTCGGCAACACCTCCACCGCGATCCGGGTGTTCAGCACCCACCACATCCTGCAGATGACCGACGGCAGCGCCACCATCGGGCACACCTCGTCGGGCTACGCCGCCTACGGATACCAGTACGCGCTGACCCAGGTCGGCTACTACAGCTACGCCGGCGGCACCTGCTCGATGGCCTCCGACATCGGCGTGCCGTGCTTCTCGTCGCTGTCCCTGGACCGCACGAGCACCGGCGGGAACAGCGTGGTCACCACGGAGTACTTCAGCGACCAGACGAAGGCCGGGCGGCTCTACCGGTACCCGATCGGCGGCGCCGACTACCTGCTGGCCGCCAACGCCCAGGGTGGGGTGAGCGCCAGCGAGGCGTACCGCAGCCACGTCGGCAACATGCAGGGTGTGCTGTCGCACGACGGCAAGTTCTACGTGGCGCACAGCTCGGCCACGGTGCACGGCCAGTTGTGGCGGCAGACCACCAGCGCCAGTGCCTCCGCCCAGTGCGGCAGCCCGGCCACCACGGCCTGCTGGGCCGTGCATCCGGAGGCGTTGACGTACAACGTCGCCACCGGCATGGTGTGGTCGCAGACCGAGTGGTCGCCGACCGACTGCTCCGATCATCAGCAGACCTGCGGGCGCGCGGTGTTCGGCGTGCCGTACTCCTCGATGATCTGATCTGTTCTGCGGATGCGCGACGGGCCCGCCGGTGTGACCGGCGGGCCCGTTGCGTGCGGCGGGTCGACCGCGTTCTGTCAGCCGCAGCCGTTGGTGCAGATCTTGAGCGCGGCCGCGTTGTTGTCCTCGTCCGGGTCGTTCCGGTCGGTGGGATGCACCGTGACCGAACTGTCGAACGGCTTCCCACCGTCCAGATCGATGCTGAACTGCATGGTGTAGTTGAACGACGCGCCGGCCTTCAGCCCCGGCGCCGAGCACCGGACGAGCTTGCTGTCACTGCTGTCGGGCCTGCACTGCGACCAGGCACCGCCCGCGGTCGTGGTGTTCTGGTCGAGGTGGAAGTCCATGCTGGACGCGTCGGTGACGCCCGGCCCCTCGTTGCGTACCGTGATCTTGACGGTTCCGGTCACCTTCCCGACCGAACCGTTGGTGGTCACCCACCCAGCTTCCACCGCAAGGTCCACCGTCGACGCGCCACCACAGCCGTCGTTGCAGGAGGCACTCGGCGACGCGCTCGCCGGGCCCGACCCACTCGACGAACTCGGTGCCGCGCTGTCCGAGCCGCCCGCCGAGCTTCCGGCCGGCCCGCAGGCGCTGACCGACGCAGCTGCGGCAAGCACGGCGACCGCGACGGCCACCGTACGGCCCGCGTGGCGCTTATGCGATGCAGCACTCCGCCGCGGCACCGTACGGGCAGATTTCCCCCGTTGACTGTGCATCTCTCTCGCCTTCCCCCGTTGATCGGTTCAAGAAGGATGCGGAAACTCAGTGAATTTCCGCATCCGCTCCGAAGTATCAACGTAATGGTCAAGAAGGCTCGAAGCCCCTTTCCCCGGCCGAACGGTTCGCGGTCGGCACACAGCTCAAGGAACTGGTCACACGGTGACGGGCCCGCCGGATGACCGGCAGGCCCGTCGTACTTCGGAAGTTCTGTGCTCCGGGCGGCTCAGCTGGTGTCGCCGGCCAGGCTGAAGGAGCGCAGCCGGTCGATCGCGACGAGCAGTCCGACGGCGGTGAACACCACCGACATCACGATCGCCACCACCACCGACATCGTGCTGGTCAGCAGCGGACTGCCGGACAGCGAATCGGCGAACTGGGTGACGTACTTCTGCACGCTCAGCACCTTCGTACCGGTCAGGATGTTGCCCAGCAGGCCCTCCCACAACAGGATGTAGGCTAGGCCGACCAGTACCGAACGGCGGACCAGCAGGCTGCACATCACGAACAGGGCCGAGTAGACGCACGCGCCGACCGCGCTGGCCACCGCGAGCGCCACACCCATCCGTACGGACACCACGAGTGCACCGGCAGCCAGCATCGGTACGGCCACCACCACCGCGCTGACCACCGCCGAGACCAGGTACTTGGTCAGGATGATCTCCCGACGCGGCAGCGGCTTGGTCAGGATGTGCACGATCGTGCCGTCGTCGACCTCGGAACCGACCACGCTGGTACCGATGATCAGCGCGGTCAACGGCAGCACCACCGCGATACCCAGGCCGAGCAGCACGGTGTTGGTGGCGACATCCAGATCGACATGGTCGACCCGCATCAGCAGAGCCAGCCCAACCAGGATCACCGGCAGCGGGATCAGCAGCAGGGAACGCCGGCGGCCGAGCAGACCGCGCAGGGTGATCCGGGCGATCGTCATGTTGAACAGGCCCGGCCCGGCGGCCGGTGCCACGGTCTGAGTACTCATCAGGACGCCACCAGGTAGGAGAAGACGCTTTCCAGGGACTCGTCGGCCGGGATCACCTGTTCCAGGCGGATCCCACCGGCGCGGGCGACGCGGGGCAGCGCCCGGGTGAACTGGCCGTAGTCGCTGGCCCGGACGCGCAGCCCACCGACCGGGCCGGTACGCAGCCCGGCGCCGGGGTTGCCGGTCGCCAGTTCCACCCCGGCCACCGACTCCTCGACCATCAGCGCCGCCGCCAGCCGCCGGTCGTCGGACGAGGAGATCACGAACTCGTGCGGCCGGCTGGTCATCAACCGGCGGATCCTGCGGTAGTCGCCGGAGGCGGCGAGGCGGCCCGCCACGATCACCTGCACGGTGCCGGACAGCTGCTCGACCTCCTCCAGGATGTGCGAGCTGAACAGCACGGTCCGGCCCGATTCGGCCATCTGGTGCAGCAGTTCCATCATGTGCATCCGCTGCCGCGGGTCCATGCCGTTGAACGGCTCGTCGAGCAGCAGCACCTGCGGGTCGTGCACCAGCGCCGCGGCCACCCGGGCCCGCTGCCGCATGCCCTTGGAGTACGTGTCGATCCGCCGGTCCGCCGCCGAGGCCAGGTCGACCATGGCGACCGCCCGGTGTGCGGCGGCCTCCGGGTCGGGCAGCCGTTGCAGCCTGGCCGAGGCCAGGATGAACTCCCACGCGGTCAGGAAACCGTGCACGTTCTCCCGTTCGGTGACCAGACCCACGTGCCGGTACACGTCCGGGTTGCGCCAGGCCGACCGGCCGGACACCGTGACGGTGCCCCGGGACGGGGCGAGGAAGCCCGCCATCATGTGCAGCAGGGTGGTCTTGCCGGCACCGTTCGGGCCGAGCAGCCCGGTCACCCCGGCGCCCAGGCTCATGGTGATGTCGTTGACCGCCACCACGTTGCCGTACCACCGGGACACCCCGGTCAGTTCCAGTACGGCCGGACCATCCGATGTGGACGGTGCGGCCGGTGCCGCGGTCCCCTGCGCATCCATGGCTGTCCGCTCATCCGTCTCTACCACGTTCACCGGTTCCGTCGGTGCGCTCATCACGCCGCCACCTTCCGGTACCGGACGACCAACAGTGCGGTGGCCAGCGCCACCAGGACCACGGCGACCGCCGCGTACAGCGGGCCGTACGGGCCGATGTCCAGCCGCGACTGCCCGAACAGCCAGGTACGCAGGCCGTCCAGGATGCCGGTGATGCTGAACATGGACGCGAGCTGCCGTACGGCGCCGTGGCCCAGAACCTGCATCGCGCCGGAGACCGGCGTGGTGACCAGGAAGATGGCCACCACAGCGCCGGCGGCAATGGTGCGCCGACTGGTCAACGAGGCGGTCAGCAGCGCCACCGCGGACAGCACCATCGCGTAGATCAGCGCGTTCAGCACACCCGGTACGAAGTCGGTGAACTCGTTCCACACGCCCGTGGCGTTGTCGGCGGAGAACGCGCCGCCCAGGAACATCACGAACAACGGCACACCGATGACCACGAGTACGGCGGTAACCAGCGCGCCGAGCTTCGCCAGTACGTAGTCGTCCCGCCCGATCGGCCGGGAGAAGTACAGCGGCAGTACGTGGTTGCGCAGGTCCCGGGAGGACATCTCCGGGGTGACCGCCGCCAGGAACAGCACCAGCAGGAAGCTCAGCCGGACCGGAAAGTCCAGATAGGACACCGGGGTGATGCCCATCTGGGCGTGCAACGCGGCGAGTACCACGCCGACGACCAGCAGGATGCCCGCCACCAGGAACGGGAAGATCTTCGCCTTGGCGCTGCGGCCCAGCCCGAACGCGCTGCGGAAGCTGTAGATGTACAGCGCGCGCACCGCGTGCCCGCGGCCCAGCCGGACACCCGTGTAGCGCTGGTAGCCGATGTCATGGATGGTGCCGGCCGTTGCCGGCCCGGCCGGTACGGTCCGGTCAGCCGCGCTCATCGTGTCCTCCGGTCATCGTCGCGGTGGCCGCCCGGCCCGCCGCCGTCTGATCCGCCGGTGCAGGGTCGGCCGTCTGATCCGCCGGCGCGGTGTCGGAACCGGCGCCGCCGAACAGTTCGGCAACCCGGTGGCGCCGCTGCTCCATCCGGTGCAGCGGAAGTTCCAGATCCACGATCAGGTCGCGGATCAGGTCGTACGTGTCGTCCGAGTCCAGCGGGGTGACCAGTGCCGCGCCGTCCCGGCCGATCCGCAGCCCACGCGCGGTGAGAGCAGCGGCCAACTGGTCGGCGCCCTCGTCGACCTCGACGGTCAGTACGGCGGTCTGCTGGGTCATCGCAGACACCCGGTCGGCCCGCAGCAACCGCCCGCCCTCGATGGCGACCAGCCCGTCGCAGATCCGCTCCACCTCGCCGAGCAGGTGCGAACAGACCAGTACCGAAATGCCGAACTCGGTACCGACCCGGTGCACCAGGGCGAGCATGGCGTCCCGGCCGGCCGGGTCGAGCCCGTTGGTCGGCTCGTCGAGCAGTAGCAGGTCCGGGTCGTGGACCAGCGCCAGCGCCAACTTGACCCGCTGCTTCATGCCGGTGGAGTAGCCACCGATCTGTCGGTACCGCTCCTCGTAGAGCCCGACGTGCCGCAGCGCCTCGGAGGCACGTTCCCGGGCGGTGGCCCGGGGCAGCCCGGACACCCGCCCGAGGTGGGTGACGAACTCGGCCGCCGAGACGTCCGTGGGCAGGCAGTCGTGCTCCGGCATGTACCCGACCCGGGCCCGTACCTCTTCGCCCTGTGTGGTCGGGTCCAGGTCGAGCACCCGCAACTGGCCGGCGGTCGGTGCGAGCAGCCCGAGCAGCGTCTTGATCAAGGTGGACTTGCCGGCGCCGTTGGCGCCGACCAGGCCGGTGATGCCCGGCTCGATCTGCACGGTGAGATCGGCCAGGGCGGTCACCTGCTCGGAGTATCTCTTGGTGAGTCCCTGGGTCGTGATGATTGCCACGGTCCGACAGTACGACCCGGCACCGTCGTCGGCGTCCGGCATCCGACGTATCTCGACCCTGACCTTAGGCGTACGGGTATCCCTGAGATCTGGCTCGGTACCGCCCCCGACCCGCGCCCGGGTACGCCGCCTGGTCGGTACTCGAGCAGCGCTCCGGGCGCGTGACCCTCGAAGGATGCCCATTTCTCGCCGCGCGGCGCCGGTGCAGACCTGGCCGCGCTCAAGATCCGCAGCAATGGGCCGTCAGTTCCCCGGGCTGGCACGAATTGCCACGACCTGCCGGGGCCCTCGGGGGGAATCGGGTATTGCGTCCACACTCTGGTTCTGACCCGCTCCACACCGCTGAACCTCGAACGTCGGGTATGGGGGTATGCGGTGGCGCCGGTGCAGACCTGGCCGCGCTCAAGATCCGCAGCAATGGGCCGTCAGTTCCCCGGGCTGGCACGAATTGCCACGACCTGCCGGGGCCCCCGGTCCAACACTCCGGATCTTGACCCGCTCCACCACCGCTGAACCTCACACGTCGGGCATGGGGCCATGCGGCTGGCGCGTTGATCATGGCGTCGCAGCGGCGCGTGCGCGGCAGGACGGGACGGCGCGGGCCGGGGACCAGGAACCAGGAACCGGGCGAAATCCGGTGTACGGGCCGGAAGGCGACGCCCACACTCGACGGAATGGAACACCGCACGACAGAACAGAGCGGTACGGAACTCAGCGGTACGGACGTTCCGGCACGCCAGATCCGCGCCGTGCACTCCGAGCGGACCGTGACCGTCTACCAGGCGTACAACGTCAAGCTCGGTGAGTACGCCGCAGCGCACGGCCACTTCCCGCCCACGTACAACCGGGACCGGATGACCTGGATCAAGCCGTCCTTCCTGTGGATGATGTACCGCTCGGGGTGGGCGACCAAGCAGCGCCAGGAACGGGTACTGGCCATCGAGATGACCCGCGACGGGCTGGAGTGGGCGCTGGCCAACGCCGCACTGAGCCATTTCCAGCCCGAGGTGCACGCCGACCGGGACGACTGGGCGCGCGGCCTGCGCCGGCCGGTACGGGTGCAGTGGGATCCGGAACGCTCGCTTACCCTGCGCCCGCTGGCGTACCGGTCGTTGCAGGTCGGGCTGTCCGGGGAGGCGGTCACCCGGTACGTCGACGACTGGATCGTGGGCATCCAGGACGTCACCGACCTCGCGCACCACATCCACGACCTGGTCCGGAACGGCGACCATGGTGCGGCCACGGCGGCGCTGCCCGACGAGCGCCCGTACGCCCTACCCACCGACCTCGCCGCCCCACTGGGCATTTTCCCCGAAAGACCGTTATGTACCTTTTAGAAAATCGCTCATTCGGGGAAAATGCCCCAATGGCGCGTCCGGCAGGGCCATTTTCCCCGAAAATCCCATTCACCAAGCGGACATAGCGCCCTTTCGGGGAAAATGCGCAGTGGGGGAGGAGGCGCGGAGGAGGTTCCCGGGCAGTGGACGATGTCACTGCCCGCCCCGCGCGGGTAGTGGCGGCCGTTACCATCGGGACTGATCTCGGACAGCGTCGTCGGAGGCTCCGCAACCCTGCGAAGGGAGCTTCGAGTTGACCGAGAATGCGAACAACGAGCCAGGTCACAGCGCCGGGACAGCAGAGGGCGGTCCGGACGCCGCACTGCGCGCCGACATCCGACGGCTGGGCACCCTGCTCGGCGAGTCCCTGGTCCGGCAGGAGGGGCAACCCCTGCTCGACCTGGTCGAGGAGGTCCGGGCACTGGTCCGTACGGACTCCGCCAGTACGGTCGCCGACCGGCTGGCCGAGCTGGACGTGGCCACCGGCATCAAGCTGGGCCGCGCTTTCGCCACCTACTTCCATCTGGCCAACATCACCGAGCAGGTGCACCGGGCCCGTGACCTGCGTGCCGCGCGGGCGGTGACCGGCGGCTGGCTGCGGGAGACCGCCGAACTGATCCGTAAGGCCGGTACCCCGGCGAACGAGATCGCCGCAGCGGCCGGCCGGCTGGCGATCCGTCCGGTGTTCACCGCACACCCGACCGAGGCGGCCCGCCGGTCGATCCTGGTCAAGTTGCGCGCGCTGGCCGACACGCTGGACGCGGAGGCCAACGAGAAGACCATCGCCGGGGTCGAGCAGCTGTCCCGGGCCGACACCGAGCGTTACGACCGCCGTCTCGCCGAGCTGATCGACCTCCTGTGGCAGACCGACGAGGTACGGCTGACCCGCCCGGAACCGGCGGACGAGGCGCGCAACGCCATCTACTACCTGTCCGAGCTGTACGCCGACGCCGCTCCCCGGGTACTCAGCGACCTGCGGGACACCCTCGCCGACCTGGGCGCGGAGCTGCCCGTCACGGCGCAGCCGTTCACCTTCGGCACCTGGATCGGCGGTGACCGGGACGGCAACCCGTACGTCACGCCCGAGGTCACCGCGAACGTGCTGCGACTGGGCCACGAGTACGGCATCCGGGCCGCCGAGAAGGCGATGGACGGGCTGGTCAGCGACCTGTCCCTGTCCAACCGCAACGCCGGGGTGTCCGACGAGCTGACCGCCAGCCTGGCCGCCGACCTGGACGCGCTGCCGGAGCTGCCGAGCCGGTTCCGGCGGGTCAACGCCGAGGAGCCGTACCGGCTGAAGGCCCGGTGCATCAAGGTCAAGCTGGCCAACACCCGGTCCCGGCTGGGCAGCCGTCGGCCACACGAGCCGGGCCGCGACTACCTGGGCACCGACGAGTACGTGGCCGACCTTGAACTACTGCGTACCTCGCTGTCGAAGCACAACGGCGCGCTGGTCGCCGCAGGCCAGGTGTCGGACACCATCCGCGCCGCCGAGGCGTTCGGGCTGCAGTTGGCCACCATGGACGTACGGGAACACTCCGAGAAGCACCACGCGGTGCTGGCCGAGCTGTACGCGGCGGTCGGCGAGGTCGACTACGCGCAGCTGGACCGTCCGGCCCGGACCGAGCTGCTGGTACGCGAACTGGCCGGGCGCCGTCCGCTGTCCGGCCCGGACACCGGGCTGACCGACACCCAGCGCCGCACGTACGACGTGTTCGCCACGATCCGCCAGGTGCAGGACACGTTCGGGCCCGAGGTGATCGAGTCGTACATCATCTCGATGACGCACGGCATCGACGACCTGCTCGCCGCGGTCGTGCTGGCCCGGGAGAACGGCCTGGTGGACGTGCACGCCGGCCGGGCCCGGGTCGGGTTCGTCCCGCTGCTGGAGACGGTGCACGAGCTGAAGACCGGTGGCGAGCTGCTGGACTCGCTGCTCAGCCTGCCCGACTACCGGCGGCTGGTGGCGGCCCGCGGTGACGTGCAGGAGATCATGCTCGGCTACTCGGACTCCAACAAGGAGGCCGGTATCGCGGCCAGCCAGTGGTCCATCCACCGGGCGCAGCGCGCGATGCGGGACACGGCGGCCAAGCACGGTGTGACGTTGCGGCTGTTCCACGGCCGGGGCGGCACCGTCGGGCGCGGCGGCGGCCCCACCCACGAGGCGATCCTGGCGCAGCCGTACGGCACCCTGGACGGTGCGATCAAGGTGACAGAGCAGGGTGAGGTCATCTCCGACAAGTACACCCTGCCGGCGCTGGCCAGGGAGAACCTCGAACTGACCGTGTCGGCCGTACTGCAGGCGACGCTGCTGCACACCCAGCCCCGCCAGCCGGCCGAGGAACTGGCCGTCTGGGACGAGGCGATGGAGACGGTGGCCGAGCACGGCGAGGCGGCGTACCGGGGTCTGGTCGAGCAGCCCCAACTGCCCGACTACTTCTGGGCCTGTACGCCGACCGCCCTGCTGGGCGCGCTGAACATCGGCTCCCGGCCGTCGAAGCGGCCCAACACCGACGCCGGCCTGGAGGGGCTGCGGGCCATCCCGTGGGTGTTCGGCTGGACCCAGACCCGCCAGATCGTGCCCGGCTGGTACGGGGTGGGCAGCGGCCTGGCCGCCGCCCGGGAGGCCGGACTGACCGACCGGCTGCGCGCCATGTACGGCCGCTGGCACTTCTTCCGTACGTTCATCTCCAACGTGGAGATGATGCTGGCCAAGACGGACCTGTCGATCGCCCGGCGGTACGTGACCAAGCTGGTACCGGAGGAACTGCGCGGCTTCTTCGACCAGATCTCGGCGGAGTACCAGCGCACGGTGGAGGAAGTCCTGGCCATCACCGGCGAGGCCGAACTGCTGGACGCGCAGCCCGGGCTGCGCCGCACCCTGGAGATCCGGGACACCTACCTGGAGCCGCTGCACCACCTGCAGGTGGCGTTGCTGGCGAAGTACCAGGCTGCCGGGGGTGCGGACGCGGCGGAACGGGACGAACTGCTGGAACGTGCGCTGCTGTCCACCGTCAACGGCATCGCCGCCGGCCTGCGCAACACCGGCTGAGCCGGGTGCCGGGGCTCCTCGACGCTGGCCGGGGTCTGCTGGAACACTGTGAGGACATCGAATGGGGGTGCGATGTCCGAATGGGTGCTTCCGGACGACGTGCTGCGTGACGCGCCGACGTACACACCGCGTCCTGCCGAGCTCGCCGACCTCGAGCTGTTGCTGTCCGGGGCGTACGCGCCGCTGACCGGCTTCCTGACCGAGGAGGACACCGCGAGCGTGCTGCGCCGCGGTGCGCTGCGCGACGGCACGGCCTGGCCGGTACCGGTGACGCTGGTAGTACCGGCCGAGGTCGCGGAGCGACTGGATCCTGGCCATCCGATCCGACGGATGCTGGTACTCAGCGATCCGGAGGGTGCCCCGGTCGCCGCGGTCGAGGCGGTGCAGCTGACCGAGGCGCGCACCGGTTGGTTCCGGGTGGCCGGGCCGGTACGGCAGGTCGGCGCGCCGGAGCACGGCGCGTTCCGCCGGCTGCGGTACGGGCCTGCGGAGGTGCGCAAGTCGTTGCCGGAGGGTCGGGTGCTCGGGGTGATCGCCACCCGGCCGCTGCACCGTCCGCAGCTGGCGCAGATCGCGAACGCGGCCCGCACCATCGGCGCGCATCTGCTGATCTTCATTCCGGTGGCCGGCCCGACGCCCGAAGGGTTGGCGGCGGAGGTGCTGGTCCGTTCGATCCTGGCGGCCCGGGAGCGCATCCCTCCGGCGACGATCGTGGCCGTACCGCTGGCCTCGCGCGGCGACGAGGTACGCGACGGTCTGCTGCGGGCCCGGGTTGCGGCCAGCTACGGCGCCACCCACCTGCTGTCCACCGGGGTGGCGGTCGGCGGCGGCATCCGCGTCGTGGTGCCCCGTGACCTGGCCTACGACAGCCGCGACGGGCAGTGGCGGCCGATGGACGACATCCCGCCGCGGCGGCGCCGTACCGCCATGTCGGTCGGCGAGATCGACGACATGCTGGACCGGGGTTCGCCGCTGCCCGAGTGGCACACCCCGCCGGCGGTGGCCCGGGAACTGCGCCGGGCCCGCCCGCCGCGGCACCGACGTGGCCTGGTGCTGCTGTTCACCGGCCTGTCCGGGGCCGGCAAGTCGACCATCGCCCGGGGTGTCGGGGACGCGCTGGCCGAGGCGGGCGAGCGGACCGCGACGACGCTGGACGGCGACGTGGTACGCCGCATGCTGTCCGCGGGGCTGGGGTTCTCCGCCGAGGACCGGGACCGCAACGTACGCCGGATCGGTTTTGTGGCCGCCGAGGTGGCACGGCACGGCGGGGTGGCGTTGTGCGCGCCGATCGCCCCGTACGAGCGGACCCGGGCCGAGGTACGCGACATGGTCCGGGCGGTCGGCGCGGACTTCGTGCTGGTGCATGTGGCGACCCCGCTGGAGGTCTGCGAGGAACGGGACCGCAAGGGCCTGTACGCGAAGGCCCGGGCCGGTAAGGTTCCGGCGTTCACCGGGGTGTCGGACCCGTACGAGATTCCGACGGACGCGGACCTGACCCTGGACACGTCGAGCCTGACCGTGCCGGAGGCGGTGGCGGCGGTGCTGGAGCATCTGGTCGCCGGCGGCTGGCTGGACGGCGAACTGACGAACTGAGGTGCGTGATGCATGCTGATCTGCTGCTGATCGTCGCGGGTCTCGGGGTGGGCGTCGTGGTGGGCCTGACCGGGATGGGTGGCGGCGCGCTGATGACGCCGATGCTGGTGCTGTTCTTCGGCGTACCGCCGCTCGCCGCGGTCTCCAGCGATCTGGTGGCCAGTCTGGTGATGAAGCCGGTCGGTGGCGTGGTGCACCTGCGTCGCGGCACGGTGGACCGTCGGCTGGTCGGCTGGTTGTGCGCGGGCAGCGTGCCGTGCGCGTTCGCCGGGGTCCTGGTGGCCCGCGCGTTGGGCGACGGTGCGCAGGTGCAGCACATCATCTCGTTGGCGCTGGGCGGTGCACTGCTGCTCGCCGTCGCGGGCCTGGCGGCGCGGGCGTTCGTGTCGGTGCGGGAGCAGAGCCTGGGGCGCACCGGCGGCGAGCTGCTCGGCGCGATGCCGGTACGGCCGGTGCCGACGGTGCTGGTCGGCGCGGCGGGCGGGCTGGTCGTGGGGTTGACCTCGGTCGGTTCCGGTTCGCTGATCATCGTGGCGCTGCTGGCGTTGTACCCGATGCTGTCGGCCCGCGACCTGGTCGGTACGGACCTGGTGCAGGCGGTGCCGCTGGTGGCCTCGGCCGCGCTGGCGCATCTGCTGTTCGGTGACTTCCGGCTCACCCTGACCGCGTTCCTGCTGGTCGGCGCGCTGCCTGGGGTGTATCTGGGCGCCCGGCTGTCGTCGCGGGCACCCAGTGCTCTGGTGCGCCGCGCACTGGGTCTGATCCTGCTGGTCAGCGGCCTGAAGATGCTGGGTGTGGGAAACCTGGTGCTGGTCGGAGCACTGGCCGCGGGCCTGGTGGTCTGCGTGCCGGGCTGGATGCTGGTGGCGCCGCTGCTGCGGGCCCGGTACCGGCTGCGGGTCGAGGCGGCGGCCGAGGCCCCTTCGCGTACCGAATAAACCTACTAAAACGATCGGATCATTACGTTGCTCCGCGCGCCGCCCGGACCGGATCCGGACGACGCGCGGAGTGTCCTCAGCTCCCGCCCCGGCTCACCGGTTGACGTTGCTGATGTCCACCTGGAACCGTGGCAGGGCACCGAGCCTGCGGTACGGCGTGAGCGCGTTGGCCGGCACGTTCACCCGGGTATCGCCGATGCTCTGCGGAGTCTCGAAGTAGAACAGCGCCTTGAATCGCGGGAAGGCCGGAAGTTCGGTACTGACGTTGTTGTAGAACGCGGCCTTGTGGTTGACGTCCGTACCCGTGTAGACGCCCCACTCGGACATCATCAGCGGCTTGGTCGGGAATCTGCGGCTGGCCCAGTTGTAGAACCCGGCCCAGGTCGTACCGTCCGCGGTCTTGCCCCGGTTGACCAGCTCGTTGAAGTCACCGTAGCCGTAGCCGGGCGTACTGCGGCCATAGCAGTCGTCACCGATCCAGTCGATGATGTCGTTGCCCGGGTAGAGCTGGTCGTGCCACGGCACCGCACCCCACTGCCGGTTGCCGAGGTAGCAGATCACGTACACGATCTTGGTCGCACCCTTGGCCCGTAGCCGCTGCACGACGTGCCGGTACATGGCCGCGTAGTCCGCCGCGGTGTAGCCGGAGCCGGCCCTTTCGATCACGTCGTTCTCGGGCTCGTGCTGGACGGTCATGAAGAACCGGTACGGGTACTTCACCTTGATGTACGCGGCCAGCCTGTCGAGGAACGCGTCGATCGTGGCGTTGCCCCGGGCGATGGACGCCCAGCTCGCCTCGGCGGGCTTCCAGTTGATGAACGGGATGCGTGGCTTGCCGCGCTGCTTGGCCAGCGCGATGTCCGCAGGCGTCGGGAACAGCGTGCCGGTGCCCCGCTGGTAGGTGTGGAAGACCGTCTGGGTCCGCTGGGTCAACGTCTCGAACGAGTTCACTGCCTGGGTGGTGGGGATGCCGGTGTGTCCACCGGCCGCCACACCCCAGAGCAGACCGCAGCTCGGTATCAGCTTGGCGTCCACGCCACAGGCCCTGGTCGACGCTCCGGGAGCAGCCGCCCGCACCTGCGCGTGTCGCGCTGCACCAAAGCCGGGCGGCGACGTCACGGCCAGCGCCGAAGCTACAACCAGTACACCACCGATCGCCACGAGCCACTTCGCCGGCCACGTGGTAAATCGCATCGCCAACCCCCTTCTGTCACACGTCTGCGGGCGACCACGGATGCAACGGAGTGGGTGTCGCCCGCCGGAACCCAACCCCGCACTCAAGGTAGTTATAGAATCACTTAAGGTATTCCTCGAGCATCCTGCCACGAAAACGAACGTGCCGAAGTGGATACGGAGCAGGCGCAAGCACAGTCGGCGGCGCACCCGCGCCCCTCACGGCGAAAGGCCCACCCCCATGGATGTCACCCGTCCGGCACCGACCGACCTGCTGGATCACCTCGTGACCCTGCGGCGGAACTGGTGGCTCATCCTCGCGTTGGCCGGGCTCGGCGTCCTGACCGGCGCCGGTGCGACCGCACACCTGCCGCACATCTACCAGGCCACCACCTCGGTACTGGTACTGCCCGTCGACGGGCAGGACAACAACGCCGCCGGCGGGCGCACCCGCAATGCCATCAACCTGGACACCGAGGCCCAGCTCGTCCGCTCCACCGCAGTGGCGAGCCGGGCCCGGCAGTCGCTACACGAGAGCGCGACGCCGGGCGCACTCGGCCGGCAGGTGACCGTCTCAGTGCCGCCGAACAGCACCATCCTCAAGATCACTTTCGCGGCGGACACCCCCCGCCAGGCACGGGCCGGCTCACACGCCTTCGCCACCGCGTACCTGACCAACCGGGCCAGCAACGCCACCGCCGCCAACGCGGCCGCCACGAAGGCGCTGCGCACCCAGGTCAGCGACGTCACCAAGCAACTGCTCGCCGCATCCCGCCGGCTCTCCACGGTGTCCGCCGGCTCACCGGAGCAACTGGTACTGGAAACCCAGCGGCACAACCTGTCCACCCAGCTGGACGACCTCACCAACCGGCTGACCAACGCCACCACCAGCCCGGTCAGCGCCGGTCGGATCATCAGCGACGCGACCACCCCGGCCGCACCGACCCAGCCCGTGCTGCCGGTCAATCTGGCCGCCGGCGGGCTCATCGGGCTACTGCTCGGCATGCTCGTCGCCCTGCTGCGGGCCAGGCTCGGTCGGCACATCCACCGGACCGACGACATGCACCGGCACGCGATTCCGGTACTGATGGAACTGCCGAGCGCGCCCGGCCGGCTACTCACCCAGGCCAGCCAGGGCGGCCGGATGTTCAGTCGACTCCGCAACGAACTCACCGCCGGGCCGCAGACCGACCAGCTGATCGTGGTGGTCGGTACCTCGACCGGCCCCGCCGCCACCATCGTGGCGACCAACCTCGCCGCCGCGTACGCCCGTACCGGCACCGACAGCGTCCTGGTCGCCGTCGCGGACGGCCGGGCCGGTGCCTCCGCCGCAGCGACCGACCTGCTCTCGCTACCCGCCACACCCGGCTGGACCGAACTGACCGCCGGAACCGCCGACCTCGACGCCGTCCTGCACGCCGCGCCGGGCGAACCGCACCTTCGCGCCATCGCCGGCGGTACCGGCAGCTCCGGCAGTCTCGCCCAGTCGGAGGCCGCACGCGCCGCCCTGCGCGCCGTCCGTGCCGAGGCCGTCCAGATCGTCGTCGCCTCCCCCGATGCGACCGGCAACGCCGACGCACAGAGCCTGGCCAGCCTCGCCGACGCGGCCATCCTCGCGGTGGAACTCGACATCAGTCGGCACGAGGACGTACAGGACGCCGCCGAGCAGCTGGCCCGGGTAGGTACACCGTTGCTCGGCGCGGTGCTCGTACCGGCGCTGGACCGACCCACGACGGCGGTGACTCCCCGCCGCGCCCTGGAACCGGCAAAACTCACCGAACCGGCCGGATTCTTCGGAACGGACGCGACAACCGGAGCCGGCACGGCCGTACCTGTGTCCCGGCCCGAGACGGACAGCGACGTGTCGACCCAGGTACTGCCCAGGATCACCGACGACCCCGCGAACCCCGGCAAGGGCAGCGACCGGACCAAGGGCGCACACCGGTCCCGGAACGAACGGTTGAAGAACGCCGCGGCCGACCGCTGGCCCGGCACCAGCGGGGACGACGCGGCCGATTCCTCCATCGACCCGGCGTCCAGCAGCACCAGGCTCTGACCCGGCGTGCCCACCACACTGGTGCCCGGCGCACCTTCCGCAGACCGGAACCGGTCGACAGCGCTACGGACCACGCGTCGCCGACAGCATCCGCTGCCCGGCCGACGATGGTTGGCACCGGGCTGGCCGCTGACCTTCCTGCTCGCCGGGTACCCGCTCTGGTGGGCACTCGGCCTGGGTGTGCTCATCTTCCCGCTGATGGCCGTACCGATGGCCGTCACGCTGTTGTACCGCAGGCCGTTGCGGGTACCCCGCGAGCTCGGCTGGTGGCTGGTCTTCCTGCTCGTCACGCTGGTGGGGGTCGCCGCCCTGGGCGTCAACCCGACCGGCACGCTGGCCGATCCGGTGAGCGACCGGCTGCCCGGGGTGGCCTTCCGGACGATCAGCTACCTGGCGCTGACCGTACTGCTGCTGTACGCCGGGAACCTGACCGAACGTGAACTGCCCCGCCGGAAGCTGATCGCGCTGCTGGGCTGGCTGTTCGTGGTGACCGTCGGCGGCGGACTTCTCGGCACCTTCGCCGGGCATTTCGAGTTCACCTCACCCGTCGAGTTGCTGCTGCCCGAACACCTGCGGCACAACAACTTCGTCGCCTCGCTGGTGCACCCGGCGGCGGCGCAGGTGATGGAGGTCCTCGGCTACGCCAGCCCCCGGCCCGCCGCCCCCTGGGGCTACACCAACACCTGGGGGAACAACTTCGCGCTGCTGATCGGCTGGTTCGTGGTGGCCGCCGTGGTGGTGGCCCGACCCGGCAACACCCCGCGGGCCGGTACCTTCCGACGACTGGCCGGCGTGGCGGTGCTGCTCGTCGGCCTGCTGCCCGCGGTGTTCTCCCTCAACCGCGGCCTGTGGATCGATCTGGCCCTGGGCGGGGCGTACGTCGCGTTCCGACTCGCGCTGCGCGGCCGGCTGTGGGCACTGGCCAGCGTCACCGGTGCGGTGCTGCTGGTCGCGGTGCTGCTGGTGCTCACCCCGCTGGGCTCACTGGTGAACAGCCGGCTGGAGAACGGAAAGAGCAACAACGTCCGGATGTTCGTCACCGAGCGGGCCATCACCGGCGTACGCGACTCACCGCTCATCGGTCTCGGTACCACCCGCAACACCGCCGGCAGCGACCAGTCCATCGCGGTCGGTGGAACCGCCGGCTGCCAGCGCTGCGGCGGACACACCATCGGCGGCAACGGGCAGCTCTGGCAGGTGCTGTACCTGCACGGGATCCTCGGCACCGCCTGCTATCTCGGCTTCTTCCTGACCGTGCTGTGGCGCTACCGCCACGACACCAGCCCGATCGGCCTGGCCGGATCCGCGGCCATCGTGATCTCGCTGGGTTCGATGTTCTACTACAACGCCCTCGTCACCCCGTTGGCCTTCACGTTCCTGTCCTACGTCCTGCTGTGGCGTAACTCCATCGACAGCCATCCGGTGTCACGAGAGTACGAGGAGAACCTATGAGCAGCGCGCCGGTCGAGCTGACCGCCGGCGAAGCGGGGAGGCGGGCCGAATACCTCGGCGAGGTGCTCCCGCTGTTGTACCCGCACCCGTGCGCCACGACCCTGCCGCACAGCCGGCCGGGACCCACCGGGCAGCCGGTACACCGGGAGTTCGTGGTACTGCCCGACGTGTCCCGGGCCCGGTTGCTGGCACCGACCGGGAACACCCGGATCACCGTCGGCGCGGTGCGGCGGTACTCCGAACCGCAGTCGGCGACGTCCCGGCTGAAGCGGGAGGCCGTGGTGGCCGCGTTCCGTACCGGCACCGACCGGCTGCTGCTGCGCGACCGGGTCCGGGTGCACGCCGCCGCGGGCGCCGACCACATCGAACGGTTCCTGCACCATCTGCTGGGCCGTCCCTTCGCCCTGTCCGTCCACATCGGACCCGCACGGGCCAACCGCAAGCCGGTACTGCAACTGCTCGACGACCGGGGTCGGACCGTGGCCTTCGGCAAGCTGGGCGTCAACGAACTGACCCGGCAACTGGTACGCGGCGAGGCACGGGCGATGAACACCCTGGCCAACGCCGGGTTACGACACCTACGGGTGCCCACCGTACTGGCCACCGGGCAGTGGCACGGACACGAGGTGCTGATCTCGGCCGCGCTGCCGGTGGAGCGGCCCCGGGTACCGCTGGACGGCGAGCTGCTCCGGCTGGCCATGCGCGAGGTGGCCGGGATGTCCGGGATGCACCGGCAGCGGCTGGCGGACAGCCGCTACTGGGCCACCCTGCGCGGTCGGCTCGCCGACCTCACCGGCGCCCCGGAGGGACGCACACTGGCCGCCGCCGCCCGCGATCTGGTGCTGCGGGCCGGTGCGCTGCGGATCGACTTCGGTAGCTGGCACGGGGACTGGACCCCGTGGAACATGGCCGCCGTCGCCGACGACCTGCTGGTGTGGGACTGGGAACGGTTCACCACCGGTATCCCGGTCGGTTTCGACCCGCTGCACTACCAGTTGCAGAGCGCCATCGTGCAGTCCGGCCACAGTCCCCGTACCGCGGTGGCCAACCTTCTGCGCAGTGCGCCGGCGCTGCTCGCCGGCTACGGCGTACCGCTGGGTGCGGCCCGGCCGACCGCGCTGCTGTACCTGATCGAGCTGGCCACCCGCTATCTGACCGACCGGCAGGCCGAGGCCGGCGCCCGGCTCGGCGTACTGGGCACCTGGCTGCTGCCCGAACTGGTGACCGCGGTCGGCGACCTGGCCACCGACGAGTCCACCGGCGACGGTAGCCGTACCTCCGGATCGGCGGGGTGATGGCCGTGTCGACAGGCCCAGGAACACTGCCCGGTCCGGTGAAACGCTTGGTACACACCGGTTCTGTCACCATCGGCCGGTTGTCCGCCGGAGCCCGGATGCTGCCCTCGTTCCTGATCGCGGGCGGCCAACGGTGCGGCACCACGTCGATGTACCGCGCCCTCGCGGCACACCCGTCGATCGTGAAAGCCGTACTACACAAGGGTGTGCACTACTTCGATGTCGCCTATCATCGTGGTCCGGCCTGGTACCGCGGGCACTTCCCGTTGCGCAGCACCGGAAAGCGGGTCAGCGCTCGTACCGGTGTGCCGACCCAGACGTTCGAGTCCAGCCCGTACTACATGTACCACCCGCTGGCCGCCGACCGGATCGCCGCCGAGCTGCCCGACGTACGACTCGTCGTACTGATCCGCGACCCGGTCGAACGGGCGTACTCGCACCACGCGCACGAGGTGGCGCGCGGTTTCGAACCGGAGGCCGACTTCACCCGGGCGCTGGCCCTGGAACCGGAACGGCTGGCCGGTGAGGAACAGCGGCTGCGCGCCGATCCGCGCTACTACAGCCACGCGCACCAGCACCACGCGTACGTGGAACGC
Source organism: uncultured Actinomycetota bacterium (assembly GCA_963815125.1). Taxonomy (GTDB): domain Bacteria; phylum Actinomycetota; class Actinomycetes; order Mycobacteriales; family Micromonosporaceae; genus Actinocatenispora. Next base: position 110,649 of record CAWFFM010000014.1, read on the forward strand.
GGCCAGTACGTCGAGCACCTGCAACGGCTCACCGCCGTCTTCGGCCGGGAACGCATCCACGTGGTGGACTCGGAACGGTTCTTCACCGAGCCGGAACCGGTGTACGACGCCGTACTGTCCTTCCTGGACCTTCCGCTGACCCACCGGCCGCCGTTCGAACGACACAACGCGCGGGCGCGCGGGCCGATGCCCGAACCGGTACGCGAACAGTTGACCGCGCATTTCGCCCCGTACAACGCGCGGCTGGTCGACTGGCTGGGCTACCGTCCCTCGTTCCTGGAGCAGTGAGGTGCCCATGACCTCACCGGTCACCGGTACCGCATCGGCGGGGCTGGCCGGGGCCGCCCGCGGCGGAGCGGTCAACCTGGTGGCGGCCGGCTTCGCCGGACTGGCCGGGCTGCTGATCACCGCCCTGGTCGCACGCGGCCTTGGCGCCGCGGAAGCCGGCGTCTTCTTCGCCGCCACCTCGGCCTTCCTGCTCGCGCAGATGCTGGCCAAGCTGGGTACCGACACCGGCCTGGTCTACTGGCTGGCCCGACTGCGCGCGGTACGCCGGTTCGACCTGCTGCACCGCTGCCTGCGGATCGGGCTCGGCCCGGTCCTCGTCGGCTCGGTCGTCGCCGGGCTGCTGCTGTTCTTCACGGCGCCGTGGCTGGCGGGGCTGCCGGCGCTGACCGACCCGCACGGCAGCGTCCCGCACGCCGGTACGTTCGTCCTGCAGTTGCGGGTGCTGGCGGTGTTCCTGCCGGTGGCCGCGGTGTCCGACGCGCTGCTGTCGGCGACCCGCGGTTACCGCACCATGCGACCGACCGCGCTGGTGGAGAAGACCGCCCGACCGGCGCTGCAGCTGGTGCTGCTGCTGGTGGTGGCGGTGTCGGCGAGCACTACCGCGTTCACGCTGGCCTGGGTCATGCCGTACCTGGCGAGTGTGCTCGCCGCCGGGTATTTTCTCTCCACAGTAGACAGAAAGGCCCGGTCCGCGCCGTACGAGCCGGACGGCGCGGCGGACATCGAGATACCGGCGCGACTGAACCGGGCATTCTGGCGCTTCACCGCGCCCCGGGCGCTGGCCAGCGTCGGGCAGGTCGCGTTGCAGCGGCTGGATGTTCTGCTGGTGGCCGGCCTGATCGGGTTCCCGGCCGCGGCACTGTACACAGTGGCCACCCGGTTCGTCGTGGTCGGCCAGTTGGGCAACCAGGCGATCGGCAGTGCCGTACAGCCGCGGCTCGCCGAACGGCTGGCCCGCTCCGACATGGCCGGCGTACGGCAGCTCTACCAGGGTTCGACCGCCTGGGTGGTGCTGCTGACCTGGCCGATGTTCCTGCTGGTCGCCATATACGCGCCGGTGTACCTGCGGCTCTTCGGCGGCGGCTACTCGGCCCGTACGACCACCGGCGTGGTGGCGTTGCTGTGCCTGGCGATGCTGGGCGCCGCGGCCTGCGGGATGGTCGACATGGTGCTCGCCATGGGCGGCAGGACCAGTTGGAACCTGATCAACGTCGGGGTGGCGTTCGGCGTCAACGTCACGCTGGACCTGCTGCTCATCCCGCACCTGGGGATCGTCGGTGCGGCGGTCGGCTGGGCGGTCGCGTTGCTGGTCAAGAACGTGCTGCCGCTCGTACAGATCGCCACCGTACTCAAGCTGCACCCGTTCGGACCCGGCACCCTGTACGCCACACTGCTGGCCACCGGCTGCGTCGGGGTGCCCGCCGCCGTGCTGCGACTGATCGTCGGCGCGGGGCCGGCCGGCCTGGCCCTGAGTGTCGGTATCGCCGTCCCGGCCTACCTGCTCGGCTGTTTCCTGCTCCGCGACCCACTCGGCCTGGCGCAGTTCCCGCGCCGCCGTACCGCCCGATCCGCGAGGAGTGCCATCCAGGATGCGTAGCGACTATCCCAGTATCTTCCAGGACAACACCGCCGTCACCAAGTACGAGAACGTGGTGTACGCGCCGGGCAGCTACTCCTCGGCGGTGAACCAACGCCAGACCCACTTCATGCGTCGCCTGGTCGCGGAGTCGTTCGACACCCCACCGGTGCAGCACGACTTCGCCTGCGGTACCGGCCGGGGGCTGCGGATGCTGGCCGGGCAGGTGGCGGCGGCGCACGGCTACGACGTGGCGCCGGCCATGCTGGAGGTGGCCCGCAAGGCGTCGATCCCGGCGGAACTGCACGAGATCGCCACCGACGGCCCGGTCCCGGTACCGGTGGCCACCGAGGGCCCGACCCTGGTCACCATGTTCCGGCTGCTGCTGAACGCGACACCGCAGGTACGGGACCGGGCCATGGACTTCGCCGCTGCGGCGCTGCCCACCGACGCCGCCGGGTTGCTGGTGATCGAGAACCATGGCCCGCGACGCTCGCTGCGACACCTGGCCAGCTGGCGGCGCCAGGCCGACCCGTGGTACGCCGAACTGTCCGACGAGCAGGTCGCCGATCTGCTCGACCGGCACGGCTTCGAACTGGTCGGGCGGCACGGCTTCGCCCTGACCAGCCAGGGCTTCTACCGGTTGCCCCCGCTGCGCGCGGTGGCCCGACTGGTCGACGACACGTTCGCGGCCCGGTTCGCGTCGGTGGCCACCGACGTGCTCTACGTGGCCCGGCGCAAGCCGGCTCCGACGCCATGAGACGCCCGGTCGCGGTACCGGCGCTGCTGCTGGTGCTGGGTGCGCTGCTCACCGGGGTGCCCGGGTGCGGGTCGGATCCGCATCCGGCACCGTCCGCGTCACCGGTCCGGTCCGCGGCACCACGACCGCACCCGCAGCCGGTACCGGGCCGCAGTACACGGATCGTGCCGCCGAAGGATCCGCTGGCCGGTGGGCCGGTGCGGCCACCGGACCACGGTGCGCTGCTCGGCGCGTACGCCCAGCCCGAACCGGTCACCCAGTCGGGCCGGATCCGGGCGGTCGTCGACCTGCAGGGCGAACTGGGCCGGCCGCTGGACATCGTGCACACCTACCACCGGTGGCGGGACGTCTTCGGCACCGAGTCCGACATGGCCTTCCAGCAGTCCGGGGCGACGCTGCTGTACAGCTGGGCCGGTACCGACACCCGCAGGATCTCCTCCGGCCGGTACGACCGGCTGATCGTCGAGCGGGCCCGGCAGATCCGCGCGATGGGCCGGCCGATCCTGCTGGAATGGCGTTGGGAGATGGACCGGCCGAACCTGCGGTACGAGGTCGGGTCGCCGGCCGGCTACATCGCCGCGTGGCGGCATCTGCGGTCGGTGTTCGCGGCCCAGCATGTCCGCAACGCCTCCTGGGTGTGGTGTCCCACGGCGGACGGGTTCGGCCCGTCCGGCGATGCGGCGGCCTTCTACCCGGGTGACGCGTACGTGGACTGGTTGTGTGTGGACGCCTATCCGGGCCGCCAGGTACGGTCCCTGTCCAGCGTCCTGGATCCGTTCCTGGCGTGGGCGCAGGACCATCCCCGGCCGATCATCGTCGGCGAGTTCGGTGCGCCGAAGAGCTACGGGTCCCGGGCGCGGGCCCGCTGGTTACGCGACGCCGCCGCGGAACTGCGGTCGGACCGTCAGATCAAGGCCGCCTGCTACTACGATTCCGACCCGGTACGGGACAAGCCGGTGGAGGGTTACGGGCTGCGCCAGGACCCGGCCGCGCTCGCGGAATTCGCCGAGCTGGCCAACGATCCGTACTTCAACCCGCGGCACCGCGGCTAGTCTGCGGCCGGCCGACGGCACCGGCGCGGTCGGCCCGCAGCACCGCAAGCAGTCCGTGGCGGCGCGGCACCCTGTACGGTGGCGCGTTGCGCGTAACCAGGTCCCGGTGCCCGCCCCGGCACCATGGCCGAAGGTCTCGGTCAGCCACGTCGCAGCAGGCTGGTGGTCAGGAGCCACAACGCGAACGGGGCATCGTGTACCAGGTAGCGGCGGAACAGCCGGACCGGTTCGCAGCGCAACCGGTGCAACCATTCCAGCCCGCTGCGCTGCATCCAGCGGGGTGCCCGACGCTGCTCGCCGGCTGCGAAGGCGATCGCGCCTCCGCAGCCGACGAACCAGGAACCGGGCAGGTCCGGGGCCAGCTGCGCGATCAGGTTCTCCTGCTTGGGAAAGCCGAGGCCGACGTAGACCAGGTCGGGTGCGGCGTCGGACACGTCGGCGCGGATCCTCTGGAGCGCGGCGGGATCGTGTTCGAAACCGAACGGCGGGCAGCTGGTGCCGGCGACCCGCAGGCCGGGGAACCGGTCCGTCAGGACCCGCGCGGCCCGGTCGGCGACCCCGGGTGCGCCACCGAGCAGGTAGACCGACCTGCCGTCGGCTGCGCAGGCGGCGGACAGGCTCCAGATCAGGTTGGCGCCGGCGACCCGTTCGGGCAGTGCCGTACCGCGCAGCCGGCTGGCCCAGACCAGTGGCGCGCCGTCGGCGACCACGCAGTGGGCGGTACGGACGTGTTCCCGGGCCCGCGGGTCACGTCGGGCCTGTCGAAGGATGTCGATGTTGGGCGTGACGATGCGACCACCCCGGCCCGCGGCGAGATCGGACCGGACCCGTTCGACCAGGGTTGCTTCGGTGAGCCGATCGAATCCCACACCGGACAGCATGATCCGTCGCGCCGGACTATCTACTAGCAGTTGTTGATCCACCACGATCAGTGACTCTAGTTGTCCAACTCCGCCCCTTGGTACTGATTGTTATTCTTCACTTACTGAGAGTTCCCATAACGTCGGCTGATCGTTGTACCCGGCAGGCAGACCGACTCCGAGTGGGAGAACCAGTGGTACGAGTGCTGTTCCTGGGTGGGCTCGGACGCAGCGGGACCACCCTGCTGGAACGGATCCTGGGCGAACTGCCCGGCGTCTGCCCGCTCGGCGAAGTGGTGCACCTGTGGCGGCGTGACGTACTCGACGACGAACGCTGCGGCTGCGGTGACCGGTTCTCCGGCTGCCGGTTCTGGCAGCAGGTCGGCGCCGAGGCCTTCGGCGGCTGGAACGAGGAACAGGCGTTGCGCGTCATCGCCCTACGGGCCGCCGTCGAACGCACCCGGCACGTACCCGAACTTGCCGCGCCACGGCTGCGCACCATGCGGGCACACCTGGTCAGGGAGTACACCGACGCGTACCGGCGGGTCTACCACGCCGCCGCCGCGGTGTCCGGTGCACAGGTCGTCGTCGACTCCTCAAAACACGCCTCGCTGGCGTTCTGCCTGCGCTGGTGCCCGGAGATCGACCTGCGGGTACTGCACATGGTCCGGGATCCGCGCGGGGTCGCGTACTCGTGGACCAAGCAGCGCAGCCGCCCGGAAGCCGACGGGGAGACCGACATGACCCGCTACCCGCCGGTCCGCTCCGCCATGCTCTGGAACACGCTCAACGCGGCCTTCGGCGTACTGGAACGACTCGGTACACCGCTGAAACGGTTGCGCTACGAGCAGTTCCTCGCCGATCCGGTCGGCACCGTGGACGCCATCCGGCAGTTCGTCGACCTACCCGCCGATCCGGCCGCCTTGACCTTCCTCAGCACCGGCAGCGCCCAGCTCGGCCAGTGCCACAGCGCCGCCGGCAACCCGATGCGGTTCACCACCGGACGCATCGAACTGCGCGCCGACGACGCATGGAAACACGACCTGCCGGCCTCCCAACGACACCTGGTGGGCGCGCTCACCGCACCGTTGCGCGGCGCGTACGGCTACCCGCTCAGCCAGCAGCCCGAGTTGACCCGGTGAGGGCGCCCTCCCCCGTACCGGCCCCGACGGTGGGCGTGGTGATCCCCACCCACCAGCGCCCCGAGCTGCTCCGGCTCGCCCTCGCCGCCGTGCTCGGTCAGCAGTACCCCGGCCGGATCAAGGTCGTGATCGTGTACGACGGCGCCGAACCGGATCCCACCCTGGTCCGCACCAACCGTCAGGTGACCGTACTGACCAACACCCGCGTCCGCGGCCTGGCCGGAGCCCGCAACACCGGGATCCGGGCGCTGTGCCACGGCGAACAACCGGTCGATCTGATCGCCTTCTGCGACGACGACGACCAGTGGTTACCGGGCAAGCTGGCCGCACAGGTCGCCGCGCTCAGCGCGCATCCCGGGTCCGAGTTCGTCACCTCCGCCATCGAGGTCGAGTACGACGATCAGGTGCACCCCCGGTTGGCCGGTACCGACGTGGTCGTCCTCGACGACCTGCTGCGTTCCCGGATGGCGATGCTGCACGCGTCGACCTTCCTGATCCGGCGCACCGCCATCTTCGGCGTCGGCCGCGACCCCGGCATCGGTCTGGTCGCCGAGGACGCCCCGGGCAGCCAGAACGAGGACTACGACCTGCTGCTACGGGCGGCGCGCCGCCGACCCATCTGCCATGTGGACGTTCCGCTGGTCCGGGTGCTGTGGGGTCGCAGCTCGTTCTTCACCTACCAGTACCGGACGAAGATCGCCTCGCTGGAATGGATGCTCGCCCGGCATCCGGAACTCGCCGAGTGTCGGCCCGGTGCGGCCCGCCTGTACGGGCAGCTGGCCTGCTGGCATGCGGCCGCCGGGCAGCGCCGGTCCGCCGCGCGGTGGGCAGGTCGGTCGCTGCGGTGCCGTTGGCGGGAACCACGCGCCGCGATCGCGCTGGCCGCCGCCGCCCGGCTGGTCTCGGTCGAGTGGGTGCTCACCGCCCTGCACCGCCGGGGTCGCGGCATCTGACCGACGCCCGACCTGCTTCTGCCCGGCCGGCGCCCGGTCCGAAGTCCTCGACCACCATCTCAGCAGGATCGGCGCGCCCACCCCGTGCGAAAGAGCCGGCCAGAGGTACTGACCGGCTCTTTCCCAGCGCGAGCGTCAGACGATCATGCCGGCGGCGACCGTCCGGTTGGTCTGCTCGTCGATCAGGATGAAGCCGCCGGTGGTGCGGTTACGGCGGTACTCGTCGCAGAGCAACGGGCGGGTGGTGCGCAGCTTGATCCGGCCGATCTCGTTCAGTTCCAGACCGTCCGCCGCCTCGTCGCGGTGCAGGGTGTTCACGTCGAGCCGGTAGTTCAGGTCCCGGACCACCGCGCGGGCCGAGTGCGTGGTGTGCTTGATCGCGTACCGGCCGCCGGTCCGCAGCGGGCGCTGCTCGTCCATCCAGCAGACCATCGCCTCGATGTCCTGGGCGGTGTCCGGCGCATTGTTCGGCCGGCAGATCATGTCACCACGGGAAACGTCCAGCTCGTCGGACAACCGGATCGTCACCGACATCGGTGCGAACGCCTCGTCGAGCGGGCCGTCGGCGGTGTCGATACCGGCGATGGTGGTGGTGAACCCGGACGGCAGCACCATCACCTCGTCACCGGGCTTGAACACCCCGGACGAGATCTGCCCGGCGTAGCCGCGGTAGTCGCGGTTGGCCGAGGACTGTGGACGGATCACGTACTGCACCGGGAACCGCGCGTCGACCAGGTTGCGGTCCGAGGCGATGTGCACGTTCTCCAGGTGGTGCAGCAGGGAGGGGCCCTCGTACCAGGACATCTTCGGCGAGCGACTCACCACGTTGTCACCGTGCAGCGCCGAGATCGGAACGACCTGCAGATCGGGCGCATCGAGCTTGGTGGCGAACGCGGTGAACTCGGCGTGCAGCCGGTCGAAGACCTCCTGCGAGTAGTCCACCAGGTCCATCTTGTTGACGCACAGCACCATGTGCGGCACCCGCAGCAGCGAACACAGGAACGCGTGCCGCCGGGACTGCTCGACCAGGCCCTTACGCGCGTCCACCAGGATCAATGCCAGGTCGGCGGTGGACGCCCCGGTCACCATGTTGCGGGTGTACTGGATGTGCCCCGGGGTGTCGGCGATGATGAACTTGCGCCGTGGGGTGGCGAAGTAGCGGTACGCCACGTCGATGGTGATGCCCTGTTCACGCTCGGCCCGCAGGCCGTCGGTGAGCAGCGCAAGGTCGGTGTACTCGTCACCGCGTGCCCGTGAGGTCGCCTCGACCGCGGACAGCTGGTCGGTGAAGATCGACTTCGAGTCGTACAGCAGGCGGCCGATCAGGGTCGACTTACCGTCGTCCACGCTGCCCGCGGTCGCGAACCGGAGCAGGTCGGCGGGCTCTGCCGAGGTCTCCACGGTGGAGGTCGCGGTGCTCATCAGAAGTACCCTTCCCGCTTGCGGTCTTCCATGGCGGCCTCGCTGAGCCGGTCGTCTCCCCGGGTCGCGCCGCGCTCGGTGATCCGGGTGGCGGCCACCTCGTCGATGACCTTCCGCACGGTGTCGGCGTCGGAGCTGACCGCCGCGGTGCAGGTGGCGTCGCCGACCGTGCGGTAGCGGACCTGCTCGATGCGGACCTGTTCACCCTCGGCCGGGACGATGAACTCGTTCACCGCGTACAGCATGCCGTCCCGTTCGACGACCTCGCGTTCGTGCGCGTAGTAGACGTCGGGCAGGGCGACCTGCTCGCGCTCGATGTAGAACCAGATGTCCAGCTCGGTCCAGTTGGACAGGGGGAACACCCGGATCGACTCACCGGGGTTGACCCGGGAGTTGTACAGCGACCACAGCTCGGGGCGCTGGTTCTTCGGGTCCCACTGGCCGAACTCGTCGCGGAAGCTGAACACCCGTTCCTTGGCGCGGGCCTTCTCCTCGTCCCGGCGGGCACCGCCGAACAGTGCGTCGAAGCGGTACTTCTCCACCGCGTCGAGCAGTACCGGGGTCTGGATGCGGTTGCGCATGCCGTTCGCCGGCTCGACCACCAGGCCGGACTCGATCGCCTCCGGCACGCTGGCCACGATCAGCTGCACGCCCAGTTCGTCGACCCGACGGTCCCGGAACGCCAGCACCTCCGGGAAGTTCTGCCCGGTGTCGATGTGCATCACCGGGAATGGGATCGGCGCAGGATGGAAGGCCTTCTCCGCGAGGCGGAGCATGACGATCGAGTCCTTGCCACCGGAGAAGAGCAGGCACGGCCGCTCGAACTCGGCTGCCACCTCCCGGAACATGAAGACGCTCTCGGCTTCCAGCGCATCGAGCTGGCTGAACCGGTAGTCGGCGGTGCTCATCGTCCACTCCTGTTCGTGACGACGTTGTGCCGTTCTCCTGCACATCGAACCACATTGCCGATCAACCGGATAGGATCACTTGACATATAGGACAAAACACCATCTTCCACAAGGTTGGGCCCACCTACCCGCGACCCGAAGCCATCGTGCCGGAGCAGCCGCACCGCGTCCACGACACGGCTCACATTCGATCCGTCTCGCGGCCAACTCCCAGGTCACGCAGAACTTCGAGCAACCGGTCGGCAAGATCGCGCCGGCACACCAGTACGTCCGGCAACCACGGATCCGCCCGGTTGTAGACCAGTTCCGAGCCGTCCACCCGGGACGCGTGCAGCCCCGCTGCCTGAGCCACCGCCACCGGCGCCGCGGAGTCCCATTCGTACTGACCACCGGCGTGCACGTAGGCGTCCACGACGCCCTGCATCACCGCAGCCATCTTGGCGCCGGCCGAACCCATCGGCACCACCTCGCCATCCACCCGGTCGCACACCTCGGCGAGGAAGCCGGGCGGTCGGGTCCGACTGGCCGCCAGGCGGATCGCGCCACCATGCTGCGACGGGTACGGCGGCGGGACGTCGGTACCCAGTACGGTCCCGTCGCCCTGCGCCGGCAGTGCCACCGCGCCGGCCACCAGCCGACCGGTACCGGCCCCGTTCGTCGCCGCATCCCGTTGCCACAACGCCACGTGCACGGCCCAGTCGGCGCGACCCTCCTCGGCGAACTCCCGGGTCCCGTCCAACGGATCGATGATCCACACCCGGTCCGCACCCAACCGTGCGTCGTCGCGCCGTTCGTCCTCCTCGGACAGCACCGCGTCGTCCGGTCGCCAACGGGCCAGTTCCGACATCAGCAGCTGATGCGACCGCCGGTCACCGGCGGCCCGCAGGGCGGCCGGATCACCGAAACCGAACTCGGCGCGCAGCTCACACAACCCGGTACCGGCCCGGCGGGCCAACCAACGGGCGAACTCCGCGTCCCCGGCAGGTGCCTCCAACGCGGTTCCGGCCTGAGCCGACAGCTTCTCCACGACGATCATCCTCTCCGGCGGGTCAGTACGCTCCGGATGTTCGTACCACGGCGGTAACGGTACGCAACAGGATGACAAGATCGAGTGAGAGAGACCAGTTCTCCACGTACCGCAGGTCGAGCCGGATCGTCTCCTCCCACGGCAGGTCGGCCCGGCCCGATACCTGCCAGAGGCCGGTCAGTCCCGGCTTCACCACCAGCCGCCGGCGCATGTCCTGCGGATAGACCGCCACCTCCGCCGGCAGCGGCGGCCGCGGCCCCACCAACGACATGTGCCCGGTCAACACGTTCATCAGCTGCGGCAGCTCGTCCAGCGAGAAGCGCCGCAGGTGACGACCGACCCGGGTGATCCGCGGATCGTCGCGGATCTTGAACAGCACGCCGTCGTGCTCGTTGCGTTCCTGCAGCCCGGTCAACCGCGCCTCGGCATCGGCGTACATGGTGCGGAACTTGTAGATCGGGAACAGTTCGCCGCCCCGACCCACCCGATGCTGCCGGAACATCGCCGGACCCGGCGAGTCGAGCCGGACCAGTACCGCGACCACGGCAAGTACCGGCGCCAGCAGCACCAGGAGCGCCAGCGCACCGCACCGGTCGAACACCTCCTTGGCCAGCCGTCGACTACCCCGCAACCGGGCGTGCTCCACATGCAGCATGGGCAGCCCGTCCACCGGACGGATCGTGGTACGGCCACCGGCCACGTCGATCAGCGAACTGGACAGGATCAGATCGATGTCGTCGCGTTCCAGCTCCCAGGCCAGCCGGCGCAGCGTCACCCCGTCGAGTTCCGGGCAGGACAACACGATCACGGTGTCCGCGCCGGCCGCCAGCACCGCGCCCGGCGCCTCGGCGAACGTGCCGTACACCGGGACACCCAGCTCCGGCAGGATCGTCGTCGGCCGCGACGACGACTGGTGTGCCGGTACGCACGCGCCGACCACCTCCAGCCCGTGGAAACGCTGACGGCACAACTGTCCGCAGAGATCGGCGATCGCCTGCTGATGCCCGATCACCATGACCCGACGCAGATTGCGTCCCTGCGCCCGGGACCGGTGCAGCCGTTTGCGCAGACCGAACCGGACCAGCACGGTGGCCAGTACGGCCAGCGGCAGCACGATCAGTACGTAGCCGCGCGCCATCCGGACATCGGCCGCGTACGCCACGAAGGTCGTTCCGGCGGCCAGCGCGACACCGGCCCGGAACACCCGTTCGTACTCGGCCGGCCCTACGAACAGGTGCCGCTTGTCGTACGCCTGGTTGGAGGCGAGAGCCCCGATCCAGGCCACCGGCAGCACGCTGGCGAGCAACAGGTAACCGCGGTTGTAGTGGGTGACCTCCGGCCCGAATCGCAGTCCGAAGCCGATCGCACCGGCGATCAGCGCGACCACCAGATCGGCGAGCAGCAGGCTGCGGACGTAACGGAGTTCCCAGAGTCGCCCGGCCGGTACCGCCCCGCGCCGCCCGGCAGCCGCCACGTCCTCGCCGGCCGGTATCTCCGCGAGCCGGTCAGCGGCCGCCAGGTCGGCGAGGTGTTCAGCGGCCGTCACATCCTCGAACCGCTCCGCGGCCGGTATGTCCTCGGACGGCGCGATGGGCGATGCTGTCGCGAACTCAGGCCGCACAGTGCCCTCGGTAGGCGCCATCGTTTCCGGATCGGCTGAACCACCCGATCCTGGCAAAGTCTCGATGCCGGCTGCCGTTCCGGTGGCGAAGTCGACGACCCGGACCATGCACCCTCCCGCTCACCACAGGCTGTACGTCTATGGCTACAACGCGCAATATCTTAATTGCGTTGCGGGTGAGATCACTCTGCTTTTCGGGTTGGGTCGCACGACCGGGTCAGTACGGGCGTGGCGGTACCAGACGACCTCGTCAAGCAGCGTGGAAGGCGTTCTGCGCCCACTCCAGACCACGCAGCACCACCGCCTCGGCCGCGTCCGCGGCCCGCTCCAGCAGTACATCCAGTTCTTTGCGCTCGACCGAGGAAAAACCACGCAGTACGTAGTCCGCCGGATCCTGCCGACCCGGCGGACGGCCGATGCCGAACCGCACCCGGGCGTACTCCTTACTGCTCATCGACCGCGAGATCGACCGCAGACCGTTGTGGCCGCCCTCGCCACCGCCCCGCTTCAACCGCAGCGTCGCGTACGGCAGGTCCAGCTCGTCGTGCGCCACGACGATGCGCTCCACCCCGATCGAGTAGAAACCCGCGACACCCGACACCGGGCCACCGGCCAGGTTCATGAACGACTGTGGCTTCGCCAGGACGACCTTCGTGCCCCCGGGGCCGCCCAGCCAGCCCTCGCAGACCTGCGCCCGCGTCCGGCCGTGCCGGGAGAACCGGACACCCATCCGGTCCGCCAGCAGATCGGCGATCATGAACCCGACGTTGTGCCGGTGCGACGCGTACTCCGGCCCGGGGTTGCCGAGCCCGACGATCAGAAACGGTCCGCTGTCAGTCATCTGGCGCCCCTCGGGTCGGTCCACTCACCACTGCACAACATCGACAGGGACGCACCGGATCACCGGTGCGTCCCTGTCGATGTCGCGGCGTATCTATCCTGCGGTCAGGCTTCGACCTTCTCGCCGGACTCCGTGGACTCCTCGGCCTCGGCCGGGGTCTCCGGGGCGTCCTTCGCGATACCGACCTCGGCCTCGGCCTCGGACAGGTCGGCGTCGACCTGCTCGGCCGTCGGCGAAGCCATGATGTTGACGATGCTGGCTTCCGGGTCGGTCACCAGCTCGCTGCCGGGCGGCAGCTCGATCTGTCCAGCGGTGACGTGGTCGCCCACGCCGAGGCCCTCGATCGAGACCTCGAACTGCTCCGGTACGTGGGTCGCCTCGACCAGTACCGACAGGGTGTCCAGATCCTGTACGACCAGACCCTCGGAACCCTTCGCCACCTCGCCGGTGAGGTGCAAACGCACCTCGACACCCACCTTCTCGCCCTTGAGGACGATCAGCAGGTCGACGTGGTCGATGGTGTCCTTGATCGGGTCCCGCTGCAGTGCCTTGGGCAGTGCCAGGGTCTTCGTGCCGTCCGCCAGTTCGATGGCGAAGAGCTGGTTGGCACCGCCATGGCGCAGCGCGTTGGCGAACTCACGGGTCGGCAACGCAATGTGCTTCGGCTTTTCGCCGTGGCCGTACAGCACGGCGGGAATCTTCCCGGCCCGACGGGTACGGCGGGCACCACCCTTGCCGAACTCTGTACGGGGCTCGGCGCTGATACGGACCTCGGACACGGGAGTACTCCTCCGATGATGCTGCGGCCTGATTGCGATAGGCCCGACAGGAGGTCGGGCGCTACGGAGCCGGGGCGGAAGCGCGACGCGACCCGGTCAGCCGTGCTGGCTCAACACCGTGTCGATAACGGAGCCACGAACTTGATCTAGACCGCGGACACCCTCGCCATGGCAACCTGACCAGTCTATCCCGCGCCTGTTGCAGCCTGTGGCCGGGTCCGGGTCATCCGTCCGCGCGGGGCGTACGGGCCACTGCCGCCGCTGCGCCGGACGGCCCGGCATCCCGAACCGCCCGCCGGCGGACACATCTGACGCCGGGATCAGCCCGACAGACCGCCGAACAGCGTGGTCACCGAGCCATCCCCGAAGACCTCCCGGATGGCACGGGCGATCAGCGGCGCAATGGACAGCTGGGTGATCTTGTCCAACCGCTTCTCCGCCGGTACCGGAAGCGTGTTCGTCAGGATCACCTCCGTGACCCTGGAGTTCTTCAACCGTTCGGTGGCCGGGTCGGAAAGAACACCGTGCGTAGCCGCCACGATCACGTCCGCGGCGCCCGCCTCGAACAGTGCGTCGACCGCCTTGCAGATCGTGCCGCCCGAATCGATGATGTCGTCGATCGCCACGCACACCCGGCCCTCGACGTCACCGACCACCTTGTTGACCGACACCTCGTTCGGCCGGGTGATGTCGCGGGTCTTGTGGATGAAGGCAAGTGGACAGCCGCCCAGCCGCTCGGTCCAGCGCTCGGCGAGGCGCACCCGGCCCGAATCGGGCGACACCACCGTCATCTGCCGACCGTCGTACTTACCGCGCACATAGTCGGCCAGCAGGTCCAGGGCGAACAGGTGGTCCACCGGCCCGTCGAAGAAACCCTGGATCTGGGCGGTGTGCAGATCCACCGTCAGGATGCGGTCGGCACCTGCGGTCTTGAGCATGTCGGCCATCAACCGGGCCGAGATCGGTTCCCGACCGCGGTGCTTCTTGTCCTGCCGCGCATACGGGTAGAACGGCACCACGACGGTGATCCGTTTGGCCGAACCCCGCTTCAGCGCGTCGACCATCAGCAGGGTCTCCATCACCCACGTGTTGATCGGCTCGGTCATGCTCTGCACCACGAAGGCGTCGGAGCCACGCACCGACTCGTTGTAGCGCACGTAGATCTCACCGTTGGCGAACTCGTACGCGTCCGTCGGGGTCGGTGAGACCCCCAGCACCTCGCCGATCTCCTCCGCCAGGGCCGGGTACGCCCGGCCGGAGAAGAGCATCAGAGACTTACGGTTCTCCGCGACGATGCTGCCCATCGGGCCGCCCCCCATCGATACGCTCACAGCTCAACAGGACGTACCGGGTGTGCCGCCCGACACCGAACCGGCGGACGGCGGCGTGCTACCCGACCGGGCAGCAGTGTGCTCCCCCGCCGCCGGGGCCGGTGCACCGGCCGGCTCAGACGTGGGATTGGTCGCACCAAGCTCCCGGGCCCGGGCCGCCGCCGCCGCCGACCGGGTGCCGGCCCGCTGCCGTTCCACCCAGCCGTCGATGTTGCGCTGCTGCGCCCGGGTCACCCCGAGCTGGCCGGGCCGGACGTCCTTGTAGACCACGCTGCCGGCCGCGACGTACGCGCCGTCCCCGATCCGGCGCGGCGCGATCAGCATCGAGTCGCAACCGACGAAGACCGCGTCGCCGATCGTGGTGTGGTGCTTGTGCAGCCCGTCGTAGTTGACGAACACCGTCGCGGCGCCGATGTTGCACTGCTCGCCGATCGTCGCATCGCCGACGTACGACAGGTGCGGCACCTTGCTGCCCGCGCCGATCTCGGCATTCTTGGTCTCCACGTAGGTGCCGACCTTCGCCCGCTGGTGCAGCCGGGTTCCCGGGCGCAGATAGGCGTACGGGCCGACCGAACACTCCGGACCGATCACCGCCGACTGCGCCTGCGCGCGGACCACCGAGGCGCCCGCGCCGACCTCGGTGTCGACCAGGGTGGTGTCCGGGCCGACGGTGGCGCCGGCGGACACCGTGGTCGCCCCGCGCAGCTGTACGTTCGGCTCCAGTACCGCGTCGACGCCCACCGTGGCGGTCACATCGATCCACACCGTGGCCGGGTCCACCATCGTCACCCCGGAACGCAGCCAGGCGTCGTTGACCCGGTCCCGCAGCAGTGCGCCCAACCGGGCCAGCTGCGCACGGTCGTTGCAGCCCAACGTCTCCGTCGCATCCACCGCCACGTGCGCGCCGACCGTACGGCCGGAGCCGACCAGCAGCTCGATCGTGTCGGTCAGGTACTCCTCGCCCTGGTCGTTGTCCGCGGTCAGCTTCGCCAGCACGGTGGCCAGCGCCTCGGCCTGGAAGGCGATGATGCCCGAGTTGATCTCCCGGATCGCGCGCTGCTCCGGCGTCGCGTCGCGTTCCTCGACGATCCCGGTCACCTGGCCCTGTGCGTCCCGCACGATCCGGCCCAGGCCCGTCGGGTCATCCGGCGTGGCGGTCAGCACCGTCGCCGCATGGCCGCCGTCCTCATGTACCCGCAGGAGTTCGGCGAGGGTCTCCGGACGCAGCAGCGGGGTGTCGCCGGTCAGTACGACGACGGTGCCGGTCGGCTCCGCCACCTCGTCCAGGGCCACCCGGGTGGCATGCCCGGTGCCGCGCTGCTCGGTCTGCAGTACCGGCTCGGCGGCGGGCGCCACCTCGGCGAGATGGGCACGTACCTGGTCGGCACCCGAGCCCACCACCACCAGGGTGCGGGACGCGGCCAGCGACTCGGCTGCGGCCAGTACGTGGCCGAGCATGCTGCGCCCCAGCACGGAATGCAGGACCTTCGGTTTCGTGGAACGCATCCGCTTGCCGAGCCCGGCGGCAAGGACGATCACGGTACGGGCCGAGGTCCGGTCACCGGAACGGGACACGCCCGGTTCGCTTGCTGGCACGCTCACCTGCGGCACTCCCTCTCACGCCGGGTCAGACCGCGGCCCATGCTAGCCACCCTGCCCCAGTCGGGCGCCCGCTGGGTGAACCGACCGCGACCATCCGCACACCGCCACGGTACCCAGAGTGTTCGCAGGGTGCTGGCTGCCGCCGGTACCGGGATCGGCGTACCCGACGCTGCGCTGAGGCCACGGTGGACGGCAGAACGTGCGCTGTGCTGGGATGCCCGGATTCGAACCGGGATTTCAAGGCACCAAAAGCCTGCGGGCTGCCGTTACCCCACATCCCATCCAGAACGGCCGGATTCTCGCAGCCGACCCGCCCCGGTCGGAACTGAGCTTAGCCAGCCACCCGGGGCCGACCGCAACTGACCTGGCCGCCCGGACCATCGGCCGTCCTGCCGGAAACGCGGACCCTCGATAACTCTGCGAAGATGGTCAGATGGGCGTGGAGGCGGAAAACCGACCGGACCGGCAGCGTCGGGTACGAATGCCGGCGGCCCGGCGGCGTGCGCAACTGCTGGGCGTGGGCCGGCAACTGTTCGCCGAACGCGGCTTCGACGGAGCCAGCATGGAGGAGATCGCGGTACGGGCCGAGGTGTCCAAACCGGTGGTGTACGAGCATTTCGGCGACAAGGAAAAGCTCTACCGGGCCGTGGTCGAACGCGAGGTGACCATGCTGCTGGATCGGATCAGCGCCGCCCTGACCTCCGGACATCCGCGCGTTCTACTGGAACAGGCCACCCTCGCCCTACTCAGCTACATCGAGGACGACACCGACGGCTTCCAGGTACTGATGCGCGACTCGCCGATGATGTCCGGCGGCGGCAGCTTCGCCGGCCTGCTGCACGAGGTGGCGCACCGGGTGGAGCACCACATGGCGGCCGGCTTCGCGGCCCGCGGCTACGACCGGGCCATGGCGGAGCTGTACGCGCAGGCCATCACCGGACTGGTCGCCTTCACCGGACGCTGGTGGCTGGACGTCCGCCAGCCACCCCGCGACGTGGTGGCCGCACACCTGGTCAACCTGGTCTGGAACGGGCTGTCCCGGTTGGACCCGGCCCCGTACCCGACGCTGCCCGAACCGGCCCTGGGTCAAGCCGGCTGAGCACCGGTCCGGCCGGGCGCAACCGCCTCGACGGCGCGGCCCGACCGGCCGCCGCCCGTGTCCCGGAGCCGGTCAGGCGTGCGATGCGGTGGCCGACCGGGTCTTCTCCGGGGCCCCGTTGCGCCGGACCCGACCGTAGAGGGCCGACACCCCGACGATCGTGCCGAGGATGTACGACACGACGCAGTCGGTGACCGAGAAGGCGAAGTAGTTCAGGCTGGTACGCAGGAACGCGAGGCTGAACAGCCCGGCCAGGATGAAGATCACGCCCATCACCAGGTTGACCGTCACGTCGACGTTACGGCCGATGACGGAGGCCACCATGATGATCGCGCCGACCACGATGGAGATCACCGAGAAGCCGGGGTTGGTGGTCAGCCCCAGTACCCGTTCACCGGTGGTGTCGAAGGTCTCCATGCCGCTGGTCTGGATGAACCCGGCGATGCCGAAGATCAGGATGTAGAGGCCGGCCAACGTGCTCAGTACGCGCCACAGGCCGCGCATCTGGTGGTTGACGGGCAGGTGGCTGGCCATGGTCGGTCTCCTCAGAGCATCCGGTCGAGCGCGAGTCACCTGGGATTGTCGCGCACCGGGCGGCGCACCGGTGCCGTACCCCCGGTTCCCGGTCGGTCCGATCACCGGTCCGGCACAAGATGCTGGACGTATCCGCAGGTGAGAGGATGCGGCCATGGACTATCTCGCCGAGAACGACCGGTACCGGTCGATGACCTACCGCCGCAGCGGGCGCAGTGGCCTGAAGCTGCCGGCGGTGTCGCTGGGGTTGTGGCACAACTTCGGTGACGACAAGCCGCTGGCCGACCAGCGTGCCATCCTGCGCCGCGCCTTCGACCTCGGCGTGACGCACTTCGACCTGGCCAACAACTACGGCCCGCCGTACGGCTCGGCGGAACGCAACTTCGGCGGCCTGTTCGCCGCCGACTTCCGTCGCTACCGCGACGAGCTGATCATCTCGACCAAGGCCGGCTACGACATGTGGCCCGGACCGTACGGCGAATGGGGTTCCCGCAAGTACCTGACGGCCAGCCTGGACGCGTCGCTGTCCCGGATGGGACTGGACTACGTAGACATCTTCTACTCGCACCGGTTCGACCCGGACACGCCGCTGGAAGAGACGATGGGCGCGCTGCACTCGGCGGTGCAGCAGGGCAAGGCACTGTACGCGGGCATCTCGTCGTACTCGCCGGAGGACACCGTGCGCGCCGCGGAGATCCTCCGACAGCTCGGTACGCCGCTGCTGATCCACCAGCCGTCGTACTCGATGCTCAACCGCTGGGTCGAGGGCGGCCTACTGGACGCCCTGGAACAGGTGGGAGCCGGCTGCATCGCGTTCTCGCCGCTGGCGCAGGGCATGCTGACCGACCGCTACCTCGACGGTGTGCCGGACGATTCCCGTGCCGCGCAGGGCAAGTCGCTGTCCACGGACCTGTTGAGCGAGGAGAACCTGGACCGGATCCGGGCGCTGAACGACATCGCCGGTCGCCGTGGCCAGTCGCTGGCGCAGCTCGCGCTCGCCTGGGCACTGCGCGATCCCCGGATGACCAGCGTACTGATCGGGGCGAGCAGCGTACGGCAGTTGGAGAACAACGTGGCCGCGCTGGACAACCTGGAACTGTCCGCCGACGAACTGGCCGAGATCGACCGGTACGCCGGGGAGGCCGGCATCAACCTGTGGGCCCGCTCCTCCAAGACCCCGAACTGACCGGCCATACCCGCCGCTGGCGGGTCCCGCCTAGACTCTGGTGGGTAGAACGTCCCGAGGAGTTGGTGTGTTCACACTCGAGGAAGCGCGCCGGCTCGCCGACCGCCAGATCAACGCCGGCCACGCGGATGCGCCCTGGCGGATCGAGGTCCAGGAGTTCGACGTCGGGTACGTGGGCTGGGGGGTTCCGCCGCTGGGCGCTCCCGGCGGTGTCGGTGCCGGCACCACCGTGGTCGATCGCGACACCGGCGAGGTGTCGGTGTGGCCGTCGTTCCCCGCCGATTCGGTGATCCGGATGTACCGGGAGGATCGGGCACGGCGCATTCTGGCGCCGCGGACGTGGGACCCGGCTGTCGCCGCGCGGCGTGCCCTGAGCAGGGCGCCGTATCCAGCAACGGTGACCCATCTGACCTTGTCCGATGGGCGGGTCATCACTGGCGAGAGCATGAAGGGCGACGGGGAGCCGCACTTACATCCGTTGGTACACCAGGCGTTGGCCGCTGTGCCGCCCGAGGCACGGGAACGCGGCCGGGACCGTTGTTCGCAGATCGCGGCCCTGTCCGATGCCCTGCACTGGGTCGACGCTCAGCGCGCGGCTGACGGTCTGCCGACCGTCACGGCACAGCAGGCCCGAAACGAGATCTTCGCCGGCGCCGACGTGGTGACCCACCGGATCCGTGAGTCGGACGATCCGCTCGCCGGGCGCCCAGCTCAGCCGTGCGTGTCGTGCTTCGTCGTACTGGACGCCTTCGGCTTCACGCTGCAATCGCCGGAGGCGACACGATGAGCGAGCGCTTCTCGCCGGCCGCGACAGCGGTACTGACCGAGGCCGGCTGGCGGCCAGGACGCTCCGTGGCCGCCGAAACCGAGGAAGCGGTCCGCCAGGTGTGCGCCTGGTGGGGTCCGGGCGGACGTCAGCATCGTCGGGTCGAGGCGGCGGTGGCGGCGCTGGTCGAGTTCGGCGGGCTGGCGCTCGACCCGGTCGGTGATGGTGTCGACGTCGCACCGCGGCCGTTCGCCTTCGATCCGCTGCTCGCTGTTCCGACCACGGTGACATTGGCCGATGTGGCTACGGTGCTCGGCACAGCGTTGTTCCCGATCGGCGTCGAGGGCGACCACGACGCGGTGCTGGCCATGGACGAAAAAGGCCGGGTGTTCTCGATCGACAATGTCGGCGAGTGGCTCGTCGGCGATTCGATCGACACGGCGATCGAGACGCTGGTGTCGGGGCGGCTGCCGGCACGACTGCACGACGACGGTCGGTGGGACCCCCGTTGACCGGAGCGGTGGACCCGGTACTCGACACCTGGCACTCGGCGGGCCGACGCGCCCGGCGCGCCCTGCGACGGGCAGCCAGGGCCGAGTTCGACGAGCTGGTACGCCGGCTTTTGCGCGACTGGGCGACGCCGAGACACGCGCCGGGCATGCCTCCTCCACTGCCCGTACCGGACTCGTTGATCGGTCGGTTTCTCGCCCCGGTGGATGTCGGTGCCCGGGCGGCGGATCTGCTGGCCCGTGCCGGGGTCGACGATGTCGCAGTGCTCGCCGCCGCCGTACTGTTCCCGTGCTGGTACGGCGGGATCGGCACGACGCCGGACAGGGAGTTGACCGACGACCAGCTCGGTCGGGTTCGCGCCGCGCTGCTGGCCCTCGGGCCGGTGACCTCTGCGCCGGAGGAACGTCACGACGACTACCGCCACCGGATGATGAGGCAACTGTGCGCGCTGCCGGCGCTGCTGCGGGCCGTGCCGCTGGCCGTGGCGCGGGCGGGGCTCATAGCAGGGCCGACGATCTCGACCGGACCCGCCACCAGGTTGATCGCCGGACCACAGGATGCCGCGCGCCTGGCGGCAGGGCTGCCCAAACCGCTGGTCGCGGTTCTGGGCGTCGAGGACACCCGGCTTCTCCCCATTCCGGCGTCGTCGATCCCGCCCCTCGGCAGCCCCGACGAAGCCCTGGCCGAGGTACGTCGCCAGGATATCCATTCCCTGAACTTCGAGCTGTGGGTCGACGGTGCCGGGCTGATCTACCGCGTCGGGCACACAGTGCCGGCAGAGGCGGTGTACGCCGAGCGGCCGCCGATCGTGCCGCAGCCCGGCAGCGGCCCGCCGATCCTGTCGCAACAGCCCGGCTGGGCGGTCGACCGGATCAGCCGAGCGGTGCAGGAACGAGACCTTGCCAACGATCCTCGATACTGGGCCCCCGCCGGCCCGGTGCCGTTGCTGCCCGGCTGGGAGTGGCCGGAGCAACCCTCGCCGGTCCAGGGACTGTGGGCGGACGCCGGCGCGTTCGCACCGCTCCCCGCCGTGGCCGAAGCCGTTCGGGCATTGGCGGCCGATCTGAGCACGGACGCGTGGCCGGACCGCATACTTGCCTGGCAACGGGGCATGACCGCGGCCCGACTGGTCGCATCGCACGGCGGCGGCGAATCGGAGGTGACGGCGGCGCTGCTGCTGGCTACCGACCCCGCCGGCGCTGTACCACTGGTGCCGCCGGAGGCGGCCGCGCGTAACGGACCGGCCGGCGCGTTGGCCACAGCGGCGCGTGCCACGGCGGACACGCCGGCGGCAGCACTGGTGGCAGCGGCAGATGCGGTAGGTCTGGCACAGCTTGAGGAACGGTTGTTCAATCGCCTACCGGACGCGCGACGGTTCGGGCTGTACACCGCCGTCAGGTCCTGCCCCCCACTCGCCGGCATCGTCCACACCGAAATCGAGCGCTTGTCGATCGACCCCACCGGACCCGATGAATAGGATGAACCGATAACCTGCCCGGGAGTGCGTTGCGGTGAGTGACCAGGACCTGTGCATCTACTTCTGCACCGACGATGCCATCGACAAGACTGACCCGGTGCAATGGCTACAAGACTGGGTATCCCCCGCCGACGTACAGATCACCCCCGCCCCGGCACCGCCCTCACCGGCACCGGCACCGGCACCGGCGGACTGCCCTACCTGGCAGTCGTCTTCAACGGTCTGGTCGGCGAAGCCCACCTCATCGCGAGAATGTCGCACCTGGTCAGGGCCACTTGCGGTGGACATGCCGCTCGACTGACGGCAGCTTTCCAGACCTGCCCTGGAGGCCCGGAGTACCGGCGACGGCCGTCGTGTCAGAGGGCGGCGCTGATGTGGTCCAGGACCTCGGTATCTACGTCGGGGCGCTGGTAGCCGCAAGCACGAATGTGGTAGACGAGTGCGTCCTCAGGTGCGACCCCGTAACGCTCGACGAAGTAGCCCAACGAGGCCGACCAGACCCACTCACCATCGGTGTGCAGGTGCAGGGGCACCCGCGCGGGCGCACCGAGTTCGAACGGATCCGGATCGAAGCCGGAACACATCGCCACGACCGGCGCCGCCGACAGATAGTCGGCGATCCGCGCGCGTTCCGCGTCGTCCAGTTCGTCGCGTGGAGCGAGCGGTCGGCCGTCGGCCCCGCGGTGCGCGTCGACCGACCGGGCACGACGGATCGCCGGCGCCTTGACCAACCGGGTCGGCGGATTCGCGGGCGGTACGCCGGCCGGCACGTCGACGTGCGGAACGCCAAGAGCCGGCTGCATCAGCAGGCGCCGCTCGGTGGTGTGCCACGCCTGGTACCGCAGCATGCCCGCATCGTCCCAGCCGTGGATGTCGCGCCACACCGCGACCGTCGCCTCTCCCAGCCGGGTCAACGCGCCGTCCTCGTCCGGTATCCGAACCAGGCACCACCAGTTGCCCTCATCGACCGGGTTACGCCAGCCGAGCTGGGACAGCCTCACAGCGGTGTCGTCGCGGCCGGGCAGCTCGCCACGTACCGCGTCGGCGCCGCGGTGGAACTGCACGTACGCCCCGTCCTCGGGGTTGCGCGCGTCGAGCAGTTGCAGCACCGCACCGGCCGGCAGCTCCGCCAGGGTGCGCGCGATACGGCGCGGCAACCATCGCCACTCGACCTCGATCACATCATCCTCCTGTCCGTGCCGTACGCGGTGCCCATCAGTGCGTCGGGCCGGTGAGCTCGGCGACGCGGTTCCAGCGACGCTCCCGTTCTGCCAGCAGCCAGGTCCGGGTGAACCGCTCCGGGAAGCTGGCCCGGACAGCGAGTCCGGTGTCGTGCCAGACGGCGTCCTCCGGCAGCTCGTCACGGTCCGGTGGGAGGAACTTGAGCGCCTCGTCGACGGCGGCGGCCGACCGGACCGCTCCCCGCGTCGCGGTCTCAGCCGGGTCGAAGCCGACCGCGTCGAAAAGTCGAGCCGTCGCCGGGGTCGTGATTCCTTGCGCCGCGGTCGCAGTGTCGAGGTCGGCCGCGTAGCCATCTGAAACAACGAGCCACTCGCCGGCGTCGATGAGCTCGGACGGCCGCTCGCCGGCGGCCCAATGGTCCAGTTCCGGCATTGGGTCATCGGTGCCGACGAAGTCGAAGCGACGTTCCCGGCCGCAGCCGACGCACCGACCCTCGTACCGGAACACCGGCTCTTCGCCAGTGGCATTGAGAATGTCCGGCAGGCCTTCCCCGACCTGCGTCGCGCCGCAGCTGCACGGATGCAGCGCCAGGTACAGCTCGCGTTCGGCCGGCGAACGCGCCGACAGGTAGGCGTGGACCTCAGGCTTGGGATGGGCGGCAGGGAAGTCCTGGTAACGCTGCCACGCTTCCCGACTGAGCCGGGCCAGTGCGTCCCGGCGGAACAGACCAGGCTCCTGCTCGTACAGCTCCCGGCCCGGAGCGGTCCACATCGCCTCGGCGGGAATCTCGTCGGACTGCTCGGGGAGGAACGTCGCCGCTTCGTCGATCGACTGGGCGGCGCGCAGCAGCTGATGGCGGATCCGGTACCAGCTGTCCAGCAGAGAGTCCGCCGCGAGCGACTCCTCGGCGAACGCGGTGTAGGCGCGCGCCGTGGTGACGAACATGCCAGCATCGAACAGCCGGGATCGTCGTTCGTCCACGGCCAGCGCGTCGACGGTCGGCAGCTCCGCGGTGTCGTCGGCCGCGTTGACGAACCGCGCCTCGCGGCGACGGCCACAGTTGTCGCAGGTGTCGTGCAGCACGGTGACGCGCTGGCCGTCGATCTCCACGACAAATTCGAACGGCAACGTCTGCAGGACGCCGCACCGACACACCGACCAGATCGTGGCCAACGTCGCTTCCGCCATCGTGCGTGCCGGTTGCGGCGCGGACGGCCGGGCCCCGAACGGCAGGGGCGCGCCGACCAGTTCGTCGAGCCGTTCGGGGGTCAAGGCGTGGGCTTTCTCGAACGCACCGATCGCCTCGGCCAGCCGTCGCCGGTAGCCGACCACAGAGCTGGTCAGCGGACCGCGCCGAAACAGCTCGGGCGCACCGCGCAGCGCGTACCGTCCCTGGTCGGTGTGGAACCACTGTTCCGCGATCTGATCGGCGTCAGGTGGAAGGAACCGAAGGGCCTGGTCGCCCGCAGCGGCAGCCAGTACCAGGGAGCGCAGTACCGGCCCGATCAACCGCTCCGGCAGTGACTTCAGATCACCAACCTCATCGACCAGCTCGGTCACCGCCGCGACCTGGGACTCGGCCACCGCGATGACCCACTGCCCCGGGTCGATCAGCTCGGAGCGGCCGGGACCGAAGTCGGTCTCGGTGCCCGGCACCGGCAGCCGGTCCAGCACGAAGTCGAATCGCCGGGTGCGCCCGCAGCGCGGACAGCGGAACTCCACCCTCGCCGAGCCGTCCGGGTCCGGCGCACGGGCCGGCAGGTCCGGTGGCAGTTGCATAGCGCCGCACACGCAGTAGGCGAGGTCGGCAAACTGGTGGGCCTCAGTGAGAGTACGCGCGCGTATCGGCACCGCCGGGAGCACACCGGACTGCTGGAGCATCCGAGCATAGACATCCCGCAGCCCCTCCAGCTGGCTCCGGGTGAACCGCTGGGGATCCTGCTCTCGGAGTGCCCGACCACGGTCGGTCCACACGGCAGAAGGCGGCACCTCGTCGGCGCCCGGGGGCAGGAACTTGAGCACCTCGTTCAGCGCTGCGCAGGCCGCCTGCATGTCCTGTTCGGCGTCGGCATCGTCGGTGGCCTCCAGGTCTGCCACCAGCAGCCACTCACCGGCATCCAGCAGCTCGGACGGCGCGCTGCCGACCGCCCACTCGCCGTCCGACGGGAGGGATGGACGGGCAGGCTGCCGGAACACCACCGTGCGCTCCCGGCCACAGCTCCCGCACCGGCACCGGTACCGGCAGAACGACTCCGTGCCCTGCTGGAACAGTTCGCTGGGACGCGTCGCGTCCTTTCCGCCGCAACCGCATGGATGCAGATCCATGTACAGGTGCGCCTCAAGGTTGCTCCGGGCCAGCGGTGTGCTCATGCTCCGACCTTACCGAGCGTCGGCCAGCCGACCGATCGGGCGAACCTCAGCGCAGCCCGTACCAGATGCCCCAGACGCCGGCCGCCGCCAGCAACAGCGACAGCATGTTGTGGAGCACCAAGGCGACGATACCGGCAGGCGATGCCCACCATCGAGGACCGAACTGTCTGCGGTTGCTACGGCGCTCCCGCACCACCAGCCAACCCGCGACAACGATGGCCGCCACCCCGGTCAGCACTGTCAGCCAACCCATATGACTCCCTTGGATCTATCCGCCGTCAGTAACGGATCCGTAGCACGTTGTCCTTGCGGTCCAGACAGTAACGCCACGTCTCGGTATCGGCGTCCACCCGGCCGGAAGAGTCGGTGCCGGCCATCGTGTGCTTCTCAAGGAGGACGTGCCCACCATCGGCCCGGCACCGCTGATCGAAATCGCGATCCTGCTGATGCCAGTGCCGCGCCAGCAGCCAGGTCGGAACCCCTATCAACACGATGGCCGCGACCAGCCGGACCACGAGGCCCATGACATCGTGTTCTCTCATCCAGTCGAACACGGCAATCAGATCAGCCCTCGTCGCTCGGCGTCCCGATAGCGCCGCACCAGCCGCTCATTCCCGGTCTTCAGATTTGCGATCTGGGTATCGATCCAGTCAAGGTCGAACATTTCCGCCCCCGCCGCCAGCACCGCCCGACCCTGATCGGTCCACACGCTCGCCTCCGCACTACCACGCTCCACCAACAGCTTCCGCAACTCGACGAGACAGTCTTCAG
This sequence comes from uncultured Actinomycetota bacterium, assembly GCA_963815125.1. Classification (GTDB taxonomy): domain Bacteria; phylum Actinomycetota; class Actinomycetes; order Mycobacteriales; family Micromonosporaceae; genus Actinocatenispora. Next base: position 136,706 of record CAWFFM010000014.1, read on the forward strand.
CAAAGCCCAGCGTGCGCTGGAACTGTTCCGCCTCCTCCAGCGGCCGCAACTGGGACCCGAACATCTCCTCCATCCGTGTCTCGAGCTCATGCCAGTACGCGTTGAACAGCATCAGCCACTGGCCACCATCGATTACCGACGACGTCCCAGGACCATAGCCGGTCGCCTGCCGGTCAATGACGAAGAATTCCCAGTTCTGTGGTTCATCACCCGGCCGGCGCCAGCTCTTATATACATTGACGCGGCGATTTTCGCTGTCGCGGTAGCCGGTGCCGAACTCGAATTCAGAATCCGGATCTACATTATTGAGCCGCACATAGTCTCGGGCTTCGCGCAACGTACGGACGGTAACAGGCACGGCTACCTCCTGACCAGTGTCGGCCTACCGCTGACCCGCACCCCCACGGAATCCGTCACCACATTGGCCTCTCGTTTCGCACCTGAACGCGACCTCGTGTCCCCTCAACCGCGCATGGGAGTCAGAACAACCCGCGTCGCTTGGCGTCCTGGTAACGCTGCACCAACCGATCATCGCCGGTCTTCAGGTACGCGATCTGAGCATCGATCCAGTCAAGGTCGAACATTTCCGCCCCCGCCGCCAGCACCGCCCGACCCTGATCGGTCCACACGCTCGCCTCCGCACTCCCGCGCTCCACCAGCAACTTCCGCACCTCGCTCAGGCAGTCCGTGGCAAAGCCCAGCGTCCGCTGGAACTGCTCGGCCTCCTCCAACGGCCGCAACTCCGGCCCGAACATCTCCTCCATCCACGCCCGGAGCTGCTGCGTGTACGCATTGAACAGCATCAGCCACTGGCCACCATCGATCACCGACGACGTCCCAGGACCATAGTCGATCGCATCTGGGTCAAGGACGAAGAATTCCCAGATCTGTGGCTCATCCCCCGGCTGACGCCAGCTCTTACATATGCTGACACGCCGGTTCTCACTGTCACGGTAACCATTGCCGAACTCGAATTTCGAATCCGGAAACCCAGCTAAATTGAGCTGCACATATTCCTGGGCCTCGCCCAAGGTACGAACGGAAATGGGCACGACTACCCCCCTTCTCCTTAGACACGACCCGACGATTCCGCGTGGTTCAGTCTCTCCAGCAGGCCCTGCAGCCGCTGGGTGAACAGCACGGTGTTCGCCGCCGTCGGCGTACTGTTGCGTAGCGCTGCGGCAGCATCCGTGAACGCCTGATCGTTCGCTGTCCGGTTCGACAACCCTGTGGTCACAACCCGGTCGACCATACCGGACACCATGCCGCCGACCACCAAAGTCCCGCCTGTAGCTACGAATGAGGCGCCGGCGAACGCCACCCCGACCGTCGAGGAAGCTCCGGTCGACAAGGCGGAATCAACCACTCCCGGCAGCATCGTCCCATTCCGCCGTGTCGGCGGACCACCACGGCGTGTCCTGCTCACTATCTCTTTGAGTTCGTCGTGCAGATTTTGGTTGACGAGATCCGGAGGCGCGTCCCGGTCGACGATGACAGTCAGGCCCACATCGGCATTGGTGTGCAGCACTTCGACCGGGCCGGGGCCGCTGGGCCTGCCTGCGACAAGCTCGAAACTGACATGCCCCCGCGCCCGGGAACTGCCACCGAGCAGGCTCAACCGGTCGGCGCCGCTGTCCTTGTCGAAGCTGAGCTGGTAGATGTGGTGGTCCGCGTCCACCGGCCGGATCGTGCCATGATGCGGCAGTTCCGTCGCCCGGAGGTGGTCCACGATCGGGGAGAGCACAGCGTGGTCGGGCTGTGGGATCGAATCGAGCCGGTGCCTGAGGTCGTCCAGTTCCGTCTGGGCGGCCACCCGCTGATCGTCTGTCAGGCCGCCGGCGCTCAGCTCATCGGTCAGCTCGTCCACTCGGGTGGTGAGCCGGTCCCGCGCGCTCGCCTCGTAGGTCTCCACCTGGGCGGTCGCCTCATGCAAGCCGGTACGCAGGTCTTTCACCGTCACGTCGTCGACCGACAGATCCGAGAAGTTGTGCGCCAGCTCCCTGTCGGCCAGGTGGGTGGCGACCAGGTGTTTCGGCAGAATGCCGACGGCGTGGCCGACTGCTGTGGTGCCGGCAAGAGCCATCAGGAACGGGTTGTGGCTCTCCAGGGCCAGAGAACCGTACACGCTCGACGTGGCCAGCGCCGGCGCGACCTTACTGAGCAGGTAGAGCTTGAACGAGGGCAACGTGGACCGTTTGTCGATGATCGTCCGCGCAACCTCGTCCACCAGGCGCTGCGTGCGCTCCGGCGATACCTCATGCCCCAGCTCGACGTGGAAACGACCGCGGCCGGTGTACACGACGTTGACCGAGTCCGTGTCGTGCTCGAGGATCTTCACCTCCAACCGGACGGTGTTGAGGCGACCGACTCTGATCCGATAGCTCGCCGAGGTGGCGTCGGATGCTGGCGGGTGATCGCCGTGCTGGGTGACTGCCACCGGTCGTCGACCGTCACCGTGCTGGACGTGCTCTGTGACGTGATCCATGGCACGGCGGACGCCGTCCATCGTGGTGTCGCCGGTCCTGGCGGTCGCATTCGGATCGGAGCCCAGAGCATGCGGGTCCCCGGTGTTGGCGACGGTGGCGATCCGGGTGAAGTTCTTGAGGCCACGGTGCAGCGCGTCCGTCGCACGCGACAGCTTGCCCGCCGGCACATCCGGGGCCTGCTGGGCCTTGTCAAAGTCCGAACGCAACTTCTCCTGATGGTGGGCATCCCGGTCGATCTTCGGACCGACAACCAGGTCACCGAGCTTTCCGGCGACCGCCATCTCCGGGTAGATGGCCCCCTCGCGGAGCGCGTGCACCTCGATCTCGGCCGCGTTCACATGCTGGTGCGCGTCGCGTGCCTTTTCGATCTTGTGGCCCGCATCGAGGGTCGCCTGATACTCGCGGGAACCCAGACCTGCCACCTGGCCGGCGACGTCGCCACCGGCCCGGTGCAGTGACCCACGGAGCAGCCCGGGCTGTTTCGCGTCCAGCCCACGTTCAGCGTTGGCGACCCGGTCGAATGCTTCGGAGACAGCGGACCGGAACGGCTTGTCGCCGCGGCCCAGCAGCTCCGGTGAGACCTTCACCGTGTAGTCATGACCGCCGCGGTATTCCACCTCCGGAACGCGGCGGTCCTCGGTGTGTGTCACCTCGACGCGCACCGTAGCCTGCCTGTCGTCCTGCACCTCGAGCAGGAACTCGTCCCGGGGGCGCTTCCCGCCCAGGAATCCCCACCTGGAGCGTCGCTGTTCGATGCTCTTGACGTGGTCGGAAGAGGTGACGATCTCCTCCCGAGCCTCGTTGATGCGATCGCGGGCGTACGCCGCCCCGTCCGCTGGAATTGGTTCAGTGGAACGGTATGCGCGCTCCGGCCGGCTCGGCGTGTGATCCAGAAGGCCACTGTCGACCCCGAGCCTGCTGGCCAGATCGTCGACCTTGCCCGGCACGTCACGGACGCTCGCCTGCAGGGTACGGGCGTCGATCCGGTCGGTGCCGACCCGCGTGTGGAGGGCCTCCAGGTGCGTCGCACGTGCCTCGGCCAGCGTCGTCTTGCGCAGGAAGTGTCCACCTGTCAGGGCGTGCATGGCGGAGCTGGCAACGGGCCGCAGGCCGAGGTGGGGATCGCCGAGCATGTCCGCCCCGGCAAAGGCGACGCCCGACCCGCCAAGGCCGGCCATCCGGTCCAGGATGCGCGCCCAGCGGCTGCCAGCCTCCGGTGCGCGCTCCCCCTGGATCGCGATCCGGTCCCTGATCGCGGCTTCCGTGTCGGTCCACAGCTCCGAGCCTGCCCGCAGTTCGTCCGCGCCCCGCAGACCACGGTCGACCACGACCTTGAAGTGCTGCGGAACGTCGGTGCCGACAATGTCAACATGCCGGTCGCCCTGGACATGGCCGGACTCGATCTCGACGGTGAAGCCCATCCGCCACTGCTTCTCCCAGCCGTCGGGCTTCACCCAGTACATGTCGTGGAACGCACCGTCCCGGTCGACAACTGGCTCGATCGTGGCGCCGCCGCGATGACCGGACTCGAACAGTTTGCGTGCGAGTGCCCGTGCCCGGTCGGTGGCGTGCTCGACATCCCGGTGACCGTCGAGGATCGCCCGGGCCGGGTCGGACAGCTGCTCGCCGAACCGGCCGGCCCGGCGGTCCGCCCCGGGCACGCCGTCGCGAAGCCCGTGTTCGTCGATGAACTGCGCGATCTGCTTGTCCAGCAGCGAGTGTTCCCGCTGACTGTTCGCACGGTCACGAAGCCGTGCCATCGCCTCGAACTCCCCGACGCTGGCCCGGTCGACCGGCTCCGCCGCGCGGAACCGGATGCGATCGAGGACATCGGACACCCGAGTCGTCCACCCCCGCTGACGGGTGGAATGTTCGGCTGCGGCGTGTCCGACAGCGCGGCCGACCGCGCCGTCCAACGTACGGCCCCGGTTCCGGTCCACAAGGTCGGCGCGAACGGTGAGCTCCCGCACCCCGTCGGCACGTGTCTCGATGCGGGTCTCCGCGCCATGGGTATCGCCGACGACCACCTCCACGCGGACCGGCTCACCGCCGACGGGCGTCACATGCAGGGCGCCGTCGCGGAATTCCACCCCCTCGACCACGTCGCCGCCGGTCACCTCGTGCAGTCGGCTCGCCACGCGGCTCAAGGTCCGGTGCAGCGTGTCCCGGGCCGGGTCGTCACCCCAGTGCACCGCGTCATCCGCCGCGGGCCCGGCACGGGGTTCTGCGGGGTCGGCCGGGTCGGGGCCGACCGCCGGACGGTCGGCCGACGGCTGTGGACGGTCCGGGGTGATGTCGCGGCCGTCCGGGCCGAATGTGCGCCAGCCGTCGCTGATCGGCTCACCCGGAAGGTGGCCGGCCCGCGGATCCGTGCCGGCGACGACCTCCCGACCGTCCCGGAACGTCCACACCTTGTCGACCGGGGCCATCACCTCCCGGCCCATCTCGGTGGCGAGACGCTGCGCCAGCGGCCGGTCACCGGCTCCGGCGAAGCAGGTGGTCAGCTTGATCCGGCCGGAGCCGAGGTCGATCAACCCTTCGTCGTGCATGGTGGCGAGTTCGCGGGCGAACTGCTCGGCCGTGACCCGCCGGCCGTCGATGACGACGTCACCGTTGGGAAGACCGACCGCGCTGACCCGACGGACACCGTCCTCGGCCGGCAGTCCGTCCGCGAACGACCGCAGCCGGCTGTCACCGGACAGGTCATAGCCCGACGACGTCTCGTGCAGGTGGTCACGTACCAGTTGGGTCGCCTGCTCGTCGCTGACGGTCGGCAGCTCACTGCCGGTCGGGATCGCCGGGTCGTGTGCTCCAGCGTCATTCGGCGAAGTCGGTTCGTGATCTGCCGTCGGCACGGGGTGTTCGCGGTCGGCACCCTCGTGCGGCGAACCCGGTCCGTCGGTGGGCAACCGGTGCTCACCGGCACTGCGGGGGCCGCCGGTGGTGGTCGATGCCAGGTCGGTATCCGCGGAACGGGCCGGCGCCGGTGGTCGGCCGAGGCTCGGCCGATCCTCCACTCGAACTTCCGGCGTCGTCGCATCGGTACTGAGGCGCCACCGGCCGTCCGGCGTGCGCGTGGTCGCCTCCGGGTGGGACAACTCGCCGCTCGTGCCATTGTCCGACCGCAGCAGCGAGCCCGGGTCGTTGGCCCGTTCGCTGATCCGGTGATGGCGGTGCCAGTTGCGCGCGTTCTCCAGCCACTTGTCCCGGTTGGTCCTGGCCGTATCAGCGGCCTGTCGTGCGGTCTGCTCGGCCGTACGGGCGGCAGTTTCGGCGGAGCGTTCAGTGCCTGCGGCCGAGATGGCCGCATCCCGCTCCGCCGTCGCCTGCCGGGCCTGCTGCCGCGCCGCGACCGCTTCCGCGTCCGCCGAGGCGGCACGGCGGTCCAGCTGGTCGGCCGCAGACTGATACGGCTCGCCGGGTGTACGGCGAAGCTGTGCGGCCACCGCGCGATCCGCGGCGGCCCGGTCGGCGAGTTGCGACGCCCGGTCCTCGGCTACCGCGCGGGTGCTTTCCGCGCGGGCGGCGTCGCGCTCATGGCCGTCTGCGCGAGCCCGGACCGCGTCGGCGGACTGTCGGTGTGTCTCGGCGGCGCGGTCCTGGTCGGCGGCATATTTGTCGAGATCCGCCGCGTTCCGAAAACCGTCCCGGGCGTGTGTTGCGGCGTCGCCGAGGTCATGCTGATAGCTGGACCTGGCCTGCTCACGGGCACGCGCCGCATCGTCGGTCGACTGCTGGTGCGCCTGCTGGTGCTGCTGCTCGTTCGCCGCGTGCTGGCTGGCCAGCTGGTCGTGCTGGTTGGCCGCGTCCCGCGCATTGCGCCGGAGCTGGTCCTCGTGCGCGGCCGCCGTGTTCTCGTGGTGTGCGGCGCGTTGCTGTGCCTGGTCTGCCAGGGCAGCATTGTGTGCAGCACGACCATCGGCCTGCTGCGCCGAACGGGCTGCCTGGTCGGCTCGCTGGTCCGCGGTGAGTCGAGTGCTCTCGTGGCGGTACGCGTCCTGCCGTGCCTGCGCCGCAGCAGTGCGCTCGGCCTGTGCGGCCCGCTGGTGTGCTGCCGCCCGATGCGGATCCTGACTGGAATAGTGCCGGGCGGCGGCGTCGTGTGCGGCGGCCTGTTGATCGTGCCAGTTGGCGCGCTGACTGGAGTCGTCACGCCGGTACCCGGCCTCCGCAGCAGTCTGCTCCGCTTGACGTGCGGCACCACGATGCCCATCCGCCAGGGCCCGGTCAGACAACGATTTCCTGTGCGCCTCATCGGCATCGTGCCGGGCACTATGGGCCGCATCGTGGTGAACCCGCGACTCGTTGTGATGCCACTCCGCGATGGCTGGGGCGCGGTCCTGTGACGGTAGCTTGTTGATCAGCTCCGGGGTCGGCGTTTCCGTGCTCCACGCACTGCGTGGCGCGTCCTGGAACGCCGTCGGCCGCCCCTGCCCGTCCACCATCATGGCGTCGAGGCGACTGGTACCGGCCGGGTCATGGATCGGGAACGGCTTGCCCGCCTCGCCGGTATTGACGTCGACATAGGTGACTGAGCCATCTGCGTGCGGTACGGCCTGGTAGACCTCGCTGGCCTGGGGATCGACGTAGAGGATGTCGCCCTCGTGGTTGACCGCGGCCCACACATGGGAGCCACCGTTGCGCCAGACACTGCCGATCACTGCGGTCGAGCCGTGCCCACCGACCCGGAGCTGATTCTCCAGTGTGTGCAGGCCGTTGGTGATGCTGTTGGTCGCAGCATCACGGGGCTGCGCGGTCGGCGGCTCTGCCAGTGTCTGGAACCGGCCGCCGAACAGCCGTTCCAGCCGTCCGGTGCCACCGAACTCCCCGTCCAGCCCACCGGAATGGTATCCGTCGAAGGTGCGCGGCGCGGCGACCGTCGGCCGGCCGTGCACGTACGTTTCGAAGAACGACGCGACCGAATCGACGCAGTTGAACTTCCGGGTCGGATCGATGTCGAAACCGAAACGGTTGAGCATACGCAGCCACGGCTTGCGAGGGTCCGGAGTGCGGCCCGTCTCGCCGTCACGCGCGAGCCCCTCCTCCAACCGCTGCTGGTCCTGGACCAACGGCCGTCGAAGGCCTCCGGCCTCGTCGTACGGCCGGGTTCTGGCCACCTCAGGCGGTGTACCGGACCCGGACAACTGCGAGTTCCGGCTCGGGTGATCAGGGTCGAACCGCTGGACGTCGAGCCCGCCCTCGCTGTCGACATTGACCGCCCGCCACAGGTTCGGGTCGTCCCGTACCGCAGTGCCGGTGAGCTGATCCGCCTTCTGCCGATCGGCCAGCGCGTGCCGATGCTCTGTCAGCGCGGTCTGAGCTGCGTGCGCAGCCTTCGTGTCCTCCTGCTGAGCTAGTACCTCCCGGCTGTCTGCGTACTGCGCATGCTGTTCGGCACGGCTGCGCAGCATGTCGGAATGAGCAGGATCCAGCTGCGCCTCTCGGTTGAGCCGGTCAGCATCGGCCCGGTGTGGCTGCGCCTCGGCACGCAGCTGGGCTGCCTTGTTGCGGTGCGCATCGGCCTCGGTCCGCGCCTGAACCGCCGCGTGTTCGTGTCCTTGCGCTGACTGACGGAGTGCCTGGATGTCCTGGCGCGACTCGACGGCTTGTCGGGCGACAGCCTGCTGGTAACGCAGGTTGTCGTCGTATCTCTGGTGTTCGTCGGCCCGCTGCTGTTCGAGCTGCGCTCGGGCTTCCGCGGCTTGTTCCGCAGCGTGCGCTGCGGCCCGCCGGGACGGCAGCACCCGGTCGAGCAGCCGCTGCACCCGACTACGGTCAGTGTCGGCAAGATGATCGCCTGCCTGATTCCCGTACGGGTCGGCAGCCGGACGCTGACCGGGCTCGTCCGGCCGGATCAGCTCCCCGCGTGGCTCGGGACCGGACTGCTCATCCGAGACTTGCGATCGATCATCGGTCGGCTCGACGGACTGGTCAGCAGGCTGATCATGGTCAGGCGGCATTGCGTTGTCCGCACCGTGCCGCTGCGCCGGGTCGTCCACAGCGTCTCGTGGCCCGACGTGGACACCTGACTGTGCAACATCATGGTCGGTCAGCTCTGTAGCGTGCCGCCCGCCAGCCAGGTCCCTTCCTTGCGGTACCTCGTCAACACGGTGCCGGCTACCTTGATCGCGATCGGGTCCTGTCGACCGTCCGCCACTGTCACCGAGTTGTCGGCCTTGCCGATGGTCAGCTCCCGATCCAGGGTCGTCTCGTCGTGGCCGAACCGGTAGCTCACTTCCCTGTCGGTCTCCGTGACCTTCCGGAACACCACGTACAACGCCATGCTGGTCACTCCACCTCTCGATGTTCTCAGCGGAACGGGTCGGAATGTCCGACTCCCAGTTGAACTGTTCGTTGGCATGCCGATGCGCCTCCAGGTAGGGGGCGTCCGGGTGCTCGGCAAGGTACGAAGACTCCGCCAGCTCGTGTTCGAGCAGGACTACGTCCTGCGGCTTCGCCTCCCCGCTGGACAGCCGCATCCACGCTTCGGCGATGTCCGCATCGGCGTCGAACCGACGCGTCTCGTAGCCGACGGGATAACCGTCCTCACCGCGCACCGTCAGCTTGTGCTCGGACCGGAACAGGTGGTCCTTGACCCGCTGGATCTCGGCGCGGTCGAAACCCGTCGAGCCGTCGGCCCGCGGCGCGTCCGACAGGTTCGACACCGCCGCATCGACGTCGGCGTCCGTATCCCGGAACCGGTCGTACGCACTCTCGGCCCACTCGCCCTGCGCGTCCATGTCGTAGACGTCACGGGGACGCACGGCGCCACCGGACTGAGCCTCGTGGTCCGTGCCCTCATCTGCATGCGATTCGTCGTGGGCCGGATCATGTGACACTTCGGAGGAATGCTCAACGCGATCTGCCCCGGACTGCCCGGTCTCTGTGCCTTCCTGGGGCTCGCGCGTGGTGGGCAGCCCTTCGTGCCGCTCGCCCGCTACGTCGGTTCGACCAGCGTCATCCCGGGCTTCGGCAGCGTCGGACTCGCCTGGTCGATCAGCAACGGGATCAGTTCCGGGTCCTTCTTCGAGACCAGCTGCTCGACGCCGTGGATCCTGACCTGCGCCCCGGTCTGCTCCTCCACCAGGACGATCGCTCCCTTGACCGTCCCGTCCAGCAGCCTGCCCGTCGCGACCGCCGAGATCCCTTCCCTCCCCCTCAGTCGAAACACCGTCTCGACCTGGAAGCGCACCGGCATCCTCGCCCCACCCTTCGAAGTTCTCCTCGAAGCGCTCAACGCGCGGCCCTTCTGCCGCGTACGCCTCGTCCTCGCGCTGCTGCCGTGTCTCCGAGCTCGGCTCCGGATCCCGCCGGAACTGCTCTACGTGCTCGTACTCGTGCGCAATATTCGTCGCGAGCGTCTTGTCGTCGGCGAAGGCGGCCGGGCCGAGAACGACCTCGATGTCTCCACCGTCGCTCCGGGTCACCGCACTGGCGTCCATGTAGTCGAGGTAGCGGATCTCATCCGCGTCCCGGACCGGATCGAGCAGACGGACGTCGACGCCGGACAGATCCAACCCCATCGAGTCGGCGACCTTCTGGACCGCGTCCGCGGTCATCGGTACATCGGTGCCGTTCGCCAACACGTCCGCATTGCTCCGGCTGGGTTCCCGGGAGAACATGTCGTTCTCCCGGCTGCCATCGGGGCGCTCCGCCTGCGTGGCCGGTGTCGCCGGGCGGTGGTCCACGGGATCGCTGCCCGGGCGGTCCGGCCGCGCCGACTCACCCGGCCGGTTCGCGTCGCTCGGATCGTCCGGCCGCAGCTCCCCATCAGACCCGACCGGACGGGCGGGATCGCCGCGCTGTGCGTCGGTGGCCTCCGCCGCGTTCGCTTCAGATGACTCAGTCGTATCGGCCGCGCGGTCCGAGGTGAGGGGATCACCCGCATCATCGGGTCGGGCCGTCGTCGGCTCGGTCTCGCCCGGTCGCGCGGATTCCCGGACCGGTTCTGTCCCGGGTTGCTCGACGCCGTCCGACCGGACCGCTTCTGGTGCTACCTGTCGTTCCTCGGTGCCTCGGGCGAGGTCCCGGGCCCGGCTGAGCGCATCGTCGCCCCGGGTCCGCGCCTCGGTAGCCTCCTGCCGGGCCCGCGAGGCGCGGCTGTTGGCCGCACCGGCCTCGCGCGCGGCTCGGGTGGCGCCGGCGCCGTCGGCGGCATCGGCCAACCGGTTCGCGGCGTCCAGATGCCGGCTCGCCTCGGCTGCCGCGCTGTTGGCGCGTTCCTGCGCCTCGTCGGCCGTACGGTAGGAGTCTCGCGCCTCCTCCAGGTGAGGACGCATCTCTTCGGGCAGGTCCGGCCGGGACAGCAGGGAATCGAGCCGGTCCGCGGTGTCCGGGCGAGATCCGTCGGTCGGGATGTCTTCCGGTGGCGGTCCGTCCGGCCCCGACGGCGTCTGCTGGTCCCGAGCACCCTCAGAGCCGGTACGGACCGGGTCCCCGGCGCGGGGCTCGGACTGGGGTCGAAGGGCATCACCGATGTGCTGGCCACCGGCCGCACCAGGAAGGTCTCTGGCCCCGCCTGGCTGCATCGCCGGACTGTGGTCGATCAGGCTGGACGGAAGCGGCTGGTCGGACCGCTGATCCTGGCGCTCCTCGCCCGGGCGCGGGCCGACGCCGGTGTCGGCAGCAGAGTCTTCCGTTCCCGGCTGCCTCTGGGGCGCAGTCGCGTCGTCGGTGCCTCTGTTCCCGTCGACGCGGTCACCGGCTGCAGGGCGAGTATCCGTGACCCCGTCGCTGTGACGCTGATGCGGGATCGTCGACTGCTCAGAGTTGTGCGTAGTCGCAGCGGACTGGTCGGTGCCCGTGGGACGCGCCGAATCGCGTTGTGTCGGAGTGTCCTGGCTGTCCCTGGTCGGGGAGTCCTCGGTCGGCCGGGCTCCTTCGGACTGATCGGCAGCGGCCTGGTCATTGGTCGCGGTATCGGTCGGTTCTTCTACCCGGTCGGTGCTGCGGGGGGTGTCGACGGTCTCGGAGCGCGACGAGCGCGGTGTTCCAGTATCTCGGCCGCCTGTCGTAGCGGTGCGGTCACCGCCACCGGCGGCAACGCGCTGTTGCGTAGCGGGGTGGTCGGTGGCGGCAGGCGGAGGCGCGGCCTGGTCGGTCGTCTCGCTCCGCCCGGTCGCATGGTCGGAGGTGGTCGTCTGGTCGGAGCCGGCCAGATGGTCGCTGGGTGCCTCGATGCTTCCGGCTCGCGCCGGTTCGGATTCGATCTCGTCCGGCCGCACACCGATGCCGGTGTCGGTCGAGGAATGCGTCCCGTCGCCCAGATTGACGTCACGAGCACCAACAGCTTCGGGTACCCGGACTTCGCTCGGTGCCTGTACGCCGTCGGCTCCACGGACACTCTCTGCGGACGGCGCGTGAACCGAGTCGGGCGTCTTCAGCGCGTCGGCGCCAGCATGCATGGCGCCGTGCACCATGCCCGGCACCGCGCCACCAGCGAGGTCCAGCGCAAGTGTCTTGAGCGGATGCTGGGTCCAGTTTTTCTTGAATTCGTCGGAGAAACCGAAATCGCTGAGCTTGAAGCCGTTCTTCTGGATGTTGGCGACCGAGTTGGCGGTGAAGTCCATCGCTGCCATGGCCGGAAGGTTGGCCACACCGGCGGTAGCCATGTTGATGGCTTTCGCCCCGAGCTTGCGGCCCGCGTCACTCAGCAGGTTGCTTGCCTCGCGGTTCATCAGCTTGTTCAGCAGCGGCGCAGCCAGCTTGCCGAGGCCGAGCCCTGCCAGCCCGCCCGCCAGCCCGCCCGCGAAACCGCTGGCCGCGTTGACAGCGACGCTGTTCCAGTCGACGTGGTCGCGATTGCCTTCGCTCTTCTGCATGAGCTGGGCGAGCAGGTCGGCAGCGGCGAAGTTGAACGCCATCTCCCCGGCGCTGAGCAGGACCCGCATCAACGCTTTGTCGGCGAACTTGACCGCAGCCTTCAGTACGTCCTTGAGGATGGTCTTCTCGAGCTGTTTGGCCAGAACAGCAAGAACCTTCCCGCACAGTGGCCGGCCGGCAGCGACAGCCTCGGTACAGAGCGCCTCGCCACCGAACTCCGACAGAGCCACCCCGATCAGGAACTCGACAATCGTGAGGACAACAATGATCTTGAGCATGAGCTGCGAGAACTCAAGCTGCATGGCCCCGTTGGTGCAGGCAGAGGAGTAGTCGTAGGCGGCGTTGATGAACGCGGTCGGGCCCTGATCCTGGTTCTGAACGAACTGGTTCCAGTTCTGCTGGAACGCGGAGCCGGCGTCGCCGCCCCACCCCATCGCGATCGGCGCCACATTGGCGTTGATGTCGAGCATGCCGCTCTGCAGCGCGTCGCCGAGGTCCTGCCAACGGTCGGCCAGATCGCGCCAGGCATCCGGGTCGCCGTCCGGGTAGTCCTGAAAGGCCAACCCGATCGACAGGAGCCGCCACATCCAGTAGTCAGCCGAGTCCAGGAGGTTAGCCGGCACTGCATGCCTCCACTTCACAATCGCAACAGCGAAGGCCGCCGGTTGAGGACTTTGGACCCACGCAGCGCGGCGACGCGGGGCGCCACAGCGCGCACTCAGCGCGACGAGCAGCCATCGGCGATGAGTCTCCGATCATCCAGAGCCGGCGCGAGCACCGAACCAGTACGCGCGTAGGCGGAGCTAAGCCTTCTTGCCGTGCGACTTTCCTTCTTCGTCATCCTGATCGATGCTGGATGAGAGCGCGACGTAGCCTGACTTCGCCAGGTTGTCCGAATACGACGAGACCTGGTCGACGTTCTTGAGTACGCCACCGGCACCTTGTTCGTCGCCATGGCCGTAGATCTTGGTGAAGTCCTTGACGGTGTCGGAGTGGCCCCAGGGCTCTTGCGCACCCATCTGCTTGATGTCGTCGATGATCGGCTTGAGCTGGCCGACCAGAGCTCGAGCGCTGGCGCCCATCTTGACCAGACCGTCCTTCGCGCCATCCGGGTCCGGGATGTTGGTCTGTTTGGCACCCATCAGTCGTCACCTTCCGGGAGTCGATCGCGGACGAAATCGAACCGGTCACCGCGAGATTTGAACCCACCTCGCATCGCTGAGCCGATGTCCATGCCCGGCGCGTGCCGCTCGGTGATCTGGTCGATCCGGTCGCCGGCCTCGGCAGCCGCCTTCTGGATGGTCTCGAGGATCGTCGCGGCAAGCTTCGTCGAGTCCGGGTTGCGGTAGATCCGCGCATCGAGCTTGAGCTCGGTGAGCTGACCGCGTGGACCGGCCGTCGCCGTGACGTAGCCATCCGGAGACTTCGCGGTGCCCTTGACCGCATTCATCTCCTGCCGCATCTCAGCCAGGCCACCGTTGCGCAACTTGCCCAACTGCTGCTGGAGCTGCTCCGCGTATGCGCGCAGCCCGGACATGTTACCGGTGAGCATCTCGGTCACCGGATCCGATTTTCGATTCCGACCGGACGATTCCAGCGCCGCAGTCGCCGGGTCCCGGCGGCGGTCGGCGGATCCATCTGCCACAACGACCTCCCTTCATCGCTCCAGTGTCGATTCTCGGTGACCGACGCAAGTCCTTGCTGACCGATGCGAGTGGCATCAGGTGCAGAGAATGGGGGGCCACCAGACCACGACCTTACTTACGGTACCGGTCACGGCTGAGGCTTGACGGCACCCGCTGACTACGATGCCGGTGGATGGCGACCGGAGAGCAGGAGGACCGAGTATGCACAGCAGGCGGGCCATTTCGGCGGCCGTCGCCGCGATATTGCTCGGCGTCACGCTACCGCTGGCGTGGCCGGCGAGCCCGGCCGAAGCCGATGACGGCCCGTGCGGGCAGGACGCGACCAAGCCAGGGCAGGTCATCAAGGAGGTGCCCTGGCAACAGAAGGTGCTGGACCCTGAGCGGGTATGGCCGTTCGCCACCGGCGCGGGGCAGACGGTCGCAGTCATCGACAGCGGCGTCGACGGTAGCCATCCGCAGTTGAATGGCCACGTCCTGCCCGGCTGGGACATGCTTCGACACGCCGCCGACGACAACCTCGACTGCGTCTCGCACGGCACCGGGGTCGCCGCCCTGGTTGCGGCACAGGGGTCTGACGAGGTTGGGTTCAAGGGCCTTGCACCGGGCGCGCAGGTGCTGCCGATCCGGGTTGGCAACACCGATCCGGCCGAGGATCCGGACGGGCCACAGCAGCCGGGCGCATCCACGATCGCCGGTGCTGTGCGGTGGGCGACCGAGCACGGCGCCACGGTGATCGATGTGTCGGCGGCGCTCACTGCGGACGACACCGGACTACATGCCGCGGTGAAGGCAGCACTCAGGGCAAACATCGTGGTGGTGGCGGCCGTCGGCGACCAGCGTGATACGAATCATGCTACGGACCCGCCGACCTACCCTGCGGCATACCCGGGCGTGATCGGTGTCGGTGCGATCGACGAGAGCTATCAGCGGAGTGCCAACTCGCAGATCGGACCGTACGTCTCGATCACTGCTCCCGGCGACTCGGTAGTCTCCGCGACGCGGGTCACCGGTTACCAACTGTTCACCGGCACCAGCCTTGCCGCCGGCCTCGTTGCCGCGACAGCAGCGCTGGTCCGCCAGTCACGCCCCGAGCTCACCCAGGAACAGGTGGCGCGTCGCATCCTCGCCACCACCGATCCGGCGCCGGGCGGCCAGCACGGGATGGCTTACGGACACGGCATCGTCGACCCGTACCGCGCCGTGTCGGAGAAGAGCTCCGGCGGCTCCCCCCAGGCAATTCCCGGCCTCGCAAAGCGCAAGGTCGATCCACGCGCCGTCGAACGCGCCCGCTGGTGGCGGCACACCTCGACAGTCGCACTCATCTGCGCAGGCGCCCTCGGCCTGCTGCTGATACTGCTGTTGGCTGGAGCGTTCGTGCTGCCCAGAGGCCGCCTCCTCCGATGGCGTCCCGGTCGCGCGCCGCGACCGGACGACAGCCAGAAGGAGTCGCTTGACGATGCCGGCGAACAGATCTTCGCGATTCCCAGGCCGCACGGCGACTGAACGCCTCACCCGACCAGGCTGGCCGCGGCACAGCAATGAATCTGTGTCGTTCGGCTGGCCGGTCGAGTGATGCGGGGCCATACCTTCGGGCAGACGAACGGACCCGCAGCTGTGGCCGTGGGTCCGTTCGTGAGTGGGTGGTGTTGATCGAGTTACACGCCGGAGAACAGGTTCTTGTTCTTGGCCTCGACCTCGGCCATGTGATCGGCCGAGTGCATCACCTTCTGAGCCAGCATGTGCAGCGCCTGGGTGAGTTCGTTGCAGGCCGAGTCCCACTTGTGCTGCTCGGTGGACCAGCTCATGCCGGCGCCACCTTCCCAGGAGGACTGGAGCTTGCCGGACGCCGACTTGATGTCGCCCTTGAGTCCCTCGACCGCACCGTGTGCCTTGCTGATCGCACCAGACAGGTCGACCAGGTCACTGAAGTTGTACTGAATGGCCATAGCTTCTCGATCCCTGCCTTTTTGTGGGGGTCAGCGGTTCATCGCCGCGGTGATGTCGCCCGTGGGTACGCTGCGCATCCCACCGGCGTTCTCCTCGTCTCCGGAGTCGTAGTTGACGCTGGAGCCCTTGATGTTGCTGGTGATTTCGTTCAGCAGGTTGTTGATCTTGTTCCAGGCCGTGTTGACCCCGGTCATCGACTCCGACCACGCCGCCTTGGCCTTGCCGTCCCAGGTCGCGGAATGCATTTCCGCCTCGCCCTGGAGGTGCGTGATCGCCGCCTGCAACGAGTCGTAGTGGGTGCCGAACTGCGACGAGATGCCCGACATCACGTCAAGTTCGGCCCTCAGCTGGTTGCCCATCTTTGAGGTTCGCCTCCATCCATGCATACCGCCCCGCCCGGATCAGGCGCGGGTCGAGACTTCGCGACTTTGACGGTAACCGGTCGCGTCCAGTCGAGGCCAGATCATTGGGCGGCCGACGGCCAACCGTTGTCCAGTCTCAATCGACGGCGACGCTGGGAACGATCAGGAGTCCGGCTCGTTCGCGAGCGCGGCCCGCGCAGCATCCGGATCCAGCGCCGGCCCTTCCGGCATCCGAACCAGCAGGCTCGCCGGAAGCTTGGAGAAATGGGTGCCGTCCTGGTAGCCCAGAGCTCGCAGAGCGTCCGCAGTCGGTATCGCATACCGGATACCGGAGTCGGTCACGAGGTAGAGCGGGCCCGTCTTGGCGGAGGGCGACGGCAACGACTGGACCAGTGCTCCCCCGCCTGGCGGCACCCACACACGGTCGGCAAGCGGCGTATCACTGCTGGTGGTCTGCTCGGTGGGTAGGCCACTACCGGCCGGGATGGTGCTGTTGAACAAGACCCTGGGCGAGAAGGAATCGTTCCGGTAACCGGCACAGAGCGTGGTGTTCGAGCCGGCGGGCCGTGCAAACGACGGACGGGTCGCCGGTGGCTCCTCCTTGCCACTTCCGGGTGCGGCCCCCTTGGCCGATGCCGCGGCATCGGCCAGGCTCATCTGCTTCGTCGTACCGTACTTGGCTTCTTGGATCGTCGCCTGCAGTTGAGTGATCGGTATCAGCTTGTCGCTGTCGGCGAGATAGTACTGCTCGCCCTTGTCTGCGCCTTCGACCTGGATCACCTGGCCGACCGTCAACCCGGAAGCGGCCCGGCTCGCAGAGCCGACCTTCCCCGAGGTCTTCAACGGACCGATGTCCTTGCCCTTCGGTAACGCCTTCAGCCAGGCGTCTCCGACCGGTATGTTCACCTCACTGTCGAGTCGCAACGCGACGCTGACTGGGTTCTTGTCGGTGATCAGATATCGCCGATCGTGCCAGATCAGATACTCGTTGCTGTCCTTGGCGTCGGTGACCACCAATGCCTTGTCCCTTGGGCGGTCCCCCTGACCCGGGCTGCGGCCGGCGACGAGAACGGTGCGGCTCACCAGCTTGCCGGTCTTGTCGGGCGCCTGCTCCGTGCAGAACGTCCATGGGGGCAGGATGAGCTTGTCGGTCGGCGGCAACGTGCCGGGCGCACCCATGATGCCGACCTCGACGCCGCGGCGCACTCCCACGAGCGAGCCGTGCGATACCGACGCGACCTGGTTCGAGCCGACCACCAACGCAGCCGAAGCGAAGTTCAGCGCCGGATGCAACTGACCTTTGACATATACGTAGGAGGCACCGGTCTCCTTCTCGACGATGACCGACTTGCCATCCTTCCAGGAGGTCTTGCCGCCGGGTACGACCATTCCGTACACACCGACCGCAGCGAGAGCGATGACCGCCACCATGATGCTGCCGAACCCGGCACCGCCGAGTCGACGGAACGGCCACTCGGTCGGGTCGGTCTGCCGCATCACCACAGCGCTGACCACCCGCCGCGCGGCGAACTGGTACCCCTGGATCAGATCACGTCGAGATGCCATGGCCCCGCTACCCAGCCAGTCCGCGGAACACGTGGAACAGACCCAGCACCTGCGCGGTGACCGGCGCTGCGGCGAGTGTCAGTACCACATCGAGCATGTCGGCGTAACGTCCCAGGTAGGGGGAGGGGGCGCGGCGACTGAAGATCATGCCCGCCGCACACACGAGCACCGCGACGACCAGCAGGGCTGGGACGACGATCGCGAACCGCGCCCACCCTGGAACGACAAGCGTTATGCCGATCACCGTCGCTACGGTGCCGAGAATGCCGGACACCAGCGGCGCCACCCGTTGCCGGGTCGCGATCAACATGCGAGAACGCAGCAGATGCGCTACCGACAGGATGCCGGCGAGCAACAGCCCCGCGACGGTACCGGAGATCGAGAGGACCACCACCGCGACGACCGTGACTGCAGCCATCCCCAGCAACGCGCCGGTCATCAGCTCCGTCGACCGCGCAACCTTCGCAACCGTCTCCTCCAAAGGAGGCAACTTGTCACTCGCCCGTAGATCATCTGCGTCACGCGGCACCGCCGGCATCGGGACCTTGCCCAGTCGGACCGACAGCAGCGGGAAGGCCGGACTGATCACGAGCAACACTGTCGCCATGATCGCCGCAGCACCTGCGCCGCGCACCGATGTCACGCTCAGCACGGCACCGAGGGCACCCGAGAGCCCCGCCACGATGCCGGCCACGAACAGGCGCCGCAGATCGGCGACACCGAAATAGCCGACGACAGCGAGCGTCAGCATCACCACCGAGGCCATCAACAGTTGCGGAGAACCGAACTCCGCCACCTTCAGTTTGCCGCCCAGCACCAGCAGACCGCCGAGGAATCCGTACGGGAGCGAGAGCGCGCCGATCACGCCGCCGGCACCCGAGTCGGAGAGCGCACGCGACAGCGCGATGCCAGCGACGACCAGCAGTACCGACAGCGCCAGGGCGGCTATGGCCGGGCCGATCCAATGGCCGCCCGTCAACAGCACCGTGATCGGGATCAGCAAGAGGAAAAGTGCAGTCACCGCGAGGCCGGTGCCACGGGTCGCCGCCTTTGTCCAGGGCGGACCACCACGCTTGGCGCCGGTGGCGATGGCGTCGACGACATCGTCGTACTGCAGCTCGGGCCACTCGGTGTAGCTGGGGACGAGATGCAGTACCTCGCCATCGCGTACTGCCAGGGCGCCGAGCGTCCGCCCCGGATCCAGGCTGGCACCGTCACCCCGACGCAGCACCCAACCGCCATGCTCCAGCCCGTCATTGGCGAGGTTCTCCCCCGACTGCCGCAGCAGCGCGGGTAACAGCACCGACAACGGCAGGTGCTCCGGAAGGGCCAGGTCGAGACGGCGTTTCGGCGCCGCCACGATCACCCGGGCGAGCCCGGTACCGGTACTGGCTGCCACGGTGGTCCCTCTTCCTATCCTCGTCCACTACGTGTGACGGGTGCCCGCTACTTTTGCCAGCGGTTGCCCGCGGCTGTCAAGCTAGCAACCCCATACCTACGATGTGGCATGGGTGACGCGCCAGGTGCGCCCAGGCGCAAGCGAAGCGGAGGTAGCTCAGGGTGGGCACGGTCGTTATCAAACGTACAGCCCGCCGCCCAGAGCCGGACTACCCGTCCGGCGAGGTGGTGTTGGAGGCCCCACCGGAATTGCCCGGAGCGGAGGGCCACCGCTGGCAGCAGATGCTGATGATGTTGCCCATGCTCGCCGGTTCGGTGGCGATGGCGCTGATGTACACCTCGTATCGGACCGGCCCGTTGATGTACGTCACCGGTGGACTGTTCGGGCTGTCGGCCGTCGGCATGCTCGGCTCGCAGGTGCTGTTCTCCGGCGGCCAGGCGAAACAGGCGATGCGCACGGCACGCCGGGAGTACATGCGCTATCTCGCTCAGCAGCGCGCCAAGGTGCGCCGCACGATTCAGCGTCAACGCACCGGACTTCACTACCGGTATCCGGACCCGGACACGCTCTGGTCCATCCCGGGGAGTCAGCGCCTCTGGGAACGGCGGCCCAACGATGGCGACTTCGGCATGGTCCGGATCGGCATCGGCCCTCAGGAGATGGCAACCCCGCTGGTACCGCCACAGACCAAGCCGCTGGATCAGCTGGAACCGATGTGCGCCGCCGCGCTGCGTCGGTTCATCACCACGTACGCGGTGGTCGACGATCTCCCGGTGGTCATGGCTCTGGACGGCTTCTCCCGGGTCCATCTGCAGGGAGATGTCGAGCGCTCCCGAGCGCTGGTGCGGGCCATCCTGGTGCAGGCGGCCGTCTTCCACGCACCGGACGACCTGCTGATCGCCGTCTGCGCGGGGCCAAAGGAACGCCCGCTGTGGGAGTGGGTCAAGTGGCTGCCGCATGCCCTGCATCCGAACCGGAGCGATGCACTCGGTCAGATCCGGTTGGTCTCGGAGACCATCAGCGGTCTGGAGGCGATGCTCGACGACATCGTCGCGAGCCGTCCCAGGTTCAACCCTTCGGAGGCATCCGGCCGGATGGGCCAGCACGTCATCGTGATCCTGGACGGCGGTAACGTCGCCGGCTCGGATCATCTGATGGCTGACGGCGGTGTCGAAGGCATCACGATCCTCGACCTTTCCACGCCTGTCCCCCGCATGCTCGACTACGCGACGCTCGTTCTGCAGCTCGCCGACAACGGACGGCTCGACTCGGCCACCCTCAATGCACGCAGCGAGATGGGCCGGGTCGACGGCCTGTCCTTTCCCGAGGCCGAGTCTCTGGCGCTACAGCTGACTGCGCTGCGCTTGTCCGCAGCCGGGCGCGCCGAACTGGCCATGAACTCCGAGACCGGCCTCGCCGAACTGCTGGAGTTGACCGACCCTTACGGGCTGGACACTGCGGTGACCTGGCAGAACCGGCCGAACCGGGACCGTCTGCGGGTGCCTATCGGGGTCGACGGTGACGGACTACCGGTCGATCTGGATCTCAAGGAGTCGGCGCAGGACGGAATGGGCCCCCATGGCCTGATCATCGGCGCCACCGGTTCAGGCAAGTCGGAGCTGCTGCGGACCCTCGTGCTGGCGCTGGCCACCACACACGACTCGGAGACGCTCAACTTCGTCCTGATCGACTTCAAGGGCGGCGCCACCTTCACCAAGCTCGACCAGCTCCCACATACCAGCGCGGTGATCACCAACCTGGCCGATGAACTGCCACTTGTCGACCGGATGACCGATGCGATCAACGGCGAGATGTTGCGGCGCCAGGAACTTCTCCGCGCGGCCGGTAACTATGCGTCGCAGCGGGACTACGAGAAGGCCCGGGCCGCCGGTGCGCCGCTAGCTCCATTGCCGAGCCTGTTGATCATCTGTGACGAGTTCTCCGAGCTTCTGTCCGCGAAGCCCGACTTCATCGACATGTTCGTGCAGATTGGCCGGCTGGGCCGATCCCTCGGCGTACATCTACTGCTCGCCTCGCAGCGTCTGGAAGAGGGTCGGCTCCGCGGCCTGGACACACACCTGTCGTACCGGATCGGTCTACGGACGTTCTCGGCGATGGAGAGCCGCGTCGTGCTGGGCGTCGCCGACGCGTACGAGCTACCCCGGTCGCCGGGCCACGGTTACATGAAGTATGGCACCGAGCCCATGACCCGCTTCCGCTCCGCGTACGTCTCCGGGGTCTACCACAAGGGCGGCTCGAAGGTCGCCTCTGCCGAGGTCGACAACCGGATCTTCGACTACTCGACCCAGTACGTCGCCCCGGAGCTCGGACAACAGATCGAACAGCAACAGGCCGACCCGGACGAGGGCATCGGCGAAAGTCTGCTGGACATCATGGTCAACCGCCTGCAGGGACGCGGTTCGCCGGCACACCAGGTGTGGCTGCCGCCGCTCGGTGACCCGCCGCCACTGAACGAACTGCTGCCGCCACTGACCGTGCGTCCCGATCGCGGCCTCACCGTCGACCAGTCGGAACTGCGCGGAGCATTGGTCGCTGCGATCGGCACGGTGGACCGCCCGTTCGAGCAGCGTCGCGACGTGCTGTGGGCCGATCTGTCCGGCGGCGGTGGTCACTTCGTCGTCGTCGGCGGGCCGCAGAGCGGCAAGAGCACCGTGCTGCGTGCGCTCATCACCAGCCTTGCCCTGACCCACACCCCGGCCGAAGTGCAGTTCT
The DNA here is from genome assembly GCA_963815125.1 of uncultured Actinomycetota bacterium. Taxonomy (GTDB): domain Bacteria; phylum Actinomycetota; class Actinomycetes; order Mycobacteriales; family Micromonosporaceae; genus Actinocatenispora. The sequence continues at coordinate 158,667 of CAWFFM010000014.1, forward strand.
ACTGCCTGGACTTCGGTGGTGGCGGTATGACCGCGCTACGGGACATGCCGCACATCGGTGGGGTGTACACGCGGCTGGAGGTCAGCCAGGTCCGACGGACAGTGTCCGAGGTCATGACCGTGATGGCCGCCCGGGAACGGATGTTCAGCGAGCAGGGCGTCGACTCGATTGCCGGGTACCGTCGGGCGAAGCGTTCCGGACGGCACACCGAGGACCCGTTCGGCGACGTGTTCCTCATCGTGGACGGCTGGATGACCATCCGTAACGAGTTCGAGGACATCGAGGCGATGATCAACGAGATCGCCGCGCGTGGCCTCACCTACGGCATCCATCTGGTCGCGTCGGCGAGCCGGTGGATGGAGCTGCGACCGCAGGTGCGCGACATGCTCAACACGCGACTTGAGCTGCGGCTCGGTGACCCGAGCGACTCGATGCTCGACCGACGCACCGCGATGAGTGTGCCGGAACAGTCCCCCGGCCGGGGTATCACTGCCGACCGGTACCAGTTCCTCGCCGCGCTGTCCCGTGTCGACGACCGATCCACAATCGACGATCTCGGCGAGGGCACGGCGAAGCTCATCACCGACCTCAAGAACAACTGGCGTGGCCGGCCGGCGCCAGCGGTGCGGTTGCTGCCGGCCGTCTACCCGTACGAGCGGATGCCGGTCCCCGACCCGCGACCGGGCATCCCGATCGGTCTCTCCGAAAGCGATCTGCAACCGGTCTTCCTGGAGCTGTCGAACGACCCCCACTTCCTGCTGTTCGGTGACACCGAGTCGGGTAAGAGCACGTTCCTACGCGCGTTCGCGCAGGCCATCGTCGACAGGCATACCGAGGAGGAGGCTCGCGTCGTCCTGATCGACTATCGACGCAGCCTGTTGGACGCGGTGAAGACCAAGCATCTGATCGGCTACGGTACGACCGCCCAGCGCGCCGAGGAGATCATGGCCGAGGTCAACCAGGTCATGGAAGGCCGACTCCCCGGCCCCGACGTCACCGCCGAGCAGTTGCGCAACAAGAGTTGGTGGCATGGCCCCGAGCTGTACGTGCTGGTCGACGACTACGACCTGGTGTCCGGCGGGTCGAACAATCCGCTGCAGCTGGTCTCCGGTGTGCTCGGCCAGGCACGTGACATCGGCCTGCATCTGATCATCGCCCGACGTACCGGTGGCGCGAGCCGCGCTGCGTACGAGCCGGTCACGATGGCGATACGGGAACTCGGTTCACCAGGCATGGTGATGTCCGGCGACCGTGACGAGGGTCCCCTGGTCGGCAACATCAGGCCGTCGGCACTACCACCCGGTCGTGGCTGGCTGGTTACCCGCCGCGAGGGGACCAGGCTGGTCCAGTTGGCATGGCTCGACCCACCGGTCTGAGCCGGTACCTGGACACTTTTGCCCGGTTGCGCATCCTCGGTACCTTGAGTAGTAAGTGCGGTCTGATTCCGGTACAGCGAACACAGGGCAGGAGACAGCATGGGCAGCGACGGCACCTCGGTCGATCTTGGCGCCCTCACCACGTTCGCCCACACGATGGGCACCAGCGCGGACTCCCTGATGGGGGATCTGAAGGGGCTCGGCGCCAACATGCAGACGCTGGGCTCCGAGTGCACCAGCGCCCCAGGGTTCGCCGAGGCCACCACGTTTCACAACTACCACATGACGATCCTCGGCTCCACCAGCCAGTTCATGAACGAACTGATGCAAGGGATCGCGGCGCTGGGCTCGGCCGCAGAGGTCGCCGCCATCAACTATGCCGACGCCGACGACCTGAACGCCTTCAACCTGAAGCAGATCCAGGCTGACGTCAAGGCCGGCAAACCGTTCGGCGCCATGGACGTCGTGTTCGGTAAGGGCCAGACAGCCAACGTCACCACCACCGACCTGAACAACGCCTTCCATCCAAAGGACGACAACGCTCTGCCCGCGTCCTCACCGGGTGCGGACCCGGGCAGCAAGGACGGGACGGACGGCAAGTCGGACCCGACCGGTTCCAAGGCGGCCGAGGCCGAATACAACAGGCGCGTCAACGACAACGCAACTGCCGGCGAGGACCCGAACGACAGTAACAATCCCCAGTACCAGGGCACCGTGACCGTCGGCAAGGGTGATGACAAGTACCAGACACCCGGCGACGCAACCAACGATTCCGACCTCTATGGCAACCAGCCAGGCCTGCACAAGGTCGAGAAGCACTGACGGAGGACCGGCATGGGAAAGCAACCATCGGATCCGGACCTCAATCTCGGCAACAACTACGGTTACTACAACTATCGGGACCTGCCTCCGTCGGTGAGCGGAGCAGGTAGCAAGCCGGACAACTACAGCCACACCGACATCAGCGCACCGACGGTCACGAATGACAACCCCAACTACATCGATCCGAAGCACCAGGCGGACATGCCTCCGCAAATCCGCAATATGCTTCATCGGGAAGAGCCGGATCTCTTCAGGGCCAAGGTAACGAGCACCAACCCGAATTATCTTGACCCCAAGCAGATGGCCAGCACCTGGAACGACGAGTATCCGAACATTCGGACGCTGATAGCCTGGGCCCGATTGGAGCATGACGGCAGGCTCTATGGGATGGCCCATCTGTGGGACCAGTTCGTCACGCATTTGCAGAATCTGCAGACCACCGTCGGGAATGCGACTGACCGGCTCGCTGTCGGACCGGATGGTAAGGGTGGTTGGCCGCCGAGCAAGTCCGAGGCATCGCGGAGCTTCCTGCAGAACGTCGGCAAGGCGACCTATTCAATCAGCGACTGGATCACCTTCGGGCAGCAGAACGCGCAGTCATTTCGCGATGTGGCGAAACAGGTCGCGACGAGCCGCAAGAACATGGAAGACATCTACAGGAACTTCGTCCGTGACTACAACAGCGCGATCGACCAGCTGAACTCGGATGACAAGAAGGCCAAGGATTCCAGCAATGACAGCGGGTTGTCGAAGGCTGGGCAGTGGTTTGTCAGCGGCGAGACGGATGGCCAGTATTACGCCGACCAGGCGAAACAGGACCGCAAAGACAAAGACGAGGTGATGAAGAAATACACACGTCAAGCTCAGGGTGAAATGAAGAAGCTTGCCGACGTGTACGCTTCGTCCTACTTCGCGCTCAACGAGGGCACAACCTACAAGGGGCCGTTGAAGAGCCAGAATCCGTTGGACGCCTATGTCCAGCGGGTCAAGGGTCTGGCAGGTGGCGCAAATCCTGCGCTGGGCGGCGCTGCCCAGCAGGCAGCCGCGGCGCAGCGGCAGATGGCAGCGCAGCGGCAGGCGATGCAGCAGAAGTTCGCCGCCCAGCAGAAGCAGCTCAAGGAGCAACTGCAGAAGAAGCAGGATCAGCTCATCGCCAACCGCAAGAAGCAACTCGAGCAGCAGGAGAAGCTGCAAAAGGACCGGTTGGCCGCCGAACAACGTCGGCTCGAGCAGCAGCAGAACGCGCTGCAACAGCAGATCGCCAATCAGTCGGCTCAGTTCAACGCGCAGCGGACGGCACTGGGGCCGCAGGCGAACCGGTTCAATGCCGAGCGGTCCGCGATGCGGCAACGGACGAACAACCTCGGCAACGAAGTATCCAACGGCGCCTCGCGGGTCGAGGCGGAGCAGAACGCCATGCGGCAACGGATGAACGGCGTCAACGAGAATGGGCTCCGGCAGACCGGGGGCGGCACCCCCGGCCGCGGTGGCATGATGCGGCCACCGCAACTGGGACGGCCAGCGGGGAACTCCGGGCTGCGTGGTCGCGCGGGAGGCCCACCCGGCGAGGAGAAGACGCCCGGCCGTTCGCCGCTGGGCGGCCGCGGTGACCGGCGCAAGGGTGAGCGGCCCGGCGCGAAGAAGGGTACGGACGCCGCCCGGCCGGAGAGCGAGGAGTATCTCGGCGAGGGGGTCCCGACCGCTCCGGAACGCCTGGCCGGCCGACTCGACGGGCAGCAGACCGGGCCTGCCGAGATCACGCCGCCGAGGGCCGGCCTGCCCGGGCGCGGCGGGCCTGGCGGGCGTGGGCCCAATATGCCCGGGGCGCCACGTGGTCGGCAGCTCACCCCGAAGGACCTCAACGGCCGACGCCAGCGCATGTCCGACGCCAAGGCCGAGGAGGACGAGCTCTTCACCCCCCTGTCGTTCGCGCGTCCCGATCTGACCGGGCGCAACGGCCTACCCGAGATCGACTGGGAACGCGTGGACCACGGCGAGATCGGTGTCGATCCCGAACTGACGGGTGCCCGCGGTGCGGCAGCCAAGGCAGCACCGCAACCCGGCATGGCGGAACGATTGATCGGGCGCAGCCAGCGCAAGGACGACAAGCGCAAGGACAAAGCGGCCGGCGAGTCCGATCAGGCTGCGAGCGAAGCCTCCGAGGAACTGTGGACGGTGGAAACACCGGAGAGCATCGACACGCCGGCCGAGCAGAAGGTGGACGAGCGCCGCGGGAGGGTGCTCGGCTCGGGCGGCTGACCGTACGTGCAATGAGCCCCGTTCCAACGTCAGGTGGAACGGGGCTCAATCATCGTCAGCCAGGTCGCGACCCCGCGAAATTCAGCAGACGTCCGTCAGCGGGCTGCTGAGATGGCCGCGGCCTCACTACCAGCGCTACCGAACAGTCCTGTCTCGATCTGGGTCGGCCGCAGGTAGGTGTACCGCACCCGACCCCCGCCGACGACCGATACCATGTCGTTCCGTACCTGCTGTACCAGGCGAGGCGCCTGGCCGGTCAAGCCGAGAATCGGCACTGCGGCGACCGACTCCTGCACCGACAGGCGACGCAACACGGTGACATGTGCGGCCTGCATCGCGTCGAAACCGAACGCGGTCAGCGACGGCAGCACGGTGAGCTGCGCGTTCCACGGGCCCAACGCCGGCGGTGCCTGCGGACCCGTCTCCCCCAGGTCGTAGACGTGCAGGGCCGGCGACGCCGGACTCGCGGCGACCACGACAGGGCGCTCTACCGGCAGGACCGCAACCCGGTCATCCCGTCCGGTCGTCACCCGGCCGAACCCGTTCCACGCCTCGGGTCGATGGGTGAAGACCACTACGCGAGCGCCCAATGCCAGGGCGCGGAAGATCAGCAGGCGGGCCGGCCACAGACCGCCGACCATGGCGACCCTCGTCACTTCGGGTCGGAACAGGCGTAGCACAACGGATGCCTTGTCCGAGTCACTGCCCAGCAGGACACCACTTGCCATCCGAGGCGCGGACAACTGCCTGAGTGCCGCGACCGGAGCCCGATGTGGCTCCAGACGCACCGGGTCGAGCGGACGGCCGAGACGCTCCGGCTCGGCCGAACCGCTGAGCCGATTGGCGCCGTAGACCGTGCCACCGGTCGGTTCAGCCAGCGCGGGCTGTGCTGCCGCCGTCGTTGCCCGGACCCGCTCCGCCACCGCTGCGGCGGCCTGAGCGCTGACCGCCGCGCTGGACAATCGACTGGTCCGCTCGGTAGCGCCCGCCTGCGTCACCGTCATGGTGCTGCCGGTATCGGCACCCTTGCCGGCGGGTACCGACCGGTCCGGGCTCGGCCGCCCTTCTTCACGCTGCGTCGGCGCCGCGCTCACCGGCGCTACGCTCACCGGTGCCGATGCCACCCGCCCTGGACCCGGAAGTCGACCGAGAATCGGCCCTGTTTCCGAGGTCTTGCCCTCTTCATCTGAGGCAGGAGCCGCGCCGAGAGCCTGCCCGGGCCCGTGCTCAGGTCGCCGCCGCATCGGCTGGCCAGGTGGAACGGTCATCGCGGCACTCCAGTCGGTGCGGTCGCGAACACCGCCGGAGCCTGCTCGCCGCCGAGTAGTCGAAGGCCGAACCCGGCCGTATCGGCGGCTCGCTCAAAGGCGTCACCGGCGGGACCGAGCAACGCTGGCTCCGCAATCAGCCGAACGATGCCAGCCAGGTCGACCGCTGTCTCACCCTCCTGGTCGGCCGTGAGTGTGGGCCGACGTATCACGATCGAAAGGCTGTTCTCAACCCCGCAGCAGGCGATCAGCTGGTTCATCAGGTTGGGGCCGTTAGCCTGGATTTCGGGCCAGCGAAACACCCAGTAGACAGCGTGCGCCAGCCCGTCACCCCGCCAACGCTGCCATTCTTCGCCCGTGCGCCGGCTGCCGGGCTGGGCACCTGTGCCCATGACACCGCAGGAGCGCACCAGGGCATCCGTCAGCTCATCGCGATCCAGTGGCCTGCAGGAACGATTTCGGGAGTTCGTTACCTTGATACAGCGGGTCAGCGCGGACGCCATCGCTTTGTGGATGCCGGCTGTGCCGCCGCCGCGCTCGGCCGCAACATCGGCCGCCTCGTCGTCATCCAGTCGCACTGCGAGCCATTGCACCTGATGAGCGACTGCGCTGTCTCCCCCGGCACCGACAAGCTCCCGGTAGGACTGCTGGCAGGGCGACCGACCATCCAATGCGACCGTCGGCGCCGGAACGGTGTGCGTCACCAGTTGTACGGCAGAAACGGGGAATTCCTCTTCCAGAAGAGTCCGTGCCAGCACCCCGAGCGACAGTGGCTCAACGACATCACCGAAGGCGCCACCCGACCCGACCTCGATCTCCGCGGCGGCGAACCAACCCGAGCCATCATGACCTATACCCATCGGAACACCGCGTTCCTCGGCTGCTTCGATGATCAGCGCCGGGGACAGCTCCCGGAGCACGGTGATCCGGTGGTCGGAACTGCGCACACCGCGGGCAGCCCGGGCACGGCGGCGGAGCCTGGCACGCATCGCGAGCCGACTCAACCACCACTGGCCGCCCGGGCGTAGGAACGCCAGCAGTAGCAGCGCAGCTCCCAGCACGCCGCCGACGGCGACCTGCCAGGCCGGTCGGTGCAGCATGGCCAGCGCGCCGAGGAGAACCAGTTCCAACACGACGAACTGCTCAACCCGGAACCGCCCGATACGTTGCCGTGCCCGATGCCGGGTCAACAACCACGGGCCGCCTGGTGGGCGACCGCCGCCCACCCGGGCGACCGCGCGCACCGGCGATGGTGGTGTGGGTGGCGTGGCCATCCGGGCGCTCCTTCATCGTCGTCTGGTCCAAGCGTGTCACCCTCGGTCCGGCGGGTCGGTCCCACCCACCGGCGTCAGCGCCGAGGCGACGGTATTCGCTGGCGTGGTCATCTTAGGTACCCGACAAAACCCTCAGCCACCGTCGGTACAGGGCCAGACGGACATCCAGGTGAGGGGGCCGGCGGACGAGTCATCAGTCTGGAGATGCCGGCTCCCAGCCAAGGGTGCCGTTGGGGCCTGGTTGGTAGCGCGTCAGGCACACCTCGCCACCGTCCCGGTCGATCCGCCACAACGCAGCGCCGGGCGTCAGCTCCGCCCCGCTCATCTGTGGCATCCGGTATGCCGTTCTATCCCTTTCGAGCCATCGGACGACATAGCCAGCCGGGTCGTCGACGTCGAACGGCGAACCTTCGCCGACCAGGTCGAGCTGCCGGTACAACTCGGCCAGCGGCACCGCGGCGTCAGGACAACGGTGGATCAGACCAGCAACGCGGCTGTGCGCACCGGACAGGTACCGCTGTTCCATCGTTGGTGGTAGCACCGCCTGCACCATCACACCGTCCGCATACGTACGGACCCGGTCGGCGATAGCGGCGACCAGCGGTGCCTCCAGGCGGGAACCGAACGAGGCACCGGGATCGACTGCCATTCCCGCTTTCGGGTCGGGCCACTGCGCCAACAGCTTCGCGAACGGTACGAGCACGTACGGGTTCAGACCGAGGTGCTCGCGCAGCCGTTGCTGCGACGTGTACACGACGATGAGGTCCTCGCCCTCACCGATTCGACACCAGCCGAACTGTGGATCGGTGATGTCGGTACTTGCGGAGTCGCTCTCCAGCGAGAGTGGCACGACCGCATCCTGTGTGAGCAGCGCCGCCGCGAACCGGTCAGGGTCGCCGGAGTCCGTCGCCTCGGCCAGGACCGTCTCGGTCCGGCTCCCCGGCCGATCGGCCTCCGCGGCCAACGACGCGACGGCGTCGGCGCCGAGGTACATCTCGATCGGTAGACCAGGGTTCACCGCAAGCCACAGATCCGGACCGGGCCAGATCCGGCCCAATTCGATCATCCGCACCGGACGGCGCGGCCTGTCGGCGCCAAGCACCTGACGCACCGACCGGTCGGAGGTGAAGGCAAGCAGACAACGCCGCCCGGACACCTCGACCATGGTCACCGCTTCCGGGTCGTCCGGCCGGTCCAGCGACAACGGCAGCAACAGATCAGCCCAAGCCAGCGCGGCAAGGAACTCAGCCTGGTTCTGTCGCTGGCGCGCCGCCAGCAACACCGCTTCCAGCGTGTTGTCCGGCTGCCAGCTCGCCTCCGGTGTCGTCATCATCCGACCTCTCACCCGCTACCGACCCGTACGGGTTCACCGTTCATCGATTACTGGCGTCTCCAGACGCCGTGCACCAGTGCGATAGTGTCACGTTGAGACACCCACTCAATTCTCCGGCGGAGCAATGGCGCGCACTCTTCAGGTAGCACCGCAGCAACGTGGCGCCTACCCCAGCATCGGTGAGGCACTCGGTGACGCCCCGGACGGCGCGACAATCGAGGTGGCCAGCGGGACATACCGTGAGGCGCTGTTCGTCATAGGTAAGAGCGTGGTGATCCGCGCCGTGGCCGATGCAGAGTCGGTGACCATCGATTCGACCGACCTGTCCCACGCGGCCGTGACCTGCCGCAACGGCACGCTCCACCTCGAAGACATCACGATCAGGGCCGGCGAGGGCGCGGCCGTCTCCGCCGACTCGTCCAAGCTGCGGATGGACCGGTGCGCCGTCAGTTCCAGTTACGCGGCCGGCATCAGCGTCCGCAGCGGCAGGTGCGAGCTACGCAAGATCACCATCAGCGGTGCGCTCTACGGACTATTGCTGGAAGACGCCGATGGTTCCGTGGACGACTGCACGGTCAACAACGTCGCCGAGGACGGCATCATCGTGCGGATGGGCGCGGCGCCGACCATCCGGGCCACCAGCATCTCCGGCTGCGGCAACCGAGGCGTCTACGTGTACCAGTTCGGCAAGCCGTTGATCGAAGGCTGCGACATCGCGAACGCCGGAGTCGGTGTCGCCGTGGTGCACGAGTCGAATCCGACGCTACGGCGCTGCAAGATCCACGACACACAGGGTGTCGGTATCTCGTTCGCTCGCGGCACTCACGGCACGGTCGAGGAGTGTCAGATCACCAATACCGCCACTCCGACGATCGAGATCGCCGATGGCGCCGACCCGGTGATCCGCGAGCAGGCCGAGGGCGACGACACCTTCGGCGGATTCGACGAGGGCCGTGACAACGAAGCGGTCGAGTCGCTGCTCACCGAGTTGGAGGGCATGATCGGGCTGGAGTCGGTCAAGGCTGACGTCAAAGCATTGATCGACGAGCTCCAGGTGAACGAGTGGCGTCGCAGCGCCGGCTTGTCCGTCTCCGGGGGAAGCAACAATCTGATCTTCACTGGTGCTCCCGGTACCGGTAAGACGACCGTCGCCCGAATCTACGGCAAGCTGCTCGCCGCGCTCGGCGTGCTACCGAACGGCGGCTTCAAAGAGGTGGCACGGCGCGACCTGGTCGGGCAGTACCTTGGGCACACTGCGGAGAAGACGGCTTCAGTGTTCGATGAGGCAATGGGCGGCGTGCTGTTCATCGACGAGGCATACACACTGTCCCGATCCGCGGGTAGCGGCGGCGACTTCGGCCAGGAGTCGATCGACACGCTGGTGAAACTGATGGAAGATCACCGGCAGGAGGTAGCGGTCATCGCCGCCGGTTACACGAAGGAGATGAGCGAGTTCCTGGACGCCAACCCGGGTCTGGCCTCCCGCTTCTCGAAGGCCGTCGAATTCCAGAACTACTCGCCGGACGATCTGGTCCTGATCATGAACCGGATGGCCAACGGCGAGGACTATCAGCTCCTTCCAGACACCGAGCCGGTCCTGACCGAGTACTTCGGCAGACTGCGCCACGAGACGAACTTCGGTAACGCGCGCGAGGCCCGGAAGCTCTTCGAAGGCATGCGCAAGTCACAGTCGCAGCGGCTGCGCCAGCTCGGTCGCCGGCCCACCCTGGATGACCTACGGACCTTCACCGTCGCCGACGTCAAGGCGGCCATCGCCACATTCTGACGCAGATCCTGATGTGTCGACGCCAGGCGTTCGGATGCTCAATGGCGCAACGAAAGGGAGAGCGGATGTCTGCGGGCGCGGTCAGTCGGCGAGGATTGCTGTCGGGGGTCGTCGCACTGGCCGGTGCTGGTGGCCTCGGTGCGGTGGCGGGATGTGGCAGCAGTGGGCCTTCGGGACCGTCGACGGCGCATCTGGCCGGCGGCCATGTCCGCTGGAGCACCGCTCTGCCGGGGGCGGACCACATGGACGCCACCATTACCTTTCCGCTCGGTACGGCCCTGCACGGCGACATCCTCTACGTCGCGCAGGCCGGCTGTGTGACGGCGCTGCGCATCAGTAGCGGCAAAAAGCTGTGGCGGTCGAAGGACGGGCCGGTTGAAGGGGGCCTCTCCCCGCAGCCGCGTGACTTCGCCCCTGTCCTCGCCGACGGCGTCGTGTACTCCGTGAACAACAACCCGGGCGGATCTCTCGACGAGGACAAGCACGGTGTGCTCTACGCGCTGGACGCCCGCACCGGGAAGAGGCGCTGGGCCTACCACGGGGCCACGGGCAAGCTCAACCAGCCCGTCGCCGGGAACGGCGCGGTGTGTGTCGCGACGTCCAAGACGATCCATCTGGTGGATGCCGAAACCGGCAAGGCGCGATGGACACAGCGCATGCCGTTCGATATCGCTACCGGCACCATGGGGTACGCGGCCGGGCTGATCATCCTGGTCGACGAGCACGGCACCAGTGTGGCGCTGGACGAGAAGACCCGGAAGGTGCGCTGGGTGCAGCATGACACCGACGGCGCGGAGGCCCTGAACTCCTCCATCACGGTCGTCGGCGACGTTGTCTTCGTGGGTGCGCGTGCCGCCCTGGATCTGCACAGCGGCAAGACGAAATGGGCGCACGGCACGGCCGATGCCGGCGGCCAGCTGGTGACGGTTTCCGGGAAGTTCCTGTACGTGGCGGGAGCCATTGCAACCGACTCGGACCCCGCCGCGGTGGCGTGTGTGGACACGAGCATCGGATACACGAGCTGGCAGGTCGACGTCCCGGCCACCAAGCGGCCGCACGCCTTCGGCCCACCTGCGGTGCTGGATGGCAAGGTCTATGTCGGCACCTCCGACAGCGGCCTGATCGTCCTCGACGCGACGAGCGGGAAGCAGCTCGCGCGGTACAACGCCGGCCGGATCGCCACCTCACCGCCGGTCGCGGCGGGGCACACCGTGTACGTGGTGGTGGCCGCCGACGGCAAGGACGGCGACGAGGACAGCGACGGGGTGCCGTACGCAGACTTCGTGTACGCGTTGAAGGTGTGAGTCGCGGTCACGGCGAGCCGCCCGGCGGGATACCGGTTGCCGCATCGGGCCCGTCGGGCGTCGGCTGCGGCGCATCGTAGGGTGCCGCACCGCGCGCATCGTCGGCCACCACCCGGGAGACCGGCGCCCGGTAGCGCCAGAAGGCCGGCAGCGCGACGACGGCCAGCACCGTGCACACGATGACCAGTACGCCGCCGCCGGCGGCTGCCACCGTGGTGCCGGCCGCCGCCGCGGTCCAGCCGTGCGTCAGGTTGGCCAGCCGCGGGCCGCCGGCCACCACCACGGTGAACACACCCTGCAGCCGACCGCGCATGTCGTCGGTGGTGGCGGTCTGCAGGATCGAACTGCGGTACACCATGCTGACGAAGTCGGCGAAGCCGCCGAGTGCCAGGAACACCACGGCCAGCCACAGCGATCCGGACAGCCCGAAGCCCACCACCGCCGCACCCCACAGGCAGACCGCAACGGTCACCGCGACGCCGTGCCGGGCCACCCGGACCAGCCAGCCGGAGACCAGCCCGCACACCAGCGAACCGATCGGGATGGCCGCGAACAGCCAGCCGAGCGCCGGTCCACCGCCGGCCGGGTCGCCGAAGGTACGTTCCGCCATCTCCGGGAACAGCGCCATCGGCATCCCCGCCACCATCGCGATCAGGTCCAGCAGGAACGACGCGAGCAGGATCTTCTGGGTACTCAGGTAGCGCAGCCCGTCGACCACATCGCGCAGGCCGGCACGCCGCGACGGCCCGTTCAGCGGCGGCAGCGCGGGCAGCCGCCACACCGCCCACAGCGTGACGGTGAGCGCGGCGGAATCGATGAGGTACAGCGCCGGTAGCCCGAGCACCGGCAGGATCGCACCGGCCGCCAACGGACCGAGCACCATCCCGAACGTGGACATGGTGGAGTTCAGTGCGATCGCCGAGGGCAGCAGCTCGACCGGGACCAGGCGGGCGATCACCGCCATCCGGGTCGGCATGTTGATCGCGAAGAACGCCTGGTTCACCGCCAACAGACCGAACACCAGCCAGACCGAGCCGGCCCCGGTGAAGGCCTGCACCCACAGGCCGAGCGTGGTCAGCGCCACACCGGTATTGGTGACCAGCAGGACCTTGCGCCGGTCCACGGTGTCGGCGATCGCACCGCCCCACAGGCCGAAGACCAACAGCGGTACCAGCGCGAAGGCACCGGTGAGCCCCACGTACGCGGAGGATCCGGTGAGGTCGAAGACCTGCTTGGGTACCGCGACGGCGGTCAGTTGGCTGCCGACGGTGGTGACGGCACCGGACAGCCACAGGCGCCGGAACGGCACGACACGCAGCGGTCGGGTGTCGACGACGATGCCGCCGAGAAACCTGCGGGCGCCTGCGCGTTGTGCCGGTCCGGCATCGTTGGCCACGTGTCCCGAGCTTACGGTCGGCCGACGGCCAGCGGTCAGGTCGGGACTGTGAGAAACACCTAACTGATCTGGTCGGCGAGCGTCAGCCATTCCTCCTCGGCGGCGGTGCGCTCGGACCGTACCTGGGCGAGCTGCGCGTCCAGCTCGGTGACCTTGGCGTAGTCGGTGGCGTGCTCGGCCAGCCGCGCCGTGCAGGTCGCCTTCCGCGCCTCCAGTCGGGACTGACCAGACGCTCCAGCCGGGCCAGTTCCTTCTTCCCGGCCCGTACCTGCGCCGCGGACGGCCCGTCGGCACGCGGCGGCGCGGGCGCCTGCTTGCCGGTGACCGGTTCGCTCCCGGCACCGGTGGGATCGGGCAGCAGGGTGAGGAACTGCTCGATACCACCGGGTAGCGCGGTGGGCCGCCCATCGCCGAGCAGCGCGACGACCGTGTCACAGACCCGCTCCACCAGGTACCGGTCGTGGCTGGCGACCACGATGGTGCCCGGCCAGCTGTCCAGCAGATCCTCCAGCGAGGCGAGGGTGTCGGTGTCCAGGTCGTTGGTCGGTTCGTCGAGCAGCAGCACGTTCGGTTCACCGGCCAGCAGCCGCAGGATCTGCAACCGGCGACGTTCCCCACCGGACAGCTCACCGACGACCGTCCACAGCCGTTGCTCGGTGAACCCGAACAGCTCGGCGAGCTGGCCGGCGGTCATCTCCCGGTCGCCCAGTACGACGCGGCGGGCCACCTGCTCGACGGCCTCCAGCACCCGCAGCTCGCGGGGCAGCTCGTCGAGCTCCTGGGACAGGTACGCGGCCCGGACCGTGGTACCGATCCGGACCGTACCGCTGTCCGGGGTGCGCTCTCCGGTGAGCAGCCGCAGCAGGGTCGACTTACCGGCACCGTTCGCGCCGACCAGCGCGATCCGGTCACCCGGCCCGACCCGTAGCGTGGCGTCGGCGAAGATCTTCCGGTCACCGAGCTGCACGGTGACGTTCTCCACGTCGTACACCTGTTTGCCCAGCCGGGATGTGGCGAGCCGCTGCAACGAGACGGTGTCCCGGGGCTCCGGTACGTCGTCGATCAGCGCGTTGGCCGCGTCGATCCGGAACTTCGGTTTGCTGGTCCGGGCCGGCGGGCCGCGCCGCAGCCAGGCCAGTTCCTTACGCAACAGGTTCTGCCGGCGTTCCTCCACCACCGCGGCCTGCCGGGCACGTTCCGCGCGGGCCAGTGTCCAGGCGGCGTAGCCACCGTCGAAGGCACGTACCGCCCCGTCGCCGACCTCCCAGGTGGTGGTGCAGACCGCGTCGAGGAACCAGCGGTCGTGGGTGACGACCACCAGTCCGCCGCGGTGGTTGCCGGTGAGCCAGGCGGCCAGCCAGGACACCCCGGCCACGTCCAGGTGGTTGGTGGGCTCGTCCAGGATCAGCAGGTCCGCGGGGCGTACGAGCAGCGCGGCCAGCGCGACCCGGCGGCGTTCCCCGCCGGACAGCGGACCGACCGGGGTGTCCAGGCCGAGGCCGGGCATGCCGAGACCGCCGAGTACCGCCCGGATGCCGGAGTCGCCGGCCCATTCGTGTTCGGCGGCGAACGCGGCGGGCAGCCACGCGGAGCCGACCACCACATCGCGTACGGTCACCTCCGGCGCGAGGTCCACGTGCTGCGGGAGGGCGCCCACGGTCAGCCCGCGGCGCTGGGTGACCCGGCCGGAGTCAGGTTCCTCGGTACCGGTCAGCAGGCGCAGCAGGGTCGACTTGCCCGCACCGTTGAGTCCGACCACACCGACCCGGTCACCGTCCTCGAGGCCCAGCGACACCTCGTCGAGCAGCACCGTGGTGTACCCCTTCGACACCCGGTCCAGGTTGACGATGTTGGCCACGAACTCTCCCTTAATCAGCCGGTCGCGCGGGCACCGGGAACCGGGCCGTGCGCGGTACGCACGGTACGGCAGACCCGGTGGGTGGCCAACCGGGCGGCCAGCTCGGTGGCGTGCCCGGCGTCGGACGCCAGGAACACGCAACTGGGTCCGGAACCGGAGACCAGTCCGGCGAGCGCACCCTCGGCGAGGCCGGCGGCCAGCGTACGGCTCAGCTGCGGACGCATCGACAGCGCGGCCGGCTGCATGTCGTTGGCCAGGGTGTCGGCGAGTATCCGGGGGTCGTGCTGACGCAGCGCGGCGAGCAACCGGTCCGGCGAACCGCACGGCTGCCGGGTCTGCTCGTCGTCCGCGTCGCGCAACCGGTCCAGTTCCGCGTACACCTTCGGGGTGGACAGACCACCGTTGGCGACCGCGACCACCCAGTGCCAGGTGCCGGTGGTGAGTACCGGGTTGACCAGCTCACCCCGGCCGGCACCCAGCGCGGTGCCGCCGAGCACCAGGAACGGTACGTCGCTGCCCAGCTCCGCGGCGAGTTCGGCGAGTTCGTCGCGGCTCAGCCCACCTGCCCAGAGCGCGTCGCAGGCCACCAGGGTCGCGGCGGCGTCCGCACTGCCACCGGCCAGGCCCCCGGACAGCGGGATCTGTTTGCGCAGATGCAGCCGGACCTGCGGGGCGACCCCGAGCCGGTCGGCCAGCAGTACCGCCGCCCGGGCGGCCAGGTTGTGCTGGTCGGTGGGCAGCTGCGCGGCGCCCTCACCCTCGATCACCAGGTCGAGCTGGTCGGCGCGTTCGGCGATCACCTCGTCGTACAGCGAGATGGCGTGGTAGACGGTCGCCAGTTCGTGGTAGCCGTCCGGGCGCCGGGGCCCGACCGACAGGTGCAGGTTGACCTTGGCCGGCACCCGGACCCGGACCGAACCGGACGCGGCGAGCTGCGGTCGCTCATGATCTGCCTGCGGGCTGCCGACCTGCGGATCATCGACCTGCGGGTCACTGTCCACTGCCTCGGTCACTGCCGCGCTCCCTCCACGCCGTCTCCTGCCGGAATACCCCTCGACAGCCTCGACCGACCACCGGACACGCGAGAGGTCACCGGCAGGTACCGGACATCGCCGGCGCGGCGCCCGACGGCACCGGTCAGCTGCTCTCCCGGGCCGCCGCGATCCGGCTGAACTCCTCTATGGTGAGCGACTCGCCGCGGGCGCCGGGATCGACCCCCGCTGCCCGCAGGACCTGCTCGGCGCGTACGGGGCTGCCGGCCCAGCGGCCGAGCGCGGCCCGTAGCGTCTTGCGGCGCTGCGCGAACGCGGCGTCCACGGCGGCGAACACCTCGGTACGCGGTACCTCCGTGGCCGGCGGGTCCCTGCGGGTGAACGCGACCAGCCCGGAGTCGACGTTGGGCACCGGCCAGAACACCGACCGGGGTACCGAACCGGCCGGCCGGGCCTGCGCGTACCAGGCCAGCTTGGCGCTCGGCACGCCGTACACCCGGGAGCCGGGTCCGGCGGTCAACCGGTCGGCCACCTCCGCCTGCACCATGATCAGCCCGTGCCGCAGCCGCGGCAGGGTGGCCAGCAGGTGCAGCAGTACCGGTACGGCGACGTTGTACGGCAGGTTCGCGACCAGCGCGGTCGGTTGTTCGGCGAACGCGTCCGCGTCGATCCGCAGCGCGTCGGCGGCCAGTACGGTCATCCGGTCGGCCACCTCGCCGGCACGCGCCGCGACCGTACCGGGCAGGGCCCCGGCGAGCCGGGTGTCCACCTCGACCGCGTACAGCCGGCGGGCCTGCGGTAGCAGGGCCAGGGTCAGCGAACCCAGCCCCGGGCCGACCTCCACGACCACGTCGTCGTCGGTGAGTTCGGCGGCCCGGGCGATCCGGCGCACCGTGTTCGGGTCGATCACGAAGTTCTGGCCGAGCGACTTCGTCGGCACCACGCCGAGTCCGGCGGCCAGCGCGCGTATCTCGGCGGGCCCGAGCGGGCCGGCGGCTGTCACAGGTGCGCCCCGCACACCGGCCACTGGCCCTTGCCGGACTGCTTGTACAGCTTGATGGCCCGGTAGGTCTGTTCCCGGGGGGTGGCGTCGGAAGGCAGCCCCACCCCACCCATCCGGTGCCAGGTGTCGGCGCTGAACTGGTAGAGGCCCATGTACATGCCGCCCGCCGACATCGACCGTGGATTGCCGCCCGACTCGCACTGGGCGAGCCCGGCCCAGTTCAGGCCGGTGTCGTCGGGCGGGTACGGGGTGGTGCCCTTGGCGATCACCCGCGGTTTCGTGCTCACCAGGTCCTTGCTGGACAGCACGGTGCGCCGGTAGCGCTTGCCGTCGCGGTAGATGTACTGGACCCGCTGCTCCTTCTTGCCGGCCCGGCCGGAGTCGACGACGTCCTCCTGGTCCTGCATCCAGTCGGAGCGCTTCTCGGTCTTCTCGGGCGCCGGTACGGTCACCGTCTCGGTCACCGTCTTGCGGGTGACCCGGAACACTGAGACTCCGGTCACTCCGGCCAGCGAATGGGTCTCCGGCGGCTCGGTCTCGTCGTCGGCGGCCAACGTGACGTGCTGCTCGGTGAGCAGTTCCCGTACCGTCGCGGCGTACGTCGTGTAGCGGGTGTGGTGACCGTCCGCAGTCAGGGTCAGCTGCTTGCGGGTGCGTACCGTGACCGCCGCCCCGGCCCGCGGGATGAGCCCGCCGGACGGCCCGTCCACCCGGATCGGGGTGCCCGACAGGCCCAGGCTGTGCAGCAGGGCGTCGACGGTCCGGTCGGTCGACCAGCGTTCGTCACGCCGTCCGTCCACGGTCAGCGCGACCCGCCGACCTCGACCGATGGTCACCCGGCCACCCGGAGTCGCGGTCCGCGCCGGGCTCACCCGGTCGTGCGAACCGAGGGTCAGCCCGGCCTGCCGCAGCACCCCGCCCACCGTGCCGGCGTAGCTGCGCAGCATCCGCGGCGCGCCGTCATCCACGATGACCACCTGATGGGTGCGGGCCAGAAAGAACCCGGCGGTGCCCAGCACCACGAGCACCGCGGCCGCCTGCACGCCGAGCGCGGCAAACGGTTTCCACCAGATACGGGAACCCGCGGCGCGCCGCGGTCTGTATGCCGTACTCACGAATCCGGAACTGTACGAACTTCGGCGCCGTCGCGCTGCCCCGGCCCCCCGCGATCCTCGTCACCATGCGCCGAAAGCCCGCTCGGCATTGCCGGACAGGGTGGTGCACAACTCATCGACACCCAGACCTTTGGTATCAGCGAGCGCACGGACCGTGAGCGGCACCAGATACGGCGCGTTCGGTCGGCCCCGGTACGGCATCGGCGTCAGGAACGGCGCGTCGGTCTCGACCAGCATCAGCTCGGCGGGCAGTACCGCCGCCGCGGCACGCAACTCGCCGGCGTTGCGGAACGTCACGTTGCCGGCGAAGCTGACGTACCAGCCGTGCTGTGCGCACCGCTCGGCCATCTCCGCGTCGCCGGAGAAGCAGTGGAACACGACGGTCTCCGGCGCGCCCTCGGACTCCAGTACCCGGAAGATGTCGGCGTGCGCGTCCCGGTCGTGGATCATCAGCGCCTTGCCGCGGTCCTTCGCGATCCGGATGTGCGCCCGGAACGAGCGTTCCTGCGCTTCGTGGCCCTCCGGACCGGTACGGAAATGGTCCAGTCCGGTCTCGCCGACCGCCCGTACCCGCGGCTGAGCGGCCAGTTCGTCGATGGCCGCCCAGGCCGCCTCCGGATCCGACAGCTGCGCGGCGTCGTTGGGATGCACCGCCACCGCGGCCAGTACCGCCGGCATCGTGGCGGCCAGTGCCGCCGCCCCCCGCGACGACTCGACGTCGCAACCCACCTCGACGATGCGGTCCACCCCGACCGCCCGGGCCGCCTCGACCGCTGCGGCGGCATCGGCATCCTGGAGGTAGAGGTGGGTGTGCGCATCGGCGACCGGAACTGCCAACGGCTCCGGCGCGGGCGGCGGACCACCCTGCCGGCCGTGCTTGTCAGCGCCCATCGTCGTCACTCATGTCCGGAACAGGATCACACACCGCGAGGTGCGGTCAGCCGGTCGGCCCCCGGCGCCTCGGCCGTTCTGTCGCGGCCCGGTCGGAGCGGTGGGCCGCACGTGTCCGGTAGGCGGCCGTCTTGACCCGGTTCTGACACCGGGTCGAGCAGAACCTGCGGTGCGTGTTCCTGGACATGTCGACGTACCCGCGGTCACAGCCGGGCGCAGCGCAGATCCCGAGTCGGCTGCCGAGATCACCCCCGATGGCCATGGCCAGACCTGCGGCGATTCCGGCCGTCCAACCCCGTACGAACGAGTCGTCGGGACCGTGGAAGTGCAGGTTGTGGCCGCCGTGTCGGTCGGGGTCCAGGTGTGGCCGGGCGTCACTGGTGCGCAGCATCTCGTTGACCGCACCGGCCGCTGCGTCCACTTCACCGGCGTCCAGCGCGGCGAGGACCCGCCGTGCTTCATCGGCCGCGGTGCGCAGTGCGCGAGCGTCGGCGAGGCTCGGTGTCCAGTCCCTGCCGACACCGAGCACCGTGTCGGCGACAGCGACGCGCAGGGCCTCACCGCTCGGCGGAATGACGGGGCGTCCCCCGTCGGCGCCCGGCGTCAGCGCGTTGACAAGCCGCACGGTCGTGGTCAGAAGCTGTTCGATGTGACTGTTGAAATGCATGTCTACCGTCACGTACCTTCCACGCATGTCACTGGACACAAAGGCTACATCAGTCACGCGCTGGCTGATCCTGATCCGGGTCGTCAACCGGCTCGGCGCCTTCGCGATGGGATTTCTGAGTCTCCGGCTCACGCATGAGCTCGGTGCCGGCCTCGACCTCGTCGGCGTGGTGCTCGCCGCCTTCGGCGTCGGTACCATCCCGTCCCGGCTGCTCGGCGGCCTGCTGGCCAACCGGTTCGGTGCCCGTACCGCGATCCTGACCGGGCTGCTGGCCTGCGCCGCCGCCCAGGTCGTCATCGCGGTGGGGTCGTCGGTTCCCGTCGTCGTGGCCGGAGCAATCCTGCTGGGCCTGGCGTACGAGATCATCGAACCGGCAACGCAGGCGCTGATCGCGCACACCGTGCCGAGCGACCGACGCGCATCCAGCTACTCCTCGCTGTGGGCGGCGCTCGCCGTCGCCGGCGTCCTCGCCGGCGTCCTCGCAGCGGTCCTGACCCGGTGGAGCATCGGTGTGCTGTTCCTCGCCGACGCCGTCACGAGCGTCGCTGCGGCGGCGGTCGCTGCCGCAGCGCTGCCCGCCGGCCAGATCCTCACCCGCAACACCCGCACCGTCTGGCGGGCAGCGTTGTCCGGACGGGTGGTGGCCTGGACCGCCGTCGGCTCCGGATACGCGACGCTGATGATGCTCGTGGTGTTCATGCTCCCGCTCACCGTGCAGACCTCCGGACACCCGCCGTCCCTCACCGGCTGGCTGCTCGCGACGAGCGCCACGGCGGCCATCGCAGCACAACGCGTGGTGGCCCACGCCGAGCGACGCCTGTCCCCGGCGGCCATGCTGCTCATCGGGTACGGCATGCTCGCGGCGGCCGCCGCGCTCTGGGCCACCGGCACGGTGCCCGCGCTGGTCGCCGGCGCCGCCGTGGAGGGCGCGAGCGGCAGCCTGCTGCTCGGTACCCAGCAGGCCGTCGCATCCCGGCTGGCCCCGCCGCACGCGGCCACGAGCGTACTGACCGTGTACGGCCTGTCCTGGGGCGTCGGTACGGTCGTCGCCCCGCTGATCGGCACCCCGCTGTTGGCGCAGGGAACCGGCGCGCTGTGGCTCACCTGCGCGGCCACAGCCGCCGCCTTCGCGCTCGGATCCGGCCTGTACCAGGCTGTCGCGTACGGCCGCCGACGAGCTGTGGTGAGCGCCGTCGGCGAGGTCGGGTGAGGGTCAGTCCTGCTGTTCCAGCCGGGCCAGTTCCTCGTCCACGATGGACGGATCGAGCTTGCGGAACACCGGCGTCGGCTTGGTCAGCTCGGTGCCGACGGTCAGCGGGGTCGACCGCCACGCCGGGGTAGCCGAGTAGTCGCCGGTCAGTACCGGGTAGCCGGGGCCGCCGTCCAGGTCGTCGACCTCCCGGATCTCCGGCATCGGCGCCACCACGGCGGACCCGCCGAGGGTCTGGTGGATCTGCTGCGCCGAATGCGGCATGAACGGGCTGAGCAGGGTGTTGCAGTCCTGCACCACCTGCAGGGCGGTGTGCAGCACGGTGCCCTGCCGTTCCGGATCGTCACCGAGCTTCCACGGCGCGGACTCCGAGATGTACTTGTTGGCCTCGCCGACCACCCGCATCGCCTCGGTGATCGCCGCCTTCTGCCGGTGCTTGGCGAGCAGGTCGCCGACCGTACCGAACGCGGTGGACGCGGTGTCCAGCAGCGCCCGGTCGGTGCCGGTCAACTCGCCCGGCTGCGGGATCCGGCCGAAGTTCTTCGCCGCCATGGACACCGACCGGTTGACCAGGTTGCCCCACCCGGCCACCAGTTCGTCGTTGTTGCGGCGCAGGAATTCCGACCAGGTGAAGTCGGTGTCGTGGGTCTCCGGGCCGGCCGTCGCGATGAAGTAGCGCAGCGCGTCGGGCGAATAGCGGGCCAGGAAGTCGCGCACGTAGATGACAACCTGCCGCGACGAGGAGAACTTGCGGCCCTCCATGGTCAGGAACTCCGAGGAGACCACCTCGGTGGGCAGGTTCAGCTCGCCGTACTGGCCGGGCTTGCCGCCCTTGGCACCCAGACCGTCGTACGCGAGCAGTTCCGCCGGCCAGATCTGGGAGTGGAAGGTGATGTTGTCCTTGCCCATGAAGTAGTACTGCAGGGCGCTCGGATCGGTCCACCAGGTACGCCACGCCTCCGGGTCGTTGCCCCGCCGCGCCCACTCGATCGCGGCCGACAGGTAGCCGATCACCGCGTCGAACCAGACGTACATCCGCTTGTTCGGGTTTTCCTCCCAGCCCGGCAGCGGCACCGGGATACCCCAGTCGATGTCCCGGGTCATCGCCCGGGGCCGCAGGTCGTCGAGCAGGTTGAGGCTGAACTTGAGCACGTTGGGCCGCCAGCCCTGCCGGCCCCGCAGCCAGTCGCCGAGGGCCTCGGTGAGTGCCGGCAGGTCCAGGAAGAAGTGCTCGGTCTCCACGAACTTCGGCTTCTCGCCGTTGATCCTCGACCGCGGGTTGATCAGGTCGACCGGGTCGAGCTGGTTGCCGCAGTTGTCGCACTGGTCACCGCGCGCCCCGTCGTACCCGCAGATCGGGCAGGTGCCCTCGATGTAGCGGTCCGGCAGGGTGCGCCCGGTGGACGGCGAGATCGCCCCCGAGGTGGTCTTCTCGATCAGGTAGCCGTTGCGGTGCACGGTGCGGAACATCTCCTGCACCACCGCGTAGTGGTTGCGCGTGGTGGTGCGGGTGAACAGGTCGTACGACAGTCCCAGGGCGTGCAGGTCCTCCACGATCATCCGGTTGTACCGGTCGGCCAGGTCGCGCGGTGAGGTCTTCTCGTTCTCGGACTGGACCAGGATCGGGGTGCCGTGCTCGTCGGTGCCGGACACCATCAGTACGTCGTGACCGGCCATCCGCATGTACCGGCTGAAGACATCGGAGGGCACCCCGAAACCGGACACATGGCCGATGTGTCGCGGCCCGTTCGCATATGGCCAGGCGACAGCCGTCAAGACGTTACTCATGCCGCCCAGCCTAACGACACCCGTCGGCCCGCTTCGACCGACATATCACCGGGTCGTGGGGCGATGACGGCGCGCCGAAGGCGTGGCGCTACCGGGGATCGACAGTCGACAGGTGTGCAATGGAGCGGTGACACCTCAGGACGGCGAGCACTCGGCTGAGGCGACCGTCGCGCCCGCCGCCCCGGCGGGCAACCCGGGCGCCACCCGCATCTTCACCGTGCCGATCGATCCTGCTACCAGACCGAAACGCACCAGCGCAGCACCGTCGGAGCAGGCCACGGACCCGTCCGCGCCGACGACACCGACCTCGGCGCCCGCCGGCCGGACCGCAGACGACCCCGGGTCCGGCGACACGGAGAGTGGCGCCGATGCCCCGGCCCGGAAGCTGGTCGGCGGCGCGGAGGCTGGTGCAGACGCTCCGGCCCGGAAGTCCGGTTCCGGCGAGCGTTACGTCCTGTTCGTCGACGACCGGTTGACGCCCAACGTCCGGTCGGTCCTGACGACCACACCAGATCCGGCGCCCGGCGCCGACTTCCCGCTCTGGCCCGACGGCGTCGGGACGACCGCCACCGGAACCACCGCACCGACCCGACCCGCCACCGCACCGGAACGGCCGTCCGTACGGGAGCCCCGCCGGCCCGGCACCGGCCTGCCGCTGCTCGTACTGCTCGGCCTGCTCGCCGCGTTCTTCGGCTGGGTCGGCGCCGAACCGTTCTGGCTGGCCGTCGGGCACGCCGACCGCGGCGTACTGACCGTGACGCTGTGCACCGGGCACGGCGTGACGCATCGGTGCAGCGGAGACTTCATCGCCTCCGGGCACCGGTACAGGGTGCGTGGGGTGGCGCTGACCGGGTCCCCGGCAGGCGCCCATGAGGGCGCCCGCGTCGCTGCCCGGATGGTCCACGCGGACGGCCGGCAGGCCTACGCCGGCGACCACCTGGGACTGCTGCTGCGCTGGATTCTGCCGTTGGCGCTGGTACTGCTGCTGGGCCTGCTGATCGCCGCGGCCACTGGGGCGTGGCGACTGCGTGGCCGACACCGGGCCGGAGTCATCGGGCTCAGCCTGCTCGGCCCGCTGATCCTCACCGCAGGGCTGTTCGCCGCCGCCTGGTGAGCCGCCTGTGGGCGGCGGGCGTCAGTTCGCCGTCCGCAGGAACGGCGAGCTGTAGTCGCCGACCGCCGCCAGTTCCGGCTCGACGTCCACCGCGGTCAGCGCGGCGCCGGCCCGTTCGGCCTCGATGTAGAGCTTGAGCAGCCGTACGTCACCGGCCGTGGCGACCCCGGTGATCTCCTGGTGGGACAGCACCCAGGCGACCGACGCGGTGATGAAGCGCTGTTCGTCCAGCGGCTCGTACCAGGTCGTGTACCGCTCGGTGGCGCCTTCGGGCCAGTTGCGCCGGGCACCGCTCTTGATGGTCATCAACCCGGTGCCCCGGCGCCCGATCTCGGCGACCAGCGCCTCGAAGTCGCGCAGGTAGTCGGGCCGCTGCGCCAGCGCGTAGTTGATCGGGGTGAGCACGGTGGCGAAGTCGTAGCGGCGCAGCGCCTCCAGATGGGTGGCGGGCGCCTGATGACCGTGCCCGGTGATGCCGACCGCCCCGACCAGCCCTTCGTCCCGGGCCCGTACGGCGCCGGCCAGTGCCCCGTTCGGCGCGGTGACCTGGTCGAGCTCGTCGAGGTTGGTCACCGCGTGCAGTTGCAGCAGGTCGACCCGGTCGGTCTGCAACCGTTCCAGCGACTCGTTGATCTGCCGGTACGCCGACTCTGCGTCGCGCAGGCCGGTCTTGGTGGCCAGGAAGATCCGTTCCCGGATGCGGGGCATCCACGGTCCGAGCCGCAGTTCGGCGTCACCGTAGGACGCCGCCACGTCGAAGTGGTTGATGCCCGCGTCGAGGGCCTCCTGCACCGAGGCGTCGGCGGTGTCCTGGTCGACGTCGGAGAGCGCGGCGGCACCGTAGATGAGTACCGAGCTGTCGTGGCCGAGCTGACCGAGGGTACGGGTACGCATGCTGGTGATCCTCCGCTCGATTGCCTGACCTCGCCAGCCGAGACTGCCACCTGGAGTGCACTCCAGGTCAAGTACCGGCACCCGTCCGGGTACCCGCCGGCACCCCGGCCTTGACCTGAAGTGGGCTTCAGGTGACACGCTGCGGCCATGGTCCTGATCTGCACCGATGACGACGTTGCCCGACTCTCCCCGGCCGCCGCGGTGACCGCGATGCGCGCGGCGGTACTGGCCGCCCATCGCCGCGAGCTGACCGCACCGCCGCGCGCCGTACTGGATCTGGGCGACAGTCAGCTGAAGGTCACCGCCGGCCGGACCGGACGCTGGCTGGGCTACCGGTCGTACTGCACCGGCGTATTGGACGCCGCCGACCAGCTGGTCGTACTGCAGGACGGCAGTACCGGCCGGCTGACCGCGATCGGTGTCGGTGACCTGCTCGGGCAGTACCGTACCGGCGCGCTCGGCGCCGTCGCGGTCGACGCGATCGCCCGACCGGACGCCACCACGTTGGGCCTCATCGGCACCGGCCGGCAGGCGTACGCGCAGGTCTGGGCGCTGCGCGCGGTACGCGACCTCACCGACGTGGCGGTGTACGGGCGCGACCCGGCCCGTCGCGCCGCGTTCGCCGACCGGTTGGCCGGTGAGCTGGCGGTGCCGGTACGCGCGGTGGACAGTGCCGAACGGGCCGCCCGGGAGCGGGACGTCGTGGTGCTGGCGACGAACTCCGCCACCCCGGTGCTCGACCCGGCCTGGCTGGCGCCCGGCACGTCGGTGACCACGCTCGGCCCCAAGCAGCGCGGTCGCAGCGAGTTCGACACCGCATTGGCCGACCGGGCGGCGCTGCTGGTCACCGACTCTCTGGCACAGGTCGCCGGGTACGACCCACCGTTCGTGCTGACCGGTACGCCGGCCGGGGAACGGCTACGCAGCCTCGGCGCGGTCGTGGCCGGGGAGCTCGCCGCCCCCACCGACCCGGCCGCGGTCCGGCTGTACTGCTCGGTCGGCCTGGCCGGTACCGAACCTGCCCTGCTCGCCGCGCTGGTGGGTGAGCGGGTCGACCGCTGACCGGTCGGTCCGGTGGCCGGGCCGACCCGAGTGGGCGGGCGGCCCGCCGGTCAGTCCGCCGGACGTACCGCCGCGCTGTAGACCTCACGTCGGGGCAGGCCCAGTTCCACCGCGACCGCCGCGATGGCGTCGCGCCGGGACATCCCGCCACCCTGGCGCTGCGCGACGGCTTCGGCCAGCTCAGCGGCACTGAACTGGCGCCGCTCCACCGCCGGGGCCCCCGCGACGACCAGGGTGATCTCCCCGCGCGGCGGGTCCTCGTCCACCCCGTCTGCGAGCTCACCCAGATTCGCCCGACGGACCTGCTCGTAGGTCTTGGTCAGCTCACGGCACAGCGCCGCGGGCCGGTCCGCGCCGAACGCGGCGGCAAGGTCGCGTACGGTGCCGCCGATGCGGTGCGGCGCCTCGAAGAACACCAGCGTGCGCCGCTCGGTGGCCAGTTCGGCCAGCCGGGACCGGCGCTCGGCCGGCCGGCGCGGCGGAAAACCTTCGAAGCAGAACCGGTCGCAGGGCAGGCCGGACAGGGCCAGGGCGGTGGTCACCGCGCTGGGTCCCGGTACGGCGGTGACCGGTACGCCGGCGTCCACCGCAGCCCGGACCAGTCGGTACCCGGGATCGGACACGCTGGGCATACCGCCGTCGGTGATGAGGGTGATGCTGGTCCCACCGAGCAGTTCGGTCAGCAGTTCGGGGGTACGGCGCTCCTCGTTGCCCTCGAAGTAGGAGACGATCCGGGTGGGCAGGTCGACGCCCAGTTCACGGGCCAGCCGGTGCAGCCTGCGGGTGTCCTCGGCGGCGACCAGGTCCGCGTCGGTGAGCGCGGTACGCAGCCGCTGGCTGGCGTCCGCGACGTTGCCCAGCGGGGCGCCGGCCAGTACGAGCTGCCCTGTGTCCTGATTCATCCCTGCGGTGCGCTCCTTCGGTGACCCGGTGGAAGCGGTGTACCGCCTCCGGTGCTAGCAGCCTACGATCGTCGGGTGCCTGTGAGCGCAGACGCGAGGCGAGTGCCTCGATCCTCGACCGACGCACCCGCCGAGCCATCGGGCCAGGAGGGTGGCAGCGACCTGACCGCCGGGCCCGACCAGCATGATCCCGCGGAGCGGCCCGTTTCCCCCGCCGACCCCGCGCTCCGGCGGCGGCTGCTGCCGCCGATGCCGACGGACGGCCCGGCCTCCTGGCTGCTCACCGCGGGAGTGGCGACCATCGCCGCGATCCTGCGGCTGGTGGGCCTGGCCTATCCGCGGGGCAAGATCTTCGACGAGATCTACTACGCCACCGACGCCCACCATCTGCTCCAGCACGGGGTGGAATGGGACGACAAGACCAACACCGGCTCGTTCATCGCGCATCCCCCGCTCGGAAAGTGGATCATCGGGATCGGTGAGCTGCTGTTCGGCGACCACGAGGTCGGCTGGCGGTTCATGTCCGTGGTGGCCGGCGTCGTCTCGGTGGTGATCCTGGTCCGGCTGGCCCGCCGGATGTTCCGGTCCACCCTGCTGGGCTGCGCGGCCGGCCTGCTGATGACCCTGGACGGCATGGCGTTCGTGTCCAGCCGGGTCTCCCTGCTGGACATCTTCCTGATGATGTTCCTGCTTGCCGCGTTCGCCTGCCTGGTGATGGACCGGGAGGCGACCCGGGCCCGCCTGCTGGCCTTCATCGATGCCGGCGGCGACACGTGGACGGCCCGGCCGAAGCACGGCGTGCCGTGGTGGCGGCTGGCCGCGGCGGTACTGGCCGGCTGCGCGATGGGCGTCAAGTGGAGCGCACTGTGGTACATCGCGCTGTTCGTGGTGCTGGTGTTCGCCTGGGAGCTGCACGCCCGGCGTGCGGCGGGCGTACGGCGACCGTGGCGCGACACCCTGCTCGACGAGATCGGCTGGCTCGGTGTCTTCCTCGGCATCGCCGTGGTGGTCTACTTCCTGACCTGGGCCGGCTGGTTCGCCAACGACCAGAGCTGGGACCGGCACTGGTTGCAGCAGCACGGCTATCCGGAGCCGCCGGGCCTGGGTGCGCTGTACAACCTGGTGCGGTACCACATCGACATCCTGAACTTCCACACCGGACTGTCCACCAAGCACACGTACCAGTCCTGGCCGTTGCAGTGGCTGACCCTGGGCCGCCCGGTGGCCTACTACTGGTCGGGCGATGCGACCTGCGGTGCGAGCCACTGCGCCGCCGAGGTCATCCTGCTCGGCACCCCGGTGCTGTGGTGGGCGTTCATCCCGGCGGTGCTGGCGGTGCTGTGGTGGTCGATCGCCAAGCGGGACTGGCGCGGCTGGGCGGTACTGCTCACCGCCGCCGCGGGGATCCTGCCGTGGCTGTACTACCAGGTCTCCGACCACCGGACGATGTTCTACTTCTACGCTCTGCCGTCCGAGCCGTTCCTGATACTCACCGTGACACTGGTGCTGGGTATGATCATCGGCAGCCGGACCGCGGGCAGGGAGCGACGGTTGGTCGGTGCGCTGGTGGCCGGAGGATATCTGGTCGCGGTGGCACTGTGTTTCGCGTACTTCTACCCGCTGTACGTCGGTGAGAGCATTCCGTACTCACACTGGTTCGCCCGGATGTGGCTCGGTAACAAGTGGATCTGACCCGACGTGGCCTCTGTCCGTACCACATCGTCCCGTGGCTAAATTGATGCGAGACGGTGACCGACGTCCGGCGCTCACCAGGTGTATAAGCGCCGGTTTCGCTTGGTGTTTCCGGTCGAAGAGTCCAGACCAGGCGGCGTCCCAACCGGTAGCGTCACGCGCAGTAGCGCGTCGTCGTGACCGGTCGGGTCCGCTGAAGGGGGTGTGAGGGTGCCGGAGTCCGAGGATGTACCCAGTCAGCTCAATCCACTGCGCGCCGAGCTGGTCGTCATCCGCGCGCAGCTCGCGGCACTCAGCCATCTACCTGAGCGGCTCGCGGAGCTGCACTCCTCGGTCGCCCGCGACCAGGAGCGTGCCGCGTTCCGCGAAGAGATCATCGACCGGCTGCACTCGGAGAACCAGCAGCTGCGCCGCAGCGAGGTGGAGGCGACGCTGGAGCCGGTACGGGCCGGGCTGTACCGGCTCTACGACTACGCACGACGCGAAGCCGACCGCTGGGCGCTGGCCGGCCGGGAAAACCCCAATGCCAGTCAGCAGTCCGACGCGTCGTTGTACTCGATGTTCTCCGGTCAGGTGGGCGCGCTGTTCGCGGCGTTCGCCGAAGAGGCCGTCGAAGTACTCGGCCGCACCGGCGTCGAACCCTTCGACGTCGCGAAGGGCGAACGCTACGACATGAGCCTGCACCGGCCGGTGGACACCGTGCAGGTCGACGACCCGGAGTGGGACGGTCTCGTGGTGGAGACCGTGTCGAGCGGGTTCGTGCGTGGTGAACAGATCGCCCGGCGCGCCGACGTCGTGGTGGCACAACTGACTGGGCGCTGAGACACCGACCAGCATGCTTTCCGACCGAGGAGACAACGAACAGCGTGGCGGTTTTCGGGATTGACCTGGGCACGACATACTCCAGCGTCGCGTACCTCGATGCGACCGGCCGGCCGAGCGTGGTGCCCAGCCGGGAAGGCGACGACTCGACACCGTCGGCGGTCTACTTCTCCGCGGCGGACAGCGTCGTGGTCGGCGCCAAGGCCAAGGACACCGCAGTACTGGAACCAGATCTGGTCGTCGACCTGATCAAGCGGGAACTGGGCCGGCACCTGACGCTGTCGATGCACGGCCGTACGTTCACCGCCGAGGAGGTGTCCGCACTGATCCTGCGACGACTGGTCGACGACGCGGAGGAAGCGACCGGCGAGCGGGTCAGCGAAGCGGTGATCACCGTACCGGCGTACTTCGGCATCGAGGAGCGGGCCGCCACCCGGCGGGCCGGTGAACTGGCCGGGCTGCACGTCATCGACGTACTGTCCGAGCCGCTTGCCGCCGCATTCAGCTACCGGGTCGCCGAATCCGGCGGCGACCGGGCGATCCTCGTGTACGACCTGGGTGGCGGCACCTTCGACACCACAGTGGTGACCGTGACCCGCGACGGCCTGCACGAGGTCAGTACCGAGGGCGACTGCGAACTCGGTGGCGTCGACTTCGACGAACGGCTCGCCGAGTACGTGGTGGAGGCGTTCCTCACCGAACACCCGGACGTGTCGCACCCGTTCGACGATCCGGCCACCGTGCAGGACATCCGGGCCCGGGTCGAGGAGGGCAAGCGGCGGCTGTCGGCGGAGAAGGAGCACACCATCCGGGTGATGCACGACGGTCGGGTGACCACCGTGCCGATCAGCCGGGAACGGTTCGAGGAGCTCACCGCCGACCTGGTGGACCGTACGGTCGCGCTGACCCGCCGGGTGCTGCACGCCGCCGCCCAGCGCGGGGTGACCGACATCGACGAGGTGCTGCTGGTCGGCGGGTCGTCCCGGATGCCGGTGGTGGCGGCCAGGATCGAGGCCGAGTTCGGTCATCAGCCGCGGCTGCACGACCCGGACCTCGCGGTGGCCCGCGGCGCGGCCTGGTACGCCTTCGAGGAGACCTACCGGCGGCTGCTGGCGTCCGGGGCGACCCGGGAGGCCAACCAGCTGGCGAGCCGTTCCGGGCTGTCCGCCGAGGCGGAGGAACGGATGGCGGCCCGCCGGATCGGCCGGGTGTCGGCCCGCGGCTACGCGCTCGCCACCAACCCGGGCACCGCGCTGACCTCCGGGGGCACCACGCCGCCCGGTACCTTCGCGTCGCTGCTGCCGGCCAACGGCTCCCTACCGGCCGAGTCGCAGCAGGTGCTGCGCACCACCGCCGACGATCAGGAGCAGTTGGGCTTCACCCTGCTGGAGGAGTGCGGCCCGGACTCCGGGGCACGCAACTCGCCGGGCTACCGGGCGATCGGGGCCGGCACCATCGCGGTACCGGCGGGCCGGCCCGCCGGTTGGCCGGCGATGGTGACATTCCAGCTGTCCGGCAGCGGCGTACCCCGGTTCACCGCGGCGGAGTCGGACAACCCGCTCGACCTGCGGCTCGCCCTGGCCGGCCAGGGCAACGGCGAGATCAGCGAGGTACGGGACCGGCTCGCCGCCATCCGGGTGGGCTGACCGTCAGCACCCGGCCGGCCCGATGGGTCGGCCGGGTCACGCCCGCTGCCCCATGGCGGTACGGGCCAGCCGGCCCACGGCCCGACCGGCCGGAGCCGTCAGGCCATCACTCCCGAGGTGCTGTTCTCGATCTCGCCGGTGTAGCGGGACAGCACGTACTCCACCAGGGCGATGAGTGCGTCCTTGCTGGAGGCCTTGTGGCGCACGTCGCACATCACCAGTGGGACCTGTTCGTCCAGGTCCAGCGCGATGCGTACATCCCGGCCGTCGTAGCGGGGCGCGTCGTCGAAGCAGTTGACCGCGACGATGAACGGCGTACCGCGCTGCTCGAAGTAGTCGATGGACGGGAAGCAGTCCGCAAGCCGGCGCGTGTCGGCCAGTACTACGGCGCCGACCGCACCGAGCGAGAGTTCGTCCCACATGAACCAGAACCGGTCCTGTCCGGGGGTGCCGAACAGGTAGAGAATCAGCCCGTCGGTGAGCGTGATCCGACCGAAGTCCATGGCCACCGTGGTGGTGGTCTTGCCTTCCACCCCGGCGAGGTCGTCGACCCCGACGCTCTCCGCGGTGATGACCTCTTCGGTGCTCAGCGGCTCGATCTCGGAGACCGAACCGACCATGGTGGTCTTGCCCGCGCCAAAACCACCCGCGACCAGTATCTTGATCGCGTACGGTACTTCGTCCACTGTAGACACTCCGTCGCTCCTGACGCCCGTTTACAGCGCGTGCAGGCCGTTGATGACGGCTCGCAGGGTGCGCTTGCTGGGCAACTTCGCCACCGACATCGGGGCCCGGACCATCACTGCCCCCGTGGACCGTAGGTCGTCCAGCAGGATCCGGATCACGCCGACCGGCAGATCCACGTACGCGGCGATCTCGGCTACGGAGATCGGTTGCTGGGCCAGGTCGAGAATCGCCAGATGCTCCGGTTCCAGGTCGAGCACCGAGGCCGGTGCCTCGGTGGCGATCACCAACGCGATCAGATCGAAGGAATCGGATGACGGCTTGGTCCGCCCGCGGGTCATCGTGTACGGACGGACCAGCGGACCGGTCTCGTCCGGCACGGCATGTTCACCAGTGGGATTCACGACGGCCCCGTACTACCGGTGGTACATCGGGTCAGCAGCACCGGACATCAACGGCGACCGCAGGGAGGTACCCAGGTTCGTACCCACCCGCTGGACGAGCATGTTCATCTCGAACGCGACGAGACCCACATCCGACTCCGCGTCGGCGAACACGGCCAGGCAGGCGCCGTGGCCGGCGGCGGTGACGAACAGGAACGCGGCGTCCATCTCGATCACCGTCTGCCGGATCTGCCCGGCACCGAAATGCCGGCCGGCGCCCCGTGCCAGACTCTGGAAACCGGACGCGACCGCGGCCAGGTGTTCGGCATCGCCCCGGCTCAGGCCGGACGACGACCCGATCAGCAACCCGTCCGCGGAGAGCAGTACCGCATTCCTGATTTCATGAACCCGATGGACCAGGTCTTCCAGCAACCAGTCAACGTCCCTGGGTGCGGTGGTGTTCTGTGTCATCACCCGTCCTCCCTACCGACCTCGACGGTCGTCAGGTTCGTTGTTGCCTGCGGTGGTGCGCCGAGGCTCGGGCCATCGCCGGCCGAATCCTCCGGCCTGACCTCGGACTCCCGCCCGCGCACGGTCCCACGCTGGTACGAGCTCATCATTCGCCGGATCTCCTCCGGCGACCGTTGCGGCAGAGCCGGTGCCTCCGGGGCCGGCGCCTGCTCGGGGGGAGCTGCGCGCAGACCGGGTGCCAGGTTCGCCTGCCGTACCCGCTTCGGGAGCCCCAGGTGGGTGCCACCATCGCCGGACTGGCCCGCGCTGCCGGCGGGACCGCCGGACCGAGCCGCACCGTCGGCGGGACCGCCGGACCGAGCCGCACTGTCGGCGGGACCGCCGAACTGAGCCGCACTGCCGACGGGGCCGCCGGAGGTCGGCGCCGCCGGACGGGGTCGGTCGGGCTGCGGCGGCTGCTCCGGCGCGGTGGACTCGACGGTGTGCCGCGGTTCGGCGCCACGGTGCGGCCCCGGAGCCGGACGGCGGTCGCCAGGTGCACGATGCTGGCCGGTACGTGACCGCGGCGGCAGGGGCGGCAGCGCCGAGATGTCCGCGTCGCCCAGGTTGGGGGCGCCGTCACCGGCGGCCCGGCCCCGGTCGAACCCGTCGTCCGGAGATGTGCTGCCGGACGGGATTCCGCTGCCGGTCCCGGTCTCTTCCGTCCGCCGCGGCCGGGGCGGTGCAAGATCCGACTCGTCCAGATCCATCCGCCGCGGCCGGGGCGGCGCAACCTCCGACTCGTCCAGCTCCATCCGACGCGACGCAACCTCGGACTCGTCCAGATCCATCCGACGCGGCCGGGGCGGCGCAACCTCCGACTCACCGGGATCGGGGCGGCCCGGCAGGGCCGACAAGCGCGGCCACGACTCGGGGCCGGCACTGTCCGGGGCACCGGCCGACACGAGCACCGGAGCACGGGACGGCTCCTGCACCCCGCCACCACCATCGGTGAGGACCTCGTCCGCCGGCGTACCCTCCGCCTCGGCGCGAACCGTGTCACGGGCGGACAGTTCCTCGGTCTGACCGGCCTCGGCGACCAGTTCGTGGGGCAGCAGGATGATGGCGGTGGTGCCGCCGTACGGCGAGCCGCGCAGGTGCACCTTGATGCCGTGCCGGGCGGCGATCCGGGCCACCACGAACATGCCGAGTCGGGCGTTGTCGGACAGTGCCAGTACGTCGAACTCGGGCGGCCTGGCCAGCCAGCCGTTCGCGGCGCTCAGGTCGTCCTTGGACATGCCGAGGCCCCGGTCCTCGATCTCCACGGCGAAGCCTTTGGACACCGACTGGCCGGTGACCTGCACCCGGGTGTGCGGCGGCGAGAACGCGGCCGCGTTGTCGATCAGTTCCGCGGCCAGGTGCACCACGTCGGACACCACCGAGCCGGCGAGCATCATCTCGGGGAACGGCAGCACCCGGACCCGGTCGTACTGTTCGACCTCGGACGATGCGCTGCGTAGGACGTCGATCAGCGGTACCGGGCGGTGCCACTTGCGGCCCGGTTGACCGCCGCCGAGGATGACCAGGTTCTCGGCGTTGCGGCGCATCCGGGTGGCCAGATGGTCGATCCGGAACAGGTCCTCCAGCGCCTCGGGCTCGGCGGCCTTGCGTTCCATCACGTCCAGGTGGCTGATCTGGCGGTGCAGCAGGGTCTGGCTGCGCCGGGCGATGTTGAGGAAGACATTCGCGATACCGGCACGCAGCGCGGCCTGTTCGGTCGCGGAGCGGACCGCGGTACGGCCCACCTCGTTGAACGACTCGCTGAGCTGACCGATCTCGTCCCGACCGGCCGGCAGCGCCGGCACCTCGCCGTCCACGTCGACCCGTTCACCCGAGGTGAGCCGGTCCACCACAGCCGGCAGCCGTACCCAGGCCAGGTCACGGGCCGAGTCACGCAGCCCGCGCAACTGCCGGACCAGCGCCTTGGTCGCTCGGCGGGCCACCAGAATCGAGGCGACCAGCGCAATGACGCCGAGGAGCAGCACACCGATGAGCCGACCGTAGACCCAGTTCGTCGGGGTCTTCGCGTGCGCGGCCAGTATGTCGTCCAGGTGCCGGCCGAAGTGGGACAGTCCGTTCAGTGCGGTGCTGTTGTCCTGCTGCCACTGGACGTCGTTGACCGGTACGGCCTTGCCGCTCCGGCCGTCGTCCAGGGCGGTCCGCTCCATCGCGGCGAGCTCCGGGAACGGCGCCTGCGCGGTGAAGTTGTCGTACTCGCGTTTGTCCTGGGCGGTGAACGCGGCGTATGCCAGGTGGTAGCCGAACCGCTGGACCGCGACCGCCTGGACGAACATCTGGTACGTACTGGTGGTGAAGTGTCCGGCGGCGAGCGCGGCGGCCAACACCGCGTCCTCCCGGGAACGCAGTTCCCGGGCACGCGCCAGGCTCTGCAACGAACGCCCCTCTGCGGCGGTCGCGTCGTCCGGGAACCTGGCGACCTCGCCACGGAGCAGCAGCACGTCGTCGACCATGTCGGCAGCGGAGGCCATCAACCTCGCGCCGGAAATCGTCCGGGAGTCCACCTGGGAGCGCAACTTCGGCAGCTTGTCGAGCTTGCTCAGCTCACCGCGGGCCAGTTGCAGGGCCTGGTCGCTGGCAAGGCTCTGCACGCTGTCGCTGGCGAGGCCCGTACGGTAGGTCTCGATCTTCTTGTCCACCGTGCGGCGTGCCGCCGTGAGGGTGGTGCGGTTCTCCGTGCCCGGTGAAGCCAGGTAGACCATCGACGCGCGGCGCTCGCCCTGGAGGGCGGTGAGGACGTTCTCCGCCGGAACGGCGACCTGGTCGACCAACGCCCCCTGGTTGTACAGGCGCAGGCCTGCACCGACGGTCAGGTAGTTGGCGAAGCCCCAGAAGAAGACCAGACACACTGTCGGCACAGCGACCAGCGCGATAAGGCGGGACCGAATCGACCAGGTACGAACGCTCATCAGTGGCAAGCCTCATCATGGAGCGGATCGGACAGGGAACGATCAGGGTTTGCGAGCGGACACGCACGGCAATGACGGCATGCGAGGCTGGGGCTGTAGGCCAGCGGGCATACACGCACATCGGAGACCATAACAGGCCAGCAGGCCCCGCTCACGTCGCAACCCTGAGAAACCCAGTGTGACGTGGGGACCGTCACGGCAGTGACGGTGCGCGGGGCGATCTCACCGTCCGCACCGATCATCACTCCGATGGGCGACACCATATCGCACACCACGTGCGACGGGCCCCACGGCGTGACCCGTACCGGACGGTACGTCGTCGTGGCGCCGGCAGCGGCCGCACGGTCCCCGGCCTCCGGTCGTGATCGGAGTCGGGTACCACCCGTTCGGTGCTCGCTGCGGTCGAGAACACCGGCCGGCAACAGGGCGGATGGGATAGTCGGGCAAGGGTCCGGGCGAACGGGGGTACGGCCGATGGACACCGTGCTCGTCACCGGTGGAACCGGCCATCTGGGCCGGGAGGTACTGACCCTGCTCAAGGGCCGGTACCGGATCCGTGCGCTGGCCCGCCGACCGCCTCCGCCGGACCGGGAGATCGAATGGGTGGCCGGCGACCTGGCCACCGGCGGCGGTATCCGCGAGGCCATGTCCGGCGCCAACCTGGTGGTACACGCCGCGACCTGGTCACCGGCCGCACAGCGCGGCTACCCGCGCCCGGCCGACCTGCGGTACAACCCGCCGGACGTCGACGTGCAGGGCACCCGGCGGCTGCTGGACGAGGCGGACCGTACCGGCGTCGAACACTTCCTGTACGTCTCCGTGGTCGGAGCCGCCCACCCACGGCGCGGCTACCTGGGGGTCAAGCATCTGGGCGAGGACCTGGTCCGGTCGGCCGCAACACCGTGGTCGATCCTGCGGGCCACCCCGTTCCACTGGCTGGTCGACCGGATGGTGGCCAGAGCGGCCCGGCTGCCGGCCCTGCCGGTACCCGCCGACCTGCCGGTGCAGCCGGCGGACCACCGGGAATTCGCCGGGTACCTGGTCGACTGCCTGGACGCGGGGCCGGGCCGGACGCGGCAGGACTTCGGCGGGCCTGAGGTCCTGCGACTGCGTGACCTGGTCGAACAGTGGAGCGCGGTGCGGGGCCGCCCGCTGCGGATACTCGGTCTGCCCACGCCCGACCGGATGCTGCGTGCGGCCACGGAACTCACCTGCCCGGACGGGCGGCTGGGCACCCGCAGTTGGCGGGCGTGGCTGCGCGCCAATCCGGCCGACCGGCCGGTCGTCGGCACGGCCACCCCGCGCCAGCTGCACCACTGACCGGGCCGGACCGGACGCTGGGCCGGGGCCGCCGGACCAAGACCGGACCGGACCGGGTCTGGCCTGGTCAGGCCGGCTCAGGACGCCCAGCGGTGACCGGTGAGCCGTTCGTACGCCTCGACGTAGCGGGCCCGGGTGGCTGCCACGATCTCGGCCGGGACCTCCGGACCGGGCGGGGTCCTGTCCCAGCCCGGTACGGCCGCCGCCCAGTCCCGCAGGAACTGCTTGTCCATCGAGCGCTGCGCTCGGCCCGGCTCCCATTGCCCGGCCTCCCAGAACCTGGACGAGTCGGAGGTGAGCACCTCATCGCCGAGCCGCAACTTGCCGTCGCTGTCGATACCGAACTCCAGCTTGGTGTCCGCGATGATGATGCCGCGCTCCCGGGCGATGTCCGCGCCCCGCCGGTACACCTCCAACGTCAGCTCACGCAACCGGTCGGTGGTCTGCGCACCGAACTCCCGGCGTACGTCGTCGAGCGTGATGAACTCGTCGTGGCCCTCGGTGGCCTTGGTGGTCGGCGTGAAGATCGGTTCCGGCAGCCGGCTGCCCTCCACCAGTCCGGTCGGCAGCGTCACCCCGGACACCGAACCCTGCTTCTGGTATTCCCGCAGCCCCAGACCGGTCAGGTAGCCGCGCGCGATGCACTCCACGGTCAGCATCTTCAGCGGGCGGCAGCGTACCGCCCGGCCCGCCCACTCGGCCGGCACGTCGGTACCGAGCACATGGTTGGGTACCACGTCGGACAGTTTGTCGAACCACCACAGGGAGAGCTGGGTGAGCAGCTTGCCCTTGTCCGGGATCGGGGTCGGCAGCACCACGTCGTACACCGACATCTTGTCGGTCGCGACGAGGATCAGGTCACCGTTGTCGTCCTCGTACAGGTCCCGGATCTTGCCGCTGTAGACGTGCTTCACGTTCTCGCTCCCGCTCAGGCCCTGGTGAGGGCACCGCCCTCAGCTACCGGGGCGAGTCTCCCACCTGCCCGTCGACTGCCGTACCGAGCGGTCCGACCCGGCCGACCACGTCACGTCGGGAGGGCGGCCGTCGGCCGGCGGGGTCAGATCCGGGCCGGCAACTGCCGGTCGGCGAAGGCGCAGAACCGGTCCCAGTCCGTGGCGGTGATGTCGTGGCCGCCGGGCCTGACGTGGTAGCCGACCCGGCCGGCCACCGGGTGGTCCACCGGCGGCATCCGGGTGACCGGCAGAGCGTCGGCGCCCAGCAGGCGGTACACCTCGCCGGCATGGCACGCGGCCAGGAACTCGCCGCGCGGGTCGGCCCACAGGTCCTGCTCGGCGCTGGCCACGTACAGCGGCCGGGGCGCGACCAACGCCAACAGTTCGTGCTGGTCGACCGGCAGCGCGTCCTCCCGGTCGGGGTAGCCGGCGAACGCCGGAGCGAACCAGTACGGGAACCGACCGGTGATCGCAGCCGACCGTCTCACCGAACCGCCGG
This sequence comes from uncultured Actinomycetota bacterium, assembly GCA_963815125.1. Taxonomy (GTDB): domain Bacteria; phylum Actinomycetota; class Actinomycetes; order Mycobacteriales; family Micromonosporaceae; genus Actinocatenispora. Next base: position 196,417 of record CAWFFM010000014.1, read on the forward strand.
CGGCTCAGTGCCGCACCGCCGCAGCCGGAGTTGTTGCTGACCGCGAGCGCGAACCGGTCGTCCTGCGCCGCCGCCCACAGCGCCGCCTTGCCCATCCGGGAGTGTCCGAGCACCGCGACCCGGCTCCCGTCCACCGCCGGGTCGGTCAGCAGGTAGTCCAGCGCACGGCTCAGACCCCAGGCCCAGACACCCAGCGCGCCCCATTCGTCCGCTGTCCGCTCCGCCGGGTCACCGCCGGTGCCGAACAGCGCGGGGACACCCTCCTGGTGGAGAGCCGGGTCCGGGTCGTCCGGGTACAGGTCACCGGCGTACGCGGTGACCAGCCCGTATCCGCGCGCCACCAGCCGGTCCACCGGCCACCGCCCGGACCGCGTACCCCGTCCGGTGGGGTCCGCCCGGTGCCCGCCGGACAGGCCCAGTTCCCTGGTGTCCGGTACCCATCCATCGGGTAACCGGATCGCCGGGTCCGGCCACACCGTGTGGTTGCCGTGGAAGTTCAGGCCACAGAACACCGGCGCCGGCCGTACCGCGTTCGGCAGGTAGAGCAGCAGGTCGAGCCGCACCCGGTCGGCGAAGTGGCAGCGCACCTGGCCGCGGGTGGCCGTGCCGTCCAGCGCGCCGGGGTCGCGGTCGAGTACCTGGTAGCTGACGGGCGGCAGACCGACCGGGGTACGTCCGTACACGTGGGCACCGAACAGGTCGAGCAGTTCCGGCCGGCGTACCTGCCACCAACCGGCGGGTGTGTCGACCCGGCGTCCGTCGGCGCACCGCAGCGGATCGGGCAGCTGGTAGTGCGGTACCTGGGACTCATCGGTGTTCACGTACGTCATCGTGCCTGCTCCCGGGCATGGGAGCAGGGTGGGAGCGGCCGGAAAGCGGGTGCGGCCCGGCCCGTGAGCGGGCGAGGATGACCGGATGACATGGACTGCGCCGGTCACCGAACGCACCGAACCCGACGTCGACACCTCCTCCGAGCGCGCGCTCAGCCAGCAGTGGCTCGACTTCCACCGCGCGACCCTGCTGCAGAAATGCACCGGGCTGACCGCCGAGCAGCTGAAGACAGCGTCCGTGGAGCCGTCGAAGCTGACCCTGCTGGGCCTGGTACGGCACATGGCGGAGGTGGAACGCTGGTGGTTCCGGCGGGTCTTCTCCGGTCTGGAGGTCGGCGACCTGTACTGCACCGAGGAGTACGAGGACGGCGACTTCGACCTGCTCGACACCGCCGACGCCGAGGCCGACCTCGCCACGTTCCGGCAGGAATGCGAGCTGGCCGACAAGGCGGTGGCGGAGCGGGGCCTGGACGAGACCTGTACCAGCCCGCGCGGCAGGACCATGAACCTGCGCTGGATCTACACCCACATGATCGAGGAGTACGCGCGGCACAACGGCCACGCCGACCTCATCCGCGAACGCATCGACGGCGCCACCGGCGACTGAAAGCGCCCTCACATCCGCAAGTTCCGCGGGTCGACGGCCGGTGAGTCCGACGACGCCATAAGGGACGCCTGGCTCTCCTGGTGGCGCTGGAGGACATCGGCGCCGACCGAGCGGCTCGCGTTCGTGCTGCACGACATGTTCGCCGTACCGACGAGAACGCCCCGCTGATCGAACGCACACGCCACGACCAGCGCTGCAACCTGCTCAGCGTGGGTTCGCGGCAGCCTCACCGGATCACAGCACTGGGTTGTGCTGCTTTCGCTGGCGCTGCGTACGGCACACAGCTAGACTGAATCAAATAGATCGATCATGATTCAAGGATTTCCGGGGGTCGCGAGGATGACAGCGGATACAGGGCCACTCGTCGAGCGTGCCCGGCTGGCGGCGGGCCTCAGCCAGCGCGCCCTTGCAGACGCCACCGGGATCTCGCAGTCCACCTTGTCGCGGATCATCTCTGGGGACAGAACGGCCAAGATACCGGAGTTGGTGATGATCGCCTGGGCAACCGGCCATACGCTCGCTCAACTCACCCAGGTCGGTACCGTGGCCGACCGGGTGCAGTGTGTCGCTCGCGCCACCAACGACTCCGGCATGGACCGCATGCGTGAGGCGCTGCTGCACTTCCTGGAACTGGACAGTTACCTGGACGACCAGACCATCCCTGCCACGGTCTGAGAGGGCCGAAGACTTGAACGCTGAGGCTGAAGGGCGCAACGCCGCCAGGGGGTTCCGCAAGGACCATCGTCTTGGCGTGCAGCCACTCGGCGACCTGGTGGCGGTAATCGAGCAGGCGACCGGAATCGACGTGGCGATACTCCAGGTCGGCCCCGACGAACACGGATTGACGATGCGCGACCCGACGCGCCACGCCGTGTTCATCGGCGTCGCGAGTACACCGCACCCGATGCGACAACGCAGCACACTCGCTCATGAACTTGGCCATGTGCTGTTCGAGGACTGGACGGACGATCGGGCGGGAAGCTGGAGCGACAGGAGCCCCACCGAGGTTCGGGCCGATGCCTTCGCTCGGCACCTGCTCGTACCGGCAGAGGGCTTGCGCGAGTTCCTTGAGAACCGAGTGCCCGTCACCCAGTCCACCCTTTCTGAGGTGGTTCAGCGATTCCTGGTGTCACCCCAGGTCGCGACAATCGCACTGCATCAGTCCAGCTACATCGATGGCGACACGAAACAGGAGTGGATGGCACTCACCGCGCCGAAACTGGCAGCCCGGTTCGGATGGAGTGATCAGTACGGTGCGTTGCAGGCTGACTCCGTTCGGCGGAGAGCGCCGCAACGCCTGCTCGCACGCGCGATCAAGGGCTACATGGAGGGGGCGCTGTCCGCACAGGCCATCGCCACCTTGCGCGGTATCACGCTGGATGCTGCCGAAGCAGACCTGCGCGAGGCAGGTGTTGCACCAGCCCAGCAGCCGATCGCGTGGAGCGACCCCGCCGAACTGCCTGAGGTGCACGTGGACCTAGCCGCGATGGATGCGGACCTCAATGTGCCAGACGATGATGGTGAGCGTTCGACATGAGCCACCGGCCAATCATCGACGCCGGCCCCGCGCTGAATTTCTTCTCGATCAACAAGGAGCGTCTCCTCATCGAGGTCCTGGGGCTGGTCTGGCGAAGGCTGACACCCAAGTGGATGCAGATCCTCTCCGACGACCAGACACCTCAACTCGCCACCGTCGTCCACCGAATCACCAGGCAACCCATGGAACAACGACTGCGGCAGCCGCGAGACCTGGGCGAGACCATGGTCATCGCACACGCGGTCGTCGCCGCAGAATCAGGCGAGACGGTGACCATCCTCATCGACGACGGCCCCGGCGCCAGAATCGCGACCTCAGAGATCAGACGGCTCCAGCGCCTCGATGCCAGCGGTTGCTCTGTCGGGTCGATCAGGCTGGTGAGCACATTGACGGTCCTGGAACGGGCCGTCGGCGGACGACACATCCCAGACAGGCTCACTATGAGCACCATCTACACCCGGTTACGTGGCCTTGATGATGGCCTTCCACCGATCCAGAAGACCAACCTGTTGACGTCTGCACGCTGGTTCTGAGTTCAAGGACATCACGTGCCGGGACGACGGTGTGCGTACACGTTCGCGGTGGGGCAGGCGCTCCGGTCAACTCGGCGGGTTGTCGGTACGCGGGGCCGGCCGGCCAGGTGTCGCGGGGTACGGCAGTGCCATGGCCGGGGCGGCCGGCGGACGTGGCCGGGACGTGCGCTGCACCAGCATGGCGATGCCGGTCGCTGCGGTGACGACCAGGGCGATCAGGGCCACCGGCACGTCGATCAGGAACGCCAACCGGAAATCCAGCCCCATCGTCACGAAGCTGCTCACGACGGGTCCGAGCAGGAGAGCGACACCGGCCGCAATGCCCAGTACCAGTCGGGCCTGGGAACGCCCGCTGCCCAGTTGCCCGGACACGGCGAAGGCGACGCCGACCACCGCTCCGGCACCCAGGCCGGCGAGGACCCGTCCTACCGCCAGCACCGCCGTATCCGGGGCGAACGCGATCAGCAGGGTTCCGATGATCATGAGCACCAGCGCCGGGACTCCGGTCGCGGTGGGCGCCCGGCGGCCGAGCAGGTAACCGGGCACGATCATGGCCGCCAGCGCAACCGCGTACGACGCGTACACGGTGGCCAGCATGCTCGCGGCGGAGACGTGGAGAGCACGCTCGATGCTGCCGCCCAGCGCGCCGATGGGTGCGGTGAGCAGGCCAGCGGCGAGCAGTGCGCCCAGCGCCGGGCCGATGAGCGACCAGAGCGGGCGGACCGCAGACGGTCCAGCCGGCGCGGGGTTTCCGGGAGGAATCACCCGGCGAGTGTAAAGGGGACGCAGCCTCCGGCACAGATGCTCCGAGCGTCACTACATCCCGCGATAGCACTTGTACGATAAGTGAGTCTTGCCACATGTGCGGTCTTCGTCGCGAGGCGCGCGTACGACACCAGGGGGAGACGATGAGTCGGACACGCACTTCTCCGGCAACCGTGTGGACCGCCCTCGCCGGCGCGATCGCCCTCGGCGCGGCATTGCTGTCGCCGCACGGCACCGGACCGCGGGCCGAAGCTGGGCCCGCGCTCAGGACGGTCGCGGCGCAGCGGCACGGCCCGGTGACGCCACGACCGCCTCAGCTCCCCCGCGATTTCCGCGGCAAGGGCAGGTACATCGTCCGGGATCTCGGCATCACCGTCCCGTTCAGCTGGCAGGGGGTGGGCGGCGACAGCCAGATGATCGCGGGAGGCCCGCAGTACCCCATCTGGTTCACGAACCTGATCTACCACGGCACGCTGTACACCCTGACCTACAAGTGGCCCAACCTGACCGATCATTCGTGCTCGAAGATCCCGGGATTCGGTCTGGCCCAGTTGAACCAGGCGCTCCAGGACTCCCGGTTCGTCGGGCCGGAGATCCTGGAACAGCGCTCACCGCGGCGCGTCAACCACTGGCGGGTCGGCCTCGTCCTGCCGAAGCTGCCGCCAGGGAAATATCCTCGGCTCCCGATCGCGCTCGGCGACATCTACGTCGACCAGCACGACCGCGGCACGTTCTGGCAGGTCCTGCAGTTCGGTCTGCAGAACCTCTACGACCCGGAGCTGGACGAGTGGCTGGTGATGAGCACGTTCGAGCGCCGCCCCGGAAGGGTCGGCCTCCCCGCCCAGTGCCAGCCGCTCCCATGATCCTGTGCGCGGGATCATGAGGGCGGCGGCAATGAGCAGTCCGCCGAAACCGGCGAATGGGCCGACGCAGAATTACGCGGCGGTATAGCCGTTGAAATAGTGCACGCCGTCGTGGGCGGTGTCGCTCGATGACGTCTTCCGGTTGGTGCCGAACCACAGGTGGCCGTCGGGGCCGATCCCGACGCTCTCTATCTCGAAAAGCGTGGGATAGGCGCTGGAGGTGATCCGGAAGGAGAGGTCACTGGCCGCGTTGATCGTACCGGAGGCGGTAGATACGTTTCGATAGACGAGAACGATGCTGACATTCTCGTACGTCATCGGAAAGTACACGGTGTCGCTGTGATAGCCGAACCCTTGATTCGCGTACGAGGTGATGTTGGGTACGGTCGCGCCATTGACCTGAGCGTGCTCGACATCCAGGTTGAATCCCGAGCTCAGATTGATGGTCCCGCTGGTCGCCGTCAGCGGCAGTGAACCCCGGTAGAAGGTTCGGCCGCTCTTGAGCAGGAAGTTGAGGGTGCTCGACGTCTTGCTGGTGATCTTCACACCGGACATGGATACGTTCGCACCGTTGTAACTGATCGTGTAGCTGCCCACCTTGTAGTAGGTGGTGCCCACGTACTTGAGCTTCACCAAGCTGGTACTGCCGGCCTTCATCGTGACGACGAACATGTAGTAGTTGCCGTCGTTGGAGCTCAGCACGACGTCGTTGGCATGGCCCAGATAGGTCGCGTAGGTCGTTGAATTGTCACCGTTCGCCATGAGCGTGGTCGTGCCGTCGCTCATCCTGGTGCGGTAGATGACTGCCTTGGTCTCGTCGCTGTTGATCTTCACCGAGTAGGTGTAGCTGGAGCCGACGGCATACCCTTCCGCCGCGTAACAACTGTTCGCGTTGCCGAGCGTCGCGACGGTGGTGTAGGTGTTGAAGTAACCCGTGCTGGCCGCGGGCTGTACGACCGACGTGTTTCTGCTTGCCGTCGTCGGGCCGGGGTTGCCGTGGGCGGCCTCAGCTGAGCCCGTGCCCGCATAGCCGACTGCGACCAGTGTCAGGGCCGCGACAGCCGCGCCACCTGCCCATCTGAGCATTCCCATGTTGTGTCCTCCCTGCCTGTTCCTGCCGGCGGTCATCCTACCTTGGCGTCGCCTTTTGTCCGGGGCGAGAATCGACCCGGAATCAGCAGGTCATCAGTAGGACGACCGGTAAACGGGAGGTTCGGGGAGCGGTTAACATTCGCCCGGAACGATCAACGCCCTGTCAGCATTCTCGCTGATCAGGGCGTTGACTTGCCGACGTGTTGGTGGAGCTGAGGGGATTTGAACCCCTGACCCCCTCGATGCGAACGAGGTGCGCTACCGGTCTGCGCCACAGCCCCAAGCCTTGCGGCGCTCAGACTAACAGGTGGCCCGTACGGGCCGCGAACCGATACCGGCGTTACCGGTCGCACCGCCACCGGCACGGAGAACCACACGCCTCAGAAGTTGGCGGCACGGGCCTGGTACGGACGGCCCCGCAGGTACGACGGTCCGTCCGTACCGGTCGCCCGGTCCTGCTCGGCGTGCGCCGCCGCCGCTGCGGCATGCGCCTCGGCCAGTTGCCGGGCCACCGCGGCCCGCCGGGCCGCGGCCAGTTCCGCGCGCCGCCGCGCGGCCAGTTCGCCGGCCCGACGGCGCCGCTCGGCGTGCAGCCGCTGCTCGTGTGCGTACGCCATTGCGCGGGCGTGTGCCAGGTCCTTGCGTCGGCGCAGGTCGGCCAGCGCCCGGTTGCGCAGGTGGACCAGGTACACGCCGGTGAGCAGCACACCCGCCCCGGCGCCGACGAAGAATCCCGGTGCCAGTGCACCGAGCGCCGATTCTGCGGCGGTCAGTACGAGCAGCAGGAGCAGTACCCGCCGCCGGTGGTAGCGCCACCAGCGGCGCTGCTGCTCGGCGGTGAGTTCGGTGGCCGGCCGGCTCAGGAACGGCCGGGCCAGCAGGAGCCGTACCAGGGGGCTACGCCGCAACCGGCGGTGCAGCGTACGGCGTCGTCGGCCCTTGGAGAGCCGTATCCTCCCCGGCGCAGCGCGCCGCATCCGGCCACCACGGCCCGGCGCGGCCGGCGGGGCGTGACTGCCCGGCGAACCCGCCACGTCCGGAGCACTCGGCGAGCCCGCCGACGGTGTCGGTACGACGGTGGGACCGGGCATGCCGTGTGCCGACGGAGCCGTGTCGGGGGGACGTACCGCCGAGGACCGGGCCGCGCTGGAGGTACCGGGCAGGTTGACGGGGCGCCGCGGCATGCTGCGCCGCCGGCGCTGCCGGGTGAGTACCCGCGCCGTGGACCATTCCCGCTCCGCGACCTGCCGCTCCGTGGCGTCGTACCGGTGCACCAGGGCCGGCGCGAGAGCTAACAGACCCGCCGCCACCAACACAGCGAGGAGCACCGATGTCGGCACCCCCGGACCCCTTCCGTTTCCGTAGCCACAACCGTCACTTGAGGCTACGACCGGAATGACACATATCGATGGCGCCACACCGACGCCCATCGACTACGGGTGACGACAGCGGGCGTATCCGCTACGAGGCGGAGCGCGGGGATCCCTTCTGGTGCCACCGTGCCAGCAGGCCACCGTCCTCGGCGACATCCTCACTGGTCAGGGCATATCCCAGGTGGTCGCGCCAGCCGCCGGCGATGTACAGGTAGCGGTGGTGGTACGACTCCTCGCGGAAGCCCAGCTTCTCCACCACCCGGCGGCTCGGCCGGTTCTCCGGCCGGATGTTGACCTCCACCCGGTGCAGGCCGCCGCGGCTGAACGCGTGGTCGACGGCCAGCGCCAACGCGGTCGGGGTGATGCCGCGCCCCGCGTACCGGTGGTCCACCCAGTACCCGGCGTATCCGGAGCAGAACGCGCGGCGCACGATGTTGCCGATGGTCAGCTGCCCCACCAGACGACCCTCGAAGCAGATCGCGTACGGCATGACCGTGCCGGTGCGGGCCGACGACTTCAGGTCCTTGTAGACGTACCGGAACGCGCGCAGCGTGTGTACGTCCTCCCACCTGCCCGGTGGGTCCGGTTCCCACGGTGCCAGCCACTTCTCGTTCGCCAGCCGCACCTCGACCCACGCCGCGGCGTCGGAGCGCTCGTACGGCCGCAGCGTCACCGGACCGTCGGTCAGGACGGCGGGCCAGCCAGGAATCGAGTTCATCTCCGCCGATCGATCAGCAGCACATCCACTGTGGAGCCAGCCGCGGCGGTCGACACCCGTTCCCCGAGCACCATCAGGCCGTTCGCCTCGGCAAGGCCTGACAGAGTGTACGGCCCTCCGGCCAGTGGCTGCACGGTGTAGCCTCCGCCGCGTCGTTCGGACACCTGTGCCGGGCGGAACTCCCGCAGCCCGGCGGGCGAGGACAGCGTCTCCAGCAGATGCGCCTTGATACTCGGCCGGAACACCGGCTCGGCACCGGCGAGACGCTGGATGACCGGGCGGACCAGGATCTCGAAACCGATCAGTGCCGTACCGGGGTCGCCGGGCAGGCACGCGATCGGGACCTCCTCGCCGCCGACCGTACCGAAGCCCAGCGAGGTGCACGGGTAGACCGACAGGTCGGTGAACGGCACCGTGCCCTCCCGGCCGAGCACCCGGCGCACCATGTCACCCGGGCCGAGGCCGGTACCGCCGGTCATCACGATCAGGTCGCTGCGCAGCGTCTGGTCCTCCAGTACCGCGCGCAGCCCCTCCGGGTCGTCGTCGCAGATCCCGATCCGGTACGCCAGCGCGCCCGCCTCCACCGCCGCGGCGGCCAGCGCGTGCGAGTTGACGTCCACCACCTGGCCCGGTGCCGACAGCCGGCCGGTCTCGACCAGTTCGTCGCCGGTGGCCACCAGCACCACCCGCGGGCAGGGGCGTACCACCACGTGCCCGACCCCGGCGGCGGCCAGCAGCGCCACCATCGGCGGGGTGACCGGGGTGCCGGCGGTCGCCACCACGGCGCCCGGCGCGAGTTCGTCGCCGGCCCGCCGGACCCCGTGACCGCGCTTCGGCGTGGCGTAGATCTCCACCGCCGCCATGCCCTCGTCGGTCCAGGTCATCGGTACGACCGCGTCCGCGGCGGCCGGCATCGGCGCACCGGCCGCCACCGACAGGCAGCTGCCGGCACTGACCCGTACCGGCCGCCAGCTGGCCGCGCCCACATCGCCGACCACGTTGAGCCGGACCGGCCGGTCCTCCCGGGCACCGGTCACGTCGTCCAGCCGGACGGCGTACCCGTCGATCGCGGCATGGTCGAACGCGGGCAGCGGCCCCGGCGCCTTCACGTCCTCCGCGAAGACGTTGCCGTACGCCTGGGTCAGCTCGAGATCCAGCGGAGGCAGCGGCCGGACCTTGGCCAGTACCTGCTGGAGATAGTCGGCCAACGGCGTCAGCATGGCTGTCACGGCACCGCCCCCGCGGAAAGAAGGATCATCACACCACCCGTGCGGGACGCTGGTCGGCGATCATTCCGCCCATTCCTGCGCACGGGCGGTCATCAGCTCCGACCGGCGAACCGGCCACCTGCCTGTACCGGCTGGGTTCGGGACTCGAAGTCGTCCGACACGTAGCCGGCGAGCCACTCCCGGAAGTCCGGTCCGATGTCGTCGCGGGCGCAGGCCAGCTGGACGACCGCCTTCAGGTAGCCGGTCGGGTCACCGGTGTCGTACCGCCGGCCACGGAACACCACACCGTGTACCGGGGTGCCCTCGTCCAGCAGCAGCGCCATCGCGTCGGTCAGCTGGATCTCGCCGCCCCGACCCGGCTCGGTACGCCGCAGCGCGTCGAAGATCTTCGCCGGCAGCACGTACCGGCCGACGACGGTGAGGTTGCTCGGCGCCTCCTCGCGCGCCGGCTTCTCCACCAGGCCGGTGATCCGTACCAGGTCCGGGTCGTCGGTCTCCTGCACGGAGGCCACGCCGTACTTGTGGACCTCCTCCCACGGCACCTCGAGCAGCGCGAGCACGATGCCACCGGTCTCGGCCTGCAGGTCCAGCATCGTGGGCAGCAGCGGGTCGCGCTCGTCGATCAGGTCGTCGCCGAGCAGCACCGCGAACGGCGAGTTGCCCACGTGGTCCTCGGCGCAGGACACCGCGTGGCCAAGGCCGAGCGGTTCCGGCTGACGGGACGAGTGCAGGGCGGCCAGTTCGCCGGGGCGGCGTACCGCCTCCAGGCGCTCATGGTCGCCCTTGGCCTCCAGCGCGGCCTCCAGGTCGAGCCGCCGGTCGAAGTGGTCGACCATGGAACTCTTGCCGCGTCCGGTGATGAACAGGACGTCGGACACCCCGGCGGCGGAGGCCTCCTCGACGATGTACTGCAGTGCCGGTTTGTCGACGACCGGGAACAGTTCCTTGGGAACCGCCTTGCTGGCCGGCAGGAAGCGAGTGGCCAGCCCGGCCGCGGGGATGACAGCCTTGGTCGCGCGGACCTTCGTGCCGGCTGCGCTGCGGGAAGGGTCATGACTGGTGAGATGGTCGGGCATGGCCCGAGACTATCCGCCGCGGGTCTGTCGGGGCGGTCGTGGCCGTCGCGACGCGCCGCCGGAACCCTCCGACACGCTGTCGGAAGTGTCCCGATCGATCTCCTCGTCAGACCCGGGACGGCGGTGCCGCTGCCGGCCGGAGCGCCCGTCGGCCCAGCCGGACGCCACCCGCCAGGTGTCCCGACCCGCCGCCTTCGCGTCGTAGAGCGCGTCGTCGGCCGCATCCAGTACGTCCTGACCTGCCCGACCGTTGTCCGGGAAGACCGCCACCCCGATCGACACGGTCACCCGGATGTCCACCGGCCCCGGTGTCTCCTCGCCGTCGATCGGCTCGGCCGCCAGCGGCGCGGGCACCGACATGTTGCGTACCGAGGCACAGATCCGTTCCGCCAACCGCGTCGCGCCCTCCTCGTCGGTCTCCGGGAGCAGCACCACGAACTCCTCGCCGCCCTGCCGGCAGGCCAGGTCGACCTCGCGTACCTCAGCCTGGATCCGCTTGGCGAAGGCCACCAGCACCGCGTCACCGGAGGAATGCCCGTACGTGTCGTTGACCTCCTTGAACCGGTCCAGGTCCATCGCCAGTACGGACAGCCGCCGGTTGAACCGGGTGGCCCGCTCCACCTCGCGGCGCAGCGACACCCGCAGGTAGCGGTAGTTCCACAGGTCGGTGAGCGGGTCGGTGAGCGACAACCGCGCGGTCTCCTGGTGCAGCAGTACGTTGTCCACCGCGATCGCGGCCTGACCGGCGAAGGTACGCAGCGTGCCCAGATCCGCGTCGTCGAAGTCGTCCTGGCCGAGCCGGTCGTAGAGCGCCAGTACACCGCGCAGCGGACCCGGCTGCCGGCCGGCCGTCTCGTCCAGCTGAAGGTCGCCGAGTTCCCGGCGGTCCCGGCTCGAACCGAGGAACGGTACGGCGATGTAGGTCCGGCAGCGCGGCTCGTGCGGCGCCAGTTCCACCCCGGCCACCCGGCCGCGGCGCGGTTCACCGGCCTGCGCGACCGCACCGAGCAGGCCCTCACCCAACGGGACCCGTACGTCGGCCAGCGACCGGGCCCGCTCGTCCAGGCCGTCCGCGCACTTGGCCACGAGCTGGTTCGGGTACCGGCTGCCCGGCCCGTCGTCGACCAGCAGCACCACCCCGGCCTGCGCACCGGTCGCCGCCATCGCCGTCTTCAGGATGACGTCCAGGATGCCGTCCAGGTCGTGGGTCTGCGCGAGCGTGTCACCGAGCAGCCCGAGGTTGCCGCGCAGCTGGTCCCGGCTCGCGGTCAGGGCGTGCACGTACGCCTGCATCTCCCGGGTCATCCGGTTGAACGCCGAACCCAGCTTGCCGACCTCGTCACGGCTGCGTACCGGCACCCGGGCGTCCAGGTCACCGGCGGCCACCGAGTCGGCCGCCGAGGCCAGTTCGAACAGCGGCCGGGTCGTCGAGTTGGCCAGCCACCAGGCCGCACCGACCGCGACCAGACCGGCCAGCACGACCACCCCGACCAGCACCGTGTACAGCGCCTGCGAGTCCGACCGGGCCGCGGACAGCGCGAGGTGCAACGGCTGCCCCCGGGTGCTGGGGACGTTACGTACGAACATGCCGTCCGGTGTCCGGCGCATCGTGTCGTCGTTCAGCCGGCCGACCGCGGTGGCCACCCGGCCCGCCCGTGAGCCGGGCTCGGTGGACAGCGGCGGACCCAGCGACAGCACCGTCACCTCCACACCGACCGAGGCACCCAGTCGATGTACGAAGCTGGCGTCGATCGGCGTGGCTGCCACCGCCTCGCCGACGGTCTGACCGCTGGTGTTGGTCATCCGTACCCGGGACACCAGGAACAGCGGACGTTGCGTACCGGCGGCCACGTCCCCGGAGCAGTCCGCGGCCGGCTGCGCCAACCGACCCGCGCTGGACAGCACCTGACCGTGCTGATCGGTCAGGGTCACCGCGCTGGCCAGGCCGGTGCGTACGCCGTCGCGGGCCGCGGTGGCACGGTCCGCGGGCGCGTCCGACCCATACATCCGGGCGGAGATCATCGCCGCCGACTGCAGCTCCCGACAAGCCGAATTGACCGCGCTGCGCACCATCGTCGCGGCGGTGTCCAACCGACCGGTCGCCCGACGGCTGCTCACCTCGGAGACGGTGAGACCCACGAACACGGCGCCGATCAGCACCGGTCCGAGCACCACGGCGAGGAACGCGGCAGTCAGCCGTGCACGCAGGGTCAACCCGTCCCCCCAGGGTCCGATCTGCCGGCGCCGCCAGTGCGGTACCGGTCGACGGGTCGGCGCTCCGGGCACCGCTCAACGACCCGCAGTGCGATGCTGTCACAGCATCCGGAGCAACGACCCACCGCGGCGAGGTTGGATCTAGCGAAAATGCGTCCACTTTCCGAAAAGTCGAGTATCCGCGACCGGTTGTCGACCGAACGTCGGAATCTACCGCCGGCCGAACGGGCGACGGCCGATCAGGCCATCCAGGCCGCCGTACGCGACCTGCTGCGGGCCGGCCGCCAGATCGGTCGGCCCGTCGTCGGCGCCGCCCGACGTACCGTCGCCGGTTACGTGCCGGCGGACGGCGAGCCCGGCGGCACCGCACTACCCGAGGCCCTGCGCAGCCACCGGGACCGGGTGCTGCTGCCCGTACTCCGCAGCGACCTGGACCTGGACTGGGCCGAGTACACCGGCCCGGACTGTCTGCAACCCGCCCGCTGGCGATTGTGCGAGCCCTCCGGGAAGCGCCTCGGCCGCAGCGCGGTCAGCGCGTGCGCGGTCCTCGTGGTGCCCGCCGTGGCGGTGGACCGCGCCGGCAACCGCCTTGGCCGCGGTGGCGGATCGTACGACCGGGCGCTCACCCGGGTACCGGCCCGTGCCCTGGTCGTGGCCCTGCTGTACGACAACGAGCTGGTCGACCGGCTGCCCGCCGAGCGGCACGACCGCCGGGTCAACGCGGTGATCCGCCCGTCCTCAGGACTCCTGCGCCTGTGACGTGGGCCCTGCTTCGTCGACCGCCGCGCCCCTCCCCCAGCTGGCATTTTCCCCGAAAGGGCGTTATGTACCTTTTGCGGATCAGTACATTCGGGGAAAATGACCCTCATGCCGCGCTGTCTGGTGCATTTTCCCCGAATGTCTGCGGCACCAAAGAGGACCTAACGGGAATTCGGGGAAAATGCGCAGTGGTAGGTGGGGCGTCGGTGATGGACGAGGTGCGGCCGGACCGGGAACCGTCGTACTCGCCAACGGGTTGACGTTTCGACGCGCAGGTGAGATGTCTACCTGGACACCCCGGGTGGACGGCAGGGGTGGCGATGGCGGATGATTAGCACTCAAGAAGAGAGAGTGCCAGCGGAGGCAAGGGTGCCCACCTACCAGTACGCATGCACCGAGTGCGGCCACCAGCTCGAAGCGGTCCAGGCGTTCACCGACGGACCGCTCACCGAGTGCCCCAGCTGCAGTGGCCGGCTGCGGAAGGTCTTTTCGGCGGTCGGGGTCGTGTTCAAGGGCTCGGGCTTCTACCGGACCGACTCCCGCTCCGGCTCGACCAGTTCGTCCGGATCCGGCTCGGACAAGCCCAAGAACGGTTCGGGCGACTCCGGCAGCAAGAGCGGCGACAGTTCCTCGTCGGGTAGTTCCTCGGGTTCCAGCGGCTCGTCGGAATCCGGCTCCTCCGGTTCCGGTTCGTCGGGATCCGGCTCCGGGTCCAGTTCGTCGGGCTCCAAGCCGTCCGGCTCCTCCTCGGGATCGGGCAGCAAGTCCGGCTCGTCCGGCAAGGTCTCCAGCAGCAGCTCCTGACCCACTGGCGAAACCCACCGGCGAAGCGCAGTCCGGCCGACACGACGCTCCAGCTTTAGCACGCCGACGGGCCACCCGATGTGGTTGTCCACAGGCCGCCGCCGGTTGTCCACAGGCAGCGTGCGCCGGGGTGTCACTCCCGTGATTCCCGCATACGGTCCACGGCAGCGAAGGGAGCTGTCGTGGACGATCAGGCACTGCCCGGTGGGCGCCGCAACACCACCGGGCGCAGCAGGCGCCGAGGGGCCGACCGGCTCGACCCGGTGCGGTGGACCCGGCGACGACGCAGCCGGTTGCTGCGCGCGGGCCTGGCCACCCTGCTTCTCGTACTGGCCGGCGGGGTGCTGATGACCGGTGCCGCCCGACCGGCCGAAGCGACACGCTGCGTCAGTACCGCCCGGTCAGCTGGCCCGGTCGCCAGTCCGTCGGTGATCCCGGCCGGCAAGGTCGGCGTACCCGTACGGATCAGTCAGCCCGGGGTGGACGGTCTTGTCCGGCCCGGCGACCACATCGACCTGACCTCCGCACGCGGCACGTCCGGTCACGCGCAGACCCTCGTACGGGATGTCCTGGTGCTTCCCCGGCCGTCCCGCGCGGCGGTGGAGACCGAGGGCGGGTCCCTGCTCTACCTGGCGATGAGCGAGCGCGACGCCCGGCTGGTCGCCGGCGCCGACGACCCGGACACCCGGATCGGCATCACCGTCCGTCCGCATTGATGCTGTCCGTCCGGATGCACGTGCACCTCCGGCGGTGCGCTAGCGTGCCGCATCGGCTCTTGTGACAGGAAAGGAGCAGGACAGGTGCTCAAGGGGTTCCGGGACTTCATCCTGCGTGGCAACGTCGTCGACCTCGCGGTCGGCATCATGATCGGCGCGGCGTTCACCGCCGTGGTGAACTCGCTGGTCAGCGGCCTACTGACACCGCTCATCGCGGCGATCGGCGGCCAGCACGACTTCAGCAAGCTGAGCTTCAAGCTGCACGGCAGCACGTTCCACTACGGCGTGTTCATCAACGCGGTGATCTCGTTCCTGATCCTCGCCGCGGTGATCTACTTCCTGGTGGTCCTGCCGCTGAACAAGGTGATGAAGCGGTTCTTCCCGGCCAAGGACGTGGAGAGCCCGAAGCGGGACTGCCCGGAATGCCTGTCCAGCATCCCCGCCGCGGCCCGGCGCTGCTCCTTCTGCACCGCCGAGGTGCCGGTGGTCGGCGAACCCGTCGGCATCCGTACCTGACCGGTTCTGTCTGCCGGCATGGCCGGATCGGTGGTCAGCCCCAGTGCGGCGGTCGGTTCTCCAGCAGACGCTGATCGTTGTCCTGCCTGGTCTCGCCCCAGCCGGCGTCGGTGTCGTCGCTGGTCTGATCGGGCAGGATGGTCAGATCGTCGTCGAGGTCGACCTCGCGGTCACGGTCGTCACCCACCTGCGTACTCCTGTCGTGTCAGCGCGATACAGAGCGAGCCTAACCGGCCGGGCCGGCGCGGTGCACCATGGATGCGGGTGCCGGCCCTTCACGGAAGGACGCGCGATGGTCTTCAGTACGCGGCGGGTACGTCGGGCCATCGACGAAGGTCGCCGGTTCCACGGCGGCCGGGCCTGGCCGGCCAGCTTCGCCGACCGGCTCACCGATCCGCTGCCCAGCGTCGGCGACCTGGCCCGGCTGGCCCGTACCGCCGCACCCTGGTCCGGCACGGACGATGCCGACCGTATCCCGGTACGCCGGGACGGCCTGCCCACCGTCTCCGCCGAACAGACCTCCCTCACCTGGGTCGGTCACGCCACCTTCGTCGTACAGATCGGTGGCCTGCGGATACTCACCGACCCGGTGTGGTCCCGGCGCATCCCCGGCGTCCGACCCCGGTACGTACCGCCCGGCGTGGCGTTCGCCGACCTGCGGCACGTCGACGCCGTGGTGATCAGCCACAACCACTACGACCACCTGGACGCACCGACGATCCGGCGGCTTCCCCGCGACACCCCGATCCTGGTGCCGGGTGCCCTCGGCTACTGGTTCCGCCGCCGCGGCTTCCGGTCCGTACGGGAACTCGACTGGTGGGAATCGGCCACGATCGGCGACGTACGGTTCGATTTCGTACCGGCGCACCACTGGAGCCGCCGCGGCCTCAACGACTCCTGCCGGAGCCTGTGGGGCGGATGGGTGTTCACCGGCCCGACCGGGCGGCGACTCTACTTCGCCGGTGACACCGGCTACGGGCACTGGTTCGGCCGCATCGCGGCGGCGTACCCGGGCATCGACGTGGCGATGCTGCCGATCGGCGCCTACCACCCGCGCTGGTTCATGAAGCCGCTGCACATGAGCCCGGAGGAGGCGGTACGCGCCTGCACCGACCTGGGCGCCACACACCTGGCCGGCATGCACTGGGGCACGTTCGCGATGACCTCGGAACCGGTCATCGAACCACTCACCCGCATCCGCGCCGCCTGGGCGGACACGGGCCGCCCCCGCACCGGACTCTGGGACCTGGCCATCGGCGAGTCCCGCACCCTCGACTGACCCCCGCTCGACCCGGCGCAGCGTCGCGCCCAGCGGTGCCGGCCGGGTCGGTATGCCGTCACGCTCCCCGGCAGGGAACCGCGACCACCGGGCATGGGGCGTGGCCGACGCAGTAGTGGCTGACCGATCCGTACACCAGGCGGTGCAGCGGGTGGTGCCCGTGGCTGCCGACCACGAGCAGGTGCGCCCCGCTGGCCGCCTCGGTCAGCGCCGGTCCGGCCGGGCCGAGCCGTACCTGCACCTCGACCCGCGCCTCCGGGTATTCGGGCAACTGGGCGAGCGCCTCGTCCCGCCACTGGCTGGCCGCCTCGTGCGCGTCGTGCGCATGTTGCAGGGCGTCCGGCGGAAGCATGGTCACGTCACTGATGACCGGTTCGGTGAAGGCGTGTACCGCGATCACCCTGGCCCGGTGCGCCCAGGCTTCGGCGACCGCCCAGCGCAGTGCCGCCGCAGAGGCCTCCTGCCCGTCGATTCCCACCACAAGGAAAGGCTCGAGCCGCTCCATCCGACACCTCCCACCGTCTGGCTTGGATTGTCCACCAGCGGCGGCGGCGCGGACACCGTCCGTACCGGCGGGAAAGCCCAGACGCCCCCCCGGGTCGCATCTTCACCGACGGGCGGTCATGCTGTGCGCCGGAGCCGCCGACCACCAGGAGACACAGTGCCGCGCAGACTGCCCGAGTTCACCACGGGTCCGGGCGTGTTGACCGTGTACGCGGACATCGCCTGCCCGTGGGCGAGTCTGACCCTGCACGGGCTGCGTCGTGCCCGGCAGCGCCGGGGACTCACCGGGGTCCGGATCGACCTGCGGGCGTTCCCGTTGGAGCTGGTGAACCAGCGACCCACGCCGAAACGGACGCTGGATGCCGAGGTGGCCGTGGTCGGCGGCCTGGAACCCAGCCTGGACTGGCAGGTGTGGCAACGGCCGGAATGTGAGTGGCCGGTGTCGACGCTGCTGGCGCTGGAGGCGGTACAGGCCGCGAAGCGTCCGGAGGTGGGTGGCCTGGCGGCGAGCGACGAGCTGGACGCCGCACTGCGGCGGGCGATGTTCGCGGAGAGCCGGTGCATCACGCTGCTGCCGGTGATCCTCGACGTGGCCGCCAACTGTCCGAAGGTCAACGTGGAGGCGCTGACCAAGGCGTTGAAGCTGGGGTCGGGGCGCGCGGAGGTCGTCACCCAGTGGCGTACCGGGAAGGACTGGGAGGTGCAGGGCAGCCCGCACGTGTACCTGCCGGACGGCGGCGAGTGGCACAACCCGGGCGTCGAGGTCCGGTGGACGACCAAGAGCGGCACCGGGTTCCCGGTCGTACTGTCCTACGATCCCACCGTCTACGACGAGATCCTGGACGTGGCGGCCAAACGCTGACCGACCGGGGCCGGGCGCACCGACCCGGGCACGGCTCAGCTGGCGTCCGGTTCGGGGCGGCTGTCGGCGACCCGTGCGGTGGCCCGCCGTTGTGCCCAGAAGGTCAGGATCGCGGCGACGGCCAGTCCCCACAGGACGTAGTTGACCAGGGTTCCGGGTGTGGCGTGCGCGCCGGCCACGATGTGCATCGGGGGCAGCAGGAGTACGACGGCGACCAGCGGGCCGGCGGCGTACCAGCCGAGCACGTTGAGCAGGCCGGTGTTGCCGGCCGGGGTCTCCATGCCGAGCATCACCGCACCCGGAACCGGACCCCGGTACGCGCTGACCAGCGCCGCGGCCACCAGTGCCGGTACGGCCACCAAGGGCAGCAGCAGCGGTACGGGCGAGCCGGTCAGTGCGGCACCGACACCGGCGCCGACCTCGGCGAGTACGCCGGCCACCACCAGCGGCACGATCGCGTGCCGCAGCGCCAGCCGGTCGAACGGGTACGGCAGGTGCCCGGCGCGGGTCGGGTCGTCGGCGTCGAGCCGGGCCGGTTCGGTGAGCTGGGTGACGGCGAGGTAGCCGGCGACGAGCCCGCCGGCCAGCAGCGCCAGGGACAGGTACAGCCCGTTCGCGGTGACCGACAGCGCGATGAGCAGGAAACCGACTGCGGTGAGTACGGCGGCCCAGGCCGGTCGGGATGGCGTACGGACCAGCGCGGTGGCGTCGCGCCACGGTACGACCAGCCCGGCGTGGTGCGGTCGGGGCAGCCGCAGTACGCGTACCGGGCTGCTGCGCGCGGCGCGTACCTCCAGTGCCGCGGCGCGCGGGTTGAGTGTGGTGAGGCCGGTGCTGACACCGCTCATGGAGCGTGCGCGGGCCCGGATGGTGCTGCCCGGGATGCTGGCGCAGACCCGTACGGCGAGCGCCACCAGCACGACGGCCAGTACGGCGAGGCCGGCGAGCGCGACGGGCCAGCCGGCGCCCGGGTGGCCGGTGCCGGCGAGTACCGGCTGGACGGCCCAGCCCCACGGCCCGGTCCAGGTTTCCACCGTTGCCAGCAGCGCCAGGTCGTGTCCGGTCCAGCTCAGCCCGCTCTGTACGGCCAGCGCCAGCGCGACGGTGACCACGGCCGGGGCGAGCAGCCGGACCAGCCGGCCGGCACCGGGGTAGCGCTCGACGAGCGTGGCGGCGCCGACCGCGAGCAGCCCGGTGACCGCGAAGGACAGTACGGCGCTGCCGAGCAGCGGCCAGAACCCGTGGCTGGTTGCGCCGCCGGTGGCGAGTACGACGGCCAGTACCGCGCCGAGCACCGCGCCGCCGCCGGTACCGAGGACGAGCTGGACCCGTAGCCGGGGGCGCAGCAGCCGGCCCCGGTCGATGGGCAGCGGCAGCAGCCAGCTGGCGGAGGGCAGCGGCAGGGTGACCGGGCCGCGCCACAGGGCGTCGCGCAGTACCGCGAGCAGGAGCAGCAGGACGACCGCGACCAGCGCCGGGGGTGCCGCGGCGAGCAGCCGGTCGGCGTGCTGGGAGTGGTGCTGGGCGTGCGAGAGGCGCCGCAGCCAGGGCAGCAGCAGGCCGCCGTAGACGAACAGCGCGATCACCGACACGTACGCGGTGAAGGCCACGCTGCTGGCCTGTTCCCGCCGGTGCGCCCGGCGCAGTCGGCGCAGCAGCGCGAAGGTGTCCCGGGTACGGGCGGCGACGGTCCCGGTGTCGGCTTCTCCGTCGACCCCGGCAACGGGTTGCTCGACGGCGTCGGTGATGGTGTCGCTGTCCGGTTCAGGCGATGGCACCGGCGAGCACCTCGTCCGGGCCGCCGTCGGCGACGATCTCCCCGTCCCGCAGCACCACGACCCGGTCGGCGACGGCGGCGGCCAGGTCGGTGTGGTGGGTGGCGATGAGCAGTGCGGTGCCGGTCTTCTTCTCGGCGGCCAGTACGCCGGCCAGCCAGTCCCGCGCGGCCGGGTCGAGGCGTTGTTCCGGTTCGTCGAGTACGAGCAGTTTGCGTGGTCGGACCAGTACCGCGGCGAGCAGCATCGCCTGGGTCTGCCCGCTGGACAGCGAGCCGGGCAGCGCGTCGGCGTGGTCGGTGAGCCGGCAGTCCTCCAGCGCGGTGGCGACCAGGTCGTCGGCCCGGTCGCCCGCACCGTGCGCGACGGCGACCAGGTGCAGGTGCTCGGCGACGGTCAGATCCGGGTAGTAGCCGACGCTGTCGCCGACCACCCCGATCTGGGTACGGGCCCGGATGTCCTGCTCGTTGAGCGGTATCCCGCCGAGGCGTACGGTGCCGGTGCTGGGCTTGTCCCGGCCGCAGGCGATCCGCAGCAGCGTCGACTTCCCGGATCCGTTGGCGCCGAGCAGTACGACGCAGCGTTTGGCCCGGACGCTCAGGTCGACCGGCTCGAGTGCCTGTCGTTCCCCGTACATCCGGCTGACACCGACGAGTTCCAGCAGCGGAGGAGTGGCCACGCCGCCGATGCTACGGCGCGGCTCTGGTGGCGCTGCTGCCCGGCGGGGCACCTGGGCCGTCCGGCGGGCTGTCGGTGACCAGCGAGATTCGTACAATGGTGTCGAGAGGTGATGTCCGATGACCGTGACCACGCCGGCGGCGCTGCGTACGGTGGAGTCCTTCCTCAACTCCGTGGACGCCGAGGCGCAGACCGACGAACTGGCCGATCTCGGCACGTTCCGGCGCTGGCTCACCGGTGAGGGGTTCGCCGACGACACGGCCACCGCCGCCGATCTGGAACTGGCCCGCGCGGTGCGCACCGAGCTGCGCGCCGAGGTCGACACCCACCACGACGGTACGGACCGGGACCGCGGCACGCTGGACGCGCTCGCCGCCCGGGTGCCGCTGGCCGTACGGTTCGCCCCGGATGGCACCGCCCGACCCGCGCCCACCGCGGGCGGGGTGACCGGACTGCTCGGCGAGGTGCTGGCCGCGGTGAGTCTCGCCACCCACGACGGCACCTGGCTCCGGCTCAAGATCTGCCCGGCCACGGACTGCCGGTGGGCCTACTACGACGTGTCCCGTAACTCGTCCCGGCGTTGGTGCACGATGCGTACCTGCGGCAACCGGAGCAAGACCCGCGCGTACCGGCGGCGTACCGGCACCGGCTGACGGCGCATCCGACCGGCCGCCGCGCCTAGTGCGCGGAGTGGCGGCGGTGGCCGAGTACGTCGGGGATCCGGCTGGTGGACAGGTCCGCGGCGGACAGCCGCCAGATGATGGTGACGCCGCCGCCGTCGCGGGGTGCCGAGTCGACCCGCTGGAATCCCAGCTTGCGTGGGACCGCACCGCTCGCGGTGTTCGCCTCCTCGTGGTGGATCTCCACCTGGTCGATGCCCGGTATGCCCAGCCCGGCGGCGGCCAGCGCCGCGGCGGTGCGGGTGGCGACGCCCTGACCGGTGTGCCGTACGTCGACCCAGTACCCGATCTCCAGCCGGCCCGGCCCGATCCGCGACATCAGTCCGGCGCTGCCGATGACCTTCCGCGCACCCGACATGATGGCGTAGTCGAACGTCTGGCCCGCCTCCCACTCCTCGTCCTTGCGGGTCAGGTAGTCGGTGACCTGGTCCCGGCCGTAGTCGGCGGTGGCCCACGGCATCCATGGCCGCAGGTGCGGCAGCGAGGCACGGACCGATTCCAGCAGCGCCGCGGAGTACGCCCGACGCCAGCGGCGCAGCGTGATCCCGTTGGCGACCAGCGTCTCCGAGGGTGGAAGTAGACGTTCAGGCATGCGCACATACTGGCAGCGCCGGACATCCGGGCGCACCGGCATTCCGAGCCGGTACGGCGCTGCCGGGTGCCCGCCGTAGGCTGGTCGGGTGCCGGAACCACTCGCTGCCGCCCTCGCCGACCTGCGCCTGCTGCTGACCGACCCGCGCCAACTGGTCCGGGCGGTGGCCAGCGGCAAGCGCCGGAACGGGCAACCGCGCAGCCGGCGGGTCGAGCTGCGCCCGGTCACCCTGGCCGCCGGGCCGCACCTGTCGATCAGCGAGGACGACGGGCAGCGCCCGTACACCCGCAACGTGGCCTGGGGTACGCCGGCCGAGGAGGCGGTCACCGAACTGCTCGCCGAGCCGTATGGCAACTGGCACGTGTCCGGCACCGAACAGACGGTCCAGCTCCGGGTCACGAAGAGCGGCGACGCGCAGGTGCACCGGTCCGCGGGCACCGGCGAGCAGGCACCGACCGGGCACGACCGGGTCAAGTCGTACCTGCTGGCGCCCGACGACCCGCTGTACGCCACGATCGGTGGCAATGCGGCCAAACGCCGCCAGGTAGATGCGTTCCTGCGCGCGCTGGACGCCACCCTGACCGGCGAGCTGCCGCAGCCGTTGCGGGTGGTGGACCTGGGTTGCGGGAACGCGTACCTGAGCTTCGCGGCGTACCGGTACCTGACCGACCGGCGTGGCCTGGACGTCGAGTTGACCGGCGTGGACCTACGGGCCGACCAGCGGGAACGCAACGCCGGGCTGGCCGGGCGGCTCGGCTGGGCCGATTCGGTACGGTTCGTGGCCGGCAGCATCGCCGACGCTTCCGTGGACGCGGCGGATGTCGTACTGGCGCTGCACGCCTGCGACACCGCCACCGACGACGCGATCGCCCGCGCGGTGCGGTGGCAGGCGCCGTACCTGCTGGTCGCGCCGTGCTGCCAGCACGACGTGGCCAGCCAGCTGCGCCGGGCTTCGGCGCCGGGCGGGCAGGAACCATTGGTGGCGCACCCGATCCTGCGCGAGCGGTTCGCCGACGTACTGACCGACGCGCTGCGGGCGGAGCTGTTGCGGGCGGCGGGGTATCGGGTGGAGGTGGTGGAGTTCGTGGACTCCGCGCATACCCCGCGCAATCTGCTGCTGCGCGCACATCGTGACTCCACAGTGGACCGTACCGCTGCGGTGGCGGCTTATAAGGCCACTGTGGACACGTGGGGCATCACTCCCCGACTCGCCGAGCTGCTGCCCGCACCGGCCTGACCGGCCTGACGCACGGCCCGGCGCGCCCTTTGAGCATTTTCCCCGAATAGACGTTAAGTCCGCTTTGCGGAAAGGTACATTCGGGGAAAATGGTCGTTCTGACGCCGCCTGCGGTGCATTTTCCCCGAATGTCCTATACGGCGATTCGGACGAACATGTACTTTCGGGGAAAATGCGCAGTGGCAGTGGCAGTGGCAGTGGCAGTGCAGTCCGCAGTCGCAGTCGCAGTGGCGGTGCCCGCGCCGGCGGTGGCAGGTGCGAGGGGGCGCTGAGCGCAGCCGGTGATGCCGGCCAGGCGGCGCAGGCTCTGTTGCCGGGTGGCTCGCCGCCGCCCGAATCGCCCTAATAGCGCCGCCAGACGGTGACGGTACGGCGGCGCCGACGGTGCGGCGGCGCGTACCGGATGCTCCGGTGGTCGCAGCGGACCGGAACGTACCCGACCGTTCCCCGGTACGGGGTGTGGGCGCGGGCCGGCGCGATGGCGACCGGATTGCGCGCTCGCGCGTACCGGCGCTGCCACCACGGATCGCGGCGCGGACGCGGCGCGGACCGACTCGGCGACCACGGATCGCGGCGCGGACGCAGTGCGTACCGGGGCTGCCACGACGCGCCTCGGCGCGACCGGAGCCGGTGCCGGCGCGGCAACCACGCGCCTCGGGGACGGCCGAGCGGGCTGCGGTATGACCGTTGTCGGCGCGGCGGGTTCGGCGAGGGTGGGCAGGCACATGCCGGACAGCCGGTCCCGGCACGGGTAGGCGCCGCCCGGGCCGGCGTGTACCCAGTCGTAGCGGTTGCCGACGCAGATCCGCCGGATCGGTTGCGCGCACCAACGGCAGTCGGTCACCGGTCCTCCCGCAGCGAGATCCAGCCGTCCCCGGCCGGTTCCTCGATCCGCAGGTACGGCCCGTCCGGCCGGAGCACACCGAAAACGGTGTGGGACAACAACATCAGTACGGCGCGCGCCGTCACCACGTCGACGGTGACCTGCTGACGTCCCGGCAATCTCAACTGCACGGTACGGGCGATCGGGCACGCGCAGGCCAGTACCTGCTCGTCGCCGTCGCCGTCCCACTGCACCCGGAAGCGTGTGTTCACGGCGCGCACCGCCGTCCGGCCAGCCGCAGCGCCGCGCCGTAGATGGCGTCGGGCGCGCCGCTGCGGGTACGCCGCCGGCCCACGGGCCACGGCAGCGCGCGCCGGATAGTCTTGAGTGAGTCTCATCGGATTCTCCACATGCGTCGATGGGACGGGGCGCGGTGCGGCTTTCTCAGGGCTGATGCACCGCGCCCGTTCCGTTGCTGGTGGTCTGATGTCTGGCGCGCGGCTCACCGCAGGCGTGCGGTGGCGTCGCGGACGGCGGTACGGCAGGTGTCGAGGCGCTGCTGCATCATGCCGGCGAGCTTGCGGGCGGCGTCGAGCTGCTGGACGGCGATGGTGAAGCGGCCGGCGTTGTCGTTGCCGATCAGCTGTACGAGCTGACGGTGCCGGCGGGCCAGTTCCGCGGCGAGTTCCCGGGTCTGGTCGTACGGCAGTTCGTGTTCGGCGTAGTGGTTGAGCCGTCTGACGATCTCGGTCAGGTTCACGGGCCCGTCGCCTCAGAGCCAGTCGAGGCGGATCGGGTACGCCCGCCGCCAGGTGGCCAGCGCCTGCGCCGGGCTGGAGAAGCAGCCGTACTGCGGTGTGCCTTCGGCGCTGAGCCGGTACAGCAGCGCGCGGGTGCTGAACGCCGCGCCCCACCACAGCACCGGGCTGCTCGGCCGGCAGATGGACACGAACTCGCCGTACTCCGGATCGTGCGGATCGAGTACGAGCGCAAACTGCCTCGGCCCCGCCGGCATCGCCAGCGCCGGAGCGAGGTCGGCCGTGCTGATACCCATGAGCACCTCCCTGTCAATGAGTGTTCTTAGCCACACAGTGTGTAGCGTGTGCGATTGCGGAATACCTGACATCGAAGTGGCAAAGGAGCGGGCAATGGCTGAGCTGACTGGTGCACGTTGGCGTAAGAGCAGCCGCAGCGGGACCACTGGCAGCTGCGTGGAAGTAACCGACAATCTGAAGGCCGTCGTCGCGGTTCGCGACTCGAAGGATCCAGGCGGGCCGAGGCTGACCGCCTCGCCCCGGTCCTGGGACTCGTTCATCAACGAGGTTTCTTCAGGCGCCCTTGATCACTGAAACCAACCGCGAACGGCTGGCAGCTATCAGTTCCGGCCGCTCCCCTGTCGCTTCGACTACACGGGCGACTCATCGGGCTCACGCACGCTCGGCAAATTCGTCCACGTCACGCGACAGCACGCCGGGTTCTCTGGCAATGCTGAAGCTGGTGATGCCGGATACTCTCAGGAAGTCTCATCGCGTCCTCCAAGGGTTGCGTGATGGGGCCGAGGGCGGCCCGGCGCCATCCGCGCCGCCCTCACTTCGTCTTTCGTGACGCTCACGGTCGACAGTGGCGACCGCCTTCTCAGCATGAAGCCAACCGATCACACGCGGTAGCTCGACATGGGTATCTCACCGTGAGATATTGTGCGTCATGGGCCGATCCGGGTACGAACCGATCACGATCCCCGCGTCAGCATGGCACCGGGAGGAGACTCGAAAACTCCTCCGGGATCGCGACGTTCAAGGGCTGTTTTCGCTGGCACGCCGCTACGGCGGCGCATCGCAGGTACGGATCGCCACAGCATGCATGCTGGGTCAGAGCCGGGTCAACGAGATCGTCAACGGCCGCCGACAGGTTCATCGGCTTGACGTACTGGAGCGGATCGCCGACGGTTTGGGCATGCCTGATGAGTCGCGCGCAGAGTTCGGACTTGCGCCACAGTTCCCGGACCGGGAAATCGTGCAGGTGTTTCCCTCACAGCAGCAGGCCGCCGAGGAGATCCGCCAGGCGACGCTCTCTGCAGCACACATCGATGTGCTCGCGGTCCGGGGTCTCGGGCTGATCGGGCTCAACAATTCGCTGCTGCGGGCATCGCTCGAAGAGCGGCCGGAAACCAGGATGCGTGTTCTGCTGCTGGAGCCCGGGTGCCGCGCCGCAGAGCGTCGCGCGAAGGAGATCGGCGAGTCAGCGGAACAGATGAACGGCGGAATCCGCACAACGGAAGCCGGCCTGCGAACACTCGCCGAGCGTGGCGCTCAGGTAGAGCTGTACTGGTACACGACACTGCCAGTGTGGCGCGTCTTCGCCGTCGACAACATCCTCTACCTTTCATCGTTCGACGTGAACTGGGAGGGCCACGAATCGGAGATCACAAAGGTGGCGCCGTCTCCGAGAGGTCCGATCTACCACGGCGTGACAAGAATGCTGACCGAGCTCTTCCGCACCTCGGAGCGCGTCATCTAAGACCGCAATCGGAGGTCAAAGCACAGCGGGAAGGTGACACAACATGACCATGCCTAACCTCCTACAGGCGCGGTGGCGCAAGAGCACCCGCAGCGGCGACAACGGCGGCAACTGTGTCGAGGTCGCCGACAATCTGGCGGGTGTCGTCGCCGTACGCGACAGCAAGGACCCGTACGGCCCGGCGCTGGTCGTCGAGCCGACAGCGTGGAGCGCCTTCACCGACGCTGTACGGACCCTGAAGGAGCAGCGGTGATCGAGGCGGAGCTGAAGGTCGACGTACGGGAACCGGACCGGGTAGCTGAGCTGCTGCGCCAGAAGGCCGCCGAGGAGCCGAGCGTCTACCGGGACACGTACTACGAGCGGCCGGACCGTTCGCTGGACGCCGCCGATGCCGAGCTGCGGGTACGCACCATCGCCTCGCCCGACGGCGAGCAGCATGTACTGACGTTCAAGACGGCGGCGGTGCATGACGAGTCCGGTTCCAAGCCCGAGTACGAGACGACTGTGGCCGACCGGCGCGCGATCGAGCAGATCCTCGACGGACTGGGGTTCGTCGTCGACCTCGCCTTCGAGAAGCACTGCCGCAACTACCGGTTCCAGCACGCCAACCGAACCTTTCTGGCTACGTTGGTCACCGTGCCGGAGGTCGGGGATGCCACGTTCCTGGAGGTCGAAACGCTGGTACCGACCGGCGATGAAGTACCGAACGCCATCGGCACGATCAAAGACCTGTTCGCCGAGCTGGGCATCGGCGAAGAGGACCTGAATCCCCGCTTCTACCAGGACATGGTCCTGACCCACCGCAACGCCGCACAGTGACGGAGGAGCACACGATGACTGAGTTGGCGCATGCCAGCTGGCGCAAGAGCACCCGCAGCGGCACCACCGGTAACTGTGTCGAGGTGGCCGACAACCTCGATGCCATCGTCGCGGTCCGGGACTCGAAGGACCCCGAGGGGCCAGCACTGACGGTCTCGCCGCGCTCGTGGCACTCGTTCGTCAGCGAGGTTTCTGTAGGCACCCTCGGTCTCTGAACGAACGGCAAACGGCCGGCGCCTCTCATGCGCCGGCCGTTCCGCTCACTCGAATGACTACTCAGACCGGATCTTCAAGCGCCACGCAGCCAATCGCACGGGGGTCACGACTTCATGGTCACCTTGAGGGTCAACGGACCGGGGCCTCTGGCCCAGGAGACGGTCGTCCGCTTGTCGCTGGGCTGCTGGATGGTGGATTCACCGCTCTCCTCGGTGAGCCGCGCCCCGGCCAGCTTCATCGTGACCGTGCCGGCAGTGGTACCGGCGGGCACCAGGAACGACACCGGGGTCTCGTCACCGTCGACGGATGCGGGCAGCAGCCGCAGGTCACGCGGATTGTGCTGGGCGCGTACCGTCCTGCCGTCCGCGGTGCGGAACGTGAAGACCGTACGGTCGTCGAACTCCTCGTGCAGCCGCCCGTACATCATGTTGTCGCCGCTGAGACCCGGCGCCGGCACCAGCAGGATCATGGAGCCCTTCGGCGCCCACTTGAGGTCGGGTGTGTAGCTGGTCAACGATGCCACCGCGGTCGCCGACCCGACGTCCGGGCTGGGCATCCCGGCCGTGAGCCGCCCTCGATACGGGACACCGTCGTAGTCGTACTGCACGGCGGTGGACCCGGACCAGGTGAGGGTACGGCTCTGCCGCATGTCGTAGCTGTCCACCAGGACCTTGCCGGTACGCAGGTCGAGTTCCTCGGTACGGCCGGCGTCGGTGGCGCGCAACCGTACCGGGGCGCCGTGTGGCGCGCTGACCACGATGGCCGCGCTGTGCGAGGCGTACGGGCTGTTCGGTTGCGGCGCAAGCGGAAGCCCCCGTACGGGCGTCGCGTTTCCGGCGACCGTGACGCTCACCTCGACATGACCCCCGTCATACGCGGCGTAGGTGTCGGAGGCATCGACCTCGGCGACCACCAGCCCGCTGCCCTTCGGGGCACGCACCGGCGAGGTGTTCAACTCCCGGGCGTCGGCGCTGCTGAGTGTCGTACCGCTCGATGTCCACGCGAGGCCCAGGGTGTAGTGCGGCCCGTTCAGTTCGGCACCCCCGAGCCGATGCATGTCCATGTCGTCGTCGATGCCGGTGCCGGCCGACATCCACGTCCCGATGCCGATGCTGGAGGTGCGCACGCCGCTGAACGTGGGCGGCGGCTGGGCACTGGAGCAGGAGACGATCGGGACCGCGAGCAACGCCAGCACCGCGACGGGACGCAGAAGCCTGTACATCGATGACCTCCACGCAGCCCGAACCGGATCGACGCGCGCAGAGTACCCATCGCGAGCGAGCCGGCGCCGCCCCCAGGGCGGTCCGACCGCGACCTGCCTGGTCAACGTCACGCCACTGGCGGACCACTCAATGGACACCGCCGTACCACCTGGCCGCATGCTGCGCACGGTGGATGACACCCGGTGCCGGTCAGGAACGTACGGAACGGAAACTGAACAGGCGCAGGCTGTTGGACACCACGAACACGCTGGAGAACGCCATCGCGGCAGCGGCCAGCACGGGAGTGACCAGGCCCAGCGCCGCCAACGGCAACGCGGCCACGTTGTACGCGAACGCCCAGAACAGGTTGCCCCGGATGGTGCCCAGGGTGCGCCGGGCCAGCCGGATCGCATCCGTCGCGGCCCGCAGATCACCACCCACCAGCGTCAGATCACTGGCCTCGATCGCCACGTCCGTACCGGTACCCATCGCGATACCCAGGTCCGCAGCGGCCAGCGCGGCGGCGTCGTTGACCCCGTCGCCGACCATCGCCACGGTCGCGCCGGACTCCTGCAGCCCGCGTACGACCGCGACCTTGTCGGCCGGCAGCACCTCGGCGTGCACCTCGTCGATACCCAGCTCCGCCGCGACGGTACGGGCCGCCGCCGGGTGGTCGCCGGTGAGCAGCACCGGCCGCAATCCCAGCTCCCGCAACGCCTCGACCGCGTCGGCGGCACCCTCGGCGAGGGTGTCGGAGACGACCAGCACGCCCCGCGCCGCGCCGTCCCAGCCCACCAGCACCGGGGTGGCACCCGACGCGCCGGCCTGCCCGGCCGCACCGGACACCTCCGCAGGCACAGCCAGTCCCTGTTGGACAAACAGCGCGGCCCGGCCCACGACGACCCGCCGACCGTCCACAGTGGCCGCCGCACCGAGGCCGGGCAGCGCCTCGAAGTCGGTGGCGTCCGGCAGCGGACCGGACTTCGCCGCAGCCGCAGCCAGCGCCCGGCCGATCGGGTGTTCGCTGGCGTGCTCCACCGCACCGGCGAGCCGCAGTACGACATCGACGGCCTCGCCGTGCGCCGCGACGGTGCCGGTATGCGTCATCCGGCCGGTGGTGACCGTACCGGTCTTGTCCAGTACGACGGTGTCGATGCGCCGGGTGGACTCCAGTACCTCCGGGCCCTTGATCAGGATGCCCAGCTGCGCGCCGCGACCCGTACCGACCAGCAGCGCCGTCGGCGTCGCCAGCCCCAGCGCACACGGGCAGGCCACGATCAGTACGGCCACCCCGGCGGTGACCGCCGCCGCGGCACCGTAGCCGAGCAGCAGCCAGGCCACCAGGGTGCCGAGCGCGATGAGCAGCACCGCCGGGACGAAGTACGCGGAGATCCGGTCGGCGAGCCGCTGTACCGCCGCCTTGCCGTTCTGGGCCTCGGTGACCAGCCGGGTCAGCTGCGCCAGCTGGGTGTCGGCGCCGATGCGGGTGGCGCGCACGACCAGCCGGCCGCCGGAGTTGACGGTGGCGCCGACCACGTCGTCACCGGGCCGGACCTCCACCGGTACGGGTTCTCCGGTCAGCATGCTGGCGTCCACCGCGCTGGTGCCGGACACCACCTGCCCGTCGGTGGCGATCTTCTCCCCCGGCCGGACCACGAACTCGTCGCCGACGGCGAGCTGACCGATCGGCACGGTGCGTTCGGCGCCGTCGCGCAGCACGGTGACGTCGCGGGCGCCCAGTTCCAGCAGTGCGCGCAGTGCGGATCCGGCGCGTCGCTTGGCGCGGGCCTCGAAGTAGCGCCCGGCCAGCAGGAATGTGGTCAGTGCGGCACCGACCTCCAGGTAGAGGTGGTCGCCAGCCGAACCGGCGTCGGCGGCCAGCAGCCGCATGCTCATCCGCAGGTGTTCCCCGCCCGCGCCACCGAGGAACAGCGCCCACAGGCTCCACACGTACGACACCGTCGCGCCGAGCGAGACCAGGGTGTCCATGGTCGCTGCACCGTGCCGCAGGTTGACCAGCGCGGCCCGGTGGAACGGCCAGGCACCCCAGGTCACCACCGGGGAGGCGAGGGTCAGCGCCAGCCACTGCCAGTGGTTGAACTGCAGCGGCGGGATCATCGCCAACAGCAGTACCGGGACGGTCAGCAGCGCCGAGCCGATCAGCCGGGTACGCAGCGACCGTTCCGCGGTGACCCGCTCGACCTCGTCGGCCGACGGGACTCCGGCGCCCGGAGCCTCCGATGTCACCGGCGACGGCGGCGGTGTCGGCTCGGCGGTGTAGCCGGTGGCCCGTACGGTGCCGACCAGATCGTCGACCCCGGTCGTGGCC
Source organism: uncultured Actinomycetota bacterium (assembly GCA_963815125.1). Lineage (GTDB taxonomy): Bacteria > Actinomycetota > Actinomycetes > Mycobacteriales > Micromonosporaceae > Actinocatenispora. Next base: position 227,562 of record CAWFFM010000014.1, read on the forward strand.
GGAAAGTCCACCCGCGCCGTCTCAGTGGCGAAGTTCACCGTGGCTGTGACGCCATCCATCCGGTTGAGCTTGCGTTCGATCCGGGCCGCGCAGGACGCACACGTCATACCGCCGATCCGAAGTTCGACGGTGCGCGGTGAGATCGTGCCGGTCATCTTTCGCCTCCTGCTACTGATGGAACGCCGCACCGGCCGTCGCGGTACGGGTCGGTCAGCCGAGCTGGTAGCCGGCCTCGTCGATGGCGGCCCGGACGTCCGCGGTGTCCAACGGCTGCGTCACGTCGACGTCGACCTGCCCGGTGGCCAGGTCGACCCGGACCGCTTCGACGCCGGTCAGGGAGCTGAGTTCCCCGCTCACCGCGTTGACGCAGTGTTCGCAGGTCATGCCGGTGACGGTGAAGCTCTGGGTGGTCATGTGTCTCCTTCTGTGGGGTGTCGTGTGGGTCAGGAACGGACCAGGCGGGCGATCGCCTCGGATGCTTCCTTGATCTTCGCGTCGGCCGTGTCGCCGCCCTGCGCCGTCGCCTCGGCGACACAGTGCGAGAGGTGGCCGTCGAGCAGGCCGAGCGCGACGGACTGCAGCGCGCGGGTGGCGGCCGAGATCTGGGTCAGGATCTCGATGCAGTACGTGTCCTCGTCGACCATCCGTTCCAGACCACGGATCTGTCCCTCGATGCGGCGCAGTCGGCCGAGCAGTGCCTGTTTGTCGTCGCTGTACCCGTGGCGAGCCATGGCGTACGTCTCCTGTTCCCGGCACCGTGCCGTCTCCAACTACCCTACCCCCCTACCGTATACCCATGACGGTACGGAGTCCCCCGTGAGCAAAGAGACGTCACCCTCGGTGTTTCTTGTCCGACTCGCGGAGTGCGACTTGCTTCCTTGTGACGGCTTTCTCTAATGTGACTCACCGTCTACCCGGATGTCTGTCATCTGCCCGAGGGTGACACCGGTGGACACCGCCACGACACCGAACATCGAGCCGGACCGGCCCGTACCGTTTCGGTCTTCCGGAGCATTCCCGAGGTGAATCCGCGACCCCACCCCCGGGCCGCGGTAGGGCGAACCCTTCCTCCCGCCCGAACCTCGTCGCGAGCTCCGAACGGCGGTCGAGGAAGAAGGAGCCGACAACCGGTGCCTGCCACCCGTATCGCGCCGACGTCGCTTCGAGCCATCACCGTGGCGACGCTCGCCGCCCTGTCGGTACTGGCCCTGCTCGTCCTCGGGATGCCGGCGCACGCGACGCCGTCCGAGGCGAACTGGACAAGCAGATCCAGTCCAAGTCGCAGGAATTCAACAAATCCGTCGAGAAGTACGACAAGGTCCTGACCGACCTGTCGGCGCAGCAAGAAGAAGCGCCGCGAAACTCGAGCGCAAGATCAAGCCGCTGAAGGTCAAGGTCGACGCCGCGCAACGCAAGGTCGGCACCATGGCCGCCGCGGCCTACCGGGGCGGCAAGGCCAGCGCGCTCAACTCCGTACTGACCAACGGCTCCGCCTCCACCATGCTCGACTCGATGTCGCTGCTCAACCAGATGGCGCGCTCACAGTCCGAGCAGATCTCCGCACTGGTCAAGGCGAAGAAGGAACTGGACGCGCAGAAGAACAAGCTCGACCAGACCATCGCGCGGCAGAACAAGCAGAAGAAGGACCTGGCGGGCGAAGAAGTCGAGACTGGACAAGGACGTCAAAAACTGCGGAACCTGCGCGTCCAGGCCTACGGCGAGCCGGTGACAGACCGCGTCGCGGGGCAACTACGGCCCGCCGCCGGAGATCCCGGGCAGCGCCGGAAAGGCCGTCGCGTACGCCTGGAACGCGCTCGGCGCCCCGTACAAGTACGGCGCGGCCGGCCCGGACACCTACGACTGCTCCGGCCTGACGATGGCGGCGTGGTCGGCGGCCGGCTACTCGCTGCCGCACAACACCAACGCGCAGCTCAACGCCACCCACCGGATCAACGCAGGCGACCTGCAGCCCGGCGACCTGGTGTTCTACTACAACACCAACCACGTCGGCATCTACATCGGCAACGGCACGGTGATCCACGCACCGACCGAGGGCCAGCCGGTGCAGAAGGCCGGCGTGAACTCGATGCCGATCAGCGGCTACGGCCGCGTCGGCTAGCCCCTACCGGCACCCGACGCAGGAACGACGCCGGCACCGGACCTGCATCCGGTGCCGGCTTCTGTCTGCGCGGGCATGATGTCGAGGTCTTGCCTGGTCCACACCGAATGCCCGATAGTGGAGCTCTGCGCGGAATCGACGTTGCCACACACCCCGTACGATCCCGCCCGGCCGAGGAGCCCATCATGGCCAGATCAGCACAACGCCGAACGCTCGGCGAACTCGGTGTCAGCCGCCGTACGCTCCTGCGGGCTCGGGCTCGGGCTCGGGCTCGCCGCCGGCGCCGGCGCGGCAGCCGCCGTACCGGGCACGGCGGACGCCGCCAGCATGCACCTCGACTTCGTCACCGGATTCAAGGTCCGCAACCTCACCGGACCCGCCGAGACCGGCGGCTTCGCCGCACCCTGGACCGACCTCGGCATCCCCGCCCGGTGCCCGAACGGCACCATGCTGTTGGTCTGCGGTGACACCTTCGACGGCGGCGGAGTCGGCGGACCCGACTGGCGCGCCCCCGTCGGCCTCCGCTCCAGCAGCAGCGACCTCGGCTCACTGGTCATCGACGGCAGCGTCGGCGGCGCACACGCCAACGGCCTGGTCCCCGAAGGACACACCGGCGGCACCACCGCCATCCCGTCCGACGTGTTCACCGTCGGCGGCAGCATGTACATGCACCTCATGCGCGGCGTCATCTACCAGACCGACCACTCCGACTTCTGGCGCTCCGACGACAACGGCGAAACCTGGCAGTACCTGTGCCAGTGGCCCGGCAACCAGTACAACGGGCAGTTCCAGCAGAAGACGTACGCGGTCGCCGACGACGGCTACTGCTACGTCCTCTCTACGGTGTTCAACCGGGACGTCACCTCGGATCTGCTGCTGCACCGGGTGCCGCAGAACCAGCTCGGCAACCCGGCCGCGTACCAGCCGTGGGGCTACGCCAACGGCAACTGGGCCTGGGGCAACTACCCGACGAGCATCAGCGGACCGCGTCGATGGGGCGAGATCTGCTTCCGCGCGATGGGCGGGCAGTACGCGTTCACCTGGCTGAACATGGACGCGCTGGGCATCCGCGCGCAGGTGTTCCCGCTGCCCACCTCGAACCTGTACACCACCCCGGAACAGACCATCATCGTGCCGACCGTGCCCGGCGCCGAGGGCGGCAATGCGGTGGCCAGCCCGTACGGCGGTTTCATCATCCCCGGCTCGACCTTCGACAACTTCCACGTCTGCGTCAGCCAGTGGTACGACAACCAGAACTACCGGGTGATGCACTACCAGATCAACGGCCTGTCGTACTGACGGTTCGCCAGTTCCGCCGGCCGACCGGGTGGCGTGCCGCGCCACGGAGCCGGCGGAAAATTCTCCGGTTCCCGGTGTCCAGAACGGCCGCGGCCGTTCGTCCTTAGGATGAAGGTCGGCGACCAGCGCCGACCCGGGGCCCAAGGAGAAGCCATGCCCACCTACCTCGCACTCGTCTACACCCCGGACGTCGACTGGAGCCAGCCGGAGCACGCCGGAGCGATGGGCGACTACGCCGAATTCGGTCAGGCCGCCGAAGCCGTCATCAAGGGCGGCAACGTGCTGTACCCCACCTCCTCCGCGACGACCGTACGGGTCTCCGGCGGCAAGGGCGGCGACGTGATCACCTCGGACGGCCCGTACGCGGAGACCAAAGAGGCGTTGACCGGCTACTACGTACTGGAATGCGCCGACCTGGACGAGGCCGTCGCGGTCGCCGCGAAGATCCCCGCCGCCTGGGACGGTGCCGTCGAGGTCCGCCCCGTACTGACCTTCTGACCGGTCGACGGTACGGCGGACGACGGGGACCATGGCTGCCGGTGACGCGGTCGCACGGCTGGTACGCGAGGAACGCACCCGCGTACTGGCCACCCTGATCCGTGTCACCGGAAGCGTCCAGCTCGCCGAGGACGTCGCGCAGGACGCCGTCGTACGCGCACTGGAAACCTGGCCGCGCGACGGCGTACCGGACAACCCGCGGGCCTGGCTGCTGGTCACCGCGAAACGCCGGGCCGTGGACATCATCCGGCGGGAGGCACGGCGCTCCGGCAAGGAGGCGCAGGCGATGACGCTCAGCGACCCGACGCCCGAGCCGCCCGAGGTCGTCCGGGACGACCTGCTGCGCCTGGTGTTCACCTGCTGCCACCCGGCCCTGTCGCTGGAGGCTCAGGTCGCACTGGCGCTACGTACCCTCGGCGGGCTGACCACCACCGAGGTCGCCCGCGCGCTCGTGGTGCCCGAGGCGACCATGGCCAAACGGCTCACCCGGGCCAAGCGCAAGATCCAGCAGGCCCGGATCCCGTACCGGGTGCCGGCCGCGGAGGAACTGCCGGACCGGCTCGCCGGGGTCGCCGCCACCGTGTACCTGATCTTCAACGAGGGCTACGCCGCCGGCACAGGCGACGACCTGGTGCGGGTCGCACTGGCCGACGAGGCGGTCCGGCTCGGTCGGCTGCTGCACGAGCTGATGCCCGACGAGCCGACCGTACTGGGCCTGCTCGCGCTGCTGCTGTTGCACGACTCGCGCCGCGCCGCCCGGCTGGACGGTGCCGGTCGGCTGGTGCTGCTCGCCGGGCAGGACCGTACCCGGTGGGACGCCCGGCAGATCGCCGAAGGCGTCACCCTGGTCGGTACCGCGCTGCGGCGCACCCCGGACCGGCCGGACCGCTACGTCGTGCAGGCCGCGATCGCGGCGTGCCACGCGCTGGCAGCCACGTACGCCGACACCGACTGGGACGCGGTGATCTCCTGGTACGACGTACTGCTGCGGGTACAGGACACCCCGGTCGTTGCGCTCAACCGGGCTGCGGCGGTCGCCGAACGCGACGGCCCGGCCGCCGGACTCGCCCTGGTCGACGCGATCGACGGGCTGGCCGACTATCCGTGGTGGCACGCCAGCCGCGGCGAGCTGCTGCACCGGCTCGGACGGGCCGGGGAGGCGCGGGAGGCGTACGGGCAGGCTCTTCAGCTCGGCATGAACGGGCCGCAGGCCGACCACATCCTGCGCCGGATCGCCGAACTGCCCACCTGACCGCTCCGCGCCGTTCTGCCACACCACCCCGTTCTGCCGCGCCACGCGGGACAGGCGGATGTTGTCGGTGTCTCTGGGTAGGCTGCCGGACACTTACCGGGCGCATGAAATTCGGAGGCTGGCGTGGTCACCACCGGGCAGCAGAAGATCACCACATTCCTGATGTTCGAAGGTCGCGCCGAGGAGGCCATGACCTTCTACACGTCGCTGTTCGACGACGGCGAGATCACCAGCATCACCCGCTACGGCGCCGGCGAACCAGGGCCCGAAGGCACCGTGCAGCACGCGATCCTCACCCTGGCGGGCCAGCAGTTCATGTGCATCGACAGCGCGGTGCACCACCAGTTCAGCTTCACCCCGGCGATGTCGCTCTACGTCCAGTGCGCCACGGTCGAGGAGATCGAGCGACTCTACGGCGCCCTGTCGACCGACGGACAGGCGCTGATGCCGCTCGGCGAGTACGGCTTCAGCGCCAGGTTCGGCTGGGTGAACGACCGCTTCGGCGTCTCCTGGCAGCTCACCCTGCCGAGCTGACAGAACCTCGCTCCAGCTGTCATTCAGGGCGTATCTGCACACCTGCTGCGCTGCTCGACCCGGCCGCCAGGATGTCGGTGGAGGTCGCGACACTGTGACCGGTAAGCTCGGGTCGGAGCCGAAGGGCACGCAAGGGGCACCCGACACAAAGCCGACAGCCTCGACCGTGGCCTAGGATCCGACCGAAGGCCGGTTGAGCTGCAGCGATACCGGCACAGGCCCTCGTAGCTCAGGGGATAGAGCACCGCTCTCCTAAAGCGGGTGTCGCGCGTTCGAATCGCGCCGGGGGCACACTCTGACCAGCGAAAACGGCCTGCACCGGCGATCTTGCCGGGCGGGCCGTTTCGGTGCGGGGGCACCAGGGGCCACGCACGGACTCAGGGGTGGATCTTCTCTCCCTCGGCCAGCATCGCTACGTACTTGTCGATCCGTCGCTCCCTGGTCTCAGGCTTCTTGGCGTCCTGGATCCGGTAGAGGATCGCGTAGCGATTCTGCCGGTCGAGGGTCTCGAAGAACTCTGCGGCAGCCGGGTTTGCGGCCAGCGCCGCCGCCAGGTCGTCAGGCACCGAGGACGTCCGCGAACCGTCGTACGCCGCCTGCCAGCGTCCGTCCACCTTCGCCTCGCTCGACCTCGGCCAGTCCGGCAGGCCGCATCCGGCCCTGCTCGATCAGGGCTTCGGCCTTGTCCCGATTGATCTTGGACCACCTGCTGTTCGCCCTGCGCGGCGTGAAGCGCTGTAGCCAGTACTGGTCGTCGAGCTTGCCCTTCTGCCCGTCGATCCATCCGTAGCACAGCGCCACATCGAGGGCCTGCGCGTAGTCGAGGGCCACGACACCAGGGCGCTTCTTCCGCAGCTTGAGCCAGACACCTGCGGAAGTGGCGTGTTGATCGCTCAGCCAGGTCTCCCATGCCTCAGCAGAGTCGAACGAGACGATCTCCTTCTCCGCGGCCATCTCGTCACCCCTCCCGTCATCAGCCTGTCGAGAGTACCCACGAGGACCGACATCAAAGGTGATGCTCCTCTGCGGTCAGGGCCACCAATGGTGACGCTGATTGCGACCTGGGCGTTATGGTGCAGGGCGTCTCGTACGGCGGGGAGGTTGGCGTGCAATCAGGTCCTGTACACCGTGAACTGATCCGCGAGGGCACACGTATCCGGTACCGGGACCACGGCGGCACCGGGACACCGATCGTGTTCCTGCACGGCCTTGCGGGTCATGCGGGCGAGTGGCAGGAGACGGCCCGTCGGCTGCGGCAGACGCATCGCGTCATCGCCGTCGATCAGCGCGGCAACGGCGAGAGTGAGCGCCGGCCGCAGGACGTCTCCAGGGCCGCGTACGTCGCCGACTTCGTGGCGGTCATCGACCAGCTCGACCTGCCGAGCGTGGCCCTGGCGGGGCAGTCGATGGGTGGCCAGGCAGCGATGCTCGCCGCCGCAGCGCATCCGGACCGCGTCGACGCCCTGGTCATGATCGAAGCCGGCGCCGGCGGCCCCACCCCGGACGGCCCCTCACACATCGAGAGCTGGTTGAACTCCTGGCCGGTCCCCTTTGCGTCGCGGCGGGCGGCAGCCGAATTCTTCGGCGGCGGGGCACGCGGTCGAGGCTGGGTGGACGGCCTGGAGTGGCGTACGGACGGCGGATGGCCGAGGTTCGACGCCGACATCATGGTGCGCTCGGTACTGGAGAACTCCGTACGTTCCTTCTGGGACGAGTGGCAGAAGGTGCGGTGCCCGAGGTTGTTGGTGCTGGCGGAGTCGGGGTTCATCTCCGCGGAGGAGTCGGCGGAGATGGTCCGGCGGCGGCCAGACACCACGGTGGTCCACGTTCCAGGAGTTGGTCACGACCTGCATCTGGAGGATCCGGACGCCCTGCACGTCGCCCTCACGGACTTCTTCGGCTCACTCGCCTGAGTCCAGCTGGTTCGGCGTCCGTCCTGCCACGCCCACTCCTGCGGAAGCCTCGACCTGCCCGTGGCCGCCGTTACGGCGGGAGTTTGTCGGCGCGCGCAGCTCAGGACGACCAGGCGGCGAGCAGGTCGGCCGGGCCGTACGCGGCATCGAGGCCCGTGCAGTCGGTACCGCTGCGCGAGACAGCGACCAGCGGGACAGGATCGGGGGTGAGCGCGTCGCGGTGGTGGCGCAGCGCCGCGAGATCATGCCGGTCGAACGGGGAGTTCTCCAGCCACTTCACCGAGCCCACGAACAGCAGTTCCTTGGCGATCGGCTCCCGATCCGCTCCGACGATGTCGATCTCCACGTCGTTGGAACGCGTCCAGTAGCCGCCGATGGCGGGCGCAGCGGGAAGGTGCGCGTCGGGCAGCAGCCGCGCCAGTGCCTCGCGTACCAGGGGCTCAACAGCCCGGCCGCGCCAACTGGTCCAGTTGTCGCGGATACGCCGCAGGGTCAGATCGCCGCGACCTCTCTCGATCTCCTCCATCGCCGGGCCCAGAAGCTTCAGCCAGAAGCGCAGGTAGGGGTCGGCAACCCGGTAGCGGCGTTCCTTTGACGGCCGGGTGGACAGGGGAAGCTCCGCGGCGATCAACCGCTTGTCGGCGAGGATCCCCAGCGACCGCTGCAGCGGCGTCGCACCGATGTCTCCGGCCACCCGGGCGATGTTGGAGAACGTCCGCTCGCCACTGCCGATCGCCGACAGCACGGTACGGGCCTGCGCCTGCCGGGGAAACTCTGCGGCAAGCAGGCGCTCCGCCGAGACGAGCAGGGGCGAGACCGGGTCGCTGAGCGCATCCGCCAGGAAGTCCCACATCCCCGCACCGTGTGGCCACTCCGCGCAGATCAGTGGCAGGCCACCGGTGATCAGAGCCGCGTCGAAGGCCGCAGCCGGTTCAAGGCCGAGCATCTCGCCGACATCCGCAGGATTCAGCGGTCCCAGCACCATCTCCCGTCCGCGCTGGTGGAACGGGCGTCCGTAACTGTTCAGCGCTTCCATCATGGACAGGTCGGAGCCGATGAGCACCAGCAGTACCGGCTTGGTCTCCAGTACCCGGTCCCAGGCGCGCTGCAGCATGCCCTCGAACGCGCCGGTGGCATCCATCAGGTACGGCAGCTCGTCCATGACCACGACGCTGGCCCGGTCGGTCGGCAGTGCCGCCGCCAGTACGTCGAAGGCGGCATCCCAACTCGTCGGGCGGGCCGCGAACAGCAGGTTCGCCTGCGGCAGGTTGGAGGATCGCGCGTCCTGGCCGAGCCGTTCCAGGTCCGACTCGGGCGACGCACCGGTGGCGGCGTAGAAGAGGAAGGGCGCGCCGGACCGGTCGGCGAAGCGTTCCACCAACCGCGACTTGCCGACCCGGCGACGCCCGCGGAGCATCACACACCGGCCGGGACGCTCCCTGCCGACGCCTGCCGTCACCTTGCCCAGCTCGCGGTCGAGCGTCCTGAGCTCCTGCCGCCTACCCACGAAGTCCGCCACGCTGTCACCTCCCCCCGCCGTACGAGCAGATACTAACATCGATGTTAGTAACATGAATGTTAGTATGGCTACCCTATCCGGCCCAGTCCTGAACGAAGGGCGGGCTGGCGCCGCGACCGGTACGGCTGGTTCCTGTCGCGGCTTCCTCGGAAGCCGCCCTTCATTAGGAGCTCATTCGGGTTGTACGACCCGCTCACTTCAGGTCCAGCACCATGGCGTCGTACCGCGGTGCGTCGTCGAAGGGCTGGATCTCGCCGAGCTTGCGCCAGCCCCAGCTCACGTACGCGGGTCGGGCCGGGATGTTGTCCGGGCGAACGAGCAGGGTTGCGCGCTGCTCGCTCCGGTCGGCGAGCAATGAGTCGTGTAGCGCGCGGCCGTAACCTTTGCTGGTGTGGCTCGGCGTCACCATGAGTTCGTTGAAGGCAAAGGTGCGAGTGCCGTCCTCGGCCACGTCGCCCGGGTCGACCTCGGTCCGCAATCCCTTCCACCAGCCCGTTCCGGCCGGGAGTGTGAAGCCCAGCGCGCATCCGATCAGGTCGGCGCCGGCGTGCCCGACGACCAACGCGAAACCTGGACGGCCGGCATAGCTTTCCAGTCGCTCCCAGTGCCGCTCCGGCGCGAAGAACGGATCGGCGATCAGGTCGGCGTAGCAGTCCGCGTACACATCGAGAAGCGGAGTCTTGAGGGCGCGCATGTCCTCGGCGCTGAGATGCTGAACGGCCAGTTCGGTGTGACTGCTGGGCATGCTGATGCCTCCGGCGGAGTCGGGAACGGTGCGGCTCAGGCGCGTTGCAGGGTGGCGTGCCGGTCGAGCACATCGGCGACGGCAGGCACCGTGCGATGCCCAGCTAGCTGATCGCTGATGAGGTGATCGAGTTCTGCGGCGACACGGCGGCTCACCACCTGTCCAGCCAGACCGTCCAGGGCTTGCGAGGCAGCCTCGGCCGATCCATCGAGCTGACCGTCTGCTGCGCGGGCGTGAGCGAGACGAACCTGGTAGAGCGCCAGATTGCGACCGAACCTGCGGTTGTAGCCGGGCAGTGCCCGTTCCAGCAACCTGACAGCCTGGCGCGGCTTGTCCAGTTCCAGTGCAGCGGTGGCGGCGTTCGCGTCGATCTCAGCCTCGGTGAAGTACGCGAGGCGTTCGGGCGCCGCGTCATTCTGGCCGTCGAGCATTCGACGGGCCGCTGTGAGCTCCCGGCCGGATTCGCTGGCCTCGCCCAGCTGCGCGAGCGCCCGACCTCGACGCATCTTCAGTACCGCATCTTGCCGGTCCGGGACTCCGGCCGGTGTGACCTGCTCGGCGGCGTCGATGTAGCGCAACGCCCGTCGGGGCTGATCCAGGAACAGCGCCTGCAACGCCAGATTCGCCAGCGTGTGCACGGTGAGCGTGCTGTCGCCGGCCTGCCGGGCCAGGCTCAGTGCTTCGTTGTAACAGGACCGTGCGATGTCGTCGCGTCCGGCGTCGAGCGCGAACCATCCGGCACCGACGTAGGCGTGCCCGGTCACCGTCAACAATCGACGGCCTGTCGCCTCATCGTGGTCACACAGGTCCATTGCCACGGACAGGCTCTGCGCCCGGGCTACCGCGATGTCCCACATGTCACCGGCACCGCGTTCGTGATCGACGGCCCACATCCGGGACAGCGCGGCCTCGATCCGTTCCACGTCCGGCATTCCGATCCGCCGCCGGCGGCTCGGGTCTATGTCGATACCGGCCAGCCCAGCAACACCAACCGCCAACGTCGCGGCGGCGTTGAGAAGCATGCGACGGTGCATGTCTTCGGCGTTCCTTCCCTGCGGGTCGTAGGCGACCGCACCGCGTACCCGGGCGGCCCTTCCTTCGGCAGCCAACGCGACCAACGCCCCGTCGGCTCCCAGAGCTGCGTCGATCACCCGCGCGACCTCCGGTGTCGGAGGCTGCTTGCCGGTCTCCAGCTTGGACAGGTGCGCGTAGGACACATGCGCCACTGCGGCGAAGGACCGCAGCGTGTACCCGCCCGCCTTACGTCGTCGACGAAGCTCCGCCCCGAACGTTATCGGATACATGGCCGGTTTCCTCCCGCCTTGTTGTTGCCAAGCCGTCATGAAACATGGCAACACCACCGACAGCGGTACGTGTCGGTCACGCTACCGGAATGCTCTCCCCATCAGGAACGACAGGTCCGGTAGCTGCTTCATGGTGTCTCGGACCTTGGCGCACGGAGGCTCACATGGAGCGTCATGACCGTACGAGGCGACCGTTGTTCGGCTCCATCCTGAGCGCATGGCGTTCGCTGCGCGTCGCGTACACGGGTCGGATCGCGCGGATCCGGCGCGGCGAGGACCCGGCCCGGTGGTGGCGGTGATCCGGCGGTGGCGAAACCGTCGTGCGTTCTCCCGCATGATTCGTCGAACTGACCCGATCTACGGCGAAGCACTGGCGCTCCGCATGGCGCACCGGCGGCGGCCATGACGGAACCTCTGATCGAGGTGACAGCTCAGGACCCGGCCCGTACCCGCGCCAACGAGGTCCCTGCGGGGGTGCAGGACCGGATGCTGTGGCGCTGCGCCCAGCGGGTCCTGACTGCCCATCAGCCCTGCACTGCCGTCCAGGGACAACCATCGAGGTGCGTGCAGTGCGGCACGATCTACCCCTGTCGACCGTCGGAACAAGCGCGGCGAAGTCAGCGGATCTCGTACCAGCCGTGGCCGGCCGGGTTGACCACGCGCCACGACGGGACGTCCGCCCGGAGCCCTCTGTGGTAGCAGCGATGACCGGTCTGGTGCCCAAGCCCGGTGACGTCGTCCGGATCACCGACCGCGCGGCCATCGAATTCGTCGACCATCCGGTCCCGAACTTCCGGGTGACCGAGGTCGACCTTGTCGAAGACTGGCCGGGCTGGTGCCGCATCCTCGGCTACGACGCGGACCAGATCGGCGACCCAGACGGCGGCCCCATCGAGTACGCGTGGCACCGGGTATTGGTGACCGGTCTGATCATCCGCCCAGGTCCGGCGTGGCCCTAGCTCCACTGGACTGATCACAACTCCGTGCATGCGCGAGGCGTGACGCCGATGATCAGAACGGTCAGCGGGCGGTGGCGATGAGGCGGTTGAGCGCGGCGTGGGCGGGCGGACCCCACGTTGCCTTCCCGCCGGGACGGCCGTGTACGCCGGCGTCCCCGACGAAGATGCCGCCGAGTGCACGCCACACCGCCCAGCCCCGGGCCCTGCGCAGAGTCGCGGCGTCCGCGCCCGGTTCGTAGGCGTCGTGGAAGCGGTCGACGGCTCCGTCGGGCAGCAGTACCCAGGCGGCGGCGAGGTCGCAGGCCGGGTCGCCGGCACACAGGTCACCGAAGTCGATGACGCCGCAGATCGTGCCGTTGTCGGTGAGTACGTTCGCCGGGTGCAGGTCGGCGTGCAGCCAGATCGGCGGGCCCGCCCAGTGGGGCGCGGCGGCGGCATCCTCCCAGACGGCGCGGGCGGCGTCCGGGTCGGGAATCAACCCCTGCCCGGCTGCCGAGGCGATCCCGTCGAGCACCTGGTCGGCAACGCCGCCGAGCGGCCCGCCGCGGCCGTAGCTGCCTGCGGGCGCCCCGCTGGGCGCGGGTCGGTGCAGGGCGGTCAGGAAGGCGGCCAGGGCGTCGGCCGCCTCTGCGGCGCGGGTGGCCGGTTCACAGTCGGCGGGTTCGCCCGGCACCCAGGTGGTGACGGTCCACGGACGCGGGAACCGTTTGGAGGGCTCACCGATGCGCTGCGGTACGGGGACCGGCAGCGGCAGGTTCGGCGCGAGGACAGGCAGCCAGGCGTACTCCTTGCGCAGCAGTTCGTCCGCCGACTGTGTCGCCCACGGCAGCCGTACGGCGAGGTCGTCGCCGAGCCGCCACAGCTGGTTGTCCCAGCCCCGGGCACCAAGGCTCAGCGGACGGTCGGCCAGGTCAGGATGCTGGTCGCGCAGCAGATCCCGGACGAACTCCGCAGTGAGCTCAACCTCGGTATGGGTCATGCGGGACAACGCTAGCCGGGCCGGGTGTGCCCCGGAAAGCCGCATCCGCGGTGGTGCGGCCGGGATAACCACACCTGCTGCCCATGAGTTGCCCGGCATAGGCTGACGCGCATGGAACCTGTCCCACCGGCGGTCAAGGAACTGGCGCAGCGGCTGGACGATCTCGGCGGGGTACGCGATCTGTTCGTCGCGGGTTCGTTGGCGACCGGTGACTACATCCCGGGTGTCAGCGACCTGGACCTTGTCGCGTTGACCGACGGGCCGGTCGACGAGCACCGCCAGGCAAGCCCTGACGGAGCTGCACCAGCAGCTCGACGAGAGCAGCGGCAAGGGCCTGGACCTGGGATGCGTGTACGTCGACGAGAGTCAGCTTGACGACCGGGACGCCCGGCACCCGACGTGGACGCACGGCGTACTGGTGCAGCGGATCCTGTCCGGGGTGACCCGCGCGGAGCTGGTACGGCACGGCTTCGCCGTCACGGGCCGTCCGCCGGCGACCGTGCTGCCGCCCATGACCGACGACGACGTACGCGCCGCCGCCCGCGCTGAACTGTGCGGCTACTGGACCTGGGCGGCGCGCCGCCCGCACATCTGGCTGGATCCGGTCATCGCCGACCTGGGTCTGACGTCGATGGCCCGGGGGCGCCACGCCCTACGCACCGGCCAGCTCCTCACCAAGTCGCAGGCGATCGAACAGGCCCACGCACCCGCCTGGCTGATCGAGCAACTGAGAAAGCGCCGCCACGGCGAAGAGGCCGCCTCCCCGCGCGTCCGGACAGCCCTGATCGCCTGGAGGGACGCGCGCCGTACCGTCGCCGAAGCCCGGGCCCGCTGAGTCCGCTACTCCATCCGGTTCCGGCGACCGCAGGTCACTGCATGAGGTCCAGCTCGCGCTCCAGCCGAGCTGCGGCGGCCGGTGGGTTGAGCACGTGGGCGGTCTGCAACCAGCTGTCCTCGTCCTGGTCGTCGTGCAGTACGGCGACGATCACCTGCTCGCGTTCGGCGCCACGACCGAAGAAGCCTTCCTCGTCGAGTCGCCGGATGGCCCGGGTGAAGATCTCGAACCGGGCAGCCACCTCGGCCTCGTAGAGGTCGTCGTCGAGGTCGAAGGGGTGCGGGCCACGACGCCACAGCAGGTTCTGCGCCGCGTCGAAATGCTCCTCCCCCAGCATGTGGTACGGCCAGTCGGCCGGGTTCCACCGCAGGCTCTGCACGTACTCCTCGACGGGTTTCCCGTACTGCTCGCGGTACTCGCGCGCCACCTCGTTGCAGCCCCTCCTCGGAGTTGCAGGTCTGCGAGATGTGCGCGCCGGCTTCGTCGGTGTACAGGGCGAAGCAGTAGAAGGTCTCGTCGGGGTGCTGTTCGCGCAGCTCGGTGAAGGCGGAGCGGGCCGCGTCGACCAGCGCGGTCACCAGATCGTCGGTCGGCATCCCGTCATCCTGACAACCGCCGGCAAATCTGAGCATTGGGCTCTGGACTGATGTTCTGGGCGTTGTGACTGAAACCTTCGGACCGGGTCAGGCGTGTGTCGGGTACGCACCTCCCTGCTCGTACGAGGAGTCCCCTCCATGCATCTTTCCCCGCCACCGCCGCGCCGGCGGACACCCATACACACCCTCCGCGCACTCGCCGCAGCCTCCGCAGCTCTGCTGGCCGCGGCAATCGCCGTACCGGCGCTGGCCGACCCGTCGACCTCCGCATCACCGTCAGCGTCGGCATCTGCGTCCGCCAGCGCGAGCGCAAGCCCGAGCCCGAGCGAGTCGGCGAGCGTTTCCCCGTCGCCGTCGGCCAGCAACAGTGCCAGCGCAAGCCCGAGCACCTCGCCCAGTACGCCACACAGCACACGACCGACTACAATGTCGCGCGTGGTTCGAACCCTCAGTCGCAGACACGATCCACACCTACCACGCGCGTGGTAGCGATGCGAAAACCTGACGTCGAAACACACCGCGACGTGCTCACCACGGACTGTTCGGGGATGAGCTGAGTATCATGGGTTGCAGCGATCACCAACCCCGATCCCGCAACGCATGGTGCGAAATCGACCCGGGCGACGAAGGAGGGGAGACCTGGGTCGGAAGCCCACTCAGGGGACCGGCAGTGGCACGTGCCGGTACACAGTGGATGTGCGCGACGGGCTCCGTGGCCGGACCGACCAGAGCAACCGGTCGGCTTATGTCGGCGACTGGAAGACGACCGTGACCGCCTAACTCACCATCGGCGTGTCCGAAGCCCAGCCACAGTCCGACCACGCTTCGGCCGACCGGGCAGACAGTCAGCCGAGCAGCAGCGGCGGGCTGCCGGTCACCGGTACGTCCCTGCCCCTGTTCGCCGGTCTGGCCGCCGTCCTGCTCGGCACCGGCGCGACTCTGCTGATCGTCGCTCGACGCCGCCGCACCGCACGCTCATGACATCGGAACCCGGCCCGTACGCGACGCGTACGGGACGGGTCCATGCCCGCGCGAAAAACGGACCCCGCGACTGAAACTTCAGGTACCGGGTCGGACGTGAAGCGGGTACACCTCCCTGCTCCTACAAGGAGCCCGCCATGCGTAACGACCCACCGCCACGACGGCGGACAGCCATACACACCCTCCGGACACTCGCCGCAGCATCGGCAGCACTGCTGGCCGCAGCTATCGCCGTACCGGCACTCGCGGACCCGTCGGCGATCGCATCACCCTCCGAGTCAGCGTCCGCGTCCGCGAGTCCGAGCGCGTCGGACAGCGCGTCGCCCTCGCCGTCGGCCAGCACAGGGCGAGCGCCTCGGCGCCGGCGAGAATCCGTCACCCGACACCCAGATCCGGGCGTCATTCGAGCCCTCGACCGCGGCTGTCGGCACGACCACCACACTCGTGATAACGGTGCGGCACCTGCCATCGAACATCGGTGCAGCCGTGATACCCCTGGACACGAAGGGTCTGTGGATCGGAGAATGCACGGCATCCCCGGCGACCGAGCGACTGCGCCTCACTGGACCCGGAGGATGAGGGCGGGGTCGGCGTCATCGGTGCGTCCTGCTGCCACCCGGCGGCGGAACATGCAGATTCCAGATGCAGGTGAACCAGTACGCGCCGCCGCAGGGCGAGACCATCGCCCAGAAGGTCTGGGTCGGAATCAACCAGTCGCAGAATTACCCGACTGCCTACCTCACCATCGGAGCGCCCAAGCCCAGCCCCTCGACGTCTCCGACCACACCGCGCCCCAGCCAGCCGGGACCGACCGGTCAGAGCAGTCAACCCAGCAGTAGCGGCGGGCTGCCGGTCACCGGTACGTCCCTGCCCCTGGTCGCCGGCCTCGCCGCCGTCCTGCTCGGTACCGGCGCGGCACTGCTCATCGTCGCCCGACGCCGCCGCCGGTCGATGACGCCGTAGCGGGCAGGTTCATCCCCGTGTCCCCTGCCGGGCGGGCCGCGGCAGGGGACACGGTGCGGGTCAACGGATCGGCGACGCGTCGCCGGTCAGCGGCCCGGCCGGCGGGACCGAGCCCGGCAGCGGGCTGCTGTCGAGGTACCGGATCTCGTAGACCCGTTCGGTGAACTTCCAGCCGTCCGGGGTGCGCCGGTAACGGTCGTGGTACACGGCATGGTTGGAGTGTGCGCCGCCGTCGCGCATGCGCCCGAACTCTGCGATATAGGCGCGGCCGGACGCGGTGTCGCCGTCGAGTCGTATCACCCCTGGGTGCGCGGTCTGCACGAAGAACTCCCACACACCGCGCAGCCGCTGGATTCCGGCGCGGATCTCGTCCGGGCCGACGAACCGTACGTCGATGCCGGGTATCTGCCATGCGCCGTCGTGGGTGAACAACGACGCGATCCGCTCGTAGTCGCCCATCATCCCGGCGTCGGTGAACTCGCCGCGCAGCGCCTCGATCTCGACCCGGTCGACGATTGCCTGAAGTTCGCTCATCGGTCTTCCCTCTCGTGCTGCCCGGTGCCCGGTGTCCGTGCCGCTGTCGGACGTCCGGCCAGGATCGGTCCCGGCCGGTCCGGACGTTCCTCTGACGAGCTGTGAGCGGGCAACGTGACACCACCGAGGTGGCACGCATACCCCTGGGGGTATATGGTGCGGGTAAGCGTAGGACATGGAGGACCGACAAATGTGCAGAGCAGTCACGTGCCGTAGGTGCGGGAAGACGACCTGGGCCGGTTGCGGCCAACACGTCGACCAGGTGATGGCGGGTGTCGCGCCGGCGGACCGCTGTCCGGGGCATGCTGGCGAACCTGACGAGCGCAGCTGGTTCGCCCGGCTGCTCGGGCGCTGAGGGCCCGGCGGCCCGGCACAGCACCACTGGGCACACGATACCCCTAGGGGTATCGTTGCAGGATGCAGATGGATGCAGCAGCGATGCGCGACCCGCTGACCCGGCTCAAGCGGGCGTACGGGCAACTCGGCGCGGTGATCGGGATGATCGAGGACGGCGCCGAGTGCGAGCAGGTCGTCACCCAGCTGGCCGCCGTGTCGAGCGCGCTGGACCGGGCCGGATTCAAGATCATTTCAACCGGGATGCGGCACTGCCAGGCCGCCCGCGAGCGCGGCGATAAGGCCCCGTTGACCGAGGAACAGCTGGAGAAGCTGTTCCTCGCCCTGGCCTGATCTTCCGGGCAGTGCGAGCCCCCCACGCAGGTCGTTGAACACCGGAGGCCGGCATAACCGTGGCCGGCGGTCGGAACAACCACGCAGGAGGCGAAGGCTGGCATGGCGCTTCAGATCGAGACGATCGAGACCTCGTCGTTGGGTGATCGCAGCTACCTGGCCACCGACGGGGACGTAGCGGTGGTGGTCGACCCGCAGCGCGACATCGACCGGATCCTGGACCTGGCCGCGCAGCGCGGCGTACGCATCACCCACGTGCTGGAGACCCACGTGCACAACGACTACGTGACCGGCGGGCTGGAGCTGGCCCAGGTCACCGGCGCGACGTACGTGCTCGGCGTGGGAGACGACGTCGGCTTCGACCGGCTGGCCGTCAAGGAGGGCGACGTGATCACCACCGGTGGGATGCGGCTTCGCGTACTGCACACCCCCGGGCCACACCCACCACCACGTCTCCTACGCGCTGGACGATGCGACGACCGACGAGGTACGGGCGGTGTTCACCGGCGGCTCGATGCTGTTCGGCGCGACGGGCCGTACCGACCTGCTCGGTCCGGAGCACACCGACGAGCTGACGCACGCCCAGTACCACTCGGTACGGCGGCTCGCCGAGGAGATCCCCGGCACCGCCGAGGTACTGCCCACGCACGGTTTCGGCAGTTTCTGTTCCGCGACCCCGACCAGTGGCGACTCCTCGACCATCGCCGAGCAGCGGGACAACAACCCGGCGTTGACGCAGGCCGAGCAGGACTATGTGGACACCCTGCTGGCCGGGCTGGGCGCCTATCCTGCCTACTACGTGCACATGGGTGTGATCAACCGCGCGGGCCCCGCGCCGGTCGACCTGTCCCCGCCCGTACCGGTGGACCCGGCCGAACTGCGGCGCCGGTTGGAGGCCGGGGAGTGGGTGGTGGACCTGCGGGAGCGGACCGCGTTCGCGGCCGGGCACCTGGCCGGTTCGTTGGCGTTCGAGTTGTCCACGAACTTCGTCACCTACCTGGGCTGGCTCTACTCCTACGGCACGCCGCTGACCCTGATCGGCAGCACCGACGAGCAGGTCGCCGACGCCCGGCGCGAACTGGTCCGGATCGGCATCGACGCGGTGTCCGGCGCCGCGACCGGCAGCATCGACACGCTGGCCGACGGCCACCCGCTGCGTTCGTACCCGGTCACCGACTTCGCCGGCCTGGCCGAGGCCCGTAGGCACCGGTCCGTACAGGTGCTCGACGCCCGTCGCGACGAGGAACGGGCCGACAGCGCCGTACGCGACTCGCTGCACATCCCGCTGCACGAGCTCGCCGACCGGCTGGACGAGGTTCCGGCCGGAGAGATCTGGATCTACTGCGGGTCGGGTTACCGCGCCTCGATCGCCGCGTCGGTGCTGGACCGCCGACAGCACCCGGTCGTACTGATCGACGACTCGTTCGACAACGCCGCCCCGGCGGGTCTCATCGCTGTTTGACAGTCTGGGGTGGTGGACGACCCCGGCATGCTCACCGCGCCATGAGTTCGGCGCTGTCGCGACGGCTGGCCCGGTGGCGCCATCCCGGCGACGCGAACGGCTTCGACCGTACGCTGACCGCCCCGATGATCCTGGGTTCGATCCTGAACCCGATCAACTCGTCTGGCGCACCGGGCTGGCCGGCACGATCGACCTGGCCGGGATCGTACTGTTCAGCGCCACGTTGGTGACGATGCTGCTGTTCCTGATGCACCCGCAGGTCGCGTACTGGTACCTGCCGGTGCTCGCCGTCGTGGCCGCAGCCGCCCTGGTCGGGTGGGAACTGCGCGCCGCGAACCCGTTCCTGGACCTGCGGATCCTGGCCGGCAACCGGCCGCTGCTGGCCACCTACGCGCGTTCGCTGCTCACCGCGGTCAGCTCGTACGCCCTGCTGTACGGCTACACCCAGTGGCTGGAGCAGGGCCGGGGTCTGTCCGCGTCGGCGGCCGGACTGGTGCTGCTGCCGATCTTCGGTACCGGGATCCTGGTGTCCACGGTGACCGGGCGACGCCCGGAGATCCGCGGCAAACTCGCCGTCGGTGCCGCCACCCCAGCCCGGCCGCCGCTCCAGGCCCCGCTGGGCATTTTCCCCGAATCGGCTTTAAGTCCGGTTAGCGCCAGCAGACATTCGGGGAAAATGCACCAGGACCGACCGCCGTTGGGTACTTTTCCCCGAATGTACAAATAGCCGAAAAGGACAAAAGCTTCTTCCGGGGAAAATGCCCAGCGGGTTGGTGAGGAAGAAGGCCGGTCAGCCGGCGTCTCGGTAGACCAGGCCGGACAGGTTGAGCGCCAACCGGTGGCGTACGGCCGGGACCTTGGCCAGTCCGCGCATCGCCAGATTGCGGGCCGGGCGGCGTCCCGGGCTGACCGTGGCCAGCCGGGTGAGCCGGTCGGCGAGCTGGACCACCTTGTGCGCGACGGGCAGGCGCGCGGTCTGGTAGGCGTCCAGCGGGTCGGTCGAGTCGCTGGCCAACGCGCCGGCGAGGGCATCACCGAGCCGTACGGCGTCCTGGATGCCGGTGTTCATGCCCTGACCTCCGGCGGGTGAATGGGCGTGCGCCGCGTCACCGGCCAGCAGGACCCGGCCGGCCCGGTACCGGTCGGCGACCCGGTTCTGCACCCGGAACCGTGACCCCCAGACGATCTCGTCGACGACCACGCGTCCGGTCGCCGGACCACGGGTGTCGAGCAGCGACTGCACGTACCCGACGCCGGGCTGCTCGGGCGCTTCGTCCACGGTGGCCACCAGCCGGGTCACGCCGTGCGGTAGCGGCGCGACGACCAGCATGCCGGCCGGCGCGAAGTACAGGATGATCTCGTCGCGGGGCAGGTCGCCGGTGAGCCGTACGTCGGCGAGGCTGAACAGCTCGTCGTAGGAGTGGCCGGTGAAGCCGATCCCGGCCTGTTGACGTACGGCGCTGTGCGCTCCGTCCGCGCCGACCAGGTAGCGCGCCTGGATGGTGGTGCCGTCGTCGAGGGTTGCGGTGACGTGCTCGGCGTCCTGGCTCAGCCGGGTCATGGCGTGCGGGCGCAGTACGGTGCCGCCGAGTTCGCCGAGCCGCTGCAGCAGCACGGACTCGGTCTCGGCCTGCGACAGCATCAGCGTGTACGGGTACGCGGTGGGCAGCTGGTCGAACCGTACGGGCAGCAGCACCCGGTCCCGGTCGCGGAACGAGAAGGTCGGCGCGGGGGTGCCACGGCGTACCAGTTCCGGGGTGACGCCGGAAGGTTCGAGCATTTCCAGGGTGCGGGCGTGCACCACGGCGGCGCGGGAGGTGTTGGCGGCCTCGGCCTGGTTGTCGACGATGGTGGTGGCCACGCCGCGCTGGTGGAGTGTGATGGCGGCGGTGAGTCCGGCGGGCCCGGCCCCGACGATCAGTACATCGGTGGTGATCATCGCGTCCCCCTTAGGTCAACAGGTGTTGGCATAACCGTAGGCACGGCCGAACTAGGATGTCAACACTTGTTGGCCTACACTTGTTGGCATGACAGTCGAGCGACGATCGGACCGCACCCGGGCGGCGATCCTGCACGCGGCGCGCGAACGGTTCGCCGCCGACGGGTACGAACGCGCCACCATCCGCGCCATCGCCACCGACGCGAACATCGACCCGTCGATGGTGATGCGCTACTTCGGCAACAAGGACAAACTGTTCGCCGCCGCCGCCCACTTCGACCTGCGGCTACCCGACCTGACCGGCGTGGCACGCAGCGAGGTCGGCGCCACCCTGATCGCGCACTTCCTGGACCGCTGGGAACAGGACGAGACGATGATCGCCCTGCTGCGCGCCGGCGCCACCAACGACGGCGCCGCCGAACGGATGCGCGGACTGTTCGCCGAACAACTCGGCCCGGCCGTCGCCGCGCTCGGCGCGAGCCCGACACAGACCCCCGTCCGCGCCGGGCTCGTCTCCACCCAGGTACTCGGCCTGGCCCTGTGCCGCTACATCGTGAAACTGCCGCCGATCGCAGCGATGACCCGCGAACAGATCATCACCACCATCGGCCCCACCCTCCAGCACTACCTGACCACCTGACCCCGCCCCTCGCTGCAAGGCTGCAGCGCCACCACCGGCAGCCGGCGCGCCACCCGCGCCTGGTAGTCGGCGAACCCGGGGGCGACCCGCACGATCAGCTCGAACAGCCGGTCGCGTTCGGCTCCCTCGGCCGGCACCGCGACCGCACCGAAGGATTGCGTACCAAGCTCCACCCGGACCATCGGATGCGCGAGCAGATTGTGGTACCAGGCGGGGTGGCGGTCCGCGCCGCCGGCCGAGCCGACGACATGCAGCGTGCCGTCGAGGCGTACGAATCCCAGCGGGCTGGTCTGCTCCCGCCCGGAGCGCGCCCCGACGGTGGTGAGCAGCAGCAGGTCGCCGCCCTCGAACGGGCCACCGACCCGCCCCTGGTTGGCGCGGAACTCCGCGACGACGGCCTGGTTGAAGTCCTGCACCCGGGGTTCGGGGCGGACGTACGGGTTCTCGGTCATGGACAGCCTCCTGGAGACAGGGCAAGCGAAAGATCCGACGGCGCCCGGGAACAAGCAGCGGGCAGCGGCGTACGGAAGAAGAGAAGAGCGACGCAGGAAGCGTCGCGGGGACACCGGGGGCGGGCACGAGGCCGCGCCGCTACGACGGTGTCAGCTGGGGTACGTGGTGTGTAGACGCACGAGCACTCCCCGAAGGTCAGGCCAGGATGGCCAGGCCTCCATGCCGCCGCCGTCCACCTGGCCGGCGACACGCGACCCGGAAAAGATCCTAACGCGGCGAGGCCAGGGCGCGGCGGACCGAACATCGGTGAGACGGTAGGGGCCACGCCCGTCGCGACCCAGGGAGCAGCGCCGATGAGCCAGCCGACATCTGCCGGGCCGGTCACGCCCACACCCAGCGCGCTACGCCGGGCGCTGCGGCGGGCCGCCGACTCGGTCACCCTCGACCGGACCGAGGCCACCGTGCTGCTGCACGCCCGCGGCGCCGAACTGGACCGGCTGTGCGAAGCCGCCGGCCGGGTACGCGACGCCGGCCTGGACGCCGCCGGCCGGCCCGGGGTCATCACGTACTCGCGCAAGGTGTTCATCCCGCTGACCCGGCTGTGCCGGGACCGCTGCCACTACTGCACGTTCGTCACCACGCCCGGCGGGCTGCGCAGGGCCGGGCAGCAGCCGTACCTGTCGCCCGACGAGGTACTCGACATCGCCCGGCAGGGCGCCGCCATGGGCTGCAAGGAGGCCCTGTTCACCCTCGGCGACCAGCCGGAGGACCGGTGGCCGGCGGCCCGCGAATGGCTCGACGCGCACGGCTACGACGACACGCTGGCCTACCTGCGGGCCATGTCGGTACGGGTGCTGGAGGAGACCGGCCTGCTGCCGCATCTGAACCCGGGCGTACTGACCTGGACCGACCTGCAGCGCCTCAAGCCGGTCGCGCCGTCGATGGGCATGATGCTGGAAACCACGGCGACCCGGCTGTGGTCCACTCCGGGCGGGGCGCACTACGGCTCCCCGGACAAGGACCCGGCGGTACGCCTGCGGGTACTGCACGACGCCGGCCGGTCCACGGTGCCGTTCACCACCGGGCTGCTCATCGGCATCGGTGAGACACCCGCCGAGCGGGTCGACGCGCTGTTCGAGATCCGCCAGGTGGCCCGCAGCTACGGCGGCATCCAGGAAGTGATCGTGCAGAACTTCCGCGCCAAGCCGGACACCGCGATGCGTTCCGCGCCGGACGCCGACCTGGCCGACCTGGCCGCCACCATCGCGGTGGCGCGGCTCGTGCTGGGGCCGAAGATGCGCATCCAGGCGCCACCGAACCTGATCGACGGCGAGTACGCGCTGATGCTGCGGGCCGGCATCGACGACTGGGGCGGCGTCTCCCCGCTCACCCCCGACCACGTCAACCCGGAACGGCCCTGGCCGCAGATCGACCGGCTCGCCGAACACACCGCGGCGGGCGGCTTCCAGTTGCGGGAACGGCTCACCGTGTACCCGGAGTACGTCACGGTCGGCGAACCGTGGCTCGATCCCCGGGTACTGCCGCACGTGACCGCGCTCGCCGACCCGGTCACCGGTCTCGCGGTCGAGGACGCCGTACCGGCCGGGCTGCCCTGGCAGGAACCGGAGGACACCTTCACGCCCAGCGGCCGTACCGACCTGCACACCGCAGTGGACACCGAGGGCCGGCGGGCGGAGAAACGCAGCGACTTCGACGCGGTGTACGGCGACTGGCAGGAACTGCGCGAGCAGGTCGCCGCCACCGGGGTCAGCGTGCCGCAGCGGCTGGAGCGCGAGGTGGCCGACGCGCTGCGTACCGCCGCCGACGACCCGACCCGGCTGACCGACGCGCAGGCGTTGGCGCTGTTCACCGCCGACGGGCCGGCGCTGGACGCACTGTGCTCGATCGCCGACGCGGTACGCCGCGACACCGTCGGCGACACCGTCACCTACTGCGTCACCCGCAACATCAACTTCACCAACGTCTGCTACACCGGCTGCCGGTTCTGCGCGTTCGCGCAGCGGCGTACCGACGCGGACGCGTACACCCTGTCGCTGGACCAGCTCGCCGACCGGGCCGAGCAGGCGTGGCAGGTCGGCGCCACCGAGGTGTGCATGCAGGGCGGCATCCACCCCGACCTGCCCGGCACCGCGTACTTCGACATCGCGCGGGCGGTCAAGCAGCGGGTGCCGGGCATCCACGTGCACGCGTTCTCGCCGATGGAGGTCGTCAACGGGGCGAGCCGTACCAACATGTCGATCCGGGACTGGCTGTCCGCGGCACGCGAGGCCGGGCTGGACACCATCCCCGGCACCGCCGCGGAGATCCTCGACGACGAGGTGCGCTGGGTGCTGACCAAGGGCAAACTGCCCGCCGACACCTGGGTGGAGGTGGTCTCCACCGCGCACGAACTGGGCATCCGGTCCAGTTCCACGATGATGTACGGGCACGTGGACAACCCGACGCACTGGCTGGCGCACCTGCGGCTGCTCGCGCGGGTGCAGGAACGTACCGGCGGGTTCACCGAGTTCGTGACGCTGCCGTTCGTGCACCTCGGCGCGCCGATCTACCTGGCCGGCATCGCCCGGCCGGGCCCCACCATGCGCGACAACCGGGCGGTCACCGCGATGGCCCGGCTGCTGCTGCACGGCCGGATCCCGAACATCCAGACCAGCTGGGTCAAGCTCGGTACCGACGGCGCGGCCGAGATGCTGCGCAGCGGCGCCAACGACCTGGGCGGCACCCTGATGGAGGAGACGATCTCCCGGATGGCCGGCTCGCAGTACGGCAGCTACCGCTCGGTCACCGACCTGGTCGCCATCGCCGACGCGGCAGGTCGGCCGGCGGCGCAGCGCAGCACCACGTACGGGCCGGTGCCGGCGGAGCGGTTGGCGGCGGCCGCCGCCTCGGACGGGCACCTGCCGCCGCTGCTGCCGGTACTGCCGACGGCGTGAGGTCACGCGCGCCGGGAGTCACCCGGTAGCGTGCGGGCATGTCTGGAAGCGCTGCGCAGGTCGACGTGTGGGTCGCCGACGTAACCCGGCTGCCCGCCGATGCGGTGATGTCGCTGCTCAGCGACGAGGAACGGGGACGCGCCGGCAACTACCAGTCGGCGTCGGCGCGGGAACTGTTCGTCGCCTCCCGGGCGCTGCAACGGTTGCTCGGCGGCCGGTACCTGGACCGGGCGCCGGCGAGCATCGAGGTGTCGCGGCAGTGCCAGCTGTGCGAGCGGCCCGGTCAGCACGGCCGGCCGTTCCTCCCCGACGCCGGTGGCCTGGACTTCTCCGTCTCGCACAGCGGCAGCACCGTGGCGCTGGCGTACAGCTGGGGCTGCCGGGTCGGCCTGGACCTGGAGGTACTCGACCGGCGCCTCGACGTGGCCGCGCTGTCCGAGCGTGTGCTCTCCGACTCCGAGGCCGTACCGTTCCACGGGATGCCGGAGGACGCGCAGCGGCCGGCGTTCCTGCGGCTGTGGACCCGCAAGGAGGCGGTACTCAAGCTGACCGGGCACGGTCTGGCGGTACCGCTGTCGGAGGTGCACGTGGCCGGGGACACCGCGCAGGTGTCGCCGGTGCCGGACGGCTGGCCGGAGACCCCGATCTGGCTGACCGACCTGGCCTTCGACGACACCCAGTTGGCGTCGCTGGCCAGCACCGTGGCCGACCCGCAGGTCAGCGTACGGACCACCGACGAACTGCTGCCGTTGCTCGGGTGACGAGGAGGCCCGCGGCGGCGCGGGTCATGGCCACCGGGGGCGCGCCGGCCATGATCGCCAGCTCTGCCGGGATGCCGGAACGGCCGTCCAGGAACCGCAGTACCCGTCCGATCGGGTGGCCGGTCAGCAGGTCGGTGAAGTAGCGCGGGCCGTCGACGAGGCCGGCGTC
Source organism: uncultured Actinomycetota bacterium (assembly GCA_963815125.1). Taxonomy (GTDB): domain Bacteria; phylum Actinomycetota; class Actinomycetes; order Mycobacteriales; family Micromonosporaceae; genus Actinocatenispora. The sequence continues at coordinate 253,657 of CAWFFM010000014.1, forward strand.
CAGGGCGCGCAGCAGCACCCCGTCGAACAGGGCGTGCCGGCGCGGGTACGGGCGCGGCGGCACCGGGTCCGCGCCGGCCGCCAGCCGCGCGGCGATCACCGTGGCCTGGCGCAGCATGGTGGCGAACGTATAGCCGGTGGCGGGCCGGGTCGCGCCGCCGGCCGTACCGATACGCAGCACCCGCCGGCCGACACGACGGGCGAACGGCGCGTCGGTCATCGGTATCGCGCCGTCCTCCACCTCGGTCGTGCGGTAGCCGTCCGGACCGCACAGCCGGGACAGGTAGTCGGCGAGCATCCGGTCGTAGTGCGGCGGGTCGTGCCGCTGCCGGGAGAACACCGTGTACTCGACCAGCGCCCGGCGCGCATCCAGCGGCATCATGTAGCAGAACGCGAGGCCGGTCGGGGGTTGCGGCAGCGCGAAGTCCATCAGGGTGGCGGTGTGCGGGTCGAACGTGTCCCGCTGCGTGTGCACCCACCAGCCGCGGAAGTGCTGCAGCAGGGTGGTGACGCCCGGGTGTCGCGGCGGCGTAGGGCGGGAGTCGAACACCCAGCGGGCGCGTACGGTGCCGCCGGGCGTGCAGATCCGTACGCGGTCGGGGTCCTCGTGCAGTTGTTGCGCCGGCTGGTCGATCCAGGTCACCGCCGCGGTGTCGGCGCGGCGGGCGACGCGGGCGTAGAAGTCGGCCGAGCGGAGCATCGCGTAGCGCATCGGGCGGGTGTCGGTGGCTTTCGCCGTACCGTCGGGGCCGCGTACGGCGAGCCGGTGCCAGCTGCGGTGCAGTACCTCGTCGACGGGGCTGGTGCCGTCGTCCCAGAAGCACCAGGTGCGGTCGTTGCCGCGGTGGCGTACCGGATCCAGTACGGCGATGCGCAGGCCGGCCAGCGCTGTCGCGGTCGCGGGGTCGGGGGCACAGAGGGCGTCGAGGAGGGTCAGCCCGGCGCCGCCGCCACCGAGGATCGCCACGTCGACGTCCATGGCTCCCCTCCCGTACCGCTCGCCCCCGGTCAACGTCTGTCGAGCGACCACCGGATGAAATGCGCCCGGTCGATGTACTCCCTCTGACAGGCCGTCACGTAGCGTGAAAAAAGTATATGGCCGTGCTGTAGCCGCCTCAGATCTTCGGGCGTGAAGTAGACCGACGCTCCACGAAGACCGGTGTAGTTTTTTCTAGTCAAGAACAGCACGTACAGTTTTCGTGCCTTCAGCTCGGGGAAGTGGGATTGTGCGTGCCACGGCTCGCGCGGTTGTTCGATGTCAGCCTGTAGCAGTTCTCGTGACTCAATCGAGCCGCCATCAAGGCTGTAGATCATCTGGAATTTGGCGCCTGCGTAGAGTCTCGCTACGACCGGTGCTTCGTCCTCGCACGAATAGCCGAGCATGGTCAGGTGCCCTGCAACCCTGGTAATGCCCAGTTGCGCCGTCACCGCAGGCGTACACGATGCGAGCGACAGGCAACCCCCAACTGCCAGGAGCGAACAGCCAACAGCCAGCACCCTGGCCACTTCCCGCCGCGACACCAGCCCCGCCTCCTGCGTGCAGGAATGCACTACTCTCCGCCCGTTGAGCGACCCGCTCCACGCAGCCGAGCGCGCGCATCAATGACCTTGACGTAATCAGGCTCATCCCAGTTGAGGGTGTAGTTGTGGTCTGAATCCGCCGGCCTCGAGTAGGGATCGGGCGATGTAGTTGGTGAGGTTGCGGAAGCCGAGGGCGGAGCCGCGGAGGTGTTCGAGGCGGCCGTTGATCGCTTCGGTCGGCCCGTTGGAGGTGTGGGGACGGTCGAAGTAGGCCAGGATGTCGACGGCCCGCTTGGTCAGAGTGCGGCCGAGGCGTGATGATCTCGGTCAACGCGGCGGGCACGCCGTGGCTGACCGTCGTCGATCAACGTTGTCATCAACTCGCGGCCCGTGCTGTTGTCGGGCTCGCGGTAGGCGGCGATCATGCGCTGGTAGATGCCCCAGGTGGCCTCGATGTGCACGTGCTCGTCGAGGGCGAACAGAGCCGTGAGGCGGTTGGTCTGCTTGTCGGTGAGTAGGTCGGCTCCGGTGTGCAGCGTCCGCCGCGCGTTGTAGAGCGGGTCACCCTTGCGGCCACGGTGTCCGTGGGTGTTCTTGCTGGTCGCGGCACTGCGAGGCATCGCCGGGCAGGTGCGCGCGACCTGGAAGCCACACTGGACCGCCTGGGGCAGCTCTGCGGTGGTGGCGGTCTTGAAGCCGGTGAAGCCGTCCATGGCGACGACCTCGACTGCTGTCGCGCCAGGACTGGTCGCGTGTCGGCGAGCCAGGTCATGAAGGCTCTGCTTGGAGCGGCCTTCGATCATGTCCAGCAGCCGGGCCGAGCTGGGTGCAGTTGCGGATGGGCGTCAGGTCGTTGATCACGGTGACGTACTTGTCGCCGCGGCGGGTTCGCGCCAGACGTGCCGTCGACTCCGATCACGGCCGAGCCGTCGAACTGGCTCGGATCATCGATCAGGGCCCGCTTGCCCTCGGCCAGCACGGCGTCGTTCGCGGTGTTCCAGGCGACCGCCAAGCCCCTCGGCGATACGGGCGCCGGTCAGGTGCTGCACCAGGATGCCTTCCAGCGCCCAACGCAGCACTCGGCGTGTCAAGGTCGGCCTCGGCTCGAAATCGAGGATGGTGTCATGGCGCCGACACAGACCGGCGCGCTGATCGGAACGGCGCACGCGATCTGTACCGGCACGTCTGCGACGCTGGGCCAGGGCTCGTGCGCGAGCTGCCGGACTACGGTGCTCGCGCCATGACCTTGCGCCCGCCGAACCGCCGGCGCAGCGTCGGGCTCACACGCGGCAGGCCAGCGCCGCGAGGCGGGTCTAGCCGTTGCCCCGTGACTTCGAGACCGAGCTCGTCAAGACGGCAGAACACGGTCAGATCAGGGCAGCCGAAACCGCCGCCAGAGGTAACGTCAGACATGTCGAGGTCTTCCGGACGAGGCGTGTAGGAACCCTCATCCTCGGGAGACCTCGACCCCTACCCTGCCACCGACACGCCAGCCGCGACTACACCCTCAACTGCGAGGAGCCCGTAATCAGCGCAGCAAAAACACAATGAGATAATAAAGGGAGGAGATTAAGAGCAGGACTCCAGCAGATAACATTACTGCGTTTGTGCTTCGATCCGAGAACCGCCCGATACGATACCTGAGCCACTGGCCCCGGCTCTGGTTTTCCTCCAATCTCTGACGACGCCCGGGTGGCCACCCGCGCCGACCCACATAGCCCAGCCCAAGGAACAGAAACGAGGCCAACGTAAGGAACAAAATTGGCCACAAGCTTGTGGTATGCGCCAAATCAACTGAAGGGCGTGGACCGAGCACCGAGATCTTGACGTCCACCATGGCCGTACCTTCCCATCCGTCAACACCAAGCGACGTGATCACAGAGCTTAGCTACAGACCCAGAAACCGGGGATGAAATTCAGGCCGCCCGCAGGTCAGGATCTTGCGGAGCGTTCGCTGTACCGCGGTCACGTCGATCTCTTCACCGGAGATCTGGAACTCATATTCGGATGCTTCCAGATGAAGGTCACGAACAGCACCCTCGGTGAACACGATTCTGATCGTCCTGCCGATCGCTTCGATCTCGCTCACACAGCCGTACCGGGTGGAGCCTCCTTCATTCGACACGCAATAGCTCTCGCCCTCGGGCCAGCTGCTGTTATTCTCGTGCTCGTTCACTCGGAGGTCGCACTGGAAGTGGAAGGCTCGTCCGCCTCCGTCCTCGTCCTCCGCGATTCCTACGAGAAGCAGTGGCGGATGATCCTCGACGCCAGCAGCCCGCGCGACAACAGAGATCACAGAACCTCCTGGGCCAGTCTGCGTAGCTCCTCGGTCTGCGCGAGTCGACACGTTGATGACCTGGGCCGTCGATACGCACCGAATGTCCAGAGCAGTTCTGCCCATCTGCGACTGCAGGCTCGACCCGCACAGCGCCTCGGATCGGGTTGACCTCGGCCAGGACGGCGAGGACATCGTGTAGGATTCCCAGCACAGAAGCGAATCCCGTCCCCGGCTCCGCGGCAGTCTCGAGCGCGATCGAGCGCGTCCGTCATGCGGCCCGGGTCACGCCGTAGACGTGAGCAGGTTCTTGACGGAGGTAACAAGTGAGGTCCTGGTACAGCGGCGAACTTGCCGCCCTCGATGCGGGCGGGTCATGCTCCGCACCGCGGCTACAGGCTGCTCCTGTCCAGGTCCTTGTTGAGGTAGCCCCGACGTGATGGAGCTGGCCGCGATCATCGCCAACTTCGCCGCCTGCTCACGCGGTGAGCCCCTTGGCGTTGCGGTGGGCGCCAGTTACCCGGCCCAGGCGTCGACGACGGAACGGTCGCATGGTCATGCCCGGAGTCTGCCAGACACGCCGAGAGCCTGACGGATCGGGGGAGCTACCGCCACGTATATTGACGTAGCGCCCACATAAGCATGCGTTTAGAGTCCAACTGTCGTCAACCTCATAGCTCAACACAGCCGGCCCAGCAGCGCTCCGAAACTTGCCGGTTCCGTCACTCCTTCACTCCTGTCATCCGTAGGACGGACGATAACCCGCTCGCGAACACTGGCCTTAGGTAAGCGACTCACAAGTAACTAGTGTCCTGAGTCAGTAGTTTGTTGGTAGCTGTAGGGTGTGGCGATGCCGAGCCCGAAGCTTGTCCCGGTGGTGTTGTCCGAGCAGGAACGGTCGGTGTTGACCGGGTGGGCGCGTCGGCGTCAGACGGAGCAGACGCTGTGCGGGCCATGCGTTTCCGTGCGCAGGAAGAAGTAAGTGCTGCGAGGAGAGGACCGCCGCCACGGTGCTCGCGGCGCAGGAGAAGAAGGGGCGGTCGAGCTTGTGGCCGGGCGGTTGCACGGGCTGGGACGCGCCGCGGCCGGACCGAGCCACTGGGAGACACCGATGAGAGGTCGAGACAACTCTATCCGCCGACGGCTGGAGGAGACGCCTGGCCGGACTCGCACTGGTCGATCCGGTCGTTGCCCAGGTCACGGGCTTGCGCCACACCACGGTCGATCCGATCTACGGCGCGGCGCTCACCTCGCCCGCCACCGCGGTGCAGACCTGGAAGGTCGACCGCCGCAGTTGGGCGACCAGCCGTGACGTCGTCGGCTTGTATATGGCCCCGCCGGAGAACGCGCTGGTACTCGCAGTCGACGAGAAGTCACAGATGCAGGCCATCTACCGCATCCGCTGGGCCGATCCAGCCCGACGCGCCCACGACACCGGCGCGAATCACCGCCGATCTACTCCGTGAGGCCGTAAGCTGTTCGCGCTCGCGTCTCCACGGCCGGTGATCGCCAGGCCGTCACCGCCGACACCGCCCGCAGGAGTTCCTCCGGTTTCTGAAACTCATCGACACCGCCGTGCCCGACAGATCTCGACCTGCACCTGGTGCTGGACAACTACGCCACCCACAAGACCCCCAAGGTCAAGCAGCGGCTGCTGCGTCACCCGCGCTTCCACCTGCACTTCACCCCTACCAGCTCATCCTGGCTCAACCTCGTCGAACGCTGGTTCGCCGAACTGACCACCCGCAAACTCCGCCGATCCGCCCACCGCAGCGTCACCGCACTCGAAGCCGACGTCCGCCGCTGGATCAACGAATGGAACGCCAACCCCAAACCCTTCGTCTGGACCAAAACCGCAGACCAGATCCTCGACACCCTCGCCGCATACTGCCAACGAATTAACGACTCAGGACACTAGTTTCGCCAGAAAATCAGAAAAGGATCCAGCTGCTCGCCGCGAGATTCGATCTTCATCGACGTACGCTACGCAGGGCTCACCCTTCGAACCACACTCAGAGTAGTCCAGCATCACAGTGTCATGACCGCCAGATGGCGTATCGCAGATAACTACACCGATATTCGGATACTCCCACTCAGTGACCAGGTACGAGCTGCCTCTACCCATCGAAGAGTCGATTCCCCAAGTTCCGCCAATTCCCCGAATTCCGCTGATCTCGAAATGATCATCGGCCCAGGAGGTTGGAAACGTCGTAGGGCAGCAGCGGCGTCGCGGAGTTCCTCCATTCCGCACGAACAAGAGCTCTATGTAACTGCGAGGCAAGCGCACGCCAAGGTCTGCCTCGGTTCGATGAACCATGCAAGCGTCGAGCAGAGGGCCGGTGTAATAGCCGCTGTCCTCAAAAAATCCGCCTTCAGAGAACTCCGGCCTGCTCGACATAGTCATGGATTCGCCTCTCGACAAGCTACGCAAGATGGCGTCATCACCAAGATGGCGATACGTGTAGCCGGACGCGGTTGACGCCGCTGCTGTTCATTCGAAAGATGGCCCAGACATCTACCCACCGATACCATTTACCAAAACGCCGTCAATCTGTCAACATATATTCTCAGATTCCTTGACGAATCGTTCTATAGTCATATACTGATCCCTCATGCCATCAGCCGGATACCGCGTAACGAGCACTCGGCCATTACTCAGGCCGTTCAGGTCACCTGCATCAAACTTCACCAGAGCGCCATGGACGCCCGTATAGTCCCGCCTCGCGAGCTGAAGTGAATACGCCTTGGTCGCAGCGAAATCCGGCAGAGTGCTCTCTCTTTTCCATGGATATTTCGGCCTAGCGACATCTATCTTCAGAAGTTCATGAGCGACAACATTGCCTCCAAGCAATCTATATATGGGATTCTCGCCATTTTGCTCGTAGAGGTTCAGCGCCAGATTGGACTCGTCACGACACGAATAGGCGAGCGCTACCAGTTGGCCTTCCGTTCTCGTCATTCCCAGTTGGGCTGTTGTGGCCGGCGAACATGATGCAAGTGGCAGACAAGCAGCAAATATCAGCGGGACACAACTGGCTGCCAGCAGCTGCCGCCGGGCTTCGATCCGAAGCATCCGTCCTCCAAACATCAGGCGCAGCGCTGACTGCGAACACAGGGCTCCAGTTCAGCAGATCCCTTTAGCGAATTGGAGAAAACCCGCCTGGCGAGCCCAGCAGTCGCCGTAGGTGAGGGGGAGCACGCGGTCAGTACCACGCAGGACAGAGGCAGTAGCAGGGCAACAAGAACCCGGCTGTTCGCCGTGAAAGACCCTGCGTCGCCGATGGCATGCCCGTACCTGGGCGCCAGGTCGAAGCCGCCACCGAACAGGGCTGGACCATGCTCGCGGAGGACGCCATGACCGCAACAGCTCTGATCACAGACAGGTTCGAACTCATTGCTGCGGACCCTGTACGACACACGCCCCAGCACCCGAGCGCAGGTGCCACGGGAGCGCCGCCGGCTGTCCCAGGGGGGAGTGTCCGGAAGTTTGTGGGTGGAGCCGGTGATCTTCTAGTTTTCGGTGATGCGGTCGCCGTAGTAGAGGGCGAGTTGGTTGAGCGCTGTCTTCCAGCCGCTGGTTTTACCAGTCACGTTGGCCCGGTTGGGTTTCGGGTCGCGGATGACCAGGTAGAGCACCTTCAGGGCGGCTTGCTCGTGGGGGAAGTGCCCGCTCCGGCCGGTGGCGTGCCGGAACCGGGAGTTGAGTGACTCGAACGCGTTGGTCGGGTAGACCACCGCCGGATCTCACGGCGCGTTCCCCAGGAACGGGGCGAACTGCTCCCACGCGTTGCGCCACATGTTGATGATGACCGGATACCGGTCACCCCAGTCGCTCGGCGAACTCGTCGAACCGGGCCTGGGCCGCCTCGACGGTCGGGGCGGTGTAGACGATCCGCAGGGCTTTGGTGATCTGCCCCCAGTGCGCTTTGGACGCATACCCAGACTCGCCCGGACCAGGTGCACCACACACAGCAGCACGTGGCCTGCGCCAGATCTCGCCACCGACTCCGGTAGGCCTTGAGCCCGTCACAGTCCACCATGCACACGAAAGCCAGCCCCGGTTACGAGCTCGGCCAGCACGCCATCCAGGCTGCGCGCCCCCCCGCCGTTGCCGACCGGCGTCCCCAGCTGTCGCGCTCGCCTCCCAGGTTGACCCCGACCGCCACATACACCGGCCGGTTGGCGACCTGCCCGTCCCGGATCTTGACATACAGCGCGTCAATCAGCACGAGCGGAACACGCGATCCTACGGTCGGACTCCTGCGATCCTCGCCAGCTCTCCGAGATCTGCGGCGACCGCATACCAGACCCGGGAACGTCCACGTCATAGATCTCGGCCAGGTGCGCCTGGATCTGCCCGGTCGTCAGCCCCTTGGCATACAAGCTGATGACCGCCTCATCAAACCCCTCCAGCCGGCGAGCATGCTTCGGCACGATCTGCGGATCGAACGTTCCCGAACGATCCCGCGGCACGTCCAACCGCTCTGCGCCGACCTCGGTACGCACTGTCTTCGGTGAGGGCTCGTTACGCTGGTTACCGACCCGGAGGCGGGGACTGGCCACGCCAAACCCAGATGCCCAGCATCTCGGCCACTAGGGCGGTCTGCAACACGGTGCGGATCACCTGCTGAACAACCCACCCTCACCCACCAGCGACACACCCTCAGTACGGGCCCGGTCGATCGGCTATGCGCGTAATCGTACAACAAAATCGATCTCCGGGCTGTCCAATTGACCAGGGGGATCCCCGCCGCTGACTCCAACTCCGACACAGACGATCCTTCCCGCCGAGGCACCCGCCCAGCATTCTGGATCACCGCCTCACCCACAAAATTCCTGACAGGCCCCCAGGGGGCCGGGCACCCGGCCGCGCGCAGGACGGTAGCCTGCGGAATCGAGCATTCCGGCACCATCCGGTACCGGGACCGCCGGCCCGGATGGGGTTGTTCGATGTTCGACTGCACGCCGACCGTGATGGGTCACCGGGGCATGGGCAAGGGTGTGGTGGCCGGCCATCAGGAGAACACCATGGCCTCCTACCTCGCCTGCGCCGAACTCACCGACTGGATCGAGCTGGACGTCCAGCGCTGCGCCGACGACGAGCTGATGGTGTACCACAATCCGGCGACCCCGGACGGCCGGTTCCTGATCGACCAGACGGCCGCCGAACTCGGCGCGCAGGGCGTACTGCGGTTCACCGACGTGCTGGCCGAGCTGCCCGAGCGGATCTGTCTGGACATCGACATCAAGACACCGCTGGAGGAGGCGCTGATCCCGGCCGAGCGCGGTACGACCGCGCTGCTGACCCCGATCCTGGCCAAGGAACTGCACCGGCGCCGGATGTTCGCCACCTCGTTCGACCCGGCGACGCTGGTGGAGCTGCGGGCCGCGGTACCGGCACTGCCACTGTGCCTGGTCACCTGGATCGCGTACCCGATCGGGCCGGCGATCGCCGCCGCGGCCCGGCTCGGCGTGCAGCTCGTCGGGCTGCACACGTACTCGTTCGGTCCCAGCCCGGTGCAGCCGGACCCGGCCATCCACTACGACCACCGGTACGCGGTGGATGTGGCGCACCGCGCCGGGCTGGAGGTGCTCGCCTGGTGCCCGTCGCCGGAGGAGGCCGTGGCGATGACCGCCGCCGGCGTGGACGCGCTGTGCGTCAACGACGTCCCCGGCGTGCTTGCGGCGCTGGACGGGACGGCAGGGGAGGTCCGATGACGGAGATCGACCGGCTCGGTACGCACCTGGAGACCATCGCCGTCGACGCGGCCCGCGGTGTCGGCGACAGGTTGCGCGCCGCGTTCGCCGAGACCCAGGAACCGGCCTACAAGCAGGACTTCCACGACATCGTCACCCGACACGACCGGGAGACCGAGGAGGTCCTGCGCGACGGTCTGCTGCGCGCCCACCCCGACTCCACGGTGCACGGCGAGGAACACGGCCGCTACGGTGACGGCGCCGTCGAGTGGTACGTGGACCCGATCGACGGCACGTCGAACTTCGCGCTCGGCCTGCCGTACTTCGCCGTCTCGATCGGCGCCGTCGCCGAGGACCAGCTGGTCGCGGGTGTGGTGTACGACGTCATGCGCGACACCGTCTACTCGGCCTCGGCGCGCGGCGCGTACCAGAACGGCAGGGAGATGCGCAGCAGCGGCCCGGCCACCGATGCCGAGAGCATGCTGTTCAGCTCATTCCCCGACGCCACCACGCTGCATGACCCCGACCGGGCCGCCGCCGGGCATGCCACCCACGCCACCCTGCTGCACGAGTTCGGTGCGGTACGCCGGCTCGGCTCCACCGCGCTCGCCCTCGCCTACGTCGCCGCCGGTGCCGGTGTGGCGCACGCCGCCGGCATCCACCCGTGGGATGTGGCGGCCGGCTGGCTGCTGGTCACCCGGGCCGGCGGCCGGTATCTGCCGCTGCCCGACACCGCCGGGCACAAGGCGCGTCCCTGGCTGGCACCCGGATACCTGGCCACCAACGGCGGTTTCGACCTGTCCCGGTCCTGCCTGGCCGGTCTGCTGCCGACGATGTCCCCGGTCGACTGAGCTCTGCCACCGTTCCGCGCGGTGGAACGCCGCAACCAGAAGCAGCAGAACCGTTGCCAGTACAGGCAACCAGCCGAGCCGGTAGAGCACCCAGGCCGGGTACGACGGCTGGTCGAGCAGCCCCGGCAGCGGGCCGGCCGCCCATGCGGCGAAGCTCAGCAGCAGCAACGCCGACTGGTGCCAGCAGAACACTGTCACCGCCACCAGGTTGACCGCGGCCACCGGCGCCCAGCCGGCGGGTCGGCGCAGCAACCGGGCCAACACCGGCCGTACCAGCAGGAAGACGCCGAGCTGCGCGGCGGCCAGGGCCATCGCGAACAGCGACGGCGGGTCCAGGTTCGACCAGCCGTCGCCGGGTACCCCGACGGCGCTCGCCGGGTATCCGGCCACCCCGACCAGCAGCACACCACCGGACACGCCCGCCGCCAGCAGCACCGCACCGGCTCGACGGCCACCCAGCCGGCCCTCGGCCAGGGCCACCCCCAGCAGGTACGGCACCGACCAGCCGGCCAGGACGTCGAGCACCTGCCAGCCGACCGGCAGCCCGGCCGGGCGGTACAGGTCGGTGAGCGCGACCACGGCCAGTGGCACCAGCACCGCCTGCCAACCAAGAGCGCGTACGGCCCGCCGGGCCAGCGGTGTCGACGCGGTCAACGCCAGGTACACCAGCAGGAACCACAGCGGATGCGAGACCAGCGACAGCACCGTGTGCCGGGTGGCCGCCGGCGCCTGCACCGCGAGCAGCAGCAGTCCCGCCGGAATCCAGACCGCGGCCAGTACCAGTACCGGGCGCAGCAGCCGCGGCAGCCGGCCCGCCAGCCAGCGCAGCGGCGCCCGGTCGCCGACGCTGCGCGCGGCGGCGAAACCACCCGCGACGAAGAACAGGCCCAGGGTCTGCAGCAGCCAGCTCGCCGGCGTCAACGCCGGCAGGTGGGACAGCGGGCTCGCCCCGGTCAACCGGCCCGGTACGGCCGGGTCGGCGACCAGTGCGCTGACCAGCCAGTGCCCGGCCACCACACCGACGATCGCCACCGCGCGCAGCGCGTCGACCGTACGGTCCCGGCCGGGCGGCGTCGCCGCATCGATCCGGTGTGTCCACCGCCGGAGCCTGTCGCGCGTCGTCATGACCGCGCCTGCCGGTCCGCGGTGCCGAGCACGATGCTGGCGAGACTGGTCAGCGAGCCGGTGCCGGGCGACAGGTAGTGGTCGTGGTCGCGGACCCCGGAGGTGTCGAACGGGCGGGCGCCGAACGCCGGGTCCGCCGGTTTGCGGCCGTGTCCGAGGCCGCCGAGGCGGATCCCGGGCACCCAGCGGATCCAGTCCGGCGCGGCCTGCCCGGCCCAGATCCGTGCCGTCGTACGCAGCTGCGCGGCGCGCTGCACGCCCATCCCGGGACTGCCGAACACCGCGATGTCGCGTACCTGGTTCGGCAGTGTCCGGGCGGCCAGACCCACGACGACAGAACCGTAGCTGTGCGCCAGGAGCGTGACTGTCGCACGTGGACGTTCGAGGATCAGGCCGGTGAGGAACCGGTGCAGCGCCACGGCACCGGCCAGCGCCAGGTCCTCTCGCGCGGCGTCCCGGCCGACCCCGTGTGGTGTCCGGTAGCCCAGCCAGGCGATCACCGCGGTCCTGCCCGGTGACACCGCCCGGTACAGCGCCGCGGCCTGTACGGCGGGCGCCCGGTAGCGCCGGCCACCCAGCCCGGTCTCGAAGTTCACCAGCCGGCTGTCCACCCCGGGTACGAGTACCGCGATCCGTTGCGCGCTGGACAGATCCCCGAACACCTGGGCCACCCGCCCGGTGCCGCGCGGATCGAACAGCAGGAACTGCCCGACCCAGTTGCGGTACGGGGCGCCCGCGGCGAGCATCAGCCGCCGGTTCGCCGCGTACCGCAGTGCGCTCGGGGTGCCGTCCAGGGCGCCCAGTACGCCGGGGAAGCGCCGCAGCAGGCGTTGCCGTACGGCCGCTCCCCGTACGGTCAGGTACCGGCGCACCGCCGCGGGGGTGGCCCGTACCGGGTCGGGCGGTCCCGCCGGATCGTTGCGCCAGGCCGCGGCGGAGACCGGCGCCGCGGCCCGTACCGCGTGCGGCGCCACCAGCAGGGTGGCCGCGGCCGGGAGTACCAGTACCGCGCTGGCGGCCAGGACCGCGGCCAGCCACCGCGCGCCGGAGCGACCCATCCGACTCACCTCTTCCACGCATCGTCGTTCGATGCGGGAAAGCTAGGGCGCCCGGCGGTGGCCGCTCATCACTCCACGGTGCCGTATCGCGGCTCATACCAGGGTGTGACCCGGAGACCGACGCACAACCTGCTCGGTCGGGGTCGTGGGCGCGCTATGGTGGCGCGATGTCGGACCTTTCAGCTCGGGACGAGCGGATCCGTCGGTACTGGGACCGGCATGCCGACTCCTACGACCGGCAGATGGCGTCCGCCGAGCGTCGGTTCTTCGCCGACACCCGTTCCTGGGTGTGCGGGCAGGCCGTCGGTGACGTACTGGAGGTGGCGGTCGGCACCGGCCTGAACCTGGGTCACTACCCCGACGGCGTACGGCTGACCGGCGTGGAGTGGAGCGCCGAGATGCTGGCGGTGGCCCGGCGTCGGGCCGGGGAGATCAACCTGGCGGCCGAGCTTGAGCAGGGTGACGCGCGGGCGTTGCGCTTCGCCGACGACAGTTTCGACACCGTCGTCTGTACGTTCGCGTTGTGCGGGATCTCCGACGAGCGGGCGGCGCTCCGCGAGATGGCGCGGGTGCTGCGACCGGGCGGGCTGCTGCTGTTGGCCGATCATGTGGCCTCGTCGGTCTGGCCGGTACGGGTGCTGCAGGCGCTGATGGACGCGGTGACCGTGCCGATGGCCGGCGAGCATTTCCGCCGCCGACCGGTGCATCAGGTACGCGCGATGGGCCTGACCGTCGAGCGTCACGAACGCTTCAAGCTCGGCATCATCGAACGCCTCGCGGCCCGCAGGGACCGTTGACGGTCGGTTTCAGCGGTCCACCGGTCCGGTCGGCACCGGTTCAGCGGACACCGGTCCGGCCGGTACCGATTCGGCGGATACCGGGGTGAGGAAGACCGCCGCGACGGGGAAGATCGCGGCGAGCGAGAACCCGAGGGCGTAACTCGATCCACCGATCAGCAATCCCAGCAGCGGTGGCGTCAGCGCGGACACGATGTTCTGCCCGGTGTTCTGGGCGCCCAGTGCCCGGCCGGTCCAGGCCCGTCCGGCGAGTTCGGCTGTCGCGGTGAATCCCAGCCCGTTGTCCGCGACCGTGACGACGGCGCCGACCGCGATGGCGAGCACCGCCAGCGGTGCGGCCACCCGGTCACCGAACGCGAACAGCAGCATGATCCCGGCGCTGGCCACGGCGAGGGAACGCATCGGTCGCAGCCGGCTGCCCGCCCGGTCCGACCAGTACCCGGTGGCGATGCGTCCCAGCGCCCCGAAAACCTGCGTCACGGCCAGGAAGGCGCCGGCGCCGACGGGCGTCCAGTGCCGCTGGCGTACCAGATACTCCAGGGCGAACGCGGAGATGGCGAACTGCGGCAGTACGAGCAGTGCGCTGGCCCCGTGCAGTCGCCACAGCGCGGGAGTCCGGTACGGGGACCGGGCCGCAGTCTCCTGCCGACCACCCGACGCTCGGGGCGGGTCGGTGGCGAGCAGGCCGACCGCGACGGCGGCGAGCAGGCACAGTCCGGCGGGGGCGAGCAGCGCGGTACGGAATCCGTACCGGCCGGCGAGTGCGGGGAGTACCGCCGCGGCGATGCCGACGCCGATCGGCTGGGCGGTCTGCCGGATCCCCATCGCCACACCGCGTTCGTCCTTGTCGAACCAGCCCATCACCATCCGGCCGCTGGCCGCGTTGACCGATGCCCCGGCCGCCCCGGCGACGGCGAGCAGCGCGACGAAGTACGGCAGTGGGTGGATCCAGATACAGGCGACGGCAAGAACCAGTCCGGTGAGGGCCAGTCCGGCGGTCATGGTCAGTCGCTCGCCGTACCGGTCTGCCACGGCGCCCCAGGCGATCAGGGTGAGCAGCAGTCCCAGTACGGGTCCCGCCGCGACGGTCCCGGCCTGCGCGAGGCTGAGTCCCTCGGTGGCCCGCATGGTCGGGGTGAGGAACGGAATCCCGTACAGGAAGGCACAATCGGCAGCCTGGGCGACGACACCCAGCGCGAGGATCAGCCAACGACGCCGGGTACGTCGCTGTGTCGGGATGGTCATCCGGCTGGACATCATTCCCACATTCCAAGATGTCCTTCCTAATTATTGGAAGGTCATCATGACACAGGCGACGCCGGTGGGCCATCGCCCGCCGACCCCGCCGGCACCCCGGCAGATCTCGCCAGCGACAGCCCGCCGGACGGTCCGGACCACGATCCGAGGGCTTCGACATCGCCCGACAGGGGGTCACTCCGAAGGCTGGACCCTGAGCCTGGGCCACCATCCGTAAAAGCTACTAAAAGCATTTATGAAATCACAATACGCTTATATCGACCTTGCCGATTTATATCGTAAAACGGATACTTTGCTTGACGCGCATCGACTCTGATCAATCTCCGATGAGCGCCAGCTCCGGGCGCGGCACTCCGGGCGCGCCCCTGATCCGGGAGGCTTCATGAGGCTCACAAGGTCCTCGCCCCGTGTCGCCGTGGTCATCGCGGCAGCGTTGGCCACGGGTGCCGCGATGGCCGCACCGGCAGCTCAGGCGGCTCCGGCACACCACGACCGGGTATCGGTCGCGTCCGTCCTCAGCACACTCGGTGCCCGCACCGGCGGAACCTATCTGGACCACGGTCGGACGGTCATCACCGTCACCGACCGGTCCACCGCCCAGCGGGTACGCACCGCCGGCCTGGAACCCAGGCTGGTCAAGCATTCCAGCACCGAACTGCACCGCATCACAGCAGCCCTCCGCCGGAAGGCCACCATCCCGGGAACCGCGTGGGCGATCGACCCACGGACCAACCGGGTGATGGTCACCGCGGACAGCAGTGTGAGCCGCCGACAGTTGGCGACCGTACGCCGCGTCATCCACGGCTACGGCGACGCGGTACGGGTCACCACGGTGAACGGCACCCTGAGGACGCGGAAGGCCGGCGGTGACCCGATCTACGGTGGCGGATACCGCTGCTCGCTCGGCTTCAACGTCAAGAAGGGATCCGCCAACTACTTCCTCACCGCGGGCCACTGCGGCAAGCTCGCACACACCTGGTACGGCAACGCCACCACCAGCCACAGGATCGGCATCACCCAGGACGCCAGGTTCCCCGGCAACGACTACGCACTGGTCAAACTCGTCAACGGCAGCACCTCACATCCCAGCAGGGTCGACCTGTACCCCGGCACGCTGCTCATCACCGGCGCCGGCGACCCGCAGGTCGGTGAACACGTACGCCGTAGCGGCAGCACCAGCGGCGTACACAGCGGCACCGTCAACGCGGTGGATGCCACGGTCAACTACGCCGAGGGCACCGTCACCGGCCTCATCCAGACGAGCGTCTGCGCCGAGGGCGGCGACAGCGGCGGGCCGCTGTTCGCCGGCCACACCGCACTGGGGCTGACCTCGGGCGGTAACGGCGACTGCACGTCCGGCGGGACGACGTACTTCCAGCCGGTCACCGAGGCACTGCACGCCTACGGCATGCACATCGGCTAGCTTCGGGCAGTCACCACCGATGCGGTCCGACACCTGTCGGTGTCGGACCGCATCGTGCCGAACCGGGCACCGTGGATGACCCCGACTCACCGTATGTGCTGTCGGTTGGACCAATTAGTGACCATCGATCTGATCGAAACGATGAAAGCGGTTGCCGGACTAGCCGGGCTGGACGTCAGGGGGCACCATGGTGACCGTGATGATCGGTGTCGTACCTCAACCCGGGCAGACCGTGCACCTCACCGGTGACGCGTCGCCACAGTTCCGTGACCAACCCGTCCGCCTTCTGATCACCGAACCCCCGCTTCCCTCCACAGTGGACGCCGCACAGGGGCGCCCCGCGGAGCGCGCGGCCTGGCTGCTACTCACCGGCTGGGAGCTCGGCCCCCGTGGCCAGCGCGTGGTACGGCGTACGGTGTCGGTCCGCACGTCAGGACTCGCCGTCGACCAGGCCGCACCGCTGCCCCGCTGACCCACCACCGGACCGCCGCGCCACATAACGGGCACCCGGCGCGGAACAACACCGCGCGGAAGACGTGTCCGGTGTGCGCGGCCGCATCCGTCGCAGGCTGAGTGCCCCACCAGGGCCTCAGCCGCCGTTGGGCAACCGGATCGCGATGGTCGGCGCCTCGGCCATCACCGGCGCCTCCGGCGCCCGGTCCGCGTTACGCGGGCGGTCCGCCCGGGCCAGCACGACACCCTCGTGCAGTTCGACCGCGTCCCACTCACCGAGTGCCCGCCGCTGACCGCGGCTGAGCGTCACCGTGCCCGGCACCGCGTCCGGACCACTACGGGTACGGATCACCGTCCCGTTCGTACTGGTGTCGGTGACGACCAAGGCACCGTCCACGAGCTCCAACTGGACGTGCGCGCGGCTGACCCACTGGACCGCCTCGTCGTCGAGGAGTTCACCGAGCCGGATACCGTTCGGTCCGTCCGGTGAGCGTCCGACCACCACCGGCTGATCGGCTGCCACCGGGAACCGCCCCCGGTCGGTCCCACCGACCCAGATCGACACCGGTACGGTCTGCTGCCTCGGCCCGGCATCACGCATCGGCTGCTCGTGCTGCGGACACAGGGCGCGGCCGGAACGGATACGCGGCGGGGGCTGGCGTGGGCCGGGGGCGCCGAACGCGGCGCAGCCCGGCTGGCCACACTGCCAGTACCGGCCGAGAACCGCACGGGTCGCCTGATCCAGCGACGGCCGGGACGGCGGCTGTCCGTGTGTCGGGGGTCGGGTCATCAGCACGACACCACCCATGCCGGGTACCGGGCTGAGGAAAC
Organism: uncultured Actinomycetota bacterium; assembly: GCA_963815125.1. Classification (GTDB taxonomy): domain Bacteria; phylum Actinomycetota; class Actinomycetes; order Mycobacteriales; family Micromonosporaceae; genus Actinocatenispora. Next base: position 270,944 of record CAWFFM010000014.1, read on the forward strand.
GTTCCGGTGCGCCGACCATCCACGGGTGGCGCTCGGCGAACCGGGCGAAGTTGTCCCGGCTGACCACCGGCAGGCCGGTGTACGCCGCCACTTCCAGTACCCGGTCGTCGACATCGACGAGGGTGTCGACGATCCCGTCGTCGGACCACCGACGCAGCACCATCTTCTCGTTCGACGACAGTTCGAGATCGGACACCAGCGCCCGGTCCACCACCACGTACACCCTGGCGCCCGGATCGGACAGCGACGCACCCAGTGCGTCGATCACCAGGCCGAGCCGCAACAGACTGGCGGTACGGCCACCATCCAGTTCCTTCTGCCGCATGATCGGCGCCAGGTCCACCACCGCCCGGGCCACCGTCGGGTCGGTACAGAGCCGCCGCTCGATCGAGTCCAGTACCCGTGATACCTCGAAGCGCACAGGGCCCTCCCAGTTGCTGTCATCGGCATGGCGGGTCCATCATGCGCCACCCGGGCGACGGTCACGGCGCCGGTACGAGTGCCCAGATCTCGGCCAGTTCGTCCGCCGTGGGCTGCCAGTCACCGGCAGAGGCGTTGGCCCGCACCTGTTCCGGGCTCGTCGCCCCGGCGATCACCGAACCACAGCCAGGTGTCGCGGCGAGCGCCCCGATCGCGAGGTCCAGCACCGTACGGTCGTGCTTGTCCGCCCAGTCCGCCAGCGCCTCCACCCGGTCCAGCCGCGCATCGGTAACCAGATGCGCACGTTCGGCGATCCGGCTACCGGCGGGCAGTTCCCGGCCACGCCGTACCTTGCCGGTGAGCAGACCGTTCGCCAACGGGAAGTAGGGCAGCACGCCGAGCCCGTAGTGCCGGGCGGCGGGCACCAGTTCTGCCTCCACCGCACGGTCCAGCAGCGACCACTGGTTCTGCGCGGAGACGAACGGCACGTAACCGCCCTGCCGGGCCACATGTGCCGCCTCGGCCAGTTGCCAGCCGGCGAAGTTCGAATGCCCGAGGTAGCGGACCTTGCCCTCGGCGACCAGTTCACTCAGCGCGGCCAGGGTCTCCTCGATCGGAGTGACCGGATCCGGCGTGTGCAACTGGTACAGATCCAGATGGTCGGTACGCAGGCGCCGCAACGATTCCTCGACCGCCCGCCGGACGTACGAGCGACCACCGAGCGCACCGGCAGCGGGACCATAGCCCATGTCGCTGCTCTGGTGACCGAACTTGCTGGCCAGTACGACACGGTCGCGCCGGTGCCGCAGCGCCTCACCGAGCAACCGTTCCGATTCGCCCCGGCCACCGTAGCCGTCGGCGGTGTCCAGCAGCGTGATACCGGCATCCAGGGCGGCGTCGACCACCGCCCTGGTACCGGCCAGGTCCACCCTGCGACCGAAGTTGTTGCAGCCCAGGCCCACCACCGAAACCTGCAGCCCGGAGCTGCCGAGTGTGCGGTAACGCATGGGGAGAACCCTACGTGCATTCCTCAGGCGGCGCGCAACGCGTCGGTCAGCTTCACCCGGGCACCGGTACGCAGTACGGCATTCCGGTACACCCGCCCGGCCAACGCCACCAGCGCGACGATCAACAGTAGCGAGAGCACCACGGTCAGTGCGATCTCCCACGGCGGCGCCACCCCGAGCGAGATCCGCATCGGCATCAGCATCGGCGAGAACAGCGGGATCAGCGACAGTACGTGGGCCAGCTGGCTGTCCGGATTGGCCGGCAGCACCGACCAACCGATGATCGCCGGCACGATGATCAGCATCAGGATCGGCGTCACCACGCTGCTCGCGTCCTCCTGCCGGGACACCAGCGCACCCGCGGCGGCCAGCATCACCGAATACATCAGGAAACCGAGCAGATACCACACCAGCACCCAGATCGCCGTACCGGTCACCAGCGACGCCGGCACGTCCAGCACCTTGGTCGACAACCCGAGCCCCAACCCGACCCCGGCGAAGATCAGCATCTGCAGGAACCCGACCGCGGCGATGCCGAGGACCTTGCCGGCCATCAGCTGCCACGGCCGGACCGTGGCCAGCAGCAGTTCCACCACCCGGCTGGACTTCTCCTCGATGACGCCCTGCGCGACGGCCTGCCCGTTGATCATGAAGGACATGTAGATCAGTACCGCGCCGATGATGCCCAGCACGATGCGCTGCACCTGGTACTTACCGGTCTGCTCCAGCGCCGTCACCGGAACCTTGGCGCTCGCGACGGTCCGCTGCACCTCAGCCGGCTCACCGCCGTGCGCAGAGATCCACTTGTTCATCGCCTGCTGCCGGGCCAGTGCGTTCAACGCGCTCCGCAGCTCGGCCTGGAGGTCCTTCTTGACGACCACACGCATCGCGTTGGGACTGCCGACGACCAGCGCGTCCAGCTTTCCGTCCTTGACCTGACGACGGCCCTCGTCCTCGGCGACGGTACGGGTACTCACGTCCTGCCCGACGGCCTTCGCCGCCGCCCGCAGCGGCGCGGCCATGGCGGCGGTCTGCCGGGTCAGGCCGATCGTGCTGTGCGAGGAACTGGTGCCGATGAAGTTCATCAGCACCACATACCCGCCGATGAAGACGAGCAGGATGGCGGTACTGATCAGAAAGGCCTTGGAGCGTAGCCGGGTGGTCAGTTCCCGGCGTGCCACCAGCTTCACGGCGGCCACCGCACCGACCCGGACGTCGTGCTCCCCCGCGGTACTCATTCGTGCGCTCCTTCACTCACCACATTGCGGAACAGTTCGGTCAGCGACGGCAACCGTCGGGCGAACTCGTGCACCGGGCCGGTGGACAACGCGGCCGCCAGCACCTTCTGGTCGTCGGCGTCCGGATCCAGGTCCAGTACGGTGCGGCTGCCGTCCCGGCCGCGTACCCTCACCCCGGCCAGGTCGTCCGCCCATCCCTCCGACGCCTGCGGAGCGTCGACGACGAGATGGGCCTGCCCACCGGCCCGCAACTCGTCCACCGCGCCCTGGGCCACCATCTGTCCACTACGGACAATGCCGACCCGGTCGCAGAGCCGCTCCACCAGGTCGAGCTGGTGGCTGGAGAACACCACCGGGATGCCCGCTGCGGCCTTCTCCCGCAGCACCTCGCTCATCACGTCCACCGCCACCGGATCCAGCCCGGAGAACGGCTCGTCCAGGACCAGGATCTGCGGGTCGTGGACCAGTGCCGCGGCAAGCTGGACGCGCTGCTGGTTTCCGAGACTGAGCTTCTGTACCTCGTCGCCGAGCCGGCCGGCCACGCCGAGGCGCTCCGCCCACGCCGCGGTCGCCTTCCGCGCCACCGGGGCCGACATGCCGTGCAACTGGGCCAGGTACGCGAGCTGCTCGCCGACCTTCATCTTGGGGTAGAGCCCACGCTCCTCCGGCATGTAGCCGATCTGTCGACGATTGTCCACTGTGATCGGTGATCCGTCCCAGCGGATCTCGCCGGCATCCGCGGACAGCACGCCCAGCACGATGCGCATCGCGGTCGTCTTGCCGGCACCGTTGCTGCCGACGAAGCCGAACAGTTCCCCGGCCCGTACCTCGAAGGTCATCTCCGAGAGGGCCACCACCTCCCCGTACCGCTTGGAGACTCGGTCGATCTCCAACCGCCGGTCCGCCACTGGTCTTCCCTTCGTCGGTACTTCCTGCCACCTGTCGGTCAACTATCCGCTAACGCTACGGATCCCGGCCATCGGAGGGAATCCGCCTGTGCCCCGACCCGGGGTGGGTCTGCCCCCACCGGATCCGGTAAGGGAGCGGATCTCAGATCGCCCGGCCGTGACACCGGGACCCGACGGCGAACGACTGGTGAGTCTAGTCCGTTTTGTCCACCCGGCCCGGTGACGGTTCCGTCACCCTCCACATCGGCCGGTGCCAAACCGACGCATGTTCACCACTTCAGCGGCCCGGCGGGGTAGAACTTCCCTTGACACAGCAGGTACGGACCGATCTGATACTTCCGGGATTCGAGCTGAATCACACGCGGAGAATCCGACGTTCGGAGCTGTTCTCCGGCCGCCGCCGCGCGGACCCGCTCGCCCCTCGAGAGCAGGAAGGAGATCCATGCGGCACACCCTCATCCGACGCGCCGCGATCGCGGTCAGTGCCACTGCGCTGACACTGCCGTTCGCCGCGGGCGCCGCACACGCCGCACCGGCCCGACACACCCTGTCGGGCAGCACCCCCGCCTGGGCCACACCCGCCAACCGGTCCGGCGCACCACAGTCCCGCGAACGGGTCGCTGTGCAGGTCAATCTCAACCTGCGGAACAGCGCCACCGCCGCGCAACTGGCCACTGCGGTGTCCACCCCGGGCAACCGGCAGTACGGCCACTACCTCAGCGCCGCCGCCTTCAACCAGCGGTTCGCGCCCACCGCCGACCAGGTCCGCCAGGTCCAGCAGTACCTGCGCAGCCAGGGCCTGGACGTCACCGGAGTGGCCGACGGCAATCGGTGGGTCTCGGCCTCCGGCACCGTCAGCCAGCTCGACACGGCGTTCAGCACCACGCTGGGCACCTACCGGTACAAGGGTCACCAGTTGCGTGCACCATCCCGTAAGGCGTCCGTACCGTCGAACATCGGCGGTCTGGTGCTGTCGGTGAGCGGGCTGAGCGAGACCGCGCCGCTGCGCACCCCGTTCCACCGGCGGGTCAGCGACCCGGCGCAGGCGAACGCCCGGAGCCGGGCGGCCAGCTCCCAGCCGGCGCCGGCGAAGTGCTCCACCTTCTGGGACGAGCACCACCAGACGCTGCCCTCGGCGTACGGCCGGACCGAGTTCCCGACCTACCTGTGCGGCTACACGCCGGACCAGTTGCAGAGCGCGTACGGGGTCAAGTCCAGCCTGGCCAACGGACGCAACGGCAAGGGCACCACGGTCGCCATCGTGGACGCCTACGCCTCCCCGACCATGAAGGCGGACACCGACCAGTTCTCCGCCGACAACGGCCTGCCCACCTTCAGCCAGGGGCAGTACACCGAGAAGGTCTTCAAGCCGTTCACCATGCAGGACGAGTGCGGCGGCGAGGACGGCTGGAACGGTGAGGAGGCCATCGACGTCGAGGCCGCACACACGATGGCGCCGGGCGCGACCATCAAGTACGTGGGCGCCGCGAACTGCGACAAGGGCCTCGACCAGGCCCTCAACTGGATCGTGCAGAAGCACGCCGCCACCGTGGTGTCCGACTCCTGGGGCAACCTCGGTGAGGACATCCCGGCCGGCGACGTCGCCGCCGAGCACAGCATCTTCGTGCAGGCGGCCGCCGAGGGCATCGGCATGTACTTCTCCTCCGGAGACAGCGGCGACGAGGTGACCGCGGGTAACACCCCGTCGGCACAGCCGGACTTCCCGGCCTCCGACCCGTTCGTCACCGCCGTCGGCGGTACCAGCATGGCGGTGGGCAGCGACAACGGCTACCAGTTCGAGACCGGCTGGGGCAGCGACGTCGCGAAGGTCGACTACACGCAGGATCCCGCGGCGTACACGCAGGCCCCGCCCGGATACTTCTACGGCGGCGCCGGTGGCGGTACGAGCACCCTGTTCGGCCAGCCGGCCTACCAGCGCGGCGTGGTACCGGGCAGCCTGTCCCGGCAGTTCGGTGACGCTCCGGCCCGCGTGGTACCGGACGTGGCCGCGCTCGCCGACCCGTACACCGGGATGGCCGTGGGCCGCACCATCGACGGTGAGTACACCGTCGAGACGTGGGGCGGCACCAGCCTGGCCTGCCCGCTGTTCGCCGGGGTCCAGGCCGTGGCCAGCACCGGGCGGCACGTCGCGATCGGATTCGCCAACCCGCTGCTGTACTCGCTGTACAAGTCGAAGGCGTTCCGTGACGTGGCACCGCAGCGTGCCCCCGTCGCGGTGTCCACGCCCTCCGGCTCCGCACTGGTCACGCTCGACCACGACTCGTCCCTGGCCACCAGCCGGGGATACGACAACGTGACCGGGCTGGGCTCGCCCAACGGTGAGAGCTTCATCCGTGGGGTTTCGCGCCACTGATCCACTGATCCACTGATCCACCCGGATCGTCGACGGGGTCGCCCAGCTCTGGGCGACCCCGTCGTCGTCGGTGGACGGTAGGATTGCCGCGGTTTCCACCGGGGACCGTGACCAGGCTTGGCATTTCGAGGTGTGATGAGCACGACCGGTACCGCACGACCGATCCTGAACTACGGCACCCCGGTGCTGCACGCCCCATGTCGCACCGTCACGGAGTTCGACGACTCCCTGCGCGAACTGGTGGCCGACATGTTCGCCAGCATGTACGCGGCCGACGGGGTCGGCCTGGCCGCCAACCAGATCGGCGTCGACCTGCGCGTCTTCGTCTTCGACTGCCCGGATGCGAGTGGAACCAACCAGATCGGGCAGATCGTCAACCCGACGCTGGTCGAGACCGACGGCCCGCGCGAACTGGACGAGGACGACGAGGGCTGCCTGTCCGTACCGGGCGAGCACGCCGAACTGGCCCGGTCCCATGTCGCCTCCGTACGGGGCGTCGATCTGGACGACAACCCGGTGAGTTTCACCGGGGACGGCATGCTCGCCCGCTGCTTCCAGCACGAGACGGACCATCTCAACGGTCTGCTGTACGTGGACCGGCTGCCCAAGCGGCTGCGCAAGAAGGTACTCAAGGCCGCCGGCCTGCCCACCTCGCCGCCGGGGGAATGACCGGTCCGCTGAGCTGTGTTCCCGCTCCGGACCTCTTTGCCGCATCCGAGCCTTGTCGTTCGCTGAGCCCTTGTGGTGCCGGGACCCTTGTCGTGCCGGGAGCCTTGTCGTGCCGGGACGCCTTGTCGTTCCGGGAGCCTTGTCGTGCCGGGAGCCTTGTCGTGCCCGGGACGTGACAGGGGCGGGAACCCGCTGAGGTTCCCGCCCCTGTTCACACCGGCATGTTGTCAACCGCTCCGGTGTGTGGTTCCGTACTGCTGGCCGTTCCGCCGCCGGGCCGCGTCCGGTCCTGACGGACCGCGGTCAGCTCGCGTACGGGTTCTCGGCGTTGGTGTTGTAGTGCACCGTGTCCGGGGTGCCGTCGTTGTTGCTGTCGGTCACCGTGGTGTCGACGCGGCCGTCCTCGTTCGCGTCGTGCTCGTACACGTCCGCGGTGCCGTCGTAGTGCGTGTCGGCCACGTAGGTGTCGGCGCGACCGTCGTAGTTCTGGTCGTAGACCGCGTGGTCGACGTGACCGTCCTCGTTCGCGTCCCGGCCGGCGAAGTCGACGTGACCGTCCTCGTTGCGGTCCGAGTACACGGTGTCCGCGACATGGTCGTGGTTGCTGTCGACGACCTCGGTGTCGAGGGTGTCGTTGCCGTTGGCGTCGTAGTACTCGTTGTCCGCCCAGCCGTCACCGTTGGTGTCGTTGGCAACCGCGTTGGCGTAACCGTCGCCGTCGGTGTCGACCGCTTCCGAAGAGGTGCCATCGGTGTAGTGGGCGACAACGGTGTGGTCGTCGCTGCCGGTGTCGAAGTCGCTCATCGGTACTTCCCCCTTCAGATCCGCCGACCTTCTGCCCGGCGACTGACATGAACCATACGTAACGTCCGCCACTCGGAAATCCCGCTTTCGTGCCACGACCAGGAGGGACCTTCGGTCAGTACGGGCAGCCCACGGTGCGGGCGCACGGTAGGGATCGGCGTCGATACCCGCAACCCTGCGTACATGTCACTTTCCGAGCTCAACCCGACACGTGCCGTGTCTCCAGGTGTCGTATTCGCGTTAGGACGCGAGAGGACTTTGCAGAACGCCAGGTCGGACAACGCATCGACGCGGTGCTCTGCCGACGCTCTGCCAACAGCAGGAGAGGACATACATGAGGGCGATCCCACGCCTCGCGTTCATCGCGGGGGCAGCGACCGCCGGGTTGGCGTTAGGCCTGCCGGCGGCCAGTTACGCCGAGACCGGTTCGGCCGGCAACACCGGAACAGCCAGCGGCAACCAGGCACAGGCGCCCGTACGGGCTCCGGTCGACGTGTGCGGCAACGGCATCGGCGTACTCGGGGTCGGCCGGGGCGGCGACTGCGCCGACGGATACTCCCACAACCGCCCGACGCCGTCCGACTGCCCGTCGTCCGGCACCGGCTACGGCCGCAGCAGCGGGGATCTCGCTGGCTCCTCGTCACGGACGACCGGGTGCGCCGGCGCTCCGGACCCGACGCCGAGCAGTAGTTCGCACGCATCGCCCAGCACCTCCGCGCGACACGAGGTACCGGTCGGTGCTCCGTCCTCCGATGCCGGCGGCCCGCCGGAGGACGCACCCGTCCTCCCGGTGACCGGGACGTCGCTGACCATCCTGACCGGCTCAGCCGTGACCCTGCTCGCTGGCGGGGTCGGTGTTCTCGTACTCGCCCGCCGCCGGCGGGTCTGAGCCGTCCGTAGCGCTCCTGCCAGCAGTTCGGCAGGGTGAGTAGAAGGTGCCGTGGTCCCGTCGGGACCACGGCACCTTCTTGCTGTGCACTGTTCCTCGCCGAGTTGATCGTCCACCGCACTCCGGACGGACCGAGCGGCGCCGGTAGAGAGTTCCGCGGATCTTGAACAGCCCAACGCCGTCCAGCTCAACACCGTTGGGCTTGAGCGCTTGTCCCTGGGCCCTCGCCACGCTTGTCGCTGGGTCCTCACAGCCGGGCGGGGAGCTGCTTCCGGACGGTCGAGGAACACCATCGGACCACGGGATCGATGTGCACACAAAGAAGCGCCGGAAGATCTGATTTGCATTAATGCAAACCGATCTTCCGACGCTTCTCTCATGTTAAGTCCGGCGGTGTCCTACTCTCCCACACCCTCCCGAGTGCAGTACCATCGGCGCTGAAGGGCTTAGCTACCGGGTTCGGAATGGGACCGGGCGTTTCCCCCTCGCTAAAACCACCGAAACACTACAGAACCAGCCAGCCACCACACCCACACACCCCCAGAGGCATGCGCATGTCCTGACCGTGATTCGAGAACCACACAGTGGATGCAAACAGCATTTGTGGTCAAGCCCTCGGCCTATTAGTACCGGTCAGCTCAACACATTACTGTGCTTACACTTCCAGCCTATCAACCCAGTCATCTCCTGGGGGCCTTAACCCTGTTACAGGTGGGAGACCTCATCTTGAAGCAGGCTTCCCGCTTAGATGCTTTCAGCGGTTATCCCTTCCGAACGTAGCCAACCAGCCGTGCCCATGGCAAGACAACTGGCACACCAGAGGTTCGTCCGTCCCGGTCCTCTCGTACTAGGGACAGCCCTTCTCAAGTCTCCAACGCGCGCGGCGGATAGGGACCGAACTGTCTCACGACGTTCTAAACCCAGCTCGCGTACCGCTTTAATGGGCGAACAGCCCAACCCTTGGGACCTACTCCAGCCCCAGGATGCGACGAGCCGACATCGAGGTGCCAAACCATCCCGTCGATATGGACTCTTGGGGAAGATCAGCCTGTTATCCCCGGGGTACCTTTTATCCGTTGAGCGACACCGCTTCCACACGCAAGTGCCGGATCACTAGTCCCGACTTTCGTCCCTGCTCGACCCGTCAGTCTCACAGTCAAGCTCCCTTGTGCACTTACACTCACCACCTGATTGCCAACCAGGCTGAGGGAACCTTTGGGCGCCTCCGTTACTCTTTAGGAGGCAACCGCCCCAGTTAAACTACCCACCAGGCACTGTCCCTGAACCAGATCATGGCCCGAGGTTAGACATCCAGTACGACCAGAGTGGTATTTCAAGATTGCCTCCACCTGAACTAGCGTCCAAGCTTCACAGGCTCCCACCTATCCTACACAAGCCGAACCGAACACCAATACCAAGCTATAGTAAAGGTCCCGGGGTCTTTCCGTCCTGCCGCGCGTAACGAGCATCTTTACTCGTAATGCAATTTCGCCGGGCCTGTGGTTGAGACAGCGGGAAAGTCGTTACGCCATTCGTGCAGGTCGGAACTTACCCGACAAGGAATTTCGCTACCTTAGGATGGTTATAGTTACCACCGCCGTTTACTGGCGCTTAAGTTCTCCGCTTCGCCCCGAAGGACTAACAGGTCCCCTTAACGTTCCAGCACCGGGCAGGCGTCAGTCCGTATACATCGTCTTACAACTTCGCACGGACCTGTGTTTTTAGTAAACAGTCGCTTTCCCCTGGTCTCTGCGGCCTTACCACGCTCCCCCAGCAAGTGGGATCACGTGTCCGGCCCCCCTTCTCCCAAAGTTACGGGGGCAATTTGCCGAGTTCCTTAACCACAGTTCACCCGATCGCCTCGGTATTCTCTACCTGTCCACCTGTGTCGGTTTGGGGTACGGGCCGCTCGAAGCTCGCTAGAGGCTTTTCTCGGTAGCATGGGATCACTGACTTCACCAAAACGGCTCGGCATCACGTCTCAGGCTCATGCGGTGCGGATTTGCCTACACCACGCCCTACACGCTTACCCCGGCACAACCACCGGCCGGGATCAGCTACCCTCCTACGTCACCCCATCGCTTGACTACTCCACGCCGGGGTCCCACGCAGCCCCGCCTTGACCCGAAGGTCGCCACAGAACCGGATGGTTAGCACAAACATGTTTCGTCATGGGCGCTTCTTCGCGGGTACGGGAATATCAACCCGTTGTCCATCGACTACGCCTCTCGGCCTCGCCTTAGGTCCCGACTTACCCAGGGCGGAAAAGCCTGGCCCTGGAACCCTTGGACATCCGGCGGCAGGGTTTCTCACCCTGCTTTCGCTACTCATGCCTGCATTCTCACTCGCACCACGTCCACAGCTCGGTCACCCGGCTGCTTCACCCGTGGCACGACGCTCCCCTACCCACCCACACACCTGCACCACGACCACAAGGATCGCAGCGAAGTACACATGTGAGTGCCACAGCTTCGGCGGTGTGCTTGAGCCCCGCTACATTGTCGGCGCGGGATCACTTGACCAGTGAGCTATTACGCACTCTTTCAAGGATGGCTGCTTCTAAGCCAACCTCCTGGTTGTCTCGGCAACCCCACATCCTTTTCCACTTAGCACACGCTTAGGGGCCTTAGCTGGTGATCTGGGCTGTTTCCCTCTCGACTACGAAGCTTATCCCCCGCAGTCTCACTGCCACGCTCTCACTTACCGGCATTCGGAGTTTGGCTGACTTCAGTAAGCTGGTAAGCCCCCTAGGCCATCCAGTGCTCTACCTCCGGCAAGAAACACGTGACGCTGCACCTATATGCATTTCGGGGAGAACCAGCTATCACGGAGTTTGATTGGCCTTTCACCCCTACCCACAGGTCATCCCCCAGGTTTTCAACCCTGGTGGGTTCGGTCCTCCACACGGTCTTACCCGCGCTTCAACCTGCCCATGGGTAGATCACTCCGCTTCGGGTCTAGGACACGCGACTCAACGCCCTTATCGGACTCGCTTTCGCTACGGCTCCCCCACACGGGTTAACCTCGCCACGCACCACTAACTCGCAGGCTCATTCTTCAAAAGGCACGCCGTCACCACGCTCCAACGAACGCAGCTCCGACGGATTGTAGGCACATGGTTTCAGGTACTATTTCACTCCCCTCCCGGGGTACTTTTCACCTTTCCCTCACGGTACTAGTCCGCTATCGGTCACCAGGTAGTATTTAGGCTTACCAGGTGGTCCTGGCAGATTCACGGCAGATTTCAGGGGTCCGCCGCTACTCGGGAACTTGCAAAGACAGGCCACGCGCTTTCACCTACAGGACTCTCACCCTCTACGGTAGGCCTTTCCAGACCCTTCAGCTAGCACGCGACTTTCTTACTGTCCGGCCGTCCGGCAGAACGACCACAACAAGCCCCACAACCCCGAACACACAACGCCCGCCGGCTTGAACATGCGCCCGGTTTAGCCTCATCCGCTTTCGCTCGCCACTACTCACGGAATCACTGTTGTTTTCTCTTCCTACGGGTACTGAGATGTTTCACTTCCCCGCGTTACCTCCACACGCCCTATACATTCAGGCGCGGGTAACACCACATGACTGGTGTCGGGTTTCCCCATTCGGAAATCCTGGGATCACAGCTAGGTTGACAACTCCCCCAGGCATATCGCAGCCTCCCACGTCCTTCATCGGCTCCTGGTGCCAAGGCATTCACCATGTGCCCTTAATTACTTGACCACAAAGATGCTCGCATCCACTGTGTAGTTCTCAAACAACGGGCAGAACCCGACGCCACCACCAAGACACCCACCCCCACACCAGGGAGACGGTATGCCCGGCACGCCGAGCCGCAACCGACCCGAAGAACAAGCAACGCTTGTTTCTTCAGGACCCAACAGGGTGTCCACCACACCAGCCGCACCATGACACTTCCCTGAACCACCCCACCCCGAAAGGTCGGACAGCAGTACTCACATCACAGCCGTTGCCGGCACAGAACTAGCCAATGCTCCACCAATGAGCAGCCACCAGAAGACATTCGCTCCTGGCTGACCCTGGACGACCTTTCAGCCGCCAGACGCTCCTTAGAAAGGAGGTGATCCAGCCGCACCTTCCGGTACGGCTACCTTGTTACGACTTCGTCCCAATCGCCAGTCCCACCTTCGACCACTCCCTCCCACAAGGGGTTAGGCCATGGGCTTCGGGTGTTACCGACTTTCGTGACGTGACGGGCGGTGTGTACAAGGCCCGGGAACGTATTCACCGCAGCGTTGCTGATCTGCGATTACTAGCGACTCCGACTTCACGGGGTCGAGTTGCAGACCCCGATCCGAACTGAGACCGGCTTTTAGGGATTCGCTCCACCTTGCGGTATCGCAGCCCTCTGTACCGGCCATTGTAGCATGCGTGAAGCCCTGGACATAAGGGGCATGATGACTTGACGTCATCCCCACCTTCCTCCGAGTTGACCCCGGCAGTCTCCGATGAGTCCCCGGCATAACCCGCTGGTAACATCGGACAAGGGTTGCGCTCGTTGCGGGACTTAACCCAACATCTCACGACACGAGCTGACGACAGCCATGCACCACCTGTCACCGGCCCCGAAGGACCCCCCATCTCTGGAGGATTTCCGGCGATGTCAAACCCAGGTAAGGTTCTTCGCGTTGCATCGAATTAATCCGCATGCTCCGCCGCTTGTGCGGGCCCCCGTCAATTCCTTTGAGTTTTAGCCTTGCGGCCGTACTCCCCAGGCGGGGCGCTTAATGCGTTAGCTACGGCACGGAGAACGTGGAGTGTTCCCCACACCTAGCGCCCAACGTTTACGGCGTGGACTACCAGGGTATCTAATCCTGTTCGCTCCCCACGCTTTCGCTCCTCAGCGTCAGAACAGGTCCAGAGAGCCGCCTTCGCCACCGGTGTTCCTCCTGATATCTGCGCATTTCACCGCTACACCAGGAATTCCACTCTCCCCTACCTGCCTCTAGCTCGCCCGTATCGGCTGCAAGCCCACAGTTAAGCTGCAGGTTTTCACAACCGACGTGACAAGCCACCTACGAGCTCTTTACGCCCAATAAATCCGGACAACGCTCGCTCCCTACGTCTTACCGCGGCTGCTGGCACGTAGTTAGCCGGAGCTTCTTCTGCAGGTACCGTCACTTTCGCTTCGTCCCTGCTGAAAGAGGTTTACAACCCGAAGGCCGTCATCCCCCACGCGGCGTCGCTGCGTCAGGCTTCCGCCCATTGCGCAAGATTCCCCACTGCTGCCTCCCGTAGGAGTCTGGGCCGTGTCTCAGTCCCAGTGTGGCCGGTCGCCCTCTCAGGCCGGCTACCCGTCGTCGCCTTGGTAGGCCACTACCCCACCAACAAGCTGATAGGCCGCGAGTCCATCCCTAGCCGGTAAACCCTTTCCACACCCCCCCATGCGAGGAAGCGTGAATACCCGGTATTAGCCCCGATTTCTCGGGGTTATCCCGAAGCTAAAGGCAGGTTACTCACGTGTTACTCACCCGTTCGCCGCTCGAGTACCTCCGAAGAGGCCTTTCCGCTCGACTTGCATGTGTTAAGCACGCCGCCAGCGTTCGTCCTGAGCCAGGATCAAACTCTCCATCAAAAATCTTTGGAAAGAACATCCCAGCAATACCACACAACCAAAAGGTCGCATGTACTGCATTCAAAGGAACCCCCACCACAACCTGAAACCAGGCCATGGCACGAGGAAAAACAAATGCACTGGCTTTTAAACACCCTGTTGAGTTCTCAAGAAACAAACACACACCCACAACAACCACTCACGCGGCCGCCCCGGGGGCTATTCGGTTCTTCGTTCTTGCCTTACTCGGTTTAGCTTACCCGCCCGATCTGCCGCGGTCAAATTGGCCCCGGCCCGATCAATTGGGCACCCTCAAGTCGCAGCAACTTTAGATTGCTGATTCTCGAAGATTTGGATTCTGTAGGACCGACCATTCCGTCTCCACCCAAGCTGAGGAGATCTTGCTCCGTCTAGCTTGTGTGGCGCGGTTCCTGTCCGGCGCCCTACTCCTCCAAGCTTACCTGGTCGGTTTCGCAGGTCTGCATCCGGGTCACCCGGCGAGTCCTGCTCGGCCTCTTCAGTAAGCCCCTCCGCGCAGGCCGAAACTCTCGCCCTTACCTCGGAGTGTCCCGCAGGCCGTCCAACCGGCCGCCTGAGCGGCCCGTTTCCGTCCGGTTCCCCGCGGGCAGAGAGAAAGTTACGCGATGCCGGAACCGGCAGTCAAACCGGGGTCCCGTGTCGGCGCTCACAGCACGTCGGCCGGGCCCGAAGAGTGTCCGGACCCGGCCGACGGCGGGTGTCGTCCGGCAGCTGTCAGCGCCGGAGATTGCCTCAGGAGCCGGAGTTGAAGATCGCGCTCAGCAGGCCGCAGCCACAGATGAGGACGATCAGGACCAGCGCGACGACGTTGATGGCGATCGCCGCGGTCTTGCCGGGCGCCTCGACCGGCTGGTGACCGATCGCGCCCGGTTGGAAAGTCCACCAGGGGGCCGCGTAGAACACGGGTACCTGGGCACCGGGGTGTACGTCCACCCGCATCCCGGCCTGGCCGATCTTCCACAGGTACGGCACGTGGATCTGCAGGTCGTAGGGGCCGGCAGGTACGGGGATCTGATTCTGGCCCCAGGTCAGCTTGGACTCGTAACCGTTGAGGGTCAGCCGGGGTGGCGTGAAGGCCAGCATCCAGGCCAGCACCGGTTTGGTCGTGGTGATGTTGAGAACTGCGCCCGCCTGGGGCGGCATCGAATTCGGCTGCACGCCACGGGAAGCTAGTCGGTGGACGCAAGTTCCGCAGCCCTGCCGAAGCGAATAGCTCCGGTCTGTCCGGGGCGTCTGATTACCGCGCCGGACAAGGCAACCCGCTGTTCGACGTAACGCCGCCCAGCAGCTACGGATAGCGACCGCCGATCCCCGGCGGTGGGCACCGGCCCGGTCAGCCGACGACGATCCAGAACACCGCGATGTAGTGACAGCTCGCGGCGATGACCGTGCCGGCGTGGAAGAACTCGTGGTGTCCGAAGGTGCGCGGCCAGGGATTGGGCCATTTGAGCGCGTAGCAGACCGCACCCAGGCTGTAGAGCACACCGCCGGTCAGGAGGAGTACGAACGGGACCACGCCACCGTGGTGCAGCAGGTCGGGCAGGACGAACACCGCCACCCAGCCCAGTGCGATGTACAGCGGCACCGACAACCATCGCGGCGCTCGCGGCCAGGCCATCTTCAGTGCCACCCCGAGCAGCGCACCGCCCCACACCACGGCCAGTACGGCGAGGGCGGTGCGTCGCGGCAGCAGCAGGAGACTCATCGGGGTGTAGGTGCCGGCGATGAACAGGAAGATCATCGAGTGGTCGAGCCGTTTCATCACCGCGTAGCCCCGCGGACCCCAGATCCGTCGGTGGTAGAGCGCGCTGATGCCGAACAGGCCGCAGATGCCCACCGAATAGACCAGGCAGGCACCGAAGGCGAGCCAGCCCGGACGGCCGGCCGCGACCACGCAGAGCACGGCGCCGCAGACTGCGGCGATCCCCACGGCGTACGCATGCAGCCAGCCCCGCATTCGGGGGCGCGCGTGCGGGTCCTTCACCAGCGGCGGCAGCAGGGGCGTGGTCGACGGTCCGTCGGCGGTGCCGTCGGTAGCTGCTCCATCCCTCATCGTCGCGCTCATCCCGTTATGTTACCCGATAGTAGCCTACGCTGGCGTAGCAAATTGTGTGTCGCGCACCGCACCGACCGGGCTCAGCACTCGATGACGTTCACCGCCAGCCCGCCACGGGCCGTCTCCTTGTATTTGACCTTCATGTCCGCGCCGGTCTCCCGCATGGTCTTGATGACCTTGTCGAGTGAGACGTGATGCTGTCCGTCACCGCGCAGGGCCATCCGGGCGGCCGTGATGGCCTTGATCGCGGCGACCGCGTTGCGCTCGATGCACGGGATCTGCACCAGCCCGCCGACCGGATCACAGGTGAGGCCGAGGTTGTGCTCCATCGCGATCTCCGCCGCATTCTCCACCTGTTCCGGCGTACCACCCAGTACCTCGGTCAGCCCGCCGGCAGCCATCGAGCAGGCCGAACCCACCTCACCCTGGCAGCCGACCTCGGCGCCCGAGATCGAGGCGTTCTCCTTGAACAGCACCCCGATCGCGCCGGCGGTGAGCAGGAAGCGCACCACACCCTCGTCGGTGGCGCCCGGTACGAACCGCCAGTAGTAGTGCAGCACCGCGGGCACGATGCCGGCGGCACCGTTGGTCGGGGCGGTGACCACCCGCCCGCCGGAGGCGTTCTCCTCGTTGACCGCGAGGGCGAACAGGCTGATCCAGTCCATCACCCGGAGTGGATCGGTCGCATAGTGCTCGCCGGTCAGCGCCCGGTGCATCTCCATCGCACGGCGCTGCACCTTGAGCCCACCGGGCAGCGAACCGCGGGTCTCACAGCCATGCCGTACGCAGTCCTGCATCACCGCCCAGATCCGCAGCAGTTTCGCCCGGATCTCCGCCTCGGGACGCCAGGACATCTCGTTGGCCAACATGATCTCGCTGATCCGCAGCCCCGACCCGGCCACCTGGTCCAGCAACTGCGCACCGGTGAGGAACGGGTAGCGCACCACCGTGTCGTCCGGCTTGATCCGGTCGGCGCCCGACGCGGACTCGTCCACCACGAACCCGCCACCGACCGAGTAGTACGTACGGGTGCGCAGCACCTCACCGCTGGCGTCGTAGGCGGTGAAGATCATCCCGTTCGGGTGGAACGGCAGTGACCTCCGGCGGTGCAGTACGAGATCGTCGTTGTCCGAGTAGTCGATCTCGTGACCGCCGAGCAGGGTCAGCCGCCGGTCCGCCCGGATCTGTGCGAGCCGGGCCGGTACGGCGCTGGTGTCGACCGATTCCGGGTCCTCGCCGGCCAGGCCGAGCAGTACGGCTGCCTCACTGCCGTGGCCGTGACCGGTGGCGCCGAGTGAGCCGTACAGCTCCGAACGGACCCGCGCCGTGCCCGTGAGCAGCCCATCGGCCTTGAGCGCGGTGACGAACTGGGACGCCGCGCGCATCGGTCCCACCGTGTGCGAGCTGGACGGTCCGATCCCGATCTTGAACAGATCGAAGACACTGATCACCTGAGCTCTCCCCCCACCGACTCGTGCCCGGTGCGTGGCGTGCCTGCCGGCCGCCGCGCTGGGCCTGGAGGCCCCAGGCAGCCGGGAGAACATCGTCGTCCCCGGCCGGCTGCGAGCCTACTGCCGCTCTCCGGCGACCGGCGAGTGGTTCGGCGCACGTCACCGCGGGCCCGTCCGGCGTCAATCGCAGGGTCGGACGGGCGGTACGCAACCGGGCGACAGGGCATCGACCGTCCCTGACCGCGACCCCGGTACGTGACGGTCAGGACCCGGGCTCACCGAAGGTGACGGTGACCGTCGTGTAGCCGAGTGAACGCAACATCCCGGTCAGCATCGCGCGGGTGTTCCGCTCCGCCTGAGCGGCCAGTTTGCTGTCCTTGGCGGCGGTCCCGATCTTCTGCTGGGCGAGCGTGTAGAGCTGGTGCTGGCGATCCGGGTCGTCGCCGAGGAAGGACTGGAACCGGTCGAACAGGCCACGCTGCTGGGCCACCACATGGCTGCGTTTCTGGTCCAGGTTCGCCTTCTCCAGGGCGGCGTGCGGCAGCCGTACGCTCACGGTCGTCCGCTTGGCGTTGGTGTGCAGGCCGTCCTTGCCGAGCTTGCCGAAGTCGACGTACGAGTCGACGGTGCCGGCGGCCACGAACAGGGTCCGGTCCCCCCGGATCGAGGACGGCAGGAACTTCGCGTCGTGTTCCAGGTCGATCACGACCTGGAAGTTGCCCGCCGCCGCCTCGTACCGGGACAGGTCCTGGATGGACTGCAGCAGGACCGGCTGGCTGCGGTCGATCTGCTTCTCGGCGAACGGGTTCGGTGGCCAGGACACCACGTTCAGCGTGCGCACCAGGGCGCCGGCGAGCGCGAGGATCAGTAGGACGGCGAGCACGGCAGGCCACCGCCGTCGAGTGGGGGGCGGAGCACCCCGTCCAGCACGAGTCATCGTCGTCACCACCGCAATGTCCGTGATGGCCGGTCGGCCATCATCGTGAGCGTATGGGCGCTACGGCCGGCGCGCCAGTCGGCGCCGCGCCGGGTACGGACCCCGCCCGGACCCGATGCGCTGACAGCGAACGAGGGTTCCTGCCCGAAGTCGGGCCGCTACGCTGGGCACAACCGTCCGGGAGGTGCGCCCGCATGCATGTGGACTCGTCCGACGGCCGGCTGTTCCTGGACGTACGGGGCCGGCACGACGCACCCCCGCTGCTCTACCTGCACGGCGGCCCCGGGATGGGCTGCCACGAGTTCATGACCTGGCAGGGCGACCGGCTGGCCGACGGGCTCCGGCTCATCGGGCTGGACCAGCGTGGCGTACTGCGCTCGGACCCCCTCGACACCGACCAGTTGTTGACCGAAAGTGATCTGGTCGCCGACTGCGAGTCGCTGCGTACGGCGCTGGGGATCAGACAGTGGACCGTACTGGGGCACTCGTTCGGCGGGCGGGTGGCGCTGCGGTACGCGCGGGCGCACCCGGACCGGGTCAGTACGGTGATCTTCGAGAACCCCGCCTGGGACATCACCGAGTCGGACCGGTTGAAGCTGCCGGTGGCCGCGAGGTTGTTCGCCGAGGCCGGCGACGAGGTGTCGGCCGCCCGGTGTCATCTGCTGCTGGCCGGCGCGTCGGTCGACCGGTGGGAGGCCGTGGAGCTGTTGTCCGGCCTGCACGGGCACGGCCGCTACTACGACCTGTTCGCACACCAGCCGCACGCCCGGCAGGCACTACGGCAGCTGGACGACATCAACCCGTTCCCACCCGACTGGCAGGCCCGCGGCGACACGCAGGCCAGGCGGCTGCTGGAGGCACCCGACGTACTGTCCTCGATGGTGCCGCTGCTGTCCGGCCTGGCCGTACCGGCGCTGTTGATCAAGGGTCAGCACGACCTGGTCACCGGTCCCGGTCAGCTACAGGGCTTCCAGGAACAGGTGACCGGCGGTCAGCTCACCATCTTCCCCAACTCGGGGCACTTCGTGCAGTTGGAGGAGCCCGAGGACTACGCGTCGACGGTGCGTGACTTCGTCGCCACGCACGACCGCTGAGTTCCCTCACGCCTCTGCCGGGCTGACGATCTTCACCCGGGCGTGGATGGAGGTGCGCTGCTGCAGTGCGGCACGCAACGCCCGGTGCAGCCCGTCCTCCAGATAGAGCGCACCGTGCCATTCCACGACGTGCGGGAACAGGTCCCCGTAGAAGGTGGAGTCCTCGGCGAGCAGGCGGTCCAGGGCCAGGTTGCGCTTGGTGGTGACGAGCTGGTCGAGCCGGACCGGACGCGGCGGGATGTCGGCCCACTGCTTCATCGTCATGCCATGATCGGGGTACGGTTTCCCCTCCCGCACCGCCCTGAAGATCACGAGCTCACCCCTCCTCCCACCCGACCGGTACGCACAACAGGGTAGCGGTCAGTGCGGGCGCACCTGCCCGGCACGACGACAGGCCGTCCGCTCCACCGTCCGCCCCGCCGGACGAGGAGCAGATCAGGACCTCACCGGATCGCGGTACGGATGCCCCACGCCCCGCGCCAGGTCTCGCCCGGTTCGAGCACGATCAGGTCCCGTCCGGTACGCAGCGCGTCGGGCGGGCAGGTCATCGGCTCCACCGCGACGGCGCGCCGGGTACGCGCCCCATGCAGGCTGTCGCCGGTGAACGCCTGGATCCACCGGAACGACTCGTCCGCCCACAGGGTGGCCGTGTCCCCGGTCGTATTGCGCAGCGTGACATCGATGGTGTCGGCGGGCCCCCGGACCAGGTCGGTGTACGCGGTGTCCAGGGTCGTGTGCCCGATCTGCCGCGGCGAGCTGAAGTCCACCCCGCTGCCGGTGACCGGGTCGTCGCCGGCCGGCAGGGAGCGCTCGTCGGTACGCAGTACGGTCCGGGCCGGCAGGTGCAGGGTCCAGTCGTCGACCGCGCCGGACAGTCTCAGGTACGGGTGGCAGCCGAAGCCGAACGGTGCGGCGCTGTCGGCGAGGTTGGTGGCGCTGTGCTCGACCCGCATCCCGTAGCCGGACACGCTCCAGCGGGTGGTCAGCGCCAGCGGCCACGGGTAGCCGGGCTGGGCCGGCAGGGCACAGGCGACGGTGACCGAGTCGGGACTGCCGCCGATGCGCTGCCAACGCAGCCAACGGACCAGGCCGTGTATCGCGTTGTGGGTCCGTGCTTCACTCAGCGCCAGCTGGTGCTGCGTTCCCTGGAAGGTGTAGCAGCCGTCGCCGGTGCGGTTGGGCCACGGCGCAAGGATCTGGCCGGCACCGCTGGGACACAGTTCGTCGGTACGGTAGCCGTCGACGACCGCGAAACCGTCCACTGTGTACTCACGGAGTCCGCCACCGACCTCGACGACGGTGGCCCGGTGGCCGCCGGAGGTGATGTCCCACTGCTCGCCCGACAGCGCCCTGCCCACCATGCCGAGATGCCTCCCGAGGTCGGATAGTCCAGTGTGGACCCTACCGTTGCGCCCCGGCCGGCGCCGCCGGCAGGGCCGTACGGGCATCGAAGGCCAGCCGGGCGGCGCCGATCTCGGCGACGTGCTCCTCGGTCCATACCCGTACCGCTATCAGCGGTGGGGTGAGGCTGCGGCCGAGGTCGGTCAGCGCGTAACCGACCGACGGCGGTGCGGTCGGGTAGACCGTACGGCGCACCAGTCCGTCACGTTCCAGTTCGCGCAGATTCGCGGTGAGCACCTTCTGGCTGATGCCCTCCACCCTGCGGCGAAGCTCACCGAAGCGGTGCTCGCGTTCGGCGAGGGCACCGATGATCAGCGTGGTCCATTTGTTGGCGATCAGGTCGAGCAGATTGCGGCACGGACACATCCGCAGGTACGCATCAGGTTGGTCGTGACACTGTTCAGCGGTGGTTTCCATGGGGTACCTACATGACTTTCAGGTGCCTTCTAGCGGTCAGAAACTATCCGACCCATCATGGACCGGGCGCCGGCCGTACGCCAGCGCCCATCATGGCCACGGCACGAAGGGAACGGCACGGATGCGCGTCATCGAGCAGAACAGTCTGGGCGGACCGGAGGTACTGCGGCCGGCCGAGCGGGAGCGCCCGGTACCCGGTCCCACCGAGGTGCTGGTGCAGGTGCACGCGGCGGGCGTCAACCCGGTCGACTGGAAGGTCCGCACGGCCGGCGGTCTCGGTGAAGAGGTCACCTTTCCGCTGGTCCTCGGCTGGGACGTGGCCGGGGTGGTGACCGCGCTGGGCGCGGGCGTCGCCCGGTTCGCCGTCGGCGACGCGGTGTACGGCATGCCATGGTTCCCGCGACCTGCCGGCGGCTACGGCGAGTACGTGACCGCCCCGTCCCGGCACTTCGCCAGGATGCCGGCCGGCCTGTCCCACGTGGAGGCCGCCGGGCTGCCATTGGCCGGACTCACCGCCTGGCAGGCGCTCGTCGACACCGCCGACGTCCAACCCGGTCAGCGGGTACTGGTCAGCGCGGCGGCCGGCGGGGTCGGGCACCTCGCGGTACAGATCGCCAAGGCGCGGGGCGCGTACGTGCTCGGTACCGCCCGTGCCGGCAAGCACGACTTCCTCCGCTCACTGGGGATCGACGAACCGATCGACTACACCGGCGACGCACTGGGCTCGGTCGGGCCGGTGGACGTGGCGCTCGACCTGGTCGGTCATGACGCCGGGCTGGTCGGCGTACTCCGGCCGGGCGGGATGCTGATCCCGGTGGCCGGTGGGGCGGACCCGGCGATGCTGGCCGCCGCGCAGGCCGCAGGGGTGCGGGTGGTCGACGTGCTCGTCGAGCCGGACCACCACGGGCTGGAACAGCTCACCCAGCTCGTGGAGTCCGGTCAGCTGCGGGTCGAGATCGCCGCAACCTTCCCCCTTGCCGATGCGGCGAAGGCACACGAGGTGGGCGAGGCGGGCCGCACCCGCGGCAAGCTCGTACTGACCGTCGTGGACTGAGTGCCCCGTCGGGGCGGGAACGATCGTCAGGGGGCCAGCCGGACGCGGTTCCAGCGCCGACCCTCCCGTCGGTAGCACAACCGGTCGTGCACCCGGTTCTGCCGACCCTGCCAGAACTCCACCTGGTCGGGGGCGAGCCGGAAACCACCCCAGTCCGCCGGCCGGGGCACCTCGGTGTCCTCCGGCCAGCGGTCGGCGTAGCGGGCGAACGCCTCGTCCAGCACGGTGCGTGAGTCGATCACCCTGGACTGTGGGCTGGACCAGGCGCCGAGCTGCGCACCGCGGGGCCGGCCGGCGAAGTACTCCTCGGACTCGGCGGGCGGCACCGGGGTCACCGGACCCCGCGCGTGCACCTGCCGGTGCAGCCCGTACCAGGGGAACGTGACACTGGCGTACGGGTTCGCGGTCAGTTCCTCGCCCTTGCGGGACCGGTAGTTGGTGTAGAAGGTCAGACCGACCTCGTCGTAACCCTTCAACAGGACCGACCGGCTGCTCGGCCGGCCGGACGGGTCCGCGGTGGCCAGCACCATCGCGGAGGGCTCGGTCAGGCCGGCCTCGACGGCGTCGGTGAGCCACCGCCCCAACTGCTCGTGCCAGCCCTCGGCCATGTCCGCCCAGTCGATCCCGGTGGTGGTGTACTCCCAGCGCATGGTGGCCAGCCGGGCCGGATCGAGCACTTCGACCGGATTCGGCGCACCGGGCCGGTACGGAGGCTGTTGCGACACTGGGCGTCCTTCCGGCGGCCGACACCGCACTGCTCCGGTCACCCACCGCGATGTCGAATGAACCACAGCGACGGAACCCGAGGTGACGGCGGCGGATACTTGACGGCAATGATATCGGCGGAACATCACTGTCCCGTCGCCTGTACGGCCACCGGCCGGCAGGTGGGCGGGAGGGACGCCGAGCTGTTCGGCGGCCCACCGCTGGGGACGACCTCGGGCCGGGGGGCGCCACCCGACATCCGTCACGACCGACGAGGATCTGGGAGCAAGCGGCATGTCCGACTTCAAACCGGGCCTTGAGGGTGTCATCGCCTTCGAGACCGAAATCGCCGAACCCGACAAGGCCGGCGGATCGCTGCGCTACCGCGGTGTGGACATCGAGGATCTGATCGGTCGGGTGTCCTACGGCGACGTGTGGGGCCTGCTGGTCGACGGCGAGTTCGGCCACGGGCTGCCGCCCGCCGAACCGTTCCCCGTTCCGGTGCACTCCGGCGACGTACGCGTCGACGTACAGAGCGCCGTCGCGTTGCTCGCCCCGCACTGGGGCCTGGGCCAACTGCTGGACATCTCCGACGACGACGCCCGCAACGACCTGGCCCGGGTGGCGGTGACAGCGTTGTCGTTCATCGCCCAGTCGGCGCGCGGGGTCGGATTGCCGGCCGTACCGCAACGCGAGATCGACCAGGCCGGCACGATCGTCGAACGTTTCATGCGGCGCTGGCGCGGCGACCCGGACCCACGGCACGTCAAGGCCGTCGACGCGTACTTCACCTCCGCCTCCGAGCACGGCATGAACGCCTCCACCTTCACCGCCCGGGTGATCGCCTCCACCGGCGCGGACGTGGCCGCGTCGATCTCCGGCGCGATCGGTGCGCTGTCCGGGCCGCTGCACGGCGGTGCACCGACCCGGGTACTGCACATGATCGAGGAGGTGGAACGCACCGGCGACGCGGAAGGCTACGTCAAGGGTGTACTGGACCGGGGCGAGCGGCTGATGGGCTTCGGACACCGGGTGTACCGCGCCGAGGACCCCCGGGCCCGTGCCCTGCGGCACACCGCCAAGGAACTCGGCGCGCCGCGCTTCCAGGTGGCGGAGGCGCTGGAGAAGGCGGCCCTGGCCGAGCTGCACGCCCGCAAGCCGGACCGTGTACTGGCCACCAACGTCGAGTTCTGGTCGGCGGTGGTACTGGACTTCGCCGAGGTACCGGCGGACATGTTCACCTCGATGTTCACCTGCGCACGGGTCGGCGGCTGGTCGGCGCACATCCTGGAGCAGAAGAGGCTGGGCCGGCTGGTACGTCCGTCCGCGAAGTACGTCGGACCGGGTCCCCGGCGGCCCGAGGACGTCAAGGGCTTCGCCCAGATCCACCACGGCTGAGTGACCTGCCCGCCGGCCGGTCGTCAGCGACCGGCCGGCCGGCCGGGACCGGCACGGTGCGAGGATGGAGACACGGCATCGGCGCCGCCTGCTGACACGTGCCATCCACCGGGAGCTGACGTGGATCTGCCCGACATCCGAATCCCCGCCGAGCTGCGGCCCACCGACGGACGCTTCAACTGCGGCCCGAGCAAGATCCGGCCGGAGCAGGTGAGCGCGCTGTCCGCGTTGGCCGGCGGGTACCTCGGTACCTCGCACCGCCAGCAGCCGGTCCGCGACCAGGTGGCCCGGTTGCGCCGGGGCCTCGCCGAACTGTTCTGCGCACCCGACGGGTACGAGGTGGTCCTGGGCAACGGCGGCACCACCGCGTTCTGGGAGGTCGCCACGTTCGGCCTGGTACGTGAGCGGGCGCAGCTGGCCAGCTTCGGCGAGTTCGGGCAGAAGCTGGTCGACTCGGTCACGGCGGCCCCGTTCCTGGCCGACCCGACGGTACGCACCGCCCCGGCCGGCAGCGCGGTGGAGCTGCTCGCCGAGGATGGTGTCGACACGTACTGCACTCCGCAGAACGAGACGTCCACCGGCGCGGCGGTACCGGTACGTCGGGTGGCCGGCGATGCGTTGATGCTGCACGACGCGACGAGTGCGGCCGGCGGTCTGCCGGTCGACCTGGCCGAGACCGACGTCTACTACTTCGCGCCGCAGAAGTGTCTGGGTTCCGACGGTGGGCTGTGGCTGGCGATCCTGTCCCCGGCGGCGGTGGCGCGCGCGCACGAGATCGCCACCAGCGGCCGCTACATTCCGGCGTTCCTCGACCTGGCCACGGCCATCGCCAACTCCCGCAAGGACCAGACATACAACACACCGTCACTGGCGACCGTCCTGCTGGCGGCCGAACAGGTCGACTGGCTGCTGGCCAACGGCGGGCTCAACTGGGCGGTGAAACGCTGCGCGGAGAGCGCGGCGACGCTGTACGACTGGGCGGAGAGCTGCGACTACGCCACGCCGTTCGTCACCGAGCCGACGTTGCGTTCCGCGGTGGTCGGTACCGTCGACATCGACGAGCGGCTGTCCGCGCCCGTACTGTCCGCAGTGTTGCGGGCCAACGGGATCGTGGACACCGAGCCGTACCGCAAGTTGGGCCGCAACCAGTTGCGGGTGGCGCTGTTCCCGTCGATCGAACCGGCCGACGTGGCCGCGCTGACCCGGTGCGTGGACCACGTCGCGGCCCGGCTGTGACGCCCGGTACGACGATGCCCGGTACGACGATGCCCGGCACAACGGTGCTCGTACGGTGATGCCCATTACGGCGATGTGTGACCGCACGCTGTGACCCTGCCCGCACGACCGGCCGTGCCGCGGCGCGTTCGGTACACGGGTATTGACGACTATCTCATCGACATGCGGCGTGGCCTGGCACCGACCGGTTAGTCTTCGGCGTACCGTCACTTTGACGGCGTGTCGAAGGGACGGAGGACAGCGATGCGGCCAGTGCGCTTCGTCGCCCTCTCCGAGGACGGTCAGGCCCTCGTACTCGCGGATGAGGTAGGGCGTCTGCTCACCTTGCCGATCGACGAACGGATCGGCGCTGCCGTACGGCATGAGCGACCCGCGGCCCGTGGGCAGTTCGCCACCGCCACCGACCCGGTGGCCACCGAGGCCGCCCTGTCACCCCGGGACATCCAGTCCCGCATCCGCTCCGGCGAGTCCGCCGAGGAAGTGGCCCGGATCGCCGGTGTGCCGGTCGACCGGGTGCTGCGTTACGCCGGCCCGGTGCTGCAGGAACGGGCCATGCTCGCGCAGCATGCCCGACGGACCCGGCTGCGCAGCTCCGAGCGTGGCGCCACGTTGGCCGAGATCGTGGACGCCCGGCTGTCACAGCACGGGGTGGACGCCGAAGGGGTGTCCTGGGACGCCTACCGGCGCGAGGACAGCACCTGGCGGATCACCGCGAGCTGGGCCAGCGGAAAGGCCACCGCGCAGGCGGTCTGGGCGCTGGACAAGGCCCGTCAGGTGGTCACCGCCGACGACGACATGGCGCAGTTCCTGTCGGCGGAACGTCCGGCACCGCTGCTCGGTCAGGACCCGGTACCGGACCGTGCTCCGGCTGCCCGCACCGGGCACGCACTGACCAGGCCCGAGGCGGCACGGTCCAGGGACAACAACCGACCGACGCACGGCTCCGGGCACGGTCTGCCGAGCGCGCCGACGAAGCGCGAACCGGTACGCCGGTTGGCCGAGACGGCGCGCACGACGTTGGACCGACCGCTGCGCGAGCCCGGCCGGCCCTCCGCCGACCCGCTGTTCGGTGCCGGTGAGCGGCGTACCGACCCGGACCGGCCGACCGAGACCGTACGGCCGCGCGCCGAACCGCTGCGCCCGTCCTCCGGGGAGGGTCACCGGCCGGCGGCGGCCGCAGCCGAACCGGCGCGTCCGGCGGCGCTGGCCGAACCGGTCCGTCCGGCGGGGCTGGCCGAACCACGCCGCTCCACCACGGACACCCGGGAACGTCCGGTCGGCTTCACCGAGGACGAGTCGGAGTCCAAGGAACTGCCAGCGGTGCCGTCCCTGGCCGTACTGCGGCCCCGGCGCGGCGAGCAGGGCGCGACCAGCGACCGTTCCCGGCTGCCGAGCTGGGACGACGTGTTGTTCGGCAACGGCAACACCCAGTAGCCACGTCTCCCGGTCACAGCAGGTGCCGGGAGACAGGCTCATGCGTGGGGTGCGGTCCGAGATGGCTACGGAACAGCCAGACGTCCTCGACCGCGAACACCGTGCCCTGGTAGTCGTGCAGCATTGCCACGTCGGCCTGTACCGCCGTGTCGGTCAGCTTCCCGCCGGGCCTGGCCAACGTGAGATGCGGACGGAACGGTTTGTCGTCGTACGGCAGGCGGGCCCTGCGCAGTTCGCGGCGGACCACGCGGGCCAGGCCACCGAACGCGGACAGGTCCTCGCTCGTCTGACCGGCCACGCCGGCCCACAGCACGGTGAAGGCACCCCGGCCGAAGCGACCACCGCCGGCGATGCGGAGCTGGAGCGGGCCGGCCCGTTCGGCAGCGGCGGCGAGCGCGTCCGAAGCGGCCGGAATCTGCTCCTCGGGTACGTCGCCCAGGAACGCGACAGTGATATGCCACAACGCCCGGTCGGTGGCGCGGGCGCCGGAACGTACCGCGGCCAGCTGGTCGACGACACCGCCGAGTTCGGCGAGTACCGGCCCGGGTGGCTGTACGGCGATGAACAGCCGGGCCGTCGGGCCGTCGGAGGCGGGCCGTGTCTGCTGAGGTCGACGCGGGCCCGGATGCCGCCGGCCGGCGGAACGTCGCGGGGTCATCTCCGATCCCCCTCAGCCGTCCCGGTCACCGATCAAGACTAGCCCGGTCCGTGGTCGCGCCGTGCTCGGCCGACACCTGGGGTGAACCTGCCGCCCATCACGGAACATCACCGGTCGACGGTGATGTCCGGTGCGGTGACCGGGGTGCCGGACGGGTCCACGAAGTGGACTGGTGGACCATGTCGCTGTGGATACCGTGACCGACACCCGCGGCCTTGTCGACGAGCTACGGCGCGCGGGCGTCGCGGAAGTGGACGCCTCGACCCGCCGCCGCGCCGAGTACTCCACCGACGCGTCGCTGTACCGGGTGCCGCCGGCGGCGGTGGTCTTCCCGCGCGACGACGACGAGGTGGCGGCGGTGCTCGCCGTCTGCCGTGCAGCGGGCGTACCGCTGACCGCGCGGGGCGCCGGGACGTCGATCGCGGGCAACGCGGTCGGTACCGGCGTGGTACTCGACTTCACCCGGCACCTCAACCAGGTCACGGCGGTCGACCCGCAGGCGCGGACCGCCGTGGTCCGACCGGGCGTGGTCCTGGACGACCTGCAGCGTGAGGTCAGGCAGTACGGGCTGCGGTTCGGCCCGGAACCGTCCACCCACAGCCGCTGCACCCTCGGCGGCATGATCGGCAACAACTCCTGCGGCTCGCGTGCCCTCGCGTACGGCCGGACCGCCGACAACGTGGTCGACCTGGACGTGCTGGCCGGCACCGGCGAGCGGCTGACCGCCACCCGGGGCGCGGACCCGGCGTCGTCGCCGGTACTGACCGCGGTGCACGAGGTGGTCCGCGCCAACCTGGCCACCATCCGTACCGAGCTGGGCCGCTTCGACCGCCAGGTCTCCGGCTACTCGCTGGAACACCTGCTGCCCGAGAACGACTTCGATGTGGCGCGTGCCCTGGTCGGTACCGAGGGCGGCTGTACGGTCCTGCTCGGCGCGACGGTGCAGCTGGTGCAGAGTCCGGCCGCGTCGATCATCGTGGCTCTGGGCTATCCGAACATGGCTGCCGCGGCCGACGCGGTACCGGCGCTGCTGCCGCACCGGCTGGTGTCGTTGGAGGGCATGGACATCCGCATCGTCGAGCGGGTACGCGACCAGCGCGGTGCGGTGCCGGCCCTGCCGGACGGTCGGGGTTGGCTGTTCGCGGAACTGGGTGGCGGATCGGTGGCGGAACTCACCGACGCGGCAGAGGCCGTGATCGCCGACTCGGGGGCGCTGGACAGCCTGGTGGTCACCGACACCCGGCAGATGGCCGCGCTGTGGAAGATCCGGGAGGCGGGCGCCGCGCTGTCGCAGCGCTCGGTGGACAACAGGCCCGCGTACGCCGGCTGGGAGGACGCCGCCGTCCCGCCCGCGAAACTCGGCGCCTACCTGCGGGAGTTCGACGCGCTGATGGCCGAGCGTGGCCTCACCGGGATGCCGTACGGGCACTTCGGTGACGGGTGCGTGCACGTACGGATCGACTTCCCGCTCACCGGGGCCGGCGGCGTCGAGGTGTTCCGGGAGTTCCTGACCGACGCGGCCCGGCTGGTCGCGTCGTACGGCGGGTCGATGTCCGGTGAGCACGGTGACGGCCGGGCCCGGGGCGCGCTGCTGCCGCTGATGTACTCCCCGGCCGCGCTCGGCGCGTTCGCCGCCGTCAAGGACGCCTTCGACCCGGACGGAGTGCTCAACCCGGGCGTGATCGTACGGCCCCGGCCGGTCGACGCCGACCTGCGTGTGGTGGCCGCCCCGCCGGTCCGCGCCGGCCTGGGCTTCCGGTACCGGCACGACCACGGTGACCTGACCACGGCCGTGCACCGGTGCACCGGTGTCGGGGCCTGCCGGGCCGACAACACCGCGTCCGGTGGGGTGATGTGCCCGTCGTACGTGGCGACCCGCGACGAGAAGGACACCACCCGGGGTCGCTCGCGGGTACTCCAGGAGGCGATCAACGGCACCCTGGTACACGGCCTGCGCTCGCCGGAGGTCCGCGAGTCGCTGGATCTGTGCCTGGCCTGCAAGGGCTGCTCGTCGGACTGCCCGGCAGGGGTGGACATGGCCACGTACAAGGCCGAGGTGCTGCACCAGACGTACCGCAGGCGGGTGCGGCCGGTGTCGCACTACACGCTCGGCTGGTTGCCCCGGTGGGCCCGGCTGGCCTCCCGCGCGCCCGGTCTGGCCAACGCGATGCTGCGGACACCGGGCCTGGCCGCGGTGGCCAAGCGGTTCGCCGGGGTGGATGGTCGACGCTCGCTGCCGACGTTCGCCGACCGTACCTTCCGGAACTGGTTCGCCCAGCGCGCCGACCGCCCGCCGTCGGGCGACCGCGATCCGGTCCTGCTCTGGGTCGACACGTTCACCGACCACTTCAGCCCGGCCGTGGGCATCGCCGCCGTACGGGTGCTGGAGTCCGCCGGTTTCGAGGTACGGCTACCGGAGCCGAACCTGTGCTGTGGGCTGACCTGGATCTCCACCGGGCAGCTCGACGCGGCCCGGCGGATCCTCAGCCGGTCGGTCGCGGCGCTCGCACCGGCCGTTGCGGACGGCGTACCGGTGGTGGGGCTGGAACCCTCCTGCACGGCCGTGTTCCGTGGCGACGCGGCGGAGCTGCTCGACGACGCACGTACCGGACCGGTGGCCGCCGCGATGCACACGCTCGCCGAGTTCCTGGCCAAATATCGTCCACAGTGGACGCCGCCAGATCTGTCGGGTACCACCGTGGTGGCCCAACCGCACTGCCACCAGCATGCGGTGATGGGCTGGGAGGCCGACCGTGAGCTGCTCGAACGCGCCGGCGCCGACGTCGAGGCGGTCGGCGGCTGCTGCGGGCTGGCCGGGAACTTCGGCGTCGAACGCGGCCACTACGAGGTGTCCACCGCCGTCGCGGAGTCCGCCCTGCTACCGGCGGTCCGGGCCGCCGGGGACGATGCGACCGTGCTCGCCGACGGCTTCTCCTGCCGTACCCAGCTCGACGACCTCGCCCACCGCCCCGGCGTCCACCTGGCCGAACTCCTCGCCGCCGACGCCGAACCCGCGGCCACGCAGTAGCCGCGTCCCGGACCGGCGGCGGCGCGTCCTACTGCGTCGCGTCGACCATCAACCGCTGGAAGTAGCCGACGAGAGCCGGGTCACCGTCGAGCCGCACGGAGTCCGAACCGATCCGGTTCCACAGCCACAGCAGGACGTCCGACGGCGTGCCGGAGATGGTGGCCGCCGCGTCGTCGGTATCCGCGTCCGTGCTGACCTGTACGCCCCCGGCCTCCGGGCGGACCAGGAAGGACCGGTCACCGGAGCGGACCGCCACGCTCCGGCCGTCGGCCTCGGCGAGCAGCGCCGCCACCTCCGGCATGTCACCGAAGGTGCGGGTGCCCCAGCCCAGGAAGATGCTCAGCACCTCGTCGATCCCGTCGCCGGCCAGGTCGTCGGGCACCGGGGTGAGCGCGCTCACGGCCAGTTCGGCGTCCACCCGGTGCACCGTGGTCTCCTGCGCCATCCGGCGGATCCAGAACCCGACCGTCTGGTCCGGCGGGTACCAGGTGAAGGCGGTGTCGGTGGGTTTGCGCGCGGCGAACTCGGCGGCCAGTTCGTCGTATGCCCGTTCGAGCCGGTCCAGCGCGGGCTCGGTATGTTCCGGCGCCCAGTCGGTCGGCTCGTGCCCGAGCCGCATACAGGCGACCTTGTGCAGGTACACGTTCGCGACGTGGTGCACCAGGTCACGTACGGTCCAGTCCGGGCAACTGGGCACCGACCGGTCGAGATCCCCCGCGACCTCGACCAGTCGCTGCTTGTCGGCGGCCAGACATTCCAGGAACCGGCCGGCGGTCAGAAGTTCACTGCTCTGCATACCGGCACCCTGGCACACCGGTACGACAGGTGCACCGGATATCCAGCGGCGCCGCTACCGGGCGATGCGGG
The DNA here is from genome assembly GCA_963815125.1 of uncultured Actinomycetota bacterium. GTDB lineage: Bacteria > Actinomycetota > Actinomycetes > Mycobacteriales > Micromonosporaceae > Actinocatenispora. Next base: position 302,600 of record CAWFFM010000014.1, read on the forward strand.
CCCGGCCGACCGGGATCCGTACGCCGGTGCCGGCCGGCTCGGTGAGATGCACGTGCGGCCTGGGCCGGGTGTGCAGCCGCAGCCGGACCCCGCGCCGCTTGGACCGGTACGCCAGTACCGCGGCCGCGGCCAGGATGGATGCCACGCCGCCCACCCACAGGCTGGAACGGGCACCGAAGGCTTCGGCGAGCCAGCCGATCATCGGCGCGAAGATCGGCGTGGAGCCCTGGAAGACCAGTACGTACAGGGCCATCACCCGGCCCCGGTACGCCTCGCTGACGCCGAGCTGGATGCGCTGGTTGGCCGCCTGAGCCAGGTAGATCATGAAGAAGCCGGTCAGTACCAGCAGGCCGGCCTCGGCCAGGTAGCCGGGCGCGAACCCGGCCAGCGTCTCGAACACGCCGAACCCGAACGCGCCCACGATCACCACGTACGACGAGGGTCGGCCGGGTCGGCGACCGGAGGCGAGCGCGCCGACCAGGGCACCGAGCGCCAGCATGGTGGTGAGCAGCCCGAAGGACGCCGCGCCGCGGTGGAACACCGTACGCGACACCAACGCCAGGGTGAGCTGGAAGTTGAATCCCAGCGCGCCGATGACCAGCATCAACCCCATCGGCAACAGCAGGTCGGGGCGACCTGCTGCATATCGCAGGCCGTCCACGATCCGGGCCGGCTGACGCCGCCGGTTGCCGGCCCGGTGCAGTTCGCTGGGACGCATCAGGCTCAACGTGGTCACGGTCGCGGCGTAGGTCAGGCAGTTGAGCAGGAACACCGGGCCGGTACCGACCAGCGAGATGGCCACCCCGGCGATGGCCGGCCCGACGATGCGGGCCGCGTTGAAGATCGCCCCGTTGAGGGAGATCGCGTTGGGCATCAGGTCGGCGCCGACCATCTCGGAGACGAACGCCTGACGGGCCGGGTTGTCGATCGCGCTGGTGGTGCCGAGGCAGGCGGCGAGCAGCAGCACGTGCCACAGCTGGATCTGCCCGGTCACGGTCAGTACGCCGAGGGCCAGGGCGACCACGCCGGCACCGATGTTGGTGCAGCGCAACAGCGTGCGCTTGTCGTACCGGTCGGCGAGCTTGCCGCCGTAGAGGGTGAGCAGGACCACGGGCAGGAACTGCATCGCGGTGACCCAGCCGAGCGCGCTGCCGGAGTTGTGGGTCAGGTGCAGCACGGTCCAGTCCTGGGCGGTGAACTGCATCCAGTTGCCGATCAGGGACACGACCTGGCCGGCGGAGAAGAGGCGGTAGTTGCGTACCCGGAGGGCCCGGAAGGTACGGGCGAGGGCGCCGGTGCGGGCCGGGGGCGCGTCGGTGAGGGTGGTGGCGGCGGTGGGGTGTCCGGGGGGCAGGGTGCTACTCATGCGGGCGGGGGTCGCCTCCTGGGAGTGGTCGGTACGTCTCGGTCGAGCTGACGGTCCGACCGGGCCGGGCACACCACCCACCGGCACCTATTCGGCGCGGGCGATCCGTTCCAGGATCTCCGCGGCACAGCGCAGCGTGTCGCGTTCCGCCGGGCTCAGCTCGGCCAGCCGTTGGGCCAGCCAGGCGTCGCGGGCCTTGCGGTCCTGAACCACGATCTGCCTGCCCCGCTCCGTCGGCGACAGGATGACCTGCCGACCGTCGGTCGGGTGCGGCGTGCGTTGTACCAGACCTCGCCCCTCCAGCGCGGCCACCGTCCGGGTCACGGATGGTGGTTGCACCCGTTCGGTGTCGGCGAGCTCCTTCGGCGCCAGCGCGCCGGCCAGTTCCAGACTGGTCAGCGCGGACAACTGGCTCTGGGTGAGCTCACTCACCGGACGGGCTCGGCGTAACCGGCGATTGAGCCGGGTGATCGCTCCCCGCATCGTTGCGGCGAGCTGCGCCGAGGACACCCGCTTGGCGGATCCGGTCCCACCACCTGTCATCTTCACAGGATGTCATGTGCCGGGATCGATCGGAGTGGCTGGCCGGGCCGTCACGATCGTTAGCCTAACTCATTACCTTGGCTAACGACCACGACTCGTGAGTGCGATCACCAGCCCAACCGCATGACCGCCGACACCGCACACACGCCGCCCGTACGCCCCGAACCCCTCCTGGCATTTTCCCCGAATCAACGCTATGTCCGTTTTGTCGGTCGGACATTCGGGGAAAATCCACCATACGACCCCTCGCCTGGGGCATTTTCCCCGAATGCGCATCTTGAAGATCCGACATAAGGCCCTTTCGGGGAAAATGCCAGCCGAGGTGCCGAGGTGCCGAGGGGTCGAGGGGTCGAGGTGCCGAGGGGTCGAGGGGTCGAGGGGTCGAGGTGCCGAGGGGTCGAGGTGCCGGGCGCCGGCGTATCGAGCGCCGGCGTATCGAGCGCGTCAGTGGACGCCGAGCCACATCTCGATCGGCTTGATCGCGAAGTACACCAGGAACAGTGCGGCGACCACCCAGAGCAGCCAGTGCACCTTGCGAGCCCGACCGACCACCACCTGCAGCACCGCGTACGAGATGAAGCCGGCACCGATGCCGTTGGTGATCGAGTACGTGAACGGCATCAGGATGATCGTCAGGAACGCCGGGATGGCGATCTCGTAACGGCTCCACGGAATGTCCTTGACCTGCGCCATCAGCAGGAAACCGACCGCTACCAGGGCCGGCGTGGCGGCCTGCGAGGGCACGATCGTGGCCAGCGGGGTGAAGAACATGGCGAACACGAACAGCAGACCGGTCACCAGGTTCGCGAACCCGGTACGGGCACCCTCACCGACTCCGGAGGTCGACTCGACGTAGCAGGTGTTCGAGGATGCCGAGGCGCCCCCACCGGCCACCGCGGCGAGACCGTCGATGAACAGCACCCGCCCCATGCGTGGTACCTGACCCTGCCGGTCCACCAGCCCGGCCTCGTTGCTGACCCCGATGATCGTGCCCATCGCGTCGAAGAAGTCCGACAGCACCAGGGTGAACACGAACAGCACCGCGGTCAGTACGCCGGCCTCGGCGAACCCGCCGACCAGGTCGATCTTCCCGACGAGCCCGAAGTCGGGCGCGGCGTACACGTGCGCCGGGAGCTTCGGCACGATCAGGCCCCAGGAGGTGGGCGCGATGTGCGCGACGGAGTTCACCACCACGGACAGCACCGTCATCGCCACGATGCTGATCAGGATGGCGCCCCGTACCTTGCGGGCGAGCAGCACGATGGTCAGCAGTACGCCGAGGCAGAACACCACGGTCGGCCAACTTGTCAGCGTGCCGCCCACACCGAGCTGCACCGGCACGGTGGAATGCGCGGAGTCCGGCAGCCGGGTGACGAACCCGGCGTCGACGAATCCGATGAACGCCACGAACAGTCCGATGCCCACGCTGATCGCCTGCTTGATCGGCATCGGGATGGCGTTCATGATCGCCTCCCGCAGCCCGGTCACCACCAGCAGGCAGATCGCCAGACCCTCGATCACGACCAGGCCCATCGCCTGCGGCCAGCTCATCTGCGGGGCGAGCTGGAACGCCACCACACCGTTGAGGCCGAGCCCGGCGGCGATCGCCAGTGGCAGATTGCCGCCCAGACCCATGATGATCGTCATCACACCGGCGACCAGGGCGGTCGAGGTGACCAGCTGCGTCGGGGAGAGGTGATGGCCGAACTTGTCCGCGGCGCTGCCCAGGATGATCGGGTTCAGCACGAGGATGTAGGCCATCGTGAAGAAGGTGGCGAAACCGCCGCGTACCTCGCGGCTCATGGTGGAGCCACGACGGCTGATCATGAAGAAACGGTCGACCGGGCCGAGGTCCCGATCCGGCCGTGCGTCGGTGCCCTCCGTCACACGGTCCGCTGTGTCGGTATCGCCCGTCACACGGTCCGCCGTGGTGGTGTCCGGGCCGGCGGTGTCCCGTTCCGGGCCGCCTCCCGCCGTGGTCTCCGACTCCTGCGACATCGCGTCGTCCCTCCGGCCCGTTCGTTGCGCGTACGACCAGCGGTAGCGTGCCAGATTTCCGGCCGGGGTGCAGCACCCGGACCGGGGACCCCGCGGCGGGCCACCGGCCCACTTGCCAGCGGCGCCGCGAACGGGCACCTTCAGTCGGGAAACCACTGCGGGAGGTCACGCCGGATGAGGCGTCGGTTCGTACTCGTGTCACTGGCGGTGACCGCTCTGGTCGTGGCCGCGTTCGCCGCACCGCTCGCCTGGGTGCTGCGAGCGGTCGCGTACGACCGGGCGATGAGCGCCGCCGAGCGTGAGGTCGTCGCGGTCGGCACCGTACTCGCGGTGACCGGCGACGGCGACGAGATCCGCCGCGCGGTGTCCAGTACCCGGGCCGGCCGGGCGCACCGGCTCGCCGTACACCTGCCCGGGAACCGTACGGTCGGGCGATCCGCGGGCTGGGCATCCGCCGCGGCGACCGGAGCGGTGGCACGCAGCGGCCGGTCCCGGACGGTCCCCGTACCGGGCGGCGTGGCCCATCTGCACCCGGCGAGCACGGTGGCGGTCGGATCCCGTACGTCCGCCGGCACCGCGGTGGTCGAGATCCTGGTGCCCGACGCCGACCTGCGCCGTGGCGTACATGCCGCGTGGGCCGGGTTGGCCCTGGTGAGCCTGCTGCTGCTGGTCGGGTCCGCGCTGCTCACCGACCGGTTGGCGGCCAGCGCGGTACGCGCCATCCGACAGCTGGCGGATGCCGCCGGACGGCTGGGCGAGGGCGACCTGTCCGCGCGGGTACGCCCGCACGGACCGCCGGAGATCGCCACCGTCGGCGCCGCGTTCAACGATCTGGCCGGCCGGTTCGGCACCCTGCTCGCCGGTGAACGGGAACTCGTGGCGGACCTGTCACACCGGCTGCGTACCCCGCTGACCGCGTTGCGGCTCGGCGTGGAGGCACTGCCCGAAGGCGCGGAACGGGACCGGCTGCACACGGCGACCGACAGCGTCGAGCGTGAGGTGGACGCGGTGATCGCCCGGGCCCGGGAACCGCTCGCCGCCGCCCCGGCGGCCAGCTGCGATCTGCGGGCGGTGGTCGCCGAACGGGTGGCGTTCTGGTCGACTCTCGCCGAGGACCAGGGACGGGACTGGGCCCTGGTGCCGGGACCGGCCGCGGTGACCGTACCGGTGCCGACGGCGGAACTGGAGTCGGCGCTCGATTCGGTGCTGGGAAACATCTTCCACCACACCGAGGAGGGTGTCGGGTTCGCGGTCCGGGTGGTCGCGGACGCGGCCAGGGCGACGGTCACCGTGGACGACTCGGGGCCGGGCATCCCGCTGCCGGTACGCCGGGGGCGCAGCGACTCCTCGACCGGGCTGGGGCTGTCGATCGCCCGCCGGGTGGCCGGTTCGGCAGGTGGCGCGCTGCAGGTGTCCCGGTCGCCGTTGGGCGGTGCGCGGATCACCATGAGCTTCGACCGGGTTCCGGTGGCGGCGCGGACCGGACCACCCTGAGCGTCGACCGGGCGCCGGCAGCGGCGCGGGGATCAGTCCGGCTCGGTCAGCTTGACCCCGACGCCCCGGATGGTGTGCAGGTAGCGGGGGGCGGCGGCGGATTCGCCGAGCTTGCGTCGCAACCAGGAGACGTGTACGTCGATGGTCGCGTCGTCGCGTCCCTCCGGTTGCTGCCAGACCTCGGCCAGCAGTTCCCGGCGGGCGACCACCGCACCGGGGCGGGCGGCCAGATAGGCGAGCAGGTCGAACTCGCGCCGGGACAGTTGCAGTGGCCGACCGTCCAGGTGGGCCTCCCGGGCGGAGGTGTCCAGCCGCAGGGCACCGACCGCGAGTGCGGTGCGTACGGCGGGGGTGGCGCGGCGCAGTACCGCGGCGATCCGGGCGGCCAGGTGGGCGGCGGAGTAGGGCTTGGTGAGGTAGTCGTCGGCGCCGGCGTTGAGCAGCCGTACGATGTCGGACTCCCGGTCCCGGGCGGTGGCGATGATCACCGGCACGGTGGACCGGGACCGGATCATCCGCAGGGTCGCCGCACCATCCAGGTCGGGCAGGCCGAGGTCGAGGACGATGACTTCGGGTTCCCGGTCGGCCACGGCACGCAGCGCCCCGCGGGCGTCCGACGACTCTGACACCTGGTGACCGAACGATGACATTGCGCGAGTGAGCGCCGCGCGAATCTCGGCATCATCCTCGACAAGCAGTACTCGCGCCATAGCGGACAACCTACCGTCGCGACGACAATGGCGACGTGCCTCGCCTCACCCGATCCCTCCGCTGGCTGCTGGCCGGTTGGCTGGCTGCCGTGACGCTGGGCGCCGCCGTGGTCTGGTACGGCCTGTCGGCGATGGTGGACCCGGCGACCGCGGAGCCCCCGCTGTACACCCCCGGCCGGCCGGGCGGCGCGCAGCTCGACCGGCGTACGGTGCACTGCCAGGGCGGACGGGCCGTGGCCATCTACGGCAATGACGGTGTGCACTTCGCCGAGATCTCCGCCGAGCCCGGATACCGGTGGTCGCTTCGCCACGCGGATCCCAGCGGCGCCGAGCTGCGCTTCGCCCGCGACGGCGCGACCTGCGTCGCGCACGCCTACCAGGAAGACGGACGGACGATGCTGGACGTCGCAGAACAGTCCGACTGACGGATAGTTGCACCCCAGACCGCTTGTCCGTAATGCCGACCACTCCATAGAGTGTCCCGATACCGGCTACATGATCGGCCGGGCCCCGGCCCCGGCCGCGGTCGCCAGCGGCCGGCGCCCGGCCGTACCGCCGGACCAGGTGACATCACTGTTCGGGTACCGCACCTGTGGGTGCGTACCTGGGTGGGGCGGCGGGCCCGCGCCGCCCCACCCCCGTAGCCCTCGTCCGGGGGCGGACGGTACGAAAGGTGCGGCGCGGACGACGTACGCTGGCGACGTGTCCCGATACCCACGACGTCCGGTCCCCGACCCACTGGACACCAATGCGGTGCCGGTGGTGCTCAGCGGCATGGGACTGTGGGTGCTCGCCGGCGCGGCCGTTCTCATCCGGTACCACTACCTGACCCACGCCGGGCACGGCTGGTGGCTGTGGACCTGCGTGTCGGGGTTCGCCGCCGGCGCCCTGCTGGTGGGCTATGAACTGTGGCGGCGGGCCCAGCACCGGGCCGGCAAGGTCGAGGCGCGACCCGGCGAACCGGCACCGAGCACCCGGCGCTGACGATCGGGACCACGCCGGGCACCCCGGGTCAGACCGGCGGCAGCTCACTGAGCAGCGGAATGTCCAGCAGGTCGGCGACGGCGACCGGATCCGCGCCTCCCGGCACCAGGTGGCGGGAGCCGAGCCGGTCCAGCAGCCAGGGCTGGTCCACCACCACCGCAGCGTCGGCCGGGACCACCAGATCGGGGGCGACCCGTACCCGGTCCGGTGGCGGAATCTGCCAGCCGGCGCTCGCCGCAGCCAGCCGGGGATAGACCACCGCGAGCAGTTCCGCGTCCACCTGCCGGCCCGGATCGCCGAGCCGGGCCAGCAGATCCTCGGCCAGCGCCGGATCGGCACCGACCGCCGTCAGCAGATCGGCCAGCCCGCGATGCGCGCCGAGCAGGACCGCCAGCTCGGCGTCGCCGGGCGCCGGGTCGTACAGGCCGACCAGCTCGCTCTCCCCGGCGGTACGGCAGTGCACCGGCAGCCGACCGTCCAGCACCGGATGCCGGGCCAGCCACCAGGCGGCGTAGCCGGGCACCTCGATCAGCTCACCGGTACCGGTGAGCAGCTGGCACGGCGCCGTCAACGCGACCCGCGGCGCACCGGTGGACAACAATGCCAGCGCGGCCGGCCAGCGGTCCGCCCGTACCCATTCCAGGTCCCGGACCGCCCGTAGCCGCTGGACCCGCAGCCCGAGCGGATCGACCCCGTCGGCCAGATCCCGCAGCGTGGCGGCCCATTCGGCGCCACCGTCGAGATCGAGGTCGGCGATCTCGACCAGATCCACCGCCGGCTCGTCCACCACCATGAAGGTGTCCAGGACACCGACCGCGGCCAGCGTGGCCGCACCGAACTCGGCCACCAGATCCGCCTCCACCACCCCGAACGGCGCATCGTCGGCGAGCAGATCAGGCAGCGGACAGTCCGGTTGCAGCAGTTCGCCCGCCGGGTACCAGCCCTGCTCGGTACCGTCCAACGGCCGGCCCGGCAACGCCAGCTCGGCCAACCACGGTTCACTGCCCGGCGCCGGACCTGCGGCCCGCACCAGCGACAACACGTCGAAGACGACCGGCTCCGGGTCCTCGACCACCAGCGAGTCGGCCACCGCGGCCCGGACCCGCTCGTCCCGCAGCACCCCCAGCGGGCTCGCCGGGACCGCGCCGAGCCGTTCCAGCAGCGGATGCACCGCGTCCGGATGGCAGACCAGCAGGCCCAGACCGGCCAGCGCGGGCAGAGGTTCCTCGCCTGGCAGCAGTACCCGCGCCGGGCCGGTCACCGTACGGCCGTCGGCCAGCGGCACCGGCAACGCGGCCAGCGCCTCCCGCTCGGCCGGTTCCAGCACGCAGTGGGACAGTCCGTCGTACAGGCCGTGCCACCAGCCGGCGGGCCGGGACACGCCGGACACCGCGGCCACCACCTCCGGCATGGTGAGCATCCGGACGCCCAGGTTGCCCAGGGCCCCGCCGGTGGCCCGGCTCCACCAGCCGGCCGGTAGCAGCCCGTCCAGTACCTCGGTCAGCGGCTCGACCAGCGGATCCGGTACGGCCACCGCCCGGTCGGCGCGGGTCCGCCCGCCGCCCACGGTGGGCAGCACATCGCGTTCACGCAGTGCGTCGCGTACCGCGTCGTCCAGCGCGGCGGACAACCGGCCGGGGCTGAACCCGGGGGCCGGCAGCAGGTCGAGTACGGCCGGGGTACCGGCCAGGTCGCTGATCAGGTCGGCGACCACTGCGCCGGCCCGGGTCACCAGCCAGTCGGTCAGCGCACCGGCCGACACGCGGCGGCGGGCCGGATCCAACGGGAAGCCGCCGACCAGCCGCAGACGCAGCGAGAGCGGCTCGTCGGACGGTGTCGGCGCGTGCACCACCTGGTCGTCCAGCGGTACCGGTCGGCCGTCGGTGACCGGTACGGCGGCCAGCATGCTCCACCGTGGCCGCAGCTGCTCCTCCACCGGCCGGTCGGACAGCAACGCGGCCGGGATCTCCCCACCGTCCTGCCGGATCCGCCAGCGGGAGGTCCGGTCACCGTCGGCCAGCCGTACCACACTGCCGTTGGCGTTGTCGCCGTGAACGCTGTCGCCGTTGAACGCTGTCGCCGGCCTCGCCGCTGCCCTCGGTGCTGTCGCCCTCTGCGCTACGTCGCACCGCCCGGCCGTCCACCTCGACCGTGGCCAGGGTGGGGAAGCCGAGCAGCAGTGCGGCGTCGAAGCCGGCCAGCGCGCCACGCACCGCCGCGAGTGCCGCCTCGTCGCGCAGCGGCAGCCACACCTCGGTGTCGAAGCCCTCCGGTGGCGCCGTGCCCACCGGCCAGGCCAGCCGCAGTACCGGTACCCGGCCACCACGACGGTCGGTCTCGGTACGCAGATGCGGTACGTCCGCCACCGCGTCGCGGGTCCGCCCGGCGCTGAACCGGATCCCACCGGCGCGCGAACGTACCTGCGGGTCGTCGCTGACCGCGAGCACCGCGGAGAAACCGACCCCGAAACGTCCCACCGAATCCTGCGCACCGCGTTTGGCCGAGGCCCGCAGCGAGGTCAACGAGTCGACACCGGCCAGATCCAACGGGGTGCCGGTGTTGGCCGCGGACAGCACCGGGCCCTCCGGGGTGTCCAGCAGCCGTAGCCGCAGCCGGCCCACGGTGCCGGCCCGGCCGGCCGCGTCGGCGGCGTTCTGTAGCAGTTCCACCAGCAGCCGGTCCGCGTACCCGGCGAGGACCAGATCCTCCTCGGCGTTCGCGTCCTCCCGGAACCGGGTCGGCGAGGACTGCCAGGCGGCCAGTACGGCGGCGCGCCGGGCCGTGGTGCCGAACGGGTCGGCGGCGGGTTCGGCCTCGACCGCCCCGTCAGGTGCTGACACGTTCCACCGAGGCGTCGTCGTACACGGTGCCCAGCGATTCGACCGCGCCGGCCGGTTCGGCGATCGCCTCGGAGTGCGCCCCGCAGCCGTGATCGGCGCTGACCACCCGGCCGTCGTCGGGGGCGAACAGGTTGCCGCAGGCGCCGAACAGGGCGCGCAGCGAGCCGGCGACGGGCAGGTAGAAACCGCAGGTGCCGCACCGTGCATCGGCCGGCGCGGCCTTCGCGATGGCGGCCTCGGGCCCGTGCTCACCTTCGTACCAGCGTTCCGCAGTGTCCAGCCGGCCGAGCCGGCTCATCACCCGGGGGCGGCCGAGACCCAGTTCGAACACGGTGTCCTCCACCGCCGGGTCGTCGGACTGCAGATAGCCCGGGGCGAGCCGGTCGTCGTCGGCGACCGTCTGGAGCAGGTCACCGACCCCGAGATCGCCCGGTTGCAGCCGTTCCTGCCAGGGCAGCCAGGTCGGCGACTGGATAGCGTCCGGTCCGGGCAGCAGTGCCGTCTCGCACACCGTCACGTGCTTGCTGCGTGCGATGCGGGTGACTGTCGCGGTGTAGTGCCAGCCCCGGTAGCCGGCCAACAGACATTCGAACAGATGGGTGACGAGGCGTTCCCCTTCGGCCAGTACGCCGAGGTGTTCCCCGACGCTGTCACCGTCCTCCAGATCGGTGGCGGCGAGCGCGGCCCGGGCCAGATCCGCGGCGGCGGCACAGGTCGCGTCGAGCCGTACCGACCGGCGACGGGGTGCGGGGCTCGGGGAGGAGGACTCGCTTGTCACGCGCCCATTGTCGCGCAACCTCCGACGGATATCCGCACCGGCACCCGGACCCGTCGCGGTACCGCCCGGAAGCAGCGGCCCACTCCCCGGATGATGGGCTGTCGCGGTCATCGCGCGGATACGTCAGGATAGGTACGTGTCCGCGCTGAGCCCCGTCGCCACCGCCGCCGCGCTGCTGTTGCGCGGTGTCCGGGCCGCGATGGACGGCTCCGAACGGGTCGGCCGGTTCGCCGTCGGGCGGGTCCGGACCGCGCGGGACCGCGGCGGCGCGGGCGACACCGGGATGATCCGGTTGCTGGACCTGCATGCCGCGTCCTGCGCCGGGGACGCACTGGTCGCCATCGGACTTGCCGGCACGATCTTCTTCGCCGGTGCGACCAGCGACGCACGCTCCAAGGTGGCGCTCTACCTGCTGGTCACGATGGCGCCGTTCGCCCTGCTGGCGCCGGTCGTCGGCCCGGTGCTGGACCGTTTCCGGCACGGCCGCCGCTACGCCCTGGCGGTCACCATGCTGGGCCGGGCGTTCCTCGCCTGGGTGATCTCCGACCAGATGCACTCCTTCGCCCTGTACCCGGCCGCCTTCGGGGTGCTGGTCGCTTCCCGGGCGTACGGGGTGGCCCGCTCGGCGGCGGTGCCCCGACTGCTGCCGGCCCGGCTGGGGCTGGTCGAGGCGGGTGCGCGGGCGTCGCTGTTCGGCACCGTCGCCGGTGCCGTACTGGGCGGCGTCGGGCTTGCCACCGCCTGGTTCGGACCGCAGTGGCCGTTGCGGTTGGCCAGTGTGGTGTTCCTGCTCGGCATGATCGTCGCGCTCCGGCTGCCGCCGAAGGCCGATTCGGAGCCGCCGGAGACCCCGCCCCGGGTGTTCCAGGTCGTCCGGCGCGGCGGGGTGAAGGTGCTGACCGGGCGGTTGGTCTGGGCGACGCTGGCCGGCAGCGCCACGCTGCGCTGCGCGTACGGCTTCCTGACCTTGTTCTTCGCCTTCCGGATCCGGGAGGGTGACTTCCCGCTGCGCATCGCCGGGCACACGGTGCCGGAGACCGCGGTGCTGGGCCTGGTGGTCGGCGGGCTGGGGGTCGGATCGTTCGCGGCGACCGCGGTCTGCACCAGGTTGAAGATCCACCGGCCGCTGCTGCTGCAGACCGGTGGGTTGGTCGCGGTCGCGGTGACCGGTCTGGCCACGGCACTGTGGTACGGGGTATGGCTGGCCGCGGCGCTGTGTGTGGTGACGGCCTTCGCCAGCGGGATGGCCAAGCTGTGCGTCGACGCGGTCATCCAGGAACGGATGCCCGAACGGCTCCGCGCCTCGGCGTTCTCGCATTCCGAGACGCTGCTGATGCTGGCGTTCGTGCTGGGGGGCGCGATCGGCCTGGTGCCCTTCCCGGGCATGGTCGGGGTGGCGATCATCGCGGCGGCGGTGGTGACCGCGGCGGCCCGGGTGGGCTGGTGGTCCTGGCAGCTGCGCCGGGAACGGTTGCGCGGGGTGTCCAGTCCGGAGCAGCCGACCGACGACGGCACCACGGTACGACTGGGCACCCCGGAACCGGCTGATACCCGCCGGAAGCGGACGGAACCGGATGAGCCGACCGTACCGGCCGGGTCGGCACAGTCCACATCGGACACCGATGCGCCGACCGAGCCGGTACCCGGCGCACGCCGGCCGGTACCCGACGACGAGGAGCGGACCGAAAGGCTCGCACCACCCGGCTACCACCTGTACCGACCCTCCGGACGGCGCACCCCACCGGACGGTACGGACCGCTGACCCACCCGCCGGGCCCCGTGCCGACCGGTGCGCTTGAATGGGGCCATGCTGCCCCGTCTGCTCGTCGTCACCGCGGTACCGGCGGAACGCGACGCGGTCCGCGCCGGCATCGGCGAGACGTCCGTACTGCCGCACCCACTGCACCCGGACGCCGCCGAGGTCACCGTCGTGGCGGTCGGGTTCGGGCCGGCGCAGGCGGCTGCCGGCACCGCCCGGCAACTGGCGTACGCACGGGCCGAGGGCGCACCGTACCGGGCGGTGCTCTGCGCCGGGGTGGCCGGTGCGCTGCCCGGCCGGGCCGCCATCGGCGATCTCGTGGTCGCCACCGCCAGCGTGGCCGCCGACCTCGGCGCCGAGTCGCCCGAGGGCTTCCTGTCCGTGGACGAGCTGGGTTTCGGCAGCTCCGTACTACCGGCCGACCCGGCACTGTTCCCGGCACCCGGCGCCCGGACCGGCACGGTACTGACCGTCAGCACCGCCACCGGCACCGCAGCCAGGGCCACGGAGCTGGCCGCCCGTCACCCGGACGCGCTGGCCGAGGCGATGGAGGGTTACGGGGTGGCCACCGCGGCGCACGCCGAGGGCGTGCCGTACGGGGAGGTTCGGGCGATCTCCAACCTGGTCGGCCCGCGGGACACCTCTACCTGGCAACTGTCCACCGCGTTCGCCGCACTGACGTCCGCGTTCACTCCCCGGGAGGTCTGATGGTCCAGCCCCGGGACGCTCTGTCCCTGGCGTTCTCGCCCTGCCCGAACGACACGTTCGTGTTCCATGCGCTGGCGCACGGGCTGGTGCCGGGTGCACCACCGGTCGAGGTCACGTACGCCGACGTGGACGTCACCAACACGGCCGCCGAGCAGGGCCGGTACGACCTGGTGAAGGTCAGCTACGCGGCGCTGCCCTGGCTGCTGGACCGGTACGCGCTGCTGCCCTGCGGCGGCGCGCTGGGCCGGGGCTGCGGACCGCTGGTGCTCACCGCGGGCGGTACCGACCCGGCCGCGCTGCGCGGCGCGACGGTCGCCGTACCGGGTGACCGGACCACCGCGTACCTGCTGTTCCGGCTCTGGGCGGCGGACTTCGCGCCGGGCCGGATCGAGGTGGTGCCGTTCGAGAAGATCATGCCGGGGGTGGCGGACGGTCGCTACGACGCCGGCCTGGTCATCCACGAGGCCCGGTTCACCTACCGGCGGCACGGCCTGACCGCCCTGACCGACCTGGGCGAATGGTGGGAGGGCAGCACCGGACTACCGATCCCGCTGGGCGCGATCCTGGCCCGCCGCGGCGCGGTGGACCCGGCCGCGGCGACCGACTGGGTACGCGAATCGGTCCGGCAGGCGTGGGCGGATCCGGCGGCGAGCGCGCAGTATGTCCTGGCGCACGCCCAGGAGATGGAGCCGGACGTGGTCCGGCAGCACATCGACCTGTATGTCAACGACTTCACCGCGGACCTCGGCGACGAGGGTTTCGCGGCGGTCGACGCGCTGCTGTCCCGCGCCGCGGCGGCGGAGCTCGTACCGCCGCTGAGCCGGCCCCTGCGCTGAACCGGCCCGGCCGGCACTGAACCGGCCGGCCGAGAGCCGGCCGGGTGCCGCACAGCACTGAGCCGGCCCGCCACCCTCGCGCGCCAGCTCGCCCGGTCAGACCTCCAGCTCGCCGGCCACCGCATGCATCAGTTCGGCGATCTTGCCGGTCGACCGGCGGTCCGGATAGCGGCCGCGACGCAGTTCCGGCTGGACCTTCGCCTCCAGGACCTTGATCATGTCCTCGATCAGGCCGTGCAGTTCCTCGGGCGGGCGGCGGCGCAGCTCCTTGAGCGACGGCGGGGCGTCCAGCAGTCGTACGGACAGGGCCTGACTGCCGCGGCGGCTCTCCACCACACCGAACTCGACCCGCTGACCGGGTTTGAGCGCAGCCGTGCCGGCCGGCAACGCGGCCTTGTGGACGAACACGTCGCCGCCCTCGTCACCGGTCAGGAAACCGAAGCCCTTGTCGGTGTCGTACCACTTGACTCGCCCGGTGGGCACCGCACACCTCGTATCGTTCAGACAGTCTCGGACAGGGTTCGGGGGCGACCCTGTGCGCCGCCCCCGTCACAAGATTATCCGCCGCTGCGGCCCGTCCGCCAACGAACTTATCGCCGGCACACACCGTGATCGGGCAGCTCAGCGGTACTGCTGTGGATCGGCGAGCAGCTCGTTCATCGCACCGGACCGGAACCCACGCGGGTCGAGTGTGACGGCGGGAAACCCGTCCAGCTCGGCGAGCAGCTCAGGGCGGGCGGACACGGCCGGTACCAGCTCGCGGTCGACCTCGACCCGGGCACCGTCCGCACCCAGATCACGGATCCGCAGATTGCGTACCGGGATGCCGGCGTCGGCCAGTGCGGCACGCAACGTCACCTCGGCCCGTTCCACCCGGCGCAGCCGGTCCGGGCTGATCTGGATACCGAACGCGATCCGGCTGGACAGGCACGCCGCCGCCGGTTTGTCCCAGGTGGACAGTCCGCGCTCCCGGGAGACGTACCGGATCTGGGCCTTGGTCAGACCGGCGTCGCGCAGCGGGGTGACCGCGCCCCGCTCGTGCGCGGCCCGGATACCCGGCCGGAACCCGGCGACCGCGTCGTCGGCGTTGGTGCCGGTGGCGATGTAGGGCACCGCGAGCTCGTCCGCCAGCGGCGCGAGGGTGTCCAGCAGTTCGGCCTTGCAGAAATAGCACCGGTCACCGGCGTTGGCCCGGTAGCCGTCCCGGCTCATCTCGTCGGTGCCGGGAGCGAGATGCCGTACGCCCAGGCCGGCGGCGAAGTCGGCGGCGGCGGACAGTTCGGCGGCGGGCAGGCTCGGTGACACCGCGGTCGCCGCGACCACATTCTCCGCCCCGAGCACCCGTACGGCCTCGGCCAGCAGGAACGCCGAGTCCGCGCCGCCGGAGAAGGCAACCAGCAGACTGCCCAGCCCGGCCAGCTGCCGGTCCAGTTCGGCCATCCGCCGCTGGCGCAGCAGCGTGTCGAGATGCTCCGGGAAGCCGGTCAGGTCGGGCAGTACGACATCCGCGCCGGCCGCGGCAAGTTCCTCGGCGGACACCCCGCCGCTGGCCACCGCGACCGCGTACGCGCCGGCGGCACGGGCCGCCAGCACATCCGCGACGTGGTCACCGACGTACACGCTCACGCCGTACTCCCGCAGCGCCACGGCCTTGCCGTCCTGCCAGGCCAGCCCGACCAGGTCGGAGACCTCGAAACCGACCGCGGACAGGTGCTGCCGGGCGGCCTCCGGGTGCTTCGCGGTGACCACCACCGACGTGCCGTGCTGTGCGCGTACCGCGGCCAGCGCCCCGGCCGCACCGGGCAGCGCGCTGGCCGGCTCGATGCCGTGCTCGCGGTACAGCTCCCGGTACCGCGCGGCGATGCCGGCCACCTGGTCGGCCGGGTACCACTCGGCCAGAACGTCCTCCAGCGGCGGACCGAGCCGGCCGACCACCGCGTCCGCGTCGATCTCCACACCGGTCTCGGCGGCCAGCACCTGGTAGGTGGCGCGGGTGCCGGCCCGGGTGTCCAGCAGGGTCATGTCCAGGTCGAACCCGACGACCAACGGCTGGGCGGGCCCGGGGGTGGCGGTGGGACCAGTCATGACACCGAGCCTACGCACGACCCCGGCCCGACCGGCAACGCTGTGGCCGGGGCCACCGGTGAGCCCTGTGGCCGGGGCCACCGGTCACGCCTGCGGCCGGGCCACCCGCGCCTCTCCGCGGCCGCGCCACCCACGAACCGGCGCCAGCCATGATCGGCGCCCCGGGGTCGCCGTCAGCGTGCGAGGGCGGCGCCGAGCCGGTCCGGATGATTGGAGATGACGCCGTCCACCCCGACGGCGAGCACCCGGCGCAGCGACTCCGGCTCGTCCACCGTCCAGACGTTGACCGCCATCCCGAACTGGTGCACCCGGGCCACGTACTCCTCGGTGGTGTCCGGTTCGGCCGGATTGATCTGGTCGACGAAACCGGCCAGCGCCGGCAACCGGTCCACCTCCGGCGCGCCGAGCAGCCCGACCGGGACCCGCGGCACCATGTCACGCAGTTGCCGGACGAACCCCCACTGGAAGCTCTCCACGGTGAGCCGGCCGGCCGTCGCCGGCCGCAGCCAGCGCGGGAACGCGGCGCGCAGGCAGTGCGCGAGCTGGCCGGCCATCCCGGGATAGGCGTCCGGTGTCTTGACCTCCAGCAGCAACCCGAGGTCGTACGCGGCGAGCAGATCCATCGCCTCGGTCAGCGTGGGTATCCGCTCTCCGGCGAACCGGTGGTCGAACCAGCTGCCCGCGTCCAGCCGGCGCAGTTCAGCCAGGGTGAACAGCTCCACCGGATGCCCCGCCCGGTCCGGGTAGACGCGGGCGACGTCGGTGGTCCGGGTCAGCGTACGGTCGTGCAGCACCACGAGATGCCCGTCGAGGCTGCGCCGTACGTCGAGCTCCACGGCCTGCGCGCCGAGCCGGGCGGCGTGCGCGAACGCGGCGAGGGTGTTCTCCGGTGCCTGACCGGAGGCGCCGCGGTGCGCGTAGCTGACGACCCGTACCGGATCGGCGGCCAGGGCCGACGCGGTCGGCTGGGACCGCAGCGAGCCGGGCGGTGTGCTCATCGGTACTCCTCGTCGGTGTTCCGGCGTCTGTCCGAAAGGTGCGCGGCGCAGATGTACGGAACATGACGGGAGCCCGACGGGCATCGGATGATCAGCCGAACGCGCCGACCGGGCCGGCGGTGACGGGTCACGTGTCGGGCCAGGGCAGCGGAAAGGCCGTCACCGCGATGCGGCAACGGCCCTCGTACTGACCGGATCGGCGCTATTCGGGCTGGTCGGTCGTCTCGGACTCACTCGGCAACTCGTAGACGATCCGGTCCATCGGCAGCGGGAACGTGATGTCCTCGCCGAAGGGTGAACCGGCGCCCGCCCGGTCGGAGAGCATCTCGCTGATCGGCAGGTGACCCGGCTTCACCGTGGGGCCCGCCGCTCTGTCCGACGAGTCGACGGAATCCGCGGCCTGGCCCGGCTGCACCGGGTCGGTACGCGTGTTCGCCGCCATCTCTCCTCCTCAGAACCGTCAATTTCTCAAAGTCTCGCACACCTGTGCCTTACCCTGTCGCGCGCCCGGCACCGGGTGAGCGTGCCGGACCCACCCGTTCACCCGGGCGAATCGACGCATCACCCGTCCCGGTACTAGCGTGGAAAGACGATGTCCACACGCCTCCTCGACCACCTGCGCGAGCTGACCGACGATCAGCTCACTGCGCTGCTCGCGGCCCGCCCCGACCTGGCGGTGCCGGTACCCGGTGACCTCTCGGCGCTGTCCTCGCGCGCCCAGTCCCGGCTGTCGCTGGCCCGTGCCCTGGAAGGGCTGGACCAGTTCACCCTGGAGATCCTCGACGCGCTCCGACTGGCCGCGCCGCACCCCACCGACCACACGACGTTCACCGAGGTCAGGGCGCTGGCAGAGGCGGTACCGGCCGCCCGGGTACGGTCCGCCGTGGACCGGCTGCGCGAGCTGGCCGTGGCGTACGGCCCCGACGACGAACTGCGGGTGGTGCGCGGAGTGGCGGAGCTGTGCCCGCCGTACCCGGCCGGGCTGGGCCGGCCCGCCGCGGAGCTCGACCCGCTGGCCGGCGAGCTGATGGCCGACCCGTCGAGGCTGCGGCGCGAACTGTTGAGCACTCCACCGGCGGCCCGCGCGCTGCTGGACCGGCTCGCCGCCGGCCCACCGGTGGGCACCACCCGGGAGGGCATCGCCCTCGCGGACGGCGGGGAACCGGACGGCCCGGTGGGTTGGCTGGTCTCGCACCATCTGCTCGTACGGGAACGGGTCGACACCGTACAGCTGCCCCGCGAGCTGGGGTTGCTGCTGCGCCGCGACACCGGTCCGCTCGGTGTGCTGCACCCCGACCCGCCGCCACTGGATCCGCCGGTACGCAACCTCGACGCGGTCGACTCGGCCGGCGCCGGGCAGGTGATGGAGGCGGTACGGCTCACCGCAGCACTGCTGGACGCGCTGGCCGCCGAGCCGGCGCCGGTACTGAAGTCCGGTGGGCTGGGCGTACGCGACCTGCGGCGGCTGGCGCGTGCCGCGGACGCCACCGAGCCGATCGCGGCGCTGCTGTTGGAGCTGGCCCGGGAGACCGATCTGATCGCCGACGGCACCCGTGCCGGTTCGGACCGGGCAGCCGGCGGCGACGGCACCGTCTGGCTGCCCACCCCGCAGTACGACCTGTGGCGCGGGTCGGCGCCGTCCGCCCGGTGGCTGCGGCTGATCGGTGGCTGGCTGGGGATGGCCCGGGCACCCGGGCTGATCGGTACCCGTGAGGAGAAGGACCGGCCGGTCAACGCGCTGTCCGGTGAGGTGTCCCGGATGTCGGCACCGCTGCTGCGTACTGCGGTGCTGACCGCGCTCGCCGAGCTGCCCGAGGGCAGTGCGCCGGCCGATGAGGACCTGGTTGCGCTGCTCACCTGGCGTGCCCCGCGGCGCGGCGGTACACAGGCCCCACAGGCGGCCCGGTGGATCCTCGCCGAGGCGGCCACGCTCGGCCTGACCGGGCGCGCTGCGCTGACCCGCTACGGCCGGCTGCTGCTGGCCGGGCGCCCGGCCGCGCGCGCCGAGGATCCGCTCGGGGTGGACGCCTGGCATTCCGACAACGGCCCCGACCCGGCCGAACTGCTGGACGAGCTGCTGCCGGCGCCGGTGGACCGGGTACTGCTGCAGGCCGACCTGACCATCGTCGTACCGGGCCCGCCGGAGCAGAGCCTGGCCGACGAGCTGGACCTGCTGGCCGACCCGGAATCGGCCGGTCACGCGACCGTGTACCGGGTGACCCCGGCCAGCGTGCGGCGCGCTCTGGACGCCGGCCTGTCCGCCACCGACCTGCACGCACTGTTCGCCCGGCGGTCCAGTACACCGGTGCCGCAGGCGCTGTCGTACCTGGTCGACGACGTGGCCCGGCGGCACGGCGGGCTGCGCGTCGGGTCCTGCGCCGGCTACCTGCGCAGCGAGGACACCGCACTGCTCGCCGAACTGCTCGCCGATCGTCGGCTCGGTGTACTCGGCCTGCGCCAGATCGCGCCGACCGTACTGGTCAGCCCGTACCAGGTGCACCGGATGCTGGAGCTGCTGCGTGACGCCGGGTACGCGCCGGTCGCCGAGGACACCGGCGGTGTAGTGGTCAGTCAGCGACCGGAACTGCCGCGGGGTGCGGCCGTACGCCGGGTGCACCGCTCGCCGCGCGAGCTGCCGGACCGGCTCACCCTGGCCCAGTTGGGCAAGGTGGTGGCGGCGCTACGGCGCGGCGAGCAGGCCGCACGGGCCAGTCGCCGGGCCAGCGCCGCCGAGACCGATCCGGCGTCCACCACCGACGCGCTGGCCGTCCTGCAGCAGGCGATCCGGGACCGGCAACGCATCTGGGTCGGGTACGTGGACGCGCACGGCGGCACCGCGTCCCGGCTGGTGCGCCCGGTGTCCATCGGCGCCGGGTATCTACGGGCCGCCGACGACCGGAGCGAGACCCTGCACACGTTCGCGCTGCACCGGATCACCTCGGCGACCCCGGCCGAGGTGTGAGCCCGCCGGGCGGCCGGCGCACGCAACTGGACGGTCGGTCGGTTCGGGTGGCCGGTCAGGGCTGCGGTGTGGCGAACGGACCGTATTCGTGTTCGCCGTCACTGCCCCTGCCCTGCTGCTCGTCGACCAGCACCTCGTCACCGGGGCGCAGCACGGTCTCCGGGCGCAGCGGTACCTGCTGCCCGTCCCGGCGTACCAGGGCCACCCAGACGCCTTCCTGATCGGCCAGTTCGCCGACGGTCAACCCGTCCGCGGCGGAGTCCGCGCCGACCATGTGGGTGTGCATGGCGGTCGGCTCGTGTGCGAACCGCATCCCCATCACCCACGGCTCGTGCGGTACCGAACGCATCGGTACCCGGCACCGCGCACCGACCAGCGGTACCAGGCCCCCCTGCACGATCACCGAGAACGCCACGACCACGAAGATGATGTCGTAGAGCCGGTTCGAACCCTGCATGCCGGCCGCCACGATGAACGTGCCGAGCAGGATCGGTACCGCGCCCTTCAGCCCGGCCCACAGTACGAAGACCCGTTCGCCACGCCGCAGTTTCACCGGCAGCAGCACCAGGCCGACCAGTACCGGCCGGATCACCAGGGCCAGCAGCACGGCCAGCATGAGGCCGATCTGCCAGGCATTGCCGACCGACAGGGTACGCAGCTGCACGGTGAGGCCGAGCACCACGAACGCGACGATCTCGCCGAGGCTGGCCATCGCGGAATGGAACCGGTGCACGTCACCCTTGAACGGGATGTGCTCGTCGCCGAGCATGATGCCGGCGATGAACACCGCGAGGAACCCGGAGCCGTGCGCGACGGTTGCCGCACCGTAGATGAGCAGGGCGGCGGCCAGGGTGCGTACCGGGTACAGAGCTGCGGCGGGCAGCACCACGCGGCGGGCGAACCAGGTCAGCGCGACCCCGCCGAGCAACCCGATCGCGGCACCGATGAACATCTGCTCGGCGAACACCAGTACGCCGGTGCCGAGTGCGGACAGCCCACCGGAGTTCCCGGCGGCCAGGATGCTGACCATCAGCGCGATACCGACCGGGTCGTTGGCGCCGGACTCGCCCTCCAGCAGGGTGCCGGACCGACCGAGGATCTCCCGGCGGCCGAGTACGGAGAACACCACGGCCGGGTCGGTGGGCGCCAGCGCCGTACCGATCAGCAGCGACATCCGCCAGTCCAGCCCGAACAGCAGATGCGCCGGCACCGCCACGGCGACCGCGGTGACCAGGGTGCCGGCCACGCCCAACCAGAGCACGGCCCCGGCGGTACGCCGCAGCTTGCCCCAGCCGATGTTCATCCCGCCGTCGAACAGCAGCACGATCAGCGCGATCGTGACGATCTGCTCGACGGTGCCGACCGGCAGGGTGCCGAGCCAGGGAAAGATGTCGGACATCACGGCCGCGCCGATCAGGAACAGCGCCGGTGCCGGTACCCGGATCCGTTCGGTCAGCCGGTTGGACAGGACCGCGACCAGGGCGACCACCGCGACGAGGGCGACCACCGCACCGAACCGTTCGGTGTCGTTCATGCCTGCCTGCCGGGATTCATGAGCTGCTCCAGTGACGGATCGGAAACATCATCGCCGACCAGACTTCCCGGCACACCGTTCGCAACCCTACCGGCCCGTGGCCCACTCCCTGGCGCCCGACCCAGCTCAGCACGCAATTGAACTACCGTGCCGATGGTCTTGGCGCGCGAGGTGCGAGTCGGAACCGGCGACATGTCACTGTGCGTCGCGCCTTACCCGACGTTTGCCGTTCTCAGGTAACTCCTAGGTGCGCGCCAGGTTCAGTGCAGGTACGCCGGGCAGAGTTCGGTATGTGGCCAGCCGGCACACATACCGGACGGAACGCTGGGGGTAGCGGTTCCGGACGGCGAAGCCGCGTCCCTGATGGGGATCCAGGGGCGCCAGAGCCGGTGTCACCGCAGGGGCGCGAGGATTGCGGTGGCACCGGCGGGCCGGTTGGTGGGTCCTGGTCGGCCGCTTGAGCGGCACTGACGGGATCGGTCGCCGCCGGCCGAACAGGCCGTTTCCTCCTCCCAATGGTGTGTTCGAGCCGGTGGCGGCTGCCACGGAACGCGGCACGGGCCGCCCCTCGACCCGTGTACGAGGCACACTGGAGAGTCCGCGTGTCCAGCCCGCAGGAGGCCAGCGTGTCCGATGGTCCGTTGATCGTGCAGTCCGACAAGACCATGCTGCTGGAGGTCGAGCACCCCGAGGCGCAGGCCTGTCGGATGGCGATCGCACCGTTCGCGGAGCTGGAACGGGCGCCCGAGCACATGCACACCTACCGGGTCACCCCGCTGGGCCTGTGGAACGCCCGGGCCGCCGGGCACGACGCGGAGAGCGTGGTCGACGCGCTGATCCGGTTCAGCCGCTACCCCGTACCGCATGCGCTGCTGGTCGACGTAGCCGAGACGATGGACCGCTACGGCCGGTTGCAGCTGCTCAACGACCCGGCGCACGGCCTGGTGCTGCGCGGTCTGGACCGGGCCGTACTCGTGGAGGTCTCGAAGTCCAAGAAGCTGGCCGGGATGCTCGGTGCGGCTGTCGCGGAGGACACCCTCGCGGTCCATCCGTCCGAGCGTGGCCGGCTGAAGCAGGCGCTGCTGAAGTTGGGCTGGCCGGCCGAGGACCTGGCCGGTTACGTGGACGGGGAGAGCCACGCGATCGCGCTCGACGAGTCCGGCTGGCAGCTGCGGCCCTACCAGCAGCAGGCCGCCGATTCGTTCTGGGCCGGCGGGTCTGGCGTGGTCGTACTGCCCTGCGGTGCGGGCAAGACGCTGGTCGGCGCGGCGGCGATGGCGCAGGTACAGGCGACCACGTTGATCCTGGTCACCAACACGGTGGCGGGCCGGCAGTGGAAACGTGAACTGGTCGCCCGTACGTCGCTGACCGAGGACGAGATCGGCGAGTACTCGGGCGAACGCAAGGAGATCAGGCCGGTCACGATCGCGACGTACCAGGTGCTGACCGCCCGGAGGAAGGGCGTGTACCCGCATCTGGACCTGTTCGGCGCGCGGGACTGGGGGCTGGTCATCTACGACGAGGTACATCTGCTGCCGGCGCCGATCTTCCGGTTCACCGCCGACCTGCAGGCCCGTCGCCGTCTGGGCCTGACCGCCACGCTGGTCCGCGAGGACGGCCGGGAGGGCGACGTCTTCTCGCTGATCGGCCCGAAGCGCTACGACGCCCCGTGGAAGGACATCGAGTCGCAGGGCTGGATCGCCCCGGCGGAATGTGTCGAGGTGCGGGTGACGCTCACCGACGCGGAACGCATGGCGTACGCGACCGCCGAGCCCGATGAGCGCTACCGGATGGCGGCGACCGCGCGGACCAAGGTTCCGGTGGTGAAGCAGCTGGTGGGCCGGCATACCGGTGAGCAGGTACTGGTGATCGGCGCGTACCTGGACCAGCTCGACGAGTTCGCCGCCGAGCTGGACGTGCCGGTGATCGAGGGGAAGACGACCAACAAGGAACGGGAACGGCTGTTCGACGCCTTCCGGTCCGGCGAGTTGCGCACCCTGGTGGTGTCCAAGGTCGCCAACTTCTCCATCGACCTGCCGGAGGCGGCGGTGGCGATCCAGGTCTCCGGCACGTTCGGCTCCCGCCAGGAGGAGGCGCAGCGGCTGGGCCGGGTGCTGCGGCCTAAGGCCGACGGACGGCAGGCGCACTTCTACACCGTGGTGTCCCGGGACACGATCGACGCCGAGTACGCCGCGCACCGGCAACGCTTCCTGGCCGAACAGGGCTACGCGTACACGATCGTGGACGCCGACGATGTCCTCGGGCCGGCGATCGATTCCTGACCTGCGATGTCTACCGTGCGTGACCGGACGTGAAATGATCAAGAAACGGTCACGTCGCCAGATAGACCTACTGGTCGGTAATTTTCGACTGGCCATGTTGCTCAGGTCACAGTGAGAATCTGGGGCGAACTATCTCGTTCACGAAAGGAATCGAGATGTCCCCCAGTTCTCGTCTCACCCGCGCCGTCCGCAGTCGCGCCGCCCGGGTCGGGCTGGCCTCGCTCGGCGTCACGATGGCCGGGGTGCTGTTGTTCTCCGGCAGTGCCGCCGCCGCGTCGGGCACCGTACACACCAGTTCGGGTGCCTCGGTCAAGGTCCACTCCGGCCCGCACACCGGCGACACCGTCGTGGGCAGCGTCGCCAGTGGCGCCTCGGTCAGCATCGACTGCCAGGTCCACGGCTCGAAGGTGACCGGCAAGTACGGCACCAGCACCGTCTGGGACCACATCGCAGGCAAGCACGGCTACATCACCGACACGTACGTGTACACCGGCTCGGACACGGCCGTCGCCCCGACCTGCGGCGCCACCTCCAGCACCACCGCATGCTCCGTCACCGGGCTCGGTGACCACCGCACCTGTGCCGGTGCCGTCACCTGGGCCAAGAACCACAAGACGACCAGCTACCACTCGGACTACTACCGGCGCTGCGACCACATCATGGGCCTGGCGTACGGCTTCCCGGCGTCCGGGTCCACCACCGCGTACGTGCACTGGACCCAGGTGCCCAGCAAGTACAAGCACCCCGGTGCCACCAGCGTTCCGGCCGGCGGCCTGGCGTTCTTCTCCGGTGGCTCCGGCCACGTGATGATCTCCATCGGTAGCGGGAAGTTCATCTCCAACGACATCCACGGCAACGGCACCTTGACCGTGACCACCATCGCGGAGATCAAGAGCAAGTGGGGCAAGCCGTACCTCGGCTGGACCCAGCCCTGGTTCAAGTACAACCACTGACACACCGCAAGACCCAGCGGCCCGCGGTTCACCCGAACCGCGGGCCGCACCCTGCCCCCAGCACATACGAACGGCGAAGCCGAGCCACCCCCGGCCATGGTCCCGCGCCCGCGCGAACACCCCACCTGAATTGCGCTGGCGCAGCCGAGCCCGCACAGGTCACGGTCCCGCGCGCGGCGCGGGACAACCCCACCCGGACCGTCACGCGATGGCGTAGCCGGCGCGCTCGGCCGCAGAAGCCCGAGGAGGCGGGCCGAAGGCGAAGCCCCCGCAGGGCTTCAACAGGCCGATCAAGCGCCGGCGGAGCCAGCGCCCGCCGAACGAGCGAAGCGAGTGAGGCCATAAGAAGAGTGCTGCGCCGTCCCGGTCCTTGCCCCAGCGCCCGGACCGGGACGGCGCAGCGGTTCCCGGCGCCCCTCAGAGCCGGGAACCTCGGGTGTCATGTCTTGAGGTGTGTCATAGCGGCGTCGCCTTGCTGAGCAGGGAGATCACCGCGTTGAAGGTCGGCGTGTCCGAGGTGGTGCCGCAGTTGGCCCGCATCATCGACACCGAACCCGCCCGCAACCGGTAGGAGAAACCGTCCGCGCAGGCGGCGCCCGGCTGACGGAGCTTCGCCTCGGCGGCCAGCTTCGGGCTGTTCACCAGTTTCACCAACTGGTCGCGCTGCGCGCTGGTCAGCGTGCCGTGCCGGGTGACGCCCTTACGCTCGTCGACCAGGGTCCAGAACCCGTTCGGCATCACCGTGAGGTCGTCCTTGCGCCCCACGAAACCGCCGCTGACCTGCAATGTCAGGGTCTTCGCAGCGGGCGGTGCAGGCGGCATCGTACGCGGACCGCCCGGGCTGCCGGACGGGGTCACGGACGCTGAAGGTAGTGGTGATGCCGTCGCGGAGCTGGACCGGCTGAGCGCAGGACTGGCCGAGCCGCTCGCGGCAGCGTCGCCGCCGGGCTTGTCCGGGCCGCAGCCGGCCAGCGCGAGGGCCAGGAGCCCGGCGGCGACCACGCCTGTCATCCGTACGTTCACGCCTATGGGACGCGGCGGACGACGGCCAGGTTCCGTGAATTCCGGATTTTCTGCCCGGAGATCCGAAGGAACGACAAGCCGCACTTTCCGTAGCCGTACGGGTGCTCCCCGGCGCGGCATCTGGTTGGCCGCACCGCCACGCCGTGGCCGGTCGGCGTACCGTCCTGGCGTGACGGGGACGAGAAGAGTACCGATGGACGGCCTGGCGCTGACGGTCCGGCCAGCCACCTCCGCGGACACGGACCGCGTGCTCGACCTGGTGCATGCGGCGTACCGGGGCGGGCCCGGCGAGGCGGGCTGGACCACGGAGGCGCATCTGCTGGACGGGCTGCGGGCCGATCCGGGCATGTTCCTCGACATGATCGACCGGCCGGGCGGCCAGGTCCTGCTGTTCTTCCAGAACGGTGACCCGCGGCACGACCCGCACCAGAACGACCCGCCACAGCACGAGCACCCGCCGCACGGCGGCCCGGAGGGCGACCTGCTCGCCTGCTGTCAGTTGGAACAGGATGGCGATACCGGGTACTTCGGTCTGTTCGCGGTACGCCCCCGCCAGCAGGGTGGCGGCATCGGGTCGGCCGTACTGGCCGAGGCGGAACGGCGGGCCGCCGCGCAGGGCTGCCGGCAGATGCGGATGACCGTACTGTCCGTACGCGAGGACCTGATCGGCTACTACGAGCGCCGCGGTTACCGACGGACCGGGGCCACCGAACCCTTCCCGTACGGCGACGAACGTTTCGGCACACCGAAACGCCAGGACCTCCGGTTCGCCGAACTCCGTAAGCCGCTCCTGTCGCCGACGGCATCGCCGGACGATCCCGGCCCGGCGCGCGGCTCCCCCGGCTGATACCTGCTCGTGCTACGGGTCAGTCGTGGTGTCGCCGGCGACGATCCATCGCCCAACCGCTGACCAGCGCCGCGACACCGGCGCAGGGTATGGCGAGCAGAGCGGTCGGGATCGGCGACCAGAGCCAGACCGGGCCGGCGATCGGCACCGCGACCAGGAAGGCGGCGGCGACCAGGGCCGGGCCGGCGAGTGCGGCGATCACCCGGGACTGCACCCGGCGGGTCCCCCAGGCGACGCCGACGACAGCGCCGTACAGCAGGGCCAGGATCAGCGCGCCGAGTTGCAGGCCGCGTACGGGGGACCCGAAGCCGAGGTCGGGGTGACCGAGTACGGGCGGGCGGTCCGGGTTCAACAGTACGGAGAGCACGGCCATCGACCAGGTGACGACGGAGCCTACGGCCAGGCCGACCGCGACCGGCCGGGACCGCTGGCAGACCAGACCGGCCACGGCGCCGAGCGCGACACCGAGCAGCACCGGTACGGCGGTCTGCCAGGTCGGCGCGGCACCCCCGTAGAGGGCGGCCCAGGCAGCGGACGACGTGGTCAGCGGTACGGCGAGCAGACTGCCCAGGGCTGCTGCGGCGATCGCGAACGGGTCCTGCCGGCGCGGCGTGTCCGGTGCCCGGCGGGATTCGCCGAGTCGGCCGGCAACCAGTACGCCGACGACGACGCTGAGCGCCGACAGCCAGGTGAGGGTGGCGAGTTCGATGCTCCAGGAACCGGACTGGCCGGCGTCGAACCTCAGCAGACCGAACCGCTGCGCCAACAGTGTCTGTACGACTCCGAACAGACCACCTGCGGCCAGCGCGAAGAGCGGCGTACCCGGGCGCCTGCTGCCGGCCGGGTGCGCGGCATTAGGTATCACGGCCGCCATGCTCACCACGCTACGTACACCAATGCCGCCGTCATGTAACGGCAACATCACAAACAGATCAAGGCGGACAACTCACAGATTTGGGACTTGCGTTCAGGGTTTTTTCCGCCCAAATTTCCCGGTGCCGGAAGATCTCCGCCCACCGCCCGACGCGGAGTGGGAACGCCGCGCCATACACGTTCGGTAGTCAACTGACAGAGTACCCACTCAGCCGGAAACCACCCGCGTCGGCACGCAGCGGTTCCGGGTTCACCCTTTGGTGTCTACCGTGGACAGTGGCTCGGTCACAGCCGGATCGGCACCGTAACCGCGGACGTCCGGTGCGCCCAGCCGGGCCGCGTCGGCGGTACGGTCGTCCGGCTTCAACTGCGACTCCCGCTCCGCGCCCACCCGGGCCAGGTAGTGCTGGACCTCACGGTCCCGCGTCGCGGCGTCCCAACCGAGCACCTCACCCATCAGCTCGGCCGCCGCAGCCGCGGTACGCACCCCCCGGTGCGGCGTCTCGATCGAGATCCGGGTCCGCCGGGTCAGTACGTCGTCCAGATGCAGCGCACCCTCTGCCGCGGCCGCGTAGTACGCCTCCGCGCCCAGGTATTCCGGTGCGCCCGGCAACGGCCGCGCCAGCTCCGGCCGTTCCGCCAGCAACGCGAGCAACTCGGTGGTCAGCGCGCCGTAGCGCTCCAGCAGATGCTCCACCACCCCGACCGTCACGCCGTACCGGCGGGCCGTGGTGCTGCGGTTGGACCAGGCCGCGTGGAAGCCGTCCGCACCGGCCAGCGGTACCTCCTCGGTACGCGACCGCGGGGTGCCCGGCAGCCGCCGCGCGGCGTGGTCGATCACATCCCGGGCCATCACCCGGTAGGTCGTGTACTTGCCGCCCGCCACGACCAGCAGCCCGAGCATCGGCTCGGCCACCGCATGTTCCCGGGACAGCTTCGAGGACATCTCGCTCTCCCCGGACAGCAACGGCCGCAGCCCCGCGTACACGCCCTCGATGTCCTCGTGCCGGATCGGTCGGTCCAGCACCGCGTTCACATGTTTGAGCAGATAGTCGATGTCCACCGAGGACGCGGCCGGGTGCGCCCGGTCCAGGTTCCAGTCGGTGTCGGTGGTGCCGATGAGCCAGTGCCCGCCCCACGGGATGACGAACAGCACGGAGGACTCGGTACGCAGGATCAGCCCCGCGTCGCCGGACACCACACTGCGCGGCACCAGCAGATGGATGCCCTTGCTGGCCCGTACCCGGATGTTGACGGTGCTGGCCGCGTCGGGCGTACCGACGGCGCACTCGTGCACCATCTCGGAGATGTCGTCGGACCACACCCCGGTCGCGGCGATGACCGTCCGGGCCCGTACGTCGAACTCCTCGCGGGACTCCATGTCCCGCACCCGTACGCCGGTGACCTGGCGGGCATCCCGGATCAGCCCCACCACCCGGGTACTGGTGGCCAGGGCGGCGCCGTAGCTGGCCGCCGAGCGGGCCATCGTCACCACGTAGCGGGCGTCGTCGACCTGGCCGTCGTAGTAGCGGATCGCGCCGCGCAGTACGTCCTCGCGCAGGCTCGGGAACAGGTGTCGGGCACCGCGCCGGGTCAGGTGCCGGTGCCACGGCACGCCGCGCGCGTGACCGGACAGCGCCGACATGCCGTCGTACAGCGCTACCCCGGCGCCGTAGTAGGCGCGCTCGTACCACCGGGTCAGCGGAACCAGGAACGGCACCGGGCGGACCAGATGCGGGGCGAGGCGGTCCAGCAGCAGGCCACGTTCCTTCAGCGCCTCGCGGACCAGGCCGAACTCCAACTGCTCCAGGTAGCGCAGGCCGCCGTGGATGAGTTTGCTGGACCGGCTGGACGTGCCGGAGGCGTAGTCGCGTGCCTCGACCACGGCCACCGACAGCCCGCGACTGACCGCGTCCAGCGCGGCGCCGATCCCGGTCACCCCGCCGCCGATGATCAGTACGTCGAACGTCTCGGACCGCATCCGGGCCAGGTCCTCGGCTCGGCGCTGCGCGGAGAGTCGACTGGCCTGGTACCGGGAGACCGCGGGATCACGTCGCACGTGTCCACCGTAGTCACTCTGTCGCGGCCGGTCCGATGAGATACGCCACCGGACCGGCGGCGGCGGTCACTCTCAGCAGGCCGGGCCGGACCAGTCCGAGGGTGCCGGCGGCTTGTACAAGGACGGTCCGAGCACCCCGGTGGTGTACTCGGTCTCGCCGACCTCACCCCAGCCGCCGCCGAAGCCGTACCAGGGCTGCGCGTGCACGGCCAGCAGGTTCGCCGAGGTCGACCAGGCCGGGCCGGCGGCGGTCTCGTCCAGGTCGTGCGTACCGGCCGTCGGGTAGCTGGCGTGCGTACCGATCGCGCTGTACGCGACCGGGCGGCCGTCGCTGGTGTGCGGGGTCGACGCCCACGGCAGTACGCAGTAGCCGGTGTGCTCGAAGTAGGCCACGGTCAGCGCCTGGTCGCTGGCGTCGAGCCGGACGCTGATCCGTTCCCAGTCGCCCTCGTGGTCGGCGACGCTGGTCAGCGCGTCGTTGAAGCCGGAGAAGAACCAGTACGTGACATACTGGCCGGCCACGTAGTCGTAGTAGACGGGCGCGCCGGTACCGGCACCGTGCCGGTAGGTGTTGTCCAGGTCGAGGAAGAACCCCTCACCACCAGACGGGCCGCCGTCCTGACGCGGCCGGGTCATCTGATTGCTGGTCCAGGTCTGCCCGCCGTGCTGGCAGAGATCGTTCTCCTCCTGGTGCTGGTACGTGCCAGCGCCCAGCGAGGTGGCGTTCACCTGACCGATGTCGGCCAGCTGGTGGTCGGTACAGCCGAAGTCGTGTGACCAGCGCAGCCGCGAGTGGCTCAGGAAGGTCGGTACCGCCATCGGCAGGTACGACTCGTCGGGATGCAGGTAGACCAGCGGGGCGTAGCGCGACCAGGCTGCGGTGGCGGCATCGGCCGGCTGGGGTCGGGACAGCCCGAGCACTCCGGTCAGCAGCAGCAACGCGGCGGCGAGCACGACGGTACGGGGACGACGGCACAGCGTAGCAACAGTCATCGGGGGCTCCCGGGGGCAAAGGGGATGACGACCTGATCCTGCCACTAAATACGCTTTTATGCGGTCCTGTTCGTCTGCACATCAGGCCGCATGACGGTCCGCTCTGGTCCCGCCAGACCTCACATCGTCCGTACTCCCCGGACAGCCACCGACCTTTGACATCCTCTCCGCACTCACGGCACGGAGATTCCCGCTCGGCTCACGCCTCGAAATCGTGATCCCCGTACTCAACCCAACCTCGGTCGAACAGCTCGTCCTGCAACTCATCCTGGTCAAGTCCAACGAGGTCATCAAGGTCGTCGACAGCGCCGTCACCGAGCTTGACGTAGTCACCGAAGTCCGCGATCTCACCCACCAGTGGCGGAACGAGGATCCTGTCCCAGTCCATGGTGACCTCGGTCCTGCCGTCGAAGTCACCGGCGAACATCCCATCGGCAAGAAGACTCTTCACCTTCTCTGGATCATCCGCGCCAACGAGGCAGCCGGTCGCCTTACCCGGACGACGAAAAGTGATGTCCGGGTATCCATCGATCCGGATGGCGATGAACGGGTGGAGATCAATTGAATGCTTTCTTTCGCCCCGCTCGTATACGTCCAGCGCCAGATCAGCACCACGGCCGTAGCCAAAAAGCAGCCACACGTTGATGGTCTGTTCGAACTCGGAGTCCAGAGCACGCCTGACTTCGTCGATACTGCCGCGGATGAAGTGCGCGTCCTTCCTGGCCCCGCCGGGAGACACACCGAATCTCAGATCGTAGAAACTCTTCAGCAGCATGCCCGGGACCCTAGCCAGGAGGACCGACAACAGCTTCCGTTCGGGCTCCACCCTCGTGCGCGTAGCACGCAGGCAGCCACGGCCGACGTGACGCTCTACGGCTGGAGTACCAGAGAGATGCTTCAATCTCCGGTGGCCCTGGTTGCCCATCGCGTGAACAGGAGGCGGTGTTCTACCTCTTCGGTGCGTTTCTGAAACCTCGTCCACGCAATGGCTTGCTGAATGCTCGTCGGCGGCGCTCCCCAAGGGCGTAACACGCTCCGCTGTCGGAGAATGACCGCCGTAGAATGATCCGGACGCGCGACTGAGCTCGGCCGGTGCGGAAGGCTGCCGTACCGCTTTCCGGATCCGGTCCAGAACGAGTGCCATCTCCGGGTGACGTGCCTGCTCGCCGCCCCGCTTCACGGCGCCGTCGGGGCTCCACCAATGGTCGAGAGCGATACCTACGGCCGCCTCGTCGTCGCTTTCGAGGAGCGTGCGAAGCGCCCGGTGGTACGACTCGTCCACCGTGGGAGCCCGCAGCCTTCTGTGCGCGTGGTGCAGGTCCGGGTCGGTCAGCCGGTGCCCTTCTCAGTGGACGCTGTGCGGCCTGCCGAAGATCAGTCCGATGGGATCCTCGCCCCAGGGAGAATGTGGTGCCTGTTCGCCCCAGCTTTCGGCGACCTCCTCCAGGACGGCCCGGTGCCGGTCCAGTCCTCCCGTCCCCACCAGGTAGTAGGCCGTGTGGGCCTGCACCTTCGGCTCACCCTCGCGCAGCGCCCGCAGGAGAATGTCGTCCGCGTCCGCGCCGAGACTGTCGGCCAGGACACGGATCGCCGTCTCCTTCGTACTGTAGAAACTGACGGACGGATCGACGAGCAGGTCGCCCAGTGCGGCAACGAGTCTCTGGTCCTTCACCTCGGCCTCGTGGAGCACACCGTACGCCGTCCAGCACGCCATGTTGCGCACCACATCGGAGTCGGTGCGGGCGAGAACGTCGAGCAGGAGGTCTGCGTCGCCGGGCTCGGCGTGCCGCTCCCCGATCATGTTCAGGGCACTCACCTCGGCGGGAGACATCGGCCGCCGGAGCACCTCACGGGCGCGGGCCAGCACCTCGGGCAGGTAGGCCTCGGCGCGCTCCTCGTCCTCCAGGACATGACACAGCCCTTCCGAGGACTCGTAATGGTCAAGTGCGATGCCCACGGCGACCGGAGCAGTGCTGCGCAGCAGGGTCGCGAATGCTTGCAGGCATCCGTCGTCGCTGAGCGGGAACCTCAGCTCGTCGTGAGCCTTCCGGAGGACCGGATCGTTCAGTTCGGCGTCTGTCCAATAGGTGCTGTGGAAGCCCTCAATCGTCTGACGAATGTGCTCGGCCGCCCAACTCGCGTCCTCCGGCCAGGATTCCGCCAGTCGCCTGGCGCGGTCGCGATGGAGACGCAGCCGCAGAGGCGTCACGAGCAAACCAGCGGCGTACAGCTGGAGTTCCCGCTCGGACGACTCGCTGAGACCGACGATGAGGGCCTCGACCTCTGGGAGATCGAGATCCTCCAGGGCGCGCATGGCGTCCTTGCGATCCTGCACGTCGAGGCCCTCATCCAACACGATGGCGGTAACCAGCGCCAGCAGCCGCCGGTTCGGCTCCTCACCCACCGCGAGGGCGGTGCCGGCCGCGAGCAAAGCCATTTCCCGCATCTCGGCGTCCGGCACGCCTTCGAGAATGTCGGCGATCAGATCCGCGTCGTCCTCCTCGGCGAGATGCCACAGCACGGTGAGAGCGCTCGCGTGGCTGTGGCCGGACGGAGGATGCCCGAGAAGGTCGAGGGCGGCGACGCGCACCCTGTCTGCCAGTGAGGTGTAAGGGTTGTCCACGCCCCACCTGGTGGTTGCCTGTGCCGACTGGTACTCGTCCAGAGCCTCCCGGACCATGTCGATGTCGCCGCTGTCCAGCCGGGCACTGAACTCACCGAACTGGGACTCCTCGTCGTCGGTCACGACACCTCCTCCATCATCATCTGTCCAGATTGGCAGAGCTGTCCCACCGTCCCCCGGACAGGCTGCGCAGCACGGCAGGTGCGGGCGGACAGGTGCGCGACCAGGACGAGATCAGTCCTTACGAAACCGTGTACGAGTGGATACAACACGCATCGCTGTCAGAGGATGCCAGCCGTAGAATGATCCGGACGCTGATCGCCTAGTCCTGCACGTCCGGTCCAGCCCTGTCAGGAGGCGTGCCATGCACCCGTCCTCGTTCGACAACATCACCTGGCGCAAGTCCAGCCGCAGCAACGCCAACGGCAACTGCGTCGAGGTCGCGAGCTGGCGCAAGTCCAGCCGCAGCAACACCAACGGCAATTGCGTCGAGGTCGCGCCGTTGGACACGGTGATCGGGGTACGCGACTCCAAGGATCCGCACGGCGGTGTCCTCACCGTGGACACCGTGCAGTGGCAGCGTTTCGTGGCCGACCTCAGGTCCGGCCGACACGGCCTCACACTCTGAGTACCCCGCGCGTCCACCTGCTCTGCGGCCTTCCCGGTGCCGGCAAGACCACGTACGCGCGGCGTCTGGCAACCGAACTGCCTGCCGTGCGCTTCAGCCTGGACGAGTGGATGCTGCGGCTGTATCCGCTGCGCTACGACGATCCCGGCTACGCCGAGCGCGCCGAACGCTGCAAGGACCTGATCTGGAGCCTCGCGGAACAGATACTGGCGCTGCGGCAGGACGTCGTACTGGACTGGAACCAGTGGAGCCGCCACCGACGGTCGGTCTGGCGTCGCCGGATCGAGTCCGCCGGCCACCACGCGGTGCTGCATCATGTACGGGTTCCGCTCGACCTGGCAATCCGTCGAGTCGAGGAACGTAGTGGGCGCCGCGAGCCCGGTACGCATCCGCTCGATGCTGCGGGTGTCCGGCACCTCGCGACGATCTTCGAGCCTCCCGGCCCGTCCGAGGGTCTCGCCATCATCGAGACATCCGGTCACGGTGGCGGCCCGGGTGCTGCCATGGGTAGGAACGAGAGCGATGACGCTGCGCGCTGACCTGTCCGCATTGCTTGCCGCTGCTGGCATCTCCGACGTGGACATCGACGAGGCCGTCGCGGACGAGCATGTACGCACCGACGCGTACCGCAGAGTCGTGGCGGTGGTCGCCGCCGCACCGGCTCGGGACAACGATCGTGCAGTCGTGGCGACGATCGTGCGTGATCCCGACGGGTTCGGATCCAGGACGGCAGTGGTCGATCTTGTGGACAGGATCGCCCTGAAGACAGCGGACCCGGCCGATTTCCGGCAGTGGTCGGCCGGACTGTTGTCGGAGATCGATCGCCTGATGGCGGAGGGGCATCGCAGGTTCCTGCACCGTCGTGTCCATGACTGGACGACCTACCTGACGATCCGGACCGGCGGTATGTCGACTGCTGCCGATCTGGCAGGCGTCACGGACTGGATGCAGCGCATGATCGCGACCGGGTCGACGTCCCCACCGGTACTCGCCTTGCTCGCCGAAACCGGCCGCACCAGGAAGATACGGAACATCGCGCGCAACCGCGCCGGCAGTCGCGCAGCCCGGGATGCATACGCGGGGCGGCCGGGTGGCACGGGTGGGCCACCATAGGATGCGGATGTACGGAAGGGAGCCCCCATCGTGATCCTCCCGACGGTCCGGGACCCGCGCTTCATCACGATCCGCCGCGGTGGGACCTTGACGGATTCCGATCACCATCTGCTCGCCCTGTGGGCAGCTTCCTGCGCGGAGCACGTACTGCCCCTGTTCGAGTCCGCGCACCCGGCGGATCCCCGACCCCGTCAGGCCATCGAGCATGCCCGTGCCTGGGTTCGTGGCGAGGTCAGGATGATGGAGTCCCGCGCGGCGGGCGGCCATGCCATGGGGGCGGCGCGGGACAAGCAGGGGGCAGCCCGGCATGCCGCGTACGCCGCCGGCCAGGCCGGTGCGGTGCCGCACGTCGCCGCGCACGACCTCGGTGCGGCCGCCTACGCGATCAAGGCCGCGCGTGCCGCCTCGCCGGCCGGCGAGGCCGAGGCCGCGGGTCGACTGGAGTGCCGGTGGCAGCGTGACCAGCTCCCGGAAGCGATCCGCGAGCTCGTCCTGGACGACCAGGTGTTGCGCAACGACATCTGTTGGCGGGTCTTCGACTGCTGAGCGGCACCACCGGCCGACAGGTGTCAGGCGGTTCCGTAGATGCGAGGAAGGTCGACCAGCAGTACATCCGGGCGGGCGGTGGCTGCGGCGCGCAGGTCGTCGGCGGCGCCGGCCGCGCCGAACAGTACGAGCCGGGTCGTCGAGGCGTCGACATCGGACCGGCCACGCAGCACCTCCCGGATCCGGTCGAGGCGGTCGAGGTGTCGGATGCTCAGCACTTCGCCCCACTTGGCTTCGCCGATAGCCAGCAGCGGATGCCGGGCATGCTCAGCCGAGCCGATCGCCACCACGTCGACCTCGTAACTCCGCTTCCGGGCCGCGTCGTTGACCACACCGCGCCCTACCCGGGACACCGGTCCGCCGAAGGTGTCCGGGTCCGCGTAGAACTGGACCCAGTCCCGGCACAATGCCTCGAAGTGCGGGCCGATCACCGAACCGAGGAAGCGGTCCGAGGCATCGGCCCAGACGCGCTCGGCCTGGCCGACCCGGTCCAGCCGGGACCATTCCGGCCGCATGATCGCGTGATAGAAGGTGACCAGCGGTTCGACGATGGTGAACGTGGTACGCGCGGAGCGGAACGTGTCCTCCGCACGGTCGATCAGGCCGGCGTCCTCCAGCACGGTCAGCGGGTGCGCCAGGTCCGAGCTCTTGCGGCCGATGTACGAGGCGATCCCGCCACGGGTGTTATTGCCGGATGCGATGGCACCGAGCACCGAGTGGTACAGCCCGGTGTCCCGTACGTTGGTCTCCTCGGCCAGCAGGTGCCGGGCCTCGCGGAACAGTGGGCTGTCCCGGTCCAGCACGTTGCGTACCACCCACGGCCCGAAGTCCGCCACGTCGGCCGGCGCGTCACCGGCCAGGAACTCCGTCCGGTACGCAGGTGTGCCACCGACGACCGCG
Organism: uncultured Actinomycetota bacterium; assembly: GCA_963815125.1. GTDB lineage: Bacteria > Actinomycetota > Actinomycetes > Mycobacteriales > Micromonosporaceae > Actinocatenispora. Next base: position 339,035 of record CAWFFM010000014.1, read on the forward strand.
TGTGTGAGCGCAGCCAGGCGCGGGTCCTCGATCCGCCAGAACTGTGCCGCGAGCCGGTAGTCGAAGGTGGAGACCACCATCTCCAGCCCGGCCCGTCCACGCAGCGGCGCGCTCCCGGTCAGCAGCCGGCTCATGAACGACATCGCCGATCCGCAGAGCAGCAGCCGGGTACGCGAGGACGTCCGTTCGGGCCGGTTCGGCGCGTAGGCCCGCTGGATGATGGACGGCAGCGACGGTGTCGCCTGCACCAGGTAGGGAAACTCGTCGATCGCCACAGGTACGGCGCGCTCGCGGCCCAGCGCCAGCAGCCAGTCCACCGCCTGGTACCAGTCGGCGAGTCCGATCGGCGACGGCAGGTCGAGGAAGCTGGCGATCTCGGCACCGAGTCGGGTGAGCGTCTCGGCCTCGGTCGCCTCGGTGGCGGCGAAGTACAGACCCTTGCCGGCCGTACATACCGCGTCGAGCAGGAAGGTCTTGCCCTGCCGGCGGCGGCCGTAGACGACGCCGAGCGTGGCATTCGGTACCTCACTGGTGACGAAGGCGCGCAGCGATCGCCACTCGCGGTCCCGGTCGAACATGGTGGCGGGCTTGTACACGCAGCCTCCGGAAGTCATAAGTACAGTTATGATAAGTGTACTTATGGGTTCGCGACTACGCTCCGGTAGCGGCCGGTACGGCGCCAGGGAGCGGACGGAGCTTGAAGATCAGGATGCCGAGGTACTTGTCCATCCACGCCTGCTTGTGCGGGTAGCGGCGCCGGGCATCCTCGGACAGCTGCGGCTCGACCGCGGTCTCGATCCACAGCCCGGCCGCACTGAACACGTTGATCAGGTCGGAGATGGTGTACGACCGCTTGGTCAGGGTGATCTGGTCGTTCCAGCCGCTGAGGTAGGAGAACGAGGTGGTGGAGAAGTACTCCTCGCCCAACGAGGTCCCGTTCTGCTCGGTCCGTTCGACGGCGTACCGGATCGGATGCGTCCTGGTCAGTAGGATGAATCCGTCGTCGGCGAGCATCGCGCGGGCTGTCTGCAAGGTACGGACCGGATCCTGCGCGTAGCCGAAGGACTGCAGGAACAGGATCCGGTCGAACGTGCGGCCGGCAAGCCCGGGTACCGAGTCCAGTTCAGTGAGATCGCCCCGGATGAGTTCCAGGCCGGGCGGTCGGGCGCCGAGGAAGTTGCCACTGATGTCGACACCGACCGAGGCCGTCGCACCGTCCCCGACCAGCTCGGCGAGCTTGCCGCCGTTGCCGCAACCGACATCGAGCACCGACAGTCCGGTGACATCGCCCAGAAGGTCCCGCTGCGCCGGCCACTCGACCAGCCGATCCAGCGAGTCCTCCCGGGTTCGGGCCCGCTCGTAGTCTGGAGCGAGTTCCAGCCAGGCCTGACTCGATTCCGCGGGACTGTCCATGTGAGAACCCGTCGCCTTCCGTGGGTCGCCTGACACCGCCACGAGACAGAACATATCCGCGGGCCGCTTACGCCCTGGCATCGAGGCTGGTAGCGGCCGGTACGGTGCCGGGATGGGAACCGAGGGTGAGCCCGAACTGCCTCCCACGGCGCCGCGGCGCGGTGCGCCTGACCGGCCGACCATGGCGCCGCAGCGCCATGCGAACTGGCTGCGTACCGCCGCCGTCGTGGCGACCGGCTGCTGGGTCCTCGGCGCCACCGCCGCGATCCAGGCGGGCGGCTGGCTGGTCGGGCAGTACACCCTGATCCAGGAGTTGCGACTGCCGGCCGGGGTGCCGGTCGCGGTCACCCTGCTCAACGCGCTGCTGGTGATCGCGCCGGCCGCGCTGCTCCAACTCCTCGCGCTGCGACCGGCGCTGCGTACCGCCAGCCGCGCATGGCTGGTCGGCGGCATCGCGCTGGCCGTCCTCGCCCCGGTACGGGCCGTGCCGGCGCAACGGCCGGCGGCGGGTGCGGCGGCAGCAGCCGTACTGTCCGGGCTCGTCGTCCTGACCATGTGGCTGTACCGGCGGCGCCGATCGCGCGAGTCGCAACGCAACCGCAGCGGCCCGGCGCGGTGCTGCTGGCCGCCGGCGCGGGCGTACTGATGCTGCTGCCCTGGGTGTATCTGGGCGCGCTGGGCGATCTGACCGACACCGTCACGGCGCTGCTCGCCGCCGCCGGCCTCGGCGGTCTGGCCGGTACTGTCCTCAATGGACAGTTCTGGGCCGCGTTCGGGGACGGTCCGCGCTGGCGCCGGGTCCTCGGCGGCGGGGCGGCGGCCGGCATCGCACTCGTACCGTTGAGCGTCGGTCCCGGCCAGGGCGGCGCGCAACTGGCGTTGCTGGGCACCGTACCGGCACTCGGCTTCACTCTCGCGGCCCTCAACCGCGCCGGGAGCACCGGCCGGATCACCGGGACCGCTGCCGGGCCCACCGTCGGGATCGCCGCCGTCGGGCCGCTGGCGTTCGTGGCGCCCGTACAGCTCTCGCCGCTGCTGGGGTTCCGGGACATCGGCTGGTACGCGCTGCTGGCCACCCTCGCCGCTTCGGCACTCGCCCTGCTGCTCGCGCTGGTCAGCGCGCTCAGCCTGCGCCGGAGAACGCCGCGCCGGTCGGCCTCGGTGGCGGTCGCCGCGGCAGTGACCGCGCTGGCCGTCCTCGCCGTCGGCGCGACGTACCTGACTCTCGGACATCCCGGCCGGTACGGCGACCGGCTGCTGGTGGTGCTACGTACCCAGGCCGACCTGACCGGCCTGCCGACCGACGGCACGAGCGCCGCGCGAGGTACCGCGGTGTACCGGCGGCTGGTGGACACCGCGACCCGCAGCCAACGGCCACTGCGCCGCGCGCTGACCGACCGTGGCCTGCGGTTCACCCCGTACTACCTGCTCGACGCGGTCGAGGTGGACGGTTCCGGACCGCTGCTGCAACGGTGGCTGTCGGCCCGGGACGACGTTGCCCGGGTACTGCCCAGCCCACGGCTGCGGCCACTGCCCGCACCACCCGTACCGGAGCACGGCAGTGCCCCGGCGCCGGACCACATCCCGTGGTACCTCACGGCCAGCGGCGCCGACCGGGTGGTCAGCCAGTTGCATGTGGACGGTCGGGGGATCGTGATCGGCACCTCCGACTCCGGTGTGGACGGACGACACCCCGTGCTGCGGCAAGGTTTCCGTGGCGGCGACGATTCCTGGTACGACCCGTGGTACGGCAGCACCACCCCCACCGACTACGTCGGGCACGGTACGCACACCCTGGCCAGCGCGGTGGGCCGACCGGTCGGCGGTGGGCCGGGGCTGGGCGTGGCGCCGGGCGCCCGCTGGATCGGCTGCGTCGACCTGGCCCGCAACCTGGGCAACCCGGCGCACTACCTGGACTGCCTGCAGTTCATGCTGGCGCCGTTCCCGGCCGGCGGGAACCCTTTCACCGACGGCGATCCGGCGCGCGCCCCGCAGATCCTCACCAACTCCTGGTCCTGCGCACCCGTCGAGGGCTGCGCCGCCGACACGTTGCGGCCGGCGACCCGGGCATTCGCCGCGGCCGGGATCTTCGTGGTCGCCGCCGCCGGCAACGCCGGCCCACGGTGCGGTTCGGCGGCCGAACCACCCGGCCGCTACCCGGACGTACTGACCGTCGGGGCGACGGACCGACGACGCCGGGTGGCGGTGTTCTCCGCCCGTGGCCCGGTACCCGGCGGCGGCGTGAAACCCGACCTGGTCGCACCCGGAGTCGACATCACCTCCGCGCTGCCCGGCGGCGGGTACGGCGTACTGAGCGGCACCTCGATGGCCACACCGCAGGTCGCCGGCGTGGTGGCGCTGATGTGGTCGGCGAATCCGCGGCTGGTCGGTGACCTGGCCACGACCACGCAGCTGCTGCGGCGTACCGCGACCCCGGTGGCCGACCCGACCCGGTGCGGTACCCGCGAGGCGTCCGGCGCCGGCGCTCTCGACGCGTACGCCGCGGTACGGGCCGCCCAGCAGCTGCGCTGAGCTGCGCAGACGCTGACCGGCGAAACGCGAGCGCCGCGCCCGCGGATGGGCGAAACTGGCTCAAGGCACACCCGGAGGGAGCCGGCCTTGGACGGCACGACAGAGCCCTGCGGCGCCAACACCCCCGGGACCGCGCCGGCCCACCACGGGCAGGTCATCTTCCTGGCCGTCGCGGCGGCCGTCGGCGGATTCCTCTTCGGCTTCGACACCTCCGTGGTGAACGGCACCGTGAACGCGGTACGCGACGCGTTCCACGTGTCCGCCGCCGTTCTGGGTTTCGTGGTGTCCGCCGCGCTGATCGGCTGCGCGGTCGGCGCCTGGTTCGCCGGGCCGCTGGCGAACCGTACCGGCCGGACCCGGGTGATGCTGTTCGCCGCCATCATCTTCGCGGTCAGCGCGGTCGGCTCGGCACTGGCCTGGGACCCGATCAGCCTGCTGTGCTGGCGGCTGGTGGGTGGCCTCGCGATCGGCGCGGCGTCGGTCATCGCCCCCGCGTACATCGCCGAGATCGCGCCCGCCGGCATGCGCGGCCGGCTCGGCTCGTTGCAGCAACTGGCCATCACCGTCGGCATCTTCTGCGCGCTGCTGGTCGACTACCTGCTGGCCACGGTCGCCGGCGGGGCCGGGAAGTCGGTGCCGTGGGGTGGCGCCGCGTGGCGCTGGATGTTCGCCAGCGCCTTCATCCCGGCCCTGGTGTACGGCGTACTGGCGTTGCAGATCCCGGAATCGCCGCGCTACCTGGTCGCCAAGCACGAGGTACGGGCCGCGGCCCGGGTGCTGCGCCGCTACGTGGGCGGCGACGTGGAGCATCGGATCTCCGAGATCCGCCGGTCGTTGCTGTCCGACCGTCCGGTACAGCTGCGTGACCTGCGCGGTCCGGTACTCGGCCTGCTCGGCATCGTCTGGGTCGGCATCCTGCTGTCGGTGTTCCAGCAGTTCGTCGGCATCAACGTGATCTTCTACTACTCCTCGACGCTGTGGCAGGCGGTCGGCTTCTCCGAGTCGAGTTCGCTGCTGACGTCGGTGATCACCTCGGTGACCAACATCGTCACCACCCTGGTCGCCATCTCGCTGATCGACAAGGTCGGCCGCAAGCCGCTGCTGCTGATCGGCGCGGCCGGCATGACGGTCACCCTGGGCGTGATGGCGTTCTGTTTCTCCACCGCCAGCCTGGACTCGGCGGGCAAACCGCACCTGGCGACCACGATCGGCACGATCGCACTGATCGCGGCCAACCTGTACGTGTTCGCGTTCGGGATGAGCTGGGGCCCGACCGTGTGGGTGATGCTCGGCGAGATGTTCAACAACCGGATCCGGGCCTCCGCACTGGCCGTGGCCGCCGCCGCGCAGTGGCTGGCCAACTGGGCGATCTCCACCTCGTTCCCGGTGCTGTCCGGGATCAGTCTGACCCTCGCGTACGGCCTGTACGCCGGGTTCGCCCTGCTCGCCTTCGTGTTCGTGGTGAAGGCGGTACGCGAGACGAAGGGCCGCGAGCTCGAGGACATGTGACCGGCGGGCTCACCATCCCCGTGGCGGCGGCCCCGGCGGTCGGATCCGCGGCGGGCGCGGCGGACGGGGTACGCGTGCCGGCGGTGGCGGCATGCCGCGCGGGGCGTGGCGTACCGGCTGGTTGGCCCGGAACGGACCGAGCACCAGGCGGCGGACGAACGGTCGGCCGTAGTACATCGAGTCCGCCGAGACGTCCAGGGTGAACTGTTGCAGCGCGCTGAGGCGCCGACCGGCCAAGGTCACCGACCGGCGCACCTCGTACAGCGAGGACCAGGGACACCGGTGGTAGCAGGTGATCCGGCCGGGCAGGAACACCCGTACGATGGCGCCCTCCTCCACCGCCAGGTCGATCTCGGCCTTGATCTGCAGGGTCGCCGCCGGGTCGGGGTCGGCCTCCCACAGCGCGTCGAGGGAACGCACCGCGGTCGGGTCGGCCTGCCACGCCTCGATGGTCGCCTCGTCGGTCAGGCACCACGGGTCGAAGCTGTCGCCGCCGGGCAGCCGGTCGGGATCGAAGCGGGGGCGGGCCCGGGGCAGTCGGAAACGTTTCAGCAGCGCGGGGAACGCGGCGAGCTGACCGATCTGGTACCAGGTGCCCAGCGCCTGGCACAGGTTGGCGGCGGCCATCCGGTCGGTCGTCGGGTCGCTGCCGGAACGGCGCAGCGCCCGCGCGTAGTCGGCGGCCGAACCGGCCATCGCGGCGAGCTGGCGGAGCCGGTTCACCGCGTCGTCGGCGTACGCGGGGTGCTTGCCGGACTCCAGGGAGAAGACGGCGTACTCGGCCCGCTCACGCAGTCGCAGGTCGGCGTCGAGCATGGCGGTGAGGTGCTCGTCCTGGACCGGCTGCGGTGGCCACGGCGAGAGTTCGACCGGCGGGGTCAGCTCGGCCCGGATGTCGTACCCGGGATTGCTGCGGGCCTGCCGGGCCCGGCTCAGCCACGGCTGCACCTGCCCGAACCAGCGCCAGGCCAGGTCGAACGTGCCGGGGGTGACGAACCCGGTGCCCGCGTTCGCGGCGGTGTCCAGCAACGACTCGCCGAGCGTCTGCAGGACGTAGGCGTTCCAGGTGGTCAGTGCGTGCGAGGCCTGATCGGGCGTGTCGTCCCACGGACCATGGCCGGCGCCCCGCAGTTCGTCGCGGTGCGCCTCGACGATGGCGAGTTCCTCGTACACGGCCCGACCGGCGGAGCGCATCGCATCGAGCGTGGCCGCGTTGCGCTCACCCTGCAACGCGGCCCGCATCCGGCTGAACATTCCGGGGTCACGACGATCGGGCATGCCCCCTAGCATCGCTCATCAGGTCCAGCCCCGGCAGCACTCACCCCGGGTCTGCGACGCGTTCCGTCTCGCGCAGCACCCGCAGCGCGTTACCGGAGGTCAGGCCGGCCAGTTCGGGTACCGACCAGCCACGGTCGGCGAGTTCGGCCAGCAACGCCGGGTAGCCGGACACGTCGGGCAGCCCGTCGGGGGTACGCACGATGCCGTCGAAGTCTCCGCCGAGCCCCACGGCCCGGACACCGGCCACGTCCCGGATGTGTTCGACGTGGTCGGCGACGTCTGCGACACCGCACGGCGGGCGCGGGTGCTCACGCAGCCAGTCCTGTACGCCGGGCCGGTCGGATCCACCGACCCCCGGATCGACCGCACCGAGCCGGGCCTCCGCGGCGACCATCTCGTCCATCCAGGCGTGGCATTCCTCGGTCAGGAACCCCGGTACGAAGGTGACCAGCACCACGCCGTCGGTGTCGCGTACCCGGGTCAGTACGTCGTCGGGCACGTTGCGCGGGTGCGAGCACAGCGCGCGGGCGCTGGAGTGCGAGAAGAACGCCGGGGCGGTACTGACGTCCAGCGCGTCGTGCATCGTGCTGGCTGCCACATGCGACAGGTCGACCAGCATGCCGAGCCGGTTCATCTCCCGTACGACGTCTCGGCCGAAGTCGGTCAGGCCGCCGTGTACCGGGGTGTCGGTGGCGCTGTCGGCCCACGGGGTGTTGTCGTTGTGGGTGAGGGTCATGTACCGCACACCGAGCCGGTACATCATCCGCAGCACGCCGAGCGACCCGCCGATCTGATGGCCGCCCTCCATGCCGATCAGCGACGCGACCCGGCCGGACGCGATCGCGGCGGCGACCTCGTCGGCGCTGCGGGCCAGGGCCAGGTCGTCGGGGTAGCGTGCCAGCATGGCGTGCACCGCGTCGATCTGCTCCAGCGTGACGGTTACCGGATCCGGTGTGCCGCAAGGGATCCATACGGACCAGAACTGGGCACCGACACCACCGGTACGCAGCCTCGGCAGGTCGGTGTGCAGCCCGGTGCCGCGCTGGTCCCGGCTGAGGTCCACCGGCTCGTCCCGGGTACGCAGCTCCCAGATCAGGTCGTTGTGGCCGTCCAGTACGGGGGCGGCGGCCAGCGCGTCGCGGACCCGTTCGGCGGTATCAGACATGCCCGCACTCTAGGTAGGTACGCAGCCGTGCCGGCAGGTCGGGGTCGACCGGCAGGCCGGCGTGCCGCAGCGCGTGCAGAACGGCACCGGCGACCGGGTCGGGTGCGGTGACCGGCGGCTCGTCGAAGGTGTCGGCGAGGCGGGCGCGGACCGCATCGGCGACCGGGCCGGCGGTGGTCAGCAGTGAACCGGCCAGCACGAGGCAGCGCACCGGGTCGTCGGCGGCGGCCACCCGGGCGCTGCGTACCAGCGCTGCGGCGGCGTCCGCGACGATCCGGCCGGCGACCGGGTCACCGTCCCGGGCCGCACCGGTGACCACCGGGGCGAACTCGCCGAACTGGGCCGGTGGCAGTTGGTAGGCCACGGCGACGATGTCCTGCCGTGGGTCTCCGGTGGGCCGGGCCGGGGTGAGCCGGTCGGCGAGCAGTCCGGTCAGTGTGGTCTGCGGGCCGCGACCGTCCCATGCCGCAGCGGCGGCCCGGACCCCGGCGAGGCCGACCCAGACCGCGGAGCCCTCGTCGCCGAGCAGCCAGCCGAGGCCGTCGCAGCGCCGGGTCAGGCGGTAGTCGCCGAACGCCGCGGCGACGGCGCCGGTGCCGGCCAGCAGCAGTACGCCGTCGCCGTGTCGGGCGCCGGCCGCGTACGCGATGTCCAGGTCCGTACCGATCTGCGGGGCGCCGGGCAGCCCGGCCTGCTGCCAGGCGCTGTCCGCGATGCGGCGGGCCCGGTCGGGTACCGCGGCACTGCCGGCCATCCCGATCATGCCGGCGACGACCCGGCCCGGGTCGTACCCGTCGAGCGCGGCGGTCAGCGCGGTGGCGATGTTCCCGGCCGGGTCACCGACGCTGGACCGGAGGTTCCCGCCGGCTGCCCTTCCTCGACCGAGTACCGTTCCGGCCACGTCGCAGAGCACTACCTTGGAACTGGTTCCGCCCACGTCCGCGCCGATGACCAGCGGATCCGACCCCATCCCGCCTCCAGAAAAGCGCCAACGCCTAGGGTTGTGACGTAGAAAACCTACAGCCTGACCGACCATCTGCGGCCCGGCGACGCAACGCCCGCGAGGAGCAGCCGTGACACCCGGCAGGGGAACCGTACCGTCCGTCGAACCGCTCGACGCCGACCCGGCCGGGCTGGCCCCGATGCTCGGCCGGGCGTTGATCTTCGACCGCGCCGAGGCCGACCAGGTGCTCAGCCGACTGGCCGCACCGCCCCGCCGACGCCGGACCCGCTGGCTGCACGCCGCCGACATGGGGGTCGTCGCCGCGTCGGTCAACGGCGCCGATCCGACCGTCGGGCACCTCGACCTGATCGCCGTCGACCCGGCGTACCAGCGGGCCGGCATCGGTCGCGCACTCGTGTCCGCCGCCGAGCGGGCCCTGTGGGACCTGGGCGTACGGGAGGTCCGCTGGGCCGGCAATCCGCCCTGCTACGTCTGGCCCGGCATCGACGTGCGCTACACCCCGGCGATCTGCTGCGCCGAGGCACTCGGCTACGAGCGGTACCGCACGGCGCAGAACATGGTCGCCGACCTGCACACCGCCGACCTCGACACCGCCGCGGCCGAGCGACGGCTGGCGACCGAGGGGGTGACGGTACGCCGCGCCGGTCCGGCCGACCTGCCGGCGCTGTGGGAGTGGGCCGAGGACACCTGGAACGCCTCCTGGGCCTGGGAGATCGAACAGTCCGTACGCCGCTCCGGCGCCGGCCTGCACCTCGCGGTACGCGACTCCGACGGTGCGGTCCTCGCCTTCGCCGGGCACGGCGCGAACCGGCCGAGCTGGTTCGGCCCGATGGGCACCGTCGAGGCGGCCCGGGGGCTCGGGCTGGGCGGCGTACTGCTCCGTCGCTGCCTGGCCGACCAGCGCAACGCCGGGCTGACCAGCGCGCAGATCGGCTGGGTCGGGCCGGTGCCGTTCTACTCCCGTACGGTCGGCGCCCGGCTGGACCGGATCTTCTGGCTGTACCGCCGGAGCCTGTGACCGCCACGGACACGGACCCCGGCCGGCCGCGCGGTCAGGGCAGGTCGAGTACCTGCCGGCCGCCGTCCGCCTCGGCCAGCGCCACGGCCCGCTCGGTGCGGGCCAGGCAGCCCCGGGTGGTCATCAGCGCCGTGTAGTAGTCGATGTACCGGAAGCCGTACGTCTCGCCCCGCGCGAACGCCTGTCCCTCGATGGCCGAGCGCCAGGTGCGGTACGCCGGCTCCGGCACGGGCACGTACACCGACGGCTCGAAACCTTCGGCGTCCTCCCAGTTCTCCGCGCATAGCAGCCGGGACACCGCGTGCCGGGGCAGATCGTGCTCCATCGGCAGTCCGGCCAGGAACCGGCCACGTTCGGCGAGCGCGGCAGCGTGGGTGTGGTCGGAGTGGATGCTGTGCGGCCAGTGCGCGATCAGCACCTCGGGCCGCAGTTCCCGGATGATGTCGGCGACCCGGTGTGCGAGGGCGTCGGACGGGGACAGGAAGCCGTCGCTCTGGTCGTCGAAGACCCGGAACTGGGCACCGATGGCCGCCGCGAACGCGCTGCCCTCGGCGATCTTCTGTGTCTTGTAGTCCTTGGGCGACAGCTTCGGATGGCCGCGTTCGCCGGGAGTGAGGGCCAGGATCGCGGTCCGGTGACCGGCCAGCGCATAGGCGGCCAGCAGCGGGCCTGCGGTCAGGTCCATGTCGCCGATGTGCGCACCGACGGCCAGTACGGTCCGGCTCATGACGGCTCCGTCCTCTCTGTCCCGACCCTGGGCCCGGTCCCGGCATCACCGCTGGCCCCGGCACCGCCGCTGGCCCCGGCACCGCCGCTGGGCCCAGCACCGCCGCTGGTGCCGAGTTCGGCACGCATGATCCGGAACCGGCGGGTGGTGCTGAAACCGGTCGTCAGGTAGAGCTGTCCGGCGGGGGACTGCTCCCCGGTCCACAGGAACCAGGCGCTGTGTGCGCCGAGCGCCCGCATCCGTTCCAGCGTGAGGTGCAGCAGCACCTTGCCGAGTCCCGTACCGCGCCGGCTCTCCAGCACACCGAACGGCCCGAAGCGTTCGACCATGTTCTCGTACGCGCCGTGCATGGCCCAGCCGACCAGGGTGCCGTCCGGTCCCCGGGCGACGACGATGCGGTCGGTCGGCGTACCGGCGGAGACGCAGTCCCGGATGGCGCGGGCCCAGTCCGGGTTGAACTCCTCGCCGGCCAACCGGACCAGGTCGGGAAGCTCGTCGTCGGCGGGCGTACCGAAGCTGTACCCGGCGGCGCGCAGTGCGGCGGTCCGCGCGGCGACCTCTTCGGGCATCGCGTAGTCGACCAGGCTGCGGTCCATCGCGGCGGCCCGGTAGCGGGTGGCGAAGCCGTGGCGTTCCAGCAGCCGGAGCGCGTCCGGGTACGCGGCATCGTCGAGTCCGGGCAGGATGTAGTTCGGCGTGTACGAGGAGAACTCGACCCGGGTACGGCCGTGTCCGGACAGCCAGCCGAGGGCGGCGCGCAGCAGTTCGGTACCGGTGCCCCGGCGCCGGTCGGCCGGGGTGACGAAGAAGAACGGGATCCAGCCGGCGTCGGGTTCCAGTTCGGCACCGACCATGGCGACCCGCCGACGGACGGCGTACGCGGCGCCGACCAGCCGGTCACCGTCGAACGCGACGTACAGTCCGGCCGGGTCGAAGTTGGCGTCGAGCAGCACGAGGTCACGGAACCGCTGCGGGGTGATCGGGTCGTTCGGTGCGCTGCGCCGCCAAGCCTCGACGAGCTGCGCGCCGTCGCCGGCGCGGAACTGCCGTACCGCGATCATCCTGCTGCCCTTCGCCGCCCGGTGTGCTGTCTGTCAGTAGAGAAGGTGGTCGGCCGCCCAGTCCGCCGGGGTGCCCGGCGCGGCCAGCAGACTCCGCGGATCCTCCCCCACGTCCACTGTCCGGCGCAGCTGGTCGCTGCCCCACAACAGGTCCACGAAATACCGGTGCCCCAGGTCCTCGGCACCGCCCTGTGCGACGCGCCAACCGAAGTCGTCCGGGTAGAGCTGACGCAGTGTGTGCAGCATGGCCACGGCGGTGGCCACCGGGGACACCGCGAGCGGGTCGGTGACGTGCACCTGCACGCCGCGTACCGGCCGGCCGGCGTACTTGTGGAAGGTCGGGGTGAAGAACACCTCCCGAAACCCGACGCCGGGTAGCGCCAGCTCACGCAGCGCCGGTACGAATCCCGGGCCCAGGTACGGCGCGCCGATCAGTTCGAACGGTCGGGTGGTGCCGCGCCCTTCGGACAGGTTGGTGCCCTCGAACAGTCCGGTGCCCGGGTAGACCAGCGCGGTGTCCGGGGTGGGCATGTTGACCGACGGCATCACCCATGGCTGGCCGGTCTCGGCGGGCGTCATGTCGCGCCGCCAACCGTCCATGGCGATCACCGACAGTTCCACCGGCCGCCCGGCCTCGGCCGCCACCGCCTCGGCGTTGAGCAGCCGGGCGAGTTCACCGCAGGTCAGGCCGTGCCGGATCGGTACCGACACCCGGCCGACGAAGCTGGCGTACGCCGCATCCAGCCCGGGGCCCTCGCTGAGGCGGCCACCGACCGGGTTCGGCCGGTCCAGTACGACGAAGCGCCGACCTGTCCGGGCCGCCGAGACCATCACGTCGAACATGGTCCACACATAGGTGTAGAAGCGGGTGCCGATGTCCTGCAGGTCGTACAGCAGTGTGTCTACTGTGGACTCCAGGATCAGCGCGTCGAGCTCGGCACCGGTACGCAGGTAGGTGTCGAACACGGGCAGGCCGCTGACCGGGTCGATGGTCTCCGGTTCGCTCTCGCCGGCCTGCACCGAGCCGCGGATCCCGTGCTCCGGACCGAACAGCGCCACCAGCGGCGCCCCGGCCGCGAGTAGACCCTCCACAGTGGAGGTGAGGTCCGGAAGAATACCGGTGTAGTTGGTGACCAGCCCCAGCCGACTCCCGCCGATCAGTCCCGGCTCGGCGCACAGGCGTTGCGCGCCGGTACGAACCGCGCTCACGCCTCCTCGCCCCGCCGGTAGACGATCCGCCCGTCCGGCCCCGGTACGTCCACCGGCAACCGGCCGCCTGGTTGCGCCGTTCCGTTCAGCACGTCGACCAGCGCGGTACGCAGTACCGCATTGTCGCCGTAGGTCAGGATCCTGGTCGCGGCGCCCGGCGCCAGGCCCGCGTCGTACGGTTCCCGCAGCGCGACCAGTACGTGCCGGTGCCCGGCGGCACCCAGCGCGGCGAGCAGCGCACGCTGCCCCGGCCAGCGGACCGCACCCCGGGTCACCACCACGGTCACGTCCGCCTCGGCCGCGGCGCGCAGCGGGGCGGCCAGCGCCGCATCGTCCGGATCGCTACCACAGTCCATGATGGACACTTCAGCGCCGGGCCCGCGCAGCACCGGCAGCAGGGTGTCCTCGATGCCGTCCAGGCAGCCGACCAGGGCGACCCGCCCGGAGGTCGGTGGCCGCCAGTCCCGCTCGCCCAGTACGGTCACCGCCCGGTGCGCCAGGTCCAGCGCGATGGCCGCATGCCCGGCCGGGTCCGGTCGCGCCGGCGTCTGCGGCCGGGCGCCGGCCAGCAGGCCCAGCCGGTACTTGAGCGCCAGGATCCGGCCGACGGCCTCATCCAGCCGCCGCAACGGTACCCGACCGGACCGCACCGCGACCTGTACCGCGGCCACCGCCACGTCCAGATCGGCGGGCATCAGCAACTGGTCGGCACCGGCCAGCAGGGCGCGTACCGCCGTCTCGCCGTCACCGTACTTCTTCCGGGCGCCGGCCATGTCCAGCGCATCGGTCACCGCCACACCGCCGAAGCCGAGCTCGTCGCGCAGTACGCCGGTCAGGATCGGCGCGGACGCGGTCGACGGGTCCCCGGACGGGTCCACGGCCGGTACCGAGACGTGCGCGGACATCACCGCGTCCACGCCCGCGCCGATGGCGGCCACGAACGGCACCAGGTCCACGGCGGTCCAGGAGGCCCGGTCACGGGACACGGCCGGCAGTTCGAGGTGGCTGTCGGTGGCGGTGTCGCCGTGACCGGGGAAGTGCTTGACGGTGGCCGCCAGGCCGGCACCGCGCAGCCCCCGTACCGCAGCGGTGACGTAGCGGGCGACCTGCCCGGGGTCCGAGCCGAAGGACCGTACGCCGATGACCGGGTTGGCCGGGTTGCTGTTGACGTCGGCGTCCGGCGCGTAGTCATGGTGGAACCCGACGGCCCGCAGTTCGGCGCCGATGATCGCGGCGGCCTGTTCGGCGCTGGCCGGGTCACCGGTGGCGGCGAGCGCCATCGCGCCGGGAACGCTGGTCACTCCGCGACGCAGCCGGGCGACCGTGCCGCCCTCCTGATCGACGGCGACGACCGGCCGGACACCGGTACCGTCGACCGCCCTGTCCAGTTCGGTCAGAAGCGCCGCTACTTCGCTCGCCTCGTCACCTTCCGGCCGCGTCGGGAAGTAGCAGACGCCGCCCACCCGGTGCCGACGGAGCTGATCGACCACCTGGCCGAGGCCGTCGTCGGTGAGCGCGACGCCGGACCGCTGATCCGGCGGAAGTCGCAGTGCGTTAGGTGAGTGTCGACCCAGCGGTACAACAAAAAGCTGACCTATCTTGTCAAAGACGGACATCTGGGCCACGATCTCAGTCACGGCCGTTGGAGGGTGATGTGCGCCCACAGGAGAGGCTCCAGACGTCTACTCTGAAAGAATATTCAACGAAGTACTGCAAGTTGCTAAGTTACCGACGCTGGCGATTTTTCGTCAACGAGTAACATGGCGCGGGCAGTGTCGCCCCCCAACCGCGAGGAGCCGCAGGTGTCGCAGGCCGCATCCCACGCCGCACAGCCGGATCTGGCGCAACTGCGCACCGAACAGGCCGACCCCCGCTACGCCGGGATCGACCAGCTACCCACCGCCGAACTGGTCACGATGATGAACGAGGCGGACACCTCGGTACCGGCCGCGGTCGCCGCCGCCATCCCCCAACTCGTACCGGCCATCGATGCCATCGTCACACGACTCGCCGCCGGCGGCCGGTTGATCTACGTCGGCGCCGGCACCCCCGGCAGGATCGGACTGCTGGACGCCGCGGAGTGCCCACCCACCTTCGGCACCCCACCCGAACAGGTACAGGGCATCATCGCCGGCGGTCAGATCGCGATCACCCGCGCGGTGGAGGGGGTCGAGGACAGCATCCACAACGGCGCCGCCGACATCGCCGAACGCGGCATCGGCCCCGACGACGCGGTGGTCGGCCTCACCGCGAGCGGTCGCACCCCGTACGTGCTCGCTGCGCTGGGCGAGGCGCGCCGACGCGGCGCGCTGAGTGTCGGGCTGTCCTGCAACACCGGCGCGGAACTCAGCGCCGTCGTCGAGTACCCGATCGAGGTCGGCGTGGGACCGGAATTCATCGCCGGCTCGACCCGACTCAAGGCCGGCACCGCGCAGAAGCTCGTCCTCAACATGATCTCGACCATCACGATGGTCCGGCTCGGCAAGACGCACGGCAACCTGATGGTCGATCTCGTCGCCACCAACGAGAAGCTGGTCGCCCGCGCCATCCGGATGGTCCAGGAGATCACCGGCGCCACCGCCGAGGCGGCCACCACCGCCCTCGCCTCCGCCGACCAGCACGTCAAGACCGCCGTGGTGATGATCGAGCGGGCAACCGACGTGGCCAACGCCCGCGCACTGCTCAAGGCCGCCGACGGTCGGTTGGCGCAGGCGCTGCAGATCAACCACCCGATCGCCGGCTGAACACAGCCCGCCGATCGGCGCCGCCCCCGGCCTGCGCCGTCGATGCACGGCACTGCGTCGACGTCGTCCCGCGGTTCGGCCGCTACCCGCGCGGCCGGCTATTCGCGGTCGGCCAGGTACGGCGGGAACGCCTCGTGCAGCCGGGCCGCGACGGCATCGGTCACGGCCCTGCGGTGCTCGAGCGCCCGCCGGTCCACCATGACGTACACCGCCCGCAGCACCGCGAACGTGTTGGCCGCCGGCACCGGCAGCGGGCCCGGCTCACCCGTCGCGAACAGCCGGTCCACCGGCTCCAGCCACCCGGTCGCGTCGGCCACGGTCAGCCCCGGCCGGGCCAGGATCTGCGCCACCGCGACCGCCACCCGGTCCTCCTCCATCTGTGCGTACCGGTAGTCGGTCGCAGCCACCACGCGCTCGGCGATGAGGGTCAATACGTCAGCTGCCGCCGGCCCGTCCAGCCGGGGTGAGGCGCCCAGTTCACCCGCCAGGTCCGCGCCGTGCGCGACGGCGTGCAGCCAGCCGAGCCGGTCGTCCCAGCCCCGGATCTCGGCCTCCCCCGGCCACCAGGCGGCGAACGCGTCCCGCCAGCGGCGTACGGTCCCCGCGTCGAGCAGGTCCGCAACGGTACTGGCCCCGGCCGCGTCCTCCTGGTCGGATGCGGCGCTGTCCCGGGCGACCGCAGCGCTGTCCCGGGCGACCGCCGCGGCCAGGATCAACGGCGCGAACGTACGGGCCTGCACCTCCGGGTGCTCGAAGCGCCCGAGCATCCGGTCACCGATCGCGGCCAGCTGGCCGTCCAGCACTCCGCGCCTGATCCAGTTCAGCAGAACCGGGTACGCCTGCTCGTCACGTACCGCCGGATCCTGATCGGCGAGCATGCCCACCAGCTCGTCGACCGCAGCGTCCCGGTCCGTCGGTACCGCGAAGTCCGCCCTGATCAGCCCCGTCCAGTCCATCATCCCGGCAGCCTACGATCCTGTCGGGGTGCCGGCCAGCGTGACCCAGTACCGGCGTACCGGGCCGAGTTCGGTGTCCCGGACACCCTCCAGCGCACCGCCGTTGCGCTCGATTGTCCTCGCCGAGGCGACGTTGTCCGCTTCACAGGTGACCAGCACCCGGTCCAGGCCGAGCGTCCGGGCCTCGCCGAGCATCCGGCCCAGCGCCCAGGTGGCCAGCCCACGACCACGCGCGGACGGCCGGATCCCGTACCCGACATGGCCGATGACCCGCAGTGCGATGTCGTTGAGTTCGTGTCGCAGCGTGATCGCGCCGAGCACCTGGTCACCCTCGACGATCCACCGGTACGTGCACCGCACCCGCCCGGCATCCAGCGGCTTCGCAGGATCGGCCTGATCGTTCAGCCTGCGTACCCAGGCGGCGAACCCGTCCGGCGAGTCCACCTCGTCGGACGCCCACAAGCCGAACCCGTCCTCATGCAGACCGGGACCCCACTCACGATGCGCGCTGAGCCACGCGGCATGCAACCGTACGGTCGGCGCGATCAGTTCCGGCATCCGCCAACGATAGTCGCCCGTACCGCGCTCCCCTCGGGATCCGTCGACCTGCTGGCTCGTCCCCGCCCCGCGACTCCGAGCGCGCTGCTTCTGGTCCACTGCTTCTGGCCCGCTGCTGCTTTCTGGTCCGCTTCTGGCCTGCTGCTGCTTCTGGTCCGCTGCTTCTGGTCCACTGTTTCTGGCCTGCTGCTGCTTCTGGTCCACTGCTTCTGGTCCACTGTTTCTGGTCCGCTGCTTCGGGACGCGCGTACGAACCGAGCCGTACCCAAGATCCGCAACAGTGGACCGCCAACCCCACGAACCACGCCCGAACCGCACCCATCCGCGGGGCACACAGCCCAACACTCCGGATCTTGACCAGCTTCAACACCACTGAACTTCACGGCATTGCCACCGAAGCCATGATCACCGCCCACGCGGGCACAGGCGTCCCACCGGCGCGGGTGCGCGCGACGCAACCGCCCGAAGTCACTCACGCCGAAACGTACATTAGCGAAAAATAGTTCATTTGACGCCAAGCGCAGGTGCATCTGCCGAACTGCCCCGTCAAAATACGGGACAGAACCATATTTTCAGGGAAAGAGGTCATTCTGCGTCCACCCAAGGTGCATTTTCCCCGAAAGTTCCTTTCGTGAATCACCGTAAAAGGCATATTCGGGGAAAATGCACAAAGGGGATCGGTGGCAGGGGTGATGGCGCCGTGGGGTGGGATGCGGAACGGCCCCCGACCTGGCGAGCAGGTCGGGGGCCGTTCGTTCAGAACTGGTGATCCGTTGCCCTTGCGGGCGTGGGATCAGAAGTCCATGCCACCGCCATCGGGGGCACCGGCCGGGGCCGGGTTCTTCTCCGGCTTGTCCGCCACCACGACCTCGGTGGTCAGGAACAGGGCCGCGATCGAGGCGGCGTTCTGCAGCGCAGAACGGGTCACCTTGGTCGGGTCCAGGATGCCGGCGTCGAGCATGTTGACGTACTCGCCGTTGGCGGCGTTGAGGCCGTGACCCGGGGTCAGGTTACGGACCTTCTCGGCCACGACTCCGCCTTCGAGACCAGCGTTGACCGCGATCTGCTTCAGCGGCGCGTCCAGCGCCGACTTCACGATCGAGGCGCCGGTGTTCTCGTCGGCGTTGAGGTCCAGCTTGTCGAAGGCGTTGGTGCCGGCCTGAACCAGCGCCACACCACCGCCGGGCAGGATGCCCTCTTCGACAGCGGCCTTCGCGTTGCGCACCGCGTCCTCGACCCGGTGCTTGCGCTCCTTCAGCTCGACCTCGGTGGCCGCGCCGACCTTGATGACCGCAACACCGCCGGCCAGCTTGGCCAGGCGCTCCTGCAGCTTCTCGCGGTCGTAGTCGGAGTCGCTGTTCTCGATCTCGTTGCGGATCTGGTTGACCCGCCCCTGGATCCGGTCAGCGTCGCCGGCGCCGTCCACGATGGTGGTCTCGTCCTTGGTGATGACCACCTTGCGGGCCTTGCCGAGCAGCTCCAGGCCGACGTTCTCCAGCTTGAGGCCGATGTCC
Source organism: uncultured Actinomycetota bacterium (assembly GCA_963815125.1). Taxonomy (GTDB): domain Bacteria; phylum Actinomycetota; class Actinomycetes; order Mycobacteriales; family Micromonosporaceae; genus Actinocatenispora. The sequence continues at coordinate 357,683 of CAWFFM010000014.1, forward strand.
TCGCTGATGACCTGACCACCGGTCAGGAACGCGATGTCGTCCAGCATCGCCTTGCGGCGGTCGCCGAAGCCGGGGGCCTTGACGGCCGCCGACTTGAAGGTGCCGCGCACCTTGTTGACGATGAGGGTGGCCAGGGCCTCGCCCTCAAGGTCCTCGGCGATGATGACCAGCGGCTTGCCGGACTGCATGACCTTCTCCAGCACCGGCAGCAGGTCCTTCACTGCCGAGATCTTGGAGTTGACGATCAGCAGGTACGGGTCGTCGAAGGAGGCCTCCATGCGCTCCGTGTCGGTGGCGAAGTACGCCGACACGTAGCCCTTGTCGAAGCGCATGCCCTCGGTGAGCTCAAGCTCGAGCCCGAAGGTGTTGCTCTCCTCGACGGTGATGACGCCTTCCTTGCCGACCTTGTCCATCGCCTCGGCGATGATCTCGCCCACGGACGAGTCCCCGGCGGAGATCGACGCGGTGGCGGCGATCTGCTCCTTGGTCTCGATGTCCTTGGACAGCTGGGCCAGCTGCTCGGTCACGCTGGCGACGGCGGCCTCGATGCCCCGCTTGAGGGCGATCGGGTTGGCGCCGGCGGCCACGTTGCGCAGACCCTCGCGGACCAGCGCCTGAGCCAGCACGGTCGCGGTCGTCGTGCCGTCACCGGCGACGTCGTCGGTCTTCTTGGCAACTTCCTTGACGAGCTCGGCCCCGATCTTCTCCCACGGGTCTTCGAGCTCGATCTCCTTGGCGATCGATACGCCGTCGTTGGTGATAGTGGGTGCGCCCCACTTCTTCTCCAGAACGACGTTGCGGCCCTTCGGGCCGAGCGTCACCTTCACGGCGTCGGCGAGGGTGTTCATGCCGCGCTCAAGCCCGCGGCGCGCCTCCTCGTCGAACGCAATCATCTTTGCCATCTGGGCGTTGTCCTCCGGTGTGATACACCTAGGCGCTCCGCCGCCCGGAAGCCGGACGACACAACGCACGTCAAGTATTCACGCTCGGTCGGCCGATGCCCGCGACGGACGATCCCCCGGCCGCGGCACCCAGCTGGTGTGCCCCGGCCGTCGGACCTCACCGCCCGACCTGGCACTCATGTACCGCGAGTGCCAATCCAAGGTTTAGCACTCTCCCCCGTCGAGTGCAAGCCAACTGGCAAACCGAGGCAACCGTCACGTCGCCGCGTCGGCCAGTTCGCCGGCGCTGACGGGCCGCTCCCGGGCACGCAGTTCCCCGTACAGGGCCAGGATGCCGGCGACACCGACCACGGAGGCCGGCAGGAACAGCGCCGACTCCAGCAGTTGCACGATGAACGCCACAGCGAAACCGGGCGAGCTGCCCTGGCCGGCACTCAGGCCGGCGGTACCACCCACGGTGCTGAGTACCAGGTTGACCACGAAGCCGTACCCGCCGACGACCACCGCGAGCAGCAGCAGGCGTCCCACCGAGGGCCAGAACCGGCTGTGCATCAGCCGGAACGATCTGGTGATGGCCGGCTGGCTGCGTTCGAAGACCGCGATCGGCGCGATCAGGCTCATCGCCAGGCCCAGGTAGACACCGGGCAGGATGCAGGCGCACAGCCCGACCATCACGCACAGGTACACCACGATGTACCAGCCCCACAGCGGCAGCCCGCGCCGCAGCCCGAAGCGCAGCGCCGAACCGAGGTCGCGCGGCGCCCCGGCGGCGTCCTGCGCCATCACCCGCAGGCTCGCCACCCATCCCACGGCCTGGAAGTATCCGGCAGCCACCGCGACCAGCAGGAGCAGTCCGTACCAGCTACCCACCGTGCTGACCATGTCGCGCAGCGGTTGCATCGGGTCGTTCGGGTTGGGTTGCACCGACAGGGACCCCAGGCGGTCCGAGATCGTCGCCGTGATCGCCGCGATGAGCACCAGCGGCACCACGTACGTTCCGGCGAGAAGAGCGAGCGACGGTCCGAAGCTGCGCCGGCAGACCGCCACGGTACGACGTACCCATTCCCCCACGTCGCCGTCCGGCGTGCCGGTCAGCGGGTCGGGTGCGGTCCAGCCGCCCGGTGCGGATCCCCAGCCGCCGGGTGCTGCCGGTGGCGGTGCGGTGTACCCGGAGCCCGGCGCGGCCGGATACCCGGCACCGGCCGGCGGCACCGGCCCCTGAGCTCCCGTATCCGGGGCATCGGCACCCGGTGCACCAGCGCCCGGCGCGTCGGCGCTCGGGGCTCCGACCTCCGGGGTGCCGGTACCCGGTGCATCGGCGCCTGCTGCTCCGGCATCGGGGGACGCCGCATCCGGCGTGGGCGCGGTGGGGTCGACCGGCGGGCGGTCGGTGGGCTGGTCGGCACCCGCAGGAACGGCTGGGCGGGCGGCGTCGTCGGGCTCGTGCGGATCGGTCACGGCGGGTCTCCGAGGAGGGGATGGCAGGGACTCAGATCACGGACGGTAGCAGTCGGGCGCACCCAGGCAGGTGGCGCGACCTGAGGCTCGACAACAGGTAGACCGAGCGGCTAGGACCGGCAGACCGCGAGGAACTCGTCGACCAGGTCGTGCCGATGGTCGGGTCGCCACACGGCGCGCAGCTCCCGGCGAAGATCGAGTTCGGCGACCCGTACGAGCCGCAGGTCACCTGAGTCGAGCTCGCCGGCCACCGCCAACCGACTCAGTACGGTCGCGCCGAGGCCGGCCCGTACGGCGGTCTTCAGCGCCTCGGTCGAGGTCATCACGCCGAGCGGGTCGACCACCCGCAGACCGAGGCGGTGCGCGGCCAGTTCGTAGCTGGCCCGGGTACCGGACTCCCGTTCCCGCAGCAGCAGCGGCGTGCCGGTCAGCGTCCCGGCGGGCAGCGGGTCGGCCAGCCGGGCCCACGGATGTTCCGGTGCAACCAGTACGGCCAGCTCATCGGTGGCGATGGTGGCGGTGGCCAGCTCCGGATGCGGGCCGGGATCCTCCACGAAACCCAGGTCGGCGGTACGGTCGCGCATCCGCGAGATCACCTCGTCGGAGTTGACCACCGTCAGGCTGACCACGACGTCCGGCCGTACTGCGCGGAACCGGGCGACGAACCGGGGCACCAGGTACTCGGCGTTGGTGTAGCTGGCGCTGATGCGCACCTGCCTGGCCCCGGCGGTACGCAGCGCGGCGGCCTCCGCGGCGAAGGTGTCGAGCTCGGCCAGTACCCGCCCGGCGAGTTCGGCCAGCCGGGCACCTTCCGGGGTGGGCCGGGAACCGCGGGGCGAGCGGACCAGCAGTTCCAGGCCGAGCCGGCGTTCCAGCCGGCGCAGCGCGGAACTGGCCGAGGGCTGGGTGATGCGTTGCCGTCGGGCCGCCTGGGACAGGCTGCCCAGTTCGACCGCGTCCACGAAGAGTCGCAGGCTGGCCAGGTCCGCCGCGGTCAGATCTGCCATAGGTCCAGGCTATGTCCTGATATCGAATCTGGCTCTAGCTCGGCAGGGTCGGGACGGCGAGGCTGGACGGGTGAGCGCGGACAGCGACATCCAGGCCGACGGCGACATCCAGGCCGAGGGCGACATCCGACCGGACGCCGCCGACCAGACCTCAACAGCCCGGCACGGACAGCGCGCCGCCCGGCACGGGCAGCGCACCGCCCGGCACGGGCGAAAACCGGGCCTGCTGCTGACCCTGATCGTCGCGATCGTGGCCACCGGCGTGGGTACCCTCGCCCCGGTGGTCGGCGCGCCGATCGTGGCGATCGTGCTCGGTATCGCGCTGCGCGTCCTGTTCCACGGCCGGCCGGGCTGGGCGGCACTGCGCCCGGGCACCGCATTCGCCGCCCGGTGGCTGCTGCAGGCCGCTGTCGTGGTGTTCGGGCTTGGCCTGTCGCTGGGCACGGTGGCCCGGATCGGGCTCCGCTCCCTGCCGGTCATGCTCGGCACCCTGGCCGTGTGCCTGGTCGGTGCCTGGCTGGTCGGCCGGCTGCTGCACGTGCCGGCGGAGCTGCGCGCGCTGATCGGCAGCGGTACCGGGATCTGCGGCGCCTCCGCGATCGCCGCGGTGAGCCCGGTCGTCGCGGCCAGCGAGGCGGCCGTCGGCTACGCGGTGTCCACGATCTTCCTGTACAACGTGGTCGCCGCGCTGACGTTCCCGGCGTTGGGCCACCTGTTCGGCCTGAGCGACCACGGTTTCGGGCTGTGGGCAGGTACCGCGGTCAACGACACCTCCAGCGTGGTGGCGGCCGGGTTCACCTACAGCTCTGCGGCCGGGCACTACGCCGTCGTGGTGAAACTGGTGCGGTCGTTGATGATCGTGCCCGTCGTACTCGGACTCGCCGCGCTGTGGCGCCGTCGTGGAGCGGGCGCAGACTGCGGCACACCTGCCAGGTCGGTCTGGCGGCTGGTGCCGGTGTTCCTGTGGCTGTTCGTGGCCGCCGCCGCGGTCAACTCTCTCGGCCTGGTACCGCATGCCGTACACGGGATGCTCGCCACGCTGGCGACGTTCCTGGTCGCGATGGCACTGGCGGGTGTCGGTACCGGTATCGACATCGGCGCGTTGCGCCGGTCCGGAACCGCACCGCTGCTGCTGGGCGGGATCCTCTGGCTGCTGGTGGCGGTGTCCAGCCTGGGATTCCAGGCCCTGTCCGGCGCGATCTGAGTGACCGCACCGGATCCCCGGTGACCGCCGCGACGACCGCCCCGACCACGGCCCCGGTACGGCGAACGCCGGGAGACACCGACCTGGCGGTGTCTCCCGGCGTCGACGTTGCGTCTTCAGCTGGCGTGCCGGACGTTCTCTGCCTGCGGACCCTTCTGACCCTGCGCGATGTCGAACTCGACACGCTGACCGTCGTCCAGAGACTTGTAGCCGTCCATCTGGATGGCTGAGAAGTGGACGAACACGTCCTGCCCGCCGTCTACGGCGATGAAGCCGTAGCCCTTCTCCGAGTTGAACCACTTGACGGTGCCCTGTGCCACGGTGCACTTCCCTCACATCAACGTGCTCCGGACCGCGGTCGCTGCCCGGGGCCCTCACATCCTGCGGGAATCGTGCACGTGACACCGACCCGACCGGAGTACTGACGGCCGATGCGAAACGCTACACGAGCAGAACCACCCTGCACAGCCTCTTGCTTCATCGCCTTCGGAACCAGGAGTAAACCCGCAGCTCACACGTGGTGACGAGACTGTACGATGCGGAACCGTCCGGCCACGTACGCGTCGTCGGTCAGGCAGGCGTTGGCAGCGGGATTCGCGCCGGTGGCGTGGAAGTCGCTGAACGCCGCCGACTGGTTGACGAACACCCCGCCGGTCAGGTTCATCGACAGGTGCACGCCCGCGTTGATCGCGGCGCGTTCGGTCGCGGCCAGTACCGCCTCGTCGGTGGAGTACACCGCAGCGGTCAGCGCGCCGCGCGCGGTCACCGTGCGTTCGAACACCGCCAGGCTCTCCGCGGTGGATCCGGTGCCCACCACGAAACTGATGGGGCCGAACCACTCCTGGCCGTAGGTCTGCTCGTCACCCGCCGACAGCCGCCGGATCAGCGGCGTACGGACCACCGCGTCGGGCAGCGCCGGATGTTGCACCTCCCGGGAGTCCAGTACCGGCTCACCGAGTGCGGCCGCCTGCGCGAGGCGTTCGGACACCCCGTCGTTGACGATGGCACCGGTCAGCTCGACACCCCGGGCCGCGTCACCGGTCAGTTTGCCTACCGCAGCGGCGATCCCGTCGGCCACCTCGGTCAGGCTGCGGTGCCCCGACTCGGTTTCGATACCGTCCTCGGGCACCAGGATGTTCTGCGGCGTGGTGCACATCTGTCCGGAGTAGAGGGTCAGGGAAAAGCCGATGTTGCGGCACATCCCGGCGAAGTCGTCGGTGGAGTCCACCACGATCGTGTTCACGCCGGCCTTCTCGGTGTACACGAGGGCCTGCCGGGCGTTGGCCTCCAGCCAGTCGCCGTACGCGGTGGAGCCGGTGAAGTCGACGATCCGTACCTCGGGCCGGGTGGCCAGGGTGGAGGCCAGCTTCTCGTCGGGCGCCTCGGCGGCCAGCTGCACCAGGTTCGGGTCGAAACCGGCCTCGGTCAACACCTCGCGGGCGTAGCGCACCGTGATGGCGAGCGGCAGCACGGCACCCGGGTGCGGCTTGATCACGACCGGGTTACCGGTCACCAGGCTGGCGAACAGGCCGGGGAAACCGTTCCAGGTCGGGAACGTGTTGCAGCCGACCATCAACGACACCCCGCGCGGCACCACGTGGAAGGTCTTGCGCATCTTCAGCGGCTCGTGCTTGCCCGCCGGCTTCTCCCAGTACGCCGTGGCCGGGTGCCTGGTCATCGCGTCGTAGCCGTACGCGACCGCCTCCAGCGCCCGGTCCAGCGCGTGCGTACCGCCGGCCTGGAAGGCCATCACGAACGCCTGCCCGGTGGTGAACTGCACGGCGTTGGCCAGCTCGAACACGTGTGCGTGCAGCCGGGCCAGGATCTCCAGGCAGACCCCGGTACGGGCGGCGATGCCGGCATCCCGCCAGCCCGGCATCGCCGTGGTGGCCGCGGCGATCAGCGTGTCGGCGTCGGTGTGCGGGTAGCGGACACCCAGTTCGATGCCGTACGGGCTGCGTTCGGTGGCGACGACCCGGTCCCCGGCGCCCTGCTGGTCCAGCGGGAAGTCCGTGCCCAGGTACGCCTCGAATGCCGCCTTGCCGTCGGCTGCCGCGTTCTCCCCGTACAGCCGGGGGCTGGGCGACTCCGGGTAGGCCGACCAGAAGCCGCGCTGGTGGATCGTCTCCAGCGCGGTCCGCAGGGTCTTCTCGTGCTTGTCGAACAGCGGGTGGCTGTCGGTGGCTTCGGTGGTAACCGTCATACCGCCATCATGCCGCGTTCGGCGCGCGCATCAACCTCTTGCCGCCAGGTCGGTCGTCCCGGCGGCAGGTCCGCCACCGGGGACCGTCAGAGGTCGAGCTGCCAGGCGTCCCAGGCGTCGACCGGACGGAACCCCATCGACTCGTTGATGGCGATCATGTGCTTGTTCTCCTCGGCGTTCCAGGTGTCGATCCAGCGCAGCCCGGGTTGGGCGGCCCAGGCCAGCCGAAGGTTGCTGTACTTGAGCAGCATGCCGAGCCGGTGCCCACGGTGCTCCGGCAGGACCAGGGTGACGCCCTGCTCCAGATAGTCGGCGTGGCCCTCGCGTTGCAGCAGCGCGGTCCAGCCGACCAGTTCACCGGTGCCGTCGTGGCGTACGACGGTGTGGTGCAGGAGATGTCCCCGTACCGCCTGGCACCGCTCTCCCGCCCGGATCCTGGTCACGTCGACCTGCTGCGGCTCCCAGGCCAGGTCGCCCAGCGGGGCCTCGGCCAGGAACCGGCTGTCCAGTTCGGCCAGGCCGGCCACGACATCGTCCGGGGTGTCGCCGGACCAACTCGTCAGCGTGTAGCCGGTGGCCTGCGCGGACAGGTCGGCACACCGGCCGGGCAGCGCCGAACGGTCGAGGGTGGACACGTCCACCCTGCTGCGTACGTCGGTCTGGCCCAGTGTGGCGCCGGTCGCCCGGTAGAACAGCGAACCGGCCCCGTCCCGTTCCTCGCCGCCCGGCAGCGCCCGGACCGATTCGGTCATCAGCCGCCGGCCACCGGCCCGCCGCGCCTGTTCGGCCCCGAGCCGGTGCAGGGCGGAGCCGATCCCGCGCCGCCGGAAGTCCGGGTGCACGGTCAGTTGGAGGTCGACGTTCTCCTTGTTGTCCCGTTCCTGTACCTCCAGCCGCGACAGGGCCACGATCCGGCCGGAGATCTCGGCGACCTGGTAGCGGGTGCGTTGCGCGGGCCACGGTACGGCCAGTTCACCGACGAAGTCCTGACGGGTCACCGGCGGCAGGTCGGGAATGTCCAGGGCGACGGCGGACCGGGCGACATCCAGCCAGCCGTCGACGTCGGACAGCGAGGCGGGGTCGAGGTCGCGGATCTGCATGCGCCCAGGGTGAGCGTCCACGGGAGGGCCCGCGAGCGATTTTCCGGGACGATCTTCCGGGACGACGAACGGCCCACCGGTCGGTCACCGATGGGCCGTTCGTCACGTTTGGCGCGGGAAAGGCATCACTTCACCGCGCCGCAGCGCAGGGTTTGGAAAGTCACCACACGACGAAGCGTGTTGGACGTTGGGCGTGATGCCCTCCCGCGAGCACATAGTCCCGCAGCGCGACGCACACGTCAAGTGCGACTACTCTGCGCTACATAGTACGACATCTACCCCTAGCTGAGCAGGCCAGCCGCCCTCGCTGCCTTGAGCGAGGGCTTCACTGTGTGTGTTGGTCCGACCTCTGCGGCCACCGCGTCGACGGTCTTGAGGCCCTCGCCGGTGTTGTAGACGACCGTCTCGGCATCCGGGTCGAGCCGGCCGGAATCGAGCAACTTCTTCAGTACGGCGACGGTGACCCCGCCGGCCGTCTCGGCGAACACGCCGGTGGTACGGGCCAGCAGCCGGATACCGGCGCGGATCTCGTCGTCGTCCACGTAGTCCATCCAGCCGCCGGTGCGCCGTACCGCTTCCAGCGCGTACGGACCGGCCGCCGGGTCACCGATGTTGAGCGACTTGGCGATGCCGGTCGGACGTACCGGGGTGATCTGGTCGGTGCTGTCGTGCATGGCTGTGGCGATCGGGTTGCAGCCTGCGGACTGCGCGCCGAACACCCGCCAGGACGAGTCGGGCACCAGGCCGATCTCGACCAGTTCACTGAACGCCTTGTCCACCTTGGTCAACAGCTCGCCGGAGGCCATCGGGACGACGACCTGTCCGGGCAGCCGCCAGCCGAGCTGCTCGGCGACCTCGTAGCCGAGGGTCTTGGAGCCCTCCGCGTAGTACGGCCGGACGTTGACGTTGACGAACGCGGTGTCCTCGAAGCCGTCGGCCTCGGCCAGTTCGCTGCACAGCCGGTTCACATCGTCGTACGAGCCCTCGATCGCGACGACCTCGCCGCCGTACACCGCGGTGGTGATGATCTTGTTCTGTTCCAGGTCGTGCGGGATGAACACGATGCTCGGTACGCCCGCGCGGGCGCTGTGCGCGGCCACCGAGTTGGCCAGGTTACCGGTGGAGGCGCAGGCGAACCTGGTGAAACCGAGCCCCTTCGCCGCGGTCAGCGCCACCGACACGACCCGGTCCTTGAACGAGTGCGTCGGGTTGTGCGAGTCGTCCTTCACCCACAGCGGTGCGCGCATGCCCAGTTCGGCGGCCAGCGCGTCGGCCCGGATCAGCGGGGTCATGCCCGGGTCCACGGTCAGCCGGGCGGCCGGGTCCTGCCCGGTGGGCAGCAGCGGAGCATAACGCCAGATGCTGTTCGGGCCGGCCTCGATCGCCTCCCGGGTCACGGCGCGCAACGTGTCGGCGTGATAGCCGACCTCCAACGGGCCGAAGCATTCGTAGCAGGCGTTCTGGGCGATCAGCGGATATTCGGCGCCACAGTTACGACAGATCAGCGCGCGGGCCGGACACGGTGGAGCGTCGGCGCTCCGGGTCGGGCCGGCGGTGTGGGGCTGGGTCACGGTCATCGGAAACCTTTCGCTCATCTTCCCCGCGCCGGTCGGCATCGCGGGACGGAATTGGCACCTGCCTGCCGGCCTTCTTCGTACGAAGGCTCTGCTGGTGGTTGCCGGGGCTTCATCGGGCCGTGTCCCTCAGCCCCTCTGGATGAGGTGCATATGAAGTTGTCCGGGCCAGCTTAACGACCGGTCCAGGTCGCGCCCCTGGTCGTCCCACGTCCTGAACGTGATGTGCGGTACCCGACCCTACGTTTTCCGGCCAGCGCCGCCCGGCCGGACCGCCCGGTCACGGCGCGGCCGGGCGGTCCGGCGGCGCGGCCGGGCAGTCAGGCGGCGCGGTCGTCGCTGCCGCCGACCGGCAGCGGCAAGGCGGGCACCGGCGCACTCCGTGCCGGCGCCGGCAGGGCGTGCGGGCCCCGGCGGGCGAGCAGGTTCGTGGTGACCAGGGCTGCGACGGTGATGCCGGCGCCGAGCAGTTCCACCGGCACCGGCCGGTAACCCCGGACGATCTGGATGGCGAACGCGACCACCGGCACCAGGTTGGTGAACAGGGCGGCGTTGGGTGCGCCGAGTCGGCGTACGGCCACGCTCCAGACCAGGACGGCGAACACCGACGAGCCCAGCGAGATGTACCCGATCTGCCAGCTGACCGCACCGAACGCGGCCAGGTCGGGCAGCGTGCGCCAGCCGACCAGATCGGCGACCGTCGCGACCAGTACGGTGGCCACCGCGCCGACCAGCTGAGTGAGGGTGGTGAAGCGCAACGGTGTCCAGTCCGGGAAGCGACCGGCACCATGCGTGTAAACCGCCCAGCCGATGACCCCGAGCAGCGCCATCGCCTCGCCTGCGCCGATCGCGGAGAAGCCGCCGAGCCGGCCGTGGGTGATCACCAGGCCGACCCCGGCCAGCGCGACGACCATCAGCGCCACGGTCGTCGGGCCCGGCGCGATCCGGTCGCGTACCCAGCGAACCAGTACGGTCAGCAACGGGGTCAGGGCCACCATGAGTGCCAGGTTCTGCGGGGTGGCGTAGTTCAGTGCCAGGTTGACCAGCAGGTTGAAGCCGGCGACGCCGAACACCCCGAGCACCAGGATCTCGCCGAGCCGGCCGTCGGTACGCAACTCAGCGCGTCCCCGGGTGGCCAGTAGCAGCGCAACCAGGACGGCCGCGGCCACGACGTAGCGGGCGGCGGTGAGGTGTACGGCATCGACGTACGGCAGCGCGCTGGCCATCACGGGGAACATGCCGCCCCAGATGAGGGCGGCGAACAGCGGCAGAGCGGCGGAGCCGGAACGATGGGACATGACAACGAACTCCTTGTTCGACAGACCTCGAACCATCGCCGTCAGCTTAGGGGCAAGGTTCGAATATTGTCGAACAAGAGTTATCCTGGACACATGGACCTGTTTGAACCGGACCTCGCCGACATACCCCTCACCACCGTGCTGCAGGCACTCGGCGACGAGGCCCGGTTGGCGATCGTGCGCGAACTGGCCCGTGACGGGGAACGCTGCTGCGGAACCTTCGACCTCGGCCTCGCCAAGGCGACCCGCTCACACCACCTGAAGGTGCTCCGGGAAGCCGGCATCACCCACACCCGCATCGAAGGCACCACCCGCTACGTCTCGCTCCGCCGCGAGCAGCTACAACGCCGGTACCCGGGCCTGTTGAACGCGGTGGTGCAGGGCGAGAGCTAGGAGGTGACGTCCTTGCGGAGGAAACGCCACCAGGCCAGTGCGGTGAGGACGGCGGCGTACGAGGAGCGCCGAGATGGCGCCCTTGGCCATCTGGTCCCATTGGACGGGTTCGGTGAGCAGGCCGGTGAAGGCGTCCTGGTAGTGGGTGGGCAGCAGGCTGCGCAGGCTGCCGAGGGCGGTCACCTGGTCCAGGATGCTGGACACGATGAACAACAGGACGGCGCCACCGACCGCGCCGAGCGCCGCATCGGTCAGTACGGACAGCAGGAACGCCAGGCCGGCCGCGACCAGCAGGGTCACCGCCAAGTAGCCGACCACACCGACGATGCGCAGTACGGCGACGCCGGCCGGAATGCTGTCACCGGTCATCGTCTGCAAGGGTCGCCAACCGAAAGCCAGGGTGCCGACCAGCAGGGCGACCCCGGTCAGCAGCACCAGCGCCAGCGCCGAGAACAGCAGGCCGACCAGCAGTTTGACGGCCAGTAGTCGGGAACGGGGCACCGGCGCGGCCAGCAGGTAGCGCAGGCTGCCCCAGCTCGCCTCGCTGGCGACGGTGTCACCGCAGAACAGCGCCACCACCACGACCAGCAGGAACGACGCGGACACGAACAAGGTGAAGACGGTGAAGTTGGCGCCACCGGACTTCGCCATGGAGACGAAACCGTCGCCGCCGCCGTTGTTGCCCGACCCGCCGCTGTCGCTGCCGAACCGGAACGCCAGGAACAGGATCACCGGCAGCAGGGCCAGAAATCCCAGCACCCACCGGGTCCGCCGACGGGTCACCTGACGGCGGATCTCGGTACGCAACCGCAGCGTGCCGGCCGGTCGGTAACCGGCCGCCGCACCATTCGCCGCCACCACACCACCCTCCGGCACCGTGTCACCGTCGGCTCCGGCAGCGGACGACGCGGCATCGCCGGGTGTCTGATCGGCCGTCATCTCAGTCTCCCCGTTCCAGCAATGCCAGGAAGGCGTCCTCCAACCGGCGCCGCGGCACCACCCGGTCGACCCCGACCCCGGCGGACACCAGCGCCTCGACCATGCCGGTACGCGGCAGCCCGGCCAGTTCCACCACGAACCCTCCGTCGGTGCGGTCGACCGAGGCGACCCCGGACAACCCGCGCAGTACCGGCTCGGCCGCGTCCGGATCCGACACGTCCAGTTGCACGCTCGGCGAGTCACCGACGATGTCGGCGACCGGCCCGGCCGCGACCCGCTCGCCGCCGCGCAGCACCACCACGTGCGTACAGGTCTGCTCCACCTCGGCGAGCAGGTGGCTGGAGACCAGTACGGCGCGCTGCCCGGTCGCGTAACGCTGCAACACCCGGCGCATCTCGGCGATCTGCGGCGGGTCCAGCCCGTCGGTCGGCTCGTCGAGCACCAGCAGTTCCGGCATGCCCAGCATGGCCTGCGCGATCGCCAGCCGCTGCTTCATACCGTGGCTGTAGGTGCGTACCCGGCGGCGTACCGCATCGCCGAGCCCGGCGATGTCCAGTACCTCGTCGAACCGGGCGTCCCGCCACGGGCGACCGGTGCTGCGCCAGTACAACCGCAGATTGTCCACACCGGACAGATGCGGCAGGAATCCCGGTCCCTCGACCAGCGAACCGATCCGGGACAGCACCGCGGCGCCGGCGGATACGTGGTGCCCGAACACCAGTACCTCGCCGCCGGTCGGCCGGATCAGCCCGAGCAGCATCCGCAGCGAGGTGGTCTTGCCGGCGCCGTTGGGCCCGAGCAGCCCCACCACCTGGCCGCGGTGCACCTCGAAGTCCACCCCGCGGACCGCGACGAAACCGTCCCGGTAGGTCTTGCGCAGACCGGTCACCCGCAACGGGACGTCCGCGTACCCGGCGACCACCGCGCGCTGCCGGCGCCGGCGCCGGACCCGGGCGATCAGCGCGGCGGCGAGCACCGCCAGCACGATCAGTACGGCAAGCCCGGCGAGCAGCAGATACCAGCCGCCCGCCGGGTCACGCAGCGGTTGCGCGGCGACCGCGGGCAGCCGGACCGCGCCGTCGTCCAGCCCGACCACGTAGTCGGCCGGACCGGACGGCCCCGTGTACGCCTGGTCCGCGGTGTCCACCACCATTTCGACGCGGTGTCCCTGCGCGAACCGGTACACCATGCCGGGCAGCGTGACCCGCGCCGGTGGTGCCGAGCCGAGGGCGGCAGCCGTACGCGGCAGTCCGGAGAGCCGGACCGGCGCGGCCTGACCGGCGACCAGGGTGCGGGCGTCGTCCGGGCCGACGTCGTACAGCTTGACGAACAGGACGGCGGACCCGCTGGACGAGGCGGCCCGTACGGTCACCCGCGGCGCGCCGACCAGGTCGACGGCGTGGCCCAGCGCGGCGGAGGAGAACACCGCCGCCTGCCCGGGGATCTCGGTGGCGGCCCGCCCACCCAGCGCGCCGGCACCGGGCAGCGTGGACAGCGCCGCGGGCGTACCGGCTGGCGGGTTGGCGACCGGCTGCGGGCCGCCGGACAGCCGTACCCGGGTCGCCGGGCGGTCCCCGGACAGCCCCGGGTAGCGGCCGGCGTCGAAGCCGACGCTGCGCACCGTCGCGTCGTACCGGTCGTAGCCGGTGGTGCGGCTGAAGGTGAACGAGTCGCCGGGCGCCGGCCCGGTGCCCTTCACATAGTGGTCCAGCCACTGCACCGACAGGTAGTCGATCCGGTCCTGATCGGCGGCGGAACCGGCACCACCGTCGTGGCCGCCGGAGTACCAGGCGACGCGTACCGGTGTCCCGGCGGCGGCGATCCCGCGTGCGTTGGCGTCCGCGTCGGCCACCCCGAACAGGGTGTCGGCCAGGCCCTGTACCAGCAGGGTCGGCGCGTGGATCTGCCCGAGCACCGGCGCCGGGCTGGAGTCACGCAGCAGCCGGGCGGCGGCCGGATCGGCCCGGCCGGTGGCCATGACCTGCCGGTACAACCGGCACACCTCGGGCGCGAACCGGCCGCAGCCGGGCGTTGCGGTCGCGCCAGCCGGTAGCTTCGACCCGCCGGGTGCACCCGGCGGCCGACCCGCGCCGAGGCCGCCGGTGAACAACGAACCGAGCCAGGCACGCTTCAGTACGCCCTGCGTGACCGGCCCGCCGCCCGACTCCGGGAACAGCGACGCGCCCAGGTCGTGCCAGGTGATCTGCGGGACGATCGCGTCCACCCGACGGTCCGCGGCGGCGAGCAGCAACGCCAGCGCACCCCCGTACGAGGCGCCGACCACGCCGACCCGCGGGTCACCCGGCGCGTCGAGGCGTACCTCCGGGCGGCGCGCCAGCCAGTCGAGCAGCCGGCGCGCGTCGGTGACCTCCCAGTCCGGGCTGTCCAGGTGGATCTGCCCGCCGGAGGTACCGAAACCCTCCGCGGTCCAGGCCAGTACGACGTACCCGCGGCGGGCCAGTTTCTCCGCGTGCGAGGCGACGCTGTCCTTGGTGCTGCCGAAACCGTGCGCGATCAGTACCGCCGGCGCGGGGTGTGCGCGGGTCGCGGTGTCCGGTACGTACAGCGTGGTGGACAGCGGCACCCGGACGGCGCCGGACGGGCCGGTGCGTACCGTGACGGTCTGGTCGTGCACTTCGAAGGCGGTGCCGTCCGGGCGGGCGAACCAGACCACCGCACCGGCCACCACCAGGAGGACCACCAGCCCCGCGAGGACCCGGTCCCGGGTACGACGGGGAACCACGCGAGGCAGCGAGACCATGCCGTCACGGTACGCGGCGACCGACAGCGGGCCGCAGCACGAGGCGCCGGCACGCCCCGGTGCCGTGCGACCGCTCGTTAGGCTCAGCGGGTGACCACCAGCCAGGCCAGTTCCCTGACCCTCACCGCGAGCCTGCGGTCCGCCACCCTGGATGGGCGTCGCGGCATCGTCCGGCTGCACCCGGAGGTGCTGGCCGCGCTCGGACTGCGCCCCGGCGCACCGGTACGGCTGACCGGACGGCGACAGTCCGCCGGGGTCGCGCTCGCCGCGGAAGCCGGTGCCAGCCGGGCACTGCTGTACGCCGACGACCTGATGCTGGGCAACCTCGGGATCCGGGACGGCGCAGAGGTCACGGTCACCCCGGTGCCGGTCACCGCCGCCCGTAGCGTCACCGTCGCCGGCCCGGCGCCGACCGTCGCGGTGGTGTCCCCGGAGATGCTGCGCCTCGCGCTGCTCGGCAAGGTCGTCACCACCGGCGACAACGTCTCGCTGCTACCGCAGGACGTGGCGCCGATGGCCGGGGTGGCGCTGCCGGCGCCGGCCGGCACCGGGGTCGGCGGCGGTGCGGCGACGATGATCCGGCCACCGGTCGAGGTCACCAAGCGCAGCCTGTCCAACAGCATCGGGATGGGCTGGGTGTCGGTGCTGCTGACCGTGACCGAGGCGGCCCCGGCCGAGGCGGCCGTGGTCACCATGGACACCGTGGTGCGCTGGGACGGCGGCGCGGCCACCCATTCCAGCGCCACCCCGGCACCGGTACACCAGTCGGCCGTCGAGCCGACCGCCGCCGGACAGGACGAGCCGGTCGACCTCGACGACCTGTCCGGTCTACGGGCGCAGGCGCAGGAACTGACCGAACTGCTCGATCTGGGGTTCCACCACGCGGAGATCCTGGCCCGGCTGGGCACCAGCGCCTCGCTGGGCGTACTGGTCACCGGGCCGGCCGGGTCCGGCAAGTCCACCCTCGTACGGGCCGTCGGGCACGAGGTGTCGGCGCGGGTGGTGACCCTGTGGGCGCCGGAACTCGCGGCGCTGACCAACGATGCCGCCGCGGCGAGACTGGCCGCCGCGGTCACCGACGCGCGGGCGCACCGGCCCGCCGTACTGCTCGTGTCCGATGTGGAGGCTCTGGCGCCGAAGGGCGCGCCGGGTCCGCTGGCGACCGTGTTCCGCCGGACCGTACGGGAAGCGCTGGGCGACGAGCTGGCCGTGGTGTGCTGTACGAGCCGGCCGGAGGACGTGGACCCGTCGCTGCGCGGGCCGGAGCTGCTGGCGCACGAGATCGCCGTACCGCTACCGGACGCCGCCGACCGGCGGGAACTGCTGACCGTACTGACCCGCGGGGTACGCCTCGCCGAGGACGTGCGGCTCGACGACGTGGCCTCCCGTACCCCTGGCTTCGTCGCCGCCGACCTGCTGGCCCTGGTCCGGGAGGCCGGTATCCGGGCCGCGATGCGGCACCGCAACGGCGACAGCGACGCCGAGCCGGCGATCCAACAGTCCGATGTGGATGCTGCGCTGGATGTGGTACGCCCCAGCTCGATGGCCGAGTCCACTGTGGATGTCGGTGAGGTGTCGCTGGACGACGTCGGGGACATGGCCGAAGTCAAGCAGCTGCTGACCGAGAGCGTGCTGTGGCCGCTGACCTACCCGGACACCTTCGACCGGCTGGGCGTCGATCCACCACGCGGGGTACTGCTCTACGGCCCGCCCGGCTGCGGGAAGACCTTCCTGGTCAAGGCGATCGCCGGGCAGGGAAAGGCGAACGTACTGTCGGTCAAGGGCGCCGAGCTGCTGTCCAAATGGGTGGGCGACTCGGAACGGGCCGTACGTGAACTGTTCCGCCGGGCCCGCGATGCCGCACCGAGCCTGATCTTCCTCGACGAACTGGACGCGCTGGCCCCGGTACGCGGCCAGGCCACCGACGGCGGCACCACCGACCGGGTGGTCGCCTCCCTGCTCACCGAACTCGACGGGGTGGAGTCGCTGCGCAGTGTCGTGGTGATCGGCGCGACCAACCGGCCGGACCTGATCGACCCGGCGCTGCTGCGCCCCGGACGGCTCGGCCAGCTGGTGTACGTACCGCCGCCGGACGCCGACGCCCGCCGGGCGATCCTGACCGCCGCGTCCCGTCGGGTACCGCTGGCCTCCGATGTGGACCTTGCCGGCTTCGCCGTCGAACTCGACGGTTTCTCGGCGGCCGACTGCGCCGCCCTGGTACGGGAGGCCGCGCTGTCGGCGATGCGCGAGTCGCTGACCGCCACGGAGGTGACCACCGCACACGTGCGTACCGCCCGGCGCCGGGTACGCCCGTCCCTGGACCCCGACCAGGTCGCCTGGCTCGCCGCGTACGCCGACACCCACGCCCCCGGCTGACCCGGGCCATGTGACCATGCCATTCCCCGGCGCGCCACCTCCGGCTGCCGGACCAACACCAGGTCAGCCACCTCACCCACACATTGGGTTATGCTCGCGGAATGAGTGCGGACCCGATCGGACACCATGATCCGGTCCCGCTACCGATCCCACCGGACGGTGGCCCATTCGAACGGATCAACGGCTACTGGTACACCGCCGTCCACGGCACACTCGTCGTGACTCCACAACCGGGCGCCCCACGGCTCACCGCTGACGACGTCCCCCCGCTACCTCCAGGATATCGGGACGAGATCATTGAAGGACGCCTGATCGTGACCCCGGCTCCAGTGTTCGACCATCAGTCCATCACAACCCACCTGCTGGTCGCCCTGACCGCGCAGGCACCGCCCGGATGGCGGGCCGCACCCGACCTGAACGTCAAGATCGACCACGAGAGTAGCGACTACTGCCGCCCCGACGTGTGCGTTCTCAACCCCGGGGAGAAGGGCGGCCTGTGGCACACGTTCGGTCAGTTCGGGTTGCTGATCGAGATCGCCTCGCCCAGCACCCGGTGGATCGACGACGACGAGAAGTTGCGTCTGTTCGCCCGGCAGGAAGTGCCGGCGTACTGGCGGGTCCAGCCGGCTGGGGACAGTGGCCCACCTACCGTGCATGTGCATACCGCGCCCGCCAACGGCAACTACCAGATCACTGAAACGGTCGGTCCTGGTGGTCGCCTGGTCCTCGACGTGCCGTTCCCGTTCGTACTCGAGCCCGACCTGCTCGTACCCTAGGTGCGATGCACCGCTACTGGCGGGCCGAGTTCGGTACGTGGTCGAAGGTGCCGGGCGTCGACAGCCAGTCGAGCCGGTTGACCGGCCAGTACCGGATGAAGGCCCGGCCGACGACCGAGGACACCGGGACGGTGGACATCGTCGCGTCGTGCGAGCGCAGGAAATGCTCCCGCGAGTCGCTGGAGTTGTTGCGGTGGTCGCCCATCAGCCACAGCCGGCCCTTCGGCACGGTCGCGGAGAACGCCTCCTCGGCGGGCGGATCCTGCACACCGTCGACATTGCGGTAGATGTACGGCTCGTCCAGCGCCGTCCCGTTCACGGTCAGCTTGCCGAGCCTCTTGTCGAAGGCGACCCGGTCGCCGCCGACCGCGATGACCCGCTTGATCCAGTCACCGCCGTCGCCGGTCTCGTCGGCCCAGGTCTGCGGCGCCTTGAACACCACGATGTCACCGCGGTGCGGGTCGTGGAAGTCGTAGCCCAGCTTGTAGACCAGCACCCGGTCGTTGATGTTGAGGGTGTGTTCCATGGAACCGGACGGGATGTAGAACGACGACGCCACGAAGGTGCGTACCACGACCGCGACAAGCACCGCGACCACCAGCAGTACGATCAGTTCACGCAGCCACGAGCTCTTCGATCGGGTCTTGGGCACCCTCGAAGGGTACGGCACCGGCCCTTCCGGCCCGGGCGGCGGTGGCTGGGAATTCACTGGCAACAACCTGGTATCAGGCCGGTACCGCGACCACCCGACGGCGCTCCGGGTAGAAGCAGGCGTGCCGCTGCTCGGTACCGCCGTCGGTACTCAGTTCCGGCCGCTCCGACCGGCACTTGTCGGTGGCGAACGGGCACCGCGCGGAGAACAGGCAACCGGTGTCGGACTGGTCCTCGGCCAGCGGCTCGGTCGGTACGAGCCGGTCCGGCCCGGGTCGCTCCAGCCCGTGCAGTACCGGGATCGCGGACAGCAGGCACTGGGTGTACGGATGCACCGGGTCGGCGATCACCGTCTCGGTCGCGCCGTGCTCGATGATCTGGCCGCGGTAGATCACGTACAGCTCGCCGTCGGTGCCGATGTAGCGGGCGGTGGCCACGTCGTGGGTGATGAACAGGACGCTCACCCCGACCGTTTCGCGCAGTTCGCGGAGCAGTTTCAGGATGCCCAGGCGCAGCGACACGTCGATCATCGACACGGCCTCGTCGGCGACCAGCGCGGTCGGGTCCACGGTCAGCGCACGGGCGATCACCACCCGCTGGCGCATTCCGCCGGAGAGCTGGTGCGGGTAGCGGGACAGTACGTAGTCCGGTTCGAGCCCGACCAGACCGAGCACCTCGTGCTGCCGCTGCTCGATCCAGGACTTCGGCCGGTCGGTCTGCCGGGCCCGCAACGCCAGCGGGTCGTGCAGGATCGAGCCGATGGTGCGGGTCGGGTTCAGCGCCGAGTACGGGTCCTGGTGGATCATCTGGATCCGCCGGAAGTACGGCTCACGCTGCCGGCGCCGCAGCGAGCCCAGGTCCACGCCGTCGACCAGCAGTTCGCCCGAGTCGTAGGTCTCCAACCCGGCCAGGATCCGGCCCAGGGTGGTCTTGCCGCAGCCCGATTCGCCGATGAACGAGGCCGCACCGCCGGACGGGATCCGGAAGTCCACCCCGCGCAGCGCCTGCACCGTGTTGCCGCTCAGTACATCGCCCCGGGACCGGTACGTCTTGACGATCCCGCGGCCCTCCAGCCCTTCGCCGGTCATGCTGTCTCTCCCTGGTCGTGCACGGCGTGACAGGCGACGAGCCGGCCGTCGCCGGCCGTTTCGGCGGGCGGGTCGACCTCGTCGCAGGCCGGCATCTTCAGTTCCGCGTACACCGCGCACCGGCTGCGGAACACGCAGCCCCGGCGCGGGATGGTGCCCAGTGTCGGCGGCCGACCCGGCAACGGCTGGGCGGCTGCCGCATCCCCGGTCAGTCGCGGGATCGCGTTGATCAGCCCCCGGGTGTACGGGTGCTCCGGCGCGCGCAGCACGTCCATGGTCGGGCCCTGCTCGACCAGCCGGCCCCCGTACATGACCGCGACCCGGTCGGCGACCTCGGCGACCACGCCGATGTCGTGCGTGACGACCAGCGTGGTCAGGCCGTGCTCGGCGTGTACGTCCCGGATGATCTCCAGGATGTTGGCCTGCGAGATCATGTCCAGCGCGGTGGTCGGCTCGTCCAGCACCAGTACGTGCGCGTTGAGCACCAGGGCCAGCATGATGCCGACCCGCTGGCGCATCCCGCCGGACAGCTCGTGCTGGTAGGAGTCGAGTACCCGCTCACCGGACAGACCCATCCGACCGAGCAGGTCCCGGGCCTTGCGTACCAGCGCCCGCTTGTCCTCCACGTCGTGCGACCGGGCCAGGTCCAGCAACTGCTTGCCGACCGTCTTCAGCGGGTTCATCGAGTTCTGCGCGGCCTGGAAGACGTACCCGATCGACTTGCCCCGGGCGGCCCGGATCTTGCGGTCGGACAGCGACAGTACGTCGCCCAGCCCGTCGATCTCGATGGAGCCGGAGGTGATCCGGCCCGGCGACTGTACGGCGTTGAGCATGGCCAGCGCCATGGTGGACTTGCCGGAACCCGACTCGCCCACCAGCCCGGTGATGGTGCCGGGCGCCAGTTCCAGGTTGATCCCGGCCACGGCGGGCAGTTCACCCGCCGGGGTCCGGTACGCGACGGTCAGGTCGCTGATCCGTACGCCGGGACTGGTCCGCCCGGTCCGTGTCGTTGCCTCGGTTGCGACGCTCATCGCCTAGTCCTCCCGCAGCCGGGGGTTGAACACCTCGTCCATCGCGTCCACCAGCAGCACCACGCCCAGCGTCAGCAGCAGGATCGCCACCAGCGGTGCCATCAGGTAGCTCAGACCGACACCGGTCTGGGTGACGCCGTTGTTCACGGCGAGCTGGATCATCACGCCCCAGTTCGTCGAGTTGTACGGCAGTACACCCAGGTAGAACAGGCCGACCTGGGAGTAGATGAACGTGGTCACGCCGATCAGCAGGTTCATCGCCACGTACGGCGCGATGTTGGGCAGCAGTTCCCGGCCGACCACGTGCGGGGTGGACATGCCCAGCCCGCGCGCCGCCTCGACGAAGCCGCGTTCCCGCAGCGACAGGGTCTGCGACCGGACCGAGCGGGCCAGCCCACCCCAGCCGGTGACACCCAGTACGAAACCCATCTGCACCGCGGAATCGAACTTCCACACCGTGGAGAGCACCAGCAGCAGCGGGAATCCCGGGATGGTCAGGACGAAGTCGGTGATGCGCATCAGCACCGAGTCGGGGCGGCCACGCCGGTAGCCGGCGTACAGCCCGACCGCGGTACCGAGAACCACCGTGACCAGTGCCGCGAGCGCCGCCGCGACCAGCACGTACCGGCTGCCGATCACCAGCAGCGCCAGTACGTCGGCACCCTCGAAGTCGGTGCCGAGCCAGTGCGCGGCGCTGGGCCCGGCGAGCGTGTCCGCCGAGTGCGGCAGGTTCTCCGGGTACAGCCACGGCCCGATCACACCCATGACCACGAAGACCACTACGACGAGCGCACCGAACATCCGGCTCGGCTTACGCCGCAGCACCTTCCACAGGTTGGTCAGGAACTTGTTGCGCCGGCCGGGAACCGGCATCACCGGTTCGGCGATCGGCGGCAGCTCCACCGTCGTGCTCACGTTGCTCCTTCTGGGTGAGCTCCGCGCTCGGCGATCATTGCCGACCCTGGTCCGGACCGCTGCCTCGCGACTACGCTCACGCCGTTCCTCCCCTGCGTACCCGTGGGTCGATCACCGTGTACAGCAGGTCGGCGCAGATGTTCGCGATGATCACCGCGGCGGTGATCAGCAGGAACACCCCGGACATCTCCGAGTAGTCGCGGTGCCCGATGCTGTTGACCAGCATCGCGCCCATCCCCGGGTAGTTGAACGCGTTCTCGATGAACACCGCGCCGCCGAACATGAAGCCGATCGACAGGGCCAGCACGGTGAACAGCGGCAGGATCGCGTTCCGCGCCACGTACCGGAAGATGATCGACGGTTTGATCCCGCGCAGCTCCGCCGCGAGGATGAAGTCGTCCCCCAGTACCGACACCACGCTGGACTTCATCGACAGCAGGTAGCCGCCGAAGCTGGACAGCGCGAACGCCAACGCCGGCAGCACCGCGTGGGTGGCGATCGACGCGATGTACGGGCCGTTGAAGCCCGGGTCCAGCAGCCCGTCCACCGGGCCGGACGAGAACAGCTGGTACTTCACCGTCAGGAACGTCACCAGCACCAGCGCCATCACGTACTGCGGCACGCCGTGCAGCAGCGAACCCACAATGGACAGTCCGTTTCCGGTGTGGCTGTTGCGTTTCATGGCGGCGAACACGCCGAGCACCACGCCGAGCACGAAGCTCAGCGTGACGCCGGCGAGCACCAGACCCACCGTCCAGCGGGCCGCCGAGAGCACCTCGGCGGTCACGCTGACACCCTGCGCGGTGACCGACTTGCCCAGGTCGAAGTGCAGCAGCTGCCACAGGTAGTGGCCGTACTGCGTCAACCATGAGCCGGACGGTACGAAGCCGTACGTGACCTGCACCTGGGCCGCCGCCTGGTCCGGCGACATGCCCTTGGACAGCAGCATCTCGTACTGCGTCTTCACCGGATCCCCGGGCATCGCCCGGACCAGCGCGAAGGTGAAGGTGGTGACGATCCAGATCATGACGAGCCCGCGGACCAGATGGCCCGCGAGTCGCCGGAGGAACTTCAACACGCGGTGGACCTACTTCTTCTGGATGTACCCGAGCTGCATCCACACGCCCGGCGAGAGCCGCAGTACGTCGGAGTCGTTCTTCGGGTAGTTGGTGTACCGGGTGGTGTTGGCGAACTGCACGTTGACGTAGTCCCAGATCTGGATCGCCGGGAGCTGGTCGTTGGTGTACTGCGCCAGCTTGGTGACGATGTCCTTCTGCTGGGCCAGATCCACCTGGCTGAGCTGGTTGGTCAGCTGACCCGGATTGACCGTGCCGAGGCCGGGGACGTTCGCGCTCTCCGCGCCGCCCATCCAGTTGCCGTCCTTGCCCGGCGCCGAGTGCTTGACCTGCGCACCGAACTGGGTCCAGCCGTTGGACGGGCCGTACAGGCGGGCGTAGGCGTTGTAGTTCACCGGGCCGAGCGAGGTCAGCCAGAAACCGACCGCGTACTTGCCGGCCGCGATCTCGCTCAGGTAGGTCGCGTAGTCGGCGGAGGTCTTCACCTGGGAGGTGATGCCGGCGTCGGTGAGCTGGCTGGAGATCGACTTGGCGCCGGAGATCCAGTCGGAGAAGCCGGTCGGTGCCTGGATCGGCACGGTGAACGGCTTGCCGTTGGCCAGCTTCCATTTGCCACCGGACTGCTTCAGACCGGCCTTCTTGAACTCCGCGGCGGCCTTCGCCTTGTCGTGCGCGTACGGGTTGAGCTTGCTGACGTTGTCCGCACCGATGGTGGCGTTGGCGGCGTCGGCGATCAGGCCGGTGGTGTACTGGGAGGCGTTGCCGCTCTCCGGCTCACCGATCTTGGTGGTCAGCTTCCGGTCGATCAGGTACGCCAGGCCACGCCGTACGTGCACGTTGTCGAACGGCTTGACCGACTGGTTGAACGCCAGCGACGCGGACACCGGGCTGAAGCCCTTGATCGTCTGGTTGCCCTTGTGCGCCAGGATCTTCTTCACCACGTTGGTCGGGGTGGAGGTGTAGGGCGCCGCGTCCAGCTGGCCGGCGATCAGGTAGTTCCAGATCTGCTCGTTGCCGCTGTAGTTCTTGAGGACGACCTTCTCCGGACCGATCTTGTCGGCGTTGAAGAAGTACTTGTTCTTGGTCAGTACCGCCTCGCCGGGGTTGACCCGCTGCAGGACGAACGGACCGGCCGAGACGTCCTTCTTCGGGCCGAAGTCGACGAGCTTCTTGCCCAGCGAGGTGATCGTCTTCTGCGCGTCGGCCTGGGCCTTCTTGTCGGCCTTCGGGTCGGTCGCGGTCTTGATGGTGGTCCACACGTCGCCCGGCAGCTGCGGACCGAACACCGACTTCGGTACCACGTTCATGACCAGGATGTTGCGCGCGAAGCTGTTGTTCGCCGAGGCGGCCGCCTGGTCGAACTCGACGGTCTTGCTGTCCACGACCTTGATGTCACCGAGACCACCGGCAGCACCGGGCTGCACCGCGAACGCACCGGCGCCCTGGGTGAACGAGACCGCGGCGGAGGTCTTGACGTCCTCGGCGGTGACCGGCTTGCCGTCCGACCACTTGGCCTTGGGCTGCAGCTTGACGGTCAGCTTCAGGTGGTCGCTGGACTCGTTCCAACTGGCGGCCAGGCCCGGGTAGAACGCGTTCGGGTCGGTCTTGGAGTTCTTCGCCCAGGCCAGCTGCATGGCGTTGTAGCCGGCATAGGTGTTGCTGGCCTGGTTGTACGGGTTGATCGGCGCGTTCACGTTGATCGGGTGGTTACCGTCGATCGTGGTGAAGACTCCGCCGCCCTTGCCGGACGCGCTGGAGTCGGTACAACCGGCCGCCGCCAGCAGGGCGGCCAGCGTGCCCGTCGCGGTCGCGACGGCCACCAGGGTTCTTCTCATCTTCTTCTCCACAGGGGGCAGGGGTGATGCGGTCAGGTGCAGGTTGGTCCTGGTTGGTGCGGGTCCGGCTCAGGCACCGACCAACAGGTCGGCAGCGGCGGTCAGGCTGACCCGGGCGCCACCCCGGGTCCCCAGGTACCGGCCGGGCGCCAGGTCGGCGTCGGCGCAGGTACCGATACCGACCACGACGGCGTCGGGCCGCAGGGCCAGCGTCTCGGCCAGGCGGGTGCGCTGGTCGGCGGCGAGGTGCGCGTCCCGTACCACCACGATCAGCGGCTGGTCCCGGGCGTCGGCGAGCGCATGGGTCAGGGTCGGGTCGAGTCCACCGCCCCCGTCCGGGTCCGCAGCCAGGCGGATGCCGCTGACCTGCGGGTTTCGTGCCTTCAGCATCGCCAACAGGCTGCCGGCCGTCAATTCGATGCCGCGCCGGGGCGGGCTGAGTTCCAGCACGTACGGGGCGGCGTCGAGCGGCCCCACCTCGGGGTCGACCCGCAGCGCGGCCCGGGCCGCGGCAGCCAGCGTGGCGTCGTCGGCGGGCGGCACCGGTGTCACGCCGGATGCCGGCCGGGCCAGTGCGCGTACCCGGTCGGCGGCCTCGGCGAGGCGGGCGGCGGGCAACCGGCCGTCGGCGACGGCGACGCGCAGCCGGTCCCGTACGGCACGCTGCAGTGTCTCGTCGCCGGTCAGGCAGACCAGGTCGGCGCCGGCACGCAGGGCCTGTTCGGCACCGGCGGCCACGCCGATTCCGTCGGCGATGGCCGACATGGTCATCGAGTCGGTGATCACCGCACCGGTGAAGCCCAGCTCGTCGCGCAGCAGTCCGGTGAGTACCGCTCCGCTGAGCGTGGCCGGCGCGTCGTCCAGTGCCGGGAAGCGGACATGCGCGGTGAGTACGGCCCGTACCCCGGCGGCGATGGCGGCCCGGAACGGTACGAGATGCGGCTCCAGGTCACCGGTGACCGTGGGCAGCGCCAGGTGCGAGTCGAGCGCGGTGTCACCGTGGCCGGGGAAGTGCTTGACGCAACCGGTCACCCCGGCGGACTCCAGTCCGGCCAGGTAGGCGACCACGTGCGCGGCGACCCGCTGCGGGTCGGCACCGAACGAGCGGGTACCGATGATCGGGTTGTCCGGGTTGGTGTTGACGTCGGCGACCGGCGCGAGGTTGAGGTTGACGCCCAGCGCGGCGAGGTCGGCACCGATGCCGGCGGCGACCCGGCGGGTCAGGTCGACATCGTCGACCGCGCCGAGCGCCAGGTTGCCGGGCGAGGGGGCACCGGTGGTGGCGTGCAGTCGGGTGACGTCGCCGCCCTCCTCGTCCAGGGCGACCAGCACGTCGGTGCCGGCGGCCCGGATGTCCGCGACCAGTTCGCCGAGTTGGTCGCGGTCGGCGATGTTGTGCGCGAACAGTACGACCCCGCCGAGCCCTGCGCACAACCAGTCACGCAGGAACGGCGACAGAGAGTAGCCGTCCATGCCGACAAGTAGGCAACGGTCGGTCTCGGGGCCGCTGGTGCTGGTCACGCCCCGATCCTCGCATCCGCCGTAAGCTTTGTCCCTCGTCCAAAGCTCACAAGAAAATAAATTTCTTCTCACAGCTCGTTCGCCGCTTCGGACTTCCCCGCCCAGCCTCTTCCCCCGCCACCCTTTTGGCATTTTCCCCGAATTTGGCTTATGTCGGATTTGACCGATGGGACATTCGGGGAAAATGGCCCAACGGCACGCGCGAAAGGGGCATTTTCCCTGAATGTCCAGTTCGCGGAACGGTCATTCGGGGAAAATGACCCCAAGGGCGTGGTGTTCCGCCCGCGCTCGGCACACGGGGCCATGGCCGACAGCTCACTGGCGGTCGGTACGTCCGGGCCGCTGTCGGGCAGCGCGTAATCGACGGAGCCGCCCGACCGTGATCGGGTCGATGGCGAGGGCCGCCGGAGAGTCCAGCAACGCGTTGAGTACCTGGTAGTAGTGGGTGGCAGACATGCCGAACAGGTCACGGATGGCCTGTTCCTTGGCGCCCGCGTAGCGCCACCACTGCCGCTCGAAGGCCAGGATCTCGCGGTCCCGGCCGGCAAGGCCGGCAGCCTCGGCCGGGGTCGACTCATCCATCGCTGACATTGAATCACGCGGTACGCAACAGTGGTCGCAACCGGACTCAGGGACGCAAAAAGCCCGTACGACGAGGGGGCCGCCTCGCCGTACGGGCTGCGTGTACGTGCTCATTGTTGCAGCGATTCGAGCACTAGTCAACGGGGGGAGCCGAGGATCGTCACTCCCAGCGATGACGCGGAACCACCTCAAACCCGGATGATCTCCACCCCCGCCGTGGCGAAGCCCGAGGTCAGACCGTTCGTCGCGGACGAATCGGTGACCAGCGTGTCCACCCGGTCGATCGGGCAGATCCGGGCGAACGCGTGCTGCCCCAACTTCGAGGCGTCCGCGACGATCACGATGCGCCGGGCCCGGGCCGCCATCAGCTGGTTGATCGCCGCCTCACCCTCGTTGTGCGCGGCGGCACCGAGCGCGACGTCCACCGCGTCCACCCCGAGGAACGCCACGTCCAGCATCAGGTCCCGCAGAATCCCGGTGGCCAGCGGACCGACCAGCTCGTACGACTGCGGCCGGACCACCCCGCCGGTCACCACCAGCTTCACGTGCGGCCGGACGATCAACTCGTTGGCGATGTTCAGCGCATTGGTCACGATGGTCAGCGAGATGCCATCACCCGCGGTGCCGCCGGCCAGGTCCGGCCTGGTCGCCAGGGCCCGCGCCACCTCGGTGGTGGTGGTACCGCCGTTGATGCCGACCACCATGCCGGGGGTCACCAGCGCGGCCGCCGCCGTACCGATCCGCTGCTTCTCCGGCGCCCGTTTCGCCGACTTGTAGCGCAGCGGCAGGTCGTAGGAGACCGCGCTGGCCACCGCGCCACCCCGGGTCCGGGTGATCATCTGCTGCTGGGCCAGCTGGTCGAAGTCCCGCCGGATGGTCGCCTGCGAGACGTCCAGGCGTTCGGCCGCGTCCTCGACACTGACCCGGCCCGTCTCGGCCAGGATCTCCAGGAGCGCGGTCCATCTCGCGTACCGATCCACGGGACCTCCCTACACCTCAGCACTACGGCGGTGCACAATGATGCGCGAAACCCCGACTCAACGTCGAGGCATATGCGCGAAGCTTACGCGCAGCACATGCCGGGCAGTAGCTCGCCGCCAACCTACTGGAGGCCCCATGTCGGACGTAGCACGCGACGCGCCGGCCGTCGTCGCCGAGATCGCCAGCCAACCCGACTGCTGGCGCCGCGCCGCCGACACCGCCCGCGAGCAGGCCGGCGTACTGCCCGCCGACGGTGCCCGCGTCGCTGTGGTCGGCTGCGGTACGTCATGGTTCATGGCCCAGGCGTACGCCGCGCTGCGGGAGGCCGCCGGCCGGGGCGAGACCGACGCGTTCGCCGCCTCCGAACTACCCGCCGGACGCCGGTACGACCACGTCGTGGCGATCAGCCGGTCCGGCACCACCACCGAGGTACTGGACCTGCTGCGCACGCTCGACCCCGGTATCCGCAGCCTGGTGATCACCGGGGTGGCCGACGCGCCGATGGTCGAGTTGGCCGGCGACACCATCGTGCTCGACTACGCCGACGAGACCTCCGTCGTACAGACCCGGTTCGCCACCAGCACGCTGGCGCTGCTGCGGGCCAACCTCGGCCACGACATCGACGCGGCGGCGACCGACGCACAGACCGCTGTGGCCGCGCCGCTACCGCTGCCGGTCGAGCGCACCGAGCAGGTCACCTTCCTGGGCCGGGGCTGGACCGTCGGGCTGGCCAACGAGGCCGCGCTCAAGTGTCGGGAGGCGGCGACCTTCTGGACCGAGTCCTACCCGGCGATGGAGTACCGGCACGGACCGATCTCCATCACCGGACCCAACCGGGCGGCGTGGATGTTCGGTACGCCACCCGACGGCCTGGCCGCCGACGTGGCGGCCACCGGCGGCCAGTTCCTCACCAGCGACCTGGACCCGATGGCCGACCTGGTCCGGGCGCAGCGCTTCGCCGTCGCCGTGGCCGCCCACCGGGGCCTGGACCCTGACCATCCCCGGCACCTGACCCGCTCGGTCGTCCTCGGCTGACCGGCATGCACACCCCCAACCCGGACAGCACCCGGCACGAGGTCGCGGTGGCCATCGACGTCGGCGGTACGGCACTGAAGTGCGCGCTGGTCGAGCCGGCCGGAACCGTACTGCACACCGAACGTCACCCCACCGGGCGCGAGCGCGGCCCGGACACCGTGGTGGACACCATCGTGGAGGTGGCCGCCGGACTGGTCGGCTCGGCCCGGGAACACGGCCACGACCCGCGCGCGGTCGGCATCGTGGTACCCGGTGTGGTCGACGAGGCCGCCGGCGTCGCGGTCTACTCCAGCAACATCGACTGGCGGAACGTACCGTTCGGTGACCTGATCAGCCGCCGTACCGGGCTGACCACCGCACTGGGCCACGACGTACGGGCCGGTGCGGTCGCCGAGGCCCGGCTGGGTGCCGGCGCGGGCAGCGACAACGTGCTGTTCGTGGCCATCGGTACCGGCATCGCGGCCGGTCACGTCCTGCACGGCCGGACCTACCCCGGTGCGCACGGTGCGCCCAGCGAACTCGGCCACGTCCAGGTACGCCACGACGGGCCGCGCTGCGGCTGCGGACGGTACGGCTGCCTGGAGTCGCTCACCTCCGCATCGTCGGTGGCCCGCCGGTACGCCGAGGCGGGCGGCGACCCGATCGCCGCGGCCGAGGTGGTGGCGCGTGCGGTGGCCGGCGAGGCGCGGGCCGCGACGGTCTGGCAGGAGACCATCGAGGTGCTGGCCGACGGGCTGGTCGCGGCGATCCGGATGCTGGACCCGGAGGTCATCGTGCTCGGCGGCGGCCTCGCCGAGTCCGGTGACGCGCTGCTGACTCCGCTGCGTCCGGCGCTCGACGAGCGCATCGCGTTCCAGACCGTGCCACGTCTGGTACCGGCCGCCCTCGGCGACGAGGCCGGCTGCATCGGCGCCGCGCTGCTGGCACTCGACCGGTTCCACGCCCTCGGACCCAAGGAGTCACGATGACGGTGCTACGGCACGCCCGGCTGGTCACCCCGGACGGGGTACTGCCGGACGCGCACCTGGTGGTGACCGACGGGCGGATCGGCGCGCTCGGTGAGGGCGCCGTCCCGTCGGGGGTGGCGCCCTCCGACGCGCAGGACGTCGACCTCGCCGGCGGCACCGTACTGCCCGGGTTCGTGGACATCCACACGCATGGCGGGGGCGGCGCCAGCTTCACCACCGGCGACGCCGGCCAGGCCCGGCAGGTCGCCGCATTCCACCGGGCGCACGGCACCACCACGCTGCTGGCCAGCCTGGTCACCTCCGCGCCCGAACTGATGGTGGACGCGACGCGGGCCTACCAGCCGTTGATCGCCGACGGCACGATCGCCGGGCTGCACTACGAGGGTCCGTACCTGTCGCACGCCCGGTGCGGCGCGCAGAACCCGGCGTACCTGCGCGACCCGGACCTGACCGAGCTGGCGACCCTGCTGGACATCGGCGGGGTACGGATGGTCACCATCGCGCCCGAGCTGGACGGCGCCCTGGAGGCGATCCGGTACCTGGCAGGGCGCGGCGTGACCGTCGCGGTCGGGCACACCGACGCGTCGTACGAGCAGGTGCTCACCGCGGTCGGGGCCGGCGCCACCGCCGGTACGCACGTGTTCAACGGCATGCGACCACCACACCACCGGGATCCCGGACCGGTCTTCGCATTACTCAACAACCCGGCGGTGACCTGTGAGTTCATCGCCGACGGGCATCACCTGCACGACGGCACGCTGGCCTTCGCCGCCTCGGTCACCGGGCCGGACCGGGCCGCGCTGATCACCGATGCGATGGCCGCCGCCGGGATGTCCGACGGCGAGTACGAACTCGGCGGCCAGGCCGTCACGGTGACCGACGGCGTGGCCCGGCTCGCCGAGGGTGGTTCGATCGCCGGCAGCACACTCACCATGGACGCCGCCGTACGCCGTGCCGTCGGTGCCGGTCTCGACCTGGTCGAGGTGGCGCGGATGGCGGCCACCACGCCGGCCCGTACGGTGGGCCTCACCGACCGGGGCGCGCTGCGCGTCGGCACCAGGGCCGACCTGGTGGTACTCGACGACGAACTCGCGGTGCAGCGGGTCATGCAGGGAGGGGTGTGGCAATGATCCTCACCGTCACGCTCAACGCCGCGCTGGACGTCACGTACCGGATCGACGAGCTGCGTCCGCACACGACGCACCGGGTCGGTGCGGTGGCGTACCGGCCGGGCGGCAAGGGCGTCAACGTGGCCGCCGTCCTCACCCAGCTGCGCGAACCGGCCGTGGCCACCGGCCTGTGCGGCGGGACGACCGGCGCGCAGATCCGCCTCGGGCTGGCCGACTCGGGTATCCCGGACGCCTTCGTACCGATCGCCGGGGACTCGCGGCGGACCCTGGTGGTCGCCGACGACACCGACGCGACCGGGTTCTGGGAACCCGGTCCACAGGTCACCGCGGCCGAATGGGACACCTTCCTGCACCGCTACCGCGGGCTGGCGAAGGTGGCGCGGGTGGTGGTGCTGTCCGGCAGCCTGCCCGCCGGACTGCCGGAGGACGCGTACGCGCAGCTGGTCACCGTGGCCCGGGAGCTGTCCGTACCTTCGGTCCTGGACACCGACGGCGCGGCGCTGTGGGCCGGCCTGGCTGCCGGGCCCGACGTGGTCAAGCCCAACCTGGCGGAACTGGCCGCCGTGACGCAGAGCGAGCTCGGCACCATCGGGGAGGTTCTGGACGCGGCCGACCTGCTCCGCGACGCCGGGGCCGGCGCGGTGGTGGTGTCCCGGGGTGCGAGGGGACTGCTCGCCTCCACGGTGGACGGCATGTACCGGGTCGCCCCGCCGGAACCGGTGGCCGGTAACCCGACCGGCGCGGGGGACGCCGCGGTCGCCGCCCTGGCCCGCGGGCTGTCCCGGCAGGACCGCTGGCCGGAGATCCTGGCCGACACGGTGTCGCTGTCCGCCGCGGCGGCGGCGACCCCGCTGGCCGGCACCGTCGACGGGTCCAGCTACGACCGTTTCCGGCAGATCGCCGTCGTCGAAACCGTCTGATCCGTCCGCATCCGGGGGAGCGTCGCCATGCCACTCGTACCGACCGGCCGGCTCGTCGCCGATGCCGGCACCGCAGGGCGCGGACTGGCCGCGTTCAACGTCATCACCATGGAACATGCCGAGGCGATCGTGACCGGCGCCGAACGGGCCGGGCTGCCGGTGATCCTGCAGATCAGCCAGAACGCGGTGAAGTTCCACGGCGGACGGCTCGGGCCGATCGCCGCGGCCACCGCGGCGGTGGCTGAATTATCCACAGTGGACATAGCGTTGCACCTGGACCATGTCGAGCGGATGGACCTGGTACGGCAGGCGGTGGAACACCCGTTCGGTTCGGTGATGTTCGACGGCTCGACCCTGCCGTACGCGGAGAACCTGCTGGCAACCCGGGAGGCCGCGGAGTTCTGCCACCGGCACGGCCTGTGGCTGGAGAGCGAACTGGGCGCGGTCGGCGGCAAGGACGGCGCGCACGCGCCCGGGGTGCGTACCGATCCGGCGCAGGCCCGCGACTTCGTGGCCGCGACGAAGGTGGACGCGTTGGCCGTCGCGGTCGGCTCGTCGCACGCGATGACCGACCGCAGCGCGTCACTGGATCACGACCTGATCGCCCGGCTGCGCGCGGCGGTGGGCGTACCGCTGGTCCTGCACGGCTCCTCCGGCGTACCGGACGAGGAGCTGGCCGCCGCGGTCCGGGCCGGGATGGTGAAGATCAACATCGGTACGGCGCTGAACCTCGCGTTCACCGACGCGGTACGCGACACCCTCACCGACCGGAAGCTGGTCGATCCGCGAAAGTACCTCGCCCCGGCCCGGGACGCGATGGCCGACACGGTCACCCATTTCCTCACCGTGCTCGCCGGGTGACCCGTACCGAACTGGACCGGTCCCTGTCGTCGCTCGCGGCGTTCCTGGACAACGTGTACGTACGCTGCGGCCCCACCGCAGACGTGCACCATCTCGCGGACGAGATCCACCTGCTCGCACAGGACGCCGAACGCGACTTCCCCAGCCACGCACGCGGTCCCTGGCCGGCCGCGATCCGCGCGGCGCTGCGGCCCGCCGACACCGACGAGGCCACCGGGCTGTTGTGCCACCTCGCGACCACGGATCTGGCCTGGGAGGTCGAGGTCCCCGGCCACACCCGCGCGGCGGCACGTTCGACCGCCGCGCGGGTGATGGAGATCCTCGGATCCGACGCCGACTGGTACACCAACTTCGACGAGCGCGGTCCGGCCGACGACGGGCCCGTTCCCGCGGCGTACACCCAGGTCACCGGGCACGTGTACAGCGGTGTGATCGCCGGGGTGGGCCGAGGATGCTTCGCGGTCCTGCTCCAGGCCCAGCAGGACTGAGCCGGAACCTGCGCCAGGGCCCGGTCCGGCGGATATCAGTTCGTCGGACGTCGTACCGTGACCGGTTCGCCGAAGTGCGAGTAGATGATGACCGACGGTGCGGCCTTCGCGCCCTTGGGCGCCTCCCAGGACCACAGCTGTTCGACGTACCCGGACTTCACGTTGACCCACGCCTGGGTGGTGTCGTAGCTGCCGTCGCCGATCACCGGCCGGGTGCTGGTGACCGAGTAGACGTCGAACGTCCTGCCGTCCCTGGTCCGACGACCGATGTAGCGGATCGGTCCCTCCTTCTGCATGTCGTCCAGCACCTGTGCCCTGGCCACCGAGGTTCCGCCACAGTAGAACGAGTCCAGGGGCGGCCGTTGACTCTTCGGGTACTGGGAGAGATCCAGCTTCGCCCACTCGTGCGAGCCGGCCGCGCCGGTCGGCGAGCGCTCGTAGATGTCGTCGCCGATGGTGATGATGTACACCTCGCCGTTGGGTACGGCCATCCAGCTGACCCGGCGTTTCGGGTCGTAGCCGCCGGTGCAGTCCTCGGCCCGCGAGTCGTAGTCGGCGTAGCTCCTGACCCGGAAACTGGTGTCGTTGGTCTTGCGCATGGCGGCGACCAGACGCATGGGTGGGCTGGACGTGGCCGGAGGCGGGCTGGACCTCGCCGGTGCCGCGCTACCCGTACCGTGGCGCCCACGACCGTCCGCACCTGGTAGGGAACCCTGCCCGGTGCCGCTGTTCCCGACACCGATCGCTGCTGCCGCACCGACGATCGCGACGGCACCGACGACGGCCGCCGAACGGCCGACCGTACGGTTACGGCGTGACCGGCGCCCCCGGCGCAGCAACGACTCCACCGGCGGAGTGCTCGTTCCCTCCCGGTCCGCCAGTACGCGCAGTGCGTGGGAGAGCCGGTCCGGCTCGTTGCTCATGTGACGCCTCCTGTGTCGGTCGGTACGGGCAGCAGGGTGCGCAGTCGCGCCAGCGCCCGGGAGTGGTGGGCCTTGACGGTGCCGATGGCGCAGCCGAGTGCGGCCGCGGCATCCTTCTCGCTGAGGTCCAGGTAGTGCCGGAGCACCACGACGGCCCGCTGTTGCCGGGGCAGCAGGAGCAGGGCGTCGTTCAGGTCGTCGTACCGCCCGGGTTCGGCGGTGACGGGCCCCGGCCGGTCCGGCGAATCGGCCACCAGGTGCTCCCGTCGGTGCCGCCGCCACCAGCTGATGTTGCCGTTGACGAGCATCCGGCGCAGGTACGCCTGCGGATCCCCGCGCTGCGACACCCGGCGCCATCGCTGGTACAGCTTGACCAGGCAGTCCTGCAGCAGTTCCTCCGCCCGGTACGCGTCGCCGCTGAGCAGCCGGGCCACCCGCAGGTTCTGGTCCCAGACGCGCTGCACGAAGGCGCTGTACCCGGCATCGTCCGGGGTATGTGCGTCCGTTTGCGTACTCACACCTCTCCCACGTCGAGTCCGCCCCGAAGGTTGACGGGGGCCGGGACTGTTCTGCCCGTCGCGCGAGCGGGCCGGCGCCGCCTCCCGGGGCCAGCGCAGCGCCGGCCGGAGCTGTCGGAGACGTCGCCGCAGGGCCATAACCTCGGTCGATAGTTTGCGGATTATGGGTAGTTTTCACCGCATATAGCTACGCGACGTATTCGGACAAATGACAACCAGTTAGAAAAAATCGACAATCACGCCTGTCGATTTGTTTGGGCTTCCGTAACGGCGCTCACACCCGCATGGTTCGTCCTATGCAGCCCCCATGTATGGCGAATTGTCACGGGATCCGGGGATCACCTGCTACCGCGTCATCCGCCCATACCCCTCGCCGAAAGGAACGTTCGTGAACCGACGACTTCTTGCCGGGCTCGGCGCCACCGCGCTGGCCGCCGGCATCGGACTTGCCTCCACCCAGGCCGCGACGGCCGGGCCGGCAGGCGTCCCGCAGACACCCGCGGCGCTGGCCGCGCAGGCGATCGACGCGCACGGCGCGGCCATCCACGCCTCCGCCAGCGACACCTACCACGTCCAGCGGATCATCAAGGACGCCAACGGCGCCACCCACGTCCGCTACACCCGTACCTACCACGGCCTGCCCGTCGTCGGCGGCGACTTCATCATCCACAACAAGGCCAACGGCAGCTACGCCGGCGCCTCGGTGGCGCAGGACAAGAAGATCACCGTCGGTACATCCCCGAAGTTGAGCACCGACGCGGCCCAGGCGGCATCCCGCAAGGCGTTCACCGGGTCGAAGATCCGCAGCACCGGCACCCCGAAGCTGATCGTCGACGCGACCCAGGGCACCCCCGCGCTGGCCTGGGAGACCGTCGTATCCGGGATGGCCAAGGACGGCCAGACCCCCAGCAAGCTGCACGTGATCGTGGACGCCAGCACCGGCAAGGTGCTCGGCCAGCACGACGAGATCGAGCAGGAGGCCGGTACCGGTCACGGCATCTTCGTCGGCGACGTCCCGCTGGACACCACGCCGTCGTACACGATGACCGACCCGTCGCACGGCAACGGCTACACCTGCGACCTGCACAACAGCACCGGTGGCACGTGTGACATCTTCTCCGACCCGGACAACGACTGGGGCAACGGAAACAACTCCGACCGCGCCAGTGCCGCGGTGGACGCGCACTACGGCGCCGCGCTGACCTTCGACTACTACAAGAACGAGCAGGGCCGCAACGGCATCTTCGGTGACGGCCAGGGCGTTCCGTCGCGGGTCCACTACGGCGACAACTACGTCAACGCCTTCTGGGACGGCTCGGAGATGACCTACGGCGACGGCGCGGGCAACAACGCGCCGCTGGTCGAGATCGACGTCGCGGGTCACGAGATGTCGCACGGTGTCGCGGAAGCGCTCGCCTCGCTCGGCTACTCCGGCGACGTCGGCGGCATCAACGAGGCCAACAGCGACATCTTCGGCACCATGGTCGAGTTCTCCGCCAACAACGCCCAGGACCCGGGCGACTACGACATCGGCGAGAAGATCGACATCAACGGTGACGGGACCCCGCTGCGCTACATGTACGACCCCAACAAGGACGGCGCCTCGTTCAACTGCTGGTCCTCCGCGGTACCGCAGTCCGACCCGCACTACTCCTCCGGTGTCGGCAACCACTTCTTCTTCCTGCTCGCCGAGGGCAGTGGCGACACCGCCTACGGCAGCAGCCCGACCTGCGACGGCTCGAGCCTGACCGGGATCGGCCGGGACAAGGCCGCGAAGATCTGGTACCACGCGCTGGACGTGTACTACAACAGCAACGAGACGTACGCCCAGGCCCGGATCGACACGCTGAAGTCGGCGGCCGACCTGTACGGCCAGGGTGGCGCCGAGTACAACGCGGTCGCAGCCGCCTGGACCGCAGTGTCCGTCAGCTGACCATCGCACGGCAGGCGGGTGCATCACCGACAGGTGATGCACCCGCCTTCTTTGTCCCCGTCGTGGAAAGGCAACGCCGATGAAACGGACACTGGCCACTCTCGCCGTCGTAGCGGTCGGCACCCTGGGCATGGGCAGCTCCACCGCGGTCGCCAGCCCGGCCCGTACCGGAATCCCCGTACACAGCTCCGCTCGGCACGCGGTGTCGGCCGCGCCGGACATCCCGCTCGCCGACATCAAGGCGCACCTGACCCAGTTCCAGTCGATCGCCGACGCCAACGGCGGCAACCGCGCCGACGGCCAACCCGGCTACCAGGCATCGGTGGACTACGTCAGCCAGCAGGCGCAGGCCGCCGGCTACACGGTCAGCACCCAGCAGTTCGACACCGGATCCGGTACCAGCTCCAACGTGCTGGCCGAGCTGCCCGGCAAGGACCCGAGCAGGGTCGTGATGATCGGCGCGCACCTGGACAGCGTCGAGGCCGGCCCCGGCATCAACGACGACGGCTCCGGCTCCGCCTCGATCCTCGCGGTGGCCGCGGCGTTCGCCGCAGCGCACCCACAACCCGACGTCACCGTACGGTTCGCCTGGTGGGGCGGCGAGGAACTGGGCCTGCTCGGCTCCGAGTACTACGTGGACAACCTGCCCAGCGCGGAGCGTACGAAGATCACCGGGTACCTGAACTTCGACATGACCGGCTCCCCGAACCCCGGCTATTTCGTCTACGACGACAACGCCGCCCTGCAGCAGCTGTTCACCACGTACTTCGACGGGCTGGGCATCGTCACCGAGCCGGAGACCGAAGGCGACGGTCGCAGCGACCACGCCCCGTTCGACCGGGTCGGCATCCCGGTCGGCGGCCTGTTCTCCGGCGCCGACTACATCAAGACCGCCGCCCAGGCACAGAACTGGGGCGGCACCCAGGGCGAAGCGTTCGACGCCTGCTACCACCGGTCATGCGACACTGCGGACAACATCGACGACACCGCGCTGCACAACAACGCGGACGCGATCGCCAACGCGGTCTGGACCCTCGCCGCAGCCGGAAGTTGAACAAGAGCTATACCGTGGCCGGCACACAACTCAGCCGACGGTTGACGGTCGCGGACCAACACCACACGCTGTAGGGGAACCCCCACCGGGGACCCGGTCAGCGTTGTGGCGGCACAGTGCCGCCGCGGACTCCGGTCCACCTCCGACCACCCCGGTGAGTGTTCTATCCGGTGTGGTCTGGGAGGTGGACCGGATGGCCCGCACACGGCGGAAGCTCAGTCCGTCGAGCTCGCTGCTCGCCTACTTCGGCTGGCGGCTGCGGCACTGGCGGCAGAAGGGCCGGCTGACCCAGGCGGAACTGGGACACCAGGTCGGGTACGACCACTCCCACATCAGCAAGGTGGAGACCGGCGAGCGCTGGCCGCCCCGCGAACTGGCCGAGTTGTGCGACGAGACGCTCGGCACCGGCGGCGAACTGGCCGCGCTCTGGCCGCTGCTGGCCGAACAGCCCCGGGAATCGGACGCTGCCGAACCGGCCGCTGCGGAGCCGGCGGCGACCGACCGACCCTCGGCCGTACTGACCGCCACCCCCACCATCGGGGTGCCGGCACCGATCGCGGAACCCCTGGCACTGGTGGCCGGGCTACCGCCGAGCGAACCGGTGGCCGAACCGGGCGAGCCGGACGTGGTCACCGACGAGAAACTGCACGCCTTCGCCAGCCTGTTCACCGCGTACGAGACCGCCGCCTGCACGGTCGAGCCCGCGGCCCTCATCCCGCCGATGGAACACCAGTTGCGCCGGCTGCTGCGCTGGCGCGGCACCGCCACCCGGCACCAGGACGCCGTACTGCTCGAACTCGCGGCCCGGCACGCCGGGCTGCTCGGCTGGTTGCGGTTCGACAGCATCGCGTACGCCGACGCCACCGCCTGGTTCGAGTGGGGTTGCGGCTGGGCGCGGGCCGCCGCCAACCACGAACTGGCCAGCGAACTGGCCACCATGCAGGCGGCCGTCTCCTGCTGGGAGCGCGATGCGCAGACCACCATCGACCGGGCCCAGATCGCGCAGGTCGGCACCCGCCTCGGACCCCGGGTACGGGCCTGGGCCATCCTCGCCGAGGCCCGCGGCAGCGCGCTGACCGGTGCGGACCAGGACAGTACCCGGTTGCTGGGTAAGGCCCGGGACCTGCTGGACGACACCGGCCCGGGCGGTGCACCAGCCTGGCTCAGCCAAGCCGAGGCGGCGAAGAAGCTCGGCATCGCCGAGGGCACCATCAGTCTCGATCTTGCGGTCGCGCTGGACCGTCCGGAGCTGGGCCGGCGGGCCATCGACCAACTCACCGACACCCTGCGACTGGATCCCACCGACCGTCGGCACGCCCTGCTCCTGCAGTCCCGGCTCGCCGACGCCTACTCCTGCGCGGGCGAACCGGAGGCCGCCGCCGATACCATCCGCGCCGCACTGGGCCCGGCCCCCAGCGCCGGCTCCCCCCGCCTCCTCCACGAACTACACGCCGCCCACCACCGCCTGGTCACCCGCTGGAACATGGCCCCGCTCTTCGACCGGCCGGTCAAGCGCCGGCGTCCGCCGAACGAGCGAAGCGAGAGAGGCCATATCGCCGCAACCTGACCACGAGCCGGTACAGCACGATGCCCAGTGCGAGTCCGGCGACGTCGTCGGTGAACCAGTGGAAGCCGAGATAGATCGTGCTCGCGAAGACCAGGACGGGTGGCAGGATCCGGATCAGTCTGCGCGCCAGGGGCGGCAGGTACGGGGCGAGCAGCAGCGCCAGTACGCCGTACCAGATGATCGTGTTGAGCAGGTGCCCGGACGGGTACGACTCCTGGCCGGAGACGCTGAACGCGTCGACGGAGCCGTAGTAGTGCGGGGCGGGCCGGTCGGTCAGGCGTTTGAGCGGGACGATGACGATCACGCTGAGGACGGCCACGGCGGCGGGCGGGAAGATGGGCCATACGCTGCGCTGACGCCAGGCCAGCAGGAAGGACAGCAGCAGCGTGGCGGTCATGATCGGGCCACCGTTGCCGAGGAAGTTGACGACCCGCGCGATCCAGTAGAGCGGGACGGGCCGGTGTGCGTCGGACCAGTCCCGGAGTGCGAGGTCGAGGCTGGTCAGCGGGCCGTGGCGGGCCAGCGCGACGGTGAGAGCGACGAACACGGCGAGCAGTACCGCTTCGACCCACCAGCCGGCCGGCCGCAGTTGCGGCTGTTGCCGGGGTGGCGCGGTGGTGGTCACCGCCATGGCGACGGGACGGGCCGGGCGGTTCGGCCGTCGGGTGGTGCGGGGCGGATCATGCGTTCCCCTCACCGGCCGCCTGCGTTCTGTCGGCACTGACGGTACCCGTGCCGCCCGGGTGGCGGCCGGGGTACCTGAACCCGGTGTGCCCGGACGACCCGGGCTCCGGATCGGGAGGTCCGGGCCGTCGGTTACCGGGGCGCGGTTCTCAGAGGAGGTTCCTGATCTGCGCGTAGATCAGGTCCATCCGTACGCCGCTGTTCGGGCAGCCGCCGAGGTGGTGGATGGCGAGTACGGCGTTGGTCTGCCGGGAGATCACCGGCGATCCGGACGAACCGGGCTCGGTGTCGCATCGGTACGCGGTGTCGGAACGCGCCGCGTACCCGTCGATCTCCGCCATGTCGATCCGGCAGACGGCGGCGGGATCGGCGTCCGAGCTGACGGACAGCTTCGTCGGTTCGCCTTCGGGATGCTGCGGGATGTAGACCTCTTCACCGGTGCGCGGTAGCCGGGGGTCCAGGTTCAGGTACCCGAACCGCTGCACGGCGGCGAAGTTCGCCACGGTGAACAGCGCGTAGTCGAGGGTCGGGTCGGTGCGTACCAGGTCGCCGCCGGGCACCTTGGTGACCGGTTCGGTGCTCTTTCCGCCGCAGACCGAGCACTGGTAGTTGAACCAGACCTCGCTGTTGCGGACGTCGGACTGCCCGGAGATGCAGTGGTTGTTGGTCATCATCCGGTTGTCGGCGGTGAGCCGCCACGCCGTACACAGCGTCGTGCCGTTGATCAGCAGCCGCGCCACCGGCAGGCTGTGCTGGTAGGCGACCGGGTCCTGGGTGCGGTAGCAGACCGCGTCCCGGCTGTCGTCCTGACCGCAGAGGCTCTCCGGCTGCCGGTTGTCCGCGATGCGCTCGTCGTGCGCGCGTACGGACCGTTCCGCGGCGGTGAAGCCGTGCGCGACCCGGTCGACGTCGACCCCGAGCGTGCCGGTTCCGGGTCCGGGCAGCGACCGGTGCAGCGTGACGAGGGCGGTGTCGCCGGTGATCGACATGGCCCAGAAGCCGCCCGGACCGCTGTCGGTGACCGGGGAGTCTCCGCGTACGGGGAGCAGCCGGGGGTCACCGTGGTAGGTGTAGCGCTGGGCGCCGGCCGGGTCGGTGACGGTGACCCAGTCGCCGGGCCGAACCAGCAGCCGGGTGAAGTGCACCTTCACATAGCTGGCGCCCGGGTAGGAGAAGGTGACCTGCGGGGCTCCCGTGTAGCTGACCCGCCTGACCAGACTCTCCTGGCGACCTGCCTCTTCACCGCCGGAGGCGCCGTCGGTGACGGTACTGGTCGTGGTCCGGACGCCGGGCCGGACGACCGACCCGGCGGGGCCGCGTACGGCGCCCCGGTCGGGGTGCCGTACGACCGGCCGGGAGAGCTCTCCGACGGTACGTCCCGGCAGAGCGCGATGGCTGGACGCGGCAGCAACCAGGTTGTCACCTGTGGGGACTCCGGCGAGCGTGTCACTCGTCACCGCCAGCGCGGCGACCGCGCAGAGCCCGGTGACGAGCAGGACTGACCGACGACATGTCATGTACCGCTCCTCTCTTCGTG
Source organism: uncultured Actinomycetota bacterium (assembly GCA_963815125.1). Lineage (GTDB taxonomy): Bacteria > Actinomycetota > Actinomycetes > Mycobacteriales > Micromonosporaceae > Actinocatenispora. The sequence goes on from CAWFFM010000014.1 coordinate 398,972, forward strand.
TCGATAACGAGCGGGTCGAACGGGCCGATGCTGTGAGTGAGGCGATACCTACTCTTAGCAGCTAAGTCACGTCAGGGCGACGATGTTCACTGAACTGACGGGCTGACCGGGCGGGTCGGGCGCGGCATGCTGTGAGGCGTGCAGATCACGTCCGCGCTCACCGATCCGGCCCTGCTCGACCTGCCGTGGGAGCTGCCGCTGGAACAGTGGCCGGCCAACTGGCTGGTCGCGCTGCCCCGCGGCATCTCCCGGCACGTCGTACGGTTCGTCCGGCTCGGCGACGTCGTCTACGCGGTCAAGGAGACCGGCCAGCGCGTCGCGGAGAAGGAGTACGGCCTGCTGCGTGGGCTGGAACGGCTCGACGCACCGGCCGTACAGGGCGTCGCGATCGGCTATGACCGGCGCGCCGCCGACGGCCAGCCCTTGGACCCGGTACTGATCACCCGGCACCTGCAGTTCTCCCTGCCGTACCGTGCCCTGTTCAGCCACACCCTGCGGCCGGCGACGATGAACCGGCTGCTCGACGCGCTGGCCGCGCTGCTGGTCCGGCTGCACCTCACCGGCTTCTTCTGGGGTGACTGCTCGCTGTCCAACACCCTGTTCCGCCGCGACGCCGGCGCCTTCGCCGCCTACCTGGTGGACGCGGAGACCGGCGCGCTGCACAACCAGCTGTCCAACGGTCAGCGCGACGAGGACCTGGAACTCGCCCGGGTCAACATCTTCGGCGAGGCCCTCGACCTGGAGGCCGGCGGGTACCTGCACCCGTCGATCGACCCGGAATGGGTGTCCGAGCAGGTCGTCGACCGGTACGAGGGACTGTGGCACGAGATCACCTACGAGCAGGTGATCGGGCGCCGGGAACGGCACAAGCTGGAGTCACGGATCCGGCGGCTCAACGACCTGGGCTTCGACGTCGCCGAGATGTCGATGAACACCGCCGAGGCCGGCGACTCGTACCGGGTGCGGCCCAAGGTCGTGGACGCCGGCCACCACAGTCGCCGGCTGCAGGCGCTGACCGCGCTGGACGCCGAGGAGAACCAGGCCCGCCGGCTCCTCAACGACCTGGACACCTACCGGGTCGCCAACGACATCGACGACGAGCAGATCGCCGCCGCGCACTGGCTGACCGACGTGTTCGAACCGGTCATCCGGGCGGTACCGGCCGAGATGTGCGGCAAGCTGGAGGCGCCAGAACTGTTCCACCAGTTACTGGACCACCGGTGGTACATGTCCGAGGAGGCCGGGCTGGATGTCGGCATGCACATCGCGCTGATCTCCTTTCTGGACAACGTGCTGTCCCATCGACGCGACGAGCAGGCGGTACTCGGCGCCGACGGCGACGATGACGACCTGGCCGCCCCTGGGATCGACGGGCCCGAGGCCGAAGCCGACGACGAGTACGCCGATCCGGGCTCGGTCCGCCCGGCAGCCCGCGGCTGACGCCGCGTGCCCACCGGCGGCGGGCACAGCACCGGCGAACAGAGGCTCGACCAGCGGCCCGGAAACCAGTAGGTTTCCTGACCATGAGGATCTTCCGGGTAGTGGGCGCCGTCGCCCTCGCGACCGCCGCCGGCCTGACCGCCACCGCTCCGGCGTCGGCCGGTCCGGGCACGCCGCACTGGCAGGTGGTACGTACCGGCACCGGCGAATTCCGGGGACTGGCGGCGGTCGACGCGCGCGTCGCCTGGGCCGCGGGCACCGACGGCACGGACGGCCTGGTGGTACGGACCGTCGACGGTGGCCGGCACTGGCAGACCGTCACCCCACCCGACGCGGCCGGCCTGGAGTTCCGGGACATCGAGGCGACCGGCCCGCTGCACGCCGTCGCACTGTCCATCGGAGAAGGTGACGCGTCCCGTATCTACGTCACCGAGGACGGCGGCCGGCACTGGAACCTGGCGTTCCGCAACACCGACCCGGCGGCGTTCTACGACTGCACCGCCTTCTACGACCGGTGGCATGGACTGGCCGTGTCCGACCCGGTCGACGGCAGGTTCCGCATTCTGTCCACATCGGACGGTGGACACCACTGGCGGACCCAGCCGTCCGCCGGGATGCCCGCCGCACAGCCCGGCGAGGCCGGCTTCGCGGCCAGCGGTACCTGCCTGGTCGCCAGCGGGCACACCGCGTACCTGGCATCCGGCGGCGGTGCCGCGAGCCGCGTGTACCGCTCCGACGACGGCGGCCGGACCTGGCACTACGTCGAGACCGGAATCCCCAGCTCCCCCTCCGCCGGGATCTTCTCGCTGGCCTTCCGGGACCCCGCCCACGGCATCGCCATCGGCGGCGACTACCTGAAGCCCGACGACGCACCGCACGCCCTGGCGCACACCGGTGACGGGGGCCGGACCTGGCCACTGACCGACGACGCGCACGCGCCCGGCCAGTACCGTTCCGGCGCTGCCTGGCGCGACGGCCACACCGTACTGGCCGTCGGGCCGACCGGCAGTGACCTGTCCGCCGACGCCGGCAGCACCTGGACCAGCTTCGACACCACCAGCTACGACGCGGTCCAGTGCGCCCACCACTCCTGCTGGGCGTCCGGGGTCAAGGCGCGGATCGCCCGCCTGGCGTACTGACCGCGCCACCACTGCGCATTTTCCCCGAATGACCGCTATGTACCTTTTACGGAAAGGCGCATTCGGGGAAAATGGTCACCAGCACCATGCCGAAAGGTGCATTTTTCCCGAATGCACCCTTCGCAGGAAGGTACATAGTGCCGATTCGGGGAAAATGCACTCCCCCGCGGTGCGGCCATCGGTACGCGTAACTCACGTACGGGTCAGGCGGTGGGCCAGCCAGGACAGCGCCAGCGGGTAGCGGTACTCGATGCCCCCGTGACCGCCGTCGAACAGTTCGTAGTGGATCCGGTCGTCGGACACACCGGCGGCCCGGATCGCGTCGTGGAATGCGCCGGCACCGACGTCGAGGTAGAACTCGTCCGAAGTACCGGCGTCGATCCAGACCGCGCGCAGTGACCGCAGTGCCGAGGCGTACCCGGGTTGACCGGCCATCACCACCGGGTCCAGGGACAGCCAGCGTTCCCAGACCTCCGGTACGACCCGGCCGTACGCATCGAACGGCAACCGCACCGTGCCGTCCTCGTCGGCCGAATAGGCCGCTGCCACCCCGTAGATCATGATCAGGTCCCCGTCGGTCCGCCTGGTCATCGGCAGCCGGGTACGGAAGTCGGTCAGGAACGCCTCGATCGAACCGTCGTACGAGTCGCGCAGGATCCGCGCCAGCCGCGGGAAATCCGCCCGGTAGCACACATCGAACAGGGCGTCCCCGGCGTGTGTGGCCAACGCGCCGAACACGTCGGGGCGCAGCATCGGCAGCACCATCGCGCCGTACCCGCCGGACGACTTGCCGGTGATCGCCCGGTGGCCGGCGTCGGCGACGGTCCGGTAGTGCGCGTCCACCCAGGGCACCACCTCGTCGCACAGGTACGACAGGTACCGGCCGGTGCCCGGCGAGTCGACGAACTGGCTTCCGCCGTACGCGGTCCAGGCGTCCACGTACACCACCAGTACCGGCGGTGCCTCCTCGCGGGCGAACAACGCGTCGGCCAGTTCCGGGAACGGCTGGCGGAACGGCGTACGGTTGCGCCACATCGTCAGATGCCCGGTATAGCCCTGGATCACGTACACCACCGGGTAACGCCGGTCGCCGCTGTCGTACCCGGGTGGTCGGTACACCCACAGCGGACGCTGGTGCGCATCGCCCAACGGATTGCCCCGCAGCAGTTCACTGTCGAAGACATGCTCGTCGATGGCGCCGGCCATCTCCCTCTGCCACGGCAACATGGGAACAGCCTGCCAGCCGGACGGGTTCCCCGCCCGGTGTAGCGCGACACGCACCGGACCGGCAACGGAGATCAGCCGTCGGAACCGGTCGGCGGCTGCTCGTCGCTGAGGGTGAGGATGCGGCCGAGGCCGGTACGGGTCGCGAGAACCATCAGCCGCTCGTCGGGTTGCACCACCCGGTTGTTCTCCGGGTTCCACTGCCAGCGGCCGCCTTTCCCGCTGCCGCGGACCGCGATGATCCGGGACTCGCCCGCCTCGTGCAGCTGGTGGACCGGATGGCCGGCGAGCGGTGCGCGGGCGTTGACCGGGATCTCGGCGATGACCAGTACCCGGCGACCCACCGGGATGGTGTTGGTGACCTGGCGTTCCACCAGAGCCGCGGCGAAGGCCGGGGCGGCGAGGTACGGCACGCTACGGGAGATGGTGATGCCGAAGTGTTCCTGTACCCGGGCGGCCAGGTCGGCGTCGAACAGCCGCAGCACCACGCGCAGCTCGGGTCGCCGGGCCCGGGCGTTCAGGGCGATCTCCAGGTTGGTCACGTCGTTGCTGGTGACCGCGACCAGCGCGCGGCAACTGTTGACGTGCGCGCGGGCCAGGGTGGCTGGCCGGGTCGCGTCGCCGATGATCAGCGGGATGCCGCGGCGGCGGGCGAAGTCGACACCGGGACCGTGGTCACTCTGCTCGACCGCGATCACCCGGTGACCCATGTCGTCGAGCTGCCGGATCACCCGGGAGCCGACGTTGCCGAGTCCGGTGACGATGACATGCCCGGTACGCGGCAGCGACCGACTGCGGGCCGCGACGGTGAGCCGCGCGGCGGTGACCCAGTCGACCAGGGCGGCGGTGACCGTCGGCACCAGCGCGATGCCGGCGATCATGGTGATCGACTGGATCCACTGCTCCAGGCCGCTGAAGTGCGCGTCGGGGTCACCGGCACCGGCGATGGTGAGTACCGAGGCGTAGACGGCGAAGCCCACCGACTGGTGCAGCAGCAGTACCCGCAGAGGCACGCCGAGCAGGATCAGTCCGAGCAGTACGGCGGCCACGATCGCCAGGCTGCGGCGCAGGTTACGTCGCAGCGCGTCGCCGATCGTACGGGCCAGGCCACGGTGCGGCCGGTCGTCCTCGGACGCCTCCTCCCAGTCCTCCCGTACCGGTTCGCGCTGGCCGTCGGCGGTGGCGAGGACCAGGTCCTCGGGCTCGTCGCTGTCCGGCAGCAGCCGGGGTCCGGCCGGGTCGCTGGTGTTGGTGGCGAGGGTGCACACCACCCGGTCGACGGACACGCTCTTGCGTCGTGCGACGACGAACGTGCGGTTGGGGAGCCGTACCGGAGCGGGCCGGTCCAGCGCGGCGGCGACGAACGCCGGCGCGGCGGTGGCCGCGTCGGACAGCGCCGTACAGTCGGCGAACAGTTCGTGCACCCGGTCGCGCAGGTTGCGGTTGGACATCCGGATGACCAGCCGCAGCTTGCGGTTGAACTCCTGCGCCCGCAGCGCTGCGTGCAGGTTGCCCACGTCGTCGTCGGCGGCCAGTGCCAGGGACCTTGCCCGGCCCAGCTTGGCGTCCTGGAAGGCCTTGCTGTCCAGTCGCTCGGCGACGACGATCCGCACCTTGTCCAGGGCGGCGATGTCGGGCGCCCGGTTGGTGGTCCGGGACGGCACGATCACCGTCACGTACTCCCCGTGCCGGGTCACCAGCTCCTCCACCACCCGGTAGGTCAACTGGTTGGCCCCGCACACCACGATGTGCCGGTGCTCGGCCCGCCTCGGCACCCGCCACGGTGGGTTCGGCAACGACGGTGTGATGGAGGGCATAGTGCCGATGGTAACGAGCACGCGCTTTCCGCCCGGCCGTCCCGCTTCCGGCTCCGGTGCGCCGACAGTCGTCCGGATCGCCGCCACCGGCCGTGACCGGCATCGACACCGAACCGAACCGCGCAGGTGCAGATGGTGATGGGGATGGCACGGTACGCACCGGTGATATGAAACACCCAGGTAATCGCAGCGTTAGAGGACAGCAAAATCCGCTAGCCTCGCCCGCGATGAACGTCAAGCGCACGGTGAACCGGGCCCTGCAGCGCACGACCGGGTACGAGATCGTCCGTACCGGTCCCGCCACCGGTGCCCGCCGGACGGTGGAGAGCGATCGCCTGCTACGCGCCCCGGTCTTCATCCTGTCCTCGATCCGCAGCGGCTCCACGTTGCTACGGGTGATCCTGGACAGTCACTCCCAGCTGTTCGCCCCGCACGAACTGCACCTGGGCAACATCGTCTCCGCCACCGACAGCTGGTACGCCGAACAGGCGGTCAAGGAGGCCGGGCTGGACAACGAGGAACTGACCCGGATGACCTGGGACCGGTTCCTGGACCGCATGCTGCGCGACAGCGGCAAGAAGATCCTGGTCGAGAAGACTCCGTACCACGTCTTCATGTACCGGCGGTTGAAGGCGACCTGGCCGGACGCCCGCTTCATCTTCCTGCTGCGCCATCCCGGCTCGATCTTCGAGTCGTGGCAGGATGCCCAGCCGGACAAGACCACCGACGAGGTCACCGCCGACGTGCTGCGTTACGCCGCGAAACTGGAGGAGGCCCGGCACAACGTGACCGGCATCGACGTGCGGTACGAGGATCTGACCACCGACCCGGCCGAACAGACCCGCCGCCTCTGCGAGTACATCGGGGTGGAGTGGGAACCGGCCATGGTCGAGTACGGCGAGCGCGGCCACACGCGCTTCAAGCGCGGCCTGGGCGACTGGTCGGGCAAGATCCAGTCCGGTCGGCCGCAGCCGCCACGCGAACTGCCGTCGATCGACGACGTACCGGAACCGCTGCACAAGTTCTGCCGTGCCTGGGGGTACCTCCCCGCCTGACCACCGCCCCGGCAGGCTGCGCGACGCCCGAAGATCCGGGGCGGCGGGCCGACTGCCCGGAACATTTCGGGCAAGAACCAGGGCAGGGCGACCACTGCTGCGGATCTTGGCTGCCAAAGGGGGCGGCCAGTCCGTAGTGGGACGCTCGGAGGTCTGAGGGACTTCATCAGCTGAGGAAGTGCCCCGGCCCGTGGTGGGCCAAGGCTCTTCAGTACTACTCAGCGATGGAGCGGGTGAACGCCTGCCAGGCAACCGGGTCGACGATCAACGCAGCGCCCTCGGGGTCCTTGCTGTCACGCACGGCCACGATCCCGGGAAGGTTGTCGCGCGACCTCGACACAGTTCCCTGTCGAGCCGGATCGGCTGCTCTTGCGCCACAAGGCACGGGTCAGTTCTGGCGGAAACATCTCCCGCGCCTCCTGTCTTCGTCAGGTCAGATCCTTCGCAATGCTACGCAAAAAATCTCGTGACCTCCCAGCGGGCAATGCAGCAGCCCGTAGAAGGCTTCCGCCCCGCATGGGCGGGAGCCTGCTGTCATCAGTAGGCCGACAGCGAAGCCTCTACCGCGAACGGCACAGCGACCACTCCCGCGGATCTTGACTGCTCCGGAGGCCCGGCGGCTGGGTGGAGCCGGCGGCGGGACTCGAACCCGCAACCTACCGCTTACAAGGCGGTTGCGCTGCCAGTTGCGCCACGCCGGCATTGACCCACAGCGTGGCGGGTCGCCTGGAATCCTACGCTGTCCACCGCTGGTCACCGGCGCGGCACCAGCCGTACGTGGTCTGGCCATCGATCAGACCACCCGCTATGTTGTCTGGAACACACCCACGGCGAGTGGGTGCTGTCCGTCTTTCACTACGGATCGTCCGGCACGTACCTGCCGGTGAAAGGACGCTTCATCATGGCAACAGTCACCTACGACGCCGCCTCCCGGATCTACCCGGGTTCCACCACGCCGGCCGTCGACGCGCTCAACCTGGACATCGGCGACGGGGAGTTCCTCGTCCTGGTCGGCCCGTCCGGCTGCGGAAAGTCCACCTCGCTGCGGATGCTCGCCGGCCTGGAGGACGTCGACCGCGGCGCGATCCTGATCGACGGCAAGGACGTGTCGAACCTTCCGCCCAAGGCCCGCGACATCGCCATGGTCTTCCAGAACTACGCGCTCTACCCGCACATGACGGTGTTCGACAACATGGCGTTCGCCCTCAAACTGCGCAAGACGCCCAAGACCGAGATCGAGCGCCGGGTCAAGGAGGCCGCCGCGCTGCTCGACCTGCAGGGCTACCTGGACCGCAAGCCGAAGGCGCTGTCCGGCGGTCAGCGTCAGCGGGTCGCGATGGGCCGCGCGATCGTACGTGAACCGCAGGTCTTCCTGATGGACGAGCCGCTGTCCAACCTCGACGCCAAGCTGCGGGTACAGACCCGTTCGCAGATCGCCGCGTTGCAGGCCCGGCTCGGCACCACCACGGTGTACGTGACCCACGACCAGACCGAGGCCATGACCATGGGCCACCGGGTCGCCGTACTCAAGGACGGCCTGCTCCAGCAGGTCGCCACCCCGCGCGAGCTGTACGACACTCCGCAGAACGTGTTCGTCGCCGGGTTCATCGGCTCGCCCGCGATGAACATCAAGACCGTCAAGCTCGGCGAGGCCGGTGCCGTACTGGGCGGCTTCTCCGTCCCGCTGACCCGCGAGCAGGTCGCCAAGGCCTCCGAGGGTGCGGACGGCCAGGTCACGGTCGGGTTCCGGCCCGAGGACGTGAAGCTGGTCAGCGAGAACGAGGGCGGCATCAGCATGACCGTCGACCTGGTCGAGGAGCTCGGCTCCGACGCGTTCGTCTACGGCCGCGCCGACCTGGACGGCAACGAGGAGCAGTTCGTCATCCGTACCGAGGGGCGCAACACCCCGAGCATGGGTGACACCGTCTTCCTCAAGCCGCAGAGCACCCCGCACATCTTCCACGCCGGCAACGGCGAGCGGGTCGAGTAGTCACCAGCTCCAGCACGACGACGGGCGGTCCGGAGTGATCCGGGCCGCCCTTCGGCTGTGCATGCGGGCGGCCGACGACGGTCGGCGCCTGCGGCTCCGCCGACCCTCAGCGCAGTCGGGCGGCCCGCATCAGGGTCTGCTCGTCCACGGCCGGGCAGCGGTATTCGTTGCGTTTCAGGTGCGCCAGGAACGCCGGTTCCGGCGCGATGCCGTACCGCTCGGCGAAGTAGGCGAGGGCCTCCGACCAGACCCAGGTGCCGTCCGTACGGATGTTCATCGGCACGACCTCGGCGGCGGACGGGTCCAGTACGTCGGCGCCCAACCCCATCGCGGACAGCGCGACCGGCGCACCCCGCAGGTAGCCGGCGACCGCAGCACGGTCGAAGCCGTGCAGCCGGGGGCGTTCCCGCAGTGCCACCTCGGCGAGTTCGTCCCGGCGCAGCTCGGGCGCACTGGCCCAGCGCAGTTCCACCGCCGGAGAAGGATCAGCCGCCTGCGTCGGTACGTGCCGCCGCCAGTCCACCGCCACCTGTGCGGCCAGCGCCTCCTCGAGGGGTACCAGCCGGTCTTCGCCCAGCTCGCGGAGTTCGGCCCGGTGCACCGTCTCGGTGACGCGCCACTCGCCGGTCCGGTCCAGCGCCTCGTCCCGGGTGCGGTAGCCGGCCCGGATGCGGCGTGACAGACCCTTCGGCTGCTGGGGGATGTCGCCGGGGCCGAGCCGCGCGTAGTAGGTGACCTGGACGGCATCCAGACCAAGCCGGGGCAGCGTCACCCGGGTACCGTCCTGCGCAGCCCAGGCCGAGTACGCCATGCCTTCCGGATCATCCACGCCCAGCACGTCCCGCAGCACACCCAGGACCGACACCGCCAACCGCCGGTACTCCTCCGGCAGCGCGGGCCAGTCCAGGACGAGTCGCCAGGTGCCGCTGGGGTCCGGCGCCCAGCCGAACTCCGAGAACCGGGCCCCGGCGTGGGCAACGTCGCGTACCAGCTCGGGCGCGGGCAGCTCGGCGGTCAACCGGTCCTCGGTCTGCCAGAACTGGGCGAGGCAGACGTCGATGCGCGCCACCTCGAACAGTTGCAACACCGTACCGGCGGTCAGTTCACGCAGCACGGTGCGCAGGCCGGCATCCAACGCCTCCCAGGTGACCGGCTCGTACGTCATGCCAGCTCACCCGGCCAGTCCTCGGTGATGTCGTCGTCAGCGACCTCGGCGTCGAGGATCGCGGCAAACCGGTCGGACGACAGGGACAGCTCCACGAACACACCGCCGTCGGAGAGCCGCAGCTGACCACCCGGCACCGACCAGCGGATCTGGGGGCTGCGTCCGGGGCGACGCTCGGACGGCTCGCCCAGCTCCCCGGTCACGGTCCGTGCCGCCCGCGCGAACACCGTCGACCGGTAGTCGTCGAACCCGGGAGTCGGTTCCTTCTCCCCGTCGCTCAGCCGCACCACGATCTGGTTCAGCACAGCCCCCGAGCACCGGAGGTCGGCAAGGCCGTCGAACGGCGCCAACCCGGTACGGGCCACCAGACCCCCGGTGCCCGCCCCCGACGCCACCGACCAGCCCAGTTGCTCCGCCACCCGGGGCGCGTCGGCCGCGGACCAGGACGGCCGGAGCGCGGCCAGTGCCGCGGCCAGTTGCCGTACCTGCTCGTCAGGCACCGTCCGACGCGGGCCACCGGCCGCCTCGGGTGCGCGGTGGCCCGGTTCGGGCGCCGCCCCCGACAGCCATCCGGTCGGCGCCCCACCGGCCAACATCACCACCCCATGCTCGGAGGGCAGCTCCGCCGACGGCCCCGTCAACCTCGACTCAGGCAGATTCCTCGACAGCGACCCGGCCGCGTACCACAGCGGGAACCCGAAGCCGAGCAGCTCAGCCACGTCCAGACCGGACAGCTCCATGTCCACATCGAGGAGGAACTCCGGGATGTTCTCGACCGGCACAGGGTTCAGGAAGGCGTAGTCCGGATCGAGCGCATCGCAGATGTCCCGGAAACACGTCGCGAAGCGACGCTCGAATTCCTCATCGGCCGCTCGGAAGAAGCCGGTCCGTCCCAGGACCAGGATGAGGGCCCGGTAGGTGTCCCGTTCATCACGACCCCGGACCACCACGGGCAGCCCCAGAAGCTCCGAGGTCATCAGCGGAAGCCGATCCAGCCCCTGCGCCGGACCCGCCTGGTCGTGAACTGTCAGGGCAAGGCCCGCGCGGGCCATGCGGTCCCGGACCCACGCCGGCAGGTCAAGATCGAAACGATACTCGGGATTCTCCACGATCTTGCTGTAGACGAACGCGGCGAAGATCTCACGCCTGCTCATCCCACCACCACAATCGGGCTCGGCGCGACCCTCCGCCACTGGTCACGGGCTGCAACTCCACTCATCGTATCGACCATCCGCATCCTGGTCAGTCCGCCGGACCGGGTACCGGAAGCTCGGCGAGCAGTGCGCGGTAGGTGTCCCGGGCCGCCTCCAGCCGCAGCCGGCGGAACCGCCCGGGCTGAGCGTCGCGGACCTGCCGGCCCCGCTGCGACCAGAACGCCGCCCAGGCACCGTCGGCCGGTACCACGAGGTGTTCCGGCTGGCGGAACTCGAAGCTGCGGTCACGGCCGCACTCCACGCACCGGCCGGTGTAGCGGACCAGCCATCCACCGCCGTCCTCGGCCACCGAACTCGTGGTACCGAAATCCGTCTCGCCGCACACGCACGGGTGCAGCCCCATGTACAGGTGCGCCTCGTCGCTGCTGCGGGTCAGTGGTGGGGTCATCGGTCGGTGTCCCGCAGCGCGGTCGCCACGCTGCGCCGCAACTGCCCGGCCAGTTCACCGTCCGGGCCCTCCGCCTCCACCAACAGGTCGAGCAGCCAGGTCATCTCCGCCTCGGCCTGCTCGACCAGCCCGGCCCGCACCAGCGCCTCACACCGTCGTATCCGGGTGGTCAACGCCCTGCGGGTGTGGTCACGGACGCGGGTCTGCTCGGCGTACTGCTGGGAGATCTCGCCCAGCTCCACCGCCAGCTCCCGCCACCGGCCCTGCTGCTCCAGCGCTTCTGCGCGAAACAGTCGGTCGTCAAGCTCCTCGAACCGTTTCATGGCGCGCCGGTCCTGCCAGCGCTGCCAGGGTGCGCCGCCACTCACCGGGCACCGCCCGTACGGCCGTTCCCCGCCCGGTCGCCGTCCGGCACCCAGGTCACCGCATCCTCGGCAGCCGCCTGCCGAACCAGGTCCAGCAGTGCCCCGTGTCCCGGCCCGTCGCCCTGCACCAGCAGGACCGTGCCGCTGGTCGGCGCGGACACCTCGCGGACCAGCGCCACCAGCGCGCCGCCGGTCAGCCGCAGTACGGCCATCTCCAGCGGCACACCCGCATCGGTGACCCGGGTGAACCCGATCTCCAGCTGGTTGGCCAGCCGCACCGGGGACACGTCCAGGTAGCCGGCCGACCGTACCTGCGGTGAGTCCCAGGCCGAGACGTCGACCTGTACGTAACGCCACTCCGGCCACGGCCGCAGCTCCGTCAGCCGTACGTCGAGCTGTTCGAGGAACCGCCGTACCTGCGCCTCGGTGTGCCCGGTGTCGACCAGCCCGCTCAGCGTGACGTTGCTGCCCAGCGCCTGCCGCAGTGCCTCGGCGACCTCGGCCGCCGGGGCGTGGAACCTGCGGGTCCGTACGATCATCTCGGCGGTACGGTCCAGCACCGCGGCGCCCAGCTCGGTGTCGAACCGGACGGACTCCAGTACGTCGGCGACCAGTTCGGCCCAGCTACGCCGCTGGGTGGCACCCGGTGCGGTCATCACCAGGCACCGGCCATCGTGCGGGCCCGGTGCAGCGCGCGTACCGCCTCACCCAGCGGCGCCGGGTCGACACCCGGCATCGGAGCGCCCTGCAGTCTGCCCTCGGCGGTGAGCAGCACGGTGGTCGAGGTGTCCGCGTCATGCAGCGTCACCACGTAGTCGCCGGCCGAGCGTGCCTCGATCGCGCGGATGTCCATCGTCAGGATCCTTCCACTACCCGGTCAGGCCCCGAGCGGTACGACGAGGGATCCGCCGTCCGCGGTCACCGCCACGGTGAGGGTGCCGCTGGCGCCCCGCAACTCGAACAGTGCGGTCAGGTCGGCCACCTCGTGACGCAGGCTGTCGAGGCGGTCGCGCTGCTCGTCGGTCAGCCCGGAGGGCGCGGTCGGCAGGTGCCAGGCCGTTCCCACCTCGAAACGTCGGTCGGCCGGCACCGGCTCCACGTCGCGTACCGCCGCCAGCGCCGAGGCCAGACCGGCCAGCAACTCCCCGGCCATGCCGGGGTCGCTGCGCGCGGCGTCCAGCTCGGCCAGCCCGCTGCGTACCACCCAGGACCGGTTCTGCTCCGGCAGCGTGTCCAGGCCGACGAACACCCGGGCCGCGCCGGACAGCGGCCAGTCGATCAACGCACCGAGCTCCTCCAACTGCCCGGCCCGGCCGAACTGGATCGCCCGGTCGATCAGCGCCCGCGCGCCGGCCGGAGCGTCGGGGACGGGCGCGACGGGCGGCTCACCCCGCAACACGGCCCGCGCGTCGTGCACCGCACGTACGGCGGCCACGATCGGGCGCGGGTCGCCGTACCCACCGCGCATGAACGGGTCCGGGTCGACGTGCGCGCCGAGGGCATCCGTCTCTGCCGGTAGATCGACACGCACCGCGAGACCGTCGGAGAAACTCACCCGGTAGGAGCGCTCGGAGAGCGCATCGATCCGGTCGACCGCTGGCACGCTCATTGGAAGACCCCCGCCGCGACGTACGTCCTGATCCAGTCCGCACCGACCTCGTACGACACACCCGGGTACGGATCGCGGACCAGGAACCGCCCCTGCTCGGCCGGCTCGATCACCACCATATGCAGGTTGCCGCCGGGCGCAGCCAGCACCGCCGCCATCGGACCCCGTTCAGCCCGGTTGAGCGCGGTGTCCCCGTCGAAGAACCATGCATGCCGCCACTCGCCCGGGGTGGCGTCGTTCAGCGCATGTTCCAGCGCATCGGGGGTCGACCACTCCCCCAGTCGGCCCAGCAGGGTCCGTTGGTCGACCGCGCCACCGGACACCATCTCGCCGCAGGCCGACACGCAGGAACCGTCGTGGGTCTGTGCCACCACCGGCGCGCCGGCCGGCACCGCACCGTCGCCGGCCCACGGCCCGGAGCCGCCGGTGCCGACCCCCGGCCGGGCCGGGCCGGTACCGGCACCCGGCGTAACCGGGCCGGTGGGCCGGCCGGCCGGGTCGTCGGGGTCCGGCTGGTCGTTCCAGTCGTACCCGTCCACCCGGGTGCCGTCGATCTTGAAGGAGGCGTTGCCGGTCAGCGGGTGCGCGCGCTGGATGTGCGCGTCCAGCCAGGACTGCATCTCCGGCTGGGTGTCGATGCCCTCCCGGTGGCCCTGCACGATCAGTTCCGCCTTCTCCCAGGCGATCTGACGCTCATGGGGCACATTGAAGATGACCTTCATCCCGCTGCGCTGCACCCACTGCCACGTTCCCGGGTCCAGCCCACCGGTCTGCGCCTTGATCTCCGGCAGCAGGTCGAGACTGGCCTTGTCGAACACCGGCTGCATGCGGTGGTAGTCGGCAGCGAAGTCGCTCAGGCTGCGACCGGAATCCGCGTAGTGCGTCTCGTACACCGCCGCGATGGCGCGGGGCAGGTCGAACCGGATGTGCGCCTGCATCGAGGGCAGCAGCGCGTCCAGGATGCCCATCGAGCCCGGCCCGTACCAGGGCCTCCTGGACCCTTCGGCAGCCGCGAAGGCCAGGCTCCAGTTGGGTTCGGCCTGAGCGTTCCCGGCCCGCCACGCGTCCAGGTTGCGCTGGTACGTCTCGTGGAACGCGACCACCTCGCGCACCTTCATCAGCGGGTCGTCGTACCGGCCGGCCGCGATCATGCCCAGTTCGTTGGTGGTGACGTAGTGATAGACCTTGGCGAACCAGAACTTCGGGTCGCCGGTCAGCGATTCGGCGTTGCCGAGCTGTATCTCGCTGATCCGCTCGCAGCGCGCCCGGGTCTCCTCGAAGATCCGGCGCTCGACGTCGTTCGCCGGCTCCCACCGGCCACCGACGCGCGGTTCCCCGACATCGAGCAGCACGCTGGCTCGGTGCCGCTCGCCGGCCTGCCCGTTCCCGGGTGACTCGGTCCCGGGCGGCTCGGCACCCGGCGGTTCGGTACGGGCCGGTTCGGTACTGGTGGTCCGCCGATCGGCGGGCGCGTCCCAGTCGGCCTGCACGTGCGTACCGGACATGTCGACGCCCTGGTGCCCGAGCAGGTCGGTGAACTGCCGGACGTACGGCGCGTCCGGTCGGTAGTGCCCGCTCTTGCCGTCCACGTAGACGACCTCGCCGTCGTGGACCTCGATCATCCCGGCCGCGGCGACCGGCTCGCCGGCCAGGAAGCTGGAGTGCTTCATGCCCGGCCGGTCGCCCTTCGAGGAGTACATGTTGCCGCGCTCATCCACCACGTACATGGCGGTGTGCGCCTCGCGGAACGACAGCGAGCTGTCCCCCCGGGTGTCGTAGCGCAGACCGCTGCTGGTGTGCAGCTTGCCGTCCACCACCACGATCCGGTACTGCTCGCGCTCGGCCGGGTCCATGTACCAGGTGCTCGGGTTCGCCGTCAGAGCCGGATCGTCGAGCGGCAGGTGCGGGCTGAGCTTCGCGGCGATCAGGTTGATCCGGTCCTCACCCCGGTACGAGTCGAGCATCGGGGTGGTGCCGTGCGGTGGCGGCGGACCCTCGACGAACGGTGCCGGTACGGCCACCGGTGCTGTGGCCTCCTGCGGCCCAGCGTCCGTCGACGTGGTGTCGACCGGGCTGGCGTCCGCCGGGGTGCTGTCGTGCGGGGAAGGCTGCTGGTCCGGAGGGTTCAGCAGGTCGTGGATCGAACGCGCCGCGGCCGCCGTGTGCCCCTGGGTGGGTACCTCCGTGCCCGGATGCGCGCCGAGCTGCGGCCCGCCGTCCAGCGCCGTCGCCATGCTGCCGGGCTCCGGACCTGTCGTCATCGGACCCGCACCCGGAACCATCGGATCGGTCCGACCGGCCGACGGGTCGTGGAAGGACAGGCGCAGGCGCCCATCGTCGGTTCCCGGACCGGTCGGCAGGTCAGCGGAACTGTGCAGGTCCAGCGCCCGGGTGAGGTCGGTGGGCAGTTCGTCGCCACGTACCGGCGGAACGGGCTCCGGTACGTCCGCGCCGAGCATCACCGGATCCTGCGACCTGGTGACGTGTCCGTTGCGCAGCAGGACCGGACGCTGGTCGGGCGGCAACTGGTCGCTGATGCTCTCCAGGAACCGGAGCCGTTCGTGCGCGTCCCAGGTGCGGTTGATCAGGTGGTCCGCGTCGTTTGCGGCGACCGCGAGCTGCTCCTCCGACGCGGTACCGAAATAGCGCCGGGTCAGCTCGTCCCGGGACTGGGCGGACACCGCCTCGTGGCCCTCGCGGGCAATGTCGGTAAGGTCCTTGGCGCCCGAGCCGGCCACCGCGTTGGCGGTCCACGCGCCCTGGCTGATCGCATCGTCGACGATGTGCGGATGCTTACCCACCAGCAGGCTCGCACCACCGGCGAGTGCCTGACCGGTGGACTCCCGGGCGAAGTTCGCCCACCGTGCCCGGGCACCCGGCAGACCGGTCGGCGCGTGCCCGGCCCGGTCGATCTCGGCGCCGAGCCAGTCGTGCACACCGCGGGCGATGTCCGCGGGGCTGCGGGTCGGGTCCACCCGCAGCGCGTGCGTCACGTCGGAGTCGATCCGGTGCGCCGACACGGGCGCCCCGTCCGTGGCGCCGGTACCGAGCTCGAAGGTGAAGCTCTCCGCCCGCCCGTTGGCACCGGTGAAATCGACCCGGTAGGTGTTCGTGGTGTCCTCGACCCGGCGCAGCGACGCGCCGTCCGGCAGGTCGGACAGGTCGGTGACCCTGCGGTCGAGTTCGGGCAGCAGGTCCGGATCCCCGGTCGGCAGCTCGCCGAACCGGCGTCGTAGCTCGGCCACCTGCCCGGCGGTCTCCGGGTTGGCGGCCAGTTCGTCCTCCAGGCCGCGTATCCGGGCCTCGACCCCTTCCACCGGCGCACGCTGGTCGGACAGCCGCTGCCGGAGCATCTCCGGCGGTACGTCGTCGGCGTGCGTGGCGGCCAGCGAACTGTTCAGTGCGATGTCGTTGGCACGCAGATCATGTACCCGACCTGCCCAGCGGTTCAGCAGGTGCGCGCCGACACCGGCACCGGCCAGCCCGCCCGCCGCGAGACCGTGCGGGCTGAGCAGCCCGACGCCCACGGATGTGGCGATCCGTACGCCGGCCGGCAGGAAGTCCTCGTACATCCGCCGCCGCAACGGGATCTGGTGCTCCCGGTCGTACATGATGTTGTCACCGACATGCCGCAGCGTCTCGGCGATCTGAGCCGGGTCGGCGTTCTCGTTGGCGGTGAACTCGAACCGGCCACGGGTCACCCGGTCGCCGGCGGGCACCAGCGGTCGGCCGTCCGGTACGTCGCCGAACCTGATGCGCACCCGCGCGTCGTACTTCCAGCCGTGGTCCTCGGAGCGGTACTCCACCTCGGTGACCCGGCCGTCCGGTCCACGCTTCTCGTCGTGCAGTACGAACGTGTCGTCGTGCCGGCCGTTGACGCCGGCCATGCCGTCGCGTACGGCGGCCCGCGCGGCATCCGGGCCCGGAGTGGTCGGCGTCGTGCCGGGCCCGGGAGGCTGGGTGCGGTCGAGCTGGTCGAGCAGCCGCTGGCCGACCCGTTCGCCGTTCGCGGCCAGGTCGACGACCTGACCACCGAGGTTGCGGCGGCGGTCGTCGGAGAACCGAGTGGAATGCTCCCGGTCCCAGCGCCCTGCCCGGTCCGCCAGCTCCGCCTCGTGGCCGGCGAGCATCCGGTCGGTCACCGGCTCGACCAGCGCCCGGACCCCGTCCCACCGGCGATCATCTCGCCCAGGTGTGGCGCGAGTGCCTCCCCCGCGACATAGGACTCGGGCAGGGTCGCATCCCGGGCGAGCTGCTCGGCGACGCGCTCGCGTACCCCGACGTCCTCCTGACGTACGTCGAACTGGCGTTGCGCAACCTCGGTGACCGCGTCGCGTACCGCGGTGTGCAGCGCGCCATCGGTGGCCTGTGCGAGGTCCTTCGGTACCCACAGGGTCGCCCGGTCCGGGCCGGTGAACTCCACGTCGATGCGGTCCGGGCGCGACGTCGTACCGGCCTCCAGGCGGACGATCGCGTCGCGCCCGACACCCGGGACCTTCAACCGGTAGCTGCCGTCGGCGCGTTCCCGGATCCGACCCAGATGGTCGATCGACCGGACCTCGCCGGACCGGTCCAGGGCCGTCATCTCGGTACGGGCCCGGTCCCGGGCCGGTCCACCCTCCACTTCGGACAGCATCCGGTGTTCGCCCGGCGTCTCCGGACGGGACGGAAGCGAACGCGACACCACATCGGGGTCGCCGAACGCGTCCTGGGCGAACCGGCCGGCCCGCTCGAAGCTGCCGTCGATCCCGCCCTGCAGGGTCGTGTCGCGGACGCCGGCGGTGTCGGGTGTGCTGGCCAGTCCCCGGCTGTGTTCCTGGTCGACCCGGTCCATCGTGCTGATCTGGTGCAGCCGGTTCCTGGTGGCCACGTCCACCGCGGAGGTGACCACGCTCTTGGTACTCAGCGTGCCGTCGCCGGCCAGGTCGGCGAGGCCGAACATGGTGCCGCCCTCCACCGCGGACGGCGCCCGGCGCAGCGCACGGTCGATCAGGCCCGCGGCCCGTACCCCGGGACGCCCGGTCTGCTCGGCGATCTGGTCGTGCAGGATGTCCTTGAGGTCGTTGGAGAAGCGGTACCGGCTGCCGAAGCCGCCCGGTCCCTCTGCCGACAGACCCGCGGTGTCGAACCGGGCCCGGTCCACCGTCAGGATGAAGTGCCCGTCCCTCTTACTTCCGGTGAACTCGGCGATCCGTCCGTTCGGTACGTCACCTGAACGGATCTCGATACTGAACGGCGCCGCGTCCCGTGACCAGCCGTCCGGCCTGATCCGGAAATGGTCGGCACCCCGCGCCGGGATCGGCTCGATCCGGGCCGCCGCACTGGTGTGCTGCAGGAACTCTCGGGTACCGGCAGTGACCGGGTCGCTGTCGTGCCACCACGGGCGTTGCTGGTCGAGCAGGTCACGGGCCGGTTCGGAGAGCCGGCTCTTCAGCAGGTCGGTACGGGTATCCGAGCCGGCCACGCCCTCCCGCAGACCGTGCTCCTCGATGAACTGGTTCAGCTCGTGTTCCAGCGCGGGCCGGTCGGCCGCCGGGGTGTCGGCGTGCAGCCTGGCCAACGCGTCGAACTCGCCGGCATGGACCAGATCGGTGTGACTCAGCCGCGGGTGGCGTCCCGGTGTCGGGTCGTGGAGCAGCACGTCCTCACGGCCGAGCCGACCGCCGTGCAGCCCGATGAACCGGCCGAGCCGGCTGCCCCTGGTCGCGGCCACCTCACCGTCGACGTGACCGAGCGCGCGGGCGGTCAACCGGTCCAGCCCGGCCTGGTCCAACCGGTCCACCGCGTCGGCGGAGAACTCGACCCGGTGCGTACCGTCCCGGCCCAGGGTGACCTCGAACGGTTCCGTTCCGGGCCGGTTGCCCAGTTCGATCTCGACCCGGTAGGGCCGGCCGTGCTCCGGGGTGACCTCGATGGTCTGCGGGTCAGGCGTGCCGGCGCCGAGCGTGTCGGCGGACCGGTGGGCGGAGTCGTACAACCGTTCGGCGCTGTGCGGATCAGGTGCTCCGGAGGGTTCCGGAACCGGTCGGCCACATCATGCAGATCCAGTCCGTCCATAGTGGACGGACGGGTACTGATGGACGGATCGCCGTGCGGACCGAACTCGACCTCGACCCGGTGGTACTCCACCGTCAGGTCGCCCCGACGCAGCGCCCGGTGCAGCTCGTCCAGCAGCTCAGGGCGGTTACGCAGCGCGTCGTGCAGCCGCGGACTGGTCTCCAGCACGTCCCGTACGTACTCCGGGGTCCCCCGCTCGACCCGGGTGCCGTCCTGCAGCAGGTGACTGGTGCCCTTCGGATCGACGGTCTCCAGTACGACCAGCCGGTGGTTCGCCTCGTCGAACCCGGCCACCGAGAACTCGCCCGACCGTCGACCGCTGCCGGGCTCCCCGGCCAGCACGCCATGTCCGGAATCCCGAACCGTCCGCCAGCACATGCCGGGCAGCGGCCCGGGGAACGTCCGTGCCGGCCCGACGTACAGCACTCTGCAACGCGCGGTCCTCGCGGGCCGCGTCCTCCAGCCGGTCGACCTCGGCCAGTTTCGCGGGATCGCCGAATGCTCCAGTCGGAGCCGGTCCAGCGTCCGGTCGGTCAGTCGTTCGTTCTGCGGTACGCCCAGCTCGTCGCGCAACGGATCCAGCGTGTCGCGCCGGAAGTCGTCGCGTGCGGCCACCGCGTCGTCGTGCCGCTGATGCGCGTCGCGTACCTCGTCCGGCGGCTGGTGCGAGGAGTGCGGCTCGGCCGACCCTCCACAGCATGCGCCGTCGGCAGACTGGCCCCGGTCGGCCAGCGGATCGGTCACCGCTGCCGGGTGTGCTCGGAACGCAGCTGGAAACCGTGCTCGGTACGGTACGCGCCCGGCTGGTCGGCATCGTGGTGCAGCGGCCGTCCGATTCGCTGCGGTACGTGCCGTGCCGGTCACCGACGTCGTGCAGCCGGCCGTCGTCACCGCGGTACTGGTCCAGCCGGTCGGTCGGCCCGCGCAGCCGCCCGTCCGGGCCACGGTGCGTTTCCAAACGCGGCGTGTCGTTGCCGGGGAACGAATCCACCACCCGAAGGTCCGGGCTGAACGTGCGCCATTCGCCGTCCGGCGGGACCTCGGGACGGTACGGGTCGTCCAGCCGGGACGCCGCCACCTGCTCGGTTCCGTCCGGGTACACCCAGACCTTGTCCGTCGCGCCGGTGACCGGCCGGTCCAGCCGCTCCGCCAGCATCGCGGCCAACGAATCCGTTCCGTCACCGGAATAGCAGGAGAGCAGCTCGACCTCTTTGCCCTGCACGTCCAGCCGTCCGTCGGCGGCCAGTTCCGCCACCCGGACGCGAAATCCTCCCGGCTCATCCGGACGTCACCGACGACGACCGTACCGTCACTCAGCCCGTGCGCAACGAGCTTCACCACGTCCGGTTCCACCGCCACGCGGGACAACTGCTGGCCCAGTTCCCGGTCACCGGTGAAGTCCAGTCCGCTCGGGGTGTCGCGAGCCAGGTCGGACCGCCTGTACCGCCTCCGCGCCCTGCTTGACCGGCAACTGCTGGAGCTGCTGGTCCGGGTCGGTGTGCAGGCCGAGGGAGGCCGGGTCGGCCGGGCCCCGCTGACCGGACGCCGGCGCGGTGGGCTGTCCGCCGGTGTCGGTGTCCGGTAACCGGACCCGGTCGCTGCCGTCCGGAACCTGGACCTGTTCCGGGTCTGCCGGGCACGGTCGGCGAGTTCCTGCTGCCGGGCCGGATCGGCACCGTCGCGGGCGGCCCGGTGGCTGTCGCGGAGAGCGTCGGTGGCCTCCCGGCTCTCCGGGGTGTGTACCTGGACCTCGAAATGCTGCCCGGTGGCCGGGTCACGCCAGTGGCTGGTCAGCCCGCCGGGTCCGGAGTCATGCCAGCCGTCGTCCAGCCGTACCGGCTCGTGCCCACGCGACACGAGGTCGTCGAACAACCGTTGGGCGCCGTCGGAGTAGCGGTCGGCGGGCAGCTCGACGGAGTAGTGCAGCGTGCTGGCCGGGGTCACGTCCTCGGGCGCGGCACCCTGGTGGGACTCGGCAAGGTCGTCGGCGGCGCGACGGTGCACGTCCGTGACACTCTCGAACGGGCGGTGCCCGTCGTGCACCCGGGTACCACGGCCGCGTCCACCGCTGCGTCGACCGCAGCGGTCACCGCCGGCTCGTGCCGGGCGGCCTCCTCCACCGCACGCCGGCTCGCCGGCTCGGCGAGCGGATCCCCGGCCGGGTCCACGGGCGGATCCACGCGCGGGTGCTCGCCGAAACCGGTCTCCCCGGCCGCCCGGTCCACCACGGTGATCTGCGGATCGACCATCCGGTTGCCGGCCTCGTCGTACCGCGGTTCCGGGCGCAGCGACTCCAGTGCGTGCGCACGTCGTCGTGTACGCCGTTCCAGAAATGCCACTCCAGCCGCGGCGGCGTACCGTCCGGTGCCCGGTAGTCCCCGTGCGAGGCGATGTGCAGCTGATTCTCCGCCTCCCCGACCGGCCCCTTCTTGTCCGCCCCACCGGTCCAGGTATCGGAGCTGAGATCCCAGTTGCCGTCCTGGAAGTTCTTGGAGTCCTTCCACACCGTGCCGTTGTGGGTCACGACATCCATCTCGGAGTCATGACCGCCGGGTGCGGTGGAGTCCGGATTGAGGACGTCGACCTCGGTAGAGGCCCCCGCGAGCTCGATCTCCTTCAGAGTGTTCTGCATGCTCTCGCGCAGGCTGTTGAGCGCGGTGCGGTTGGTCGCGCCGCTCTCGATCGCCTTGTCGATCTGCCGGGTCAGGCCGGACCGCACACCGGCCAGCGACCTGCGGGTGGCATCGACTCCTTCCGGTGTCCCACCTGTCGAGGTGTTCTCGCGCGGGGACCAGTCGACGTTGTCGAGATCGGTCAGACCTCTCTCGATCGCCGCGCGTACCTCGTCGACCAGCCCGGCATCCGAACCGTTACCGGCGTCCTGGCGGAAGGCTCGTTCGTTGTCCCAGGATCTCCGTCCGCTTTCCGCGTAGACGCGCTCACCGAGCTTCGCGACATGCTGTTCCAGCTTGACCGGATCCGGCCCGGCCCCGCGGTCTCCGACCGCACGGTCGAAGCGGGTCGCCGCGCTCTGTGCGGCCCTCTCCCGGGACTGCTCCAGCGTGAGGCGACCGCCGGACCGTTCATGACCTTCCTGTGCGACCTGCTCGAGCTTCTCCCGGACCGCGACCTTGGCATGCAGTTTCGCCTCGTCGGTCAGAGCAGCATCGTCGATCCGGTCGAAGACGTGGGTCAGATTCTCCCGGACCGCGGGAAGGTCGTCGTCGAGGCCGCGCAGCCAGTAGGGGACCTCCGGCCGTTCGCCGTGGGTGTCCGGTACGTGGCGCTCCCCGGCGCCGTCGACCTGACCGTCCTGCGTACCTTCGGCGGTGGTCGGATCGTCGGTGGTCGCGTCGTCGGTGGTCGGGTCGTCGGTCGAGGCTTCCGCAGGTTCGGTGGTACCGGGATCGGTGTTGTCGGCTAGGCCTGGGTCCCGCCCCCCGGTGGCCACGTCTGTTCGTCCGTCCACCGACGCAGGATCGTCCGTACGACCGCCCGACTGGCGTGGTCCTCCTGACCGTCCGTCACGCTGTACGTCCGGTCTGCCTTGCTGATCGTGAGCTGCCGGGTCATCTCGGGATAGCCGAAGGTGTACTCCACCTCCTGTCCGGTCTCCCGAACCTTCCGGAACCTCTGCAGTACCGCCATCTTGCTGTCCCCACGTGTCGAGGTCCTCGCCGGTACGCCCCGGCCGCTGAGATTCCCAGTTGAACCGCTCATTGGCGTGCTGGTGGGCGTCGGCGTACGAGGCGCCCGGATGGTCACGAAGATAGTTGGATTCGCGGATCTCGTGCTGGAGAAGGACAAGATCCTCCGGCCGCGCCGTACCAGTTGCCGAGGCGTATCCAGGCCTCCGCCATGTCGGGGTCCGGATCGAACCGGCCGCGGGTCAGGCCGACCACATCGCCGTTGTCGTCGTAGACGTTGAGCAGGTGTACCTCGTTGAAGACGTGCTGTTTGACCCGTTCGATCTCCCTCGGGACGGAAGCCGACCGAGCCGTCCTCGCGCGGTACGTCGGCCAGCTGCTGCGCCATCGCGGCGATGTCGCTGTCGTCGGAGCGGAAGCGGTCGTACGCGCGCTCGGCCCACCGGTCCTGTACCTCCAGGTCGGGGTTGCGCGGCCGGATCGACGCGCCGGACTGCACCTGGTCGCCGTCGTTCGCCGGGTCCGGTACGCGTTCGGCCCGGTTGCGGTCCGGTTCGGTCGCCGGATCGCCGTCCCGCCCGGTGACGTCCTGTCCGTCCTGACCGGTCTGCGGGTCGGCATCGCGGCCAGCGGGCGGATCTGCAGGGTCTCCGGATCGTCTCCGGGCCGGGACGGGTCGGTTCCGACCGGGTCATCGGTGCGCTCCGGCACCTCCGGGGTACGTTCCCCGGTCGGCCCGGTCGGCCCGGTCGGCCCGGTCGGCTCGGTCGGCTCGGTTTCGGCGGGATCGCGCGCCCCGGTCCGGGTCGGATCGGATCGGGTCGGATCGCTGTTGGTGCGGGACAGGGCCTGGTCGGCACGGGTGCGGGCGGCCTGCGCCTGCTGGCGGGCGTCCGCGGCACGGCTGTTCGCCGCGCTCGCCTCCCGGGCGGCCTGTTGCGCCCCGGCAACGTCACCCTCCTCACCGAGCCGGCGGGCCTCGCCGAGCTTGCGGTCGGCCTCGTTCGTCGCGTCGGCTGCGCGGCGGTCCGCGTCCGCCGCGTCCCGGTAGGCATCCCGCGCCTCGGTCAGGTCGTTACGAGTCGACTCGGACATGTCCGGCCGGGACAGCGCGTCGTCGATGCGGTCCGCGATGCCGTCCCGGGCCCCGACAGTGGACGGACCGTGCCGCCCGGCCGGGGCTGTCCGGTGCTGTGGGGGTGTCCTCCGGCGGCGGGCCCGTCCGGATCGGTACGCGCCTCGGCACCGTCCTGCCTCGTCGTCGTCGCGGCGCTGTCCGTACGGCTCTCCTGGCCGGTGCCGCGGCCAGGGTCGGTGGTCCGGCCCTCCACACCGGTACGGGTGGCGCCCGGATCGGTGCCGGCGTGTTGCGGCGCCTGCTGCATGCCGTCGACCGGCGCGGCAAGCGGCGGCTCGTTGTGCTGGCCGGTGCCCGTACGCTCCGCGGTCGGGTCTGTCGTTCCGTCCACGACGGTACGGTCCGCCCCGGGTGCCGCGGGCTCCACAGGTGACGCGGTGTCGCCGGGTCGGGTGGTCTCCGGGGCTGGTGCGGACTCCCCGGACAGTGCAGTCTCCCCGGGTCGTGTCGGGTCCGCGGTCGGATCGGCCGTACCTGCGGTGTCCTGCCGACCGGTGCCGGGTTCGCCGGCCTGCCGCTGCTGCGGTACGTGTGCGTTGTCCGCGGCGCCGCCGGGGGTGCCGGTGGGCTCCGTGCCGGCGCCCGGATCGGTGACCGACCGGGACGGATCGTCCGCCCGCTGACCGGCGGCCGGCTCCTCCGTGCCGGACCGGCTGCCCGGCTCGGTACGGCCCGGCCCGGTCTGGCCCGGCTCGGTACGGCCCGGCTCGGTACGGCCCGGCTCGGTACGGCCCGGCTCGGTTGTCGCGTGCTGCCCGCCGCCGGGCGTCGCAACCTGTTGGCCGTCGGTGGTGCGGTTCTCCCCGGTGGTCGTGGTGTCGGTCGTGCCGGTGCGGTCGGTACCGCCGGGATGCTCCGCGGTCGCCGGGGTGCCGGTACGCTCCGTGCCGCCCGGCGCATCGGTCGTACCCGCGGTGTCACTGGTCCCTGGCGTATCGGTGGTTCCTGGCGTGCTGGGTGGTGCCCGCGGTATCGGTGCCCGGCGCCTCACCGGGTGCCTCGATGCCGCCGGCCCGTGGATCGTTGGCGTTGTCCCCGACACCGGGCTCGGCGCGGGCCGGATCACCGTTCCCGGTGGATCTGGCCGGATCACCCGACCTGCTCGTGGTGCCCGGCCCGGTCCCCTGGTTGCTCCCCGGACCGGTGGCGGCCGGGTTGTCGCCCAGCGCCACCGGCGCGTCGCTGGTCCCGGGCACCGCGCCGTCGACCGTACTGCCGGACGGCACCTCGACCTCGCTCGGCGTTGGCGCCTCGACGGTCTCCGGCGCGGACGCCGTGGCCGGGGCGCGTCCCTCGCCGGTGAGCCGGTTCTTCGCGCCCTCCAGTCCGCTGTGTGTCACGCTCAGCGCGACACCACCGACGAAGTCGTTGACCAGGGTCTGGAACGGGTGGTTCTTGAGGTCGTTGAAGAACTGCTCGGGGTTCATCGCCGCGATGGTGGGGATGTTGCTGACTCCGCCGGCGGTGAGCTTGAGGACGGTGTTGCTGAGTTTCCCGGGCAGGCCGGTCTTCAGGCCGGACGGCAACCGGTTGAACAGTCCGCCGGCCCCCGCCTTACCGAAGAACAGCCGGTTCATCCCGGCGCCGGCCACCACACCGGCCAGGC
Source organism: uncultured Actinomycetota bacterium (assembly GCA_963815125.1). Classification (GTDB taxonomy): domain Bacteria; phylum Actinomycetota; class Actinomycetes; order Mycobacteriales; family Micromonosporaceae; genus Actinocatenispora. The sequence continues at coordinate 424,826 of CAWFFM010000014.1, forward strand.
CGCCGAGCGCGCCGGCCTCCGCGCTGCGACCGACGTCGCCCCAGTCGATACCCTTCCGGGTTCCTTCGCTGACCTGGATGCCCTGGGCGAGCGCGTTCGCGGCGGCCATGTTGAACGCACCGAGCGCGGCGCCGGTCGCGAGCCGGACCACGGCGGTCAGCATCTTGTCGAGGATGGCCTCGGACATCCGGATGCCCAGGCGTTCCAGGATCCGCGCAACCAGCGGCCGGGCCACGGCCACCGCCTCGGCCGAGAGCGCTTCACCGCCGAACTCGGACAGTGCGACCCCGATCAGGAACTCGACGATCGTGAGCCCCACGATCATGTCGAGCATCAGCTGGGAGAACTCCAGCTCCATCGCGCCGTTCTGGCTCGCCGCGTACTGCTGCTGGGCCGCGTTCATGTACGCCGTCGGCCCGGCCTTCTGGTCGGAGATGAACCGGGACCAGCCGTTCTGGAACGCGTTGCCGGCGTCGCCGCTCCAGCCGAGGCCGATGTCGACGACGGCCGGGGTCATGTTCTGGTACGAGTTCTGGATCTCCTCGCCGAGGTCCTTCCAGCGTTGCCCGAACGCCCGCCAGGCATCCGCGTCGCCGTCCGGATACTCCTGCCCGGTGAGCAGGATCCACATCCATTTCCAGGCTTCGTCCAGGACCTTGTTAGCCACGGCGCGACCCGCCCGGTGCCGGCTCGGTCGTCACGGAGGGAACGGTCGGTACGCACAGGCAGCTCGGGCACCAGGGGCACCGCGAGCTGTCGACACCATGCCGTACCGGCCTCATCACACGACACCTTCCACCTTCACGTGCGGGCGACGGAGTACGGCCGTCGCCCGGCGCGGTGATACCGGTCAGCTCTTCTGGTTGATCTCCGGGCCGGTCTTGAACAGGTTCTTCTGGTTGTCATCCAGATCGACCGTCCCGGTCAACGCCTGGAAGGCCGTCTTCGCGCCGTCCCGGGTGTGCTCGGCGAGCTTGCCGGCGTTCTCCTTCACCTGGTGCGCACCGCCACCACTGCTGAAGTAGTTCTCCTCGAACTTCTTCCCGTATTCCGCGGTGCCCCAGGGCTTGTTGCCCTCCTGGGCGGTGATGTCCTTCAGGATGGCCTGCACCCTGGTGTGCATGTCGTCGGCCTGGACGTACAGCGAGGCCAGACCCCTGGACGCACCATCGGGGTCCGGAACGTTGGTCTGCTTGGCGTTCATCGGTCGTCACCTCCGGGAATCTGGTCCACGATGAAGTCGAAGCGGTTCGCGCGTGACTTGAACTCGCCGCGGGTCTGTGCGCCGATGTCCATGCCCGGCGCATAACGTTCGGTGATCTCGTCGATCTTCCGGCCCGCTTCCACCGTGGCCTTCTGCAGGGTCTCGGTGATGGTGGCCGCGAGTTTGGTGGAGTCCGGCTTCCGGTAGATCCGCGCATCGAGTTCGAGCTTGCGTAGCTGACCGCGGGGACCGACGGTGACGGTGACGAAACCGTCCGGAGACTTGACGGTCACCGAGACCGCGTTCATCTCGGCGCGCATGTCGTCCAGGCCGCCCTGCAGCTTGGCGAGCGTGCCCTTGATCTCCTCCGCGTAGGCGCGCAGGCCGTCCAGATCACGCACCGACAGGCCGTCGGACGCTGCGTTACTGTCCGCCATTGCTTCCTCCTCCACCACATTCACCGCGATTGTCCATGGTCAGCGCAAGTCCCGCCACCACCGCACCGGTACCGCCGGCCCGGCCGCACGCCCGCCTCCGGTGATGGCCGCGCTGACTACGATGCGGAGGGCGGGTGAACCGGCAAGAGAGGCCGTGCGATGTTCGGCAGACGAGGGTGGGCGGCACTGACCGTCGCCGTACTGGTCGGTGCGGGTCTCGCCGTCGGCCCGACCGACCCGGCCGCCGCCCGCGGTGACGTCTGCGGGGACAACGCCGCCAAACCCGGCGAGATCATCAAGGACATCCCCTGGCACCTCCGCTGGATCGACCCGGACCGGATCTGGCCCTTCGCCACCGGCAAGGGACAGACCGTGGCGGTACTCGACAGCGGTGTGGACGGCACCCACCCGCAACTGGCCGGCGATCACGTACTGCCCGGCTGGGACCTGATGCGCAACAAGCCGGACGACAACGTGGACTGCATCTCCCACGGCACCGGAGTCGCCAGCCTGATCGCCGCCCAGCACTCCGACGCGGTCGGGTTCCACGGCATCGCGCCGGACGCGAAGATCCTGCCGGTACGGGTCAGTGACACCGACCCCGCCGAGGATCCGACCGGACCGAAGCAGCCCACACCCGCAGCGGTCGCCGCCGCGGTCACCTGGGCCGCCGGGCACGGTGCCACCGTGATCGACGTGTCCCAGTCGACGCCGATCGACGACCCGGACCTCAAGAACGCGGTACGGCACGCCCTCGACAAGGGAATCGCGGTCGTCGCCGCGGTCGGTGACCAGCACAATCCGAAGTACGCGATCGACCCGCCGTCCTATCCGGCCGCCTATCCCGGGGTGATCGGTGTCGGCTCGGTCGACGAGTCCTACGCCCGGTCGGAGAACTCCCAGATCGGGGACTACGTCTCGGTGGTGGCACCGGGCGACGGACTGATCTCCGCGACCCGCATCGACGGTTACCAGAACTGGACCGGCACCAGCTTCGCCGCCGGACTGGTCGCCGGCACAGTCGCACTGCTCCGCCAGGCCCGGCCGGGCCTGGACCCGGCCCAGGTCAAGGCACGCGTGGTGGGCACCGCGGATCCGGCGCCCGGTGGCCAGCTCGGCCCGGCGTACGGGCGCGGCGTCGTGGACCCCTACCGGGCCGTGACCGAGAGGATGGCCGGCGGCGCGAGGGTGAGATTGCCCGGGATGGCCCGGCCCGCACCGGATCCGGCCGGGCAGGCGCGGGCACGCTGGTGGCACTGGTCCTCGTCACTGGCCGTCATCCTGGCCACCGTACTGATCCTGGTACTGGTACTGCTCGCCGCCGGAGCGGCCATCCTGCCGCACGGCCGGCGACGCCGGTGGCACGCCACCCGGGCACGTCCGGTCCCCTCGGCGCCGGAGAACCCGGCGGACGACGCGGACGAGGAACAGTTGTTCGCGGTACCCAGACCGCACGGCGGCTGAACCGTACGGTGACTGAACCGTAGAGCATCTCGCAGCGGGGCTCAGAGCGGGAACGCGAACACTTCGTCGGCCCAGTCGGTGTCGTCGTCAGAGGTGCGGACGACCACGTACCCGGTGTGGCCGGAGATCGCCGGCCCGCCGGTGCGGTTACCGTCGGTGTCGAGCCGCCAGCGCTGCCGACCCGTCTTCGTGTCCACGCCGAACACGCCGCTGGAGTGGGAGCCGACGCAGACGGTGTCGCCCGACGCGGCCGGCGGCCCGATGGTCTTCGCGTCCTTGCCCGGGACGGTGAACTTCCACGCCATCTTGCCGGTGCGGGCGTCGACCGCGCCGAGGACCGCCGCATCGGAGCTGCCGTAGCCGTCGCTGGCGTAGAGCATGCCGTCCACGACCGTGACCGGCGTCATCCCGTTGGGCCCTCCCGCATTCGGGTCCGCGGACCAGCGGACCTTCCCGGTGTGCAGGTCGAAGGCGTGGTACCAGCTCAGATAGACCGTGTCGGCAGCGATGGTCAACGCATGGCCCTGACCGCCTGCCTGGTTGTCCGCGAGGCCGGACTGGATCCAGCGTCGGTGTCCGGTGTCGGCGTCGAGGCCGACGACCACGTTGGTCAGGTCCGAGACGCAGACGACGCCACCGGAGATCGCCGGCGCCCCGTAAGTGAGCGGCGTTCCGCGCGGATCACCCACCTGCCAGCGTTTCCGGCCGGTCCGCGCATCCAGCACCACGACCTTGTCCAGCGTGCTGAAGCAGACCGTGTCGCCGGATACCGACGGCGGGGAGATGGCCGAGCCGGTGTCGCTGAACCTCCACCTCACCCGTCCGGTACGGGCATCCAGCGCGACCAGCGTGCCGGGCTCGGCGCTGTCGGTGTTGCGCATGATGTAGACGGTGCCGTCGGAGACCACCGGAGCGCAGCTGCGCCGGGCGATCAGGTCGGGGTCGGAGGGCCCGTACCGGCTGCTCCAGCGGACCTTGCCGGTGCTCGCGGAGAGGGCGTGCAGCATGCCGTTCTGTCCGACGTACACGGTGTCGGCCGCGACGGTGACCACCCGTGGAAAGGGGTCGTCGTCGATCGTACGGTCGAAGCTGCGGCTCCACCGCGCCCGGCGACCGGACACGTGGATCTTCCCTGAGGTCGTCGGGTCGTCACCGGGCGACCCGCTGGCGCCACAGCCACCGGTCAGGGCGAGGCCGGCCAGGCCCGCGGCGCCGGCGAGCAATCGGCGCCGACCGTACGCTGCCGTCATCGCCGTCAGCCGGCCACACCGATGGTGGCCTGGATGTCGGCCACCACGAAGGTACGCAGGTCGTCCAGGGTGGGCCGGCGGCCGAGCTGACGCAGTCGCTGCGCCTGGGCCTTGCGCATGCCCTCGAACAGCTTGCGCGCCTCCCGGGCGTTGCCGAAGTTCGCGCCGCCGAGCATCGTGCCGAAGTGCTGCAGCAGCACCGGTTCGGTGTCCGGGGTCAACAGGTAGTCGTCGCCCTTCGCCATCCGGTTCATGATCAGTACGAGATCCTCGGGCGCGTAGTTGGCGAACTCGACGGTCTTGGAGAACCGGGACGCCAGACCGGGGTTGGCGTCGAGGAACTCGGCCATCTCCTTGGTGTAGCCGGCGGCGATCACCGCGATCTCGTGCCGGTGGTCCTCCATCAGCTTCACCAGGGTGTCGATCGACTCCTGCCCGAAGTCACCGCCGCTGCCCGCAGAGCGCGACAGCGTGTACGCCTCGTCGATGAACAGCACGCCGCCCACCGCGGCGTCGAACACCGACGCGGTCTTCTCCGCGGTGTGCCCGAGGTACTGGCCGACCAGGTCGCGGCGGGCGACCTCCTTGAACCCGCCGTTGGGCAGGACGCCCAGGGCGGCCAGCAGCTTGCCGTAGATGCGCGCCACCGTGGTCTTACCGGTGCCGGGCGCGCCCGTGAAGATCAGGTTGTTGCTGCCCGAACTGACCGACAGGCCGGCACTGCGTCGCCACTCGTTGACCTGGAGTTCGTCGATGAGCGCCTTGACGTCGGCTTTCACCCCGTCCAGGCCGACCATCCCGTCCAGCTCGTTGAGCAGCGCCTCCACCGCTTCGTTGTCGCGGCCCTCGTCGAAACCGGCGGAGGACAGCTCGCCGGTCGACTCGGCCCGCTCCCGGATGGTCGGGTCGGCACCGTCGGCCACCTCGACCGGTGGGGTGGCAGTGTTGGTCAGCTGGCACTCCTCGACCAGCCCGTGACAGCTGCGCGCGAAGGAGATGCCGACACCCTGGGTGTCGTGGATCTTGCAACGGCGCAGTATCGGGCTGGACTCATGCACCACCGCGGCACCGATGCTGACGTTGGGAGTGTCGCACGCCTCGATCATCGGCTACCGAACTGGTAGACGTACACGCCCCGGTTGCCGCAACCCGAGATGGTCGTCGTACGGACGACCGGTGCGGCACCGATCCGTACGATCAGGCCGTCCTCGGCGACGTTGCTGATCGTGCAGTCGTCGATCGAGCCTTCCGCATCCTCCACGAGGATCCCGTACAACGCGCCGTCGACCGTGCATTTGCGCAGCTCGCATCGGCCTCCGCGGACGCTGATCCCGGCACCGTAGCCGGACGACACGGTGCAGCGTTCCATCCGCAGTTCGGCCTCGTCGGCGGAGACCGCCGCAGCGTCCCGGCCTTCACGGTGATGTCCTCGAGCGCGATGGTGGCGTTGCGGCAACCGACGGTCGGGTCGGTCAACCCGGTCGAGTCGATGGTCACCGTGCCCGATCCGGCGGCCCGGATCAGCACCCGCTTGCCGATGACGTACAGCGCCTCGCGGTAGTCGCCTTCCGCGACCTCGATGACCGCATCGTCCGCGAGCATCGCCGAGCGCTTCGCCGATGCTGGGGTAGGCACCGCGCTGTTGCGGGGCGACCTGAAGAATGCGCGCCATTGCTCCGCCGAAGTGTGAGGGGAGTGTCTCAGCCTGACATTATCGCAGCAGAGCAGGCCGCGCCCGGTGCCGCAGCGCTGCACCCCACCCGTCAAGACTGTGGAGACGGATGTGACAACTGCCGGCTGGGATGCGACCAACGGGCTGGAGAAGACCCTCCTCGACGCCCGGGCAGACGGCGACGAGCCGACCTACCTGGCCGCGTTGGCCCGCGCCGACCTGGTGCTGCCCACCCCACCGGACGCCGACTGTCTGGTGGCGGAGGTCTCCGGCCGACGCTGCGTGCTCGCGTTCACGTCCGAACCGGCGATGCGGCAGGTGCTGGGCAACGGGCGGCAGTAGCGTGGGAACGGTTCGTCGAACTGGGCCGGGGCTGGCCGGGACCCGATGCTGTTCCTGGCGCTCGACCCGGGCCTGCCGGTGGAGGGCCTCTTCACCCCGGTGGCCATCGGTGACCTCGCCGCGGCCTCGGCCCGGCCGGCCGACGTGCTCGAGGAGACCCTGGCCGCGGCGGCGGAACAGGGTGACATCGGCGCAGTGATCCGGGCGCTGCTTCCGGTGGAGGTGCTGGTGCCGCTCGACCCGACCGGTTCGAAGACCCCGGACCTCACCGACCCGGAGTTCGCCTGGTGCCGGCTGACCGACGACGGCCAACCGATCATGGTCTACACCTCGGTGACCCGGCTGCGCGACGAACTGGCCGGTACGGAGGCGGTCACGGTGCCGTTCGCCGCGGGGCTGAGCGAATGGCCGGACCCGGCGGTCGGGATGGCGGTCAACCCGGGCACCACGTTCGAGACGGCGATCCCGGCCGAGGCGCTCACCACCGTTGCGCAGCGGGTACGGCAGATCGCGGACAGTGTTCCCGTCGAGGTGGTGATCCCCGCCGGCAGCCTCGACCGGTACCTGATCGGAGGACACGACCGGGTCGCCGGGCTGGTCCACCGCGCACCGTCCACGACGATGCCGCTCGCCGAGCTGTACACGCAGCTCGGCCTGCTCGGTGACGGTTCACCGTTCGACGCCCACGACGAGACCGGGTACGTGATCCGCTGGTACACCACCGACCGGGACGCGTACCGGACACCGGCGATGGACGGCGTCGACCTTGCGCCGGGCGCGGCCTGTGGCGGATCAGCCGGGACGGCACCTCCGACTGCCTCGCCCGGTACACCACGGACCCGACCGGCACCGCCCGGTGGGAACGGATCACGGACAGCTAGCCGCGGCTCGCAGGCGGCGATGCCCTGTCGCGGTGGCCACCTCCCGACCGGAGTACCTACTATGTCGGTGCCGACGCACGCGCCGACCCGGGCCGCACGTCGGTGCCGACGCACGCGCCGGACGGGGGCTACAGCGCAGCGGGCGGCGGGCGACGCAGCCGGACACTACGCTCACAGCGGCAGGCACCCGCAGCGACCACGGCGGGCCGAGGAGAAGGAGAGCGCCGGATGGCGACGCCACCCACACCGCCACCGGTGCGCGCCGTAGCCCGGGTGGGTGTGGCTCCCCGCTCGGCCGGCCCCTGGCGGCTCGCCCGCTACCGGGCCCGGCACCGGATCGGCCGGCTCTGGGTGGAACGGCTTGGTGATCTTCGTCGAACTCGTACTGCTCGCCCTGCTCGCGCTCCTGCACCGGCCGCTGTGGCAGGTGGTCACCGGGGGCGTGGTCGGCCTGATCGTGATGTCCGCGGTGTTCGCCAGTACTGGAGGCCGGTGGTGGCTAGCCAGGGTGGCGATGCGCTCCCGGTACCGTCGACGCCGCTCCGCCGCCCGGGTCGGGCAGGCGAAGGACCGCCGACTGGCCGCGCTGCGGGAGCTGTCCCCCGCGCTGACGATCGACCCGGCGGAGGAGCATGGGCCACCGGATCGGCGTCGGCTACGACGGGTCCGGCTGGTTCGCGGTCGCCGAACTCGACGTCGGCTCACGCACCGGGGTGGTCGGCGAATACGCCGAGGCACTGCCGTTGGGCGTACTGGCCCGGACCGTCCTGGACGACGAGTTCCCGGTCTCCTCCGTACAGCTGGTCACGCACACCGTGCCCGCACCGTCGGCCGGGCTGTCCGAACAGGCCGCCTGCCAGCAGTCGTACCGGGAACTCGTCGGCACGGTGCAGAGCGCCGCAGCGGCGTACCAGGTGCGGTGGTGGCACCGTTACAGCTGGAACACGGCGAAGCCGTGGCCAGTGGCTCAGGGACGCGCGGAAGCAGTGCGCGAGCGGGGTGCACCGGGCCATGGCCCGCCGCGCTGAGCAGGGTGCAGGCCAAGGCAGTGACCGGGCGTGGCCGTTCCTGCCGGCTCTTATGGACGCCGACGAACTGCTCGACGCACTCGTACGGTCCTGCGGCATCACCGGCACCGGAGCAGATCCGGACACCAACCGGACCGCCGAACAGTGGGACCAGTGGCGCGGCGACGGGTCGGCGCACACGGCGTACTGGGTCGAGGACTGGCCCCTCGTCGAGGCTGAGCGACCGAACCTACTGACCGGACTGGTCGTCGGGTGCGGCGTGGAGAACAGCGTCTCCATCTCGTTGCGTGCCCCGGCGCTGCCCGCAGAAGATGCCGAACAGGCGGTGGACCTGCACGGCATGGTACGCCTGATGACCTCACCGGACGCGCTCACACGGGCCGGCGAGCAGTTCGTGGCCGCCGCGCGGCAGGCCGGTTTCGGCCTCACCGCGCTCCACGGCGAGCAGGCGCCGGCCGTGTTCGCCTCCGCGCCGACCGGAGTCCCGCGATGACCGCACCGCAGCACTCGCCACAGTCGGCGCAGCAGTCAGAACAACAGACCGTGGCGGCCGGTTCGACCGCGGCGCCGCCGCCGGCCGAGGCCGAACCGAGGACCGACGCGAGCGGCATACCGGCACCCGTACTGGGCCGGTTCCCGACCCGGCGCAGAGTCAGGTCACCGGGCGACTGAGCCGCCCCACCGGCGAGCCGAGCGCCATGATGATGACCCCCGGCTACACCGACACCCAGGGCACCACCCGGCTGGCCGCCGCTGCTGCCGCAGCGGCCGGCGCCGCCGTCGGTGAGGCGGCCGAGCCCGCCGCGAGGCCGCACCGGACCTGGCGCGGCCGACCGGCGGCACCGTGTACGGCGGCGGACAGAACAGCGCGGTACGCCAGGACGAGCGCCCCGGCCGACCGCTGGACCCGCTGCGGCTGGAGCACCACCGCACGCCGCTGGCGGCACTCGACGAGATCTCCGTACCCGGTGCGGAGACCGGCCTGCTGCTGGGCAGCGACTCATCCGACACCGCCGTCGTGTTGCGGCTGTTCCGCCCCGAAGTGACCCGGGTGGCGCTCGTCGGCGGGCTCTGGCCGACCCGGCTGCTGGTGTTCCGCAGTCTCGCGCTGGGCGCCCGGGTGGTGGTCTTCACCAACCGGCCGGCGGCCTGGGACGGGTTCGGCCGTACCGCCACCGGCCGGGACGACCGGCTCGCCGTACTGCCCGCCGCGGAGCGTCCGGTGATCGTCGCGGCGAGCCCCGCCTCACCGGCCCTGCACGTGTACGACCTGGGTGCCAACGGCCCGAGTTCACCGCCCCCGCTGGGTCCGTGGAACGCGCAGCTGACGGTGCTGCCCACGCTGACCGCATTCGGGTTCAACGCCATCCAGGCCGCCCACGTCACCCTCGTACGTCGGCTGAGCGCGGCGGGGGCGGCTGCCGCGGTGCCGGTACTGGAACTGACCGGCCCGGCGCCGGCCCTGGTCCAGCAGCTACGGGACGACATGCTGGCCCTGGTCGGTCCGGGCGCGGTGCGCTACACGTACCTGCGCCCTACCCGGGTGGAGACGCACCTGTTCGGTAAGGCGGCACCGGGCGAGCAGGTCGCGCCAGCCAGCGTCGCCCCTGACGCTGAGCGTATGACCCGCTGCTGACCGGTCTGCCGGGTCCGAGGACCCGGCCGGGATGGTCAGCCGGGGTCCGAGAACCCGGCCGGGTTGCTGCTCCACGGCACGTTCGGTGGGTGTGTCGATGACCTCCGGGGTCTGTACCTTCCAGAGTTCCTCGGTCTCCTCCACCGCCGACTCGGGCGTCTCTGCGGGCTGCTTCTGCTCGGTCTTCCGGTTACGGGTGCCGAGCCGCTGCCGCCATGCCGGGCGACACCGGCGGTCGGCCGGTGCCGAGGGGGCACCGGTCGTGCCGGTCGCGCCAGCAGTTCGGTGTCGGCACCGACCCGGGTGCCGACCTGCTCCCAGTCGATCTCGGGCATGCCGTTGCGGCCGGTGAGGTCCGGGCGCAGCAGGATCGTCGGAGTCATCAGCTCCTCGTCCTCCTCGACCTGCGCGTCGCGTATCCGCTTACGCCGGCCGCCGAGCTCGTCGGAGCGCAGCGTACGACCGCCCTGGGGCGCACCCGGCATCATCGGCGGCCGACCGCCCAGCCCACCAGGGCCGGTACGGCCGGGGATGCCCGGCCGCGGTGGGACCACCGACCCCTCGCCGGTTGGCGCGTTGTCACCCAGCCGTCCGGCCAGCAGCTCCGGCGCGGTCGGGGTGTCGCCGAGCAGGTACTCCTCGCTCTCCGGCAGGCTGATCTGCTCCGCTTCACCGGGTGACCCGGCGCCGGCGCGGCACGGTTGTCGCCCCGGCCACCCATTGGCGCCCGACCGCGTGGGGTTCCCTCGCCCTCACCGTTCGGGCCCCCGAGCCGGCCACGCAGCCCGGAATTGCCCTGCGGGCGACCCATCATCGGCGGCCGCATTCCCGCGCCGCCACCCATGCCTGCCCGCCCACCCAGCGCACCGAGGTTGGACCGGGGCGGTACGACACCACCCTCGCCACCACCCTGCCCGCCGGAGAACAGACTCTTGTTCAGGCTCGGGTTGCCGTTGGTGCCGGTGCCGCCCGGCCCGGTGATGGTCGGGTAGGTACGCGGACCCCCGGTACGGTGCCGGCGGGGCCGACGCCGGGGCCGGTGCGGTTGGCCAGGTCACCCATCTGGCGTTGCAACGACTGCTGCTCGGCGGCGAGCCGGGCTGCTGCGCGGCCAGTTGCTGGCGCAGCGCCGCCTGTTCCTGCCGCAGCGCCGCCTGCTGTTTGGCCAGGGCCTCCTGCCGGGCACGCAGTGCAGCCTGCTGCCGGGCCAGGTCCGCGGCGGCCCGCGCCTGAGCCCGCTGGAGCCGGCGCTGGGCGGCGGCCCGCTGCTGGTTCAACAGCTGCTGCCGCTCGCGGATGAGCTGCTGGTTGTGCTGCAACTGCTGCTGCATCAGCAACTGCTGCTGGCGCATCGCCGTCTGCTGGGCCGTGAGGTTGCCGCCACCGCCGCCACTTCCGTTGGCGAGCGCGCTGGTCAGCTTCTTCATCAGCAGCTGCATCGGGTCGGTGCCCTTGAGCGGGCCCTTGTACTTGCTGCCCTCGTTGATGCCGGCCCACGAGTCGATGTAGACCCCGGCCAGCTTCTTCATCTCGCCCTGCCCGGCCTTGGTGGCCTTCTTCCGCGCGGCATCGAGATCCGACTTGTCGCCCTTGACCTTCTCACCGTCCTGCGCCGCGTACGAGCCGTTCCAGAACTTCGACCAGCCGCCCTGGTTCTGGTCCCGGTCGGAGTGGACGGCCGCATTGTCCTTGTTCAGCGCGGTCATCGCGGCGTTGTGCTCCTGCACGTACGTCGCGTAGATCTTCTTCATCTCGATCCGGCTCGCCGCCACCTGCTTGGCCGCGTCACGTCGTGACCGGGCGTTCTGGCTGCTGAACGTGATCCACTCGTCGAGCGAGTAGGTCGACTTGCCGACCTCGGTGAGGAACGACGCGGCGGCCACCGACTTGGAGGGCGGCCAGCCGGTCGTGCCGTTCCCACCGGCGGCCAACTGGTCGGCCGCCGAGACGATGTGGTCGCGGATCGTGGTGAGCTTGTTGGTGAACTGGTCCCAGAGACCGGCGGCGCCGTTGAGGCTGCCGTCGCTCTCCAACTTGATCCAGTTCATCATCTCAGTCTGGATGTTCCGGCGAGTCCTCGGTCCACTTGGTCCGATCGAGGTGTGCGGGATCGCTGGTCTTGGACAGGTCGGTCTGTCTGTAGGTGTCGTTTACCCCGCCGCCCGCGTAGCTCGGCATGCCGTACGGGTGCGGGTTGTAGCCGTAGTTGTTGGACCCGTTGTACTGCGGGTCCTGATGCTGGTTCTTGTCGGTTCCCACCGGTCAGCCCTGGCAGGTCTCGGGCGTCTGCTGGGTGAGCGGCGTGGGGCCCATCAGGTCGTCCTTGGACGTCTGGTTCGCGGGCACCTGGTAGGTGTCGGGGTTCTTACCGACCGTGTAACCGTCCCCGTTCATCATGGCGTTGGTACGGGCGTCGCCCGGCCCGTCGCCGTTCTGCTCAGCCGTCCGGGCCGCGTCGACCTTGCTCTGCCACGCGTCGTTCAGCTTCTTCTTCTCCGCCGGCGTCATCTCCGTCGTCGGCAGCGGCGCGGTCCTACCGCCGTCGGCACCCGGGGTGGACCAGGGCAGCGCCTCGTCCTTCGACGGGTTGAACAGCTTGTTGACGTCCCCGGCGTCGACCTTCGCGGAGCTGCCCTTGCCGAAGATCGGGTCCATCGCGGAGAACGGCTTGCCGGCCTTCGCGTCGGCGGCGATCTTCTTCAGATCCAGCGCGCTCAGCTGGTCGGCGGAGGCGTAGCTGATCGCGGCCGACTCGGCGCCGGCGCCCAGCGTCGCGGTGCCCTCCATCAGCTCGTTCGCGAACTGCGTCGCGGCCATCACGATGGCCCGGTGGTAGTTGTGGAACGAGTTGCTCTCCCGGAAGCCGGGCGCGCTGTTGGCCGCCATGTCCATCGCGGACTCGGTCATCTGACCGCCGAGCGTCTTCCACTCACCGAGCTGCTGATCGGCACTCTTGCCCATCTTGTTCGCGAAGGTGGTGAGAGCCTCGAGGTCGACGGCGGTACCGTCACCGCTGGAACCCATGATGTTCCCCCTTGTCATCGCTGAACCGTCGTCGCTGAACCGTCGTCGCCGAACCGTCGTCGCTGAACCACAAGCCGACATCGCTGAGCCGGCATCGCCGAGCCGCCGAGAGCTCCTGGTACAAAAGTACCGGCCGGACGCAAGCGGACGGAAGTCCACAGGCCACCGTCATAGCCGGCAAACCCACTTCTACTGCGGGGGATCCAGCCAGGCGAGCTGGACCAGCTGGGCGCCTTCGCGGCGGGTCACCAGCCAGCCCCGACCCGCCGGCAGCGGCTGCGGTTTGACGTTGCCGAACAGCGCGCCCTCCTCCCGGTCGCCGGACATCACGATGCCCGGTGAACCGAGCTCCCGCAGGCGCCTGGTGACCGGCTCGAACAGCGCCCGGCCGGCACCACCGGTGCGCCGGGTGAGGATCAGGTGCAGACCGATGTCGCGGGCCTGGGGCAGGAATCCAGCAGCGGCGCCAGCGGGTTGCTGGCGCGCCGGCCACCAGGTCGTAGTCGTCGACCAGGAGGTACAGATCCGGCCCGCTCCACCAGCTGCGGTTCCGCAGCTGCTCCGGCGTGACGTCCGGGCCGGGCAGCCGGTTGCGCATTACCTCGCCACCTCGGCGAGGATCGCCGTCGGAACTGTCGCGCCGGTGCCGTAACCGATCAGGTGTCGGGTTCTGACCGCGCCGAGCAGGCTGCGCCGGTAGTCGAGGAGGATGATGCGGGCCTGCTCGGGCGTAGCTGCGGTCGACCAGCCGTCGGCCGACGCCCGCAGGAACGCGGTCTTGCCGCACTCGCGTCGCCGAAGACCAGCAAGTGCGGATCGGCGCGAAGTCCAGGAACACCGGCCGCAGGTCGGTCTCGGCGATGCCGATCGGCGATGCCCGGCCCGCTCGTCGCGCAGCGGCAGCTGGTCGTACGGCACGACGTCGAGGGCAGCAGCCGCACCGCCGGCGCGGCCGGGCCGTGCCAGGCCTTGCGCCGTCCGTGACCAGCGTCGCCGACCGCCTCGGCCAGGTCGTCCGGTGTGCCGGCCGTCCAGCCGGGGCAGCGCGGCCAGGAAGTGCAGCCTGTCCGGGGTCAGGCCGCGGCCCGGCGTCTGCGCCGGGACGTTCAGCGCGGCTGCGCCGGTCCGATCATCGAGTCGCTCGGGTCGCCGAGCCGCAGCTCGAGCCGCGTGCCGAACAGGTCCCGGACCGCCGGCCGGAAGTCCATCCAGCGGTTGCGCCGGCGACCAGACGTGGATGCCGTAGCCAGGCCCCGGGTGGCCAGGTCGGTGACGATCGGCTCGAGGTCCTCGAAGTCGCTGCGCAGCGTCGGCCAGCCGTCGACGACCAGGAACACGTCGCCGAACGCGTCGTCGGCGAGCCGGCCCTGCCGCGCGGGCCGGCGGTAGGTGGCGATCGAGTCGATGCCGTGCTCGGCGAAGACGCGCTCCCGCTGGTCGAGCAGCGCCTGCACCTCGGCGACGGTACGGCGTACCTGGTCGGCGTCGAGCCGGCTGGCCACCCCGCCGACGTGCGGCAGGCCGCGCAGCGCGCCCAGCGAGCCGCCGCCGAAGTCCAGGCAGTAGAACTGCACCTCGCGCGGGGTGTGGGTCAGCGCCAGGCTGGCGACGATCAGCGCGCAGCAGCGGTGCTCTTGCCGCTCTGCGGGCCGCCGACCACCGACGACGTGCCCGCCGCCGCCGGACAGGTCGACCGACAGCGGGTCGCGGCGCTGCTCGAACGGCCGGTCCACGATGCCGACCGGGCCGCGCAGCGCGCCGCGCAGTTCCGGCTGGCCGACGGTCAGCCCGCGCTCCGGGTCGAGGCCGAGCGGCGGCAGCAGCTCGTCCAGCGTCGGCGGCTCGTCCAGCGGCGGCAGCCAGACCTGGTGCGCCGGCGGCCCGCTGGCCCTGCCAGCCGCTCGACCACGACGTCGAGCAGGGTCTCGCCGATCCGCGCTCGTCCGGCGTCCGGGCTGCTCGCGGCGTCGGCCTCGGTCGCTGCTCGGCGGCGCCGACGTACGTGCGTGGTGAACGGCAGCGATCCGGGTCGCACCGGCCGCGCCGCCGGCGTGACCTGGCGCCGCCCGGCCGGTACGACGCCGGACACGTACGCGGCCCGGAACCGGATCAGCGGCTCGGTGCCGAACTTCAGGTAGCCGTGCCCGGGCGAGCGGGGCAGCTCGTAGGCGTCCGGCACGCCGAGCACGACCCGGCGACTCCATCGCGGAGAAGGTACGCAGGCCGATCCGGTAGGACAGGTGGGTGTCCAGGCCGCGCAGCCGGCCCTCCTCCAGCCGCTGCGAGGCGAGCAGCAGGTGCACGCCCGAGCGACCGGCCGACCCGGCCGATCTGCACGAACAGGTCGATGAAGTCGGGCTTGGCGGACAGCAGCTCGCTGAACTCGTCGCACGACGATCAACAGGCTCGGCAGCGGCGCCAGCGGCGCCCCGGCCGCCCGGGCCTGCTCGTAGTCGCGCAGCGAGGCGAAGTTGCCGGCCGCGCGCAGCAGCTCCTGGCGGCGGACCAGCTCGCCGTTGAGCGCGTCGCGCATCCGGTCGACCAGCGGCAGCTCGTCGGCCAGGTTGGTGATCACCGCGCTGGTGTGCGGCAGCCGGTCGAGCCGGCGAAGGTCGCGCCGCCCTTGAAGTCGACCAGGACGAAGTTGAGCGTCTCGGAGCGAGTGCGTGATGGCCAGCGCCGAGCACCAGCGTGCGCAGCAGCTCGGACTTGCCGGAGCCGGTCGCGCCGACGACCAGGCCGTGCGGGCCCATGCCGTCCTGCGCGGACTCCTTGAGGTCCAGCTCGACCGGCTGGCCGTCGGCGTCCGATGCCGATCGGCACCCGCAGCCGGTCCCGGTTCGGCCGGGGCTGCCCAGGTGCTGCGCCATGTCCAACTCGTACGGGTCGCCGAGTGCCGAGCAGCTCGGCGAGGCCGATCGTCGGAGTTGAGCGCGATCTCGGCCGGCGGCCGGCGGCGGACAGCCGCAGCGGGGCGAGCTGCCGGGCCAGCGCCTCGGCCTCGGCCAGCGCCAGCGCGTCGGCCCGGCCGATCTCGCTCTGCGCCGTCGACGGGTGGCGCTGTCCAGCCGACCGTCCGCGGCCACGTCCAGCACCAGCGATGGCGTGGTCGAGCAGCCGCGGCCGCTGCCCGGACAGGTCGATCATGGTCACGCCCGTCCACGCCGCCGTCGGTCATCAGGTGGTCGGAGCCGGCGATCGTACCGCCGTCGAGCACGACGAGCACGTGCGGCCCGACCGCGCCCGGGCGATCGCGACGGGGTCGAACCGGGGCCGGTTGGCGAGCAGGTCGTCGAGCATCGCCTCCAGCGCGGCGAGCTGCGCCGAGACCAGCCGGAGCGGCCCGAGCCGCGTCGTGCTGGTCGGGGTGCAGGGCGTGCGGCAGCCACTTCACCCACTCCCACTGCGGCCGGCGGTCCGGCCGCCGCGCAGACCGCGACCAGCAGGTCGTCCGGCGCGTGGAACATCGCCGACCTGGGCCAGCGATGCGCGCACCAGGCCGCGCGCCGGCTCCTCGGTCGCCGCGCAGGTAGACCCGGGCGAAGCCGCGCAGCGCCATCGCCACCGGCAGGTCGGGCACCACCGAGTAGGTGGTGATGAAGCGGCGCAGCGCCACCGCGCACAGCGGCTCCAGCTCGTCCAGCGGCTTGGTCTCCGGCGGGACCAGCGGGGTGGCGATCTCCTGCGGGCCGAGCCCGATGCGGACGACGCCGAAGTCGGCGTCCTGCGGCGGCGCTCCCACAGCCGGGCCGCCCGGGTCGACCACAGCGAGTCCGGATCGGGGTGCCGGTAGTGCAGCGCGGTGCGCTGCCGGTGGATGGTGCCCGGACCCGGTTGCTAGCTGGGCCAGGTACGCAGGTAGTCGCGGCGGGCGGCGAGCATGTCCTGCTTGTTCTGGCCGCCGGCGAACAGGAACTGGGAACCGAGCATGCCGACCGCGGACAGCCCGAACAGACCGCCGGTCACGTACATCAACGGGCCGGTCCGGTACGAGGTGTACATCAGCGCCATCGCGACCGATCCGGCCAGCATCGGCAGCATCATCAGCATCTGCTGCCCAGGCGCGACCATCCGGTCCGGGCAGCTCGGGCGGAGGCTCCAGGACGACCTCACCGGACGGGTACTCCGGTTCCGGCCGCCGGGCCGTACGTTTGATGACGACCGTGCCCACGCTGGGCTACCTCCGCTTCACCTCGGGTCGCCGCCGGAGTACGGCGGCGCGTCACCCACGCCACATGGTAGGTACCGGGCTGCTAACTTGACAGCCGCGGGCGCCTGGGGGGCAACAACGAGATGAGGGCACAGTGGTAGCCAGCAGCACCGGGAACGGGCTTGCCAGAGTGATGATGGCTGCTCTGCAAACGCAAGTTGAAACTGGTTATGCAGAAAAATCTGGGACTGCGGCGCTGCTTCCACGGGGCAATGCTAAAGGGCGACGCTGACTGCGCGACGCCGGGCTGGAGAAGGGCTGCTGGAGGAATGTGACGTGCTGACGGACGGCGCTAGAACCCAGGCCGGACCTGGCCGCACAGGCGATGCCGGACGGCGAGGTGCTGCACCTGGTGCCGCGCTACACCGAATGGCCCGAGCTGCAGTACGACGACATCGTGGACGCGATCGCCACCGGCGCCAAGCGCGGTGGGCCGCCCTGGACCCGGGCCGCGACCCGGGCGTTCGGACTGGCCGCCACCGCGCTGTTCCTGCTGCTGATCCCGTTGACACTACTGATGACCGGCGGGCACTGGCTCGGCCCCGGACTGGCCGCGCTGACCCTGTCCGTACTGCTCGTGGTGGCCGGCATCGCGCTGTCCCGGGCCCTGGCCGACTCGGTGGCCGGGGCGATCATCGGCGCGCTCAGCATGCCGTACGGCCTGCTCGGCGGGCTGCTCGTACTGGGCGGCAGCGCACATCGACGGTTCGGCGCACCCCAGCTGCTGATGGTTCGGTCAGCGTACTGACACTCGCAGTGATCGGCTACTTCGGCGTCGCGGATCTGCGCCGACTGTTCGTGGCCGGCATCGTCACCGGTATCGGCGGGGCGATCGGCGCACTGCTCGGCCTCACCGCCGTACGCGGCGCCGGCGGTGCGGCGATCGTCGTGACGATCTTCCTGGTGGTCAGCCCCGCGTTCCCGCTGCTGTCGGTACGGCTGGGCAAGGTACCCATGCCGGCGGTGCCCCGCGACGCCGAGGACCTGCGCGCCAACGACGTACTGCCGCCGCTGGAACAGACCGTGGCCCGGGTCGCCCGGTCCACCGAGCTGCTCACCGGCGCGCTGCTCGGCACCGCGGCGATCACCGTGGTGGGGGTTGCCGTACTAGCCGGCACCCGGACCGTGTCCGCGGTGCTGCTCGCCGGGATCGTGTCCGCCGCGCACCTCCTGCGGGCCCGCATGCTGGTCGCCACCCGGCAACGGGTCGCGCCGCTGGTCTCCGGCATCCTCGGTGCGGTGGCGACCGTACTGGGGCTGACCGTGATGGTGCCCGGGTGGGCGCGGTTCGCGCTGATCGCACCCGGCCTGCTGCTGATCGCGGTCCTGGTGTGCACCGCGGCGATGATCTTCAGCCGGCGGGCGCCCTCGCCCTACCTGGGTCGGTTCGCCGACATCGGCGACGTGCTGCTGACCCTGGCGGCCGCACCGGTGGCCGCCCAGGTGCTGGGCCTCTACCACGTGATCCGCGGAATGGCCGGCTGACGTGGCGTCCCGTCGGGATCTCATCCAGGGCTACCAGTTCGCCGCCCGCCGGGTGGTGAGCGCGGTGGTGATGCGCCAGACCGACCCGACCGAGTGGCCGTTCCGACGGCTCGGCGGCGCCGGGTTCGGCAGCCTGATGGTGGCGGTGATCGCACTTGCCGCGGTCGGCGTCTACGGCATGATCGTGCCGGGCGGCAAGACCTCCTGGAAGGACGGCAAGACCGTCATCGTGGAGAAGGAGACCGGCGCGTCGTACGTCTACGTGAAGGGCAAGCTGCACCCGGCGCTCAACTTCACCTCGGCGGCCCTGATCGTCGGCTCCAACCACGTCACCTCCACCGCGCACGCCTCGCTGGTCGGCGTACGTCGCGGCGTGGAGGTGGGCATCAGCGGCGCACCGGACAGCGTGCCGCCGGAGGACAAGCTGATGCTCCCGCCGTGGTCGTTCTGCACCGAGCAGGTACGGGACCGGACCGGAAGCTGATCAACCGTACGGTCCTGGTGGCCGGGGAGCGCCCCGGCCGCGGTGACCGGCCCGGCCGCTCGGCGCTGCTGGTCACCGACACGGCCGACAAGTCCCAGTACATCGTCTGGCACGACCAGCGGTACGCGATCACCGACCCCAACACGGTGGGTGTGGCGCTGCGGTTGGACAACGAAGTCAACGTACCGGTCGGGGACGCCTGGCTGAAGGCACTGCCGCAGGGCCGCGACATCGGGCCGCTCCCGGTCTCCGGGAAGGGCACCAGCCGGGCCGTGCCGGGCGGGTCCGTACAGGTCGGCACCGTGCTGTCGGTGCAGACCCGGGACAACGGCAAGGAGTACTACCTCACCGGCAAGGACAGCATCGCACCGATCTCCGAGCTGCAGGCGCAGGTACAGGAGGCGAAGGGCGCGCAGGTGCAGTCGGTCAGCCCCGGTGCCGCGACCGGTGCGCGCAAGTCCGCGCCGGAGGGTTCCGACGCCCAGCAGCCACCGGCGACCCGGCCCGACTTCGTCCGGCCGGTCGACTCCAACACCACCGTCTGTGCTGCGTACGGCAACGATTCGTTCACCCCGCAGGTGCTGGTCAACAGCACCGTCCCGCAGGGCGGCGGGCTGCCCACCGAGCAGGTCAGTTCCGGTGGTACCCGGCTGGCCGATCGGGTGTGGCTACCCCCGGGCCAGGCCGCGCTGGTCGAGTCGATGCCCTCACCCACGGCGAAGGAAGGCCCGCTCTATCTGGTGACCGATCAGGGCCGGCGGTACGCGGTGCCGAGTACGGAGGCGTTGCGGGCGCTCGGCTACAGCGGAAAGCATCTGTCCCGGTTGCCGGCGGGTCTGCTGGTCCGGGTACCGGAAGGCCCGGCGCTGGACCCGGACACGGCCCGTGCCGCACTGAGTGTGGATGAGTGACCGGCCCGGTCGTCGACCGGCACGTCAGGTCGTGCAGACCATGACGGATGGTGATTCATGCCAGCTCTGACGTACTTGACACCTGTTCCGACCTGGTTCGGGTGGACACAGCAGGATACCGTCAAAGTCGAGTTGACTCGCGGCCGCGCCGACCAGGCCGACCGTCACACATGAACGGAGGCGAGAACGCAGTGGGAGCAGGCAAGCAGGTACGCGCCGAACTTGATGTCATGGGGAGTGTCTCCTCGAAGTTCGGTGGCCACTACGACCAGCTGCAGGCGGCCATCACCACGCTGCAGAACGAAGCGGACATGCACTCCGCGACGTGGAGCGGTCAGGCCAAGAACGCCTGGAACGACGCGATGACCAACGTCAACACCGCGTGGAACAAGCTGAACAACGTGCTGGCCGAGATCACCGGCAACATCCAGACGTCGAGCGGCAGCTACGACAACACCGATTCCGAGGGCGCCAGCTCGTACCGCCAGGTCCCGGCCGGCGACATCACGTCCGCGCTGGGCCGCTGACACCCCTGTTCCGGAAGGAGGGACAAGAACCCCATGACGATCCTCTACAACTTCGGCGACCTTGAGAGCCTGTCCGGCGCGATCCAGAAGGCGCACTCCAACGTGGCCTCGCTGAAGGGCGACATCAGCTCCGCGTCCGGCAAGCTGCAGTCCGACTGGTCCGGCTCGGCTTCCGAGAGCTGGGGCACGGTGCAGGGCAAGTGGAACACCGCTTGCGACAACCTCACCCAGGCGCTGCACCAGCTTTCCCAGAAGGTGATGCAGTCCAGCGACCACATGTCGCAGACCGAGGCCAAGAACGCCCACCTGTTCGACGGCGTCTGATCTCCCGGTCCGGTCCACTGGTCGGCGGCACCCAGGGGTGTCCGTACGGCACGCCAGCCTGACTGGCCTGCCGCGGGCACCCCTTCGCCGTGTCCGTACGGTCCGGGCCTGCGGTCAGTCCCGGAACTTCTGCACGCTGAATGCCTTGGCCTCGTCGTCGGGGCAGATCAGGTAGTGGTCGGTCCAGCCACACGTGCCCAGGTCGGCCGCGACATTGCCGATCGTACGGCTGTCGCCGGACTGGACCCCGCCACCTTCCAGCAGGGACGACGAGGCGCTGGAGGTGGTCCCCTTGGTGATGTCGACGTTGGTCAGCAGGACGGTGGCGTCGTCCAGCCGGGCCGCGGACAGTGTCGACCAGGTGTGCTGGACCGTGCCGTCCTGGTCGAAGACCTGCGTGGTCAGCTGGCCGTTCTTCTGGTAGCTGAGCACGATCCGGTTGCCCACCGGTACGGGCGAGCCCGCGTACGGCGCCTTCAGAGTGCGTTTCAGCGTGCCCTTGCCGCCGTCGACGATCCGGATCTGCCGGCTCCCACCGTCGTCGGTGGAGGTACCGGAACCGGCCCGCTGGTCGGTGACGCAGATCAGGCTCTCGCCGCACACGGTGATCTGGCCGTCCTTCCATCCCTGGTCCACCGGCAGCGTCCACATCGCCGCATCGAGCCGGTCCAGGGCATAGGCCCGTACGGTGTAGCCGCTCTCGCCACTGGCGTCGTACAGGACACCGCCGTACACCATCCGGGTGCCGGATTCGCTGACCGTACGGTGCCCGTACTTCTTCCCGGTGGTGGCGTCCACGACCTGCGCCGTGGTTCCGTCGACGACGACGATCTTCGAACTGTGCACGGCACCCGGGGTGCGGTCCCACGGCAGTGCCAGTGCGGAGGGGCCGTCGTAGTCCTTCCAGTCGGTGTCCACGAGCGCGGCCGAACCCGGCATGCTCCACCGTGTGTGGCCCGACCGGCGGTCCAGTCCCGTCACGTGGTCGGCACCGACGTGCAGCACCACACCCGATCCGGGGTCGAGTTCGTAGTTGTCGTTGGAATCCGAGCTGGCGTGCCGATCGGTCCACCGTACGCGCCCGTTCGTCGGGTCGACGGCGACGAGGCCACCGGGAATGGAGTTGTAGCTGGAGTCGTAGCCGCTCTCGTAGCGCATCAGCAGCAGACCGTCCGCGGCGAGCAGCCACTGCCAACCTGCCCGGTTCGGCGAGGTGAACGCCTTCTTCCACCGGGTCTTCCGGGCGCCCACCGTGAACGACTGCACGGTGATCCGGTCGTCGGTGGACCGGTCCTGGGCGGACTGCGAGGTGTCGGCGACGAACGCGGTACTCCCGTCGACGGCGACCAACGTGTCGCTGACGCTCTGCCCGCTGTAGCCGAATGTGGCGGCCCGGGTGAGTGAGTCGCGGAACGGGCGTTCCCGGTACGGGTCGTAGAGCAGTACGACAGCCGCCACGACCGCCAGCACGGTCAGTACGGCCACTGCCGGGACCATCAGCAGCGGGCGCCGGTACCAGCGGCGGACCGGTGCCGGGGCAGCCGGCGGGTACGGGCCGACTGAGGAGGGCGGCCCGCTGCTGGGCGCCGTACCGGCAGGGTGCCGGGCCGGGCCGGTCAGGTCCGCCGGCGCCGTAGCCGGCCCGGCAGGTCCGGCCAACTCGACAAGTGCGCCCTCCGCGACCGGCAGTTCGGGCTGTTCCAGTACGGTGGGCGCGATCCGCAGCTGGGCGTGCAGCATCCTGGCCGCGAGCGGTACCCGGCTCGAGCCGCCCACCAGGAACAGCCCGGCGAGCTGGTCCGGGCGCAGCCCGGCGCGGGCGATGGCGGCGCCGGTGGCGGCGACGGCCCGCTCCACCAGCGGGCCGGTCACCCGTTCCAATTCGTCGCGGGTCAGGTGCACGGCCTGGTCCACGCCCGGCACCGGCACCGGCGCGGACGCGACCCGCGACAGCATCTCCTTGGCGCCGCGGACGTCCTCCCAGAACAGCCGACGGTACCGACGGTCCGCGGTGGTGGTGGGCTGCGACAGGTGCCGCCAGATCTCCGGATGCCGCTGGGCGATCAGTGTGCCGAGATGCTGTACCAGCGCGGCGTCGAGGTCCAGGCCGCCCAGGTTCTCCTCGCCGCCGGAGCTGATCACGGTGAACGGGGTACGCGGATCGGGTGCGCGGTCCCCGTCGTTACGTACCACCGCGACGTCGAGGGTGCCGCCACCGAAGTCGAACACCGCCACCGCCGAACCGACCGGTACCGGACGGCGCAGCACCTCGGCGAAGTACCGGGCCGCGGCGACCGGCTCGGGCACCAGTCGCACCGGCGGCCAGCCGGCCTGCCGTACGGCCTCCAGCAGGACCTCCCGCCGGGGCGCACCCCAGGCAGCCGGGCAGGTCAGCACCGCCGGCGGCAGGAACCCGACGGTCTGCACGGCGGCCTGTGCGACGGTCCGCAGGATCGCGGCCAGCAGCGCGACCACCGGGACCTCCCGGTCACCGAGCAGGATGGCGCGCTCGTCCACACGCCGTTTCGGGTTCGGTTCGCAGCGGGCCGGGTCGAGCTGGGCCATCCGCTGCGCGTCCCGCCCGACGTGCAGGTGACCCGTTTCGTCCACGCAGACCACCGACGGCATGACCGGCTGCCCGTCGAACAGCAGCGGCCTGGTCCGGCCGTCCGGGGAGTGCAGTACGGCGACCGTGTTGGAGGTGCCGAGATCGACGCCGAGCGCGAAGCCCTGGTGCGGTGGACTGGTCACGGCGGGCAGGACCTCCTCGGTCAGCGGTGCGGCGGTCCGATCGTACGAACCTGAACCAACCGCATCCGCCCCGCACCGGGCATGACGGCGCCGGGCGCCGCGTCACCTCACCGCCGGTGCCGTCCGGGATCGGAGGAGCCCGGACGAACGTCGGGAACCGGTCAGCCGGACCGTCGGCGGGACACCTCGGCCAGCGCGATCGCGGCGGCCACCGAGGCGTTCAGCGACTCGACCGACGACGCGATCGGGATCGATACTCGCAGGTCACAGGTCTCTCCGACCAGCCGGGACAGGCCACGCCCCTCCGAACCGATGACCAGTACGACGGGGTCGACCGCCGCTTCCAGCTCGTAGAGCGGCACCTCACCGTCGGCGTCCAGACCCACCGCCAGGAACCCGAACTCCTGCGCCTGCTTGATCGCCCGGGTCATGTTGGTGACCTGGGCGACCGGGAGCCGTGCAGCGGCACCGGCCGAGGTACGCCAGGCGGTCGCGGTCATTCCCGCGGCACGTCGGGCCGGCAGGAACAGTCCCTGCGCGCCGAACGCCGCAGCGGACCGGATCACCGCACCCAGGTTGCGCGGGTCGGTCACCCCGTCGAGAGCGAGCAGCAGCGGTGCCGGTGCCTCGGCGGAGGCGGCCAGCAGGTCCTCGAACAGCTCGTACTCGTAGGGCGGGACCTGGACGCCGATGCCCTGGTGCAGTACGCCGCCGGTGAGCCGGTCCAGTTCGGCGCGGGTGACCTCGAGGATCGCGATGCCCCGGTCGCCGGCGGTACGCACCGCCTCGATGGTCCGCTCGTCGAGTTCGATGCCCTGCGCCACGTACAGCGCGGTGACCGGGATGTGCGCCCGCAGCGCCTCCACCACCGGGTTCCGACCGACCAGCAGTTCGGGTGCGTCCTTGGCGGCGGCCGAGCGTCGACCGGGCGAGACCCGGGGCCCGGACCGGCCACCGGCCTGCCCGCCACGACCCTGCCCAGCGCGACCCTGCCCGCCGCGGCCCGACGCCGGCTTCGGCGTACGGCCCTCGGCGGCTGCCTTACGGCGGTCCTTCTCCTGCTTCCACGCGGTGCGCTTGGGCAGTTCCTCGCCCTCACCGGGGCTGAACTTCTTGTGCCAGGGCCGCTCGTCGGCGGGCAGGGTACGGCCCCGCCCTTCCAGGCTCTGCCGGCGCTTGCCGCCGGAGCCGGTGGTGCGGCCCTTCTTCGACGTGGTGCGGCGGTTGCGTCGTTCGGAGTTACCGGGCATCAGGTACTACCATCCGTTGCTTGCTCTGCGAGTGTCCACCGTGGACCGTTCGGGGTGTCTTCGATCAGTACACCGGCCTGCTTGAGCTGGTCGCGTACCGCGTCTGCGGCCGGCCAGTCGCGCCGCGACCGGGCCGCGTCGCGCTGCTCCATGGCCAGCGCGACCAGATGATCCACTGTGGACCGTAGGCCACCGGCCGGGCCACCGGACGAGCCGCTGGCGACCGGGTCGAGGCCGAGCACGGTGAGCATACCGAGCACCCCGGCCAGGGCGGCGCGTACCGCTGCGGTGTCGTCGGCGGACAGCGCGGTGTTGCCGGCCCGTACCGTGTCGTGCACGATCGCGAACGCCCTCGGCGTGTTCAGGTCGTCGTCCATCGCGGTGACGAACGCGTCCGGCAGCTCCGCCGGCGACACCGCGCCGACCCGTTCACCGGCCCGCTGCACGAAGCCCTCGATCCGCCGGTACGCCGCCGCCGCCTCGTCCACCGCCGCGTCCGAGTAGTCGATCATCGAACGGTAGTGCGGGAAGGAGAGGTAGTAGCGCACCTCGACCGGTCGTACCCCACGGGCCGCGAGCGCGGGCAGGTCCACCACGTTGCCGAGGGACTTGCTCATCTTCTCGCCGCCCATGTTCAGCGGACCGTTGTGCACCCAGTGCCGGGCGAAGCCGAAACCGGCGGCCCTGGACTGGGCGAGTTCGTTCTCGTGGTGCGGGAACTGGATGTCCAGCCCGCCACCGTGGATGTCGAACTCCTCGCCCAGGTAGCGCCACGTCATCGCGGAGCATTCGATGTGCCAGCCGGGCCGGCCCCGGCCCCACGGCGACGGCCAGTACGCGTCGGCCGGTTCGGTCGCCTTGACGCCCTTCCACAGCGCGAAGTCCAGCGGGCTGCGCTTGTCCCGTACGGCCGGGTCGGTGGCGTCGTGCTCGGTCGGCTGCATGGCGTCCGGCCGCTGACCGGACAGTGAACCGTAGTCCGGGAACGACGAGACGTCGAAGTAGACCTCGCCGCCCGGGGTGGCGTACGCGTGGCCCCGCTCGATCAGCCGCTCGATCAGCTGGTGCATCTCGGTGATGTGGCCGGTGGCGCGCGGCTCGTAGGTGGGCAGCCGGATGCCGACCGCGTCGTACGCGTCGTCGAGCAGCCGCTCGTTGCGGTACGCGATCGACCAGTACGGCACCTGCTCGTCCTGGGCGCGGGCCAGCACCTTGTCGTCGATGTCGGTGATGTTGCGGATGAACCGGACCGCGTAGCCGTGCTGCTCCAGCCAGCGACGCAGGACGTCGTAGTTGGCACCGGAGCGCAGGTGGCCGATGTGCGGTGGGCTCTGCACGGTGACACCACACAGGTAGATCCCGACCTTGCCGGGCTCCCGTGGGACGAAGTCCCGGACCGTACGGGTCGCGGTGTCATACAGAGACAGGCTCACCCTGAGAGGGTAACGGGCGTCGGCACCGACCCGCCTACCGCACGCGGACCGGCGCGCGGGATGTCCGTTTCGCCGTCCACCTGCCGTGGGCGGGCGGCGCGGCGCCCCGGAGGTACCCGGTACGGAGCGGACAGTGCCCGGGCGGCCACCGGTACGGGCGGATAGGGTCCGGCTGGTGAGCGAGGACAACGGGGCGGACCGACCGGCTGGCCCAGGTCGGGAGACGTCGCAGACGCTGGACCGGGGCCTGCGGCTGCTCGCCCTGGTGGCCGAGCATCCGCAGGGCCTGTCGGTGAGCACCGCCGCCGAACACCTCGGGGTCGGCCGTACGGTCATCTACCGGTTGGCCGCCACACTCACCGCGCACGGCCTGGTACGCCGCGAGGGCTCGGGCCCGCTGCGGCTGGGCATCGGGGTGCTGGCCCTGGCCCGCCGGGCGCAGCCGCTGCTGGCCGGTACCGCCCTGCCGGTGCTGCGCGCCCTGGCCGAGGAACTCGGCGCCACCGCGCACCTGACCGTCGAGGACGGTGGGGAGGCGCTGGCACTGCTGGTGGTCGAACCGTCCTGGCCGGCGCTGCACGTCGCGTACCGGACCGGCTCACGGCATCCGCTGGAACGGGCCGCCGGCGGTCTGGCGATCCTGGCCGGCCGGCGCGGTGAGCGCGGCTGGACCACCTCGGCGGGAGAGTTCCAGCAGGGTGCGTACGGAGTCGCCGCCCCGGTACTGGGCCTGGAAGGGCTGGTCGCCAGTGTCGGGATCATCACCCTGGAACCGATCGATGCGGACACCGTGGGGCCACGGGTCCAGGAGGCGGCCAGCACCCTGTACCGCGAACTGGCCCGCTGAGCCCGGGTCCCGCGCAGGTGTCCCGGTCCGTCGCGGGGTGCGCGGCCCCGCACCGGGCATCCGGCGCGGGACCGTCCGTTCGTGGCGCGGTCGGACCGACCGTCAGGGATGCGTCATGGAGAGCACATCGAGGAGCTCGTCGAGCTGCGTCTCGGTGAGCGCACCGGACTTCAGGTGCCCGCGCTCGATGACCACCTCGCGGATCGTCTTCCGCTCCTTCAGCGCCTGCTTGGCGATGGCGGCACCCTCCTCGTAGCCGATGTGGCGGTTGAGTGGGGTGACGATCGACGGGGACGACTCGGCGTACTCCCGGCAGCGTTCGACGTTCGCCGTGATACCGGCGATGCAGCGGTCCGCGAGCAGCCGCGACACGTTGGCCAGCAGCCGTACCGACTCCAGTACGTTCACCGCGATGACCGGCAGCATCACGTTCAGCTCGAAGTCGCCGAGGGTGCCGGCGAACGCGACCGTGGCGTCGTTGCCGATGACCTGGGCGACCACCTGGCGTACCGCCTCGGGCAGCACCGGGTTCACCTTGCCCGGCATGATCGACGAACCGGGCTGCAGGTCGGGCAGCGCGATCTCGCCGAGACCGGCGCGCGGGCCGGAGCCCATCCAGCGCAGGTCGTTGACGATCTTGTACATGCCGGCCGCGATGGTGCGCAGCTGGCCGGACACCTCGACCAGACCGTCCTGGGCACCCTGCGCCTCGAAGTGGTTACGGGCCTCGGTGAGCGGCAGGCCGGTGGCCGCGGCGAGTTCGGTGATCACCTTCGTGGCGAACCCGGCCGGGGTGTTGATGCCGGTGCCCACGGCGGTACCGCCGAGCGGCAGCTCGGCCAGTCGGGGCAGCGCGGACTGCAGCCGCTCCACCCCGTACCGGATCTGCGCGGCATAACCGGAGAACTCCTGGCCCAGGGTGACCGGGGTGGCGTCCATCAGGTGCGTCCGGCCCGACTTGACCACCTCGGCGTACTCCTTGGCCTTCGCCTCCAATGCCTCGGCCAGGTGGTCCAGCGCGGGCATCAGGTCGGTGGTGACCGCCGCTGTCGCCGCGACGTGGATCGAGGACGGGAACACGTCGTTGGACGACTGTGAGGCGTTGACGTGGTCGTTGGGGTGTACCGGCGCACCGAGCCGCTCGGTGGCCAGGGTGGCCAGCACCTCGTTGGTGTTCATGTTCGAGGAGGTGCCGGAACCGGTCTGGAACACGTCGATCGGGAACTGGTCGTCGTGCCGACCGTCCACGACCTCAGCGGCGGCCGCCCGGATCGCCTCGGCGACCTTGGCGTCGACCACGCCCAGTTCGGCGTTGACCGTCGCGGCCGCGGCCTTGATCTGTGCCAGCGCCGCGATGTGCGCGTGCTCCAGGGTGCGGCCGGAGATCGGGAAGTTCTCCACCGCACGCTGGGTCTGCGCCCGCCACTTGGCCCGGGACGGCACCCGGACCTCTCCCATCGTGTCGTGCTCGATCCGGTACTCATCACTCATGGCCTACATCCTGCCGCGCCACCGGACCTCGCGGTACGCCCACCCCGGCGGTGCGGCGGCAGGTCAGCCGGACGTGTCCGGATCGGTCCAGCGGACCGGCTGCGGGCGGTTCTCCCATTTGGTGGACAGCGCGATCGTCGAATGCGTCCGGGCCACGCCGGGCACCCGGTTGAGCCGGCCGACCAGACCTTCCAGCTCGCCGATGGTCCCGACCCGTACCTTCACGAGGAACGATTCCTGACCCGCGAGGAAATAACAGGATTCGACCTCGACGAGTTCGGACAGCGACTCGGCGATGTCGTCGGCCTCGCTGGAATCGGTCTGCACGATGCCCACGAGTGCCGTCACACCGAGCCCGATTGTCTCCGGTTCGACCACGGTCCGGTACCCGACTATCACCCCGGTCGACTCCAGCTTCGACACACGGTCGTGCACGGCGGGCGGCGACAGCCCGATCTGTCGACCGAGCTCGGCGTACGACAGCCGGGCATTGGTGCGGAGCAGGTCGAGAATCTGGCAGTCGGTCTTGTCCACCCGCGACATTTTAAGGCTCCTCGACACCCGAGCCGGGACGCACGGGTCGGCACGGGTTGTCACCCTTCGCAGCCACGCGCCTGCGGCCATGACCCCTGAGCTGTCACGATAGGCAATGGGTGGTCGGTTCCGTGCCGTAACCCGGTAGTGGATACCGACGGGCAAAAATCCCAACATCCGCACTTGTCAACAGCCTGGAGTGACAATATTCCTACGGATCGTTGATGAAGTGTGCGTCGCCACAACACCCCATCGGGTGGCGTTCCGTTCATTTCCGGGACGGCAGGGGACGACAGTGCTGTAATGGCGTCAGGGGACTAAGTACAAAGGGGGGGTCGTGGAAACTGCCGATCGGCTGCTCACACCAGGTGAGGTGGCCTCGTTGTTCCGAGTAGACCCGAAGACCGTTACCCGTTGGGCTGCCGCTGGGCGAATCGGAAGTATTCGCACACCGGGCGGTCACCGCAGGTTCCGGGAATCGGAGGTTCGTGCATTGCTGAGCGGCGACGAAGCTGGCTTCGCTGAGGAGGGTCAGCCCACGCCGCGTTAGCTTCTGCACTCTAGATCAACTGACGGCCTGAGCCTTACACGGGGTCGGTCCGTCACGAAGAGAAATACGCATCCGGCGGGCCATGCCGGGCGCGGCACCGGAACGGACCGTTCCGGGCCCGCACGGCCCGTCGGCTCAGCGTTGCTCCGGGCCGGCTGACCCAGCCGGCCTTTCGGTGCTGTCTGTTCGGTGCTGTCTGTTCGGTGCCGGCTGCTCAGGCCCGGCTGCTCAGGCCGGGCCGCTCGGGTCCTGATTCGTACGGGCGGCCCCCAGGGTGCCCGCCCAGCGCTGGTACAGGGTGTGCCCGACGTCCATCGCGTCCAGCACCCGACCGGCCACGAAATCCACCAGCTGCTGTACGTCGCGCGCGCCCGCATAGAACCCGGGGCTGGCCGGCAGTACGGTGGCTCCCGCGTCGTGCAGCGCGAGCAGGTGCACCAGATGGCTGCGGGACACCGGCGTCTCCCGGGGCACCACGATCACCGGCCGACGCTCCTTGAGATTGACGTCCGCGGCCCGTTGCAGCAGATCCTTGGACAGTCCGAGGGCGATGCCGGCACACGCCGCGGTACTCGCCGGCACCACCGCCATGCCCCGCGCCGGGTACGAACCGCTGCTCGGGCCGGCCGCGATGTCCGCCGCCGGCCAGAAGGTCAGATCGGCGTCGGCCAGGTCCCGGGCGAGGAACTCGGCGAGGTCGTCCTTCCACCGCGCGTCCCGTACCGGAATGCCGGTCTCGTCCATGATCGTCAACCGGGCGGCCCGGGAGATCACCACGTCCACCGGGAGACCGGCATCCAGAAGTGCGTTGATGACCGCGCGCGGATAGGGCGTGCCGGACGCTCCCGACACTCCGACGATCCACGGCCGGCGGCGCTGCGTCATACCGTCAACTCTGCCCGACCACATCCGCTGTGCGGGCACCGGCCCGGGTGCCCCCGGTACGACGACGGCCGCGTGATGACCCTTGCCCTGGTCACCACGCGGCCCGGCGAACTACAGTTCGGCGCCCATGAACTCGTCGGTGTCGGTCCACCCGTCGACCGGCCCGTCACTGGCCCCTCCGTCCGCGCCGGTCCCGGGCGCGGAACGGTCGTCGAACTCGACCGCGGTCTGGTTACGTGACGTCGCCGGCACCGTTGCCGCGTCCAGTTCCCGCCAACTCCTTGCTCTGATCATCAGCACCTCCCCGCACCCCAGACAGACACCAGGCACCGAGGTGGGCCTCGGCGCAGCCGGTGGTATGGGGGGCAGACACCCAGCATCGCGGAAGGTAGAACGTTCGTCTACCGACCGTATGAACGACTCCGGATCAACCCGACGTACCGCTGCACACGTCGTACCGTCGCGGCGCAGTACACCAAACGAGACATCTGCCACGTTCGACGACCCGCACCACGGTGGCACGGGGGACATCCGATCATCCCGGCGTGCCAACAGGGATGCGGTCGTGTTGCCGGGCGGTTAACAACTGCCGGTGCCCGACGGCCGGAGACCGTCAGAGGCCCTGGAGGAAGAACAGGTCCGAGACCGCGAAGACGAACAGCATGATGCCGACGACACCGTTGGCGGTGAAGAACGCACGGCTCATCCGGGACAGGTCGGTGGGCCGGACGATGACGTGCTCGTAGCCGAGTACCACCGCGGTCAGGGCGAGGCCGATCCACCACAGCACGCCGTAGCCGGCCAACGCGCCGAACCAGGCGTACAGCGCCACCGTGGCCACATGGACCACCGTCGAGGCGCGCAACGCATTGGCCACCCCGAACCGGACCGGCACGCTGCGTACCCCGATCCGCCGGTCCACCTCGACGTCCTGGCAGGCGTACATGCAGTCGAAGCCGCCGATCCAGGCACCGACCGCGAGACCGAGGATCCCGGCCGGCCAGGACCAGTGCCCGGTGACGCCGAGCCAGGCCCCGACCGGGGCGATGGCCTGCGCGATGCCCAGGAAGACCTGCGGGAAGTCGGTGAAGCGCTTCGCGTACGAGTAGATGATCAGGAAGAACAGCGCGACCGGGGACAGCAGCAGGCACAGCGGGTTGAGCAGCGCGACGCTGCCGAGGAACACGACCATGGAGGCGGCCAGCCCGATCCAGGCGGTGCGTACGGACAGCGCACCGGTGACCAGTTCGCGGTTCGCGGTACGCGGGTTCTGTGCGTCGATGTGCCGGTCGATGATGCGGTTGGCGGCCATCGCCACGGTCCGACCGGACACCATCGCCACGGTGATGGTCAGCAGCGTCAGCCACTGCACCCCGTGTCCCTGCAGGCGCATCGCGGACAGCGCGGCGATGTAGGCGAAGGGCAGCGCGAACACCGAGTGTTCGATCATGACCAGCCGCAGGAACGACCGCACCGGGTTGGACCGGTGCCCGCCGGGCGGCCCGGCCGGACCGGTGCCGGGGGCCACGACGTCCCTGCCGGTGGGCATGGCGCCGCTGCCGAAGGGCACGGTGCCGCTGCCGGTGGGCACGGCGTCGGCCGGTCCGTCGGTGGTTCTCGGGCCTGACTCGGTCATTCAGCGCGCTCCCAGGCCGTACTCGGACCATCTCTTGTCTACAGTGGACACAGTGTCCGGGTCCATCACCATCATCTCCGGCCAGCCCCGGGTGTAACCCTCGGAGGGCAGCTTGCGGGTCGCGTCGATGCCCAGCTTGCCGCCGAAGAACTGGTGGTACGAGGAGTGGTCCAGGTGGTCCACCGGCCCCTCGGTGACCACCATGTCGTGCAGGTAGTCGACGTTGCCGAAGGCCCGGAACGCCACCTCGCGGTAGTCGTGCACGTCGCAGTCGGAGTCCACCACGATGACCAGCTTGGTCAGCGACAGCAGGTGGGCGCCCCAGACCGCGTGCATGACCTTCTTCGCCTGCTTGGGGTACCGCTTGTCGATCGACACGATCAGGCAGTTGTGGAAGACGCCCGGCGAGGGCATGTCGAAGTCCACGATGTCCGGGATGAGGATCTTCACCAGCGGCAGGAAGATCCGTTCGGTCGCCTTCCCCAGCCCGTGGTCCTCCTGCGGCGGCTTGGAGGTGATGATCGACTGGTACACGGGGGCGCGGCGGGTGGTCATGCACTCGACGTGCAGTACCGGGAAGTCCTCGACCGGGGTGTAGAAGCCGGTGTGGTCGCCGAACGGCCCCTCCGGCAACCGCTCCCCCGGTTCGACGTAGCCCTCCAGCACGATCTGCGCGTTCGCCGGTACCTGCAACGGCACGGTACGGCAGTCGACCATCTCGACCCGTTCCCCGCGCAGGAAGCCCGCGAACAGGTACTCGTCGATGTCGCCGGGCAGCGGCGCGGAGGCCGCGTACGAGACGGCCGGGTCGCAACCGAACGCGATCGCCACCGGCAGCCGCCGGCCGAGCCGCTCGGCCACCGCGTGGTGGGCGTTGGAGTCCTTGTGGATCTGCCAGTGCAGGCCCAGGGTGTTGCGGGAGTGCTGCTGCAACCGGTACAGGCCCAGGTTCCGCTTGCCCGTCTCGGGATGCCGGGTGTGGGTGAGCCCGAAGTTGTGGAACACGCCGCCGTCGTCCGGCCACACCTGCAGGCCGGGCAGGCGGTCCAGGTCCACCTCGTCGCCGGAGTAGACGATCTCCTGGCACGGCGCGGACCGCACATGCTTGGGCGGTACCGACTTGAGCTGCGACAGCTTGCCGAGCGCTTCACGCATCCCGGTGAAGCCGACCGGAAGGTCCAGCTTGACCAGGTCGGCGATCCGTCGACCGATGTCGTCCAGGCTGCGCGCGCCCAGTGCGAGCGCGGTACGCCGCTCCGTGCCGAACAGGTTGGTCAGTACCGGCATCTCGCCCCGGGTGGGACGCTCGAACAGCAGGGCCGGGCCGCCGGCCCGTACGACCCGCTGGGTGATCTCACTGATCTCCAGGGTCGGGTCGACGGGCACCCGGATCCTGCGCAGCTCACCGGCCTTCTCCAGCCGACGCAGGAAGTCGGGCAGGTCCTTGTACGGGTAGCCGCTCGCCATGCGGCCAGTGTCCCAAGCGGGCCGGACCGTCGGTTCGCCCACCCCGGCCGCGGGGGTCTGGGACACTTCAGGCCGCCCGGCAGCGCCGCTGGCCGCCCGTATCCGAGGAAGGCGCCATGACGACCGATCCCGACGACGCCGCGTCGCAACCGGATCCACCGACGCCCGAGGAACGACGGCTGATGCGTCTGGAGGTTGAGTTCGGCGCCGCGGAGCGGCTCACCTTCTTCTCCGACGCGGTGGTGGCGATCGCCATCACCCTGCTCGCCCTGGAACTGCCGGTACCGGGTGGTGGCGGAAGTCAACAGATCCTCGCCGAGATGAGTGACCATCTCGGCGAATATCTGGCGTTCCTGATCAGTTTTCTGGTGATCGGGTCGCACTGGGCCGGACATCACCGGGTCTTCCGGTACCTGAACCGGCTGGGCGGTGCGGTACTGCGACTGAACATGGTGTGGCTGCTGATGATGGTCTCCACACCGTTCGCGACCCGGGTACTCACCGGCGACGGCGGCTTCATGGTGCGGTTCAGCCTGTACGCCGGGGTGCAGGTGGTGGCGAGTGTGTGTTTCCTGCTGATGTGCCTGGAGGCGCGGCGGCGGGGTCTGCTGCGGCCGGGGACCCCGCAGCGCGTACTGGCCGGGGGTGTCCGGCGGTCCGCGTCGATGGCCGTCACCTTCGCGGTGTCCATTCCACTGGCGCTGTTCGGCCAGTGGGCGTTCATCGTCTGGGCGGCGATCCCGCTCGGCATACGGGCCAGCCGGCGGATCGCCCTGCGCAGGAATCCTGACGTCACGCGAGACGATGATTAGATAGCTAAACGTTTGACAGAAAAACATTAGACACCTAACGTTAGGCGGGTACCGCAGGGCAGACACCGCAGGAGGACGCGATGATCCTGGTGACCGGAGCGACCGGACACGTGGGCGCCGAACTCGTCGCGCAGCTGGCCGCGGCGGGACGACCCGTACGGGCCATGACCCGCCGACCGGACGCCACCGACCTGCCATCCGGCGTCGAGGTCGTGTACGGCGACGCCGACGATCCCACCAGCCTCGACCGGGCCTTCGCCGGTGCCGAACGGGCCTTCCTGATGTCCGCGCAGGCCATCGGCAGCGCCCCCGGCCCCACCCACGACCAGCACCTGATCGACGCCGCCACCCGGGCCGGCCTCTCGCACGTCGTGAAGCTCTCCGTCTACCAGGGCGGAGACGGCGACGACGCCATCGCCCGCTGGCACCGCGCGGCCGAGGCCACGCTCACCGGCAGCGGCCTGACCTGGACCCTGCTGCGCCCCGGGCGGTTCATGTCCAACGCCCTGCAGTGGTCGGCGATGATCCGGCGGGGCGACCAGGTGCAACTCCCGTTCGCGCAACGGCCCAGCGCATCGGTCGATCCGGCCGACATCGCCGCGGTGGCGCTGGCGGCACTCACCACCGACCGGCACGGTGGCCGGACATACCAGCTGACCGGTCCGGAGGTGCTCACTCCGGCTGACGAACTGGGCATCCTCGCTGAGCTCCTGGGTCGGCCGCTGCGACCCGTCGACCCCGGCACCGACGCGACCCGCGCCGGGATGATCCGCGCCGGGGTGCCCGCCGAGGTGGTCGACGCGATCGTGCACCGCACGCTGCACAGCGACACCGGAACCGAGGTGCTCGACACCGTCGGGACGATCCTGCACCGGCCGCCCGGCACGTTCCGGCAGTGGGCACGGAACCAGACCGTCCGGTGGCCCGAACGGTGGCAGCTCGCCACGGCAGAGCGTCCGGCAACCATCCAGCACATCTGAGGAGACACATGCAGACCATCGACGAGCAGGCGCGGGACCTCGGCACCCGTTGGGTACAGGCGGAACAGAGCGGCGACTCCGCCACCCTCGACGCGCTGAGCACCGACGACTTCACCCTGATCGGACCGCTCGGCTTCATCCTGGACAAACAGCAGTGGCTCGACCGCTACCGCGACGGCAACCTGGTCACCAGGTCGCTGACCTGGGACGACCTGTCGGTCCGGGACTACGGCAGTACGGCCGTGGTCATCGGTCGGCACACTCAGGAGGCCGAGTTCCGCGGCCGCCGGACCGACGGGGAGTTCCGGGCCACCCACATCCTCGTCCAGCGCACCGGACGATGGCTGCTGGCCGGCATACAGTTGAGCCCGATCGGCGCACTGCCACCCTTCGCCGCCGCACCCGCGCAGGCCGCACCGGTGCACCAGGAAGGAGACGCCCGATGAGTGTCGAACTCAACCACATCATCGTTCCGGCGCACGACAAGCACGCCGCTGCCACATTCCTCGCCGGCATCCTCGGCCTGCCGGTCGGCGCACCCACCGGCCCGTTCGTACCCGTCCAGGTCGGCAACGGCGTCACCCTCGACTACGCCGACCGCGCCGGGTTCACCACCCAGCACTGCGCCTTCCTGGTCAGCGACGAGGAGTTCGACGCGGCGTTCGAGCGGATCCGCGGAGCCGGCCTCACCTACTGGGCCGACCCCGGTCACCAGCAACCCGGCGAGATCAACACCCGCTGGGGCGGTCGCGGCGTCTACTTCGACGACCCGGGCGGCCACAACATGGAGATCCTCACCCGCGTGCCGTCCTGACCTTCTCCCACCACCGCAGCACACCCGTACTCCGCCACCGCGTGCCGGTCGGCGGGGTACGGGCGTGTCCGGCGACGATCGGAGGACCGTCGCCGGAGGGCGGCGATCAGAACGTCTCGCCGACCAGTACCGGCTCGGGATGCAGCGCCACCTCGAAGGTCTTGTGTACGCCGTCGCGGATCTCACGGGCCAGGTCGAGCAGGTCCGCGGTGGTGGCGTGGTCCCGGTTGGTCAACGCCAGGGTGTGTTTGCTGGAGATGGCCGCGCCGCCGCGCCGGTAGCCCTTGTGGAACCCGGCCCGCTCGATCAGCCAGGCCGCGCTGACCTTCGTACGGTCCGCGCCGTCCGGCCAGGACGGCACCGGGACGTCCGGGCCGAGCAGGTCGGCGCACCGCGCCACCAGCTCCGCGTACGCCGCGGCGTCGAGTACCGGGTTGGTGAAGAAGGAACCGGCACTGCGGGTGTCCGGGTCCTCCGGGTCGAGCACCATGCCCTTGCCCCGGCGCAGTTCCAGTACCGCCTCCCGGACCACCGGGAGCGGCGCCCGACCGTCCGGCTCCACGCCGAGGGTGCGGGCCAGCTCGGCGTACCGGACCGGGGCCGATTCGCCGCCCTCGCGCAGTACGAAACTGACCGACAGCACCACCCAGCGGTCGGCGCCCTTGAACCTGCTGGTCCGGTAGGCGAAGCCGCAGTCGTCGGCACGCAGCGCCACGGTCTCGCCGGAGGACCGGTCGTACGCGGTGACCTCGACGATCGTCTGCGCCACCTCCTGGCCGTACGCACCGACGTTCTGGATCGGGGTGGCGCCCGCCGAACCGGGAATGCCGGACAGGCACTCGATGCCCGCCCAGCCCTGCGCCACGGCGGCATCGACCACGTCGTCCCAGACCATGCCGGCCGGTACGGTCAGCGCAACCCGGCCGTCGTGGCCACGGCCGAAGCCGAGCCGGTCGGAGCCGGCACCGCCGGACCGCAGGAGTAGGACAGTGCCGGTGAAACCGGCATCCGAGACAACCACGTTGCTACCGCCGGCCAGGATCAGCAGCGGCTCGCCGGCGGCGTCGGCGGACCGTACCGTCTCGACGATCTCCGTCGAATTAGTGACCTCGATCACCCGGGAAGCGGGTCCACCGAGACCTAGCGTGGTGTATTCACCGAGAGACTCTTGACTCGCATCGCGCACCCGGCAAGCCTAGTTTCCAAGGGACCGACCCATCCGCACGGATGGAGGTGACCGAGGTGAGTTCAGGTCCGGCCCGCGGGGGCAAGGAGTTCTGGCTGTCCGCTCTGCGACACGATGGGGCGTTGATGGACCAGGCGGCCACCGCCGACGCGCTCGAAGAACCGCTGCCCGACCGCCCGGGCCTCACCGTCGCCACCATCCTCGGCACGCTCGGCGCGGAGTACCGGTGGGTCTGCGACCTACTGGAACGGGGTACGACCACGCCACCGGACCTTCCGCTACCCGAGCCTCCGGTCGGCACGCCGGTACTGGACTGGTGGTGGGAGTCGTACCGGCAGCTGCTTCTGACCCTGGACCGTACGGACGCCGACCGGCCCGCGTGGAACTGGGCACCGCAGCCACGCCGCGCCGGGTTCTGGCACCGCCGGATGGCGCATCTCACCGCACTGGACCGGTGGGACGTACAGCTCGCCACCGGTGCGACCGAACCGTTGGAGGCGAAGGCCGCCTCGGACG
Source organism: uncultured Actinomycetota bacterium (assembly GCA_963815125.1). Classification (GTDB taxonomy): domain Bacteria; phylum Actinomycetota; class Actinomycetes; order Mycobacteriales; family Micromonosporaceae; genus Actinocatenispora. The sequence goes on from CAWFFM010000014.1 coordinate 462,857, forward strand.
GGATCGCCGAACTGTTCGACACCAGGCTCGCCGCCGTACGCGGTCCGCACCGGCACGATCCGACCGGAGTGGTGCGGTTGATCGCCGCCGACACCGGGTACGAGTGGTTCATCCGGTTGCGCTCGCCCGGTTTCGCCCTGCTGGACATGACGTCACACCATCCGCCCCGAGTGCGTGCGGTGGCCGCCGGTACGGCCAGCGACCTGCTTCTGGCGCTCACCAACCGGATCCCGTTCAGCCTGATCAGCACCGCGGGCGATGGGCGGCTTCTCACCCAGTTGATCCCCGGGAACTGAACACCGTCCCCCACGCGCCCACTGGTCGCCCCGGTCTGCTAATCCTTGTACGCTGACTGATTCGTCCAAGGAGGCCCGATGACGCTGACCGGCGCCAAGCCCGACAAGGCATTCTGGCTGGCGGCCATGCGCCAGGAAGCCGCCGCGCTGCGCGCCGCGGCCGCCTCGGACGGCGCATTCGCCGCGCCGGTGCCGAGTTGCCCCGACTGGACCGTCGCGGACCTCCTCGGACATACCGGGCGGGCGTTCCGTTGGCTGGCCATCCACATCGTCCGGGGCGTGACCACGGCACCGAACGACCAGCCGGCCGAGGTTCCCGCCAACGACAAGCTGCTCGGCTGGTGGGACGAGTCGCTGGCCGCCGTACTGACCGCGCTGGACCGGGTCGATCCGGACCTGCCCTCCTGGCACTGGACACCGCAGGCCAAGGTGGCGGGTTTCTGGCACCGCCGGTTCGCCCACGAGGTCGCGGTGCACCGCTGGGACGCCCAGGTCGCCGTCGGCCTGCCGGAACCGATCGACACGGCGCTGGCGCTGGACGGCGTGGCGGAGATCCTGGACAGCTGGCTGCCGGCCCGGCCGGTGCAGGGGCTCGACGAGGACGGCATGGTCCAGCTGATCGCCTCCGACTCGGAGGAGAGCTGGCTGGTACGGGTACGCGGCGAGGCGGTCTCGTTGCTGGACACGGCGACGCTGCTGCCCGAGGGCCATCACGTGGACGTACAGGCCACCGGCAGCGCGAGCGACCTGGAGCTGGCGATGTACGGCCGGGTTCCGTTCGACGTGCTGGAGATCTCCGGGCGCGAGTCGCTGCTGAACGCTCTGCGGGCCGGCTGACCGTATTTCGGCGGGCCCCACCCGCCGACACAGCGTCCACAGTGGACTCTGTGTGGATCGGGCACCGGACGTCAGGGCAGGCGTGCCGCCTCGCCGCGGGCCGCCTGCCGGGCCGCCCTACGCCGGGCGCGGCGGCGACGCAGCGCCCAGAAGGCGGCGCCCACCGCGATCAGGCAGATGATCACCAGGAACGGCACCACGATCGCAACCACCGACATGACCACGCTCGTCGCATCCTCGGCGGTGCTGGCCACCGGTGCGCCGAAGCCCACGGTGGCCGTGTTGATCACCGGCCGGGCGGCCGCCTTGCCCACGTGGATGCCGAGGGCGATGACGATGCCGGCGACGATCGGCACCCACTGCTTGCTGGTGAAGAAGCTGCCCGGGTCGCTCACCGTCACGGTCTTCGAACTGGATCCGGCGCCGAAGGCCAGCCCACCGGCCGTGGGACGTACGACGGTCTGCAGCAGATCGTTGACGCTGTCCACGGCGGGCACCTTGTCGGCCACCACCTCGACGGCGAGCAGCACACCCAGGATGGTCAGTACCCAGCCGTTGGACAGCCAGTGCCACCCGTGCGGCAGGCTGATCAGGCCCGTGTACCGGCCGAGCAGGCCGATCACGAGCAGCGGGATGTACGCGTTCAGACCAGCCGAGGCGGCCAGTCCGGTCCCAGTCAGAAGCGCGAGCACGACACCAGCATGGCATCGCCGTACCACCCCCACCCGGTGCGCTCCGCACCCACCGGCCACGCGCCGGGGCGTACGGCAGGTCGGGGGTGAACCGGTATCGCTGGTGGCCGCCCGCCGGCCACCGACCGACTGGCGGCGATCGGCCACGATGAACCGGTGGACCGGGATGAGCTGTCCGAACGCAGCGCGAGTACCGAGGAGGAAACCGCTCTCCGTCGGGTGCTCGATCTCAACGACGTCGCCGCCGGGGATCCGCTGCGCGGGCAGCTACGCGGGCTGCGGGTACGGCCCGGATGTGGGTGCGGATGCGCGAGCGTGGACCTCGTACCGCCCGCGGGCACACCGGCGTCGGAGTCGGCGGGCCGATCCTTCGGCGCGGCCATCCTCGACGAGAACGGGGCGCCGGTCGGCTTCGTGCTCGTGTTCACCCGGGCCGGACGCCTGGACCGACTGGAGTTCGCGTCGATCGTCGACAGGCCCCTCAGCACGGTCCCTGATCCGGAACGCCTCGTGTCCGAGCGGTGACCTGCCGGTGTCGACCAGCGGGTTCAGTCCTGACCCGCCGAGCGTACGATGCGGGCGGCGAGCAGCGTGCGGCGTCCCAACAGGATGACCACGGAGGCGGCGAGCATCAGCACCGCGGCCGTGAGCCAGGCGGCGGGGTAGCCGCTGTGGTCGACGATGACCGAGAACGTGAGCGGCCCCAGGCAGGCGCCACTGCTCCCACCGGTCTGGATGATTCCGGACGCATGCCCCGGCGCCCCCGGATGGGTACGTACGACGGCGAAGTTGAACAGTCCGGCCCAGCCCCATCCCGCACCGTAGCCGATCACCGCGGCGATCACGATCAGCCAGGACACCTGCAGCGCGAGCAGTACGGCACCGACCGAGCCGACCGCCGACAGCGCCGCCACCAGCCGTAGGTGCCCGCCCTGCCGGCGGTCGGCCCGCGCTCCGATCACCAGTCGGGTCAGGATGCTGGTGACGCTGCCCGCCGCGGCGGCCAGTCCGGCCGAGGAGTCACTGACCCCGATGTGGACCGCGGACGACACGAAGAAGGAGCCGAGCGCGTTGACCGCCGCCGAGCCGATACCCAGTCCGACCGCGAGGATGATCAGGGCCCGGCGGGCAACCTGGTGCTCCGGTACGGAACTGTCCGCGGCGGCCCGACCAGGACGCGCGGGTTTCGGGCCCCGCCACGGGATGACGAGCCCGATGCCGGCGGCCAGGACGGCGAGCCCGAGGAAACCCCACCGCCAGCCGATCGTGGCGAGTGCGGGTACGGCGAGCCCGGACAGCAAGGTGGCTGCCGGGATGGCGGCCTGCTTCACCCCGAACGCCAGGCCGTGCCGGCGGTGGTCGACGACGCGTACCAGGTAACGGTTGGCGGCCGGCTGGATCGCACCGTTGGCGATCCCGGCGAGCATGAGCGAGGCGGTGAGTTCCGCCGGATTGCGGACCAGCAGCCCGATCGCGAGGCTGCTGACGATCGAGGGCAGCACACCGAAGCGCATCATCGTCCTGCCTCCGAAGCGGTCGGAGAGCCGGCCGAGGGTCACGCTGAACAGAGCGGACGAGGCGAAGAAGACCGCGACGGCGAGGCCGAGGCTGCTGGCCGGAAACGCGAGTTCCCGGCCGATCTGCGGGGCCAGCGACCCGGTCAGGAAGACCGGGAGTTGGCCGACGGTGGTGGCGGCGATGGCGGTGCCCATCGCGACCGGCCCGGTTCGGCGCGAACGCGTCGGGCCGGGATGACCTGTCACCGGAAGTCCCGACGATCCCGAAGCCATGACTCCCTTGCACAACTCGACAGTGCCGCTCCGATGGAGCCGCAGGTCCAGTCTGTCGGCCACCCGACTGAACAGCAACACGAAGTCGGTGATCACCCTGGAGCCGCCCCGCGGCGGGTACGGTCAGCCGAGCTGTACGGTCACCGCCAGCGGGAAGTGGTCCGAGGCCTTCGTGTCGGGCATGGCGAAGTCGCTGAAGGACACGTCCGGGGTGCCGAAGATCCAGTCCGGTCGGTACTTCGGCCGGTCGGTCGGTGAGGACAGCAGGCCGGTACGCCCCGCGGTGTCCTGCGCGCTGACCAGACCGGCGCCGTCGAACCGCTGGATCTCCGGCCAACCCGGCATCGAGTTGAAGTCACCGGCGATCACCGCCGGGTTGGCGTGGTTCCAGTGCCGAAGCAGGACACCGATCTGCGCCAGCCGGGTCGGGTGGTTGTCGGTGTGGTCCTGCAGGTGCGCGGTCATCACCCGCACCTTCCGACCGGACGCCAGTTCCACCTTCGCCGAGGCGTACGAACGGTGCTGCGGCCCGGCGCCGTACGGCAACTGGCCCGTGTCCACATCAGACAGTGGGAGGCTGGACAGGATGACGTTGCCGAACTGACCGTCCGCCGCTGGCGACCACACGTACGGCATCGCCAACGACCGGGACAGCCACTCGGCCAGATCGGTACCGCCACCGATCGGCCAGCCCCGGTCCACCTCCTGCAACAGGACCACATCCGGATGCTGGGCCCGCAGTACCCGCGCGATCGCGCCCGGATCCACCACGGCGTCGTTGTCGACCCCGTAGTGCAGGTTCCAGGTGACCAGCCGCAGTGTGTCCGCCGACCTGCTCGCCGCGGCCGGCGCCGGTGTGGTGGCCAGCATCAGTACCGGCACCAGCAGCAGTACCGCCGGGACGCCGGCCAGCGGGGCGAACCTGCCGCGCCGTGCCGGGCGCTCCGGCCGCGCGTCCGGCCCACTTCCGGCCGTCGTGGCGCCGTCGGAGCCGTCGGTGCTGCCGCCGGAGGGCCGCCGGCCGAGCCCGACCAGCGCGAGCAGCACAGCCGCGGCGACCGGCAGGACCCGGTTGTCGAACGGCAACGGGAGTTCGTAGGTCATCTGGTAGAGCAGCACCACCAGGACGAAGCCCAGACCGAGCCCGATACCGGCCGACAGGTAGCCGACCAGCACCGGCGGCTCCGGTAGCGGGGCCGGTTCCGCCGGCTTCGGCGGGCGTGGCCGCAGCCGCGCCGGCCGCACCGGGCCGGGCCGTCCACCGGCCGCAGCCACCGACACCCCGCCAGGACCCGGGTCGGCTTGTTCCACCGGCTCGACCCGCGCCGCCCCGGCGCCCGGACCAGCTTCGGGGCCGGTACAGGCCCGGGCGAGCACCAGCACCGCCGCGACCTGACCGAGCAGCAGCACCGGAACGACCAGCAGACCGTGCCCGACCAGGACCACCAGCACCGCCAGGGCCAGTACCAGCCCCGCGAGCCCACCGGCCAGCCGGCCGGACAGTTCCGGCAACCGACCGGACCCGCCGGGCAGCCTCAGCCGGCTCACCGCCTCGATCCCCAGCAGGCCACCCACCAGCAGGACCACCACCGCGGACGGCAGCCCCAGCCCGCTCTGCGAAGCCAGGAACGCGGGACTGCCGAGGATCAGCACATACAACGCCAGGTACAGGCCGAGCACCCCGAACCGGACCACTCCGCGCGGCAACGCCGCCGCACGCAGCCCACGTCGGGTCCGGGCGAGCAGGCCGAGCAGTGCCAGTACGGCCAGCGCCGTGTACAGCCAGCCGGGGAAGCCGTCACGCCACACCGGGTCCCAGGTGCCGAACGCGCCGCGTACCGCCACGTCCAGGGCGCCGCCCAGGGCGATACCGACCGCGACCGGTACGCCGCCGCCCGACAGCACCGTGCCCGGTCGGCCGGCCGCCGGGCCGACCGGTACACCGGCGGTCGGGTCGACCGGCCGGGCGACCTGGTCGACGAGGAGTACCAGCGCGGACAGTGCGCAGAGCACCAGGCCCAGCATGACCACGAACCCCGGGCCGTGCTCCAGTTGCGCGACCAGCCGGAACCCGGCCAGCAGCAGCACCGCGGCGACCGTGGCCCGGCCGGCGCCCCACCACCGGACCAGCGGTGCCAGCAGGGCCGGCGACAGGTACACCAGCAGCGCGGCCAGCGCCGCCGAGGGCACCCCGCCGGCACCGGCCACATGGTCGAGCACCGGTCCACTGGTGCGCAGCGCCTCGACGGCGAACACCGTCACCACCGCGAGCAGAAGTACCCGCTCGTTCAGCCACCGGCCGGCACCACCGGGTCGCGCATCGCTCATGGCCGGCACCCTAGCCGTTGCGGCCGTTCCCCGGTGGGTGATGCTCTGCCCCGGGCGGTACGGGGGCAGTGACGGGCTCACCGAGCACCCGGCGCGACATCAGCGCCGCGCCGGCCACCGCAGCCGGGGTGACGAGTACCGCGCCGAGCGGAATCAGGAACAGGACGAACGTACCGACCCCGAAGCCGAGGACCAGTGGCCGTCGCCGGCGCAGCAGCCGTCGCCGGCCGGCCAGCCGCAGGCCGCGTCGCTCGAACGGCACCCCGGTCAGTTCCAGCGCCAGATACCAACCGCCGATCAGCGCACCGATCACCGGTACCACGCTCTGCCCCACGACCGGCAGGAAACCCGCCACGAACAGCAGCAGCCCCACCACGAGGGAGGCGAGCACCAACCGCAGCGCGTCGCGTACCGACCGGCCCAGCGAACGCCACCAGGGCACCTCGACCTCGCCGGGCACCCCGCCGTACGGCGCCTCCGCCCGCCGGGAGATCGCCTCGTAGCAAGGGTCGCCGATGGCCAGCGTCAGGGCCGTGTAGACCAGTACCGAGCAGAGCAGCGCCGAACCGAGCAGCGCGACTCCCGCGACCACATGGGTGGTGTCCCGCCAGCCCGACGACCAGTGGTCGGCGAACGGAGTCAACGCCCGGCTCACCGGACCGATCCACACCACCAGGGCAACAAAGCCGCCGGCCAAAAGGATGAACGAGATCAGCGCCGGAATCGCACCGAGCAGCATCAACCGGGGCGATCTGGCCCACATGCCGATACCCCGGGCCAGGAACACCAGGCCGTCCAGGAACTCGCGGGGCGCGCTGCCGCTCGGTGGCGCGGCGGTCAGCTGCGCGCCGCGCGGCACCGCGTGCGACGGCGGCCCGGTGGGCGGCGGAGCGCCGGCGGGCGACAGCGCGGCGGGCGGCGGAGCGCCGGCGGGCGACAGCGCGGCGGGCGACGGGACGGCGGGGGTGGTGCCGGGCGGCGGTACGTTCGGCTGCACGGCACGAAGACTAACGGCCCGCGGCACCCCTGGGGAGGCCACGACCGCACCGACCGGTCAGGAATTGAGGAACGTACTGATCAGTTCCCGTACCGCGGTCCGGTGCCGCCACAGCACACCCGGACCGGGGAAGACCCGCAGCGTGGCGTACGGCAGTGTGTCCGCCAACCGCTCGGCGACCTCCAGCGGATGCAGCGGGTCGTCGGTGCCGGCCACTACCAGGGCCGGCGCCCGTACCTCCTGCAGCGTGGCCAGCCCGGCGGCGCCCTCCGGCAGCGCTGCCTCGCCGGCCAGCCCGCCCAGGCAGCCGGCCACCGGATTGCCCACCAGCGCGGCGGTCCGCGCCGCGACGAAGGACCGGGCGGTGGCGGTGGCCCGCAGATCGGCCGGTATTTCGGCGGTCAGGATCTCCTCGACCCGCGCCGCGTCACCGGCCCGCGCCGCGGCGGCCAGCGTGGTCAACCGGTCCGGTAGGCGTACCGGCCGGTCCACCGACGCCGGCAGGAAGAACACCAGCCGCTCGAACCGGTCGGGATGCCCGGCCAGCAACCGGCACAACGCACCGGCGCCCAGGCTCACGCCGAGCGCGCGGGTGGCGCCGACCTCGTCGGCGACCGTACCGAGGTCGTCGGCAAGATCCGCGTAGGTCCAGGCACCGTCCGGAGCCACCGACCCGCCGTGCCCACGGAGCTGGGGGAATACCCGGCAGCCGGCGACGCCGCCGGCCAACGGGCGGGTGTCGGCGATGGTGCCCGCCAACCCGTGCGCGAAGAGGGTGATCGGTTCACCGCTGCCGACCGACAGGAACTCCAACTCGGCGCCGTACCTCGACACCACCTGTTGCCGGCCGACGGCCGACGGATTCACCAGGGACCGCTGCCGTCGGTCGCGTCCTTCAGTCCCGGACGGACGTCCAGCACGTACACCAGGCCGGCGATCAGACCGATCATCCCGATCAGCCCCATCGGGCTGAGCCCCAGCGCCAGGGTCAGCACCGCACCGCCCCCGGTCAGGGCCAGCCAGAGGCCCTTGGGCAGGGTGCCCAGCGCGGGAAACGCGTCTCCGCGCTGGAAGATGCAGTGCACAAAGGCGAACAACTCGACCAGCAACGAGAGCACCGTTATCGCCAGGTTGGTCCCTGTGACCACCGGGGACACGATGTCGAGTGCGAGCGGGACGTCCATCCGTCGAGGGTAGCGCCGCGCCGCGCGGAGCGCGTACTCGCGCTCACCGGCACCACCGGCCCGCGGTCGCCGGCCGCACGAGGCTCCGGACACGGCACCGGCGCCGACCCGGTGTGGGTCGGCGCCGGTGGACGGTCGGACCGTCAGTTGCTGGTGCCGGGGCCTGTCTTGCGCGCGGCCGGCCGGGTGGCCTTCTTCGCCATCTTCTTCATCGGCTTCGCCGGCTGGTCGGCCAGCTCACCGGGCACCGAACCGGCAGCCGGGCGTTCCAGCACGTCGGTGCCCCGCGTCACCAGGCCGTCGTACAGGTGCACGGCCCGGTTCTGCGCCGTGACGAGGTTCTCCTGGGCGACGGTGGCCAGTTCGCCGGCCCGGCGCCGCGCGGTGACCCCGAACTTGCGCAGGTCGGTACGGAGATCGGCGTCGGACAGGTTGCCGCCGAGGTGCTGGGCGCGCTGGCGTACCGCGGCCAGACCGGCGCCGACCCGGCCGGTGAGTTCGGCCAGCTCGTTCTGCGGCCGGCCGCTGCTGATCTCGCTGCGGGCCCAGTTCCGCAGGCCGGAGACGCGGTCCGGAAGCTCCCGGAGCTTCTCGGCAGCGAGGTCACCGAAACCGGCGGCGGCGTACAGCGGGCCGGGGTACTTCTGCTTGTCAGTCATGTGGTCCACCCTTCAGTGCGGTCGGTCAGGTCGTGGTCAGGACAGGTCACTGTCCGGCGCGGCCGGTGGTTCGGTCGCCATGGCCGGCGGCTTCGGTGCCGTTCTCCGGCCGGATTTCTGCGCGGTGCCGGCACTCTTCGCGGCGGAGCCGGCTCTCCGTGCGGCGAGCTTCGTTGCCGCGTGCGGCTTCGTTGCGGTGCCCGGCTTCTTCGTGCCGGACGGTGCGGCCGGTGGTTCCGGTGTCGGCTCGACCGGACCGGCCGGCTCCGGCACCGGATCGGTCCGGACGTTCTCGCGCCGGAACGCCTCGTAGATCTCGGCCAGCGTCTGCTTCTGCCGGTTGGTGAGCACGCTGTCGGCGGCGATCGCCGCCAGCACACCCTGGCTCTCCCCGGCGTCCAGCAGACCGGCCCGCAGGTACATCACCGGGGTGGACACCCGCAGCGCGGTGGCGATCTGCTGGAGCACCTCGGCGCTGGGCTTGCGCAGGCCGCGTTCGATCTGGCTGAGGTAGGGGTTGCTCACCCCGGCCTGGTCGGCGAGCTGACGCAACGAGATCTGCGCGTTCCTGCGCTGTTCCCGGATGAACTCACCGATGTCGCGGAGACCAGCCATGCCCCGAACGTAGCTCGCCCTGCTAGCTCCTGCAAGCGGCAGCTAGCAGAACGGCGACCGCGACTCGCGCGCATGGCGCGTTTACCAGGTCTTTTATCGAAGATCGGGCATGAAAGTTGCTAGCGTCACAGTGCCGGAACGGCCGCCACCGGTCAGGAGCGGATGCCGAGCAGCGACCTGGCCTCGGCCACCGGCATCGGCGGTCGCTGCGCCAGCCGGGACAACCCGGCCGCCCGGGCCACCAGCTGCATGTTGCTGTCCACCGGCTGCCCCTTCGCGTAGGTCAGGGTGTCCTCCATGCCGACCCGCAGATGGCCCTCGGCGGACAACGCGGCCAGCAGCACCGGCAGGGTGCTGCGCCCGACGCCGGTCGCCGAGAACGTGCTGTCCGCCGGCAGCAGAGCCCGTACCTGCTGAACCGCCGCGACCAGGGTCTCCGCGGTGCCGGGCATGCCACCCGGCACGCCGGTGACGAAATCGACGTGTACGTGCCCGCCGTACGGCAGGCCGTGCTTGTGCAGCAACCGCGCCAGCGACGTGATGTGGCCGATGTCGAAGATCTCGTACTCGGGCACGATCTTCGCGTCCCGCATCCGGGTGTGCAGCTCGACGATGAACTCCCAGCGGTTCAGGAACACGTCGTCACCGAAGTTGACCGTGCCCATCGTGCAGGAGGCCATGTCGGGTGCGGCTTCGAGCACCCGGAGCCGGTCGGACTCCGGGTCGGTGACCGCGCCCCCGCTGGACAGCTGCACGATCAGGTCGGTCTCGGCCCGCAGCGCCGCGACGGTGTCGGTGAGCCGGCCCAGATCGAGCGTCGGCTCGGCGTTGCCGTCCCGGATGTGCACGTGGATCACGCTGGCGCCGAGTGCCTCGCACTCCTTGGCCGTTCCGACCAGTTCGGCCAGGGTCACCGGCAGGGCCGGTACGTCGGACTTCTTCGACTCCGCGCCGGTCGGCGCGACGGTGATCAGCGTGCTACCCATGCCGGTGATCCTGCCATGGGACGCCACCGACGCGCCCGGGTCACTCCGGGTCGATCGCCGCGTTCGCGGTACCGACCTGGAGCGTCACATCGTCGGCGACGTTCCGTTTCACCAACGCCAGCGCGATCAGGCCCAGCTCGAAATGGCGCACCGCCGTACCGACGACACCCACCTGACGCTCGTCGCGCATCACCGGCGTGCCGGTCGGGGGAAGTTCCTCGGCCGCGCCGTCCAGATGCAACAGCACCGTACGGCGCGGCGGCCGGCCCAGGTTGTGTACCCGCGCAACGGTCTCCTGGCCGCGGTAGCAACCCTTGTCCAGATGCACCGCCGGAGCCAGGAACCCCGCCTCCGCCGGAATGGTCCGGTGGTCGGTGTCGTGCCCGAAACGCGGTGCCCGAGCGGCGACCCGTAGCGATTCGTACGCCCACAGCCCGGCGGCCGGCACCCCTGCCTCACGCAGCCGACGCGCCACCTCCGGTACCGAGTTGCGGGGCACCACCAGGTCGATCACCTCCGACCCGTCGAACGGCGACCGACGGCGGGCGAAACCGCCACCGGGCAGCGGAACCACCGGGTAGCTGGAGGTGGGCCGGGGCGGTACCGCACCGGCGGCGAACTTGGCAGCCGGTGTCGCGCCCACCACCGCCGGATCGGGCACCACGGCGTCCAGTACGGCCAGTGCCGCCGGCGCCTGCGGGCCGACCAGGCTGAGTACGGCATGCTCCGCGGTCACCTCGACCGGCTCGACCCGCAGCATGAAACGCATGCTGGTCAGGAAGGCGAGCAGGGCCGCACCGGCGCCGGGCTCGGTGTCCAGCCAGACCGTGTCGTCGTACTCCGCGACCAGGGCGTGATGTTCGATGTGGCCCTGCGGCGAGAGCAGCAACAGTTCGGTGCCGGCACCAGGTCCGAGCCGGTCCAGATGCTGGGTGGCCAGGCTGTGCAGCCAGCTGTGCCGGTCGGCGCCGGAGATCCGCAGCACGTCCCGGTTGCCCCGGTCGACCAGTCCGGCGCGACCGGCCAGGGTGCGCTGCTCGCGCATCGGATCGCCGTAGTGGGCGGCGACACCGGGGTCCGGGCCGGCCGGATCGGTGGCGACCGCGCCGGGCAGGTCCAGCAACGGTGAGCCGGTGGCGCGTTGCGGCGTGGACGTGTTCACTCGGTCTCCTCGGCAGGCTGGGCACAGACGACCTCGGCGCAGCGGGCACAGGTGCCGAACAGCGCCATGTGCCCGATGTCGAGCTGGAAACCCCGACCGTCCCGCAGTTTCTCGGACAGCGGTCCCATCAGGTCCAGCGGCGCCTCGTCGATCGCACCACAACGATGGCAGACCAGGTGCAGGTGCGAACGTTCACCGGGTACGTGGTAGGTCGGCGCACCGTGCGAGAGATGGGTGTGCGCGACCAGCCCGAGACCTTCGAGCAGTTCCAGGGTCCGGTAGATGGTGGTGATGTTGACGCCGGCCGCGGTCCGGCACACGGCCTGGTGTACCTGTTCAGGTGTGGCGTGACCGAGGCGCTGGACCGCCTCCAGGATCAACTGCCGTTGCGCGGTGAGCCGCAACCCGCGGGCGCGCAGCACGTCCGCGAGCGACGGTGCGGTGTCAGCGGACATGCCTCCGATCATAGGCACGCCGGGCCCGGGCCGACGGCCGCCGCACAGCGGGCACCGACCGTAATGTCACATTCGGGCGTCTGGTCATAAATAGCCGTCAAGGACACGGAGGGTTATGCTCACGCCGGTAAGATCTGCCGCGGCGACCGGGGGACCGTCGCGCAGCGTACATCTCAGCAACGGATAAGGTCGGTAGCCGTGGAACGTGTGGTCGCGGTTCTGGGTCGCGGAGTCATCCCTGCCGCAACTCCTCTGCTCCGGGCCGACGATCTCGGTGCGCTCCGCGGCGACGGGGTATTCGAGACCATCCACGTACGGGCCGGCGAGCCCTGGCTGCTGGATGCGCATTTCGACCGGATGATGCGCTCTGCGTCCCGACTGGAACTGCACATACCCTCGCGTACGGCGCTGACCGAACTGGCCGACGAGGCCTGCGGGGCGTGGCGTACCGCGGCACTGGCGGAGCACGGCACGGGCGGCGCGGTGCCCGAGGCGGCGCTGAAGCTGGTCTGCACCCGGGGGCCCGAGGACGGTGGTGGCAGTACCTGTTTCGCGACCGTCACGGCGGTCCCGGACCAGGTACGGCAGACCCGCCGCAACGGACTCAAGCTCGGTACCATCACTCTCGGTATTGCTGCTGGCACTCGGTCGTCGGCGCCATGGTTACTCGGTGGCGTCAAATCCTTGTCCTACGCGGTCAACATGGCCTGCCAGCGCTGGGCCGCCGCCGCCGGCCTGGACGACGTGCTGTGGGTCTCGGCCGACGGCTACCTGCTGGAGGCACCCACCTCCACCCTCGTCTGGCTGGAGAACCGCACCCTCTACACGGTGCCCGAGTCGACCGGCATCCTGGGCGGCACCACCGCGCGCTGGCTGCTCGAACACGTCGGCGCCCTCGGCTGGCACAGCGCCGAACGGATGGTCCGGCCGGCGGAACTGGAGCGCGCCACCGGGGTCTGGCTGACCTCCAGCGTGCGGGGCATCGTCGCGGTACGGGAACTGGACGGGGCGAAACTCGCCGACGCCCCACAGTCGGACACCCTGCGCGAGCTGCTCGGCTACCCGCTCTGACCCGCCCGGAGGCTTCCCGAGCAACGGATCAGCCGGCCACCCGGTCCAGCTTCGCGGACAGGTGCGGCGTCGCGGGATGTCCCATCGCCGACATGTCGTACGCGTAGAGCAGGGCGCCCTCCACGATGCCGTACAGCCGGCGGCCCGCCGCGACATCCTTGGCACTGGCGGAGCGCAGCACCGCGTCGGTGGCCAGTTCGACCTGCATACCGGTCATCCGGCCCAGGTAGAGCTCCATGATTCCGGTCGGGTGGGCCAGCTCGACCTCCAGCGCGTCACCGTCGCGCGCACCGGACTCCGAAACCTGCGGACGCCACCAGCCGACCTCCCGGCCGGCCGGCCGGATCGCCGTGCCGTGCTCGTCCACCAGCCACGACCTCGACTCGTAGAACAGGAACGGTCGACCGTCGTGGCTGAACCTGACCTCCTGCGCGTAGTCGAAGTCGTCGATGCCCGGATAGCCACCCTTGCCCCAGCCGCGCCAGACACCCACGAAGGGCAGCAGCCCCAGCAGCGCCGGGTGCAGGTCCGGGCCGTGCCGCAGGTTGTGGGTCTCCTCGTACGGGTACTCCACCGCGGGCCCGGTCGGGAATCCCGGCGGCAGGCCCGGCTTCGGCGCCCCGTTGCCGGTGGGTTCGCTGTTCACCGCGTCCTCCCCAGTCGTACTGCGAGGTACCCGAAGACGCCGGCGAGCACCCCGAACAGGACCACCAGCAGGCTCACGAACCCCAGCTCCAACACGGCAAGAGTGTAACGAGCCGGTCGGACCGGCCAGCGGTCACCGGCAGCGCGTCGTCATGGTCACGGTGAGCCGGTCCGCGTCGGCCGTGACGGCCAGCCCGGTGGCGCCGTCCCGGTAGAGGTACCGGGTGTCGCCGGCGGACACCACCGTGCCCGGCAGCGGGGCAGGTGTGACGTGCAGCGTCCTCGGCAACGGGCTCAGGCTGGTGGACGCCGTACCGTCCGCGCGGACCGTGACCAGACCGTCCGGGCCGCCACAGGCCAGCGCGTCCCGACGCCAGGTCCGCGGCGTCGCGCGCAGCACCGCGAAGGCCCGCTGGACCGTCGCACGCTGATCGGCCGTGGGTGGTTGCTGGAATTCCGGGTACGGGTGCCCCGTGGTGGGCCGGCAGCCGGTGTTGGCGACGGCACGCAGATGGCCCGGATCGTCGGCGACCCGCTGTACGGTCAGCTTCACGAACGGGTCCGGCCAGGCCACCAGCACCGGGCCGGAACTGCCCAGTCCCGGCACCCGTTGGGTCCGGAAGCCGACCGGCAGGCCACGCCCGACACCGTCCAGCACCGCGTCGGCGCGGGTGGGTGTGCTGTACAGATCGAGACTGCGGGCGTACTCGACGCCGTCCCGGGACGCGGACAGACCGCACCGGCCGACCCGGTGGTAGCCGCCGACCGCCACCACCGTGCGCTCGTCGAGCGTGGCCAGCACGGCAGCGATCCCCTTGTCGACCGCGGGCCGCGCCGCAGCCGGGCTCTGCTGCTGCGCAACGGTCGGTTTCCCGTGCGCGGTGAGTGCGAGCACCACCAGGGCGGCAGCCCAGACGGCTGCCGCTGCCAGAATCCATCGTCGCCGCGTCACGCCGACCATCGTGGCAGTCGACGGCCAGTCGCCCACAGGCGGTACCGCCGCGCCCTCGCCTGCACGGTCCGACCATGCGCCGCGCAGTCCATGGTCGACGACAGCACGATGCCCGGGACACCAATCTGTGGCGCCCCGGGCATCGGTGGCTCCTAGCGACTGACCTCGACCTTCACTTCGGACAGACCGCGGGCGGCGTCCACCGTCGCGTCACCGTTGCCGTGCCGGGACAGGGCCCGTACGGTCCAGCGGCCCGGCGCGGCGAAGAACCGGAAGTTGCCGTCCGTGGAGGCCACCACCTCGGCGGTGAACTCGCCGGTGGAGTCCAGCAGGCGTACGTAGGCGCCGGACACCGGCGTGCCGTCCGCGATGACCGCACCGGCGATCACCGTCTCCTTGGCCAGGTCGACGCCGGCCGGCAGGGTCGCAGCCTGGTCGGGGGCACCGCAACTGCTCATGTCAGTCCTCCTTGGTTCCGGGCTCGTCGCCGAGCGCGATCGGTACGCCGACCAGTGAGCCGTACTCGGTCCACGAGCCGTCGTAGTTCTTCACGTCGTTCTGGCCGAGCAGTTCGTGCAGCGCGAACCAGGTGTGCGAGGAACGCTCGCCGATCCGGCAGTACGCGATGGTCGGTTTCGACAGGTCCAGCCCAGCCTCCTGGTAGAGGGCGCGCAGTTCCTCGTCGGACTTGAAGGTGCCGTCCTCGTTGGCGGCCTTGCTCCACGGCACACTGGCCGCGGTCGGTACGTGCCCGCCACGCTGCGACT
Source organism: uncultured Actinomycetota bacterium (assembly GCA_963815125.1). Taxonomy (GTDB): domain Bacteria; phylum Actinomycetota; class Actinomycetes; order Mycobacteriales; family Micromonosporaceae; genus Actinocatenispora. The sequence continues at coordinate 478,293 of CAWFFM010000014.1, forward strand.
GCTCCTGCGGCAGGTGCGCGGGTGCCAGCAGCCGACCGGCGTACTCGTCCGGGGACCGTACGTCGATCAGGTTCTTGGTACCGATCGCGTCCACGACCTCCTGCCGGAAGGCGCGGATGGACAGGTCCTGCTCGCCGGCCTCGTACCGGGTGGCCGCGCGCTGCGGCACCTCGGTGACCAGCTGCCGACCGTCCAGCTCCCACTTCTTGCGACCACCGTCGAGCAGCTTGACCTCGCGGTGGCCGTAGAGCTTGAAGTACCAGTACGCGTACGCGGCGAACCAGTTGTTGTTGCCGCCGTACAGCACCACCAGGTCGTCGTTGCCGATGCCCTTGGCGGACAGCAGTTCGGAGAACTGCTTGCGGTTGACGAAGTCGCGGCGGACCTGGTCCTGCAGTTCGGTCTTCCAGTCCAGCTTGACCGCGCCGGGCAGGTGCCCACCGTCGTACGCGCTGGTGTCCTCGTCGACCTCGACGAACACGGTGCCTGGCTGGCCGAGGTTCTTCTCGGCCCAGTCGGCTGAGACGAGTGCGGTGTCGCGACTCATTTCCTACTCCTTGTCGACGTGTTGCGGGTGAGGGTGGAGGTCGTGCGCTCCGGTCGGTGCGGCCCCGGCCGGAGCGGTCTCATCCGGTGACGGCCTCCTCGGTCTGTACGGGACGTACCCGGGCTGTCAGCGGCCGGCGGGTCGCCCGCCGGTACCCGAGATAGAGCTCGCAGCCGAGGCAGAGTCCGAACGCGGCGTTGAGGAACGCCGCGACGAGTGCCAGCGCGGTCGCCACGACTCCGGCAACGACGTACCCACTGAGCAGGCCCGTGGTACCGACCAGCGCGAACACCAGTCCGACGGCCTGGGCGAAGCGAACCGGGGCAACCGGCTCCAACTCCTCCGGCGGGCCGTTTCGGGGTGCGCGCAACGTCCGGTAGAGCAGCCCGTACGGCGCGACACGCGGGCCGGCGATCGCCCCGATCGCGAAGACCACCGTCTGCGCCAGCAGGAGCAGGCCGGCGGCCAGCGGCGCCACGAATGCGACCACCAGTACGGCTACCAGTACGAAGGTGGTGATCCAGGCGCCGAAGCGGGGGCCCCGGGGGTCGATCAGTCGGGAATGTTGCTGGTCAGCTTGCACAAGGCACCTCCGACGGACGAAAAACGACGTCTTTGGCGACTATGCCCAGTTCAGACCCTGTGGTCCACCCATGGTGAGTGCTCGAACACATCCCACTGTGCCCCGGTATGTCGAGAATGCGACAGGGAGCGGGTCGGCAGTGAGCCGATCAACAGGATCGGCGGGCCCGGGACGATGGAGCGGGCCAGGGTGTCAGCAGGCACCGTGTCGGTAGACCGGCGGTCAGCTGACAGGGCGTCAGACGACAGCGGGTCGGGCGACACAGGGTCGGACGGCAAAGGTCGGACGGCAAAGGTCGGACGGCAAAGGGTCGGACGACAAAGGGTCGGACGACACAGTGTCGGGTGGACCAGAGGTCGGGCAGTCGTCGCCGGTCAGAGAGAACGACAGAGGCAGGTGGCAACGCGGCAGTGGTCGATGACCCGGCGGCGGGTGAGGAACTCACCGGTGCCGATCATCGGCACGCCTGCGGATGGCACGGTCGTCGACGGCATGTAGCGTCGCGTCGCGTCGTCACCCATGGGCACGACGCTAGCACGGGTACCACGTACGACTCACCCTTCGAGTGACTCTGCTCACTGCGTACCGGTCGCGGGTTACGATCCCGAAATGTCGGGCACGCAGGAGGACAGCGGTTCGACCCGCGTCGGTACTCTGCCGGCCATGACGGTCAAACGCACTATCTCGTTCGACAACGAGGCGGTGTTCCTGGCGGAGCGGGCCGCCGCCCAGGCCGGTATCTCCCTGTCCGCCTGGCTGTCCCAGGTCACCCGGCGCGAGGCACTGCGGTCGGGGGCCAGCCCACAACCCGACGCCGAACTGCACTCCCGGTACGACGAGGAGGAATGGTCGGCCGCCGAGGGGGCGGCGTGAGACGCGGCGGCATCTACGCGTACGAACCGAAGGGCTCGCCCCGACACCGCGACGTGCTGATCGTCTCCGCGGACGGCATCAACGACTCGGCGCGGAGCTGGTTGTACGCCCTGGACGTCCGGGACGGCGACTCCGGCGATCTGCTCACCGTACGGCTGCCGGACGGTCGTTGGGCCGACGGCTGCTCGCTCACCCGGGTGTACCGGGGTTGGCTGACCGGGCCGGAGCAGAGCGCGGTGGACAGCGAGACGCTGCACAACGTCGAGGCGATGCTGCGCAGCGGCCTGGACCTCTGAGCCGTCGACCGCGGCGCGCCGGGCTGGCTCAGGCCGGCGCGGCGTCCGGCAGGTCGGTGGCCGGGAGGTCAGCGCGGGCCAGGTCCGCAGCGGGCAGCAGCGGCGCTACGGCCGCGACCAGGTGTGCCCGGGTCGGCAGACCGCTCGCCCGCCGTACCACCCGCCCCTTGGCGTCCAGGACGAACAGCGTCGGGGTACGCAGCACCCCCAACGCACGGACCGCGTCGAGGTGGCTCTCCGCGTCCACCTCGATGTGGGTCACCCCGTCCAGCATCCCGACGATCTCACCGCACAGCCGGCGGGTGGCCCGGCAGGGTGCGCAGAACGCGGACGAGAACTGCAGCAGGGTCGCCGGAGTGCCCGGCCGTACCCCCAGCCCCGTCAGCACCTGCAGCTCGGCGTCACCGGGCACCGCACGCCCACCTTCCCGGTCCGGCGCGTCTGCTCCGGCATCCCGTACCGGCCGCAACCGGCCGTTGTTGCGCTGCCAGAGCAACCCGAACCCGGTCGCGACGGCCAGTACCGCCGCCGCGACCACGACCCCTACCATCCACGCTGGCATCCGCCGACCGTAACGCGACAGGCCGCCGGCCCGCCATCGGTGGTGCCCGACGGCTACTGGCTGAGCGCCACGTTGGCCGCCTCGGCGGTCACCCGCAGCCCGTCCGACGCGGGCTGGATGCCGGTCAGCTTGAGGTGGTACGGCAGGTCGGGCAGGTCGATGTCGGTCGACAGCCGGTCCGCCAACTGGTTGAGGGCACCGCTCGCGAACGCCGGCAGTTGCACGCCCTCCGGCTTGAGTTCCTGCACGTCGATCCGTACCCGGCGGCCGTCCTGGGACAGGCTCAGCTTGGTCGTACCCTGCATCTTCAGCTGCTTGCCGAGAATCGGTACGGTCGCGTGCACCACGAGCTTCCCGTCGGATCCGGTCAGCTTCAGATCCTGTACCTCGACCTGCTTGCTGATCTGGTCCCGCACCAGCTTCTCCAGGTACGCGTAGCCAAGGGTGGCGGTGCCGTCGACCTTGTCGGCGGTGATCCGACCCGAACCGTTCAGTACGTCGCTGGCCTTGGCATGCACCCCGTGCGCGGCGACGTCCAGCTTCGGCATCGTGTACGCCTGCGCCTGCACGTCACGCATGTGCACCAGGATCTCGTCGTAACGTCCGGCGGCGACCTGGGTCAGGAAGGGGAAACCGGTGATGTCCACGGTCGGTTGCTGACCGAGCGTGATGCCCTGCTTCTGCGCCTGCTGCGACACCTGCTGAGCCACCTTGTCGTCGGCGACCGACCGGCCCACCCGGTCCGCGACGACCAGGATCACCACGAGCAGGATCAACAGCACGAGCAGCACGATGAGAGCTCTACGACCGCGACGACGCGGTGGTCTGGATACTCCTCCGACAGCCATGGGTCCTGAGGGTGCCAGACCGGGGCAACGACCGCCCGGCCACCCCGGTCACGGATCGGTCAGATTGCCGGCAGCAGAACCAGGACACCCAGGACGTACCCGGCGGGCGCGGCCACGGTGACCGCCATCGCCGGACCGAGCAGGAACCGGGCAGGCCACCCGGCGGGCTGCTCGCCTTCGGTCACCAGCCCGGCAGTACCGAAACTGACCCCGACATCGGCGAAGACCGCGGCCAGCCCGACCACCAGGCCGGACACCCCCGACAGGGCCACCGGAAGTCCGGTCAGCTGGCCGACCAGCGCACCCACCAGGGTCGAGCCGACCGCCCCGCCGAGCAGGATGCCCGGCACGCCGCGGGCCACCTGCCAGCTCGCCCGGGGCGCGACCCGGACCAGGTCGGTCAGCCGGGCCAGCAGCACCGCCGCGCCACCGGCGGCCAGTACGGTGCCGACCACGGCCGGTCCGTGCCCGAGCCGGGCCAGTACGACCAGGGCCGGTACGGACACCGCACCGACCGTCGCGACCATCGTCGCGGCCAGCGAATCGGTGGCGTGGGTGCGGCGGACGCCGCGGGCGAGCTGACCGACCGCACCACCGAGCAGCCCGGCGGCCAGTACGTAGCCCAGCGGCGCGAGCGAGACCGCGGCACCGAAACCGGCGTAGGCGTCGGCGACCAGCCCACAGGCCAGGGCGACCGCGGTGACGACCACGGCACCTGGCCTGCGGGTACCGAAAGCCCAGCTCAGTACGAAGATCACCTGGACCAGCAGGCAGCCGGCAAGGCCCACCGGCACGCCGTAGCGGACGCCGACGGCAGGCGCCGCGAACAGGACGACGGCGACGGCGGCAGCGGCCAGGGTGCCGACCCGGGCCACCGCGGGGCGCGGCAAGGGACCCGCATCCGCCGGGTCCGCGGTGTCGGCCGGGTGGGGGTAGGGCAATCCGCCGGTCAGCTCCGCTCCGCCGGGCCCGACCGGGCCGGCGTACGGCGACCCGGCATCGGGCGGGCCGGACGGGAACCGGCCGGCGCCGGGCTCCGGGCGACCCGGAAACTGCGGCGGGTCCGGGCGACCGGGTTCCGCAGGGTAGGGCGGCTGCTGTGGGGCAGGTGGGAGCCCGTACTCCCCGGTCCGGTCGTCTCCACCGCGGTCCTGGCCGGAATCCGGCCCGAGGTTCGTCCCGGTCCGGTACGGAACTGGCTCCGGGCGCGCCGGCTCCGGGCGCACCGGCTCCGGGCGCGCAGGTGGCGCACTGTACGGCCGCTGCTCCGGGCCGCCCGGCGGGTAGGGGCTCGGCGGGTAGGGGCTCGGTCGCGGTGGCACCGGGACCGGGGCCGGCGCTGGGAGAGACCGGTGGCGCTGGAGAGACCGGTGGCGCTGGAGAGACCGGTGGCGCCGACGACGGCGCGCTGGACCGGTACCGGGAATCATCCGGGTACTCCACCGGGTCAGCGTAGCGTTCCTCGAATCGTGAGGTGCGCCACTCCGCGCTCGTCGGCGCCGGCGCCGGCCCGCGGAGATCGGCGAACGGGTCGGCGGACGGCGCCGATGGCCCCGGATCGGGCGGCGCCGAGCCGGGGCGCGGCGTGTCGGGGTCCGCCCCGCGGCCCGCACCGAACCAGTCCATGCCACCCGGCTCGGGAGGACCGGACCGGGCGGACGGATGCCGGTCGTAGCCGTCATCTCCGCCCGCACGGCGGTATCCGTCGTCCTCCCCCGAGCGGCGGAATCCGTCGTCGCTGCCCGGACGGCCGGGACGCCCCGGATCAAACGGACCGGGGTCGGAACCGGGCTGCGGCGGTGGCGGGTTCACGGGCACCCCGCGATCGTGCCAGAGCCCGACCATCCGACGCGAGCGCGCCTACGCGCAGTAGCCGCGAGCAGCCCAGTGTGATCCAGCACAAGGCGCTCCAGGGCGGAGTCGGATAAGCTGGCCTGCGAACACGCCCGTCAGCGCTGTCGGGACGCCAGCAGTCGGTGGCCGTCCGCCACCGCGCCGAGCCACCCCGTTCCACGCCCGGGATGGCGGAGCGGGAGGTGCCCGCGTGGAAATCCTGGTCCTGACCGAAGACGCAGCCAACACTGTGCTGCCCGCCCTCGACCTGCTGCCGCATCGGGTACACAGCGAGCCGCTCGACGTGGGGGCGCTGCTGTCCGGCACCGCCCCGGACGCGGTACTCATCGACGCCCGGTCCGACCTGGCCGGCGCCCGGTCCACCTGCCGACTGCTGGCCAGCACCGGCAACGGCGTACCGCTGCTCGCGGTGGTGACCGCCGCCGGCCTGATCGCGGTCGCCGCGGACTGGGGCATCGACGACGTGGTGCTCACCGCCGCCGAACCTGCCGAGGTCGAGGCCCGGCTGCGGCTCACCGCCGGACGCCAGGCGATCCTCGCCGAGGGCGACGCCGAACTGGTGCGCTCCGGTGAACTCGTGATCGACCCGGTCACCTACTCGGCCCGGCTGAAGGGGCGCCCGCTCGACCTCACGTACAAGGAGTTCGAGCTGCTGAAGTTCCTCGCCCAGCATCCGGGGCGGGTGTTCACCCGGGACCAGCTGCTCCGTGAGGTCTGGGGCTACGACTACTTCGGCGGCACCCGGACCGTCGACGTACACGTACGGCGACTGCGCGCGAAACTCGGTAGCGAGTACGAGTCGATGATCGGCACGGTCCGCCAGGTCGGGTACAAGTTCATCTGCGCGCCACCACGCCAGTTGCCCGACACCGACCCGGCACCCACGCCGGCACGCCGCTGAACCCGGCGCCGGGTCCGACCGCAGCGGGCACGCGGAGCTCACGCGGGGACGACGGAGCGGTCCGGTGCCAGGTACTCCGCAGGCTGTGCCCGGCCGCTCGACCACCGTTACCGTGGTCGTATGAGTGCCGTCCAGGTGACAGAGCCCGGAACCGGGCAGTGGGACACCGCGCAGCGTGACGAGGTGCTGTGGCTGGCGCAGGCCGCCACCGAGACCGACGGCGTCGCTCCCCTGTCCGAGGCGTTCCTGCTCCGGCTCCGCCACGACCGGCCGGACACCAGGCATTTCGCCGCCCGCCAGGACGGCACGCTGCTCGGCTACGCGCAGCTTCACACCACCAGCGGCGAGGCCGAACTGGTCGTACATCCCGCGTACCGGCACCGGGGCATCGGGCGCGCGCTGCTCACCGCGCTGCTCGAGCACGCCGACGGGCCGGCGGCCGTCACGTCGGCTGAGGCCCCCGGCGGACTGAAGATCTGGGCGCACGGTGACCATCCCTCCGCGACCGCGCTCGGGTGGTCCGCCGGCTTCCGTCGTGACCGGACACTCTGGCAACTGCGGCGCGACCTGGTCGAGCCGGTACCGGCACCCACCCTGCCGGACGGGATCAGGCTCCGCGCGTACCGGCCCGGCGCCGACGACGAAGCCTGGCTACGGGTCAACGGCCGCGCCTTCCGCGACCATCCCGACCAGGGCCGCTGGACCCTCGACGACCTGCAGGTACGGCAGCGGGAAGCCTGGTTCGACCCGGCCGGCTTCCTGATCGCCGAGGACCCCGACGGACGGATCCTCGGCTTCCATTGGACCAAGGTGCACGACGACGGCACCCGCCGGACCGGTGAGGTGTACGTCCTCGGCGTCGACCCCGACGCGCAGGGCACCGGACTCGGCGGCGCACTGACCACCGCCGGACTGCGGCACCTCCAACAGAACGGCCTGCGCCAGGTCATGCTCTACGTCGACGAGGACAACCCCCGCGCCGTCGCTCTCTACCGCCGGCTCGGCTTCACCCAATGGCTCACCGACGTGGAGTTCGCCATGTGACAGGACATTTGTCCTGTCGGAGTTGGGATTCGTGGTTCTACCCGCCGGGTCGTGCGGTTTCTAGCGTTGTCGGCATGACGACGAACGACGGGGCGGCGGCCGTACCGGCGGTGCGGTTCGACTCGGTGACGAAGGCGTACGGCGCGGTGCGGGCCGTGTCGGGGCTGACGCTGAGCATCCCGCGGGGGCAGACGGTGGCGCTGCTGGGTCCCAACGGAGCCGGTAAGTCCACTTCCATCAACATGCTGCTGGGCCTGTTCCCACCGGACCGCGGCCAGATCGAACTGTTCGGGGAGTCGCCGGAGGGTGCCAGTTCGGCCGGCCGGGTTGGCGCGATGCTGCAGGAAACGCAGCTGGTGCCCCGGATCACGGTGGTGGAGCTGCTGTCCTTCGTACGCGGCCTGTACGCCTCGCCGATGGCGATGACCGACCTGCTGCGCATCGCGAACCTCTCCGACCTCGCGAAGCGTCGGTTGGAGCGGCTGTCCGGTGGCCAGGCCCAGCGGGTGCGGTTCGCGATGGCCATCGCCGGCCAGCCCGACCTGCTGGTACTGGACGAACCCACGGCGGCGATGGATGTCGAGTCCCGGCGCGAGTTCTGGGCCAGTATGCGGGCCTACGCCGGCGGCGGCCGTACCGTGCTGTTCTCCACCCACTACCTGGAGGAGGCCGACGAGAGCGCGGACCGGGTGGTGGTGATCGCGGACGGCCGGCTGGTCGCCGACGGCACCCCCACCGAGATCAAGCGCAGCGTCGCCGGCCGTACCGTCTCGGTCGCGGTGGACGACGCGGACACCGCCGGGTTGGCCCGGCTGCCCGGCGTGGTCGATGTCGCGGTACGCGCCGACCGGGCGTACCTGACCACCACCGATTCGGACGCGACCGTACTGGCGCTGGCCGCGGCCACCGCGGCGCGGACAGCCGGCGGGCCGCTGCGCGATCTTGAGGTCACCTCGGCCCGGCTGGAGGACGCTTTCCTGGCGCTCACCGGGCACGACCACGGCGCTGCCGCACCGGCTACGGGATCCGTACATACCGGAAACCAGGCACAGACCGGAAACGAACTGGAAGGGGCGCGGTCCTGATGCGCGGCTACATCAAGCTGGAACTGCTGCGACTGGTTCGCAGCCCCGGGTACCTGATGTCCAGCATCACCATGCCGTTGGTGATGTACCTGATCTTCAGCAATGTGTTCGGCGGCAACGACAAGCACGACGTGGCGCTGTACATGATGGTGGGCATGGCCGGGTTCGGCGCGGTCGGTGCGGCCATGATGAACGGCCTGTCGGTGGTGCAGGACCGGGGCAACGGATGGCTGCGTCAGCTGCGGATCACCCCGCTGTCCGCCGGACGGGTGGTCGTGGCCCGCGCCCTGACCGGCATGCTCGTCGGGCTCCCGGCGATCCTGTCGGTGTGCGTACTGGGCGGGGTGATCAACGGGATCGACCTGCCGACGGCACGCTGGGTCGAGGTGGTGGCGCTGCTGTGGATCGGCACGGCGCCGTTCTCGTTGCTGGGGCTGAGCATCGGCTACCTGGTCTCGATCCAGGCCGCGCAGCCGGTCACCATGCTGTTGAACTTCGGGATGTCCATGCTCGGCGGGCTGTGGATGCCGGCGACGCTGTTCCCCCGTGCGGTGCAGCAGATCGCGAAGTTCGTACCGACCTCCGGGTACGGCAACATCTCCCGGCAGATCGCCTTCGACCGCGAGCCCGCATGTGCTGGACGTGGCCGTACTGCTGGCCTGGTTCGCGGTGTTCGCCGGTCTTGCCACCGTCGCGTACCGACGGGCCGGTCGGTCCACCGTCTGACCGGGCAAACGGGGGAGGGCGGGCCGGCGTACCGACGCCGGCCCGCCCTGGTCGGGACCTGAGAGGATGCTCGTGTGACAGCCAACCCGCTGGACCAGCTTGCTGAGCGGTTGCGGTCCTGGGAGGACCGCTGGGCCGAACGCAACCGGGACCGCCTGCGGTCCGGGAACATCGAACAGAAGAAGGCCGGGCACCTCGGTGGCGGCGGCGTGCTCGTGTGGCTGGTGACACTGGTCGTCCCGGGCGTCGAGGCTGCCCAGGGCAGGTACGGGTCGGTCGGCTGGTCGCTCGGCGGCCTGCTGCTGTTCACCGCGGTCTTCGGCTCGTTGATGCTGCTCCGGGACCGTGGCCGCAACCGGCTCCTGCGCTACGTACTGCTGGTGGCGTGCGTGACCCTCGGTCTGGCGCTGGCCGGCCGTTACCAGGACAACGGCTATGTCATGGTGGTCTTCCCCTCCATGGCCACCACCATGGTGCTGCCGATCGTCCGCCCCGCGTTCCTCGGCCTGATCACCTTCACCGGGCTCGCCATGGGCCTCGGATATCTGACCGGCGGCAGCATGGTCGGGATGGGCTACGCGGCGTTCACCGCCGGGTTCGTGGTCTTCATCATGCGGCGTCTGTTCGCCACGATCGAGCTTCTCCGGGAGGCCCGCGGTGACCTGGCGAAGGCGGCGGTCGCCGAGGAACGGTTGCGGTTCGCCCGGGACCTGCACGACCTGCTGGGGCATTCGTTGTCGCTGATCGTGGTCAAGGCGGAGGTGGTGCGCCGGCTCGTACCGCATGATGCCGCCGCGGCCGCGACGGCCGCCGGTGACATCGAGCAGGTCGGCCGCAAGGCGCTCGTCGAGGTGCGGGAGGCCGTCACCGGCTACCGACAGCGTGACCTGTCCGGTGAGCTGGCCGGCGCCCGGGCGACCCTCCAGGCCGGCGGGATCGACACCGTCGTCGATGCGACCGCCGGGCAGCTCGGTGACCGGGCCGACGCGCTGCTCGGCTGGGCGGTACGGGAGGGCAGTACCAATGTGCTCCGGCACAGCGGTGCCCGGCGCTGCACGATCACGCTGCGCCGGAACATGGGGCGGGTGGTACTCACCGTCACCGACGACGGCGCCGGCCCCGTTCCGGGTGGTGTCGGACCGGACCGGACCGGTAACGGCATCAGCGTGCCGATCGGCAACGGGCTGCGGGGGCTGATCGAACGGTTCGACGTCGCCGGGGGCACCGTCACCGCGGCACACACCCCCACCGGATTCGTGCTGACCGCCACCGTTCCGGACGAGCAGGCCGACGGCGACCAACCGTCCCGGCACCCGTACGGGCAGGCCGACGGCGACCAATCGACCGGCGGTCCGGACGAGCGGCCGGATCAGGGACAATGTGCCGGTGATCCGGGTACTGCTGGCCGAGGACCAGGGGATGATGCGCGGCGCGTTGGCGACGCTGCTCGAACTGGAGGCTGACCTGACGGTGGTCGCTCAGGTCAGCCGCGGTGACGAGGTGCTCGCCGCGGCCCGTACCGAGCGCCCGGACGTCGCGGTCCTGGACATCGAGATGCCCGGTCGCAGCGGCCTCGACGCCGCCGGGGACCTGCACACCCAGCTGCCCCACTGCAAGGTGCTGATCGTCACCACGTTCGGCCGACCCGGCTATCTGCGGCGGGCCATGGAGGCCGGTGCCAGCGGCTTCCTGATCAAGGACGGGCCGGTGGAGGAACTCGCGCACGCCATCCGGCGTGTCGCCGCCGGCGAACACGTCGTCGACCCCGGCCTCGCCACGGCCGCGCTGCGGGCCGGACCGAATCCACTGACCGCGCGGGAGAGCACCGTACTGTCCGCTGCTGCGGACGGCGCCACCATCGCCGACATCGCCGCCCAGCTGCATCTGTCGGAGAGCACGGTACGCAACTACCTGTCCGCCGCGATCGGCAAGACCGGCACCCGCAACCGGATCGAGGCGGTACACGCGGCCCGCGCGAACGGCTGGCTGTAGGCGGGGTCGGGTTGCGGGTATTCCTGCTGTTCATGTGCTGTTCATGATGGCCCGGGGGTGTGGCAACCTGCCGCTTCTAGCGTCCGAGACAGCTACCGGGATCCGGTGGCACCGGGAGCGTGGACGTTCCCGGGTCCTCGTAGACGTACAGTGAAGGGAACCTCGCGTGAAGCTCCAGCGGCACGGCGCACTCGCTGCCCTGGCCATCACCGCGACGCTGGCGATGGCCGCCTGCGGCTCGGACAACACCGGCTCCGGTGACGCCAAGGCTGCGGCCAAGGCGCCCAGCACGGACTGCGCCAAGGGATCGCTCACCGCGCAGGGTTCGACGGCGCAGAAGAACGCGATGGACCAGTGGATCAAGGCGTACCAGCAGAAGTGCTCGGGGGCCAAGATCACCTACGACGGCACCGGATCAGGTGCCGGTATCCAGGCATTCACCTCCGGTACGGCCGATTTCGCCGGTTCGGACTCGGCACTGAAGGACGGCGCGGAGCAGACCGCGGCGGACAAGCGGTGCAAGACCGGTACGGCACTGGATCTGCCGATGGTGACCGGGCCGATCGCCGTGGTCTACAACGTCAAGGGCGCGGACGGCCTGCAGTTCAAGCCGGCGACCCTGGCCAGGATCTTCAGCGGCAAGATCACCAAGTGGAACGACCCGGCGGTCAAGGCCGACAACCCGAAGGCCACCCTGCCGTCGACCCCGATCCAGCCGGTACACCGCTCCGACGCCTCCGGCACCTCGGACAACTTCACCAAGTACCTGTCGTCCGCTGCGGCGAGCGACTGGAGCTTCGACCACGCCAAGGAGTGGAAGGCGCCCGGCGGGGTCGGCGCCAAGGGTTCCGACGGCGTGTCCGCGAAGGTCAAGTCGACGCCGGGGACGATCGCCTACGACGAATGGTCGTACGCCACGACCAACGGCCTGCAGCAGGCCAAGGTGTACAACGGCGCCGGCAGCTACCAGGATCTGACCGCCAAGGCAGCGGGCAGCACGATCGCCGGCGCCAAGGTCGTCGGCACGGGTGACAACCTGAAGCTGGGCATCGACTACCAGACCAAGCAGGCGGGTGCGTACCCGATCGTGCTGGTCACCTACGAGGTCGTGTGCTCCAAGGGCAACTCGGCCGACAAGTTGGCGCTGTTGAAGTCGTTCCTGACCTACATCTCCTCGGACAACGGGCAGTCGACGCTCACCCAGCAGGGGTACGCGCCGCTGCCGGCCCAGGTCCAGAGCGCGGTACAGGGCGCGATCAAGAACCTGGCCTGACGCGCGGGAGCCGGCGGGCGCCGCGTCGCCCGCCGGCCCACCCGCCCGACCCTGACCGTCCCCGACCCCCGGATGGGACCGGCCACGTCATGACCGAATCTCCCACTCGTACCACCCCGGACCGCACCGGCCCCGACTCTGTCCACATCGGACAGATGTCGGAGCCGGCATCGGCCGTTCCGCCGACGGAACCGCCAACCGGTCTCGGTGGGCTGTCCCGCCGCCGGTTCGGCATCGAACCGGTGTTCCGCTTCCTGACCACCGGTGCCGGCATCCTGGTGCTCGCCATCATCGTGGCGATCGGTGGGTTCCTGATCGTCAAGGCGGTACCGGCGCTGCGCGCCGACGATGCGAACTTCTTCACCTACCGGCAGTGGTTCCCGAACGATCCGGCGCATCCGCGCTTCGGCATCGCGGCACTGGCCTTCGGCACCGTACTCACCTCGGTGGTGGCGTTGCTGCTGGCCGTACCGGTGGCGCTCGGGATCGCGCTGTTCCTGTCGCACTACGCACCCCGTCGGGTGGCCAGCGGTCTCGGTTTCGTCATCGACCTGCTGGCCGCGGTGCCCAGCGTCATCTTCGGGCTGTGGGGCCGCGACATGCTCGCCGGCCCGGTCGCCGAACTGTCCGCCTGGCTGCACCGCTACCTGGGCTTCATCCCGATCTTCGGCGGCAACGGGCCGTACGGGAACTCGATCCTGCTCGGCTCGTTCGTCCTGGCCATCATGGTGCTGCCGATCATCACGGCACTGTGCCGGGACGTGTTCGCGCAGTCGCCCCGGGAGAACGAGGAGGCGGCCCTGGCGCTGGGCGCCACCCGCTGGGAGATGATCCGGACCGCGGTCCTGCCGTACGGGCGCCCCGGCATCGTCGCCGCCGTCATGCTGGGCCTGGGCCGGGCACTGGGCGAGACCATCGCGCTCGCCATGACCCTCGGCTCGACGTTCGGCCTGTCGGTCAACCTGATCCAGACCGGCGGCAACTCGATCGCCGCCAACATCGCCAACGCCTTCGGTGAGGCGAACCAGACCGGCCGGGGCGCGTTGATCGCCTCCGGCCTGGTGCTGTTCGCGATCACCCTGGTGGTCAATGTGACGGCGCGGGCGATCATCTACCGGCGCCGGGAATTCGTGGGGAGCGGAACGTGACGACATCCACCGCCACGGCGCTGCCGGGCACCGGTTCGCTGCGCGGTCGTCGACTGCCGCGTTACGTACCGCCGCTGATCGCGGTGGGCGCCGTACTGGTCGCTACCGGACTCGTCCGGGGCACCGGCGCCGGCGGGTGGGTACTGACCGGGGCGCTCGCCGCGGTGCTGTTCCCGTCCGCCACCCTGGCCCTCTCGTGGGTCGTGGAGGGCGGCCGGCGGGCCCGGGACCGGGTGGCCGGCATCCTGGTGCACGGCGCCTTCCTGCTGGCCCTGCTGCCGCTCGGCTCGGTGCTGATCGCGTTGCTGCGTAAGGGAACCAGCCGGCTCGACGGCGACTTCTTCTACCACTCGATGAACAACATCACCGCGCTGGACTCCGGTGGCGGTGCCTACCACGCGATCATCGGCACCCTGGAACAGGTCGGCATCGCCTGCGTGTTCAGCATTCCGCTGGGCCTGGCCACCGCGATCTACGTGGTGGAGTTCGGCCGTGGTCGGCTGGCCGGTGCGATCCGGTTCTTCGTGGACGTGATGACCGGTATCCCGTCGATCGTGGCGGGCCTGTTCGTACTGGCCTTCTGGGTCCTGATCGTCACCCCGGTGTTCAACCACGGCCGCCCCGGTTACTCGGGACTGGCCGCGGCGATCGCGCTGACCGTACTGATGCTGCCGACCATCGTCCGCTCCGCCGAGGAGATGCTGCGGCTGGTGCCGACGGCGCTGCGGGAAGGCTCGTACGCGCTGGGCGTACCGAAGTGGAAGACGATCCTGCGGGTGGTGCTGCCGACCGCGCTGCCGGGCATCGTGACCGGCGTGATGCTGGCGCTGGCCCGGGCGGCCGGCGAGACGGCCCCGGTGATCCTGGTGGCCGGCGGTACCCCGGCGATCAACTTCAACCCGTTGCAGGGGAACCAGGAGTCGCTGTCGTACTTCGTGTACGAGCAGGCCGGTGCGGCCTCGAAGTACGCGCCGGGCCGGGCCTGGTCCGCGGCGCTGACCCTGATCGCCCTGGTGGCGGTCCTGACCATCGCGGCGAAGCTGTTGGCCCGCCGCTCGAAGATCGGCCGCTAGAAGTGGAGTCCACCATGGCCAAGCGCGTTGAAGCGGTCGACGTGACCGCGTACTACGGCTCGTTCCGGGCGATCGACGGCGTCACCATGACGATCGAACCGAAGTCGGTGACGGCGCTGATCGGACCGTCCGGATGCGGCAAGTCCACGTTCCTGCGTTCGATCAACCGGATGCACGAGGTGGTACCGGGTGCCCGGGTGCAGGGCCGGATGATGATCGACTCGGAGGACATCTACCACCCGGCGGTCGACGTCACCGCGGTCCGGCGCACCATCGGGATGGTGTTCCAGCGGCCCAACCCGTTCCCCACCATGTCGATCTACGACAACGTGGTGGCGGGGTTGCGGCTCAACGGGGTACGGAAGAAGTCGACCCTGGACGAGGCGGCGGAACGGTCGCTGCGCGGCGCGCACCTGTGGACCGAGGTACGGGACCGGTTGAAGCGTCCCGGTGGCGGGCTGTCCGGCGGGCAGCAGCAGCGGCTGTGCATCGCCCGGGCCATCGCGGTGGAGCCGCAGGTGCTGCTGATGGACGAGCCGTGCTCGGCCCTCGACCCGATCTCCACGCTGGCGATCGAGGACCTGATCGTGGAACTGAAGGACCGGTACACGATCGTCATCGTCACGCACAACATGCAGCAGGCGGCGCGGGTCAGTGACCGTACCGCGTTCTTCTCCATCGACCGCACCGGCGATCCGGGACGCCTGATCGAGTTCGACGACACGCACCAGATCTTCCAGAACCCGGGCGAGAAGCGTACCGAGGACTACATCACCGGCCGGTTCGGCTGACCGCAGCACCCGGCAGCCGCGCCGGCCGGGACCGGCCAGGACCGGCCAGGACCGGCCAGGACCGGCCGGGACGGTCGACTCAGACGGCGACCCGGACCTGCTGGGCGGACAGCCATCCGTTGACGTTGAGGAACAGTTCCAGGCCACGCCGGGCCGGCTCGGCGCCTCCGACGGGCGCGGCGGCCAGTGCCCGTACGACGTCCGGGTTGAACAGTTGCAGCGCCGGCCCGGTGCCGTCGGCGAGCAGGGTGCCGGCCGCCTCGCGCAGTGCCTCGTGGTAGGTCGGGTCCTGGGTCGACGGGTACGGACTCTTCACCCGCTCCACAATGGACTGCGGCAGCACGTCCCGGGTGGCGGCGCGCAGCAGGCTCTTCTCCCGGCCGTCGAAGTTCTTGAACGCCCACGGGGTGTTGAAGACGTACTGCACCAGCCGGTGGTCGCAGAACGGCACCCGTACCTCCAGGCCAACCGCCATGCTCATCCGGTCCTTGCGGTCCAGCAGGATCTGTACGAACCGGGTCAGGTGCAGGTAGCAGATCTCCCGCATCCGCCGTTCCAGCCCGGTCTCCCCGGCCAGTCGGGGCACCTCGGCCAGCGCGTCGGAGTACCGGTCCGCGACGTACGACGGAATGTCGAGTACCCGGGCCAGTTCCGGATCGAACAGGCGGGACACCGCACCGGCCCGGCTGCCGGCCAGCGCCAGCCACGGGAAGGTGTCCGCGGCGACGGTCTGCGCATCGTGGAACTGTCGGTAACCGCCGAACACCTCGTCTGCGGACTCGCCGGACAGCGCCACGGTGGACTGCTGTCGGATCGCGGCGAACAGCAGATAGAGGGAGGTGTCCATGTCGCCGAAGGGCGGCGCGTCCCGGGCGGCCAGTACGGCCCGCCGGGCCGTCGGATCCATCAGGTCCGATGTGGACAGTACGACGTCACGGTGCTCGGCCGAGACGTGCGCGGCGAGGTCCGCAACGTACGGCGCGTCCGGGGTGGCGCGCATGGCGTCGGGTCGGAACCGCTCGGTCTGGCCGACGAAGTCCACCGAGAAGGACCGGACCGGCCCGGTACCGGCGGCGGTCAGGCTCTGCTGCGCGAGTGCGGTGATCACGCTGGAGTCCAGGCCACCGGACAGCAGGGTGCACAGCGGCACGTCCGCGATCAGCTGCCGGGAAACAGTGTCGTCCAGCAGGTCCCGTACGGTCCGCACGGTGGTGTCCAGGTCGTCGGGGTGCGGGTACGACTCCAGTTGCCAGTAGCGCCGCACGGTGTGCCCGGCGCTGGCCACCCGTACGAGGTGACCGGGCGGCACCTCCCGCATGCCGCGGAAGTGGGTGGTGCCGGGTGTCTTGACGAACCCGAACAGTTCCCGCAGCCCGTCGGCATCGATCACCGGTTCGACCAGGCCGCTGGCCAGGATCGCCTTGGGTTCGGAGCCGAACAGCAGACCGCCCTCGATCGGGTGGTAGTACAGCGGCTTGATGCCCATCCGGTCCCGGACCAGCAACAATGTCTCGGACCGGGCGTCCCATACGGCGAAGGCGTACATCCCGTTCAGCTTGTCGACCAGCGCCTCGCCCCATTCCAGGTAGGCGTGCAGCACCACCTCGGTGTCGCTGGCGGTACGGAACTCGTGGCCGAGACCGGACAGCTCGGTCCGGAGCTCCCGGTAGTTGTAGACCTCGCCGGAGTAGGTGAGTGCGGCGAGTTCCCGGCCGCCCTCTGCGTAGCGCATCGGCTGCCGGCCACCCTGGATGTCGATGACGGCCAGCCGGCGGTGCCCGAGCGCCACCCGGGGTTGCAGGTAGAGGCCCTCGTCGTCGGGGCCACGGCAGGTCATGGTGTCGGTCATCGCCTGCGCGACGACGCTCGCGGCGGTCAGGTCACGCCGATGGTCCACCCAGCCGGTGATGCCGCACATCCGGACCTCCGCAGCGTCGGCGCGGCCGAGGTCGCCCCGCCCCGACCTGCGCGGCGGCAACCCATTACGCCACCGCACTGCCAGTCTTGTCCGGAATGACACTGCTGTAAATGCTTTGTGAACTTCTACATAAACGGGCGTTTACATACTGTGCGCGTCGCTGGGGAGACCATGCGTACCGCCCTCGACCTCGGAAGCCGACGAAGCTGGCCGCGCACAGCACGATGGTCGGCCGGGTCCCCGGCCGACCATCGCACACACCACAGCCTGCGTCAGCGACGCGCGCGACGACGGCTGCGACGACGACGCGCCCGCGGCGGTTCCACACCGGCCCGCACCGCGGCGAACGTCCAGGTCATGGCCACCGCTACGGCACCCGCCGCGCCCAGCAGCGCGATCCGGCGGCCGGTACGGCGCCCTTCCATGTCCGATGCCATCTCGACACGCGTGTCGGAACGGCCAGGCTCGAATGTCGCCCTGCTCATAGCAACTCCCCCGAGTCATGCGGCTGGCCCATCCAGCCCGTCCAGTTGGCTACGTGAGGTAATGCTAGGACTACTGAGAGATCGACACGCGCCAATCCTGGAATTCCTTGCCCACTCCGGGAAGCAGTCCGTCAATGTCCCTCGGAGAGTACGATCCGACCGCCCGTCGGGGTCAGCACCACCTGCGGAGTCACCGGAACGAGGGGACGTACCGCCGAGGCCAGCGCGGCCGACACCGTGTCGAAACCGGCCAGCGCGGAGAGTACGGCCACGGTCGGCGGCAGCATCGCCAGTTGGCCGGCCGCCTGCCCGGCGACCGCATCGGCCGGGCGCATCCAGACCACCCGGTCGGCCTCACCGCCGACCTGCCGCGCGAGCTGGCCGTCCGGCAACGGCGCCAGGAAGAAGAAGGTGTCGTACCGGCGAGGTTCCACCTCCGGGGTGATCCACCGGGCCCACGGCCGCAGCAGATCCGCCCGCAGCACCAACCCGCGCGCCGCCAACAGCTCCGACAGCCCGGTACGGTGCGAGACCAGCGCCTCCCGGTCCGCCTCCCAGTCGTCGGCCCGTACGTCGCCGACCAGCTGCGTCGCGCTCGGCCCGGCGAACAGGACACCCGCCTCCTCGAACGTCTCCCGGACCGCCGCGCACAGCACCGCACGGGCCTGCGCCGCCCGGTCCCGCCCCAACGGCGACGGCTCCTCCGCGACCGGCACATCGGCGGGCAGGGCATCGGAGGGCAGGGCGTCGGAGGGCAGGGCATCGGAAGCCGGGGTGTCGGCGGGCAGGCCGAGCAGGTCGGCCCAGGATCCCAACGGGCCCTCGTCGGGCTCCCCGGTCTCGTCCCGCGGGTCCACCGAACCGCCGGGGAACGCGTACATGCCGGACGCGAACGCCATGCTCGCGGCGCGCCGTACCAGATAGACCTGCATGCCATCGGCGTGGTCGCGCAGCAGCAGTACGGTGGCCGCCCGACGCGGCACCGCCGGTGTGGTGCCTTCGGCGTAGAACCTGCGGGCGTGTGCCAGCAGCCAGTCCGGCACAGCCCGGTCCGCGCCGACAGACTCCGGGCCGGTCACCGCGGGTCGACCTTGACCACCGCGGCGATGCCCTGCCCGACACCGATGCAGGCGGCAGCGACACCGTAGCCACCGCCCCGGCGGCGCAGCTCGCGACACAGGTCCACCATCACCCGGGGCGCCGAGGCACCCAACGGGTGGCCGATGGCCAGGGCGCCACCGTTCGGGTTGACGCGTTCACGGTCCAGCTCCGGCAGTTCGTGCAGACAGGACAGCACCATCGCGGCGAATGCCTCGTTGATCTCCCAGACCGCGATGTCCGAAGTGGACAGACCGGTACGGTGCAGTACCTTCCCGATCGCGCCCACCGGCGCGATCGAGAACCGCTCCGGCTCCACCCCCACCACCGCGGAGCCGATCAGCTGACCGAGCGGTTCGCCACCGAACCCGGCAGCCGTACGGGCCGAGCCGACCAGTACCGCGATCGCGCCGTCGTTGATCGGCGAGGCATTGCCGGCGGTGACCGTACCGTCCGGGCTGAACGCCGGCTTCAGCCCGGCCAGCCGCGCCAGCGAGGTGTCCGCCCGGATCGACTCGTCCCGGGTGACGTCCTCCACCTTCATCACGTAGTCGTCGTGCAGGCCCGCCTGCCATGCCGCGGCGGCCCGCTGATGGCTGCGCAACGCCCACTCGTCCTGCTCGGCCCGGCCGATGCCGAGTTCGGTGGCGACCGCCTCGGCACAGGCGCCCAGCGACCCCGTCCACCGGGACGGGAACTGCGGGTTCACCATCCGCCAGCCGACCTGCGTCGGGAACAACCGCATGTCACGCGGCAGGCCCTCGTCGGGCTTGGGCAGCACGTACGGGGCGCGGCTCATGCTCTCCACGCCACCCGCCACGATCACGTCGGCGTCGCCGAGCGCCACCGCGCGGGCTGCCTGCACGATCGCCTCGCCACCCGATCCGCACAGCCGGTTGACCGTACTGCCCGGCACGCTCGGCGGCAGTCCGGCCAGCAACGCCGCCATCCGGCCGACGTTGCGGTTGTCCTCCCCGGCACCGTTGGTGTCACCGAGGATCACGTCGTCGATGCGGGCCGGATCCAGGTCCGGATGACGGGCGAGCAGTTCGGCGATGGGCAGGGCGGCGAGGTCGTCGGTCCGGACCCCGGACAGGCCGCCACGGTGCCGGCCGAACGGGGTACGCACCGCGTCGATGAGGTACGCGTCCACGCCGCGACCCTACCGCGAGCGCACGGCCTGGCAGACTCGGTGGCATGGCACGTGCAGCAGACCCCGCATCCCGTACCAGCGGCGCCACCCGACCGGTCCGGTGGGGGATCCTGTCCACCGGCGGGATCGCGGCGACCTTCACCGAGGACCTGCTCGGTATGCCCGACGCCGAGGTGGTCGCGGTCGGCTCCCGGGCGGTGGACAGCGCCCGGTCCTTCGCCGGCCGGTACGGCATCCCGCACGCGTACGGCAGCTGGCAGGCCCTGGCCGACGACCCGGACGTGGACGTGGTGTACGTCGCCACCCCGCACTCCGCGCACCACGCGGCGGCGCTGCGCTGCGTGCAGGCGGGCAAGGCCGTACTGGTGGAGAAGTCGTTCACGCTCAACCACGCGCAGGCGCAGGACCTGGTCGACCAGTCCCGGCAGGCCGGCGTGTTCGTCATGGAGGCGATGTGGACCCGCTGCCTGCCGGCGGTACGCAGACTGGTCGAGCTGGTGGACGCGGGTGCGATCGGCACACCTCGGGTGGTGTCCGCCGACTTCGGGCTGACCGGCGCCTTCGACACCACGCACCGGCTGCGGGCACCGGACCTTGGTGGTGGTGCGCTGCTCGACCTCGGCGTGTACCCGGTGTCCTTCGCCCACCTGATGCTCGGCGCACCGGACTCGGTCCACGCCACCGGCCGGCTCACCCCGGAGGGCGTGGACGAGATCGCCGGCATTCTGCTCGGCTACGACTCCGGCGCGGTGGCCACCCTGTCCTGCTCGCTGTGCGCGGACAGTCCGCGTACCGCCTCGGTCACCGGCACCGAGGGCCGGATCGAACTGGCCCGCGGCTTCTTCGCCCCGGAGAGCTTCACGCTGTACCGCGGCGACGGAGCCGAACGGATCGACGCGCCGATGACCGGGCACGGGTACACCCACGAGGCGGCCGAGGTGATGCGGTGCCTGCGGGCCGGGCTGACCGGAAGCCCGATGGTCCCGACGGCCGACACCCTGGCGGTGATGCGGACGCTGGACGCGGTACGCGCCCAGCTCGGTGTCCGCTACCCGGCCGAGTAGCAGACACCGACCGTCAGCTGCCGGTGAGCAGGTGCGCCACGTAGTACACACCCAACGCGATCAGGCCGGCGGCCGGCAGGGTGAACACCCAGGCGAGCACGATGTTGCCGGCCACGCCCCAGCGGACCGCGGAGAGCCGCTTGGTCGCGCCCACTCCCATGATCGCCGAGGTGATCGTGTGCGTGGTCGAGATCGGCGCGCCCAGCCCGATGGAGGCGACGAACAGTACGGCGCTGGCGGTCGTCTCGGCGGCGAAGCCCTGCGGCGGGTCGAGGTGGATGATCCGCCGGCCCAGGGTACGGATGACCCGCCAACCACCCGAGTACGTACCGGCCGCGATGACCACCGCGGTCAGGAAGTACACCCAGGTCGGGATGTGGTAGTCGGTCTGGCTGCCGCCGACCACCAGGGCCAGCACCACGATGCCCATCGTCTTGGCGGCGTCCTGCATGCCGTGGCCGAGCGACATCAGCGCGGCGGAACCGGTCTGCGCGTACCGGAAACCACGGTTCAGCCGGCCCGGCGCCTGGCGGCGGAAGATCCACATCACCGCGAGCATGAACAGGTAACCGAGGATCAGGCCGACGACCGGGGACAGCACCATCGGTACGACGACCTTCTGGACGATCCCGCCCCACAGGACCTTCACCGCACTGCCCACCGTGATGGCGGCGAGCGTCGACCCGACCAGCCCACCGATCAGGGAGTGCGAGGAGGACGCGGGCAGGCCGAAGTACCAGGTGATCAGGTTCCAGACGATCGCGCCGATCAGGCCGGCGAACACCACCACCAGGCCGTGCGAGCCGTTCGGGAGTTTCACGATGCCCTCGCCGACCGTGGCGGCGACCTTCGCGCCGAAGAACGAGCCGATCAGGTTGCCGATCGCGGCCATGCCGAGTGCGACGCGTGGGGTCAGCGCGCGGGTGGACACGGAGGTCGCGATGGCGTTGGCGGCGTCGTGGAAGCCGTTGGTGAAGTTGAAGCCCATCGCCACGACGATCACCACGACGGTACCGAGGAGTGCGGTGTCCACCGGCTCAGGACTCCTTGGCCACGATGGTCTCGACCGTGTTGGCGACGTGTTCGAAGGCGTCGACCGCCTCCTCCAGATCGTCGGCGACCTCCTTCATCTTCATCACGGTCAGCGGGTCGTATTCGCCGGAGAACAGCCGGACCAGCAACATCCGGTACTGCCGGTCGCCCTGGTTCTCCAGTCGGTTCACCTCGATCCAGTACGGTTCGAGGTCCTTCATGCCCTTCAGCCCGGGCATCGCCTCGGCGGTCAGCCGGGCCAGCTGGTTGAGGGTGTCGATCTGCTGGGCCATCTCCCGGGGCATCGTCGGGATCGACGACAGGCCGTACAGGTAGACCAGGTTGCCGGCGCTCTCCATGGCGTCCATGACGTCGTCGAGCTGGGAGCCGAGCCGGTAGATGTCCTCCCGGTCGAACGGCGTGATGAAGGTAGAGTTGATCTTGTTGTACAGCGCGTGGGTCACGTCGTCGTTGGCGTGCTCGACCTCCTGCAACCCCTCGCTGATGCCCTGAACCTGCTCAGCACTCGCGGCAGCGGTCAGACCGGTCAACAACTCCGCGCCACGAACCAGGTTCTGCGCGGCCTGGTTGAAGTAGCGGTAGAACGCGTCCTCACTCGGACGGAGCTTGAATTTCACGGCACCTTCTCGCGATCGCGGGACTGGTCGGCCGCGGCGGACCGCGGGACCGGACCGCCATGTTCCGGGGCCCGGCCGGTCCGATGCTAAGCACGTCACCGGCCGTACGGGAAACCGCCCACCCCTGGTCAGGCCCGGTTCAGTAGCCATTCACCTGCTGTTCACGTACCCCCTACTTGACATCATCCGCAGTCAACAGACGAGCACGCTCCGCTTTGACGTCGTAGCTCGGTGCCGGGTACGCCAACCCGAGTTCCGACAGCGCCCCGGCGAACAGTCCGGCCACCGCCCAGTTGCGGTACCACTTGCGGTCCGCGGGCACCACGTACCACGGCGCGGCCGGCGTCGAGCAACGTTCCAGCGCCTGTGTGTACGCCCGCTGATAGTCGTCCCAGTGCGCCCGTTCGGCGATGTCCGAAGGATCGAACTTCCACTGCTTCGTCGGATCGTCCAGCCGGGCCAGCAACCGCTTCCGCTGCTCGGCGTACGAGATGTGCAGGAAGACCTTGAGTACCGTCGTACCGCTGGCGACCAGTTCGCGCTCGAACGCGTTGATCGCGGCGTACCGGCCCTGCCACGTACTCTCCGGTACCAGCTGGTGCACCCGCACGATCAGCACGTCCTCGTAGTGCGACCGGTTGAACACCCCGATCTGCCCCGGCGCCGGCAGCGCCCGCCGGATCCGGTCCAGGAAGTGCTCCGCCAGCTCCGCCCGGGTCGGCGGACCGAACGCGGCGATCCGTAACGCCTGCGGGTTCAACATGCCGGCCACCCGCCGTACCGTGCCGTCCTTGCCGCCGCAGTCCATCGCCTGCAGGATCAGCAGCACCCGGCGACGGTCGCCGGTCACCTTGCCGACCGCGTACAGCTGCTCCTGGCCGCGGGCCAGATCCCGCCCCAGGCCGACCAGACCGGCCGCGGCCCAGCCCTTCGCGTCGCGACGTACCGCGGCACCGTCCGGCAGGCCGGGAGTGCCCCTCGGGTCGATCGACGACAGGTCGACACGCTCACCCGGCGGCACCCGCAACAGCTCACGCAGCGACCCCATCCGTCGATCCTGCCCGACCGGGGCCGGCCGGGGAGCCAGCTTCGCCGGCCCGGACCGGACCCGGGGCACGGTGGCGGTACGGCGGTAGCCTCGCGGTACGGAAAGGGGGCGAACATGGCCGTGGAGATGGATCCCGGGCGCGCCCGGAAACTGCGGGAACTCGCCGAATGGCACCGGGAATGGAGCCGCCGGCACGCCGACACCGCGAGCTTCCACCCGGAACAGCACCCGGACGCCGGATCCGACTACAACGTGCACCATGTGGATGTCGACCCTGACCCGGCGGCCGAGGTGGAATACATGACCCGGGCGCGGCAGATCATGGGCCTCGACCCCGAGACCGGCCGGGCGGTCGACTGAGCACCCCGTGGCGCACCGGATCTAGTATCGGCCGTGTGATCCAGCCAGCGGCCCGCACCCGTGACGAGGCAGAGCTCTACCTCGACCTGAATCCCTGCCCTACCTGTGGAAGTGCCGAAACGGCCTGGCAGGACAGCTACGGCACGGTCGACGATCGCAAGGTGCAGCGCTTCCATGGCAGCTGCGGGAACTGCGGAACCCCCCGGGAGATCGTCCTGCTGGCGCCCACGGCGCTGGCGCACCGCGCACCCGACGACCGGGTCCGGTACGGCGGCGGCCGGCCGTCCGAGCTGATCGACGCCGGGCAGTGGCTCGCCGTCGCGGACCTCGCCGCCCGGTCCAGCGGGATCGACGTCCAGGACATCGGCACGCCGGTCGATCCCGAGGCCGTCGCACTACTCACCGTCGCCGCCGAGGCGATGACCGAGATCCTCAAGTTCATCCCGCCGGACGACGACGAGGTCCCGGACAGTGCGTTCTGGACCGACGGGGGCAGCGCCCTGCACCGAGCCTCGCCCGGCCGGTTCCGGCGCCGCCGGCTCGCCCTGGTCCGGGACAGCTACCAGGACCTGCTCGACCGGCTGGCACTCGGCTGACCGAGGACTAGCGGTGCGGGCCGCCGAGCCGTTCCTGCTCCACGGCGGTGGGTCTGATCCACACGTACCGGTCGGCCTGACCGCCGAGCAGCGCCAGCATGTCGTCCCGCAGCGCCTGCAACAGTTGGGCGGTCTGGGGGGTGAGCCGCAGGATCGACGCCGCGGCCGCCGCCTCGTCCAGGCTCAGCCGCTGGAACATCACCAGCCCCGACTCCTGCACCGCCGGGAAACCGAACGCCGTCAGCTGCCGCAGGAAGGTGAACTGGGTCTGCCACGGACCCAGCTGCGGGCGTACCGAAGGCCCGAGCGGTCCCACGTCGTAGAGCAGCAGCGTCGGGCTGTGCGGGGTGGACTGTACGGTCACCGGGCGTTCCTCGGCCATCACCGCCAGCCGGTCCGACCGGCCCGTCGCCCACTCCCCGAATCCCTGCCACTGGTTGGGTTGCCGGCTGAACACGACCACCCGTACGCCCATCGCCAGCGCCCGCAGCACCGTCAGCTGCGCCGCCCACAGGCCACCCACCAGGGTGATACGGGTCGGCTCCGGCCGGAACAGCCGTACCGACACCAGCTGCCGGTCCCGGTCGTGGCCGAGCACCAGACCCACCGGTGCGGTGCCGACCTGCATGCGGCGCAACGTCTCCGGGGAGGCGAGGTGGCTGCCGATCGTGAGTTTCGGCAGTGGTACGGCATCGGCGGGCAGATCCGAGACCGGATCCTCGCGGGGCCCACCGCCGTACACGGTGCCCGCCGCGACCTGCGCGTCCGGGACCGCCGTACTCACCGATTGGCGCTGGGTCGTCGGTACGGCGGCTGCCTGGGTACGGGCGGCGCCCACGCCGAGGGCGGCGATGTTGCGGGTCGCCTGCCCCTCCGGGACGGTGTCCGCCCCGTTCTCTGCCGACACCGGGGCGACCTGCTGGGGTGCCGCCGGTACCACGGCGGCACGGGCCCGTACCGGTACCGGCGCAGCCTGTGCCGGAGCCGGCTGGGCACCGGCCGGCGGGCGACCCGGTTGCGCGTTGACGGATGAGCGACCCGGGTGTGCGCCGGTGGGTGAGCCCGGTCCTGCGTTCGGCAGGGCACCGAGCGACGGACCGGATCCGGCGACAGCGGCCCGACCTGGCACCGCGGCACCCTGCCCGGGAGGCGGGATGGCGCCCAGGGCCGGCGCCTGACCCGGCTGGGTCGGCGGAACGGGACGATGGCGGGCCGCACCGGGTCCCGCGGCCTGCCGACCGGCGCCGGGTTCGGTGGCATCACCATCGACCGCGCTGTGCCGGCCGGAGGCCCGCGACTGGTACGGACGCTGTGGCTCCGTGTTCACCGGCCACCTCCCCCACTGGGCGCCGAAGCGTACACCGCCGGCGCGTGCTCGCCGTCGAGCCGGAACAGTTTCGCGCCCGCACCCGTGGCCACACGTCCCACTTCGGCGCAGACCGCCGCCAACTGTTCGCCCGGCGCCACCACCCGCACCAGGCAGCGCAGATCGATGTCCTCGCGGTCCGGCTCCATGATCAGCGCGACACTGGTGAACGCGGAACGGGAGGCGGAGAGTTTCTGCATCAACGTGTTGGTCACACCGACCTCGGGCCAGTCCTGTACCCAGAAACAGGCATGCTGGTAGCCGCCGAACTCCCAGTGCGACCACTGTTCGGCGGCCCGGGTGCCCTCCCGGTCCAGGGCGCAGGAGCGGATCAACGCGTCGAGCAGGCCGTCCGCATCGAGCATCCGGTACCCCAGTCCGGCGCGCTTCATCACCTTGCCGGCCCGGCCGAGCAGGGTGTTGAGCAGTTGCGGGACCTCGACCGGGTCCGCACCGGCGGACACCACCTCGGCGGCGGCCGTCG
Source organism: uncultured Actinomycetota bacterium (assembly GCA_963815125.1). GTDB lineage: Bacteria > Actinomycetota > Actinomycetes > Mycobacteriales > Micromonosporaceae > Actinocatenispora. The sequence goes on from CAWFFM010000014.1 coordinate 505,131, forward strand.
CGTCCAGTCGGACCGAAACCCAGGTCACCTGGTCGGCCGGGACGATCTCCGCCCCGGTCACCGCGATCCCCTGGTAGGAGGAACTGCCCGGCCGGCGCGGATCGATGTCCAGGCTCGGCGCCGGTACGGTGTGCGTGACCACCTGGATCACCGCGCCGGAGACCTCGCTCTCCACCGCCACCTGAGCCAGTTCGGCCATCGGCAGCATCAGCTGGACGTCGCCCCGCAGGGACTCGGTGGCCACCACCGCCAGCGCACCGAACCAGCCGGATCCGTCCCGGCCGATGCCGATCTGCTTCTCCCCGGCAGCGGTAACGTCGGTCACCTGCAGCCCCGGCGCGAGCGCGTTCAGCACCTCCAGCCGCCGGTCCCGGTCCCGGACCGGCCGCCGCTCACGTCGCCGGTTCAGCCGCCACCGCAACATGAACCGTTCGGACAGCCAGCGGCCCCGCACCCGGCCGAACACCAGGACGACCACGATCACCGTGACGGCCCCGGCCGCTGCGACCATCCACACTGGATGGTCCGTGACCACCAGGACCAGTACGAGAGCCAGTTCTACGAGCAGGATCTGACCGATGCCCACCGCACCGACCCGGCCCGGGGTCCGCCGCGGACTGGGCCGGCCGGCGGGCTTCGCGGACGCCGATCCCGCCACCTGGGCGACTGCACGTACCCGGGGTGAGGACCCGTTCGTCGTCATCGCCTCCGGCCCCTTCCGTACGTCCTCCGGCCCCACCCGCAGGCCGCGTGCTGCCGTCCATGGTAGGTACGGCGGTATCGGGGCATCCGACCGCGCCGGACCAGCAGAATCATGCCAGCGACCGGATCGCCGGGGCGGATGTCGCCACCCGCCCCGGCGCTCAGCCCTTGGCGTTCAGTGACGGTCCGGCACCGGACCGGGGCACCTGATGGTCCGGCCCGCTGGCCAGTACCGGCCCACCCGGTGTCTCGACCGCCCACGCCTCCTCGTCGGAGACGATCCGTTCCTCGCCCGCCTGCTCGGTCTCGTTGCGCTGCCGCTCGCGTTCCTCGGCCGCCTGGCGCTGGGCCCGTGCCGCCGCATCCGAACGCGACACCGGCGGCGGACCGGTCTGCCCCGCCGGTGCCACCGGTCGACCACCGGAACGCAGGTTCTCCGGCACCTCACCGAGCTCCGACCGGTACGGGCCGGCCGGTCGATTGGTGCGCAGTACCGGTGCGGTGGTGCCCTGCTGCGTCGGAGTGCGCCCGAACACCTCGGACTCGGATACCGGGGAACCGGGTGACCGCACGCCCGGCCGCTCGGTGGCAGGTCCGGTCCGCGGCCGGTTGTTCAACACCGACGGTGTGGTGCCCGGTCGGCTGCTGCCCAGCCGGTTGCCGGCCTCCGACTCGTCCGGCGCACCCGGCGGCGTCGCGCCGGGCCGACGGCTGTTCAACACCGGTGAGGTCGTACCGGGCCGGCCCGTCCCGGACCGGTTGGACCACTGTTCCTCCGAGCCGGGTGCGGCGCCGGGACGGCGGCCGTTGAGTACCGATGGAGTGGTGCCGGGCCGGCCCGCACCGCCCCGGCCGTTGCCCTCCGACTCCTCCTGCGCGACACCGGGCCGGGTGGTGGGCTTGCGCTGACCGAGCGGGGCACCGGGCGGGGTACGTCCCGCGCCACCGCCCTGGCCGCCGGTCTGCGGCGCACCGGACGGGCGAGCGGCGGAACGGTTCAGTGCCTCGCTGCCGGATCGGCTGGTCGGGCCGGTGCGGCCCTCCGGTGTGTTGGGTGTGCTGCGTGGGCCGAGCGTGCGCTGCCCGCCCTGCTGTCCGCCGGACCGGTTGAATCCCGGTGCGACCGGACCCGTCGGTACGGTCGTCGGCCCGGTCGGCGCCGTGGTGGGCGCGGTCGGGCCGGTCGGCACGGTGGTCGGCCCGGAAGGCGTGAGCGTCGAGGTGCCACCGGTCAGTACCGGACCGGTCGGGGTCTTCGGTACCGACTGCGGACCGGGCGGCGTGTGCGGCTGGTTCTGCGGAGCGAACGATGTGTTCGGGTGCGAGCCGGGCCCGTGCATGCCGGTCGGTACGGTCGACGGCCCGGAACCCGGGCCGCCGGGCACCGCGCCCGGCCCGATCGACGGCGGCGCCATCGGGTTGTCCTTCACCGCGTTGTGCGGTCCCTCGAACCGCTTCGAGGTGCCGTTCCACAGCGACTTGAGGCCCTGGTTGTAGTCGTTGGCCATGTCGGACGCCAACTGCTGGGCCCGGAAGTTGTACGCCGTCTTGGCCGCCTCCATCGAACGTCGCAGGAAGTTCACGACGTTGGCCTTCGCCTCCGCGATGTCCTGCTTGTTCATGCCCTTCGGCGGATTGAAGGCGTTCCTGATGTCACCCTCGTTGGCCTTGCCCATCGAGTCGAGGGCACTGCTGTGGCTGTCCGTGCCCTCCACGTTCTCCAGTGACCGGAAGAGACGCGACTCCGCATCGGTGTAGGCCTTGTAGTCACCACCCGAGGCGTGGCCCAGGTCGATGATGCTCTGGCTGACCGCACCCATGGTCTTGTTGTATTCGTCCCACAGCGACTGGATCTTCTGCTGGTGGCCGGGCAGGGTGTCCGCGACGTGCCGCAGGCCGTCGTGGTTGGCCTTGACCGCCGGCAGCCACATGTTGATCGACTGCATGGTGGCACCCGGGCCCTGTGCGGCGAACAGCCTTGCGGCGTCGGAATCCCAGCTGCCGCCGTGACCGTCCGCGCCGAGCAGCGGCTTGGTCTTGTCCTGCAGCTGCTGGCCGATGTGCAGCAGGAGCTGCTCGGCCCGCATCCACATGTCGGCCTTCGCGCTGATCACCGGCGCCTTCTCCGAGGTCATCTGGTGGTAGATGGTCTCGATGTCGCGCGGGTGGCCCTTGCCGGCTCCGTTGGCCGTGTAGTTCAGAACGTCCTTGTCGTCGAGCTTCTTGTTGCGCATGTCCAGGGTCGGCTCGGGCGGCGGCTGGTTGTGCACCGGCTTCGAGTAGTTCCAGATCAGGTTGCGATCCTCGGGGTCCCTGTTGTACGGCGCCCGGAGCTGCGAGTTGATGTACATGTTCTCGGAGCTGTCGTAACCGTAACTCTGGAACTGGTTCTCTTTGAATGTCGGGAAGTTGTCACCCATGGCAGTGCTCCTGACGACATGACCGGGTGGTGGACGCGGGAAGAAGTTCGGTAGCCCGGGAGACCGTCATTCCGTGTAGTCGTCCGGGTACGGGGTCGGAAGCGCGAGCCCCTTCTTGCCGTTGAGTTCGTCCTCCAGCCGCTGCACGGGACCTTCCTGGTACTGGGTCGGTCCGGTGTCACCCACCTGTACGCCGGAACCGTGGCCGGCATCCTTGCCCTTGCCGTCCTGCTGCGAGCTGTAGGTGGTGCTGCCGTCGGGGTTCTCGGTGGTCTTTTCGGTGGGCTGGTGCTGGTCCCCGCCGCTGGTACCCGACTGGTCGTCGGCGGTGAAGCCCTTGACCTTGGCCGGCAGGCCCTTCGGCCGGGTCACATCCGTGCCCGGCAACTGGGACTCGCCGAACGCGTACCGCACGTCGTTGATCTTCGCGCTGCTCAACGCATCGGTGCCGGAGTAGCTGTCGGCCACTGCGCGGGCGGCGCAGCCGATGTTGGTCACGCCGGTCGTGAGGTCCTTCATGAACTGACCGAAGACGTTGTAGTTGTCGCCAGCGGTCTGCGTGACCTGGATGCCTTCCGGGAACTGAGCGTCCGGGCCCATGTTCGCCTGGTGCAACGACGGCTTCGTGTCGATCTCGCCGTAGTTGCTGGTGAGCAGGCCCCAGTTGGTCAGCGCGTTGATGGAGATCGTGGAGACGTCCACCGCGTACGACCGCATGTGGTCGGTGTTCGCGATGATCTTCCCCGTGCCGAGATCGTTGTCCTTGATCCAGCTCGAGTCGGTGTTCTTGGCGGTGGCGTTCTGCAGGTCCTGACTGCGCTGGCCGGCATTGCCGTAGTAGCTGTCAGGGTCCTCGGTTCCCATGTCTGCCCCCGGTGTCGGATCCGTTCGATCTGCGCCGTCGTCGCGCGTCGTACACGCGAACTCAGGTCGAAGCGTAACTTCCGTGCGCTACCGATTTCACGCCGGAGCGGGCAGCTGGCACTCTCTGGGGAGAAAGCGTTGCCACCACTCACATCACCGGCGGTAGCGTCGCCAGCTGCACCAGTCGACTCCCCTCACGGCGGGTCACCAGCCAACCGCGACCGGGCGGCAGCGGCTGTGGTTTGACATTGCCGATCAGCGCGCCCTCGTCCTTCGAACCCGACATCACCATGCCCGGCGAGGCGAGTTCCCGGATACGGGAGATCACCGAGTCGAACATCGCGCGGCTCGCGCCACCGCTGCGCCGGGCGATGATGAGGTGGAAACCGATGTCTCGGCCCTGCGCGACATAGGGCAGCAGCTTCTCCAGCGGGTTGCTCAATGAGGTGGCCACCAGGTCGTAGTCGTCGACCATCAGGTACAGGTCGGAACCGTGCCACCAGCTGCGGTCGCGCAACTGCTGCGGAGTGACGTCCGGACCGGGCAGCCGTTGTTCCAGCGCCACCGCCACCTGGTCGATCAGGTCCTTGGTGACCTGCGCCGAAGTGCCCGTACCGATCAGATGACCGCTGGTCACCGAACCGAGCAGGCTGCGGCGGTAGTCGACCATGATGATCCGGGCCTGCTCCGGGGTGTAGCGCTCGGTGACACCCCGGGCCAGACAGCGCAGGAAGGTGCTCTTGCCGCACTCCACGTCGCCGAACAGCAGGAAGTGCGGGTCGGCGGAGAAGTCCAGGTACACCGGCTGCAGGTCGGATTCCGCGATGCCGACCGGGATGCCGCGCCCGGTGTCGTGACCGGCGGACGGCAGGGTCTCGTACGGCAGCTCCGCGGGCAGCAACCGCACCCGCGGCGCGGGCCGTCCGACCAGGTCGTTCTGCACGGCCTGCACCAGCTTGGCGACGCCGTCGGCGAGGCTGTCGGTGTCCTGCTGCCCGTCGATGCGGGGCAGTACGGACAGGAAGTGCATGCCGTCCGGGGTCAGACCCCGGCCCGGGATCTGCTCCGGCACGTTCAACGCACCCTTGCGGCTGATCTGCGAGTCACCCGGGTCACCGAGCCGCAGCTCGACCTTGGTACCGAACAGATCGCGCTGCTGCATCCGTACGTCCATCCACCGGGTCGCCGAGCCGACGAGGTGGATCCCGTAGCCGAGGCCACGGTTGGCGATGTCGGTGACCAGACCGTCCAGGTCCTCGAACTCGTTGCGCATCGTCAACCATCCGTCGACGACCAGGAAGACGTCGCCGAACGGGTCCTCGGCGAACTTTCCGGCGCGCTTGGCCCGCCGGTACGCGGTCATCGACTCGATGCCGCGCTCGGTGAACCACGCCTCCCGCTGCTCCAGCAGCGTGTGCATCTCGGCCACGGTACGGCGTACCTCGTTGACCGCCATTCGCGCCGCGACACCGCCCATGTGCGGCAGGTCACGCAGCGAGGTCAGCGCACCACCGCCGAAGTCGAGGCAGTAGAACTGCACCTCGGCCGGGGTGTGGGTGAGCGCGAGACTGGCGAGCAGGCCACGCAGCGCGGTGCTCTTCCCGCTCTGTGGCCCACCGACCAGCATGACGTTGCCGGCCGCGCCGGCCAGGTCCAGCCACAGCAGGTCGCGGCGCTGTTCGAACGGCTTGTCCACCACACCGAGCAGTGCGCGCAACGAACCGTGCAGCTCGCTGCCGCCGGTGGTCAGTCCGCGCGCGGGGTCGCGGGTGAGCGGCGGTAGCAACTGGTCCAGGGTCGGCGGGATCTCCAGCGGTGGCAGCCATACCTGGTGCGCCGGCACACCCTGGCCGGCCATCCTGGCCACCAGCACATCCATCAACGACTCGCCGAGCACCTCGTCCTCGGCCTCGGGCACCTCGGTGGCGGGCTTCTCGACGACCTTGGGTGCGCTGTAGTAGGTCGAGTAGTGCTGTACGTGGTCGACGTTCTCGCCGCCGGAGTCGTGTCGGCGCGCCGCGCCGCGGCGGTAGACACCGGACACGTACGCCGCCTTGAACCGGACGAGCCCCTCGGTGTCGGCCTTCAGGTAACCGTTGCCCGGCGAGCGCGGCAGTTCGTACGCGTCGGCCACGCCGAGCACGGTGCGGCTCTCCATCGCGGAGAACGTACGCAGACCGATCCGGTACGACAGGTGCGTCTCCAGGCCGCGCAGCCGGCCCTCCTCCAGGCGCTGCGAGGCGAGCAGCAGATGTACGCCCAGCGACCGGCCGACCCGGCCGATCTGCACGAACATGTCGATGAAGTCGGGCTTCGCGGTGAGCAGTTCGCTGAATTCGTCGCAGATGATCAGCAGGCTGGGCAACGGCGCGAGCGGAACACCGGAGGTACGGGCACGCTCGTAGTCGCGCTGCGACGCGTAGTTACCGGCGGAGCGCAGCAGCTCCTGACGGCGTACCAGTTCGCCCTGGATGGCGTCCAGCATGCGGTCCACAAGGGACAGTTCGTCGGACAGGTTGGTGATCACCGCGCTGGTGTGCGGCAGCTGATCGAGGGTGGTGAAGGTGGCGCCACCCTTGAAGTCGACCAGTACGAAGTTGAGCGTCTCGGAGCTGTGCGTGACGGCAAGCCCGAGCACCAGGGTGCGCAGCAGCTCCGACTTACCCGAACCGGTCGCACCGACCAGCAGGCCGTGCGGGCCCATGCCGTCCTGTGCGGACTCCTTCAGGTCCAGTTCGACCGGCCGGCCGTCCGGCCCCACGCCGAGCGGGATGCGCAGCCGGTCCCGGTTGGGTCGGGTGGTCCAGGCCTGGGAGAGCTCGAACTCGTACGGGTCGCCCAGCTCCAGCAGGTCCGCCAGCCCGGTGGTGCCGCTCAATGGCTGGTCCGTACGGGAAGCCTCGGACAGCCGGTAGGGGGACAGTTGCCGGGCCAGTCCCTCGGCCTCGACGAGACCGACCTGGTCGGCCCGGCCGATCTCGGCCGAACCGTCCATCGTGACGCTGCGCAGACCGCCGTCCGCGCCGATGTCCAGTACCAGCATCGAGGAGTCCAGCAGCCGGGGCGGCGGGTTGCTCAGATCCAGGATGGTGACGCCCTCGACACCACCTTCGGTCATCAGGTGGTCCGAGCCGTACGTCTGCCCACCGTCGATGAGCACCGTCAGGTGCTTGCCCTCCATGGGCGGGGAGTTCGGGTTGAACCGCGGCCGGTTGCCGAGGACGTCCTCCAGCATCGCCTCCAGCGCGGTGATATTCGGCGCGAGCAACCGCAGCGGGCCGACCGCGTCGGACTGTTCCGGGTGCAGTGCGTGCGGCAGCCACTTGGTCCACTCCCACCAGGGGCGGGCGTCCTCGGAGACGCAGAACCCGGCGAGCGCGTCGTCAGGCGCCTGGAAGGTGGCCAGCTGCGCGAGGATCGCCCGCGCCAGTCCGCGCCGGGCCTCCACCGCACCGGTGAGGTACACGTACGAGAAGCCGCGCAGCGCCATCGCCACCGGCAGATCCTTCACCACCGAATACGTGGTGACGAACTTACGCAACGCAGCGGCACACAACGGTTCCAGCTCGTCGACCGGTCGGGTCTGCGGTGGGATCAGCGGGGTGGCGATCTCCTGCGGACCCAGCCCGATGCGCACCACGCCGAAGTCCGCGTCGACCGGTCTGCGTTCCCACCGGCGGCCACCGGCCGCGGTACTGCTCAACCCGTCGGGCTCGGGATGCCGGTAGAACATGGCCTCCCGCTGGGCCCGGATGGTGTGCCGTACCTGGGCCCGTTGCTGACTGAGCTGACGCATGTACGCCCGCCGGGCGGCGATCATCTCGCGCTTGCTCTGCCCGCCGCTCTGGTTGGCCACCTGGGCGGCGATCATGCCGAGGATGGACACGCCGTAGAGTCCGCCCGCGACGTAGGCGAGAGTGCCGCCGCCCCGGGACGTGCCCATCATCAGGCCCATGGCCGCGGTGCCCGCCGCCATCGGCAGCATCATCAGCAGCATCGACCAGCCCTTGCCGCTGGGCTGCGGCACTTCCGGCGGCGGCTCCAGGATCACCTCACCGGAGGGGATCGGTGGTGCCTCACGACGTGGGGGCCGCTTGACGACAACCGTACTCATCCGCGCCTCCCTACCTTGTCGCGCACGGGAATCCTCTCGCCGAAGTCCACGGCCCACCACCACCGGCAGCGTGATCGGTCGCTGGTCACGGTATCCGCTCCCGGCCACCGCACCGGCAGCGCTCCCGACTCATCGTAGGTACCCGGCTGCTACCTTGGGCTCCGCGGTACGCGCGGGCGTACCGCCCAGAGTGTCGGGAGGTGTCTGCGCGGTGACCGCTCCAGTCGACACGGGGCTCGCCCGGGTCACGATCGTCGCGCCGAAGCGCCGGATCGACGTCGCGTTGCCGGAGACGGTACGCGTCGCCGAACTGCTCCCCGATGTGTTGCGGCACGCCGGTGAGGGCACGGCCGACGACGGCGAGCGGCACGGTGGCTGGGTTCTCCGGCACACCACCGGGGAACTACTCGAACCCGGCCGGACGCTGGTCGCCCAGCAGGTGCACGACGGCGAGCTGCTGCATCTGGTGCCGCGCCGCAAGGAGTGGCCGGAACTGGAGTACGACGACGTCGTCGAGGCGATCGCCTCCGGCGCCCGGCGGTACGGACGTTCCTGGGGCGGCAGGGCCACCCGGCACGCCGGGCTGGCGATCGCCAGCGCGCTGCTGCTGATCGGGCTGGCGCTCGTGCTGCTGACCCGGCCACCATGGGCGCTGCCCGGCGCGATGGCACTCGGCTTCGCCGCCGTACTCAGCGTGACCGGGATCGTACTGTCCCGTGCGATGGCGGACGCCACCGCGGGAGCGGTGATCGCCGGCTCCGGCCTACCGTACGCATTCATCGGTGGCTTCCTGGTTCTCGGGCCGTCCTCCACCCAACTGACCCGCTTCGGCGCGCCGCACCTGCTGCTCGGTTCGGCTCTACTGCTCGCGTTCAGCGTGATCGGCTATCTCGGGGTGGCCGCGTTCGCCCGGATCTTCGTCGGTGGCACCGTCGCCGGACTGATCGGCACGCTCGCCGGACTGATCTCCATGACGTCGCTGTCGACCGCCGGCGGTGCGTCCATCGCGGTCACCGTCGGGATCGGCTTCATGCCGATCTACCCGATGCTCGCGGCCCGGGTCGGCAAGTTGCCGTTCCCCACCCTGCCGCAGCGCGCGGAGGAGATCCTGGAGGACAAGCCGGTACCGCTGCGTTCCGCCGTGTTCGCCGCCGTCGGCCGGTCCGACGAACTGCTCACCGGACTGCTGCTGGGTGTCAGCATCGTCAGCGTGGTCGGCTTCGTCGCCCTCGGCGCGGTCCGCAGCATCGCCGGGATCATCCTGGCCGCCGTGGCCTCGCTCGCCCTGCTGCTCCGGGCCAGGCTGTTCGCCACCGCACGGCAACGGGTGCCGTTGCTGGTGGCCGGTCTGTTCGGGCTGGTGGCCATCGAGGTCGGTTTCGCCGCCGCGGCATCCAACAACCTGGTACTCATCCTGCTGCTGCTGACATCCGTGGCGGCCGCGGCCGTCGCGCTGGTCAGTGGCCTGATGTACAGCAAGCGGCAGCCCTCCCCCTACCTGGGTCGGGTCGCGGACATCGTCGACGTACTCGCGATCATCGCCCTGGTTCCCGTCACCTGTGCCGTCGTCGGTTTGTACAGCGGCATCCAGGGCATGTTCGCCTCGATCAGCTGAGGGGACGTCATGGCATCGCGCCGCGACCAACTGCACTCGTACCAGTTCATGATCCAGCGGACCCTCTCCGCCCTGGTCATGCGGGAGACCGACCCGGTACAGTCGCCGCTCCGCCGAGGTGTCGGCGCGGTGTTCGCCGGACTGATGATCTCGGTGATCGTCACCGCGGTCTTCGGCGTCATCGGAATCCTCACCAAGACCGGCAGCAACCAGTGGCAGAAGGACAACTCTGTCGTGGTGGAGAAGGAATCCGGCGCGGTCTACGTGTACCGGCACGGCACCCTGCACCCGATGCTCAACTTCGCGTCCGCGCTGCTGGCCAGCGGTTCCACCCCGGCAGCCGCCTTCCAGGAGTCGGCCAAGTCGTTGCGGGGAACCCCGCGCGGGGTCATGCTCGGTATCTCCGGTGCACCCATGTCGCTACCTGGCCGTGGCACCGCGGTACACGGCGCGTGGTCGATGTGTTCGGTACCCGGCACCGACGACGCCGGCCGGGCCATGACCTCGACCCGGCTGGCGATCGGCAGCACACCCGGTGGCGCACAGACGATCGGTGACCGGGCGCTGCTGGTCAGCGACGAGGCCGACCACACCGACTACCTGATCTGGCGCAGCCACCGGTACCGCATCGGGCATCCGGACACGGTGCTGCGCTCGCTGTACCGGGCCGGCAGCACACCGATCCCGGTAGGCTCCGGCTGGCTCAACGGGCTGCCCTCCGGACTGGCCATCGACACCGTCGACGTACCGGACCGTGGTTCGGCGTCGCAGGCGGTCACCGGGCACGACAACGGCGACGTGCTGTTCGCCAACACCGGTACCGGAAAGCAGTACTATCTGGTCTTCGCCGACGGCCTCGCGCCGATCACGCACCTTACCGAGAACGTCGTGGCCGGCGAATATGCGGTCACCCCGGCCGAGATCCCGTTGTCGGACGCCAACTCACTACCGCCGAGCAGCAAGCTGCCCACCAGCGGGGACCGCTCGGTACGCCAGCCGGACGAGCCGCCGACGCTGCTGTCCCCCGACCCCGGCGCGCAACTGTGCGCGGTGACCAGGCCCGGCCAGTCCGCCGCGACCATCATGCTGGGCGGCAGTCCCGCGGCCGGCGGTACCTCGACGTCCGGCACCGGCACGAGCGGGACGGCACTGGCCGACCAGGTCGTACTCGCACCCGGCCAGGTGGCCGTCGTCGAGGTGATGGCCTCGCCGGCCGCCAAGGCGGGCGCCTTCAACCTGATCACCGACATCGGTATGCGCTACCCGGTCTCGTCGTCCACGGCACTGGCCAGTCTCGGCTATCTGCCTGACGACGCGGTACGGATGCCGGCCAATCTGGTGAATCTCGTACCGGCCGGCCCGAGTCTCGATCCCTCGGCCGCCAACAGGGCCGCGCACACCGGCCCGAAGTGACCACGTTGGCCGTGGCTTGACCATTGCGGTTACTGTCAATTCGTCGGGGAAGCCGGCAGCCCCGACGAACACCGGGGCCATACACCGGAATGAAGCGGGGTGAACGCCGTCCATGTCCAACCAGGTGACCACCGCGACGCCGCAGATGACGCAGGCGGCAAAGCAGGCGGAGAACACCGGTCAGGAGCTGATCGGCCAGTTCGGCAGGCTGTTGCAGGGGCTCGAACCATTGGCCGGCAACTTCCACGGGCTTGCCGCCAACGCCTTCGATCAGGCGAAGCAGCAGGCACACGAGGACATCAAGAAGATCGTCAACGCGCTGAACACGTTGGGTGAATCGGTCCACAAGACCGGCGTCACCTTCGCGAGCACCGATCAGCAGTCCGAGACCGAGATCAACAAGGTCGCGCAGCAGACCCACCTCTCCGGTGGGGTCGTCAACCTGCTGAACCACTGAGACCGGCACCCAGAAGGAGGGAAGACCACGATGGGCAGTGACGGCCAGCTCTCGTACCACTTCGAGAGCATCGGCGCCGCAGTGACGTCGATCAACTCGTTCGTCAACGCGATGCACGACGAACTCCACTCCGTGGAGAGCACCTTCAACGGGCTCCGGTCCCAGTGGACGTCCGGGGCTGCGGAGAACTTCGACATCTGCCGTAAGGCGTGGAACGACGGCGCCCGCGACATCGCCGAGCACCTGCTGGCGTTGGCGAAGTCGTTGGACCACACCGGCAACGCCATGCAGGCCGCGGACCAGCAGGCGAAGTCGCTGTTCCCGTCCTGATCCCACGGATCACCGAGCCACGACACGGCCCCGGCACCTGATGGTGCCGGGGCCGTGTCGTGCCGGACCGGATGCCGCGCCAAACAGTACTGTCCCGGGGCAGTGCTGTGCCGGCACAGTGCTGTGGCGGCGGCACACCCGCGGGATCTCTGCGCTGACGGGTCAGCGCTCGTCGTCGAACAGCTTCACCGGTGGGGTGGGTGGTTCGTCGGAGGGCCCGGGCGGCAACGCGCCGACGGTGAGCGGACGCCAACGGCGTCGCCGGCCGTGCCGCATCGCCACACTCATCGACGGGACCGCCACGGCGAGGATCAGCGCCCCCAGTGCGATCAGGGCCGCGAGCCCCGCGTGCCGTCGCCACGCCGCCGACCAGTCGATCGCCGCCCGGTCCCGGTGCTGCGCCGGCATTCCCGGCAGCGCACGGGGACTGGCCGTGGACATCCCGGCCACCACGGCCTGGTACGGATTGACCACACCGTGCCCGTAATAGCCGCTGTCGGTGCCGCCCGGTGCGGGCGTGGCCGTACCTTCCAGCCGGGCGGTGATCTGCGCCAGAGTGTCCTTCGGGTAGCGGCTCATCACCAGCGCGGCAGTGGCGCTGACGAAAGGTGTGGCGAAGCTGGTGCCCTCCACCAGTTGCTGGCCGCTGTCCCGCTGGTCGGTGGTGATCTGACTGCCCGGCGCGACCAGGTCCACGTACGGCCCGTGCTGGGAACCGTCCCAGGAGTTGCCGTCCGCACCGATCGCGCCGACCCCGATCACCCCGTCGTACGACGCCGGGTACGGCTTCGGGTTGCCGTTCTGGCTGCTGCCCAAGTTGCCCGCGGCGGCCACCACCAGCACCCCGTGTGACACGGCCCGCTTGATCGCGGTGCGCACCGCGTCGTCGTCGCTGTACATCACCATCGAGATGTTGATGACCTTCGCCTGATGGTCCACGGCATAGTCGATGGCCTGCGCGAACTTGGCCGGCGTCGCTGCCTGACCGGACAGGGTGCCGTTGTCGTCGGCCTCCTCGCTCACCTTCACCGGCAGGATCTTCACCCCTGGGGCGACGCCGTGGAAACCGATCGAGTTGCTGGAACGGGCACCGATGATCGCGGCCACGCCCGTACCGTGCCCGACGCAGTCGGTGTTGCCCGCGCTGGAGCCGTGCAGTACGTCGGTGCCGGACAGCACCCGGCCGGACAGTTGCGACTGGCCGGCGTCGACGCCGGAGTCCAGTACCGCCACGGTGATGCCGGAACCGGTGGAGAACGGCCACACCTGGTCGGGTTGCAGCCACTGCTGCGCCCACGGCACCGAGGCCATCGTGGTACCGGGCTTGGTGCAGTCCTGCCCGTCGTCGGCCGCGGCCACACCGCCCGGCAGTACGGCGACCACCGCACCGGTGCACAGGGCCAGCAGAGCCGACACGGTACGCCCCGCCCGCTGTCCGTACCGCCGCACCGCGCGCCTCCCGTTCACCGCCGGACCCTGCGGTGCAGGGTAGTTCAGCGACGCTCGACCGGCACCACCCGGCCGGGTCGGGGGCGGTGCCATGGCCAGCGCGATCATCGTCGGTCGGCCGTCGTCGACGTGCACGACCTGGTTAGATTTGGCAGGACCACCACCTGGTCGCAGAGCTACCAGGCCAGCCGCGAGGAGACGTGCCGTGTTCAGCGAGGACGAGGTCGGCGCCATGTTCGTCTTCGACACCGTCGAGGCACGGGCCGCCGACGAGTTCATCGAGGACCGCCAGGAGTGGGTGCTCCGCGTTGCCGGGTCCGCCGTGCCGGACCTGCGGACCACGACGGGCGAGCCGCGACCCGCGACGTACGGAATGGCTCCGCTGGGCGGCAACTGGGCCGGTCTCGCCGTCCGGGTCGCCGCGTTCGACCAGGGCGACGGGCGGGTACTGACGTTCTCCGCCAGCTATCTGGGATACCTGCAACGGACCCGGTCCGGACCGGCCGCAGTGCGGTCGGTCACCGAGACGTTCCGCGGCACCTGCGATGCGCTACGGCCGCTCGCGGGGTTCTTCTTTCCGTCACCGAGCCAGGACTGGGCGTTCGAGCAGGACATGCTTGCCTCTGCGGCGCTCGCGTTCGCCGTGGGCACCCTCGTACAGGACCGTCGCGGCCCGCTGTATCTGTCCACCGCGCTCGTCGACACGACCCCGGAGGCACGCCGCCTCGCCAGTCCCACGCTGGCCGTCGAAGATGGCGTCATCATCAGCGGCTGAACCGTCACCGCAGCGCGGGCCAGGGACGGCTGCTTGCAGGACTTGAGTAGATTCGGGTGTGATCGGTGGGCCGACCCGTCGTACGTCGCCCATGTCTCCGGCACGGAAGTCAGGGCTGGATTTCGGATCGTACGGCGGGACCGGCGCAGTGACGGGATGCGGTGAGGGGGTGAGCGCTCGTGCGGGACGTACCAGGTAGGCCCGACTGGAGTGCGCTGTCCAGCCTTATGGACCAGACGCGGGAGATGATGAACAAGACCGACGACCTGCAGCGGCAGCTCATGGCCGTGACCGGTGAGGCGTGGTCGGACGACCGCATGATCAAGGCTGTGGTGGGACCGCGCGGCCAGCTTGTGGAACTGGAGATAGACCCCCGGATCTACCGGAAGCCGAACTCCTCCCTGCTGTCGAAGACCATCATCGACACCACCCAGCGTGCCGCCGCCGAGGCCAGCCGTAAGGCAGGCGAGATCATCCACAACTTTGCGCCCGCGGACATTCGGCAGGGCACCACGGGCGGTTCGCGGATCGAGAAACTGATGGCGCGTAGCGATGCGGATCTGCTGAAGGGCAAGGAGGACCGACGATGACCAGCTACGTATCGGTGGACGGCGACCCGGAGGGCGTGAAACGGAACGCCAACCTGCTGGCCAGCGCCGGTAAGGACGCCACGGGGCCGGTCCATGCAGCACTGCAGAAGGTGCAGTCACACGAGGCCGCCAAGCCCTGGGGCAACGACAAGGCCGGCCAGGAGTTCCACAAGAACTACGTCCAGGCAGGCGACGACGGCACCCCGGCGAACGCTGCCGTGCAGAAGGGCGCCGCGGGCATGGGCCCTGCGCTGCAGACCCTTGGCGAGAACGTGGTCAAGGTGATCAACGCGTACGAGAAGGTGGACGGTCACGGGGCCGGCGACATCAAGAAGGTCCAGCTCTGAGCCACCTCGCAGGTGCCGCCGGCTCCTTCGAGTTTCCGTACACATGATCAACCGGACGAGGGACGGGAAGCCTGATGGGTGCCGTTGACGACATCGTCGGCTTCATCGACGACGTCAAGGGTTGGATCGACGAGTGGGGCCCGCCCCCCATTCCGAGCCTGTTCGACTTCACCGTCAAGTGTGTCCTCGGCGAGATTCCCGAGGGTGACGAGAACGGCATGTACGACCTCTCGGACGCCTATCTGAAGGCTTCCGACGAACTCGGCAAGCTGATGAGCGACGGCAACTTCAACGCTGCCGCGAACATCCAGGTCTCGTGGTCCGGCGACGGTGCCGCGCAGTCCGCACAGGCCGAGTTCCAGTCCTACTGGGAATCGTTGCAGAGCATCCAGCAGGGCACCTACGAGATGGCCACCATGACGCAGAACGGTGGCCTGCAGATCGAGACCGCCAAGTTCATGCTGGTCGCAAATGCGGCCATGATGATCGGCGGCGTCATCATCGGTATCGCCAGCTCATGGTTCTTTGGCGTCGGTATCGGCGAAGCCACCACGGACATGGTCATCTCCCGGGAGAGTGCCACACAGATCGGCGAGCAGTTGGAACGCTCGCTGATGCAGAAGTTCCTGGACAAGGCTCTCGCGCTCGGACTCAACTCCTTCAAGAAGGGGTTGATGATGGGCGGGATGATGGCCGGGATCGACCTGCTCGCCCAGCTGAAGGAGGGCTTCGAGGGACACCGGGACCTGGTCGGGTACAACGGGTTGGAGGCCCTCAACACCTTCGGCAACGGCTTCGCCTTCGGCGCGGTCGGCGCGCCGTTCAGCCACTACCTCGGCGGCGCTGTCGGCGAAGGCATCGGCATGGGCACCGGCGCAGCGCTGTGGGACCTGCTCACCAAGGGCCACGTCGACTGGAACGACGTGGCGCAGGCCGGCGGAATGGGCTTCTTCGCCCACAAGTTCAACGAACTCGGCAACGCCTTCAAGCGACCGACCGAGGCCCCGACCGTCACCGATCCCGGTGCCACGGCGACGGACCCGTCCACCACGGCCACGGACAGCACGTCCAGCCAGCCCGAAGGCACCACCGCACCGGGTGAAGCCACCAGCGGAGCCAACGACAACGCCGGTGTCAACGACACCTCCGACGGCACCACAGCGCCCAGCGACCAGACCTCCACCGGCAATGCCGATGCGAACGCGGGACAGCACGGCAACACCGATCGGCCCGGCGCCGGCAACAGCACCGGGTCCGGCACCCATCAGAGCGCAACGCCTGGTGACGGGCGACCCAGCACCGGAGCGCACCAGCAGGACTCACCCGCACTCGCCGGGGACCGCTCGTCGACCGGAGAGCAGCAGACCCAGCAGGGCACGCCGGCCGGGTCCGATCCCGCACGGGACCAGAGCACCACCGGCCAGAACACCGTCGACCCCGGCGCCACCGGGCAGCAGAACCGGTCCACCGGGGAGGACACGTCCACCGCGCCGCAGGACGGGTCGTCGACCGGGCACAACACCACCACGTCGACCACGCACGAGACCACTCCGGGCACCGGGACCACGACACTCGGCGACCGGACGACCGACACCGGGTCCACGGTCACCCCGGGCGACCGCGCCACGGACGCGGACGGCGCGTCCGGTACGAGCGACGTGTCGCAGCCGACGGTCCAGGCCGGCGAGAGTCACCCGACCGGCAGTACGCCCAGCGGCGAACACCTGTCCGGCACCGGCGGCGAGCACGGCACGTCGGGGGGCACCGAGGCGTCCCGTACACCGACCACCGGCGAGCGCGACACCAGCGGCGAGCCCTCGGCGGCGGAGGACGCACCGCCGGTCGGCGCCACTCCCACCGGTGAACACCCCGGCACCGGCAGCACCGAGACCAGGGGTGGGCGTACCGAGACCGGTCAGTCCAGGACCGATTCGGGACGGGAACAGAGCAGCCGGTCCTCGGACACCGAGCAGACGCGCGAGCGCAACCGCACGACCGACGACCCGACGGTGGAAGAACCGGCCGACACCTCCGAAACCACCGACCGCACCACTGAGGACACCGATACCGAGCAACACTCCGCCGACGAACCGGTACAGAGCACGGAGGAGCACGCCGACCGCTCGACGGAGAACGCCCGTACCGAGGAACCTGACGGCAGGTCGGCGGACTCCCGGGAAACCACAGGGTCGGAAGATCACCGCACGGCCGAGGATCAGAGTGAGAGCAGCCCTCAGCCACAGGAGGGTGGCTCCGGCGCCGGGCATGGCAACCACAACGATCCGCCTGCACCCATGGGCGAGGACAGCGCCGGCAACGGTGGCGAGGAGCCGGGCGACCGCGCCGAGCTGCCACCGCAACTGGACAGCAGGATCAGCGACTACGCAAGGGATTCCGGCCACGACCCGAGGACGGTGGAGGACGCAAAGCGGGCCACCGAACGTGCCTACCGGGAAACCCGGGAAGCCCGCGAGAACGGGCAGCGCAACGGTCTGAAGGGCAAGGAACAGAAGCGCCTGGAGCGCGAGGGCGTACCTTCGGAGGAAGCAGCCCGTCGGGCGGACGAGTTCGCGCAGCGCGAGATACGACGACCCGAGATCCAGGAGTCGATCACCAAGGGCACGGCGGAGCGTATCGGCCGCTACGTCGACAACATCGCGGCCGATCCCAGCAAGCCTGACCCGGTCCGGTACCTCGCCGACCAGCACCGCGAGTTCACCGGTACGGCCGGTGAGCAGCGGGCCGCGGACCTGGCCGCGGACAACCCTGCGCTCAGCGAGTCGCTCCAGTCGAGCCGCGACGCCGCCGAGGGGATCCGTAACGAACTGAACGAGTTCAACCGCAGTCACCCCGGCGTCAGAGGGGTGGAGGAATGGGAAAGGCGGATCGACGACTCGTCCGGGAAACTGGACCAGATTCCGCGTGACTACCACCGACAGGACAATCCCGGAGCCCGTGAGAACGAGTACGCCCGGCTCAGGAATTCCGAGCGCGGTGCGAACGCGGCGCTCAGCGGCACCCGAGCGGAGATCGAACACGCCGCCAACCTCCACGACGTCAGTGAGGTCAACCAACTCGAGGAGGCGGTCGATCCGAATACCGGCGAGACGGTGCCCGCCGACATCGACGTCAAGACCGACGGCGGCCGGCAGTGGCACGAGATCAAGAACGTCGAGCCCAGGAACATGCTCGACGACAACGATCCGGGCCGGCTGAAGCCCGAGTACCGGGACCAGGCCGAACGCCAGCTCAAGGTCTCGTACCACAACAAGGACCTCTGGCGGACCGACGAGAACGGTGCGGCCCGACCGCCGAAGGTCCACTGGGACATGCTCAAGGGTGTCGATCCTGCTGCGCGTGCCGAACTGGAGAACCTCACGATCGTCGACGAGCACGGTGATCCGGTGCTCGATCACCGCATCACGGTCGATGATGTCGGTGCCGGCGGTGAGGAGGCCGGTCACGGCAACGACGACGGTCGGCCCCCGGCGGGTGAGGGCGACCGGCCCACTGCACCGACCGATCCGGCCAGCCACGACGCTGACCGGCCGGTCGGCGAGGACCGTACACCGGAACTGACGCCGGAGGACGTGAAGCTCGACCCGCCGGCCGAGCCGGCTCCCACCGAGCCGTCCGAGCATCAGGCGCTGCCGACCGAGGATCCGGCCGCCGACCTACAGGATCTGGCCAGCAGGCCGGAGGAGCAGCTCACCCCGAGCCAGCGGCAGACCCTCGACAACCTGCGCGACACCCATCTGGACGAGCACGGGCAGCCGCGTACACCCGAAGAGGTCCAGCGCAACCTCGACCAGCGTCGGGCCGAGGGCGCCGGAGCCGTCGCCCGACCCGAACTCGATCCGGGCACCGGCGAGCACCCTGGCGCTGACGGGTCCGC
This sequence comes from uncultured Actinomycetota bacterium, assembly GCA_963815125.1. Classification (GTDB taxonomy): domain Bacteria; phylum Actinomycetota; class Actinomycetes; order Mycobacteriales; family Micromonosporaceae; genus Actinocatenispora. Next base: position 524,102 of record CAWFFM010000014.1, read on the forward strand.
CGGGACCACGCAACTCGAGGCTGACCGCGTACCGGACAGCGACAGGACCGACCTTCCGGCGCAGCCTGACGAAGCAGATGCGTCGTCTACGGGACAGGAGCACGACGACAATCTGTACTCTCGGGAAGTCTCCCGGACGAACCAGGATGTCTTCGACAACGGCAGCGACGTACCCCGTACCCAGGAGATGGTCGAGCAGATCGCCGGGCTGATGGACATCAGCCTGGAGGGCGTCGACATCCATTTCGTGGAGGACTCCGAGCAGATCCGTTATCTGGATGCCCAGGAAGCGTGCGCGTACACGCCGGCCGAGCTCGGTGGCCGGGAGATCCGGCTAGGACCCGCGAGTTTCGCCGATCATGAGACGCTGGCGGCAACCATCGCGCACGAGTACACACACGTCGAACAGCTGAGGGCCGGGCGTGACACCGGTAGCGGTGGGCTCAAGACGCTCGAGGACGAGGCGTACGCCAGTGAGGGTCCGGCGCTGGCGAAGTTCAGGGAGAGGTTCGGTGGCATCAGCGGTGAGCATGGTCAGGTTCTCGATCGAGGAAGTCTTCGATCTTCGTCAGAGGGCGGGGCTGCTGGCGTCCGGGAAGATCCTGGAGGGCGAGGTCCTGAAGGGGATGACCCTGCAGGACGAGGAGACCGGTCGGAGCGTGAAAGTCCTGGCACTGGAGTTTCAAACTCCGAGAGATCGTCGGGAGGGTTGGACGACGCTGCTGCTGGAACGGACCGACCCGAGCCCGGTGGTGGAACACGCGATGCTGATCGCAACCTCTTCCGAGGCATAAACGACGGCGGCGGACGGGCGCAACGACCCGGTCCTGGCCAAGGTGGCTGGCAGGATCCTCGCCAGGTTCCGCAAGGACAGCACCTGGCTGGGTGGGGGCGGCATCCAGGCGTAGGTCCCGGGCACGGTGCACCGGGCGGCGAGCACACCGCGCCCCGGCCGAACCCGCTGCGGCGGGTACTGAACCGGCTGGGTGGGCTGTTCGGCGGATCGCGTACCGAACCGGCCCCCCGCCTCGGCAACGAGGGCTTCCGGCCACCGGCCGGTCGACCCGAGTTCCGTACGCCGGAAGGGTTCCGGCCACCGGAGCCGGGCCGGCCCGGCTACCGCCCGCCCGAGACCGGGCTGCGTGACTGGCCCGGACATCCGCAGGAACGACCGCAGTTCGGACCCCGACCGGACGCCTGGCGCCCCGAGGCACCCCGACCGGACGCCTGGCGCCCCGAGGCACCCCGACCAGATGCCTGGCGTCCCGAGGCACCCCGACCCGGCTACGGCGACCCGCGCGCCGGCATGCCGGCGAGGTTCGAGCACCCGGTACCGCCGCGCCCGACCGAACCACCGCGCCCGACCGCGCCGACACCGCGGGCCGACCCGCTGATCAACGCCCGGCTCGCGGAGCGGCACGAGCTGGTACAGGACTTCGAGCGGGCGTCGAGCGTGGAACGCCTGTCGATCCGGCAGGACATCCTCGACATCGACCACGAGCTCGCCGAGTCGGGTTATCCGAGCGAGCGGCTCGAACTGCCGAGCATGGACACCCCGGTACGCGAGGTGCCCACCCACGACCAGCCGGGTCATGACCTGCCCGCACCGGAGCACGACGCTCCGGCGTGGGCGCAGCAGGACGAGCGGCCGAGCATCGGTGACCTCGTCCCGCGCACGGAGGCAGACGCCGCGAACTGGCGCCCGCACATCGAGGAGACGCTGCGCAACGAGCTGACGACCCGTGAGTACGGCGGGATGCGTACCGAGGTGTCCTCGGTGACGGTGGAGCGCAACTCGGTCACGGTCCGCCTGCAGATCCGGCATCCCGAACACGGCTACGCCGGCCGTACGAACTGGTCGTTCGACCGGGAACGCGACGGTACGTTGGTCGCCCGGTTCCACACCCTCGTCGTCGAGAAAGACCTGCGCGGCGGCGGCTTCGCCACCGACCTGCACGAGCATCTGGAAGGCTGGTTCGCCGACTCCGGGGTCTCGCACATCGAGGTGCACGCGGCGATGGACGTCGGCGGGTACGCGTGGGCGCGCGCCGGCTACGACTGGGCGCCCAGCGAACACCACGCCACCGGTGCGCTGAGCCGGCTCGTACGGGAACGCAACTCGCTCAACGAGGACATCTCCCAGTTGCGGGCCCACCTCGGCGGGGACCACAGCGTCAGCGTGGACGACGTGCTCAGCCGGCACAGCGGCACCGATCCACGGTCCACTCTGGACAGTCTGGTGCACCAAAGGGACGGCGCCGACGACGTACTGGACCGGGCCCGGCGGCACTCGTTCGGCAGCGAGCACTATCCGACCCCGTACGACGTCTCCCAGGCCGGCTGGAACGGTGAACACGGCCGGAACGCCAGTTGGGCCGGCAAACGGGCCATGCTCGGCTCGAACTGGTGGGGCCACAAGCAGATCGAGCCGTCCGCGTACGCCCTGGAGCATCGCGCAACGCCGACCCACGTCGACAGCGCACCGATGTGGCGCGAGCCCACCGTCACCTCGCCGGAAACGGCGGCGGTCACCGCCAGTGCTGCCGAGGCGGGCGGCCGACTGAGTACCGACGAGAACACCGGTGGGCTACCCCGGCACTCGGTGGAACTGCCGACCCAGCGCTACACCGACGGTGCCCGGCAGGTCGGCCAGAGTCTCGCGGAACGCGGCTACCGGCCGGTGCACCATGTGAACGCCTGGGGCGACGGGAGACCGGGCGGGGTCGAGACCCGCTGGTCGCACCCGTCCACCGGACACGAGATCCGGGTCCGGCTGGACACCCCGGAGAGCCGGGCGGCGCACCAGGCCGGGCAGGACTTCCGTAACGCCCGCCGCACCGGCGAGACCCCCGACCGCCTGCGTTACCTCGCCGACCGGCACCGGGCGGCGTTGCAGCAGGTACGGACACCCGTCGGAGCCGAGCGCGTCGATCCCACCGCGGATCCGGCGCGCACCGGAGGCCCTGCCGGTCCCGGTCCGCAGCACCCCGCGCCGGAACAGCGCCCTGCCCCGGAACAACAGCACCCGGCTCCCGGGCGACAACACTGGAGCGGACAAAGCACCCGACTCCCGGACAGCAGCACGGGACCGGAAGGGAAACACTGGGCGGGACCTGAGGCCGGGACGCAGCACCCGAGCCCGGACAGCAGCACTGGGCGGGACCTCAGCACTGGGCCGGCGGTTCACACGGTGCACTGACCGACGTCTCGGATGCGCAGGCGGCCGATCTGGTACGCGCGCACGGCCAGCACCGCGTACAGGCCGGGTACCGGTTCACCGACGACCCGGAACGGGCGCACAGCGCGGCGGCGATCCCCGCCGAGCCCGGTACGGTCGCCATCGCGGTGGAGGGCACGCCGGACGGTCATGTGGTGATCGACGGCCACCGGTTGACCCAGGAACAGTTCGTCCGCGAGTTCGGTCAGCTGGTGGACGACGGCACGATCCGGCTCGCGCCCGGAGACCGGATCAAGCTGGTGACCTGCTACGGCGCGGAGGGTGAGCACTCGACCGCCGCGGCGCTGGCCCGCGCCACCGGCCATGAGGTGACCGGGGCGACGGACCGGGTGTGGACACACAGCGACGGCCGGATGGAGGCGCCGGACGGACAGTGGCGGACCTTCCATCCGGACGGCACCGAGACCAGCACCCCCGAGGTCCATGATGGACAGTCCCAGTTCCAGCACCGGGACGGCCTGGCGCACGCCACCGGTGACCCACCGAACAGCTACCGCGACCCGGACGGCGCACTGCACTTCAAGGGCGACCGGCCGCACACCTTCCGCGACGCGGCGCACCCGTACCGGCTGCACCACGAGAAGGACGCGCCCGGCACCTACCGGACCGGTACGAAGTTCCGGCTGCACAGCGAGCAGACCGGCCGGGCCGTACCGGACCCGTTGCGTTCCGGGCACCCCGCCGGGCCCCGGCCACAGGCCGAGCCGAGGCAGACGTACCGGCCGGCGGACGAGTCGGCGGACCTGCAGGGCGCCCGGCAGCGGGTCGAGGACGCCGACACGCCGCAGGCGCAGCGGGCCGCCCGTACCGAACTGACCCGGGCCGCGGCCCGCCAGGTCCTCACCGAGCGGTACGACATCCGGACCCCGGACATCATGGCCGGGCAGACACCGCACACCCACCGCGGCGCGGGTGAGCTGGCGGTCGCCGGCTTCGACCGGGCCGGGCACCGCCTCGTCGTACTGGAGACCGGGTCCGGCGGCCGGTACACCCTGCTGGACGGCAGCCCGGCACATCGCGGTTCCGCGGAGTACCTGGGCGACGTGCTGCAGACCGACACCAGGTTGCACGCGTACCTCGATGAGCATCCGGAACTGACCGACGAACTGCACCGCGCGCTGCAACGCGGCGACATCACCGTCGAGCACCACCGGATCGAGGTCGACCGGCACGGCGACATCCGGTTGGCCAAGCTGCCGACCGACGGTCTGGACCTGAGCCGGCTGTCCGACCGGCTGCCCGCACCCAGCGGCGCACCGGACCCGGCCCGGGCCGACCGGCTCACCGACACGGCCGAGCGGATCGCCCCCACGCTGGACCGGACCGGCTCACCGGTGTCGGTGACCCGGCCGGAGCCGGACACCATCGAGATCGCCTCCGGGGAGGGCCAGTACCGGGTGGAGCTCGGTGGCCACACCGACCGGCCGTTCGAGGTCACCCTGGACGACCACGGCATCCCCCGGATCCGGCTCAACGGTGAGCTGACCGACCGGTTGGACGGTCCGGGCCTGCGTAATCTGCTCGGCCGGGCGATGGGCCACGCCGACGGCCTGGTGCGCGGCGAGGTCGAGGCCCGACCGGGTGTACGCGACGCGTTGACCCACGATCCGCAGCCCGCCGGGCGCCCCCGGCTCAGCCAGCACGACCATGCGCGGCTCGGCGAGTTCGACGCGCTGGCCCGGCTCCGGGACCACACCGGTGGGGCCGAACGGGCCAGCCTCGACGTCGACCTGCGCAGGTTCATCGACGAACACGGCCTGCGCGAGGGAATGCCCGGTGAACCGGCCCGGGGCCGCCTGGTCGACCGCGAACTCTCCGAGGTGGGTCGCCGTACCCTCGACGAGCTGCGCGGGGTGGCGGAGGCCGGCGACCCGGCGGTGGCCACGGTGCGCGACCACGTCACCCACGACCCGGTCGACGGGATGCGTACCCGGCCGGTCGCGGTACGCGGTCGGGACGTGTTCAAGGTGTTCCCGAAGGGCTGGCGGGCGGAGGGACGTGCCGGCTTCTCGTACGAGCTGAAGTCCGGTGAGCCTGCCGGCGACAAGGTCGCCGAGTTCCGTCGTACGGCCATCGACCGGCACTTCGACCTCGTCCTGGACCACGACGCCGACTTCACCGATCCGGCCACCCGGGACGCGCTCCACCAGGTGCTGCACGACCAGATCGCCGTACAGCACGAGCGTCCGCCGGAGAGCTCCCACCGGGCGCGTGACGCCGTGTTCAACGCGCTCCCGCCGGCAGCGGCGGACGGCGCCTTCTTCGCGGTGGCCGACGCCCTGCACAACCCGGCGATGGCGGTGAAGAGCCACATCACCTCCGGCGTGGAGGTGCTCACCGGCGAGTACCTGCGCAACAACAGGATGCTCACGGTCGCCGAGCGGGCGCACGACAAGATGCTCGCCGACCGGCTCGGTGCCCCGCAGCGGGCGATGGACGGCTGGTCGGACCGGCTCAACGACTCCCGGGCCAAACTTGCCGATCTCGCCGGCGATGCCATCGGGGACCGCGCGGTGGCCGGTCACAACGAGTTCGCCGAGACGGACCGGCCGTCGGATCCGATCCCCGCGGAGATCGTCAACGAGACCCGGGAACGGGCCACCGCGGCGATGGACCAGGTGCAGCGGGAGCTGGCCGACAAGCCGGTCGAGCACCTCAGGGCGGTACGTACACCCGGCCGGGTACGGGCACCGGGCTCACCGGGCACCGGGGCGCGCCGGCTGATCATCCGGCACGGCCACAACATCTGGGTCGAGGCCCGCACCGGGCACACCGCCGAACCAGGCAAGGTGGAGATCACCTACGACCGGGACCGGGCGACCCTGCGGATCCCGCCCGACCTGCACGGCGATCCGGTCGCACTGCACGAGGCGGTACACACCGCCCTGGGCGAGGTCGCCGCGCGGCAGCACACGCTGGGTTCCCGGGAGATGAGCGGGCTGGCCCGGTTCACCCGCGACAGCGCGACCGACGGGGTCACGGCCGCGGCGAGTGTCGTACCGGGTGACCATGCGGCATCCGGGCTCGGCGAGGCGATCGGCGCCAGCGGCGGCACCCGCGCGATCTTCGACGCGGTGAAGAACCACTTCTTCGGTCGGGTCGAGGCGAAGGTCACCGCCGACCGGACCGAGTTCGCCGAGCGCAACCATCCCGGGCTGAGTTCGGCCGAGCGGGGCGGCGTGGCCGCGGAGGTACGCGGCTCGTCCCGGGACGGTCGTGCCGTCACCGAGGCCATCCACGACCGGATCACCGGCCGGTCGCACCAGCCCCACCAGCCTGAGCCGGGCCCGCGCACCGGCGGTGAACTGGGCGCCGCGCATCGAGCGGTCGAGCAGGTCAACGAGTCCCGTAGCGAGACGGGCGGACACTGGGAGCGTGTCGGGGACTCCCGGCACAGCACCGTCCAGTCCTACCGCGCGCAGAAGAACGCCCTGCTGCACACCCGGATGCGGATCAAGCTCGGTGAACCGCAGGGTGACGGACCGGTCGAGGTAAGGCGCTCGACGCTGCGCAAGTGGCACGGGCTGGAGATCACCGTCCGGGAAGGCGCCGACCCGCAGGCGATCCACCAGGCCGTCTCGCACATCGCCGAGAATGTCCTGGACCGACGGTTCCACGGCAGCCAGAGCTACTGGAAATACCTGGAACGGGCGGCGCTGCGCGGTGGAGTGCAGCTCGGCGGCACCGGGGTGATCTTCGCCGCCACCCACTCCGTACCGGCGACGATCCTGGGCGGGGTGGCCGCCGGCGGGCATCTGCTGCGCGGCACCTTCGAGTACGGGCACGACATCCACCTGGCCAACACGAGCCTGCACCGGACGCTGTCCGGGTACGACCCGGACAAGGTCACCCCGGCGTCGCTGCGCGCCGACGGCGCGGCGCACCAGCAGTCCCTGGAGAGTCTGGAACTCCAACTCGACCGCGCCGAGGCGCAGCTCGCCGTGCACCGGCCGGCCGAGGTCGCGCAGTACAACGCCGAGCACGGCCCGCACTACCTGCCCGACCCGGAGCTGCTGCCGGCGCTCGGCACGGACCTGACCGGGCACACCGACCTGCCGCACAACGCCACCGTCACCGCTGTGGACGGCAGCCCGCACACGTTCCGGGTGTCGTTCCAGCCGAAGCTGGGCCGCCCGGCCGAGTTCTCCTTCGACGTCGGCACCGGCCGGGCCGGCGGGCCCCCGGTGGACTGGCACCGGGTCGATTCCGACGTGACCCATTCGGTGCTGGTCGATCCGACCCGGCCACCCGGCGAGCTGTCCGGCCCGCTGCACGACTGGGTCGCCGACCGGATCCGGGCCGAGGTGAGCGGTCCGGGCGCCACCCAGGGCACCGGCTCCCGGCTGCTCGGCGTGGCCCGGGACGGTACCGGCCAGGTCCTCGCCTCCGGCGCCGCGGTGGTCATGGACGTCGCCACGCACGGCGCGCACGGCATGACCCGGCTGGGGACCGACCTGATCCAGCAGGGCGCGTACGCCGGCTCCGGTACCGCGGGCTCGGCCGCCTCCGCGATGGCCGACGCGCACGGCGGCACCAGGAGCGCCATCGCGCAGCTGCGGGCCGACCAGCTCACCGCGCGGCACTTCGGCGATCCGACCGAACCGCAGCTCGACGTGCTGCAGAAGCAGGTCGACGCGCGCATCGACCGCACCTGGCAGGCCCACGACCGGTACCAGCGGCTGCACCGGATCGCAGCGACCCTGCCGGTCGAGCAACGCCCCGAGCTGCTGCGCGGGGCCGCGCCCGCCGGGCAGCACGGTCCGGTCATGTGGGGTCACGACGATCCGACCGCACCCGGACCGGGTGTCGGACACAACAACGGTTCCGGCACCGGCTTCGACCACATCCTCAGCGGTATCGAGCTGCACGGTTCGCCCGCCGGGCACCCGGTGCCCGACGGCACGGGCACCGCGGACCACCCGGCCGGGCCAGTCAGGTCCCCGGAGCCGGCGGGGCACACCACCGCGGCGGACCCGGTACGGCTCGGTCAGCAGGTCGAACGCGAGCTCGGTCGGACCCTGTACGCCGAACCCGTGGCCCGGCACGCGGCCGGCGCGGCGCTGCACCGCCTGGTCGACACGCTGGTGACACTCAACGAGGACTTCGAGGGCGCCGACGGCGTCCGGGGCGTCGACCGGGACGACATCGTACGGATCCTGTTCTCCGACGACTTCCGCAACGCCGGCCAGGTGACCGGCGCGGCCACCCTGGCCGACATCCACGAGCACGGCAACCTGCGGATGACCATGACCGCGTTCTACAACGGGGTCCTGGAGAGCCACCACGAACTGGATCTGAAGCACAGCGTGACCCGCGCGCTGGAGGCACCTGACTGGCAGGAGCGGCTGACCAGGGCCGGGCTCGACGTGGAGGCACTGCGCCCGGTCCGGGACCGGATCCTGGCCAGCGCCGAGCCGAACCTGCTCGACACGGCGACGCTGGTCGGCGAGACCGGTCACAACCAGCTGGCCGTCGCCGAGCACCGGCTCAGCCAGGACGCCCGCACCGAACGCGACGTTCTGGACCACTATTTCCATCTCAGGACGCGGCAGGAGTACGCGGAGAACGGCCTGGGGCTGCACGACGCGGAGTACGCGGCGCTGCGCGACAACGACCGGCTGACCCTGCGGTTCCAGCACAGCGAGGAGATCGCCGTCGAGGACCTGCCCCGGGGCGACGACGGACAGCTCGACACCCGCGCGCTGGCCGACCGGCCGGATGTGCGTGCCGTACACGTGGAGTACCAGCGTGATCCGGGCGGCGGATACGTCACCGACACGGCCGGGCACCGGGTACCGGAACGTGTCTGGGTCGAGGTCGTCGACGGGCAGCGGGTGGTCAACCCGCGGGTGCACGACCTGCCACCCGGTACGCACGGCCCCGAACTGCCGGTCGGCTGGGTCGACGGCACCGCGCGGTACGGGATGGACGAGTCGCACGACTGGTACCAGGAGGTCGCCGCCGACCGGGGGATGCCGGTGGTCTCCGGGATCTCCGGCACCGTGGCGCGGCTGATGTCGGCGTTCGACTGGATGCGGGTACCGGAGGTGGCTCCCGAGGAGTTCCTGCACTCACTGCTGGGCTGGATGCTGCCGGCCGGCGACCATTCGCTGTACGAACTCCTGCGCGGCGCGCAGATGGCGCATCCGGACATGTTCGGCGAGCCCGGTCGTGGCTTCACCGGCGTCGCCGACATGGTCCACCGGATACCTGGCCTGGAACACGAGCGGTTCGACCAGGTCATCGATGCGGCGGACGCGCTGCCCGGCGAGCCTTCCGTACCGGAGGTCCCGCTCGGGCACGCCGAGGTGCTGCGCGCCGACGACGGGCTGCTGGACAGCAACGCGCTGCGCCGTTTCCTGGACCGGTTGCCCGGCGTACCGGGTCTGTCCGGGCATCCCAGCGTGCCGGCACTCGCCGACGCGTTGCGCCACGACGGACCGTTGGACGCGCCGGGCGGGCCGGAACGTGCTGCGCTGCACCGGTTCGCCGCGGATGCGCTGGGCCGGGACCCGGCCGACCTGCGTGACCTGGAACCTGTCGGTGGACCCGGCGGTGCAAAGGGTGCGTCGGGTGCACCGGTGTTCTTCGTACGCAACGAGGCGGGTGCGCGGATCGGCGTCGTCAAGGTGTTCCCGAAGATGGACGAGTTCGCCCGCGAGGTGGCGTCCATCGACCGGCTGGGCCGGGAGGACTTCGAGGACCTGCACGTACCGGAGGTGCGCGGGATCGGCGTCGCCCGCGCCCAGGACGCCACGGCCGGCGTACTGGTCAGCGCCGTCGCCGACGGTCGCCCGTTGGATGACCACCTGATGGCGGTCCGGGACTCGCAGGGCGCGGCCCGTGAGGTGGCCCGCGCCGAGGCGCAGGACGCCTTCCGGGCCACCGGGCGGGCCTTGGCCGAGATGCACAACCGGCCGGCGGGTTCGGGTGGGCCGGTGGCCGACTGGTTCGCCGAACGGGAGGGCACCGCGCGGATCGGCCGGATGATCGACCGGTGGGCCCATGACCCGGCGTTCCAGCAGCAGTTCGGTTTCGACGGCCGTGCCCTGGTCGAACGCTTCAGCGCGCTCGGCGAGCAGGTACGGGCCGACGCCGGGCCGGCCGCGCTGGTACACGGCGACGCGCACCCGGGCAACTTCTTCCACGACCCGGTGACCGGCAAGGTCACCATCATCGACCTGGAGGGCATGCACGCGTCGATGGACGCGGAGGGTCGGCCGGTCGGCGCGGCAGCGTTGGACGCCGGGGTCTTCGGCCACGTGCTGTCCGCGTTCGCGCACAACTTCGACGTCGGGCCGGTGGTACCGGAACTGCGCGCGGCGTTCGAGGACGGCTACCAATCCGTTGCCGGGCATCCGATCCCCGAGCACGCCCTGACCTACTACCGGGCCGGTGGTCTCGCCCTCGCGCTGAACGGCACCCGCGAGGTCATCATGGGCGAGAGCCACCCGGACGGGGTGCGGCTGGACAGCTACCCGCAGCGGGCCCGGGAGCAGCTCGGCGAACTGCACGACCTGCTCGGCCTCGACCGGCCCCGTTCACTGGTGGACCGCTGGGCGGGCCTGCGGCCGACCGGGCCGGAACACGCCACCGACGGGCGTCCGGTCCCCACCGATCCGGCGCGGACCGAGGTCACGCCCGGAGCCGGGCAGCACGGTCCCGACGTCGGTCCGGCGGAACCGGGCGGGAATGTGGGCCTGACGGAGCCGGGCGGGCACAGCTCGGCCGAGATACTGGTCCGGCTGCGCGACGAGCATGCCGGCGACCGGTTCATGCTGGTACGCGACGCGCACGGAGACTGGCGCCTGCCGTCCGAGCCGCTGGCCGCCGGGGAACATCCACAGCAGGCGGTTTCCCGCTGGCTGTCCCGGGCCGGGCTGTGGGACAAGCACATCGAGACCCTCGAGGTGACCGGCGAGCGGGTATACGACACCGGCGACGGCACGCGCACGGTCGTGTCGGCCGACATCGCCGCGGACCCGTGCAACCCGGCCGTGCACTGGGTCAGCCGGGACGAGCTGTTGTGGACCGCCGAGCAGAGCGAGCCGGCCGGTGGCGACATCACCGGGTCCGGTACCGCCCACGACCGGTACACCGATGCCCTGGCACATTTCGCCGAGGACGGGACGACACACGATGCCGATCCGGGCTCGGGCGGTGCGGGACCACCGGATCCGTCCATCGACTGGCGCGCCCTACCGGACATTCCCGAGGCGACCGACCCGCAGTTCGTCGAGGCGCACGGTCATGCGGTGCGGTGCGCCGAGGAGCAGGTGGAGTATGCGGAGCAGCTGACCGGCGACGGCAAATACTGGTTCGCCAAGGTCTACCACAACGTCACCACCAACGAACTGCGCATGATCGCCGACGGCCGGTACCAGGAACCGCTGGTCAAGCTGCGTCAGGTGGCCGCGTTCCACGAGACGTACCGCACCAACCTGGACCGCTGGTTGGCCGGTGACCACGACGCGGTCGAACCGAACTGGCACCGGGCGTTCACCGCCGCGGAGTCGATGAACGGCGGGAGCTGGTTCCGGCCGCGTTCGCTGGAGATCCTGAAGGCGGTACTGCCGTCCCTGCAGGCGCACATCCGTTTCGACCTGCCCCGCGCGATCGCCGATGTGTACGAGCAGCACTACGCCGGGCAGGGCCGGTCCCTGGACGAGTTCTCCCAGGACTTCTTCGACATGCAGCCGGTGTTCGACGTGGCGTCGAGTGAACTGGCCGGTGAGATCAAGGCAGAGGCGTGGCTGACCGACCCGGGGCGCTACGACCTGGCGCAGCAGATGGGCATGCGGACGATCTTCAACGTCCCTGGCGAACGACTACGGGCCTGGGAGAAGGCGCTGACGATCGTCGCCGGGCACGATGCCGGCATCACCGACCAGCGCGACATGCAGGAGCAGTTGGAGGCGGCCGGTCGCCGTGCGCATCCGCTCACCTCGCGCAGCGACTTCACCGTGGACGGCGGCCGGGTACGTGACTACGACTGGAACTCCCAACCGCACCGGGACCTACCCGGGTCCCCTCCCGACGACCTCCACACGCACCGGGCCGCACCTGGCGACGAGCCGGCACCGCAGGAACACGGCTCGCCGGCACCTGCCGAGCACCAGGCACAGGCCCGGTCCGTCCTGGCGAAGATCGAGGCGTCCCCGCTGCGGTCCTTCGCCGACGGCGCGCTGCCGCACCTGCTGCACGACTCCGACGTCCAGGTCGTCCGGGACGAGCACGGCCTGATCTCCGGTGTCCTGGTGAGCGAGGGGGACATCACCCTGGTGGAGCCGGGCACCCGGCATGAGGTGATCGATCCGGAGACGTACACACGCCGGTTGATGGAACACCGCGCGGAGCTGTGGAGGGCGCACCGCGGCGAGAGGTTCACCACCGTGGTCGACGGCCACGAGGTGGAACGGCAGATCAGCAAAGGTAAGTTTCTCAACCGCAACACCGCGGTGGTCATGGACCGCCGGACCGGACAGATCGCCGAGGCGCACAACTCGATCCCGCTGAAGGCGGACGCCGTACATCCGGTGCTGCGGGCACGCATCGACGCCTGCCGGGCGGAGTTCGGAGAACAGAGCGTCACGCCCGGAGACCATGCGGAGATCAACGCGGTCAACCAGTTGCTGTGGGAACGCGAAGCCCGGGGCCTGCTGGTCGACCCGGCAACCGTCCTCCGCGAGTTCGCGGTGGACACGATGATCGTGGGTGACAGCCCGGACAGGGCCATCCATCAGCCGTGCTGCCCGCACTGCAGTGCGATCCTGCAGGGCGCCCGATGCTACTCAGGCATGATTGACCACTACTACTACGAGGACGCCGGCCGACAGGTACGGATCGCCGACTTCATGGATCCGGCGCACCTGGGATCGCAGGGGCCGCGGCCACGGCAGCCGTACTGGGCGATCAGGCCGTACGACGAAAGGGGCGGTGGTGGCTGATCCCGTGCTCCGGGTCGATGTGGACGACGTCGAGGTGACCGGTGACGGTGCCGTTCTCTACCAGGGCAGACCCTTCACCGGCGAGACGTTCGAGACCGATCCCCAGGACCAGGTGATCCTGGAACAGAGCTACCTAAACGGACTGCAGCACGGCCCGGAACGCGAGTACTCGGCGGACGGCTCACTGTTCTCCGAAGGGCAGTTCCGTCGGGGCCACGAGGTCGGCGTGCACCGTTACTGGCACCCCAACGGCCAGCTCTCCCGCGAGGAACAGTTCACCGACGACGGGGAACTGGTCGAGGTCCGGCACTGGTCCGAGGACGGGACGTACCGTGGGCGGCGTTGAGTGCGGATCGGCCCGGCGGGTCACGGTGGGGCCGCGACCCTACGATGACGTGGTGACAGCCCGCGGCGGTGAGGCGGTGTTCCGGCCGTGACCGCAGCGGTGGTGGAGACCTACCGCACCGCCGACGACACGGTGCGCATCATCGTGGTCGACGACGGGGTGGCGGCACGGTACGAGTTCGTCCAGCGGCCGTCCGAACCACCGACGCTGGATTACGGCAGGACCTTCCACGGGGCCTTCCAGCACCGGCAGGTTGCCCGCAACGCCGTGTTCGACCTGGCCTGGCGGGCGCTGCGGGTCGGCCGGTGGATCTGCCGCATGCCCTGCCGGACGACCCGACGGATTCCGGCGTGACGTGGGCGCCGGTACGGGAGATCACCGCGACCGGGCCGGGCATCTACGCCGTACGGTTCGACGACGGTGAGCTGGTCCGGTTCACCGCAACGGAGGACGGCGGCTTCACGTTCTGGGGGGCGGATCCCTACCCGTTCCAGACCGGCCCGGAGGGCACTCGGGTCGCCGACCCCCGGCCGGTACTGCGCGCGGTCCAGGCGTTCCACACCGCCGGTACGGGCGCCGCGGCGGCGGATCATCCGCTGGTCGCCCGCGCGGTCCGCACCGCCCGGGAGGATCCGGCCGCGCTCCGGTCGCTGATCGACTGGCCGACCTCGGGGGTACGCCGTGTCGTCGGTGGGCTGGCGGAGATCCCCGAACGGGACCGCGCCTCGGTGGTAACCGGTGGCCTGGGCGAGTTGGACGCAGCAGCAGGCGATCTGGCCACGGTCGCCGAGGTGCTGCGGCCGTTGGCGGCCAGGTTCGCGGCCTGCACCGGCGTACGGGTGGCGTCCCCCGCCCAGCGCCGGGTGGCACTTGCCGGGTGGCAGGTGCCGGAGCTTGCGTCCGGGCTGACCGACGCGCAGCAGGCGAGGCTGACCGCGCTGCGGGACCGGGCCGCGGCGCTGGACGACGTGCTGATGCTGCTCGACAGCGCGGGCGAACTGCCGGTCGCCCCGGTCCCGGGTACGGAACTGCTGGCCGTACAACTACCGGACTGAGAAGCGGCGAGCGAATGGGGTGGCATCTCGGTGGGCGTTGAACTGCATACCGTGCGGTTCGTGGCCGCGGACCGGTACGAGGTCGTGTTCACGACCGGATCGGGCCAGCTGGTGGTGCCGTGCCGGGTCGAGGTACGTGCCGGCACCGTACGGGTGGCGCCGGCGGACGGCTGGCCGGCGGGCACGGACAGCGTGCTGCTGGAACGTACGGTACTGGCGGTGGCCCGGACCCGCGGTTCAGCGGCCGGACAGGACGAGCGCGGCGCGTCGGTCACCGACCCGCAGCATCCGGTACGCCGAGCGATCGAGGCGGCCCGGCACGGCGACCTCGCATTGCTGCGGTCGCTGATCGACTGGCCGCTGTCGGTACTGCCGTCGTTCGGTTCCGGGCTGGACGGGTTGGACGACCGGTCCCGGGCCTGGGCGATCGGCGCCGGGATGGCGGAGTTCGACGCGGCACGGACCGACCGGTCGGTGGCCGACGGCCCGCTGCACGGCCTGTCGGTACGGTTGGCGGGCGCGCTCCAGGTCCGTACCGCGGCGCCGGCGGACCGTCAGGAGGCGCTGCTGCGGCTGCGACCGCCGGAGGTCCCCGTGACATTGCCGGCCACCGTACGTGACCGGTTACGGGAACTGGCCGGCCGGGCGGCGCTGGTCGGTGAGGTCGTGGTGGCGTCCGATGCGCGGGGCACGATCCCGCTCGCGGTGGCGCCCGACACCGGCCTGCTGGTCGTACTGGCCTGACCGGTGACGACGGCGCGGACCGGACGGCGGCCGTACGAACTGTGGCCGGTGGTCCGGCCGCGACGAGGGGAGTTGACGATGACCGGTCCGGTGGGTCTGGCCCGGGTCCGTTGGTCGGCGTCGCTGCCGGAGGGTGACGGCGGGCATCTGGCCGTACTGTCCGACAGCCGGGTACTGGTGTCCGGGCGCCGGTTCCTGACCGCGCTGCGCCCCGGTGGCGAGGTCGACTGGCTGGTCGGCTCCCGTACCGGGCTGGTCGGCGCGCCGGTGGTGCTGCCCGACGGACACATCACCCGCTACGAGGACGGCCGCTTGGTGACCCGCGACCCGGGCACCGGCGCTGCGGTGGCTGAGCTCGTGGCGCCCGGCCTGACCGGCGTCACGTCCACCGACGACGGCGAACTGGTGTACGACACCCGGTCCGACGACGGGTCCCCGGTGCTGCGACGGGCAACCGCGGACGGCACGGTGCGCTGGTCGGTGCCGTTGATGGGGCCACCGTCCGGTTCCCCGGTCGTCACCGACCAGGTGATGGTGGCCGACGGCCCGCTGATCCGTGGCTACGATCCGGCCGGTACACCGCTGTGGGTGGCGGGTGAGCGGGGCTTCGGGCGGCCGGACCGGGCGGCCGGACCGGTGGTCGGCGGTACGGTCCGCGGCGAGCTGGTCGTGCTGCCCGGCGGTCGGCTGCTGGCCGAGCTGTCCGGACCGGACGGCGCCGGCTGCCAGCTGTTCGATCCGGCCACCCGCACGGTACGGCCGCTGGGCGCACCGCTGGCGCTACGCCCCCCGGTCGCCGTGTGCGACGGTCGGCTGGCGATGCTCGGCCCAGCGGAGGAGATCGAACGGCAGAGCTGGCTTTCCACTGTCCTGCTGGTGGAGGACAGTGGCACCGTCCGGTGGCGGCACCGGCTCGGCGTCGAGCCGACCGCGCTGCTCGCCGGGGCCGGCGGGATCTTCGTGGTGGCGAGCCCCGGCGTGGTGCAGTGGCAGCGCTACCACGGCTGGCAGGACCTGTCCGACCGGTGTTTCGTACGCTGCCTCGACGACACCGGCGCCCCCCGCTGGACGTGGCCGGCACCGGGACCGTTGACGTACCGGCCCGCGGCGGACGCCACGACCTGCTATGTCGCGGCGCCGGGCATGCTGTGGGCACTGAACGGAGAGGTGAGCACATGACGACGCCGGTGGCCCGTACGATCCGCGAGGCCTACCTCTACCTGGAGGCGACCCTGCCGGGCCAGGAGATCATCGACTTCGACCGGGACGCCCGGCTGGAGCGGGCCGGGGACAACGGGTACGTCCTGCGCTTCGACGGCACGCTGGACGGACGGCGGGTCCGTAGCGAGGTCGCGATCCCGCAGGACGACGAAGCGACGGACGAGATCGGCGTCCGGTCGTACGGGCCGGGTCGCTCGACCCTGCTGGACGCCGGGCAGTGGTTCCTGGTCGAGGTGGCCCGGGTCAACTTCGTGGTCGCCGAACTCGGTGCGCTCGGTTCCGCGCCGGCCAGCGACGCGCAGTTCACCGCGATCGTGCAGGCGTGGGAGGCGGCCGCCGGGGCGGTGGACGAGATCGCCAAGTTCCTGCCGGAGGATGCCGCGACGGTGCCCGCCGAGGCGTTCTGGACCGAGGCCGGGCGCCGGGCGCAGCAGAACCAGCCGGACGTGTTCGGCCGTGAGCGACTGGTCGCCGCCGGACAGCGGTACCGGCAGGAGATCACCGACTTCACCGCCCGCCAGGGCTGATCGGGCGGTGCGTGCCAGCGGTGTCGGAGCGCCCGTACGGAGCTCCGGGCGGCGTGCGCCGGCTGGGTATGGTGGGGCCATGCTCCAGGCACGCACGTACGCCGAGGCCCACCTGTACATGGACCTCCAGCAGTGCCGGTGCGGGGCGTACCGGTTCGACCGGGAGAACATGACGGTGCTCGACGGACCGCCCGACACCGTCACGATGCGCTTCGAGGGCGCGTGTGAACAGTGCGGCCGGTTGCGTGGCTTCACCTTCCGGTTGCCGGCGCACGCGGACCGGCCGACCCCCGGCTACGGCTTTCCCGGCGACGGGCCGTCCCGACTGCTCGACCCCGGGCAGTGGTACGCGGTGTCACTGGCCCGCAGTGAACTCACGCAGTACATCCAGCAGCAGGTGAATCCGGCCGAGGCCTGGCAGGACCTGGAGGCGTGGGAGGACATGGTCGAGGCGCTGGCCAACGCGGGCGAGGCGGTCACCGAGGCGTACCGGTTCGTACCGGAGGGCGCCGACGCGGTACCGGACGAGGCGCTGCGTTCCGACGCCGGGCGGGAGATGGTGACGGCGCTGGGCGGCCGGCTCAGCACGGCTCTGCTGGACCGGCGCCACGAGGAGTGCCGCGTCCTGCTGGACGAGTTCGTGACCCGCTACCCCGAACCCGGGAACTGAGAGGACCGCCGGTGCTCGAATCCGGATGGGACCGGCTGATCGACGGGCTGGCCACGACCCTGGCGGAGCTGCCCGACGGCACGGTCCTGCTGCTGGTCGACGCGCAGGTACCGGAACGCGGGCACTACGCGCAGTTCCGGCGCGACGACGCCGTACTGGCGGAGATCTCGGCGAACCGGTCGGTGGCGCCGCCGCTACGGCTACCCGCCCAGGCCGCGGAGCGGTTCCGCGCCGACGGCTGGCACGAGCCGGACGACGAGGTGCCCAACTGGTGGCTCGAATACCCGGATCCTCAGCCGGACGACCTCGTCGAGCTGGCCAGGACCACCGCCCGGGCGCTGCGTGACGTGATCGGCATCGCCGGGCCGGACCGGCTGCGCTACCACGCCTGGTGCGACCCGTCGCCGGAGCCGCTGGAGCTGCCCGCACTGGGGCTCGGTCACCTCGACGGTTCCCGTGCCGCCCTGATGTTCGGGCTGCAGCAGACGGATGTCAGCTACTTCGCCTGGTACCGGGACGGCCGGGGCACTCAGCCGGCGGGCCTGCTGCGGCGCCGGCACGCCAGCCCGTTCCCGGTGGACGACGAGCTGGGCGCGGACGGTGTGTGGCGACCGACCGACGTCATCGACGAGGCGGACAGCGGCGGGCTCGGCTACGACCTGGTCGCGGTCTCGCCGGAGCGGGCCGAGGCGATCGAGCAGGAATGGTCGGCCGACGGTTCGATCGTGCACCTGGCCCGTGCCGCGGACGCGACCCACGACGCGGACGGCCGCCCGGTACCACCGACCGACCGGCTGGCCGACGTCGAACGCAGCCGCGTCGTGGACTACCTGGGCACCGCGCCACTGGTGGTCGCCGCCTGGGGTTACGACAAGGATCCGTTCGATGCGACGGGGAGCGGCGCGGTGCCACTCAGCATCCGTACCGACGGTCGTTGGGCCTGGTCGGAGTCGTGGGCGTACTTCGCCGACCGGTACGGCTTCGCGCCGGAGCCGGGTCTGCTGGAACGGATCAGGTCGGCGGACTACCGGCCACCGCGCCTCGACGACGACACCCTGGCGCAGATCGCCCGCCGGCTGCGTGAGCAACGGTGAGGAGGTCGGAGGATGGCGGCTGAACGTTTCCTGCCGGGCGCCCGGTTCGCCGCCCGGATCGTGCACCCCGGGTCGCCGACCCTGCGCATCCGCTACCGGCCGGGTGTCTTCATCACCCCGTACGGCTTCCCCGACTGGTTGCTGTACTCGCGGGCCATGGTGGAGCTGCCCGCGCCCGATCCCCGGCTCGGCCTGGACGAGCAGCGGATCCTGGACGTACTCACCGCCAACCGGGCCATGGTCGGCAGCGGTGACCCGCTCTGGCCGGCCCGACCGGACGACGCGACGCCGCGCGCGGTGCCCGGCCCGGCCGGCTGGGCCTGGGCCCATCAGGCGCTGTCCCGCCGGATCGCGCTGGTACCGGCCGCGCTGCACGGCTCGTTCCGCCATCTCGGCGGCGTCGCCACCATGCGCTCGGACCGGCGACGGCGCGGTGTCGAACTGGGCGACGAGCACCGCCCGGTACGCCTGGCACACGAGCGTCGGCTGGCCACGGAGACCGTGGACGCGCTGGAACGCGCCCTGGCGATGCCACTGCCCGGGACATACCGGGAGTTCCTGGCGGCCACCGACGGCGGCCGGCCCGCGGAGCCCGGCGTACACGTCGGCTTCGGATTCGTCGCCGACCAGCCGATGTTCGGCCTCGGTGTCGGCGACCGGCACCAACAGGTCCAGTACGCCAACCGGTGGTTCGCGGACCGGCTCACCGCCGACTTCCTGGCCATCGGCTACGTACAGGGCGGCACGTTGGCCATTCGGGTACGCGGCGCGGACCTGGGCTCGGTCTGGTACCTCGACGACGACGACCACCGCGACGACGACGACCGGTACGACGCGTCGTACATCTGCCGTACGCTGCTGCGCCGCTGCGCCGACGACCTGCCCGCACTGTGGGCCGCGCTGAGCCCACCACCATCGCGGCTGGTGACGGCGGCGGCCACAGCGGTACGGGACGGTCAGGCGACGGTGGTCAGGCCGACGGACATGGCGGCCGGCCTGCCGGCCGGGCAGCGACCGCCGGGAGTCACTGCGTCGCGCTGATCAGGTCGTCCAGCATCAGGGTGCGCAGGTCGTCGCGGGTGGGCATGCGGCCCAGTCCGCGCAGCCGACCGGACTGCGCCTTACGCATGTTCTCCAGCAGCTTGCGCGCCTCGCGGGCGTTGCCGAAGTTGGCGTCGCGTTCGATGTTGCCGAACCACTCGCGCAGTCCTTCGTCGAGTCCGTCGGCGAGCAGGTAGTCGTCGTGCCGGGCGATCCGGGTGACGATGAGGACCAGTTCGTCGGGCGAGTAGTTCTCGAACTCGAGCGTCTTGGCGAACCGGGAGGCCAGACCCGAGTTGGCGGCGAGGAACTCCACCATCTCGTGGGTGTAGCCGGCGACGATCACCGCGACATCGTCCCGGTGGTCCTCCATCAGCTTCACCAGGGTGTCGATGGCCTCCTGACCGAAATCGCCGGTACCCCCACCGGACGCGCGGGACAGCGTGTACGCCTCGTCGATGAACAGCACCCCGCCGCGCGCCTCGTCGAACACCCCGGCGGTCTTCTCCGCCGTGTGCCCGATGTACTGGCCGACCAGGTCGCGGCGCGCGACCTCCTTGAACTGCCCGTTGGGCAGCACGCCCAGGGCGCGCAGCAACTGGCCGTAGACCCGCGCCACGGTGGTCTTACCGGTGCCCGGCGCGCCGGTGAAGATGAGGTGGTGGCTGACCGCACCGACCGCGAGGCCGGCGGACCGTCGCCACTCGTTGACCTGGATCTCGTCGATCAGTGACCGGACCTCGGCCTTCACCGCGGCCAACCCGACCATGGCATCGAGTTCGGCGAGCAGTTTCTCCACCGCACCGGGGTCCTGTTTGGTGGAGCCCTCGATCGCGGCGACCCCGACCCGGGGCAGCTTGTCGGCACCCGTGTTCGGGTTGACGAGCTCGGCGTTCGCGCCCTCGTCGATACGGATACCCGGCGGCGCGGTGTTCTCCACCCGGCTCTCCTCGACCCGACCGGTGCAGCCGCGACCGAAGACGATGCCGGATCCGTTGGTGTCGTGTACCCAGCAGCCCTCCACGGTCGCGCCGCTGTTGTGCGCCACCGAGATGCCGGCGTCACCGGTCTGCGAGATCTCGCAGCGTTCGATGGTGGGCCGCCCGGACTGGTAGACGTAGATGCCACGGAAGCCGCAGCGCGCGATGGTGCAGTTGCGGATCGTCGGGTTGGCGCCGAGCCGGACGATCACACCGTCGTCGGCCACCCCGGTGATCTCGCAGCGGTCGATGGTGCCGGTGGCGTCCTCCAGGACGAGACCGTACTGGCCGGCGGTGACGGTGACCCCGGTCGCCTCGACCGCGCAGCCGTCCGCCGCGGACACCGCCGCCGCGTAGCCGGCCTTCAGCTCGCACTTCTCCAGGTGCAGCGCGCCGCCACTGGCCCGGACCGTGGGCACGTCACCGGAGTGCAGGGTCAGCTCGACCAGCCGTACCGAGGCACGGTGTGCCGACACCGCCGACTCGCCGGTCCCGCTGGTGTCCAGGGTGACCGTGCCCGCGCCTTCGGCGGCGCTGAAGGTGAGCCGGCGGCCGAACAGCGCGATGGGTTCGTGGTAGGTGCCGGGCGCGATCGAGATGACCGCGTCGTCCTGCGCGACGGCGATCGCCGCGTCGATGGTCGGATAGGCGCCGGGCTGCTGAGCGACCAGGATTGTGCGTGCCATGGCTCCGGTCACGGTCGAAGGGGTAGTTCGGACCGACAGTATCTCAGTCCGCCCACCGACCGACATGCCGTCGATGCAGGGCCGCCGGCGGGTGGGCGCACCGCCGGTACCCTGGGCCGGGCCTGTTCCACGGCAGGAGCCGGCCACGGGAGGAGAACGACGGTGCAGCCAAGCTGGCGTCCCGCCAACGCCACGGAACGGATGATGTCCGAGGCGCTCGGCGGCACCGACCACCGGGACTACTTCGACGCGCTCACCAGAGCCGAACTGCTGCTCCCGACCACCGGCGCGGACCTGCGGGCCGGTCGTTCCCGGCTGGCCACACTGACCGTCGACGGCCGGACCATGGTGCTGGTGTTCACGTCCCGGGCGTGCATGGAGATCGGCATGGGCGGCCGGGCCGACGAGGCCGTACCGGTCACCTACCCGGAACTCGCCGACAACTGGCCGGACCGGACGTGGTGGCTGGCGGTCGATCCCGGTACCCCGATCCAGGGCTACTTTCCCATCGGCGCACCGCAGCGGGCGGCCACCGGTGGCGAACTCGTACCGAGGGTCGACGACCTGGCCGCCGCGCCCGACCCGGAGACGCTCGACTTCGAGCCGTACGACGACTTCGAGGAACGGCTGCGGACCGCGTACCTGGGCAACGACATCGACGTGTTCTTCGCCGTCCTGCTGGAGGGCGAGGTGATCCTGCCGGTACGACAGGATCTCGACCCGATGCCGTCGCTGCGCTCGCCGGACTTCCCGTGGTGGATGGAGAAAGCGGCGGACCTTCCGGTGCTGCCGGTGTTCAGCGCGGTGGAGCGGGCCCGGGAGCGGTTGGGCGCGCAGGTACCGGTGGTACGGGTGGACGGGCTGGACCTGATCCGCGGCTGGCCGTCGGCCGCCCGATGCCTGTCGGTCAATCCCGGGTCCGCGGTGACCGTGACCCTCCCGCCGGACGCGGTACAGGAGCTGCGCGTGCTGTTCCGGCAGACCGGGACCACGGCGACGCACCAGCCGGTGGCCGGTCAGCTCGGCGCGGACCGCAGCAGCTCCGGTTCGACGCCGGTCGTACCGACGACGTCGATACCGGCGACGCCGGTGCCGTCGGCGCCGCCCGAGCCGGCACTGGTCCAGCTGGAGCAGCCGCTCAGCGAGACGCAGCTGCGCACCTACCTGCCCGGCGGCGCACACCGGTTCTCCGGCAGCACCCGGGTCCGGCTGGAGAACGACGCGCCGGACCACCCCACCGCCGGGTACCTGCTGCGCTGGCACGAGCTGTCAAGCCAGCTGCCGCCGGCCGATCCGGCCACACCGGGCGTACGGAACTGGCCGGGTACGGTCGCCCTGCCGCACGGCGCCCGGCTGTACCGGAAAGTCACCGGGCCGCGCTGGGAGATCTACGCCAGCTACGACGCAGACGTACGGTGCTGGGTCGCGCTGGACGGTACGGAGGTGGCCGCGGGCGGCGACACCACCAGCTACGACGGCTGGGTCGCGGACTGGCGGGGCAGCGAGTACGAGGCGAGTCCGGACGGGCCGCTGGTCCGGCTCTACAGCACCGAACCACGGCGCCGGTTCGACCGGGTGCTGGAGCACCGGTACCGGCACATCGTGGCGGCGGACGAGGTGACGCTGTCGTATCGGCGCAGTACCGCGCTGTGGCGCGGCGACCGGGTCGCCGTGCTGGCCGCCCGGGGCGACACGGCACACATCGAGTACGCGGGCGACACCGCCAACCCGCAGCTGCAGAATCTGATGCTGGCCGGACCGGGCATCCGGCAGGGCTGGGTACGGCAGGCCGAACTGACCGGTCTGCGCCGGGAACCGCCCGGCTGGTGACCAGATCCTGTCCACAATGGACGCCATGACGGATCATGCCCGCACGACGCAGCGGTGCACTGCACCGGTTCTCCTGATGCAGCGGTGCTGTACCGGGAAACCCGGTACAGCACCGCTCGACGTCGCCGAACGTCGATGCCCGTTCCATGGCACCCAGAGGCGGGCCGGAACCCCCTCGAAGGCCCCCTCAGCATGCGCCGGAGCCATCGGCGCCGCAACGACATAACCGCACCTGTCACATCGGGGGTGGCTGCCTCGTCCCAGTGACATGGCAGGACCATGCTCCACCCGCGTGGCCGGGCGAGCCGCGATGACGCAGAATCGGACCGTGAGCGATCCGGGCACCGACGACTTCGAGACGCACCGCCGGCACCTGACCGGCGTCGCGTACCAGATGCTGGGCAGCGTCGCCGAGGCGGAGGACGCGGTGCAGGAGGCGTGGCTGCGGTGGCAGCGCGCGGACCGGGCCGGCATCGAACAGCCGCGCGCCTGGCTGACCACCGTGACCGGGCGGATCTGCCTGGATGTGCTGCGTTCCGCCCGGGTGCGCCGCGAGTCCTACATCGGCAGTTGGCTGCCCGAACCGCTGGTGGAACGGCTGGCCGAACCCACCGCGATGGACCCCGGCGAGCGGGTGGCCCGGGTCGACGAGGTCAGCCTGGCGGTGCTGTTCATGCTGGAACGGCTCTCGCCGGAACAGCGGGTCGCGTTCGTACTGCACGACGTGTTCGAGGTGCCGTTCGGTGAGATCGCCGAGATCCTGGCGGTCACCGATCAGGCGGCCCGACAGCTCGCCTCCCGGGCCCGCCGGGCGGTCCGTACCGACGCCCCCCGGCGCACCTCCGACGTCACCGAGCAGCGCGTCGTGCTGCGCGCGTTCCTGGACGCCTGTCAGCAGGGCGACCTGCCCGGGCTACTGGCCGTACTGGCCCCCGACGTGGTGGTGACCGGCGACGGTGGCGGCCGGGCACCGGCGGTCCGGCAGCCGATGGTCGGCCTGCAGCGGGTCTCCCGGTTCCTCGCCAACCTGTTCCACCGCGCGGCGACAGAGGGCAGAGTGGTCATGGAACCTGTGCTGGTCAACGGCGACCTCGGGCTGCTGATCTGCCAGAAGCAGGCTCTCAACGGCGAGGACCTCACCCTGGTGATGGCCTTCGACTACGCCGACGGCCGGATCAGCGCGGTGTACAACCAGCTCAACCCGGAGAAGATCGGGCACGTCGGGCAGCCCAGCGCGGCCAACTCGGTGTGGCCGGTGGAACCCTGACCGGCGTGCCCGGCGTGCCCGGCGTGGCCGGGTGACCGGCGCCGACGTGCCGTGTGCCGGTGGCCACCCGGGTCGGCCGGCGGCCGGGCTCAGCCCACGACCCTGGCCAGCCAGTCGCGGTAGACCGTGGCGAAGGGCTCGGCGTTCACACTGATCGCGGCGTACACCGAGGAGGCGGCGTCGCGGGCGGCAGCGATCACCTCGGGCGGGTAGCCGTAGCGGACCTGATGTTCGGCGAACTCGTCCTCGTCGAGCAGTTCGACGGTGCCGTCCCGGCGCCGGCACACGTCCAGATCGAGGTCGACGGCGGTCATCTCGTCGCCGTGCCATTCCGGCACCGTGGTCATGTCGCAGTAGATCTCGGTGCGGTTCGGCTCGTCGTTGAAGTTGGCCGTCCACCAGGTGTCCCGGGGAACCAGCAGCACCTGCGCCTCGGCCCAGGTGATCGGCGGCTCGTAGCCACGGCGGAGCTGGGCGCCGGGCGGACAACCCAACCAGTCCCCGTACTGGTCGGCGCCGAGCCGGAACACGGTGAAGTTCCAGTGCAGCGACCCGTCGTATTTGCGGTATCGGACCTGGACCGGTTGCTGCACGGGCGACTCCGTTCGTCGAGATGTGCTGCGCACTCGCGGTCCACGATAGGCGTCCGGGCCACCGCACCGTCGGCCCCGACGTACCGTCTGTGGACAACGCGCCGGGTTGTCCACAGGGCCACGCCGGGCCCGGTCGCCGGCACCGTGGCGCGGTAGCGTCTGTGCTCGTGAGTTCGTCCGCCAGCGCCATCCGCCGCAAGCCGTCCGCCACCGATCTGCTCAGCGCGGCCGTCTCCGCCGTGCCCGGCGGCGCCACCCGGCCCGGCCAACTGGCCATGACCGAGGCCGTCGCGCAGGCGATCCGCACCGGGGAGCATCTGCTCGTCCAGGCCGGCACGGGCACCGGCAAGTCCCTCGCCTACCTGGTGGCCGCACTGCTGCACGACGGTCCGGTGGTGGTGTCCACCGCGACCCTCGCGCTGCAGGCCCAACTGGTCGAGTCCGACCTGCCCCGGCTGGCCGACGCGGTCGAACCGCTGATCGGACGGCGACCGACCTACGCCGTGCTCAAGGGCCGGCACCACTACGCCTGTCTGGCCAGGTTGGATTCCGGCAGCGAGGAGCCGGAACCCGACCTGTTCGGCGAGCAGGACGGCGGCGGCTGGCTCGGTCAGGCCGGCCGGATCGGCAAGCAGGTCGTCCGGATCCGCGACTGGGTGGCGGAGAGCGAGACCGGCGACCGGGACGAACTCGACCCGGGTGTCGACGACTCGGTGTGGCGCACCGTGTCGATGCCGGCGCGCGAATGTGTCGGTGTGCAGCGCTGCCCGTTCGGCGAGGAGTGCTTCGCCGAGGCGTCCCGGGTGCGTGCCCGTTCCGCCGACATCGTGGTCACCAACCACAGCCTGCTCGCCGTCGACATGATGTCCGGCCGGCACATCCTGCCCTCGCACGAGGTGCTGATCGTCGACGAGGCACACGAACTGGCCGACCGGGTCACCTCCGCGGCGCGCGCCGAGATGTCCGCCGACGCGCTGGACCGGGCCACCCGCCGGGTCCGGACGTACGTCGACGGTGGTATCACCGACCGGTTGACCGAGGCTGCGGACGGCCTGTCGGTCGCCCTCGCCGACGCCGGGGACGGCAGGCTGGTGCAGTTGCCGCCGGCCCTGCGGGACGCGGTCAGCCTGGTACAGGCCGCCGGGCGCGCCGCGGTGTCGGCGATCGCCGAGATCCGCGCGGACGACCCGGACCCGGTACGTAGGCAGCAGGCCAAGTCGACCGTACTGACACTCACCGAGGTCGCCGAACGGATCCTCGACTGCTCCGAACACGACGTGATCTGGGTGCAGCGCGACGAGCGGTTCGGCACCTCGCTGCATGTCGCGCCGCTGTCGGTGGCCGGGCTGCTCGGCAGCCTGCTGTTCGCCGAACGCACGGTGGTCGCCACGTCGGCGACGCTGGCCCTGGGCGGCCGGTTCGACACCGTGGCCGCCGGACTGGGTCTGCCCGCGGCCTACGGCCGGACCCCCGCCACCGACGACGTACGGCCGGCCGAGCCGCCCGCGGACGCGCCCGAACCGTCCCGGGCGCAGTGGCCGTCCCGGTCCACCCAGCCGTTCCTGGTCGCCGACGCGGAGCAGGACGACGCCGCACCGCCGATCTGGCGGGCACTGGACGTCGGCTCGCCCTTCGACTATCCGAAGCAGGGCATCCTGTACGTCGCCGCACAACTTCCCCGCCCCACCCAGTCCGGGCTCTCCGAGCCCGCGGGCGCCGAACTGGTACGGCTGGTCAGCGCGCTCGGGGGTCGCACACTGGGACTGTTCTCCTCTCGTCGGGCAGCCGAGCGTGCCGCCCAGGTCGTACGGGACCGCACCGACCTGACCATCTATCTGCAGGGCGACGAGGCGCTGCCGATCCTGGTCCGCAAGTTCCGGTCCGAGCAGGCGAGCTGCCTGTTCGGGGTGATGAGCCTGTGGCAGGGCGTCGACGTGCCCGGCGACTCGTGCCAGCTCGTGGTGATCGACCGGCTGCCGTTCCCCCGACCGGATGAGCCGCTCGCCGCAGCCCGCAGCGCCGCCGTCGACTCCGCCGGCGGCTCCGGCTTCGCGTCGGTCAGTGTGCCGATCGCCGCGGTACGGCTGGCCCAGGGCGTGGGCCGGCTGGTCCGCACCAGCAGTGACCGCGGTGTGGTCGCGGTCCTCGACCCACGACTGCACACCGCCCGCTCGTACGGGCCCTACCTGCGGGCATCGCTGCCCCCGTTCTGGTACACCACGAACACGGGCGTGGTGCACGGCGCTCTGGACCGGCTCGCCGGAACCTCGGTCCGGGCCGCCGACGCCACACCGGGCGGCGCATCGACGCGCGACACCGCACCGGGCAGCACCGCGACAGGCAACACCGCGCCGGCGGCGACCGGCTGACCGGCTGACAATGCACCGGCGACCGCCGGCGGACGGATCAGTCGGGCCGGCTCTGGTCCGAGCCGGCCGGCGGTGTCGGCGGTCCGGTGTCAGGGTCGGCCCGCGTCTCCGACGGTTCGGCATCCGCGACCCTGGGCGGGGAAGGCTCGGCGGCACCGGTGGACTGCGGCGGTGGCAGTGCCGGCAGCGCAGCGACCTCCGGATCCAGTCCGTGTCGGTGTCGGGCCACGAGATGCCGGATCGCGGTGTTGGCGACCGCGATCGACGGGACGGCGATGAGCCCGCCGAAGATCCCTGCGATGGCTATGCCGCCGGTGATCCCGAGGATCACGCCGAGCGGGTGGATCGCCACCGCGCGGCCCATGATCAACGGTTGCAGCAGGTGCCCCTCGATCTGCTGCACCCCCAGCACCACGATCATCACCACGATCGCGGCGAGGAAACCCTGGGTGACCAGCGTGACCAGGACCGCCACCACGCCCGACACGGTCGCCCCGACGATCGGGATGAAGGCACCCAGGAAGACCAGCGCGGCGAGCGGGATCGCCAGGCTGAACGGTACCTGCACCGCGACGATGCCGATCCCGATGAAGACCGCGTCGATGAATGCGACCAGTACGGTCGCCCGCACGTAGGCCACCAGCGTCTTCCAGGACGCGCTGCCGGCGTCGTCGACCGCCAGCCGGGCGTGCCGGGGCAGGGCCAGTTGGAGGATGAAGTTCCAGATACCGCGGCCGTCACGGACCAGGAAGAAGGTGGTGAACAGGATCAGGAAGATGTCGACCAGGACCTCGCCGACAGTGGTCGCGGTGGACAGCGCGCCGGTGGTCAGGACGCCTTTGTTGTCGCTGAGCCAGCCCTGCGCGGTGGCCAGCGCCCCGGTGATCTGCTTGTCGGAGATGTGCAGCGGCCCGTTGTGCAGCCAGCTCTGGATCTGCTGGAGCCCGGCCGCGACGTTCTCGGAGAGCTGGCTGAAGCCGTTGATGAAGGACGTGATGACGCCGGTCAGCACGCCGGCCACCACCACGATGCCGGTGATCAGCATGATCAGGGAGGCGAGCGAGCGTGGTACGCCGTGCCGGTGCAGCCAGTTCGCACCAGGTTGCAGCATCGCCGTGAGAAGCAGCGCGATGATTGCCGGAACGACCACGTTGCCGACATAGGTCAGCAGGTAGAAGATGCCGTAGACGGCTGCCGCGATCACGATCATCCGCCACGCCCAGGCGGCCGCCACCCGGACACCGCGCGGTACCGCCGCTTCGGCCGGGACGTAGCCGGCGGGCAGGGGTGTCCCGCTCACCGATCCGACGGACGGATCGACCAGGGGCCCACCCGCGCTGGGCTGCGCCTGACCGGCCCCGCCCTCGACGGCCTCCTGCGCCTCGGCAGCCTCCGACTCGGCCAGCAACGCCTCGTCACTGCGCTCCCGACCGTCCTCCAGCCGCCCACGGGCGACCTGCCAGGCACGTCGGGCCCGGCTGCGCACTTCCTCGAAGCGACTCAGAGCTCCCCCTTGCCGTGACCTGGCTGCCTACACCGTACCGGCGGTTGTCGATACCCGACAGTCGACGAGGCGCCGCGAGCCGGTAGCGTCGGTGACGTGGACATGCAGGACACCGGTACGACCGCCGGGGCGGCAGTGGACGACCTCGACCAGGGGCTGCCCATCCGGCTGCTGCACGACCGGGTGCTGGTCCGGCTCGAAGGTGGCGAGGGCGAACGTCGGTCGGCCTCCGGCATCGTGATCCCGGCCACCGCATCCATCGGCCACCGGCTGTCCTGGGCGGTGGCGGTGGCGGTCGGGCCCAACGTACGGGCCGTCAAGACCACCGACCGGGTGCTGTTCGACCCCGACGACCGGTCCGAGGTCGAGCTGCACGGCCGCCAGTACATCCTGCTGCGGGAACGCGACGTGCATGCCGTGGCCGCCGCCCGGGTCGAGCAGAACGGGACCGGCCTGTACCTCTAGCCGCATCGGCGCGGATGCCGGCCCGGCGTCGGCGCATCATCCGCGATCGGTCGGCACCGGCCAGGGCAGTACGGTCAGCGCCGGCCATTCGGCCCGCCAGCGGGCCGCCTTCTGCTCGTACACCTCCTGCGGTGCCAGTACCGGGTTGGGCCGCACCACGAGGTCGAACACGTCCGTGAGGCCGTGTGGCGCGTAGACGGTGGCGACCCCGTCGGGGCCGGTACGGACCCCGACGCAGCAGGTGGTGGCGGCGAAGTGGTCGATCGCGTCCTCGGTACTGGTGAACGGCACGCCCGGTACGCCGAACTTCTGCTCGTACCAGAGATGTACCCGCGCCTCGTTGCGTACCTCGACCCGCGCCCCGTACCGCGCGGTCAGCTCCTCGAACAGCGCTGCGGCCCGCCGGATCACCACGTCCTCGGCGGCGTAGGACTCATCGGACCGGTCGAAGTAGAACAGGTCGTAGTCCTGGATACCGTCGGTCGGTGACCGGCCGGACCTGGCGTTCCAGACGGTCTGGAAGACCGCGCCGGCGGTGAGGTACCAGCCGGGCAGGTCCAGCTGCGGGGTGAGCCGCAGCAGTTCGCGGATCACCGGGTTGCCGTACAGCAGCGTCAGCAGCTCGTCCTGCCGGGCGGCCGGCGGTGCGGGCGTGGTCAGTTCCGCCACTGCAGACCACCGGGCATCGGCATCGAACTCAACGCGACGGGTAGCGGCACGACCGGCTGTTCGGGCGGGGGCAGGGTGCGTACCGAGCCGTCCGGGAACTGGACGTGGTAGTTCGTGCCGTCCCACAGCACCGGCGGCATCTGCGGGTCCCGGCCGGAGAACGTCTGCCGGTAGCCACCCATCGAGGTGAGCAGCTCGCGTTCCTTGCCCGGGAACTCCTCGGTACCGAATCCGCGCAGGGCCGCGATCCGGGCCAGGGCCAGGGTACTCAGCGCGAACTGGTATGCCTCCATCGCGCGGGCCCCGGCCGGGCCGGCCACCCGGCGGGCCCAGCGACGGGCCGCCATCCGACGGTTCATGGTGGCCAGCGCACCGAGTTCCGGCGGACTGAGCCAACCCGCCCGGACGTACGGCCGCAGCATCGTGGCCATCTGGCGGCCCTCGTAGCCGCGGGCCCACAGCGCGACGCCGACGGCGGCGAAGAAGATCGGCGCCATCACCACCAGGTAGCCGGTCAGTACGGCCTGTACGCCGAGGCTGGACATCAGGTTCCAACCGCTGTGCAGGCACATCGCGCCGATCCAGCCGGCCAGCGGGGCCAGCCAGCGGACCCTGCGGTCGGTGGCGCCGGCGGAGAGCCCGAACCCGATACCGGTCATGGTGGTGAACAGCGGGTGGGCGAAGCCGGACATGCCGATCCGTACCACGAACAGCACGGCGAGCTGGATGGCGCCGGTCAGCGCACCGCCGGCCTGCGAGCCGGTGACGTAGATCCCACCCAGGTAGAGGATGTTCTCCGCCATCGCGAACCCGGTGGCGGACAGGCCGAAGTAGACGATGCCGTCGACGACGCTGATCGGCTGCCGGCGGCGACGGCGCAGGAAGATCAGCAGCAGTACGGGACCGAGCGCCTTCATCGTCTCCTCGATGAACGGCGCGACCAGCACGGCGTCCGCGGCCCCGGACAGGCCGGCCTTTTCGAACAGGTACGCGCCCAGGGTGTTGACGCCCAGCGCCACCGAGGTCGCCACGCACGATCCCCAGCCGAACACGAACGCCAGGTACTTCCACGGCTCCGGTTCGTAGCGGTCCAGCCACAGGAAGCAGATCACCAGGAACGGCACCGGGATGACCGCGGTGAGCAGGCCGATGGCGAAGGCGGCGGGCCCGAGATTGGTGCCGACGATGAAGATGATCACCAGTGCGCCGACCACGATCGGCGCGATGACCGCGACCATCCGGATCAGCCGGCCCCAGTCGAACCGGGGCCGGCGGGGAGCTTCGAGGGCGGCGACCGTCGGGTCGAACGGGAATCCCTGCTGGCCCGGTCCATGCCCGGCCGGCGGGCCGGGCTGGCGCGACGTCGACCGCATCGGGTCGGGCCGCCCTGGCGCCTGGGGCGGGGGCTGTCCGGGCCGACCGGGGCCCGGCGCACCGTAGCCGGGTCGACCGGGACCGGCTTGACCAGGACCGGGCTGACCGTGACCGGGCTGACCGTGACCGGCGGTGGGCCACAGCGGTTCGGGGTGCCCGGCCGGAGCCCGGGGTGGCGCGGGAGGCCGGCGGTCCGGCGGGCCGGCCACGGTGTCCGGCGACGCCCACGGCGACGACGGCGCGGCCGGCGCCGGGCCAGTGGGCAGCCGGCCAGCCGGACCCGGAGCAGGGCCGGCCGGAGCTGGGTGCCCGGACTCGGCCGGACGATGCTGCTGCGGCTCGTCCGAGGAGCCGGCCGGTGGGCCGGAGGTCCCAGAAGGCGGGAGTTCTGCCATGGGACCACCCTAACGAGGTTATGCTTCCGGGCAGGTCACGAGTGCCAGCGCGTAGCCCCGGCTTGCTGGCCGGCAACCCTCGCTTCCGCGGTGGGGTGCCCCGGGTGAAGACCAGGCCCGTCACACAGAGGTGTCGGGCAAGCGCGGACCCTGATTCCCACGGGGTGGGGTCCTTGGCCCTTTCGGAGACATCCATGCCGACCAGTCCTGCGCACCCGTCCACCTCCTCGGGTGTGTTCCGTCTCCATCCGGTTCCGGTACGGCACCGGCCCGTCACACCACCGCCCGCGCCCGACCCGCTCGCCCTGCTGGATGCCGACCTGCGGGTGCCGCTGGTCACCGGCGGCGAGACCGGGTACGCGAACTTCGACTACGCGGCCAGCGCACCGTGTGTCGTGGCCGCCGCCGACGCGGTGACCGGACTGCTGCCGCGCTACGCCAGCGTGCACCGGGGTGCCGGACTGCCGTCGCAGCTGTGCAGCCGCCGGTACGAGGAGGCCCGCCGCAGCGTCGCGGAGTTCCTGGGCTGCCGCCCCGACGACAGTGTGCTGTTCACCCGCAACACCACCGACGCGACGAATCTGCTGGCCCGGGCGTTGCCGGCGGATACCGTCACCCTGGTTTCCGGCGCCGAGCACCACGCGACGCTGCTGCCCTGGCAGCGGCCGGTACGGCTGCCGGTCCCGACCAGTCCGGGTGATGCGGTCCAGGCGGTCGGCGCGGCGCTGCACGAGCTGCGCCGTAGCGGCCCCACCCGGCACGCACCGATCCTGGTCGCGGTGACCGGTGCGTCGAACGTGACCGGCGAGCTGTGGCCGGTACGCGACATCACCACGGTGGCCCACCGGTACGGTGCCCGGGTCTTCCTGGATGCCGCCCAGTTGGCGCCGCACCGGCCGGTGGATGTGACCGCGCTGGAGGTGGACTACGTGGCCCTGTCCGGGCACAAGCTGTACGCGCCGTTCGGCGCGGGGGTGCTGGCCGGGCGGCCGGACTGGCTGGCCGATGCGGCGCCGTATCTGGCCGGTGGCGGCGCCACCGCGCGGGTCGGCGATGCGACGGGCGATGTGCGCTGGTCCGACGGGGTGGCCCGGCACGAGGCGGGCAGCCCGAACGTACTGGGTGCGGTCGCCCTCGGCGCGGTCTGCCGGGCGCTGGCCGGCAGCGACCGGGCGGCGGTGACGGCGCGGGAGGAGCGGCTCACCGCACGCCTGCGGGACGGTCTGGCGGCCATCCCGGGGGTGCTGTCGTTGAGCATGTTCTCGCCGACCGCCGCGCGGGTCGGGATCGCCGCGTTCGCGGTACGGGGGCTGGATTCCGCGGTGCTGGCCGCCGCGCTGTCCGCGGAGTACGGCATCGGGGTGCGGGACGGGTTGTTCTGCGCGCATCCGCTGACCCGTCGGCTGCTGCTGGAGGCGGACGGTCGGGCGGCCGGCCGGTCCGCGGGGGCGCTGCCGGCGACCGCGGTACGGGCCAGCATCGGCCTGGGCACGACCACCACACAGGTGGACCGGTTGACCGCCGCGGTACGGGAACTGGCCACTTCAGGTCCACAGTGGACATATGAGACGGTGGCGGGTCGTCCGGCGCCGGTGCCGGACCCGCGCAGCTGGTGACCGATGTACGGCGGCGCAGGTGCCGCCGTACATCGGGTTTCCGACAGCACAGACGCCGGGCCGCTACCATGGCGGCCCGGCGCCCGGGATCAGGTGCTCACATCGAGCCGAGGCCCTCGCGGAGCTGGTTGAGCGACCGGGTCAGCAGACGCGAGACGTGCATCTGCGAGATGCCGACACGCTCGGCGATCTGCGACTGGGTCAGGTTACCGAAGAACCGCAGGATCACGATCTTCTGCTCGCGTTCCGGCAGCTTGGCGATCAACGGTCGGAGCGACTCCCGGTCCTCGACGCAGGCCATGTTCGGGTCCAGGTCACCGAGCCGGTCCTGTACCGCCATGCCACCTTCGTCGCCGGTGCCGACCGGGGTGGACAGTGACATCGCGGTGTAGGCGTTGCCGGAGTCCAAGCCCTCGATGACCTCGTCCTCGGTCACCCCGAGGTGCTGCGCCAGGTCGGCCACCGTCGGGGACCGGCCGAGCTTCTGGGTCAGCGGGCCGGTCGCGTTGGTGATGGCCAGCTTCAGTTCCTGCAACCGGCGCGGAACGCGTACGCTCCAGCCCTTGTCGCGGAAGTGCCGCTTCAGCTCGCCGGCGATCGTCGGTACGGCGTAGCTGGTGAACTCCACACCACGGGACGGGTCGTAGCCGTCCACCGACTTGATCAGCCCGATGGTGGCGACCTGTACCAGGTCGTCGTACTGCT
Source organism: uncultured Actinomycetota bacterium (assembly GCA_963815125.1). GTDB lineage: Bacteria > Actinomycetota > Actinomycetes > Mycobacteriales > Micromonosporaceae > Actinocatenispora. The sequence continues at coordinate 558,438 of CAWFFM010000014.1, forward strand.
CGCCGCGGTTGCGGAAGCGGCGGGCGAGGTGCTCGGCGAGCGGCAGGTACCACTCGATGGTGCGTCCCCGCAGCCGCGGGCGGTCCGGGTGGCCGGCGGGCAGGTCGCACAGCCGGGTCAACAGCATCCGGCCGACCTCGTCGGACCGGCGGCGGGTGACGGTGTTCCCCGGGGCCGAGTGTCCGGTCATCGGGGTCTCCGGTGCCGGCGGCCAGTTGACGGCCTGTTCCGACAGGGCGGATTCGAACCCGTGGGCCGTCCGCTGGTCCGGGACGACCGAGGTGTGGGTACGGGACAGAACGGGTGACGTGGTCATGAAGGGAACTCCTTCGGCACGCACGGTCGGCGAAGCAGTGCAGCATGGCTGCGAAGAAGGAAGGGTCGCCGAACCGGTACTGACAGCGTCGCGCCCGTTGCTTGAGCGCCCGCGAGAGCCACAGAGCTGCGGAGGCGATGCGGCGCAGGCCGCACACTCCCAGCACTGGGCTGAACATCAACCGGAGCTATCGGCAGTTGGCTCTACCGAAGGCCTCGACGGCTGATGAAGGCCACCTTACACGCCTCGCAGTAGAGGTCAAGAGTCACCTTTTGTCATCATGTGCAACCGGTACGTCACTGCACCCGCAAGGGTCCGGTCCGCCGCAGGGTGTACGCCGACCGGCCGCCGGACGCCGCCCGTGCGACCTCGGCCGTACCCGGAGAGCGTTCCCGCGCCGGACGAGATCGGCCGGCAATGTCCCTAACGTCACGGCCATGCTCAGAGTGACCCTGGCCGGCCTGCGGACACACCGGACGCGACTCCTGCTCACCGCACTGGCGATCATGCTGGGGGTCGGCTTCGTGTCCGGCACCCTGGCCTACGGCGACACCGCCGAGGCCGCGTTCTTCGACCAGTTCGCGCATTCGGCGCGCAATGTCGACGTCGCGGTCGAGGGCTCCGACCGGCACCGGCTGCCGCCCACCCTGCTGGACCGGGTACGTGCCGTACCGGGTGTCGCCGCAGCGGCGGGCCGGATGTCCGGCACCGTACCGATGTTGGCCCGTAACGGCCGGCTGATCAGCAACTTCGGCGCCGCGGGGTTGGCGTACAACGTGACCCCGCAGTCCGGACTGCGGCCGTACACCCTGGTGTCGGGTCGGCTGCCCGGCCGGGACGGTGAGGCGGCGCTGGACACCGGGACCGCGGCACGGCAGCGGTACCGGCCCGGCGACACCGTCACCGTGCTGGATCCTGCCCAGCACCGGCACCGGGTCCGGCTCACCGGCACCGTCGAGTTCCCCACCGGCGGGGCGTCGGCGGCGGCGTCCGCGCTGGTCATGACGACCGACGAGGTCAGCCGGTACAGCGGGCGGCACGGCTACGACGAGATCGTGGCGACGGCCGCATCGGGGGTTTCCGAGGCCGCCCTGACCGGACGGGTACGCGCCGCGCTGCCCGGCAACACCGTCACGTCCGGCAGCACACTGCGTACCGACCTCGCCAAGGGCGCCGTGTCGCAGGTACAGCTGTTCCTGACCTCGATCCTGATCTTCGGGGTGATCGCCCTGGCGGTGTCGGCGTTCGTCATCTACAACACCTTCACCATCCTGATCGCCCAACGCACCCGGGAACTGGCGCTGCTGCGGTGCGTCGGTGCGTCCCGCCGGCAGGTGTTCGGATCGGTACTCACCGAGTCCGCGCTGGTCGGCGCCATCGCCTCGGTCGCCGGTATCGCCTTCGGCATGCTGCTGGCGTACGGCATGTACCTGGGCCTGTCCGCGATCGGCCTCGACATGCCGACGCACGGGCTTGTCGTGACCGCCCGTACGGTCGGCATCGGCTTTGCGGTCGGGGTACTGGTCACGGTCGTCTCGGCGATCCTGCCGGCGATCGGATCGACCCGGGTGGCACCGATCGCGGCACTGCGTGGCCCGGCGCCGGGCGACGACTCCGGCCGGCACCGCGTGGTACGGATCGTGGTGGCGGTGCTGCTCGGGGCCGTGGGCGGGGCGCTGACCGTGCTCGGCACCGGGGACGGTGCCGCCGGCGGTGCGCAGAACACCACGAGGCTGACACTGGTGGTGGCCGGCGGGCTGATCGTCTTCCTCGGTCTGGTGGTCGTCTCGCCGCTGTTCCTGGGCCGGCTGATCGCGCTGCTCGGTTGGTTGCCCGGCCGGGTGTTCGGCGTACCGGTCCGGCTGGCCACGGCCAACGCACGGCGCAACCCGGGCCGGGTGGCGGCGACCACCACGGCGCTGATGATCGGCGTGGCGCTGATGACGATCTTCACCGTGATGCTGGCCACCGTACGGTCCGTGGCCGACGACCAGTTGGCCGCGCACTACCCGGCGGACTACTTCGTCACCGGCACGTACAACAGCCAGGTGAAGGGCGTACCGGCGGGGGCGGTCACCGCGCTGCGGCAGCGACCCGAGCTGTCCGGGCTGGCCGCGGAACGTACCGCGCGGGTGACCGTGGACGGTCAGCCGACCAGTACGTCGGCGCTGCGTACCTGGCCGGCGGACAGTGGGCCAGGGGCCGGCGGGATGCGACCACAGGCACTGCACGGGTCACTGACGCGCCTGGGGCCGGGCACGATCGCACTGGGCGAGGGCATGGCCGGCACCCTGCACCGTACGGTCGGCGACCGGGTCAGCGTGTCGGTGCACGGTGAGCGGCACAGCTACCGGGTGGTGGCGGTGTTCGCCGGCAGCATGTTCGGCGGCGGCCTGCTGTCCTGGCCGGAGTTCACCGCCCGGTTCGGCGCCGGAGCACCGGACCAGATCCTGGTACGCGCCGCGCACGGGGTGTCCCCGGGCCGGTCCCGGGCCGCGGTGGATACCGCGCTGCGCGACTACCCGCTGCTGCAGGTGTCCAGCATGGTCGAGCTGCGCGCACAGCTGAGCAGTTCGCTGGACTCGCTGCTCGGGGTGTTCGCCGCCCTGCTGGGGATCTCCATCGTGATCGCGCTGTTCGGCATCGCGAACACCCTGTCGCTGTCGGTCTTCGAACGGACCCGGGAGTCGGCGCTGCTGCGCGCGCTCGGCCTGACCCGCGGCCAGTTGCGCGCCATGCTGCTGGTGGAGGCGCTGCTCATGGCGGTGGTGGGTGCGCTGGTGGGCATCGCGTTCGGGGTGGTCTTCGGCGCGGCCGCGACCACGGCGGCGCTCAGCGGGCTGCACGGCAGCTTCCATCTGCCGGTCGGACAGTTGGCGCTGTACCTGCTGCTGGCCGCGGTCGCCGGGGTGGCCGCCGCGGTACTGCCGGCCCGGCGGGCGGCGCGCACCTCGGTGGTGGCGGCGATGGCCGAGGTCTGAACACGGAAAGTGGGGCCGGCGGCGGTACGTCGTCACGTACCACCACCGGCCCCGATGAACAATGGGGATGCGGGCCGCGGGAGGCGGCCGGTTGTTGCCAGCCTCGCCGGTCCGGTACGGCGGTGTGCCGCTGGACCGGCGACTCTGACCGGGGTGTCACGTCGTCAGCTGAATATGCTGACGCCGCCCGGGCCGACCAGCAGCCCGACGATGATCAGCACGACGCCCCAGAGGATCTGGCGACGCAGCAGCGACACGACACCTGCGACTACGAGGATCACGGCGAGGATCCAGAGAATGATTGACAACATGCATCATTGATTCCCGTCGATCACGGACGCCAAACATCCCAGGCCACAACGGATTCAGAGAGTTTCCGGGCCGGTCAGCCACTGCGGTCGGTACGGATCCGACGTAGCCGCGGAAACCGGAGCCGACCGTCGGCGGTGCGGTTTCCGTACGAAACCTCCACGATCAGCCGTGGCTCGACCCAACGGGCGTCCCGGGCGTCCTGGCGCGGCAGCGGCTCCGCGAACGGCGGGTCCGCCCGGTGCAGCGGCCCCAGCAGTTCCAGCAGCCGCGCCTGGTCGTGCGCCGAGATGCCGCCGCCGACCCGGCCCCGGTAGAGCAGCCCCCGGTCCGGATCCAGCTCACCGACCAGCAGCGCGCCGATCGGCCGGGCGCCGGGGCGGTATCCGCCGACGATCAGGTCGTCGGTGGTCACCTGCTTGACCTTCACCCAGTCCGGGGAGCGGCGACCCGGCCGGTACACGCTGTCCAGCCGCTTCGCGACCACCCCTTCCAGCCCGTGCTCGGTGGCCGCGGCCCAGGTCGCCGCGCCGTCGTCGAACGAGGGCGGCACCAGCCACTGCGGGCCGGTCAGGTCGAGCCCGGTGAGCATCGCGCGCCGCTCGGCGTACGGGAGTCCGCACAGGTCGGCGCCATCCAGCCGGAGCAGGTCGAAGATCAGGTACGTGACCGGCCGCCGGGCGGCGAGCTGGGCGGCCCGGCGGGGGTCGCGTACGTGCATCCGTTCGGCGAGCGCCGCGAACGAGGCGCCGGTGTCGTCGAGTACGGCGATCTCCCCGTCCAGCACCGCATCCGGTAGCAGTCCGGACAGTCCGGCCAGTTCCGGATAGGCGACGGTGATGTCGGTTCCGCTGCGGGCGTACAGCTCCAGCCCGGTACGGCTGACCGCCGCGACGGCGCGTACGCCGTCCCATTTGAACTCGTACGCCCAGCCGACCCCGGTGGGCAGAGTCGCGGTGCTGGCCAGCATCGGCTGGACCGGTGATCCGGCCACCTTGCCCACGCTAGTGCTCCCGGCATCGACCTTGGCCCCGTTCGAGCGGACGACCGGCTCCTGAACAGGCATGATGGGAAGCGCCGTACCCGAGCGCAAGGGAGGCGGGTATGCGCGCGATCTGGAAGGGCGCGGTCTCGTTCGGCCTCGTCTCGATCTCCATCAAGCTCTACTCCGCGACCGAGGAGAAGAGCATCCGGTTCCACCAGGTCCATGTCTCCGACGGCGGCCGGATCCGGTACCAGCGGGTCTGCGCGGTCTGCGGCGAACAGGTCGGCTACGACCAGATCGCGAAGGGCTACGACCTGGGCGGCGACGAGACCGTCGTACTGACCGACGACGACTTCGCCGATCTGCCCCTGCCCACCTCGCACGCGATCGACGTGCTGGAGTTCGTACCGGCCGCGCAGGTCGACCCGATGCTGTACGGCAAGAGCTACTACCTGGAGCCGGACGGCGCGGCGGCCAAACCGTACGTTCTGCTGCGTAACGCCCTGGTCGACTCGGAACGGGTCGCCATCGTCAAGATCGCGCTGCGCCAGCGCGAGCAGCTGGCCACCCTGCGGGTGCACGACGACGTACTGGTCATGCACACCATGCTGTGGCCCGACGAGGTCCGGGCACCGCAGTTCGGGTTCCTGGACGACGAGATCAAGGTACGCCCGCAGGAGCTGTCGATGGCGTCGTCGCTGATCGACTCGATGACCGCCGACTTCGATCCGGGCGAGTTCACCGACGACTACCGGACCGCGTTGCAGGAGGTCATCGACGCCAAGGTGGCCGGCCGCGAGGTGACCCGGGCGGCGGAGCCGGAGGAGGCGCCGTCGAACACGATCGACCTGATGGCCGCGCTGCGGGCCAGCGTGGACCGGGCGCGGACGCAGCGCGGTGCGGGGGCCTCGGACGCGCCCGCCAAGGGCACGAAGAAGAAGGCGGCGCGGACGCCCGCCAAGGGCGCCCGCAAGACCGCCGCGAAGAGTACGAAGAAGGCGGCCCCGCAGAAGCGGGCGGCGAAGAAGGCGGGTGGCTCGACGAGCAAGCGGAAGTCGGCCTGAGCCTGTCCGGTCCACCGAACGGCTGATCTCGCCAAAAGCACCGAATACTGACAAAAGTCACAGAAGTACCACCATATACTGCACTGAGTATCACAAACTCTCCCGAGCGCCGGTCCCGTCCCGGCAACGTACGGCGCGGCGCGTTAGGCTGACCGACGTGCGACCGGACCTGGACATCTCGGTGCGCCACGGGTCCGATGAGACTGTGGTGGCACTTGTCGGCGAAATCGACATTCACACCGTCCCGCGACTGGTGACCGCGGTCGAGGAGAGCCTGGCCAACGGGCCGTCCCGGCTGCTGCTCGACATGGGCGAAGTGACCTTCTGCGACTCCCAGGGCCTCGGCACCCTTGTCGTGCTGAACCGCACCGCGACCCGGGCCCGCAGTTCCCTGGTGCTCACCAACGTCGGCGCCTTCCTCGACCGGCTCCTCGAGGTCACCGGCCTGCGGCACGCCTTCACCATCCGCGCCTCGGAGACACCCGGCACCTGACCGGGCACCGGCCGCGGCATCCGGCGCCCACGGGCCGGCAGCACCCACGGGCCAGCAGCAGCCCCCGGCCGGTACGGCCGGCCAGCCGGTAGCGTGGCCGGTTATGACGACATCCGTGCCGCCGGTGGCGAAGAAGCTGCCGACGAACCGTACCCATCACGGTGACACCGTGGTCGACGAGTACGCCTGGCTGGCCGAGAAGGACAACCCGGACACGCTCGCCTACCTGACCGCCGAGAACGCCCACACCGACGAGGTCACCGGGCACCTGTCCGACCTGCGGGGGCAGATCTTCACCGAGATCAAGGACCGGACGCAGGAGACGGATCTGTCGGTGCCCTCCCGCAAGGGTGGCTGGTGGTACTACAGCCGCACCGTGGAAGGCCAGCAGTACGCGATCCACTGCCGGGTCAAGGCCGGCGACGAGACCGTACCGCCGGACGTCGAGGCCGGCGGCGCGCTGCCGGGCGAGGAGATCCTGCTCGACGCGAACGAACTCGCCGACGGACACGAGTTCTTCTCCCTCGGCACCTTCACCGTCAGCCCGGACGGCCGTTACCTGGCCTACGCCGACGACTACGCCGGCGACGAGCGGTTCACCTTGCGGGTCAAGGACCTGGCCGCCGGCGAACTGCTCGACGACGAGGTACCCGACACCTCGTACGGCGCTGCCTGGTCCCTGGACTCCGGGCAGCTGTTCTACCTGACCGTGGACGACGCCTGGCGGCCGTACCGGGTGTGGCGGCACGCCATCGGCACCTCGACCACCGACGACGTCATCGTGCACGAGGAGCCGGACGAGCGATTCTGGGTCGGCGTCGGACTCACCCGCAGCGAGCGCTACATCCTGATCGACCTGCACAGCAAGATGACCAGCGAGGTCCGCTACATCCCGGCGGACGACCCGACCGCGACCCCGACCCTGGTGCGCGAGCGCCGGCAGGGCGTCGAGTACGAGGTCGACCACCACGCCGCGACCACCGGGCCGGGCCGGTTCCTGTTGCTGCACAACGACCCGGACTGCGCCGGTGGCCAGAACTTCGCGCTGGCCGGCGCCCCGGTCGACGCGCCCGCCGAGTGGACCCCGCTGGTCGCGCACCGGGACGACACCCGGCTGCTGGACATCGACGTGTTCGCCGGCCACCTGGTCGTCCACCTGCGCCGGAACGTACTGACCGGGCTGCGGGTACACGAGTTCCAGCCGGACGGTTCGCTCGGTGACGGGCACGACGTGTCGTTCCCGGAGCCGCTGTACACCGTCGACCCGGACAGCAACCCGGAGTACGACGCACGGCAGTACCGGCTCTCCTACGGCTCGATGGTGACCCCGAGGTCGGTGTACGACTACGACCTGGCCAGCCGGGAACTGGTGCTGCGTAAGCGGACCCCGGTGCTCGGCGGGTACGACCCGGAGCAGTACGAGCAGTTCCGTGAGTGGGCCACCGCGCCGGACGGCACCCGGGTGCCGATCTCCGTCGTGGCGCACCGGGACACCCCGCGCGACGGCACCGCGCCGTGCCTGCTGTACGGCTACGGCAGCTACGAGATCTCCATCGACCCGTCCTTCTCGGTGGCCCGGCTGTCCCTGCTGGACCGCGGCTTCGTGTACGCCATCGCGCACATCCGGGGCGGCGGCGAGATGGGCCGGCACTGGTACGACGACGGCAAGATGCTGGCGAAGAAGAACACCTTCACCGACTTCATCGCCACCGCGCACCGGATGGTGGAGGCGGGCTGGACCTCGGTACCGAAACTGGCCGCGCTCGGCGGTTCGGCCGGCGGGCTGTTGATGGGCGCGGTGGTCAACGAGGCGCCGGAGTCCTTCGGCGCGATCGTGGCGGCCGTACCGTTCGTGGACGCGCTCAACTCGATCCTCGACCCGTCGCTGCCGCTGACCGTGATGGAGTGGGAGGAGTGGGGTGACCCGCTGCACGATCCCGAGGTCTATGAGTACATGAAGTCGTACTCGCCGTACGAGAACGTGGCCGAGTTGCCGTACCCGCCGATCTACGTGGAGACCAGCCTCAACGACACCCGGGTGCTGTACCACGAGCCGGCCAAGTGGGTGGCCCGGCTGCGCGCCGCCGGGGCGCAGCACGTCCTGCTGAAGATCGAGATGGAGGCCGGGCACGGCGGCCGCAGCGGCCGGTACGACGCCTGGCACGAGCAGGCCCGGATGTACGCCTGGATCGTGGACACCGTCGGGCGGTCCTGACCCCGTACGCCCGCCGAAACGCGGTCGAGCGCCGTCCGGAAGTCCGGACGGCGCTCGGCCGTTCCCCTGGGCCACCCCTCAGCAACCCCAGCGCCGGCATCTCCCCGGACGTTTCCCTGCCCCCAAGGAATCGTCCGGTCCGGATGGTCCCGACGCGTCATGCACCATCAGTTCTGCCCAGGCTGCCGGCGGGTAAACATGGATCCGCCGGTCCGGCGGAAAAACCTTCGCGGCCGACCGGTCAGCCGGTGACCAGTTCGGCGAACTGCGCCGGATCGACGTTGCCACCGGAGAGCACCGCGACGGTGCGGCCGGTGGGCAGTTCCGCGGCATGGTGCAGGTACGCGGCGAGCGTCGTGGCACCGGAAGGCTCCACGACCAGCCGCGCCTGCCGGGCGAGAATGCCGACCGCCGAACGGATCTCGTCCTCGGCGACCGTGACGATGCCGTCCAGGTGCGCGGTCAGGTGCGCCAGGGTCAGCTCGGACAGGCCGGTACGCATCCCGTCCGCGATCGTGGCGTAGCGCTGCTCGTCCGGGTACGGCACCAGGCGACCGACCGCCAGGGAGTCCCGCGCATCGGGTGCCACCGCCGGTTCCACCCCGTACACCCGGGCGTTCGGGTGCAGCGCCTTGACCGCCGTACCGACCCCGGAGGCGAGGCCGCCGCCACCGACCGGTACGAGTACCAGGTCGACGTCCGGCAGATCGGCGACGATCTCCAGGCCGATGGTGCCCTGCCCGGCGATGACCGCCGGATCGTCGAACGGCGGCACCAGCGACATGCCACGTTCGGCGGCGATCCGATCCGCGGCGTCCACCCGTTCCGAACCCGGTACGAGCACCACCTCGGCGCCGAGCCGTCGTACCGCGTCGATCTTCACCTGTGGCGCGATGTCCGGGATCACCACGACCGCCGGGATGCCGAAGATGCCGGCCGCGTACGCGACCGCCTGTCCGTGGTTGCCGCTGGAGTGGGTGATCACCCCGGCCGCCCGGCGCTCGTCGGGCAGCGAGGCCACCGCGTGGTACGCACCCCGGATCTTGAACGCGCCAATCGGTTGCAGACTCTCCGGTTTGAGCCACAGCGGTCGGTCCGCCGCACCCCACGTCTGAGGCAGCAGCGGGGTGTGCAGCGCCACCCCGCGCAGCTGCTCCCCGGCCGTCCGGATCTCGTCGATGCTCACCAGTTCCACGGCATCGATCCTGCCCGATCCGATGCCCGTACGGTGACCGGAAGGGCGCGGCTCACACGCCGACCGGGTCAGTGCGGCAGATCGGTGAGCGCGGCCCAGATGCCGTCGGCGAGCAGCCGTACCTCGTCGTCGGTCATCACGAAGGCCGGCGAGACCTGCACCGCACCGACCCCCACCGCGCGGGTGGAGACGGCCTGCTTGCGCAGCGCCCGTACCAACGGGGCGGCCAGCGCCGCGTCGGTGAGCTGCACCGCGGCCAGCGCGCCGGTACCGGCCCGTACCTCGGCCACCAGCGGGTGGTCGGTGAGCCGACCCAGTTCCTTGGGCAGCGTGCCCTCCAGCCGCTTCGCGGCGGTGAGCAGGTCCTCCCGCTCCAGCAGGTCGATGTTGCGCAGCGCCACCGCCGCGGCGGCCGGATGCCCGGAGTAGGTGTAGCCGTGCCGCCACCAGACGCCGGCGCCGGGCCGGAAGAACGGTTCGGCGATCCGGCCGGCGGCGATCACCGCACCCATCGGCAGGTAGCCGGAGGTGAGGCCCTTCGCGCAGGTGATCAGGTCCGGGTCCAGGTCGAAGCGTCCGCTGGCGAACCAGGCACCACCGATCCGGCCGAAGCCGGTGACCACCTCGTCGGCGACGAACAGCACGCCGTACTCCCGGCAGATCTGCCGTACCTCGGTCAGGTAGCCCTCGACGGGCGGGAACACTCCGCCCGCACCGATGACCGGCTCGCAGAAGAACGCGGCGACCCGGTCGGGGCCGATCCGTTCGATGGTCTCCCGCAGTTCGGCGGCCGAGTCACGGTCCACCACGGCCACGTCCGGCATCAGCTCGCCGTACCCGGCGCCGTTGGCCGGGATACCGGACAGTGCGGTACCGGCCACGTGCATGCCGTGGTAGGCGTTGGTACGGGAGATCAGGACCGTGCGGTCCGGCTGACCGAGCTCGTTGAAGTACCGGCGGACCAGCTTCGCGGCGGTGTCGATCGCGTCCGAGCCGCCGGAGGTGAAGAACACCTTCGGGTCCGGTACGGGCGCCAGCGCACCGACCCGCTCGGCCAGATCCAGCGTGGTGCGCACCGCGACGTCGCCGAACGAGGAGTACGCGGCGAGTGTCTTCATCTGGTCGGCGGCCGCCTCGGCCAGTTCGCGCCGACCGTGCCCGACGTTGGCGAACCAGAGGCCGGCGGTGGCATCCAGGTAGCGGCGGTCGTTCTCGTCGAACACCCACACGCCGTCACCGCGGGTCAGTACGAACTCACCGGTCTCCTCCACCGCGCCCATGTCGGCGAACGGATGCCAGAACACGCCCATCACAAACCCCCTCGACAGCGGATCCGTCCGACTCTAGGCGAGCGGTACGGGAGGCCACCGGCGACGGTGTCCACCCGCGCCGCCGGGTGTCCGTACCCGCGCGTCGGCAACGACACGTCGATTGTGTCGAGTCACACAGCTCAACGGTTGGCGGGCACCGGATCGGGTGTCGCAACCGACGCAGGTATCGACCATCGGGGGTGGTACCAGGGCGAACGCCCCCCGCTTCGGACCGTCGTCATCGTAACGACACCATATCGCGGTCGTTACGCAAGGTATCCGTCCCCAGGTGATCCCCGCGCAGCTGACCAGGTTGCACTGCGAAACGGGTCACGCAGGGTTGAACAGGACTCAGCGACTTCCGTACTCTTGGGCGGTCTGATCGGGAGTCGGTCGCCAGTCCGGCGACGCCGACGGGCACCGCCGAGTCGTCACTTGGCGAGCCGGGGAACCATCGGGCGTGCACCACGGCGCTCACCTGGGGTGAATCCGCTGGCTCCTACGGAGCCGCCGGTAGGGCGAACCACTTCTTCCCGCCCGAACCCGTCAGCTAACCCGGTAGGCGGTCCGCGGAAGAAGGAGTGGGCTACTGGTGTCAGTAGCAGGATCTACATCACGGCCGCGCCGTGCCCTCGCCCTGGTGGTCGCTGCCGCATGCACCACCGCCGGATTGCTGCTGACCGGTCCGGCAGCGCACGCCGACCCGTCGTCCTCGCAGCTGGAACACCAGATGGACTCCACCTGGAGCAAGCTGGAAGCCACCGGCGAGCACTACAAGCAGAACGAGGACAAGCTGCGCCACAACGAGGCCAAGTCGGCCTCCTTGGACAAGCAGATCAAGCCGCTGGCCAAGAAGGTCGATGCGATGCACCGACAGGTCGGCCTGTACGCCTCCGCGGCGTACAAGGGCGGAACTGCCTCGGCGTTCAACTCGCTGCTCACCTACGGCTCGGCCACGAGCATGCTGGACCAGATCTCCACCCTGGACCGGATGGCCTCGGACCAGCACCGCAAGGTCGCCAAGTACGAGAAGACCAAGCGGCAGCTGGACGCCGAGAAGAAGAAGTACGACGACCTGGTCAAGTCCAACAAGTCGCAGCGCACCAAGTTGGGCGCGCAGAAGAAGCAGCTCAACGCCGCGATGAAGCGGATGCAGGACCAGTACATGCAGACCGCGGCCAGCCGTACCAACGGCACCGCGCTGCCGGCGAACATGCCCTACATTCCGGGCCCGGCCGGCAAGGCGGTGCGCTTCGCCATCGACCAGATCGGCAAGCCGTACGTGTGGAACACCGCGGGCCCCGACACCTTCGACTGCTCCGGGTTGACCATGGCCTCCTGGGCGCAGGCCGGGGTGCACATGGCGCACTACACCTGGGACCAGTACGGCGCGTTCCCACACGTCTCGGAGAGCGAGCTGCAACCCGGTGACCTGGTGTTCTGGAACGGCGGGGAACACGTCGGCATCTACATCGGGCAGGGTCTGGTGATCCACGCACCGACGCCCGGCGAGAACGTCAAGGTCTCACCCACCGACTATCCGGGCAGCTGGTACGGCGCAGTCCGACCGTAACGGCAGCCCTGCCACCGCATCACGGGCCGGTCCTGAACGGGGCCGGCCCGTGGCATGTCCACCGGCCGGCAGCTCCACCGGGCCCAGATCCACCGGGTCCAGTTCCACCGTGCCCAGTTCCACCGGGCCCAGCGCACGGCCGGACCCGGGAGCCTCAGCGGCGCTCCGCGGCGAGCCGTTGGGTGATCGACAGCGGCGGCTCCGCCTTCGCGTAGTACCAGCCCTGACCGATGTCGCAGCCGAGTTCCCGCAGCCGCTGGACCTGCCCGCTGGTCTCCACGCCCTCCGCGATCACCGTCAGATCGAGCCCGTGCGCCAGATCCACCAGGTTCCCGACGATCTGCTCGTTCACCAGGTCGGGTTGCGCCGGGTCGGCGTCACCCACGGCCGGCGTCCCGGCGGCCATCCCGGCCACGAACGAACCGGCGATCTTCAACGCGTGCACCGGTAGTCGACGCAGGTAGCCGAGGTTGGAGTAGCCGGTGCCGAAATCGTCGATGGCCAGCCGTACGCCCATGCCGGCCAGGGTGTTGAGCGCGCGCAGCGGCTCGGCGGCCGGCCCGATGATGGCGCTCTCGGTCAGTTCCAGTACCAGCCGTCCGGCCGGCAGCCCGGTGGTCTGCAGGACGTCGGCGACCGTCTCGGTCAGCCGGGCGTCGTGCGCCTGCCGGACCGCCAGGTTGACGCTGACGAAGAAGTCGGCGGCGGCAAGTTCCTGCCAGTGCCGTGCCTGTGCGCAGGCCGTCTGCAGCACCCAGCGGCCCAACGGCACGATCGCCCCGGTCTCCTCCGCCAACTGGATGAACTCGTCCGGGCCGAGCAGCCCGAGCTGCGGGTGCCGCCAGCGGACCAACGCCTCCACGCCGCGCAGGCGGCCGTCGGCGAACCCGACCAGAGGCTGGTACTCCACCACGAACTCGCCGTGCTCCACCGCGGCCGGCATGGTCGCCGCCAGCGTGTAGCGGGCCACCTCACGGTCGTGCCGCTGCTGGTCGAACACCGCCAAGCGGCCCTTGCCGTCGGACTTCGCCCAGTACAGGGTGGTGTCCGCGGCCTGCATCAGCTCGGCCACGGTCAACCCGGTCACCGGCTGTTCCACCACGCCGATGCTGGCCGACACGGAAAGCTCGTGCCCACCCACCCGTACGGAGGTGGCGAGCGCACGCAGCGCCTGTTCGGCGCACCATTCGGCGGAGACGCCGCCGGCCAGCCCGGCGGGCCCGACCAGGATGACGAACTCGTCGCCACCCATCCGGGCGACCAGGCAGCCGGCCCGGCGCACCGCCATGTCGAGACGCTGCGCGACCGCCACCAGCACCCCGTCACCGACCTCGTGACCGAAGCTGTCGTTGATCACCTTGAAGCCGTCGAGGTCGAGGAAGCACAGACCGACCTGGGCACCGGGGGTCTCGTCGGACAGCGCGGCGGACAGCCGCTGGAAGAACAGTTCCCGGTTGGCCAGTCCGGTGAGCGGATCGTGCCAGGCCTGGTATTCCAACCGCAGTTCCAGCAGCCGCCGCTCGGTGATGTCCTCGATCATCGCCACCGCGTACGGCTGGCCGGCCGTCTCGATCGCCGACAGGGTGACCCGACCCCACACGAGGCTGCCACGCTGGTCGGCGAAGCGCTCCTCGACCTGGATCGGGCCGTCCGCGCCGTCGAACACCTGCTGTACGGCCGATCCCAGTCGGACGGCGTCGTCGGGATGGGAGAACCGGGCCAGATCGCGGCCGACCAGCCCGTCCGACGTACCGCCGAGCAGATCGGCCAGCGCCGGGTTCACGTCGACGATCCGGTGCTCGGCGTCGAGTACCGCGATTCCGATCGCCGCCTCGGCGAACACCGCGCGGAACCGGGCCCGGCTGGCGCTCAGGGCCTTCTCGACCTGCCGGCGGGCTTCCACCAGTGCGAGCCGGATCGACTCCTGTTCCTGCAGTGTCCGGTTGCGCAGTGCGGCCACGTACCCGTCGGCCAACGCGGCCTGCACCGCCACGAACCGTTCGGCCGACGGCGGGTCGGACCGTTCGTCGGTGGTGAGCAGTTCATCGGCCAGTACGGACATCGTCCGGCCCAGTACGCGGGCGCTGGTGAGCCGGGCGTCGACCAGGGCCACCCCGATCTCCCGGGCCCGCCCGGTATCGAGCGGTTCGGCCCGCAGCAGTTCGACCAGCCGTACGACCAGGCCGTCGAGGAAGGTCACCAGCTCATCGCTCGACATGGGCACGTACGTCTCGGTGGAGATCGCCCGAGCCCAGCGTCGAGCGCAGCGCGTACCTCGTACGCGAACCGCCTGCCCCCTGGTCACCGCCAGCACCCCCCGACCCGACCGCCCGTCTACCTGTGGAGGATACGACCGGACACGTCGCCTCGAATATTACAACGGGTCACTGATGCGCCGGATAGTCACGATTCTGCCACGGTAGGGGGTCACCTTCTGTATCATCGGCGCCACTCTGCCGTCCGTCGTCCGGGGCCTGGTACGGCCGCTCACCAACGGCCCACGCCGACCAGTCCGGGCAGCCGGGCGGCCCGTCCGTCGGGGGCCCCCCGACCGTCCGGGCGCCAACGGGACGCGGAGACCAGGCCCGGTCGTACCAGTCGGGAACCGGCGAACAGGGCGACCATCTCGTCCCGACCGCGCGGGGTCAGATCCCCGTGCGCGGACCAGGTGAAGCCCGGGTCGCTCCCAGGGGTCGCCAGCGACACCACCAGGTGGCTGCCCGATCCGAGTACCGCCCGGTACCGCTGCGCGACGAGCGTGGCCGGTAGGTCCTCCGGCGTGGTGTAGTTCAGCACCCCGAGCAGCAGCAGGCCGACCGGGCGGGTGCAGTCGATCAGCCGTACCGCCTCCGGCGTGGCGAGCACCCGACCCGGTTCGTCAAGATCGCCGCGGATCATCGCCGCGTTCGGCCGGCCGGCCAGCATGGCGCGGCCGTGTGCCGCCGTGGCCGCGTCCCGGTCCACGTAGAGCACCGTGGCGTCGGGGGCCACCCGATCCAGGACCTCGTGTACGTGGCCGTTGGTGGGGATCCCGGAGCCGATGTCGATGAACTGGCGTATCCCGGCAGCGACCAGGTACCGCACCGCCCGGCGCAGGAACGACCGGTGTGCGCGGGCACCGGCGGCGATCGCCGGGATCCGGTCGGCGAGCTGGTCGGCGTGCTGCCGGTCGACGGCGAAGTTGTGTGAGCCACCCAGTAGGTAGTCGGTCATCCGGCCGGAGTTCGGTTGCGAGAAGTCGGCGTCGCCGACCGAACGGGCCACCGGTACCCCACCGCCCGTACGCTGTGTGATCATGCCGCGCAGCGTTTCCCTGCTCCTGGTCACGGTTCCCCCGATCGGGGGCCACGGGCCCCGCCAAGGGCCACGTTAGCCAGCCGGGTAGGGCCTTGTGGCCCCCCGAAACGGCCACAAAGCCGCGCCGAGTGGCCAACCATCCATCTCCGGAAGGTCGGAAGCGATGGCCGTACCGGGCCACCGGCCGGACCGACACTCTCCGCCACGGCCAGGTCCGGACTGGCGCCCACGTCACGGCGCGCTACAGTGGCTTGGTAACGCTCCGGATACGGAGTGAGGAAGAATCCTCCTGGACTGGCGATCCACTTGAAGCTTAGGTACAGGAGCGCGAGACTGGAGGACGCCCAAGGGTGATGTTCACCCCCCGCGAGAATAGTGGAGGAGCGATGTGCCTCCATACGCCGGAATGCCCGTCAGCGCAAGCGCTTGACCGGGAAGCCGCGCATGTGATCTCGGGTCACCCAGAGCAGGGCTGGAGCCTGCTGTGCAATGGTGTGATCCTGTTCGAGGACGACGGAGAAATCCTGCCCGACGGCCACGTTGTGGCACCCCCGCAACTACAGAAAGTAACAGCCAAGGCGTCGACTAGCGTCGCCTGACCCGTTTACGGGTAAGTTCCACCTCTGTGACGCTGCGCGGACTGGAGGCGACGTTCCTCCCCGGGGAACCGCCCCGCGCTGGTCAGCTCGCCCTCTGGCGGGCGACCGGCACCACCGGCCGCACAGACCGGAGTGCCCCTCCGGGGCGCACGACCCGTACGGGTGGTGCCACCCCGCTGGCGACCGACCCGCCGCCGGCTGCCACCGCGCAGCCGGGCGACGGGTGGTCCGTGCGCTTCGACGACGTGCCCTTCGACGACGCCGTACGCACCATGCTGACGGTGCTGGTCCCGGACCGCACCGGACGACCACGTCGGCGCCGGGTCGAGGCGTACGTCCTCCCCATCGACCGGACGCTGGCGCTGCTGCCCGCCCTGATCGCCGATGGGCACCAGCACCTCACCGCATCACTGCAAGCCTGGTCGTACGCCCTGCTCGGCGGCCTGCGGGTGATCTCGCGCGGCCGGCTGCGGCCCGTCGCGTCCGGGTCCGGCCAGTTGACCGTACGGGCCGGGCCCCTCGATCCCGACGACGCGGAATGGCTGCGGCGACTCGCCGAGGCGTTCCCAACCACCGGGTACGCCGTACCGGCCGGTGCCCGCGGCAGCGCGCTCACCGCCCCCGGCGTACTGATCAGGTCCGCGTGGGATGCCCTGGCCGATGCCCTGGCGTCCGGGGACGGCCCGCCGGCAGCCGCCGCACCGGTCGGCCGCTGGCTCGCCGACGTGGACCGGGAACTACGTACCGCGGTGCGTCTGGTGCTGCGGATCGTCGCACCGGAGGCCACCGCCGTACCGGGGGACGCCGACGGCGCGTTCGCCGTCGTACCGCAGCTGCGCGCGGTCGCCGATCCGGGCCTGGTGCTCGATGTCGACCAACTGTGGCAGGCGTCCGACGACGTACTGGCCCGGTTCGGCACCGAGGTCGAACAGGACCTGCTGATCGCCCTGCGCCGGGCCGCCCGGGTGTTCCCGCCGCTGGCCGGTGCGCTCGCCGGGCAGACGCCCGGACGGCTCCCGCTCACCGACGACGACCTGGACGTGCTGCTGGGCGCCGGAACCGGGGAACTTACCGCCGCCGGGGTCGAGGTGCTCTGGCCGGCCGAACTGCTCCGGCAGGGTCCCACCCTGACGGCCGGCACCCGCCGGCCCGCCGCCGTCGCTGCGGCCGGACTCACCATGGACGAGGTACTCGACTTCCAGTGGCAGGCCACTGTGGACGGTCAGCGGCTCAGCGACGCGGAGGTCGACGCACTCGCCGAGGCCAAGCGGCCACTGGTACGGATGCGTGGCCGCTGGATCCGGCTCGATCCCGGGCAGTTGCGCCGACTGCGCAGCCGCCGCGGCCGGTTGGATGCCGTACGGGCACTGGCCGCAGCCCTCACCGGAACGCTGGACGTGGCCGGGGAGACGGTCGAGTTCCGACCCGATCCGGCCCTTGCCGCGGCTGCGGAAACCTTACGCCGTACGGGTTCTGCTGTGACCGAGGCGGTGGAGCCGCCGGGCCTCGCCGCCACCTTACGGCCCTACCAGCGGCGCGGGCTCGCCTGGTTGGCCGGGATGTGCGACAGCGGGCTGGGTGGCTGCCTCGCCGACGACATGGGATTGGGCAAGACCATCCAGATCATCGCGCTGCACCTGCACCGCGGGCCGCTGCGACACGGACCCACCCTGGTCGTCTGCCCCACCTCGCTGCTCGGCAACTGGGCCCGTGAACTGGACCGGTTCGCGCCCCGCGTACCGGTGCGGCGCTACGCCGGCCCGGGCCATGATCTGTCCGATGTGGACTGTTCGGGCGTGGTACTGGTCAGCTACGGGATGCTGCGCCGGCACACCGCCGCGCTGGCCGGGCTCCGCTGGGGACTGGTGGTCGCCGACGAGGCCCAGCAGATCAAGAACCCGCTGTCGGCCACCGCGCATTCGTTGCGTGCCGTCCCGGCGGTGGCCCGGCTCGCGCTGACCGGAACCCCGGTGGAGAACCGGTTGAGCGACCTGTGGTCCATCCTGGACTGGACCACGCCGGGGTTGCTCGGCACCCGGGCGGAGTTCCGCGCCCGGATCGCCGTACCGGTGGAGCGCTACGCCGACCCTGATGCCACCGAACGGTTCGGCCGGCTCGTCCGCCCGTTCCTGCTGCGGCGCCGCAAGATCGACCCGGGCATCGTGCCGGAACTGCCGGCCAAGACCGAGACCGACCGGCTGGTACCGCTGAGCACCGAACAGGCGACGCTGTACCAGGCGGTGGTGGCCGAGACGATGGCCGACATCGAGACCGCCGAGGGCATCGGCCGGCGTGGGCTGGTACTGAAACTGCTGACCGCGCTCAAACAGATCTGCAACCACCCGGCCCAGTACCTCGGCCAGTCCGAGCCGCTGGCCGGCCGGTCCGGCAAGCTCACCGCCCTGGACGGGCTGCTCGACGTGATCCTGGCCGAGGGTGAATCGGTACTGGTCTTCAGCCAGTACGTCGGGCTGTGCCGGTTGCTGGAACGCCACCTGTCCAGCCGTGGGGTGCCGACCCTGCTGGTGCACGGTGGAGTGCCGGAGAAGACCCGGCAGGCCCGGGTCGCCGAGTTCCAGGCCGGTACGGTGCCGGTCTTCCTGCTGTCGTTGAAGGCGGCCGGTACCGGTCTCAACCTCACCCGGGCCAGCCACGTCGTGCACTACGACCGGTGGTGGAACCCGGCGGTGGAGGACCAGGCCACCGACCGTGCCCACCGGATCGGCCAGGAGCGGCCGGTGCAGGTACACCGGCTGGTGGCCGAGCACACCGTGGAGGACCGGATCGCCCGGCTGATCGCGGACAAGCGCCGACTCGCCGACGCGGTCACCGGCGCCGGGGAGCGGTGGCTGACCGAGCTGTCCGACACCGAACTCGCCGACCTGGTGACCCTGGGGTCCGGCGGCACCGGAGGCTCGGATGACTGACCCCACCGGGCACGGCGAGGAACTGCGGATCCCGGCCCGGGCGCCGGAGCGCAGCCGACGCAGGTTCGGCGCGACCTGGTGGGGCCGGGCCTGGCTGGCCGCGCTGGAGGAACAGGCGTCGCTGGACCCCAACCGGCTGCCGCGGGGCCGCAGCTATGCCCGCAAGGGCGCCGTCGGGGAGACGGTGATCCGGCCCGGCCGGGTCACCGCGGCTGTGCAGGGCAGCCGGCCGACGCCGTACCGGGTGCGGCTGTCGGTGCCGGAATTCCCGGCCACCGGCTGGACCCGGGTGCTGGACAGCGTCGCCGCCCGGCTCGGTCACCTGGCCGCCCTGCTCGACGGCGAACTGCCACCGGAGGTCGTCGAGGACGTACGGGACGCCGGCCTGTCGCTGCTGCCCGGCGCCCGGGAGCTGACCGTGTCCTGCACCTGCCCGGACTCGGCGGTGCCCTGCAAGCACGCCGCCGCGGTCTGCTGCCTGGTCGCCGACGTACTGGACACCGACCCGTTCGCGTTGCTGCTGTTGCGCGGACGCGGCCGGGACCGGGTACTCGCCGAACTGCGGAGCCGCCGCCGGGCCACCAGCGCCGGAGCCGACCGCCCGACGCGCGACGGCGCCCGGCCCGACCCCGGCACACCGGTGCCGGGGTCGCACCCGGCCGGGCCGGCGACCGTACCGGCGGAGCAGGAGTTCGACCGGCAGCGGCCGGCGCTGCCCCGCCCGCTGCCGCCCCCACCGGAGCCCGGTACGGTCGGCCCGTTCCCGGCCAGCACCGCGCCCGAGGTCACCGCCCTGCTCCGGCACGCCGACCGGGCGGTACGCCGCGCGCACCGGCTGCTCACCGACCCGGCACCGGACGACCCGCCGGACTGAGTGCGCGCTCAGTACCCCTGTACCGGTACCGCCGCGTGGCTGACCTGCACCAGGTGCGTCACGCAGTCCGCGCCGGTGATCTGGTGCAGCAGGAAGCCGGTCGGCTCGTGCACGTACCCGAACGGCGCGTCGGCCCGGGTGCACAGGTCGATCTGCCGGTACGTACTGGGTGCGACGCTCAGCACGCTGCCGGCGAACCCGGCGCTGACCGTACGGTGCAGATGCCCGCCCAGCACCCGGACCACGTGCGGATGCCGGCCGACCACCTCGGCGAGCGCCGGGCCGTCGGTCAGCCGGATGCCGTCCATGAACGGGATCCCCACCGCGATCGGTGGATGGTGCAGGCAGACCACCGCCGGGACGTCCGAACGTCGGGCCAGCTCACTGTCCAACCAGGACAGTTGAGCGGCGCCCAGGGTGCCGCCGGTCTCCCCGGCCACGTTGGAGTCCAGCACCACCACGGTGGCTCGCGGGTAGTCGACCGAGTAGCAGACCTGCTCGGCCGTACCGCCGACCATCGGGCCGTCGCCGAACTCCGCGACCAGCCCCGCCGGGCTGTCGTGATTTCCGGTCACCAGATGGACCGGCAACGGGAACCGGCCGAGTACCGCGCGCAGCGTCCGGTACTCCTCCGCACTCCCCCCGTCCACCAGGTCACCGGTGATGACCACGCAGTCCGGCGCCGGCTCCAACGTCAACACCCGCCCCAGCGCCCGGGACAGCCCGGTCGCGGGTTCGGCCGCCAACGGGCCGACGGTCACATGCGGGTCACTCAGATGCGCGATGAGCACTCGAAACCTCCCGGAGGGATCCTGGCTGTCCAGCTCACCATGCCGGACCGGTCGGCGCCCACCCCGACCCGGCGGTACCGGGTCGAACTATCGATCTTGTCGGGGACGCCGGCAGGTAATCTCCGGTCCATGCAGATCACCGGTCTGACGTACAACCTGAAGTTCCCGGAGCCGACCGGCCCGCACGCCTGGCCGGGCCGGCGGCCGTTGATCGCGGAGACGCTGCGGCAGGCCGGTGCCCAGGTGATCGGCACCCAGGAGGGTCACTACCAGCAGCTCCGGGAGATCGCCGGGGACGGCGGGTACGAGTGGATCGGCGTCGGGCGGGAAGGTGGCGGGCGCGGCGAGTACTGCGCGGTGCTGTACGACCCTGCCGTGCTGACCGCCCTGGACAGCGGCCACTTCTGGCTGTCCGACACGCCCGAGGTGGTCGGCTCGATCAGCCCGGACTGGGGCAACCACGTGATCCGGATGGCCACCTGGGTGCGCTTCCAGGTCTCCGGGGGTCCGCAGCTGACCTGGCTCAACACCCACCTGGACCACAGCTCCGGTACGGCACGGGAGCGCGGTGCCGCGCTGCTGGTCGAACGGATCGCCGGCTTTCCGGCCGATCAGCCGCTGGTGGTGTCCGGCGACTTCAACTGCGTACCGGACAGCCCGCCGTACGGGATCCTGACCGGCGCCGGGCTCACCGACGCGTGGCGGGCGGCCGGCGCACCCGAGCAGGGCACGTACGGTGGCTGGCAGGACCTGCGGCCCGGCGCGCAGCGGATCGACTGGATACTCACCCGGGGGCAGGTCACCGTGGACTCCGCGCGCATCGTGGACCATCACGACGGAGCAGACTGGCCCTCCGACCACGTACCGGTTCGGGTCGGTCTCGGCCTCCCCGACGCACCGGCGCCCTCGACCGACCCAGGAGTGTGACGTGCCGTTCCACGGGGCGAGCCGGCGGCTGGCCGGGCTGCTGCTGGCGCTGCTGGTCGGGTCGACCGGCGCGCTGCTGGGTGGTGCGCCGGCGGTGCAGGCCGAACCGGTACGGGGTGAGGAGTGGCAGCTGCCGCTGCTGCACGCCCAGCAGGCCTGGGAGAAGGCCACCGGGTCCGGGGTCCGGGTCGCGGTACTGGACTCCGGGGTGGACTCCCACCATCCCGACCTGGCCGGCCGGGTGAAGCCCGGTATCGATCTGGTGGACGGCTCCACCGACGGCCGCAAGGACTTCGTCGGTCACGGGACCTCGGTCGCCGACCTGATCGCCGGCCGGCACGGCGGCGACGGGGTCGTCGGACTCGCCTACGACGCCACGATCCTGCCGGTACGGGTACTGGACGCGAACAACCGGTACGGCGACGCGTCCATCATCGCGTCCGGTGTGCGGTGGGCCGTGGACCACGACGCGCGGGTCATCAACCTGTCGCTGGGTGGCGCCGCCGACTCGACCTCCCTGGCCGACGCGCTGCGCTACGCGTTCGACCACGACGTGGTCGTCGTCGCCTGCGCCGGTAACGTGGCCGACCATGCCGGCAAGGGAGTCTGGTACCCGGCCCGGCAGCCCGGGGTGGTCGCGGTGTCCGGTCTCAACGCCGACAGTGACTTCTGGACCGGTTCGGTGTCCGGCGCCCAGGTCGCGCTGTCCGCACCGGCCGACGGGCTGGTCGGTGCCCGCCCCGGCGGCTACTGGCATGTGCAGGGCACCAGTTTCGCCGCGCCGCTGGTCGCGGCGACCGCCGCGCTGATCCGGTCCCGCTGGCCAACCATGTCCGCGGCGAACGTGGTCAACCGGATGATCCGTACCGCCGACGACCTCGGCCCCACCGGCCGGGACCAGAAGTACGGCTTCGGCCTCGTCGACCCGTACAAGGCGCTGACCCTCGGCGTGCCGGCGGTCGTCGCCAACCCGCTGGACCCGCACGCCACCGGTACGCCGGTCGCCGGTGGTGCCGGCGCCGCACCCACCGCCCGGGTCACCGCGACCGCGGCGCCGTCGGCCAGCGGGCACGACAGCCAGACCTACACAGCCGTACTGGTCGGCGCCGGCGCCGTGATGATGATCCTGGTCGCCGCGTTCCTGGCGATGGCGCTGCGGCGTACCCGGTCCCGCTCCCCCTGACCGGCCACCCGGGTTCCCGACCGGTCGGTCAGCGGCCGGTCGGTGTCCCGTCGACCGGTCCGACCGCCGGGGTGACGGTGCCGTCCGGCCCGGTTCCGCCCGGCCAGGCCGCGACGACCAGCAGGCTGAGCACCGTACCGGCCAGCCCCCACACGCCGATCGTGTCGGCCACGTCGCCGGAGCCCTGCGCCAGTCCGGCCACCCCGACGGCGCCGAGCAGCTGACCCACCTGGAGTGCCGCGCCCAGTACGGCGAAGGCCCGCATCCGGTGGTCGGCCGGTACCGCGGCGACGAACATCCCGTTGGTCGGTGGCAGGAGCGCGCCGAGCCCCAGTCCGGTCAGTACCGTCAGCGCCAGCACCACGGGGAGCGGCGGGTGCGCCAGGGCGGGTACCAGTACCAACGACAACGCCACGACGACCGGCCGTACCAGCCGGCGGCGCAGGTCCGGGGCGAGCAGCCGGCCCATCACCGCGGTACCGACCGCCATGCCGAGCGGGCCGGCGGCCATGATCAGGCTCTGCGCCCTCGGGCCGTCACCGAGCTGGCGGGCCCAGCCGACCGCGAGAGCCTCCGGCACGATCGACGACATGGTGCCGACCACCAGCATCAGGGCGATGCAGCGCAGTACCGGATGGCCGAACACCAGCGCGAACCCGGCCCGGGTCGCCCGGGGCAACGCCTGCCGGGTCCGACCCTCCGGCACCGGGCGGACCCGCACCCGCCAGCCGACCAGCGCCGCGGACACCCCGAAGGTCACGGCGTCGATGAGCAGCGCGAGCCGTGGATCGATCCCGGCCACCGCACCCCCGAGCGCGTACCCGGCGAGCTGCGCGAGCTGGTTGACCGTGCCGGACACGCTGACCCCGACGACGTACCGGTCACCGGCCAGCAGTTCGGGCAGCAGAGCGGAACGGGCCGCACCGAACGCCGGGGTGAGCAGTGTGGCCGCGAACAGCAGACCGAACAGCGCCGGTACGGGCATCCCGGGCACCGCCATCAGCCCGATGAGCACCAGCCGGCCCAGGTCCGTACCGATCATCACCTGGCGGGCCGGGTGACGTTCGGCCCATGCGGCCAGTACCGGGCCGACCACGATGGACGGCAGGTAGCCGACGGCGAACGCGCAGGCCGCCCAGAGTACGGAGCCTCCGGTCCGTTCGTACACCAGGAAGGTGAGCGCGGCCCGGGCCAGGTAGTCGCCGATCCAGGACAGGGTGCCGGCCGCGAACACCGCGGTGAACTCACCGGAGGCGAAGACCTGCCGGTAGGTCGCGGGTCGGGTACGCGTGTCCGGGACCGCACTCACCCCGTCGGCAGCGCCGCGGCGCTGGGTGCGGTGCGGGGGCGGCCGGCGCCGCAGGCCGGGCAGTCCGGGGCCGGCGGGAACTGCTTGAAGATCCGATGCTCGGGGCGTACCAGGTTGAAGCCGTAGATGCAGTTCGTGGGCAGCGGCGGCGCGCCACTGAGCAGCGCCAGTACGGCGTGTGCCACCAGGTTGCCGGACAGTGCGGCGGCTGCCGCGGTGACCCCGGTGCCCCGGGGCGGCGGCGCCTGGTCGGCGGCCTCTGCCGACAACGCCGGGTCGGCGCGCAACCAGCGGGCGCGTTCGGCCAGCCGCAGGCATTCCCAGCAGGGCAGGGTCGGGTCGGGGCGGTACGCGCCGACGGTCACGACCGGGCCGGAGTATCCGCCGTCCACCCAGGGCGTGCCGGCCGCGAGGCAGGCCCGGTTGGTCCATGGACGGATGTCCGGCGGATCGTCGGCGGCGAGCACCAGTACGTCGCAGCCGGGTAGCAGCGCCGCCACGTCGGCCTGACCGCCGATCCGTCGCTGCTCGGTGCTGACCACGATGTCGGAGTTGAGCCTGCCCAGCCGCTCGGCGGCGGCCGCCACCTTGGGTCGGCCCAGGTCGTCCTCGGTGTAGAGGGTCTGCCGGTTGAGATTGGACAGTTCCACCGTGTCCGGGTCGATGCAGTGCAGCCGCCCGATACCGGAGGCGGCCAGTGCGGTGGCCGCGGCCCCGCCGGTGCCGCCCAGGCCGATCATCGTGACCCGGGACGCCCGGAAGACGCGCTGCGGATGCCATCCGCTGTCCCGCGGGGTCAGGTCGACCCACCGGTAGAACTCGGCGCCGCGGCGGTAACGCTCCCGCTCGCGGGCGGTCAGTTCGGTCGGGTCGGGCGCGCCGGCGTCCTCCAGGTGGCCGGCCGCGGCGAGCTGGCCGATCACGGCCGCGACATCATCGGACGGTAGCCCCGGCAGCTGGTCGGCGACCTGGGGCACGGTACGGGTGCCGTCCAGTGCGGCCAGCACCGACCAGACCGCGCCGGTCGGGTCGGCGATCTCCGCGGAGATGCCGTACACCGTCCCGCCGATCCGGATCGTGCCGTCCGGCAGACGGAACGGCAGATGTTCCGGCTTGACCCGCGGGTAGCGCATGTCACCTCCAGGACGACCGGGGCCGCTCGTCGGCGGCCCCGTCGCGGCACGTGCCCGGCGTGGTGGACACCGGTCCGGTGTCCACCACACGGCTCACGTCATGTCGAGATTGGAGATGTCGGTCGTGCGTTCAGCGTCCACCGTGCGGATCTCGATCTGCATGGTCACCTCCTGAGCGTCGCGGTAGCCGGAGACGGTCAAACCCGTCACCTGGTGACCCAACGTAGCAGAAACCATCACATCGTAGAAGATGTCATTCTGACCACCTGAAGCGGCAGAAATTCACATGTCGCCACCGTGCGGCCCGACTCTGCTCAGGTGCAGGAACTCGTACCGACCCGGTCGGTGGCGGTGGCGCCCTCGTCCATCACCGGCGCCGCCTCCCGAGCGGTCAGCGCGAAGCCGGTCTCCGGGTCGTCGGCGGCCGCGGCGAAGATCACGCCGTAGACCTGCCCGCTGGAGGACACCAGCGGCCCACCCGAGTTACCGCTGCGCACCTGCGAACGGATCGTGTACACCTGCCGTACGACCGTGCCGGAGTCGTAGATGTTCGGTCCCCGGATCTCCCGGTGGTCCCGGATCCGGGCCGGCGACGCGGTGTACGGCCCGTCCAACGGGTAGCCCAGCACGATCGAGTTCGCCCCGTCCGCGGCCGGATCCGACACGAACGGCAGCACCGGGGCCGACAGGTCCGGTACGTACAGCACGGCCAGGTCGCGCTGCGAATCGTAGGTCACCACCGTGGCGCCGAGCCGCTCCCCGTTCTGCTCCACCAGCACCGACCGGGTACCGGCGACCACATGCGCGTTGGTCATCACGTGGTGCGGGGCGAACACGAACCCGGAACCCTCGATCCGCCGGGAGCAGCTCGGCGCGTCCCCGACGATCTTCAGTACCGACCGGTGCAGGCGCTTCACCACGGCCGAGCCGGCCAGCTTCGGGTCCGGCGGCGGCACCGACCGTACCTGCGTCGGGGTCAGACCACCGAACACGTCCGGGAAGTGGCTGGTGTCCACCGTCTCGCGGAGCCGGTCGTACAGCACCTGCGCGCCGGACGGCATCGCCCGGTCCACGCCGTGCATGATGACCGAGTTACGGACGCCCTTGGCCAGCGCCGGTACCGAGGACGAACCGAGCGGTACGGCGATCATCCAGGCCACCACCAGTACGGCGACCACCGAGATCAGCGCACCGCCGAGATCGTCGAGGACCTGGGCGGACTGGTTGTGGATGGACCGGCGGATCCGGGAACCGATCAGCGCCGCGAGGCCCTGCAGCAGCACCGCCACGATCAGCACCGTCACCAGTGCCACGATCACCCGGGAGGTCGGCTCCTCGAACTGCCGTACGGCGAACGGTGCGATCTGCAGTCCGATCAGCGCACCGCCGATGAAACCGACGAACGACAACGCGCCGACGAGGAAACCCTGCCGGTAACCGTTGATGGCGAACAGCACCGCGAGCACGACCAGAACCACGTCGACGAAGCTGCCGGTCACCGGCGATCCCCCCATATCCTCGTGGCCCGCAGCGCCGTCCCGGTCGCCGCCGTGGCGGGCGTCAGGAGACCTCGATGACCCCGGTCATGCCGTGCTGCTCGTGGTAGGTGCAGACGAACTCGTACCGTCCGGCGTGCCGAAGGTCGACTTCGACGCTACCGGATCTCCCTTTCTGCACCATCCCGGTCGTGGCGTCAAGTTTAGGCACAGCGAGGTCGTGCGGCGTCTCGCCGGTCACGCCGAGCACGATGCGCAGGATGCCGCGGTGCGCCCGTACGACGTTCGGGGAGAAGCGCATCCGCTCGTCCCCGGCCACCTGCACGATCTGGATGCCACCGGGCCCGGGGCTCGCCGTCGACACCGTGTCCGGGCCGTGGGTCGACATGTCGTGCGCGCCCAACCAGCCGCACCCGGCCAGTGCCGGTACCAACGCCCCGGTCACCGCCAGCGCCGCCACAACCGTCCGTGTTGCTCGCATCGTCCCAGCGTACGAAGCTGTCCGGGCCCGACGACCGGCGGTGTCACCGGTCAGGCACCGGGTGGCAGAGCCACCGGCCATCCCCTGACGGGAGAGCGTCACCGGTCAGGCGCCGGGTGGCAGCGCTTCTATGCGCCCGACGTCCCACGGCACCGACCAGCCCGCCAGGTCCAGCAGCTTGTCCACGATGCTGCCGGTGAACCCCCAGATCAGCATGTCGTGTACGCGGAACGCCGGACCCACGTAACCGCTGGAGTGCCGTACCCGGAAGCGGTTCGTCGGATCGATCAGTTCCGCGACCGGCAGCCGCGACACCCGGGCCACCTCGCCGGGATCCGCCGCGGCCACCGGATGCGGCGCGCGCCACCAGGCCAGTACCGGGGTCACCCGGAACTTCGACACCGACAGCCACAGTTCCGGCAGCGTCGAGACCACCTCCACGGTGTCGGTACGTAGCCCGATCTCC
This sequence comes from uncultured Actinomycetota bacterium, assembly GCA_963815125.1. Taxonomy (GTDB): domain Bacteria; phylum Actinomycetota; class Actinomycetes; order Mycobacteriales; family Micromonosporaceae; genus Actinocatenispora. The sequence continues at coordinate 586,362 of CAWFFM010000014.1, forward strand.
TCGTTGGCTTCCCGCAGCGCGGTGGCCTGTGGCCCGTCGTCGTCGGGTTCGGTGCCGCCACCGGGGAACGCGCACTGCCCGGGGTGGTCCCGCAGGGTGGCGGCCCGCTGGATCATCACCAGGTCCGGGCCGGGCACCCGGGGCGTACCGGGCGGCGGGATCGGGCCGGCACCGCCACCAGCGTCGTCGCCGCTGCCGCTGCTGTCGCCGTCGCCACTCGCCGTCGCCGTCGCCGTCGCCGTCGCCGAGCAGGATCAGGACCGCGCCGGCACGGCCCCGCTGACGGGTCGCCGCGGCCGGATGGAAGTCGGTGGCCGACAGGCCGTCCACCCGCTCCCGCAGCGGTGACCACCACACGGGCAGCGACCCGGTCACCGGTCGCCCCGCAGGTACCGGGTGACCAGCGCGTCCAGCCCGGAGGCGGTCAGCGCCGTCGAGTTGTACGTGTACGCCAACCGGCCGTCCGCGCCGACCAGCAGGGTGACCGGCAGGGCGGTACGACCGACCCCGGTCAGCACCCTGCGGTCCGGATCGAACAGGGTGGGCAGCCGTACCTTCGCGTCCCGGGCGAACGCCAGCCCGGCGGAGCGGCTGTCCCGGGTGTCCACGGTCAGTACGAGTACGTCCCGGTGCGCGGCGGCGTACCGGGCCACCTCAGGCAGCTCCTGCCGGCACGGCGCGCACCAGGAGGCCCACAGGTTGATCACGGTGGGGCGGCCGTACGGGCGGTTCAGCGGCACCGACCGTCCGCCGGTGAAGCACGGCACGCTGGTGGCGGGCAGAGCGCCGCGACCGGAGACCACTGGTCCGGTCGGGGTGGGACAGCCGGCGAACCAGACCGGCCCGGCCGTGGCAGTCCCCGCCGAGGCAGTCCCGGTCCGGTGCGGTGCCGCAGAGGTGCCGCCGCAGCCGGTCAGCCCGAGCGCACCGGCGAGCAGCGCGCCGGCCAGCAGTACGGCCGGCGGAGCCGGACGGAGGATCATGCGACCGGCACTCCGGCGGCGGCCGCCAGTTCCGCCACCCGCGGCCCCTTCAACAGGCCGGCCGCGACGACCGGATCGGTGGGGCCGGCGCCGTACGACGGGCAGATCTTGGCCAGCGTGCACGCGCCGCAGGCCGGTTTACGGGCGTGGCAGACCCGGCGGCCGTGGAAGATCACCTGGTGCGACAGCATCGTCCAGTCGCGCTTCTCGAACAGCGCGCCGACCGCGTGCTCGATCTTCACCGGATCGGTCTGCGCGGTCCACCGCCACCGGCCGACCAACCGACCGAAGTGCGTGTCCACCGTGATGCCGGGGATGTCGAAGGCGTTGCCCAGGATCACGTTCGCGGTCTTACGACCCATCCCGGGCAGGGTGACCAGGTCGGTCAGCCGGGCCGGCACCTCGCCGTCGAACCGTTCGACCAGGGCGACGCCCAGCTTGATCAGCGAGCTGGTCTTGTTGCGGTAGAAGCCGGTGGACCGGATCATCTCCTCCAGTTCGCCCCGGTCCGCGCCCGCGTAGTCCTCGGCCGTCGGATAGCGGGCGAACAGCGCCGGAGTGACCTCGTTGACCTTCTTGTCCGTGCACTGCGCGGACAGGATCGTCGCCACCGCCAACTGCAGCGCGTTCTGGTGGTCCAGTTCGCAGTGCGCATCGGGATGCGTCTCGGCCAGTACGCGGTGCATCCGCCGCGCCCGCCGCTTGAGCGCCAACGGGCTCTCCGCCTCGGCCACCGGGTCCTTCAGTTCTGCACGGGTCACGTGCCTGAGCCTACGTCGCGGGTCCGACCCGGCCGCAGGTCCGTTCCGCACACCGGGGGTCGGTCCGCGCTGTGTCGGATGCGTTGCTGCCCGGCCGTCCACCCGAGGGGAACGCAAAATCTTGGGTGGGGGTCCTTCCGCTGCCGGACCGCCGGACAGTAGCGTCCCGGTCGTGTCAGATCCAGTAACCATCGCTGTCATCGGTGCCGGTGGCCGGGGTTCCGGCTACGCCGCCTGGGCCCTGGACCATCCGGACCGGGCCCGGGTCGTTGCCGTCGCCGAGCCCCGCGCGGTACGCCGCGACCGTCTCGCCGCCGCGCACCGGATCCCCCCGGAGAACGTGTTCGCGGACTGGGAGTCGCTCGCCGCGCAGGGTCGGATCGCCGACGCCGTGCTCGTGTGCACCCAGGACCGGATGCACACCGAACCCGTCCTGGCCTTCGCCCGTGCCGGCTACCACATCCTGATGGAAAAGCCGATGGCACCCACCGAGGCCGAATGCCGGCAGATCGTCGCCGCGGTCGAAGGGACCGGCAACGTCTTCGCGGTGGGTCACGTGATGCGCTACACCCCTTACACCCGCGCGGTGAAGGAGGTCGTGGACTCCGGCGTACTGGGTGACATCGTCAGCGTGCAGCACCTGGAACCGGTCGGCTTCTGGCACCAGGCGCACTCCTACGTACGGGGCAACTGGCGCAACGAGGATGAGGCCAGCTTCATGCTGATGGCCAAGTCCTGCCACGACCTCGACTGGCTGCAGTACGTACTCGGCGAGCCGCCCACCCGCGTGTCCAGTTTCGGCCGGCTGTCGCACTTCCGGCCGGAGAACCGGCCGACCGGCGCCGCGGACCGGTGCCTGGACTGCTCCGTCGAACCGGACTGCCCGTACTCGGCGAAGCGGTTCTACTTCGACCGGCTGGTACAGGGTGCCCGGGGCTGGCCGCTGGACGTGGTGGTGGACGAGTTCACCGCGGACGCGCTGGGCGACGCGCTGCGGCACGGCCCGTACGGGCGGTGCGTGTACGCCTGCGACAACGACGTGGTGGACCACCAGGTGGTCAGCATGGAGTTCGCCTCGGGTGCCACCGGGGTGTTCACCATGACCGGGTTCAACGAGCAGGCGCACCGGCGTACCCGGCTGTTCGGCAGTCACGGTGAGCTGGTCGGTGACGGCGAGACCCTCGACGTGTACGACTTCCTGACCGGTACGCACCGCACGGTCGACCCTGAGCTGATCGGTGACGCGACGGCGGGCGGCGGGCACGGCGGTGGTGACGCCGGGCTGATGGACGCGTTCACCGCCGCGGTGGCGGCGAACGACCCCGGTCTGGTCCTGTCGGGCCCCCGGGACTCGCTGACCAGCCATCTCACCGTGTTCGCCGCGGAACGCGCCCGCCATCAGGGCAGCGTCGAGTCCATCCCGCCGCCGCTGGAACTGCTCGCCTGACACGATCGGGCGGGCCCCGGGGGTCCCGGGGCCCGCCCGATCCGCGTCGGCATTTCGGCGTCGGTACTGCGGACCGGCCCGGCCCGCAACCGGTGCTACGGAGCTGCCGCGCTCGTCGCCGGCGCTCCCGCGCCCGCTGTCGCCGCGGCCGGCTGTTCCTGCGGCCGGAGCTGCTCGCGGAGCACCCGCCGCAGGACCTTGCCCGTCGAGTTGCGCGGCAGCGCGTCCACGAACAGGTACCGGGTGGGGGTCTTGAAGTCGGCGATCCGGCCCCTGAGGTGGCGCATCAGCTCACGCGGCGTGGCCTCGGCGTCCGCGGCCAGTACGACGAAGGCGCAGACCGCCTCGCCCCACTGCGCATCGGGTGCGCCCACGACGGCGCACTCGCCGACTGCCGGATGGCTCGACAGCGCGGCCTCCACCTCGGCGGGGTAGATGTTCTGGCCGGCCACGATGATGGTGTCGTCGATACGGTCGGCGAGGTACAGGTAGCCCTGCTCGTCCATGTACCCGGCGTCGCCCATGCGCAGCCAGCCGTCGGTGAGGGTACGGGCGGTGGCCTCGGGCATCCCCCAGTACTCGATCATCCGCGCCGGTGTCCTGATCCACACCTGCCCGATCGTGCCGGGCGGCGCGGGCTCGTCGCCGTCACCGGTGACCCGCAGTTCGGTTCCGGGGCAGGCACGGCCGACGCTGCGCAGCACGGGGCTGCCCGGTACGTGGTCGGCGGGTACCAGCATGGTCGCGACGTTGCCCGTCTCGGTACTCGCGTAGACCTGCGCGAACTGGCAGTCCATCACGTCCAGGCAGCGCGACAGCAGCGTGTCGGTCATCGGCGCCGCGCCGTACGACACGAGGCGCAGCGAACGGAACGTGTCCCGGTCGACGCCACGCCCGGAGAGCAGCATGTGCAGCATCGCGGGAGCCGCGTACGTCATGGTCACGCCGTGCTGCTCGATCAGCCGCACCGCCTCACCCGGCAGGAAGGAGCGCATCACCACGGTCGGCACACCGGCGATGAAGCTGAACATGAACCAGCCGAGGCCCGCCATGTACGAGCCGGGGAACGACAGGAGGCTCACGTCCTGCGGCAGCCACTCGAACCATTGGCTCTCGGACTGTGCCATCGAGTCGTTGAAGAAGTACATGCTGCGGTGCGCCAGGACCACGCCCTTGGGTAGGCCGGTCGTGCCGCTGGTGTAGACCTGCACCACCGGATCGTCGGCGCCGGTGCCGGGATCCACGGCGTCGTCGGGGGCTCCGGCCTTCCAGCCGGGCAGCTCGCCCGGCGAGTCCGGTGGACCGACCAGGACCGTCTCCCGCAACCCGGTCAGCCCGGCGAGGGCATCCCCGGCCGCCGCGCGGAACTCCTCCTCGACGAAGAGCAGCGCGGCGCCCGAGTCGCGCAGGATGTGGTCGACCTCGGGAACGGTCAGTTGCGAGTTGATCGGTACCAGGACGGCGCCGCACTTGGCGACGGCGAGCACGATCTCGAAGTACGCGGGCGAGTTCTTGCCGAGGAAGGCGACCCGGTCGCCCGGGCCGATGCCGGCGCGGCGCAGCGCGTGCGCCGTACGGTTGCTCTCCCGGTCCAGGTCTCCGAAGGTGATCGTCCGGTCCTCGTAGCGGATCGCCGGGCTCTCCGGCCGGACGGTCGCGTGGTGACGGGCCGCAGCGTGGATCGTCCTGTCGTGTGGAACGTTCATCCGGAGCTCATCCCCTCTCTGCGACGGCGGGGCGCGCCGCGAACTGGCTCGTCGAGGCGACGAACAGTTCGGGGATCACCTCGGTGCACAGATGGTCCAGCAGCCGGTCCAGCGTCGGCTGGTTGAACAGCTCGGTCTCACTGATCGTGCAGTCGAGCTGCTCGTCGAGCCGTTGCTTGATCTCGGTGAGCCGCAGGGAGGTGAGGCCGATGTCGAAGAAGCTCTCGTCCCTCGGGAACTCCTCGTCGTCGGTCATCAGCAGCGCGCTCTTGAACTCGCCGGTCACCACGTCGTCCAAGGCGTCGAAACGCTCGGACAGGGGAAGTTCGCGCAGCCGGTCTATCGTCCTCGTACCGTCGGTCATCAGGTGCTCCGTTTCCATTCCGGTACGCGATTCCAGGCGGTTCCGCGCACCGTGGGCAACGCCGGCTGTCCCGGCCGGTACTGCCGTCGTGTATTTGCGTCCCACACGGTCATGTGCGCATTCGAGGTCGCGCGTTCCTTGCCGCCGCTCATCGAGCCCTGAACCTTCGGCGATCCCTGGCGGTCCGGCGACATTCTCAGCGGCCCGGCTCGATCTGTACCGCTGGCAGCGATTAAAGCAAAGCCGGACTGACAGGATGCTGACGCCCACCTGACGGGCCGGCCGGTCCTGGCGCGGAACACGATCGGCACCGCACCGACGCACATGGCGTGGTGACCTACGCGACACCGCGTGGGGACGGTACGTGGCATCCGGCCGAAGGAGGACCCGGACTTATCCGGCCAGATACAACATAGCAACCGGCGCACCGGATGTATGGCTTCGTCTCCGGGCACATCTTTGTTCGGCATTGACTTCGGTTCCACACTGGTACGAGGTTGTTAGTCTGGGCCGTCCCGGACGCCACGCACGCGCTGGGTGCGAGAGAAAGGCTGTCGCGGAATTCCCGCTGTGAGCGCAGTCGTGACACCCCGCCGGCTCCTCCGCGCCAGCATTCCGTCGGGCTCTCCGGGCGGACCGGGAAAGCGATGTGGGTAGCCCAGCGCCGGATGAGGGACGCGATGCTTGGATTTTCTGTGCTCGGCCCCGTGGAGATCGGCGACGACGGCCGCACCGCACGGCCCGGGGGCACGATGCAGCAGACTCTGCTGGCAACCCTGCTGGTCTGCGGCGGCACGGTCGTCACGGTCGACGCCCTCATCGAGGAACAATGGGCCAACACGCCCCCCGCCAGGGCGGAGAACGCGCTGCAGGCGCAGGTCAGCCGCCTGAGGCGGAGCCTTGCGCAGCTCGAACCGGACGCCACCGGATCCCGGCTCGGGACCTGCACCTCCGGGTACACGCTGCGGGTGGACCGCACCGAACTGGACGCGTGGCGCTTCCAGCACACCGTCGAGACGATCAGCGCACGGTCGGAACGCGGCCGGGCCGGCGACCTGCGGTCCGACATCGCCGAGCTGCGGCGGGGCCTCGACCTGTGGCGCGGGCCGGTCTTCGGTGGGTTGACCGGTGGGCCGCTGTGCCAGCGCGCGGCCAGGGAGTACAACGAGTCCAGGAACGTCGCGCTCAGCCTGCTCTACGACCTGGAGCTGCGCTGCGGTCGGCACGCCACGGTGCTGCCCGAGCTGACCACGGTGTTCGCGCAGCGACCGTTGAACGAGCAGTTCTGCGCGTTGCTGATGACCGCGCTGTACCGGTCGGGCCGCCAGACCGAGTCGCTCAACGTGTACCGGCAGTTCCGCCAGCGCCTCGCCGACGACCTGGGCATCGAGCCGTCCCCGGTCCTGCGCCAGTGTGAAGCGGCCATTCTCAACCATGATCCGGTGATCCTGAAGGGCAGCAGTCGTGTCGGGCACCGACCCGTGTACGAGGTGCACTGCCCGGAGACCCGCGAGCGCCCCCGGCCTATTCCGGCGATGCATGCCGACGCAGTAGCGACACCAGGTCGGTGGTGACGGCGAGCGTCTCCTGGCGGAGGAAGAAGTGGTCGCCGGGGAACTCGCGGTTACCCAGGTAGTCGGGGGTACGGTCGGCCCAGGACCGCATGTCGTCGGGTGGTGTGAGCGGATCGTCCCGCCCGCTGTACGCCACGATGGGGCAGCTGACGACGGCGGCGTCGTCGTCGTGGCTCGCGCACACCGCGAGGTCCGCGCGCATCGCCGGCAGTGCAAGTGCCAGCAGGTCCGGGTTGTCCTCGAGTTCCGGGGGCAGCGAACCGAGAGTGCGCATCGCCCGGAGGATGTCGGCGTCGTCGAACGGACCGGGTGACCGGTCGCTGAACACGGCGGCCGTCGCCGGGGACCAGCCGGACGCGGCGACCAGTGCCGGCGCGGGCCACCCGGCGCGTTCGAGCGCGACCGCGACCCGGTACGCGACCAGTGCCCCCATCGAGTGCCCGAACAGCGCGTACGGACGCCCGTCCAGTTCGCCGCCGAGTACCTCCACGAGCGCGTCCACCAGCGGCCCGATCCGTTCGTACGGGGCCTCCGCGTAGCGCTCCAGCCGACCCGGCAGTTGGACGCACTGCACGGCGACGTCGCTGGGCAGCAGGGCGAACCAGTCCTGGTACAGCGCGGCGCTGCCGCCGCTGTGGTGCAGCAGGAACAGCCGTGTCGTGGCATCGGGGTCAGGGTCGGCCGGCTTCAGCCACCGGGTCACATCCACCGGGGCCTGTCCCACGTCCGTCATCCGTCGCTGCTCCGGGCCGGGCCGGGCAGCCGCCGGTCGACGAGCCGGACCAGTCCCGTCACCGAGGAGTGGTCGAACACCTCGGAGGCACGCAGTTGCAGCCCCGACCGCTCCTCCAGCACGCTCGTGAGCTTGATCGCCAGCAGCGAGTCGATGCCCAGTTCCACGAACGTCGCGTCCGACTCGACGGCGCTGACCTCGTCGAAGGCCACCAGGTCGGCGATGGCGCCGCACACCAGGTCGCGTACGGCGACGGAACGCTCGACCGGGGTCATCGTGGCCAGCGTGGCCGGGTCGACGCCGGGCCGGGTCCGGCCCTCGGTGCCGGGAGTCGCAGCGGTCCCGGTGCCGGTGCCGGTACGCCGCGCCAGCCGGCGGAAGACCATCCCGGACAGCTCCATGACCGGCTCGTCACCCTCCAGCAGCAGGACGTCGGTGCTGTACCCGGCGCCGTCGTCCTCGGGAACGGTACGCAGCGCCGCACGCAACCGCGCCGCCCGCGGCTTCTTGAACATGCGCAGTCGGGCCACCCGCGTCACCACGTAGCCGTGGTCGTCGCCGAGGAGGGCGGCGAGAGCGTGCGTCGCGCTGTCGAGTACCGGCGGCGGCAGGTACTCCCCGGCGGCCAGGTCCCGACCGTCCAGCTCGCTGACCGCGAAGTCCCCGCCGTACCGGGCGACGCTGCGTACCCGGGCGAACGGGGGGCCGTAGACCAGCCCGGTCCGCGCGTACAGGGTGTAGAGGTCGGTTCCGTCGGTGATCTGGTCCGGCTCACCCACCTCGGCGATCCGGCCGGCCAGCTCCTGCCCGGACCCGGTCGGCGCGGTACTCCGGTCGCCGGCGGCACCGACGATGGCGGTGGCGTGCAGCCGCTCGATCCGGGGTCCGGGTCCGGGCACCGGGCTGACGATCTCCACGGCCAGCCGTCCGTCGGCCCCCGGTGTGGCCCGGGTACGAAGCTCGACGGCACGGCCGGTCAGGAAGAGCGCCTCGTGGAAACGGACCTCCTCGATGGGCCGCGTCGTGTCGCCGAACACCGCGTCGGCGAGCGCCAGCAGCGTTTCGAGGTACGCGGCGGCGGGCAGCACCGCCTCCCCGCCGAGCACGTACCCGCCGAGGTAGTCGGGCCTACCGACGCTGATCCGCGTGCTGAACACCCGGGTGTCCGGCGCCGGTCCGGTGACTTCGCGGCCGAGCAGCCGGTGCTCCGCACCGCCCGGATCGGCCGCGGGGGCGGGCAACCAGTACCGACGGCGGTCGAACGCGTACGACGGCAGCGCGACCTTGGACACCGGGCGACCGGCGTACACGTCGACCCAGGACGGGTTGAGCCCGGCCGTGTACATCCCGGCCAGTGCCCGGCTGATCGTCGCGCCGGCAGGTTCCTTGGGATGCAGGCAGGTCAGCCAGCGGTGCGGGCCGTCCGGCAGGCACTGCCGTGCCAGCATCGTGAGCGTCGCGGACGGGCCGACCTCGACGAAGACGTGCTTGCCGCGGTTGCCCACGGCCTGGATGCCGGCGGCGAAGTCCACCGCCTCGGTGAGGTGGCGGATCCAGTAGTCCGCCGTGGCCATCTCCCGTGGTGGTACGACGTCCCCGGTCAGGTTGGACACGATCGTCATGGTCGGCTCGTGGAAGTCGACGCCGTCGAGGAACGCCCGCAGATCGTCGGAGATCCCGGCCATCAGCGGGGAGTGGAACGCGGTCGACACCCCCAGCGGCCGTACGTCGATGCCGCGCTCCCGCAGCAGCTCGGTGGCGGCGCCGAGCGAGGCGGACCCGCCGGACAGTACGCACTGCTGCGGAGCGTTGATCGCGGCTATCGCAAGGTCCGGCCACGGTTCGATCAGCGGGGCGAGGTCGGCCGCCGATGCCGCGGCGGCGGCCATGCCGCCGGGCGTGGTCACCGACCCGATCAGCCGGGCGCGGGTCGCGAGGAAGGCCACGCCGTCGGGGAGTGAGAACAGGCCGGAGACGGTCGCCGCCACCACCTCACCGACGCTGTGGCCGATCAGTACGTTGGGCCGGATCCCCCACGACAGCCAGAGCTGGGCCAGCGCGTACTCCAGGGTGAACAGCGCGGCGTGCGTGTGCAGCGTCCCGGCCAGCGCCTCCTCGGCGTCCGGTACCCGACCGAACATGATGTCCGCGACCGACCGGCCCAGGTACGGGCGGAGCAGCTGGTCGCACTCGTCGACCTGCGCGCGAAACACCGGGAAACGTTCGTACAGGTCACTTCCCATGCCGACGTACTGCGAGCCGGAACCGGTGAACAGCAGCGCCACCCGGCGGTACACCTCGGACCTGGTCGTGCCGGGCACGGCCGCCTGCTCGTCCAGCAGTTCGGCGAGCTGCCCGCGGTCCCGGACCACGCCCGCCATCCGGTACCGGAAGTGTGCGCGGCCCACGTTGCGCGTGTAGCACACCTCGGCGAGCGGGATCTCGGGATGCTCAGCCAGATACCCCTGGTAGCGCTCGACCTGGAGCTTGAGGGCGGCGTCGCTCTTCGCGGACAGGGTGAACAGGTGACCGCTGTCGTCGTCCGCCGCAGCACGCGGCGCGGCGGCCGGCGCCTCCTCCAGTACCGCGATGCCGATGTGGCCGCCCACCCCGAAGCCGTTCACCATGGCCCGCCGTACCGGCGCCTGCCACGTCCGGCACTCCCTCGGTACGGTGATCGGGTAGCTGTCCCAGGGGATCCGCCCGGACGGGTTCTGCAGGAGATGCGGGAAATGCTGGCCGGCCCGCAGTTGGCTGATCACCTTGATGACGGCGCCGATCCCGGCCGCGGCCTCCATGTGACCGAGGTTCGACTTGAGCGATCCGACCGTGACCGGGTTGCCGGTGTCGTGCGAGGCGCCGAACACGCCGTTGATCGAGCCCATCTCGATCGGGTCGCCCAGCGGTGTCCCGGTGCCGTGCGCCTCGATGTACTGGATGTCGCCGGGGCTCAGCCGCGCGTGCGTCAGCGCGGCACGCATCACGCCCTCCTGCGCCATTCCGTTCGGCGCGGTCATTCCGGCGCTCTCACCGTCCTGCCCGATCGCGGTACCCCGGATGAGCGCGAGGATCGTGTCGGAGTCCCGGCGGGCGTCGGACAGTCGCTTGAGCGCCAGCACGCCGCAGCCCTCGGCGCGGCCGTACCCGTCCGCGGCCTCGTCGAAGGCCTTGCAGTGGCCGTCCCCGGCCAGCATGTTCCCTCTCGACAGGATGGCGAAGGTACGCAGGTCGTGCAGGGCGTTGACGGCACCGCACAGCGCGATCGACGTCTCACCGTTCTGCAGTCCCCGTACCGCCAGGTGCAGTGCGGTGAGCGACGACGCGCAGGCGGTGTCGACGGTCAGGCTCGGGCCGCGCCAGCCCAGGAAGTAGGACAGCCGGCCGGACAGCGAGAAGCCACCCATGCCGGTGGATACTCTGCCGTCCAACGCCTCGACCGGCAGCGACGCCAGCCCCAGCATGAAGTCCATCGGGGTCGCCCCGACGTAGACGGCACCGTCACCGTGGCGCAGGGCGGCCGGATCGGTGCCGGCGTTCTCCAGTGCCTCCCAGGCGGTCTCCAGCAGCAGCCGCTGATGCGGGTCGAGGTACGGCGCCTGTTTCGGCGGGATGCTGAAGAACTTCGCGTCGAACTCGTCGATCTGGTCGAGGAATCCGCCGCCCGCGGTACGGATCGCCGCCGGGGCGTCCGGGTCGTCCGAGGTGTGGGCGTCGACGTCCCAGCGGTCCCGGGGCAGCGGCCGGATACCGGATCGTCCGGACCGCAGGAACTCGGTGAATCCGGGGAGTGTGTCGTTGCCGCCGGGGAACCGGAGACCGACACCGATGACCGCGATCGGCTCGTACCCACCTGGTGGGGTGTCGGGGTCCCACGGTGGCTGGGTTCCTTCGAGCTGTGGCCCGTCCTCGGCAGTTGCGGTGACCCGATCCGGCATGAGCCGCGTCTCCTCTTCTCGCCCGTCCCGTCGCCGTACCGGCCGCGTGTGCACTGGCCGTACGGCCCGCTCGACCGCCGGCCTCGGCGCGGTTCCACCGGTGTGGCGGCGGGTGACACCCGGGCGGTGACCCGCCGGGCACCGCGGAACTGGGCCGGGAGGGCCCACCGTGGCCAGTTAAGCACCACGAGCCTGACCATCTGCTGACGTCGCGCTGACGCCGGGCCGATCCGCCACGGAACCGGTCCGGTCGGCGATCCGACAGATCTTTCCGTTCGGCTATTGATCGCAGTAAATGAAAAGGTATGTTTGGAGAAAATTGTCGCATCCGGTCAAAGATGGCAGAACCTACGGACAGTGACAGGATGTTCCATCGGCGCAGGTCGATGGAAAGAACCGCCGTCGACCCGTGGACCCCCAGCCTGGAGGCCCACGGCCAGCCGGACCCGGGAAAAAGTCAGGACACGGTCAGTCATCTGCGAATACGTACGGTCACTGGGCACGTCGACCGACCGGACAGACCGGCCCGGCCGACCACGGGAACTGGTGATGCGGCAAGATCGGTGGTAGACCGGCGAGGACACAACCCGGACCGGCGACCACGAAGCTGACGGCTTATCGACATTGCGCGTACCTGTGCGGCGTCGGTACGCCTAGACTCAACCGCGCAGCGCCGGCTGCGGGGTGGAGGTGCACGATGGAAGACGTACTCGCACGTGCTGGCCTGTTCCAGGGTGTCGACCCGGAAGCAGCCGAGGCACTGGCCAAAGAGTTGGAGACGCTGGAGATACGCAAGGGCGACGTTCTGTTCACCGAGGGCGAACCCGGCGACAGCCTCTACATCGTGCTCTCCGGCAAGGTGAAGCTGGGGCGTCGGGCCGCTGACGGCCGGCAGAACCTCGTGGCGATCATGGGGCCCAGCGACATGATGGGCGAACTCTCGCTGTTCGACCCGGGTCCGCGTACGGCCACCGCCACCGCCGTGACCGACCTGCGCCTCGCCCGGCTGCGCAAGGCGGCGCTGCGTCCGTGGCTGACCAACCGCCCGGAGATCGCCGAACAGCTGCTGCGGGTGCTCGGCCGCCGGCTCCGGCGGACCAACGACGCGCTCGCCGACCTGATCTTCACCGACGTGCCCGGCCGGGTGGCGAAGAACCTGCTCCAGATGGCCGGCCGGTTCGGCACCCGGGACGGTGGCGTCCTGCGGGTCACCCACGACCTCACCCAGGAGGAGCTGGCGCAGCTCGTCGGCGCGTCCCGGGAGACGGTCAACAAGGCACTGGCAGACTTCGCGTCCCGCGGCTGGCTGCGCCTCGACGGCAAGAGCGTCATCATCCTGGACCCGGAGCGCCTGGCCCGCCGGGCCCGCTGAAGTCATCTCGACGCCGCCGGGCAGAGGTCCGGCGCACCGGTCCGGTCAGGGTTGTGGCCCCACCGTCGACCGGACCGGCGACGAAACAGCCCCGAGGGAGGGCATCCTCCCCGGGGCTTCCTGTTGCCCCGATGACGATTGCCCGGAGCACGATTGCCCGGAGCACGGTCTCCCGGCCCTGCACCGCCGGCCCGCCACGCCCGCTCCGGCCGGCGTTTCGGCGCCCGACCGACCGGGTAGTCCGGGACTGAGACGTCTCCGGCACCCCCGCCGTCGTACGCCTGGCGTCGTGCCGCCGGCCGGGCCGTCCGGTACCCGGGAGGAGTATCACGATGGCGCAGCGCGCGGTGCCCACCGGCAGCCGGCTCGGCTACCGGCCGGCACTGGACGGCGTACGGGCGCTGGCCATCCTCGGCGTCGTCTGGCTGCACGCCTCCGGCTGGGGTGCGCTGCCGGCCGTCCTGCCCGGCGGGCACCTCGGCGTGACGGTGTTCTTCGTACTGTCCGGCTACCTGATCACCACGCTGCTGCGGGCCGAACAGGACCGTACCGGCCGTATCGACCTGCGCGGCTTCTACCTGCGCCGCGCCGCCCGGCTGATGCCCGCGCTGCTGCTCCTGCTGGTGTTCCACACGCTGTTCTGGTGGCCCCGCAAGGGCGGGTACGAGATGGCCGCGACCGTTCTGCCGGCACTGTTCTACCTGAGCAGCATCGTGCAGGGGTTCTGGTCGAAGATGGGCACAATCACCTGGAGCTGGTCGCTGTCCGTGGAGGAGCACTTCTACCTGCTCTGGCCGCCGCTGCTGTGCTGGCTGCGCACCGGGCGCCGGCTCCCCTGGCGCCGGAACCGGGCACCGGGCGGTACGCGGCGCCGACAGCTCGGGCGGCGGGTCGCCGGGGCACTGCGGCACCCGGACGTGGCCGCGGCGGCAACCGCCGTACTGCTCATCGCCACGGCCACCGCGCTGCGGATCTGGTTGACGCATTCCGTACGGTGGCACGACTTTCTCTACTATTCGACCTTCACCCGGATGGACGCGCTCGCCGTCGGCTGCCTGCTCGCCCTGTTCCTGCGCCGGTACCGGCTGCCCGCGGCGGGAGCGCTCGGCTGGCTGGGGCTGGCCGTACTCGGTGTCTGCTACGCCGACCCGCAGCTGGGTATCGGCTGGTCCGCGCTGAGCGTCTGGGGGCTGCCGGTGGCCGGCGCCGCGGCGGCGGTACTGATCGGCAGCGTCGTACAGCGACCGGACTCGCGGCTCGCCCGGCTGCTGTCGGTACGGCCGCTGGTGCGCATCGGTGTCGTGTCGTACGGGCTCTACCTGTGGAACCTGCTGCCCGGCACGGCGATCAAGGCGGTACTCGGCCACGACCTCGGCGCGCTGGGCACGGTGTGGGCGCTGGTCCTCGCGTACGTCGCGGTGGAGCTGTCCTACCGGCTGGTGGAGCGGCCGGTGCTGGCGTGGGCGAAGGCCCGGATGCGCGGGGAATCCACCGACACGGTGACCGTCACCGAGCTGCGTACGACGCTGCGGCTGACCGCCACCGAACTGACCCGGTCGGATGCCGTACGGTCGCTGACCGTGCCGGCGCTCATCCGCTGATCGACGCGGCGTCCGAACGGTCCAGCCGGACATCGGCCAGCAGGTCACGGAATCCGGCTGCGGTCGGCCGCTCGTCCGGGTCGTTGCGCAGCGCCTGCCGCAGCACGTCGAGCAGTTCGCCGGGCACGTCCGGCAGGTCCGGTACGGGGAGCTGGTAGAGCTCCAGCAACGCGGCGAACGTCGGTACGCCGGCCTCCGGCAGCCGCGGCGGATGCCCGGCGGACAGCGCGTAGAGCGTGGCGGCCAGCGAGTAGACGTCGCCGGCCGGTGACGCGCCGGCACCCAGCTCGACCGATTCCGGTGGCGCGTAGGCCGGGGTGAGCGGATCCAGCGCCTCCCGGCCGTCCCGCTGGTCCAGCAGCACCGCCAGGCCGAAGTCGGCCAGCACCGGGGTGTGGAACCGGGTGCTGAGGATGTTGCCCGGTTTGACGTCCCGGTGCAGCACACCGGCCTCGTGGGCGGCGGCCAGCGCGTCGGCGATCCGGGTGCCGATCAGGCACACCGCGGCCGGGGAGAGCTCACCGGCCCGGTCGGTGTACGAGCCGGTGCACAGCTCCATCACCAGGTAGGGGTGCCCGTCGTCGCTGACCCCGGCGTCGAACAGGTCGATCACGTGCGGGTGGCCGGAGACGCGGCCGTTGGCCCGGGCCTCGTACCGGAAACGGCGGCGGTCCAGCTCGGTGTCCAGGGTGCTGTTGTCGACCTTCACCGCGACCTCGCGGCCCACCGAGACCTGCTCGGCCCGGTAGACCGTGGAGTAACCGCCGCGCGCGATGGGCACCAGATCGCTCAGGCCGGGCACCAGCACTGCCCACCTCCTGTCACGACGACGGGGCCGGTCGACGCCCCTCCGATGCTCCGTACACGAATCTACGCACAAGTCGGCACATGACCCGGTGGAGACAGTTCTGCGGGTCGAGCGTACGCCGGCACCCCGACAGGCCGATGTCGCCAATCCGTCAGCTCGCCGTTTCGACACCGCCCGGTGACCGGCGACCCGGCCACCGAGGGCCCGCCCGGGGTACCGACAGCATTTCTGTCACCCGGTGTCACTAGTGTGCCGAACCATGCCGGACAGGTGGAGTACCGACCAGATCGAAGCATTGGCGCCCGACGCGTCGTCGCAGAAGGCCGCCCGCAAGCTCGCCAGCACCGCCCCGTGGTCCGGGACCGGCGCCTCCGGCGGCGACGAGCCGGCGCTGTGGGGCCTGTGCAAGGGCAGCGGTGCCAAGCCGTACCAGGCGTGCGTGGACCTGACCGGGCCGGCGTACAAGTGTTCCTGCCCGAGCCGCAAGTTCCCGTGCAAGCACACCCTGGCGTTGCTGCTGCTGTGGTCGGCCGGGCAGGTCTCCGAGGCCGGGGTGCCGGACTGGGTCGAGGAGTGGCGGGCCGGCCGGAAGGCCCGCGCGGTCAACCGGGAACGGCCCGCCGAACCGGCCGACCCGAAGGCCGCACAACGCCGCGCGCAGCAGCGAGCCGACCGCGTAGCGGCCGGTCTCGTCGACCTCGACCGGTGGCTGCACGACCAGGTCCGCAACGGTCTCGCCAGCGCCGAACAGGCCTCCTACCAGCACTGGGAGTCGCCGGCGGCCCGGCTCGTGGACGCGCAGGCGCCGACCGTCGCGGGCACGGTACGCCGGCTCGGCGACCTGCCGGGCAGCGGCGCCGACTGGCCCGGCCGGTTGCTCGACGAGCTGGGCATGCTGCGCCTGCTGACCTCCGCGTACCAGCGGATCGACACGCTGCCGGAGCAGATGGCCGCGACGGTACGCACCCGGGTCGGTCTGCCCGTACCGCAGCACGAGGTGCTGGCCGCCCCCGCGGTACGGGACCGCTGGCTGGTGCTCGGTCACCGGGACGTGTTCGAGGACAAGCTGACCGTACGACGCTGCTGGCTGCGCGGCGCCAGCACCGGCCGCTCCGCGCTGGTTCTGGCGTTCGCCGCGCCCGGTCAGGCACTCCCCGCCGACCTGGTCGCCGGCACCCTGGTCGACGCCGATCTGCACTTCTATCCGGGGTCCCTGCCGCTGCGCGCCGTGGTCGGCACCCGGCACACGGCCGCCGAGCAGGCGCCCGTACCGCTGCCGTTCCCGGCCGACGACATCCCGACCTCGCTGGACTCGTACGCCGCCGCGCTGGCCGCCGAACCGTGGCTGGAGCAGTGGCCGATGCTGCTCGCCGCAGTCGTCCCGGTGCACGACGGCGGGCGTTGGCAGCTGGTCACCCCGGACGGCACCGGCCTGCCGCTGGACCCCTCGTTCGGCGACCCGTGGCCGGCCGTCGCGGTCGGTGGCGGCCGACCGTTGACCGTGGCCGCCGAATGGTGTCCGCGCGGCCTGTGGCCGTTGACCTGGCTGACCGCCGAAGGGATCTCGCAGTGACCGGGTACTTCGACGACCTGCTGGCCACCGCGCTGGTCGGCACCGAGCGCAGGCCGTACAGCGCTGCGGGCGCACCGACGCCGCTGGCCGGCCGGCTGAGCGGCGGCTCCGGTGACCCGGCCGGCACGTTGCTGGACGCGGCGGCGTTGGCGACGGTCTACCGGCGCGCCGGGATCAGGCCGAGCAGCGGGGTGCCGCTGCCGGCCCCGGCGCCGGACGAGACCCGGCCGCTGGTGTCGGAGCGCGCCGGCCGCCGGCTGGCCACGCTGCTCGACGGCGGGAACGCCGAACTGTTGACCGAATGGCTGTCGCTGGCCGACGCGCGGGGTCAGCGGGCCCCGGCCACCCTGCTGCCCGGTCTGCTGGAGCGGGGCCGGCACGACGCCTCGTTGCGTCCGCTGATCGTCACGGTCGGCGGGCATCGGCTGCGCTGGCTGGCCGCGCACAGTCCGCACTGGAAGTACCTGGCCGAGGTGGGCAGCGGCGAGGCGGCCGACGAGCAGGACTGGCAGTTCGGTGAGCCCGGCCGACGGCTGGACTATCTGCGCGCGGTACGCGGCGCCGACCCGGCCGCCGGCCGGGAGAAGCTCGCCGCGGTGTGGTCCGCGGAGGACCACACGTCGCGTGCCCTGCTGCTGACCTCGTTCGAGGTGGGGCTGTCCACCGACGACGAGGAGTTCCTGGAGAAGGCGCTCAACGACCGGCGCAAGGAGGTGCGGGTCGTCGCCGTACGACTGCTCGGCCAGCTGCCCGGATCTGCCTACCAGCAACGGATGTCCGAGCGGGCACTGCGGTACGTGCAGCTCGACGACAAGGGCCGCACCCTCGTACTGTCCACTCCGGACACGTGTGACGCGGCGATGCGGCGGGACGGGCTGATCGCGCAGAAACAGCCGACCGTCACCAACCGGGAGGAATGGCTGCGGGAGATCATCACCGCCGCCCCGCTGAGCACCTGGCAGGCACTGCAACCGGACCCGAAGAAGCTGCTCGCCCTGAAGGTCTCCGGCCCCGGTGACGTACTGCTGGAGGGGCTGGCCCGGGCAACCGTACGGGAACGGGACCCGGCCTGGGCGGTCGCCCTGTTGTCCCTGCCGAAGAAGCAGACACCCGGCTGGCTGGCCAACGTCCTGCTGCCGATGCTGCCGGCCGAGCGGCGCACCCGCTTCCTGGTCGATCAGATCAAACACATCAGCCACGCTGCGGGGATAGCCAACCTTCTCGACGACTGCCCCGGGCCGTGGGATGTCGCGGTGGGCCTGGCCGTGCTGGCCACGCTGCGGCGCCAGTACCCCAAGCTCGGTTACCACAGCTACCGCTGGGTGGCGCTGGCCGGCCCACGGCTGCCCGTCGCCCTGGCCAACGAGACCCGGGCACTGGTCGAGAAGGCGTCCGAGCGGGGCTATCCCGCTCTTGAAGAGCTCGGCACCATGATCACCCTTCGCCAACAGATGCATGAGGAGTTCGCGTGACCACGTCCACCAGCACCCCGGTACTGCGACCGCACGCCGAGCAGCAGTTCGCGGGCGAACTGTCCCGGCTGGCCGAGTTCGACGACCGGCCGACCCCGCCGGGCTGGCGGTTGTCCCCGCAGGCGGTGGTCAACTACCTGCTGGGTGACACGCTGCCGGACGGTACGGAGATCACCCCGAAATATGTCGGGCCGCGCCGGCTGATGGAGGTGGCGGTCTCCACCCTGGCCACGGACCGGGCGCTGCTGCTGCTCGGCGTACCGGGCACGGCCAAGACCTGGGTGTCGGAGCATCTGGCCGCCGCCATCAGCGGTGACTCGACGCTGCTCGTACAGGGCACCGCCGGGACGGCCGAGGAGTCCATCCGGTACGGCTGGAACTACGCCCGGCTGCTGGCCGAGGGGCCGAGCCGGGCGGCGCTGGTCGGCAGCCCGGTGATGACCGCGATGAACGACGGGAAGATCGCCCGGGTCGAGGAACTGACCCGGGTGCCGTCCGACGTCCAGGACACCCTGCTCACCATCCTGTCGGAGAAGACGCTGCCGATTCCCGAACTGGGCGACGAGGTGCAGGCGACCAAGGGCTTCAACGTGATCGCCACCGCCAACGACCGGGACCGTGGCGTCAACGAGCTGTCCTCGGCGCTGCGCCGACGGTTCAACACGGTGGTACTTCCGGTGCCGGCGTCGGCCGACGACGAGGTGACGATCGTGGCCCGCCGGGTCGAGCAGCTGGGCCGTTCGCTGGAGCTGCCCGAGGTGCCGACCGCGATGGAGGAGATCCGCCGCGTGGTGACGGTGTTCCGGGAGCTGCGCAACGGCCTGACCGCCGACGGGAAGACCAAGCTCAAGTCGCCGAGCGGCACCCTGTCCACCGCGGAGGCGATCTCCGTACTCACCAACGGCATCGCGTTGTCCGCGCACTTCGGTGACGGCGTGCTGCGGCCGGCCGACGTGGCTTCCGGCATCCTCGGCGCGGTGCTCAAGGACCCGGTGTCCGACCAGGTCGTGTGGCAGGAATACCTGGAGACCGTGGTACGCGAGCGCAAGGGCTGGCAGGACTTCTACCGGGCGGCCCGGGGCGAGCGCCGGTGAGCCCGACCGACACCGCGGTACGCGCCGCGCCGGGCACCGGGCAGGTGACGCTGCTCGGGATCCGGCACCACGGCCCGGGTTCGGCCCGCGCGGTCGTACGCGCACTGCGCGAACTGCAGCCCGACGTGATCCTGATCGAGGGCCCGCCGGAGGCCGACGAGCTCGTACGGTTCGCCGCCGACGAGACGTTGCAGCCACCCGTCGCCCTGCTGGCCTATGTCAACGGCGAGCCGCGGAAGGCGGCGTTCTGGCCGTACGCGGTGTTCTCGCCGGAGTGGCAGGCGATCCGCTACGGCGTGGCCAACGACGTGCCCGTACAGTTCTGCGACCTGCCGGCCGTGCACCAGCTCGCGATGCGCGAGGAGAAGTCGGCGGACGACGAGCAGCCGGACGAGCCGGCCGGCCCGGTGGATTCCGAGCCGTCCGACCGCGCCCTCTCCGAGGGCGATTCCGCCGGCACCGATTCCGTCCGGTGCGGACGAGGATCCGGGCGCCGCCGCCGATGCGGCGACCAGGGCACGGATCGATCCGATCGGCGCGCTGGCCACCGCCGCCGGCTACGACGACGCGGAACGCTGGTGGGACGACGTGATCGAGCACCGGCTCGACGGCGTACCGCCGTTCCCTGCGTTGGCCGAGGCGATGGCGGCGGTACGGGAGGCTCACCCGGACCAGCTGCACGCGCAGCGGGACGCGGTCCGCGAGGCGTACATGCGGGGCGTGCTGCGGCGCGCCCAGAAGGCCGGGTACGAGCGGATCGCCGTGGTGTGCGGGGCCTGGCACGTGCCGGCGCTCTCGGAGCGTACGACGGTGGCCGCGGACACCGCGCTGCTCAAGGGTCTGCCGAAGGTGAAGGCGTCGGTGACCTGGGTGCCGTGGACGCACGGCCGGCTGGCCTCCTGGCGTGGCTACGGCGCCGGGGTCAGTTCACCGGGCTGGTACCACCACCTGTTCACCACCGCCGACCATGTCGTACACCGCTGGCTGGTCGAGGTGGCCCGGGTGCTGCGCGAGGAGGACGTACCGATCTCCAGCGCGCACGTGATCGAGGCGGTACGCCTCGCCGAGGCGCTGGCCACGCTGCGCGGTCGGCCGCTCGCCGGGTTGGACGAGCTGACCGAGGCGACCCTGTCGGTGATGTGCGACGGCAACGAGGTGCTGTTGCAGCTCGTTGCCGACAAGCTGATCGTGGGTGAGCAGCTCGGCACCGTACCGGCCGAGGTGCCGATGACGCCGCTGGCCGCGGACCTGGCGGGCGAGCAGCGCAGGCTCCGACTCAAGCCGACCGCGCTGGTCAAGGAGCACGACCTGGACCTGCGCAAGGACATGGACCTGGGCCGCAGCCAACTGCTGCATCGGCTCGGCCTGCTGGGCATCGAGTGGGGTACACCCACCGGCCGTGGCGGCAAGGGCACCTTCCGGGAGACCTGGCAGCTGGCCTGGCAGCCGGACTTCGCGGTGGATCTGGTGGAGGCGGGCGCGTACGGCACCACGGTGCACTCGGCCGCCGACGCCAAGGTACGGGAGACCGCTGCCGCGGCCGGGGATCTGGCGACGCTGACCGGCCTGGTGGAGCAGTGTCTGCTGGCCGGTCTGTCCTCGGCGCTGCCGCCGGTGCTGCGCGCGCTGGACGACCGGGTCGCGGCCGACTCCGACGTGGCGCACCTGCTGGCCGCGATACCGGCGCTGGTACGCACGATGCGCTACGGCGACGTCCGCGGTACCGATGTCGGTGCACTGTGGACAGTGACGACGGGTCTGCTGGTACGGTCCTGTGCCGGGTTGCCCGCCGCCGTGGTCGGGCTCGACGACGACGCGGCGCAGCGTCTGGCCACGCACATCGACAATGTGCAGACCGCCCTGGGTCTGCTCGCCGACGACGCCGGTGCCGATGCTGCCGCCTCGCGGGGTGACGAGCTGCGTGGCCGGTGGCTGGACACGCTCGGCCGGCTGGCCGGCCGTGACGATCTGAACGGCGTGCTGTCCGGACGGTTGACCCGCATCCTCTACGACACCGGCCGGTTGGACATCGAGGAGACCGCCCGCCGGATGGGGCTGGTACTCACGGTCGGTGTGGCACCGGGGCACGGTGCCTCCTGGGTGGCGGGATTCCTGTCCGGCGGCGGCCTGCTGCTGGTGCACGACCGCGCCCTGCTGGGGCTGCTCGACCGGTGGTTGGCGGCGATCCCGGCCGACTCGTTCGTCGCCACGTTGCCGTTGCTGCGGCGTACGTTCGGCGCGTTCGCGGCACCGGAACGCCGCGCCATCGGCGAACAGGTCAAGCGCGGCGGCGTCGGCGGCGTCGTCGACACCGGCGGTCGTCCGGACGAGGAGTCGTACGACCCGGACCGTGGCGCCGTCCCGCTGGACACCGTTGTACGACTGCTCGGCCTGGAGGTGGCGGCCCGATGACCACAGACCCGACAACGCCCGACGGTCCCGGGCCGACCGGCATCAGCGACGAGGAGCGGCTGCGCCGGTGGCGACTCATACTCGGCGGTGACTCCGACGGCACCGGATGCGCGCTGACCGGCGACGACGTGGCGATCGACCGTACGCTCGGCGCGCTCTACGGGCGGGGCGACGGAAACGGCGGCGGCGGTCGGCGCAGCGCCGGGCTCGGCGGGTCCGCACCCAACGTGGCGCGCTGGCTGGGCGACATCCGGCAATACTTCCCGACCAGCGTCGTACAGGTCATGCAGCAGGACGCGATCTCCCGGCTCAACCTGGAGAGTCTGCTGTTCGAGCCGGAGATGCTGGACGCCGTCGAACCGAACGTGCATCTGGTCGGCACGCTGCTGAGCCTGAACCGGGCGCTGCCGGAGAAGGCCCGCGAGGGTGCCCGACGGGTGGTCCGCGCGGTGGTCGACGAGTTGGAGAAACGGATCGCGCAGCGTACGAAGGCTGCGGTCGGCGGCGCGCTGAACCGGGCCGCCCGGATCAACCGGCCCCGGCACGCCGACATCGACTGGGACCGTACGATCCGCGCGAACCTCAAGCACTACCAGGCGGAGTACCGCACGATCGTGCCGGAACGGCTGATCGGGTACGGCCGGCGCGCCACCGCCATCCAGCGTGACGTGGTGCTGTGCGTGGACCAGTCCGGTTCGATGGCCTCCTCGGTGGTCTACTCGGGCGTGTTCTCCGCGGTGCTCGCCTCGATGCGCTCACTGCGTACGTCGCTGGTCGTGTTCGACACCGAGGTGGTGGACCTGACCGACCAGCTGTCGGACCCGGTGGAGGTGCTGTTCGGCACGCAGCTGGGCGGCGGCACCGACATCAACCGGGCCATCGCGTACTCGCAGACACTGATCACCCGGCCGCGCGACACGATCTTCGTACTGATCAGCGACCTGTACGAGGGTGGTATCAAGGGCGAGATGCTGTCCCGGGTCGCCGCGATGAAGGCGGCGGGTGTGCAGGTCATCGTGCTGCTGGCGTTGTCCGACGACGGGGCGCCGTCGTACGACCACGAGCACGCGGCGGCGCTGTCGGAGCTGGGCGCACCGGCGTTCGCCTGCACCCCGGACGCCTTCCCGGACCTGATGGCCGCCGCGATCGAACGCCGCGACCTGCGCGACGTCATCGCCGCGCAGACCGCCAAGTAGGTTCCGGACGCCGGACGCGCTGCTCTTTCCGCGCGCGTCCGGCGTCCCCGCTCACCCCCGCGGCGGGCATTTTCCCCGAATGGACGTTTCGCCCGACCTCCCCCTGCAGGCATTTTCCCCGAATAGACGTTTCGTCCGATTTCCTCAAGGTACATTCGGGGAAAATGACCCTCGGGAGGCGTCGTATGGTGCATTTTCCCCGAATGTCCGCTGGAACGAAGCGGACATAGCGCTGATTCGGGGAAAATGACGGCGTAGCTTGGTGGGGTGGCGTGGCTTCGTTGAGTGGCCAAGGGGGGTCGGGTTCAGGGAAGCTGGGCGAGGTGCGGGGCGACCGTGTTGGCGAACTGGTAGCCGTTGCTGGCGTCCCAGTTGATCGACCAGGTCATCGCGCCCCGGATGTCCGGCGCGGTCTGCGACGGGTGGAAGCTGCCGCAGTTCGTACCGGTGGCCAGGCAGTCCAGCGCATTGTTCACTGTGGACGGTGAGACGTAGCCGCCGCCGGCGGCGGAGCCGGATGCCGGCAGGCCGAGTCCGACCTGGGAGCCGGCCAGGCCGCCCTGGAGCTGGATGCAGGCGAGCGCGGTCATGAAATCCTCGGTGCCCTGGCTGTACACGCCGCCGTCGCAGCCGTTCATGCTGCCCGAGTTGTAGTACTGCATGTTGTTGATGGTGAGTACGTCCCTGGTGGCCAGGGCCAGTTTGAAGTACTCCATGCCGGTGGACTGCATGTCGATGGTCTGCGGCGCGAACGTGATGATGGTGCCGGCGCCGCCGGTCGACGCGATCTGGTGCAGGGCCTGCGCCATGTACGTGGAGTTGACGCCGTTCTCCAGGTCGATGTCGACGCCGTCGAAGCCGTACCGGCTCATCAGGCCGGTGATGCTGGCGGCGAAGTTGCCGGCGGCGGTGGAGTCGCCGACGCTGATGGTGCCGTTCTGGCCGCCGACGGACAGGATGACCTTCTGCCCCCGGGCGTGTGCGGTGGCCACGTCGGCGGTGAAGTCCTGGTCGGTGTAGCCGCCGAGGTGCGAGGCGAGGTCCGGGTCGACGGAGTAGGTGACCGCGCCGGGGGTGGCCGGGTCGGCGGTCGCGAACGCCACCGCGATCAGGTTGTACGAGGTCGGTACGTCGGACAGCCGCAGTGCGGTGGCGCCGTTGTAGAAGTCCTGCCAGTACCCGGTCAGTACGTGCCGGGGCAGGTCGGCGGTGAGGTCGTGGCCGGCGTGGGTGGCGGCCGGGGTCGCGGTGGCACCGGGGTCGGCGCTCGCCGCGCTACCGGCGACGGACAGCAGGCCGCCGCCGGTCAGTAATACCGCGCCGGCGAGGCGGAGGAGTCGGGACGGGAGGTTTCTGCGGGACATGGGCGCGCTCCGTTCGGGTCCGGCGCCCCGCCGGAGTTGCTGCTCCGGCGGGGCGCCGCGGTCAGCGGGTCAGGGCCGTGCGTCAGGCCGCGGGCCAGAACCGTGGGTCGGGCCGGAAGGCCAGGCCGCGGGCCAGAACCGCGGGTCAGGCCGGTGGGCCGAAGGTTCCCCAGGTGTCGGTGGCGTACTTCGAGCAGTCGGCGGGCCTGCCCTTGGCGGTCTCGGCGATGATCTTCTCCAGCAGCGGCTGACTGGTCGGTGCCTCGTCGTAGGCGGAGAACATCATCACTCCGCCCAGTCCATTGCACTTCGCGTACGCCACATGGTCCACAATGGACTGTGGTGTGCTGCCGGTGTACAGCGTCGAGCCGTCGTAGTAGTAGCCGGCCATCCGCTGGCTGTCGTAGAACTCCTTGCCGCCGGACAGGAACCCGAGCGAGTCGAGTTCCTTCTGCAGTGCGGTACCGGGCACGCTGCCGGACAGCACCTGCGGCGCCGAAGGGCCGGTGGCCGAGCCGTACAGTCCGTTGCGGCTACCGGCCGGCACGCCGGTCCAGCCCCGGTAGTACATGGGCAGCCCGAGGGTGAGCTTCTCGGCGGGAAAGCCGCCCGGGATCCCGTACTCCGGATCCCCGACGGTGTACGCCTTCAGGATCGTGTCGGTGTCGTACTGCTGGGTGCCGCCGGGTACTGGCGGGGACGGGTCGTCGGCCGACGGGAACAGCGGGTCCTGCAGGTTGGTCGGGCCGGTGGCGTCCCAGGCGCCGTGCATGTCGTAGCTCATCACGTCGCCGAAGTCGAGGTACTGGCCGACCTGGTCGGTCTGGATCTTGGCGATCTTGTCCTGGCCGCCGGGCAGCGCGGCGGACAGCGCGTAGTGCTTGCCGCCGTGCGCCGAGCCGAACGCGTCGAGCTGCGTACGGAACTCGGCGAGCAGCGCCGTGTAGTTCGCGGTGTCCGCCGGGCTGGTGTGGTTGCCGAGGTGCCCGGCGTCGGAGGCCGGGTACTCCCAGTCGATGTCGAACCCGTCGAAGATGCCGGCGCCGGTGCCCGGGCCGCCGTAGCCGCCGGACGCCGGCAGGTTGCCGGTGAGGAACATGTCCACGCAGGAACTGACGAGGTTCTGCCGGGACGCGCTGGTGGCCGCCGCGTCGGAGAAGTACTTCGAGTAGGTCCAGCCGCCGATGGACAGCAGCACCTTCAGGTTGGGGTGCCGGGCCTTCAGCTTCTTGATCTGGTTGAAGTTGCCGGCGATCGGCTGATTCCACACGTCGCCCTGGCCGTCCACGCTGATGTCCGCGCCGAACGACTTCTGGTAGTCGGCGAACTGGTCACCGGCGCCGTCCCCGGCGTTCGGGTCGCTCTCCCCGCCCGGGTCCGGGTCGGTGGCCTTGTTCGCCTCGAAGCACGTCTTGCTGTTCGGGTCGATGTTGGCGAAGTCGTACAGGATGTAGTCCAGGTTGTCCGCGTAGCTGTCCAGGTTCTTCAGGTAGTACGCGTTCTGGTAGATGCCCCACTGGTCGAAGTAGATGACCCGGGAGCCGCCGTCACCGGAGCCGTTGATGTAGCCGGACTGTCCGCCGTCGACCTGGGTGTGCCGGGCCACCGGCGCAGTTGCCGGGCGCGGGCCGGCAGTCTGGTACGACACCGGCACGGTGTCCGGCGCGCCGGCCGGTGCGCCGTCCGGTGCGCCGGTCGCCGCGGTGCGTGCCGCGACGGACGTACAGGCACCGAGGTCGGACCAGGGACCGCCGTCGTACACCCGCGGCGTCTCGCCCTGCGTCCACCACTTCGCCTGCCAGGTGTGGCCCTGGTAGGTCACCTTGTCGCCGGCGACGTACACCGCACTGGAACTCCAGGCCGCCGCGGTGCAGGAACCGTCGCCACCGCCGCCACCCGGATCGGTGGGCGGGTTCACCACCGTGGTCTGGTTCGCGAACGCGGTCGTGTACGTGGTGAACTCCCACGTCTGCTGGGTCACGCTGGAGCAGGAGCCGGACAGTTGGCCGTTCTCCGGCGGGTTGCATTCGCGGTCCCGGTTGACCGACCAGTACGTGTACCGGCCGAGGTGGTGGCCGAGCGCGTAGTCCAGCACGGTCTGGAAGTCGGCCTGCCGGAAGTACTCGGCGGCGTCGGTCCGGCCGTTCATGCCGGAGATGCCCTCGTGCTGGTAGGCGAACTCGGAGTCCCAGCCCATGTGCTGGGTGAGCAGCCCGTGGAACGCCTCCAGCGCGGCGGTCTGGCTGGACCCGCCGTTGAAGCCACCGTCGAACGGCATGATCGAGAAGTTCGACGGGGTGAAGCCGATCGCCTTGGCCTGGTCGAGCAGCTGCGTACCGAACCAGCCGGTGCCCGCCGTGGTGCCCGGCATGGTCACCGACACGTACAGGCCGGAGTTGTTCTGCTGCAGGATCTTCGCGGCGCCGAGTTCGTTGGCGATGGCCGTGGAGTTCTCGTACTCCGGCTCCTCCAGGTCGAAGTCGATGGCGTGCAGCCCGTAGTGCGAGACGACCTGCTGGTACGCCGCTGCCGTGGAGGCCGGGTCGGCGCAGGTCTGGCCGAGTTTGGTGCCGTTGTAGCCGCCGACCGAGACGGACACGTCGCCGCCCTTGGCGCGGATCGTGTCGATCGCGGCCTGGATACTGCCGGCCTGGTCGATCGGGGTGGTGCCGTCCCAGGCGGGCGTGCAGCCGCCGCCGGCCAGGATGAACGCCAGTTGGAACGCCTTCTGCCCGGTGGCGTCCATGATGGCGGCCGGGTCGGGCGGGTTGTTGCTGGCGGGCATCAGGTACGGGGCGGCGGCGTACCAGTTGGTGGGGAGCGCCGCGTGGGGTGCGGCTGCTCGGGTGGTGTTGTCGGTGGGGGCGGCGTGGCTCGGTGGGGTGGCTTGGCTCGGTGGGGTGGCGTCGCTTCGTTGGGTGGCGTACGCGGATGTCGCGGCGGTTCCGGCGAACAGCAGACCGGCTGCCACGGCGCAGGCCACCCGGGCGGGTCCGGGCACAGATCCTCCTGGTGGGGAGTGGGGCGGACGTGCCCGGGGCGGGCACGGATCTGTTGCGACCAGTCGAGTCGGGCGTCGTACGGGGCAGGTACCCAACTCTTAGGAAAGTTTCCTTACAGTTTTGAAACTGTAGCTCTTGGCCCGGGTGCCGTCAATCACCAATTTCCCGCTATCTCCGCTCAGACCAGACACAACGCTCGCGGCAGCTCGGCGCAGGCGGCGGGCTGCCGCGGTGGGCCGCGGCGGTGGGCCGCGGCGGTGGACGGCACGGCGCAGGCGGCGGGCTGCCGCGGCGGGCCGCGGCGGTGGACGGCACGGCGGTGGGCTACCCGGTGGTGGGCTACCCGGTGCCCGAAGATCCGCGGCAGCGGGCCGGGAGCCACGCTGTTTCGGGCACATGGCACGGTTGCGCGGGGCTGGGAGTCCGCTGCCGCAGATCTTGACCGCTGTTCAAGACGCGGGTGCTTCGGTGTTCCGTGATGGATGGGGCTGCGGGGTGCTGCCGTGCGACCTGGGCCGTACAAGATCTGGAGCAGTGGGCCGCCCGCCACGCGGTACTCCGGCAAACCGCGCGGCAACGCGGGGCTGCGCGACCAGTACTACGGATCTTGACCACAGAACCGGGGCGGGCGGCCGGCAGCGGACGGTGTGGGTGGTGGGTCAGAGGATGGTGGTGGTGTAGGGGCCGTTGGGGTAGCCGTCGTCGGTGTCCCAGGTGTAGCCGAGGTGGTGGGCGACCTGGGCGCGGCGGCCGGTGGCGGTGCAGACGGGGTCGCCCCAGATCCAGGCGAGGAGCTGGGCGACGGTGGTGTCGGCGACGTCGCGTACGGCGTCGGGGTGGTGGGTGAGGTTGAGGTGGGTGAGGACGTCGATGATGTCGCGGGGGTCGACGCCGGGGCGGGCGTTGGTGCGGTGCATCCAGGTCTGTACGGCCTGGAGCGCGTGGTGTACGCCGGTGGTGTTGGTGCGGGTGGTGGGCAGGCGGAGTTTGTCGAGCGCGGCGTACGTGAGGTCGACGGGATGCGTGGAGTAGGCCTTGAGTACGTGGGCGAGCATGCCGGCGGGTGAGGCGAGGGTCAGTTCGTCAGTGTCCACTGTGGTCAGTTCCTCAGGCGGCGGTACGGACGGCGGGGGTACGAAGGGCGGGGGTACGGAGCGCGGCAAGTCGTTGCAGGCTGTCGTGCCGGGTGGGCCGGCGGCGGCGTAGCAGCGAGCGGAGGCTGCGGCGCGGCGGGTCGAGACGGCGGTCCGCGTGCGCGGGGCGTACGGAACGGTGCCGGGCGGGGCGCAGTGCGACGACCGGCGCGAGCGGCGGACGCGTGGGGTCGAGCGGTGCGGGTACGGATGCCGGTGCTCGGCGCAGCGCCACGACCGGCGCGGACGTAACGCGGCGGGTGGCGGGCGGCGGCGCGGAGGTGGCGCGGCGGGTGGACGGGAGGCGGCGCGGAGGTGGGCGGCGGGTGACGGGAGCGGCGTCGGAGGTGGCGCGGCGGGTGACGGCGGCGGCGCGTACGTGGTCGGGGTGGTGCGGGCGGGGGTGGCCTGGGTGGGCAGGCACATGCCGCAGAGCGGGTCGCGGCAGGGGAAGGCGCCGCCGGGGCCGGCGTGTACCCAGGTGGTGCGGTCGTCGAGGGTGATGCGGCGGATGGGTTGGGCGCACCAGCGGCAGGTGGTGGCGGGTGCTGTGGCCGTGAGGTCCATGGGTGTCCTTTGTGGAGGGTGTGGCGCCGCGCGCGGGAGGGTGCGCGCGGCGCCACGGCTCGTACCGCGGCCGGGACGGTTCAGTCGGTGGACCGGATCGCGGCGGCGGGCAGGTGCAGGGTCTGTTCGGTGATCGGGTCGGCGTCGAGGTACCAGCCGGTGAGCCGTACCTGCCCCGGCCCGGCCGGTTGCGCGTCGATGACGCGGAAGCGGCCGGGTGCTGCGGGTGGGTGCAGGTGTACGACGTCGCCGAGGTCCGGCAGGCTCACGCCGGTTCGGTGGGTGCGATGAGCCGCAGGCCGTCCAGCCGTACGGTCAGCGTCACCTCACGGTTGTCGGTGGGTGGCCACCAGCGTCCGGTGATGCGGGCCTGGCCGGGCAGTGCCGGCGGATGCTGCACGTGGAAGATCTGGAACCGGTCCGTGTCGGTGTAGACGGCGCCGCAGCCGGGGCCGAGTTCGACCAGGTCCCCGGCGCTCACCATGTCGGCGCCTTCGGTTGGCGGGCAAGGTCTTCCGCGTCGCGGGCGAGCCGGTACGGCTGGCACGGCCACGGCTGGTGGCAGTGCGCGCAGCGCTGCGCCTCGATGGCGGGTTCGGGCCGGTGATGCTGGAGTACGGCCTGGGCGGAACGCCACAGCAGTACGTCGTGCACCGGCCGCGGTTCGGTCGGCTGGGTCACCGCCACCACTCCAACCGCCGGCAGACCCGGGTGTCCGGGGACGCGTCGTCGTACGCGACGAGCGTGCCGTCGGGCCGGCGTACGAGCGTCGGGTGGTCGGTGTCGTGGCGCTGTCGGTGCTGGTCAGCGATGTGCAGCGCGTCGGCGTACGGGTCGCTGGGCGGGTCGGTCTGCAACGCCCGCAGGCGCGTGTCCAGGGCCCGACCCCATGTCCGGATACGATGAACGAGCCTC